>NZ_CP108476.1 GCF_036226465.1 Kitasatospora sp. NBC_01250 | reverse complement strand
CTTAGGCTCCCGCTGGCGCGGGAGCGGCGCCGCTGACGCGGCGTCAGCCGGGGGGGTGACGGCTGCGCCGTCACCGTGCGTGGTGTGGCCCGGCTGCGCCGGGCTTGGGCGGTGCATGGCTGGGGGAATTCGCCTGCGGCGAATTCGCGGGCGCGGCCCGCGCCGTCGGGGCGGGCGTCGGGCGTCGCTGCGCTCCGCCATTCCAGGGGAATTGTCCCGGGCCTACGGCCCGTCAATCGGTCGGCTTTCCGGCCCTGTTCGGCTGGGCTTTTCACGGCCCTACGGGCCGCTTTGCTGGCCGCGCTTTCCGGGCTGCGCCCGGGAGTGAGCGTTGACGATGTGACGCGGAATTCGGGTAGCGGCCCATCCCTCCGATCGGGAGGGGGTGCCCGCCCGGGCCTGCGGCGCCAGGCGTTGACGATGTGTCGCGGACTTCGGGTATCAGTCACAACCTCACCCCCCTGGCCCCTCCCCGGTACCGGCCGATGGCCGGTACGCCGCCTGGTTGCTGGGCTGTCGGCCCAGCCGCCGCCCTCCGAACGGGGCCTGCGGCCCTCGGGGCCACCTTCCGGGCCGCCGGTCCGGCTCGGGCCTTCCCGGCCTCCGTGGCGGACCCTCACAGGCGCCCCGCACGGCGGCCCCTGACGGGCCCTCAACCACAGATTCGGGACCGGCATCCGAAGCGTATTCGGCGGCCTTTCCCCGACTTCCGTACAGCTCTATCCTACCGGCCCCCGAACGGGCACGAGACGCAAACACACAACCTCGCCGCAACCACCCATCACGGCTCTATCCGGCTGTCCTCCCGGCGAGAATGCGAATTCCCTTCCGCTCTCTATCAGGGCGAAATCAGAAAGCCCCGCGCGGCACAGCGGGCAGAAATCCAATTCAGGCACGCCGGAAAGGGGCCTAGGGCCCTCGCCACCGACACCGCGACCGCCAATCCAGACCACCCGGAAAACAGCACGCACCGCCAACCAGGCAATTCACGGAGCAGCACCACCAAGCCGAACACCGGGCAGGACGGACCGGGGACGGCGGCCAGGGCGGGCGCGGGCACGGCGGGGCGAGACGACCAAGCCGGGCGCACCGGGACCGGCTGACCTGTGACAGCGAAGTCGGGACGGTTGACACCGAAGTTGGGAAGCACGGTGGTTCGTGACAGCGAACATCGGGTGTCCGCAGGTCAGCGCTGTTTTTCTCTTCCGAGCCCGGAGCCAGACACGGCACCGTCGGGGGTGGCGAGCGACCACCCCGCCTTCCCCGGCCGACGCTGTACACGGCGGTCGAGGGCTGGACCCCCTCCGGCGGATCACGGACCGTGTCTTGCCGCCGCCCACTTCCGTTCTCAAAGGAGGGAACCCAGAATAACTACCCAGCTGCGGCGTCCAGTTGGCGAGTGAAAACGATGCCGCCATTCGATGGCAGCACGAACCGTGAACAATGGGGGAGCCATGGATAGGATCAATCCGGCACAGGATCTGCTCATCGAGTCGACCGCAGAGCACCTGGACCAACTGGCCACAGCCGACTGGTGCGGGCCCGGGTGGTCCTGGAACATCGTCCACTTCCCGCTTGGCCGGGAGTCCTCTGCCCAAGCCTGCAAGACGTTCAGGACTGCGGACGCTGCCCGTTCGGATCTCCAATGGTTCCTGGAGCACGACATGGTGCCTCGTGGCTTCGCCCCCGCACAGTTGGCCAAGGCGCTGAGGAGAAGCAAGGCCGAAGAACTGTTGATTGTCTCCAGGTCAGACGTGGTGCTCGGCCTGTACCGGGTCGGCCCAGGGCTGAAGTCGGCCGAGGCCGGAGCCCGGTTCTACAACTCATGGATCGACGAGATAGACGGTCATGAGGATCTCAGGTGGGCGCTGATCGGGGCCAGGAAACCGATCCTCATCGAGCGCTGAGCCAGCCTCCACGGCCCTACCCTGACGCGGACGCGTCAGGGTGGCTGGCTGGGCACGGTGCTGACCCGCGAGGATGTCGATCCCCGCGGCGAGCTGGTCTTCGCCTGCCTGCTCCACCTGGCCGGCCACCCGCACGAGGCCCAGTGGTGGTGGCAGTACGCGACAGGTGCCGGCACCGCTGCTGCCGCCTGTACCTGCACCACATCGGCCGCGGTGAACTGCGTGAGGCAGAGTCGGCCGATGGAAGATCAGCGCGGCCTCGGCCTCTGCATCACCGCCGCTCTGACCTGGCCGGTTCCCAACTTCGATGTCACGGAACTGCGTTGTCCCGGCTTCGGCGTCAACCGTCCCAAGTTCGCTGTCACGGGTCACCGGTGTCCAGTGCCACTGAACCTTGACCGGTTGCCACTGAAGATTGACCAGTGCCCAGTTCGTGCCATCGAACCTTGACTCTCCAGGTCAGCTCCCTGACCGGTACGGCCAACAGCGCGGGTATCAAGGACCGGCGGCTGGCCAGCCGGGCACCGAGGACTGTGTCCCTGGCGGATCGCCTCCGCCGAGAACCGGTTCGACCTGGTCGATCAACCTTAAGTGGCACGGGACCAGCTACTTCTGGCTCTTCAGCAGTGCGTAGAGGAGGCCGATGACGCCAGTACCCACCAGGATGGCGGCGCCGAGCTGGGGGTTGTGGTAAGCGATGTAGGTGGCGGCGCCGCCGAGGGCGAGCAGAACGATGGCGGACAGGCTGATCAGGTTGTTCATCGGTGGTCTCCTGCGTTGGTCGGGGTGTGGGCATGTCTGCCCTTCACGCAGAAGACGGCGGGGTTGTCGAATTTCACTGCTCTGCGATCGCGGTGCGCACCGGCAACGACCTTAGGAGCGGGCTTCGCGAATCACACCGGGCGCCCGCCTGCGGTGACCTGCAGCGACAATGTCTGGGGACGGCAAAATCCACCCCATTGCTCGCCGGCTCAACCGCCCACCTGGGTGCCGTGCGGGCAGGTACGGAAGTAGGCGGCGGTCTTGTCACGGCGGTCTTCCCGTGCCAGCTGCCGTGGTTCACCTGGCGGGCCGGCTGATCCCCGGGGAAGAGCGACGAGGCCTGCGGGTTGGCGGTGGTCGTAGGACTTGAGCAGCGCGGTGTGGGGGCTGAGCAGTCAAGGTTCGATGGCACGAACTGAGCAGTGGTCAATCTTGAGTGGCAATCGGTCAAGGTTCAGTGGCATCGGACAACCGGCCTGGCGGCCGGCGGATCGGCGCAGCTGGTGCAACACGGCACTGCAACACGCCCGCCCCGGGCCCTCCCAGCCACATAACGCCTGGTCAGACCCGCAACACGGCCCCGTGTTGCACCCTGGTGCAACACCGTGTTGCACCCGCACCCACCACCCGGCCGCCCACCACCGGCCGCCGAGCACCACCACCAGCACCAGGCCGCCGAGAAGGCCGGCCTTCTCGACAGCCACCACCGAGCATCAACCGCAGCCCCGCCCCGGCACCCTGTCGCACCCACCTGTCGCACCCAGCCCACACACAGGGGATCAGGGGCATCCGCCCACGTCACACCACACGAGACCACCCCATCGCGACAGGCACCGCGACAAGGGGCGCGACAACCCGCCGACTACAACCGAGCCGCCACCAGAGCGGCCTCCACGGCGGCCTGACGGCCACCCAGCCGTCCAGCCGGAACGGCGGTGCCCAGCAGCACCCGGACCGACCCGGACAGCGGGACGGCGCGGCCGAGCCGGGCGCAGCGGGACGGCCTGGCGGCCGACCAGGACGACGGCCGGGCCCAGCAGCGGACGGGCAGGCAGGCGCCGGGGAAGCGGGGAGCCGCCGAGGCCGGCGGCCCGGACGGCGGCCACCGAGAAGCACCCAGCCCGACCCCACCAAACCGAACACCAACCCCCGCCACCACCACACCACCGCAATTCCAACCCGAATTCACACCACCACCCGGCGGCCAATCCGCCAAAACAACCACACGGAATTACCAGCGGAATTCACCCCCGAAAACCCGCCCACAACACCCCACTCGCACCCGAGACGGCGTCGGCGGCACCGGACGACAGCCACCACCACAAACAGTCACCACACCAGCCGCCCGACCCCACCCACCCGACGCCCCCGACAGGCACAACCAAAGGTCCAGACAACACCACGAGCAAGGCCAAAACACCCCCACCATAACCAACAGGTCACACCTGACGGCCCTTCGCCGGGTAGAGCTTGGCGTGCAGCACGCGGTCCTCCCACCACGGGTCATCCGGGGTGGAGACCAGCGCGGCCACCAGCTCGCATTTGGTCGGGGCGGGCAGCACCAGCGGGCCCAAGTCCTTGACGGCGCGGTCCTGTTCGCACGTCGGGCACTCCAGCCGGTCCGGGCTTGCCTTCTCCCGCAGCTCCAGCTTCGAGCCCTCCTTCCCGCCGATCGAGCCCCGGCACGGGCACAGCAGGCGAGCGGTGCAGCACTCGTTGGAGTGAGCAGGTCACGCCTGGAAGGCAAGGGCCGCGGCGGTGTTCACTCCGACTGTTGGTGGGGGAGAGATGGCGAGTCAGATCCGATGGACGCGAGGGGGCGGGGATGGGAAGGAAGCGCAGGTCGACGGCGGCCAGGCGGCGAGCGGCCAGGCTGAAGGTGCTCGGGATCGGCGGGTTGGCGGCAGCCGCCGTGCTGCTGGTCGTGTTCTGGCAGCTGGTGTGGGTGTACGTAGTGGTCGCGCTGGCGGTCGCGGGCCTTGCGACGGGCGGCTGGACGCTGTGGCGCAGGGACCGGACCGCCCGTCAGGAGGACCGGCGGTGGCGAAACCTGGACGCCGTCGCGGCCGGGCACCGAACGCTGGCCGAGGTCGACCGGATGACCGGCACCGAGTTCGAGGACTTCGTGGCCGCCCTGTGCCGGCGGGACGGCTGCACCCAGGTGGAGCGGGTCGGCGGGGCCGGCGACAACGGCGCCGACATCAAGGGCGTCCTGCCCGACGGCCGGACCATGATCGTCCAGTGCAAGAGGTACAACCCGGGCAACGCCATCCCCGCCCGGGAGATCCGCGACATGATGGGCGCGCTCCAGCACCACCGGGCCCAGGTCGCCGTGTTCGTCACCACCTCCCGCTTCACCCGCCCCGCCCAGAACCTGTGCACCGAACACGGCATCTGGGCCCTGCACCGCGACCTGCTCGGCCTCTGGAACAACGGCGCGAGCCTGCTCTCCTTCCCCCAGATCAACGGCGCCGGCCAGGGCGACCGCCAGCACCAGGCACGTTGGAAGCGCACTTACCAAAAGTAAGACGGCCCGGCCGAGCACGCGGCCCGCACGGCCAACGCCCCGCAGCGCCTCCACGCTCGGCAGCTGCCGGCCACCGAGCTGGAGAGCGGACGGGCCCTGACGGGTACTCGGTCGAGGCGTGGCGGGCGCCGGTGGCCTGCGGGCACGGGTTGACGCGACAGCGGCTGGACGCGAACCGCGAGCTCGGGCTGTTCGCCCTGCGGATGGCGCGTGGGTACATCACCGGCCAGGACGCAGAGGAGGCCCTGCACATCCTGAGCGAGGAAATCAGCAGCAGCGCAGCGAACCGAACCCGGCCGGGCCGGGCCGGGCCGGGTGGAGAACGGCGTAGCGGCGGCCAGTACCCGAGGACGGGGCGCAGACGAATGAGCCGGACCGGCTGGGGACGGCGAGCGGACGGCGGCGAGCAGCAGGCCACACAGCGGGCGACGGACCGGGCGCATCAAGGACGCCATCGCGGCGCTCCAGCAGCAGCCAAAGAAATCGGTCGACGGCCCCTGGACAGCTACCAACCCCGCCTGAACGGCAGCTGACTCCCTCCGCCTCACGCATGAGGCGGAGGAGCGGGCAGGCGGGCGATCCGGTACGGGCTCCCAGCCGGGTCATCCACCCCGACCCGACAGACCGCATCCGGCCGCCAGGCGCCATCCAGGCCCGCCCGACGAACCACCACCCCCACCACGCCCAGCAGCTCCTCCCGGGCGGCCGCACAGGCCGGGTACTGCGGCTCCGCCTCGACATGCAGCTCACCCTCGGAGTCGTAGAGCCCGCCCGGCAGCCCCTTGCACGTCCAGCACGGCGGCTGCTTCGCGGGCGACGCGGTTGTCCGGCACGACCAGGTGTGCCCGGAGCCGTTGGATCATCGGTCTGGGATCTCTTCTGTGATCCAGGCATCGGGTACGAGTGCCTTGCCGTTGCTGCGCCGCCACCGGTCCCGGACCGCGCTGCGGAACGGCTCGTCGTCGAGGTCGGCATGCTCCATCACGATGACCTGGAGGGCCCCGTCGAGGGCGTCGATGGTCCGTTGGACGGTCTGGTAGAAGTTCAGCAGCGAGGCACGGTCCTGTCCCACGAGGACGCTGTCGTCGGTGGCGTCTTCAGGGAAGTACACCTGGGAAGGCTGATCGAGGATGAGGAAGCGGGGCACTGGGTTGTCCTGCTCGCAGAACCACTCGTGCAGGCTGAGCAGCGTGGCAACGTGGTAGCCCATCCAGTTCTCACCACCGCCCATGTCGGACAGGCGTTCCGGCCCGCGGCGGGTGTCGGCCACCACAGTCAGTGCACGCGGGTCCAGACGGATGGGCGACTCACTGTGCTCCAGTTCCAGTGCTACTGCCTTGTCCTTGATCTTTTGGTTGATCAGGGAGATGTAGCTGCTGAGCCGGTCGTCGCGTGCACCCACGCCGATCTCGTCTTCGAGTTCGGCAATCTTTTCGGTGAGCTCGTCGCGGCGGTCGACGATCTGGGGAACGTGGATGTGGCGGGCCGCAGTCTCCAGGAAGAGGCTGATGCGGCCTTGGACGATGGCCGCGCGCCGGGAGGTCTCCGGGTGGTCTTGGACGACGCGCTGGCCGGCGGTGAGGGTGTCCAGATGGTCCTGATTGCGAGCCAGGGCCTCGCGGAGCTCCTGCAGGGTGCGTTCTTCGGCTGCGATGAGGGCGTTGATCTCGGGGGTGTCATTGCCGATGACGGTCATCTCGGCATCCAGGCGTGCGAGGTCGCTGGTCATGACCTCAACGGCTTGACCGATGTGGGGGGTGGGGTTGTCGCACACTGGGCACCGCCTCTGGCCATCGCCAGCAGGGCCGAGCAGGCCGAGGGTGGCAAGGCGGGCGTGCTGCTCGGTGGCTTGGCCCAGGAAGTCGTCGTTCTCCTGGACGGCCCGCTTGAGGTTGGTGATCCCGGCACGGGTCCGGGTGAACTGTGCGCGAAGCGCACGGCGCCCCTCTATCAGCACGGCGACCGGATCGTCTCCTGTCTCTGGAAGGTGACCAGGTGCGGTGACGTCCGCAGCACGGCGTAGATGGTCGAGGGCAGTCTCAGTTGTCATCTGCTCCGTGGGCACTGGTTCCAGCAGGCCGGCCTCAACGGCTTCGGTCAACAGGGCCAGCGCCTGACCGGAAGCGACTGACAGGCTGTGGACCGCGGCGAGCTGAGTCTCCATGTCGGCCAGTTCCCGGCGCAGCAGCCGCAGTCGGTGCTCGCGCAGGGCCTGCGCGGGGTCCATGGCGCCGAGGAAATAAGGGATCATCGCCCGGATAGTGGCAGGGCGGAAGTCCTGGCCTTGAGAGTGGAAGAGCAGGTCGGGGTTGGCGATCTCGTTCTGCTTTTGCAGGCAGAAGAAGAGGGCGTGGCGGATGGAGGGTGGGATCGGGCTGCTGCTGCGTACGGCGGGGATCCGGGTGGCGCGGTCGATGCCGGCGAACTCTGACAGCAGGCCCTTGGCGATATCAAGCGGAGTGGAGAACTTGATCTGCGCGTACGGAAGGGGCTGATCGCCGAGAGCCTGGACAGTCACGCAGAGGTTGGCCGTCGTGGCGGCCTTCCCGGTGGGGGCGGGGCGGGCGACAAACAACTGCTGCCGGTCCTTGACCAGGGTGACGGCAAAGACGTGGACGAAGTTGCGCAGCGCCGCGCCCTTGATGACGTAGTCGGTGCTGGCAAGGCAGTAGTCGACGATATTGAGCAGGGCGCTCTTACCTCGCCTTGAGTCGCCGGTGATGATGTTGAGCTTGCCGGTCTCAAGGGGGACGGTGCGGATGTGGCCGTCGTTGTTATAGATCGAGATGGCACTGATCTGGAAGGTCACGGCCGGACTCCTAGCAGGGTCATGACGGTGCTGAAGCTGCCGGTGCTGGGTAGCCAGCGGCCCAGCATGTGGGATGCCTTCTGGATGGCGACGACCTCCGGCGTGCTGCCGGTGGGCGCCGTGGGCAGCGCCTTGGGGCGCACGCTGAGATGCCCGTCGTCTCCGTATTCCAGAAGGCGGTTCTGCAGCGCCAGCAGGAGACCGGGCCGGACCACTGCGGCGAGCGCGGTGGCGTTCTGGGCCATGGCCGCCTTGACGGACTTGTTCTCCTCCAACCAGCGGGTCAGGCCGCTCCCGATGGTCTTCGGTAGAAGCTGGCGGATGGAGGGCTGAAGCGCCATGACCGAGGACAACACGGCCACTGCGGGCGGGCATGACCTGCCGTACTGCACTTGGTGGCCCTGAACCGCCCGGGCGGTGAGCACTGCGGTGAACGCCGGGTTGTACAGGGCCCGCTCCTCGCGGCTGAACTCTGCGAAGTCCGTCATCTGTGCGACACCGCCGCCGGCTCCAGTACGGCAATGAGCCGGGCGAGGAAGTCGATGTGCCAGCCGATGCGCAGGTCATCGGCGAGGATGTGGAAGGAGCCCTTGGAGACGAACGGCTCGTCGCAGTCGGGGCGGATGGGACGTCGTGCTTCCTTCGTCACCCACCGGTAGACCTCCTTGGCCGCGGCCACCTTCTCGGTCTCCGCCGCATTGGGGCCGAGGTTGCCCTCCATGTCAGCGAACAGGTCCTCCCATTCCTCGACGAGTCGGCGCTCGTAGCGGCCGATCTCCCCGGTGAGCAGCAGGTTGTCGTGGGACCAGCGGGAGCGTTGGGTGAAGGCGCGGATGTAGTCGCGCACCGCGATCCTGACCTGGGCGCCGCCTGCGTTGATCAGCCCCAGCTGGCGGACGAAGGTCATGTCCGTGTACTCGGAGGGGTCCGGTTCGAGGGTGGCGATGTCCTCGTCGATCGGAAGGTTTCCTGGGCGGAACTGGTCACGCAAATCGGTGAAGACCTGGTCGAACTCCTCGCCAGTGACCGCGTCCATGTCCTCGGTGCGCAGTTGCCGAATGGTGCGCTGGTAGAACCAACCCTCCAGGCGTTCCAGGAACGGCCCGGCGTAGCGGTGGCCGACCGCCGGCACGACCCTCTCCAGAAGCAGGGCCTCCATGGCGTCCACGTCGGGGGCATTGCCGATGACCTGCACCCGGGCGAGCATGGCGCGCCGCTGCTCGGCGCCGAGCTTGTCGAACTCCTCGTACGCCTTCTTGTTGTCCTTACTGATGGAGGTCTTCCTGGCCGCCTCCAGCGCCTGCAGGGCCTGCTCCTCGTTCCTGACTCCTGAGGCTGCAGGCTGCAGCATGAAGCCAGCGGAGCCGGGCGACAGCTCGGCAGTCGTCAGCAGCAGCAGGTCAGTCTCCTCCAGTTCCACAAGCTCGGTGGTGACCGCATATGCCCAGATCCGCAGCGTCTTCCACAGGTCCGTGCTGGCGTCCGACATCTTGGTGCCCGGGGCGCGGTGTTTGAGCTGGTAATAGACCCGGCCGCCTTCGGTGACCTCCTCGACATCGTCGCCGGCTTCGATCGCGATCCCCCACTCAAGTCCTCGGACATGACGTTCGAGGCAGGCATGGAGCGCCTTGCGCAGCTGGTAGACATAGCCGACTGCGGAGGCCGATGCCTCGAAGGGCGCCGTCTTGTCTGCCATGTGACCCCCGTGTTCAGCAGCGTCTACTTCGGGTGGCGACGATCTTTTCACAGGAGGCACATCTCCCGTCACCCTCAGGACAAGCTCTTCGTGATCACCTCCAACGACTCGCCGCCAATCGAGCCGCGCATCGGCGGCGAGTCGAGGATCGGACGGCCCAGGTCTCGGTCGGCGGGCGCGGGCCGGCTGCTGTACAGGGCCAGCTCCAGCCGATCGGGGGCGGCGGCGGGGTCGGGGCGGGTGGTGTCGGTCATCGCGCGGTGCCTCCGGAAGTCGGGAACGAGGTGCGACGGCCGTCCCGGCCTGGGTGGGCCGGGACGGCGGGATCTTGCGGGAAGGGTCAGCCGGTGACGGTCTCGGCGTGCCGGGTGAGCGCGTCCAGGAGCGCGGCCTGGTGGTCGGTCAGCTTGCCTTCGGTGCGGGCCTTGTCCTGCTTGCGCAGCCACGTGCCGGGGCGGAACGCGGTGTCGTCGCCGAGGCCGGTGCGGTTCACCGGGCCGTCCAGGGTGCCGCCGGCGGCGAGGTAGGCGAGCAGGCGGCGGTAGGAGCGGTTCCAGTCCGGCTCCAGGCGCCACAGCTCGTCCAGGGCGTCGAGCTTCGCGACCTGGTCGGTGGTGAGGTTGTCGGCCTTGCGCTGGCGGCGCATCCACGCGCCCACCGCGTAGTCGTCCAGCTTCGCGGTCGCCGGGATCGCCAGGTGGCCGTGCTGGTGGTGGAACGCGGCGGCGTAGGCGGCCCCGCGTTCCCAGGCGTTGGCGTTCTTCGACCAGATCATGCCGAGGGCGTCCAGCTCGCTGATCCGGGCGGCGTCGAGCAGGCCCTGGCCGTGGAGGTGGCGTTGGCGGGTGAGCCAGGAGATCAGCTCGGCGTGCTTGGTCTTGTCGGTGGGGTCGAGGTGGCCGTGCTGGAGGTGGAAGATGGCGGCGACGGCGTGCATGCGCTGCCACTCGACCGCGCGCGGGTTGAACGCGCGCAGCTTGACGGTCTGGAGGATCCGGGCGGCGTGCTGGCGGGCGTTGATCCGCAGCCACTCGATCGGCGACTCCACCGGAGCTGGCGGCTGCTCCCCCTCGCCGCCGGGCTCGCCGGCCTCGCTCTCGGCCGGCTTGGCCGCCGTGGTGTGGGCGGTGCCCTGGGAGCGGCTGGCGCGCAGTTCGGTGATCCGGCCGACCACCCGGGCGTCGTGCGCGGCCAGGGCGCGCAGGACCCGCCAGATCGTCCGGAAGCTGCTGGCCTCGATCTCGGCGTCGGCCTCGGCCTTCACGGCCTCTGCGGCGTCGTGGACCTCGGCCGGGTCGGCGGCCGCCGTGTCGTCGCCGACCTCCGGCGTCGGCAGGTACACCGGGATGATGACCCAGGACACCTTGCCCTGCTGGTAGGACTGGCGCAGCGCCCTCCCGACGGCCTGGACGATGTCGATCACGCTCGACTTCGGGTCCGCGAAGCACACCGCATCCACGGCTCGGACGTCGATTCCTTCTGACAGGAGGCGAGCGTTGCAGATGATGCAGCACTCCTCGCCGTCGTCGCCGGTGGAGGCCTTGAAGGTGGCGAACGCGGCCCGGCGGTCCTTGAGCCGGTCGGTGCCGGCCACCGCGAGGGCGGTCAGCCGCTCCGGGCGCTCCGCGTCGGGCAGCAACTCGGAGGCCCCCAGCAGGGTGCTCGCGAACTCGCGGGCTGCCGTGACCCGGGAGTGGAAGGTGATGACGCGGCGCAGGTCGAGGTCGGCGATCGCGCGCAGGACCGCGATCTGCAGGGCCAGGCGCAGGAGTTCCTCGTTGCTGCGCTGGGAGCGCAGGTCGGCGACGGCCGGCAGGTTCAGCAGCTCGCGCAGGTCCTCGTCCGTCACCACCGGCACGAGCACCCGGTAGTCGGCGAGGTAGCCGTGCTCGATGCCCTGGCTGAGGGTCCAGCTGAAACAGGTCTTGCCGTAGATCGTCTCGTCGTCCATGGAGCAGAGGACGGGCAGCGCCTGGCCATCGGCGTCGGCGAGGTCGGCCAGGCCGTCCTTCGCCCGCCGGTCGTCCGCGATCCGCGGGGTCGCGGTGAAGTACAACCGGCGCTTCGCCGGGACCTTGGCGTCGTCGTGGACCGCCGCCCACGCCTTCCCCTCGGCGCCCGCCGTACGGTGGGCCTCGTCGATGATCACGAGGTCCCACCGGGCCAAACCCCAGCCCTGGTGGGCCTGGACGATGCGCTCCAGCGAGGCGTAGGTGGCGTAGACGGTGACCGGCTGGTCGTCCGGGGCGCCGTTGACGAGGTCGGTGATCCGGACGGCCTGCGTGGTCACCTTGGCGTGGATCCGGCCGCCGGCTTCCGCGCTCTCCAGCGCCTCCTCCCGCGAGCACGCCGCGACCGCCAGGCCCCGACGCCCGCCGCGCAGCGACCAGGCCTCGGCGGTCTGCTCCAGCAGCTCGATCGTCGGCACCAGCACCAGCACCCGGCCCCGAGCGGCCAGACGTCGGGCGCAGCCGGCCGCGATGAGGGTCTTGCCGGATCCGGTCGCCGCGACGACGGTTGCGCGGCCGCCGTCCTTCACCTCGCGCACCGCGGCCGCCACCGCGTCCTTCTGGAACCAGTGCAGCGGCAGCGGGTTCACCGCGGTAGTGCCGGACGGCTGCGCCGGGACCGGCTGAGCGGCTCCGGCGCGGAACGCGACCGGCACGCCGGCCTCAGTGACGGTGGTGGTCTCCACGACGGTGCTTCTCCTTCGCAGGCTGAGACGGCGGGGCCGGTGCGGGCGGGGCTGTGGGAGGGTCGGGGCGGGCGGCCTCTCCCCGGGACCAGGTCATGGATGGGAAGAGGCCGACCTGTGACTGAGCACTTCAGATGGCCAGTTGAGCAGCCGTTTCAGCGGGCTTGTCTCCCCATGCGGCTCACCACCGCCCGAAGGCACTCCCGGCCGGCTCTCACGCTCGCGTCCCGCACACCCGCGGCATTGCCGGACGCCGAGAGGCTCTGAAGTCGCTGCTCCTCGGCTCTAAACCCGGCACCCGCGATGTTCTGGTCCAGCATGCCCATCGCGGTGAGCGCCGCGTGGCCGCACGACAGCGCATGGTCGGCGCTCCCGGAGCCGTTGGCCAGCAGGGCGTACCGCAGGACCAGGCACGCGAAGAACGTGTAGGTGCCGACGATGTCGGTGATGCCGTCCTCGGTGAGCTGCAGCTCGGGGAACCCCTCCAGCAGGCGTGCCCGGTCGGCGGCGTCGGACAGCGGCCGGTCAGTCCCCCAGAGGTCGAGCACGGACTCCGTAAAGAGCTCCACGTCGGCTTCCCGGCCCGCCTCACCCGTGCGCAGACCGAGGAACAGCGGAGCCATCCGCTCGGCGCAGGCCGCGACATACAGGCGGACCGCCTCGTCTCCCCCGGTCTGAAGTTCCTCCACGACGTCCTCTTCGACCAGCGTCTTCACACGCCGTCCTCTCTGCGGGCCGTTTGCTCAACTGGCCAGTTCAACTTCTCACCGGCCGACTGAAACGCTCAGTCACAGCCGACCAGACCTACTGCTGGTCCTCGGGGATCCAACCCCTCACCTCCAGGTAGGCAATGTCGGCGTCCTCGACCGCGCGGCCGGTCTCCACCAGCCACTCCCGCATAGCCTCGGTCACGTCGCCGTGGTGGTCCGCGACCCGCTGGGACCACTCGGCGGCTTCGAATCCGCCGGTCGAGGCGGAGCCGTAAGTGCGCTCCTCCGTGCCGTCCGCGCGCGGGATGAACCCACGCCGGATACCGCCAGAGTCCTTCTCCGACCCGGCGCTGTAGACGTACTGATCGGCCTTCATCCGGACGGTGAAGGCGAGGCGGCCGCCGGCCTGGCCGGTCTCGTGCACCACCGGGGCGAGGTGGGAGGCGCCGGACTTGATGGCCTGCTTTCCCGCGCGGCCGGCCATCGACCCGCCCGCCTCGCCGACCGTGTCCTTGCCCCGCACCCGCACCTTCTGCCCGGTCTTGGTGCGGCGCCGGGCGGTGTTGGCCTCGGCGATCCCGGACAGGGCCTCCTCGTCGCGCTCGCCACCGCGCACCGCACGGACCAGCTGGCGCAGCGCGTTGACCATGCTCGCGCCCTTGCCCTTGGTGAAGAACTGGGAGACCAGGGAGGCGTCGCGGCCGAGCATCTTGGCGACCTGGCGCTTGGTGTAACCCTGGTCGATCAGCTCCTGCGTCAGCCTCGCGGCCTCGTTGGGGTTGTTCGGATCGGCCGGGCTCACTGGTCAGCTCCCTTCTCAACGGCGGCGGCGAGTTCGGCGCGGCCCAGGCCACGCAGCTTGAGGTACTGCTCCTGGCTGACCGGGTGCTCCACCGGGCCTGTCAGGTGGCCCTTGAGGAGGTAGTCGCCCGGCTCCCCTCGGTACGGCCACGGCTGGCGCTCCGTCAGGGCGATGCCGTCCGTGCCGAAGTAGACGACCGTGCCAGGCTTGGCGTGCAGTGCCCCGGCGTAGCCGATGACCTCCTTGCCCTGGCGGTACCGCATGTCCAGCAGCGCCGCCCGCGCCCCCGACCACACGTAGGCCGCCCACTCGGGGTGCGCGTACGGGTCGCGGGAGAAGCCGGCCTGCCGCTGCCAGGTCACCACCTCGCTGTCCTGGCCGAGGATCTCCACCCCGGCGGGGAGCGCCTCGCCGACCGGGGTGGTGCCGGAGACCAGGCGCGGGCGCTGCGCGAAGCCGCCCAGGCCGAACAGCAGCACCGAACGCACCGCCCGGGAGGCGAGGTAGGCCGCCTGCCGCTGCCGCTCGTCGCCGTGCAGCTTCGACAGGTTCGTGAGGTCCGCCCACGCCGACTTGAGGCGCTTGCCCCACTCGTCCAGCGGCTTGCCGTCCTCGAACAGCAGGCCGCCCAGGATCTCGACCTTCCACGGCATCAGGTGGTTCGACAGGGCGAGGTGAACCTCCGCGCCGCCCGCCCAGGTGGTGAAGGTGGTGCCCGGCTCCGAGGGGTAGACCCAGGCGCGGTCCCCGGTCACCGGGGCGGGCAGCAGGCCGACGTGGTCCCAGCCCTGAGGGACCGTCACCTTGACGTTCCAGTGCGAGCAAGACATCAGCGCCTTGACCTGCTCCTGCTCGGTCATCGCGGCGAACCCGGCCGCGGTGATCCGGCGCGGGGTGCCGACCGGGGACTTCCAGAGGTGCTTGGCGTAGGCGAAGGTGCGGTCGTACTCGACCAGCGCGGGCAGCTGCTCCGGCACGCGCGGGGGCAGGATCAGCTCGGTACGGCCCTGGCCGCCGGTCGCGTGCAGCAGCCCCCGCAGCTCCTCGGACAGCACCGGATAGCCACCCGCCCACTTGCCCGTGGTCGGGATCGTACGTGACCACAGGTCCCGGCCCGTCTGCGACGGCGAGCCCATCAGCACCGCGTCGTCCCAGTGCCGGCGCAGCGCCTGCCACAGCAGCGTGAGCGCCTGACGGCACGTCACCACGTCCGCGCCGTCCGGGTCGAACCACTCCCCCATCGACCGGATCTCGGTGCTGCCGCTGTCCGGGGCGGCGGCGGGGGCGTAGCGGCCGACCGGCTGGCGCTGGTGGACGAAGTGTCCGGCCAGCTTGTCCCGGCCGGAGCCGACGGCGGTGGTCCACCGCTCGGACTGCGTGTTCAGCCAGGCGGCGACCGCGTCCTTGAGCGTGGAGTAGCGCTCGGCGCCGTCGTGCCAGGGGGCGCCGGCCGTGATGTAGACCCGCTCCGTACCCGGCGCGGCGTGCAGGACCGCGTCCAGGATCTCGCCCGGGGTGCGAGCGCCGAGGTCCACCCGGATGACCTGGTCGCGCACCGCGAGCGTCCCGGCCGCCGCGTCCAGGAACACCGTGGCGCGGGCCTGCTGCGTGAAGTTGGGGCGCTTGGACACCAGACCGGTCGCCACGGCCTCGAACCGGGCACCGGCCGGGCCTTCGGAGAGGGTGGGCAGCTCACGCGGCCCGGCCTCGACCACCGGACGCGGCGCGGCCGCGACCGGAGTGACCGCATGCTGCCCAGTAGCGCCCGGGATCGACGCAGTGGTGCGGTCCGAGGCGGCTTGTACGCCGGGTTCTGTCTCCCCGGGGGCCGATGTGGCCGACCCTGCCTGCAGCACGGCGGACTGCTCGGCGCCGGCCTGGTCCTCAACCTCGGTCGGCGCCTCGGTCACCGGGGCGGCCGGAGCCGGCTGCTCGAGTACGGGGGCCGGGCGGGTCAGCGCCGGGGCGACCGCGACGGCGGGCCCGGCGACCGGCTCGGCCACGGACGCCGGGGCGGGCGCAGCGACGGCGGCGGCCTGGTCGTCGGTCTTGGCGGCGCGGACGGCGGCCGGGGTCGGGTCCAGCAGCGGCGCGATCCGCACCACGTCACCCACCGACAACCCGGAGGCCTTCGCGATGGCCGACGCCCCGGCGCCCTCGTACCCCGCCAGGCCGGCAACCCGTCGCGCACGCTGGGCGGTGAGCTTGTCCAACTCCTTCTGCGCAGCCGCGACCGTCTTCTCGGCGACCGTGATCTCGGTGCGCAGCTCGCGCAGACCGGCGAGCTCGGCGGTGTACGTCTTACGGTCCATCAGCGGGTCACTCCCCCTCGGTGGCGGGCTGGTCGGTGGTCGGGCGGGTGGGGACGTAGGCGATCGGGCCGCCCGAGACCGACGGCAGGCGCTTGCCGAGCAGCAGGCCCGCCAAACGGGCGTCCTCGGGGTCGGCCGGGTCGGCTGCGTTCGCGGGAGCGGCGAGGTCGGTCAGGTAGCCGGCCAGGCGCGCCTTCGGGAAGCGGAAGCGGGCCGCGGTGCCGATGGTGCCGTCGGCCTCCCACTCGGCCAGGCCGGTCAGCACCGCGACCACGAACCCGGCCACCGTCACCGGCAGCACGTCGCCGGCCGCGACCCGGGCCGGGTCGCACCGCCACCAGCCCGACAGCGCGGCCAGCAGCTGCACCTGGTCCAGGCCGGTGCCGAAGCCGATCCACTCCCGGTCCACCTCGTCCACCCTGGCGGGGGCGTCCGAGCGCAGCACCGCCACCTCGGCCGTGCCAAACGCGGTCAGGTCGGCGGCAGACCGGGCTTGCAGCTGCTGGAGGGCAGCGAGCGGGAACACCTGCCGGCCAGTCTCTCGCACGCCCGGGACCACGCCGGTGGCCAGCAACTTCTTCACCGTCGGGATCGAACACCCCAACGCCGCCCCGGCCTGACCCGTCGTCACGAACACACCCACAACCTCCACGCCTCTCCATCTAACTTAAAACGCTATGGCACTCGACTCTACGCCTCCCGGCCGACGCTGCTGGCGCTGAAGCCGCCTCACAGCGACAGCAGGTCGGACGCCGGGCTGGCTCAGCTCTCCAGCACGATCAGGCTCTGCTGGTCCAGGTTCAGTTCGACAGTCCCGCCACCCTGCGCCCGGAGCTTCGCCCAGGCTGCATAGCCGGTGAGGATGGCGCGCTCCCAGTCCGCAGCCCGGCAGGCGCCGGCTTCGAGGTGAGCGGTCATCTGGCTGATGGTGGTGAGCAGTTCCTGATCGACGTGCTGGACGTCTTTGAAATAGCCGTGCCGGGCGGCGTAAGAGAAGACGAGGGCCGAGATTCCTTCTTCGATGGCGATGGCGCGGCCGCCGTCTTCGGCCTCGTCGGTTTCGGGGCGGCTTCGGCGCTTGCAGCCGAGGAGAAATCGGGTGACAGGGGACCAGCCAAGGACGGCTGCGTGCGCGAGGTGGAAGGCGTCGTGGAATCGGTAGTCGTCCTCGATGCGGGAGGCGCTGGTGAGCGGGTCGCCTGCAGGGGTGCCGTCGGCGCGGGTGAGGACGATGACGGTGCGGCCGTCGGCGTTAGGGGTGGGGGTGAAGGTGAGGGTGGTCTTGCGGGGGAGCTGCTCGTGGTCGGGGTAGCCGTCGTCGAAGGCGGTCCGCTCACCGGCAGGGGTGGGGCGCCAACGGTCCTTGGTCTTCTCCAGGCTGGCTGCGGCGATGTCCTCCAGTGAGAGGTCGAATCGGTGGGCGAGGGTTGCGATGTACCAGAGGACATCGCCGAGTTCTTCGCGGAGTTGCTGCTTGCCCGGCTCGAAGGCGGTGCCGTCGCGCAGGCGCTTCTTGTAGACGGTGGCGAAGGAGCCGACTTCGCCGACAAGGCCGAGCAGCGGGATCAGGACCGGGTCCGTTCCGGGCGTCGCGGCTTGGAGGGTCTTGACGGCGGCTTGCTGGTAGCGCTGGAAGTCCACGCCTCTCTCCTTCTGTCTGATCTTGTGACAGGCCTGTCGGAATCCCCGACACTGTCGTAGAATAGGACATGGGCGTCGGGAATTCAGACGATTGGGGAAGAGCGCTGGACACGAACCGGCCCACGGTCGACGACATCGTCACCGTGATCATCGAGTTCCTCGCGGAACTGGAGCAGCAGGATGCAGAGGAGGTCCGGGCCGAGCTGGAGAAGGCCGGCACGGACCTCCCGGTGGACTCCATCCTGATCGTCGAAATCCTCACCCGTGTCGAAGGGCACTACGGCATCGGCATCCCGGCCGACGCCGAAGCCGCCCGGGCGACCCGGTCGGTCCATGCCTTCGCCGACGCAGTACTGGAAGCCATCATCGAAAGGCAGCAGTCATGACTCCACCGTCATCGGAGCTCCGCTCCCGCGACCCGGAGCTGGAAAGGCTCGGCGAGCGGCTCAAGAGCACCCGCGACTACCTGGGCATGTCCCAGCAGTTCGTCTCCGACAGCACCGGCATCCCCCGCTCCGCCATCAGCGACATCGAGCGCGGCGGACGCCGGGTCGACAGCCTGGAACTCAAGAAGCTCGCGCGCCTGTACCGGCGGCCGGTCTCCTACTTCCTCGCGGAAGAGGACGACGCCGACATCGGCGAGCACGTCCTCGCCGGCCTTCCCCGTGCCCTGTCCGGACTCACCAACGGCGACAAGCAGGCGGTTCTCGACTTCGCCGAGTACCTCCGGTTCCGCCGCGCTGCGGACGCGGAGAACGCCGAGGCCGCATCCCCGGAGCCGGGGCAGCCGCCGCAGTGAACTGGGACGTCGCACACCGGATCGCGAGCATCGCGGCCACGCAGGCCCACCGTGACCTTGCAGTGGACCGGGAGGACTACGTTCACGTCCATGCCGCGCTGCGGACCGCCGGCCTGATCGGGATGGCGCAGCCGATGCCCAGGCTCTTCGGTCTCTACATGGACGAGGACGACGACGGGCCGGCAGTCCTGCTGAACGCGGACCTGGATGTGATCACACAGCGGCATACCGCAGCGCACGAGCTGGGGCATCACCGGCTCGGGCACCGCAGCGCGGCGGACGACAACCTGGACCCGTCCGCTCGCTGGGGAGACCGGAGCTGGCCCGATCACGAGAAGGTCGCCGAGGCCTTCGCGGCGTGGTTCCTGATGCCTCGCCCGGCGGTGCTGCGGGCGGTGAAGCAGGTCGCGGGCGGTGCCGGCCCGAGCCGACCGGAGCATGTCTATCTGGTCGCCCGGGCGCTCGGGACGTCGTACGCGGGGACGGTGCGGCACCTGGCCCGGCTTCGCCTGCTCACACACGAACAGGCCGACCGCTGGCACGGGATAGCGCCCTCAGCTCTGAAGAGCTCGCTGTGCGGCGGGCGGAACGTGCCCTCTGGTTCCCACGTCCACGCCGTCGGCACCCCCTGCCACGGTCGCCGGGTCTACGCAGACACAGGCGACCTCCTGGTGCTGCTGATGCCCGGCGCCCACTTCGATCCGCCCCCGCCCGGGCTGGCCCTCTGGACCGGTGGTGCACCGGGAGACGGCCAGGGCAAAGGCCTCCCCCACAAGTGGCAGACCCTTCAGGTGACGGAGGACCTCGACGGTTCGGCAACGGTGACCGTCAACATCGCCGACAGTGACGACCCCTTCGGCCTGGCCGTCACCCGCCAGTCCCCGCGCACCGGGTCGGACGACATCTGGCCGACCTAACCTGCACCGCTCCCGGCACCAGACCCGTAAGGAGCACCATGCACACGTTCACCGTGGAAGAGCCCGATGTCACGAGCGCCTGGATCGCGGCGTGCAGGGCACTTGACCGCAAAGACAACACGGCACGCACCGGCTACCACACGGTGGTGAGGATCAGCGACGCCACCAAGGACGACCTGCGGTTCCGCGAAGACCTCGACCGCGTCCGCCTCGGCAAAGGCCATCACCCCACTGAGACGGTGGCGAGCACCATCTTCCCCGCCGCACTGGCCGACCGCTGCAAGAGCCACGACGAACTGGCCAGCCGCTACCGGAAGCTGTACGAAGCGGCCCGGCGGTTCCCAGGCAACAATCGCGGCACCTACTTCGGCCGCCTGGTCGACTACCCGGGCGCCAAGGGCAGCCGCATCGACCAGATCGGGAAAGTGATCGACCGGCTCACTCAGCAGAGCTCCAAGGCGGGTGCCATGACCGCAGCCTACGAGACCGACATCGCCCACCCCGACGACACCGTCACCACCGGCGCACTCGTGCACGCCCCCGACCACGACAACTCCCTACGCGGCTTCCCCTGCCTGAGCCACTGCTCGTTCCAGCTCGACCGGAACGGCGTCCTGCACTGCGCCGCCTTCTACCGCAGTCACTTCATGTTCGAACGCGCCTACGGCAACTACCTGGGTCTCGGCAGGCTCACCCAGTACGTCGCCCGGCAGGCGGGCCTGCGGCCCGGCGTCCTCACGGTCATCGCCGGCTACGCCCAGCTCGACGGTCCCATCACCCAGATCAGGCCTCTCCTGACGGGTGCGCAGCCGCTGATCACCGCATAGACGCCCCCAGGCCCCTGGAATGTCCCTCAGCGCGGCGCAAGCGGACCGGCCGGCGGCGGCACGGTCCCGTTCAGCCCCCACTTGGGCGGGAACCATGCCGTCATCGGTGCTGCGTCGCTGCGGTAGACCTGCTTGATCCGGCTGCGCCCGCTGATCCCCTGGACTTCCGGATGGGCCACCCGGGCGTACTTGTCCACCTCGCAGAAGAGGTTCTGGCAGTCGATCAGTTGCAACGGCCGGCCCTTCAAACCGCCGAACACCAGGCCCAGACGGGCGAAATGCTCGTCCTGGCTCCGGGCCATGTACCGGATGACCTCGGACTCGATGCCGTCCGCAGACCGTCCGAAGCACTTGCGGATCCCGTCCCGCGCCCCAGGCCCCGGCACCACGAAGTCCATCTCCGAGAACGGCATCTGCTCCGCGTAGTTCAGGTCGATCAAGTACTGGTACGCCAGGAAGGGGCCGATCGCGGGGAAGCCGAGCAGCACCTCGTATGCGTCACGCATCGTCGGCGCGGCCAGCACACGCTCCGGAGCCGACCTGCTCATCATCAACTCCAGCAACCGCAGATGGTTGCGGTGCTTGCGCCCCTCCCCCAGCTGAGGGGGCGGCACGATATACGCCGCCGAGTACAGCCGCTCGCCACGGTCGAAGCGCTCCGACAGCACCTTGTCGTAGAGGCCGTAGTCGTAGGCGTCCCACCGCACCTCCCCCAGCGACCGCGTCAGCAGCCTCCAGGTCGACACCTTATTGAAGATCTTGAACAGCAGGGTACGGAAGAACACCTCCTCCCACGCCTGGGATCCGCGGTAGGAAACCTCCGCAATCAACGCCTGGCTGACCCGGTCCGCCGCTCGGAAACAGTTGGTGAACCGGTGCTGCGCCAGGATCGGATCCTGCGTCCACGGCGCACCGCGCCCCTCGAGCCGCCCCAGGTACACCTCCTGCCGCGCCGCGGCAAAACGCCAGTAGGTGTCGAAAACCGCCGTCGGGCGCAGCACACGGCCCGCCACCCGCACCGTCCCAGGCCCCGGGTGCGCCCCGCGCACACCCTCAGGACCTTGCAGCATCATCACCATAGGGTGAATATATATTGACCGTAGGTAACCTGTCACAGGGAGTGGGGTACCCGTGGAACTGCTGTGGCAGCAGGCCCGCCGCAACACGCTGATCACCTGGCCCGAGGACGTCGACCGCAGACTCGACATCCTCGTCCGCTCTGCCACCGCCGCAGGCGAGAACACATCCCGCTCGCAGATCCTCGCCGCCCTCGTCACCGCAGCCGGCACCGACCCCCAGCACCTGGCCGCAATCCTGCGGGCATACCGTCTCTTGCGCACCGACGCGCTCACCGGTGACTCCCACCGTGACGACCTCCCCGCCGTCCGCACTCCCGGCCCTCCACGAACCCGGCGCTGACGGCAGCACGGGCCGGCCTCCGCACGACCACTGTCAGCGCACGGCACGGGCACGGGCCTCCAGGGTTCGCTTTGATGGCCGGCGGACTTCAGTCGCTGCACCCCGGGCGCCAGCGCTCTTTATGCCCTGGCGAGCATGGCGCCGCCGGAGCAGGCGAGCCGGTCGGTCAGCACCGTGTCAAATGTGTGCGGTGATCTGCGCGTAGGTGCGGAAGTTGCCCAAGGTTCCCAGGGCGTCGGCCCGCGCGCGATGAGGACGTTCCCGCCATCATCCTGGCGGTCCATGAACTGGTCGACGGCAGCACGAGTTGTCGGTGGACTGGAGCTACTGACTCTGGCATCCCTCGGTGGCACCGCCCGCCGGTACGAGCGGGACGTTGAGATTGCGGGATCCCAAGACTGCGCAGCTGCGAAGCTGGTGAGTTGCGAGGGCGGCCGCTGTCAGACGGTGAGCCAGACCCCGACCGATGGCGCACACGAACACCCACACCGTCAGGCGACTTCGGGGAGCTCCGGTTCCAGGAACCGAGGCGCAACTGGCAGGCCGAGCGCGTCGAGTGCTGCGGCCTGTTGTGGGGTGAGCTGGGCGGCGTCGTACCGGCGCTGGTCGATCCAGGTGTCCAGCCTGACGTGGTCGGTGTCGACGGCCTCGACATGTCCGTCGGGAACCTGGAGGTGGCCTTCACGTCGGAGGAACCTGCGCGCGGCGCGCAGTCCGCGCGCGAAGGTCATCGCCGGGCCGCTGGTCTGCCACAACAGCAGCAGGGCATGGGGGTGAAGGTCCGGGTACTGGCGTGCCAGGAGGGTGAGTTGGGCGAGCTGCCCCGGCTCCAGGACGGGCTTTTGATCGATCTGGTGGTCCAGCCACGCCTCCAGTGAGAGGTCCGTCTCGGCAGCGACCTGGTACGTGGGCCGCCAGTCGCCGGTGGCGAGGCAGCGCCGCAGCCGGGCGCAGTTGTACTGCCAGTCGACGCTCCAGGCCGGGTTCCAGCAAGGGTCGATGGAGTTCAGCGCCTCGAGGCGTTCGGGGGGCAGCTCGTCCTCGCGGGTCATGGCTCGCATCTGATCGAGCCACTGGGCCAGGCCGGCGTCCACGTCGGGGGTACCGGCGTGGACTGCGAGGGTGTGGTGGGCGGTCGCGAAGTCGCGGGCCACGGCGAGGTAGTGCTCAAAGCTGCCGGGTGGGTGAGGCCAGGAGATGCGCAGCGCGTACAGGGCGAAGGCCTGGTCGGGGTCGAGGGTGCCCTCGGCATAGCGGTTGCGCTGCTCGCCGATCCAGGAGCCGAGGTGGACGCCGGCGGAGTCCCGGTGGTCGGTGGGGACTTCGAGATGGCCGTGCTCCTCGTAGAAGCGCATGGCAGCCTCGTAGCCGCTGTTCCAGCCGTCGCCCTGGAATTGGTGGGCTCGTAGGGAGAGTACGCCGGCGATCTCGTCGGGGCGCTCGGGCTCGGTCAGGACCGGGTCCTCGGAGCGGCGGCCGGAGCCGCGGCGCAGGCGGGTGTAGAACTTGCTGTCGGCGGTGCGCAGCCCGTCCAGGATGGCCCACAGGTCGCGGAAGTCGGAGGACTCCATGGCCTCGCGGGTGGTTTGTCCCGGGCGGATGTACACGGGGATGATCAGTGTGGCGATCTTGCCGCTGCCTGGCGGCTGGCGCAGGGCGCGGCCGAGGGTCTGGATGATGTCGACGACGCTGCGTTTGGGGTCGGCGAACAGCACCGCGTCGGCTTCGGGCATGTCGACGCCTTCGCCCAGGCATCTGACGCTGCTGAGAATGTGCGTGTGGGTCTGTCCGGGCAGGAGGGCGGTGCGGCTCTGCCAGGAACTTCCCGCGAAGCGCCAGAGTTTGGTGTTGCGCTCGGAGCGGGGCTGGCGGCTGTCGACAGCGGCGGCCCACAGTTGCATCGGCTGGCCGCCCTGGGTGAAAGCCGTGGCGGTGCGTGGCAGGGTCCGGGCGAAGGTGCGAGCGGCCGCGATCAGGCGGTGGAACGTCAGGACGCGGCTGAGGCGGTAGTCCTGTATGGCGCGCAGCAGTCCCACTTGCATGGCTGCCAGGCGCAGTCCGTCCAGGTGAGGGGTTGCCTCGGCCGTGGTGAGGATGTCGTGCAGGTCCTCCGCGCTGATGACGGGGACGACGACGCGGTAGTCGGCGAGGATGCCCTGGGCGATGGCTTCGGCCAGTTCGAGGCGGAAGACGACGGGTCCGAACACTGCGGGGTTGTCCATCGATGCCAGTGGTTGCTTGTACGCGCCGGGTTTTCTGGACTTCGGGTGGCTCCAGCGGCGTGGCGTCGCCGTCATGTAGAGGCGGCGCTGCGCGGGGATCTGGGCATCGTCGTGGATGTCGCCCCAGCTCTTGTCGAGGCTGCCGGTGGTGTGGTGGGCCTCGTCGGCGACGGCGAGGGCCCACTCCGGCAGGCCGTGGCGGCGGTGGGCCTCGACGATCGCGGGCAGGGACTGGTAGGTGGAGAAGACGATGGTGGGGCCGCTGTGGTCGGCGACGTGGCGGGCGAGTTCGGCCGGGCTGGTGGTGAAGGGGATGCACAGGGCGCCTCGGCCGGACGGGGGCAGGGCGCAGACCGCGATGTGCTTCTCGTCCGGATGGCCGCGGTCCCACTCGCGTGCTGTCTGCGCCACCAGATCCTGGCTGGGGGCGAGCACGAGGATGTTGCCGTGGGAGGTGTAGGTGTCGGCGCTGACCCGGGCGATGATGGTCTTGCCGGTGCCGCAGGCCGCGACCACGGTCACTCGTGGGTGACGTTGGAGGCCTGCGGTGATGGCGCTGACGGCGCGTTGTTGGTGCGGGCGTAGTCGGATGGGCTGGTGGGGCACGTGGGCGTCCTCGGCGACCGGCAGCTGGATCGGCGGGGCGATCGCCGTGCCTGCATGGCTCGTGCCCCGCTCCGGACACCAATTCGATCGTCTTTCCGGTGTTCCTTGTCAAGCAGGCTTCGGAATTCTCGTCGATTTGACTGCCGGGGTGGCGCCTTCAGGACCGTAAATGTCATTCTGATTCGTTCGGTTCGCCTTGAGGCCGCTGTTCCGCGTGAATCGGCTGAGCCGCGGGCGCCGAGGAGCTGCCTCGTCGGCTCACCGAGCCAGTATCCTCAGCCGGGTTTCAGCAGGTAGGGCAGGAGTCGCCCCGCCAGGTGGCCGAAGGTGACGTGTCCCACGCCCCGCAGTGCGGTGGCCGACCGCTTCAGCCGCCCTCTGCGGCGGCGGCCCTTCGGACGCGAGGAAACGCTTCTCCCATTCGGCCACCAGGGCGACCATTCTCATATTCGGCAGATCGCTGTCAAGAATTGGCACGCTTTGCCGGATTCTTTTCCTTATTCCCGCTCCTCGTGCCGCTCGGTGTGGTAGCCATGGCCGCAGAGGCGAGGGAGGGTCATGGATTCGGTGGCGGGCTTGGATCGGGTACGGGTGCGCGAGCTGCCATTGCACGTCCGGTTCATGGCGGGCGAGTCGACCGGTTCCTATGTGACCCGCCTCGCCGGCCGAAACGGGCTTGAGGTCCAGCAGTTGCTGGACGAGGTCGGGCAGGGCAGCACGAGGGCTGTCGCGCCGCACCTGACCGAGCTCTACCTCAACCGTCCTGCCGCCGAGCGCTTGGCCGCCCTGGCCGGCCGTCCGCTGGAGGTGATGCGGCGGGCGCTCGCGAGCCTGGACGCGGCATACCTGCTCGACGAAGGTGACGGAACTCCCGCTTGGTCGTTCCCGTGGGCAGTGCGGGACGGCTATCTCGTGCGGGCCTGCGCATTGTGCGCGGCCCGCCGCGGCATCGGCGAGCCGACCTGGATGATGGTGGCGGACCCCTGGCACCTGTGCGCCCGGCACGCACGATGGTCGGACAACTCCCGTGATCCGCAGACCCCTTGGATCAATGTGGCTGACTGGCCGCAGATCCTGGCGGCGGAACGCCAGCGGGTGGCCATGGAGCGGCGCCTGGGCCGCACCGCACGCGCGCTGTTCGCCGACGCGCGCACGATGAGCAGAGCCGACCCGAGCGCGCCGGACAGGCTCCGGGTGATGGCCGACCGTCTCGGGGAGGCCCGTGCTGCCTCCTTGTTGTTCTACCCGCACACCGTGCGCATCGCCCGCCTCTTGGCTCGGGTCGAGCGTCGCCGGCTCGGCCGGGAGCTGACGGCGGACTCCTACGAGGGCTGGTTCGCGCGCAGTTCGCAGGAGTTGGGCCCCAGGTACCGGGGAGTGCTGAGGCGGTGGATGGAGTGCCACAAGCCGGTGCCGGGCCCGGAGCCGAGGCGCAGAGGTGAGTTGGGGCGGGCCGTGCTGGTCTCACCGCACACACGGATCGCACCGCTGGATTCGGCGCAGCAGCTCAGCTGCCTGCCCTCCGGCCCGGCGGCCAGCCCATTCGACCGGCCCTTCCTGTGAAGGGAGCCGCAGTGCACAGAAAGCGGGCCAGCAGCCCGATGCGGTCGTCGGCCATGGGTACCAGCAGCCGGAGTCGGCAGTACTCAAGGCTGATGCGCCGGGCTCCGGCGCAGAGCCGGCGGAGAGGAGTGCAGGGTGGATGTCTGGGCCTCGGTGAGCTCCGGCGAGGACGGGGCGTCGTGGGTTGATCCGCGAGTCCTGCGCGGGGAGGTGCTGGAGGAGGCGCCGTCGTCGATCCCTGCGACCTATCCGGGGCGGCAGGGCATCGCGACGGGGTGGTGGGCATCCACCACCGGCGCTCTCGTGGAGTGCGGTACGGAGGTGGAGCGCCGCGGCGCCGTGTTCCTCGACTTCGATCCGTCGGTTGCGGGTTTCGCCGCGTCCCGGGTGCGGCTGCGATGGCAGCATGAGGACCAACGGGGCACGGTGGCACCGGTGTTCTTCGCCCGCACCTGCGCCGGGCAGCGCCTGGCGGTCGTCCACCCGCCACGGCCCGGGACCCGGGGCCGACACGAACGCGAGGCGCTACACGTGGCTGCCGAAGCCGCGGGGTGGGCCCTGCGCGAGCTCGGGCCGCCTGACGGGATCCGGATCGCCAGCCTGGAACGCGCCGCAGCGTTCAGGTTCCCCGAGTTCGACGACCCCCAGGTACGGACTGCACTACGGAAGACCTTCAGCGTGCCGCGCCCACTCCAGGACGGCGTGGCAGCCGCAGGCCTACTGCCGGGCAGCAACTCCCGTGCCTACCACCTGCTCTGGACCGGTGACCTGATGACCGACTGGAGCCGGCCGCTACTGCCGACATCGACCGTGTGGACCAGTACGGAGGACACGTGACCGTCACCCAGGACAGCACACCGCCACTTGCCGAGAGCTCGGCGGCCGTGTGCGCTCTCGAGCCCGGCCAGCGGGTCCGGTTCGACGGCGAGGAGTACGTGGTCGCCGGTGTCCGGGGCCCCAGCGTGCAGTTGCTGTGCAAACAGGAGCCCTGCAGGTCGGCCGCCGTGCTCCTCCAGGTGCTGACCGGTGCTGCGGACTTCGCGGTCCTCGACGCGGTCAGCGCGCCCAGGCCGCTGCAGCAGGTCCCGGACGTGGACATCCTCGACGTGCTTGATCAGGGCAGGCGCGAGCGGATCCGCGCGTGGGAGTGGCATCTGGTCGAGCTGCGCGACGGAGTCCCGCCCGACTCAGCAGCAGGCACGAAGCCGCGCTCCGCCTACGAGACGACGAGGTCGCAGCGGGAGCGGTTCGCCGCCAAAGCGGCGGAGCTGACGGCACTGGGCTGGCGCGGCGTGTCGAACAGCACCATCCGGCGCAAGTTCCTGGCCTACCAGGACCAAGGCGTGGCCGGGCTCGCGCGGCTCGCCATCGGGCAGGTCCGCACCGACGAGCGGGTGATCCAGCTGCTGCTGCGCGAAGTCAAGCTCGCGGTCGGCGAGTCCTCGGGATGGGCGAACCGGGTCTACGAGCGGCTGCTGACCGCTCTCCACGCAGAACACCCTTCCGAGTACAAGAAGTTGGCAATCTCACCGGCGACGTTCTACCGGCTGATCAAGCGTCTGGGGATCTCCGCCGCCTATCTGCAGGCCCCGGTACAGAACCGACTCGACCAGGAGAACTCCCCCGCGTCGCCGTTCACACCGACCACGGCGACGATGCTGGGCGAGCAGGTGCAGATCGACTCCACCGGCCTGGACATCCTGGCGGTCGGCGACGACGGATTCACCGTGAGCGCGGAGCTGACCTGCGCCATCGACGTAGCCACCCGCAGCATCATCGGCGCGATGATCGTGCCCAAGAGCCCGGGCCGGGGGCCGCGCGGCCGCAGGCTCGGCGGGCGCGCCACCCGGACGTTCGACGCGACGCTCCTGCTCGCGCAGGCCCTTGCCCCGATGCCAGGCCGGGCCGGCTGGTCGCCCCTGGCCCTGGCCGAGCGGTCCGACCTGCCCTACGCGGACCTGGTGGCCTGCGATCCGCGGATGACCGGCGCGGCCGCTCGCCCGGTGATCCGCCCCAAGATGGTCGTCGTCGACCACGGGTCGATCTACCGCAGCGAGCACTTCGTGGACGTGTGCACCTCTCTGCAGATCTCGGTCAGGCCCGCGCGGGAGCGCACCCCCACCGACAAGGCGGTCATCGAGTCGACGTTCTCGGCGATCAAGAAGATGTTCTGCCAGTACGTGTCCGGCTACACCGGCTCCAGCCTGGCCAAGCGCGGCAAGCTGGTCGCGCAGCAGCCACTGTGGAGCATCAACGAGTTGCAGGACCTGCTGGACGAGTGGATCGCCCTGCGCTGGCAGCAGACCCCGCACGACGGGCTCCGCAGCCCCCTGCTGCCGGGCATGAAGCTGACCCCGAACCAGATGTATTCGGTGCTGGTGGCCTGCGAGGGACAGGTGCCGCTGCCGCTGAGCGCAGAGCAGAACCGCAAGCTGCTGCTGTGCGAGCGCCGGGTGATCACCGAGAAGGGCGTCACCATCAACAACCGCACCTACAACAGCGATGCCCTGCAGGCCTACGCACGGCTGCACACCGGCATCGCCGGGCAGGGACACCGCTGGGAGATCCGCCATCACCCCTACGTGCCGCGGTACGTGTGGCTGTACGACCACCGGGACGGGCAGTGGGCCGAGGCCGAGTTCATCCACCAGAAGCAGATCGGCGACGAGTGGACCCAGTATGAGTGGGAGGTCGCAACCGCCCACCACCTGGCCCGGGGCAGCACCAAGGAGCAGCAGCAGGCCATCGCCCAGGCGGTGCGGGAACTGCGCGAGCGCGCCCGCCGCGGCCCCAAGGACCAGCCCGCCCTGGACAGGACAGGGCGACGCCCACGGCCCGCTGCCCCGTTCACCGGTCCCGACCTGCCGGTGCGAGTGCCTGAGGTCGACCCCTACGAGGGCATCACACTCCCCACTCCGGAGACCGTGGCAGCCGCACGCGTGCTGGACGCGTCGGTGAAGAACCTGTTCCCCGGCCAGTGGTCGCCCGCGACGCCGCCGACGGTCTCCACGGCCGCCGCACCCGCCTCCGGGCAAACGCCCGCACCCGCCGCAGCCGCGGACACCCCGGACGACGAAACCCCTGGACTCGGCTCCCCCGACAAACGGGCCAGAGTTTCCCGGCCTCGACTGGCCGCCAGCGCCGCGGACCTGTTCCGAAACCTCACCGCTCTGCCCCGGGCCGAGAGCCGGCCGGCCACTGGCAATCCTCTCCCTGATGACCCGTCGAAGGAGCCCGCATGAACCGCCTGGACCTGATCCGGTCCACTCCGCTCCCCCACGGCATCGCGGTCACCGGCGCCTACCGGCCCGCCCGGCTCACCACCAAGGAAGGCTGGAACGAGTTCGCCCACCACATCCTGGCCGCGCCCGACCTGCAGGACTGCGCTCCGCTCGGCACACCCGTCCGCGACAACGACCCGCGGATGCTCCACCACGGCGAGATGCTGCCCGTGGACACCGACGACCTGTGGCGGGGCCTGGTCGACGCCCGGCGGATCCTGCGGGCCAACCGCTCACGCAGAGGCCGCCGGGTGAACATCGCCATCGACGGGGACCGCGGCACCGGCAAGACCACGCTGCTGCGCCTCATCGGCCGGGCCCACCAAGGGCAAGTCGAGGAAGCCCACGGCGTCGACCCCGAGCGCATCCCGGTCGTCTACATCGACGTCCCCCTCGAACGCGACAGCAACCTGCACTGGTCACTGCCGTTCGCCGACTTCCTCGGTCTCAACCACCTGGTCCAGCCCGCCCGCACCAGTGCTCAGGGCGGTGCTCGCGAGGACCGCAGCTTCGACATGACGGGGCCGATCACCCGCGTCATGGAAGCGGCCCAGACCGAGCTGATCCTCATCGACAGCATCCACCGGCTCACCGAAGCCGAGCGCCACATCGCTTTCCAGTACTTCTTCACCCTGCAAGAACACGTTCCGGCCACCTTCGTCTTCTGCGGTGTCAGCGCCCAGGAGACCGTCCGCTCGGCCTACCAGAAGTACCGCAGCCGGATGCCGCACCAACGTGCCTCCTTCGACAGCGACATCCCCGTGCTCTGGGTGGGCCCGGTCTCCCTCGGCAAGAGCGAGGGAAGCGACTGGATCAACGTCCTGCAGCGCATCGAGGGGGACCTGCGCCTGTACCGGCACAAGCCGGGCACGCTCACCACCAAGGAGATGGCTCTCTACCTCCACAAGCGCACCGGCGGCTACATGGAAACCCTCACCTTCCTCATCTGCCAGGCAGCCCAAGCCGCCATGGACGACCCAACCTGCGAGGCCATCACCAAGGAACTCCTCGACACGATCCGCGCCGGCCGCAACGACCCGGCCGGGTAGCTCCCCCGCCTGGCCCCACCCACCCGACCGCTGTCCGGTCGCCGAAGCGCCGTCGGACAGCGGACCGTGTCCGCAGCGCACAGTCCACTCACCCCCAGAGCTTCAACGGAAGGAAGCAGCGGCAGCATTCACTGCGGGTCGTAGAAGCGGACATCGCAGCCCGCTCGCATGCTGGCCGCCCACACGCCGGCCCGGAGGGTCTGTCCTGCCCGTGAACATGGGCAGGCCGCCGGAGGCGGAAACAGTCATCCCCGGGGCCTTCTCCATACGTTCCGCATGAGCACCCGGGAGTGTCTTTCCTCCCTTCGCTGTCGCCAGCGCGGCCCCGAAGCCGCGCCCCACCCGACAGAGCGCGGTGGCACTGGTTGAGCAAGCCCTGGGCACATGCAACCACCAGGGCCACGCCCCCTGTGGTCCCGAATCCTTGGCAGCACCAGCGCCAACAGAAACCCGGACAGGACCGCCGGGCCGGTACCGCTCTGACACCCGCCCCCTCGCCGGTAGGCTGACTGGCAGCCCCAAGAGCCAGAGCCCCTTACGGCGTTCTCATAGGCCTTGGAACGTAGTTGCATCTCCTGAAACACTCCAGCTCAGATGCCCTACACGGAGCACTCTCTGACGCACCGTACATCAAAGAGCCAGGTCAACACCCTGTTGCAGTACGCCTACCTGGTCTCTCAGTTTGTGAAACAGAGCAGGTCAGAGACCATCAGATGCCCCACTGCGTTTCAGGTCCACTGAGGCCACATACCTGTCACCTGGCCGAGCAGGCCCGGGCCGGCCGAGGCGCCAGCGAGGTCCCCGTCGCCTACCTACTGGTGCCGCCCGGTGCCAGCGCCAAAGCCCTCGCGCTCGAGTTCGCCCGCTACCTCGGCATCCCCGTCTCCGCCCGCATGACCCAGGCCCAGATCGCCGCATCCGTGTGCCACACCTACAACACCGCCGGGGTGCGGCTGGTGATGATCGACGAGATCCACCGCCTCAACCCGCGCACCAGCACCGGTGCCGAGGCAGCCGACTTCCTCAAAGACCTCACGGAGCGAATCTCGGCGACGTTCGTGTACGCGGGCATCGACGTCACCGCCACCGCGCTGTTCACCGGCACCGCCGGCGCCCAACTCGCCGGCCGTGCCGGTCTGATCGACTGCGACCCCCTGCCGGTGGTGGCCCGCACAAGCGCCGCCGCGGCAGGCACCAGCATGACGGGGCCCGGCGCCGGCGCCACGACACGGGGCCGGAGCGGCGGCGGAAGCCCCGGTGACGGCCGCGATGGCGACAGTGAGGGACCGGAGGGCGGTGCGACCAGGACCGGGCGGGGGCGAGGAGGGAGGAGCGCGGGCGGTGCCGACAGCGGGCACAGCGCCGACGGGGGCGGACCGCCGGGCGCATCGGCAGCCTCTCCCGCCTGCTGCGGCGAGCCGCGATCACCGCCATCCTCGACCAGAGCGAGAAGATCACCCGCACCGGCTTGGACGCCATCGCCCTGGACCACCTCGCCGAAGAGCACTACCGGCCCCGCACCTCTATCCGCCGGAACCCACGGGCCACAACGCCCGCCCGGCGAGCCCGATGACGCCTCGTCGGATGGGCCGCCCCGTCAGGCCGCCCGGGCCCGGCGCCCTGTTCCTGGAAGCTCTCGCAGCATCCGAGGCGCGCTCCAGCGGCACCGCGACCACCGGCCCCTTGCCGGCCCCGGCAGAGCCCCGTGCACCGCGGCCGCTCGGCCCCATCCACCCACCGACGGCCGGAGCCGTGCGGGTGCGGCCTATCCCCCACGAGAGCACCGCCTCATACCTGCACCGCCTCGCCCACGCCTACCGGACCACCACCGTCCACCTGCTCGACGCCCTCGGCATCGCCCTCCCCCACCCCAGCAGCAGCCGCGCCGGTGCCGGCACCGCCGAACTCCGCCTCGACACCGCGGCCCAGCACCAACTGGCCGTCTTCACCCGCACACCGCTCAGGGACCTCAGCCGGGCCTTGCCCCACCTGGCCGCCGACCGTACCCAGCTCCACTCCCCCAACACCGGTACTCGCCGAGCCGCGACACCCGGTGGGCTAACGTCGCCCGCCGGCGTCTGGCAACCGCTCGAGCCCGGCGAACAGCCCGTCCTGGCATGTCCCGCCTGCACCCTGCGCCACACCCAAGGAGCGACCAGCCGCGCCAGCATCCACCCGCCCGCGCACCAGGCCCTGTGCCCGCTCCACCGACACTGGAGCCTGGATCCGGACAACCACCTGACCACCGCCGCCCTGCCCGAACTGCGCCAGGCCCAACGCGACCACCAGCGCCTGCTCCGCCGCCCGGACGCCGCCAACGCCACCCTCTGGGCCACAGCCATCACCACCCGCTGGTACGACCAGCAGAGCGTCCTCGCCACACGATGGCAGCACCGGCTCCAGCGCCTGGCCGACACCAACCCCCACGTCACACCCGTCGGAAGGTCCTGGGCCCTGCACGCGCGCGGCCTCGTCACCTACCCCGAAACGATCGTCCTCGCCCGCACCCTGGCCACCACCCGCCTGCCCGGACAGCCACGGCAAGGACCCGCACCCACCCCGCATCCCGCCATCACCGCCTTCTGCCGCCACACCGCCCACCGCCTCGGCATCGCCCGCCTCACACCCCCACCCAGCGACCTCCTATGGACCTGGATCCACCGGACGCCGGCACGCAGCGGCTGACCAGTCCGCTCCCCGCCCCGCACCAGGCCGAAGCGAACGGACCCCCCAGACGCTCCCCTCCGACACGACACGATCGTTAGGGTCAGCCCATGGCAGCACGCTTCCACCGCATCGAGGCCATCTTCGGCGGCCGACTCGACCAGATCACCTTCGCCCAACTCGCCGCTCTGGTCGGCAACACCGACGCTTTCGAGGATGAAGACCTCGACTACAAGTCAATCCACTACGCCCAAGACAAGAAAACCGAACTGGCTAAGGACGTGGCCGCGATGGCGAACACCATCGGCGGCGTCCTGGTCCTCGGGCTCGCCGAAGACCGAAAATCCCGCTGCCCAAGCGCGGTCGTCCCGGTAGAACTCACCGACGGCCGCCTACGCCAGATCCGGGCCACTGTCGCCTCCAACCTACGGCCCGCCCCACGAATCGAACTGATCGCCAAGGAAGACACACCCGGATCCAACCAGGGCATCCTCCTGATCGCCGTCCCCCGCAGCCCCGACGCACCCCACGCCGTCATCGAACACAACCAGGACCACCGGCTCGCGTACCCCTACCGCGACGGCGACACCACCCGCTGGCTGACCGAAGCCCAGGTCGCCACCTCCTACCGACGCCGCTTCCAGGAACTCACCGAACGCGGCGACCGCCTCACCCGCGTCGAGACCGATGTCGAGGACACCACCGACGACCTCGCACACTCCTTCCACCGGACCGGCGGAAACGCACTGCTGACCGTATCCCTGGTCCCCGACGTCCCCGGCGACATGGTCATCAACAACCGCACCATCCGGGGCATCACCGAACAGGAACTACGAGCCGCTCCCCTGATCGGACGCACCAGCGCACCCTTCACCCAGACCCGAGTCGGCCACCGCCGCATCATCCTGCTGGACCACGGGCAGCCCCCGGACTTCGTCGCCGAACTCCACAGCGATGGCTCCGGCGCCTGGGCCGTATCCGTGCCCACATGGCAACTGGCGACAAGCGAGGCCAATCCCTGGGGCCACGGCGCCGACACCGACGCCATCGTCACCCTCGTGCTGTCCGCCCTGCGCCACCTCGCCCGCCACGCCGTGACCCGCACCGGAGCCGGCGGCACCACCGCCCTGCGCACCCGAATCATCAGCCGTACACCCACCGACTCGCCCGTCCTGCTCTCTGGTACGACTCCCCGCTGGCAGGCCCTCCACCTCGCCCACCAACGCCTCTCCGGACACGAAAGCGGAATACAGGTAGGAACCACAGCCAACCGCACCGCCACCGGACAAGCCCGCACCCTCCTCGACGACCTCGCCGACGGAGCCACCCCACTCCTCCAGGCCGCCTCCCTGCTCATCGGCGACCTCTTCCAGCACTACGGCCTCGCCGAAGCCCCTCAGCTCACCCGCGACGGAACCCTCAACGCCATGGCCTGGGCCGAACCCGAACGCACTCTCATCACTGCTTGGGCCAAGCAGGCAGGCATCGCCACCGCCTGACCGCGCCGCTCGACCGCGCGATGCCGTCGCAGTCAGCGGCATCGGACGTCACCTGTAATTGCAGCGAGGCCAATACAAGGTCCAACGACCGGGCTGTCACTCCGGCCTACGAGAACGTTCAGCTTCCCTGGTGTGTCAGCACGACACGGGCGGCAATGGTCTTCTCAGTATCGGGAGCGAGGTCGAACAGCCTCATGAGCCAACTGGCCGCCAGCTTGTGGCCCAGCTCGGCGACCAGCGCGGCGTAGAACTGGGCGAGGGCGTCTTCCAGCGGCGTTCCCGCGTCATCGCGAACGGCGATACCGCAACGGAGCCCAGCGAGAACGAACGGGAGCGAAGAAGCGGTAACCCATGACTGCGTCAGGGCGTGCCAAGCCAGCGTCTTGAGGTTCTGGCTGACGGCGCCAGACGCCGATGCCTTCGCCAGGCCGGTGGACGCCATGGCCAGCCATTGGGCGATGTCCTGCGGGTATCGCTCACTGACGTGGGTGATGCAGCCGAGAACGAACGAGGCCACCGGTTGCGGCTCGGTCCATGCCTGTGGGCGGGACAGCGCTTCCGCGACGGCCTTCGCGCGCCAGCCGTCCGCAAGGGCGGCCGCGGTGTAGAGGTCGTGGGAGAAGTCGATGTCGGCGTAGTAGTGGCGCAGGAGTTCTGCCTTGGCGAGCAGGACTTCGTCTGTGCTGAGCCGACCCGCTGTGCCCACCGCGTCGAGGAGGTCGAGGGTTCCGAACGCAGGGACGTCGCTGGAGTGTGCAAGGGAGCGCAGCACTCGGTCGTCGGTCCACAGGACCAGCCCGTGTTCCTTCGCGTGGTCGAGTGCGGTGAGCCACTGCCCTCCGCGGTGTGCGGGGAGCGGGAAGCTTCGCAGTTCCGGATGCGGAACCCTGGCAGTTGACCTGAGGATCTCAACGACGCGGCCCGCCGTGGAGCGGTACCGCTCGAGCTCGCCCGCTTCTTCGGGACGAACGTCCGGCTGCTGCCCTTCGGGATCCCAGACGATCGTGAGGTCTGACTGCAGGGCCAGCGAATCCTTTGCCTGCAGCGCGTCCTGGAACAGCTGGTCGGTGGTGACAACTCCGTCAGGGAATCCGATCAGGATCTCGGCCAGCCGAGGATCCAGCAGCGCCAGGGTGTGCGCGACGGTCGGATCGATGACAGCGCGGACGCTCTGAGCAGCGGTGACTGCTTCAGCACCTGCGGCATCGGCCATGGCATCGCGGGCATACACGAAGCCGGCGGCGCGGCACAGGCTGGCCTCGGTGTAGGTGCGGCCCACCACCCGCGTCAGGATGCCCAGGGGGAGGTCGCCGCTGGCGACCTTGTCCCGGACCTCTCGGGTGCTCTCATATGCCTGCCTCAGATCGTCGGCAAGGTTGGCCAAGGGGTCGTTGTTGGGGCCCAGTTGCACGGCCCGGAACTGGGAGCTGCCGGGGAAGCGTTCCAGGTAGCGCTCGGTAGCTTGCCTCAGTTGCTCACCGTCCGCCTCGCTCCAGCGCTCCTGCGTTGCAGCAGCGCCCGCGTGCAGTGTCGTGATGAAGCCGCCGAGAAGCTCCTCGTCATCGGGCCAACGCCGCATCAACGTCAGAGCCTGGCCTACGAAGGTCGCGTCGTCGGAATACCTCACCCCCAGGGCGACCCACAGCAGGGCCTCGTGTCGGGTGCGGGGCTCAACGGGGGTTCCTTGATCGACCAGTACGTTCCAGGCGTCCTCAGTCATACCGCGGACCACGTGGCAGCGGGCCAGTGCCCACAGGGCGTCGTGGTCGTGCGGGTTGAGCGTGAGCATGCTGCGCGCAGCAGCGGCGGCTCGATCGGGATTGCCTTCCGCGAACTCCGCGTCGACCAGGAGCGCGTACATCTCGCTCCTGCTCTGGGCAGGCCAGCCGGGGCCTCCCAGCTCCAGCGCGTCCCGCGCGCAGTCCCTTGTCGTCCCCGGCATATCGGCCTGCCGGTATGCCTTGGCCGCCATCGCCATCATGGAGGCGTCCCGCCAGTACTCGGCGCCCGAGCGCAGGGTCCGTGCCCGCTGTTCCCGGTCGCCGGTGACCTGGTAGTGCTGCGCCAGCAGAATCACGATCATGGGGCTCTTGGTGACGTTGGCGCGAAGAACGCTGAGGTCACCGGTGGCACTGGACCTCGACGCCCGGGCGATGAGCCGGATGTCGGCGACCAGATCGGGGTGGGCGGCTTCAAGGTTGTTCAGGCCGGCAGGCTCCACCCCCCACTCAGCCAAGCCCATCGCGGCGTGAAGCTGCTCATGCTCGGTGGCGGCCGCGTCCCAAACCGCCTGCCAGGCAGCCTGGAGCTGCGAGATCTGCGCCTGATCGCCGTTCTCCCGCTCCAGGGTGAGGGCTGTGATCTGCGCTTTGATGTAGACGCTGTCGATCTGGCCCTGGAGGCGCCTGGCTTCGTCCATCCGTCCGGTGAGCGCGGCCAGCAGGGCCCGGTGCTCAAGCAGGCGGACATCACGCGCCTCACGAGTAGTGGCCTGCCCCTCTGGCTGTTCCTGCATCAGCTCCCAAGCGGTGGCGATGTCACCGCACGCCTGCGCTGCCTGAACGGCGGCCACGATGGGAGCCACGCTGTCGCCGAACCACGAACGCCGGCTGTCGCGCGCCTTGATCGCGAGCGAAAAAGCCTCCTGAACCTCCGTCAACCACTGGTCGCCGCGTCTGCGGTCTGCGCGCCCCAGAAGGATCTGGGCGATCGCCAGCTGGACCCCGGACAAGGTGCCGTCCGGATCCGCAGCACGCAGGCAAGCCAGAGCAGCATCGTCCTGCCCCGTGTTTGTGAGGGCGGTCGCTTCCACCGCGGCTTTCAATACGCGGGTGCTCTCGGTACCGGATTGCCATGACGCGGCATGGCTCAAGGCCGCGTCCCAGTCAGAGTCGCAGAGCGCCGTCGTGGCAAGGAGCAGCGGGGATCCAGGGTCGGCGTTGGCGGCCAGGAACTCGCGAGCCTCCTGGTCTTCTCCGGCCGCCATGTACTGCTGCGCAACCAGCACGACCCACTGGTCCCGGGGGAAAGATCTCTCGAACCCGAGACAGCACCAGCTGCAATGAGGTACTACCCCACGACAGCACGCCCGACCACGGGCCTCTCACCCCATGACAGTCATTCTGCCAACCGGCCACCCACACCAAATACCAGCCTGACCAGCACAAACCCGGACCACAGACCTCGAAACGCTACCGACTCTCACCACCACTGACACCAAACCGAGAAGTCGCAGCCGGGCCCACGCCGCGCCGACTGGTGCTGACCCCTGACATGAGATCTTGACCGCGTGCCAGATGATCTTGACGGACAGCGGGTTTCTGCCACTTGATCTTGATCAGTGGTGGGGGTCCCGGTGGCAGTTGCCGCACTCGTGCACGACGACCCGGCGCTGTCGGCGTTCGAGCTGGACTTCGTGGAGGCCGGCGGCCGGTGTCGACTGCCGCTGGGCCGGGGCCCCTGCTTGATCCTGCCGGGTCGCGAGCCCGAGGCGGTCGGGAATGCCTCGCAGCCGCTCCGGCCGAACATTTGCGCCCGCCATGCTGGCAGGGAAGGAGGACAGATGGTGTCGGCCGTTGGCGGTGGCCTAGCATTCCCGAATGATCAAGGAGCTTGGCCAGATCGTCACATGTCGCCCGGATTGCACGTATGGGCGCCCTGAGCTGCGTGCGGTACGGGCGGCGGTACGCCGCAAGGATCTGTCGCGGGTCACCCGTGCCCTGGCGGGGCAGCCGGACCACGATGTCCGGGCCGATCTGGTATATGTCGCGGCCGAGGAACTGGTGCGGCGGCACGGGCGGGCGGTGCCCGACTGGGTCCGAGGATGGTTCGACTCCGCAGCCGACGACCCGCACGCTTGGGCACTACGAGGGGCGCACGCGGTGCTGCGGGCCTGGAAGATCCGGGGCTACCGGCGCGCCGCCAGTACAAGCCCGGACTTGTTTCATCAGTTCCACCGCGTGCTGTCCGGAGCCGAGGAAGTGTGCCGGGAAGCGGCCGCCCTGGCACCCGGGGACCCCACGCCGTGGGTCCTGCTCGTACACATGGCGCGCGGCCAGGAGATCGGCCCGGACGCCACGCTGCGCAGGTTCGGCGCCCTGACCGCTCGCTGTGACACTCATCTGCGGGGAAACGAGCAGGTCGTCCTGTCGTTGTCACCGAAATGGGGAACACCGGTGGAGACGCTGCAGGGCCTTGTGGACGAGCAGTACCGGGCTGCGGCCCCCGGCTCGCCGGTACGTATGAACCTGGTGCAGGCGTACATCGAACGGTGGTACAACTTGGCCCCTGCGGAGAGGCAGGCGTTCCTCGCGCGAGCTTCGGTGCGAAGCCGGGCCGAAATCGCCATCAGTGGGTGGCTGGAGTACGGCGACACCGAGGGGCAGCATGCCCTGCACAACTCTGCGGCGTTCTGGTACACCATCACCGGCCAGCACGCCCTGGCTAGGCCACACTTCATTGCAACTCGGGGACATGCCAAGACGTTCCCCTGGTCGTACTTGCCGCATCCGGCGTGGGAGTTCCGAAAAGGCTGGCTGTCGGCCCTCCGTGGGTAATTGAGCACGGCGGAGCTTCGACCCACCTGGCCGAGCCCCGGAGTACAAGCTTCGGACCGCGGCCGAGTACGACGCCGCGCCCAAGGGTGAGAAGGGCGCGGTCCTGTGCCGCGAGCGCCTGTACCACTCCCACGTCACCGAGTGGCGGGCCGCGCGCGATGCCGGGGCCCTGGAGAACCTGGTCGACCGCCGCACCAGCCCGGCCCGCCCGAAGAAGTCCGCCGCCGAGGTCGAGAACGAGAAGCTGCGTCGGCAGGTGGAACGGCTGGAGAGGGAGCCCACCCGGAACAAGGCCGCGTTGGAGGCCCTGGGAAAAGCGTCGGCGCTCTTGGAAATGACCTCCGAGAGCGCGGACTGATGAGGACCCGCGAAAACGGCCAGCCCCGCTCTCCGTTCCCCAGTTGGTTGGGCCGTTCAACGACCTGAGGAGGGCGGGGACGGGAAGACCGACACCCGAGAGGGTGCACGGCGCCCCGTCCCCGACCCAACACATGGAACTCGACCGCCGCGGCGCCGAACTGCTGTTCCAGGTTTTGACCGAGCGGGAGGAGAAGAACAGCGTGGCCATCGCCTCGAACGAGTCGTTCGCTGGCTGGACCAAGACCTTCACCGACCTGCCTCTGCGCGGCCATCGTCGACCGCCTCACCTTCAACGGCACCATCATCGAGACCGGCATCGACTCCTACCGCCTGGCCAGCACCCGCGCCCGAGCCGAACAGCAGGCCGCCGCCCGCTGACTGAGCCAGCCGGTCACAGGACGACCGGACGATACTTGAGAGCCTCGTTGACGATCTGTTCGGCCGAGGCGTCCCGCAGTCCGGCCGGGGGATGGAAGATGAGGTCGCTGACCCGGGGATGCGTCACGTTAGCTCCGAGGAGCCGCAGGTAGTAGTTGCTCTCCGGGCCGCCGGCCAGGATCCTGCAGACGACCTCGACGAGTTCGTCCGTGGTGACGTCCGCGATCCGGGGCCGGGCCGGCCGGGCGGCCTCCAACGCAAACTCGACCAAGTCCCGGCCCCCGTCGTACTCGGCGAAGTCGAGAACCGCGTAGTCGTGACCCGTCCTCGCGTTGAACGCCACGATCTCTTCGCCCGCGTTCTCAGCTCTGCGGAGCACCAGGTCAGAGATCCGCACAATCTCACCGCAGAGCTCCTCCAACTGCTGCCGGCTCACCGACGGGGGCACCAGTTCCACTCGCAGATCCACGGCATGGATTATGCCGCCGATCTCCGACACGCCGGCACGGCCATCGAGGTGCTCTCGGTTCTGGCTGACATCGCCCAGCATCTCGATCAAGAACCGATGCCAGAACTCACCGACATCCGCTCTCCGCTTTCACCTACACAGCCAGACCGCCGACGAGGTCGTCGTCCACCGTAGCCTGAATGCGCTGAACCACCGATAATGATGAGCCGCACAAGGAAGGGCTATACGTAACCAGGGGATTGACATGACAGAGGGCGCCCACCGCATTCATGCCACTCCCTCCTGGCCTGTGAAGCTCACGTCGTCGGTGGCGGCGACGTGCTCGGCAAGTGCGATGAGGTGCCTGGTGGTGTCCAGGGATTCCTGAATGTGCTGGGCGAGTGAGTGTCGGTCGGGGTTGTTGACCCACCGTTCGAAGGCGACCGTGAACGCGGCGATCCCGATCTCCGCGGCGAGTGCCGCGGTGGTGGTCTCCATTTTACGTTCGCGCAGCGCGTGGGCGAGCGTGCAGGTGAGTGAGGCGAGTTTGGCCAGTTCACGTTCCTGGAGTTCGGGGTTGGCGGCGATGACGGCCTGACGCTGCCGTACCAGATCTGCGCGTTCTGCGAAGACGGGAGCGGCTTCGGTCAGGGCGTGGGTGGTCACCCCGAGCGGCGGGAGCAGAGCGGGGGCGGTGGCCGAGGCGTTCGCAAGTATGTCGGTGAGGGGGTTGTCGCCCGGGAAGAGGGCTTCCCGGTTGTCGGCGAAGTGCCGATAGAAGGTCCGTTCGGTGACCCCGGCGCGGGTGGCGATCTCCGCGACGGTGGTGGCGTCGAAGCCCTGGAGGTTGTAGAGCTCCAGCGCCGCTTTCTCCAGTCGGCCTCGTGCGGCGGGCTTCCATCGGCTCATGTTCCGATCCTACCCAGCGATGACAGGATCTGACATCAAAGTGACGACAGAGACTGACGTCGATGCTACGGTGATGTCACGAACTGACATCAGGGCCCTCGTCCCGGGAGGAGCCCGCAGCAGGAAGGTACGCACCATGCGCGTTTCGCCACCGGAGCCTCCGGACCCGTGGGCTGCGCCGTCGTTCTCCAACTTCTCGAAGCGGGACACCAAGTCATTGGCCTGGCCCGCTCGGACACGTCCGCCTCCGCGCTGACGGCAGCCGGAGCCGAGGTACACCGAGGCGACCTCGACGGCCGCGACGGCCTCGCCGTAGCCGCCGCGGCCGACGGCCTCCTCCACCTGGTCTTCAAGAACGACGCACGTTCGCCGGCGACTTCGAGAGCGCGGTCGCAGCGGATCTGCGCGCCATCAAGACGCTCGCAAACCCGCTCGCCGGCACCCGGCAAGCCTCTGGTGACCACGTCGCGAACCATGCTGCTCACCTTCGCGGCGCTGGAAGACGCCGCCACCGAAGCCGACGTGATCGACGCGGGGCCGCGGATCGACGCCGAGAACGCGGTGGTCGCACTCCGGCATCCGGTCGTCCGACCTCCGGCTGGCACCGATCGTGCACAGCACGCAGGACCACAATGGCTTCATCCCGGCCCTGATCTCCCTCACCCGGTCCAAGGGCGTCGCCGCCTACGTCGGCGACGGGGCGAACCGCTGGCCCGCAGTGCACACCCTCGACGCGGCGCACCTGTACCGGCTGGCGCTGGAATCCGCGCCAGCCGGGTCGCGGCTGCACGGCGTCGACGACCAGGGCATCCCCTTCCGGGAGATCGCCGAGGCCATCGGCCGCAGGCTGTACCTGCCGGTGGTCAGCACCCCCTCGACGCAGGCCGACGCCCACTTCGGCTTCCTCAGCGCCCACGCCACGGCCGACAACCCATCCTCGAACGCGCTGACCCGGAACCTCCTCGGCTGGAAGCCCGTCCAGCCCGGCCTCATCGACGACCTCGGCCAGGGCCACTACTTCGACGTCCCGGCGACCCGCACAAGCCGGGCTCGCCCCCAACTCCATCCCGCCCGGTCCCCGCGCCACATCCCGGCCCTGCTCAGCTGGTCACCGAGCCACCTGGGCCTGCTCGAAGACCTGCGAGCGACTACCTCGCCGCATCGACGGTCAGCCCCTCCCGTGTCTTGACGCAGGCCCCACCCAGGAAGGAAGAACCATGCCCCGCTCCCGTCCCGCGATCGACAGTGAACTCGCCGCAGCACTCCAGGCCATGCCGATCGGCCCTAATGGTGTCTTCGACCTGACCGACATCCCCGCCACACGCGAGGCCGTCCGCGCGCTCGCAGAAGTCATCGCCGGTAGCATCCCCGACGAGCCCACCGTCACCACCCACGAGATCCAGGTGCCGCGCGCAGAAGCCCCCGACGTCCCGGTCCTCCTGCTGCGTCCGCAGAACGCGCCCGGGCCGCTGCCAGTCATCGTCTGGTTCCACGGCGGTGGGCAAGTGCTCGGCTTCGCCGCCCAGGACGCACCCTGGCTCAAACAGCTGTCCGCGGCACTCGGCTGCGCCGTCGTTGCCGTCGACTACCGTCTGGCCCCAGAAACCCCCGCGCCCGGTGCCGCTGAGGACGGATATACCGCCTACCGGTGGATCAGTGACAACGCCACCGCTCTCGGCCTCGACCCCACCCGGGTCGGCCTGGCCGGCCAGAGCGGAGGCGGAGGCATCGCTGCCGCCACCGCCTTTCTGATCCGCGACCGCGGCGCAGCGACACCCCTGTTCCAACTGCTGCAGTATCCGATGCTCGACGACCGCAACACGACTGGCTCGAGTCGGGAGATCACCGACATCGGCATCTGGGACCGCTCGACCAACCTCCTTGCCTGGCAAGCGGTCCTCGGCGACCGCGTCGGCACCGAGGACGTCACTCCCTACGCCGCCGCCGCCCGGGGGACCGACCTCGCCGGCCTGCCCCCGACCTTCATCGGCGTCGGTGAACTCGACGTCTTCCGGGACGAGAGCCTCGACTACGCCGCGCGCCTGCACGCCCACGGCGTCCCCGTCGAACTGCACCTCTACCCCGGCGCCTACCACGCCTTCGACCTGTTCGCCCCGCAGTCCCACCTCGCAACCAGCTTCCACCACACCTGGAACAGCTACCTCGCCCGGCACCTCACGAAGACCGCGGCAACGCCGACCGAGGTGACCCCAGGGGACTTGACTGGCGCGTTCCATCACCGAGATGGTTTTGTTCGCGAGAAGCGACAGCACTTGTTCACGAGTTTGGGAGTCACCGGTGTGGCTCGGTGTTCGATTCTCGCGGAAGCCCGGTAGTCGGGCGGCAGAGGCGAGCGTTTACTCGGGGGCTCAGCTGCTCCTGGTCGCGGGTGTTGCGGTGGTGGTGTTCCAGCTGGCGAGGAGGTTGAGGGCGTCGGCGTCGCGGCTGCCGGCGGCGACGCCGCAGATGATGAGGTACAGGCCCTCGTCGGCGGTGAGCTGCATGGTCTCGTAGTTGAAGGTCATGTCGCCGACCAGGGGGTGGGTGATGCGTTTGGCTCCGGCGCGGTGGCGGCGTACTTCGTGGCGGCCCCAGCGGCGGTCGAAGGTGTCGCCGCGGGTGGACAGTTCCCCGATGAGGTCGGACAGGGCCTTGTCGTGCGGGTTGCGGCCCACTTCGGCGCGCAGGGTGGCCACGTTCTGGTCCGCGACGGCGTCCCAGTCGGGGTAGAACTCGGCGGCGGCGGGGTCCAGGAAGGTGAAACGGGCGGAGTTGACCGGGCGGGCGGGGCTGTCGAAGACGGGGGCGAACAGGGCGCAGCCCAGGGCGTTGGCGGCCAGCAGGTCCAGGCGGCCGTTGCGGATGTAGGCGGGGACGCCGCTCATGGCTTCGAGCACGTTCCACAGTTCCGGGCGCAGGGTGCGCCGGGCGGGGTGGCGCGGGGTGCGGGCAGCGGTGGTGGCATTGGCGGTGCGGACCAGGTCGAACAGGTGGGCGCGTTCGGCGTCGTCCAGTTGCAGGGCGCCGGCGATGGCGTCCAGGACGGCGTCGGTGGCGCCGCGGGCGTCGCCGCGCTCCAGCCGGGTGTAGTAGGGGACGCTGACGCCGGCGAGCTGGGCGACTTCCTCGCGGCGAAGGCCCGGGACGCGGCGGGCTCCGGCGAGCGGGGAGGGGGTGAGACCGGCCTGCTCGGGGGGTGATCCGGGCGCGGCGGGTGGTGAGGAAGTCGCGGATCTCGCTGCGTCGGTCCATGCCCCGACCCTACGGCCGGCCACCGCCTGGGACACGGCTGTGGGGGACCTTGTCAGGGTCCCTCTGATGGTCCCGGTGAGGCGGTGGGCGGTGTTGTCTGGGGAGCAGGCAGCCTGGGGCTGCCTGGCCCGGGTGCCGGGTCCGAGAGCGTCAGGGAGAGTGGAATCCATGCGTGCAACCCTGCTCCACCAGGCCGGTGACGTGCGGGTCGCCGACGTGGCCGACCCGCAGGTCCAGCAGCCCGCCGACGCGGTGGTGCGGATCGTGCTCGGCTGCATCTGCGGCAGCGATCTGTGGCCCTACAAGTCGCAGCCGCCGGCCGAGCACCCGCGGCAGATGGGCCACGAGTTCCTGGGCGTGGTCGAGGAGATCGGCCCGCAGGTGTCCACCGTCAAGGTCGGGGACCTGGTCGTGGCACCGTTCACCTACTCGGACGGCACCTGCGAGTACTGCCGCGCCGGGCTGCACACCTCGTGCGAGCGCGGCGGCCCGTGGGGCGTGAACGGCGTCGACGGCGGCCAGGGCCAGGCCGCCCGCGTCCCCTACGCCGACGGCACCCTGGTCCGCCTGCCCGTCGGCGAGAACTCCGAGCTGCTGCCGGACCTGCTCACCCTTTCGGACGTGCTGTGCACCGGCTACCACGCCGCCCGCACCGCCGACGTCCAACAGGGGGAGAGCGTGACGGTGGTCGGCGACGGCGCGGTGGGCCTGTCCGCGGTCATCGCCGCCAAGCTGCTGGGTGCGGAGCGGATCATCCTGATGGGCCGCCACGCGGCGCGCACCGATCTGGGCCGCGCGTTCGGCGCCACCGACGTGGTCGCCGCCCCCGGCCAGGAGGGCGTCGCCGCGGTGCGCGAGCTGACCGGCGGGCGCGGGACACCGCGGGTGCTGGAGTGCGTGGGCCTCAAGGACGCCCTCGTGCAGGCCGCCGGGGTCGTCCGCGACGGCGGCACGATCAGCCGAGTCGGGGCCCCGCAGTACCCGGAGGTCCCGCTCGGGTTCCCGAGTTCCTGCGCAACATCACCCTGACCGGCGGCGTCGCCCCCGCCCGCGCCTACATCACCGAGCTGATGCCGCACATCCTGGAGGGCAGCATCCGACCCGGCCGGATGTTCGACCGCACCGTAGCCCTGGACGACGTCGCCGAGGGCTACCGGCTGATGAACGACCGCGAAGCCCTCAAGGTCATCGTCCGCCCGTGACCCGAGCCCGCCCAACAGCACCCCCGTGACGTGCGAACCGAACGAAGGACGGCAATTCCCGTGAAGCACATCCGCCTGCGTGACCTGGACGTCTCCCGCATCGGCCTGGGAGCCATGGGCATGTCCCACGGCTACACCGGCGCCGGCACCGACGACGAGCAGTCCGAGCGCACCATCCACCGCGCCCTGGAGCTGGGCGTCACCCTGATCGACACCGCCGAGGTCTACGGCCCCTACACCAACGAGGAACTGGTGGGCCGCGCGCTCAAGGGCCGCCGGGACCAGGTGGTGCTGGCCACCAAGTTCGGCCTGATCTCCCACACCGGCCGCGACGGCGGCACCGACAGCAGCCCGGCCAGCATCCGCACCGCAGTCGAGGCCGACGGCACCTGGCCCCGCCCGCAGGGTCGGGTGCCCCGCGCCGTGTAGACACGGCATGTTCGATTCTCAGGAGCAGTCAACTGCTGCTGAAACTCGTGAACAAGTGCTGTTAGTTCTCGTGAACAAAGCCACCGAGAACACCACCCACAGCACCAGGCTCGGATACGGGCTGGCAGCCACGATCGCATCCCATGTCTCCGGCAGGCCCCCGTGTCCTCGATGTAGTTCGCCCCCCGCAGCAGCTCGATCACGCACCAGGGGCCCGTGATCAGGCCGAGGTCGCCGTGGCCGCGGCAACGCCGACCGCCGGGCACTCGTGGCCAGGCGGTTCAGGGCAGCGCGACAGGCAGGCTCGGCACGGCGGTTCAGGGCTTGAAGAGCACCTTCACCGCGCCGTCCTGCTTCTTCTGGAACATCTCGTACGCCGCCGGGGCGTCGTCGAGCGGAACGTGGTGCGTGGCGAAGGTGTCGACGCCGAGCGGGTCGTCATCGGTGAGCAGGGGGAGGATGTCGCCGGCCCAGCGGTGCACGTTGGCCTGGCCCATGCGCAGTTGGATCTGCTTGTCGAACATGGTGAGCAGGGGCAGCGGGTCGCTCTGGCCGCCATAGACGCCGGACAGGGAGATGGTGCCGCCGCGCCGCACGATGTCGATGGCGAGGTACAGGGCGTGGAGGCGGTCGACGCCGATGTGTTCCATCATCTTCGCGGCCAAGGCGCTCGGCAGCAGGTCGGTGGCCTGGGCGACGAGCTGCGCTACGGGCGAGCCGTGGGCCTCCATCCCGACCGCGTCGACGACCGCGTCCGGGCCGCGCCCTCCGGTCAACTCACGAATCGTGTCGGCGAGGTCCTTGCCGTGCTCGTTGAGATCCAGGACCTGGACTCCCCGGCGCCGGGCGCGCTCCAAGCGTTCGGGGACAAGGTCGACGCCGATGACCTGCGATGCGCCGCGGTGCAGGGCGACTCGGCAGCTCATGTCGCCGATCGGCCCCAGCCCCAGGACGACGAGGCTGCCACCGTCGGGGACGGCGGCGTACTCCACAGCCTGCCAGGCAGTGGGCAGTACGTCGGAGAGGAAGACGAAGCGGTCGTCCACGGGGCCGTGCGGCACCTTGATCGGCAGGTTGTTCCCGAACGGAACCCGCAGCAACTCGGCCTGCCCGCCCGGGACCTGCCCGTAGAGCTTGGTGTAGCCGAACAGCGAGGCGCCGCTGCCGTACTCCCGCACCTGGGTGGTCTCGCACTGCGAGTGCAGGCCTTGCCCGCAGGTGTGGCAGGTCCCGCAGGAGACGTTGAACGGGATCACCACCCGGTCGCCCGCGCTCACGGCGGTGACCTCGGGTCCGACCTCCTCGACGATGCCCATGGGCTCGTGACCGAGGATGTCGCCGACGTCGAGGAAGGGGCCCAGAACCTCGTAGAGATGGAGATCGGATCCGCACAGTCCGCTGGCGGTCACCTTGATGATCACATCGGTGGGATCCTTGATGGCCGGATCGGGAACGCTGTCGACACGGACATCTCGCCTGCCGTGCCAGGTCAAGGCCTTCATCATCACTCCTCGCCGGGGTCGTATCGACGCTCTATCGAGCGTGTGTCCACGTCCTGGTGCACGAAACGGGCATAAGGAGCCGCACGTTTCTTCACCGCGGCGGCAGCTCGCGCAGCCGTCACCCCGGGGCCGCCGGAAGACTTTGTGCGAGAACGCGAATAGGCGCCCCGATCGTCCTTGCACCTGAGCATGAGCCCGAGCCGGGCAGACACCGGGGCCCCGACGCGCACCCCGACGCACAAATCTCAGTCGCTCGCGCCAAGAGTCCGTGCAAGTGCATCGAGGGTCACGTCGACGATGGCGCGCAGCTGCTCCGTGCTCGTTCCGGCTCTGCTCATGACGGCGAGGGACTGGTTCACGGCCGCGAGGTGGGTCGCGAAGGACTCGGCCGCCTCGTCGTGCAGCCGGGCGGCCTTCAGCGCGGCGCGTAGCCGGGTGTGCTGGAGGCCGATCGCCTCCCGTGCACGCGCCGCGATGTTCGCGCTCAGCACGGGGGTCGCCATGACGGTTTGGGCCACCAGGCATCCGTCGGGCAGGCCGGGGTCCGCGATGCGTTCCAGGGTGATGTCGAAGAACGCCCGCGCGGCTGCCAGGGGCCGGTCGGCGGCGCAGGACAACGCGGCGTCGTACTTGTCTCCATAGCGCGTGGTGTAGCGCTCCAGGCAGCGCGTGAAGAGCGCGTCCTTGTCCCCGAGGGAGGAGTAGATGGAGCTGCGGTTGAGCCCGGTCGCCCGGCACAGGTCGTCCACCGACGTGTCCGCGTAGCCGGCCCGCCAGAACTGGATCATCGCGGCGTCGAGCGCCGTGGCGATGTCGAACTGCTTCTTGCCTGCCACGCCGGCACCGCCCTCCTGCTCCACCTTCCGAGTGGAGACCATCCTCCCATCTTGAACTAATCAGTTCAAGATGAGTTAGGGTGAAGACGTGATCACGGCCGGATACCCCGCAAACCTCACAGCGGAGCGACGCGCCCGCGTGCTCGCGGTCGGCGCCCTCGCGTTCGTCGGAGTCGGCCACGCTGAGCACCGCGGCCGACATCGGCAGCCTGAGTCCCGACGTCGCGGGCCCGGCCCTCGGCCGACGCGCCGAACCAACCAGCACACCTGACACCTTCAGCGGACCGTCACCACACCTCACACCGGTGGAGGAGAGCCATGAATGACCCCGCAAGCGCCCCCCACGACTCCGTCAACCCGGTCCGCGGCCTGCCGCTGGCCGACCTGGCCGGTTTCACCCACCGTTGGGTCGACGCAGGCGGCGTCCGGCTTCACACGGTCGAGGGCGGTCAGCCGGACGGCCCGGCCATCGTGCTGCTCGCCGGGTTCCCTCAGACCTGGTGGGCATGGCGCAAGGTGATGCCGAACCTGGCCGACCGATTCCAAGTCATCGCGATCGACCTGCCGGGCCAGGGCCACTCCGAACGCCCGGACATCAGCTACGACACGCACACGGCCGCTGCGCACGTCCATGCCGCGGTCAAGGCGCTCGGAGTCGCGACATACTGGCTGGCCGCCCACGACATCGGCGCGTGGGTCGCCTTTTCCCTCGCCTTGAAGTACCAGAGTCGCCTGCGTGGCCTGGCACTGCTCGACGCCGGCATCCCGGGCATCACACTCCCCGACGCCATCCCGACCGATCCCGAACAGGCTTGGAAGACCTGGCACTTCGCCTTCCACCTCGTGCCCGACCTGCCCGAGACACTGCTCGCCGGCCGCGAACGGGAGTACGTCGGCTGGTTCCTGAAGGCCAAGTCCCTCTCCTCCGACACCTTCGACGACGCCGAAATCGAGCAGTACGCCGCGTCCGTGGCCGCCACCGGCGGTCTCCGTGCATCTCTGGCCTACTACCGGAACGCCGCCGAGTCGGCGCAGAAGAACCACGAAGCGCTGCAACAACACCGCCTGACGGTCCCGGTTCTCGGGATCTCCAGCAGCCACGGCTCCATCCCCGACATGGCAGATTCCCTCAGGCCGTGGGCCGGCCACGCCACCGGGATCGTCGTGCCCGACGCAGGACACTTCATCCCCGATGAACAGCCCGATGCCGTCGCTGCCGCGCTGACCGACTTCATCACCGAAGACGATTGAGACCGGACGGAAGCAAGTGTCAGGACCGGCACCCGCCCCCTGACCGACGCAGCTGTCCAGCATCGCAGTACTGCGACTTCCCCTGGTCGGCTCTGCGGTTCACCGGGTCGACCGCGCACCTCGACCAGCCCACCTCGCCCGCGCACCGATGAACCGCCGGTGCGCGGGCGACCCGGACGACCCGAAGCAGGAGGGAGTCGGGTCCATGAAGTTCCACCCTGCGGCTGGACACTCTCCGTCTACGCCGCGAGGGTGTGACCTTGCTGGTGCCGCTGGCGGATCTCGAGTGGCGTGAGGTAGCCCCACTCAGGATGCCTGCGCAGGCGCCTGCGGTTGCAGAAGGTCTCGATGAACGCGAAGACCTCCGCGCGGGCGCTGGCCCGGTCCGGCCAGACTCGAATGCCGATCTCCTCCTTCAGTACGGCGAAGAAGCTCTCGGCGGCGGCGTTATTCGTAACAGGAGCCGACTCTTCCCATCGACTGCCTCATGTCCAACTTGCTTATCTCGCTACGGAATTCACTCGACGTGTATTCGCTGCCGTGATCCGACTGGAATATGCAGCCGCGCTCCAGGGCGCCTCGGCCGGCAGCCATCCGCAGCGCGGCCACCGGTAGTTCGGCGCGGTGGTGGTCGGCCATCGCGTAGCCGACCACCTCGCGGGCGGCCAGGTCGATCGTGGTGGCCCGGTAGAGCCAGCCCTCCTCGGTCGGCAGGAAGGTCATGTCACCAACCAGTCGAACCCCGGGACGGGGTGCGGTGAAGTCGCGTCCGATCAGGTCGGGGGCGAAGACCGGCTTGCGGGCCTGGCGGGTCAGGCCGCGGCGCCGGCGCCGGGTGACACCCGCGATGCCGCGCTCGCGCATGATCCGCTCCACCTTCTTCCGGTCCGCGCGGTCGGCGGACGCGGACGCGCGGGGCGACCGGCAGCGTCCCCGGCGGCCTCCCGGCCGGCGGCGACGCCCGGCGGAGCGGCGGGCCGCTCGCGGACCCGGTCGTGGGCGCGGGCATGGGCCCACTCGTGACGGCCCCTCGGGCGGTGTTCTCGCATGGCGAGCGGACACTACCCCTGAGTAACTCCATGCAATCACCGCACTTTCTGCGCAGCATGGAGATGGCGTGATGCCTCTGGGCGCCGCCGCAGACCAGCCGGTTCGGCGGCCGGTCGCCGAGGAGCGGCGACCTTGCCGTGCACGGCTGGGACCAGGACCAGGTGTGGACAGGCGCGCGGGTGGCAACGCTGATCGGCCGCAAGTTCCACGTCCCCTAAAGTGTTTCAGGTGCCACCCGTCTGATGCGCCGCCTCGGATTCACTCCGCAGGTTCCCGTGCGGCGGGCCGCGGAACGCGACGAGCACGTCGTGGCCGCGTGGAAGGAGGTGACCTGGGCGGAGGTAAAAGCGCCCGGGCGGCCTGCGACGGATGGCTCTGCTTCGAGGACGAAGCCGGGTTCACCCGCAGACCGCCCACAGGACGCACCTGGGGATGACGCGGCCGCACCCCGGTCGTGAAGGTCTGCGGCCGGGGCTCGGGGCAGATCTCGGTCGCCGGGCTGATCGGGATGCGACCGGGCTCGCGGACCCGGCTGTGCCACCGCATCCTGCGACACAGCGGCCGCAAGGGCGAACATCGCAGCCTCTCCGAGCACGACTGCATCGGTCTGATCGACGGGATGCACCACCTGGTCAGGGCGCCGATCGTGCTGGTGCGGGACCGGCTGAACACCCACGTCTCCCATGCCATGCGCGACCTGATCGGCGCACGGGACTGGCTGACGGTGTTCGTGCTGCCCGCATACGCACCCGACCTGAACGCTGTCGAGTACCTGTGGGCCCACGTCAAACGAAGCCTGGCGAACCTCACAAGCGTCGCCCTCGACCGACTCGAAGCCCTTGTCCGAAACCGCCTCAAGCGACTGCAGTACCGCTCCGAGATCCTTGACGGCTTCCTCGCCGGGACCGGACTCTCGCTCGACCTCCCGCCCCCATCACCCTGAAGCGCCGAAGTCAGTAGCGCTCAAGCAGGAGGGCGATCCCCATGGCCGTCGGGGCCCGTCAGTTACGGGCCCACCCCGCGCGCGCACGGACGTGCTGTGAACCGCCCGTCGCCCCGCTTGTACAGCCAGCCCCGTGCGGCGATCTTGGTCATCTTCACCGCCGAGGTTCCAGCTTGCCGTGTACGGATCGCAGGCGGGGGCCGGTCGTGGGCCAGCCGAACCCGGCATCCCGCCAGAACCGGACCTGCCCGATGCTCTACACCATGGTCATCGGCCGCCGACCGCCACGAGTACCCGACTCGCCATTCCCACCAGACCCGTGACCTGCGACTTCACGATGCACGTCGCTCATTCGGTGCGGCGGGATTTGTAGAATCAACACAGTTCACGCCGCATTACCGGGAAGGCCCGGTGCCTGACGACCAGCCGAGCGTTCAGATCGTGATTTTGAGGCTGCACCCCGGGGTGAGCCGTGAGGGGTTCCTCGACGTCACCCGCCGGATGGCGAGTTGGCTCCGCCTGCGACCCGGCTCCATGGGCTACGAGCTCTACGAGGGGTCGCTTGCGGGGATGACACTGGATTCCTCCTGGTGCGGGATGTCTGCGGAGACGAGAACGAAAGACGAGAACGAAGATGGCCAAGATCATCTTTTTGCCGAACGGCACCGCCGCCCGCACTTCATGCGACGAGCATCCTGCCCGTTGCCGCGGCACCCGCCGGTCGGCCCCACGCTCCCGCCCGTACGCTGCCGAACTGGTCACCCTCGCCACGAGCTGCCGCTGTCGGGTTCCCGCGTTCACTGCCTCGACCAACCGAGTAACGCAGCAGGGAGCCACGGTGTCGGCTTGGTCGGCCGGTCCCCTGCCGACGACTGGTGGCCGGACCAGGTCGGGCTCGGGTGCTGCAACAACCCGAACGAGGGAAGCGCAACCAGATGACCGCATTGACGGGGCGACGCCTGCCGGCGATCTTGCGGCCCCGCTGCACCCGCCGCAGCCGGCTGAGCACCCGGCGGCCACAGTCCATGCCCGCGTCCCGACGTCCCGCCCAACTGCTGCCCGTTTCTGACCCAGGTCGCTGTGCGCCCTGCGGGTAGACCATGTCCACCGCATCTCACCAGCCCGCCGCCGGGTCAGCCGCACACGGCCGCCCCGCGGAGGGGGAACAGACAAAGGCGGCCGCCGACACGCTGAGGCTCGCGTACGGACTGCTCCCGGCAGATGTCATGCGATTCCCGGAGCGTGACACTCTTCGCTGAGGTCAGGGCTCAAGAATGCGGTCGAGGCCGAGCGAGACCTCGTGCAGGACGAGTCGGCTGCGCACCTCCCGGACGCCCAGTTCGGCCTTGAGTCGGTCGATGACGGTCTCGAACTCGCGCGCGTCGGTGCAGGCCAGCCGGAGCTGGAAGTCGTAGTCGCCGGTGAGGCGCATCGCGCTGACCACCTGGGGCACGTCGGCGAGTTGCCGCTCGAAGGCGCGGCGGTCCGTGTCGTCGCGCAGTCGGATGTCGCTGATCATCTGCATGCCGCGGCCGAACGCCGCCAGGTCCAGCTCGGCCCGGTAGCCCTGGATGACCCCGCTCGCCTGGAGCCGGCGGACCCGGTCGGCCACCGTGTTCGCGGACAGCCGGACCTGGCGGCCCAGCTCCTGGTAGGTGGCCCGGCCGTCCTGCAGAAGGAGGGTCAGGAGGTGTCGATCGATGCGGTCCACGACACCATGGTACGAATACTCGGCCGATCACCGATATCAGCGACGATCCAGCGGTGAATCAGTGCCAGCAGCCGGTAGGTCCGAGCCAAAATCGGCCGGATCGACGTGAGAGTCGCAGGCATGGAACTGCTGCTGCTCCGCGTTGCCCTCGCCCCCTCCCTCGTCCTGCTGGCCTCCGTCGTCGCGCGCCGCTTGGGGCCACGCCGGGGCGGCCAACTGCTGGGCGCGCCGACGACCACCGGCCCGTTCCTGGCACTGACCTGGCTGGCCTCCGGACCGGAGCGGGCGGCGTCGGCCGCGCACGGCACGGTCACCGGGACACTGGTCGTCGCGTGCTTCTGCCTGGCCCACGCGCGACTCGCCCCGACCCGCCCGCCGGGGCGCACGCTCGCCCTCGCCCTGCTCTGCGCGGCCGGGGCAGGGCTGGTCGGGGCCGGGCTCGACGAGGTCCGGCTGTCCGCCGCGCTGACCTCGGCCGTGATCGTGGCCGGCCTGCTGACCTGGCCGGCCACCGGGGCCGACCACCGGCAGCCGACTGCCGCCCGGGGCTGGGAGATACCGGTGCGGATGGCCCTGTCCGGTGTGACCGTGGCGGGCGCGCTGGCCGCCGCCGCTGCCCTGGGGCCCTTCGTCGGCGGCGTCCTGTCGGCGCTCCCGGTGCTGCTCTCGATCATGGGCACCTCGGTGCACCGAACAGCCGGCGCCCCGGCCGCCGCCGAGCTGATGCGCGGTGCGCTGACCTCCGCCGCCGGCACGCTCGGCTTCCAACTGGTGCTCTGCTTCGCCCCGGTCCCGCTCGGCCCGGCCGCCGCCTTCGCACTCGCCCTGACCGCCCTGCTGACCGGCGACCGACTGCTGCGCCTGGGCCTCCCGCGGTCGGCGGCCGCCCGGCCCGCGTGACGCACGATCCGCCTGACGCCCGGCGCTGTGTGGCCGGGCAGCAACGGCGGTACGGCAGAGCTCCTTGTTCCTCTGCCGTACCGGAGCGCCGGGACTGGCCGTGCGGCGCGTCAGGGCACGGGCCGCCGTGGCCCGTTACAGCAGGTGCTGTGCCCGGAGGTCTGCCACGTACTTGGTGATCAGGTCCGGCGACAGGTGCGGGATGTCGTTCTCCTCGTCGAGGGCGGCGGCCCGCACGGCCGCGCGGAACCGGTCGGCCGGGAGGGCGGAGCCGGGCAGGGGCTGCTGCGGCTTCGCGAAGGCGTGCAGCAGGGGAAGCAGCGAGTGCTGCCGCTGGCGGTCGGGCAGCGCTCGCAGGGCGGTCTCGAAGCGGTCGAACCACTCCTCGTGGTCGTCGATGCGCGTCAGGGGGTGTCCGGCGGCCGCCAGCCAGTCGACGAAGGTGTCGAGCGAGATGCCGTCCTCGTGCGGGTTCACCACATTGAAGGTCCGGTACCCCTCCCGGGCGTCCTCGCCCAGCGAAGCGATGGCCCGCGCCGTGAAGTCCACGGGGAGCGCGTCGAAGTGGCCGGTGCCGTCACCGGTGCCCCGGGCGTAGAAGCTGCCGGGGGCGATGCCCGTCGCCAGCAGGCTCAGCAGGAGACGGGTGACCACGTCCGGGATGTTCAGCTGACCCCGGTAGCGCGGGTGGGCGAGGATCAGGTTCGAGCGGAACACGGCGACCGGCAGGCCGAAGGTGTCGTGCGCCTCGCGCAGCAGCACTTCGCCGGCCCACTTGCTGGCCGCGTAGCCGTCCGCGTAGTCGCCGGTGAGGTCGCGCGCGGCGCAGGCCGTGCGGATGTCGGCTGCCTCGTCGGCCGCGGCGCCGGAGACTGCGGTGATCGTCGACAGGTAGGTGAACTGCTTGGTCCGGGAGGTGACCGCGAGCCTGATCAGTTCGGCCGTGCCGAGCACGTTGGGGCCGAACAGCTGGTCGTACGGCAGGACGTGGTTGACGAGTGCCGCCGGGTGGACGATCAGGTCCACGGTGTCGGCCAGCCGCTGCCAGGTCTTCGGGTCGAGCCCGAGGTCGGCCTCCCCGATGTCGCCGGCGACCACCTCCAGGTGCTCGGCGGCCAGGGCGCGGTAGTGCTTCAGGAGCTCCGGGTCGCCGGTGTCGAAGGCCGCGTCGAGCCGGGCCCGGGCCAGCTCGTCGGTGCTGCCGCGGACCACGCACACCACGGTGCCGCCGCGTTGCGCGACGCGCTCCAGCCAGGCGAGGCACAGGAAGCGGCCCAGGAAGCCGTTGGCGCCGGTCAGCAGGACGGTCCGCGCCTCGGGCAGCCGGCCGGCGGGCCCACCACCGACGAGGTTGCCGCCACTCGCCGTGGCCTGCGGATCGAGGAACGCCCGCAGCGTCAGGTGATCCGCGAGCAGGTGCGTGGCGCCCGGTCCGTGGACGGTGTCGGCACTGGGGCGCCGGTGGCCCGAGGTCAGGGACCGCTCGATGTGATCGGCCACCTGCTGCAGCGTGTTGACCGGGTTGAGGACGACGTCCACGGGGACGTCGACGTGGAAGACCTCCTTCAGCAGCTGGGAGAAGGTCAGCGCGGAGAGGCTGTCACCGCCGAGATCGAGGAAGCGCGTGGCGGGGTTCACCTCGTCCTGTCGGAGTCCGAGCACCGCTCGGGCGGACCGGAGCACGGTCTCCCGTACCGGCCGGTCCGTCCCGGTCCGGCGCAGGGCCTGGAGTTCGTCGTTCTCGCGCTCGGTCAGTTCGGTGTACAGCGCTTCGAGTCGCTCCCCGTAGCGCTGGGTCAACGCGGGGCGCAGCAGCTTGCGCACGCCGGAGAGCAGCCCGTTCTGCTGGCTGAACGGCTCGGGCTCGATGAGGAACGCCCGTGGGAGCTCGTACGCATTGAGGCTCGCCTCGGTGGCGAGCTGGTGCAGGGACTCGCGCAGCATAGACCTGAGGCGGCCGGTGTCCTCGCCGGTGCGGTCGAGCGCCTCCTGGGTGGGGACGATGACCGCGAGCAGGTAGCCGCGAGCGCTGTTGCCGTAGACGAAGACCTGCCGGACGAGCGGACTGCCGGTGAAGAGGGCTTCCAGCGGGGAGGTCGCCACGAACTCGCCCTGGGACAGCTTGATGACGTTGGAGCGGCGGTCGACGTACACCAGCGTGTCAGGACCGGTGCGGGCCACGATGTCGCCCGTGCGGTAGTAACCGTCCTCGTCGAAGACCTGGGCGGTGGCGTCCGGACGCTGGAAGTAGCCGGGGACGAGCCGGTCGGACTTGACCAGCAGTTCGCCCCTGGGGTGCGGTGAGTCGGTGCGGAAGTAGCCGAGTTCGGGCACGTCCACCAGCTTGTGATCGGTGACCGGCGGGCGCAGCACCCGGCCGTCGAGCCAGACGATGCCCGCCTCCGTCGACCCGTAGCCGTCGGGCACCCTGACCTGCAGGCAGCTCTCGACGAACGCCCTCATCTCCGCGCTCAGCGGGGCGGAGGCGCTGACGGCCCACAGGATGCGGCCGCCCAGCACCCGCTCCCGCAACTCCTGCTTCACGCGGTCCTCCTGGCCCGCCTGGTCCACCTGGTCCACCTGGTCTGCCTGCTCTGCCTGGTCCGCCGGATCCCCTCCCGTCTCGTCCGGACGGATCGACTCGCTCCGGTAGCGCTGGAAGAGCATCTCGCAGATGCGCGGCACCATCAGGAACTCGGTGGGGCGGACCAGGGCGAGGTCCTCGAAGAGGGTGGACAGGTCGCTCGACGCCACGAAGTAGGCGGTGCCGCCCTTGGCGAGCGTGCCGAACAGCAGGCCCCGTCCGATCATGTGGCTCAGGGGCATGTAGTTGAGCACGATGGACGGCCGGGTCTCCTGGCCGGGCACGACGTCGACCCAGAATTGCGTTGCGAGGCGCTGGGTGTACATGGCGCCCTTGGGGGTCCCCGTGCTTCCCGAGGTGTAGATCAGCGCGCTCAGCGCGTCGGCTGTCGCCCCCTCAGGGATCCGGGGTGCGGGTGGCAGCGTGCGGCCGTGCTCGATGACCGCGGCCAGCGTGTCGAGGGTGACGCCGCGGCCCTGCGCCGCGAGTCGGCCGCGCGCGGAGTCCAACTGCTCCTGGTGGGCGGTGTTCTCGCGACGGTGGCCGAGCAGGATGATCCTGCCGAGCGACGGGGCATCCGCCGCGACCCGGAGCGCCACCTCCAGGTGTGTGATGTCCACCGCGAGCAGGCGCGGCTCGGTCTGCGCGACGATGGGGGCCAACTGCCCCGCCGAGGCGCCGGCCTGGAGCGGAACGCTCACCGCACCGGAGCGCACGCACGCCAGGTCGGTCATGGTGTACTCGGCGCTGGTGGGACCGAGGATCGCGACGAAGTCGCCCGGGCCAACGGCGTGCTCGGGGTGGTGACGCCACTCGGCGGCCACCGCGCCGACACGGTCCCACAGTTCGCGGTAGGTGATGGTGTCGAACCGCTCCCGGAGGCGCAGCGTGGTGCCGCCCGTGGCGGGGTCGGTGACCGGTTCGGTGGCACGTTCGCCCAGGGCCGGCCGGTCGGCGTAGGCCTCCATGACCGTGGCCACGATGTCGGCCAGCGCCAGGCCGGGCCGCTGGATCGCCTCGGTGACGGCGTCCAGCGGCGCGGCGGCCCGGAACTGCGGATCCGTCGCGTGCAGGTGGGCGCCGCGTTGGGCGGTGTGTGTGCTGAAGTCTGCGGCGGGAAGCTGCGAGCCGGACATGAGTGCTCTTCTCTTCGGGCGCGAAGGCCCTTTCAGGTAGGGGATGTTCACTTTTCGGGCAGGGGCATGCAGGGGAAGAGGTGTGGGGGCGCAGGCCGCCGGGCCCGAGGCAGCGCAGGCGCGAGGGCGGACGATGCGGGGCGTGACCAGCACGCGGGACAGCGGTGCGGAGGTCTTCGAGAGATCGCGGCCGTGCCGCCGCTGACCGCGACGCGGGGAGCGCTGACGGCCGGCAGGCGGTGCGCGGGCAGATCGTGCGTGAGAGCGCGTGAGAGTACGTCAGAGGAGCGGGCACCAGCACGGTACCGAACACCGCGGGGCGGAAGGGATCACGATCCTGGGAAGCAGGCAGATCACAGCGGAGGGGCCGGCCGGACCACGGGTCCGGCAGCGGGCGCGCCGATTCCTGCTACTGGCAGGCGTGGGGTACCGGACCGTTGAGAGGCCCGGTCGGCCGCAGGCGACATCGCTGCGGACGTCAGCAGTGGAGGGGGGCTTTCAGAGCGCCCCGGCTCGATGCCAGGCCGCTGCGGTGCTCGGGTGCTGCGGTGTGCTCGGGTGCGGCGGTGCTCGGCCGCTACCGTACCCGGTCTCCGCCCTGCTCGGCCGTGGCCGTGCTCGGCGGCCGGTAGGCTGGGAAGCGGCGCCGGCCGGACTGGCCTGCGGATGCGCCGCGACGAGGGTGCTCGCGCAGGCGCGTCCGATCGGCGCGGGAGGCCGGGCGTTCGGCGGTGGTCAGGACCCGGAGGTGGACGCTGACGGGGCGTCGGCCCCAACCGCGGGCTCACTCCCCCTCCGCCGCTCCTGGCGCCTGGGCGCCGTGGTCGTGGGTGAGCCGGACGATGGCAGCCGCCGCGGCTCGGGCGCCGCTCTCGTCCTGGTCCTCGATCGCGTCGACGAGCCGCCGGTGCAGGTCCGCGTGCTGCTCGGCGTCGGCGGCATCCCAGGGCAGGCCGCCCGGGGCGGCGGCGAGCGCCGTGCCGAGGTAGTCGTACACCTCGATCAGGAGGTCGTTCCCGCTGGCCCGGACGACGGCCCGGTGGAACAGCGCGTCGACACTCATCGCCGCCGACACGTCCTCGCCGGAGCAGGCCGCGTCGGCGTCGGCCAACAGCTCTCTCAGGTGGTGCAGTTGGTCCTCGCTGCGCCGCAGTGCGGCGGCCCCCGAGGCGTACTCCTCCAGGACGGTGCGCAGTTCGAGAACGTTGTCCCGCTGCGCGGCACTCGCCCGCCGCACCATGACCGACTGGAGTTCGCTCGACGCGCGGACGTAGGTGCCGTCCCCCATCCGGGCTTCCAACAGCCCCAGGTGCGCGAGCGCTCCGAGTGCCTCGCGCAGCGTGCTGCGTCCGACCCCGAGCTCCTCCATGAGGGCCTGCTCCGAGGGGATGCGCGTTCCCACCGGCCATCCCCCGGCCTCGATGTGCGTGCGGAGGCTGTCCACGAGCTGCGAGGCCAGGCTTGCCGTCCTGCGCGGTGTACCGATGCTCCTCATGGAGATCAGCATATACAAACATCAGACGTTTGAACATCCGTCAGATGAGCGGGTTCAAGAGGCACCGGCTGCGGCGATGCAGCGGGGCTTGTTCCTCACACCGATGAGAGGACCTACGGTCATCGCGTCGGACACCAATCGAGTTGGAGGAGATTCCCATGCCAGGACTGGTCATCGTGGGCGCCGGAGCGGGCCTGGGCGCCGCGGTCGCCGCGCGGTTCGCTCACAGCCGAGCCGTCCACGAGGTCGCCGCCGAGCTACGCACGCCGAGGCGCAGGCGATCGCGCCGATCGTGTGCGTGCAGAACCTGTACACCCTCGCCCACCGCCACGACGACGAGCTGATCGACGAGCTCGCCGAGCAGGGCATCGCGTACGTGCCGTTCTTCCCCCTCGGTGGCTTCAGCCCGCTGCAGTCCTCGGCGCTCACGGCCATGGCCGACCGGCTCGACGCGACGCCGATGTCGGTCGCCCTGGCCTGGCTGTTGCAGCGGTCGCCGAACATCCTGCTGATCCCCGGCACCTCGTCGGTGGCGCACCTGCGCGAGAACATCGCGGGCGCGGGAGTCCCGCTCTCCGACGAGGATCTCGCCGCGTTGGACAGGATCGGCCGCTGACCCCAGGGCGCTTCCCGGCGACTGGTCGGACAGCGGATGGCCGGACAGCGCCCGGCCGGACTCCGGCCCGCTGAGCTCACCCGCCCGGCGGCTCCTCCGCCGTGAGCGCGCACCCGGCGCCGGTCATGACACGCAGCAGCAGGCCGCGGAACTGGTCGCGCTCGGATTCGGTGAGCAGGGCCAGCGCGCGGGCGTCGACGGGCTCGGTCAGCTGCTGTGCCCGGTCGAGCAGTTGCGCTCCGTCCTCCGTGATGTGGACCCGCTGGATGCGCCCCTGGGTGGGATGCGGGCTGCGGCGCACCAGGCCGCGCCGCTCCAGCTCGGTGACCGCGCCGGACATGGCCTGCGCCGTGACCCCGGCCCGGCGGCCCAGCTCGGCGCCCGACAGCCATCCCTCGTCGGCGAAGGTGAGCTGGGCCAGAGCCGCGAGCTGGGCCTGGGTCAGCGACAGCGGTTTCAGGGCGCGCTCTACCTGCTGGCTGAGCGTGTTGGACAGCAGCCGGACCAGAAAGGCGATGCGGGACTGGGGTGCGACGGGGTGCGCTTCTTGGCGGGACACGGTGCCTCTCTGGGTCATCGGCGCGGCCTTTCGGTGACCCCCGGGAACTCGAGCACGATCTGGCCGCCGGCTCGCCCGGCCTCGATTCGGGCGTGGGCGTCGACGACCTGGTCCCAGGGAGTCGGTCGGATGAAGTTCTCCGGCGGCCGGAAGCCGGCGGACACCTCGGCCCAGAGGTTATCGCGATGCTTGCGGTTGCCGGTGCGCACGCCGACGATCGAGTGGCTGTGCAGGTACAGCTGCCGGAACCGCAGCGGCACCGGGTCATCGGTGATCGCGCCGGAGACGACGACCACCGTGGCCCGCGCCAGCGCGGGCAGATAGGCGTCCCACAGCGCCGGGACTCCGAGGTTGTCGATGACACAGTCGATTCCGTCGTCCCCGGCGGCGGATCGCAGCCGCCCGGCCAGGTCGTCCGTGCCGGAGTCGATCGCCGCGGTCAGCGGCAGACCGGCCAGCCGGCCCGGGTCCCGTACGACCGCGATCACCCGACTGCCGCGGAAGGCGGCCAGCGCCGCGACGGTCGACCCGAGCGCGCCGCCGGCCCCGAGCACCAGCACCGTCGTGTCCGGCCCGGCGCCGCCCGCGGCCAGCTGCGCCGCGGCGACGCCGCCGTTGACGGCCAGCGAGGCCGCCTGGGCCAGGGTGATCCCCTCCGGGATCACCTGGACGTTCACCGCCGGTACGACGGTGAACTCGGCGTAGCTCCCGGGGCGGTGGATGCCGAGCAGGCGGATCTCGGGGCACGCCTCCTCGCGGCCCTGCGCGCAGTACCGGCATTGCCCGCAGGTCAGCGCCGACGTGACCGCGACCCGGGCGCCGAGCAGGGCGGTGTCCACCCCCTCGCCGACCGCGTCGACGAGGCCGGCGTGCTCGGTGCCGAACACGTGCGGGAAGGTGCGGATCTGCTCGGCGAAGGGCGGCCGGCCGGCCCGCGCGGCGACGTCCTTCGTGCGGGAGACCGTCGCCGCGCCGACCCGCACGCGCACCTCGCCGGGGCCGGGCTCGGGGTCGGGCAGTTGCGTGGTGCGCAGCACCTCGGGCGCGCCGAACCGGTCGATCACGATCGCCTTCATCGCTGCTCTCCCATCGGGGGGTTGGCCATCGGGGGGTTGGCCATCGCGCGGGCGACGCCGGGGGTGATGCCGCCGCTGGTGCCCCACACGTCCGCGTTCTCCTGGGTGCGCGGCCAGGCCTGTGCCTGCCAGTCGGGGCCGACCTCGATCAGGTCCGAGGTGTACTCGATGACGTTGCCGACCGGATCCTGGAAGTAGCAGAAGACGTTTCCGCCCGGGCCGTGGCGGCCAGGGCCCCAGATGGTGTCGACCCCTGCCTTGCGCATCCGGCCCAGCGAGCGCATCACCTCGTCCGTGTCGCGGACCTCGAAGGCGACGTGGTTCAGCGTGGCCCACTCCCCCGGCGCCAGGACCACGCAGTGGTGCTGGGAGTTGCAGCGCAGGAAGACCATCAGGTCGTTCTCGTAGGTGTCGGAGACCGCGAAGCCCAGCACGTCGACGTAGAAGGCCTTGGCGGCGGCCAGGTCCGGCGAGTTCAGCACGACGTGGCTGAGCCGGTCCGGGCCGAAGTCCCGGCTCGCGGGCTCGCGGTGCTCCGGCAGGCCCGCGCCGACCTCCAGCACCCGGCCCTCCGGATCGGTGAATTCGACCGTGTAGCCGCCGTCGGCCCGCACCCCGGGCTCGGTGAGCACGAACGCGCCGGCCGCGCGGACCTTCGCCGCGATCGCGTCGACGTCGGCGGGGCTCGCCGCGCCGAGCGCGATCCGCTCCAGCGCGCGCCCGGCGCCCGGAACCAGCCGCAGCACGTGGTGTTCGGCGCCGCGGGCCCGCAGCGCGATCCCTCCGGCCGGGGCGGTCGGGTCGGGGACCTGTTCGAGGCCCCAGGTCCGCTCGTAGAAGGGCAACAACGCGGCGGGGTCCGTGGCCGCGATGTCGAGGCTGCGCAGATGGGTGATGCCTGTCACGACGGTTCTCCTCGTTGCGTTCCCGGTCGTTGCGCTCCCATTGGATGTAAAGTACTTTATAAAGCAGTTGATATTCTGGCAAGAACCGAGGAGGCCCCGATGTCCGCTGCAGCCCAGATGACGATCGAGAAGGACGTGCCGGTCCCCACCCGCGACGGCACCGTGCTGCGCGCCGACGTGTTCCGTCCGGCGCAGCCGGGCCCGCATCCGGTCCTGATGGTGCACGGCCCGTACGGCAAGGACATCCACTTCGCCGACTTCAACGCGCACGCCTACGACCTGATCGACGAGCACGGACCCCAGATGACCTGGGAGACGCCGAACCCCGAGTGGTGGGTGCCCCGCGGCTACGCCGTGGTCCGGGTCGACCAGCGCGGCACCGGGCACTCCGAGGGGAGGATGGCGCTGTTCTCGCCCACCGAATGGGAGGACTACTACGACGCGATCGAATGGGCCGGGGTGCAGGAGTGGAGCACCGGCAAGGTGGGGCTGCTGGGCATCTCCTACTACGCCATCGGGCAGTGGCACGTCGCGGCGCTGCAGCCGCCGCACCTGGCCGCGATCGTGCCGTGGGAGGGCGCGATCGACATCTACCGCGACTGGTCGCACCACGGCGGCATCCTGAGCAACCAGTTCACCGACGAGTGGTGGACCCGTCAGATCACCGGCAACCAGAGCGCCCTGCCCGCCGGTGCGCCCAACCCACAGCGTGCCGTGGAGGGCAACGCCGAGCTGCCGACCGAACTCCGCGAGCACGCGTTACGGAAGACGTACTACCTGGCCCGCGAGGTCGACCTCTCGAAGATCACCGTGCCGGTGCTGTCGTCGGGCAACTGGACCAGCTACCAACTGCACCTGCGGGGCAACGTCGAGGGCTACCTCGGCGCGGGCTCCGAGCACAAGTGGCTGGAGATCCACGAGGGCAACCACTTCACGCCCTTCTACACCGAGGAGAGCCGGCTCTACCAGAAGCGCTTCCTGGACCGTTTCGTCGCCGGCGACGAAACGGCCTGGCAGGACGAGCCGCCGGTGCGCCTGACCATCCGTGACCCGCGCGGCTCCTTCGTGCGCGCCGAATCCGAGTGGCCGATCGCGCGCACCGCCTGGACCCGCCTGTACCTGGACGCGGAGCGCGGCGCGCTGGGCGCCGAGGCACCCGGCACCGAGGCACGCGTGGACTATCCGGCGCCCGCAGGCGGTGTCACGCTGTTCACCGCCCCGTTCATCGAGGACGTCGAACTCACCGGCCCCTCCGCACTGCACGTGTGGGTCAGCGCGGACACCGAGGACATGGACCTGTTCGTGACGCTGATCGACATCGACTCCGAGGGCAAGGAGGTGACCTTCGAGGACGCGTCGGGCGTCGGGAACCGCGGCCCGGTGGTGAAGGGCTGGCTGCGGGTCTCGCACCGCGAGCTCGACGAGGCCCGGTCCAAGCCCTACCGTCCGGTGCACCCCCACGACACCCGCAGCCCACTGACGGCCGGGGTCCCGGTCGAGGCGGCGGTCGAAATCCTGCCCACCAGCAGGGTCTTCGCGGCGGGCCACCGACTGGGGCTGGTGATCCAGGCCGCCGACCGCACCGATCCCACCCGGTTCCGGCACAACAACCCCGTCGACCGCGCTCCCTTCACGGGAACCAACACGGTGCACACCGGCGGCCGGTACCCCTCGTACCTGCTGGTGCCGGTGATCCCGCCGAAGGAATCCTGAGCCTGCGGAACGACCCCTGAACCTGCCGAGGCGCTCGACCGCACGGTCGGCGCGGCCGAGCGCCTCGCGCAGAGCAACCTCCAGGCCGAGTACCGGCCGGTCCCTCCATCGGAACATCGGAAAGGCCCGCTCATGACCACCGACAGCCAGTTGCCCACCACCACGAAGGCGGTTCGGGTCTTCGAACACGGCGGACCCGAGCAGTTGGTCCATGCCGACTACCCGCTCCCGCCACTGGGCCCCCGCGATGTCATGGTCGCCGTCGACACCGCCTCGGTCTCGGGCTGGGACCTGAAGTACCGCTCGGGGCAGCTGTCCGGGGAGCGGCTGCCCGGCCGGCGCGCGCTGCCGATGCCCCAGCAACTCGGCCGCGAGGCCGCGGGCACCGTCGTGGCGGTGGGAGACGAGGTGGCCGGGTTCCGGCCGGGGGATCCCGTCGTCGGTGTGGTGCACCCGGAGAATCCGTACGCGTCGCAGACCTACCGGGGCCTGGGCAACCTGTCGACCGGAGTCGACGTGCCCGGCCACGCCGGTCTCGGCTCGTACGCACAGTACCTGGTGCGTGATCAGCGGCTCTGGCTGCCGCTGCCGGCACACGTCGACCTGGAGCAGGCGGCGGTGCTGCTCTGGCCGTACGCGACCTCGCACCGCCTCGTTCTGGACCGGCTGCGCGTGCGGCTCGGTGAGACCGTGCTGGTGTGCGGCGCCTCCGGAGGGATGGGGGAAGCCACCGTCCGCCTGGCCCGGATGGCCGGCGCCCGGGTCGCCGTGACGACCCGGCATGCCGACAAGGCCGGTCTCTTGAAGGAGATGGGCGCGGACCACGTGGTGGTCACCGCCGATCGGGCGGCGGCTGCGGCCGAGCTGCGGGACTGGACCGCCGGGACCGGGTTCGACCACGCCGTCGACTTCACCGGTGACGCGGACCTCTTCCGACTGGCGGTCGACGCCTTGCGGTTGGGCGGCACGGTCTGTCCGGCGGCCGGCAACCAGCGCACGGGCGGGTACCTGCCGCTCACGATGAGCGATCTCACCCGCCTGGAGATGACGGTCGTCGGTGTGCGCGGTGCCCGCCATCGCGATGCCCTCGAAGTCCTGGATCTGCTGGCCCGGGGGCTGATCGGCATCCGGATCGCCGCACGCTTTCCCCTGTCCCAGGCCAACCGGGCACACGCGCTGCTGGAGAACAGCACCGACCTCGTGGGCCGGGTCGTCCTCAAGCCGGGGTCGTGACGCTCTGCGGGAAGTGCAGGAGCCCGGGCTGCGCCGGCCACCGCGGCGGCGCCGTCCTGACGTCCTGACGTCCTGGCACGGGCTCAGCCGGGCTTGCTCAGGGCTCGGGTGACGGCCTCGCCGACGGTACGGGTCAGGGCGCCCTCGCACTCCAGGCCGAGGGCCAGGGCCAGCTCCTTGCCGTGCAGGTCGACGAGCGCCTCGGCCAGGTCCGCGAACGAGGCCGCCGCCGCCCGCCCGCGGCCCACGCCGGTCGCCACTGCCAGGGCGCCGATCGGCGCCGCCGGCCACCACCACAGCGACAGCACCGCGTACCCCGCGCCCCAGGCGATCAACCGGGTGGCCGAGGCCAACCCGGTTCGTGCGGTGTCCAGTTCGGCCCGCGTGCCGTCGGGGGCGAGCAGCCACAGGTGGGGCCAGGCCACCGTCAGGTCCAGCCGGTAGGAGCGCCAGACGCGCTGGTCGGGGGCGGCGATCCGGTCACCCGTCCAGAAGGCGTGGCGCGGTGCGGCGGAGCCGATCCGGTTGCGGGCCGCGTAGCGCCGCTCCGCGTCGTGCGCGAGCGCGCCGGCATCGGCCCCCTCCGCGATCCTGGCCCGCCCGGCCGCCACCAGCGCCGTCCGGTAGTCGGCGTCGGCCGCCTGCCAACGGCGCAGGCGCCGCGCCGCGAGCCGACCGGTCAGCGGGCCCCGGACCTCGACCAGCCAGGCCTTCTCGACCCAGCCGCCGAGCTGCTGGGCGGCCGTGCCCACCGCCGCAGCGCCGGCCAGCACCCCGAGCGCGGCCACCGCGACCGTGCCGGGGCTGTGGGCAGCAGGCGCGGCGGCCAGGGCGTCCAGCCTCGCGCGCAGCCGGCCGACGTCGTGCCAGTGGCGCTGACCCAGGGTCACGGCGGCGCCGAGTGCCATCAGGTAGAGGACTCCGGGCACGGCCAGCAGCGTCAGCCACCGCTCGGCCAGCTTGTCACCGAGGGCGGAGAGGAAGGCGGTCATGACCGCAGCGCGATCTCGCTCAGCGGCTGGTCGAAGATCCGGCAGCGCGCGGGCTCCTCGCCGTCCGCCGTGGGCGCCTCGACCCGCGGGCAGCGACCACGCGGGCAGGTGAGCACGGAGAGCAGCGGGTGCCCGCTGCCCGTGCCGGGCAGCGGCTGGTAGCCGGGGGACGGGGCCGCCCGGTACGAGCCGAGGCCGGCGCTGTGCCCGGCGAGGAGCAGCAGCTCCTCCAGTTCGTCGAAGGCCTCCTCCAACTCCTCCGGAGGCCGTCCGCCGCGCAACTCGGCGAGCAGGAATCCGGCCAGCCGCTCGGCCGGTTCGCCGGCCCCCAGCCCGTCCCGGCCGTCCCGGCCCTGCGTCAGCCGACGACAGAGTCCACCCAACCGCGCGTGGCGCTCCGCGTACCCCCCACCGTGCCCGACCTGGTTCAACCCTGCCCCCGTAGCGACGTCGACTGTGCGGGTCAGCATAACGACCTCCCGGGGCAGCCTCGTTGGTTATGGTGAGATGTCATCTCACCGGCCGTTCCCGCCTGTTGGGAACCATCGTGTGACGCGGGGGCGGGCCATGGCTTACCCGGAAGGGGCACCGGACCTGGCGGCCGCGGCCTTCGCCGCAGCCCAGCACTTCAACCGGACCCGCGAGCGGCCCGCGCTGGACCGGACGGTCGAGCTGTGCCGGGCCGCCCTGGCAGGCGCACCGGCGTCCGACGAGGTCCGCGTGAGGAGGATCGCCGCGAACCTCCGAGCAGCCCTGTACACCCGATGGACCGGCTTCGGCCGACGTCCCGACCGCGACGAACTGATCCGACTGGACGACGACTTCCCGGCGGCCAGGGAACAGTGCCGGCTCATCCTCGCCGAGGCGCTGGCCGATCGCTACCGGCACGAGCACCGGCAAGCCGACTTCGCCGCGGCGCTGGCCGCGCTCGGCGGGCCGCAGCAGGATCCCCTGGCGCAGGACAACCGCGCCGTCGCCCTCAACCTCCTCGGCACCCTGATGCTGTCGCGCTGCGAGCAGAGCGGTGATCCGCGGGAGATCGCGGCCGTCGAACGCGCCCTTCGCCACTGGCTCGGCCGGCTGCCGCCCGCGGACCCGACCCGACCGCTGATCGTGATGCCGTTGGCGATGGTCCGCCGCCGAGCGTTCGAGGTCGGCGGTGACGCCGAAGCCCTGCGGGAGGCCGTCGGCCTGCTGCGCAGCATCGTGGCGCAGCTCCCGACCGGCTCGCCGTGGCGCGCCGTGCTCCTGCGGAACCTCGCCGCCGTGCTCAGGGACCGCGTCGAGCTGCGGCCCGACGAGGCCGCGGTCCAGGAGCTGCTCCGGATCAGCAGGACGGCCCTGGCCGAGGCCGCGGCCGACCGGCCGGAGGGACCCGACCACGTCGCCGCGCTGACCGGGCTGGGCGTGGCGCTGCGGATCGCCGCCGAGCACACCGACGGCACCGAGCTGCTGCGGGAGTCCGTCGAGCTGCTGCGCGAGGCTCTCCGGCGCAGCGCACCCACCAGCCGCTTCCACCGCACCACGCTGAACAGCCTGGGCAACGCGCTGCACCGGCTGGGCCAACGCACCGGCGACGCGGCGCTGCTCGACGAGGCCGTCGAGGCCCTGCGGCAGGCCGTGGCGCAGACGCCACCGAACGATCCGGACGCCCCCGGGCCGGCCAATCTCGCCGTCGCCCTGCGCGAGCGCTACCAGCAGACCGGCGACGCGGCCGCGCTGCGCGAGGCCGTCCGGCTGGCCTGGCAGGCCCTGGACTCCCCGGCCCTCGTTCGGACCCCGGTGAGCGACCTGGACAACCTCGGCGTCATCCTGCAGAGCTGGTACGACCGGACCGGGGACCGTGCGGCGGCTCGGGAGGCCGCCGACGTGGCGCGCGAGGTCCTCGCCCGGACGCCCGCCGACGGAACCGGTCTCGGCGAGCGGTTGAACCACCTCGGCAACGCGCTGCACGCCCGGTTCGAGGCGGACGGTGACCCGGCCGACCTCGACGAGGCCACCGACGTCGCGGCGCGGGCCCTCAGGCACACCGTGTACGGCGACGCCCGGCACACCCGCTTCCTGCACGGCCTCGGCACGAAACTGCTCGCCAAGGCCGAGACCACCGGGGACCGGGCGCTCGCGGAGGAGGCCGTCGCCACGCTCGGCCGCGCGGTGCTGGCGCCCTCCCAGTCGCCCGAGGTCCTCGCCGACCAACTGCGCTCCCAGGGACACGCCCTGCGCGTACTGCACCGCATCGGCGACGACCCCGGGGTACTGCGGGCCGCCGCGGACGCCTTCTGGCAGAGCGCCTCGATCACCGCCCAGCCGGCCTCGCGACGGATCGCGGCGGCCATCGGCTGCGGGTCGGCCGCGGCCGACGGCGGCCATTGGGAGGCTGCCCTGTGCGGATACCGCCTGGCCATCGAGCTGCTGCCCTTCAGCGTCACCCGGCGCCTGGTCCGCGACGACCAGGAACACCGGCTCGCGGCCGTGCACGGGCTGGCCGCGGACGCGGCCGCCTGCGCGGTCAACGCCGGTCGCCCGCAGGAGGCGGTGCTGCTGCTGGAGCAGGGCCGGGGCGTGCTGCTCGGCCAGGCCCTGGCCGCGCGCGGCGACCGGGAGCGGCTGCGCGCGGCGCACCCGGAACTCGCCGAGCGGTTCGCCGAGCTGCGTGACCGCATCGACGCGCTGGACGCGGAGGGGACGCGGCAGGCGGGCGCGGGCGACGGCACGGACGGCGTGAACGGCACGGACGGCACGGACGGTGCAGCCGGCGCGGACGGTGCCGAGGACACGGACGGTGCCGAGGACACGGACGCCCGGGCGGTGGCCACCGCGGACGAACGGCACGCCCTGGCCGTCACTTGGGAGCGGCTGCTGACCCGGACCCGCGAGCTGCCGGGCTTCACCGGCTTCCTCGCCGTCCCGCCCCTGGCCGACCTGCTCGCCTGCGCCGACCGCGGACCCGTCGTGCTGGCCTACTGCAGCCGGTATCGCAGCGACGCACTCGTCCTCGGGCCACAAGGGGTGCGCACGGTGCCGCTGCCTCGTGCGACACCGGCGGCGGTGGAGCAGCAGGTGGCCCGGCTCGACGACGCGCTCGTGTCCGCCGTCGACCCGGCGACCGAGCAACGGGCCCAGCAGACCATCCGGGAGGTACTGGCGTGGACCTGGGACTGCGTCACCGCGCCGGTCCTCGACGCGCCGGGCCTGCTCGACGCGCCGCCCGACGGCCCGTTGCCCCGGCTGTGGTGGTCGGCGGGCGGCGCACTCGCGGCGCTGCCACTGCACGCGGCGGGCCGCCACGGCGAGGTGAGCGAGGCGGCGAACGGCCGGCGGCCGACCGTCCTCGACCGGGTGATCTCCTCCTACACCCCGACCGTGCGCGCGCTGGCCTACGCGCGCGCCCGCGCGGCACGCCCGCACCCCACCGACCGGTTGCTCGCGGTGGCCCTGCCCGACACCCCCGGTGCGGCCGCACTGGGAGGGGTGCGCCGCGAAGTGCGGGAGCTGCGGGAGCTGGTGCCGACCGACGTGCTCACCGGCCCCGAGGCCACCCTGGCCGGCCTGCTGCGGGCGCTGCCCGGCTACTCCTGCGTGCACTTCGCCTGCCACGGCGTGGGCGATCCGGACGATCCCTCCAACGCCCGCCTGCTCGTCCACGACCATCGGGAGAACCCGCTGACGGTGCGCCGGCTCTCCCGACTCGACCTGCCCCGGGCGCGGCTCGCGGTGCTCTCGGCCTGCGAGAGCGCGCGGGGCTCCGAGCGGCTGGCCGACGAGTCCATCCACATCACCTCGGCCTTCCAGATCGCCGGTTACCCGCACGCGATCGGCACCCTGTGGCGGGTGCACGACCTCGTGGCACTGCGGATCACCAGGGACATCTACCGGTTCCTTCGGGCCGACCGGCCCGAAGGATCACCGGGCCTGGATGCCGACCGGTCCGCCGCCGCCCTGCACCACGCCGTCCTGCGGTGCCGCGACGCCTTCATCCGCAGCCCCAGCCTGTGGGCCGCCCACGTGCACTCCGGTGCCTGACAAGACAGGAAGGACCGCGATGAGCCGATGGTGGCACCCGCGTTCCCGAGCGCGGGCCGCGGCCCAGCAGCCGCCCGCGCCGGAACCCTCCCCGGCAGTACCCGAGCCACCTCCCGAGGCCCCGGACCGGCCCGGGGCGGGGCCGGACCCCGCTCCCCCGCCACCGCCACCGCCACCGCCACCGCCACCGCGGGCGCAGCCGACGGCGGGCCACCTCGTCGTCACGCTCCAGCACGAGGACGGCCCCGAGCGGGAACTGGCCCGGCAACCGCTCTCGCCCCTTGAGCTGGCCGTCCTCAAGGCCGACGGCCTCCGAGCGCGCCTGGGCCCGGAGCACCCTGACACCATGGCCGCCCTGCGCGACCAGGCGCGGGCGCTGGCCGAGCTGCCGGATCGTCACGAGGAGGCGCGCGAGCGCTTCACCGGGCTCATCCGCCGCCAGGCCGCCGTCCTGGGGTACCTCCACGAGGAGACCCTGACAACCGCCGCCGACCTCGCCCAGCTGCTGCACGCGATGGGCGAGCTGGACCGCGCCGAGGAAGCCTCCCGCAGCGTCTGGACCAGCCGCACCGACCTGCTGGGCCGCGACCACCCGGCCACCCTCGACAGCGCCGCACAACTGGCCGCCGTCCTGGAGGACCTCCGCCGGGCGCCCGAGGCGCTCGCGCTGCGCCGCGACGTGCTGGAGCGCAGGCGCCGGCTGCACGGTCCGGACCACCCCGACGTGCACACCGACGCGAACGCCCATGCCGCGGCCCTGATCAAGGCCGACCGCTGGGAGGAGGCCGAGCAGGAACTACGGGAGCTGGTGGGGCGGATGGAGCGCGCCGTCCGGCCCGACGCCGAACTCCTCGCACCCCGATCCAACCTCGGCGCCGCGCTCTGCCGCCTCGGCCGCTTCGAGGAGGCCGAGCACGTGCTGCGCACCGTCATCGCCACCCAGGACCAGGCGGGGAGCGACGTCGGGGACCACGCGCTCCCGACCCGCAACAACCTCGCCGCCGTCCTGCACGCCCTGGGACGCTTCGCCGAGGCCGCACAGCTCCTGCGCGAGGTCCTCGCCGTCAGGACCCGGACCCACGGGGAGCACCACCCGCACACCGTCCACGCCCGGGACAACCTGGCCAACGTCCTGATCGACGCGGGCGAACGCCAGCAGGCCGTGGACCTTCTCCAGCGCTGTCGCGACGACTACCGCCGCCTCCTCGGGCCCGACCACCCCAAGGTGCGCAGCACCGGTGAACTCCTCACCCGGCTGCGCGCGCAGTCGGGGTGACACGGCCGTGCGGCCACGGTCGGGCCAGTCGGGTCGGTCGGGCCGGTCAGCCCGGTCGGGTCGGTCAGAAGGGCGGGATCTGCTCGGGGATGAGCCCGGCCTGACGCAGGAGCCCGTACAGGTCGGTCTCGCCCCAGAACTCCACGATCCGTCCGTCGTGGAGACGGTAGGACTTGACGGCCGTCATGGTGAGGTCCCGGCCGCTGCGGTCGTGAGCGTAGGTGAGCGTAGGTGAGCGTGAAGGCCACAGTGACCCGGTCGCCGGCCGCGAAGAGGCCGTCCACCTGGAGGCGGCAGTTGGACAGCCCGGAGTCAGCACCGACCCCTCGGGATACCTCCGCCCCTGGATGTGCTGCCCCCCACCGTGGATCAGCACGTCCTCGGCGACGAGCTCCTCGAACTCGCGGACCTCCCGCGTCTCGAAGACCCGCAGGTACCGGCGGACGACCTCGGCTTGCTCCGGCTGATGGCTTCGGCTGCGTCAGACATGGCGGGACCCTAGCCGCGAGCTGCCCGCCCACACCAGTGACTTGGCACGGCAGTGGCGGAAGCTTCACCGTCTTCGAACGAGCTGGTCAGCGACGTCAGCCTGACCGTTGCCCGGGTGTCCCCACCAGAGGCACCGTCCTCGACCAGCCGGCCGCCATCGTCGACGGCAGCGGCGTCCTGCACGTGTTCGCCATCGGCACCGACGGCCGCGTCTCCTACCGGGCGGGCACGGCACCCACCGCACTCGGCGGCTGGCAGGGCCTGCCGCTCTGACCCGCCCCCGGGCCGTAGGAGGGATGCCAGTCGGCGGGCATCCCTCCTACGGCCGGAGGTCGCGCTGGTACCAGGTGCCCGACTTGCCGCCGAGATCGGCCGGGGCGGCCGGGCCGACCGGGACGAACCCCGCCTTGGTCAGCACCTTGCGGGAGGCGGCGTTCTCGTGGGAGGTGGCCGCCCGCAGGGTGTGCAGGCCGTGCCGCGCCGTCGCGATCCCGCACAGCGCCCGCACGGTCGCGGTCGCCACGCCGCGGCCGGCGGCCTGCTCCGCGACGCGGTACCCGAGGGTGGCCGTGCCGTCCGCCAGGTCGTACAGGTTGAACCTGCCGAGCACCGAGCCGTCCTCGTCGACGAGCAGGTAGAAGGCGCAGCCGCCGGACTCCTGCTCGGCCAGCGAGGCGCCGTACCGGTCGGTGAACCGGTCGAAGAAGTCGTCGCCGCGGTCGGAGACCGAGGCAGCGAAGTAGCCGCGGTTCGCCAGCTCGAAGGCCAGGACCGCCGCGGCCTGGTCGGCATGAAGCCGCATCAGCTCGGGCATTGCCCGACTCTACCGAGATCGAGCGCCGAGGCCACCTGGGTTTCCGCCGCCGGGCGCGTGGGCCGGGCGGCCTGCCCGAGCGAAAGCCGGAGCGGCCTCCCGGCCGACGCCGCCGCGGTACCCGGTTGCGGATGCCTTGTCAGCGCAGAACCTCGACGAGGAGCACCCAGGCGTTGACGGCGGCGACCGTGACCGCGAGGACGAAGGCGGCGGGCAGCCAGTGGAGACCGCCGCCGTGACCGGCGGCGAGGGAGGTTCCGGCGGTGAGCAGGGTGAGGGTCAGGGCGGCGGCGAGGGAGCGCCTGAGGATCACTTCGGTGGCCCGCGGGCTCCGGCCGCGGCCGGCGTACGCGGCTCTGCAGGGCGAGACCGCGCTCGCCACGGCGTTGACCAGGACGAAGGCGGCCAGCACGCCGGGGTTGATGGCCGGGGTCAGCCCGACGAGGCTGATGAGCAGGACGACGAGCAGCGCGACGAGGGCTTCGAGAGCACGGCCTGTCATGAAGCTGTGGCCCTCGCGCTTCTCGATCGCCAGGACGGTGCGGATGTTGACGCTGAGGCCGACGAAGATGAGGCCGCAGAGCGCCGCTGCTGCGCCGCCCGCACACAGGAACATGTCGGTCCAGCCCTCAGTGGCGTAGCCGTTCATCGGTGGGGTCCTTCGCTGGTCTCGTTCCGGCGGCGCTGCACCGGTGTCGTGGTCATCGGGCGCCCAGGCGGTGGGGCCGGCGCGCATCGTCGCTCCGGCCCCGGCGTACAGGCGTACAGGCGTACAGGCGTACAGGCGTACAGGCGTACAACAGGCTCTGTGCGTTCAGCTGTTGAGGTGAGCCTTCGAGGCGAGGGTGGTGTCGAGCCAGTCGAAGGTGAGTTGCTGGAAGCGGGCCATGGCTCCCATGTGGCAGTGCTCGCCGGCGCCCTCGGCCTCGGGGAGGGTGATGAGGGTGTGCGGGCAGGTGAGGGCGGCCTGGACCTCCTGCGGCTGGCCGTGGAAGAACTGGTCGTTCTCGGCGTCGAGGACGAGGGTGGGGCAGTCGATGAGGTGGGCGACGCCGTCGAGGGTGTAGTCGGTGGTGCGGCGGACGTAGTCGGCGGGGGAGGTGGCGCCGAAGGTCCAGACGCCGTTGCGCAGGGCCCAGCGGAGCTGGGTGCTGGTCCGCATGAGCAGGTTCAGGACGGGGTTGGCGAGGTCGTCGCGGCCGCTCTGGACCCAGTCCCACAGGAACGGCGGCATGAAGCGGGTGTGGGCCTGGCCGAAGCTGTAGAGGCCGTCGTCCAGGACCAGGGCGGCCAGGCGGTGGTCGTGGGCGGCGGCGCGGGCGACCAGGTAGCCGCCGAGGCTGTAGCCCAGCAGGACCAGGCGGTCGGGGGCGATCTCGGGGCGGGTCAGCGCGTAGTCGACCACCGGGGTGACCACGGCCTCCCAGTCCGGGCGGAAGACCATGCCCTGCTCGCGCAGCGCCGCCCCCTGGCCCGGGCCGTCGTAGGCCAGCACGTTGTAGCCGCGGCGCAGCGCGGCGGCGCCGATGACGAAGTAGGCCTCCTCCAGGGTCGAGTCGAAGCCGCTGGTGAAGACGACGGTGGGGCGGGGGGTGCCGGAGTCGTCGACGAGGAAGAGGTAGCCGGGCAGGCTGGTGTCCTCGTAGGGGATGCGCACGGCCTCGACGGGGGTGTCCATCAGGGAGGCGGCGGTCGCGAAGGTCTCGCGGGAGAGGCCGGAGAGGAGCTTGACCTCGGGGTCGTCGGCGGGGTCATCGCGGCGGTAGAACTCGGCGGTGCGGTAGTAGTTCGAGGCGCGCAGCAGGGCCTCGCGGGCGCTGACCCGGTGGCCGGTCGCCAGGGCGCGGTTGCCGATGGCGTGGACGCGCTCGGCGGTGCTGCGCCACTCGCGCAGCCAGGCCTCCTCGTCGCCCTCGGGGATGTTCCGGGCGGCGGCGATGACCTCGCCGAGATCGGCGCCGCCGTCGTTGGCGAAGCCGGCGGCGCGCAGGGCCTCGAAGGAGAACGACTCGTCCTCGAACAGGAAACGCATGGTCTTGCTCCTGACAGTCGATTGGTCAAGACGGAACGGTGTCGTCTCGGCTACGAGAGGAACTGTAGCCACTGACCCACACGAGACGCAACCGTTCCGTCTCGGGTAGGTCTCCGACATGCCCTGCTCCCGCACCGAACCCCGGGAGGACCTCCCCCTGGGGACGGGCGGTCTCGTCGCGGCTACGGCCGCACGGGTGGATCCACAACCGCCGGGCACAGGCGGGTGCGGTGTGGCAGAGCGGGTCCGGCCGCTGGGCGTCCAGACTCGTGGTCGGGGCGGCCATGCAGAACACCACCAGGAAGCCGAGACCACCGATGCACGACGCACCAACCGAGACCCGCCGCGCGGCAGCCGCCGGCCACCGCGAGGAGAGCACCGCCGGCTCACCCGCCCGCCGATGCTTCCTCGTTGGCGGTGCCGGCGCGTTGGCCGCCCTCCCCCTGCTCGCCACCGGCCGGGCCGCCGCACAGCCCTGCGGCCTCGCCGACCCGGCCGAGCCGCCGACGCCGACGCCGACGCCGGGCCAGGGCATGCCCACGCCGGAGGAGGTGCTGCGGTGCCTGGCAGAGGGCAACGAGCGCTGGGTGGCCGGCGAGCTCCTGCATCCGAACCAGAGCGTGGCTCGCCGCCTGGCGGTGGCCGCCGGTCAGGACCCGCTGGCGACCGTCTTCTCGTGCATCGACTCCCGGGTGCCGCCCGAGATCGTCTTCGACCGTGGTGTCGGGGACCTGTTCGTGGTCCGGACCGCGGCCCAGACCAACGACGACCTGATCCAGGGCGCGGTCGAGTACGGCGCCCAGGAATCCGTGACCCCACTGGTCGTGGTGATGGGCCACCAGCGCTGCGGTGCCGTCGTCTTCGCGGTGGACGCCCTGAACAACGGCACCGAGGTACCGGCCCACCTGGTCGCAGTCGTCGAGGCCCTCAAGCCCGCCTACCTGGCGGCCGAACCCCTGCCCGGCGACCAGGTCGACAACACCGTCCGCGCCCAGATCCGCCTCACCGTCGACCAGCTCCGCGAGGACCCCCTGCTCCTCCCCCTCATCGGCGATCACCTGGTCGAGGTGGTGGGCGCCTACTACTCCCTGGACAGCGGCTGCGTGGAGTTCATGCGCCCCTGACAGGTGAGGGAGGTTTCACGACGTGGTCGGCGCGCCGGGCGGCGAGGGGCCATCGGGCCCACCTCGCGGAGCCCCGTCCGGCGCCTGCCCGTGCGGTCACCGGAAGGCGTCCGACAGGCGGGTGAAGCCGTGTCCGGCGGCCAGCAGCCCGGGGAGGGCGGCGGCGAACCCGACCGCCGTGTCGCCTTCGGGATGGTTCATGTGCGCGATGACGATCGAGCCCGGCCGGGCGGCACCGACCTCCTTGGCGATCTCGGCGGCGGAGTAGGTCGCCCCCGCGTCGCCGTTGACGGTGAAGCCCACCACCCGTTGCCCCAACTCGGCCGCGATGCGCACGGCGACGTCGTCGCAGTAGGCCGTGCCGGGCCGGAAGAAGCGCGGTGGGGCGCCGAGCAGGTCGGCGAGCCGGTCGCGGTTGGCGGTGAGCTCCGCGACCACCTCCCCGGCATCCTGGGTGCCCGCGATGCCGTAGGCGGAGCGGCCGGTGACCGACAGGGGGCGGTGGCGCGTTCCGTGGTCGGCGATCTCGAACAGCGGCTCCGCGGCCAGCCGGCGGGAGACCACGGGGTTCGCGTCGATCCAGCGGGAGTTGAGGAACAGCGTGGCGGGCACGTTCCGTTCACGCAGGAGGTCGATCAGCGCGCGGTCGTAGCCGTCGCCCCCGGGGCCGCCGCACGCGTCGAAGGTCAGGGCGATCTGCCCGCGCTCCCCGGCGAGCCGGTCGAGCACACCGGGCACGTCGGTGCCCCAACGCGTGGGAACGGTGTCCCGGTAGCGCGCCACCACCTCCGCGCGGTTCGCGGTCCCGGGGGTGCTCGGCGCGGCCGGCGTGCCGGGGGTGCTCAGGGAGGCCGGCGTGCGGGGAACGCTCGGCGCGGACGGGGTGGCCGGCTCGGACGGGGTGGCCGGCGCGGTCAGGGTGCTCGGCGCGGTCAGGGCAGCCGAGGGCCGGGAGCGGGGAGAGGCGGAGAACAACGCGTATCCAGCGGCCAGCACGCCCACGGTGCCGGCCGTGGTCAGGATCTGACGGCGGTTGGGGGCCATGCGGACTCCGGCAGATCAGTGCTGCGTCGGCGGGGAGGTGCCCGGCCATGCTGCCACACCCGGACCGGACACCACGGGACGGCGGCCATGGACACCGGCCCACGTCGGGCCACCCGCTCAGCCGCGGCGCCACCGACCACGTCCTGGCTCAGGCGGTTCGCCGACGCGGAGCCGGCCAGGCCCAGCGTGGCGGCCACCGCCACGCCGCCGACAGCCAGCCGCATCGTCGTGTGCTTGTTCCCCATGGACGTAATCCTCTCGGGAAGGGCGGTGGCCCGCTGCCTCCCGGCCGGCCGGGCCGCGCAGCATGGCCGGGTCCGGGCAGGCAGGCGCCATCACTCGGGTCCCTCGAAATCATCGGACGGAGGACGGATCCGGACCGCGGCGCTCCTGCCGCTCCCCCACGCGGCGTCCTCCTGCGACGCCCCCTGTCACCGGGCCACCTCATGCGATCCGTTCCGCCGCCCTCCAGCCTGCCGCCCCACCCACCACCCGGCATCCACCGATCGGCCCGTGCGGCGGACGACCCCCGTTCCCCGGGGTCCCCGTAGAGCGGAACCCCCTGGCAGCGGCGGCATGACCGGCGCCGAGTCCAGCGCCGTGACCGGCCGCGACATGGCCGCGTTCGACAGTCCTCAGGACGGGCAGGTACGGCGCGCCCGGCAGGATGGAGCCCGTGCCGAAGAACCCCCCGGAATCGATGCAGCACCACCTGCGCCAACGCCTCAACTGCCGTGCCCGCGCGCGGTGGCCGCAGGTGAACGCCGTCACGGTCCGCTTCCGCGCGGAATTCGCCTACGTGGCAGCCGAACTGACCAGCGGCCAGATCCTCCCGCTGTGTCGCCTGCGCTTCACCGGGGTGTTGCACGCCTGGTCCTTCGCGCTCTACCTGGCGAGCAGCGACAGCTACCAGGACACTGCCCTGCCCAGCGGGCTGCCCGCCGGCTCTCCCGAGGAAGCCCTGGAATGCGCGGGTGACCTCTACCTCCGGCCGCACGCACCGGGCGACTGCGGACCGGCGCGCGTGCCAACGGGACTGGTGGTCCTCGTCGGAGCGCCGGCTTCGGGCAGGACCAGCTTCGTGCGGGCCCTGCTCGCCCGCCGCCAGATCGACGAGCAAGCAGTGGTGTCCAGCGACGAGATCCGCGCTGAACTCTTCGACACCGCACCTGCCGAGGCGCACTCCGAGGCGGCGGACTCCCGGATCTTCGAGGAGCGCGACCGGCGGATCGCCGCCCGGCTCTCCGGCGGACGAACCGCAGTCGCCGAGTCCACGAACGTCACTCCCCAGGCGCGCGCCCGCCTCATCGCCATCGCCAGGCGCTTCGACGCCCCGGTGACCGTGCTGCGATTCGACCCGGACCTCAGCGTCCTCCTCCGGCAGCACACGGAGCGAAGCCGTACCGACCTCACGGCCGACGACGTCCGCGCCTACGCCGCGGTCATGGCCCGGCACGGCGGGGCCGACCAACTGCGCGCCGAGGGCACACACGCCGTCCACGACGTGCCCGGGGAGCGTCAGGGGACCACGCCGGCCGAGGCCGCAGCGCGGTTCTCCTTCACCTGACAGCCCAGGCTCAGCGGCTCAGCCTGGCCTGCCAGCTCTCCTTGGTCCTTCTGGACCTATTCGCTCGCTTCCTTGACCAGTTGGTACGAGGCGGCGAGCGAGAGGCTCGGCCGCGCGGTCCGCAGTGCCTTCACCGCCGCGACCCGGTCGTGGACGTCGATGCCCGATTCGCGGAGGAACTCCCGTACCCAGCGGCGGCGTACGAGGGCGTGGGACGCCGCCGCCGTCTCGGCGACGATGCGCAACGCTTTCTCCAGGCCTGCCCGCTCGCCCGCCTCGGCGGCCTCCAGAGCCTGTCGCAGGTCCGATTCCACCTGCAGGGAGTCACGGATAACGACGACGGGCTCCTCCTGAGCCTTGTGCGACCGGAACACTGCACCACTCCTAGGGATAGACGACGTGAACGCGCGTCCGGCCAGAGGCAGTTGGACCGGATCGCCGAGGCGCCGAGGATTTCGGGGGCCGCTCCCGAGGTGCCGTTACCGGTGGTGGCGGTCGGCGGAGCGGTCGGCTCGCCTGTCGACGAGGCGGGTGGCGACGTTGAAGAGCAGGCCGATGCCCACCGCGGCTGCGAGTCCTGTGATCGGATCGGAGGCATTCCCCATCACGGCCCCACCCACGGCGCCTGCGACGGCGCACATGCCCAGCCCCGTGCCCCATCGAGCGGTCGATCCGTCCGTCATGGCCCCTCCTACGGTCGATGCGCGCTCAGCATGTCACACGCTGCGGTACGGCCGGGAGACACCACGGCTGCTCGCCACCTCCTCACCGGCGCCCACACCGTCCGCCGTCTCACCCTGCGCCCCCGCTCAGCCTCTGACCCCTACAACACCGGGATTCCCGGCGTCCACCTCTGCTCCGCCGCCACACCCCTCGGCGATCGTGACCCGCGACGAGATGTGCCGGCGCCACCAGGCAGTTGCTGTCAGTCACCGTGGTGTGAGCTGGATCCCCTTCTGACGGGTGCCGGCCGGGGGTGGCCCGTGACGGTCCTCACGCGCCCCGGGCACCTCCTACCCTTCCTCGTAGACCAAGCACCGGGCCACTCCGGCCGCTCGGCCGGTCAGCCCTTGTCGATGCCACGTTCGGGCGCCAGACGCCGTGTCCGCGCTGTTTTCACGGCTCAAACCATCACAAAACGCCCAAAATGTCATGCCCTGCGAGGTTTGGCCGACCCGAACAGCACTCCCCGACCGGCCCGCGCGCCCCGCTCCACTACGACGCAGCGTCGTACCAGCACCCCTTGGAGCCAGCCGCCGACCCCGCTAACAATTGCGGAGTCGCCAGCTGCGACGGCAGTACGAACCGCCCCGCAGCTCCCCTGCGGCAGTCACCACTGGTGACCGCCCCGGCGCCGACACCCGCCCGCCGGGCCCCCCACCGGGCCCGCCGAACCGCGGAGCGAGGCGCCCAACCGATGTGAGGTCGAACTCCACATGCCCGTGATCACCACCCGCATGCGCAAGTCCGCCGCCCTGCTCGCCTCCGCCGCCGGCATCGTCGCCATCGGCGCCGCCGTCGCCCCCACCGCCGCCTCCGCCGCCACCCCGCAGCAGATCGCCGCCAGCATCGTCCCCGCCGACCAGCTCGCGTCCTTCGACCAGATCGTCTCCCACGAGAGCGGCTGGAACATCACCGCCACCAACCCCTCCTCGGGCGCCTACGGCCTGGGCCAGGCCCTGCCGGGCAACAAGATGGCCTCCGCCGGCGCCGACTGGCAGACCAACGCCTCCACCCAGATCAAGTGGACCTACGACTACATGAACAGCCGCTACGGCAGCCCGAACCAGGCCTGGGCCTACTGGCAGATCCACCACAACTACTGATCGTCCCGATCAACCCGATCGACCCGATCAACGGCCCCTGGCGGGGCCAACCCCGAGGGGCCCGGCACCCGCACACGCGCGAGCCGGGCCCCTCGGGCGTTCCCAGCGACAGCGACCGGTCTCAGCGGAACGCGGCCACACCCGCCGACCTCACCGCGCAGCCGACCAGGCCCGACCGAGGAGCGAGGATGGGTACGTCCCGCACCCTCGGCCTCGCCCTCGGCCTCGCCCTTGGCCTCCCCCTGCTTCCCCGCTTCCGCGATCGAGGAGGCAGCCGACGCGGTCAGGACGAAGTTCTTCGGGTTGGTCCCCGAGAGCAGCGGGCCGAGGACCAGGGCACGCCTGGCCGAGGCGAGGTCCAGTGACGTCATCCAGCCCGGTTCCTGGGCCTCGTCGCCCTCCCGGGGGCGCGACAACCACGTGCGCACGCCCAGGACGATCAGTCCGGCCCCGACGACCACCCGCCCGCAGTCAGCGATGGCGGAGCTCGTGCTGTCGGGGTCGTAGGCCCCGGAGAACAGCGTCACGACGGCGGTCGCCACAATCGCGAGCCCGGCGATCCATCCGCCCGCGAACAGCGCACCGTTGCGCTCGGCACGGTCGCCCACCAGGATCAGCACGACGCCGATGAGCGGGAACGGGCTGAGTGCGACCGCCGCGGCCGTATTGGAGCAGCACCGAAGAGCCCTCCTGTCGCACGCCTGGTGACAGCAGTGTGCGTCCTTCCCCGTCCGTATCCCGGAGCCGCCTCACCGGTGCCCCGCGGTGCTGCCTCCGAACGGGTCAGCACCGCCCGGACAGCGATCGAACCCCGGGTGGGCAGGTGGCGGCCCCACGCCCACGCCTCGTGTCGAGCCGAGGCATGCCGGTGATGGGCGACCGTCGGGGGAAGATTGAGGGGTAGCAGAGGAGACCACCCCCGGACCGACACCCCGTTTGACACCGGCCGCAGCCGGAGCGGAGGCCCTCGGGGACGAAGCGGAGACGGTGCGGGGACGAAGGGCACGCGTGGACCATGACCGTGGTGGCCAGGAGGGCCTGGAGTTCGCGGAGGACCGCGTAGAGGGTCAGGCCGGCGCAGGGACTTTTGGGTCGAGCCGCAGCAGGGTGCAGAAGGCCTGGGCGACGAAGGCGAGGGTGACGTGGCGGTGCCGGCCGGAGTAGTTGCGGCCCTCGAAGTGGTCCAGGCCGAGACCATCCTTGAGTTCGCGGTAGTCGTGCTCAACTCTCCAGCGGATCTTGGCGATTCGCACCAGCTCGCGCAGTGGGGTGTCGGCGGGCAGCGTCGAGAGCCAGTAGTCGGTGGGCTCGGCGCAGTCGGGGGGCCACTCGATGAGCAGCCAGCAGTCGGGCAGGGAGCCGTCGGCGCCTCGGGGGACGTGTCGGTTGGCCGGGCGGACCCGCAGGGCCAGGAACTGGGAGCGCATCTCGGCGTTCGGATTGCGCCTGGTGGCCTTGCTGCCCTGTCGCCAGGTGACGGTGCGGGCGCCCCCTTGCCCCGCTGCCAGGGCCAGCGCCCGCAGCGTGGTGTGCTGCTGGGGGTAGGCGGACACGGGAGGGCGGCCCTGCCCGCAGTACGGCGGGCGTTTCCCTTGGACCCGACGCCACGTCACCAGGACGAAGGCGGGGTCGGCGACGAGGTTGAACAGATCGTCGAACCTGCGGGGAGGTCATCGTTCACCCAACGGTGCGGCTTGGTCCGGATCTCCAGTCAGAGCAGGGCGTCGGTCTCGACAGGCCCTGCCGTGATGTGCAGAGTGCGGATTCGCGGTAGCGCCTCGTCGCTCTGGTCGAGGTAGAAGATGTGCGTGAACGGGGCACGCACGACGGTGTCAGGTTCGGTCTTCTTGGCGACGGTCGCCTCGCCCCGGAGGATCAGCACGTCCCCGACGGTCCACGTCTCGATCACCTCGTGCGTGGTGATGAGCGGGGCGTCGATCTTCACGAAGAAGTCCTTGATGGCGTCGACTCCGTGCACGCGGGCCGTACCGAAGATCATCTCGGTGTCCTGGTCAAGGTTCGTGGCGAACGCGGTCGCGAACTCGAGGGTGTCGATCTCGTGCATGAAGGCGTGGATCCATGCAGGGGCTTCGCCGCGGTCGGTGGTGGCGGGCATGCTCATCAGATCCTTTCCAGCGCGGGCAGTTCGGCGAGGAAGGCGTCGATCTCGGCGTTGACGGCCTGTGGGTTTTCGCGAGCGGCGAGGTGGCCGGTGTGCAGCAGCACTTTGAAGGTGGCGGTGGGGATCGCGTCGGCCATCCGGCGCACGGCGTGCACGGGGAACTGGCTGTCCTCCTCGCCGGCGATCACGAGGACGGGGACGTCCTTGATCGTGGCGAGCAGGCGGTGTTCGTCGCGGCGGCCGATCAGGATGCTGCGCAGCGCCCAGGCGACCGACTTGGGGTCGTTGGTGAGCACGAGATTCAGGAACTCGAGGAACTCCGGGCGTTCGGCCTCGGCCGTCGGCCCGGCGAACGCGCTGCGGGCCGCTTTCAAGGCCAGTTGAGGCATCTTCGAGTTCAGTGACAGGTACCCGGCCAGCGCAGTGGCCCAGACGCTCTCGAAGGTCGTGGGGAGCGAGGCCGTGCAGTTGATGCCGACCGTCCCCGCCGAGCGGTCCGGGTGGTAGGCGGGGAAGACGCCGGCCAGCATGCCGCCCCAGCTGTTGCCGATCAGCACCGCCTTGTCGATGCCGAGCGCGTCCTGGATCTCGACGAGCGCGTCAGCACACTGCTTGAGGTCGATGATGCGGCGCAGGGCGTCGGACTTGCCGTGTCCGGGGCTGTCGATGAGCACCACGCGGTGGGTGGGGGCGAAATGCTCGTACTGGTGGCGCCACATGGTGCCGTCCATCATCAAGCTCGGCCAGAAGATCAGAGGCGAGCTGCCCGCCCTGCCGCCGTCGCGCACGTTGATCAACCCGACAGAAGTGGGGATGAGCCGCTCGGTGACGCCGTCGAGCCAGGTCGTGGTCATGGCGATTCCTCTCGTGACGGGGATCGTTCTCCACTCTCTAACCAGGAGCGTATTGCTACTAGTTCTTGTCTGCAACCATTGGGATCAGGTTCGAGGCCTGGATCGACTGGTGACAGACGCTGCACGCCAGGTAGGGCTCGGTCTCCTTGCCGCAGACGGTGTGCAGGAGCGGCCGGCGCGGGCCGGCGCCGGCAGCCTGCGGATCCGGTCCGCGCTCCTCGGCCCAGCGGGTGATCGCCACGATCGCCGGCACGACCAGCTCGCGAGCGGCATCCGAGAGCTCGTACTCGAACCACTGCTTGTCCTCGCGGTACGCCCGCCGCGTGAGCAGGCCCAGCTCGGTAAGGGCGTTCAGGCGAGTGGTCAGGATGTTCGCCGAGATGCCGAGCGCGCGCTTCAGTTCGCCGAACCGCGCTGTACCGAAGAAGACTTCGCGCAGGATCTGATAGTTCCAGCGCTCCGAGATCGTCGCGAGAAACGTCTGGCCATGCTGGAACACGACGGGCTGTGAGTCGTTCATCACGGGACCACCTTGATTGCAATTCGATACTAGTTCTACCATGATACCGGTGGAGGCCACGCGGCTGCCGGGACATGCGCGCACAGCGCCGTGCTGGTGTACCACCCAGGCGTCGGAGAGCGGGTCACCGGGTCTTCGCGAGGCGCCGGGCGCGCTGACGCGTTCTCGACCCGAAGGGCGGACCGGTGGGATGACGACCGGTCAGCCGGCCCGTCGCCCCGCTTCCGAAGCGGAACGTCCTCCATTCGAAGAGGCGAGCGGTTACGCGACGGACAGGGCCTACCCGCCGCTCGGGTACGCGGGCCTGCGAGAGCCGCCAGTGGCGGGCAAGACCGTCGGGCGGGTCGGTGAGGCAGTCCCCGTCCAGACGGGTTCCGGCTTGTTCGACCTGACGGAGGATCGGGCCGACCTCCATGCCTTCGACGCCGGGCAGCGTTCCGAGGCCCTCGATGGTGAACCCGAACAGCTCGTCGAGAGCACGGCACTGCACGACGGCCTGGAGGTTGTGCGGAAACGGCACCGTCGTGAACGACTGGCTGGACGGCAACGGCCGCTGGCAGGGCCCCTCCCCCCTCGGCGGCACCAGCCGCTAACACCACACACCACGCGCCCCGACACAATCAGTCGGGGCGTTCGGCGACCAGAGCCCGGACCGGTGGAAGCCGCCGGCCCGGTCGGCGTGGTGTCCGTACGCGGCGGGCCTGGACGGATGTGAAGGCCCTCTACAAGCTGACGGTGACCGCGCCGGAGAGGACGGCGCTCGTGTCCATGCTTGACACATGTGGGGCCGGCTGATGCCCACGATCGAGTCGGCGATGTGCGAGGACGAGGCCACCGCCGGCCCCGGCGGCGCGATGACCGTCGAAGTCGGTGTCATCACCGGGGACCTGACGGTTCACACCGAACGCCGCACCGACGGGCCGGTCGAGGTCAGGGTCCAGTACACGGGCGCCGACGAGTGGTACACCCTGCAGGGCAGCCTCGCCCGCGCGCCGGAGGGTGAGCTCGAGGGCTACCACTACCTGGTCCTGGACACGATCGAGGTCGGCGCCGCGCAGGCACCGCCGGCCTGATGACCCGCCGTGGGGTGGGTCAGGCGCTGCGCCGCCGCTTGCCGGCGGGGAGGTGTTCGATCGCCTCCGGGAAGTGGGCCATCCCGGGCCGGGACCGCGGGATTGGTGTGGGGTGGGTCAGCCGGTGACGGTTTCGGCATGCCGGGTGAGCCCGTCCAGGAGCGCGGTCTGCTGCTCGGTCGGCTTGCCCTCGGTGCGGGCCTTGTCCTGCTTGCGCAGCCAGGTGCCGGGCCGGAGCGCCGGGTCGGCTTCGCCGCCGGTGCGGTTCGCCGGGCCGTCGATGATGCCGCCGGCCGCGAGGTAGGCGAGCAGACGGCGGTAGGAGCGGTTCCAGTCCGGCTCCAGGCGCCACAGCTCGTCCAGCGCGACGAGCTTGGCGGCCTGGTCGAGGTCAAGGTTGTCGGCCTTGCGCTGGCGGCGCATCCACGCGCCCGCCGCGTAGTCGTCCGGCTTCGGGGCCGCGCTCGGCTTCGTGCAGCGCCAGGCGATCGACGACCTGCGCGGCTTCAAGGAGTTCATCGAGTCCCGCGTGGTCGACACCGCGGCTGGGACGGGCGCCGGCCTCGCCCGAGGCGCGGACCGGCCGGGTCGCGCCACTGCCCCGGCCGACGCGCCACTGCTGTTTGTCCGGCCCGACCGGGGACAGACGGGGGGCGTGCGTTTCAGCGGCATCATCGACACGAAGGGCGGCGCAGTCGCATGGGAATCATCGCGTGGATCCTGATCGGCCTCCTGGCGGGAGCGATCGCCAAGGCCCTGATGCCCGGCCGGGACCCCGGCGGAGCGATCGTCACCATGGCGATCGGGATCGCGGGCGGGTTGCTCGGCGGGTGGCTCGGGAAGATTATCTTTCATGTGCACTCCATCAACGGCTTCTTCCACCTCTCCACCTGGATCGCCGCGATCGCCGGCTCCTTGATCATCCTGACCCTGTACCGGCTGACGGCCGGTCGGGGCCGCTGATGACGACGGCCCGGCGGGTCCGGGCGCTGGTCGCAGTCGACCGCCGCGCCCGGCCCGCCGGACTGCTCGACAACGGCCCGGTCCGCACCGGCTCCCTTCGGGCCGGTTCCCTGCGGGCCGGGCCGACCCGCGCGAGGGAGCGCGCCGCCACCGTGCGCGGCGCTGCCGCCGCGCTCGATCAGCGGCTGTTCGTCCGGGTGGCGCGGGCCCGGCTGCCCGTCGTGGGGCGGGTGCTGCCGGGGCTGAGCCGGGCGGCCGATCACGGTGTGCTGTGGTCGGCCGCAGCGGCAGGTCTGGCGGCCTGCGGTACCCCGCAGGCCAAGCGGGCGGCCGGGCGGGCACTCGGCTCGCTGCTGGTGGCCTCGGCCCTGGCCAACGTGGTGGCCAAGCGGATGGCCGGGCGTCCGCGCCCCGAGCTGAGCTCCGTTCCACTGGTCCGCCATCTGCGCCGGGCGCCGTTCACCAGCTCCTTCCCGTCCGGGCATTCGGCTTCGGCCGCCGCATTCGCGGTCGGTCTGGGCCTGGAGTCGCCCGCGCTGGGCGTGGCGGCGGCGCCGGTCGCGCTCGGCGTGATGCTCTCGCGCGTCTATGTGGGTGCCCACTATCCGGGTGATGTGCTGGCCGGTGCCGCGCTCGGCGCGTCGGCCGCCGTCCTGCTCAGGCGCCGGCGGCCGGGGCCACAGACCCCTCCCCCACCGGCCGGGCTGCCAGGGCCGGCGGTCCAGCTGCCCGCGCTGCCCGGTGGAGCGGGCCTGCACGTCGTGGTGAACAGCGGCTCGGGGGCGGGCGGCCTGGCCGACCTGTGGCGCGACGCCGACGCCGACGATCCCAACCAGGCGCTGATCCGGGACCTGCTGCCGAAGGCCGACGTCCAACTGGCCTCGGACGGCGACGCGTTGCCCCAGTTGATCGCCGAGGCGGCCGAACGGGCCCGCGCCGACGGCGGCGCGCTCGGCATCTGCGGCGGCGACGGCTCGATCAATCTGGCGGCGGGGATCGCCGCCGAGCACGACCTGCCGCTCGCGGTCTTCACCGGCGGCACGCTCAACCACTTCGCCGCGGACGCCGGCATCACCGACTTCGCGACCGTGGCCGCGGCGGTGACGGCGGGCTCCGGCATCGCGGTGGACCTGGGCACGGTGACCGACCCCGGCGGCGACCGGCACCGGGTCTTCGTCAACACCTTCAGCATCGGCGTCTACCCCGACCTGGTGCGCCTGCGCGAGCGTTGGGAGCACCGGATCGGCAAGTGGCCCGCGCTGGCCCTGGCCGGCGCCCGGCTGCTCCACACCGCCGAGCCCGTCGAACTGGAGATCGCCGGCCGGCCGCGGCGCATCTGGCTGCTCTTCGCGGGCAACGGGCGCTACCACCGTCGCGGCGTCGCGCCGATCACCCGCGAACGCCTCGACGACGGGGTGCTCGACGCCCGGGTGGTGAACGCCGGACACCGATTCACCCGACTGCGCTTGGCCGTGGCCTGCCTGACCGGCGCGCTGGACCGCACCCGGTTCTACCACGCGACACGGTTGCGAGCTCTTGAACTCACCGACCTGACAGCGGTGAGCCATCTGAGCGTGGACGGTGAAGCGGTGCCGGCGCCCGACGCGCTACGACTGGCCTCGGCCGCCGGGGCGCTGCGGATCTACCGCGTCACCTCCTGATCGAACGCGGGTGGCGGTGGCCCGCCCGTCCGGCGAGGGGCTGAGCCGTTTGAGCCGCCCTCCAGTGGTCAGACGACACCTGAGGCCGTCGGCCGGCCCCGCGCGTCTCTCCCCCCTCACGCGGCGGGTCGGCATCCGGATACGGCCTCGGGCAGCCGCTCCGGACCCGGTGAAACCACCCGGGTCCGGGGCGCTTCCCGTTCACCCGCACGGCGGCACCGCCCTGATCGAGCCCTGATCAAGCAGACCCAGAAGCGCATGGCCCGCCCGCACGCCGAGGGCCTGGCCGAGTTCGTGCCCCTGCCGCAGGCCGGCTGGGCGAAGGCCTGGCACCTCACCGCCCAGGGCGCGGCAGCGGCGGCGACCTTCCCCGATGCCCGCCGCCCGGGCGCTGGACGAGGGCGAGGTGGGCATGGGCTGTCGGCGAGCAGCGGTGTGCTCGGGGCGGCGAACCGCTGGCGGGCGGGTTCCACACGCGAGATATCGGTCAGATGAGCGGCGTTCGGCGACGCTTCGCGCCGACCGCATTGCTGTGCGGTGTGCGCAGGAGAGCGGGGCGGCGCTCGGAGGTCGCGCTGGTTCAGGGCGCAGAGAGCGCGCCGCCCCGCCCCCGTAACCGCTTCTGCCCGTGGCGCCGGGGGTTCATTCACTCCCCGCTCTCGCGTGCCCGGCCCCGGGCCGCCATGGTCGGGTACGCCAAAGCGGGGCGCCCGCTGGTCGGGCGCCCCGCTTGAGGCCGTGCGGTGCTGGCCGCTGCTACCAGCGGTACCAGCGGCCCCGGCTGCCGGAGGCGCCGGTGCCACGGGCGACAAAGCCCACCAGCCAGACCACCAGCACCACGATGGCGACCCACCAGAGGATCTTCACCGCGAACCCGAGGCCGAACAGGAGAAGGGCGAGCAGCAGGACGAGAAGAAGGGGAACCATCGTGACCTCCACAATTCAGTGTCGGAGGACCGGGTGCCCTGGTCCGGCGCCACTATTCGTAGGAATCTTCCGGTTCGGGTCGGGCAGGCGACCCGATGTCAGGCAGGACGGTGCACCAATGACGAGGAGAGTGCGATGAGCACGGGCGACAAGATCGAGAACGTCGGCGACAAGCTCAAGGGGAAGGTCAAGGAGACCGCCGGCAAGGCTGTCGGCAACGAGCGCCTGGAAGCCGAGGGCAAGGCCGACCAGGTCAAGGGTGACGTCAAGCAGGCTGGCGAGCACGTCAAGGACGCCTTCAAGCACTGAGCGCCCCGCGCGCAGGGGTCCCCGACCGCTTTGGTCGGGGACCCCCCGCGCGTTCCGCGGCAACCTTCCGGCACCGTACCGCCGCCCCCACGAAGGAGACCGCCGTGCCCGGGACAGCGGCGAGGGCAACATCGGATCGGCGAGGGATTCGTAGACGCCCTCCACCCTCGCCAACAGCCGCTCACCGCGCCCCCGGGCGGATTCGACGGACTGAGCGTCGCGCGGGACCAGCAGGGCCGGGACCGGAGCCGACAATGCGGCGTGCAGCTGTGCGAGCGTCGGTTTGTCGGCCAGCTCCGCCACCACCTGATCGGACAGCGGAACCTTGCCGTCGACCACCCGCTCCGAGACGGCGATGCCAAGCACCGTACAGGCGCTGACGCACGGCCACATCACCTTCTCCACCGCATCGGTGTACTGGCAGGAGGCACGGCCCACCTCCTCCAGCACCCGCGACCGAAAGGTGAACCGGGCACCGCCATCGAGGTGCCCGGCGTGATCGGACAACGCGAACAGCCGGTCCAGGACCGCCCTCGAACTGCCCCACTCGTGCCGCACCTCGGTCATCGCGAAGTGCAACGAGGCGAGCACCTCGAACTCGGCGTTGCTCAGGACCGCCAGCCGCTCCCTGCCCGGGAAACCGCACCGCCTACCCCTCCCGTCGATCATCGTCCCGCGGCCGCCCACGCTACCCGCGCCAGCCGGCCACCCTCAGCGGCTTGACACGATCAGGGTTCGCCCGGTGATGAGAGCCGATCGAAGTCAACCTCGGTGGGACGGCCCAACGGTCCGGATCACGCGGCACCACTTCGCGGCGGCCGAGGAAGCGTTGCAGGGTGCGCCACTGCTTGTGCTCGGCGTTGGCGTGCTCCACACAGCTCCGCTCCGAGGACTGCTGATGGCGCTCCGCGTTCCAGGCGGCGACTTCCTCCGGTGTCGCGTCCTTCTTCGGTTTGAGTGGCGGGGCCTGGACCCGGCCTGGAAATTCCTTGGCCAGACCCCGGTATCCGGCGGCGACCTTGGCTTTGACCCGTGGGAACTGCTCGAACAGGTCGGCGATGCCCTCGGTGCGCACCGCTGTCTGGTCGTGCATCCGGCCGGGGCGGAACGCGCCGGCCCACAGGGTGCGGCCATCGCCGTCGGTGACGACGGTGGCCTTCTTGGTGTTCATCTTCTTCTTGCCCGAGACGAGCGCGCGTCGGCCGGGCTTGTTGAAGCGCGGGCGGCGGACCTGGACCTCGGTCCCGTCCAGCCGCAGTTCGACGCCCTCGGCCGCCGCACAGGCAAAGACGTCCGCCAAGGTACGAAGTCGCAGATCGGGGTGTCAGCGAGGTCTTTCCCGCCCCGGCCGTCCCCGCGACCAGCAGCAGCCGCACACCCCCGCCGCCGGGGACGGCGTTCTCCAGCGCCTCCAGGTGCCGCAGCTCGGCCGCGCGGCCCACGAAGCCGGGCACGTCACCGGGTAGCTGACGCGGCACCACCACCTCGTGCCCCGGCGTCGGCCAGGTGCCCGGAGCTGGGGGCGCGGCGTGGTAGTGGACGACCTGTCCGGCGTGGCCGACGGCGAAGCCGCCGTGTTCGGCGGAGACGGCCGGGTGCCTGGTGGTGGGTGCGGGTGGTGTGGCGCCGGGTCCGCTCAGCCCTGGGGCGGACCCGGCTGCGAAGGGTTTCCCACCGTCACATCCCCCACCCGCAAGGCGGCCACCGACCCGTGATCGGCCCGGACGTCCACGCTGCCGCCCACCGCGACACCGTGGTCCCCCGCCGATACCGCGCAGCCGGCGGCCTGCTCCTGGACCAGGGCCCGCAGCTCGGCCGCGACCCGCTCACGCTCCGCGCCGGCCACGTCCTCCAGCAGGGCCTCGAACCGGGTCTGCCAGGATGCCTCTTGACGCAGTCGCACCCGCTCGGCCTCTGACGGTGGCGGCGCCTCCAACGCCCCGGCGGTGCGGTCCAGCCGCTCCAGTTCCACGCGCTCGCGCTCAGCGTCCCCACGGCCCAGCAGCCGGGCCACCCGGACCCGCAACGCGTCCCACGCCTGCGTCCCCGCCGCCTGGACCACAGCCGTACCACCCGCCGTGGCCAACGCCACCAGCGCGTCCTCCAGCATCCCGCCCCCAGGCTCACACCCGATGCGCTACCCCTTCGACCATAGCCCCGCCGCGGCGCCCCGCGTAGCGACTCCGCGAAGACGCCGCCACTGCCTGGGGCACCATGCACGGCACGGGATCTTGGGCCCGGACCGGACTTGGCGGGAGGCAGCCGCCCTGCTCGGCGGGTTTTACGCCCCGAGGGCCGGCGCGGTGCGCGAGCACATCGCCGCCCTCCTCGACCGCCGGCCGCCTGACGTACCGCCAGGACCGGGGAACACCGGACCGCTACCACCGCGTGGGCCGGACCCGCCCGCTGGTGATTCCGAATGCCTCGGTTTCAAGCATCGGCGGTGCAGTCCCAGGAGGGTCAGTCGTCGGCTGCGACGAGCAGCACGAGTGCGGCTGCGGGGCGGTCGATGAGGACCAGTTCGTGGTAGTCGATGTGGATGGGGCCGTAGTCGTGGAACGCGTCCTCGGCGAGCCGTCCCAGCACGTATCGGGTGGTAGCCGTGCGGATCGGGGTGTAGATCTCCTGCCACAGGCGGGCCTCAAGCTTCTCTGGGATATCGCCATGCCGACTGGCCCACGAGTGGATGATGTCGGCTGCGGTTGCATCGTCGACTGCCTTGTAGGTGTCGGGGGTGATGCGGTCAAGCCACCATTGGCCGTGCCGAGGCCAGTCGTGAACGCCCGCTCCGTCGTACGTGTCCCGGAATTGAGGGTGCGCGATCAAGGCCGCCAACACGTTTCGGTCGTCGGGCACATCGGCTGGAATCCGGAAGCGCTTGGTGTTGACCCAGCGGAGACCGTGGGAGCCCTCAGCGAAGTCGAAGTCACGGAAGTTGATGAAGGGGCTGTCCAGATGGACGAGGGTGGGCACCGGTTCCATGCTGATCATCGTAGTGCGCGCTGCATCCTCGAACCCGACCGGCCATCTGCGGCCTGACCAGCTACTACTCCCGACCAGTCACCATCTCCGGCGTCGGGAGCCTTCTGCAAAGCGTGCGCTCACGAGGTCGTGCGCCGGCTGACTTCGGCTGCGTAGGCGGCCCAGTCGCCGGCGGATACCTTCTGCCATTGGACGGCGACGGGGCCGGGGGCGGGCCGCCAGCCGGCCCGCCCGGGCCGGTCAGCAGCCCCGCCCCGCCCCACGACCGGTCGAAGCGTGAGGTGGCTCGCCGTGCACACTCCCCCGTCCGCATCGTCCCCGTCCCCGGACGACGACACCGCCTCCTACGAGGACGCGAAGGAGGCGGTGAGCGCGGTCATAACCTGGTACGGCCGCCAGCTCTTGGACGCGCGGCGTTCGGGCGATCAGCAGCGCCTGGAGGAGTTGACCGAGCAGATGAAGGTCTGCACTGAGGACCGGCGCCGGCTGGTTGGCGCGGCGCCGCAGGAGATCGAGCGCCTCAAAGTCCTGTACACCGAGCGGCTGAGGAATCTGGGGGCTGGTGAGAGCTAGGGGGGAGTTCGCCTTCCGCTACAGCGCGCGGACAGCCTTGGTGCTGCCCGCGGCCCGGCGAAGTCAGTTGCACTGGAGTGGCTTGCTTTGAGAGTAGTAATAGATCACGGGGCAGAGGTACATGCCCGGGCCGTCGTAGATCCAGCCTGACCCGGCGCCTGTGGATCCCCAGTAGAAGGCGTTGTTGTTGAAGATGGAGAACTGGCAGCCGCTGGCGGTTGAGGTCGGGTAGAACTCCATTTCGTCATGCCACCCGCCGTTGATGTTGGCCAGCTGGATCTTCTCCGTGGCAGCGCAGGGCCCGACCGCGCCGGAGTAGGTGCCCTCGTTGGCGGCGGAAGCGGGCGAGGACGACAGGGCGATCGCGGCACCGACGCCAAGGACGGCGATGGCAGATCGCAGGGACCTACGGCGAGTCAGCATGAAGGGGCTCCCTCGTGTGGGCATGACGAGGAGCCTTGTGCCCCCCGTGGCTACCGATTGAGCCTAAACGCGAGCCAGGTATCCATGGGGAGAGCAAAACCGGCCATACGAGCGGAGGGGAGGTGCTCGGAATCGAGCCTCGACCACCGGGTTGCATGATCAACCAGGACGGCTCGGGGCTAACGCCACCGCTGGCCGATCGGCCCTGGTTTCCGTAAGGGCAGGCCGTGCCCTGTAAGGGGTGGGCAGCGCGGCCGTGTCGACAGGCGCTTCGATCCGGCGCGGCTGCAGAGCCGCGGGCATGAGCGTGCTGGCCTGGGCGGCGATGGCGGTCAGGTCGTCGCGGTACTGTGGCATCGCCGTGTGCAACTCCCGCTGGACGGCCCAGAACGCGGCCGCCTCCTGGTCGGTGTGGGGGCGTGCCTGCTCCGCGAGCAGGGCCAATGCCGCCGCCGGGTGCCGCGGCAGCTGACGGGTGGGCTGGCTGCGGTACAGGGCTGTCCCGTCGCGCCGCATCACGGTGACCTGGTCGACCGCCGCCAGCTCCTCGGCGGCCGCGACGACGTCGGGCAGCACCCGGTAGTGGGCGTCGTGGCCGGCGGCGGTGGTGAGCCGGGCGGGCAGGCTGCGCTCGCTGAGGCGGGCGTAGCGGTGGGCGGTGCCCTATCTGACAGCCGCCGAGCCGCCGGTGCCGGCGCCAAACACCAGCAAGGGGCATGGCGGAGAAGCCGAGCGGCGTCGGCTGTCTGTCTGGCCGGTCTGGCCCGTGGCCCGGATTTCCGTGGGATCCTGCGCTGTTGGCTGTTCTGGACGCGGGGGGCGGAGACGCACGGCTACGACCCGACCACCCGCCTGCGCGTGGTCGCCGACTCCCCGGCCTGGGACGCCCAGCTGTGCCGTCCTCGCCGCCCTCGAGTAGTTGCGCCCCGGCACCGTCTGGGCAATCGACGTCCGCGTCGGCCTCGCCCCCGTGGTGCAGCACGACCAGGACCCCGGTGACCGGCCCACCGGGCAAGATGGCCACCACACAGCCGGCCCGGTCCCCACAGCACCTACCAGGAGCTGCGTCGCCAGATGCGCAAGGACGCCGCCGCTCGCCAGGCCGCGCTCGACGAGGCCACCGCCGCCGAACGGGAGACCATCCGGCGCCGGAACTACAACTGGCCGCGCGAGCCCGAGGACACCCACCGGTCCGCGATCGAGGACGCCCCGGTCACCGACGCCGACGAGCACGCCCGCCAGCAGCGCCAGCGCCATCGCGCCGCTCTCGCCACCCGGGCCGGGGGGATCCCGCTGCGCACTGACCGCCCGGCCCTGCCGCGGACCGGAGCGGCGTGAGCAGCACGGTGGTGCTGTGTGAAGGTGCCGAACGCCGTGTCGATGCCGGTCTCGCTCCGGCGAGAGGAGTGCCGCCATGAGTCAGCCCGCGCACGAGGGAGTCGAGATCATCCCCCGGCCCGAGCAAAATCCGCCCGCGCTGAAGGCCGCACTGGCGATGGTCGCCGCGGACCGGCTCCCGGAGATGAGGCCAGCGAACCACCACCGCCGCCCCGCTGCTCCCCTGCCGCCACCGCCCACCCAGCCCCTCCGCGACCAGACCGGATGCAGGCTTGGTCGCCTTACCTGAGGGACCATGATCCATCTGCGAGCAGAAGAGCCGGGCCAGATCACCGCGTTCATGCAGGTCAGGCAGCGATTTCCATTCGGAACGATAGGCACCCCGAGCTCGTGCGTCTGAAGGGTTCCGGGCCGTCGTCGCCGAGCAGCTGCGCAAGTACGAGATCCGGTTCATCGGAATGACGCAGATGGCGCTGCGCCTCCCGGCGATCAACCGCCAAGAGCTGGAACGGGCACGTCGCCCCCGAGACCATCTCTGCGCTCCCCAAACACGCTTGGGTGTTCTCCGGCTCATAGCCTGGAGGATTGGTGCGGCAGGAAGCTGGTGTCTGCTGGGGCCTCCCCTTCCAGCCGAGGTATCCCCTGATATCGCGTAAGGTTGTGCCTCTGATCGCGACTCTGGAGAGGTATGGCGCATATGACAGAGGGAATCGGTTGGCTTCCTGACCACTTTCGGCAGGGCTTCTCGGTAACGTTTGCCCGCGGGGTGCCGCCGAAGGATCTTCTTCTGCGGATGGGGTGCCCGGAGGAAAGCTTGTCGATGATGACGCGCGAGGATGCCGAAGAGATGGACATGGATGATGATGTCCGCGTCATCCGTGCCGGCCTCTCCCAGGGGTGGGGTTATGCAGTGCAGAGCTGGGATGCGCACATCTTGGGCGAAGAAGGCGACCTGATGTCGAAGGTCTCCCAGGGGACTGAGGTCGTGGTTCTGGTGAGCACCGCCACAATCCCCTGGTTCGCATACTGTGAGAATGGTGAGATCGTCTGCAGCTTCGATCCGGGCACCCCTCTCGGGCGGTACGGGTCGGATCCTGATCGTTTCCTCGCCGCCATGCAGCGTGTCGGCATTGTCGCTGGCGGTCCAGCCCCGGAACGGGGAGCGGTGGAGGCCGTGCTGGAGATGGCCGAAGTGGAGTTCGGCTTGAGCCTCCCCGCGGCAGACGTCTCCGGCACGGAGCTGCTGGCCGGCATCGCCGGGGAGTAGGCAGGGAAGCCGACAGCAGCACAAAGGGTGAGGGAAAGGCATTGCCTTTCCCTCACCCTTTTTCATGCACCTGTGCTACGGAAGGCTACACAGGGTCTGATTGCAGTTCTCGAACCCTGGGGTGTCCACGTAGTAGGCATCCTTGTCATGAAGTCGCATCGCCGTGGTGAAACGGCCCAGCTGTCCGCCCGCTCCTGTGTTCTGGGTGAGCGGGATAGCTCCGCGTCCGCATACTTCCTGCCATGTGGGGAGGGGAGAGTTATCGTCGTACTCCAGGGCCCATCGGCCGTTTTCCTTGACAGAGTAGAACTGGGCGCACTGATCACCGACGACCGACTGCCCCCCGCTCTGCCGCGATTTCGCGAACGGATACTCGTCGCATGACGGGGCATCGGCTGTGCCGTTGGGGCGCCCCTTCCAAGAGGAGGGGCACATCTTTCCACGGTTCCCCTTCGCGATGTCTTCGTCGGCCTGACGGGTGAGTGGTGAGTTGTGCGCCTTGCTCCCCGGGTGGGTCTCCAGCTTCTCCATGAGCAGCCAGTAGAGGGCAGCTGCGGCCGGGTACTTCTTTGAATTGACGGGCAGCGTGGGGATGTACTTCTGGAAGACGCACCCAGGCTTCGTCTCAGGAACCTCCTCCTTGCCCATGATCACGTCGCAGCGGATTTTGAGATCCGCGTCCGACCAGCTGAACGACGGGGTCTTGGAGGAGGCGGGCGAGCTGAACTTGAACGTCCAGGACAGGTCGATGTTTCCGACACCGCTGGTGCCGGTCCACCACTGACCGACGCCAGCGGTCACCGAATGCTGGTCGCCCGGCGTCCACGTCGGGGTCCCCACCCACTCCTGGGTTCCGCTCGAGCACTGACCCGCACACAGGGGTGTCCACTCGATGGACACGCTCTTCAGTGCCGGATCGACCTTCTGCGGGACGATCGTCATGGTCTGGTCGATGCTGTTCTCGTTCTTGTACAGCTGGACCTTCTGGTAAACGGTCCAGGAAGCGGTCCCGATGAGAGCTCCGCTGCGATCGTCGTAGAGAGCAGCCCCAATCGGTGCGCTCAGCAGACAGCCTACGTACCGGCTGTAGAACGAGCCGGACGCCGCGCACGAGACCGCGTCGCCGGCCGTGGCAGCGGAGGAGGAGGAGGAGGAGGAGTGGGGCGCCGGCGCCGCCGAGACGTTGGAGGCCAACGCCATCGGACTCACGGTCGCTGTTGCCCGTGCTGCGCACCACCGAGGTCAGGTTCGCGGCCGGCCGCCCCTGGGCGTCGGTGGTGCGGTGGGAGCAACTGGATCGCGGCCCCTGGCGTGGCGATGCCGACGGCCAGGCGTCGGGCAGGTCTTCCGTCCATGGCTGCTCCCGAAGTCGTATGACGAGCACCACTCCTGACTGCCCGGCAAGTCGCCTACGGGAGGGCCTTCCCCGGTCCGCACCCACGAGCCGCGCGGGACGGCCCGCCGCTCCCGCCGGGGCTCGGCCGCCCACGGCGTCGAGGCGCTCCCGGTCACGTGGTGACCGGGAGCGCCTCGAACCCGTCCGGGCCTCGGGCCGCTCCGCGTCAGGCCGTGGCCCGACTCCGGCCGCAGCCCGCGCCCGAGGAGTCGAACGAGGGCGGCGGGTTGGTGATGAGGCCGATCGGGTCGAGTCCGGAGACGACGGATCCGAAGAGGGCTCCCACGCCGTTGCTCAGGACGCTGCTTGCGGCCTCGCCCCCGACGAGGCCGCCGAACACCCCTCCCACCCCTGAACCGCCGAACCCGACCTCGGCTCCGACGAGTCCTTCGAGACCCGCCTTCTCGAGACCCGGCGTCCCCCATTTCACCGACTCCCAGCCGCTGTCGTTCGCCTGGGTGAGGACGCTCGACGCGAAGGACCCCGCACCGCTGGCCAATCCGCCGAGCAGCATGCTCGAGCCGAGTGAGCACTCCGGACCGCAGAGCCCGGCGAGACCGCCGGCGACCATGCCGGTGTCCGCATCGATCAGCACGTCCTTGACGTTGAGGTTGCCGTTGATGAGGCCGTTCGCGACGCCGCCCACCGCACCGCCGACCGCGCCGACGACCGCTCCGATGATGGCCGTGCAGAGCGGCCAGCACAGTCCGCTCCGGTCCGTGACGTTGGCCGGGTCGTCCTGGGCGTACCCGTAGGCCGACCGGCTGATGTCGATGGCCGGGTCGCGGGTGAGGAACTGGGCCGTGGCGGGGTCGTAGTACCTCGCCTGGAGGTAGAGGAGCCCCGAGGCGGCGTCCTGGTAGCCGCCGGTGAACGTGAGGGGTGTCGTCGCCGGCCCCGAGGACGAGGTGATCCGGCCGTAGGGGTCGTAGCCGAAGCCGGCGGCGACCGCGCCACTGCCGTCCAGCAGTTCCCTGGTCGATCCCAGCGAGTCGCGCAGGTACCAGTAGCTCGTGCTCCCGGCGAGCTGCTCGACGGCGCCGCCCGGCCCGTAGACGTAGCTCGTGGTGCCGTCGCTGAGCAGGTCGGCGGTCTGGGCGTCGTCCCAGGTGAACCTGGTGGTCGTGCCGCCCGAGGTGGTGCTGGCCCGCAGTCCGTTGCCGTCGTAGGCGTTGGTGCTTCTGCCTGTGGGGCCGGTGGTGGCGGTGAGCCGGTTCGCCTGGTCGTAGGTGTAGGTGCTGGCCGTTCCGGACGCGGGCTGGGCCTTGGTGCGGTCGCCCAGCGAGTTGAAGGAGTAGGTGGTGGCACCGGTGGGCGCCGACTGGCACGGTGCGCTGCTCGTCGGCGCGCCCGGAAGGCTCCAACACAGCTGCGAGGCCGCGTCGAAGGTCTGCGCGCTGCCCGCGACCGTGGTCGGGTTGCCGGCCGGATCGTAGCCGTACGACGCCGAGTCGGTGCCGCTCGCGGAGGCCAGCCGCTCGGTGGTGGTGTAGCCGAAGCTCTGGGCCGTGTCGGGCAGGCCGCTCGGCGTGCTGGTCGCCACCTGGCCGGCGCCGTCCCGGGTGTAGGCGAGGGCGGCCAGGGTGTTGGTGCCGTTCGTGAGCGTGGTGCTCGCCGTCCGGCCGTCGTCGTCGGCCGTGGTGGTCACGGTGTCGCCGTCCGGGTAACCGGTCGACGTGAGGGTCCCGTTGGCGTCGTAGCCGAACCGGGTCGTGGCGTTGTTCCAGTCGGTGACCGAGGTCTGCCGTCCCGCCTTGTCGAAGGTCTGGACGACGGTCTGGGTCGGGCCGCCGGGGTAGACGATCGAGGTCGTCCGGCCGTCGTTGTCGTAGCCGTAACCGATCGAGGAGCCCGCGCCGTCGGTCTTCGAGACGATCTCGCCGAACGCGTCGTAGGACCAGGTCGTGGTGCCCGTGCCGTCGGTCATCGCGGTCCGCACCCCGCCGCTGTTGTACCGGTAGGTGACGTTCGGGGTGACACCGTCGGAGTAGCTGAGCGAGGTCAGGTGCCCGGCGGCGTCGTAGCCGTCGGTGACCGTCTGGTTGGCGGCGTTGACGCTGGTGCGGGGCTGCCCGTCCGCGTCGTAGGTGATGGTCGTGGTCCGGCTGTCGGGATCGGTGCGGCTGGTCTGGTGGCCCTGGCTGTCGTAGCCGTACACCGTCCTGGCTCCGTCCGCGTCGACGGTGTCCGCCGTGCTGCCGTCCGGGTTGTAGTCCGTGCTCGTCCGGGTGCCGTCCGCGTTGATGGTGGCCGTGAGCCGGTTCGCCGGGTCGTAGGTGTAGGTCGTCTGGTTGCCGTTGCCGTCGGTGCTGGAGGTGCGGTTGCCGTCGGCGTCGTACCCGGTCGAGGTCGAACGGCCCAGCGGGTCGGTGGTTTTGACGATGTGACCCCACGCGTCGTAGGAGAAGGCGGTGCACCCCTTGGCCGGTGGCGTGCATCCGGGGGCGGTGCCGGCGGCGCTTCCGTCCGGGTTGACCATCGAAGTCATCCGCCCGGTCGCGCTGTCGTAGCCGTACTGGAACCGGCTCCCCATCGGGTCGGTCTTGCTGACGGCCTCCCCGGAGGCGTTGAACGTGGCGGAGGAGGTGTAGCCGTCGGCGTCGACGACGCGGGTCTGGTCCCCCGGATGGGCGGCGTCGTCGTAGTAGTAGGCCGTCGTGCGCACCGGCGGGGAGGCCGGGTTGCTGTCGACGATCTCGGCGGACTGCTGCGGCTGGGTGACGGTGGTGCTCGTCGGCAGGCCGAACGTCAGCGTCCCGTCGTTCGTCCCGCCGGACACCGCGATGTGCCCCGCCTGGTCGTACGCGTACATGGTCAGCACCCCCAGGGGGTCGATGGCCGATGTCATGTCGTCGATGGCGTCGTAGGTGTAGGCGGTCGTGCTCCCGTTCCCGTCGCTGGCCGAGATCTTGTTGCCGTGCTCGTCGTAGGCGAAGGTCTGGACGTTGCCGAGAGGATCGGTCACGGTCGTCACGCCGAGGCTCACCGGGTCGTACGTGTAGGACCAGGTGCTCGGCGTGCTGCTGCCGTACCCCTTCGTCTCCGAGGCGAGAAGCCCGTTCTGATAGGTGTAGAGGACCTGGTGCCCGGCGGCGTCGGTGACGAGGGTCTGCCCCGCCGCGAGGGAGGGGCTGCTGCTCGGACCGTAGGAGAAGGTCGTGGTGCGGCCAGTCTGGTCGGTCTGGGTGACGACGCGTTCCGACGAGTCGTACGCCATGCTCATCACCGGTGCGGGGCTCGTCGTGGTGTCGCCGTAGTACTTGGCCTGGCGCCATGAGGTGAGCAGGTGGGAGGCGGTGTTGTAGCCGTAGACGGTGTGGTCGTTGTCCTGCGGGGCCGGGAGCCGCGTCGTCGCGGCACCGTGGACGTCGGTCAGATCGCCGGCGGCGTCGTAGGCGTAGGTGACCTGGCGTCCGGCCGAGTCGCCGAGGCTGGTGATGTGCCCGCCGCTCCAGCCGAGCGTGTACACGTGCCCCGCGGGATCCGTGATGGTCGACAGCTGGCCGCCGCTGTAGGCGAGGGTCGTCGCGTAGGGACTGGTGGCGTGCGCACCGGCCTGGTCCGTCTCGGCGAGGAGGTGGCCGGTGGCGACGTCGAAGGTGTAGATCTCCTTGCCCCTGCGGGTGAGGGTGTAACTGGAGCCGGCCTTGGTCAGCGTGGCGTCATAGCGTGGCGCCGAGGGCACGTACCCGGTGGCGGTGCTGGTGAACGTGAGCTGGGAGCCGTCTTCCTGATGGACCGTCACATTGCCGGTGGCCCCGTCGGTGACCGCGGAGAGGTTGTAGGAGAAGGTCCAGCCGTAGCCGAACGGCCCGTCGAGCGCGCTCCCCCCGTTCGGCCCGGCGGGATCGGCCAGGGCCGAGGCGTAGGTGCGGGTGAAGGACAACGGCATGCCACGGCCCGGCGTGGACAGGTCGGTGACCGTCTCTCCGTAGTAGCCGGTCGCCGTGTCGACCGGGTCACCGGCGGTTCGGGTCGCGCAACCGCACTGGATCCACGCCGGGTTGCTGCCGGTGGGCGCGTCGGTGATGCCGGGCGGTCCGCCGATCGGCGTTCCGGGGGTGCCGCCCTGGGGGAGGAAGGCGATGGCGTCGTAACCGACGTCGTACCCGCCTGGAGTCATCGCGCTCTGGTTCGACAGCTGGACGGTCGCGCCGGGGGACATCGCGAACGTCCCGATCGTGACCCACTGGTCCGAGCCCCAGGCCTGGTTGACCCGGATCTTCCACGGGCTGGCGTTGCCGCCCGGATTGATGACGTAGACGACGTCGGTCGCGCGGGCACCGGTCGCCGGGATGTGCAGCTTGACCTTGTAGTACTGCAGGCCCGGCAGTGTCGGGGTCCACGTGCCGGTGTTCATGACGGCGGCCTCAGTGCCGTTCTGGGTGTGGTCGAACATGACGTAGCCGCCGAAGCCGGCGCCGAGCTGGTGGGTGTCGATCGCGCCCGTCGGATCACCGTTGGCATTGGTGCCGTAGGCCATCGTGAAGGATCCGCCGTTGGACCAGTTCGAGGTCGACGGGCACCCGACGATGTTCAGCGGGGTCCTGCCCGCCGCCAGCCCGACCTGTGCCGCGACGATGACCGGTGGTCCGTTGGAGGTCGTCGGCACGACGTTCGTGTCCAGGGCACAGACCGGTGGGTGCGGGTCGGTGACCGGGGGCTCGGTGGAGCCGGGGCCGACCGCGTAGGCGCTGGTCGAGCACGTCGTCGAGCAGGTGGGTATCCAGGTGACCGGCGCGTGCCACCAGCACTCGTAGTCGGCCAGCGCGCAGGTGCCCGACTGCCCGCTCGCGCCCGGCGTGCAGAGGTTGGCTGTCGTGGTGCAGAAGGTGTTGAAGGCGGGGATGTTCAGCCAGTTGCTGCCGCCGTTGAAGTTCGCCTGCGCGTACGCGTGGGTGCCCGTCCGCACGAGCGGGGTGCCCATCCAGCCGAGCACCCGCTCCTGGTAGGGCCAGTCGGCCGGATGTGCCGCGTCGCCGTAGCTGTAGGCCAGGTAAGGGGCGCGGTTCGGCGGGAAGTTGGGGTTGACGGGGTTGTTCGCCCAGCCCAGGCCCCACGTCCCGTCCGGGCCAGTGCACGTCGGGCCGGGGGTGCAGCCGGTCGTGTTGCCGTGCTTGGCGTCCGGCTGGACACCGGTGTTGTACGCCCAGATCGCGAAGTACCAGTTCTCCAGGAAACGCGGATCGCCACCGTTGGCGGTGATCCCGGCGCTGTACAACGAGTTCCAGGTCCGTTCGAGGATCTGCAGGCCGGCGGCGATGTTCTCCTGGTAGTCCACCGCGATCTTCCACTGCCCGTGCGCCGAGTACTGCTGACCCGTCTGGCTCGCGAACATCCCCGTCGTCACCTGGGAGATTCCGTAACCGCAGTCGGCACCAGCGTAGTTGATCGTGTCGATCGTCCCCGCGGCACCGTAGTAGTCGGCGATCACGGGGTTGCCCGCGATCCCCGGCAGAGCGTGCCAGGACGCCTGGTCCCAGTTGGACTCCTGCGCCATGATCGCCTCGAAGACGGAGCGCGGCACGGTGTTCCAGGTGTCGCTCGACGGGTGCGAGAGCGGCACGGCGGCGAAGTCACCGTTGGGTGAGTAGGAGACCAGGCCCAGGTTGCCGAAGTTCGCGGGGCGGGCGTACGCCGAGCCGGTGAGCAGGTTCTGTTCGGCCATCTGGACGGCCCAGTCGATCTGGCTCGATCCCGGCTGCGCCACCTGGAACGTGGGGCTGTTGCGGGGCACCGAACACGCCGGGGTCGCGGGTGTCCCGGCCGCCGCGCCGCCGGCGCTGCTCGCGGGTCGGCTCTGCTCCGGGTCGGGGGCCGGCGGCAGGTCTGCGTTGAGGGCGTCCGGGTCGACGCCGTCGGGGACGACAGCCGAGGTCGCGGTGGTGGCCGGGGTCTCGGCCGTGCTGTCGTACGGCTGCTTGACGAGTCGTCCCGTCCTGGCCGCGAGAACCGTCGAGTCGGGGTTCGCGTCCGTCCGTTGCGCGCCGAAGACCGCGTCGCCGTCCATCGAGACCGTCAGCGGGTCGGTGATCGACTTCGTGTCGAGCGGGCGTACGGCGGCCCCCGCGTCCATGTGGTCGGCGCCCGTCACGATGGTGTGTCCACCGCGCCCCGCGAACAGCTGGAGTCGGGAGGTGTTCCCCGTGCCCGCGTCGCTGACGGCACCGTTGCCCTCGTGCTCGACGTGAGCCGTCCCGGAGCCCGGTGCGGTGACGAGGAAGTCCACGCCGCCGTCGGCTGCCGGGTGCAGATCGTAGGCCTGGCCGGGAAGGGTGGCGAGGGTCAGGGGGAGGCCGGTCCGCGGCCCGGACTCGGGCACCGACACCAGCCGGGAACCGAGGACGCCGACCACTCCGTGCGCGGTCGGGACCACCGACGTCAGCTGGCCCGCGATCCTGGTCGTGTGCTCCACCGTGCCCGACGCCAGCGCGGCCGAGACGACCTCGGTGGTCTGCTGGTCGTCCCCCAGGGCGGCGGTGAACTCCGCCTCGTCGCCGGTCCCACAGCCGGGAGAGTGGTAGGCGAGGGCAACACCGCTGGCCACGGCCCGCACGCGCCCCGTCTCCAGGTCGACCGAGTACGCGAAAGCGCCGTGGTCGCGTCCCGCCGTCGAGTTCGCGGCCGAGAGCGGGGCCACCGTCACCGCCGCATAGCGACCGTCGCCGGACACGCACTGGTAGCCCGTCCACGACGACTCGTCGAGGCCGCCGGGCTGCAGCACGGCGATCTCGTGCCACGCGAATCCCGATTTCTCGCGCGAAACCTCGAGGTGATAGCCGTGGCCGTCACCGGATCCCGATACCGCGAGGTCGGGGGACGAGGCCGCGGCGGGACCGAAGTCGGCGGCGACGCCCTGCCGCAGCGGCGCGTTCGGGCGGCTCGGCGAAGCGGACGCGGTGACCGCCGCCACCCCGTTGGCGGCCAGACTCAGACAGAGCGCGACAACGACCCGCCTCGTCCAGTGGTGCGGTGTGAACCACCGCGGAACGACTCCGTGTGCTGCAGTCCGCATCGCATCCCCAGTCGGTGCCTGGCTCATCCTGCGTTCGCCCCGCCGGCGGCGATGATGTGCGCCGCCTTGCCGAGCCGGTCGTCAAGGCTCTGTTCGAAGGCCGAGAGGGCTGCCGCATGCGACGCGATGTACTGCTTGTCGTACGCGGTCTCGACGGCTACCGCCACACCCATCAGGTTGGTGGACAGCTTGCAGCCCAGATCGGCGGTGGCGGTGGCGATCTCCTGCGGAGTGTGGGCGAGGGAGACCGCGCCCGGCCGCTCCGCGGACCGCCACTTCGGGTCGTCGTAGGCCGCCCAAGGAGAGGCGTAGTCGAAGCCCTTGGACTTCATGCAGGTGCTCCACCGGGCGTTGACGTCGACCATCCGGGGATCGGTCGCCGGAACCTTCGGCCCGCCGTCCGGCAACTGGCCGGAATCCGCGGGCATCGGCGGATCTCCGACCTCCGCTCTGCCCTTCCCCAGGCACCCGTGGTCGGGAACGCTCTTCCCGTCGAACACGGTGACGGCCTTGTTCGATCTGTCCACTCCGTCGAGAACCGCGAGCACCGCATCGGAGATGGTCGGCTGGGCGCCGGCGTCGCTGACACCGACCGCGTCGTACCCGTTGCTCCTGGGGGCGGCCGGATCGAAGAAGCCGTAGAGCACGGAGCGACTCTTGAGCTCCCGGGGCGTGTCGCCGAACGCATCGCCCCACTGCGGAGCCGGATAGCTCAGGCCGTAACTCTGTACGCACTGCCGGGTCACGACGGTGGAGGCTTGGAACAGCGTCCTGGTCTGCTCGACGGTGACGTCGTAGCGATCGATGGGCAGGGTGATCTGGTCCACCGAGGTGATCACCGCGATGGGACCGAGCGGCGGTGGTGCGCCGTGCGGCGTCGCCGTGCCGCGGGCGCAGGAGGCGGCGGCGATCAGCACGGCCAGAACCGCCGCGACCCTCGTCGTCCTGGTACTCGAAACGGTCTTGATCCTCAAGATGCGACCTCGGTTGGTCCCGGTTGTCACTCGTCGGTGGTGGCGGCCGCCTCCGGGACCGGCGACCGCCACCACCGAGAAGGCGGGTCGAGCGTGGTCTCAGGAGTCGGCTCGGCGCCGTCGGCGTCACGATCTAGGACCGCCGGCGGCGCCGAAGGACGACGACAGGTCCTAGCTGGTGATGTAGATCCACTGCGTCGTCCACAGGCAGCCCGACCCGCAGTCGGGCAGCACGATGCCCCAGCCCGGAGCGAAGTGGACCGGTACCCAGCCCGAATCGGCCACGACGTAGCCGGTGTTGACGCTGCTGCCGACCCCCCACGTGCCGGGGATGTCGGCCCAGCCGGGGCCGGTGTTCCCGTCCTTCCGCAGCCCGTAGCAGTAGTCGGGGCCGCCGCTGTACACGGTCACCCCGGCGGTCGGGCAGGAGATATTGACAACGGTGGCGTCGGCCGGCACGGCCATGGCGACGCTGCCCGCGAGGATGCCGCCGGCAACGGCGATCGCCGCAAGCTTCTTTCGGACCCTCAACATCGTGTTTCTCCGTTCGTGCCGTTCGGCGTCACTGGTCGCCGTCGACCTCGGATCGCCGGGTTCTGCCTCCGGAGCAGGAGCCAGGTCTGGAGTGCGGCACGAGTATCGCCGCCCGCTCGGGGCACGAGCCAGGGATTCGGACCGTCCCGGACAGTCCCGGACGTTCGAGGACGGTCTGGCACGAACCGGCTTCGCCGCGAGCGGTGTTGACGTGGAGCTGCCGGCCGTCCCACACGAGCCCGGTCCGGGCCCGGGACCTGGCTGGACGCTCCCGGACAGCCTCGGACACGGTCCGGTCGCGCACGGCGGCCAGAACGTGGGTGGAGTCGGTGCGCTGAGTGGCAGGGACGGCTGCCATCAGGGCGGCGTGGGGCACGAGCATCTCCAGAAGAGGATTGACGACTCGCCAGGTGCGAGAGCAGCGGGCATTCTCTCCTGAGATGATCTTGAAGCCTTGATTCGCAGACCGGGGCCGCGGTGAGCGGATCAACACAGGCGGCTTCGGCCGAACCCCTCGCCGGGGTTCGCCGAAGCGCTCGACGCGCGACTCGCTCCCGGGCACTGCGTTCCGCCGTCCGTCCCCGCCCAGCCGTGATCAACATCCAGGAGTACCACGTGAGTCAGACCAGCACCCTGTCCCCCGACGACCCTCAGGAGGCCGCCGCCCCGGACCGTCGGCCCTGGCTGGTGCGACGGGGGCTGCTCCTCGAGTCCGGCCCCCAGCGCCGACTGGCCCTCGGCGGCTTCGTCAACCAGCTCGGCACTGCGGCCTTCCTCGCGACGGCGCCGCTGTACGCGATGCGGGTGGTCGGCCTGTCCATCGGGCAGGTCGGCCTCGGTCTCGGTGTCGCCGGGGTGGTCGGCCTGATCGCCGGCCCGCCCGTCGGGCACCTCGCCGACCGCCGCGGCCCGCACGGCGTCTTCCTGGTCACCCTGCTGATCCAGGCCGTGGCCATGGTGTCGCTGCTGTTCGCCCACTCGTTCGCGGCGTTCATGGCGGCGGTGGCGGTGACCGACCTGGCCGGCGCCTCAGGGGGCGCGGCGCGCGGCCCGATGATCCGCCGCTTCGGCGGTGACGAGGTGCCGAAGTTCCGCTCCTACCTGCGCTCGACCGCCTTCCTGGCCAGTACCTTCGGCGCGCTGGCCGCCGGTGCGGTGATCCAGCTCGACTCCGGCACCGCCTACCGGGCGCTCATCCTCGCCAACGCCCTGACCTTCCTCGGCTGCGCGGCCGTCATGCTCCGGCTGCCCGGGCTGAAACCGCTGCCCGCATCGACCGAGTCGGACCGGTGGCTCGCCCTGAAGGACAAGCCGTACATGGCATTCGTCGTGCTGGACGGCATCCTGTGGATCCAGGGCGAGGTGGTGACCTACGCGCTGCCGCTGTGGGTGGTCCTGCACACCCATGCACCGCGCTGGTTCACCGGCGTCGCGCTCGCCGTCAACACCGTGATGGTGGTCCTCCTCCAGGTCCGCACCAGTCGCGGGATCAAGGGCGGCCGGGTCGCCGGCCGGGCCACCCGGCGCGCCGGGGTGGCGTTCCTGGTCGGCATGGGGGTCATCGCGACGGCCTCGGGCCTGCCCGGCTGGGCCGCCGCGGCGATCATGACAGCCGGCGTCGCCGTCCACACCGTGGGTTCGCTGTGGCACGCGGCCGGGTCGATGGAGCTGCGGTTCCGGCTGGCCCCCGCGCACGCGCAGGGACAGTACTCCGGCGTGTTCGGCATCGGCATGGGCCTGTGCTACACCATCGCCCCCGGCCTGCTCGGCCTGCTCTGCCTGAACCGGGGCGCCCCCGGCTGGCTCGTCATGGGCGGCCTCTTCGTCGCCGCCGGCCTCGCCATGCCGTTCGTGGTCCGGTGGGCCGGACACTCCCGGGAACTCGGCGCCTGAACCGCCAGACCAAGAGTCAACGGCGGAGCACTACGGACGAGCCGGGTAGCCGCTGGTGAATCCGGGAGGCCGCGGCGCTTGGCTCACGCACCCACGGCGAGGAACCCGTGAGCGCCACGCAGCCCGGTGCTGAGCGTGCTCCGGGTGACAACGGTCGCTCCGGTCCCGAAAGCCTGCCGGTGCCGGCAACCGACCCGGGCCACTTCGGCGTGGTAGCGGACGGCTGTTGCGCCGGTGCGCAGGGTCGACAGGTCGCCGGGGCCAACCAGGGGGAGCCATGTCAGCGGAAACGGTCATCGGCTTGTGCGGAATCGGGATCCTGACAGCCGCAGTCGTGGCGATCGTCGCGGTGTGGCGCACGGGCTCGCCCCTGCCGCCGCGCACCGAACCCCCGCCGCTTCGGCCCGACTGCACGAACTGCGGCCACGACGCCCGCTCGCACGGCGAACAATCAGGGTGCGCGGTCACCTACGGCAGCGGCGACATCTACGACAACGGCGGCGACTGGATCGGCCACCAGAGCGAGCACCGTTGCCCGTGCGCCACCTACCACGCCGTGCCCTGGCCGAACTGCACGACCTGCGGCCACCGCAGCGACGAGCACGACATCTACCTGAGGTGCAGGCACGGCAGGACCCCGGGCTCCCGTCACGACGACGCCTGCTCCTGCACCCACTACCGTTCCAAACCCAAGCCGAAGCGGCCGAGCCACCTGGAACGGCGGCGCGAGAAGGCCCGGCGCTGCCGCATTCCCGCCGACCGGCGCGCCGACGGAGCACTGTGCCTCAGGTGCGAGGTACGGGACGGCCGGTGCCGATACGACCCTCCCTCGCAGACAGCACCATGAACAGCAACGCACCGTCGACAGCACGACGACGCGCCAACCACCTCCGCCTCGCACACCCACCCACCGTGCTGGAGGAGCAATTGTCACATCCTGTGCACCGGTCAGTGTGGTCGGCGGGCTTCCCAGGACGGCCGCTGGAGCTGAGCGTTGTCCACGATGATGTCGGCGTGGTCGGTTGGGGGCCGTGGCGGAGTAGAGCTGTGCTGGTGGCGACAGTGGGTGTCGGTGTCCGTGTCGTAGACCGTGTCTCATCGGTGACCGTCCGCTCCCGGCCCCGTCGGGGCGCGGCGCCCAAGCCCTCCGGTCCGCGAGGCAGCGGGCGTGCCACGTGGAGACCGTCTCCGCGGTCGCTGCGACGGCAGCCGCAACCGCACCGGCCGACCGGGGCAGTCCATCGGGCTCGACCTCGGCGCATGCCAGCACGGTCCGGGCCCTCAGCGCCAGAGCCTGCGGCGTCGACCGTCCGCGCACCCACCCACCGAGCACCCGCCGCTCGTGAGCCGACAACACCAACGCGGCCGGCTTCGGCCAGGGACGTCCCGTGCGCTGATCAACGACGGATCACGGATCAAAGACTCAGGACACCAGGCGCACGAGATCAGCGGGGCCCGGCCGGGGGCCTTGCACCACCCACTCCCCCGGTGCTGGAGAACGTGCCCGAGCCGCGGCGCCGCCACGGAGAAATCGGACGGCGTGCCGCAGAGACCCCGAGCTCTCCACATCGGCCCGGGACTGCCGACAGGAACCGCGGGCGCCCACAAGCCGGAACCGAGATCTCACACCGCCCAATAGTGCGACGTCCAGTCAGTTCCGGAAAGGCCGTGGTCAAGGTCGGCACGGTCGCAACACGGGTCTAACGTTGCCCATGTGAACGCTCCTCAGCTCGCCTACCGCGAGAGCGCCGGTGAGGGCCGCCCCGTCGTGCTCGTGCACGGCAACTCCAGTTCCTCGCGCACCTGGCTGCCGCTGCTCCAGGGCCCGTTCGGGCGGCGCTTTCGCTGCCTGGCCCCGGACCTGCCCGGGCACGGCGCCTCGCCGCGCGCCGGTGACAGGTACTCGTTCACGCTGTACACCCGCGCGCTGGCCGGCTTCGTCCGGGACACCCACGCCGAGGGTGCGCTGATCGTGGGGATGAGCCTGGGCGGACACATCGTGATCCAAGCCGCGCCCGAGCTGCCGGGAGCCGCCGGGTTCGCGGTCTTCGGCGCGCCGCTGAAGAGCAAGCCCGGCGCGATGACCGGGAGGTTCCTGCCGCACCCCTCGCTCGGCACGGCCCTCAGCGGCGAGGTCGGCCCGGACGAGGCGCGCGCCTACGCCGCCGCCCAGCTGGCTCCCGGCGCGCAGCCTGCTCCCGAGGCCGTCGCCGACATCCTGGCCACCGATCCGGCCGCCCGCACCGATCTCTCGGCAGCCCTCGCCACGGGGTCCTTCGCCGACGAGATCGCCATCGCACGTGGACTCAGGCGGCCGCTGGCCATCCTGCACGGGAGCGAGGAGCAGCTCGTCAACCTGCGCTACCTGCGCGTGCTCGCGCCCACCCTGCCCACCTTGTGGCGCGGCGAGATCCAGCTGGTCCCCGGCGCCGGGCACAGCCCCCACCAGGAGGCACCGCAGGCGTTCACGGCACTGCTGACCGACTTCGAGGCGAGCCTTCCCGGGCCAACGGCCCGGGAACCAGCCGATCAGTGATCCCCGGAACCGCCCTGGCACGCCCCCACCCACAAGCCCCCCCGGGTGGCCGCCCGGAAGCGTCGACACGGACCACGAGACCCAGGCCACGCCCGGCAGCCGGGATGCTGCTCGCACCCGACCCAACGACCACAGCCACACAGCGCAGCCGGAGGGCCCACCGTCGCCGAGGCGGCCCAGCCGGCAGCGGCGAGGCGGTGCCGCACCTGGTAGGGCCCACCGCGGCCCGCCACGGCCCGCCGGTGACGGCCTCGACCCTTTCGGGGGGCGGGGGGCGTTTCGGCTCGTTGACCTCCGGCCCCACGGCCCGTGCTCTGCGAATCGCCTGCCTCTTCGGCCGGGCCGGCGCCGTTCGCCGGGCCGTCATCGCCGGATGGCCGGCCGGTCGTGATGCGCCGACGGGCGTGGCTTTGGAGACCTTCGGGGTCGGCTGCGACGGGGCCGGGACCCGTGCTCCAGACGTAGCCGCCCTCGACCCGCAACGCCCGGCCACCGGGGGCGGGCTCGAACTGACTTTGCCGGGGCAGTGGGGGCCGGTGGGTTCACGGTCCGGGCCGCCGGGCGGAGCGGACAGGACGGCTGCCGGAGCGTCGCCTGCCCGCTCGGCGATCGCGGTCAGCGACTTCGAGCGAGCCCGGCACCGCGCCGGCCGGCGGCGCGCACGCAGCGAGCGCAGGGACGAAGCAGAGAGGGTGGCGGCGGCCCTTGGCCGTGCGCGGATCGGGCACGGCCGTCGGGCAGTCCAGCGGATGCGGGTGTTCCGCGGCCCCGGCGGGGTGGGCCTGGTGGATTGGCCCAGGCCGCCGGGGACGGTCGATGACGAGCGGGCAGAGACGGTCTCGCGTCGCGGCGGCCAGGAACTCGACACCTCTGGACGGACACGCGAAACCACCGTGCCCCGGTATCGGAGGTGCCACGTCGAGGCGCAGATGGGCCGATGAGCAGGTCAGCTCACCGGCCGGGGCCGGTCGTGGCGACGAGCGCGCGGGCGGGATCGAGATCCCCGTGGTGATCCCAGGTGGGTCATGCCCGGGCGGCTGCGGCGGGCTTGAGGACTTCCCTGCACCAGGTGCGGAAGTCTGTCGGTGCGGGCTCGGCGGTCGCCCAGTCCGCGTCGTAGATGCCGTGGTCCTGTGCGGCGAACGCCTCGGTCATGTCCTTGACCGTCTGGTCACTGGCACCTCGGGAGCGCAGCAGCGACGCGAAGTCGTCGCTGCTCAGGCGGCGGTAGGTGACCGGACGCCCGAGTTCCTGGCTGATCACCTCGGCCATCGCGTCAGGGGTCAGTCTGTCGGGGCCGAACACGGGGAGGTTCTCCTGCCCGGTCCAGGACAGATCGGTGAGCAGGCCGGCGGCGGCGCCGGCGATGTCCCGCGTCGCGGTCGACGCCAGCGGCAGGTCGCCTGCGCAGGTCAGTTGGAACGCGCCCTGCTCGCGGATGGCATCGAGTTGCCCCAGGAGGTTCTCCATGTAGAAGGGCATGGACAACGCCCGGTACGCCGCACCGGACGTGCCGAGTTCGGCATCCATCGCGAAGGCCGCCGACAAGACGCCGGCCGGAGACGGCCAGCCGTGGCCCGCGCTGGACACACCGACGAGGTGGCCGACCCTGTGCCGGGCAACGGCAGCGGCGCCCGCCCGGGCGAAACGGAGATAGTGCGCCTGGGCGCTCGGTGCCTGCGGGTTCGGCGGGACGAGCCAGAACAGCGCATCGGCACCGGGCAGGGCCTTGTCGAGCACGGCCGGATCGTCGTGCGAACCGCTGACGGCCTCGACCCGCTCGCGGACCGCGTCGTCCAGACGCGAGGCGTCACGAACGATGACGCGGACCTCCTTGTCCTGGTCGAGCAACTGACGGACCAGTTGGCTGCCGATCTGTCCCGTCGGCGTGGTGACGACGATCATCGCATCTCCTCTAACATGAACCTGAACTCCGGTTCCGAATGTAAGCGCGACTTCCGCGCAACGTCAACTACAGTGGAGCGACCATGACCGCTCCCCAACGCCCGCTGCGCGCCGACGCCCGGCGCAACCGCGAGACCGTCCTCGACGCCGCCGGCGAGCTGTTCGCCCAGCGGGGCGACGCCGTGCAGATGGACGAGATCGCCGAGCGTGCCGGCCTGGGCGTCGGCACCCTCTACCGGCACTTCGCCGACAAGCAAGCGCTGCTCGCGGCGATCATCGGCCGCCGGTTCGAGGCGATGACCGCCCTCGCCCGCGCCGCCGACGAGACCGAGGACCCTTGGACGGCGTTCGAGACGCTGCTCTACGGCTATCTGGAATCCGTACAGGCCGATGCCGCGTTCCGCTTCGCGCTCCTCAGCCCGGAAGAGCCCCGCTGGAACGACATCGCCGTCGAAAAGACAGACTTCTCGGCGATCACCGAAAGCATCGTGCAGCGTGCCGTCGACGCCGGCCACCTCCGTGACGACTTCCACGCTCGCGACTTCGTCCTCATCACCCGTGGCGCCATGGCGAACATGACCGGCGCCAACAACTGGCGCAGGCACGTCACGCTGTTGCTCGAGGGCATCCGCGGCCCCGAACGCCGACCCGACACCGGTCCTTCGAACCACCCGCGGGCGCACCAGAGCACCATCGCATTCAGCAGAGCTGAGGATGACACTCCCCAGCCGGGCTGAACGGTCCGGCGGGTCAAGAAGTGTCGTGCTGCAGTGACTCGCGCCAGACCAGGAACTTGCGGTCCTCTGCGGTCCACGCCGCCAGTTCGTCCCAGATCGCGATCAGTGCTTCGTGGGCCAGTTCGACGGTCTCCGCGCCCTGGGAGCCATCGATGACCAGCATCCGGGTGGTGGCCAGGCGTTGTGCGATCTGCCACTGGTGCTCGCTCAGTTCATCGCGCGGTACCCGTCTGCGAGTCGCGCCGGCCGAGCTCAGCGGTACCCAGAGCAGCTGGGTGAACAGCCGCCTCGACTGCCCTGGCTGCCTCGGCTGCCTTTTGACCAACGGTAGACGTAGCCGACGTGACGGCAGGAAGCCGAAGACCATTCGCGAAATCACGGCCAGAACCCCGGACTCCCCCATCCCGTGCTCGATCGTCGGCCGGACCTGCTCGGGGCTTCCCCGGCCCGTCGTGCGGTCCGGCACCGGTTGCGGCCGTCCGCCCAGGCCGATGGTGCGGTCGGCGGGGACGGGGCCGTCCACGCGCAGGAGCCGGACCCCGCTGCCGCAGGCCGCGCGGAGCAGAGCCAGGATGCCGAGCAGTGCCTCGTGCGGGCGCGCGGCGGCGGTGAGCGGGACGCCGCGTTCGATCCGGCGCGGCGGACGGGCAGGAAGGGCGGTAAGGGCCGGCGGTCCTGGGCCCGGACGCGGTGCTGGCCCGCCCCCTGTTGCCGGGTGGGCGGGCCAGGCGTCGACGCGGCGGTCAGGCCCTCTGCAGGCCGGCCTGGACATCGTCGAAGTTCATCACCGGAATGAAGGTGATCCTGGCGCCGAGCTCCTGAAAGAACGGCTCGGCGACACTGGGGATGTCGGACGCCTCCTTGAGGTCGAAGACGATGAAACCGGTCCGCATCCCGTCCTTCGCCCCGAAGTACGCGGCCTCCGGCTTGATCCGCTCGAACACCGACGCCATGGTCTGGGCCAGCGTCTTGCCCGCGATCGCCTTATTCGTCTTCTCGGTGTCCATCTGGACCGTCAGCAGCACCCTCATGGCTGTTTCCACCTCTGGTTGGCGTTCGGGCACATACGTGCCCCCTTCCAGATCGTGGCCGCGATCCGCGGACCCGGCAGCCGGGGCAGCGCACAGGAGGGACACGAGGCCGACCCTGCCGAGGGGTCCGACACGCAACGCCCCGCTCCCGAGGCCCGGGCGCGGCGCCCGGGCGCGGGCCGTTCGTCGCCCCGGTGCCCCGTCGCCGTACAGGTCGGTGTGCGCCGTTCGGACGCAGGCCGGGCCGATCGATCCAAGCAGCCCGGGAACGCCCGCCCCTGCTCGGCGGTGAGGACCCGACACCCCCTTGGCCGGGCCACGGGCTACGGGCCACGGGCTACGGGCCACGGGCTACGGCGCCGGACGGTGAACGCCCGGTGTGCCACGACAACGGCGGCAAGCCACCATGCGCACGGACCGCCAGGACAGCAGCCGGCCAGGACCTCGACCGGCAAAGCCGCCACCGGATCGACCCACCCCGGCGCCGAACGGGTGATCCGCAGCCGCCGCGCAGGAGCAGGCACGGTGCGGCGAGGCGGGACCGGCGCCTTTGCGTCCGGACACGTGGTCGGGACGGCAACACGAAGACCACCAGGAGAGCCGGGACCACCGATGCACGCCGCACCCGCCGACAGCCCCCGCCACCGTCGCCAGTTGCTGTACCCGCTCGCGGACTCCCGCCCAAGACCCGGTGCTCATGCCCGCAGCGTACGAGCAGGGTCTGACACGCACTGAGGTGGCCCGAGCAACCCGGGCGGCATCACGACAGGCCCACACGCATCCACCACTCGCTGCCACCCGCACCCGCGCGACACGACCACCCCCGACGGAGAACGCCGCCATCACCGCACGGCCCGCAGTCCCGCCCTCCGAGCCGGACCACCGGGCGACGAAGGCGGGAGAAGCGGAGAAGGCAGGATTCGAACCTGCGTGGGCCTGCGGCCCGACCGGGACCAGAGCCCCGGCCCCCGATCAACCACTCCGGGCACCTCTCCCCAGGACCGACCCGCTCGCTTCGCCGCGGTCCGTCCCCGTGCCACCAACCATGCACCGCCCCGCTGACCCGCCACTGACCCCCGCCTGACGGCGCCCCCGGCAGCCGACGGCGCAGTGCCCCGGTGGGAGAGGCCCGGCCCCGCCCGCGGCGGAGAACAGCCGTGGCCATAGGCGTTCCGGGCCCCACCGCCGGGCCCGGCCGGTCAGCGCGAGCTTGTCCTGTCGATCGAGCCTTTGGCGACCGTTGTGCGGCCGGGCACGGGAGGGCCTGCGGGTGTGACCGGCGGTCGTTTCGCGATTCCCGGTCGCCTGACGCCGAGTTGCGTGACGACCGCCCCGGCTGCAGGCGCCCGGCCAGGACGCGTCCGCGGTGATCTCCAGGGGGTCGGCTGCCGGTACGGCCGCGGGGGCGGCTTCGACGCCGGTTGCCGTCGGTCGCGCCGTCCGGGACTGTCCAAGACCGTCCGACACCGTCCGGGGGCCCGGGAGACCGGCTTCGGCTCTTGCCACTGCGATTGTCCGCTGGAAGCATGACCGCGTCCGGCCGTACCCCGGCGCATCATGCGCCGATGCGTGTGCCGGCTGATGACCCTCGGGGGAACCGTCTCATGCTGTCTCGTCGTACCTCGCTGCGAACCGCCGTCGCCGTCCTCGGCGCGGGCGCCGCGCTCACCCTGACCATGTCCGCACCGGCCTTCGCCGCCAACGAGGGCGATCACTGGCTCACCACCGCGAACTGCACCGCCGACCAGAAGATCGAGCTGCAGCTCTACAGCGACGGCCAGTACCACGACTTCCAGGCCATCGACCCGACCCGGATCAACGGCAACTGCGAGTTCGTCCTGCTGGACGGCCGGGTCGGCTGGGACTCCTTCAGCGGCGCGCAGTCCCCCTGGTACTACGACGGCCCGGGCCGCAGCTACCAGGCCTACGTCATCGACCACACCTCCGGCCAGGTCGCCTACGGCATCCGCAACTGAACCCAGGGCTGAACCGAGGGGACGTGCGCGGCCGGGCACTCGCCGACCACGCACGTCCCCGACCCGGTCGGCCCTTGGCCGCGGCGACAAGCACCCAGGCGCCGTCAGAGCCCGGCGACATCGATCCCTCGCGGCGTGGGGACCGCTCCCGCTGCCGAGCAGCACCTGCTGCCGGAACCCACCCACAGACCCACGGCCCGGACGCACCCCTCCCCTGCAGGCCGCCCCGACGGCGACCGTCCGGCAGTCCCCGCACCCACCGTGCACCACCCCGGCCGGCGGCCGGTGAACAACTCCCAGCAGCCGCAAGCCGCCAGCGGTCCACCACGGGCCCGCGGGATGCGCACGCCAGACCCCTGACGGGCCACCACTTCGGCGAACTGGCGCCGGGCCCCCTGCCCGACCACCAGCCGGCGACCGGAACACGCGTGCCGGTCGGTGCGGCGGTCGAGCACCGCACCGCACCGACGCGCGTGCCGCTCAGGTGTTGCTGTCCCAGCGCGGCGCGCCGTTGCACGGCGTTGTGTTCGGCAGCGGCGCGTAGATCACGAGGTTGCCGTCGGTCTGGAAACACACGTAGTAGTTCGAGCCGGTGTTGCCGCCCGTTCCGGAGTTCCACAGCGGCTGGTTGTTCTTCTGCACGACGAGGTTGCCGTCGTTCTGCATCACCGCTGAGGCGCCGGGGTGGCCCTCGGTCTGCGTGTTCCACAGCGGGTGGCCGTTGACGTCGTAGATCACAAAGTTGCCGTCGTTCTGCATGGTGAGCTGGTACTCGCCCACGCACCAGCGAACGCCGGGTGCGAAGTTGCTGCCGGGAGCCCAGGCCTTGTCGGCCGTCAGGCCGACCTGGCAGGGGACCCAGGCGTCGTGGGGGGCCACGGTCGCGGCGGACGCTGGGGTGGGGCCGAATGCCGCTGTAGCGGCGAAGGCGAGGGCGGCAAGCCGGAGGGCTGCCAGACGGGATCGCATGGGGCTGAACCTTCCCGGTCGATGAATCAACGGTCTGGAAGTGCTCGTAGCCGTGCATGCCCCCGCCCGGCGGGAGCGCCGATCAGCGTAGCGAGACCGGAACGGCCATGCCATAGGCCAAAGGCGCACCCCAAACGCGAGCAGCACAGCAGGAACTCCACCCGCACGGCGACTTCGGCCGGCCCCGCCCCGAACGGACCGGACTCGACCTGGTCTTCCCGATGGTCGACCTCAACGTGCTGCCCTGGCAGCGGATCCGGGGCTCAAGGACGCGGCGGCCTTCGCCCACCCTGGCGGGCATGTGACGGTCACCCGCTCACCGCGGGAGACCACCGGAGCCGCCACGGACAGCGGCTGGAGCGTCCTCCGACACGACGGTTAGCGGCCCAGTCGGCCGAAGGGCACCATCCGACGCGGCACCTCCCCGGGCGAGATCACCGCCCTTCCTCGCCAGACCGGGCAACAGCCGGAGCCGAGGGCGCCCCGGTGCTGCCCCCGCCCGGGCCTGCCGTGCCGTCCCGACCCAAGCCGACGGCGCAAGACCCACCGGCCAACGTCCCCAGCCGCCTGCGGCCCGGTGCACGAAGCCGCTCACCGACGAACAGACCCAGCTGCGACCGCAGTTGAGCACGAAGCGCCGCACCGCCTTCCCGTAGAGGCGGTCAGCGGTTGCCGGTCCAGACGACCCGGCCCGCGAAGCCGCCGCGCTCATCCGCCTTGGCCCTGCGGATCTCTTCCACCTGGTCCATGTCGATCCCCAGATCCGCGGCGAGCGCGTACACCGCCTCCAGCACGTCCGCGAGTTCCTCCGGCGCCCTCGCGTCGTCGGCCTCCAGGAACTCGGCGACCTCCTCTCCGAGCTTGTCCCGCAGGCGACTTCGGTACTCCTGTGGGCCGGCGGTGTAGGTGACAGGCGTCGCCCCGCTCTCCCGGATGATCTGCGGAATCCGGTCCCGCACCAACTTGCCGTACTCGCCCCTGCGGTTCACCGGTTGTTCTCCCCCACCCAGTCGCTGCGGGGCAAGCCCCGACAGCCGCCCCTTCATGCCGAGGTAGCCTAGGCAACTCGCCTCGCCACCCGCCATACGAACCGCCATTCCCACCCGTTCGGGTCCAGGACGGCCCAGCATCAGCGCCCACCACGCGGAAGCAGACGGTGGCCCCTGCCGACAGGGGCCGTCCGCTGCGGTGCCGGGTCCAGGGCGGCGAAGCCAAGCGCAATACCCCAGGCGGCCAGGGCTCATCGCGCTCGGCGATCGCCCGGTCCGCACCCGCCCGGTCCGCACGACGCAGTCACTTCAGTCGTAGGCGACAGGCGCATTGCGGGCCCTGACCCCGTGGCCGCGCTTCCGACCGACCGGGCCGGCCGGACAACTCCCCGGCAGTACGAAACGCTCAGGACCGCTCGGGACGGTTCCGCGATCTCCACTGCCAGAGCCCAGAGGCCCGGTGATCGATGTCGAAAGCGGGGCCGAGCGGGCCCACCCGCTCGTACGCCTCTTCAGTCCGCGGATCGTCCAGCTGGGCAAGACCGTAGGCGCCCTCCAGGCGCAGCAGTTGATTCTCCTCGTCCAGCAGTGCCCGGAACGCGTCAGTGACGGCTGGCGTGCGGTCTCGGAAGCGCGACAGGGCGACCGCGGCGCTGGAGCGAGCGCCTTCGTCCGGGTCACGGATCAGGGTGAGCAGCGCGTTCCTGATGTCGGGGGTGAGGCCGGGTCCTGCTCCGAGTGCGTTGCCCACGGCGCGGCGTACCGCAGGGTCGGGGTCATGCGCGAGGGCGAGCAGTGCGGTGGTGGCTTCGGGGGTGGGAGGGGTGCCGCGTGCGTAGAGGAAGTAGGGCACTTCGCGGCGCACCCGGGGGTCGGTGTGGTTCGTGTAGCGGAGTCCGAGGGCCTCCTTGTCAGGGTGGTCACCGCCGGGGTGGGCGTCGAGGACCTTGGCGAGGACCTTGCCGTCCCCCTCCTCGGCGGCCCAGGCGGTCAGGAGACGGTTCCGTTCCTTCGCGTACCAGTCCTGGTCGGTGGGCTCGATGCCGACTCCGATACCGAGGGAGCAGGCCACGAAAGCGCGGTGGGCGGGCGAGGGGTGGTGGCGCATGGCCTCCACAGCCGACCATGTGTCCTTGTCGCGGCGCTGGCTGAGGGTGAAGCAGGCCGCGAACCAGTCCACGTGCCAGTTCGCGTCTTCCTCCTCGGGGTGACGAAGCGCGCGGGCCGCCAGCTCCCCGACCGGTGTCGGGATGTGGAATGCCTCCTCCAGCCAGGTGAGGACGGCGCCGTGCCCAGCCCTGACGGTGAGCCCGCCGACGGAGATCTGCTCGACACGGTTGTACTCGCAGTCGGGAATCACGAGCACCTCGGCGGGACCGGGCGCTCCCGTCCTTCGGCGCAATTCCTCGGCCGCACCCCTCTCGTACCAGTTCCTGGCCAGGGCCAGCAGCCGCTTCTGTGCTGTTTGCGGCAGGCGCAGCTGCGGCTCGTTGCCCAGGAGCGCCGTGACCACCGCCGGAGAGCCGAGTTCGACGGCCCTCAGCAGCGGCGTCGTCCCGTCCGGCAGCAGCCGGTTCTGATGCGCGCCGCCGTCAACCAGCGCCTCGGCGACCGGTCCGTCGTACGCCGCCACGGCCGTACACAGCACCGGGAGCCCGTCCGCGCCGAACGCATCGGGGTCCGCACCCGCTTCCAGTACCATCCGCACCGCGTCGGCGTCGCGCGTGCGTACCGCTGCCACGAGCCTGTCGTCCTGGCTCCCCGTACCTCCGCTGTCCCCCAGCGCTCCCATCCGACCCCCTCCTGGCAGGATGACACCCGCCCCTGCCTCACCGACACGTCCGAGCGGCCTGGTGACGCCACCCGTCCCAAGGGCGAGATCCTGGTCCTGTATGTGCTGTGCGCGCAACTGCTTTGCCCTCCCTCGGCCAGCAGCAGTGGGCGATGTGATGGTGTTCCGTCCGCTGCCAGCGTCCACGGTTCCGGCGTTGGCCACCCCGCCTGCGCTGCCCACGGTGCCGTCACCTCCAGGGCCTGCGGCGCCGTAACGACCGACCCCCTGCGATCCATTCGCACCGCCGGCGCCGTTCGTTGCCCCGGTAGGTGTCCGCGCGGTCGGAGCCGGCGCAGAGGCTCACTGTGGTGGATCGGTCGCCGATGCGGGGAACGTCGTTCACCGGTACCACGTGGCGGCCCGCACGGCTGTGCTGGTCGACTATCGCGTACCGCAGGCCTTCGTTCGCCGAGCTCTGCTGCCGATGCGCATGCGACCGCGGAATCCGAACCGCGTCCGGAGCGCTTCCGCCGCCGTTTCCAGGGCCCCCGTCACCCCCCGGCCGGGCCCGCTGCCGCCACGGCAGCGGGCCCGGCCGGGGCGGAGCGGTCAGTCGACGATGACCGCCATGTCGCCGTAGCTGGCGTACCCCGCGTCGAAGGCCGCCTCGCTGATCTGCAGCTGCCCGCGGGCCGGGTCGTTGACCAGATACTGTCCGTTGCTGACCCCGGTCACGACGACGGTGTGCTCGGACGGGCCGGCGTAGGGCACCACCTGACCGTCGTACGCGGTGTACGAGCTTGCCGCGACGTCACGCCAGTTGTAGTCGACCCAGACGATCGCCGGGTGTCCCGCGGCAACCGCGCTGCGCAGTTGGGCGGGGGAGATCCCCTGTCCGGCCGCCGCCGTGGACAGGCCGTAGGACTGCGCGGCCTGGGCGATCGGCGGATAGTACACGCCGAAGCCGGTACCGGCTGCCTCCGAGCCGCCGGGGTCTCCCACGAAGGCCCGGAACGGGTCCCCGGACAACGGCCCGGAGACTCCCGCCTGGGGATGCGCCAGGTCGACGCCGATGCGCCCGAGCACGTCCTGGTCCGACACCTGCACACCCCGTGCGGCCAGCACCATGCGCAGGGAGGTTGCCTCGCAGTCGTTGCCGAGTTGCTGCCCGAAGACCGGGACAGCGGCGGAAGCGGCGCTCGCGAGGGGCGTGCCGGCCACCATGACAGCGCTGGTCAGGACCGCGGTGACGGCTGCTGCCAGCCTGCCGTGCCCCTTCGCCGCCGGCCGGCCCGGCACGGAGCGCCTCCCGGCGCGCGGTGCGCTCTCGGGGGACGAGGCCGCGGGTGGAACCGGCTGCCGCGGACCGGGATGCAGGCACCGCCCGCCGTTCAGAACGTCCTCGTGGCTCTCCATCGCTCATCTCCTTTCCCATGGCTCCTCATCGTCCGAGGAGCCGGACATCCGCCCCCAGCTGCCACCGGCCTGGACGCAGGCCATCGCCGGCCACGGACATCCCCTCCATCGAACCCCGGCTCCGCCGGCTTCGCCTCGCGGGGACAGCTGCACTGGCGGAGCCGGCCACGCTGGTGTAGGCAACGGGAAGTGCCAGCACAACTGACTCTGGTACTCGGACCTGTCCTACGACGTCGAGCGCTGTCACCTCGCGCTCGACCCTCGGTTCCCCGCCGATGCGCGGGGCGACAACTGGACAGTCCCGCAGCTCGACGATGCAGAACTGCTCGCGCTGGAAACCGTGCTCTTCGGTGACGCCGCCGACTGACCGACCCGCTGGTCCGGGATACCGGTGGAATGCCCGTACACCCACTGCGTCCCGCTGGTCTGGGCGGTCAGGACAGCGGCGTTCAGGACAGCGGCGTTCAGGACAGCGGCGTTCAACGGCACAGGGTGCGCAGGGTGGTGAGGCAGTCCGCGGCCCGGCGCTGCGGGTCGGTGTCGGTGCTGGCCCAGGCGATCCGGGCGTCCGGCCGTATGAGGACGGCCGTGACGTCCCGCCAGATCGGATGCGCCGCTTCGGTGTTGACTGTTGCTGCCCACTGCTCCAGGGCATCGGTGGGGCACGGTGTCCGGCTCCCGCCGAGGTCCAGCAGCAGTGGTCGGCCGCGGTGCAGCAGCGGGTGGGCGGTGGGCACGCCGGCCGTGTCCAGGGCGAGGCCGGCCAGTCGGGTGCCGTTCAGCGGGTGCGCGCCGGGTACGGTGCCGGCGGGCAGCGGATCGTCGAACCCGGCGATCCGGCGGGCCCACTGGCGGTTGGTCCGCGGTTCGGCCAGCGCGGCGGACCAGACCTCGCGCAGCGCGATCTGCTCCGGGCTCGCCGCGGCGAACAGAGCGAGTTGCGCGCGGGTGTTGTCGATGACGGCGCGGGCGGCCGGCCGGCGCTCCGTGTCGTAGCTGTCGAGCAGTCCGTCGGGCGCCCGGCCCTGGAGGGTGGCGGCCAGCTTCCAGCCCAGGTTGGTGGCGTCCTGGATGCCGAGGTTCATGCCCTGCCCACCGGCCGGGAAGAACATGTGCGCGGCGTCCCCGGCCACCAGCACCCGTCCGGCCCGGTACCGTGCGGCCTGGCGGGTGGCGTTGCCGTAACGCGACAGCCAGCGGGGGTTGCGGATGCCCAGGTCCCGTCCCAGCAGCGCGCGGGTCTGCTCGCGCACCTCCTCCAGGGTCAACGGTTCGCCGGCGCCACGGTGCATGGTGGCCGTGGACAGGCCCGCCAGCCGGTGGACGCCGTCGCCGATCGGGGCCACCAGGAACGACCCGGCCGGCCCGGTGGCGCCGAGCGGCGCGGTGGGCGGATCGTCGAGTTCGACGTCGGCGAGCCACCCGGTCAGCGTGGTGTCCTGACCGGGGAAGTCGATGCCGGCCGCCTGGCGCACCGCGCTGCGGGTGCCGTCGCAGCCCACCACCCAGCGGGCCCGCACGGTCCGGTGGGTGCCACCGGACCGGATCACCGCCTCGACGGCGTCCGGCCCCTGGGTGAGCGAGACGACCTCCTCCCCGCGCAGTACCCGGGCGCCCACGGCAACCGCGTGCTCCTCCAGCAGCTGTTCGGTGACGGACTGACCGAGCGCCAGCATGAACGGGTGCACCGCCCCGACCGTGGAGAAGTCCAGCCGGGTGGTCGCCGCCCCGAAGTGGCCGGTCGCCACCGGGGTGCCCCGTTCGATGAACCGCTGCGCGAGTCCGCGGGTGTCGAAGGTGTCCAGCGTGCCGGCCTGCATGCCGACCGCGCGCGAGCGTCCGTCCGGTTCCGGCCGGCGCTCCACGACAGTCACCTCCACTCCGTGCAGGCGCAGCTCCGCGGCGAGCCAGAGCCCCACCGGGCCGGCCCCGGCGATGAGCACGTCGAGCATGACAACCACTTCCTCTCACTCTTGTCCGTTGGACAAGAGTGAGCATGCCCTAGAATTGTCCATTGGACAACAGTGGTTGGACGGCAGAGGCGCGAAAGCCGACCGGAGAGGTGCATCGGATGGGTACGACACGGGGCGAGATCGTCGCCGCCACACTGGCGGTCCTCGACGAGCACGGGCTGGACGGGGTGACCATGCGCGCCGTCGCGGCCCGGCTCGGGGTGCAGCACAACACCGTCCGCTGGCACGCCTCCAGCAAAGGCCGCCTGCTCGAACTGGCCTCTGACGAACTCCTCGCGCACTGTCTCGACGAGCCGCTGCCCGAGGCGTTCCCCGAGCGGCTCAAGGAACTGGGTCGCCGCTGTCGCACGGCGCTGCTCTCCCACCGCGACGCCGCCAGAATGGTCGCGGGCGTATTCGCCGCCGAGCCGCGCACGCTGCGCTACGCCGACACCGTGATCGCCACCCTGCTGGCAGCCGGCCACTCGCCGCGCACGGCCGCGTGGACCCACTGGTCGATCTTCTACCTGACCCTGGGCCTCACCCAGGAACAGCAGGCCGCCCAGGAGACCGCACCGGCCCTCCCCCCGGGCCAGGTCCCGGCCGACACCTACCCGGCCCTGGCCGCGACCCTGTCCTACGTCGGCCCCGACAACTTCGACCAGCGCTTCGAATTCGCCCTCGACCTGATGATCGCCGGCCTTCCCCGGGTGGAGGGGCCGGCTCGGTGCGCACCGGCGGCCGACCAGCCTTGACGCCCTGCGGCAACAGGGGTTCCAGTACCGCCCGTTGCAACGCCGAGGATTACCGTCACGGACAATGCGGGTGCCGAAGGCCGGCGCAGACCAGTAGCCTCTCGATGTGTCCGCATCCGACGAATCCGCGTTCCCGAACCCGATGGAGCCGCGCGGGAACTCCACCGCCCATCTGCACCTGCCGACACGGTCGGCGCGGTGGCGAACACGGTCGCGCGCCTGTGCCATGGGCGACCTGGTGGCCGCCGTGGCCGGTGCCGCACTGCTCATCCTCTCCCTCGTCGACAGCCTTGCCTCGTGGCCCTCGAACCGGGTGCTCGTCGTCCATGACGATCTGTCACGTATCGCGGGAGCCGTCCTCGTACCGTGCTGGATCTGGCTGCTGGTCTCCCTCTTCCTGGTCGTACGCCCCCGCGCAGCACGCCGCGACACGCAGGAGGAGGCCGCTCGCCGTGCCGCCGAGATGAGGATCTGGCGAGCGATGTTCCCCGACCGACGGCTGCGGCTCGGGCTCGGCGTCATCGGCATCCTGTGCCTGGGCGTGGTGATCGGTGGATTCGTCGTAGGTGGAGCGAAGGGCAGCAGCCGGATCCTGCCGGGCCCGAGCTACCAGATCTCGACGGCAGACCTCAACGATGACGCGTGGACACCGGTTGCGCCGCAGCAGTACACCCTCTGGCAGGCCCGGTTCATCCGGGAGGACGGCCTCTTCACCGTCTTCGGACTCGCCCTGGCGGGCGGCAGTCTCGGGCTGCTCCAACTGCACCACACGACACGGAGGCAGACCACGTCATCGCGGATGACGGGCGGACCGGACCCGATCAACCGAGACGGGGACCACGTCCGTTGAGACGGGAGCGCGCCACGACAACGGTCGGACGCGCCGGGGCTGCCGGAGGGTTCGGGTCCGTCCAGCGAGGTCAGAAGGTGCAGCGAGGCCGGAAGGTGCAGCGACGCCGGAAGGTGCAGCGAGATCGAACCGGTGGTTGAAGCTCCGTCAGCAGCGAGCCGGCTCAAACCTGGTGGATCCGGGCCGGTGTGCAGCGCGTGACGCGGCCGTCTCCGGGCGGGCGGGTCGACTCAGAGTCCGGTACGCACCGACCGACCCGCATGGACCGGCCACCGCATGCCGACCTCAGCCGGGGGCCGCCCCGGGTGCGGCCGGCTCCGCCAGCACCACCGCCAGCAGGCCCGGGTGCCGCGCCTCGACGGCCGCCCGGCGCAGCGTCATCACCCGGTGCTTGCCCTCCTGCCGGGTCTCGGTGAGCCCGGCCTCGCGCAGGATCCGCCAGTGGTTGGTGAGCGTGGAGCGCGGTACGTCGAGTCCGTCCGGGCTGCAGGTGCTCTCCCCCTGCGCGGCCAGTACCCGGACCAGCCACAGCCGCACCGGATCGCCCAGCGCGTGCAGCACCACGGCGAGTTCGGGCTCCCCGGACATCGTGTTCCCCTCCCCTGTGCACCGTGCGCCCCCGGGTCGGCCCGGGATCCCCTAGTATGCCTTTCGCTTCGTCAATTCGGGAAAGTCGAAACGATCACATCGATCAATCCAACCGATCCGGGGGGACCCGCCATGCCCGCACTCGCCAGCTACGCCCGCATCTACGTCGACGACCTGGACCACGCCCTGCCGACCTTCGTCGACCTCACCGGCGAGCAACCCGCCCTCCGGTTCGCCTACCGCGACCTCGAACTGGCCCGGATCGGCGGCTACCTGCTCATCGCCGGCACCGCCGAGGCCCTGGCCCCGTACCGCGCCACCCAGGCCACCACCGTGGTGACCTCGCTGGACGAGGTCCTGGCACTGACCGGGCGCCACGGCGGCGAGGTGCTCGACGGCCCGAACCAGGTCCCCACCGGCCGCAACCTGACCGCCCGCCACCCGGGCGGCGCGATCATCGAGTACGTGGAGTTCGACACCGCCACCCGGGCCCGGACGGCGGAGTAGGTCTTCTCTGTTCAGATCTTGTCGGACCGGCGCGCGGCGGTGGGCGCCTGCCCGGGCGGGCCGGCGAAGCGCCCTTGTACCCGGTCGTACGTGGGCGCTTCGCCGGTCTGTCCAGCCGGGATGCCCTGCGTCGCGCGCTCGGCGAGACAGCCTTACCGAGCGCACGGGCCGCTGGGTTGGTAGGTGACGGCTCGTCATAGTCGAGCAGCCGCCTGCTGCACTGCTCCTGCTGACGGGGGATCGGGCAGGAGCAACCTGGCAGTGCGACCACCCAATACCTCTGGTGAGGACGCCCCTCGTCCGCCCGGCCTTGCACCAGGATGCATGATGCAGTCACCGCTGCACACGGGTTCCTGCCGCCGATGCGGTGCGGCGGCTGCTTCTCGGCTGCGTCAACGTCGTTCGCCCCCGGCTTAGCCTGCGGGCGCCGCGCCTTGACATGGTCGTCGCACCGTCGAAGTACGGCACCTGTCAGGAGCAACGGCTCCATCCGGGCTTCCGCCTCCGGCACCGGGCGAGACGGTGCGTGAAGCGCTCCAGGGCATGCCCTGGAGCGCTTCGGTGGACCACGAGGCGGAGAAGGCAGGATTCGAACCTGCGTGGGCTTGCGCCCGACCGGGACCAGAGCCCCGGCCCCCGATCAACCACTCCGGGCACCTCTCCCCCAGGACCCGGCCCGCCCGTTCGCTGCGGCCCGTCCCTGTGCCATGAACTATCGCCCGCCGCGCTGACCCGCCACTGACCCCCGCCTGACGGCGGCATCCGCACCGTAACGACCACGGTGCCGGACCCGGCCATGAGCGTGAGGCCGGCGACGTACGGGGCGGTAGTCGACCCGGGACGCCTTCGTGATGAGATCATTCCGGCCCCGACCACCAGCCCCCCGGCCGGCCGAACCGGTGCCCGGCCCGCGGACGGTCGACGCTCCCGCACAGGAAAGCACCACCGAACCGCCGCCGGGTGCACCGACCGTTGCGGCGGACAGCACCCGCGTTTGCGAGTGCGCACGGCCGGCCCTCGACACACACCACCAGAAAGGCATCCGACGTGACCAACGAGTCCGACAACGCCACCGGCCAGGAACCGGCCCGCGCCGGCAAGCCGCGGAGTGGCGGCCCGGTCGGCCCAGCCGTGCCCCGGATGCGGCGGCTCCAACTCGTCGGCGCCGCAACGGCCGTCCTCGTCCTGGCGACCATGTCCGCCTGCTCCGGCCACACCGGGGGGCACCAGAGCGGCCACGCTGTGGCCGGCGCCACGCCGGCCGGCCCGCCGAGCGCCCCCGCGACCCCGAGCACTGCCCTGTCGAGCCCAACTGCTTCCCCAGCGCCGGGCGACACCGCCACCGCGGCGGGCAGCCCCTCCCCCACCGGCGGCGCCGCGACCGGACCGGCCGTACCGAGCACCGCCGCGACGCCGGCCCCCAGCGGCCCGCTGGCCCCCGTCACCGCGCCGGCCCTGCTGGCCGCCGTGGTCCAGGCACTGCCCACCGGATTGACCGCCGATCACTTCGAGGCCAACCCGCCCTCCACCAACGACCCCTACCCCAGCGTGTACGCCCAGGTGCACACACCCGACGGCACGGGCCAGCTCGGGGTCAGCATGTACCCGAGCACCGGCGCCCTCACCTGCCCGGACACGGGCACCTGCCCCACCGACCCGGCCGGCGACCCCGTCCAGGTCCAACACGAACCGGGCAACTGCATCCAGAACACCGTCATCACGGTGCAACGCCACGAAGGGTTCACCCTGGCGGTCCAGATCTCCAGTTGCCTGCTCGCCGGCAACACGCCGGCCGTCCCGGCACTGACCCAGGATCAGGCCACCGCCCTGGCGGGCAACCCAGCCCTCACGACCAAGATGCCCGCCTCCTACGTACAGAGCGCCAACGCACAGTACCCGCACCTCCCTCTGGTCTAGGCCGCGTTCCTCCGATCATGCGACTCTTTTTCGGACGGGTACGACTGGTCGGGGGGATCCGAGCACCGCCCGAGCGGGCGTGTCGGAAGGCGCTGCTGCCCGTCAGCAAGGGGCGGCGTGGCGGCAGGCGGCGGGATCATCGGCAGCTGACCAACGGGGTCCTGCACCCGAGTACCGCCAAAGCCAACCCCACGGGCTGCTACGTCCCGGCCGCGCCGGGCTCCCGCCTCAGGGATTCCTGGTAAACGTCCGCACAGGTGGCAGAGCCCTCGACCAGGCCGTCGCAGAAGGCGGCGACGTCGGTGCCGATCAGTTCCAGGACCCCCTTGCCCTCGGCAACGCCCTCCTCGAAGAAGTCCACGATCCCGGGGAGCAGGGGCCCCTCGGGCAGCGAGACCGGTCCGACCTTCAACAGGTACCTCTGCATCTCCTTGTAGACGATCCGGTAGTCCGGCGGGAGCGCCTTGACCCGGGCCGTGTGCGCCCGCCACTGCTTCTTGCCCTCGACGATGTCCTGGATGCCCACGTCAGCCTCCCAGCCGGCTCAGTTTCCTTGCGACGTTCCTGTTCAACTGCTCGCGCCACCGGTCACGCCAGGTTCGAGCCCCCTCTCCGCCGACCAGCGCCGTGCAAAATCCCCGGATGTCGTCGCCGAGCACCTCGTGGACGCCCTGCCCGTCCGCCGCTGTTTCCTCGAGCAGCCCCAGGGCGGCGTCCAGGATCGGCATCAGGGCACGGCCGGTGAAGCCCGCACGGGGCACGAGGTGGCCCTTGATCTGTTCCCACGCCGCCCGGTGGTCGTCCGGCAGGGCCTCGGCCCGGTCCTCGAACGCCTTCCACTGCCTGGTGAGATCGCTGCCTGTGACGCTCTCCCAGAAGTTCATCTCCCGCCCTCCTTGAGCCTGTCGATGCGTGATGAGACGTACCGCCATTTCGCCCAGAACTTCGCGAGTTCCTCGCGTCCGGCGTCGTTGAGCGCGTAGAACTTGCGCGGCGGACCGACCCCGGACGGCCGCTTCGTCACCTGGACGAGCCCGTTCCGCTCCAGCCGCAGCAAGATGGTGTACACCGTGCCCTCGATGACGCCGGTGAAGCCGAGCTCGTTCAGCTGACGGGTGATGGCGTACCCGTAGGTCTCCTCGCTGCCGATGATTTCGAGCACGCACCCTTCGAGCGTGCCCTTCAGCATCTCCGTCAGGTCGTCCATCGCGAGTCCTCCTCAGCACTCCAGGTACTGCGTGATACCGAGTACTGCTATACGGTACCACCGAGTAGCGGAGAGCGGCAGCCCCCGACAGGCGCGGGACGGGCGGGTGCCCGTCCCCCAGCCCGGCCCGCGCGACCTGCTCGTCCAGGTGGAGGCCCTCGCGGTCAACCCCATGCAGCACCACGTCCTCGCCCGGATCGCGCGCCTCGTGGACGCCGGCATCCTCACCAGCACCGCCACCCAGGACCTCGGTCCGATCAACGTCAGGAACCTTCGCGAGGCCCACCGGATCAGGGAGTCCGGCACGGCGATCGGCAAGACCACCCTCACCGGCTTCTGAGAGTGGCCGCCACCCGACCCGGTGCAGGCGGTTTCTGACGAGCGCGAGGTGATCCGAGTCGGTGTCAGAAGCCGGACGGCCGGGGCTCGGTGCCCGGGCTGCGGACGCCGGGCCGGGGCGGGTACGGCGGGAGCGCCGCCCGCGCACCGGTCACCAGGCCCGCGCGGCGCCGGTCACGAGGCGGTCTGGCGACCGCTCCTGCACTGAGGCATCATCAGTTCTGGCAGTGGGGCAAGGGGGCGGATGTTGGAGCTGGCGGAAGTCATTCGGGCACTGCGCGACGAGCTCGAGTACGCGATGGCGGCCGGAGCTGACGAGGCCCTGCGCTTCGAGCTCGGACCGGTGGAGGTCGAGGTGTCCGTGGCGATCGAGGCCGGGGCGTCGGCCGAAGTCAAACCGCGGTTCGTGGTGCTCAGTCTCGGCGCCCACGGCAGCGTGGACCGCACGTCCACCCAGCGCATCAAGCTCACCCTCACCCCCCGCGAAGGCAGGGAGGGCTGGACCCCTATGGTCTCGGGTGAGGCCGGGGAGCAGGAGCGGTGACCGACCGCTCCGGCGGTCTCGATCCGCAGCGCGTCGCCGAGGTCATCATCTCCACCGCCGCCAAGGGCGGGAGCCGCCGCTGCGGATCGGGCTACCTGCTGGCCCGGGACCTGGTGCTGACCGCCGCGCACGTCCTGGACGGCGCGGCCTCGATCAGGGTGCGTCTCAACGCCGATCAGGACGGGCAGTGGACCGCTCGGGCGCAGCCCGCCTGGTCGGATGCGGACCTGGACATCGCCGTCCTGCGCATCCTCGAGGCGTCCGTCGATCCGCCGGGCCCCGTGCCACCGGTGGCTCGTGTCCGCTTCGGCCGCATCGTCCGACCGCCGGTGGAGTGCGAGACCATGGGCTTTCCACGGTTCAAGGTCCGCGACGATGCGGCGCGCCCGGGCGCCGACGGCAGACCGACCCAGTACCGCGACTGCGAGCACGCCACCGGCCATGCCACCAACTGGGCCAACCGGCGGGAGGGAACGCTGGAGATCCAGGTCCGGGAACCGGCACCCGACCCGGACCGCGGACGCTCCCCCTGGGAGGGGATGTCCGGCGCCCCGGTGTTCTGCGGGGACACCTTGGTCGGGGTGATCGGCAAGCACCACCCCAAGGACGGCCCCGGCGCGCTGGCCGCCTACCGGGTCGACCACTGGTACCAACGCCTTGACGCCGACCGGCTCGCCGAACTCGCCGCCCTGATCGGCCTGCCCGGCAAGCCCGGGGGCCTGACCCAGGTCACGGCCCCCGACCACCGGGGCACGGACGGGACTCCCCGCCAGTTGCCCGCCACGACCTCCGCATTCACCGGCCGCGAACGAGAACTCGCTCAACTGCTCGACATCACCGACGATCCCGGTGGTTCGTCGGGAACAGTGGTGATCTGGGCCATCGACGGAATGGCCGGGATCGGCAAGACCACCCTGGCCGTCCACGCCGGGCACCGACTCGCTGAGCGATTCCCTGACGGTCAGCTCTTCGTCGACCTGCACGGCTACACCCGAGGCATGACCCCGCGCGACCCCGCCGACGCGCTCGCCGCTGTGCTGCAGGGCTACGGAGTGCCTCCGGGCCGGATCCCCGCGGACCTCGACGCCCGCGCGGCGCTCTACCGCGGCCGCCTGGCCGGGACCAGGACCCTGATCATCCTGGACAACGCCCGCAGCGAAGCGCAGGTGCGCCCGCTGCTGCCTGGCGACAGCGGATGCCTGGTGCTGGTGACCAGCCGAAGACGACTGGGCGCACTGGACGACGCGTCGTCCCTGCCGCTGGACGCACTCCCGATGAGGGATGCCGTGGCGCTCTTCCGCGAGGTGGCCGGGCCCGGCCGGACCCAGGCGGACGATCCCCTGCTCGAAGAGATCGTCGAGTTGTGCGGGGGCCTGCCCCTGGCGTTGCGGATCGCCGCCGCCCTCATCCGCATCCGTCCCACCTGGACCCTGTCGCGCCTCGCGCGCAGACTGCGTGACGCCCGCCCCAGCCTGCAGCGATTCTCCGACGGAGAACGGGACCTCACCTCCATGTTCGACCTGTCCTACCAGAACCTGACCCACGACCAGAAGTCCCTCTTCCGCTGTCTCAGCCTGAGCCCCGGGGCCGAGATCGACGCCTACGCCGCCGCGGCCCTGCTGGACTGCGACCTCACCGACACCGAGGACCTGCTGCAGGACCTGGTCGACCACAATCTGCTGGCCGAACCCGCGGCCGGCCGCTACCGGATGCACGACCTGATCCGCGCCCACGCCCACACCTTGGCGCAGGGCGACCCGGCCGATCAGAGGGGCGCGGCGGTGCAGCGGCTGCTGAACTACTACGGGCACACCTCCGTCTCGGCCGACACGAGGACCTTCGAGTACGCCCGGCACGAGCAACACGGCTCGGCCCCTGCCCACGCGCCGGCCCTGCCCTCCCCGCACGAGGCGTACACCTGGCTCCGCGCCGAACGCGCCACCCTGGAGGCCTGCCTCGCACTGGCCACCCGCCAGGGGTGGCTCGAACACGTGGTCACACTGACCGAGGGCCTGGCCGAACTGCTCTACGCCGACGGCCCCTGGTCACGGGCACGGGCCCTGCACGCCGCCGCGGCGGCCGCCGCAGAACACCTGGGCGACCGCGGCGGGCAAGCCGACGCGTTGAACAACCTCGGACGCGTGCTGCACATGACCGGGGAGTACGTGGCCGCCGCCGACGCACATGCCCGCGCCGCCGACCTGTTCCAGCAGGTGTCCGAACGGGCCGGCCAAGCCGATGCTCTGAACGAGCTCGGGCGGGTGCTCAGGAGCACCGGGGACTACCCTGCTGCCGCCGACGCACACTCGCGTGCGCTGGCGCTGTACCTCGAGTCGAACGACCTGATCGGCCAGGCCGGTTCACTGGGTCATCGCGGCAGGCTGCGACGACTGACCGGGGACACCGCGGGAGCCGTCGAGGACCTGTCCCAGGCGCTGAGCCGCTACGAGCAGTTGGGCCACCGGCTGAGCCAGGCCAAGACCCTCACCGTGCTGGGACAGGTGAGAAGGGCCACCGGGGACGAGGCCGGCGCCGCCGACGCCGACGGCCGCGCATTGACGATCTATCAGGAACTGTCCGAGCAGTCGCGTCCGCCGTCCGGCCACAGTGAGTGGCTGGACCGGGCCGGCGCACTCATCGGGTTGGGGCGGATGCGGATGACGGTCGAGGACTACGCGGGCGCGCTGGACGCGCATGCCCGAGCCCTGGACATCTACCGCGAGATGAACTCCTACGACAACGAAGCGTGGGCGACGAACCTCTATGCCGCCGTCTTTGCCGCCGCCGGCGACACGGCCCACGCCTTGGCCACGTACCGCGATGCACTGCGCCTCACCCGGGAAGTGCAGCACCGCGACGACGAGGCGATCGCCCTGGAGGGCATCGGTGCCATGCTGCTGCGCTCCACCGAGGGAACCGGGCAAGGCGCCGAGTACCTGAACCAGGCGCTGGCAGCCTACCGAAGCCTCAGCATGCGCCCCGACGTCGAGCGCGTCCAGGCCCGCCTGGACGCGCTCACCACCACCGATCCGTCCTGATCCGGCAGCGGTAGCGGCAGGCAAAGAGAGCGGCTCCGAGCCGGAGCGCTGCCGCCCACGGGTGGTCACCGAGGACCTGGCAGCGGGTGGGGGCACCGACTTCGCGCGGCTCCACCCGCTGTTCCAGGTTGTGACCTGGCTGACGAAGCCAGCCGGTACCCTGCACGACCCGGACCCCGTCGCCCGAGGGGGGATGCCGCCGCCGTCCGTACCCGCCCGCCGCCACCGAGGGTGGATCCGGTACCCCATGCCGGTGGCTGCCTCGCGGGCGTGCCAGGGCCCATCTGCCCTGAAGTTCCCAGATTGTCGGAAAAGCAAGCCGGTTCGGAATTTTTCTGACCCGTCAATCCATTTTCCAGAATTGTCAGGCGCATGACGCAGTACTTATGGAATTTCTCCCTCCATATTCAATGGTGGCTTGTTTTCTCCCACCCGTCTCGGCGCAGCTCCGTACCACGGAGCCCATTCGTGCGGCTCAGTCGGGCGAAAGGGAGGCATGGAACATTCAAGACATTTACCCAAATGAGCCGAATACCTCCTATGTCCAGCAGTACTTTGCGTCAATTTCCACTTCTGACAGATATTCTCGAGCGAGAACTTTGTTCGAATGCAATGATTCAGATCGGCGCCGATCGTCGCCGAAGATCCAGTCGAATCCGAACCGAAAGAGGTCGACATGTTTTCCGAAAAAGCTGAGAGCCGGTTCGGGAAGCTCGCGTTCAGTGCCCTGATCGCCGTCCCGGCCGTCGGCCTTGCGTTCGCAACGGCGCCCCTGGCCTCCGCCCAACCCTTCAGCCCGACCACAACACCTTCGAACGCCGTCACGAGCACCGCGCCGGCCGGGGCGATCGTCCTGCCGATGACCGTCAGCGGAGTCGACCACGCCGTGGCCGAAGCGCACGGCTTCAAGGTGGTGACCGAGCCCGACGGCACTGAGCGCGCGGTGCCCACCGCTTCGGCGACCAACCCGGACGGAACCCCTTACCGCGCCGGGATCCGCCCCCTGAACCAGATCGACGGCGACTGTGGCGACTCCTACCTCTGGATCCACTCGGTGGGCGGCTACAACTCGGAGATCGAAACGGGCTTCGACCTCGGCACGGGCGCGGTGGCCTACCACTGGCAGGTCAACCGGTCCGATAATTGGGGCTCGGACAGCCACTCGTGGGGCGGCGGTCTCGGGGTCGACGAGCATTGGCACGGCGAGTGGGACATCCACAGCGGCGGTGCCACCTGGGAGACGGCCGGCGTCGTCGCCAGCAGCGATGTCCTGCTGTGGGACGGCGAGCTCTGCCACACCGGCGCCCCCAGCGACACCACCTGGGTCTTCTGACACAAGGGAGCGCAACCTATGACGGCAGCACCGAGCACGGCATGGTCGGTCACGCTGGACTACTCACACGACATAGCCTTCGCCCTCGCCATCCGTGACGCGCTTGGCTTTACCGACCCGCTCGGCCTGCCGCCGATCGACCCGCCTCTGCCGCTGACGCCGCTTCAGGACACGGTCCCCGAGATCGAGTCACGGTGGCAAGCGTGGTGGGAGTTCGCTCTGGCATCACCGGGCCACGAGTCCAACGCCGCGCAGAGCCTTCACGGCCCCCTCGGCGCCCTCGTCCGACGCCACTCCACCGAACTCCTGGCCTGGAGCTCCCAGCGGAAGAGGGAACTGGCGAAACTGAGCCGGACCGCCCCGGGACAGCCACGCACCCGCCTGGCCGACGCCATCCACGAACACGTACGGAAAACCGGAAACCAATTCCCGGAATTTCATCTGACGATCATCGCCATCCCGGTTGCCGGAACAACGTTCACACCGGTCAACAAGAGCAGCGCCATCGTAGCCAGCATCGAGCTGATGCGAGACCGAAACGCATATTTCTCCAAAATCATCGAACACCTCGTGGGGACCTAGCTCATCCCTTTGAAAGCGGCGACCACAGCGACCGTGATCCGACCAGGTCACGAACAACAGCCCGCCGTGACCCCGTGCTGATCTGGTGCCATGGAGCCCGATGGCGGCCCTCTGCAATCCGGGGGCCGCCATCGGCACGTCGCTGCCCGGTAATGCGCCGTCGCTGCGTAGCCAGGCTGGGCTCTCGGACGATCGCCATTGAGCCCGGAGGAGCCACGTGGCCGGGCCAGGGGCGTAGCCGGGGAGGAGGCTCGCGGTCCGGGAACGGTCGCTTCCATCACGATCGCGTGCGTCGCGCCGACCATCCGTGCGGGCACGGGCCCGCGCCAGCGCACCGGCTGGCCTGGCATCCGGCCCGGCATCGACTGGCCCCTCTCTTCCGCGGCTCTCGCGCGGAAGGAGGTGTCGTCGCGCGAGAAGGGCTTGCCCATAGGCCCTGACCTGCGGATACGGCGGCACCAGCCGCCAGGCGGCTGCACCCTTCGGTTCACCCCTCCAGGCACCGGTGGGACGGTGTGGCACCCACCCGGATGCCACACCGTCCTACGTCATCCGCTTCCGGGGCCAGATCGGTCCTGATCCGTGTCACCCGGGCTGTGACGCATCCACTCGAACTCCAACCGCGCCTGGTCCGTACAGGTGCACGGTTCGAGAACGGCATCCTCGTCGAGCGCGAGGAGCAGGCCGCTTGATCGACTGACGGAGCCACCGGCCGGGCCATGGCCAAGCCGTCCAGCTGCACAGATCCTGGCCTATGCCCAGTCGAGTTGAATCGGGGCGCCGAGAGCTAGTGCCGCGTCAGGCAACCTTCGCCCCGTCGCGACGCCCGGCACGCACTCTCGCCGCACCGGCCGAAAGCCCAAGTACGTCCAGTACGAGGACTTCCGGCCGGCACGCCGACAGCACGCACCGGACGCCGCTCCTTGACAGGCAAAGGCTGCCTGACGCGGCACTAGGTGCGACTGGACTACCGGCCCAGCGTCCCATGGCGTCACGGGGTGGCCGACGGCAGGGCAGGTGCCGCCTTTGCGGCGGTGGCCACGGTCGGGTCGGCGAGCAGCTTGGCGTACTGCTGCTGGAGCAGGGCGGTCATGACCGCCCGGTCGACGGCCTTGCTCGGCTGCCAGTAGCTGACGTCGATGGCGATGTTGCCGATGACGGCGTAACTCTCGGTCAGGATGTCCCCGTTGCTGTCGAGGTCGCGGTGGTCGTAGGCGATGGTGTCGCCGCTGTTCGGGATCGGGTAGGTGCCGGCGGCGTCCGCCTTGTCGCCGGCGCTGCTCTGGTGGCCGAGGGTGTAGCTCTGTGCGCCGGTCGCGGTGGCGAACTGGGCCAGTACGATGTCGGCTTCCTGGCCGTCGCTGGTGTTCCAGTTCTCCCGGACCGCGTACTGGAAGCCACGGGTGGTCTGCTTGTCGATGACGCCCTGCCGGTCGGCCTGCGCGTAGCGGATCGCGAACTGGTTGAGCGTCAGGATGCCACTCGGCCCGGTCTGGTCGTCGGCCTGCCACGGCTTGGAGGCGGCGGGCGGCGCCACCAGGTCGCCCAGCAGGCGGTTCTGGTCGGCCGGGGCCGCTGCGGCCGCCGTGGTACCGGCCGGGGCGGGCGCAGCCGACGTGGTGCCGGGGGCGGGTGCGACCGACGTGGTGCCGGCGGGCAGCGGCGAGGGGGTGGTGACGTTCCCGGTCAACCGTGCCTGCTGGGCGCGGGCGAGTTGGGCCAGCCCGCCCGAGTCGGGCTGGCCGGGGGTGTAGTAGTGCACGTCGGCGGCGATGTTGCCAACGGAGAACCAGGCGCTCTGGCGGATGTTCCCCACGGTGTCCACCGCGCCGGCGGTCCACGTCTCGCCCCCGGATATGCCCGGCAGCGAGCCCAGCGGCCGCTGCGGCTTCTCCTCGTTCGCCGTCGCCTGCGACACGCCGCTGACGAAGTCCTGCGCGCCGTCGGACCTGGTGAACTGGAGCAGGAAGACGTCGGCCGAGGTGCCGTCCGGTGCGTCCCAGTTCACCTCCGCGGCGGACTTGAAACCCCGGTCGGTCATGCTCCGCTTCTCGTCGGACCGGTCACCGGCCTTGATCACGCCGTCGACGAACTGGTCGAGCGTCAGGATGCCGTCAGGCGACAGCGTTCCCTGGGCGAACGGCTTCGACCCGGCCGGCGCGGTGACCAGCTCGCTCTTCAACTGCTCCGGCGGCAGCGTCTTCAACTGGCCGGACAGGGCCTGGCATCCGCTGAGAGACTTGAGGCTGGCGAGTACGACGGCGACGACGGCGAACGAGATACCGCCCCTGAAACGGCGGGCAGGGCTGGACTGTTGAGACACCATGAACCAATCGGGAGCAACGAGCACAGGAACGTGAAGATCACCTGACAGTCTGACGGAGAAAGATCACATCTCCGTCGCGAGCCGATCAAGGTGTCGACCGCCCGAACCAGCGCACCTCCCGGGACCGCCCCCAGCAGTGGTGAGAGGAAGCGGGCGCACCGGAGGACGCGGACGGCTGCTGGGTGGATTGGACGGTGACCACTCGTCTGCTGGGGGAAGCGGCCCTCCCGGTCTGGGTCGGCCGGGACGGCGGGGGGGGCATTGCGGAGCGGCGAGCGGATCAGCAGGCGACGTTCCTGGCCGGCCGGCGGAGCGGCGGCCAGGGGACCAGCTCCAGGCGCACGCTCTGCCGCCCGATCGGCCTCCCGGCGGTGCGGACCGTCGCCTGCTTGCGCGGCCACGAGCCGGGCCGAAAGGTCGGATCGTCACCGAGGCCGGTGCGGTTCGCGGGGGCGGCCAGCGTGGCGCCGACGGCGAGGCAGGCCGGCAGGCGGCGGTAGGAGCAGCTCCAGCGCGGCCTGCACAACACTCATCAGACGTACCCGAATGCCAACGACGGCTGCCCGGACGAACGGGGCCGGCTGCGTGTGTACGACGACGCCATGCTCAGCCTGCCCACCGACGTGCAGTAGGCGACGTTCGGTAGGCACTGCGACGTCCGATGGCGCGGTGCTCGGACCCGCAGACGAGGGCGGCCCCGCCGGCACCCGGCACGGCGGCTGCGAGGACGGTGGCGACCAGGACGGTACTGGGCCACTTCGAAGCCGTGCCGCCTCGCCTGCGCCACGGTCTGCGGGATCAGGCGTCAGCGGCGGCCGCTGGCCAGGATGACGAGGAACTGGCCGCCGCCCGCCTCGATGTCGGCGGTCACCGGCAGCCCTGGTACCAGCCGGGAGAACCGGTCCACCAGCCAATCCGCCGCCTCTTGGGCGTCCTGCCTGGTCGGACAGCGGCCCACCATCTCGCGGCCCCCCTTGCGCTCCAGCCTCCCCGCAACGGTGATCAGCGGCGCGGGTTCGACCACGTACAGACGGTCCGGCCAGGCGATGACCACCTTGACCGCGCCCTTGCGGGTGTTGCACCCGCGGTGCGCGAGCCGCTCGGCGACCTTGGCCTTCCGGTCGGTGGTCCGGCTGTCGACGCTGGGCCCTCGCGGGTCGTTCACCGACTTGTCGGGGTCGACCGGCTCGTCGCACACCCAGCACCGCCAGCCGTCACGCTCGGCCACATCATCAAGGAGACTCACCCGAGCAAACTAGCCTGCCCGGTCGCCGTCCCGCGAACCGGGGCCTCGGCAGAGTCCCGACACCGACAGACCATGCTGCAGATCCTGGCCATGACATCCGCGAAGCCTTCCCCGTCCCCGCCACCTGCCTGATCACCCACCGACACGTCCAACGTCCCTGACAGGCCCTCGATGCCGACGCTCATCGATGAGCAGGTGGTGCGCGCCCACGCCCTTCCAGGGTACGGACGCGCACCACCTGGGACGGGGTGAGGGGGCTCACGGGACGAGATTCCGAGAGGAGCGTGCGGTGCCTGACCTGTCCCCTTGCGTTCCGTCCCTGCCGAAGTGCCCTTCGCCGGTGCGGACAGCGCCGTACCGGCGCTCGGCATGAGTGCTGATGAGCGCCTGGTGGTACTCGGTGCGATCACCCACCTCGTGGCGGGGGCAGGCTACGTGGCGTTGAGCGGTCTGACGGCCAGTCGGGCGCCGATCCGGCGTCGGGAGATCGGGACCGGGCCGGGTGCCGCGCTCAATCTGGCCGACTCGCTGGTCGAGTGCTCCGCGCGGGAGTTCGGCGAGCAGCACCCGCACACCTTGGCGGATCCTGGCGCTGCTGTGCATGAGCTGCCCCTCGTCACGGTGCGTCGGATGCGACGGCCAGCCTGCGCAACGGTCCTCGCGCGGCCCCGCCCCGCGCGCCACGCCCGCCGACTGGTCTCGCACGACCTGGCACGAGCGGTACCGGACCGGGGCAGCCTGCTGACCGCCCGTCAGCAAAGTGCTGCTCGCCACGGGTGAACAGCACCCGCGGCGAGCGGGAATGGCGAGGGCTGGCTGGATTGCTAGTCATCAGCCACATTCGGGTTCTGCGGTCGCTCATCGCCCGCCTTCACGCGGCGGCCCTTGCCGCGTGGTCCGATGACGACCGTCTTCATGGTCACCTTGGGGTGGTTCCTGGCGTAGTAGCCACCGCTCCAGACGTCGTGGAAGGACGCCGTCGAAGCGATGGTGTACGTCCTGGGGTCCGGGGTGGTCTGTCCGCTGCCGGCGAATGCCTCCAGGGTCAGGGTGTCGGCTCCGTCCACCCCCACGACCGCCGCCGCGTGGTACTGCGACATCTCCTCCTCGCCGGGGTTCATGGCGACCATCACGTAGGCCTGGCCGACCACCGGAGCCGCGCGGCGGTCCGGCTCCCCCTTGAAGTCCGCCGCGCGCTCGCGGTTCGACTCGTCCGACACGCCGAAGGCCTTGGTGCCGTCGTTCGTACGGATGTTGCTGTTCGCACCGTCGCCCAGTTCTCCGACGGCGTTGTGCATGATCTCCTCCGCGGTGTGGAGGCAGTCGTCCAGGATCTCCCGGGCAAGCTGGTACTCCTGGTAGTTGCCGGTGCCGAAGAGGTCCTGCGGTTCCGTCGTGGTACGCCGCAGCGCCGGGGAGACGTTCGCGGCCGGTGTCCCGGCTTTCACCCAGACCGAGTCCGGTTCATCGGCGACGACTGCGAACAGCCCGCCGGCCGACACCTTCATGGCCTGCTCGGTCTGGGAGTCCTGATCCGCCCAGCGCTGGACCGCCAGCCCCGGTGTCCGGTCGGCGCGCTGCACGGTGCTCTCCCGCACCGGCACCGCACCGCCCATCACCCGGCGGGCGGTGCTTTCCGCCTCCCGCTCGAAGCGGTCGGCGGGATCGGAGACCCGAAGCCCGTCGCCGGTGTCGGAGCCGGCCACCGGCCCCTGACGCTGCTGGATGACGTGCGTGAGCTCATGGGCAAGGGTGTGCCTGTCCGCACCGCCCGCACCGATCACCACGTGGTGCCCGGAGGTGTAGGCGCGAGCTCCGACACCGGCCGCGGATGCCTTCGCCGCCCCGTCGTCGTGGATCCGCACATCGGAGAAGTCGGCGCCGAAGCGACTCTCCATCTCGGTACGGGTACCGTCGTCGAGCGGCCGCCCAGGAGATCGCAGCACGTCGTGAACCGCTGAACGCTGCACCGCTTCCGGCCCGTCCGACGAACCCAGGCGGCCGGCCTGTCGCAGCCGCTGCACGACCGCGGCGTTCCCGACGGTCGCCTGAAGCCGGAGAAGGTCAGGAGACTGCTCCCCGCGGGCTGCCGAGGCGCCGCGGGGCGCCGGGTCGGCCTCCTTCTTTCCGGTGTCCCTGGCATTCGCATGGCCGCGCACAGCGCCTCCTCCGGGGTGGAATGACGTCCTCCTCCTGGATACGCCGAACCTGGGTCTGCTGTCAGGGCCGCAGGGGCAGAGTGCGGTGCCTGCGAGGGCAGAGCGGCCCGGCCTGCGCGGGTGCCTGCCGTTCCTTGCTGCTGCGATGGCGTTGGCGGCCCGCAGTTGGTCGCGGCATGGCACCTGCTCGCTCCCGGTGGCCGTGTGCAGAGCGTCGGTTGGACCTCCGGCGAGCCGGCTGTCTTCCCTCCGTACGCGACGGTCGGCCCTGCCAGGTCGCTGACCTCCTTCGTCATCGAGGGCGACGCCGGCGCGGAGCTGGCGGTGCTGGCCGGGCTGGTCGCGGAGGGGACGCTGGCCGTGGAGACCGGTTGGCTGGGCGCCTGGGAGCGCTTCGCCGAGGCAGCCGAGGCGCTCCGCGGGCGTCGGGTCACCGGAAAGGCCGTTCTGGAGGTACGGCGCAGCGCCCCCGCAACGTGACCGGCCCGGAGCAAGGGACCCGGGTTGTCCGCGGTCGCTGCGGTGTCACTCAGCGGGACGCGGCACTCTCCCGGAACCGACGAAGGAGCTCGCGCGCCGGAGCACTCGCGGGATCGAAGGTCTGGCGAGCCAGGTTCGGGGTGACGGCCTGGCCGTAGAACCACGCCGCGTGGCAGTGGAAGCAGAAGGCGATCTCGAAGAGGACCTGACCCGAGAAGACCTGGCCCGGACCGGTGTGGGCACGGACTGCGAAGCCCGGGGAGAAGCACCGCGTCCTGGTGCTCGCGGGGAGGCCAGCGACGAGCGCGAGGACCTCCTGCGCATCGTCCCAGAGCCCGACGGTCTCGCCGGGGACGGTATCCGTCCACTGGTACCAGCCGTGTGGCTCGGTGATCCGGACGGCCTCGACGAGCTCGACGAGGTCGGCGGTGGTGGGAAGCAGCACCCGGCCAGTCTTCCGCAACCGGTCGCGTGGCAACCAGCGGGTTTCTGTGCTTGCCCGGTACGAGCTTCTGGTGGGAGGACTTCGAGCTTCTGGTGGGAGGATCCAGCAGGCACGCCACCCACGACGTGTGATCGTGCCGAAGCGGACCGGTCGGAAGCACGCCCGGCATCCACGAACACCGTGATCATCAAGGGAAGTGGCTACGAAGTGACTGGCGAGTCCGTCGAGTACACGTCGCCGTGCCCGGACTGCGCCGCAGCGCTGACCTGCTCCGGCGGGCAGGAGCTCGTCGGCAGCACGTTGGAGTGGAGCATCGAATACCACTGCCCGACCTGTGGGTGGGCACTGGCCGATTGCGGCCGAGGCGACCTCCCCGATTCCCTCCGAGGGCGGCTTCTGGCTGAACACGGGCCCGCTCGGCTGCAGCTCGCCGACCCCGCAGCAGGCGCCGTCACCGTGATGAAGGTGCTCCGCGCCGAACTGGGCGGCGACCTGGCCCACGCCAAGGCAACCCTGCACCGGATCCGGACCGGCACATACGTGGGAACCCTCGCGGAGAGGGCTCTGCTGGCCATGCGCCTGCAGGACGCCGGGATCGAGCCGCTGATCACCCGCCCGCGAGTCACGCAGCCGTAGTGCGAAGCAGCGAAGTCGAGCAGCAATCAACCGGACAGCCAGCAACCTTGACCCTGGACGCCACCTCGCTCAACAGGACGTGGCGTCCAGGGTCGCCCGGCTCCGCGCAGAGCCACGACATCGCAGAGGGGATCACGCACCCCAAGCGTGTCCGAGGTGCCTCCCCCGCTCGTTGGGGCGTCGCTCGTTTCGATGGGCCTGTCAGCCGCGGCTGAGGGCACGCACGACCAGGACGACGATGACGATGAGCACAATGGTGCCGAGCCCTATGTACATGTGACTTTCTCTCCTGTCTCGCCTCGCAAGGCGGCTTGACTGAACGTGGAGCGGCTTCCCCGCTTGCGGTGTGTCATGCCGCGGTACGACGGAAAGGACCTGGCGCTCGGTTGTCCCCTGGGGCACCGCCCAGGTCCTGGCGGGAGACCGGCGGGAGAGGTGTCGAGTGCCTGCGGCGGGGCAGACGGGCGGCGACCGGACCGCTGGACGCGGTCCGGCACAATCGCAGGAGGAATTCAGGTGAGCACACCAGTGCAGTACGCGATCGGCGCCGAGGTCCACTGCCCGGACGGCACCTACGGCCAGCTGAAGCGGGTGGTGATCGAACCGCAGTCGGCGCGGGTCACCCACCTGGTGATCGGTGGCCGTGACGCCACCGACCGGCTGGTGCCCGTCGACATCGTCGACGGGACGGCCAGTGACTCCGAGAACATCCGCCTGTTCCGCGACACGGCGGCCGTCGCCCAGCTCGCCCCCGCCGAGGAGACGGAGTACCTGGCGGGCGCCGATGAGCAGTTCGGCTACGAGCCCGGCCAGTGGCTCGTCATGCCGCCTGCCGGCCTCGGCGGAGGCGGCGCCGTCCCCATGCCGCTGTTGCCCGACAGCGGCGCGCCGCACACGGTCGTCCGCGAGCGGGTACCGGGCGACGAGGTCCAGATCCGCAAGGACGACCGCGTCGTGGCCGACGACGGCGAGGTCGGCCGCGTTCAGGGGCTGCTCGTCGACCCGCGCGACCAAGGCGTGACCCATGTGCTCCTCAAGGAGGGCCACTTGTGGGGCAGGAAGACCGTCGCCATCCCGATCGACGACGTGTCGTGGCAGGCCGGGGTCGTCACGACGCGGCTCAGCAAAGCGCAGCTGGCCGACCTTCCGCCGGTCGACATTGACAGCCGCCCCTGACCCCGGCCGGGAATCCACCAGCCCCGCGGTGCGCGGCCCGGTCAGCGCCGCCTTCGAGTCGGGCGGGCGTGGCGAGGACGGGCAGCCCGCGGCACAAGCGGGGGCGCCGACGGCTCGGGCGGCAGGACGCGGGCGAATCCCGGCAGGAGCCCAGCCGGCGGACGTGACCGCCCGTCGTGCACAGACGCAGGCTCCTGCGGCGAGGCCGAGGTCGCAGCGCTACGTGTCGCGATCCGTGGAGTCAGGAAGAGGAGGTCGATGGGCGAGGTCGTAGGCTTCCTGCGACGCCGACACGTCGCCGAGGTGCGCGATCGACCATTCCTGTAGTGCGCGCAACGGCTCGCGCAGGGTGCGGCCCGCCTCGGTGAGCGTGTACTCGACGCGGACCGGGACTTCGGGGTGGACGGTGCGGAGCACGAGCCCGTCCCGTTCGAGCCCGCGGAGGGTCTGGGTGAGCATCTTCTGCGAGACGCCCTCGATGCGCCGCCGCAACTCCGAGAAGCGGGCGCTGCCGTCCCAGAGGGCGCCCACGATGAGCACCGTCCAACGGTCGCCGATGCGATCCAGGATGTGGCGGGTCGGGCAGTCCGCGCGGTAGGGGCTGCCGCCGGGCACCGGCTCGGCCTGCGTGGTTACCACAAAGTGCCTTCTTCCCGTCAGAGAGCTGCACTCATACGGTAATCACATCGCGTCGCCCGACGCCACCGTCTCGTCGAAAGGCCCCTCGTGTCCCGCATGACCGTCATCGGCGGTACCGGCTATGCCGGTTCGGCCATCGTCGCGGAGGCCGCCGCCCGCGGCCACCGGGTCACCGCACTGAGCCGCTCGCTCCCCGGCGCGCCCGTCCCGAACGTGACCTACGTCCAAGGCGACGCCACCGACGAAGCAACGCTCGCGGCAGTCATCGAGGGCGCGGACTCCGTCGTGGCCGCACTCGCCCCACTCGGCCCGCTGGCCGGCACCTTCCGCGAGGTCCACCGCACCATCGCGCGACTGGCCGATGCCGCAGGCGTGCCCCTGTTCGTCGTCGGCGGCTTCTCCTCGCTGCGTCCGGCCCCCGGGGCGGATCGCTTCGTCACCGACCTCGGCCACATCCCCGCAGCGCTCCACGACGAGATCCGCGCCGGTGCGGCGCTCGTCATCGAGGACCTCCCGGCCACGCCGGCGACCCTCGACTGGGTCTTCGTGAGCCCGGCGCTCGGGTTCGGTGCGCATGTGCCCGGCGAGCGACTCGGCCGCTACCGGCTCGGCGGCGACGTCGCGGTCCAGCCCGACGACGGCGGCGCGATCTCCGCCGCGGACTACGCCCTCGGGTTCGTCGACCTGATGGAGAAGGGCGACCACCACCGGACACAGGTCAACCTCGGCCACTGAGGCGATCCGGTGATCCAGTGGTCCAGCGGTCCAGCGGTCCAGCGGTCCAGCGGTCCAGCGGTCCGGTGATCCCCGCGGGCTCCGGCTCGCCGCAAGGAAGGCATGTTCCCTCATGGATGACGACTGTGAAAAGACGCTCTACCGGGGATTCGGACCCGTTCTCGGGCTGCCGGTCCAGGACGCCCGGGTGGATCTCGCGGCCCTTCCCCCGAATCTCCGGGCGGTAGTGCGGGAGGCGTTCCCGCCGGTGCTCGAGCGGGCGAAGGAGCCGCTGGTCGGCATCACGACGGACGGGCACGTCATACCCGATCTGTTCGCCCTCCAGGACACCGGCTGGGATCCGGGGCCCGCGAGCAGGGCGGCGACCGCCTTCCTCGACGGCCTCACTCCCGCGCAGCGCGGGGAGGTCCTCTTCGCCGTCGACGCGGACGAATGGCGGATGTGGATCAATGCCTTTCCGAACTGGGATCCGCACGGCCTGCGCCTGGAGGACCTCGAGCCCACGCAGCGCGAGCGTGCGCTCGCGGTCCTCGAGGCCTGCTTGTCCGCCAGCGGCTTCTCCGACGCTCGCACGGCGATGAAACTCAACGCCGCGCTCGGCGAACTGATCGGCCAGTACCGCGACACCCTCACCGAATTCAGCTATTCCTTCGCGGTGTTCGGCACCCCCTCGACAACGGAGCCGTGGGGATGGCAACTGTGGGGCCACCACCTCGACGTGCACTGCTTCATCATCGGCCGGCAGATGGTCCTCACCCCGACCTTCATCGGCGCCGAGCCCACCGAGGCCGACCGCGGTACCCACAAGGGCCTGCGCCTGTTCGACGAGCAGCGGACGGCCGGGCTCGACCTGCGGCGCAGCCTGCACCCCGAACAGGCACGTCAGGCCGTTCTCCACCCATCCATCCGGTCGCAGGACCTGCCCGCGGAACTCGCCGACCCGGTCAACGGCAGGCACCTGGGCGGCGCGGCCCAGGACAACCGTGTCATCCCCTACGCCGGGCTGCCGGCCGGTGGGCTCTCCCCCGGGCAACAGGAGTTGCTGCTCCACTTGGTGATGACCTACGCGCAGCGGCTCCCGGACGGTCCCGCCGCCGTGTTCATGGAGAGCGTCGAGCAGCACCTCGACGACACGCACCTCGCCTGGATCGGCGGGAGCGGCGACGACGACGCCTTCTACTACCGCATCCACAGCCCCGTCGTCCTGATCGAATACGACTGCCACCAAGGCGTCTTCCTCGACAACGACCAGCCCGAACCGTTCCACGTCCACACCATCGTGCGCACCCCCAACGGCGGCGACTACGGACGCGACCTGCTGCGCCGACACCTCGCCCACCACCATCCGCAGCAACGCATCGGACGCTGACCACCATCGCGCCCGAAGACCGGGAAGCCGGGAGGCCGGGAGGCCCGGGGTCGCCGTCGCTCAGACATGGCAGTGCACGTCGACCAGGAGTGTGTCGCCCGGCAGGGCCGCCAGGCAGCTGTTGACGTGGTCGTAGCCCGGCGCCGGATCCGGCTCTTCCCGACCCGGAAGCGACGCCCTCGCCCAGGCCATCTGTTGTCTTGACAACAGTTGTCCCGGCATGCAGGCTGGAGGGGTGACAGCATCGAGCAGCGGGCTTCGTGACCACCTCGGCTACTGGCTGCGCCGGCTCTCCGACGAGGTCCACGGCCGGTTCGAGAAGCAACTCGCGGAGCACGGCGTGACCGTCTCCCAGTGGGCGGTCCTCATCACCGTCCACCGCGGCGACGCCACCACCACCCGTGAGGTGGCCCGCTACGTCGACATCGACGTCGGCGCGGTCTCCCGCCTGGTCGACCGGCTGATCGCCAAGGGCCTCATGTCACGCGAGAGCGACCCAGGATCCCGGCGCATCCTGCGGCTCACCCTCACCGACGCCGGTCGCGACCTCGCACCGCGCCTGGCGGAGATCGCCGATCGCAATGACGCCCACTTCTTCGCCCACCTGGCCCCGGCCCAGCGCCTCCAGCTGGAGGACTGGATCCGCCGTCTGGTAGGCGACCCCCATCCCGAGACCCCCGGCTCCGGAAAGGCCCCGTCATGAACACCAGCCCCGCCACCGTTCGCTCGGTGACCAAGACCGTCAGCATCGACCGCGCCGTCGCCGAAGTCTTCGCCTTCCTCGCCGACCCGGCGAACTGGCCCGCCTGGGCCGTCGTCAACGTCAAGGCCATCGAGCCCACCGACGAACCCGACTGGTGGCTGATGACCACGCCGCACGGCCCCGCCAGGCTCCGGATCCGCGGCAACGCCGAACTCGGCCTCCTCGACCACGACTACCTCGACGAGCAGGCGTCCTGGCAGGTCCCCGCTCGCGTCGTCGCCAACGGCACCGGCTCGGAGTTCATGATCACCTTCTTCCAGCCGCCGGCCTTCACCGACACCTACTTCGACGAGCAGATCGCTCTCGTCGACACCGAACTGACCACCCTCAAAAGCATCCTGGAGACCGGCGCGTGACCCTGCCCGTGCCCGCCCGGACCGGAGCCGCCGGCCCAGGGCGGGCAACGGTCAGCCCATTCCCTGGCGGGCCAGGAGTTCGGCGATGCGCTTCGCCGTCTTCTCTCCTGCCCGCTGTTTGATGAGCCCCTCCTTGGCCGCACCACGAACGGACACCGTGGTGCGCTCCGGCCCGTCCTCGCTCAGACCGACGGTGATCAGCACCGGATTCAGGCTCCCGTATCCGCCCCCGACCACCGCTCGGACAGCGCGCGCCCCCGTGGGCCGGGTGTCCTCCGCGTCCAGCAGGTGTCCGGCCCGAGCGAGGACGGCAGCAACGTGTGCGGCGGCGGCATCCAGCGGCATGGCCAGCGACAGGCCGATCTCATGGACGTTCTTCTTCAGGCGCTTCGCCGCGAACGTCGCCCCCCGTCCGCCGCCGAACCCACCACTGCCGGCTCCCAGCGCACCGATCGCAGCAGCCAGGATCTGGTCCTCGTCATCGATCACGGCCGCAGCGTACTCCCCGCCCGGGAGCGCTCACAGAGCCCCCTGCAGTCGGCGTGACCCGTACCGATCGGCCGACGGCCTGATCAAGTCCACACGAAGCGGCGCGAACCGGGGAGAGCCGACGGGCAGCCGCCCGGCCCGGGCAGCCGACCGCGGCTGCTACGCCGGGCGAAGAACGGGGGCGATCCCGGCCAGGAACTCCTGCAGCTGACGAGCCCCCTGGTGGGCCCCAGGAGGTGCACCGGACCCGCAAGACCGCCCAGCTCACCCTGCCCGTCAGCTCCCTGGCGGCTGTCCTCCTGGGCCGCGTACGCCCCTCGGCACTGGCGGCGGCCGGAGCCGTGACCGTCCTCGACCCCAGAGCGCTGCCCGGCCCTGCTCTTCGACCGCGAGGCGGTGCTCTTCGGGGCCGCGACACACGACATCGGGAAGACCGTGCACGTCTCCGAGCTTTCCGGGCCCGGAGCGGCGCACGAGGAGGCCGGACAGGCTCTGCTGCTCGGCTGCGGCGTCGGCCCGGAGCTGTCCCGCTTCGCCGCGACACACGCGTCGTGGACAGCGTCGCGTGCCGGCTTGGAGGACCTCCTGGTGAGCCTCGCCGACAAGATCTGGAAGAACAAGCGCGTCGCCGACCTGGAGGATCTCGTCGTTGCCCGGCTGGCCGAAGCGACCGGCCGGGCGGCCTGGGAGGAGTTCGTCGCACTCGACGACGTCCTGTCCCGCATCGGCGATGACGCCGACGGTCGCCTGTCGTTCCAGGCATCCTTCCCGATCCACGGCTGACAGACGGTAAGCCCGCACACGGCGCCGAGTGCAGCGTGTGCGGCCTCGGCCGGCCACCCCGGCTCTGCAGCCGGCGGTGGTGTCCGCGGACACCACCCGGGTGTCCGAGAACGTCCGAAAACCAGCGCAGCCCTTGCCACCGTGATCATCCGCTGAAAACATCGCTCCGCCCGGCCACACCCCGGCGGAGCCGTCCGCCGCTGCGTGTGCCGGGTACCGACAGGAACCGACAACAGGGGGAACCCCACACCATGCTGTCTCGCCGTACTTCGCTGCGGACCGCCGTCGCCGTCCTCGGCGCGGGGACCGTGCTCGCCCTGACCATGTCCTCGCCGGCCTTCGCCGTCGAGGGCGATTTCCAGATGCCCAGCACCCCGAACTGCGACGCCGTGCAGAAGATCGAGCCGCGGCTCTACACCGACGGCCAGTACCACGACTTCCAGGCCATCGACCCGACCAGGACCAACGGCCACTGCGAGTTCCTGATCTGGGACAGCAGCAACGGCAGGCCGGTGTACGACTCCATCAGCGGCTCCCAGTCCCCGTGGATCTACGACGGCCCGGGCCACTCCGTCCGGACCGAGATCATCGACCACCTCGGCGGCAAGCTCTCCTGGGGCATCTACAACTGACCCCGGATGAGGCCGGGGAGGCGTACGTCTCCCCGGCCGGCCCCGACGACTCCGCCACCTGCACCGCCACGTGGGAACACCCGACCGGTTCCCGGAGAGTTCGGCTGGATCGAGGAGTCCTCCCCGGTCCGCGTGATCACAGAGCGTCGCAACTCCACGATCACCGATCCCTGCGCCCACCTTCCACCGACTGAATGATTTTCATACCGCACGCCGTCAGCACACCGCGCCGCAGCCCCGCTCCCGGAGTCCGGACTCCTACCATGCGCCGTGAGCGCCCCGCGAAGCGGGGCTTCCGACTCCAGAACGGCTGGGCGAATGAGATCGAGGATCCGTCATCGGGTTCGGGCCTGGGCCACCGTCGGCGCCACACTCGCGGTCGTGGCGGGTACAGCTGCCGCCGCACCTGCGGAGCACCCGCACAGCGGCTTCGGGCCCGACATCACGGCGATCATGGACAAACCCGCGTACGAGCACGCGCAGTGGAGTGTGCTGGAGATCGACCCCGCGAGCGGGCGGGTCATCCACTCCACGTACCCCGACCAGTTCTTCATGCCGGGTTCGACCATCAAGCTGATCACCATCTCCGGCGCCTGGCACGCCCTCGGCCCGGACCACCGCTTCACCACGCCGGTGAACGCTGTCGGCCACCTCGACGGGTCGACCCTCACCGGGAACCTGGCGCTCGTCGCCCAAGGCGATCTCACCATGGGCGGCCGGACGAAGCCGGACGGGTCGGTGGACTTCACCTCCATCGACCACACCTATGCCGACGACATCCCGGGCGCCACCCTCACGCCCGAGGACCCGCTCGCCGGCCTGGACCAGATCGCCCACCAGGTCCACGACTCGGGCATCACCACGGTCGACGGCGATGTGGTCATCGACCCGCGGCTGTTCACGCCCCCGCCGATCAGCCCCCAGCCGACGCCCCTCATCATCAACGACAACGTCATCGACCTGCTGAGCACGCCGACCTCCCCCGGTCAGCCCGCCCAGCTGAGCTGGCGCCCGCAGGTCGCGCCGTACCAGGTCACCTCCAACGTCCAGACGGTGGAGGCCGGTGGCACCACCGACATCCAGGTCTCCACGTCCCCCGACGGCACGGCGATCACGCTCTCCGGCACGATCGCCGCCGACGCCCAGCCCACCCTGAAGAACTCCCAGATCCAGGACCCCAATGCCTTCGGGCGCACCGCCCTGATCGAGGCCCTGGGCCGCGCAGGGGTCACCGTCACCGCCCCACCGACCGGGCCCAACCCGGAGAACACGCTGCCCGCCTCGTACACCGGCGATCCCCAGGTCGCCGCCTTGGTCTCGCCGCCGTACCGCGACTACGCCAAGCTGATCCTGAACGTCAGCCACAATCTCGGCGCCAACCTGGCCCTGTGCAACATGGCCGTGAGCCGCGGCAGCACGAACTGCTTCGACGGCTTCCCGGTCATCCACGACTTCCTCACCCGGACGGCGAACGTCGACCCGACCCAGTTCCAGATGGCGGACGGACGCGGTGACGTCCCCGTCGACCGCGTCACGCCCACCGGGCTCAACCAGTTGCTCGCATACTGGCTGCGCACCCCCGACGCGGACGCGTTCCGCACCTCACTGCCGATCCTCGGTGTGTCCGGCACGGGCGCCCTCTTCTGCACCAGCGACTGCCCGGCCAAGGGCAAGGTCTTCGCCAAGCCCGGCACCATCATCGGCTTCGACCAGCTCAACCAACAGGTCGCCGTCAACGCGCAGACGTACGCGGGCTACCTGCAGGCGGACGACGGCCACCTCTACACCTTCTTCGTCGGCGTCAACGGCGCGGCGGCACCGAACATCCAGGGGTTCTTCGACGTCAACGACGACGTCGACGAGATCGCCGTCCTCCTCCAGCAGGAGGCATGCGCAGAACACAGCCCCGACCGCCCGCGCCACACGGCCGACACGTCCGCGAGCAGGCTTCTCTCCCGGATCATTCGTCCGTAGCGCGGCCAGAGCTGCCGCCCGCCTGGCGGGTGTCGCGCCGTCCGGAGGGCAACCGGGCGGCGCGACGCCTCACGACAGGGCGAAGGCCCGCTGGTCCGGCCCCGGCAGGAGTGTCACGCCACGGGTGCGAGACGCAGCTGCTGCGGGGCGGACCGCAGGTGTGCCGAGAGGTCCGGCAGGGGGGCGGTGTCACCCGCGGTGAACCACACCAGGACGTCCTCGCCCGCCCGTACCGGCAGGGCGGGGAAGGTGTTCTCCGCGTGTTCGGTGCGGTGCACCGCCAAGGGCGGTGTCAGGGCGGCCAGCTCCGGGCGCAGCTGCCGCTCGAAGTGGTCGGCGAAGGCAGCCGTGTCGAGGGGGTGGCAGATGGTCGCGACGACCGGTCCGCTGCTGTCCGGGGCGGTGAAGCCCGGGCCGCGCAGCAGGAGAACGTCGTCCGAGTCCAGCATGGTCGCGTTGGCGGCCTGCCCGTGCTCCTGCCAGACGGGGCCGTAGTAGAAGGCGTGCAGTGCTCGTTCGCGGGTCGCCATGTCCGGGAAGCCGCGCAGCCAGACGAAGCGGTCCGGGTCGTCCAGGTCACGGAACCGGCCGCCGACGGTGATACCCACCGCCTGCTGCCCCGTCACGAACTCCCGCTCGAAGAGGTCGATCAGGGTGTCGCGGGCGCCTGGGCGCAGGGTGTACTGGCGCAGTTCGACAATGCTCATGAGGGCGTCGGCGATACTGCGGTCGGCCACGTCCGAGGAACTGTGGCGGAAGTCGACATCGTTCATGGCCGCAGGCTAGAACCGGTCCACTGACATCTTCTGTCAGTGGATACTGGCAGCCATGCGCGCCAGCCGACTGATCTCGCTGCTCCTGCTCCTGCAGAACCGCGGAAGGATGACGGCCGATCAGCTCGCCGACGAGCTGGAGGTCTCCGTCCGCACCGTCTACCGGGACCTCGAAGCCCTCGGCGCCGCCGGTGTCCCGCTGTACGGCGAGGCCGGTCACGGCGGCGGCTACCGGCTGCTCGACGGGTACCGCACCCGGCTGACCGGCCTCACCGCCGATGAGTCGCAGGCCCTCTTCCTGGCCGGGCTGCCCGGCCCGGCAGCCGAGCTGGGCCTGGGCGAGGTGCTGATGACCGCCCAGCTGAAGCTGTGGGCCGCCCTTCCGGCGGAGCTTCACGAGCGGGCCAGACTGGTCCAGGAGCGCTTCCACCTCGACGCACCCGGCTGGTACGCGCAGGCGGACGAGACGCCGCACCTGGCGGCGGTCGCCGCCGCGGTCTGGGACCGGCGCACGGTGTGGGTCCGGTACCGGCGGTGGAAGGCACCCACCGAGGTGGAACGGCGGCTGCAGCCGTACGGGCTGGTGCTCAAGGCCGGCCGCTGGTATCTGGTCGCCGCCGCGGACGGCGCCACCGCGCGTACGTACCGGGTCGATCAGATCCTCGAACTACGCTGTCTGGAGGAGCAGTTCGAGACACCCGAGGGCTTCGACCTGGCGGCGCACTGGCAGGACCGGCTCGCCGACTTCCATGCCCGGCTGCACACCGCGCAGGCGACGGTACGACTGTCGCCGCGCGGTGTCGCCCGGGGCGGCGAGCAGCTCGGCCAGGCGTTCGCCCGGGCGGTCGCGGAGTCTGGGACGGCCGAGGCGGACGGCTGGACCAGGGCGTCCGTGCCCATCGAATCCCTTGACCACGCCCACGGCGCGTTCCTGGGGCTGGGCACCGATGTCGAGGTCCTGGAACCACCGGCCCTGCGTGCCCGCCTGGCCGCGACCGCCCGCGAGCTCGCCGACCGGTACGGGGCCCCGGCCTCGTGAGGTCGTCGTCGCTGCTCCCCCGCTCATCCGGCGCGTGGCAACAATGCCCTGGTCCCCTAGGATCTTGCCATGACAGTGCATCGAGTCGCCGTCCTGGCGCTGGACGGGGTCACCCCGCTCGATCTGGCCATCCCGGCACAGATCTTCAACGCCCGACCGGAGACGCCGTACGAGATGACCGTGTGCGCGCTCGACGCGAAGGTGGCCACCACCGCAGGATTCGCCCTGGTCGCCGGTGGGGGCCTGGAGCAGGTGCGCGCCGCCGACACCGTGATCGTGCCGGGCTTCGAGCCGATCGTCCGGCCTCCGGACGCCGTACTCGCCGCGCTGGCCGAGGCCCGCGGTCGCGGTCGGCGCGTGGTGTCGATCTGCACGGGAGCCTTCGCGCTGGCCGCGGCGGGCCTGCTGGACGGCCTGCACGCCACGACCCACTGGAAGCACATCGAGGAACTCGAACGGGACTTCCCCGCCGTCACGGTCGACCGCGACGTGCTGTACGTCGACGAGGGGGACGTCCTCACGTCGGCCGGGGTGTGCTGCGGCATCGACCTCTGCCTGCACATCGTGCGCCGCGACCTGGGAGCGGGGGCCGCCAACGAGATCGCCCGCGGCCTGGTCGCAGCCCCGCACCGGGACGGCGGACAGGCCCAGTACGTGCCCGCTCCGGTCGTGGTGGCCGGTGAAGCCTCGCTCTCCGCCACCCGGGGATGGGCCCTGCAGCGACTCGACGAGCCGCTCACGCTGCCGGTACTCGCCCGCCACGCCGGCCTGTCGCAGCGCACCTTCATCCGCCGGTTCGCCGAGGAGACCGGCACGACCCCGCTGAAGTGGCTGCTCAACGCCCGGCTCGGCCGGGCGCGGGAACTGCTGGAAACCACGGACCGTCCGGTGGACCGGGTGGCGAGCGACTGCGGACTGGGCACGGCCGCCAACCTGCGGCTGCACTTCCGCCGCGTACTCGACACCACGCCCACGGCCTACCGGCGCACCTTCTGGCACGCCGACCGCAGCCGGCCGCCAGTGCCGACACCCTGATCGCCGGTCGTGGCAAAAACCTGACGAAGTTGGTCACTTTTGCCACTCGTCCGGCAGATGGCGCCACGGCGACGATGAAGTCATGACCGGACCTCCTCCGCACGAGGCGGTCACCGACCTGATCACGCTGCCCGGCACCCCGCTTGCCGACGCCGTCGTGAACCTCATCCGGCCGGTGCACACGCCCTCCCTGTTCAACCACAGCGCCCGCAGCTACCTGTTCGCCCGACTGGTGGCCACCCGCCTCGACCTGGCCGCCGGCCGGGACTACGACGACGACCTGCTGTTCGCCGCCTGCGCGATGCACGACCTCGGCGTCGCGTCCGACGGCCCGCACCGTCAGCGCTTCGAGGTCGAAGGCGCCGACCGGGCCGCCGAGTTCCTCATCCGCCACGGGACGTCCACGGCCGACGCCGACCAGGTCTGGCAGGCCATCGCCCTGCACACCTCGCCCGGCATCGCGGAACGCCGCGGCACGCTCTGCGTCCTCGTCCGCGGGGGCGTCGCGCTCGACTTCGGCGGCCCGCTGGGGGCCGATCACCTCGGCGCGGTCAGCGACGAGCAGGCCGACGCCGTCCACGCCGCCTATCCACGGCTGGACATGGTCCGTTCCCTGACGGACGCGATCGTCGCGCACGCGGCGAAGGACCCGAAGAACGCACCCCGGTACACGATTCCCGGCGAATTCCTGCGGGAGCGCGAGACCTTCGGCCAAACCCGGCTGGAGCACGCCTGCCGTTCCTCCCGCTGGGGCAACTGAGCCCCCTGGCTCACCCCCTCGGCCCGACGACCGGGCCGAAGAAGAAACCCACAGTCAACGCAAAGGCCACGCATCGCCATGACCAGCTACACCGTCGAAGTCCCCCAGGACAACGCCGTCTTCGGGCAGACCACCAGCGCCTTCGCAAGCTTCGGCTACTCCGCCGCGGTCCGCGCGAACGGCCTCCTGTTCATCGCCGGAACGATCGGTCGCCGGGCCGACGGAACCATCCCGGACACCATCGAGGAGCAGACCGAGATCGCCATCCGGAAGATCGAAGAGATCCTTCGGCTGGAGAACCTCGACCTGTCCGCCCTCGTCGACGTCACCAGCTACCACGTCGACATCCGCCAGCACCTGCCCGGCTTCGCCGAGGCCAAGAAGCGCCTCGTCAAGGAGCCCTACCCGACCTGGACGATCATCGGCGTCAGCGGCCTGGCCAGCCCAGGGCTCCTCGTCGAAATCCGCGCGATCGCCGCCTGCCCCGAGGCATCCCGGTAGATCGCCGCTCCTGGGCCGCCCCTGGCCCAGGAGCCCCTCTTGCTGTGCCGGCACCGGGCCCGGCGGGCTTGGCTACGGCCGTTGCCGGGGCAGCGGTTGAAGGGCGGGCCAGCGGGTGAGCATGCCCTGCCGCACGGTTGCGGCGAGCTGTCCCAGGCCCTTGAGCTCCTCGCCGGCCGCGGCCATCCGGCCGACGACTTCGAGACGGTGGACCAGTCGCTGCCGGGCCGTTGCCGTGCCCCACGTCCAGTCGCGGTTCGGGATCTCGGCCAGGTGGTCGGCGGTGCCACGGTGGGCCCGCTCGACCAGCGCGTCGCCCCGTAGCAGCCAGCCGGCGCATGCGTCGGTGAGATCGCCGTGGACCTCGGTGCCCGTCGCGCTGCGCCACGTCTCGCGGTAGGCGGCCTCCGCCGCCCGCAGCAGGGGCTGGGCCGGGGCGGTGACGCACCAACAGGTGGGAAAGCCGATGCGCAGGTAGGCGAGCTCCACGAGCCCGTTGCCCAGCGCTGCCTGTTCGAAGTCGATGAACCGGATGCCGCCGCCGGTGTGCATGTCATTGCCGGGGCAGGGGTCGCCGTGCAGCAGGGCATGGCCCGGTGCGCCGAGCAGACGGTTCACCAGGCCGTCCAGCTCGCTTCGGACACCGGAGGGCACTGCGACGCCGAGCGCCCTGGCAAGCCCGAGGAAGGAGTCGACGTCGTCGTGGGTCGGGCCCGACCAGGCGGGGAGCCTGCCCGCATCGTCGGCGCCGGTGGCCATGTGCAGCCGGGCCAGCGCCGAGGCGTAGTCGATCACCCAGTCCTCGCGGGGCTGCCGGTGCTCCAGGTACTCGAGGACCAGCACCCGTTCCGCCGGATCGGCGCCGAGGAGCACCGGCACCACCGGCGGATCGACCCGGGATGCGAGCGTCAGCGCGGCCACCTCGCGCGCATACCGCTCGTCGGCCTCCGGTCCGTCGACCAGCTGCTTGACCACCACGGGTGTGCCGGACAGCTCCGCCCGCCATACGCGTGATCGCGGGCTGCTGCCCAGTCGGCGGCCCCGACGAGGTGCGCCGAGCTCGGCCCGCAGCTCCTCCCCGAAGGGCAGTCCCGTCCCCATGGCGTCATCCTCGCATGCGCGCGAACACTTGTGGCGGTGAAGCGGGTTGGTCACCCGGAGCCCGTCAGTCACACCCCGCCTCCGCGCGCATCCGGAGCCCCGGAGTCAGTCCGCTTCGGCGGGCGACGAGCCACGCGGCACTAGGAACCGGTGGCGCCGTCGGTCAGCTCGCGGACGATGTCCAGGTGGCCCGCGTGACGGGCGTACTCCTGCAGGACGTGGAAGAGGATCCAGCCCAGGGTGGGCCGCGGGGTGCCGTCGTCCGGGAAGCGGCCGCCGGCGGCGGCGAGGGTGCCCAGCGGCGTCCCCGTGACGATGGCCCGGGTGCGCTCGCCGCCCGTGTGCAGCGCGGCGAGCAGGTCGGCAGCCGACTCCTGCGGGCGGACGTACCAGCGGTCCGCGGGGCCGCGGTCGCCCCAGGGCTCCGCGACCTGCTCGCCCCGGAAGCCCCAGCGCAGCCAGCGCTGCTCCATGTGGACGAGGTGCTTGAGCAGTTCGAGCAGGGTCCACCCGGACGGGAGCCTGCTGGCGCGCAGGTCCGCGTCGGACATCCCCTCGACCTTGGCACCGATCACGGAGCGGTAGTAGTCGAGATAGTCCAGCAACAGCGCGCTGGGGTCGGAGAGTTGCTGGTCCGGCTCGGGAACTGTAAACGTCATGGACCGGAGTCTGCCACTCCAGCTCCCGGCCGCCTACCAGCCCGTCCGGTCAACCGTGCGACCGGCCGCACCTGGCCGCTCAGGCCGCGGCCGGCTCCGCGTCGAGGATCGCGTCGATCTCGGCCAGTTCCTCGCGGGTCGGCACCCACTGTCCGGCGGCAGCATTGGCGCGCACCTGCTCGGCGCTGCTGGCCCCGGCGATGACCGAGCCGCAGCCGGGCCGTGCGGCGAGCGCGCCCACGCCGATCTCCAGGATGCTGCGGCCGTGCGCCTGGCCCCAGGCGGCGAGGCGTTCGACCGTGTCGAGACCGGCCTCGGTCACCCGCTCGGGCCGCGACGCCAGGCGCGAGCCCGCGGGGACACCCGTGGCACGGCGCACCTTCCCGGTCAACAGACCGTTGGCGAGCGGGAAGTACGGCAGCACCCCGAGACCGTAGTGCAGCGCCGCCGGCACCACCTCCCGCTCCACGCCGCGTTCCAGCAGCGACCACTCGTTCTGGGCCGAGACGAACGGCACCGCCCCGGTCTCCCGGGCGACGTGCGCGGCCTCGGCGAGCTGCCAACCGGCGAAGTTGGAGTGCCCGATGTAGCGCACCTTGCCTTCGCGCACCAGCTCACCGAGCGCGGCGAGCGTCTCGGAGATCGGCGTGTGCGGATCGGGGGTGTGCAGCTGGTAGAGGTCGATGTGGTCGGTCTGCAGCCGCCGCAGCGATTCCTCGACCGCCCGCCGGATGTACGCCCGGCCGCCCTTCGACCCGGCCGCGGGGCCGTACCCCAGGTCCGTCCGCTGATGGCCGAACTTGGTGGCCAGCACCACCTCGTCGCGCCGCCCCTTCAGTGCCTGGCCGAGCAGCGTCTCGGACCCGCCCAGGCCGCCGTACATGTCGGCGGTGTCGAAGAGCGTCACCCCGGCGTCGAGTGCCGCCTCGACCACCGCGCGGGTCTGCGCCGCGTCGAGACGTCCGCCGAAGTTGTTGCAGCCGAGTCCGACCGCGGAGACGAGGAGCCCACTGCTGCCGAGCGTTCGATAGTCCATGGGGGCACTGTACGTGCGGGACACGGACGGGCGGGGCAGGCTCGGCCCCGGAGTCAGGGCAGCAGGACGGCCCTGGCCCGGCACGCCGGCGCCCGAGGCATCGAAGACGAAGTCCACGCCGCCCGGGGCGACCGCCGCCACCCGCTCGGCCCAGCCGTCGCCGCAGCGCACGGCGGCGCCGAGTCGCCGTGGCTCTACGACGGCCCGGGCATGAGCCTGGCGGCGTGCGTGCTGTCGCCCGCCGGACTGGTGTGCGGCCCGTCCAACTGAGTGCGGTGCGGTGAGCGGGGCGGGAGCGGCCCTCGCGGGTCCGCTCCCCCGCTTCAGCCCAGGGGGAATGCTCCGGCTCCGGGGTCTGGGGCCTGTCCCTGTTCCTCCCCCGGTTCGGGCGGCAGCGTCCGGGTGAGCCACCGGTGGATCGCCTCCGCCGTGGTGGCCACGTGCTCCTCCAGGACCGAGTGGTGGTCGCCCGGCACCTCGCCGGCCCGCAGGTGCAGGGTCGGGACGGTCGTCTCCGCCGGCCGGTCCAGGAACAGGCGCGTGTAGGCGCCCATCGCCGCGAGGGCGGGCTCGTCGAGCCTGAGCGCGCTGCGGACGGCCAGTTCGGCCAGCCACTGCTCGTCCCGGACCGGGTGGGTGTCCACCAGCACCACCGCCAGGGCGCCGACCTGCTCCGCGACGGCCTGGGCGACCAGGCCGCCGGTGGAGCGGCCCAACAGCACCACCGGCCGGTCGAGTTGCCCGATGGAAGCGGCGTGCGCGCGGACCAGGGCCGCCACGTCCTGCGGTACGGCGCCGCCCTCGTACCCCGGGTGCGGGAGCAGCCACAGGCCGGGCAGGTGCCGGGCCAGCGGGCCGTACTCCCCGGGGGGCGAGGTGAAGGAGGGGAAGCAGACGATCGCCGGGCCGTCGCCCTCGCTGAGCCTGCGCGGAGCCGCAGCAGGCAGCGCAGCCGCCGACGGCAGCGCCCAGGAAGCGCAGACGAGCAGGTGCACGGCCTCCTGGGGCCGGCCCAGCTCGCACAGCCTGTGGTAGAGGAACGCGAGCGTCCCCGGCGCGGGTGGCGGGCGCAGCTGCTCGGCCAGGGCACGGGGCGTGGCGGAGTCGAGGACCACGGTGGCGGGCAGGCGCAGGGCGGTGCGCGCCTCCAGGCGGTTGCGCAGCTCGATCGAGGTCAGCGAGTCGAAGCCGAGGTCGAGGATCGGGGTGTCCGGCTGCACCTGCGGGTAGCTCAGCACGGCGGCGACCTCGGCGCACACCAGCTCCAGCAGGTCGGTCGGCGGCGCCTGCTGCGGCGTGCTGCCGGCCTCGGGCCGGGGCGGGCGGTCGAAGGCGATCGGCACCAGGACCGGCTCGTCGGTGCCCAGCGCCGCCTCCAGCAGGGCCACGCCCTCGGCGGGCGTCAGGGGCAGCAGGCCGGGGTCGGCCCTCCGGTCGGCCATCATCCCGATCGTCCACGGGCCCCAGGCCAGCGAGAGGGCGGGGAGCCCGAGGCGGCGGCGGTGGCGGGCGAGCTCGTCCAGGTAGCCGTTGGCCGCCGCGTAGTTGGCCTGCCCGGCATGGCCGAGCACACCGGCGGCCGAGGAGAAGAGCACGAAGGCGTCCAACTGCCGGTGCGCGGTCAACTCGTGCAGGTGCCGGGCCGCTTCGGCCTTGGGGCGCCACACCGTCTCCAGGCGCGCCGGGGTCATCGACGCGAGGATCCCGTCGTCGAGGACCCCGGCGGTGTGCACGACGGCGCGCAGGTCCTCGATCGAGTCGACCAGCGCGGCCAGGGCCGCCCGGTCGGTGACGTCCAGCGGCGTCTCGCCGCTGCGGCCGGCGACCACGACGCGCACGCCCTGGTCCCGCAGGTGCTCGGCGACCGCCCGGCCCAGCGCGCCGCCGCCGGTGACCAGGACGGTCCCGCGCCAGCTGAAGGACCCGCCCGGCACCGGGACCAGCTCCGCGCGCTCGGCGACGATCCGCGTGCGGCCGGCGTCGGCTTCGGCCAGGGTGAACCTGCCGGGGTGCTCCGTCTGCGCGACGCGCACCAGGGCGGCCACCGCCGCTGCGGCCAGGTCCCCCGGCCGCACCAGGACCGTCAGATGCTCGTGGCCGGCCTGCAGTTCCCGCAGGGTGAGCGCCAGCGCCGCGGGCGCGTCGCCCGGCGGCACCTGAAGGACCTGGCCAGGCGGCGGCGGGCCCGCGACCCGCTGCCACGCGGGGCGGAACAGCGTGCCGCGGCCGGTCGCGGCCGCCCGCACGGTGAGCGATTCGACGCACGCCACCGGCCGGCCGCTCTGATCGGCCAGGTCGATCCGCCCGTCCCGGAGGCGCACGCGCAGGCCGGTGGCGCCCCGCGCCAGCAGGTGCACGCCGCGCAGCGCGAACGGCACCCCGCCGCTGAGCTGCCGGGCCGGGTGCAGCGCCGCGTCGAACAGGGCGGGGTGCAGCGCGAACCGCCCCGCGTCCGGGAACTGCCCGCGCACCTCGCCGAAGAGTTCCCCGCCGCGGCGCCACATCCTGCTCAGCCCGCGGAAGGCGGGTCCGTAGTCGGCGTGCTCGACTTCGAGCTCCTCGGCGTCCGGCGGGGGCCACGGACCGAGGTCCGGCTGCGGCCCGGGCCGGGAGTCCAGGCGGCCGCTGGCGCAGCGGACCCCGCCCGCGTGCACCTCGAACGGCCGGGCGCCGTCGGACTCGGGGCGCACGACGATCTCGGCCCGCCGCGTCTGCGGAAGGCGCATGGCCGTGTGCAGGACCAGTTCGTCGACGGTGGTGCAGCCGGCCCGCGCTCCGGCGTACAGCACCAGCTCCAGGATCGCCGTGGCGGGCACGATCGCCGTGCCGTCCACGACGTGGTCGAGCAGCCACACCGGGCTGAGGTCGGCGACGCACACCACCTCGCCGGACCCGGGCACCACCACGGTCGACTCGATCAACGGGTGCTCGGCGGCGCGGTCGAGCCAGTAGCGCTGCCGGTCGAAGGCGCGGGTGCCGCGCAGCCGGGCCGCCGCCCGCTCGGGGTCGGCGGCGGGGATGACCCCTTCGACGAGCGCGGCCAGCGTGTGGCCGGGGCCCAGTTCGACCAGGGCGGCGCCGTCGACCGCGGCCAGGTGGTCGGCGAAGCGGACCGTCTCGCGCACGTGCCGCACCCAGTGGTCGGGATCCTCCGGTCGGGCCCCGATCACCGCAATGAGCGGTGGACGGTACGTCAGACTCCTTGCCACCTGCGCGAACTCGGCCAGCACGGGGTCCGTCAGCGGGGAGTGGACGGCGTCGCTCGCGGTGCGCCCCGGGGCGCCGCCCGCGGGCAGGTCGCGCATGAGCCGCCCGCGGGCGGTGACCAGGGTGGCCGCGTCCGCCAGGGACAGGACGCCTGCCACGTGCGCCGCCGCGAGCTGCCCGGCGGAGTGCCCGATCAGCGCGTCCGGGCGGTACCCCCAGGACTCCAACAGGCGGAACAGCGCCACCTGGTAGGCGAACAGGGCCGCCTGGGCGAAGTCCGTGCGGTGCACCAGGTCGGTGTCGATCGCCTCCCGCAGCTGCGGATCCAGCCGGTCGCACGCCTGCTCGAAGGCCGCGGCGAAGACCGGGTACCTGGCTGCCAGCTCCCGGCCCATCCCGCGCCGCTGCGCGCCCTGCCCCGGGAACAGGTACGCCACCCGCAGCTGCTCGTACTCCTCGACGATCACGTGCGCGTTGGTCCCCGAGATCCCGAAGGCCGACACCCCGGCCCGGCGCGGGCGGTCCCGCGCCGGCCAGGGCGTCGGCTCGGTGACCAGGCGCAGCGCACCGGCGGACCAGTCGACGTGCGGGCTGGGCTCGTCGAGGTGCAGCGTGGCGGGCACGGTGCGGTGCCGCATCGCCATCACGGTCTTGATCACGCCGGCGACCCCGGCGGCCGCCTGGGTGTGCCCGAGGTTGGACTTGACGGTGCCGACCAGGACGGGCTCCGGCCGGTCCTGGCCGTAGGTGGCGAGCAGCGCTCCCGCCTCGATCGGGTCGCCCAGCGCGGTGCCGGTTCCGTGGGCCTCGACCACGTCCACCTCGGCGCCCGTCACCCCGGCGTCGGCCAGCGCCTGCTGGATCACGGCCGCCTGGGCGGGCCCGCTGGGCGCGGTGAGGCCGTTCGACGCCCCGTCCTGGTTGACCGCCGAGCCGCGCAGCAGGGCCAGGATCGGGTGCCCCTTGCGCACCGCGTCGCTCACCCGCTCCAGGACCAGCAGCCCCACGCCCTCCGACCAGGCCGTGCCGTCGGCGGCCGCGGCGAAGGGCTTGACCCGTCCGTCCGGGGCCAGGCCGCGCTGGCGGCTGAACACCACGAAGCTGTCGGGCGTGGCCATGACCGTCGCGCCGCCGGCCAGGGCCAGGTCGCACTGTCCGGCCCGCAGGGCGTCGGCCGCGAGGTGCATGGCGACCAGCGAGGAGGAGCAGGCCGTGTCCAGGGTGAGCGCCGGACCGTGCAGCCCCAGGTGGTAGGCGATCCGCCCGGAGGCCACGCTGCCCGCCGCGCCCAGCGCGATCTGGGACTCCAACGGGTGCGCGGCGCCCCGGAAGCGGCCGGCGTAGTCGTTGTACATCAGGCCCAGGTACACGCCGGTGTTGCTGCCCCGCACCGACTCGGGCGCGATGCCCGCGCGTTCGAACGCCTCCCAGGCCGTCTCCAGCAGCAGTCGCTGCTGCGGGTCGGTGGCCAGGGCCTCGCGCGGCGACATGCGGAAGAACGCGGCGTCGAAGTCGGCGGCGCCGGTGAGGAAGCCGCCGCGCGTGACGTAGCTGGTGCCCACGTGGTCGGGGTCGGGGTGGAACAGCTCGTCCAGCGGCCAGCCCCGGTCCGCGGGGAAGTCCGTGATGGTGTCCTGGCCGGCGGCGACCACCCGCCAGAGGTCCTCGGGGCAGCTGATCCCCCCGGGGTAGCGGCAGGCCATGCCCACGATCGCGATCGGCTCGGTGGCCGGGACGGGCGGCGGCGCAGCGGCGGCCCCGCCCGCGAGGTGGCCGGCCAGCGCGCGGGGCGTGGGGTGGTCGAAGACCAGCGACGGTGGCAGCGCGAGGCCCAGCTCCGCGCCCAGCCGGTCGCGCAGGCGCACCGAGCCGAGCGAGTCCAGCCCGGCTTCGGCGAATGGCTGGTCGGCTCCGGGCGACCGGCCGGTGATCGCCTCGGTCGCCCGCCCGACGGCGTCGAGCAGGTACTGGAACCGCAGCAGCCGCCGAGCGGGCTTGCCGGAGGAGGTCTGCGGGATCCGGCTGACCGGGCGGATCGCCTGCGGCACCCGGTGCGGCGGCAGCCGGCGACGGCAGGAGGCGAGCAGCGCCGCCGGGTCCGCCTCGCCCACGACGTAGGCGACCGGCACCTCGCCGAGGAGCGGGTCAGGCTCACCCGCCACGGCCACCTCCTGGACGCCCGGGAGGGGGGCGAGGACCCGTTCGATCTCGGCCGGGTGGATGTTCTCCCCGCCCCGGATGATCATTTCGCCGGCCCGCCCGGTCACCACCAGCCGGCCGCCCTCCTGGTGGCCGAGGTCCCCGGTGGCGTGCCAGCGCTCGGCGCCGGGCATCCTCAGCTGGATCGCGCCGTCCACGAACCGGGTCCCGATGCCGGGCAGCACGACGCCGTCGACGGCGATCTTCCCGGACGCCTCCGTGCTGCCGTAGCCGTCGTGCAGGTCACGGGCGAACCTGCGGCGGAACCGGAGCCGCAGTTCCTCGGGCAGCGGGGCCCCGGCCGACAGGCACCGCACCGGCAGTGGGGCTCCGGCGTCCAGGAGTTGGCCGAAGACCGTCGGCACGCCGCCCAGCGCGGTGAACGGTGTGCGGCGCAGCAGGTCGGCGGCCCGGTCCGGGGTGAAACGGTCCATCACGTAGGCGCTCGCGCCCAGCGCCAGGACGCCCACCACGCACATCGAGTGCCCGAAGGCGTGGAACAGCGGCAGCGGCCACAGCAGGTGGTCGTCGCCGGACATGCCCAGCAGCCCCCGGTAGGCGTCCTCCGCCGACCGGAGCCAGGCTCCTTGCGCGGACAGCACGCCCTTCGGCTCCCCGCTGCTGCCGGAGGTGTAGTGGAGCCAGGCGGGCTCGTCCGGCCCGAGGTCGTCACGCGGCGGTCTGCCGGTGGGCACGAGCAGGTCGTCGACGGTCACCACGCCGACGCCGGCCACCCGCTCGACCTGCGCGAGGTGTTCGCGGTCGGTGACCACCAGCCCGGCTCCGCTGTCCGCCAGCCGGAGCCGGAGGTCGTCGTCGCCGCTGCGCGGGTCGAGCGGGACGCCCACCGCGGCCGCCCGGCAGACGCCGAGCACGGCCGTGACGGCAGGCACCCCGCTGCCCAGGTACAGCGCCACCCGGCTTCCGCGATCGACGGGGAGGTTGCCGGCCACCCGGGCGGTGCGGTGGGCGAGATCCCGGTAGCTCACCGCACCACCGGCGTCGGCGAAGGCGGTCTTGCCCTGGAGCTCCGCTGCGTGACGGAGGATCAGCTCGTGCACCTGGCACCTCTGCGGTCGGTCCCGGCGACCAACTGGCGCTGGTCGCCGGGATCCTGCCCCGCGGTCGGCTGCGGACTCCTCACACTATTCGGCGGCGTCAGGGGACGAGGGTCAGCCGGCGCTCCTCCTCCTCCCGGTGGTCGAGTGCCTCCGCCAGCTTCTCGCCCTCGATGTCGGGGTCGGGCACGAGGCGGCCGTACCACCGGGGGTGGTACCAGATCCGCGAGCCGAGGATCGCCATCAGGGCGGGCACCAGGGCGAGCCTGACCACGAAGGCGTCCACCAGGACACCGACGGCGAAGCTGAAGCCGATCGCCTTGACCATCGGGTCGTCGCCGAGCATGACGGCGACGAAGATCGAGGCCATGATCAGCGCGGCTGCGGTGACCACCCGGGCGGACAGGCCGGTGCCGGTGACGGCCGCGCCCCTGGCGTCACCGGTGCGGGTGTACTGCTCCTTGATCCGGGAGACCACGAAGATCTCGTAGTCGCTGGAGAGGCCGAAGATGATCGCCAGCAGGATGATCGGCAGGAAGCTGAGCGTCTGGGTGGGCTCGACCCCGAACAGCGCCTTGCCCCAGCCCCACTGGAACACCGCGACCTGGGCGCCGAGCGCGGCACCCGCCGAGAGCAGGAACCCGAGGATCGACTTCAGCGGCACCAGGATGGTGCGGAAGGCGAAGGTGAGCAGGACGAAGGCCAGGCCGACGACGACCACCAGGAAGACCGGCAGCGCCTGGGAGAGCTTGGCGGAGACGTCGATGTCCATCGCGGTCTGGCCGCCCACCAGCACGGTCCCGCCGGCCTGCTCCTGCAGCGCCGGGCGGTCGTCGCGGATGTGGTGGACCAGGTCGGCGGTGTGCGGGTCGGCCGGCCCTGTGGTGGGCACCACGCTGATCAGCGCGATCCCGTCGGTGACCACGCCGACGTGCGCCGAGGCGACCCCTGGGAGCCGTCCGAGGGAGGCGCTGAGCTGCTGGGCCCTGGCCGGGTCGGTGACGTTCTCGGCCAGGACGGTCAGGGTGCCGTTGTAGCCGGGGCCGAAGTGCTCGGTCGTCAGGTCGTAGGCGACGCGCGAGGTGTCGCTGGTGGGGCGGGCGTTGGCGCCGGGCAGCCCCGGGTCCATCGAGACCGCCGGGACCGCCAGCAGACCGAGGCCGAGCACGCCCAGGACCAGCACCGGAACCCGGCGGCGCACCACCCAGGCCGCCCAGCGGGTGCCCGCCAGCCGGGCGGGGTCGCGCACGGCGTTCTCGGTGGCGGGGCGGGCACGGCGCAGCAGCGGCAGCCGGGAGAACCGGCCGGCGCGCTCACCGGCGAAGCCGAGCAGGGCGGGCAGCAGGGTCAGCGCCACCAGCAGGGCGAGCGCCACGGCGCCGGCGGCGGTCAGGCCCATCACGGTCAGGAACGGGATGCCGACCACCGCGAGGCCGCACAGCGCGATGATGACGCTCAGTCCGGCGAAGACCACCGAGCTGCCCGCCGTCCCGGCGGCCCGCCCCGCGGACTCCTCGGGGCTCTGCCCGGCCAGCAGGTTGGTGCGGTGCCGGGAGAGGATGAACAGGGCGTAGTCGATGGCGCAGGACAGCCCCAGCATGCTGGCCACCGAGGTCGAGGCGGCGGCGATGTCGGTGACGGCGGCCAGGATGCTGATGCCCGTCATCGAGATGACCAGCCCGAACAGGGCGGTGGCGATGGGCAGTCCACCGGCGAGGAGGGAGCCGAAGGTGAGCACCAGTACGACGAGCGCGACCGCCATGCCGATGGTCTCGCTGTTGGCGGCCTTGGCGTGCGGGTAGACGGCGCCGCCGAACTCGACCTGCACACCGGCGTCGTGCGCGGCCTGCGCGGCGGGCCGCAGCCCGTCGACGGTGGCGCTCTTCACGTCGCCCGCGGCGGAGTCGTAGTTCACCGTGGCGAGCGCGAGGTGCTTGTCGGGTGAGACCGCCATGGTCTTGAACGGGCTTGCCACACCGGTGACCTGGGGCAGCTTGCCGAGCTCCTGCACGGCGGCGTCGATGGCCTGCTGGTAGCCGGCGGCGGTGATGTCGGCGTTCGGCGTGGCGAAGACGACCTGGGTGGAGGCTCCGGAGGCGGCGGGCAGCTTCTCCTGGAGCGCGCTGACCACCCGCTGGGACTCGGTGCCCGGGATGGAGAGCGCATCGGTGGTCCTGCCGCCGGCCGCGCCGGCGACGCCGACCGCGGCGGCTATCACCAGCAGCCAGCTGAGCAGGGTCGCCCAGCGGTGGCGGAAGCACCACCGGGCGAGTCGGTACAGGTAGCGGGACATCGGTGCTGGGCACTCCTCGTTCGATGGCGCAGGGCGTTCGGCGACCTGGGGCCTTGGGTGTCACGGGCACGCCGGACAGCGGGCTGCCAGCGAAGGCAACAATGCCAACGGTAGCTTTTTTGCAGCCAACGGCAAAAATGCCGCCTGCTGCTATGCTGCCGCCATGGGAGAACCGAAGGGGGCGCCGGGCGCGACGTCACTGCGCGAACGCTCCAAGGCCAAGCGCCGGGAGGCGATCCGGCGGGCGGGGATGCGCCTGTTCGCCGAGCGCGGCTACGAGGGGGCGACCATCGCGGACATCGCGGAGGCCGCCGAGGTGGCTCCCCGCACGGTCTCGATGTACTTCCCGTCCAAGGCCGACATCGCCCTGTCGGTGGCCGCCGACGTGGCCGGCCGGCTCACCGCGGTCTTCGAGGCCCGGCCCGGCGTCTCGTTCCTGGCGGCGGTCGACGAGTGGCTGACCGGCGAGATCGAGCACCTGGATCCGGAGCTCATGGCACTGACCGCGGCGATGTACGAGGCCAACCCCGCCCTGCGCTCACTCAGCAGCACCGAGGTCGCCGACGCGGCCGCCGTCGGCGGACCCGCCTTCGCCGCCGAGGCCGGACTCCCGCCGGAGCACCCGATGACCGCCGTGATCGGCGCCGCCGCCGGTGCGGCCATCGCCAAGTACCTGACCTCGGGCCCCGATCCGGACCTGCACGGCCCGTTCATGGCCTGCCTGCGAGCGATCACGACCGCGGCCTCCTGAGACCGCGGTCCGGCTCCGCACGGGTGCGCCGGCCCCTTGGCCGGGGCCGCCCCGGCCGCCGGGAGACGCGAAGGTCCGCCCGGGAGCAGCGCTCCCGGGCGGACCTTCGTTCCTCTCGCTCCCCGTCCGTCCTGTCCGCCCCTGGTGCGGGGCCCGCGGGCCGGTCGGCGAGGGCTCAGCCGCTCACCCTCCGGTCGCTGCCCGGCAGCCCCTGGACCAGCAGGGCCAGCAGCAGCTCGAGCGCCACCAGGGCCAGCAGGCTGAGCGTGAAGGCGTGGCCGAAGCCGCCGTGCGCCAGGCTGCTGTAGAAGAGGTTGCCGAGCAGCGCGATCCCGAGGGCGCCGCCGACCTGCTGGACGGTGGCGAGCACCCCGGACGCCGAGCCGACCAGCTGCGGGCGCACCCCGGTGAGCACCGTAGCGGTCAGCGGGCCCATCACCAGACCCATGCCGAGACCGTCGACGAACAGGCCCGGCACGAGCCACCAGACGCTGCCCGAGGTGCCGACCTCGGTCACGGTCAGCGCCATCAGGCCGAGGCCCGCGGCGATCACCACCGCGCCGAGCGCGTTCACCTGGCGGCCCAGCCGCGCCGCGACCCGCGGCGCCACGAGGGAGGTACCCAGGTAGCCGCTGCCGATCGCCATGAACAGCAGCCCGGAGTCGAGGGCGTCCAGGCCGTGGCCCTGCTGCAGGAAGACGGCGAGCACCAGGAAGAACGAACCCTGCCCGAGGTTGAAGACCAGCTGGCCCAGCAGGCCCAGGCCGGTGGCGCGGTCCCGCAGCAGCCCGAAGTCGACCACCGGGTCGGTGGCGAAGCGGCGCTGGTGCACCGCGAAGGCGGCGAACAGCAGCACCGAGCCGGCCAGGCAGACCCACGTCCACAGCGGCCAGCCCTGCGCCTGGCCCTGGATCAGCGGCAGCACCAGGGCGGTGACGGCGGCGACGACCAGCACGGTGCCCGGCAGGTCGAGTCCCTGCTTCTGCGGGGCGCGGGACTCGGGGACGCAGCGCCGCACCATCGCCAGCGTGGCCAGGCCCACCGGCACGTTGATCAGGAAGCAGCTGCGCCAGCCGAGGCCGAAGAGGTCGGCCTGGATCAGCAGACCGCCGATCAACTGCCCGAGGACCGCGCCGATGCCCATCGTCATGGCGTAGGAGCCGAACGCCCTGGCCTGCGCCGGGCCGCTGTAGGCGGTGCGCAGGATGGCCAGCACCTGGGGGCCGGTCAGCGCGGCGGCCAGGCCCTGCGCCACCCGGGCGCCGACCAGCACCCCGGCGCTCGGGGCCAGGCCGCAGGCGGCCGAGGTGATGGTGAAGAGCAGCAGGCCCAGCGCGAACATCCGGCGCCGCCCGAACCGGTCGCCGAGCCGACCGGCGGTGATCAGGCCGGCCGCCAGGGCCAGGCCGAAGCCGGCCACCACCCATTGGACGGCGGTGGGGCCGGCCCGCAGGCCGGTCTGGAGCGAGGGGATGGCCACGTTGACGATGAAGAAGTCCAGGGTGGTCATGAAGGTGGCGGTGAGCACCACGGGAAGCAGACCGCGCGGGACCGGCGCGGGGGCATCGACGCTTGGTAGCGGGCGGGACAGGGTGGTGGCCATCGGGACTCCTTCAAGAGCTGTGCCTGGAGGTGAAGCTGTGCCTGGGTGACGCTGTGGCTGGGTGACGCTGTGCCTGGGTGACGCTGTGCCTGGGGTTGAGCGGTCGCCGGCTCCGGGTCGTCGGCCCGGTTGCTGGAGGCCGGTCGTCCCCGGCTCCCCGTCGGCTTGTCGCGCCTCGTTCTTGCTGGTCATGACGTTAGGCGCGAAGCGCGACGGCCGAATCAGTCAGGCATAGGTAGGCCGCGACCGTGCCGTGCGCACGAGCAGGCCGGGCATCCGTGGATGCACCCGGCGACGCCGTCCGGCACGGCGGTGGGCCGCCCCGTCGGCGCAGGTGCGTTTGCCGTGCCGGCCGCAGCCGTGTGACGGTGAAGTGCCGTTGCGGTCGGCAGTCGCCCCCGGCCCGGGACTGTCCATCGGTCCGACCCCCCGGCGTCCGGCCTGACGAGGGAGCACCCCGTGATCGAATTCGGACCCGGAAGCGACCTGCCCGTCGCCGGTGCGGTGGCGGACGGTGCCCCGGTACCGGTGGCCGCGTATCGCGAGACCACCACGGATCTGCGGCGCGTCGGGATCGACCCCGACTTCTGGTACCCGGTGGCCGTCTCCTCGGCCGTGCGCAAGGAGGGCACCTTCGCCGCCGTCTTCGCCGGGGAGCGGATCGCGCTCTACCGCGGCCGAAGCGGGAAGGTCCACGCCCTGGAGGACCGCTGCGCGCACCGCCAGGTGCCGCTGAGCATGGGCGTCGTGGAGGAGGAGACGCTCCGCTGCTGCTACCACGCCTGGGCCTACCGCGGCAACGGCCGCATCTCGCAGATCCCGTACCTGCCCAGGGGCTGTGAGCGGCCCCCGCGCGGCGTGCGGTCCTACCCGGTGCGCGAGGCGTACGGCCTGGTCTTCGTCTTCCCCGGCGACCCGGAGAAGGCCGCCGCAGCGCCGTTCCCGCAGTTGCCGCAGTTCGGCGCGGCCACGCACCGGACGATGACGTTCTCCCGCACGGTGCGGTGCCACTACTCGTTCATGCACGAGAACCTGTTGGACATGAACCACCAGTTCCTGCACCGCAGCGTGCTGGGCAGGATCCAGCCGGAGCTGCTGGGCTACGAGGCCGGGCCGCGGTTCGTCGAGGCGCGCTACCTGTTCGTGCCCGCCGGGGGCAGGAAGGACCGCGGCGCCGGTCTGCTCTCCGCCGAGGGGCTCGGTGGACGGCAGACACCCGACGTGGTCACCATCCGCACCGAGTACCCGTACCAGACCCTGCAGGCTGTCCCCACCGGCGCCGAGCTGCCGGCGTTCTCCCTCTGGACCGCCTACGTCCCACGGGACGCCGAGCAGCGCACGTGCCACGCCTACGGACTGCTGATGATCGCGAAGCCGCCGGTTCCCGGGCTCATCCACCTGGCCTGGCCGCTCATCCGGCGCTTCACCGAGAGGGTCTTCGCCCAGGACCGGATGGCGGTCGAGGCCGAGCAACGGGCCTGGGACGAACAGGGCGAGGACCGCAACCACGAGGTGTTCCCGCTCATCCTGGAGGTCCGGAACGTCCTGCGGACCAACGGCACACCGCTTGCTCCCGAAGCCGCCGCCGAGCCCCCCGCCGTCGACGGCCCGTGCGGCGTGCACCGCGAGGGGCCGTGACCTGCTGCGCGCGAACCGTGCCCTGAAACGCGGGACGGCACCGACCCGTTGGTCGGTGCCGTCCCGGAGGTCGGGTCAGCAGAGACCGGTGTGCTTCGTGCTGCCGAACCAGACCTCGCCCTCGGTGTCGATGTTGACGTTCGACCCCGCCGCCCCCTTGGTGGCCGACGACCAGAGCACCCAACCTCCGTTGTAGAGGACGAAGTTGCCGTCCGACTGGTAGGTCGCATTGGTCGCACCGGACCCGTTCGTGTGCGTCGACCAGCACACCGAGGCCCCCGCAACCCCGTCGTTGTGCCTGTACTCGACGAGATTGCCGTCCGTCTGCAGGGTCAGCTGGTAGTGAACGTCCCCACCAATGTTGTCGGCCCAGATCGAGTCCCCGGGGTTGAGGCTCTGGCCACGGTTCAAGGCACTCATGTCGTTCGCCGAGGCGGCCCCGGACACCCCGGCCATGGCCGCCACTGCCATGGCGCCCGTCACGAGTATCTTGGTGGTCTTGCGCATGGACTTCATGATCCCGCCCTTGTCGAGTGAACTGCCATCCACGGACGGCGCCGGTGTCGGACCCTGGCGCCCCGCAGTACAGCCTCCTGGAGCAGCGATCTCGCAGCTATCCACTTCGTGACGCCGGCGGTGCGCACCTGCGGATAGCCAATCGCCCCGACGATGTGTTAGGGCCCGTCCGTCGCCCGGTCGGTGGCGCCTGAGCCGCCCCAACGATCAGCAGCGTGTCGAGGCGGCAGCCTGGAGCGGGCGGTCACCCACTGCGGTGGGTGGCGCTGGTGGCGTCGAACGTCCGCTGCAGGCGCGGGAGCAGGTCGGCCAGATCCTGGTCCCAGCAGGTGGAGTCATGGCCGCCGTCACACCGTCCCCAGCCGGCGCCACCGCCGTAGTCCACGAAGTACGGGGTCTGGCCGGCGCTCGTCAGGGCGGCGGCCAGGTGCTGGGACGAGCTCTCCATCCACCACTCCCTGACGTCCCCCGACGGTCCGTTGCCGTTGCCGACGTAGAGGGAGACGCCCATGCCTGCGAACGCCGAAGCATGCTCGGTGGGGTCGGCAGCGTTCCACAGCGAGTCGTTGTACGGCGGGGTGATCGACAGGGGGTACGGCGAGCCGAACAGCGCGTCGCTGCTGACGGCGGGCTGATAGGGGTCGTTCGTCGGATGGCAGGCGCTCCAGGTGGAGACACCGGGCACGATGCCGCTCGTCAGGACCGGAAGAGCCCCGTACCCGTCGATGAGCGAGGCGACGACCACCTCGCGCAGGACCATCTCGTTGCGCGACAGGTCGTCATCGCCCGACAGGCTCGCGACCTGACCGAACAGGTCCGGGTGAAGCTGAGCAAGGTGCAGAGCACCGAAGCCGCCCATCGAGATACCGGCGATGGCGCGGTGCTGCCGATCCGCGACGGTGCGCAGGTTCGCGTCGATGAACGGGATCACCTGGTCGATCTCGAAGTTCTCCCAGTTCTGGGAACCGGCCTGGGTGCTCTGGTCGCGCCAGTTGGAGTACCAGCTGCGGGCGCCCCCGTCGGGGATGACGGTGATCATCCCCGAGGTGTTCTTCACCGCGTTGAACTGGGGGAAGAGGGAGCTGTTGAAGTAGTCGCAGGGGTCACCCGGGGAGCCGTGGAGCAGGTACAGGACCGGGTAGCGCTTGCCCGGGCTGCTGTAGTAGTCGGCGGGCAGGACGATCCGGATGTGGTGCCCGACGCTGCTGGGGTCGTTGGCGACCTCGGGTGTCGTCACCGTGATCGTGAAGTCGGTAGCGGTGGCAGCGGGAATGTAGGGGCTGTTCAGCGACGGATCGCTCCGGGTGACCTGGGTCAGCCCGAAGCCGTCCGAGAGGACGGGCGGCGTGCTGGGGTCGGCCGGGGCGCCGGCGCCGGGGGTGAGGCTGCCTCCGGCACCCGCGGCGGCCGGGTCGGCGGATGCGGCACTGCCGGCGAAGGCCGCGAACAGCAGGCTCGCGAGGGCAGGTAGCAGAAGGCGGCGGATCGAACGCTGTGGCATCACAGGCACATTCCCTCTCTCGATGAAGCTCGACCGGACCTGCGGATCTCGCCGGGTGCGGCGGGCACCGTGAATCCCGCAGCTGAGCAGGACGTCGGTGTCCGGCCCGGCCTGCTGCGAGGACATTAGCCGTGTACGGTCAACTTCGGACAGGGGAAATCTGGACTCTTCGCTCTCTTCCGCCGGGCTGAAGGGAGTTGCGCCTCACCCGCCCGGGCGATCACTTCGCATGTCCTGCGCCACAACAGTCCGGGTGGCGCACGCCTGGGCAAGGAGCGCCAGGGCCTGCTCGGAGGAGGAGCCGGCGGGGGTCGTGCAGACGATGAGCAGCTGGTCGGGTGAACGGGCGATCGAGAGCGTCTGCTGGGTGACCGTCACCGTGCCGACGACGGGATGGTGCAGCTCGTAGGAGGCGGCCTCGCACGGCGCCACCCGGTGGTCGCGCCACAGGGCGAGGAACTGCGGGCTGCTCATCGTGAGTTCGCCGATCAGCTGCGCGAGCAGCGGGTCCTGCGGGTGCCTGCCGACGGCCAGGCGCAGGTTGCCGACCACCGCGCGCACCTTGCTCTTCCAGTCCGCGTACAGCTCCTGGCCGTGCGGGTCCAGGAACAGCATCCGGCTCATGTTGGGGCGCCGCGCCGGGTCGTCCGGGGCGAGGACGTCCAGGTGACCGGCGAGCAGGGCGTGCCCGAGGGTGTTCCAGGCCAGCACGTCGGTGCGCCGGCCCAGCACGAGCGCCGGGACGCCGTCGAGGGCGCGCAGGAGGTCGCGGGTCTCGTCGGCGAGCTTCTCGGGCCGCGGGCGGCGCACCCGGGGCGCGTGGCGGGCGGCGACGGCGAGCCGCTCCAGGTGCTCGCGCTCGTGGCTGTCGAGCAGCAGGGCGCGGGCGATCGCGTCGAGCACCTCGGCCGATGCCCCGCGGGACAGGCCCTGTTCGAGGCGGGCGTAGTAGGAGACGCTGACGCCCGCCAGCTGGGCCAGTTCCTCGCGCCGCAGCCCCGCCACCCGCCTGCGGGGCCCGAGGTCGCGCAGGCCGACGTCCTCGGGCCGCAGTTGCGTTCGTCGGGCTTGGAGGAAGGCGCCGAGCGGGCCGGGTCCGTTCATCACCCCAGTATTCGGTGCCCGGTGCTCTCCCAGCCACACCCTGCCAGGGGTAGGACAGCCCGGGAGTGGCCCACGCCCCGGCAGGCGTCCAGGCTCGGTCCCAGTCGGCCACCCACCCCACGAGGCCCTGGAGGGACCCCATGGAACAGCACCCGGAGCAGATCACCCTCGGCGAGGTCACCGTCACCCGCATCAAGGAGTTCTACGGCTCGTCCCAGCTGCCCCCGGAGGGGTTCTTCCCGGACAGCCCGGACGGCGCGTGGCAGGAGCAACGCCACTGGCTGGCACCCGACTTCTGGAACCCGCGGACGAACGAGTGCCAGACCGCGATCCAGTCCTGGCTGCTGCGCAGCCAGGGACGCACGATCCTCGTCGACACCGGCGTGGGCAACCACAAGGACCGGCCCTACGCGCCGGTGTGGAACCGCCTGGAGACGGACTACCTCGACAACCTCGCCGCCGCCGGGGTGCGGCCCGAGGACATCGACATCGTGGTCAACACCCACCTGCACATCGACCACGTCGGCTGGAACACCCGCCTCCAGGACCGGACCTGGGCGCCGACCTTCCCGAACGCCAGCTACCTGATGACCCGCCGGGACTTCGAGTTCTGGGATCCGGCCAACGAGACCACGACCGTACTCGGCCGCGGGAACCAGAACGTCTTCGAGGACAGCGTCGCACCCGTCCACCAGGCGGGACTGACCCACCTGTGGGAGGGCACGTACCGGATCGACCAGAACCTGCGCCTGGATCTCGCACCCGGGCACACCCCCGGCTCGTCCGTACTCACCCTGGAGTCCGGCGGCGAACACGCCCTGTTCGTCGGGGACCTGATGCACACCGCCCTGCAGATCACGCATCCGCAGACCAACTCCTGCTTCTGCGAGGACCCGGCGGCCTCCCGCGCCACCCGGCACAGACTGCTCGCCCGCGCCGCCGAGACCAACGCGCTCGTCTTCCCCGCGCACTTCGGCGGCCAGGGTGCCGCGCGGGTCGCACGCAGCGGGTCGACGTTCACGATCAAGCAGTGGGCGGGATTCTCGCGCCTCTCCTGACCTCTCCTGACCTCTCCTGACCTCTCCGACGGCCCTTTGACGACCCCTGTGACGACCCTCCCGAAAGGAAGTATCTCCCGTGCCCCGACAGGCAGTTCCAGTCGTCGAAACCCCGGCGGGCGCCGTGCGCGGCCTGCGTGACGCAACCGGCGAGCGCTACCGCGCGATCCCGTACGCCGCGCCACCCACCGGCGCCGGCCGCTTCGCCCCGCCCGCACCGCACCCGGGCTGGTCCGGTGTCCGCGACGCCACCCGGCCCTCCCCCACCGCTCCCCAACCGGCCCGCAGCTTCGGCCGGCTCGACATGACCCCCTACTTCGGACCGGGCTGGGTGCCCGGCGCGGAGTACCTGAGCGTCGATGTCCACACGCCCGCCGCCGACGACGCCCGGCGCCCCGTCATGGTCTTCGTGCACGGCGGCGGCTTCGTCACCGGCTCGAACCGCGCCAGGCTCTACGACGGCAGCGCCTTCGCCCGCGACGGCATCGTCCTCGTCACGGTCAACTACCGCCTCGGCATTCCCGGTTTCCTCGATCTGCCCGGTGCCCCCGCCAACCGCGGGCTGCTCGACGTGCTCGCCGCACTCGGCTGGGTGCGCGACACGATCGCGGCCTTCGGCGGCGACCCCGGCAACGTCACCGTCTTCGGCCAGTCCGCGGGCGCCACCCTCACCGGCGCACTCCTCGCCGCACCACAGGCAGCCGGCCTGTTCCAGCGGGCGATCATCCAGAGCGGCAACGGCACCGGCGCGTTCACCCCGGAACAGGCCCGACGCGTCACCACCCGGGCCGCCGCGGCCCTGGGCATCGAACCTACCGCTGAGGCGTTCGCCCCGATCCCCGACGAGCGCTTCCTGGCGATCCTGCCCGCCCTGGCCGGCCTCGACCTGCACACCGCCACCGCCACCGACCCGCTGGCCGGGCTCAGCCCGTTCAGCCTGGTGCTGCCCGTCCAGCCCGCCGACGCCCTCGCCCAGGGCCCGGCCCGCGACGTCGACCTGCTCATCGGCACCAACACCCAGGAGGGACACCTCTACCTCGTGCCGCAGGACGCCCTGGAGTCCACCACCGAAGCCGACCTGCTCACCCTCGCCACCCGGCTGCACACCCACCCGCACACCGCCCTCGCCGCCCTCCGCACCGCCAGGCCCGACGACACGCCGGGCGAACTGCGCTCGGCCCTGCTCGGAGCTGCCCTGTTCGAGACCGGCACGGCGCGCATGGCCCGGGCCCACGCGCGGATCTCGGGCGGCCGCACGCACCTCTACTCGTTCGCGTACCGCTCCACAGCCCTCGGCCGACGACTCGGCGCCGCCCACACCGTCGAACTGCCCTTCGTGTTCGACCACGCCCACCAGCCCTGGCTCCACGCCGACACCCGCCTGCTCGGCCCAGGCCCCGCCCCGACCGGACTCGCAGCCCACATCCACGGCGCCTGGACCGCCTTCGCCCGCAGCGGGGACCCGGGCTGGGCCGGCTACGACCCGCGACGACCCGCGGCGGAGATTCTGGGTGGTTGAACGTCCCCGTCCGCCCTCGCACCGCGCACCCGGGAAGCCCCGGCCCAGCCCTCCCCAGCCCAGCTGCTACGCCCAGCTGCCGTCACCGGCCGCCTGGGCAACGCCCCCCGTGGGACCGGCCGACCCGCTTGCGTCGGGCACCACTTGCTGCGGCGCGGGCGCGCTCCAGCTGTTGTCGTCCGGGTCCAGGGACATGTGGGCGACCCGGTGCACGACCCCGCCCGCAGCCTGCTGGATGGACGCACCCGCCGGTGCCACGACTCCTGCGGCGATCGCCGCGGCAACGATGAACTTGGCCGTTCCGCCGAACATGGTCTCTCCACTCGTCTTCATGCCGATGCCCCACGGGGCCACGGCGGGTGAAAGGTACGGACGCCGACCGACGAAGGCGCGCGCGAAGGGCCCGTCCGCCCCGGGAGGCGGACGGCCCCAGCAGACGCACCGTCAGCCGGTGCCGTGTCCCTGGCAAGGATGATCGAAGGACCGGCACGGGCGCTATCCGGAAATCGCCGCGGTGCGAGAGCGTCAGTGGATAGCCAGGGCTCGCCGGAGCCGGTAAGCGGCGCCGCGCCCGGTCCCCAGGATGAGCGCTACCGCTGACCGACCCGCTGCTGCCCCGTCTGCCGGGAGTCGGCCACGATCCGGGAGGCGTACTCCCGCATCCGGTTCTCGTACCGGCCGACGGCCCGCACGAACGGCTCGCCCCTGCCCGCCGCCTCGGCCAGCGCCCGGGTGAGCTCGCCGGCGTCGCGGACGGCGGTGTTGGCGCCCATCGCCAGGACCGGGCTCATCGCGTGGATCGCGTCACCGATCAGCGTCACCGGCCCGGGCTGCCAGTGCGGCACGGGGGCGGCGGTGGAGATCCGCAACGGGAAGAGCGAGTCGGTGTCCCAGTGCGCCAGCAGGCCGTGGACATCCTCGTGCCAGCCCTCACCCGTCCACCGCAGCGCGAGGTCGCGCAGCGCGGCCGGAGCGAGGGTGCGCAGCTCCGCGAAGGGGGGCATCGCGGGGTGGTCGGCCGGAGCGCCGACCAGGCAGGCGACGTAGTCGCCGACCGGGGACAGGTCCACGGGCGGGGTCAGCGCCCGGCCCGCCTCCTCGGGTCGGCGGCCGAACTCCACCGGGCCCAGGCCCAGGTGCGGCTGGCCCGGGCCGCCGGTGACGACGGTGAAGATGCTCTCGAAGACCCAGGAGGGCAGCTGTGCCCGGGTGCTTCCGTCGAGCGGGATCCTGCCGTAGACCAGCCGCAGCCCGGCGTCCTCGACCCGGGCCCCGGGCAGCAGGAGCCCGCGTACGGCCGAGTTGACGCCGTCGGCGCCGATCAGCAGGTCGGCGGTGGCGGTCCGGCCGTCGGCGAAGCGCGCGGTGACCCTGCCGTCGGCGTCGTGCCCGTAGCCCACCAGTCGCGCGCCGTAGTGCACCTGGCCGTCGAGTCCCAGGAGCATGATCTGACGCAGCGTCGGGCGGTTGAAGGCGCGCGGGCCCGACACGTCGGCAGCGGCGGAGCTGTGCGCCGCGGCCTTGTCCGCCAGGACGTCCAGCCGGCGGTTGCGGACCGAGACCCGCGCCGGGGGCGCGCCGGCGGTCGACAGGCAGAGCTCGAAGAGCGCGGCGGGCAGGCACTCCCGCAGACCGGTCAGGCCGGGTTCGTCGAGCTGGATGCGGTAGCCCTGGGGACGGGCCCCGGGGTGGGCGTCGCGTTCGTAGACGGCGACGTCGATGCCCTGCTTGCGCAGGCCGTGGGCCAGCGCGAGTCCACCCAGCCCAGCGCCAATGATGATCACACGATACGGAAAGTGCACAGTCCTCTGCCTTCGCTCATGACAACGAAGGAAGCACCGGGTCCCTCGACGAGGGACGAACACCACGTGGGGCGCCGCTCAGAAACACCATTCAGGAGCGAATTTTTCGCGCATTCCATCCAGCGCCGCCGACCCTAGCACGCCCCCGGGCGACGGCCCTTGCCCGGGGCACAGCTGGTGGGCTGCACGCGACGGCCGGCACGGCACACCCACCGATACACTGACGCCATGTCAGCCGATCCGCACCAGGGCCCCGCCTCCGACGAGCAGCCTCTCGACCTGGTCGACGAGGGTTCCCCGGACGGCGCCGGCGCCGTCGTCGACCTGACGAGCGGGACCGACGCCCCGTCCCCGGCCTGTCAGCCCACCCGTCCCGGACCGGGAGCAGTCCCCGGCCCCATGGGCGCCCTGCCCGTAAGTCTGACGGAGATCGCGACCGGGCTCGGTGCGGCGGCGACCGCGGTGAGCGTGGTCGCGAAGGCGAAGATCGAGGCCCGTGCCGAGGTGCGCAAGGCCGAGATCGAGGCTCAGGTGCGGCGCCTGGAGATCACCGAGGAGACGCGGCGCGAGCAGATGCGCCTCGACGCCGAGCGCCCGGCCTGAGGCGGGCGGGCCTCAGGACCGCGCACCGGGGCAGCGCCGTCGCTCGTTCACCGACCGCCCGCCCGGTGCCCGGCCTTCACGGCTTGTCACCGGACGCCCAGCCGCCGCAGGGCGCTCTGGTGGGTGATCCGGACGACCTCGTGCCAGAACGGCACGGCGGTCAGGTAGGTACCGAGCGCCGCCAGGACCCCGAAGGCCACGTCCACGCTGACCCGGCCCTCCTTCGCCCAGTACACGTCCTGCAGGTCGAGCAGCAGGGCGAACTCGTCGGCGATCAGCGCCGTGCCGGCCCCGTAGCCGGCGGCGACCGCGGGATGCCCGACGGCTTGCCGGTCGCCCCGCACCGCGACCAGTCCCACGCCGGCCAGCGCGGCGATGCCGAAGTTGTAGTGGTGCAGGTGCCTGCCGCCCGCCGAGACGTTCCCCCAGGGCAGCCAGCCGCCCCGGATGCCGTGCGTGATCAGCCGTGTCGTGCCGAAGGTCGCGCCGAAGGAGACCCAGGTCACCAGCAGCGAGCGCTTGGTCGGCGGCAGGTGGGTGTCCACCGCCTGCTGCCACCGCCGGACGAATCCGGCGTTCGGCACGTCACGTCGCGCGGGCTCGCCGATCGTCATGTTCCTCGCCTCTCCCTGTCCCTGCGTCCCACCGATGCCACCACTCCTCACAGCGACGTTACGGGGATGCCGCCGCGCCAGCACCCGCAGACGCGCGCCCGACGTCGAGACGCGTTTCGGCGATCAGTCCAGGAGCTCGGCACGGCGCGGCGGGTCGGCGCCCGGGCGGGTGCAGGTGAGGGCCGCGGTACGGGCTGCCAGGGCGAGCGACTCGACCACCGGAGCGGGCAGCCGCCGCGCGCCGGTGGCGGCCCGCAGCTCGTCGCGGGCGGGCACCCGCTCCCCCCGGGCGCCGCCCAGCAGCCCGGCCCGCAGCAACCCGCTGAGCAGGCCGGCCATGAAGGCGTCGCCGGCGCCGACCGTGTCCGCCACCTTGACCGGCACCGGCCGGACCCGGTGGCCACCGTGCCGCCAGAAGGCCCGTGCGCCGCCGGCCCCGAGGGTCAGCACCACGAGTGAGGGGCCGCTGCGCGCCCACCGTGCGGCCACCGCGCCGGGGTCGTGGCCGGGGTAGAGCCAGCCGAGGTCCTCGTCGCCGGCCTTCACCACGTCGCTGAGGGCCACGAGTTCCTCGACCCGCGGCCGTTCCCGCGCCGCGGGGCCCAGGAGCGCGGAGCGCAGGTTCGGGTCGTAGGAGACGGTGACGCCCGGGCGCACCGCCCGTACGGCCGCGACCACCTGCTCGGCGCCGGGGGAAAGAAGCGCCGCGATCGACCCGGTGTGCAGATGCGCGACCTGGCCGGTGGCGGCCGGGTCGGTCGCCACCGGTGGCAGACTCCAGCTGACGTCGAAGTGGTACCTCGCCACGCCTTCGGCGTCGAGGACGGCGGTGGCGGTGGACGTCGCGGCGTCCACGACCGATCCGTCGGTGAGTCGCACACCGCTCTCGCCGAGGTGGCGCCGCAGCATGCGGCCGTACTCGTCGCCGCCCACCCGGGTGGCCAGCCGCACCGGGTGGCCGAGCCTGGCCAGCCCGAGCGCCACGTTCGCGGGGCTGCCCCCGGGGACGGCGCGTCGCCGGCCGTCCGGTGCGGCCAGGATGTCGATGAGCGCCTCGCCGATGACCAGGGCCGACGGTTCCGCGCGCGGCAGGGGTGCTCGGGTGCTCATGGCGTGATGACGATCTTCCGGCCCTTGCCCGCCTGGAAGCGCCGCAGCGCGGCGGCGTAGTCGGCCAGCGGGAGCCGGTCGCTGATGAAGACCTGCGGGTCCAGCACCCCGGCGGCGAAGAGCTCCGCCGCGCGCTCGTAACTGTGCAGGACCGCCATCGAGCCGGTGATGGTGATCTCCTGGTTGTAGATCCGGTAGGGCTCGATCGTCGCCCGGGCGGCGTAGTCGGCGACGCCGAACTGCAGGTAGGTGCCGCCCTTGCCGACCCGGCCCAGGGCCTCCTGGATGGCCCGCTCGTTGCCGGTGGCGTCGATGACCACGTCCCAACCGCGCGGTCGCTCGATCTCCGCGGCGTCGGCGACGGCGTTGGTGCAGCCCAGCAGGCGGGCGGCGGTGAGCCGTTCGCTGTTGATGTCGACCACGTCCACGCTGGCCGCCCCGGTGCGCTTGGCGAGCTCCAGCATCATCAGACCCATGGTGCCGGAGCCGTAGATCAGCACGTTGCTGGCCAGCCGGCTGCGCAGCACGTCGTACCCGCGCACCGCGCAGGAGAGCGGTTCGATGAGGGCGGCGTCCTCGGTGCGGACGTGCTCCGGCAGGCGCACGCAGTTGGCGGCCGGGGCGAGGGCGAACTCGGCGGCCGCGCCCGGGACGGTGACCCCGATCGCGGCGAAGTGCTCGCACAGGTTGCTCCGCCCGATCCGGCAGTAGTGGCACTCGTGGCAGGGCAGCGAGGGGTCGACGGCGACCCGGTCCCCGATCGCCAGCTCACCGACGCCGGTGCCCACGGCGACCACCTCCCCGGCGAACTCGTGGCCCGGGACGATGGGCAGGGTGGGCGCGAACTCGCCCTGCAGGATGTGCAGATCGGTGCCGCACAGACCGCAGGCCGCCACCTTGACCACCACCTCCCGCGGGCCCGGTGCCGGATCCGCCACGGTCTCCATGGTCACCACACCGGGTGCGCTGATGACGGCGGCCTTCACCGCACCGCCCCCGAGACGATCTGACCGGTCATTTGACTGCCCCAAGCGAGAGGCCCTGGACGAGCTTGTCCTGGGCGGCGAAGCCGGCGACGAGCACCGGCACGGAGATGCAGACGGCGGCGGCGCACACCTTCGCCAGGAAGAGGCCCTGGCTGGTGACGAAGCCGGTGAGGAAGACGGGTGCGGTGCCGGCGACGACGCCCGTCAGTACCCGGGCGAACAGCAGTTCGTTCCAGCTGAAGATGAAGGAGATCAGCGCGGTGGCCGCGATGCCCGGCATGGCCACGGGAGCCACGATCCGCGCCAGCGTGGTCAGCAGCCCCGCGCCGTCGATCGAGGCCGCCTCCAGCAGTTCCCTGGGCACCTCGGCCAGGAAGGAACGCATCATCCACACCGCGATCGGCAGGTTCATCGCGGTGTAGAGGATGACCAGCAGCCAGATGTCGTCCAGCATGCCGGCGTTCTGGGCGATCAGGTAGATCGGCAGCAGGCCCGCCACGGCCGGCAGCATCTTGGTGGACAGGAAGAAGAACATCACGTCGGTCCACTTGCGCACCGGCCGGATCGACAGCGCGTAGGCGGCGGGGATCGACAGCAGCAGCACCAGCAGCGTCGAAGCCACGCTGGCCGTCAGGGAGTTGATCAGCGGCGGCCACGGGCTCACCCCGGTGCCGGCGCCGAAGAACTCCCGGTAGCCCTGCAGGGTCAGCCCGGCCCCGACGCTGGGCGGGTTGGTGGCCGCGGCCGACTCGCTGTGCAGCGAGGTGAGCACCATCCAGGCGAACGGCAGGAAGAAGAGCACCCCGCAGCCCCAGGCCAGCAGCCCGAGCAGGGCGCCGCCCCGCCGGGCCGCGGCGGCACGACGGCGCGGGGCGGACAGGGTGGTGGTCGCGGCCGTCACAGTGACTCCTCCCGGAACAGCGACGAGACGGTCCTCAGCGCGAAGGTCGCGAGGAGGATGGTGCAGATGACCACGAGGACGCCCTCGGCGGAGGCCTGGCCGTAGTCGTGGCCCTGGTAGAAGGTCTGGTAGACGGTGTAGGGCAGGTTGGCGGTACCCAGCCCGCCGGAGGTCAGCGTGAAGACCGCGTCGAAGTTCTGCACCACGTAGATGCTGCCGAGCAGTGCGGCCAGCTCCAGGTAGCGGCGCAGGTGCGGGAAGGTGAGGTAGCGGAACACCTGCCAGGTGCTCGCCCCGTCCACCCGGGCCGCCTCGACCACGTCCATCGGCCGGCTCTGCAGTCCGGCGAGCAGGATCAGCATCATGAACGGCGTCCACTGCCAGATCAGCGAGGCCTCCACCGCGAGCAGCGGCGTGGTCGAGAGCCAGTCCGGCTGTGGTGCGCGGGTGCTGCCGAACAGGCTCCAGAGCCAGGTCAGCGTGCCGTTCAGCAGACCGTAGGAGGCGTTGTAGATCGCGTGCTTCCAGAGCAGCGCGGAGGCCGCGGGCACCACCAGGAAGGGCGTGATCAGCATCGTGCGCACGATGCCGCGGCCACGGAATCGCCGGTCGAGCAGCAGCGCCAGCACCAGCCCCAGGAGCAGGCTCACCAGGACCACGGCGGCGGTCAGCAGGACCGTGGTCTTGATGGACGAGCGCAGCGCCGGATCCTCGAACGCGGCCTTGTAGTTGGCCAGGCCGCCGAAGCCGCGGTCGTCCGGCTCCAGCGCGTTCCAGCGCATGAACGAGATCACCAGGGTCCCCACGAAGGGCAGCTGGGTGACGACGATCATGAATACCAGCGCCGGCAGCAGCGGCGCCCGGCGGGACCAGGCGCCCCGCGGCCGGCGGCTCACCGGCGGGGCGCCGGGCCGCAACGCCTCCGAGGGGCGCCGGCTGCGAAGGATCGAGAGGGTGCTCAAGGGTGCCTCCGTCAGTGACCGGCGTACTTGGCGCCGACCTTGGCGGCGAGCGCCTGACTGTTCTTCAGCGCCTGGTCCACACTGGTCCGGCCCGCGATCGCGTCGCTGATCTGCTGCGAGACCTGGGTGCCCAGATCGGTGAACTCGGGGATCCCGACGAACTGGATGCCCGGCGCGGGCCGCGGCTGCACTCCCGGGTTCTGCGGATCGACGCTGGTCAGTGCGGTCTCGGTGGCCTGGGCGAACGCCGAGGCGGCGGCCACGTAGCTCGGGTTGCGGTACGTCGAGGCGCGCTTGCCGGCCGGCACCCGGGACCAGCCCAGACTCTGGCCGACCAGGTTCTCGTAGCCCTGCCCGGAGGCCCAGGAGATGAACTTCCACGCGTCGTCCTGGTGCTTGCTGGCCTTCTGCACCCCCCAGGCCCAGGTGTAGAGCCAGCCCGAACTCTTCGTCTGGTCGACCGGCGCGGGCACGTACCCGATCTTCCCCGCCACCGGTGAGTCGGAGGCCTCCAGCGAGCCGGCCGCCGAGGTCGCGTCGTACCACATGGCGACCTTGCTCTGCTCCATGTCGTTGAGGCACTCGGTGAAGCCGGACTGCGGCGCGCCCGCCTCACCGTGGGACTTCACCAGGTTGACGTAGAAGTCGGTGGCGGCGGTGAAGGCCGGCGCGGTCAGCTGGGCCTGCCAGTTCTGGTCGAACCAGGTGCCGCCCATGGTGTTGACCACGGTGGTCAGCGGTGCGATCACCTCGCCCCAGCCCGGTTGCCCGCGCAGGCAGATGCCCTTCATGCCCGGCTGCGCCCCGTCGGCCTTGGCCGCCAGGTCGGCGACCTGCTCCCAGGTCGGGTTGGCGGGCATGGTCAGGCCCTTGGCCGCGAAGACGTCCTTGCGGTACATCAGGAACGAGGACTCGCCGTAGAACGGCTCGGCGTAGATCTGGCCGTTGTACGTCAGCGCCTGCTGGATGGTGGGCAGGATGTCGCTCTGCTGGAAGCCGCTGTCGCTGCTCGCGTGCCCGCTGAGCGAGGCCAGCCAGCCGTTCTTCGCGTAGAACGGGACCTCGTAGTTGCTGATGGTCGCGATGTCGTACTGGCCGGACTGGCTGGAGAAGTCCTGGGTGAACTTGTCCCGGGCGTCGTCCTCCGGCAGCACGGTGAAGTTGACCTTGATGCCGGTGGTCTTGGTGAAGTTGGCCGCCGTCAGCTTCTGCAGGTCCTCCATCTGCGGGTTGTTCACCATCAGCACGTTGATGGCGTGCGCCTGCGAGCCGCCGCCGGCGCCACCGGCGCCGCTGCATCCCGCGAGGGTGGCTCCGCAGAGGGCTGCCAGGCCCAGCGGCACGGTGGCGCGCAGGACCGTCTGTCTGATCGTCATGGTGCGTGTTCCCTTTCTCGGCGAACCCGGTCGGGTGGGACCGGTTCGGGGCACGGGCGACCGGGGCGGCGGCCGTGCGTCCTGCGGAGACGGCGGCAGCCGCGCCACGGCCACCGGCCGGTGGCGCCCGGGGCGTGCTGGTCTTCGAACGCGGGGCTTTTCTCGGGACCGGTGCCTCAGGCCCGGACGACGTGCGGTCCCAGCAAGGCGTAGCGGTGGGCTTCCGCGCTGGACAGTTCGGTGTCGGTGACGATGGTCTCGAAGTCGCCGACCTCGGCGAAACGGCAGAAGCTGCTGGCCCCGAACTTGCTGTGGTGACCCATGAAGACCCTTCTGCGGGACACCTCGAGGGCCTTGGCCTTGACGTCGGCCACCGCCGGATCGGGCGTGGTCAGGCCGAGGTCGCGGGATATCCCGTTCGCCCCCAGGAACGCCAGGTCGATGACGAAGCCCGAGAGCATCGCGCAGGCCCAGGAGCCCACGGTGGCCATGGTCCGGCCGCGGACCCGGCCGCCCAGCAGCAGGACGGTCATGTTGGCCGAGTCGGCCACCGCCGCGGCGGTCGACAGCGAGGCCGTCACCACGGTCAGCGGACGGTCGCCCGGCAGCAGCGCGGCGAGGAGCTGCGGGGTGTAGCCCTCGTCGACGAAGACGCTCTCCGCCTCGCCCACCAGCTTGACGGCTTCAGCCGCGATCCGGCGCTTCGCCTCCACGTGCCGGGTGACGCGCTGCGCCAGGTCGGTCTCGAAGCCGGTGCTCTCGACCGGGTAGGCGCCGCCGTGGGTACGGCGGACCAGCCCCCTGCGCTCCAACTCGCTCAGGTCGCGCCGGATGGTCTCCACCGCGACGTCGAAGTCGGCGGCCGCGGCGGTGACCTCGACGCGCCCCTCCTGGCGGGCCAGGACCAGGATCCGGTGTTGCCGCTCCGCTGCCTGCATCTCCCGATCTCCCTCCGCCCGTTCGGACATCGGAAGCCCGAAATGCGCCCGTGGAAGATTTATACCCCCGTGCCGGAACGACGGACAGCTCCACGGCCGACCGGATCAGGCCCGAATCATGCCCGTTCCCGGTGGAGATGACTGCAGGTCAGCGGCACAAGCCTGCTCTGCGGCCGCTCTGCGATGCCCGAATGACCGGGTTCCGGCTCCCGATCCGGCACAACAGCGCCTGGATCGGTGCGGATCCGGTCATCCTGCGCAGGGGAAAGGCACGGTCACGGGGCTTGACCCCGGTGTCGGACACCGACGACACTCGGACCCCGATGGTCCGGGCCGGCCCCAGCTCTGGTGGCCGACGATCTCAGGACCACCTCGGGACCACTCCCGGAGACAGTACTGCGGACCTGGCTCCGGAGCGCCCGGCAGACCCACGCGCACGGCCGTGGTCGCCCGGGCGCCGGACGTCCTCATCGCACCACCAGGCTACGCAGAGCCGGAACAACGCCCCCACCCCGCGCCGGAACTCTGCTTTCTCCGAGGGAGAGACCGTCGTGGAGAACGACCGCCTGAGGGTTGAGACTCTCGGACCGCTGCGCGCCTACGCCCAGGGGCGAGAACTGCTTCTCGGCTCGCCGAAGCAACGCGCGGTGTTCGCTGTTCTCGCACTGAGGACCGACAGTGTCGTCTCCCGTGACGATCTGATCGACTCCATCTGGGGCGAGGCTCCCCCGGCCACCGCGGCCGGCATCCTGCACACCTACGTCTCCGGCCTGCGCCGCGCGCTGAAGGGTCTGGGCGACCCGCTGACCAGTTCAGGGCCGGGCTATGCGCTCCATCTCGCCCCCGGCCGGCTCGACATCAGCGTGGTCGAGCAGTTGGCGGACCGGGCCCGCCACAGCCGGGCCGGGCAGGACCCCGCCGCCGCGGTCACCGCCCTGGACGGGGCACTGGCCCGCTGGCACCCGGGCTCCGCACTGGGCGGCCTGCCGGGTCCGTTCGCCGCCCAGCACCGCACGTGGGCGGCCGAGCTGCGGTTGCGGCTGCTGTTGGAGCGTGCCGAACTTCTCCTGGAACTCGGGCAACCGGCCACGGTGGCAGATCAGTTGACGGGCCACGTGCCGGACAGCCCGTACCACGAGCGGCTGCGTGCCCTGCTGATGACGGCGCTGCGGCGCAGCGGCCGGACGGCCGACGCGCTCGCGCAGTACCACGAGCTGCGCAGGCTGCTCGCCGAGGAGCTGGGGATCGACCCGTCGGCCGAGTTGCAGGCCCTGTACGCGTCGATCCTGTCCGACAACGCCGGGGCCGGCGCCCGTCCGCGTGGCGAGGCGGTCGCACCGGCGCACGCGCCTGTCCCCCGGCCGGCGCAACTGCCGCGCGGCGTCGGCGGGTTCGTGGGGCGTGCCGGGTCGGTCCGACAGGTGCTGGACGCGGCACGCACCGCCAGCGGTGGCGGCGGGGCCGACGAGGCCGGGTGCCCGCAGATCGTGATGGTCGTCGGAGTCGGCGGGGTCGGCAAGACCGCGCTGGCCGTCCACTGCGGTCATCTGCTGGCCGCCGACTACCCCGACGGCCAGCTGTACCTCAACCTCCGCGGCTTCGACCCCAAGCACCCGGCCAGTTCCCCCGTGGACGCCCTGCACCACCTGCTCACCTCGCTGAACGCCGGGAAGATCCCGGCGGACCAGGAGGAACGGGTCGCGCTGTGGCGCAGCATCGTGCAGAACAGGCGCATGCTCATCGTGCTGGACAACGTCGCTTCCGCCGACCAGGTGGAGGACCTGCTGCCGGGCGGCGGCCCCTCCTTCACCGTCGTGACCAGCCGCAACCGGCTCAGCGGCCTCGCGGTCCGCTACGCGGCCCGCCGGGTGTCGCTGTCCCCGTTCACCGCCGAGGAGTCGCTGCGACTGCTCCGCGACGCGATCGGCAGTGCCCGGGTCGGCGCCGAACCCTCGGCGGCACGGCGCCTCGCCGACCTGTGCGACCACCTGCCGCTGGCGCTGCGGATCGCCTCCGAGCAGGTGACCGCGGGCCCCCGCTCGCGGATCGCCGACCTGATCGCCGACCTGGAGGACGTGCGGCGCCGGCTCGACGCCCTGCAGATCCCGGACGACGAGCTGTCCTCGGTGCGCGGCGTGCTCTCCTGGTCCTACGCCGGGCTCGACGCCACGGCCGCCCACGCCTTCCGCACGCTCGGGCTGTTCCCGGGCGTGGGCATCCGCATGGAGGCTGCCGCCGCGCTGCTGGACGTCACGCCGCCGGCCGCGGCGACGGCGCTGCGCAGCCTGGCCGCCCAGCACCTGGTGGAGACCACCGGCAGCAGCTACTGGATGCACGACCTGACACGCATCTACGCCGAGGAGGTGTCCCGCGGCCACGGGACGAGCACCACGCGTCGAGCGGCCCTGGAGCGGTTGCTGCGGTGGTACGTGGGAACCCTGACGCGGGACAACGGGGGCCACTGGGCCGGGCTCGCGCCCGCCGGTCCGGCCGCGGACGGCCACGGGCCGTCGCGCCTCGACGAGCAGCGGGAACGCGTGGCCTGGTGCGCACAGGAGCGGGACAACGTCGCCGCGCTGGTGCGCACGGCACAGCGGATCGGCTGTCACGAGCAGGCCTGGCAGCTGGCCCACCTGCTCTTCGACTACTTCTCCACCGCCGGGCAGGCCCGGCCGTGGGTGGACCTCCTCCTGGTCGCACTGCGCAGCGCCGAGCTGGCCGGGAACCGGCGGGCCCAGGCGCTCCTGCTGGGCGACCTGGGCGTGGCCCACACGCGACTGGGCCGTCACGGTGCCGCGGTGGACCGGCTCCAGCACGGCCTGCGCCTGCTGGCGGATCTCGACGACGACGTGCTGCGCACCGGTCTTCTGAGCAGTCTGGCCGCCGCGCTTCGGGGGGCGAAGGACTACACGGCCGCGCTGCCCCACGCCCGAGCGGCCCTGGACCTGGCGCACCGCGTCGGGTCGGGGTACCACGAGGCGCGCTGCCTCGACGTCCTGTGCGAACTGCACGCCGAAATGGGTGAGTTCGAGGAGTCGTTACGCTGTGGCAGGCCCGGCCTGACCGCGGCGCGCAGCGGGCGCAACGTGCCGGCCGAGGCCAACATCCTGATCAACCTGGGCGTGGCGGAACACGGGCTCGCCAACACCGGGAAGGCACTGCGGTACCTGACGGACGCGCTCTCGCTGTCCGAGTCGGGCGGCGACCGCTACCACGAGGCGCTGGCCCTGTTCGCGCTCGCCCGGGTGCACCGTTCGGGCCCGGCCCGGCGGGCGACGCGCGGCCTGGCGGGCCGGGCGCTGCTGCGGCTGCAGGAGCTGGGGGCCGAGGAGACCGCCGAGGTCACGGAGTTCCTGCGGGTGCTGGATGCCGATCCCCCACCGGTGACGGCCGGGCGTCCGATGCGTCGCGCCGGGGATCGGGTGCGTCGCGCCGGATAGTCCCGCCTCGCCGGTGCTGCTGCCAGATCAGCACCGCCTCGACCCGGTTGCCCGCCCCCAGGGCTCGGAAGATCCGGTTGACGTGGTTCTTCACGGTCTTCTCGCTGACGTGCAGTCGCGCGGCGATCTCGGCGTTGCGCGCGCCGCGGGACACCAGGGCCATCACCTCGTGCTGACGCCGCGACAGCGCGGCCACCGGGCTGTCGGCCCCGGTGTCCGGCAGCGCGGCCAGGCGGGGCCGGGTCTCGGGGGCCGGGTCCTCGGCCACCGACCGGCCGCCGACCTCCACCACGCTCAGCCGGTACTCCGCGCACAGCCGGCGAGCGGCCCGCACACCGGCCGGGGCGACGGGGCCGGCCACCCGCTCCGGCGCGGTCGCCACGGCGGACCGGCCGGTGGCGGCCACGGCGACCGCTGCGACCGGCCCGGGTGCCGGTCTGACGGTGACCTCGACGTAGGGCATTCGGACGATGTCGACGGCCAGGTTCTTGCTGGCGAACACCTGCCGGATCTGGGCGAGGATGTCCGGGCTGGTGATGGCGATCCGCACGCAGGTGGAACCGGCCGGCACTGGGGTGGCGACGAGTGTCATACGCCCAGCGTGGCGGAGCCGGGTTCAGACATCCTTCAGGACCGGTTCAGACGGCGTTGGGGCTCGGCTCGCCGGACGGCGCGCCCTCCCCCGACTGCTGGGCCGCTTCGGACACCTGGGCGGCTTGGGCGACCTGGGCCAGCTGGTCGAGCACCTCGTCCTCGGTGGGGACGTCGGTGCGGTCCGCCCAGCGCAGCGTCGCCACGATCATGTCGAAGAGCAGCACGACGGCCTGGACCGGCTCGGCGGCGACATCGCCGTCGGTCAGCACGGTGAAGGTCAGCAGCCCCCACACCCCGGGCGCGTCGGGGTTGGACACGTAGTACGAGACCCGCCAGGACGGTGCCTTGCGCCGGACCCGACTGCTGTCGACGACCGAGGCCACCCGCACCGCCGGAGCGCCGCCGATCTCCAGATAGGTCCCCTCGGTCCCCGCGTCGGCGAGGATGGAGGCCAGCAGCTGTTCCGCGTCCTCGCTCTCGTCCTCGCCTTCGAGGACGGTCACCAGCATCGATCCGGGCAGCCGGATGCCACTGAACTCCTGCAGCGGCAGGAACACCGAGCGAGCACTCTGCCGGGCGGCTTCGTCGGTCGCCTCGGTGAGCTCCTTGCGCAGCATCCGGCGCCACGGACCCGCCTTGTCCCGCGGCAGCGAGTCGGGCAGGTGGTGGCGGATCACGTCGTCGATGATCCGGCGGCGCAGCGTGGTGGTGTCCGGTGTGGTGGGAATCTGCACCCAGCCGTCGGGGAGGACGAGTTCGAAGTCGATCACGGCGCTCCCCCTTCGGCGGCAGCGACGAAGCCGAGGCGGGCCGGGCTCGCGTCGGCGGGAGCGCATTCGTCGGCGATCTGCTGCATCAACTGCTCGACTCCATTGCCGATCAAGGCCATCAGTCCCATCTCGAAGACGAGCGTGGTCAGCAGGACGTCGATGCCGACGCCCGGCGCGCCGCCGGTCGGCGGCACGTCGAGGCGGAGCGCGGCGTTGACGCGCGCGTAGGCGGCGCCCTCCGCGCTGCGGCACAGCGCGAACACCCGCAACCCGTCACCGATCGGGGTGGTCACGTAGTCGACGGCGGGCTCGCGTGCGTCGCCCTCCGTGCCGCGGGCCCCGACCAGGTGCATGAGGTAGTTGGGATCCCCCGCCACCGGCCCGGAGAAGTCCACGACGACCGGGACCGGCGCCCACCTGGGCCGGCCGCCCACGAACACCGCACCCCAGGCCAGCCGGGACCAGGCGGGCAGTTGGTCCGCGCGTTCCAGCAGCCAGCGGGCGGCGTCCCGTCCCAGCAGGTCCGAGGTGAAGGGGAACTCCGCCCCGGCATCGGCCGGCCAGGCCGCGCGCGCGGCGACCAGGCCCTCGCCCGTCCACTGCTCGAACAGCGCCACCAGGTGCTCGGTCCACGTCTCGCGCTCCGGCTCGCCCGCTCCGAGGGCCGGCACCCACTCCCAGTGCCACGGCAGCCGGGTCAGCGCCAGCAGATCGTCGTTCATCGTCCCTCCCTCACTCATGTGGCGGGCACCTGGCCCGGCGGGTTGACCGCGGGGATCCAGCCCATCAGACGCCCGCCGGTGTAGATGAATCCGGCACCGATGCCGAACGCGCCGTTCAGGCCGCCCCAGGCGAACCAGAGCGGCGAGATGCCCCCGAGGCCGCCCGCCTTCATGATGGCCGCGAGGTCGAGGGGGCCTTTCAGACCGGTGATGATGCTCGCGAAGTCCTTGCCGAACTTCGCCGGATCGGTCAGCAGGGTGGCCCACATGTCGCCGGCGCCCTTGAGTTGGGCCCAGGCCGAGGCCCAGAACCCGGTGTCGGGGGTGATGACGCCGAGCTTGCCCAGCACCCAGTTGGTGGCCGGGTTGTTGAACCAGTCCGACAGGTTCTGCCAGTCGCTGGCCGCGTTCGGCGCCGGCTTCGGGAGCGGCCTGGAGAAGTTCGGGACCGGGCGGCCCGGCACGTTGCCCGGCGTGTTGCCCGGCTTCGGGAGCGGCCTGGAGAAGTTCGGGATGGGGCGCGGCGTGTTGCCCGGCCCGAACGGCCGGGAGAAGTTCGGGACACCACCGCCACCTCCGCCGCCGCCGGGTGGCCGCAGCGGCACCATCTGGATGTTGTTGCCCCCCTGGGTCACGATCGGCTTGGGCGTCTTGCCGCCGAGGGCGGCGGCGGCCTTGGCACCGGCGGACAGCCCCTTGCCCACCAGCGAGACGACGGCGCCGAGGCCCGCCATGCCCAGCCCGATCACCCCGAGGACGACGTCGACGACGCTGCCCTTGCCGTCGTGGTAGAGCACGACGTTGGCGATCAGCGTGACGGCGCCGGCCACCACTCCGGCGATGACCAGCACGTCCACGCCGGGGATGAGGATCGCGAGGGCGCCCAGGATCATGCCGATGATGGCGAAGATCTGGCTGATCTTGGCCATCACGGCGTCGAGCTTGTCCTTGTAGGAGTCGGTCAGCCCGTCGTCGTACCTCCTGGCGCTGACCGCGTCGCCGAAGCGCTTGCCGGCCACGTTGAGCGCGTCCAGCGCGTTGTTGAGCCGCGTCTTCGCCGCCGTCATGCTCGCGTTCGCGTCGGACTGGGCCTTGCTCTTGTCGGTGCCCTTCTGCTGCTCCGCGGGGGTGGTGGTGCCGTCCGAGCTCTTCTGCGGATCCGGCATGCCGTTCGCCTTGGTCTGGGCGTTCTTGGCCGCTTCGGCGTCCGTCAGCGCACCGGCGGTCTCGCTGAGCCCCTGGTCCAGGTCCGGCTCGTACTTGTTGATCTCGTTGGCGACGTCGTGGTACCGCACAGCGGCCTTGCTGAGTCTGTCGTTCAGCGAACTCGCCTCGGACTTCAGCCCCTGGACGTACTTGCCGGCGAGGCTGTCGCTGTTGGTACTGACGATCTGCTGCAGCTTGGCGGTCGCGTCGTCGATGGTCGTGGCGATGAGGGCGTAGCGCTTCTGTGCCGCGACCACCACGTCGGGGTCGGCGTGGACGGGGTCCGAGTCCCGGTCCAACGGCGACCAGTCGAGATGCCTGATGCTCATTCGGTCCTCCTTCCCGGCTCGTCAGCTCTGGAACGAGTCCAGCAGCTGCTGGTCTCCCTGCGTCCACGCGGCGTCGATCTTGGTCACCTTGTCGCGCAGGGTCTTCATGTCCTTGACCATCGCGTCGCGGTGGACGGTCCAGTTGTCGGCGAAGTCGCCCATCGACAGGTTGGCGTTGAGCTGACCCCAGAGCCCCTTGTCGTCGTTCTGGAAGTCCAGCGCCCCCTCGAACTGGCCGATCAGCGAGTTGAGGTCGTTGACCAGGTCCTGCAGGTCCTTCACCACGAGGTCTGCCATTACTGCTCCCGGTTGTCGTGGACGGGGTTGTCGTGGGCAGGATGGGCGGGCGGCGCGGACGCCGGCAGCGGGATCCGGGCGGGCAGCAGGCTGCCGCTCCCCAGATGCACCAGGGCCGCGCCCGGCACGACCCTGGCGGCGGTCTGCGAGCGGGACAGCCGCACACCCACCAGATCGCCGTCGCTCATGTTGGGCGGCGACAGCAGCACGCCGCGCCGGTTCTTCTTGACCTCCGCCTGCCAGCCGGAGAAGCCCGTCGCGACCGAGGCGACCTCGCCGCCGATGATCAGGCCCCGCCTGCTGCCGGAGGCCTTGCGGACGTAGGCCTTCAGCCAGTCCCGGCAGCGCAGTTCGCGCCAGGCCTCGGCATCGTCGACCACCAGCACCACCGGACCGTCGCCGGGGTCGAGCAGCTCGGCGAACTCGCTCTCGGTGGGCTCCTCGCTGGTGATGACACCGCGCACGCCGGCCCGCCCCGCGAAGCCGCGCAGCGGGGAGTTCATCGGGGCGCCGATGACCACCTCGGCCCCGCCGCGCAGCAGCGACTCCGTCATGACGCCAAGTGCCGTGCTGCGCCCGGACCGCGAGGGCCCGGCGACCAGGAAGGTCGGCTGATCGCCCAGCAGGTCGGCCCCGACCGGCTCCAGGTCGTCGCCGGCGACCCCGATCAGCGCCCACATCGGGGCCGGCGTCCCGACCATCTCCCACGCCTGCTCGAACGGCAGTTGGGTGGGCAGCACCGCGATCCGGGCCGGCCGCGCCGACTTCGCCACGCCCGCCTCCCGCTCGACGAGCCGGGCCGCCAGCGCGTGCACCGCGGCGACCTGGGCCGGGCCCGCCGGGTCGGCCGCCACCAGCGCGACCTGGGTCTCGACCGCGCTCACCGCGCGGTAGCCGCGCCCCGGCGGCAGGTTCTCCGGGATCTTCCGCGAGTTCAGCCCGGCCAGACTCGCATCGGTGCGGTCCGACAGTCGCAGCACCAGCTTGTCCTCGCACAGTGAGCTCATCCGGCCGCTCAGCAGCATGTGGTCGCCGGCGATGACCACGTGCACACCGGCGCTGGCGCCCTCGCGGTGCAGGATCTGGACCAGGTCGGTCAGCGCCCCGCTGTCGTACTCGCTCAGGGTTCCCATGAACCCCTCCCAGCGATCCAGCAGCAGCACGATGTGGGGCAGCCGCTCGCCCTCGTGCCCGGCCGCGCGCTGCTCGGCCAGATCGGCGAAGCCGCCCTCGCCGAGCAGTCGCTGACGGTTCTGCACCTCGGCGTGCAGGCGCTTGAGCAGCCGGGCGGCCCGTTCGGTCTCCGAGCGCTGCACCACCGCGCCGCAGTGCGGCAGCCTGGTGAGCGGGAGCAGGGCGCCGTTGCCGCAGTCGAGCCCGTACAGGTGCAGGTCGGCGACGCTGGAGGCGCTGGCCGCCGCCGCCGCGAAGGTGCGCAGGGCGGCGGAGCGCCCGGAGCGCGGGGCGCCGATGATGTGCAGGTGCCCGAAGGTGGCCAGGTCCACCGTCACCGGCTCCTGGCGCTGCTGCGCGGGCAGGTCCTGGACCGCCCAGGAGAACGACGGATTGCCCCGCGCACCACCGACCGGATCCACCGCCAGCTCGACCACCGGCGACAGCGGCAGCGGCGGCAGCCACGGCCGGCGCTGCGGGGCGATGCCCAGCAGGTCGTTGGCCTGCCTGATCGCCGTCACCAGGACCGACAGGTCGGTCACCTCGTCGGTCTCGGCCGCGCTCGGCGGGCGCTGCGGCGCGGGCAGTCCGAGGTCCAGCCACGAGACGGGCTGCAGGAACGGCGGCGCCGCCGCTGCCGCCCGGTCGGCCAGCGGGCGACGGCCGCCCACCCGGCCGGTCTGGAACGGGATCAGCGAGCTGTGCCCGAGCCTGGCGTAGGCCCGCCCCGGGGTCGCCGCCGAGATGCTCGCGGCCTCCCGCGCGTCGATGACATCGGTGCTCTCGCCGGCGTCGGTCACCCGCAGCGCGACCCGCAGGTTGGTGTTGGCACGGATCTCCGCCGAGACCACGCCGGAGGGGCGTTGCGTCGCCAGGATCAGGTGGATGCCCAGCGAGCGCCCGCGCTGGGCGACGTTCACCAGACCGCTGACGAAGTCGGGCAGCTCGCGCGCCATGGACGCGAACTCGTCGATGACGATCAGCAGGCGCGGGATGGGGGCCAGTTCGGGCCGGCGGAGGGCGTAGTCGAGGTAGTCCTCCAGGTCCTTGGCACCCGCGGCGGCCAACAGGTGCTCGCGATGGGTCAGCTCGGCGCCCAGCGAGGTGAGGGCCCGCTCGACCAGATGCGTGTCCAGATCCGTCACCAGGCCGACGGTGTGGGGCAGTTCGACGCAGTCCTTGAACGCGGCGCCGCCCTTGTAGTCGACCAGGACGAAGGTCATCGCGTCGGGGCGGTTGGCCACGGCCAGGGAGGCCACCAGGGTCTGCAGGAACTCCGACTTGCCCGAGCCCGTGGTGCCCGCCACCAGGCCGTGCGGGCCGTGGTTGACCAGGTCCAGGGCGAACGGGCCGTTGAGCGAGTAGCCGACCACGGCCTTGGTGCTGCGGCTCGACGAGCGCCACCGGGTGGAGATCGCGGCGGCGCTCGGGTCCTGGAGCCCGAGAACCTCCAGCAGACGCGCGGAGCCGGGCAGCGCGGCCTCGCCCTGGTTCTCGCTGACATCGCGCAGCGGCGCCAGCCGGCGCCCGGTCCCCGCGTACCAGCTGTCCGCCACCTCGTCCGCGAGGATGCCGTCGATCTGCGCGGCGCGCTGCCGGCGCAGGGCGGCCGGCCGCCCCTCGGCGCCGACGATCACGGTCGCGCACTCCTCCGGCAGGGTGCGCTCGTCGGCGTCCACGCAGATGCTGTGGACCCCGACCGCGGGCCCCTCCTGCAGGACCGTCACCACTCCGGGCAGCGCCCGCAGCCGTCGGGCGCCGTCCATCACCACGATGACGTCCGGGTCGGCGAGGGCGGCCCCGGCGCCGGCGTTGAGCCGCACCTGCTGGCGGGCGCCGATGAGCTCGACCAGCTCGGCGACCCGGTGGCCGAGCGTCTCGGCGTCCGCGCCCACCAGCGCCAGGGCCTGCTGCCCCAGCAGCGGACGGGTGTGCGGCAGCCAGGCCGCCCACTGCCACAGGGGCTCGCCCGCCGGGTCGGTCAGGATGTACAGCTGCACGTCGCGGGGGCTCTGCAGCACGGCGAGCTGACCGACCAGCCAGCGTGCCATCCGGCGCGGCCATCCGTCCGGCCCCGCGACGCCGACGACTCCCGTCTGCGCGATGGAGAAGGCCACCGGGACGTCCGGCACCGCCCGCAGTTCGCGGTGGCGCTCGGTGCCTTCGCCCTCCTCCACGACGATCCGGGTGGGCAGGTCGGCGATGCCGACCCGGACCAGCAGGTGGTCCGGGTCGGTGCGGCGGCGTTCCCACAGGCGGGCGCGCGGGCCGGTCGCGATGACGAGCAGTTCGGCCGGGTCCGGGCTCGCGGCGCGGCAGTCCAGGCGTTCCTGGTCCAGTGCCGCCGCGATCTCGGCCTCGGTGGCCGCCAGCTGGGCCTGGTACTCGGTCAGTTGCCGCCGGTACCCGAGCCGGCCCTGACGCCGCCCGGTGAACCAGTTCGCGACAATCATGACCGGCGACATCGCCGCCATCATCAGGAACATCGGGTTGTGCGTCATCATCGCGATCGCGCCGCCGCCGACGGCGGGCAGACCGGCCGCCACCCACGGCAGCGCGTTCTGGGCCGACGGCCTGGGCTGGACCGGAAGGCGGAACGCGGTGCGCTGCACCGGGGGGAGCAGTCGAGGGGGGCGGTTGTAGTCCAGGTACTCGCCATCGTGCGAGGGTTCGACGACGGCGTCCGGGCGCAGCACCCGGTGCGCCTCCATGATGGTGTCCCCGACCAGGAGTTGGACCGTCTCCCGCCAGGGGACCTCATGGTCGGGCAGTGGGGCGCGGCCCAGCAGGGCGGCGGGGGCCAGAGCGCGGACGTGCACCGTGGCGTCCAGGGTCACCCGGACGACGGCGACCGCCGCCGCCGGGTCACCGCCCTTGGTGACCTGGGCACCGGAGCGGATGCGGTGCTCACCCGCGCCGAGGTACCAGACCCGTCCGGCGCCGACGCCCGCCACCACCCTGATGGTGACCAGGCCCGCGCGGCGGCTCGGCGCCGGGCCGGGCCGGCCGAGCCACAGGACGGTCCCGTCGTGGATCCCGCTGCCCGCCAGGGGTTGGGAGAGGTCGAGCAACTGATCGGCGAGATAGACCGCCGTCCTGGCCGGGTCGCCGGTCGGCAGGGCCTGCGACACGTCGACGCTGTCCAGCAGGTTCTTCACGACGTCGCGCAGGAGCGTGGTGGGATCGGCGTCCACGACCACGTCGGCCGACCAGTCCGGACGCCGGGCAATGGTGATCATCATGGGCATGGTCCCAACCCCTCAAGAGTCCAGGCGCCCCGCGCCGACGGCACGGCCGGCGCGGGGCGCGCGTACGGTGCCGGCCGGCTCGGAGCCGGCACCGGGCCGGCTACTGCTGGTTGAGGGAGCCGGAGAGCTGGGTGTCCATGTCCTGCATCGCGGCCACGGCCTTGTCGAGCCACTGCGAGAGCTGGTCCAGGGTCTCCATCGCCTGAGTGGCCGAGGTGTTGAACTCGGTGTGCACCTCGTCGAACTTGCCCGACGCCTGCTCGGTGACGAAGCCGTTGGTGGTCAGGTTGTCGACGATGCTCTTGCACTGATTGAGCTTGTCGTCGATGTCGGCCTTGTTGTTGCGCATCGTGGTCGCGGTGTCCGACATCTCCTGGTAGGTGACGTTCAGATTCGCCATGGTGTGTCCCTTCTGGTGTCGCCGAGCGTCCCGGTAGGCATCGACACGTTCGGCACGGACGTTCTCGATGCTAGGAAGGCACCCCGTGACGGTCCAGAACCCCCGCTGCGGCCGTGGGCCCAGGGGCCCACGGCCGCCAGGTGTCCGGCGTTGACACCTCCCTGACGGGTAGCCAAGGTTCGGGGAACACACCGAAAGGCCCCACCCGGCGGTCGGCGTGCGGCGTCTCCCGACGGGCCGGACACCGCCGTGGGGGCGGGGTGTCCACGACCACGACCGGCCACCCACAGCCGAGGAGACATGGTGACACTGCCGAGCCGATCCGCCGATCGCGTCCCTCGCCGCCGCAACTGGCTTGCCAGGATGATCAGTTCGCGCAGGGTTAAGCCGCGGTCGGCGTCGACCCCGCGGGCCGATCACGGTCTGTGGACCGTGGACCGGGTCGTGCGCGTGCTGGCCACCGCCTGCGACCGCGAGAACCGCGGCGTTCCGGTGGCCCACGTGATCGTCGTCGGGCCCGACACCGTCCGACTCCACCTGAAGACCCCCGACGAGCGGCCCCCCGCCGGGTGGACCGCCGGTCCCGACGGCCTGACCTGGCAGGCCCAGCTGCGCGGGCTGCAGAGCGCGAGCGTGGCCGAGTCGCTGCAGGAACCGTATCCACGGCTGGTCCCGCTCGGCACCACCCGTGAGGGCTTCGTGCTGCTCAACCTCGGTCAGGTGGGCGGGATCATCAGCCTGGAAGGCGACGCCCGACGGGCCAGGGCGCTGGCCGAGGACTGGACCCGCGAGCTCACCACGAGCCCGTGGTCACGGACCGTGCAGGTGGTCCGCATCGGGTTCACCTCCGGTAGCGCGGAGCGGTTCCGGTCGAGCGAGACGCCGGCCCTGGTCGACGGCGAGGCCACCCTGGCCGACCAGGACGGCGGGGTGGCGCTGCTGGCCGGCCTGCCCCGCGGCCGGGACCGCGAGGCCGTCTACCGGCTGGCCGACGATCCGCAGGGGCGCTGGTCGGTGGTCGTCCTCGGCCGGGTCGAGCATCCGCGCTGGCGCTTCACCATCGACTCCACCGGCGCCGTGGACACCGGCCTGCTGGACGAGCCCGTGACCCCTCGCCCGGAGTCGGCCTGGGACGCGCCCGCCCAGGAGGAGGCCGAGGCCGTCCCCCGTCCGGCCCGCTCCCCAGCCGGCGCGAGCGCACCCGAAAGCCCCCGGCGCGAGCGGCGGTTCACCCGCCGGTGGGCCGTCGTCGCGTCGGTGGTCGTCACCTGCCTGGTGGGCGGTGCGCTCGCGCTCACGCTGAAGGGCAACTCGACGCCCACCGCCCCCGTGGCACAGGCATCGGACAACCAGCGGGCATCACGCGGGACCACCACGCCGAAGCCGACGAAGAGCGCGGCGCCAACGGGCAGCGCCAACGCGACGGGCAAGGCAGGCAAGGCGGGCACGCTGGTGAACCCCGCCACCGGCAAGTGCCTCAGCGGATCGGCAGGGACGGACGGCACCCCGCTGGTCCTCCTGGCATGCGATGGCGACGCGAACCAGCAGTGGGACGTCGCCGCGGACGGGACGATCCGCACGAAGGGCCTCTGCATGGACGCCGCCTGGGGCGCCGCCACGGCAGGCACCGTCGTGCAGATCGCGGTCTGCAGCGGCAACCCCGCCCAGCAGTTCGCCCCCAAGGGCGACACCGTCTACACCACGCACGCCAACCTGTGCGTGGGCGAGGTGAACGGCGGCACGGGGATCCAGCTGCTCCCCTGCGACCAGAGCGGAGCCGAGGTCTTCAAGCGGTCCTGAACCGCCGCCCCACACCGCAGCCGAAGCCGATCAGGAGCTGCGCAGGGCCCCGGTCGATCCGGCCACCGGCGAAAAGCCCAGGGGCACGCCGGCCCAGCCTGCTGGGCCGGCGCACGGCGCCGCAGGGCCTCAGGTTGCGGAGAAGGTGAACCAGTGGATGTTGACGAAGTCGGAGGGCGAGCCGATGAAGGTCAGGTAGACGTCGTGGACCCCCGTGGCGGTGCCCGTCAGGTTGATCGGGACGGTCTCCCAGGACTGCCAGCCACCGGTGTCGGCGAGGTCGATCTCGGCGATCTTGGTTCCGGTCGGACTGTCCAGCCGCACCTCGACCCCGCCACTGATCCCGGCGGCCGCGCCGGAGGCCAGGCGGGCCAGGAACCGCCTGGGTGAGGTCGCACCGAAGTCGAGGCCGGTGTAGCCGAGCCAGCACCCGGCGTGGATCCAGCCGACGTCCTGGCCGCCCCCGGTGTCCGAACACGCCTCCGTCCGGGTGCCGTTGTGGGAGGTGCAGGAGGCTGCCTGGATGGTGCCGTAGGCGCTGACCGTGGAGCCGCCACCACCGCCGCCTCCGCCGCCGCTGGACCCGCCGCCGAAGGTGACGGTCCACGAGGTGGGTGCCGGGTCCTGGAGGTGGCCGTCGACCGGCGCACTGCCCGTCGGGCCCACGTCGTCGTAGGGGAAGGCGTACCCGATGCTGGCGTTGGCGTGCACCAGGCGGGCGTAGTGGTTGGTGATCGCGTTCTGGTAGTACTGACCGGCCGTCACCCCGCTGGGCTGCTGGGCGCCGTCGGACAGCAGCAGCGTGCTGCGGTTGAGCGCGGCGGACAGGCGGGCGGCGACCGCGCCGCGGGCGTCGCCGCCGGAGTTGTAGAGCGGACCGCTGGCGCAGCTGAAGATGTCGTCCGTGCTCGGTCTGGTGAACGCCACCCCGTCGGTGTTCAGGCCGGTGAAGGTGAGGACGTCGTTGCCGACCGTGCCGCTGAACGAGCCGAAGGCCGGGTTCTGGGTGTCGATGGTCAGCGGCGTGGACTGGAAGCGGGACCAGACCTGGTCCACGTAGGGGCCGAAGTAGCTGCCGAAGGAGACCGGCGTGTGGGTGGGGGCGAGCACGCGCAGGACGGTTCCGCTGCCGTCCTTCACCACCAGCTGGTCCCAGGGCGCACCGTCGACGGCGTGCTGCGCGACCAGTCCGCTCGCGAGGGCGTCCAGGGCCCCGGCAGGCAGCGGGCTGACCGCCTGACTGCCGGCCGCGCCGGTGCTCGCCATCGAGATGGGGGCGGCGACCAGGTCGACGTAGCTGATGTTGGCGTAGAGGTTGGCGGAGTTCCAGGTGAACTCGCAGAACGACCAGTCGGTCAGCCAGTTGGGGTCACTGGTGCTGAACCCGGGCTCCACCAGGCCGGGTTGGCCACCGCCCACCGCCGGGTTCACGAAGAACTGGATCTTGTTGCCGGAACTGAACCAGACCCGGCCGCCGCTGATGTACTGCGACAGCGCGAGGGTCACGCCCGCACCGCCCGAAACCCCCAGCGGGATGGAGTAGTCGGGCACCGGCGTCAGGTTGGCGGCGGGATCGGCCAGCGCCTGGAACACGCCGTCGGGGCCGACGAACCCGGGGCGGTTCGAGCTGTCGGCGCCGGTGACGTAGGCGTAGACGGTGTCGCTGCCGGAGGTGTTGCGCAGCGTCAGCGGCAGGGTGGGGCCGGCCGCGGAGGCGACCGTGCCGAGTTCGGAGATGAGCAGTGGGGCGCCGAGCAGGGCGGCGGTGACCGTCCCCGTGGCAGTGAGCAGCTTGCGACGCGAGATCATCTGGATGTCCCGTCCGGGGCAGGAACGACGTGGGGGTCGGCGACGGAGGCCGGCCGTCGCGGATGCTGCAGCGGCGTTCAATATGGCCCGGTGGCCCAGACCAGTCAAGTACAAGAACTGAAGATGCGCCAGGGAGTACGGTGGCCCGAGCTTCCATTGTTTGAAGTGTCATGCACGTCGATGGCGCGGCGTGGGCGCCGCGACAGGCTCCTGCCTCCGTGCCTCCCCGGCCCGTCCCGGCCCCTCGGTCACCCCGAGCAGGAGGCCGCGGCACGAGGCCGCGGCACGATCTGCCGATGGTCACGGACACAGGTGGACGGATTCCACCGCGAATGCGCTGTGGAGCGGGGCGTCCAGCTGGTCGGGGGTTTCGTCGGTGGTGAAGGTGAAATGCACCGAGACGCCCGCGAGGCCGGCTGGTTCGGTTTCGACGGTGAATTGCGGGAGGCTGTGCTCCTGGGGCAGGAGGCGCCAGGGCAGGCCCGCCTCGGAAAAGGCGGCGCGGAGCTCGCGGAAGGTGGTGGCGGGAGCGATGGTACGGATTTCCCCGGAATGGGCGTCGGGGATTCTGATGGTGTCGTACCAGGTGCGGATGGAAACCTTGGTGATGACGTGGCAGGCGCAGGTCTCGACCACCACGTCGCCGTAGCTGAACCATTGGGGCCACGGCTGGTCGTCCGAGATCCGGCCGGATTTCCCGGGTGGACCGAGGCGGTCCGTCACGTCCGGGAACGAGCCCAGCGGGTGGATTCCGGCAATGCCGCCCAAGGCGCCGAATTCTGTCAGTACGGCCAGCATGTGCATGCGCCCATGATGCCACAGGGCATCATGGGCGCATACGCGCCGGGTCACATACTCTGAATGGCCTGGATCAGCTGTTCCAATTCAGCCGCTCGATTGTTGGCGCAGCCCCACGGGCCGCCCCAGGTGCCCGCCTTCTTTCCGGGGGTGTTGAACTGTTTGATGGCCTCCCGGGCGACCGCGACGATCTGGTCGCGTATTTTCCCGTCGGACTTGATGGCGTCGATCGTGGCGTTGATCTCGGCCGGGGTGGCGTCCTGCGGGGCGGGCCGGCCGACGATGCCGATGAGCTCGCCGGCGGCGTCGGTGAGCAGGCTGACCTCGGAGCCGTTCTTGAGGTTGATGTGCATGCCCTTGGCGCAGAAGTCCGCGTCCAGGACGGCCACCCGCTTGATGCCGCAGAACTTGGACTTCTTGGCGCGCGGTGCCATCGCCGCCGCGAAGGACTGCGGGTGCGCCGCCGCGCCGGCGACGGCTTCCACCGCGCAGTCGCCCACCTTGGCGGCGTCGATGATCTCGCGCAGCCGGTCGATGGTCAGGCGGGCCAGCCGGACCTCCTCGAGGAACTTGGTGATGCCCTCGGTGATCCGGATGATGGCCCGGCTGACCGCCGGGATCTTGCCCGCCACCTCGATCAGGGCGGCGACGTTCACCGCCGTCCACAGGCAGCTCTCGACGTCGCCGGAGCTGAAGCACTTCTCGGCGTCGGAGACCCCGAGCACGTCGAGCAGGATCTGGCCGCCGTTCTGCTTGACCCAGTCGAGGACGTCCTCGTTCGACAGCGCCATCGCCTGGTTGTAGTCGTCGACGCAGTCCTGACCGCACTGCGCCTGCAGCGCCGCCACCTCGTCCGGGGTCAGGCCCGGGACCTGGGTGGTGGGGCCGTTGACCTCGGCGGCGAGGGCCGCCTGGTCGTCCTTGCGCTGCTGGTCCTCGGCGGCCTTGGCGTCCGTGTCGGCCTGGGTCGCGAGGTTCTGCGCGTTGGCGGCGGACTGCTCCGCGGCAGTGGCGTCCTTGTCGGCCTGGGTCGCCGTGCCGCGGGCGGTGGCCGCGTTGCCCTCGGCCGTGGTGGCTGCCGCACGGGCCGCCGCCGCGTCCTGCTCGGACTGGGTCGCCGAAGCCCGGGCGGCGCTCGCGTCGGTGTCCGCGTTGCTGGAGGCCGCACTTGCGGCCATGGCGTCGGCGGCGGCCTGGTTGTTGTACTGCGCGGTGGCGGTGTCGGCCGCCTGGGCCGCGGTGGCCTCGGCCGCGGCCTGCGCGGCGGACTCCCGCGCCTGCTGCACGGAGACCGCGGCCTTCGCGGCATCGGCAGCGGCGTTGGCGGCGAGCTGAGCGGCGGCCTTGGCATCGGCCTTGGCCTTGTCGGCCGCGGCCTGCGCGTCCTTGGCCGCCTTGGCGGCCTCGTCCGAGCGGGCCTTGGCTGCGTCCGCCTGCTGCTGGGCGATGGTCTTGCTGTCCTCGCCGACCAGCACCGCGAGCCCCGCCGAGACATCGGTCGCCCGGTAGGGCGTGCCGAGCGCGACGGCGGTGTTGCCGGCGTCGACCGCGGCGCTCGCCGCGTCGCGGGTGGCTGCGGCGTACTGCGCGGCTGCGTACGCCTGGCCGGCGGTACGGGCGCTGTCGGCCGCGGCGCGGTCCGCATCGACCCGGGCGGTGAGCGCGTCCTTGCGGGCGCCTGCCGCGGCGGTGACCGCGTTCTGCGCCTGCTGTTCGGCGTTCTTGACGTTCTGTGCGGCGGCGGCCGAGGCGTTGATCGCATCGGCGGCGGCCGCGTGGGCGGTCGCGGCGGCGGCGCTGGTGGTGGCCGCGTCCGCCTGGGCGGCGTCGGCTGCCGCACGGGAGCGCTGGGCCGCTCCGGTCGCCCGGGTGGCGTCGGCCCGGGCCGCGATCGCCGCTTGGCCGGCCTGGTCGGCGGCCGTACGGGCACCGCTCGCGGCGTCGGTCGCCTGGCCGGCCGCCGTGTCCGCGTCGTTGGCCGCCTGGCGGGCGTCCTGCGCGTCCGAGGTGCCCTGCGCGGCCGTGGCCGCGGTGTCCAGCGCCTTCTGCCGGGAGAGCGCCGCATCGCGCGCCTGCTCGGCGTCCGCCGCGGCGTCACGGGTGGCGGCCGCCTGCGCCTCGGCGTTCCGGGCGGCGCTCGCCTTGTCGGCCGCGGTCTGCTCGTCGGCCTGCGCCGCGTTCATCGCGGTGGTCGCGGCGGCCTGCTGCTGCTGGGCCTTGGCCTCGGCGGCCTCGGCATCCGCCCGGTGGGAGTCGGCCGACTGCCGGGCGGAGGCCGCGGTGGCGGCCTCCTGCTGGGCGACGGCCAGCTTGGCGTCGGCGTCCGCGGCCGCGCTCTTCGCGGTGGCCTCGGCCTGCTCGGCGGTGATCCGGTCGGCCTTGGCCGTGGCGGCGTTCTGGGCGGCCTGGCCGGCCTGCACGGCAGCGGCGGCGGCGGCATTGTGCGCCTGGTCGGCGGCGGCCTGCGCCGCAGCCCGCTGGAACTCCGCCTGGGCGGCGTGCGCCTGGGTGTCGATCAGGGCGTAGAGCGCCTTGGAGTCGGCCTGGCCGGTCGAGACCGCGTTCAGGGTGGCCTCGATCGCCTTGGCCGCCGACTGCGCGGCAGCCGCCGAGGCGCTGGTGACCTGCGCCGACTGCAGCGCGTAGGTCAGCCCGCGACCGTACGGCGTGCCGTTGGCCAGCGCGGTCTTCCCGGCGTCGGCCTGGGCGGCGGTCGCCTTGTCGGCCTGGGCCTTGGCGGAGGCGGCGGCCTTCTGGGCGATCGTCAACTGCGCCTGGATCGCCTTCTTGGCGGTCGCCATGGCGGCGGTGGCCTGGGGGAACTTCTCCGGCTTGGGGTAGAAGATGTTGCTCTTCGGCTGGCCCTGCCAGTACTTCTGGAAGAACAGCATCCGGCCGACGATGTACGCCTGGCCCTGGGCCTCGTTCATCGCCGCGGAGGCGGTGCGCACGTCCTGGTAGGCCTGGGCGTCGGCGGCCACGATGTCGGCGCGCTGCTCGGCCATGGAGCCCTGCTCCGCCTGCCACTCGGCGCTCGCGGTGGCGACCACCGCGTCCAGCACGTGGTTCGGGTCGATCGGGTCCTGCGAGTCGCAGGCGGCCCACTGGGTCTTGAGGTCCTCGACCTCGGTGCGGAACTCGACCGAGCCGCTCGCCGGGGCCTGGGTCGGGAAGCCGCCGAACCGGATGAACCGGGCGATCTCGTACGCCGACCAGCTCTTGACCGCGCCGTCGCCGGCGTAGAAGTGGTAGAAGCCGTACGGGCTCTGCTCACTCGCCTGGTGCTGGTGGGCGATGCTGAGCGCCTGGTTCAGCGCGTCCTGGGACGGGCCGGGCGGGGGCGGCGGGTTGAAGTTCCGCTCGCCGGTGTCGAGCAGGAACTTCTGCATCGGGTCGAAGTAGTTCGGCGGGTTCAGGAAGGCGGTGTAGTCGTCGCCGAAGATGCCGTCGCCGAACGGCTTGGTCACGGTGCCCCAGGCGCCCGGGCGGGCGTTCTGGGCGCTGTCGACCTTCTGCTCGTCCTCCTTGTCCTGCTCCCGGGCGATGGGCAGCGGGCCGTAGCCCATGTACTGTCCGGCGTCCTGGCGCAGGCCGGGCCGATCGCTCGCCAGGGCCTTGGCGGCCAGCGCCTTCACCTGCGGGCCGCCGGCGTGCAGCCAGCTGCCCGCGGTGCAGACGTCGTCGCGGTTGACGCCGTCCGGGATCGCGACGTTCGCGGCCTCCAGGTCGGGCAGCGCGCGCTGCCAGATCCGCACCTCGGCCATCTTGCCCGGGAAGTAGTCGGCGCCCTGGCCGGCCGTCAGGCCGCGGCCGATCTCCAGTTGCCCGGCGGCCTTCCAGCTCGCGGTGTGCGGGACGTCGGCGACCTTCACGCCGTTCACGTACAGCCGGATCTCGCCGGCCTGGGCGTCGAAGACGCCGGTCAGGTGGGTGTAGTTCCAGTCGTTGTTCGACGGGACCGGCACAGGTCCGCGGGCGGTGTCCCAGGTGGCCTGGTCCGCGTCGCTCTGCGGCATGGCGAACACCGGCGTGCCGTTCGGATCGATCCGCAGCGAGAAGCCGGAGGTCCGGCTGCCGTCCTCGGTGATCACCGACTCGGCCGCGCCGGCCTTGTTGGGCAGCACCCAGGCGGAGACCGTGAACGACTGGTCCGTGGGCAGCGTCAGCGGGACGGAGGCGTACTGGCTCCTGCCGTCCAGCTGGACCGTGCGGTGGGTGCCGCCGGGAAGGCCCCAGATGAGGGTGTTGTCGGTGCCGGGGTTGGCCGCGGCACCGTTGTGGTACACGGCGTTCGGGCCGCCGGTGATGCGGTTCGGGGCGGACTGGTCGGTGCCGTAGTCGAAGTCGTAGTGCGCCACTTCCCCGTTGACGGCGTAGCCGGGGCCGGGCGCCGGGTCGGCGCTGGTGGCGGCGGGGGCGGGCGTCGGTGCGGCCTGGGCCACCGACATGGTCAGCGAGGTCGCGGTCACCAGCGCGGTGAGCGAGAACACCCGGGCCAGGTTCCTGCGCGCCCGGGCAGGGCGGGGCGGAACTCTTCTGTGCATGTTGCTTGCCAACTCCTGGATGAATGGTCTCGGCGCCCAGGAGGAGGCCAGGTGTTCACCACGTGCACGTCGTCGTCCGACGCGCCGTCAGTTCATGGTCCGAGCAGGAAGGTACCGCCACCCCCGTAGGCGACGGAATCCTCCCACGTTCGCATACGTCCATGCCCCCGCCGGTCGACGGGGGCGCCACCCCCGCCGATCGGCGGGGGCAAGGGGAGGTCATGCACGCGGAAAGCGGAGGGCAGGCCGAGGGCGTGCCGTGCTCTGCGCAGAGCGGTGCATCCGCTCAGGCCGGGGCGCCCGTCGGGTTCAGGTCGGTGGCGCAGTGCCAGCAGCGGGTGGCGCCTTCCGGCAGGTCCTCGCAGAGGCACGCCGGGCAGGTCTTCAGCGGCTGAGGGGCCCCGAAGACAGGGACGCCCCGGCGGGCCTGGACGTGCTTGTACGGGACGACGATGAGGAAGTAGACGACCGCCATGAAGATGACGAAGTAGACGAGCGCGGCGATGAAGGCGCCGAAGTCCACGTAGGTCGCGGTGTTGCCCGCTTGACCGAGCTGGACGCCGAGGCCGACCGACTTGCCGCCCTGCGCCCGGGTGATGATCGGGTTGATGACGCTGTCGGTGAACGCCTTGATGAGCGTGCTGAAGGCGAGCGCGATGATCAGTCCGACAGCCACGACGACGACGTCGCCGCGCATCAGGAAGTTCTTGAAGCCCTTCAGCATGTGTGCCTCCTCGGCGTACCCGTGGTGTCGTCAAGGCCAGCTGATGGGATGCCCGGGGCGGTCACAAGCCCTGTCACCCGGACGGGTGACGGGCGGGCCCCCGGGCCCCGGACCTCGGGGACACCCCGCCACCCCCGCCGTCCCCGCCGCGGCAGCCGGGGTGTCACTGCCCGCCGGGGAGCGGGCCGGGGCGGTTGCGAGCAGCAGCACGGTGAGGAGGAGCAGCATGGTGACGCCGCCGAGTTCCAGCAGGAGCGCCCGCCGCAGGGCGAGCGGCCGGGTGGTGAGCCGGCGGCGGGCGAGGGCGGCGATCGCGAGGACGAGGGCCAGCACGGCGGCCTTGGCGATGAGCAGCCGGCCGTAGGAGGTGCCGGTCAGTGCGGCCGGACCGCTCACCTCGCGGAACGCCTGGTAGAGGCCGGTGGCGGCGAGCAGGCCCACCGAGCCCAGGGCCAGCCGGGAGAACCGGCCCGCGACCGCCGTCAGCTCCACCCCGCGCGCGCCCAGCACGGCCAGCGTGAACAGCCCGCCCGCCCAGACCGCCATCGCCGCCACGTGCACGGTGGTGACCGCCAGGGCCAGCGGCACCAGCGAGCCGCCGGCCGCGTGGCTGGTCTGCGCCCAGGTGAGCGCGAGCAGCAGGGTGAGGACGGCCGCGCCCGCCGTGGCGGCCGCACCGCCGCGCAGGAGGGGCCCGCCCAGCGCCGCGACGAGCGCGAGCAGCAGGATCCGTGCCACCAGCGTCCGGCCCTCGTGGCTGGAGAGAGTCGCGGAGAGCAGCTCCCGGTCCGCGAGGCGGTCGAGCGACTCGCCCTGGGTGGCGGGCCCGTACACGAAGAGCTGGAGCACCGTCCCGGCGAGCAGCACGGCCCACCCGGCGGACGCGGGCCAGCTCAACTCCCGCGCCCGCGCCGGGGCGTCGGCCGGCAGGCAGCGCAGCCGGACCGCCGCACAGCCGACCATGGCGGCCAGGCCCGCGAAACCGAGCCAGACCGCCAGGTCCTGCACCGCGTCGGTGAGCCGGTCCTCGCCGCCCCCGCCGAGCGCGGCGTCGCGGCTGGGCGCGCCGACCGAGAAGACCACCGCGCCGGCGGTGGTGTGCCCGTCGTCCACCGCGCTGACCCGCCAGTCGACCACGTAGCTGCCCTGCGGCCCGCCCGGGGCCAGCGGCACGGTGAGCGTGGTCCCGGTGGCCCGCACCGGACCGCTGTCGGCCCGCCGCCCGTCCGGGGCGATCACCCGGATCGAGCTCAGGCGCAGCGTGACCTCTTCGCTGAACTCCAGTTCCACCTGGTGTGGTTCGCCGCTGAGCACCGCGCCGTCCGAGGGCGTGGCCGCCACCAGCGCGGCGTGCGCGGCGGCCGGCCCGGCGACCCCGAGCAGCACCGCGACGGCGAGCAGGCCCGCCAGCAGCAGGCGGCGCACCCAGGCCATGGGGGTCAGTGGCATGAGCCGGCAGCCCGTCGCGCGGTCACGAGCCGGTCGACACCCGTGCGGTAGGCGGTGAGCGAGGCGGCGTCCGGCACGAAGCGCCAACTGCCCAGGGTGTACACCACGGTGTTGCTCCCGCGCTGCGACCCTTGGTGCCAGTCCACCCGCACCGTGTCCTGGTCCACCTTGTCGCTCTGGTCGATCACGTACGGCACCCCGAGCGCGGGGCGGCACTCGGTGTTCAGCTCCACGAAGTCGGCCTGGGTGATGGCCTGCTGGCCGGAGCTGTCCCAGAGCGACCAGGCCTGCGCCCAGCCGCCCCCGGCGAGCAGCCCGAACTCCTGCCTGGCCACCGACTCCGCCTGGAAGCTCTGCGGCACCGGCGGCGTCCCGGCCCGGGCCGGGCGCGCCGGTCCCGAGGAGCACCCACCGACGGCGGCCACGGCCAGCCCCACCCCCAACAGTCGTGCGCACCAACGGCGTCCCACCATCGGCTGCCTCCTCGCTGATCGCAGGTCGGGGCCGGGTCCGGGGCGGGCGGACGCCCCGCCCCGGACCCGGCCCGTCGAACCGGACCGGTGTCAGTTGGTCAGCCGGTTGGTGCCGTAGTGCTGGATCAGCGCCTGGTTGGCGCTGAGGTCGAGGTCGGCGGTGAACTTCAGCGAGTCCCGGATCTGCGTCAGGGAGATCGCCGAGCTCGGGACGCCGCCGAGGCTGTAGGTGAACGACTGGCCCGGCGAGACCTGACGCTGCGTCAGGGGTACGTCGTGGAAGTCGATCCGGGCGATGTAGAAGGACGTCCCGTCACCGCGCGGCACCTCCAGGTAGTCCTGCTGGGGGTGCCCGTACTGCTGGGTCGCGGTGTAGCCGTGGTTGTCCGAGCCGGACGGCGCACGGAAGACCAGCACCGCGCAGTCGGTGGACAGCACCTCGTTGCTGGTGTTGGTGAAGACGAAGTTCCAGTTGCCGTAGTACTCGTTGCCGCTGAAGTCGACGGACTCCGACAGGCCCACGTTGCTGGTGAACTGGGTGGTCAGCGGCTCGCCGAGCACCGGGTTGGCGCCGCTCAGCGGGTAGTTGACGCCGTTGGCGCAGCGCTCCAGCGGGGCGCTGTACTGGGAGGGCTGGCCGGTGGGGACGGCCTGGGTGAAGGTGGCCGGGCCCGCGCTCACCGCGGTCGTGGTGTTGGCGTCGGCGCTGGCGGGGCTGCCGCCGGCGAACGCGGCGATACCGGTGAGCAGGAGGACGGTGCCGAGCGCGGCTCCCAACCCCTTCTTCGCGGACTGTCTGTGCATGGTGGATCGATCCCTTCGGTCGCGAAACGAGGGCGAACGACGACCCACGGCGTGGTGCCATGCACCGAGGGGCGCACCGGGGCCGCGGCACGACGGCCGTGACCCGGAACGACCTTGCTGCGCACCGGCTCGGAGCAGTGGGGGAACGCGGAGACGGCACGCCTTGGGACAGCCCGCCGGGGGCTCGCCTGTACGGTGGCACTCACCCGTTGCGCCCGTCAAGGGTCTGGACCATTGAGGTCCAGACCATTGGGTCTAGACCTCTCCAGTGAGACGGGCGACTCGCCCAGGGAGACCGGATTCCGGACAACTTCCGCAGAGATTCCATACGTCGACCTGAAGGTCGGCGCCTCAATCGAACGTTCACTCACGACCTGCGCCGGCGTCCTCACCATCGGCCGGCCCGCGCGCATGACGGCGGGCCGGCCGGGCCGCTCGGGCCGCTCGGGCCGGCGAGGCGGTCAGGACGGCCGGTGCGGCCCCGTCCGGGTGAGGGCCGGCAGCGGGATCCGGCTGACCACCGACCCGATCAGGGTGCCGATCGCCACCCCGAAGACGGCGGAGGCGGCCGTGACCAGGGAGTGGGTGGCGTTGCCCACCTCGATCTGGGCGCTGTGCAGCAGACCGAAGGAACCGGGGACCACGATCCAGAAGGCGGGCAGGTAGGCCACCCGCCAGGCCGGGCCGCCCGGCAGCCAGTGCGCGACGGTGGCCGCCGCCGCGGCGGTGACCGCACCGGCCAGTCCCCCGACGGCCGGGCCGTCCGAGCTGCCGACGGCGATCTGCACGGTGGCGGTCACCGCGACCACGGCGACGATCCAGGCGATGGCACGCGGCGGCACGTGCACGTTGATCACGATTCCCAGCACGGCCAGGGCGACCCCGAGGGAGACGACCCACCAGCGCGCCGCCGGGACCGGGACGTCGGCGAGAACGGAGGTCGGCGTGCCGGTCGCCGCGGTGGCCGCCACCACCCCGGTCAGGAAGAGGGCGAGCTGCACCGTCCCGGAGACCAGCCTGGCCGCTCCGGCACTGGCGGCACCGGCGGCTATCTCCGAGAGCCCGGTCACCAGGAGGCTCCCGGGCAGCAGGATCGCCAGCGTCGCCACGATCGTGCGCAGCGGACCGTCGAGCAACGAGGCCCGGGCGGCCAGCAGCACCAGCAGCGCCACCAGGAAGCCGGCCGTGACCGGCAGCAGCGGTCGCAGCAGCGGCGCTCGGCGCGCCAGCATGGACAGCCCCGCCACGACGAGCGACCCGAACGCGGCAGCCACCACGTTCGCCGCCACCGGCTGCAGGTAGAGGCAGATCCCCACCCCGACCGGCAGCACTCCCAGGTCCGCGACCCAGGCCGGCCACCGGGCGGGCGTCCGGCGGATCCCGTCCAGGGCGGTCAGCGCCCCGGGGCCGTCGAGCGCGCCGGCCCGCACGCGCTGCACCACGTCGAGCACCTCCGCCGTCTGCTCGAACCGCAGCGCCGCGCCGACCGGCTCGAACGCCGTCCCCTCGTCCGGGTCCATCGCGATGAAGAGCCCGGTCGTGAGAGCGGCGACCCTCACCTGCGGAGCTCCCAGCGCCCGCCCCAGGGCGGAGAGTTCCTCCTCGACGTCGTGCACGGGCACGCCGCCGCTGAGCAGCGCCGCGCCCAGGTCGAGCAATAGGCGCCGACGCGGATCGGCGGGAGGCGAGGAGCCGGCGGCGAAGGCGGGCAAGCCGGCGGCGAGGGCGGGCGAGCCGGCGGGAGGGTGGGGATGCGGTGGTGCGCTGAGCATGGCGCATATCGTCCCATTCGTGGAGTCCGGGCCGCGAGGCGGTCCCCCCCCCCCGTTACCTTCCCGCGCACGGTCGGCAGCGGGGCCGGCGCTCCCTCGGGGAGAGGGCGTGAAGAGTGTGGATACCAGCGGTGTTGTCCGATTGGAGCTGGTCCAGTCCTCTTGACGTCGCCCAGGGCAGGCGGTTTGGTATGTACCAACTCAGGCTCTGTCTGCGTTTCTCCTCCCCCCACCCCACCCCCACAGCGCCCGACGGGCGTTCCCGAAAGGGGTCCACTGCCATGCGTGTGGCAAGAATCGCCGGTTCCGTCTGCGCCCTCGCGCTGGCGGCCACCGGCTCGGTGGTCGCGCTGGCCCCCGCCAGCAGCGCGGCCGGCGCCACCAGCGTCTACTCCGTAGCGCCCTACGTCGACATGTCGAACAGTCAGGAAGGCCTGCTCGACACCGCCATCACGGCGCACGGCCTCAAGGCCTACACCGCGGCCTTCGTGCTGGGCACCGGCTGCAACCAGGTCTGGGGAGACACCCTCCCGATCGGCGCCGACTCCTTCACCGACCCGCTGATCGCCAAGGCGAAGTCCGAGGGCGCCTCGCTGATCGTCTCCTCCGGCGGCGCCTCCGGGGAACCGCTCGCCTGGACCTGCACCACCCAGAGCAGCATCGACGCCGGCTACCAGGCCATCATCAACGACTACGGCGTCACCCAGCTCGACTTCGACATCGAAGGCGCCGCCATCGCGGACACCGCCTCGGTGGCCCGCCAGATGCAGGCGATGAAGGACCTCAAGGCGGCCAACCCCGCCCTGCAGTTCTCGATGACGCTCCCGGTGCTGGCGAACGGCCTGACCGCGGACGGTGTCAACATCGTCCAGGCCGCCAAGAACGCGGGCATCAAGATCGACGTGGTCAACATCATGACCATGGACTACTACACCGGCAGCGGCACCGAGATGGGCCAGGGCTCGGTGGCCGCCGCCCAGGCCACGCTCGCCCAGATGCAGTCGGTCGACCCGAGCTACACCTACGCCAACCTCGGGATCACCCCGATGATCGGCAAGAACGACGACGGCTCCACCTTCACCCTGGCGGACGCCCAGACGGTGGAGAGCTTCGCCGCGCAGCACGGCGTCGGCCGTCTCGCGTTCTGGTCGATCGACCGCGACCAGCCCTGCAGCGGCACCGCCAACTCCCTGTCCACCTGCAGTGAGATCGGCCAGAGCAACCTGGCGTTCACCGACGCGTTCGTCCCGTACGAGGGCAGCGGCGGCGGGGGCGGCGGGACGACGAGCAGCGACTTCTCGCTCGCCGTCGCCCCGGGCTCGGCCTCGGTGGCCCAGGGCGGCTCCACCACGGCGACCGTGTCCACCGCGGTCACCGCCGGCAGCGCCGAGCCGGTCACCCTCTCCGCCTCCGGCGCGCCCTCGGGCGTGAGCCTCGCCTTCAGCCCGGCCTCGGTCAGCTCCGGCGCCGGCTCGACGCTGACGGCCACCGTCGCCTCCTCGGTGGCCGCCGGCTCCTACCCGATCACCGTCACCGGCACCGCGAGCACCGGAAGCCACAGCGCGACCTTCACCCTCACGGTCACCGGCAGCGGTGGCGGGGGCGGGGGCGGCGGCGCGCTGGCCAACGCCGGCTTCGAGACGGGCGCTCTGGGCCCGTGGACGGGTGGCGGCACCGTGGTCTCCAGCCCGGTCCACTCCGGCAGCTACGCGCTCCAGGTGACCCCCACCGCCGGCAGCACCGGCGAGACCGACCAGACGGTCACCCTCGCGCCCAACCACAGCTACACGCTGACGGCCTGGGTCCAGGGCCCGTACGCCTACGTGGGCGTCTCGGGCGGCGCGACGGCCAGCGCCTGGTCCAACGGATCGACGTGGAACCAGGTGACGGTCCCCTTCACCACCGGAAGCAGCGGCACGGTCACGGTCTACGTGCACGGCTGGTACGGCCAGGGCGCGGTGGACGCCGACGACTTCAGCCTGAGCTGACCCGCCCGCTGCCCGGCCGGCCGCCCCGGACGGGGCCGGCCGACCGGGGCCGGCCGACCGGGCGGCGGAGAGTCGACGGGACGTCAGCGGCCCTGGAGCGACTTGACGTTGTCGCCGAAGGTCCAGCCGAGTGAGCCGTCCCAGTTGAGCGACCACGTCATGAGCCCCTTCAGCGAACCGCCGAAGGCGTTCCACGACTGGCCGACCAGGCTCGGCGCCATGTAGCCGCCACCCGCGCCGGGTTGGGCCGGCAGGCCGGGCACCTGCTCGTCGTAGGGCACCTTGATGGTGGTGCCCTGAATGGTCAGGCCGTTGTTCAGGCAGGTGGTCTGCGCGGTGAAGCCCTGCACGGTGCCGGCCTCGTAGGAATCGCCGGAGCAGCCGTACATGCTGCCGTTGTAGTACTGCATGTTCAGCCACCACAGGTGCCCGTTGTCGGCGTACTTCTTGACGATCGGCAGGTAGGCGCCCCAGATCGACCCGTAGGTGACGCTGCCGCCGGTGACGTAGGCGGTTTCGGGGGCCATCGTCAGGCCGAAGCCCGCGGGCATCTGGGACAGCACGCCGTCGATGATCCGCTCCAGGTTGGCCTGCGAGGCGGAGAGCGTGTTGATGTCGCCGCTGCCGGCGAGGCCGGTCTCGATGTCGATGTCGATCCCGTCGAAGTTGTACTCCTTGAGGATCGGGACGACGGTCGCCACGAACCGGTCGGCGACGGTGCTGGAGCTCAGGTCGATGCCCGCGGAGGCTCCGCCGATCGACATCAGGATCGTCGCCCCGGCCGCCTTCGCCTGGCACATCTCGGCGGGGGTCGGGACCTTGACGTTGGTGTCCATGCCGTCCTGCCACTCGACGGTGCCGTCGGAGAGGATCACCGGGAAGGCGGCGTTGATGACGTTGTAGCCGTTCACGGCGATCCGGCTGTCCGTGATGGGGATCCAGCCCATGCCGGGGTGGACGCCGTTCGCGGCGCCGTCCCAGTTCTCCCAGTAGCCCTGCAGGACCTTGCCCGACGGCTTGGGCTTCGTGGGGCAGGTGCCACCGGTGGGAGGCGTCGTCGTCGGCGGCGCGGTGGTGGGCGGCGGCGTGGTGGGCGGCGCGGTCGTCGGCGGCGGCGGCGTGGTGGGGGGTGGCGGCGTGGTCGGCGGCACGGTCGTCGGGGGCGCCGTGGTGGGCGTGGGGCTGCTGCCGCCGGGGCCGGTGAGCGACACGTCGTCCGCGTAGTACGCGGGCTGCCCGTACCAGCCGTGCAGGTAGACGGTCACCGAGGTGGTGCTCGGACCCGTGGTGAAGGCGACGCTCAGCTGACTGTACGAGGGGCTGTTCGGCGTCCAGGTGGACGGCGCGCTGGTGATGCCGCTGCCGGTGGCACCCAGGTAGACGTAGCTGCCCTGGACGTAGGCGCTCAGCGTGTAGGGGGAGTTGGGCTGCACGCTGACGGTCTGGGAGCACTGGGCGGTGTCCTGGCCGGTCGGCGCGGCCTGGAGCGCGGCGGCACCCGAGTGGACCGGACTGCTGACGATCGTGGCGGACCCGCTGGAGCACGTCCAGCCCGAGAGTCCGCTCTCGAATCCGGGGTTGGTCACCAGGTTGGCCGTGGTGGCGGCCCCGGCCGTGACGGAGCCGGACGCGACGACGCCCGCACCGATGAGGGCGGCGGCGCTCACCGCGGCGAGGGAGCGCCGCCGGACGGCCGGTCCCTGCTCGGCGCGGCTGATCCGGTTCACCTGCGCCGCGCGCCCCAGGGCCGCCTGCCGGGGGCGGACATCGCCCGACGGACGTGGCGCGGTCGGCGCGGGCGACGTGGGTGGCATGGGTGGCGTGGGCGGCGTGGTTGGCGCAGGTGCAGCGGTTGGAGCGGTCGGCGCGGGTGGCTTCCGACGGAACATGCTGGGCTCCCTTCCCGCCGAGCGCCATGGACAGGACCGACGCGTGGGGGCGTGACGCCCGGCTCTGGGTGAGGTGGGGACATGTGGGGCTGTGCCGGACCGGATCGTAGGAGCGACGGCAGAGCCCGTCAATAGGTCTGGACCACTGCGAGGGGTGCGCCCCCGTCGGGCAAGGGTGATCACCCCCGGTCGCCGACGCGCCGCGCCACGCCGAGCAGTCCGCTCCGGGGCGCCTGGACCCGGGTCGGTCGCGGCGTTGGCGCAGCGGCGGGCCGGGTGCGCGGGCGGGGCGCCGCGGACAGTCGCCCAACAGCTGGGACGCCCAGCCGGATCCCGGACCGGCCCCCTGATCACGGGCCGGTCCGGGGGGCCTCCTACTATCAGTTCGCATTCTTCGACGGACACTGATGCCCGCTTGGTCGTGTGCCGCCGTCCAACGCCCGACACGACACAGCGGCTCCACCGATGACGATGGGGTCGTGCATCCAGGAGGAACGTTCATGCACGCCCGGAAGATCGGCACGGCAGCCGCAGCAGCGGTGGCGGTTCTGGCAGCCCGCGACCTCATCCAGAAGAGGCACGCACTGCTCCGGAACTTCCCGGTGATCGGGCACGCCCGGTACCTGTTGGAGACGATCGGGCCGGAGCTGCGGCAGTACATCGTGACCTCCAACGAGGAGGAGCGCCCGTTCAGTCGTGACCAGCGCAGCTGGATCTACGCGTCGGCGAAGGAGGAGAACAACTACTCCGGGTTCGGCACCGAGGTCGACGTCGAGCACGTGCAGGGGCACGCCTACCTGAAGCAGCGCACGTTCGCCGGCACGCTGCCCGACGCGCACGACCCGCAGGCACCGCTGCCCTCGGCCAAGGTGCTGGGCGGACCGCGCGGGCGGGCCGAGGCGTTCCGGCCGGCGAGCGTGGTGAACGTCTCCGCGATGAGCTTCGGATCGCTCTCCGGCGCGGCCATCACCGCGCTCAACAAGGGTGCGGCGCTGGCCGGCACGATGCACAACACGGGCGAGGGCGGCCTCTCGCCGTACCACCGCAACGGCGGCGACCTCGTCCTGCAGATCGGTACGGCGTACTTCGGCTGCCGCAACGAGGACGGCACCTTCAACCTCGACAAGCTCAAGGACGTGGTCGCCGGCGCCCCGGTCAAGGCGATAGAGATCAAGCTCTCGCAGGGCGCCAAGCCGGGGCTGGGCGGGATGCTGCCGGGCGCGAAGGTGACCGAGGAGATCGCCGCCATCCGCGGCATCCCGGCCGGCAAGGACTGCGCCTCCCCGTCGCGGCACACCGCGTTCAGCGACGTCGACTCGATGCTCGACTTCGTCGAGCTGCTCGCCGCCGAGACCGGGGTGCCGGTCGGGGTCAAGAGCGCGGTGGGAGACCTGGGCTTCTGGCAGGAGCTGGCCACGCTGATGGCGCGCGGCGACCGTGGCGTCGACTTCGTGACGATCGACGGCGGCGAGGGCGGCACCGGGGCGGCACCGCGGATGTTCGCCGACTCGGTGTCGCTGCCGTTCCGGATGGGCTTCTCCCGGGTCTACGGCACCTTCGCCGAGCTGGGGCTGACCGACGACCTGACCTTCATCGGCTCCGGCAAGCTCGGCCTGCCGGAGAACGCCGCGGTCGCGTTCGCGCTGGGCGTCGACATGATCAACGTCGCCCGTGAGGCGATGCTGTCGATCGGCTGCATCCAGGCGCAGAAGTGCCACACCGACAAGTGCCCCACCGGCATCGCCACCCAGAACCCCTGGCTGGCCCGCGGCCTCGACCCGGCCTCGAAGGCCACCCGGGCCGCCGTCTACCTGCGCACCCTGCGCAAGGAACTGCTCAAGGTCTCCTCCGCCCTCGGCGTCGCCCACCCGGGACTCATCACGCCCGACGACATCGAGATCATGAACGGCGACTACGAGGCCCGCACCCTGGCCGGCGTCTACGGCTACAAGGAGGGCTGGGGCGAGCTCGGCCCGCACCTCGCCGACGAGATCACGGGACTCCTCTCCCCGAAGCCGGCCACCGGCTGGGCGCCGGCCGTCTGACGCGCCGACGGCGACGAGCCCCAGTGCTGCCCTGCGCTGCCCTGTGCTCCCGCGGGAGCACAGGGCAGCACTGGCGGTCGCGCCGATCGACCGGCTCGGGTGGCCCCGCCTGCGGTGGCCTGCTCCCGGGGGCGCGGCAGGCGATTCCCCGTGCCCGCGCGGGCCGCTGCCCGTCAGTCCTCGATCGCCTCGGACAGGGCGTCGGTGATCAAGCGGGTGGCGAAGTCCCGGTCGTCGCCGGCGATCCGGTTGATGTGCTCCGCGAGCAGGACGGTGGTGGCCTCCAGGGGGTTCATCTCGGCCTCGGTCCAGGCTCCGTACTGCGCGCGCCACAGGTTGGGGCTCAGGCCGGTGCCGGCGGCGACGAGCAGGCCGACCATGGTGGGGATGACCTCGGGGCGGAACGTCCTGGGCATCATGCGCATCGTGGCCACCAGGGTGGGCACCACGTGCTCGACGATGTCCTGCTCGTGCTCCTCGCAGGCTCTGCGCAGCCAGCTCATGTACATGAAGATCAGCGTGCAGGCACCGTCGAGCAGGTCGTCGAACCCCGCCGGCCCCATGGACGCCGCGAACTGATCGATCATCCGCCGGTGTTCGGGGTCCGTTTCGGTCCGGCCCTCGTAGACGGCCTTGAGCCGGGAATCGATCACCATGAGCGCCGCGGCCACATCGCCGACAGGAGCGAACTCGGGGTCACAGGACGATGGCGAAGACACAGGACTCCTCCTCACGCGGCCACATTCGGTAGCGCGGCCTGTTCGTAGCGTAAGGCGCGGGGCGCCGGAGATCCGGCGAATCCCGAAGACGGCCCGTGCACCAACCACGCCCCCCGACCACGGCGCGGGAGGTCGGAGGACCAGGCCGCCACCCGGCGGCCCCCGCCACCGGACGGAAGCCAAGGGGTGGTCCCACAGCCCCCGTTGCGCCCCACACGCCCCCCGAGTGGCGAGTGGGGCTCGCTCGCGACGGGTGGCGCCTATCCGTCGAGGTAGTGGCGGTCCGCACCGGCGGAGGTGATGAAGAGCCGGCCCTCGCGGACCTGCCACTCGCTCGTCCCGTCGACTTCGTGGCCGACGAGGAACAGACCCCGGACCAGGTCCCCGTCGTCGTCGGACGCCGGGATCCGGGCGATCTCTCGGATCTGCTCCGCGAACCAGTCCAGGGCCGACGCGCGGATGTCGGCGCCGTAGAAGATGAAGCGGGTCCAGTTGATCTGCCGCCGCGGGGTGCTCCATCCGTCGGAGTAGTGATCGTCCGCGTGGGACGCCAGGACCTGCTCGACGGCGACGAGTTGCTTCTCGTCGCACTCCAGCCATCCTCTGACCGACACGTAGACGCCCATCGACCTGCCCCTTTCCGTCGTCGCCGGTCCTGCTGCGACAGCCTATGGGGCCACCCGGGAGGCGGGCGGCCCGAGGGTGCGCCGCGGCCCGGGCGATGGCGGCCGGGCGGCCGATGGCCGGCGGGCAGGGCTGTCGAAGGGTCAGGTGAGCGCTTCCTTAGGGAACTCTGTGGAAGTCCGTGATGTGGCATTTGCGCGTTTCGGGCTACCTAGGATCGGGCCAGGAGTCCCGGTGATCGTCCGAGCCCGGGCAGCTCGTACCTCTTTCCCGTCGACAGGTGGCGCCGCTGCGGTGCCCCGTCGCCGGGCGACCCATCCGGCAAGGAGAACCGTTTTGTCGCACGCTCAGACGCCACCCAGCAAGCCCTCCCACCGGCGCTCCGCACTCAAGCGCCGCCTGCGGGTGGCCGCAGCGGGCTCCGGCGCGGCTGCCGTGATCGCCGGCAGCGTCATCGCGCTCAACGCCAACGCGGCGGTCACCGCCGGGAGTTCCCCGCACCGTGTCGCCCTCGGCACCGAGCAGTACCGCCAGGCCTGCCCGCCCGCCTCGCCCGGCCGCTACTCCTGCAACGCGCTGGTGCGCACCGACATCAAGCCGCACCTGGCCCGCGCCGGTGCCTCCCGGGCCGCCGGCAGCGTCGGCGGGTACGGACCGGCGGACCTGCAGTCCGCCTACAACCTGGCCTCGGCCGCCGCCTCCGGTGGCAAGGGGCAGACGGTGGCCATCGTCGACGCCTACGACGACCCCACCGCCGAGAGCGATCTCGGCGTCTACCGCAGTCAGTTCGACCTGCCCGCCTGCACCGCGGCGGACGGCTGTTTCACCAAGGTCGGCCAGGACGGCAGCGCCGGCGGACTGCCGCAGCCGGCGCCGGCCAACGACGACTGGACCGGCGAGGAGTCCCTCGACGTCGACATGGTCTCGGCCGTCTGCCCCAACTGCCACATCCTGCTGGTGGAAGCGAACTCCGAGAGCGGCAACGACCTGGGCACCGCGGTGAACACGGCCGTCCAGCTGGGCGCGAAGTTCGTCTCCAACAGCTACGGCGGCCCCGAGACGCCCGACGAGACCAGCGAGGACGCGCAGTTCTACCACCACCCCGGCGTGGCGATCACCGCGTCCTCGGGTGACTCCGGCTTCGGTGTCGAGTACCCCGCCGCCTCCCCGTACGTCACGGCCGTCGGCGGGACCGCGCTGACGAAGGCGGACAACGCGCGCGGCTGGACCGAGGCGGCCTGGGCGACCTCGGCCAACGAGGGGGCCGGCTCCGGCTGTTCCGGCTTCGAGAGCAAGCCCGCGTGGCAGCAGGACCAGGGCTGCACCAAGCGCACCGTCGCCGACGTGTCCGCCGTCGCCGACCCGGCCACCGGCGTCGCCAGCTACGACACCTCCAACGGCAACGGCGGCTGGAACGTCATAGGCGGCACCTCGGCCGCCGCCCCGGTCATCGCCGCGACCTACGCCCTGGCGGGCGCCCCGGCCGACGGCACCAGCCCGGCCGCTTATCCGTACGCGCACACCGACGCGCTCAACGACGTCACCTCCGGCGCCACCACGACCTGCACGCCGAACTACCTGTGCACCGCCGGCTCGGGCTACGACGGGCCGACCGGGCTCGGCACGCCCAACGGGACCGGCGCCTTCGCAGCTGCCGCCGGAGGAGGCGGAACGGGCGGCGGCGGGACGGGTAACGGTGGGACGGGTAGCGGTGGCACGGGCAGCGGCGGCACGGGCGCAGGAACCGGTGGCGGCACCGGCGACGGCGGGACTGACGGCGGGACGGGCGACGGCGGTACCACCGGCGGGGCGTACTAGCTCTTCTGACCGGCCGACCGGGCACCGGCCATCGCGAGCCCCGGCCGCATCGTAGGACCAACTGCACGGAGGGCGTCCGATATCGGGCGCCCTCCGTGCAGTGGCCCGGTCGGGTCGTGCCGGCCGGTGGGCAGCAGGGCGTCGCGGATCTCCGCGCGTGCGCACCGGGCGCCGGCACGCGGGCGAGAAGGGCTACGGCGTGGAGGGGTCGCGGTGGTGGGGCAGAAGGTCTGGTTGAGCAGGGACATCACGGTGGGGACGAGGGCCGCGGACTTCGCCGGGTCGTAGGGGGTCACCTAGATCGCGACCTGGCGGGTGCCGGCGCGGTTGCCGAAGACGTAGGTGGTGTAGCCGTCGATGCCGCCCGGGTGGCCCCAGACGTCGCCGCAGGACAGGGTGGTGCGCATCAGGCCGAGGCCGTACTGGGAGGGCGGGTCGGCGTCGGCGGGGACGGTGCTGGTCATCTCGGCGAGCTGGGCCGGGGCCAGCAGGCGGCCGCCGAGCAGGGCGGCGTTGAACCGCGCCAGGTCGTCGGTGGTGGAGATCGTCTCGCCCGCCGAGCCGGCCACCGAGGGATTGCGGTCGGTGATGTCGGCCGGCCCGGTGGCCAGTGGCAGGTAGCCGTGGGCGTGCGGGCCCGGGATCGAGGTGGCGGTGCCCGGCAGGTAGGTGTGGTGCAGGGAGGTGTGGTGCAGGCCGAGCGGGCGCAGGTGGTTTGCGGCGAACGGGGAGCCGTGAACCCCTGGGGTGTCCCCAGGGGTTCACGACGGGCGGGACATCGACCTGATGCCGCTGCTGAAGGTGGCCACCAGGGCGGCGACGGCCACCAGGAGCGGGAAGGCGAGCAGGGCGGTGCGGCCCGCGACGTGGGCCAGCAGGACGCCGGCCAGGGCGGGGGCGAGCGCCGCGGTGGAGGTGGCGGCCAGCAGGAGCAGGCTCACCACGCGGCCCTGCAGGTGGTCCGGGGTCACCGCAGCCTGGTAGCCGAACAGGGCGGCGTTGGCGGTGGGGCCCAGAAAAACGGCGGCGGCCAGCGGGACCGCGGTCGCGATGCTGGTGGACAGCAGCACGCTCAGCGCCATCAGGGCGGCGGCCGACCAGCAGATCAGCGTGATCAGGGTCGGCAGGCGCATCCGGCGCTGCAGGGCCGGTGCGGCGGTGGCCCCGAGGAGGCCGCCCACGGCGACGACCATGCCGACCAGGCCGACCAGGGCCGGGGAGAGTCCGGAGCGCCGCAGCGAGATGGTCATCGCGAAGATCATGCCGGTGAAGGCCATGTTGAGCGGGGCGGCGATCACCAGCAGGGCGCGCAGGAAGGGGTTGCCGAGGACGAAGCGCAGCCCCTGGCGCCCCGCCCCGCCCGCGGCGCCCGGGGCCGGGGCGGAGCCCGGTGCGGCGGCCGGTGGGCGGGGCTGTTGCAGGGGCCGGCGGATGGCGGAGACCGCCACCAGGGACAGCAGGAAGGTGACGGCGTTGCCGAAGAACGGCAGTGCCCGGCCCAGGCCGAACAGCAGGCCGCCCAGCGGCGGCCCGGCCAGCGAAGTGCCGTACGCCCGCGCCTCGTTGCGGGCCACCGCGGTGATGATCTGGTCGGTGCGCACCAGGCTGCGCACCGCGGCGTGTTCGGCGGTGCTGAACAGGGCGGTCGCGGCGGCGCTGACGGCCACGACCGCGAGGATCACCGCGAGGTGGGCGTGGCGCGCCTGGATCGCGCAGGCCAGCAGCGTGAAGAGGACCAGCCGCACCGCGTCGCAGAGGATCATCAGCCGGCGCCGGTCGAAGCGGTCGACCAGGATGCCGGCCGGCAGCCGGCAGGCCATCGTGACGGCGAAGCCGACCGTGCCGACGAAGCCGGCCTGCTCCGGGGAGCCGGTCAGCTGGAACACCAGCAGCGGCAGGGCCAGGTCGGCCATGGCGCTGCCGGTGTCGGACAGGCACTGGCCGGTCCACAGCAGGTTGAAGGCGCGGTTGCGCCACAGGCCGGGCAGCCGCTCGGCCGGTGGCGCCTCATCGGTGGTGCCGACCGGTGCCCCACTCATGCCGGCTCCGTGGTGTTGATGACCAGCATCTTCGTCACCGAGCCGTCGTCGCCGACCACGTCGCGCAGGTGCCGGAAGCCCAGCCGCCGGCACATCGCAAGGCTCGCGGTGTTCTCCGCGCCCACCATTCCGTAGGCCTCCTTGAGTCCGAGATTGTCCGCCGCGTGGCGCAGCAGTCCGTGCACCACCTCGGTGCCCAGTCCGCGCCCCCAGTACTGCGGGGCGAGGGCGGCGACGAGTTCGTGGCCCTCGACGTTCCCCGTCTTCTTGACCTCCGCGTGGCCCGCGTAGGCGCCCTCCAGCCACAGGCCCCACACGTCGAAGAGTCTTCTGGGGTACACGTCGGTGAGGATCGAGCGGAAGACCATCCGGATCTCCGGTTCGGGCGCCCGCTCCTGGCCCATCCAGCGGCACACCTCCTCGTCGCGCAGCAGGGCGACGAACACGTCCTCGTCCTGCTCGCGGTAGGGCCGGAAGGCCAGGTGCTCGGTGCGCAGTTCGGGGGTCAGGATCGGGGTCGGGGTCGGGGTCGGGGTCATGATCGGCTCCTCGGAGGCGGCGTGGGAACAGGGGCGGGCGGGGCGCCGGACAGGTCCTGGGTGGCCGGCGCCCCGGTGGGAGGTCGGGCTGCGGGGTCAGGCTCCGGCGTTCTCCATGCGCTCGCGCAGGCTGCGCGGACGCATGTCGGTCCAGACCTCGTCGACGTAGGCGCAGCACTCCTCCTCGGAGCCCTCCTTGCCGACGGGCTGCCAGCCGGCGGGCACCTCGATGGCCAGCGGCCAGAGCGAGTACTGCTCCTCGTCGTTGCGCAGGACCTGGTAGCGGGTGTTCTCGTCCATCTCGGGTTCCTTCGTCGTCGGTGGGTCATGGCTGAGGCGGGTGGCGGGGCCGGGCGGGGCCCGGGTGGGCGGGGGCGTCGTCACCGGCCGCCCCGGGCGTGGCGGGCGATGTGGCGCAGCGCCTGGGCGAACTCCTCGGCCACCCGCCGCACGTCCGCCGTGGCGTGGACGGCGGGGCGGTGGTGCCAGGTGAAGGCGAGGCGGCCGTGCTGGACGGCGCCCACCACCTCCACCAGGTGCGAGCCGCCGTCGCGGGGGTCGTGGTCCCGTCCGAAGGAGCCGTGCTCGGTACGCACCAGCGCGCCCTCGGCGACCTGGGGACGCGCGTCCCACTGGCCGAGGTAGTTGAAGACCACCTGGCCGTGCGCGGCCCCGGCCAGGCGCTCGCGCACCTCGGGCGTGCCGAAGGTGCGCAGCGCCCCGAAGCCGAGCCCGTTGCCCGGTACCGCGCGCAGCTGGCGGCGGATCGACTTCACCAGGGCCCGCCAGTCGCGGTCGGGGCCGAGGTCCTCGGGAGCGGGCACCTGGAAGGCGACCGGGTAGACGGTGGTGAACCAGCCCACCGTGCGGGACAGGTCCACGCCCTCCAGCAGGTCCTCGCGGCCGTGCCCCTCCAGGTCCAGGCGGACCCGCTGCTGTCCCCGCCAGCGGGCCAGCGCCAGTGCGAGTGCGGCGAGCAGCACGTCGTTGACCCGGGTGCGGTAGGCCGCCGGCGCCGCCCGCAGCAGCGCCTCGGTGTCCTCCTGGCCCAACTCCACGGTGACCGTGGCCGTTTCGGCGGGCACGGTTCCCGCCGGGGCGCCTTCGGGGGCCGTCTCGGCGGCCACCGCCTGCTCCCAGTAGGGCAGTTCGTGGTCCAGGCCGCCGCCTGCGACGTGCGCGGCGAGTCCGAGTGCCCACTGCCGGAAGGAGGTGCCGCGCTCCCCCAGTGCGATCGCCCCGCCCCGCACGGCCTGCTGGTAGGCGCCCTCCAGGTCGTCGTGCAGCACCCGCCAGGAGACCGCGTCCACCACCAGGTGGTGGGCGACCAGGAGCAGGAACGCCGGCTGGTCCGGATCGCCGGTGAACAGGGCCGCGCGCAGCAGCGGACCGCCGGCCAGGTCGAAGCGGGTGTGCAGCTCGTCGGCGGCCTTGGCCATGGCGGCCTCGGCCTCCTGGGCGGTCTGTCCGCTCAGGTCGTGCTCGACGAGGAGGTCCGCCACCGGGGCCGGCGGCGGGTTGAACTGCTGCCAGCTCCCGTCCTCGGCACGGGTGTAGCGCATCCGCAGCGCGTCGTGGTGCTCCAGCAGCGCCTGCAGCGCGGCGGCGAGGGCCACCGGGTCGGGGGCGGCCTCCAGTTCCAGCAGCATGGACTGGTTGAAGTGGTGGTGGGCGGCGCGCGGGGAGTCGAGGAACCACTGCTGGATGGGGGTGAGCGGCACCTCGCCGCTGACCGGGCCCTCGCCCCCGCGTTCGGGGGCGCTGCGCACCACGGCGGCCAGCTCGGCCAGGCTCTGGTGGGTGAACAGGTCCCGGGTGGCCAGGTGCAGTCCCTCGCGGCGCAGCCGGGAGACCACCTGCATGCTCAGGATGGAGTCGCCGCCCAGCACGAAGAAGTTGTCGTCGAGACCGACCTCCGCCACCCCCAGCACATCGGCCCAGATGCGGGCGACATGGCGCTCGGTGTCGGTGCGCGGCGCGCGGCGCGGACCGCCGGCGGCCGCGACGGGACCGGGCGCGGGCAGGGCGCGCCGGTCGGTCTTGCCGTTGGGCGTCAGCGGCAGGCTCTCCAGCGGCACGAACTGCGCGGGGATCATGTGGGGCGGCAGCAGGTCGGCCAGGTGCAGGCGCAGTTCGGTGACCGCCAGAGCCTCCGACGGTGCGGCGGCGCTCTGCTGCGCGGGGACCACGTAGGCCACCAGCCGGCCCGGGACCGGGGCCGCCCCCTCGCCGGTCGCCTCGGTGTGCACCGTGACGACGGCATCGCGCACCAGCGGGCTGCGGCGCAGCGCGCTCTCGATCTCCCCCGGTTCGATCCGGAATCCGCGCAGCTTGATCTGCTCGTCCACGCGCCCGGCGAAGCGCAGCTCGCCGTCGGCGTCCCGGCGCGCGAGGTCGCCGGTGCGGTACATCCGCTCGCCCGGTGCGCCGTAGGGGTCGGGGAGGAACCGCTGGGCGGTCAGGCCCGGGCGGCCCAGGTAGCCGCGGGCCAGGCCCGGCCCGGCCACGTACAGCTCCCCCACCACCCCGGGCGGCACCGGGCGCAGCGCCGCGTCCAGCACGTGGGCGCGGGTCGCACCGCTGGGGCGCCCGATCGGCGGGGTACCGGTGCCCGGTGCGAGCGGGCCGGTCCAGGTCGCCACCACCGTGGCCTCGGTGGGCCCGTAGGAGTTGACCATCCGCCGGCCCGGTGCCCAGGTGTCGACCAGGTCGGCCGGGCAGGCCTCGGCGCCCACGATCAGGGTGCGCAGCTGCGGCAGCGCCGCGGCCGCCTGCGGATCGACGGTGGCCAGCGCCGCGGGCGGGATCAGCGTGTGGCTGATCCGCCGCCCGGCCAGCACCTCCGCCAGCCGCTCGCCCACCAGCGGGCCCTCCTCGCCGGTGACCAGCGCGGCGCCGCTGAGCAGTGAGACGCACAGTTCGAGGACCGAGGCGTCGAAGCTGGGCGAGGCGAACTGCAGGACCCGGTCGCCGGGGCCCACCGCGTACTGCTCGGCGCCGGCCGCGGCGAAGGAGGCCAGGCCCCGGTGGGTCACCAGTACGCCCTTGGGCGTGCCGGTCGAGCCGGAGGTGTAGATGACGTAGGCGGGGTGCTCGGGGGTGAGGGCGGTGGTGCGGTCGGCGTCGGTGGGCGCCTGGCTCGGTCCGTCCTGTGCCCACACCTCGCCGGGGTCGTCCAGCAGGAGGTGGGCGCGGGCGTCCTGCAGCATGAACTCCCGGCGCTGCGCCGGGTACTGCGGGTCCAGGGGCAGGAACGCCCCGCCCGCCTTGACGACGGCCAGCTGCGCCACCACCATCTCCGCCCCGCGCGGCAGCGCCAGCGCCACCAGGCGCTCGGGGCCGACCCCGCGTCCGATCAGCCGGTGGGCCAGGCGGTTGGCCGCCTGTTCCAGCTCGGCGTAGGTCCACTGCCGCTCGCCGTCCAGCAGTGCCACCGCCTGCGGGGTGCGGGCCGCCTGACGTTCGAACAGCTGCGGCAGGGTGGCCTGCGCCACCGGGGGGAAGCTGCTCCGGGCCTGCTCCAGCAGGGCGGGCAGGTCCTCGCCGGGGGCCAGCGGCAGCGCGCCCAGCGGGCGTTCGGGGTCCTGCGCGACGGCGGTCAGCAGGGCGGTGAGCTGGGCGGCCATCCGCTCGGCCGTGGCCGCCTCGAACAGGTCCGTGTTGTAGGTGATCAGCCCGTGCAGCCCGCCGCCGTCCACCTCCGCGAACTCCAGGGTGAGGTCGAAGGCGGCCTGTTCCACCTCGGTGTCGACCTCCGTCACCTCGAGACCCGGCAGGTCGAGATCGGCCGCCGGGGTGTTCTGCAGCACCACCATGACCTGGAAGAGCGGACTGCGGCTGGTGTCGCGCAGCGGCTGGACCTCGTCCACCACCCGCTCGAACGGCACGTCCTGGTGCGCGAAGGCGTCCAGCACCGTCTGGCGCACCCCGCCGAGGAACTCGGCGAAGGAGAGGTGGGGCTCGGCCTGCGCGCGCAGCACCAGGGTGTTGACGAAGAACCCGATCAGGGCTTGCGTCTCGGCGCGCTCGCGGCCCGAGGTGACCGTGCCCACCGCGATGTCCGAGGCTCCGCCGAGCCGGGCCAGATAGGCCTGGGCGCAGGCGACCAGCGTGGTGAACACGGTGCAGCCGCGCTCCCGGCCGACCTCGGCCAGCCGGCGCGCCAGCGGGGCGGGCAGCTCCAGCCGGGTGGTGGCGCCGTTGCTGGTGCGCACGGCCGGGCGCGGCCGGTCGGTGGGCAGGTCGAGCGGCTGGATCCCCGCCAGGTGCTCCTTCCAGTAGGCGAGTTGCTCCTCGCCGCCGGCGGCACGGGCGGTGCGCTGCCAGTGGGCGTAGTCGGCGTACTGCACCGCCAGCGGCGGCAACGCGGCCTCGGTGGAGCCCGTTTCGGCGCGGTAGAGGTGGGCCAGGTCGCCGAGGGCGACCGAGGTCGACCAGCCGTCGGTGACGATGTGGTGCACGGTGAGCGCCAGCACGTGCTCGTCCTCGGCCGACCGCACCGCGGTGGCACGCAGCAGCGGCCCCTCGCGCAGGTCGAAGGGCCTGGCCCGCTCCTCGGCCAGCAACCGGCGCAGCGCGCCGTCGCGTTCGCCTTCGGGCAGCCGGGACAGGTCGTGCAGCGCCAGCGGCAGCTGCGCGGGCGGGTGGACGATCTGCACGCCGTGGCCGTCCACGCTCTCGAAGGTGGTGCGCAGCGACTCGTGGCGGGCCACCAGGGCGCTCAGCGCCGCGCGCAGGGCGCCGAGGTCCAGCGCGCCGCGCAGGCGCAGCGCGAGCGCGGTGACGTACTCCACCCCGCCGGGGGCGAACTCCTCCAGGAACCACAGGCGTTGCTGGGCGTAGGACATCGGCGAGGCCGCGCCGTCGCGTGCCACCGGGACGATCGCCGCCTGCGCGCGCCCGCTCTGCTCGGTCAGCAGCCGGGCCAGCGCGGCGGGCGTGGGGTGGGTGAAGACCGCACGCGGGGTGAGATCGGTGCCGAACACCTCGCCCAGCCGGGAGGCGAGCCGGATGCTGAGGATGGAGTCGCCGCCCAGCCGGAAGAAGTCCTCCTCCACCCCCGGCTCCTGCCCGCCGAGCACCTCGGCGAAGACCTCCACCGTGCGGCGCTCGGCCCCGGTGCGCGGCGCCACCCGCTCACGCCCGGCGGCGGTGTCCGAGGGCGCCGGCAGGGCCGCACGGTCGACCTTGCCGTTGCCGGACAGCGGGAGGGCGGCGAGCGGGACGAAGGCGGCGGGCACGAGGTAGTCGGGCAGCAACCCGGCGGCGAACGAGCGCAGTTGCTCGGCCTGCTGCCCCGCCGGGCCGACCACGTAGGCCACCAGCCGCTTGCCGCCGTGCTCCTCCTCGCGCACGACCACGGCGACGTCGCTGACACCGGGGTGCGTGGCGAGCGCGGCCGCCACCTCGCCGGGCTCCACCCGGAAGCCGCGGATCTTCACCTGGTCGTCCACCCGGCCCAAGAACTCCAGCGTGCCGTCCGCCCGCCGCCGGGCCAGGTCGCCGGTGCGGTACATCCGAGCTCCGGGCGCGCCCAGCGGATCGGCCAGGAAGCGCGCCGCGGTCTGCCCGGGCCGGCCCAGGTAGCCGCGCGCCACCCCCTCGCCGGCCACGAACAGCTCGCCGACGCAGCCCGGCGCGACCGGCCGCAGCAGCCCGTCCAGGACGTGCACCCGCTTGTCGTCCAGCGGGTGGCCGATGGGCACCACCTCGGGCACCGCCGCCGCGTCGCTCAGCGGGTGGGCGGTCGCGAAGGTCGTGGTCTCGGTGGGCCCGTAGCCGTCCACCACGCCCAGCCCCGGGCAGGCGGCCAGCACCCGGCGCACGGCCGCGCCCGGCACCACGTCACCGCCGGTCCACAGCCGGCGCAGCCCCGCGAAGCAGTCGGGCGCGTCCTGGGCCAGCAGCCGGAAGAGTCCGGCGGTCAGCCACAGCGCGGTGAGCCCCTCACCGGCGAGCCGCCGCAGCAGCGCCGCGTCCACCGGGCCCTCGGGGGCCACCACCACGCAGCCGCCGGTCAGCAGCGGCGCCCACACCTCGAAGGTCGCGGCGTCGAAGGCCACCGGCGAGTGCAGCAGCACCTGGGCGCACACGCCATCGGCGAAGCGGCTGTCGGTGGCCAGCGAGGCCACGTCACGGTGGCGCACCGCCACGGCCTTGGGCTGCCCGGTGGAGCCGGAGGTGAACATCACGTACGCCAGGCGGTCGGGGTCGAGGGGCCGGGCGGGCGGCGCCGGCGGCCCGGCCTCCCCGCCGCGCGCGGCGGGGACCCGGGCCGCGGCGACCTCGGCCGCGGTCAGCCGCACCGTGGCGCCCGCCTGGGCGAGCAGGGCGCCGCGCCGCTCCTCGGGCGCCCGGCCGTCCACCGGCAGGTAGGCGCCGCCGGCCTTCAGCACGGCCAGTTGGGCGACGACCAGCTCCGCCGAGCGGTCCATCAGCAGCGCCACCCGTCCCTCGGCGGCCAGCCCTCCGGCCAGCAGCAGGGCGGCCAACTGCTCCGACCAGAGGTCGAGCTGACGGTACGTCAGCTCCTGCTCACCCGCGCGCACCGCGAGAGCGTCCGGGGTGCGGCGGGCCTGCTCGGCGAAGAGCTCCACCGGGCTCGCCGGGGACGCTGCGCGGGCGGTGGTGTTCCAGGACGCCAGCAGCGCCCGGTCGGCGGCGGTGAGCGGCTCCAGCCGGGCAAGGTCGCCGTCGCGGCGGTCGTCGAGGCTGTCGGCGATGGCGGCGAGCAGCACGGCCAGGCGCTCCGTCGCCGCCTGCACGGTGGCACGGTCGAACAGCGCCGGGTCGTAGGCCAGGTCGAAGCCGAGCCGCTCGGCCAGGTAGGCGCGCAGGCACCAGGCGAAGGTGGTGGCGTCCTCGGCGCGCACCTCCTCGACCCGCACGCCGGTGCGGTCCGCGACCGACTCGTCGACGGGGTAGTTCTCGAACACCACCATGCTGTCGAACAACGCCTCACCGGCGGGCACCTCGCCCAGTGCCTGGATGCGGGAGAGCGCCAGGTGGTCGAAGCGGCGGCTGTCGCTCTGCCCCTCCTGCAGCTCCCGCAGCCAGGCGCGCACACTGCCGCTGCCCGGGATCCGCACCCGGGCCGGCACCGTGTTGATGAACATGCCGATCATCGACTCGACGCCGGGCAGTTCGGCCGGGCGCCCGGAGACGGTGGTGCCGAACACCACGTCCCCCACCCCGCCCGAGCGCGCCAGCAGCAGCGCCCAGGCGCCCGCCAGCACGGTGTTGACGGTCAGTCCGGCGCCGGCCGCGCTCGCCCGAAGGCGCTGCGAGAGCTCCTCGTCCAGCTCGTGGTGGACGGCCGCGACGGAGCGGGCACGGTGCGCCTGGCCCGGCGGGCGGTCGTAGGGCAGCGGGGTGCGCGCGGCGAAGCCGGCCAGCAGCTGCGCCCAGTGGGCCTCGGCCGCGTCCTGGTCCTGCTCGTCCAGCCAGCGCAGGAAGTCCGCGAACGGCCGCCGCACCAGCCCGGGAACGGGCGCACCGCCCAGCAGTGCGCCGTACTGCTCGCACACCTCGGTGAGCAGCTGACCGCTGCTCCAGCCGTCCAGGATCAGGTGGTGGGTGGACCACAGCAGCAGCACCTCGTCGCCGGGCAGCGCCGCCAGGGTGAGGCGGGTGAGCGGGGCGCGGGTCAGCTCCATCTCCGTCGCCGCATCGGCGGCCAGCAGCCGCTCGGTCCGCGCCGCCCGCTGCTCGGGCGAAAGGCCGCGCCAGTCCAGCTGGGCGATCGGCAACTCGGCTTTGCTGTGCACCAGTTGGACCGGGTGCGGCAGCTGTCGCCAGTGCACGCTGGTGCGCAGCGCCTCGGTGCGGTCGGCCACCTGCTGCCAGGCCGCGGCGAACGCGTGCGGGTCGGCCACGCCCGACAGGCGCACCACGATCCGGTCCACGTAGGCGCCCTCGCGGTCGAGGAGGCCGTGGAAGAGCATCCCGGACTGCAGCGGGGTCAGCGGCAGCACGTCGGCGACCTCACGCCCGTCGCCGACCAGGGCGTCCAGCCGGTCCTGGGCCAGCGCGGCGAGCGGGAAGTCGGACGGGGTGCGGCCACCGGCCCCGGGGGCGGCGCAGTGCGCCACGATCTCGCGCAGCGCCGCGCACATCTCCTCGGCCAGCCCGCGCACGGTGGCCTCGTCGTAGACGGCCGACGGGTAGGTCCAGCCCAGCTCCAGGCGTCCGTCCTGGACCACCCCGGTGATCTCCAGCAGGTAGGGCCGCACCTCGTCCGGGTCGCTGTCGCGCCCGGCGCCGGGCAGCGTGGCGCGGTAGAGGCCCTCGGCCTCCCCGGAGGTGCCGGCGGCGTCGAACCGGCCGTGGTAGTTGAAACCGACCTGCGGGGCCGCCGAGGGCACGCCCTGCGGCAGCAGGTGGCGCAGCGCGCCGTGGCCGAGTCCGTGCAGCGGGACGGCGCGCAGCTGTTCCTTGACCGAGCGCAGGGTGTCGTGCCAGCCCGCCTCGGGGGCCACCCGCAGGGCGAGCGGGAACTCGGCGGTGAACCAGCCCACCGTCCGGGAGAGGTCCAGGTCCGCGAAGAGGTCCTCGCGGCCGTGCCCCTCCATGCCGATCAGCACGCTCTCGCGCCCGCACCAGCGGGCCAGGGTGCGGCCCAGGGCGCTCAGCAGCACGTCGTTGACCTGGGTGCGGTAGACGGCCGGGACCTGGCGCAGCAGCGCCTGCGTCGCCTGCTCGTCCAGGGTGACGCTGACCGTGGCCGCCGCGCCGTGGGTGTTCGGGCCCGGCCGGCCCGCGGGCAGCGCGGCGGGAGCCGCGGCGGTGCGGGTCCAGTACGGCGCGTCCGCGGACAGGCCGCCGGCGCGGGTGTGCTGCTCCAGCCGGGTGGCCCAGTGCGCGAAGGAGGTTCCCGCCGGGGGCAGTTCGGCGCTCCCGCCCGCCGCGGCCAGGCGGTGGGCCGCCGCGAGGTCGGCCAGCAGGATGCGCCAGGAGACGCCGTCCACGGCCAGGTGGTGGATGGTGAGGACGAGCTGGCCCGGCTCCCGCGCGCCGCGGTCGAAGAAGAGCACCCGGGCCAGGCGGCCCGCGGTGGGATCGAGGGCCGCCTGCGCCTGCTCGGTGGCGCGCTGCACCTCGGCCTCCAGGGCGGCGGGGTCGAGGCCGGCCGCCTCGTGCCGGGTGAAGACGCCCTGCGGCGCGTGGTCCAGCACCTCCTGGTACCAGCCGTCCTCGCCGCGGCGGAACCGGGTGCGCAGCGCGGCGTGGCAGCGCAGCACGGCCGCCACCGCCGCGCCGAGCGCCACGGGGTCGGTGCCCAGGGCGAGTTCGAGGCGCTGGGTCATGGTGAAGCGCAGCGCGTCGCCCGGGCGGCGGGCGTCCAGGTACCAGTGCTGGATGGGGGTGAGCGGGGCCTGACGGGGCGCCGGCTCGGCGCCGGGCACCTGCGCGGTGGCCACCTCGCCGACCCGCAGCGCGAGTTCGGCCACGCTCTGGTACCGGAAGACGTCCTTGGTGGTCAGGGCCAGCCCGGCGGCCCGGGCCCGCGAGACGATCTGGATGCTGAGGATCGAATCGCCGCCCAGCGCGAAGAAGTTGTCCTGCGCGCCGACCCGGGCCACGCCCAGCACCTCGGCCCAGATCGCGGCCAGCGCCTCCTCGGTGCCGGGGCGCGGCGCCAGGTAGGCGGTGGTGGTCTCGGGCCGGTCGGGCGGTGCGGGCAGCGCGCGGCGGTCGGTCTTGCCGCTGGTGGTGCGCGGGATCCCGGTCAGCGGCACGAACGCGGCGGGCACCATGTGGTCGGGCAGGGTGCGCCGCAGCCGGGCACGCAGTTCGTCGGCGGGCGGCACCCGGTCCCCGGCGGGCACCAGGTAGGCCACCAGCATCAGGCGCCCGGCGTGCTCACGGGCGATCACCGTGCAGTCGGCGACCTCCGGGTCGGCCAGGACGGCGGCCTCCACCTCCCCCGGCTCGATCCGGAAGCCGCGGATCTTGACCTGCTCGTCGACCCGGCCCAGGAACTCCAGCCGCCCCTGCGCGTCCCAGCGCGCCCGGTCGCCGGTGCGGTACATCCGCGCCCCCGGCGGCCCGAAGGGGTCGGGCAGGAAGCGGGCGGCGGTCAGGCCGGGCCGGTTCAGGTAGCCGCGGGCCACCTGCGCCCCGGCCAGGTGGAGCTCCCCCGGCATCCCCGGCGGTACCGGCCGCAGCGCCTCGTCGAGCAGGTGGGCGCGCAGGCCACCGCCGGGCCGGCCGATCATCGGGCGTTCGGGGCTGTCGGTGCAGCGCCCGTAGACGGCGTCGACCGTGCACTCGGTGGGCCCGTACATGTTGTAGGCGGTGACACCGAGGTCGGCCGCCGCGCACAGCTGCTGCCAGGCGGCGGCCGGGACGGCCTCGCCGCCCACCAGCAGCAGCCGCGGGTGGTGACGGCCGGGCGCGAGCAGCCCGGCGGCGGTGAGTTCGCGCAGGTAGGAGGGGGTGACGTTGACCAGGTCCAGGCGCCTTTCGGCGATCTGGGCGCAGAAGGCCTGCGGGTCCAGCCGCACCTCCTCGTCGATCAGGTGCACCTCCTGGCCGAGGGCCAGCAGCAGCGCGCCCTCCCAGCTGGTGTCGAAGGAGAACGAGGCGCTCAGCGCCATCCGCAGCCGGTGCCCGTCCGCGGTGTGCGGCTCGACCAGCGAGGTGCGGTGGTCCAGGCAGAGGTTGACCAGCTGGCGGTGCTCCACCAGGACGCCCTTGGGCCGGCCGGTGGAGCCGGAGGTGTAGACGATGTAGGCGCCGTGCTCGGGCAGCAGCGCCCCGGTGCGGTCCGCATCCGTCAGGTCGTGGGCGGGCAGTTGCTCCCACGGGGCCTCGCGCAGGTCCTCCGCCGTCAGCACGGTCTGCGGCCGGGCGTCCTCCAGCAGCAGGGCGGCCCGCTCGGCGGGCAGCTCCAGGTCGACGCAGAGCACGGTGGCGCCCGCCTTGAGCACCGCGAGGAGCGCCACCACCGCGTCCGCGGTGCGCGGCAGCCGCAGGGCGACCACCCGCTCCGGCCCCGCTCCCAGGCCCACCAGGTGACGGGCGAGCCGGTTGGAGCGCTCGTTGAGGGCCGCGAAGTCGAGGGCGGCGTCCCGGGCCACCAACGCGGTGGCCCCCGGGGTGCGGGCCGCCTGGGCCTCGAAGAGCGCGGGGAAGGTGGCCCGGCTCGCGGGCAGCGCCGGGCCCCGCCCCCAGGCCAGTACCTGCTCCTGCTCATCGGCCGTCATCAGCGGCAGGGCGCCGACCGCGCGCTCCGGGTCCTCGGCCACCGCCGCCAGCAGGACCTGCAGCCGGGCGGCCAGGCCCGCGATGCTCGACGCGTCGAACAGGTCGGTGTTGTACTCCAGGTGCGCGGTCAGGCCGCCGTCCTGCTCGACGAAGTCGAAGGAGAGGTCGAAGGTCGCGCCGCGCACCGGCACCGACACCGGTGCCACGGCCAGCCCCGGCAGCCGGGGCGCCTCGGCGCCCAGGTTGTGCAGGGCCACCATCACCTGGAACAGCGGCGTGCGGCTGGTGTCGCGCTCGGGCTGCAGCGCGTCGACGACCTGCTCGAAGGGCACCTCCTGATGGGCGAACGCTTCCAGCACTGCGGTACGCGCCTGCGCCAGCAGCTCGCGGAACGACGCCTCGCGGCGCACCTGCCCGCGCAGCACCAGGGTGTTGACGAACATGCCGACCACGTCGTGCAGTTCGTGCCGCTCCCGGCCCGAGGCGACGGTGCCGACCGTGACGTCCGGCTGGCCGGCCCAGCGGGCGAGCAGCACCTGGCAGGCCGCCAGCAGGGTCATGTAGAGCGTGGCGTCGGCCTCCCGGCCGCGCTCGCGCAGCCGGGAGGTCAGCTCGGCGGGCAGCGTGACGGTCAGCAGCGCCCCCGCGCGGGTGCGCACCGCAGGGCGCGGCCGGTCGGTGGGCAGCTCCAGCGGCACAAGACCCGCGAGCGCCCGGCGCCAGTGCGCCAGGTCCGCCTCGGCACGCTCGGTGCGGGCGCGCTGCCAGGCGGCGTAGTCGGCGTACCGCACGGGCAGCGCGGGCAGCACGGGTTCGCGCCGCTCGCAGGCCGCCGTGTACAGCTCGCCCAGGTCGCGGCCGAGCACCGCCATCGACCAGCCGTCGGTGACGATGTGGTGCACCGCCAGCGCGAGCACGTGCTCGTCCGCGGCCAGCCGCACCAGGCGGGCGCGCAGCAGCGGCCCGGCGGCCAGGTCGAAGGGCGTGGCGGCCAGGCGCTCCAGCAGCGCCTCCAGCGCCGCCGGGTCGTCCCCGGTCAGGTCGTGGAGCGTCAGCTCGACCGGCCGCGGCGGGTGCACCAGCTGGCGCGCCCGGCCGTCCTGCTCGGCGAAGGTGGTCCGCAGCGCCTCGTGCCGGGCCACCAGAGCGGTCAGGGCCGTGCGCAGCGCCTGCCGGTCGAGTCCGCCGCGCAGGCGCAGCACGGACAGCGTCGTGTACTCGGTGCTGCCCGGCTCGAAGCGGTCCAGGAACCAGAGCCGCTGCTGGGCGTAGGACAGCGGCACCTCGGCGCCCTCGTCCACCGCGGGGATGACCCCCGCGGCGTCCGCGCCGACCGGGCCGGCGAGGGCGGCGGCCAGCTCCGCCAGCACCGGGTGGCTGAAGAGCAGCCGGGGCGAGACCTCGCCGCCGAAGGCCGCCCGCAGCCGGGAGGTGACCCGGATCGCCAGGATCGAGTCACCGCCGAGCGCGAAGAAGTTGTCCCCCGCGCCGACCTCCTCGGTGTCCAGCACCTGCGCCCACGCCTCGGCGACCAGGTGCTCGGCGCGGGTGCGCGGCGCGATGTGCTCGGGGCCGGCGGCGAAGCCGTCGGGCCCCGGCGCGGGCAGGGCGCGCCGGTCGAGCTTGCCGTTGACGGTCAGCGGCAGGGCCGCCATCGGGACGTAGGCGGCGGGCACCAGGTAGGCGGGCAGCAGCCGTTCGAGGTGGGCCCGCAGCTCGGCCGCGCCCGGCGGCGTCGCGCCCTCACCCACCACGTGGGCCACCAGGCGGCGGGTGCCGGCGCCGTCCTGGTACACGCCGACGGTCGCCTCGCGCACGCCCGGGTGGGTGTGCAGCGCGGCCTCGATCTCGCCGGGCTCGATCCGGTAGCCGCGGATCTTCACCTGCTGGTCGGCCCGCCCCAGGTACTCCAGCGTGCCGTCCGCGCGCCAGCGCGCCCGGTCGCCGGTGCGGTACATCCGGCTGCCCGGCGCCCCGAACGGGTCGGCCACGAAGCGGGTGGCCGTCAGGCCCGGGCGGTTCAGGTAGCCGCGCGCCAACCCCTCGCCCGCCACGTACAGTTCGCCCACCGCGCCGGCGGGCACCGGCGCGCGGTCGGCGTCCAGCACGTACACCCGCAGGTCGGCGATGCCGGTGCCGATCGGCCCCGGGCCGCCCGCGGCGGCCGTCGCGGCGTCCAGTTCGGCGTGGGTGACGTGCACGGTGGTCTCGGTGATGCCGTACATGTTCACCAGCCGCGGCGCGTCCTGCGGGTGGCGGGCGTACCAGTGGGCGAGCCGGGTCACCTCCAGCGCCTCGCCGCCGAAGACGACCGTGCGCAGCGCCAACCGGTCACCGAGATCGGGGTGTTCGGCGTCCGCGCGGATCAGCGGGTAGAACGCCGAGGGGGTCTGGTTGAGGACGGTGACCTGCTCCTCGGCCAGCAGGCGCAGGAAGTCCTCCGGCGAGCGGGCGGTGTCCTCGGGCACCACCACCAGCCGACCGCCGTGCAGCAGCGGGCCCCACAGCTCCCAGACCGAGAAGTCGAAGGTGTAGGAGTGGAAGAGCGTCCACACGTCGTCCGCGCCGAAGCCGAACAGCTCCTGGGTCCGGTCGAACAGCCGCACCACGTTAGCGTGCGGCACCACGACGCCCTTGGGGCGGCCGGTGGAGCCGGAGGTGAAGATCGCGTAGGCCGGGCTGTCCGGCAGCGGCCGGTGCCCGGCGGGCAGCGCGGCGGCCGGGCGAAGCGCCAGGTCGGCCCGCACCTGCGCCTCGTCCAGTGCCACCACCGGGACCGCGCTGCTGCCCGCGAGTTGCGGTGAGAGTGCCACCAGCGCCACCGGCCGGGCGTCGTCCAGCAGCTGGGCCAGGCGCTCGGCGGGCAGCTGCGGATCCAGCGGCAGATAGGCCGCGCCCGTCTTGAGGACGGCCAGCACCGCGACCACCTGGTCGACCGAGCGCGGCAGCGCGAGGGCCACGAACCGCTCGGGCGCGGCGCCGAGTTCGGCCAGCCGGTGGGCGAGCCGGCCGGCCCGCGCGTCCAGGGTCGCGTAGTCCAGCCGGTCCTCGCCACAGCTGACGGCCGGGGCCCGCGGGGTGCGGGCGGCCTGCGCCTCGAAGAGGTCCACCAGGGTCCAGGCGGGCCGGCCCTGCGCGGTGCCGTTCCAGTCGACCAGGATGCGGCGCCGCTCCTCCTGGCTCGTCCAGGCGAGCGCGCGCAGCGGGCGCTCGAGGCCGTCGGCGAGCCCGGTGAGCAGCAGGCAGAGCCGCTCGGCCAGGGTGCGCACGGTCGCGGCCTCGAAGAGCCGCGGGTCGTAGGCGAGGTCGAAGCCCAGCACCTCGCCCTGGTAGGCGCGCAGCACCAAGGGGTAGTTGGTGGCGTCGTGGGAGGAGACCTCGGCGAGGCGCACACCGGAGTCGGCGGCGCGGCCGGCGTCGAAGGGGTAGTTCTCGAAGGCGACCATGCTCTCGAAGAGCGCGCCGCCCGAGGGCACCTCGCTGAACCCGGTCAGCTCGGCGAGCGAGACGGCGGCGAAGCGCCGGGCCTCGGCCTGCGCCTGCTGCAGCTCGGCCAGCCAGGCCGCGGCGGTCCGCGCGCCGTCCACCCGGACCCGGGTGGGCAGGGTGTTGATGAACATGCCGATCATCGACTCGACGCCCGGCAGGTCGTCCGGTCGACCCGAGACGGTGGTGCCGAAGAGCACGTCCGGCTCGTCGCTGTAGCGCGACAGCAGCAGCGCCCAGGCGCCCTGCACCAGGGTGTTGAGCGTCAGCCCGGCCTGCCGGGCGGTGCGGGCCAGGCGGGCGGAGGCCTGCTCGGAGAGCGCGGCCGTGTGCACCCCGGCCGACCGGACGGCCTGCTCGGGGCGCCGCGGGTGGTCCGCCGGCAGCGCGGTCACCGTGGCGAAGCCGTCCAGCACACCGCGCCAGTGCGCGCGGGCGGCCTCGGTGTCCTGCTCGGCCAGCCAGCGCACGTAGTCGCCGAACGGGCGGCGCACGGCGGGCCGCACCGGGGTGCCGGCGGTCAGGGCCGCGTACTCCTCGAACACCTCGGTGAGCACCTGGGCCAGGCTCCAGCCGTCCAGGATCAGGTGGTGCGAGGTCCACAGCAACTGGACCTGTTCGTCGGGCAGGTGGACCAGGGTGAGGCGCATCAGGGGTGCGACGGCGATGTCCAGGCCCTGGGCAAGGTCGGCGGCGCGCAGCGCGGCCAGCTGCTGCGCGCGCTCGCCCGCACCGGCCGCGCGCAGGTCCAGGTGGACCACCGGGACGCGCACCTCGCGGTGCACCACCTGCAGCGGGACGGGCACGCCCTCCCACACCACCGAGGTGCGCAGCGCGGGCGTGCGGTCGGCGACCCGCTGCCAGGCCGCGGCCAGCGCCGCGGGGTCGCCGACGCCCGCCAGGAGCAGGGCGGCCTGGTCGACGTAGACGTCCTGCGCGTCGCCGACCAGGCGGTGGAAGAGCATGCCCTCCTGCAGCGGGGTCAGCGGCAGCAGGTCCGCCACCTGCCGCCCGTCGCCCACCAGCCGGTCCACGGCCGCCTGATCGAGGCGGGCGAGCGGGAAGTCGGAGGGGGTGCGTCCACCGGCCCCCGGGCGGGCGCAGTGCTCGACGACGGCGGCCAGCGCGGCGGTCATCGCGTGCGCCAGGGAGCGGACGGTGGCGGTGTCGTGCACCTGGTCGCTGTAGTGCCAGGTGATCTCCAACTCCCCGTCGGCCACCACGGCGGAGATGTCGAGCAGGTGGTCCAGCGGCTCCTCGGGGTCGATGTCGCGGCCCGGCACCTCGCCGGCGGGGGCGAAGTCCCCGCCGGCGGCGGCCGTCCACTGGCCGTGGTAGTTGAAGCACACCTGCGGCAGCGCGGCCCGGCCCAGCGCGCGGGCGTCGGGGTGGGGCGAGCCGAGGCGGGCCAGCGCCTCGTAGCTGAGGCCGCGCCGGGGCACCGCCCGCAGCAGCTCCTTGACCGTCTTCAGGGTGGTGGCCCAGTCGGGGGCCACCGTGAGGGTGACGGGGTACTGGGAGGTGAACCAGCCGACCGTGCGGGAGAGGTCCAGGTCGGCTGCGCCGAGCTCCTCGCGGCCGTGGCCCTCCAGCGTGACGGCCACCTGGTCGGTGCCCGTCCAGTCGGCCAGCACCCGGCCCAGCGCGCTCAGCAGCACGTCGTTGACCTGGGTGCGGTAGACGCCGGGCACCTCGCGCAGCAGCGCCTCGGTGGTGGCCCGGTCGACCCGGGTGCGCAGGGTGCGCACCGAGCCGGCCAGCGGGGTGCCGGGACGGTCCACCGGCAGCGGGGCCACCGCGGCCCGGGTCTGGGCGGTCCAGTGCGGCAGGTCCTCGTCCAGGCCGCCGGCCCGCACGTGTGCGGCCAGGGCGTGGGCCCAGTCGGTGAACGCGGTCTGCTCGGGGGCAAGGCTCACCGGTCCGCCGGCCACCGCCTGGCGGTAGGCGCCCGCCAGGTCGGCCAGCAGCACCCGCCAGGAGACGCTGTCCACGGCCAGGTGGTGGGCCGTCAGGAAGAGCCGGGGCCGGGCCCCGTCCGGCGCGGGCAGCAGGACGGCGCGCAGCAGGGCGCCGGTGGCCGGGTCCAGCTGCGCGCGGGCGGCGTCGGCCGCGGCGGCGGCATCGGCAGCAGCAGCGTCGGCGTCGGCGGCCGGGTCGTGCCGGGTCAGCAGGCCGGTGGCCGCGCCCGCGCCGGGCTGCTGCCGCCAACTGCCGTCCTCGGCGCGGGTGAAGCGGGTGCGCAGCGCCGGGTGCGCGGCCACCAGCGCGTGCAGCGCCTGCGCCAGGGCGCGCTCGTCCAGGTCGTGCGGCAGGTCCAGCAGCATCGACATGGTGAAGTGGCGCAGCGGTCCGTGGGTGGCGAGGAACCACCCCTGCACCGGGGTCAGCGGGGCCGGGCCCTGCTCGCGCACCCGGGGGGCGGGGGCCGGGTCGGCGGGGCGGCGGGCGGCGGCGACCAGGTCGGCGACCGTCTGGTGGCGGAAGACGTCGCGCGAGCTGAGCTGCAGGCCCGCCGCGCGGGCGCGGGAGACGGCCTGGATGCTCAGGATCGAGTCGCCGCCCAGCTCGAAGAAGTTGTCGGTGACGCCCACCCGGGCCACCCCGAGCACCTCGGCCCAGATGGCGGCCAGGGTCTGCTCCTCGGGGGTGCGCGGCGCGGTGAACTCCCGCTCGTGCGCCTCGGCCCCGGGGTCCGGGGCGGGCAGCGCGCGGCGGTCCAGCTTGCCGCTGACGGTCAGCGGCAGCGCCGGCAGCGCGGTGAACGAGGAGGGCACCAGGTGGTCGGGCAGCACCCGCCGCAGGGCCGCGCGCAGCTCGGCGGCCGACGGTGCGGCGCCCGCCGTGACGGGCACGACGTAGGCCGCCAGGCGCAGGTGGCCGTGGGCGTCGGGCAGCGCGAGGACGGCGGCGGCGGCGAGCTCCGGCAGGTCGAGCAGGGCCGCCTCCACCTCGCCCGGCTCGATCCGGTGGCCGCGCACCTTGACCTGGTCGTCCGCACGCCCCAGGTACTCCAGCTGCCCGTCCGCCGTCCAGCGGGCCAGGTCGCCGGTGGCGTACATCCGGGAGCCGGACGGCCCGAACGGGTCGGCCACGAAGCGGGCGGCGGTCGGCCCCGGCCGGTTCGCGTAGCCGCGGGCCAGCTGCGCCCCCGCCAGGTACAGCTCCCCGCTCACCCCGGGCGGCACCGGCTGCAGCCGGTCGTCCAGCACGTACGCCCGCACACCCGGCAGCGCGCGCCCGACCAGCGGGCGGTCCTGGTCCGCGATCCGGCAGGCCGCCGCGTCGACGGTGCACTCGGTGGGGCCGTAGAAGTTGTAGGCGGTCACCCGCGGGTGACCGGCCAGTTCGCGCCACAGGGCCGGGCCCACCGCCTCGCCGCCGAGCATCAGCACCCGCGGGCAGTGCCGGGGGTCGCTGAGCAGCCCGGCGGGCAGCAGCTGGCCCAGGTAGGTGGGCGTCAGGTCCAGGAAGTCGATGCGGTGGCGCACCACGTACTCCACCAGCGCGCCCGCGTCCATCCGGGTGTCCTCGTCCACCAGGTGCAGCGGGTGGCCGTCGGCCAGCAGCAGCACCCCCTCCAAGGAGGTGTCGAAGGAGAAGGAGGCCGTCAGCGCCACCCGCAGCGGGCCGCCGCCCGCCTCGGCGACGAAGCCCGCCCGGTGCGCGGCCAGCAGGTTCAGCATCGCGCGGTGCTCCACCGCGACGCCCTTGGGGCGGCCGGTGGAGCCGGAGGTGTACAGGAGGTAGGCGGTGTTCGCCGGGCGCAGCGGGGCGTGGCGCTCCGCGTCGCCCGGGTTCGTGTCGGGGGCGGTGGCGGGCACCGCGGCCAGCGCCTGCTCGTCGAGCACCAGCGCCGGGCGGGCGTCGGCCAGCAGGTGGCGCACCCGTTCCTCGGGCAGCGCCCGGTCCAGCGGCAGGTAGCCCGCGCCGGCCTTCCAGACGGCGAGGATCGCCACGACCAGGTCGGCGGTGCGCGGCAGCCGCAGCGCCACCAGCTGCTCGGGGCCCGCGCCCCGGGCGATGAGGTGGTGGGCGAGCCGGTTGGCGCGGGCGTTGAGGGCGGCGTAGTCGAGCCGCTCGTCGCCGGCGACCAGGGCCAGGGCGTGCGGGTCGGACGCCGCCCGGCGCTCGAATAGTTCGGGGTAGGCGATGGACTCGACGGGCAGCGCAGGGGCGTGCCGCTCCCGCGTCAGCTCGCGCACCTGCTGCGCCGAGAGCAGCGCCACCGTGCCCAGCGGGCGGTCCGGTTCGGCGCTCGCGCCCGCCAGCAGCCGCAGCAGCTGGTCGGCCATCCGCTCGGCGGTGGCCGCCTCGAAGAGGTCGGCGCGGTACTCCAGCAGGCCGGTCAGCTGCTCGCCGTCCGGCACGAACTCCACGCTCAGGTCGAAGGTGGCGGCCTGGCGCGGCACGTCCACCGGCGAGACGGCCAGGCCCTGCGGGGCGCCGGCGGCGGGCGGCGCGGGGTGCAGCAGCACCATCACGTCGAACAGCGGGTTGCGGCCCGCCTCGCGGGGCGCGCCCACCGCCTCGACCAGCCGCTCGAAGGGCGCCTCGCCGTGTGCGAAGGAGTCGTTGACGGTCTCGGCGCAGCTCGCCAGCAGGGTGCGGAAGGAGTCGGTGGACGCGACCGGGGTGCGCAGCACCACCGTGTTGACGAAGCAGCCGACCGCCCGTTCCAGCTCGGTGCGCGCGCGTCCGGGGGTCAACGAGCCCACCGTGATGTCCTGTTGGCCGGACCAGCGGGCCAGCAGCGCCTGGGTGGCGGCCACCAGCGCGGTGTGCAGCGTGGTGTGCTGCTCGGCGGCCAGCTCGCGCAGCCGGGCCACCAGCGGCGCGGGCACGGTGAAGCCGTGGATCGCCCCGGGTCCGGCCTCCTCGCCGCGGCGCGGGTGGTCCAGCGGCAGCGCGGGTGCCATCGCGCCGGCCAACTGGTTCTTCCAGTAGGCGAGATGACCTTCCAGTCTGGCACCGGAGAGCTGCTCGCGCTGCCAGGCGGCGAAGTCCGGGTACTGCGTCGCCACCGCCGCGAGCGCCGGCTCGGCGCCCCGGGCGAGCGCGTCGTAGGCGGTGCACAGCTCGTCCAGGACCACGCCCATCGACCAGCCGTCGGTGACGATGTGGTGCGCGGTCAGCAGCAGCACGTGCGAGCCGGCCGGCTCGCGCACCAGCAGCGCCCGCAGCACCGGGCCCTGGCAGAGGTCGAAGGGGCGCGAGTACTCGGCCAGCAGGGTCGCGTCCAGGGCCTGCGGCCCGGTCAGTTCCTGGACGGGCAGCGGCAGCGGCTGCGCCGGGTGGACGGTCTGCGCCAGGCGGCCGTCACTCTCCTCGAAGGTGGTGCGCAGCGCCTGGTGGCGCTCCACCACCAGCGCCAGCGCCCGGGCCAGCGCCTCGCGGTCCAGCGGCCCGGTGAAGCGCACGGCGACGGCGCTGTTGTAGCGGGGGTCGCCGGGGCTCAGCCGGTCCAGGAACCACAGGCGCTGCTGGACGAAGGAGAGCGGCAGCGGGCGGGTGCGGTCGGCCTGCGGGATGCCCCGGCCGGCGGTGGCGGCACCCTCGCCGCCGCCGGTGCGTCCGGCCAGCCGGCGGCGCAGCGCCTCCTGGAGGTCGGCGGGCAGGGCCGCGGCGCGGTCGCGCTTCGAAGACGTCATGGTCGTCCGTTCCTCACCGTTCGTCATCGTCGTGGTCGCCGTGGGCGGCGGCTTCGAGTTCGCTGAGCACCTGGTCCTCCACCAGCTCCGCGAATGCGGCCACCGTGCGCGAGACGAGGACGTCGCGGGGGGTGAGCGCGAGCGCGAAGGCGTCGTTGGCCCGGGAGGCGATCAGCAGGGCGCGCATGGAGTCGCCGCCGAGCAGGAAGAAGTCGTCCGTCACGCCGACCGCCGTCGCCAGGGTCTCGGCCCAGATGGCCGCCACCGCCTCCTCGGTGGGCGTGCGCGGTGCCAGGTGCTCGGCCGGCTCCGCCTCGGCGGGGGTGGGGTCGGGCAGCGCCGCCCGGTCGGTCTTGCCGTTCTCGGTGAGCGGGAACCGCTCCAGCACCGCGAACGCCGAGGGGACCATGTAGCCGGGCAGCGAGCGGGCGACCAGCGCGCGCAGCTCGGCGCCGCCCGGCTGCTCGGCGCCCGGGACGGCGAGCAGGTGGGCGACCAGGCGCGGCTGCCCCGTGTCGTCCTCGCGCACGCTCACCACCGCGTCCACGACGCCCGGGTGGCGCACCAGGGCGGCCTCCACCTCGCCCGCCTCGATGCGGTGGCCGCGCAGCTTGAGCTGGTGGTCGGTGCGGCCCAGGTAGTGCAGCTCGCCGTGGGCGTCGCGGCGCACCCGGTCGCCGGTGCGGTACATCCGGGTGCCCGGTGCGCCGAACGGGTCGGCGGTGAAGCGGGTGGCGGTCAGGCCCGGGCGGCCCAGGTAGCCGCGGGCCAGGGCCGCCCCGCTCAGCCACAGCTCCCCCGGCACGCCGTCGGGCACCGGGCGCAGCCGGGCGTCCAGCACGTAGGCGCGGGTGCCGGGCAGCGGGCGGCCGATCGGCGGCGCGGCGCCGTCGGCCAGCAGCGGCGCCGACCAGGTGGCGACCACGGTGGCCTCGGTGGGCCCGTAGGAGTTGACCATGCGGTGGTGCGGGGCCCAGCGGGCCACGAGTTCGGCGCCGCACGCCTCCGCGCCCACCACCAGGGTCTTCAGGGCGGGCAGCGTGCCCGCCGCCTCGGCCGCCACGGTGGCCAGCGCGGCCGGCGGCAGCAGGGTGTGGGTGATGCGCTCCTCCCGCAGCACCTGGGCGAGTTGGGCGCCGAGCAGCGGGCCGGGAGCCGGGATCACCAGGCGGGCGCCGTGCGGCAGCGACATGCACAGCTCCAGGACGCAGGCGTCGAAGCTGGGCGTGGCGAAGGCCAGCACCCGGTCCCCCGGGGCCACCTGGTAGTGCGCGGCCTCGGCCGCGGCGAAGGCCGCGAGCCCGCGGTGGGTGACCAGCACGCCCTTGGGGGTGCCGGTCGAGCCGGAGGTGTAGATCACGTAGGCCGGGTCGTCCAGGTCGAGCGGGCGCCGGCGGTCCGCGTCGGTGGGCCGGTGGTCGGGCACGCCCTGCGGTGCCGCGAGCAGCTCGGCGACCTCCTTGGCGTCCAGGGTCAGCGCGGGGCGGGCGTCCCGCAGCATCAGCTCGACCCGCTCGTCCGGGTAGCCCGGGTCGACGGGCAGGAAGGCGGCGCCCGCCTTCGCCACCGCCAGCTGGGCGAGCACCATGTCCGCCGAGCGCGGCAGCAGCAGGGCGACGAGGTCGCCGGGGCCCGCGCCGCGGGCGATCAGGCGGTGCGCCAGCCGGTTGGCGTGCCGCTCGGCCTCGGCGAAGGAGAGCTTTGGCCCGGCGCCGCTCAGCGCCACCGCGGCCGGCCACCGGTCGACCGCGGCCTCCACCAGCGCGGGCAGGGTGGCCGCGGGCGCCGGGGCGAGCGGCGGGCGCGCCGTGCCGCGCAGCAGGTGGGCCCGCTGCTCGGCGGGCAGCACGTCGAGGTCGTCCAGGCGCGCCGTGCCGTCGCCGGCGGCCAGGGCGGTCAGCGTGTGCAGCAGCTGGCCGGCCAGCGCTTCGGCGGTGGCCGGCTCGAAGCAGCGGGCGTCGTAGCCGAGTTCCACGCTGAGCCGGTCACCGGGGGAAATGACCACGGTCAGGGGGTAGTTGGTGGCCTCCCGGGCGTCCAGGTCGCGGATCCGCAGGCCGTGGGCGCCGGCCGTGGCGTCCCCGACCGGGTAGTTCTCGAAGACCACCAGGCTGTCGAAGAGCGGCGTCCCCGGGGGCACCTCGCCCAGCGCGTGGATCTCGCCCAGTGGCAGGTGGTCGAACCGGCGGTCCTCCGCGCGCGCCTGCTGCACCTCGCGCAGCCAGGCACCGCTGGCGGCCCGACCGTCGACGGTGACCCGCGCGGGCAGCGTGGTGATGAAGAGCCCCACGATGGTGTCGGCGCCGATCAGGTCGGTGGGCCGGCCGGAGACGGTGGTGCCGAAGCAGACCTGCGCCTCGCCGCTCCAGCGCGACAGCAGCAGTGCCCAGGCGCCCTGCACCAGGGTGTTGAGGGTCAGCCGGTGGCGGCGGGCGAACGCGGTGAGCCGGCCGGTGGCGGCCTCGTCGAGCTGCTGGGAGAGCCAGTCGGCGGAGCGGGCCGTGGTGTGCTGCTCGGGCCGGCGGTCGTAGGGCAGCGCGGTGGGCGCGCTCAGGCCCGCCAGCGTCTGGCGCCAGTGCTCGACCGCGCGGTCGGTGTCGCGGGCGGCCAGCCAGGCCGCGTAGTCGCCGAAGGGCCGGCGCTCGGGCAGGCTCGGCCGCTCGCCCCGCGCCAGCGCGGCATGGGCGGCCAGCACGTCGCCCAGGACGTGGAAGACGCTCCAGCCGTCCAGCAGGACGTGGTGGAAGGTCCACACCACCCGCACCGTCCGGGGCGCGAGCCGGACCAGGGCCAGGCGCAGCAGCGGGGCCTGCTGCAAGGTCAGTTCGGCCCGCTGGTCGGCGAAGAGCTTCGCCAGCTCGGCCTGGCAGCGCTCGGCCGGCAGCCCGCTCCAGTCGTGCTCGGTCACCGGCAGCTCCACCTGCCGGTGCACCACCTGCAGCGGCACCGGCACGCCGGTCAGCGCCACGGCGGTGCGCAGCACCGGGGTGCGGTCGACCACGTGCTGCCAGGCGGCGGCCAGCGCGGCCGGCTCGCCCACGCCGTCCAGCACGAAGGTGATCTGCTCGATGTAGAGGCCGCTGTCCGCCTCGTCCAGGCCGTGCACGACCATGCCGGTCTGGGTGGGGGTCAGCGGGTACACCTCCGCCACCTGCCGGCCGGTGCCGACCAGCCGGTCCACGCCTGCCTGGTCCAGCCGGGCGAGCGGGAAGTCGGAGGGGGTACGGCCGCCGGCCCCGGGTTCGGCGCAGTGCGCGACGATCGCCCGCAGCTCCTCGGCCAGTTCGGCCGCGAGCCGGGCCACGGTCTCGCGCCGGTGGACCTCGCCGGAGTAGGACCAGGTGAACTCCAGTCGCCCCTGGCTCACCTGCCCGAGCACGTCCAGCAGGTGCGGCCGCTGTGCCGAGCGGTCCATCCCGCCGGTGAGCGGGCCGTGCGGCCCGAGCAGCAGGCCGCCCGGGGTGGGGCTCCAGTCCTGGCGGCCCAGGTAGTTGAAGCCGATCTGCGGCAGCGCGGGCAGCTGCGGGCCGGGCGCGGGGTGCAGGTGGCGCAGCGCGCCGTGGCCCAGCCCGCCGCGCGGCACGGCCCGCAGGCTCTCCTTGACCGCCTTCAGCGCGCTGCCCAGGTCGGCCCGGCGGGGCACGTCCAGGGCGAGGGGGTACATCGTGGTGAACCAGCCCACCGTGCGGGCGAGGTCGACGTCGGCGAAGAGCTCCTCGCGGCCGTGGCCCTCCAGCGCCACCGCCACCCGGTCCCGCCCGGTCCAGCGGGCCAGCACCCGGCCCAGCGCGCACAGCAGCACGTCGTTGACCCGGGTGCGGTAGACCTCCGGCACCTCCTGGAGCAGCCGGCGGGTCTCCTCGGCGTCCAGGGCGACGGTCAGCGAGCGCTCGGTGGCGCCGGTGTTGGCGCCGGGCAGGTCCCGGGGAAGCTCGCCCGCGGTGTCGCGCCCGGTCTCCTGCCAGTGGGCGAGTTCGTCGTCGAAGCCGCCGGCCGCGGTGTGCGCGGCCAGCTTGTGGACCCAGGCGCGGAACGAGGTGCTCTTGGGCCCGAGGACGGGCCGCTCGCCCGCGCGCAGCGCCTGGTGGGCGCGCTCCAGGTCGGTGAGGATCAGCCGCCAGGAGACCGCGTCCACCACCAGGTGATGGGCCGCCAGCAGCAGGACCGGGGGCCGGTCCTGGCCCCGGCGGCAGAGCGCGGCACGCAGCAGCTCCCCTGCCGCCAGGTCGAATCCGTCGGCCAGCTCCTCGGTCAGCGCCGCCAGCCGTGCCTCGGCGTCCGCCTCGCCGGACAGGTCGTGCACCCGCAGGTCGGGGGCCGCGCCGGGGGCGCTGCCGTACTGGCGCCACTCCCCCTGGCCGGCCGCCTCGAAGCGCAGGCGCAGCGCGTCGTGGTGGTCCAGCACGGCGGCCAGCGCGGCGCGCAGCAGTGCCTCGTCCGGGTCGGCGGCGAGCTCGAAGGAGACCGCCTGGGTGAGGCGGGCCGGATCGCCGCCGAGGGTGTCGAAGAGCCAGTGCTGGACGGGGCCGAGCGGGACCTCGCCCACCACCGCGCCCTGCTCGGCGGCGACCGCCGCGACCGGCGCGTGCTCGGCGGCCAGCGCGAGTTCGGCCAGCGTCTGGTGGGCGAACAGGTGCCGGGGGGTGAGCGACAGGCCCGCGCGGCGGGCGGCCGAGACGATCTGGATGCCCAGGATCGAGTCCCCGCCGAGCGCGAAGTAGTTGTCGTCGGCGTGCACCTCGGGCACGCCCAGCACCTCGGACCAGATCGCGGCGAGCGTCTGCTCCGCGCCGGTGCGCGGCGCCCGCTCGCCGCCGCCGGCCGGGGCGGCCCAGCGCGGCTCGGGCAGCGCGCGCCGGTCGAGCTTGCCGGTGGCGCCCAGCGGCAGCCGCGCGAGCGGCACCACCACGGCGGGCACCAGGTGCTCGGGCAGCGTGCGGCCGAGGAAGGCGCGCCAGCCGGCGGCATCGGGCAGCTCGCCGTCGCGGGCGACCGCGTAGCCCACCAGGCGGCGGTGGCCCTCGTGCTCCACCACCCGGGCCGCGGCGGCCGACACCCGGGGGTGGCGGGCCAGCGCGGCCTCCACCTCGCCGAGTTCGATCCGGAAGCCGCGCACCTTCACCTGGTCGTCGCTGCGCCCGACGTAGACCAGGTCGCCCTCGGCGCTCCAGCGCACCAGGTCGCCGGTGCGGTACATCCGCTCGCCCGGCGCGCCGAACGGGTCGGCGACGAAGCGCTGCGCGGTCAGGCCCGGGCGGCGCAGGTAGCCGCGGGCCACGCCGGTGCCGGCCAGGAACAGCTCCCCGGGCGCGCCGACGGGCACCGGGCGCAGCCGCTCGTCCAGCACGTAGGCCCGGGCGCCGCCGACCGGCCGCCCGATCGGCGGGTCGCGGTCGGGGTCGGCGGGGTCGCAGGTGAAGGCGGTGGCGTAGACGGTGGCCTCGGTGGGGCCGTAGATGTTCAGCACCCGGCAGCCGGGGACCGCCGCGCGCACCTGGCGCACGGTCCGGGCGGGCAGGCCCTCGCCCGCCAGCACCACCGTCTCGGCGGTCAGTTGGAGGGCGTCCTCGGCCAGCAGCCGGCCCAGCGCCGAGGGCACCGCACTGAGCAGTCCGGCCCGCCACGGCTCGGGGCGCTCGGCCAGCGCCAGCAGGTCGCGGACGATCTCCACGCAGCCGCCCGAGAGCAGCGGCGCGAAGATCTCGAACACCGAGACGTCGAAGTTGAGCGAGGTGGCGGCCACCACGTGGGCCAGGCCCCGGCCGGCGAACTCGGCGGCGGCCCAGTCGGTCAGGGCCAGCACCGAGGCGTGGGCGACCACCACGCCCTTGGGGCGGCCGGTGGAGCCGGAGGTGTGGATCACGTAGGCGGGGTGCTCCGGCCGCAGGGCGGCCCGCCGCTCGTCGTCGCCGAGCGCGGCGCCCGAGGCGGCGGCCAGCTGCGCCGCGCACACGGGGTCGTCCAGCACGATCCGGGTGAACGTGCCCTGCGGCAGCCGCTCGGCGCCGGCGGTACTGGTGATGACGGCGTCGGGCCGCACGTCCTCGAAGAGGAACGCGATGCGCTCGGCCGGGTAGCCCGGGTCCACCGGCAGGTAGCCGGCGCCGCTGCCGAGGACGGCGAGCAGCGCCACGACCAGGTCGGCGGTGCGCGGCAGCGCGAGCGCGACGAAGCGCTCGGGCCCGGCGCCGGCGGCGATCAGCAGCCGGGCCAGCCGGTTGGCGCGCTCGGCCACCTCCCGGTAGGTCAGCGCCTGGTCGCCGCAGCGCACGGCCACCGCCTCGGGGGTGCGCGCGGCCTGGCGGGCGAAGGCCTCGGGCAGCGTGGCGTGCGGTGCTTCGGTCACCGTCCCGCCGAAGCGTCGCAGGAGTGCGCGGCCCTGCTCGGGCTCCAGCAGCGGCAGTTCGGCGAGCGGGCCGGTCAGGCCCGCGGCCATCGCCGCCAGCAGGGTGCGCAGGCTCGCCCCGATGCCCTCGACGGTGGCGGCGTCGAAGGCGGCCGGGTCGTAGTCGAGGTTGACGGTCAGGGCCTCGCCGGGGGCGACCACCACGCTGAGCGGGTAGCTGGTCGGCTCCACGTCGCGTTCCGACTCGACCGACAGGCCGTGCCGGGCCACCGCGTCCTCGTCGAACGGGTAGTTCTCGAAGACCACGATGCTGTCGAACAGGCTCGTCCCGCCGGGCACCTCGCTCCAGGACTGGAGCTGGGCGAGCGAGACGAAGTCGTGCCGCCTGGCCTCGGACTGGGCGGCCTGCAGCTCGCGCAGCCAGTCGAGCAGCGGGCGTTCGGCCGCGATCCGCACCCGGGTGGGCTGGGTGTTGATGAACAGGCCCACCATCGAGGTGACGCCCGCCAGTTCGGCGGGCCGGCCGGAGACGATGGTGCCGAACACCACGTCCTCGCCGCCGCCGTAGCGCGAGAGCAGCAGCGCCCAGGCGCCCTGCACGACGGTGTTGACGGTCAGCCCCGCCTGCTGGGCCTGCTCCCGCAGCCGCGCCGACAGCCCGCTCTCCAGCGTCACCCGCACCGAGGACGAGGAGGAGGCGCGGTGCGCCTCGGCGGGGCGCCGGTCGCGGGGCAGTTCGGTCGGGGCGAGGAAGCCGGCCAGGCTCTCGCGCCAGTACCGCTCGGCCGCGGCGGTGTCCTGAAGGGCCAGCCAGCGCAGGTAGTCGGCGAAGGGGGCGCGTTCGGGCAGCTGCGGGCGGCCTCCGGTGGTGAGGGCGGCGTAGCGCTCGCACACCTCGTCGAAGACCTGGGCCGCGCTCCACCCGTCGAGCAGCACGTGGTGGAAGGTCCACACCAGCCGCACCCGGGTCGGCGAGAGCCGGATCAGGGCCAGGCGCATCAGCGGCGCGGTGCCCAGGTCGATGCCCGACTCGCGGTCCTCGGCGAGCAGGCGGGCCGTCGCGCGTTCGACGTCCTCGCCCGGCTGCCCGCTCCAGTCGTGGTGCGTCACCGCGACGGTGGCCCGCGGCCGCACGATCTGCACCGGCTCGGCGCTCTCCTGCCAGGCCAGTTCGGTCCGCAGGATCGGGTTGGCGTCCGCGGTCCGCTGCCAGGCCTCGGCCAGCGCGCGCGGGTCGGTGACGCCGTTCAGCACCAGCTGCACCTGGTTGACGTAGGTGCGGCCGTGCGGGTCCAGCAGGCTGTGGAAGAGCATGCCCGCCTGCATCGGCGTCAGCGGGTAGAGGTCCGCCACCGCGCGGCCGTCGCCGACCAGCCGGTCCACGGCCGCCTGGTCGAGGCGGGCGAGCGGGAAGTCGGAGGGGGTGCGGCCGCCGGCCCCGGGCCGGGCGCAGTGGGCGACGATGCCCTCCAGCGCGTGCAGCATGCCCTCGGCGAGCGAGGCGACGGTCGTCTCGCGGTGCCGGGCGCTGCTGTAGTACCAGCCGATCTCCAGCTCGTCGTCCTCGACCCGGGCCACCACGTCCAGCAGGTGCGGGCGCGGCGTGCCGGGCGCCTCCGCGCCGCCCAGGCCGCCGGGGACGGCGCGGACCAGGGCGGCGCCGTCCCTGCCGTCTGCGGCCGCCTCCGCGGCCTCGGCGGCCCAGGCGAAGCGGCCCAGGTAGTTGAAGCTGATGCCGGGGGTCTTCGCACCGGCCAGGCTCTCCTCGCGGCCCAGGTAACGCAGCGCGCCGTAGCCCAGGCCCTGGTCCGGCACCGCCCGCAGCTGTTCCTTGACCGACTTCAGCGCGGTGTCCCAGTCCCCCTCGGGCAGCTGCAGGGCGACCGGGTAGAGGCTGGTGAACCAGCCCACCGTGCGGGAGAGGTCGACGTCCTCGAACAGGTGGTCGGCGCGGCCGTGCCCCTCCAGGCCGACCGCCACGGTGCGCCGCCCGGTCCACCGGGCCAGCACCTGGCCGAGGGCGGTGAGCAGCACGTCGTCGATCCGGGTGCGGTAGACCCCGGGCACCTGGCGCAGCAGCGCGTCGGTGCGCTCGCGGTCCAGCCGGACCGTCACCACCCGGGTCTCGGCGATGGTGTTCGGGCCCTCGCCGTCCTGCGGCAGCGGGACGGCGCACTGGCGGGCGACCGCCTCCCAGTGGGCGCGCTGGTCCGCGAAGCCGCCGCCGGCGAGGTGCGCGCGCAGCCGGCGCGTCCACTCGCGCACCGAGGTGGTGCGGGCGGGCAGGCGCAGCGGGCGGCCTTCGGCGGCCTGCCGGTAGGCGGTCTCCAGGTCCTCCAGCAGCACCCGCCAGGAGACGCCGTCGACCACCAGGTGGTGCACCGCCAGCAGCAGCCGGGCCGGGCGGGCGCCGCCAGCGGTGAAGAGCCGGGCGGTGAGCAGCGGGCGGGCGTCCAGGCGGAACGACGCGTGCGCCGCCGCCGTCAGCTCGGCCTCGGCCCGCTCGGCCGCCGCCTCGTCCAGGCCGCCGAGGTCGCAGACCTCCAGCAGCTCGGGCGCGGGGGCCTCGGCGGGGGCGCAGTCCTGCTGCCAGGCGCCGTCCTGCCCGGTGCCGAACGATGAGCGCAGGGCGTCGTGGTGGACCCACAGGGCCGTCAGGGCGCGGCGCAGCAGGGCCGGGTCGGTCCCGGCGGGCACCTGCAGCACGAGGGACTGGTTGAAGAAGTCGGCGTGCGCGGGGCGGGGGTCGAGGAACCAGTGCTGGATGGGGGTGAGCCCGACCTCGCCGTGCACCGGTTCGGTGCCCGCGACGGCGACGGCGCTACCGGCGGAGGCGGCCAGCGCCGCGATGGTGGGCCGCCGGAACAGGTCGCGCGGGCTCAGCGCGATCCCGGCGGCACGCGCGCGGGAGACGACCTGGATGCTGAGGATCGAATCGCCGCCCAGCATGAAGAAGTTGTCGTCGACGCCGACCCGCGCCACGCCCAGCAGCTCGGCCCAGAGGTCGGCCAGCACCCGCTCGGTCCCGGTGCGCGGGGCGCGGTAGGCGCTGTCGCCGGCCGCCGACCAGTCGGGGGCGGGCAGCCGCCGCCGGTCCACCTTGCCGTTGGCCGTCAGCGGCAGCGCCGGCACCGCGACGAAGGCGGCGGGCAGCATGTAGTCGGGCAGCTCGGCCGCCAGATGGGCGCGCAGCACGGCGGCGGACGGCAGCTCGGCGCCGGCGGCCGGGAGCAGGTGAGCGGTCAGGCGCTTGCGCCCGGCGTCCTGGTGGAGCGAGACGACGGCTTCGGCGACGTCCGGGTGGGCGGTCAGCCGTGCCTCGATCTCGGCGGGTTCGATCCGGAAGCCGCGGATCTTGATCTGGTCGTCGGCGCGGCCCACGAAGTGCAGTTCGCCGTCCTCGCTCCAGCGCGCGGTGTCGCCGGTGCGGTACATCCGGCTCCCGGGCGGCCCGAAGGGGTCGGCCAGGTAGCGGGCCGCACTCTCGCCGGGCCGTCCCGCGTAGCCCCGTGCCAGCCCGGCCCCGGCGATGTACAACGCCCCTGCGATGCCCGGTGGTTGCGGCTGCAGCGTGTCGTCCAGCACGTACGCCCGGGTGTTGTCCAGCGGGCGCCCGATCGGCAGCACGGCGGGCAGCGCGTCACCGGCGCGGTAGGCCCGGCGGGTGGCGAAGGTGGTGGTCTCGGTCGGGCCGTAGCCGTCCACCACGGTCAGGCCGGGGCAGGCGTCCAGCACCCGGCGCACCACCGCGCCCGGCACGGCCTCGCCGCCGGTCCACACCTCGCGGGCGCCGCGCAGGCAGCCCGGGTCCTCCTGGGCGAGCAGGCGCAGCAGGCCGACGGTCAGCCACAGGCAGCGCACGCCCTGGTCCGTGATGGCGCGCCGGACCTGCTCGGCGTCCAGCTCCACCGGCGGCAGCAGCACGGCCGTGCCGCCGCGCAGCAGCGGCACCCAGACCTCGTAGGTGGCGGCGTCGAAGGCGTGCGGGGAGTGCACCAGCACCCGGTCGTGGCCGGCGAAGGAGCGGTCCAGGGCGAGCGCGGCCACGTCGCGCTGGCGCACCGCGACGCCCTTGGGGGTGCCGGTGGAGCCGGAGGTGAACATCAGGTACTGCACGTTGTCGGGGTGGACGGCGGGGGCGGGCAGCGCGCCGGCCGGCTCGGGCCCGGCCGCGGCGCCCGCCGCGTCGAGCAGCAGCACTCCCCCCTCCGGGTCCAGCTCGCGGGCCGTCCGCTCCCACGGCTCGTCGGTGAGCAGCAACCCGGCGCCGGCCTGGTCCAGCATCCGGCGCAGCCGCTCGCGCGGGGCCCGGCCGTCCAGCGGCAGGTAGACCGCGCCGGTGCGGGCCAGGGCCAGTTGGGCGACGACCAGCCCGACGCAGCGGTCCATCAGCACGCCGACCGGGCTCTCCACCCGGGCGCCGAGCGCGAGCAGCCGCCGGGCCAGCGCCTCGGCGCGGTCGTCGAGTTCGCGGTAGCTCAGGCGCTGCCGGCCGGCCTCCAGCGCGACGGCCTCGGGCGTGCGGCGCACCTGCTCGGCGAAGAGCTCGGCGACGCTGCGCTCGGGCAGCTCGGTCCCGGTGTCGTTCCACCCGTGGAGCACCTGGGCGCGCGCCTCGGCGGTCAGCAACGGCACGTTCTTGGGCGCAAGTTGAGCGTTCTCGGGCATGCCGCCCAGCAGCACCGTGAGGTGGCCGGCCAGCCGTCGCACGGTGGCGGCGTCGAACAGCTCCGGGTCGTAGCACAGCCGCAGCGCCAGCTCCGGCCCCGGATAGGCCACCAGGCTCAGCGGGTAGTTGGTGGTCTCGATGCCGTCCAGCTCGCTCAGGGCGAGCCCGTGCGCGGCGGCGAGGTCCCCGTCCACCGGGTAGTTCTCGAACACCACGATGCTGTCGAACAGGGCGACCCGCTCGGGGAGTTCGGTGAAGCCACGGATCCGGGTGAGCGGGACGAAGTCGAAGCGGCGGTCCTCGCTCTGCTCGCGCTGCAGGGTGCGCAGCCAGTCGAGCAGGGTGCCCTCGCCCGGCACCGCGACCCGGGTGGGCAGCGTGGTGATGAACAGGCCGGTCATCGCCTCGGCGCCGGGCAGCTCGTCCGGACGGCCCGAGACGGTGGTGCCGAACACCACCTCGTCCCGGCCCGCCTGACGGCCCAGCAGCAGCGCCCAGGCGCCCTGGACCAGGGTGTTCAGCGTGAGGCCGGAGCGCTTGGCGAGCTGCTCCAGCGCCCGGGTGCCGGCCGCCGGCAGCGTGACCCTCACCGCCTGGGTGGACTCCGCGCGGTGGCTGTGGCGCGGCTCGCGGTCGAAGGGCAGCGCGGTGGCCTCGGTCAGGCCGGCCAGGCGCTGCTGCCAGTGCCGCTCGGCCCGCGCCCAGTCGCGCTCGCGCAGCCAGGCCACGTAATCACCGTACGGGCGGCGCTCGGGCAGGGCAGCCGCCCCGGGCAGCGCCGCGTGGGCGGCGAAGACGTCGGAGAGCACCTGGAACAGGCTCCAGCCGTCCAGCACCAGGTGGTGGAAGGACCACACCACCCGCACGCCGCGCTCGCCGGTCCGGGCGAGCACCAGGCGCTGCAGCGGGGCCTGCGCCAGGTCGATGCCGCGCGCCCGGTCGCGGTCCAGCAGCTCGGCCAGCCGGGCGCCCCGCTCGTCCTCGGACAGCTCGCGCCAGTCCAGGTGGGTGACCGGCAGCGGCGCCCGGCGCTGCACCACCAGCAGCGGCTCGGGCACGTCCTGCCAGCGGACGCGGGCGCGCAGCACCTCGGTGCGGTCGCTGACCTGCTGCCAGGCCGCGGCCAGCGCGTGCGGGTCGCCGACGCCGTCCAGGACGAAGGTCAGCTGCTGGAAGTAGACGCCGCTGTCCTCCTGGGCCAGGCCGTGGAAGAGCATGCCGGACTGGGTCGGTGTCAGCGGGTAGAGGTCCGCCACCGCGCCCGGGTCGTCCGCCGTGATCCGGTCCACCGCGGCCTGGTCGAGCCGGGCGAGCGGGAAGTCGGACGGGGTGCGCCCGCCCGTGCCCGGCTGCGCGGCGTACCCGGCCAGGTCGGCCAGCGCCTCGGCGAACCGTGCGGCCAGCGCCTCGACGGTGGCCTGCCGGTGCAGCTGCTCGGAGTAGAACCAGGTGAACTCCAGCGCGTCACCGTCCAGGTGGCCGACCACCTCCAGGGCGTGCGGACGGACCGTCAGCGGGTCGGCGTCCAGCTCCAGCGGCCGGAAGGTGCCGCGGAACAGCCCCGCGGGGTCCGCACCGAACCCGAGGCGCCCCAGGTAGTTGAAGCTGATCCGGGCGGGCGCGACTCTGGGCGCCGACTCCGGCCGGCCCAGCCGCAGCTGGGCCTCGAAGCCCAGGCCGTGCCGCGGGACGGCGCGCAGCTGCTCCTTGACCTGCTTGAGGACGGCGTCCCACTGCGCGTGCTCGGGCACGGCCAGGGCGACGGGGTGGCGGGTGGTGAACCAGCCGACCGTGCGGCTGAGGTCGAGGTCGGGGAAGAGTTCCTCCCGGCCGTGCCCCTCGACGTCCACCACCACCGTCTGCGGCCCGTCGGCGGCGCACAGCGCCCGGCCCAGCGCGCTGAGCAGCACGTCGTTGACCTGGGTGCGGTAGGTGTCGGGCAGGGTGCGCAGCAGGACGGCGGTGTCGGCGGGGCTGAGCCGCACGGTCACCGAGCGGGCCGAGGCGTAGGTGTCGGCACCGTCCAGGTCCGTCGGCAGGGGCGCGATCGCCTCGGGGACGGCCTGCTCCCAGTAGGCCCGCTCGTCCGCGAAGCCGCCCTCGGCCGCGTGGTCCGCCAGCCGCCGGGCCCAGTGCCGCAGCGGCGAGGACTTCGCGGGCAGCGCCGCCGCACCGTCGCGGCCCGCGCGACGGGCGCGGTAGGCGGTCTCCAGGTCCTCCAGCAGCACCCGCCAGGAGACGCCGTCGACCACCAGGTGGTGCACCGCCAGGTGCAGGACCGGCGCGCGGCCGGCGCCCCGCTCGTGCAGCACGGCGCGCAGCAGCGGGCCGTGCTCCAGGTCGAAGGGGCCGAAGTGCGGGGTGTCGGTGTCGGGGCCGGTGTGGCGCGGCAGGGCGATCCGGGGCGCCCGGTCCTCGATCCGCCACCGCACACCGTCGGCACCGCGGTCGGCTCGCGGCTGCGCGTCGGCGGCGGGCGGGGCGTCGTTCGAAAAGGCGGGCGGGACGTCGTTCGGGAAGGCGGAGCGCAGCGCGTCGTGGTGGGCGAGCAGGTCGTTCAGCGCCTCCTCCAGGGCCGCCGGCTCCACCTCCTCGGGCAGTCGCAAGGAGAGCGCCTGGGCGAAGTGGCCGGCCCGGCCAGCGGCGTTGTCGAACCACCAGCGCTGGATGGGGGTCAGCGGGCTCGGTCCGCCGGCGGCCACCACGGCGGCAGCGGCCGGCTGCCGGCTGCCCGCCGCCTCCGCGCACCGGGCGAGGGCGGCGAGCGTCTGGTGGCGGTAGAGGTCCCGGGAGGTCACCTGCAGGCCCGCCTGCCGGGCGCGGGCCACCACCTGGATGCTCAGGATCGAGTCGCCGCCGAGTTCGAAGAAGTTGTCGTCCGCGCCGACCCGTTCCAGCTGCAGGATCTCGGCCCAGATGGTGCTGAAGGCCTGCTCGGTGGGGGTGCGGGGGGCGACGTGCCGCACGGTGCGCACGGCCGGTCCCGGGTCGGGCAGCCGGCCGCGGTCCAGGGCGCCGCCGGCGTCGAGCGGCAGCGCGGGCAGCACCACGACGGTGCCGGGGACCAGGTGGTCGGGCAGGGTGCGCCCCAGCGCCCGGCGCACGCTCTCGGGGTCGAGGACGCTCTGCGGGGCCGGGACGACGTAGCCGACCAGGCGCCTGCCGGCCTCGTCGGCCAGCACGGCGGCAGCCGCCTGCGCCACGCCCGCACACCCGCGCAGCGCCTGCTCCACCTCGCCGAGGTCGATGCCGAGGCCGCGGACCCGGGCCTGCCGGTCGGCCCGGCCGACGTACTCCAGTCCGCGCCCGGGGGTCCAGCGCGCCAGCTCCCCGGTGCGGTGCATGAGCGCCCCGGGGCGGCCGAACGGGTCGGCGACGAAGCGGGCGGCGGTCGGGCCGGGCCGGTCGCCCTCCGCGGGTGTGCCGCCAGCGATGTACAACTCGCCGACCACGCCCGGCGGTTGCGGGCGCAGTGCGCCGTCCAGCAGATAGAACCCGGCGCCGCCGGCGACCAGCCGGGCGAGCTCCGCGGGCAGGCCCTCGACCGGCCGGTCCGGCCCGTCGGGTGCGGGCGGATTCCAGGCGTCGAGCAGCGCGCGCTGCTCCTCCTCGGTGAGCATGGGCAGTTCGGCCAGCGTGCGCTGCGGGCCCTGCGCCATGCCCGCCAGCAGGCGGTGCAGGTGCAGGGTCATCCGGGCCACGGTCGGCGCGTCGAACAGGTCGGTGTTGTACTCGGCCGTCAGCGTGCAGCCACCGGTGGCGTCCGGGGCGAACTCCAGCACCAGGTCGAAGCGGGCCGCCGGGCGCGGCAGCGGGTGCTCCTCGAAGTGCAGGCCGCCGGCGGGCGGCAGGGCGGCGGCGGTGGCCTGCTGGACCACGAGCACCTGCACCAGCGGGGTGCGGCTGGGGTCCCGGGGCGGGGCCAGCTCCTCGACCACCCGGTCGAAGGGCACCGCGGCGTGCACGAAGGCGTCCAGCACGGTCGTGCGCATGGTCTCGACGAAGCGGTCGACGGTGGCCGCCTGGTCCACCTCGCCGCGCAGCACGACCGTGTTGGCGAAGAAGCCCGTCACCTCCTCCAGTTCGCGGCGCTCGCGCCCGTTGGTGACGGTCCCGAACGCCACGTCGCGCTGACCCGACCAGCGCGCGAAGAGCAGCGCGCAGCCCCCGGCCAGCAGGGTGAAGAGGGTCGCGCCGCGCCCGGTGGCGAGCCCGCGCAGTTGGTCCACCAGCTGCGCCGGCAGGTGGTGGCGGTGCGCGGCGCCCGCGGTGGTGCGCAGCTCGGGCCTGGGCCGGTCGGTGGGCAGCTGCAGGGGTTCCAGGCCCGCCAGCGAGCGCTTCCAGTAGGCGAGGTCCGCGGCGTCCTCGGCCCGGTCCCGCCGGTGCTCCCACAGGGCGAAGTCGGGGTACTGCAGGCCGGGGGCGGGCAGGCCGTCCGGCTCGCCCAGGGCCTCGGCGCGGTAGAGCGCGGCCAGCTCACGGGTGAGGACGCCCACCGACCAGCCGTCGGTGATGATGTGGTGCTGCCCGAGCAGCAGCAGGTGCTCCTCGGCGGCCAGACGCAGCAGCAGCGCCCGGGCGAGCGGTCCGGTGGCCAGGTCGTAGCGGCGGCCCAGCTCCTCGGTCAGCAGCCGGTCGGCCTCCTCGGCCCGCTGCGGCGGGGGCAGCTCGGCGAGATCGGCCGTGCGCAGCGGCAGCGTGCCCGTCCCGGCGATCCGCTGCACGCCCTGCCCCTCGACGGTGGCGAAGGTGGTGCGCAGCGAGTCGTGACGGGCGGTCAGGCGCTGCAGGGCGCGGCGCAGCGCCTCGGGGTCCAGCGTGCCGCGCAGCCGCAGCACCACGCCGGTGTTGTACTCCGTGCTGCCGGCGCTCAGGTCGTCGAGGAACCACAGCCGCCGCTGGGCGCCGGACAGCGGCAGCGGGTGCTCGCGCGGGGCGGGCGGGATCGGCTCCGGCGGTGCGGCGACCTGCCGCCCGTCCAGCAGCGGGGCGAGCGCGGCGACGGAGCGCGCGGTGAAGAGGTCGCGCAGGGTGAGCCGGGTGCCGAGCTCCGCCCGGATGTGGGCCAGGACCTTGGCGGCGAGGATCGAGTCGCCGCCCAGCTCGAAGAAGTCGTCGTCCGCCCCGACGGCGTCGACGCCCAGCGCCCGCGCCCAGATGGCGGCCAGGGCGCGCTCGGGCGCGGTGCGCGGCGCCAGCCGGCCGGTCGCGGCGGGGCGGGCGGGGGCGGGCAGCGCCTGCCGGTCGATCTTGTGCTGCGCGGTGAGCGGCAGGGTCGCGAGGACGACGAGGGCGGCGGGCACCAGGTGGGCGGGCAGCGCGGCGGCCAGGGCCGCCCGCAGCGCCCCGGGCTCGGGGGCCGCCGTGGGTTCGGCGGGGGTGACGTAGCCGACCAGCCGCTGCTGGCCGGGCTCGTCCTCGCGGACCACGACGACGGCCTCGGCCACCCCGGGCTGCTCGCGCAGCGCCGCCTCCACCTCCCCGGGCTCGATCCGGAAGCCGCGGAGCTTGACCTGCCGGTCGAGCCGGCCCAGGTACTCCAGCTCCCCCTCGGCGCTCCAGCGGGCCCGGTCGCCGGTGCGGTAGAGCCGCGCGCCGGGGGTGCCGAAGGGGTCGGCGACGAAGCGCGCGGCGCTCAGGCCGGCGCGGCCCAGGTAGCCGCGCGCCACCGCATCGCCACCTACGTACAACTCGCCGTCCACGCCCGGAAGTTGTGGCTTCATCGCGGCGTCGAGGACGTACAGCCGGGTGTGCGGCAGTGCGCTGCCGATGGTCGGCGTGCCGGTGCCGGCCGACAGCGGCCCGGTCCAGCTGGCGACGATGGTGGTCTCGGTGGGGCCGTACGAGTTGATCATGCGTCGGCCGGGCGCCCAGCGGTCCACCAGCGCGGCCGGGCAGGCCTCGGCGCCCACGATCAGCGTGCGCAGGTGCGGCGCGGTGCCGTCGGCCGGGGCGGGGAGGGTGGCCAGCGCCGCGGGCGGGATGAGGGCGTGGGTGATCCGGTGCTCGTCCAGCACGGCGGCGAGCTCCTCGCCGAGCCAGGGGCCGTCCGGCGGGACCACCAGCGTGGCGCCGGACAGCACCGAGATGAACAGCTCCAGCACCGAGGCGTCGAAGCTGGGCGAGGAGAACTGCAGCACGCGGTCCCCGGGCCCCACCGCGTAGCGCTCGGCGGCGGCCGCGGTGAAGCCGCCGATGCCGCGGTGGGTGACCACCACGCCCTTGGGGCGGCCGGTGGAGCCCGAGGTGTAGATCACGTAGGCGGCGTGGTCGGCGTCAGCCTCGGGCCGGGCAACGGCGGCACCGTCGCCCGTCGCCCGGTCCGCCGCCAGGATCTCGCGTACCCGGGCCGGGTCGTCCAGGGTCACCGCGGGAGCCGCATCGGTGAGCATCAGCTCCCGCCGCTCGGCGGGGTAGGCCGGGTCCACCGGCAGGAAGGCGGCGCCGGCCCGCGCGACGGCCAGCTCCGCCGCGATCAGCTCCATCGAGCGGGGCAGCACGAGCGCCACCGTCCGGTCCGGCCCGGCCCCCTGCCGCACCAGGTGGTCGGCCAGCCGGTCGGCCCGGGCCGCCAGGTCGCGGTAGCTCCAGGTGCGCCGGCCGTCGGTGACCGCGGGCGCGTGCGGGGTGCGGGCGACCCAGGCGGCGAACAGCGCACCGAGTGTCCGGTGCCCCGGCAGCGGGGCCGGGCCGCCGGCGGACGGCTCGGCACAACCGCCGGCCAGCGGCGAGCTGGGCGCGGCTACGGGCTGGTCGGGCTGGTCGGCCATGCGTGAAGTCCTTCTGGCTCGGGGGGAGGCGTGCGCGAGCGAGGGCGGGCGAACGGCCCGCAGACCCACGGGCGGTGCCGGTGGGTGTGCGGGCGCGCCCGGCCACGGCCCGGCACTGCGGGTCGGCAGGGGGGCGGGGCGGGTCGGCTCAGGCGGGGCCGATGCGGCGCGCGGTGCGCCCGGATATCTGGACCCGGTCGATCGCCCCGGTGGCGGGGTCGCGGTGGAACCGTCCGCCGGGCTCGGGGCGGCCGGTGTCCGGGTCGACCAGATCGCAGGACAGATCCGGGTAACAGCGCAGCGGGATCGCCAGGTCGCCGTCGACCGAGAGCGTCGGCGAGCCGTCGGGCTCCAGCGCGACGCGGTAGCGGATGCCGCCGTTGGCGTAGGTGCCCGCGCACTCGGGCAGGGCGACGGGGGCGCTCTGGGCCGCGGTGGCGCGCTGGGCCACGGGCGCCATCGCGGCGGGCACCCGGATCCCGGTGAGGAGGGCCAGTTCCTCGGCGAGGTCGCGCCAGAGGGCGGTGGCGGCGCCCGCGTTGCCGGTGAAGGCGACCACCACGCCGCTGTCCGGTTCGACCCGCAGGTGGCAGGAGGTGCCCTGGGCGTTGCCGTCGTGGCCGCACCAGAGCAGCCCGTCCTGCCGGAAGAGGGCCGGTCCCAGGCCCCAGCCGTCCGCCAGCGCGCCCGGCCGGGCAGCGGGCTGCGGGCTGCGCATCGCCAGCGCGACGTCCTTCGGCAGCAGCTCGCTGCGGCCGGCCAGGGCACGGCCGAGGGCGGCGAGGTCGGTGGCACTCGCCAGCAGGGCGCCTGCCGGGGCCTCCAGCGGCGCCAGGTTCTGCCGTACCGGACGGACCCGGCCGGTGGCGGTGTTGACGGCGTGGCCGGCGGCGACCGGCCGGGCGGCGGCCGGGTCGCCGAGCAACGCGGGCACGGTGCCCAGGGGTTCCAGGAGCAGGGTGCGCACGGCCTCGTGCCACGGCATGCCGGTCACCTCCTCCACCAGCCGGCCGGCGGCGACATAGCCGGCGTTGGAGTAGGAGAAGTCGGTCCCGGGCGGGAAGAGCGCGTCCTGGGCGGTGCACACGGCCGCCAGGTAGTGCGCGGGCGTGGTCCGCCCCGCGGTGTCGGAGTCGGGGCCGGTCGGCAGGCCGCCGGTGTGGCTCAGCAACTGCCGGATCGTTACTGCGGGCAGCTGTCGCAGCTCGGGCAGGTGCTCCGCGACGAGGTCCTCCGGGTCGAGGTCGCCGTCGTCGGCCAGGAGCATCACCAGGGCCGCCGTGTAGGGCTTGGTGAGCGAGCCGAGCGGCACGGCGGTGTCCGCGGTGACGGGCGCACCGGTGGCGGCGTCGGCCGTGCCGGTGTGCAGCGCGATGACCTGCGAGCCGGTGTCCAGGACGAGTTGGGCACCGGGGACGCGGTGCTCGCGGGCCAGGGCGTCGAGCCGCTCCTGCAGCTCTCGCGGTAACAGGAACGGCGCGCGCTCGCGGACCGGGGCGGTGGTGGAGTACAGCATGAGAAGGGGGCTCCCGTGGACTGGGTCTCATGTGCGGGCGTGGCGGCCGGGCGCGGGTGAGCGCGCGGGGCGGCCGGGGCGCGGGTGCGCCGGACCTACCGTCTGACGACCTCGACCGGCAACCGGCGCACGCCGAGGATGACGGCCGGGTTCTGGTAGGCGACGTCCTCGTGGCTGGGGATCGTGAGCGCGCGGAACCGGGTCTGCAGCATCCGCAGGGCGATGTCCGCCTCCAGCCGGGCCAGCGGGGCGCCGAAACAGAAGTGGATGCCGTGGCCGAAGGTCAGGTGGGGATTGGGGTGGCGCCTCACGTCGAAGACGTCCGGGCGCTCGAAGCGGGCCGGATCGCGGTTGGCGGCGCCCAGGTGCGCCATCAGCAGGGTGTCGGCGGGTAGTTCGTGCCCGCCGAGGACCACCGGACGGGTGGTGCGGCGCCCCAGCTCGGGGAAGGGCGGCAGCCAGCGCAGCACCTCCTCGACGGCCTGCGGCAGCAGGCCGGGGTCGGCGCGCAGCGCGGCGTCGACCCCGGGCTGCCGGTCGAAGGTCACCACGGCATTGCCCAGCAGCGCGGTCGTGGTGACGTGCCCGGCGACCAGCAGCAGGGCCACGAAGCCGACCATCTGTTCGTCCGTCAGGCGGACCCCGTTCACCTCGGCGGCGATCAGCCTGCTGGTGAGGTCCTCGCCCGGATCGGCGCGGCGGTTGCGGATGTGCTGCAGGACGTAGCCGTTCATCTCCCGGACGGTGGGGGCGATGGCTTCCAGGGCCCGTTCGAGGTCGGCCATGTCGGGGGCCTCGCCGAGCTGGTCGCCGCCGAACAGGACGCTCGCCCACTCCTGGAAGAGCAGGTGCTCGCCGGCCGGGACGCCGAGCAGTTCGGCGATGACGATGATGGGCAGCGGATAGGCCAGCGCGTCGACCAGGTCGAAGCGGTCGTGGTCCGCGACGGCGTCCAGCAGCTGCGCGCAGACGGCCTCGATGCGCGGCGCCAGCCCCTGCACGACCCGCGGGGTGAACGCCTGGCTCACCAGCGTCCGCAGGGTGCGGTGCTGCGGCGGGTCCATCCCGACGAAGTTGCCCTGCCGGAAGGTCTCGAAGTCCTCCTGGGTGGGAGCGAGGGAGGAGAGGTCCGAGGAGTACGTGACCGGGTCGGCGAGCACGGCGGACACACCCTCGTGGTCCAGGACCTGCCAGACGTCCTGGCTCTCCTCGTAACGCACCGGCCCGGTCTCGCGCAATTTCCGCCAGCGCTCGGGTATGTCCTCCAAACCTACTGAGGAGTACCGTATCTGATGGTCAGTCAAGTCTTCTCCTTGAGCACGGCTCCGATCGGAAGCCGGGGCCGGGCGGGGCAACGCGGGCAGGGCACGGCGAACCGCACCGCGCCGGAGCGCACGAGGCGTCCGAACGAGGCGGGTGCGACCCAGGCAACGCCCCCAGGGCAGGGGCGAACGGCCCGATGCCGTCGGCCTGTTGTCGAGGCAGAACAGCACGCGGCAGAGCAGCGCGCAGCGGCGCAGGACGCAGCAAACCCCCCAGCATCTCTCCCCTGGCACCACCGGCGAACCCGCCACAGTCTTCACGGTGCGTCACTCTCTCGCAACCCCTTGAGGTTGAACGAGGGTCAACTCTCACGCAAACCGGCCGCGGTGTGATATCCCGGCCGGTCCGCCGCCCTTGCGTCTGCCCGGCCACGGCAGCGTAAACCCCGGAAACCGCGCGGTCGGCGCCCCAACCCGGTAAACTGGAAGGACAGTTGCCACTTGCGTGCCATCTGCGCAGGTGCAGGGCCGGTCACCCGTCAGGGCGCCGACCGGTCCAGACCACGTTCAACTGCCGCGAGGCCCGGTCCGTCGGGCTCCCGGCCGCTTCGAGGAGGTGGAGCGATCCCGAACACCGAACCGGGTGCCGCACCACCGCGCCGCCGGTCAGCTGGAGCCGACCGGCGGCCACGTGGTGCCGACTCGACGCGACGTCATCTCTCTGACGTCACGTCAGATCTTCAACCCGGCCAGCTCCGCCGCCGACAGGGTGAGCCCGGCCGCCGCCGCGGAGTCGCGGATGCTGGCCGGTCGGCGCGCGCCCGGGATCGGGAGCACGACCGGGGACTGCGCCAACTGCCAGGCCAGGGCGATCTGTTGCGGGCTCGCCCCGCGCTCTCGGGCGAGGGCGTGGAACGGGGTGTCCGGGGCCGGTGCGGTGCTCGCCGGGTCGTCGACGGCGCTGCGCGAGATCCCGCCGAGCGGGCTCCAGGGCAGGAAGGCCAGGCCCAGCGCGGTGCACAGGTCGAGGGTGTCGCGGGTGGCCTGGTGCGCCGGGGAGAACCGGTTCTGGACCGAGACCAGCCGCGGGCCCAGGATCTCCCGCGCCGTGTGGATCTGCTCGCAGTCCACGTTGGACAGGCCGACCATCCTGATCGTCCCGGCGTCGGCCAGCTCGCGCAGCGCGCCGACCGACTCCGCGAACGGGACGGCGGGGTCCGGCTTGTGCAGCTGGTAGAGGCCGATCGTCGCCACCCCCAGCCGGGCGGCCGAGGCCTCGGCGGCCCGGCGCAGGTGGCGCGGGTCGCCGTCGACCGTCCACGATCCGTCGCCGGGACGGCCGCGACCGCCCTTGGTCGCCACCAGCACCTCGCTCGCGCCGCTGCCGCAGCCGGCCAGCGCGCGGGCGATCAGCCGCTCGTTGTGGCCGACTTCGTCCGCGTGCCAGTGGTAGCTGTCGGCGGTGTCGATCAGTCGCACGCCCGCGTCGAGCGCGGCGCGGACGGTGGCGAGTGCCTGCTCCTCGCCGGGGCGCCCCTCGACGGAGAGCGGCATCGCGCCGAGGCCGATGGCGCCCACCGGGACACCGCCGATGGTGCGGGAGACGCCCGGCCGGGTCCGCGTCATCACTGGGCCTCCTTGACGGCCGCTCGGTTCCGGAGGTCGGTCCGGGTCTCCCGGACGACCTGCGGCAGCCAGTCGGCCACCGACGAGAAGCCGAAGCCCAGGCGCTGCGCGCGGCCGGTGTCCAGCGCGTAGCAGCGCTCGAAGGAGAACGGCGAGAGCTCCTCCCCCGCGCCGACCGCGAGCACCGGGTCGACGCCGACCGCCCGGCCGATCGCCGCGCACAACTCGGCGGCGTCCAGCGCCCCGTGGGAGGCGGCGTTGACCGGACCGGTGAAGTCGGCCGCCGCCGCCCAGGCCAGGAAGCGGGCGATCTCCGGCTCGTGGACGAAGGAGGCGGGCTGGGGCGCGGCGTGCACCGCCACCGGCAGGCCGCCCTCGATCCGCTCGACGTAGTGGGCGAACCGCCCGGTGAAGTCGCCGCCGCCGAGCACGTGCGCGGTGCGGACGACGGCGAGGTCGAAGGGTGCCCGGCGGGTGAGCAGCGCCTCCGCCTGCCGCTTGCCCTCGCCGTAGTGGTCGGCCAGGAACCTCTCGTCGCTCCAGGGCAGTTCGAGGTCCACCGGCCAGGCCGAGGGATCCACGGCCCGCTCCGCGACGGCCTGCCTCCCCGGTCGGCCCCGCTCGGCGTAGACCTCGACCGTGGAGGTCAGCACATAGCGCCGGGTCCGTCCGGCGAAGACCCGGGCGGCGACGGCCGCCTGCCGCGGCGTGTAGCAGACCTGGTCGACCACGACGTCGAAGCTCCGGCCGGCCAGCGCGGCGCGCAGCGCGGCCTCGTCGTCGCGGTCGGCGCACAACCGGGTCACGCCCCGCGGCGGGAGCGAGGAGCCGCGGTTGACGACCGTCACCGCCGCGCCCCCGTCCCGCAGTTCCTCGATCAGCCGCCGCCCGAAATAGCGGCTCCCGCCGATCACGCACACCTGCATGCCGCAGTTCCTCCCTCGGCCCGTTTCCTGACGTCCTCCGACGTCCTCGGCGGCCAGTCTTTCGAATGGTGATCATCAGCAGTAGTGTCTGCTCGGCCACCTCGTCATTAGGAGAACTGTTGATCGACGTCCAGCGACTGGCCGTACTGCGCGAGGTCGCCCGCCACGGCAGCTTCAACCAGGCGGCGCTGACCCTGCACTGCACGCCGTCGGCCGTCTCGCAGCAGATCGCCGCGCTGGAGCGCAGCCTCGGCACACCGGCGGTCGAACGCTCCACCCGCGGCGTCACACTGACGCAGGCGGGGCGCCTGCTGGTGGAGGCCGCGGACGCGATCGCCGCCGAGCTGACCGACGCACAGCAGCGCATCGAGCGCCTGACGGCCGTGCAGACCACGCTCACGGTCGCCACCTTCGCCAGCGCGGGCCGGCGGCTGCTGCCCGCCGCCCTGGCCGGGTTCGTGGCGGACCATCCGGAGGTGGAGCTGACCATCCTGGAGGCGGAGCCGGAGGAGAGCCTGCCCGCGCTCCGCGAGGGGCGGGCCGACCTCGCCCTCGCCTACCACTTCGACGGGCTGCCGCCCGCGCGGCCCGGCGACCGCTCCGGCCTGGACTGGACGCCGTTGGGCACCGACCCGATGCAGGTCGTGCTGCCGCGCAGCCACCCGTCCGTGGCCGACTACCTGAACCGCCCTGAACCGCCGCAGCTGGCCGAACTGGCCGACCAGCGCTGGATCCTGGGCTGCCACAAGTCCGCCGCCCAACTCGCCCGCCACGCCGGGACGCTCGGCGTCGAGCTGCGGATCGCGTGCACCGCGACGGACTACGACTTCGCGCAGTCGCTGGTGCGGGCCGGCATCGGCATCGCGCTGATCCCCGCGATCGGCCTGACCCGGCACCCGGAGCTGGTCGCGTTCCCGCTGGCCGAGCCCGCCCCGCGCCGCCACCTGGGGCTGGCGCTGGCCCGCCGCCGGCGCGGAACCGCCGCGCGGCTGGCCGAGGATCTCGCCGCGCGCCTCGTCGGGCCGGGCGATCGCTGACGGAAGGACAACGGCTCCCGGCCCCCGTCGCATGCGCCGGGGGCCGGGAGCCGGGAAAGTCACCAGCCCGTCGCGGCCGCCCCGCAGGACGGCCCCGACGGGCCACAGGAGGGACTACAGCGTGCCCGACTCCTTGATGACGATCTTGCCCTTGGTGGCGCCGCTCTGCGAGCCCAGGGCCTCGATCTTCTTGACGATCTCCTCGCCCTCGACGACCTCGCCGAAGACGACGTGCTTGCCGTCCAGCCAGTCGGTGACGATGGTCGTGATGAAGAACTGCGAGCCGTTGGTGTTCTTGCCCGCGTTGGCCATGCTGAGCAGGAACGGACGGTCGTGCTTCAGCTGGAAGTTCTCGTCCTCGAACTTCGCGCCGTAGATGCTCTTGCCACCGGTGCCGTTGTGGTTGGTGAAGTCACCACCCTGCAGCATGAAGGCGGGGATCACGCGGTGGAAGCCCGAGCCGGCGTAGCCGAAGCCGTTCTCACCGGTGGCCAGCTCGCGGAAGTTCCGCGCGGTCTTCGGCACCACGTCGTCGAACAGCTTGAAGACGATCCGGCCAAGAGGCTCGTCGTTCACGGTCACGTCGAAGTAGACGTTCGCTCCGGTGTCAGCCATTGTGCGCTCTTTCGCTTGGGTGTCGGAATCCTTACAAGCTGGGAGCTTAGCGTCCTGACGTGCGGTTTGCTGGTACTCCCCGGGGGTCATACCATGGTCGGGCCCCGAGGCGCGCCGGCTGCACCGGTCCGGGCCGCCGGCCGCTGCCCGCCCCGGGGGCGTTCGATTCCGGTGGCCAGCAGGTAGGCGAGGCAGGCCACCGCGAGCAGCGCCGTCCAGAGCCAGGCGCTCCCCCGGTTCAGCAGCCGGGTGAAGAGGCTGGGTGCCAGCACGGCGGCCAGGCTCCAGCAGGTCTGGTGGAGCGCGAAGTACCGTCCGCTCAGGCCCGGCGGGGCGAGCGCGGCCACCAGGTCGGGCAGCACCGGTGAGCAGATGATCTCGCCCAGGGTGAAGGCGAGCAGACCGGCCACCAGCCCGACCGCGACCCACCCGGTGCCGGCCGCGTCCGCCGACCACAGCAGAACGGCGGAGGCCGCGAACATCGCAGCTGCCAGCCGCAGCCGGCGCGGACCGTGGCGGCGGCGCAGCAGCTCCGCCAGCGGCGTCTGCAGGGCCGCGACCAGGGCGGTGTTCCCGGCGATCAGCAGCCCGGCCACCCAGGCGGGACGCCCCAGGAGTCGGGTGGTGTAGAGGGTGAGGACCAGTGGCACCGCCAGCAGGTTGAGGACGAGGAGCAGCGTCACGGCGTTGAGTGCCGCGAAGGAGCGGTCGGCGAGCACCCTCCGGTAGCCGCACGGCGCAGCGGGTGCCGGGGGCACGGCGGGTGCCGGAGCGGCGGCGGGGGCGGGGGCAGCCGCAATCGCCGGTGGCCGCCACCGGGCGAGCACGCCGGCCGCCAGCAGGAAACTGCCAGCGTCGGCGGCCACCACCAGGCGGCCGCCGGTCGGGCCGGCGCCCGAGGCGAGCACCGCGGCCAGCAGTGCGCCGGTCCCGGTGCCCGCGTTGCGCACCACCCGGAGCAGGCCGAACCAGCGCGCCCGGTCCCCCGGTGCACCGACCAGCGTGACCAGGGCGCCGTTCGCCGTCCAGAACAGGCTCTGGCCGGCGTTGGCCAGGAACCCGAAGGCGGTGATCTGCCAGGCGGCTCCGGCCGCCAGGTAGCCGAGGAAACCGGCCGCCTGCACCGCGTTGGCCAGCACCACCGCGGCGCGGGCACCGATCCGGTCGACCAGCGGGCCGAACAGGGCGGCGCACGGCAGCGCGAGGGCCGCGGCCGCGGAGAGCGCGACTCCGATCGTGGTCAGCGGAAGGCGGGTGGTGTCGAGGAAGTAGAGCAGCGCGTACGGCAGGAAGAGTCCGGAGCCGGCGCTGTCCACCAGCGACGCCGTCAGCAGCGGCCCGGCGCCCCTGAGCTGTGGCAGGCCCAGCCGCTCGCGCCGGCTGCGCGCCGGGCGGACCGCCTGGTCGAGGGTCACGCCGCCGCGCCGGTCAGCCGTTGAGGAGGGTCAGCAGTTCGTCGCGGGCCAGGCCGGCCCGGGCGAACTCGCCGTTGATGGAGGTGGAGGTCATCCGGGCACTGGTCCTGATCCCGCGCATGGTCATGCACAGGTGCTCACCGTGCCCGACCACGGCGACGTCCTGGCTGCCGGTGATCCGGATGATGTCGGCGGCGATGTCGGCGACCAGGCGTTCCTGCACCTGCAGCCGGTGCGCGTGCTGGTGGGCGATGCGGGCGAACTTCGACAGTCCCAGCAGCCGTTCGGTGGAGCGGTAGGCGACGCTGATGGAGCAGCTGAACGGCAGCAGGTGGTGCTCGCACAGCGACCAGACCTCGATGCCGGAGACGAGGACCAGCTGCCCGGTGGTGGTGGTCTCGAACAGGGTGGCGACGGTGCCGGGGTCGTAGTCGGTGAACTCCCGCCACCAGCGGGCGAACCGCTCGGGCGTCTCGCGCAGCCCGTCGCGGTCCGGGTCCTCCCCGATCTCCTTCAGCAGGCTGACCGCGAGGCCGACCAGCGGGTCCGGCTCGGTGACGGCGGCGATCTCCATCGCCGCGGCGACGGCCTCCTCGTTCACCCCGATGCCGTTCACCTCAATGCCGTTCACCTCGATGCCGTTCACGGCGATGTCGTTCACGTCGGTGCTCAACTCAGACGCCCCTTTCCTGTCCCCAGATCAAGGTGTGCAGCCGGGTGGTGAGGTTCCAGCCCCGGGCGATGACCGGGGCCGCCAGCTGGTGCAGGTGCTCCTCGAGGCGTTCGGCGCTCTGCCCCTCGGGCATGATCCACACCGGGTCGAGGCCGTAGCGCGCCACGAGTGCGCCGACCTCCTCCAGATCGGCGGTGTCCCGGCAGACGAACTTGAACGCGGTGCCCGGTGTGCCGGCCAGCGCCCGCAGTGCCGCCGGTCTGATCCGGCGCGCGGCCAGGACCCCCGAATGGGCCAGCTTGGGCGAGACGTTGAACCGCGCGCCCGCCGCGACCAGCGCCGGGTGCGGGACGTGGGTGCCGTTGGTCTCGATCTCCACCTCCATGCCCCGGCCGGTGAGCAGGTCGACCAGCGGCGCCAACCGGGCCTGCTGGCCGAGCGGTTCGCCTCCCGAGATCACGACCAGGCCGACGCCGAGCGCGCCGACCTGCTCCGCGACCGAGGCGACCGAGCGGCGGTGCAGCTCCTGGCGGGGGTCGTAGGCGATGCCGGTGTCGCTGCTGCCGGTCCAGTCCCAGGTGTAGGGCGTGTCGCACCAGCGGCAGGTCAGGTTGCAGCCGCCGAGGCGCACGAAGGCGCAGTGCCGGCCGAGCGAGCGGCCCTCACCCTGGACGGCTAGGTGGGGCCGAAGATTTCGTTGACGACGATCTGCGGTTCCACTGGCATCACCTCCTCGTGGTCGGCGGGCCGGTCCGGGCGCCCGGTCACGGGCGGAACTCGGCCCAGGTCTTGGGCGTCTCGGAGATGCGGACGGCGGAGAGCTCGGGCAGCCGCGCCGACCACTGGTCGTAGATCCAGCGGGCCAGGTTCTCGGCGCTCGGGTTGGACCTGACGATGTCGTTGAGGTGCTGGTGGTCGACGGTGGTGTCGATCCACTGCTTGAACGGCGCCAGGTCGCCGTAGTCGCGGACGAATCCGGTCGGGGTCAACTGGTCTGCTTCCGCGGCGAGTTCGACCTCGACCACATAGTTGTGGCCGTGCAGGCGGGCGCACTGGTGCCCGTCCGGCAGCCCGTCGAGCCGGTGGCTGGCGGAGAACGCGAACTGCTTACTGATCCGCATCGTCACGGGTCTGGTCCCTTCTCGTGGTGGGGTCAACACCGGTACTCGGTCGGGTCTTCGACAGCGGCGGTGACGAACGCGGCGCGCCGCTCGACGCAGGCCGCGCAGCTGCCGCAGTGCAGCTCCTCGCCGCGGAAGCAGGTCCAGGTCCGCTCCCAGGGAACCTTCAACTCCTCGCCGAGGGCGATCACTTCGTGCTTGTGCAGGGTGATCAGCGGGGCGAGCAGGCCGAGGTCGGCGCTGCCCTGGCCGCGGGTCGCGATCCGCTCCATGGCGAGGAACGCGTCGAGGAAGGCGGGCGAGGTGTCCGAGGGGCCCACGTCGTCGGCCATCACCCCGAAGGCCACCGCGTGCGCCCGCTCGACGACCGCCACCGTGTAGGCCACCGCGAGCAGGACCGCGTTGCGGTTGGGCACGATGTCGGGGTTGGGCCCGACCGGGGCCCGGCCCGCGTCGGGGACGGGCACCGTGGGGTCGGTCAGCGAGGAGCCGCGCATCAGGCGGCCCACCGCGGTCAGGTCGACCTCGTCGTAGCCCGTGCCGAGCCGGCGCGCGGCGGCGCGGGCGCAGTCCAGCTCCCTGCGGTGGCGCTGTCCGTAGTCGACGGCCACCAGGTGCAGCCGGTGTCCGCCGGCGGCCAGGTGATGGGCCATGGTCACCGAGTCGATCCCGCCGGAGACGACGGCGACGATTCTGCTCACCTTTCACTCCCCTCCCGGGCGCCGTGGCCGGCGCCGCCCACCGCGCCGGGGCCGGGGACCGGCACCACGTCGAGTGCGTACAGTTGTGCGAGTTCCGCCAGGCGCAGCGGGACCTCGTCCTCGCTCCCGACGGTGAAGAGCACCACCCCGGTGTGCGAGGTGGAGTAGAGGTCGGGGTCGATCAGGTCGCCGACCCGCCGGGTCATGGTGACCTGCCGCACGCCCGGCAGCGCGGCCAGCTTCTCGGCCGGGGTGATCGCCGTGATGCGCCCCGGCCGGGCCGGCAGCATGGAGTTGACCACGATGCGCTCGGCGGTGCGCGGGCGCAGGGTCGGCGCCAGCCCCAGCGAGGTCTCCAGGAACGCCTGCCACAGGTCGACCCCGTACTGCAGGGCCAGTCCGTCGACCAGTCCGCCGCCCGGTGGGCGGCAGGCGAGTTCGCCGACCAGGATCCCGCCCGCGGTGCGGAACATCTCCACGTGCGCGACCCCGTGGCGCAGGCCCACCGCGCCGAGCACCCGGCGCAGCAGGGTGCGGGCCGCCCACTGGTCGCGGTGGTCCTCGGGCAGCGGGTAGGAGCCGACGAAGCCGCCGAGGGTGCGCAGCACCGGCCCGTGGTAGCGGGAGACGGCGGCGAACAGCACCTCGCCGTCGTGCACCACCGCGTCGCAGTGGTACTCCGCCTCCATCTCGACCAGCGACTCGACCAGCAGCGGTGTGCGGCTCGCGCGCAGCCGCCGCGCGCCCGGGCTTTCGGCGAAGGCCGCGAAGTCCCGCGGGCCGGCCAGCTCGACCACGTCGAAGGTGCCGCCGCCGAAGGTGGGTTTGAGCACCACCGGCCAGCCGAGATCGGCCGCGGCGGCCGGTACGTCGGCCAGCCGGTAGGCCGGCCGGAAGGCGGTGACCGGCACACCGGCCGCGGCCAGGGTCCGCTTCATCACGTACTTGTTGGAGCACGCGTTGGCGGTCTCGTAGCCGATGCCCTGGATCCCGTAGTGCGAGCGCAGCAGGCCCGAGGCGGCGATGCCCGCCTCGGCGGGCGTCAGCACCGCGTCGACGGGCCCGTCGGCGAAGAGGCCGAGGGCGGCGTCGCGCACGGCGCTCAGGTCGTCGATGCTGGGGACACAGGTCACCTCGGCCCGGCCCCCGTAGAGTCCGGCGAAAGCGGGCTCGGTGATGACGCGGACCCGGCCGAGCAGGTCGTCGGCCAGCAGGCGTGCGGGGAGGGGCTTGTAGGAGCTGACCACCAGCACGTCGTGCGCGGCGCGGGCGGTCACCGGGTGCCCTTGCGGGCGACGAGCACGAACCAGTGACGGGCCAGGTGGATGCCGCGCTCGCCGGTCGCGCGCGCGAGGTAGCCGTCGAGGGCGGCCCGGTCGGCGTCCGGGTCGAAGTCCTCGAAGATCGGGACCTTGCCCAGGAACCCGCGCAGGTCCTGCGGGTGGTGGAAGTACTCGTCGAAGCGGTACGAGCGGATCTCCACCGCGAAGCCCGCGGCCACCAGCCGCGCCCGGCCCTGCTCGGCCAGCGGCGCCTCGTGCCAGCCGCCGTAGTGCTGGCCGCGGCCGAAGGCCTCCTTGAGCGCCCGGACGTCCTGTTCGCCGATGCCGAGGTGCACGACGGCGCCGCCGGGCTTCAGCACGCGGTGGAACTCGGCCGGGAAGAGCGGTCCGCGCCGGGAGCAGATCACGTCCACCGAGTGGTCGGGCAGACCGGTGGCCGAGGCGTCGCCGACCTCGAAGACGACGTGGTCGAGGCTGGTCCGGGCCTGGTTGCGGCGGGCGGCGGCCACCATCTCGGGCGAGAGGTCGATCCCCCGCACCCGCGGGAACCGGTCGGCCACCGCGAGCAGGTTGCGCCCGTCGGCGCAGCCGACGTCCAGGAGGCTGCCGCCGCCCAGGGCGGCGAGCACGCTGTCGACGTACGCCTCCGGATCCCCCTCGGGATAGTCGGTGTCACGTGGCGGCCAGTCGGGGTAGCCGCCGAACCGGGTGGCCACCTTGGAGTAGAACGCGGGGTCGGACACGATCGGTCGCCTCCTCGGGCGGGGTCGGGCCGGGCGGTGCGCGGGCGTCGTCACGCGGGCGTCAGCGGGACGCCGAGCTTGCCCAGGATCGACTCGCCCGCCACGGCCGGCGCGAGGCCCAGGCCGCCGCCCGCCGGGGCGGCGAGCGGCTCGATCAGGGCGTCCGGGTCGGCCTCGAAGAAGAACACCAGGGAGACCTGCTCCTCGTCGGGGGCATCGGCCCCGGGCGCCGGTACGCGGTGCCGCAGGGCGCGCCAACGGCCGTCCGTCCACAGCTCCATGAGGTCGCCGAGGATCACGATCAGGGTGTCGGAGTCCATCGGGTAGGCGGGGGCGAACCAGCCGTCGGCCTCGTTCCACACCTCCAGGCCGCCCTTGCCCGGCTGACGGTTCAGCAGGGTGAAGGTGCCCAGGTCGGTGTGCGGGGCGTTGCGCATCCGGCCGGTGCCCGGCTGCCCGAGCCGGGTCAGCGACGGGTACCAGCTGACGTTCTGCGTCCAGGTGGCCCGCCGGGCCCGGGAGGTGAAGAAGTCCGCCGGCTGGCCGAGCAGTTCGGCGAACATGCGGTTCACCTGTTCGGCGACCCGGACCATGTGGCCGGTGTACGCCTCGGCCGTCGCCCGCAGCTGGGGCAGCTCGGCGGGCCACCGGTTGGCCGGGTAGAAGAGCTCGTCGAACCTGGTGTCCCCGGTGCGGTGGGTGGGTCCCGCATAGAAGGACTCGTGCAGGTCGGGGGCGCTGGTGTCGTCCGCGGCCGCGGCCGGAATGCCGACGTTGCGGTGCACCTCGCGCCAGCCGTTGTCGTACTGCCACTGGATCTCGTAGCCGAGCTTGGCCTGCCGCGGCAGCCGGAAGAAGGAGAGCCCCGCCTGGCGGAAGTCCTCGCCGCGGGCGCGCGGGACCCCGTGACCGGTCAGCAGGAACATCCCGGTTTCGCGCAGCGCGGCATCGACGGGCCGCAGCAGGTCCGCGCGTTCGCCGGCGTCGGCGGCCAGCCATTCCTCCAGGTCGACGGAAGGGATTTCGGTGGTCACAGCTGCACGCTCCTCGGGTGCGGGCCGGAGGCCTTTCGGGTCGAATTCCGCAGCCGCTCAGGGAAATTCGGAATCTCGCCCTGACCCAGTCTCAGCCGCACCGGGAAGCGGTGTCAACGACATGGTTGAAGGTTAACCAGAAAAAGGCCCCCAGCTCCGCGAGGGCCACATGCAGCGTCCATATCGCCGACTTTCGCTGAATCATCAGGAGATGATGCGCCAGCGAACAGTGGCCGGGGATTTACCGTCCCTGGTTTGTCCGGTACCCGCCCACCTCCGGCCGCACCCGGATCATGCAGGGGCTATTTCACGCCAGAATACGATCATCATTCCTATTCGACGGCGAGATGGCGTTCGATCCAGTCCGCCGCGGTACGGCGGAACAGCACCCGGCTGCGGGTGCGCCGGAACTCGTGGCCCTCGCCCGCCAGCAGCAACAGCTCGGCGGGGATGCCCCGTTGGCGGGCCGCCCGGACGAGCTGCTCGGACTCCCCCGGCGGGACGTTGGTGTCGTGCTCCCCGTGGACGGTCAGCACCGGGACCCGCAGCGCGTCGATGCGGCTCATCGGCGACAGCGCGTGCAACAGGTCCCGGTCCCGCTCGGGGTGGCCGTACTTGACGGCGGCCGATCGGGCGATCCAGGGCTCGGTGCCGGCGAAGAAGGTCAGGAAGTCGGACATGCCGCACACCGAGACCCCGGTGCGGAACAGCTCCGGGTGCCAGACCAGCGAGGCCAGCGTGAGGTACCCGCCGTAGGAGTGGCCCATCACGGCCAGCCGCCGGGCGTCGGCGACCCCGAGGGTGATCAGGTGCGCCGCGCAGTCCGCGACGTCGTCGATCGCCGCGAAGCGCCCCTCCCCGAGGTCGGCGTTGACGAAGGAGCGGCCCGCGCCCAGCGAGCCGCGCACGTCGGGGGCGAACACGTCCAGGCCGTGGCCCAGCAGCTCGTGGTAGAGCGGCTCGAACACCGGTCGCTCCTGCTGCTCGGGGCCGCCGTGCAGGTGGATCACGCACGGGCCCCGGCCGTCCGGCTCCCGGCGCGGGGCGCGGTAGTACCAGCCCCCCAGTTCCAGCCCGTCGCGGGCACGCAGGCGCAGGTGCTCGGGCCGGACCGGCGCGGGCTGGCCGGGCGCGACGACGTCCTCGTCGCGCGAGGACCAGGGGGTGCGCAGCGGGCTGGCGCCGTCGGGCGTGTGCCAGACCCCGGGGCGGCGGCGCGAACCGGCGACGGCCAGCGCCAGCCCGCGCGGCCCCGCCGGGCTGATCCGGGTCACCACCTCGTGCGGCAACGTCAGTACCCGGGCGGCGAGTTCGGGCGCCGGTGCGGACGGCGCCGGTGCAGCGGGAGCGGGAGCGGCCGGTGCGGCGGGTTCGGCGGGAGCGGCGGGAGCGGCGGGGAGCGCGACGGTCTCCAGCTCGGTGCGCCCGCGCACGTTCCACGCCAGCACCGCGGTGCGACCGTCGTCGGCCACCGACAGCAGCTCCAGGTCGGCGTCCTCGCGCCCGGCGGTCACCACCCGGCGCAGGCAGCTCCCGTCCGGTCCGAGCTCGACGGTGACCAGTGCCGCGAACTCCCGGTCGGCGTCGCTGCGCAGGTAGAGCCTGCGGCCGTCGGGCGAGAACCGGCCGACCCAGGGATCCCCGTCGGCCACCCGCACCGAGTAGGCCGTCTCGCGCCCGTCGCTCCGCAGCACCACGGCCTCGCGCCCGCCGCGCGGTCCGCGCAGCAGCAGCACGAGCCGGCCGTCCGCGGTGCTGTCGCACACCCGCAGCGTGGCGCCCCCGGGTTCGGTGGCGATCAGCTCGGCCGGCCGCACGCCCGCCGGATCGGCCAGGAAGACGGCGAGCCCGCCGCCGGTGAGGTGCGGCTCGTCGGCGGCGGCGCCGGGCGCCGGGCCCGCCGGCCGCAGCACCGCCGGCCCCGCCGCTCCCGGCCGCCCCAGCTCGCCCCGGTGCGCGCCGCCGAGCAGCGCGGGGCCGGCCGCGCCGCGCTCCGCGATCAGCAGGCCGGTCGGCGGATCGGTGGCGGTGACGGCGATGAGCGCACCGTCGCGGCTCCAGCGCCCGAGGTAGGCGGTGCTGCCCGAGGCGGCGCCGGCCAGCACCCGGCGGTCGCTGCCGTCCGGCCGCACGCAGAGCACCCGGGTGAGTTCGCCGCCGCCGGGCGCGGTGGTGTACGCGATCCAGCGCCCGTCCGGGGACCAGGAGACCTCGGTGACCGGGTCGGGCCCGGTGTCCAGCAGGTGCGCGTCCTCACCGTCGGCCGGACCGGTCCACAGCTGCGGCACCCCGCCCCGGTTGCAGATGAAGGCCACCTGCCGGCCGCTGGGGTCGGCCGAGGGGTACCAGCAGCCGTGGGCGGTCACCGGGCTGTGCGTCTCCCGGGCCCCGCGCGCCTCCGGCAGGGCCGCGGCGCGCGGCGCCGGCTGTCCGGGGCCCGCGGGATCGGTCGGCCGGTCCACCACGCCGCGCCTCCCGCTCAGCCGATCCGGTGGGACTGGAGCCACATCTCCAGCAGGGCCACCTGCCACAGGGCGTTGGCCCCGCGCGCCGTGCGGTGCGCGTCCGGCGCGGCGAGCAGCCGCTCCAGGTAGGCCTCCTGGAAGACCCCGCGGGAGCGGGCCTCGGGAGCGGCCAGGGCCTGGCGGATCCGGTCGAGCACCGGCGGCGCCATCCGCCGGATCGCCGGCACCGGGAAGTAGCCCTTGGGCCGGTCGATGACCTCGGCCGGCAGCAGCTTGCGGGCGGCCTCCTTGAGCACGCCCTTGCCGCCGTGCGCGAGCCGGTGCTCCGGCGGGCAGGCCGCGGCCAGCTCGACCAGCTCGTGGTCCAGGAACGGCACCCGCGCCTCCAGGCCCCAGTCCATGGTCATGTTGTCGACCCGTTTGACCGGGTCGTCGACCATCAGCACGTGGGTGTCCAGCCGCACGGCCGCGTCCAGCGCCGTCTCGGCGCCCGCGAGCGCCATGTGCGAGCGGACCAGCTCGCCGGAGGCGTCGTGCTCCGCCAGCAGCTCGGGCTTGAGGATCCGGCCCAGTTCGGCGTGCGAGCGGTCGAAGAAGACCTCGACGAACCTCTCGGGCTCCTGCTCGCGCGGCACGGCCGCCAGCGCCGGATGCCAGCGGTACCCGGCGAAGATCTCGTCGGCGCCCTGGCCGCTCTGCACCACGCTGACGTGCTTGGAGACCTGTTCCGCCAACAGGTGGAAGGCGACCACGTCATGACTGACCATCGGCTCGCTCATCGCCGCGATCGACCGGTCCACCGCGGTCTGCAACCGGTCGGAGGGCACCATGATCTGGTGGTGGTCGGTGGCGAACTCCCGGGCCACCAGGTCCGAGTAGTGGAACTCGTCGCCCTGCTCGCCGCGTTCCGTCTCGAACCCGACGCTGAAGGTGGCCTGGTCGTCGAAGCCCGCCTCGGCCAGCAGCGCCACGATCAGGCTGGAGTCCAGACCGCCGGAGAGCAGCACCCCGATCGGCACGTCCGCCACCGTGCGCCGGCGCACCGCGGTGCGCAGCGCCTCGAGCACCGCGTCGCGCCAGTCGTCGGCGTCCATGCCGGCGTCCTCGGGGCGGCGGCGGTGCGGCGGCTGCCAGTAGCACTCGTCGTGCTGGCGGCCGTCCGGCTCCACCACCCGCACGGTGGCCGGCGGGAGCTTGCGCACCCCGGCGAGCACGGTGCGCGGCGCGGCGACCGTGCCGTGCAGGGTCAGGTACTGGTGCAGCGCGGCCGGGTCGAGCGAGGTGTCCACCCCGCCGCCCGCCAGCAGCGCGGGCAGCGCGGAGGCGAAGCGCAGCCGGCCGGGGCGCTGCGCCAGGTAGAGCGGCTTGATCCCGAGCCGGTCGCGGGCCAGCACCAGCCGCCCGGTGTCCAGTTCGGCCACCGCGAAGGCGAACATGCCGTAGAGGTGGGACACGCACGCCGTGCCCCACTGCCGGTAGGCCTTGAGCAGCACCTCGGTGTCGGAGGTGGAGAAGAAGCGGTGCCCCAGGGCCTCCAACTCGCCGCGCAGCTCACGGTAGTTGTAGATGCAGCCGTTGAAGACGCCGGTGAGCCGGGCCGCGGAGTCGGTCATCGGCTGGGCGCCGCGCTCGGACAGGTCGATGATCTTCAGGCGCCGGTGGCCGAGCGCCACGGCGCCCTGCGACCACAGGCCCCGGCCGTCGGGACCGCGGGCCGCCAGCCGGTCGGTCATGCGCTCCACCGCGGCCAGGTCGGGCCGCCCGCCGTCGAAACGGATCTCACCACTCAGCCCGCACATGCCGGCTCACCTCCGTTGCAGCACCGATACCGCGCGGATGCGCGTGGGTCCGGTCGACCAGGAAGTCGACGGCCGCCGTCAGGTCGCCGGCGGCGGCGACGCGCCGCACCTGGTGGGCGGCGTCCCCCAGGGCCAGGGTCTCCTCCGCCACCGCGGAGACGATCTCCCAGTCGCCGAGCTCCTCCAGCGTCGGCCGCAGCCGCGCCAGCATCCTGCGGACCACGGCCCGGGCCGGCTCGGCCAGCCCGGTGGTCGGGTCGACCAGTTCGCCGCCCAGCCCCGAGCGGGCGGCCCGCCAGGTCATCGCCCGCAGCCACTGCGGCCGGGCGTGCCGACAGCCGTCGGCTCCCCGCACGGCCGCACAGGCGTCCACCACCAGCGCGCGGTACAGTCCGGCGATCATCACCACCGTCTCCACCCGGGGGCAGGCGTCGCAGATCCGCAGTTCGAGCGTCTGCTGGTGTGCGGAGGGCCGCAGGTCGTAGTAGACCATCCCGGCGTCACTGATGACTCCGGAGCGCACCAGCCTCGTCACGGCCGCGTCGTACTCGGCCGCCGAGTCGAAACAGCCGGCCGGACCGCTGGTGGGCCAGCGCTGCCACAGCAGTGTCCGCCAACTGGCGTAACCGGTGTCCGCGCCGAGCCAGAACGGCGAACTGGCCGACAGCGCCAGCAGGGTGGGCAGCCAGGCCGAGATCACGCACATCGCCCGGACGGCCGTGTCGCGGTCGGGCACGTCCACGTGGAACTGCCCGCCGCAGATCAGCTGCTCGTCGGCCACCACGCGGTACTCGTCGGCCATGTGCAGGTAGCGGGGGTGCGGGGTGGCGTCCACCACGCCCGCCCTGGCCAGCGGCGCGGTGCCGGCGGCGACGATCGCCAGGCCCAGCCCGGCGGCGGCCTCGGAGAGGGTCCGCCGGGAGTGGGCCAGATCGGCGTAGAGCGCCTCCAGCGAACCGTGCACGCCGCTGTTGGACTCGACCACCGACTGCAGGAACTCGGTGACGAAGCCGCGCCGTGGCAGGCGGTCCAGCACGTCCTGGGCCCGTGCCACCAGCATCCGGCTCTCCACATCGACGATGTGGAACTCCTCCTCGACTCCCATCGACACGGCCATCGGACACCTCCGAACCGGTTCGACGTCACGGCGGGTCACCGACCCGCCGTGCCGGGGCGACCGCTCCACGGTCGCCCGTCCCCCCCAAGGGTCCAACCTCCCACGACCGCCCCCGCGCCGCATCATGAGTGCGGGGTACCGGGCTCGCCCCGGGACTCCTCAGCCCTCGCCGAACCACCGCCGCAGGGCACCCGCCAGCGGCTCCGACGGGTACGGCTGGGCCGCGGCCCAGCAGACGTGGCCGTCCGGGCGGATCAGCAGCGCGTCGGTGGCCGTGCTGGTCGGGACCCGGTCGACGCGGTCCTTCCAGCCCCGGGCGACCGCGGCGAGGTCGGAGCCGCCGCTGGGGTCGAGCAGCAGGCCCCGGCCCGCCCGCAGCAGCGCGTGCAGGCGCACCGGGCCCTGCGCGCCGGTCAGGTCGAGATCGGGCGCGCGACGGCCCAGCAGCGGGTGGCCGGGCGCCCCGGGCATCGGGTACCGGATGTCGAGTCCGGCCATCCGGGCGGCCAGGTGGCGCCTGGTGTCGGGCAGTTGGAGCAGGGTGTCGAAGAGTTCGCGGGTCGCGGCCACGTCCGGACCGCCGGTGCCGGCCCAGTCCATGAGCAGGCTCTGCGCCTGGACGATGCGCAGCACGCCGGCCGCGACCGGATGGCGCTCGCTCTGGTAGCTGTCCAACAGGCCCTGCGGTGCCCAGCCGTGCACGGCGGCGGCGAGCTTCCAGCCGAGGTTGACCGCGTCCTGGAGGCCGGTGTTCATGCCCAGGCCCCCGATCGGCAGGTGGATGTGGGCGGCGTCGCCGGCCAGGAACACCCGGCCGTGCCGGTAGTCCGCCACCTGGCGGGCGGCGTTGGTGATCCGGTACGTGTAGCGCTGCTCGACCAGGTCCACGCCCGGCCCGTACACGGTGCGCAGGCCCGCGCGGATCTCCTCCTCGGTCACCGGGATCTCCCTGGGCAGCGAGTGCGCCGGGCCGCCGAGCGCGAGCCGGCGCAGGTCCCCGCCGAGCGGGAACTGCATCGCCCAGCTCCCGTCCGCGGCGGTCGTGTGGGACTGGCCGGCAGCCGCGGGCCGCGAGGGCCGGGTGTCGCGCAGCCGCACGTCGGCCACGAGCGCGGTGTCCGTGCCGGGCCTGCCGGGGAAGGCGATCCCCAGCAGCCTGCGGACGGTGCTGTGCGCGCCGTCCGCCGCGACCAGGAACGCCGAGCGCACGGTGCGGGTGGTGCTGCCGTGGCGCAGGGTCGCGGTGACGCCGTCCTCGTCGGCCGCCAGCCCGACCAGCTCGTGCGCCCGGCGGACACCGACGCCGTGCCCCGCCAGCCGGTCGGTGAGGAAGTCCTCGACGACGGTCTGCGGGATGAACCGTCCGGGCAGCCTGCTGTCGTGGTCGGCGGGATCGAAGAGCCGGCCGGCGAAGTGACCGGGGCTCACCGGGTAGTCGCCGGTGGCCAACAGCGGCTCCAGCAGGCCGCGCTGGTCCAGGACCTCCATCGTGCGCGGGTGCACCCCGCCGGCCCGCGACAGCTCGCTGCGCTCGGGCAACCGGTCGACGACCACCGCCGACACCCCGGCCACCCGCAGTTCGTGGGTCAGCATCAGTCCCGTCGGACCGGCTCCCACCACGAGAACGTCGGTGTCCATGTCCACTCCTCGGCTCCGGAGCCCGCAGCTTGACGGACCCTCAGGAACCAGGCTGCGACCGCGGTCCGCGCCGGTGCCACGCACAATCCGCATCCTGGCGGAATCCGAACCGGGTACGCTGCCGCAGGTGGAATCCGACAGGTACGACGATCTGGACCGCCAGCTCGTCCACTCCCTCCAGATCGACGGGCGGGCACCGTTCAGTGCGATCGCAGCCGTTCTGGAGGTGTCGGACAAGACCGTCGCGCGCCGCTACGCGCGGCTGCGCTCGCGCGGCGCGGTGCGGGTGGCCGGGACCACCGATCCGCACGCGCTCGGTGAGGTGGTCTGGTTCCTGCGGGTGCGCTGCGCACCCGACGCCTCGGTGGCGGTCGCCGAAGCGCTGGCCCGGCGCTCCGACACCTCCTGGATCAGCCTCACCTCCGGCGGCACCGAGGTCGTCTGCATCGTCCAGGCCGACAGCGAGCAGCAGAGCGAGGCGCTGCTGCTGCACAGGCTGCCGCGCACCCCCCGGGTCGAGGGGATCACCGCGCACTGCGTGCTGCACCACTTCTTCGGCGGACCGGCGAGCCTGATCACCAAGCACGGGCCGCTCTCGGGCGACCAGATCGCCCGGCTGCAGCCGCCGCCGGCCCGGCACCGCCCGGGCGGGGTGCACCTGGACGCGGACGACCAGCGGCTGCTCGCGGTGCTGGCCGCCGACGGCCGCGCCGGATACGAGGACCTGGCCGCGGCCACCGGCTGGTCGCCCAGCACCGTGCGACGACGGATGGCCGAGCTGCGCGAGTGCGGCGCGCTGTACTTCGACGTCGAGTACGACTGGCCGATCTTCGGCCTGCTCGTCCGCAGCCTGCTGTGGCTCTCGGTGGCGCCCGCCCATCTCGAAGCCACCGGACGGGAGCTGGCCGGCCATCCGGAGGTCGCCTTCGTCGCCGCGACCACCGGCCCCTCCAACCTGTGCGCGAGCCTCATCAGCGCCGACCGGCACGCGCTCTACGCGTACCTGACCACCCGGATCGCCGGGCTGCCGGGCATCACCCAGGTGGAGACCGCGCCGGTGATCCGCACGCTGAAGCGGGGCGTGCCCCGGCGGCACCTCCCCTGAGCCGGTTGCTCCTGACGCTTCATCAACTCGACCTTCAGCATCACCAACAACTCCGACAACCAGTGCGTGGGGCGATGCGCCCACGGGGATCGGGGGGCTGCACCTGGACATGGCGGCCTGCGACACCAGCGACTCCACCCAGCAGTGGTACCTGGAACCGGTGGCACCGGCCTCGACCACCGGGAAGCCGACTCTCTACCGGATCCACCAGGTCGGCAGCAGCACCTGTCTGACCGCCCTGAAGCACAACCCGGGCTTCCACCCCAGCGAGTTCGTCGAGCGGATCGACTGCACCGGCAAGAACGCGAACGACCACAACACCTGGCGGCTCGGCAGCGGCACCACCAACGCCCCGGGCGTGCTGGAGCTCGCGCTGAACCGGGCGGCCCAGCAGTGCAGCACCACGCCGGCGAGCAACAGCTGCAGCTTCACCGACACCTCCACCCCCGCGGCCTACCAGGCGGCCACCGGCTGCGTGGTGAGCAGCATCCTCTACAACGCCGGCGCCACCACCACCGCGAGCGACACCGTCAGCTGGGCGCACATCACCGGCACCGAGTGGTCGCTGGGCCGTGAACTCGAGTTCCAGGTCCCCGAGGTGCTGTCGACCAGCTTCACCGCCTCGCACAGCTGGATCGACCAGACCAGCGTCACGCAGTCGGCCACCGTGCAGGTGCCGCCCCACCAGTTCGGCTGGGTCGAGTACGCCCCGGTGGTCCGCGAGACCGAGGGCTACTGGACCTTCACCCTGGCCGGTCAGAGCTGGACGGTGCCCGGCCGCAACCTCTCGGTCGCCGCGTCAGGCACCAGCGGGGTGAACCCGATCACGGTCACCGTCACCTCCGGCGAACCGCCCACCGACAGCCGGTGCGACTGACGCAGGGCGCATGACCTCACCCGGCGACCGGCTACTCGGCCAGTCCCCGGGTGAGCACCACCACCGCGACGAAGGCCCGGTAGAGCCGGACCGGGTCCTCGTCGGTCAGCGTGACGGTCAGCGCGTCCACGCGTTCGGTGCCGCTGATCCAGGTGGCCTGCTCGGCCAGGTCCGCGTTGCGGAAGCGGACGGTGAGGGTGGCCGGCAGGGTGATCGCCGGCGCCGCGGCACCCGGCAGCTGCGCCACCGCCTCGCGCGCGGCGGCGCGGATCACCTCCCGCGCCTCCTCGGGGTGCAGGCTCTCGGCCGCGAACCGCGACACCGAGGACTTGACGACCGCGGCCCGCACCCCCGGACAGAACGGCTCGATCTCCCGCGCGGTCACCTCGTCGCCGGTGATCAGCACCACGGGCACCCCGTGCCCGAGCGCCACCAGCGCGTTGATGCCGCTCTCCCCCGCCGGCACGCCGTTCAGGCGCACCTCGGCGATCGCCCGCGGGTTGTAGGTGTGCGACAGCGCCGACGGCTCGCCGGCCATCGAGCCGTGGTAGGAGACCAGGAACACCGCGTCGTACGAGGCGTCCAGACCCTGCATCATGTACAGCGGCTTGTGCCGGCCCGACAGGTAGCGGGCCCGCCCGGCCAGCGCGTCCGGGCGCAGGTTGGCCATCGCCCCGTGCGAGTCGTTGACCAGGAACTCGCCTGCGCCGCCTGCGATCGCGCCCTCGATCGCCGCGTTGACCTCGCCCTGCAGCAGCTCGCGGTAGTAGCCGTAGTCGGCCCCCGAGGAGCGGCACTGCTCCCAGTCGACGACCCCCGCGGTGCCTTCCATGTCCGACGAGATGAAGATCCGCACGGTCCCTCCCCTGCTCACCGATGCCCCGGGCGCCCCGGCACTGTGCGCAGTCTGCCACCCGGGCGGCGGGCCGGTCAGCGCTGTGGAGGCCGGTCGGCGCTGTGGTGAGCCGGTCGGCGCCGCGGTGGGCCGGTCAGCTGCGCGGGTCGCCGGGCCAGGCGACGGTGGTCTCCACCGGGGCCGCCTGGTCGACTCCCGGCACGTCCCAGCCGTAGAGCTCGCGGAACTGGCCGTGGAACCACGCCGGTGCGGCCGGGTCGGCCGCCAGCGCGGCGGCCGGATCGGCCCACAGCGCGCGGACGCGGTCCTGCACGTCCTGGTCCAGCTCCCAGCCGTCGAGCCGGATGCGGCCCTGCTCGTCCAGGTCGAGCGGCCGGGCACCGGTCAGCTGCTCCCACAGCTCCACCGCCTGGTCGGCGGTGGAGCGCCAGCCCTGCGGGCCCAGCACGGTGCGCAGCAGCGAGGTGTAGAGGGCGATGGAGGGGATCGCGGTGGAGGCCTGGGTGACCGCGGCACCGGCCACGGCTGTGAAGGCCCGGCCGTGGCCGGCCAGCACACCGGCGTTGAGCTGGTGCGCGGTCCGCTCCAGGTGCTGCTTGGCGGCACCGATGGTGCCCTGCCGGTACACCGGGGCGGTGATCTCGGAGCCGACGTAGGACAGCGCGACGGTGCTGAAGTCCTCGGCGAGCAGGTCGGCTTCGGCCAGCGCCCGGCACCACAGCGCCCAGTCCTCGCCGCCCATCACCTTGACAGTGGCGGCGCGTTCGGCCTCGTCGGCCGGGGCGAGCTCGACGCTGCCGACCCTCGGCTCGCCGTCCTCGAAGACCAGCGACGGGGAGGTGTAGGCGTCCCCGAGCGGCTTGATCACCGAGTGGTGGACCTCGCCGGTGGCCGGGTCGGTGCGCCGCGGGGAGGCCAGCGAGTAGATCAGGTGGTCCACCGGTCCGTAGCGCTCGGCCAGCAGCTCCAGCACCTCGGTGCGGGTCCGGTCGGCGAAGGCGTCGGCGTTGACCAAGGTCAGATCGGCGGCGGACGCGGCGGCCAGCTCGGCGAGGGCCGCGCTGCGGTACCAGCCGGCCGAGGCGGTGCGCCGCTCGGTGCCGGCCGCCTCGAAGGCCACACCGACGCCGCGGATGCCGTGCCGGCGCAGCCCGGCCGCCAGCACGGCCAGGCCGTAGCCGGCGCTGGAGCCGAGCACCAGGACGACCGGCGCCCGCTCGCCCGGCTCGGCCCGGGGGATGGACTCCCACAGCCGCTCGACCGTCTCCGCGCAGCCGGTGGGGTGCGAGTTGACGATCAGATAGCCGCGCTGCTTCGGGGTGATCTGCTGGGTGCTCACTCGGCGGTGTCCTCTCGGCGGCTGTCGGTCCCCGGACCGCGGTCCAGGTGTCCGCAATCCGGTGATCGTTTCCGGCGATCGTAGCCACGCCGACGGTCCGTCACCGGTGCCGGAGAACCACGGAGGAGGTGCGCCGTCGTTGTAGGGGTCGGCCTTGCGGCGGCGGCCCGGTTCGGCTAAGCCGCACCGGCGAGGCGGTGGGTGGGTGGGTGGGTGGTGAGCGGGTGAGCGGGTGAGCGGGGCGGTGAGCACCCGGCTGGCCCCGGTGGCGTCGGCGCAGGTGCTGATCAGGCCGTCGCCGAGGATGAAGCCCCGGCGGCGGTTGACCCGGTAGACGCCGGCCTCCAGGTCGACCCAGGGCAGCGCGCGCAGCAGGTAGCGCGGGGTGATCCCGAGCATCTGCGGCACGGTCTTGGTGGTGGTCGCCAGGTTCCTGGCGGCGGAGGAGCCGAGGCTCTGCGGGCTGGGCTGCGCGGTTTCGGTGGTCATGACTGATTCCCGTCCTGTGAGGAGAGCCGACTGGACGTCAGAGCACGAACGAAGGCGGCAGCAAGGCCGTTCGCCAGGTCCGCCCCAGTGATTGTCACGACTGCCGAGTGCCGGTGCGGCGATGTTCGAGGAGATATTCCGGGCCCCGCGCGGGCGGCAGGGCATATGTCCTCGTCAAAGTCAGTGCCGAAGTGATGATTTATCCACAAGGGCTGATAATGCGTTCGAAAGTGAAGGTTGGGAATACCGCCGAATTGCCACGGCAGTTCGACTCGAAAGGGCCAGAACGCCCCGCATGAGGTGAACACTTCACGACGTCCCGTGGTCGTGTTAGCGTCGCTCGGATGTCGAGGATTCTGGTCACCGAGCTGGACAACTCCTTACCCGGCAGCGCTCGCGAGGAGCGCCCCGTCCGCGGGCACTCGCTCGTCGTCGGCTACCACCGGCCCCCCATGCACTGGAACGGTGCCGTCTGGCAGCCGCCCGCCAGCCCCAACGGCATCCTGCCGACCCTGACCAGCGCCTTCACCGACGGCCTGCCGGGTGTCTGGGTCGCGGCCCTGGCCGGCGGCGACCGCCGGGCCACCGGCCCGCACCCCACCGAACTGCCGCTGTCGCTCGTGCCGTTGAGCAGCGCCGAGTGGACCGGCTACTTCCACCGTGCCTGCAAGGAGACGCTCTGGCCGGTGCTGATGTCCGAACCGGAGCGGTCGGTCTTCGCCGGGCAGGCCTGGCACGACTTCCGCACGGTGAACGCCCGCTTCGCCGAGCACATCAGCACCGAGGCCGCGCCCGGCGCCACCGTCTGGCTCCACGACTACAACCTGTGGCTCGTCCCCGGTCTGCTCCGCACTGCCCGCCCCGACCTGCGGACCGGGCTCTTCCACCACACGCCGTTCCCGTCCCCGGAGGTCTTCGCCACCCTGCCGGTGGCGGCCGAACTGCGCGCCTCGCTCGCCTGCCTGGACTGGGCGGGCTTCCACACCGGCGTCTTCGCCGACCGGTTCCGGCGCACGCTGGCCGACGCAGACGGCCAGGACGAAGCGGACGGCCCGGACGGCCCGGACGAACCGCTGCGGATCGAGGCGCCGCGCATCGAAGTGCCTCGGATCGAAGTGCATCCGCTCGGGATCGACCGGGGCGCCGTCGAGCGGCTCGCCGCCGGCCGCACCATACGGCGCCGACCCGCCGGGACCCACCTGGTGCTCTCGGTCGAACGCCTGGACTACGCCAAGGCCCCGGTCCAGAAGGTCGACGCCATCGACCACCTGCTCACCCGCCGGCCCGACCTGCGCGGCAAGCTCAGCTTCCGGCTCGTCTGCCCACCGCCCGAACCCGGCATCACCGCCTACGACACCACCCGCCGACGCCTGGAGCAGCGGGTGGCCGAGGTCAACGCAAGCTGGGCGGAGCGGAGTTGGCAACCGATCGACTACCTCCCGCGCAGTCTGTCCGACTCCCGGGTGATCGAGGAGTACCTGGCGGCCGACGTGCTGTGGGTGACCTCCCTCCAGGACGGGATGAACCTGACCGCCAAGGAGTTCGTCGCCGCCCAGGCCGCACACCCCCGGCACGGCGCCCGGGGGCCGGGCGTCCTGGTGCTCTCCCGGCACGCCGGTGCCGCCACCGAGCTCGGGCCGGCGGCACTGCTCACCGACCCGCACTCACCCGGCGACCTCAGCTCGGTGCTGGCCCGGGCCCTTGCCCTCACGCCCGCCGAACGCCGGACCCGCATGGCCGCACTCGCCGGACTCCTCGGCCACGAGCGCCCCGCGGACTGGGCGAACCGGATCGTCCACGCGATCGGGCAGTGCGGCCCACCGCGACAAGTCGGTGGACACGCTCGGCGGGCGGAGCCCACGATGGGCGGATGCTGAGCACCCTTCCCGCCTTCCTCGGCGCCTGCACCCTGATCGCGGCCTCGCCCGGCCCGAGCACCATGCTGATCATCCGGCAGTCGCTGCACAGCAGGCGGGCGGGCTTCCTCACCGTGCTGGGCAACGAGTCCGGTGTCTTCATCTGGGGCACCGTCGCCGCGTTCGGGCTCACCGCCCTGCTCGCGGCCTCCCAACTGGCCTACGACGCCATGCGGATCGTCGGCGCCGTGACGCTGATCGCCTTCGGGGTCAAGACGCTGCTCGACGCCCGCCGCGAGCACGAGGGGCCGGCGGCGGAGGAGGCGGCGGCCGAGCGCTCCGGCTGGCGGTCGTACCGCTCGGGCCTGCTGCTGAACCTCGCCAACCCCAAGGCGGCGGTGTTCGCGATGTCGTTCCTGCCGCAGTTCGTGCCCGCCGGCGCGCCCCACCTGCCCACCATGATCGGCCTGGCGGCGGTCTGGGCCGTCTTCGAGATCGGGTACTACGGACTGTACGTCTGGTTCGTCGGGCGGCTGCGCAAGGTCATCTCCCGGGTCCGCGTCCGCAGGTGGCTCGAACGGGTCTCCGGCGGCGTGCTGCTCCTGCTCGGGATCCGGATGGCCATCGAGAGCTGACGGCCGTCGCGTACGCACGCCCGCGCACCCGCCGAACGGATCGGCGGGTGCGCGGTGTTCGACGACCTTTGATGGCCTTTGGCAGCCTTTGACCGAAAATCAGCGCCCGGTCGGCAGGTTGGCGCCGCCCGTGCAGTCCAGGACCACGCCCGTGATGAAGGTGTTGGCCGCCAGCAGCTGGATCGCCTGGGCCAGGTCCTCGGGCCGCCCGACCCGGCCGACCGGGGTGGTGGCCGCGAGCCCGTCGAAGAGCTCCTTGCGCTGCTCGGCCGGCACGGCGTCCCACCAGGGGGTGTCCACCACGCCGGGCGAGACCGCGTTGACCCGCAGCGGCGCCAGCTCGACGGCCAGCGGCGGCACCATCGCCTCCAGCGCGCCGTTGATGGCCGCCAGGCCCGCGGTGCCCGGGAAGGCCGACCGGGCCGAGGCGGCGGTGATCAGCGTGACCGAACCGTCCCGCCGCAGGTGGGGCAGCGCGGCCTGGAGGACGCGGACCTGCGGCCAGAACTTGCCGTCGAACCCGGCCGCCAGCTGGGCCAGGTCGAGCTGTGCGAACGGCCCGACGCCGGCTCCGCCGCTGACCCCGACGACCAGGTGGTCGATGGTGCCGGCCTCGGCGAAGAAGGCTTTGAGGGCCTCCGGGTCGGCCGCGTCCACCCGGTGGCCGGTGGTCCTGCCGCCGATCCGGGCAACGGCCTCGTCCAGGCGGGCCTGGCTCCGGCCGGTGATCACGACCTCCGCGCCGTCGGCGGCGAAGGCGGTGGCCGCGGCCTCCCCGATGCCGGAGCTGCCGCCCATCACGAAGACGCGCTGACCGGTGAAGGCGGATGCCGAAGTGCTCATGATGGTGCTTCCTTCGTCTTGTCGAGACCGCTCGTTTCGTCAACCATGGTTGCCGAGACTGATAGTCTTGTCAAGCGGGGGTCGAACAGGGGCCTGAGCGAGGGAGAAGAACGATGAGCGCGGCAGCACCCCAACCGGACGCACCCCAGCCGAGCGCAGCCCAGCCGGACGCAGCTCAGCCGAACACGGCCCGCCCGCACACCGGGCGCCGCCGCAACGAGGCCGCCCACCAGGCGATCCTCGACGCCGCCCTGCGCCTGCTGGCCGAATCCGACGGCACACCGGTCACCATCGACGCCATCGCCCGCACGGCCGGCGTCGGCAAGCAGACCGTCTACCGGTGGTGGCCGTCCAAGGGCGCCGTCCTGCTGGACGCCCTCAGCGACCGCGCCGCCCAGCACGTCGCCGCGCCCGACACCGGCGTGCTCCACGACGACCTGCAGGCCTTCGTCGCCACCACCTTCGACGCCGCGCAGCAGGACACCACGGCCTCCGCCCTACGCACCCTGGTCCGCGAGGCCGCCCGCGACCCGCACCTCGCCGAACTCATGCGCGGTTACACCGCCGACCGCCGCAGCGCCCTGCGGGACCTCCTCGACCGTGGCCGCGAGCGCGGCCAACTCCCTCCGGACGCCGACCTCGACCTGATCGTGGATCAGATCTACGGCCTGTTCTGGTACCGCTTCATCCTCGGCCACGGCCCGCTCGACCACACCGTCGCCGAACAGCTCGCCACAACCCTGCTGCACGGCGCGGGTGGGAGCGCCCTGCCGAGCGAGCGCAAGTGATAGGACGGAGTCGAGCCGAAGGAGGTCCGACATGACCCGCTACTGCGTCGACCCTGTGCGACACGAACTCATCGCCGTCTGGGGCACCGGGCAGGGCGAACTCGCCGCGCGCGTCGCCGCCCTCCCGGCCGGCACCGACCTCGCCGCACTGTCCCGCCTGGCCGCCGCGCTCACCCAGCTGTCCACGGCGGCCTGGCGCACCTACACCCACCCCGCCAGCGCCGCCGACTCGCTCGACGTCGACAGCGAGGGCTGGCACCGGGAGCAGGAGCGCCGGGCCTTCGAGGAGGTCCCCCAGGCCGTGGAGGCACCCAACCTCCCGCACGGCGGCACCATGACCGTCTCCTACAGCCCCGTGCTGGAGAACGCGCACCGCATCGGCCGTGCCCTGCTCGCCCTGGAGCTCCCGGAGCTGACCGACACGATCCGCGACGAGACCGCGGCGGAGCTGGCCGCCGTCGAGAGCGCCGAACTCGGCGACCTCACCGGGCGGGCCCAGCAGGCCGTCCTGCTCAGCCGCGAGGGCGCCTCCCCCGTCCAGGTCGCCGCCGCCGACCGGCTGTTGGAGGAGGACCCGTTCGGCCCGTCCGCCCTCTACTCCGAGGTCGACCCGACCGCCGCGGCCGTGGCAGCCGCCCACTGGCTGCGCGCCGCCGCCGAAGCCGTCTCCGAGGCCTCCGGCTACGAGGCGTCCGAGGTGGTCCGGGAGGCGGACACCATCGAGGCGCTCCCCCACGAGACGCCCACCCTCGTCCTGGAACTGCTCGACGCCGGCTTCTCCCCCTACGACGCCGTCACCGGCCTGGTGCGCCATGCCATGAAGGTCGCCGACGGCGTCCTGCCCGACCCGGCGACCTTCCGCGAACAGCTCGACGAGGCCGAGGAGATGGTCGCCCAGTACTCCGACGACGACGGCGGCTCGGAGGCGGTCCTCAGCGGCATCCGCCTCACCCCACTGGACCCGCGCCGGCCCGCCCGCGACCTCCTCGAAGACCTCCTCCTGGGCATCCACGGCTGCTGGCTCGTCCACGACGAGTACGCCGAGAGCGACGAGGACGACGAGGACGCGGACGCGGAGAACACCGAGGGCGAGCAGCCGGACGACGCGGCGGACCAGGAGCAGGAGGAGGCGGCGGAACGCCACCAGCACCACAGCCGCGCCCAGTTCGCGGCCCTCGTCCGCACCGTCGCCGCCCGCAACCACGAGCGGCTGATCTAGCTTGACTCTGCTGGTGATCTTGATAGTCGCGGTCAGCTGCTAACGGTTCGCCCGGCGACAGGGCCTACGACCACCACAATGACACCACCGAGACACCCCTCCGCCGGCCCAGCGGGCCACCTTGACGGACCGGAACTCCCCTCCCCGCCCCGAACAGGCCGAGGAGGGGAAGGGAGGGCAGCCGCAGACCGCTTACGGCTTGGGGAGCGATAGGAATCTGGGCAGGCTCGGCTGAGCAATCCGCCTGGGATTGATCAGCAGGACGTCGGGCGGGCGTCGGCGGCGAGGACGAGTTCTTTGCTCGTCCTGCGGCGGGCGGCCCGGCGGGCTGACCAGTCGGAGACCAGGCCGGCTATGGCGGCTTGGGTCTCGGCGAAGTCTTCGCGGCGGCCGGTGTAGCGCTGCAGGGGCCGCCACGCTTGTACTCGGCGTTGGCGTGCTCCACGCAGATCCGGTTGGAGGACTGTGCTCGGCGTTCGTGCCGCCAGGCGTGCTGTTCGCCGAGGGTCGCGTCCTTCTTCGGCTTGCGGGGTGGGGCGGTGACCTGATGTGGGAACTGGTTGGCCAAGCCCAGGTAGCCCTCGTCGACATGCACCTTGACGCCGGGGCGGCAGCGCAGCTGCTCGGCGATCCCCTCGGTGCGCACCGCGGTCTGGTCGTGCATTCGTCCTGGCCGCGCGACCCCGGAGTAGAGGGTGCGGCCGTGGCCGTCGCTGAACGTGGTGGTCTTCATGGTGTTCTGCTTGCGCTTGCCGGACACGAACGCCTTGCGGCCCGGACGCCCGGCCTTCGGGCGTCTCACCTGCACGTCGGTGCCGTCGATACGCAGCTCGACGTCCTCGGCCTCGGCGTAGGCGAACACGTCCTCGATGGTGCGCAGCCGGATGGCGGGCTGGTCGGGCACGGCGAACCCGCGCGCCGCCAGCAGCGGCCGGACCTGCCGGATCGCGGCGGACACCGTGGAGCGGTCCACTCCTAACAGCACAGCCAGGGCCGAGTGCGGAAGGTCGTGTCGCAAGTGCGCCAGCGTGACCAGCACCCGATCGACGAACACCAGACGATGCTTCGGGCCAGCACCGGCCTCGCGGCGGCGATCGCCGCCGCGCCGCTCCCGCAGCGCAGACTCCTGCCGCGCCTCCCATGCCGGGGCGAGCTCAGCGACGAGTTCGGCAAGATGCTGTCGGGATATGCCCGATGGGGCTTGATGAGACAAGGCCGCGCGGGCTGATGACTTCACATCCACGGGCGCCGCGCCTCGCGCCGCCTACGCCTGCCGCCGCTCCCACTGTTCCTTCGTGATCTCGTACCGCACACCCCCGTGCTCGGAACCCTCAACCGCCATCATGTCGTCCGGCGTGGGGATGCTCTCCGCGAGCGTCATCCCGAGCTTCTCCATGACGTTGCGCGAAGGGCGGTTCACGGTCATAGTCTCGGCCCAGACCATGCGGATCCCAAGCTCGGCGAACCCCTTCGCCAGCAGCGCCTGCGAGACCTCCGTAGCGTAGCCCCGGCCCCAGGCCGCCTGGCGCAGGCGGTAGCCGAGTTCGGCCTCCTCACGCGGGCCGCTGCGGAGCGGACGCAGGCAGAACCAGCCGACGAACGCGCCGCCGTCCTTCTCGTGCGCGGCGAACAGGCCGAGGTTGTGATCCCAGCGCTCGTAGCCGGCGAGGATGCTGGGGATGGCGAGGTCGCGGACCTCCTCCGGCGGAGTCGGAGCGCCGCCGGTCAGATAGCGCATCACCGCCGGGTCGCTGTCCAGCTCGATCAGCAGGTCCGCGTCGGCGGCGGCGAAGGGGCGCAGGGTCAGGCGCTCGGACTCGAGGTAGGTGGTCACGTGAGGATCATGGCCGAGGGGGGTCCGACGGTCCAGGCGTTTTCGGACCGCGTCTGTCACCGGGTGGGGTGCTGGAGGAGCAGCATGGCACGGCCGCCTTCACGTCATGGCCGAGGACCCGCCTCTATCGCTCCCCAAGTCGTTAGGAGTTGGCGTGCTCGATCGCCTCGAAGATGTCGGCATCGGTCTCCTGCTGCCAAGCGGGCAGGTCGTTCGAGCCAGCGACGTAGCCCGGCTTCGGGTCCTCAATGTGCTTGTGGATCTGAGCAATCCAACATGTCGCGACGAACCGACCCTTCTGCTCCCGGGTGAGCTTTGACGTATTCCCGCCGCTCACACTGATGAAGTCTCGAACCTGGCCATACACGGCGGCGGCACTCGCGTTCCCCGTCAGGCCCCGAAAGCTGCCGTCAAAAGTCTTGACAGCAACACCGGTTTCCCGGTCCATACCTCCCCGGCCCCCGATGTGCCCCGACGCCTGGTGGCCGATCAGCAGCCCGCCCGCCGACCACCAATAGGGACCGGCCCCGAAGTGGGGCCCGATGAGCAGCCGCTGCTCACCGGGCCTCACTGTCTTCGGTTCTACGGGACGAGCCCGGTCACGGGAGCTGCTGGTCGGACCAGCAGCGGCGCGATGCCGGTCTCGCCGCTGGTGTAGTGGGCGCCGCGAATGAGGACGACGGGTCGCGCGGCGCCGGACTGGCCCATGAGGGCCGAGGCGGCGCCGGCGAGTTCGTCCACCCGGTTGAGATCGCCGTGGGCTGGGTTGCCGTACAGGTCGGTGTCGCCGACCGGGGGCTTCTCGACGGCGACGATGCCGGCCAGTCCGATCGCGGCGCCGTGGGAGCCTTCGCGGTGGGGGCCGCCGAGGCTGTCGGTGACGATCACGGCAACGGTGGCACCGGTGAGCTCGCGGATCCGGTCGCGGATGCGGCGGGCGGAGGCGTCCGGGTCGACGGGAAGCAGGCAGGCCCAGCCCTCGCTGTAGATGCCCGCGTTGGAGAGGTCGACACCGCCGGCGGTGTCGACCAGCCCGCGGCGGTCCAGGGTGACGACGTGGCGGCCGATCAGGTCGAGGACCTGCTCGCTCTCGTCCAGGACGAGCTGGCACCAGCGTGGATCGCGGCCGGTGCGCTGCGCGAGCTCCTCGGCCCGGGGGCTCGGGATGACGTCGGCCAAGCGCACGATCCGGCCCTCCGTCTTGCTGACGATCTTCTGGGCGACGCACAGCACGTCGCCGTCGGCGAGCTGGTGGCCGTCCTCGGCGCCGGCCTTGCAAATCAGAGCGGCGATGTCGTCGCCGGTGCTGACCATCGGGATGCCGGGCAGAGCGCGCAGCCGCATGTCCCAGGTACTCATTGGTGCCTCCTCGCGGGGCGGTGTGGTGCTGGCAGTATCCGCTCTGTGATGGTCTGTCAGGCGCTGCGCTGGAACGCGCAGGCCGCCATGTCACCAGGCGACTTCCCCCGCTCGGTCGGCATGCGCCTGGCCATTGTCGCCACCACCCACCTGCAGGAGCAGGAACTGGAACAGGGCCTGCCGCTCGGACACCAGGCCGTCGGGATCCTCGCCCACGTCGAGTCCACCCGGGCCCGCGGCTACGTCCAGGACCTGGTCACCGCCCTCGCCCCCTGGCAGCAGGAGACGGCCGTCGCCGACTTCGTCCACCACGCCCGCACCGAACTCGCCCTGACCGGCTGACCACCCGTACCGGCAGAGAACGGCCTGCTGGATTGTGTCCCGCGGGACACAATCAGGCCCATCTTGGTGGCGGACCGGATGGCCCGTCAGCTCCTCCGGGGCGGCCAGGTCGATCCCGCTGGCTGGGTCCTCGCTCGCCCAGCGGTACGCGGACGGTGTCAGGACCGGGCAGCCATCCCAACCGGCACGTTGAGCGGCACGGATCGGTATCTCCAGCTGGCTGGCGGGCGGAGCCGCGCACGCGACCAGGTACAAGGTGCTGGATGTCGTCACGCGGGCAGTCCACACCGCTCGGCGAGAGACGCAAGCGTTCCTCCGCGGCCCCGCCCCCAGAGCCCGCAGATCCTCCACCAGCCTGCGGGTCCGCGGGCGGCAGCGCACTTCCTGCGGTGCCTCCCGCTCGGCCGCCGGCAGCGTATCCACCACCTCGACCCGCTGCCCGGCCTGAAGGTAGCCGCGGGCCGGGTCCGCCACACATGACGCCAGCCTGCAGTCTGCCTCATCAGCTTCGGCCTCCGCGCGCGTGATCAGGCTTCGCACGTGGTCACGAACCTTCCGCCGGTCCCGGCGTAGTGCTGGCGGGGTCGGCCGGCCTCCTCAGCGTCGCCAGATCCACCCACACCGCCCGCCATCCACTCCCCTGCACAACCGGACCACCACTTGGAACGGGAGGAAGCCTCCCCGGCCCCCGTCATAGTGAACTCGCCGTCAGCCAGCCGCTCGTGGCGGCGGCGAGCAGGAGGGTGAGGTTGAGGGCGATCCGGCGGTCCCCCATGCGCAGGTGTACCGAGGTCGCGCCGAGCTGCAGGAGCACGAACCCGAGGGCGGCGGCCGGGGCGAGCCAGCGTGCGAGGCCGGTCAGCGGTGGCAGGACCAGCCCGAGCGCGCCCAGCACTTCGATCGCCCCGATGGCCCGGACGGCCGGCATCGGCACGCTGTCCACCCAGGCCATCATGGGGCGCAGCCGCGCACGGTTGCGGAGCAGCTTCAGCCCGCCGCCGTAGAGGTAGAAGAGGGCGAGCAGAGCGGCAGCGATTCCACCGGCGGCCTTCACGATGCGCCTCCTCGGGGACCGGTCGCCGGGCTGCCGCCGGCCGCCGGGCGCTCGCCGAAGTCGGTGGCCGGCACGGTGGCGTAGCGGCTCATCGTCTCGATGCTCGCCTGCGGGGTCATCGCCCGACCGCCGGCGATCATGTCCTGCAGGTCCCGGAAGTACTGCACGTACAGGTCCGGCGTGAACGTGCTGAGCATGACGGCCGGTTGGTCGGTCGTGTTGGCGAAGGTGTGCGGGGCACCCGGCGGAACCATCACCAACGTGCCCGCCGTCGCGTCGTACTGGCGCTCGCCGACCGTGAACCGCACGGTGCCGGAGATGATGTAGAAGCCCTCGTCGTGCTGGGCGTGGCGGTGCTGCGGTGGTCCGGGCGTGTGCGGCGCGAGGACCGACTCGGCGAGCCCGAGGCGGTGCCCGGTGTTGCTGCCGTCCTCCAGCAGGCGCAGTCGCGTGGTGCCCAGCACGATCGTCTCGCCGTCGTCCGGACCGACCACCGACACGGCGAGGTCGGCGGTCGGGTGCTCACTGGCTTTCGGTTCGCTCGTCGGTTCGCTCGTCGTGTCGTTCGTCATGCTTCGATTCCACCGCCGGGGCACCGCGGGCATCCAAGACCTGTTCGATGGCCTCGATACCGTACGGGTATCGTTGCCCCATGGAACTGCGTACCCTGCGCTATTTCGTGGCGGTTGCCGAGGAACTCCACTTCGGCCGGGCGGCCTCGCGACTGCACATGAGCCAGCCGCCGCTGAGCCGGGCGATCAAGCAGCTGGAGACCGAGACCGGCGCCGCGCTCTTCGACCGGTCCTCCGCCGGCGTCTCGCTCACCCCGGTGGGGGCGGTGCTGCTCGACGAGGCGCGTGCCCTGCTCGACCACGCCGAGCAGGTGCGCACGCGCCTGGCCAGGGCGGCCGGAGCCGCGACCCTCACCGTCGGCCTCCTCGGCGACGGCACCGACCCGGGCACCACCCGGCTGGCCCGCGCCTACCGCCGTCGGCACCCGCGCGTCGAGGTCCGCATCCGCGAGACCGACCTGACCGACCCCACCTGCGGACTGCGCGCCGGGCTGGTCGACATCGCCGTGACCCGCGCGCCGTTCGACACGGCCGGCCTGATCACCCAGGAGCTGCGCGCCGACCCGGTCGGAGCCCTGCTGCGCGCCGACGATCCACTGGCCCGCCGCGACAGCCTCGACCTGGCCGACCTGGCCGACCGCCGCTGGTTCCGGTTCCCGGAGGGCACCGACGCGCGCTGGCAGTCCTACTGGCACGGCCGCGAACCCCGCGAGGGCCCAGTGGTGCGGGCCGTCCAGGAGTGCCAGCAGGCGGTGCTGTGGAACGGCACCGTCGGCATGACCCTCCTGGACCACGAGCCGGCGGCCGGCCTCACCGTGGTGCCACTGGCCGACATGCCGCCCAGTCGCGTCCTCGCGGCATGGAACAAGGGCGACACGAATCCGCTGATCCGCTCGTTCGTCCAGGTCGCGACCGCCGCCTACCAGCGGTGAGCGCCGGGGAGGCAGCCGACTTGTGCGCGGCTTCAGCCCCATGCGCGGCTCAGGTCAACAGGTCGGCCGCCCGCACCCGGCGGAGGTGGATGAGGACGCCGTAGGACGGCCCCAGCGCGATGTCGGCGAGCGGGCACGGGTACTCGGTGCCGATGTGGCGCGTGGGGCGGACGGTGTCCAGCCAGGCACGGGCCGCGGCCGGGGCGGTGCGGGCGTCGAGGTACCAGTCGGAGCGGCAGACCTGGTCGAGGGTGTACTCGTTGGAACCGGGAGCGGCCGCGTCCACCGTGAAAGGCTTCCACGGGCCGTCCAGGGCCTGGTCCTTCGACAGGAAGGAGCCCTGGTCGAAGGTGGTTCCGATGGCGAGATAGGCGCTGCCCAGCGCCTCGCGCAGGAACGCACCCTGGACCTTCGGGTACATCACCGGGTCGTCGGTCACGTACCCCACGTGCCCGTCGTGTGCCGACAGCAGCATCCGGTGGCCGGTGTTGCGCTGCCACCAGACGATGTTGTCGGCCATCAGCTGGTCGCGGTAGAGCTCCGCGGCGGTCACCGCCTTGGCGTCGTCGAAGTCGCAGGCGAGGAACCTGGCGGTCTGGGCGATCGACCGGGCATGCTGCACCGTCCAGGCGAACTCCGTGGCGCCCGCGTTCGGTTGACCCTCCAGCAGCTCCAGCGCCTGCTGGGCGTTGGCCGCCAGGCGCTGGCGCTCCGCCACCGGCTTCGCGATGTAGGCGAGGTAGTCGTCGAGCGGGCGCAGGCCGGTGTAGAGCTCGTCGAGCCGCGCCAGCAGCTGCGGCTCGTGCTGACGGACGTAGCCCGTCACCCGCTCGAAGAAGGCGTCCCCCACGCTGGGCGCACCGGCGTCGTCGCCCATGAAGTGCACCCGACGACCGGGATTGCGCCGGTTGTGGTCCCGCATCCACTCGACCAGGTGCAGGAACTCCTCGCGCTCGAAGGGCGATCCGCCCAGGGCCTGCTTCACGACCTGGCGCGCGTCGCCCTGCCCGCCCTGAATGTAGTCGTCGATCAGCATGCCCGAGGGCCAGCCGATCTCCAGCGCGAAGGTGGTGAAGCCCTTCGCCTCCACGAGGTACTGGAAGATCCGGTGCTTCAGGGCGAAGAACTCGTGCGACCCGTGCGTGGCCTCGCCCAGGCCCACCACCGCGGCGTCGCCGATCATCGCCCCCAGCGGCCGCAGATCGGCCGTGCCCGAGCCCGGTTCGGTCGACCGCAGCGGGCGCGCGGCCCGCTCCAGCGCGCGCACCGGGTCCTGGCCGTCGGGCTTCGCCGGCGCCTTGCCGGCCGTGGCCCCGTCAGCCGCGTAGGCCGACGCGGGGGCCAGCAGCGCCCCCACCGTGGCCGCCGCCGCCATCAGTAGCGGCCGTCGCCCGAACTGCTCCGTCATGCCCTCGCTCCTCGCCTCGTCCAACCGGCGCCGTCGGTGTCGGCCCGGGAGGATCCCAGCTCATCACCTGGCCGGCGGCTGCTCGTCGGAGCGCAGGACGAGAACGCGCGGGGGACCAGGATCCACCCGCGGCGCCCGGACCAGGACCGTGGTCCTACCCGCGCCCCGGCCGTTGGGCCGGAGCGCGGGTGGGGGCGCGGGTCCGGGCGCGGGTAGGGGCGCGGGTCCGGGCGCGGGTGGGCCGCGGGTCGGGCACCGCCGGGGGCGGATCCGACCGTGGGTGGATCCGACCGGGGGTGGATCCGACCGGGGGTGGATCAGCCGGCCGCGGCCGGTCCGAGGTAGGTACCGCCGGAGGCGTCGATGGTCTGGCCGGTCACCCAGCGCCCCTGCGGGCCCACCAGAAAGCCCACCACGTCCGCGACGTCCTCCGGCTCGCCGATCCGCCCGAGCGCGGTGATCGCCTCCAGCCCGGCCACCGCCTCGGGGACGCCGGTGAAGCCGGCGGTCAGGTCGGTGCGCACCACCCCGGGCTCGACCGTGTTCACGGTGATCCCCCGCCCGCCCAACTGATGGGCGAGCGAGGGGGCGAGTGCCGCGAGCGCCGCCTTGCTGGCGGTGTAGCCGATCTGCATCGGGGCCGCGATCCGAGTGGCCGCCGAGCCCATGTTGACGATCCGCCCGCCGTCCCGCAGCAGCGGCAGCGCGCGCTTGACCACGAAGAGCGGCGTGCTCAGGTTGACCGCCAGCAGCCGCTCGAACTCCTCCTCGCTGAGCTGCCCGATCGGGCTGACCGAGTGAATGCCCGCATTGTTCACCAGGATGTCCAGGCCGTCCGCGCCGTGCTCCGCCAGCCCGGCGGTCAGCCCCTCGAAGAGCCGGTCCACCGCACCGCTCTCGCCGAACCGGGCCTGCACCGCGAACGCCCGGCCCCCGGCCTCCCCGATCCGCGCCACGGTCTCGGCGGCAGCCGCCTCGTTGCCCCCGTAGTGGACCACCACCAGCGCCCCCTCGCCCGCGAGCCGCAGCGCGACCGCGCGACCGATCCCGCGCGAGCCGCCCGTCACCAGCGCAGTCCTGCCGTCCAGTTCCCCCATGATCGCCTCTCCTTTCGTGATGCCCCGGCCGAATCCGGGCTCCGATCACCATAAATGACGAACGGTCAGCCCGACCCCCGCCAAAAGTCCACAGCAAGGAGCCCGCCGCGACAGCGTGTTGCCGGCCCACCGGAGCAATCGGCAGCACCGGCCCCGCGCCGGACCGGCCGAGGAGCACGCAGGGGAACGCCGTGGCCTACGACGCCGTCGAGTACGTCTTCACCACCGACCAGCGCCACGTGGGGGTTCGCCCTCCGCACCGCGCCTGTCCGGCCGGGCTGCAGACCGAGGCCGACGTGATCAGCCGGTTCCAGGTCCGGCAGTGGAGCCCCGCCTTCGGCTTCCTCGCGGAGCACCTGGCGGACTGAGCGCCCGCGCAGCCACCGGCGTCGAACGAGCTCCGCGGGAAGCCCGGTCTCGCCGTCGAGGACCTGGATGTGCACGCCCTCGGCCGGGACAGGAGTTTCGCCGACGCCCTCCACGATCAGCGCGCCGACGTGTGGAGCGGGCCCAAGGAGAAGGTCGTCCACAAGGGACCGGGCTCCCCCTTCGGCCGCGATCCGCTCGCCTACCGGACCGACGTGCCATCCCGCTCCGGCGTCGCGGCAGCCGCCACGTGGCGGAGCACCTCCAGGTCCATCGGCGTCAGCTGAACGTTGATGGTTTCCCCGATCCAGACCGTACTGGTGGCCTTCAGGGTGCGGGCTGTCGCTGTCGACCGGACGCCGGCCAGCTCCGTCACCGTGTACGGGGCCGGGATCGTCTCGACGGTCCTCCCCTGGTGCCAGCGCAGCACGGCCTGCCCGTCGGCCGGCGCCTCGAAGAGCAGCACGCCGAGTGCGGGGCGCGGTCCATCGATCCGCACCGCTCGCGCGTACAGGCTCGCGCCGCGGGCGAGGGCCGCGACATCCGCGCGCGCCGAACGCGCCGGAATGCCGCCGATGGCGACGAGCAGCCGGTCGACCCGACGCCGCATCATCGCCGAGGTGGGCTGTGCCCCTGCCACCTGCTGCTGCAGCCGACGCGGCAGCGCTGCCATGACGACGCTCAGCACCAGCAGACCGGTGACGAACTCGATGAGCGTCAGCAACAGCCTGCTCACGTCGTCCACGCCGAACAGGTTCCCCACCAAGGTCCCCACGACGAGCGCCGCCAGAACAGCGCCGTAACCCAAGGTGATCAGTAGTCTCATTGCCACACTCTTCATCTCGTCCATCTGTCAGCGAGCAGTGATGGTAGACGATGCGGGAGCGCGCGGCGTTCGCGCCGGGAGGCCTGGCACTGACTGCCCGTAGCCTGCTGACCTGCCGCCAGAGCGGCGGCCACCAGCGGAAACCGGTTGGCCGGTCGCACGATCCGACTGGAACAATCGCCGCCGTGACAGTGCAAGCGCCCCTGACCTACCGGGCCTTCGGCGCCGCCGGGACGGTCGGAGAGTTCGAGACCCACCTGACCCTCGCCGCGACGGACGCCGAAGCCCTGCCCGACACCCGGCCCGACACCCGGCCCGACACCCGGCCCGATGCCCTACCGGCCCTCGCCCGCTGGGCGCAGGCGCACGGGCTGAAGTACACCCACATCGTGCTGGCCCGCGGGCAGCACCCCTCGCAGCCGATGCTGTCCTGGAGGGCGGCGGGCACGTTCCAGGAGCAGCTCGAGCGGGCCGAGCGGCTGACGGCCGCGCTGCGCACCGACGGCTTCACCCCGGTGCGGGTGAAGTGCGAGGCCGCGCCGTGGGCCCCGGGCGTGCCGGGCAGTGACAGCGAGGCCGAACTCCTCGGCCCGGCGCGCTACTTCGAGCACCACCTCAAGGTGCTGCTGGCGCCCGGTGAGCGTGCGGCGCTGGTCCGGGCGGTGGCGGGCCACTGCGCCCACGTGTCCTGGAACGCACGCCGCACCGATCCCACCGGGCGCGGCCAGCAGTTCGTCACCCAGCGCTGCCACGGCGTGGGACGCCGCACCGCCGAGCACCGGCTGGCCGCCCTGACCGACACGCTCGTGGCGGCCGGCCATCCGCCGATCGCGGTGGAGCGCGAGTTCGTGGTGCACGACAGCAACCTCGCCGTGGACGACGGCTGGATAGCCGCCGACGGCTCGACGCCGAAGGACCCGACCCCGTGAACGACCGTTGGCAACTCCTCCCCGACGGCAGCGTGCCGCAGCTGCGGCCCGTCGCGGGCGGCCGCCCGGCCCCCGGCGTGCCGCTGACCCTGCGTCCGGTCCAGGACCCGCGCGCCACCCAGGCCGGCGTCTTCGACCCCGCGCTGAAGGCGCACCCCTACGCCTACCGCGCCGCCGATCCGCGGTTCACCGACCCCGGGCTCGGCGCCGCCTGGTACGCCGCACGGCGCCGGGCCATGGACCTGCTGCTCGCCGCGATCGCCGACTCGCCCTGGGCCGAGGCCCTGGTGCTGCGCGGCAGCGTGCTGCTGAGCGCCTGGTTCGGGGCACAGGCCCGCGAGCCCGGCGACCTGGACTTCGTGGTGGTCCCGCCGCAGTGGCGGATCGAGGAGCCGCGGACCGCCGAGATGCTGGACGGCATCGCGCGGGCCGCCGAGGCCGCGAGCCACGGCCCGGTCCGCTTCACCGCCTCGGAGGCGGTCAGCGAGGACATCTGGACCTACGACCGGGTGCCCGGGCGCCGGTTGCTGCTGCCCTGGCGGGCCGACGGGCTGCCGGACGGCGCGATCCAGCTGGACTTCGTCTTCAACGAGCCGCTGCGGGTGCCCCCGCAGCCGGCCCTGCTGCCCGCCGCCGAGGGGCCCGCCACCGGGACGGCCGGCGCCCGGCTCAACGCCGCTTCCCCCGAGCTGTCGCTGGCCTGGAAGCTGATGTGGCTGGTCAGCGACGCCTACCCGCAGGGCAAGGACCTCTACGACGCGGTGCTGCTGGCCGAGTCCACCCCGCTGCGCTACCAGGTGCTGCGGGACATCTTCACGGACGGCGAGGCCTTGTACGCCGAGCACCCCGTCGAGGCGTTCACCATCGCGGAGTTGGGCCACACGGTCTCGGTGGGCTGGGAGCACTTCGCGAGCGAGTACCCGCACCTGGCCCGGCCCGCCGAGGACGAGAACGAGAACGAGAACAACGACAACGACAACGACGCCGACGACGCATACGACGACGTTCCGTACCATCTGGTCGACCGCCTCGCCGCGGCGCTCGCCCCCACCTTCGCCGAGGTCGACCCGGCGGCGCTGGCCGATTGGTGGGCCGATGCCTGGCTGGAGCAGCTGCGCCCGGTGCTGGCGGAGGGCGGGCTGCCCGCCCTGCAGGAGCGGCTCGCCAAGGCGCAGGCCACCTTCGCCCTGGCCCACCGCCTCACCAAGCGCCTGCTCGGGCCCGGCGGCCCCGACGACGCCGCACTCGCCGAGCTGTTGCTGTCCTGCCCGGCCTGGTCGTACTGGGCGGGCCGGCTGCGCGAAGGCGCCCTGACCATGGAGTGGCTGCTCCGCTGAGCGCCGCACCAGGAGGCCCCGGTCACAAATCGCGTGCCCGCAGCCCGCGGGCGCGCTACCCTCGCGGTATGAACGTCACCGGCCGAAGCACCAGCGCGACCGCGCGAGCGACCAGCTCGCCGGTTGCCGCCGCCTGACGTACGTCCCACCCCCACCGGCGACCGGAAACGGTCCGCCGGTGCGTTCATGCCCGCTCCACGCTCCGGTTCCGACGCTCGTGCGGACCGTTCTCCGGTGCCTCCCCGCTCGCACCCGCGAAGGAGCACCCCATGGGCACCGACATGAACACCGGCCTGAACACCGACGTGAACACCAGCATGAACACCCACCTGGACACCGACCGGATCGTCCGCACGTTCGTCGAGTACTACGAGGACCGCGGCCACCGCAGCATCACCGGCTCGACCCTGCTCCCGCCGCCCGGCGACCCGGTGCTCTTCACCACCTCGGGCATGCACCCGCTCACCCCCTACCTCGAAGGCCGCCCCCACCCGCTGGGCCGACGGCTGGTCAACGTGCAGCGCTGCCTGCGCACCACGGATCTCGACGAGGTCGGCGACCGCACCCATCTGACCGTCTTCGAGATGCTCGGCACCTGGTCGCTCGGCGACTACGAGGGCCCGCAGAGCCTCGACTGGGGCTACGGGCTGCTCACCGAGGGGTTCGGCATCGACCCCCGACTGCTGCACGCCACGGTCTTCGGCGGCGACGAGCGGACGGGCCCGGACACCGCCTCCCTGGAGGTGTGGCAGCAGCACGGCGTGCCGGTGGAACTCACCTGTGAGGACAACTGGTGGTCCAACGGTCCCACCGGCCCGTGCGGCCCCGACTCGGAGATCTTCCTGTGGACCGGCGACACCCCGCCGGAGTCGACGCCGACCGGTGACGACCGCTGGGTGGAGGTCGGCAACCACGTGATGATGCGCCACCGGCGGCTCGACGACGGCTCGCTCGTATCGCTCCCCCAGCGCAACATCGACACCGGACACGGCCTGGAGCGGCTCGCCTCGCTGCTGCAGGGCCGGCGCTCGGTGTTCGAGTGCGACGTCTTCGGCCCCTGGCGCCGGCTCGTGCCGCCGCTGTGGGAGCTGGACGAACCGTCACTGCGGCTGGTCTGCGACCACCTGCGCTCGGCCGTCGTGGTGATCGGCGACGGGGTGCGCCCGAGCAGCACCGGCCGCGGCTATGTGCTGCGCCGGCTGGTGCGCCGGGTGCTCACCGTGCTGCGGCGCGACGAGCCGGGGCGCACCCTGGCCGATCTGCCGCAGGAGCTGGTCCGGCACACCCTGGACCGCTTCCGCCAGGACGAGGACCCGGAGCTGGTGCGCCGGACGCTGCTCGACGAGGAGCGCCGCTTCGGCCGCCTGCTGGAGCGCGGCCGGCAGGTGCTGGCCCGGCCCCGGTTCCGCGGGCCGTTGGGCGAGGAGGACTTCCACTACCTCCACGACACCCACGGCCTGCCCCGCGACCTCGTGCTGCACCTGCGGCCGGGCGTCAGCTGAGCAGGGCCCGCCCGTACCAGTCCTGGGCGTCGGCGACACCGGGCAGCACGAAGAAGTAGCCGCCGCCGAAGGGCTGGACGTAGTCGATCAGGGGCTCGTTGACCAGCCGGGTCTGGACGGTCTCGAACTGGCGCTTCACGTCCTGCTGGTAGCAGGCGAAGATGTGCCCGGACTGGATGTTGCCGTTCTGGTCCAGCCCCAGGTCGTAGTTGTAGGAGCGGCGCAGCAGTCGCTGGTCGGCGGTGTCGGGGGTGCGGGGGTTGGCGAGCCGGATGTGCGAGTCGAGCGGGATGACGTTGCCCTTGGGGTCGGCGCCGTAGTCCGGGGTGTCGAACTCGTTGGTGCCGTCCAGCGGTGCGCCGGTGTCGCGGCGGCGGCCGAACATGTTCTCCTGCTCGCTGATGGAGACCCGGTCCCAGAACTCGACGAGCATCCGGATGAGCCGGACGACCTGGTAGGAGCCGCCCTGGGCCCAGGCGGGCTCGGTGGGGTCGTCGACCCAGATCAGCTGCTCAGCGGTGCCGCCGGTGGGGTTGGCGGTGCCGTCCTTGAAGCCGAGCAGGTTACGGCCGGTGCCGGAGGGCCGGGGCGGGGAGTTGTAGCCCTCGATCTTCCAGCGCAGCTGCATGGCGCCGCGGGTGTGCTTGGCGATGTCGCGGATGGTGTGGTGGACGGTGTCGGGGTGGTTGGCGCAGATCTGGAGCAGCAGGTCGCCGTGCAGCCAGGCCGGTTCGGGCGAGTCGTTGGGGAAGATGCGCATCGGCGTGAGGTTCTTCGGCTTGTGCCCGCCGAGGCCGAAGCGGTCGTCGAAGAGGCTGGCGCCCACCGAGGTGGTGACGGTCAGTCCGTCGGCCGGTATGTCCGGGCCGAGGACGTCGCTGTCGGCCGGGGGCTGGCCGACGCCCAGGTCCGGGGCCGCGCCGCCGGTGGTGAGGGCGCGGGCCCGGTCGGTGAGGGTGTGCATCAGGTCGGCGAGTGCGCCCTTGTCCTTGGCGGTCACGTCGAAGGCCGCGTAGCAGGAGGCGTTCTGCTTGCCGGACGGGCCGGGGGTGAGGATGCCGGACTGGTGGGCGCCGTGGAAGGGGTAGGAGTCGGCGGCGGCCGGGCCGCCGGCCGCCGCGTGGGCGTCGGCCTGGGCGCCGCCGATCAGCATTCCGCCGGTCAGTGCGGTTCCGGCCGCGCCCACGGCGGCACCGGAGAGGAATCTGCGACGGCTGACGTCCATGGTTGAGGGCCCGCTCTTTCTTTCGTCTCGTCTGCGTGCTGGTCTGTGGTCCGGCCGCCCGGTGCCCGGGAGGGTCACTGGGCGGAGGGCGGAAGGCTCACTGGGCGGAAGGCGGGACCTCGAGCAGGTCCGGAACCTGGTCGAGCGTTTCCAGGAGGGTGCCGATGGCGGCGTCGACGCGCTGGCGGGCCGCGAGCGGGATCTGCTGCGGGGCGGTCCAGTTGCCGTTGGTCTGGGTGGCGAGCAGCGCGGAGTCCAGTGCGTCCAGCTGCTGGTCGGTCGTCGCCAGGAGTTTGGGGGCCCGGGCGTTGATCAGCGGGGTGAGTTCGGCGAGCACGGTCCGGGTCACCTGGACGTCGGCGGAGGTCTCCGGGTAGGCGGCGCCGGCGCCCTCGTCGTCGATCCCCGAGAGGTGGTCGCGCAGCGCGTCCTCCAGGATCTCGTGCGCGCGGGTCGGCAGGTTGGTCGGGTCACCGGCCTCGTCGTCGGTGGTCAGCTTGGCGCTGACGGTCGCGACGTCGGTGGTGAGGGTGTTCGCCACGGGCAGCAGGTCGGCGGCGCTCTGACCGTGCCACAGGCCGTACTCCAGGCGGTGCAGGCCGGTGAAGCCGCTGTCCTGCACGCCGCCGGGCAGCCCGTCCGGGAGGCCGTCGACGGCGGTGCCCTCGTCGCCGAAGCTGTCGTAGGAGGCGCCGACCTTCTCCCAGTCCAGCTGGGCGGTGAGCCAGTCGGTCTTCGCCTTGGCGAGGTCGTTCGCCCGGAGGTCCGCGGTGATGGCCGCCACCGCGCCGGACAGCTGGATGAGCACGCCCGCGGCGTACTGCTGGTAGGCGGTGTCGGGCGGGGTGAGGTCGTCGACGCTGACCGGCTTCACGGCCAGCGGCGCCGTCCGGCCGGTGTGACCGCTGACCGCCACGGTGGCGGAGGAGGTGGTCCTCCCCGACATCAGGCAGTTGATGGTGTAGGCGCCGCTGCCCAGGGTGGCCGTCATCTGAGCGGTGGTGGCCGGGCCGATCGTCTCGATCTCGGCGACCACCGCGCCGCTGGAGTTGACCAGGTTGATCTCACCGGACTGGCCGGACTTGTTGTCGACCGAGAAGGTCTGCGTGCCGGTGTGGCCGGAGGTCCACTCGTCGGCGCACGTCTTGCGGGTCACCGTGACCGCTTCGACGGCCGCCGCGGTGCCGTCGGGCAGCAGCGCGATCGCGGTCGTGGCGGCCAGCGCGGGCACCACCACCAGCACCCCGGCCACCGTCCACAGGCGGCCGCCGGCCAGGCGCTCCCACCGGTCCGCGCGGGCCGGCTCCGGGGTGGCGGCGGCCGGCTCCGGCGCGGGGGTCGCAGCGGCCGGCGCCGCGGTCGCGGCGGCCGCTTCCGCCGCGGGGGCGGGCGCCGGGCGCCCGGCCCGGACGAACAGCGGGACCACCACGGCCAGGTACACCGCCCAGGCCACGACCTGCAGCACCGTCATCCTCGGTGCCAGGTCGGTGAACCCGGTGATGATCGAGACCCACCACGAGCCCGGGTCCAGGTGTGCGCTCAGGTCGAACGCCACCCAGTGGCTGCCCGGCAGCAGCCCCGCGTCCTGCAGGTCCCCGAGGCCGTAGGAGAGCACCCCGGCGGCGATCACCACCAGCGCGAGCGCGGTCCGGCCGAAGAAGACACCGAGGTTCAGCCGCACCGCCTGCCGGTAGAGCAGCCAACAGAGCGCCACCGCGCCCGCCAGCCCCAGCCCGGCGCCGACCAGCGGGGCCAGCGTCGAGCCGGAGGCCTTGACGGCCGTCCACAGGAACAGCGTCGTCTCCAGGCCCTCCCGGCCGACGGCGAGAAAGGCCGTCAGCGCCAGGGCGCCCGCGCCGATCGCGCTCGCCCGCTCCACCTCCCCGCGCAACTGCCGGGCGAGATGGGCGGCGGTGCGCCGCATCCAGAACACCATGGCGGTCACCAGGCCGACCGCCAGCACGCTCAGCAGTCCGCCGACCGCCTCCTGCCCCGCGCTGGACAGCACGCTGGTGGAGAACGTCAGCACGGCCGCGAAGGCCGCGGCGACCGTCACCGCGCCCAGCACGCCCAGCCAGACGGGTGCCGGCGACACCCGCCGACCGCCGTCCGCGGTCCGGCGCAGCGCGGCCAGCAGGATACTCACGACGAGCCCGGCCTCAAGGCCTTCGCGCAAGCCGATCAACAGGTTTGGTACCGCCTCAGCCCAGTTCACGGCCGATAAGGTAAGCCATGCCTAACCAGCGCGTCCAGCCTCCGGCAGGGGCAGTCGGAGCACGACCCCGCGCACATTCAGACTACTGCCAACTTGGGCTTCAATCCTGGACGTTGACCGATTTCCCCACGTGCGAACCGGTCACTCGCGAGCCGGATCACCCCACCCGCACCGGCCACCTTGACCGCGGCCCGGCGGAACTTTGGGGGAATCTTGAAGATTGAGGTTAGGCTAACCTAACTTCAGGGTCTCGGGCCTGCCGAGCCGCCACGTCCGCCATGGGAGGAGACCGGCATGGGTCACGGCTGGGAGGGCGTCGTCCTCAAGCTGATGCGCGGCAAGGACTACGAGTTCACGGTGACCGGGGTCGAGCAGATCACCGAGCACTACCGGCGGGTGTCCTGCACCGACGGCGGGATGCTGGCGGCGACCGGGGTGCACCCCACGATGTGGGTGCGCCTGTGGTTCGACGACAACGGCCGTCCGCACCAACGGGCCTACACCCTGGTGGAGCCGGATCCCGCGACGGGCACCTTCCACCTGGAGTTCGCGCTGCACGACGGCTGCGCGAGCCGCTGGGCCCGTGCGGCACGACCCGGCGACCGGATCCAGGCCACCGTGCAGGGCACCGGCTTCACCCTGCCGCACCCGCCGCCGGGACACCTGCTGGCGGTCGGCGACTGCGCCTCGCTGCCGGCGGTCAACTCCCTGCTCGCCGCACTGCCCGGCACACCCGCGCAGGTCTGGCTGGAGACCCAGCACGACACGGACGCCGAGCTGCCGGTCGGGCCGGACGACGGCTCCTGCCGGGTCCGGCGGGTGGCCCGGCGCCGGGGCGGTGCGGACCTGGTGGCCGAGGTCCGCAGCGCCCTGACGGCCATGACGCCCGCCGAACTGGCCGACGCCTACCTCTGGTTCACCTGCGACACCGCCACCACCCGTGCGCTGGCCCAGCTGGCCCGCAAGGAGCTCGGCCTGGCCCGCGGCCAGTTGCACGCCCTCGGCTACTGGCGGCCCTGACCACGGCACCCGGACCGGCCTTCGGGCCGATATCCGGGCCGATATCCGGGCCGGCATCCGGGCCGACCCCGGCGGCGGTCACCGGAAGTCGCGGCTGCGGGTGCCCGGGGCGAGGGTGAGCGGGGTCAGGCGGCTGGCGACCAGGTTGGCCGCGCCGTCGCGGCGCTCCACGGTGCCGTGGACCAGCAGGCCGGCGTTCTGCAGTGCGGTGCGGCGCTGGCGCTCCCAGACGTGCGGCTGGCAGACGACGTTGATCAGGCCGGTCTCGTCCTCCAGCGAGATGAAGAGCACGCCACCGGCCGTCGGCGGGCGCTGGCGGTGGGTCACCAGGCCGCCGACGGCGACCAGGGTGTCGGCAGGGGCGCTCTTGAAGGCGGCGGCGGTCAGGGCGCCGCAACGGTCCAGGTGGGAACGGGCGTGCTGGACGGGGTGGCTGGTGGCGGAGACCCCGGTGGCCCACAGGTCGGCGATGGTCTCCTCGATCGCGGTCATCGGGGCCAGCTCGGGGGCCCGCAGGCCCGGGGCGGTGCCGGGCAGCATGCCCTCGCCGGTCCGGGTGAGCAGGCCTGCGGACCACAGCGCCTGACGGCGGCTCAGCCCCAGGCTCGCGAAGGCCCCGGCGGTGGCCAGGGCTTCGAGCTCGGGGGCTTCGAGCCCGGTGCGGCGGGCGAAGTCCTCCAGATCCGCGTACGGCCGGCCCGCGGCGATGGCCTCGGCCTGCTCGGGGCCGAGGTTGCGCACGCTCTCCAGGCCGAGCCGGATCGCCGGCTCACCGTCCTGCGAAGGGCCTGGCTCCAGGGTGGGCGGGGCCGCGCTCCGGTTGATGTCGACCGGGCGGACCTCCACGCCGTGGCGGCGCACGTCGGCGATCAGCGTCTGCGGGGAGTAGAAGCCCATCGGCTGGTTGGCCAGCAACGCGCAGGTGTAGGCGGCCGGGTGGTGCAGCTTGAGCCAGGCGGAGGCGTAGACCAGCAACGCGAACGAGGCGGCATGCGACTCCGGGAAGCCGTAGCTGGAGAACGCCTCGATCTTCCCGTACACGTCCTCGGCGGCCTCCGGCGGGATGCCGCGCTCGGCCATGCCGGTCAGCAGCCGCTCGCGCAGTTCGGCCACCCGCTCGTGGGAGCGCTTGGCGCCCATGGCCTGGCGCAGCCGGTCGGCCTCGGCCGGGGTGAAGCCGGCGCAGTCGATGGCGAGTTGCATCATCTGCTCCTGGAAGAGCGGCACCCCGAGGGTCTTGGCCAGGGCGCGCTCCATGAGCGGGTGCGGGACGGTGGCGGGTTCGCGGTGGTTGCGGCGGCGGATGTAGGGGTGGACGGAGCCGCCCTGGATCGGTCCGGGCCGGATCAGGGCGACCTGCACCACCAGGTCGTAGAAGCTGCTCGGCCGCATCCGCGGCAGCGCGGACGCCTGCGCCCTGGACTCGACCTGGAACAGGCCCACGGTGTCGGCCCGGGCGAGCATCCGGTAGACCTCGTCGTCCTCGGGCGGGATCGTGGCGAGGGTGTAGCGCACCCCGTGGTGACGGGCGATCAGGTCGCAGGCGTCGTGCAGGGCGGAGAGCATGCCGAGCCCCAGGAGGTCGATCTTCACCAGCCCGGCGTGCGCGCAACTGTCCTTGTCCCACTGCAGGACGGAGCGGCCGGGCATCCGGGCCCACTCGGTGGGGCAGACCTCGGCGATCGGCCGGCGGGTGAGGACCATGCCGCCGGAGTGGATGCCGAGGTGGCGCGGCAGCCCGCGCAGCTGGCCGGCCAGCTCGCGCACCTCCTCGGGCACCGCCTCGGACGGCGGCGTCTCGTGCCAGCCGGTCTCGCGGCTGAAGCGGTCGAGGTCCCCGGCCGCGTAGCCGAGCGCCCGGGCCGCGTCCCGCACGGCCAGCTTGGGCTGGTAGCTGATCACATTGGCCACCTGGGCGGCGTGGGTGCGGCCATAGGTGTCGTAGCAGTACTGGATGACCTCCTCGCGCCGCCGGTGCTCGATGTCCAGGTCGATGTCCGGCGGCCCGTCGCGCTCGGGGCTCAGGAAGCGCTCGAACAGCAACCCGTAGCGGATCGGGTCGACGGCGGTGATGCCGAGGGCGTAGCAGACCGCGGAGTTGGCGGCCGAGCCGCGGCCCTGGCACCAGATGTCACGGCGGCGGCAGAAGTCGACCAGGTCGTGGACGATGAGGAAGTACCCGCACATCGAGAGCTGTTCGATGACCTGCAGCTCGTAGGCGACCTGCTGGTGGGCCCGGCGGTCGGCGGCGTCGAAGCGGCCGGCGGCGGCCCGCTCGGTGAGGTGGCGCAGCCAGCTGGCCTCGGTGTGGCCCTCCGGGACGGGGAAGCCGGGCAGTTCGGGGGCGAGGGTGGTGAAGTCGAAGGCGCAGGCGCGGGCGAGGTCGACGGTGGCCTGCTGGACGCCGGGCCAGGGGGCGAGGCGGGCAGCCATCTCGGCCGGGGAGCGCAGGTGCGCGGTGCCGGCCGCGGCGAGGTGGGGCTCGGCGTCGGCGAGGCTGCGGCGCTGGCGCAGCGCGGCGAGGGTCTGGGCGAGGCGGGTCTGGGCGGGGGACGCGTGGTGGGCGGCGGTGGAGGCGACCACGGCGAGTCCGGTGCGGGCGGCGAGCGCGGCGAGGGTGTCGTTGCGCTCGTCGTCGCCCGGGGTGTGGTGGTCGGTCAGCTCGACGTGGACGTTGCCAGGGCCGTAGCGCTCGGCGAGGGCGCGCAGTTCGCGCTCGGCGGCCGCCGGGCCCTCGACGTCCAGGGCGCGGCGGACGGCGCCCTTGCGGCAGCCGGTCAGGATCGCCCAGTGACCGCCCGCGGCGTCGGGGAGCCGGTCGACGTCGTAGCTGGGGCGGCGCTTGCCGGCGCCGGCCAGGTGGGCGTCACCGATCGTGCGGGCCAGGCGGCGGTAGCCCTCGGCGCCGCGGGCCAGCACCAGCAGGTGCTCGCCGTCCTGGTCGGGGGTGCCGGTCGGTTCACCGGTGGCACCGAGGGTGAGCTCGGCGCCGTAGACGGTGGCGATGCCGGCGCGGCGGGCCTCGGTGGCGAGGATCGCGGCCGCGTACAGGCCGTCGTGGTCGGTGACCGCCAGGGCCTCGGTCCCCAGCCGGGCGGCCTCGGCGACCAGGTCCTCGGGGGCGCTGGCGCCGTCCAGGAACGAGAAGCTGCTGTGGACGTGCAGCTCGGCCCAGGCCGGGACGGGTGCGGGGCGGGCGGAGGCCGGGCGGGCGGATGCGGGGCGGGCGGATGCGGGTGCGGGTGCGGGTGCGGCAGGGCCCGGCGGCGGGCCGGGGAACGGGATCACCGTCCGGTCCGCGGCGCTCCGGCCGCCGGTCATCCGGCGGCGCAGCTCGCTCCACGGCAGGTCGGGGTGGTTGGTGAAGCCCATGTCGGCGGTCCTGCTCCGGTGGTGCCACGTGCTGTGCAGCGGTGGCCGAGTGGTGTGCAGTGGTGGTGGGGTGGTGCGCAGTGGTGGTCGAGTGGTGCGCAGTGGTGGTCGAGTGGCGTGCAGTGGTGGTGGGATGCGGCCCGGTCAGCTGTCATATCGGTCAGCTGTCATAGGCGCCCTCGATGCGCCAGCGCCCGCCCTCGACGAGCAGCAGTAAGGCCCGCCCGTCGGAGACCGTCACCTGCAGCCGGGCCATCCGCCGGGCGTCCTCCTCCCACCAGCGCTCGGTCGCCGGCCAGGGGCCGGCCCAGCCGGTCACCTCCAGCACCCGGCCGGCCAGGACGAGACGGGCCGGCGCACCGCACGCCTCGGCCCGGGCGGTCACCGCGACCTCCTGGCCGTCGGCGTCCAGCAGCCGCACCGGCGGCGGCACCGCGGGGACGTGAGCGGGCGAGGGCGCGGGCAGCCGGCCCGGCCAGGGGCCGTCCGCCCGCCGCTCCTGGTGCGCGTCGCCCCACGGCGTGCGCACGACGCGGTCGGCCGGACCGCGCCCGCCCGCCAGTTCCGCCGTCACCAGGCCGGCGTGCCCGAGGATCGCCTGCACCCGGGCCACCGCCCGCTCCACCCGCTCGGTCGTCTCCCGGTCCCCGTCCAGCAGGGACAGCTGCCGGCCCGGATCGCGGACCAGGCCGTCCGGCACCAGCCGCAGCGCCACCACCCCGCCGGCCTCCTCGGCGAAGACCCGGCGGTGCTGCCAGGCCTGCAGCTGCCAGCGCACCCGCTCGGCCACCGCCCCCACCGACAGCAGCCCCTCGTGACGCCAGGCCCGCGCCGCGCACGTGCCGTCGGCGCACTCCACCTCCACCTCGACCCGCTCACAGGCCAGCCCCGCCGCGGCGAGGCCCTCGTGCAGCCGCTCGGCCAGCGCCCGCGCGGCGAACACCAGCGGCTCCGCCAGCAGCGAGGGCTGCTCGAAGCGTTCCTCCACCGTCAGGTCGAGCCCCGGCGGACGGGCGATCACCGGCCTGGCCTGCAGGCCGCGCGCCTGGCGGTGCGCGGCCAGGCCGGCCGCCCCGAACCGGTCCGCCACCGCCCGCACGGGCAGCGCGGCGAACCGGCCGAGCGTCGGCAGACCGAGCCGGAGCAACAGGTCCGCCAGCCGCGCGTCACCGAGCTCGGCGACCGGGAAGCCGGCCAGGAACCGGGGGCTGTGTCCGGCGGGTACCACCTGCTCGGTCCGGGCGGCCAGCTGCGCGGCGAGCAGACCGTCCGCCACGCCCACCCGGCACTCGTGACCGGCCGCCTCGATCGCGTCGTAGACGCGCTCGACCAGGCGCTCCTCCCCGCCGTGGTAGCGGGCCGGCCCGTCGGCGGGGACCGCCAGCAGCCCCGGCCGCAGCACCTCCAGGCGCGCGGCGAGCGCGCCGACGGCGTCGGCGACCGGCTCGAACTGCTTCGCCTCCTCGTCCGCCTGACGCTCGTGGATCTCCAGGCCGGCCACGGTGGCCTGGGCCGTGCGGACCTTCTGGCCGCGGCCGATACCGGCGGCGCGGGCGGCGTCGGTGGCGGCCAGGACCCGGCCGCGCTCGACCACGGCCACCAGCCGCTCGGGCGCCGGGTGCGGACCGAGCACGGCGATCACCGGCCAGTCGGGACACCAGGCGGCCAGCGCCCTGGGCGCCGCGCCGTCACTGATCGCACCGTCGCTGATCGCACTGTTCCTGATCGCGCCGCCGTTGATCCCGCCGTCACTGATCGCACTGTTGCTCATCACACCACCGCCAGCGGAGCACGCGCACCGGTGGCCACCGGCCCGGTGCCCGTCACCAGCGGCTCGACCGGGCTGATCGTCCCGTTCTCGTCAGGCAGCCACAGCGCCACCGTGCGGCTCCGGGCCGCGGCACCGCGCCCGGCGGCCGTCACCTGGATCCGGCGGGCCCGCAGCCGGCCGCGGCCCCGGCCCACCCCCGTCCACGACCGGTCGACGACCTCCAGGCACACCTGCGCGCCCGGCCACGGACCGGCCACCAGCAGCACGCACCCCGTCCGACGGGCGACCGCACCGAGCCGGGCCGCCACCGCCCCGCCCACCGGCCCGACCGGACGCACCAGCAGGATCCCGAAGGCGTCCGCCATCGCCGCGACGACCTCCGGCCACCGCTCCCCCGGCGACTCGACCAGCACGAACCGGTCGAGCCGCACACCCAGCTCGGCCGCGGCCACCAGTCCCAGCCCACCCAGCCCGATCGCCCCGCACCAGGTCCCGGCCGCAGTGGCGGCAGAGGCCAGCGTGAGCAGCAGTGCGGTGTCCCCGCCGACCGACACAGCGGTGCCCGGCCGCAGCCCACGCTGTGGCAGCAGCGCCCGCAGGGCAGGCAGCACCGGCACCAGCGGCCCGGGCCGGGCCTGCTGGAGCTGAGGTGCCAGTGCGCTGAGTGATGCCTCCACGAGACCAGGATCGAACATGTGTACGGAAAAGCAAAGCCGGATTTCGCTCTGCTATCGTTCGATCACCCGTTCGAATCAATGTCATACTCGCAGCTCACAGCCACACCCTCGGAACGGCAAGCGTCCCGCCTTGGCGAAGACCCACCGATCCCACCGAACAGGGAGCATCCCCAGGACGAAGCAAGGCGAACACGCAGCGTTATCTCGCCCAAACGCCAACGCCCGCACGCCCGCAGCACCCACCCACCACCGGGCAGGCACAAACACGATGGCGGCCGACCCCGCTGACGCTGGGGTCGGCCGCCACTCCACTGCCGATCACTCCGGACGACTGCTACGCCCGGTCAGACGAGATGGTCGAACACACCGGCCTTGGCACCGAGGATCATGGCCTTGATCTCGTTACGGGTGTAGACCAGCGGCGTCTGCTCAGGGCGCTTGGAGTCGCGGACGGCAATGAACTCGCCGGCCACCCCGAACTCCACGCAGTTGTCATTGCCGCCGCTGAACGGGGACTTCTCCCAGGTGACGCCGGAGAAGTCCAGCTCGGCGGGGTCGGGCTTGGTGGTGCTCACGCCTACAGCTCCTTGAGGCTCCTGTTGATCTGGTTACGGGTCTCGGGTGGACCGAGGGCACGGGCCCGCAGGTGGTCGAAGACCTCGGTGTACCGCTCCACGTCAGCTGACCCCTCGAAGTACACCGAGTTGGGGCCATTCTCCACCCAGACGACGTTCGGATTCGGCGGCGCGAATCCCATGAGCACGAACGCCCCATCCAGGCCGGGGTGGAAGCCGGCACTGAACGGCATCAGCTGGATGGTGATGTTCATCCGGTCGTCCAGGTCCCCGAACAGCCCCGAGCGGCCCGGTACTCCGAGTGTGCCGAGTGCCACGACCCGGTGCCCCGGTCAGGCGTCTGCCGCGGCTGTGCGGGCCTTGGGAACCGAGCAGTGGCCGTCGGTGGTGAAGCCCCCGTCACGCCTCAGGGCGCGGTACGCGTCCGCACCGCCCTGCTGGCCGCCAAGTCTGCTGGTACCGCGGGGAGCGGCGAGGCGGGTCGCGCCAGTGGCCGCCGCCGCTGACCGACGACGGTGCAGGATCTCCTCGTGCCGGCGGCGAGCCGGGCCTGGCACTGGCACTGGCACTGGCACTGGCACGTCCGAACGGTGCGCCTCACGCGTCCAGTTCCGCCAGCAGTGCCGGGTTCACCCGGCGCAGGATCGTCTCGACGTCCCGGCGCTCCGCCGCCGGCCACAGCACCCGGCGGGCCGCGGCGTACTTCGCGGCCAGTTGCGCTCGCTTGTCCTCGGGCAGGCGGGCGGCGCGGTCCGGGAGCGCGTTGTGGGCGTTGTCGGCGATCTTCACCAGGCAGGCCAGTGGATCGGCGGCCACCTGGCGGATCATCTCGTCGTAGGGCACGCCCGGGCGCTTCGTGACGGCCCGGACCAGGTCCACCACGGCCCGGGGCACGCCGGCGTCGAGGAGGTGGTCGGCGGTCCGGTCCGTGTCCTCGATGACGTCGTGCAGCAGCCCGGCCATCTCCAGGACACTGCCCAGGGGTGCGAGCCCGTGGGCCACGGCGCGGACGTGTTCGACGTAGGGAACGCCGATCTTGTCGACCTGCCCGGCGTGGGCCAGCGCCGCGAGTGCGTCGGCCTCGGCGACCGTCAGAGCTGCCATCTCGGAGTCCCCCTCTTCGCTGCTACCGGGTTCGATGATCCCCGACGAACGGTGTGCCGCGACACCCGGGCATACTGACGCCGTGCCGATAGCCGATGACCAGGAACCACATCCCTCCGAGGAGCCGGGGCAGGGGCCGGAACCGGGACCGGAGCAGGAACCGACGACACCGGATCCCTTCGACGGGCTGGTGCTCGACGAGGACTTCATCCGCAGCGCCTCCGTCAAGGAGCCGGCGGCCAGAACCCGGATGCTCTCGGCGCGCTGGCACCACGAACCCCCGGTGGATCCCGGTGGCCGCCGCTGGTCGACGGGGCCCGCCGGAAAGGCCCGCGCCCGTGGGCGCAAGGAGCGCTCCAGGCCGTGGTACCTGCTGCTGGCCGTGCTGGCCGTGCTGCTCTCCCTGGTCACCATCGCCGTCGGACCGAGCCAAGGGCTGCTGTCCGCGTTCGGCTCCGGCAGCCGCACCCCGTCCCAGGGCAGCCCCGGATCCCCGCGGCCGTCGACGGATGCCGCGCTGCCCGGGGGCGGGGTCTCCGACGGCGGGGAGTGCGGCGTCAAGGGGTTCCACCACTTCCCGCTGCCCGCTGCTCCCGCATCGGCTCCCACCTCGGCCCCCGGCACCACCGGCGTCGCCCCCGTCGCCCTCGCGGAGCCGGTCGGCAGCCCGCCGTCCGGCCCGCAACTCATGCTCGGCTCCTACGGGTTCGGGGCGAGCTCGGCCCACGACCCGGGCCGGTTCACCATCGACCTCCTCCTCGCGCCGGGCGACGGCCTCCAGCCGCTGGACCTGAGCCAGCCGCTGGGCCCCGAGGGCGTGGCCGTGGAGATCGAGGGCCCCGACGGGCTGGTCGCCGGCGCCCACGGCCTGCCCGTCACACTGGACGCCGGCACGCCCCGCACCGCGAGTGGCGCCATCCACATCGGGGCGGCGCACGGCGGGTCCGCCCGGGTGACGCTGCCGGCCCAGGCCCTGTGCCCCGGCATCAACGGTTACGCGGTGCTGCAGCGGCTCTCGCCGCCGGTCGACTCGCACAACACCATCACCGGGCAGCCGTCCTGCACGCTCACCGTCTCGATCTCCGACCCGGCGATCGGCGCGGTACGCCGGGCGACGGGCTCGGCGGTGCAGGGCGACGTCCTGAGCGCCGACAACCGGCTGCCCCAGTAGGGCACGAGGGTTTCCGGCGCGGGACTTCAGGCCAGTCGGCAGTGCTGGTGCCGGGTGGCACCGAAGCCGGTCTCGTGGTCCCAGACGTGCGTGCAAGCGGGGCACTGCAGGTGGAGCAGACTGCCGGTGTTGGAGAGCAGGTAGCGCCAGTGCTCACCACAAGTGCGCCGCTCCGCGCAGGCCGCGCAGTCGCGCGCGTCGTCGCAGCCGGGGCAGGCCACCCAGGTGCGGCGCCCGGGGTCGGCCTGCGGGTCGATGGGGAGCAGGCCGACCCGCAGGCGTGACGGACGGGTGGACGGGCCGGTGGACGGGCCGGTGACGTCGCTGTGATCGCGGAACATGGGCCCTAAATTAGGTAAGCCTTACCTAATCTGTCAAGGCGGGCGCGCCCGGACTCGCCTCGGCGGTGCGGCACAACCGGAGACCCGAGCGCAAGCCCGGTGTCGACTATGAGAGCCGTTTGTCGTGTTGTGGTCATGTCCAATAGACGGCCTGGTTTGTTTGGAACGCATAAGCCTAAGGTGAGTCATGTTCCGCTGACGGCTGCGCGGTTCCCCCCTCATGCACCTCAACCGCCCTGCTCTGCCGTCCTGTTCGACGTTCGACCGTTCGACCGTGTTCCGTGCTGCCGGCCCTGTGGCCCGGAAGCCGCTTTCTGTGACGCTGCCGGGCTGCCCCCATCCGCCGCCGGGCAGCGCGACCCCCACGAGAGAGAGAACAAACACACGTGTCCAAGAACAAGAGCCTGCGCGGCCGTGCCATCGCGGTCCTGGCGATAGCCGGCGCGCTCGGCGCAGCCGCGATCCCCGCCGCGGTCGCGGCCCCCGCCACCCCGGCCCACGGCCACCACCACTTCGCGCTCGGCGCGCTGCCCGACCCGGCGGCGCAGCAGAGCGGCGGCGCCGCACTGGCCCCGCACGCGCTCGCCCCCGCCGCCACGGTGCCGGCCAGCGTGGACCTTAGCAACTACCTTCCGCAGGTGGGCGACCAGGGCCAGGTCGGCTCCTGCGTGGCGTGGGCCATCGACTACTCGGCCATCGGCATCCTGGAGGGCGAGCAGGGCATCCAGGGCGCTCCGCACGCCCCGATGTACACCTACGCCCAGATCGCCCGGGGCGACGACCAAGGCAGCTACGCGAGCCAGCACTTCAAGATCCTGACCAGCCAGGGCCTGGACACCAAGGCCGACTACTGGCAGGGCGACTTCGACTACACCACCCAGCCCACCGCGGCCGAGAAGACGAACGCGGCCCACTGGAAGCTCTCCGGCTACACCGCCCTGCGCACCGGCAGCTCCCTGCAGAGCGAGATCAAGACCTCGCTCGCCAAGGGCCAGCCGGTGGTCTTCGCCTTCGAGGTGTACCAGAGCCTGGAGGACATCACCCCCGCCACCGCGGCCAACTACTCGTACTACCCGACCAGCAGTGAACTGGCCGGGCAGCCGCTGGGCGGCCACGAGGTGGCCATCGTCGGCTACAACTCCCAGGGCGTGAAGATCGCCAACTCGTGGGGCTCCTCGTGGGGCGCCAACGGCTACTTCACCGTGCCGTGGCGCTTCGTCACCAACCAGATCGAGGAGGCCGACGCGGTCGGCTCGATCGTCAACACCGGCGGCGGCGTCTACTGACCCGCCCGTGGGCCGCGCCCCCGCCGGGGCGCGGCCCACGCTGCTGCCCTCATCCGTCGTGGGCACCCGATCCCGGGGTGTGGGCGCCCACTGCCGGGGCGTCGGTCAGGGCCGCGATGACCTGGGCGGCGACCGTGGGGTCGGTCAGCAGGGCGTTGTGCTTCAGGCAGCCGGTCCGAACGTCAGCGGCGCCGTCCAGTTCGGCGCTCGCGTTCGGGAGGATCTGCTCGTCGCAGGGCGACCAGAACGCGAAGTACCGGACGGGCGCCGGGGTTTCACTGCCGTCGTCCAGGTGGCTGACGACGTAGGAGCCGGGCGTCATGTCGCGGCAGCCCTGGTCCCACAGGCTGCAGGCCCAGGCGAGGTCGGTGCCGTGGTTGGGGCCGCCGAGGGTGGCGAGGTTCCTGACCTTGCCACCGCCCGCGCCGAACTTGGCGTACCAGCGGGCCGAGAGGCTTCCCAGGCTGTGCGCGACGATGTCGACCTGACCGGCGCCGCTCTGCCGCAGCACCTGGTCGACGTAGGCGGACAGCTGTCCCGCCACCGTCTCGTTGGTGGACTGCGAGGTGTCGTAGTCGAACGCGAAGAGCCGACCGGCCGGATAGCCCTGGGCCTCGAACGCGGCCTCCATGGTGCCCCACACGGCCGGCGGGGCGTTGCGGCCGTGGACGAAGACGACCGGAGTCGTGGTGGCGTCCTCAGTGGGCACAGCGGGCACAGCGACCTCATTGGGCACAGCGGCCTCGGCCGGCGCGGCGATCGCCGGACCGGCGAAGGGCGAGGCCAGCAGGGTCACGGCCGCGGCAGCGGCCAGGGCGGTGGTGATGAAGCGGCGCAACGGCGGGCCCTCCCCAGGAGCATGTGACATGCATCCGACAAACCCATGCTAGAGGGTCCCCCTCACGACCGTGACGAGAAGCCGGAAACCCGGGCACCAAGGCACCAGGGCTCCGTGGTTCAAGCCGCAGCCGCAGCCGCCGGCTGCTCGGCCCTGACCCGCCCGGTGCGCACCGCGTCGACCAGGGCCCGGTGGTCGCGTTCGTTCTGGTCGGCGTAGCTCTCGGCGAAGGTCGCCAGTGCCCGGTCGAAGGTGTCGCTCCGCCCCAGGTAGGCGGCGATGGCGATCCGGTCCCCGGAGCGCGCATGGGCGCGGGCGAGCGTGGCGCCGCAGAACTCGCCGAACGCCAGCAGGCCGGTCGGCGACATCAGCTCCGGCACGGCGATGCCCTTCCAGTCGCGCAACTGGCGGACGTAGAAGTCGCGTTGGCGGCCGTCGATGCCGTGGACCCGCTCCCAACCGAGGAAGATGTCGCTGGCGGCCTGCATCAACCGCTGCCCGGCCACCACCCGCTCGCCCTGGGTCGCGTACTCGCTCCCGCCGGCATAGGGGGCGAGCACGGATTGGTCCGCCTCCTTGGCCTGCAGGAACAGTGGGTCCTCGCCGTCCCTGCCGAGCAGCAGGATGATCCAGCACCGCGTACCGACACTGCCGACGCCCACCACCTTCCGGGCGATGTCGACGATCCGGAACTGTCCGAGCAGCGCTCTGCGGTCGGACTGCAGGCAGCGCCCGTAGCGTTCGAGCAGTTCGCGGAGTTCGCCCTCCAGCACGTCCCGTTCGGCCCCGGGGAGCAGGTCGGCGATCGGCACCAGCAGGGGCGGGTCGGCCTGGATCCGGCGTCTGCCGTCGACCACCTCGGTCAGCTTGTCGAAGGCCTGCAGGCTGTCCCGGGTGTGCGCCTTCGCGATGGCCTTGGACATGCGGCGGCGTTCCCGCTCCTCCAACTGCCCGAACTCCAGGGCGTCCTGCACCTTCGCCATGTCGGCCTGGGCGTACCAGACGGCGAGATTGCCCAGGCCCGCGAACCGGCGCATCGACTCGCGGTACGACCGCACGGTCGCCAGCACGATGGCGGCGCGTTCGGCGTCCGTGAAGCCGTTGGCGCGCCCCGCGATCACCAGGCTGGTGGCCAGGCGTTTGACGTCCCACTCCCACGGGCCGGGCAGCGTCTCGTCGAAGTCGTTGATGTCGAACAGCAGGTGGCGTTCCGGCGAGGCCAGCAGCCGAAAGTTCAACAGGTGTGCGTCGCCACAGAGTTGGGCTCTGATCCCGGAACTCGGCGTGGCGGCCAGGTCGCCGGCCATGATCGCGGCGGCACCCCGGTAGAAGCGGAACGGCGACTCGGTCATCCGGCCGTAGCGGATCGGCACGAGCTCGGGCACCCTGGTGGCCGACTGGCCCTCCAGGACCTGCACCGGATCGGGTCGATGCGCGGCGGGCTCGAACCACGCGTGGCTCGACCGGGGCGCGGCCTCGCGAGCCGCCTTGCCGCGGGCGGCCCGCTGCTCGGGCGTCTGCCATCGCGCGGGGTCGGCGGCCCTGGCTGCTTCGACCGTGGTTGCTTCGATCGTGGCTGCTTCCTGGGTCATCGAAGCACCTCCTGGCTCCGCGCCGCCCGATCGGACCGATCAGCGACGCTCTGGGGGACTCCCTGTCCAGTCTGCTCCGCCCAGTCGCCGCCCGGCAGCCCGCGCGCGCCCCAGGCCCGTACCGCAGCCCGGCCCACGACGCCCGCTCGCCCAGCCCGGCCCGGCCCCTCCCAGCTAAGGGTGCGGTCCGCCGGGGCGGCAGGGGGGACGACATCACCCGGACGAGCCCGGACGCCGGGCAGACGGTGACGTTCATCACCGCACGGGACGTGGCCGACGGGCGGATCACACGCGTCGAGCTACTCGACCAGGCTCCCCGGCGGGACACACGCGTCCAGCGGCCCGAGCAGCCGGCCTGAGCTCCTCCCCCACCGGCTGGGCCCACCCACCCCGGGCCCGCCGGCTGTGCCCGCCCGCACCGGGCGGGCTCCAGTCGCTACAGGTGGTTACCCTGCGGCTCCGGTCAGATCTGCCGGTCCGGGTCGGAGAACGTGAGGCCCCCGAGGCCCACAGCGCGGCGGACCGGGCTCGGCGCCGGCTCCTCCTCGCCGGGCGGCTCGCGGAAGTCCGCGCCCTGCTCCAGCGGCGCCGGGCGGCGCGCAGCGGACTGGGCGGGCACGGAGCTGTCGGTGACGGGCTCGGAGAAGGCGGGCAGCCCGAGGCTGCGGCGGTCAACGGTCATGATCCCCAGTCTGTCAGACCCGGCCGGCTTCCCTCGTCGGGGTCCCGCCCGGGCCGGGTCGGGAGCGGGTCGCGCGGCAGCCGAGCGCCCGGCTGTCGGAACAGCCGGCCACCGGAACAGCCGGGTGTCGGAACAGCCAGCGTCCGGCATCCGGCATCAGGCGGAGAAGGCAGGATTCGAACCTGCGTGGGCTTGCGCCCGACCGGAGCCAGGCGCCCCGGTCCCCGATCAACCACTCCGGGCACCTCTCCCGGGGACCGACCCGCTCCGGCCACCTTGCTCACCGCGGTCCGTCCCTGTGCAACCAACTATGACCCGCCCCACTGACCTGCCACTGACCCGCCACTGACCCCCGGCTGACGTCACCCGCACGCCGGCCTAGCTGCTCCCGGAGGCTGACGGTCGACGACCGCCGCCCTCACCCTCCGCTGCTCCCGGTGTCCGCCAAGTCGCCATCTGCTCACGGAACTTCGGGCAGTCGACGATGTCCTCCCGGCTGCACTGAAGGGCGTGCGTCAGCATCTGGTGGGCGTGTTCGAGGTCGACCATGCGCTGCTCGATCTCGGTGACCTTGGCCCGGATCATCGCCTGCCTGCGCGACCGTTCCTGCTGGAGCTCGCCGATCTCGGCCAGCGACAGCCCGGCCTGCTGGCACTTGCGCAACAGCACGATCCGCTCGGCGGTCTCCGCCGGATAGCGCCGCTGCCCGCCCTGACGTTCGGGCGCCGGCAGCAGGCCGTGGCGTTCCCAGAACCGGATGGCCGAGGCGGGTACCCCGGTGATCTCGGCGAGTCGGCCGATCGTCATACGCACGCCGCACGCCCCTCGTCCCGTCCGCTTGACTTAAACCTTAGTTCAAGTTGAAGAGTGGTCCGCAGCCGGCCGGCGGCGAATGGAACAGCCGCCGGCAACCGAGTTCGGAGTCACCGACATGACCGACACACGCGTGGAGAACGAGCGGGCCCACCAGCTCGTCGAAGCCGCCGAGAACCTCTTCACGGCCGGGGTGATGTCCCACTCCGGGCACGCCAACCTGAGTGCCCGGCTCGACGGCGGGCGCTTCCTGTTGACGCCGGGGTTCGTCCGCGGGCTGCGGCCCGAGCAGCTGGCGACCGTCGGTCCCGACGGTCAGGTCCTCGCGGGCGCGCTGCAGTCCGTCAGCGCCGAGATCATCGCCATGCACAGCACCGTCTACCGCGCCCGCCCCGACGTGGGCGCGATCATCCACACCCACTCGCCCGCCGCGACGGCCTTCGCGGTGGCCCACCGGCCGCTGCCGTGCCGGACCGAGCCGATGCTGCGCTTCGGGCAGGCCGAGGACGTCCCGGTGGTCCCCTGGGGCCCGCGCGGGTCGGACGTGTCGGTGCGCGGCATCGCCGCCGTCCTGGCAGACCGCCCGACGACGGCCGCGGTCCTGCTGGCCAACCACGGCCTGCTGGTCTTCGGCCCGGACTCGGCAGCCACCGCCCACCTGGTGGTGGCGATCGAGGAGAGCGCCGAGGCCGAGCTCGCCGCGGCGGCGATCGGCGGGGCCGTGGACTTCCCCGACGGCGCCCTGGCGGACGTGCGAGCCGCGATCGCGCGGGTCTCCTGATGGCGGACGACACCCTCCCCCGGCGCACCGAGGCAATCCGGGACCGCTACCGCAGCACGCTCGGAGCCGTTCCGCACGGCGTGGAGGAACGGCTGCGCCTGGCCCAGGACTTCGGCCGCCTCCCCACCGAGGAGGCGATCGCGAGCCTGCGGCACATCGTCCTGGCCGACAGTCCGTTGGGCGCGCGGGTGCAGCAACTGGTCCACTTCGGACAGCTGTTGGCCCTCGGCCGTGCGGACCCCGCCCGGATCCACGCCCGCGGCGCCCTCCACGCGGGCGCCGGCCCCGCCGACCTCATCGGCGTCGCCGAGACCGCACTGATCACCGCGGGCGTCCCGGCCTACGCGCTCGGCATCGACATCATCGCCGTCCTGCCGCTGCAAGGCCCCGCGGCAGGCTGACCACCACGGCTTCCCCGACCTCACGGGGGAGAACACCTAGGCCGCGGGGACCTGGTCCAGGAAGCCGAGCACCGAGGCGATCAGGCCGTCCTCGGTGGCGACCAGGACGTCGAAGCCGACCACCAGCGCCTCGGCGCCGGCCGGACCGAGGTCCCAGGTGAAGCGGCCGATCCGGTGGTGGGCGTCCACCCCGTTCGCCCCCAGGGTGAAGACCAGGCCGGGGAACTGGGCCTGCACGGCGCCGATGGTGGCGTCGATCGCGTCCCGGCCCGCCGCCTCGACCAGCGGGTCGGTGTAGGTCGCGTCGGCGGCCCAGTAGGTGTCGATCAGCTTGCGGCGGGCCTCGGCGTCGGTCTCGTTCCAGGTGGCGAGGTACTGGGCGGCGAGGTCCTGAATGTTCGTCATGTTCCTGCTCCTCTTCGGATTCTCCGTGCTTCGCGGCGTTTCCCGCTGGTCAAAAAGGTAGGCCGGATCCGGAGCGGTGGAATCGGTCACGCATAGGTAGGGCTCGACCCATGCCTGTCGGACCGCGATGGCAGCATGGCGCCAGGACGAACGGTCGACGGAGGGGGACGCCTTGAGCTTCCTGGGGATGTGGTGCCTGGTGCCGATGAAGGCCGAGGCCATCACGCGGTACGCACCGGAGCTTCGGCCGGCCATCGAGGACGAGGCGGCACATCCCACCTCCAAGGACCTCCTCCGGTGGTGGCAGGAGGTGGGAAGCACCGAGGCCTCCCGGCACGATTTCGTCGAATCCGCCGCGCCGTCCGCGCTGGACGAGCGGATCTGTCTCGTCTACGAGGCCTGGAACCACGGCCGCGACGAATCCCTCCCCTACCTCGCCGCCTCCGCCCGCAACTCCTTCCCGGCGGCCGCGCTGGCCTTCGCCCTCGGCCCTGAGCGGTTCGCCCAGCTGCCCGGCTGGTTCGGAGACCTCATCCTGACCCCCGCCCAGGTCCGCGACACCCTCCCCGCCGTCGAACACGCCTTCACCTGGAGCCCCCAGAGCCGGCCCCACGCCGAACACCTCCTGACCGCCGCCCTGCGCGACGAGGGCACCCGGGCCGACATCGACACGCTCCTCGACGGAGTCCCCCCGGTATGGCGCGCCGCAGCCGAGGCCGGCCGCGGTCTGCTGGGAGCCCACTTCGTCCCCTGAGCCACCGGCCTGTCCCTGGTCGGCGTCGGCTCCACGACCGTCCCCGCCCCGATGATCTGGATCAAAGACCTCACCCGGACAGCCTGTTGGTCACGGCTCCAGCTGCTCCAGCTGCTCCTGGTCGAGGCTGAGGCGTTTGTTGAGGGCCTCGCCCGCGGGCAGGGTGTCGATGAGCCTGTGCAGGAAGTCGAGCAGCGCGTCGGTCTCCAGGCCGTCGGAGGCGGTGTCGATCGAGGTGTAGACGGCCTCTTCGATGCCGGCGACCGTGGTGGCCAGGCGTTCACCCTCAGGGGTGAGGCTGAGTTGGAGGTAGCGGCGGTCCTCGGCGTCGGTGCGGCGCTCGACCAGCCCGGCCGCGACGGCGCGTTCGACCAGCCGGCTGGGGTTGGTGCCGCTCTCGCACACCAGGAGCTGTCCGAGCCCGTTGAGGCTCAAGGTGCCGTGCTGCTGGAGCAGGCGCAGCACCTCGGCCTGCGACGGTGTGATGCCGTGGGGTTTGAGGGCCTGGGTCAGCAGCCGGTTGCCTTCGCGTTGGGCTGCCAGGATCGCGTACCGCAGGTGTTCGGCCTTACGCATCGGCGTCCTGTCGGGTGGCCGGCAGGGCGGCGGTGAAGTCCGTGACCGCGCCGGCATAGGTGGCCGGGTGGGAGAAGCGGAACATGTGGCCGGTCCGCGGCAGCACGACCTCCCGGGCGTCGGGAATGCCCGCGAGCATGATCTTGGCGGCGTTCTCGCCGATCAGCACGTCGTGCGCGGGGGTCAGGATCAGGGTCGGGACCTGGATCCGGCCGAGCACGTCGACGTAGTCGGCCGCGAAGATCGCCGAAACGCGCGCACCGTAGGAGGCGGCCGGGGTGTTGGCGAGGAACAGTTCGCGGCTGCGGGCCTCGCTCCAGTGCACCTGGCCCTCGCCGTCGAACGGGGAGGCGAGACGGTGGACATGGGCTCGCAGCGTCAGCTGCCGGTAGATCGGGCCGGGCGCCTTGCCCATCACCTGCGCCAGCGCCTTCAGCGGCTTCGAGTCGATCGGGTTGGCCGCGAATCCGCCGGACAGCACCAGGGCGCGCAGTCCCTGCGGGCGGCGAGTGGCGAGCGCGAGCGCGATGTTCGCACCGAACGAGTCGCCGACCAGCACGTAGTCGTCGAGGTCCGCGATCGCGTTCTCGACGTGGTCGGCGTAGCGCTCGATGTCACGGACGCCTTCGGGCAGGCGCAGCGTGCGCTTGGCCGCCTCGCCGTAGGGGGCGAGCTGTTCGGCGCTCCACGGGGCGCCGGAGAGGCAGGGGATGAAGACGAGGGTCGGACTCTTCTCTGCGGTGTTCGCAGTGGTCGCAGTGTTCATGGAGAACATGTTACGCGACATATATGTCGTGACACATGTAAGCTGGGTCATATATCGAACGCGATATCGAACAAGCGGAGCGGCGACGCGGCCGACGACGCCGGACGCGTGCGAGGCATCGCCACTCAGGCGGCGCGGGAAGGCGAGTCGGAATCGGGCAGCCGCCAGTCGAAGAGCATCAGGTCGCCCTCCCAGCCCGATGACGCGGCCAGCGTGGCGGCGGCGCCGGGGGGCCGCAGGAGGCAGCGGTGGCGCAGGAGTTCGCGTCGTTCGCCGGGGGTCAGGAGCCGCTCCTCGGGGCTGAGGTTCGCCGGGTGGTCGGGGGCGAGGTCGGTGCTGCCGTCGATCGGGCGGTCGCCGGCGACGTTGAGCCGGTCGGCGGTCGGAGTGCGGTAGTCGAGGCGGAAGTCGGTGCGCCACTGCGAGTTGCTGCCCCAGCCCCGGGAGGAGTCGATCGTGGGGCGGTTGCGGCGCCGGAAGGTCCAGTACAGGGGCGAGCGGTCGGCGACGCCGCGCCGGGCGTGCTCGGCACCGGCACGGACCCGCACGCCGGCCCGGCTGAAGAGCAGTCGGCCCAGCATCAGACCGGGCCAGCGGACCTCGGTGATCTCGATCGGGGCGTGCGGGTCGTCGGCCTGCTCGACCTCGACGATCTCGTGCAGGAACGGGTCGAAGGCGCTCCCGTCGAACGGCGTCATCCCCAGCGTGGTGAACAGGGCGAGGTACTCGTGCTCGGCGGCGGCGGTGACGGTGGCCGGCTCGATGGCGGTGGCGGTGGCGGGCCCCGCGGCCGAAGGCTCCTCGGCGGGAGGCTGGAAGGCGAGCAGCAGCCAGTCGCTGACCCGGCTCAGGCCGTAGAGCTCCCAGAGGAGGTCCTGGCCACCGGGCGCCTCCCCCTGCTCGCTCCACCAACCGCTGCACTCGGCCGCCACTGCCAGCCGGGCGCGGTAGTCGCCGTCGGCCCGTGCGAGCCACGGCAGCACGGCCGCCCGGTGCGGGTCGGGACCCTCGTGCCACATCAGCGCCTCGTACAGCTCGCGCGCGTTCACCTCGGAGATCATGGACGCGAGCCTACGGGGCCGGGCGAGACGGTGCGTCAGGCGGAGAAGGCAGGATTCGAACCTGCGTGGGCTTGCGCCCGACCGGAGCCAGGCGCCCCGGTCCCCGATCAACCACTCCGGGCACCTCTCCCCGGGACCGACCGCTCCGGCTGCCCTGCCCGCCGCGGTCCGTCCTGTGCCACCAACTATGACCCGCCCCACTGACCTGCCGCTGACCCGCCACTGACCCCCGGCTGACGTCACCCGCATGACGTCCGGCCGGGTCGGAGCGGCTGCGGGCGCCGAAGTCCGGCGAGGAGCAGGTCGACCAGTCGGCGGGGGTCGTAACGCGGGTCGCCGTCGCGTCCGATGCAGAGGTTGCCGATACCGCGCATCAGCTCGTACGCGTGCGTGCCAGGGTGGATCTCGTGCGCGTCGGCCGCGGCGTCGAGCAGGTGGGCGCAGACGGGGACCAGGCGGTCGAGGAAGTAGCGGTGGAGTGCGTCGAAGCCGTCGGCGTCGGACCCGAGCGCGTTGGCGAGCCCGTGCTTCGTGACCAGAAAGCCGACGAAGAGGTCGACCCACTGGCGGAGTGCCGCGAACGGCGAGTCGGTGCCGGCCAGCAGTCTGGGGCCGGCCTCGGCGCAGGCCTCGACCTGGTGGCGGTAGACGGCGACGACGAGGTCGGTCCGGGTCGGGAAGTGGCGGTAGACCGTCCCCACGCCGACGCCCGCGACGGCGGCGATCTCCCGGATCGGCGCATCGATGCCCGAGCCGGCGAACACCGCGGCCGCGGCGGCGAGCAGGTTGTGCTCGTTGCGCTGCGCGTCGGCCCGCCTGGTCCTGGCCGGCACCTCCCCGGAGGGGACTGCAGCGGGCATCGCACGCTCCTCACCGTGATCTTGTGACCTTTGACAAAGCGGAACCCTGTTCCGTATCGTAAATGGAACAACGCTCCGCTTCAACCTCGGGGCCGGACGGCCCGTGACCGAAGCCCGACGCTCCCCACCGCCTCCCCCGCCGACCGACCGCGGCCGGCGGCCGAGGCCCTCGAAGGGACCTGCCCACCATGAGTGAATCCGCCCGCCCCACCGACTCCTTCGCCTCGCCCACCTCGCCCACCCCGGTCCTCTCGGTCAGTCCGGTCGTGCTGCCGACGCCCGACCGGGCCGTGGACCTGCAGGTGCGGGTCTCCGCGCCCGTGACCGGGGCCGGCCTGCCGGTCATCCTCCTCTCGCACGGCCAGGGCCACTCGAACCACCTCTCCTCGCTGAACGGCTACGCCCCCCTCGCCAACTACTGGGCGGCGCAAGGCTTCGCGGTGATCCAGCCCACCCACCTGAGCTCCCGGACGCTGAACCTGGACCCCAACACCCCTGGCGCACCGCTGTACTGGAGGTCGCGCGCCGAGGACATGACGCGCATCCTCGACCGGCTCGGCGCGATCGAGGCCGCCGTCCCGCAGCTCCGCGGGCGCCTGGACCACAGCAAGGTCGCCGTGGCCGGCCACTCGATGGGCGGGCACACCGCGAGCCTGCTGCTGGGTGCCCGGCTCACCGACCCCGACGACGGAACGGAGGTGGACCTGGCCGAGCCCCGGATCAAGGCGGGTGTCCTGCTCGCCGCGCCGGGCCGGGGCGGCGACGCGCTCAGCGACTCCGCGGCCGGGGTCCTCTCCTTCCTCTCCGCCATGGACTTCTCCCGGATGACCACGCCCACCCTCGTGGTCGCCGGAGACAAGGACGACTCCGCCCACCTGACGGTCCGCGGTCCGGCCTGGCACACCGACCCGTACCAGCTCGCCCCCGGCCCCAAGTCCCTGCTCACCCTGGTCGACGCCGAGCACGGGCTCGGCGGCATCGCCGGATACGACGTCGCCGAGACCACGGACGAGAACCCCGAGCGGGTCGCCGCCGTCCAACGGCTCACCTGCGCCTACCTGCGCACCCAGCTCCACCCCGGGGACCGGTCCTGGCAGACGGCATGTGACGAACTGGCGGCCGGTGCCGACCCGCTCGGCCGGGTCGAGTCCAAGTAGGCCCGCCAGCTGATCACCCCGGACAGCGGACCCTGACGCCGGTCAGGGTCCGTCTCCGGGGCGGTCCGGGGTCGCACCTGATGCGCCGTCCGATCACGAAGGACCAGGATGTTCGCGGGCGTTCGACCGAGGCCCCTGATCACCCCAAGGACACCGATGCACACCCTCAAGCGCCGTCTCACCCCGCTGCTCCTCGCCACCGCCGCACTGGCCTCGGCGAGCGTCCTCCCGGCGGCGGCGGCCGAACCGCACGGCCCGGCACTCACCGCGTCCAGCCCCGCGCTGAACACCACCGCGCTGGACGCGGCCGTGGCACTCGAACCCGGCGACCGGATGAGCGGCCAGGTGGCCCGGGTCGCCACGCCCGACCAGGTGTGGCAGGGCAGTTCCACCGACACCTTCACCGGCCGGACGATCTCGCCCGACGCGCACTTCCACATCGGCAGCATGTCCAAGACCTTCGTGGCGGTGGTCCTGCTCCAGCTGGAGGCGGAGCACCGGGTCGACCTCGACCAGACCGTCCAGCACTACCTGCCCGGCACCCTGCCCGCTTCCTACCCACCCATCACCGTACGGCAGTTGCTCAACCACACCAGCGGACTGCCCGCGATGAGCTTCGGCATCCCGAACCCGACCGTCGACCAGGTCCTCGACGAGCGCCTCGACTACTTCACCTTCGACGAGATCATCCGCGCCAGCCTGTTCCCGGCGGACGGCTCCACGCCGCCGCTGCACTTCACACCGGGCACCGAGCAGGAGTACAGCTCGCTCGGCTACCGCGTCGCGGGCGCGGTCATCGAGCAAGTGACCGGCCACTCCTTCTCCGACGAGGTCACCGCCCGGGTGCTGCGCCCCCTGCACCTGAACCAGACCACCGCGCCCGCGGGCGACTCCCGGATGCCCCGGCCCGCCCTGCACGGCTACGTCACCGACAGCACCGGCCGGCCGGTCGACGTCACCAGGCAGGCCGACGACTCCGGTGCGATGATCTCCACCGCCGCCGACCTCGACCACTTCGTCACCGCGCTGTACGGCGGCAGGCTGCTGGCCACCGCCCAGCTCGACGAGCTGTTCGCACTGCCGCGCGACGGCAACGGAAACCCCGTACCGTACGTGGACGGCAGCGACTGCAACACCGGTCCGGCAACCGGCAAGGCCTGCTACGGCGTTGGCGTCAAGACCATCGCGCTGCCGGACGGCACCGTGCTCTGGGGCAAGACCGGGCACGACCTCGGCTACGCGGGCGCCTTCTTCGCCACGCGCGACCTGCGGCTGCGTGTCGTCTACGACGCGGGCACCGCGACCTCGGACGCCCCCAGCACCCCCGCCCTCGCCAACCGCCTCATCGCCGCCGTCCTCACCCCGCCGCAGAACCCTGCCGGCGCCCACTGACGCGCGCACCCACTGACGCACGCGTGCCGGGCCGGCACCTCGGCGATCGCTCATGGGTTTGTGCGCGTCGATCGTGTTCGTCACAACCGTGCTGACTGTTCATCAGATTGCGCGAACTGGCGATTGTCGGCTGGTTGGGCCGGATGGGCGTGGCTACGCTCGGTCGGGTCGTCCGAAGGGGCGGCGCCCGTTGCGTGCTGGGAGTGGACATGAGTTCTGTAGGCCGGAAGTCCGTCGCGGTGCTGGCCGTGGCCCTGGCATCGCTGGGCGCGGGCAGTGCTGTCACCGCGTCGGCGACCGCCCCGTCGGCGGCGCCGTGCAGCGGGGCGCAGTGCCCCAACCTGCAGCCGACCCGACTGACGGCCAGTCAGGCCACTTTGAACGTCACCCAGATGCAGCTGGAGAACATCCAGGCGATGGCGTCCGACGCGGTGACCGGGGAGCCCATCCGCGGCGCGAAGGTCGTGTTCGCCACCATGGGCGGCCGTACACTGGGGATGGCCTACACGGACGACACCGGCATCGCCGCGATCGCCGCTCCGGAGGACCTGGGCCCGGGGACCCTGCAGGAGTTGCTGGGCGGCTACGAGGCCGCGCTGGTCGGCGACGGCGTGCACGCCCCGGCCGGGGCCCACGGGGCGATCACCGTCGGCACCGACCAGGGCCCCGGCGTCCCGGGCAACCCGTGCGCCGTCTGCAGCGACCGCGGGCTCAAGCAGGACGTGCTCCCGGTCGACTGGAGCCGGTAGCGGTGCGGCTCTTCCACCGGCGGTCCCGGGCGACCAACCAGGGTGCGCCGGACCGTCGTTCGCCCGGCACGCGGGAGCCGGGCACGCCGGAGACGGACGTGCGGGAGACGGACGGGCCGGAGACGGGCACGGTGGCCCCGGTCGGCGCGGTCAACGGCTACGCGGTCCTGGAGACGGTGGCCGCGCTGCCGATCAGCACTTGGCGCTACCTCTGGGAGCCCGAGGACGTGCGCCACCTGGGGCCGATGGCCCAGGACTGGCAGGCCGCCTTCGGTTTCAACCAGGACGGCACCACCATCCCCGTGGTCGACGCCCTCGGTGTCGCCCTGGTGTGCGTCCAGGCCCTCAACCGCCGCGTGGAAGAGCTCACGGCCGAAGTGGGCCGGCTGCGGAACACTCATCGCGATCCGGAAGGCAGCACGGCATGACGATCCAGGACACCGCGGCCGAACCGTCCGAGGCGACGGACCAGCCGTCGCCGATCTCCACCGACGCGATCTGGCGGCTTCCGGCGACGGTCTGCCGCATCACGCACCTCCTCGGTGAGCAGACGGCCGGCGCCCTGCTTCAACGCGCCGTCGCCGCCACCGGCGACGCGTTGAAGCCCTCCTTGATCCGGGACCAGGAGCTGGTCCCCGACGTACGCCGGTCCCGCTCCTGCCCGGACTTCGCCGCGCCGGAGCTGCTGACGGCCATCGACGAGGTGTTGGAGGCGGTCGAGCACACCCTTGGCGTCTCCTGCCGGTACACCGAACCCAGTTACGGCCTCAACGTGCACAACGACGGGGACTTCTACCGGCCGCACCAGGACACCAGCGCCGAGTTCGCCCCCAGGCGGCTGCTCACTTTCGTGTACTACCTCCATCGCACGCCCCGGCCTTTCGAGGGCGGCGAACTGCGGGTGTTCGACGCCGCGTTGCCGCTGCACACCGCGACGACCGGCGACTGGAGGCAGCAGAGCTGGCGGGACTGGGAGCCCGAGCACGACAGCATCGTGTTCTTCCGCCCGACCGCCTGGCACGAGGTACGGCCGGTCCGTTGCCCGAGCAGGCAGCACGCGGACAGCCGCTTCGCCGTCAACGGCTGGCTGTGCAGCCCCGATCCGAGCGAACCGCCTGCCCCTACCGGTGCATCTGCGGCGGCCTGACTCCGGCGAACTGGCCGCCGTCGACGGGCAGTACCGCCCCGGTGACGAACGAGGCCTGGCCGGAGCAGAGCCACAGCACCGTCGCCGCCACCTCCCCGACTCGTCCGACCCGTCGCATCGGCGTCGCCCCGGCCGCCAGCAACTGCGCCTGCTCGCCCGCCGCTTCGAGGCGGTGGGTGAGGATCGGGCCCGGTGCCACGACGTTGACCCGGATCCCCTGCTCGGCGTAGTCCAGTGCCGCGACCCGGGTCAGCGCGATGATCCCGGCCTTGCCGGCGGTGTAACCGGCGAGGCCGGCCACGCCGTGCAGGCCGGCGATCGAGGCCATGTTCACGATCGCCCGCCCGGCCCATGCAGCATCGCCGCGATCTGGTACTTCATACCGAGGAACGTGCCGCGGATGTTGGTGCGGATCGCGCGGTCGAAGTTCGAGCGCGTACTCGACAGGCTGCAGGGCAACGTCACCGACTGACGACACCCGCGATCCCCCCGGAGCTCGGGCGGGCACCGGGCGCCGCTACCAGCGCAGCAGCTCGCCGGTGGCCGCCAGCCGGTCCAGGAGCTGCCGGACGACGGGGCTGGCGCGCGGGTGGTCGCTGTGGGTGAGGTGGGTGATCTCGGCGATCTCTCCGCGGGGTGCCGGCTCGCCCACGCCCTCGCCGGTGAAGCAGAAGGTGCGCACCAGCGTGCCCGCCGGCTTGCCGTCCGCCGGGGCCGCCAGGGTCAGCACGGGTGCGAGGGTGGCGGGATCCAGGGTGACGCCGAGTTCCTCGGCGATCTCGCGTACCAGGGCCTGTTCGTGGGTCTCGCCGGGTTCGGGCTTGCCACCGGGCAGGTAGAACAGCTCGCGGCCGTGGGTGCGGGTGGCGAGGAGCCGGCCGCCGTCCAGCCGGATCCACGCCACCTTCTCGATCACCTCGGGCACGGTCATCGTGCGGTGGGAGCGCCGGCCACGCGACGCTCGCCGCCGTTGTGCTCCTGCCACAGCTTGTACACGTCCACCGCGGCGTCGCGGCCCTCGTAGCGCATCGGCAGCCGGCGCTCGGTGTAGTCCTTGGCGAACTCGCCGTAGAAGGAGTCGAGTTCGAAGTACTTGCGGTCGTCGACGTAGTGCGGCTCGTAGTCCTCGCGAGTGGTGAGGAAGACGACCTGGTCCGGCGAGCAGTAGTACAGCGAGCCCAGGCACATCGGGCAGGGGTGGGCCAGCACGTAGATGGTGGTGCCGGTCAGGTGCTCGGTGCCCAGCTTCGTGCACGCCTCGCGGATGGCGAGGATCTCGGCGTGCGCGGTCGGGTCGTTGGTCTGCGCGACCCGGTTGGGGGACTCGGCGAGGATCTCGCCGTCCTTGACGATGACGGTCGCGAACGGGCGGCCGCCCTCCTCGACGTTCCTGCGGGCGATGTCGATCGTGCGCTGCGCGAAGTCCATGGGGGTTCCTTCCGGGAGGGCGGGTGGAGCGGGAGTGCGGGGGTGGGGCGGGCCGGCTCCGTCGCGGGCCCGCCCCGGGTACTGCCGATCAGGGGCCTGCCGATCAGGTGGATCGGGCAGGTGGTGGATCGGGCAGGCGGCGGATCAGAAGGGCTTGGTCGGCAGGTACTTGCCGTCCAGGGTGATGACGGCGCGCTCGCCGCCCTCGGGGTCGGCGACCTTCTTCACGTCCAGCTTGAAGTTGATCGCGGAGATGATGCCGTCACCGAGCTGCTCGTGGACCAGGGCCTTCAGGGTGGTGCCGTAGACCTGGAGCATCTCGTAGAAGCGGTAGATCGTCGGGTCGGTGGGGATGCCGCCGGGGATGGAGCCGCGGGTCGGGATGGTCTGCAGCACCAGCGTGTCATCAGCGTCCAGGTCCAGCAGCTCGGCCACGGCCTCGGCCGAGGCCTTGGGCAGCGGGTGCTGGCCGAGGACGGCGGCGGTGACGAAGGCGACCGACAGGCCCGCGGCGTCGGAGATCTGCTGCCAGGACAGGTCCTTGCGGATCTTGGCATCCACGGCCTTGGCGGCCAGGGCCTGACGAGCGGTGTTGTCGAACTGGGCGTGCACCATGAGAGGAGGTCCTTTCGGGTGGTTCAGAACTGTTGCGGTTCGAAACTGTCGGAGGGATCGGAACTGTCGGGGAGCGGAGTGGGGGTTCAGGCCGCGGCGGCGAAGGGGTCCGCGACATCGAGCTCCTCGACGGCGCCGCTGCCGATGTCGTAGCACCAGCCGTGCAGCGTGACCGTGCCCTGCACCAGGGCGCGGGCCACCGACGGGTGGGTGACCAGGTTCGCCAGCTGGGCGTGGACGTTGCTCCGCACGAGTGCGTCGACCCCGGCCGTGGTGGTGCGGGCCAGCGCGGCGTCCGCGTGGTGCAACCAGTCGGCGATGGTCGGCAGGGCGCCCAGGTCGTGGCTCTCGGCCAGCGCGGTCATCGCGCCGCAGGCGGAGTGGCCGCAGACGACGATGTCGGTGACGCCGAGCACCGCGACCGCGTACTCGATGCTGGCCGCGATGCCGTCGGGGCCGGGTGCGTAGGCGGGGACGAGGTTCCCCGCGGTACGGATGACGAACAGCTCGCCCGGCTCGCTGCCGGTGATCAGCTCCGGCACCACGCGGGCGTCGGAACAGCTGATGAAGAGCGTCGACGGCCGGTGGGTGGTCGCCAGCTCGGCGAAGAGCTCCGCTCTGGCCGGGAAGGCCTCACGCCGGAACCGCGCGACGCCCTCGGTGAGCGGGTGCGTGGTCGTGAGCTTGTGCATGGTCACTCCCTTCGGTGGCTGTCCGCCCCGGTGGGGCTGACGAGATCCACCATGCATGACCAGCAGCTATAGAGTCCAAGACCTCTTGCCAATGCCTTCGATCGATGACATCTATAGTTGGCCGCATGGCCCTGGAACTCCGTCACCTGCGCTACCTGATCGCCGTCGCCGAGCACGCGAACTTCACCCGCGCCGCCGAGGACCTGCGCATCTCCCAGCCCACCCTCTCCCAGCAGATCAAGCAGCTGGAGCGCACCGTCGGCGCCCAGCTGCTGGACCGCACCGGCCGCACCGTCCGCCTCACCGACGCCGGCGAGACCTACGTGCACTACGCCCACCGGGCGCTGCGCGACCTGGCCGCGGCCGAGCGCGCCGTCCTGGACGTCGCCGACCTCTCCCGCGGCCACCTGCGCCTCGCCCTCACCCCCACCTTCACCGCCTACCTGATCGGCCCCCTCGCCGCCGAGTTCCACACCCGCCACCCCGGCCTCACCCTGGACGTCAGGGAGATGACCCAGGACCGCATCGAGGCCGACCTGCTGGCCGACGACCTCGACCTCGGCATCGCCTTCGACGGCCCCCACCTGCCCGGGATCGCCGCCACCGCCCTGTTCACCGAGACCCTCAGTCTGGTCACGAGCGCCGACCGGCCCGCGGCGGGCACAACGGGCGTACAGGGCACGCAGGGGCCGCTACCCGTACGGGAGATCGCCAACCGTCAACTGGCGCTGCTGAGCGGAGACTTCGCCACCCGCGGCCACATCGACGCCTACTTCGCCGGCCATCGGGTGCAGCCGCGCATCACGGTGGAGGCCAACTCCATCCAGGCCCTGACCGAGATCGTCCAGCGCACCGACCTGGCCACCGTGCTGCCCGACGCCATCACCCACGACCACCCCCACCTCTCCCCCCTCCCCCTCGAACCCGCCCTCCCCACACGGACCGTGGCCCTGCTGCGGCGCGACAACGCCTACCGGAGCGCCGCCGCCCGGGCGTTCACCCGGCTCACCGCCGACCACATCCGCGACCGCGGCTACGCCCCGCCCACGGCGCGGCAGGCCCCCGGCGCGCACGGCGCCGAGGGCCTGCTCGATCCCGGTGAATGACGGTCAGCCCATGGTGCACGGGCTGTCGGGAGCGCGAAGATCGCTGCATGGACGATCAGCAGGTGCGGCACAGACGACGCGTGTGGCCGATGACAGGGGTTTACACATCGCCGATGCTGGCAGCCGCCGGCTGGATGGACTACCGCGGCATGGCCTGGTGGGCGTGGACCGGCGAGGTGCTGCTGGCCCTCACCATCCCGTGCATGGTGTTTCGGTTCCTGCGCCAGCCGCCCACGGAGTCGTCCGCCGACGCGCCACCGGAACACCCCACCGCAGGGTGACGCGACTCGGCTGACGCCTGCGGTCCCCGTGTCCTGCGGCGGGCGCCCCGCCACCGGCCCCGGCCCGTCGACTGCCCGGCCGGGTCGTCAGGGCGAGACCCAGCCGCTCCAGGCCGGGACGCACTCGCGGGCGTCGAACCAGGCCACGGGCAGCCCAGCGGTCCCGGTCCGGGCCGCCACCACGCCTCCCACGATCGCGCAGGTGGTGTCACGGTCACCCCACCCGGCGACCGTCTGCCACAGCGCCTCGGACAGGTCGTCCAACTGCCCGGCGGCGCACCACAGCGCGAACGGCACCGTGTCCGGCGCCGAGATCAGCGTCCCCGACCCCAGCACGGAGGCCGCATGCCGCACCGAGGTGTGCTCGGGGAAGCCCGCGGCCACCAGCAGCCCGGAGCGCACGTCGCTGTCCGGCAGGTGCGCGGCGACCTCCCGCAGGAACTCGGCACGCAGCGGCACACCCTGGTCCGCACCGGCGGCGGCCAGCGCCGCCGCGATCGCCACGGCAACCGCGCCCGCGACCGCCTCCGGGTGCGCGTGCGTGCTCAGCGCGGACAGCCGGGCCTGGGCACCGGCGGCCACCAGATCGTCCCGGAACCAGGCTCCCAGCGGCGCGACCCGCATCGCGGCCCCGTTGCCGTAGGAACCCTGTCCGCCGAACTGCGTCTCCGTCACCACCTGCCAGTCCTCGCCCGCGCTGATGCGCCGCAGCACACCGTGCATCGACGGACCGTACTTGCGCCCAGGCTCCCGGTCGTACTCGGCGGCGAACTCCGCTGCCAGAGCGCCCGGGCGGACCTCCCCGTGAGCCGTCAGATGGGCGAACAGCACGCAGGCCATCGCGGAGTCGTCCGTCCACAACCACGGCCCCGGGCGCAGCCCCCGACCGGCCAACAGCGCCTCGGCGTCCTCGTCCGAGCGAAGGAACCAGCTGTCCCCGAAGGCATCGCCCATCACAAGGCCGTCCAGACTGGCTCGGGCCTGCCGCCGGCTGGTCATCGCACTGCTCTCCTCTGCATCGTGGTAATCACGGCATTCTGGGTGCGGACGAGCGGTGCGCGCGACCGGTTTTGCCACGGCTCAGCCGACGGCCAGCCCAGCCGTGTACCAGGCACGGAAGTCCGGCCCCGGCGTCAGGCCGCCCCAGACGGGGTCGTCGGTCCACACCTGGCCGGCGTTCCTCCCCGTCACGACCAGCCGGGAGAACGTGCCACAGCCCTGCTCCCCGAGCACCAGGCTCCCCTGCACCGAGTACTCGACGCTGCCCTCCCGGCCCGGCCCCGGCCACGCGTCGGTGTGCGGGAACGGCGCGGCCAGGAAGCCCGCATGGCGGTCCTCTTCGCGAAGCTGGTGCAGGGCGTCCTCCTCGTCCACCTGCTCGTCGAGGCCCAACACCCCGTGGTCCGGGCCCGCTCCGCCGTCGGCGACCTCCTTGACGAACGCGCGGTAGGAGCCCGGGAGCCGGACACCGTGCTGCCGCTCGAAGGACCGGATCGTCTCCTCCGCCAACGGGGGCCGAAGCCGGTAGCCGTGGCAGTAAGCGCACGCCCTGACCTGAGGTGCACCCGGGGCACGGCGGCGTGGGCGAGCGGTGCAGGGCCTGGACGATGCCGGGTGTCCAGCCGGCGGCGTTGCGCAGTTCGAGGTCCTCGGCCAGGTCGAGGACGACCGGGTCGCCGCGTCGTCCCAGTTCCCGCAGGGCCAGTTGTCTGCCGCGCGCGGGGCCCTCGGCGACCAGCCGGAGCAGTTCCGCGGCGGCGACGCCCGCGAGGTCGGGTCGGACCGGACGGTGGTGCGCCTGCTCGGCGGTGCCGACGTCGTCGCCGAGGAGGCGTCGGACTCGTGGCCGGACCCGCGCCCAGGAGGTCCACGGCTGCGACTCCCCGTCCGCGGCGGCGGCCAGTTCGGCATCGTCACGCGCGGCCAGGACCTCCGCGTCGAGCCCGGTGCCGAGTTCCGGCACCTCCTCCCAGGCCCTGCTGTACGCGATCGTCTCCAGGGCGAGGGCCCAGTGGCGCCCGTCGACCGCGTAGCGGCGCAGCACCGGCACCGCGTCGGACCGGCCGAGCAGCGGCAGCAGGGTGAGGATCCGCAGGGTGGGCTCGATCCGGTCGGCGTCGTCCCCGGTGAAGGCGAGGAGGTGTGCCTCGATCGGTTGCAGCGGCAGGCCGAGCCGGTGGATCAACCGGGCGAGGTAGGCACTGCGATGCTCGGTCTGCCGGTCCCAGCGGGTGTCGGTGACGGCGCACGCGTACACGAGGTCGGCGGCGGCGCGGGGGTCGCCCAGCGCGGCGGTGGCCCCGAGGCCGCGTCCGCGCTGGAGCAGGCCGTGGAGGGAGGCCGGTTCGGCATACGTGAAGTCGCTCATCGGCACCGAGCATCCCGCGCCGGCTGCCGGGCCACCAGCGGTTTTCGCCGTCGCCATGGGCGTCAGGCGGAGAAGGCAGGATTCGAACCTGCGTGGGCTTGCGCCCGACCGGAGCCAGGCGCCCCGGTCCCCGATCAACCACTCCGGGCACCTCTCCCCGGGACCGACCCGCTCCGGCTGCCCTGCCCGCCGCGGTCCGTCCCTGTGCCACCAACTATGACCCGCCCCACTGACGTGACACTGACCCCCGGCTGACACGCCCCCCTGAGCGCACCGGCCTGAGCGCACCGGCCTGAGCGCACCGCCGAGCGGTACCGTGCCGACGAGCCGACCACCGCCCAGCAGGGAACCGTGCACGTCGCCCGCTGGGGCGCCGCGGAGTTGCAGCATCCGTGCGGCACGCGCCCGGGAGGCGTCACGCGGCGGCGAGCAGGTCCTCGGACAGCGTCCACAGCCGCCTGGCGCCCTCCGGGTCGAGCGCGTAGCGGGCCACGCCCTGGAGGTTGCCGGTGCGGCGGTCGACGGTCGCGCTCTCGTTGCAGTCGACGAAGTAACGGCCACCGATGCCGTCGAGCAGGGGTGAGGTGGCGAGCAGGACCGAGGTGGCGGCGCCCTGTTCGACGGTCTTGATGAGGTCGGCGGAGACCGTGCCGCTGCCGCGCCCTTCGGTGTGGCGCTGGAGGTTGGTGTAGATGGCGCCGGGCATCAGGGCGTTGGCGGTGATGGCGTCGGCGGCCCAGCGGCGGGCGGTCTCGGTGCCGAGGCCGGAGGAGGCGCCGGTGACGACGGCGCGGCGGCCGGTGAGGTCGATGCCGGCGGCGACTTCGGCGGCGGTACTGCTGAAGCCGAACGGGGTCGTGAGGGCGGACATGATGAACTCCTTTGGCTGCAGAGCACCATGACGCTACCTCATGCGCGCGCCCGCGCCCGGCGGGTCCCGGCACAGGCGTGGGCAGCAGCAAGGGGGCGTACATGCCAGGACTGCGCCCCAGCCGGACTCAGCGCGCCCTACCGGTGGTCACCGGCCGCGGCAATGATGAGCGGACCACAAGTGATGCGACCGGCTCCGCATAGCTGCCCGTAGGCGGTGAACTGCGGTGGAAGGAATCCACGTTGCTGCTTCTCATATCCCCGGACAGCGTCGAGGAGGCCCGCGACTGCGCGAAGGCGGCGGAGCACCTCGACATCGTCGATGTCAAGAAGCCCGACGAGGGCTCGCTCGGCGCGAACTTCCCGTGGGTCATCAGGGAGATCCGCGAGGTGGTCCCGGCGGACAAGCCGGTGTCCGCCACCGTGGGGGACGTGCCGTTCAAGCCCGGCACGGTGGCCCAGGCGGCGCTCGGCGCGGCCGTCTCCGGGGCCACGTACATCAAGGTCGGCCTCTACGGGTGCACGACGCCCGACCAGGCCGTCGAGGTCATGCGCGGGGTCGTCCGGGCCGTGAAGGAGTACCGGGCGGACGCGTTCGTCGTCGCCTCGGGCTATGCCGACGCCCACCGGATCGGCTGCATCAACCCGCTCGCCCTGCCCGACATCGCCCGCCGCTCCGGCAGCGACGCCGCGATGCTCGACACCGCGGTCAAGGACGGCAGCCGGCTCTTCGACCACGTGCCGCCCGAGGTCTGTGCGGAGTTCGTCCGGCTGGCCCACGAGGCCGAGCTGCTCGCCGCCCTCGCGGGCAGCGTCAAGGCGGCCGACCTCGGCGCGCTGACCCGTATCGGCACGGACATCGTGGGGGTGCGCGGGGCGGTCTGCGAGGGGGGCGACCGGACCACCGGACGGATCCAGCCGCACCTGGTGGCCGCCTTCCGCGCGGAGATGGACCGCCACGCCCGGGAGCACGCGGCCGCTGCCACCACCGCGAGTTGACCGCCGGCATGCCGACACCGCAGCCCCGGCCCACGAACACCACCCGCGGCGGGCACTTCGCCGTCGTCGATCCGGCCACCGGCGAGGTCTTCGACGAGGCCCCCGACCAGCAACCGGAGGAGCTGGACGCCGTCGTCGGCCGGGCCCAGGAGGCCTGGCACCACTGGCGCGCCGATCCCGCCGCCCGCACCCGCGCGCTGCTCACGGCAGCCGACGCCGTCGAGGCGGCCGGGGCCGACCTCGCTCCCCTGCTCACCCGGGAACAGGGCAAGCCCCTGGCCGAGTCCCGCGCGGAGATCGCCCGCAGCGCGGCCCGCCTGCGCTACTTCGCCGGCCTGCACGCCGGGCCCCAGCCGATCGCGGACGGCCGACCGGTGCGCAGCGAGCTCCGCTGGCGAGCGCTGGGGCCGGTCGCCGCGATCGTCCCGTGGAACTTCCCCCTGCAGCTCGCCTCGGCGAAGTTCGCGCCCGCGCTCGCCGCCGGCAACACGGTGGTGCTCAAGCCCTCGCCGTTCACGCCGCTGGCCACCCGGCTGCTGGGGTCCGTCCTCGCCGCCGCGCTCCCCGAGGGCGTCCTGACCGTCGTCACCGGTCGCGAACCCCTCGGCGCCCGCCTGGCCGCCCACCCGGGGATCCGTCATGTGACCTTCACCGGCTCGGTGCCCACCGGGCGGGCCGTCGCGCAGGGCGCGGCGGCCTCGCTCGCCCGGGTCACCCTGGAGCTGGGCGGCAACGACGCTGCGATCCTGCTGGAGGACGTGGCGGTGGAGCGGATCGCGGACCGGCTCTTCTGGGCGGCGTTCCGCAACTGCGGGCAGGTGTGCATGGCCGTCAAGCGCGTCTACGTCCCGGCCCGGCTCCACGCGCAGGTGGTCGAGGCCCTCGCGCAGCGGGCGAAGGCCGTCGTCGTCGGCGCCGGGCTCGACCCGGGCACGCAGCTGGGGCCGGTCAACAACGCCCCCCAACTCGCGCGGGTCGAGCGGTGGACGGCCCAGGCGCTGGCCGCCGGTGCCCGAGCCGTGGCCGGCGGCCACCGGCTGGACCGCCCCGGCTACTTCTTCGCCCCCACGATCCTGGCCGATGTCCCGCCCGACAGCCCGGTGGTGACGCAGGAGCAGTTCGGCCCGGTGCTCCCGGTGCTGCCGTACCGCAACCTCGACGAGGCGGTCGCGGCGGCCAACGGCACCGGTTTCGGGCTGGGCGGCTCGGTGTGGGGAACGGACCTCGACCGGGCCGAGGCGGTGGCCGACCGGCTGGAGTGCGGGACGGCGTGGATCAACCACCACGCCGAACTCTCCCTCGCCCAGCCCTTCGCGGGCATCAAGGAGAGCGGGGTCGGCGTGGCGGGCGGGCCGTGGGGGCTCTACGGGAACCTCAGGCCGTTCGTCGTGCACCGCCCGGAGCCGGGCCCCGAGGAGGAGTGCGGAAGGTGACGATGAGGTTCGGCGCAGCGGTCCTGCGCTCGTACGAGAGCCCGTTCACCGTCGAGCAGGTGGTCCTGCACGAGGGGCCGGCCGAGGGCGAGGTACTGGTCAGGATCGCGGGCTGCGGCATGTGCCGGACCGATCTCGCGGTCCGGCGCTCCGCGGGGCGCTCACCGCTGCCGGCGGTGCTGGGCCACGAGGGGTCCGGGGTGGTGGTGGAGACGGGCGGTGCGGCCACCGGCCTGAGCACCGGCGACCATGTCGTGCTGAGCTTCGACTCCTGCGGACACTGCCGCAGCTGCCTGGCCGCGGCCCCCGCCTACTGCGACGAGTTCGCCTCGCTCAACCTCTTCGGCGGGCGCAAGCCCCTGGGCGGCAAGGAGCGTGCGGCGCGGTTCACCGACGCGGCCGGGGGCGAGCTGGCTCCCCGGTGGTTCGGCCAGTCCTCGTTCGCCGAGTACGCGGTGGTTGCGGCCCGCAACGCCGTCCGGGTGGACCGCGCGCTGCCCCTCGAACTGCTCGGACCGCTCGGCTGCGGCTTCCTCACGGGTGCCGGAGCGGTCCTCAACTCCTTCGCCGTCGGCCCCGGCGACACCCTCGCGGTCTTCGGTGCGGGAGCGGTGGGCCTGGCCGCGGTGATGGCGGCCACCGCGGCCGGGGCGGTGACGGTGGCCGTCGACCGGTACACCGAACGGCTGGCCCTGGCCGAGCGGTTCGGGGCGATCCCGCTGCGCACCGCCGCCTCGGCCGACCTGCCCGACCGGATCCGGCGGCTGACCGACGGCGGCGCGCAGTACGCGCTGGACACCACGGCCTCGGTCCCGCTGATCAACGCCGCGCTCCGCTCACTGCGCCCGAGCGGCCACCTCGGCCTGGTGGCCCGGTTGCACGCCGCGCTGCCGCTCGAACCGGGGACCCTGGACCGGGGCCGGCGGATCTCGCACATCTGCGAGGGCGACGCGGTGCCCGGGCTGCTGATCCCACGCCTCGCCGGGCTCTGGCAGGCCGGGCGGTTCCCCTTCGACCAGCTGATCCGCAGCTACCCGCTCGCCGCCGTCAACGAGGCCGAACGCGACTGCGACGCGGGGCGCGTGGTGAAGCCCGTCCTGGTCCCGCCGGGGTGGGACGGCTGACCCGGACCGCGCTACGGCTTGTTCGCGAACACCCAGCGGTTGCCGGCCAGTGCGTCGTTCTGTTCGGGCAGCGGGCCGCGTCCGTGCTCGCGGGTGAAGTCGAAGGGGGTGCGGACCGAGGTGGACCAGCCCTTGCCGGCCAGCCGGCCTGCGGAGTCGGGCCGCGGCTCGCCGACGAAGAGGTCGAGCAGGTCGATGCCGATCTGCTGCCTCGTCGCGGTGTAGAGCGTGCTGTCGCGGTGGACCATCAGGTCCTTCTCCAGCTTGACCTCGTAGGCCAGGGCGCTTCCTGGCGCGCTCAACTGGTCCACCGTGTCGATGAGCTGGGTCTCTACGGCATTGGGCAGGTAGAAGAGCAGCCCCTCGGCCAGCCAGACGCTCGGTGCGGCCGGGTCGAAGCCGGCCCCGGTCAGGGCCGCGACCCAGTCGGCCCGCAGGTCGGCCGGGACCGGCACCCGGGCCGCCTTCGGGGTGGCCGACAGGCCGTCCAGCACCTGGTGCTTGAAGGCCAGTACGCCCTCCCGGTCGACCTCGAAGACCACGCGGTCCGGCGGCCAGTCGAGCCGGAACGCCCGGGTGTCCAACCCGGCGCCGAGCAGGACCACTTGACGGGCCCCCGCGTGCACGGAGCGGAGGAGGAAGTCGTCCAGGACCCTGGTCCGCAGACCGAAGTACCGGGCGAATCGCCCCCACAACGGGTTCGCGTCCCCGTCCGGCGCCTGCTGCAGGCGCACCGGCCAGCTCGCGGAGGCCGGGGCGGCGCGCACGAAGTGCTCCGCATAGGTGTCCTGGGCCAGCGTGTCGTGGCGGTGGGTCTCGATCGCGCGTGCCGCGGCGACCAGCAGCGCCGTCACGCCGACGCCCCCGTCCACCCCTTCCATGCCGGTGTTCTGCTGCGCCGTGCCGACCATGTGTCCTCCCGTGGGGGCGAGTTGGGACCACGAAGAGCGAGGAGTGCGAATGACGGACCTGCGAGGAGCCGAGCGGTCGAGGAGCCTCTTCACTGTCCGGCCGACGGTCGCCCCCTGCAGGAGAAGTCCGCCGAGTTCACTCGGACGGGTGAATATCAACAGCCCGACCCTGGTCCGCCGTACTGGTCCGGTGCCCGGTGGGGTCGCCCTCCCGCAGGCCGCAGGCCGCACGGCACCACCCGCCGCGGCATGGAGCTCCTGCGGCCCCTGCGGCCGTGGTCCGCCGCCGTGCACGCCTGCCTGCGGCACCTGGAGGCGGCGCGCCAGCCTTCTGGGCTAACCCGGGTGGCCCATCCGCTGCGCCTCTCGGAGTATCGCAGTCATGGACGTGTATGAGATGCGCGCCGAACACGAAGCCGGGGACCCACAGGGCAGGGTCCTGCACTGGCACATGGTGAGGGACCACAGCAGCCAGGCCATGTGCGGCCGCGAGATCGACCCTGCTGCCGCGACCCAGTCCCCCGACACCTGGGGATCCCCGGCGGCGCAGCCCTTCTGCCACTCCTGCGGGGCCGCCTACCTGCGGCAGGTGCCCCAGACCACCGGCAGGCCCCCGTGACGGGCCCGGCCCCGGCTGTCCGCACGAACCGATGGGGTTGTGTCCGCCGATTCCCTGGGAATCAACGGACACAGCCCCGTTCGCCGTTCGACCGCCGGAGGCCGGTTGCCCGCCGGCGGTCGACGTCCCTACGGTGAACCGTGGCCCTGTTCGTCCTGACGCGCCGATCGGCGCTCCCCCCTGCCGCCTGCCTGGACCGGCTGACCGACTGGCCCCGGCACGGCGAGCGGGTGCCGTTCACCCGCGTCTCGACCGCGCGCGGCTCCGGCCGGCAGCCCGGGGACACCGTGCTGGCCAGGACCAGCCTCGGTCCCTTCGTCTTCGACGACCTCATGGAGATCGTCGAACTGACCGTCCCCACCGCCGGATCCGACGGGCTGTGCCGGCTCGCGAAGCGTGGCCGCCCGGTCCGCGGCTGGGCGGAGCTGCGGGTCCGCGCAGGGGGCGGTGCGGCGGGCGGTGCAGCGGGTGGGAGCGTGGTGAGCTGGACGGAGGAGATCGTCCTCCCGTGGCTTCCGGGGTTCCTCGATCCGGTGCTCGCGTGCGCCGGGCGGCTCGTGTTCGGCCGGGTCCTGGACCGCCTGCTGAGCTGACGCCCACGCGGCCGGGGCAGGCGGGCGGGGCAGGCGGGCGGGGAGGGCGGGGAGGGCCTGGCAGCGCGCGGCCGGGTGAGGCGGCCCGACGTCAGGACTGGTGCCACCGGGGCCGGGTAGGCGAGGCTCGCCCGTCACCCGATCCGAAGGAGGGCATGACGATGACCAGTCCCATTCCGCCGCACCGCCCGGTCGCCGAACTCACCGCCGAGGCAGCCGCTTTGATCGCGGCCGCCGAACACAGTGCTCAGCCGGACGGCAAGCCGGGCCTGTCCCAGGCCGGTGAAGTCGTCGAGAGTGTGCAGGCGTTGGCGGCCATGACCGCCCGACTGCCCGAACTCCTCGACCAGCTGGGCTCCTTCCTCAGCAGCGAGCAGGCGGGCGGGCGCCTGGCGCCCGCCGGTCTGGGCTCGGACCTCGATCTGGCCCGCGCCGCTCGCGACTCGCGGGACCGCCTGCTCGACGCCCGCCGGGTGGCCGCCGCCCTGGCCGAGGAGCTTGCGGGGGCCGCCGCCTCGCTCACGGCGGTCGGTACGCCCTGGGCGGCCGCCGTCGTGCGCGGGCCGGTGGGCGGCTGAAGCGGCGCACCGGATCATCGAACGAAAATCGGCGGGGGTACCCCGTTTGAAGCGCCGATTCGCGGTGAGACGACACCCGAGGCCGTCGCCCGCCCCGCGCGTTCCCCCCGTGCGCGGCGGTGCTACCCGGACGGCCTCGGGCAGCCGCCCCGGGGCCCGGTGGCAGCACCGGCCCCGGGGCGGGACCGCCCCTGCGATCGGCCGGCGGCGCCGCCAGGTCCGGAGCCGCCCTCCCGACGTCAACCGTCCGACCGCCCGCTCGGCCGCACCGCTCCGCACGGTGTCGGGTCGGCGGCGCCAGCCGAAGGAGCTTCCATGTCCGACGTGTCACGGCTACCTGGTGCCTTCGAGCACTACTGGCAGTGGCAGTTGCACGCTGCCTGTCGTTCGGCGGACAGCGGCCTGTTCTTCCACCCGCCCGGCGAACGCAACCCCGCCCACGACGACCGCGACGCCGCCGCCAAGGCGGTCTGTGCGGGCTGTCCGGTCCGCGAGGCCTGCCTGGACCACGCGCTGCGCACCCGGGAGACCTACGGCGTCTGGGGCGGCCTGAGCGCGGAGGAGCGGGCCTCCGCACTGCGCACCCGCCGACGCGGTGTGACCCATCGCCGCCACGTCGCGGCCTGACCCAGGACCTGCCCGGGCGCACCGCGAAACGGCTGCCGGCGTGTGGCCGGCCGGGGTACGGGTACCCCTGAGGTATGGCTGTCCGTGATGAGTCCGTACTGGCCGGCCCGCCGACGGTGGGGGTGGAGGAGGAGTACCTGCTCCTGGATCCGGCCAGCGGGCTGCCGATGCCGATGGTGGAGGCGGTGCGTGCGGCGGCCGGCCTGCACCCCGCCGTGGAGCACGCAGAACTCCAGCACGAGTTGCTCCAGGCACAGATCGAGGTGGCCACCCCGGTCTGCCGGGAGCTCGCCGAGGTCGGTGGTCACCTGCTGCGCCTGCGGCACGCGCTGGCGGCCGCCGCCGAGGGCTCGGGATGCCGGCTGGCGGCGTGCGGCACCGGCCCGTACGCGCCGGCCGCTCCCCCGGCGATCACCGACGCGCCGCGCTACCACTCGATCAGCCGGCAGGTCTCGCGGCTGGCCGACGAGGCGCTGATCAACGGCATGCACGTGCATGTGGGGATTCCCGACCAGGAGTGCGGCGTCGCGCTGCTCAACCGCATGCGACCGTGGCTGCCGATCCTCACCGCGCTGTCCGCGAACTCACCGGTGTGGCACGGCAGCGACACCGGGTTCGCCAGCTGGCGCACGGTGGTGTTCGGCCGCTGGCCGATCAGCGGGATTCCCCCGGTGTTCGCCGGGGCCCAGGACTACGAGGACCGCATCCAGCATCTGCTGGACGCCGAACTGATCCGTGACCGTGGCCAGTTGTACTGGCAGGCCCGGCTCTCGGCGCGCTTTCCCACCATCGAGCTGCGGGCGATGGACGTGCAGTTGCGCGCCGACGAGGCGGTGATGCTGGCCGGGGTGGTCCGGGCACTGGCCGTGACGCTGATGCGCGAGCGGTCCGCCGTGCCCGCATCGCCCCAGTGGCCGCCGGAGGGCCTGGCGGGTGCGGGCTGGCACGCCGCCCGGCACGGCATGGACGGCCAGTTGCACGACCCGCGCACCGGGCTGGCCCGGCCGGCCGGTGCGATCGTCGAGGACATGATCGACTACCTCGCGCCCGCGCTGGCCGAGGCCGGTGACACCCGCGAGGTCGTTCCGCTGCTGGAGCGCCACCTGCGCGAGGGCAACGGGGCCGAACGCCAGCGCCGCAGCCTGGCGCAGACCGGGCGCCAAGGGCTGATCACGATGATCGCGGCCGAGACCTCGGCCTCCTGAACCTGCGGCGAGCCCTACGAAACGACCGAGTGAGGCGACCGAGTGAGGCGACCGAGCCCCACGAGCTGACGGCGGGCGCTACGGCCGGCCGTTGGCGCTATCCGCGGCGGCGGACGGAGGTGGGGCGCAGCGGCAGCTGGTGCACGCCGGTGCTGAGCATCCGGGCCTCGCCCCGATCGCTGATCTCCACGCAGAGGATGCCGCTGCGGTCACGGTAGAGCGGGTGGCCGCCCGGGCCGGTGGCGTCCTGGCGCTGCACCACGACCACGTCGGGGGTGTCCGGACGACCGACAGCGGGAGTGTGGCGGAAGGTCAGCTCGTAACGCTCGTGGGGCATGGAAATCCTTCACTCGTGGGACCGACCGCTGCACCGGCCCAGCCCGGCGCAGCGTGGCGCGGGCGGACCGGGCCCGGCCCGGTCCGCTCAGTGCGGGCACGCTCAGTGCGGGCACGCGGTCGCGACTTGGTCCGCCCCACCCGCGGGTGCCTCGCACGCAGGCACGCGCGGGCGGAGCGGCGAGCCCCGCCTACCCGGCTTTCGCGCGTCCATTCCCCCGGTTCTCCCGGCCGGGCGTGTCGGCCGTCTCCAGGCCCGCTGCGTCCGCGTCGGCCATGTCCGCGCCGGCCACGTGCTCGGCGCGCGCCAGGGCAAGGCGGGGCAGGGCGTGGGGGTGCTCCTGGCGCAGGTAGGCGATCAGCTTCTCCCTGACCAGGCAGCGCAGTTCGAAGGCGTCGCCGGCGTCGCGGGCGGTCATCAGCGCCCGGACCACGATCGTGGACGGGGTGGAATCCACGACCTGCAGTGCGCTGCCCTCGCCGTCCCAGAGGTCGGTCTTGGCCAGCAGCGCCTCGAACTCGGCGCGCAGGGCGTCCACCGGTGTGCTGTGGTCGAGGTGGAGCAGGGCCGTGCCGGTGATCCGGCTGTCGCTGCGGGTCCAGTTCTCGAACGGACGCCCCGCGAAGTACGAGGCCGGCATGACGATCCGCCGCTGGTCCCAGGTCGCCACGACGACGTAGGTGAGGGTGATCTCCTCCACGGTGCCCCATTCACCGGCGACGACGACCGTGTCGCCTATCCGCACCATGTCGCCGAAGGCCATCTGGATGCCGGCGAAGACGTTGCCGAGCGTGCTCTGCGCGGCAACACCGGCGATCACCCCGATCAGACCGGCCGAGGCCAGCAGGCTGGTGCCCAGGGTCCGCACGGCGGGAAACGTCATCAGCATGGCGCCCAGTGCGATCACGGCGATGGCCGCCTGACTGACCCGGCGCAGCATGCTCGCCTGGGTACGGGCCCGGCGCACCTGGCTCGCGCTCTGCCGGCGCACCGAGAACCGCACGCTGGTGTCGATCAGCAAGGCGACCAGGCGCGCCGCCAGCCAGGCGCACGACCCGAGGCAGAGCAGCACGAGCAGGTGGCGGGCCGCGTCCTGCGGCGCCGGGGCAAGGCCGGCCCAGCCCGCGCCCGCCAGCATCAGGCTGGTGCCGATGGTGAGGATGAAGGGCCTGCGGCACCGGCGCAGCAGGGACAGCGGGGTGCTCTCGGGGCGCTGTGAGGCCACACGGCGGGCGACCGTCACCACAGCCTGGTTGATGGCGAATGCCACGAGCATCGCGCAGGCCGCCACCGCGACCGTCCGCAACAGGCTCCATGAAGTCACGCCGAACTCTCCTCACCTCTGAACCTCTGAACCTCTGAAAGCGTTGTGCCGTCGCCCGATCGGAGGCTCGTCTGCCCGTCCAGCCGGGGAGCATGCGCGCAACGGGAGCCGCGCCGGGAGCCCGGTGCGGCTTCCCGGCGCCCGACCGGTCGGGGAGCTGCGGTGGACACGGTCCGGCAGACTGGTACACGGAGGCGAGCGCCATGCGACCAGAGATCACCGTCGGCCTCGACGGTTCCGCCGAGAGCCTGTCCGCCGCCCGTTGGGCGGCACGCGAGGCCGAGCTGCGAGGGTTACCGGTACGGCTGCTGCACCTGTGGATCCTTCGCGCCATGACGGCGCAGAACGTCCCGGCCGAGCACCCGCAGGCCCTCGCCGCACAGCGCCTCCTCCAGGACGCGGAGAGCGACCTGCTCGCGCGCTACCCCCATGTGCCCGTCATCACCGAGCTGCTGCCGGCCGACTCCCCCGCGGCGCTGCTGCCCGGCGCGCCCAACGCGGAGATGCTGGTGCTCGGCTCCCAGGGGCTGGGCGGCGTGCAGGGCTACGTGCTCGGCTCGCTCGCCCTGCACGCCGTCGCCCAGAGCGAACGGCCCGTGGTGCTGGTGCGCGCGCACGAGGAGCCGCAGGGCCCCGGTGCGGTCGCCGCGCCGTCCGGCCCGGTGGCGGTCGGCGTGAGCCTGCGCCCCGGCTACGAGCGCGTGCTGGCGTTCGCCTTCGGCGCCGCCGCCCGACGCCATGTGCCGCTGCTGACCGTCCACGCCACCCCACATCGGCGGGCGGCCACCGGCCGGGAGCAGGTGTCGGAGGAGTCCGCGCTCCAGGCCGACCGGCAGGAGCTGCACGATGCCCTGCTCCCCTGGCGCGAGAAGTTCCCCGCCGTCCACGTGGTGGAGCACCTCAGTCACGAGAGTCCGCCCCGAGCGGTGGTGGACATCGCCCCCGGCGCGGGCCTGCTGGTCGTGGGGCGCGGCGGCAACCGCACCGGCCTGACACCCCGGATCGGCCCAGTGACCCATGCCGCCATCCACCACGCGGCCTGCCCGGTCGCCGTCGTGCCGCACGACTGACCGTCACCTCCTGACCGTCACGCATTGACCCTCAGCCGCCGCGTCCGGCCGCCCTGACAGCCGCAGCCCGGACGCGCGTCACGCGGGCCGGCGGGGAGGGGTGACCTGCCGCCCGCTGCGCGGCGACTCCCCCTACCTGGAGAGCGCGGTCGCGGCCGTCCACCGCCCGGACACCTCGGATGCCGCCGTGGAACAGGTCCCGAAGCGGCTCACAGCCTTCGATCAGTAGGCCAGTTTCTGAACGGATGCCAAAATGAAAGGCGCCAGGCGAGTTTGGGTGTAGAATCTGAAGTACCGAAGGCGGGCGGCCTCCGGAACCCGGCATCACGGTGATGCCGACGGACCGCCCATCACAGGGGGAGACGACCATGACGTACCAGATCGACGCTGCCCGGGCCACCATCGACGAGCGCCTGCGCGAGGCCCAGACCCTGCGCCTGGCCCGCGCCGCCCAGCTCAGGAACCGCGCGGAGCGCACCGGTCAGCGCGCCCGCCGGGCCCTGACCAGCCTGCTCGGATGAGCACCCCAGTACCGATCCCGACCTCAACGGGCCGTCACCGAAAGACCGGTGACGGCCCGTCCCGTTCGAGGCCCGGGCGGACGGCGGGGGCAGCACGACCGGTGGCATGAGCGGAGGCGGGCACTACCCTGCTGCGGTGGGCAGTTCGACCCGGCCCCGCCCGCGCCGACCACGCAGGAGCTGCTGTGACCGACCCCCGTGTCCTGACCGTGCGCCCCTCCCCCGAGCAGTACGCCTGGACCTTCGGCGGCGCCCGGCCGCTGGCCACCGTCGCGCCCGGCACCGTGCTGGACCTGTTCACCGAGGACTGCTTCGGCGGCCAGGTCACCTCGGAGAAGACCCTGGTCTCCGAGGTCTGCCGGTTCCCGTTCCTCAACCCGCAGACGGGCCCGTTCTTCGTCGAGGGCGCCGAGCCCGGCGACACCCTGGCACTGCACTTCGTGTCGATCGAGCCGGCCCGCGACTGGGCCGCCTCCACCACCGTGCCGCTGTTCGGCGCGCTCACCTCCACCCACACCACCGCGACACTGCAGGAACCGCTGCCCGAGCGGGTCTGGATCTGGCAGCTCGACCGCGCCGAGCGCAGCTGCCTGTTCACCGCCCGCGAGGGCGACCTGCGGCTCAAGCTGCCGATGGACCCGATGCACGGCACGGTCGGGGTCGCCCCGGCCAACCTGGAGGTGCGCTCCGCGCTGGTCCCCGACGCGCACGGCGGCAACCTGGACACCCCGGAGATGCGCGCCGGCGTCACCTGCTACCTCGGGGTCAACGTGCCCGGCGCGCTGTTCAGCCTCGGCGACGGCCATGCCCGCCAGGGCGAGGGCGAGACCTGCGGGGTGGCGGTGGAGTGCGCGATGCACACGGTGGTCGTGGTGGAACTGCTCAAGGGTGTGGCCACGCCCTGGCCCCGGCTGGAGTCGGACACCCACCTGATCTCCACCGGCTCCGCCCGCCCGCTGGAGGACGCCTTCCGGATCGCCCAACTCGACCTGGTGCAGTGGCTGGTGCGCGACTACGGCTTCGCGGCCATGGACGCCTACCAGTTCCTCTCCCAGGCGGTGGAGTCACCACTGGCCAATGTCTGCGACACCAACTACACCGCCGTCGCGAAGGTGCGCAAGGAGTGGCTGCCGGCCCCGGCCGGACCGGCCCACGGCGGCCTGCACGAACACCTGCGCAGCGCCGCGCCGCAGGGCCCGCTCGGCTGACGCATCGTCGGCGAACCTGTGCAATGGTCCGCCGCACTTCATCTCGCCGACGCATTGTCACCGACTGGCCGAAACCTTACTGTCTCAGAGTCTCCCCGCTGGAGTTGTATAGATTACTTTCGGAGGCCCTCCGTGTCGCCCGTGACCCGTCGTACCTTCCTCGGTTCCGCCGCCGCGCTCGGCGCGGCCGTGGGGCTGGACTCCCTGCCCGGCGTCGCGCCCCGCGCGGCCGCCGCGACCACGGGGACGATCAGCGATGTCAAGCACGTCGTCGTGCTGATGCAGGAGAACCGCAGCTTCGACCACTACTTCGGGTCGATGAAGGGCGTGCGCGGCTTCGGCGACCGGTCGACGATCCAGCTCGCGGGCGGCAACAGCGTCTTCAACCAGCCCAACGGCAGCGGCCGGCAGTACCCGTGGCAGCTGAGCGCCACCAACACCTGGTGGTGGGGCAGCAGCGGCGAGCTGCTGGCCCAGTGCGACGGCTCGCTCGACCACTCCTGGTCCACCCAGCACCAGGCGTGGAACAACGGGAAGATGGACTCCTGGATCGCCGCCAAGGGTTCGAACAGAACCATGGGCTACATGACCCGCTCGGACATCCCGTTCCACTACGCGCTGGCCGACGCCTACACCATCTGCGACGCGTACCACTGCTCGATCCTGTCCGCCACCGGCCCCAACCGCACCTACCTGTGGTCCGGCATGATCGACCCGAACGGCACCGCGGGCGGCGCGGCCTACGACGGCGGCAGCGAGAGCGGCCTGCACTGGCAGACCTACGCCGAGGCCCTGCAGAACGCCGGGGTGAGCTGGAAGGTCTACCAGAACGCCAGCGACAACTTCGGCGACAACGGCCTCGCCTACTTCAACCAGTTCACCAGTGCGGCCAGTTCGAGCCCGCTGAGCCAGCGCGGCATGGGCTCGGTGCCCAGCACCGGCTCGACGCCGGACGACATCGCGGCGGCGATCAAGGCCGACGCGCTCGCGGGCACGCTGCCCCAGGTCTCCTGGGTGGTGTCCAACCAGCTCTTCTCCGAGCACCCCGACGGCCCGCCGGAGAACGGGGCGCACTTCGTCAACCTCGTGCTGCAGGCGCTCGCGGCGGACCCCACCACCTTCAACTCCACCGCCCTGTTCCTCAACTACGACGAGAACGACGGCTTCTTCGACCACGTGCCGCCGCCGGTCGCCCCCGCCGGGACCGCGGACGAGTTCTACTCCGGCACCAACATCGGCCTCGGCTTCCGGGTGCCGATGATCATCGCCTCGCCGTGGACCCGCGGCGGCTACGTGGACTCCCAGGTCTACGACCACACCAGCGTCATCCGCTTCCTGGAGACCTGGACCGCCGCGCTGGGCACCCCGGCCACCTGCCCGAACATCAGCACCTGGCGCCGCCAGGTCTGCGGCGACCTCACCGGCGCCTTCGACTTCGCCAACCCGGTCTACGGGCTCCCCGCACTGCCCGACACCAGCGCCACCATCAGCCAGGCCACGGCGAACACGCAGATCAACCCGGGCCCGAGCAACAACGCCATGCCCGGCCAGGAGAGCGGCACCAAGCCCGCCCGCGCGCTCCCCTACCAGCCCAACGCCTGGGTCGACCACATCGAGTACGACGCGAACAACCAGATCCGGCTCTGGATCGACCTCGCCAACCAGGGCCCGCAGGCCACCGCCTACGCGCACTACTCGGTCTACGCCAACGCCTACCGCACGGACGGCCCCTGGCAGTACACGGTCGCCCCCTACAACGCCGCCTCCCGCACCGACGGCAGCGCCAGCGAGGCCTTCGACATCGGCGCGAACTACGGCAACGGCCAGTACGACCTCACCGTCGTGGGCCCCAACCGCTTCCTGCGCCGCTTCACCGGCAACGCCACCACCGCGGGCAAGAGCGCCGAGGCCACCACCTCCTACGCACCGGCGCCGGACACCGGGAAGCCGGCGGTCTGGTTCGCGATGACCAACTCCGGTTCCAGCAGCGCCACGTTCACCATCACCTCGAACAACTACCGCGGCGGCGTGTGGACGTACCAGGTCGCCACCGGTGCCACCGTCACGGACTTCTTCAACGCCGTGACCGTCGCCCAGGGCTGGTACGACTTCACCGTCACCGTCAGCAGCGACAGCAGCTGGTCCCGCCGGGCCGTCGGCCACCTGGAGACCGGCACGGTGAGCATCAGCGGCTGACCACCGACCGCGCACACCATGCCGGAGGCCTGCGGGCGGCACTCGCCGCCCGCAGGCCTCCGGCATGCTTGATCAGCATCTTGTTGAATGATAAATTAAATGTCGGTGGGACCGCCGCGACCGCGCAGCCCCAACCCGACAGCAGGAGGATGGAACGATGAGCAGCGACGTCAGGAACAACCCCGACCGGTCGCGGTTCGAGATCACCGAGGACGGTGCACTCGCGGGCTTCGCCGAGTACTTCCGGCACGAGAACGAGATCGCCTTCATCCACACCGAGGTCGACCCCGCCTTCGCGGGCCGCGGACTCGCCGGCCGACTGGCCCGCGCCGCACTCGACGCCGCCCGGGAGCAGGGCGCCGACGTGCTCCCCTACTGCCCCTTCATCCGCGACTGGCTGACCAAGCACCCCGACTACGTCGACCTGGTGCCCGAGGCCCAGCGCACCCGCTTCGGCCTCTGAGCACCACACGGCGGCGGGCGCGCGGCAGCGAGGGGCGCGCCGGACCGGGGTTGCCCCCTGCACATGGAAATAGTTGAACGATGAACTATGTTCTCCCGTGCGAGGCCCCCGCACGAAAGGACCCGAGGTGAACACCACCGCGAACCACCCACGGATCGACGTCCGCCGCGCCGCCGAGCGCTCCAGCACGAAGATCGACTGGCTGGACTCCAAGCACTCCTTCTCCTTCGGCGGACACTACGATCCCGCCAACACCCACCACGGGCTGCTGCTCGTCAACAACGACGACATCGTCAAGCCGGGCAGCGGCTTCGAGACCCACCCGCACCGCGACATGGAGATCGTCACCTGGGTGCTGCAGGGTTCCCTGGTCCACCAGGACTCCACCGGCCACTCCGGCGTGATCTACCCCGGGCTCGCCCAGCGGATGAGCGCCGGAACCGGCATCCTGCACTCGGAGAAGAACGACTCCTGGCGCCTGGCCGGCACCGACGCCCACACCGACCCCGTCCACTTCGTCCAGATGTGGGTCCTGCCCGACGAGGGCGGCATCACCCCGGGCTACGAGCAGCTCGAAATCGACGGCGAACTGCTCTCCGGCGGCCTGGTCCCGGTCGCCTCGGGAATGGACAGGCACGACGGCGCGTCGGCCGTCCGGATCAGGAACCGCCACGCGGCGCTGCACGCCGCCCGCCTGCTGCCCGGCCAGAGCGTCGAGCTGCCCGACGCCCCCTTCGTGCACCTGTTCGTCCCCCGCGGCAAGGTCGCGCTCGAAGGCGTCGGCCCACTGGACGCCGGCGACGCCGTGCGCTTCACCGCGATCGGCGGGCAGAGGGTCACCGCGGTCGAGCAGGCGGAGATCCTCGTGTGGGAGATGCACGCCACCATCGCCCGATGACCGTCCGCCCGGCGCCGGCCCGGCGCGACCCCGGAGGTGCCGGATGTCGCGCGGGTCGGCCCGGGCCGACGGCCCGGCCTCAGGAGGCGTGCGGCAGCCCGCACAGGGCCGTGTCCACGACGTTCTCGACGTGCGTGGTGCCGACCGGGTCGGTCGGGATGGTGGTCACCGCGACGTCGGCGGCCCGGCCGTCGTCGGTGACCCCGCCCCGGGTCTCGTAACCCGGGATGTCGCCGCCGTGGCCCCAGTAGACGCCACCGCAGGAGAGCGGCCTGCTGATGATCCCCAGCCCGTAGCCGGCGCCGGTGGTGCCGATGGGGACGGTGGTGCGCATCTGGGCGAGCTGGGCCGCCGGGAGGAGGCGGCCGCCGAGGAGGGCGGTGAAGAACCGGTCGAGGTCGGAGTTGGTGGAGATCATCTGGCCCGCCGCCCAGCCCGCGGAGGGATCCATCTGGGTGAAGTCGAGCAGCGGTCCGCCGGCCGCATCCCTGCGGTACCCCTGGGGATGGGCCTCCCGGATGGTCCGGTCGCCGGGGGCGGGGAAGTAGGTGTGGCGCAGCCCGATGCGCTGGACGACCCGCTGCTCGATCTCCTCGGGCAGCGGGCGGCCGGTGACCTTCTGGACGATCAGGCCGGCCAGCACGTAGTTGGTGCTGCTGTAGTTGAACCCCGTCCCGGGAGCGAAGTCGGCCTTGTGCTGCAGCGCGATGTCCAGCAGGTCGCGGGGGTCGTAGTAGCGGTCCTGCATCGCGGCCTCGTCAATGTAGCCCTCGTAGTCGGGGATCCCGCTGGTGTGCTGCAGCAGCTGGCGCACGGTGATGTGGCGCCCGTCGATCCCGTCGCCCCGGACCAGGCCCGGCAGGTAGGTCTCGATCGGTTCGTCGAGGCCGATCTTCCCCTCGCCGACCAGTTGCAGCACGACCACCGCGGTGAACGTCTTGGTGTTGCTGCCGATCCGCACCTGCCCGTCGACCGGCACCTTCGCACCGGTGGCCAGGTCGCCGACCCCCGCGGTGTAGGTGCGGATGCGGCCGTCGCGGCCCTGGACGCCGGCCAGCGCGGCGGGCACACCGTCGTTGTGCAGCAGTGCGTTCAGGCCCTGCTGGACGGCGTCCGGCCTGGCGGTGGCGGAGACGGCGGACGGCGCCAGGGCGGCGCTCAGGGTCATGACGCCGACCGCCACCACGGCCGGCAGCACCGCGCGCCGGCCCTGCCGCCCCCGCCCGACCGAAAGCCCCTGCCCGACCGAAAGCCCCTGTCGCATCTGCTCACGCATGAGTCAACTCCTCTGGGATCGTTGGGAGACCAGGGGAAGGCTCGGCAACCGAGCGACTCCCTGGTCACGATCGGCCAGTGTGGTCGCAGGAACCGCCGCTGACCTCCCCCGACCGAGCGAGGAGTTTCTCCCGCGTTCCCGTGATGCGCACCCGCTGTCCTGGCGGCCAGGATGGTGCGCGCCGGAGCCGTTGCCGGCCCGAGCCGGAGGGCGCGCCGGGGAGAGAGCGCGATCGCGCGGTCGAGACGGGCGGCCGAGGACGGGCGGACGAGGACGGGCAGCCGAGAGCGCGCGGCCGAGACGGGCGGACGAGGGCATGCGGCCCCGCGGTCAGCCGTTCGTGCCGCCGCTGGTCGCCACCCGGGGGACGGCGGGGGCCGAGTGGCTCTGCGTCGCGACCCGGGGCGCGGCGCCCGGCGTGCGCTCGGGCGCCGTGCTGGACTCGGTGACGGTCCGCGGGGCCGAGGCCGGCGAGCGCTCGGCCGCCGGGGCGGACTCGGTGGCCCGCCACCCGGCGCCGCCGCGCTCCCACACCGGAGCCGACGTCGACTCCGTGACGGGCCGCCGCGCAGCCGTCTGCCGCTCCACGGGCACGGCGGCCGGCTCGGTGCGGGACCGCCGGACGCCGGCCACCAGCCCCGGGGCCGGCCCGCCCGAGCCGATCCGGTCGATGCGGATCACCAGGTTGCGCTCACCGGTGTCGCCCGGCCAGTCGTGGTCCTTGCTGCGGATCAGCTGGCTGCGCCCGTGCTCGGTGTCCGTCCACTTGCCCTGGATGGCGCGCACGTTCGGCCGCCAGAGGCCCTCGTACTGGTGCTCGACGGAGAGGTCCCAGCCGTGGCTCGCGTCTCCGGCGTCGATCACCTGGCTGGCCCCGACGGTTCCCGGGATCTCGATCGTGGCACCGCGGCGGATGCTCACCACCACGCGCTGCGGCCAGGAGGCCGCGACCCCGATCACCGTGATCCGGCAGGACCCCTCGTACCAGGGCATGAATCGAACCTCCGCACTCGCACCGTGACGCGGTTCCGAGAAGGATCCGCCACCCAGTAGCACGGCCGACCGGGCCCGATCGGTTCGGTTCGTACAACCGAAGGCAGCCCCCGACCAGGACTTATCGATAGAAGGCACCCCCACCTGTTGACCTACGAATGCAAGACGATAGGATCGTCTCAGTCGATAAAGCGAAGCTGGACCTCGCCAGGTCCATGATCAAAGGAAGTGCAGCACATCATGGCCGAGTCCACCCGGGTCATCGTCGGCGTCAGCGGTTCACGGCGCGACGCGGCGGTCCTGCAGCGCGCGGCGGCGGAGGCGGCCCGGCGCGGCGCCGAGCTGGTGCCGGTGATCGCCTGGACCCCGGTCGGTGGCGAGCCCGCCTACCGTGCGCACCCCTGCCCGCCGCTGGCCGCCGCCTGGCACCAGGCCGCGCGCAACCGCCTCGACAAGGCGTTCGGCGAGGCGTTCGGCGGCTACCCGGCCGGCCTGCCGGTCTCCCCCGTCGTGATCCGCGGTGCGGCGGGCCCCGCCCTGCTGCAGATCGCCGACCGCCCCGACGACCTGCTCGTGGTCGGCGCCGGCCGTCGCGGACCGCTGCGGCCGCTCTTCGCCCGGGTCACCCGCCACTGCCTGGCCCGCGCCCGCTGCACCGTCCTCACCGTCCCGGCCGACGCCCGGCCCACCACCCACCACCCGCGCGGTGGGCGCGCCGAGCTGGCCATGGCCGCCTGAGGGACCGTCCGGTCCTACCCGGCGCGGCGGGCCATCAGGTAGCCACGCCGGGTGGGCGCCTCCTGCGGGTGGTTCGTCCGCTCGATCGTCGCCTCCACCGTGAAGCCGGCGTCCGCCAGCCGGCCCGCGACCGTCGCGATCTCCAGGTGGCGGAAGTCCACGTCGACCTCGTGCCCCCACCACTGGGCCAAGTGGCGTGTCCCGGTGCCGAGATGGAACGCGACCAGGAGCAGGCCGCCGGGCCGCAGCACGCGCCGCATCTCCTCGAACGCCCCGTGCAGCTCGGACGGTTCGAGGTGGATGACCGAGTACAGCGCCACGGCCGCCGCGAACTCGCCGTCCTCGGCGGGCAGCCGCAGCAGGTCGCCCACCCGGAACTCCGCCGCGGGGTGTTCCCGGCGGGCGATCTCCACCATCGCCGGTGACAGGTCGATCCCCACCGGCCTGGCGCCGTGCCCGGCGAGCCAGCCGGCCACGTGTCCGGGCCCGCAGCCCAGGTCGGCCACCGGCCCGCGGCCGTCGGTCTGCTCCACGAGCGAGGCGAGCAGCGCCCGGTCGAGCGGCTTGTGCGCGAGCTCGTCGCCGATCCGCTCCCAGTACTCCGCGGCCACGGTGTCGTAGCTGCGGCGCACCCTGGCGTGATCATCGTCTCCGATCATCGGCCCAGCATCACACGGCAGGAGAATTCACCTGGCTTCACGCGGCCTTCTGCTCTCCCTCCAGGGTGCGCGAGGCGGCGAGGCGGGGGCGGGCCAGCGGGTCGACCGGGGTGCCGGCGCCCTGGTCGGGGGTCTGCTGCCAGCCGCGGATCTTCGCCGCCACCTTGGTCAGGCGGGAGTCACCCGGCGGGACGTCGATCTGGAAGTGGCCCTCCTTGGGCTGCTCCTGGTCGTCCCCGCCCCAGCGGACCACGCCCTCGCAGTCGGCGAGGATGTCGCGCAGGACCAGCACCTGCGGAGCGAACAGATTGCCCGCCGAGCCGACCGGGTAGAGGTCGGGGCGGATCGCGAAGGCCGTGCCCGAGCGGTAGTTGGACTCGTACGGCGCCAGGTCGCCGGTGGCGGTGGTGTGGCCGTGCAGGTCGCCCCGGTTCAGGGTGTCGATCTCGTAGTTGAAGCGGCGGGCGACGTGCAGCAGCACGGTCTCCACCTCGCCGCCGCGCAGCGCGACCACGGCGTCGCTGCCCTCTATCCGGCTCTCGGCGACAGCGGACCCGGCGCCCAGCACCGGCCAGCCGTTCGCCGTGGTGGCGGTGGCACCCGTGGTGGCGGTGGCACCCGCGTCAGCCGCGGCGCTCGGCGCGGCCTGCGCCCGGCCCGCCGGGCCGGCCACCACGACCGCCAGGCCGGCCGTCGCACCACCGATCACGGTCAGCAGACTCCGGCGGGATATCAGCGTGTTCTCGCTCATCGAGCAAGTCCCCCTCTTCTGGCTCAGCTTCTTCGGTCTTCGACGGCGGTCTTCACCGGCCGTCTTCAGCGGTCGTCTTCGGCGGCCGTCTTCAGCGGGCGGTGCCAGCGGCGGCCGTGTCAGCGGCGGAGCCGGCCGGAGCCGTCGCACCGGCCCGGCGGTGCGCCACCTGCGCGAGCACCAGCAGCACGACCATGGCGACCAGGCAGCCGACGACCACCGGATTGACGTAGCCGGGCACCAGCTCGGTCGCGCTCCCGTCGCGCCACCGGCACTGGTGGCTCAGCGGCACCCAGCCCTGGAACTCCGGGCGGCCGGCCGGCTCCCCCGGTCCGCAGTAGGACGTCCGGCCGCGCAGGTCCAGGACGTGGCCCGACCACAGCCCGTGCAGGTAGGTGGCGACGGCGGCCAGCGGCGCGAGCACCGCACCGATCACGTAGTACCGCGCCGACCGTGCCTGACGCCTGACCACCTCAGCCCGCCGAATTCGCGCGCAGCATCCGGGCCTTGGCGTTCTCGTCGCCCACCCGCTGCAGCAGCATGTCGGCGAAGCCCTGGCAGAACTCGTCGAGCTTGCCGTCGGGCAGCATGGACGGCGTCAGGGTCGGAAAGCCGCCGGTGCTCTCGATCAGGTAGGTCCGGCCGGCGTCGATCACCGCGTCGTCGCTGCTGGTGAGCGCCTCCCGGGCGATGGCCTTGGCGCCGCCCGCCGAGCCGAAGCGCCCCTCGAAGAACCGCTTGAAGCGCGAAAGGTAGCCGCCACCGAGGTAGTTGAACCGCATCTCCTCGACGATGGTGCCGTTCTGCAGCATCCGCATGGCGATGTTGTAGGAGTCGGCGTCCTCGATCAGGTCGCGCAGCTTGAAGGTGCCGTTGCCGTCGAGCTTGGCGAGCTTCTCCCGGCAGTAGGTCAGGCCGGAGGAGTAGCTGTCGCTGTCGCGGCGCCACTCGCCGTAGAAGGTCATCCAGTCACCGGCCCAGCCGGCCACGTCGCCGCGCTTGACGGCGGTTCCGCCCGCCGCCCCGCGCAGGTACTCGCCGTTGATGGAGGCCGCCAGGTGGGAGACCTTGAGGTCGATCCCGTAGAACGGGTCGCGCAACTGGCGGATCATCTGCACGCCGGACTTGTCGACGTAGTCGACGAAGTCCCAGTCCAGGTCGCCGATCAGCAGCTGCCACTGGGTGTTCTGGTACTCCTCGTGGCGCATGAACTCCAGCACCAGCGTGTTGGGGCTGCGCTTGCCGCCGCCCGCCGCGTACGCGGTCGCCAGCGCGTAGAGCTTCTCGACGTACTCGATGAAGGCGTCGACGGGCGCGACCGGGTTGTTGACCGAGCCGACGGCCGGGTCGCTGCCGGTCTTGTAGACGTCGTTGTCGATCTCGACGGCGCCGCCGCCGGAGCCCACGGTCAGCGTCCGGATCTGGTTGAAGGACCAGTTCTCCGGCAGCGCGAAGCCCATGTTCCCGGAGAACCCGGTGGACATGCCGGAGACGAACGACCAACGCGCGTACGTGGACTTGGTCACCTGCGTGCAGACGTTGCGCGATCCGTAGACGCCGTGGACGTAGCGCTTGCCCTGGGAGGCCAGACCGGCCACCACCCCGCGGAAGTACGGAATGATGTTGTTGTCGATGTCGGTCTGGGTGGCGTCGTAGTCGACCCCGAAGTAGATCACGGTGCCGATGTCGAAGCCGTAGCCGAAGGCCGCGGCGTGCGCGTTGAGCGCGTCGTCGAAGCCCTGGGGGTAGTTGAAGTACTTGACCTCGCCGCCGTAGTACTGCGAGATCGGGAAGACCCGCAGCCCGTTGCGGAAGATGGTGTCCAACTCACCGGGCTGGATCCGCTTGTTGAGCTTGCCACCGGGCTTCTCGTCCAGGTAGCGCCCGACGAAGCGGTAGCCGGCCGCCCTCAGGGTCTGCGCGCGGGCGTCGGTGATGGTGGTGATGCAGTCGCAGCCGGCCCCGGGGCGGGTCGGATCGCCGGTGGAGACCAGCAGCTGGCACCAGGTCGCGAAGTCCGCGCTCCCGGTCTCCGGCAGCTCCGAGAACTTCTGGAAGCTCTTCACCGCGCTGGTCAGTTCGGCGCCGAAGCTGCCGGTGAACCCACCGTAGAAGCCGCCCTGGGAGAGCCGGACCCGGTTGAAGACCATGGCGGCGCTGAAGATGTTGACGAAGATACCGCTGGCACCCTCCGCGAGCGTGTGCGCCTTGAGCCCGGCCTGGGTGCCGGGCCCGAAGGCACCGGTCGCCTGGTCGTCGGTCATCCCCAACTCGTACTGGATCGCGAGGTAGAGGGCCTTCTGCACGTCGCGCGAGAAGATGCCGTCGCAGGGTATGACGAAGAAGTTCTTCCGGCTGGCGACGTAACGCCCGTTCAGCCACTGCTGGATGGAGCGGACCGGGTCCGTCCCGCCGGCCACCACCACGTAGGCGTCCATGGTCAGCAGCGCCTTCATCACCTTGGACGACACCGTGCCCCGGAGCTGGTCACCGAGGCCGGCGTTGCTCATCAGCGAGGTGACGGCGAACTGCGTCGGCAGCCCGAAGTTGCCGTTGATGCCGCCGGGTTCGTAGCCCTTGCAGTAGCAGGCGCACTGGACGATCCGGACCAGGTTCTTGTTCGACTCGTCCAGCTTGATGCCGCCGCGCTCGTCCAGCTTCCCGATCGTGGTGGGCCCGAAGCTGCTCGACAGCGAGGCGATGCCCAACTCGTACTGGAGCGCGCGGGTGAGCGCGAACATGGTCGACCAACCGGTCTTCCCGTCCTCCGGCGTCGCCACGTACCCGGCCACGCCCGCATAGGTGGCATTGACCCACTTCTGGGCCTCAAGGACCTTGGCATCCGCCATCAGTACGCCTCCCCGTGTTGCTGTTCCGCCCGGCTTCCGGCAGCGGCCCAGCGCCTGTGGGCGGCACCCCCGCCCCGAACCGCTCGAACAGTACCCCAGAGGTCATCAGCAGCAAAAACTTTGACAAAGCATTGGCAAATTGCCACCCCACCCTCGCTGCCCGACTCGTAGGCTGCACAGCCCGCACGTACAGAAAGCGTCAAGATCGACGGCAGCGGAAACCCGGTGAGCCGGACGGCCGTCACCATCATGGAGATCACTGATCCGGCATCAGGAGCTCCGGCGGCACCCGCCCGACCGGCCATCACCTGGGGGAACGTCCATGGCACAGCTGCTCGTCGAAGAGAACTTCCAGCACCTGGACGGCCAGGACGTGGAGTTGCTGATCGAGGCCCTCGCCGAGCTCGGCCTCACCGCGGAGCCCACCCAGCCCCGCACCGCGACCCGAGGCGACGACTGGGCGCTCATCCTGCACTGGCTCAGGGACGACACCGAGCCGATCACCGGCGATGCCGTGGCAGCGGCGCTGGTCACCAGCGTCGCCCGGGAGCTGTGCCAGGCGCACGCGGCCGGGCCCGGCGGCACCAGCGTGCGGGGCCGCACCCTGCCGGTCCGCATCGACATCCGCGGGCGCTCGGGGGAACTGCTCAAGTCCCTCGCCATGCCGGGCGCCCAGGCGAAGCCGACGGCCGCCCGGTGGTGGCGCGGCCAGCACCCGACGACCACCGACGGCGCGGCACGCCGCCCGGCCTCTCCACTGCCGTCCACCCCGTGACGGCCGGCTCGCTTCAGCCGGCCCCTCGCCTCAGGCCGGTTCCAGCCTCAGCGGTCCCGAACCGCCGACCAGGGGGCCGCCGGGCGGGCACACCGTCAACGCCGTCCCTTCACGGGCCGCCCCGCAGCGCTGCCCGAACGCCGCTCACCGACGTCCACGGGCAGCTTCACGCCGTCCGAGCACCATCCTGACGGGGAGCAGGGACACCCAGGTCCAGATCGCCGCCGAAGGCGAGGCAAAGGCGATCGGCACCGTCGCACCGAAGACCACGATGTTCGTCCCCAGGTCCATGACGATCTTCCGGCCCACCCGCTCGTCCGAGGGACGGGCTCGCTCCGGACCGCGCCGGATCGACAGGAGCAGCGCGAGTTGCAGCAGGTCGATGACGATGATGGTGCCCGCGTAGACGACGACGGCCAGGGACTGCGAGGCGTACTCGGACAGCATCGTGGTGGGAAAGGGAAGCAGCGCGATGACGCCCAGCCCGGCAAGCGCGAGCCGCATGGACAGCGTGCCCAGTGGCCCGGCGAGCTGGAGGATCCGGCGGTGGTCGCGCCAGACGCCGGCGAGGATGGCGAAGCTCAGCCCGTAGGCGCCGATGTTCGGCAGCAGCCCGTGCACCATCCGGCGGAAGGCGACCGCCTCCAGCCCGGGAGTCACGTGGATGTCGAGCACCAGCAGCGTCATGGCGATGGCGAAGATGCCGTCCGACAGAGTGGCCAGCCGCTCCAAGCCGCCCTCGTCCGCTTCGCCACTGTTCACGACCGACAGGATGACCGATGACTGCGGCGACGACCTTCATTAGGCCCATAGCGGGCACGCCGGGCAGTACCCGATGACACGAGGCCCGGGTGCCAGGGGCGCCGACGCGGTTCGGCCGCCTGCTCAGCGCCTCGCCGAGGAGGTGTAGTCCGCACGCAGTGCGACCAGCGCGCGAAGCAAGTCGTCGGTGCGCAGCAGGGCGCGCCCGTCCGGCGCGTGGATGTCCCACAGGACGCTCCCCAGGGGGACCGCCCTGCCCAGCGGCAGGGGGCGGGTGATGTCGGTGACGTCGCTGACCGCGACATGGTCGCCGGTGGCCACGATGGCGTAGGTGCGGCCCATGCACTTGACGCGCAGGACTGGTCCGGGGGCGCTGCGCCCGCCGTCAGCGGCCGGTGGGACGGAATTCGGGGAGGCTTCACCGGTCAGGCAGGTCAGGGAATCAGGCATGACCTGTCGCTCTAGGCAATCGTTCAGAAACACACCGTTAACTGTGACACAGTCGCACCCTCGCTCAAAACGCCCCGCGGTGCTGAGGAGCAAGGAGCAGAGCCGCACAGGGGGCGCAGCCGACCGCACACGCGCCCCGGGCGCGGACGTCGATGCGCTGCGGGCCTCCGCGCGACTGAACAGCGCGCCGATCTGGCCGCGGCGACGTCGTCACTGCAGCACCGGCCGGTGGTGGGCCGGAGCACGGCTCGGCGAGCACACTGGAAGGGCTGTTCCCCCTGGAGCCGGCGACAGTCCTGGATGGTGGGCCATGCCTGAGGTCACTGATGCGGCGCGGACCGTGCTGATGACCGTGGACGACGATCCCGCGGTGTCCCGTGCGGTTGCCCGGGACCTGCGCCGTCGCTACGGGAGCGACCACCGGGTGGTCCGCGCGGAGTCCGGTGCGTCGGCCCTGGAGGCGCTGCGCGAGCTGAAGCTGCGGGGCACGCCGGTGGCGGTGATCCTGGCGGACTACCGGATGCCCCGGATGAACGGCATCGAGTTCCTCGAAGAGGCGCTCGATCTCTATCCGGGGGCCAGACGGGTGCTGCTGACCGCCTACGCCGACACCGATGCCGCGATCGACGCGATCAACGTCGTCGACCTCGACCACTACCTGCTCAAGCCGTGGGAGCCGCCCGAGGAGAAGCTGTACCCGGTGGTGGACGACCTGCTGGAGTCGTGGCGGGCCACCGACGGCGTGGCCGTGGACACCACGAAGGTCGTCGGGCACCGCTGGTCGGCCCGGTCCTCGCAGATCCGCGAGTTCCTGGCCCGCAACCAGGTGCCGTACCGGTGGTACTCCAGCGAGGAGCCGGAGGGCATCCGCCTGCTGGCCGCCGCAGGGCTGGACCCGCGGCGGCTGCCGCTCGTGGTGCCACCGGACGGCGCGGTGCTCGTCGAGCCCGAGGAACGCGACCTGGCCGCCCACGTCGGGCTGTCGACCACCCCGGCGGCGGACTTCTACGACCTCGTCATCGTCGGCGGCGGCCCCGCCGGGCTCGGCTCGGCCGTCTACGGGGCCTCGGAGGGCCTGCGCACCGTCCTGGTGGAACGGGAGGCGACCGGGGGCCAGGCGGGCCAGAGCTCGCGCATCGAGAACTACCTGGGCTTCCCCGACGGGGTCTCCGGCGCGCAGCTCACCGGCCGGGCGCGCCGCCAGGCCACGAAGTTCGGCGCGGAGCTGCTCACGGCGTGCAAGGTCACCGGGCTGGAGGTGAACGGGGCGGCCCGCACGCTGCGCTTCGCCGACGGCTCCGCCGTCTCGGCCCAGGCCGTGATCCTGGCGACGGGCGTGTCGTACCGGCAGTTGGACGTGCCGGGAGTCGCCGAGCTGACCGGGCGCGGGGTCTACTACGGCTCGGCGCTGACCGAGGCGGCCGCCTGCCAGGGGCAGGAGGTGTTCATCGTGGGCGGGGCGAACTCCGCCGGCCAGGCCGCGATGTTCCTCGCCCGCCACGCCCGGAAGGTCACCCTGCTGGTGCGGGCGCCGGAGCTGGCCGCCTCGATGTCCTTCTACCTGCTCCAGCGGGTCGAGAACGCCCCCAACATCTGCGTGCGCACGGACACGGTCGTCGAGGCGGCCCACGGCGGGGAGCACCTGGAAGGGCTGACCCTGCGCAACCGGGTGACCGGGCGCTCCGAGGCCGTCGACGCCCAGTGGATGTACGTCTTCATCGGCGCGGAGCCGCTGACCGACTGGCTGGACGGCACGCTGCTCAGGGACCCGCACGGCTTCGTGCTGACCGGCCCCGATCTGCGCGCCGACGGGCGCCCGCCGGCCGGCTGGGTGCTCGACCGGCCCCCTTATCACCTGGAGACCAGCGTGCCGGGGGTGTTCGCGGCCGGAGACGTGCGCGCGGAGTCCGCCAAACGGGTCGCCTCCGCGGTCGGCGAGGGCGCCATGGCAGTCATGCTCGCGCACCGGTACCTGGAGCAGTCATGACCGGTGCCCGCCCGCCGGGCTGCGACGAGCAGGAGCTCCGGTCGCTCTTCCTGTTCGAGAAGCTGACGTCCGAGCAACTCGCCCAGCTGTGCCGGGACGGCCATGTGGAGTGCTTCGGCCCGGGCCCCGTGTACCGGGAGGGCGATCCGGCCGAGAACTTCTACGTGCTGTTCCACGGCACCGTGGTGCTCTCGCGCCAGGTCGGCGGCCAGGACGTGGACGTCAGCCGCACCTCCGCGCCCGGGGTGTACGCCGGGGCCTTCCAGGCGTACCTGGGCGACCAGGTGCCCCAGGTGTACAACAACTCGCTGCGGGTCACCGAGCAGTCCCGGTTCTTCGTGCTGCCCGCGGAGGCCTTCGCGCAGATCATGCACGACTGGTTCCCGATGGCCGTCCACCTGCTCGAGGGCCTGTTCTTCGGATTCAAGACCACCCAGGAGGCGGTTGGGCAGCGGGAACGGCTGCTGGCCCTCGGGACGGTGACGGCCGGACTCACCCACGAGCTCAACAACCCCGCGGCCGCCGCCGTGCGCGCCACCTCCGCGCTGCGCGAGCGCATCGCCAGCGCACGCCGGGAGTTCGCCGCCCTCACCGCCGAGCCGGGCCGGGGCGCGGACCTGGCGCAGCTGAGCGGCCTTCAGGAGCTGACCGTCGGCCGGATGCGGCAGGCCCCGCAGCTCAGCCCGCTCCAGGCCACCGACCGGGAGGACGAGGTCGGGGACTGGCTGGAGGAGTACGAGGTCGCCGACGGCTGGGAGCTCGCACCGGTCCTCGTCCAGGCCGGTCTGGGCACCGACTGGCTGGACCCGATCGCGGCTGCGCTGCCCGCCGAGGTGCTCGGCAGCGCACTGAACTGGCTGACCTGCACGGTCGAGGCCGAACTGCTGCTCAACGAGATCGAGGACGCGACCCACCGCGTCTCCGCACTGGTCGGTGCGGCCAAGCAGTACACCCAGCTGGACCGGGCCCCGTACCAGAGCACGGATGTCCACGAGCTGCTGGACAGCACGCTGTTGCTGCTCGCGGCGAAGATCGGCCCGGACATCACGGTCGTGCGCGAGTACGACCGCACGCTGCCCCGTGTCCCCGGCTACCCCGCCGAGCTCAACCAGGTCTGGACGAACCTCATCGACAACGCCGCCTGGGCCATGCACCACGCCGGAGCCGGCGGCGGCACCCTCACCGTCCGGACCGCACGGGACGGGGAGCAGGTGCTGGTCGAGTTCCGCGACACCGGCCCCGGCGTGCCCGCCGATGTGCAGAGCCGGGTCTTCGACCCGTTCTTCACCACCAAACCCGTCGGCGAGGGCACCGGCCTGGGCCTGGACGTCTCCTGGCGCATCGTCGTCAACCGGCACGGCGGCGACCTGCGCCTCGACTCCGCGCCGGGCGACACCCGCTTCCAGGTCCGCCTCCCGATCCACCCCGCGACGGCCGACGCCCCGCCGGAGCGTGCATGACTCGATCGGGTCGCTCTCCAGGACGGGGCCGATCTCGTCGGGCATGACCACACGTGCCGCCGGGCGGAGCCGGCTACTCGGAGCGGACACCGCGGATCACCACCAGCTCTTCGTGTCGGACGCCGGGAGCGACGAGCCCGCGCTCCTCGAACCAGTCGGCGCGCGCCGACACGAGGGGGCCGAACGGGATCCGCCGCCGGACGGCCACCTCGGTGCGGAGCCCGGCCTGCCGCACGGCCTGACAGCTCTCCTCGATTCCGCACCGGGAGGAGTGCACCAGCAACAGGACGCCGCCCGGCGCCAGTTGGGCACGCACGCACGCGCCCGCCCTCCTTTCCCACCGCTGCCGGCCCGGTGCCATGGGGTGTCCTTCAGGAGCGGAGTTCACCGTTGGTCTGCTGCGGCCGACAAGAGATTGCCGGTCACCTGGAGTTGTCAGCCGGTCCTCGTACCGGCGGGGGCGTGGGCCCATTCGGTGATGGGGTAGCGCGGTGCCTGCGGGCCTTCGATGGTGATCCACTGGAGTTCGGTGAATTCCTCCAGTCCGGCCCGTCCGCCGGACTTGCCGTAGCCGCTGTTCTTCACCCCGCCGAAGGGGATCTGCGGTTCGTCGTCGAGGGTGGTTCCGTTGATGTGGCACATGCCTGTGTTGATGCGCTTGGCCAGGTCGAGGGCGAGGGGGATGTCGCGGGTGAAGACGGCCGAAGTGAGGCCGTAGTCATTGTCGTTGGCTACGCGCAGGGCCTCTTCGGGGCCGTCGACGGTGACGAGGGTGACCAAGGGGCCGAAGGACTCCTCGCGGTAGACGCGCATGCCCGGCGCGACGTCGGCCAGCACGGTCGGGGCGAAGCACGGGCCCTCGCCCTCTCCTCCGGCCAGCAGGCGTGCGCCTGCTGCGACGGCGTCCAGGACCAGGTCGGTCAGGCGGGAGACGGTGTGCCGGCCGACGACCGGGCCGAGCACGGTCTGCGGGTCACGGGATCGCCGCAGGTGACGGTGCGGGCCAGGGCGGCAAGACGCCGGGTGAACTCGTCCGCGATGGCGCGGTCGACGATGACGCGTTCGGTGGACAGGCAGCCCTGGCCCGAGTTGGCGAACGCGCCGAAGCCCACTGCGCTGACCGCGTGGTCGAGGTCGGCGTCGGCGAGGACGATGACCGGCGCCTTGCCGCCGAGTTCGAGGATCGCCGGCTTCAGGTGCGAGGCGGCCTTCTCACCGATGATGCGGCCGACTCGGGTGGACCCGGTGAAGTGGACGCGCCGTACGGCCGGGTGGGCGATGAGCGCGTCGACGACGTCGGGGGCGTCCTCGGGGGCGTTGGTGACCAGGTTGAGCACACCGTCAGGCAGTCCGGCCTCGGTGAAGCACTCGGCAACCAGGCCGTGGGTGCGCGGTGTCTGCTCCGACGCCTTCATCACGACGGTGTTGCCCAGGGTCAGTGCCGCCGGGATCGAGGCGCCCACCAGCAGCGCCGGGGCGTTCCAGGGAATGATGCTCGCGACCACGCCGACCGGTTTGCGGATCGCGATCGAGGTGCGCCCCGCGGTCTCGGAGGGGATGACCTGGCCGGTCAGCCCTTCGTGGGCGGCGCTCGCCGCGTATCGGACCTTCTCGGCGAGGACCTTGACGTTGTAGGCGCCCCAGGCGGCGGGGCCGCCCATCTCGGCGGTGATCGCCCCGGTCAGTTCCTGGGCCCGCGCTTCCAGCTTCTCGGCTGCTGCCCACAGGATGTGGCGCCGCTCGCTCGGTGCCAGCGCCGCCCAGGCGCCGAAGGCCTGCTCGGCTGCGTCGGCGGCGCGCACGACGTCCGCGGCACGGGCGGCGGCGGCGCGGGAGGCCACATTGCCGGTGAACGGGTCGTGCGCCGCGTAGGTCCGGCCGTCCGCTGCCTGCTGCCAGGTGCCGCCGATCAGCAGCCACTGGACGGGGGTCTCGGTGGTGGGGTTCATGTGTTCTCCCGTCCCGCTCGCCCCGCCCGCGGGGGGGCGGGGCGAGCGGTGGTGGTGTGCCGATGGCGAGGTCACCGCCGGGCGGCCAGGCCGTCGCGGTGGATGCGGGTCTGCTCGGCGACGCGGCGGCCGAGGTGGCGGGCGGTGCTCAGGTCGGCGTCGTGCACGGCGGCGGTGTCGTTGAAGCTCTGCGCGCCGGCGCCGAGGTAGAAGCCGAGCCGGTTGTCGTCCTCGGGGCTGGAGGTCGTGGTGTTCCAGCCCGGCAGCAGGCCCAGGCTCACCCAGAGCATCCCGTGCTGGGCGGCCAGCAGCGAGAGGTACTGCAGAGTGTGCATCTTGTCGCCGCTCATGGAGCCGGAGTTGGTGAATCCGGCGGCGAGCTTGTCGCTCCAGGTGCGGGTCATCCATCGCTTGCTGGTGGCTTCGGCGAAGGCGTGGAAGGCTCCGGAGGCGGTTCCCATGTAGGTGGGTGAGCCGAAGATGATGGCGTCGGCGCCGTCCAGCACCTCCCAGTCGGCGTCGCCGAGGGAGGCGACGTCCACGCGGTGGACCTGCGTCCCGGAAACGGAGTGCGCGCCGTCGGCTACGGCCGCGGCGATCTGCGCCGTGTGGCCGTAGCCGGAGCACGAGGCGATGGTGACCGAGATGTCGGACATGACTGTTTCCTCTCATGGCGCCGGCGAGCGCCGGCGCGGCGTCTTCGAATCCCGACCAGGTCACGCCGACAGTCCGCTCGGGGCGGCGAAGGGTGGGGGGAGGGGCTCGTTCGGCACGCGTGCGGGATGGGGCACACGTGCCGGAACGGGAGGCCCCGTGGGCCCCCGTGTCGGCGTGGACCGGTACAGGTGCGGCAGTTGATCGACGATCACCTTGATCAGTGATCCGGCATTTAGCGTAACACCGTTAGCGCAGCGATACGCAAGAAGGCGTATCGTTGTTCCATGGATGAGGAGAAGCGCGCCGCCAGGTACCGGGTTCTGCAGGTCGCGGCCGAGTTGCTGGAGCAAGGGGGCAGCGAGGCGGTTTCCACGCGGGCGCTCGCCACTGCCGCAGGGATCACGGCGCCGGCCCTGTACCGGATGTTCGGGGACAAGGACGGTCTGCTCGTCGAGCTGGCCGCCCACGGATTCGAGATGTACCTGGCCGAGAAACACGAGGCGCTCTCCCGGTCCGAGGACCCGGTGGCCGATCTCCACCGGGGCTGGGACCTGCACGTCGACTTCGGTCTGCGGCACCCCGCCTTCTACCTGCTCATGTACGGAACGGCCAGCCCCGGCCACAAGCCCCCGGCCGCCGACGAGGCCCACGCCCTACTGGTCAGCCTGCTGGACCGGGCCGCCGCCGACGGGCGCCTCCGGGTGCCGGTGGAGGAGGCAACGCAGGTGGTCCACGCCGCGACAACCGGCGCCACCCTGGCGCTGATCGGCGAGCAGGCGCCACAGCGGAACCTGTCGGCCTCGACACGATTGCGGAACATCGTCATCGGGTCCATCACCACCGACCCGCCCGTCGCGACCGGCACGGACCTGGCATCCCGAGCGCTTGCGCTCGATGCCGCACTCACGCTCGAAGACGGCGCCGCGCCCCCCTTGCGTGCTACCGAGACGGCGCTGCTGCGCGACTGGCTGCGCCGCCTCGCCGAGTAGACGACCGTGCCAGGCAGCCGGCCCGGCCGCCCCGGACCGCCCTGCGCCGGTCCGAGTACCTCATGCGAGCCGACTGTCCAGCGGGCGGTCAGTGGTGCGAGTCGGCCGCAGGCCTTCCGAACGGGCGCCCGCAGCCGAGCTCGGCACGCGGGACTCCGGGCGCGGTGGATCGGGTTTCGGCCGGAGCGTGTCCGATTCGCTGTTGTCTGCCGCACCGAGACATCCCCGCGCTGCTGGAAGCCGGTGCCGGCCGGCTCGACCTGATGGCCTTCGACCTCTTCGCCTCGCCCTCGTCACCGAACCTGGGCCACCAGGCCAGCCTGTACGGCAACCCGGACATGAAGCCCTTCTACCTCACCGGCGTGAACCAGTAGGAGCCCCGGCCCTGCCATTGCCGTGACCCCGGCCCCAAGCTCCGCTCGCGGGCCGGGGGTTCGGCTCCCACCGACCAGGCACGACCGCGGGCGGGCAGCGCCCGGGAGGCCCCAACTCTCGTGCGCCCCATGGGACACGGCGCGATGCTCCGCACACGGGTGAAGGTCACGTGTGCGGAGCAAGTAATCGGTCTGAGCAGGAATGAGGCCAGGAGGCTGATGAGCTGATGACGTTGACTGTCGAAGAGTTGCGGCAGCGGATCAAGGAGAGTGCGGGCAGTACGTTCCAGGACGGGTGCGGAGATCGGCGCCGTGGACTCGTTTCGGGGCCGGACGGATTACAGGAGGCTGACGTCGCACCGCAGCGCACCGGTGACCGGGGCGGGCGGCGATAGCGTCGCCGTATGGAGATTCTGGTCACCGGCGGTGCCGGGTTCATCGGTTCGGCCGTGGTGCGCGAGTTGGTCGCGGCCGGGCACGGGGTGCGGGTGCTGGATGCGCTGCTGCCTGCGGTGCACCCGTCGGGGCGGTTGCCGGACCTGCCCGAGGGGTGCTCGGCGGTGCGGGGGGACGTGCGCGATGCCGAAGTGGTGGCAGGGGCGCTGGCGGGGGTGGACGCGGTCTGCCACCAGGCCGCGATGGTCGGTCTGGGGCTGGACCTCGACGACGCGCCCGCATACGTCGGCTGCAACGAGCTGGGGACGGCCGTCCTGCTCGCCGGGATGGCCCGGGCGGGTGTGCGGCGGCTGGTGCTGGCCGGTTCGATGGTGGTGTACGGCGAAGGCCGGTACCACTGCCCGGAGCACGGCGACGTCGCCCCCGGACCGCGCCGCCCCGCCGACCTGGCCGCGGGGCGGTTCGAGCCGCCGTGCCCGCGCTGCGGCACCGCGCTGCGGCCCGGGCTGGTGGACGAGGAGGCACCGGGCGATCCCCGGAACGTGTACGCCGTGACGAAGCTGGCCCAGGAACACCTGGCAGCCGCCTGGGCCCGGGCGTGCCAGGGAACAGTCCTGACGCTCCGCTACCACAACGTCTACGGGCCGGGGATGCCACGCGACACCCCGTACGCCGGGGTCGCCTCGCTGTTCCGCTCGGCGCTGGCCCGGGGCGAAGCCCCCCGGGTGTTCGAAGACGGTTGCCAGCGGCGTGACTTCGTCCATGTGACGGACGTGGCCGCGGCCAACCTGGCGGCGCTGGTGGAGGTGGGCGGGCGGGCGCCGGGCAGCATCAGGGCGTACAACGTCGGCAGCGGCAGCGTCCACACGGTGGGCGAGATGGCCGAGGCCCTGGCTGCCGCCCATGGCGGCCCGGCTCCGGTGGTCACGGGCGAGTACCGGCTGGGCGACGTCCGGCACATCACCGCCGACTCGGGTCGGCTGCGTGCCGAACTCGGCTGGCGGCCACGGGTGTCGTTCGAGGAGGGCATGGCCGAGTTCGCCGGCGCACCGCTGCGGTGCTGAGCCGGCGAGCAGCCGAACGGGGTGGGGCGCTGAACGGGTGGCGGCCGAACGGCGCATCCCGGGCCGGTGGCCACCGCGACGTCCCACTTCCGTAAGGCGTCGCTGCGGCCACGGGGACCCCTGCCGCCCTTAGCGTGGTCGACGTGATCTCTCCCCCCTCACTCTCCGTCGATGTCGTGCTGCCGTGCCTTGACGAGGCCACGGCCCTGCCCTGGGTCCTGGGGCGGATCCCGCCCGGCTGGCGGGCGATCGTCGTGGACAACGGCTCCCGGGACGGCTCGGCCGACCTGGCCCGCTCGCTGGGCGCGACCGTCGTCGAGGAGCCCCGGCGCGGCTTCGGCGCCGCCTGCCACGCGGGTCTGCTCGCGGCGAGGGCCGAACTGGTCTGCTTCCTCGACTGTGACGGCTCGCTGGATCCCGCCCAGCTCCCGCGCGTCACCGATCCTGTGGCCGCCGGTACGGCCGACCTGGTGCTCGCCCGCCGACGGCCCGTCAGCGCCCGGGCCTGGCCAGTGCACGCGCGGCTGGCCAACGCCGTGCTGGCCCGCCGACTGCGGGCCAGGACCGGGGCGCCGCTGCACGACCTCGGCCCGATGCGCGCGGCGCGCCGCGAGCGCCTGCTGGCACTCGGGCTGGGCGACCGGCGCTCGGGATATCCGCTGGAGATGGTGCTCGCCGCCGCTGCGGCCGGGATGCGGATCGCCGAGACGTCCGTCGACTACCTGCCGCGCTCGGGACGTTCCAAGGTCACCGGCACCCTGCGTGGCACCCGGCAGGCGGTGCGCGACATGCGCGCCGTGCTCGCCGCTCCCCCGCCCACCCTGCTGGTGATCGCCAAGGCGCCGGTGCCCGGGCGGGTGAAGACCCGGCTGACCCCGCCCTGCACACCCGAGCAGGCCGCCGCCCTGGCCGAGGCCGCCCTCGTGGACACCCTGCACACACTCGCCACCGTCCCCGCCGGGCAGCGGCTGCTGGTCCTGGACGGCGAGCCGGGGAACTGGCTGCCGCCCGGGTGGCGGGTGGTCCCGCAGACCACCGGCGGACTGGACCGGAGACTCGCGGCTGCCTTCGCGCACGCCGCCCGCTCGGCCCCCACCGCACCCGCGCTGCTGGTCGGCATGGACACCCCGCAACTGACCGCGCCGATGCTGGCCGAGCCCCTCTCCCCGGCCGCCCGGGCCGGGGCCGACGCCTGGTACGGCCCCGCGACGGACGGCGGCTTCTGGGCCCTCGGACTGGCCCGGCCCACCGCGGAGTTGGCCCGGCACCTGCTGGTGGACCTGCCGATGTCCACCGCAGGCACCGGTCCCGCCCTGCTCGGCCGGCTCGCCGACGCCGGTCTGGCGGTCGTCCGGCTGCCCGAGCTCACCGACGTCGACACCCCGCCCGACGCGCACCAGGTCGCGGCGGCCGCACCGGACAGCCGCTTCGCCGACTGCCTGCGCTCACTCGCTCTCGCGCCGGAGGCGGCGGGGTGACGGCCACCGCTGCGTGGGTCGACGACCCGTTCGTCGAGGCCGTTGTCACCGGGCGGGGCCCGCTGTGGCTGCGCCGCGCCGACGGCGGCCGGATCCACCTCGACATCGAGCGCTGGTGCGGGCCGGCCGCGGGCGCGGACCACAGCCTGCTGCGGCGCTGCGCCCGCCTGGCCGCACCGGTCCTGGACCTGGGCTGCGGCCCCGGGCGCCTGGTGGCCGCACTGCTCGCGCTCGGCGTACCGGCCCTCGGCGTCGACCTCACCGGTGCCGCGGTGGAGCGCACCCGGGGGCTCGGTGCCGCGGCGATCTGCCGTTCGGTCTTCGACCGGCTGCCCGCCGAGGGCCGTTGGGGCGCCGCGCTGCTGGCCGACGGGAACCTGGGGATCGGCGGCGACCCGGACGCGCTGCTGCGGCGCGGCGCCGAGCTGATCGCCCCGGGCGGGCTGCTGCTGGTCGAGGTGGAGCCCCGGGAGATCGACGAGCGCGTCGAGGTCCGGGTCGAGGGGCCGGACGGGCGGGTCGGTCCGCCGTTCGCCTGGGCGCGGCTGGGTGCGGACGCCGCGGCCCGGCGTGCCCGGCCGGCCGGACTCGCCGAGGCCGAGCGGTGGACCTCGCACGGCCGGTGTTTCGTCGCCCTGCGGAAGAGGACGCCGGCCCGGCCGAGGTGACGACCAGTCAGGAGCTCAGCGGGTCACGGGCAGCGCGGCATCCCCTGCCGCGCCTGCCCCAGCCGTGGTCGCGTCGGCGTCACCGCGTGTCGCCACCGGCGCGAACCGCCGCCGCAGCAGCGCGCCGATCAGCACGCAGAGCAGGGCGGCACCGTAGGCGGCCTGCTGCACCGGCAGGGCCCCCTCTGCCAGATAGAGCACCTGGCCGGCGGCGGGCACCGCCAACCACTCCCAGCGTCCGTCGAGCGCGACCAGGGCCACCACGAGCAGCCCGTACCAGGGGTAGTTCGGCGCCACCAGCAGCAACGCCGAACCGGTCACCAGCAGCGCGCCGCTCCACGGGCGGGCCGGGTCGCCGCGCCGCAGCACCCCGAGGGCCACGGCGGCCAGGAGCAGGAACGCCGCTCCTGGTGCCAGGGAGTCGGGCAGCACCAGCCGCAGCAGGCCGAACCGCTCGATGTGGCCCTCGTCGTAGCCTTCCTCGCGCAGATAGCCCGGCAGGTAGCCCAGTACCCCGGTCCCGGAGGCGGCCAGGTAGGGCAGGTAGGAGACGGCGAAGGCGCCGAACGCCGCCGCCAGGACGACCAGGTCCCGCCGGGCCGGCCGGCGGGCCAGCACGCCGGACAACGCACCGGGCAGCGCCAGAGCCGGAAGCAGCTTGGTGGCGATGGCCCCGCCGAGCAGTGCGCCGCCGGCCCCGGCCCGCCGCCACCCCGGCCTGCGCCACCCGTCGCGGGGCCGGTCCGGCGCGCGCCGCTCCCCTTGGCGCCACGCGGCGCAGCCCAGGCCCGCGGCCATCAGCAGCGCGCCGAGGGTGTCGATGTGCGCGTCGTTGACCGACCACACGCTCACCCCCGGGCACCAGCCCCACAGCGCGGCCCGCCGGTCCCCGCCGCCGACCAGCAGCAGCACCGCCGTGGTGGCCACCGCCAGCAGGGCACCGGCCGCCTGCACCCCGCGGACGCCGCCGCCGAAGGGGTGCACGCCGAGGAACCACGCCTCCGCGACGGGCGGGTAGATGGTGTGCACGGCGGGCCGGTTGATCCGGGTGCAGTCGCCGGCCGCCGTCCTTCGCTCGTCCCACCCGGTGCAGCTGCCGGTCACCGGGAACAGTCCCGGATCCCGCAGCCGGGCGAGGACCGGAGCATCCGGCGCGTACGCGTACGGAGAGACACCGGCCGCCTGCACCCGGCCGTCCCAGACGTAGCGGTAGGCGTCATCACTGGTGCGCGGCGGCGCCAGCAGGCCCACCGCGGCGACGGCCGCGCTGCCCGCAAGCACCAGCGGCACGACGTGCCGGCCCGGCACCCGCCGCAGCACCAGCACGCTGATCGCGAACAGGGCGGCGTCCAGGGCGTACCAGGCGTACAGCGGGCTGCGGTCGGCGAGCGTGCCACCTCCCGCGACGGTCGCCGCCAAGGCGGCGACCAGGGCGGCGAGCGCGAGCAGGCAGGTCAGGACGCTACGGGTCGGCATCCGCCCACCCTGCCACCGGATCGGAGCCACCGACCGGATCAACAGGGCGACGTTCGAATTCCGTAAGGGGGCCCGCCGGCAGCGGGCCTGCGGACCCCCGGGCGGTCCGGGCCGGAGCCGTCAGCGCAACGGCGGTGACGGCCGGCTGCCCGGCCCCGTCCCGCGGGCCGAGCGGGAGCACGGGAACCCGGGCCCGGCGCCGCGTCGGCTCACCTCGCGCCGGACCCGGGCCGGGCCTCCGGTACGCCCGGCAGCCCGGTGGCGAGCCCGTCCAGAGCATGCGAGCAGACGCAGTCGCGGACGGCCGGCAGCCCCTCCAGGGCTTTGAACAGGACGCCGCGCAGCCGGTCGACGTTGCGGGCGAACTCCCGCAGCACCTCGGTGTGCGTGACGCCCTCGCCGCTCTCCACCCCGGCGTCCAGGTCGGTGACCAGCGCCAGCGAGGTGTAGCAGAGGCCCAGTTCGCGGGCGAGCACCGCCTCCGGGTGGCCGGTCATGCCGACCACCGACCAGCCGTTGGCCGTGAACCAGCGCGACTCCGCCCGGGTCGAGAAGCGCGGGCCCTCGATCACCACCAGGGTCCCGCCGTCCACCGGCTGCCAGTCGGCCGAGCGGGCGGCCTCGGCCACCGCCCGGCGCCCGGCCGGGCAGTACGGATCCGCCATCGACACGTGGACCACCTCCGGGACCGAACCGTCCGCCAGCGGCAGGCCGTCGTAGTAGGTCTGAGGCCGCCCCGAAGTCCGGTCGACGAACTGGTCGGGGACCACCAGCGTGCCGGGTCCGTACTCCGGCCGCAGCCCGCCGACCGCACACGGCGCCACCACCTGGCGCACCCCCAGCGCGTGCAGCGCCCAGAGGTTGGCCCGGTAGTTGATCCGATGCGGCGGCAGCCGGTGTCCCCGCCCGTGCCGGGGCAGGAACGCCACCTCGCGCCCCGCCAGCCGGCCCAGGAAGAGCGAATCGCTGGGCGGACCGTACGGCGTGTCGACCACCACCTCGCTGACCTCGTCCATCAGCGCGTACAACCCGGAGCCGCCGATCACCCCGACCTCCGCCTGTGCGTCCACGCCGTCCACCACCTGATTCATCGTCATGTCCTGACCCATTCGCCGGAGATGTCCCCTCACAGCTTAGGAGCGGCACACCCTTCGCCGGCGGTGGTCGACCTTACGATTCCCGAACGTCCACGCCCTGCCTACCGTCCTCCGCCTCCTGTCGCGTCCTATCGTCGTGCCGACGTGGCCGCCCCTGTGCACGAACGAAGGACGCCCCATGGATACCGATGACGGCGACGCCCGCCGACCGACCCCCCGCGACCTGCCGCAGCCCGCGCCGCAACCGGGACCGGAGCGGGAGCCCGCCGGCACTCCCGGGCTCGATGCTCACCAGGGCCGCGGCGGGGCGACCGCAGCAGACGGGCCGGCCGACGGCCGCCCCGGGCCCGCCGAGCCCACCCTCCCGAAGGAGAGCACGAGGACCGGGCGGCTTCGGACGGCGCTCGCCGCGGGCCCGCCGCCCGGCCCCGCGCGACCGGAGTTCTGGCGCAGTCCGCTGCGCGGGCCGTGGCTGACCGCGGTCCTCGGCCTGGTCCTGCTGGTCGGCATCACGGTGATGTTCGTGACCGGACTGCTCTCCTACGCCGCCTACAACCCGGACCTCGCGGCGGTCAACGACCAGACTCCGGACAAGGGCTGGCTGGGCTTCTACCTCTTCGCCTGGCCGACCGGCCCCAGCTGGCTCTACCGGCTCAACCAGGGTGTGCACGTCACCCTCGGCGTGGTGCTCGTCCCGGTGCTGCTGGCCAAGCTCTGGTCCGTCATCCCCAAGCTCTTCTCCTGGCCACCGGTCCGTTCACCCGCCCAGGGGCTGGAGCGGCTCTCGCTGCTGCTCCTGGTCGGCGGCGCGCTCTTCGAGTTCATCACCGGCCTGCTCAACATCCAGCTGCACTACATCTTCCCCGGATCCTTCTACACCCTGCACTTCTACGGCGCCTGGGTCTTCATCGGCGCCTTCGTCGTCCACGTCACCTTCCGCCTCGGACGGATGACCCGCGCCCTGCGCAGCCGCCGCCTGCGCACCGAACTGCGCACCCCCACCGCCGCCACCGTGCCCGAACCCCTCGACGACACCGGCCTGGTCTCCCCCCGACCGGCGAAGGCCACCCTCTCCCGGCGCGGCGCTCTGGGCATGGTCGGCGCGGGCTCCCTGGCACTCTTCGTGGTGACGGCCGGTCAGAGCATCGGCGGCGCGCTGCGCAGGACGGCCCTGCTCGCTCCACACGGGCAGAACCCGGGCACCGGGCCGAACGGCTTCCAGATCAACAAGACGGCCGCCTCGGTCGGCATCCGGTCTGCCGACATCGGCCCCGGCTGGCGCCTGACCGTCCGCGCACCCGGGCAGGAGCGCATCCTGACGCTGGACCAGGTGAGGCAGTTGCCGCAGAGCACCGCCGCCCTGCCGATCGCCTGCGTGGAAGGCTGGTCCACGCCCGACCAGCACTGGAGTGGCGTGCGCCTGAGCGACTTGGCGGCCCTGGTCGGACTGCACGACGACCTGCCCGAGGTCTTCGTCGAGTCCGTGGAGCGCGGCGGGTCCTTCAGCTCGACCGTCCTGCGCGACAACCAGGTCCGTCACCCGCACTCCCTGCTGGCCCTGCGCGTCAACGGCGCCGACCTCTCGCCCGACCACGGCTACCCGGCCCGGATCATCGTCCCCGCCAACCCCGGCGTCCACAACACCAAGTGGGTCACCCGCCTCACCTTCGGAGCCGACTCGTGACACGCCGCCGACCCTCCGACTCTCCGCCCCGCGTGCGGCCGAGCCGCGACGGCTCGCACCGCCGATACGGAGCCTCCCCCCTGCACCTGCTCCTCGTGCTCTGCTCCTTCGCCCTGGCCGGCTACGCCGGGATCCGGCTCCTGAAGGGCGAACCGGTCAAGGTCGCCCTGTGGTTCGTCGGCGCAGCCCTCGCCCACGACCTCCTGCTGCTTCCGCTCTACGCCTTCACCGACCGCGCCGTCCAAGCCCTCGCCAACCGCCTCGGCCGCCCTGGACGGCACTCGGGACTCCCGCAGGTCAACTACGTCCGCGTACCGGCGTTCCTCGCGCTGCTCCTGCTCGCCGTCTGGTACCCGCTCGTCCTGCGCCGCGTCCCCGATTACCACAACACCACCGGCCTCGATCCGGGCCCGTTCCTCGGGCACTGGCTCCTGATCACCGCCGTGCTGTTCGCGCTCTCGGCCCTGTGTCTGCTCATCGCGACGATCCGGCGCCGACCACCGGCACCGCGCCCCGTCAAGGCTTCCTGACCGCATACCACTGCTCGGTTCAGCGGGTGGGAAAGCCTTCGAGGAGGCCGTCCGGTCGACTGGGAGCCGCTCGCGAACGTCAGGCCGCTGGTCCGCGTCGCGGTGCCTTCCGACCTCGGCGCTTCAAGGTGACTGGCCTGTCCGTGCGGCTGACCGACGGTCCGCACGTCCGCCGGTGGCAGTCACGCTCTCGGCCGCGAGCGCGCCGCTGTCGCCGAACACACCCGCACCCTCGCCGCCGAACCCGCTGTCCGGTGAAGGGCCCTCAGGCGCCCGCGAGGTAGCGCTGCGGCGAGGTGCCGACGGTGCGGCGGAACGCCGCGAGGAAGGCGCTGGGTGTGGCGTAGCCGACCGCACGGGCGACCCTGGCGACGGGGTGCCCCTCGGCCAGCATCGGCAGCGCCGCCCGCAACCGCAGCTGGGTGCGCCAGTGGTCGAACGTCATGCCGGTGTCCTGGACGAAGATCCTGCTCAGCGTGCGACGACTGGTGCCGGTGGCGCGGGCGAAGCCGTCCAGGGTACGGGAGTCGGCGGGATCGGCGAGCAGGATCGCGGCCACCGCCCGGGCCCGGTCGTCGGTCGGGTCGGGCACCCGGATCGGGGTGCTGGGCAGCGGGTGGAGCAGGTCGAAAACGACCGCCTCGGCGCGTCGGCGGGCAGCCTCGGTCAGGTCCGACCGGCCGAGGTGCCGCAGGAGTTGGGCGAGCAGGTCGTCGACGGCCACCGCGACCGGTGCGTCCCACGTCAACGGGCAGTCGGCCGGCTCCAGATAGAGGCTGTGGAACACCGCGTCGCGGGTGGCCCCCGTGCGGTGCGGTACCCCGCTGGGTATCCAGAGCGCGCGTGTCGGTGGCAGCACCCAGGAGTCCTCGCCCACCTTCACCCCCAGCACGCCCTGCGCCGCCCAGGCGAGTTGGTGCCGCGAGTGCCGGTGCTCGTCGAGCCAGCGGGCGGTGGGAAGCGCGGAGGAGTTGACGACGATGGCGCCGACCGCCGGCGAGTCGCGCAAGGGAGAGAGCACCATGGTCGTCCTCGACGCGGCGACGCTCAACGCCCGCCTGGAACGGGCCGGCTTCGAGCGGGTCGAGTCGGATCACCAGCCCGGCGTCCGGATCACCTTCCTGGGCCACCGCCCGGCCTGAACCGGCGTCGGCTTCCCCGAACACCCCCGAACGTGCCGCCCCGCAACCGTCGAGGGCGCCACCGCACTCCCGCGCTGATGCCGACCGGCAGCGCGGCACCAGCGGATCCACTGACAACACCGTCTTCCGGAGGAACACCTTCGAGGGCCCGGGGCGGTGTGCTCCGCCCCGGGCCGGTGGCCGTACCCGGGTGCTACTCGTCGAGGTGGGCGAGGAGCAGGTTGGGGTCCTTGGCGGTGACGTAGGCGGCGCTCAGCACGTAGACGGTGTCGCCGCGCAGGGCGATGGAGGTGGGGTTCTGCAGGCCGTCGGCCGGGGTCAGCACGATGGAGTGGCTGCCGTCGCCCTGGACGAGCGCGACCTCGCTGGGGCCGTTGAGGGCGGCCAGCAGCTGGTCGCCGTGGCCGGTGAAGGCGAAGTCGTCGATCCCCGGCAGCCCAGTGGCCTCGGTGCGGACCTCGCCGGCCTGTCCGCCGGGCAGGATGGGGATGCGCAGCACGGTGCCCTTGTCGAGGTTGGTGGCCCAGAGCGCGCCGTTGTGGATCTTCAGGCCGTTGGCACCGAGGAATCCTGTGGAGGCCAGTTCGGGGGCGGTGGACCAGGCGGTGGGGGTGCCGCCGGCGGTGGGCACGCTCCAGATGGTGCCGAGTACGGAGTCGGTGGCGTAGAGGGTGCGGGTGTGCGGGTCCAGTGCCAGGCCGTTGGGCAGGCCGTCGGCGGGCAGTGCGGCGATCCGCTGCGGCTGGCCGCCGGGGCGCAGGCGCCACACGCCGGTCAGGTCGGCGGTGCCGGTGGCGTAGAGGAAGTACAGCGTCCCGTCGTGCGCACGGACGAGGCCGACGGTCAGCGGGAAGCCCAGGGCGGGGGTGTGGACACCCCCGTCGGCGGGCACGGGCAGGGTGGCCAGGATCCGGATGGCGCCGGTGCGGGAGACCTCGGCGATCTGGCGGCCCTCGGCGAAGGTGACGTACGCGGCGCCGCCCGGTGCCAGGGCGATGTTCTCCGGTGTCTGCCCCTTGGCCAGGTCGAAGTGCACGGCGATCCGTGCGCCGCTCAGCGGCGCGCAGGCGGCCGACGCCGACGTCGGAGTGAGTGTGGCGGCAGCAGCCGCGACGACAACGGCCGCCGACAGAGCGGACGTGGAAAGCTTCTTGAACATGGTTCCTTCACTGTTTTCGGGCATGCGCCAGCAACGCGCCGACGCACGGGTCGGGAAAGCCTGGATTCTGCTCGGGGGTCATGCGACCCCGGGGCTGTTCGCGGCACCGGCCGGTCGTCGGCCGAAGCCTGAGCAGGACACAGCTGCTCGCAGGTGCCGGCCGAGCGCCCGGTGACGTTCTGTGTGAGGTCAGGCGGCGTCGACCGGCGAACCCGTCCGCGCCGGATCGGCCGCGACGGTGCTCCCGGTGACGGCCTGGGCGAGCAGGGCCAGCGCGGCCCGCGAGGACGAGCCGGCCTCCGTAGTGGCGACCACGACGCTTGGACCCGGTCCATGACTGAGCGTCTGCTGGATCACGCTCAGCGAGCCGACCAGCGGGTGCCGCATCTCGTAGCCGGCGACGGTGCACGCCGTGACCCGGTGGTCGGCCCACATCGAGGCGAACTCGGCGCTCTTCGCGCTCAGTTCACCCAGCAGCGCGTGCAGCGCCGTGTCCTGCGGATACTGCGCCGCCACCAGGCGCAGACTCCCCACCACCGCCCTGGCCTTGCTCGGCCAGTCCGCGTACAGCTCGCGGGTGTGGCGGTCGAGGAAGACCAGCCGGGCCATGTTGGGACGCTGCGCCGAGGTGTCCGGGGCGCCGGGGTCCAGGTGCCCGGCGAACAGCGCGTGGCCCAGGCGGTTCCACGCCAGCACGTCGCTGCGCCGGCCGAGCACGATGGCGGGGACGTCGGCCAGCACGTCCAGCAACTGGCCCGCCGCCTGCGTCACCCGCTCCGGCGCGGGCCGCCGACCCCGAGTGCGGGGCCGGTCCACCCGGACCAGGTCGTGCAGGTACCGCCGCTCGGACTCGTCCAGCCGCAGAGCGCCGGCGATGGCCTCCAGCACCTCGGGCGAGGCGCTCAACGACTGCCCCTGCTCCAGCCGCGTGTAGTAGGAGGCACTCACCCCCGCCAGCAACGCCAACTCCTCACGCCGGAGCCCCGGCACACGCCGACGCTCCCCGTAGGTGGGCACCCCGACATCCTCGGGACGCACCTGGGAGCGCCGCGCCTGCAAGAACTCCCCGAGCTGCGATTTTCCGGTCATGGATCGAGTATGGGTCGGCTCGGCGGACGTAACCTGCCCCAGCTGTGGATAGGCACCAGCCGGTCTGGCTCCCCGGCAGGGCTGGTGGTGTCGTGGGGGTCGCCGAGATCCGGCACCACCCCGCACACACCCAGGAGGTCGCCTTGAGCGCCGCCATCAGTGAACACGATCTCTTCGCGGCTCTGGACGCGTCAGGCTTCGCCTTCACCAGACGCGCATGGGTCGATGCCGGACCCGCCCGGGTCTACGACCTGGTCAGTGACGTCTCCGCGATCGGCCGCTGGAGCCCCGACGCGACCGATGTCACGTTCGACCAGGGCGCCGGGCCCCGGGTCGGCGCCTGGTTCAGCGGACGCAACCACAGGGACGGCAGGCAATGGACCACCCGCTCCCAGGTCGTACGAGCCGACCCGGGCGACGCCTTCGCCTTCGTGGTCGGCGGCGCCGAAGACGGCATCGTGCAGTGGAGCTGGACCTTCCACCCCCAGGGACGCGGAACCCTCGTCGAGCAGTCCTGGCAACTCCTGCGCCTCGACCCCGTGCTGGGCACCACCCGCGGCGACCTCGACGCACTGCGCGACCACATGGCGAACAGCGTCGAAGCCACCCTGATCTCCCTCGCCCAATGGATCGCCGAAGAGTGAGGTTCCGGGTACGGCCTCGGCGAGGGTGCCAGGCGCGAGCGACCGACGGCTCAGCGGTGCTCGGGGTTCTCGAAGTCGAAGCGGCAGCCGGCGTCCCACTCGGAGCGCTGGTTGCCGTGGGCGGGGATGCCGCCGGCGTCCTTGAGGAGTCGGGCCAGGTGGAGGAGGTTCCAGGTCATGAAGGTGGTGTTGCGGTTGGTGAAGTCGTTCTGCGGGCCGCCGGAGCCCTGGTCGAGGTAGGACGGACCGGGGCCGGCCTCGCCGATCCAGCCCGCGTCCGCCTGCGGCGGGATGGTGTAGCCGAGGTGCTGGAGGCTGTAGAGGACGTTCATCGCGCAGTGCTTCACGCCGTCCTCGTTGCCGGTGATCAGGCAGCCGCCGACGCGACCGTAATAGGCGTACTGGCCGGCCTCGTTGAGCAGCGAGGAGCAGGAGTAGAGGCGCTCGACGACCCGCTTCATGACGGAGGAGTTGTCACCCAGCCAGATCGGGCCCGCCAGGATCAGGATGTCGGCGGCCATCACCTGGCTGTAGAGCACCGGCCACTCGTCGCTCTGCCAGCCGTGCTCGGTCATGTCGGGCCAGATGCCGGTGGCGATGTCGTGGTCGACGGCCCGCAGGACGTCGACCGGGACGCCCTGGCGCTCCAGGATGCCGCGGCTGACGTCGATCAGGCCCTGCGTGTGGCTGCGCTCGGGCGAGCGCTTGAGCGTGCAGTTGATGATCAGGGCGCGCAGGTCGGTGTAGCTGGTCGTGCTCTCGGTGTCCGGCATTCGGCTGCGTTCCGTCCTCGGCGGCGGGCATGGGTTCGCCTCCACTCCACCAGCCGGGGCGCGGCGGCGCAGGCCGGGCTGGGCCGGATGCGCGCTGCGGGGAGCGCAGTTCGGCCGTGCGGTCAGCCCCGCCCGGCGTCGCCCTCCCCCGGCTGACGGTCGGTGAGGAGGTCGGCCAGCCGCCGGGCGGTGTCGGTGGGGAGGGTGGGGTGGATGAGCTCCGTGCGGTGGACCAGGCGGGGTGCGGCGACCGGGACGGCCGCGACGGCGGGCAGGGTGGCGGCCAGCGGGAGGGGCAGGGCAGTGAGGCCGTGGCCCGCGGCGGCCAGGGCCGCCAGGCCGTGCAGGTCGGTGCCGCGGTGGCGGATCCGGGGGCGGAAGCCGTCGGCGCGGCAGACGGCGCGCAGTTGGTCGAGCGGGATCGCGGTGTCGGGGGCGTCGATCCACTGGGCCTGGGTGAGGTCGGTCAGGCGCACCGAGCCGCGGTCGGCCAGGGGGTGGCTGCGGGGGAAGAGCACCGCCAGGGTCTCCTCGGCCACGCCCAGCGTGGTGGTGGAGCCCAGGTAGGGCAGCGGGAGCGGGTCGCTGGGGGCGGCGGCGCCGTCCAGCAGGCCGACGTCGGCACCGCCGGTGAGCACCTGCTCGATCACCGCCTCCCGGCCGAGCACCCGTACCTCCAGGTCCAACGGGTGCGTGGCGGTGTGCAGTCGGGCCAGGGCCTGCGCGACGGCGGGGCCGAGCGCGGCGGGCGTGTGGGCGAGGGTCAGCCGGGCGGGGCGGACGTCGTACACCCGCGCGACGTCGGCGCGGGCCGCGTCCAGGAGCAGCAGCAGGGCGGGGGCGTGTTCCATCAGCCTCGCGCCGGCCGGGGTGGGGGCCACCGGCCGGCGCTCGATCAGCCGGGTGCCCAGGTCGCTCTCCAGCGCGGCGATGTGCTGGGAGACGGCCGACTGGGTGTAGCCGAGCGCCGCCGCGGCGGTGGAGAAGGAGCGGTGTTCGAGGACCGCGACGAAGGTCCGCAGCTGATTCGGGTTCATGTGTATCAGCATCCCTTATCCGGAGTGCAGAAATCATCGTTGGACCTGATGCCCGACGGGCCGCCAGGATGGCTGCCATGAACCACACCGCACGTATCGCCCTCGTCGGGGACCGCTCCGACGCCGTCCGCTCGCACGCCCGCGTCCCCGGTCTGCTGGAGGCGCTGCGCGTCCGCGAGGGGCTGGACCTGGACGCCTACTGGATCCCCACCGAGGACGCCCACCAGGGACTCGACGGCTTCGACGCGATCTGGGTACTGCCCGGCAGCCCCTACCGCAGCGAGGAGGGCGCGCTGGCCGCGATCCGCACGGCCCGCGAGAACGGCATCCCGTTCCTGGGCACCTGCGGCGGCTTCCAGCACGCGCTGCTGGAGTTCGCCCGCAACGTCTGCGGCCTCGAGAGGTCCGGCCACGCCGAGAACGACCCGGCGACCGCCGACGAGGACGCCGTGATCGTCCCGCTGCCCTGCTCGCTCGTCGGCCACGAGGGCACCGTCCGGGTCGCCCCCGGCTCCCGGGTCGCCCGGCTGCTCGGCGCGGACCGGATTCAGGCGCGGTACCACTGCAACTACGGGGTCGGCCCGCACCACCTGGACGTGCTGCGCGCGCACGGTCTGGCCTTCCCCGGCAGCGACGAGTCCGGCGAGGTGCGGATCGCCGAACTGCCCAGCCACCCCTTCTTCCTGGCCACCCTCTTCCAGCCCGAGCTGCACGGGGACGGCACCCGGGCCCACCCGCTGATCACCGCGCTGGCCGTGGCCGCCGCCGACCACGCGGGCGCCCGATGAGCGCGCGTCCCGTGCTGGGCCTGGCCGGCGCCGCCGTCCGCGCCTGGCTGCGCGCCTGCACGGTGCCCGAGGCCCACGCCACGAGCCCGCTGGCCACCTTCCCGGAAGCAGCGCTCGGCGCCGCGCGGGCCGGCACCGCGCGGGCCGGCGCCGCGGGCGTCGGCACCCCGGGGTCCGCCACGTACCGGCCGTGACGCGGGGCCGACCACCGCCCGGGCAAGACCCGGGGCGAGGGCCGATGTCCGGAAAACCCACCGGGCCGTCCGCATCGCCCCTCGGCCCGGCCCCCGCCCCGCGCCTACCGTCGAGCTATGACCGAGCCCCTGAGCCCCGAAGACCTGGCCGCCTACCGCGAGAACGGCTTCCTGCTGGTCAGGAACCTGATCAGCAAGCAGGAGGCGCGAGCGCTGCGGGAGGAGTGCCACGCGCTCGCCGCCCGCCTCAGCTCCGACGCCGACCCGACCTGGGCGAGCGCGCGCACCGTCGCGGGCGCGTCCGTCGGCCGCACCACCCTCAAGCACGCCCACGACACCCAGTTCCACTCGGCCGCGTTCGCCCGCCTGCTGGTCGACCCCCGGTTCACCGACGTCGCGGCGGCGCTGCTCGGCGGGCCCAACGTCCAGCTGCACCACACGAAAATGTTCATCAAGCCGCCGGAGACCGGCTCGCCGTTCCCGCTGCACCAGGACCACCCCTTCTTCCCGCACGCCGGGCACTCCGTCGCCGCCGCGGTCTTCCACTTCGACGACGCGCCGGAGGAGAAGGGCTGCATCAGGGTCGTCCCCGGCAGCCACCGGGGCGGACCGCTGCCCCACGTCGAGGAGGGCAGCTGGCACCTGCCGCCGGACAGCTGGCCGCTCCAGGACGCCCGGCCCTGCCCGGCCGAAGCCGGCGACGTGCTGTTCTTCAGCTACCTCACCGTGCACGGTTCGGGGCTGAACACCTCGGACGAGGCCCGCACCACCTGGCTGGTACAGTTCCGCGATCCGGCGGACCGGCCCACCGCGGACGAGCACACCTGGTCCCTGGGCCAGGGCATGATCCTGCGCGGTATCGACCCCACCGCGCGCAGGACGGACGCGTACGCGACGGACGCGCACAGGGCGGACGCGCACAGGGCGGACGCGCGCAGGGCAGAGGGGACGGAGAAGCCGCAGTGACCGGACTGGCCCGGGCGGGTGCCGCCCTCCCCCTGCTGGGCGGTGTGCGGCTGGGCGTCACCCTGGCCGGACGACGGGTCGAGTTCGCCGACTGGGGGTTCTACCCGCCCGAGCCGTGGCGCAACTTCTGGCACAGCCACTCCTACTTCGAGCTCTGCTACGCCTACGCCGGGCACGGCACCTTCCGGACCGGCGGACAGCAGCACCCGGTGCGAAGCGGCGACCTGTTCGTGGCCCGCCCCGGCGACGTCCACGAGATCACCACCGACGCGCGCGACCCGCTCGGCATCGTCTTCTGGTCCTGGACGATGGTCCCCGAGCGAGCCACTCCCGAGCGAACCGCCCCCGAGCGCGGCCCGCGCGGCGCCGATCCCCACTCCCCCGACACGCTCGCCCTGCTGGACGCCTTCGCGACCGGCCCGCGCCGGATCGTCCCGGCCGGTGGGACCCCGCTCCCCCGGCTGCTGGTGACCCTCGCCGAGGAGGCCGCCGCCCCGGGCCCCGGCAGCGCCGAACTGCTGACCGCGCTCGGCTCGGCGCTGGTGCTGGGCTGCGCCCGCGCCCTCACCGACCGGCCCGCCGCCGTCCCCCGCCCGGCCCCCGCGCCCGGCGGGCGGGCGGCGGCGGCCGTGGCGCGGATGACGCGCTACCTCGACGACAACTTCGACCGCCCGGTCCGGGTGCGCGACGTCGCCGCCCAGGTCCACCTGAGCGAACGTCACGCGGCCCGGCTGTTCCACCAGGCGACGGGCCGCACGATCCTCGGCCACCTGACCCGCTACCGGCTCGGCGTCGCCGCGCAGCGGCTGGCCGATCCCACCCTGCGCCCGCTCTCCGTCGCAGCCATCGCCCGCTCCTGCGGCTACCCGGACGCCCGGCACTTCAGCACCGCCTTCCGGCGGCACTGGGGCGTGCTCCCGACCCAGGTGCGGGCCCAGGGCGGCACCAGGCAGCTGGTGCCGCGTCAGGTCGGGGCCATGACGGGGCCGAAGGCTGGGGAAGCCGCGCGCTGATCCGACAAGATCGCCCGGACAGGCCCTGGTACGGCAACGGTGGTCACTGTGACGGGGCTTCAGCTCTCGGACTGTGGCCCCGTCTCCTGTCGTGGCTGGTCCGGGCCTGGTGTTGGCGTCGGCGGTACCGTTGGGACCCGTGCAGGACGTGGTCGATGCTGCGGCGGGCGGGCCGTGTGAGACTGCTGATCAGTCGGCGGGAGGACGCCGGCGCGCAGGGTTCCTGCGCTGATCGTGACGACTGCGCTGACCGCGCCGGCCCTTCTGCCACGCCGAGAACTCGGCCCGAGCGCGGAGCCCTCACTGCCGGACGGGGCACTCCTGCTGCCGGGCATCGACGGCCGGCCGCGGCTGAGTGCGGGCGAGGTCGGCAAGCCGGCGCAGGCGGTCGGCGCTGACCGGCCCCGGTTCGGCGCTCACCGCCACGAGTTGCTGTTCACCCTCGCCGGACAGCCGCAGGGTCTCGTAGTCCACCGTCAGATCGCCCACCACGGGGTGGTGGTAGCGGATCCGGCCGTGTCCGGGTTCAGCCACCTCGTAGCGAGGCCACCAGTGCGGAACTCAGGGCTGCGGCTGGACAGATCGGCCACGAGCCGGTCACTGGCCGCAGTTCGACCTGCACGGCCCCGGCGGCGTCCGGGCCTGGGTCGTCAATTTCCGCCGCGCATTCCCCGACGTGGACGACCGGGTCGTCGAGCAGGTCAGCGAGGGGGACGTCGTGTTCACACGGGTCCGGGTCACGGGCACCCAGCTCGGTCCGTGGCTCGGCACACCACCGAGCGGCCGCCGCGCCGACTTCACCGCGCTGGGAATCGACCGGTTCCGTGGTGACAGAGTCATCGAACGCACAGCCCTGTTCGATGTGACCGACGTGATGCGACAGCTCGGGCACGAGTCCCTCCCCATCCTTCCCTCGGCCCGGCAGTCGGTCACGGTCACCGACCTCGACACCCGACACCAGGGCGAGCCGACACGAGGAGCCAAGCATCTCCGCTGCGAACGCCTCCGAGCCCCGCCGGTTTCCGAGACCGCGCCCGTGCCCGAGGACCCGCCGCGCCCCTGATCAGCCGGGGCCCGCCAGCAGGGTCCACGGCTCGGGGCGGGCCAGCGCGAGACGGGGTTTGCGGGCGGCCCAGTAGCGGACGGAGGCGGCCAGCACCTGGGCCGGGTCGCTGACCGGGCGGGTGGGTTCGAAGGGGCGGGTCATGCTGGTGTAGCTCTGGAACATGGCCAGCAGCTTGACGGCCTGGCTCTGGAAGGGCGAGAGGTACTGGTCGGCCAGTGGGAGGAAGAAGCGGTTCCAGGTGTCGCCGGAGACCAGCGGCGGGCGCTCGATGGGGGCCGCGCCCTGGGCGGTGCGGCACTCGTTGAGGGTGGCGCAGATGACGTCGAGCATCGCGTCCAGGGTCAGGCTCGCGTGGCCGGCGGCGACCACCTCGGTGCGCGGGTGCTGCGGGGGCGGGCCGAGGACGGCGGCGGCGATCACCTCGGCGACCTCGTCCACGGGGCTGATCTCGGCGTAGCCCGCCGGATCGCCGACCACCACGGCGGCCAGCCCGGAGACCAGCGCCTGGAAGATCGTGTAGGGGCCGGAGAACCGGGCGATCTCGCCGCTGCCGCGCCGGCCGACCACCAGCGGCGGGCGGACGAGGGTCAGCGGGCCGGGGTGCTCCTCCCGGGCGATCTGCTCGCACCGCGCCTTGGACCACTCGTAGCCGTTGCGGTAGCCCTCGAACTCGGCGCCGCGCAGGTCCTCGGGGTTGCGCACGCCGCCGACGTAGGCCGTCGAGACGTGGACCAGGTGGGTGTCCCGGCCGGCCAGGGCGAGGACGGCCCGCAGCGGGTCGATGTTCGCGGCGATCGCCTCGGGCCGGGTGAGCGTCCAGCGGGTGCTGGCCGCCGCGTGCACGATCACGTCCCAGTGGCCGCCGAGCGCGGCGGGCGGCGGCTCCTCGCCGATCCGCCAGCGCACCAGCGGGTCGTCCGCCGGGCGCCGGGCCACCCGGACGAGGGTGTGCTCATGGTCGTGGGCGGCGGCGTGCAACCGGTGCACGAGTTCGGTACCGATCACTCCGGTGGCGCCGGTGAGGAGGACTCGCATGGCTTGGCCTGTTCGTCGTCAGGGTCGGGTGGTCGGGATCGAGGGATCGTGGGCGTCGGGGCCGGGGTGGTCGGGGGCGGGGTCGGGGCCGCCGCAAGCGGCGGGCCTCAGGGCGCGGGCGCGAGCACCAGGCAGGCGTTCTGGCCGCCGAACCCGAAGGAGTTGGAGAGCACATGGGCCGGCGCGACGCCGCGCGGAGTCCCGCCGACCAGGTCGACCAGGTCGGCCTCCGGGCTGGCGGTGAGGTTGGCGACCGGCGGCACCAGGCCGCGCGCGGCGCAGCGCAGCGCGAGTGCGGCCTCCAACGCGCCCGAGCCGCCGATCAGATGGCCGGTGACGCCCTTGACGGCGGTGACCGGCGGCGACTGGCCGGCGAAGCAGCGGTGGATCGCCCGCGCCTCGGCCCGGTCGTTGAGCACCGTCGAGGTGCCGTGCGCGTTGACGTGGCCGATGTCCGTCGGGGAGAGCCCGGCGTCGGCGATGGCCAGGCGCATGCAGCGGGCGGCCACCTCGCCCTCCTCGTGCGGGGCGACGATGTGGTAGGCGTCGCAGTTCTCGGCGTACCCGGCGATCTCGCCGTGGATCACGGCGCCGCGCGCCCGCGCCGCGTCCCAGCGTTCGAGGACCAGGACGGTCGCGCCCTCCGCCATCACGAACCCGTCGCGGTCCGCGTCGAAGGGACGGCTGGCCTGCGCGGGGTCGCCGTTCCTGGTGGACATCGCCCGCATCCGGGCGAAGGCGCCCATCACGACGGTGCTGACCGCCGAGTCGACCCCGCCGGCCACCGCCACGTCGAGTTCGCCGTAGCGGATCTTCCGCGCCGCCTCGCCGAGCGCGGTGGTGCCGCTGGCGCAGGCGCTGGCATAGGTGGTGCAGGCGCCCTGGAAGCCGTAGCGCAGGGCCAGTCGGCAGGCGGGCGAGTTGGCCATGGTGCGGGGCACCGTGTGCACCGGCATGTCCCTGGGCCGGTCCGCGTGGCTGATGGTGACGGCCTCCATGCTGGGCAGGCCGCCGATACCGGTGCCGATCTGGACGCCCACCCGGTCGGCCGGCTGGTCGGCGGGCAGCCCGGCCTCGGTGACGGCGTCGGTCGCCGCGCAGAGCAGCAGCTGGGTGGTCCGGTCGATCTGCCGTGACTCGCGCCGGGTCAGGTAGGCGTCGAGGTCGAACGGCGGTACCAGGCAGGCGAAGTGCACCGGCAGGTCGTGCTCGACCAGCCGTTCGACCCGGGCTGCGGTGGACCTGGCGGCCAGCACCGAGGCGAACGCGGTGTCCAGGTCGTTGCCGGCCGGGGACTTCACACCGATGCCGGTGACGGCGACCCGGTGACCGCCGGAGGGGTGGCGGCCGCTCACTGCGGGACCGCCAGCCGGTGCTGCAGCAGATCGATGGCGTGACCGACGTTCTGAGCTGCCGTCAGGTCCTGCAGTTCGATCCGAACCTTCAGGGTGCGTTCCAACCGGGCCCCGATCTCCATGAGTTCCAGGCTGTCGATCCCGTAGTCGTCCAGCAGGCTGGTCCGCTCGTGCACCTCGTCGGGCTCGGTGCCGAGCACGTCCGAGATCACCGTTCTGACCGTCAGGGCCAGTTCCTCGCGAGTGGGCAATGTGGTCGTTCCTTCCGCCGCGTCGTGCGGCAGTTGCGCCCGGTGGCGTCAACCGGCGCTGGTCACCGGCACGGTGCGCTCGGCCACCGCGATCGCGGCGTCGAGGATGCCGGCCGCCTGAGCGACGTCGGCCGGGGTACTGACCAGTGGGGGCAGCAGGCGCACGGTGGTCGGGCTGCTCAGGCAGGGCGAGACCAGCAGCCCCGCGCCCGCCAGCTCGACCACCACCGAGCCGGCGGCCTGCGGCGAGCAGAAGTCGATCCCGCGCAGCAGCCCGCGTCCGCGCACCTCGCGCACCACCGCGGGATACCGTTCGCGCAGGCGCTCCAGCTCCTCGTCCAGCGCTGCGGACAACATCCGCCCGTGCTCGGCCAGTTCCTCGATCACGGGCAGCACGGCGGGGAGCACCGCGCAGGCCAGCGGGTGGCCCCCGAAGGTGGCGGAGTGCAGGAAGGGATCGGCGGCCAGCGGGGCGTACATGCGTTCCGAGCAGAGCAGCGCCGACAGCGGCAGCACACCGCCGCCCAGCGGCTTGCCGAACAGCACCGCGTCCACCGGCAGGCCGTCGGCGAGGGCCACCGAGCGCTCCCCGCACCGGCGCAGTCCGCACTGGATCTCGTCGGCGATCACGAAGCTGCCGTGCCGGGCGGCGTCCTCGCACCACTGGCGCAGCACGCCGGTGGCCAGCGGGACGGCGCCGTTCTCGCCCTGCACCGGTTCGAGGACGACGGCGGCGACCTCGCCGCCGGCCACCTCGCGCAGCACCGCTGCCGGGTCGTCGGCGTCGACGTGGACCACGTCCGCCCGGCAGCCGAGCAGGCCGGCCCGGTAGAGCGGATGGTGGGTCAGCGCGAGTGCGCCGAGCGACTTGCCGTGGAAGCCGCCGCGGACCGCCACCACCCGTCCGCGCCCGGTGGCCAGCCGGGCGAGCTTGACCGCGACCTCCACCACGTCGGCGCCGTTGAGTCCGAAGTAGACCTTGGGCAGCGCGTCGCCCAGGTAGGCCGAGAGGCAGGCGGCGGCCTCGGCCGCGACCGGGTTGGCCAGGCTGCGGGTGGAGGTCGGCATCGCGTCGAGCTGCCGGCGCACCGCCGCGACGGCCGCCGGGTGGCGGTGCCCGAGCAGGGTGACCGCGTAGGAGCCGAAGTCGAGCACGGTGCGGCCGTCGGAGAGCGTCACCCGGCAGCCCTCGGCGTGCTCCTCCACCGCGCCGCGCCCGGCGAAGTTCCCGGTCAGCGCGAGCTTCGGGGACAGGTGGCGGCGCAGCCGGTCGAAGGCCTCGGCGGCGCGGGCCTGGCCGGTCCGCGGGGCGCCGCTCACCGCAGCGCCTCCGAACCGGACAGCGGCCGAGCCGTGGCCTCCTGGACGGACGGATCACCTGCCGGCGGCCCGCCGAGCAGCCGCTGCTCCAGGGCCGCGAGCATCTGCGCCGCGTTCTCCCGCAGTGCGTCCGCCGCCACCGGGTTGAGCATCTGCGCCAGAAGCGGGATGCCGATGTCGAAGTCCACGTGCAGCGAGACGGTGCTGCCGCCGGGCGGCGCGGGCCGCACCGCCCAGTGTCCGGCGAACTCCCCCAGGTCGCCGCTGAGCTGCTCGAAGTCGAAGCGGCGCGCCTGGTGGTCGATCAGCTCGGTCTCGGTCCAGCACAGCACCGATCCCTTGAGCCGCACCGACCAGGCGGTGGTCCGGTGGCTCTCGTCGGGCTGGTCGACGATCTCGACCGAGTCGACGCTCTCCATGCACTCCGGGTAGCCCAGCACGTCCACCACCGCCGCCCAGGCCTGCTCGGGTGGCACGGCGATGCGCAGATCCACTTCAACGCGTGGCATGACGCGACCTTTCCTCGTGGCGTTCGTCTTCCGGGGCCGGCCCGGGGGCGACCGGGGCAGCAGCAGGGGCAGGGGCGTTCGGGCCGAGCGCCTCGGCGAGCGCCGCGCCCAGTGCCCGGGGCAGCAGTCGCCGCAGCACCGCGCGCGGCAGCGGGCGGACGTGGGTCATCGCGTACCACTGCTCGACCAGCTCGCAGCCCAGTTCGAGCTTGGGCTGGTAGGCGGTCTGGGCGAAGCGGATGTGCCGGCAGCCGGCCGCGATCGCCAGGCGGATCGCCGCGTAGTGCACGTTGTGGTAGAGCCGCGCCTCGTGGGCGAGCCGGTAGTCCAGGCCGATCCGGGCGCCGGTGGCCCCCGAGCCCGCGAAGAGGCAGAGCAGGAAGGCGACCGGCCGCTCCCCCTCGAAGCAGACCACCAGGCGGCGGCGCAGCCCCTCCCCGCCCTGCACGGCGGCCCAGAACGCGGTGTCGAGCAGGTCGAGCGTCTGGTCGGCGCGGTCCATCACCTGCCGGTAGAGGCAGTGGAGTTGCGGCAGCAGGTGGCCGAACTCGTCGAGCACCTCGATCCGCAGCTCGGTCCGGGCCTCGAACTTGCGGATCTTGCTGCGGGCGTTGCGCCGCGGCTTGGCCGGCAGTGCGGCCAGGTACTCCTCGAACGAGCCCTGGGCGAGGCGCAGTTCGGTGTCGGGCAGGCTCGGCACGAGGAAGAAGTCGGCGGCTCGCAGCGCGGTGCGCAGCGGGTCCAGGTCCGCCGGGGCGAAGTCCTTGAACACCACCGTGCCCAGCCGCTCGCGCCGCGCGAAGTCGAGCACCGCCGCCACCAGCTTCCGGGCGGCCTCCTCGCCGAGCTCTCCCGGGGCCAGCACGTGCCCCTGGCCCAGCAGGTTGCCGCAGAAGAGCATCGGCACCCGCAGCAGCCGGGGCGCCAGCCTGCGCACCGGGGCGAGCAGTCGCCGCTCGCGCGGCCCGACGACCCGGTCCAGCCGCAGGTCACGGAACAGGCAGAGCGGCAGGACGGCTGTCAGCACACCGTCCTGACGGAGTGTCAGGTAGGCGTAGCCGCTGGGCCCGACGCTGCTGCACTCCAGCGCGGTGAAGACGCCGCGGGCCCACATCGGGTCGTCGGCGGGGGCCAGCCGCTCCCAGTCCCCGGGCGGCAACTCATCGATGCTGTGCAGCAGTTCGATGTGGCAGCCCGGCTCTTCGGCGGTACTCCTGGTCGGCTGCACCGGCTCAGCCGATCCGCAACGGATGACCGTCCAGGAAGTCCCGCAACGGGCGGGCCATCCGGCTGCGGGCGGGCGGGTGGAAGGTCAGTCCGACGGCGGCCGAAGCCAGGTACGAGCCGTCCGGGGAGCCGATGAACGCCATGCCGCCCAGCGCCGCCAGGCAGGTCCTGGTGGTACGCGCGATCGCGTCCTGCGCCGCGTAGCGGGCGGTCAGCGCCTGGACCAGCAGGGCGTCGTTCCACTCCTCGTCCGCCATCGCGCGGGCGACGGCTTCGACCGCGAGCATCGCTGCCTCGATCGCGACCAGATAGGGGGTCGGATCGTCCTGCGTGCCACCCGGGCGCAGCAGGGTCCGCTCCACCAGCGCGCTGGCCACCCCCAGGTAGCCGGCCGTCAGCAGCACCTCGAACCAGAGGAAGCCCGCGACGTTCAGCGCATCCGGCACGGCGTCGGCGGTGACCTCGGTGGGCACCACCATCTGCGGGTCCAACTCGACGTCGGTGAGCACGACTTCGTCGCTCTCGGCACCCGCCAGGATCGGCGTGCCCCAGAACGGGCGCACCGTGATGCCCGGGGTGCCGGCGGGGACCAGGGCGACGCCGAGCCGGTCCACGCCGTCCTCGCCGCGCAGCACGACCGAGCAGGTCAGCAGGTCCATCGACCGGGAGAGGCTGCACGGCATCTTGCTGCCGTTCAGCACGATCACCTCGCCGCGCCGCTCGGCGGTGATGTGCGGGCTCAGGATGTTCTGGCCCGGGCGGCCCTCGGCGAACCCGGAGGCGACCAGCATCCGGTCCTTCGCGATGGCCTCCAGCAGCAGCCCTTCCAGGCCGTTGCCGTAGCGGGCGGCCTCGACCAGCCCGGCGATCGAGAAGTGGTGCATCGTGGTGGCCACCGCGAGCGAGGGGCAGCGGGCGCCCACCGCGCGCTGCACCCGGACGGCCTGCAGCGCGCTCGCCCCCGAGCCGGCGTTGTCCGTGGGCACCAGCAGTCCTGGTCCGCCGGCCTCCCGGAACGCCTGGATCGCCGGGCTCGGCGAGCTCTCCAGTTCGGCCAGCGAGTACCGCGCGAGGTCCTGGTCCAGGCCGGGCATGAGCGCTTCGAGTACGGCACGTTCGCGATGCAGGAAGTTCACGGGCACGTCCTTCGACGGGAGGGCGGTACAGCGGTGGCTCAGGATGCCGAACGGTGGCTCAGATGCCGAACGGTGGCTCAGGGGCCGGGCGCCGGCTCGGGCGCCCGGCGGCCTAGCCGGTGGCGGCCAGCGGCAGCACGTCGAACGAGCGCAGGGCGGCCGACTCGCGCCGCACCGGCGCGCCGGCCAGGGCGAGCGCGGGGAACCTCGCGAAGAGCCGCTCCAGCAGCACGGACCCCTCCAGCCGGGCCAGCCCCGCGCCGAGGCAGTAGTGCGCCCCCGCGCTGAAGCTGAGCACCCGGACGTCCGCACGCCGTACCAGGAACGCGTCCGGGTCCCGATAGCGCGCGGGGTCGCGGTTGGCCGCGCCGAGCACCGTGGTCACGCTGCCGCCCGCCGGGACCTTCGTACCGCCCAGCTCCATCGGGCGGGCGGCCAGCCGCTCGGTCATCAGCACCGGCCCGTCCCAGCGCAGCGACTCCTCGACCGCGCCGGGCAGCAGCGCGGGATCGGCGCGCAGCAGGGCCAGCTGGTCGGGGTGGGTCAGCAGGGCGAACACCGCCGTGCCGAGCAGGCCCACGGTGGTCTCGAAGCCGGCCACGAAGACCAGCAGCAGCAGGTCCACCAGCTCCTGCCCGCCGAGCGGCGGCTCGGCGGGATCCGGGTGGGCCTGCAGGCTGGAGGCCAGGTCCTCGCCCGGGCGGGCCCGCCGCTGCGCCAGCAGGTCGGCGAAGTACGCGCGCAGCTCCAGCACCGCCTGGTCGGCGCGCTGCCAGTCCGCCGCCGTGCGCACCGGCTCCAGCAGCCGTGCGGCCCCACGCCCCAGCCGGTGGAACCGCTCCTGGTCCGCCCGGGGGACGCCGATCACCTCGCCCACCACGGCGACCGCCAGCGGATAGCCCACCAAGGCCTGGAAGTCCGCCGCACCACCGTGCGCGGTGGCATCGGCGAACCGGTCGAGCAGGGCGTCGACGTGCCCGGCCACGGCCGCCGCCAGGGCCGCGACCCTTCTGGCGCTGAACGCCCGCTGCACCGGCCGGCGCAGCCGTTCGTGCCCGGGCCCGTTCGTGCCGAGGAGCGAGGAGTAGAAGAAATCCGCCGCCGGGTGCCCCGTCCAGTCCGGCCGCTCCCGCAGCAGCCAGTCCCGGTCGGGCACGATGAACCCGGGATCGCTCAGCGCGGCCTGGCAGTCGGCGAAGCGGGTCAGGAAACGGGTGTCCAGATTTCCCTGCCGCCAGTGGAAGACCGGAGCGATCTCGCGCAGCACCGCCAGCGACGCATACGGGCCGTGGCCGCTGTCCGGGGCGAGTGCCGCGGCCAGCGCGGCCTCGGCACTCGCCGGACCGTCCAGCAGACCGTTCACGGGGCTGTTCAATGCGCTCGCTCGCCTTCAACTGCGGCTGTGCACGACGAATTCACGGACATTGGTCGTTCACCAACGTCCGGAAATGGAGCCTACACCTGAGGCCGCAGAGCACACCAGGAAACATATGCTCGAAGAGAGAATCCGATGATATATTAGGAAGGCATTTCCGCATCATTCCTATGATCTCATCCGCGACTTTCCTGCACAGCCATCGAACGCATGCGCGGACCACTCGGAAATGCTGTCCGGGAATCCGATTCGCTCGCGCAATCGGGCGGCCGAGGTCCAGCCCCGGCCGCGGCTGAGGCGGGCCAACCGAGGCGGGCCAGGAGCGCCGCCGTGGCCGCGGGACCGGCGCGGTACGGAGCACCCTCCCGGATGCCGTAGAGTTGAGGAACCGACGCGGGGTGGAGCAGCTCGGTAGCTCGCTGGGCTCATAACCCAGAGGTCGCAGGTTCAAATCCTGTCCCCGCTACGAACGTGAGGGCCCGGCAGTCGCCGGGCCCTCACTGCGTTGCCGACCAGGCGACCAGGCGCCCCGGCTGCTACCGGGCGTCCGGCTCGAAGGTCCGCAGCAGCCGCCCGTCCCGGTCGTAGAGGGTCACCGTGCTGGGCAGTTGCTTCCCGGCGCTCTCGAAGTGCTCCCGGATCCGGGCGATCACCCCGGGGAGGGTGGCGTCGAGGCCGGCCGGCACCGGTGTGGCGGGCTGCCAGTGCATCGTCAGTTCCCAGTGGCGGCCTCTGCCACTGCTGCGCGGTGCGGTGGGCTCGGCCTCCAGGGACAACTCGTCGAGCAGGTCGAGGATGAGGTTCATGTCGCCGCCGTCGATGTGCGCGAAGTTCTCTTCCACCAGGATCTCAGCCATGCCCGCTCCGTACCCTGATACCCGCAGGGACCAACCCTGAGGAGCCCAACCCCTGAAGAGCCCAACCCTGATGAGGCCGGCCCTCGGCGTCAGGCGCCCGTCGACGCAGCCGCCGGGACGACCACCACCGCGTCGCCCACCGGGCGCTCGCCGGTGGCGTCGGAGGGCCTGCTGACCAGGCCGCCTGCCACGGACATGGCCGAGGAGCCGCCGCCGTCGAGGTTCATGGCCGCGACCACGCCGAGCGACCGCAGGGCCTTGGCCTCCTCGTCCAGGCTCAGGCCCTGGCTGTAGCCGGGCTCGCGGCCGTCGGCCTCCAGCAGCACCAAGCGGCCCTGACCGTCCTTGCCGATCACCGTGCGCGGGTTGCGCCGGATGCCCCAGCCGTAGAAGTACGACGGGTCGCCCGGGTGCGCCACGCCGTCGGCGACCGGGTCGATGACCTCGTGGCCGCCTTCGAGCAGCTGCGGGCCGCCGTTGACCACCGAGTCGTGCGGGCCGAAGGTGACCGGGCGGCCGTGCTCGTCGGTCACCCGGGTCTGCAGGGTGACCTGCTGACCGACCTGCACGGCGCCGGCCAGCCAGCCGGCCTCGGTGCCGATCGACTGCAGCACCGAGTCGCCGGCCGGTACCGCCGCCCCGTCGCGGGCACCGAGGGAGACCACCCGGCCGCTCGCGTCGAGGACCGCCTGCTCGCCCGGTCCGGTCGGCGGGGCGGCACCGAACTCCGGGGTGAGCAGCACGGATTCGTTCGCGTTGGTGCAGGTGACGTCCATCAGCGGCTTGCCGGTGGGCTGCTCACCGGGGTGGCCGCAGTCCCGGATCAGTCCGGCGGGCCGGTTCAGCCCCTGAATGGTGTGCCGGGTGCCACCGGCCGAGACGCTCAGCCGCGTGGTCAGCTTGGCGAACTGCAGCTGCCTGCCGCCGTCGCGCAGGATGGCCGTGATGCGGCCGTCGGTGCTCTCGCGCAGCACCTTGCCGTTCTCCACCACCATGCCCGCCGACTCGCCGGGCGTTCCGTCGCTCGGGCTGATCACGAAGAAGCCGCCGTTCACCGCCGCCAGCGCGCCCGCGGCGGTGGCCAGTTGGCTGGTGGTGCGGCGCCCGGTCATGGTGCCGCCGTGGGATTCCGCGATCGTGCCCTTGAACTGCTCCGGGTCGATGACCAGTTCGTGCAGCACCCAGGGTCCGTCGGCCTGGGTGCTGTCCATCCCGGTGTTGAGGGTGGAGGTGGCGTAGCCGAGCTTCGCGAGGGTGCCCGCGAGCACCGTGGCCGAGGGCTGGTCGGCGAAGGCCCCGACCCGCACCACGTAGCCCTGCGGACCGCCCGCGAAGTCCTTGAAGGCCGGGCTGTCCTGCTCGCTGACGGTCGGGGCATAGCCGGCGGCGGTCAGCTTGGCGGCGATCGCCTCGGCGTTGGCCCGGCTGCCGAGCACCGACTGCGGGGTGTCGGGGTCCAGGGTGGGCGGCACCACACCGGTGGGGACCGCCACGTCGACCGTCCAGTGGTCGGCCGGCGAGACCCTCCCCCGCACGATGGTGGTCAGGCTCACCCCCGGGGCGATCCGCTGGACGCTGCGGGTCTCCGGCAGACCGGCGGCGCCCAGCGGCAGCCCCCGGTGGCCGGCGGCCCGCTCCGGCGCCGCGGCGACGGTGAACGGTGCGATCAACACCAGCAGACCGGCGAGTACGCCCTGGCGCCGCGACATACCTGTGGACATCGTTCTCCTCTGCCGGCCGGTCCGAGCGGGCTCGGGCCGGGCACTGGTGGTCCCGGGTGCACACCAGCCGTACCGGGCCGGGGTGCTGACGGCCCCGAGTATCGTCCATCCCGGCGAACGCCTCCTGACGGCCGGGCGTGGTCGAACCGTCGGCTGTGTGAGCAGCTGAGGTCACGTCAGGGGGTGCCGGCCGGCGGGCAGGGCACACCGGCCACGGGACGGTGCCGCACCCGGGCCGCCACCGTGAGGCTGATCAAAGCCGATCAGACGCGGCCGACCGACGTGCCGAGATGCTCCAGGTAGCGGGCAGGGTCCGGGCCGTGGGCGCGGTCCTGGGCTCCGGGCCGAACGTGGGTCAGCTGCCCGTCCGGGGCGATCCGCAGCATGGTGGTGGCGGCGTGCGGCGTGTCGGTGGAACGCAGGCGGTCGGCGTCGGTGATCGGGATGCCGGGGCCGAACATCGCCGCGGCCTGGGCGGCGGTGGCGGCCGGTGGCCGTCCGGTGCGGTTGGCGCTGCTGACGTACAGGCGGGGGTGGCGGGCCAGCAGCGGACTCAGGGGCTGCCAGCGGGCGCCGAAGAGGAGCAGGTGGCCGCCGCGCAGGGCCGCACCGGCCCAGTCGGGTGGCGCGGCGTCGGCTCGGACCGGCACGAGCAGCGTGACCAGCTCGTCGCGCAGCAGGGTGAGCGCGGTACGCAGGGCACCGGGTCGCAGTTGCAGGGCGGGCACCAGGTCGTGCCAGGCGGTGTCGTGGTGGGCCCACAGGGCGACTTCCTGGTCGGCGGGCCGTGCCTTGGCGCTGTTCACGGCCCGGGGTGTCGTGGCGGCGACGACGTAGGTCAGCGGGCTGGGGTTGGGCAGGATCACGGCCTGACCGGCGGTCAGCGCACGGTCGGCGGCGGCGGTGTCGAGCGGGTCAGGGGCGGGCATGGGTGTCCGTTCCGGAGGCGTGGGCGCTGGTCAGGCCGTCCAGGTAGGCGGCGAAGTCGCTGTCGGCGACGACGGCCCGGCCGAGCCGGTAGGCGCGGTCCTTGACCCAGGCCAGGGCGGTGCGGGTCTGGGCGGGGTCGAGGTGGTGGCCGAGCCGTTCGGCGACCGCGTGGAGCACCCGCGCGCTGGCCAGGTGGGTCAGGACCACCGTCGCCGGCAGGCCCAGGTGTTGCTCGGGGTCGTAGGGCTGGAAGGTCCGCGGGTGGGTGAAGGGGGTGCCGGTGGAGATGGTGGCGACCCCGGTGCCCACGATCGGGGTGGTGACGGTCAGCGGCACTCCCGTCTCGGCCGACACCATCCGTGCGATCCCGGGCAGCCGGGTCAGGTCCGGGGCCGTCCACCACGGCCGGCAGTCGGCTCCCAGGACCTGTGCGGCCTTGGCCGGGTCGTGGGCCAGCAGGAAGAGCACCTGCTCGGTGGCCACCATGCCGCTGCGCTCGGCCATGCCCAGCCAGGAACAGGCCGCCACCCGGACGCCGGTCTCCAGCGCGGCCAGCGTGTTGGCCAGCCCCAGGCCGAGGTCGTTGTGCAGGTGCGAGACCAGGACCGCGTCCGGGCCCGCGCCCGCCGCGACCCGCGTGAACAGCTCGCGCGTCCGGCCGGGCAGCAGGTCGCCGACCGTGTCGGCCAGCACGATCGTCCCGGCCCCCTGGGCCGTCATCGCCCCCGCGTACTCGGCCACCAGGGCGTGGTCGGCCCGCGGTGCGTCCACCAGGCAGACGTCCACCGCCACACCGTCCGCCAGGTCCACGGCCTCCTTGACCACCTGCAGCCCCTGCGCCAGCGCCGTACGGGCGCCGCAGTGGACCAGGGCCCGCGCGGTCGCCTCCGAAGCCGCCACGATCACCATCACCCGCGCGTGCGCCGCACCGCGCACCGCGCTCAGTGCCAGTCGCACGTCCGCCGTGGTGCCCCGGCAGATCGCGGCCGGGCTCACCGACTCCTGGGCCTCCAGCGCGACCTGACGGGTCGCCTCGAACTCCTGCGCGCAGACCGAGGGGAACCCGGCGGCGAACACCACGTGCCGCGGCCCGTCCGTCCCGAAGACCGCCCCCTGCTCCCGGGCCAGCCGCACCCGGAAGTCCGCGCTCATCAGGGTCTTGGCCTGCGCTCCGTCGCGCGCCGACTCCTCGAAGAACACCATGCGGCCGGCCCGCGCCGACTCCCGTACCGCGTCCATCCCCGAGCCCCCGCCCTCCGTGCGGCGGATGCCCACCGCGCAGCCGAAACGCATTCCTCCAGATCGTAGAAGGCGGGACGCACCGCCGGAGCGCCATCGGGGAATGTCGGTGCCGCAGATCCGCGCACACGTCGCCCGGCGTCGCCCCGGCGGCGGGTGACGCAGGAGCAGGGCGGCGGCCCCGTCACAGCGGATCCGAGTCGTCGGCGGACCCGAACCAGGACCCGAACCAGGACCCGAACCAGGACCCGGACCCGGACCCGGACCCGGACCACGATAGGCAACCGCTATCCGCACCGTGAATGTTTCTCCTTGCCCCGCCCGCACACCGTGGGATTCCCTTCCATCAGGCCCTTGGTCGCCCCATGCCGCATCCGCGCGCTCGTCGGCGACGCCCTCGCCCCCCATCGCCGGGGGCAAGCACCGCCCCGTCGGGCGGCCTCTCCCCGGAAGGATCCCCATGACGTCCCGCCTGCGTCTGCTGTCCGTGCCGCTCGCCCTCACCGTGGTGCTCGTCCCGGTCGCCTCCGCCACGGCCGCCTCCGACGGCTCGGCCGGCCACGTGCCCCCGGTGCTCCAGGTGACCGGACCGCCGGCCGACCCGGACACCGCGACCGTGCTGCGTCCCGGCGCCAACGGCGGCGTCACCCCGGCCCCGGTCGCGCACCTGCGGCTGGCGCGACTGGACGCGGACGGCTCGGCGCTGCTCGTCGGCGGCTCCCCGCCGGGCACGCCGCAGAGCGCCGAGCAGCTGCGCCCCGGCGATGTGATCGCCGGCCCCGCCACCGGTGCGACGCCGCACGGCGCGCTGGTGAAGGTGACCGCCGTCCACCCGGGCACGGACGGCTCGACCGCGGTGGACACCGTCCCGGCCACCCTGGTCGACGCGCTGGGCGACGCCAGCGCCGACCTCACCGTGCCGCTCACCGCCGCCGACCTCAAGGTCAGCCCTTCCTCGGCCGGCGGAAAGGTCAACACCGTGGCGGGGCAGGCCGGTTCGCCGGGCGTCAGCTTCGACGTCGACGTGCCGATGCCGCCGGGTGTCGAACCGACCCCGGGCCACGGCTCGGCGCTCCACGCCCAGCTGGACCTCCACCCGGAGCTGCTCTTCTCCTACCAGCGCGCCCACTGGTACGGCGTCGCCCCGTCGAAGGCCGAGATCGGCCTCGCCGGGGACTACAGCCACAGCGTCGAGGTGCACGCCCAGGGATCCGCGGCCTACGACACCGGGCACCAGCCCCTGCACATCCCCGCGGCCGAGGTGAACGTCGACAAGACCGTGTGGCTCGGACCGGTCCCCATCGTCCTCAACCTGAAGGTCGACTACTTCTACGACGTCTCCGCCGACGGGAAGATCACCGTCGACGCCGAGGAACACACCCAGGGCAGGCTGCAGGTCGGCGCCCGCTACGACGCGAACGGCGGCTGGAGCGCCCTGTCCGGCCCCGCCCCCACCAGCAGCGGCAGCTCCTCGCGGATCAGCGGCACCGCCACGGCCAAGGCGGGCATCGGCAGCCACACCGCCCTCGGTCTCTACGGGTCGGTGGGAGTCGCCGCCGACACCCAGCCCTACCTGAAGGCCACCGTCGGCGCACAGGGCGCAGGGAGTGCGCCGAACGCACAGGCGAACTGGGCGCTCTACGGCGGGCTCGACATCACCGGCTCCTTCTTCACCAAGCTGAAGATCTTCGGCACCACGGTCCTCGACAAGGACTGGCAGCTGCCACCCGTGTCCTGGGAGTGGAAGCTGGCCGAAGGGACCGCCTGACACGATCTCGAACCCTCGGTCTCCCAGCTTGCGCGGGCCCGGCCGTGGCGGAGTCCGCCGGCCGGTCCCCCGACCGGATGACGCGCGCATCCACCGCCGGGTGGAGGGGCGCGACCGGCGCCTCGGGTCGGGCGCACGCGGGCTGTCCGGCCGACGAGTCCGGGGCACGGACGTGGGGCGGCTGCTCCTCCGGCGGTTCGGCCGATCAGGTGAGCCGCGCGGGAGGCCGGCCGCGGCACGGTGGGGACAGTACGGAACCTCCTGTCCGGGCTTCGGCGGCTCCGTCACGCGCCCTTCCTCCGCGCGAGCAACGGTCGGTCCAGGCCATGGTCCGGGAACGACGGCGCGGCCCCCATGAACGGAGTCCCCCCATGACCAGCACGAGCAGCACGAGCACCACCGAAACCCACCCCGCCGCCCCCGAGCAGTCCCGGCCGGCCGCCGTCCTCGACGGCCGCGGCCTGGTCGCGCTCTGGACCCCGGCAGCGCACCGACTGCTCGGCTACACCGCCGAGGAGGTCGTCGACCGCCCCGTCGGCCGGCTGCTCCGCGCACCGCTGCCGGCGCCCGTACGGCGGGCCGTGGCCGAGGGGCACTCCTGGTACGGCCTGCTGTGGGCCCGGCACCGCGACGGCCATTCGATCGAGATCGGCGTCGAGGCCCACCCCTGCCGGACCGGGGACGACCGCTGGCGCTGGGTACTGCTCCTCGAACCCGCCGAGCGCCGGGTCGCCCGCCTGGTCGAACGCGCCTTCACGCAGTCCCCGATCGCCACCTCGCTCTACGACACGCAGGCCCGACTGGTCCGGGCCAACCCGCAGATCGTCGAACTGGCCGGGCAGGACGAGGCGGAGATGCTCGGCCGGCGGATCGACGAGATCCACCCCTTCCCCCCGTTCCTGGAGTTCGCCGAACTCCAGCGCCAGGCCCTGCGCACCGGCAGGCCCACGCACACCAGAATGGTCAGCCCCCCGCCCAGCGGCGGCCGGGAACGCGCCTGGGACGTCTTCATGACCCCGCTGATCGACGAGACCGGCACGGTGAGCGGAGTCAGCGCCTCAACCATCGACGTCTCCCTGGAACACCGGGCCCGGCAACGGCTGTTGCTCGCCACCAGCGCCTGCGACCGGATCGGCAGCACGCTGGACGCCACCCGCACCGCCCAGGAACTGGCCGACACCCTGGTCGGCCGGTTCGCCGACTTCGCCGCCATCGACCTGTACGAGAGCCTGCTGCGGCCCGGCCGACCGGCCGCCGACCAGGCCGACAGCACCCTGCTGCGCTGCGCGCAGGCGTCGGTCCTCGAAGGCTGCCCCGAAAGCCCGGTCCTGCCAGGCCAGTTGGCGCTCCACCCGCCGCTGCCTCCGTTCCTCGCCGCGTTGCGCGGCGCCGGGCCGTCACTGCACCAGCTCGGGCCGGCCGAGGCCGTCATCCTCTCCCCCACCCCGGGCAGTCCCCGGCCGCACTCCCTGCTGCTCGTGCCGGTCACCGCGCGCGGCGTGACCCTGGGCGTGGCCGCCATCCTGCGCCATCAGCGGCCGGAACCGTTCGACCAGGACGACCTGCTGCTCGCCGAGGAGATCGTCACCCGGGCCGGGACCTGCATCGACAACGCCCGCCGCTACGCCCACGAACGCGACATCTCGCTCGCCCTGCAGCGCACCCTGCTGCCGCACCACACCCCCGAACAGGACGCGCTCGACGTCGCCTTCCGCTACCTGCCCGCCCACAACGGACGCGACACCGGCGGCGTCTGGTTCGACGTCATCCCGCTGTCCGGCACCCGCGTCGCACTCGTCGCCGGAGACGTCACCGCACGCGGGATCAACGCCTCCGCCACCACCGGCCGGCTGCGCACCGCGGTGCGCGCCCTGGCCGATCTCGACCTGCCGCCCGACGAACTCCTCGCCCACCTCGACGACCTCGTCACCCAGCTCGACCGCGAGGAGCGCCGCCCGGCCCAGCGGGAGCCCGCGGACACCTCGGCCGGCATCGGCGCGACCTGCCTCTACGCCGTCTACGACCCGGTGGCCCGCCGCTGCACCCTGGCCAGCGCCGGACACCCCGCTCCGGCCCTGCGCCGCCCCGGCGCCCCGGCCGAATCCGTCCCGCTGTCCGCCGGACCGCCGCTGGGCACCGGCGCGATCACCTTCGAGACCACCGAGACCGAACTCCCCGAGGGCTCGGTGCTCGTCCTCCACAGCGGCTACCGCCGCACCCCGCCCGGCGCCGGAGCACAGACCGTGCGGCAGGCGCTGTCCATCGCCCAGGGCAGCCCGGACCAGACCTGCGACCAGGTGCTCCGAGCCCTGCGGTCCGAGGACGACGTCGCGGTGCTGACCGCCCGGACCCGCGGCATCGCCCCCTCCCGGGTGGCGACCTGGCAGCTCCCCGCCGACCCCGCAGTGGTGGCCGAGGCCCGCGCGAAGGTGGGCGCGCTGCTGACCGCGTGGGACCTCGCGGACCTGGCCTTCACCACCGAACTGGTCGTCACGGAACTCGTGACCAACGCCATCCGCTACGGCCGCACTCCCATCGAACTGCGCCTGGTCCACGGGCGCCGGCTCATCTGCGAGGTCTCCGACGCGGCAGCCGCCTCACCGCGCCTGCGCCGGGCCCATCCGGACGACGAGGGCGGGCGCGGCCTGTACCTGGTCGCCCAGCTCACCCAGCGCTGGGGCTCCCGCTTCACCGCCGACGGCAAGACCATCTGGACCGAACAGGACCTCGTGCCGCAGCTCTGACACCCGGACCGAGCGCACTCGGCCGCCACTCCGACACCCGGACCGAGCCCACCCGGCCGCCACTCCGACACCCGGACCAAGCCCACTCGGCCACAGCTCCGACACCCGGACCACGCCCACCCGGCCACCGCTCCGACACCCCGACCGAGCCATCAGGAGGCACCCGCCATGACCACCACACCGAACAGCGCCGGCCTGTCCCTGCGGCAGCTCGAATACCTGGTCACCACGGTCGGCGAAGGCCGGCTGAACCGGGCCGCCCGGCAGCTGCACGTGACCGAGCCGACCCTCTCCCAGCAGCTCAGGGCCCTGGAACGGGCAGTCGGCACACCGCTGCTGGTGCGCGGGGCCGACGGCGTGCGGCCGACCGCGGCCGGCGAGGCGTTCCTGCCGCACGCGCGCTGCGCCCTGCACAGCGCCGAACGCGCGCGGGCCGAGGCACGGGCCGTCCAGCAGGGCCGCGGCCGCACCGTCCGGCTGGCCGTCCTGCCCTCGCTCCTGCCCGGGCTGCTCACCGCGCTGGGCTCCTGGGCACGGGCCAGACCCGGCGTCGACCTCCTCGTGGAGACGCAGCCGACCGGCGAGCGGCTGCGCGAGCAGCTCACCGCCCGTGCCGTCGACCTGGCCCTCGCGCCCCGCCCGCCGGGCTGGAGCGGGGCGGTGTGGCCCGTGCACACCGAGGAACTCGTCCTGCTCTGCCCGGCGGACGACCCGCTGCGCGGCCGCCGCGTGCCACCGACGGACCTGCTCGACCGGCGCTGGATCTGCTACGGCGAAGAACCCTGGCAGCCGCTGCGGTCGACCGGGCGCACAGAGCGCTTCGGCGGCGACCGGGCCGCCTCGGTCCTGCGGGTCCCCTGCGCCCGGGCCGCCGTGGACCTCGCCGCGAGCGGGGCGGGACTCACGGCCATACCGGCGCACATCCTGCCCCCGGAGCTGCGCTCCCGGGTGATCCACACCGATCCGGTCACCCGCCGGGAGATCACCGTGTTCGCCGGCCCACAGGCACCGCCCGAAATCCTGGCGGACGGCGCCCTGCTGGCCGCCGACGCCGCCACGCGGCTGCCGCCCGACGACCCGCACAGCGGACCTGCCACCTGACCCGGGCAGGTGCGATCCGACAGCCATCCGGGCGAGACGCACCGCCGATGCCACCGGCCACCGGTCCGCGCCACGCCCGGGCCGCTACCGTGAGGCCGGTGCCGCGGCACCGGCCGGCTCCGGCGGCGGGCCGCCCCACGGTGCCCGTGCGAACCCGGCCGATTGGTGTGCGATGACGACCCGGTGGCGTGATCACCAGCTCAGCGGGATGGCCGAGCTGACCTACCGCTATGTCGCCTGGCTGCGGCTGCCCTTCCTGGTCCCGCTGCTGCTGGCCGGCTGGGACTGGCCCGGTCATGCGGTGAGCGTCTGGTTCTACGTCACCCTGGCGGCCTACGCCGCGTGGGCCGTGGTGCGACTGGTGACCGTCTACCGGCCGCCACCGGGCGGCCTGCGCGGCGCGGTGGGAGCCGCCGTCGTCGACGTCGTCGCGGCCGGCACGCTCTCGGCGCTCTCCGGCGGCCAGGCCTCCGCGGTGCGCTACGCCTACTACGTGCTGCCGATGGCCAGCGTGCTGTGGCAGCTGCCGCGGGTGACGGCCTGGCTCGGCGGGATCTGCGTCCTGGCCTACGCGGTGCTGGCGATCCCCACCCTGTCCAACGGCCCCTCCTCGGGCCGCTGGACGGTGGTCGTGGACGAGGCCTACCTGCTGTGGGACGTGCTGACCTGCGTCCTGGTCGCCGAACTGCTGCGCCGTCAGGCCGCCTCGGTCGGCCAACTGCTCGACACCCGCGAGTCGCTGCTGCGCGACGCGCTGGCGGCCGAGACCCGCGAACGCACCGAACTGGCCGACGCCCTGCACGACAGCGCCGTGCAGAACCTGCTGGCCTCGCTGCACGACCTGGAGGACGCCCAGGAAGCGTCGCCCTCCCCCGCGCTGGACCGGGTCGAGGCCGAAGTGCGGCGCACCGTCCAGGAGATCCGCGACGTCACCTTCGAACTGCACCCCCAGGTCCTGGCGTCCATCGGGCTCTCGGCGGCGCTGCGCAGCCTCGGCGAACGCTCCGCCCGCCGGGGCGGTTTCACCGTCCACTACGAGCTGACCCCGCGCGGGGAGGTCCCTGACCAGGCGCTGCTCTACTCCGCGGCCCGCGAACTGCTCAACAACACCGTCAAACACGCGGCCGCCGACAACGTCTGGCTCTCCCTCAGGCCCGAGAGCGGCGACACCGTGCTGACGGTGCGCGACGACGGCGCGGGCTTCGACCCGGCGATCATCCAGTCCCGCCTGCGCGACGGCCACATCGGCCTGGCCAGCCACTACATGCGGGTCGAAAGCGCGGGCGGCCGCTTCACCGTGGACAGCACCCCGGGCGGACCCACCACCATCGAGGTCCGCCTCCCGGCCCAGCCCTCGGGCTTGACCCCGGGACGAGGTGACTAGCCGAACGTCAGGGCAGGGCCCCCAAAGCTGGGAGCTGCTCAGGCCGTCACATGGTGCTCCTGACCACCTCAGGGGCCGGCAACGCCGGAGCGAACACCGCAGCTGACCACATCACGGTCATCGACGCGGCCCTCGCGCAGATTCCCGACGCCCACCGCCGCGGCACCCCGATCCTCATCCGCGCCGACAGTTTAGTCGGTCCCTGACGTGGGAGGGGAGGTCCGGTGCCGGGGCTTCCTCCAGGACCTTCTGGTGGCGGCGCTGCAGGGAGCAGTCGCGGTCGCCGAGCACGGCGATCCCGCCGGTGCCGTCGCCGAAGACCTGCACCTCGACGTGGCGGGCGCCGTCGACGTACCGCTCCAGGAAGACCCCACCGTCACCGAAGCTGCCCTGGGCCAGGCGGGCGACCTGGGTGAACGCCTCCCGCAGCTCCCGCGGTCCGGCACAGGCCCGCATGCCGATGCCGCCTCCGCCGCCGGTGGCCTTGAGCATGACCGGGTAGCCGATCGTCTCCGCCGTCCTCAGCGCCTGCGCGTCGTCGGCGAGCAGGCCGCTGCCGGGCAGCAGGGGAACTCCGGCCGCGAGCGCGGCGGCCCGGGCGCTGTGTTTGGCGCCGAAGACCTCCAGCTGGGCCGGGGCGGGGCCGACGAAGACCAGGCCGGCCGCCTCCACCGCGGAGGCGAAGGAGGCGCTCTCGGAGAGGAAGCCGTAGCCGGGGTGGATCGCTCCCGCGCCGGTGGCCAGGGCCGCTTCCAGGACCAGGCCGGCGCGCAGGTAGCTGTCGGCGGCGGGGGCCGGGCCGAGTCGTACGGCCTCGTCGGCCATGCGGACGTGCGGGGCGGTGCGGTCGGCGTCGGAGTACACCGCCACCGTGCGCAACCCCAGGGCGTGTGCGCTGCGCAGGATGCGGCAGGCGATCTCGCCGCGGTTGGCTACGAGCAAGGTGTCGAACACGATGGCGGCTCCTCCGCAGGGGGCGACAGGGCGGCGGTTGACGCGCCGCCGGTGTCTCGGGGTCAGACGGTGATCGGCTGTGCGGGCAGCGGGGTCAGCCGGTGGTCGGCTGTGCGGGCAGCACGTGGTCGCCGGCCTTGTCGGTGCTCAGGCACAGCGAGCAGACGGCCGCTTCATGGGTGGCACAGGCGGTCGGCGTGCACGGCCATCTGGGTCATGGCGCGCTGGGCGCGTTCCAGCACCACGGCCATCGAGTCGCCGACGTGGGCGTGCAGGGCCCGGTAGCCCTCGTCGAGGTGTCCGTCGCGGACGAGCTCCATGATCCCGATGTGCTCGGCAATGGTCGTCCCGACACGGTCGGGGGTGAGGAAGTCGTACATCCGCACCCGGCGGATGCGCTCGCCGACCGCCACCAGGGCGTCGGTGAGCGCGGGGTTGCCGGAGGCGCGGGAGAGTTCGGCGTGGAAGCGCTCGTCCTGCACGACGAACCGCGGGTCGGGCGCCGGGGGGCTCTCCCGCATCGCGTACCAGCGGTCCAACTCGGCCGCGATGACCGCCGGATCGTGCCGGACCGAGGGGTCCTCGATCGCCCGCGCGACGCCGCGCAGTTCCAGGGTGACCCGGAGCTCGTAGAAGTCCTTCAGCCGCGCGAGGTTGGGCACGGTGACGAAGAAGCCGCCGTCTGCCCGCTCGATCAGCCCGTCGGACACCAGCCGCGCCAGTGCCTCGCGCACCGGGGTGCGTGACACCCCGAACCGTGCCGCGAGCCGCACTTCGGCCAGCCTCTCGCGCACGCCGAACTCGCCGTCGAGCACGGCCGTGCGGAGTTTCGCGTAGACCGTCTCACGCAGTGAGGGCGCGGGCAGCACCCCCGCATCCGGCGCGGTGTCCGAAGGCGTATACAGCGTCGCATCCATGAACGGACACGCTAGGAACCGCTTGTTTCCCAAGAGCCCGAGCGGCGTGAACGGTTCGTTACCGGCACCTCACCCGCACCCCACGTGGACGCCGCGGCCCAGGCCCCCCGCCGCACGCGCCCGGTCGCCCGCCGCCGGCCGCCGGCCGAGCCCTGACGGAGTCGGCCTGGTGGCCGATGCGGTAGACGCAGCGCACGTCCCGCAGGGCGGTGAGGTCGTGCAGGGGGTTGCCACCGACGACCAGGAGGTCCGCGTCGGCCCCGGCCTTCAGACAGCCCTTGACGCCGGTCAGCGCGCAGGCCGCGGCGGCGACCGACGTGACGGCGGCCAGCGCCTGGGCCGGGGTCATGCCGATGGGACCCGCGAGATCGGTCACCGCGTACGGGAGGACGTCGTGGGGCTTGTAGCGGCAGATGCCCGCGTCGGTTCCCGCCGTGATCGCAACGCCCGCGCGGTGCAGTCGGGCCCAGGTGGGGCAGAGTCGGCGCAGACATTCGGTCAGCAGGGGAGAGAGCGGCTCGCCCGGCAGCCTCCCGACCGTGAGACTCACCGTCGCACCGCTGCCGATGACCCGTTCCACCAGGGGGGACGTGGGGCGGGGACCGTCCTCGGTGAAGAACGTCAGGTGTTCGAGGGTGTCGAACCCGGCGTCCAGCACCCGGGCGGTCGCTTCGGCGGAGTGCACGTGGGTGGCGGTCCTCATGCCGAGGCGGTGGGCCTCGTCGACCACGGCGCGCAGGTCCTCGGTCGGGTACTGGGGCAGGTGCATGAAGGTGCCAGGCGTCATGTGGCCGCCGCTGGCCATGACCTTGACCACCTCGCAGCCGCGCTCGTGGCGTTCCCGGACCGCGGCGACCAGCGCCTCGCGCCCCCAGGCCTCGCCGCCCAGGAAGTGGCAGTGGCCGCCCGGGCTGGTGATCGGCGGACCCGCCGCGACGATGTGGGGCTGCACGTACGGCCGGGCGGCGGCCTCCTCACGCAGTCTCAGCGCCAGATAGCCGCGGTCCCCCAGATCACGCACCGTCGTGATGCCCGCCGCCAGCGCCCGCGCGGCCGCCCGCCGCATCCCGGCCAGCACGGCGTCGTCGTCGCGCGCCGCGAGATGGTCGACCGGGGCGTCGCCGGCATCGAAGACGAGATGAACATGGGTGTCGATCAGCCCCGGCAGGATCCACGCGTCCGCGCCGTGGTCGATGACCTCGGCACCCTCCGGGGGCCGGGCACCGGTCGTGTCGACGGCCTTGATCCGGCCGTCCTCGACCAGCACCGTGCCGGGCCCCAGCGCCGTCGTTCCGTCGAACAGGCCACCGGCCCGCAGTGCCTTCAGCATCGGCCCGTCCCTTCGTCCGGCTCCGGGAAACGGGCCAGGGATGCGCCGCACGCCTCCCGGGCGATTGACCGTGCCATCCATCGAACCCGCCCACCCCGCAGGCGGCCCTCCCCCGATCGGCCGACCCGGCGCCTGAAGCGACCGTCGGCCGGACGGTTCGGCGGTCCGCGGCCGGGATCAGGGCCGGCGTCAGGCCCGTACGCGCGTCAGTCGTGCCGTGAAGGACGGTGCGGGAAGGTCTTTCACCAGGGCGATCGGTACGGTCGGGGCGTCCGGTCCGCTGCCCACCGTCACCGCACCGACCGTGGTGCCGGCTTTCGCTCCGTGTGGCGGGGGTGTGCCGTGGTCGCCGAGCGTGACGCCCAGCTGTTGGCCGGGAGTCCCGACCGCGTTGAGGTCCTCGGTCGCGGCGACCGGTGTCCGGCCGCCCAGCTTGTCGTCGATGTAGCCGACGACCTGGCCCTTCCTGATGACGGTGGCCGATGTCAGGGCGTTGCGGACAGCGTCGATGATCTTCTTGCTGTTGTCCTGGACCAGGACGAGGCTGTTGGAGCCGTAGGGATCGGCTCCTTGGACGTGCTGGTCCAGCATGGTGCCGAGGATCAGCCGGTCCTTCCCGGCCACCGTCTTGTAGGCCGCCCAGGAGAGGGTTCCGCCGGCCGCGGTGTTGGAGCCGGTCTTGATCCCCCGCACGCTCGAACCGGACAGGAGGAGACGGTCGTTGTTGTTGTTGATCCGCTGGGGAAGGCCCGGAATGTCGGCGTTGGGCATGGCGACGACCTGGCGGAAGGCATCGAACTTCATCACCGCCTCGGCCAGCTTCAACTGGTCGACCGCGGTGCTGACGGTTCCCTGGTCCAGGCCGCTCGGATCGGTGTAGGTCGTGTTCGCCAGTCCCAGCTCCCGCGCGGTGTCGTTCATCTTCGTGACGAAGGCCGTCTCGGAGTCGGAGGCGGTGTCCCAGCGCGCGAGCAGCCGGGCGACGTTGTTGCCCGAGGGGATCATCAGCATCCTGAGCATGTCCTGCTCGCTGAACTGCTGTCCCACCGTGAGTCCCTCGATGCGCGACTCGTCCTTCGCCGTGCCCTCCTGAACCGCCTTCGCGTCGACCGTGATCTGCCGCCCGCTGTCGTCCCTGTCCTTCAGGGGGTGGTCCCGCAGCACTATGTAGGCCGTCATGACCTTGGCCACGCTGGCGGTGGGAACGGGCTTCTGCTCGCCGAAGGCTCCGACGGTGCCCGACCCGGCGACGGTGACCGCGGCCTGCCCGTGCTCCGGCCACGGCGGGGAGAACGCGTCGCCCGGGAACGAGAACGACGACTGCGCGTCATCACCCACCAGGGCCAGGGCCGGGAGGGGCCGCAGCTCCTGGACGACCCAGAGAGCGGTACCCAGTGCCACCACCGGTGCCCCGTAGATCGCGGCCCTCCGCACCAGCCCGCGCCGTGCGGTCCGGCGCGGCGCGTTCGTGCAGCCGGGACTCCCGCTGTCCCTCGACACGGCAGGCTCCGACGAGCCGTGGGCGCCGAAAAGGTCGTTCGCCATGGTTGTCTGCTCCTCCTCAGTACCGGTGTGCGGAGTCGGATCGCTCGGGCGCGAGCACTCCACGGCGGCCCGGAGGCGTATCCATGGTGTGTCTTCTCTCCACTTCTGCAGGCCACCGGCACAGTGGTGCCCTTTTCAGGACATCTGGGTCTGTTCTTCCCTTATCGGGACGCAGCTCCACGCGAATCCGTTCCCGGCTGCCCCAGGTCCGCCCGTCCACACCGCCGATCCACCCACCCCCTGGTGCCCGGTCCGGCCATCGCGGGGCAGGAAACCCCCGGTCGCCGGACGGGAGGCCCAACGCCGATCAGGGCGCCGAGTCGGGCACATCCGGACTCTTCGCGAATGCCTCGGTGGGTGTCATGGGGATGCCGTCCAGGTTGGCGGTTCGGAAGGTGCTGACCTGGGCGCAGCCGCTGGAGTCGTCGGCAGTCGCGGGGTTGGCGCTGCTCAGCGCCGTCCGGGGGTCGACCGGTGCGGGCGCTGAGGGGGTGAAGGGTGCGGACGGTGGCACGGCGGAGGGCTCGGCGGTGGGGGTGGTCGCCGTGGAGGGGGCCTGGGTCGCGGCGGCGGAGTCGTCTCCGCTGCCGGTGGTCAGCGGCTGGTCGTTGATGATCGTGGTGAAGAGGTTCTTCGCGGCCGGGGAGACCAGGACGCGGTTGGGATTCGAGGGGTCGGGCTGGTTCTGCATGGTGGCGAAGGTGATCCGGTCCATGGGCACCTTGTTGAGGTCGTCCGCCAGGCCCACCAACTGCGTGATGCTCTTGAGGCCGTCATCGACCGTCAGCGCCTTGGTGGCGGCGTTCGCCAGCGAGAGGACGGCGGCCGGGTTGGTCATGGTCCCGGCGCTCTTGAGCTGGCGGACCATCGAGCCGAGGAACATGTGCTGGGCCACCGTGCGCTCCAGGTCGCCGCCGTCACCGAAGCCGTGGCGCGTGCGGACGAACTGCAGCGCGGACATGCCCTGGAGGGTGTGGGTGCCCTTCGTCAGCTTGAGGTGCGAGTCGGGATCGTAGACGTTGTCACTCACGCAGACGGGCACGCCGCCGATCGCGTCCGACATCTGCACGACGCCGGTGAAGTCGACCATCATGAAGTGGTCGATGGGTATGCCGGTCACCTGGTGCACGGCGGCCACCGCGCAGCCCGGCCCGTAGTCCAGGGTGCTGTTGATCTGCCCGAACCGCGCCTTCATCGAGGTCTTCTTCTGGCTGTCGGTGCAGGCCGGCAGGTCGGTCATGGTGTCGCGCGGGATGCTCAGCACCGTGGCGTTGCTGCGGTCCGCCGAGACGTGCAGCACCATCTGGACGTCGGCGTTGGCGCCGGGGCCGCAGTCGCCGCCGATCGCACAGTCGGCCGCGTTGTCACGGCTGTCGGAGCCGATCAGCAGGATGTTGATCGGGGTGCGGCCGAAGGCGTCGGGCTTCTCGTGTCCCGCGTCGCCCGAGGTGCCGGCGAAGAGCGGCGCGTGCTTGATGTTGCCGTTCAGCTTCTCGTAGAGGTAGCCGAAGGCCCCAGCGGTCACCAGGACCAGGCCGGCCGTGGTGCAGGCCAGGATCCGCAGGCCCCGGCGCCTGGGTTTCCTCCTGCTCCTGCGCGCCGCCGCCCGGCCACCGCCCGCCTCGGCGCTCTGCGTACCGCGGTGCACACGGTGCCTGCCGCCCGAGGCGCTCGCTGGTGTGTTCGTCATGCCCGCCCATCCTCGTTCGTCGACCGGTCCGGCCTGCACAGCGCGGTGGGCCGGACCGCTCGCCCACCGGCCGAGGGAGCGAGGTGCTGGTGATGGCACCCCGCTCCCCCTGGCGTCGGCTCAGACCTGGTAGCGGCCGGGGGCGAGCAGGTGCAGGTGCTCGGCGACCCAGTCCGAGGTCCGCTGCAGCCCCTCGGCCAGGTCGACCCGGGGCTGCCAGCCGGCCAGGCGGCGGGCCTTGGTGTTGTCGGAGAGCAGGCGTTCGACCTCGCTGCCGCCCGGGCGCAGGCGGCTGGGGTCGACGACGATCTCGGCGTCGCGTCCGGAGGCGGCGATCAGTGCCTTGGCGAGGTCGCCGATGGAGACCTCGCTGCCGGTGCCGAGGTTGACGACCTCGCCGAGGGTGCGGTCGGCGCGGGCGACGGCGAGGAAGCCCTCGGCGGTGTCGGTGGCGTAGGTGAAGTCCCGGGTGGGGGTGAGCGAGCCGAGTCGCACCTCGCGGGCGCCGGAGTGGAGTTGGGCCAGCACGGTGGGGATGACCGCGCGGGCGGACTGGCGCGGGCCGTAGGTGTTGAAGGGCCGGACCACCGAGACCGGCAGCTCGAAGGCGTGCCAGTAGGAGAGCGCCGCCATGTCCGCGCCGATCTTCGAGGCCGAGTAGGGCGACTGCGGCTGCAGCGGATGCTGCTCGCTGATCGGCACGGTGATCGCGCTGCCGTAGACCTCGCTGGTGGAGGTGTGGACCAGGCGGGCACCGTGGCGCAGGCAGGCGGCGGCGATGTTCTGGGTGCCGACCACGTTGGTCTGCACATACGCCTCGGGCGCCTGGTAGCTGTAGGGGATGCCGATGAGCGCGGCCAGGTGGAAGACGGTGTCACAGCCGTCCACCGCGTCCAGCACCCGCCCCGAGTCGCGGACGTCACCGGCAAACAGCTCCACCGGGCTGTCGGGGTCGGCCAGGTAGCGCGCCAGGTAGCCGCGCTCGGCGTACGGCTTGTAGTGCACCAGCGCCCGCACCCGGGCACCGCGCTCGACCAGCAGGTCGACCAGGGTGCTGCCGATGAAGCCCTCGGCACCGGTGACAAGCACCGTGCGCCCGCTCCAGTCGTGCGTGGTGATGGGGTTGTTCATGGGGAACTCCGTACTGTGCGGGTCGGGTTGGCGGTTCACTGGGACCAGGCGGAGGGCAGCCAGGAGGGGTGGCTGTCGGCGGGCACCACCGGGTAGGGCACAGGGGTCTGGCCGATGGTGCGCAGGACCTTGGCGGCGAGCAGGTCGGCTGCCTGGGCGTGGGTGCCGGGGTCGGCGGCGCGGCTCATGGTGAGCAGGCGGGTGGGGTCGGCGAGCAGTGGTTCGATGAGGGTGGCGAGTGCGTCGCCGGTGCAGGCGTGGTCGGGGAGGAGGAGGCCGGCGCCGGCGTCGGAGAGGACGCGGGCGTTGTGTGTCTGGTGGTCGTGGGGTGCGTGGGGGTAGGGCACCAGGACGGCGGGCAGGCCCACGCTTGCGAGTTCGGCGACGGTGGCGGAGCCGGCGCGGCAGATCATCAGGTCGGCGGCCGCGTAGGCGAGGTCCATCCGGTCCAGGTAGGGCACGGCGACGGCCACCGGACTGTCGGCCAGCCGACTCCGGACCTCGTCGAGCGTGGCCGGGCCGGTCTTGATCAGCAGGCGCAGGTCGCTGCGGTGGCGCCAGCGGGCGGCCAGTTCGACGGCGGCCTCGGTCAGGCGGGCGGCCCCCAAACTGCCGCCGTTGAAGACCACCAGCCGCACACCCTCGGGCACCCCGAACCACTGCCGGGCCTGGGCCCGCAGCGCGCCCCGGTCGAGCCCGGCCACCGCGCCCACCAGCGGCATGCCGACCGTCTCCGCCCGCACGCCGGCCGGCAGGTGCGCCCGGGTGCGGTCGAAGGCGAGGGCCACATTCGGAGTCAGCCAAGCCGCAAAGCGGTTCGCCCGCCCGGGCACCGCGTTCGACTCGTGGATCACGCTCGGCAGCCCCGCGAGCCGGGCCCCCACGATCACCGGCGCACTCGGATAACCGCCCATCCCGACCGCCACCTGCGCACCCTGCGCCCGCAGGATCTCCCGGCACTGCCGCCCCGAACTCAACAGCGCCGCAGGCAGCATGAACCGGCGCAGACCGAGCGACGCGTCGAACGGGATCATGTCCACCGTGTGCAACCGGTAGCCCGCCTCCGGGATCAGCCGGGTCTCCAGCCCGCGCTCGGTGCCCACGAACGAGATCACCGCTCTCGGATCGGCCCGCCGCAGCGCCTCGGCCAGGGCCAGGCCCGGATAGATGTGCCCACCGGTGCCACCGGCGCCGATCACCACCGACAGGGGTCGGTCCTCGCGCTCTGTCCTCATGCCCAGCAGCCTGCTGGGACGGTCTAAGAGACTTCTCAGAAGCGTTCAATCCCTGCAGCTGCCCAGTCCGGCGGGCTCTACCGGGCGGGCTACGTCGTCGGGCATCTCACCTGGACGCACGCCCGAATCGCCCAAGTACGGTCCAGTACGAGGACGACTCGGGCGCACGCCCAGCCGCCGGACAGGCCCTGGGCAAGACGGTGCACCACATGCCGGGCGTGCCCGTCGACCTTTGAGGTTGGGGACGGGGATCACGGCAGGTGATGGTCATCACCCGGGTCTGCATGATCGGCCCCATGGCTGGTCAGCTTGACTCTGCATCATCCGCGTCCGCACGCCGCACGCGTGGGGTGCTGTCACGTGATGGGGGCGTGGCGCACCGCACGTCCGGCGCGGTTCGGTGCCGTGGGCGCCGGTGATTCGCCCTGCGATCCTGGGGGTACTGGGTGTTCTTGACCTGCTCGCGCAGACCTCGCTCAGCAGGCTGTCAGCGGGCTGCGGGCCGCCGTCTGCCGGGAGGAGCACCCACCTCTCCGGAGCGCGTCCCTCACCCGGTGGTGGTGGTTTCCCGGATCAGGTCGGCGGCCTTCTCGGCGATCATGATGACGGGGGCGTTGGTGTTGCCCCACACCAGGGTCGGCATCACCGAGGCGTCCACCACGCGCAGTCCGGTGGTGCCGTGCACCCGCAGGTCGGGGTCGAGGACGGGGCCGATCGGGCAGCTGCCGACCGGATGGAAGGGGGTGTGCATGGCCCGTCGGGCGCGTGCCAGCAGGTCCTCGGTGCGGTCCGAGGTCAGCAAGGACACGGACGGCACCATCTACACCCAGAAGGACTCCGAGGCCCGGCCGGTGAGGCGCTGGACCGGTGCTTCGCCGCCCGTGGGTCAGGACGGTGTGTTCTGGTGTCGTCGATGACGACGTTGAGCCAGGCCGCCCGCTTGAGAGACGGCTCCTCTGTACGTATGAGCACGAATCCGGCCACGGGCGGGCCCCCTTGATCCTGGTCGACGAGTAGTCGCGCAGATCATATAGAGCTCCGATGAGGGCACCTGGCAGAGCTCCGCCGAGGCAGCAGGCACACTCCGCGCGGCTGGACCGGCCGCTGGCCACGACCGGTGGCGCTGTCACCGCCGCGGGAGGGCCGGGTCGATCGGCTGCTCGGCCCGGACGGGTGGGGCCGGAGCGCCTGAGGCGACGAGCGGGTCGGCCGGGATCAAGGGCGGCGCCTCAAAGCAGTCTTGATGGTCTGTCAATTTCCTTACAGGCCGTCGAACTGGCGTCCGGGTGCGATATAAGGAGGCTCCGTGAAAGCTTCGAGAGGGGAACCAGATGAAGCTCAAACTCGGCCTGGCCTGTTCGGCACTCGCCATGGCCGGCGCCCTGGCGGGCACCGTGCCGGCCGCCGCCGCTGCGCCGACGGCTCCCACTGCTCCCACTGCTCCCACTGCTCCCACTGCTCCCACTGCAAGCGTCGCTCCCGCCCAGGGGGCTGACGAGGCCGTCGCGGTCTACCCCGAGGTCATCCCGCGCTACGGCGAAGTGGACGTCCATTGGACGGCGGTGGGCACCGCGGACACCACCGGGCCCACCCAGATCACCCTCGACCTGCCGTCCTGGATGACCATCGGCATACCCATGATCACCGACGAACAGACCTTCACCTTCAGCTACAGCATCTCGCCCGACGGCCACCACCTCACCGCCCTGTACACCGGTACCCAGAAGCCCGGTCAGACCGAGTTCCTGCAGGCGCGCGTCTCCTCGGCCCTCACCATCCCGCCCGGCGTGATCACCGCGACCGTGTCCAACCCCGGCGACCGCAATCCGGCCAACAACGTGGCCACCGCGGGCATCGGCGGTGAGACCGCCCCGCCGCCGGTGATCCCCGCGGCGCCGCGCGCCGTCAGCTCGGACATCAGCACCGGCCCCGGGGTCGGCGGGTCCGTGGTGACGATCACGGGCACCTCGCTGGCGAACGGCATGGTGCTCTTCGGCGACACGCCGGCCACCAACGTCTCCTGCACCGAAACCAGTTGCACCGCAACCGCGCCCGGCGGCTGGGGCCTCGTCCCGGTCACGGTGGTCACGCCCGGCGGCACCGCGTACACCCCGTCGGCCTTCCTGTACACGGGCCCGCCGCCGCCCGCGCCCCCGGCCCCCGCGCTGACCGCCTTGGACGTCACGAGCGGGCCGACCGCCGGTGGCAACACGATCTACCTGGCGGGTAGCAATCTGGCCGGCGGCCTGGTCCTCGTCGGCGGCAGGCCGGCCGCCGATTCCTCCTGCGGTACCAACCTGTGCAGCGCCACGGCTCCGGCGGGTACCGGGACGGTCGACGTCCAGGTGCTCACGGCAGGCGGGCTCAGCCCGGCGGTGAGCGGGGACCAGTACACCTACACCGGCTGACCGGTCGGGCCGGGCGATCCGGCTGCTCGGCGCGGGGTGGCCCGGGACCGGGGGTCCGGTGTGAACCGGGCCTCTCCGGCGCGCGATCGCGCGATGATGCCACGGCCCTCACGTCCGTGATCCCCGAGCCGAAAACCCCCGTCATGACCTCCGAACTCGCCTGCGCCGATGGCGCGCTGGATCACGCCCTGGTGCAAGGATTCAGGCCGCGAGGCGGCGGGTGGCGAGTTCGGCGTAGAGCGCGGCGCCGTCCGGGAGCACCGCGTCGTCGAACTCCGCGTAGGGCGAGTGGTTGGCCGGCAGGTCCTCCGGGTCGACCCCCTTCGGGGCGGCGCCGACGTAGGCGAACGAGCCCGGAACGGCGTCGAGGATCCGGGAGAAGTCCTCAGCCGCTGTGGCGGGGTTCGGCAGCGTCCGGTAGCGCTCCTCACCGAAGACCTCCCGGACGGTGTCCGCCAGGAAGTCGGTCTCGGCCCCGTCGTTCACGGTCACCGGGTACCCGGGAACGTACTCGACCTCGGCCCGCAGGCCGTGGGCGGCCGCGATGGCCCGGACCAGCTCCACCGTGGTGTCGGCGACCTTGGACTCGGCCTCGGCGGAGTAGGTGCGCACGGTCGCCTCGAAGTAGGCGGTCTCGGGGATGATGTTGCGCTGGGTGCCGGCCTGGATCAGCCCGACGGTCACCACCACCGGGTCGAACACGTCGAACCGGCGGGTCACCATGGTCTGCAGCGCGGTGACCATCTCGCAGGCCGCGGGGATGGGGTCCTTGGCCCGGTGCGGCACCGAGCCGTGGCCGCCCGCACCGTGGACGGTGACCTTCAGCGAACCGGAAGCCGCGAGGATCGGCCCGCTCCGGGAGCTGAACTCCCCGTGCGGCATGGCCGACACCACGTGCAGGGCGTAGGCGGCGACGGGGTGTCGGCCGGCCGCGTCCAGCACGCCCTCGGCCAGCATGGCGCCGGCGCCGTCCCAACCCTCCTCGCCGGGCTGGAACATGAACACGACGTCGCCGTGCAGTTGCTCGCGCCGTGCGGCCAGCAGCTGTGCGGCGCCCGCGAGCATGGCGGTGTGCAGATCGTGTCCGCAGGCGTGCATGGCGCCGTTGGCGGCGGCGAACGGCACCGGCGCCTTTTCGACGACCGGCAGAGCGTCCATGTCGCCGCGCAGCAGCACCACCGGACCCGGCTTGCCGCCGCGCAGCACCGCGGTGACCGAGCTCAGCGACGCGCCCAGGCTCACCTCCAGCGGCAGGCCGTCGAGGGCCTGCAGCACCCGCTCCTGGGTGCGCGGCAGCACCAGTCCCAGCTCGGGGAAACGGTGCAGGTCGTGCCGGAGCCGGACCAGGTCCGGGGCCAGCGCGAGAGCGTCGTCGTACAAGGACACGGGTACCTCCATCGGACCCGCCCGGGGCGGGAACTTGTGCAGAGCGATCTTGATCCGTGATTCTGGATCTCGCGGCGGGAGTTTCCCGCGATTCCGCAGGATCACGCCAGAGGAAGGCCCTCCGATGAACGAATCCACCGGCACTCGACGGTGACCGGCACCGATGTGACCGTGGACGAGCTGGACCTCGCCCTGGTGAACGCGCTGCAGCTGCGGCCCCGGGCACCCTGGGCGCTGCTCGGCCAGACCCTCGGGATCAGCCCGGTCACCGCCGCCCGCCGCTGGCACCGGCTCTCGCAGGCCGGCATCGCCTGGGTGACCGCCTACGGTCTGCCGCACCCCGAGGACCCCGGGTGCGTCGCCTACCTCGACCTCGACTGCGCGCCCGACCGGCTCCGGCAGATCGCCGACGACCTGGCCGAGGACCCGCACGTGATGACCATCGAGCACCTCTCCCAGGGCTGCGACCTCGTCGTCACCGCGGCCTTCACCGACCTCGCGAGGCTCTCGCGCTACACCACCGGACGGCTCGGCCGCCTGCCCGGGGTCAACGCCGTCCGCGTCCACCTGGCGACCGGCTTCTACGCCGAGGGGATCCGCTGGCGACTGGACTCACTGGACCCCGCCCAGCGCGTGGAACTGCACGACGATCAGCAGGGCGGCACCGGGACCCCGTCCGGAGCACGAGCCGAAGTCCGCGCAGAAGACCGGGAGTTGCTCATCAGACTGGGCGTCGACGGCCGCCTCGACCAGGCGGAGCTGGCCGCCGCCACCGGGCTCAGCCCCTCCACGCTGCGCCGCCGCCTCCACCGGCTGGCCGCCTCCGACGCGATCCGCTTCCGCTGCGAGATCGCCGCCCGCGACGCCGGCCGACCGGTGCTGGCGACCTTCCGGGCCGACCTTCCCCCGGACCGGCTCGACGAGGTCGGCCCGCAGCTCGCCAGACTGCCCGAGATCCGGCTGTGCGTGTCCGTCACCGGCACGCACAACCTCATCCTCTCCGTCTGGCAGCGCTCCCTCGCCGACGTCCAGCGACTGGAAAGCGTCCTCGCCCGCAGGTTCCCCGACCTCCGGGTGGCCGAGCGCCGCGTCTCCCTGCGCACCGTGAAACGGATGGGCCGGATCCTCGACGCCGACGGCCGCGCGGTCCGCGCCGTCCCGATGGACATCTGGCGGGACCCGAACACGGTCTCCTGACGCGCTTTCAGATCAGCTGGTACGCAGGCGAGTTACCGAGTCCTCAGCCCAGCTCGGCCGGCTGGACCTCCTGCGGCGTTCCCTTCAGCACGGTGTCGGGACGGAATTCACCGGGTGCCGCACAACAGCGCTTGGTACTACCTCAATTCGTCTGCCAGAAACCATAGTTGATGACAGACTTTCGCATCGGCGAGAAATTTCCTATCTCCCAGGTGAGGAAAGTGAATTGCGGAAACATCCCCGGCCGTACATTCGAGCCCGATGCGTTCCCCGCCGACGAAAGGTGTCAGGCCCGGGCCCTGGAGGCGGTGTGCGAGCGCCGGCAGCTCGCACGGTTCGGCTTCGGCGGGGCCACCCAGGAGGGGGCCCGCGGCGTGTCGGGCGGTACCGGGCTGGACCAGCTGGCCCCCCAGCCGGCGTGCAGCTCGGCCAGCATCTCGTGCCACTCGCGCCGGGTGCGGTACGGCGAGTAGGGCATCGGCCGGATCAGGTTCTCCGAGGTCCAGACGACGTCGACCTGCCCGTCCGCGCGGATGCGGCCGATCCTGGCCTTGCGCCACAGGTGGAGGTTCTCCTCGTCGACGTAGAGGGTCCCCTCCGCGCCGGCCCTGCGCTGGCCGCGGATCGCCCGGCGCACGTCGGCGGGACGTGTACTGCCGCAGGCCCGGACCGCCTGGGCCCACAGGTGGACGAGGTTGTAGGCGGCGGCCATCGTGTCGCCGACGACGCGCTCCTGGCCGTACCTGGCCCGGAAGGACTCCACGAAGCGGGCGTTCTGCGGGGTGTCGATCGACTGGAAGTAGTTGAACGCGAGGTAGTCGCCGGCCATCTGCGCCCGGTCGAGATGCTGCAGCTCGCACTCCCCGATGACGAACGAGAGGGTCGGGGTGCTCGCGGGCCTGATCCCGGCGGCGCGCAGTTCGCGGAAGAAGGGCATGTTCGTGTCGCCGACGAGCGTGCTCAGGATGACCCCCGGCTTGGCGTCGGCGATGGCCCGCACCAGCGGGGCGACGTCGCTCTGGCCCAGCGGCACGTAGACCTCACCCGCCACGTGGCCGCCGAGCGCGGCGAGCAGGTCCTTGACCACGGCGTTGACCGAGCGCGGGTAGACGTAGTCGGAGCCGATCAGGTAGAAGTCCCGGCCGCGGTTGTCCAGGAACCAGCTGACGGCCGGGATGACGCACTGGTTGGCCGTCGAACCACCGTAGACGACGTGCTCGGAGGACTCGATGCCCTCGTAGAAGGTCGGATAGAGCAGGATCGCGTCATGCGCCTCGATGACCGGGATGACGCTGCGCCGGCTGGCGGAGGTGTAACAGCCGAAGACGGCGCAGACACCGTCGCCGGTGAACAGGCTCTCGGCCGCCTCGGCGAAGGCCAGCCCCTGCGAGCAGCCGTCGGCGATGACGGGCTCCAGGGTCCGGCCGAGGAGTCCGCCGCTCGCGTTGATCTCCTCGATGGCGAGCAGGGTGGCGTCCACGACCGGCAGTTCACTCAGCGCGACCGACCCGGTCAGGGAGTGCAGCACGCCGACGCGCGCGGGCTGCGGAGCGCGGTTGCGCCTCACGGCGGGCTCCCGGGCGCGTGCCGGCGTCTGCGGGTGTGGGCGGGGTCGGGGTCGGGGGCGGGGGTGTGGGCCGGGGCGGGGGCCTTGCGGAACCGGGACACGGTCAGTAGTCCTCCAGGTTCTGCAGGGACGCCAGGACCGTGCTGAACGCCGCGGGACTGACCTTGAGGTCACCGCTGAACGCGGCGTCGAGCTCGCCGATCAGGAAGAGCACCAGGGCGATCGTGCCCACGATGCTGATCATCACGAGGCGGTCGCGCGCCTGACCCGACAGGCCGAACGCCTGGGCCATGGCCACGATGATGACCGAGTCTGCGGCCATCAGCATCCACAACGCGGTCGGGATGCGCTTGGCGGCCAGCAGGAGCCGCTGGCGCCGGCAGTCGTCGAGGTTCGTCAGCAGGGCCATGGAATGGGCGTACAGCGGATCGCCGCGCTCCGGCTGGCCCATCAGTGTGTAGACCTCCCAGAGCTCGGCCAGCGCGGCGCCGGCCCGCTCGCTGGCACCCGCGTGCGCCAGCGCGGGCCACTCGTCGTGGATCACCAGACGCGCGTAGGTGCGCACCGCGCCCTGGACCTGACGGCGGATGCGCACCGGGAACCCCCGCGAGACGCGTTCCAGATCGGCCAGGGCGTTGGCCTCACGGGCCGTCACCGAGTCGGCATCGGACATCGACTGCCAGACCACCACGACGACGAAGGCGACCATCAGACCGAAGAGCGTGCCGACCAGCCCGAGGATCACGGCCATGAGGCCGTTGTCGTTGCTGGCCAGGCTCCTGGGGAAGAGCCAGTGCCCGAGCGGGACCATCAGATCCGCCAGCGCCACGATCCCGATGATCCGCAGCGCGGTGGCGAGCCAGACCGGCCGCGAGGCGGGCAGCAGCCACAGGGCCGCCAGGCAGCTGAGAGTCGTCGCCGCCTCGGCCGTCTGAAGCAGGTGCATCGTGACCGGTCCCGTCGTCCTGTCCGCTCGAAACCCCCTGACAGCGCCGCCTGCCAGGCTCGCACGCCCGCGCCCCGGCCGCCAGCCGTCCGGCAGTCCCACCGCCCTCCCGTCCCTGCAGGCCTTCGCAGCCCCCGGTCACACCCTCTACGGCAGCGACTGGCCCTTGGCCCCGGTCTCCACCGGTTCGTACTTCGCCACCGCCCTGGATGACCAGGTCCGGTTCCCGGCCAGGGGACGCCGGGCACGGACCTGTCCCGCACCAGAGCGAGGCCTTCCCCCTGCCAGGGGGCTGATCGGACGACAGACAGGCCCTGGCCGCAGCGAAACGCTGAAAGCAGTCGCCGTCTCCGTCAGGGGACGTGCGGGACTGTCCGTTCGCCGGGACTGTCCGTTCGCCGGGACCTTTTCGCTACCGGGAACAGGGGATGTCGATCATGATCAACCGTGTCGTTGTCGGAGTCGACGGTTCACCCGCCAGCGTGAGCGCGCTGCGGTACGGAGCCCAGGAGGCGGCGCTGTCCGGCGCGCCCCTGTGGCTGCTGCACGCCCTCCCGCCCGGGGGCGAGGCCGTGTACGTGCGGTGGCCCGCCTCGGTCGCGCTGTGCGAGGCCCGGGGCGACCTGGCCAGGGCCGAGCTGCGCGCCGCGCGTGACCAGGCTCTTGCCGGCTTCACGGACAGCCCCGAAATCGTCACCCGGGTCGTGCGCGGTCGTCCCGGTGCCGTCCTGGTGGCCGGTGCCGACCAGGAGGGTGACCTGCTGGTCCTGGGGTCCGACGCGCGCGGAGTGCTGCGCCGGGGCCTGTCCGGCTCCGTCCACCGGCACTGCCTGGTCCATGCCCGCTGCCCGGTCCTGATCACCTGCCTCCCCGAGAGTGCCGGCCGACGCCAGCGCCGTCCACGCCCGGGTGCGCCGAGCCGCACGCACCAGCAATGATCTACGCAGTCGTCGAACCGGTCACGGCCCGGCGGTACTGGGACAGGTCGTCCGCCACTCCCAGCAGCCAGGCCTCGACGGAGGCCAGGAACAGGTGGGTCTCCGTCACCTCCGGGAGCAGTTGCTCGGCGACCTCCAGGGGGTGCGACCCGCCCGGCAGGCACTCCGGTGTCCGCTCCCCCTGCGCGAGGTCCCCGGTGCCGAAGGCGTCCGCGGTCCGCAGGGCCATCGCCGCCACCCTCTCGGACAGGGCCGAGAGCGCCGCCACCGCGGCCGGGGGCAGCGGTGCGAGCCCCTCGCTCCGATGGCGGACCAGGAGGAAGTCACCGCCGTAGACGATGAAATGGCCGGCTGCCAGGGCCGCCTCCCAGCCGGAGGACGCCGTGTACTGGTGGGTGCGTTCCGACTGGTACTGCGCGGAGGACGCGTCGGCGAGCAGCATCGCGCGGCGCGCGGGGCGCAGCGGGTCCTCGTCCGTCGCCGGGCCGCTCACTTCGGTGACCACGGCTCGGCACGCCGTGGCACCGCGGGCGAGGAAGTCGCCGATGTCCCTGCGCAGCGCGCCGTAGCCGCCCTTGGGCCAGGCGAGCAGGCTGGCGACGCCTCCGACCACCCCGCCGATCAGGACGTCGGTGAGCCGGACCTCCGAGAGGTGCCAGTTGGGGGTGGAGAGCTGACTGAAGATCACGATGAAGGTCAGCGTGAACAGGCCCTGCATCCAGGCCGGGCCGCACACCAGCCCCAGCGTGAAGCCGACGAGCATCAGGACGGGGAGCAGCGCCGCGTAGAAGGCGGGCACGTCGCCGACCAGGAAGAGCATGAGCGCGGCGACCGCGGCTCCGGCGATCGTGCCGAGGAAGGCGGGGCGCAGGGCGGCGCGGGTGTCCGAGGCCGAGGTCCGCATCAGGCTGACGGTCGCCAGCAGCACCCAGAATCCGTGGGAGAGATCGAGCGCACCGACCAGCAGGCGGGCGGCGGCCAGCGCCACCGCGGTGCGCAGGGCGTTCTGCAGGTGGACCGAACGGGGCGTCAGGTGGACTCCCAGCCGGCGCCACCACAGCACGGGCGCGGGTGCGAACGCGTACCAGAACACCTGACGGTACGGTCGGCTCCGCTCCCCGGCCGGGGGCCGCACGCCGAGCGCGATCCGCGTGGCTTCCGTCGCCACCCAGGTGGCTGTGGCCACCTCCCGCACCATCGCGTGGCGCAGCAACCGGGTGGCCGGTGGCGGCGGCCGCTCACCGACGCGACTGGCGTCGAACACGCCGAGAGCCGCGTCGAGGCCGTCGACGCGCAGCGGGGCGGTACCCGTGCACAGCGCTTCGGCGTCAGCGCGCAGGGACGCCGCGACGCGATCCAGCAAGGCCGCCGCGGCCGGGGCGGCGGACTTCCCGTCGCGGCCGTCGAGCAGTCGGTCCAGCCGACCGCGGATGTGCCAGAGCGCCGCACACGCCTGGTTGAGCGCTCGGTCCCGGGCCGAGGGTGAGGTGGGGCGTTCGGTCGACGGCTGACGGACCGGCCGGGCCGCCTCGTACGCCCGTTCGGCCTGCACCTGCCGCTCGAGCGCCGCCGTGGCGGGCGTCGCCGGGCTGCGCAGGTCGTCGGCGAGGGCCCCGCTGTACGCGGCGACGGCGGCCACCGCGTCGGCCAGCACCACCCGGTAGGGCACCGGCGGCGGGCCGGGAAAGACCAGCCGTTCGGCGAGGCCGGCCAGCACGATCCCGATCGTGAGGCCGATGAGCCTGGAGCCCAGTGACCCCGGTGCGTACGGGGGAAAGCAGGGCAGCACGTAGAACAGCTGGAAGGCGATGGCCAGGCCGGCCGGCCGCGGTCCTCCCACCGTCAGGAAGGCGATGATGAAGCCCACCACGAACATGCCGATGGCCGCCGCCCAGGCATGCACCGCCAGCAGGGTGCCCATGGTGACCAGGACCCAGCCGGCGGGCAGCGCCAGCAGCAGGGTCCGGGCCCGCTGCGCCGCGCCACCGGGGATCCGGCAGAACAGGCTCAGGGGAAGCGCGCCGAAGATGGCGTAGAGGGCGATCACCGAGTCGCCGAGGCCGTACCGGCACGGGTAGAAGCCCGCGCACCCGGCGACGGTCACCCGCGCCGCCCGCCGCAGCGCCGCCGGTCCCTCCGGCTGTGCCCGCAGCCACCTGCCGGGTGCCCCGCCGCCGAGGAGCCGCCCGGCCGTCACCGCCGCCCTCCTGGCCGGGGCGCCCCGGGGCGCCCGCGCAGTCCGTCGGCCACTGGAACACCTCGTCCACTCCGCTGGTCCCCGGCGTGTGTCCCGGGCGGGGATCTGATTGACTGCCAGGTCCGTCCGGCAGGACCGGGCCTTGGTCCGGCCAGCCTGTCACATCGCGTTCCACGCCAGGCGGCCCCGCGCCGCGACCGGCCCCGACCGGCTACCAGCCGGCGTCAGGAGCAGGAGCCGGAGCACCGCCGTGTCAGCCCCGGCCTGCCAGGGCGAGCCGGACAGCAGCAGCCGGGCTGTCGGCCGCCACGGGGCCCGGGACGGCTTCGCCCCGCGCGTCGGTGACCCGCCAGCCGCCAAGAGTGACCACCGGCCCGATGCCTCGCCGCATGGCCATCGCCACCTCGGAGAGCGTCCCCCATGACCCGCCGACGACGATGACCGCATCCGCGGAGCCGACCAGGACGCTGTTGCGGGCCTGCCCCATGCCGGTGGCCACCCCGACGGTCAGGCCGGGCGAGGCCCCGGACCGGTCGGCCCCGGACAGGATGCCGACGACGGTTCCGCCCGCACCCGACGCACCCTGCGCCACCGCGGCCATGACCCCGCCGTAACCCCCGCAGAGGACGACCGCGCCCGCGCGCGCCAACAGGGCCCCGACCTCCCGGGCCGCCGCCTCCTCGGCCGCACTGCACTGCGCGGGACCGCAGACCGCCACCTGGACCACCGCTGCTCCCTACTCGTCGTCGGGCAGGTACCAGTGGTGCGGCGCGATGAGCCCGTCGATCGACCCGGGGCCCCAGGAGCCGGGCGCATACGGCTCCACGGGCCGTGGGCGGGCCAGGAGTTCGCCGGAGATCTCCCACAGGCGCTCGATCGAGTCCGAGCGGGTGAACAGCGACTGGTCGCCGAGCATCGCGTCCAGCAGGAGGCGTTCGTAGCCCTCCAGGCCGTGGCGGCGCCGGAAGGAGTCCGCGTAGCGGAAGGTCATCTCCGCGGTGCCGAGCCGCATCGCCGGTCCCGGTTCCTTGGTGAGGAAGCGGGCGCTGATCCAGCCGGGATCGTCGAAGTCGATCACCAGGGCGTTGCCGCGTTCCGCGCCGGGGCCGTCGTGCGCGTCGTCGGGGAACATCCGCCGCGGGGGCTTCTTGAAGTGCAGGGTGACGGTCTGGCGGCGCTTGGCCATCGACTTGCCGGAGCGCAGGAAGAACGGGACACCGGACCACCGCCAGTTGTCCACCTGCGCGCGCAGCGCGATGAACGTCTCGGTCTGCGACTGCGGATCCACTCCCGGCTCGGACCGGTAGCCGTCGTACTGCCCGCGCACCACAGCAGCGGGGTCGAGGGGTTCGAGGGCGTTGAAGACCTTGGCCTTCTCGTCGCGCAGGGGCTGCGCGCTGAGGGAGACGGGTGGCTCCATCGCCACGATGCCGAGCACCTGGAACAGGTGGGTGACGATCATGTCCCGGTAGGTGCCGGTCTCCTCGAAGAAGGCGGCGCGGCCCTCGATCCCGATCGTCTCGGGCACGTCGATCTCGACGTGGCTGATGTGCTCGCGGTTCCAGACGGGTTCGAACAGTCCGTTGGCGAAGCGCAGGGCGAGGATGTTGTCGACGGACTCCTTGCCCAGGAAGTGGTCGATGCGGAACACCTGGGACTCGTCGAAGACGGCGTGCACGGTCTCGTTGAGCGCGCGGGCCGAGGCGAGGTCAGTGCCGAACGGCTTCTCGATGATCACCCGGGTGTCGCGGGCCAGGCCGGTGTCGCCGAGCATGGCGATGACGGAGGTGAACGCGGCCGGTGGGACGGCCAGATGGCACAGCCGGCGCGGGCTGCCGCCGATGGCCTGCTCGGCGGCCCGGACCGCACCCAGCAGCGGCTGCGGATCCTCCGGGTCGGCGGCGCCGAAGCTCAAGCGGTCAGCGAAGGCCTGCCAGCTCGCGCCGGTGGGCTCGGCGAGGCCGAACTCCCGCACCGCGTCCTCGGCGTGCCGGCGGAACTCCTCATCGCTGAGCGCGTACTGGGCCGGTGCCGAGCCGACGATCCGGTAATCCTCGGGGAGCAGACCGGCCTTGGCGAGGTGGAACAGGCCCGGGAGCAGTTTGCGCCGGGCGAGGTCACCGGTCGCGCCGAACAGCACGATGACGTGCTGCTCGGGGCGGTCGGTGGTCATGGGGGCGGTCGGGGCCGCGGGCGTGGTGGTGGTCATGGAGTCTGCTTCTCTGCGTGTCCGCCGAACTCGCCGCGCATCGCGGAGAGGATCCTGTCCGTGAACTCGCCGGGGCCACAGAGGGCGGGAGCGCGACGGGTTCGCCGGGCCAGGGCACCTGCGGTCGGTCCGTCCACAGCACATGGTGCGGCCCTCCCGTCGTCCTCGTCGGCCGGGACACGACGCAGCGGTGTTCTTCCTCCGGATGGGCCATCCGACCCGCTTGAGGCGCCGACGGACTGTTCCGCGGCGAAGGGTGCCGAGGCGCGGCGGCCGGTGACGGCCAGCAGCGCGGCGGGGTGGTCGGTGAGCACGGCGTCGGCGCCCAGCCGGGCGGCCTCGCGGTAGTCGGACGCATTGTCGACCCCGAACACGACGACGGCGACGCCGGCGACGCGGTGGCAGCAGTCCACGGTCCGCCGGTCCCACAGCACCGCGTCGTGCACGGTGCCGCAGGCCCGGCCGAGCATGCAGTCCTCGGCCACGACCAGATCGCGGCGCAGCTCGAAGCCGACCCAGCGCCCGGGCACGGGTGACGGGGGGCAGTTGCCGGTGAGGCGGGCGGCCAGCAGCCGGCCCCTGGTGGTGTCGCGGTCCTCGAAAGTCATCGACCGGGGGTGCGCACGCCGGACGACTCGCAGGGCCGACGGCTCGGTGGAGTAGAACCGGATGCGCTCCCACCCGCGCGTCCCCCGGCGCGTCCGGTCGTCCAGGAGCCGGGTGATCGCGCGGACCAGCCGCACGGGCTGCGGGGATTTGAGGTCGAGGATCAGCGGAGTCTGCGCAGGCACGGCCGCCAGTGCCGCCGCGAGGGTCGGCAGCCGGGCCTTCCGGTGCGGAGCGCGGTAGGGGCGGCTGCCGTCCGCGGCGACGAAGGCGTGCCCGGCGTTGAGTGCGGTCAGCTCGGCGGCGGTGTGCTCACCGACCCGGCCGCAGCCGTCGGTGAGGGCGTGCAGTTCGGCCGGCCGGTAGAGCACCGGGACCCCGTCGCTGCTGACCTGGACGCTGAGCCACACCAGGTCGGCCGGCGCGGCCACCGCGGCCCGAACCGCCTCCAGGGTGTTCTCCGGCAGGTCGCCGCCCCCGGCGCGGTGGGCGATCACGAGCGGACGACGGCTGCGGTCGGCCCAGCGGTCAGGCTGCGGGTGCATGGCTGCCGCCTCCGGCCCTCCCCACCCCTCGGCCCCGGGCGTCGCCCGCCGGCCCGGGTGGCGCCAACTGGTCGACGCAGCCGCCCTGGACGGCGGAGTACCCGATGAGCACCGGGCACCGGGCGTGCTTGAGGCAGTACCGCCGGGCCGAGCGGCGGCGGAACCGGTGACCCGGGCGGTGGCCACCGACCCCCAGCACGAGGAGGTCGGTGTCGTGCCGCGAGCAGGCGACGAGGGCCGGGCCCGGCTGCCCCCGAAGGACCGCGGGCGAGAGCCGTAGGCCGTCCGGGACGTCCGCGAGGGCGGCATCGCAGGCGGCCGCGAGCCGCTTCTCGGCCGCCTTCTCGCAACGGCGGCACAGGGCGTCGAGGGCCGGGAAGGAGGTCGGCTTCGAGGGGCGCGGCGCGTCGCCGCCGGGCAGCTCCCAGACCAGCACCGGGCAGAGCTCGGCCTGGTGGCGCAGCGCCTCGTACGCGGCCCGCCGCAGTGCCAGCAGGCTTCCCGGGGAGCCGTCCACACCGACCACCACACGCTTCACGAGTACCGACATGCTCCGCTCCTCAGGGTGTCCTGCTGTCCGTGGTGCGGCCCCGCAGTCCGCTGCTGTCGCTGGCCGCGGGGCCGCCTTCCACGCTAGGAGCCGGGCCCGGGCGGACGGGTCGGTCGATCGGGCGACCCGGTGGTGGATCCCGGCCGACCGACCCGACCGGTGGCGCATCAGCATCCGTTTGGGTCACCCGGCCCTCCGGCACGGCCCCGCCCCGCTGCCAGGCTTGATCGCGTGCCGCCGGCCGGCGGCCCCGGGCCACCACGAGCCGCAGCGGGCGCCGCGTCCCTGCCGGCCGCAGGAAGGAGACGGACCGATGTCGGACTACCAGCTGGTGATCAACCTCGCCGTCGCCCTCCTGCTCGGGGCGCTGATCGGCATCGAACGCCAGTGGCGGGCCCGGGAGGCCGGGCTGCGCACCACCGCGCTGGTCGCCGCCGGTTCCGCGCTCTTCGTCCTGCTGAGCAAGTACGGCTTCGTCGACCTGGGCCACGTCCGGAGTCAGACCTACGACGGCTCGCGGGTCGCCGCCCAGATCGTCTCCGGCATCGGCTTCCTGGGGGCGGGCGTGATCATGCGCGGCGGCCGCCGGGTGCACGGCATCAACACCGCTGCGACGCTGTGGTGTTCGGCGGCGATCGGTGCGCTCAGTGGCGCCGGGATGTTCCTGCTGGCCGTGGCGGGCACCGCCGCCGTCCTGCTGACCCACGTGATGCTGCGCCCCGTCGCGCGCCGGCTCGACCGCAGCCCGACGGCCGGCGACGAACTGCCCGGCGCCTACCGCCTGTGGGCGTGCTGCCAGGAGGCGGACGCGCCGCACGTGCGCCGGTTGCTGATCCAACTCCTCGACCGCACCGACTTCGTGCTGCGCACGGTGCGAACCGACCCGGACGAATCCCACGGACAGGCCACCCCCCACGGGCAGGTGGTGGCCGCGGTCGTGACGGCCTCCGGACAGTCGGACGGACCGCTGGAGGCGGTCGTCGCCCGGCTGGGTACGGAGCCGGGCGTCGCCAGCTCCGGCTGGGCCCTGCTCGACGAGGACGGCCCGGCCGCCTGGGGCAGGGACAACGGATCCGGCTCCGAGACCTGACGGGGTTTACGCCATCCGGTGGTATCGCAGGGCCGAGCGGCCCGGACCGGGGCCGGCGCCTTCTACGCTGACCCGGTAGGCGGTGAAGAGCAGTCGTCAGGCCCGGTGGCACAGGACCCGTGCGTCCCTGGACCGTTCGGGGCGGACCGTGACCGAAGGTTGCCCAGCACATGAGGTTCGACGAAGGTCCTGACCCCGTCTCCATGAGACCGTCGAGAATGTCGAGAACGTCGAGAACGTGATGCCGCGGTGAGCATGCCCGATCCTTCGACGCACCCGCCCGCCGTGCCACCGCGCATCGGCGATGCGGCTGCCCTCGCCTGGCTGCTGGGGCTCAGCCTCCTCATCGTGACGCCCGATGTGCTGGCAGGCAGCTCCGTCCACCTCACGTCGATGATCATCGTGCTGTGCGCCCTGGCCGCCGGCCTGTGCTCGCTCCGCATGACCGTGGTCGCCGCGCTGCTGACCGTCACCGTCCGCCCGCTGCTCTACCTCGCCGAACCGCCCGCCTCCGTCGCGGACGGGGTGGTCAGCGCGGTGGTGACGGCGATGATCGCCGCGCTCTGCGTGGTCGGTGCCCGGCTGCGGATCCGCCGCGAGGGCGAGGTGTTCCGCGTGCGCTCCACCGCGGCCGCCCTCCAGCGCCAGATCCTCTCCCCCCTCCCGCTGAGCACAGCGCACGTGGAGGTCCACGGCCTGTACGAACCGGTCGAGGAGGACTCCTTCGTGGGTGGCGACATCTACGAGGCCATGGACACCCCGCACGGCACCCGGGTGCTGATCGGCGACGTGCGCGGCAAGGGGCTGGTCGCGATCGGTGCCGGTTTCGCCGTGCTCACCGCCTTCCGCGAGGCCGCCTGGCACCGCGCCACCCTCGACGAGGTGGTGGACGCCCTGGAGGTCGCGCTCCGACGGCACAACGACACGGCGGCCCGGGCCGGAGCGCCGGAGCGCTTCACGACCGCGCTGGTGCTGGCCTTCGACGGGTCGCCGACCGTGCGGATCGTGAACTGCGGACATATTCCTCCGTACCGGCTGCGCGGGGACGGGTGCGGACCGGTCCCGCTCGGCGCGGCCGGCGTCCCCCTCGGCCTGGCGGATCTCGTACCGGATCCCCGGCCGGTGGAGGAGTTCGAGCTGGGGCCGGAGGACCTGCTGCTGCTGTGCACCGACGGCGTCACCGAGGCCCGCGACCGGGCCGGCGAGTTCTACCCGCTGGAGGACCGCTTGCCGGCGTGGCAAGGACTCGGCCCGGCCGCAACGGCCGAGGCCCTGCGGCGTGAGCTGCACGCCTACGCCCCCGGCCGCGCCCGCGACGACGTGACGGCCCTGGTGCTCCGCCGGGTCGGCGCGACCGGGCCCGAGCCCGCGGCCGAGACCGAAAGGACGTAGGAAAGCGTGACGGATACTCCTCCCCTGCACGGCATCTTCCCGTACCTGCCCTCACCCGTGGACGAATGCGGCCGGGTGGACGAACAGGGCCTGCGGCACCTGATCGAGCACCTGATCGCCTCCGGGGTGCACGGACTGTCGCCGCTCGGATCGACCGGCGAGGTGATGTACCTGGACACCGCCCAGCGCGAGGAGATCGTACGCATCACGGTCGACGCGGCCGCGGGGCGCGTACCCGTCGTTCCCGGGGTCGCGGCACACGCGACGGCCGCCGCCGCGGAGCAGGCTCGCCGGCTGGCCGACCTCGGGGCGAACGGTGTCGTCGCGATCCGGCTCGACTACCTGCCGGTTCCCCACGCCGGGGTGACGTCCTTCTTCGCCGGGATCGCCGCCGCCACCGACCTGCCGGTCGTCCTGTACTCCAACCCCCGGCTCGGCGCGGGCCTGCCCCTGGAATGCCTGGTCGAACTGGCCCGGCACCCGACGGTGCAGTACCTCAAGGACGCGTCCGGCGACACCGGACACCTGCTGTCCGTGCAGAACGCGCTCGGGGACCGGATCAAGATCTTTGCCGCCTCCGCCCACATCCCCGCCCTCGTCCTCCAACTGGGCGGCGTCGGCTGGATGGCCGGGCCCGCGTGCGTGGCCCCGGTGGCCGCCGTGCTCCTCTACCGGCTGCACACCGAGCAGCGACCGCACGAAGCCATGCAGCTCCAGCGGGCCCTGTGGCCGCTGAACGAGCTGTTCGCCCAGTACGGCCTGGCCGCTTTCGTGAAGCTCGCCCTGCGGGACCAGGGATTCGATCTGGGCGACCCCGTCGCACCGCAGTCGCCGTGCCCACCGGAAGCCGCCCGGGCCTTCCGCCGTGCCATGCGGGCGGTGGACGAGACCGTGGCCCGGCTCACCGCCGGGACGGCCCCCTGACGCGGGGAGGGGCGATCACACCGGCCACCAGGACCGTCAGTGGTCCGAACCGAAGTCACGGATCACCACGACCGGGCAGCGCGCGTGCTGGACGCAGTGCTGACTCACCGAGCCCGCCAGCACGTTGACGAAGGCGTGGTGCTCCCGCCGGCCCAGGACCAGCAGGTCGGCGCCCGCCGACCACCCCAGCAGTTCCTCGGCGGCGTTGCCGAGCAGAACGGTCTGCCGGATCTCCACGGGCGGGTCGTCCCCGGCCACGTCGGCCACCGTGCGGGCCAGCGTGTGGCCGGTCTCCTCGCCGAGCCCGGACTCCGGCTTGGCCATCACGACCCCGTACATCGTCGGATAGACCCAGCAGGCCACGGCGTCGACCACCGCGCCGGTGGCCCGGGCCTGGCCGATCGCCCATTCCAGGGCCCGCCGGGAGGAGGGCGAACCGTCCACCCCGACCACGATCCGGCCCTCGACCGTGCTCTCGTTCACGCTGCCCATCACGCACCTCCTGGTGGCTGCCACCAGGAGGGTCCCGGCGGACACGCTCCACGCTAGGCAGCCGCGCCCCGGCCCAGGGCCCACCGACCGGTTGACCGGCGGGTGGAAAGCGCCCCAGGTGAGAGTGGGTCGGCTCGCTCCGACAATGGAGGTAGCCGTCGGCCGGACCAGGACGCCAAGCCGGACCAGGACATCAAGGAGGACCCACCATGACCACGGTTTCCGCCTACGCCGCACCCGCCGCCAAGGCACCGCTGGAGCGCACGACCATCGAGCGCCGTGCCGTCGGGGAGAGCGACGTACTGATCGACATCAAGTTCGTCGGCATCTGCCACTCCGACATCCACCAGGTCCGCGAGGGCTGGGGCGAGGCGCTCTTCCCGATGGTGCCCGGCCACGAGATCGCGGGCGTCGTGGCCGAGGCCGGGCCCGGCGTGACGAAGTTCAGGGTCGGCGACCGGGTGGGGGTCGGCTGCATGGTCGACTCCTGCCGCCGCTGCGACAGCTGCAAGGCCGGCCTGGAGCAGTACTGCGTCGAGGGCCCCGTCTGGACCTACAACGCCGTCGGCAAGGACGGGCAGCCCACCTACGGCGGCTACTCGCAGAAGGTCGTCGTCGACGAGAACTACGTCGTGCGCATCCCGCAGGGCCTGTCCCTGGACGTGGCGGCCCCGCTGCTGTGCGCGGGCATCACCACCTACTCACCGCTGCGGCACTGGAACGCCGGCCCCGGCAGGAAGGTCGCCGTCGTCGGCCTCGGCGGTCTGGGCCACGTGGCCGTGAAGATCGCGCACGCGCTCGGTGCCGAGGTCACCGTGCTCTCCCAGTCGCTGCGCAAGAAGGACGACGGTCTGCGGCTGGGCGCCGACCACTACCGCGCCACCAGCGACCCGAAGACCTTCGAGGAGCTCGCGGGCAGCCTCGACCTCATCCTGAACACCGTCTCCGCGCCGCTCGACTTCGCCGCCTACGCCTCGCTCCTGCGCCTGGACGGCACGATGGTCAACCTCGGTCTCCCGGAGGAGCCGGTGCAGATCGTGCTCCAGTCGCTGTTCGGCAACCGCCGCAGCATGAGCAGCTCGGGCATCGGCGGGATCGCCGAGACCCAGGAGATGCTGGACTTCTGCGCCGAGCACGGGGTGGCCGCCGAGATCGAGCTGATCCGCGCGGACGAGATCAACGACGCCTACGAGCGGGTGCTCGCCAGCGACGTCCGCTACCGGTTCGTCATCGACACGGCCACCATCTGACCCTGGGGCACCCCTCTAAGAGAGTTCTAAGAGCCCGGTTTGAGAGGGTTGTCCCATGAGCAGCGAGTGGAAGATCCTCGTCGTGGACGACGACCCGGAGGTCCGCGGCGCCGTCGAGGACGGCCTGGCCGTCGAGGGCTACGCGGTGCGGGGTGTCGCCGACGGCCTCGCGGCCCTCTCCGAGCTCAGCCGCTGGCAGCCCGATGCGATCGTGCTGGACATCCTGATGCCCGTCATGGACGGCCTCGCCGTCTGCCGGCAGTTGCGCGCGCTCGGCGACCGCACCCCGGTCCTGGTGCTCACCGCCCGGGACTCGGTCAGCGACCGGGTGGACGGCCTGGACGCCGGGGCGGACGACTACCTGGTCAAGCCCTTCGCGCTCGACGAACTGGCCGCACGCCTGCGCGCGCTGCTGCGCCGTGCCGTCCCCACCCCCTGTGACGACGACATGATCCGCGTGGGCGACCTGGTGGTCGACCCGGCCGGCCGCAGCGGGCGCCGCGGCGAGCGGCCGCTGGAGTTCTCCCGCACCGAGTTCGCCCTGCTGGAACTGCTGATGCTGCACCCGGGCCAGGTGCTGCCGCGCGAGACGATCGTGGAACGGGTCTGGGGCGTGGACTTCGGTCCGGACTCCAACTCGCTGGCCGTCTACATCGGCTACCTGCGCCGCAAGCTGGAGGCCGGCGGCGAGCCCCGGCTGGTGCACACCGTGCACGGCATCGGCTACCGGCTGGACGCGGCGTGAGGGCGCACGCCCGCTGGCGCCGCCGCCGGCCGCTGCGCACCCGGCTGGCGCTCGCCGGGTCGGCGGCGGTCGCGCTGGTGGCCGTCGGTGTGTCCTGGGCGGCCTTCACCATCGTCCGCTACGAGCTGCGCCACCAGCTCGACCTGCACCTCGTCCAGCAGGCCACCATGCTCCAGCAGCAGGACCGCAACCGTCCGCCGGGCGTCGTCTACGGCGAGTGCGGCTACCTGGCCGCCCCCGCCTGCACCCAGGTCGTCCCGGCCACCGCCGCCCTGGACCCGGCCCAGCCCTACCTGCTACCGGTCACCGCGGAGACCCGCCAGGTCGCGACCGGGCAGCGCCCGGCGTACTACACGGACATCCGGATCAGCGGGCACCCCGCCCGGATGTACACCGCCAGGTTCGGCAGCGCGCAGGCCGCCGTCCAGGTCGCGCTGCGCTCGGACGCGGTGGACCGCGGGGTGCAGCAGGCCGGGGAGCTGATGGCGGCCGTGGCCGGCGCCGGGGTGCTGCTGGCCGGACTGCTCGGCTACGTGCTGGCCCGCACCGGCCTCGCGCCGGTCGCCCGGCTGACCGCCACCGCCGAACGGATCGCGGCCACCCGGGACGCCGGGCTGCGGATCGAGCTGCCGCCGGGCCGGCACGAGGACGAGGTGACCAGGCTCGCGCGCAGCTTCAACACCATGCTCGGCGAGCTGGAGCAGTCGGTCACCGCCCAGCGCCGCCTGGTCGCCGACGCCTCGCACGAGCTGCGCACCCCGCTGACGGCGCTGCGCACCAACGCCGAACTGCTCGCCCGCACCGACCGGTTGACACCGGCGCAGCGGGACCGGGCGGCGGCCGGGCTGAACCGCCAGCTGCGCGAGGTCACCAGCATGGTGAACGACCTGATCGAGCTGGCCCGGGACGAGGAGCCGCAGCCGCTGCTGGAGCGGGTCCGGCCGGCCGCGCTGGTCGAGCACTGCGTGGCCGCGGCCCGCGACCACTGGCCCGCCGTCGCCTTCGACCTGGCCGTCGCACCGGACACCGTCGCGCTCACCCTGCCGGGCGTGCCGGCGCGGCTGGTCCGGCTCTTCTCCAACGTGCTGGACAACGCGGCCAAGTTCAGCCCGCCGGGCGGCCCGGTCGAGGTGACGCTGACCGCCTCGCCGCTGCAGCTGACCGTCCGGGACCACGGGCCGGGCATCGCGCCCGAGGACCTCCCCTACGTCTTCGACCGCTTCTACCGCGCCTCCGCCGCCCGGGCGCTGCCCGGCTCCGGCCTCGGACTGGCGATGGCCCGGCAGATCGCGCAGGCCCACGGCGCCGCGCTCACCGCCGAGTCGGCCCCGGGCGGCGGCGCGCTCTTCCGCCTGCGGTTCGGTCACGGTGCCACGGCCGAGGCGGCGGCGCCGTGACCCGGCCCCGGCGGACGCCCGCCGACGGCACGCGCTCACGCCTGCAGCACCGCGCCCGACGGGGCCTGCTGCGCGACCGCGCGGGTGGGCAGGTTCCAGCCGCGGATCACCGGGCGGCCGTGTTCGGTGCCGAGCCGGCACACCGCGGCGTTGTCGAGCGCGAAGTGCGCGCCGCGGGCGGCCGGGAGCTCCAGGTACCGCGCGGTCAGCACCCGCAGCAGGTGGCCGTGCGACACGAGCACCACGTCGCCGGAGTCCGACGCCTCGGCACCGCCGAGGAACGGCGCGATCCGTGCCAGCACCCGGTCACAGCGCTCGGCGACCTGCGCGAGGCTCTCGCCGGGGTGCTCCCGGTCGCCGGGGACCACGCCGTCGTGCCACAGGTCCCAGCCGGGCCGACGCCGCTGGATCTCGGCGGTGCTCACGCCCTCGTAGCCGCCGTAGTCCCACTCCCGCAGATCGGAGGTGGCCCGCAGGTCCGACAGGCCCGCCTGCACCGCCGTCTCGACCGCCCGCTGCAGCGGACTGACCAGGACGAGGGCCGGCCGGTAGGCGGCCAGCGCACCGCCCAGGGCCTGCGCCTGGGCCCGGCCGCAGTGGGTCAGCGCCACATCCGTGGTTCCGGTGTGCCGCCCGGCGCGGCTCCACTCGGTCTCGCCGTGGCGTATCAGCAGCAGATCACCCATGTCGGGACCTCTCCTCGGTCGTCCACCCGGTCGCGCGGTTCGCGACCGGGTACTCGACCACTCTCCCGCCGCGCCGAGGCTCCCCACCTCGGCCGATCGGCGGAAGCGGCGGACGACAGGCGGTCCGCCGACCGAAGATCGTCGGACCGTAACGACCCACGAAAGGACGGCAGCCATGGAGGAGCAGGACACCACGGGGGACCTGGCGGCCCGGCCGCTGGACAAGGACTCCGTCCCTGCCTGGCTGGAGCTGCAGCAGGCGGTCGAGCACGTCGACCGCAGCGGCTGGCATGCCGACGCCGAGGAGCTCGCCGAAGTCCTGGCGGACCCCAAGCTCGACCTGGAACAGGACAGCCTGGCGCTGTGGGACGGCGCACGGCTGGCCGCGTACGCCGTGCTGTACACCCCGCACGGCGCACTGGACGTCGCGCGCTTCGAGGGTGACGCAGCGGTGCACCCCGACTGGCGGCGGCGCGGCCTCGGGTCCCGGCTCGTCGCCTGGCTGGAGCAGCGTGCCCGGGCCCGGCACGCGGCGGACCCGGAGCTGTCCGCGCTGGGCGGCGAGCTGCTGCTCAACGGCAGGGCCGGGGACGAGGGGCTGCTGAAGCTGACCGAGAGGTGCGGCTTCACACCGTGCCGCTGGTGGTTCGAGATGAAGCAGCCGCTGGACGCGGACCGCCCCCCGGCTCCCCGCCCCGCTCCCGAGGGCACCCGGCTGGTCCCCTTCGAGGCGGCGTACGACGAGGCCACCCGGCTCGCGCACAACGACGCGTTCCGCGACCACTGGGACTTCGCTCCACTCGACCGGACCGACTGGCGCACCTGGGCCACCGGCGCCGGCTCGTTCCGGCCCGCGATGTCACGCCTCCTGCTCGCGGGCGAGAAGGCAGCGGGCACGGAGGAGGTGGCGGCATACCTCCTGGCGGAGGAGAGCCCGGCGAAGACGGCCGTCACCGGCAGCCGGGACTGCCACATCGGCTACCTCGGCACGCGCCGGGCCCACCGCGGCCGGGGCGCGGCACCGGCACTGCTGGCGGCGGCACTGCGCGCGGCGGGCGACGCCGGGTACGACACGGCCTCGCTGACCGTGGACACGGCCAACCCGTCGGGTGCGCTGGGCTTCTACCAGAAGTCCGGGTTCGTGGTGGACCGCGAGTTCGTCACCTATACCCGCCCGCTCGCGTCCTGACGGGGGCTCCGGTCCGCACCGGGCGGCACGGTCCGTGACCGGGGTGATCGTCGTCGCCCGATACGATGCCGCTACGGTCCGGCGCAGCCGCTGAGGACCGCGGCACAGAACAGGACCCCCGGATGAGCGACCATGACCAGCCCGCGTCGGCTCCCGGTGCACCGGGCGGGCGTTCGCGCGGCGCGGGCCACAGCCGCGAACTCCTGCTCCGGGCCGCCCTGGAGCTCTTCGCCGAGCGGGGATTCGACCACACCACCACGCGGGAGATCGGCGAACGGGCGGGCGTCGACGCGGCGCTGATCGCCCGCTACTTCGGCGGCAAGACGCAGCTCTACCTGGCCGCGTTGGAAGCCGAGTCGGGCGAGGGCGCGCCCGCGGGACTGCTCGACGAGGACCGGCTGCGCGCCCTGCTCGGCAGGTCGACCCGGCGCGGCCCCGGCCCCGTGGTCCGGGCCGCGCTGGTCGCGCACACCGACCCCGCGCTCCAGGACGCCGCCCACGCCCAGCTCTACGAGCGCCTGGTCGACCCGACCCGCCACCGCTTCGCCGAGGAGGGCGTGCCCGACCCGGAGCTGCGGGCCGAGCTGGCGGTGGCCGCCCTCGCCGGGATCCTGCTGGCCCGCCACACCGGCGCCCTCGGCACGCTCGCCACGGCCGAGCCGGAGAAGCTGTGCGGGCTGGTCGGCGAGCTGCTCGCAGCCGTCCATCCGGCACCGGCCCCACCGGACGGGCCCCGCTCGACGGAGTGAGCGGCGCTCAGAGCCGACCCCGGGCCCGGTGTCCGGCCTCGTCATCCGCCGCGGGGCCGCCCGCGGGGCCGTCCGTCTGCCCGTCCGCGGGCCCGGCCTCCGGCTGCGGGAGAGCGTCGGTGCGGCGCGAACTCCGCGCGGCCCAGCGGGTGGTGGCGAGCACACCGAGCACAAGGACGGCGACGCCGCAGCCGGTGACGACCCACCAGGCCGAGCAGCTGGCCTCGGCGAACACGGCCAGGCCGACGTGCGTCCGGTGGTGCAGTCCTGCCGACAGCAGGGCACCGGTGACCGCGATCCCCAGGGTCTGGCCGACCAGTCGGCTGGTCATCGCGATGCCCCCGGCGACTCCGGCCTGAGCGCGGGGCATCCCGGAGACGACCATGTGGGTGACGGGGGCGGCGAACATCCCGTAGCCGACACCGATGAGCAGGTATCCGGCCAGAACGAGCGGCCCGGCGGAGGATTCGGCGTGCAGGAGGGTGAAGACCAGGCCGCTGCCCGTGACCGCCGCCCCGGAGATCAGCAGGGGCAGCCGCGGCCCGTGGTTGCCGGTCAGCCGCCCCGCCAGCAGAGCGCACCCGGCGGTCGCGACGGCCATCGGCAGCATCCACAGCCCGGTCCGCAGGGCGCTGAACCCACGGGCGTCCTGGAGGTAGAGGGTGGCGAGGAAGAGGAACGCCGAGCAGGCGGCGGCAGCACCCAGGGCGATGACCACGGCCAGCGAGAACCGCACGCTGTGGAAGAACCGCAGGTCGATCAGCGGCTCGGCCGAGCGGCGTTCCCAGAGCGGCAGCACGGTCACCGAGGCAGCCGCCAGGGCGAGCGCCGCCAGGATCATCGGGTCGCCCCAACCCCGCTGCGGCGCCTCGATGATGGCGTAGCAGAGCGGTGCGAGCAGGGTGAGGACCAGCAGCTGGCCGACGGGGTCGATCCGGCGCGGCCGTGCCGCCTTCGACTCGGGCACGTAGCGGGTGGTGAGGACGAGGGCGCCCAGCGCGACCAGCAGGCTGAGCCAGAAGATCGACCGCCATCCGGTGCTCCCCACCAGCACCCCGCCCAGCAGCGGCCCGGCCACCAGCCCGATACCGGCGACGCCGCTCCACAGCCCGATGGCGCGGGCCCGTTCGCGCTCCCCGGTGAAGGTGTTGCTGATGATCGACAGCGAGACCGGAGCGAGCACCGCGCCGCCGATCGCCTGGAGCACCCGGAACACCACGAGCCACTCCAGCGAGGGCGCCAGCGCGCAGAGCGCCGAGCCGAGCCCGAAGAGCGACAGTCCGGCCTGGAAGGTGCGCCGGCGCCCGATCCGGTCTCCGGTGGACCCGGCGAGCAGCTGCAACGAGGCCAGCACCAGCCCGTAGGCGGTGAGGGTCCACTGCAGTCCCGCGACCGAGGTGTGCAGATCGCGCTGCACGGTCGGCAGGGCCACGTTCATCGCGGTGAAGTCCAGGACGACGATCAGCATGCTCATCGAGCAGGCGGCCAGCACCAGCCGGCGGCGGCGCCGGTCGGGCGCGGCCGCGGCGGTGCGCGGGGAACGGTCGGTCATGGCTTGCTCCTTCAGGCCCGTAGTGCGGACCCCGGCGACACCGGGGCCGGCCGGTTCGGGCCGGTGGTGGCCGGACCGCCCGGATGGACGCGCACGGCGAGGGTGATGGCGGCCAGGACTCCCACGACGGCCAGCAGGGACCAGGTCAGCCCCACGCTCGTCATCAGGAATCCGCCCGCGGTGGCGCCGACGCCCATCGCCAGCACGACGCCCAGTCGGCGCGCCGCCCGGGCCCGTCCGCTGCCCGCCAGCGGGGAGTCATGGACCAGGGCGATCAGCGCGCCGGTGAGGCCGACGGTGATCGGGAAGTCGGGCACGTCCAGCCGGCGCACGGTCGAACAGCGCGCACCCATCGCGAGCGCGAGCAGCGCGATCACCACGTAGCGGGTGCCGGCCGCGGTGAGCGGGGCGAACGCGGCCATGGCGGTGGCGGCGGCCACCAGGGCGACCTCGACGGCCATGGCGTGGAAGAACCAGTGCTGGCGCGCGCGTCGGGTGGCGAGCCGCGCGGTCCGGGCGGCCAGCACGATGCCCAGGGCGAAGCTGACGATGGCCAGCGCGGGGCCCGGGCCGGAGGGTCCGACGGTCTTGCCGAGCGCGAGGCCGAGGAAGATGACGTTGCCCGTCATCATGGCGATGAACACCCGTCCCAGGCCCAGGTAGCTGATGGCGTCCAGCATCCCGGTCACCGCGGTCAGCCCCACCAGGGCGGCGGGCAGCGGATCACACCCGTGCCCGCGCCGGTGCAGCCCCCTGACGGCGCACCGGAACGGGCCGGTGCGCCGGGGGCGGCTGCTGCTGGTCATCGGGTGGGACATCGGACTTCCTCGGATCGGCGGATGGCACGTCGATCTCCAGTAGACCGGGCTCCCATCGGCGCCCGGGTCCTGCGGTCGGCTGGTCACCCGGGGCCGTTCTCCATCACCCCACCTATCCCCCGACCGGCCGATCCCCGGCCGTCGGCGGCGGCGCGAGGCTGGGTGGCAGCGGCCCCGGAGCTGCCCTAGTGCCGCGTCAGGCAGCCTTTGCGCGACGGGGCGAAGGTTGCCTGACGCGGCACTCGCAGCGGCCCGGGTGCCCCCTCCCCCGCACGCACCGGTCCAGCCGGTCCGTGCTGCCGCCAGCGAGAAGGGATGTCGATTCCCATGCGTACCACCACCCTTGCGGCCTGCTCCGCGGTCGCCCTGGGCGGCGCTCTGGCCCTGACCCCCGCCGTGGCCTCGGCGAGCACGGCCAAAGCCGCGCCCAGCGGCGTGGCCACCGTCGCCGTCCAGCCGCGCACCGCCCACCCCGGACAGACCGTCACCGTGCTCGGCTCCTGCGCCAAAGGCCCCGGCGCCACGCTGAAGTCGCTCACCTCCAACGCCGGAAACGTGAAGATCACCGACCGCGATCCGCAGCACATCCGCGGCACCCTGCGCGTCGGCTTCGGCCCCAGCGACTACCACGTGGTCCTCGTCTGCACCAACAGCCAGGGCGGCACCCTGCTGCCCGTCACTCCCGCGCCCGCGCCGAAGCCCGCACCGCAGCAGCCCGGCCACCACCACCGTGGCGACTGCCACTTCGTCTTCCCGTACGGCGTGCACAGCTGGCACTGCAGCCGGTGACCGCCGAGCACCACCCTCACGACCGCTCGGACCGCTCGGCCCCGGTCGGGGTGCCCGGCGCCGGGTTGCGCCGCCCGCCGGGCCCGCTGACGATCACTGTGTGACCCGACCCGCAGCCGTCCACAGCAGCCGGCCGAAGCGCCCCTCGCCGAGATCGAAGCGGCCGGGCCGCGGCCTCCCGGAGGGGACCGGACGCCCGTGACCGGGCCGCTCGGGTGGCTGCTGCGCCAGCCGGAGGGCCCCTCGGCACTGCGCAGCGCGGTCTGGGTGACGGTGGCCGGGTGCACCGGCTTCTACGTCCTGACCTACGGCTTCGACCGGCCGGTCATGGGCCTGTACGCGATGTTCGGTGCGCTGCCGCTGGCCCTCTTCTCCCACCTGCCGGGCTCCGCCAGGGACCGCACCGGCCCCCAGCTCGCGGCCCTGCCGGCCGGGCTGGTCCTGGTCACCGCCGGGACCCTGCTCGCCGCCAGCACCTGGGCCGCGGCCCTTGGCCTGTTCGTGGTGAGCTTCGTGGTCTGCTTCCTGGGGGTCGGCGGCCCCCGCCCGGCGGGTCTGGCCCCCGCGCTGCAGCTCTACTACGTGCTGCCCTGCTTCCCGCCCTACGAGCCGCACACGCTCGGGCAGCGCCTGGCGGGCCTGACCATCGGCATCCTGCTGACCGTCCTCACCGACCGGCTGCTGTGGGCCGGCCCGCGGTCGGCCCCGTACCGGGTGCTGCTCGCCGAGGCGGTCGCCGCGCTGGCCGACTACTGCGAGGCGACCGTGGAGCTGCTGTCCGGCGACGCGTCCCCGGCCGGACACCAGGTGCGGGCGCAGGCGGTGGACCGGACCTTCACGGCGACCGGGATGTCCACGGTGCCCCAGGCCGAGCGCCCCACCTCGGTCTCGGTACGGGACCACGGCCTGCTGCAGACCCGGGCCGCCGCCCGGCACATCCGCTACCAGCTGGACGACCTGGCCGAGGACGCCCTGGAGCTGAACCCCGCGGCCGCGCACCTGCTGGGCCGTACCGCGGCCGGTCTGCGGCGGGCGGCGCAGGGGCTGCGCGCGGGCGTCCCGGAGCCGGCGGACGAGGACCTGCACACCGCCCTCAAGGCCTTCCACGCCGAACGGGTGGGCTCGCTCACCGGGGCCACACCCGTGCGCCTGCGCCAGGACGCGGTCACCCGGGTGGCGGCCGAGAGCGCGCTGGTGGCCGACGAGGCGGCCCGGATCGCGCTCGGTACCGCTCCCGGCGTCCGCCGGCACCGCCCCGACGGCCCGTTCGGCTACGCCGTACTCCCCTGGTACACCTTGTGGTGGCGGCGGCTGCGCCTGCACCTGACCCCGCACTCGGTCCTGCTGCAGAACGCGCTGCGCACCGCGCTGGCCCTGGGCGGCGCGCGGCTGATCGTCGGCCTGCTGGACGTGCCGCACGGCTTCTGGGTGCTGCTGGCAACGCTCAGCCTGATGCGCACCTCGGCCGCCGACACCCGGGCCGCGCTGGTGCCCGCGCTGATCGGGACGGCCGCCGGGGCCGTGCTGGCCACCCTGCTGCTGCTCGCCGTGGGCCAGAACACCGCCTTCTACGCGGCGGCGACACCCGTCGTCCTGCTGGTGGGCTTCACCGTGGGCACGGTGCTCGGCCCGGCCTGGATCCAGGGCGCGATGACGCTGCTCATCGTGCTGCTCTTCACCCAGATCCTGCCGCCCGACGTCCACCTGCCGGCGATCCGGTTCCTCGCGGTGCTGGGCGGCGGCGGCATCGGGGCGCTGGCCGGCCTGCTCGCCTGGCCGCGCGGCGCTCGGGGTCAACTCCGGGACACCATCTCGGACTTCACGGTCCAGGGAGCCCGCACGGCGCGGGCGGTGACCGCCCGGCTCTGCGCCGGCGGCGGCGCGGACGGGGACCCGCTGCGGGCGGGCCACCAGGCCATGGCGCTGGCCCAGGCCGTCTACGTCCAGTACCGCACCGAACGCCCCCGCTCCGCTGCCCCCGAGCCGCACTGGGAGAGCGCGATGATGCCCGGCTACCAGTCCCTCACGGGCGGCGAGCTGGTGCTCCTCGGCGCGAACGGCCGCTGCGGCCCGCTGCCGCCCGAGGCCGTCACGCACCTGACCGCCCTGGCCGACCGGACGGCGGCCGCGTGCCTGCGCGCCGCCGCGGTCCTGCGCGGGGAGGCGGAGCAGAGCGAGCCGGTGGCGACGCACGCCTACCCGGCCCAGACCTCCCCCGTCCTGCGCTGCGCCGTCCAGCAGGCCGCCGGCACACCGGCCCTGGACCTGCTGCTGATCGCCGACACCGAGGCCTGGCTCACCGCGGTCGCCCGCTCGGCCAGGCTGGGGCGCTGAACCGCCCGCCGAGGAGCGCGCGCGATCTCCGCCTCAGCCGGACTGGTCCTGCTCCCCCGGAGTCCTCGTCCCGGCGGCCCGGTCAGTGGCTGTTCTCGGTGGGGCGCAGGTCGGGTGGGATCAGGGTGCGGGCCAGGACCGCGGCGATCAGGGTCAGGGCGGCGGCGGTCAGGCAGGTGGTGACCAGGGCGTGGGTGTAGGCCGTGGCGATCACGGCCAGCAGGTCCTCGCGTGCGGTGCCGGTCAGCGCGTCCGCGGCGTGGACGGCTTCGCCCACCGAGTCGTGCACCGCCTGCTCGGTGGCGGCGTCCAGGTGCAGCAGCGGCAGGTTGTGGCGGTAGAGGGCGGTGGCGAGGCTGCCGAGGATGGCGACCCCCATGGCGGCGCCCAGTTCGTAGCAGGTCTCCTCGATGGCGGCGGCGCTGCCGACCTGGGCGACCGGGGTCGCGGCCATCAGGGTGACGGAGGCGACGGTGGTGGCCACGCCCACGCCGAGCCCGAGGACCGCCAGGGCGACGGCCATCAGCGGGTAGTCGACCTCGGTGAAGCGGCGGAAGATCCACGGCAGGACCAGGCCCACGGTCATCACGCCCAGGCCGCCGCCGAGCACCTGACGGATCGGGAAGCGGTGCATCAGGGTCGGAGCGGCCACCGAGGCGGCGATCAGCGCGAGCGGGGCGGGCAGCAGCCGTACCCCGGCCTCCAGCGGGTCGTAACCCTGCGTGTACTGGAACCACTGGGTGACCAGGAAGAGGACGGCGCCGATGGCGACCATGCCCAGGAAGATCGCGGTGGTGGCGATGCTGAACGAGCGGTCGGCGAAGAGCCGGACCTCCAGCAGCGGGTGGGCCAGCCTCAGCTGACGGCGCACGAAGACGGTCAGCGTGACGGCGGCGACTGCCAACAGGAGCCAGGGCACCCAGTCGGCCGGTCCGCTCTTGCCGAGCTGTTTGATGCCGCCGGCCAGGGCGAGCATCCCGACGATCGACTGGGCGACGCCCCACCAGTCCCAGGCTCCGGCGTGCGGGGCACGGGACTCGGGCAGGAGCCACGCGCCGAAGGCGATCACGAGCAGGGCGGTGGGGATGTTGAGGAGGAACGCGGCGTGCCAGCCGTAGTCCTGGACGAGCAGGCCGCCGATCACCGGACCGAGCGCCATGCCGCCGCCGAAGACCGCGGACCACACCGCGTAGGCGAAGGCGCGCTCGCGCGCGTCGGTGAACACCTCCCGCAGGATCGACAGGGTGGAGGGCATGATCGCCGCGCCGCCCACCCCCAGCAGGGCGCGGGCGGCGATGACGTGCCAGGCGGCGGTGGCGAAGACCGCCAGCAGCGAGGCGAGCGCGAAGACGGCGAAGCCGAGCAGCAGCAGGCGCTTGCGCCCCCAGCGGTCGCCGAGCGCCCCGGCGGTCACCAGCAGGCCGGAGAGGACCAGCGCGTAGACGTCGATGATCCACAGCTGCTCGACCGACCCCGGCTGGAGGTCGGCCACCAGCGAGGGGAACGCGACGTTGAGGATCGTGGTGTCCATCGCGATCAGCAGCAGGCTCCCCGACAGGATCGTCAGGACGATCCACCGGTGCGGATCGGGAGCCGTGTGCCGCGCCACGGACTGCGGGGCGGAGGAGGTGTCCACGCGTTCATCCCGTCCGTGCGTCGAAGGGCGCTGTCACTCCCCGGCGACCGGGGCGTCCTGGGCCTGGTTGTAGAGGTCCTGGATGCGGTCGCCGAAGTAGGGGGCGAGCTGGTAGTCGAGCTTGTCGAAGTTGCCGATGCCGATCGAGTTGACGATCCCGACCCCGGTCTCCTCGTCGAAACCGAGGAACCACGGGCTGCCCCAGACCTTGCCGACTGCTCCCGGGCAGTACAGCGCCTGCGGCAGGTGCGGGGCGGGCGGCGTGTTCGGGTCGTCGACCGAGCGGCCGCTGCAGTAGTAGAGCTCCTCGGGCTTCTGCGACCAGTAGCCGAAGAGGTAGACGTTCGGGTGCGGGTGGATCACCTGGTTGAACGCCACGCCCTGGCCGCCGACCGTGTCCACCAGCAGGCGGCCCGGCGGGATGCTGATCACGGTGGCCGCGCCGACGTCGTAGTTCTCGTCCGCGTCCCGGTGCCACTCGGGCAGCGCGAAGAGCTGGGTCGCCATCCACAGGCCGAAGGGCGCGCAGCCGTCGTGGTAGCCGGGTGCGAAGACCCAGCTGGTGATCGGGGAGTCGATCAGGTCGGTGCAGGAGCCCTTGGTGAGCACGACGCTCCTGTTGTGGCTCTGCACCGCGACGCCGTCGCACGCCACCGCACCGATGACGGCGGGTGAGGTGAGGAAGACGGTGCCCACGGTCTGGTTCACCAGCCCGTGCCCGTGCCACGGGCTGCCGCCGTCCGGGAAGTCCCGCCGCCCGCTCGACGTGGCGGCCGGGCCGGTCACCGGCGCAGCGGCCGGGACGGCGGGCTGCACCACCGTCGGCTCGCCCCGCCGCACTGCCCGCTCGGCCGCACCCGCCGACCGGAGCCGCGGCGAACGGGGCTCGGCGCTGAGGTGCCGTGCGCTGCGCATCCGCTCGGGGGTCCAGAAGTCCGCCACCTGCCGCGGGTCCTGGTGCAGGGCGGCCACCCGCACCTCACCCGGGACAGCGGAGGCGACGGTGGACGGGGCGGGAACGGCTGCCCGGGCGCCCGCTGACAACGACAGGACGGCAGCGGCCAGCAGCGCCAGCTGCAGGCCGACGGCTCGACAGGCCCGTGTGTGAGATCGCATGACCATAAAGTCGGCGCCCCGCGCGCCGACCCTGATAGCCCGATGGGAGTCAACCAGCCTCCCTGGTCGGCAGCGGGGTCCGCTCCGCCGGACGTCTCCACCGATCGGCGGCCCGCGTTCCACCGGCCGGTCCACCGATCGGTGGATATGGCCGGCCCGCCGCCGGTTCCAGAGTGAACAGCACCGCGCATCCGCCGCTCAGAACGAGGAGCGGCACCCGGCGCAACCCCCACCCCTGCTGAAGCCTGGGGTATCCACGGAGGTATCCGATGACGAACAAGCCGATCAGGTTCGGCGCGCGGATGGTCGCCCTGGGCGTGGCCGCCACCGCGGCCATGTCCCTCGCCACGCTGCCCGCCGCCGCCGACAGCGGGCCCACCATCGACAAGCTGATGGCCGACTGCGCCAGCGGCACCGGAAAGTGCACCTTCAACGACCCGGTCGTCGACAGCGCCTACCTCGGCAACTACCGCCAGGTCTCCGACACCCTCTACAACTGCAGCACCTCGCCCGCCACGCAGGGGCTGGGCTGGTCCGACAGCGTCGGCTCCTCCGACTCCCTGGACGTGTCCGTCACCGTCGGCGGCAAGATCGCGGGCATCGTCGAGGCGAGCGTGACGGCCAAGTACGGGCACACCTGGACCACGTCCCACACCGACAGCGGCTCGCTGGGCACGACCGTCCAGCCGGGCGAGGTGGGCTGGATCTCGCGCGCGCAGGTCATGCAGCAGGTCTCGGGCAAGTGGCAGACCCACTACGACGACCCGCACTGGGGCCACTACTACTGGTTCTGGAAGGACACGATCACCAGCCCTGCCCCGAACGGCACCGACGGCGTCAGCAACGCCGTCGTCGTCAAGAGCCGCCCGATGACCGCCGCCGAGAAGGCCTCCTGCACCGCCTCGAACGGCGGGCTGACCCACGGCCCCAACCTGCACCAGGACGAGCCCTCCGGCCACACCGGAGCGCCCGGCCCGCACGACACCACCCCGCAGCCGGGCGACGCTCCGGTCGCGACACCGCCCGCCGAGAATTCCACCAAGCAGTAGCAGGATGCGGCTCGCGCCCGGTGCAGCGTCAACCGCTGCACCGGGCGCGGCGCGGCTCACCGGTGCTTCAGCTCGGCACCGGTGGGTCGGGGGGTGGACGGCGCGGGCCCTGCCGCAGTGGCCTCGCCGGTGCCGCCGCGGCGGGGCAGCACGACGGTCACCACGATGGCCACCACGAACACCGCACAGCCCAGCAGGGCGGCAAGGGTGTAGCCGGCGTCGGAGGGCAGCGCGTGCCCGGCGGCGGTGTGGGCCTGGAGCACCACGGCGCTCAGCGCGCTGCCGATCGCGTAACCGACGTAGCGCAGCACCTGGTTGAAGCTGATGGCACTGCCGGTCTCGTGCGCGGGAACCGAGTTGACGATCAGTCCGGGCATCACGGCGAAGGTGCAGCCGACGCCGAGTCCGGCGATGCCCATCGCGAGGAACAGCTCCCACAGGCCGGTGCGCGCGAAGCCGAAGGCCGCCAGCGACGCGAGGGAGACCACACAGCCGACGGGCAGCACGAACCGCGTGGAGGTGTGCCGGGCCAGGACCGGTGCCAGCTTGCTGGCCGCGACGCTGGTGATCGAGAAGGGCAGCAGGATCAGGCCCGTGATGGTCACCGAGGCGCCGAAGCCGTAGCCTGCGCCGGTCGGTGTCTGCGCGAAGCGGGTGACCAGCGACATCAGCAGGTACATACCGGCTCCTGCGATCAGGCCGGTCACGTTGGCGGTCAGGACCGTGCGGTTGCGCAGTGTGCGCAGGTCGACCAGCGGGTGGGCGCAGCGCAGCTCGTGCGTGCTCCACAGGGCCAGCAGAGCCACCGCGACCGCCAGCAGCCCGAGCAGGCGGGCCGATCCCCAGCCCCAGGACTGCCCCTCGCTGAGGGCCAGCAGCAGCGCGCCCAGGGCCGCGCCCAGGAGCAGCGCGCCCAGGCCGTCCAGCCGCCGCGGGGGCAGGTGCCCGGAAGGCGGCAGGACGATCGCGGCGGCGACCAGCGCGACGGCGCTGATGAGGGCGCCGAACCAGAACCCGCCGTGGATGCCGAAGAGTTGGGTGATCAGGCCGGTCAGCGGGTAGCCGAGGCCGACCCCGGCGACCGTGGTGATCGAGAGCATCGCCACGGCGGGGCGTGAGCGCTCCGCGGGCAGGCTGTCCCGTGCGGTGGCGATGGCCAGCGGGACCAGGGCCAGTCCGGCGCCCTGCAGCGCACGCCCCACCAGGAGGAAGGCGAAGCCGAGCGGGAGGGCCGCCAGCAGGCTGCCGACCAGCACGACCGCGGCCGATCCCAGCATCGCCGCACGGCGCCGGGGCCCGTCGCCCAGCCGTCCGACGGTGGGTGTGGCGACCGCTCCGACCAGCATGACGATGGTCAGCGACCACTGGGCATCGGCCAGTGAGACGTGGTCCGCCTGGGCGATGCGCGGGACCAGCGGTGCGCCCAGGCTGCTGATCACGGCGACCACCATGCCCAGGAACACCAGCACGGGCACCAGCGCCCGCTGGCGCGGCGTGGCGTGGGTGAGACGGGTTTCCATGACGCTCCTCCTCTGTCATCAAATGATGTCAGCAGATGATGACATCAACTGATGACGCAAGTGTAGTGCAGCCCGGCGCCGCCTGGACACCCGCTGGACGGCTGCCCGGGACCAGGGCCGAGCGTCCTGGCGGGCCCTCCCCCGATCGGTGGATGCGAGGATCAGCCGCCCACCGGGCCGTTCCGGCGATCCGCGCGCGGCGCCGCGCTGCCAGGCTTGACCGAAGTGCCGCCGGTGCGCTGCCCGTTGCGGGCACCCGACGTGCGCCGTCCGGCCTTGCGCCCGATTCGGCCGCCTTCGCGTCCGGCACCCCGCTGGGGTTCCGCCGGCCCGGTGTGCGCGTGATCCACCCAGCCCCACCGCCCCCCAGCCCGCGTCCGGAGTGCTGCCGTGTTCCGCCCCTACCGCGACCTGTTCACCCGTCCCGGCGCCAAGCCGCTGGTCGCCGCCGGCCTGATCGCCCGGGCACCGCGCGCGATGACCGGCATCGCGATCCTCGCCATGGTCACCCAGCGCACCGGCGACTACGCCTTGGCCAGCGCCGAGTGCGCCACCTACTCCCTCGCCTGCGCCGTGCTGGCGCCGCTGGTCTCCCGACAGGCCGACCGGCACGGACAGCGCCGGGCCGCCCGGCCCGCCCTCGCCCTCGCCCTGACCGCCCTCGCCGTCCTGGCCGGGTGCAACTGGTCGGGCGCACCGGCCTGGACGGCCTTCCCCTGCGTGGCCGTGGCCGGCACGATGCCGGATGTCGCCGGGATGATCCGGTCCCGCTGGACCGCGCTGTACCGCGGCGACCCGAGACTGCACACCGCCTTCTCCGTCGAGTCGGTCTCCGACGAACTCACCTTCATCGCCGGCCCGATCTGCGCCCTGACCCTCGCCACGCTCGTCTTCCCCGAAGCGGGCCTGCTCTGCGCGATGCTCTTCGCCCTGGTCGGCGTCTGGGCCGTCACCGCCCAGCGCCGCACCGAGCCCGAGCCGGTGGCCCGGCCCACGGCGGCGGGGCGGACGGGTTCGGTGGCCCGCAACCACGGCCTGCAGGTGCTGGTGCTGTCCTTCATCGCCTTCGGGAGCATCTTCAGCGCGACCGAGGTGATCACGGTGGCCTTCGCCACCGAACGCGGGCACCCGGCCGCGGCCTCCTACGCGCTGGCCTGCTACGGCATCACCAGCTGCCTGGCCGGACTGGTGGTGGGCGCCCTGCACCCCCGGTCCGCGCTGCCGGTGCGGCTGCTGACGGGCTTCGCGGTGCTCACCCTGAGCACGGTGCCGCTGGTCTTCGTGCACAGCCTGCTCACCCTGGCGGCCGTGCTGCTGCTGACCGGAGCGTGCATCTCGCCCACCATGATCACGGCGAACCTGCTGGTGCAGCGGCTGGTGCCGGCCGCCCGGCGCAACGAGGGGCTCACCCTGCTGCTCTCCGGCCTGAGCATCGGCCTGGCCGCCGGCTCGGTGGTCGGCGGCTGGGCCGTGGTCCACCTGGGGGCCGCCCACGCCTTCGTGGTCCCGGTCGGCTGCGCCCTCTGCGCGCTGCTGACGGTGCTGGCCGGCCAGCGCACCCTGCGCCGCCACCAGCGGGCGGAGGACGAGCCGCTGCAGCCGGCCCGCGCACCCCAGCCCGAGCAGCGCGTCACCGGAGGCTGACCGCGCCCCGATCCCGGCCGACGCCCGCTCCGGCGCGCACCGGCCCTCCCCCGATCGGTGGACCGCCGCTCCCCCCGCTCCGGCCACCGCCGGTGGGACCGGGAAGGCCCCGGCGGCTGCCTACGGTCGACGGAGGAGCGGTACGGGGACAGCCGAAACGAAGGAGCGCAGCACGGATGACGACCTCCCCGAAGCTCTACGGTGGCCCCTCCCGCCTCACGCCCGAGCCGCGCCGGGAGCAGCCCGGCGCCACACTCGCCACCACCCGCGGCCGGCTGATCCTCCTGATCAGCTCCCTGGCCGTGCTGATGGTCGGCCTGGACAGCACGGCGCTGAACATCGCGCTGCCCGCCCTGGAGCGGCACCTGCACGCCTCGGTGTGCGGTCTGCAGTGGGTGGTCGACAGCTACAACCTGGTCGTCGCCTCGCTGATGCTGCTCGCCAGCTCCACCGGCGACCGGGTCGGGCGGCGCCGCACCTTCCGGGCCGGGCTGCTGCTCTTCGGGCTGGGGTCGGCGCTGTGCGGCCTGGCGCCGGGCACCGGGAGCCTGATCGGGTTCCGCGTGGTGCAGGCGCTGGGCGGCGCGATGCTGGCCCCGGTCTCACTGTCGGTCATCACCCACACCTTCACCGACCGGGCCGAGCGCAGCCGGGCGATCGGCGCGTGGAGCTGCGCCTTCGGCCTGGGCCTGGCGCTGGGCCCGCTGGCGGGCGGGGTGCTGGTGGCGGGCGGCGGCTGGCGCTCGGTGTTCTGGATCAACGTGCCGATCGTGCTCGCCCTGCTGCTGCTCACCCGCCGCTTCCTGCCGGAGTCCCGCTCGGCGGCCACCCGCCGGGCCGATCTGCCCGGGCAGGCCCTGGTGATCGCCCTGCTCGGCACGCTGACCTACGCCGTCATCGAGGCCCCGCACCGTGGTTGGGGCTCAGCGCCGATCTCCTGCTGCCTGGCGGTGGCAGCCCTCGCGCTGGCCGGGCTGATCTGCTGGGAGCGCCGGCGGCGCGATCCGCTGATCGAACTGCGGTTCTTCCGCAGCGCGCCGTTCAGCGGTTCGGTGATCGTCTCGCTGGCCGGTTTCGCGGCGCTGGGCGGCTTCCTCTTCATCACCACGCTCTACCTGCAGGACGTGCGCGGGCTCTCCGCGCTGCCCGCCGGCCTGTGGATGCTGCCGATGCCGGTGATGACCGTGGTCTTCGCCCCGATCGCGGGGCGGCTGGTGGCCCGGCGCGGACCGCGGCTGCCGATGGTGCTGGCAGGCGCGGCCATCGCGGTCAGCGGGCTGCTGTTCGCGGCCTGCCACGTCGAGTCGTCCGTGGTGCTGCTGCTGGTGGCCTTCGGGCTGTTCGGGGCCGGGATCGGCCTGGTCGACGTCCCGGCGACCGGCCTGGCGGTGGACGGCATGCCGCGGACGCAGGCCGGAGTGGCCTCGGCGATCACCATGGTCAGCTGCCGGGTCGGGGTCGCGCTGGGCGTGGCGGTGATCGGCGCGGTGCTCTCCGCCGGGCTGCACGGCTCGCCGCAGGCCGCGAGCACGGCCGGTTTCCTGGCCGCGTCCCGGGCCGCCTGGTGGGTCGTCACCGGCTGCGGAGTCGTCGTCTGCGGGCTGGGCGCGCTGGTGACCGGCCGCTGGGCCCGGCAGACCGCACGCACGGCAGCCGAGCGGCTGGCCACCGCCGTGCCACAGCCGCAGGCTCCCGCTTCGGCCGAACGCCCTCCCACCGGCGGGTCGGCCGATCGGCGGACACCACCGCCGGTGTGACGGCGCCACGATCGGCACAGCCGACACCGATACGAGGGAGGCGACACCACCATGGACCAGCCGCACGGCGCGTTCGCCGACACCCGGACCGATCCGGCGGGCGAGCAGCAGTGGCAGCTGCGGCTCGCGCTGGACATCGCCGGGCTGGCCGCCTGGAGCGTCGATCTGGAGACCGGGGAGGAGCGCTGGTTCGCCGGATCCGACGAGCTGTTCGGCATGCGGCTCGGCCCGAGCCCGACCGGACAGCGGATCCTGGCGGCACTGGCGCCCGAGTACCGGCAGCCCGTCCTCGACGACTTCACCCGGGCCTGCGCGGAGGGCCGCGGCTTCACCCACCGCTACCGCATGCGCGACAGCTCCGGGCGCGAGCGCTGGATGCAGAGCAAGGCGCAGGTCCACTGGATCGGCGATCCGCCGCGCCGCTCGCTGGTCGGGGTCACCCGGGACATCACCGCGATCGTGAAGTCGCGCGGCGAACTCGAGGAGCGCGCCGAGACCGAGGCCGAACGCGCCACCGCGGTCCAGGAACTGGCCGGCGCGCTGCTGGCCGCCACCACGGTCGACGAGGTCGCCCGCGCCATCACCGACCGCTTCTTCCAGGGTGTGGACGCGATCGGCGCGGTGGTCCTGGTCCCCGAGCACGGCAGGCTGCGGACGCTGGCGAGCGCGGGCGCCGGGGTGGCGGCCGGGCGGGTGATGGAGGGCCTGCCGGTGACCGCGGCGGTCCCGGCCGCGCGCGTCATCCAGGAGAACCGGGCCTACTACGTCCGCTCCCACCAGGAGTTCCGGGCGCTCAGCGGCGGCGATCCGCACCAGTTGCTCTCCCTCACCGCCGCCCGCTCCTGGGCGATGCTCCCGCTCTCCCGGGGCGACCGTGCACCCGGCGCGCTGATCCTCGGCTACGCGCGCCGCCATGCCTTCCCGGTCGAGGAGCGGACCCTGCTGCTCGCCCTGGCCAGGCTCACCGGACAGGCCCTGGAACGCTCCGCCCTGCTCCAGGCCCGGATCGAGCTGGCCGCCGCCGTCCAGCACGTCCTGCTGCCCGGACGCCTGCCGGAGGTCCCCGGGCTGCGCCTGGCGGCCCGGTACCTGCCCGCCCGCGCCGGGGTCACCGTCGGCGGCGACTGGTACGACGTCGTCGCGCTGCCCGACGGCCGCTGCGCCCTGAGCATCGGGGACGTCGAGGGCCACGACGTGGAGTCGGCCGCCACCATGGGCCAGGTGCGCACCGCGCTGCGCGCCTTCGCGCAGAACGGCGCCGCCCCCGGCCAGGTGCTCGCCGCCACCAACGCCCTGCTCCACTCGCTGGACAGCCCGCTGCTGACCACCTGCACCTACGCCGTGCTGGACCTGGCGCGCGGCGAGCTGACGGCCGCCACCGCCGGACACGTCCCCGGGGTGCTCGGCCTGACCGGCGGCGGAACCTGCCTGCTGGCCCCACCACCCGGACCGCCGCTGGGCGTCGCACCGGACGCCGCGTACCCCGACCAACGCTGGTCCCTGGCCGAGGTGGAGACCCTCACGCTGCTGACGGACGGCCTGCTGGAGGGCCCCGGCCTCAGCCTGGACGACGGCCTCGACCTGGTGCGCGCGGCCATCGCCAACACCGACGGCCGCGACCCCGAACACCTGGCGGACGCGCTGCTCACCGCCGCCGACGCCGTCGACCACCGCGACGACGCCGCCCTGCTGACGGTGCGCCTCACCCGCTGACGCTCCCCGGCGCCCCGGGCGGGAAGGGCTCCACGCCGACCACCCGGCGGACCTTCAACGGCTCCACCAGCACGGCGACGCGCTGCTCGCCGGGGACCGTCCACTCGTAGCGCGCAGCGCCCAGATAGGCCTGGGCCAGCTCGTCCAGGTTCCGGTCCGCCTGCGGGCCCTGCACGAAGCGGACCGCGCGGCCGTGGATCTGCACCCGGTCGTAGGGATCCGCCGGGTCCGCGTGCGACAGGCACACCCGGGGGTCCCGGCGCAGGTTGCGTTCCTTGATCCGGCCCACCGCCGTGTTGAACAGCAGCAGATCCCCCTCCAGGCCCACCCACATCGGACTCACCTGCGGGGATCCGTCGGCACTGACCGTGGCCACGTACCAGATGTTCGGCGCCCCGAGCCTCGCGCGCACGTCCTGCGACATCGTCACCATGCCACGGCATCTCCCCAGCACCGCACCCGTTCACGCCACCCCAAGGGGCGGCGAGCTGCCCGGGGTGCCCCTCCCCCGGTCGATCGCCCGATCGGCCGATCCGGGCCCCGGGTGCGGCGTCCTAGGGTCGGTCGTGGCGGTGGACATGCTGCAACCCGGGTCCGCCGCCGCGGGACGGTCCAGGACCGTCCGCTGGCCATCAACTCCGATGTACAGAACCGAAGGAGGCGAGTCGCATGGCCGACGTCTCACACCACACGAGTGACCTCTCCACCCACCCCGACGTGTCGGAGATGCGGGCCCGGTACGCGCGCATGCTGGACGGGCCGCAGGGAGTAGCCGTCGACGGACTGGTCTTCCTGACCGGCCTCTACCTGGCGATCTCGGCATGGGTGGTGCACTTCAACGCCACCAGCCCCGAGCTGACCGCCTGCAACCTGATCGTCGGCCTCGCGGTCGCGGCCCTCGGGGTCGGACTGAGCGTGGCACCGGCCCGGATGCGCGGCCTGACCTGGGCCACGGCCCTGGCCGGCCTCTGGCTGATCGTCTCCCCGTGGATCGCCACGGCGGGCCACCACGCCTCGGCCGGCATGATCTGGAGCAACGTGATCGTCGGCGCCCTGACCGGGGTGCTCGCCCTGATCGCGAACCGGATGGTGCGCGGCGCGGGTGAACGGCGCTCCGGCGGTGGCCGGGGTTGATCCGGCACCGTCGCCGGACAGGCCCCGGGGCCGGGCCGCCTGTAGCAGGCGGCCCGGCCCCGTCATGCCCTGGGCGGCGGGAGGGGATCAGTCCGTGCGCTGTCAGCCGAGTTCGAACCGCGCGGCGATCTGCTCGATCAGCGGCAGGTGCTCCTGCCACGAGGCACTGCCCATGCCGAGCACGAAGGCCGAACTGCGCGGCCTCATCCTCGGAATCCTCTGCGGCCGCGCAGTCATCGCCGAGCCGACACCGCCGAGCCGACCCTCAGCATCCCGGTCCGGGGACCACCACCACGGGGCAGCGGGCGTGGTTCAGGCAGTACCGGTCCACCGGCCCCGCCGAGGCACCGGCGAACGCCTGCCGGCCCCGACTGCCGCACAGGACCAGCAGGTCGGCGCCGTGCGCCCGGGCCAGCAGTTCCTCGGCGGCGTGGCCCAGCAGCACGCTCTGCCGGACCGCGACCGGCGGCCGGACCCCGGCCACCTCCGCGACGGCCCGGGCCAGTGTCCGCCCCGCCTCCCGGTCGCAGCGTGACTCCGGTCGCAGCGTGACCACCCCGTACATCGTCGGGTAGATCCAGCAGGTCACCGCCTCCAGGACGGCCCCGGTCAACCGGGCCTGGTCGAGCGCCCAGCGCAGGGCGCGGCGCGAGGTCGGCGAACCGTCCACGCCGACCACGATCCGGCGCTCCTCGGGCCGGTCCATGGTGCGTTCGCTCTCACTGGACATCGGCGTCGACCTCGGCGGGGTGGACCAGCAGGACCGGGCCGTGCGCGTGCTTGCGGCAGTAACGGCCGACCGAGTGCGGGTGCAGGAGCGACCGCACGCCGTGGCCGCCGTCCCCGAGCACCAGCAGGTCGGTGCTGTCGCAGGCGCAGTCGACCAGGACCGGGCCCGGGCTGCCCCGGACCACCTCCGGCTCGACCTCCAGGCCGTCGGTGCGCTCGCCGAGGGCCCGGGCGCAGGCCTCGGCCAGCGTGTTGCCGGCCGCCTCCAGCCAGATCCGCCGGTACTCCGGCGGCGAGGGCCAGCGCGCCTCGGCGGCCTCGCCGCCGGGCGGCACCAGCGCGAGCACCGGCCGCAGCGGCACGCCGTGCCGCTCGGCCTCCTCCGCCCCGAGGCGCAGGGCGGCCAGGCTGCCGGCCGATCCGTCGACTCCGACGACGACCTGTCGCACCGTGCTCGACATGACTGTCACCTTCCCTCTTCGCTCCGGTGTCCGCCGGGCGCGGGCAGGACAAGCCCTGGCGCCCACCTACGGGCACGGTCAACGCTAGTGCCGCATCAGGCAACCTTCGCCCCGTCGCGACGCCCGGCACGCCCTCTCGCCGCACCGGCCGAAAGCCCAAGTACGTCCAGTACGAGGACTTCCGGCCGGCACGCCGACAGCACGCACCGGACGCCGCTCCTTGACGGGCAAAGGCTGCCTGACGCGGCACTAGGAGGGCCGCGTCCTGCGCCTGGTCCGCCGACCGGTGGACCAGGCGGTGGAGGACTGCCGGGCCGGTCAGAAGTGCACCACCGGAGCCGCGTTCGCGTCCTCCACCACCCGCCCGCGGCGGTACAGCAGCGCGCTCGCCACCAGGCCGACCGCGAAGAACCCCGCCGACCACCAGTACGCGGTGGCGTAGCTCTCCAGGCCGGCCCGGGCCAGCACGGCCCGGTCCCGCGGGTCCCGGCCGGCCAGGTAGTGGTGGGCGGCGCTGGCGGCCAGTGTGTTGAGCAGCGCGGTGCCGATCGAACCGCCGATCTGCTGCATGGTGTTGACGGTGGCCGAGGCCACCCCGGCGTCGGCGGCGGCCACCCCGGAGACGGCCAGGTTCATGGCGGGCGCGATCACCAGGCCGATCCCGAGGCCCACCGCGATCAGCGGCGGCAGCAGGTGGGCCGGATAGTCGCTGTGCAGGCCCAGGCCGGTCAGCCACACCAGACCTGCCGCGGTGATGCCCATGCCCAGCGGGACCACGGGCTTGGGCCCGAACCGCGGGACGAGCACGCCGGTGGACAGGGTCGCGGTGACCATCAGGGCGCCGACCATGGGCAGGAAGGCCAGCCCGGTGCGAATCGGCGAGTAGCCCAGGGTGAGTTGCAGGTAGTAGGTCAGGAAGAGGAAGACCCCGAACATCCCGGCGCCGACGATGAGCACGGCGAGGAACGAGGCGCCGCGCGTGCGGTCCAGCAGGACGCGCAGCGGCAGCAGCGGGTGGGCGGCCCTGGTCTGCCACCAGGCGAACGCGGCCAGCAGCAGTGCTCCGCCCACCAGGAAGCCCCAGGTCGAGGGCGAATTCCAGCTGTGCGACTCGGCGTTGGAGAAGCCGTAGACCAGGTCGAAGAGTCCGACCGAGACCAGGACCATGCCGGGGACGTCGAGCCTGGCGCTGCGGTCGCGCGGTGTGCGCTGCAGCAGGAGCAGACCCCCGACGAAGGCGACGGCGGCGAAGCCCAGGTTCACGTACAGGGTCCAGCGCCAGCTCAGGTGCTCGGTGAGGACGCCGCCGAGCAGCAGGCCGATCGCCCCGCCCGCGCCGGCGATGGCGCCGAACACGCCGAAGGCCTTGGCGCGTTCCTTGCCGTCGGTGAAGGTCACGGTCAGCAGCGAGAGGGCCGCCGGGGCCAGCAGGGCGCCGAAGAGGCCCTGCAACGCGCGTGCGCCGACCAGGAGTTCGAAACTGCCGGCCGCGCCGCCGAGCGCGGAGGCCCCGGCGAATCCGAGCAGGCCGACCAGGAAGGTGGCCCGGCGGCCGAACAGGTCGGCGATCCGCCCGCCGAGCAGCAGCAGGCTGCCGAAGGCCAGTGCGTAGCCGGTGACCACCCACTGCCGGTTGCCGTCGGAGAAACCCAGGTCACGCTGGGCGGCGGGCAGGGCTATGTTCACGATGGTGGCGTCCAGGATCACCATCAGCTGGGCGGTGCTGATCACGGCCAGCGTCCACCAGCGGCGCCGCGCCCCGCCACTGCTGGGCGCCGGCCCGGGCGGGCCGGCGGTCTCGGCGGGGGCGGGTGCGGTTGTGCGGGTCACGGTCGAAAGCTCCAGGGTGGGTGAAACGTGGTGTCAGGAGTGCAGGAGCGCGGGCAGCAGCGCGGTCTCCACATAGCTGGTCAGGTAGTCGGCGTCGGCGAAGGCGTCCTCGAACAGCGGACGGGACAGCAGCACGGCGAAGAGCATCTGCGGCAGGAAGGCCAACGCCCCCGGCAGCGCAGGCAGTTCACCCCGGTGCACGGCCCGCTCGACGAGCGCGTGCAGCCGTCCGATCTCCGGCCCGACCAGCCGCTCGCGCAGGGCCTCGGCCAGGCCGCGATCGGCCAGCGCGGCGTGTGACAGCGCGGTCATCAACGCGGTGTTCTCCTGCGCACTGTCGGCCAGCTGCCGCACGAGCGCCAGCAGGTCGCCCTTGAGCGTGCCGGTGTCGATGATCTCCAGGTCGACCGGCCGGGTCTCCTGCAGGGCCGCGGCGACCAGCTGCGGCTTTCCCTGCCAGACCTTGTAGAGCGTGGCCTTGCTGCACCGTCCGCGCAGGGCGACGGCATCCATGGTCATCGCCTCGTAGCCGACCTCGCGCAGCACCTCCAGGGCGGCGGACAGCAGGTCCGCCTCCCGCGCGGGCGTGACCCGCGCACGGCGTACCGGCGGCTTGACGTCCTCGTCCTGCATGCCTGCCTCCAAATAGAACAGAACCGTTCCGTACTTAAACTAGGCCCTCCGACATAAAAAACGCAACCGTTCTATAACGCGGGCGGCCACGACTCCCCTGGTGGATCGGCCGATCGACGGACAGACCCCGACCGGCGCGGCTCCTACGGTGGTGAGTGACCCTGCGGACGACGAGAAGTCCCGGGGCCCGTCGATGTCAGACCGTCGATGACAGACCTCAAGGTTGGGAGAGCACGATGTCGGTACTGGTCAAGCGCGTGGTGGTCGGGGTGGACGGCTCCGAGGGCAGCCTGGCCGCATTGAAGCAGGCCGCCTACGAGGCGATCCGCCACCGTGCCGTGCTCTGCCCCGTCCTCGCCTGGGAGGTGCCGGGCGGCGAGGTGCTCCCCTCCTCGCAGCCGACCCCCTTCCCGGCCTTCCAGGATGTGTGCCGGCGCTCGGAGCGGCAGGCCGAGGAGCGTCTGGCCGAGGCCTGCGACAGCGTCCTGGCCCAGATCCCGGAGAGCCTGGAGCTCTGCCCCCGGGTGCTGCGGGCCCAGCCCGGGCCGGCCCTGGTCGCCTGCTCGCGCAAGCGCACCGACATGCTCGTGGTGGGCGTCGGCGGACACGGCCGCGGCTACCACCTGCGCCACCGCTCGGTGCGCCGGCACTGCCTCAAGCACGCCGGCTGCCCGGTGCTGGTGGTCTCCCCCGGGCAGCACCCCGAGCCGGCCGCCGGGCCGGCCACCTCGGAGCCGCGCGCCGGCCGGATCGCGACACGTACCTCCGTCCGCGAGCTGCCGGTGCCGATGAAGCTGCGGTAGGTCCGGGCCCGGACCCGGCGCGCGAAGACGTCCGACCGAACGGAAGGCAGGAGAGCCATGAGCAGCACCATCACCCGCGTCGTCGTGGGAGTCGACGGATCGGAGAGCTGCCTGCCCGCGCTGCGGCAGGCCGCCGAGGAGGCCCGTCGCCACCGGGCCGAGCTGCAGCCGGTCATCCTCTACTCCTCCGCCCAGGGCGACTACATCGACCTGCGCTGGCCGCCGGAGGGCCCGATGGCCAGGCAACTGCACGACAAGGCCTACGGGAAGCTGATGGCCTCCTGCGAGCGCGCGCTCGGCGGCCTGCCGGAGGACGTGTACTGCACACCCACCGCCGCGCTCGGACCGCCCGGACCGCTGCTGGTCAGCGCGGCCCGCGGCGAGGACGTGCTGCTGGTGCTGGGCAGTTGCCCGCACGGACCGGTGCACCGGCTGCTGAAGGGCTCGGTGAGCGGCTACTGCGTGCGGCACTGCACCGGCCCGGTCCTGCTCGTCCCGCCCGAGGACCCGCCGAGGGAACGGCCGCCGGAGCAGCACGCACCGGCCTGAGGCCCACCGGCGGACCTGGCCCGTGCTCCGACCGGGAAGTCATGATCCGGAAACCCGATGGTCCCGCCCGCTGAAGCGTGGCATCCTGCCTCGATACGACGTGATCAACTATCTTGCGGGGTGGACTCCATGAGTGCGAAGGATCCGAAGGTCGACGCGATTGAGCGGTTCTTCACCGCCTACGCTGCCGGTGACGCCGAGAGCATGAGCGCCGTGCTGGCCGAGGACATCGAGTGGACGATCCCGGGCCGCCATCCGCTCTCGGGCACGAAGCGAGGAATCGCAGAGGTGCGCAGCTTCTTCGACCAGCTCGGCAAGGCGGGCTTCAAGGCCGAGCCGATCTTCTTCGGCACGAATGACGAATACGTGGTCGACATTCACCGTGGTTGGACGACCGAGGGTGTTGGCAAGGTGGACACCACGTGGGCCCTGGTCTGGCACTTCCGTGCCGACGGCAAGGTCGACCGCGTCGTCAACCTGAGCGGCGATCAGCACCAGATGGACGCTTTCATCTGGGACAACTTCACCCTCGCCCCGCTTCCGGACCGGCTGGCCTGACGGACTCTCCCCCCGCGGTGCTGGCCAGGACCTCGGACGTCCCCCGGATGGCGGTACCGTCCCTCCTTCGGCCCGAGCCGCGGCGCGACCCTGTGCCAGCCTGGCGACAGGAGACCGCCGAACCGCCGACCGCCGGCGGAGAACCGAGAGCGCCCACCCCGACTCCCGCCTCGAGAGGCAGCCATGAGCCGGACGCCGGAAGAGCCAGCCCCCGCCCACGGCACCGCCGCGCAGCCGGGCGAGGAGCCGCCCGGCCGGGTACGGGCGGTACCGGCGGCGCTGGCAGGGCTGGCCTTCGAGTCCGCCCCGACCGGCCTCGCGGTGCTCGACGCGGCCGGACACGAGCTCGCCGCCAACCACCGGTGGGCCGCGCTGCTCGGGCCGGGCCCCGACACCCCGGGCGGCTTCGCGTGGACCGAGCGCCTGCCCGCCGCCGTGCGGGAGGCGGCGCAGGAGATCGTGGAGCGCGCCCGGTCCCGAGGCCCGGGCGCCGTGGCCGGGCGACTGCTGGCCGTGCCGACCGGGACCGCCGCCGAACGGACGCTGCTGCTCAACGTCCGCGCCACCGCCGTACCCGGGCTCTGCGTGGCCGAGGTGGGCGAGGCGACCGAGGAGGTCGCCGAGCGGCGGGTGCAGCTGCGCCTGGCGCTGGACATCGCCTCGATGGCCGCCTGGAGCGTCGACCTGGCCACCGGTGAGGACCGCTGGTTCGCCGGCTCCGACGAGCTCTTCGGCCTGCAGGAGCAGCGCTCCCTCATCCGCGACCAGCTGCTGGCGGCCTTCGCGCCCGAGCGGCAGAACACCATCGCCCCCACCTTCGCCCGGGCGGCGCTGGACGGGGACGGCGTCTTCGGGACCAGGTTCGCGATGACGGACGACGCCGGGCGCCGGCGCTGGATGCGGGTCGACGCCCGGGTCCACCAGCTGGGCCGGCCGCCGCACCGCTGGCTGGTCGGCGTCACCCGGGACATCACCGACGAGATGACCCGCCGCGGTGCCCTGGAGGAGCGGGTGGAGGCCGAGGCGGAGCGCTCGGCGCAGATCGAGGAGGTGGCCACCGCGTTGTTGTCGGCCTCCACCGCGGGCGACGTCGCCTCGGCCGTCACCGACCGCTTCCACCAGGGGCTCGGCGCGATCGGCGCCCTGGTGCTGGTCCCGGAGAACGGGCTGCTGCGGCCCCTGGCCACCTCCGGCGCCGGCGCCCGCGCGGGCGAGGCGATGGACGGGCTCCCGGTGGCAGCCGCTGTGCCGGCCTCCCGGGTGATCCGGGAGGGCGTGCCGTACTTCGTCCGCTCGCACGAGGAGTTCCGGGCGCTGAGCGAGGGCGACCCGTACGACCTGCTGGCCGTCACCGCCGCCCGGTCCTGGGCGATGCTGCCGCTGCGCCGCGGCGAGCGGCTGCCCGGCGCGCTGGTCCTGGGCTACGCCGAACAGCGCAGCTTCCCGCCCGAGGAGCGCACCCTGCTGCTCGCGCTGGCCGGACTGACCGGCCAGGCGCTGGAGCGCTCGGCCCTGGTGCAGCAGCGGATCGACCTCGCCCAGGCCGTGCAGCACGTGCTGATGCCCGAGGCGCTGCCGCGCCTGCCCGGGCTGCGGCTGGCCGCGCGCTACACGCCCGCCAGCGACGGCATCGCGGTCGGCGGCGACTGGTACGACGCCTTCCTGCTGCCCGACGGCCGCTACGGCCTGAGCATCGGCGACGTCGAGGGCCACGACGTGCAGGCGGCGGCGACCATGGGCCCGGTCCGCACCGCACTGCGCGCCTACGCCCAGACCGAGACGAGCCCGGGGCGGGTCCTCGCGGCCACCAACGAGCTGCTCTGCGCCCTGGGCGGCAGCTACTTCGCCACCTGCACCTACCTGGTGATCGACCCCGCCAGCAACGCGCTCAGCGCGGCCACCGCGGGCCACGTGCCGGGCATCCTCGGTCTCAAGGACGGCGCCACCCGCCTGCTCGCCCCACCGCCGGGGCCGCCGCTGGGCGTCCTGCCGAAGGCCGACTACCCCACCGTGCGGCACTCGCTCGCCCCGGTGTGCTGCCTGGTGCTGCTCACCGACGGGCTGGTCGAAGGACCGCAGATCGACCTGGACGCGGGCCTGGCGCTGGCCTGCGAGGCGGTCGGCGCGCACCGGCACAGCGACCCCGAGGTGCTGGCGGCGGCGCTGCTGCGCGCCTCGCGGCTGACCGGGCACCTCGACGACGCCAGCCTGCTGGCCGCCCGCTGGGACGCACCGGGCGCCCGCGACCGGCAAGCGGGGTGACCGTGAACCTGCCTATCGTGAGGGACGGGGCCGGTCCGGCACGAGGTGGAAGGCGGTGTGAGGGTGTCCACTCCCCCTGCGCAGGTGACGGTGGTGGTGGCCGACGACCACCCGGTGTACCGCGAGGGCATCGCCCGCGGCCTGCAACTGAGCGGCCGGATCAGCGTCCTGGCCGAGGTCGGCGACGGGCGGGCCGCGCTGGAGGCGATCCGTGAACTCGGCCCGGACGTGGCCCTGATCGACTATCGGATCCCCGAACTCGACGGCATCGCCGTCATCCACGCGGTGGTCCGCGACAAACTCCCCACCCGCACCCTGCTGTTGTCGGCCACCACCGACAGCGCCGTGGTGTTCCGGGCGCTGGAGGAGGGTGCCAGCGGCTACCTGGCCAAGGACGCCAAGCGCTCCGAGATCGTCGAGGCCGTGCTCAAGGTGGCCCGCGGCAAGCAGGTGGTGGCCGAGGAGCTGACCGGCGGCCTGGTCGACGAGATCCGCATCCGCGCCGACCGCGAGACCGTGGTGCTCACCGAACGCGAACGCCAGGTGCTGCGCGGCTTCGCCCAGGGACAGAGCATCCCGCAGCTCGCCGCCGAGCTGTACCTGGGCGCGAGCACGGTCAAGACACACACCCAGCGGCTCTACGAGAAGCTCGGCGTCAGCGACCGGGCCGCCGCGGTGGCGGAGGCGATGCGGCGCGGCCTGCTGGAGTGATCCGGGGCCGGTCGGTCACCGGATCGACCGGCCCGGCCGCGCGCGTCCCCACCTCCCACCGCCGGCAAGGACACCCATGAGCAGGCTCTCCCGGTCCGCCCACCCCGGCCGCCGGGCGGTGCTGGCCGGGGTGGCCGGGCTGGGAGCGGCGCTCCTCACGCCCGGCACCGCCACCGGCACCACCTGCGCAGCCGCTGCGAGCCGTCCTGCAGGAGGCCTCGGGCAGCCGCCCGCCACCGCCGGTGCCGTGAAGCGTCAGCTGCGCGGGCTGTGGATCTCGTCCCTGGACAACATCGACTGGCCGCGGCACCGCGGGCTGGGCGCGGAGCAGTTGCGGGCCGACTTCGTCGCCCTGCTCGACGAGGCGCGCGCGATCGGGTTCAACACGGTGTTCGTGCAGGTCCGGCCGACCGCGGACGCGCTGTGGCCGTCACCGTTCGAGCCGTGGTCGCAGTGGCTGACGGGCACCCAGGGCCAGGACCCGGGCTGGGACCCGCTGGCTTTCATGGTCCGGGCCACCCACGAGCGCGGGCTGCTGTTCCACGCGTGGTTCAACCCGTTCCGGGTGGCGATCCAACCGGATGCGGCCAAGCTGGTCCCCGACCACCCCGCCCGCCGCAACCCCGACTGGGCGGTCGTCTACAACGGCGAGATCTACTACAACCCCGGCATCCCCGCCGTCCGGGAGTTCGTCCAGCGGGCGATCATGGACGCCGTGGTCCGCTACGACATCGACGGCGTCCACTTCGACGACTACTTCTACCCTTACCCCGGCCGGCACGACTTCCCCGACGCCGCCGCCTTCGCCGCCCACGGGAAGGGCTTCGCCAAGCGGGCCGCCTGGCGCCGCAACAACATCGACCTGATGGTGCGGCAGACCCGCGACCTGGTGCGGGCCGCCCGCCCCGAGGCGGTCTACGGCGTCAGCCCCTTCGGCGTCTGGCGCAACAGGACGTCCGACCCGGCCGGCTCCGCCACCGACGCCCTGCAGAGCTACGACCAGCAGTACTGCGACACCCGCGGCTGGGTGCGCAAGGGCTGGGTCGACTACATCGCGCCCCAGCTCTACTGGTACCTCGGCTTCACCCCCGCTGACTACGCGGTGCTCGCCCCCTGGTGGGCCGAGCAGACCGCAGGCACCGACATCCAGCTGTGGATCGGCCAGTCCGCCTCCCGCCCCGGCGCACCCGAGCGCCCCGCCCCCTGGCAGGATCCCGCCGAACTCTCCCGCCACCTCGCCCTCAACGCCACCCTGCCCGCCATCGGCGGCGACATCTTCTTCAGCGCCCGCAGCGTCCAGCTCGACCGCATCGGCGCCATCCGCAGGCTGGCCGCCGACCACTGGCAGCGCCCGGCCCTGAGCCCGCTGCTCCCCCGCCTCGCGCACGCCGCCCCGCCCGGGCCGCCGCTGCTGTGGCCTGCGGCCGGCCCGCCCGCGCTGCGGATCTCCCCGTGCCCGGCCACCGGGCGAGGCTCCCCGCCGTTCCAGTACGCGCTGTACCGCTACGACCGCCACCCCGGGGCCGCCCCGCCCGCCGACCCGGCCCGCCTGACCGCCCTGCTGCCCGCCCTCGGCACCGACCACCACCGGCCACCACCCGGCACGCCGAGCGCCTGGTACGCGGCCACCGCCGTCGACCGCGCCGGCCGCGAGGGCCCGCCCGGCGCTCCCGTGTGGCTGCCGTCCTCCTGAGAGCGGACCGCCCCCGGACCGCGCCCCGGGCCGTCGCGCGGCCCTCACCCGGGCAGGTTCAGCTGCCAGGAGACCCCGAAGCGGTCGTTGACCCAGCCGAACCTGGCGCTGAAGCCGTAGGACCCCAGCGGCATCAGCTCCGTACCCCGCTCGGCGAGCGCCGCGTGCAGCCGGTCGATCTCGGCCTCGTCCTCGCACTGCACGTAGAGCGAGACCGCGGGGGTGAAGCCGAACTCGTGGCGCACCGGACTGTCGATGCAGATGAACCGCTGCCCGGCGAGCGAGAACGCCGCCTGGTACACCTTGCCCGCCGGGCCGGGCCCGTCGGCGCCGTAGCGGGTGAGGCTGATGATCTCGGCGTCGTCGAAGAGCGAGGTGTAGAGGGTCATCGCCTCCTCGGCACAGCCCTCGAACATCAGGAACGTGGTGATCTTCTGTGGCGTCACGATCGCCATGCCACGTGCTCCTTCACTCGCCCGGCCGCCGCACCCGGCCATGCTACTGAGCGTGACCCGGCGACCGCGGGCGCGACGTGGCCCGGCCCGCGAACGTGACCGGCCGGCGGCCTGGCGCTCACCCGTCCGGCGGTCGGCGGCGGCCACCCGGCCGGGCGGCGGTCAGACTGGCAGGCACAGGCGGCTGCCAAGGAGGGTCCACGATGGCGCAGGCCCGGCCCAGCGCCGAGACGGAGCAGCTGCAGGCGCTGCTGCGTGGGCGGGACTTCCGCAGGCTGCTGCTCGTCTCCGCGCTGGTCGGCGTGCCCGTGTCGCTGGTCGCCTTCGGGTTCGTCAGCCTTGAGCACTGGCTGCAGCACGGGGTGTGGCAGTGGCTCCCGCAGCAGCTGGGCTGGTCCGGTCCGCCGTGGTGGTGGCCGCTGCCCGCGCTGCTGCTGGCCGGGATCCTGGTGGCGCTCGTGGTCACCTTCCTGCCCGGGAACGGCGGGCACGTCCCGGCCCACGGCCTGGGCATGACGGCGACCGCCCCCGCGGCGCTGCCCGGGATCTTCCTGGCCGCGATCGCGGGCCTGCCGCTGGGCGCGGTCCTCGGTCCGGAGGCGCCGCTGATGGCACTCGGCAGCGGGCTGGCCCTGCTGGGTGTCGAGCGGGTGCGCCCGGACCTTCCCCCGCAGGCACGGAACGTGCTCGGGGCCTCCGGTGCCGCGGCGGCGATCTCCGTCATCTTCGGCAATCCGCTGGTCGCGGGGGTGCTGCTGATCGAGGCCGCGGGCGTCGGCGGCCCGCAGCTGTCCCTGCTCCTGCTGCCCTGCCTGCTGGCCAGCGGCGTCGGCGCACTGGTCTTCACCGGCTTCGACCACTGGTCCGGCTTCGGGATCGGGGCGCTGAACCTGCCGACCGTGCCGCCGGACCACACGCCCAGCGCGGGCGACTTCCTGTGGGGCGTGCCGCTCGCCGTCCTGATCGCGTGCTGCATGGTGCCGTCCGTGCGACTGAGCGGGCGCCTGGCCGGGCTGGTCGAGCGGCGGACCGTCCTGCTGACCGTCGCCTGCGCGACGGCGGTCGGCGGCTGCGCCGCGGTGTACGCACTGGCCACCGGCCGGTCGTCGCAGGAGGCCGTGCTGTCCGGCCAGGCCACGCTCGCCCAGCTGGCCGCGACGCCGCACGCGTGGTCGGTCGCCGCACTGCTGGCGCTGGTGGTGCTCAAGGGAGTGGGATGGATCCTCTCCATGGGCAGCCTGCGGGGCGGCCCGATCTTCCCCTCGCTCTTCCTCGGCTCGGCCCTGGCCACCCTCCTGGTGGGGGTACCGGGCTTCGGGCCCGCCCCGGCGCTGGCGGTGGGCCTGGCGGCCGGGAGCGCGGCCGTGCTGCGGCTGCCGCTCACCGCCGTCGTGCTGGCCACCCTGCTGCTCGGCAAGGACGCCCCGGACGAGTTGCCGCTGGTGATCGTCTCTGCCGTGGTCTCCTTCGTCACCGGCGAGCTGCTGCGCGCGGCGCCCTCGGCGCGTGCGCTGCTGGCCCGGCGCTCCTCGCACCGGTAGGGCCTCCCCCAGCGGCTCAGCGCCGCCAGCGCCGCTGCTCCGCGATGCGGCGCCGGATGACGAACAGGTCGATCACCGCGATGACGGTGAACACCGCGCACAGCACGGCCAGCCCGGTGTAGAACGCGCGATCCGCGCTGGGCGCGGGCAGCGCGTTCGCCGCGAGCAGCGCGAAAACGACGGTACCGAGCAGGAAGAGCGGCGCGAAGATCCGGTTCAGCACCCGCCGGGCCGCCAGGTCGCTGCTCGCCGAGCGCGGCTCCTCGCCGGTACGCCGCCACCGCCGGGCGGCGGCGCGGGCGCGGCGGTCGGCCGCCACGGCCCGCCAGTACTCGCCGACGTGCTTGTGTTCGCGGTGCGGCTGGGACACCTGGTCCTTCGTTCTCGGTGCGGGGTGGTCGTCACCGGTCCCCTACCCCGTGGCCGCGGAGGAACGCGAGCGCCGGCGGATTCGTCGTCCGATCGATCCAGGAGTGTCGATCCAGGGGTTCACGGGGCCACCTCGTCCGTGGCGGCTGCCGGGACGACCGTGCCGGTCCAGGTCGCGTTGACGTTCTTCGCCGTCACGGCGGCGCGGCGGGAGGTGGCGTAGAAGGCGGTCGCGGCGAGGAGCAGCACCACGAAGATCACCACGACACCCGCGGTGCCGCCGATCCCGTGCGCGGCCCAGTAGGCCACCGCGCCGACCAGCGCCGCCGCCGGCAGGGTGAACAGCCAGGCGACCGCCATCCGGCGGGCGACGTGCCAGCGCACCACCGCGTCCTTCCTGGCGACCCCGGCGCCCAGGATCGAGCCGGTCGCCACGTGGGTGGTGGAGAGCGAGTAGCCGAAGTCGGTGGAGGAGAGGATCACCGCGGCGGAGGCCGACTCACTGGCCAGCCCCTGCTGGGGCTCGATCTCCACCAGCCCCTTGCCCAAGGTCCGGATGACCCGCCAGCCGCCGATGTAGGTGCCCAGCGCGATCGCCGCCGCGCAGGAGGCGATCACCCAGTCCGGGGCCTTGGCCCCGCTGCCCAGGGTTCCGTTGGCGATCAGTGCCAGGGTGATGACGCCCATCGTCTTCTGCGCGTCGTTGGTGCCGTGGGCGAGCGAGACCATCGAGGCCGAGCCGACCTGGCCGATCCGGAAGCCGTGCGCGCGCGGACGCTCGGCGACCTGCCGGGTCAGCCGGTAGACCAGCCAGGTGCCGAGGGCGGCGATCGCGCCCGCGATGAAGGGCGACAGCGCGGCGGGCACGATCACCTTGGAGACCAGGCCCTGCCACTTGACGGCTGAGCCGCCCGCCGCCGCCATCGTGGCCCCGATGACGCCGCCGATCAGCGCGTGCGAGGAACTGGAGGGGATCCCGAGGAACCAGGTGGCCAGGTTCCACAGGATGCTGCCGGTCAGACCGGCGAAGACCACGGTCAGTGTCACGTCGTGCGTGTCGACCAGGCCGTTGGCGATGGTCGCCGCCACGGCCGTCGACAGGAACGCGCCGACCAGGTTGAGCACGGCCGAGATGGCGACGGCGATGCGCGGGGGGAGGGCTCCGGTGACGATGGAGGTCGCCATGGCGTTGCCGGTGTCGTGGAATCCGTTGGTGAAGTCGAAGCCCAGCGCGGTGACGACCACCAGCGCCAGGACCGCGTCGTTGCCGGTCACGCAGACGAACCTAACCTGTCGCCCGGGCCGCCCGGGTCCGCGACACCCGCTCTTCGGGGGCGCCCTGCCCGGGCCCCGGCCGCACTCGCTCCCCGGCCCCGCAGCCGTGCGGCGGCACGACTGCGGGGCCGGGCACCGAGCGGAACGGGGCCTGCCGCGGGCTCAGCGCAGGCCGGCGAAGAGGTCGTTCTCGGGCAGCGCCGCGCCGGTGGTGTCCTGGACCCGTACGAAGGTCTCCACCCCCATCAGCTCGGTGAACCTCTCCTTGCCCATCCGCAGGAAGAAGATGTTCTCGCTCTGGCTGGCGTGGGCGAGCAGCGCGTCGAACTTCTGGCCGCCGAACGCGGTGGTGTCCACCCAGGTGGTGATCTCCTCGTCGGGCAGCCCGATCTCGGGCATCGCGGCGGCCTCCGCCGGGTCCGGCTCCTCCCAGTCGGCACCGAACTCGCGCATGACCTCCCCGAAGCGCGCCATCATCGAGCGCGGGGCCGTCGTCCAGTACACCTTCGACGCGAGGCCGGTGCGCTCCAGCGCGGCCATCGTGACCCGGTTCGCCTGGATGTGATCGGGGTGGCCGTAGAACCCGTTCTCGTCGTAGGTCACCACCACATCGGGCTGGTGGCGCAGCATCAACTCGCCCAGGCGGGCGGCGGCCTCCTCCACCGGCGTGCTCCAGAACGATCCGGGCGCGTCATTGGCCGGCCAGCCCATCATGCCCGAGTCGGCGTACCCGAGCAGCTCCAGGTGGGTGACCTTCAGGACGTCGCAGCTCGCTTCGAGTTCGGTGCGGCGCATCGCGGCGACGGCCGCCGGGTCGTGCCCGGGGTCGCCCGGCTTGGCTCCCCCCGGGCCGTCACCGCAGCCGCCGTCGGTACAGGTGACCAGGACCGTGCGAAAGCCCTCGGCCGCATAGCGCGCGAGAACTCCCCCCGTTCCGGTGGCCTCGTCGTCGGGGTGGGCGTGCACTGCCATCAGCGTCAAGGGCCGGTCGGCCATGAGAACCATCCTCCAGTAGGTCGGGTTACCGGGCCCCAGTCTGCGGCACCGCCGACGGTGCCCGCCCGCATATACCCGGAGGACGGGGTTTGCGGCGAGCGGGCCGAGCACTGATGAAGCGCCCCTCCCGTCCGGGCTCTGCGGGAAGCGGCTCACGTACCATGCGGGTCGGGATCCCACGAACCGTCAGGACCGGTTCGGGGTACGAAGGTACGAGCAGGGGGCGGGATGCGCGCGGGTCGGCCGAGTCGGCAGCAGTTGCGGACGAACTTCCACCAGGAGGTGGAGAACGCGCTGGCCGGTGCAGGACTGCGGTCCTGCACCGGGCTCGACGACGACACCGAGCAGGCGCTGTGGGAGATCGCCGCCGCCGAACCGGCCGACCGCGAGGGCCTGGCGGCGGCGGCCTACCGCGCCTTCGCCGGGCAGCTGGACGGCAGCAACGCGGCCCGCTGGCACGCGGACCTGCAGCGCCGGACCGCCGGAGCCGAGCCGCGGCCCGAGGAGTGACAACGGCGGTGCCCCGGCCGCGGAACCGAGGGCGGTCAGATGCCGAAGCCGCCGTAGAAGGGCCCGTAGTAGAGCAGGTAGGGATCGCGGAAGTCGGCGTCCTCCGGTTCGGTGGCTCCCGCGTCGATCCCGGGGCCGTTCTTGATCTCGTCCCTGGAGCGGTCGACATACACCTTGCGCTCCCCGATCTCGATGCGGGAGACCGTACCGGCGGGCAGCAGCACCCGCCTGCCGAAGATCCAGGGGCCGGTGTCCACCACCAGGTGCTGGCTGTCGACCTCTTCGGAGAGCTTGTCCACCTTGCCGATCGGGCCGTCGGTGGCCTCGACGTGAAAGTCGATGAGGTCGGTGCCGGCGCTGTGGCCGGAGGCGGTGCGGAACTCCCAGATGTTGACGTTCCCGGTCATGCCGTGTCCTCTCTCCGCCGTGTCAGGCCGCGCCCCTGCGGACCGGCCTGTGGTAAGGGCTCGGCTGCCCCGGCTCGCGGCGTTCATGCCCGGTTCCTCAGGACGGGCGGCCGCGGCCGGCGAGGAAGTCCCGCGCGCGGTCGACCAGGCTGGTGCCCGCGGCCAGGAGCTTCCAGTCGGGGGCACCGGGATGCGGACGGGTGGGCGCGAGCGCCTTCGCGGTGCGGACCAGGTCGCCGAGTTCGTCGAGCCGTTCGGCCGAGCAGGCGTCGACCAGGGCGGGCAGCAGGTTCCGCTCGGTGTCCTCGATGTGCGCCGTGAGCTCGGCGGCGAGCACACCGATCAGCTCCTCGAACCGGGCCTCGGCCGGGTCCGCCTCCTCCAGTTCCTTGAGCAGCTGCTCGATCCGCTCATGGTCGGCGACTCCCCGGTCCGCCAGCGCGTCGCCCCCTGACACGTGCTCGCGCAGCGCCGGGTAGAGGAACTGCTCCTCGGCCACCGAGTGGCGGACCAGCTCGATGGTGAACTCGTCCGCCGCCTCGCGCCGTCGCCCGTCACCGGGGTCCAGGCCCCGGAGCGTCTCGAACAGCTGGCGAGCCGCCAGGTGGTCGGCCGTCAGTTCCTCGACCACGTCGGCCTCGTGTTCCATGGGGACTCCTGTTTCCTCGGTCGGCCGGGTCGGTCGTCGTGTCGTCCGACCTCGTCTCACCGCTCCCGGGCTTTCCATGCCACGCCCAACTGGTCGAGGGCGCTCGGCAGATCACGGGGGCGCAGGGTGCCCGGGGGTCGGCGGGGGCCGCCCCAGCCCGGCCCGGCGACCAGCACGACGGGGCGGCCGCGGGCGCCGTGCAGGCCCCAGCTGGTCCGGGCGACGCGCTGCACCAGGGCGCGGTCCGCGGTTCGCGCCAGCTGGGACCAGAGCAGCACGGCCGGCGGCCCGGTGCGGCGCACCGCCGCCAGCAGGGCCTCGGGCGGCAGCGCGGGGCCGAACATCCGGTACGGCAGGCCGCGTTCGGCCAGCCCCGCCGCCAGCGCCTCCAGCGGCAGCGCGTGCAGTTCGGTGGGCATCCCGGCGAGCAGCAGGGCCGGGCCGGGCAGCGGTTCGCAGCGCGCGGTGCTGCGGTGCAGGGCCCGGGAGATGTGCCAGGAGAGCAGGTGTTCCACCTCGACGTACGGTTCGCCCTCGGTGACCCACGCGCGGCCGACCGCGCGCAGCGCGGGCACCATCAGCTGGGTCCAGGCCGCGACGAGGCCGAGCCGGTCGAGCCCGCGGTCCAGGATCCGGGCCACCTCGCAGGCGTCGAGCCGGGTGGCGGCGCGGGCCAGGCCCCGGCACTCGCGCCGGGCGGCGGCGGCCGGCACCGCCCGGTCGCCGCCCTGTCGCGGTACGGCGGCGGGTGCCCCGGGCTCGGACGGTTCCCGGCGGGCGGGCTGCTCGGGGGCGGCGACAGGATGCGGGGCACCGAGGTGTTCGGGTCCGGCCAGGCGTTCGGGTCCGGCCAGGCGTTCGGGCTGGGGCTCCGCGGCAGCCAGGCGGGCGGCCTCCGCCGGCATGACGCCCCGGGCGGTGAGGCGGCACATCGTCTCCAGCACCGCGACGTCCCGCGGGCTCCACCGGCGGTGGCGACCGGGGGTCCGCTGGGCCGGGCCGATGCCGTAACGGCGTTCCCACGACCGGATGGTGGCCGGGGAGACGCCGAGCGCCCGGGCGAGGTCACCGGTGGTCAGACCCGCCTGGGCGGACACCGGCCGGTCGGGTGCGGGCGCTTGCACAGGCGTGAGCGGTGTGGGCACAGAGGTGAGCCTACGGCGTGCGGCCCGTCCCGAGCCGCGGCCCGGCCGGTCCCGTGGCGGAGGAGTCGACGAGCAGGTCGCGCAGCCGCTGCAGGGCGTTGCGGACGCGGGTCTTGACGGTGCCCAGCGGCACGCCGAGGGCGGCGGCGGCCTGCGCGTGGGTACGGCCGCCGAAGTAGACCAGCAGCAGGCTCTCCCGCTGGACCTCGCTCAGTATGCCGAGCGCGCGGCGCACCCGGGCGCACTGCGACAGGCGTTCCAGCTCCCGCTCGACCTGGTCGGCGACCTCGTCGAAGGCCGGGGTGCGGTCCCGCCGGGCGGCGGCCCGGTCGCGGTCCGTGGCGGCCTGCTCGGAGCGGACCCGGTCCACGGCGCGCCGGTGGGCGATGGTGAGCATCCACGCCAGCACCTCGCCGCGCTCGCTCCGGTACCGCGGCGCCTCCCGCCACACCTGCAGAAACACTTCCTGGGTCACCTCCTCCGCGCGGGGGCGGTCGCGCAGCAGGCTCAGCACCAGGCCGTGCACACGGCCGGCGGTGGCGACGTACAGCTCCTCGAAGGCCCACTCGTCGCCACCGGCGACGCGGGCTGCCAGGGCACGTAACGCGGCCGGGCTCTCCGCCGGCCGCTCGATCGGTCTCTGCACCCCTCGACCCTTGTGGAGTCGTGCACCATCCGGCCAGTCGCAGCGTTCGCGCATCGTTTGACCGCGGTCGGGCGCGGTGCCCGACCGCGGTCGACGCCGCAGCGGTCCGGTCAGAGCCAGGTCAGCAGCGCGTAGCCGGCCGCCGCGGCGGGCAGGCCGACGGCCAGGCTGCCCACGACGTTGAGGCCGGCCTCGGCCAGCGAGCCCTCCTCCAGCAGCCGGACGGTCTCGAAGGTGAAGGTGCTGAACGTGGTGAGCGCCCCGCAGACGCCGGTGCCCAGCAGCAGCACGGCGTCACCGGGCAGGCCGTGGGCGTGGCCGGCGCCGGTGACGGCACCGAGCACGAAGGCGCCGGAGACGTTGATGAGGAAGGTCCCCCACGGAAAGACACTGTCGTGGCGGGACTGGACGGCCTTGTCGATGAGGTAGCGCAGCGGTGCGCCGAGGATGCCGCCGAGGAACACCATCAGCACGGCCATCAGTTCTCGCCTTCCTGGTCGATCGGGGTGACGCCGTCGGCCGCGTCGACCCGGTGGGTGACGACACGGTGGGTGACGACCTCGACGGGGTCGAGGGTGATCAGGCCCTGGGCGAGGACCTCCTCGGCCTGCGGCAGGAAGGCGCGGATGCGCCGTTCCTCGTCGATGATCACGACGGCGACGGGGAGGTCCTCGGCGAGGTCGAGCAGGCGGGTGGTGTGGATCAGCGAGGTACCGCCGAAGCCCTCGATGCCGCGGAACACGCTGGCGCCGGCCAGACCAGCGCGGTGGGCCCGGTGGACGATCTCGGTGTACACGGGGTGGTGCCGGTACTGGTCGCTCTCACCGAGGTAGACGGTCATCCGCAGCACCGGGCCGCTCAGCGGCGGGCGTGCCTCGCGGGCCGGAGCGGGTTCCGGCTGCGCGTGGTGGCGGTGGATCAACGGGCTCATCGCGGGCCTCCCTCGCTGCTGGCGGCCATCTCGCCCGCGCCGCCCGGACCGGTCTTCGGCTCGGGGCGGGCGGTCGCGGTGGCGGTGTGACCGGCCTGGGAGCGGCGGCGCGGACCGCGCCGCACCGGCAGCCGCCCGAGACGACGGGCGAGGGCGATCCCCGTCCACACCGCGGCCAGTCCCGCCACCAGGCTGGTGAGCGCGTAGGCGTCGGCGACGGCGAAGTGGCCGGTGGCGAGCAGGCCGCGCAGCTCGACGGTGTAGGTCGAGAAGGTGGTGTAGCCGCCGAGGATGCCGACGCCCAGGAACGGGCGGGCGAAGCGGTTGGGCGGCCAGATCTCCAGGACGAAGACCATCAGGACGCCGAGCAGCAGGCTGCCGGTGACGTTGATGGTGAAGGTGGCCCAGGGGAAGGTGCCCGCCGCGGTGGGCCAGGCCTGGGCGAGTTCGTAGCGGGCCACGCTGCCGAGCCCGCCGCCCAGGGCGATCACCGCGAGGACGTCCCACTGGCGGGGGCGCGGTGGGCGCTCCGGCCCGGCGGGCAGGGGGGCCGCGCTGTCCGGGTCGACGGGCAGGTCCTCGGCGGGCCGCGGCCCGCTCGTGCTGGGCGGGCGCTCGCCGCGCATGCCAACTCCTAGGAGTGTGTCGGGAAGGTGCCGGCCCGCACCGGCGCGCACCCGGGCGGCACCGCCGGCCGGTGGACGGCCGGGCGCACCGGGCGGGGTGGTGGTGTGTCGGGGCATGGCTCTCCTACCTGGGATGCGCCCGCGGGTCTCGCGGACATCAGGTAGGGACCGTTGGCGACCGGTACCGGTCGCGGTTGCGGCGAGCCCCTCCGCCGTCGTTCCGCTCCAGGATATCCCGTGTCCGGCGGGCCGCCGCCACCGGACCCGCTGCCCGCCGGGGGCCGGCCCTCAGGAGACCAGGGTCTGCTCGGGCAGTTCGGTGAGCGTCACGGTGGACAGCCCGCCGCGTTCGGCCCGCACGTCCGTCACCTCCAGCTGCGTGCCCGGCAGGAGGATGAACTCCTCCTCGCCGGTGAACGCGGAGAAGTCCTGGATGCCGGCGGCCCGCAGCGGATGCACCTCGAAGAGCGTGCGCTTGCCGCGGCTGCCGAGGAAGGAGCGCGCCACGGCGGGCTTGGAGGTGCACGAGGAGACGCCCCACCAGGTCACCGTCCGGCCCAGCGGGTACTGCGCCCGCAGGTCCAGCGGCACCCCGCGCCACAGCGGCCGGGTGCGGGCCGGGAGCTCGGCGACGGCCGCGAACAGCAGCCGCAGGTACGGCAGGTACGGCAGGTACGGCACGAGCCTGCCGCGGTCCGGGGAGCGCAGGATCGCGTTGATCTCCCGGTAGAACGCGGACTCGCAGGTGTAGAGGTACAGCGCCGCGATCGCGTCGGCGGACAGCCCGCCGGCCCCCTCGTCGGTGCGCCGTCTGCCGAACGCGTGCGACAGCTCGACGTACCGGTCCAGCCCGGACAGCAGCCCCGCGACCGGGGACACGGCGTCACGGAAGTCCATCAGCGGGGTGTCGAACACCCCGGTGACGGCGGGCAGGACGAGGCCCTCGTCCTTCACCCCGGCGAGGCGGTCGAGGTAGAGCTGGTGCAGCTCCATGGTGGAGGCGATGAAGGCGCCCATCCGCTGCGCGGTGTCGCCGCCGGTGCCGCCCGGCCCCGCCACGGCCGTGTTCCAGCCGCTGCTGGGCAGCCAGTCGATCTCCTCGGTACCCAGCGAGGCGAGGACGGTGTTCACCGTCGCGAAGTGGTCGCCGTCGCAGAAGATGTCGCCCTGCGCCGCGGGGTTGGGGTGGTCGATGTGCCGGACCTCGACCCCGGGGTACTTCTTCTGCATCCGCAGGACGACCCGCTTGAGGCTGCGGGCGTGCGCCCCCCACCAGGCGAAGACCACACCGCGGTCCTCCTCGGCGGCGTGCTGCTTGGCCCGGAGGATCTCCTCGACGATCCGTTCGGCGACCGGCCGCCAGAACGCGGTGTGCTGCTCCGGTCCCATCGCCCCGTCGCCGCTGGCGGTGAGCGCCGCGTTCAGCAGCAGCACGCCCTGCGTCAGCATCGCCTGGAACCACTCCGGCGGCTGGACGGTGTCCTGCTCCTTCAACAGCGCGCGTATGTCGGCGATCGGGGTCTTCTTCGGGATGCCGTGCTTCCACATCGCCGCCGCCTTGATGATGCAGCGGATGCTGACGACCCTGCCGAACTGGCTGTCCGTCCAGTCGTGGAAGGTGTTGTCGAACATGGCGATGCCCGTGGCGCTCTCCGGCCGCGGGTACGGGTTCTGACCGAAGACCACCACCCGCCACTTCTCCGGCGCGTGCGGCTTGAGCGCCTGGAAGGTCAGTTCGCGCACCGGGACGACCTCCGGGCCGCGCGCCGGACCGATGAAGGCCGCGGCGCCCGGCTGCGCCTCGATCACCGGCTTCAGCAGCGGGAGCCACGGTTCGCCGCCGCCCTGGAAGAGGTCCGCGAGCGCCAGCGGGTCGTTCGGTTCGGGCTGGGCGGGGGTGGCGGCATCGGTCATGGCGGTGGGACTCCGAATCGTCGCATTCGTGCTGATGGCGGGCTGATCGTCGGGCTTCCACAGTGGTAGCAACCGGGTGTGACAGCACCGGCGGACCGTCAGAACCGCTGTCAGTGGGGAGCCGTAGCGTCGTGAGTGCCAGGAGTTGGGCGAGTGCCTTCGATGGGAGCAGAGAATTGACCGTGAACCGCGTGCCGTCGCCGCTCAGGGTGGTCCTGACCGACATCAACGCCCCGGTGGTGGCGGCCTGGCGAGCGGCGTTCGCCGACACCCCGGGGGTCGAGATCCGCAGCGGATCGATCCTCGACGAGCAGGTCGACGCCTGGGTCAGCCCCACCAACTCCCGTGGCCGGATGGACGGTGGGGTCGACGCCGCCATCAAGCGGCACCTCGGCGCGGGCATCCAGCTGCGGGTGCAGCGCGCGATCCGCGACCACTTCGCGGGCCGGCTCCCGGTGGGCAGCGCGGTGTGCGTGCCGTCCGGAGCGAGCAACCCGAGGTTCCTGATCTCGGCGCCGACCATGGCGCAGTCCGCGCAGAACGTGAGCGAGACGCTGAACGTCGCACTCGCCTGCGCCGCCGCGTTCCAGGCGATCCACCTGCAGAACCAGAAGGCGCCCGGCAGCATCGGGTCGGTGGCCCTGGTCGGCATGGGCGCCCGGACGGGTGGGGTGCCGGCCCGGGTGTGCGCGAACCTCATGTGGACGGGCCACACGCTCTTCAACGACCACTGCTTCGAGGACTACGACGAGCTGCGCGGCACGATCACCGCGCAGCTCGACGACATCGAGCGGGCCCCCGCCACCGAGCGGGTCCGCATCACGCCGCCCACCGGCCGCACCGCACGCCGCTGACCGGTCGCGCGGGACGGGCTCGCCGGACAGGCTCTAGCGGCGCAGCTTCGGTACCAGGCGCAGCGCGGTGTTGAGCACCGAGTCGATGCCGTCCTGCGCCGGGGCGGTGGTGGCCTGGCTGAGCAGGCGGACGACCAGGCCGATCGCGGTGGGGCTGGTCATGATGCGGCGGCTGAGCAGGGGGCGGTAGCCGACCCGGCTGAAGACCTGGGCGGCGACGGCGTTGCCGAGCCGGTAGTAGCGGCCCCAGCGGTGGTCCACCTCGGCCGGGTAGTGCTGCAGCGCCTGTTCGCGGCGCAGGCCCGGCGGCCGGGTCAGGGCGAGGGCGACCGTGTCGGCCGCCACCTCGGCGGCCTCCATGGCCTGGGCGATGCCCTCACCGCTCCAGGGGCTGATCATGCCCGCGCTGTCGCCGAGCACCAGCAGACCCCGCCGGTACTGGGGGCGCCGGTTGAGGCCCATCGGCAGCGCGGCGCTGCGCGGCGGGTCCTCCGCGTGCTGCTCGTCCAGCTCCCAGTGGGCGGGCAGCTGGTCGACCCACTCGCGCAGGGTGGCCCGCAGGTCGGTGGCGCCGTGGCGGCGGTGCGGCAGGCCGCCGAGGCCGATGTTCACCCGGCCGTCGGCGAGCGGGAAGGCCCAGCCGTAGCCGGGCAGGTCGTGCCCGCTACCGGCGCAGCGCACGTCGGCCCAGAGCTGCAGATACTCGTCCTCCGCCAGGGCCCGGCTGCGGTAGTAGCGGCGAACGGCGGTCGCCATCGGGCTGCGCTGGTCGCGCTGCCAGCCCAGGGCGAGCGCGGTGCGGGCGGAGGCGCCGTCGGCGGCGATGACCAGCGGCGCGCGGAACTCGGCGGTGCCGCCCCCGGGGGTCACGGCGGTGACGCCCGTGAGGCGCCCGGCGGCGTCGGTGAGCGGGGCGGTGACCTTGGTCCCGGTGTGCAGCCGGGCACCGGCGCCCTGGGCGTGCTGGGCGAGCAGGTGGTCGAAGTCGTGGCGGGTCCGGGTGAGCCCGAAGTCGGGGTAGCCGCCGAGCGCCGGCCAGTCGACGTCGACGCGACGGCCCGAGCAGTGCAGGCGCATGCCGCGCGAGCGCCGCCAGCCCGGGGCGCCGACATCGATCCCCAGCCGCAGCAACTGGTGCACACCGCGCGGGGTCAGGCCGTCGCCGCAGACCTTGTCCCGGGGGAAGACGTCCTTCTCCAGCAGCAGGACGTCGACCCCCGCCCGGGCCAGGTGGGCCGCCGCGGCGGAGCCCGCGGGGCCGGCTCCGATCACGACGACCTGCGCGTCCTGTCGGTCGGCCATCGCCACTCCTCCCGGGGTTCGCCGGACATGTTCCCTACCGCCTACCCCGGCGCGCCGCGGACGACGCACGCGGCACCGGCTGTCCACCGGCTGGGCGAGGCGCGCACACCGCGGTGCGCCGTCCGTCGGCGCCGTCAGCGGGCGCCGTCCGTGGGCACCGTCCATGGAGGCCGTCGGCGGGAGAGCCGGTCGGCCAGCACGGCGGCCTGGCTGTGGTCGACGTCGCAGGTGGCGGTGAGCAGGGTGACCCGCCCGTGGCGGGCCAGCTCGCCGAGTTCGTGCAGCGCCTCCCGGTGGTCGCAGTCGCGCAGTTCCGCGAGGTAGCGCCGGCGGAACTCCTGGAAACGCTCCGGGTCATGGCCGTACCACTGCCGCAGCTCGGTCGACGGGGCGACGTCGCGCAGCCACGCGTCGAGGTGGGCGTCGTCCTTGCGCAGCCCGCGCGGCCAGAGCCGGTCCACCAGCACCCGGGTGCCGTCCTCGGGCGAGGTTTCCTCGTAGACGCGGTGACATCTGATGTCCTTGGTGCTGGCCATGGCTGCCCTCCGTGGCAGATCGTGGTGCGGATCGTGCCGTTCGTCCGCCGCGTCGCGGCCGACGGCCTCACCGGTGCGGCTACCCCGGAGGAGCTGGTGGACCATGTCCGAGGCCGACTTTCCCGTCCGCTCGGCCGCCCGGGCCCGCACGCTGGTCGAACTGGACGGGCAGGTGGTCCGTTGCCGGGCCTGCCCGCGCCTGGTGGCCTGGTGGGAGGAGGCCGCCCGTATCAAGCGTCCCGCATTCCGTGACTGGGAGTACTGGGGGCGCCCGGTGCCCGGGTTCGGGCCCGTGGACGCCGCCCTGGCGGTCATCGGCCTGGCGCCCGCGGCACACGGCGCGAACCGGACCGGCCGGATGTTCACCGGTGACCGGGCCGGTGACCTGCTGTACGCGACGCTGCACGGGCTCGGGCTGGCCTCCCAGCCGACCGCGACCCGGCAGGACGACGGCCTGGCACTGTCCGGCGTCCGGGTCACCGCCCCCGTGCGCTGCGCGCCGCCGCAGAACCGTCCCACGCCGGGCGAGCGGGACACCTGCCGCCCGTGGCTGGCCCGCGAGCTGGAGCTGCTGCGGCCGACCGTGCGCTGCGTCGTCGTGCTGGGCGCCTTCGGCTGGCAGGCCGTGCTGCCGGCCCTGGAGTCGGCCGGCTGGCAGGTGCCCCGGCCGCGACCGCGGTTCGGCCACGGGGTGCGGACGACCCTGGTGGCCGCCGACGACGGGGCGGGCGCACCGGTGACGCTGTTCGGCTGCTACCACGTGAGCCAGCGCAACGTCTTCACCGGCCGGCTCACCCCGGCGATGCTGCGCGAGGTGCTCGCCACGGCGGCGCACACGGCCGGCCTGGCGGTGGACCGACCCGGCGCGGTGGAGCCCCCGCCGCCCGGCTCAGCGGGACAGCCGTAGCCGCAGGTCGTCGAGGTAGCCGTCGTAGGCCGCGGCGACGTCCGCCAGATCGATCATCGGCGGGAGGTCGACCAAGGGCTGGTGGTCGAGCAGGAACGCGGCGCTCTCCCGGACGACGCGCTGCTCGGCCTCGTCACCGGCACCCAGTTCCGCCATCACGTCGGGGGTGGCGCGGAACCGGGACTCGGCCCTCTGTTCGCCGCCGACGACCGCGACGAGGTACTCGTGGTCACCCAGCGGCTCGACCCGCAACTCCACCGGCATATCAGACATACCCGGCACTGTACGCGGCCCGTGGCGGACCACGGTTCTGGCCACGCCGCCGGACCGGGAGCCCGGGGTCTGTCCGCATGAACCCGCCCGATCGGGGCAGGCGCCCGGCACGCAGCGCTGGACCGACCAGCCTTGGGCAGCATCGAGGAGGACGCCATGAGCGGCGAGGACAAGGCCAAGAACATCGCGGAGAAGGCGAAGGGGAAGGCGAAGGAGGCGGCCGGCAAGGCCGTCGGCAACGAGCGCCTGACCGCGGAGGGGAAGGCCGACCAGGTCAGCGGCGACGTCAAGCAGGCGGGCGAGAAGGTCAAGGACGCCTTCAAGGACTGACCGGTGGCACGCGCGCCGCAGGGCCGGGCGTAGGGCCTGTCCGGCGGATGTTGCCGGGCGCGCGGGGCCGGGCTTCCCGCAAACGGGTGGCCCGGCCCCGGTCGCCCGGGCCAGAATGGCCCGATGATTGCGATGGCGCCCCAGGGGCCGGTCGAGGTGCCGCAGATCGTCACCGAGTTCGCCGCCGGACGGCCCGTGCGGGCCGTGTGGCAGAACGGAGTTGGCGGCCTGACCTTCCAGGTCGGCCTGGCAGCACGGCAGTTCGTGAAATGGACGCCCGGCGCCGGCGGAATCGACCTCTCGGCCGAGGTGCTGCGCCTGCGGTGGGCGGCGAGGTTCACCGTGGTGCCCCGGGTGCTCGACGAGGGCGCGGACGAGGCGGGGTCCTGGATCGTCACCGACGGCCTGCCCGGACGCATGGCGGTCGACGACCACTGGAAGCGTGATCCGGGCACCGCGGTGCGCGCGATCGGTGCCGGGCTGCGTGCCCTGCACACCGCGCTGCCCGTCCCGGACTGCCCGTTCGACTGGTCGGCCGAACGGCGGCTGGCGGCGGTGCACGCGCGGGCGGCAGCAGGCCGGATCGACCCGGCGGACTGGCATGAGGACCTGCGGCACGTCGGCACCGCCGAGCGCGCGCTCGACCTGCTCGCCGACATCCCGCCGGTCGACGAGCTCGTCGTCTGCCACGGCGACGCCTGCGCCCCCAACACCCTGATCGGCGACGACGGCACGTGCACCGGGCACGTCGACCTCGGCGACCTCGGCGTCGCCGACCGGTGGGCCGACCTCGCCATCGCCACCTGGAGCACGCGGTGGAACTACGGTCCGGGCTGGGAGGAGACGCTGCTGGAGGCCTACGGGGTCGCGCCGGACGCCGAGCGGATCAGGTACTACCGGCTGCTGTGGGACCTGTCGGACTGAGCGCGGGCCCCCGTGTGGTGTGCGCGACGCCGCAGGTGGTCTCGCTGACCATCCGGCGCCGCACCACGCTGAGCGGGCCCAGTCCGGAGAGCGCCTCGATCACCACGGCCTGCCCCGGCGAGCTCGCCGGGTACCCGGAGGGTGGCAGCAGCGTCAGGGTCGCGGCCGGGGCCAGGAGTTCGGGAGCGAGGTCACCGAGTTCGCGCAGGTGCAGCCGCCGACCGGGCGGGTACCAGTCGCTGCCCGGGGACCAGTCGGACCTTGGGGACCGGTCGGACCCGCCGGGAGCGCCGGGCGGGAGCACCAGCGTCAGATCGCTCTCGGCCACGGCCGCGCGCACCGCGGCGCGGGTGTCGGTGACGGCGTAGCACCACTGGTCCGGGTGCTGGCCGCGCAGCCGCGGGAACCGGGCCCGCAGGACGGCCAGGATGGCGGCGACCTCCTCGGTCGCCGAGCAGGGCCACTGGACGAAGGAGAGCCGGTCCGGGTCGGGCACCGTGACGTGGTGGGCCGCCGCCGCGGTGCGCACGGCCAGCAGCAGGCCGGCCGCGCCGAGGGGCGGCGGCGGGCCGCTGTCCGTTCCGTCGGCGCCCGCCCCGAGCAGCAGGACGGTGTCGCCCCGGGCGAGGAACCCGTACACCGTCCGCCAGGTCGCGGCGGCGTGCGCGCAGCCGGGGCCGGGTTCAACGGCGCCCGGGCGTGCGGCGGTGGACTGCGTGGGCCATCCGGGGCTGGGGCGCTCGGCGCCGGGACCGCCGGTGCAGGCGCCACCGGACACCGGCACGAACAGGCGCCGGGTGCGCAGCGCCGCGGACCAGGCGCCCATGGCCGACGCCCCGAGCTCCAGCAGCCCCGGCGCGGCGTGCACGGCGATGCCCACAGCCCGCCCGGGCCGCCCGGCGTGGTCGCTCCCGTCGAGGTAGCTGAGGGTGAACACCCTTCCACAGTCGCCCGGTTGGCCCGCGGCGCCGGTGCTCCCGAGGTCCGGGGCGCGCCCGGTGAGCCGCACGCCCGAGGAGCGGCGCCGCAGCCAGGCGGCCAGCAGCGGCGCCGCGGGGCAGACCACCGGGCCGCGCCGGGGGTGCCGGAAAGCGGTGAGCACGGCGAGGCCGCCCGCCAGGGGTGGCCGCACCGCGAACTCCTCCGTCAGGCGGGTCTTGTTCATGGCGGCCAACCTAGGGCGGCATCCCGGGTCGGCGATGGCCGACGCGCGGTTGGGAACGATCATGATCAGCCGCCCGGCCGGTGCCGTTCGCCGCTGGGCCGCTGGGCCGACCGGACTGCTGTGCCGGGCTCTTCCGGGCAACGTCTTTGACGGTTCAACAGGTTCGAAGCCGGAACACGTTCCGCGGGCGGCCCCCGGTGCGGCGCAATGGAGCCGGGCCCGGCCGCGTCGGCGGCCCGGGAAACGACTCCCCCGGAGAGAACCGCCATGAGCAGCCACGTCCATCCCGACCTCGCCGAGATCCTGGTCACCGCCTTCCAGGTCCCCACCGAGGAGGTGCGGCCCACGGCGACCCTGGAGGAGCTGGGGCTGGACTCGCTGGCCGTCATCGAGCTGGCCGACATCCTCGCCGAACGGCTCGCCGTCCAGGTCACCGAGGGCGAGCTGGCGGCCGGCAGTTCGCTGGCCGCCGTGTCCGCGCTGCTCGGCGACCGGACCGGTGCGCGATGAGGTCCGGCAGCGGCACGGCGGGCGCGGCCGTCGCGGTCACCGGCGTGGGCGCGGTCAGCGCGGCCGGTCTGGGCGCGGAGGCCTGCTGGGCCCGGGTCTGCGCGGGGCACTCGACCGCCCGCGCCGATCCGCTCCTTGCGGGCTCGGGCGCCCGGGTCTCCTGCCGGGTGCCGGAGTTCGACGCGACCGCCCTGCTCGGCGCGGGTCTCGCGCGGCGCACCGGCCCGTTCATCCAGTACGCGCTGGTGGCGGCGGGCGAGGCTATCCGCCAGGCCGGGCTGGACCCGGCCGACTGGGACGGCGCGCGGGTCGCCGTCGTCACCGGCTCGGCCTTCGGCGGCGCCCCGTCCTGGGGCGAGCAGGCGCTGCGACTGGCGGCCGGCGGCCGGGTCGCCCCGCTGGCCGTGCCGCTGTTCATGACCAACATGGCCGCCGGCCAGCTCTCGCTGGCCCTGAACGCGCGTGGCCCGAGCCTCGCGGTCGGCACCGCCTGCGCCTCCGGTGCCAGTGCCATCGGGCTGGCCGCCGGCCTGCTGCGCGAGGGCAGCTGTGACCTGGCGCTGGCCGGCGGCAGCGAGGCCGCCGTCGACCGCCTCACCGCGGCCGCGTTCGCCCGGATCGACGCGCTGGCCGCCGGGACCGGCGACCCGGCCGCCAGCTGCCGCCCCTTCGACCGGGCGCGGGACGGCTTCGTCCTCGCCGAGGGCGCGGCGATGCTGGTGCTGGAGCGGGTCGCCGACGCCCGGGCCCGCGGCGCCCGGGTGCTGGCCGAACTCGCGGGCTACGCCGCCTCGGCGGACGCCCACCACCCCACCACGCCCGACCCCGCGGGCCGGGGCCTGGAGGCGGCACTGCGCGGGGCGCTGGCCGCTGCCGGGGCCGGGCCCGGGGAGGTGGACCACGTCAACGCGCACGCGACCGGGACGCGGCTCGGCGATCTGGCCGAGGCCCGCACGCTGCACCGGCTCTTCGGCCCGGACCTTCCGGTCACCGCCGCCAAGGGCGCGCTCGGTCACACCCTCGGTGCGGCGGGCGCGCTGGAGGCCGTGCTGACCGTGCTGTCGATCGATCGCGCGCTCGTGCCGCCCACCGCCAACCTGACCGAGCCGGACCCCGCCATCGGCCTCCGGGTGGTGCGCGAGGTGCCACTGCGGCACCCGATCACCCTGGCGCTGTCCACCTCGGCGGGCTTCGGCGGGCAGAACGCGGTGCTCGCCTTCGCCGCACCATGACCGGCGGCGAGCGCCGCAGGGTGCTGCTCTTCCCCGGGATCGGCGCGGTCGTCCCCGGCAGCCTGGGCGACTGCGCCGACCCGCGGGCGGCCCGTGCCCTGCTGGAACGGGCCGCCGCACCGCTGCCGCCCGCCACCGCCGACGCCTTGGCACAGCTGCTGCTGGCCGGTCGTGTCTCGCCCGCGCAGGACGGGCTGATCGACCAACTCGCCTGCTACGTCCAGGCACTGGCCTGGCACCAGGTCACCCCGTGCCCGCCGGGCACGCTGCTGCTGGGCCACAGCCTGGGCGAGCTGGCCGCCTTCGCCGCGGCCGGCGTGTTCGAGCCGGCCGACGGCGTGCGGCTGCTCCTCGCCTGCGACCGGGCGCGGCGGGAGACCGGCGTGGGGCAGGGCCGGCTGCTGGTGCTGCGGCTGGCGGCCGATCGGGCCGCCGGGCTGCTCGCCGCCAGCCGGCTGCCGGGGCTGGCCGTGGCCTGCGACAACGCGCCCGAGCAGACCGTGGTCAGCGGTCCGCCGGCGAGCATCGAGGCGCTGGGCGCACGAGCCGCCGCAGCCGGTGTGCGCGCGACCCGGCTGCCCACCCGTACGCTGTTCCACAACCCCGCGCTGCGGCCGGCCGCGCACCGGGTCGCGGAGCTGACCGCCCACCTCGCCTACCGTCCCGCCCGGCGGCCGGTGCTGTGCATGCTGACGGGCCGTCGCTACCGCTCGGCCGCCGGCTTCCGGGCCGGGGCGACCCACCACCTGACCGAGCCGGTGCCCTTCCGGCGCCGGATCGAACAGCTGCGGGCCGCGGGGGTGGTGGAGCTGACGGAGCTGGGCCCACGGACGCTGCTGAGCCGGGCCGCCGCGCTCACCGCGCTGACAGGTGGGCGTCCCAAGGAGTGAGTACCGTCTCCAGCAGCCGGCGGTGGGTCGCGATCAGTCGGCGGGCAGGTCGACGGGGACCCGGACGGTCGCCATCGAGACGAGACCGTCCTCGACCACCACCTCCGGGCAGTCCCGCTCGCCCGCGAGGTGGATGGACACGGACGGTCCGCGCTCGCCCCGCAGCCACGCGATGTCCTCGCCCGCCTGGAGCCGGTCCAGCGCCTGCGCCCAGGAGCCGGAGCCGGGAGTGCCACAGCGAGAGCGCCAACCGCCCGGTCACGAACGGCGTGTCGACGACGATCTCGGCTGCGAGCCCGCCAAGGACACCCTCCAGCGGGCCGAGCACGGTGATGCGGACGGGGTTCCCCCTCGTCGTCGCAGAAGAGGGCCAGGTCCGACTGCCCACCGGTCCGCATCGCGCCTCCCCGCCTCGTCCGGGCGAGCTTGGCGCATCCGGGTCCGGCCCGCCGGCGAACTCTCAGTCCTCCCCCACCGGTGGTTCGCCGAACGGGGGCGGTGGCTTGGGGATGCCCGCCAGGCCGCCGTCCGCGACGGACAGGCCGCCGTCGAGCAGCAGGGCGTGACCGGTGAGGTAGCCGGCGGCGGGCGAGAGCAGGAAGAGTGCCGCGGCGGCCACCTCGGCGGGCTCGGCCCAACGGCCGAGCGGCACATGGGCGAGCAGCCAGTCGTTGAGCGGGCCCTCGGCGTGCGCGAAGGAGGTCAGGTCGGTGCGGGTCCAGCCGGGGCAGAGCGCGTTGACCCGGATGCCCTGGCGGGCCCAGCCGGTGGCCATACTGCGGGCGAGCGAGATCTGCGCCGCCTTGGTCGCGGCGTAGGCCTCCAGCAGGGGTGCGCCGATCACCCCGGCGACCGAGGACATCAGCAGCAGGCTGCCGCCGCCGGCCGCCGACAGGTGGCGGTGCGCCTGCCGGCACACCGCGGCGGTGGCGTTCAGATTGACCGCGACCACCTCCTGCCAGGCCGCTTCGGGCAGCAGCTGCAGCGGGAGCAGCAGCGGTGTGCCGTCGGGCGCGGTGGGCAGGATGCCCGCGTTGTGCACCACGCCGTCCAGGCCGCCGAGCAGTGCCGCGGCCGTGTCGACCACCTCGGCGGCGCGTCCGGGCTCGGCCAGGTCGCCGGGGGCGAGCACGGGCGCGGGCCCGAGCCCGCCGATCCGGTCGGCGCTCTCCTTCAGGGCCTCGGCGGTGCGCGCGCCCAACGCGAGCCGTGCGCCGGCCTCGGCCAGCGCGAACGCGACCGCGCGGCCGATGCCCCGGGAGGCGCCGGTCACCAGGATCCGGGCGCCGTCGAGACGGAAGCTGTCGAGGGTCGTCATGTGCTGCTCCTCGGGTCGGGGTCGAACTGGACGTCGGGGTCGGGCCGGCGAGCGAGGTCGGACTGGCGGGCCAGGCCGGACTGGCGGGCGAAGTCGGGCCCGAGGGCCAGGGGATCGGGCCGGTCGGCGCGGGCCGGTGCGCCGGTCCAGGTGAGCAGCGAGCTGCCCCAGGTCAGGCCGGCGCCGAAGACGCAGAGCAGGACCAGCGAGCCGGTCCGCAGCCGGTGCTCGGCGGCGGCCGTGGCCAGGGCGAACGGCGCGCTGGCGGCACCGATGTTGCCGGTGCGGTCGCCGGTGACGATCAGCCGGTCGGGCGGGATGCCGATCTTCTCCCCCAGCCGCCGCAGCAGGACGGGGTTGGGCTGGTGGGCCACCACCGCGTCGATCCGGTCGATCGTCAGGTGGTGGCGGGTCAGCTCGTCCTCGACCAGTGCCGGGAAGACCGCGGTGATGAAGTCGCGCACCGCCCGCCCGTCCATGTGGATCCGGTGGCCGCCGTCGGCCAGGCTCGCGGCGTCGGCGGGGCGCCGGCTGCCGCCCGCCGGGATCAGCACGTGGTGCGCGCCGGTGCCGTCCGAGCCCAGCCGGAAGCCGTGGAAGCCGCCGCCCGGCGGCACCGGGCCGAGGATCGCCGCTGCGGCACCGTCGGCGAACAGGACGGCGGTGCCCCGGTCGGCCGGATCGACGAACTTCGAGTACGCCTCCACCCCCACCACGGCCGCGTACCTGCTGCCGGAGTCGCCGCGCAGCCAGTCGTGGGCCACCCTGGCGGCGAACAGCCAGCCCGAGCAGGCCGCACCGACATCCAGCGCGCAGGCACGGGCGGCGCCGATCCGGGCCTGCACCCGGCAGGCGGTGGCCGGACCGAGTTCGTCGGGGGTGGAACCGGCGCACACCAGCAGGTCCAGCTCGGCCGGGTCGATCCCGGCGGCGTCGCAGGCGGCGCGCACCGCCTCGGCGGCCAGGTCGGAGGCCGCCTGGTCGGCCGCGGCCGCGTGGCGTCGCAGCACTCCGGTGCGTTCCTGGATCCAGGCCGCGGTGACCCCGGCGGCCCGGGCCACCTGCTCGTTGGTGCGCACCCGTGGGGGCAGGTGGGTGCCCATGCCGAGGATGCCGACGGCCCGGTCGGCGCCCGCGGTCATCGCCGCTCCCCGGTGACGGGCCAGGTGAGCGCCGCGGCGAGCCCGGCGGCGTAGTCGGGATCGGCCAGCGGGCTGGCGGAGTTGGCGAGCTCCGGGTCCAGCTGCTCGACCAGGAGCGGCAGTTGGGGAGCGAGGACTTCGACGAGGTGGTCCTCGGCCGCGGCCAGGGCGCGGGCACGGCCGGGGTCGAGCAGCCCGACGGCGAGCAGGGCCTCGGCCGAGCGGCGGGCCAGGCGCACGCCGTACAGGGCGGCCACCGTGGCGTGCAGCGCCGGGTCGAGAGCGGGCGCCGACGTCGGTCCCACCTGGCCGACCGGTCCCGTAGAGCCGGCGACGGACCGGGCGGCCAGCTGCAGGGCGGCGGCCCAGCCCAGCGCCTGGGCCCGGTCCAGCAGCGGGTTCCACAGCGCGAGGTCGCGGCGGCCCGCCTCCCGGCCGGCCGCCAGGTCGCGCTGCAGGTGCTCGGCCAGGCGGTACCGCAGGGCGGCAACGGTGCCGGGCCACCAGGCGGGGTCGAGCGGATCGGCCGGCACGGCGGGCGGGGGTGCCTGCGGCGGCCCCTCGGCCAGCGCCCGGCCGGTGTCCAGCAGGATCAACGTGTTGTCGCCACCGGCGTGTTCGAAGGAGCGGGCCAGTCCGAGGTAGCCGGCCAGCAGATTGCGGTCCATGAACCCTGCGAGACCGCAACGATGTTGACAGTTCATCAGGATGTCTGCCGCACCTCGGGTCGCGAGCACCTTGTGCAGCGCGAGGGTCTGGTCGACGGCCGCCCAGGGCGCGAAGGCCGGGCCAGCGCCGTCGGCGGCAGCGGTGGCGGCGGTGGCGGTGGCGGTGGCAGCAGCGGTGGCGTGGCCGAGCGCCGGTGCGACCGCGCAGCGCAGGGCGAAGGCCTCAGCGAGGGCACCGGCCACCGCGCGCAGCTGGGGCCGGTGCCCGAGCACCGGCTGCCCGCCCGCGAATGCACCGTGCGAGCGGCGATGGGCGCTGAACTGCCAGGTAAGGGCGGCCGATCGGGTGGCGACGGCGGCCATCGCGGCCGGCAGGGTGGCCCACAGCAGCCGGCCCACTTCGAGGGTGCGGCGCAGCCGGGCACCCGGCGAGCCGAGCGGGTCGCGCAGCACGCCGTCCGGACCGATGACGGCGCCATCGGCCAGCCAGCGCGCCGCGTCCAGCCGCGGGCCGGTGAACCGCACCGCGGCGTACGGCAGTGGCAGCGCGCCGACCGCGAGCGGGCTGGAGACCAGGACCCCGGGAGCCGGGCGCCCCTGTGCGTCGGTGATGTCGACCAGGAACGAGAAGACCCCGCAGTCCCGGCCGCCGGCCATCAGCCGGGCACAGACGACCGCCTTCTGCGGCAGGCCGCCGGCGGCCACGCTGGAGAACTTGGCCGCCCGTTCGTCGGGGGTCTCCAGTCGGAAGGTCCCGGTCGCCGGGTCGTGAACGGCAGTGGTACGGATGTTCAAGTGGCTTCCGGCGTCGCCGAGTTCGGTGACCATGAAGGAGCCCTTGGCCCAGGCGTGGGCCAGCTCCCCCGCGGGATCGGCATCCGGCGTGCCCAGTCGGGCCACCGAACCGGCGCACAGGATGTAGTGCGACAGGAAGGTCTGGTACAGCGGGGGGTCGGCCAGCGCGGTCACCGCACTGACGGTGGCGAGCAGTTCGGGGTCGCGCGCGGCCTCCAGGGCCGGTGGGAGCACCGCGGCGAGCCGGCGCAGTCCCAGGTGGGCGGAGGTGTCGAGGGCCAGCGGGTCGGCGCCGGTCCCGGTGCCCGGCCCGGCGGGGCGGACGGCCGCGGCCAGCAGGCTCTCCCACCGTTCGGCGGGCAGGCGGACGGCTGTGACGGAACGGCGGCGGGTGTGTGCCGGGGTCGGCGGCTGGATCATCCGTGCTCCTCGTGGGGGCGGCCCGCAGGCACGGGCAGGTCGGGCCGGCGGGCAGCGTCGCCGACCGGGGTCAGGGCGCGGGCCGCCGGCTCGGTGCGCAGCACGGCCCGTGCCAACGCCTGTCCGGTGCCCATCTCCACCACCAGGTCGCCCGGCCGGACGGCGGCGCGCACCACGGGCGGCAGGACGGCAGGGCGCACCAGGCAGTCGGCCAGCCCACGCGGGAGTTCGGCCGCACCGCGGTAGGCCCGCCCGGCGACCGCCGAGTGGACCGGGAGCACCGGCGGCCGGTGCGGCAGGCTCATGGCGAACCGCTCGAAGGTGTCGGCCTGTCGCCACAGCGCGGGATGGTGCGCGATGAACGGCAGTTGGAGCCGGGCGGCCGGCAGACCGGCGGCTCGGGCCGCGGCCTCGAAGGCGGCGAGCGGGCCCGGTGGTGCGGAAACCACCGTCTCCTCGGCATGGTTGACACAGGCGACCACCACCTCTGGTGCCTGGCACAGCAGTTCGGCGAGCCTGTCGGCCGAGGCCGCGAGCATCGTCAGCCCGCCGGGCGCGGTGTGCAGCAGCATCCCGAGCCGGGCCGCCAACCGGGCGCCGTCGGGCAGCGAGAAGCCGCCGGCGGCGGTCAGTGCGGGGATCTCGCCGAAGCTGACGGCGAGCAGCAGCGCGGGCCGCACACCCCCGGCCAGCCGGGCCCGGTGCACGGCGAGGCTGATCCCGAACAGGGCCAGCTGGGCGGTGCCGGGGGCCTGGCCGGCCAGCCAGTGGGCGGGCGGCGGCTCGGCGCCGAGCAGCCTGGTGCGCAGCGGTGGCAGGCCCAGTTCGCGCGCCACCGGATCGACGCGGGTGAACACCTCCGCCAACGCGTCGCGCAGCCCGGGCAGCCGGTCGGCCGCCCGCCACGCCGCGGACAGTGACAGGTCGCCCTGTCCGCCGAAGGCGTGCACGATCCATGGGGGTGCGAGTGACTGGTTCACCGTGGGTGCCCTTTCCGTGCCGCGTGCTGCGGGCCGCCGGCCGACCGGTGCCTTCCATGGAACGCGGTCCGGCTCTCCGGCGGCAGCCGCCCGGGCATCGACTGTGTTGAGCACCGCGCGGCGTTGCACGGGCCGGCCGCACGCGGAACGGAGCGCCTGAGGTGACGTGGCGTCAGGTGCGGTGCTGGTGTGGCGGCTTGGCGCGGCGCACGGGTGGGCTCCGCTGCGACCCGCGCTCCGGCGCGCCCCTTCGCCACGCGGCTGAGCCGGGAGGAGGCGAGCCCGCGGGCCGTCCCGGCACCGCTACGATGCGCTCGCCGGATCAGGCCGCGCGCCCACCGGGCCCCGCCCCCACGACCGCAAGCAATCAGGCCCGTCGACGCCGCCCGCTGCGCACTGCGCACTGTTTTGCCCCCGCCCTCCAGCGCCTGCCACCTGCCACCTGCTGCCACCCATGTTCGCCGCCGCCGCGAGGAGGAAGAGACATGACCGCCACCGCACGCACCCCCAACCCGCACCTGCGGGCCCTGCTCCAGGAGGCCGGCTGGAGCGGCGAACGCCTGGCCCGGGCGGTCAACCGGGCCGGCCTGGTCGACGGCCATCGGTACACCTACGACCGCACGGCGGTGGCCCACTGGCTCCAAGGGTCACGCCCGGCGCCGCCCGTGCCCCAGCTCGTCGCCGAGGTGCTCTCCCGGGCACTCGGGCGCCCGGTCCCGGTCGAGCAGACCGGGCTCGGGCGGGACGGCGCACCACCTGCGCCGGCCGAGCCCGACGGACCGGGAGCGGCGGCGCTCGTCACGCTGGCCCGCTGCGAGACCGACCCCGCGGCCTTGGTCTACACCTTGACGTACCGTCAGTTCGTGCCGGCCGAGGAGCCTGCGGGGATCAGCGAGCCCGGGACCGGGGAGCCCCCTGCCGACGCGCCCGGCACGAGCGCCGCCGCGCCGGCCCGGATCGGCACCGCACACCTGCGCGCGGCCCAGGATCTGCTGCGATCCGCGCTGGCCGGCGAGCAGTCCGCCGGTGCGGCGTTCTACCGCCGCACCGTGGCCGGTTTCCTGGCCACCGCGATGGCCGACTGGCTGCGCGCCTCCTCCCCACCCGGCATTCGCCGCGAACTTCTCTGCTGTGCATCGGAGTTGTCCTACCTCACCGGCTTCGCCTACTTCGACGCCCAGCGCCAGGGCGCCGCCCAGGGCTACTACCGGGCCGCCGCCTCGCTCGCGGCGCAGGCCGCCGACCCGCGCCGGCACAGTCTGGCGCTGCGGGCCCTGAGCGTGCAGGCGCACTACCTGGGACACCGGCGCCACGCCCGCGACCTGGCCGAGGCAGCAGCCGCGCAGCTGGACCGGCTGCCCGACCGGCAGGCCGCCTTCGTCCTCGGCCAGCAGGCGCTCGGCGCCGCCGGCTGCCGGGACCGGGCCGCGGCCTTCGCCCTGCTGACCCGGGCGCACCGGCTGCTGGAGCACGCCGACGAGCCGGAGCCGGGCATCGGCGGCTACCACTGGGCCTCCTACGCGCACCAGGAGGCGGAGGCGCTCGCCGCCCTGGGCGACGGCGAGGGGGCACTGCGGGCGCTCGCGCTCTCGGCACGCGAGCGCCCGGCCGGGGAACACCTGGCCAGGGCGGTCACCACGGTGCGAGCGGCCCAACTCCATCTCGCCCACGGCCACCTGGAACGGGCCTGCGCCGTGCTCTCCCGACTCCTCGACCAGCAGCCGTTGGTGGCCTCGGAGCGACTGGCCGGCACGCTGGCCACCGTGTGCGCGGCGCTGCGCCGCCACACGGGCAGCACCGGGGTGCGGGCCCTGCTGGCCCGGCTCGACCCGCCGGCCACGGCGGGCCCCGCCCACCCCGGACGCACCGCCGTCCCGGCGCCGGCCTGGCGTTGACCCCGGGCCGGCGCCGCCCGTGGCGGGCCTGTCAGGCGAACTGGCCCGGCTGGTAGGCGCCGGCGGGCTGCTGGATCATGACGTTCCCGCGGTTGAAGGCGTTGATCAGGGTGATGGTGCACACCAGGGCCGCGAGCTGGTCCTCGTCGTAGTACTTGGCGGCGTTCGCCCAGGCCTCGTCCGTGACTCCGCCGGCCGCATCGGCGATCCGGGTGCCCTGCTCCGCGAGCTCCAGGGCGGCACGCTCGGCGTCGGTGAACACCGTCGCCTCCCGCCAGGCCGCGACCAGGCTCAGGCGCGTCCAGCTCTCCCCCGCGTGCGCGGCGTCCTTGGTGTGCATGTCGACGCAGAAGCCGCAGCCGTTGATCTGGCTGGCACGCAGCTTCACCAACTCCTGCGTCGCGGCCGGCAGCGTGGAATCGGCGAGCACCCTGCCCGCCGCCACGAGGTGCTTCCCGAACTTGACCGCGACCTGGTTCTCGAAGACGTTCAGCCGAGCATTCATCGTGCGCTCCCGTGTCGTTGTTGCTGATGCCCTCTGGGACAGAGCAGCGCGACCGACTGTGACACGCACGGATGTGACGCCCGCCTCACCGGGCGATCACCGAGGCCGCCGCAGGACGGGGCCTCCTCAGGACCCGGCGGGGGCGTCCTCGATGTCCGAGATGAGCTTGGTGCTCAGGTCGCTCTGCACCGCCAGCCGGGTCTTCCCGGCGTCCGGGCCGGTGCCCCAGGTGAGGGTGACCGTGGTGAACAGGTGGCCGGCGCCCGAGTCCTGGTAGCTCACCTCCCAGGCGGTGGGGACGTCCTGGGCGCGCAGGACACCGTCGGCGTGGTTGGCCTCCTCCCAGGCGGCCAGGCGCTGCCGGAGGTCCTGCGTGAGGTAGTGGGCGCGGAGCTGGTCCGACAGGTCGTCGGTGCCGTCGGAGACGGCGTCGATGTACGCACCGTAGAAGTCGGCCACCCGGTCGACCGCGGAGTCCGGGCTTCCGCTGCGGGTCACGGTGGTCGCCTGCGTGTCCGTCATGGCTCTCTCCTTCTGCCGGGATGATCACATGTCCACGGCCGGACGGAGCCGACCACGACGGTCAACGAGCCCGGGCCCTCCAGGTAACGGCCTCCGTGCTCAAGGCTCCTGACGCTGCACCAGACAGAACGGGTGCCCCGCCGGGTCGGTGAGGACCCGCCACCGCTCGCCGCCGGGCTGGTGCTCCGGCTTGCCCGCACCGAGCGCCATGAGGCGCGCCTCGGCCTCATCCAGGTCCGCGACCGCGAAGTCGAGGTGGGACTGCTGGGGAACGGACTGGTCGGGCCAGCGCGGCGCCCGGTAGTCGTCGATGCGTTGAAAACCGATGAAGAGCCCGTGCTCGCCGTTCACACCCGCGAAGTCGGCGTCGGACTTCGGGTGGGGCTCGAGGCCGGTGGCCTGCTGGTAGAATGCCATCAGCGCCAGCGGATCGGCGCAGTCGAGCGTGATCGCGGTCAACGTCATCGTCGGGGTCACGGCTTCTCCAGGCAGGCGCTGATCATTCGATCATGCTGCCTGGCCCACGTGGTGCCTTCAACCCCCGACCGCCCGGCGCCGGTGCTCAGTCCTTCACGACCTGGTAGATGCCGTAGACGACTCCCGGGATGTGGCCCAGCAGCTGGAGCAGGAAGGCCCAGAGCACCTTCAGGCTCGGGCCGTCCTTGATCAGCACCGCGAGCCACGGCAGGACGAAGCAGAGTAGGACGAGAAGGACTTTGATCATGATCGTCCTCGTTTCGAGGCGTTCCGGTCGTGACACCGCAGGGCTTCCTTCATCGTCCCACCGCAGGTCGCCGGGTTCATCCCCCATCTGGCGTATGGAGCCGCTCTTCCCTCGTGATCGGCCCTAGTGTGCGAGAGGTGGACAGGGAGGCGGACGGTCGGCACCACCGCGAGGGACCTCGCCGTCGCTCCCGGGCGCGCAGGGCAGGGCGTACACCGGCGCGTGCGCCGGGGCGGCCGGCCTCCCGCACCATGCGCCCGTCGCCCGGGGCGCGGCTCCGGTCGGCCGCGACGGTCCCGCGCGGCCTGGCCGTGGCGGCCGGGTACGCGTGGCGGGTGCTGCTGCTGGGGGCGCTGGGCTACGCCGTCTTCGTCGTCCTGCAGCGGGTCGAGTTCGTGGCGGCGGCGGTCTTCGTCGCGCTGGTCCTCACCGCCGTGCTGCGCCCGCTGACGAACCTGCTGGCCCGCGGACTGCCGCGGGTGCTGGCCCTGGTGCTGACGGTGGTGGCCGCGGCGGCCGTCCTCGCCGGGCTGCTCGCGCTGGCGGTCGCACTGGAGACGAGCCACTCGGCGGAGCTCGGCACCGAGTTCCACGGCGGCCTGAACCGCATCGAACGCTGGGCACAGGGTCCACCGCTGCACCTGCCCGCGCACACGGTCGCCGACCTGCCGAGCAAGGTCGGCAAGTTCCTCTCGGCCCACCGTTCGGCCCTGGTCAGCACGGCGCTGAGCAACGCGGGCCGGATCTTCGAGGTGGTCACCGGGACCGCCCTGGCACTGTTCTGCGCGATCTTCTTCATCTACTCCGGCGACCGGATGTGGGACTGGTTCGTGGCGCAGCTGCCCACGGGGGGACGTCCGCGCTGCGACCGGGTGGGCCGCGTCGCGTGGCGGACCTTCGCCGGCTACACCCGCGGCATCATGATCGTGTCCGCCAGCAACGCGCTGCTGGTCGCGGTCGCGCTGCTCGTGCTGCAGGTACCGCTGGTGCTGCCGTTGACCATGCTGGAGTTCCTGGCCAGTTTCGTCCCGCTGGTCGGCTCGCCGGTCGCCCTCGCGGTCGCCTCCACCGTCGCGCTGGCCACCCGGGGGCCGTGGACGGCGTTGCTGGTACTGGCCCTGATCGTGGTGATCGGCCAGATCGAGGGGCATGTGCTGCAGCCGCTGGTGATGAGCTGGGCGGCGCGGATCCACCCCGTCGCCGTCGCGCTCTCGGTCGCCGCGGGCGGCCTGGTGGTGGGCGTGGTGGGGGCGGTGGTGGCGGTGCCGGTGGTGTCGGTCGCCTGGGCGGTGTTCGGCGAACTGCGCAAGGGGTCAGGCGGCGGGGCCGAGCGGTGACGGTGGGGCCGGGCTACGCCCGCCGGGCGGAAGGCCGCCGGGCGGAAGGCCGCCGGGTGTGACGGTTTCAAGGCGTAGCTCATCAACCGTTTACGGTGCTCGTACCGTCCGCCTCGCATCATGGAGGAGAGGCAGGCCCCGCTCGGCATCCGGCAGACGGGCCGTCCAGAGGCCGCCGCCAGAGATGTCATCGGCACGGATGTCACAGGTGGGGCTGTCATGAACGAACAGCAGCAAGCAGGGGCACCGGACGGATTCGGCAACGCGCAGACCGGCGGCCACACCGGCCCGCCGCCCGGCGGCTGGGGCCCTCCGCCACGGCCCGACACCGCGGTCCCCGGGCCGCCCCCGCAGCACGCGGCGCCGCCGCCGCCGAACTACCCGCCGGGCCCGCTGCCGGGCTGGGGCTACTACCCGCCGCCACCGCCGCCCCGGCGGCGGCACCCGGGCCGCCGGGCGGTCGCCCTGGCAGCCGCCCTGGTGCTCGCGGTGGGCGCCGGTATCGGCATCGACCAGGCGCTGCGGTCCGGGAACAGCTCCAACGGCACGTCGTCCTCCACCTCGCAGGTGACGCCGACCGCGCTCACCCCGGCCGACGCGGTCAGCAAGGCCGAGGCCGGCCTGGTGATCATCAACACCACGGTCGGCTACCAGGACGCGAGGGCCGCCGGCACCGGCATCGTGCTCAGTGCGAACGGCGAGATCCTCACCAACAACCACGTGATCGACGGCGCCACCGCGATCCAGGCGACCGACGTCGGCAACGGCCGCACCTACACCGCGACCGTGACCGGCTACGAGCGCAACGGCGACCTCGCCGTCCTCCAGCTCAAGAGCGCCTCCGGCCTGACCACCGCCAAGCTGGGCGACTCCGCCAAGGTGGCGGTGGGCGACGCGGTGACCGCGATCGGCAATGCCGGCGGCACCGGCACCCCCTCCGCCGCCGTCGGTAACGTGACCGCGCTGGACCAGTCGCTCACCGCGAGCGACGAGGCGACCGGCTCCAGCGAGCAGCTCAGCGGCATGATCCAGGTCAACGCGGACGTCGAGCCCGGCGACTCCGGCGGCGCGCTGGTCGACTCCACCGGCGCGGTGGTCGGCATCGACACGGCCGGCTCCCAGTCGCAGGGCGGCGCACAGCAGGGCCCGCAGCAGGGCTTCGCGATCCCGATCGACACCGCGCTCCCGATCGCCCACCAGATCACCGCGAGCAAGTCGAGCACCGCGGTGCACATCGGCCCGACCGCCTTCCTCGGCCTGGAGGTCTCCTCCGGCTCGGCGAACGGCCGCGGCGGCGGGAACGGCGCTGGGAACAACGGCGGGAACGGCAGCGCGAACGGCTCGGACAACGGCGCCGTCATGGTCGCCGGGGTGATCGCGGGCTCGCCGGCGGCACAGGCCGGCATCACCCAGGGCGACGAGGTCACCGCGGTCGACGGCCACACCCTGTCCGGCCCGGACTCGCTCACCGACCTGATGGTCGGCCAGACCCCGGGCAAGCAGGTGAGCGTCCAGTGGCTCGACACCGACGGCACCCAGCACAGCACCACCCTCACCCTGGCCACCGGCCCGGCCGACTGACCGACCGCCTGAACGCCTGCCAGCTGACCGAAGCCGGCCCGCCCGCAACCCGCGGCCGGGCCGGCTTCGGCCGTGCACTACCGTGACCGCCCATGAGTACCGACGGCTGGCTGGCCGACACCCGGACGTCCTACGACACCGTCGCCGCCTGCTACACCGACCAGGTGCGCGACCTGCTCGACCGGACGCCTTACGAGCGCGCCGTCCTGACGCTCTTCGCCGAGTTGGTGGGGGCCACCGGCGGTGGGCCGGTCGCGGACGTGGGATGCGGGTCGGGGAGGATCACGGCGCATCTGCACGGGCTGGGCGTGGACGCGTTCGGGATCGACCTCTCGCCCGCGATGATCGAGCTGGCCCGCCGGGACCACCCGGGGCTGCGGTTCGAGGTCGGTTCCATGACGGATCTCGACCTGCCCGACGCCTCGGTGGCCGGCCTGGTCGCCTGGTACTCGCTGATCCACCTCCCCGACGAGGAGGTCGGCCCGGTCCTCGCCCACTTCCGGCGGGTGGTGCGCCCCGGCGGCCCCCTGCTGCTCGCCTTCCACGTCGGCGACGGATCACGACTGAAGACGCAGGGCTACGGCGGGCATCCGATGAAGGTCCACATCCATCTGCGCCGCCCCGGCCGGCTGGCCGAATGGCTCGAGGGTGCCGGTTTCGCGGTCGAGGCGCAGCTGACGCTCCGCTCGGCCGAGAGCGCGCTCGGCGGAATTCTCTTTGCCCGGTGTCCGACTGACGCCAATGAGGACAGGATCTGACCTCATTGGCCCCTAGCGTTGTCGTCAGCAAGGGAACGAGAACGACGGAAGGCTGGGACCATGAACGACGACACGTTGGCGACCACTGGCGAGCGGGCGGACCTGCTGGCGGTGCTGGCCAAGCACCGGCACTTCCTGCGGTTCACCACCCGTGACCTCACCGACGAGCAGGCGGGCCTGCGGACCACGGCCAGCGAGCTGTGTCTGGGTGGGCTGATCAAGCACGTCGCCTCGACCGAGCGGGGCTGGGCGGAGTTCATCGTGAAGGGCCCCTCGGCGATGGGCGACTTCAGTGCCATGACCGAGGAGGACTTCGCGAACTGGGGCGACGGCTTCCGGATGCTGCCGGGCGAGACGCTGGCCGGGGTGCTGGAGGAGTACGCCGAGGTGGCCCGCCGGACCGACGAGTTGGTGGCCTCGCTGCCCGACCTCGAGGTCACGCATCCGCTGCCGAAGGCTCCGTGGTTCGAGCCCGGCGCGCAGTGGTCGGCTCGGCGGGTGCTGCTGCACGTCATCGCCGAGACCGCGCAGCACGCCGGTCACGCGGACATCATCCGGGAGTCGCTGGACGGTGCCAAGAGCATGGGGTGACCGGTGCCGCCGGTTGCTCGGCGCGGGGGCGGTGGTCCGCCCCCGCGCCGAGCGACCGGGTGGGGCTGTGCTCGCGTCCGACGGGCTGTCATAGTCGGTCGGAACGAGGGGCAAGGGGGGCTCTGCGATGTCCAGGGGGAACGACGGGCGGACGGGGATCGGGACGGGTGTGCTGATCGTGGCCGCGTTGGCGGCGCTGATCGGGGTGCTGTTCCTGACCGACGACCACCCGGACGCGTCGGGCACCGGGCACGACCCGGTGGCGATCAACCTGCCGAAGACCGTCGAGCACCAGCGCGAACTGGGCTCGTCCAGCAACGTCCTGACCGATTCGGGCGACATGACGTCCGGGCTCACCTCCTCCGGTCTCTCCGCCTCCGGACTGACCGAGCTGAACCAGGGCGTCTACGGCGACTCCCCGGGCGCCGCCGGCAACTGGGCGGTGACGACGTCGCGCAACAGCGGCCAGGCGGGCCCCTGGCTCGCCGCCCATGCCCCGTCCGGCCAGGGCGTCGCCGTCACCCACCCGCGGCTGTCGATCGCCGGCGCCACGGCGTGCTACCAGCAGCGGGACGGCCGGAGCATGTGCACCTGGTACGACGAGAACTACTTCCTGATGGTCACCGGCCCCGCCGGCCCGCAGGCCCTCCAGCAGGTGCTGCTCCGGGTCTACGACGGCAGCGAGGTCTGAGCAGCCGTTGACGGCTCAGCCGGGGACGGCGCGAGCGGGGCCGCCGACCGTGTCCGGGCGCTGGTGCGGGTGCGGTAGCCCACGGCGACGACGAGGCTGCCGGCCAGCACGGTCACCGCGACGGCGCGCAGGCCCAGGTCCATGCCGGCGGTGAAGCGGGCGACCTCCTGCGGCGTGCCGGGGACCCCGGTGGAGCGGGAGGCGAGCAGCGAGCCGACCACCGCGACGCCCAGCGCCGCGCCGACCTCGCGCGCGGCGGTGTTCAGTCCCGCACCCAGACCCGCCTGGGCGGGCGGGAGTTCACCGACGACGGTGGCGGTGAGGGCGGGTGCGCACAGGCCCAGGCCGATCGACAGCAGGAGCAGCCAGGCGGCGTAGACCGGGTAGGCGGTGTGCGCGTCGCAGGTGGAGACCAGCAGCAGCCCGGCGCCGATGAGCGCCAGCCCACCGGCCGCCAGCGGACCCGGGCCGCGGTTCGGGGCGAAGCGCGCGACGAGCCTGGGGACGAGGATCATGCCCAGGGTGACGGGCGCCACGGCCACCCCGGTCAGTGCCGGCGAGTAGCCCTTGGCGTACTGCAGGAACTGCGCGTTGACGAAGAACAGCGCGAACAGCCCGAAGAAGCTCAGCCCGGTGCCCAGCACCGCCGCGCGCAGCCGGGCGGAGCGGAAGAGCCGGGGGTCGAACAGCGGCTGCGCCGCACGCCAGGCGTGGCCCGTGAAGCAGGCCGCCAGCAGGGCCGCGACCGCGAAGGCGCCCAGCACCCGCGGGGAGGTCCAGCCCTGGTGCGGTCCCTCGACGATCGCGTCGACCAGGACGAGCACGGCCGCGGTGAGCAGCACCGAACCCACCGGGTCCACCACGGCCTTCGGGTTGCGGGCCGTCTGCGGCACCCGGACGGTGACGAGACGGCCCAGCAGCACGGCGAGCACCGGCATGACCGCGAACAGCGCGCGCCAGCCGAGGAACTGGCAGGCCAGACCGCCCGCCAGGTTCCCCGCCAGGCCGCCGAGCCCGACCGACAGCGTCCAGGCGGCCAGTGCCCGGCCGCGCTCGGCCGGCCCGGACAGCTGCACGACCAGCGACAGCGTGGCGGGCATCAGCAGGGCCGCTCCGGCCCCGCAGACCGCCCGGCCGGCGATCAGCCAGTCCATGCCGGGCGCAGCCGCGCTCGCTCCGGTGCCCAGGCCGAAGAGCAGCAGCCCCGCCAGCAGCGCGCGCTTGCGCCCGTACCGGTCGCCGAGGGCGCCGGCGGGGATCAGCAGGCCGGCGAAGACGACCACGTACGCGTCGACCGCCCACAGGAGCTGGCCCGGCGTCGGATGCAGGGCGCCGGCGGCGAGTCGGGGGATCAGCAGGTTCACCGCCGCGACCATGCTCTGCGCCAGCGCCACGCAGGCGCAGAGCACCAGGAGCAGCGAGCGGGGCAGGGCCGGTGCGGCAGCGGCTGCTTGTGCGGGTACGGCAGCGGGTGCTTGTGCGGCTGCGGCAGGCGGGGTCGGCGGGGTCGGGCCGGGCGGAGCGGAGTGGACGGGGCGCGGCGGGGCAGGGCGAGGCACGGTGGCTCCCGGGAGCAGGGTGATGGTGGGGTCGGGAACACCGTAGAGTCGTCCGGGACCTGTCGACCAGTGCAACTTTTGCAAGGAGACATTGCGTGTGACGCAATCCAACCTGGACCTCAATCTGCTGCTCGCGCTGGACGTCCTGATCGAGGAGTCCAGCGTCCGCGGCGCCGCCGCCCGGCTGCACCTGTCCGAACCGGCCATGAGCCGCACGCTGGGCCGGATCCGCGCCGCGCTCGGCGACCCGGTCCTGGTGCGGGCCGGGCGCGGGATGGTCCCGACCCCGGGCGCTCTGGCCATCCACGCCGACGTGCGCGAACTGGTGGAACGCGCCCGCGCGCTGTTCCTGTCCACCGGGCACACCGACGTGCGCACCGCCCTGCGGACCTTCACCGCGATCGCCTACGACGGGCTGCCCGCGATGCTGCTCCCCGCGCTGCTCGCCCGGGTCCGCGCCGAGGCGCCCGGGGTGCGGCTGCGCTTCCTGACCGAGGGCCACCAGGACGACCCCGTGCTGCGCGAGGGGGTGGCGGACCTCGAAATCGGCGTCATCGACAACCAGTTGCCCGAGGTGCGGGTCGAACACCTCTACGACGAGCGGATGGTCGGCGTCGTCCGCGCCGGACACCCGCTGCTGGCGGCGGCCGTGACACCCGAGCGGTTCGCCGCCGCCGAGCACCTGATCGTCTCCCGCCGCGCCCGGATGCAGGGGCCCGTCGACCGGGCCCTGCGCGATCTCGGCCTCACCCGAACCGTGTGTGCGACGGTCGGATCGCTCAGCTCCTCGCTGTTCGTCCTGCGCGAGACCGATCTGGTGGGCCTGATCCCGGGCCAGAACCGGGCCCTGGCCCAGGCGCTGGACCTGACCACCTTCCCTCTGCCGCTGCCACTGCCGCCGCTGCCCTTCGGCATGGCCTGGCACCCCCGCCACGATGCCGACACCACCCACCGCTGGCTGCGCACCGCCGTCCGGGAGCTGCTGCTCGACCGGTTCGAGGACCCGGGGCCTGCCTGACAAGCCCGCGACCCTCCCCCGCGCTGATCCGACGCGATCCTCCGGACACGTCGTAAACTCGCTGAATGATCTTCATCGTCGTGAAATTCCCGGTCAAGCCGGAGTACACCGACTCCTGGCTCTCCCATGTCGAGGCCTTCACCCGGGCGACCCGCGCCGAGCCCGGCAACCTGTGGTTCGAGTGGTCGCGCAGCGCGGAGGAGCCCGACACCTACGTGCTGGTCGAGGCGTTCCAGGACGGCGCGGGCGAGGCCCACGTCAACTCGGACCACTTCCGGGCCGGGCTGGAGACCATGCGCCCGCTGGTCCAGCGGGCGCCGCAGATCGTCAGCACCGTCATCGAGGGTGCCACCGGCTGGAGCAGGATGGGCGAGCTCGGGATCGACTGAGGCACCGTCCGGAGCTCCTGCTGAATCGCTGGTTCCGCTCGGGACCGAAGGGTGGAGGCGAAGGGGCAGAAGCGCGGAGGATTCGGAATCGAAATCCGCCAATGATCCCCATCATTCCGTCGCATTCGCGCCAACCTCCCCGCCACAACCGCCGATCCGGGCCGGGGACCCCATGCTGGGGTCCCCGGCCAGCAGGCCGCCCCGGCCCGGCATCAAGGAGGCACCCGTGTCCGTGTCCCGCCCGAAAACCCACACCCTGCTGTCCCTGGCGGCCACCGCCGCCCTCGGCCTCGGCGGGATGATCGGCACCGCCGGCACCGCCACGGCCGCCGCCACCGCCGGCGGGACCAGCACGACGGTCACCCTCCCCGCCGGGGTCACCACGGCGCAGGTGTCGAGCGGCGCGGCGCACGCCACCATCACCAGGACGCCGCGGACCGCGCAGACCAACCTGACCTGCACGCTGACCTCCAGCATCCCCATCCACACCAGCAGCATCGTCTACGGCTCGGCGAGCATCTCCTGCACCGCCCCCGTGGCCCAGCTGACCATGACCGCCAGCCTCTACAAGAACGGCGCGCTGCTCATCACCGGCGACCTGATGGAGACCTGGTCGGCCAAGATGCTCTCGGCGAACGCCTACACCGCCTACGCCCCGGGGAAGTACCAGACCGGTTCCCAGGGAACGGTCACCTACCCCAGCGGCTACAACCCGCCCACCGGCGGTTGGGGCACCACCTACAGCCCCACGGCGACCCTGTGACCCGCTGAGCCGCCGAGCCGCTGCCGGCCCCGGTGCCACCGGGCGTGCGGCGGGTGGCACCGGGGTCACGCTGCGCCCCGGCCCTCCCGCGGCAGGCTCGCGAGGACGCCGAGGACCAGCACCGCCACCGCGCCGGCGAAGACCGCCCCGGCCGTGCGCAGCCCGGTGACCGTGATCAGCACGCCCACACCGATCGCGGGCAGCGCCAGCATCGCGTAGAGCACGGCGAAGAGCGCCGAGAACGCCTGGCCGCGGACCCGGGCGGCGACCTGGCCGGTGATCAGCGCGATGCCGTCGCCGAGTGCCAGGCCGGTGGCCAGGCCGACGGTCACCGCCGCGGCGATCAGCGGGGCCAGGGCCGCGGTCAGCATCGCGGTGGCGATCAGCGCCGCGGCGACCAGCAGGCCCAGGCAGGCGGCGGGCAGCACCGGCCGGGGCGTCAGCACCCGGGCCAGCAGCTGGCCGAGACCGGTGCAGACGAAGGCGATCGAGACGGTGGCCCCGGAGAGCACCGGGGTGCTCAGCTTCAGCACCTCGCCGAAGAAGAGGCCGGTGGTCGCGGTGAGGACGCCCAGGACCGCGAACCCCGCGCCCGCGCCCAGCGCGCAGCGCAGGAAGGGCCCGCGGACCTCGGCGGGAACCCTGGGCAGCGAGAGCGCCAGCAGGCGGCCGTCCGGGCGTCGGATCACGGTCTCCGGCACGCCCGCCAGCGACAGCAGGGCCACCAGGACGAGGACGGCGTCGACGATCCACACCAGCCGCAGCGGGTTGCCCGCCCACTGGGCCAGCGCCCCGGCGAGCAGCGGTCCGCCGGCCAGGCCGCCCATGTTCGCGGCCAGGGCGATCCGGCCGGCCCGCACCTGCCGCTCAGGGGGCGCGAGTTCGGTCAGATGGGCGGTCGCCGCCCCGGTCACCAGAGCGGCGGACAGGCCCGAGAGCACCCGTCCGAACAGGAGCAGCCCCAGACCGTCCGCGGCCAGGAAGACCCCCGCGGCGGCGCCGGCCAGCAGCAGCGCGGCGGCGGTCACCGGGCGGCGGCCCAGGCGGTCGGAGAGGGAGCCGAAGCAGAGCAGCCCGGCCACCACGCCCAGCGCGTAGACCGCGAAGGCGACCGTGACCATCAGTGAGGAGAAGTGGAAGGCCGCCTCGTAGCGCGGGTAGAGCGGGGTGGGGATGGTGGTGCCCATCATGGTGACCCAGAAGGCGGCGGCGACGATCGCGGTGGCCGGGCCGGACCGGGCGTGGCGGCTGCGAGCGGCGCTGGGGTCGTCGGTCGTGGTCATCGGTTCTCCGGCGGAGGGTGCCGAGCGGGGGCGAAGGGCCGTGGGCCGGCCCGCCTTCGCGGTGTCCGGGCCCGCCGACGGCACGCTCGGATCGAGCCTACCGGCGCCCGGCCCGCGCAGCCCCTCCAGCGGCGGACGGCTCACTGCGGGGGCGGGCTGTCCCAGGAGTAGGAGTCGGGCCGGTTGTGGGTACCGCCGGAGTTCTGGTTGTGGATGGTGGCGTCGGCGGTGTACGAGGTCCTGTCGTCGAAGACGACCAGGCAGCGCAGGTGCGCCGTCTCCTCGCGGGCGGTGTCGTGGACGTGCGGGGTGCACGACACCGAGGCGACCGGCCGGTGGTCCTGGGTGGTGATGTGGGACTTCATCGCGTTCTGCAGGGCCACGTAGGCGTCGGTGTTCGGCCCGCAGCCGGCCGCCGCGCACGCCACGGCGGCGGCCACCGCCAGGGCCCGCGCTCCCCGCAGCCGCAGCCGTATCCGCATCCGCATCCGGGCCCGGGAACGCCCGGGCAGCGGGTCTACTCGCACCGGCGAACTCCTGATCACTGGTCGAAAGGCCCCGATGCTAGCCGAAACGGCTGAAGCCGCCGGCCCGGCCCCAGGTCGCGGTGGGCTGCGGGCCGGTGGCGGGCGGCTGGCTATCATGACGGCCGGAGCGAGCAGGGACGGGGATTCGTGGTGGCATCGGTTCAGGGCGACGCGGCCGGCGCGGAGGCGCACGAGGGACTGCTCGTCGGCGGTCGGTACCGGTTGGTGCGCCGGCTGGGGGCGGGCGGCTTCGGCCGGGTGTGGCAGGCCACCGACGAGGCGCTCGGCGTCGAGGTCGCGGTCAAGGAGGTCTGGCTCGCACCGGCGATGACCCAGGCCGAGCGCGGCGAGCGCCTGGAGCGCGCGCAGCGCGAGGCCCGCAGCGCCGCCCGGCTGCGCGATCACCCCAACGTCGTCGCGGTCCACGACGTCCTGGTCGAGAACGGCGCGCCGTGGATCGTGATGCAGCTGATCCAGGGCCGGTCGCTGGCCGACCTGCTGCGCGAGGTCGAGTCGCTCCCGCCGGAGCAGGTCGCCCGGATCGGCCGGGCCATGCTCGCGGCGCTGGGCGCCGCCCACGCGGCGGGCGTGGTGCACCGCGACGTGAAGCCGGCCAACATCATGCTGACCGACGACGGCCGCGTCCTGCTCACCGACTTCGGCATCGCGCAGCAGGCCGAGGACACCGCGCTCACCGCGACCGGCGCCATCATCGGCTCCGTGGAGTACATGGCTCCCGAGCGGATCCAGGGTCAGGACAACGGTGCCGCCGGCGACCTGTTCTCCCTCGGCGTCGCGCTCTACCAGGCGGCCGAGGGCCTGTCGCCGTTCCGCCGGACCACTCCGACCGCCGGGCTGCTCGCGGTGATCTGCGACCCGGCCCCGCCACCGCGCCGCGCAGCGGGCCTCGCGCCGCTGATCGAGGGCCTGCTGGCGAAGGACCCGGCCCAGCGGCTCACCGTCACCGGGGCCACCGCGCTGCTCGACGCGGCCGACCAGGGCGCGGGCCAGGGCGCGAGTCCGAGCGCGGGTCCGAGCGCGAGTCCGGGCCAGGGCGCGAGTCCGGTGGCGGCACCCGCCCGGGAGCTCCCTGCACCGGCGGCGCAGGCTCCGACTCCCATACCCGCCATGCCGGTTGCACCACCGGCCGCACCGTTCGCGGCACCGGTCACCGTACCGGTCACTTCGCCGGTCAAGCGCCGCGCCTCGCGCGGGGCGATCGCGGCGGCCGTCGGTGCCGGGGTCCTGGTCTGCGGGGTGGTCACCGCCCTGGTCGTCCGGGGTGCCACCGGCGAGGTGCCCGGCGGCTCGGCCCTCGGCCTGGGCGGCTCGTCGCTGAAGTCGAAGCTGCTGCAGGCCGGTGACCTGCCGACCGGATTCCAGAGCGACTGGGGCGCCGGCGACATGGGCTATCTGCGTCCCGTCGGCGGCAGTTGGCCCTCGGCCTGCGACGCCAGGAACCAGGAGGCCCGCTGGGACCGCACCTCCGACAACACCGTCGAGTACACCGCCGTGGCCGGCGGCGCCTCCCCGGCGGCCTCCAGCGGCGGCTCGTACGGCGAGTCGGTGCAGAAGGTCTCCGCCGACCAGGCCGCCGAGTACGTCCAGGCCGCCAAGGAGGTGTCCGACTGCCCCGCCTACACCGTCGACCTGGCGGACTCCGGCGGCGCGAAGCAGCGGTGCACGGTGACCACGACGGCGCTGCAGGCGCCCACGATCGCCGGGGCCACCGGGGAGGTGGTCGCCCGCCGCGAGACCTACAGCTGCGCGGACGCCGCCGACGCCACCTCCTACGCACCGGTCGTCCTGGAGAAGCTCACCACCAGTCGGGACGACTACCTGGTCGAGTTCTTCCTGCAGCCCAGCGAGAACGGTGCGGACGGCGCGCTGGACCCGCAGCCGATGCTGGACAAGGCGCTGGCCAAGCTCTCCTGACGCCGGATCAGCCGATCACGGCGATCCCGACGAGCGCGAGGGCGAACGACACCACGCAGAGGCTCCGCTGCCGGCGGTCCCAACGCGCCCACCCGCCCCGGCCCCTGCTCGCCGCGGCGACCCCGGCCAGGCCGGCGGTGAAGATCGCGAACCCCACCACGAAGCGCACTGTGCTCCTCCTCCCCCGAGCAGCCGAGCGCTCCCCCTGAGCGCCGGTGTCCCGAATCGTAGCGGCGGCGCCGGACCGGTCAGGAATCGAGAAGCACCGGTCGTGGGCCCGCAACTAGCGTGAAGGACATGACTTCCATCGAATACCTCACCCTCGACGTGGCCGACACCGCGGCCGCGCACGACTTCTACACCGACGCCTTCGGACTGGCGGGCCAGGTGCGCCTGCGGGAGTCGCAGGAGGCCACGACGGGCTTCCGCGGGTTCACGCTCTCGCTCACGGCGGCCCAGCCCGCCGACGTCAACGCCCTCGTCGACGCCGCCCTCGCCGCCGGTGCCGCACCGCTGAAGCCCGTCACGAAGTCGCTCTGGGGCTACGGCGGCGTCGTCCGGGCCCCGGACGGGGCGATCTGGAAGGTCGCGACCTCGGCGAAGAAGGACACCGGCCCGGCCACCCGGCGGTTCGACCAGCTGGTGCTGCTGCTGGGGGTCGCGGACGTGGCCGCCAGCAAGCAGTTCTACGTGGCGCACGGGCTGACCGTGGCGAAGAGCTTCGGCCGGATGTACGTGGAGTTCGCGGGCGGGTCGAGCCCGGTGAAGCTGGGCCTGTACCGGCACCGTGCCCTGGCCAAGGATGCCGGTGTCTCCCCCGAGGGCACCGGCTCGCACCGGCTCGCGATCGGCGGCACGTCCGGCCCCTTCACCGACCCGGACGGCTTCGCCTGGCAGGCCGCCTCGCCTGTCCTCGCCTCGTGAGGCACCACGGGTGCGACAAGGCGCACGCCGAAGGGCCCCAGTGCGCGGCATCCCCCGCATCCCGCACGCCGAAGGGACCCGGTGCGCGGGATGCGCGCACCGGGTCCCTCGGGGGTGACCCGCTGGGGGTCGCTGATCGGGGTGATCAGTAGTTGTGGTGGACCTGCCAGTAGGCCCAGGCCTGGTTCGGGCTGCCGTAGCGGCTGTTCATGTAGTCGTACGTCCACTTGATCTGGGTGGACGCGTTGGTCTGCCAGTCGGCGCCGGCGGAGGCCATCTTGTTGCCCGGCAGGGCCTGGCCCAGGCCGTAGGCGCCCGAGGACGGGTTGGTCGCGGTGACGTTCCAGCCGCTCTCGTGGGAGACGATCTGGTCGAAGGAGGCCAGCTGGTCGGCGGGGACGATGCTCGCGGCGATCTGCTGCGGGGTGGCGGCAGAGGCGGCGGTGGGGGCCACGGCGGCGCCGATGGCGACGATGCCGGCGGCGGAGGCGAGCAGGGCGGCGGACTTGCGCATGCGGGTGGAGATCACGGGCATGTGGAGTTCGACCTCACATCAGTTGGGCGCCTTGCCCAGGAGGGTCCGCAGGCTCGACGACGCGGCCTTGCGGTCATGGGTTCGGCACCGGGGCGGTCTCGCTGTGGAGAGACCACCGTTCGGGAGCTGCGGCGGTGGACGGGCCTCCGCCGCATCTGGCGACTTCGCCATTGTTAGCGGGGCCGGGGGCGCGATCCAAGGGGTGCCGATACGACGGTGCGTCGTAGCCGGCGGTGGCCACGGATGCCGTCCGAGCCGCTCCGTTACCCCTGCCTCCAGGGCTCAAACCTCGTCCTCAACGGCCCGACGACCTGCGCGACCACCGCGCTGACCTGCACAGACTCCGATCGACTGGTCCGCGGCCGAAATCCGTCGCGCCGCCGGCCCGCGCGGCGGGGAGCGTCGTGCGCCGAAGCCGCGGACGCGCTACTAGGAAGGGTCGTAGTCCTCGGGGCCGCGTGAGGACCATCACGGGACGGCAGGCCCCACGAGCGCTTTTCGTCACCGATGGTGACCGCCGGTCCCAGGCCGCGTTCAGGTCCTGATGCCAGGGATTGACTACCCAGCGTCTTGACGCGTTGACAGGTACAGGAGTTGAATACGGCGCAGTTCAGTCCGTGTTGGTATGACTCCACTGCTCCGCATGCGCGGGACCGGGCCCCCACCTTGTCCGCCGTTCCCGCGCCCCTCCTGCCTGGGAGCCGCAGATGAGCCACGAACTGCCGCGTCGGCGCACCTTCCGACGCGTTCGCTTCTTGACCCGTTCCCGAAGCCACCGAACAGAGCGCACCAAGGGCCACGCCGGCCGCAGGCTGGCGGTGCTCGCCACCCTGAGCCTGCTGCTGGCGCTCGTCGCCCGGGCGCCCGAGGCCGGCGCGGTGCCGGTACCCGCCCCGCCGGCGGGGTGGACGACCGTGTTCAGCGACGACTTCTCCGGCGCGGCCGGCGCGCCGCCCTCCGCGGCGAACTGGACCTACGACACCGGACCGGGCTCGAACTTCGGCACCGGTGAGATCGAGACCATGACCGACTCGACCGCCAACGTCCACCTCGACGGCAACGGCCACCTCGACATCACCGCCCTGAACAACGGCGGCAGCTGGACCTCGGGCCGGATCCGCACGCCCGGCGCCGTCGTCGGCGCACCGGCCGGCGGCAAGCTGGAGGTCACGGCATCGATCATGCAGCCGAACCCGGGCAGCGGACTCGGGTACTGGCCCGCGTTCTGGATGCTGGGCCCCGGGCAGTGGCCCGAGAACGGCGAGATCGACATCATGGAGGACGTCAACGCCCTCTCGCAGGTCGCCGGCACCATCCACTGCGGCACCGCCCCGGGCGGGGTCTGCAACGAGAACAACGGCATCGGCAGCGGCCTGCGCGCCTGTCCGGGCTGCCAGAACGACTACCACACGTACGCGATGATCCTGGACCGCACCAACACGGCCGCGGAGTCGATCACCTGGTACCTCGACGGCACCGCCTACTTCAGCGTGTCCGAGAGCCAGGTCGGCACCGCCACCTGGCAGCAGGCCTTCGACCACAACCTGTCCATCATCTTCGACCTGGCGATGGGGGGCGGCTTCCCCAACGGCGTCTGCGGCTGCACCACGCCGACCGCCGCCACCACCTCCGGGGCGACGATGAGCATCGCCTCCGTCGCGGCCTACACCACCACCGGCGGTGGCGGGGGCGGCGGTTCGGCGATCACCGGCTACGGCGGCCTGTGCCTGGACGACCGCTCGGCGTCGACCGCCGACTACAACCCCGTACAGGTCTACACCTGCAACGGAACCGCCGCCCAGCAATGGACGGTCGTCCAGGCCGGCAGCACCCTGCACGTCCTGGGCAAGTGCCTGGACGTGGACGCCGCCGGCACCGCCAACGGCACCCTGGTCGACCTCTACGACTGCAACAACACCGGTTCGCAGGTGTGGATACCGCAGTCCGACGGCTCGCTGTACAACCCGCAGTCCAACAAGTGCCTGGACGACACCGGCTGGTCCACCACGCCGGGCACCCAGACCGAGATCTGGGACTGCACCGGCGGCGCCAACCAGAAGTGGAACCTGCCGAGCTGAGCGCGGTCCGCTCCCCCGGGGCAGGCCGGTCGGTGACCCCGACCGGCCTGCCCGTCGGCTCAGCCAGCCGGTGACGGCTGCGCCGGGTCCCGCCACCAGAGGTGCGCCTCGGTGCCGGGCTGCCGCTCGGAGAAGCGGCCCACGGCGGAGGCCTGCCGCAGCAGCGCGCGCAGGTCCGCCTCGAAGCCGTCGCGCTCGGCGCCGAACAGGTGCGGGGCCGAGGCCGACATCGAGAACACCCCCGCGACCACGTCGTCGCAGTCGCGCTCCAGCGGTTGCCCGCCGGGGACGACCAGGCGCCGCGGACCGGCGAACCCCGCGCGGGCGAACACCGCCGCCTCGCCCCCGGGCGTCCCGTGCGGCAGCACCCCTTGGCCGGCCCGCCGCTGCGGGCCCAGGTAGCGCCGGACCAGCTCGTCGATCGCCGCACGGGGCACCGCCGGGTGCGGCAGGCCCGCGACGTCCCGGACCTCCCCCTTGAGGTCCGAGACGTGCACCAGCGCCCCGCCCGACCGCAGCATGCTCCGCACGGCCGTCGCCACCCGGTCCTGGTCCATCCAGTGGAAGGACTGCCCGAAGACCGCGACGGAGAAGGTGCCGAGCGCCGGTCCGGCGGGCAGCTCCTCGGCCCGGGCCCGGACCCAGCGCGCCTTGCCCGCCAGCGCCTCCTCGGCGGCCACCCGCCCGGCCTCGGCGATCATCCCGCCGTCCGGGTCCACCCCGACGACCTCGTCGAACAGGTGCGCCAGCGCCAGGGCGAGGGTGCCCGGACCGCATCCCACGTCCAGCAGGCGCCCGCGCCCGTCGAGCCGCAGCGCACCGGCGAGCGCGTCCGCCAGCCCGGGGGCGTAGGGCAGCCTCCCCCGCCGGTAGTAGGCGGCCGAACCCGCGAACAGCGTCTCGTCCCACTCCCAGCCGCCGACCACGCCCTGTCCCCTCTGTCTGTTGGACCGCCGCTCTCCCCGGCCCCCACGCTACGCGGGCGGGCTGCTGCGGGTGGCTGATGCGCAATCGATACAGGCCCAAGCGGCAGCGGATGCACACCCATCGCGGAGCCGACACCTCCCGAAGCCACCGTGGTGGCGACACGCAGACCGGCGTGTCCAGCACCCGGAGGTGGCCGTTCATGAGCGCAGTCCGTACCCGAGGAGGCCGGCTGTGGCCGGTGGGCGGGGTCGCCCTCGCCGCCGGGGCCGTCCTCGCCTGCACCCTCGCCCCCGGCGCCGGGCACCGGGCCCCCGCCCCGGTCCAGGCACTGCCCGCCTGGACCGGCCTGCCCTGGCCGGTCCAGGGCCAGACGAGTGTGACGGTGGAGGGGGTGGGCCGGATCGGCTCGCGCGGGGAGCAGCGCCCCGTGCCGATCGCCAGCGTGACCAAGGCGATGACGGCCTACGTCGTCCTCCAGGACCACCCGCTCAAGGGCCCCGACAGCGAGGGTCCCACCATCACCGTCGACCAGCAGGCCGCCGACGAGTCCTACTCCAGGGACGAGTCCACCGCCCCGGTGCGGGCCGGCCAGCAGTTCACCGAGCGGCAGCTGCTGCAGCTGATGATGCTCCCCTCGGGCAACAACATCGCCCGGCTGCTGGCCCGTTGGGACGGACGCCTTCGTGACGCGGCCACGACGGCGTGATCGGGCTGAAGACCGGCTCCAGCACGGCCGAGCTGTTCCCCGTGCCGCTGCCCGACGTCGTCCGGGAGACCGTCGAACACACCGGCCTGGAAGCCGAAATGACGGTCCGTCAGGCGGCTATGGTGACCACCGACCCGCGCCGCCTGGACCGCATCCTGGCCAACCTGCTGACCAACGCCCATCGCCACGGCCACGCCCCGGTACGGATCACCCTGGACGGAAGCACCATCACCGTCCGCGACCACGGCCCCGGCTTCCCGCCCGAGCTGCTCACCCACGGCCCGCGCCGCTTCCACACCGGAGCCCCCGAACGCGGCCGGGGCCACGGCCTGGGCCTGACCATCGCCCTCGGCCAGGCCGCCGTCCTGGGCGCCCGGCTCGACCTCGCCAACGCCCCCGACGGCGGCGCCACGGCCACCCTGCACCTGGGCTAGAGCCTGGGGCCTGGTGGTCCGGGGGCAGGGTCAGGCCTGGGCCGAGCGGCGGCGGACCAGTTCGGCGGTGCAGCGGCCGGCCACGCTGCGGTCGGCGTCGATCTCGTGGGCGAGGGCGGCCCGGTCACGGAGGGCCTGGGCCCGCTCGTGGTGGCCCTGGCTCGCCAGGATGCGGGCGTGGTAGTCCATCGCGTAGGGGTCGCCGAGGTCCGCCGCGCGTTCGAAGGCCCCGATCGCCCGTTCCTCGTGGCCGTGGTCGCGGTAGGCGACACCGAGGGCGGTGATCGGGAGGGTGACGTCCTGGCCGGAGCGCCGAGTGCGCAGTTCAGGGGCCTGCCGGGCTGCCTGGGGGCGGCTCGGTCACGAGTCGCTTGCGGCACCTCGGTCCGGTGCGCCCATGTCGCCCGTCGCGGGGGTGCCCTCGGCGCGCGCGTAGCGCAGGTACACGGTGCCCTTCGAGCTGGCCACCGGGGGTGCGAGGAGCGTGACGTTGGTGGGCGCTGCGCCGTCGTCGAACACCTTCTTGCCGACGCCGAGCACGATCGGGTGCAGCCAGAGGTCGAGACGGTCGAAGAGCTTCTCGCGCAGGAGGGTCTGCACGAGGTTCAGGCTCCCGACGACCTTCACGTGCTCGTGCCGGTCACGGATCTCCCGCACCGCCCTGGCGAGGTCCGGGCCGAGCAGGGTGGACCCGGCCCACGGGAGGTCGGGCGTGCCGCGGGAGGCCACGTACTTGGGGATGCGGTTGAAGAGCGCGGCGAACGCGTTCTCCTCGCCGCCCTGCTGGTGGGGCCAGTAGGCGGCGAAGATGTCATACGTCCGCCGGCCGAGCAGCAGGGCGTCCGTGCCCTCGTAGGCGGCAAGGATCTGCGACCCGGCGACCTCGTCCACCAGGGGCGCCTGCCAACCGCCGAACGGGAACCCCTCCGGGTCCTCGTCGGGGCCGCCGGGCGCCTGCCCGACGAGGTCGAGGGTCGCGAACATCGCGATGTGGACGAGGCCCATGGCTCACTCCCGATGAGTCGGTTGCTTCCGCTTCACCCAGCCTGGCGGAACGAGCCCGGAACCGCATCGCCCGTGCGCGGTGAGGTCACCTGGTGGCGAGGAGTTCCAGCGTGTCGATCACGCGGTTCGAGAAGCCCCACTCGTTGTCGTACCAGGCGACCACCTTGACGTGGCGGCCATCGACACGGGTGAGGGCCGAGTCGAAGATCGCCGAGGCGGGATTGCCGGTGATGTCGGACGACACGAGCGGGTCGTCCGAGTACTCGAGCACGCCGGCGAGCGGTCCCTGCGCGGCAGCGCGGTAGGCCGCCAGCACGTCCTCACGCGTCACGTCGCGAGCGACGGTCGTGTTGAGTTCGACGATCGATCCCACCGGAACCGGCACCCGGATCGAGTCGCCCGACAGCTTGCCGTCGAGCTGCGGCAGCACCAGGCCGATCGCCTTGGCAGCGCCCGTCGTGGTCGGCACGATGTTGACGGCGGCGGCGCGGGCGCGGCGGGCGTCGCGGTGCGGCCCGTCCTGCAGGTTCTGCTCCTGCGTGTAGGCGTGCACCGTCGTCATGAAGCCGTGCTCGATGCCGGCGAGATCGTCGAGCACCTTGGCCAGCGGGGCGAGCGCGTTGGTCGTGCACGAGGCGTTCGAGACGATCGTGTGCACGTCCGGGTCGTAGGCGTCCGTGTTGACCCCGAACGCCAGCGTGACATCGGCACCGTCCGACGGCGCACTGACCAGCACCCGCTTCGCGCCGGCGTCGAGGTGGGCGCGAGCGTCCTTGGCCGACGTGAAGCGGCCGGTCGCCTCGAGCACGAGGTCCACGCGGAGTTCGGCCCACGGCAGCTGCGCCGGTTCGCGCTCGGCGAGCACCGCGATGCGACGGCCGTCGACGACCAGGGCGTCCCCGTCGACGGTCACCGGGCGGCCGAGCCGGCCGCCGGTGGTGTCGTAGGCGAGCAGCCGCGCGAGGGTGGCGGGCTCCGTGAGGTCGTTGACCGCGACGATCTCCAGGTCGCTGTCACGTTCCAGCAGTGCCCGCAGCACGTTGCGTCCGATGCGGCCGAATCCGTTGATGGCGATGCGCGTCATGAGTGGTGTCCCTTCGGTTCCCCACCAATGTCGCGCGCGGCATCCGCCGGTGACAGCGGCGCGATCGCCAAGGTTCAAAAGGATCGCGCCAGGCGGCGGGCTACTCGCCCTGGGTGAAGGTGCGCCGGTACTCGCTCGGTGTCGTGCCGAGGACCCGGTGGAAGTGCAACCGCAGATTGGCACCGGTGCCCAGACCGGTGTCGGCGGCGATCTGCTCGACGTGCCGCTGCGAACGCTCGAGCAGCTCACGGGCCAGGTCGATGCGGGCGCGCATGACCCACTCCATCGGCGTGTATCCCGTGTCCTCGACGAAGCGCCGCGAGAAGGTGCGCGGCGACACCGCGGCATGCCGGGCGAGCAGTTCGAGGGTGAGGGTCTCGCCCAGCCGGTGCAGCGCCCACTCGCGGGTGGCGGCGAACCGCTCGCCCAGTGGCTCGGGCACGCTGCGCGGCACGTACTGCGCCTGGCCACCGCTGCGGTAGGGGGCCGCGACCAGGCGCCGGGCCGCGTGGTTCGACGCGGCCACTCCGAGGTCGCCGCGCAGGATGTGCAGGCACAGGTCGATGCCCGATGCCGCGCCGGCCGACGTCAGCACGCTGCCCTCGTCGACGAACAGGACGTTCTCGTCGACCCGGACGAGCGGATGCTTGGCCGCGAGGGCCCGCGCGTAGTGCCAGTGCGTCGTGGCGCGCCTGCCGTCGAGCAGGCCCGTGGCGGCGAGTGCGAAGGCGCCCGTCGAGATGGCGGCGAGCCGCGCGCCCCGGTCGTGGGCGGCGATCAGCGCGTCGACGACGGCCTGCGGCGGGTCGTCGCGGCCCGGGAACCGGTAACCGGGGACGAAGACGATGTCGGCCCACGCGAGCGCGTCGAGCCCGTGGGCGACGTGGTACGACAGGCCGTCACCGCCGGTCACCAGACCCGGCGCCGCCCCGCACACCCGCACCTCGTACGGCATGCTCGCGCGGGTCGTGAACACCTGTGCGGGGATGCCGACATCGAGCGGCTTCGCACCTTCGAGCACGAGGACGGCAACGTGTTGCCGGGGTGAGGCTGGCATGGGGACGAGGGTACGCAGCGGAGCCGCGTGTCCGAGCGGCGCGGTCACGCGGCTTCGACCCGCCCGGGTCGCGGGATCCGGCGCACCACCGTGTGCAGCACCCATTCCAGCGGGCCCCGGCGGAGCGGGGAGTCGCGCCACAGGTGCTGCCAGGCCGCGGCACCGAGCACGGCGGCGGCGGTGAAGCCCGCGAGGAGGCTCCAACTGCCGCCCTGGTCCTCCAGGTCGAACGCCAGCGCGAGGACCAGGCCGTGCGCGACGTACAGGGTCAGGGCCATCGTCCCGACGTCGGCGAGCGGGCGCAGCAGCCGCGCCGCGGCGGGGAGGCGGGCGACGGCGACGGCCAGGGCGATCAGGGCGCAGCCGGTGCCGGCGTTGCCGAGGATCTCCAGCGGGGTCTGGCTGTAGGGCTCGGCGATGAGCAGCCAGTGCCAGGAGGTGGTGGGGATGGCGCCCTCCTGGGCCGCGAGGACGGTGTGGACGGGGTCGGGGGTGGGCAGGGCCCAGGGCTGGTGGACGGCGATCGAGGCCAGCAGCCGTTGCCGCCCGCCGCACCGCTCGATGGCCAGCCAGGCTCCCGCGTACCCGGCGGTCGCCGCCGCGATGCCCGCGCATGCCACCGGCAGCCAGTGCGCCGCCGGGCGCTGGGGGTGGGCGAGGCGGGCCAGCAGGAGGCCGACCAGCAGGTAGGGCAGGTAGGTGAGGGCGGGATAGCCACCGGTCAGCAGGAGTTGGTCGAGCGCGGTGCCCAGGCCGGTGGGGCTGGCGAGGTCGGCCAGGGTCGGGACTTCGCCGTGGGCCGCGGTGTCGAAGCCCACGACCGGACCGAGCAGGTAGGACAGGACGGGCCCGAGCACCACGCTCGCGGCGGCGACCGCGGCCAGCTGCGGGGTGCGCAGGCGCAGGAGGGGCTCGGCGGCGAGGAAGTAGACGGCGTAGAAGGACAGGATGACGAGGAAGCCCGGCCGCAGCGAGGCCAGGCCCAGCCCCAGGAGCAGCAGGCAGGCGCAGCGCAGCAGGGTGCGACGCCACAGGAGGGCCGGCGAAAGGGTGGTGCGGGCGCGGGAGAGCGCGAGCGAGAAGCCGGCGATGAGGACGAACAGGGCCGAGGAACGCGCCTCGGCCGCGACGAGGAGATAGCCCGCGCCGCTGCGGTAGGGGTCCGGGCCGACGTGCACGGCGAACATCCCCAGGACGGCCAGACCGCGCGCCGCGTCCAGCCCCAACAGCCTTTTGTCACCCATGCCCTGCTAACGCCCCGGGGATGCGATCGGAAATCGAACCGGCGTCACTTCCGGGACGTCCGTGGCGGGACTTCGGTGAGCCACGCCGGACACTTCCTGAGGCAGGATGGGCGGCATGACAGCTGACAACGCATATCTGCTGGACAACCGGCAGCGCGAGGCCGGGCGACGCTTCGAGGCGTTCGCCGAGCTCTTCGACCCGTGGACGCTCGCGCACCTGGAGCGGCTGGGGCCGATGACGGGCCTGCGCTGCTGGGAGGTCGGGGCCGGCGGTCCCTCGGTGCCGGCCGCACTGGCCGCCCGGCTCGGGCCGACCGGGCAGGTGCTGGTGACCGACCTCGACACCACCTGGCTGACGGAGCCGGCCGAGGGCGGGCCCGGCGACGCGCCGGTGCGTGTGCTGCGCCACGACGTGGTCAACGAGGAACCGCCCGGCGGGGACTTCGACCTGGTGCACGCCCGGCTGGTGCTCGTCCACCTGCCCGAGCGCGCCCGGGTGCTGCGCACCCTGGCGGCGGCGGTGCGGCCGGGCGGCTGGCTGGTCATCGAGGATGCCGATCCCTCGCTGCAGCCGCTGGCCTGTCCCGACGAACGCGGCCCGGCCGAGGAGTTGGCCAACCGGATCCGGCGCGGTTTCCGGGCCCTGCTCGCCGAACGCGGCGTCGACCTCGGCTTCGGCCGCACCCTGCCGGCCCTGCTGCGCGGCGCCGGGCTGCGCGAGGTGGCGGCCGAGGCGTACTTCCCGGTCACCTCGCCGGCCTGCCGCGAGCTGGAGGCCGCCACCGTCCGCCAGTTGCGCGAACAGCTCGTGGCGGCCGGGCTGGCCGCGCCCGAGGAGATCGAGCAGCACCTGGCGAACCTGCGCCACGAGGACGACGGTGCGGAACTGGACGTCACCACCGCGCCGTTGATCACCTGCTGGGGCCGCCGCGCGCTGCGGTGACACGCTTACCGCCGGGTTCTGGGCCGAGGCCGGTGCGCTGCTGCGGGACTTCCCCGGAACGCTGCCCGAGCTGCTGGCCTGCGAACCCGGGCCGGGCCCGCCGGTCGGCCCGGGTTCGCAGGCCAGGCGGGCGGCAGGCGGTCGGGGCCGCCTTGTGCAACCTTGGAGGAGGGGTGATCAGCCGCTTTTTGCGAGAGGAGTGGGCCATGTCATCGAAGCGACGCCGCAAGAAGAAGGGCCGCTGCAAGCACAAGGCCAATCACGGTCGCCGGCCACAGTGCTGAAGGCCCTGGGCCCGGTACTCGCTGTCACCGGGCCCTCGGCGGCAGCGACGTCGCCGGGCCCTCGGCGGCACCGACCGCGCGGACGCGCGTCGGCGACGGGCCGCGCGGGCGGATAGGGTCGCTCAGGACGGGAGGTTCGATCATGCTGGCGGGTCCAGGATTCTGGGATACGGAGATCGCGCGGGCGGGCTGGTCACGGGTGACGGCGCCGGACGTCCGGGCGTTTCCCGAGACGGCGGCGCGCGGCAGCGTGTGGGGCAGGAACTTCTACCTGCGCGGTTCCGAGCGGCTGGTCATCGAGTGGTCCGACCCGGTGATGCTCACCGCGGTGCTGCTCAACGGCCAGCAGCGCACGGTCACGACGGCCGAGGAGCTGGCGGCCTTGATCCGGCCGGGCGGCGGGCGGCGCGAGCTGGGCTGAGGCGGAGGGCGGATCCGGTGGACCCGCCCGGTGACGGGGTCAGGGCCGCTGCCCGCCGGGGCTGGATTCGGTCCGCGCGTCGCGCGTCGCGCCGGACGGCGCCGTACGGGCGGCGTAGCGCAGGCAGGACGCCACGACGACCAGCGGCCACAGCGTCTGGAATCCCGTCAGGACGCGTTCGGCCAGGCCCGCGGTGCCGTGGCCGCGCAGCGCGTAGAGGAACCACAGCGCGATGACCAGCGTCATCGCCATCGCCGCGTTCGAGACCAGCGGCCGGAGCACCCGCGGGCCCGGGCGCCCGTACTGGGCTGCCAGGCCCGGCCACACGCCCATGGCCACCACGCCGAAGGCCGCGGACGCGCTGTGCCGGGCGGACGGGCCGGCCGCCGACTCCGGGGCGAGGGCGACCAGCACCGAGGCCAGTCCCCCGCAGGCCAGTGCCACCCTGCCGGGTGTCGAGACCACCCGCAGTCCGTACGCGGTGGCCCAGTGGCAGAGCCCCAGGGCGAAGAGCACGCCGGTCATGATCCAGCTGTAGGCGGCGGTGGTGCCGGCCAGCGCGCTGATCGTGTCGGAGACCGGGTCGTAGCCGGGGCTCTGCAGCGCACCCGCCGCCAGCCACCCGCCGACCAGCAGAACGGGGGCGACTCCCGACGAGATCACGGTCCAGCGGGGCACGCTTCGCATGCGCCCACCCTAGGGAGGAAAGCGCCGATATCCACCCGTACACGCAGATCTCGGGCGGAGGAGGTCACCGGCCCCGCGGTGCGGATACGCCGGCCGGGTGAGGGCCCGGGTGGGCCGGCCGGACGGGCCGGCCCACCGTGGCGGGGTCAGTTCGGGCAGATGCCGCGGGTGTAGTCGACCGTGGCGGCGGCCTGCGAGTACTGCCACTCGGGGGCCAGCAGGTTCGTGTCCAGCTGGGCAGCCGCGCTCGGGCTCTCCACCAGGTAGCCGAAGTCCTGCAGCCAGGCGGGGTACAGGTTCTTCGAGCCGACGAAGAACGCCGAGCCGTCGACCGTGACCACCTTGTGGTGCAGCGCGAACGGGTGGCCGTCGGCCCAGTTCGCGGTCGGGGCGGCGCGGAACGAGGCGAGCTGGAGGTTCTGGCACATGGTGGCCTTCGCGCCCGCCGCGTTGCCGCTCTGCGCCGCGATCCGGGCCTGGAGCTCGTCGCTGATCTCCGACAGGGACTTGATCTGCGAGTACCCACCGCTGCCGACCGCGCCGCGGTTGGCCGGGTCGCTCACCACGATCCGCACCTTCACGCCGGCGGCCAGCTTGGCGGCGAGCAGGTCGTACAGGCGCAGGTCGTAGCGCGGCATCGGCGGGCAGGTGCCGTTGAGGTCCTGCTGGGAGATCTCGATGTGGCTGGTCGCACCGGCCACCAGGGCGCGCAGCGCGCTCTCCTCGGGGTTGACCGTCTCGTAGTCGCGGTCGCCGTTGGTGTTGTCGTGCAGCGCGACCGGGCCGCACTTGGCGTCGGCGGTGGCCGGCAGGTCAGGCTGGTAGGTGGAGGCCTGGTCCGCGCCCTGGATGCCGACGCCCAGGCCGCCGATCGCGATCACCGGCAGGTCGCCGGTGGCCGGGACGGGCCCGGGGTTGGCGTCCTTCTCCAGGTTCGGCAGGCAGGACGCGCCGTTGCTGGCGGCGAACCAGGCGCTCGACAGGACGCCGGTGTTCTTGCAGGTCCAGCCCCACAGGGTGTCGAGGTAGGCACCGGCCGAGGCGGCGGCGGGACCGGTCAGCGCGAGGTCGACGTCGGACACCGGGTGGGTGGTGTCGATGTAGTCGTCCTTCCAGTCGTTGATGCCACCGGTGATCACGCTGCGGCCGTCCACCACCAGCAGCTTGGAGTGGTTCCAGGACAGGGCGGTCCTGGAGGTGGTCATCGACGCGACGTTCAGCGTGACGCCGGCGGCGGCCGGGCCGAGCCTGGCCAGCAGGTCGTTGCGGTAACTGGTGGGCAGTGCGGTGATGTTGTAAAGGGGGGCGGCCCCGACCAGGACCCGCACGGTGAGCTTGTTGCCCGCCGCCACCGAGGCCTTCAGGCCCGCCACGATCGCGTCCTGGAACTCGCCGTTGGGGAACGGGGCGAGGGTGGAGATGTCGACCGTGCGGGTGGCGGCGGCGATGTTCGCCGTCATCTTGGCCAGCAGCTTGTCGGTGCCGACCCGGTCGGCGCAGGTCGGGTCGCCCCAGCAGTTCGGGGTCTGCAGCAGCCAGCCGGCCGGGTCGTCGGCGGGGGCGTCCAGGTTGTTGCCGCTGGTGCGCTGCCAGACCGTTCCCTCCAGGCCGGGCGAGACCTGACGCAGCATCTGCTCGACGGCGTCCAGGTGCGGGGTGCCGGCGGGCGCGGGCGTCCCCGCGGCGGCTATCGGCGCGTCGGCGAAGGCGGGAGCGGCGGGCAGCGCGGCCAGCGCCGCGCCGAGGGTCAGGGCGGCGCTGGCGGCCAGCGTGGCGCGGGTGGCGCGGCCGAGGCGGTGGGACGGGCGACGGAGCACAGGCAGTCCTTCAAGAAGTGGCAATGTTCACCTGAGAGGCTCCTTAAAAATACCTGACAGTAACCTGAGCTGGTGTCAGAGGGCCGTCAGGATCCGTCCACTGGTGCGTGACAGCCCGTCAGGGGCGCCGGAAGCCCCGTCAGGGGGCGTCGCCCTGCCAGTCCCAGCGGCGCGGATCCGCGGGGCGCGGGCCGTAGAGGGCGTGACCACCACCGCCGTACGCGCCGATCTCGGTCGCCAGGGCGGCGCCGGCGGCGAGCCGGTCCGCGCTCCAGCCGGTGACGTCGAGCAGCAGCCCGTCCAGCGGACCCGCCACCAGCTCCCGGTACACCCGCCCGGGGCGCGGGCCGGGGTCGGGATCGTCGTGATCCGCCCCGTAGACCCGGCCCCGCATCAGCGCCTCGTCGTCCATACCCGCCAGGGTTCCAGCCGCCACCGACAACCGCCCTGGTCCCGAGCGGGTCAGCCGCCCCAGCGGATCGCGGCGGCGCCCGCGAAGTCGCCCGCGTGGGCGAAGCCGCCCAGCACGACCAGGTCGCCGCCCTTGACCTGGCCGGAGCGGACGGCGCGGTCCAGGGTGATGGGGATCCCCGCGCCGAACAGGTTCCCGCAGCTGTCGAAGGTGTCGGGGTGCCGCTCCTTGGGCAGGCCGAGCGCCTTTCGCCAGTTGCTGAGGAAGGCGCGGTTGGGCTGGTTGGTCACCAGCGTGTCGATCGCGCCGGTCGGCAGCCCGAGCCGGTCGCACAGCTCGGTGACCACCTCCGGCACCAGGCGGTTGCCGCGCTCCATGACCGTGGCGACGGCCTCCTCGGTGAAGCCGATCCGCAGCTGCGACTCGCCGGGCTCCCAGTACTTGCGGCCGTCCTCCAGGACCGCGGTCATGTCGCCGCCGTAGTCGCCGATGTGACGGGTCACCACGCCCAGCACCGGGGCCGCGGCGGAGGTGGTCAGGTAGCCGACCCCGCAGCCGTCGCCGGGGATGGCGGCCTGGGCCAGCCTGCGCACGTCGGGCTGGGTGAACAGCTGCCCGGCCGCGCTCTGGGCGTTGCAGATCAGCGCGCTGGTGGCGTCCGTGCTGGTGAGGATGGTGCGGGCCAGCTCGATCATCTGGACGAAGGAGGCGCAGCCCGCGTTGGCCACGTCGAGCAGCCACCGGGGCTTGAGCCCCAGGCGGCGCGCGACCTCGGTGCCGGCGCCCACGAACGGGATGTCGGGCAGCTGGCTGTGCATCAGCAGCACGTCCACGGAGCGGATCTCGTTGCGGCCGTGGCGCTCGATGAGCGGCTGCACCGCGCGCTCCACCAGGTCCGCGTTGCTCTCACCGGCCACGTGGTGCCGCAGCGGGGGGACGCGGAACATCGGGTTGTCGCGGAGCTTGTCCTCCGCGCCGGGGTACTCGGTGTAGAACTCGGCCGGGACGGGCTCGCCGGGCAGATGGCCGGCGACGTCCATGAGGCTGACGGTGGTCATCGCACCACCGCGCGCGGCGCGCTGCCGATCGGCAGGCCGCCCTGGTGGCGGTGCTCCAGGATGGCCTTGAGGTTGGCCAGCTCCACCGTGTGGCCGGCGTAGAAGAGGTCCCAGTAGTCGCCCACCCACGGCCGGTCCGGGCGCGGTGCCAGTTCCGGGCGGGGGTTGCGGTCGTAGTGGGGGTGCCGGCAGTTGGTCCAGGTGATCACCGAGCCGGGGCGGCCCAGCACCAGCTGGGCGGGCACCACCCGCATCAGGTAGATCATCCAGAGCTCCTCGCCCTGGTCCCAGGCGCAGTGGAAGTCCACCGTCATGGCCTCGGCGTTGGCCGCCACCTTGCAGTAGATCCGGGTGTCCTGCTCGAGCAGGTCGTCGCCGATCCAGAGGCCGGGGGTCTGCGTGGGTGCGAAGTTGCGCAGGCTGAAGGTCCACTCCTCCAGGTGGTGGCCCTGCCGCAGGTACTCGTAGGCCTGCTCGGGCGGGCAGTCGACGTGGGTCTCGATGGTGCAGTAGCGCCCGTAGACCTGCTGGTGCGAGTACTCCGGCCGGGTGAGCTCCGCGCAGCGGGCCACCAGCTGCTGCTGGTCGGTGTTCTCCACCCGGGTCAGGCCCGGGATGCCTGCCAACTCGGGCGTGTCAGCCGACATGGACGGGTCCGAACTCATCTGCGGTCTCCTCGTGCTGGGCCGGCTCGGTGCCGGCGGATATCGGGGTCGGTGGTGTGGCGGTTGTCGCCGGGGTCAGGAAGGGCAGGAAGGGCGGCGTCTCGGCGGGGTCGACGTCGAGCGTCACGAACGCGGGGCCGCCGCGGGTGTTGGCGTGCAGCAGCGCCCGGCGCAGCCGCGGGCCGTCCTCGGCCCGGGTCACCGCGAGGCCCGGGAACATCGCGGCCGCGCCTGCCGCGAGGTCGGCGGGGCGGAAGCGGCTGCTCGGGTGCGGTGCGCCGAGGAAGATCCGCTCACGGGTGGCGCACATGGCGTGGCCGTTGTTGTTGAGGATCACGAAGGTGACGGGAGCCTGGTACTCGACGGCGGTGTGCACCTCCATGCCGTGCATGAAGAACGACCCGTCACCGGCGATCACATAGGTCCGCCGTCCGGTGGCGAGCGCCGCGCCGATGCCCGCACCGAAGGTGTATCCCATGCCGCCCATCCCCACGGCCACCACGAAGCGGCCCTCGGCCGGGGCGGGCAGCAGGTGGATCACACTGGCACCGGCGTTGCCCGCGTCGACGAAGACGTGCGCCTCGGGCGGCAGCGCCGCCTCGATGGCGGCGACCGCCGCCCGGCAGGAGGTGCCGCCACGGCCGTGCTCGGGTGCCGGGCGCGGCACCGGGCCGGCGTGGTCGGGTGCCGGGCGCGGGTGGACGGGCAGGGCCTCGGCGAGCTCGCGCAGGGTCGCCCGGACCTCGCCCGGCACCGCCGTCCCCGGCACGAACGGCGGCTCGGGGTCGATGCAGACCACCGGGGTCCCGGACAGGGCGGCGTCGAGTCCGGCGCGTGCCACGTCCGGCAGCCGGGTGCCGACCAGCAGGCAGAGGTCGGCCCGCCGCAGGCAGTCCACCACGTTCTGATGGCCCATCACCCCGGCCACCCCGGCGAAGCGCGGGTCGTCGTTGCGGAACACGTCCTTGGCGTCCGGGGTGACCGCCACCCAGGCGCCGAGCCGGCCCGCCAGCTCGGCCAGTTCGGTGCGGGCGCCGGCCGCCGCCACGCCCTCGCCGGCGATGACGAGCACGGTCCGCGCGCCGCGCAGCAGCTCGGCGGCCCGGCGCCGGGCCGCCGCGGCGGCAGGCGCGGGCGCGGGTGGGGCGGGGAAGGTGGCGGGAGCCGGCCGCCGGGGGCGGACCAGGGCCTGCTGGACGTCCTTGGGGAGCAGCAGCACCGCCGGGCCGCGTGGGGCGCGCTCGGCGGCGGCGAGCGCCTGCTGGAGCAGCTCCGGTACCGCCTCCGGGTCGTCGGCCCAGGCGCAGAACCGGCTGACCGGCGCGAACAGCTCCCGCATGTCGAAGGAGCCCGCCCTGCCGCTGGCGTCCTGGAAGGCCCCGCGCCCCCGCGAGGTGGTCGGCGGCTGCCCGACCAGGGCCAGCACCGGCACCCGTGAGGCGTACGCCTCGGCCAGCCCCGACACCAGGTTCGTCGCGCCGCCGCCCGAGGTGACCGCCACGACCCCGATCCGCCCGGTGGCCCGGGCCTGGCCGTCGGCCATGGTGGCGGCGGCGAACTCGTGCTTGGCGACCACGGTGCGGATCACGCCGCCGGTGCCGAGGAAGGCGTCGTAGAGGTCCTCGATGTTCGCGCCGCCGACGCCGAACACCTGCCGCACACCGTGGGCGGCCAACTCGCCCGCCAGCTGGTCGACGAGTCGGATCCTGGCCGTCATACGGGGCTCCTGTCCTGGTGGTCCGCCGACGCTGGGGAGACGACCAGGCCGGCCGGCGACAGCGCCTGGAAGCGGTGGCGGTACTCGTTCGGGGTGACCTCCAGCGCCCGGCCGAAGGAGCGGAAGAACGTCTCCTGGGCCGGGAACCCGCAGCAGTGCGCGATCCGGCCGACCGGCAGGTCGGTGGTCTCCAGCAGCTTGCGGGCGCGGGCGATCCGCATCTGCTCGATGTACTGGCCCGGGGGGACGCCCACCTCGCGGCGGAACACCCGGGCGAAGTTGCGCACGCTCATGTGCGCCCGCTCGGCGATCGTCGGTACGTGCAGCGGCCGTTCGAGGTTCTGCAGGATCCACTCCTGCGCGGCGCGGATCGGCGCCCGGTCGGCGAGCTGTGCCTCCAGCACCGAACTGAACTGCGACTGACCGCCGTTGCGCTTGAAGAAGAGCACCAGGTACCGGGCGATCTCCAGCGCGGCGCTCGCGCCGTGGTCGGCCTCCACCAGCGCGAGCGCCATGTCGATGCCGGTGGCCACGCCGGCCGAGGTCACGAACCGGCCGTCCCATACGAAGATCGGTTCCGGATCGACCGTCACCTCGGGGTAGCGGCGGGTCAGGTCCGCGCAGTACGCCCAGTGCGTGGTGGCGCGCCGGCCGTGCAGCAGACCCGCCTCGGCGAGCAGGAACGCCCCACCGCACACGGAGGCGACCCGGCGCGATCTGCCGGCCGCCTCGCGGATCCAGGCGACCAGCTCCCGGTCCTCCAGCGCCTCCTTGAGGCTCCAGCCGCCGGGCACGAGCAGGGTGTCGATGGGGCCGTCGGCCGCCGCCAGCGGCTGGGCCGCGATCACCATGCCCGAGGAGGTCCGCACCAGCGGCGCGTCCGCGGAGACGAACTCGATCCGGTAATCGGCACCCAGCTCCGGCAGTTGCCGGTTCACGGTGTCGAACACCTCGATCGGCCCCGCGACGTCGAGCGCCTGCGCACCGGAGTAGAGCACCACCACAACACGTCGTTGAGACACCGTCACAGCCTGCAGCCATGACGGGGTGGCGGCAATGACGGCTTACTGACGAATTCGGCCAGCCGGCCGGCCATGGCGCGGCCGGGGTGCGCGTATTTCCCTTCAGCGCAGTGGAGTTGAGAGGACGTCAGGAGAGGGCGTGAGGTATGTCATGTCCGCGAAGCCCTGGTCGCGGCTCTTCCCCGGGCGAGGTCGAAGGCCGCGGCGGGGTCGCGCTCCCTGGTCCACGGCTCCGCGCCGCACCAGGGGCCGATCAGCCTGAACTGCTCCAAGGCGGCGTCATGGCTGCCCGCCTGGAGCAGGAAGGAGGCCAGCAGGTGGCGCAGTCGGGGCAGTTGCCGGTCGCCCTCGCGGGCCTGGCCCAGCGAGCGGGCGACCTGCGCCAGCAGTTCCCTGGCCGCGGCCGAGGAGGGCAGCGCCGAGCGGCCCGCGCGCTGGGCCAGCTCGTTCAGCGCATCCAGGTAGATCCCGGCCAGCGGGCTGCCGGCCGGTGCCCGGCGCACCGCGTCCTCGGCGAACGCCATCATGAGCCGGTGCGAGCCCGCCCACTTGGCGCACCAGTACTCCAGCGCCTGCCGGTGGCCCAGGTAGTGGTGCGGGGCCCGCAGGACGAGCTGGTCCCAGAGCGGGACGAACTCCTCGTGGCCGTGGCGCAGCGCGCGGGCGGCGGTGACCATGACCACCCAGGGCCCCGGATCCTCCGGTGCCAGCGGAGCCGCCTGCTGCGCGGTCTCCAGCGCGGCCTTCGCCAGCACCAGGAACCGCGCCATCCGGTTGGCGGGCACGCTCTGCCCCGAGCCGTCGCCGCGGGCCTCCCAGGCGCGGTGCAGGAGCAGTTGGGCCTGCACGGTGGTGGCGGTACAGCTGTCCGGTCGAGCGCGCAGCCAGTCCTCCAGCCAGGCGTCACGGTGGGCGGCTATCTCCTGCAGCAGCTCGATCCGCGCCCAGCGCTCGTCCCAGTCCTCGCCCGCGGCCGCCACGAAGGCGGCCGCCGAGCGCCAGTCGCCCTGCAGCGCGTCGTGCGCGATGGCCTCGATCTCCTTGGCCCGGTGGACGGGCAGCTGCGGCCCGGCCCGCCGCGCGTCGAGCGCCTCGCGCGGCGGCAGCCCGTGGGCGACGGGGTCGAACCGCGCGCGGATCCAGCGCGCGCGGACGGTGCGGTTCAGGGCCGGGGCGATCCGCCAGCCGAGCGGGACCGCGACGGAGAGGACGAGCAGGATGAGGAGGGTCACGACCAAGATCTTCCCGGTCGTTGATCACCTATGACAACACCAGCCGCTCGGCCAGGGCCCGGGCGAAGCGCAGCGCGCCGCCGTCGGCGAACGCCAGACTCAGGCTGGGCTCGCACAGCTCCAGTTCCAGCACCACCGGCCTGCCGTCGTCGCCGCGGATCAGGTCGACGCGTCCGTAGAGCAGCGGCTGCGCCAGGCCCAGGTGTGCCGCCGCCGCCTCGAGTGCGGCCAGCGCGACGGCGCGTTCGTCCTGGTCGGCCTCCCGTGCCCGGCGGACGTCCTGGGTCGGCGCGTTGACCGTGCCGTCCGCCAGGAGCAGGGCGCTCTTGCGGATGGCGTGGCTGTAGGCGCCGTCGAAGTAGATCATGTCGGTCTCGCCGTCACGGTCGATCGACGCCAGGTAGGGCTGCACGATGACCTGGCAGCCCTTGTCGAGCAGCCGGCCGATGTACTGGCCCGCCTCGGCCGCCAGCGCTCTGGTGAAGCGCTGGACGTCCTTGGAGTAGGCGCCGACGGTCGGCTTGACCACCAGCTCGCCGGCGCCGGGGTGCGCCGCCAGGAACTCCCCGAGGGCCGCCAGCGGATCCGTGCCGGGCTCGACGAAGGTGCTCGGCACCACCGGCACGCCGCGTGCGGCGAGATCGGCCAGGTAGTGCTTGTCCAGGCTCCACCGCACCACCGGCAGCGGATTGAACAGCGGCGCCAGCTCGGTGACGCGCTCGCACCAGGCCAGGAACTGCGGCAGGCGCTCCACGTAGCTCCAGGGCGAGCGCAGCAGGACGGCGTCGAACCGCGACCAGTCGACGGCCGGATCGTCCCAGGCGCACACCTCGACGGGCAGGCCGGTCGCCCGGCAGGCGTCGAGCAGCAGCGGCATGTCGAAATCGAGCGGAAGGCTCTCTGCATCGGTGACCATGACAAGGGTGCCCACAGTGCGAATCCAATACTGGGTGGGGGTGGATGGCTTCCGGTGGCGGGGCCGTGCAGGGCTACCAGGGCAGGACCTCGCCCTGGTGGACGTAGCTGCCGGTGGGACCGTCGGCGTCGAGCAGGGCCATCCGGACGCTGGTCCGGGCGCCCTCGGGGATGTCGAGGTCGCCGGCGCCGTCGTTCATGTCCGTCCTGGTGTAGCCCGGGTGCACCGAGTTCACCTTGACCGGCGTGTCGCGCAGTTCGTAGGCCAGGTGCACGGTCCAGGAGTTCACCGCGCTCTTGGAGGCGCTGTAGGCCGGCAGCGATTTGAACATGTCGCTGTAGGCGTAGGAGCCGGGATCGCTGTGCGTGCCGAGCGACCCCAGCAGGCTGGAGACGTTGACGATGCGTCCGGCCGCGGCCCTGCGGATCATCGGCAGGAAGGCCGTGGTCACCTCGACCACGCCGAACAGGTTGGTGTCGAAGGTCTCGCGCCACTGGTGCAGCGGCTGTTCGGAGGGCTGCCGGCCGTACTCCTCGATCCGGATGCCGGCGTTGTTGACCAGGATGTCGAGCCGGCCGTACCGGCTCTCGACCGCCGCCGCGGCGGCCCGGATGCTGTCGGTGTCCGTCACGTCGAGGACGACCGGCTCCACGGCCAGGCCCTCGCCGCGCAGCCGCAGCGCCGCTTCGCCGACCGCCTCGGCGTTGCGGCCGGCGAGCAGGACCTGCACGCCCTGCTCGGCCAGTTGGCGGGCGATCTCGAAGCCGATGCCGCGGTTGGCGCCGGTGACGAGGGCTGTCTTGGCTGGCTGCCCGGACACGTGGGACTCCTTCACTGAGGGGGTGCTTCACTGAGGGGGTGCGGAAAGCGGTGGCCGCCTGCGGCCGGCGGCCGGCGAGCCCGGCCCGGTCAGAGCGCCGACAGGAACTTCGCCACCGGCGGCCCGAAGCGGCCGGTGTCGACGAGGAAGGCGTCGTGCCCCTCGCGCGACTCCAGCGGCAGGAACTGGACGTCCGCGCCGCCGGCGCTCAGGCCCTCGGCGATCTGCCGCTGCTGCTGCACCGGGAAGAGGATGTCGGTCTGCACGCCCATCACCAGCGCCTGTTCGACGCGCAGCCGGGACAGCGCCTCGTCGGCCGTGCCGCCGCAGGACTCGCCGAGGTCGAACCGGTCGATGCAGCGGCTCAGGTAGAGGTAGCTGTTGGGATCGAAGCGGTGCGCGAAGCGGTCGGCCTGGCACGCCAGATAGCCCTCGACCTCGAACTCAGGGCCGAACTCAGGACCCGAGTCCGGGCCGGACTCAGGGCTGGACTCGGGCCCCGGCCCCTGCCCCACGCGGTCCTGCGGTTCGCCGCGGCGCTCGGCGCTCAGGCGGGCCCGGCCGAAGCGGCTGTCCCACTCCTGCGGCGAGCGGTAGGTCATCATGCCCAGCTTGCGTGCCGTGCGCATGCCGCGCTGCGGGTAGTGCTCCTCGTCGTAACTGCCCTGGTGCCACTGCGGATCGAAGCGGATCGCCTCGCGCTGCAGCGACCGGATCGCGATCGCGAACGGCAGCGCGTGGACGGCTCCGGAGATGCTGATGTGACTGCCCGTCAGGCCGGGGTGGCGGGCCAGCAGGGAGAGCGCGCTCATCGCACCCATGGAGGTGCCGATCACGCAGGCCAGCCGCTCGATGCCGAGCGCGCGCACCGCGAAGGCCGCCGTGTCGGCGATGTCCTCCATCGAGAGCTCCGGAAACGTCAACCGGTAGGGCTCGCCGGTGCCCGGGTCGATGGACGGCGGCCCGGTCGAACCCTTGCAGCTGCCGAGGGAGTTGACGCAGATCACGTGCCAGCGATCGGTGTCGACGGGCCGGCCCGGCCCCAGCATGGCCTCCCACCAGCCGGGGCTCGGGTCGTCGGGGTGGGAAGCGGCGTGTGCATCGGGCGAGAGGCCGGTGAGGAGCAGGACCGCGTTGTCGCGTTCCGCGTTCAGCCGCCCGAAGGACTCGTACGCGATGCGCGCACCGTGCAGTGCACCGCCGCGCTTCATCGCGAAGCCGTCGGGCAGGTCGATGAAGCGGGTTGCCGGGGGGATGAATTCTCTCATGCACCTAGTCCCTCGTCCCAAGCCCCAGGTTCAGGCGCCGCCGGAACCGCTGTCCAGCGCCGCCAGCCATTCGTCGTCCGAGCCCTCGTTCATCCCTTCGAGCAGGAAGGTGGACAGGTAGCGCTCGCCGGTGTCCGGCAGCATCGCGAGCAGCACCGAGCCCTGCGGCGCGCCCTCGGCCACGCGCAGCGCCGTCGCCAGGGTGGCGCCGGCCGAGATGCCGGCGAAGATGCCCTCCTCGGCGGCCAGGCGGCGCGCGGTGTCGCGCCCGAGCACCTCGTCGACGGTCAGCAGCTCGTCGATGACGCTCTGGTCGAGCACGCTGGGCACGAAGTCGGGGGCCCAGCCCTGGATCCGGTGCACGTTCCACCCCTGGCCGGAGAGCACCGCGGCGTTGTCCGGCTCGGCGGCGATCACCCGCACCTCGGGACGCGCGCGCTTGAGCATCTGGCCGACGCCGGTCAGGGTGCCGCTGGTGCCGAAGCCGGTGACGAAGTAGTCCAGCCGCTTGCCGGCGAAGTCGCTGAGGATCTCCGCCGCCGTGGTCTCGCGGTGGTAGGCGGGGTTGGCCGGGTTGTCGAACTGCCGGGCCCGGAACCAGCCGTGTCGCTCCGCGAGCTCGTCGGCGATCTTGTTGCCGCCACTGCTGCCCAGCGCGCCGGGGAACAGGATGACCTTGCCGCCGTAGGCGCGGATCAGCTTGCGCCGCTCCATCGAGTAGGTGTCCGACATCACCGCGACGAACTTGTAGCCGCGGGCCGCCGCCACCATCGCCAGCGCGATGCCGACGTTGCCGGAGGTGCACTCGGCGATCGTGTCACCGGGCTTCAGCAGGCCCTTCGCCTCGGCGTCCAGGATGACGGCCAGCGCCAGGCGGTCCTTGACCGAGCCGCCGGGGTTGAAGGACTCCACCTTCACGTAGACCGTGGTGTGCGCGGGGGCGAGCCGGTGCAGTCTGACGATGGGCGTGCGGCCGATCGTGTCGGTGATGCTGTCGTAGAGCGGCATGCGGTGACTCTCCTTCAGGGAACCTCGGAGACGGGTGGGTTGACGGGGACGGGTAACTAGCCGGCCTGCGCGGTCGCGGTCTCGAAGACCGGGGCGATCATGTCGAGGATGACGGAGACCGCGTGGGCGCTGATGTCGTCGTCCTGCGGGGCGTTGAACTCCGCCACCTCCACGCCGACGAGCTGCGCCGGCGGGATCGCCTCGAACAGGGCCCGGATCTGGGTGGGCAGCATCCCGTCCGGGACCTTGTAGTCGGCCGGCACGTAGCCCGGCTCCAGCACGTCCCAGTCGATGTGCACCCATACCGGCGCACCGCCCACGGCGGCCAGGATGTTCTGCGCCGACGCCTCCTTGGGCGGGATGACCCGCACGCCGTGCTTCCGCAGCAGCTCGCGCTCGGGCTCGTCGATGTCGCGGGCGCCGACCAGGACGGCCTGCTCGGTGCGCAGTCCGGCGCCGTGACCGCTGTCCCAGAGCCCGCACGCGCCGGAGAGCACCATGCCGCCGAGGTAGCCCGTGTCGGTCGTCTCCGGCGTGTTGAAGTCGCCGTGCCCGTCGATGTACAGCACCACGGCCTCCGGCCGCTCCCGCGCCACCACCGGCAGGGTGGCCAGGCTCGCCGAGCAGGTGTTGGAGACCAGGACCGGGAGCCGGCCGCCGGTCAGGCTCTCGGTGACCGCCTGCCCGAGCCCCACCAGGGTCTCCCTGGCCTGGGGCAGGCTGACGGTCCAGTCGTCGGCGGCGGCCGGCGCGGGCTCGCCGATGGCACGGCCGGTGACCGGATAGCGCTGTTCCAGGGCCCGCGCGACGCGGGCCGCGCCCTCGATCAGTCGGGCTTCCCGGTCCGCGACCCGGCCCTGCGTGACGATGAGGTCAATCATTGATCAGTGTCCTCTTCCGAGTTTTTCGTGGAATTCCGCCCGGCGGAATTCTGTGGTCCGTGGTGCACCCGGCCCGGGCCGTGCTTCAGGGCTCGCGGGACAGGAAAGGGCATTTGTCGGTCCGCTCGGCGTTCTCCTCGATCAGACCGTACTGGAGCCATTCGACGCCGCCGGCGCCGTAGGAGCCCAGTTGCCAGGAGTGCGCGGCGCCGTCGTAGCGGGCGATTCTCCTGCGGATGTTCGAGCGGACCTTGCGGCCGCTCGGGGTGTCGCCCGCGAAGATGTCGAACCGTTCGCGCGGGTTGATGACGAGAATGAAGTGGTCACCCAGATTCCGGCTGCGGCGCACCTGGTGCGCGGGGCTGCTCATGTTGCAGAACAGCGGCATGCCGTTGAAACACATCGACCAGGAGTCGGAATGCGGATCCGTGCCGACTTCGGCCGGCCAGGGTGCGGGGTCGATCTCGTGCAGCTCCTGGAGGACCCGCCAGCCGAAGGCGTGGTACTCCTCGACGGACCGGGCCGCCACGGCGTCCGGCAAGAATGCGGCGATCAGTGGATATGAGGTGTCCAGGCTGCCGTCCCAGGCTCTGGACAGTTCGACGTACTCCGCGAGGCCGTCCGCCAGGTGCTGGAGGCCGCCTCGGGCGGTGTTCTCCACGAAGACGAATCTCAGCAACTGTTTTCGGAATGCGTTCCGCGAGAAGACGCAGGGAAAACCGGGATCGGCCAGCCTGGATTCGACGTCGCGCAGGACTTCGCGGTGCCAGTCGGCACCGACGGCGCCGACCTGTGCTTGAGGGATGATGATCGAGTGCTTCTCTGACTTCTCCAACTAAGGCGTCCGTTCCTCACTGGAGGGCCCGCACTTTCGTCAGCGGGTGCTTCGTCAGCCGCGCGGGCTGATATGAGCGCAGCTCAGCGTCGCGAGGGAACAGGACAGCCGGCGACCGATGATGTCTTCCGAGCCAGCAGGCGGTGAAATGTATCGAGTGAGGTTCCCCGTTGCCACATTCGATCTCCGCTCCTTAACCAGCTTATTGCGGCCATTGGGCGTAACGAGACGCTACCCTGTCACGCCCCTAGATCACCAGTCAAGACTTGTCCGGTCGCCGAGACGGAGATGATCTCCGTGCGATGTTCTTCGTGGCACATACAGAACAGGGGGCGGGAACGTTGTGCCAAATGGCTTGTTTTGGTTACGAATCAGGGCCGCGCCGTCCTATTGATATGTCCGGTTTTTCACCTGCTGGCCGGAACGTGGAGTTGTAAGGAACGGTGAGCGCTATCGCATGATGTCGGGTATCGCTACTGGTCAGCCGGGCGGCGCCGAGTACGGGCCACCCAGCCGGCGGGCAAACCCGCGAGCACATCGAACAGCCCGTCGAAAGAACCGGTCAGGCCACCTTGACAGGAGTCACCCCGCGTGGCGGTGCGGTCACTGCTCCGCGACGACGGCGGCGAGGCGGCGCACGGCGTCGTCGACGTCGGCGGCCGAAGGCGCCGCCACGTAGCTGATCCGCACGTGTGGCGCACTGCTGTCCGTGGGGTAGTAGTTGTCCCCCGGGGTGAGGGAGACGCCGCAGGCCAGTGCCGCCGCCGCCAGCTGCCCGCCGTCCAGGTGGCCCGGCAGCGCCACCCAGAGGTGATAGCCGCCGTGCGGAACAACGGCGAGGGACTGCGGGCCGAACGTCGCCGAAACCGCTTCGACTGCAACCTTTCGCCGGTGTTCCAGGGCCGATCCGAGCGTGGCCAGCGCGCGTTTCCACCCGGGCGCGGTCACCACGTCGAGCGCGGTGTACTGCAGTGGTGCGGGGACGAACATGGTGTCGATGACATGGGCGGAGCGCAGCCTGGCCATCACCGGGCCGCGGGCCGCCAGCGCACCGACCCGCAGGTTCGGCGAGGTCACCTTGGTCAGCGAGCGGATGTGCACGACCGTGCCGTCCGGGTCGTCGGCGATCATCGGCAGCGGGGGCGGCCCGGCGTCCGCGTGCGCCATGTGGCGGGCGAAGTCGTCCTCGACGACGAAGACCCCGTGCCGGCGCGCGATGGCGCGGATCTCCTGCTGCCGGCCCACCGAGAGGCTCGCGCCGGTCGGGTTCTGGAACAGCGGCTGGACGATGACCAGACGCGCCCGGGTGCGGGTGAGCGCCTCGTCGAGGTAGTCGGGCCGGATCCCCTCGTGGTCGAGCGGGACCGGGATCGTGCGCAGTCCCGCGGCGTGCGCCGCCGCGATCGTGCCCGGGTAGGTCGGCGACTCGATGACGACCGGGTCGCCCGGCTGGCCGAGCGCGCGCAGGGTGGTCGCCAGCGCGCTCTGTCCCGCGCCGCACACCAGGACGTCGTGGCGGCCGAGCCCGCCGCCGATGTCGGCGGCGAACCAGTCGCGCAGCTCGGTCACCCCTGCCATGGGCGGGCGGTCCCACGCCTCCGAGCGGCGCGCGGTGCGCGACAGCGCGGTACCGAGGGTGGCGAGCGGCTGGAGCTGGGGGTGCAGGTAGCCGCCGTTGAGATCGACGACGTCCGGCCCCGAGGTCGAGAGCGTCCCGAGCAGCGCGGGCGTCTTGAAGCCGCGCGGGGTGCCGGCCGAGGAGTCGATGCGGTTGGTCAGCTCCAGGGCCGCCTCCTGCCAGGAGGTGTCCCCGACCCGGGTCACCGGACGCGACTCGGTGCGGTAGGTGCCGGCGCCCGGACGGGAGACGATCAGCCCGCGCCGGGTCAGCAGGGCCAGCGCCTGGGAAACCGTAGTAGCGCTCACCCCGAACCGGCGCACCAGCTCGCGGTGCGTCGAGATGCGGGTCCCGGCCGGTAGCCCCTCGATCTCGCGGGCGAGGATGCCGGCCAGCTCCTGCGAACTGCTACTGTCATTCATGAAGACAGATCGTAGCGCTATCGCCCCGGCCGCAGTATCGCCACTGCCGCAGACCGTGTCGCCGCTGTCGAAGGGCACAGTGTTCGCCCTGCTCGGCGTGCTGAGCTTCTCCTTCAGCTTTCCCGGCACGGTGTGGGCACTGGACGGGTTCGGCCCCTGGAGCGCCGCCGGTGTCCGTGGCGTGCTGGCCGCCGTCATCGCGATCTCCGCACTCGTCGCCACCCGGGCACCGATCCCGGCGCGCGCCGACTGGCCCGCCCTCGCGGTGGTCGGCGGCGGCTGCGCGATCGGATTCCCGCTGCTCACCACGCTCGCCCTGCAGACCTCCTCCACCGCGGACTCGGCGGTCGTCATCGGCGCGCTGCCGATGGCCACCGCGACCATCGCGGCGCTGCGCACCCGGCGCTATCCCTCGAAGAAGTTCTGGATAGCGGCCGGCGTCGGTGCGGTCACCGTCATCGCCTTCGCCCTCTCGCAGAACCACGGCGAGCCGACGGTCGCGGACCTCTACCTCTTCGCCGCGCTGCTGGTCTGCGCGGCCGGCTACGCCGAGGGCGGGCGGCTCTCGGCCCGCATGGGGGGCTGGCGCGTGATCGCCTGGGGCGTGGTGGCCGCCGCTCCCGTCAACCTCGTGGTGGCCGCCTGGGCGCTGCCGCACGAGCCGGTGCACCTGACGGCGAAGGCGATCGCCGGCATGGCCTACATCGCCGGCATCTCGCAGTTCGGCGGATTCGTCGTCTGGTACCAGGGCATGGGCCTGATCGGCGTCGCCCGGGCCAGCCAACTCCAGCTGGCGCAGCCGCTGTTGACGCTGGTCTGGGCCGTGCTGCTGCTCGGCGAGCATGTCAGCCCGGCCGTGCCGCTGACCGCGGTGGTCGTGCTCACCTGCATCGTGGTCACCCAACGCGCCCGGGCGTCCTAGGCCGTGTCTCACAATTCGCGTCGGATCAGCGCGCGGCTCCCCCAGCCTTCGGCCGGGAGGTACCCCCACCACCCAGCCTGGCGGCTGGGTGGCGCCCGGCTGGGCGTGCCGGCGAAGCGTCCTCGTACTGGGTCGTACTTGGATGATTCGCCGGTGCGTCCAGGCGGGATGCCCGGCGTCGCGCGCCTGGCGGGAATTGTGAAGACACGGCCTAGGAGTTGCCCGGTCGCTGGCGGGGTGCCCGCCAGGGCTCCCCCGACTCCCCCACCGACTCTTCCAGTTCCTCCAGCCTGCGGCCCCTCGTCTCCTTGAGGAACCTGACCGCGAAGGGGACGGAGAGCGCGGCGAAGGCGGCGTAGACGATGTAGGACGCCGTCAGGTTCCACTGCGCCATCAACGGGAAGCTCACGGTGACGGCCCAGTTGGCCAGCCACTGGAACAGCACCGCCACGGCCAGGGCCAGGGCGCGGAGCCGGTTGGGGAACAGTTCGCCGAGCAGGACCCATAGCACCGCGCCCCAGGAGAAGGCGAAGCACAGCACGAACGCGTGGGCGGCCACCAGCGCCACCGTGCCCTGCAGCGCCGGCAGGGCCAGGTGGCCACCCGATCCGCTGCCGCCGCTGAACGCCCAGGCGACCGCGGCGAGCGAGACGGTCATGCCGACCGAGCCCGCGACGATCAGCGGCTTGCGGCCGACCCGGTCGACCAACGCGACGGCGATCAGGGTGCCCACGATGTTGGTGACGGACGTCGACAGGCTGATCAGCAGGGAGTCGCTCTGACTGATGCCGGTCGACTGCCACAGCACCGAGGCGTAGTAGACGATCACATTGATGCCGACGAACTGCGAGAGCACCGACAGCCCGATCCCCAGCCACACCAGCGGCAGCAGGCCGAAGCGCCCGCCGCACAGGTCGCGCAGCCGCGGGCGGGTGGCAGCGGAGCGGCGGAGCGAGGCGCGGATGTCCTCGATCCGGTCCACCGCCTGCTCGCCGCCCTCCAGCCGGGCCAGCACGGCCGCAGCCTCCGCCACCCGACCGCGGGCCGCCAGCCACCGGGGGGACTCCGGGATCCGCAGCGTCAGGACGAGGTAGGCCAGCGCCGGCACGGCGCAGATGCCCAGCATCCACCGCCAGGCCGGCAGGCCGCCCAGCCCGCCGGTGGTGTCGCCGCCGGCCGCGCAGGTCAGGGCGTAGTCGACCAGCTGGGAGCAGCAGATGCCCAGCACGATCGCCAACTGCTGGAAGGAGCCGTAGCGTCCGCGTCGGTCGGGCGGGGCGATCTCGGTGATGTAGGTCGGGGCGATCACCGAGGCGATGCCGATCGCGATCCCGCCCAGCACCCGCCACAGGGCCAGGTCCCACAGGGCGAAGGGGAACAGCGAACCGGCGGCGCTGATCACGAACAGCACCGCCGCGATCTGCATGACCCGCAGGCGCCCCAGCCGGTCCGCCAGCGCCCCGCCCGTCCAGGCGCCCGCCGCCGCGCCGAGCAGGGCGGCGGAGACCGTCAGGCCGATCGCGGCGGTCCCGGCGTGGAAGTGGCGTTGGATCGCGGTGATCGCGCCGTTGACGACCGCGCTGTCGTATCCGAAGAGGAAACCCGCCATCGCGGCCGCACCGCAGACCAGCGAGACCCGCTGCCTCCGGACCCCCGGGGCGCCGTGGGCACCGTGGGCACCGGAACGGATGTCGGCCGAGGTCGTCATCGGTGCTCGTCCTCCTGGTTCGCGGGCTGCACGGGTGTGCCCCCGGACCGGGCCCGCCGCCGTTCACGCGGCGCGGTTCCCGACCCGGGGGCAACCGACGGGTCACTCTCGCCATGACCCTCACCCCACCGTACGAACGCCCTCGCGCTGCGGCGGTCAGCCGATCGGTGGACCGCAGGGAGGAGGCGCGGCGCCGAGCACACCGGCACCGGAGCCGGAGCAGCGCGGACCCGGCCTGCGGGGCTTCACCGTCGGGCCGGCGACTTCGCCGTCGGGACGGTCCACCGGGCGGGCGTTCCCGAGCAACTGCCGGCGGTCAGCGTGGCGCCGGAGGCGCGGAAGCACTTCTTGCCGGTCTGGATGTCCGAGATGGTCCCGCTGGGATTGGCCGACCACTGCTGGGTCGGTCCGCCGGTGCAGGGCTTGAGCAGCAGGCTGCCGCCGGACATGTCGGCGCACAGCCCGTTGCGCTGCAGGAAGGTGCCGTCGAAGCTGAACTGCTGCTCGGCTGCGCCGGAGCAGGGGGCCATCCCCAGCCGCACGCCGCTGCTCGCGCTGTTGTGCGGGTCGTCGATGCAGGTGGCCGTCGAGGCGTTCTTGTACGGGCCCACGGTGACGGTCGGTTTGGCGCCGCCGTAGCAGCCGCCGGTCGCGGTGTTGAAGATCGGGGCGGAGTCGTACGGCTCGCCCGAGGGCGGATCAATGACCACCGGCTCCATCGACGGGGTGTTGTCCGCGGTGTAGTCGGTCAGCGCGTTCTCGCACTCGATGGCCTTCATCGGACTTCCGCCCTTGCCGCCGAGCCAGAGGTCGAAGTGGGCGAGCTTCGGCCCGCCGTTGGGGCCCTTGCCGCTCCAGTCGGCGCTGCACTCCTCGCAGCCGTCCTCCATGACGAAGTACTTCCCGACCCGCGGGACCCAGATCCTGGTGCCCGGCGCGATCTCGGCCTTGTCGCTGGCGAAGGTGATCGGGTCGGCGTAGGTGCCGGTGCCGCCGGCGGTGCTGTGCAGCGTGGGGTAGGAGATGGCGCCGCCCGGCGGCGTGTTGTCCCACCAGCCGTAGAAGGTCAGGAAGGTCTGCTGGGTCGTGGCGTGCGTCGTGGCGTGCGTCGTGGCGTGACCGGCGGCGCCGGTGCGGGCCGCGGCGATCGGCGCTCCGGCCAGCAGAGCTGCGAGGGTCATGACCAGGGCGGTACAGGCCGTAGTGACGATCATCGTCAGCGTGCCTCTGCGCATGGGTGGGCCTCCAGGCCGTCGGGTGTCCAGGCTGGCCAACTTCCTTGACGTAGCAGCGTCGTCGTCCTGTGGGGTACGCGTCAATAGTTGTTAGGAAGTTTTCCTAACTGATCTCTCACGGGCGCGATGCCGACCGGCGTCCGCCGGACAGGCCCTAGGCTCGGGCGCATGGGTGTCGAGGAGCGGGAGAGCGTCGACGGGGTCCGGGTGCCGGTGCCGCCGTTCGACTCGTACGCGGAAGCACAACGCTTCCACCGGCTGCTGCTGCTCTTCCTGCGGGATCTGAAGGAGGCGGGCGAGCCGATCAGCAGGCAGCAGTACCTGCTCGCCGGGGTGGTGGACCTGCACGGGCCCGCCGCGGCCTCGACCGACCGGGCACCACAGGCGCAGGCACCGGCGCAGCAGCCGTGCTGTGCGCTCTGCGGCACGCCCTACCCGTGCCGGACCGTGCTCGCGGTGGCCGTCGGGGCCGGGCTGCCCATCGCGTGGTCCGCTCCCGCCGAGGTCGTGCCCGTGCTGCGGGACGCGGGTCTGCCGCCCGGGCCCGGGGGCGAGGTCACGGCGGAGAGCGTCGCCTGGGAGCGGGGCTGGGGCGCGCGGCGCGAGGCCGGCGGCGGCTGGGAGATCGGGATCACGATCGACCGGGGCGAGGTGGCGACCGTGAACGTGCCGGACGACGCCGCGATGGCCCGTTACCTCGCCGACCGGGCGGGCCCGGCGAGCCCGTTCCCGTACGGCTGGGTCGAGGACCCGGCGCAGGTCGCCGCGGTGCGCCCGGCGGCCTACGCGCAGGCGGCGCAGTGGCGCGAGCAGGCCGGACTGCCGTACCTGACGGAGCACCAGGCGTTCGGGGCCCCGCCCGCATGAGGCGGCCCGGGGCAGGCCGCGGACGGTCGGGGGCGGGCGTCAGTCGTCCATGGCACCCTCCACGACCCACCACAGGACGCAGGCCAGCGGGCCGCCGACCGCGCCCATGACCACCGCGATCCACAGCATCCCGTAGGCCCCATCGGTCACGGGCGACCGCTGCGGGTGAACGGGATCGATCCGCACGTTCACCCGGTGGCCGTCGGGCCACTGGTCGGAGGCCCCCTCCCGGGTGCTGTAGTCCCGCCCGTCCACCGACCAGTGGTAGCGGCAGTCGAACCCGCTGTCGGGGCCGCTGGTGCAGTCGGTGACGGTGGCCGGCACCCGCAACGTGGCCCGCCGGTCGCGGTCGTGCTCGTGGAGCCAGCCGCTGAGGCCGAAGGCGAACAGGCCGCAGAAGACGGCGAGCAGCAGGGCCATCAGCGCGTGGGTGAGCAGCGGGCCGGCGATCCGGCCGGAGCCCCCGCCCTCGCGCAGGAACGGGCGCACCGCCGCGGTCACCGCCATGACCGCCGCTGCGAAGCCGGCGCCGACCCAGCCGGCGTACCAGGTCTCCGACCCCCACGGTGTGAACGCCGTCAGCAGGGTGCCGGCCAACACGGCGGCGCCGGCCAGGCGTTGGAGCGTGCGCACGGCGCCGCGCGTCCACCGGCGCGCCCGGTCGGCCGGGTGCGGCTGGTCGGCCTGGTGCGGCTGGTCGGCCAGGGCCCCGGCAGCCGTACCGGTGGGCCGCCGGTCCTCGGGAGTGGCGGGTCGCTCGTCCTCAGTCGTGGTCACGGGCTCAGGCTGACAGAGCGCCGCGGCGGGCAACAGAAAGCAGCGCTAACCCCGGCTTTCGCCGATGCTTACGGCTGCGGAGTCGGCGGCTGCGGGGTCCAGTCCTCGCCGAGCAGGCCGAAGAGCAGATCGTCGGTCCATTCACCCTTGATCCAGGTGTGGCCCGGACGCAGCCCCTCGCGACGGAGGCCGACCCGCTCCAGCAGCCGGGCCGAGCCGAGGTTGCGGGCGTCGCACTCGGCCGAGACCCGGTGCAGGCCGCGCCGTTCGAACAGGTCCGACAGCACCGCGCGGACCGCCTCGGTGGCGTAGCCGTGCCCCTGGTGCCCGGCGGCGAAGGTGACGCCGAGCTCGGCCTGGCGCAGGTTCTCCGCCAGGCACACCCCCAGGTCGCCGACGAGCTCCCCGGTGGCCCGCAGCTCCACGGCGTACTGGAACCAGCCGGCCCGATCGGGGTCTCCCTCGGCGAACGTGCGGACCAGCTCGGCCGCGGTCGCCGGGTCGACGGGCGCGCTCCAGCCCTGGTAGCGGGCGATCTCCGGGTCGGACCGGTAGGCGGCCAGCGCGGGGGCATCCGCGGCGTCGAAGCGGCGCAGCCGGAGGCGGGGCGTCCCGATCAGCTCGATCAACATGGCAGCAGCCTCTCACCCCCGTCACCGGGGCTGTGCAGCAGGGCGGTTGGGAGCCCGGCCCCGGTGACCTCCGGCGCTACTCCCCCGCCTCTGCCGGCGCCCCCACCGGGCGGGTGCTGACGGCCGGTCAGCTGCTACTCCCCCGCCTCTGCCGGCGCCCCGTCGCCGCTGCGACCGGCGGTGGGCAACTGGTCCTTGATCAGCTGCATGACCGAGCTGTCGGTGAGCGTGGTGACGTCCCCGAGGCTGCGGTGTTCGGCGACGTCGCGCAGCAGTCGGCGCATGATCTTCCCGGAGCGGGTCTTCGGCAGCTCGGGGACCACGAGGATCTCGCGGGGCCGGGCGATCGGGCCGATCTCGGTGGTGACGTGCGCGCGCAGGTCGTCGGCCAGGCCCTGGCCGCCGTCCCCCGCATCGGCCCGCAGGATGACGAAGGCGACGATGCCCTGCCCGGTCGTCGCGTCCGTCGCGCCGACCACCGCCGCCTCGGCCACCTTCGGGTGCGAGACCAGCGCCGACTCGACCTCGGTGGTGGAGATCCGGTGGCCGGACACGTTCATCACGTCGTCCACCCGGCCGAGCAGCCAGATGTCGCCGTCCTCGTCCTTCTTCGCGCCGTCGCCCGCGAAGTACAGCCCGGGGAACTGCGACCAGTAGGTGTCGAGGTAGCGCTGCCGGTCGCCCCAGACGGTGCGCAGCATCGCCGGCCACGGCTCGGTGAGCACCAGGTAGCCGCCCGCGCCGTTGGGCACCGGGGTGCCCTGCCCGTCGACCACCTCGGCGCCGATGCCGGGCAGCGGGCCCAGCGCCGAGCCGGGCTTGCAGGTGCTCAGTCCCGGCAGCGGGCTGATCATCTGGGCGCCGGTCTCGGTCTGCCACCAGGTGTCCACCACGGGGCACCGGTCGCCGCCGATGTTGTGCCGGTACCAGATCCAGGCCTCCGGGTTGATCGGCTCACCGACCGAGCCGATGATCCGCAGGCTGGTCAGGTCGAAGCGCTCCGGCACCTGCCCGCCCCACTTCATGAAGGTGCGGATCGCGGTCGGGGCGCAGTAGAGGATGCTGACCCGGTACTTCTCGACGATCTCCCACCAGCGGCCCTGGTGCGGGGTGTCGGGCGTGCCCTCGTACATCACCGAGGTGGCGCCGTTCGCCAGCGGGCCATAGACGATGTACGAGTGGCCGGTCACCCAGCCGATGTCGGCGGCCGTCCAGAAGACGTCCTGCTCGGGCTTGAGGTCGAAGACGGCCCAGTGCGTCCAGGCCACCTGGGTCAGGTAGCCGCCGCTGGTGTGCAGGATGCCCTTGGGCTTCGCGGTGGTCCCCGAGGTGTACATGATGTACAGCGGGTGCTCGGCGTCGAACGGCTGCGCCTCGTGCCGCGGCGACTGCCGGTCCACCAGCTCGTGCCACCACAGGTCCCGGCCCGGCGTGAACGGCACGTCCTGGCCGGTGCGCCGGACCACGACCACGTTGCGCACCTGCGGGCAGTCGGCCACGGCCTGGTCGACGGCGGGCTTGAGCGCGGCGGCGGTGCCCTTGCGGTAGCCGCCGTCGGCGGTGATCACGACCCGGGCGTCGCAGTCCAGGATGCGTCCCTTGAGCGCGTCGGCCGAGAAGCCGCCGAAGACGACCGTGTGCGGCGCCCCGATCCGGGCGCAGGCGAGCATCGCGACGGCGGTCTCGGGGATCATCGGCATGTAGATGGCGACCCGGTCGCCGGCCTGCACGCCCAGCTCGGTCAGCGCGTTCGCCGCCCGGCAGACCAGGTCCTGGAGGTCCGCGTAGGTGATCGTCCGGGTGTCGCCCGGCTCGCCCTCCCAGTAGAAGGCGACCTTGTCGCCGTGTCCGGCCTCGACGTGCCGGTCCACGCAGTTGTGGGCGACGTTGAGGCGGCCGCCGACGAACCAGCGGGCGAACGGCGCCTGCGACCAGTCCAGCACCTGGGTCCAGGGCTCGGCCCAGCTCAGCCGGCCCGCCTGGGCGGCCCAGAACGCGAGCCGGTCCTGCCGCGCCGCGCGCACCGTCCCAGCCGTGGCGTTGGCCGTCGCGGCGATCTCCGCCGGCGGGGGGAAGCGGCGCTCCTCGCGCGACAGGTTGGACAGGGTCTGGTCATTCATCGCCACTCCTCAGGTGCTACCGGGGCCCCGGAGCCGGGCTGCCCTCGTGCCCGCCGAGCGGCACCACCGGCAGGACGGTCCGTTTGAAGGTGCTGTTGGTGACGATGGCGAAGGAGGCGTACCAGGCGACCGCGGCGGTCACCAGCCCGGCCCAGCCGCCGACCTTCGTCCAGGTGTCGGACTGCCCGAAGGCGCCGATGGTCAGGAACAGGAAGGTCAGGTCCAGCGTGACGAAGACCGCGAGCACCGCGGCGGTCGTGCGCGCGGCGGCCACCGCCATGTAGGCGGTGAAGATGGTCCAGGCGAGCAGGAAGAGGCCGGTCGCCTGGTAGAGCTGGTGGACCCGGAGCAGATGCGGGACCACGGTGCGCACGAATCCCCAGTAGGCCAGCCAGAAGGCCCCGAAGGAGGCGAAGGCCGTGGCGGCGAAGGTGTTGCCCCGCCGGAACTCCCACATGCCGGCGAGGATCTGGACGAGGCCTCCGTAGAAGAAGGCCAGCGGGAGCACGACGGTGATGACGGACTGGCTGACCAGGCCGGCGTTGAAGCAGCTGAGCACGAAGGTGGTCATCGCGAAAGCCGCGAGACCCAGGGCACCCGGATCGGCGATCGTCACCGCCGCCGGCGGCGGAACGGGTGCGGCCGGTGGACCCGGCGGGACTGGAGGAACCGCGGATTCCGCATCCGTGCGGCCAACGTCTGCCACGATGACTCCTCTCCCGCGGCGTGCCGGTCACCCGCTCCGCCGGTCGGGCTGTTCCGCTCCGGCGGCGGACGCGGCGCCGGTGGACGACGCAGCGGTTCTTTCCGGCGCCCACCGGGTGGGCGGGCGTCACGCATCGAGTGCTGCCGGACCACGGGTACGCGGCGCGGCACCTTCCATTCTCCATCCGATATGACCGGTGCCACATCCGCTGTGGACGGCGTTCGCTGCGGACGGCGCTGCGCACGCGCGCGGCCACCCGCCGGGGTCCGACAGGTGCTCCCCCGCGTGCAGGTCCCGTGCCCGGTCGACGCCACCGCGGCTGGAGTGCCGGATCGCCGCGCTCACCCGGTACCGGCCGGCCAGCAGCACCGGATCGCTGCGCCGGCGCCCGTGGCCGTGGCCGCCAGGCGCGGGTGTGGGTGTGGGTGTGGGTGTGGGCGCGGGGAACGGGCTGGGCGCCCAGGACGGCGGCGCGAACCACGGGTTGCGCCGGTCGACGGTTGACGTACCGTCAGGTGCGAACACCCGTCCCTCGTAGAACCCTTCGTCGTTCAGCTCGCGCGGCCGGGCGAAGCAGCCTCGCGCCAAGTCGCCGTCCGGTACGTGTGCCTGACTCACCGTAGGGGGTTTTCCGGTTCTGCCGCGATCGGGGCGGAGCAGGGCCTACCCTGGCTGTCATGTTCATCCTGGAGCTGACCTACATCGCACCCCTCGAGCGCGTCGACGCCGCCCTCGCGGAGCACAACGACTGGCTGGACGCCCACTACGCCTCGGGCACCTTCCTCGCCTCCGGCCGGAAGGTGCCGGCCGACGGCGGCGTGATCATCGCTGTCGGCGACGACCGGGCGAGGATGGAGGAGATCGCGAAGAGCGATCCGTTCACGGTGGCCGGTGTCGCCGAGTACGCGATCACGGAGTTCGGTGCGTCGAAGACCGCTCCGGCACTGGAGGCGTACCGCCAGGGCTGACACGCGGCGGTCGTTCGGCCACTACCCCATGCTGCTGATCCTCTCCGGCTTGATCACGAAGATCACCCGGACCTGGTCCCGGCCGCCGTACCACGGGTACGCCGTACCCAGGTACTTCTGCGCGAGCGCCTCGATGTGCTCGACCGCGCCCTCGGTGGTGACCTCGACCACCCGGCCGCGCACCTGGAAGTAGCGCGAGGGGTTGTCCGGGTGGGAGATCGCGACGGCCACCCGGGCGTCGCGGGCGATGTTCCTGGTCTTCAGGTGCGTCTGCACGCTGTTGATCAGCACGTGCTCGCCATCGGTGTCCACCCAGGTCTGGGTCAGCTGCGGCGAGCCGTCGGCCATCGAGGTGGCGAGGTAGCAGGTGCTGGGTGCCTTCAGCAGGTCGAGCAGTTCTTCGGGCAGGTTCACGGTGGCCTCCTGGAGGTCTGACGCTGCGCGGGCCCGGTGGCCTGCCCAGTTCGGTCGACGCGCAGCATACGAGCCGACGTCCGCGCGCGGAAACCCGGATGACCGCAGCCGTCCTCGTCCTCGACAATGGCGCGTGCTGATCGACCACTGGCCCCTTCTGGGCCTGCGTCTGACCACCCCCCGCCTGGAGCTCCGGCTGCCCGGCGAGGACGAGCTCGCCGCGCCGGCCACGAGCGGCGGGGAGCAGGGATGAGCGCCAGGGACGTTCGCGTGTGCTTCATCGGTGACTCCTTCGTCCAGGGCGTCGGCGACCCGGAGTACCGGGGCTGGGTCGGGCGGGTGCTCCAGGCCGGCCGCGGTGACCTCACGGCCTTCAACCTCGGCATCAGACGTAACACGTCCGAGGACGTGCTGCGTCGCTGCTGGCCGGAGGTCACCGGCCGGACGGTGCCCGGCGCCGACAACCGGCTGGTCGTCTCGGTCGGCAGCAACGACACGGTCGAGGAGGACGGCAGCGTGCGCGTCGAGACGGCCCGCTGCCTGGAGAACCTGGCGGCGCTCCTCGACGGGAGCCGGCGCCGGACGATCGCCGCGCTGGTGGTGGGTCCCCCGCCGGTCGTCGACGCGGGCCCGTGGCAAGCCTGGCTCGCCGACCCGCCGCGGCACTGACACGACAGTGGGAGGGGGTGCGGAGCCGGGATGCCGGGGTCGGACCAGAGGTCGGCCGGTACGACGCCCACGGATCTGCCGCACGGATCGAGGAGGTGGCCCAGCAGCTTGTCCTGGCGGAGCATCACCGCCCGGTCGACGAACTCCAGGCCGGGGTGCCGGGTGGCCAGCTGCGTCTCGAAGCGCAGGACATCGGAGAGGGAGTGCAGGCTCGCTTCCACGAGGAGGTTGTACGGCCCGCTGACCGCGGCGCAGTTGCGGGTCTCGGGGCAGCGGACGAGCGCGTGACTCCGGTATCCGCAGCGGCACCGACGCGGTGAAGGCCCTCGCGCTGGGCGCCCGTGCCGTGGGCATCGGCCGCCCGTACGCCTACGGGCTCGCGCTGGGCGGCACCGCGGGCATCGTGCACGTGCTGCGCTCGATCCTGGCCGAGGCCGACCTGACCACGGCGGTCGACGGCTACCGCGACCTCGCCGCCCTCACGCCGGAGGCGCTGCGCCGCACCCGGTAGCCCCAACGCCGGGCGCACCCCCGCTCCGCCCGGCGCCGCTTGACACTGCAAACATGGGATGTTCCCATGTTCCCATGTTTGCAGTGCCGTGGAGGCTGGCAGCCCCGCGAGCAGATCTGCGGACGGACCTGTGCAACAGACCTGTTCCAACAGACCTGGGGAGGGCCCTCGATGCCACTGCGGAACGCCGCTCGCGCCAGCCTCGTCGATCTGGTGATCGAGCAGTTGGAGCGCCTGATCAGCGAGGGCGAGTGGCCGGTCGGCAGCAAGATCCCGGCCGAGCCGCTGCTGGTCGAACAGCTCGACGTCGGCCGCAACACCGTCCGCGAGGCGGTGCGCGCCCTGGTGCACACCGGTCTGCTCGAAGCCCGCCAGGGGGACGGGACGTACGTCCGCGCCAGCAGTGACTTCGGTGCGGCCGTGCAGCGGCGCCTGCGCCGCGCCGCCGATCTGGAGATGTACGAGGTCCGGGCGGCCCTGGAGCGCGACGCCGCCCGGTACGCCGCCCAGCGCCGCACCGAGGACGACCTGCGGGCGCTGCGGGCGGCGCTGGCGCGGCGCGACGACGCCTGGCGCGCCGGCGACGTGGCCGCCTTCGTGGACGCCGACGTCTCCTTCCACCGCGCGGTGGCCGCCGCCGCGCACAACGCCGTGCTGGCCGAGCTGTACGAGCACCTCAGCGACGCGCTGCGCTCGGCGCTGCGCGCGGTGGTCGACCAGCCGCTGCCCGACCCGGTGCGCCACCAGTTCGACGCCCACGCGGCCATCGTCGACGCCATCGAGGCCCGCGACGCCGACACCGCGGAGCGCCATGCGCTGGCCCACCTGGCCGAGGCCATGGCCGCGCTGCGCGGGACGGACACCGACCAGCCGATCGACTCGACCGAGGAGCACCGTGCCTGACGACACAGCGGCCACGGCCGACGCACCCGCGAACACCGAAGCCACCACCACCGCCACCACCGCCACCACACAGCTGGGGGCGGGGCGGGGCCTGCTCTTCCTGGGCGTCGGCGTGGTCCTGCTCGCGCTCAACCTGCGCCCCGCGCTCGTCGCCGTCTCCCCGCTGACCGACACCATCCGGGCCGACAGCGGCATGTCGGCCACCGCGACCAGCCTGCTGACCGCGCTGCCGCTGCTCTGCTTCGGCCTGCTCGCCCCGCTCGCGCCCAGGATCGGGCGCCGGCTGGGGGTGGAGCGCGCGCTGCTCGCGACCATGGCGCTGGTCGGCGTGGGCACCGCGCTGCGGCTGCTGGACTCCGTCGTCGCGCTGTTCGCCGGCACGGTGGTCATCGGCGCCGGGATCGCGGTGGCCAACGTGCTGCTGCCCGGCCTGATCAAGCGCGACTTCCCGGGCCGGGCGGGCCTGATGACCGGCCTGTACTCCATGTCGCTGTTCGCCGGTGCCGCGCTCGCGGCGGGGGTCACCGTGCCCGTCCAGCACGCCGCCGGACTCTCCTGGCGCACCACGCTGGCCTGCTGGGGCGCACTCGCCCTGGTCGCCGCCGTGGTGTGGCTGCCGCAGGCCCGCCGCCGCACCGCCGTCCCGGCCGCGGCGGCCGGGCAGGGGGCCCGGCCGGTGCGCGGTCTGTGGCGCTCGCCGCTGGCCTGGCAGGTCACCGCGTTCATGGGACTGCAGTCGCTCAACTACTACGCGGCGGCGGCCTGGCTGCCGAGCCTGCTCAAGGACGCGGGCCTGAGCGAGGGCGATGCCGGGTGGATGCTCTCCTTCTCCTCGCTGCTCGGCATCCTGGGGTCGTTCGTGGCCCCCGTCATCGTCGGCAGGCGGCTGCCCGCCGGGGTGCTGGCAGCCGTCGGCGCCCTCGGCTGCGCGCTGGGCTTCGTCGGGCTCCTGACGGCACCGGCCGGCGGCGCCTACCTCTGGATGGTCCTGCTCGGCCTCGGCCAGGGCGTGAGCATCAGCCTCGCGCTGCTGTTCATCGTGCAGCGCTCCCCCGACATCCGGCACACCGCCCAACTGTCCAGCATGGCGCAGTGCTTCGGCTACATCCTGGCGGCCAGCGGGCCGGCCGTGCTGGGTGCGCTGCACGACGCCTCGGGCAACTGGACGCTGCCGCTGACGGTCCTGCTCCTGCTGCTGGTCCCACAGGTCGCGGTCGGCTTCGGCGCGAGCCGGGACCGGCACGTGGCAGGGACGCCTTCCTGCTGATCAGCGGGTCAGCAGGAAGGCGTCTGCAGGTCAGCCGATCAGCAGGTCAGCCGATCAGCTGATCAACAGGAAGGCGTCCCACTCCTCGGGGTCGCTCGCGGGCGGCCCGGTGCGGGTGTAGGCGTGCAGGGCGAGGGCTGCGCCTGCCGTCCCCTCCAGCAGGCCGGGCGGATCGCCGGCGCCGAGTGCCGCGTCGAGCTGCTCCGCGACGGTGGCGGCGAGCGCGGGGAGGTGGGCCGCCAGCTCGGCGGAGGCGGACTCCTGCGCCATCCGCTGGGTGATCCGCAGCAGGCCGCCGGTGCCGTGGCAGAGCCCGGGGCCCTGGAGGTTCCAGCCGGACGGGTCGTGCAGCGTGTCCGCCAGGGCCGCGACGGCGGTGGTGCGCCAGTCGGCGCGGCTGCGGGCCGCGCCCGCCAGGAAGAGTGCGCGCGCCGCGCCGGGGGTTCCGTAGCACCAGGCCGCCCGGGTCGGCAGGTCGACCGGCAGGCGGCCGGCCTCCTCGTCCTCGACCCGCACGGTCATCGGCCAGGAACCGCCGATGCCGAGCCGCCTCCTGGCGGTGTCCCGGTCGGCGGCGGTGTCCAGGTCAGTGGCGGTGTCCGGCTCGGTGGCGGCGAATGCCGTCGGCGCGGTCGGGCCAGGTGTGCCAGGGACCCGCCGGGCGCTGAGCCAGCTCGCCAGCGCCTCGATCGCCTCGTCCTGGCCGGGCACCCGCACGCCGCGCAGCCGGGCCAGGGCCAGCAGGGCGAGCGGGCCCGGGATCCCGTGCGCCAGGCCCAGGTTGAGGTGCCCGCGGGGGTGGTCGGGATCAGGCCCTGGCCGCCCCGGTCCGCCGGCAGTCCACCAGCGGGGCAGCGCGCCGCCGGTCGGCTCGGTGAGGGCGACCAGCGCGGCGAGCAGCTCGGCCAGCACCGGCCCGTCCGGCTCCAGGGCGAGCAGCAGGCGGCCCAGGCCCGCCGCGCCGGAGACGGTGTCGAAGGTGTGCGAGCGCAGGCCCGTACCGGCGGCCAGGTCGGCACGGAGGTCGGCGACCCGCCCGGCCGCGGCCTGGCGGACCCGGGGGGCCAGCCCGTCCAGCAAGGTGCGGTACTCGCCGGGGCGCCGCGCCATGGTGCGGGCGGCGAAGGCGATCGCGGCGGCGCCGGAGTAGAGCCCGCCGCTTCGCATCGCCCCGGGCGACTTCGCGGCGGCCACCAGGTGCCCGTGCGCGGCACGGCGCAGCGCGGCGTCGTCCTCGCGGTCGGCCAGCACGGCCAGCGCGAGTGCGGTGCCGCTGTGGCCGGCCCCGAGCGAGTGGGCCGCGGCGGGTGGCGTGCCGTCGCCCTCGGCGGCCGGCCGGTCGGGCGCTCCGGGGCTGCTGAGCAGGTCGGCGACTGCGCGCAGCGGATCCGTGGGGTTCATCGCCGCTCCCGCGGGTTGGTGTGGCGCGAGCGGTGGGCCTCGACGGCGCCTCGGGCCAGGGCATAGGCGCGGCGTTCGGACTCGCGGTCGATCCCGACCAGCCGATTGTGGCCCATGTGCAGCAGCGAGGCCAGCGCCGGGTCGGCCGACCTCTGGTCCAATCGGGCTGCGTACCGGGCGAGTTCGGTGGCTCGCCGCTGCCAGGCCTCGGTCAGCGCGGGGTCGGCGGGCAGCAGGCCGCCCGCCGGGCCGGACGGTCCGTCGGGGCCGATCGCCCGCAGCGCTGCCGCGCGCTGGGACCGGAACGCCTGGTGGTGCTGTTCCGACTTCGGATACATCGCCGCCAGCCATGCGCCGACCGCGGGCGCCTCGCCGGCTCCGGCGCGGCCGACCAGGAAGGCCTGCGCGGTGCCGACGGCGTTCACCGCGGCCAGCAGGTCCCGGGAGAGCGCGCGCTCGGCCCGGGCCAGTCGCAGGGCCGCGAGCGCGACCAGGCTGTCGGCGTGGAAGACCCGTTCGGCGTCGGCGAGCACCTCGGCGCCGCCGTAGCGGTCGGTCTCCGGCGCGTAGCTCTCCAGGCGCAGGTCCGTGCCGAGCCCGGCCCGGCGCAGCTGCAGCACCCAGTCGTGCAGGCGGGGCAGCAACTCGGCGGCCAGCGCCGGTGGCGTGCCGTGGAAGCGCAGCCGCAGGTGCGGCGCCGAGTCCTGGTAGCGGATGAAGAACCAGCGGTCCACCTCGGCCGGCAGTGCGTCGACCAGGCGGGGCAGGTGCTCGACCAGGACCTCCTCGTGCCGTGCCTCGGCCACCGCGAGCCGGGCGAACAGCCAGGAGCTGCCGGGCAGTTCGACGATCCGCTCGCGCCGGGCCGGCAGCGGGCGGCGGGGGCGGGCCACCGCCGGGCCTCTCGGGGTCCGGCGCAGCGGGACCACCAGCTCGGCGGTCCGGGCACCGTCCGGTCCGCACAGCCAGCCGCCGTCGCCGGCGGGGGCGAGTTCCTCCTGGAGCACGGTGTGCTCGGCGGAACGCGCCTGGCTGTGCAACAGCCTCCGGTGCCACGGGAGATCGAGGTCCAGGCTGATCCGCTGGTCGCCGCTGATCAGCCGGACGGCGGCCGGCACGCCCCAGCGCCGGCGCCAGCGGACCAGCCCCTCCTCCCACTGCTCGAACGGGGCCGAGGCCGCCGGGACGGGCGCGGTCAGCCGCCAGGTGGCCGGTGCCAGCACCACCCGGCCCCGGCGGACCCGCGGCAGCACCGGCGCGCTGCTCGCCGCGCCCCAGTCCCAGGACTGCCAGGGCCGCTGCCCGGTCAGTGCCACCTCCTGCAGGAAGCGGGCCGCGTTGGGCGCGCCGCTGCGCAGGTTGAGCACGTGGTGGGCGGCGGCGCGGACCTCCCGGCCGAGGCTGCGGGAGTACACCGCGAGCCGCTCGGGATCGGCCAGCACGACCAGGTCGTCCAGGGGCAGCACGCACGGGCCGCCCGGGTCGGCGAAGGCGCTGACCACCACGCGGTGGTCGAGCCAGCGCGGGGTCAGGGCGATGTTGGCGTGGCGCGAGCGGTAGGGGGTGAACTCCAGGTGCGCTTCGAGGGCGTCGGTGCCGTCGGGAGCGGCAGGTCCGGCGGCCTCGGCCAGCAGGGCCCCGCCGCTCGCCCCCTCGCCCGCGCCGGTCGCGTCCGCACCCGCACCGACACCGGCACCCGCGCCCGCGCCCGCACCGGCACCCGCGAGGAGGGTGGCGAAGCGGCCGAAGGTGGCTCCGGCGCGGTCGCTGCCGACGACCGGGGAGAGCACCAGGCGGAAGTCCCCGGCGTCCAGCGCCGCCAGGGAGTCCGCCGCCAGTTCGGCGTACAGCTCCAGGGAGGCGGGCGGGGTGTCGGCGGCGCCGCCCGGCTCCTCGCGCGGCGCGACCAGCTGGGCCACCAGGGCGTCGTCCAGCAGCACTTCGGGCAGCAGGCCGCCCGGCTCCCGGTCGGCGAGGGCGCCCGCCGCCAGCTCGGCGAGCACCCGGTCACGGGCCGCGTCGGCGTCGCCGCGGCTCCGGGACGGCTGGGGGTTGGCGGCGCCGCGGGGGCCGGCCGGGCGCCGGTAGCCGGCCGGCGGCCCCAGACCGGTGTCCGGGTCGAGCAGTTCGGCCAGCCCGACCGGGCTGTCCACGCCGTACCGCTCGACGAACTCCGCGTGGTAGGAGCGCAGATGCTCGGGTGCGGTGGCCGGCGGCGACATCCGCCAGAGCAGCGCGGCGGTCTGCTCCAGTTCGGTGCGGACGCCGTCCGGCAGGACCACCTCGACGTCCAGCGCCAGGTCCGCGTGGAGCGGGCGGTCGGCCGGGGCGAGCCGGGTCATCCGGGCGCGGAGCTCGCGCAGCAGGTCGGTGGCCTGCCCGCGCGGCAGGGCCGCCGCGTGCGCCAACGCGCCGCGGATGGCCGCGAGTTCGGCGTGCACCGGGTGGCCGTCGGGTATCCGCTCCAGGACGTGGCCGAGCAGGTCGGTGCTGTCCGGCGGGGGCGTCAGGTCGGTGAGCAGGAACCCCTGTCCGACCAGCGAGCGGATGAGCGAGGCGACCGCCTCGGCCGGGGCCGTCGGGAATTCGGCGGTCAGCGCGGCGAACAGCTCGGTGTACCCGACCGGCTCGGCGGCGGTCCGGACGGCGGCGCGGACCACGGCGGTGGCCCGGACGGTGCGTTCGGTGAGCGGCTGCGCCTCGTCACCGGCGCCGGACCGGCGCTCGGACGAACGGCCGGGCAGGCGCTCGGGCAGGTACGGCAGGACCAGGCGGCCACCGCGCAGCCGGGCCTGCTGGTCCACGGCCAGCCGCAGCCCGGGCAGCACCGCGGGATCGGTGCGCAGCCGGTCGAGCAGCGGGAGCAGCCAGCCGAGATCGGGCCGCAGGGCGCGGCGCTCGGCGGCGGGAGCGGCTTCGACACCGGCACCGGCTTCGGCCCCGGGCCAGCGCACCTTGGCCGACGGGCCGAAGCGCGCCGCCGCCACCGCTGCCATCAGCCCGAACGGGGTGGGCCGGGTGGCCATCCGCAGCCGGTAGCGGGTGACCGCCTCGGCCGCCCGGCGCAGCGCGGCCGGGCGGGGCGTGCTGCCCGCGGCGACCTGATCGAGCAGGTCGGACAGCGAGGGGCTGGACAGCTCGATGGCCTCGCGCAGGGCCGGATCGGCGGCCGCCTCGGCCAGGTGCGCGAGGAGGGCGTCGGCGTCCGGCCCCGAGGGTCCCGACGGCGCCGACGGCCCCGGGTGCACGGGGTCCGCCGGGTGCGCGGGGTCCGCCGGGTGCGCGGGGCCGGCCGGGGCCGGGTGGCGGCGTGAGCGCGGCAGGGCCGGCGTCCGCAGCAGGACCGGGCCGGTCGCGCTGAAGAGTCCGTCCTGCCGCGCTCCGTGCGTCTCGACCACTGTGCTCCTCGTGCCTCGTGCCTCGTACGTCGTGCCGCTGTCGGCAGCGGTGCCGTGTCGTCAGCGCGGGTCGCCTGCTGACGGCGGGTCGGGTCGTGTCTACCTCGGCGATCGAAAACTGTCCACTGTCGATCGAATGGTTTCGACTTTGGCTGAACTCGTCGATTCATTCGCGCAAAACCATTGCTGGGGCCATTCAGGACGCCTAACGTCCGCTGCAGCTCGCGGCACTCAGCCGCAGCACCGACGAAGGGAGGCCCCCATGGCCGACGACATGCTGGAGCTGTTCGACCTCGACGTGCAGGACGTGGTTTCGACCGAGCTGGCCGAGCAGGAGGAGTCCTTCATCAGCTTCTCGTGCGACGGTTCCTGCACCCGTCCGTGGTGCATCTGATCCATTAGCAGTACCGCACCACAGGGCGTGGTTGCCCAGGCCGTCCGTTCGGCCGGGGCAACCACGCCCTTGGCATGCCCTCGTCCGGCTCAGTCCCCCGCGGCCAGCGGTCCGTGGCCCGGCGCCGCGCCGTCGCCCCCTGCCGCCGGCAGCGGTCCCCGGGCGAGCCGCAGCAGCTGCTCCGGGGTCAGTTCGGCCAGCCGCGCACGGCCGAGCCGGAGCACCTCGGCGGCCGTGGCCAGCAGTTCTTCCGGCGTCGCCGGGCGCTCCGGCAACCCCTCCGCCCAACCGCCGCGGGCCAGCCAGCCGCCGACGGCACTGCGCAGCTGCCCCGTGCCCGCCTCCCGGATCGTGAAGGAGAGGTGCACCGCCAGGCCTTGATGGCCCGTCGCGGCGTGCGGGGCACCGCGCGGCACGTACAGGACCTCGCCCGGCCGCAGCACCGAGTTGTGCGCCACCGCGCCGGGCTCGGGGGCCGGCCCCGGGCGCCAGCGCCCGTCGGCCGGAGCCTCGTACACCGTCCACTCCTTCTCCCCCGCGAGCTGCACGACCAGCACGTCCGCGTCGTCCCGGTGCACGTCCAGCCCGCGTCGGCCCGCGCCCGTCGCGAAGCAGAACGCCTCGGTCCGGCGGCCCAGTTCGACCGCGATGTCGGCGGCCAGCGCGCGCACCGGCGCGTACCACTGGTCCAGCTGCGGCAGCAGCAGGGTGGCACCCTCGGCCAGCAGGGCGGCGATCCGGTCCGGATCGGCGAAGCCCTCCTCCCGGCGCCCCGCGACCAGCCGGGCCGTGCAGAACTCCGCAGGTGGGACGACCTCACCCGCCCGGACCATCTCGACGTAGGGCACCCGCAGCAGTCCGCCGCGCAGCACGGCATCGAGCTCGCTCGGCCGGGGCAGCCCCGCCGGCCACCCGGCGGTGCGGAACACCCTTGGCCGGCGCTCCCCCAGCACCTTCGCGAAGGCCTCGGTGTCCCCCACCAGTTCGGTCAGCACTCGTCCCATCGCCCATCCTTCCGTCCAGCAGCCCACCACCGGTCGACCGTCGCACAACTGACGGGTGAACGACTGGACCCGGTTCATCGCAAATCAGCCACCGGTCGGGAATCAGCCAGCTTCGCGCCGGAATGCGACGGGCGGACCGGCCGGCCGGCGGGACAGATCGGGCAGATATGACACAGGTCACAGGCCGGCGCCGGCCGGATGTGCCCCTGGGTGCCCGGTCAGAGCAGCGGTGGTGCGTCGGGGGCCTCGTCCAGCAGGTGCGGCCCGTTGTTGCGGACGCTGTTGACGGTGGTGGGGACCGGCCGGACGGTGAGGTGGCCGCCGGCGGGGGTGTGCAGGAGCGGGCGGAGCCGGGCGGGCTCGGTGCGGTCGGGATCGAGCCAGGCGTCGAAGTCGTCCTGGTGGACCGTCAGCGGCATCCGGTCGTGGACGCGCCCGGCGTCGTCCGTGGCCCGGGTGGTGATGATCGTGGTGGTGGTCAGCCAGGCGAGCGGGTCGCCGTCGGGGCGGGTGGGGTCGCGCCAGAACTCGTAGAGCCCGGCCATCGCGAGCAGGGTGCCGTCGGCCGGCGCGATGAAGTAGGGCTGCTTGTAGGCCTTCCGGCCGTCGGCGGCCGGGACCGGGGCCCACTCGTAGTAGCCGTCGGCGGGCAGCAGGCAGCGCCGGGCGGCGAAGGCCTTGCGGAAGGCGGGCTTCTCGTGGACGGTCTCGGAGCGGGCGTTGATCATCCGCGCGCCCACCGCGGGGTCCTTCGCCCAGGACGGCACCAGTCCCCAGCGCAGCGGGCGCAGTTGGCGGGCGAGCTCGCCGGTGTCGCGGTCCAGGCGTTCGAGCACGGCCCAGACCGGGTCGGTGGGCGCGGTGTTCCAGCTGGGCGCCAGCGCCTCGGCCGGGTCCCAGCGGCTCACGCCGAACAGGGAGACGAGGTCCTGGGGGCTCGTGGTGGAGACGAAGCGACCGCACATGGCTCCAGCCTGCCACGCCCGCTGCTGCCGGGCGTCCCACCGCCCGGCGTGGCCGAAAAGGCCGTCTACCCCACCGACCCGGGGCGGAGAACCATGAGGCCCCACGCACGGCACCGGCGCCGTGCGCCACCGGAGGCCGGTCGTTTCCGGGCCGCTGCATCCGGTGCAGGAACAGGAGGAATGCGATGCCGTCGTACAGGCTCACGCTGACAGCGAGGCCGGGCCGGCCCTACCCGGACCTGGGGACGGGCACGGTCCCCGGTGGTCCGAGGCCGGTGCCCCTGACCCTCCACCACATCGTTCCGTTCAGCCTCTCGAAGGGCCTGGCCGCCCTGTGGAACGCCGTCGCCGCCGACGGCGCACTCTCCGCCGCGCAACCGCTGCTGAGCGCGATCGCCCTCAACGTCGACCGCTACGGCACGAACCTGGGTTCCGCCGACCGGGAGCGGGTCAAGACGATCGCCAACGGCATCAAGAACGGCACGATCACCCACAGCTCCACCGCCACCACCACGCCCGACGGTTGGGACAACTTCGCCCAGGTGTACGCCTGGCTCCCCGGCAACCTCTTCTGCGGGCCGACGGACCGGGCCGACGCACCGGCCAACGACGACTTCGACGCCCCGGCCCGGCTCATCATCGGCACCGGCGCGCAGTACACGACGCTCCAGACGGCCGACAGCAGGATCCGGCAGTACCTCGCGGACCGGAAGGTGGGCTATGCCGAGCAGGCCTACGACAGCCTCGGCACCGTCGCCCGGAGCAACCTCGCCTTCACGCCCTTCACCTCCACCCAGTGGACCTGGGACTCCGGCAGGAACCTGCCCAAGGTGAAGGGCTCCTGACCCGGGGCCCGAGCGCGAGGCACGAGGACGAACAGCAGTACCAGCGGGGCGGGCGCGACGAGTTCCGCGTCCCGCCCCGCTCAGTCCGCCAGGCGGGCGAGCAGCTCCGGGTGGCCGGCCAGGGCACCGGTGAGCACCTGGCGGGCGAGCGGCCGGTAGCGCCCGGTGTCCGTGCCGGCCCAGTCGATCGGACCGAACGGCGGCTGCGGGTCGTACTCGATGAGCAGCTGGATCTCGCGCGCCACCTCCTCGCCGGCCACCCGGGCGACCAGGTGGAGGGCCATGTCGATGCCGGCCGAGACGCCGGCGGCGGTGACGTAGCGGCCGTCCTCGACCCAGCGCTCGGCCACCGGGGTCGCCCCGAAGCGGGTCAGCAGGTCGCGGTACCACCAGTGGGTGGTGGCCCGGCGGCCCTCCAGCAGTCCGGCGGCGCCCAGCAGCAGCGAGCCGGTGCAGACCGAGCCCACCAGGTGGGCCCCGCTCGCGGCCTGACGCAGGCGCTCCAGCAGCTGCTCGTCGGCGAGCGCGGCGAGGGTCGGGGCCAGGCCGCCGGGAACCACCAGCGCGAACGGCTCGGGGACCTCGTCGAAGGTGTGGCTCGGCACGACCGCGAGCGGGGTGTCGGTCCCCATCGGCTCGATCCGCTCGCCGACCACCACGGTGCGGAAGCCGGGCGACAGGTCCCGCAGCGCCGAGCAGACCTGCAGCGGGCCCACCAGGTCGAGCACCGTGATGCCCGGGTAGGCGACGAAGGCGATGGTCCGGAGAGCGGTCCCGGGGTCCGCGGTCGCTCCGGTCTGGGTCTGGGTCTGGGTCTGGGACATGAGTTCGGCTCCTGGTGTGCTGCGTCGGCTCGTCCGGGGCCGGACGGCTGGTCCGGCCCCCGTCTCACCGTCGCCCACACCGCGCGCCGGCCGGGCCGAGCCGGGGCGTCGTGTCCGGAATCCTGTGATCCCTGTCCGTCGGACCTGCCCGTGAGCGCGCGCGAGCGGAATCGGGCCGGTGCAGTGCGTGCCGGTTCGATGCGTACCGGTTCGATGCGATGCAGTGCGGTTCGGTGTAGTTCGGTACAGGGCGGCAGATCAGCGGAAATGAACGCGGTGTGCCCGAAAGGACATCGCTACCCCTGATGACAATGTGACCTGCGGTTCAAGTTTGACCTGCAGTTGTAGAGTCAGCTGACGACCCTGGTACATGCCAGGTTCTGCACGCGCATCGCTTGATGGGGAGGATGCATGGCGCTCAAGCTGCTGGGCCCAGTCGAACTGGACCATGAAGGACGCTCGCTCGATCTCGGCGGACCACGGCAGCGCGTGGTCCTGGCGATGCTGGGACTGAACGTCAACCAGACCACCTCCACCGAGCAGCTGATCGACGCCGTGTGGGGCGACTCGCCTCCGGTCACCGCACGGGGTCAGATTCAAGTGGCCATCTCGACACTGCGCAAGCGGTTCGCCGAATCCGGCCGGCCGCAGGCCATCGGCACCCGCTACCCCGGCTACGTGCTCGAACTGGACCCGGCCAGTGTGGACAGCCTGGAGTTCGACCGCCTGGTCGCCGTCGCCCGCGAGGAGAGCGCGGCGGGCGGCACCCTGCAGGCCGCGGCCACCCTGCGCACCGCCCTCGGACTCTGGCGCGGCCCGGCCCTGGACGGCGTGCCCAGCGACCTGGCGCAGCGCGGCGCCATCCGGCTCAACGACCGCCGGCTGACCGTCCTGGAGGAGCGGATCCGGCTGGACCTGATGCTCGGCCGGCACGGCGACCTCAGCGCCGAGCTGACCGCGCTGACCTGCCAACACCCGTTGCGCGAGCGGCTGTACGAGCTGCTGATGCTGGCGCTCTACCGCTCGGGGCGTCAGGCCGATGCGCTGGAGGTGTTCCAGCGGGCGCGCCGGGCGCTGACCGAGGAGATGGGCATCGAGCCCAGTCAGGAGCTGCGCGTCCTGGAGCAGGCGATCCTGAACCAGTCCCCCGCACTCGACCTTCCCTCGACCGCCACCTCCTCGGCCACGCGCGTCCCTGCGCCCAGGTCGGCTGCACCCGAACCGGCGAAGGAGGCGGCTTTTCGTCTGACACCCCGTCAACTTCCGGCCAGCATAAGTGATTTCATCGGCCGTCGCAGTCAACTCGACGACATCAAGAAACTGATCGTACCGAACGCCCAGGAGGGATCTGCGGGCTACGCGGTGCCGATCGTGAACATCTGCGGTCCGGGGGGTGTCGGCAAGTCGGCGCTGGCCGTGCGCGCCGCACACGAGCTGGGTACGCACTTTCCGGACGGCCACCTCTACGCCGACCTGCGCAACCCGTCCGGGGACGGCCGGACCGAGACGCTGCTGGCGCGGTTCCTGCGGGCCGTCGGGGTACCGGCCAAGGCGGTGCCCGAGGACCTCCAGGAGCGGGCCGAGATGTACCGCAGCAGGCTGGCCGACAGCCGGGTCCTGGTCGTGCTCGACGGGGTGACCGACGCCGCGCAGGTGACGCCGCTCCTGCCGGGCAGCGCCAGCTGCGCGGTGATCGTCACCAGCCGGGTCCGGCTGGCGAGCGTGCCGGGCATCCACCAGGTGGACGTCGACGTCTTCGACATGTCCAACGCGCTCGACCTGCTCTCCGGGATCATCGGCCGCCCGCGCGTGGAGGCCGAACTCGACACCGCCGTCGAGCTGGTGAACCTGTGCGACGGCCTGCCGCTGGCGCTGCGGATCGCCGGGGCCCGGCTGGCCGCACACACGCACTGGCCGATCGAGCGGCTGGTGCGGCGGCTGCGCAACGAGCGCCGGCGGCTGGACGAGCTCAGCCACGGCGGCCTGGAGCTGCGCCCCACGATCAGCCTGACCTACCGGGCGCTGCCGCCGTTCGCGCAGCGGCTGTTCCGGTTGTTCGCCCTGGTGCAGGTGCCCGACTCGCCGGCCTGGATCGCGGCCGCGCTGCTGGACACCGACGCCACCACCGCCGAGGACACCCTCGACACGCTGGTCGAGGCCCAGGTGATGGACATCGTCCAGTACCCGAACTCACCGTGGCCGCGCTACCGGTTCCACGACCTGGTCCGCGCCTACGCGTGGGAGGAGTTGCTCATCAGGGAGCCGCGCGAGGAGCAGGAGGCCGCGCTGGCCCGCATGCTGGGCGGCTGGCTGGCCCTGGCCGAGGACGCCCACCGCAAGGAGTACGGCGGCGACTACACCATCATCCACGGCAGCGCGCAGCGCTGGCGGCTGCCCGAGTTCGCGACGGCCGGTCCGTCCGCCGGTCCGATGGACTGGTGGAGCACCGAACGGCGCGCGCTGGTGACGGCCGTCCGGCAGGCGGCCGACGCAGGGCTCGACGAGCTGTGCTGGGACCTGGCGCTCAGCTCGGTCACGCTCTTCGAGTCCAAGGGGTACTTCGACGACTGGGAGGAGACCGCCCGGCTGGCCCACGAGGCCGCGCTGCGCGCCGGCAACCCGGTCGGGCAGGGGGCGATGCTCTACTCGCTGGGGACCCTGCACATGTTCCAGGCCCACATCGAGCAGGCGCAGGACTACTTCGGCCGGGCCCAGGTCCTGTTCGAGACGGCTGGGCACGACCACGGGCGTGCCCTGGTACTGCGCAACTCCGCCTACCTGGACGGGCTGCGCGGCGAGCACGTGGCGATGCGCGAGAAGTACGACGAGGCGCTGACCGTGATGCGGCTGGTCTGCGACCGGATCGGCGAGGCGCACATCCTGCGCAGCCTGGCGGGCTGGTGGATGACCGCCGGCAGCATCGACCGGGCCCGCGGCATGCTGGAGCAGGCCCTGGTGATCTCCCAGGAGGAGAAGTGCCTGCGGGTGGAGGCCCAGGTGCTGCAGCGCTTCGCCGAGCTGTACCTGGCCACCGACCAGGTGCCGCAGGCCATCGAGGCGCTGCGGGAGGTGCTGCGGATCGTGCGGGACATGGGGGACCGGATCGGCGAGTCGTACGCACTGTACGGCCTGGGCACCGTGCGCCAGCGCGAGGGGCGGCTGGAGAGCGCGGTCGAGACGCTCACCCGGGCGCTGAACCTCTCGCGGCAGGTCGGCGAGCGGGCGATCGAGGCCCGGTCGCGCTACGCGCTCGGCGAGATCGCGCTGCAGCGGGCCGACTACGCGCTGACCACCACGCACCTGGAGGCGTCCCGGGCGCTGTTCGCCGAACTGGGCGCGCAGTCCTGGCTGGAGCGGGCCGAGGACCTGCTGGCCGAGGTCGGGCCGCCGGCGGTGCTGTGCTCCGCCCAGCCGGAAGCCTGCTGAGGCGGCAGGTGCCCCAGGAGCGCCGCGTGCCCGGCCGAGACCGCCGGGCTCGCGGCGCTCGCGCGCCCACTCAGCTCTCCCAGCGGATCCGGTCCGCGTACCAGGCGGCCAACTCGTCGGCGTGCTGCGCCACTTCGGCGGCGTCCCGACCGGTGATCACATAGCCGCAGAGGAACTTGCCGGACTTCTGACCGCCCTGGTAGGACTCGCCGACCGTCCCGTGCAGGCGCTGTTCGACCACGAAGTCCGGCGGGTCCCCCGGCAGCGCGGCGAGCCGGCCGTGTTCGGGGTAGAAGACGACCCAGCCCGCCGCCCGGCCCGGTTCGGCCCCGCGCACCGCCTCGCGCACGGCCTCGCCGGGGGCGGCCGGGCCGCCGAGCTGGGCGGCGAACCACCGCTCGTCCAGGTCGAAGCCGTTGCAGGCGCGGATCGCCGCTCCGGTGAGCGCGCCGCCGGTGCGGCTGGCGACCTCGCACAGCACCAGGCGGTCGTCCGGGGTCAGGAAGACCTCCAGGTGGAAGGTGGTGCACTCAGGGGTCGGCAGGGCGGCCAGCACCTGCTCGGCGTACCGGGTCAGCCGCGGCACCAGTGGGTCGTCCCCGGTGAGCTGGGCCGCCCCCAGGTAGTCCCCGGAGCGGAACGACAGGCAGTCGTTGAGGTAGTGCGAGACGTAGGCGGCGGCCAGGCGGCCGTGCGTGAGCAGGCCGTCGACGATGTACATCCGCCCTTCGACGAAGGTCTCCACCTCGGCGTGCTCCGGCAGGCCCGCCCGCAGCAGCGCGCCGAGGTCGGCCTCCTCGTGCAGGATGTGGGTGCCGGTGGAACCGGACCCGTAGGCCGGCTTCACCACGACCGGGTACCCGTGCTCCCGGATGAACCCGAACAGGTCGAAGGCGACCCGCACCGGCGCGAACTGCGGCACCGCGATGCCGCGTTCGCGCAGGATCGTCTTCATCAGCACCTTGTCGCGGAACGCCTGGGCGCTGTCCCAGTGCTGGCCGGGCACGTCGAGCAGTTCGCGCAGCCGGGCCGCGCGCAGCACGTCCCCCTCGCCGCGGGCGAGCACCGCGGACGGGCGCTGCCCGCCGGCCGACTCCAGTGCGGCCAGCTCCAGTTCGCCGCCCTCGTGGTAGCCCGTGATGGGCCGGGCCTCGGGCAGGTGGGCGTACTGCGGGTACTTCTCGGCGGAGACCAGCAGGGTCAGCCGGGCGCCGGCCCCGGCCGCCCAGGCGTCGTAGGGGGTGTCGGCGTGGTCGCTGTCGACGAAGGCGAGCGCGTGGGGCGCCGTGCCGGCGGTCACCGGTGCTCCTCCTCGCCGACCGAACCGACCGAACCGGTAGTGCCGGCCGTGCCGGCCGTGCCGACGGCGCCGACCAGGTGGTCGCGGGCCGGCCGGGCCGGCAGGCCGTCGATACTGCTGCTGTTCTTGGTCAGCATGTACTCCTCCAGCTGTTGTCGGGTCTTTCGCTCACCCCACTTGTCCTGCAGGTCGCGTTCCCGCACCAGGTCCATCTCGGGCACGGTGAACCCGCAGGAGTCGGTGATCCGGTGGATGTGCGCGACGATGATCGAGCGCGGGATCGGGTGGCTGCCGAAGCGGCCGATCAGGTCGTCCCAGCGCGGATCGTCGGGGAAGACGCACTCCCCCCGGCCGTACAGGCGCAGGATCTTCGGCTGCCGGGAGAACGAGCAGAGCATCAGCGTGATCCGCTCGTTCTCCCGCAGGTGTGCGATGGTCTCGGCGCCCGAGCCGATGAGGTCGAGGTAGGCGACCGTGGTGCCGTCCAGCACCGTGATGGTGTCCATGCCCCCTTTGGGCGAGACGTTGACGTGTCCGTCGCGGTTCAGCGGGGCGGTGGCCACGAAGAACATCGGCGCCTGGGCGATGAACTCCACCAGTCGGGGGGTCAGTTCCTGGTACTGCTGTCCCATCTGCCGTTCTCCTCAGGTCGGGAGCGGGTGTCAGGTCGGGAGCGGGCGTCAGCTCAGGAGCAGGTCCCGGCTCAGGCCCAGCGGGCGCTCTGCCGCCACCACCGCACCGCCTGGTCGATCCGCTCCGCCACCTCGGCGGGGTCGGCGCCGCGGACCAGGGCCGTGGCCGCGCCCTCGGCCGCGTGCGCCACCCCCTGGCACACCGTCCCCGCCTCCAGCTGGAGGCTGAGCTCGACCCCGGGGACGGGGCACGGCCCGGCCGGGGGCGTGAAGGTGCCGTGCCCCGGGGGAATGACCAGCCAGCCGTAGTAGCCCCCCTCGGGCTGCTCGGGCTGGTGGCGCAGGGTGAGCTCGGAACCGCACTGCGCGCGAAGCCCCTCGCGGGCCAGCTGCACCCCGAACGCGCGCTCGTAGACCTGGGCGATCCCGGCGCCGCCGGCCCGGCTGGCGATCTCGCAGAGCACCGGCTTGCCGTCGGCGCGGATCCACGCCTCCAGGTGGAAGGCCATCGGGCCGTCCGCGACGGGCAGCGCGGCTATCAGGTCGGCCGTGAGCTTCATCAGCACGGCGTGGCGCGGGTCCTCGGCCGCGATCAGCACGCTGGACAGGCTGGAGTCGTGCTCCAGGTGCTCGGCGACCCCGCTGTTGTACTGCGAGGGCCAGCCGTGCACGATCCGGCCCTCGGACATGATGCCGTCCACGTGGCAGAAGTCGCCCTCGACGAAGAACTCGGCCATCCAGTGGCCGGGCAGGTAGGGCAGCGTCGACTCCTGCTCGCGGGCCAGGAACGCGTCCACGCCCTGCTGGTCGCGCAGCACGTGCACGCCCTCGGCGCCGTAGCCGGAGCGCGGCTTGACCACCACGGGGTAGCCGACCGTGTCGATGAACTCCATCAGGTCCATCGCGCTGTCCACCGCGGTGAACGCCGGTACCGGCAGGCCGGCCTGGCGGGCCAGCTGCTTCATCAGCACCTTGTCGCGGTAGGCGATCGCCGAGGCCGGGCTCTGGCCGGGCAGGCCGAGCCGGGCGCGCAGCCGGGCCGCGCGCAGCACGTCCTGCTCGCTGGTGGAGGCGATCCGGTCCACCGAGAACTCGCGGGCGGCCTGCTCGGCGGCCAGGTCGGAGGACCACGCGTGGTAGTCGGCCACCAGCCGGTGGCGGGGGAAGTACTTGGCGAGCTCCTCCGGCGTGTCCGCAACCGCCTTCTCGGTGGTGAACAGGACGACGGTGTCCGGGGTGTCGTCCAGCCACTCCTGCAGCGGACGGGAGGAGAGCGGCTGGCGGGAGAGAATGAGCGTGGTGGTCATGATCAGCTCCTGACGAGGGCGGGGTGGGGGACGGGCTGCATGGCGCCGTGCAGGTGGACCAGGCTGTCGCCCGGCGCGCCCTGCCGGGCGTGCTCGACGGCGGCGACGACGACGTGGTGGTCGCCGATCCTCAGGGTGTCCTGCCGGGAGCAGACCAACCAGCTGAGGCAGTCGTCCAGCAGCGGGACGCCGTGCGGGCCGAGCCGCCAGCGGGTGGCGGGGCCGAAGCGGTCGGCGCCCTTGCTGGCGAACAGCTGGGCCAGGTCCCGCTGTTCGGCGCTGAGGATCTGGATGCCGAACCACTCGCTGTCGCGGACCTGCTGCCAGGTGGAGGAGGTCTCGGCCAGCGCGAAGGAGACCAGGGCGGGCTCGGCGCTGATCGAGGTGAAGGAGGTGATGGTGACGCCGACCGGGCCGGGCGCGGTGAGCACCACGATGCCGGCGGCGTGCGAGCGCAGTACCGAGCGCAACTGACTGGCGTCGACGTCCGTCCGCGTGGTCACTTGACGGCTCCCGTCGCGCGGTGGGCCGGGCGGGCCAGGCCGAGGTTCTCGCGCAGCGTCGTGCCCTCGTACGCGGTGCGCATCAGGCCGCGCTTCTGCAGCTCGGGCACCAGCAGCGTGACGATCTGGTCCAGGCCGTCGGGCAGGCAGTCGGGCATGATGTTGAAGCCGTCGGCGCCGTCGTTGACGAACCACTCCTCCAGCACGTCGGCGATCGACTCGGCGGTGCCGACCAGCCGGTGGTGGCCGCGGCCGGCCGAGACCGTCTGGTAGACCTGACGGATCGTCAGCCCCTGGCTGCGGGCCTGCTGGTAGATCAGCTGCTGCTTGCTGATGCTGCCGCCGGTCTCCGGGAGCTCGGGCAGCGGGCCGTCCAGGTCGTAGCCGGACAGGTCGACGTCGCCGAGCTGCGCGGTGAGCAGGCTCATCCCGAGCACCGGGTCGACCAGGCTCTGGAGTTCGTCGAACCGGTCCTCGGCCTCGGACTGGGTGCGGCCGAGGATCAGGAACGCGCCGGGCATCACCTTGAGGCTGTCGGGGTCGCGGCCGTGGTCGGCGACCTGCTTGCGCAGTCCGAGGCGGTAGGTCCGGGCCTGGTCCAGGGTCTGCTGGACGGTGAAGACGACCTCCGCCCACTGCGCGGCGAAGTCCTGGCCGTCCGCCGAGGAGCCGGCCTGGACGATGACCGGGTGGCCCTGCGGCGGGCGCGAGACGTTGAGCGGGCCGCGGACCGAGAAGTGCTCGCCCTTGTGGCCGAGGATGTGCAGCTTGGCGGGGTCGAAGTAGCGCCCGGACTCCTTGTCGTAGAGGAAGGCGTCGTCCTCCCAGCTGTCCCACAGGCCGGTGACCACCTCCATGAACTCCCGGGCGCGGTGGTACCGGGCGCTGTGGTCGGGCTGCTGCTCCAGGTTGAAGTTGCGCGCCTCGGCGTCGGTGGCCGAGGTGACCACGTTCCAGCCGGAGCGCCCGTTGCTGAGGTGGTCGAGCGAGGCGAACTTGCGGGCGATGTGGAAGGGCTCGTTGTAGGTCGTGGAGGCGGTCGCGGTCAGGCCGATGTTGGTGGTGTGCACGGCGAGCGCGGAGAGCAGGGTCAGCGGCTCGAAGTGGACCATGCGGCCCTGGCGGCTGAGCTCGTCGGCGTCCTTGTAGTGGGTGCGTACACCGGCGCCGTCGGACAGGAAGACCATGTCGAACAGGCCGCGCTCGGCGGTCTGCACCAGCGAGCGGTAGTAGTCGAACTCCAGGCTGCCCTGCGGACGCGAGCGGGGGTGGCGCCAGGCGGCGACGTGGTGGCCGGGGGCCGGCAGGAAGGCGCCGAGCTTCATGGTGCGGCGCGGGGTGGTGGTCACGGCTGATCGCTCCGATCGGGACGTTCGGTGAAGAGGTTCGGGTCAGGAGAGGCGGCGGACGGGCGAGCCGGCCAGGAAGGCCTGGATGTCCTCGACCGCGTGGCCGTAGTAGGTCCGGTAGTTGTCACCGGTGACGTAGCCCAGGTGCGGGGTGGCCAGCAGGCGCGGGGCGGTGCGCATGGGGTGGTCGGCGGGCAGCGGTTCGAGGTCGAAGACATCGATGCCCGCACCGGCGATGGTGCCCTCCCGCAGCGCGTCCAGCAGGGCGTCCTGGTCGACGATGGCCGCCCGGGAGGTGTTGACCAGGTAGGCGGTCGGCTTCATCAGGCCCAGCTCCCGCGCGCCGAGCAGGCCCCGGCTGCGCTCGCCGAGCTTCAGGTGGACCGACACGAAGTCGGCACCGGCCAGCAGTTCCTCCTTGGAGCCGGCGAGCTCCACGCCGGCCTCCGCGGCCCGCTCGGCGGTGAGGTTCGGGCTCCAGGCCACCACCCGCATGCCGAAGGCGAGGGCGATCCGGGCCACCCGGGTGCCGATCTGGCCGAGGCCGAGCAGGCCCAGGCAGGCGCCGTTCAGGTCGGTGCCGACCGTGTTCTGCCAGCCCCCGGTGCGCACCGCCGTGTTCTCGGCGACCAACTGCCGGGCCAGGCCGAGCAGCAGCGCGAAGGTCAGTTCGACCGGCGGCACCGAGGAGCTGGCCGTACCGCACACGGTGACGCCGTGCCGCTCGGCGGCGGCCTGGTCGATCACCGAGTTGCGCATGCCGGAGGCGACCAGCAGGCGCAGCTTCGGCAGTCGGGCGAAGAGCGAGGCGGGGAAGGCCACCCGCTCCCGCAGCGTGACGATGATATCGAAGTCCGCCAGGGCGGAGGCAAGTTCGTCCTCGTTCGGGAAGTGTTCGGGGAACCGGACGAGCTCCACCTGGTCGGCGATCGGCGACCAGTCGGCGTGGGTGAGGGCGGCGTCCTGGAAGTCGTCGAGGAGGGCGCAGCGCAGACGCATGATCAGTTCTCTTTCGTACGTGTGGTGGTGCTGTCGGCGGTACCGGCGCCGGCAGTGGTGACACCGAGGCCGGGGCCGTCCGGCAGCGTGAGGGCGCCGCGGTCGATGCCGAGGCCCCGGAACGGGTCGTCACGCAGGTTGAGCGGTCCGTCCAGATCCAGGTGGTCGGCCAGCGAGGCGAGTTGGGCCATCGCCGTGACACCGAGGGTGCTCTCATTCTTGCACCCGAGCATGATCCGCAGACCGGCGGCGCGCGCCAGGACGATCATGTCGAGTGCGGCGCGCAGTCCCCCGCACTTGGTCAGTTTGATGTTGACGCCCGAGACGGCGCCGCGCAGCCGCTGGATGTCGGCCGGGCCGGCGCAGTCCTCGTCGGCGAAGACCGGGATCGGGGAGCGCTGGTGGACGTGGCGCAGCCCGTCCGCGTCGCCCGCGGGCACCGGCTGCTCCAGCAGCTCGACGCCGTGCCGGTCGAGCTCGGCGACGACCCGCAGCGCGCGCTCGGGCTCCCAGGAGCCGTTGCCGTCGACCCAGATCCGCCCCGGGTAGGTGCGGCGCAGGTGGCCGACCCGGGTGCCGTCGTCGTCCGCAGTGAGCTTCAGCTTGAGGATCGGCCAGTCGCGGTACGCGGCCCCACGTTCGGCCAGTTCCTCGTTGGAGCAGGCGCCCAGGGAGAGCGCGGTGGGCGCGATCGGGGCGCCGGCCAGGCCGAGCAGCTCGTGCAGCGGCCGTCCCGTCGCCTTGCCGAGCAGGTCGTGCAGGGCCAGGTCGACGCCGGCCAGCATCGCCGGGCGGATGCCGGCGGCGGCGAGCCGGTCCAGGGTGTGCCGCAGGGTGAACGGGGAGGCGTCCGCGAGCAGCTCGGCGCAGGCCTCGGGTTCGCCCGGCTCGACGGCCAGCGCCGCGCCGTACCCGGTCAGACCCTGCCAGGAGAGGCGGACCACGCTCTGGCGCACCTCGGTGGTGACCCCCCGGTTGCTGGTGAAGGGGTGCGTGAGGGGGATCGCCACGCGCTCGTGGGTCATCCTCATCCGCCGCACACCTCCTCGAAGGCCGAGACCAACGAGGAGGCCTGGCGGAACGTCAGCTCACGGAAGCCCTCCGGCTCGGTGGACAGGTCGGCCTCCCGCGCCGCGCCGTCCCGCGGCACCCCGGCCTCGGGCCGGAAGCGACCGCGCAGGTAGTCGGAGAAGTCCTCCTCCCGGGAGGCCACTTCGCGCAGTGCGACGTCGTGGACCTGCTCCGGATCGGCGGCGCGCACCGCCTTGATCACGCCGGCCAGCTGGTCCAGGTCGCCGAAGGAGGAGCCGGGCGGGCAGAGCATGAAGACCTGGGCCGGCAGCAGGACGAAACAGATCGGCTTGGCCTCGGGGAAGTGGCGCACCAGGGTGCGCAGGATCTTGCGCATCGGACTCAGCCGGGTCTTGCGCGCGAAGTAGCCGTTGCGGCGCGGCGGGCAGCCCGCCATGGCGCGGGCGCCCCAGTGCAGGTGGGTGATGAACGGCCCCTCGTCGGGGATGCCGGTCTCCTCGGGCCGGTGCTCGCCGAACAGTGCGAACAGCACGTTGGCCAGCAGCAGCGAGGGCACCGGCAGGACGGTGGGCAGGGCGGCGATGTTCGCGAAGAACCAGGTCGGCTCGGTCAGTGCGCGCAGCGTGAGCAGGGTGCCCTCGGCCAACGCGCGCACGGAGTCGTAGCGGTGGCCGTCCAGCAGGAACCCGGCGCCGTCGCGCACCGGCCCGCAGCGGCCCACCTGGCCGTCCAGGTGGACGGCGTGGCTGAGCAGCTCCGACAGGGTCCGCTCCGGGCTGCTGTCCGCGACCGCCTCCGTGATCAGCACGCAGAGCATGTCCAGCAGCAGCGCCTCGTTGTCCATCAGCGACTGCGCCCAGCTCTTGAAGCGGTAGCCGGGGATGCCCAGCATGCGCTCCCAGTGCACGGTGATCAGCGCGGCCAGTTCGCCCTCGCGCTCGGTCTGCACCAGCGGGCAGAAGAGCGGTCGGCCGCGGTCGCGCAGCGCGAACTGCCGACCGTCCCAGGTGTACAGCGGCAGGGCCCGGGCGCCGCCCCGCTCGACCAGCGAGCCGGGCAGGTAGACGTCGTCACCGCCCTCGGTGTCCGCCTCGGTGCGGGTGAATCCGTAGATCAGCGGGTAGCCGTGGCCGGCGCCGCAGATGGCGCCGTTGAAGTCCATCGCCCCGGCCCGGCCCTGGGCGATGTCCGCCCAGTTGCCGAGGTGTCCGGTGCGCGGCGGCAGCAGATCGTCGTGCCGGTGGATCACGTCGAGGACGGTGCCGATCGGCACGTCCCGGGTGCCGAGGTGGACCGGGGTGAGGGTCCGGGTGCCGTCGGCGAGCCCTTCGGCGTCCGCGCCCAGGCCGAGTTCACCAAGGATCTGCAGGCTCATCGGGCCTCCTCCGCGCGCAGCCGCTCCAGCAGGTAGGGCAGCGTGCCGCCGGATCCCAGGACCTCCCACTCGCCGGCCGAGCGGACGTCCGCCCGGGCGGTGAGGACCACCTCGCCGGCGGCCACCCGCACCCGTCCGGTGGCGGCGACCTCGCCCAGGTCGAGCTCGAACTCCTCCGCCCCGGTGAGGCCGAGGTCGGCCCAGGTCTGCCCCTCGGGCAGCAGCAGCGGCAGGATGCCCATCGCGCACAGGTTGCCCCGGTGGATGCGCTCGTAGCTCTCGGCGAGCACTGCCCGCACGCCGAGCAGCCGCGGCCCCTTGGCCGCCCAGTCCCGGGAGGATCCGGTGCCGTAGTTCTTGCCGGCCAGTACGATCAGCGGAGTACCGGCCAGGGCGTAGCGCTCGGCGGCCTCGAAGACCGGCAGCCGCTCGCCGGTGGGCAGGTGGGTGGTGGTGCCGCCGCCCGCTCCCTCGACCAGGTGGTTGCGCAGTCGCGGGTTGCTGAACGTGGCCCGGGCCATCACCTCGTGGTTGCCCCGGCGTGAGCCGTAGGAGTTGAGCTCGGCCGTCGCGCGCTCGTGCAGGTAGCGTCCGGCCGGGGAGTGCTCGGGGATCGAGCCGACCGGCGAGATGTGGTCGGTGCTGACGTTGTCGCCGAGCGCCACGAGCACCCGGGCGCCGCGCAGCTCGGTGGGCAGCGCCGTGGCCGGGCCGACGTACGCCGGCGGCCGGATGTAGGTGGACTCCTCGTCCCAGGCGAAGACCTCGCCGCCCGGTACCGTCAGGTCGGCCCAGCCGGCGTCCGGGGCCTGGCCCGCGCCGTAGACCTCGGTGGTCACGAACTCCTTCTCCAGCGCGAGCAGTTCCTCGGTGCTCGGCCACAGGTCCGCGAGCCGGACCGGTGCCCCGTCGGCGTCGGTGCCCAGCGGCTCGCTGCTCAGGTCGATCCGGACGTGGCCGACCAGCGCGAGGGCGACGACCAGGGCCGGGGAGCCGAGGTAGGCCGCGCGGACCTGGGCGTGCACCCGGGCCTCGAAGTTGCGGTTGCCGCTGAGCACCGCGCAGGCCGTCACGCCGTCGCGCTCGACGGCCTCGGCCATCTCGGGGTGCAGCCCGCCGCTGCCGCCGTTGCAGGTCATGCAGCCGTAGCCGGCGACGTGGAAGCCGAGTTGCTCCAGATCGGCGAGCAGGCCGGCCTTCTCCAGGTAGCGGGTGACCGCCTGGGAGCCGGGCGACAGGCTCGTCTTGACGTGCGGCGGCACCCTCAGGCCGCGGGCCACGGCCCGCCGGGCCAGCAGGCCGGCCGCGAGCATGGCCTGCGGGTTGGAGGTGTGGGTGCAGGAGGTGATGGCGGCGATCGCCAGGTCGCCGTCGCGGTGCGGGCCGGTCTGCCGGGACTCGCCGGTGAGCACGCTCGCGAGCGAGCCGGGCAGCTCGGCCAGCGTGAGGTGCTGGTCGGGCCGGCTGGGGCCGGCCAGGCTCGGACGGACCGAGCCGAGGTCGAACTCGACGATCCGGCCGAAGGCGGGCTCGGTGGCCGACCGCAGCAGCTGCTGCCGGCCGCAGTACTCCTCGACCTGCCGGACGTGCGCCGCCGGGCGGCCGGTCTCCCGCAGGTAGGCCAGGGTCTGGGCGTCGACCGGGAAGAACGCGGTCATCGCGCCGTACTCGGGCGCCATGTTGGCGATCGTGCAGCGGTCGGCGACCGACAGGCCCTCGATGCCGGGGCCGGTGAACTCCAGCATCAGACCGCGGACGTTCTCCTGGCGCAGCAGCCGGGTCAGGGTGAGCGCGAGGTCCGCCGCGGTGGTGCCGGCCGGGACCGCGCCGGTCAGCCGCACGCCCACCACCGCGGGGATCCGGATCGGGTGGGCCAGCCCGAGCATCAGGGCCTCCGCCTCCAGCCCGCCGACGCCCCAGCCCAGCACGCCCATGCCGTTGACCATGGTGGTGTGGCTGTCGGTGCCGATGACGGTGTCGGGCACGAGCCGGCCGTCCTGGTCGGTGGCGACCACGGTGGCCAGCTGTTCGAGGTTGACCTGGTGCACGATGCCCTGGCCCGGCGGGATCACCCGCAGCCCGTCGAAGGCCTCCTCGGCCCAGCGCAGGAACCCGTACCGCTCCCGGTTGCGGGTCATCTCCCGCGCCTCGTTGCGGGCCTGGGCGTCGGGCCGGCCCGTCCAGTCGGCCTGCACCGAGTGGTCGACGACGACGTCGACAGGCAGGCCCAGGTTCACCCGGCGCGGCTCGCGCACCTGGTCGCGCAGGGCGGCGAGGTCCACCAGCAGCGGGATGCCGGTGTAGTCCTGCACCAGGATCCGGGCGGGGCGGAAGGCCATCTCCAGGGCCGGGTCCCGGCCCTCGGCCAGGCGCTCCAGCAGCTGCCCGGCCTGCTCCTCGGCCCCCTCGCGCAGCAGCGACTCGGCGAGCACCCGCCCGCAGTACGGGACGGCGGCGAGGTCCAGGCCCGCCCGCTCGGCGAAGGCCGGCAGGTCGGTGGCCGGCGCGGGCCGCTGGTCGATCAGCGTGTCGGCGGTCATACGGCGGCTCCGGGGAACGGGCGCGAGGCGGGGCCCTGGTAGTCGAGCAGCGGGCGGATCAGCACGTTGTTCGCCTGCTGCTCCAGCGCCTGGGCCACCCAGCCGGCGGTGCGGCCGATCGCGAACAGCACGATGGCCAGGTCGTCCGGCAGGCCCAGCAGGCGGTAGGCCAGGCCCGCGTACAGGTCGACGTTGGGCGCCAGGCCGTGGCGACCGTAGGGCTCCATCGCGGCGGCCACCGCGTCGAGGATCGCCAGGCCGCTCTCGTCGCCCCGCTCGCGGCTCAACTCGACGACGGTCTCCCGCAGATGACGCACCCGCGGGTCCTCGGTGCGGTAGACGCGGTGACCGAAGCCCATCACCGGCTCGCTGCTGCCGAAGCGCTCCGCCACGTAGCGCGGGGCGTTCTCGGGCGAGCCGACCGCGTCGACCAGCTTGACGGCGCGTTCGGCCGCCCCGCCGTGCACCGAGCCGGCGAAGACCGCCAGCGCCGCGGTGATCGCGGCGTTCATCCCGGCGCGGCTGCCGACGGCGACCCGGGCGGCCACCGTGGAGGCGTTGGAGCTGTGGTCGGCGTGGACGATGAAGCCCTTGTTGATGAACCGCACCGCGGCCGGCGTCGGGGCCTGGCCCAGCAGCGCCGTCAGGAACGCCTCCGCGTAGGGGAGGTCCTCCTGCGGCACCAGCGGCTCGCGGCCGTTGCGCACGGCGTGGTGGGCCGCGACGATCATGGGGATCCGGGCCAGCAGCGTCAGCCCGGCCTCGCGGGACTCGGCCGGCGTCTCGTCCCGGCTGCGGTCGCCCGGGGTGAGCGCGCCCAGGGCGGAGACGCAGGTGCGCAGCGCGTCCGTGGGGTGGGCCTCGGCCAGCGACCGGATCAGGTCGAGGACCGGTGCGGGCAGCTCGCGGCGGGCGCTCAGCTCCTTGCGGAAGACCTCCAGCGCGCCCTGGTCCGGCAGCTCGCCGTTCACCAGCAGGTGGGCGACCTCCTCGAAGCTCGCGTTGCGGGCCAGGTCGTGGATGCTGTAGCCGCGGTACTCCAGGATTCCCTCGGTCCCGTCGATCCGGGTGATCGCGGAGTGGTCGAGCACCACGCCCTCCAGCCCGCGGTGCACGGTGACCGCCGCGGCGGCGGGTGCGGCGGCTGCGGGTGCGGCGGCGGGGCCGGGGGCCGGTGCCGGTGCGGCGGCGGGGCCGTCGGCCAGGAACTCGCGGATCGCCGCCACCGAACGCAGGGCGAGGGTCAGCTCGTCGTCGATGCGCACCCCGTGCGCCTTCTCGATGGCCACCATCAGCGAGACGTGGCCCAGCGAGTCCCACTCGCGGACGGACTGGTACTCCAGGTCGTCGGTGATCAGGTCGGCCTGAATGCCGAGGGTCTGGGCGATGAGCTGGTCAGCGCTGTGCATCGTTGCCTCCGTTGAAGCTGAACTGGTCGGTCACGTTCTTGGCGCGGTCGTCGAGCCAGCAGCGCAGTGCGTTGCGGTCGACCTTGCCGTTGCCGTTCACCGGCATCTCGTCGATGACGTGGACGGACTTGGGCACCATGTAGGCGGGCAGTCGGTCGGCCGCCGTCTCGGCGAGCCGGCCGGGGTTGGCGGCGCCGGAGACGACGGCGGTGATCGTCCCCGGGTCGGGCCAGGTGAGGCAGACGGCCTCGGCGCAGCCGTTGCGGCGCAGGACCGCCTCGATCTCGCCGAGCTCGACGCGGTAACCGCCGACCTTCACCTGCTGGTCGTTGCGGCCGATGTAGACGAAGCCGGCCTCCTGCCGGCGCACCAGGTCGCCGGTGCGGTAGTAGGTCCGGCCCTCGTGCTCGAAGTAGCGCTCGGCGGTCAGCTCCGGCGCCTGCCAGTAGCCCGGGGTGGTCTGCGCGCCGGCGACGCACAGCTCCCCCGTCCCGCCGTCGGGCACCGGCGCCAGGTCCTCGTCGACGACGAGCGGGTGCAGCCCCGGGAACACCTCGCCGATCGGCACGTTGTCGTGCACGCACAGCTCCGGGCTGGTGGCCGGGTCCCAGCGGTGCACCGAGCAGGCGATGGTCAGCTCGGTGGGCCCGTAGAGGTTCTCCACCGTCGAGTTCGGCGCGGCCGCCTGCCAGGCCTCGGCGAGCTGGCGGGGCAGCGCCTCGCCGCAGAACAGGCTCCAGCGCAGCGTGGGCATCCGGCCCGGGGTCAGCGCGTCGCGCTTGTTCAGCACCGCGGCCACCGAGGGCACCGAGAACCAGACGGTGATGCCGTTGCGCTCCAGGTAGCCGAAGGGCGCGAGGAGTTCGAGGGAGTCCATGGCGCAGACCCGGGCGCCGTGCTCCCAGGCCATGAACAGGTCGAAGACGGACAGGTCGAAGGTCTGGTCGAAGGTCTGGCTCAGCCGGTCCTGCGGCGTCAGGCGGTAGCGCTGCTGGGCGGCGTCCAGGAAGGCACGCGCATTGCCGTGGGTGACCGGCACCCCCTTGGGCGTGCCGGTGCTGCCCGAGGTGAACAGCAGGTAGGCGAGGTCGTCCGGGGCCGCCTGCGGCAGCTCGGCCAGCGGCTCGGCGCCGGCCAGGTCGGCCTCGGTCAGCACCACCGGCGGCTGCGCCAGGTCGGCGATCAGCTCGTCGAGCTGGGCCTTCGAGGCGGCGTCCACGATGACCGCGTCGAGCTCGGCGCGGGCCAGCATGGAGGCGGTCCGCGCCTGCGGGAACCGGCGGTTGAGCGGGACGAACGCGGCGCCGGCGGCCAGGGCGGCCAGCACGCCGAGGTAGGAGGCCTCGTTGCGGTAGGCGAAGACGCCCACCCGGCGGGGCTGGTGGCCGACCGCCTGGTGCAGTCGGGCGGCCCAGCCGCGGGCGCTGCGGTCGAGTTCCGCGTAGCTGTAGTGGCGCCGGCCGATGGTCAGCGCGATGTCGTCGGGGCAGGCGGCGGCATGGGCGAAGAAGCCCGAACCGAGGCCGCGCGAGAGGGCGGTGAGAATCCGGTTGGAATCGGTGACGGTCATGGTGGGGATCACCTGTCGTGGCTGGGTATCGGTGCCGTCCCGACGAGCCGGTCGGGACGCGGGGCGATGGTGGCTAGGGTCCGCTCGGGCGGCCGGTGTTCGGCCGGCCGGGTGCGGATGGAGATCCGGGCGGCGAGCGCGCTCGCCCGGATCGCCGCGTCCGGTCCGTCCGCACCGCGGCTGAGGACCAGGCCGCAGCGGTCGTAGGACCAGGCGACGGGGACGACGGTGTCGCCCGGGGCAACGGTGATCTGGGCGTCGACCACGTCGGGGTGGGCGAGCACCTCGGCCAGCCCCTCGACGCTCTCGACGACGCCGGGTTCGGCGGTCAGGAAGCGGATCGCGGCGCCGCACCTCGGCTCGCCCGGTTCGACCGGGGCGGTGCGCCCGGCGTACCAGAGGAAGGCCAGCGCGTCGGTGTCGATGCCGTAGACCTCCTGGACCAGGTCGGCGATCCGGTCGCCGCCGCGCCGGCTGTGCGACTCGACCAGCCGCGGCCCGTCGTCGGTGAGGATCACCTCGGTGTGGGCGGGGCCGTCGGCCAGGCCGACCGCGTCGAGCGTGCGGGAGACCAGGTCCTCGACCTGACGGGCCGTCCTGGGGTCCAGCCCGGCCGGCTGGGTGTGGCCGATCTCGACGAACGAGGCGAGCTTCTCCTTGGCCGTGAAGGCGAGCACGACGTGCCGGCCGGCGTAGCTGAAGGTCTCCACGCTGAGCTCGGTGCCGGACAGGTACTGCTCCATCAGGAACGAGTGGAGTCCGAACCCGGCCGCCCACTCCCCCGTCTCGTCGGCGGACCCGGCGTCCTCGACCAGGCGCACGCCCAGGCTCCCGGAGCCGAACCGCGGCTTGATCACGGCCGGGCCGTGCTCGTCGACGAAGGAGCGGATGTCCTCGGCGGTGTGCCCGATCCGTGCCGCCACGGACTCGATGCCGCGCTCGGCGAGCAGCGTCCGGAAGGCCAGCTTGTCCTGGAGCACGCGCACGGTCTCCAGGCCGTTGCCCGGCAGGCCGAGCGCGGTGGTCGCGGCGGCGGCCGACTCCAGGCCGTCCTCGATCATCGAGACCACCCGCACCAGCGGACGCAGCCGGTGCACCGCGGTGAGCAGCCCGGTGACGGCGTCAGGGGTGCGGTAGTCCGTCAGGTGGGCCTCGGCGACGTGTGCGAGGCCGGCGGTGTCCAGCTCCTGCGGCCCGTGGATCCAGACCACCTCGAAGCCGGCCGCGCGCACCTTGCGCAGCGTGGCGGGGGTGCCGCCGATGACCGCGATCCGCGGGGCGGCCGCCGGGTCCCCGTCCGGGGCGGTCAGGTTCTGCTCGGTCATGCCCGCAGCTCCCGTCCGGCCTCGGACTCCAGCCAGCGGACCACCTCGACGTTGTCGGCGCCGTCCGGCAGCTGCGCGTGGGCCTGCTCCCAGATCCCGCGGCAGGCGCGGCTCAGCTCCGCCGGGCCGCCGACCTCGGCCATCAGCCGGTCGGCGATCCGGATGTCCTTGAGCATCAGGCGCTGGGCGAAGCCCGAGTCGAAGGTGCCGGTCAGCACGTGGGCGGGCAGCTTGGTCTCGGAGGCGTGGTTGCGGCCGGTGGAGGCGTTGACCACCTCCAGCATCACGTCCGGTGCCAGGCCGAACGCCTTTCCGGCCAGGAGGACTTCGGCGGTCGCCGCCAGGCTGACCGAGGAGAGCAGGTTGTTCAGCGCCTTCAGCGCGTGCCCGGCGCCGGACGGGCCGACCCGGTACACCCGGCCCAGCGCGGCGAGCACCGGCTCGGCCAGGTCGAGGGCCTCGGTGTCGCCGGCCGCCATCAGGGTCAGCTCGCCGGAGCGGGCCGCCGCAGGGCTGCCCGAGACGGGGGCGTCCACCACGTGCACGCCGTGCCGCGCGGCCAGTTCGCGCAGTTCGCGGGTGTCGCGGGGGTCGCTGGAGCCGGTGTCGACGAGCAGCGAGCCCGGCGTCATCGCCTCCAGCAGTTGCTCGGCGACCGCCCGCACGGCGGCCCCGTCCGGCAGCATGGTGATCACGACGGGCGCGGCCAGGTCGGCGGCCCGCGCGGCGGCGGTGATGCCGCTCTGTCCGGCCAGCCGCTCGGCGGCCGCGGTGTCCAGGTCGAAGACCGTCACCGCGAAGCCCGCCTCGGCCAGGCGCCGGCTCATGCCGCCGCCCATGGTCCCGAGTCCGGCGAATCCGATTCGCATGGTTGAGTTCACTCCGTTCACGTGCATCAGGGCGTCCCCTCGCCCACCAGGGCGGGGATCTGGGCTCCACCGGCCAGCGCGACCCGCTCGGCCACCGCGCCGGTCAGCGCGAAGACCACGGCCGCACCGGCCCAGCCGACGGCCCCCGAGCCGAGCAGCAGCCCGGTGACCACCACCGGGCCGAAGACCCGCTCGGTGGCCAGGCCCAGGCCGAAGATCGAGAGGTAGCGACCGCGCGCCTCGGCCGGGGCGAGCGCGATCGACAGGTTCCAGGTCGCCGAGGTGGTGACCACCTCGCCGAGCGACAGCGCGAGGATCGCCGCGACCAGCAGCAGCACGGCCGACCGGCCGTGGGCCGCCCCCGCGGCCGCGAAGCACAGGCTGCTGGCGGCCAGCGCAGCCCCGCCCCACAGCAGCATCCGGCTGCTGCGCCGCAGCCCGTCGGCCAGCCGGCTCACCGGGAGCTGGGCGACCACCACGAGGACGGTGTTGAGCGCGTACAGCACCGAGACCGTCGCCCGGGGCGCGGAGGTGTGCTGCAGCACCCAGACCGGCATCGCGACCAGCAGCAGCACGTCGAAGAAGGAGAGCAGGAAGTTCAGACCGGTCAGGGTCAGGTAGTGGCGGCCCGGCAGGGCCCGGGCGCGCCCGCCCTCGCCGGCCGGCGCGGCGGTGGGGCGCGGCGTCGCGGGCAGCCGCCGCACCAGCAGCGCACCGCCCAGGAAGGCCGCGGTGATCAGCAGCATGGTGATCCGGTAGGCCCGCGTCGTGTCCAGGGTCAGCGTCACGCCCCCGGCCATCGCGCCGAGCCCCAGGCCGATGTTGCGCACCACGTTGACCACCGCGAGCAGCCGGCCCCGGTCGCGCTGTTCGGGCAGGGCCGCGGCGACCAGCGCCTGGAGCACCGGCGGGCCCGCCCGGTCGAAGGCCACCGACAGGAGCGTGACCACCAGGTACTCCCAGAGGTTGGTCACGAAGGCGAAGGCGAGGAAGCACAGGCCGCGCCCGGCGTAGACCACCGCGAGGATCCGGCGGGCACCGTGCCGGTCGGCCAGCACTCCGGCGAGCAGCGAGGCCGCCAGGGCGGCGGCGCCGGCCACCGCCAGACCGGTCGCCACCTGGTTGGCGGTCAGACCGACGTGGCGGGTGAACCAGGCGATCGAGCTGGCCGTGAAGAGGCCGATGCCCAGCGACTGCACCAGGGCGGCCAGGGCCAGCCGGCGTCCGTCGGCGGTCAGCTCGTGCACGCCGCCCGGCAGCCTCATCACTCGGCCCCGAGGTCGAAGTCGACGAGGTCTTCCAGCTCCATCTCCCGCACGATCCGCCGGATCCCGGAGAAGTCGCGCACCAGCAGGCCGCCGCCCGCCGCGTTGCGGCAGTCCGCGACGATCTCCTCCGCGTCCGCGATCCCGGCGTGCCGCAGGATGCCGGGCCAGACCGCGAAGTCCTGGGCGACGAAGGCGTGCAGGGCCTTGGGCAGGGCCGCCACGAAGGTCCGGCGCTGCTCGGCGTTCAGGTGCGTGTACAGGCCCTTGGCCACCTCGACCATGACGGAGGAGTGGGCCGACTCGTCGCGGGCGTGCAGCCGCGGGACGAGCGCGTGCAGCGGCTGGACCGTCTCGTCGCGCGAGAGCAGCTCCAGGTAGGCGTTGACGCTGATCTCCGAGACGGTCGTCCAGACCAGCTTGAGCAGGTCCCGCTCCCACCGCTCGGAGACGTTCGCCTCCGCCTCCAGCAGCCGGCGGTACGTCACCGTGTGCGGGTAGACGGGCTCGTCGGTCACCTGGCGCAGTTCGCGGGTGCGCTGCATGGCGACCATGTGCATGTAGGTGTGCCACACCTCGTCGACGTGGGTCTGCTGGACCGCGCGCTTGGTGTGCACGCCGTCGGCGCCGGGGAACACGCCGTGCATGATCATCGCGAAGGTGGGGTTCGCGACGTACTCCTCGGCGGCGATGACCCGCTCGTTGTAGACCAGCCAGGCCAGCGTCTGCACCCCTTGGCGGGCCTGCGGGCTGGCGGCCAGGTACTTCGGGTGCTCGGCGAACGGCAGCAGCCGCTCGGGGTAGTCGGGCAGCGCGGCGTCGTACTCGCCCGGGTCGGTGACCTTGTCGAGGTCGGTGCGGATGGTGGCGCGCCGCGGCCAGGAGTCCGCGATCCGGCGCAGCACCGACTCGTCGATGCCGTGCGCGTGCTCGTGCCCGTCCTCGGTGGTGGTGTCGTCGACGGTGTCGAAGGCGTCGATGTCGGTCAGCAGGGTGCTCAACGGTTCTCCTCCTTGCGGGCCACCGCGTCGATGACGTCGGCGAGGAGGGCGACGCCGCGCGCCAGCTCGTCCTCGTCCAGCACGATCGGCGGCATGATCTTGAGTACCTGGCCGCGGGCGCCCGAGGTCTCCACCAGCAGGCCCGCCTCGAACGCGGCCCGCGAGACGCGGTCCGCCAGCTGCGGGTCGGTGAAGGCGAGACCGCGGATCAGGCCACGGCCCCTGGGCGTGCAGCCGAGCTCGGCGAAGCGCAGCGCCAGGCCGTCCAGCAGGCCGTCCAGCGCGCGGACCCGCTCGGCGAGGCGCTGGACGAAGGCCGGGTCGGCCCAGTGGTCCAGGACGGCGGTCGCGGAGACGAAGGCCAGGTTGTTGCCGCGGAACGTGCCGCTGTGCTCGCCGGGGCCGAGCTGGTCGAGCTCCGGCTTGACCAGCACCAGCGCCATCGGCAGCCCGTAGCCGCTGATCGACTTGGACAGGCACACCAGGTCGGGGGTGATCCCGGCCTCCTCGAAGCTGAAGAAGGCGCCGGTCCGGCCGCAGCCGGCCTGGATGTCGTCGACGATCAGCAGGATGCCGCGCTCGCGCGCCACCTCGGCCAGCCGGCGCAGCCACGCCGGGCTCGCCGCGGCCAGCCCGCCCTCGCCCTGCACCGTCTCCACCACGAACGCGGCCGGCTTGCCGATGCCGCTGCCCGGGTCGTCCAGCAGCCGGGTCAGGTAGTCGATCGTGTCCACGTTCTCGCCGGCGAAGCCCTCGTAGGGCATCCGCAGCACGTTGCCCAGCGGCACCCCGGCGGCGTCGCGCTTGAACGCGGTGGCCGAGGCGGCCAGCGCGCCGAGCGAGAGCCCGTGGAAGCCGCCGGTGAAGGCGACGATGTCGGTGCGTCCGGTGACGCGGCGGGCCACCTTGAACGCGGACTCGATCGCGTTGGTGCCGGTCGGACCGGTGAACTGCACCCGGTAGTCGAGGCCGCGCGGGCCGAGCACGACCTCCTGGAAGCGCTCCAGGAACCGGCGCTTGGCACCGGTGTGCAGGTCGAGCCCGTGCACCGGCCCGTCGGCGAGCAGGTAGTCCACCAGCGCCTGGCGTACCGCGGACGGGTTGTGACCGTAGTTCAGCGCGCCCGCGCCGGAGAGGAAGTCCAGGAACTCGCGGCCTTCCTCGTCCCACATCCGGTGCCCGACGGCGCGGGTGAAGACCGCGGGGAAGCGCCGGCAGTAGGTACGGATCTCGGACTCGAGCTCGTCGAAGACCGCCGTACCGGGCAGGGTCGTCGTCATCGGGCACTCCAGGGGCTCATGGTGGAGATCTGCTCGATCTCCTCGGGGGTCAGGGCGGTGCGCGGCGAGAGCGGGAAGCGTCCGTCGAGGGTGAGCCTGATCAGCTCGCCCATCCGGTCCGCGATCAGGTCGGGGGTGTAGGCCACCGGGACCTCGGCGGCGTCGATCACCGCGGTGGGGGGGAAGAACCGGCTGCCGCGCGCCGGGCGGACCACCGCGTCCCAGATGTTGAGGCTCTGGCCACCGAACTCGGCCCGGCCGCTGAACACCGAGTACAGCGGGATGCCGTCGGCGGTGGGAAGGCTGAGCGCCTGGTTGACCGGCTCGCTGACCATCTCGACGATCAGGCCGGCCGCGCCCGCGTCCCGCACCCGGCGGGCCTGGGCGAACATCTGCCGGGCGCCGTCGAGGGTGTCGCCGTGCCGGCTCAGCGCACCGCTCTGCGGCGTGTAGCCGAGGTGTCCGAGTGCGGTGCACCCGCTCACCGCGAGCGCCTGCAGGCAGTCCAGGTCGCGGTCGCCGGCGAGCTCCAGCTTCACCGCGTCGGCGCCCGCCGCACGGAAGCGCTCGCCGGCGGCCAGCGCGAGGGGGACCTCGCCGGTGGCGCCGTCCGGCAGGTCGGCCAGCAGGAACGGCCTGCGGTGCGCGGGGAAGAACGCGTCGAGCGCCTCCCGCACCTCCGCCACCAGGGCGACCAGCGTGCTCATCGCCCACTCCCGCTCCTCGGGGCCGGACAGCACGGTGCTGCTGCGCCCGAGGTGGGTCATGAAGTAGGAGTCGCCGACCATCACGCACTCCAGTGGGCAGTCGGCCAGGTCCGGCGCCGCCAGGGCCCGTGCCAGCCCCTCCACCTCGTAGCCCCGGTAGGCGTTGACCTTGAGGCCGACCCGGGCGGGTGCCTCGTACCGGTGCAGGAACGGAGTGATGCCGGAGCGCTCAAGGACGATCGTGTCAGTGCTCATCGAGGCCCTCCTCGTAGATCTTGTTGATGCGGTCGATCGCCTCGGACACCTGCGGCGGCGGCGCGGCGGTGAAGCACAGGCGGGCCCAGTTGCCGCAGTGGGCCCCGAACACCCGGCCGGGGGCGAGACCGACCCCGTGGTCGGCGCAGGCGCGGACGAAAGCCTCGCCGTCGCCGTAGGCGGACAGGTCGAGGAACGTGTACAGGCCGCCGGTCACCGCGGTGTGCGGCACCTTCAGCGCCGAGTCGGCCAGCCACCAGGCCGCGGCGGCGCGGTCGCGACGCCGGGCCAGTTCCTCGCGCGGCGTGCGCAGCGCCTCGCGGGCGGCGAACTGCGCCGCGGTGGAGACGGAGTAGAGCGTGTGCAGCGACCACTTGGTCAACTGCCCGGTCAGGCCGGACGGCGAGACCAGACAGCCCACCCGGGCCCCCGGCATCGCGTAGGTCTTGCTGCAGCTGTACACCGAGAAGGTGCGCTCGCCCGCCGCGCCGACGGTGGCGAAGTCGGTGAACCCGACCCGGGTGAAGTCGTAGTTCTCGTAGGCGTTGTCGGCGATCAGCCACAGGTCGTGCCGCTCGGCCAGCGCCGCGAGGGCGCCGAGCTGGCGCTCGTCCAGCCGGTAACCGGTCGGGTTGTTGGGGTTGTTGAAGTAGATCGCGCGGGTCCGCGGGGTCACCGCCCGCTCGATCGCCGCGACGAAGTCGAAGTCGGGGTCGGCGCCGAGCTCCAGGAAGACCGGCACCTCGCGCGGCACGCCGCCGGCCGCCCACACCAGCCCGGTGGCGAACAGCCACTGCGGCGACAGCACCAGCACCTCGTCACCCGGGCGCAGGATCGCGTGCAGCACCACGGCGATGGCGTGCGTGGCGCCGTTGGTCACCAGCACCTGTTCCGGCTGCACCGGGGCGCCGCGCCGGGCGGTCAGCGCCTCGGCGAAGGCCGTGCGCAGCTCCGGAACGCCGGCGGGCGGCGCGTGCTGGTGCGGCGCGATCGCGAACTCCTCGCTGCTCCAGACCCGGGGGCGGGCACACGGGTCGAAGACCGTCTTGCCCTGGTGCAGGCCGATCGGAGCCGCGTCCCCGCTGCGGCGCAGCAGTTCCTCCACCTGGACCAGCGGTGAGGGCGGGATCTCGCTGAGGTCGTTGGCGAGTGACGGCATGGTGGAGTGCTCCTCGATTCCTCGGATGGCCGTGGCGGGGACTGTCGTGGCAGGGACGGACGGGCGGGCCGCCCGGGTCACCTGGGGCTGAGCCGGGCGGCGGCGCTCAGCCGGGCGGCGGCACCGTGGGCCGGCCGGTCCAGCCCGAGGTTGTCGCGCAGGGTCGGCCCCTCGTACTCGGTGCGGAACAGGCCGCGGCGCTGGAGCTCGGGCACCACGAGCTCGGCGAAGTCCGTCAGGCCGTCGGGCAGCACGGGCGGCATCACGTTGAAGCCGTCGGCCGCGCCACCGGTGAACCACTCCTCCAGGGCGTCCGCGATCTCCTGCGGGGTGCCGATCACCACCCGGTGGCCGCGGCCTCCGGAGACCGACTGGTAGAGCTGCTTGATGCTCAGCCCCTCGCGGCGCGCCTTGTCGTAGACGAGCTGCTGGCGGCTGGTGCTGCCCTGGGTCGGCGGCAGTTCGGGCAGCGGGCCGTCCACGTCGCTGCCGGAGATGTCCACGTCGCCCAGCAGCTGGGTCAGCAGGCCGTACCCGACGACCGGGTCCACCAGCTCCTGCAGGGCGGCGTACTTGTCCTCCGCCTCCGCCCTGGTGCGGCCGACCACCGGGAGCACCCCGGGCATGACCTTCACCTGGTCGGGGTCGCGGCCGTGGTCGGCGACCTGCTCGCGGATGGCCCGGTAGAAGGCGCGGCCCTCGTCCAGCGTCTGGCTGGCGGTGAAGACCACCTCGGCCCAGCGGGCGGCGAAGTCCTGGCCGTCCACCGAGGCGCCGGCCTGGATGAGCACCGGGTAACCCTGGGGCGGGCGGGCCACGTTGAGCGGGCCACGCACCGCGAAGTGCTCGCCGCGGTGGCCCAGCACGTGGAGCTTCTCCGGGTGGAAGAAGCGCCCGCCGTCCTTGTCGTAGACGAAGGCGTCGTCCTCCCAGCTGTCCCACAGCCCGGTGACCACCTCCATGAACTCCCGGGCCCGGTGGTAGCGGTCGCCGTGGTCGGGCTGGGCGTCGCGGTTGAAGTTGCGGGCCTCGGCGTCGGTCACCGAGGTGACGACGTTCCAGGCGGCCCGGCCCGCGCTCAGGTGGTCGATCGAGGCGAACTTGCGGGCCAGGTGGAAGGGTTCGTTGTAGGTCGTCGAGGCGGTGGCGGCCAGGCCGATCCGCTCGGTCGACACGGCGAGGGCGGAGAGCAGGGCGACCGGGTCGAACTGCAGGAACCGGCCCCAACGGCTCAGCTCCTCGGCGTCGTTGTACGGCGTGCGGATGCCGACGCCGTCGGCCACGAAGAACATGTCGAACTTGGCGCGCTCGGCCGTGCGGACCAGGTCGCGGTAGTGGCCGAAGTCCAGGCCGCCGTCCGCCCGCGCTCCCGGGTGCCGCCAGGAGGCGACGTGGTAGCCCGGGACCAGCAGGAAGGCCCCCAGCTTCATCATCCGACGATTCCCACCCATGACCGTTCGCTCCCATGTCCGTTGACGAGCTGGCTGTTGACGAGCCGCCTGGTGCCGTGTCGGCGACCTGTCCGGCGTGGCCGGTGTTTCCGGCGTTTCTGGCGTGGCCGGTGTTTCTGGCGTGGCCGGTATGGCCGGTATGGCCGGTGTGACCGGTGTGGCTGTCAGACGCTCAGTGCGTCGGCCTGGATCGCGCCCCAGTGGGTGTCGCCGGGGCCCGGGTCGGCGGCCGGCGTGACCGCGCCCCAGTGCGTGTCGTCCACGGGCTGCACCACGACCGGCGCCGTGCTGCCCCAGTGGGTGTCCGCCGGGACCACCACCGGCGGCGTGCTGCCCCAGTGGGTGTCCGCCGGGACCACGACCGGCTGCGTACCGCCCCAGTGGGTGTCGGCCGGGACCATGACCGGCGCCGTGCGGCCCCAGTGGGTGTCCGCCTGGACGACGCTCGGCTGCGTGCTGCCCCAGTGGGTGTCCCCGGGAGCCGGGTCGGCTGCGGCCACCACGCTCGGGCCGGCCGGGTGGGCGTTGCCCGGAGTCCCGTCGGCGCCCAGCTGCGCGGCCGGCAGGACCGCCGCCAGCACCGCCGCCGCCCCCGCGGCCAGGCCGAGCACCGAGCGGGTCAGGATCCGGTTCTTCGTCATCACGTTCTCCCCATGGGCAGGTCTTCGGTCGTCCGCCGGGCTTCCCCGAGCTGAGAACAGTTCAACGCCCGCCCCTTTCGAACCTCCTTTCGCCAGCCCTTCGTGCACCGGCTTCTTCGAGAAGCCGTTCAGAAGAAGTCGAGAAGGATCCCTCGCGAGGCTTACGGGTGCACACCGGTCAGCCGTTTGTCAGGCGTTACGGAGAGGCTTCGAGATGACGAGTTGCGGCATCACCCCGCGCAGCGTCAACATGCAGGGCGTCCACCTGCTGGACACGCTCACGGCCTGGGCCGTCGGGGACGGCGGAATGATCCTCGCCACCGCGGACGGCGGCGCGCACTGGGTCGCCCAGGGGCACACCGAGAAGGACCTGCGGGCGGTCTGCTTCGCGGACCCGGAGCGCGGCTGGATCGCCGGCCGGGACGGCACGGTGCTGCGCACCGTCGACGGCGGCCGCAGCTGGCTCACCGCCGACTCGGGGACCTCCCACAACCTCTACGGCGTCTCCTTCGCCCCGTCCGGCCTGGTCGGCTGGGCGGTCGGCGACAACGGCACGATCATCGGCTCCGTCGACGGCGGCCGCAGCTGGCAGCCGCAGACCGCGCCGGACCGCGTCCATCTGACGCGCTGTCACGCGGTCGACGAGCAGGTGGCCTGGGCCGTCGGCAAGCACGGGCGGATCCTGGTGACCACCGACGGCGGGGCCACCTGGTCCGTCCGGGACGGCGACAGCACGGTGGACCTGCGGGGGGTCTTCGCCGTCTCCGCCGAGGTCGGCTGGGCGGTCGGCCGGACCGGCACCATCCTCGCCACCCGGGACGGCGGCCGCAGCTGGAGCGCCCGGCCCAGCGGGACCGAGCTCGACATCTACGGGCTCTGGGCCTCGCCGGACGGCACCGTCCTGCGGGCCTCCGGCGACAACGGGCTGCTCATCGGCTCCGAGGACGGCGGGGCCGGCTGGGCGGCGCTGTCGAGCGGCACCGGAAAGGACGTCGTCTCGCTGGTCTTCACGCCCGACCTGCGCAGCGGCTGGGCGGTCGGCGACGACGGCCTGATCCTGAACTCGCTGGACGGCGGCCGCAGCTGGCAGCCGCAGCTCGACGGCATGTTCCAGGACCTGCTGGGGATCCACGGCGCCGGCAGCTCCCGGTGGGCCGTCGGGGCCCGCGGCACCCTCGCGGTCAGCCGCGACGCGGGCGCCGGCTGGCAGGCCCGGGAGACGGGCGTGCGCGAGATCCTCTGGGACGTCCGCCTGCTCGACGACGAGCGGCACGGCTGGGCCGTCGGCGCCCGCGGCACCGTCCTCAGCACCGAGGACGGCGGCACCACCTGGACCCCGCAGCAGGCCCCCACCCAACACGACCTGTTCGCCGTACACTTCAGCACCACGGAAGCCGGCCGCCGCGCCTGGGCCGTCGGCGCCCGCGGCACCGTCCTCACCACCGAGGACGACGGCACCACCTGGACCCCGCAGCAGGCCCCCACCCAACACGACCTGTTCGCCGTACACTTCACCGGAGCCGACACCGCCACCGGCAGCGGCCGGCGCGGCTGGGCCGTCGGCGCCCGCGGCACCATCCTCACCACCGAGGACGACGGCACCACCTGGACTTCTCAACCAGCCCCCACCCAGGACGACCTGACGGACATTCACCCCATCGACGGCACCCGGGCCTTCGCCGTCGGGCACGGCGGTACGCTGCTGGCGACCCGGGACGGCGGCGCCGGCTGGTCCCGCTGCGCGAGCGGCACCGAGGCCGCGCTGTGGGCGGTCGCCTTCACCGGGACCGGCGAACGCGGCTGGGCGGTCGGCGACAGCGGCACCATCGTGGCCACCGAGGACGGCGGTCTGCACTGGTCCGCCCAGGAGAGCCCGGTCGGGGTGGACCTCAAGCAGCTGTGGGCCGACCCGGCCGGCGGCGAGGCGTGCGCCGTCGGCGACGGCGGCCTCATCCTCACCACCGAGCAGGACGGGAAGTCCTGGACCGTGCGGGTGGCTCCCACCGGCAAGAACCTCTACGGGCTCCTGATGTCCGAGGACGGCTCCGAGGGCTGGGCCGTCGGCGACGGCGGCACCGTCCTGGTCACCCGGGACGGCGGCCCCTGGCACCGGCGCTCCGGCGAGAGCACGGCGAACCTCTACACGATCGCCGCGCCGGACGCCGACCGGGCCTGGGCGGTCGGCCGCGGCGGCACCATCGTCGCCACCGCCGACGCGGGCGCCTCCTGGTCCGTGCAGCCCAGCGGCACGGAGCGCGACCTCATGTCGGTCGACGTCCTCCCGGACGGGCGCAACGGCTGGGCCGTCGGCGACCAGGCCACCATCCTGGCCACCCGCGACGGCGGCGCCCACTGGCTGGCGCAGCAGATGCCGGCCGCCGGCCCGCCGCTGTGGGCGGTGCGCTTCGCGGATGCGCAGACCGGCTGGGCGGTCGGCGCCGGCGGCACCGTCCTGGCCACCGTGGACGGCGGCCTGACCTGGCTGCCGCAGCACTCCGGCACCGACGACGACCTGCTCGGCCTGCACGTGGTCGACGCGCGGACCTGCTGGGCGGCCGGCGACAACGGCACCGTGCTCAGCACCCGTGACGGCGGCCGCAGTTGGCAGCGCCACGACACCGGCAGCACGCTGAACCTCGCCGCCGTGCACTTCTCCGCCGACGCCCTGGTGGGATGCGCCGTGGGCCGCAGCGACATCGTCGTGACCACCACCGACGGCGGCCGGACCTGGCAGGTCGGCAGCACCGGGACCGGCATGACGCTGTGGGACGTGCGCGTGCTCTCCGCCCGGCAGGTGTGGATCGTGGGCGACGAGGGCGCCGTGCTGTCCCGCCCGGAGGGCTCCACCGCCTGGCCGTGGCACCGCCACAGTCCGCGCAAGACCACTGCCCGCCCCTGACGACCACCTGACCGAGCATCAACTCACCACCGAAGGAAAGCAGAACCATGACCGAGAACCCCGCCGTCCCCACCACCGCGCTCGCCGACTTCCTCGGCCGCGAGCAGATCATGGACATCGGCATCCGTCCGCTGTGGACGCCCGTCCCGCGAGTGGCCGGACCGGCCTTCACCGTGCAGTGCCCGCCCGGCGACAACCTGATGCTGCACGCGGCGATCCACCGCGCCGAGCCCGGCTCCGTCATCGTCGTGGAGTCCGGCGACCTCGACTACGCGCTCGCCGGCGGCAACGTCTGCGCCGTCGCCCAGCGCCGCGGCATCGCCGCCTTCGTCCTCGACGGCCTGATCCGCGACCTCGGCGAGGTGCGCGAGATGGGCTTCCCGGTCTTCGCCCGCGGGATCATCCCGATCCCCGGCGGCAAGAAGGTCGTCACTCCGCTGAACGGCGCGGTGCGCTGCGGCGGTGTGCAGGTGCACGCCGGCGACCTCGTGGTGGCCGACGAGGAGGGCGTCGTGGTGGTCCCGGGCGCGCGCCAGGAGGAGGTGCTGCGCGACGCCCGCGCCAAGCGCGCGAAGGAGGACGCGCAGTCCCTGGACGACTGGGAGGCGGCCCACCGCGCCCGGATCGACAAGAGCCTGGCCGAGCACGGCTTCCAGGGCTAGGGCCGGTCCCAACCCCCACCCCGGGGTCCGGAACCGGCCCTCGCCCCCCACACCGTGAGGAGAACCACTGTGCCCGAGCACGTCCTGGTCATGGGTACCGGGCGGGAGTACCCCGCCCTCGTCCGCGCGGCCAGCCCCGGCGCCGACACCACTGTGCTGTGCCGTGTCGAGTACGTCCACAAGCTGCGCCTGGCGCACGAGAACGCCCGGGTCGTCGCGGTGCGCGAACAGGCCCCGGACGAGGAGTGGATCGCGCTCGCCGCCGCGGTCCACGCGTACCACCCGTTCACCCGGATCGCCACGGTCGGCGAGCGCGACCAGGACCGCTGCGCGGCGGTCGGCGCGGCCCTGGGCCTGCCCACGCACCGGCCGGAGACGGTCGCGATGGTCCACGACAAGAACCTGATGCGCAACCGGCTCGACGAGGCCGGCGTCGACACCACGGCGCACACGCTGGCCACCAGTGAGCAGGACGTGCGGGCCTTCCTGCGCGCCCACGGCGGGCCGGTCGTGGTGAAGCCGGTCGCGGGTGCCGGCAGTGCCGGCGTCGCCCTGGTGCACTCCGAGGAGGAGGTCGCCGCGGCCTGGCAACGGGCCACCGGCGACGACGCCTGGATCGGCTCCACGGAGAGCGGCGTCGTCGTCGAGGAGTTCCTCAGCGGCGAGCAGTACAGCGTCGAGGCGTTCTCCGAGGCGGGCGAGCACCTGGTGGTGTCGATCACCCGCAAGTACTCCGACCCGGTGAGCTTCGTCGAGCTCGGTCACGTCGCACCGGCGCCGCTGACCGAGGTCGCGGCCAAGGAGGTCGAGGGGTACGTCACCCGGGTGCTCGACGCGCTCGGCGTCGAGTTCGGCGCCACCCACACCGAGGTCGTGCTCGGGCCGGACGGCCCGCGGGTGATCGAGACGCACCTGCGGGCCGGCGGCGACGAGATCCCGGAGCTGACCCTCGACGTCACCGGGGTCGACCTGGCCGACTGCGTGGTGCGCCAGACGCTCGGCGAGTCCGTGCTGCCCGGCATCCGCGCCACGCTGGCCGAGCCGCGCGAGCCGATCGCCTCCGCGATCTGGTTCGCGGCGCTCGACGGCGCCGGTGTCCTGGCCGAGGTGTCCGGGTCCGAGGCGGCCGAGGCGGTGGCCGGCGTCAGCGAGGTGCAGTTGCTCGCCCGGCCGGGCGCCGTGATCGCGGGCCTGGCCTCCTCGGAGTCCCGGGTCGCCCAGGTGCGCGCCACGGCGGCCACCGCGGACGCGGCCGTGGCGGCCGCGCAGGAGGGCGTCGGGCGGCTGGAGTTCCTGTTGCAGTCCCACGCACGAAAGAGCGAGACCGTCTGATGGCCGTAAGAAACCGCTTCCTCACCACGCTGGACCGCATCCTCCTCCCCCCGGGCCCCGGACGGCTCATCGCGCTGATCACGGGCGTGATGTCACTGGGCCAGGGCATCTGGGTGGCGCTCAACGCGATCTACGCCATCACGGTGCTGCACCTGTCGACCGATCAGTTCGGCCTGTGCCTGAGCGTGTCCGCGGTCATCGTGCTGCTGTGCAGCACCCCGCTCGGCCACCTCGCGGACCGGGTCGGCCCGCGGACCGTGCAGTTCTGGTCGTTCCTGGCGATGACGCTGCTGACGGCGGGGATGCTGCTGGTCCACGGCTTCTGGCCGTACCTGGTGGTCGCCTCCGGCCAGAACCTGGCCTACCGCGCCGGGCGCAGCGCCCGCAAGGCCATGATCGCGGGGCTCATCCCGCCCAAGGAGCGGATCCAGGTCCTCGCGTACGCGCGCTCCTCGAGCAACCTCGGCGTCTCGGTCGGTGCCTGCCTGGCCGGTCTGACGCTCGCCATCGGGTCGCGCTCCGCCTACCAGGCGGCGATGGCCCTCGCCGCGTGCGCGTTCCTGACCACCGCCCTGCTCACCTTCAAGGAGCACGCCGTCCCGCCGGTCCCGGCCACGGCCGGGCCGGCCCTCGGGGTGCTGCGCGACTGGTCGTTCCTCAGCTTCACCGTGCTGGACGGGCTGTTGAGCGCGCAGGGCGTCCTGCTGGACGTGGTGCTCCCGCTCTGGGTGGTGCAGCACACCAGCGCGCCGCGGTGGATGAGCGCGACGCTCCTGGTGGTCAACACGGCCTTCGTGGTCGTCGCGCAGACCAAGGCGGCCAAGGGCACCGACACGCCCACCCGCGCGGCGGCGGCCAGCTTCCAGGGGGCCGGCGCGGTGTCGGCCGCGTGCCTGCTGTTCGCGGTCACCGGTTCGACCTCGCTGCTGCCCGCCTGCGCCCTGCTGGTGCTCGGCGCGCTCACCCACGCCTTCGGCGAGGTGCGGCAGTCGGCGGGCAGTTGGAGCCTCGCCTACGCGCTGGCCCCGGACCACGCGCAGGGCCAGTACCAGGGCACCCACGCGATGGGCCAGGACCTCGGGCGGATGTTCGCGCCCGCGCTCTTCACCTGGCTGGTGATCGGCCACGGCGGCCCCGGGTGGATCGTGCTCGCGCTCGGGTTCGCCCTGCTCGGCGCGACCATGCCCGCCCTGGTCGCCCGCAACCCCCGCCTGCAGGCGCTGGCCGACGAGACCGCGGCCGACGACGCCGGCACCGCGGCCGACGAGGCCACGGCTGACGGAGCGCCGACCGCCAAGGCCACGGAGCCGGCCACGGCTTGAGACCACGTCGGGCGGGCCCGCAGTCCTCGTCCAGGTATGCCGATGACCTGACCAGTGAACTGGTCAGGTCATCGGCATACCTGGCGACGGCGGATGCGAGGCCGTCGGGCTCCGGTGGGCGCGGGGACGGCTCCCCGCGCCCACCGACGGTCAGGTCGACCCGTCAGGCCGACCCGTCAGGAGCGGTGCGCCGCCGCCCGGCGCAGGTCGTCGAGGCTGTCCGCCAGGAAGCGGCGCAGGTGATGGGCGAGGTCGGTGCGGGCCAGGCACTCCTCGCCCGCGCGGATCGTGGCGGCATCGGCCGCGCCCACCGGGAACAGCGCGAGCCCCATGCCCTTGGCGATCGCACCGCCGCGCTCGCCCGCGCTCGGCACCTGCTCGAAGTACCGCTGCACGTAGGCCTGCTGGGTGGCCGGCGAACCGGAGCGCCAGAAGCCCTCGGCGGTGGCCACCAGTTGGCGGTTGGAGAGCAGGCCGGGGGTGAACAGCCGCTCCCAGGCGCGCTCCTTGGCCGCGTCGTCCGGGAGCGCGGCCAGCGCCCGCGCCGCCCCCTGCTCGCCGGTGTTGGTGGGGTCGGCGGCCAGCTCGGCCGCGATCCGCTCCTCGTCCGCCAGGCCGGCCGCGGCCAGCCGGGCGAGTGCGGTCCACCGCTGGTCGGCGTCGAACGCCACGCCCGGCGGCAGGTCGCGCCCGGCCAGCCAGCCGTTCAGCTCGGCGAGCTGCTCGTCCCCGGTGGCGGTGGCGATCACCGTGCGCAGCGAGGCGGTCCGCAGGCCCCGGCTCGCGTCGGGCCGGGCGAGCAGGAGCCGCGCCGTGTCGCCGATCAGGACCAGCGCGGCGGGCCGCTCGGCCGGGGCGAGGTAGCGGGCGACGACGTGGTCGACGGCGAAGGTCAGCACCCCTTCCACGATGCTGTCGGTGCTCTCGGCCGGCAGGTGGGCGGCGACCAGCCGCAGGTAGTCGTCGGCCGGCAGCTCGGCGCTGCGGGCCCGGTCGCGGGCGTTCTCCCAGAGCACCGCGCGCGCCAACTCGTCCGGCACGGCCGACAACGAGACCGCGACAGTGGCCGCCGAGTGCTCGTCCAGCCGGATCCGCGCCCAGCTGAGGTCGCCGTCGTTGGGCAGCAGCAGGGCCGGTCGGGCGGTGCCCGCCAGCTCGGGCAGCGGGGTGCGGGCACCCGGGCCGACCTCGGCGTCCAGCTGCTGCCGCACCACGAGCGCCTCCCCCTGCCGCTCGTAGACGCCGATCCGCACCCGGTGCGGTCGGCTGCCCTCGTTGACCAGGGTGGCGCCGACGAGCACGCCGTCCTGCGCCTCGACGTCGATCCGCAGCGTGTCCACGCCGGTGGTGCGCAGCCACTGGTCGGCCCAGCCGGGCACGTCCGGCCCGTCGGCGCTGGTCAGCGCGGAGAGGAAGTCGTCGAGCCGCGCGTTGCCCCAGCGGTGCTCGGCGAAGTAGTCGTTGATGCCGGCGAAGAACCGCTCGTCGCCCAGCCAGTGCACCAGCTGGCGCAGCGCCGCGGCGCCCTTGGCGTACGAGATGCCGTCGAAGCTGGCCAGCGCCTCGGCGGCGGAGTCGGCCCCGGCGGCGGCGATCGGGTGGGTGCTGGGGCGCTGGTCGGCGTCGTATCCCCAGCCCTTGCGGCGGCTGGCGAACAGCGTCCAGGCGCCGGTGTACTCGGTGGCCTCGGCCGCGACCCGGTGGCCGAGCATCTCGGCGAACGACTCGTTCAGCCACACGTCGTCCCACCAGGCCAGGGTGACCAGGTTGCCGAACCACATGTGGGCCATCTCGTGGCAGACCACCATGGCGCGCATCATGCGCTGGGCGTCGGTGGGCTCGGAGCGGAACAGCAGCTCGTCCCGCAGCACCACGCAGCCCGGGTTCTCCATCGCGCCCCAGTTGAACTCGGGCACGAACACCTGGTCGTAGCCGCCGAACGGGTAGCGCTCGGTGAAGAGTTCGTGCAGCCGGTCGAACGAGGCCCGGGTGACCTCCAACAGCTCCTCGGCCTCGCGCTCCAGCTCGGCGGCGAGCGAGCGGCGGGCGTACAGGCCCAGCGGGATGCCGTCGTGCTCGGTGCGCACCGCGTGCAGCGGACCGCCGACGACGGTGACCAGGTACGGGGAGATCGGACCGACCGGCGAGATCTCCCAGCGGCCGTCGGTGAGCCGGCCCGCCGCACCGTTGCCGATCACCGTCCAGTCCTCGGGCGCGGTGACGGTGAAGGTGAACGGCGCCTTCAGGTCCGGCTGGTCGAAGCAGGCGAAGACCTTCGGGGCGAGGTCGGGGCCGCACGAGGCGTACACATAGGCCGCCCCGTCGGCCGGGTCGGTGAAGCGGTGCAGGCCCTCGCCCGTGCGCGAGTAGGCCATGTCGGCCTCCACCAGCAGCTCGTTCTCGGCCGCCAGCCCGGGCAGCGGCAGCCGGCCGCCCTCGACGAGGGTGGCCGGGTCCAGCGGGCGGCCGTTCAGCTCGGCGCGCAGCAGCGCCTCGGGCTCGACCTCCACGAAGGACAGCGCGCCGGGCTCCGCGCAGCCGAACCGGATCACGGCGGTGCTGCGGAAGGTCCGATCGCCCCGGGTGAGGTCCAGGTCGACGCGGTAGGAGTGCACATCGAGCAGGCGGGCGCGGGCGGTGGCTTCGGTACGAAGAAGTGTCGGCATTACGGCATGCTTTCGCACGTCACGCACTCCGGACAAGGGCCCTTGGGGCAAGCTGCGCGCCGGTCGGCGGCCATCTCGTCGGCCACCTCGTCGGCCACCTCGTCGGCCAGGCTCCGATCCGCGGCCGGCGGGCCGTCGGAACGTGAGCCCGGTTACGTCGCTCCGGGCGTCTACTACGGTCGCCCGTAGGCCCCGCCGCCCTGCTCGGACTTCGGATGAGCACGTGCGAGGGGCGGCCTGCTACTGCCCGGTGTCGTACTGGGGGATCTTTGTCGGCCCTTCGCGGGCCGCTAAGAATGGGCCGGGTCGAGCCGGGCCGCCCGCCTCACTGCCGGTTGCCCGAAACCCACGGAAGAAGGTGTCCAGATGTCCGGATCGGCCCTGTTCGCAGGTGCCGCGCTCGGCGGCGCGCCGGTCGGTGCGGCCGGCCGCGTGATGGCTTTCCTGGACTACTTCGCCGGGGTCTTCACCCTGCTCTCGCTGACCGCGGTGGTCGTGTGCGGGCTGGCTGCCACCGACCGCCTGGTCCTGACGCCCCGGCTGCGGGTGGCCGTCCAGTCGGTGCACCGGGCAACTGCCGTCGCGGCGCTGGGATTTCTGGCGGTCCACATCGCGGTCAAGGTCGCCGAGCACCACGCCGCCCCGCAGAGCGCGGTGCTGCCGTTCACCGGCAGCACCGCCGTCGCGGTCGCCCTGGGCACCGTCGCGGCCGACCTGCTCGTGCTCGTCGCGGCGACGGGCGCACTGCGCGGGCGGTTCGCCGGCAGCCGGCACGCCTGGCTCTGGCGTGTGCTGCACGCGGGCGCGTACGTCTGCTGGCCGGTCGCGCTGGCCCACGGGCTGACCGCCGGACGCGCGGCGCACGCCTGGGTCCTGTGGGGCTACGGCCTGTGTGCGGCGCTGATCGCCCTCGCCCTGCTGGTGCGCGCCCTCTCCTGGCTGGGGCACCGCCGCACGCTCAGCCGGCACCGGCACCGCTCCAAGGCGCACCGGCCCGGCGCACCGCGCCCGGCCCCGCCGACGGGCCGCTCCGCGCCGCCCAGCGCCGGCGGCCGGCCGGCCGCCTGGAGCGACCCGGCCCCGGCGCGGGCCTTCGGTCCGCTCATCGGCCCGCTCAGGGGCCAGGTGCCCCAGCAGCCGCGGCACGCCGCACCACCCGTCCCCGGACCCCTGGGGCTGGCCCGGCCCGGTGGTGGCCGGTGAGCGCCCGACGCGAACCGCCGCAGGTGCGCGGGCTGGGGACGGCCCGGCTGATCGCCGGGCTGGACCGCTTCCAGCGGCTCGACCTGGCCGCGCACACCCGCGTCCACCCCCCGCTCCCCCGGCCCGCCCGGGACGCCCTGCTGGACCTGGCCGAGCGCATCGATCTGCGCGGGCGCGGCGGCGCGGGCTTCCCCTTCGCCCGCAAGGCCCGCGCCACGGTCGCCGCCGCCGAGCGGACCGGCACGCGGCCGGTCATCGTGGTGAACGGCGCGGAGGGCGAGCCGCCGAGCGCCAAGGACCGGATGCTGCTGGCCCGCACTCCGCACCTCGTCCTGGACGGCGCCTGCCTCGCCGCCGCCGCCTTCGGGGCCGAGGAGATCGTGATCGGCGTCGCCGCCGGCAGCCCCGGCGAGCACTCCGTCCCCGCCGCCCTCGACGAGCGCGACCTGCCGTGCCCGGCCCGGACCGTGTGCCTGCCCGAACGCTTCGTCTCCGGCGAGTCCGGCGCACTGATCCGTGGCATCAACGGGCTTGCGGTGCTGCCCCCCGCGGTGAAGGCCCGCGGAGCCGAGGGCGGGCCGGCCGGCGTTGGCCGACGCCCCACGCTGCTGTCCAACGCCGAGACCTGGGCGCAGCTCGCCGTGGCCGCCCGGCTCGGTCCCGCGGCGTACGCCGCGGTCGGCACCGGCGCAGAGCCGGGCACCGTCCTGCTCACCGTCAACCGTCCCGGGGCGGAGCCGCTGGTGGTGGAGGCCCCCAGCGGCACGAGGCTGGGAGAGGTGCTGGAGGTGTCCGGGCTGCCGCCGGGGGCCGGCGTACTGGTGGGCGGCTACCACGGCGGCTGGCTGGACCCGGCGGCCGCCGTCGGCGCACCGCTCTCCCGCGCGGGTCTCGCCGAGCGCGGCGGCACCCTCGGCGCCGGCGCGATCGTCGCGCTCCCCGCCGCCACCTGCCCGCTCGGCGAGATCACCCGGGTCGCGGCCTGGCTGGCGAGCGAGTCGGCCGGGCAGTGCGGACCGTGCAAGCGCGGCCTGCCCGACGCCGCCGAGGCCCTCGCCGCGCTGGCCGCGGGCACCGGCGGGCCCGCGGTGCTGGAGGACCTGCGGCGTGCCCTCGGCGGCGCACGGGGCGGCGGCGCCTGCTCGCACCCCGACGGCACGGCCCGCTTCGTGCTGAGCGCGCTCGACGTCTTCGCCCGGGACGTCGAGGCCCACGTCGCCGGCCCCGGCTGCGGACGCCCGGTCCTCGGCCTGCTGCCGCTCCCCCGCGACGAAGGCGCCAGCCTGGAAGTCGACTGGTCCCGCTGCGCCGGCCACGGACTGTGCGGCGTGCTGGCCCCCGGCCTCGTCCGGCTCGGCCCGCACGGCTTCCCGGTGTCGACCACCATCCCCGTCGCCCCCTGGCAGGACCACGACGCCCGCCGCGCCGTGAACCAGTGCCCCGCCCTCGCCCTGCACCTGCGCCGCCCTTAGGCCCGTCCGGCGGGGGCCCGGTCGAGGAGTGCCTGAACGGTTCCGGGTATCAGTCGACCAACCGCGCGATGGTGGCGAGCAGAAGCTGTGTGTCCGTCAGATCCGTCAAGACCGCGTCAGCCCCCGCGTCTTCGAGTTCCTGCACACCAGTGGTCCCGGAGGCGACACCGATCACCCGCGCCCCACCCTGAAGGCCGGTTCGCGTGTCCTCCAGGGAATCGCCGATGATCACCGTATTGGCACGGGTGAACGCCGTCCGGTGCTTCAGCCCCGCACGTCGCTGGGCCACGGCGACGAGCGCCGGCCGGTGGGAATCGTCCGAGGCGAACGCACCGATCGAGCTGTCCAGGTACGAACTCAGCGCGAACGCCCGGAGCTTGATCGCGGCGTTGGCCCGCAGGTTCCCCGTCAGCACCGTCGGGACCAGCCCGGCACTCCGGTGCACTGCTTGCAGAGCGGCGACCGCCCCGTCCATGAGCCGGCCCTCCTCGCGCATCTCCGCCCCGCGGTCGGCCAGCAGCTCCGGCAGCAGCCGAATGACATGCTCGGCCAAGGTTTCGACCTCCGCCTCGGGCACACCGTTCTCGCGCAGCAGTTGCCGCACGGCCAGCGGCATCGTCACCCCGGTGCCCCGGGCGGGCAGCCGTTCGACAGGGCGGCCGACGACCCGCGCGAACGCCTCGCGGTAGACCCGCCGGTCGGTCTCGCCGACGTAGAGCAGTGTCCGGTCGATGTCCCAGAGGACGAGCGCTCCGGCAGGCATGGTCAGCTCCCTTGAGTCAGCAGGAGGTCGGCGCGTTCGATCAACTCACGCGCAGTCGACCCGTCGCCGAAGGATCGCAGGTCGTCGGCCGTACGGCCGAGGTGATCGTGCAGGCGGGGCGACTGCACGCCGACCGCCAGCTCCAGCACGCTCTCGACAGCCGCGAATCCCGCCTCACTCTCGCCGCTCCGCAGGTGGGCCGAGGCCGCTCGCGCTTCGAACAGGGCCCGGGTCCGGCGATCCGCCGGGTTCAGGGAAGCGTGGGCCGCTTCGAACTTCACCGCAGCCTCTCGCGGCTCGCCCAGGTCGAGGTGGCAGCTGCCGGCCTGACCCGCGATCTCCCCGCTGTTGATCCAGTACAGCCAGCCGGGGTCCTCCTCCGACGGGCCCTCCGCAGCGAACTCGGCGGCCGCACCCAACGCCCGCAGACACGCCTCCCGCTCGCTCAGCCTGGCGTGGCCGCGTGCCTGTCTGGTGAGGAGCATCGCCTTCAGCGAAGGCGAGTTGACGGCCCGGACCTTCTCCCGCGCCGCCTGCATCGCGCCGACCGCGTCGCGGGGATCACCGTCGGAGTAGCTCTGGATCGCCAGGTAGGAGAGCGCTCCGGCGCCGAGCCGCGGATCGCCGGAGGCGTGGGCCGCACGCAGCGCGCCGAGGAGGGCCTGTTGGGCGGCGGCGTGACGGCCGGCGTCGAAGTGGAACCACCCCAGCTGGGTGGCAGTGTCGGCGGCGATGGCGGCAAGTGAGCGGCCGGTCGCTTCGTCGTAGCTCGCGTGGCGCAACATGCCTTCGACGAGAGAGAGATGGGCACGGGCAAGATCCGCGAGGCTCCCGCTGCCGGTGCTGGCATCCATGTGCCGCAGCTGGTCGACGGTGCCCCCGAGGTGCGCAATCAGCTCGCCGGTGATCCGGCCGCCCTTCTCGGCCCGGTTCAGCGGCTCCGGGTCGGCGATGCCCCAGTGGTGGATGTGTACGGTCAGCGCCGTACCTGACAGGGTGAGAAATCGGCGGCGGTCCATGGACTCCCCTAACACCGCGTTGTGCAGTGCGGCCACCATACGACCCGCGGTCCAGGGCAAGCCGAGGTCCAGGAGGACCGCACTGCCCGATTCGCCGGTGTCCTGGCTCGGGACCGGCGTGGGCTGGGGAGTTGTCGCGAGCCGACGGGGAAGGCTGATCAGGTCCGCCGGAACCCCGAGGCCGACGAGGAAGTCGAGCGCCTTGTCGATGTTGGTCAGGCGGCGACTGCCGGCCTCCAACATCGACAGGTAACCCTGGCTGACGCCGGTGAGCGCGGCCACGTCCTCCTGCCGCAGCGAGGCTGACTCCCTTACAGACTTGCTGAGTTGACCGAAGTCCCAGCGCGCGAGGGAGTTCCGGACCGCCGGGTCCAGCCAGACCCGCGCCGGGATCTCCTGCCGGACGGGCGAGGGCACCGCGGCCACACGCGCGCATGGGCCGCAGAGAGCACCCTCGGTGTTGTAGCGGCTGAGCCAGCACCCGCACCTGCCGCACAGTTCATCTGCCAAGGCCGTCCCCATCCGCTCGGCAAGGTCTGGTCCACAGCGCCCATCGTGACGGCGATCCGGATATCACAGCCGTGATATCCGGGCCGCGATGTGCGCCCAGCACCGCTTTCGGAGCACCCTACTGCTGTCAGCGACGCCTTGGGGGCGGAACGTGACGACCCCGCTACCTGTCCGCGCCAGAGGAGCCGGCGGCCAGGTCAGGCACCGCGCAACCCCCTTCCACAGAGGAGGTGTAGCCATGTCGTCACCCCGAACCACCTGGAGTCTGGGCAGTGTCCCCGACCTCACTCCGATCCCGACGCCGGACCAGAGCAGCAATGTGCTGCGCTGCGACCTGCCGGTCACGAACGAGGCCGGCCAGGCCGCCCGAGAGCAGTTGAAGCGGCACTTCGCCACCTGGCTGACGGAGACCGGTCGCGACAACGCCGAACTGGTCCTCACCGAACTCATCGCCAATGCCGTCGCCGCCTCCATCGGGGCGGAGGCCATTCTGCTGACCGCCCGGGTCACGGCGGGCCAACTGCTCATCGAGGTCTTCGACGAATCCCCCGGGGTGCCGTGCCCCCGGCTGACGGACGACTTCGCCGAGGACGCGCGCGGCCTCCTGCTGGTCGACGCGCTCAGCACCGCGTGGGGCTGGCACCCGGCCCCGGGCGGCAAGGTCGTCTGGGCGCTCCCGAAGGCCGGTGCCGCGTGAACTCACGCCGCCATCTCGACCTCAAGGTCACGCAGCGCGGCGGAGGCCTGGTCGTGCAGATCCGGCAGGGACCTGCTGGCTCGAAGTACCCGCTGGAGCTGGTGCGGCAGGTGGTGGGCAGCGGCGCCGACGAGACCTGCGGACAGCCGCTCCCGCGCCGCGGCCGAGTCACCATGGCGCAGCCGGACCTGCCCGACGGTGATGTGCTCGATGATGCGCCACTGGGCCGTCGTGTGCACGCTCGGCTGCGGAGCGCGGTCGAGCGGCATAGTCGGCGGCTCCAGCTTCAACGCGGCGAGGCGTTCCTGCTCGACAACCACCGCCGGCTGCATGCCCGGAGCGCCTTCAGCGGTCCACGACAGCTACACCGTGCGCTCGGCGATCCGCTCGCCAAGTGGAACTGGCTCCCCGGCCTCCCCACGCACCAGCACGGCGCTCGGGTGCTGACCACCGCACCCCGCTCGGCGCTGACGACCGCCCCGCGAATCCCGTAGCCCAAAGGCCGACCGGCGGCGCCCCCCACCATCTCCTGGTGATGCAGGCGCACTCCCGCGTCCCGACGCCAGGTCCCGCAAGGGAATTCCTACGCACGAGGAGCCACACATGGTCCAGCGGATCAGCATCGAGACCCCGATTGCCGTCGCCGACGAGTTCGACCTCGACGTGAGCACCATCGAGACGGCCGACGCTGCCAGCCTCCAGGTGCTCACCGACGACGGCTGCGGCAGCACCTGCGGCGCGTGCACCACAGGCGTTCACTGACCCACCCGGTCGGTGCCGCCGGCCGACGGCCAACGCGGCGGCACCGACCGCTCTCTTCCGCTTCTACTACCGAGGTCCACCATGTGCCCATCCGCACCGACGGCTTCCTACCGCGCCGCAGGCGTGGCGCTCGTGCGCGCCGTCGCCCGCCCTGACCTCCCGGCAACGGCCTGGCCGGACCTCACGGCCGCCGGTGCAGAACTGGCTCACGAGCAGGCGGCTTGGCTGCGCGCGGTCTGGGCCGACGAAGACCTCGCCGAGGCACTGAGTCTCGCCAGCCCGACCCTCTCCCGCCGCGTCGAGCAGTTGCTCACCGCCGAGCGACCGACGCCGCGGGACGTGCGGCACGCCGCCCTGTCCACCGCACGGTACCTGCTGCGCGCCGGCGGGCGCCCGACTCCGTTCGGGCGCTTCGCCGGAGTCCAGGCCGCCGACTTCGGCCCAGCCGCCAGCCTGCGCTGGGGCGGCGAACACCACGTGGTGGCCCAGGCTTCGGCGGCTTGGATCTCCCAAGCGATCGAGCGGTTGGAAAACTGCTCCGCTCTGCTCGCGCGACTCGACGTGACCGCGAACAACACCGTCCACGTGCGTGGCGGATACCTCGTGATTCCCCATCAGCCCCTCACCCGATCCGGGCGCGGCACCGTGGCGGCCGAAACGACCCTGCGCCACACCCGCCCCGTCGCCTTCGCTCTCTCTGCTGCCCGCCACCCGATCCGGTTCAAGGAGTTGGCGGACAAGCTCGCCGCCGAGTTCCCCGCCGCGCCCGGCCAGCGGATCACCGGCATGCTGGCCGAGCTCGTCGCCTGGCGGGCCCTGATCACCAGCCTCCACGCCCCGGCGACCGAACCCGACTCCCTCGGCCACCTCGTCGCAGCCCTGCGGCACGCGGACGCCGGCCAGGTTCCCGACACCGGTGCGCTGCTCGCCGAGGTTCGCGCGGTCCACGCCAACCTCGCTGTCCACGACCAGGCTCCGAGCCCCGCTGCCCGTGCGCGGATCCAAGCGGCGCTCACCACCACCGGCCGACTCCGTGCAGCGGATCGTCCGATGCTGGCCGTCGACCTTCGCCTGGACGCCGACCTCATGCTCCCGCGGGCGGTGGCCGACGAGGCCAGCCGTGCAGCCGACCTGCTCGCACGGGTCAGCGCCTTTCCGTACGGCGTCGCCGCCTGGCGGACCTACCACCAGAGGTTCTACGAGCGCTACGGACGAGGCGCGCTGGTGCCGCTGCTGGACGTGGTGGCTGACAGCGGGATCGGCTGGCCCGACGGCTATCCCAGCGCCCGGCCGGCCGAGGGCCCGCGCTTCGACCAGCGCGACGAGGTCCTGGCAGCCCTCGCGCAACGGGCGGCGCTCGACGGCGAGCGCGAGGTCATCCTCGACCATGCACTGCTGACCGCGCTCGACCTCGGCCCCACCGAACTCCGCCTGCCCCCGCACCTGGAGATCGTCGCTCGGCTGCATGCCCGTGACCAGCAGGCTCTGGACACTGGCGAGTTCCGGCTGGAGGTGGTCTCGGCCTCCCGGGCCGTCGGAGTTTCGGTCGGACGCTTCCTGCACCTGCTCCGGCCTGAGCACCGCACCGCCTTCTGCGAGGTACTGACCTGCCTGCCGGCCATGGACCAGGAGGCCGTCACCGCCCAACTCTCCTTCCCTCCGCTGGATCCGACGACCGCACACGTGGCCCGCAGCTCGCCGACCGGCCGGCTGGTCATCAGCCTCGCCGAGCACCGGCCGTGCAGCGACGGCGTGCTGCGCCCGCAGGACCTGGCTGTGGGTTGCGACGGTCGCCGGATGTACCTGGCCGCTCCGATGCTCGGTGTGCGGATCGAGGCTGCCGCCACGCACGCGCTGAACCTGCGAGTCCACACACCGCCGTTGGCTCGGCTGATCGCCGAACTGTCCAGAGCCCAGTGCGCGCAGGTCACCCGGTTCTCGTGGGGATCGCTCGGCTCGCTGCCGTTCCGGCCCCGGCTCAGGCACGGTCGAGTCATCCTCTCCCCCGCTGCCTGGCAGCTGTCCGCTACCGAACTCCCTTCCTCGAACGCCCAGTCGGAGCGATGGGACGAGGCCCTGCGCGACCTGCTGCGCCAGCGGCGGGCACCCCGGTTCGTGGAGCTGTCCGCCAACAGCCAGGGGCTGCCGCTCGACCTCGACCGCCCCGGCCACCGCGCTCTGTTGCGCGCCCACCTGGGCTCCGCCCCGCACGCCGTCCTCGTCGAAGCTCCCGAACCTGCCGACCTCGGCTGGGCCGGCGGTCGGGCCCACGAGATCGTGGTCCCGGTCACCGTGACCCGGGCCTCGGCCTGGCCACGCCTGCCCAAGCCGACCACCGCGCGGCTCCTGCGTCGCGGCCACGGCGACGCTCCCGGAACCTCCCGGGTGCTGCTCGCCTCGCTGTACGGCGACGTGGAACGCCAGGACGCCGTCCTCACCCGGCACCTCCCCGACCTGCTCGGTCGACTCGGTCATCCGGGGTGGTGGTTCGTGCGGTTCCGCGATCCGCGCCATCACCTCCGGCTGCGCATCGCACTGCCCGACCCGGCCGACTTCGGCTCCGCCGCCACCGTCGTCAGCACCTGGGCCTCCGAGCTGCACCAGGCCGGCCTGCTCGCCGAAGTCGCCTACCCCACCTCGTACACGGAGACCGGCCGATGGGGCGACGGACCGGCGTGGGAGACCGCAGAGCAGGTCTTCCGTGCCGACTCCGCTGCCGTCCTCGCCCACCTGTCCCAGCCCGTCCGCCCGGGCCGGCACGCGCTGCTGGCCGCTCACACCGTGGCCATCGCCGTCGGCTTCACCGGCTCGACCACGGCCGGGCTGCGCTGGCTCATCGAGAACGTCCCCGCCAGGGCCCCATCGTCTGTCGCCCGCCCGGTGTTCAGCGAAGCCGTGCGTCTATCCGACCCCGCCGCCGACTGGGCCGCGCTGCGTGGCGAGGCGGGCGGAGCCGCGATCGTAGAGGCCTGGGCCGAACGCCACCAAGCTCTCGGCGACTACCGGCGCCGCTTCCCCAGCCTGGACACCCAGGGCGTCGATCCGGACGACGTGCTCGCCTCCCTGCTGCACTGCAGCTATGTCCGCGCCCACCGCATCGACTTCGGCGTCGAGGCGGAGGTCCTGTACCTGGCCCGGGCCGCCGCCGTCGCCCGGCTTTCCCGGGACAGTGACCTGTGACGCCGCACCCCGCGTTTCAACTGTCCTTCCGGATCGCCGAGTTGCTCGCCGACCCCGGCAGCGTGCCGAGCAGTTGGACGAGCCGTCCCCAGTGGCGCCAGTCGCTGGCCCACGGCGTACCCGGCGTCGCCCTCCTTCACATCGAACGCGCCGCCGCGGATCTCGCGCCCTGGGAGCCCGCCCGCGCCTGGCTCAGGGTGGCTGCCGACGCGCCGGTCACCTCCGGGCCGGACAGCTACCTCTACTACGGCGCTCCTGCCGTCGCGCACGCCCTGGCTTGCGCTGCTCAAGCCCGGCCCGGCTCCTACCAGCGCGCCCTCGACTGCCTCGACCGGATCGTGGCTGCCGATGCCGTGCGCCGGTGCGAGGAGGCCCAGACTCGGATCAAGCGCGGTGGCCTGGCCTCCCTCGCCGAGTTCGACACCATCCGTGGCCTGTCCGGCATCGGCTCCCTTCTCGTGCACCGGGATCCGCGTGGAGCGGCGATCCGGCAGGTCCTCGCCTACCTGGTCCGGCTCACCGAGCAGGTCGAGCACAACGGCCGGCTGCTGCCGGGCTGGTGGACGGCGGGCGGACCGTCCGGACAGGCTGACGCTCGGTTCCCCGACGGCCATGCCAACACCGGTCTCGCGCACGGGATCGCCGGACCGCTCGCCCTGCTCGCCCTGGCGCTGCGCCAAGGCGTGGAGGTGGAAGGCCAGCGGCCGGCCATCGGCACGATCCTGGAGTGGCTCGCGCGGTGGCGCGACGAGCACGCCTGGCCGTACTGGATCACCCACGCACAGCTGACCGGCGCCGGCCGGCTGCCGCTGCTACCGCAGCGGCCGAGCTGGTGCTACGGCTCAGCCGGGGTGGCCCGCGCCCAGCAGCTCGCCGCCCTCGCCCTCGGCGACCACCGCCTGCGCCACGAAGCCGAACACTCCCTGGCAGCCGCGCTCCTGGACCCGCCATCGCTCGCCGCGACCACCGACCTGTCCGCCTGCCACGGCTTCGCCGGACTGGCCCACATCGCTCACCGCGCCGCCGACGACGCGTCCCCGCGCAACGCCGCCCGGCTGCGCTCCGCCGCCAGCCTGCTTCTCGACATCGCCCAACCACCCGGCACCGCCCCCGACGAACAGGCCCGCCGCCTCCTCACGACCGCCGGGCCCGCCTTCCTGGAAGGCGCCACCGGCACCGCCCTCGCCCTGCTCGCCCCTGCACTCGGGGCAAGCCCAACAACCCCCTGGGACACCTGCCTCCTGACCGCCTGACCGCCTGACCGCCTGACCGAGGACCGATCGATGACCGCTGACTGGATCCAGCACGACCTCACCCTCGCCGACCGCGCCACCGCCGAGCGTCTCGCGGCTCATCGCCTCGCACCTGCCCTCACCGACGCCCAGAACTCGGGCGAGCTGAGGGACTGGTGGTACATGCGCAAGGCCCCCTTCCGGCTCCGCTACCGCGCTCGGCTCCCCGCTCCGACGGTCGTCATGCTCCTGGACGCCCTCGTTCAGGAACAGTCGGTCGAGCGATGGAGTCTTGGGATCTACGAGCCGGAGACCGAGGCGTTCGGCGGCCCGGAGGCGATGGAGGTCGCGCACCGGCTGTTCCACAGCGACAGTCGCCATCTCCTGGCCCGTGCGGCCGGTCGGGCGACGTCGACGCTCGGGCCGGCCGAGACCGTCGTGGTGCTGGCCGGAGCCATGCTCCGCGCTGCCGGTCTCGACTGGTACGAACAGGGCGATGTCTGGGCGCAGTTCGCCGCACTGCGCCCTGCGCCGCCCTCCATCGACTCCGAGTGCGCCGCAACGCTGAGCGCTGCGGCGCACCGCCTGATGAGCGTGGACACCCGTCGGCTGACCCAGGACGGCGGCCCGCTGACCTATCACGCCGCATGGGTCGGTGCCTTCGAGGAGGCCGGGCAGGACCTCGTACGACTCGCCCGGGACGGTCGCCTCACCCGTGGACTCCGCGCTGTCCTCGCCCACCAGCTCCTCTTCCACGCCAACCGCGCTGGTCTGCCGACCAGTCACCAAGCCGCCATGGCCGCAAGCATGTTGAACGCCGTCTTTTACTCCGGCGAGAGCCCCGCACTCTCGCAGCCCACCATCCGCACAACCACTAGGGTCGCCCACGTGACTACTCTCAGCGACAGCGCTGCCGTCCCGACCTCCGCGCAGCTGCGCGACAGCCTCACCGACCGGCTGATCGCCCAGCAGTCCATCAGCAGCACCGCGGTGGAGAACGCCTTCCGGGCCGTGCCGCGGGAGCGGTTCCTGCCAGGCTTCCCCTTGGAGGCCGCGTACGCGGACAACCCCAACTACACCAAGGCAGACGGCTCCGGCACGCAGATCAGCGCCGCCTCCCAGCCGGGGATCGTCGCCCTGATGCTCGAACAGCTCGCCGCCCGCCCCGGCGAGCGGATCTTCGAGGCCGGAGCCGGAACCGGCGTCAACGCCGCCTACCTCGCCACCCTGGTCGGGCCCCAGGGCCACGTGGTGACCGTGGACGTGGACGACGACCTCGTCGACGGTGCCCGTAAGCACCTCGCCGACGCCGGTATCACCAACGTCGAGGTCGTGCGCGGCGACGGCGCCTTGGGCCACCCGGACGGCGCTCCGTATGACCGCGTGATCGCGACCGTGAGCACCAGCGAGATGCCAACCACCTGGCTCCAACAGGTCCGACCCACCGGCCGGATCGTCCTGCCGTTGCGCCTTCGCGGCACCGCCTCCCGAACGATCGGCTTCGAGCGCCGGGGCGACGGTTGGGCCTCCGTCGACGACCAGCTCGCGGTCTTCATGCCGCTGCGCGGCAGCATGGACGACGCGCGGCGCACCGTCGCCCTCACCGGCGAGGGCGACGTGACGCTCCAGGTCCACAAGGACCAGGCCGACGTGGTCGACGGCACCGCGCTGCTCGGCGTCCTCGACCACGACCGCCACGAGCACTGGACCGGCGTGACCATCCCGGCCGGCACCACCTACGAGTACCAGGACCTGTGGCTGGCCTGCACACTGCCCAACTCCCTGATGCGGATGAGCGTGACCGACATGGCTCACCAGCGGGGCGTGGCCCGCATGTTCGGCTGGGGCTCCATGGCCACCGTGCACGACGGCTCCCTCGCCTACCTCACCCTCCGGCCCGGTGAGCCGAGCGAGGACGGCCGCAAGACGTACGAGACCGGCGTCATCGGCCACGGCCCCGACGGCGAGGCGCTCGCCGACCTCGTCGTCCAGGAGATCCGCACCTGGGACAGGGGCTTCCGCGACCGCGCGCCGCGCTTCGAACTCCCCGACAACCCGGCTGGCGTGGCCTCCGACCTGGCTGTCGGCCGCTTCATCCTGGACCGCCCCCACCGCCCGATCACCGTCATCTGGGAGTAGCTCGCGTGCACCCGACCGGACCCGTCGCCCAGCGCTTCCCGCTGATCCCCCGGATCCGGCCCGCGTGTCTGCCCCTCGACGCCCGTGTCGGCCGGCTCTGCGAGCTGGCCGACACGGGCTCCCAGCGGCAGGACCCGAGCCTGGCATCCACCGTCTTCAACCAAACCGCGCTGCTCGCCTCCGACCTCGGCCTGCCCGACTACGCCCGCGCGCTGTGCCACCGCCACGCCGGCCTCTACCTCACCCTCGGCCCGCTTCCCGCAATGAGCGCGATCCGCGGCCTCGAACCCCTCGTCAACCTCGCCCGCCTCCACCTGCGCGCCGGCCGCCACGACCAGGGCCACCGCCTCCTGCTCGACCTCTACCACGCCGTCACCGCCGGCACCGCGACCGTGCTCGACGGCATCACCGTCCCCGCCGACCTCACCGAGACCGACCAGCAGCGCACCGAAGTCCGCACATGGCTGTGGCGCGTCGTTCTCGCCGACGGCACCCGAGCCCTCACCGCCGCGGGCCGTTGGACCGAAGCGCTGCGCCACATCGAGAACCACCGCGGCATCGGCCAGCGCATCCTCGACGGCCGCCAAGTCGCCGTCCTCGCCCGCGCCACCACCGGCGACACCGCAGGCGCCCTCTCCCTGCTGGAGACCACCGAGCCGGGCGACCCCTGGGAGGGTGCGGTCACCGCGGTGCTCACCGCCCTCCTCCACCCAGAGCACCAACCGACCACCACCACCGCCATCGACCACGTTCTCGCCCTGGAACCAGGCAAGGGCCTGGCCGTGTTCACCACCCGCCTCACCCTGTCCGCCATCGACGCGGCCGACCAGGGCACAAGCACAGCCGCACGCGACCTGGCCGCAGCCCTGATCAGCCGGACGCTGGATCCACCGGACGGCTACGCCGCACGGGAGCTGCTCGCCCATCCCGCCTGTCGCACCCTGCTCACCGCTACCCAGGGCCGCGGTCTCAGCGATGCGCTCACGGCGTGCGGGCTCGGAGATCGGCGCCTACCAACCACGACCAGAACGCGACTGAGGCAGGCCCTCGCACTCGCCACGGACGTGCTCAGGAAGACCCCGCTCGACCAGGAACCTCAACCGGCAGGTCGCAGCTGAATCCCTGCCGGCCGCGAGCTTCTGTCAGGGCTCGGCCCCGGGCCAGCGAGCAAGGAGCGCCGGGTCGCTCACCACGACCTGTCCGCGTGAAACAGCGATGAGGCGGTGCTCAGTCAGTACACGCAAGACCCGCACCACCGACTCCCGGGAGGCGCCTACCGCGCCGGCGAGTTCCTGCTGATTGATGGTCAGCCGGCGGGCCACTCCGTCAGCGGCGTCCGGTACCGGGGTCCCATAGCTCCGGGAAAGCCTCGCGAGGACCAGTGCCGTACGTGCGACGGTCGGCAACGCGCCGAGGTCGGCCCTGCCGACGTCGGACTCCCGGAGCCGGACGGCCACGCTCCTCAGCACGGCGAGTGCGAGTCCACCGTGTGTTTCCATGAGGGCGGTGAATCTCGGTGCCGGTACGGCCACCCCCGCCACCTCCCCCATGGCTGTCGCCGTCGCGAACCGGGGCCCACCATCCAAGCTGGACAGCTCACCAAGCAGCTCGCCTGGTCCGCGCAGGGCCAGGAGGCTGGTAAAGCCGGTCGCGGACACCGCGGTGACCTTCACCAACCCTTGTTGGAGGAGAAGCACGCGATCCGCGGTCTCACCCTCGCGTAGCAGAAGCTCACCGCGCCGCCAGAACAACTCCTGGCCCGCAGACTTGATCAGGCCTCTCCACTCTGCGGACAGCGCGGATCCGACCACCGTGCACCCCCTTCGAACTCCACCGTAGCCCGTCTCCTTCTCCCTCTGCGCCGTTTGACGCAGACGTTCCCCGCCGCTTCAGGTACCAAGATGAGCAGCCGGTCGTCTCAGCGCACCGGCCGCGGAATTCCGTTGACACTGGGAGACCCACATGAGTGCCTCGACCATTGGTACCAGCGACCCCTCGTTCCCAGAACCTTCGAGCGCCACCACCATCGCTACCGGTACCGCAGGTGGACTCGACGCGGCCTGGCGGATCCACGGCTCGCTGTGCGACTGGATCGGCCGGGTGGACGTCAAGGCATCGTTCGCTCTGAGTCTCGAAACAGCCGCTCTGGTGGCGATTACCACCCTCCTCCAGACCGCGCAGAGCTCTGGGACGTACTCCCAGAGGCGTCAGACAACCACCGTCGTAGACCTCTGGTTCAGCGCGGTACTCATCGCCGCTGGTCTCGTGTTCGCCATCGCGGCAGTCGCTCCCCGCATCGGTTCCCGCAGCGATACGGACGACTGGCGGCACAACGCCATCTACTTCGGCCATCTGAGGCGCTGGAACGCCGACGAGCTGGCCAACGAGCTCGCAGACCAGGATCTGCTTCCAGCGCTCAGCAGGCAGCTGGTGACGCTCTCCCGAATCGCCTGGGCGAAACACGTACGGGTGCGCGCCTCCCTGGTCCTGGGCGGAATCGGGGTCACGCTCGCCGCCATGCCGGCGATAACGAACCTCATGGCGTAGAAACGCGTTGGCGAAAGTCAGGTATGCCAACCGAAGCAACACGAGCGGCCATCCTGCCGCGTCTGCCAGGCAACCCGTGAGCTGTATATATGACATTCTCGCAGGTGCAGTGCCACCTTTCGGCCAATGAAGTGCTCTATGCGGACAGTTGCCCGACGGTCGACCTCTCGCGCCTGGTCCAGGGTAGAAATCGGATGCCGCGCCATTCCGCGCGACTGCTGATCATCGGTCTGGCGGGGGAATGCTGGCGCTGCTGAGCGGGAGCGTTTCCCTGCTGATCCAGTAGCCGGTCGATTCGAGCCGTTGGGGGATTTGTGTACCAGTGTCATCGGGCGCTGCTCGGCGAGCGCCTGTGGAGCAAGATCTGCCGCTTGGCCCCGGGAAAGGAGGTGCCCGCGAAAAAGGTGCTCCTGGAGCAGGGGAGGCGCGGGGTCCAGGTGCTGGTGCTGACCGCCGGTTCCGCGGCCATCGTCCGTGAGGACGATCGCGGCCGGCGCACCCTCCTCGCCGTTCGCGGCCCGGGCGAACTGCTCGGTGAGCAGTCGGTGCTGGGCGGCGGCGAGCGCAGCGCCAACGTCATCGCGGTCGAACCGTCGGTGCTCCACACCGTGCCTGCCCATGCGTTCCACGCGTTCGTCGAGGAGAACGACCTGCTGCCACTGTTCCTGCGGCACGCGTTCAGCAGAGTGAGACAGGGTGACGAGATCCAGCAGGAGCTGGCGGCCGCCGAGGTCCCGGTCCGGCTGGCCGCAGCACTGCTGCGCCTGGCCGCGCCGGCTGCCGAGGACGTGCCGGTGCCCGTGACCGTGCGGCTGAGCCAGGACGAACTGGCGCAGCTGATCGGCGTCCACCGGAACACCGTGGTGCAGAACCTGGCCCCGTGGCGCAACGCCGGCTGGGTGCGGTCCGCCCCCGGCGGCGGTCTGGTGCTGCACGACCTCAGGGCACTGCGGCAGATCCTCGCCTTCTCCTGAGACCCGCGTCACACGGCACTGCCCAATTCTGGGCAGCGGCCGCTCCCGGTCGGGGACATCCTGATGCCCGCCGCCCCGACCGGGGCGCAGAACGGCAGGAGAGGAAGACCGGCGTGGAAGAGTTGCAGGCCGAGGACCCCAGGGACGTCCCGGACTACGAGGCGGTCCTTGCCCTCGACATGAGGGGCTACAGCAAGGCCGCGTCCCACCTGATGTCACCGATGCGCACGAACCTGGACGCCATGGTCGCAGCGGCCATGGCCGAGAGCGGCTTGGCCGAGGAGTGGCAGCAGCGCAAGTACTGGGGCGACCGAGGCGACGGCTTCCTGCTGGCGATGCCGGTGCGGCGGCTCTGGCGCCTGGTCGACCCGCTGCCGGAGAAGCTGGAGGCGGCGCTTGCCGCCTACGACGCGCAGCGCCGGGCCGCCGACCCGGAGATCCGGGTGCGGATGAGCGTCCACGTCGGCCCGCTGCCCTCGGACTACCACGGTGACCCGATGAACGACGCCTGCCGGTTGCTGGACAGTGGTGCCGCGAGGTCGGCCCTGGAGCAGGCGAAGAAGCTCGACTCGTTCCTGACGCTGATCATCTCGGACGCCGTGTTCCACGCGGTGGTCCGGGCGAAGCGGACGCTTCGGCTGACGGCAAGCGACTTCCTGCGGGTACGCGCGGAGGTCGACGACAAGTTCGCCGAGCTGGCCTGGGTGCACGTCCCGCGGCGCAGCCCGAACGACCTCGCCGGGCTGGAGACTCCGGCGCCGGTCGAGCCGGTGGCCGAGCCGTCGGCCGAGGCCGTGGTGCCGACCGTCCAGCCGGCATCCAAGTACCACTTCGGGCAGACGGGCAGCGTCACGACCGAGCCCTCCGGAACGGTCAACGTCTACCAGGACGGCCAGCGGCCCTGAGGAGGATCGTGTACACGGAATACGAACCCGCGCCCGGCGGAGGGTTCCGGGTCGCCGCCCCGGAGCCGGTGGAACCGAAGGGCGTGGAGCTGGAGTTCGAACCACCGCTGGCACCTGAGCCCGCCCACGCCGAGATCGCCGATGTGCTGAACGAACCGTGGCTGCAGGACGAGGAGGAGCTGCAGGCCATGGAGCGGCCCCCGGCCGTGGAGCCGGAGGTGCCCGAGCGCGAGCAGCCCGCCACCTCCGTCCACATCGATGCGCTGGGGGTCTTTCTCGCCGAACCCAGCGGTACCGTCAACATCCAGCGGCGGGTGCTGGACCAGTTGGAGTCCCACCTCGTCGATCGGGAGGCGATCCGCTCGGACGTCTCCTACTGCGAGGCCCCGGAGTGGACCGCCGCGGAGCTCCGGATGGAACAGATCCTCCACACCTCGGCGCTGATGCTGGTGGTGGCGCCGCGTGGTTCCGGGGCCACCACGTTCTGCAAGCGGCAGCTGGCCCTGCACACCCCGCGGGACGTCGAGATCAAGGTGACCGAGGTCGACTGGAACCGACCGACCATCGGAAAGCTCCCGACCGGGAAGAAGCGCGCCTACCTGCTCGACCTCCAGGACCAGGAGTGCGACCGGATCGAACAACCCTTCCTGACCGGCTTGCAGAAGTACGGCGAGGACTTGGCCGAGATCGGCTCCTTCCTGGTCATGACGATCACCCCGGAGCTGTGGGCCGATCTGACGGGCTATCGACTCGGCACGCTGGAGGTGGTCCGACTCACCGGCCTGCCGGACGCGGTTGCGGTGCTGAGGCAGCACCTGAGAGCCCGGCAGCAAGACAGGCTGATCCGGTACACCGAGGGCGCCGCGATCCAGGAAGCGCTCCAAACGGCTCTGCCGGTCCGTGCGGTCCGGCTGGCCACCGAACTGATCGAGCTGGCGGACCGCCTGCAGCAGCGGGCGCTGGAGGAGGGCCTCGACGAGGGCACCGTCACGGCTCGGACCGAGGCCGAGTTCAGGCAGCTGGCCATTGGCTGGGAGGCGGAGCTGGACCAGCGGTTCGGCGATCCGCTGCCGTCGGGCTCCGCCATTGGCCAAAAGGTCGCAGCGGTGCCGTTCAAACCGGAGGAACGCTACCTCGCCATGGCGCTGGCGCTGCGGGGCTCGGCGCCGGCCTCGCAGGTGCAGGGCGATGCCGACCGCCTGGCGGCGGCGATCGGCGGCGAGTCGGAGGAGGGGCGCGGGACCAAGCGCTCGCCCGACCTCCGGCAGGTCTTCGCCCGAGCGGGACTGCGCTCGCAGCTCGCGGCCATCGGCGCGCGGGTCGAGCTCACCGGCCGGGCGGAGTTCACCAGCCCCGGCTACGGGGAGGCCATGCTCCCGCACGTCTGGGGGCAGTACGACGACCGGATCCGCAAGTGCCTGATCCGCTGGATGGTCTCCTGTGTGGGAACGCGCGGCGAGGCGGCCGACGATCCGGTGGTCCGCACCATGATCCGACTGATCGCCTCGTTCCAGGACGCCTCGAAGCTGCAGGACGTCCAGGAACGCGGGATGGCGGTGGGGCGCCCAGACGTCGTGGTGGCGGTGATGGTGGCCGCCGCCCGGGACGAGAGCCTCCGGAAGCGGGCCCGGCGACTTCTCTATGACTGGGCCACGACGGCGGACAACAAACTCCTGGTCGTCGACGTCTGCCGAGAGTTGGTCAAGGATCAGCCGGGACCGGCGCTCACCCGGCTGCGCCGGGTCGCCGACAGCGGTAACGCCGAGGTGCTGACGAAGGTCCTCGAAGTCTTCCAGGAGATCGCTGAGGACCCGGAGCTCACCGACTGGCTGGCCCGGGCGGCGCAGAGCTGGCCCCGACAGGCCGATGGTGCTGCGACACCCTCCGCCAACCTGGCGACGCTCGCCCTCCTGGGCGTGGTGCGGGACGGCGCGCCCTGGGCCTCGGCGGAGTCCCGCTCGGATACTGAACTGGCCAAAGCGCTCCGAGACCTGCTCGCGGACTTCGAGCGCTACCCGAAGGTGGCGCAGACGATCCGCAGGTGGGTCTTGCAGAGCCCGCGAGGCGAAGTCCGGGATCGCGCGCTGAACGCCTTGCGCGCCGCCTTCCGGGGCCACAGCGGCCTCAATGCCCTCTTCGCACTGCTGATGATGCTGGGCGACATCCGTGATCCGGACGGCGGCAGCCCGGCGGACCGGCTGCGTGCAGCCGTGATCGAGGACGAACCCGAACTGGCGTCTCTCATCTCACCGTTGGAGGTGTCGGCGGATGAGGTTCCGGTTTCGCCGTGAGCCCGCGCGACTGCACTGGGACTACCCGGAGCGCCGACGGCTGCCGAGCAACCTTCCAGCCGTGACGTTCATGGCGCTCTTCTCGGCCTCCTGGCAGCCCGGCGGTTCCGCGGCACCGCACGAGGGGCAGAAGGCGGCGATCGCGCTCGGCCTCCGGGAGATCGCGAGAGCCGCCACCGAGCAGTGGGACCCGGAGGACGTGCTGGCTGCCCAGGACGCTGCCAACGCGGCGCTGGGCGCACCCGTGGACCAGCCGGAGCTGGGTGTCCTCGGGCTGACCGGCACGGTGCAGCTCTGGCTCACCGAGGAAGCCGCGGCGACGGCGCGGCAGCACCGGACGGACCATGCGCGGGTCGCCCGGCTGCGCTTCCTCAAGGCGCACCTGTACAACGACCCGGAGCTGCTGCTGTTGGACCACCTCGAGCGGCGCCCGCAGGACATGCGGGACTCCGGCATCGTCAAGGAGTTCCAGAAGGTCGCACGGAGCATCAGGGTCGGCGGGGAGGTCTGGTACCCACTACTGGAGGCACTGGAGGAGATGTCGACCAAGGGGGCGATCGCGGATGCGGACGTCTATGCGATGCGGGTCGTGCTCAAGGTGCTTCGGGAGGCGATGCCCGAACTGATCGACCGGCATGGCCTGAGGACACAGGCAGAGCTACTGCTCGACGGTTTCGGCGAGGAGCCGAACGGGTCGGGGCCGGCGCGGTAGGTGGCCTTGGATCGGGGGCGGAGAGGGGCGTCACCCGGTGGGCAAGTGACCGGAGACGAGGAACTGATGGCGGATCGGACGATCCGCCATCAGCTACCTGCTCCTGGGTCCGCACGCGTTCAGCCCCTGCGGCTACCGCACGGGCTGGTCGTCGACTGTCCGGCCGCGGGCCTCGATGGCCTTGACGACGGCGGACATGTCGGAGTCCGCGTAGCCGAGTTGACCGGTCTCGGCGAAGAGGGCCCGGCAGACGTCGAGCAGCGGGGCCGCGATGCCCGCCGCGGCGGCGGTGTCGGTGATCAACCGGGCGACCTTCTGGGAGTCGGTGATCGACGCCTGGACCGAGAAGTCCTCGCCGGCCAGCTTGGGTGCCTTCAGCCGCATGGTCGTGCTCGCCAGTGGCCCGGCGCCGAGTACCGCTACCAGCTGGTCGAGGTCGAGCCCTTGGCGCCGCGCGAACTGGAACGACTCGGCCAGCCCGGTCACCTGGGTGATCAGGAAGGTGTTGACCGCCAGCTTCATCAACAGCCCGTTGGGCACCGGCCCGCAGAACGTGAGCTCACGGCAGAGCGGTTCGAGCAGCGGGCGCACCGCCGCCACGTCCTCCGGCTCCCCGGCCATCAGCCCGACCAGCTCGCCGGCGGCGGCCTGGGTGCTCGATCCGGAGACCGGCGACTCGACATAGCGGCCGCCCGCAGCGCGGATCTCCGCTGCCAGCTCCTGCGAGTAAGTCGGCTCGAACGTCCCCATGTTGACGATCGTGCGGCCGGCGACACGCTCGGCGAAGGCCGGCGTGCCACGGCCGAGGACGGCGTCCACGCCCGGGTCGTCGAGCAGCATCAGGATGACGACCTCGCTGCGGGCGAACACACTCGCCGCATCGGGGGCCACTTCGGCTCCGGCAGCCGCCGGCCTGCGGGCCTTGGCGGTGGTGCGGTTCCAGACCAGCAGCGGGGTACCGGCCTTCACCAGGTTGAGCGCCATCGGCTCGCCCATGACGCCCAGCCCGATAAAACCCACGGAGAGTAAGCTCATGGGGCAGAGCTTGGCATACTGACGGATCACCCGGCCAGGCACAACGGGTACTTGTCCGCTCGGAAAGCCATCGCCGCTGGTCATGCCCCCTACCGGTACTCGTTCATGGTCAGGACGTGGCCCAGGGCACGTTCCGGTACCGGGTGCAGGCGGGCCCGAAGGCTCCTAGGTTTGAGACAGAGGGATCCGACACACAAGGAGCCCTGCCTCCCTGGACCGATCGTGTCGGCTCCCGATCCCTCAGGAGATGACACCGCATGACGACGTCAGCCGAAACCCCGGTCCTCGACACCCTGGCCGCCATGACCCTCGACTCGATCGAACGGTGCGGGTTCCCGACGGACACCCTGCTGCTCACCCGCATCGCCGCGCTCGTCGCCATGGACGCACCGCCGATGTCCTACCTCACCCACCTCGGCGCCGCCGACGAGTCCAACCTGACACCCGAGCAGATACAGGACGTCCTGGTCGCCATCGCACCGATCGTGGGCACCGCCCGCGTGATGTCGGCGGCCACCCACATCGCCCAGGCCCTCGGACTCGCCATCGCGGTGGCCGACTCCGAGGCCGGAGCGTAGCCGTTCGGACGCGCCCGGTTGCCCCGTCGGGCACGCCTGGTTGCCTCAGGCGTGCTCGGTCGCCGGGATGTCTCCCGCGGAGACTGCCGTCCTGAGTGCGCCGTGGTCCCGGGTGTTCTGGTCGGCGTAGTGGAGCGCGAACTCGGCAACAGCGCGGTCGAAGGTGTCGGAGCTGCCGAGATAGGCGGCGACGGCGATGCGGTCGCCGGTCCGGGCGTGCGCACGGGCCAGGGCCGCACCGCACAGTTCGGCGTACTGGCGCAGCAGCCCCGGGTCCATCGTTTCGACGTCGGCCGATCCCTTCATGTCACGCAGCTGCCGGCAGTAGAAGTGCCGGCCCGCCGGTCCGGTCATCCAGCCGAGGAAGATGTCGCCCGCGGCCTGCATCAGCCGCTGGCCCGCGACGACCCGGTGCCCTTGGTGTGCCTGGTCCGCGGCCGGCAGGTAGTCCTGCAGGACGGACGGTCCGGCTTCCTTGATCTGCAGGAAGAGCGGGTCCTGCTCGTCGCGGCCGGTGAGCAGCAGGACGAAGCAGCGGGTCCCCACGCTTCCGACGCCGACGACCTTGCGCGCCGCATCGACGAACCGGTACCGGTCCAGCAGGAGGCGGCGCTCCTCGGGGAGCGTGCCGCGGTACTCGGCGAAGATCTTGCCGACGGCCCGCAGCTCGGGCGGGCCGACCGGTTCCAGCAGCGGCGGGTCGTCGACGATGCACCGGTGGCCGTCCCGGACCTCGGTGAGCTTGCCCAGTGCCTGCAGGCTCGTGCGACCACGCGCGCGCCCCAGGTTCGCCTCGACCCGCTTCCTGCGACCGGGTTCGCTGACGAGCGGGAGGATCGCGGCGGCGTCGAGTCGCTCGTACCAGACGGCGAGTTCACCCATCCCGGCCAGTCGTCGCATGGCGAGCCGGTACGCCTGGACCGCCGCACGGGCTGCCCGCCGCGCGTGCTGGTCACTGTGGCCGTTCTGCCTGGCGGCGACCGCGAGGCTGGCGGCCAGCCGTTTGACGTCCCATTCGAACGGGCCGGGCAGCGTCTCGTCGAAGTCGTTCACATCGAAGACCAGGGCGCGTTCGGGCGAGGCGAAGACGCCGAAGTTCAGCAGGTGGGCGTCGCCGCAGAGCTGGACGGTCAACCCGGTGTCCGCGACGGCGGCGAGGTCTGCGGCCATGACCGCCGCCGCGCCCCGGAAGAACGCGAACGGGGACGCCACCATGCGTCCGTAGCGGATCGGTAGGAGGCCCACCACCCGGTCGGCGGCCTCCTGCTGCAGCACACCGAGGGGATCGGGCCGGTTGGCCGCGGCGGTCCATCGTCCGTGCGAGCCGCGTGCCACGCGCTGGCGCACGGCCCGGCCGTGGCGGGCACGTTCGGTCGGACTGTTCACGATGTCCTCCTCTCCACCCCCTTCAAGCCTGGGCGCGCCAGCAGCGGCGCGCACGTCCTCGGGCCTCGCGGGCGGGCCCGCGGGCGGCTCCCGTGCGGTCGTCACGGCCGTCAGCGTGCCCAGCGGGCCCCTTCCCGTCCGGTTTGCCCCAACCGGTCGAGCCCCGGGCGGGTCTGGCGGCATCGAACGGGAGCGGCTGGCAGGATGCGCCCATGCCATCGGAAGCCGCGAGAAGCCCGGCCACGTCGGGCTCCGTCCTGCTGACTCTTGCCGCCGGGCAGTTCCTGATGGCGCTGGACAGCTCCGTCATGAACGTCTCGATCGCGTCGGTGGCCAAGGACGTCGGTACCACCGTGACCGGGATCCAGGGTGCGATCACCGCCTACACGCTCGTCATGGCGATGTTCATGATTCCCGGCGGCAAGGTCGGCGTGCTCATCGGCCGCAAGCGCGCGTTCATGATCGGCTGCTGCATCTACGGCTGCGGCTCCTTCACCACCGCGCTCGCCCCCAACCTCACCGTGCTGCTGATCGGCTGGTCCCTTCTCGAGGGCATCGGAGCGGCGCTGATCCTGCCGGCGATCGTCGCGCTGGTGGCCGGCAACTTCGCGTCCGAGCGCCGGCCCGCCGCCTACGGGCTGGTCGCCGCCGCGAGTGCCGTCGCGATCGCCGTCGGCCCGATCATCGGCGGCATCGCCACCACCTACTTCTCCTGGCGCTGGGTGTTCGCCGGCGAGGTCGTCGGCGTGCTCGCCGTCCTCGCCTTCGCCCGCCGCCTCGCCGACGCTCCCACCGAGACCGGTCACCACATCGACCTCGTCGGTGCCGTGCTGTCCGCCGCCGGCCTCGGGAGCTTCGTCTACGGCGTCCTGCGGTCCAGTGAATGGGGCTGGTTCCTGCCCAAGCCCGGCGCACCCGCCTGGCTCGGCGTCTCGCTCGTGGTCTGGCTCATGCTGGCCGGCCTGCTCCTCGTCCGGGTCTTCCTGTCCTGGGAGGACCGCCTGGTGCAGCGGCACCAGGAGCCGATCCTGGATCCCGCCCTGCTGCGCAACCGGCAGCTCACCGGCGGGCTGACGATGTTCTTCTTCCAGTACCTCGTCCAGATGGGCGTCTTCTTCCTGGTCCCGCTCTACCTGTCCATCGCCCTGGGCCTGTCCGCTCTGGCGACCGGCGCCCGGCTGCTGCCGCTCTCGCTGACCCTGCTGGCCGCCGCGATCCTGATCCCCCGGCTGCGCCCGAAGGCCTCACCGCGCCGGGTCGTCCGCCTGGGCATCCTGGCCCTGTTCGCCGGAGCCGTGGTCCTCCTGGCGGCGCTCGACTCCGGAGCGGGAGCGGACGTCGTCACCGTGCCGCTCCTGCTGATCGGCCTCGGTGTGGGGGCACTGGCCTCCCAGCTCGGCGCGGTCACCGTCTCCGCCGTACCGGACGAGAAGAGCGCGGAGGTCGGCGGCGTGCAGAACGCCGTCACCAACCTCGGTGCCTCCATCGGAACAGCACTGGCCGGCTCGATCCTCATCGCCACCCTGAGCGCCTCGTTCCAGACCAGCATCGAGCAGAACCAGAGCCTGCCTCCCGAGGTCGTGAGCAGCGCCACCGTCAAGCTCGAGAGCGGCATCCCGTTCCTGTCCGACCCCCAGCTCCGCAGCGCCCTCGACAAGGCCGGCACCAGTCCGGAGGTGGCGCAGGCCGCGATCGACGCGAACAGCGAGGCAAGGATCGCCGGCCTGCGTGCGGCGCTCGGCGTCCTCGCCCTCACCGCTCTGCTCGCCCTGTTCTTCACCAGGCGGATCCCGGCCTCCCAGACGGGCTCGGCCTCCCCCACGGCCTGACCCGGGCCGCTTCGGCCCTCCCGTCCACCGGCGGCGGAGGCGTTCGCGAGGGACGGCCGCGCCTGCGAGCCCGGCGCCGACCGGTCGACGCGCTGGCCCGATCCCGCTGTGCAAGCCTGGAAGAGGAGTGCTCCACCTGCCGCCGACCGGCAGCAGACCCTCCGAAGGAGCTAGACATGGCCAGCAACACGAGTGGGGCGCCGAGAGGCGCCGTGACAACCCGGCGGCCGTTCGCGACCGGCTGGACCTTCTTCGCCGCGGCGATGATGGTCTTCGGTGGCGCGATGTCGGTGTTCGAAGGGATCGCCGCCATCGCCAAGGACGACCTGGTCGTCGTCACGCGCCACTACTCGTACAGCTTCAACACCACGGGCTGGGGCTGGGTGCACCTGATCCTGGGTGTCCTCGTCGTCATCGCGGGCGTGGCCCTCTTCAGCGGCGCCGTGTGGGCACGCGTCGTGGGTGTCCTCCTCGCCGGTCTCGCCATGGTCGCCAACTTCCTGTGGCTGCCCTACTACCCGTTCTGGGCGATCGTGCTGATCGCCATCGACATCTTCGTCATCTGGGCGCTCTGCGCCGGCATGGTCGACGGGGACCGCGAGGTCTGAGCCTCCGGCCGCTCATCGGGGCGCAACGGTCGCCCCGATGGCCGGACGGGCGGCCTCGTCGGAGCACGTACGGGCGCTCCCTGAGCCGGTGCCCGGCAGGCGTGGCGCACCCGGCCGACCGCCCGGGCGTCTGTACGGTGAGCCGGTGACGCACATCATCCCGTGGCTGCGCAGAGCCCGCCGGGGCGACCGTGCGGTCTCCCGCACCGACTACGCGGGCGCCGTCTACGGATCCCTGCTGGCCGCGTCCGTGATCGCCGCGTCGAGCACGGCCGGCAAGTTCCCCCGCTTCGAGACCGTCGTGCTGCTGCTCGTCACCGGGCTCGTCTTCTGGGTCGCCCACGTCTATGCGCGCCTGGCGGGTGAGCGGTCGGTGGGCCGTCGCATCGACTGGCCGCAGGTGCGTGACGTCGGACGGGTCGAGTGGTCGATCACCGAGGCGGCCGTGCTGCCGGCGGCCGTGGTGGCCGTCAGTCCGCTCCTGGGCCTGGGCCTCACCGCCACCGGCTGGCTCGCCCTGGCGGTCGCCGTGGCGCAGCAGGTCGCCTGGGCCTACCTCGGCGCCCTGCACGCCAGTGCGTCACGTCGCAGCGCTGCCCTGGAGGCCGCGGTCAACCTGGTGCTCGGGCTGGTGATCGTGGCGGCCAAGGCCGGGTTGAGCCACTGACGGAGCCGCCCCGGCACCACTGCAGGCGACCCGACTGCCGCAGCACAGCCCCGGCTCGACCACCGGCTATGCCGAGGCGCGCGGGGCGAGGAACTCACGGACGGCGAAGGCAGCCAGCACCACCACCGCGAACCAGAAGACGACCATGGCCGTCGGATGGGCCCAGAACACGAAGACGACGGCGGCGACGAGCAGGATCGCGACCCCGATCCACCGCTTCCACCTGTGCACGAACGGCTCCACCGGCCCGGCACGGAAACCCACGGAGTCCGCCGCCGAACGCGCACCGGCCATGCCGCTGCCGGCGATGCGGCGCGTGGCCGCTGCGACACGGGAGGGACCCGAGAGGAAGGCCCCGAGCGCGACCAGGACAGCGAGCACGCCCACCGCGCGCACCGCCTGGCGCAGGAACACCACCAAGGCGTCGAAGACCGCCCCGGCCGCCGCGGGTGAGGCGTCCGACGGCAGATGGTCGAGGAAGTAGGAGCGGAAGACGGCCAGTGCGATGCCGAGCAGCAGCATCGCCGCCGCGATCCCGAGGGCCGCCCCGATCAGCGCCCGGCGCCGACCGACCGCGGTGAGCACCCCCGCCGCGGCGAGGAGCACCGCGATGACGGGCAGCCAGTTGCCCAGGATCTCCAGGAGCCGGAAGGCGCTCCTGATCTTGGCGAGGTCGGGAGAGGAGAAGATCACGAAGTCGGTGTGGACGTCCGGGATCCTGGCGGCCGGTGCGAAGCCGGCATCGACCAGTTGGGCCTTCACCTGCTGCACGGCCGGTGCGATGTCGAGGGTCACCTCGTCGTTCGTCAGCTGCACCGCGGCGCCGCCCTGCCCCGTCAGCGCCTTGTCCATCGTGGCGTGGCCGGTGCGCAGCGCCTGCTCCCACACGGTCGCGAAAGCGTCGCTGGTCACCACCCGCTCGGCGGCGCCGTGGACGAGGTCGGTCAGCGCGCTGGTGAGCGGGCCGCTCAGGCCGTTGACCAGCTGGGCCAGTTGCGGCGGCACCCCCTGGGCGGCGGCGGCCGAGGAGAGCTGGTTCACCACCCCGGAGACGTCGATCTGCTGCACCACGCCGTTGGTGATGCGGTCGGCCGCCGCGCCCTGCACATCGGGGTTGTGGGCCAGCGGCGCGAGGGCGGCCACGAACCGGTCCGTGTCGCTGACCACGTCGTGCGTCCACACCGCGATCACCGCGAGCAGTGACAGCACGGACGCGACGACGATCAACACGGTCGAGCCGGCCGTCCGCAGCCGGTGGTGCTGCTCGCGGGGCCCGGCCGCAGCCTCCAACTGGGCGATGCGGCGGCGCATCTCACCCAGTTCCCCCTCGCTCGGCTGGTCGGGCGGCCCCGAGTCGGTCGACGACATGGGCGGTGGCTCTCTTCCAGCGGGAGGGGCGGCAGTTCAACCGTCGGGACCCGGGCGTCGGACCCCTCCACCGCAGCAGACCCGAGTCACCCCCCTCGCACGACCGGAGAGCCCCCACCCGGGTGGCCGACTACGCCGGACGGGTGCCACCCACGGCATGGCCGGCGTCCCGGTCACCCGGTCTGACCCCGAGCGCGCGCACCGTCTCAGTCGGCGGCGGAGCCCGGGTCGTCGAGGTCGTGCAGCCCGGCCGGGTCCTCGTCGGTCAGCACCTGCCCGGCCGCGGTGACGAACCGCTGGGCGTGGCCGCGGTGGACGCACAGGAGTTGGTCGTGGGTGCCGGTGCGGTTGCGGTGCACGGCCAGGGCCGGACCGTACTTGCTGTTGTGCCCCGGCATCTCGGTGTCCCTGCTCCACGCCGCGCCGTCGAAGGCCGACCACCAGAGCTGCTGGCGGGCGGGGTCGCGGTGGACGCACATCAGTTTGCCGTCGAAGACGGCGAGGCCGATGTTGCTGCGGGTCCGGTGTCCGGGCAGCGCGCCCTCGGGTGTCCAGGTGGTGTCGCGCAGCCGGCTCCAGTGGATCGCGCCGTCCTTGGGGTTGCCGTGCAGCAGGTGGAGGGCGCCGTCGTACACGGCGAGCGCCGGGGACCTCGTGGTGGCGCAGCCGGGGACGGGTTCGGGGGCGGTCCAGCTGCGGCCGTCCCGGCTGGTGGTGACCATGATCCGCTGGGCGGCGTCGGCGTAGGCGAGGTGGAGAGCGTCGCGGAAGACGGCCAGCGCCGGGCCGTAGACGCTCTCGGCGTGCGGGACCGGCTGGTCCGGCTCCCAGGTACGACCGTCGTACGAGGTCAGCGCGATGCTCCAGTCGCCCGAGCCGCGGCGGTGCGCGCAGTACAGCCGGTCCTGGAACACGGCCAGGGCCGGGCTGCCCAGGGTGTGGTGGGCGGGGAACGGCTGGTCCTCGGACCAGCTGCCGTCTGCGCGGTGCGCGCTCCACCACAGGTCGGGGTCATCGCCCCGGCCCTGGTAGACGCAGTACAGGTCATCGCGGAAGACGGCCAGGGCGGGGGTTTCGGAGGCGTAGCGGGCCGTGAACGGCGCCTCGGGTCCCCAGCCCGCGCCCGGTTCGAAGACGCTGAACCACAGGCCCGTCCGGTGCGGCGGCGCGTCGAGGGCCATGGGGGCGAGGAGGGTGGGCGCGGCCCACGGCGAGAGCAGTTCGCACCCGGCGCCCCGGGCGGCCGACCGGATCCGTTCGGCGCGTCCGAGGAGTTCCGCGCCGACGGCTTCGGCCATGGCTTCGGGCAGGGATCCGGCGAGCACCTCGGACAGCAGGCCGTGGAAGCCGCTGACGGGCCCGGTGCCGTCCAAGGGGGCGAGGCGGTCGGTGGCCCGCTGGTCGAGGCGGAGGGCGAAGCCCCACTCCAGCAGGCGGAGCGAGACGGGAGTCCCCGCCGCGGCGAGCTCCTCGCCCGCCCGTTCCGCGCGCTCCACGGCTTTGGCCGACGGGGCGTCCGGGCCGAACTCCGGTGCCGTGCTGCGCTCCCGCCCGGGGGCGGTGCCTTCGATCGCCATGCTGTCTTCCTGCCTGCAGGGCCGCGGTCCGGACAGCCCGCGCGGCGCGCGGGCGAACCGTCCGGATCCACGGACATGGACGCTTGCGGACTGTTCCCGGCAGCTGTGCGCCGGGCTGCGGGCTCCCCCACGGTTCACCGGGAGACCGGTGCGGACGAGCAGCCTTTCGGCCGCCTGCCTTCGGCGAACGCGCCTCCGGGTCATGGAGGCGTGGTGCGGAGACGGACGGGATGAGGACGGTCGGCCGGAGCGGGTGGCGGGATCGGCCGCGCGTCGTGCGGCAACCGGAGGATCGGGTCGCCGACCCGGATCGTCCCACCGCGGACCACCTCGGCCCGCAGCCCGCCGCGGTGCAGCAGGCCGCGGATCAGGCCGGGGCGGACCAACTGTTCGAGCCGGGCGCAGGGTTCGCTGAGTCTGAGGCCGCGCAGGGTCACCCCGCCGACCTGGAACTCCTGGTCCACCAGCGGGTTGAGCCGGATGCCGCGACAGACGAGGTTGCGGCGGCACTCGGCGGAGGTGAGCGTGATGCCGTGTTCACGGGCCAGGGCGTCGAGGGCCTCCGCCTCGATGAGGGTGACGTCGCAGACCCCGGATGCCCGGCCGGTCCCCCGGCGCCGGGGCCGGGGGCCCTCGCCCGCCCAGTAGTTGCGGTCCCCTGCCAGGCCGCGGCCGGTCACTGCACGGGCCTGCGCGACGCGGACGGTGGGCTCGCCGGGGCGCGCGGCGAGGTGCAGGGAGGTGACCCGGCCGGGTCCGGGCGGCGGCGGAGCCTGCGCCATGGGCTGCTCACCCCTTCAGGAAGTGGTCCGTGAGGGAACGCAGGGTGCGGAACTGGTCCACGTCGATCTGATCGAGCCGCAGTTCCCGGCCGATCAGGTCCTCCAGCAGCAGGACGAACTCCATGAAGCCGAGCGAGTCGATCAGCCGGTTCTCGATCAGGTCGAGGTCCTCCGGGATCTCCTCGACGGTGGGGTTGCGTTCGAGCAGCCAGTCCACGACCGGTTTGACGGCGTCGTCCATGGTCACCTCTCCTGGATCCGGTGCAGCTCTTCGGTCGTGCTCGTGCGCACACCTCAGGTGGCATTCGGGGGGCCTGCGCCGGTCTGCCGCACGCTCTCGTACTCCTGGCGGACCCGGGCGACGGTGGCGGCGGCCGGGTGCAGGGCGGTGACGCGGGTGCAGGACCGGCCGCAGTACATGGCCATCTCCTCGATGCGGCCGGTGGTGCCGTCCCCCGGAGCCGCCGCGCTGTAGCGCGGTACCGGGTAGTCCCGCCCGCCCACCCGGGTGGTGGCGATGAAGGTGGCCGGGGCGCGGTCCTCGGTGTCGGTGAGGGAGTTGCGCAGGACGCGGTGCGGGCGGTGCGGCCAGCCGATGTCGAAGAGGGAGGTGATGACGGTGTCATCGGCTCCGGCCTCGACCACCCGCCGTTTGAACTCCGGGTGCGCGGTGGATTCCGCGGCCGGAACGAACAGGGTCCCGGCCATGGCCCCGTCTGCGCCGCGCGCCACGGCGTCCGCGAGATCCCTCCCCGTGGCGATCCCGCCCGCGACGGCGAGGACGGCGTGCGGGTGGCGGGTGCGGACGCCGGCCAGCAGGGCGTCCACGGGCAGCCGGCCGAGCAGGTGGCCGCCGGCGTCGGTGCCTTGGAGGACGAGGACGGCCGCGCCCAGTGCGAGGGCCGTGCCGGCGTCCTCGAGGGTGCCGACCTGGACGACCAGCGGGTGTCCGGCGCTCCGCACGGCCCGGGCCGCGTCGGCATCGGGCAGCCCGAAGGAGGTGACGAAGCCGCCCCGGGGCAGTTCGGGCATGACCGCCCGGAGCTGGCCCAGGCAGCCGGCCGGGCCGGTGACCTCGGGAACCACGTTCACCCCGAACGGGCGGGAGGTGGCGGCCGCCACCTCCCGGACCAGCCGGGCGGCCCGCGCGGGCGGTTCCTTGTACAGCGCGAGAGTGCCGCCCGCTCCGGCCCGCGACACCGCGGCGCACAGCGCGGGCCCGGCTATGGCGCCCATCCCGGCCTGCAGCAGGGGCAGTTCGAGGCCCAGCCGAGCCGCCAGCCGGGTCACGAGCGCTCTCCCGCCTGCCGTACCGCGCGGTGCGCAGCCGCCAGGTCCCCCTCGAAGCGGTCGCCGAGGGCGTGCACCCAGCGCTCCAGGCCGAAGGCGACGCAGCCGGTGAAGGCCGGGCGGCCCGCGTGGCGGATGGCGCGGCGCTCGCCGAAGAAGTTGCGGTGGTTGTTGGTGGAGGCGACGGCGGTGCCGTCGGTGTGCAGGTACTCGTCCTTGACCGGGGCGAGCAGCTGCATGACGGTGCGGGCGCCGTCCTTCTCGAAGAAGGGGTCGGTGGCGGGCTGCCGGTCCAGGGGCAGGCCGAGGGCCGCGCCGAAGGCGGCGATCCGCTCCTGGTGCCGGGCGAGGTGGGCCCGTACGGCTTCGGCTGAGCCGACGCACACGATCTCGCGCATGGTGAACCCCCAGAGCCTGCGCAGCCCGTCGTGGTGCTCCTCGTTGCGGAAGCACTGCGCGACGGTGGTGATCAGGACGGGGGTGTCCGCGCTGGTGCCGGTGAGGTGCAGGAGGCAGCCGTAGCAGGCCGCGGAGGGCAGCAGGTGGGTGGCGTCGGCCAGGTCGACCGCCGGCAGGGCGGTGGCCCCGGGCGGGTCCGCGGCGAGGGCGGCCAGCCGGTCGGGGCGGATCCGGGTGACCGGGCTGCCCAGGTGCGGGAAGTTGCGGAAGTAGTCGAGGGTGCGCAGGTCCTCGGCCCTGAGCAGCGGCGGGTAGCTCTGCTGCCGGGCTCCGGCCTCGGCGCCCCAGCGGGTGAACACCGCGTCGAGTGCGTCCTTCAGCAGGACGGCGGGTTCGTCGAGGGTGGCCAGTCCGTCCCGGACCCACCAGGTGTTCCCGGTGGCCGTGGGGTCACTGACGGGCATCGAACACCCCGATCCGGTGGAGGAAGTCGGTGGTCTTGTGCAGGACCTTGGCGTGTGCGGCCTGCCGGGCGGGGTGGGCGAGCAGCCGCCGGCGCAGCGCATAGCCGTCGGTGAGGCCCGCGTCCCGGTAGACGGCCGGGTTGTAGAAGGACTCCATGCTGGTGGTGAGGTAGCGGCCGAGGTAGCTGCGCAGGTCGAGCCGGGCCTGCTCGGCCAGGTCGCTGTCGAGGAGCCGCTGCCACAGCAGGTGCACCAACCGGCAGCCGAAGGCGATGTGGCGGGACTCGTCCTGGTGGTGCAGCCGGTTGATGTGCCGGACGGTCGGGTGCAGGCGGCGGTCGGCGGCCAGTTGGACGTTGTAGTGGTCCACGATCTGCTCGAAAATCAGGATCCTGGCGAAGACCAGGAAGTTCTCGACGTGCGGGTCGCGCGGAGCCTCGGGCAGCTTGACCGACTTGTCGGGGTAGATCTTGTCGGCGTACTTGAGGCAGAAGGTGGCGAAGAACCACATGTGGTCGTTCTCCTCACCGATGAAGTGGTGGAAGAACTCGGAGGGGAGCTCGAAGCCGGGCGTGTGGATGCGCCGGGTGACCTCGATGAGCAGTTCGCGGATGCCGTGCACGTTGAGGCTGTAGAAGTTGACGCTCTCCCACCGACTCAGGGCCTGGAGCTGGGCCGGGCTCAGCTCGTCGAACAGCTCGGTGCCGTGGACGGAGAGCAGTTCGGGGGACATCCAGAGCCCGTCGGTGGGGATCGCGGGCGGCCAGTCGAAGGTGGTGAACGGGTTGTAGTAGTCCGCGGTGGCCTTGTCGGAGAGCCGGTCGAGCAGGGCCCGGAACTCGGCATCGTCCGCTGTCGCGGGGCCGGACGCCGTCGCGGGGCCGGCCGCCGTCGCGGGGCCGGCCGCTGCGGTGGGCGGGGGGTTCTGGGGGCGCACGGTCGTCACTCCTTCCATCGGACGGCCGCCAGCAGGGCCCGGTGGAGTTCGGGGGTGGCCGCCGCCACGCAGGACTGCTGGTTGCTGACGGTCAGATCGGTCAGGACCGTGCCGCCGAGCGGCTGTCCGTAGCCGTCGGTGATGACCGCCCCGGCCCGCTCGGCGAGGAAGACGGCCGCGGCGATGTCGTACGGGAACAGGTGCAGGACCCGGCCGTTGCCGACGCGTTCGAACTCGGGCAGCAGCGCCGGGTCGTCGCGGAGCAGCCGGTTGCCGATGTCCACGTAGGCGTCGAGCTGGCCGGTGAGCAGCCGGGAGATGGACCAGGTGGCGCTGTTGAAGACGAAGACCCCGCCGGTGTTGGCCGAGCGGTCGATGAGGTGGCCGTATGCCTCGGTCATCAGGCGGGCCGGGTGGCCGTTGAACTCCAGCGACCAGAACATCCGCGCGGGGTCGGTGGTGCGGGTCAGCGCCGGGACCGGGTGGTCGTAACCGTGCGCGGTGATGCCGGGCGTCGCCAGGTCCCCGTAGAGGTAGGCGCCCGTGCGCAGTTCCATCAGCAGCGCGTGTTCGACGTCGGCGATGCGCGGGCGGTGCGACATGCGGGCGACGGCGACCGAGACGGTGGCCGACTCCAGGCCGGCGACAGCGGGCCGGGTGCCGTCGATCGGGTCGACGACCAGCAGGTGGGGCGGGTCCGTGCCGTGGCACTTCAGGCCCCGGTCCTCGGAGTAGACGGCGACCGGCAGATCGTGGTCGACGACGTACTGCCAGACGGCCGCCTCCGCGACCTCGTCGAGGCCGAACTGGGCGTCGCCGCCCGGTGAGTGGCCTCGGACCGCTCGGCTGCCGGCCCGGTGCCGGGCGGCCAGAACGGCCTCGCGGACGGCACGGGCGAGGCCGATCACGTACTGCCGCACAGCCGCGGCCCCCGGGGGGCTGTCGCGCTCGGGACCGGTCATGCGGCGGCCTCGGCGGCGAAGAGGGCTTCGAGCCGGTCGCAGAGCAGATCGGCCTCGGCGCGGGTCAGGATCAGCGGCGGGCGGATCTTGATCACGTTGCCCCGGCCGTAGCGGGAGGTGCGCAGGATCAGGCCATGGTCCATGCCGCGCCGGGCCAGGGCCTGGGCCCGTTCGCTGTGCGGGTTGCCCCGGTCGTCGCCGATCTCGATCCCGATCATCAGGCCGAGGCCGCGCACGTCCACGACGGCGGGGTGCAGGGCGGCCAGCGCGCGCAGCCGCTCCATGACGTGGGCGCCGACCTCCCGGACGTTCTCCAGGAAGCCGGGGCGGCCGATCACGTCGAGGGTGGTGGCCGCCGCGGCGGCGGCGAGGACGTTGCCGCCGTAGGTGAAGGAATGGTGGTCGGCGCTGAGTCCGGCCATCCGCTCGTCGGCGACGATGGCCGCGATCTGGGCGCCGGAGCCGCCGAGGCCCTTGGCGGTCGTCAGGATGTCGGGCCGCACCCCGTAGTGTTCTGCGGCGAACATCCGGCCGACCCGGCCGATGCCGGTCTGGATCTCGTCGAAGATGAGGACGATGCCCCGTTCGTCGCACAGGGCGCGCAGCGCGGACAAGTAGCCGTCGGGGGGCACGATGTTGCCCCCGCTCCCGGAGACCGGTTCGACGACCACGCAGGCGACGCTGCCGGAACTGGCGTGGTCCAGGAAGTCGTTGATCCGCTCGACGCACAACATGCCACAACTGTCCGGTCCCGCCTGGCGGTAGAAGCAGCGCAGGCAGTAGGGGTCGGGGACCTGGAGAACGCCGGGCATCAGGTGCGGGAAGGGAGCCTTGCGGAACGACTCGCCCGACATGGTGGTCGTCATCATGGTCTGGCCGTGGTGGCTGCGGAACAGGGTGACGACGTCGCGGCGGCCGGTGGCGATCTGCGCCATCTTGACCGCGCCCTCGTTGGCGGTGGAGCCGCCCGACACCTTGAGGTGCACCTTGGTCAGGTTCGGCGGGGTGACCTCGACCAGCCGCCGGACCAGCTCGTTGACGGGGGCGGTCTGGAAGGTCGAGGTGGTGTGCACCAGCCGTTCCACCTGGTCGCGCATGGCCTTGACCACTTCGGGATGCCCGTAGCCGAGGCTCAGGTTGAAGGTGCCGGACGCGCAGTCGAGGTACTCGTTGCCGTCGGTGTCGTACAGGTGGATGCCCTCGCCGTGGTCCATGTCGTACGTACTGACCGGGTAGTACAGGTGTTTCTGGGCATAGCTCAGGGCGTCGCTGCGGACGTCGCTGCGAGCATCGCTTCGCGCGTCACTTTGGGCATCGCTCTTCGTATCGGGCTGATCGCGCATGAGGTCGGCCATGTGACTCCTGTCGATTTCCGTCCCCCGGACACGACGGACGGCGGATACCGATATCTCCGAGCATCGGTATGGCAGGCTCCCCGGGATTACGGGCAGCGGGGGTTCACACATCCAGGACGAAGGTGAACTCGGCGTCCCAACCCTCGGCGGTCTCCCGCACATCCATCAGACATTCCGGCCGGAAATACTTGTCGAGGTGGTTTCGGCGTTCGCCGGGGAAATACAGCATCGTGGTCAGCACGGATCCGCCGGGCGGCTGCACCTTCACGTGTACGTGCCGCGTCCGCCCCGGGTACACCGCGGGCAGCACCGTCTCCAGCCGCCACCGCCCCTGGTCGTCCGCGAACTGGTGGCCGCGCAGCCGAAAACCGTCGTCGTCGTAGACGCCGGCATCCCCGACCTGCCAGAAGTCGAGCAGGGCGCCCGCTACCGGCTCGCCCTCGCGGGTGCGCACGGTGCCGTGCAGCACCATCGGGACGCCGCTCTCCTCATCGCCCCGGAAGCTGGTCCTGAAAGGGGTGTCGGGTTTGTAGTACGGCCCTTCACGCAGGGCGGGCGTGGGGGGCGTCCCGTTGCAGCGAACGGTCGGCGTAAGCGTCGTCAGGACGTTCTTCGAACCTTCGTTCTCCACGGCGGAATCCTCCCCAGGTCAAGGATCTTTCGCTTCGGCCCAGGCAGACTAACCGGTTTTCCTGGTGCTGAGAAGACGGCCGTATGCCACCTCTCCGCCATTGACTCGACACTTATGGCCAGACTTCCGCGATCCGCACGGACAGCAGTTGTCTCCTGGGAATTACGCGGCGCACGGGCCTGATGGGAAGAGGGAGGACCAGTGGCGTGCGCTCGTCCGGCCGCGGTCCGGTGGACGGTGGCCGCGGTCGGTATCGGTGGGCGCGGTCAGTACCGGTGGACGGTGGACCGGTGCAGCACGGCGCGGGCGCGGGCGAAGTAGGCGGGATCGGGCGGAGCGGTGAGGATGTCCGCGAGCGCGAACAGGTCCAGCGTCCGGCTGAGCCGCAGCCAGTCCCCGGGCAGCCGGCCGTTCCCGCCCCGGAAGCCGTCGACGAAGCCCGCGGCGAAGGCGGGCGGGTACTCGTGGGCGAAGCGCAGCATGTTCCCGACGTCGAAGAGCGGAGAGCCGCTGAATGCCAGCTCCCAGTCGAGCACGGCGGCCACCGCCCACTGCCCGGCCCGTCGTCGGACCAGGACGTTCTTCGGGTTGAAGTCGCCGTGCACCAGGCTCCGTTCACCCGCCACGGCGGCCAGCGCCCGGGGCCCGCCGCGGGCCAGGTCGCGCAGTACGGCGGAGTCCGTCGCGCTCAACGGTCCGTCCGAGGTCGCCGTGACCAGGCAGCGCTCGACGAACCCGGGCAGGTCGTCCAGCGGGCCCGCGCCGTCCGGGGCCGGTTCCAGCGAGGAGTCACCGAAGACACCCGGGCGGGGCAGCTCGGCCCGGCCGATCCGCGCCAGCACCGCACCGACGGCCCGGCCCAGGGCCCGCGCCTCGCCGCTCACCAGGCCGTCCGCGAGCACCCGGCTGAGCGGGGTCCCGTCCACGAACCGGTAGAGCAGGGTGGGGCGGCCGGTGGCCCGGCCGTGCGGATCGGCTGCGACCACCTCGGTCACCGGGACGGTACGGGCCGCCGCCCGCCCGAGGACGGCGATCTCCACCGCACAGGTGTTGCGCGGGACCCTGCTGCCGCTGGGCCGGTAGCGGCGCAGCACGTAGCGCTCCGCGCCCGGCGCGTCGGGGGGCTGGGCGGTGAGCAGGACCATGTCGTTGGTGAACCCGCCGGGCAGCGGGTCCGTCTCGTGCACCAGGGCGCCGGGCAGGGCGTGCCGGGTCAGCCAGGCGTGGGTGGCCGGGTCCAGGAGACCCACCGGATCGGGACGCGTCACACCGGCCAGCCTGCCCGGCCCGGGGCCGCCCTCATGCATCCGGTCCCCCCGATGGCCCAGCGCCGGGCCGCGGCCGTGCGGCGGTGGCCGCCCCGGCCGCCCCCGCCGCCAGGACCAGCCCGCCGGCCGGTCCGGCGAGCCGGCCGAGCCGGGCCGGGACCACGAAGTCCTCGGCTGTGTGCTCGGGCAGCCCGGGGTATCCGCCCAGTGCCGCGGTCAGTTCAGCGCGGAGCAGCGGGAAGAGCCCGGGGAGTTCCGCGACGCCGCCACCGATCACGATCCGCTGGGGTGCGGTCGTGTAGACGATGTTGCGCAGCCCCGCGGCCAGGTAGCCCGCCTCCAGCCGCAGCGCCTTGCGCAGTGCGTCGCCGGTCAGTTCTTCGGCCGGGGTTCCCCAGCGGGCGCCCATCGCCTCGCCCCCCGCCAGCCCCTCCCAGCAGTCGCCGTGGAAGGGGCAGGAGCCGGGAAAGGCGTCGCCCGCGATCCGGGGCACCGCGAGGTGGCCCATCTCCGTGTGGACCAGGCCACTGACCACCTTGCCGCCGATCACCGCGCCGCCGCCGATCCCGGTGCCGACGGTGAGGTAGACGTAGGTGTCCAAGCCCTGTGCAGCGCCCCAGCGGCCCTCGCCGAGGGCCGCACCGTTGACGTCGGTCTCGATGCCCACCGGTACTCCGAGCGCGGCAGCGATCGGTCCTGCGACGTCCACGCCGGACCAGCCGGGTTTGGGGGTGGCGGCGAGGTGGCCGAACTTGGCATGGCCCGGCCGCAGTTCGAGGGGCCCGAAGGAGGCGATGCCGATCGCGTCCAGCGGTCCGGTCCTCGCGGTGGTCTCCCGGAAGAAGGCGATGGCCCGGGCCAGGGTGGGGCCCGGTTCGCCGGTCGGGAACCGGGTCTCGGCCTCGATGCGGTCGGGGGCCGAGCCGACCAGGCAGACGAACTTGGTCCCGCCGGACTCGATCGAGCCGAGGCGCGGCGCGCTCACCCCTCCACCGGCCAGCCGTCGGCGCCGACCGGGCCGGAGTGCGAGCGGATGACGACCTTGAGCGCGTCGTAGCACGGCGGCGGTTCGCTGCCCTCGCCCCCGGTGGCCCGGTCGCCCCCGGTGAGGCCGCCGAGCGCGGTGAACGCCTGCGCGTACCGCTCGAGCGGGAACTCGTGCGTCACCAGGCGCTCCAGGATCGAGCCGGAGCTGGTGCCGGAGCTGGCGCTGGTGCTGATGCTGGTGCTGGTGGCGGCGCCAGGGCCGGGGCCAAGGCCGCCGCCGGTGCCGCTGCCGGTGTCGGGTCGCTGAGGGGCGCCGAGTTCGGCGGCCAGGTCCACGGCGACCGGGAAGATGTCGGCCCGGTAGTCCCCCGCACCGATCAGCCGGATGCCCCGGTTGGTGAGCTGGAGCGGGCGCAGCGGCACGGTGTAGGTGTCGTCGAAGCCCATCACCACCACCCGGCCGCCGTCGTCGATCAGCCGCAGCGCCGCGTCCAGGCCGGTGCCCGTGGTGTCGAAGACGACGGAGGGACGCTCGCCGCCCGACGTCTTCAGCACGGCTTCGGCCGGGTCCGTTCCGGCCACGTCCACCACGTGCGCGAAGTGCTCGCGGGCCAGCTCCAGCCGGTAGCCGTCCGGCTCGGCGACGGTGACCCGGCGCGCCCGGCGGGCGGCCACCAGTGCGGTCAGCATGCCGATCGGGCCCGCGCCGAGCACCACCACGGTGTCGTCGAAGGTGAGGGAGGCGGCCTGGACGTTGCTCAGGACGCAGGCGAGCGGCTCGATCAGCACCGCGCTGCGGAAGGGCAGCCCGGCGGGAACCCGTTCGACGAAACGTTCCGGCAGGGTCACGGCCTCCGCGTACGTGCCGTCCCGATCGACGCCGACCTCGGTCCCGGCCTTGTGACGGCAGAAGTTGGTCGCCCCGCGGCGGCACGGGACACACCAGCCGCAGTACAGCGTCGGGTTGACCACCACCCGGTCCCCCACCGCGACCGAGCGCACCTTCGCCCCGGTCCCCCGCACCACGCCCACCGACTCGTGCCCCAGCACCACGCCCGGCCGGGCCGGGAACCGCCCGAGCAGGATCTTGCGGTCCGTTCCGCAGACCCCCGTACCGACGATCTCCACCACGACGTCATCATCGTGCGCGACCCGTGCGGCGGGCCTGTCCTGCAGTTCGGCGGAGCCTGGACCCAGATAGACGAGAGCGCGCACGAGACCTCCCCATCGGTGTTCGGAAAGGCGACGCTAACGCAGCCGAAATACGACCAGGTAGACACCTCTGAGCCATTTCGCGGCTGCTGTCGCTGAGGAGAGACGGCGGTTGACGTGCGCGGTGTGGGTCAGGTGCCGTGTCATGGGACGGGTGACGTGTTGTGGGTCGGACGGCCGCCGCGAGTCAGGCCGGCGGCGCCGCGGCACGGCTGGCCGATACCGCACCGCCGCCAGACCGCGGCGGCGCCGGGGCGGCGGGGCGGCGCCGACTGGGTACGTCGGATCACGTTCCTGGTCGCGACAGTCGGTCCGGCGATCCGCCCTGAAGATCTCGCCGAGCCGGCGCCGCTCCAGTACCTGCTCGGCCTCCGGGGCGGCCCAGCGCCAGAGTGTCGCGGCGCTCGCCGACGCAGGCGCGGTGTCGGTGGGCGCTGCCGTGTCGGATCAGCCGAGACCGAGGTGCGCGTACCAGCGGGCCACAGAGTCCTTGTAGCCCTGCGGCATCACCAGGTCGGCCACCTTGTCCTTCCGGAAGAGCCCGATCTCCTTGTGCTCGGCGCTGACCACCGGCGCGCAGTCCTCGCCGAGCCGTTGGCAGCCGTAGGCCACGATGAAGACGTGGCGGTCGGGGATCGGCCGGTACATCCACACATCGAGCAGCGGACCGGCCTCGACCTCCCAACCGCTCTCCTCCTGCACCTCGCGGGCGGCACAGTCCGGCGGCTCCTCGCCGAGTTCCAGCTTCCCGCCCGGCAGCTCCCACTCTACGCGAACTCCGCCCGCGCTCTCCTGGAAACCAGCGCCGAATCGTTGAACGCCGTGACAGCATTGGTGGATGATCAATGCTGAGGATCTGAACCCGGGAGTGGGGGCGTGATGAAATTTCTCCTTACCGACTCCGGCGTCAGGAACGCAAGCGTGCTGGCGGCGCTGGTCGATCTTCTGGGCAAACCGATCGCCGAGGCCAGCGCCCTCTGCATCCCCACCGCAGGGTACGGGGGGCCGTACGGGGATCCGGGTGGGCCATGGCGTTTCATCAGCGGACAGTCCCCCAGTCCCATGACCGAGTTGGGGTGGAAGTCGGTGGGCGTGCTGGAGCTCACCGCACTGCCCAGCATCGACAAGGAACGCTGGGTCTCCTGGGTCCGAGAAGCAGACGCCCTGCTGGTGAACGGCGGCGACGCGCTCTACCTGTGCCACTGGATGCGGGAGTCCGGACTGGCCGACCTCTTCCCCTCGCTGCGCGACACGGTCTACGTAGGGCTCAGCGCCGGGAGCATGGTGCTGACTCCCCGCATCGGGGAGGAGTTCGTCGGTTGGAAGCCACCCACCGGGGACGACACCACGCTGGGACTCGTCGATTTCTCCATCTTCCCGCACCTCGACAGCCCGGATTGTCCGGAGAACACGATGGCCGCGGCGGAACGCTGGGCCGCCAAGATCAAGGGTCCGGCGTACGCCATCGACGCTCAGACCGCCATCAAGGTGACCGACGGCGACGTCGAGGTCGTCTCCGAGGGCCACTGGAAGCTGCTCAATCCGGCATCATGAACGTCGACCCGCCCTCGTCGAGCCGGCCGCAAGCCAGAACCACACGAGCCGGCATCGCCAAATCCTGAGCCGACTTCCGCCGACTCACCCGCCGTTCCAGCTCAGCCCGTTCCGCAGCGGTGAGGTTCAACGGCGCGACGACGCCCACAAACCAGGACGCCTCGCCGTGAGTCGGAGACAACTCACGGGTCGATCCCTGCAGAGCACAGCATCCAACCCGCGGGTTCCCGCTGAAGAGCCTTCAGTTTCCCTGAACTCGCGGAGGTCCGAGGGTCCAGAGCGGCCAGGCCGATCTCGTTGAACCGGTGGATCACCTCACGCACCGTGTCCTCGTCCGCCTGGACCAGCCGGGCGATGACCGGAACCCTGTTGCCGCCGGCCGAGGCCAGCAGCATCACGCCCGCCGGTAGCGCACCGAGTTCGTACTGCCCCGGCGCACGATCCGCTGCAACTGCTGGCCCTCTTGGTCCGTGAGTCTGCGGACCTTAACCGGCTCTGCCACTGGCCTCCCTCCTTCAGCCGTCGAGGCTGTCGAGCGCGGTTTCGGCGTAGTGGGGCCAGGCATGGGCGTGGGCGACGGGGATGGCGACCCAGTCTTTGAATGGGCGGTGCTTGCCGGAGGGATCGAAAAGTTCGGCTCCGGGCAGGGCAAGGGCCTCGGCGTGGCCGGGGGTGCCGTCACCCAGCCGGAGAGCCAGCAGGTCGCCCTTGAGGCAGGCGAATGCCTTGCCGCGGGCCTTGAGACCGCGCTTGCCGAACATCGTTCCGGCGGTGGCACCGCGTACGGCGAGGTCGGTGGCGATCTCGTCAAACAGGTCGTCAGAGGTCATGTGTCGGGTCCTCGCTCCATCGAGTTGAAACGTCTCGCGACATCCAACCGGCACGCCGCCCGCCAGCGCCAGCCCGGTGGACCTTCTCGGTCACCGCACTGGGGATGTCATCTCCCAACTCGCACGGCCGCCCTTCGCGCCGGCAACGGCTGGCATCCCGGAGCCGTCAGGGCTTGCGAGGTAGTGATGTTCAGCTGTCGGAAGGCGTCGATGACGCACTGGGGCCAGGGTGCGGCGCCGCCGTGGGAGTCGACGTTGGACCACAAGTGCTGGCCGCTGGCGACGCAGCAGGGCCCGAGGCCGGTCCCGGGGCCGGCCGGACTCCGGTGAGCCCGGCCGGCCCCGGAGGCTTTCACGTGTCGCGATCCACCAGGTTGCCGTGGCTGAGGAGCACGACCCGGGCCCTCGCCACCGCTGTCCTGCTCGGGGAGGCGGGCACCGTTGACGTTCACGTACGGCACAGCCGATGCCATGGTCCTTCGGTTCGCGCCGGTGCCGGTGCTGGTGCGGGAACGGGTGGGCGTGCGCGTGCGCGTGCAATGAACCCGACCAGCCGGCTGTAGGCGGCGGCGCGTCAGACCCTCAGGTCGAGCACCGGTTCGCTGAACCGGGAGCGGCCGCAGATGACGGTGAAGACCGGAAACGTCGAGCGAGGCAGGTCGAGCGTCCGTTGCAGCCAGAACTCGCCGAAGGATCGGGCCGGGCGGGCGAACAGGCCGTGCGCGGCGGCGGCGGTGGTCAGCCCGTGGGTGGCCCAGCCGCACCAGAGTTGGAGCAGTGACCAGCCGGCCGGCCCGAACTCCGCCAGGATCCCGTCAAGGTCGGCGGCGAAGACCCACACGGCGTTCGCGTGGCGCAGCCCGCAGTCGACGGCGGGCGTCAGCGGGTAGCCGAAGGCGTCCGCGAACCGCCGCATCAGGTCGGAGTCCTGCTGCTCGCACTCCACGTGGCCGCGCGCCACCGCGTAGCGGCCGGTGGGGAGCCCGGCCGTTCGCTGCAGTGCGACGCGGGTCAGCACCCGGCGGCCCACCTCGGGGAGCAGCGGGCCCGGCGCCGGCCGGTCGAGCCAGGCGAGCGTGTCGCGCAGGAACTCCGCACCGAGCACGGCGGGTCGGGCGGAGAACCCCAGCAGGCCGGCCCGGGTCCGCCCGGCGGACCGGTTCCACAGGGTCCGGGCCCAGTCGGGCCGCGCGGGGCCGGCATCCTGGCCCGCCGGCTCACGCTCCGCAGGGCGGTGCTCCGCCGGCTCACGCCCCGCCAGGTCCGGTACGCTGCGCACGGGTTCGCCCGCGCCGCACGAGAGCGCGGCGAGCGGTGCGGTCACCGCGTCCGCCTCCCGGACCAACTCCTGGCCGGACTGCTCGCGCAGCAGCCCGCACTCCCACGCGTGTTGCTCCGCGTCCCCGAACCCGTCCGTGCCCGGCAGCGGGCGGCTGGACGGCAGCGGGCCGGCGCCTTCGAGGGTGACGACCAGCGGCGGGGACCAGGCCCCGGGACCGCCGTGTTCCAGCAGCCGGCCGGCGGCGCGGGTGAGTGCGGCGTCCGAGCGCAACCGGACCGGGACGCCCAGCAGGTCGGCAGCGGTGTGCAGGGCGCGCAGGTTGATGCCCAGCTCCAGCAGGCTCAGCGTGCAGCGCAGGCGCCCGTAGTCGACTGGCAGGTCGGTGTAGCGCGCGGCCAGCACCACGGTGAGGTCGCCCGGGGCGGGGAGCAGCTCCGCGAGGTCGCCCCGGTCGTCCGCGTTGTCCGAACCATCTGAGTTGTCCGCGTTGTCCGAGCCGTCCGCGTCGTCCTGCAGGTCGATCAGGGCGTGCCGGTAGATGTCCAGGTAGGCGCGGGATCCGTCGGGTGCCAGGACGAAGGCGTGCACGGGGAACTTGCTGCGCACCGAGGCGATCGCCCGGTGGTCGTTGAAGTGGTGCGAGGGCTCGCGTCGTTGCAGGCCGAGGGCGCAGACCAGCAGGTGGCCCGCCAGGTCCCCGGGGCCCAGCGTGGCGAGGGCGTCGGCCGGCAGTGGTTGCGGGTACGGTGCGTCGGCCAGCAGCCGGTGGGTGCCGGTCGGCAGGGGCCGCCCACGGCTGCCGCGGGCCCGGGCCGGGGGCAGGGCCGAGGTGGTGGAGTCGGTGTCGCTGCCCGGGGTCAGCTCGGCCAGTGCGGTCCGCAACGGGCCCTGGCGGTAGGCGAAGAGCCGGACATCGGTGGTCGTCGTCATCGGAGGCGCCGTCTCAGGGGAAGGGGTGGGGGTCGAAGGGGAAGTCCTCCTCGCGTGGCGGCGTGCCGGTGGCCTCCGCGACGGCGGAGGCCAGCCGGGGGATCCCGGCGAGCCGCTGTTGTGCCTGCCCGAAGCACATCGGCAGGATGCCGGGGACCACGGACTTGACGACGGACAGTCCGGCGGCGGTGTGTTCGGGGGTGGACTGGTCGACCACCACGATGCGCTCCAGCCCGGCCTGCCGGAACAGCTCCGCGACGAAGCGCAGGGCCTGGGTGACGTCCCCGTCGGCGGCGTTGGTGAAGACGTCCGGCCAGCCGGGAAACGCCTGCGCCGGGCTGACCACCGGCCCGCCCAGCAACTCGCGCATCCGGGGCAGCAGTTCGGGGTAGGCGTAGCGCTTGTGGTGGTCGGACATCTGGGCGACGAGCCAGGGGTCGGTGGCGAGCGGGCGGGCCGCCTCGATGTCCCAGTCCGCTCCGGAGCTGACCATCTGGGACAGCTCCCACAGGCCCGCCCGGGCGGCGGCCACCGGGTCCACGCCGGAGCCGGCGGAGCTGAGGGTGGCCGGCATCCGGCCGTCCTCACGCAGCGCCATGACCCAGACCACCGGGATCGCGAGGTCGATCGTGGCGACCAGCAGGTGGACCTGGTAGCCCTGCTCCTCGATCTGCCGGATCAGCAGCCGGCACTCGCGGTCGGTGATCTCCTGCGCTGCGATCCGGGGCAGCGGCCGGCGCCGGTGCCAGGAGAGCAGGAAGGCGTCGCGCTCGGCCAGCTCCAGCAGGGAGTGCAGGGCGGCCTCCTCGTAGCTGCCGCCGAGTGCGCAGCCGCTGGAGGAGTCGTGGAAGTGGCGCGTGCGGCCGGCGTGTTCGGGCGCGTCGGAGAGGGCGGGGTAGCTGTACTGGTAGAAGCCGACCTCGGCCGGGACGAGCAGCGGCCGGCCGCCGTCCAGCGGGTGGCCCCACACCCAGTCCATCGGGGTGTCCTCGTCGAAGGGCCGCAGGCTGCTGAGCGGCGAGTCCAGCTGCCGCGCGGTGTGGTGGCCCAGCCCGGCGAGCCCGATCGCCTGCTCGCCCAGCTCGCGCGCCGTGGCGCCGCGCACGAGCGGGGCTACGTGCGGATATCCGGCGCTGCGCTCGTACGCCTCCAGGCAGCCCACGGGCTCGGCGCGCCGGAAGGTGGAGCCGCGGCCGTAGCCCGGGAACGTGGCCCCGAGCAGGCGGGTCTCGGTCATCGCCATGGCGACCGGGCGCAACCGCTGGGTCCCGAGCACCGGTCCGAACCGGGGATCGGTCAGCGCCGCGCGCATCCGCTCGGGGTCCAGACCGAAGGGCGGCTCGCCGCGGTCGGGCGGTTGGGCGCTGGTGGGGCGCGGGAGCAGGGGACGCGGCGGGGGCGGGTCGCAGGAGCGGGCGACCCGCGGGCCCGGATCGCTCGCGCACACGGGGCAGCGGTGGCTGGGCGTCACCCGGTGCCGGCGCAGCCGGCCTTCGTGGGTGAGCGCGAGCAGGTCGCCCGGGGCGAGCAGCGGCCGGGCATCCCGGAGCAGTTCGGCCAGGAGCTGCCCGAGGGCGGGTGCCAGGACCGGCGCGCCAGCGGCCCGCCGTCGCGGCGCCGGTGGCGCCGCCGGGGCGGTGGTCGGCTCGTGGGCCTGGCCCGGCGCGTCGTGGTCGGTGTCGCGGACCTGCGCGCAGCCGGCGCAGGCCGACGTGTCGTCAGGGGTCCAGAGCGGCCCGAGCAGGACCTCCGCCGGGGTCGCCCGCACCGACAGCAGCGGGCGGCCCTGCTCACGGGCCAGCGCCAGTGCCTCGCTCTCCCACGCAGCGTCGTAGCCCGCGCAGACCGCGATCAGCGGCGGGTCGGGTTCATCCGTCAGCTCGTGCCAGGGGAGCGCCAGCAGGTCGGCCGGCGCGCCGGGCCCCGGCAGGATCCGTCCGCCGGTGACCTGTGTGCCGGTGACCTCTGAGCTGGTGACCTGTGTGCCGGTGACCTGTGTGCCGGTGACCTGTGTGCTGGTGGTCCGCGGGCTCGTGATCCGTGCGCTCATGCCAGGGCCACCCAGCCACAGGCCAGCGCCAGCTCGCCGACGGTCGCGTCGCGGACCAGCCGCTGCGCGCGCGGTTGCAGCCCCAGGGCCCGGGCACGCGCGAGCAGTTGGCGCAGGCAGTCGTCCACCTGGGCCGGCGGGGCGACCTCCAGTGACCACGTTCCGACCGGGTCCGGCGGCAGGACGGGTGCCTGCGGTGCGCTCCGCGTGGCCGCCTGGAACTGAGCGCGGGCGGTGGCGGCGAACAGGGCCGCGTAGGCGGCGGAGGCCGGGCGCGGGCCCCACTGCGTGGCCAGGACCTCGCCGGTGGCCTCGTCCACCACGCTGACCAGGTGCCAGTCCAGGCCGTTCACGGTGTGCCGGTGCAGCTCGGCGGGGATGTCGAAGAATTCCCTCAGCAGGCCCCAGAGCGTCCGGGCCGTGATGCCCTCGACCTCCTCCCAGGCCAGCGGGGCACCGACGGACCGGGCCAGGGCCTCCTGTCCGGCCTGCCGGAGCAGGCCGTCGACCAGGAGGTGGGCCTCGGTGAGCCCGGCCGCGGGCACCAGCCCCGCATTGCCCCCAGCCCGGCTCAGGTCCTCGGTCCACTCCTCACCGGCGCGGTGGCGCAGCACGGCGAGCCCGGCCGTATGGCCGGCGGCTGCGCGGTTCCGGCCCCACCCCAGGACGTGCGGACCGACTGTCCCACCGACGAGGGCGGTGGACGGTCCGGGGCCGGGCACCACCTGGGCGGTGACCAGGCTGAGGGGCAGTTGCAGGAGGTCCAGGTCCCGGCCCCAGCGGGCCAGGCCGGTCCACCGGGCGGTCAGCGCGGCGTCGAGCTGAACCTCCCCCGCCGGGGCCGGGACGACGGCTTCGGAGCCGGGCTCCCGGCCGGGCTTCGCGTCGAGCTCCCGGCCGGGCTCCACACCGGGCTCGCGCCCGGGGACGGTGCGCTGCGCCGGCTCCAGCGGGCGCCAGACCGGTCCGGTCCCGGCCCGCGGCACCGGGACGGCGGTGGTCCGCACCGCGTGGCCGTGCACCACCCCTGCGGTGCACGGACCGTGCGCGGTGCCGGCCAGGTGGGCCAGCACGCCCTGGGCGGCCAGCGACCCGGCCAGCACCGCGCTGATCGGGCGCGGTGCTGCGGAGTCCACCCCGGTCAGCTGCCAGTCGGTGGCCCGGGCCCGCACGGCCAGGAACGCCCGCACCTCGGCCGGGTCGGAGCAGACCGGCCCGACCAGCGCGACGGCGGGCCCGGCGGCCACCGGCACCACGGGTGTGCCCGGCGCCAGCCGCGCGACGGCGGCGAGCAGGTCGAGCGGGGCCTCGCAGTCGTCGATCAGCACCACCACGGTCGCGCGGGCGGCGCGTTCCGACAGCGCGGAGTGGTCGATCCCGGTAACCTCTCCGATGCCGTTGGCGACCTCTCCGATGCCGTTGGCGGCCAGCCCGCGCCGCACGGCCTCGGCCCCGGGGCCGCCGCCGCCGACCACCACCCGGGCGGCGCGCACCGCGGCGAACGCCCGGTAGGGCTCGGCGCAATGCGCCTCGAGGTAGCACAGCAGCGCGGCGTGCTCCTCGGCGCTGCGCCGGTCCGGCAGCGGGCCGTCCACCGCGTCCAGATCGATCAGCACGTCCTGGGCGACGAGCGTGCGCACGATGTGGTCCAGGACGGGCCGGGCCCGCTCGTCCCCGGTGGCCGCCACCATCTCGTCCAGGCTCGTCCCGTTGAGCAGCGCGTCGAGCTGGTCGTCGACGATGGTGAAGAGGGCGGGCGGACCGGACAGGACGAACGAGCGGTCCCCCCGGCTCCAGTGGATCCCTTGCGGCACCGGGGCGTAGTGCGCGTCCGGACGGAGCTTCACTCGCATGACGTCCTCAGCTGGAATCGGGCCCCGGCGGGGCGGTCGAACTCGATGACCCACTCGAAGGCGTGGCGCCCGCGGTGGACCCCCGGCAGCGCCTCCTCCAGGTAGCTGCCCGGGGAGCGGCGCTCCAGGAACCAGGGCAGCGCCCGCACCGCCAGCGCGCTGGCCAGGTCGGCGTACTGCGGCTTCTCCGGCCGCCACTGCGCCGGTCGGCCGCCGCCCGCCGGTATGCGGGCCGGGGCCGCCCGGTCGGAACCGGTCTTGATCACGACCTCGTCCGGGACCGCGTGCACCGCCCGCCAGGCCGTGAGGTCGACCAGGTGCTGCGCCGCCTCGGTGGGGCCCGGCGCGGACGGGAAGTCGGCCCCGGGATACCAGCGGCGCCGCTGCAGGACCACCTGGCCCACTGTCAATCGCGGTGAGGCCACCGTGCGGCGCGGCGCGTCGGTCGCGAGGGGCCGCTCCCAGCCGAAGGCGTCGACTGCCACCGGACTGGTGTCGGCCAGCAGCGTGGCGATGCGCAGCGGGGCCGGGTGCAGCTCCTGCCAGCGCATGCCCAGCGTGACCGGACGCACCCGGGCGCCGTCGGCGTCCAACAGCACCAGCTCGTCGCGGTCGGGGTCGTGCGCGAGCCGGACCCCGAGCCACTCCCCGGGGGTGATGGTCCGCTCCAGGAGCGGGATGCGGTGGTTGATGTTGAACCCGTGCAGGCCGCGGTCCTCGCACGGCTCGACGCCGTCCGCCGAGAAGACCGCGGTGGCGCGCCGGGCGATCGACTCGCCCGCCCGGCCGCCCAGCTCGCGGTCCGCGCCGAGGAAGCGCATGCCGAGCAGGCCGTGGCCCGGGAAGCAGCCGTTCAGCACCAGCCGCCCGGCCACCGGCTGGACCGTCAGCCCGTAGGAGGCCGCCGGGCGCCGGAACCGCTCGGGCAGCGCGGCGGCCAACTCGGCCAGCAGGCCGGGCTCCAGCGCCAGTTCCTCGGCCTGCGGCTGCTCGGCCCGGTGGCGGGCGATCCGCTCGCCGATCGTTCGCACGGCGGCGGCGCGCGCCTTCAGCAGCCGGGCCAGCGAACCGTCACGCGGGCCGAGGTTCCCGTCCGGCCCGCTGAGGCGAGTCCCGGCACCGCGCAGAGCCTCGACCAGAGCGGTGGCGTGGTCGACCAGCGGGACCGAGGCTCCAGCACCGAAGCGCTCGACGAACAGGGCGCACGCCAGCGCCCGCAGCTCGTGGTGGCGCTCGAAGAGCGCGGCGAATTCCGCGACCTCGGCCAGGTCGTCGAGCGCCGGCCGGTAGCCGTCGGCCGAGACCGTGAACGGGTCGAGCACGTAGTCCTCGTTGACCTGCAGCCGCCCCGGCCGGGTGCCGTGCTCGGTCAGCCGTTGCTGCACCGAGTCCAGCCGGTTCAGCAGGGCCACCCGTTCCGTCACGGTGGCGCGCGGGAGCCGGTCGAGCGCGGAGGCCGCCTCGGCCAGGGCGGTGGCCGCAGCCGGGTCGTGCCCGCGCAGCAGCTCCAGGGCGGCCGGCAGGGGGTCTGCCGCCTGCTCGTCCAGGACCGGCCCGGGCAGCAGGATCTGTGCCTCGCACGCGGCCAGGACCAGCTGCGCGGCCTGCTCCCCGGAGCATCCCAGACGGTCCGCCAGTGCCCGGCCCAGCTCGGCGGGCGAGACCGGTCCCAGCGTGAGGAGGTCCAGCAGGGTGGTGAGTTGCGGGGTGAGCGGGGTGGAGAGCACCCGGATCTGCGCACCGTCGCGCCGGCGGAACCGTACGGCGTCCTGGGTGGTGCGCAGCGAGGAGTTGCGCCGCACGGTGGCCGCCGGCGCCGCTTCGCCGCCCGCCTCGCCGCCCGCCTCGCCGCCCGCCTCGCCGCCTGCTTCGCCGCCCACCTCGCCGCCTGCCGGCAGCAGGCCGTCGACGAGAGTGGCGAACAGGGCCCGGTCCACCGAGACGAGCGGGTGCGTCCGGCGGCGCTGGAAGGTGACCCGGTCGAGCGCCGTGCCCTGGTCGGCCCAGGAAGCGAAGCCGACCGCGGTGAACCGGGCCAGCGGCGAGGTGCGCACCATGGCCCGTGCCAGGTGCTGCAGGATGCCCCGCTCCGACTTCCGGTCCTGCTTGGAGGGGCGGCCGGCGCTGCGCGCGTAGCGGCGCACGGCCGCGAGCACCCCGGGCGAGGTGAGCGCCAGAGACACCTGGAACGGCTCGGCCGCGACCGCCTGCGCAAGGGCGGCCCGCTCCTCGGCCAGGCAGTTCTCGTAGCCCGTGGTCAGCACGCTCCGCGCGAGGTCGCCGCGCTGCCGGGCGGCCAGCCACGCGCTGGTCGCTTCGGGCCAGCTGCGGTTCGTGGCGGACGGTTTGGGGGTGCGCTGGTTGTGGACCGCGCGCTTGAGCTCCAGAACGGTCCGCAGCTCGTGGCCGCCGGCGCCCGTGGCGAGGTCGAACAGCTCGGCGCGGGCGGCGTCGACCAGGGCAGCGCACTGCCGCTCGGCCTCGGCCAGCGCGGTGATCGCCGCGGTCAGGGCGGCGGAGCCCAGACGGCGCCCGGGCAACGGGTTGACGCGCACCATGGCGGTGTCGGCGAGACCGGCCGGTCCCGGTGCGTGACCGGCCGTCCGTTCTTGTGGGTGGGGGGCCTGACCTGGTCCGGATCGATTGATGGTGACTCCAGGTGGGACGCGCTGCCCTGCCTCCGGTGAGCTGGGGCAGGGACACGCAGGGGGCCTGCCCGGTGCTGCTGGGCGAGGGGGACGCCGGCCTCAGAGCCAGGGGCGTCGGGGGTGGGGCAGGGTCACTCGGTGGAGGCGTTGATGACGACGCAGGAGCAACACATCGGCTCCGTGACCTCCATGCCCGGCTTGCCGAGCAGGTCCTCCAGGTCGATGGGGAGGAGCGGGGTGTGGGCACCCTGCGGGGCGTCGGCGTCCAGGACGGCCAGCTCTGTCAGATCGAAGGTGGCGAAGTCAATGCTCATGGTTCATCGGTCCTTTCTGGGACTCGCTCGGGGGACGCGGGAACTCCAGGCCCTCGAGGCGCCGAATGCCGCCCGGACCTGGAGCACTTGCCATCCTCCAGCCGCAACTCGCCGTGCGGCAAGGAGATCCGGTTGCAGCAACCTGCACCGCCCGGACCGGCGGAATTCGCGCAGGAAGTGGCAACTTGCTGCCGCGCGGGGACGGCGCGAGCGCGGCGCCGTACGGGTGCCGCACACCGTCCAGGGCCTTTCGCCGTTGCCGAATCCGCTGGTGACGCCGCATCGTTGGGTCACGGGACCAGCACAGGACCACCGCGAGGCCGACACCTGCACACATCACTGACACCCGCCTGACGCGATCGGGTCGTGCATGGCGGTCGGAGGTGTCCAGTGCTACGGTCCGCCTGATGGACCAGCACGTTCGCGCCGCGCCGACCCCGCTGCGGCACCTGCGGGCCGACGTGCCGCACGAACTCGAGGAGCTGGTCCTGCACCGGCTCCGCAGGACTACGCCTGCCGAAAACCTCATCCGCCCAGGTCAAGCGGCATGCCGGTACTCGTGGACCACTCCGCCGAGCCGATCGTGTCGGCGTATCTCCAGGCGGGCGATCCGTCCGGGATCAGTGATCGGCTCGGGCACCACGCGCAGTGGTGCGGCCTGGTTCATGGCCTGATGGGGCCGGTGCGCGTGGTGATGCCGCTCGAACTCGCGCAAGGCACGGCATAGGTGGCGCTCGTTCCAGATCAAGGTCCGATCCAGGAGCTCGTGGCGGCAGGTCTGCACCCAGCGCTCCACGATGGAGTTCATCCGCGGCATGCGGATGCCGGAGAGCACGACCTTGATTCAGGCGTCGCCCAGGATCTGGTCGAAGAGCGCCGGGAACTTCGCATCCCGGTCGCGCATCAGGTAGCTGACAGCGGCTCCGGCATCCTCAAGGTCCCTGACGAGATTCCGGGCGGCTTGGCCGACCCAGTGGGCAGCTGGATGCGCGGTAGCGCCCAGGACGCGGACACGGCGGAAGGCGTGTTCGATGACCGCGAGAATGTACTGCCGTTGGCCGGTCAGGGTGACGGTCTCGATGAAGTCGCACGCAAGAAGCGCTCCGGCCTGGGATCGCAGGAAGTCGGTCCAGGTGGTGGCGCTGCAGTCGGGCGCGGGGTCGATGCCCTCGGCCTTGAGGACCTCCCCTACGGTGGAGGCAGCGACATTGATGCCGAGGGCGGCGAGTTCACCGTGCACGCGCCTGTACCCCCACGGCGGGTTCTCCCGCACCAGGCGCAGGATCAGAACGCGGATCGAACGAACAGTCGGCGGCCGCTCCGGTCGCTTCGGTCGCTCCGGTCGCTTCGGCCAGCAGGCGCGGGCGTGACGCTGCTTCATCAGGTCGCGATGCCAGCGCAGCACGGTGTCCGGTCGGATCAACAGCCGCAGGCGGCGCAGGACTCAGCGCGACAGCGGAGCAAGACGCGCAGCAAGGAGAGCCCGGTCCGCTGGAGCGAACCTCACCCGGTCCTCACCGAGCTACCGCTCAAGGACGACAAGCTGATGACGCAGGGCGAGGATCTCCACATCCTTCTCACGGTCGCTCAACGGCAGCAGCCTCAGGGCGGCGAACGCATTGGTGACAGTCGGGTGTACCAGGCGAAGCAACACGAGTGATCATCCTGCCGCAACCGCCGAGCAAGTCCTTGAGTTGCGCGAATGACATTCTCGGCAGGCGCAGTGGTGCCGCGACACACCTCGGGCTCTGCAGTGCCCCTCAGTCAGCTCGCGTCTTACTCATGGGCTCAACTGCCATTTGTTGCGACGATACGATTAGCTGCTAGCCCGCGTACCTGTCGCCATCCGGTGCGCGCCGACAAGCTGAGCGAGGGGGCGTCATGGCGATCGAACTGCCAGGCGAGGTGGTCTCGTTCCTCCAGTTCATCGGCGTCAACTGGCCGAACGTCAACGAGGACAAGGTCCGCGAGATGGCCTCGCACGTGCGTGACTTCGCCACCAAGGTCGACAGTACGCATCAGGCCTCCACCACTACCGTCCAGCAACTGGGTGCCTCCTACCAAGGGGCCTCCTACGAGGCGTTGATCGCCACTTGGGCGCACCTGTCATCCAGTCACATGGCGGACTTGGTGGACGCCTGTCACACCGTGGCCACAGCACTGGACGCGGCAGCGGATGTGATCGTGGGCATGAAAGGCCAAGCGATCGCGGAGCTGGTGGCGCTGGCGGCCTCGTTCGTGGCGGATCAGGCCGCAGCGTTGGTCACCTTCGGCCTGGCCGAGGCAGCCGAAGTACTCATCGTCGAAGCGGCCGAGAAGCTGATGGACTTTCTGGAGCAGCAGCTGGAGCAGTACGTCATCGGCCAGGTGATCGAGGCGGCAATCCAACCGCTGATCGAGGTGGTCGCGAAGGCGGTCGACGGGCTTGCCTACCAGGGTGCCGAACAGATTCTCGGCGTGTCAGGTGCAGGCGGCGGGCCGAGCGGGACCGGCTTCCTGATCGATCCGCAGGCCCTGATGGACCACGCCCAGACCATGCGTGACCACGCCGAGGCAGTGGCCTCCCACGCCGCGGATCTGCAAGCCAAGCTCACGGGGGTGGACTTCACATGACCAACCAGATCGTCAAGGCCCTGGAGGACGGGGCGAGGAAGCTGCTCAAGACGCTCGGGCACGATGCCGGCAAGACGGTGAAGGACTTCTACCACTCCACAGGCAAGAACCTGGAAACGGTGGCGAAGAACACCACGGAGGCCGACGCCAAGCACGCCGACGAACTGCAGAAGATCCTCAAGGGCGGAGAGAAGGATCTTCCGCACGACCCACACCTTCCGACCGGCCGTCCAGGCGATGACGAGCCCACTCTGGGAGGGCACGGTCGGGCTGGCCAACCCTCCGAGGGCAACGGGCGATGCCAGACCGCCGGCGACCCGGTGGACGTCGTCTCCGGACAGATGATCACGTCCGCGGTCGATCTGACCCTCGCCGGTGTCCTTCCGCTGATCCTGCGCCGCGCGTACGCCTCCGGCTACCGGGGCGGGCGGCTGCACGGCCCGGGATGGTCGTCCACGGTCGACCAGCGCGTGGAGATCGACCCATGGGGGATCCACTTCGCCGGGGACGACGCGCAGATCCTGCATTACCCGCGGCCCGGTTTCGAAGGCCAGGCCGTCCTGCCGAGTTCCGGCGCCCGCTGGCCACTGACCTGGAATCAGGACACCGGTGTCATCAGCATCGAGGATCCCGACCGCGGCTGGACCCGGCACTTCGCGCCCACCACCGGCAATCCGCTGGCGACACGCGAGATCCGCCCGATCACCAGCCTCAACGACCGCAACGACCACCGCGTCTCCTTCCTCCGCGATGCCGCCGGCACCCCCACGGAACTGCGTCACAGCGGCGACTACCGCGTCGCGGTCGACACCCTCCACACAGCCGCGGGCATCCGGGTCGAGGGCCTGCGACTGCTGGACGGGACCGGGCACCACGAGGGCTCCACCATCGTCGAATACCAGTACTACCCGGACGGCCGCCTGGCCGGCGTCGTCAACTCCTCCGGCCTGCCCTACGTCTACGAATACGACGACGCGAACCGCATCACCGCGTGGATCGACCGCAACGGCGACAGCTACGAGTACATATACGACGACCACGGCCGAGTGGAACGCGGCATCGGCCAGGACGGCATCCTCTCGGCCACCTTCCGCTACGACACCACCCGCCGGCTGACAGCGGTCACCGACAGCCTCGGACACACCACCGAGTACCACTACGACGAACGAAACCGTGTCACCGCGATCGTCGACCCGCTCGGCCACACCACGCGTACCGTCTACGACGAGCACGGAACCCTGCTGTCCCGAACCGACGAGATCGGGCGCACCACACACTTCGAGGTGAACGGGCACGGCGACCCGGTCCGGATCACCGAGCCCGACGGCAGCAGCATCGAACTCGACTACACCGCCCTGCGCCAGCTGGCCTGCGTCCGGCACGGCGGTACGGTGACCGCCACGTTCGACTACGATCCGAACGGCAACCTGCTGACCAGCACCGACGCACTCGGCGCAGTCACCACCCGTGAGTACGACGAGCAGGGCCGGTTGCGCTCGGTGACCGATCCGCTCGGGCAGGTGCGGCAGTTGCGCACCAACCCGGCCGGACTGATCACCGCGATCACCGATCCAGTCGGGCGTACCGCCCACGTGGCCTATGACGCCTACGGCCGCGTCAGCCAGTTCACCGACCCCCTCGGCGCCGCCACCCGACTGATCCGGCGGCCGGAGGGTGAGATCACCGAGCGCGTCCACCCGGACGGCACCCGGGAGACCTGGGTCTACGACCCGGAAGGCAACTGCACCGAACAGCGCGACCAAGCCGGTGCCGTCACCCGGTTCGTCGTCGGCACCTTCGGGCAACTCACCCGTCGCATCCTGGCGGACGGCGAGGAACAGCTCTTCAGTTACGACACCGAACTACAACTGCTCTCCGTCGCAACCGGCGACGCGGTCTGGAACTACCACTACGACGCCGCCGGACATCTCGTCAGCGAGCACGACTTCAACGGCCGCACGCTCAAGTACTGCCTCGACGGTGCTGACCAGCTGTTGTCGGTCACCGACGCCACCGGCCGCACCACGAGCTTCAGCTACGACCTCCTCGGCCAGCTACTGGAACGCCGCAACCACGACGGCTCTGTGGTGACCCTCGGCTACGACGAGCGCGGTTGCCTGGCTCACGTCAGCGGCAATGGCAACGTCCTGACATACACCCACGATGCCGTCGGCCGCATCCTGAGCGAGAGCGTCAACGGGCGTGCCACCCAGCACACCTACGACCTCCTGGGCCGGCGAACCAGCCGCACCACGCCCACCGGCCTCGTCTCCACCTGGAGCTACGACGCCAACCACCAGCCCGTCGCCCTGGCCAGCCGACTCGGCACCTTGGCGTTCGGCTATGACGACTCCGGTCGGGAGACCACCCGCTATCTGGGCCAAGGCGCAGCCCTCACCCAGACATGGGATGCGTGCAACCGGCTCAGCGCCCAGTCGATCTGGTCGCGGGACACCACCACGCAGGCCGGCGACGCCTACACCAACCTGCGCGAGCGCACCTATGCATACCGCACAGACGGGCTTCCCAGCACCGTGACGGACAGCCTGCGAGGCCGACGCGACTTCGAACTCACCCCCGCGGGCCGAGTCACCCGGGTCAGCGCCCGCTCCTGGAACGAGACCTACGCCTACGACCCGCTCGGCAACATCACCCGCGCCCACGACACCCGCGTACCCGACAGCGCGACCGCCGGTGAGCGATCGTTCGACGGATCCCTGCTGCGGACCGCCGGCCGGGCCTCCTACGACTACGACGACCTGGGCCGCCTGGTCCGCATGCGCGTGCGAACCCTGTCCGGGCAACGCCGCGAATGGCGCTACTCCTGGGACGCGGAGGACCAACTGATCGGGGTCGACACCCCGGACCAGGGCTCTTGGCGCTACGAGTACGACCCGCTGGGCCGACGCATCGCCAAGCGCAGGCTTGCCGAGGGCGACACGCAGAACGTCACCACGGAGGAGACCCTCTTCGCCTGGGACGGTGACCAACTGATCGAGCAGTACGACCACACCTCGGTCGGCTGCCGCAGGACCGTCAGCTGGGACTGGGAGCCGAGCAGTTGGCGAGCCGTGGCACAGACCGAGCGGGTCTGGCACCCCGGCGCCGAACTTGACCAGCCCGCAGCCGACGAGCACTTCCTCGCCATCGTCACCGATCTGGTAGATGCCCCGAGCGACCTGGTCACCCTGGACGGCCAAGTCGTCTGGTCCGCCGACACGGACCTCTGGGGCCGCCGCCTGAACGGCGATCCGGCTCACGCACCGACGTGCCCGCTGGGCCGCCCGGGCCAGTACCACGACGCGGAAACCGGCCTTGAATACAACCATTTCCGCTACTACGACCCAGCCACCGGCCGCTACCTCAGCACCGACCCCCTCGGGCTGAGTGCCGGCCCGAACCCGCACGCCTACGTCCCCAACCCGCTCTTCTGGATCGACCCCTACGGACTGGCCAAGAAACAGCCGAAGGGCTGGGGCGGGTGGTACGGCAAGCTGAAGCCGGCGAACTGGACCGACGGCAGCGACACCAACAGCTACGAGATCAACCACATACCCGCCCAGGACACGTGGCTGGACCTCGGCCTGCCCACCGACCTCAAGGAGTCCACCGGCCCCGCGATCCGGATGGACTACGACGACCACCGCAACTTCATCAGCACCGGATCCTCACGTGCCTCCAAGGCCTGGCGGGCGAAGCAGCGAAGCCTCATCCTGCAAGGCAAGTTCGATGTGGCGATGAAGATGGACATCGGCAAGATCCGCAAGGACTACGGAACCAAGTACGACGCCGCCATCAAGGAAATGGTCGACTCCCTGCCGAACAACCGGAAGTTCCAGAAGTACCTGAAGGACAACGGCTGGAAGATCCGCGACTGCCTCCTACAATGACCCCCATGGACATCGAGCTGACTCCCCCGAACGGCATCACCGGCTTCCCTCTGGGCGCCTCGGCTCAGGATGTCAAGACGGCAGCAGCTGCGCTGGGCCGAGTGACGGTGAAGAACGACGGATCCGCCAACCAGTTCGGCTACATGACGGTCACGGCCCTGCACCCCCAGTTCGAAATCGTCTGCCATCTCGAGGACGGCAAGACACTCAGCGCCGCAGAGATGTGGATTCCCCGCCCCGGTCCCGAAGAGATCACGGTCCGGTTCCGCGATCTCGACGTGTTTCGCACCCCAGCCCTCCGGCTTCTGGAGCAGTTGGAGGCGCTGGGCCTGCCTGTCGTGCACGACGAACCCAACTACTGGACCGTGCCCAACCTCTCGCTCGGCTTCGGCCGAGTGGCTGGTCACGAGGTCCCACTCGACACCGACGGCGGACCACTGTACTTCCAGAGTGTGCTGACCGGCCCAGCCGACTACTACAGCTGAGGCCATGGGGCGGTTCAGCGCAGACAGCTCACACCACATCCGGATCCAGGACGATAGAAGCCCACTCCACGTTGGCGGATGGTGCAAGTCCCCCCTCGGACACATATCATCAGATGACCTGATCAGCTTGCTGATCAGGTCATCTGCATTTTGTGCGCCCAGTGCTCCTGCATCCAGCTGGAGCCCTGCCGGCCGGGGGATCCGGACCCCAGGTAGGGGCGCCGCCTGGCTCGGCCTTATGGCGCCGGTGCGCGTTCTTCGCGCCGCGCGTGAGCACACGGCCTCAGCCAGAGCCACAGCGACAGACAGTGGCCGGTTATCCTGCGAGGCTCGGAAAGTCATCGCTGCTGGGGGTCAGGCTATGTACTGGCGATCGTTGACCACACTGCCAAGGACGCGGGTGCGCAGGAGACTTCGGCCTCCGGGGTCGTGTGCAGCGGATGCCCTCGGCCTGGTTCATGAGCAACTCGCGCCAGGTCGGTCCGGTGCAGCGCGGTAACGGGATCGATGCCCGCCACGGGGAGGATCTCTCCCACCGCGGAGGCGGCGATCGGGTTCTTGAGGCGGGCTGCCCCGCCCTGGATCCGTCGGTGTCCGCCTCGCGCTCTCACGAGCGAGCGGGAGGGTCCGTTTCTTGATCACCGTTCGGTCGGTGGTCACCCGGTCCGGGTTCGCCGCGCGTTGTGATCCTCCGGCTCATAGCGGACCGGTCAGGCGATCTGATGGCACAGCACCGCATTCTCGTGTCGGAGCACGAGCAGCTCGGCGCTGTTCGCTGCGTCGCGGCGCAGAAGCACCCCGAGAACGAACAGCAGCCGGCGAACCACCCTGTACACCGGCATGGCGATCACCGGGTCCTGGTGCCAGCCGAGGTCGGGCCGCCGCTGCCACCTGCGGCAACGATATTCCAAGCCTCACAACATCCGGGTTCAGTCGAGGACCTCTGAATTTTTCTCAATCGCCAGAAGGAGACTCTTCAGTTCGGAGTTCGATCGAAAACAGAAATTTTGATCCAGGGACATCAGCTCGTCAAGTGCGTCGACCAATGGGAGCTGCGGTGGCCCCTCGAGGACCTCCGCCAGCTTCATGGGCATCAATGTCCAGTTCTTGCCACTGGAATCAAATCTCCACTCAAACCTACTGGCCATTTCCGCGACCGCGGCACGAAGAATTTCCGCCATTCTGGCAGAGGGCTCCCGGTACCGCCAGACGATCGAGCTCGGGAACATCCTTGAATCCGCGGGGTTCAAACCGATGGCGTAGCGCCCCCATTCGAGTTCGCCAAGCAGGCGGAGGGTGCGCTTCACCGCTGACACCTCGGTCACGCCTTGAGGGTCGACCATGCTTCAGTCCCTCGGCCTTCTGCTGGTAAAACGGGTGGACAGGAATCCCGGACTCCCATTATCGCGTGGATTGAGTCCGCGAAGTGCGCGCTCATAGTCACCCAGAGGGATCGGCATCGAACTGAGGTCCGGGTCATACACATAGCGCCCATCGGAAAAGACCTCATGGTAATCGTACCGCTCCAGCACGCTGCCCCCCTTCTCGGGGATCACGATTTCATCGAACTTGGAGACCGGCGTGAAGCGAATAATCTGGCCCGCACCGCCTGCGGATTCCTTGATCTGCTGGGCGATCTCGGAACAGTCCAGGCTGGAATGGCGGGGCCCGCCGGCCATCTTTTGCAACTCGGCCAGCGCATCCGAATTCGGTGGATAGTCCGGGTTTGGTGAACGGAAATCGAAGAGTCCACGACCGCAGTCATCCGGCGCCAGGCCCAGCGGGTCTGCCCAGATCGTCGGATTGGGAACGTAGCTCTTGGCGTTGGGGGCAGCCCGCAAGCCCAGTGGGTCGACCGTGAGGTACCGAGCACTCTCCGGGTCGTAGTAGCGGTGGAGGTTGTAGTGCAGTCGGGTTTCAGCGTCGTAGTACTGGCCGGGGAAGCGGAGGGGGGTCGTAGTGCTGACGGCCTTGGGGTGGGTGGTGGTACCCCACAGGGTCGTGCGGGCTTGCCAGGCGGCGGTGCCGTCGTCGGGGTTGAGGAGGTGGGTGGGAGTACCGATGAGGTCGGTGACGATGGCGAAGAAGCGGCGGTCGACGTCGTCTTGAGTGTCGAGGTGCTCGGTCTGGGTGAGGGGGTGAAGGCCGTCGTGGTCCCAGGTGAGGGTGTAGGGGCCGGGGAGACTGGGGCCCTGGGCGGTCTGCTCGGCAAGGGTGGTGCCGTCCCAGGTGAAGAGGGTCCACTCGGCGGTGGCGGGGCACTGCTTGGCGATGCGGCGACCGAACGGGTCGTAATGGTAGAGCCACTGGGTGCCGTCGGGGGTGGTGACGGCGATGAGGCGGTCCTCGGAGTCCCAGGTGTAGTGCCAGGTGTCGGTGCGGCCAGAGAGGGTTCGGCGGCGGCGGGTGGTGACGCGGCCCTGGTCATCGTGGGTGTAGTGGGTGCGGCCGGCGATGGTGATCCGGGTGCCGGTGTAGGCACGGGGGCCGTCGGCGCTGTCGTCACGGGCGGGCCAGGTGGCGTGTGTGAGGTTTCCGGCGTCGTCGTAGGCGTAACGCTCGGTCCAGTCCGTGGCATGGACGGCGGTGACGCGACCGGCGGGGTCAAGTTCGAAGCGGCGGGTGCCGGTGTGCTGGTCGTCGATGCCGGTGAGGTTGCCGTCAGCACGGTAGCGGTAAGCCCGCTGCTGGAGCGCATGGCGGGAGTCCCCTGCAACGAGAGCCTGGCCGGTCAGGCGGTGGGTGTTGTCCCAGGTGCTGGTGAGAGCGAGGTCGTTGGTGAGGTGGCGGGTTGTCTCACGGCCAGCGGCGTCACGGTCGAAGGCGAGGGTGCGCCCGCCGGTGTTGAGAGTGAGCGGGTTGCCGGCCGGATCGTAGGTCCAGGTGCTGAGCGTGCCGCTCGGGGTGGTACGGGAGACACGGCGGCCGACGACGTCGTAGGTGTTGGCGAGGGTGCGGCCGTTGACGGTCTCAGTGAGGAGGCGGCCCAGCGGGTCGAGGGTGCGGACCAGTGCGACGGCGGGGCCCGCGATGGTGAGCAGGCGGCCCAGCGGGTCGTGGGTGTAGGTGGTCAGGTCACCTTCGACATCCTTGGCAGTGAGGTTGCCCAGGAGGTCGTAGGTGTAGCCAATGGTTTCGCCGAGGCCGTTGGTGCGGGCGGTGAGTTGACCGGCCGCGTCGTGGGTGTAGCCGAGGGTGCGGCCGTCGAAGTCGGTCTCCGCGGTGAGCCGGCCTGCCCGGTCGTGCTGGTAGGTCCAGGTCAGGCCCTGGGGGTTGGTGACCTCGACCAGGCGCAGCTCGGTGTCATGGGCGAAGGTGTGCCGGACGCCGTCGGGGGTGGTGCGGGCGGTGAGAAGGTCGAAGTCGGTGTACTCGAAGGTGGTGGTGGCGCCGAGCTGGTCGGTGTGGGTGAGGGTGTTACCCTCGCCGTCGTACGTCCACCGCTCCGTGGAGCCGTCAGGGGCGGTGCGGGAGGTGAGCAGGCCCTCGGGGTTCCAGACCAAGAGGGTAGTGCCGCCCACAGGGTCGGTGACGGCTACAGGACGGCCCAGGCTGTCACGCCGGTAGGCAACGGTACCGCCAAGCGGGTCGACGGCGGCGAGTACCAGACCCGCCGGGTCGCACTGTACGCGTGCGGTATGGCCCAGCGCGTCGGTGCTGGCGGCGAGGTGACCCGCAGCGTCGTAGGCGAAGCGCGTGGTGGCGCCGGCGGGGTCGGTGATCGAGGTGCGGTTGCCGAGCTCGTCGTACGTCTGACGCCAGGTCGAGCCGTCCGGGGTGATCACCGTGAGCGGGAGATTGAGAGTGCTGTAGGTGACAAAGGAGCGTGCACCATCGGGGCGAGTGACCATGACAACGTTGCCCGCCGCGTCGTACTCGAAAGCATTGGTGCGCCCGAGCGGATCGGTCACTGACAGCAAGCGGTGGAAGGCGTCGCGGGCGAAGCGGGTGGTGTGGCCAAGCGGATCAGTGTGCGCGGTGATCTGATGGCTTCGGTTGACCTCGAAGCGGCTTACCGCGCCCAGTGAGTCGGTGGCGAACGTCTGGCCAGGGCGGTACTCGTAACTCCACCGAAGGTGGCCGTTCGCACCGCCCTGGGCTATGCAGCGGTCCTGATCGTCGTAGACGAAGTGGTAGCGCGAGCCGTTGCGGTCGATCCAGGCCGTCATCCGCCCCGCCGCGTCGTACTCGAAACGCATCGGCAGACCCGAGGAGTTCAGTACCTCAGTGAGGTGGCCGTCCGTGTAGCCGTAGCGGACGAGCTCCACCCCGCCCGCGCGCAACGCCGTGATGCGAAAGTCGGCGACGTCGACTTCCAAGTGATAACCAGCTGAGTGCCGGATGCCCATAGGGGCTCCGTCGTGGTCGTACTCGAATACCAGTTGGTGGCCGACCCGGTCGGTGATCGAGTCGAGCGGGGCGAGCACCGGGTTGGTCGGGTCGGGTCGGAAGACCCGCACCTGCCCCGTGGCGGGGTTGGTAACCGTGTACCGGCCCTCGGCGTCCACGGCCAGCGGCCAACGCGCGCCGGTGCTCGGCAGCGTCGATAGGCCCGGTGCCGGGTGGGGGTAGGCCAGGGCGATGCTGTCGGCACGGAGCAGAACCACGCCTTCGGCGTCGATCTCCAGGCGCTCGTCCAGCGTGCACGCCCAAGTCGGGCCCAGCCAGCGCCCGGCGCGGTAGTGGGAGTCGTGGGTGCGGGTAAACAGCAGTGGCAGAACGCCCGCGAGGTTGGCGTCGGTTTGACTCAGGGTCATGTAGCCGGTGGCCATGTCGATCGGGTCACCGCCGCGGCACCGATCACCCGGCTGGCGACCGTTGACGTCAGGGTCCTTGACCGCGTCACGTCCCGAGCCGCCGGCCGCGTCCTGGGCGGCGTCCTTGGTGGCGTTCTTGGCCGCGTTCTCGGCGGTGTCCTTGGCGGCGGCCGCGGCGGCGTCGGTTTCGGGGCCGGCGCCGTCGGTCAGGGCGCCGAAGGCGATGTTGGTGATGAGCTTGCCGCCCGCTTCGAAGGGGTCGGAGCCCCAGCCGGAGCCGACCAGGGACTTGACCACGTCGGTGGGGTGCATGTCGGCGTGCACCAGGCCGGCGGCGACCTGGTTGACGTGGTCGAGGTAGGTGGCCGGGTGGGTGACGTTGTAGACGTCCATCGGGTTCAGACCACGCCCGAAGTTGACGATGTCGGCGCCGCCCTTGAGGATCCCGCCATACAAGTGCGCGTCGCCCATCATGCCGCCCTCGGCCAGGTCCATCGAGTCCAGCTTCATCCGCTGGGTGAAGCTGGGCGTGGTCGGCGCGGTGGCGGTGGCCGCCTTCAGGGCGCTCGCCGCGTTGTCGGCCGCCGTGTCGCGTCCGGCGCGGGCGGCGCGCAGCAGGTCCTGGGCGTGGGTGAGTTGGTCGGTGCTGGGGTCGTGGAATTCGCCCGGGTCAGTGGGCAGGGGGCCGGGGTTGGGGTTGGGTTGGGCGGCGGCCTTGTTCCAGGTTTTGACGGCGGTGTTGTAGCTGGTGACGCTCGCGTTGTAGGCGTCCTGGGCCTGTTGGTGGGCCTTCTTGGCGGCGTTGTAGGCGTCGATGGCCTGCTGGGCCTGGCCTTGTGCCCAGGTGACGGTCTGGGCGAAGGCGTCCAGTGCGGTGGCGGCGGCCGCGCAGGCGTCGGCGGCGGTCAGCCACAGCGCGGGGTGCGGGGCGAAGCGGGCGCGGAAGGCGTCGGCGGCCTGGCCCTGCCAGTGGGAGGAGTCCAGCGCCTGCAGGCCGCTGCCGGTCTCCTGGAACGCGTCGTGGAACCTGCGCAGGTGCGCGGCCGTGTCGGTGAGCACCTTGGCGTCGCCGTGGACCAGGTCCTTGGGGTCCTCGGACTGCCCGAGCTGCTTCTCCCCGATCTGTGCGCCGAGGTCGTCGGCGACGCTGTCGCCCCAGCCGTCCACCGTCTTCGCCGCGCCGTGCAGGCCGACGAAGTCCAGCATCCCGCCCACTTCGTGGGCCTTGTGGTCGATGGCCTTGCCGACCTGCTTCTTGCCGTCCTTGTACAGCCCCTCCAGGCCGTCCCCGACGTCGTCCAGGAACCCCATCAGCCCTTACCCCCCAGGTTCGGGGCCGGTATGAAGACCCCCGGGAGGCCGGGCACCGGAACATGGCCCTCGACGTCCTTGCCCTCCGCGGCCCACGTCTTGCGGGTGTCGGCGGCCGCCTGGTCGAACGAGGCCTTCGAGTAGTCGGGATCGGTGACCTGCGTGTAGGGGTTGTTGTCCCAGGTCTGGCCCCAGGACTGCTTCTCCACCTGGTCCTGCGTCAGATCCGGATTGCCGATCGCGGCGTTGACCACGTCCTTCAGCACACCGGAGGCGTACTGCTCCTGGTCGTAGTACCGGCCCGCCGACAGACCCAGCCGATCCGCGATCTCGGTACCGTCATGGACCAGGGTGCGAACCCCCCAGCCCCACCGGTCGCAGAAGCCGTCCAAGGCCGACTGCAGACCCGGGTTACCGACCTGCATCCCCGTCAGCGACAGACCGGAGAAACCCCGGCCCACCTCGGCACTCTCATCGATCCCCAGCGTCTTCAGCTCGGCGACCGCGTCATTGATGCCCTTCGCCGTGTTCTTCAGCGCGTTCGGATCGACCTGGTACGAGTCACCCACCGGACACCGCCGAGACGGGCAGCAGGAACGACGCCGGGCCGGCCACATCCAGCGCCACACCAGCCCGAGCGCCCAGTGCCGTCACCGCCACCTCCAGCACGCGGGACCCACGCACCGTCAGATACTCGACCTCGCCGCCGATGCCGCGCGCGGACGCGAACCGGGCGAGCGTCGACTCGCTGGTGAACGCGTACAACCAGCGCACACCCTCCGCCTCCCCCGCCAACGGCTCACCACACCGGGTCGGCAGCAGGACGAGCGCCTCGCGCAGCTCCCCGACCAGCGCCGGGCCGTCCACCTGCCCGTCGTGCAGCGCCGCCAGACGCTCGGCCAGCCCCACCCCTGACATCAGCCCCCCGTAACGCTCGGCAATCAGTTCGACACGCATCTCAGCGTAGCCGACCGGAGTGACAGCGCTACCACCCTCCCCCAGCTGCCCAGCGTCCCGGTAGAACATCTGACGTGACCACGAGGTCGTGCAGCCGGACGAGGCCAACCCATGCCGTGTCGGTCGGCCCGGTTGCGACAGCGGAAGGCGATCCACTTGCCGCTGGAGCTCACAGACCATCCAGATCCAGCACCACGCAGGCCCACTCCGGGTTGGCGAATGGTTCAAGTCCCCCCTCGGACATGAACCCCCACGGGTGATGTCGCCGTGGTGGCGGACTGCCCTCAGGCGCGCAGGTGTCAGGGGGTAGGCGTCGTGAGAGGGAGGCTCAGGCCAACGGGGCCGTGCGGCGGGGGCCGGGTGGGGTGGTGAGGGACGGGTCTAGCAGGACGGGCTCGGCGGTGCGGGCGGCGGCGAGGGGGTGGGGGTCGAGGCGGGCGACGGCGATGGCGGGGTCGGCGGGGCCCGCGTCGGTGAGGAGGGTGCCGTCGGGGTTCCAGACGGCGCTGCCGCCGCAGCCGTGGAAGGGGCCGCTGGGGGCGCAGTGGTTGGCGAGCAGGGTGTAGCTGGTGTTGTCCAGGGCGCGGGCCGGGAAGACGACGGCGCGCTGGTGGATGCCGGCGCCGAGGCCGAACATGGCGCCGACCAGGTAGGCGTGGCAGCCGTCGAGTGCGGCGGCGCGGGCGTGTTCGGGGAAGCCGGAGTCCCAGCAGATGCCCAGGCCCAGGCGCCAGCCGTCGAGGGTGAGGGTGCAGCCGTGGGTGCCGGAGCTGAAGCCGGCGGCGCGCTCGCTCGGGGTGGAGTGCTGCTTGTCGTACTGGACGGCGAAGCGGCCCTCGCGGTCGAGGACCAGGGCGGAGATGTGCAGCCGCCCGGTGTCGGGGTCGCGGGTCGGGGCTCCGGCCACCACGGCGGTGCGCGTCTCGGCGCAGGCCGCGGCGAGGGGGTCCAGCCGGGGGTCGGCCGCGTTCAGGGTGTGGCGGTCGGGATCGGCCGCGATGCCCGCGGGCTCGTAGCCGGTGAGGAAGAGCTCCGGCAGGACCAGCAGCTCGGCTCCCCGGTCGGCGGCGCGACGGACTAGGTCGGCGGCTGCGGCGACGTTCGCGGGGATGTCCAGCGCGACGCAGGCGGCCTGGCCGGCCGCGACCGTGAGGGGGGTGGTGGGCAGGGGGTGAAGATCATCCATGGATGGCCAGGATAGCCCGGCCCGCGGGAGCCGGCCGCTCGGGGGGGGTCGCGCGAGGGCAGCATCCGGCCGGGGCGGTCACGGAATTGATGGATCATCAATCATCGGGCGCGGCACGGTGATTAGGCAGCAGTGCGCGTGTAGCGTTCGCGGGCGGGCGAGGACACGGGGCCTTGCCACGGGCGGACGGGAGAACGTGATGGACCGATCGACGGACGAGCGGCTGGGACGCCGCCAACTGCTCACCCGCGCCGGTGCGGTGGCGGTCGGCGGCGCGGTGGTGGGGCTGGCCGGGGGCACCGCCGAGGCGGCAGGGACAGCGAGTGGGAGTCCGGGTGCGGGCACCGGAGCCGCCACGGCCGACCGTGGCGGCGCGCCGCAGGCGACACCGTTCGGGCCGGTGACGGTGCGGCCGGGCGACACCCGGTACGACAGCCTGCTGCGCGGCGACAACTGGCGATTCGTCGGGCAGCCGGAGGAGATCCGCGTGGTCGGCTCCACCGAGCAGGTGGTGCAGGCGGTGGGCGACGCCGTCCGCTCCGGGCGGCGGATCGCGGTGCGCAGCGGCGGCCACTGCTTCGAGAACTTCACCGCCGATCCCGCGGTGCGGATCCTGCTGGACCTCTCCCCGATGGACGCCGTCGGCTTCGACCCCGTGATGGGCGCCTTCGCGGTGCAGCCGGGGGCGACGCTCGGGCACGTGTACCGGACCCTGTTCAAGGTCTGGGGCGTGACGATCCCGGCGGGCGGCTGCCCGGAGGTGGGCGCCGGCGGGCACCTGGTCGGCGGCGGGTACGGGCCGCTGTCCCGCCGGTACGGCTCGGTGGTGGACCATCTGCACGCCGTGGAGGTGGTGGTCGTCGACCGGGACGGCAGCGCCCGCGCGGTGGTCGCCACCCGCGACTCCGACGACCCGAACCACGACCTGTGGTGGGCGCACGCCGGTGGCGGTGGCGGCAACTTCGGCGTCGTCACCCGCTACTGGCTGCGCTCGCCCGACGCCACCGGCAGCGGCAACGGCAACGGCAGCAACACCGTCACCGGCGCCACCACCGACCCGACGAAGCTGCTGCCGCCCGCGCCGGGCGAGCTGCTGGAGTGCCTGGTCGTCTGGGCCTGGGACGCGAAAATGAATGAACAGGCATTTACCACCATCCTGCGCAATTTCGGGACCTGGCACGAGGACAACAGCACACCCGGCTCCCCCGCGGCGGGCCTGTACGCCGTCCTCGAACCCGCGCACTGCAGCGCCGGCAGCTTCCAGCTGGTCGTGCAGATCGACGCGGGCATCCCGGGTGCCGACGCCCTCGTCACCGACTTCGTCACCGCTCTGACCGCCGGCACGGACGTCACCGAAGTCCTCAACGGCCGGCGCACCATGCCCTGGCTGCACCCCATGACCTGGCCCGGCAACGGCGAACCCGGCGACATGATCACCCGCCGCTACAAGGAGAAGGCCGGCTACCTGCGCCGCCGCCTGACCGACGACCAGCTCTCCACCATCTACCGCCACCTGACGAACAGCACCGGCGGCACGACCAGCGGCATGCTCCTGGTCGGCTACGGCGGCCAGGTCAACACCGTCGCGCCGCAGGCCACCGCCGTCGCCCAGCGCGACTCGATCATGAAGGCCGTCTACCACGCCACCTGGGCCGACGAGTCGGACGACGCCGGCAACCTGGCCTGGGTCCGCGAGCTGTACCGCGACGTGTACCGCGACACCGGGGGCGTCCCCGTCCCCGGCGAGGTCAGCGACGGCTCCTACATCAACTACCCCGACGTGGACCTCGCCGACCCCGCGTGGAACACCTCCGGGACCCCCTGGCACGCCCTCTACTACAAGGACAACTACCCGCGCCTGCAGCAGGTCAAGGCCCGCTGGGACCCGTGCGACGTCTTCCGCCACGCCCTCGGGATCGAAGCGCCCTCCGCCTGACCGTGCCCGACCCGCACGACCCGCACGAGCGTGCCCGACCTCAAAGCGTGCCCGAGCGTGCCCGCTCTCAGAGCGCGCCCGACCTCAGGCGGGAGCCACCCCGAGCTCCACGGTGATGTGCGGTGACAGCGCACGGAGGAAGTCCCGCGCGTCGAAGACCTCGCCGGCGGAGGCGACGCCCGTCGTCGCCGTCCGCCCGGAGAGGACCCGGTCCACGGCCTCCACCACCAAGGGGGCCGTGACGGCGTAGATGTCCTGCCCCTTGGCGACCGCGCGCCGTCGCTCCCCGCCGCTGTGCACGACGACGTCGACGAGGAAGGTCTGGTCGGACCGCCCGTGCGCGTCGACCGCGGTCGGCGCCGGGGTGTCCGGGTCCGCGATGTCCCGCGCCGCCTCGGTGGTCATGTAGGTGCGCACCTCGGGGATGGCCAGGTGGCTCGGGACGGTCACCACATCGGCCATGGTGAACTCCCCGATGACGGCCCGCGGTCCCATCGGGGCGGGGAAGGCCCACTCCAGGGCCGGCGGGTCGTCATGGCGGCGCTCCAGCCGCCCGTTGGCGTACACGACGCGCCCGCCGCCCCGTCGCTCCCGGGAGACCGCGCCCGCTGTCCGGGTCCCCGCGGTGGGCTGCCAGCCGCTCAGCCCGTACGCGACGTGCGCCTCGTCGGCCGCCGTCCAGTCGCCCATCGCGGCGGTGACCAGCAGGTCGCCGAGGCCGCCGTAGAAGGCCATCGCCGGGACGACCAGCACACCCGCGGCGCGGGCACGGTCGGCGAACTGCGCGAAGGTGTCGGCGTTGGCCTCGATCTCGGCCGCCACATCCAGGTACGGGACCCGGGCGCGCAGCGCCGCCTCGATCACCGGGGCGGCCGTGGTGGCGAACGGCCCGGCGCAGTTGAGGACGGCCGCCGCGCCGGCCAGGGCGCGGTCGAGCGAGTCCGGGTCGTCGACCGACGCGGGGCGGACCGAGGCCGGGCCGTCGAGTCCGAACTCACCTGCCAGTGCGTGCAGTCGGTCGGCGTCGCGGCCGGCCAGGACGGGGACGAAGCCGCGCTCCAGCAGCTCCGCCACCACGAAGCGTCCGGTGTGCCCGTACGCGCCGAACACCGTCACCGTGTGTGCTGATCCCATGGGTTGTCCCCCGTGCTCGAATGATCTCTGCGCTCTGTCACGGACATCCTGGCGGTTGTGCGCACCCCAGGACGAGTGTCCGGAACGCCATCACCCGTACAATTCCGGACGTGGGAACTGTCGCACTGGCCGTCACCGACGGAATGCTGCACTTCGAGCTGGCCCTGGCCTGCGAGGTCTTCGGCGCCAACCCGATCGGCCTGGCGGACCCCTGGTACCGCCTCTCCCTCTGCGGGCCGGGCGCCGTGCGGGCCGGCCGGTTCCGGCTGGAGCCCGACCGCGGGCTCGACGGGCTCGCGGACGCGGACACCGTGATCGTCCCGGGCTGGGCCGACGTCGACCAGGATCCACCTGCCGACCTGGTCGACGCGGTGCGCACGGCCCATCGCGCGGGCGCCCGGGTGGCCTCGCTCTGCACGGGCGCGTTCGTGCTGGCCGCCGCCGGGCTGCTGGACGGGCGGAGCGCCACCACCCACTGGGCGCACACCCGGGCCCTGGCCGCCCGCCATCCCCGGGTGACGGTGGACCCGGACGTGCTCTACGTGGACAACGGCAGCGTGCTCACCTCCGCCGGCAAGGCCGCCGCGATGGACCTGTGCCTGCACCTGGTGCGCCTGGACCACGGCTCCTCGGTCGCCAACACCCTCGCCCGCCGCCTGGTCGTGCCCCCGCACCGTGACGGCGGCCAGGCCCAGTTCGTGACCACCCCCGTGCCCGCCCCCGACAACCACCCCCTGGCCGACCTGCTGCCCTGGGCCGTCGAACGACTGGACCAGCCGCTCACCGTCCAGGACCTGGCCCGCCGCGCCAACATGAGCTCGCGCAACCTGGGCCGGCACTTCAGGACGGTGACCGGCACCACCCCGCTGCAGTGGCTGCTGGTCCAACGGATCCGCCACGCTCAGGAGTTGCTGGAGACCACCGACGACAGCATCGAGGCCGTCGCGACGGCCACCGGCATGGGCACCGCCACCACGCTGCGCCGGCACTTCAACCGCACGGTCGGCGTGCCGCCGGACACCTACCGCCGCACCTTCCGCGCGCGCTCGATGCCCGCCGCGCGGAACCGGCCGTGACGGTGCGGCGGTTCAGCCGCCGGCCCCCGTCAGCGCCTGCGCCATCCGGTCCGCCACCCGGGGCAGCCAGTCGGGCCGCGCGTTGCCGAGCAGGTGATCGCCGTGCGGGACGGACAGGTAGCTGCCGTGCGGCGCCAGACGGGCCAGCGGCTCGCCGTTCGTCACGCCGGGAATGACGTCCTGCGCCCCGTCGACGACCAGCAGCGGAGCCGCGATGCGCGGTGCCAGCGCGGCCAGGTCGACCTGGCGGGCGAACTCCCGGGCCGCAGCCGCCCCGCCGGCCCGCGTGGCCATGATCTCCCTTACCGGAACGGGCAGTTCGTCCCAGTCGAGCCGGAAGGGCCCGCTGACGGTCGCGACCGTCGCCACCCGCGGCTCCAACGCCGCGGTCCGGGCGGCGAAGTAGCCGCCCAGGCTGAGGCCGACGAGCCCGATGCGCGCGACCCCCAGGGCATCGACGACCCGGCCGACCACCTGCTCGTACGCCGGCTGCAGGGTCGTGGTGGCCGCGAGCACGCCCTGCCCGGGGCCGTCCATCGCGAACACGGCCAGCCCCCGGTCCAGCAGCGCGGACGCCAGATCGAGGAACTCCTCCTTGGCCGAGTCCAGCCCGGGGACGACGACCACCGTCCCGGGCGCATCGGCCGGGCCGCGCAGCCAGCCGGTGAACCCCTCCCCGCTCACCCGCCGCGCACCGGGCTCCAGCAGGGCGAGCGCCTCCCCCAGGGCGCGGTCCGCCTGGGCGGCGGCCTCGCTCGCCGCCCAGGACGGTGCCAGGGTGGCGAGATGGAACCAGCGGGCCGCCGTCAGCCGGTACTCCCCCGCCGAGCGGGACGATCCCGCCTCCTGTGCGCGCTGGAGGTAGGCGTGTCCCGTGCGCGCGAAGGCCGGTCCGCAGTCGGCGACGGAGCCGAGGCCGTCGGTGACGCGCCGGTACTCGTGCGGGTCGACGCCCACACCGGTGGCGCGCGTCCACAGCGCGGCGGCGAACTCGGCGGCGAGATCCCGGGCGCTCATCGTGCTCCTCCCGTCAGCAGCACGGCCTTGCCGCGGATGCGGCGCTCGCGCAGGTCGACCAGCGTGTCGGCGGTCTGCGCCCAGTCGGCGGTCCGGCCGATCTCCGGGTGCAGCCGGCCCTGGTCCACCAGGCTCACCAGGGACTTGAGGTCGGCGTCGTACGGCGCACCGGCATAGTGGAAGTGCTGGATCCTCACGCGCTCGGGCCCGCCCAGGAGTTGGAAGAAGTCGAGGGTCACCGGGGTGCGGCTCGCCTGGCCGAACCAGACGAGCAGGCCGCCCGGGCGGACCTTGGAGAGGGCGACCGGCAGATCCGGCCCGCCCGTGGACTCCAGCACGATGTCGAACGGTCCCTGCGCCGCCGCGACGTCGTGCACGACCGTGGCGCCCAGCTCCGCGAGCCGCTCGCCACGCTCCGGTGTGGCCGTCACCGCAGTCAGTTCGGCGCCGGCCCCGACGGCCAGTTCGGTGACGTAGTGCCCGACGCCTCCCGAAGCTCCGGTCAGCAGCACCCTCCGACCGGCCGGTGAGCCGGCCGTGCGCAGCAGCCGCAGGGCGGTGATTCCGGCCAGCGGCAGGGCCGCCGCCCGTACGCTGTCGATGCCGTCCGGGAGCGCCGCGAGCGAGTGCGTGGGCACCGCGGCGTACTCGGCCCAGCCACCCTGGGCCGGATGCCCGACCACGCGGGTGCCGATGCCGGGGCCCGTGCCGTCCGCTGCGGCCTGCACGACGAGCCCCGCGATGTCCTTGCCGGGAAGCACCCCCGGCCAGGGGCGTTCGAGGAGGAAGGTCTCGCCGCGGTTCGGCGCGAACGCCTCGACCTTGACCAGGGCCTCACCGGGCCCCGGGACGGGTTGGGGGGCCTCGGCGAAGGCGACCGGACGCGCCTGCTGGCCCGTGGGAATCAGTCTCTGCATGCCGATGATGCAACCGCTCGGGCCGACCCGGGGTCCAACAACAACCGGGGGAATCCGACAACCCCTGGTTGTCACCTAAGGTGGGCGCCATGGATCTCGACGTGGCGCAGGTACGTGCCTTCGTGCGCACCGCCGAGGAGCTGCACTTCGGCCGGGCCGCCGCGGCCCTCGGCATCAGCCAGCAGGCGCTGTCCAAGCGGGTCGCGCGGCTGGAGTCCCTGCTCGGCACCAGGCTGCTCGAACGCGGCGCCACCGGGGTGCGCCTCACCGAGGCCGGGGCGCGGTTCCTGCCGCCGGCCCGGCAGACCCTGGCCGCCGCCGATGCCGCGGTCGCGGCGGTGGTGGGGCCGGACCGCCCGCTGCACGTGGACGTCTGGGGGCACCTCTACGCGCCGATGCGGACGCTGGCCCAGGTCGCCGGCCGGGCCGGTGAGCTGGTGCTGGGACACGGGCGCGATCTGCCGTCGGTGACGACCGCGCTGCTGCACGGCGACATCGACGCGGCCTTCGGCCGGGTCCACCCGCCGCTGCCCGCCGCGCTCACGCACCGGCTGGTCCGCCTCGAACCGGTGGACGCCGTGCTGAGCGCGGACCATCGGCTCGCGACCGAACCGGCCCTGCGGCCCGAGCAGTTGCGCGACAGTCTGCTGTGGGCACCCGGCCCGCTGGAGCGGCTCGACTTCCTGCACCAGTTCGCCGAGCGCTTCGGCATCCGGCACCGGAGCGCGAGCGTCAACCTGGGCCTCCCCCACTTCCTCGCCGAGGTCGCCGAAGAGCCGCACCGCTTCTCGCTGCTGCCCGCCGACCTGTCCCTGCCGCAGGTCCCGGGCCTTCGCACCGTCCCGCTGGTCGACCCCACCCCGCTGTACGCCTGGTCGCTGCTCTGGCCCGCCGGCGGCGGGCACCCCGGCCTGGCCGGCCTCGTCGCGGCCTGCACCGCGCAGGCGGCGCAGCACCGTTGGCTGGAGTACGACCCGAGGAACGACTGGCTCCCCGAGCCACCGGCGCGGTGACCGGCCCTCACCCGTCCCGCAGGAACGCCAGCGCCTGCTGCAGGTTGTGCTCCGCGATCCCCCGCATGAAGTCGCGGTCGGGGAAGTCGCCGTCCAGCAGCCGCAGCGGACCGGCGACCAGGGACAGGCGCATCGCCAACAGGTAGCACTCCAGGCGCTGTTCGTCCAGGCCGCCGGGGTCGAGCCGCTGGTGGTGGGAGCCGAAGCGGATCCGCAGGAAGGCGTGCTCCCATTCGGCGTCGAAGAACATCAGGCCCTCGATGTCGATCAGGACCGGCTGCCCGAATCGGTCCACCAGCACGTGGTCCGGGCCGAGTTCACCGTGGACGAGGGCGTACTCCGCGCGCGGGCGCACCCGGGCGGCCAGGATGCGAAGCCTCTCCTCCAGCCGGGCGCGGGCATCCGCGAGGCGTGGATCGCGCGAGGCGGCTTCGGCGAGGTCGTCGAGCGCCCGATCGAGGACGATCCCCTCGCACGACTCCCCGCGGGAGTGACCGCCGCCGTCGATCAGCGCGACCTTGCCGAAGTGCGGCGCGGTCGAACTCCTCAACACGTTGAGCAGCGCGGCTAGTTGCTCCAGCGTGGCGGCTGCCCGGCGAGGATCGCGGTCCAGCAGCGTCTCCAGGTTCTCGCCGGGCACGTCCTCGACCACCGCGAGGTCCGCCGGGTAGTGGGCTCCGCTGCGGTCGGCCCAGTGGAGGCGGGGCGTGCGGATCCCCAGGGCCGCCAGGCGCCGGTGTGCTGCCTGGAAGAGGTCGAGCCCCGAGGCGGCCGAGAAAGGGTCGGCGTGGTCCTGGGCGGCGTCGGCGGGCGCGGTGGGCCAGTAGTTCTCGGCCTCGTGCCAGCTGTAGAGGATCGCGGTCGAGTCGTCATCAAAGGTCAGCCGGTACACGCCCTTCTTGGTGCCGCCGCGCAGCCGTGCCACGCCGACGAGGCGGCGGCGGGCACCCAGGGCCGCGCGGGCGACGCCCGCGAGCTGCTCCGGCGTCGGCACACCGCGGATCTGCTCGCGGCCGCTCACAGGGCGTTGACCGCCGCGGGTGCGCGTTCGGCGCGGGCCAGGGCTCGGAGCAGGGCGGGCTGGCCGTGGCGGCGGGCGGCGAGGCGGGCCAGCAGGGTCAGGACGGGGTCGAAGGCGGCGTCGGGGAGTTGAGGTGCGGCGGTTCCCACGCTGACGGCGAGGTCGTCGAGGTGGACGGCCAGCTCCAGCAGCCGTGTGGTGAGGAAGTCGTCCAGCCGCAGCGACCACCCGGTCGGCGACAGGAAGACGGCCTGCTCGCCGGAACGCCCGGCGAGCAGCGCCCGCTGCCCGGTGAGGGAGCCGCGGGCCCGCTCGGCCAGCGCGCGGGCGCCCTCGGCCGCGATGTCCGCGCCCTTCGCCCGGATTCCGGTGTTGGCCTCGCCGTCGAGCGGCGCGTCGATCCAGGCGGCGCGCGCGTAGTGCTCCAGCAGCGGGATGGGCTCCTGCTGCGGCTCGGGCTCCGCCAACGAGGTGTCGACGCTGAAGATCTGGTACGCGAGATGGCCGGCCAGGCTGCCGACCGTCATCCTGGCGAGCGCGCTGGGTTGCTCCCACGCTGCGTCAACTTCGGTGCTCGCCAGCAGTTCCACTGCCAGACTCGCGGCGGCCAGGTAGCCGTCCTTGACACTCATGCAACCCCCCGGGATCCGAGCCCCGAGACTACCGTGGGTCCGACGGCCGGACAGGCCGTAGGCCGTGTCTCACCATTCCCGCCAGGCGCGCGACGCCGGCCCGCAGCGTCAGCTGCTGATGTCGCTGCCCGCCTGGACGCACCGGCGAATCATCCACGTACGACCCAGTACGAGGACGCTTCGCCGGCACGCCCAGCCGGGCGCCACCCAGCCGCCAGGCTGGGTGGTGGGGGTACCTCCCGGCCGAAGGCTGGGGGAGCCGCGCGCTGATCCGACGCGAATGGTGAGACACGGCCTAGCCGAGGGTCCGCCACGTCCAGGTGGTGGAGATCTCCAGCGGGTCGATGGGGGTGACCAGGCGCGGGAGGGTGTTGAGGCCGTTCGGCGGGCCGCTCTGCGGCTCGACGGCGATGGCCTCGGCCTGTTCGTCGTAGACGACCACCCACTCCGCGTGGCTGGTGACCTTCAGCTCCAGGGCGCCGGGCCAGGTGAGGGTGACGTCCACGCCGTCGGGCATGCCGAAGCAGTCGTCCCAGGGGCTGGGCAGCGGCTCGATCCGCCGGCCGGTCGGCAGGTGGTCCTCGCCGCGCTCCTCCTGCCAGGCGGGGTCGAAGGCCAGCTGGAGCGGGCCGCCGGTGCCGAGGTCGCGCAGGAACCAGGGGTGCCAGCCCGCCTGCGCGGGGAAGCTGTCCTGGTAGGTCTCGACGCCCATCGTCAAGGTGAGCCGGTCCTCGGCGAGTTCGACGACCTGGGTGACGCGGCCGGGGTAGGGCCAGGGCTCGGCGAGGTCGTAGAAGAAGGCGGCGGAGTTCTCGTCGGCGCGGGCGGTGCGCCAGGCGGTGTCGCGGCCGGTGCCGTGGATGGCGTGCGGTGCCGCGTTGACGGGCAGCTGCACGAGCTCACCGCCGTTGCGGAACCGGCCGAGTTCGGTGCGCCCGCACCACGGCACCATCGGGAAGCAGCCGAACCTGGCGCCCTGCCGCAGCAGTTCGACGCCACCGACGCGCAGCCCGGTGATCCGGCAGCCGTTGTGCGGATCGACGGTCAGCTCGGCATCGGCAGCCTTGAGCAGGACGGTGGTGTCGTTGTCGGCCATGGGTGTCCCTCCCTCGTGAACGCGAGGCTATCGGAACAAGGCCGGTGCCACCGGGAAACAGCTCCGGCCGCCACGAGAATTCTCGTGACGGCCGGAGCGACGGGGCGCCGTGACGACCGCAGTCACGGCCGGAGCGGACGGCGTCGCGTCGTGTGCGCCGTTGCTCCAGCTACTTCAGCGCCGCGAGGACCGCGCCGGCCATCACCTGCTCGCCGGTGGCGTTGGGGTGGAACGGGACGGCCGGCGAGCCGGGCAGCGCGCCCTCGATCCAGCGGTCGTCGGAGCAGACGTCGTGGCCCGCGGTGGGCGTGGCGGTGTCCACGAAGGTGGCGCCGTTGGCCGCCGCCGTGCTCGCCAGCATGCCGTTCAGCTGGTCGAGGATCCCGCGCAGGTAGGCGACGTCGCCGACGGTGACGGGCTGGCGGCCCGCGCAGCTCGCGGCGTCCGCGGGCAGGACGGACGGGTAGCCGACCAGCATCACCTTGGCGCCGGGGGCCTTGGCGTGGATCTGCTGGAGGGCCGTGGCGAGCGCGGGCGCGGCACTGTTGATCCGGTCCACCAGCGTGTCGTCACCGTACTGCCAGCTCCAGCTGAACGTGCCCCAGTTGAACGCCCAGTGGCCGTGGGCGTAGACGTCGTGGCAGGGCGTGCCGAGCGGGTTGACCACGGCGCCCGCGATGCAGGTGGCGATCACGTCCCCGATCCCGAGGTCGGAGGTGCCGAGCTCGTTGCCGCCGATGCCGAGGGTGACCAGTTGGGTCTTGGCGGAGATGGCGTTGATCTGCGGGTCGTTGACCTTGATGCCCAGGTCCGTCTGGGCGCCGGTGATGTCCTTCACCTTGGCGGCGGCACAGGTGACATCCGTGTACGAGCCGACATTCAGCGCGGCGGCCACCAGATGACCGTAGTTGTGGTCCGAACGAAGGCAGAGCCCGGCCGACTGGTCGAGGACTCCGGCTCCGGCCGCATAGGAGTCGCCGAGTGCGACATAGGAGTTGTAGCTCGCTCCGGTGCGCGGCGCGGTGGTGGCACTGGCCGAGGGCGCGGTGGCCGCGACCAGCGAAGTGGCCAGGGCGAGGCCGCCGCAGAGGGTGGCGGCAAGCTTTCGGGCAGGGCTCGGCACGGTTTCTCCTGGGGGCGCGGAAGAACAACGGGTGGGGGGCGCGTGGGAGGTGCGGGGGCGTGCGTGGGGGGGCTGCCTGACGCAGCTACTACTGGCAGGTAAGTTACCGTCAGGTTTCGTGGTCGTCCACAGAATCGCGGCTAATTTTTCCCCGGCTGCCCGACAGGGAAATTCCGAATTTCGCTCCACTGTGGAGTGGAATGAATTTCGATCCGCTCCGGAGCGGAATATGGCACGCGCCCGCGCACCGGACCACCCGCGCCGATTCGGGCCACCCGGTCGAAATGCGTGGTGGTGGAGCGGATCCGCAGCGGCAGTTCGTCGCCGATCGCCGGGGGCCTGGCGGTGCCGGTCACCCGGGCGGCGGGCAGGAAGACGATGCTGACCTGCATGTGCGGCGGTTCGGCGAACCAGAGTTGACGGCCCTGCCAGTGATAGGGCGACAGGGTGCGGTTCACGGTGGCCAGGCCCGCGCGGACGAGGCCCTTGATCCGGGGCATCAGCCCGCGCACGTACCTGGGCGCCTCCAGCCCGATGCCGTGCGCGGTGCCGCCGGAGACCACCAGCAGGTGGCCGTCGGCGGGTGCCTTGTGCTGGCGGTAGCCGTACCGGGCGCCCTTGGCGACGGGAACGGTGTCCAGCACGGTGGCGCGGGCCGCCATGCCGCCCTCGTCGCCCAGCCACAGCCGGGTGCCGATCCGGCAGTGGAAGCGCGTGTCCGGGTGGCGTTCGGCCAGCCTGGCGAGCTCGGCGGCGCTCACGTGGCTGAGGTGGAAGGTGTGGGTGGGCAGCCCGGCGGCGGCCACCGCCCGGACCCAGCCACTCACCTCCTCGACCGGGTCGGAGCGGTCGGGCCGGTCCAACGGCAGGTGCAGCGCGAAGCCTTCCAGGCAGACGCTCGCGGCGAGGCCGGCGAGTTGGGCGAGGTCGGTGCCGGCGATGCCGTGGCGGCTCATGCTGGTCATGCACTCCACCACCACCTTGCCGCCGGCCAGCGCCCGCACCGCCTCCAGACCGGCGACCGTGCGGATCACCTGCCGCAGCAGCGGTACCGGCTCCTCCCCCGGCCGGTACGGGGTGAGCACCAGCACCTCGCCGTCGTACCAGCAGACCGCCTCGGCCGCCTCGGCCGGCGTGCCCACCGCCAGCAGCGGCACCCCCAGCCTGGCGGCCTCCTCGGCGAGCAGGCGGTTGCCCAGGCCGTAGCCGTTGCCCTTGGCGACCGGGACCAGGGTGGGGAACTCGGCGAGCACCGCGCGCTGATGGGCCCGCCAGCGGTCGGTGTCCAGGTAGAGCGAAAGGGGCATCGGGCTCTCCCAGGGTGATTCGTAGGTACGGACTGTCCGGGCGACCGGCCTGCGCGCGGGCACGACGGATCGCCGGGCCGACGCCACGGCGAGCGCCAGTCCGCGGGATTCAGGGGTTCAGGGGGTACGGCAGGCTCAGCGGGTCCGCCGGGCTCAGCGGCTCATCGGCGGCGCTTCAGGTAGCGGCCGAGCGCCTCGTGCAGCAGCCTGTTGAGCGGGAAGTCCCACTCGCCGAGGTGTTCGACGGCCTGGCCGCCGGTGCCGACCTTGAACCGGAGCAGGCCGGCGAGGTGGTCACCGGGCACCAGAGTGTCGCTGATGCCGCGCAGGTCGTACACGCTCGCGCCGAGCGCGTACGCGTCGCGCATCATCCGCCACTGGATCGCGTTGGAGGGCTTGACCTCGCGCTTGTGGTCGGCCGAGGCGCCGTAGGAGTACCAGACGTGCTCGCCGACGGCGAGCATCGTGGTGGCGGCCAGCGGTTCGCCGTCCAGGTAGGCGATGTACAGCCGCATCCGGTTGGGGTCCTCGGCGGTCAGCGCCGTCCACATCCGCTGGAAGTAGGCCAGCGGGCGCGGGGTGAAGCGGTCGCGTTCGGCGGTGACCTCGTAGAGCCGGTGGAAGACCGCGAGGTCCTCGTAGCCGCCCTGGACCACCTCGACGCCGCTCCTCTCGGCCTTCTTGATGTTGCGCCGCCACAGCTGGTTGAAGCCGCGCTGGATGTCGTCCAACGACCTTCCCGCCAGCGGCACTTGGAAGGTGTAGCGGGGCTGCACGTCGCCGAAGCCGGTCTCCCCCTCCTCGCTCCGCAGCCAGCCGGCCCGGCGCAGCCCGTCCACCAGCTCGAAGCGCTGCGGCTCGTGCCAGTCGGCCTCGACGTCCCGCAGGCGTCGGGCCGTTCCGCCCGCGATCGCGTCCTTGACGGTCGCCGCCTCCCAGCGCCGCAGCACCACCTGCGGGCCCATCTTCACCGAGAAGGCACCCTGCGCCTTCAGGTGCGCCAGCATCGGGCGCAGCCAGCGCCGGTCCAGCTCCGGATCGAACCAGTCGATCACCGGACCCTCCGGCAGGTAGGCCAGGTACCGCTTCAGCAGAGGCAGTTGGCGGTAGAGCACCAGCCCGGCGCCCACCACCGCACCGCTCTCGTCGATCCAGCCGATCGACTCACTGCGCCACTGCGACTTCAGCTCGCCCCAGGAGGGCAGTTGCATGGGGCTGGCGGAGCGGCGGCCGGCCACGAAGGCCAGGTGTTCGGCACGGCTGATCGTCCGCACGGTCGGTCCGGTGGCCGGGTTCCGCTCCTGGTGCGAGGGATACGAGGGAGGTGTCGGGCTGCCCGCAAGCAGCCCGGCGACCGTCACCAGGTGCTCCACGGCATGTTCCAGCCGCTCAGGCCGTTGTCCGGCGCCACCTGGCCGCCCTTGGAGTTGACGACCTTGACCACGTCGCCGACCAGCGAGTCCGCGTAGAACGTGCCTGCCACCGAGGTGTCGCTGCCGCCCTTGACGTCCTCGAGGCCGACGCAGCCGTGGCTGTTGTTGGAGTGCCCGTAGGCGCCCGCGGACCAGTAGTTGCCGTGCACGTAGGTGCCCGAGTCGGTCAACCGCATCGAGTGCGGGACCACCAGGTCGTAGTCCCCCGCCTTGAGGCCCGGCACGGTGGCGGAGTTCATCTCCACCGTGCCTTCCTTGGCACTGATCACCATGGTGCCGTTCCAGGAGGCGTGGTCGTCCGAGCCGGCGGTGATCGGGATCCGGCGCAGCTCCTGGCCGTCGCGCTGGACGTCCATGGTGTGCGCCGCAGCGTCGACGGTGCTGATCTGTGAGCGCCCGATGGTGAACTGCTCGTCACGGTCGCGACCGCCGTACACGCCGGGCGCCACCTCCACGTTGGAGAGCCGGACGTGCACCTTCACCGTGGTGCCCGGCTTCCAGAAGTTCTCCGGGCGCAGCTCCAGCCAGTTGTCGTCGTCGAACCAGTGGCCCTTGACCTGGGTGCCGTCGGACGCCTCGACGGTGATGCCGTTCGCCACCGCCGCCTTGTTCGTCACGGCGCGCTGGAAGTCGACCTTGATGATCATGCCGACGCCGTAGGTCCGACCGGTGTCGATGTTGTCGCCGGACCGGCTGGTCCTGGCCGGGGTCAGCGTGGTGAACGTGCTGTCGGCGCCGGCCACCACGCCCTGGGCGTCCACGGCCCGAGCGCTGACCCGGTACTGCGAGGAGACCGAAAGACCGGCCGCCGGGACCCAGTTGGTCCCGTCGGCGGCCATCGTCCCGGCCACCGCCTTGCCGTCCTTGTCGGTCACCGCGACCTGGGTCAGCTTGCCGTTCGCCACGGCTATCTTCAGCGCGTCCGGCGCCACCCCCTGCGCGCCGTCCTTCGGCTCGACGTCCAGCACGGCCGCCGAGGTCTTCGGCGACGGCGGGGCGGCCGGTGCGGACGGCGAGGCGGGCGGGCTGCCCGGGGCCGCCGCCCGGTCCGAGCTGCCCGCGCCGGCCGCGTGACTGCCGCCGCCACCGCCCGCATGACCGCCGCCATCACAGGCCGTCACCAGGAGCAGCACGCTGCCCACGGCCAGTCCCATGCGTATCGCCTTCATGCCACATCCCTTGCTCCGGTGTTCCTCGCTCCCTCCTTCAAACGGCCCAAGGGGCGGTTCAGGTCGCAGCTGACTTTCAGATTTTTTTCATCGCCCCTCGTCAGGCGCTCCTTCCGGAGGCCGCCGGGGGCTTGTCGACGGGTGCAGGAGTGCGGGTCGGGGTGGCCGGCGCCCGTGCCCGAGGTGTCGGATCCCGGGCCCGGGCCGGCCGGCCGAGCCGTGCCGGAGCGGTGGTGCAGCCGCGCTGAGTCCGGGATGGATCCACCGCGCGGCCACCGTCAGTGACGGGCGAAGAAGCGCGCGAAGTCCGCGGTCACCGCGCCGACGCCGATGACGTCGTCGTGGCCGGAGCGGTGGCGGCACTCTGCGGCACAGCGGCCTGGGGCATTGCCGTCCGGGACGCCGCGGGACGGGGCGCTGCGGGACGGGGCGCTGCGGGACGGGGTGCTGCCGCCTGCGGCACCGTGGTCCGCGGCGCCACCGTGCCGGCGGCGTCCGGTACGTAGGGGTTGTCGGAGTCGAGGCCGAGCACCGTGCTGATGTCGTGGCCGAGCGCGGTCGGCATCGAGACACCGGTCACCGGGCGCAGGAACACGGGATCCTGCCCCGCTCCCCAGGCGTAGCCGTGCACCGAGGTGGCGAACGCCGTCCGCGCCTGGTCCACGGTCGCGGTGACCGCCAGGTCGTGGGCGTTGGCTCGGCGGACCGGACCACCGGGGGACGCCCGGCGCGTCACGACCGCTCAGCCGGAAGGGACGGGTTGGGGCGAGCATTCGGTCGCCCCCGATCCCTGCCGCTGTTCGGGCCGGGTGGCGAGGTAGAGGGTGGCGAGGGCGAGCACGCCCGCGGCGACGTAGCACAGGTCCCGGTAGTACAGCGCGGAGACGAGCGCGGCGCCGGTGGCGATGCCCAGCGACTGCCCGCCGACCACGAGGAAGTTGTCGGCGCCGACCACCCGGCCCAGCAACTCGCCCGGGGTGTTCAGCTGGATCGCGGTCATGGCGCCGACGATGGCGAACGGCAGCCCCAGCCCGAGCAGCAGCGCGCCGCCGACCACGACCGCGTCCTCGGGCACGGCCAGCACCAGGGCGGACGCGCCGGTGACCGCGAGTCCCAGCGCCGCCAGCCGACCGGGGCCGAGCCGGCGGGCGAGGGCTCCGGCCCAGAGCCCGCCGAGGATCCCGGTGACGCCGACCGCCGTGGCCAGGACGCCGGTCCAGGCCGGGGAGTGGTGCAGGCCCGTGGTGACGATCGCGATGTCGAGCGTCTCGAAGAAGCCCATGACGAAGACCCCCGCGGTCATCGCGACCGTCAGCTGACGCAGCGCGGGCCGGCGGACCAGGAACGCGAAGCCCGCGGCGGCCTCGTGGCGCCACCGCGCGCCGGACGGCTGCGGTTTCTCCTCCTCGACCCGGACGAACGCCCAGCAGAGCACGCCGGCCGCGAAGCTGGCCGCGTCCAGCACGGCCACCGCGCCGCCGCCGTGCAGTTCGAGCAGGCCCACGCCGAGCGCCGGGGTGATCAGGCGCTGGCCCTGCGTCAGGGCCTGGGCGAACCCGTTCGCGGAGCCCACCAGTTCCTCGGGGACCAGCCCGGGCAGCAGCGCGGAGGTCGCCGTGCTGCTGATCGAACCGGCCAGTCCGTAGAGGACCATGACGCCGTAGACCAGCCAGACCTGGTCCGCGCCGTGCACCTGCGTGAGCACCAGCACCAGCAGGCCGGTGGCCGTGTTGGTGACCATGATCAGCGGCTTGCGGCGGACCCGGTCGACGAGCAGGCCGGTCAGCGGTGAGAGCAGGGTGCCCAGGGTGAGGCAGAGGAAGCACAGGCCCGCCTTCGCGGTCGAGCCGGTCAGCTCCCTGACCCAGATGCCGGCGGCCAGCCAGAGCGCGTAGTCACCCATCTCGCTGAGGCTGTTGCCGAGGAAGTACAGGCGTATCCGGGGTAACGCGAGGAGCTTGCCCATGACACGGGGTCACCTTTCCGGTTCGGTGGGGAGGAGGACCTCGAAGGGGTGGGTGGCCGTCAGCACCTCGAAGGGCACGGAGCCCTCCGGGCGGGCGGCCGGATCGTCGATGCGGTCCGTGAACCGCATCAGGACGCTCGCGATCTCGCGCTGCGCCTGCTCGACCTCCGCCGTGGTGGCGAAGAGCACGAACTGGCTCCGTCCGCTGACCGACCGCACCGCCTGCGGGTACTGCTCGCGGTGGCTGTCGTAGTGGCGCACCCGGGCCCACCAGCGGTCCAGCACGACATCACCCAGCGCCCGGGCCGCGTGACCGACGGTCAGATCGGGGTTCTCGGAGTCGATGCGCAGGCTGACCGCGCCGAGCTTCCACGGCCGTTCCCGCCCGGTGCCGCCGCCCGCCTCGACGACGTACTCGTACTTCGCCAGCGTGCGCAGGTGGTACGAGACGTTGGGGACGGTGCCGCCCACGATCCCCGCCGCCTCGGTCGCGGTGAGCGGGCCGCCCACCGCGAGTGCCTCCAGCAGCGCGATGCGTGTCGGGTGCGCGAGCGCGCGCAGCGCTCGTGGATCCGTCTCGTTGCGCATCGCGGCGTACGGGTCGTCACCGGCCGGCGGGGTGCTGTCGCGCTCTGGAGTGCTCACACCGAGGAGCATAGGCTCGCAAGAACCCTTTCGAAAGAGTTCTTGCGAAAGAGTTCCTGCGAGGTCGGCCGAGCCCTCCAGCGGCGGCCCGATGTCACACCTGCTGCCTACGCTGGGTTCCGTGACCGCACATCCCCCCGCCCGACATCTGATGCGCGCCAAGGACCTCGCCGACGCGCGGTACGCCGATCCGCTCACGGTCGCCGAGCTCGCGGCGGCCGCCGGGCTGTCCCCCGCGCACTTCAGCCGCGCGTTCCGACGTGCCTTCGGGGAGTCACCGCACGTGTACCTGCTGACCCGGCGGCTGGAGCGCGCGGCCGCGCTGCTGCGCACCACCGACCGGCCGATCGCCACCGTCTGCCTGGACGTCGGGCTCAACAGCCTGGGGTCGTTCACCACCAGCTTCACCCGGATGTTCGGCCGCACCCCGGCGGCCTACCGGGCCGCGTTCCCGCCGGCCGCCGCGCACGCGATCGTGCCCGGCTGCGTGCAGCGCGCCTACGGCCGGCCGCAACACCGCACGTTTCGAGAAGACGGCCCGCAGGGTCCCGCCCTAGCGTGACGGTATGGCCCGCGCACCGCGGCCGACCTGTCCACACGTGCGCGCAACACACTGACAACCAGCCGATATCAGGAGGCTCACCATGATCAAGATCGCCACCGCGCAGCTCTGGGTGCACGACCAGGAGGAGGCCCTCGCCTTCTACACCAAGAAGGTGGGCCTGGAGGTCCGGTCCGATGTCACCCTCCCCGAGATGGGGGACTTCCGCTGGCTCGCCGTCGGTCCGGCCGGGCAGGAGGACGTGTCCATCGTGCTGATGGCCATCCCCGGCCCGCCGGTCCTCGATGCCGAGACCCAGTCCCAGGTGCGCGAGCTGACCGCCAAGGGCGCGGCCGGCACCGTCTTCCTCACCACGGACGACTGCGACGCCACCTACCAGGAACTCTCCGCCCGGGGCGTGGAGTTCAACGAGGAGCCGACCGACCGACCCTACGGCCGCGACTGCGGGTTCCGTGACCCCTCCGGCAACAACATCCGGCTCACCCAGCTCGCGGAGCTGTGACCGCACCCGCCACCCCATCCGGATGATCCCCCGACGACACCGGCGAATCAGCCGACCGGACACCGGCCGGGGTGACAGGGTGCAGGGGCCGGGGCCCGCGACGGACCCCGGTCGGTGCCGGTGAACTGGCGCCGTGACGTGGGCCGAAGGACGGAACAGATGGCAACTGGCAAGGTGAAGTGGTTCAACGCCGAGAAGGGCTTCGGCTTCATCGAGCAGGATGACGGCGGCCCGGACGTGTTCGTCCACTTCTCCGCCATCCAGAGCCAGGGATTCCGCTCCCTGGAGGAGAACATGGAGGTCGACTACGACGTGGTGCAGGGGCCCAAGGGGCCCCAGGCCGAGAACGTCGTACCGCAGTAGCGACCCGGGTACCGAGGGCGGCCTGCCGGGCAGGCCGCCCTCACCCCGTTCTCCCGGTCAGCGCGGTGGCCACGGGATCGCCGTCCGGGCCGGCCTCGCCCGGCTCTTCGGCGTTGAGCTCGGCCAGCATCGCCTTGGTGAAGCCGAAGCAGTAGGTGGCCAGGAACCCGGCCAGATAGCCGACGAACAGCCCGCCGGCGTAGACCAGCAGCGTGCTCCCCAGGCCGTGGTTGCCCTTCAGCAGGGGGAACAGGGCCCACCCCGAGGGGCCGATCGCCGTCGAACCGACCTCGGTGCCCAGCATGCTGCACAGGCCGATGAAGGCACCGCCGGCCGCCCCGCCGAGACAGGCGGTGACGAAGGGCCGGCCGAGCGGCAGCGAGACCCCGTAGATCAGCGGCTCGCCGACGCCCAGCAGCCCGGTGGGCAGCGCGGACCTGATGGTGGCCCGGATCGACGGATTGTGGCGCAGCCGCAGGTAGACGGCGAGGGCGCAGCCGACCTGCCCGGCGCCCGCCATCGCGAGGATCGGCAGCAGGACGGTGTAACCGTGCTGCTCGATGAGCGTGGTGTGGATCGGGATCAGCGCCTGGTGCAGGCCCAGCATCACCAGCGGCAGGAAGAGTCCGCCGAGCAGCAGCCCGGCGAACGCGCCGCCGCGGGCCATCAGCCAGCCGGCCGCCGTACCGACCGCGGCGGCGACGTGCCCGGCCACGAACATCAGCCCGAACAGCGTGACCAGGCCGGTGACCAGCAGGGTCAGCGTGGGTGTGACGAGGACGTCGAGCGCCGCGGGCACCCGGCGCCGGCAGCCGCGCTCCACCCGGCTCGCCAGCGCCGCCGCGCCCAGCGCGCCCAGCACACCGCCCTGACCGGCGGTCAGCTGCTGGCCGAACGCCGAGACGTGGGAGACCCCCGGGAAGACGATCACCGCCGCGGCGGCGCCGCCCAGCATCGGTGTGCCGCCGCACACCCTGGCCGTGTGGTAGCCGACGAACACCGCGATGAGGGCCAGGAAGCCGCCGCTGATCGCGTTCAGCGCCGGGACCAGCGCGGGCAGCCAGTGCAGGGTGGTGAACAGGCCGGCCACGCCCGCGATGACGCCCGACCCGATCAGGGCCGGGATCAGCGGGACGAAGATGTCGGCGATCCGCCGCAGCACCTCCTTGGCGGGTGTCGCGTTGCGCTGCCGCGCGGCGCCGCGCAGGGCCGCCCCGCGCTCGGCCAGCTGCTCGGCGGTCGCGGGGTGAACGGCGGTCGCCTCCACGGTCGCCGCAGGCTCGGAGCCCACCAGCCCCTGCGCCGGCGCCGGTGTCTGTGCCTGCGCCGGTGCCTGTGACTGTGCGCGCTGCCGTGCGAGCAGCTCCTCGAACGCCCGGGCGACCCGCGCCACGCCGGGGCCCAGCACGATCTGGTACGTCGCGCCGTCGACCACCCCCAGCACGGCCGGCAGCGCGGTGAGCGCGGCCTCATCCACCAGCGCCCCGTCCCGCAGGCCCAGGCGCAGCCGGGTCATGCAGTGGGCGACGCCGGTGATGTTGCCGGCTCCGCCGAGCAGCGGAAGCAGGGCTGCGGCGACTGCCTGGTCCTGGTCGGCGGACATGGTGCTGGCCTCCGCTGCGGTGCCGGTGGGCGGGGGCGCCGGCCCCTCGCGCTCGGCGCCCGGTCGCCCGGGGCGGCGGTGCCACCGCGCGCGCCCCGCGCCGAACCGTACCGGCCCGGGCCCGCGGCGGGGCGCCGCCACGAGCCGGGTGGGCGAGGAACGCGTCGATCGGCGCAGTGCGGCGGACCTGGCGCCGGCGGCGCGGCGGGGTACCGGCGGCGCGGCGGGGTACCGGCCGCCACGTGCCGGCGGTCGGGCCGTCGGCCGCCCGCGCTACGGCTTGCGGCCGAGCCCCGCGTAGGCCATCACCTGGTTGTCCGCCAGGGCCGGGCCGTCGTCCAGCTCCGGGTACCAGCGGTTGATCAGCACCACGCCGGGATCGTCCAGCTCCAGCCCGTCGAAGAAGCGCGCCACGCCCGCCTGGCTGCGCAGGTGGTTCTCGATGCCCGCCTCCCGGTAGCGCCGGGAGGCCACCTCGGCGCGCTCCGGGATGGAGTCCGCGGTGCCGGCGGTCAGGGCGAGGAAGCTTCCGGCGGGCAGCGCCTCCAGCAGCTGCGCGACCAGCGGCAGGGCGACCTCGTCGGAGAGGAAGTGCACGATGTTGATCAGGGTCAGCGCCACCGGCTGGGTCAGGTCCAGGGTCGCGCCGAGCAGCGCCGGGTCGGCGAGCAGCTTCTCGGGGTCGCGCAGGTCGCAGTCGACGTAGGCGGTGCGGCCCTCACGGGTGCTGCTGAGCAGGGCGCGCGCGTGGGCGAGCACGATCGGGTCGTTGTCCACGTAGACGACCCGGGTGGCCGGGTCGATGGACTGGGCGACCTCGTGCAGATTGGGCGCGGTGGGGATGCCGGTGCCGATGTCCAGGAACTGCCGGACGCCGTGCACCGTGGCCAGTCGGCGGGTCATCCGGTGCATCACGGCACGGGCCGCGCGGGTGGAGACGCGGGCGCCGGGCCACTCGGTGAGGATCGTGTCACCGGCGGCGCGATCGGCGGCGAAGTTGGTCTTGCCGCCGAGGAGGTAGTCGTAGACCCGGGCGGGGTGCGCCCGCTCGGTCTGCAGGTCGACCTCCGGTATCCAGTCGTCCTGATCCTGCGTCATCCAGGAGACACCCTCGAAACTCGCCACCCGTCATCCCTCCACGTTCGATGTCGAGGGCAACTGAACCACAGCAGGTGAGGGCGCGTCAGCCCGGCTCCCTGCTGAAATCGGTGAACCTCGGTCATCGCCGGTCCGGGATGGTCACAGCGGTGTGCCCGTTCCCCATCCTTCGAACGACATGTTCATGAATTCCCCTCATATTTTCCGATCCTCGGACCAGCGATCGGGTCGGCCTCTAGGCTCGGCCCGTGGCACGAGCGGAGCGAGCGGATCGGGTGGAGCCGGCGGACCCGGGGGCAACACCAGCGGTGGACCCGGCGGGGTGGGAGCAGGCCTGGACCGGCGGCCGACGGTGCGTCCACCTCGGCAACGTGGCCGACTTCAACGCCCAGTTCCTCGACCCCGGCTTCTTCGCCGACCCACTGCCCGGCAGCGCGCCGACCACCACCGCACGCGGCGGGCACCAGGTGCTGCTCGACTGGCCGAGCCAGGGCCACCGGTACGCCGCGCTCACGCCGTTCTACAGCCCGCACCCCGCCGCCGTCGTCCTCCCCCGGCACCTCGAACCGGCCTGGCTCGACGTCCTGACCCGACAGTTGGAGTGGGACCCGGTCGAGGTGCACAGCGGCATCGCCGAGCAGGACTGGTTCTGGCCCGCGCTGACGGCCCGTCCGGTGCTGCTCGGGCGGCTGCGCGAGCGCGGGCTGCCGTTCGTCCCGTGGGGCAGGTCGCCCGGCGAGGCCCTGCCGGAGGGCCCGGGGGGCAGCGAAGTCAGGGCACTGGTCCGGCGCTTCGAGTCGAAGCGGGCCGCCCTCGAACTCTTCCGGGCGACCGCCGCCGACGGCCACCCCCAGGTGCCGGTGCGTCAGGCCCAGTGGCTGGACACTCCCCGCGCACTCACCCGGGCCATCGGCCGGGCGACGGCCCGCGGCCGGAGCGTGGTCCTCAAGGCGGAGTACGGCGTCGCCGGTCTCGGCACCGCCGTGGTGACCCCCGGGCAGGTGGCGGCGGCCGGCGGCGCACGGGCGCTGCTGGACGCGCTGACGGCCCTGGACCCGCTGATCCGCGACCGCGGCGGCATGCTCCTGGAGCCCTACGTCGCGGGCGCCACCGAGCTGCGGGACCTGACCTTCGACGCGGTGGTGGCCCGGGACGGAGGCGTCCATCCGGTCGGCGTGGCGGTGATGCACGTGGCCGGCACCGGCTACCAGGGTGCGACCGTGGGGCCGGATGTGGTGCCGCCCGAACTCGCCGAGCGGGCCACCCGGTTCGGCCTGGACGTCGGGCGCAGGCTGGCCGGGCTGGGCTACCGGGGCTGGTACGACATCGACTTCGTCGCCGGCCCGGACCGCACGCTCGCCCCGATGGAGACCAATCTGCGGCTGACCGGCCCCGCCATCGCCTTCATGATCAAGGCCCGGCTCGACCGGGTCCGCGGCCCCGGTCACCTCGTCCGGGTCCTGGACGAGCTCCCGCTGGGCGCGCGGCTGGCCCAGGAGCACCTCTTCGACCACCTGCAGCGGCTCGCCCGCCGCTGCGAGCGCCACGGCGCCCTGCTGCTGCCGACGCTGCCCGACACCGCCTTCGACCCGATCCCCTCGGTCGGGGTGGCCATCGCGGCGCGGTCGCGCTCCGCACTGGACACCGCCGAGGCTCTGGTCCGCGCCGCCAACGCGGACCTCGGCCTGCTCTTCGCCGGCCTGGTCCGCTGAGCACCGCCAGCGGACTCGCCTGCTGCTGAGCGCCACGCCGGTGAGCAGGGCTACAGGGTGCGGCGCTATCGGGTGCGGGGCTACGGGGTGCGGGGCGGGCGGTCCGCAGGCGGCGGGCCGGGTCGTCGCCGGGCCGGCCACCAGCGCAGCGGCCACCACCGCGCCCGCCTTTGCGGAGCCGGGCGCGCCAGTGCTCCGGCCGGCCCGGCTCCCACGGCCCGGCCCTTGAGCGCGGACGCCCGGGTCTTGCCGAGCGGCACCCCCGCCTTGCCCCCAGCAGCCGCCTTGCGTCCCGCACCCACCGGAACCGCCCCGGCCCCCTTGGCACTCCCGGCAGCCACGGCGCCCGCGGCTTCGAGCTGCTGGGCGGCCGGCAGCGGCAGGCCAGCGCGATCCACCTTGCCGGCCCGGGTGCGGGGCAGCACCGGCAGCGGCACCACCACCTCCGGTCCCCGGCCGCCGGGCAGCCGCTCGACCGCGTGGGCCCGCACCTGCTCGGCGTCGAACGGCGCCTCGGGGTCGACCGGCACCACGTACCCCACGCGCACCAGCGGGCGCTGCGCCGCACCGGCCTCGGCCGACTCGACCGGGATCAGCTCGATGTCGGCCGCCCAGCTCTCGGCCACCAGCGGATGGGAGCGCAACACGCCGTCGAGTTCGGCCAGTTCGGCCACCGCCTCGACCCCGCCGTTGGTGTCGAGCCGGCCGAGGTACTCCACCAGGCCGTCCTCGCGCAGCCGCCCGGCGTCCCCCGTCCGGTAGCAGAGCGGGCTGCCGGGGCGGAGGTCGACGGGGTGGAACCGCGCCGCGGTCAGCGCCGGCTCGCCGAGGTAGCCGCGGCCGACCACCGCGCCGGCGAGCTGGATCTCCCCCACCACCCCGGGGCCGACGGGCCGGCCGGCCGCGTCGACCACCATGACCTCCGTCCCCGGATAAGGCCGGCCGATCAGCGACACCCGCTCGGGGTGGGTCACCGGGCCCGGCAGATCGGCCGGTTCGAAGTGCAGGTTGTCGATCCCGGCCTCGGCCGTCCCGTAGCTGTTGACCACTCTGACCTGCTCACCCAGGTACTGCTGCACCTCCAACTGCCGGTCCAGGTACCACTTCTCGGCTCCCACCAGAAGCAGCCGCACCGACCCCAGCCACAGCCCGAACCGGCCGACGTGGGCGTAGAGCCGCTGGAACGTCCGGGCGCTGATGCCGACGACGGTGACCTGCTGGGTCGTCAGGAGCTGGTGGAGCGCGCCCAGGTCGGGCGTGCGGTCCAGGGTGACGTTGGGCTCGAACATGATCAGCGAGCCGCCGGAGCAGAGGGCGCGCAGCCAGTCGGCGGTGAACACGTCGAACTCGAAGGTGGTGCTCTGCAGATGGCGGTCGGCCGGGGTCAGCCCGAGCTCCCGCTGCCAGCCGTGGAAGGCGCTCAGCAGGTTGCGGTGCTCCAGCAGCGCACCCTTTGGCAGGCCGGTGGAGCCCGAGGTGAAGAAGACACAGGCCAGGTCGGCGGCGTCGACTGCGGCGTCGATCACGGCGGCGGCTGCTGCGGCGCTCGCGGGCGTGGCGGCGCGCGGGCCGGGCAGCGCTTGCGCCTGGGCCTCGCGGTCCAGGAGGCGCAGCGGGCGGTCAGTGGCGTCGGCCAGCCGGACCCGGTGCGCCTCCTCGGTCAGCACGACGAACGGCTCGGCCCTGGCCAGCACGTGGCGCAGCAGCCGGTCGGGCGCGGTCGGCTCCACCGGGACGTAGGCGCCGCCGGCCTTCAGCACCCCGAGCATCGCGACCAGGACCAACGGCGAGCGCCCCAGCGACACCACCACCAAGCCACCGCGCGGCAGTCCGAGGTGCCGCAGCTCGGCGGCCAACCGGTCGGCCCTGCGGTCGAGTTCGCCGTAGCTGAGCTGCTCGGTGCCGCACCGCACCGCCACGGCGTGCGGGTCCCGGCGCGCCTGCGCCTCGAAGGCGGCGTGCACGGTCGCGGGGCGCGGCGCCTCCCGGCTGCCGCGTTCGGTGGCCGGGTCCATGTCCTCGCGTGGTTCGTCCTGTGGCATCCGCCCTGCCCCCAGATCCCTTGGATCGCAGTCTGCTCGGTGACCTCAACCGCCAGTCTATGGAGGAGTGTTCACCCAGGAGCGGGTCTCGGCGAAAGTAGGGTCTCCGGAGCCGGCTGCCGCCGCCCCGTGCCCCGTGCTCGGGGCTCGGGTCGCGGACCCGGGCAGCGGGCTCAGACCGTGGCGACGGGCACCTCGAAGCGCAGGCGGGACTTCGCGAGCGGCACGGCCGGCGGATGCTGCTCCTCGTGGCGCACGGCGCCGTCGGCGACCGCCGCGGCCAGCGCCGGCCACAGGCGGGCGGCTGCCGTGTTGTGGTGGAGGTAGGCGAGGGTCCAGGGTCCCGGGTGCCGCTGGAACAGCAGGCGCGCGGCGGTGGCGGCCACGCCCTGGCGGCGGTACCGGCGCACCACGAAGAACTCGCTGACGTTCCACGCCCCCTCGTCCCCCGCCACGTCGCAACGGACCAGCGCGAAGCCCGCCGGCCGACCGGCCACCCGGATCAGGTACGGTTCGCGGGCCGGGCTGGTGAAGTAGGCGTCGAACCACGGGTAGCCGAAGGTCCCGTCCGCGGAGAGCTCCCGGTTGTCCAGCTCCGAGAAGTCGTGCAGATAGAGCTGCATCAGGTTCGCCAATACCTGCCTGCCCTCGGCGGTGACCGGAACGAGTTCGATGTCCATGCGGCCACGGTGCCCGTCCGCAGCCGCGACCGCCACCGATTTCCGCCCGCGCGGCTTCCGGCCGTGCGGTTTCCGGCCGTGCGGTTTCCGGCCGCGGGCTTCCGGCCGCAGAGTTTCCGGCGCGGGATTTCCGGATGGCGCGCTTCCGGATGGGACGGCGCCGATGGCCGACGGGACGGCGGAGCGCTCGGTCGGACGCCGCGCCGAGTGCCGCGCGTCACCCTTGGGCCCAGCCGCCCTGAGCAGATTTCCCGCCGCCTCGCCCGGGCACGGCAGACCGTCGATCGGAGCGTCACGGCCCAACAGGGCGGCGCCCAGGCCGTGGTGACGATTCGGCGGCGGGACGGTGACGGCGCGATGACGGGCCAGGGCCGGGCCGTCACCCGAACAGCGCCCCGGCTACCGTGCCGGTGCGCCGCTGACAGGGCAGGCTGGCACGTATCATCTCTCCGGATCCCGCCCACCTGACGAGAAGGCACCGCTTTGGCTACCGACTACGACGCCCCGCGCACCAGCAGCGACGACTCGAACGACGAAAGCATCGAGGAGCTGAAGGGCCGGCGCGACAACAAGTCCAGCGCCTCGGTCGACATCGACGAGACCGATGCCGCCGAGGGCATGGAACTGCCCGGCGCCGACCTGTCCGGTGAGGAACTCACCGTCCGGGTCATCCCGCTGCAGCAGGACGAGTTCACCTGCATGACCTGCTTCCTGGTCCACCACCGCACCCAGCTCGCCGGGGAGGACAAGAACGGTCACCCCATCTGCCGGGACTGCGCCTCCAGCTCCTGAGGCACGCCAGGGCCTGTCCGACCATGCACGTCGGACAGGCCCTGGGGCCGGGCGCCGGCCTCGCCGCGCCCGGCCGGGAGCACCACCCGCGGCCCGCTCGCTCCGCTGGCGGCCCGCCACCGGTGTGATTCTCGTCGCGCCGGGCCCGCTCTGACCCGCTGTCAGCCGAAGGCCGGCCACCGGGGCGGCCGGTTCGGTCAGCGCCGGCTGTAGGGCCGGGTGATGATCTCCATGTTGTGGCCGTCCGGGTCGGCGAAGTAGGCGCCGCGTCCGCCGAAGAGCCGGTTGATCCGGCCGGGCTCGGTGTGGCTCGGGTCGGCGTAGTAGGTGACGCGCAGCGATTCCAGGCGGGCGATCATGGTGTCGAACTGCGCCTCGGGCACCAGGAACGCATAGTGCTGCGACTGAATCGGCTCGTCGCTCTTCTGGTAGTAGTCCAGCGTGACGCCGTTGCCCAGGTCCACCGGGAGGAACGGCCCGAACGGGGCGCCGACCGCGAGGCCGAGGATCACGGCGAGGAACTCGGCCGACAGCTGCCGGTCCTTGGCGAAGACGACGGTGTGGTTGAGCTGGACGGTGTCGGTGACCGGCTCGGCGGCCGGGGACGGGTGCTGGTCGTGCTGGTCGTGGGACATCTGTGCTCTCTCCGGATCGTGGGTTCCACGGGAACGAACATCGCCGCGCGCGGGCGCGGAGCAGGATTCGTGGAGAGGGTGCGGCGGGGCCCTGGCCCGCCCCGGGCTCACCCCGAGGCCGGGCGCCTCACTCGTGCGTGGCCCATGGCCGACCCGGCAGTCACCCGACCGACCCTAGCCTCCCACCGCGTGGCGCGGCAACGGCGAAAGAATTCCTGCGAAAGTCCTGCCTGCGGACGTCAAGAAGCCGGCGGCGGCTCCGACCAAGCGGCAGAAGGGCCCGGAGCGGGCTCGCGAGACCACCGGAGGACGAGATGAAGTTCCTGATCAGTCTGCACATCAATCCCGCAGTGCTGGCCGCGCTGACCGACGAGGAGAAGGCGGCGGTCGGCGCCGGCCACGGCGCGTTCATCGAGGCGCTCAAGGAGTCCGGCGAGCTGATCACCACGCAGGCGCTGGTCGACCCGTCGCAGGCCGCCGTGGTGACCGTGCGCAACGGCCAGCCGGTGGTGACCGACGGCCCCTTCCTGGAGGCGAAGGAGTACCTGGGCGGCTTCTACCTGATCGACTGCGAGGACAAGGAGCGGGCGATCGAGCTGGCGGCGCGGATCCCGGACAGCGCGATCGAGGGGCTGGGGGTCGAGGTGCGACAGGTGATGTTCTGCGACGGACCATTGGAGGCATGACACCACTGGGCTTCGAGGACCTGCTGCGTGAGCTCGCGCCGCAGGTCCTCGGCACGCTGGTACGCCGGTACGACCGCTTCGAGGGGTGCGAGGACGCCGTGCAGGAGGCCGTCCTCGCCGCCGCCCTGCAGTGGCCGGCCGAGGGGGTGCCGGACAACCCGCGCGGCTGGCTGGTGACCGTCGCCTCCCGGCGGCTGATCGACCAGCTGCGCAGCGACCACGCCCGCCGCGAGCGGGAGTCGGCGACGGCCGCCGAGGTCCTGCCCGAGGAGGTGCCGGACACCGACGACACGCTCGTCCTGCTGTTCCTGTGCTGCCATCCGACGCTGACCGCCGCCTCCCAGACCGCCCTGACGCTGCGGGCGGTCGGCGGCCTGACCACGGCCGAGATCGCCCGCGCCTTCCTGGTGCCGGAGGCCACCATGGCGGCCCGGATCAGCCGGGCCAAGCAGCGCATCAAGGCGTCCGGCAGCACCTTCGCCCTGCCGGACGGCGCGGAGCGCGAGGAGCGGCTGCGGGTCGTCCTGCAGGTGCTCTACCTGATCTTCAACGAGGGCTACACGGCGTCCTCGGGCAACGCGCTGCACCGCGCCGACCTCGCGCGCGAGGCGATCCGGCTGACCCGGATGGTGCACGCGCAGCTGCCCGGGGACGACGAGGTGACCGGACTGCTCGCGCTGATGCTGCTCACCCACGCCCGCCGGGAGGCGCGCACGACGGCGGCCGGCGACCTGGTGCCGCTGGACGAGCAGGACCGGACGGCCTGGGACCGCGCGCTGATCGAGGAGGGCACCGAGCTGGTCCGGGCCGCGCTGGCCGGCCCCTCGCTCGGGCCGTACCAGTTGCAGGCCGCCATCGCCGCCACGCACGCCGACGCGGCCACCGCCGAGGAGACCGACTGGCCGCAGGTGCACGCCCTCTACCTGATCCTGGAGCGGATCGCCCCCAACCCGATGGTCACCCTCAACCGGGCGATCGCCCTCGCCGAGACCGAGGGCCCGCAGGCCGGGCTGGCCCTGCTGGCCGCCCTGGACGGCGACGCCCGGATGGCCGGGCACCACCGGCTGCTGTCCGTCCGGGCACACCTGCTGGAGAAGACCGGCGACCGGGCCGGCGCCTACGAGCACTACCGGCGCGCCGCGAGAGCGACCGCCAGCATCGCCGAGCAGCGCTACCTGGACTCCCGGGCCGCCCGCCTGCGGCCGTGACCGGAGGCGGACACGAGGAGGCCGTGACCGGAGGCGGACCCGGGGAGGCCGTCGGCGGCCCCGGACCCTCCGGGGCCGCCGACGGCGTCAGTCGGCTCGGCTACCGGGTCAGCAGTTCTTGATGAACCAGACCGGCGCCCAGTTGCCGTGCGGGTCGCCGGAGGCGGCCGGCGGGGTGGTGTAGACCCAGTTCATCGACTTCCCGTACATCACCGCCCGGACGCCGGGCGTCTGGTTGTTGTACCAGGAGCCGCCACTGCCCCACCCGCTGCCGGGCAGCTCCCAGGTCTGACACTTCCACATCGTGAATTCGTAACCGGAGTAGTTGGCGCCCTTGTACGCGCAGAAGTTGCCCGCCGCGCAGTTGCCCGGTCCGTACTTGACCGACGGGCCGTTGCTCAGGTCCCGGACCCGGCTCTCCCCGGGCACCGTGAGCACCACGGCGGCGCCGTCGCCCAGGGCGACCTTGTCGAGCGCGACCTGGGTGCCGCCGGAGCTCGCGATGAAGGACTTCACCTCCTGCTGCAGTCCGTTGATCTGACTGCTGGTCAGCCCGGCAGCGCGCCCCTGGGCCAGGAAGGGGCTCTGCGGGGCGGCGGAGGCGGTGCCGGCGCCGGCGACCGCGCCGGCCAGGCCCAACACCGTCGCGGCCAGGGCAAGGCTGGTCCTGCGGATGGTTCGCATGGTCAGGTTCCTCCAGATCGGAGTGCTGTGTGCGATCTGTCAGGAACACTACGAGCCGCCCCCGCACGAGCGCATGGAGCGCCGGGATGAGTTCGCCGTCCCCCGACCGGAGGGGCGCGCGGTCAACCTCCGCACTACCCCGGCGCTTTCGTCCACCCAGCGCAGTAGTCCCCCGCCCCGAACAGCACTCCGGCCCGCCCCTCACGCGGTGGGCCGTCAGCGGGTGGTGGCGCCCGGGTAGCCGATCTCGGCGATGTCCTCGGCCAGGTCCGCGAGGGTCGCCTCGGCCCCCGGCCACCCGCCGTCCGCCGCGTACGGGCTCATCGGCGACTCGTGGTCGAAGCCGCGGATGTACACACCGGCCGGGGCGAAGACGATGGAGTACTCGTCCCCGGAGCCGTTGCGCATCGACGCCAGTTGCTCGGTCGGCGACCAGCGGGAGTCGAAGGAGTAATGGCGGGCCTCCCAGTCGGGGCTCAGAATGGCATCCAGCACGGCGAGCGCGCGGCAGTGGTCGCGCAGCGCGTCGGGCTCGGGCAGCAGGCGGGCGACGTCGTCGACGGTCATGCCCGGCAGTCAGACCGACCCCACTGACAGTCCCGCCCCACAACCGTGCGGGGTGCCGGTGCGGCGGGTGCGACCATGGCACGGCGGTGTTCGTCGTCCGAGCGCAACAGGGGGTTCGCAGGTTGACCGGGGAGGGGCGGGAGCTGTCGGTGCCCCGCGGTGGAGGGAGTGCGGCTGTGACCCGGGCAACGGCGGCGACCGGGGCGGCTCCCGCGACCGCGGCGGTCGAGCGGGTGCGGACGGTCTGCTCATACTGCGGGGTCGGCTGCGGGATGGTGCTGGACCTCGCCCGGGACGCCGAGGGACGGCGGACGGTGGCCAGGGCCGCCGGCGACCGGGCGCACCCGGCCAACCGCGGCCGGCTGTGCACCAAGGGCGCCACGCACGCCGACCTGCTGGCCGCCCCCGGACGGCTGACCACCGCGCTGGTCCGCGAGCGCCGCGGTGACGAGCCCGTGGCGCTGGACGTGCACCGGGCGGTCGCCGAGGCCGCCCGGCGGCTGCGGCGGATCCTCGACGAGCACGGACCGGACGCGGTCGCCCTCTACGTCTCGGGGCAGATGTCGCTGGAGGCGCAGTACCTGGCCAACAAGCTGGCCAAGGGGTTCCTCGGGACCAACCAGATCGAGTCCAACTCCCGCCTCTGCATGGCCAGTGCGGGCAGCGGCTACAAGCTGTCGCTGGGCGCCGACGGGCCGCCGGGCTCGTACGGGGACTTCGACCACGCCGAGGCGTTCCTGGTGATCGGCTCCAACATGGCCGACTGCCACCCGATCCTGTTCCTGCGCATGATGGACCGCGTCAAGGCCGCCGGCGCCAAGCTGATCGTGGTCGACCCGCGCCGCACCGCGACGGCCGACAAGGCCGACCTGTTCCTGCAGATCCGGCCCGGCACCGACCTCGCCCTGCTCAACGGGCTGCTCCACCTGCTGGTCGAAGGCGGCTGGACCGACCCGGAGTTCATCGCCGCGTACACCGACGGCTGGGAGCAGCTGCCGGACTTCCTGGCCGGCTACCCGCCCGCCGCGGTCGCCGCGATCACCGGCCTGCCGGAGGCGGACATCCGCCGGGCGGCGCAGTGGATCGGCGAGGCGGGCGAGTGGATGAGCTGCTGGACGATGGGCCTCAACCAGTCCACCCACGGCACCTGGAACACCAACGCCCTGGTCAACCTGCACCTGGCCACCGGTGCGATCTGCCGCCCCGGCAGCGGCCCGTTCTCGCTGACCGGCCAGCCCAACGCGATGGGCGGCCGTGAGATGGGCTACATGGGCCCCGGCCTGCCCGGGCAGCGCTCGGTGCTGGTGGACGAGGAGCGGCGGTTCACCGAGGAGCTGTGGGGCATCCCCGAGGGCACGCTGCGCACCGAGGCCGGCCGGGGCACGGTCGAGCTGTTCGAGCGGATGGCGGCCGGCGGGATCAAGGCCTGCTGGATCATCTGCACCAATCCGGTGGCCTCGGTCGCCAACCGCCGCACCGTGGTCCAGGCGCTGAAGAGCGCCGAACTGGTCATCACCCAGGACGTGTTCGCCGAGACCGAGACCAACGCGTACGCCGACATCGCGCTGCCCGCCACCCTCTGGGCGGAGGCCGAGGGCGTCATGGTCAACTCCGAGCGCACCCTGACCCTCGTCCCCGGTGCCGTCACACCGCCCGGCCAGGCCCTGCCGGACTGGCAGCTGATCGCCGCCGTCGCCTGCGAGCTCGGGTTCGCCCAGGCCTTCACGTACGCGAGCGCGGAGGAGGTGTTCGAGGAGCTCAAGCGGGCCTGGAACCCGAAGACCGGCTGGGACCTGCGCGGCGTCGACTACCCGCGGCTGCGCGAAAGCCCGGTGCAGTGGCCGGCCGCGCGGGTGGACGGACCGGACCGCAACCCGATCCGCTACCTCAACGACGGCGTCAGCCGGCCGCTGGTCGAGCGGCCGGACGGCAGCCGGCCCCGGCTGGTCTTCCCGACCGCCTCCGGACGCGCCGCCTTCTTCGCCCGGCCGCACCTGCCCGCCGCCGAACTCCCGGACGACGACTACCCGTTCGTCCTCAACACCGGGCGACTGCAGCACCAGTGGCACACCCTGACCAAGACCGGGAAGGTGGCCAGGCTCAACCGGCTCAACCCCGGACCGTTCGTCGAACTCCACCCCGAGGACGCGGGCGCGCTCGGCATCGCGGAGGGGGACGAGGTGGAGGTGGCCTCCCGGCGCGGGCGGGCGGTGCTGCCCGCCGTGGTCACCGACCGGGTCGGACCGGGGAACTGCTTCGCGCCGTTCCACTGGAACGACCTGTTCGGCGAGTACCTGAGCGTCAATGCGGTGACCAACGACGCCGTGGATCCGATCTCCTTCCAGCCGGAGTTCAAGGCGTGCGCGGTGGCGCTCGGCCGGGTCGGCGCGCGGGAGGTGGCTTCGGCGGCTGTTGATGACGGGGTGACCGGCGAGGCGGCCGGCGGGGTTGTGGGGCCGGCGGATGGGCCGGTGGAGGTGCCGGCGGACGGGCTGAGCCTGGCGGAGGTGCTGGGCGTGGCAGGAGCGGCGCCACCGGTGCTCGCCGACCACGAGCGGCGCTACCTGGCCGGCTTCCTCGCCGGACTCGCCGCCGCTCCGCCCGGGCCCGGCGGCGGGGTGCCGGTGCTCCCGGCCACCGCCCCGCTCGACCCCGCGCACGCGCTGTGGGTGGACGGCCTGCTGGCGGGCCGCTACTCGCGCTCGGCGGCGGTGCCCGGGCCAGCGGTTCCGGCGCAGGCGGTTCCGGCGCTGGTGGCGGGGGCGCAGGCGGGGGCCGGGGCGGACTCCTCGGCGGCGCCTTCGCGGGCCCGCCAGGTCGTGGTCCTGTGGGCCTCGCAGACCGGCACCGCCGAGGAGTTCGCCGCCACCGTCGGCGGGCGGCTGGCCGAGGCCGGGCACCCCACCACCGTCCGCGCCATGGCGGACTGCGCGCCGGACGCCGTGCCGGCCGGCGCCGACCTGCTGGTGATCAGCTCCACCTTCGGCGACGGCGACGCACCGGACAACGGCGCCGGCTTCTGGCAGGCCCTCAGCGCCGCGGACGCCGCCCGCTTCGCGGACCTGCGCTACGCGGTGCTCGCCTTCGGCGACTCCAGCTACACGGCGTTCTGCGCCCACGGCCGCCGGCTCGACCAGCGGCTCGCCGAACTCGGCGCCGTGCGGATGCTGCCGCGCGTCGACTGCGAGCCGGACTACGAGGCGGCGGCCGGCGGGTGGCTGGAGCAGGTGGTCACCGCCCTGGCCGTCCCAGCGGCACCGGCTGCCCCTGCCGTTCCCGCCCCTGCGGCCCGCCCCAGCAAGGCCGAGCCGTACCTCGCCCGGCTCAGCGGCAACCGGCTGCTCAGCCTGCCCGGCGCGGCCAAGGAGGTCCGCCAGTTCACCTTCGACCTCGGCGGCGGCACCCTCGCCTACGAGGCGGGCGACGCGCTCGGCGTCTGGCCCGTCAACTGCCCCTCCCTGGTGGCGGAGTGGCTGTCGGTCACCGGTCTGGACGGGGATGCCGAGGTCCTGCTGCCGGGCCTTTCGCCCATGCCGTTCGCCCAGGCGCTGCATCAGCGGCTCGACATCACCCGGCTCACCCCCGAGCTGCTGCGGCTGGCCGCCGAGCGCACCGGCGACCGCGAACTCAAGCAGCTGCTCCGCCCGGACAACAAGGGTGGCCTGGCGCAATGGGCCTGGGGCCGGCAGGCCGTCGACCTGCTCACCGCGTACCCGGTGCGGCTCGGCGCCCAGGAGTGGGCGGAACGGCTCGAGCGGCTGCAACCACGGCGGTACTCCATCGCCTCCAGCCCGCTGAGCAATCCGGACGAGGTCCGACTGACCGTCTCGGTGGTGCGCTACGAGGGGCCAGGCGGACGGCAGCGCAAGGGAGTTGCCTCGACCTTCCTCGCGGACGGCGAACTCGGCAGCCCCGTGCCGCTGTTCGTCCAGCACTCGCCCAACTTCCGCCCGCCGGAGGACTCCCGGACACCCGCGGTCATGGTCGGCCCCGGCACCGGCGTCGCCCCGTTCCTGGGCTTCCTGGAGCAGCGCCGGATCCTCGGCCACCAGGGCGGCAACTGGCTCTTCTTCGGCGAGCAGCGCCGGGCCACCGACTTCTACTACCGCGAGGAGCTGGCGGAACTCCACCGGCACGGCACCCTGACCCGCCTGGACCTGGCCTTCTCACGCGACCAGCGCGCCAAGGTCTACGTCCAGGACCGGATGCGCGAGCACGGCGCCCAGCTGTGGTCCTGGCTCCAGGACGGCGCCCACCTCTACGTCTGCGGCGACGCCCGCCGGATGGCCCAGGACGTCGACCTGGCGCTGCGCGACATCGCCTGCACCCACGGCGGGCTGAGCGAGCAGGAGGCCGGCGCCTACCTCAAGCGGCTCACCGGCGAGCGGCGCTACAGCCGGGACGTCTACTGAGCCGCGCCGGGAGCTGTTCGCCGTGCCGGACCTATTCGCCGGGCACGGCGAAGTAGCTGCTCGGGGCCACCCCGAGGGCCCGGCGGAACATGGCCGTGAAGGCGCTCGGCGTCGCGTAGCCGAGCCGGGCGGCCACCGCGGTGACCGGCACATCGCCGGCCAGCAGCGTCACGGCGTGCAGCAGGCGGGACTGCTGCACCCAGTGGGCGAGCGTCATCCCGGTCGCGGACCCGAACCTGCGGTGCAGGGTGCGTGGACTCAGGTGCGCATGCGCGGCGGCCGTCGCCGTCGTCCAGCGCCGGCCCGGCTCGGCGTGGATCGCGGCACAGAGCCGGGCGAGCTGCTCGTCGCCGGCCGCGGACGGCAGGTGCAGGGCGGGCACCGGGCGCGGTTCGAGTTCGCGCAGCAGCAGGTCCATGACCGCGCCGTCGCGCCCGCCGACCTCGTACTCGACGGGGATCCGGGTCGCCGCCTCGATGAGCTCGCGCAGCAGTGGGGAGACGGCCACCACGGTCGGCACCGCCGGCAGCCGCGGCGCCGCCGCGGGCCGGATGTAGAGGGTGCGCATCCGGACCGCGCCGATGCAGCTCATCGCATGGGTGACGCCGGCCGGCACCCAGACCCCGCGGGTGGCGGGCACCACCCAGGTGCCGTGGGCCGTGTCGACGGCGATCGCCCCGGTGGTGCCGTAGATCAGCTGGGCGCGGCGGTGGTGGTGGTCGGGGATGTGGTGCCGGTCGGGCAGGTCACGCGCCATCGCCGCCAGTGGCCGCGGCACCCGCTGGTAGTCGTCCCGGTTCTCGCTCTTCTCGAACAACGCTCTCCCCGCCTCTCCGCCTCTCCGGTGGAATGGCGCACTCTCGACAGTGGACGTCACAACCGCGAAAGCATGCCACAGCGCGTGCTCCCTAGCGTGGTCCCACGTGACAGCGCTCTCCTCCGACCACCGCCCCCGCCCTCGTCCCCGCACTCGCACTCGCACTCGCACCGCGCTGCTGGCCGCCACCAGCGCGGTCACCGCCGCCAACGTCTACCTCAACCAGCCGCTGCTGACCGCCGCCGCCCACGACTTCCACCGCGCGCCCGCGCTGCTGGGCGCGGTGCCGACGGCCACCCAGCTCGGCTACGCGCTCGGCATCGCGCTGCTGGTCCCGGCCGGGGACAGCCGGGACCGGCGCCGACTGATCCTGCTGCTCGGCACGGCCGCCACGCTCGCGCTCACCGCCTGCGCGCTGGCACCGGGCGTGCCCTGGCTGGTCGCGGCGAGCCTGGCGCTCGGCCTGTGCTCCCCCGTCCCGCAGCTGGTGGCGCCGCTGGCCGTCGCGCTCGCGGGCGGGCGGCAGCCAGGACGGGTACTGGGCACGATCCAGGGCGGCCTGCTGGTGGGGGTACTGGCCGCTCGCGCGTACTCCGGCTGGCTGGCGCAGCTGTGCGGCTGGCGGGCCGTCTACGGGTGTTCGGCCGCCCTCACCCTGCTGCTGACCGCCCTCCTGTGGCGCGCACTGCCCACCTCTGTGCCCACGGGCGCCCTCGCCTACCGGGCCGCGCTGGCCTCGCTGCCGCGCCTGTTCACCGGGCACGCCGTGGTCCGCCGGGTGACGCTCTCGGGGGCACTGGTCGGCGCCTCCTTCGGGGCGTTCTGGACCGCGCTGACCTTCCTGCTCGCCCAGCACTACCGCTACGACTCCACCGAGGTCGGCCTGTTCGGCCTGGTCGCCGCCGCCAGCGCGCTCGCCTCCCCGCCCATCGGCCGCCTCGCCGACCGTCTCGGCCGACGCGGCGCGCTCACCGCCCTGATCGCCGTGGTGCTGGCGGGCTGGGCGCTGCTGCTGCCGGGCGGCGGCTCGCTCGGCTGGCTGCTGGCGGGGGTGGTGGTGCTCGACGTCGGGACGTGGGGGAACCAAGTGGTCTGCCAGAGCGCGCTGTTCGCCGCCTTCCCGGTCGGCCAGCACAGCCGGCTGAACACCTGCTACTTCACGCTGCGCTTCCTCGGCATCGCCGTCGGCTCACTGGCGGGTTCACTGGCCTGGCCACACGGCGGCTGGCCGGCGGTGACGGTGGTGGGAGCGGCTGCGGCGGGCGCGGCGCTCGCCGTCGCGGCCGGGGTCGGGGGCGGGCAGGCGGGGGCGTGCGAAGGCCCCGCCGGTGGCGACCGGCGGGGCCCGCACAGCATGCGGTGGCTACGAGAAGACGACCGAGCGGAGCTTGAGGCGGTCACCGAGCTTCGTGCCGGGGTTCATCACGCGGTACACGTCACCCTCGCAGTCGAAGTCCAGATAGACCGTGGCGGTGGACCGGGTGAAATTCTCCGGGGCGAAGGCCGGGTCGATGTCGGTGGCCCCGAACAGGTTGATGCATTGGCCGCTCTCGGGATCGGCGAGTCCCGCAGGGACGCCCGGCCCGACCTTGTAGAGGAACTCTCCGGTGGCGGCGTGGGCCGAGCTGGGGACGGCAATGAGGAGCGTGAGGGCGCCGAGAGCGGCGACAGCGGTCTGACGGAATCGCATGACGGACTTTCCTTGTTCGAACGGTCTCGCGCCCAGCGGACTCGCAGAGCGCAGCACACGAACGATGCCCCAGGTCATGCCTGGCTAGACACGATGTCCCTCGTGCGGCGTCATGGATGGTGGCATTGGAACTGACGATCCATCACCGGTCGGCAGTCGGCGGTTCGGGGGCCGCTCAGAACACGTAGTAGCTCCCGCCGAACGCCGTCACGCTCTGATCGGGACCCACCTCCGCAGTCACCGGCCCCTGGCAATCCGCCGCCGCATGCACCAGGACCGTCGAATCCGTGAAGTTCTTGACGGAGACCGGAGACGACGCCGGATAGCACCCCCGCCCCGGGTTCTCATGGGCAACCCCGTTCACCACCAGAAGCCCTGTCGCCGCCTGAGCGGGAGACGTGCAGACCAAGACGAGGGCGGCCGCGAGGACGGCGACCAAGGCATGACGAAGACGCATGACAGCTCCCTGAGTTGAGGCGGTGGGACGACCTGAATCCCAACGGAATCCCACCGCAGGAAGCGGTCACGGGCCACGATTCACCCGTTCGCGGGCATGTCACGCCGCCCGCAGGCGTTCCATCAGTTCGGGCACGCCGTCGATGCCGTGGTACCGCTTGAAGGTCGGGGCGAGTTCGCGGACCAGGGTGATGCACCGTCCGGCGCCGATACGCTCGGCGAGGTCCAGCGACTCGGTGGTGACGGCGAGGGCCTGCTCGATCTCGCAGGCGCGCAGCAGGCTGCGGGCTTCGTAGGTCAGGAAAATCCCTCGCGTCTTGTCACGTGAGCGAGGCAATAGACGCATGCCTTCGTCGATGCGGGCATGAGCCTCCTCTGTGCGGCCAAGGTCGAGCAGGCATTGGCCGGAGTCGACGGCGAGATCCGCAGTGCTCATCCACGAGCACCAGCGAGGCGCCGGGTCGACCGCGTCGGTCAACAGCTCGGTCTCGGCGGCAGAGAGGTCGCGGTGGCAAGCGGCGCGCTCACCGAGCGCGGCATGCGCGCGGGCCCGGCGAAGGAACAGCAGGGACCGAGCAGTGGGGTGACGGGTGTGGATCAGTGCCTGGCTGAGTGGTTCGACGGCTGCCTTCGGGTCTCCGAGCCAGATGGACTGGTACGCGAAGTCGGACAGCACGCCGGCGCCGAGGTCACGGTCACCGGCGGCATGCGCGCTGGTCAACGCGGCGTTCCAGTGCTTGCCCGCCGCATAGTGCCGACCTTGGTCGAAACGGTGCCAGCCACAGATGCCCGCCAGTGACGCGGCCAGCAGGTGCAGCCGCCTGCCGGTGGCCTCAGTGTAGTTGCCGGGTTCGATGAGGTCGGTGACAGTGGCCAGGTGGGCGTCCATCAGCTTCGCCGTGTGCTGGCGCTGTTCGGTCGGTAGGGAGGTCAGCTTTGCGGTGGTCTCCTCCAGCCAGTCGACCAGTTCCAGATCGACGCGCCTGCCATCGAGGACGGTACTGATCCTCTCGGGTTCGATCGCGGCCCACTGCGCCGAGAGGCCGGCCAGCGCGACAGCGCCGAAGGTCATGAAGTTACGGCGGTCCATCGCGGTTCTCTGGGCCTCTCGAAGTGCTTGGACGGTGTACGCGGAGCCCAAGGGCAGCGGGGAGTCACAACCCGGGAGCCAGTAGGGCCAACCCAGTAGTTCGACGTCCGCGATCGGGACGTCGAGGGCTTCGGCGATCAGGAGTTGGGAGTCCGAGTTGGGCTCCTTGATCCAGTTCTCCCACTTGCTGATGGCCTGCTTGTCCGCGCCGGAGCGAAGCCCGCGCCGACGGGCGGCCTGGTCCATGCGAACGGCCAGCCCTGTCTGCGAGAGGTTGCCGCACAGTTGACGGGCGTAGGCGAGGGGGTGCCGGATCGGGTCGCTCACAGGGCCAATTCCATCATTCACAGTGACCGGAAGCCTACTGCGCGCACCGGCGGGACCACCCCGGGACTACAGACAATGCCTATCCGACCACGGGCAGTTGGGCTGTACTCGACACGCATCGACAAGTTCCCGCACGGAGCGGAAGGAGTCTGCCCATGAAGCGACGCTCAGCAGTCATCGGCCTCGGCCACCAGACACTCGAAGACCACCTGCCGGGCCTGCTCGGCTCCACCAGGGCCGAGCTGGTCGCGGTCTGTGACATCGACCCGAACGCTCTTCGTGCCCAGCAGGAAGCCCACCGGGTCCCGGGCTTTGCCAAGGCCACCGACCTGCTGGACGCTGTCAAGCCGGACTTCGTGATCGTCGCGGTCCCGCACCACGCGGGTCGGGCCGTGATCGAAGAGTGCGCGTCCCGGGGCGTGCACGTCCTCAAGGAGAAGCCGTTCGCAACCTCCCCGCAGGAAGCCCGCGAGCTCGCGGCGATCTGCGAGGCGGGCGGGGCAGAGCTGATGGTCACTCTCCAGAGGCGCTTCAACCCGATCTACATCTCCGTGGTGCAGTTCCTCGACCAGATCGGCACTCCGTTCTTGATCGACGGTCAGTACACGTTCCACACCGACGACCCCGGGGCCGGCTGGCGCGGGGACGTGAAGCAGGCCGGCGGCGGCTGCATCATCGACATGGGCTACCACCTGGTCGACCTCCTGCTGTGGTACTTCGGGATGCCCAACCGCGTCATGGCCGATTTCTCCACGGCCGCGCTGCCCGGGGGTGGCTACGACGCCGAGGACACTGCCGTCATCCAGGTCGGCTACGACTCCGACCTCTACGGCACGGTACTGCTGTCGCGGTGGATGGCGCCGAAGACCGAGAGACTGCACGTCGTCGGCACACAAGGCTCCGTGCTGCTGACGAAGGGCAGGGTCCAGCGGCTCGCTCTGGACGGCTCAGTGGTCGAGGAGCTGACCCGCCCGCAGGCGCCGGCGAGTGCGGCTACAGCCCAGATCGACTACTTCTGCCGGGTGCTGGATGGCGAGCGCCCCAACACCTCCGGTCCCCGGCAGCACCTGGCCCACGCCGCCTTCATCGCCTCCTGCTACCGGTCCAAGACGACCGGGCATTACATCAACCCCGAGGAGATGCTGTGACCAACACTCTCGCCCTGCTCGGCGGCGACGCCGTAGTGACCGCCAACGGCCCGCACTTCCAGTGGCCGCCGATCGACGACACCACCCGCGCGAAGGTCGCTGCCCAGCTCGACACCGCGATCTCTGTTCCCGGCCGGAGCGGCATCGTGGCCGAGCTGGAGGATGCCCTGCAGGAGTACTTCGGCGTCCGCCACGCGGTCACCACCAGCTGCGGCACTGCCGCCCTGCACGCTACCTACTCGGCTGCGCGGATCAAGGCCGGCGATGAGGTGATCGTCCCGGCCTGGACCTTCCACGCCACCGCCTCTCCCCTGTTCCATCTCCGCGCGGTGCCAGTGCTCTGCGAGACCGGCCCGGACGGCAACATCGACCCAACCAGGATCGAGGAGCTGATCACCCCGCGCACCCGGGCCCTCATGGTCACCCACCTGTGGGGCAGGCCGGCCGCCATGATCGCCCTGCGGTCCATCGCCAAGGCGCACAACCTGGCCCTGCTGGAGGACGGCTCACACGCCCACGGAGCCTCCCAGGGCGGCAAGAAGGTCGGCACCTTCGGACTTGCCGGAGCCTTCTCCCTCAACGGCCCCAAGCCGCTGTCCGGGGGCGAGGGCGGGTTCGTCCTCACCGACGACGACGACACGTACTACCAGTTGGTGACCTTCGCCCACTACAACAAGCGGGCCAAGTCCGAGATCCCGGACGGACACCCGCTGGCCAAGTACGCGGTCACCGGGTCCGGCCTCAAACTCCGCATCCACCCGCTGGCCGCGGCCCTCGCGCACGACCAGCTCACCCGCCTCGACGGCTACCTCGCCGGCCGGGCCGAGATCGCCGCCTACCTCACCACGGAGTTCGCGCGCATCCCCGGTTTCGAGGTCGTGCCGATGCCCGATGGAGTGATCCCGTCCTGGTACGGGCTGACGCTCACCTACCACCCCGGCGAGCTCGACGGCCTGAGCATCGAACGTTTCCACCAGGCCCTCATCGCCGAGGGAGCAACCGAGTTCGACCGGCCCGGCTCCACCTGCCCACTGAACCAGCTCCCGCTCTACCAGCATCCAGCGCAGTTGTTCCCCGGCCACCCGCGCTCCCACCGCCCTTACAAGGAAGGGGACTTCCCGATCGCCGAGCACGCCCACGCGCATACGATCAAGCTCCCGGTCTGGCATCGTGAGCAGGATCGTCCATTGGCCGAGAGTTACGTCCGCGCGGCCATTAAGGTGAGCAACCACCACAAGGAGCTGCTGTGATCTCCCCCTTCGCCGATCCTGCCTTCACTCCGGGCCTGCTCTTCGACGCCCAGGAGACCGGGATCACCCGATTCGTCGTCGCCACGGTCATCACCGAGGGCGACCGCGTCCTCCTCCTGCGCCGGCCCGCCGACGACTTCATGCCGGGCCTGTGGGAGCTGCCTTCCGGGAAGGTCGAGCCGGGCGAGGACTTCGAGAAGGCCCTGCGGCGGGAGACCAGAGAGGAGACCGGCCTCACCATCGACCAGGTCACCGCCTACCTCGGCCGGTTCGACTATGCCTCCAAGAGCGGCGCCCTCACCCGCCAGCTCACCTTCGAGGCCACCGTCGAGAATGCCGCCCCGATCACCCTCACCGAGCACGACGACCACACCTGGGCCGACCGCGGCGAACTGCCCGGTGTCAGCGAAGCAGTAAGGAAACTGATCACTCGCTGAGGGGCATCCCCCACCTCGGTCAGGGCGGTGCTGATTCGATACCAATGCCGCGAGCTTCGACGCAGTGTGGGACACCGCTCGACCGGTTGAGGAGAACTGATCACGTGGCACGAACCGAGTACTACAACGATCCCAACGCCCCCAAGCCGAACCGGGTCGTCGTCGCGGCGTCCGCCGTCGTGACCGATGACGCGGGCCGCATTCTGCTGCAACGGCGAACCGACAACGGGCTGTACCCGCTGCCCGGCGGGACGATGGATCTCGGCGAGTCGCTGCCGCACACGGCCGTGCGCGAGGTCCGGGAGGAGACGGGCCTGAACATCGAGATCACCGGGCTGGTCGGCACGTACACCGACCCCCGGCACATCATCGCCTACTCGGACGGCGAGGTCCGCCAGCAGTTCAACGTCTGCTTCACCGCTCGCATCACGGGAGGAGAGCTACGGATCTCCAGCGAATCCACCGATCTCCGGTTCGTCGCCCCGGAGGACGTCGAAGCCCTTCCCATGCACCACACCCAGCGGCTCCGGCTCCAGCACTTCCTGGAGCACCGGGAGGCTCCCCACCTAGGCTGAACGAACAGGAGCCCGACGGGCCCTGGTACAAAGGAACCGCACGGCAGCACCCACCTCCCGGAGGGACCCACCCCATGAGCCTGACCGACATCCCCCTGCAGACCCTGGCCGGCGAGCCGACGAGCCTGGCCGACTTCGCGGGCAAGGCCGTCCTCGTGGTCAACGTGGCCTCGAAGTGCGGGCTGACTCCGCAGTACACCGGGCTGGAGGAGTTGCAGCAGCGGTACGCGGAGCGCGGGTTCACCGTGCTCGGGGTGCCGTGCAACCAGTTCGGTGGGCAGGAGCCGGGCAGCGCAGCGGAGATCCAGAGCTTCTGCCAGACCAACTACAACGTCTCGTTCCCGCTGCTGTCGAAGATCGAGGTGAACGGCGAAGGCCGCCACCCCCTCTACCAGGAGCTGACCGCCCTCGCCGACGAGACCGGGGCGGCCGGGGACGTGCAGTGGAACTTCGAGAAGTTCCTGATCTCCCCCGCCGGCGCTGCCGTCGGCCGGTTCCGGCCCCGGACCGAGCCGTCGGACGCCGAACTGGTCGCGGCCATCGAGGCCCAGCTGCCGTAGCGAGCGCGGCTGCCGGTGGCCGGCTCCCCGCCCTGGGGAACCGGCCACTGGTGGACCTGCCTTCGCTCACGCAGGTCAGACGTTGTGCAGGGTCCAGTTCTGGTTGGACCAGCCGTTGCAGGCCCAGAGCTGCACCTTGGCGCCGTTGTTCGGGATGGTGTTGGTGTCACCGTCCAGGCACTCGCCCTTGTCGGCGTTCACCAGCGTGGCGCCGCCCCAGGCCCAGGTCTGGTTGGACCAGCCGTTGCAGCCCCAGAGCTGCACCTTCGCCCCGTTGTTCGGGATGGTGTTGGTGTCACCGTCCAGGCACTCGCCCCGGTCGTTGTTCTGGATGCTGTAGTAGCCGGCCGGGTAGCCGGCGGCCGGGGCCCAGTCCCAGGTCTGGTTCGACCAGCCGTTGCAGCCCCAGAGCTGCACCTTCGCCCCGTTGTTCGGGATGGTGTTGGTGTCACCGTCGAGACACTGGCCCCGGTCGTTGTTGGTCATCGTCACCTGGTAGATGGCGTTCGGCACGACCTTGGCGTGGTTGCTCACGGTCGGGATCTGCGAGACCGACGCCACCTTGATGATCCGCGGCCCGGCGGCGCTGTCCGCGCTGCTGTGGGCACTGGCCTGGGCCACCCCCGCGACCCCCAGGCAGACCGTCACCGAGACGGCCAGCACGGCTGAACGTGCACGACTGCGCATTGTTGCTCCCCCCATGTCCCGGGACGGCCGCCCCGGGCGTGCAATTCGCCGCACTGTGCGGCGAGTTGAGGAAACCCTAGGACGGGCGACAGCGGGCTGTCAGCGTCTCGACAGAAGTAGCGGGCCACCTTCCGGGTCAGGGTCGGAATGTGACCGCGCCCAGGCGTGCGCGCCCGGGAGTGCGGGTCGCTGAACCGCTGGGCCGTGCGGCCCGGCACGCGACGATCACTCGATCGAGCGGAGGTGCCGGGAAGAGCCCGGCGGGTGGACTGCGGCGAGGTATAAGGCGACCCCGTCGTCCCACAGGTTGGGTCGCTAGGGTGGGCGGACATCACCTCTGGAGGCACCGTCCGCATGGCCAAGAAATCCGCCGCAGCACGCACCCCCGCGCGTCCGGCGCTGCTGAAACTGACCGGGGTGAGCCGCTCCTACGGCGACCGTGAGGTGCTGCACCCCGTGGACCTCGCGGTGGCCGCCGGCGAGTGCGTCGCGCTGCTGGGGCACAACGGGTCCGGCAAGTCCACCCTGCTTCGGGTGGCGGCCGGGCGCGACCTGCCGACGAAGGGGACGGTCCGCTTCGACGGGCTGCCGATGGACGAGAACGACCCGCGGATCCGGGCCCGGGTCGCGGTGGTCGGCGACACCGTCGCGCACTACCCCGACCTCACGGTGCGCGAGCACCTGCTGCTGGTCGCGGTCGCGCACGGGGTGGCCGACGCCCGGGACTGGGTCGAGCAGGTGCTCGCGGACCGGGCGCTCACCGAGCGGGCCGACGCGCTGCCCTCCGCGCTCTCCTCCGGGCAGCTCCAGGCGCTGCTGCTGGCCTGTGCGCTGGTGCGCCCGCGCGATCTGCTGCTGCTCGACGAGCCGGAGCAGCGGCTGGACCCGGAGGCCCGCAAGCGGCTCGCGGAGCTGCTGCGCGGTGAGCTGGCGGACGGCGTGGCGGTCCTGCTGGTCACCCACCACACCGACCTGGCACGGGAGTTGGCGGACCGGGTGGTGGTGCTGGAGGACGGCCGGATCGTGGCCCAGGGGGCACCGGGCAAGGTCCTGGACGGCGGCGGCGCGGTGGGTGCCCGATGACGGCCGAGGCGGAAGAGGTGGCGGAGACGGAAGAGGAGCCGGGCGAGGAAGCGGGCGAGGGGACGGACGAGGGGACGGACGAGGTGGCGGAGGCAGCCGAGGTGGCGGAAACCGCCGAGGCGGTCGAGCCCGAGGCCTGGAGCGAGGACGAGGACTGGACCGACGAGACGCTCGCCCTGCTGCGCGCGCTGCGGGCCCCGTACCGGCTGAACCGGGCCAAGCAGCTCGGCTTCGCGCTCTACTGCGTGCTGCTCGTGCTGATCATCTGGGGCGGGGTGCCGAGCCTGGGGCTCTTCCTGCAGGCCTCGATGGGCGCCGACTACACCGCGCACGGCGGCGACCTGCTCGCCGCCATGCCCAGCGGCATCGCCGCCGTCGGGCTGGCCTTCGTGCTGCTCGCGGTCCGCGACGGGCTGTGGCGCGGCCCGGTGGTGCCGCCCCGGGCGGCCACCGATTGGCTGCTCGCCCACCCGGTGCGCCCGCGCCCGGTGCTGCGGCCGTGGTTCTGGCTCTCCTGCGCGCTGGCGGTCTTCCCCGGCCTGGTGACGGCGGTGGGCGGGATGGTCGCGCTCGGGCTGCTGCTGCGGGTCGGCCTGCCGGCGGCGCTCGGCTGGTGCCTGCTCGGCGGGGCCTGCCTGCCGCTGCTGGCCACCTGTGCCGGGCTGCTGGTGGAGCGCAGCGACGCCGCCGCCCGCTGGGTGCGCCGGCTCACGCCGGCCGCGACCGTGCTGGTGCTGCTGTTCGCGGCGCAGAGCGCGCTGGCGGTGGCCGGGCACCGGGTGCACTGGCTGGAGCTGGTCGAGCTGTGGTCGGGGCCGTGGGGCTGGGCCGGGATCGCCGCGCTGTCGCCCACCCGGGGCGCGGTGCCCGGCGGCTGGGTGGCCGCCGCGCTGCTGCTCGTCGGCACCGCGGGCGCCCTGGTGCTCGCCGACCGGGCAGCCGGCACGGTGCCGCTGGGCCGGCTGCGCGAGCGGGCCCGGACGGCGGCGGGGGTGTTCGCCGCGCTGCGCACCGTGGAGCTGCGGGCCGCGCGGCTGGCGGTGAGCGGCGCGGCCGGGAGCGCGCGGGTGCGCCGGGTGCGGCTGCCGATGCCGCGCCGGGCCTGGCTGGTGGTGCCCTGGCGGGACGCGACGGCGCTGCTGCGCTCCCCCGCCCGGCTCGGCCGCGCCGTGCTGCTGAGCGTGCCGGCGCTGCTCTGCGCGGCGCTGGCGCACGGGATCGGCAGCAAGCCGTCGGTGCCGACGACGGCGGTCGCGCTGGTCTTCGGCTACCTGGCGGTGGCCCAGCTGCTGGAGCCGGCCCGGATCGAGACGGACGACGTGCGGCGGGCGGCCTGGTCGCCCTATCCGTTCGCCGAGCTCATGCTGCGCCACGCGATCGTGCCCACCGTGGCCGGGGTGCTGATCGGGCTGGCCGGGGCCGGGGCGGCGGCGCTGTCCGGGGCGGGCCCGTCGGTCTGGCTCGCGCCGGCCGTGGTGCCGGCGCTGGTGGGGGCCGGGCTGGTGAACACCTGCCGCGGCGCCGTGCGGCGCGACCTGATGTACAAGTCGCCCACCTCGGGCGGCCTTGGCCTGTTCCTCTTCGCCGCCTGGTACGCGGCCGGTCCGGGGGCGGCCGTCCTCGCGCTGACCCTGCCGTTCGCCCAGGCGCTGCGCGCGGACACGGCGGCCGGCTGCGGCAACGCCGCCGTGGTGGGCCTGGTGGCGGCAGCCGTGCTGCTCTGGTGGGCGCGGACCAGGGCCTCGGAGCTGACCGGACTCTCCCGGCCGGCGGGGCGGCAGGACCAGTAGCGCAGGCCCCGGCCCGCGAGGGGCGGCCCGGGAGCGGGTGCGGCTCCGGTGGCGCGCGGCCGACCTCCGGTCGCGCGCCACGCGCCGCCCCCGGGCCGCTCCGCACCCCAACGGTTTGATATAGCTGACCGCATGAATGGTTCTCTCACCGCGACCACCATCCACTTCGCCGGGCACGAGGGTGATGACGTCGAGGCCTACCTGGCCCGCCCGGAAGGCGACGCCCGACGCGGCGGCGTCGTAGTGATCCACCACATGCCCGGCTACGACCGGTCCACCAAGGAGATCACCCGCCGCTTCGCCGAGCTCGGCTACGACGCGATCTGCCCGAACCTCTACACCCGCGAGGCGCCGGGCGCCTCCCCCGACGACGCCGCCGCGGTGGCCCGCGCCAACGGCGGTGCACCGGACGCGCGCGTGGTCGGTGACCTCGCCGGGGCCGCCGCCCATCTGCGGTCGCTGCCGACCTCCAACGGCAAGGTGGGCATCATCGGTTACTGCTCGGGCGGGCGGCAGAGCGTGCTGGCCGCCTGCAAGCTCGACCTGGACGCCGCGGTGGACTGCTACGGCGCCTTCGTCACCGGCACCCCGCCGGAGGGCTTCCCGCTGCGGGTCACCAACCTGGTCGACCAGCTCCCCGAGCTGGGCGCCCCGCTGCTGGGCCTGTTCGGCGCGGAGGACAAGTTCCCCGGCCCCGAGCAGGTCGGCGAGCTGGAGCAGATCCTCACCGCCAACGGCAAGGACTTCGAGTTCCACACCTACCCGGAAGCCGGGCACGGGTTCTTCTCGACCGACCGGCCCGCCTACAACGTGCCTGCCGCCAACGACGGTTGGGAGCGGATCACCGCCTTCTACGCCAAGCACCTGGGAGCCTGAGCATGTGCACCTACGCGACCGTCAAGGAGAGCATCAACGGCAGCGCCAAGGGCCCGAACGGCACCTGGTTCCACGTCTCGACCGCCACGGTGTACTTCGACCACCCGGTCCACGCGATGGCCGAGCACACCCTGAACATCGACTTCGCCGACCCGGAGCGGGACCCCGCCGCCCGGGTCGCGGTGGAGCTGACCGCGGAGTCCGCGCGGCGCCTGGTCGCCGCGATCCAGGAGGCCCTGGCGGCGGCTCCGGCCGAACTCACCGTCTGAACAGCCGTGCACGGCGCGGGCACCGGTGCGATCGCGCACCGGTGCCCGCGCCGTGCCATGCGATCCCTAGAAGCCGGACAGGCCGTTCGGCGTCCCCAGGCCGGTCGGGCCGTCCCAGCCGCGGCCCGCGGTGCAGACGACCGTGCAGCCGGCGTTCGCGGGCGCGTTCTGACCCATCGTCACATCGTTGAACGCCGAGGACGGGGCGGCGTAGAGGGTGTTGGGGCCCTCGACGTACGCCACGTGGCCGCCGCGGGCGTAGACACCGGCGATGAATGGGCTGGACTCACTGGTACCGCCCACCACCAGCCAGGACTGCTGCGAGCCGGTGAACGGGGTGTAGTCGTCGTAGACGGCCGCGCCGGTGGTCGGGTCGGCGTCCGCGGAGATGTCCGAAGCGGCGCGGTGGCCACCGCAGTTGGCCGCGACGCTGGTGGGCTGGCCGAGCGCGGGCGGCAGTTCGGCGGCGCAGCCGCTGCCGGAGCCGTCCCAGGCGACCTCGGAGTAGCCGTTGTGGCCGGCACCGGGGGTGCGGTAGAGCGCGGTGCCGCCGACCGAGGTGACGGTGGGCAGGTTCTGCGGCCAGCCGGAGGGCGTGCCCTCGTAGCCGCCGTCGCCCGAGGAGGCGGTGATCGCCATGCCGGGGTGGTAGAAGTCGCGGGCCGCCTGCCCCAGGTCGAGGGTCGCGTCCGGGTCGAACTGGTAGCTGACGCTGGCCGACGAGGCGCCGAGCGCGGCGGCGGTGTTCATCGCGACGCCGAAGTCCTCGGCCGCCTGGTCCTCACTGCTGGTCATGTCCCGGTTGACGGTGATCTCCAGGATGTGACAGGTCGGGCAGGCGGCGGTGGCCATGTCGACGTCCAGCGTGGTCTCGACGCCGACCTGCTCGTCGAAGTTCTTCTCGTCGTCGGTCGTGCCCGGGGCCAGCGGCGCCCCGCCGTGCTCGTCGACCTGCTTGAAGCAGCCGCTGGCCGCGGTGCAGGCGGCCAGGCCGTACTGCGCGCGGTAGGCGTTGAGGTTGGCTTCGAGGGTCGGGAAGGCGCCCTCGTCCAGGATCGCGATGGTGTTGGCCGGGCCGGAGGTGACGGCCGGCAGGTGGTACGCGGCGGCGAAGTCGGCCGGCCCGTACCCGGCCGGGGTGCTGGTCGCGAGCTTCTTGGTCGAGCCGGCGGCCACGGTGACGACCTGCGCCATGCAGCGGTTGTGCGCGATGCCGGCGCAGACCTGGGCGGTGCCCCGGCTGGCCAGCTCGGGGTTGGGCAGGGTCGCGGCCGAGCCGAGGTGCGGGCTCGCGGTGCCCTGCGCCTGCGCCGCACCGGCCGGCAGCATGGTCGGGGCGACGGCCAGTGCGCCGACCGCCAGGGCCGCCAGGGTGGCCTTGCGGAGGTTCATCAAAGGGGGCTTCCTCTCACCGGGCGCGAGCTCGCACCAGATGACGTGGGCACGTCAAGATTGGGCTCGCGAGACTCGCGCGATCAGAACCGTGCTGATACCTGGTGCGTTCATCGACGGCGCGGCCGAGCGGCCGTCAACCGCCCGACGGACAGTCGGCGCGGGCCCGTGCCACGGCTGCGCGCGGCGCACGGACCTTGCCCGAGGTGTCCATTGAAGAGTGCCGGTGCAACAGTCACATCGCGGGACCGGCTACGTCAATAGGCGCTACTGCGCCCACAGCGCCGCGTGCGAGCTGCCCTTGACGGTCCGTCAGGCAGCGCACAGCGCCGCAGCGCGGGCCGGGGTGATCCCGGCCCGCGCTGCGGCGCTGTGCGCTGTGCTGCTGTTTCTGCCGTTGCTGCCGTAGCTGCTGTTGTTGCCCCGGTGTCAGGCGAGGCCGGCCTTGGTGGAGCAGATCGGCCAGGCACCGGGGCCCTGCGCGGCGAGGACCTTCTCGCCGATCTCGATCTGCTGCGCCTTGGTCGCCTGGTTCGCCTGCCCCGCATACGCGGTGCCACCGAACGCCGCCCACGTCGACGGCGTGAACTGCAGACCGCCGTAGAAACCGTTGCCGGAGTCGATGCCCCAGTTCCCCGTCGCCTCGCACTGCGCCACCTTGTCCCAGGCCGACGCCGGAGCAGCCGAAGAAGCCGTCGCCGTCACAAGACCGGCCACCGGCAGCACCGCCAGAGCGCCACCCAGCACGGCCATCCGCCGCCGGTTGCGCCGACGGGCAGCAGTGCTGACGGTGGCCACAGTGGTCTCGTTACGGAAAGTCATATAAATCCTCTCGACAAGCCAAAAAGACAAGGCGGAACCAGACCCCGAAGGGCCAACTCGCCTGTGCAGGAAGAAGCGCGGCCCGCCCGGGACACCCGGGACTCGCCGCGCCGACACCAACGAAGCTACGGGCCCGCCCCGGCCGCCATCAAGCAATCACCACAGAACCCCAGGCCAGACCCGCAATACCACCGGTAACCCGCCCCTGAAACCCTTGAAAACACCGGCCCGGCCACCACCCCGCACCCCCCGATGTGGCCGCCATCACCGCCCACCGCCCGTGAGCCCGACCACAAACTCCACCCACCGTCACCCCGCCCCCACGCCCCGCACCCGCCACCAAGATCCACCACCCCCGCCCCGATGGCCCAGCTCACACCGCCGGGGCGGGGGCGTCCGCGGCCGGGTCGCCGCCACCGGTGAAGAGGGCGACCAACCCGCGGGGCGCGTCCTCGGCGAAGCAGAGCACGAGGTTGGCGGCGGACTCGGCGGCGGCCGACTCGCTGCGCGGGAACATCGCCTTCTCATAGGCGTCGAGCGCGACCTCGGTGTCGCCGGGGTGGTCGGCCAGGGCCAGGCCGAGCTCGGCGCCGTCCTGCATGGCGAGGTTGGCGCCCTCGCCGGCGAACGGCGACATCAGGTGGGCCGCGTCGCCCAGCAGGGTCACCCCGGGCACCCGCTCCCAGCGGTGGCCGACCGGCAGCGCGTGGATCGGGCGCGGCACCAGCGGGTGCCGGCTGTCGCCGATCAGCGCCGTCAGGCTCTCGTCCCAGCCGTCGAAGTGCGCCAGCACGGCCTGGGCGGCAGCCCCTCGGTCGGTGAAGTCGATGCCGGCCGCCCAGTCCTCGGGCGCCAGGAAGGCGGCGTAGACGTGCACGCTGCCGTCGGACTCGCGGTGCGCCAGGAAGCCCCGGCCGGCTCCGAGCGCGAAGAGCATGCCGCCACCGACCACGGCCGCGCTGCGGGGATGGCGGACGTCGGCGTCCGGCAGGTCCGTCTCGACGAAGGACAGGCCGCTGTAGGCGGGGCGCGCCGCGGAGAGCAGCGTGCGGACCTTCGACCAGGCGCCGTCCGCCCCGATCAGCAGGTCGGCGGTGACGGTACCGCCGTCGGCGAGGGTGAGCTCGTGCCGGCCGTCGGCCAGGGTGCGCACGGCGGTGGTCCTGGCGCCCCAGCGGACGGCCTGGGCGGGCAGCGCGTCGAGCAGCAGGTCGCGCAGCCGGCCGCGGTCGACCTCGGGACGGGTGCCGGTGCCGTCGTCGTCCTCCGCCAGGTGGACGGTGGCGTGCCGGTCGAGCACCCGGGTCGCCTCGCCGCCGGGCAGCACCAGCCGGCGGAAGTCCTCGTACAGGCCGGCCGCGCGCAGCGCGGCCTGGCCGGACTCCTCGTGGATGTCGAGCATGCCGCCCTGGACCCGGGCGTGCCGGGAGGCGTCGAGCTCGAGGACGGTGGCCGCGATGCCGTGCAGGTGCAGGACGCGGGCCAGGGTGAGGCCGCCGAGGCCGGCCCCCACGATGGCGATCGGGGTGTGGGTGTGGGTGGTCATCTGCTGTCTCCTGGTGTGGGCTCGGGGCGTGGTGGGGGGCCGTGGTGGGCGGGGGCGACCGGGGTGGGGGTGTGCAGGATGCCGTTGAGCAGCACGTGGAAGCCCCAGGCGAGGCGCTGTTCCGGGGCGCCGGAGATCAGCGGGGCCGCCAGGGCGGCGATCTGCGGGTGGGTGTCCGGGGAGGCGCCGTGCAGCGCCCGGGTGAGGGCGTCCCAGTCGGCCCCGGCCCGGCCCGACTGGCCGCGGGTGGCGTGTTCGGCCGCGGTGGCGGTGGCGAACTGCAGCAGTACGTCCACGCCCCAGGCCGCCTGCCCGGGCGGTACCGCGCCCTCGTCCAGCAGGGCGAGCAGCGCCTCGATCAGGTTCAGGTAGTGCGGTCCGCCGGGTCGCGCGGAGAGCGCGGAGCGGGCCAGGCCCGGCAGCTCGAAGAGCATCGCGGTGTAGTCGGTGAGGATCCGCTCCAGCCGGCCGCGCCAGTCCCCGTGCCCCTCGGCCGGGCCCAGGTCGATGCCGCCGAGCAACTCGTCGAGGATCGCGGCGTGCAGCTCGGCGGTGTTGCGCACGTAGACGTAGAGCGAGGCGGGGCCCGTGTCGAGCTCCTGCGCCAGGCGGCGCATGGTCACCTTCTCCAGGCCCTCGGCACGCATGATCGCAACCGCGGCCCCGATGATGCCCGCCCTGCTCAGGGGCGGCTTCGCCGGGCGTTCGCGGCGGCTTCTGGGGGGCTGAGGGGTTGTGGTCACTCCTGAAGCGTAACGAACATGTTCGTAGCGAACAAGTACGTGACGAACATGTTCGCCCGAGGGTGCACGCAAGAGGCCGGCCCCCGGCTCGGACCCGTCAGCCCCGGTCGGGCCTTCGGGCGCGGTAGCAGAGCTCCGGGCGGCCGACCTGCCCGTAGCGCGGCTCGCGCACGGCCAGGCCCACGTCCACCAGGTGCTCCAGGTAGCGGCGGGCGGTGATCCGCGAGACGCCGGCCGCCACACCCGCGGTGGCGGCCGAGATGCTGCCGTCGGCCGCGCGCAGCACCGCCGCCACGGTCTCCAGGGTCGGGGCGCTCAGGCCCTTGGGCAGGCTGCTGCGCTCGGCGGTGCGCAGCACGGCGAAGGCCTGGTCCACCTCATCCTGCCCGGTGGCCTCGCCGCTGCGGGCCAGGCTCTGGCGGTAGCGGGCGTAGCGGTCCAGGCGCTCGTGCAGGGCGGCGGCGCTGAACGGCTTGAGCAGGTACTGCACCACGCCCGCGGAGACCGCCTGGCGGACGGTGGCCAGCTCCCGGGCCGAGGTGACCGCGATGATGTCGGTCTCGTGCCCGGCGGCGCGCAGCGCACGGCAGAGCCGCAGGCCGTGGCCGTCGGGCAGGTGCAGGTCGAGCAGGACCAGGTCGACGGGGGTGCCGGCGACCCGGGTCCGCTCCAGGAAGCGCAGCGCGGCGGCCAGTGTGTGCGCGGTGCCGGCCGCCCGGAAGCCGGGGGTGCGGCCGACGTAGCGGGTGTGCGCGTCGGCGGCCACCGGGTCGTCCTCGACCACCAGCACCTCGATCGGGCCCGATCGCCAGGGGCTCACGGCGCCCCCACCCGGCCCGCGGGGCGCGCGGCGCCGGTGGTCAGCGGGAGCCGGACGGTGAGCACCGCGCCGCGTTCGCGTCCCACCTCCACCGTGCCGCCGTTGCGCCGCGCGGCCTGCGCCACCAGGGCCAGGCCCAGCCCGTGGCCGCCGCCCTCCTTGGTGGACCAGCCGCGCCGGAAGACCGACTCGACCGCATCGGGGTCGATCCCGGGGCCGGTGTCGGCGACCCGCAGCAGCAGCTGGCCGGCGTCAGTGCGCGCGGTGACCGTCACCTCGGGGGCCGCCGCGTGGTCGCCGGCGCCCAGGATCGCGGCGTCCAGGGCGTTGTCGATCAGGTTGCCGAGCATGGTCACCAGGTCGCGGGCGGGCAGGTCGGGCGGCAGCACGCCGTCGTCGATCCGGCTGTCCTCGCTGAGCACGAACTCGACGCCGGACTCGGCGGCCTGGGCCGCCTTGCCCAACAGGAGCGCGGCCAGCACCGGTTCACCGACCGCGCCGACCACCCGGTCGGTGAGCCGCTGGGCGAGCGCGAGTTCGGCGGTGGCGAACTCCACCGCCTCCTGGTAGCGGCCGAGTTCGACCAGCGAGACGACCGCGTGCAGCCGGTTGGCGGCCTCGTGCGCCTGCGCGCCCAGCGCCTCGGTGAAGCCGCGCACCGAGTCCAGTTCGCCGTTCAGCGACTGGAGTTCGGTGTGGTCGCGCAGGGTCAGCACGGTGCCCATCGGGCGGCCCGGCACCCGGGCGGGGCCGGCCGGGCCGGTGCCGATCGCCGAGGTGTTGAGCACCACCACCCGCTCGGCGGTCAGGTGCACCTCGTCGAGCACCGGGCCCTCGGCCAGCACCGCCCGGGTCAGCGCCCGGGGCAGTTCGAGGTCGGCGAACGGCCGGCCCTCGACGTCCTCGTCCAGGTCCAGCAGCTCGCGCGCCGCGTCGTTGCAGAGCACCACCCGCCCGGCCGGGTCGAGCAGCACCAGGCCCTCGCGCACCGCGTGCAGGGTCGCCTGGTGGTACTCGTACAGGTGGCTCAGCTCGGCGGCGCCCATGCCGTGGGTGTGCCGGCGCAGCCGGGCGTTGGCCAGGTAGGTGCCCAGGCCGCCGAGGGCGAGCGCGGCCAGCGCGACGCCGACCAGGGCCAGCAGCGGTCCGCGCAGCTGCTCGCTGATCGACTGCAGCGTGATGCCGGAGCTGACCAGCCCGATCACCTGTCCGCTGTCGTCCCGCACGGGGGTGATCACCCGCAGCGAGGGGCCGAGCGTGCCGGTGTAGGTCTCGGTGAAGGTCTCCCCCGCCAGCGCCTGCCCGATGTGCCCGAGGTACGGCTTGCCGATCTGCGCCGGGTCGCGGTGCGCGAGCCGGATCCCGTGGGTGTCCAGCACGGTCACGAAGTCCACCCCGCTGTCCGCCCTGACCTGCTCGGCGTACGGCTGGAGCACCGCCGTCGGGTCGGGGCCGACGATCGCCGCCCGCACCGACGGCGAGTCCGCCACCGCCCGCGCGGCGGCGGTCACCTGGCGGCGCGCGCTCTGCTCGGCCCGCTCCCCGGCGCCCAGGTACGCCAGCACCGCGCATCCGGCCACCACGGCGGCCACGATCACGATCTGCACGGAGAACAGCTGGCCCGCCAGGCTGCGCGGCAGCCGGCGGCGGCGCCGGCCGGCGGCGGGCGGGGCGCTGCCGGGTGGTCGGGTGGGACGGGGTGGGCGCGGCATGGCGGACAGTCTGCCTTAGCGCCTCCCTCACGAGAGGCCCTGGTCCGGGCGGCCTCGGACCGACGGGCCGCTGCTCGGGCGCCGATCGGGGCCGGTCCGGCCCTCGTGAACTCTATGAACGCAAACGTGACCGTCGTCACGCCCGCCGCCGATAGTCGGAGCGGCCCGTCCCCCCGTGGGCCGCAGCGAGGCAAAGGAGCCGACAGCCATGGCGATCATCAGTACGGACCGGAGCGACCGGACCAGACGGGCGACCGACCGCACCCAGTACCTCTATCTCGCGGTGCTGGCCGCGGTCCTCGCGGGCATCCTGGTCGGGTTGCTGGCGCCGGGGTTCGCGGTCGGCCTCAAGCCGGTCGGCACCGGATTCGTGAACCTGATCAAGATGATGATCAGCCCGGTGATCTTCTGCACGATCGTGCTGGGCGTCGGTTCGGTGAGCAAGGCCGCCAGCGTCGGCCGGGTCGGCGGCCTGGCCCTGGGCTACTTCCTGGTGACCTCCACCATCGCGCTGGGCCTCGGCCTGGTCGTCGGCAACCTGCTGGAACCCGGCTCCGGACTGCACCTCACCGCGGCGCTCGCCAAGGCGGGCCATGCCCAGGCGGCGGCCGGCCAGGCGACCGGCGCCAGTGACTTCCTGCTCGGGATCATCCCGAACACCCTGGTCTCCGCGCTCACCCAGGGCCAGGTCCTGCAGACCCTGCTGGTCGCCCTGCTGGCCGGCTTCGCGCTGCAGGCGATGGGCGCGGCCGGCGCACCGGTGCTGCGCGGCATCGAGCACCTGCAGCGGCTGGTCTTCCGGATCATGTCGATGATCATGTGGGTCGCCCCGATCGGCGCCTTCGGCGCGATGGCCGCCGTGGTCGGCGCCACCGGCACCGCCGCGCTGAAGAGCCTGGCCGTCATCATGATCGGCTTCTACCTGACCTGCGTGCTCTTCGTGGTGGTCGTCCTCGGGCTGCTGCTGCGCCTGGTGGCCGGGGTCAACGTGCTCGCCCTGCTGCGCTACCTGGGCCGGGAGTTCCTGCTGATCCTCTCCACCTCCTCCTCGGAGAGCGCGCTGCCGCGCCTGATCGCCAAGCTGGAGCACCTCGGGGTCAGCCGCCCGGTGGTGGGCATCACGGTGCCGACCGGCTACTCGTTCAACCTGGACGGCACCGCGATCTACCTGACGATGTCCTCGATCTTCATCTCGCAGGCGATGGACAGGCCGATGTCGCTCGGTCAGCAGCTCTCGCTGCTCGTCTTCATGGTGATCGCCAGCAAGGGCGCCGCCGGGGTCACCGGTGCGGGCCTGGCCACGCTGGCCGGCGGTCTGCAGTCGCACCGGCCCGAACTGGTCGACGGCGTCGGGCTGATCGTGGGCATCGACCGCTTCATGTCGGAGGCCCGCGCGCTGACCAACTTCGCCGGCAACGCGGTGGCCGCCGTGCTGATCGGGCACTGGACCAAGGAGCTGGACCACGGTCAGCTGCACCGGGTGCTGTCCGGCCAGGCGCCGTTCGACGAGCTGCTCCTGGCGGACGCGGCCGACGCACCGGTGGCCGCGCCCCGCGCGGACCCGGCCGACCCCCAGCCGGCGGGGGTCTGAGCGTCACGGCTGCGAGCGGCGCGGCTGCGAGCGTCACGGCTGCGGTTCGGTGTGTTGTCCCACCGGTTGTCACACCTGTGCGGCAGTCTGCTGTGCCGTCACCCCGGAACGAGGACGAGGAGCAACCCCATGCGCATCGTGGTCAGCGAGTTCATGAGCCTGGACGGCGTGGTGCAGGCGCCGGGCGGCGCCGAGGAGGACACCGACGGCGGCTTCGCGCACGGCGGCTGGTCGCACCCGTTCTTCGACCCGGAGGTGGTGGGCGGCGCCTTCTCCGAGGCGCTGGCCACGGCCGAGGCGCTGCTCTTCGGGCGCCGCACCTGGCAGACGATGGCCGCCGCCTGGCCCGAGCGGGCCGGCGATCCCTTCGCCGACCGGATGAACGCCATCCCCAAGTACGTCGTCTCCAGCACCCTCGGTGACGAGCCGGGCTGGCGCAACTCCACCCGCATCCCCGGCCAGGACGCGGTGGCCCGGATCGAACAGCTGCGCCGGAGCGAGGGCGGCGACCTGCTGGTGATGGGCAGCCCCACCCTGGTCCGCGCGCTGCTGGGCGAAGGGCTGGTCGACGAGCTGCGGCTGATGGTCATGCCGGTGCTGCTCGGCGGCGGGAAGTCGATCTTCCCCGAGGACGGGGCGCTGCGCACGCTCGAACTCGTCTCCACGGTCACCGGCAGCACGGGCGTCAACGTGTGCACCTACCGGACCGCCGGCAAGGGGTAGCCGGATCGACCGGGGCCGCCCGCGTGAACGGGCGGCCCCGGCTGGGGTGTTCGGCCGCGCCAGGCTCAGCGCCCGTGGACCGGGACGCAGGTGCGGCTCCCGGCGGCGTTGCGGTCAGACCCGGCGCTGGACGTGCAGCAGGTACTCCTTGCGGTCCAGCGGGTTGTGGTCCGTGCGCGCCCGCTCCGGGGTCGCCCCGCGGACCGGGCGGTAGCGCTCGAAGGCGTACTCCAGGACGGCCTCGCCGCGGGTCAGCCCCGGCAGGCGCTGCTCCAGCCGGTGGACCGCGGCGGCGGGGATCTCGCCCTCCAGCAGGCAGCCGGCGCCGTGCGGCACCGGGGCGTGCGGGAGGGCCCCGAGCCGGGTCAGCAGCGGCAGCACCGGGCCGTACGCATCGTTCGGCAGCTCCAGCCGGAACCGGTGCACGGGCTCGTGGACCGTGGTGCCGGCCTGCCGCAGCGCCGCCATCAGCACCAGCGGCGTGAGGTGGCGGAAGTCCCCGGCAGTGCTGGACATGCTGGCGTCGAAGGTGCCGTGGGCGTGGCTCTGGCGGGCCCAGTAGCCGCTGTGCGTCATGGTCACCGTGCAGTCCAGCACCTGCCAGCCGTGCAGCCCCTGGGTCAGGGTCCGGCTGACGCTCTCCTCCACCGTCTTGATGAACGCCAGTGGCAGCGAGCCGAGTTCGACCGCCAGTTCGAACCGCACCCCGGAGTCGGGCGGGCCCGGCTCGACGCGCAGCCCGACGGTGGCCAGGAACGGGTTCGGCGGCTTGGCGATGACCTCCACGGCCGAGCCGGCGCCGCACAGGCGCTCGACGCAGATGGTGGTGGTCTCGCGGAAGTCGACCGCGACCCCGTACTCGTCGGCGAGGGTGGCCTGGATGACCTCCTTCTGGACCTCCCCGTACAGCGAGACCGACACCTCGCCGCGCAGGTCGTCCTGGCGCAGGTTGATCAGCGGGTCCTGTTCGGCGAGTTGGGCCAGCGCGAGATGGACCGCGGCCCGGCCGGCGCCGTCCCGGGGGACGACGACGGTCTCCAGGGTCGGCGGCGCGAAGTGGCGCTGCTCCCCCGCCGGGCCGGGGTGCGCGCCGAGCGGATCGCCGACCCGCACCTCGCCCAGGCCCCGGAGCCGCCCGATCCGGCCCGCGGCGAGAGCGTCGGCCCGCACGCAGGAGCCGTCCTCGAACAGCTCGACGGCGGTGACCTTGCCGGCCCGCCGGTCGTCGCCCGCGCCGAAGCCCACCTGGTCGCGGGTGCGGACCGTCCCGGCGAACATCCGGACGTAGGCGATCTTCTCCCCCGCCGGTCCGCGCTCCACCTTGAAGACCGTGCCGCTGGGCTCGCCCTCGGCGTCAACGCCCGCGGCGGGCAGCAGCGTGGCGATGCCGGTCAGCAGGGCGTCGATGCCCGCGCCGGTGATCGCCGAGCCGAACAGCACCGGGTGGAGCAGCCCGCGCGAGGTCAGCGCCGCGAGCCGACGGCGCAGTTGCCCGCCGGCCGAGGCCTTCGCCTCGTCCGCGAGGTAGGCGGCCAGGAACTCGTCGTCCTGCTCGGCGAGCCGGTCGACGAGCGCGGCGGTGAAGGCGGGGTCGGAGTCGGCGTAAGGGGCGTAGGCCGCCGCGCGCGTCCCGCTCCCGGTGACCGATCCGAGGGGCACCAGGGCCGGGGTCAGTCGCTCGGCGATCTCGCGCAGCACCCGGTCGCGGTCGGCGCCGCGACGGTCGATCTTGTTCACGAAGAGCAGGGTCGGGATGCGCAGCCGCTCCAGCGTGCGCATCAGCACGCGGGTCTGCGCCTGGACGCCTTCGACGGCCGAGACGACCAGCACGGCGCCGTCGAGCACGCCGAGCACCCGTTCCACCTCGGCGATGAAGTCCGGGTGGCCGGGGGTGTCGATGAGGTTGACCGTCGCTCCCCGGACGGCGAACGACACGACCGCCGCCTTGATGGTGATCCCGCGCTGCCGTTCCAGCGCCAGCGAGTCGGTCCGGGTACTGCCGTCGTCGACGCTGCCCAACTCGTCGACGACTCCGGCGGCGTGCAGCAGCCGCTCGGTCAGACTGGTCTTACCGGCGTCGATGTGCGCCAGGATGCCCAGGTTCAGCATGTGCACGGTGCGTCAGGTCCTTCGATTCGGCGATGGTTTCGGCGGCGAGGGACGCAGACAGTGGACGCATGGGTGTGCTCCTTGGTCGATGGGGGCGCTGGGGCGTTGCGGCGCCGCCGGGCAGTGGATCAGCCGGCCGCCCGCGGTGGCAACCGATTTACGGCTCGCCGACCGGTGCGAAGATGGCCGGGTGGACCTGAATGAGCTGCTGGTCGGCCACTGGAGCAGTGTGCCGTTCTCCTATGGCGTGATGGAGGCCTCCGAGCTGGGGCTGCTCGGCGACGGGCGGGGGTGGAGCGCCTGGTTCAACGCGGACTCGCTCTGCGTGACCCGGCTGCGCTGGCACTGCCCGGAGCCCGGGGTGCTGGAACTGCGCGAACAGTGGACCGTCGCCGGGGAACTGGGCGGGACGGCGGGCCCCTTGGCCTTCGCCGGCACCGAACCGCCGGTGTGGGCAGGCGAGGTGACGCGGCACCGGTACACGATCGGCTCCGCCGTGCCGATGCCGGACGCCGATCCGCTGCCGGCGATCACCTTCGAGGAGGCGGTCGAGTTCTGTCACACCTTCGCCCGGGGCCCGCGGGAGATCACCCCCGAGGAGGACCCGAGCCACCGGGTCCCGCCGCCGGCCGGCCGCTGAGGGTCCGGGTGCTCGGGCTTCACACGTCGACGTTCCGGGTGCCGAGGCTCTGGGTGCCCCGGTTCTCGGTGCTGAGGTTCTCGGTGCTGAGGTTCTGGGTGCTCAGGTTTTCGGTGCTGAGGTCCTGGGTGCCCAGGTTCTCGGTGCCCAGGTTCTGGGTGCCCAGGGTCACGACCAGCGCCAGCCGGTCGGCGTCCGGTGTGCCGGGCTCGGCGGTGTAGACCATGATGCGCAGGTCGCTGCCGGCCACGGTGAGCGTGTCGCAGTCCAGCGTGAGCGGGCCGACCTGCGGGTGGTCGATGGTCTTGCGCGCGGCCTCGTGCCGGTCGACCGCGCCGGAGTCCCACAGTTCGGCGAACCGCTCGCTCTTCGCGCGCAGCTCGGCGACGAGCCCGCGCAGCCGCTGGTCGGCCGGGTAGCGGGCGGCGGCCTCGCGCAGGTCGGCGACGAGCGCACTCTGGAAGCGCGGCCGCTCCTGCTCGGTGTGCCGCACCCGGCCGCCCGGTCCGAGCAGGTTGCGCCACACGCCGTTGCGCTCGTTGCCGCGCCGGCCCGACGGGTCGCCCATCAGGGCCGCGTAGGGCGGGTTGGCCAGCAGCAGCGTCCAGCTCGCGTCGAAGACGGCGACGGGGGTGCCGGTCAGCCGGTCCAGCAGCCGCTGGACGCTCGCGGTGATGTGGGTGGGCACCGTCAGCGGGCCCGGCGGTGCCAGCCCGGCCAACAGGTACAGGTGGGCGCGCTCGGCGGCCGACAGTCGCAGCGCCCTGGCCAGGGCCTCGACGACCTGCGCCGACGGATTGGCGGCGCGCCCCTGTTCGAGCCGGGTGACGTAGTCGACGGAGATCCCGGCCAGCAGGGCCAGTTCCTCGCGGCGCAGGCCGGCCGCGCGCCGGTGCCCGCCGCCGGGCAGCCCGGCGTCCACCGGCGCGACCCGGTCGCGCCAGCGGCGCAGTGCCGGTCCGAACTCCCCTGTGGTCATGCGGACCAGTGTGCCTCGGCGGCCGGGGAACTGCCTGGTACCACCAGTCCCAGGAAGAGCGGGCAGCTGGCTGGACCCGGTGGCCGGGGGGCAGGCTCGGGGCATGACGACAACACTGATCACCGGCGCCAACAAGGGTCTCGGCTTCGAGACCGCCCGACGGCTCGTCGCCGCCGGCCACACCGTCCACCTCGGCAGCCGGGACGAGGAGCGCGGGCGCCGGGCCGCCGAGGCGCTGGGGGCCCGACTGGTCCTGCTCGACGTCACCGACGACGCCTCCGTCGCCGCGGCGGTGCGGACCGTCGAGGCCGCGGGCGGTCTGGACGTCCTGGTCAACAACGCCGGCGTGGAGCAGCACGGGCCGGACAACTCGACCATCGGCGCCGCCGAGCTGACCGCCGACACGATGCGCTCGGTGTTCGAGACGAACGTCTTCGGGGTGGTCCGGGTGACGCACGCGTTCCTGCCGCTGCTGCGGCGCTCCGCGGCCCCGGTCGTGGTCAACGTCAGCAGCGGCCTGGCCTCGCTGACCCGGGTCAGCGACCCGCAGGACGTGGCGCATGGGTTCCCGGGCGTCGCCTACCCCGCGTCCAAGACCGCGCTCAACATGGTCACCGTGCAGTACGCGAAGGCGTTCCCGGACATCCGGATCAACGCGGTGGAGCCGGGCTACACCGCGACGGACCTGAACGGGCGCGCGGGCCACCAGACCGTCGAGGAGGGCGCCGAGATCATCGTCAGGATGGCGCTGCTGGGGCCGGACGGACCGACCGGCGGATTCTTCGCCGCCGGTGGTCCGCTGCCCTGGTAGGCACCGCGTCGGTCAGGCGGACTCCTCCAGCTCCCAGGCCAGCTGAGCCATCTGGCCGGCGACGGCGAGCGGGTTCGGGGTCTCGGTGCTGCCGTCCAGGTACCGGTACTCGCTGCTGAGGGTGACCAGCAGGCGTTCCACCAGGCCGAGTTCCGGGTAGCGGCGCTCGGTCGCCAGCTGCCGGGCCGCCTCGTAGGGGGTGAACCCGGCGCTGTGCAGGGCCCCGGCCCGCTCGGCGAGGTACTCCAGGTAGGAGATGTGGGAACGCACCCCGGCCCGGTCCAGCAGCGGGCCGTGACCGGGGACGATGGTCTGCGCCCCGGTGTCCAGGATGTCCTGGCAGGCCCGGATGATGCCGGACAGCGGGCCGGCCCAGTGCACGACGTGGTCGCCCGGCTGCTCGTCGGTGCTCGCGAAGATGACGTCGCCGGCGAAGACGACCTGCTGCTCGGGCAGGTGGACGATCAGGTCGCCGCTGGTGTGCGCGGGGCCGACCGTGCGCAACCGGACGGGGATCCGGCCGACCTGCAGGTCGAGTTCGCCGGTGAAGGTCCGGGTGGGCAGCACCGGCACGCAGTCCGACCAGTCGAACCCGCCGAAGTGCCGCAGCAGGTAGCGGGTGACCGGGTCGGTGGCGCCGCTGTGCACCAGCGCACGCATAGTGGCCGGGTCGGGGTCGAACTCGATGTGGTGGACCGTCTCCTCGGTGGCGATGATCTCCGCCTCCGGCAGCACCGAGGCGCCCCACAGGTGGTCGCCGTTGCCGTGGGTGACGAAGACGGACTCGACGGTGCCGCCGGGCGCGAGCAGCGGGGCGCTCGCGACGCGGAACTCCTCCGCCAGACGCCGGTCATAGGGGGCGTCGACCCAGGCGGCCGGGCCGCTGGGGCAGGCGATGAGCCCGCCGTTGGAGAGCCCCCAGCCGGCACTCGGCGTGGTCAGGCGGGCATAGACACCGTCAGCAATCGGAAGAACATCCTGGTTGATCATCATAGTTGAACAGTCTGTCGTCGCTCGGTGTCACTGGGAACAGAAACCAGTGGTGGATTTCGCGGATCCGGCCCGCCGCGGGTCGGCCTTTGCGTGGTCTTTGCCCGCCCAGAGGGTTGGGCACCGTGATTCCGGCACGGCTGCGCCACCGGTCGCAGGCCTGCCACCTGGCTGATATGCCTGAATGGTCCGCTCGGGGCAGGCCCAGCCACACCAGGAGCCGACATGACCGATTACCCCCTGCTCAACCTCTTCTGGACCATGCTGGAGTTCTTCCTCTGGATCCTCTGGCTGTTCCTCCTCTTCAAGGTCATCTCCGACATCTTCCGCAGCCATGACATGGGCGGCCTGGCCAAGGCCGGCTGGATCGTCCTGGTCATCCTGCTGCCCTTCCTCGGCATCCTGCTCTACGTGATCGTGCGCGGAAAGTCGATGGCCGAACGCGATCGCGAGCAGGCCCGGCAGACGGACGCGGCCGTCAAGCAGTACATCCGTGACGCGGCCGGGGCGCCGGGAGACGGCGGATCCGGATCCCACGTCGATCAGCTGGCCAGACTCGCCGACCTCAAGGCCAGCGGCGCCCTGACCGAGCACGAGTACCAGGCGGCCAAGGGCCGGCTCCTGGGCACGGGCACCGGCGTGGCACCCGCGGGCAGCACGGGCAGCACCGGCACGGGCACCAGCACGGGGACGGGCACGGGCACGGGGACGGGCAGCGGAGTCGGCTGACCGGGACCGATACCTGACGCTTCACCGGCCGCCGGTGCGCCGAGCCCCCTCAGCGCACCGGCGCCGCGTGCGCCGACGCCACCCGCTCCTCCGCGTCGGCCAGCAGGAAGCAGACGGGCGGCAGGACGAGTTCGATCACGGTCAGGGCGATCTGGAACCACTGCGGCCAGCCGTACCGGGCCAGCGAGAGCAGCCGGCCCGCCGCGCCGAGCAGGAGGACGCCGGCCAGCACCCGCACCGCCGCCGCCGGGATCGGGCGCTACCGAGCGGCCCAGAGCCACGCCAGCCCGTACCCGGCGAAGCCCGCCCCCATGAAGCGGCCCCAGCTGTCGACCGTCACCCCGGCGCCGCCCGCGCCGGGGATCGCGGCGTTGCCGAGCAGCACGTGGAACAGCCCGATCGCCACGCACGCCCAGCCCATCAGTTGCACGAGCACCCGGAGGGTCCTGGCCATGATTTCCACCCCGCCTTAGTAGACATGTGTCCACTAAGGTAGACCCTGGTAGACATGTGTCAAGTAAGATTCCGCCATGCCTCCCCGCCAGCGCCTCACCCCCGCCGACCGCCGGGACCAGCTCCTGGCCGTCGGCGCCCGGCTGTTCGCCGCCCACCCCTACGACGACGTGCAGATGGAGCAGGTGGCCGAAGCGGCGGGTGTCTCCCGGGCGCTGCTCTACCGCCACTTCCCGAACAAGCACGCGCTCTTCGCGGCGGTGTACCGGCAGGCCTCGGACCGGCTGCTCGCCGAGACCCGGATCGATCCCGCCGAGTCCCTGGTGGACCAGCTCGTCCAGGGCATGGACGTGCACCTGGACTACTTCGTCGCGAACCGCAACGCCGTCCTCGCCGCCAACCGGGTGCTCGCCGGCGACCCGGTGATCGGGACCATCATGACCAACGAACTGGACGCCCTGCGTGCCCGGCTGCTCACCGTGCTGCCGCTCGCCGACGCGTCCGCCCGCGAAGCGGTCTCCGGCGTGCTGAAGAGCTGGCTGGTCTTCGTCCAGATCCTCTGCGTCGACTGGCTCACCGAGGAGACCTGCACCCGCACCCAACTGCGCGACATCTGCGTCGGCGCCGCCCTCGGAGCACTGCAGCCACTCCTGCCGGCCGACTCGGCCGCGGCAGCGGACCGGCCGCAGTGAGCGGTCGGGCAGGGGCCGGGGCCGGTCCGGTCACCGGTGCCCGGCCGCCGGGCCGAGCAGGATCTGCACCGCGGCGGTGCCCGGCTTCCCGGCGGGGCCGGGGCCGCCCGGGAGCAGGCGGCCGTCCGGGGCCACGGTGAAGAGCAGGTCGTGGCCGGGCGGGAGGCCGGTGGTGGCGGGACGGGTGGTGAGCCGGGCGCCGTGGGCGAAGCGGTCGGCCAGGTCGGCGCCGGTCAGCCCGGCGCCGAACAGCACGGCACCGCTGGGACCGGCCTCGGCGCCGTGCTGCATCGGCTCGGCCGGGGCCAGCCGGTAGACCTCCCGGTCCTCGTCCTGTGCCAGCAGCACGGCCACCAGGGCGTTGAACTCGTCGTCTCCGGTGAGCAGGTAGACGGCGGTGATGCTCTCGGTCTCGGCGCCCTCCCCGCTGGCGCAGTCCAGCAGGTCGCCCTCGGCCAGGTCCAGACCGGCCGCGGCGATCCGCTCGCGCTGCGTGGTGCGCCCGGCCCACAGGAGTGCCTCCAGCCCGGCCGCGCGCAGCAGTCGGCCGAGCTCCAGCACCCACGGGTCGCCGCCCACCAGCAGCGGCCGGGTGCGGGCCGGGCGCACCACGCCCAGCAGTCGGGCCACCGGGGTGGCGGTGAACCCGTAGAGGGTGACGGTCGCGACGATCACCAGGAAGGTGGCGGGCAGGATCTTCGCGGCCCCGCCGATCCCGGCCGACGCCAGCCCGGCGGAGAAGGTGGCCGCGGTGGCTGCCGCGACGATGCCGCGCGGCGCCATCCAGCCCAGGAAGGCCCGTTCGCCCTCGGACAGCTCGGTGCCGATCGTGCAGAGGGAGGCGAGCAGCGGGCGGGCGACCACCACCAGCACGGCCACCAGGCCCAGCGCGGGCAGCACGACCGGCCGCAGCGAGTCCCAGGTCACGGTGGCGGAGATCGAGATGAACAGCACGCCGACCACCAGCGAGACCAGTGCCTCGAAGAACGGCCGGCGGATCGCGAAGTGGAAGTCGGGCAGGGTCGCCACCGCCACCCCCGTCGCGATCGCCGCGATCAGTCCGGTGTCGTCGCGGATCGCGTCGCAGCCGGCGGCGACCCCGATCACGACCGCCAGTTGGACGGTCGTGCCCAGGATCTCGCCCAGCCGCAGGCGCACCAGCAGCCACCAGAGCAGCGCGATGCCGACTGCACCGCCGAGCAGCCCGATGCCGATGCTGGCCAGGAACTGCCCGCTGCCGCCGCCCAGGCCGTGCCGGCGGTCGTTGAGCAGCGCGTGGAAGACCAGCGCGCCGGCGATGCCGCCGACCGCGTCGATCAGCGAGCCCTCCCAGAGCAGGATCCGCTGCAGCCGCACCTCCGGGCGGACGAAGGTCAGCAGCGGTCCGACCACGGTGGGGCCGGAGACCACCAGGATCACCCCGAGCATGGCGGCGGCCTGGGCGGAGAGCCCCAGCAGCGGGGCCGCGGTGACCCCCGCGATCACGGTGGTCAGCACCAGGCCGCCCCAGACCAGGCGGTTGACCACCCGCCGGGTGTCGCCGCGCAGGTGCCGCAGGTCCAGCCCGAGGCCCGCGTCGTAGAGGATCACCGCGACGGCCAGCGAGACGAGCGGGGCGAAGGCGGGGCCGAGGATGCGGTCCGGGTGGACGTCGTCGGTGATCGCGCCCGCGGCGAAGCCGAGAGGCAGCAGCACGATGATCGCCGGGATCCGCAGCCGGGCCGCCAGCACCTGCCCGCCCACGGCGAGCACCACGATCAGGCCGGCCCCGATGAAGATCTGCTGCGACGTCATCCGCGCCCTTCCCTCGCCCGTCCGGGTCTGCCCGCAATCAGAGGCCGCCCAGGTCAGGGGCGGCGCGACGGGGTCGAGCATCTCACCGAAGGGGCCGTGCGGCGGGGATCCCGGGGCGGGCGCGGAGGTGGTGGCGCGGAGGTCGTGGCGCGGAGGTCGTGGCGCGGAGGTGCTGGCGCGGAGGTGCTGGCGCGGAGGTCGTGGCGCGGAGGTGGTGGCGCAGCCGTGGCCCGGCCCCCGGGGCAGGGGCCGGGTCCGCGGTCGCGCTGGCGCGGGTCAGCCGAAGGCGCGCAGGCGGGTGGTGATGTGGGCCGCCGCGCCCTCCATCAGGACGTCGGCGACGGCCGCGACCGTGCGGGCCTGCCAGGGGTGCAGCCCGGTGCCGGCCACCACCTGGTTGAAGGCGCCCATCGAGGGGCCGCAGTGGACGAGGTAGTCGACCCTGGCGCGCTGGTCGCCCGTCACCGCGAGGCGGAAACCGCGCTCGAAGTAGCCCCGGCACAGCGCGGTCAGCTCCGCCTTCGGGTCCCCGCCAGGCGCCGCGGCCGACGGCAGCTCGCCGCCGAGGTAGCGGTCGAGGACCTGGGTGCGGGTGTCGCTGTCGAGGTCGGCGAGTGAGGTGTGGCGGCGCCACAGGTCGTGCAGCTTCGCGGCCCGGGCGGGGAAGAAGAGGCCGCGCTTCAGGTAGCGGGCGCGGACGCCGAGTTCGAACATCTCGCCCCAGGGCGCGGTGTCGACGTCGTATTCGCGTGCCTCCTGGAGGAGGTCCTTGACCTGGGTGCTGGTGGCCGCCTCCACCGTGCACTGGTTGACCGAGCCGGTCAGCACGAACTCGGCGCCGAGCAGGAACGCCGCCGCGGCCGCCTCCGGCGTGCCGATGCCGCCCGCGCAGCCGACGTGCACCCGGTGGCCGCCGGGCCGGGCGGCCCCGTCGCGCAGCCGGAGCACCGAGGGCAGCAGGGTCAGCAGGTCGGCCGTGCTGCTCAGCCAGCCGCCGTCCGCCTCCACGCACAGGTCGTCGGCCATCGGACGCGCGGCGGCGGCGCGGGCCTCCTCCTCGGTCACCTCGCCGGCCGCGAGCAGCCGGGTGACCAGGTGCTGCGGCGGCGGCGCGAGGAACTCGGCGGCGACGTCGGTCCTGGAGACCTTGGCGATGATCCGCCCGCCCTTGAGGCGGAAGCGGACCAGCGCCGGGGTGATCAGCGGGAAGCCGGAGGCTTCGATCAGATCGACGCCGTGGCGCAGCAGTTGGTCGACCAGGGCGGACTCCTGCTCCGGTGCGCCGTGGCGGTAGAGCAGGTTGACGCCGAAGGCGCCGCCGAGGCCCAGCTCGCCGGTCAGCGCGCGCAGCTGCCGCTCCACCTCGGCCGGCGCGAGGCCGCCGGTGCCGAGGAAGCCGAGCAGCCCGGCCTTGGCCGAGGCGCGCAGCAGGTCGGGGCCGGAGACGCCGCCGTAGAGCGAGCCGACCAGGTAGGCGCGGCGCAGCCCGTAGCGCTCACGGAAGCCGCGGGCGCCCAGGTCGTCGGGGCTGAGCGCGGCGGGGGCAGCGTGAGCAACACGGGCGGCGGGGGCAGCGCTGGGGACGGCGGGGACGGACGCGACGGGGACGGTCTGCGGCTCAGGCGCGGGCGCGGGCGGCAGGGTCGGGGCGGGCAGCGGCTCGGCGGCGGCCCGGATCTTGGTGACCAACTTGCCGAGCACCCGCCCCGGTCCCAGCTCGACGAAGTCGAAGTCGCCGAGCCCCATCAGCCGGCGCACCGTCTCGGTCCAGCGGACCGGGGAGGCGATCTGCGCCGTCAGGGTCTGCTTCAGCGCGCCCGGCGCGTACGGCTGGGCGTCCACGTTGGCGAGCACCGGGACGGTCGGCGGGTGCAGCGTGAAGCCGTCCAGGTAGGCGGCGAACTCTGCGGCCGTGTCGCGCATGTAGCGGGAGTGGAAGGGGGCGCTGACGTTGAGCCGCACCGCGCGGGCGCCGGCGGCCTCGAAAGCGGTGCAGGCCGCGTCGATCTGCTCGCCCGGCCCGGAGATCACGAACTGGTCGAGCGCGTTGTGGTTGGCGAGGTCCAGGCCGTCGAGCCCGGACTCGGCGAGCACCCGGGTCACCGTGGCCTCGTCGGTGCCGACCACCGCGGCCATCGAGCCGCCGCCGGCGGCGGCCATCAGCTCCCCGCGCCGGCGCACCAGGTGCAGCCCGGTCTCGAAGTCGAAGACCCCGGCGGCGAAGAGTGCGACGTACTCACCGAGGCTGTGGCCGATCAGGAAGTCGGCGGGCTCGGGGTCCTGGGCCAGCCGGTCCAGGTAGCTCAGGGCGCTCACCACGTAGAGCGCGGGCTGGGTGAACTCGGTGCGGCCGAGCTTGCGTTCGGGGTCGAGGACGCAGAGCTCCTGGATCGGGTAGCCGAGCACCCGGTCGGCGATCGCGGTCTGTTCGGGGAACCGCTCGAACAGCTCCCTGCCCATCCCCCGCTGCTGCGACCCCTGACCTGGGAAACCGTAGACCTTCATGCCGCGTGCCTTCCTTGCCGTCTTCGGGGCTGCTGTCGTCGGGGCCGGTGTCTTCGGGGCTGCTGTCGTCGGGGCCGGGGACACCGGTGCCGGTGCCGGTGGCTTCGGGGCGGCGAGCCGGCGGGCCCTGGCCGTCACCTCCCGGTCGTGGCCGAACGGGCTGAGCAGCGGCAGCGACCTGGACCGCGCCCCCGCCGGCAGGTTGTTGCGCACGAAGTTGTGCAGCGTGCCGGAGGGGCCGAGGTCCAGGTAGAGGAAGTCGCCGCGGCCCAGCATCCCGGCCATGGTCCGCTCGAACTCGATGGGCAGGCGCGCCACCCGCCAGAAGTGCTCCGCGGTGGCCCGCCCGACCAGGCGGCCGTCCACGCAGGAGACCCACGGAATCCGCGGCGGGGCGAACTCCACGCCGTCCAGGGCTCCCCGGCACTCGTCGAGCACCCGGTCCATCAGGCCGGAGTGGTAGGCGTACTCGACCGGCACCCGCTGGTGCAGCACGTCGGCCGCGCGCAGCGCCGCCTCGGCCCGGGCCAGCGCCTGCTCGGTGCCCGCCACCACGAAGTGGCCCGGGTAGTTGCGGGCGGCCACCTCGCACTCGTGCAGTTCCGGCACCCGGTCCAGCGCCTCGGGCCGGGCGATCACGGCGAGCATGCCGCCGCGCGGGCCGGCCCGCAGGCCGTCGGCCTGCCGGACCAGGACCCGCAGGCACTCCAGCGGGTCGATGCTGCCCGACACGGCCGCCGCCGCGTACTCGCCGAGGCTGGAGCCGAGCAGGTAGTCGGGCTCGATCCCGGCCGCCCGCAGGCTCTCGGCCAGCGCGAGTTCGATCATGACGATCGCCGGGTGGGTGATCCGGGTGTCGGTGAAGGGGTCGTTCTTGCGCTTGGCCGGGTCGAAGAGCCGGGCGAGCACGGACTCGCCCAGGGCCTCGGCGACCACGGCGTCGTAGCGCTGCAGGGCGGTGCGGAACACCTCGTCCTCGTCGAAGAGTTCCTCGCCCATCCGGTAGTACTGGGAGCCCTGCCCGGAGAACATGAGGACCACGGGCAGGGACCCGGTGGGCGGCCCGGCGACGTGGGCCGGACCGACGTGCGCCGGCGGGGTGCGGACCGGCTCGGCGCGCAGCGTCGGCGCGGTCACCGGTAGCTGTCCCAGAACAGGCCCGTGGCGGCGGGCGCCACGGGTTCGCCGGTGCCCCGCACGATCACCCGGCGGTTGAGCTCGGGCTGCGGCAGCGGCGGGCGGGCGCCGCGGTGGCCGGCCGGCGCGGGGCCGAGCAGCAGGTGGGCGTTGGTGCCGCCGTCGGCGAAGCAGTTGATGGCGGCCAGCTCGGCCGTGGCCGGCCAGGGCTGCGCCTGCCTGGGGAAGTACAGCGGGGAGGCGGCCAGGTCGAAGTGCTTCAGCGGTTCCTGACCGGAGCCGAACGGCACCTGCTCGCGGTGCTGCAGCATCAGCACCACCTTGACGAAGGCGGCGATGCCCTCGGCGGCCAGCGGGTGGCCGATGTTGGGCTTGATCGAGCCGAGCGCCACGGGCTGCGCGGACCCGCTGCGGTAGACGCCCTCCACCGCCTTGAGTTCGAGCAGGTCGGTGACGGTCGAGCCGGAGCCGTTGGCCTCCACCCAGCCGACGTCCTGCGGCTGGTGGCCGCTGCGGGTCAGTGCCGTCACCATCACCTCCTTCTGCGCCTGGAGGTTGGGCGTGGCCGGGCCCGCGGTGCGGCCGTCGTTGTTGATCGCGATGCCCTTGAGCACCGCGAGCACCCGGTCGCCGTCGGCCTGCGCGGCGGCCAGCGGCTTGAGCAGGACGACGCCGACGCCCTCGCCGAGCACCAGGCCCGCCGCCCGGCTGTCGAAGACGTGGAACTCGGCGCCCGGGTTGAGCAGTCCGCGGCGGCCGAAGACCTGGTGGGCCCGGTCGTCCGCGAGCAGGCTCACCCCCGCGACCACGGCCGACTCGATGTCGCCCGCGCGCAGCGCCTGCACGGCCATGTCCATCGCCACCAGGGCGGAGGAGCAGGCGGTGTCGACCACCAGGCTGGGACCCTGGAAGTCGAAGAACTGCGAGATGTTGGCGGCCAGGTAGTTCTGCCCGGTGACCACCACCGGGTTCTTGGCCTGCTCCAGCAGCGCGCCGTCCGGGGTGTGGGTGGCCCGGCCGCCGACGTAGACGCCGATCCGGCGGCCCTTCAGCTCGGCCGGACGGTAGCCGGCCTGGTGCACGGCGCGGTGCACCTCCTCCATCAGCAGCAGTGCCTGCGGGTCCATCGCCGCGACGTCCGCCTCGGAGAGCAGGAAGGCCTCCGGGTCGAAGCGCAGTTCCTCGGGCAGCAGGCCGGCGTGGTAGCCGAGCGGGCGGCCGAACCGCCGCTCGGGGATCGGGCGCAGCGCCGAACGGCCCTGGCGCAGCAGCTCCCAGTACGCCTCGGCCGAACCGGCCTCGGGGAACCGGCAGGACAGGCCCACCACCGCGATGTCGCCGGTGGCGCGGGGCTGCTCGGCGGCGGGGCGCGCGGGGGGCTGGGGTGCGGGTGCGGGCGCGGGGGCTGCGACAACGGGGGTGCCCACGCTGCCCGGGGTGCCCGCGGTACTCGGGGTGCTCGTGCCGAAGGCGGCGAGCAGCTCCACCGGGTGCTCCTCGGCGAGGTAGGCCGCGAAGCCGTCGACCGTGGGGTACTCCAGCAGCGCCGAGGGGTCGACCGAGACGTCGAGCCGCTTGGCGACGGTCTGGACCAGCTGGGAGACCATGATCGAGTCGATGCCGAAGTCCTGCACCGGCACGTCACCGGTCAGCCTCGCCCGGTCGAACCGGAGGTCCGCCGCGAGGCGGTCCAGCAGCCAGCCGGCCACCGCCGCGATCGCCCCCTGAGCCTCCTTGCCAGCGGCGGGTGTTGCCGCTGCCGGTGCGGCGGCGGGGGTCGGCGCGAGCGCAGCCGCCGCGGCGGGCGCCGAAGCAGCCGGAGCAGCCGGTACCGCCTCCAGCCGACGGGCCGTCAGCCGCTCGGGGCGCCAGTCGGCACCTGCCCTGGCCACCGCGGGCAGCACCACCCGGGCACCGCTCGCAAGCGCCCGGTCCAGCAGGCCGAGCCCCTGCTCGTCCGTCAGGGCGGCCAGGCCCGAGGCCTGGTAGGCGGCGCTGCGCGCCTCCCCCATGCCGGTCTCCTTCCAGCTCGGCCACTGCACGCTGACCAGCGGCAGACCGTACGGGCGGGCCTCGGCGACCGCGTCCAGGTAGGCGTTGGCCATCGCGTAGTCGCTCTGGCCGACCGCGAGCGCGGGCAGCACGGCGGCGACCGAGGAGTACAGCACGAACAGGCTCAGCGGCTCGTCGCGGAAGCACTCCACCAGTGCGTCGACGCCGAGGATCTTCGGGCCGATCACCCGGGCGATGCCGGTCTGCGTCTTGCGCACGAAGGCGGGGTTCTCGAAGTCGGTGAAGCCGGCGCTGTGGACCACCCCGCCCACCGGACCCATCCGGCGCCGGACCTCCGCCAGGGTCTTGGCCAGTGCCTCCGGCTCCTCCAGCGGGACGGCCAGGGCCTCCAGTTCGACGCCCTGCGCGACCAGCTCGGCCAGCGGGCGCAGCTTGCGGCCGAGCGGGCCGTCGGCGGCGATGTGACCGGCCCACTCGGCCCGGGGCGGCAGCGCCTCGCGGCCGGTGAGGACGAGCTTGCGCACGCCGTGCCGGGCGACGAAGTGCCGGGCGGTCAGCAGCCCCAGGCCGCGGGTGCCGCCGGTCACCCAGAGCACGTAACCGGCCGGGAAGCGCGGCTCGCGCTGCCCGCCGTGGCCGCCCTGGGGGAGTTCGCGCAGCTCGGACCGGTGCCGGATGCCGTCCCGGTAGGCGATCTCGGGCAGGTCGCCCTCGGTGGCCAGCTCCTCGGCCACCCAGTGGCACAGCTGCTCGTCCGTGGTCCGCCGCCCGAGGTCCAGGTGGCGCGAGCGCAGGTGGCGGTACTCGCTCTGGAGCATCCGGTACAGGCCCACCCGGGCCGCGCCGCCGAGGCCCACCGGGCCGGCCTGGCCGCTCTCGCCGCCCTCGTCGCTCCCGGTTGCGCGGGAGACCAGCAGCACGGACAGCTCGCGCCGCCCCTGGTCGACCTGGTGTTGGAGCCAGCCGAGCCAGCTCGGCAGCAGGGAGTGGGCGGGCGGCAGCGCCGGGTCGGCGCAGCCGGCCAGGTCGACCACGGCGTCGAACCGGTCCCAGCGGGTGGCGGGGTCGGCGAGTTCCGCGGTGAGCCGTTCGCCGGTCAGCACCTCGGCGGCGGGCAGCAGAGCCGCCAGCCGGGCAGCCAGCGCCTCGGTGCCCGGCACGGCCAGCACGGCGGTGCATCCGGGAAGCGCGGTGCGGGCGGCGGCCGGGGCGGGGACCCACTGCCGGGTCAGCAGCAGCCCCTGGGGGGCGGGTTCGCCCGTGCCCTGGGGGGTCGGCACGGCGCTGGTGGGCCGGGCGGTGGTCGGCGCGACGGTCCTCAGCGCGGCGAGTTCGGCGTCGGCGGCGGCCAGCCAGACCCGGTCGCCCTCGAAGGGGTAGCCGGGCAGCGGCACCCGCCTCGGCCGGGTGCCGGGGTGCAGGGCCGACCAGTCCACCGAGCGGCCCGCGGTCCAGGCCTCGGCGCAGGCGGCGGGCTCGGCGGCCGGTGCCTCGCCCGCGGCCGGGCGGCGCGGGTCGACCACGCCGGTCCAGCTCCCGGCCGGCTGGCCGCCGGCCGCCGACTCCTCCAGTCGGGCGGCGAGTTCCGGCAGGTCGTGGAAGAGCACCGCGAGCCGGTGGGCCATCGCCTCGCGCCCGCTCTGCAGCGTCCAGGCGACCTCGGCGGGTGCGGCCTGGGCCCCCTCGGCGCGCAGGTGGGCCGCCAGGCGGCGGGCCTGCGCGGTCAGGTGGCGGGCGTCCTTGGCGGAGAGCACGGCCAGCTGCGGGCCGGGGGCCGGGACGGACGGTGGCGCCTGCTCGCCGAGGTACTCCTGCAGGATGATGTGGGCGTTGGTGCCGCCCGCGCCGAACGAGCTCACCCCCGCCGTCCTGGGCCGCACCGTGCCGTCCGCGAGCACCCGGCGCGGCCACGGCGCGCCCTCGCGCTGGACCCGGAACGGTGTGGTGGCGAAGTCGATGTTCGGGTTGAGCCGGTCCGCGTGCAGCGAGGGCGCCAGCTCGCCGTGGCGCAGTTGGAGCAGCACCTTGGTGATCGCGGCGATCCCGGCGGCCGACTCGGCGTGCCCGATGTTGGACTTCACCGAGCCGATCGGCAGCTGCTCGGGCAGCTCCTTGCCGAAGGCCCGCAGCATGCCGTTGACCTCCACCGGGTCACCGAGGGCGGTGCCGGTGCCGTGCGCCTCCAGGTAGTCCAGGTCGGCGGCGCTCAGCCGGGCCCGGTCGAGCGCGGCGCGCACCAGGTCGCCCTGCGCCTTGGGGTTGGGCACGCTGTAACCCGCGCCCGCGCCACCGTGGTTGACGCTGGAGGCCTTGACCACCGCGAGGATCCGGTCGCCGTCGGCGAGGGCCGCGTCCAGCCGCTTGAGCAGCACCGCACCGGAGCCCTCGGCCGGCACGTAGCCGGTGCCGCCCTCGCCGAAGCTGCGGCAGCGGCCGTCCTCGGCGAGGAAGCCGCGCTGGGCGAGCTGGAGGAACTTCACCGGGTGGCTGGAGATGTTGACGCCACCGGCCACCGCCACCTCGCAGTCGCCATTGCGGATCGCCAGGCAGGCCTGGTGGATGGTGACCAGCGAGGAGGAGCACATGGTGTCCAGCGCGACGCTGGGCCCGGCGAAGTCGAAGAAGTACGAGACCCGGTTGGCCACCGAGGCGTAGGACGAGGAGGTGGCGAAGCCCGTGCCGCGCAGCGCCTCCTGCACGCCGTAGAGCTGGTAGTGGCCGTACATCATGCCGACGAAGACGCCGGTGCGGGTGCCGCGCAGCTGCTCGCGGGTGTAGCCGGCGTCCTCCAGCAGGTGCCAGACGGTCTCCAGGAAGACCCGCTCCTGCGGGTCGGTGTGCTCGGCCTCGATCTGCGACATCCGGAAGAAGAGCGGGTCGAAGCGGTCGGCGCCGCGTACGAAGCCGCCCCACTTGCCGTAGGTCTTGCCGAAGACGGACTTGTCCGGGCTGTAGAAGCCGTCGTGGTCCCACCGCTCGCCCGGGATCTCCTCCACGCTGTCCCGGCCGGCGCGCAGGTTGCGCCAGAACTCGTCGACGTCGTCGGCCTGCGGGTAGCGTCCGGCGACGCCGATGATGGCGATCTCCTCGCTCCCGGCGGCGGGGCGCAGCGGAGCGGCGAGGGGCGCGGGCGCAGGCTCGGCCACGGGGGCGGCCACGGACGGCGCGACGGGCGCGGGTGCGGCCACGGGCGCTGCGACGGCTTCGGCCACGGGCGCAGGCGCGGGTGCGGCGGCCGGGACGGCGGGCGCGGCGAGCGCCTGCGGGTGCTCGGCCGCCAGGTGGCCGGCCAGCTCACGGACCGTCACGTACTCGAAGAGCAGGGTCTTGGAGAGCGGCCCGAAGTGTTCCTCCAGCCGGCGCACCAGGCTCATGGTGATCAGCGAGTCCACGCCGTACTGGTCGAAGGACTCCGTGACGGTGATCTCCGTCTCGGGGAGCTTCAACTCCTCGGCCAGCAGCCGCAGCAGCAGCTGCTCGGCCTGTGCCTGCGCGTCGCCCGAGGCCTGCGGCGCGGCGGCCGGGCCCGCCGTCGGCCGGGCCTGGCCGCCCTCCAGGGCGGCCAGGATCCGCGCCGGGTCGCCCGGGGCGAGCAGCAGGTGCGACGCGCCGCCGGCCAGCGCGCGCTCCAGCGCCGCCAGGCCGGGAGCGGTGCGCAGCGGGCGCATGCCGAGCACCCGGGTCATGTACTCCTCGGCGGCGGCGTCGATCCGCATGCCGCCGTCCGCCCAGACCGGCCAGGCCGCGGAGAGGGTGCGGCCCCGCCGGGCGCCACTGTGGCGCTGCCGCTCGCGCTCGGCGGCGAAGTGGTCCAGGAAGGCGTTGGCGAAGGCGTAGTCGCTCTGGCCGATGTTGCCGAACGCGGCGGCTGCGGAGGAGAAGAGCACGAAGTGCGCCAGCGGCTCGTCCTTGGTCGCCTCGTCGAGCAGCACCGTGCCCTGCACCTTGGCGGCCAGGACGGCATCCGCGTCCGCCCGCTCCTTGCGCTGGAGCAGGCCGTCGCGCAGCACTCCGGCGGCGTGCAGGACGCCGCCGACCGCGCCGTGGTCGCGGCGGGCCCCGGCGACCAGCGCGCGCACCTGGGCGGCGTCGGCGAGGTCGGCCTGCACGAAGGTGGCGCCGATGGCCGCGATCCGCTCCCGCGTCCGCGCGTCGGGCGTGCGGCGGGCAGCGAGCACGATCGCGTCGGCGGGCAGCCCGGCGGCGCGCCGCACGCCGGCCAGGTGCTCGGCGAGCAGCAGCCCGAGTGCACCGGTGCCGCCGGTGATCAGCTGGGCGCCGGGGCCGGTGAACGCCGCGCCGGTGGCGGCGGGCAGCTCGACCTGTCGCCAGGCGCGCCGGGTCCGGCCCAGCTCGCCGATCCGTACCTCGGGCTCGCCCTCGGCGCCGAGTTCGGCCACCACCGCCTCGGCGAGGGAGCCGGTCGCGACCGCCAGCACGCCGAAGTCGACGGCCGGGTGCTCCAGCCGCACCGAGCGGGCGAAGGCGGCCATCGCCGGGTGGACCGGCGAGGCGGCGGGGTCGCGGTGGACGTAGAGGTGGCGCAGCGCGCCGCGCCGCTCGCGCTGCCAAGCCTGGAGGAAGGCCAGCGCGGCGTGGAAGCCGGTCTCCAGCGCGCTGCCGGGCTCGCGCTGCTCGCCGGCCAGCTGCACCACGTGGACCGGGCCGTGCTGCCCGGCCCGCACCGCGGCCGCGGCGTCGAAGCCGGCGCCCAGCTCGATCCGGTGGGTGGTCACCCCCAGCTCGGCCAGCGCGGCGCCGACCGCGATGCCCTGGGAGCCGGCGTCCAGCAGCAGCACGGTGCCGGTGAGCTCGCGCCGGGCGGCCTCGGCGGGCTGCCAGTGGGGCTCGAAGGCGGCCACCGCGTCCACCGGCGGCCGCACGGGCACCGCGCGCAGCGTGAAGTCCTCGATCGCGGCGACCACCTGGCCGCTCATGTCGAGCAGCGTCACGTCGAAGCCGAGCGTGCCGGGCGGCACCGGGCGCCGGGCGCGGGTGGCGTGGGCGTGCACCTGTTCCGGCAGCCGGCCGTACAGGCGCACCGAGCCCAGCGAGTACGGCAGGTAGGGCACCGGGACGGCGGGGTCGCCGGCGCCGGGGGCCAGCCGGCCCGCGGTCTGCAGGGCCGCGTCGAGCAGCGAGGGGTGGAAGACGTAGGCGTCCGCGTCCGCGCGGCGCTCCGCGGGCAGTCGCAGCGTCGCCAGCACCTCGTGCTCGCCCTCGGCGAGTTCCTCGATCACCTGGAAGCTCGGGCCGTAGGCGAAGCCGAGCCGGGTGAAGGCCTGGTAGCACTCCGCGCCGGGGTGCACCCGGGTGCAGCGGGCGCGCACGCCCGCCAGGTCGACCGGGGCGGGGCGCTCGGCGGGCCCGGGCTCGCCGAGCAGCAGGGTGCCGCGCGCGTGCACCGGGGCACCGTCGCCGGCACCGGCCACCTCGAAGGCCGTCCCGGTGAGCCTGACCTCCAGCCGGTGCTCGCCACCGGCGGGGAGGCGGACCGGGCTGGCCCACACCAGGCCGTCGACACCGCGCACCGGCCGTTGTCCGGCGGCCAGTTCGCCCGCCAGGCGGGCCATCTCCAGGTAGGCCACGCCGGGCAGCACCAGCTCGCCGCCGACCACGTGGTCGCGCAGGTAGAACTCCTCGCCGGTGAGCGTCTTGGCGTACACCTGCTGCCCGGCGGTGGAGCGGTCGGCGTCCAGCAGGGTCGGGTGCAGCCGGGCGGGCGCCCCGTCGGGGGCCTGCGCCGGGGTGACCCAGTGCCGGGTGCGGGCGAACGGGTAGGCGGGCAGGTGCACCCGGCGGCGCGCGGCGCCCTGGTGCAGGGCGGCCCAGTTAACCTCGGCGCCCGCCAGCCAGGCGTCCACGAGGCTGCTCAGATCGCCCGGGTCCCCGGTCGCGGCGGCCGGGACGTCGGCGGCGGCGCGCTCGGCCCGTCCTGTGCGCACCGAGGACGGGCGCCCGGCCAGGTGCTCGGCCAGCTCGGTGCGGAGCGCGGCGGTGCCGTGGGCGACCACGGCGAGCCGGTGGGCCATCGGCTCGCGGCCCAGCTGCAGGGTGTGGGCGAGGTCGGCCGGGTGGACCTGCTGCCCGGCCAGGTGGTCGGCGAGCCGCTGGGCGGTCAGCCGCAGCGCCTGCGGGTCACGGGCGGAGAGCACGAACAGCTGCTCCGCGGCCTGCTCCGCACGGATGTCCGGCACGGTCGGTTCCTCCAGGACGAGGTGCGCGTTGGCCCCGCCGAAGCCGAAGGAGCTGACCCCGCCGCGGCGCGGCAGCTCTCCTCCGGCCTCGTCGCGCGGGCGCGGCCAGGGTCGGGCGGTGGCGGCGACCTCGAACGGGCCGCCGTCCAGCTCCAGGTAGGGGTTCTGCTCCTGGAAGTGCAGGCTGGCCGGGATCGTGCCGTGCCGCAGCGCGAGCGCGACCTTGAACAGCCCGGCGATGCCCGCGGCGGCCTCCAGGTGACCGATGTTGGTCTTGACCGAGCCGATGGCGCAGCCGGCCGCCGGGGCCGGGCCGCGCTCGGCGCGCAGCCGGCGGAAGGCGGTGCTCAGCCCGGTGGTCTCGATCGGGTCGCCCAGCGCGGTGCCGGTGCCGTGCGCCTCGATGTAGCCGACGGTCGCGAGCGGCACGCCGGCGGCCCGGTAGGCCTCGACCAGCAGGTCGGCCTGGGCGTCGGGGTTGGGGGCGGTGAGCGAGGTGCTGCGCCCGCCGTGGCCCAGCGCGACCGCCTTGATCACCGCGTGCACCGCATCGCCGTCGCGCCGGGCCCGGTCGTTCGCCTTGAGCAGCACCACGCCGGCGCCCTCGCCGCGCACGTAGCCGTCGGCCCGGGCGTCGAAGGCCTTGCACCGGCCGTCGGGGCTGAGCATCTCGCCCTGGCTGAGCGCCTCGTAGACGCCCGGCGCCAGGATCAGGCTCACTCCGCCGGCGATCGCCAGGTCGCAACTGCCCTCGCGCAGTGCGGCGCAGGCCTGGTGGACGGCGGTCAGCGAGCCGGAGCAGGCCGTGTCCACGGCGATGCTCGGGCCGCGCAGGTCCAGCAGGTAGGAGACCCGGTTGGGGATGATGGAGAGCGCGGCGCCGGTGAGGGTGTGGCCCTCGGTGCCGCGCCCGGCGGCCCGCTGCACCTCCAGGTAGTCGGAGTTGGTGACCGCGACGAACACGCCCACCCGCTTGCCGGCCAGTTCGGAGGGGCGGTAGCCCGCGTCCTCGATCGCCGACCAGACCACCTCCAGCATCAGGCGCTGCTGGGGGTCCATCAACTCGGCCTCGCGCGGGGAGATCCCGAAGAACGCGGCGTCGAAGCGGTCGACGTCGGGGGCGAAGCCGCCCCAGCGGGAGCGGGAGCGCGGCTGGTCGCGCCAGTCCCAGCGGTCGGCGGGGATCTCGCCGACCAGGTCGTCGCCGGCGGCCAGGTGCTGCCAGAACTCCTCGAGGTCGGCGGAGCCCGGCAGGCGCCCGGCCATGCCGATCACCGCGATGTCCTCGGGGCGGCCCGGCTGCGCGGGTTCGCGGACGGGCTCGGGGGCGGCGACCGTCGCCCCGGCCGGAGCGGGCGCGCTGCCGAACCGGGCGGCCAGCTCGGCCCGGTGGTGCTCCCACAGGTGCTCGGCCAGCGCGAGCAGGGTGCCGCGGCGGTAGAAGAGCGTGGGGTAGACCTCGATGCCGTACGCCTTGCGCAGCTCGGCGCTGAGCGCGGTGAAGGTCACCGAGTTCATGCCCACCTCGCCGAGCGGGGTGCGCGCGCCGATCTCCTCCGGGCGCGCCTGGACCAGACCGGCGACCAGCCGGGCCAGGTCGGCCACCAGTGCCTGCAGCCGCTCGCCGGGGCCGCCGACGGCCTCGGCGGCGGGGTGCGGCTCGCCGGCGCCCGCGGCGCCGAAGGCGGCCCGCAGCTCGGCGGGCGACAGGCCCGCGAGCCGCACCCGGTCCACCTTCTCGTTGAGGGTGCGGGGGAAGCCGGTGACCCGGATCAGCGCGTCGGGCAGCATGTGCTCCGGCAGCCAGGCCGCCAGCTGCTCGCGGGTCGGCTCGGCGGCGCCGTCGGCGAGCAGGTAGGCGGCCAGCAGCGCGTGGTTGCCGCCGCCCAGGTCACGGGCGACCACCACGGCCTCGCGCACGCCGGGCAGGCGGCGCAGGGTCGCCTCGATCTCCTCCAGCTCCACCCGGAAGCCGCGCACCTTGACCTGGGAGTCGATCCGGCCCAGGTACTCGATCCGGCCGTCGGGCAGCCGGCGCACCAGGTCGCCGGTGCGGTACATCCGCGCGTCCGGGTCGCCCGCCCACGGGTCGGGCAGGAAGCGCTCGGTGGTCAGCTCGGGGCGGCCGAGGTAGCCGTCGGCCACCCCGTGGCCGCCGATGTGGAGCTCGCCGGCCACCCCGGTCGGCACCCGGCGGCGTGCGCTGTCCAGCACGTGCAGCACGGTGTTGGCGATCGGGGTGCCGATGGTCACCCGCTCGCCCGCCGCCAGCCGGCTCGCCGCCGACCAGATGGTGGTCTCGGTGGGCCCGTAGAGGTTCCACACCGCGCGGTTGCCGGCCAGCAGCGCCTGGGCGGTGTCGCCGGAGAGCGCCTCGCCGCCGCACAGCACGGTGAGGTCGGCGCTGCCCTGCCAGCCGGCGGCCAGCAGCATGCTCCAGGTCGCCGGGGTGGCCTGGACGACGGTGGCGGCGGAGCGCTCGACGGCCGCCCGCAGCCGCAGGCCGTCCCGGGCGGTCTCGGTGGCCACCAGCTCCACCGTGCCGCCGCTGATCAGCGGCAGGTAGAGCTCCAGGCCCGAGATGTCGAAGCAGACCGTGGTCAGCGCCAGCAGCGTGTCCGCCGGGCCGAAGCCGGGCTCCCGCGCCATCGACCAGAGGAAGTTGGTGAGCGCCCGGTGCGGGACCCGCACGCCCTTGGGCCGGCCGGTCGAGCCGGAGGTGTAGATGACGTAGGCGGTGTCCGCGGGCCCGGCGGGGCCGGGCGAGGGGGCGGCGGGCGGCTGCACGTCCGCCTGGTCCACCAGCAGCCGGGGCACCGCGCCGTGGTCGCCCTGGACGGTGGAGTGGGTGAGCATCAGGTGCAGCCCGGCGTCCTCGGCCATGTAGGCCAGGCGCTGCGCCGGGTAGGCGGGATCGAGCGGGACGTAGGCGCCACCGGCGGCCTGCACGGCGAGCAGCGCCACCGGCAGGTCGGCGTCGCGCGGCAGCAGGACGCCCACGGTACGGCCGCGGCCGACCCCGGCGGCCGTCAGGCGCTCCGCCAATGCCACTGTCCTGTCCGCCAGCTGACGGTACGTCAGTTCGGTGTCCTGGTAGCGGACGGCCACCGCGCCGGGGCGGGCCTCGGCCTGGCGCCGCACCAGCTCCCAGACCAGGGTGTCGGCCGGGTAGTCGGCGGCGGCAGGCGGGGCCAGCTGCTCGCGCTCGGCCGCGGTGAGCAGCTCCAGCTCGCCGACGGTGGTCCCGGGCGCCCGCACCGCGTCGGCGAGCAGGGTGGCGAAGTGCTCGCCGATCCGCTCGACGGTGGCGGCGTCGAACAGCTCGGGGTCGTACTTGAGCGAGTAGCGGCAGCCCTCGGCCTGCTCGACCACCTCCAGGGTCAGGTCGAACTCGCCCTCCTGGTGGACGCCTTCCACCGGGCCGAGCACCAGGGCCCGGCCCGGGTCGGCGGCCTGCGCGCCGCGGGTCCAGTTCTGGAAGTAGAAGGCCACGTTGAACGGCGCGCCCGAGGCGAGGTCCGCCCGCCGCAGCTCCTCGGCAAGGGTGATCAGCGGGTAGGCGCTGTGCTCCAGCGCGCCCAGGGTGGTCCGGTGGACCCGGCGGACCAGGGCCCGGAAGGGCTCCTCGCCCTCGATCCGCTCGGCCAGCACCACCATGTTCATGAAGTAGCCGAGCACGTCCTCGTAGCCACCGGCCGGACGGCCCGCGGTGGGCGTGCCGACCGCGATGTCGCCCTGGTCGCTGTAGCGGTGCAGCAGCGCGAACCAGCCCGCCAGCAGGACGCCGAAGAGCGAGACCTGCTCGGCCGCGGCCAGCGCGCGGGCCTGCTCGGCCAGTGCCGCGGGCAGGTGGCCGTCCACACTGGCGCCCCGGAAGCCGGGCACCGGCGGGCGCGGGCGGTCCAGTGGCAGCGGCACGGTGGTCTGCCGGCCGCGCAGCCGCTCCACCCAGTACTCCCGCAGGCGCTGCCCCTCAGCGCTCGCCAGCAACTCGCGCTGCCAGGCCGCGAAGTCGGCATAGCTGCGGGCGGGCCGGTCGGCGGGCAGCAGGCGGCCCGCGCGGACCGTGCGGTAGCCCTGCTCCAGCTCGGCCAGCAGCAGGGCGATGGAGACCCCGTCGAAGACCAGGTGGTGGAAGGCGAGCAGCAGCGCCTGTCGGCCGTCGCCGAGGGTGTAGAGGGTGGCGCGCAGCAGCGGGCCCTCGGCGAGGTCGAAGGTGCGGCGCAGCTCGGTGCGCATCCGGGCCAGCACCTCCTGCTCGGCCACCGAGGTCAGGAAGACCTGCTGGAAGGGCAGTTCGGGCTCGGCGGCGATCCGGACGAACGGCCCGTCGGGGCCGGTGCGCACGCTCGCCCGCAACTCCTCGTGGCGGTCGAGCAGGTCCTGCAGGACCACCCGCAGGGCGAGCACGTCGAGGTCGCGGTCGAGCCAGAGGGCGAGCGGCAGGTTGTAGGCGTAGTTGCCGGGGGCGATCTGCTCGATCACCCACAGTGCGCGCTGTCCCTCGGAGAGTTGATGGACCGTCAGATCGAGGTCCTGGCGCTCCCGGCGCGGGCGCAGCACGAGCTCGGCGGCCACGGCGGCGGGGGCGGCCATCGGGGCCGCAGCGGGTGCGGGGACGGCGGGCGTGGCGGCGGGTGCGGCCTCGGCAGTGGCGGGCGCGGGGGCGGGCGCGGCCTCGGGCGTGGTGGCCGGGACGGCGTCGGCCAGCCAGCCGGCCGCCAGATGGGCGGCCAGCTCGCGCAGCGTCGGGCGCTCGAAGAAGTCGCCGAGCGGCACGCTGACCCCGAAGGCGTCGTCCACGGCGGAGACGATCTTCATGCCGCTGAGCGAGTCGAACCCGTAGTCGGCGAGCGGGCGGTCGGGGTCGATCCGCTCCTCCAGCTTGAGGACCCGCTCCACCAGCTCCCGCAGCCGCTCGCCGACGGTGTCGGCGGCAGCGGCAGCGGCAGTAGCGGGGGTCGTGCCGGCCGGGGCGTCGGCGGTCTCGCCCGGCGCGGCAGCGGCGACGGTCGGCACCGCGCCCAGCACCACCCCGTCGCTCTCGGCGACCAGCACGGTCTGGCCCAGCTCGGCGCGGTCCGCGCCCAGCGCCCGGACCTGGGTGTAGCCCTCCTCGTGCAGCAGACGGGCCCAGCCCTGCGGCGAGGCCAGCGGCGAGTCGGGCATCCGCAGCTCGCCGTCGTCGAAGACCCACCAGCCCTCCAGCACGCCGCCGCCGATGGTCAGCAGCGGGCGCACCGAGGTCAGCTCGTTGAGCACCAGCCAGCCGCCGGGGCGCAGCAGCGCCTTGGCCCGGCGCAGGGTGGCCCGCAGGTTCCTGGTGGCGTGCACCACGTTGGTGGCCAGCACGATGTCCGCCGAGGCCGGCTCGAAGCCCTGCTCGGCGAGCTCCCGGTCCAGGTTGAGCACCTGGAAGCGGGTGAACGGGTAGCGCTCGGCGAAGCGTTCGCGGCCGAACTCCAGGAAGCGCGGCGAGATGTCGGTGAAGGTGTAGCCGACCCGGCCCGGGTGCTCGGCCAGCGCCGGCAGCACCCGCTCGCTGGTGGCGCCGGTGCCGGCGCCCAGCTCGACCACCTGGATCGTCGCCGCGGCCGGCAGCTGCGGCAGCCGCAGGTCGAGGAAGCAGCGGACCGTCTCGCGCACCAGCAGGTTGAAGGAGTCGGTGAGCGGGTTGCCCTTGTAGAAGTTCTGCACCAGCTTCATCGAGGAGCCGGGGAACATGATCTCGGTGGCGCCCACCTCGCCGCGCAGGATCTGCGGATAGGCCTCCAGGAAGAGCCGGTTGAGGGTGACCGTCGGCTCGATGTCCGGGTAGGCGGTGGCCAGTCGGTCGAACTCGGCCGTCCAGCCGGCCGCCGCCGTGGCCTGGTCGACCGCGTCGACGGCGGCCGTGGTGGTGACCTGTTCGCCGTCCCGGGCCAGGAAGCCGGCCCCGGCCAGGATGTTGAGCAGCGCCTCGTGCAGCCGCTGGAACCGGCCCTGGATGCCGAGGGCGCCGCGCAGGTGCTCGCTGTGGTGCCGCTCGCCGGAGCGCCGGAAGACGCCCATCCGCTGGTAGACGCCGAGCAGCATGGGGGCGGAGACCGCCTCCAGCTCCTGGTAGCCGGCGATCACCCGGGCGGCGGCGGGGTCGGTGGCGGTGCCCGCGCCCAGTCGGGCGGCGGCACCGGCGAGGGCGGCCGGGTGGCCGCCGCCGTACGACTCGCCGTCGAGCGCCGGGTCGTGGCCCATCGCCTCCAGGGCACGGCGGTTGGCCCGGATCGGCATCGCCTGCGGCAGGCCGCTGCCCAGGATCCGCCGCACGGCGGCGATCCCCTCGGCGGCGCTGAAGCCGCTGATGCCCAGGCCCGCGAAGATCTCCGCGAGGCCGGGCTGGGCCCCGGAGCCGACCTGGCCCCAGTACCCCTGGTTGATCACGGTGACCGGGAAGTCCAGGCGCTCGCGCAGGAAGAGCGCGTAGGCGTCCTCGGTGGCCGAGGCGCAGATGTAGGCGCCGTTGCCCGCGAAGCTGCCGAAGGAGCCGGCCGAGGAGAAGTAGGCCAGGAAGTCGGGCGACTGCCCGGCGAGGGCGGCGGCGAGCACCGCCGCGCCCTCGGTCTTCACCTTGGTCGCGGCGGTGAAGGAAGCCTCGTCGAGGTCGGCCAGGGTGTGGTTGTCGAAGACCATCGCCGCGTGCACCACCCCGTGCAGGGCGCCGAAGCGGCGGTGCGCCTCGGCGACTGCCGCCGTCAGGTCGGCGGCCGAGCAGGCGTCGCCGCGCAGGTGCGCGACCTGCCCACCGGCGGCCTGGATCGCGGCCACCGCGGCCTGCTGCTCGGCCGTCAGCGCGCCGCGGCTGAACCAGAGCAGCTTGGCGCGGTGGCGCCGGGCCAGGTGCAGGCTCAGCTCCTGGGCGATGCCGCCGGTGCCGCCGATCAGCAGATAGACGCCGCCGTCCCGGAAGACCGGTCCGCTCTCGGGCAGTTCGACCTTGCCCAGGCGGCGCAGGTAGCGCACCCCGCCGCGCAGGGCCGCCGTGCGGCCGGTGCCGTCCAGGGGCTCGGCCAGGATCGCGTCCAGCAGCGGGCGGAGGGCCTCGGACGCCGTCCGGCCGTTGAACTCCTCGGAGGCGAAGTCGAGTCCGGCCACCCGCAGTTCGGGGCACTCCTTCGGGGCGACCTGCAGCAGACCGTGCAGACCGGCGCCGAAGGGGTTGCGCACCGGGCTGCCCGCCACCGGGTGCACGTCGCTGGTGACCGCCACCACCCGGTCGACCGCCGCGGCCCGCAGCAGGTGGAAGAGGGCGTGGGAGCCGTACCGCAGCTGCTCGGCCGCCTGCTCGGCGCCGAGCCCGTCGGTCACCCCGGCGCCGGCCGCACCGAGGTGGAGCACCAGGTCGGCGCGGGCGGCCGCGGCCAGCCAGACCTGCGTGGGCTGCTCGTCCAGCCGGACCAACTCCACCCGGGCGTCCGGCTGGTGGGCCGCGAGGGCCTCGCCCAGCCAGCGCGAGGCGGCGGTCACCAGGGCGACGATCCGCTGCCCAGGACGCGCGGGCTCGGCGGCGGGCGCCTGGGCCCGCACCCAGAGCGGGCGGTAGAAGTCGGGCAGCTCCTCGGCCACCGGCTCGGCTGCCGGCTCGGCCACGGCGTCGGCGACGGCGGGGAGTTGGGGGATCCAGTAGCGCCGCCGGGCGAACGGGTAGCCGGGCAGCTCGATCCGGCGGGCCGCCGCGGGCGTGATCCGCGCCCAGTCGACCCCGGCGCCGGTCACCCAGCGCTCGGCCACCGCGGCCAGGTCGCGCCGGGCCACCGCCTGCTCCAGCGCGGCGGCTTCGGGCCCGGCGAGCTCGATCCGGGCGCGGGCGGCCCGGCCGGTGCTGACCCGGCCCTGCTGTGTTCCGGTCCCGGCGGCGTAGCCGGCCAGCACCTCGGCGGCCTCGGCCGCCGAGCGGGCGACCAGGGCCAGGCGGAACTCGTACGGGGTGCGGCCCGCCTGCAGGGTGTGGGCGACATCGGCCAGCCGCAGGTCCGCGTCCTCGGCCGCCGGCCCGGCGTCGGCGTCGGCGTCGGCGTCGGCGTCGGCCGAGGAGGCGGCCAGTGCCGCGGCCAGCGCGCCGATGGTGTCCGCACTCGTCGCGGCGGCCGTCAGCTCGGTGCCCGACTCGGCGGCCAGCAGCGCGTGGTAGCGGGCGAGCTCGGCCACGCCGAAGCCGCAGTCGGCCAGTTCGGTGCCGAGGTCCAGGAACTCCACGGCCACGCCCACGGTTTCGGCGGCCAGCCGCAGGCAGAGCCGCTGGGCGCGGGCAAGCCCTCGGTGCTCCGGGTCCTGGGCCGGCCGGCCCGGCACGGTGGCCCGGCCCAGGAAGGCCGCCAGGTCCGCCGCGCTCGCCCGCAGCCGGTCCTCGCTCTTGGCGGAGAGCACCAGCAGTTGCTCCGACCCGGCCGCCACCGGCTCGGGCGCGCCGACCGGCAGGTACTCCTCCACGACCACACAGGCGTTGGCGCCGCCGCCGCCGAAGGAGCTGACCACGGCGCGCAGCGGCAGGCGCTCGGTGGCGCCGTCCGCGTCCGGGCGCTCAAGGTGCACCCAGGGCTGCAGGGTCTGCTGCACCTCGAAGGGGGTGCGGGCGAAGTCGATCTCCGGGTTGCGGCGCGCCGAGTGCAGCGAGGGCACCAGCAGCCGGTGCCGGAACTGCAGCAGCACCTTGGTCAGGCCCGCGATGCCCGCCGCCGACTCCAGGTGGCCGATGTTGGACTTGACCGAGCCGACCGCGACGGCGGGCCGCTCCCGGTCGGACGCGGGGTCGATCCGCCCGCCGAAGGCCTCCAGCAGCCCGGCGATCTCGATCGGGTCCCCCAGCGGGGTACCGGTGCCGTGCGCCTCCACGTAGCCGACGGTCTCGGCGGCCACCTGGGCGCGCTCCAGCGCCGCGCGGATCACCGCGGTCTGCGCAGCCGCACTCGGCACGGTGTAACCGCCGGTCTTGCCACCGGAGTTGATGCTTGATCCACGGATCACCCCGAGCACCCGGTCGCCGTCGGCCAGCGCCTTGGCCAGCGGCTTGAGCAGCACCGCGCCCACGCCCTCACCGTCGACGAAGCCGTCCGCGTCCGCGCCGAAGCTCTTCAGCCGGTCGTCGTGCGCGATCATCCCGCGCTGCGCCAGGGTGCGCAGGTGCATGGGATGCAGGATCAGGTTGACGCCGCCCGCGATCGCCGCCGCGCACTCGCCGGTGCGCAGGCTCTCGCAGGCCAGGTGGATCGCGGTCAGCGAGGCGGAGCAGGCGGTGTCCACCGCGAGGCTGGGGCCGGTGAAGTCGAAGGTGTAGGAGACCCGGTTGGCGATCGACCAGTGGTTGGAGTGCGCGTCGCTCGGCACGCCCAGCGCGTTCGCCTCGCCGCCCATCCACTCGTAGTTGCTGTTCATCACGCCGACGAAGACGCCCACCCGGCCCTGGGCCGCGAGGGTGGCGGCGGGGTAGCCGGCGTCGTCCAGGGTGGCCGCCGCGGTCTGCAGGAACAGCCGCTCCTGCGGGTCCATCGCCTCGGCGTCGGCGGGCGAGATCTGGAAGAAGAGCGGGTCGAACTTGTCGACGTCGTCGATGAATCCGGCCCATTTGCTGTAACTGCCGCGCACGCCGCTGGGATCGAAGTGCGCGTCGGCGTCCCAGCGGTCGGCGGGCACCTCCCGGATGCAGTGCCGGCCGGCGAGCAGGTTGTCCCACAGCTCGCCGACCGTCCCGGCCAGCGGGTAGCGGCCGGCGACACCGACGATCGCCACGCCCTCGCTCGCCGGGGCCGGGGTACCGGCACCCCGGGCCAGCAGGCTCAGCAGCAGCTTCCGCTTGTCGTCCACAGTTCTCTCTCTCACAGGGTCATCGGGCGCGGGGTCAGCGGGCCCGGTGTCTACCGCCGCTGGGACGACGGGTGGGGAAGCCGGAGGGGCGGGGGCAGAGTGTGTCTCATCATTCGCGCGCCCGGCGGGAATGATGAGACACGGCCTAGTCCTGCCGGGCCGCGGCCCGCTGGGCCCGCCGGGAGGTGCGGGTGGCGGGGGCCGCCGCCCCGGGCTGCGGGCCGGGGGCGAAGCCCATCAGCTCGGCGAGGTTGTCCACGAAGCTGCGGATGGTCGGGAACTCGACGAAGGAGGTGGCCGGGACGGCGAAGTCCAGCTCCTCGCCGAGCCGGGCGACCACCTCGATCAGCACCAGCGAGTCCAGGCCCAGGTCGAAGAGGTTGGTGTCCAGGGCCGCCAGGTGGCGCCCGCCGAGCACCTTGCCGATCCCCTCGACCAGGTAGTCGGTGACCAGCTCCACGTTCTGCTGCCGGTCCTCGGGATCGAACCTGGCGATCAGCCGCTCGGCGTCCGCGGGCGCGGCGGCGGTGGTGTGGGCGCCGGGCTCGACCCAGTGCCGGCGCCGCTCGAAGCGGTGGGTGGGCAGCGGCACCCGGCGGATCTCGCTGCCCTCGTGCACGGCCGCGAAGTCGAGCTCGGCGCCGAGCACCCACTGCTGCCCGGCCAGGGCCAACAGGTGTGCCAGACCGCCCGGTTCACCGGCCGCGGGGGTCAGCGCGACGGGGTGCCGACCGGCCTCGGCGAGCAGCTCGGCGAGGCCCTCGGTCACCCGTCCGGCGGCGGTCCAGCTGCCGGGCAGCAGGCTCTCCTCCTCGGTCAGCCAGCGACCGGTGCCCGGCGCGAGCACCGGCAGCCGCGGCGCCTGCGGCCGCAGCGGCGCGCCGCCCTCGGCCAGGGCCAGCGCCTCGGCGAGCGGCAGCGCCTGGGAGAGCGCCGCCGCCACGGCCAGGCCGGTGCCGCCGGGGGCCAGCCCGGCGGGCTCCACGCCCCAGGCCAGCAGGGTCCGGGCGAGCGCGTACTCGTGGACGAAGCCGGCCCGCGGGCCGCCCTCGCCCAGCAGCGCCTCGGCCGCACCGGGCCGGCCCAGCGCGCCGGCGCAGGCGTCGACCGCCGCCCGGTACTGCGGCACCGCCTGGTACAGCTCGGCGCTGTCCGCGGGCTCGGCCGCGGCGCCGGTCAGCACCAGCACGGGGGCGGTCGGCTCGCGGCCCACCACGCCCTGGCGCAGCTGCTCCTCGTCGCCCAGTGCCAGCGCCATGGCGGCCTGCCGGGTGCCGCGGGCCACCAGCGCGAGCCGGTGCGGGTGGCTGCGCCGGCCCAGGCCCAGGGTCTGCGCCACCGCGCCCAGGTCCAGCTCGCGGTGCTGCTTGAGGTGGCGGCCCAGCGCCGCGGCGGCCTGCTGCAGGGCGGCCTCGGAGCGGGCGGAGAGGACCAGCAGCTCGCAGTCGCGCCCGCGCGGGGCGGCGGTCCTGGCGGGGGGCTCCTGCAGCACCACGTGGGCGTTGGTGCCGCCGATCCCGAAGGAGCTGACCCCGGCCAGCCGCGGCCCGTCGGCGGCCGGCCAGGCGGTGGCCTCGGTGTTGACGAAGAACGGGCTCGCGGCGAAGTCGATGTCGGGGTTGGGCGCGGTGTAGTGCAGGCTCGGCACCAGGGTGCCGTGCTCCAGCATCAGCGCGGTCTTGATCAGGCCGGCCAGGCCGGCGGCGGTGTCCAGGTGGCCGATGTTGGTCTTCACCGAGCCGAGCGCGCAGAAGCCGGTCCGGTCGGTGCCCTGGCGGAAGGCCTCGGTGAGCGCGGCCACCTCGATCGGGTCGCCGAGCGGGGTGCCGGTGCCGTGCGCCTCCACGTAGCCGATGCCGTCCGGCTCGACGCCGGCCACCTCCTGGGCGTCGGCGATCACCTCGGCCTGCCCGGCGATGCTCGGCGCGGTGTAGCCGGTCTTGTGCGAGCCGTCGTTGTTGACCGCCGAGCCCTTGATGACCGCGTGGATCCAGTCGCCGTCGGCCAGCGCCTCCTTGAGGCGCTTGAGCACCACCACGCCGGCGCCGCTGCCGATCACCGTGCCCTGGGCGTTCGCGTCGAACGCCCGGCAGTGGCCGTCCGGCGAGAAGATCATGCCCTCCTGGTACTGGTAGCCCTGCTGCGAGCCCAGGTGCACCGCGCCGACCAGGGCCAGCTCGCACTCGCCGCTGAGCAGCGCCAGGCAGGCGGTGTGCACGGCGACCAGCGAGGTGGAGCAGGCGGTGTTGACGTTGATGCTGGGGCCGCGCAGGTCGAGCTTGTAGGAGACCCGGGTGGCCAGGAAGTCCTTGTCGTTGGCCAGCATCAGCCGGTAGTGGTCGATGGAGTTGGCGGTCCGGTAGCGCTCGCCGAGGTTGTGCAGCAGGTAGGTGTTCATGCCCGCACCCGCGTAGACGCCGATGTGGCCCTCGGTGTGCTCCGGGTCGTAGCCGGCCCGCTCCAGGGCCTGCAGCGCGCACTCCAGGAAGATCCGGTGCTGCGGGTCGAGGATCTCGGCCTCGTCGTGGGTGAACTGGAACAGCTCGGAGTCGAACAGGTCGACGTCGGGGATGGTCTGACCGGCCTTCACGTAGCGCGGGTCGGCCAGTCGCTCGGCGGGCACGCCCGCGGCGAGCAGTTCCTCGTCGGTGTAGCGGGTCAGCGTCTCGCGGCCCTCGCGCAGTACGTCCCAGAAGCGCTCGACCGAGTCGGCGCCGGGGAAGCGGCAGACCATGCCGATGATCGCGACATCGGAGTCGGAAACAGTCATGACGGGATTCCCTTCGCTTCTCAGCTGAGCGTGATGCCGAGGTCGGCGGCGACCGAACGCATGTCGAGGAAGCTCTGGGCCACGAAGCGGGCGGCGTCCTCGGAGGCGTCCATCCGCTGGAACACCTCCACCAGCGTGGCCTCGTGGTCCGCCCGGCTGCCCTCGCCGGCGGCGATCGCCCGCACCACCTCGCCCAGCTTCGACTCCACGTCGGCGAGGTCGAGCGAGCGGGGGAACTTGATGCTGAAGGTGTTGCGGTCGTAGTCGGCGTTGCGCTTGACCGAGCGCACATGGCTGGCCGCGTTGAGCTTGTAGAACATGCAGTCGAAATTCTTGAACGAGTAGTAGTTCAGCAGCGGGAACAGCGTGCAGTGGGTCTCCAGCGGCGAGGACTGGTAGAGCCCCTTGGCGCGCAGCTCCTCGACGATCCGGTCCGGGTCGTACTCGTGGCGCATCGCGATGAACGGGAAGACGATCTTCGGCAGGTTCTCGTCCTCGTCGAAGAGCAGCTCCTCCAGCTCGCCGCCGAACAGGGTGTCGGTCAGCCGCTCGCCGAAGGTCTTGTAGAAGCCGCGCACCACCTCGCGGACGTTGGACTCCATGGTGAGGATCTGCTGCGGGTCGGCGCAGAGCGCGATGTACGGGATCTTCTGGCGGTAGGCCATCAGGATCGCGCGCAGCACGAAGAAGGTCCGGCAGGAGACGCAGGGCAGCTTCTCGTCCAGGTACTTGCCCGGCTTCTTGGGCGCCGGACGGTTGAACACCTCGCGCATCATCAGCTTGATGTTGTCGTCGTCGGCGTCCAGCACGAAGGTGGCCGGGATCTTCTCCCGGGCGAGCGCGATGTTCTGCGCGGCGTGCACGCTCTCGAACGGCACGTCGAAGGTGAAGGCCAGCACCCGCTTGCCGTACTCGTTGACGAACTTGTCCAGCATGTAGGTGCTGTCCTTGCCGCCGCTGTACATGAACAGGCAGTCGTACTCCCCGCCGGACGGCGGCGCCTGCTGGAACTCGGTGAACACCTCATTGGTGTAGCGGTAGTTGGTGAGCAGGTCCTCGGCGAAGTCCAGGTTGCAGAGATTGCACACCTGCTGGTCGTCGAGTACCACGCCGGGGTGGTCGGCCTTGAGCGAGCAGACCTTGCAACTGGACACGGAACTCCCTGTGGTACCCGTCTCGGATCGGATTGCTGAGGTGCTGGCGGGGTCTGCGGTGGGTGGGGCGCTCCCGGTCACGGCCGCCCCCGCCGTCGGCCGCGCCGCTGTTCCAGTGCGGCGGTGTCCCGGCCGCGGCGCGGCTGGGCGGCTTTCGCCGGTCCGGCGCCCTCGTCCTCGCCGGCGGCCAGGTGGGCCGCCATCGCCCGGACGCTCGGGTGGCCGAACATGTCCAGCCGGGTGACCGGTCGCCCGAGCCGCTCGCGCAGCACCGCCGCCACCGAGGTCAGCTTGAGCGAATCCCCGCCCAGGTCGAAGAAGTTGTCCTCGGCGCCGACCCAGTCCAGGCCCAGTGCCTCGCACCAGACCTCGGCGATCCGGCGCTCCAGGCCGGTGCGCACCGCCGCCGCGCCGCCCGCGATCCGGGCCACGCCGGGCCTGGGCAGCGCCTTGCGGTCGATCTTGCCGTTCGGCGTGAGCGGCAGCTGCGGCAGCACCACGACGGCGGCCGGGACCATGTAGCCGGGCAGGCCCTCGCGCAGCGCCTCGCGCAGCCCGGCGGGCGGGGCGAGCGCGGCCGTGCCGGTCGCGTAGGCCACCAGGCGGCGCTCGCCGGGCTGGTCCTCGCGGACCAGCGCCACCGCGGCGGTCACCTCGGGCAGCCGGCGCAGCGCGGACTCCACCTCGCCCAGCTCGATCCGGAAGCCGTTCAGCTTGATCTGGCCGTCGATCCGCTCCAGGTACTCCAGCCGGCCGTCCGGCAGGTGGCGCACCAGGTCGCCGGTGCGGTAGGCCCGGCCGGTGCCGCCGGGGGCGGTCACGAAGCGCTCGGCGGTCAGCTCCGGCCGGCCGAGGTAGCCGTCGGCGACGCCGTCCCCCGCGATGTACAGCTCCCCCGGGATGCCGGGCGGCACGGGCAGGCCGCGCTCGTCCAGCACGTGGCAGCGGGTGTTGCCGATCGGACGGCCGACGGTGACCGGCGCACCGGGGTGCACCCGCTCGACGGTCGACCAGATGGTGGTCTCGGTCGGGCCGTACATGTTGTACAACTCGCCGACTCTGGTAACGAGTTGCTCGGCCAGTGCGGTCGGCAGCGGCTCGCCGCCGCAGAGCGCGCGCAAGCGTGGGTCGCCGGGCCAGCCGGCCGCGAGCAGCATCTGCCAGGTGGTGGGGGTGGCCTGCAGCACGGTGGGGGCCGAGCGCTCGACCACCTCGCGCAGCGCGAAGCCGTCGGCCGCCACCGCGGCGGGCAGCACCTCGACGGTCCCGCCGCGCACCAGCGGCAGGTAGAGCTCCAGGCCGGCGATGTCGAAGCAGACGGTGGTGAGCGCCAGCAGCGAGTCCTGGGAGCCGAAGCCGGGCCGCCGGGCCATCGTCCACAGGAAGTTGACCAGCGCCCGGTGCCCCACCTGGACGCCCTTGGGCACGCCGGTGGAGCCCGAGGTGTAGATGACGTAGGCCGGTGCCTCGGGCACCGAGCGGTCCACGGGCTCGACGGGCGCCTGCTCCGGTGCGCTCCGGGGGGCGGCGAGCACCGGGGTGACCGGGAAGGCCGCGAGCGTCGCGCTCAGCGCCTCGTCGGTGAGCACCAGCCGGGCGCCGGAGTCCGCCAGCATGTGGCCGATCCGGGCCGGCGGGTAGATCGGGTCGATCGGCACGTAGGCAGCGCCGGTCTTCAGCACCGCCAGCAGGCTGATCAGCAGCTCCGGGGAGCGCTCCAGGTAGACGCCGACCAGGGAGCCGGGGCCGGCGCCCAGGTCGATCAACCGCCTGGCCAACTGGTCGGCGCTCTGGTCCAGTTCGCCGTAGCTCAGCTCGCGGTCCGCGAACCGGAGGGCAGGGGCGGCCGGGGCGGCGCAGGCGAGGTCGGCGACGAGTCCGGTCACCGTGCGCCCGCTCGGGTACTCCTCGGCGGTGTCGTTCCAGGCATCCAGCAGCAGCGCGCGCTCGGCGGCGGTCAGCAGCGGCAGGCGGCCCAGCGGCTGTGCCGGTTCGGCCGCCGCGGCGGCGAGCAGGAGCGCGAAGTGTGCACCGAGCCAGCTCTGTTGCGCGTCCGTCAGTTCGCTTCCCTGGAAAAACACTTCGCCGGTCGAGTCGATCCTGATGACCAGCGCCCTGTCGGTGGAGGCGAGTTCGCTGCCGGGCAGCAGGACCGCGACCGGCAGCGCGGCGCGGGCGGCCCCGGCCAGCTGCGGGTGGCGCAGCAGCAGGTCGCGCCGGTAGGGCGGGCGGGACCGCAGCGCGGCGAGCTCGGCGCCGAGCTGCTCGGCCAGCTCAGGGAGGGTGCGCTCCAGCAGCTCCTCCGGGGCCCGCAGCGGCAGCTCGGCCGCCAGCAGTCCCCCGGGCGCACCGCCGGGCACCGGCAGCGCGACGTCGCGCTCGCCGCCGCGGCAGAGCCGGGCCAGGAAGGCGAGCACGGCGGCCAGCGCGAGGGGCGCGGGGTCGGCAGCGGCGGCGCGCAGTGGCTGCAGCACGACCGGGCCCACCGGCCGCTCGTCCTGGCCGAGTTCGCCGAGTCGGCCGAATCGCGGCGGCAGCACGGGCTCCAGCTGCGCGAGGACGCGCAGCCAGCGGCCCTCCGCGCGGTGCGCCGCGCGGCCGTCCGCCGCCAGCCGGGCCACCTCGTCCTCGGTGAGCCCGGTGAAGCGGCCGGCGTGCCGGGTGGCGAGGGTCCCGGCGAGGGCGACCAGGTCGACCCGCTCCCCCGTGAGCCACGCCAGCGCGGTGAGCCGCACGTCCCGGTCGACGGTCGCCACGGTGATCGCCTGCGGCGTGGCGTCGACCACGGTGCCCGGCTCGGCGGTGGAGAGCCGGTCGGTGACCTCCACGCCCTGGACGGCCACCAGGGCCTGTCCGGTCCCTGGGTCGTCGCCGAGGGCGAGCAGCGCGGTGCCGAAGTCGTTGCGCCGGCGGCCGAACGCGGTGGCGCGCACCAGGGCGTCCAGCTCCGCGGCCGGGCGCTGCCAGTCGAAGAGCCCGGCGCGCGGCAGTCCGTCGTACTTGCCGTGGTAGCTGCGCAGTCCAAGGTCCTGCGGGGTGCGGGTCGCGGTACCGGCCGCCAGCTCGTCGACCAGCTCGGCGAAGGACTCGATGCCCGCCTCGAAGCAGGCCACGTCCAGGTCGTGCACGGTGGCCGCCGGGCCGACGGGGACGGCGCGCTGCTTGAGCACGTCGCCGGTGTCGGCCTCGCTGGTCATCACGTGCCAGGTGACGCCGTGCTGCTTGTCGCCGTCCAGGATGGCCCAGCTGGTGGCGAAGAGACCGGCGTGCCGGGGCAGTGGGCCGTCGTGGAAGTTGACCGGCAATCGGGCGGGCAGCGCCAGCACCTCGTCCGGCAGGATCCGCAGGTTGGCGATGCTGAACAGGTAGTCGAAGCGCAGCGGCGCCAGCCGCTCGGCCAGGTCGGGCCCGAACGGCACGGCCGCCAGCCCCTCGGCCCGGGCCCAGCCGAGCAGGTCGTCCGACGGGGAGACCACGGCCGTGACCGTGTGCCCGCGCGCCAGCAGCAGCCTGGTGCACTCGACCAGCAGGGCCTCCTCGCCCACCACCACACAGCTGAACGGCTCCGCGCTCATCGTGCGCCTCCTTCGGTCTCGCCGCGCTGGGCGAGCAGTTCGGCCAACAGCTCGTCGACGGCCGCGTCCGACAGGCCCGCCACCAGGCTCTCGACCTCGCCGGCCGGGGCGGGTTCGGGCGCCTGCTCCGGTGCTGGGGCGTTCGCCGGGATCGGGGCCCGGGGCGGGGTCTGGGCCGGGATCGGGGCCCGGGGCGGGGTCTGGGCCGATGCCGGGGCCGGGGTCCGGTTCGGGGCCGGTGGTGCTTCGGCGCGGAAGTGGTCGGCGAGGCGGCGGATGGTGATCCGCTCGAACAGCAGCGTCGCCGACTGCGGGCCGTAGACCGCCTCCAGCGCGCGGGTGAGCTCCAGCGTCACCAGCGAGTCCACCCCGTAGTTCTCGAAGGTGAGGTCGGGGTCCAGCTGCTCCGGGGCCATCTCCAGCACCTTGGCGAAGACCGCCGTCACCCGCTCCAGCGCGTCGTCCCGACCGGTTGGAGCCGGGGTCACGGGCTGGAGCTGCGGCTGGAGTCGGGCGTGGTCCGCGATCGGCGCGGCGGCCGGCACCAGGCCGTCGCTGACCGCGGCGATCACACTCTGGAAGGCCGGGCCCGCCTCCGTGGTGGGCGAGGCCGCGTCCAGGTGGCGGAACCCGCAGGCCGCCAGCGCGTCCCGCCACTGCCGCTCGCTCGCCAGCGGGGAGCCGGGCAGCCGCTGCTCGGGGTCGGCGAAGAGCCACCAGCCGGTGGTCAGGCCGAAGATCAGCGCCAGCTGGTGCTGGGCCCGGGTGCCCTCGACGAGCAGCAGCACGCCGCCGGCCCGCAGCAGCCGCTTGGTCTGCGCCAGGGTGTGGCCCAGCCGGCCGGTGGCGTGGAAGACGTTGGTGCCGAAGACCACGTCGTGCTCGCCGAGCACCACCGGCCCGCCGGACAGCTCCGCCTCGATGTCCAGCACCTCGAACCGTGCGAAGGGGTGCTCCGCGCCGAAGCGCTGGCGCCCCTTGCGGACGAAGGCCGGGGAGACGTCGGTGAAGAGGTAGTCGACCGAGTCGGCGTACGGCGCAAGGGCGGCGAGCACCGCCGCACTGGTCCCGCCGGTCCCGGCACCGACCTCCAGCACCCGCACCGTGCTGCCGGGGGCGGCGGCCAGCCGGGCCTCGACCTGCTCGACGATCAGCCGGCCCACCTCCGCGTTGCAGCGGTCGGTGACCGGGTCGCCCCGGTAGACGGCGGCCACCCGCTCCGGCGAGCCGTCGGGGAAGAGCACCTCCATGGCACCGATCCGCCCGGTGAGCACCTCGGGCAGCACCGCCAGGCAGTCCCGCAGCAGCTCGGCCACCGGGGCCACGCTCTTCTGACGGTCCATCAGCTCGTCGAGCTCGCGGACCACGTCGGCCTCCCGCTCGACCGCCCGGCCCGCAGCGCTCAACCGATCGCCCTCGATCCGCAGGTACCCGGCGGCGGCCAGCATGTCGAGCTGCGCCTGGAAGAGCGCGGCGTGCTCGGCCACCACGCCCAGCCGGGCGGCCGTTTCGGCGCGCGATTCGCCGCGCCCGGCCGGCCCTTCGAACAGCCCGGCCCGGTGCAGCGCCGCCGCCAGCAGGCGGTGGGAGATATCCTCCAGCTCCGCCACTGCGAGCTGATGATCCATCAACTCACCGTCGGGCAGGCCGGTGTGACGGGAGCGGACGACGGGCAGCGCGGCCGGGGCGCTGCCGGGCAGCACGGTCAGGGTGCGGTCCGGTGCGACACCCAGGTTGTCCAGGATCCGCTGGTCGGCGTCGAGCGCCAGCAGTTGGGGCAGTTCGCCGCCCAGTAGCCGCTCGACCACGGCCATGCCGTGCTCCGCCGTCATCGGCCGGATGCCGGCCGCCGCGAAGCGGCGCAGCACCCGCTCGCGCGCCTCGTCGCCGCCCGCGTGCCAGTAGCCCAGGTTGAGCACCTGCACCGGGAAGGGCAGGGTGCGGGCGGCGTGCAGCGCGTAGGCGTCGGCGAAGGTGCAGCCCGCCGCGTAGCCCGCCTGGCCGTGGTTGCCCTCGAAGGCGACGCCGGAGGAGTAGAAGAGCACGAAGTCCAGCTGCTCCTGGCGGCTTGCCCGCAGCACGCTCCAGGTGGCGTCCGTCTTGGACTGCAGCGCCGCGCGCAGGTCGGCCTCGGGCAGTTCCCGCACCACCTGGTTGACCAGCACCATCGCGGCGTTGACCACACCGTGCAGGGCGCCGAACTCCCGCTTGGCGAAGGCGATCGCCTCGCCCAGCGCGACCGGGTCGGTGGCGTCCAGCGCGAGGTGGCGCACCTCGGCCCCGGCCGCCGTCAGCTCGGCGATCGTCCCGCGCCGCTGGTCGTCCAGCGGGGAGCGGCCGACCACGACCAGCTTGGCGCCGTAGGCGCGGGCCAGGTACCGGCAGGTGTCCCGCCCCACGGCACCCAGGCCGCCGATGATCAGATAGACCCCACCGCGCCGCAACCTGCTGCTCTCCAGTGGGAGTTCGACGCGCTCCAGCTCCCGCACCCGCCGCACTCCGCCGCGCACCGAGACCGGCACCGGCCTGGCCGCGAACGGCTCGGCCACCACCTGGGCCACCGCGGTGGCGATCTCGGCCGCGCGCAGGTCCAGCAGCGCGACCCGCAGGTTCGGGAACTCCTTGCCGACCACCATCGCCAGCCCGGCCAGCCCGGCGGCCCAGGGCCGCGAGTCGTCGCCCGGCTCCAGCGGGTGGACGCCGGTGGTGACGACCTTCAGGCCCACCTCGCGCTCCAGCAAGCGGTGCCGGTCCAGTGCGCGCACCAGGCGGTAGAGCGAGACCGCGCTCTCGTCCAGTGCCGCGCGCACGCCCGCACGGTCGGCGGGCTCCCGGTCCGGCTCGGCGCCGAGGAAGTAGATCAGCTCGGGGCCGCCCGCCTCGGTCAGCGCCCGGTCCAGCTGTGCCTCGGTGAGGCCGCCGGGGCCGATCGGCAGCCGCACCAGCCGCGCGCCCCGGTGGGCCTCGGCGAGGCCCGCGGCCAGCGCCCCGTCCGGCCCCGCGGCGTCCAGCCGGGCGCCGACCAGCAGCACCCGGTCGACGGGCGCCGCAGCGCCTGCGGCGGCCCGAGGCGTCCAGGTGGGCCGGTAGCCGACCTGGAGGGGCGGCTTCGCCTCACGGTAGGTCAGGCCGGTGAAGCGCACCCGCACCGCACCCGCCTCGTCCAGCACCAGCACGTCGCAGCGGTCGGGCCCGGTCTCCCGGACGTGCGACCAGCCGGTCGGCGGCACCGGGCCGAAGACCTCCACCCGGTCCACCGCGAAGGGCAGCATCGGCCGGGCCTGCCCGCCCCGGCGCCGTACCAGCAGCGCCGCGACAGTGTGCAGCGCGGCGTCCAGCACGCCGGGGTGCAGCGGGTGGACCGCCTCCTCGGTGGCCGCGCCGATCCGGCCGAGCACCTGGTCCGGTCCGGTCCACACCTGCTCGACCCGGCGGAAGAACGGCCCGTACGGCAGCCCCTGGCCCGCGAGCAGCCGGTAGAAGGCGTCCCGCTCGGGGCCGGCGGCCAGGCCCGCCCGCAGCACGGCGATGTCCACCGCCTCGGGCGCGGGCGGCGCGGCCACCAGCCGGCCGCGCGAGCGGACGGCGCCGTCGGCGCCCAGCACCTCGTAGCGCTCGCCGTGCTGCTCGTGCTGCTCGTCCTCGAAGCGGACGGTGACCTGCTCCTCGGCCCCGGCCACGGCCAGCGGGGCCAGCCAGCGCACGTCCGCCAGGGCCTGGCCGGTCAGTCCGCCGCGGGCCTCGGCGACCAGGTCGAGGTGCCCGACGCCGGGCAGGATCGGGCGCCCGCCGACCACGTGGTCGCGCAGCACCGGTGCGCCGGCCGGGAGGAGCCGCCGCCAGGTCCGGGCAGTCCGGTCAACTGCCTTACTGGGTACAGCGGTTACCGGTGCGGTGAGGTCCAGCCAGTGCCGGACCCGCTCGAACGGGTAGCTCGGCAGCGGCACCCGGCGCCGGGCGGCCGGGCGCAGCCGGTGCACCAGGTCCCAGTCCAGGGTGATGCCGGAGACCCAGAGCCGGCCCAGCAGGTCGTCCTCGCCCGCCCGCACCTGGGCCGCCAGGAACTCCTCGCCGCCACTGCCCTCGGTGAACAGGCCTTCCAGCGGCGGATGTTGCTTCACCTGCCCGTGGTGCAGCCACTGGCCGCCCTCGCCGCGTGCGACGGCGGCGAACCGCTCGGCCGCCTCGGCGAGGTCGGCGGCGACGAAGGCCAGCCGCTCGCCCATCGGCTCCCGGCCCACCCGCAGGGTGAAGGCGAGGTCGGCGAGCCGCACCGGCTGCGCCGGGGCGCTCAGTGCGCGCCCCAACTCGGCCGCGTAGGCCCGCAGTCGGTCCTCGGTGCGGGCCGAGAGCACGATCAGCTCGGGCAGCGGAGGCTGTACAGGCTGCGGAAGCTGCGAGGGCTGCGAGGACTGCGGGGCGAGGTACTCCTCCAGGATCACGTGCGCGTTGGTCCCGCCCGCCCCGAAGGAGCTGACGGCGGCCCGGCGCGGCAGCACCCGGCCGTCGGCGTCGCGCGGCTGCGGCCAGGGCGCGGTCTCCCGCTGCACGGTGAACGGCGAACGGCCGAAGTCGATGACGGGGTTGGGCTCTTCGGCGTGCAGCGTGGGCAGCAGCGTGCCGTGCCGCAGCTGGAGCACCGCCTTGGTGACACCCGCAATCCCGGCCGCGCCCTCCAGGTGGCCGATCGCGGACTTCACCGAACCCAGCGCGCAGAACCCGGTGTCGGTGGTGTGCCGGGCGAACGCCTGCGCCAGCGCGGTGTGTTCGATCGGGTCGCCGAGCGCGGTGCCGGTGCCGTGTGCCTCCAGGCAGCCGATCGACCGGGCGCTGATGCCCGCGGCGGCCAACGCCTGCTCGACCAGGGCCTGCTGGGCGTGCGGGTTGGGGACGGTGAAGCCGCTGGTGCGCCCGCCGTGGTTGACGGCGGTGGAGCGGATCACGGCGTGGATCGTGTCGCCGTCCGCGACCGCCCGCGAGAGCGGCTTGAGCAGCACCGCGCCGACGCCCTCGCCCGGCACGTACCCGCTGCCGCCCGCGCCGAAGGCCCGGCAGCGGCCGTCGGCGGAGAGCATCGTCTTGCGGCTGAGGTGCACGTACTTGTCCGGGTGCACGGCCACGTTGACGCCACCGGCGATGGCGTAGGAGCACTCGCCGCGGCGGATGCTCTCGCAGGCCTGGTGCAGCGCCACCAGCGAGGCCGAGCAGGCGGTGTCCACCACCACGCTGGGCCCGCGGAAGTCGCCGAAGTAGGAGACCTGGTTGGCGATCGCGGACCGGTTGGCGAGGACCACCTGGTGGTTGCCGCGTGCCGACTCGGCGGCGGCGAGGATGGCGTAGTCGTCCCACATGACGCCGACGAAGACGCCGACGTCGTGCCCCTGGCCACCGAACCGGGGTGCGGGGATGCGCGAGGGCGGGTAGCCCGCGTTCTCCAGCGCCGACCAGGCCGTCTCCAGGAAGAGGCGCTCCTGCGGGTCCATCGAGCGGGCCTGCATCGGCGAGATCTGGAAGAAGAGCGAGTCGAAGGAGTCCACGTCGGACAGGAAGCCGCCCCAGCGGCTGTAACTGCGGCCCGGCGCCGCGGGATCGGCGTCGAACAGCGCCTCGGCGTCCCAGCGGTCGGCGGGGACCTCGGTCACGCAGTCGCGGCCGGCCGCGAGGTTGCGCCAGAACTCGTCCAGGTCGCGGGCCTGCGGGTAGCGCCCGCTGATCCCGATGATCGCGATCGGCTCCTCGGTGGCCGACTGCGGGCGCACCGGGGTGCTCACGGCGGGGACGGGGGCGGCAACCGGCTCCGTCCGGTGGTGGGTCGGTGCGGGGGCAGCGGTTTCGGGGAACCTGCGGGCCACCGCCTCCGGGTGCTCGGCGAGCAGGTGGTCGGCCAGCTCCTCCACGGTGCGGCACTCGAAGAAGACGGTGCCGCGCAGCCCCGGGAAGTCCTTGCCGAGCAGGGTGTTGGACTCCATGACCAGCACCGAGTCCAGACCGTAGTCGTCGAGCGCGACGCGGCTGTCCAACCGCCCCGCGGGCAGCTTGAGCACCCCGGACAGCACCGTGCGCAGGTGCTCGACCACGGCGGCCCGGGTGCGCCGGCCCTCGCTCGCCGGAGCGGTCACCGGCGCGGGGGTGGAGACGGGCGCGGGGGTGGCGAGCGGCGCGGGCCGCGGCGGCTCGCCCAGCAGCGCAGCATCCAGTGCCGCCGCCTCGCCCCAGGCGGGCAGCAGCCAGGGCGCGTCGCCGGCCGTCAGCGCGTACTCGAAGGCGCCCAGCCCCTGTTCGGCGGTGAGCGCGGGCATGCCGCTGCGCCGGGTGTAGGCGGTCAGCTCCTCCTCGCGCACCAGGGCATCGACCCCGCCGACCGACCAGAGCGGCCAGTCCAGCGCGAGGCTGCGCCCGCTGCGGGCGCCCTCGCGCACCCAGGCCTGGCGGCGCGCGGTGTAGAGGTCGGCGAAGCGGTTCGCCGTGGCGTAGCTCGCCGCGCCGAAGTCGCCGACCAGCGAGGAGACCGAGGAGAAGACCGCGAAGAGGTCGAGGGCGTCCGCGCGGGTCAGCTGGTCCAGCTGGACCAGGCCGCGGGTCTTGGCCGCCAGCACCCGAGCGAAGCGCTCCCGGCCGCCGTCGGTGGCCCGGCCGTCGTCGGCCACCCCGGCCAGGTGGAACACCCCGTGCAGCGCACCGAAGCGCTCCCTGGCCATGGCCAGCGCGGCGGCCAGCTCCTCGGCCCGGGCCACGTCGGCGCGCAGCGCGAGCACCTCGGCGCCGCGCTCGGCCAGCGACTGCTGCCAGCGCGCCGCCTCGGCGTCCGGCGCGGAGCGGCCGATCAGCACCAGGCGGGCCCGGCAACTGCGCGCCAGGTGCTCGGCCAGCAGGCGGCCGATCGCGCCGCTGCCGCCGGTGATCACGTAGACGCCCTGCTCGCGCAGCGGCGAGTCGGCAGCGGCGCCGTCCGGCAGCGGTTGCAGCGCGCGCAGCTCGCGGTCGCCGGCCGGGGTGCGGCGCACCTCCAGCCCGGCGGCGCGCGGCGCGGCGCGCAGCTCGACGGCCAGCGCGGCGGCCAGTTCGGCGGCGGGGGCGCTGGCGGGCAGGCCCAGGGTGAGCAGTTCGAAGCGCGGGGCGATCGCGCCGGTGGAGCGGGCGAACCCGGCCAGCGCGGCGCGGCCCGGGCGGTCCTGCCCGTCGTCCTGCAGGTGGGCGAGCAGGCAGCGCACCCGGCCCCGGAGCGCGCCCGACTCGGCGGCGCGCAGCACCTCCAGCACGGCGAAGCAGGCCTGGTCCAGCTCGGCGTCCAGCGCCAGGGCGTCGGTGGAGTCCTGCCCGAGGGCGGGCGCGTCGGCCAGGCCCGCGACGAACGCCACGTCCAGGCCCGGCAGTTCACCGAGTTCGGGGAGCAACGCGCCGATCCGGTCGGGGTCTTCGGCGATGGTGACGATCCGCTGCCAAGCTCCGGTCGCGGCCAGGGCGGGCTCCAGGCCCGGCAGTTCGCCGACCAGCAGCAGGGTGCCGGCCGTCGCACCGGGCTCCGGCTCGGCGGCGGCATGCCAGTAGGGCTGGTAGGCGCGCGGTGAACCGCTCCCGGGGCTCGGGGCGTTCGGCATCCGGCCGGCGAAGTCCCGCAGCTCGGCGAGCACCTGGCCCTGCTCGTCGTGGACGGTGAGGTCGAAGCGGCGCACCCCGGCGGTCTCCGAGACCAGCCGGGCGTGCGCGTAGACGACGGCGGGCAGCGGGGCGAACAGCTCGACGGCGCCGAGGCTGAACGGCACGGCGAGTTCGCCGGCGCGGGGCGCGGTGCTCCGCCCGGCCCAGTGGCAGGCCCGCAGCGCGCCGTCGAGCAGCGCCGGCGCCGGCTCCACGCCCGCCGCCGCCTCGGGGCCGGACAGCTTCAGCAGCGCCTCGGCCGGGCCGCTGCGGATCTCGTCGATGACCTGGAAGGAGGGGCCGTAGCCGAAACCCGCGGCCCGGTAGTCGGCGTAGGCGCCGGCCCGGTCGCGCACGGGGGCGAGCCGGGCGCGCAGCGCCGCCAGGTCGGTGGCGGCGGGCGCGGCGGCCGGTCCGGGGACGGCGCGGCCCCGGGCATGGGTGACCCGGCCCTGCGCGCCCTCGCTGTACACCTCGAAGTCCAGCGCCTGCGGGCCGGGCCGGAAGGCCGCGTAGAGCGCCAGCTCGCCGGCCGGCAGCTCGATCGCGCGGCCCCAGACCACCTCGTGCAGCGCGTGCCGCACGCCCGGCTCGACCAGCGCGGCGGCGGCCCGGACGAACTCCAGGGTGGCCGCGCCGGCGAGCAGCGCCCGGCCCTCGATCACGTGGTCGCGCAGCAGCGGATCGCCCGCGCGCAGCGTCTTGCGCAGCCGCAGCTCCGACACGGTGGACTCGTTGGCGTCCACCAGCGGGTGCAGCGCCTGGGCGCCGGGCGCGGGCGGGGTCAGCTCGATCCAGTAGCGCTCGGCGGCGAACGGGTAGCGCGGCGCGCGCACCCGGCGCGGTGCCGGGCCGGGGCGGTCGGTGTGCTGGGCGGCCCAGTCCACCTCGGCGCCGGCGAGCCAGCGCCTGGCCGGCTCGGCTATCGGCGGGACAGGCCCTGGCTCGAACGCCGCGCCGCCGTCGGTGAGTTCGGGCAGTGGGCCACCGGCGGCGAAGTCGCGCAGCGCGGCGAGGATGCTGGCGCCGTCGGTGGCGAGCACGGCCAGCCGGGCCGCCATGGCCTCGCGGCCCACCTGGGTGGTCCAGCACAGGTCGGCCAGCTCGACGTGCTCGGTGGCCAGGAAGTGCGCCGCCTGTTCCGCGTAGGCGCGCAACCGCTCCTCGTCACGCGCCGAGAGCAGGAAGAGGACGGGCTCGGCGGTGCGCTGCTCGCCGGCCGGGCGGTCGGCGCGCGGGTCGAGGCGCGGCGACTCGGCCAGCACCAGGTGCGCGTTGGCGCCGCCCGCGCCGAAGGAGCTGAGTCCGGCCCGGCGCGGCTGGTCGCCCGCGGGCCAGTCGGCCGCCTCGCGCTGCACCCGGAACGGCGAGCGGTCGAAGTCGATGTTCGGGTTGAGCTCGGCCGAGTGCAGCGAGGGCACCAGGGTGTGGTGGGCGAACTGGAGCAGCACCTTGGTCAGGCCGGCCATGCCGGCCGCGGACTCCAGGTGCCCGACGTTGGACTTGACCGAACCGATCGGCCAGCGACCCGGCTCGGCACCGGCCGAGCGGTAGGCGTTGGTCAGGCCGGTCAGCTCGATCGGGTCGCCCAGCGAGGTGCCGGTGCCATGGGCCTCGATGTAGCCGATCTGCTCCGGGCCGAGGCCCGCCTGCGCCATCGCGGCGCTCACCGCGCGCTGCTGGGCGTGCGGGCTGGGCACCGTGTAGCCGTTGGTCCGGCCGCCGTGGTTGATCGCGCTGCCCAGGACGACGCCGTGGATCCGGTCGCCGTCGGCCAGCGCCTGCCGGTAGGGCTTCAGCAGGACGGCGCCGACCCCCTCGCCCGGCACGTAGCCGTCGCCGCCCTCGCCGAAGGCGCGGCAGCGGCCGTCGGAGGAGAGGAAGCGGCCCTGGCTGAGGAAGGCGTACTTGTAGGGGTGGACCGAGACGTTGACGCCGCCGGCGATCGCCAGCTCGCTCTCGCCCCGGCGCAGGCTCTCGCAGGCCAGGTGGATCGCGGTCAGCGAGGAGGAGCACATGGTGTCGAGCGCCAGGCTGGGGCCGGACAGGCCGAGGGTGTAGGAGACCCGGTTGGCGATGGTCGCGAACGAGGAGCCGGTCAGCGGGCCGCCGGTGCCCAGCACGTCCAGCGCGCCGTGGAACTGGTACTCGCCGTACATCACGCCGACGTACACGCCCACCGGGCGGCCGGACAGCTCGGCGCGCCGGTAGCCGGCGTCCTCCAGCACGTGCCAGGCGCTCTGCAGGAAGAGCCGCTCCTGGGGGTCCATCAGCTCGGCCTGGCGGGGCGAGATGCCGAAGAAGAGCGGGTCGAAGCGGTCCACGTCGCGCAGGAAGCCGCCCCAGCGGGTGTGGGCGCGGCCGGGTGCGGCCGGGTCGGGGTCGTACCAGCGGTCGCGGTCCCAGCGGTCCTCGGGGATCTCGCTGATGCAGTCGCGGCCCTGGAGCAGGTTGGTCCAGAACTCGTCGAGGTCGTCGGCCATCGGGTAGCGGCCGGCCAGGCCGATGATCGCGATCGCGTCGTTCTCGGGGGCGGGCTCGTTCTCGGGGACGGGCTCGGGCTCGGGCTCGGGGGCGATGCCGCGGCGGGTGCGGGCGGTCCGGGCCTGCCGCGGCGCGGCGGCGAGCGCCGGGAGCGCGGTGGTGGACGGGGTTGGCCGGTCGGAGGAGGCGCCGCGCAGGTCGGCGGCGTGCTGCTCGGCGAAGTAGTCGGCCAGCTCGCCCAGGGTCGCGTACTCGAAGAAGAGGGTCTTGGACAGGCCCGCGAAGCGGCGGTCCAGCTGACGGTTGAGCTTGGTGATCATCAGCGAGTCGATGCCGTAGCGGTCGAACGGCGCGTCGGCGGCGAGCTCCGCCGGGTCCAGGCCGGTCTCGGCGGCGATCAGCTCGCGCAGCAGGCGCAGGGCGTCGGCCCGCGGGTCCGCACCGCCGTCCGCACCGGTCTGCGCGGCGCGCTCGGCCGGGGTGGGGGAGGCAGCGGTGGGCGAAGCGGCAGCGGGCGAGGCGGCCGGGGCGAGCGCCGCGGCGATCCGCCCGGTGTCGCCGTAGGCCGCCAGCAGCGCACCGCGGGCGCCGAGGGCCTGCTCCAGCAGGGCCAGCCCGGTGGCGGTGGGCAGCACCCCGAAGCCCGTCCGCCCGGCGATCTCCGCCGCCGCCTCCGCGCTCTGCCGCATCCCGCCCTCGGCCCACATCGGCCAGGCGATCGCGGTCACCCGCGGGCTGCGCTCGGCGTAGGCCTCCAGGAAGGCGTTGGCGTAGGCGTAGTCGCTCTGCCCGGCGCTGCCGATGTGGGCGGCGATCGAGGAGAAGGCGAGGAAGAAGTCGAGCGGATCGTCCGCCGTGACCTCGTCCAGCGCGCGCAGGCCGGCCACCTTGGGGGCCAGCACGGCGGCGAAGTCGGCGTCGGTCTTGGTGAGGGCGAAGCCGTCGCGCAGCACGCCCGCGGCGTGCACGACTCCGTTGATCGGGCCGAACTCCTCGCGAATCTCGGCCAGTTGCTCGGCGAGCGCGGCGGGGTCGGTGACGTCGACGCGGCGGTGGACGGCCCGCGGGTCGAGCTCCGCGCCGGACAGCTCGCTGCGGCCCAGCAGCACCACCCGGGCATCGGCCCGGCCCAGCAGGAAGCCGGCCACGGCCCGGCCGAGGCCGCCTGCGCCACCGGTGATCAGGTAGAGGCCGCCGTCGCGGACGGCGACCGGCTCGGTGTGCGCCGCCGGGAGATGGTGCGGCAGCTCGCGCCCGGCGGCGGTGTACCGCAGTTCGGCTTCGTGCCCCGGGCCGGCCAGCTCCGCGCGGAGCGCCGCCGCCCCGTCCACACCCTCGGCCAGGCCGACCACCTGGAGCGCGAGCAGCGGGTTCTCCGCCCGCACGGCGCGGGCGAAGCCGGCCAGCGCGGCATACTCCGGCCGCGCGCCAGCGGCATCATGACGGTGCGTCAGCACTACCCGGACCGGCGCCTTCGGGCGGCCGCGGAGCAACTGCCGCACCAGGGCCAGCGCCTGGCCGGGCTCGGGCTCATCGGCCAGGACGGTGTCCGGGGCCGCGGCGAGCTGCGCGCCGGGGGCGAGCGCGGTGACCTGCTCGGCCCCCAAGGAGCGCAGCAGCTCGGCGAGTTCGGTGCGACGGTCCGCCTCGGCGGCGACCACCACCGCTCTGCCGATCCGCCGCCCGGGGGCCGTGACCGGCTCGGCCGAGGCCTGCGCCGCGGCCAAGGTCCATCGGCGCTCCAGCAGCGCCGAGTTGTGCGAGCCGGCCAGGACACGGACCGTCAGATCGCGCAGCTCGGCCAGCACCTGCCCGCGCGAGTCCAGCACGGTCAGCTCGGCGTGTGCGGTGCGCTCGCCGAGCCGCCCGAGCGCCACCCGCACCCAGCAGGGCCCGTCGACGGGTGCATGCACGCTCAACTCGCCGAGTGCCAGCGGCAGGAAGCCCTCGGCCGCCGATCCGTAGCAGCGGGCGAGCAGCACCACCAGGGCGTGCAGCGCGCCGTCCAGCAGTGCCGGGTTGAGCAGCGCGCCGGCCAACTCGGCCCCGGCGGGCGGTTCGAGCAGGGCGAGTGCCTCGCCCTCGCCGAGCGCCACCTCCGCCAGCGCCCGCATCCGGGGGCCGTACTCCAGTCCGTGGGACCGCAGTTCGGCGTAGCAGTCCTGGTGCGGGACCACCTCGGTGCACCGTGCGCTCAGCGCGTCGAGGTCGACCGCGACGGGCGGTTCGACGGCGCCGGTGCGGATCTCCCCCGCCGCGTACACCTCGTCCTGCTCGGTGATCTCGAAGCCGACCGCATCGCGCACCCGCCAGAGCGAGACCAGCGCGGTACGCGGTCCCCGGGCGTAGGAGAGGAGTTGGTCGAAGGAGACGCCGCGCAGCTGGACCGGGCCGCCGCTCTGGAGCTCGCCCGCCGCCCGGGCCAGCTCCAGGTAGCCGACCGCCGGCATCACCGGCTCGCCGCCGACGACGTGGTCGGCCAGGTAGAACTCGCTGCCCGAGCGGGTGCTGCGGTAGGCCAAGGCGTCCAGGGTGGAGACGTTCTCGTCCAGCATGGGGTGCGGGCCCTGACCGGAGACGGTCGCGGCGGGGGCCTTTGGGCCGGTCATCCAGCAGCGCCGACCCTCGAAGGGGTAGGTCGGCAGCGGCACCCGGCCGCGCTGCTGCCCCGCGAACCAGGCCTGCCAGTCGATGCCCGCCCCGGCCTCCCAGGCCCGGGCCACGGCCTCCCGCGGCCCGCCCGCGCGCACCGAGTCGACGCTCAGCACCAGGCCGCGCACCTCCTCCAGCGCCCCGCGCAGCGCGATCCGCGTTCCCTTGGCGGCAGTTGACGCCGCAGTGCTCAGTGCCGCGGCGGTCCCGGCCGCTGCGGCGGCGCCGTCGGCCAGGTCGAGCGCCCCGATCACGCAGGCGGCGGCGCGGGCCGCGAGGCCGTCGCCGTGCACCGCGACCGGGCGCAGGCCCCAGCCGAGCCAGAGCCGGCCGAGCGCGTACTGCAGCGCGAACGCCGCCCCCCGCTCGCCGTGCTCGCCCGCACCGGCCGCGAGGGCGGCCCGGTAGTGCTCGGCGAAGACCGGTTCGGTGGCGCACCACTGCTCGGCGAGGTCGCCGGCGCCGGTCACCTGCTCGGTGAGGACGAAGGAGAGCTCACCGCCCGCCGGCTCCGCCGGGATCGTGGACTCCCGCAGCGCACGGGCGAGTTCGGCGCGGTCGGTGCCGCAGACGGCGAGCCGGTACTCGTGCGCGCGGCGGCCCACCGCCAGGGTGTAGCCGATGTCGGCGAGGGTGGCCGCCGGTCCGCCGTCCGGCCGGTCGGCCAGGCTGTCGTCCAGGTGGTCGGCCAGGTGGTGGGCGGCCGTGCGCAGGGCGCTCGACGTCCGCGCGGAGAGCACCAGCACCTGTCGGCCGACCGCCTCCTCGGCGACCGGCGCCGGCGGCGCCTCCTCCAGGACGGCGTGGGCGTTGGTGCCGCCGATGCCGAAGGAGCTGACCCCGGCGCGCAGCGGGCCCTCCGCCCGCCAGGGCGCGGTGGTGGTGCTGACCGTGAAGGGGCCGGCGGCGAAGTCGATCGCGGGGTTGGGGGTGCGGTAGTTGAGGGTCGGCACCAGCGTGCGGTGCTTCATCATCAGCGCGGTCTTGATCACGCCGGCGACTCCCGCCGCGGCGTCCAGGTGGCCGAGGTTGGACTTCACCGAGCCGATCGCGCAGAATCCGGTCTCCTCGGTCTGTGCCCGGAAGGCCTTGGTGAGCGCGGAGACCTCGACCGGATCGCCGAGCCGGGTGGCGGTGCCGTGCGCCTCCAGATGGCTGATCGAGCGCGGGTCCACCCCGGAGACCGCGTGCGCCTCGCGGATCACGGCGGCCTGGCCGGCGGCGCCGGGCGCGGCGAAACTCACCTTGCCGGAGCCGTCGTTGTTGGTCGCCGTGCCCTTGATGACGGCGTGGACGGTGTCCCGGTCGGCGATGGCGTCGCTGAGCAGCTTGAGCACCAGGACGCCCACGCCGTTGCCGAGCACGGTGCCGCTGGCCTCGGCGTCGAAGGTGCGCACATGCCCGTCCTCGGACAGGATGGCGCCCTCCTCGTAGAGGTAGCCCTTGGTCTGCGGCAGCTTGACGGTGACGCCGCCGGCCAGTGCCATGTCGCACTCGCCGTTGATCAGCCCCTGGCACGCCAGGTGGATGGCGACCAGCGAGGTGGAGCAGGCCGTCTGCACCGTGTAGCTGGGGCCCTTGAGGTCGAGCTTGTAGGAGAGCCGGGTGGCCAGGAAGTCCTTGTCGTTGCCGACCATCACCGCGAAGTGGTTGGAGGTGGTGGTCTGGTCGACGTTGGGCAGCACCTGCTGCTGCAGGTAGGTGTTGATGGCGGCGCCGGCCCAGACGCTGATCAGCCCGTCGTAGCGGGCCGGGTCGTAGCCGGCGTGCTCCAGCGCGGCGTGCCCGGCCGTCAGCAGGATGCGGTGCTGTGGATCGGTGAACTCGGCTTCCGCCGGGGTGAATTCGAAGTACCCGGTGTCGAAGAGGTCCACGTCCGGGAGCACCCCGTGGGCCGGCACGTAGCCCGGGTCGTCCAGCAGCCGGGCGGGCACGCCGGCCGCGGCCAGCTCCTCGCGGCTGAACCGGGTGATGCCCTCGCGCCCCTCGCTCAGCAGTCGCCAGAAGGAGTCCAGGTCGTCCGCGCCGGGAAAGCGCCCGGACATGCCGATGATCGCCACATCCGTCTCGGCCGCGATAGGAACCTCGGGGCTGCTCACTGGCCCAACTCTCCTTCGTCCTGGTCCGTGCGCCCGACCGCACGGGGGCAGCCGGAATCACCCGCGGTGTCCCGGGTGCGAGAATGCGCGACAAAGTGTGCTGATCCCGGCAAGCGGGAGCGGGCACGGAAAAATGCGGCAGGACGAAATACCCGTGGGAGACGCTCCGGCACGCTGCCGGAATACGTGTCCTGCCGACCCCTGCAGGGCATGCCTCGAAATCACCTGGCCGACCGGGTCGGCGGCGTTCGAAGTGTGCCCAGGAAACCGGTGGCACCGGCAAGAGACCGCAGTGCCACCCACCCCAGCGGACTGGGCAGATCCCGCTACGACGTCCGGAACTTCATCGTGGCCCCCCTGTCAACTTCCGCCCGACAGAACAAGCGCCTGCTGGCCCCGCGGCCCCATCCCCGAGCCGCCGCACCGCAGTCAAATCCTTACAAGCTCCCCGTCTAAAGCGAGCCTAGCCCGAGCACCTGGCCAGATGCAATGAAAACTGGTGACGTGTGATCAACATGATGACGATACTTGCCAGTCGGGCACATGGTCGGGCACATGACAGTAACCCGGCGCCCGTCGCACCCCGCGAGGAGCCGACCTCGTACCCGCCAACTCCCCTTCGTACACGCCTTGATGAGTGATGCGACCCGCACTCCCCAGGTGGGACGCACCGACTCCCGGCCGCCGACCGCCCTGGTGGGCAAGCCCGCGCAAGGGAATGCTTGCGACGAGCGGGCAACCCGACAATGATGGCCGCGGGGGATCCCGATGACCCGCCATGCGTGTGCCCGGACCCGTGGCCGCCATCCCGAGTCGTCGATCTGTCGATCCGTCAGATGCGGTACATACCAATCACTTCGGCGCTGTCATCGGCGACCACCACGATGGCGTCGCCGACTGGACCAGCGTCCGCCGGGAAAGCGACTTCGATATTGCCGGCGCGGGCCCGTGGGGTTGCCCGGCGCTTACGGCCGGGCAACCGCCGAGACTGCCACACCCGCGGACCGAGCAGTCCAACGGCTTACCAGACGGGACCCGCCATGCCATCAACGACCGGCCCCGGCCAGTCGCGCTGACACCCGGAAGGAAGACTCTGCCATGAATCAGCTGGTCACCCCGCGCATCCACCACCTGGGTGTGCAGACCGCGGACCTCGACAACTGCCTTGCCTGGTACCTGGAGTTCTTCGACGCCGAGCAGAAGTGGGAGCTGGACACGTTCTCCGAGCTCACCCTCAGCCGGCTGCCCGGGATCCGCCGTCTGATCGAGGTCGCCGCCGGTGACCTCCGCTTCCACCTCTTCGACCGCGCGGACCACGACGGCGTGCTGCCCGACGAGCGCGGCTTCCAGTTCCAGCACGCCTGCCTGCAGGTCGCCGAGCCGCAGGACCTCGAAACGGCGCGCCGGCGCTGGATCGAGCTGTACGAGTCGGGCCGCTACACCTTCGCCCGGCCCGACCTGCCCACCGAGATCGTCGTCGACTCCGACGGGGTCCACAGCCTCTACGTCTTCGACGTGAACGGCCTGGAGTACGAATTCACCTTCGTGCCGGAGGGCGACCGGTGAGCGGCTCGGGCGATTCCCTGCTCGCCGAGCAGACCGGGATCGGTGACTGGGACTTCGGCGACTTCCCCTACGGGCTGGAGCCGCTGGCGATGCCGGCGGCGGGCCACTCGCGGGCCACCGGCGCCACCCCGCCCGCGACCCTGTCCTGCGACCGCGACCTGACCCTGCTGCAGCTGCGCTTCCTGGCGGACGGCCGCCCGCTGGACCTGCCGGAGTCCACCCAGGAGCGCTCCGCCGACCAGCTCTTCTGGTTCCGCTGGATCACCGGCCACCAGGTCACCTTCCTCATCTGGCACCTGATGGGCCGTCTGATCGAGCAGGCCGGCCCGCAGCAGGAGCCGGAGCCGGCCGCGTTCGCCCGGCTGGAGGCCTACGCCTACGGCTACTGCGCGATGCTGCTCTACACCGGATCCTGCCCGCTCGACCTCTACCAGGACCTGATCAGGCCGCGGATGTTCCTCCAGCACCGCAGCTTCAGCGGCGCCTGGGCCTCCGACTACGCCCCGGTGCGCGGCCTGTTCCGGGGCCGCGGCCTGGCCCGGGGCAGCACCCCGCAGGCGGCCCGGCTGGCCCGGGCCGTGGAGACCAACAAGGTGATCCACGACGGCATCGCCGCCCGGCTGGTGCCCGGCGGCAAGTCGCTGCTGCAGCAGGCCATGCTGGGCCCGGCCGTGCGCCCCTCGGAGCGCACCGCACTGCTCTACGACAACTTCTTCATGACGCTGCGCGCCCCGGTGGACGAGGACGCCATCACCAGTCAACTGCTCCGCAGACTGCGGGCGGTGGCCCTCGACGTCGCCGCCAACGGCCTCTACCCGCTCGGCCTCGGCGGCGGGGAGCTGCCCGAGGAGCTGCGCCGCGCGGAGGTGACCGCCTGCGAGGAGCGGGTCGGCCTGACCCTGCACGAGGTAGGCGCGGCCTGCGTCGCCGACCCGCTCCCCTACCCGTGACCCGTGACACCTACGAGCAGCCGAGGAGAGGAGCGTCCGGATGCGCGCCGCCGTCTTCCAGGCCCCGCACGACATCCGCGTCGAGGAGGTGCCGGACCCGGCGGTCCGGCGGCCGGGTGACGCGGTGGTGCGGGTCCTGCTGTCCTGCATCTGCGGCACCGACCTGTGGGCCTACCGCGGCGTGGCCGACCGGCAGGCGGGCCAGCGGATCGGCCACGAGTTCCTCGGGGTGGTCGAGGAGATCGGCCCCGAGGTGACGGCCCTGGCCGTCGGCGACCTGGTGGTGGCACCCTTCGTCTGGCTGGACGGGGTGTGCGACTACTGCGCCGAAGGCCTGAGCACCTCGTGCGAGCAGGGCGGCTACTGGGGGGCACCGGGCGCCGACGGCGGGCAGGGCGAGGCGGTGCGGGTGCCGTACGCCGAGCGGACGCTGGTGCGCCTCCCGGCCGAGGCGGCCACCGACCGGCGGCTGCTCACCGCGCTGCTCACCCTGTCCGACGTGCTGGGCACCGGCCACCACGCCGCGCTCGGCGCCGGGGTGCGCCCCGGCTCGACGGTGGCGGTGGTCGGCGACGGCGCGGTCGGCCTGTGCGGCGTGCTCGCCGCCAAGCGACTGGGCGCCGAGCAGATCATCATGCTGGGCCGCCACCAGCAGCGCACCGACATCGCCCGCCGCTTCGGCGCCACCGACGTGGTCCCCGAGCGCGGCGAGGCCGCCGTCGAGGCGGTGCGCGAACTGACCCGCGGCCAGGGCGCCTGCGCCGTGCTGGAGGCCGTGGGCAGCGAGCAGTCCATGGCCACGGCGGTGCACATCGCCCGGGCCGGCGGCTCGATCGGCTACGTGGGCGTGCCGCACGGCAGCACCGCGGGCCTGGACCTGGAGCTGCTCTTCGACCGGAACATCGCGCTGCGCGGCGGCGTCGCCCCGGTGCGGACCTACATCCCGCAGCTGCTGCCGGACGTCCTCGCCGGAACGATCGACCCCTCGCCGGTCTTCGACCTCACGGTCGGCCTGGCGCAGCTGCCGCAGGGCTACCGGGCGATGGACGAGCGCACCGCCCTGAAGGTCCTGATCGAGCGCTGAGCCCTCGACGAACGGCGCTGGGAGCAGCGCACCGAACGCACCGAACGCACCGAACGCACCGAACGGAAACGAACGTGACAATGAGCGGCACCACCGGCGCGCACGCCGTCCTGCGGACCCTCGTGGACGGCGGCATCGACGTCTGCTTCAGCAATCCGGGCACCTCCGAGATGCACCTGGTGGCCGAGATGGTGGCCACACCCGAGATGCGCCTCGTGCTCTGCCTCTTCGAGGGGGTGGCGACCGGCGCGGCCGACGGCTACGGCCGGATGGCCGAGAAGCCCGCGGCCACGCTGCTGCACCTCGGCCCCGGGCTCGGCAACGGGGTGGCCAACCTGCACAACGCCCGCCGCGCCGGCACCGCGCTGGTGAACATCGTGGGCGATCACGCCACCTACCACCGGGCCTTCGACGCCCCGCTGAACTCCGACATCGCGGCGCTGGCCGGCGCGGTGTCGAAGTGGGTGGGCCGCCCGGAGAGCGCGGCGCGCGCCGGCGCCGACACCGCCGAGGCGATCGCCGCCGCCACCTCGGCCGTCGGCCACCTGCCGGGCGGGGTCGCCACGCTGATCCTGCCCTCCGACGTCTGCTGGTCGACGGGCGGGGCAGCCGCCCCCGTGCCCGCCCCCGCGCCCGCCCCGCTCGACGAGCAGGCCGTGGAGCGGGTCGCCAAGCTGCTGCTCGACACCGAGGGCTGCGTGCTGCTGGTGGGCGGTGCGAACATGCGCCGCGCCGGGCTGAACGCGGCCGGCCGGATCGCCGCCGCCACCGGGGCCGACCTGCTGGCCGAGAAGTCCCCGGCCCGCCACGAGCGCGGCGCGGGCATCCCGCGGCTCGACCGCCTGCCCTACCCGAGGGACCTGGCCGCGGCCCGGCTGGCCGGCGCCCGGCACCTGGTGCTGGCCGGCGCGCGCTCCCCCGTGGCGTTCTTCGCCTACCCCGGCCAGCCGAGCACCCTGCTGCCGGACGGCTGTGAGGTGCACGACCTGGGCAGCGACCCCGCCGCGCTGGCCCGGCTGGCCGAGCTGGTCGCCCCCCGCACCGCCCCGGTGGTGGCCGAGGCCGAGCGCCCCGGCCTGCCCAGCGGTGAGCTGACCGCCGAGAAGGCCGCCGCCGTGCTCGGGGCGCTGATGCCGGAGGGCGCGATCGTGGTGGACGAGGCGATCACCTCCGACCAGTGGCTGCCCGAGTACACCGCGGGCGCGCCGGTGCACGACTGGCTGAACATCACCGGCGGCTCGATCGGCATGGGGCTGCCGGTCGCCACCGGCGCGGCCGTCGCCTGCCCCGGCCGGCCGGTGATCAGCCTGGAGGCGGACGGCAGCGCGATGTACACCCCGCAGGCCCTGTGGACCCAGTCCCGCGAGGCGCTGGACGTCACCACCGTCATCTTCGACAACGCCTCCTACGCGATCCTGGACGGCGAACTGCGGCGCCTGGGCGCCTTCCAGGGCGCCGACGCCCAGCGCAGCAGGTCGCTGATCGACATCCCCGGGCTCGACTTCGTCGCGCTCGCGAGCGGCATGGGCGTGCCGGCCACCCGGGCCCGCACCGCCGAGGAGTTCACCGCCCAGCTCCGCCGGGCGCTGGCCGAACCCGGGCCGCACCTGATCGACGCCGTGGTGCCCCCGGTCTCCTCGTGACCGGCGGCACCCTTCCCCCCGAGGAGGCAGCATGACGCAGCGCCCCACCTTCCGTCAGATCTCCGTCCTGCCCGGCGTCTGGCCCTCGGCCGACCTGCTCGCGGCGCTCGAACCGCTGAGCCAGGCACCGCCGCTGGCGCTGGCCGAGTGGCCGCCGGCCGGGCCGGCGGAGCAGGCGTTCCACCGCACGGACGCCCTGCTGGCGGGCTGGAAGGACGTCCTGGACGCCGAGCTCCTCGGCCGGCTGCCCGCGCTGCGCTACCTCGGCCTGCGCGCCACCACCACCGGCCGGGTCGACCTGGCGTACACCGAGCGGCACGGCATCACGGTGGCGCCGATCTACGGCTACGGCGACGCCGGCACGGTGGAGTTCGTCGTCGAGCAGTTGCTCGCGCACGCCCGGCACGGCCTGAAGGGCCCGCACCCCGGCGAGCTGACGGGCAAGCGGCTGGGGCTGGTCGGTTACGGCCCGGTGGCCCGCAGCGTGGGCCGGGTCGGCCTGGCGCTGGGCATGGAGGTGGCCTTCCACACGCCCACCCCCCGCAGCACGGGCGCGGCGGAGCCCCGCTGGGCGCCGCTGGCCGAGGTGCTGGGCGGCTCGGACTTCCTGTCCTTCCACTCCCCCGCCTACCGGCACGTGGTCACCCCCGCGGAGCTGGCGCTGGTGCCCGCCACCGCCCTGGTGGTCGTCACCACGCTGGGCCTGCCGATGGCCGAACCCGCGCTGCGGCAGTGGCAGTCGCAGCGGGCCGGGCGCATCGTGCTGGACCTCTGCGCGGCCCACGCAGCGGCCGAGGAGACACTGCGGCTGCCCGGGGTCGAGGTGCACGACCTCTACGCGGCCCGCACCACCGAGTCGATCAAGCGGGCCGAGGCCCAGCTGGTGGAGAACCTCACCGCCGCGCTCCCCCGGCCGTAGCAGCCTGTGCAACGCCGTCGGCGGCACACCCCTCGGGGTGTGCCGCCGTCTGCGTGTTCCTGACGCCAGGTCAGCTCTCGGCCGGGCGCAGGATCACCGGCAGGGTCCGGTGCCCGTTGGTGATGAACGAGGCCAGCGGGATCAACTCCTCGTCGGCCAGCGCCATCTGCGGGAACCGCTCGAAGAGCGCGGGCAGCGCCACCGTGGCCTCCAGGCGGGCCAGCGCCGCGCCCAGGCAGAACTTCACGCCGTAACCGAAGGACACGTGCTCCTTGTTGGCCCGGGTGACGTCGAACTGCGCGGCGCTCTCGCCGTGCACCGTCGCATCGCGCCCGGCGGCCGCGTAGCCGACCAGGATCGCCTCGCCCTTGCGGATCAGCACGTCGCCGGCCTGGATGTCCTCCACCGCGAAGCGCAGCGGGATGTTCGCCACCGGGGCCTGGAGCCGCAGCGACTCCTCGACGACGTCGCTCCAGGTGGCCTGTCCGGAGCGGACCAGCGCCAGCTGCTCGGGGTGGCTCAGGAGCAGGTGGATGGAGTTGTCCAGCAGGTTGACGGTGGTCTCCAGGCCCGCGCTGATCAGCGCCATCAGGGTCTCCACCACCTCCTCCTGGCTGAGCGCGCTGCCGTCCTCCTCGTCGCGGACCGCGATCAGCGCGCTGGTCAGGTCGTCGCCCGGCTCCTTGAACTTGAGCGTGGCCAGCTCGACCAGGAGCCCGTAGAACCGCTCGCCGTTGGCCTGCGCGGCCTCCGGCGTGACGGTGGTGTCGAAGATCGTCTTCACGCAGACCCGCAGGTCGGGCATCCGCTCCTCGGGAACGCCGAGCAGGCTGCCGATCACCTGGATCGGGATCGCATAGGCGTAGCCCTCGCGCATGTTGGTGGCGGCACCGGCCGGGTTGGCCGCCAGCCCGTCCAGCAGCTCGGTGATGATGCCCTCGACCCGCGGGCGCAACGACTCGATCCGGCGGGCGGTGAAGGCGCCGGAGGCCAGCCGCCGCAGCCGGCGGTGGTCGGGGCCGTAGGCGGTGAACATGTTCTCGGCCGCCACCCAGACCATCAGCGACCAGTCCAGCGGGATCTCGCCGTTCTTGAAGGCGTCCCAGTGCTGCCGGGCGCTGCGGGAGACCAGCGGGTCGCCGAGCAGTTGCTTGACCAGTTGCTGGCTGCCCACCGCCCAGGCCTCCACGCCGCCGGGCAGCTCGACCTTGGCGACCGGCCCCTCCTTGAAGACGAGGCTGTTCTCGCCGTGGATGTCCTGACCACTGGGGTCCAACCGGTAGGGGCAGCGCGCTGTTTCCATCTTCGGTCTCCTGATGCGTTGTTCGAGTACAGCGGGAACGGTGATCTCGGGGCGCCGACGGCCGGGGTGGACCGGTCGGCAGCCTGATCGGCGCGCAGCTGGGGACGGGCCCGGATGCCGGGCCGACCTGCTTGCCCGGACGGGTGGTCGGCCGGCCGAGGGAGTGCCCGGCAGCCGGTCGCCGGGCCGCGGTGCGCGCGGGAGCCGGATGGCAGAGCGCCGCCGCGACGGGAAGGTGGCGGCAGGACAGGGGAGTTACGCGCGAATCATCTAAGCAGAATGCCGCCGGGAAGTCAGCGGTCCCCGATCGGGGTAGCCGATCGGGGCACCGGGGGGTGGCCGATCGGGTCCGCCGGTCGAGGCAGGGCTCCGACCTTCGGCTACGTCGTTCGCCCCTCCCGCCGGAGCCGGGTCCGCGGGAGGCTGAGGAAGATCGGCGTTCCGGCAAGGGCCCTGCGCCGATGGCGACTTCGGTGTGACCCCGGCACGACCTCGGCACCACGACGGCACCACGACGACGACGGCACGACGATGGAGACCCAGATGACAGAGACGGGCAGCGCAGCGCAGCAGCCGTCGGCGGCCGACTGCTACGCCTTGGACATCCTGTCCGCGCTCGGCGCCGCCCCCGAGCGGGTGGCCGTGCACTGGCGCGGCCGGGAGGTCCGGGCCGGCGCGCTCGCCCGCTCCGTGGTCGACACGGTGCAGACGCTGCGCAAGCTGGGCATCGGCCCCGGCACCACGGTGGCCGTCCTGGTGGCGCCGAACAGCCCGCTGATGCTCACCGTGCGCTGGGCCACCCATCTGCTGGGCGGCGCGGTGATGTACGTGCGCGGCACCAATCCCGGCTCCACCGCCTACGTGCTCTCCGCCGACGAGCAGCTGCGGATCCTGTTCGACGCCACCGCGCAGGTGCTGTTCACCGACGGGGAGAACGCCGACCGGGCGGCCGAGCTGGCGCAGCGCGCTCCGGGCCGCTTCACGGTGGCCGAGGGCGACAGCGCGCTGACGGACGAGGGCGGCGTCGCCTCGGCCGCCGAGCTGGTCGCGGAGCTCGGCGAGCTGCCGGTGCGCGACCCGCGGCAGTACGCGCTGGTCTCGTTCAGCAGCGGCAGCACCGGCAAGCCCAAGGGCGTCTGCATCACCACGGCGGTCAACGACGCCCGGGCCCGCGCCCTGCCGGCCGAGCCGGGCACCCGCCTGCTGGTCGCCACCCCGCTGGCCTTCGTGGTCGGCGGGATCGCGGACGCGGTGCTGCTGGCCGACGGAGTCGTCGTGCTGCACGAGGGCTTCGAGGCGGTTGCGGTGGCGCGGGCCATCGCGGAGCACGGCATCACCCTGACCTTCATGGCCACCCCGCACGTCTACCAGACCATGGCGGCCGTGCAGGCCGAGGGCACCGACCTGGCCTCGCTCAAGGCGCTGATCTACACCGGCGTCGCGGCGGCGCCCGCGAAGCTGGCGGAGGCGGTCCAGGTCTTCGGCCCGGTGCTGGTGCAGATGTACGGCAGCACCGAGGCGGGCGCGGTCAGCATCCTGCTGCCCGACGGCCACTACGACCCGCGGCTGCGGGCCACCGTGGGGCGCCCGCTGCCCGGTGTGGAGATCAGCGTCCGTGACGCGGAGTCGGGCGCGGAGCTGCCGGCCGGGGAGACCGGCGAGCTGTGGGTGCGCTCCGGCAGCCTGCTGGACGCCTACCTGGGCGACCCGGCGCTCACCGCGCGGACGCTGCGCGACGGCTGGTTCCTGACCGGCGACATCGGACGGCTCGACGAGGAGGGCCTGCTCTCGCTCGCCGACCGGATCGCCGACGTGGTGAAGATCGACGGCGTCAAGATCTACCCGGCCGCGGTGGAGCGCGAGATCGCCACCCTGGCGGGCGTCGCGAACGTGGCCGTCTACGGGGTCCGGGACCTGGACAACCTGGAGCACGTGCACGCCGCGGTGGCCCTGAAGCCGCAGGCGCGGCTGAGCCACGAGGAGATCCGCGCGCACGTCGGCGCCGCGCTCTCCGCCGCCCACGCCCCCGAGGAGACCCGCTTCCTCGACGAACTTCCGCTCGGCGTCTCCGGCAAGCCGGACAAGCGACTGCTGCGTGAGCTCTACCCGATCGTCTGAGCCGGCCCCTATGGGCGGCCCCTCTGAACGACACCCCCTTCGCGAGCACCCGGCAGAGAGCGAGTTGAGAACATGACCCAGCATCTGGACTTCTTCGCCGACGAGTTGGACAAGCTCGGTGACAACCGCCGGTCCTTCCTGGAGATCGGCCGGCGCGCCGGCCAGTTCCCCAGCGCAATGGCCCGCACCGGATCGCTCGGCCCCGGCCAGGAGGTCAGCGTCTGGTGCAGCAACGACTACCTCGGCATGGGGCAGAACCCCTCGGTACTGGAGGCCATCAAGGGCGCGGTCGACGCCTTCGGCGCCGGCTCCGGCGGTTCGCGCAACATCGGCGGGACCAACCACTACCACGTCCTGCTGGAGCAGGAGTTGGCCGAGCTGCACCGCAAGGAGGCGGCGCTGCTGTTCAGTTCGGGCTACTCGGCGAACGACGGCGCGCTGACCGTGCTGGCCGGCCGGATGCCCGGCACCCTGGTCTTCTCGGACGAGCTGAACCACGCCTCGATCATCGACGGCCTGCGGCACAGCGGCGCCGAGAAGCGGATCTTCCGGCACAACGACACCGCCCACCTGGCGGAGCTGCTGGCCGCCGCCGACCCCGAGCGGCCCAAGCTGGTGGTCACCGAGTCGGTCTACTCGATGTCCGGCGACATCGCCCCGCTGGCCGAGATCGCCGAGCTGGCCGCCCGCTACGGGGCGACCTCGTTCCTGGACGAGGTGCACGCGGTGGGCATGTACGGGCCCGAGGGCGCCGGCATCGCCGCCCGGGAGGGCATCGCGGACCGCTTCAACGTCATCATGGGCACCGTGGCCAAGGGCTACGGCACCGCGGGCGGCTACATCGCCGGCAACGCCGTGCTGGTGGAGGCGGTCCGCAGCTTCTCGCGGCCCTTCATCTTCACCACCTCGCTGGCTCCGGCACTGGCCGCCGGTGCGCTCGCCGCGGTCAAGCACCTGCGCGCGAGCGAGGTCGAGCGCGATCGGCTGCGGGAGAACGCGCTGCTGCTGCACCGGCTGCTGAACGAGCGGGGCATCCCGTTCGTCTCGCCGGACACCCACATCGTCTCGGTGCTGGTCCGCGAGGACCTGCTCTGCCAGCAGGCCTCCGCCCTGCTGCTGGAGCGGCACGGCATCTACGTCCAGTCGATCAACGCGCCCAGCGTGCGGACCGGTGAGGAGATCCTGCGGGTCACCCCGTCGGCCACCCACACCACCACCGACGTGGAGAAGTTCGCCGAGGCGCTGGACAGCATCTGGGACGAGCTGGCGCTGCCGCGCGAGGCGGTCACCGCCCGCTGACGGGCCGGCCGGCCCGCGGGTCGGCCGGCGCCCTCACCCACCGAAGGAGAGGCGCATGTCCCTGTCCCTGGCGGCCGTGCTGGCCGAGGCCGCGGCGCGGCGTCCGGAGCACCCCGCGCTCGTCTGCGGCGACCGGACGTACGACTACCGCACGCTCTGGCACCGGGCGCGGCAGTACGCCGCGGCGCTGGCCGCCGAGGGCGTGCGGCCCGGGGACCGGGTGGCGCTGCTGATCGGCAACCAGGTCGAGTTCCCGCTCGCCTACTTCGGCGCGCTCGCCCTCGGCGCCGTGGTGGTGCCGGTGAACGCGCTGCTGAAGGCGCGCGAGATCGAGTACGTGCTGCGCGACGCCGGCTGCCTCGCGCTGGTCTGCGCCGGTCCGCTGCTGCCCGAGGGGCGGGCGGCGGCCGCGGCGGCCGGGGTGCGCCTGCTGACCGTGGACGCCGCCCCGGAGCCCGGCGCGAGCAGCCTCGCGGAGCTCGCCGAGCGCTGCGAGCCCGTCGAGCGCCTGGTGCCCCGCGAGCCGGGGGACCTCGCGCTGGTGCTGTACACCTCCGGCACCACCGGGCACCCCAAGGGCGCGATGCTGACGCACCTGAACGTCACGCTGAACGTGACCATCGGGATGGAGTCCCCCTTCGACCTGCGGGCCGGGGACGTGCTGCTGGGCTGCCTGCCGCTGTTCCACACCTTCGGCCAGATCTGCGGCATGGCCACCTGCTTCCGGGCCGGCGCCACCCTGGTGCTGATGGAGCGCTTCGAGGCGCCGCGCGCCCTGGCGCTCATGGCGGAGCACGGCTGCACCGTGCTGATGGGCGTGCCCACGATGCTGCTGGGCCTGCTCGACGCGGCGGAGCAGGACGCCCGCCGCCCGCCGCTGGACCGCGTCTTCAGCGGCGGCTCGGCGCTGCCCGTGCCGGTCCTGGAGCGGTTCGAGGAGGTCTTCGGCTGCCGGATCTACGAGGGCTACGGCCTGACCGAGACCTCGCCCGTGGTCGCCTACAACCAGCCCGCCTGGCCACGGCGGGCCGGCACGGTGGGGCGGCCGATCTGGGGGGTCGAGGTGGAGATCGCCCGGGCCGGGCTGGAGGGCCGGATCGAGCTGCTGCCCACGGGCGAGGTGGGCGAGATCGTGGTGCGCGGCCACAACGTGATGGCCGGCTACCTGGGCCGGCCCGAGGCCACCGCCGAGGTGCTGGTGGACGGCTGGTTCCGCTCCGGCGACCTGGGCGTGAAGGACAAGGACGGCTGCCTGTCGGTCGTCGACCGCAAGAAGGACATGGTGCTGCGCGGCGGGTACAACGTCTACCCGCGCGAGGTCGAGGAGGTGCTGGTGCGCCACCCCGCCGTCGCCGAGGTGGCGGTGATCGGGGTGCCGCACGAGCGGCACGGCGAGGAGGTCTGCGCGGTGGTGCGCACCCGGCCCGGCGCCGAGCCCGGACCCGGGCTCGGCGCGGAGCTCATCGCCTGGAGCAAGGAGCGGCTGGCCGCCTACAAGTACCCCCGGCTGGTCGAGTTCGTGGACGCCTTCCCGCTCGGTCCCAGCGGCAAGATCCTCAAGCGGGAGCTGCGGACGGCTCTGCTCGGCTGAACGGGTTCACACCGGCAGCAGCCCCACGTCCCTGGCCCGGACCGCGGCGAGCGTGCGGTTGGGGCAGTTCAGCTTGGCCAGGATGTTGCCCACCAGCCGCTTCACCCCGTGCTCGGAGATCAGCAGCCGCCGGGAGACCTGCTTGTTGCTCAGGCCGTCCGCGACCAGCCGCAGCACCTGCAGCTCCCGGGGCGTCAGCGCGGCCCCGGCCGGGACCGGCTGCGGCGGGCCGGCCTGCGGCACCCGCGCCGCCCGCATGACCAGCCGCTGGGCCAGGCTCGCCGACACGTAGAACTTGCCCGCCATGACGTCGCCGACCGCGTCCGCGAGGGTCCGCGGCTCCAGCTCCGACCAGTCCAGGAAGCCCTGCGCGCCGCAGGCCGCCATCCACGGCGCGTCCAGCGCGTCCGGCCCGTCGACCAGCAGCAGCAGGCCGGGTCCGTCCTCGCAGAGCCCGCGCACCGCGTCGCGGGTGTGCTCGGGCTCCAGGTCGGCCGCCGCCGCGAGCAGGAGGTCCAGCCGCTCCCCCTCGCACCCGTGGATGGAGTCGCCGCCGAAGCCCAGATGGCGCACCGAGGCGGTGCGGACGGTCGAGCGGAGCATGCCCTCGATGCCGTAGCGGTGAATCGTCTTCTTGATGACCAGGGCGATGCGCTCCCCGGCATCGATCGCCTGACTCGCCAATGTGAGGCTCCTTCGGGTGGTTCTGGGTGGTTCGCTGATCCGAGTGGATCGCTGCTCGGTGGATCGTGGGTCGTGACGGTGGTCGTGACGGTCGTGGTGTCCGTGACGGTGGTGCTGCGGCCGGCCGCGGTCCCGGTGCGGCCCGGGACCGCGGCCGGGTCGGGCTACCCGGCCTGCTGCGACAGCAGGGCCACCTCGGAGTCCGGGGTGGCCACGACCTCCCGCAGCAGCCGCTCGTAGGCCCGTGCCAGGCGCTCGGCCGTGCCGGGCGCGAAGAGGTCGGTGCTGTACTCCAGGTAGCCGTGCAGGCCCTCCTCCCCCTCCTGGGCCACCAGGTTGAGGTCGTAGCGCGTGGTGCCGGAGTCGAAGGCCAGCGGGTGGACCGCGAGTGCACCCGGCCCGCCGGCGCCGCCGGTGGCCGCCGCGGTGCCCGGCAGCAGGTTGAACACCACCTGGCAGAGCGGTGGGTGGGCCGGGTCGGGTGCCGGTGCCAACTCCCGGACCAGGTCGGCGAAGGGCAGGTCCTTGTGCTCGTGGGCCTCGGCCGTCACCTGCCTGACCTGCGCCAGCAGCTCGGTGAAGGTGCGGTGCCCGGCCGGGTCCAGCCGCAGCACCAGGGTGTTGACGAAGTAGCCCACCAGCTGGTCCAGTTCGGCCCTCGGCCGGTTGGTGACCGCGGTGCCGATCGCCAGCTCGCTGCCCCGGCCCGGCTCGGTGTGCGCGCCGAGCAGCACGGCGAAGGCCGAGAGCAGCAGCTGGTACAGCGTGGCGCCGTGCTCCTTGGCCAGCTGCCGGAGCCCGCCGAGCAGGTCGAGCGGCACCCCGAAGGCGACCGAGGCGCCCTGGTAGGACTTCACCTCGGGGCGCGGGTAGTCGGTGCGCAGTGCCAGGCAGCCCGGCAGTCCGGCCAACTGCCGCCGCCAGTAGTCCTGCTGGCGGTCGAGCTCGGCCGCGTCCAGGACGCCGCGCTGCCAGCGGGCGAAGTCGGTGTACTGCAGCGGCAGCGGTGCCAGGCCCGGCTCCTCGCCCTGGCTGAACGCCTGGTAGAGGCTGAGCAGTTCGCTCAGCACCAGGTTGACCGACCAGCCGTCGAAGACACCCCAGGGCCGGCTGAGCACGGCGATGTGCTCCTCCTCGCCCAGCGCCAGCAGGTGGGCCCGGAGCTGGTGGTGGCCCTGCGGGGCGAAGGGGCGGGCCCGCTCGGCCCGCAGCCACGGCTGCACGGCCGCCGGCTCGACCGGCAGGACGTCGACCGTGAAACCGTCGACCGGGTGCACGCGTTGGGTGACGCCCGACGCGCGCACCAGGTAGCCGGTGCGCAGCACGGCGTGGCGTTCGACCAGGGCCCGCACGGCGCGCGCGTAGGCCTCGCGGTCCAGTCGGCCCTCGATCCGGAAGGCCATCTGCACGTTGTCGTGCGCGGCACCCAGGTGGGCGGGCCGGTTCAGGAACCACAGGTCGCTCTGCTGCAGGGCCAGCGGCGCCTCCTCGTCCGCCTGTCCGGCGGCGGGCAGCAGTGGCACGCTCTCCCGCTCGGCGGGCGCCGCCTGCTCCAGCGCCCGGGCCATCCGCTCCACCGTGGCCCCGGTGAGGACCAGTTGGAGCGGCAGCTCCGCGCCGGTCTCCTGCCGGGCCCGCAGGGTGAGCCTGGTGGCCAGCAGCGAGTGCCCGCCGAGGTCGAGGAAGCTGTCGCGCACCCCGACCCGGCTCAGCCCGAGCAGCTCCGCGATGATCCGGCACAGGGTGCGCTCGGCCACGGTGCGCGGGGCGAGGTAGACCTGCTGGGCCAGGTCGCTCTCGGCCGGTGCGGGCAGCGCCCGCTTGTCGATCTTGCCGTTGGGCGTGACCGGCAGCTCGTCCAGCACCACGAGGACGCCGGGGACCATGTAGTGCGGCAGCCGCCCGGCCAGGTACTCCTTGAGCCGCCGGGCCAGTTCCGGGCCGCCCGCGGCGCCTTCGCCGCCCGCGCTGCCTTCGCCGTCCTCGCTGTGCTTGCCGTCCTCGCCGTCCTCGCCGTCCTGCTCCGCGAGCCACTGCGGCGCGGGGCTCAGGTAGCCGACCAGCGAGACGGCCTCCGCCGACCCGCGCGGCACCACCACGGCCGCGCCCACCGCGGGGTGGCCGAGCAGCGCGCTCGCGATCTCGTCCGGCTCGACGCGGAAGCCGCGCACCTTGACCTGGTCGTCCGCGCGGCCGAGGTAGTCGAGCACGCCGTCGGAGCGCCACCTGACCAGGTCGCCGGTGCGGTACATTCGCGCGCCGGGGGTGAAGGGGTCGGCCACGAAGCGCTCGGCGGTCAGCTCCGGGCGGTCGAGGTAGCCGCGGGCCAGGCCCTCGCCCGCGATGTACAGCTCGCCGGCCGCGCCCGTCGGCGCCAACCGCAGCGCCGGATCCAGCACGTACACCCGGGTGTTGTCGACCACCGAGCCGATCGGCACGCCGGTGGCCTCCGGCTCCGCGCGGTACTGCCAGGCGGTGACGGCGCCGGCCTCGGTGGGCCCGTAGCCGTTGAACAGCTCCACCGCGGGCAGGGCCCGCGCGAGCCGTTCGGCCAGCTCCACGGGCAGCGCCTCGCCCACGGCCTCCACCCGGCGCAGCTCGGTGCAGTGGGCCGCGTCCGGCTCGGCGAGGAAGGCGGCGAGCATGGACGGCGCGAAGTAGACGTCGGTGACCCGCTGTTCACGGATCAGCCGGGCCAGGTAGGCCGGGTCCCGGTGGCCGTCCGGACGGGCGATCACCAGCGCGCCACCGACCTGGAGCGGCCAGAACAGCTCCGGCACCGAGATGTCGAAGCCGACCGAGGTCTTCAGCAGCAGTCGCCCCTGTTCGCCCAGGCGGTAGCGGCGCTGGTTCCAGGCCAGCCAGTTCGTCCCGGACCGGTGCGGGACCATCACGCCCTTGGGCCGGCCGGTGGAGCCGGAGGTGTAGAGCACGTACGCGGTGTGCTCGCCGGTCACCGCGACACCGGGGTCGGTGCCGGGCCGCCCGGCGGTGTCCGGCAGCTCCTGGTCCAGCACGAGCAGCGGCTTGCAGTCGGCGAAGATGCCGTCCACCCGCTCCTGCGGCAGGTCGGGCTCGATCGGCAGGTACGCAGCCCCCGTCTTGAGCACCGCGTAGACGGCGGTCACCAGCTCGACGGAGCGCGGCAGCCTTATCGCCACCAGCTGCTCGGGGCCGGCGCCCTGCTCGATCAGCCAGTGCGCGAGCCGGTTGGCGCGCGCGTTGAACTCCGCGTAGCTGAGCTCCTGGTCCTCGAAGACCAGCGCGGTCCGCTCCGGGGTGCGCGCCACCTGCGCCTCGAAGGCGGCCGTCAGGGTCGGCTCGGCCGCCCGGTGCGCGGCGCCCCGCCACTCGGTCAGCAGCCGGTGGCGCTCGGCGGCGGGCAGCACGTCGATGTCCAGCGCCGCGGTGCGGTCGCCGTCGCCCTCGGCCAGCGCGGCGACGATCCCGGCGAGCGCGCGCTCGACGTGGTCGGCGAGCGCCTCGGGGAGCACCGCGCCGTCCACCTGGACCTCCAGCGACAGTTCGCTGCCGAAGTCGTCGAGCGAGACGGTGACCGGGTAGTTGATCGCGTCCCCGGCCGCCAGGAAGCGCACCCCGGCGTCGTTGATGGTGGGCGCGGGCTCGGCACCGCCGCCGGGCTCGAAGTGCCGGAAGTTGACCACCGCGCTGAACAGCGGCGCGTCGCCCGCCATCCCGCTGCAGCGCTGCGCCAGGCTCAGCGGGCTCTGCTCGTGGACGATCAGGTCGCGCAGCCCGGCGTCCACCTCGGCGATCAGCTCGTGCACCGTGCGGCCGGCCAGCCTGGCCCGCAGCGGCAGCGTGTTGATGAAGTTGCCGAGCATCCGCTCCACCCCGGGCACGCCCTGCAGGCGGCCGGAGAGCACGGCGCCGAAGACCACGTCGTCGCGCCCCGCGGCGGCGGCCACCACGCACGCCCAGGCGGCGTGGAAGAGGCAGGCCGGGCTCAGCCGCAGGCGCCGGCCCTGCGCGCGCAGCTCCTCGGTGAGCGGGGCGGGCAGCGTGCGGCGCAGCTGGCGCACCCGGCTGCCGTTGCCGCGCACGTCGGTCAGGCCGAACGGCGTGGTCGGCTCGGTGAGGTCGCCGAGCACGCCGCGGAAGTACTCCGTGACCGCCTCGGGCTCCTGGTGCCGCAGGGTGTGCGCGACGAAGTCGCGGTAGGGCGCGGGCGGTGCCAGCAGCCCGGTGCGGCCCGCCAGGTGCAGGCCGAGCTCTTCGAGGGTGAGCCGCAGCGAGGTGGCGTCCTCGATCAGGTGGTGGGCGTTGAGCAGCAGGTAGCGGCGCGGCGATCCCGGGTCCTCGGCGACCAGCAGCCGCAGCAGCGGGGCGCGCTCCAGCGGCATCCGGCCGAAGGCGTTCAGCAGGGCGCGGGCCTGCTGCTCGGCGTCCTCGCCGGGCTCCAGCAGCACGCGCTGCACGGGCAGTTCGGCGGTGCGGTGCACCACCTGCACGGGCGCGGGCAGGCCGCTGGTGAGCACGGCGGTGCGCATCACGTCGTGCCGGTCGATCACCGCCTGCAGCGCCCGGGTGAACGCGGTGCAGGCGGCCTCGTCCTCGGCGACGTAGAGGGTGGAGACCAGGTACGGGTCCTGGTCCGGGTCCATCAGGTGGTGGAAGAGGATGCCCTCCTGGGTGGAGACCAGCGGGTAGACGTCCTGGATGTTCGGCGCGCCGCCGGGCACCGCGGCCACGATCGCGTCGAGCTGCTGCCGGCTCAGGTCGATCAGCGGGAGCAGCTCGGGGGTGAGCTCCTCGCACCCCGGCGGGATCAGGTTCGGCGGGGCGGTGTACTGCGCCACGGCCTCGTCCTGGTCGATCCGGGCCGCCAGCTCCGCGAGCGTGCCGGCGCCGAACACGGCGCGCACGGTGGTCCGCCGGCCGAGCTCGCCGAGCCTGGCCAGCAGCACGGTGATCAGCAGCGAGTGGCCGCCCAGGGCGAAGAAGTTGTCCTCGGCGCCGATCCGGGCCTCGTCGAAGCCCAGCAGCTCGGCCCAGAGACCGGCCAGCAGCCGCTCGGTCGGGGTGCTCGGGGCGGTGTAGGCACGCTGGGCGAAGGCGTCGATGCCGGGGGCGGGCAGCGCCTTGCGGTCGAGCTTGCCGTGCGCGGTGACGGGCAGCTCGGGCAGCGTCACGAAGGCGCTGGGCACCATGTACTCGGGCAGCGCGCGCTCCAGGTGGCGCACCAGCTCGGCCCGGAGTCCGGCGGCGGCGGAATCGGAAGCGGCCGGCTCGGCGGCGCCCTGGTCGGTCAGCACGGTGTACGCCACCAGCCGGCGGTTGCCCGGCTGGTCCTCCCGCACCAGCACCGCGCACGAGGCCACCGCCGGGTGCTCGGCCAACCGGTGCTCGATCTCGCCCAGTTCGATCCGGAAGCCGCGCAGCTTGACCTGGTCGTCGGCCCGGCCGAGGTACTCCAGGGTGCCGTCCGGCAGCCACCGTGCCAGGTCGCCGGTGCGGTACATCCGCGCGTCCGGGCCCTCGCCGAAGGGGTCGGGCACGAACCGCTCGCGGGTCAGCTCCGGCTGGTGCAGGTAGCCGCGGGCCAGGCCGGCGCCCGCGATGTACAACTGTCCGACGCACCCGATGCCCTGCGGCTCCAGCGCCTCGTTCAGCACGTGCAGCCGGATGTTCTGGATCGGCCGCCCGATCGGGACCAGGCGCGGCTGCGGCCCGGCCGGCACCGGCCAGTAACTGACGTCCACGGCAGCCTCGGTGGGGCCGTAGAGGTTGTGCAGCGGCGCGCTGTGGCGCTCGTGGTGCCGGGCGCAGAGATCCGGCGGCAGCGCCTCGCCGCTGCAGAACACCTGCCGCACCGAGGTGCACCGGGACCAGCCGGGCTCGGCCACCATCGAGCGCAGCATCGAGGGCACGAAGTGCAGCGTGGTGACGCCGAACCGCTGGACGGCCTCCACCAGGTAGCCGGGGTCCTGGTGGCCGCCCGGCTCGGCGACGGCCAGCCGGGCGCCGGACAGCAGCGGCCAGAAGAACTCCCAGACCGAGACGTCGAAGCTGAACGGCGTCTTCTGCAGCACGACGTCGTGCTCGGTCAGGCGGTACTCGTGCTGCATCCACTCGATCCGGTTGACCGCCGCCCGGTGCTCGATCATCACGCCCTTGGGGCGCCCGGTGGAGCCGGAGGTGTGGATGACGTACGCCAGGTGCTCCGAGGTCAGGCCCAGCTCCGCCGCCGGGAGGTTCTCCTCGCGGCCTGCGGCGGGAGACGGACCGTCACCGTCGGCGCCCAGGATCCGGCCGTCGGGGTGCAGGACGACCAGCGAGGCCGCCGCCAGCGGCTCGGTGTCCAGCCCCGGCTGGGTGAGCACCACCCGGGTGCCCGAGTCGGCGATCAGCTCGGCGATCCGGGCGGCCGGGTGGGCGGGGTCGATCGGCAGATAGGCGCCGCCGGCCTTGAGGCTGCCCAGGATGCCGGCCACCATCTCGGCCGAGCGCCGCGCGCACAGGCCGACCAGCCCGTCCGGCCCGATCCCGCGGTCGCGCAGCGCGTGGGCGATCCGGTTGGCCCAGGCGTTGAGTTCGGCGTAGCTCCAGGAGCGGTCGTCCTCGACCAGCGCGATGCGCTCCGGGTGGCGCGCCACCGCGTCCTCGAAGAGCTGGTGCAGGCAGCGGTCGGCCGAGAACGGGCGCGCGGTGTCGTTCCAGGTCTCCAGGACCTGGCGCCGCTCGGCCGCCCCGATCATGCCGAGCCGGGACAGCCGCGCCGTCGGGTCGGCCGCGATGGCGGCCAGCAGCTCGGTGTAGTGGCCGATGAAGCGGGTGATGGTGGACCGGTCGAACAGGTCGGTGTTGTACTCGACGGTGCCCACCAGGCCGTCGGGTGTCTCCCGCAGGTCGAGCGTGAGGTCGAACTTGGTGACGCCGGCGTCCGACTCGATCGCGGACAGCTCCAGCCCGCCCAGCCGGGCCACCCGCTCGGTCTGCGCCTGCTGGAGCACGAACATGGTCTGGAAGACGGGCGAGTGGCTGAGGCTGCGCTCCAGCTGGAGCGCGTCCACCACGGCCTCGAACGGCACGTCCTGGTGCTCGTAGGCGGCCAGCGCCGTCCGCTTCACCTGGGCGAGCAACTCGGGGAAGGCCGGGTCGCCGGAGAGGTCGGCGCACATCACCAGGGTGTTGGCGAAGAAGCCGATCAGCCCCTCCAGCTCCAGCCGGTTGCGGCCCGCCACCACGGTGCCGACCGCCACCTCGGGCTGGTCGGTGTAGCGGTGCAGCACGATGCTGTAGGCCGCCAGCAGCGTCATGTACAGGGTGGCATCGTGCTCCTCGGCGACCCGGCGCAGCCGCTGCAGCAGCTCGGCCGGGCACTGCAGGCTCTCGCGCGCCCCCCGGTAGGTCTTGACCGCCGGGCGCTCCCGGTCGGCGGTCAGCGACAGCCGCGGCTCGACGCCCGCCAACTGCTGCTTCCAGTAGGTGACCTGGCGCTCCTGCAGACCCTCGGCCAGCCGCCCGCGCTGCCAGTGGGCGAAGTCCGCGTACTGGACGGGCAGCGGGGCGAGCGGGTCGGGCAGCCCCGCGTGGAACGCGCCGTACAGGGCGGTGACGTCCCGGATCAGCACGCCCACCGACCAGCCGTCCGAGACGCCGTGGTGCATCGTCACCAGCAGCACGTGGTCCTGCTCGGCCAGTCGCAGCAGCCGGATCCGGATCAGCGGGTCGTGCTCCAGGTCGAACGGCGCGGCGGCCTCCTGCCGGCAGAGCTCCGTCAGCTCGGCCGGGTCGGCCAGCTCCTCCTCGGCGACCGTGATCCCGCCGCCGTCGCCGATCCGCTGGTACGGCACGCCGTCGCGCTCCACGAAGCGGGTGCGCAGCGCCTCGTGCCGCTGCACCACGGCCGCCAGCGCGCGCAGCAGCGCCGGGCGGTCCAGGCTGCCGCGCAGCCGCACCGCCATCGGGATGTTGTAGGCGGCGCTGGAGCCGTCCAGCTGTGCCAGGAACCAGAGCCGCTGCTGGGTGAAGGAGAGCCGCACCGGCTCCTCGGCGGAGCGGGGCAGCCGCGGGATGGTGTCCAGCGCGTCGAGCACGTCCAACGGGCCGGGCCGCTCGGGCGCGTCGAGGCCGTCGAGCCGGTCGAGCGCCGCGAGGTCGACGCCCTGCTGCCGGAGCAGCGCCACCAGCGCGCGCCGGCGCTTGGCGGGCAGCGAGCGGATCCGCTGGACCAGGTCCGGCCCGGTGGACTGACTGGTGGTGCTCATCGTGGTCCCCTCCGCCTAGTTCTCGACGCTCTCGACGCCCAGGGCGTCGAGCTCCTCGTCGGTCATGCTCTCGATCAGGCCGATGCTCGCCAGGATCCGGTCCACCTCGGGCACGCCGAGCGCCCCGCCCGACGGCAACCGGCGCTCCAACTCGCCTGCCATCGCCGCGAGTTTGGGCGCGTCGAAGACGGCCTGGACGGGCAGCTGCACGCCGGTGCGGCGGGCCAGCAGGTTGATCAGGCGGGTCGCGAGCAGTGAATTGCCGCCGAGCGAGAAGAAGTTGCTCCTCGCGCCGAGCCGGTCGGCATCGATCCCCAGCAGCTCCGACCAGGCCCCGGTCATGGTCCGCAGCGCGTCACCGGCGGCCGCCGCCTGCGGCGCGGCGCCAGGGCCGGCGTCGATGTCGGGGTCGGCGTCGCCGTCGGGTCGTACCGTGACGGGCCCGGCGGGGCGGCGGCCGAGCCAGTAGGCGCCCGCCTCGAAGGCGGTCGCCGGCAGCGGCACCAGCCGGCGCGGGCCCTGGTGGAGACCGGCCCACGGCACCCGGGCGCCGCGCACCCACAGCTCCGCCAGGTGCTCCAGATCGCCGTCCGCAACCAGACCGGCCAGGAAGGCCTCGCCCCGGGCACCGGTCAGCACGCTGCCCAGCGGACCGGCGTCCTCCTCCGCGTTGCCGAGCACGACCGCCCCGGCCCCGGTGGCGCCCGGGCCCGCGGTCAGGTGCTCCGCGAGCGCCCTGGTCAGCTCCTCCCTGCTGCCCGCCACCACGGCGAGCCGCTCGGGCAGCGCCTCCCGGCCCAGCTGCGCGGTGTAGGCGAGGTCCGCGAGGCCCACCTCGTCCGCGCCGCCGCCCAGGGACGCCAGGAAGTCGTGCAGTCGCTGGGCCGCCGTGCGCAGCCGCTCCGGGGTGCGGGCGGAGAGCACCACCAGCTGGCGCCCGGCCTCCCCCGGGTCCGCCGGGGCGGCCTGGGCGGCCTGGACCCGCGGCGGGGCCTCCACCACCAGCGTCACGTGACTGCCGCCGGCCGCCACCGAGTTGATCAGCGCACGGCGGGGCGCGGGGCGGCCCTGCGCGTCCTTCGCGCCGCGCGGCTCCCAGGGGGTCAGCCGCTCGCAGAGCCGCAGCGGCGAACCGTCGAGATCCAGGTTGGGGTTGGCGGTGCCGACCTCCACCAGCGGCGCGAGCTCCTGGTGCCGCAGCTGCAGGACCACCTTGGCGAGCTGCGCGATGCCGGAGGCCGCCTCGGGGTGCCCGAGGTTCGACTTCACCGTGCCGACCGCCACCGGCTCGGTCACCGCGCCGAACACCTCGCGCAGCGCCCGCAGTTCGACCTCGTCGGAGAAGGCCGTGCCGCTGGCCGCGGCCTCCACGTAGCCGATCGAGTCCGGGGTGGCGCCCGAGCGCTCCAGCGCCTGGCGCAGTACCTTCACCTGGGTGCGGTGGCTGGGCGTCATGAAGCCGTTGGACCGCCCGGCGTGCATCGAGGCGGTGCCCTTGATGACGGCGTGCACGGTGTCGCCGTCGCGCAGCGCCGCCGCCAGCGGCTTGAGCAGCACCGCGCCGACCACCTCGGCGGGCAGGTAGCCGTCGCCGTCCCGGAAGCTGCGGCTGCCCGAGTGGCTGCCGAGCAGCTGCATCTCGGCCAGCGCCGTGTACTTGTCCGGGTGGACGGTGAGGTTCACGCCACCGGCGACGGCCAGCTCGCTCTCGCCGCGCAGCAGGTCGGCGCAGGCGAGGTGGATGGCCATGGTGGAGGAGGTGCACATGCTGTCCACCGCCAGGCTCGGGCCCTCCAGGCCGAAGAAGTGCGAGACCCGGTTGGCGATCAGGTTGAACGAGGCCGCCGCGGTGAGCGCCGCCAGCGTCGGGTCCGACTCGTCGGCCCGGTACATCTGGTAGGCCGACCCGACGTAGACGCCGACCCGCCGCCGGTAGCGCTGCTCGATGACCTCCTGCGTCACCCCGCTCTGCTCCAGCAGGTGCCAGACGGTCTCCAGGAAGAGCCGTTGCTGCGGATCCATCGCCACCGCCTCGCGCGGCGAGATGCCGAAGTGCAGCGGGTCGAACCGGTCGACGCCGTCCAGGAACGCGCCCCACCACCCGCGGCCGGCGCCGGGGGCGTCCGGGTCGGCGTCGGGCTGCTCGTCGAAGCGGCCGGCCGGGACCTCGGTGACGCAGTCCTTGCCGCTGCGCAGGATGTCCCAGAACGCGTCCAGGTCCTCGGCCTGCGGGAAGCGCCCGCCGATGCCGATGACGGCGATGGCGTCCTCGGCCGGCCGCGACCGGGAGGCGTGCGCGCCGTCGGCCGGGCGCGGGGCCGGCGCGGCGGCCTGCGGCTGCGGTGCAGCGGCCTGTGGCTGCGGTGCGACGGGGGCGGGAGTTGGGGCGGGGGTGCGGGGTGCTTGCGGTGCCACGGCGGGTGCGCCCACCAGCGTCCGCAGCTCCTGCGGGTGGTCCGCCGCGAAGTACCGGGCCAGCCCGCGCACCGACTGCACCTCGAAGAGCAGCGTGCGCGACAGCGGACCGAAGGTCTCCTCCAGCCGGGAGACCAGGTTCACCGCGAGGACGGAGTCCATGCCGTAGCGCTCCAGCGGCGCGTCCGGGTCCAGGCGCTCGGGGCCGAGCCCCAGGGCCGTCGCCAGCAGGCGCCGCAGGTGGCCCACGGCCCGGTCCGCCAGGGCCCGGTCCTGCGGGGCCGGGTCCGCGCCGGGAGCCGTCGCCGGCTCGGGGCGCGGTGTCTCGGCCACCGGTCCGCCCTGCCCCGGGAGCCAGGGCAGCTCGGCGCCCCGCCGGTGCGCGACGACCAGCAGCCTGCCGTCGTCCAGCCCGTTCTCCCGCCCGGCCAGCGCGCAGCGCAGCGCCGCCAGCCCCCGGGCGGTGTCCAGCGGTGCCAGGCCCGCGCCGCTCAGCAGCTCGCGGGCGGCGGCGTCGCCCATGCCGCCCTCGGCCCACAGCGGCCAGCCGACGGAGACCGTCGCCCCGCTGCGCAGCCCTGCCGCCACCAGGCGGTTGCGGTAGCCCGCGTAGGCGTCCAGGAAGGCGTTGGCCGCCGCGTAGTCGCCCTGCCCGGGGTTGCCGAACGCCCCGCTGAGCGAGGAGAAGCAGACGAAGAGGGCGAGCGGCTGGTCCTGGCTCAGCTCGTCCAGGTTGACCAGTCCGGCGACCTTGGGCGCCAGCACCCGGGCCAGCTCCTCGGGGGTCTTGCGGACCAGGTAGCCGTCCTCGATCACCCCGGCGCTGTGCAGGATGCCGGTCAGCGGCCCGTGGTTGTCGGCCACCTGGGCCAGCAGCCGGGCCACCTGCGCCCGGTCGCCGACATCGGCGCGCTGGTAGTCCACCGTCAGCCCCGCCGCCCGCAGGGCGGCCAGCTCGCCGCGCCGCGCCGCGTCCAGCGGCGAGCGCCCGGCGAGCACCACGGTGGCGTGCCCGACCGAGGCGGCGATCTCGCGCGCCACGATCAGGCCCAGCCCCCCGGCGCCCCCGGTGATGAGGTAGACGCCGTCCTGCTGCCAGGGCGCGGCGGCGGGCCGGGCACCGGTCAGCTCGGCCAGCCCGGCGACGTGCCGCCGGCCGTCGCGGTGGCGCACCTCCGGGTCGGGGCGGCCGGCCGCCTCGGCGAGCAGGCGGGCGGCGAGGGCGGCCGCCGAGGGGGCGTCCAGGCACTCCAGGTACTGGGTGTGCAGCAGCGGGTGCTCCAGCTGGGCGGTCTTCAGCAGGCCTGCCAGCGCGCCGAAACAGGCCAGCCGGTCGAGCTCGGCCGGTCCCTGCGCGGCGCCCACCAGGGCGACCTGGAGCAGCACCGGCTGCCGTACGCCCGCTTCGAGGATCCCGCGGGTCAGCGCGAAGAGCCGCTGCACCGCCTCGGTGTACTGGCGGTCGAGCGGGCCGTCCGCGAGCTCCACGAACTGCGGATCGGTGCCGGCGGGCAGCGCGGCCCGCAGGGTCTCGCGCTCACCGGCCGTGAACCGGCCGAGCAGCACCACGTGGTGCGCCGCGAAGGCCGGCCCCGGCCGGTCGGCGGGCCCGGCCTCGCGCACCGACCAGACCGGGCGCAGCAGCACCTCGTCGACCTCGTGCGGGATCACCGGCGCGGCGGGAGTGGAGGCGGTCGCGGCGGGCGTGGAGGCGGGCGCGGACGCGGCGGGGCCGGCCGCGGGCACGGCGGCCGCGCCGCTCGCGAGCGGGGCGGCCAGCGCCGGACCGGCCTCGGGGTCCACCCAGTGCCGCTCGCGGGCGAACGGGTAGCCGGGCAGGCTGATCCGCCGGGCGGGCGGGCCGGCCGGGCGCAGCGCCGCCCAGTCCACGGCGGCCCCCTCCACCCACAGCGCCAGCAGCCGCTGGTGCGCGGCGCGGTCGGACCAGTCGGCGAGCGCCGCGCGCAGCGCCTCGCCGCCCGGCGCGCGCTCGGTGCGGGCCGTGCCGCGCGCCCAGGCGCCGGGCCGCTGCGGGTCCGCGGCGAACGCCGCCAGCTGCGCCCGGGCCTCGGCCGGCGAGGTCGCGGCGAAGGCGAGCCGCTCGGGCAGCGCGAGCCGTCCGGTCTGCAGCGTCCAGGCCACGTCCGGCAGGTCGGCGTCGCCCAGCTCGGCCAGCCGCTCGCTCAGCCGCCGTGCCTGCTCGACGAGTTGGCCCTCGCTCTGGGCGGAGAGCAGCAGCAGCGCCGGTCGCCCGTCGGCGGCGGTCGCGCGGCGTCCGGCGGGCTCCTGGTACTCGGCGATGACGACGTGGGCGTTCGAACCGCCGCCGCCGAAGCTGGACACGCCGGCGAGCCGCGGCACGGTGCGCTGCTCGCCGTCGATCAGCAGCACCGGCCGCTGCCAGGGTTCCAGGCGCTGCTGGACCCGGAACGGCGTGCGGGCGAAGTCGATGTGCGGGTTGAGCGCAGCGGAGTGCAGGCTCGGCACCAGCTCCCCGTGCTTCAGCTGGAGGAGCACCTTGGTGACGGCGGCGATGCCGGCCGCGCTCTCGGCGTGCCCGATGTTCGACTTCACCGAGCCGATCGCGCACTGCTGCGGCCCGCCGCCCAGGTGGCCGAAGGCCTTGGTCAGGCCGTCGATCTCGATCGGGTCGCCCAGCGAGGTCCCGGTGCCGTGCGCCTCCAGGTAGCTGAGCGCGCGCGGGTCGACGCCCGCCTCGGTGAGCGCCCGGGCGATGACCTGCCCCTGCGCCACCGGGGTCGGCACCGAGTACCCCGTGGTCCGGCCGCCGTGGTTGAGCGCGGTGCCCTTGATCACGCCGTAGACGTGGTCACCGTCGGCGACGGCCCGCTCCAGCGGCTTGAGCAGCACGGCGCCGACGCCCTCGCTGGGCACGTAGCCGTCGCCGCCCTCGCCGAAGCTGCGGCAGCGTCCGTCGCTGGACAGGAACCGGCGCTGGCCGAGCATCAGGTACTTGTTCGGGTGCGGGCTGAGGTTCACCCCGCCCGCGAGCGCCGCGTCGCACTGGCCGCTCCGGATGGCCTCGCAGGCCAGGTGAATGGCGGTCAGCGAGGACGAGCACATGGTGTCCACCGCCATGCTCGGCCCATGGAAGTCGTAGACGTACGACACCCGGTTGGCGATGGTCGAGGCGCTGCCCCACAGCGCGGTCGCGCGGCCGCGCTCCTGCGCCTGCGCGCCGAGCAGCTGGTACTCCAGGTACATCACGCCGACGAAGACGCCCACCCGGTTCGGCGGGGCGCCGACGGCCGCGTCCCCGGCGGGCTCGGCGGCCGACCGGGCCAGGCTCTCGCCGGTGTAGCCGGCGTCCTCCAGCGCGTGGTGGGCGCACTGCAGGAAGAGGCGCTCCTGCGGATCGAGGTAGTCGGCCTCGAACGGCGAGATCTGGAAGAAGAGCGGGTCGAACTGGTCGATGTCGTCCAGGAATCCGCCCCAGCGGCTGGTGTTCGCGCCGTTCGGGTCGGCGTAGCGGCGGTGGTCCCAGCGCTCCGCCGGGACCTCGCGCACGCAGTCCCGGCCGGCGCGCAGGTTCTGCCAGAACTCGTCCAGGTCGGCCGCCTGCGGGTAGCGGCCGCTGACACCGACGATCGCGATGTCGGCGCCGGGGCGCGGGGGCAGCGGGCGGGCGGGCCGGGGGGCGGTGGACGGGACGGGGGGCGCCACGTGCGGGGCGACGGCCTGCGGGGCGACGGCCTGAAGGGCGGCTGTCGCCGGGGTGGCGGCCTGCGGCAGGTCCGGCAGGGCACGGGTGCTCAGTCCGGTCAGCTCCACGCAGACCCGGCCGTGCTCGTCGAGGACCGTGACGTCCAGCCGGGCCGCGGCGGCCTCGGTGCTGCTCCCCGGCTGGTGCCGGATCCAGGCGTAGGAACGCGCGGGTGTGGCGCCCGGCGTCTCGACCCGCTGCACGGCGAACGGCAGGGCGAGCGCGGCCGGGCGGCCGTCGGCGCCCGCCTCCGCCAGCCACAGGCCGATGGTGGCCTGCAGCGCACCGTCCAGGACGGCCGGGTTCAGCCGGCACTCCGCCGCGAGCTTCGCCGCCGCCGGCAGGCTCAGCTCCGCCAGCACCTGGCGCCGCCCCGCGCCGTCCGTGCCCACCCGCAGCTCCACCAGGGTGCGCTGGGCGGGCCCGTAGTCCATGCCCATGCGCTCGTACTGGCCGTAGACGTGCGCGGCGCCGTACACCGCCTCGGCGCAGGCCGCGCGCAGTTCGTGCAGGGACGGCGCGCCGGGGCCCGCGGGGCCCGCCAGGCTCGCCCGGCCCTGGCTGCACAGGGTGACCGTGCCGTCCTCGTCCACGCTGTCGATCGTGAAGTCGCAGCCGCCGCCGGGCAGCGTGCGCACGCCCACCCGCAGCTCCAGCCCGCGCGGTCCGCAGACCGCCGGCCGCAGCCACACCACGCCGTCCAGCCGCACGGCCTCCGGCCGGACCCCGTCGGGCCGCTCGGCGCCCAGCGCCAGCGCGACCGCGGCACGCGCCATCTCCAGGTGCGCGACACCGGGCAGCACGCGACCGCCGCGCACCCGGTGGTCGCTCAGGTACGGCTCGCTGCCGTCGAAGTGCGCGTGGCAGGTGATGCCCCCGGCGTCCGGCACGGCCCGGTGCAGCATCGGATGCGGGCGCACCGGGGCCGCCGGGACGGCCTCGGGGGCTGCCACGGCGGCCGCCGGGGCCGGGGATGCCGGGGCGGAGGATTCCAGGGCCGCGAACCGGTCCGGTCCGGCGTCGACCAGCTGGGCCGCGACGGCCTGCACGGTGCGGTGCTCGGCGAAGACGGCGGAGGTGAGCTGCGTGCCGTAGCGGGAGTTGAGGCGGTCGGCGAGCTGGGCCAGGCCGGCCCAGTCGAACCCGAACTCGGCCAGCTCGGTGCCCGGGTCCACCTCCCCCACCGGCACCTCCAGCAGCGCGGCCACCTCGTCGAGCAGCGCGGCCCGGACGGTGGCGAGCCGGTCGGGCTGCACCACCGGCACGGCGGGCGCCACCGGCACGGCAACCACCGGCGCGGCGGGCGCCGCCTGGACGTTCGTCTCCTCGGGCAGCTGCGTCTCCAGCCACTGCGCCAGATCGGCAACCGTCTTGTACTCGAACATCACCGTCGGCGACAACGACAACCCCAGCCGACCCTCCAAATCAGCCACCACCGACAACAAATCAGCCGAACCCAACCCCAACTCGTAGTACCCACTCCCCACATCAACCCCCGACACCGGCTCCCCCAACCGAGCCGCCACCAACTCCCGCACCAGACCCACCACATCACGCCCACCCGACACCACCACCGGCACAGCAGGCACCGGCACGGCGGGCGCCGCCTGGACGTTCGTCTCCTCGGGCAGCTGCGTCTCCAGCCACTCCGCCAGATCGGCAACCGTCTTGTACTCGAACATCACCGTCGGCGACAACGACAACCCCAGCCGACCCTCCAAATCAGCCACCACCGACAACAAATCAGCCGAACCCAACCCCAACTCGTAATACCCACTCCCCACATCAACCCCCGACACCGGCTCCCCCAACCGAGCCGCCACCAACTCCCGCACCAGACCCACCACATCACGCCCACCCGACACCACCACCGGCACAGCAGGCACCGGCACGGCGGGCGCCGGAGCGGCGTCGCCGCGCACGTCCAGGGCCGCCGCGGCACGCACCCGCTTGGCCACGAACTGACTCACCTCGGCCACCTTCTGGCCCTCGGCGTCGTAGAACTCCACGGCCAGCCTGATGAGTTCGTCGTCCCGGCGCACCGAATCGACCGGTACCCGAACGAAGCAGCGCCTGCCCAGCGGAGCCGCCGCCCGGAACGACTCGAAGACCAACGGCAGATAGAGCTCCGGACCGGCCGGCCCCTGGTGCAGCATGCTGGTACCGACGCCGCCACCGAGCAACCCGGCCTCGAACAGGGCAGGATGGAAGAGGAAGGCGTCCGCGGTGCCCTGGTGCTCCGGGGCGAGTTCGAGCTCGGCTATCCAGTCGCCGGGGCGGTGGTGCACCGCGCCGCCGATCTTCATCAGCCCCGAGTGGAACAGCTCGTACTGCCGGCACCAGGCGTAGATCTCGGTGAGAGGCGTGAGCTTCTGCACACCGTCCAACGGCAGCGCCAACCGCTCCTGGTAAGGGGCCGCCGGGCGGTGGAGCGCGGTCACCACCGCGTGCAGGACGTCGGAGGTGTCCTGCTGCCGCCGGCTGCGGACCTCGATCCGCCAGCCGCCCGCCGGCGCGGGCCGTCCCGCCACGGTGGTCAGCACCCGTTCACCCGGCGCGGCCACCAGGGGCGCGAGGATGGTCAGGTTGCGCAACTCGACGTTGGGCATCGCCATTCCGTGCCGGGCGAGGACCTGCAGCACCATGTCCACATAGCCGACACCGGGCAGCAGCGTGCGCCCGTAGACGACATGACCCGCCAGCAGGGGGTTGTCCGCGGTGACGGTCAGAGTCTCGGTGAACGTCTCGGTGAACATGGACGAATCGGTCATCGGTTTCCATCCCAGAACAGCGTCGAACCGGCGGCGGCCCGCCATGGGCGACACCGGAGGAAACTTCCAGAGCACACGAGGAGAACTGCGGTCAAGAAATAGCCGGGACCAGCGGTGAACAGACCCGGGAGCTGTGTCGGCAATCCCTATTCAGGGCATGCGTGAATTCCACCGGTTCGACGAGTGTCGACGGCGTCAGGCCTGCTCGGACGCACCCCAGTGCCCTGGCGGCACCGCAAACGCATCCAGGAACAATGCGCCCGGCAACGCCGCCGCGGCGAAGGATTGGAAGCAACCCCCCGCTAGGCCGTGTCTCACAATTCCCGCCAGGCGCGCGACGCCGGGCATCCCGCCTGGACGCACCGGCGAATCATCCAAGTACGACCCAGTACGAGGACGCTTCGCCGGCACGCCCAGCCGGGCGCCCAACGCCGCGCGCTGATCCGACGCGAATTGTGAGACACGGCCTAGAACGTGTAGAACCTCATAGCGATCCCCCTCGCAAGCTCGCCCGCCCAGCACTCGCATCGACATCGCGCCGTAACCCCGGATCCCCACGATGCGGAACCGCTTCACATCGCCCAGGTAGTCGGCTTCTTGGAGCCTAACGGGAGTCACCGGCGCGGCGCAATGAAAAGATTTGTGGGCCCGCGACATCTGCCGACGATGGCATGGACTGTCCCGGAGCGTGCCTGACAGGCACAGATCACCGCGTCGACCACGTCGGCAACCCGCCGCTCGCGAAGCTCTGATGACGGTTCGTCATCGACCTGACGAGGCCCCCGACCGAACAACCGGACCCGGTCTTGACAGCACCGATCTGACACCGCATCAGGACCATTGCAGCATCGGGCAACCTTCGCCCGGGAGCGCGGCCTTCGCCCCGTCGCGCAGAGGTCGCCCGACGCAGCGCTAGGCCGTGTCTCACAATTCCCGCCAGGCGCGCGACGCCGGGCATCCCGCCTGGACGCACCGGCGAATCATCCACGTACGACCCAGTACGAGGACGCTTCGCCGGCACGCCCAGCCGGGCGCCACCCAGCCGCCAGGCTGGGTGGTGGGGGTACCTCCCGGCCGAAGGCTGGGGGAGCCGCGCGCTGATCCGACGCGAATTGTGAGACACGGCCTAGCGCTTGCGGCGCTGCCGGCGGCGCTCCTGCTCGTGCCGGAAAGCGCGCAGCATCTCCTCCTGCGTCTCGTCGAGCTCGATCGGCGCGTCGTCCTCGTCGGGCAGCTCGCCCGCCTCGCGCAGGATGCGGTCGTGCTCCAGGACGGGCAGTTCGGGATCGTGGTCGCTGGGGCGCGACATCTCCGGGCCGTCCGGGCCGAACCGGACCAGGCGTTCGACCCGCACGATCCGCCAGTGGCGCCCCGCCAGCTTCAGGTCCGACGCCCGCTCCTCCTCGAACCGGTCGGCGGCCCGGGTGTAGGCGGCACGCTCCTTGGGGCCGAGCCGGTGCATGATCGGCGCCATCACCCGCAGGTGGACCGCCAGCACCTCCCGGGCACCCTGCGGGCTGGTCGAGTCGGCGCCGGAGAACGGTGCCCAGCGCCCGGCGGTCCGCTCGGCGCTCATGAAGGTGGCGGGCAGCAGCACCCCGCCGGGGTGCGTGCGGGCGGCCACCCGCGAGTCGTCCCGGACCTCCGCCGGCACGGTGCCCTCGGCCCGGACCAGCGCCAGGAGTTCGGCCTTCAGAATCCCCTCGGACATCCCGGTGGGGGTCACCGGATCGATCACCAGCCCGTCGCCGGGATCCGGCGCCTCGCTGCCCTCGCCGAGCCCGGCCGGGTCCGGGTCGCTGGGCCGCGGGGGCTCGGGGCCGTCGGGGCCGGTGCGGATGAACCGCTCGGCGCGCACCACCCGGTAGCGGGTGCCGAGCACGGTCATCTCGTCGATCTTCTCCCAGTCGAGCCTGACCGCCGCCGCCATGCACTCCTCGTGGTCGGCGGTGCGCCCCTCCCGCTCCGCGGCCTGGGCGAGCTTCCGGAACGTCACGGACATGCTCTCGCGGGCGCCCTGGGGCGTGTCGTTGCAGAAGAACCGGTGCAGCCGCCAGCCACCCGCCTCCAGCTCACGGGCCACCCCGAAGACCGGCCCGCCACCGGACACCAGGTCGGGATAGGCGTCCCTCGCCTGCCAGGCCTCCACATCGGCCAGCACCGCAACCGGAGCCTCCAGCGCGGTCATCCGGATCGTCCGGTAACCGGGGACATCCTCACCAAGGTCAGCCATACCGGCAGGATGCCCCCGCCCGGCTCCGCTGCGCAGCCGGACCCCCACCCGCGACCCGATCGAGCGACCCGGCCGCGCCGCACCCGGGCCGCCCCCGGCCCCTGCCCTACAGTGAACTGTTTACGCCCGGCCCGGCGAGCCGGCCCGCGCAGGAGCTCGCCGACGGTCAGCTGTCGAGCGGGGTGGGAAGCGCGGCGGCCAGCACCTCGCTCTCCAGCGGGTTGCCGTAGTCGCGCGAGGACACGATGAGTCCGTCGACCACGCGGACGACGTTGATGTAGCCGAGCGTGAACGGCTCCCGGTTCGCGGTCAGCCGCCCGTGGACGCGGAACTCAACGACGACGACCTCCGGGTCGGCGGTCTCGTGCAGGGTGACGCCGTCCACGGAGTCGTACGTCCACAGCGCCTCGACGGCCTCGGCCCGTGCCCGCATCGCCCCGTTGCCTTCGGTCCGGGACGGGAAGCCCGGCCGGACGAAGGGCATCTCGATGACGACATCCGGGGCGTAGAGGTCGGCGAGGTCGCTCCGCGAGCCCTCGACCACGGTGCGCAGTAACAGTTCTACGGTCTCGCGTGGGGTGCGGGTGCCGGGAGAGGAGACGGGAGCGGGCATCAGGAGTCCTTCGGATCGGCGTGACGGCAGGCTCGGCGGCACGGCGCCGACGAGGAGGAGGCCGGCGCCGATACAATCGGAACGCTCGCCCCGCTTCGAATATACGGAACGCCCGCCCCGGTTGTCCATGGCGAGCGCCCCCGCCCCCGGTACCGAGGAGTTCCATGCCCGCGATGAGTGAACGGCCCCCTGCGGCGCAGCCCGCGAGCGAAGGCCGGCCCCTGCGTGCCGACGCACGCCGCAACCGCGCCCGGGTCCTGGAGGCCGCACGCGAGGTCTTCGCCGCCGAGGGCCTGGCGGTCCCCCTCGACGAGATCGCCCGTCGCGCCGGGGTCGGCGCGGGGACGGTCTACCGTCACTTCCCCACCAAGGAAGCGCTGTTCGAGGCGGTGGTCACCGACCGCATCAAGGCCCTGACGAAGGCCGGGCACGAGGCGCTGGCGCGGATCGACGCCGGCGCGGACCCGGGCGAGGCGTTCTTCGGCCAGCTGGCCGTGGTGGTGGCCGACGCGGGATCGAAGATGGACCTGGCCGACGCACTCGTCGGCGCCGGGGTCGACCTCCAGCGAGCCACCCTCGACGCGGCCGGCGACCTGCGCGCCACCCTCGGCGAGCTGCTGACCCGCGCCCAGTCCGCCGACGCGGTCCGGACCGACATCGACGTCGCCGACCTGCACGCCCTCGTCGCCGGCGCAGTCGCAGCCGAACGCGCCCGCGCAACCGACACCCGCCCGGGCCGGCTCACGCAGATCATCAGCGACGGCCTGCGCCCCGCGCGGAGCACAACCGGCTAACGCCCGCCGCTGCCACCGCACCCGGTGCGCCGGGCATCCCCGGCGACGGGGCTGCGCCAGGCGAACTCGTACACATGGGTGTCGGTTGGCAATCGATTCCGACCGTAAATGATCGATCTCGATTGATCCGCACCGCCCCTGGCCGCTTGGAATCCGACGCGGCCCGTCCGGGAACGTCCGGGAACGTCCGGGAACGTCCGGGAAACCGGCTGACCGTTGCCCACCGTCCGTACCCGGTGCGAGGGTCGTCGCGGCAACGCCCCGGCGCGTCAGAGACCGGATGCCGCAAGGGCGTTGCCGCACCGGCCGCGCATGACCGTTGCCAGCCCGTGAGGCTGGACGAGACCCAGGGGGACACCGTGCTCAAGCTCTTGAAGACACCCAGGCTCCGCCGCACCATGGCCGCGGCCGCCGCCACGCTGACCATCGCCGGCGGCGCCACCCTCACCACCGCCGGCACGGCCAACGCGACCAGCAGCGAGCAGTGCGGTCCCGTCCAGGGCCCCTGGTACGGCTGGAGCCTGCAGCCCTGCGTCGACGAGGTCGCCCCCGGCGTGTACTACAGCAGGGTCCACATGACGGGTGGTGACACCGACGTGCGCATCTACACCGGCGTCTACGACAAGTGCAACGGCGTCACGTACGGCATTCCAGGCGACTCGCCCGCCAACGACATCTTCCCGGGCTCGGCCTGGTTCTACAGCTACCAGAGCAACATCAGCTGCTCCCAAGGCGTGTGGGGCATCGCACGGGTCGCCGACGACGGGGTCGGAGCCCCTTGGGCCTGGTCACAGCCGATCTACGGCTGAGCCGCCGGCGACCCCGCCGCATGCCGCCCGGCGGTCTCAGGAGCGGCGGCGCGGCTTGCCCTTCTTCGCCGTGCCGCCCGAGCCGGACCCGCCCGGGCGCGGGCGGGCGCCGCGTGCCCCGGGGGCGGCGGGCTTCTTCTTCGGCTGCTCCGTCCGCTTGGCCGACTTGGCCTGCTGGCCGGTCCGGGCCGGCTCCCGCCCCGCGCCGCCCTTGCGGTCCGACTGCCCCGTCTGGGCGGAGCCTCGCGAACTGTTCACCGTGCGTCCGCGGACGATGCCGATGAACTCCTCCACCAGGTCGGTGGTCCTCGCCTCCGGCCAGCAGAGCGCGACCTGGGACTGCGGCGCATCGGGCATCGGGCGGAAGGTGAGGTCGCGGCGGTGGTGCAGCCGGGCCAGCGACTGCGGGAGGACCAGCAGGCCGACGCCCGCCGCCACCACCTCGATGGCGTCCGCCGTGCTGGCGGGCCGCTCCAGGCCGGGCAGCCCGGGGCGGGTCGGCCACTCGATGGTCTCGTCCTGCGGGTGCCAGATCACCTCGTCGGCCAGGTCGTCGACCAGGACCTCGTCGGCGGCGGTGAGCAGGTGCTCCTTGGGCAGCACGACGACCGTGGTCTCGGTGTAGAGCGGGATGGCGCTGAGCACCGTGCGGTCCACCGGCAGCCGGATCAGTCCGGCATCGGCAGCACCGTCCTTGAGCAGCTGCCCGCCCTCGGGCGCAGCGACCGGGACCAGGCTGATCGGCACCTGCGGCAGCCGCTCCTCCCAGACCCGGATCCACTTGCCGGGCGTGACTCCCGGTACGTACGCCAGTCGGAAGCCGTCGGTCACCTGGTTCTCTGTCACGGGCCCAGGCTACCGTCCGTGACCGGAGCAAGGAGAATCTCGCTTATTCTGGTGACCATGACATCGCTCAAGCCGAAGACGACCCAGACCATGAAGCCCGCCACCGCGGCGAAGAAGCTCGGCGTGTACCTTTCCGCCACGCCCGCCGAGTTCCAGGAGGGCGTCGTCTCCCGCGAGGAGCTCAACAAGCTGCAGGCCGAGCCGCCGGCCTGGCTGGTGGACCTGCGTCGCAACGGCCCCCACCCGCGTCCGGTGATCGCCGCCAAGCTCGGCATCTCCGTCTCCGGCCTCGCCCGCGGCGGGGTCACCGAGGCGCTGACGACCGCCGAGATCGACGAGCTGAAGACCGCCAACCCCGACTGGCTGCAGCGCGAGCGCACCACCCAGGCGGAGGTCCGCAAGGAAGCCGTGCGGATCAAGGAGAAGCAGGAGCAGCAGGAGAAGAAGGCGGCCCAGTAGCCTCTCCATCACCCTGTGTGAAGGCGGCTGAGCGACGGCGCCCCCCGATGGGGGCGGCCCCGGCTCAGCCCGCCTGCCCCCTCCCCCGGCCTGCCGCGCGGACCCGGTGCCGACCTCCCGGACCTCCGCCGCAGGCCCTGCACAACCGGCGCGCCGCTACGCGGGTGTGCGCAGACCCTCCAGGAGCGCCGTCAGATAGCGCCGGGCCGTGTCGGTGCGGGCAGCGCCGACACCGCCGTGGACGGTTGCGGCGTAGGCGATTCCGCACATCAGCGGGACCAGATCGGCGGAGACCAGGTCGGCCCGCACGACCCCGGCGCCACGGGCACGGTCGAGCAGCCGACCACCGAGCGACCACAGCGTCCGTTTCAGTTCGGTGGTGGATGCCAGCGCATCCGTGGGCGCCGCGGTGACGGTGGACAGCGAGGCGTCGGTGACCTGCAGCTCGATGGTGCGGGTCAGGAAGCCCGCGAGGGCGCGCCAAGGGTCGTCGTTGTCCAGCGCCTGCTCGCCATGGGCGACGAGCGCCTCCAGGCTACGGGCGGCAACGGTCTCCAGGAGCGCCTCGGCGGTCGGGAAGTGCCGGTAGACGGTGCCGACACCCAGGCCGACACGGCGGGCGACGTCGTTGAGCTGCAGCGCTACACCTTCGTCCACGAGCCCCCGGGCCACGGCGACGATCTGCTCCCGGTTGCGGGCGGCGTCCTTGCGCAGCGGTGGGGTCGTCATCGCAACAGTCTAACTGGATAGCCCATCCGCATCTGCTAGGGTCCCGTCCACGAAGCGGATAACTCATCCGTATATGCCGGAGGGGATGTGCGATGAAGCAGACAGCGCTGGTCACGGCGGGGACGGCCGGGATCGGCTGGGAGACGGCCCTGGGACTGGCCACGGCCGGCCTCGCGGTCACCGTGGTCGGGCGCAACGCCGAACGCGGCGCCCGCGCGGTCGAACGGATCAATGCCACGGCACCGGCACATCCCGCCCGGTTCACGGCCGCCGACCTCGCCTCGCTCGACGCGGTCCGCGCCCTCGCCGACCGGGTCCTCGCCGAAGGCCCGCTGAGCGTCCTGGTCAACAACGTCGGGGCGATGTTCGCGGACCGGCAGGACTCGGCCGACGGGATCGAGGCGAGCTTCGCCGTCAACCACCTCTCGCCGTACCTGCTGACCGAACTGCTGCTGCCCTCACTGCGGGCGGCAGCACCGAGCCGGATCGTGAACGTGACCTCCGGCGCGGTGGGGCTCGCCAAGCGGAGCTTCGACGCCGTCGAGCCGCCCGGCGGCTACTACGGCTTCCACTGGTACGGCCGCGCCAAGCTCGCCAACCTCGCCTACACCCTGGCCTTGGCCGGCCGACTCGACGGCACGGGCGTCTCGGTCTTCGCCGCGGACCCCGGCGGCGCCGCGACCGACATGACCAACGGCACCCTGCGCGACCCGAGGATCGTCTCCCCCGGACTGCGCCTGCTCTGGCCGCTCGTCCGGCGGAAGTTCGAACGCTCGACCTCGGGCCCGGCCTCCGTGGCGGCCAAGCCGTCGATCTTCGCCGCGACCGACGACTCGCTGACAGGCTGGACCGGCGTCGTCATCGGACCCCAGGCGCACCCGGTCCCGCCCTTCCGCGCCGCAACCGATCCCCGCCTCGCCGAAGCCGTCCACCGCCTGAGCCGGCACCTCGCACCGCTCACGGCCACCTGACCGAGCAGCGGCCGCCGCGCTCGGGGTCGCGGCGCGGGGTCCCGGCACGCACCGGCCGAGATGGCCCAGGGAGACGGGAAGGTCGCGCATCTGCCCCCGTCGCCCTGGGATTGACGGTGCGTCCGGAGCGGTTGCTACCATCAACGGAATCAACTTCCCGTTGGGAAGTACCCTGGTGAGGAGCTTTTCCATGGCCACCAACTGCCTGACCGGGCAGCACGCGCACCACGACGTCTACGCGGCCCAGTGTCCTTGCCGCGCGATGCTGGACCTGCTGGCGAACAAGTGGTCGGCCCTGGCCATCGGGGCCCTGGAAGAGGGCCCGCTGCGCTTCGGTGCCCTGCAGCGACTCCTGCAGGGCGTCAGCCCCAAGGTCCTCACCCAGACCCTCCGGCGCTTGGAGGACGTGGGGCTCGTCGACCGCACGGTCTACCCCGCGGTGCCGCTGCACGTGGAGTACGCCCTGACCGGCCTCGGCCTCAGCGCGGCCGTGCCGCTGCGGCTGCTGCGGACCTGGGTCGAGGAGAACATCGACGACGTCACGAGCGTGCCGAGCAGCCAGGGGACGGAACCGTCGATGGCGAGTGAGCCACCGGTCGGACCGGCGCCGAGGACGTTGTCGAGGTAGACCGCCGCCGGGCCGACCCCTAGGCCGTGTCTCAACAATTCCCGCCAGGCGCGCGACGCGAATTGTGAGACACGGCCTAGGTGTACTGACCACGGAGGTTGGTGACAGAGCTCACGGCTGGGTGATCTTGAAATGAGTGAGGGCCTTCTGGCTCGGTGTGGATTGCGACATCTGCACCGACTTCAGAAAGGCCCTCATGCCACACCGTAACGCACCCCTGACCGAGACCGGACGCCTGCGCCTGGCCCGCTGCGTGGTCGAGGACGGCTGGCCCCTGCGTCGGGCCGTCGAGCGCTTCCAGGTCTCGCCGACCACGGCCAAGCGCTGGGCCGACCGCTACCGTGCGCTCGGCGAGGCCGGGATGGTCGACCTCTCCAGCCGGCCCCACCACAGCCCCCGCCGGACCCCGACCCGCACCGAGCGGCGGATCATCAAGGTCCGCGTCCTGCGGCGCTGGGGCCCGGCCCGCATCGCCTACCTCCTGCGACTCAACCCGGCCACCGTGCACCGGGTCCTGACCCGCTACCGCCTCGCCCGCCTGGCCCACCTCGACCGCGCCACAAGTCGGCCGATCCGACGCTACGAACACAGCGCGCCGGGCGAGTTGGTCCACGTCGACATCAAGAAGCTCGGCAACATCCCCGACGGCGGCGGCCACAAAACCCTGGGCCGCCAGGCCGGCCGCAAGAACCGCTCCGCAGCCGGATACAGCTACCTCCACAACGCCGTCGACGACCACTCCCGCCTGGCCTACAGCGAGATCCTGCCCGACGAACGCAAGGACACCGCCGCAGCGTTCTGGACCCGGGCGAACGAGTTCTTCGCCCGGGCCGGGATCACCGTGAAGCGCGTGCTGACCGACAACGGCTCCTGCTACAAGTCCCTGAATCGCTGCGGGTTTGACCGAGACTCCTTCTCTTGGAAGGATCGATTCCGTTATGAGGAAGCCATACCCCAGTGAGGTCCGGGAGCGGGCGGTACGCCTGGTGCTGGAGACCCGCGATCAGTACGAGACCGAGTACCAGTGCATCCGGTCGATCGGCGCCAAGCTCGACGTGGGCCCGGAAAGCCTGCGCAAGTGGGTCCGCCAGGCCCAGACCGACGCCGGCGCCCGGCCGGGCACGACGACGGAGGAATCCGCGGCGATGAAGGCGCTCAAGCGGGAGAACGCCGAGCTGAAGCGCGCCAACGAGATCCTCAAGGCCGCGGCGTCTTTCTTCGCGGCCGAGCTCGACCGGCCACACACACGCTCGTAGCGTTCATCGACGAGCACCGGGACCGCTTCGGCGGAGTCGAGCCGATCTGCAGGACGCTCACCGCGAACGACTGCGGCATCCACCCCAGCACCTACTACGCCCACAAGAGCGGCACCACCTCCGCCCGCGCCCGCCGCGACGCCGAAATCGTCCCGATCATCAAGGAGATCCACGAGAGCAACTACGGCGTCTACGGCTACCGCAAGGTCTGGGCCGAACTCAACCGGCGCGGCCACACGGTCGCCCAGTGCACGGTCTCCCGCCTGATGAAGGCAGAAGGGCTGTCAGGAGCGGTGCGCGGCAAGAAGATCGTCACCACCGTCTCGGACAAGAGCGTCGACCGGGCGCCCGACCTGCTCCAGCGCAACTTCGTCGCGAGCGCACCGAACCGCGTCTGGGTGGCGGACTTCACGCACGTGGCGGCGTGGGCCGGCACCGTCTACGTCGCCTTCGTCGTCGACACCTTCTCACGGCGGATCGTCGGCTGGTCGGCGGCCACTAACAAGCAGACCCCACTGATCCTCTCAGCCCTCGAGATGGGCCTGTGGCAGCGGGACCGCTCCGGATTCCCGGTAATGCCAAGGGAGTTGATACACCACTCCGATGCCGGCTCGCAGTACACGTCGTTCCGCCTGGCAACCCACCTGGCCAAGGAGAAGATCGCCGCGTCCATCGGATCGGTCGGAGACGCCCTGGACAACGCCCTGATGGAATCGACCATCGGGCTGTACAAAACCGAGCTCATCAAGCGTCAGGGACCCTGGCGCACCCTTGCCGACGTTGAGATCGCCACCGCAGAGTATGTCGACTGGTTCAACTCCACCCGGCTCCATAGTGAACTCGGCCACACCCCACCCGCCGAATACGAAGCCAAGTACTACAGCCAACAGCCAAACCTGCAGGTCACAGCCACAATCTAGAGCCTCTGAAGAACCCGCAGCGATTCACCCACCCCTGGCGCGACGTCCTCGCGGCGGCCGGGATCACCCACAAGCGCACCCGGCCCTACCGCCCGCAGACCAACGGCAAGGTCGAACGCTTCAACCGCACCCTGCTCGACGAGTGGGCCTACGCAAGGCCCTACCGCACCGAGCAGGAACGACGCGACGCCTACCCCGCCTGGCTCCACACCTACAATCACCACCGCGGACACACCGCACTCGCAGGCAAGCCACCCGCCAGCCGCGTCCCCAACCTCACGGGTCAGAACACCTAGGCGGGGAGTTGGAAGCCGAGTGCCTCGAGGGCGGCTTCGGCGGCCTGCTGGTCCTGCTCGGCGCTGCCGCCGGAGATGCCGAGGCCGCCGATGAGCTTGCCGTCCTCGAGGATCGGGTAGCCGCCGCCGACGGCCATCAGGCGGGGATGGCCGGCGAGCGGCGCGATCTTGGGGTCGCCCACGTAGGCGTTCCACGTGTGGGTGGCGTAGCCGAAGGACGCCGACGTCCAGGCCTTGTCGACCGCGACCTCGCTGGCGAGGAACGGCGTGGCATCGGGTCGCTGGAAGGCCCGGAGGTGGCCGCCGGCGTCGGTGACGGCGACGGAGGCCTCGAATCCGATCTCCTGGGCGGCGGTGTGCACGGCCTCGATGAGGGCGTTGGCGGCCGCGAGGGTGATGGAGGCGGCGGAGGTGGACCTGGTGAGGGTTGCGTTGGTCATGACTGCCTTCTCTTTACCGGACTGGGGCGGGCGTGATGGTCGGCCAGGGGGGAAGCATCGTCAGCGCAGGGCCGAGACAGGGGTCGGGACAGCGCGGGTGACCACCGTCGCTTCGGGGATCAGCAACTCCATGACGGCCGGGCGGATCTCGTCGCGCCAGCGGTCACTCTCGTAGACGGCCGCGTACAGCTCCTCGCGCTGGGCCTCGTCCTCGAAGCGGCGGATCCAGATGTAGCCGTCCGGGTCCTCCTCGTCGATGAAGGAGGCGGTGATGTCCATTCCGCCCGCGGCCTGGAACGGGATGACGACGTCCTCCATGTAGCGGACCCACTCCTCGCGACGTCCGGGCCGGGCCTGGTAGCGGCGCATCTCGTAGAACACGGCAGGAACCCTTTCTTGAGCGGCAGTTCGGTAGGTCAGGTGATCGGCGGTCAGGCGATGACGCGCAGGACGAGCTTTCCGCGGGTGCGGCCGGTCTCGCCCCGGGTGTGGGCCGCGGCGGCCTGCTCCAGCGGGAAGACCTCCTCGACCTCCACACGCACCCGGCCCGCGTCGATGAGTTCCGCGATCCGGGTCAGTGCCGGGCCCTCCGGCTCGACCAGGAACGTGGTCGAGCGCACCCCCTTGGCCAGGGCCGCCTCGGCCAGCTCGGGGCCGGCGCCGGGGATGGCGACGAGCAGGCCGCCGGGGCGCAGCAGGTCGAGCGAGCGGGTGCTGGTGTTGTCGTGCGCGTCGCCGACGAGGTCGATGACCACGTCGACGTCCTGGACGGCGTCCTCGAAGCGGACGGCGGTGTAGTCGACGACCTCGTCGGCGCCCAGTGCGGTGAGCCACTCGTGGCGGGCGCTGCTGGCGGTGCCGATGACGTAGGCGCCCAGGTGCTTGGCGAACTGGACGGCCAGGTGTCCGACACCACCGGCGGCGGCGTGGATCAGCACGCGCTGGCCGGGGCGGACGTCGGCGGCGTCGACCAGGGCCTGCCAGGCGGTGAGGGCGGCCAGCGGTACGGCGGCGGCCTGCTCGTGGCTGACGGTCGCGGGCTTGCGGGCGAACTGCCGGGCCGGCGCGGTCACGTACTCGGCATAGCCGCCGGCCGCGCGGGGGAACCACGGCATGCCGTAGACCTCGTCACCGACCTTGAGGGTGGTCACGCCGAAGCCGACCTCCGCCACGACGCCGGAGACGTCCCAGCCCAGGGTGAACGGCGGCTCGCCGAGCACACCGGCCATGCCCGAGCCATCGCGGGTCTTCCAATCGACCGGATTGATCCCGGCGGCGTGCACCCGCACCAGGACCTCGGTCGGCAACGGCACCGGACGGGCCACCTCCGCCACCCGGAGCACCTCGGGACCACCGAAGCCGTGCTGCACCACCGCGCGCATCGAGGATGTGGACATGCGTCATCTCCCTGTGTGAACTGATCGGATGGAATGGGCGACGCGAGGCCGGGGGACCTGATCCGCGGGGCTCGTCCCGTCGCGGTTGCGACCGTAGACCCGAGGACGCGGTTACCCGCAAGGGCAGCTACTTCCTTATGGGAAGTAGCTGCCCTTGCGGGTAACCGCTCGACCGTGGCGGGCCACGGTCTCGATCGCGGCCTCATCTGCCGGCGAGGATCGACGCCCAAGACCAGTGACCGTGTGACGAGTTCTTCGGACTCACCTCGTCGGAGTGCCGAACCACCGGCCGGCGGCCCGCTCGAACGCTTCCCGACCAGAGTCACGATCACCTGCTGCCCAGGCGACCACACCGTCGGGTCGGACCAGCACGGCATCCAGCCCGAGGTCGTTTCCCGCCGGCCCGGCCGCGTACCGGATCCGGCTCTCCCAGCCCGTCGCCGAACCGTGCAGGCGTCGGTCGGCGCTGAAGTCGAGCGCGAGGCCTCGTCCGTCCCGCAGCAGGTGACCGAGGCGAGTGCCGTCCTCGAGACGAAGGTCGGGGGCGTTGCGGCCGACCAGCGGGTGCCCGGTGCCGAGGTCGTAGCGGATCGACGATCCCGAGAGCTTCCCGAACACGTAGGTCGTTCCGTCACGGGTCCCGAGCAGGTCGCGGATCAGTCCTTGGACGGCCTGGGCATGCGGGTCCGGCCTCATGACCGCCACCTGGGCGCGCGACCAGTCCAGCACCCGGGCGCCGATCGGGTGACGCTCGCCGGTGTAGCTGTCGAGCAGCCCGTCCGGCGCGTGGCCGTGCACGGTCGCCGCGAGCTTCCAGCCCAGGTTCATGGCGTCGCCGATGCCGGTGTTGAGCCCCTGTCCACCGAGCGGGGAGTGGATGTGCGCGGCGTCGCCCGCGAGCAGGACCCGTCCCCGCCGGTAGGTCGTCGTCTGCATCGCCCGATCGGTGAAGCTCGAAGCGAGACGGACGTCGCCCAGCGTCACGTCGGTGCCGGACACCCGGCGCAGCACCGCCTGGAGATGGTCGCGAGTCGGTGGACATGCCGCTCCTGGCGACGGTGACCGTGACCGTGGCCGGCCTCGCCGCACTGCACGGGCGCTACCGTGACGTGGCCGTCCTGCTCGGCGCGGCAGCCCGTCTGCGGGGCGCCCACGACCGTACCGATCCGCAGGTCCGCACGCTGAGCAGCCACGGCCGGGCCGCGCTCGGCGCCGAGCACTTCGCCCAGGCGTACGAGAGCGGCCGACAGCTCGAGATGCCGGCGGCCCTGACCCGGGCCGATCCGGCGCGGCTGCGCCGTGCGCCGCTGCCCGCGACGGACAGCGCCGCACCTCCCGAACCGTGAGGATCCCGGCTTCGCCGACGCCCAACCGCCGTTGGTCACCGGCCGGCCCGACGCGATCGCCTCCTCGATCACCGACACCTGCGGGATAGTCATTTCTGATCAGCACCGAGGGCCGGCGAGGCAGGAGCAGCGGACCGGCTGAGGCTGCGCAGCTGCCTGCCGGAGGGGACGCCGGCCCGGCCGAGCCGTGCGATGGCACGGCTCAGGTGGGGGGCGGGAAAGTTGAGACGCCTCTGCTGCGGGATCAGAAGCGCTGCGGAGCGGGCCGCGCGCAAGGCCGCGGTCGCCATCGGCGCAGGGATTCCGGGTCGCTGGTAGAGGGCCTGGGCCTCGGGAGGGATGATCGAGTATCCCAACCGGGAGGCGGCGGTCCATGCTGGGCGCAGTGCTCTGTGCGGTCCGTGGAGCGGCGGCCGGGACAGAAAGCGGTGGATCACCATTGCTTCCTCCGAAGCTGCCAGTGCCCCGTACATCCCGGTCAGGTAGTCATCCAGGTCGGCGGCGGTTCCGGGGGTGTCGGTCGGGTCCAGTCCGACGAGGGCAGCGATCCTCCGTTGCTCGTGGACGTAGTCGTCCGCCTGCCAGGGGGTGAGCTTCAGGCCCCCGCGCCGCACGGCGTGCAGGTTGGACCTGGTGAGGGCGCAGTGCACCCAGAGCAGGAGGCCCGGGGAGTCCAGGCGGTGGATCTTGCCGGTGCCCGGTTCGTGGATCCGCATCCGCGCGTGGACGGCACGGACCCGGGCTCCGGCCTGCTCCGCCTCTGCTCGCGTGCCCCAGGTGGTCTGCACGATGAAGGAGCCGGTACTCACGAGTCGGCCGAAGGGGTCCTCCTCGAAGGATGAGTTCTGCACGATGCCCATGGCTGCCAGGGGGTGCAGCGCCTGGAGGTGCAGGGCGCTGATGCCCCCGATCCACATCGCCGGGTCGGCGTGCAGATGCCAGGTCACGGATGTGGGGCCGAAGAGGCCGGAGTCAACGCTCATGTGCGGCTGCCGAACTAGGGACTGTTCTGAATTCGGATCATGAGTTCGTGGATCCGGGTGCTTCGGCGGTGCTGCTGCTGGTAGAAGAAGGCCATGACACGCGGAGATCTGACGGACGGTGAGTGGGAGCTGGTCGAGCCGTTTCTGCCGATGGCGGCGACAGGGCCGATCCCGGACCTGCGGCGGCAGTTCGATGCGATCATGTGGCGGTTCCGGGTGGGCAGTCCCTGGCGGGACGTCCCCGAGCGGTACGGCAACTGGTCCACGATCTACGGCCAGTTCCACTCCTGGGCGCTCAAGGGCGTCTTCCAGGCCCTGATGGACGGGATGATCGCTGAGGCCGCCGCGCGCGGCCAGGTCGACTTGTCGCTGGTCAGCGTGGACTCCACCGTCGCCCGAGCGCACCACCACGCGGCCGGGATGGTCGTGGACGCCGAGTTGCTGGAGGAGTTGGAGAAGGCAGTCGCTGAGGAAAAGGGGATCCTGCGAAGGGACAAACCGGGCCGGTAGCCGACCAGGGCAGTGCTGCGGACGAGGCCGCGCGGGAAGGAAAGCGCCGCATGCGTCGGCGCCGCCGGGCGCGGCTCAAGGCAGCCGCGCTGGGGCGTTCGCGGGGCGGGCTGACCACGAAGACCCATCTGGCGGCCGAGCGGCGCTGCCGTCCGCTGTCCTTCGTGGTCACGCCGGGCCAGAGCGCGGACAATCCGCAGTTCGCCGCCGTCATGGACAAGATCAAGGTCCGCGGCCCGGTCGGCCGGCCCCGCACCCGCCCCGACGCGGTCTCCGCCGACAAGGCGTACTCCGCCCGCGGTACCCGCACCTACCTGCGCAGACGCCGCATCAAGGCGGTGATCCCGGAGAAGGACGACCAGGCCGCCAACCGCAAGAAGAAGGGCAGTAGCGGCGGACGGCCCGTCAGCCACGACGCGGACCTCTACCGCGACCGCAACACCGTCGAGCGCGCCATCAACAAGATCAAGAACTGGCGGGGCCTAGCGACCCGCTACGACAAGACCCCGGCCAGCTACGAAGCCGGCCTGCACCTGTGCGGTGCCGTCATCTGGCTCCGCAGCCTGAGACCCGCATCATGATCCGAACTCAGAACACTCCCTAGAAGCCGCTGTCGCCCGGGCCGCGGTCGATGGTGTAGCCGCCGGGGTTGTCGAGGCCGCCGGAGGCGGCGCCGGTGACGGTGACGTAGTTCGCGGTCAGGCTGCCGGTCACATCGGAGATGTCGATGCCGTACGTTCCGGCGCCGCTGACGGCCAGGTGGTCCAGGGTCAGGTTGCTGATCTGCTTGGCGTAGCTGAGCAGCACGCCCTGGTAGCTGGCGTTGCTGATGGTGTTGTTCTGCACGGTGATCGGCTGGGTGATGTCGTCCTGGTCGGCGTAGATCCACAGGGCGCCGAGCGAGGAGTTCCAGTTGGTGTTGTACGAGCCCGCCCGGACCAGGGCGTTGCCGCTGACGGTGGTCGGCCCGGAGAAGCCGGCGCCGAAGGCGGTGCTCAGGGTGATGCCGGAGCCGAAGGCGACGGTGTCGGAGACGAGGTTGTTCTCGACCGTGTTGTTCGCGCCGCCGTAGATCCCGATGCCGTTGGCCTGGATCGGGCTGCTCACCGTGTTGTTGGCGAGCACGCAGCCGGTGACGTTGCCGTTCTGGGTGGTGAGGGCGAGTTCGTCGTCACCGGTGTTGCGCACCACCGACTGGTCGGCGCGGGAGTTGAAGGTGCCGCCGTTGTAGTGCAGGCCGTCGGCGAAGACGTCGCGGATCCGGGCCCCGACCGTGTACAGGCCGTTGGCGGAGTCGGTCCAGATGCCGACCTTGGCGTGTTCGATCCACACGTCGTAGATCAGGGATCCGGAGCCGAAGTTGCCCTCGATACCGGCGGCGCCGGAGTCGTTGTTGCGGAAGGTCTGGTCACCGGCGATGGTCAGGTCGGCGATCTGGTTGGTGCCGCCGGTGGCCATCAGGCCGCCCGAGCCGTTGGGTGCGGTGGACCGGATCGTGGTGTACCACTGCCCCGCGCCGCGCATCGCGACGTTGTCCAGGCTGAGCCGGCCGGAGATCAGGTACGTGCCCGTCGGGAACCAGAGGCCCTGGCCGGTGCCGGAGACGGCGGCCAGCGCGCTGTTGATCGCCGAGGTCTGGTCGGCTCCGCTGTCCGGGGTGACGCCGTAGTTGGTGACGGGGACGTAGCCGCTGGGCATGGTGTACGCCGGGTCGACCTGCTCGGTGTCGAGCACATCGATGGTGTAGGAGGCGGCGGTGTCGGCCGCGTCCTTCTGCAGCTTCAGCACGGTCCCGGCGGGCCAGTTGCCGATCAGCGCGCGGGTCTCGTCGAAGAAGTGGTGGGCGGGACCGCTGCTGGGCGAGTGGGTGTCGTAGTAGCCGGCGCCGTAGAGCCAGGAGTACTGGGTGGTCAGGCTCAGGTCCTGGATCTTGCTGCCGTCCGCGTAGAGCGCGAGTGGGGCGGTGACGGTGGAGCCGTCGGAGTTGTCGGGGATCGAGTAGCGCAGCACGATCGAGTTGGCCGGCCGGGTGAGAGTGACCTGTACGTACTGGCCGGTGGTGGTGAGTTGGACGGCCTGTCGGCCGGTCGCCTCGGCCTGCAGGCTCGGGTAGCTGGTGCTGTACGGCAGCACGGTGGCGTTGGTCTGCGCGGTGGCGGCCTGGTACTCGGTGTAGGGCACGGTTGCGCCCTGCGCGGCGAGCGGGCTCCCGCCGTTGACCGCGACGGTGTCGATGGCGAGGTCGCCGGTGTCACCGGGGTCGCTCTGGTAGCCGATCAGGTTGACGCCCGAGCGCAGCGTGAGGTTCTGGGTGGCGGTCAGCCAGCCGTTGCCGGCGGGCAGGCTGAGCTGCCCGCTCCTGACCCCGTTCAGGTGGAGCGAGATCGTCTGCGTGCTGCCGCTGGTGTTGGCGTAGGTCAGGGTGACGGGGTAGCTGCCGGCTGACGGGACGTCGACGGTGATGTCGACGAGCGCGCCCTGGGCGGTGAAGCCGGTCAGGTAGCCGCTGCCGGTGTAGCCGGGAATCGAGGTGGCCACGGACGGTCCGCCGGTGTAGAAGGCGGTGGCGGCCTGGTACTGCTGCCCGCCGGAGCCGCCCCCGGTGGAGCTGCCCGAGGAGGTGACGGTGATGTTGTCGAGGTTGACGTTGCCACTGTCGGTGACGTCGAACTTGTAGCCGATGGTGTTGCTGCCCGCGATCAGGGTGAGGTTGTCGGTGACGGTGGTCCAGGTGTTCCAGTCGGCGGTGGCCGGGAGTTGGTCCTGCTGGATCTTCGTGCCGTTGACGTAGACGGAGAGCGTCATGGTCGCGGTGGTGCCGTTGGCGTAGCGCAGCGCCACCGGGGTCGGGCCGGCGTTCGCGGCATCGATGGTGAAGACGGTGTCGGCAGTGCCCTTGTTGCCGTCGGTGTACCCGGCCACGAACCCGCTGCCGGTGTAGCCGCTGTGGTCGCTCGCGACCACCGCGCCACCGGACAGCGCGGCGCTCTCGGCCTCGTACTGGCCCGGTGGGGGCGGCGGGACGGGGGCCAGCGTGACGTTGTCGAGGTTGACGTTGCCACTGTCGGTCGTGTCGAACTTGTAGCCGATGGTGTTGCTGCCCGCGTCCAGCTGAACCGTGGCCGGCACGGTGGCCCAGGTGTTCCAGTCGGCCGTGGCCTGCAGTGAGAGCTGGGTGGTCCTGATGCCGTTGACGTAGAGCGAGAGCGTCATGGTGGCGGTGGTGCCGTTGGCGTAGCGCAGCGAAGCGGTGTAGGCCCCGGTGCCGGCGGCGTTGACGGTGAAGACCGTGTCGGCAGTGCCCTTGTTGCCGTCGGTGTACCCGGCCACGAACCCGGTACCGGTGTAGCCGCTGTGGTCGCTCGCGACCACAGCGCCACCGGACAGCGCGGCGTTCTCGGCCTCGTAGACGGTGCTGGAGGCCGAGGCCGAGGTGACCGACCAGGTGGCGAGCGCGAGCAGCAGGGCCAGGAGGGTGAGCAGGACGGCGGGAACCGGTGTGCGGCGTGACCTGCCGGTGGGCGAGACGGACATGACGCTCCTGGGAGGTGGGAGAAGCGCAGCGGACTCACCGGCACCGTAGACCCGCCGACAAATATCCGCAATATTCCGCGGAGAAGAAGAAAAGAGTCGACCGCATCAGTATTTGACGGTCCGTCAGTGATCGCAGCGACGCGGAGAGATCGTGCCTTTCGTCCTGTCACCATGCCACTGACCTGCGCGGCTGCGGTCCGCGTGCGCCTGGCCGGGCCCTGGACACCCGGACCCTCGGAATCCGGGGCGAAAAGAGCCGCTATCCGCGATTCGGTTCTTGCTCGGCCCGGACCCGCGCCGGAGCGGTGGATCCCCGGACCACGAGTTCGGGGGCGTGCAGGAGCTCCTTCGGCGTGGGCGGCCCGCCCTGCACCTGGTTGACGAGCAGGGCGACAGCGGCCTTGGCCATCGCGTCGATGGGCTGGCGCAGGGTGGTCAGCGGCGGATCGGTGTAGTTCATGAAGGCGGAGTCGTCGTAGCCGATCACCGAGACGTCGCCGGGGACGTCGAGTCCGGCCCGCCGGGCAGCGCGGATCGCGCCGAGCGCCAGGATGTCGCTACCGCAGATCAGGGCGGTCGCACCGGCCTTGAGCAACTCGCCGGCGGTGGCCTGGCCGCCCTCGAAGGAGAACAGCGCATGGCCGATCCGCCCGGCCGCCTCCAGGCCCGTGCGGTCGGCCAGCGCGGTGAAGGCGGCGATCTTGCGCTGCGAGGGGATGTGCTCCTGCGCTCCGACCATCAGGGCGATCCGGCGGTGACCGAGCGCACGCAGGTGCGCGAAGGCCTGCTCGACGGCCGAGCCGTCGTCGGTGGAGACCTGGGGGAAGCCGACGTGGTCGACGGCCGCGTTGAGCAGCACCACCGGCACGCCCCGGTCCAGCAGTTGCCGGTGCTCCTCCGCGCTCAGGCCGCCGCAGAACACCACGCCGGAGACCTGCTGGTCGAGCAGCATGGTCACGTACTCGGCCTCGGTCAGCCCGCCCGCGGAGCGGGTGCAGAGCACCGGGGTGTAGCCGAGCTGGACCAGCGCGCCGCCGACCACCTCGGCCAGCGCCGGGAAGATCGGATTCTGCAGCTCGGGCAGCACCAGGCCGACCAACCGCGCCCGAACGCCCCGAAGTTGGCTGGGCCGCTCGTACCCGAGCACATCGAGCGCGGTCAGCACAGCCTGCCTGGTCGCGTCGGAGACGCCCGGCCGGCCGTTCAGCACACGGCTCACCGTGGCCTCGCTCACTCCCACCCTGCTGGCGACTTCCGCGAGTCTACGAGTCACAGGACAAGACTATGTCACGCATCTGCGCCGCCTTGCGTAGATGCCTGCAACAAGACCGCTGCCCTGTCTGGTTCTTGCGCAAATGCGTCTCCCCATTGCAGCCAGGTGTCCAGAGCCGTAACTTGGCAGCACGCCGGACCGATTCGCCGCCCGCACCACGGCCGCGAGGGAGCCCGGGATCCAGGCCGCCGGCCCTGTGGCGTTGCCCTGTGCTCCGGCCTGCCGTCAGACAGGCCTCAAGAACGGGCAGTTGGCGGCCTACGCAGCGAACCTCAGCACCAGGGGAGCTCAGATGACCGGTACGTCGACGGGCCGCAGAGCCCGGATCACCCTCGCCATCGCCTTCGCGGCGGGCTTGACCCTGACCGCCGGCGCGTGCGGCAGTTCGGGCAGCGGCTCCGCCGCCGGCAGCGACGGCGGCAAGGTCACCATCAGCGTCGGCTGCGAACCGCCCACCTCGCAGACCCAGCCGCGGGCCAACTGGCTGGCCGACGTGGCCGCCTTCGAGAAGCTGAACCCGGACATCACCGTGAACGGCGACGACACCAACCCGTGCGACGACCCGACGACCTTCAACGCCAAACTCGCCAGCGGCAAGACCGACAACGTCTTCTACACCTACTTCACCGACGGTGCCAACGTGGTGAGTTCGGGCCAGGCCGCCGACATCCAGCAGTACGCCGCCCAGATCCACGGGCTGTCCGACATCCAGTCCTCGCTGCTGGACATCTACCGCAAGGACGGCTCCGGCGACCTCTACGGCATCCCCAAGGGCAACTACAGCCTCGGCCTGGTCTACAACAAGACGCTCTTCCAACAGGCCGGGCTCGACCCCGACACACCACCCACCACCTGGGACCAGGTCGAGACCGACGCCGTCGCGATCGCCAAGCTGGGCGGCGGCACCGTCGGGTACGCCGACTACAGCGCCGCCAACACCGGCGGCTGGCACTTCGCCGCCGAGCTCTACTCGCGCGGCGGCACCATGGTCACCCCCGACGGCAGGTCCGCCGCCTTCGACGACGCCGACGGTCTGGCCGTGCTGCAGTTCCTGCACAAGCTGCGCTTCACCGACAACGCGATGGGCACCAAGCAGGGCCTGCAGTACAACGATCTGCTGCAGATGATGGCCGCCGGCAAGCTCGGCATGTACGTCGGCGACCCGGTCACCCTGACCACCATGCACGACCAGTACGGCACCGCCTACGACGGACTGGCGGTGGGCCCGATGCCCGGCAAGGCCGCGACCCTGGTCGGCGGCGACGGCTACATGTTCAACAAGAAGGACACCCCCGCCCAGATCCAGGCCGGCATCAAGTTCCTCAACTACGAGTTCCTGACCTCCGGTACGGGCCAGTTCGACTACGCGCGCAAGGCGTCCGAGAAGGAGCCGGTCGGCCTGCCCGAGCCGGACCTGTGGAGCGGCGCCACGGCCGCCGCCGACGCGGCGACCATGGCCAAGTACGCCAACCTGCCCACCCAGAACTTCGCCTCCTACGTCGCCGCGCTGCCGTCGATGAAGCTACTGGTCGAGCCGCCGCAGGCGCAGGCCGTCTACGCCCAGGGCGACAAGGCGATGAACGCCGCGCTGACCGACCCCGACGCCAACCTCCAGCAACTGCTGGACACCTTCAAGGCACAGACCGACTCGATCCTGAGCAACGCCCAGCAGTAGGGACACGACCCCGCCATGGCGACGCTCAACCTGACCCGTGCCGCGGCCGCCGATGCCGCGCGGGCCGCCCGTTCGGCCCGGCCGCGCGGCCCCCTCGGCCGCGAACTGCGCCGCAACACCACCGCCTACCTCTTCCTGGCCGGAGCGATCGTCTGCTTCGCCCTCTTCTCCTGGTACCCCATGATCCGTGAGGTGGTCATGAGCTTCCAGAAGACCAACTTCGCCGGCCGGACCTCCTGGGTGGGGCTGCGCAACTACCGGCACATCCTGGCCGACCCCGACTTCTGGAGTGCTTGGCGAACCACCGGCCTGTTCACCCTCTTCGCCCTCGTCCTCGGCTATGCGGTGCCGTTCCTCACCGCGATCGCCATCAACGAACTGCGGCACGCCCGCTCCTACTTCCGGCTGCTTGTCTACCTGCCGGTCATGATGCCGCCGGTCGCAGCGGCCTTCCTCTGGCGCTGGTTCTACACCCCGGACAGCAGCGGCCTGTTCAATGCCCTGCTGCACGCGCTGCACCTGCCCGCCGTGCAGTGGCTGCAGTCCTCGCACGCGCTCGCGGTGCTCTGCCTGGTGATGTTCTCCACCTGGACCAACATGGGCGCCACCGTGCTGATCTACCTCGCCGCGCTGCAGGGCATCCCCGGTGAGCTGTACGAGGCGGCCGAGATCGACGGTGCCGGCCTGCTGCGCCGGATCTGGCACGTGACGGTGCCGCAGACCCGCCTGGTGCTCTCCCTGATGCTGCTGCTGCAGATCATCGGCACCGCGCAGGTCTTCATGGAGCCGTACGTGATCACCGGCGCGGCGAACAACACCACCTCGGTGGTCTACCTGATCTACCAGTACGCCTTCGCCTACAACAACTACGGCAGCGCCTGCGCGCTGGGCGTGCTGCTCCTGTTGGTCCTGGCCGGATTCGCGGGCGGCTACCTCTGGCTCAGCCGCCGCACGGGTGAGGAGTGAGAGCCATGGCACGAACACCGGACACCGCCACCCGCACGCTCCTCTCCCCCGCGCAGCTGGCCCGCCCGCTCGGGCGCACCGCGTACTGGAGCGTCTTCTGGATCCTGGCCGTGCTCTTCGCGCTGGTCTTCCTCTTCCCGCTCTACTGGATGATCAGCGGCGGCCTGAAATCCCCGCAGGAGATCATCCGCACCCCGCCGACGCTGGTACCCGCCGCACCGGCACCGCACAACTTCGTGGCCGCCTGGCACGACGCCGACCTGGGCCGCCTGATCGGCAACACGGCCCTCTACGCACTCGGCGCACTCGGGTTCCAGCTGGTGTTCGACGTGGCCGCAGCGTACGCGTTCTCCAAGCTGCGGCCGGTCTTCGGCAACGTGGTGCTCTTCGCGATGCTGGCGACCCTGATGATCCCCACCACCGTGATCGCGCTGCCCGAGTACCTGACCGCGAACGACCTCCCCTTCCTGCACATCAGCCTGCTCAACACCCCGTGGGCGATCTGGTTGCCGTCGGTCACCAACGCCTTCAACATCTTCCTGCTGAAGCGCTTCTTCGACTCGATCCCCACCGACCTGCTGGCCGCCGCCGCCATCGACGGCGCGGGTCCGCTGCGCACCCTCTGGTCGGTGGTGCTGCCGATCTCCCGGCCGATCCTCGGCGTGGTCTCGATCTTCGCCGTGGTCGGAGTCTGGAAGGACTTCCTGTGGCCGCTGCTGGTGCTCACCGACACCTCCACGCAGACCGTCAACATCGGCCTGCGCCAGCTCAGTTCGGGGCTTCCGCAGAACGTGCTGATCGCCGCGCTGGCCATCGCCTCGGTCCCGACGGTCGTCTTCTTCCTGATCTTCCAACGCAACATCATGTCCGGACTGACCGCCGGCGCCACCAAGGGCTGAGACAGGCCCGGCTCTGACAAAGGAGTACTCCGCATGGCCACTGCGTGGTGGCGCGACGCCGTCATCTACCAGGTCTATCCGCGCTCGTTCGCCGACGCGAACGGGGACGGGATCGGCGACCTGGCCGGCATCCGCGCCAAGCTGCCGTACCTGGCCGAACTCGGCGTCGACGCACTCTGGTTCACCCCCTGGTACGCCTCCCCGCTGGCGGACGGCGGATACGACGTGGCGGACTACCGCCGGATCGACCCCGCCTTCGGCACCCTCGCCGAGGCCGAGGCGCTGATCGCCGAGGCACACCGGACGGGCCTGCGGATCATCGTCGACATCGTCCCCAACCACGTCTCCGACCAGCACGTCTGGTTCCAGGAGGCGCTCGCCGCCGCACCCGGCTCGGAGGCCCGCAACCTCTTCTGGTTCCGCCCCGGGCGCGGCAGCGGCGGCGAACTGCCGCCCAACAACTGGACGTCCGAGTTCGGCGGCCCCGCCTGGACCCGGGTCCCCGACCCCGACGGCACACCCGGCGAGTGGTACCTGCACCTCTTCGCCGCCGAGCAGCCCGACCTGAACTGGAACAACCCCAAGGTCGCCGAGGAGCACGAATCGGTGCTCCGCTTCTGGTTCGACCGCGGCGTGGACGGCGTGCGGATCGACTCCGCCACCATGCCGGCCAAGGACCCCGAGCTGCCCGACCTCGACCGCCGCCACCCGCCGACCCCTCACCCGTACGTGGACCGCGACGCCGTCCACGCCATCTACCGCGGCTGGCGGGCAGTGGCCGACGGCTACGCCGAGCCGCGCGCCCTGATCGGCGAGGTCTGGCTCGACAGACCCGACCGGCTGGCCGCCTACCTGCGGCCCGACGAGCTGCACACCGCGTTCAACTTCGACTACCTGAACTGCCCCTGGGACGCGGCGCGGCTGCGCGCCGTCATCGACAGGACCCTGGACAGCCACCGCGCGGTCGGCGCCGCCGCCACCTGGGTCCTGTCCAACCACGACGTCACCCGGCACGCCACCCGCTACGGCCGCGCCGACACCGCCATGGGACGCAACCCCGCCCAGCACCGCGCACCGGTCGACCAGGCGCTCGGCACCCGCCGGGCCCGGGCCGCGATCCTGCTCAACCTGGCCCTGCCCGGCTCCACCTACCTCTACCAGGGCGAGGAGCTCGGCCTGCCGGAGGTCCAGGACATCCCCGACGCCTTCCGCCAGGACCCCATCTTCTTCCGGACCCACGGCGCGGACATCGGCCGCGACGGCTGCCGGGTGCCACTGCCATGGAGCGGCACCGCGCCGCCCTTCGGTTTCAGCCCGCCGAACGCGACCACCGCGCCCTGGCTGCCGCAGCCCGCCCGTTGGTCCGAGTACACGCCGCAGGCGCTCGGCCGCGACCCGGATTCCATCCACTCGCTCTACCGCACCGCTCTGCGCCTGCGCCGCGCCGATGCGGACCTGCACACCGACCTCTTCCGATGGCTCAGCGAGCCCGACGGCCGAACGCTGCACTTCCGACGCGGCAGGTCCTTCCACTGCCTCGCCAACCTCGCCGACGAACCGATGGCGCTGCCGGAGCACAGCGAGGTCCTGCTGGCCAGCACCCCGCTCGGCACACGGGACCCGGCACTGCCACCCGACACCACCGTCTGGCTGCGGACCACCTGACACCGCGTCGAGGCCGGCCGGATCACCGCAGTTCGAGCAGCCTGCGCGGCACTCACCTACCGCCGCCCGGGACACCGGCTGGTGGCCCTGCGGACAGGGACGGCGGCTGGAAAGAGAGCGGCCGTGATCCTGCTCTTCAGGCAGGCCACGGGGATCTCCGTGCCGTCCCGTCCGAGCACGATTCCGTTGCGAAGGGTGGCCGGTCACTCTCGGCCGCGCTCGGTCGGCCCGTCGGCCGGCTGGTCGCCGTGCGCCAGGGGCCACCCGGTGTCGTCGCGGCGCCCGGTCGTCCATCCGGTGTCAGGTGTGGAGTGTGCGGCTCCACTCGCGCAGGGTCCGGCTGTAGAGCTGCGGATCGCTGCCGTGCATGACGTGGCCGGCCTTCGGGAACGTCCTGTAGTCGAACCGCTGGCCGGCACCGGTGATCAGCTCGCGTGCGTGCCGGACCTGCAGGTCCGAGATGGCGCCCTGGAGTCGGCCCGACTCCTCGTCGACGTGGTGGAAGTGGTGGGTGAAGAGCACCGGGACCTTCACGGCCGCGAGCATCCGGGCATGGTCGACCGAGGCGCTGGCCGAGCCGCTGGCGAAGGCGCCGGCCCACTCGGGGTCGTACTCCTTGAACGTCTGGGGTGGTTCGTCCCCGCCCAGGAAGTCGCCCATCGCCGCCAGGCCTCGCGCGAGTGCCGGCGGCAGGTCGGTGGCCATGGCTCGTTTCAGGCCCGGCCAGTCGCCGACCGACCACTGATCGCCGAGGTACTTGTGCATCAGCTCGAACCAGGGGCCGATGACCTGGTTCATGCCCTGGCCGCAGGCGGGCGCGATCTCCGAGGAGAACAGCGGCGCGTCCTCGTAGTACGCGCCGCGCAGCATGCCGGGCGGCGCGTAGGCGGAGAGCCATGCGGCGATGACGCCGCCGGAGGACAGGCCGCAGGCGATGACGGGGCGTGCGATGCGTCCGGAGACGAACCGGACCAGGTCGTTGCCCATGTTGTCGAGGGTGTAGCGGCCGGGGGTGCGGGTGGAGCGGCCCTGGCCGCGCAGGTCGACGGCGAAGACCTCGAAGTCGTCTTCGAGCAGCTTCATCGCCGCCTCGTAGCCCCACCAGGACTCGCCCTGCGCGGGGATGAGCAGCAGGGCGGGGTTGTCGGGCGATCCGGTCGTGGCGTAGTTGAGGCTGACCTCACCGGTGTCGAAGGCGTGCTCGGGGTAGTCGTGAGCGACGTAGGTCGCCTCCGGGTTGTGCGGTCCGTAGGTTCCGCCAGTCATGGGAACGTGTTCCTCTCACAGGGGGCTGGGCACGGTTCCTGCCCGGCGCGCGGGCTCCGGGCCCGGCGCCGGCCGTCGGCGCAGGCCAGGCGTCAGGGCCGTCCGGGCACGTCTAGGGTTCGATGTTCTCCAGGTCGGCGAGCAGGCTCGGGTGGGTCGGCTGCCAGCCGAGGGTGGCGCGGGTGCGGGCGCTGGACGCGGGCTGGTCGGTGGCGAAGATCGGGCCGAGGGGACCGAAGTTCTCCTGCGGTACCGACTCGACGGGCAGGGCGAGCCGTCGGCCGATGACCGCGGCGATGTCGCGGACCGCGTCGCCCTCGTCGGCGACGGCGTGCCAGGAGCTTCCGGCCGGGGCCTGCTCCAGGGCGAGCCGGAACAGCACGGCGGCGTCGAGCGCGTGGACGGCCGGCCAGCGCTGCGCGCCGTCGCCGGGGTAGCCGGCGACGCCGGTACGGCGGGCGATGTCGGTGAGCAGCCCGGCGAACCCGCCCCGGCCCTCGTTGTGGACCGTGCGCGGAAGCCGTACCGCCGAGCTGCGCACGCCGCGGGAGGCGAGTTCGAGCGCGCGGGTCACCGACCGGCTGCGGCCGGCGACCGGCCCCTCGGTCGGCAGGGCGTCGTCCTCGGTGGAGGCGCGCCCCGGCTGGTGGGGCGTGCCGGCCACGGTGACGAGCGGGCGGTCCGTGCCGACGAGGGCGTCGCCGAGCGTCGCGAGCGCGGCGGCCTCCTCGGCGATGCCCCGGGCCAGGGCCTCGGGCGAGCTGAAGTCGTTGCTGAAGGCGAGGTGGATGACGCCGTCGGCCTGCTCGGCGCGGGCTCGCAGCACGGCGAGGTCGGCGAGTGCGCCGCGGAGCACCGCGGCGCCGGCGGCCTCGGCCTGCGCCGCGGAGGCGTCGGAGCGGGCGAGGGCGGTGACCGAGTGTCCCGCGGAGAGCAGTTCGGCGACGACGGCCGAGCCGATGAGGCCGGTTCCGCCGGTGATGAAGACGCGCATGACGAGCTCCAAGCAGTGATGCGACTGATGTCCCATCACCGTAGCGCATGATGCGACATGTGTCCCGTCGTCTAGGATGGCGACATGCCGAGATGGAAACCGGACGCGCGTCAGCGCCTGGTCGTGGCGGCGCTCGGGCTGTTCGCCGAGCAGGGCTACGACGAGACGACGGTCGCGCAGATCGCCGAGCGCGCCGAACTGACCCGCAGCACGTTCTTTCGCCACTTCGCGGACAAGCGCGAGATCCTCACCGCGGGGCAGCAGGCCCTGAGCCGACTGCTGGCAGAGGGCATCGACGCCGCTCCCGAGGAGGCGACGCCGATGACGGCCGTCGCGGCCGGCCTGGAGCGCGCGTCGGGGGAGATGACGGCGTTCAACCGCTCGCTCGGCCCACTGCTGCACGCGGCGATCGAGGCGAACGAGGAACTGCGCAGTCGCGAGGCACTGAAGAGCGTCGGCATGGCCGCGGCGATGGTCGACGCGCTGAAGCGGCGCGGCGTTGCGGAACCCACCGCCCAGGTGGCCGCCGAACTGGGCGTGCTCGCGTTCAGGCTGGGATACGCACGGTGGGCGGACCCGGCCCGCGACGAGGACCCCGGCGAACTGGCAGCCCTCACGCGAACGGCGTTCGACGAACTCCGCGCGGCGGTCGCAGACCTCGGCTAGTGCCGCTCACTTCCCGCGGGCGACGGGGGTGTCGGCGCACCCCTGGGGCTCGCCGGGAACCTGTGCTAGCGTCTTTGACGGACGTACAGAAGTCACGGTCCGGTAGGTAGTCCGGATGGCGAACACTCGCTCGTACAGTGCCCGTTGAGGCACGTCCGGTGCGTCCCTTTTCGATTCGACCGAGAAGGGACACGACTGTGTCGGATCTGCACGTCATCATCGCAGGGGGCGGCCTGGGCGGCCTGGCCCTCGCGCAAGGACTTCAGCGGGCGGGCATCGGCGTCGCCGTCCACGAGAAGGATCCCACCGCGGGCTTCCGCAACCAGGGCTACCGCATCCGCATCAACTCCGACGGCATCACCGCACTCAAGGCGGTGCTGACCGCGCGGGCGTACGAGGTGTTCGCCGCCACCGCCGGGACCCCCGGGCCGCGCATGGACACCTTCGACCACCAGCTGAACCTGCTGCACGCCCAGGAACTCCCGCCCGTCCCGAACCTGCCCGGCGGCGGGAACCTGGCAGTCAACCGCATGACACTGCGTCAGATCCTGCTGGCCGGCCTGGACGAGGTCGTGCACTACGGCGCCCGGCTCACCCACTACGAGACCAACCCGTCGGGCTCGGTGACCGCGCACTTCGCGGACGGCACCAGCGCGACCGGTGACGTGCTGATCGGTGCCGACGGGGTCAACTCGGCGGTCCGCAAGCAGTACCTGCCCGAAGCGCAGGTCGTCGACGCCGGCCTGCGGCTGCTGTACGGAAAGGTCCCCCTCGCCGGGGACGAGGCCCGGGCCCTGGTCCCGCCCGAGCTGCTCGGACTGTGGACCACCGTCGTCGGCTCGCAGCGCCGCTTCGTCGGACTCGCCCCCGTGCAGTACCGCGAGGCGGTGCACGAGGTGACGGCCCGCCTGGCCCCCGGGCTCGAGCTCAGCGACGACAGCGACTACCTCGCGTGCGTCTTCGGCGCCCGTCGCGAGCAGTTCCCCTGCACCGACAGCGAGTTGTTCGCCATGAACGGCGCGCAACTGCTAGCGCTGACACTGTCCCTGGTCGAAGGGTGGCACCCCCGGCTGGTCCGGATCGTGGCCCGTCAGCACCCCGCCTCGATCTTCCCGGTCACGGTCCGCACCAGCGTGCCGATCAGCCCGTGGGAGACCACCGCGGTCACCCTGCTCGGCGATGCCATCCACGCCATGAGCCCCGCCATCGGCGTCGGCGCCAACACCGCACTGCGCGACGCCCGGACCCTGGCCGACCACCTCGCCCAGGCCGCCGGCGGCCGGCCGCTCACCGAGGCCCTGCGCGCCTACGAGCAGGAGATGACCGGCTACGGCTTCGACGCCGTCCGCGACTCGGCCGACCGCGGCCACCGGCTGGCGGGCCAAGACCCGCTGCCCTCCTGGTCGGTGCAGTCGTAGGCAGGCCCGGCGCTGTCGATCTTCCTGGAGGCCGGTGCGGTGCCGTGCGCGGTGGGGATCGGTTCGGGGACCGGGGTCGGTTCAGTTGGACGCGTACCCGATGACGTCCCAGTTCTGGTTCGAGCCACCGTTGCAGGACCAGGTCTCCAGGAAGGTGCCCTGGCCGCCGAAGGCGGTGTCGTCCAGGCACTCATTGGTCGCGGGGTTGTAGAGCGTCTGGTTGATGATGCGCCACACCTGCCGGGCGCCCCCGTCATAGGTGTTGATGACGACCGCGTTCGGGAAGTTGGGCTCGCCGATGCCGGAGCCCTGCAGGGCCGGTCAGGCAGAACTGCCCGACCGGCCCTGCCTGGATACCGGAGCGGATGCTGTTGCCGCTGATGTTGTAGGTGAGGGCGCGGTCCGCGTCGTCCAGCATCGCGGCGCAGCCCTGGACGACGTGCGGCACTTCCGGCCGGACCTGAAGCTCGACGGGTACGTCGTGGTCGGCGGACCGGTCAACGCGGCGGGCCCAGGATGACGTTGCCGTACTTGTCGGCGATGGCGGGGTCGGGCGTGACCTGGAAGCCCGGCGGACGCGGGGTGGACCTGTCGCGGCCGGTCTCCCGGAACATCCCCTCGATGCCGGCCGGTGTGTTGATCACCAGCCCGCCCCACCGAACAGACGATCACCGACACCGCCGCCTTTCCCGTGCGGCGGTCACGACCGCACGCGCAGGGTCGAATGCCCTCGGGAACTGATCAGCCGGCGTGCAGCGCCTGGCGCAGCGCAGCTGTGGCGAGGTTGATGGCGGACTCCGCGGCGTGGGTCCCGCGCAGGGCGTTGAGCATCACGAAGTCGTGGATGATGCCCTGGTAGCGCACCGCCGTGACCGGGACACCGGCGGTGCGGAGGTGGTTGGCGTAGGCTTCGCCCTCGTCGCGCAGGACGTCGGCCTCGCCGGTGATCACCAGGGCCGGGGGCAGGCCGGTGAGCTGGGCGGTGGTGGCGCGCAGCGGGGAGGCGGTGATCTCGGCGCGCTGGGCGGGGTCGGTGGTGTACTGGTCCCAGAACCACTGCATGGCGTCGCGGCGCAGGAAGTAGCCCTCGGCGAACTGGCGGTAGGACGGCGTGTCGAAGCCGGCTTCGGTGACCGGGTAGAAGAGCACCTGCTGGACGAAGGCGACGTCGCCGCGCTCCTTGGCCATCAGCGTCAGGGCGGCGCTCATGTTGCCGCCGACGGAGTCGCCGGCCACGGCGAGGCGGGCGCCGTCCAGGCCGTTGGTGCTGCCGTGCGCGGTGACCCACTGGGCGACCGCGTAGCCCTGCTCGATGGCGACGGGGTAGCGGGCCTCCGGGGAGAGGTCGTAGTCGGGGAAGACCACGGCGGCGCCGGCGCCGACGGCCAGTTCGCGCACCAGGCGGTCGTGGGTGTGGGCGTTGCCGAAGACCCAGCCCGCACCGTGGATGTAGAGGATGACGGGTAGGACGCCGGTGGCGCCGACGGGCCTGACGATGCGGGTCCGGACGCCGCCGGTCGGGCCGCCGGGAACGGTGATCCACTCCTCGTCGACGACGGGCTCGGTGATCTCGCCGCTCTGGACGTCGTCCACGGCCTTGCGGCCCTCGGCGGGCGGCAGTTGGAAGAGGTACGGCGGCTGGGCGGTGGCCTCGGCGAACGCGGCGGCCGCAGGCTCCAGCACGGGCGCGGGGGTGTGCTCGGACATCGTTTCTCCTCCGGATGGGGATCAGGTCCAGCTCGATGGCGATGAACCTAGCGGGCGATTTACTTGTGCACAAGTTAAATGGGCACGTGGACATCGCCCGCGTGCCGGGTTAGGCTCGTCCGGTGATCAGCCTCGACCCCGATGAGCAGGCGGAGCGGGGGTTCTCCCTCCTCCTAGACGACCAGATGTGCTTCGCCCTGTACGCCGCCTCCCGCGCGGTCACCGGCCTCTACCGGCCGATGCTGGAGGAGCTGGGCCTGACGTATCCCCAGTACCTCGTCCTGCTCGTGCTCTGGGATCGCGGCGAGGCCTCCGTCAAGGAGCTCGGCGCCGCCCTCCATCTCGACTACGGCACCCTGACACCGCTGCTCAAGCGCCTGGAGTCGAACGGCCTGCTGCGCCGCGAGCGCCGCCCCGACGACGAGCGCACCGTGCGGATCACCCTCACCGACGAAGGCCGCACCCTGCGCGAGCGCGCCCGCGGCATCCCCGCCGCGATCGGCGACGCCATGGGCCTGGACCCCGAGGAGTTCGACCGCACCCGCGCCAGCCTGCGCCGCCTGACCGACAACGTCGCCGGCCGCCATCCCGACACCACCCCGCGCGAGCGGCTCGACGACGCCCGGTGAGCTGGTCCTGGGATCCGCGGTCGCCGCGCTGCTCGCTCACGGAGCTGCTGTCCGGCACGACCGCCAACGCCCTTGTCGCACAGATCGCTCCGCAGGCCGGGGGGTGCGCAGCTTCGGTCGCCGCGCCCGAGCGTCGTCGCGTGGCGCGGTCGGCTATCGGCTATCGGGGAGCCGTGAGGGCGGCATCGCTCACCAGGACGCGGTCCCCGAGGTGGTCACTCTGGTAGCCGGCCTCCGCCAGGGTCGTCGCGAGGCGCAGCGCGAGCAGGAAGCCCTCGGAGCGGACGGCCGCACTGCCGTGGACCCGAATGCGCCCGGTGGTCGCCCCGCCCCGCACTCCCGGGCCCGGTTGGCCCCCTCGTGCGCCGGCCTTCCAGGACACCGTCACGCCGTGCTTCCCGCAGGCGACGGCCACACCTTCACCGACGTCGCCGCTCCCGGCAAACGGGTAGCCGGCGGCCCGCAGGGTGTCGATCACGGAATGGTGCAGGACGGAGTGCGTGGCGTGATCCTGGCTGGGCATGACAGCCAGACTACAGGCGAACATCGGATTAACTGATGATGAAGCTGACATGGCGTCAGTCGGCAGCCTCGGACGCGGCGAAGGAGCACCACCGCCCTCGACACCTTCACCACCTCGCGTAGATGATCCAGCTGCCGCAGGTTGTGGTCCGGCCACCCGCCGCCGCGCCCCGCCTGGCCGCTCAACTGTCCCGGGTCCAGGCCACCGGCCCGACCTGATCGGCGGTCAGCCCGCGTCGGCTGCTGTCCTCCAGGTGGAGCGGAGCTGTGCGCCGACCTCGCCGGCCTGGCGAAGACCCGCCCGGTAGGCCGGTTCCCAGGCTGCCAGGTCGCCCGGGTCCGAGCCGAAAGCGCGCACCGAGGCGGGATCGGGGCCGATGGTCACCACGGTGTCCGCTGCCACGGCCGCCAACTGCCGGTCGAGCGGCTCACGGGGAAACAGGTGCGCCATCGGCTCGACCACGACCAGCGTGCGGGCGCCGGCCGCGAGGTCGGCGTTGGTGCCCGACCGCAGCGCACCGTCCATGTACCGCCGGCCGTCGATGGCAACCGGCGGCGCGGCCCCGGGGAAGGCGCTGCTCGCCGCCACCGCGGACACCAGTGGCACGCCGCTGTCGCGGTCCCACACCACGGGCTCACCGGTGGTCGCGTCCACGGCGGTGAGCACGAGTCGCCGCTCCGGCCACGCGTCCGCACCGATCAGGGCGGCGCGCCCCGCGATCAGCGCCTCCTCGGCCCGGGGGTCGGCGCCGTCGAGCGCCAGCCGGCCGACCCGACGCCTGGCCTCGCCGGGTTCCAGGCTGCGGTCGCCCAGCACGGCGAACACCTCGCCCATCCGCGCGGGGTCCGCCTTGAGCCGGTGGGCGTCCGGGCGAGCCGACGTCGCGAGCCGCCCCGGGTTCTGCCCGGTGGCGAGCAGTGCTCCGACGATCGCGCCGGCCGACGTGCCGACGATCAGGTCGGCTTCGCCCAGATCCACGCCGTCGCGGCGCAACCCGTAGGCCAGCCCGGCCGTCCAGGCCGTGCCGACGTGACTGCCCGGACCCAGGACGAGCACTCGGTCGTAGGTGTGCACAGTGGTCTCCCCTCGTTGTTGAAACAGTCGTACCATATACTCGACACTCGCTGACGCTGTTCCAATTCCGAGCCACCGAGAGGAGATCCACCGTGGGGCGACCGGCAGATCCCGCCCGGCGCGAGCGCACGCTGGCGCGGGCGACCGACTACGTGCTGGCGCACGGGTTGGCCGGGCTGAGCCTGCGGCCGCTGGCCGCGGCCCTCGACACCAGCCCGCGGATGCTGCTCTACGACTTCGGCAGCAAGCAGGAGTTGGTCGCCGCGGTCCTGGCCGAGGCCCGTCGCCGAGGTGCGGTGCGCCTGGCCGGGCACCGTCCGGCGGCGACGGGCTCCGTGCAGGAGCGGCTGCGCGACATCTGGGCGTGGCTCAGCGCGGACGAACGTGCGCCGTTCGTCCGGCTCTTCTTCGAGGTGCACGCCGACGGCCTGGTCCACCCCGAGAACTACCCCGATCAGGGCGAGGCGATCACCGACTGGTTCGACACCCTCGGTGCCACCTTCCGCGACGTCTCCACCGGCCCCGAGGACACCGTCACGCCCACGTTGGTCATGGCCGTCGTCCGGGGTCTGCTGTTCGATCTCACCACCACCGGCGACCGCCACCGCACCGATCGCGCGCTGGACCGCTTCGCCGAACTCCTGGGGCAGTGAAGGCACGAGAGGCGTGGGGCGGCGCCGGGTGGCTGTGACTGAGCGCTTGAGCCGGCGGACGAGCCTTCGGGTTGGCGAGGTGCGGAGTTCAGCGCTACTGCTCCGGGAGACGGCGGATGAAGTCCAGTAGCAGGGTGCAGAACGCCGTGGGCCGTTCCAGCGGTGCGAGGTGTCCTGCGGCGGGGATGACCACGGCCTGGCCTGCGTCGAGGTCGCGGGCCAGTGCCTGGCCGCCCTTGTAGAAGTCGGGCATGTCGTGTTCGCCGACGCCGACCAGGGTGGGAGCGGTCAGGGTGCGCAGTGCTGCTGTTCCTTGGCCGAGCGGGTCGGGCGCCAGGAACGGTTCGCCGTGGGCGAGTTGTTCGGCCAGTTGGCTACGGAGCATACGGGTCGCGTGCGCGCGTACGTCGTCGGTCGCGGCGGGCGAGGTCCACGCCCGGACGCCGGCTGTCACCGCTGTGTCCAGGTCGCCGGCGGCGAGCGCCGTCCTTTCGGCGTCCCAGGCGGCTTGGAGTCGTGGGGAGGCCGGTTGGTCGTGGGGCCGGTATCCGACGAGCACCAGGCCCTGGACCCGCTCGGGTGCGGTAACGGCGGTCTGGAGCGCGACCAGGGCGCCGAGGGAGTTCCCGGCCAGGACGAAGCGGTCGGCCCCGAGGTGGTCGAGGGTGTCCAGGACATCCGCCCAGGGGGCCACCTCGCGGTCGTCGGGCAGGCGTGCGTCGCCGTGGCCGGGCAGGTCCAGGGCGATGGCCCGCACGCCCGCGGCGGCGAGCAGGGGAAGGTGGGCGCCCCACATGGTGCGGTCGGTGGGGCGGGCGTGCAGCAGGACGACGGGGCGGCCCCGGCCCATCTCATCGCAGGGCAGCAGCATGGCAGCATCATTTCGTCGGTGGGATCAGGGTGTGGGAGACGCAGGGAGGAGGACGGCCGGCTCACGGTACGAAGGGGCGGGGCCTGCGTTCCTGGGGGCGGCTGTCACGCGGCGGCGGTCAGTTCGCCGGTTTCTGGTCCGTGCTCATCCCGGCCAGGAACGCCACTTCATCACGCCGCAGCCCCGGCACCCGCCGGGCCCCGTCATCGGGCAGGCCGACGTCCGCCGGTGCAAGTGCCGCGCGACGGGCGCGCAGGTAGTCACCGAGTTCGTTGTCGCTTTCCATGACAGCCACGCTATTCACGGACGGACGCCGGGGCGTGGGTGCGCTGCACCCACCCAGGGAGGGGCAACTCGACGGAAACGCGTCAACCACAGCGCTCAAATTCGCCAGCCCAAGCGCTGAGCCGCCAACTGAAGCGCTCAGTCACAGTGGCACCGCCCGGGGCAAGGACGGAAGCCGGTTCGGTGCCGGGACCGGGCCACGTCCGGTCCCGGCGGGACCCCGGGGAGGTCAGCACTGCGGCATCGACCAGCGCCTCCAGGATCCGCTCGGCCTGCGCCTCGGGCAGACCCGCACCGCCGCGGCAGCCGGGAGGCTCCAGTTCCGCGACCGCGTCACCGCCAGCGCGTGCAGCGCCCGCGCCTGCGAACCGGTGAGCCGACCGGAAACCTGGTCGGACGCCTCCATCAATCCCGCGCCGCCCGCCTCCAACTCCCCCAGCAGGGACGCTTCGTCCGACAACCGTTCTGCAACGCGGTCCGTACCAGCCGGTGCCGACTGTCAGGTACGGCACCGGCTGATACGGAGTCAGGGGGCCAGGCGGGAGGCGAGGTCGTCCAGCATGGCGGCGGTGGTGGTGGCGCCGAACCGCACGGCTCCGGCGTCGATCATGTCGAACAGTACGTCGAGGGTGCGCACTCCCCCGGCGGCCTTGACCTTGACCCGCTCGGAGACCGAGGAGCGCATCAGTCGCACGTCCTCCAGCGTGGCACCGCCCGGGGCGAAGCCGGTGGAGGTCTTGACGTAGTCGGCACCGGCGCTCTCGGCGAGACGGCAGGCGCGAACCTTCGCCTCGTCGGTGAGGTAGGCGTTCTCGAGGATCACCTTCACCAGGGCTCCACCGGCGTGGGCGACCTCGACGACGGCGCGGATGTCGTCCGCCACCGCCTGGTCCTCGCCGCTCAGCAGTCGGCCGATGTTGAGGACCATGTCCAGCTCGCGCGCACCGTCCTCCAGTGCGGCCCGGGCCTCCGCGGCCTTGACCGCGATCACCGAGGCGCCGTGCGGGAAGCCGACCACGGTGCCGACGAGGACGGACGTGCCGCCCAGCTCCTCGGCGGCCAGCCTCACGTCGGCCGGCTTCACGCAGACCGAGGCGACGTTGTAGCGAGCGGCCAGTGCGCAGCCGTCATGCACGTCCCGCACGGTCAGTTCGGGGCGCAGCAGCGAGTGGTCGATCATCTTGGCGACCCGGGCGACGGTGAGGGTGGTGGTCACGGGCCTTCGTCCCTCCGTGGTGATGGGCGATCGGGGCTGTGTGCGGGCCTTCGGGCCCCCTCGGGGCCGCTGCGGCAGCCGGCCTGACGTCCGCAGTGGTGGGCGGCCCGGCGGGGCATGATCGGGTTCAGTGCATCCCTGGCACCATAGAGCAGGCGCACTCCAGCTGTCTATACAGCCAAGGAGTGTGGGAGTCGGCGCGGTGGCCATCCGCTGCGCCGGATGCCGCAGGTGTCACCATCACCGGCGGCCGCCTTGGGAGTCAATGTCCCGAAAAGTCCTGTTTCATCAGGTTGACTAGACAGCTAGACAGATGGTTCGATCCAGAAGGGAACGGCGCATGGCCGCGGACTTTGCCCCCAGGTACCACCAGATTGAGCAGATCCTTAGGGGGAGGATTGCACAGCAGCGAGCACATGACCCGTTGCCCTCGGAAAGCGATCTTTGCGCCGAGTTCGGAGTCAGTCGCATGACTGCCCGGGCGGCCCTTCAGGGCCTGGTCGCAGAAGGCTTGATCTACCGAGTGTCCGGCCGCGGTACTTTTGTTTCCGAGCCCCCCGCCCGACGGCGTGCGGAGAACTTGGTCCGCTTCAGCGAGGAAATGCGCCGAAGAGGGCGTGTGCCTTCTTCGAAGCTCATTTCGTCGGAATCCAGAAAGGCTCAGGACGATGAGATTCATCGCCTCCGCCTGACCGATCCCGCCCACGTCGTCGCCGTCACCCGGATCCGCCTTGCGGACGATGTTCCGGTGGCGCTGGAACGGGCGGTCTTCCCGGGAGAGCTTTCGGCCCTCCTGGAGGTGGACGCTGCCACGCACTCGATCCACGACGCGCTGGGCAGCCTCGGGAGATATCCCCAGCGGGGGTACTCGTCCATCGGGGCGGACATCTCCGGAGACCTCGAATCCCATCTGCTGGGCATTCCCACCGGATCCGCGCTGCTCATCGAGAAGCGCCTCATCCTGGACCAGGACGACCGGCCCATCGAACTGACCGAGTCCCGGTATGTCAGCAGTCGGTATGCGCTGGACGTCGCCTTCCAGGTGGATGCTTCGGGCGAGTAGCGCCTTGAGCCGTGTCTTGAGCCGTGTCTTGAGCCATGTCTTGAGCAGCGGCTGGACAAAGCACAGAAAACCTTGCAGGGCCCCCTCGCCAATCACCTTGGCGGGTGCACAGTTATGTCGATTTCGGGAAGATCTATCAACCTCTAGGGGCATGATGTATGCGTACCTGATGACCTCCCCCGGGCATATCGAACGTGCCACAGTACCGGATCCGGTGTGCCAGTCGGACGAGATCCTGCTGAGCACCGAGGCCGTGTCCATCTGCTCCACCGACGTGTCCTACTTCCGCGGGCACCTCTTTCCGGAATCATGGCCGATCATCCCCGGGCACGAGTATGTCGGCCGTGTTCTGGAGGTCGGACGCAAACTGCAGGGATCCGTGGCGGTGGGCGACCGGGTCTGCTACTGGGGACAGACCGACTTCGGCGGAATGGCCGAGTACCGGGCGCTGCGTCCGATCTTCCCAGGCGCCCGGAACATGGAGACGACCTGGTACACCGAACGCAATTTCTACGATGCGGACCAGGCCGCGGCCGTGGTCCTTCCCGAATCCGTGCCGTCCGATCTGGCCACCATCATCGAGCCCCTCACCTCGGTGCTCCGGTCCCTGCTCCTCAATCCGCCGAAGCCCGGCGACACCTGCGTCGTCCTCGGCGCCGGCCCCAGCGCGCTCCTCGCCGTCCAGGTCCTCACCCGGTACCTGGGGGTGGGCTCGGTCATGGTGCTCGACCAGAACCAGGCCCGGCTCGACCTGGCCCAGGCCTACGGTGCCGGGCCGGCCTTCAACACGGACACACAGCTCAGCGCGGTCGACGACTTCGTCCGCGACCACCACGACCAGTACGCCGACTACGTCTTCGACGCCCTGCCACACGTCGGGGCCGCGAAGCCGGGCGAGAAGGACATCCGCGAGCTGGCCATGGGGCTGCTGCGCCCGGGCGGTGAGTACGTCCTGTACGGCGCCACCGCGGTGCCCCAACAGATCAACACCTGGATGATCCTGGCCAAGGGGCTGAAGCTCCGCGCCACGCCCTTCGACGTCCGCCTGTTCCCCATGACCCGGTCGGCCAATGTCTGCGGCATCGCGCTGCGCCTCATCGAGACCGGCCTCGTGGACGCCCGTCCGCTGGTGACGGCCAGAGTCTCGATCCATGACGGGTCCGGCGTGCTGCGAGCGTTCAGCGAGTACGGACAGGGAGCGTCCATGAAGACCTCCATGCTCGCCCCGGAGATCCTGGTGGCCGCCGAATCGGCTTCCGCCCGCATCCGCGCGGAAGCGGTCGGGATCGGGATATGACGGTTACGGTGGCCCCGTTCGTCCGGGACGGGAAGACTCGCCTTGCCTACGGTGGACTCTCGGTCTACGCCTACGCGCTCTACGCGCTGGGTCCGCTGCTGCCCCTGCTGCGGCACGACTTCGGGCTGTCCTACTCGATGATGAGCGCGCATTCGACGGTTTTCGCCGCCGGGGCGATCCTCGCCAACGCGCTGATCGAACGGCTGACCGGAACGTTCGGGTACCGCAGAGTCTTCTGGACGTCCCTCGCCGCGCTGGTGCTCGGTGCGGTGCTGCTCGCCGTCGGCCCCAACGTGGCGGTCACGCTGAGTGCTACGGCTGTGATGGGCGTGAGCGGCGCGTTGGTGCAGACCACGGTGTTCGCCGTTCTGGCACAGCACCACGGCCCCCTGCGGGAGCGCGCCATCGTCGAGGCCAACGCGGGTGCCAGCGCGGCCGCACTGGTGGCGCCCCTGGTGATCGGAGCGTGCCAGGCCGCCGGTGTCGGCTGGGGCCCGAGCATGCTGCTGCCCCTGGTGATCGCCGGGGGCCTGTACCTGACGCTCGGGCACGAAACCCTGCGGCCCCGCCTTGCGTCGGCCGGCGAGGCCGCGCCGCCGGGACCGCTGTCGGCCGCCTACTGGCTGCTGGCGGCACTGGCCGGAGTCGTCGTCGGAGCCGAGTTCTGCCTGGTCTTCTACGGCTCCCCGCAGCTGACCAGCAGCATCGGCCTCACCGATGGACAGGCTGCCACGGCGATGAGCCTCTTCTACGGCGGCTCACTGATCGGGCGGCTCACCGGCAGCCGGCTGTCCGCGACGCGGGCCACCGCCACGCAACTCGTGCTCGCCTCACTCGGGGTCACCGTGGTGGGCTTCCTGCTGCTGTGGACCAGCAGCAGCACGGTGGTCTGCCTCCTGGCGCTGCTGGTGACCGGGCTCGGCATCGCGAACCTGTTCCCGCTGACGCTCTCGCTCGCGGTGGTGGCCGCACGGGGCAGGACCGACCAGGCCACCGCCCGGGTGCAGCTCATCGTCGCGGTGTCGATCATGCTGGCTCCGTTGATCCTCGGTGCGCTGTCCGACCACTTCGGGGTCGGCCGTTCCTTCGCTGTCGAGGGCGTCCTGCTCACGGCGGCCGTCGCGCTGCTGCTCCTGGGAACCGCCGCCCGGTCGCGGCCCTCCCGCACGGGCTGAACTCCAGCCGACGTCACAGAAATCCACAGGGGAGCAATGAAGAACAGCCAACACGTCTCCCGGGCCGCCGAGGCTGCCCGGGAGACACTGAAACGCAATCATCGGTCGGGATACTCCACCGGAGCCGGCCTTCCGTACGACTACACCTGCCCGTCCCCGGAGACCTATCCGTTCCAATGGGCCTGGGACAGCAGCTATCACGCCATCGCGCTGCTCCACCTGGACACCCACAGGTCCCGTACGGAGATCAGCTCACTCGTCTCGGCGACAACCCCTGCGGGTTTCCTTCCCCACATGGTGCTGTGGCAGGACGACTCGCGCGCGCAGGCGACAGCGGAGTTCCGGATCGACCTGTGGCAGGGCTGGCGGTCCGTCACCATCGCTCCTCCCGTGCTGGCCAGGGCAATCGAGCGGGTCTTCGAGGCGACCGGGGACGCCGACTGGCTCGCCGAGGTCCTGCCGCCGGCGCTCGCCTTCTTCTCCTGGCTCGCGGAGAACCGGACGAGCCCGCAGACGGGCCTGCTGGAGATCTACCAGCCCGACGAGTCCGGGCTGGACATGAGCCCCAAGTACGACCGGGCGCTGGGCATCCACGGGTCGGCGTCCGGCCGGATCGCAGACGACTGGCACCAGGCGATGCGTGGACTGATCGCCTCCTACGCGCATGAGCGGACGCCGGAGAGCCGCCTCGGGGAGCACCGCACGTTCGTGTGGAACGACGTCCTGGTCAACACCGTCTACGCCGACGGGCTCCTTTCGCTGTCACGCCTGGCGCTCGCCGCCCGGCTTCCCCGCGAGACCTCGGACGCCCTCTGCGCGCGGTCGAAGGGGATCGCCGAGTCCCTGCTGCGCCACTGCTGGGACGATGCGGCAGGAGCCTTCTTCGACCTGGATCTGGTGGCCGGAAAGCGGGTCGACGTCCTCACCGCCAGCGCCCTCTTCCCGCTCGTCCTGGATGCGGTTCCCGACTCCCACGCCGAGCGCCTCATCAAGGAACACCTGCTCAATAAACGGGAGTTCTGGCACCGGTACCCGGTCTCCAGTGTGGCCGCGACAGAACCCTCCTTCGACCCGGACTTCAGTACCCGGGCCATCTTCAGGGGTTCCAGCTGGCTGAACCTCAACTGGTACCTGTACTGGGGGCTGCGCGGCAGGGGCCACGAAGCCGCTGCGACCGCCCTGGCGGAGCAGACCGTCGAATTCGTGGCGAATGCCGGCATGCGCGAGTGCTACGGGCCGCACGACGCGGCCGGACACGGTGCCCGGTCCTTCGGCTGGAGCTCCCTGGTCCTCGACCTCATCCACGCCGAGAATCTCTGAGGGGCCGTCGTGATCAACTGGGGATTTCTGGGAGCGGGATCGATCGCCTCGTCGAGCCTGGCGCCGGCGGTGCACGCCACCGCGGACGCCTCGCTCCACTCCGTAGCGGCCAGGGACCCGGAGCGCGCCGCCGCGCTCGGGCCAGGGAGGACGTACGCCACGTATCAGGAGCTCCTCGGCGATCCCGAGGTGGAGGTCGTCTACATCGCGCTGCACAACAGCGCCCATCGCGAATGGGTCGAGGCAGCGCTTCGGGCCGGGAAGAACGTGGTCTGCGAGAAGCCGATCGCGCTCTCCACCGCGGAGATCGACTCGATGACCGCCGCGGCCGATGCCTCGGGGAAACTCCTGGTGGAGGCCGCGTGGAATCGCTGGCACCCGCGGACCCGCGCCATGGAGGCCCTGCTCGAACAGGGCGCCATCGGTGAGGTCAGGCGCGTCGCCGCGTACTTCGACGGAATCGCTCCCACGCCCGGCAACTACCGCCTCCACCCCGCCCGGGGCGGCGGAGCGCTGTACGACGTCGGCTATTACGCCGTCTCCGCCACGCTCGCCGCGTTCGGCTGGCAGCAGCCGGAGGTGCGCGAGGTGCGGCAGGAGCGGTGGAGTGCGCAATCCGCCGACCGCCTGACCTCTTTCGTGCTGGACTTCCCGGGCGGCGGTTCGGCGGAGGTCTTCAGCGGGCTCACCGGCGACTGGACCGAGACCCTTGAGATCGACGGGAGTACCGGTGCTGTCCGACTCACGGCCCCCGCGTTCACGGCCGGTTCCCTGCCGTCACGTCTTGAGATCTCCGGGGATTCCGCAGCTGGTTTCTCACGCTCCTACGCCGCAGTCGATCCCTACCAGCTGATGGTGGCCGACGTGACCCGTGTGCTTCAGGGCCTGGACGGCCACCTGGTCCCGCTCTCCCAGTCCCGGGCCATCGCCCAGGTCATCGACCAGGTACGCGCTGCGGCATGAGTCGCCCCCTCGTTTGAAGATCAAGTAAAGCAGTCGAAGAGCCACGGTCAGCGATCCTCCCCGAGAGCCGCCCACTCGCAAAGCCGCTGCACACCGCCCCGACCGCTCGGCGTGGATTGCCCCGAGTACCGGTGCTTCGACATCCGGGCCCGGGCGCCAACGAGTGCGTCGCCAGGTGGTCAGGCCGGCTGCGGCCGGGGATCGCGAAGGGGGCGGGTCCCGGTGCGGGTCAGTCGCTGGCGGGCCGTGCGCCGTCCCGCCGTCCTGCTGCCTGGAGGGAGCCGAGGAGTGCCAGGGAGTCGGCGTCGGTGCTGCCCGGCTCGGCGGTGCCGACCAGGAGGTACTGGCCGTCGGTGGCCTGCACGTCGAACGCCTGGTAGGTGAGGGTGATCCGGCCGACGTCGGGGTGGTTGAAGACCTTGGTCTTGCGGCCCAGGCCGCTGACGCTGTGGTCTCGCCACAGGGCGGCGAACTCCGGGCTTTCGGCAATCAGTTCGTGCACTATCGCGGCGAGCTCGGGGTCCTGGCGGTCGTGTCCGGCGGCCAGGCGCAGTGCTTCGACGGTGTCGCGGGCGACGCTGTGCCAGTCGGCGAAGAGTTCGCGGGCGGCCGGGTCGTGGAAGAGGGAGCGCACCATGCGGTGGGGGTCGGCCAGGGGTGAAAGCAGGGCGTCGGCGAGCGCGTTGGAGGCCAGGACGTCCAGGCGGCGGTTGATGACGTAGGCCACGGCGGTGGGGAAGGCGTCCATGAGCTGGAGGAGGGCGGGGTGCACCTGGTCGTGCGGGTGGGCGGGTGCTGACCTGGGGAGCAGGCCGGCCAGGCGGTAGGCGTGCCAGCGGGCGTCGATGCCAAGGCGCAGGGCGCCGGCGATGGCGTCGATCACTTGGCCGGAGGGGTTGGTCTCGCGGCCCTGTTCCAGGCGGGCGTAGTAGTCGGCGCTGACCCCGGCCAGGACGGCGACCTCCTCGCGTCGCAGTCCCGCGACCCGGCGGGAGCCGGAGGTGGGCAAACCCACGTCGGCGGGCGTCACCTGGGAGCGGCGTGCCCGCAGGAACGCGCCCAGCTCGTGGCCACTCATGCTCGCATCGTACGCCGCTGCCTGGGCTGCCAGCGGTGGTGCACGCGGGGCCCGGCGGCCGGTGCGCCTCTGGCCCCCGGGTCAGTTCCCCGTCGCCCGAGCCACCCGGTCCCCGGTCGCGGCTCGCACGGTCGTGGTGTGGTTCGGGCGGCTGTTCCTGGGTGTGGCACTCCTAGGCAGGCCGGGCCTTCCTGGCGGGCGGCCAGGTGCCGATAGTCGATGGTGTGCCGGCCCACGGCCTTGGGGGGCCGGACCGGACGTCCGCCCCGAAGGCGGGCACACACCACCGATCGTCGTGCCAGGAGAACCGCCATGGACACCAGTGCCGCCACCGACTTCACCATGACCATCGCCGGCCGGGCGGTGGCGGGTGCGTCGTCCTACGAGGTCCTCGACCCGGCCGACGAGACGGTAGCGGCCAGGGCGCCGGTCTGCTCGCCCGAGCAGCTCGACCAAGCGGTCGCCGCGGCCCGGGCAGCCCTGCCCGGCTGGTCCGCGACGCCGTTGGAGGAGCGGCGCAAGCTCGTCCTGGCGGTCGCCGACACCGTCGAGGCGCAGCTCGATGCGCTCAAGCGGCTCCTGACCCGGGAGCAGGGCAAGTCGTTGGACGACGCCGCCGCGGAGATCCTCGGGTTCGGGTACTGGCTGCGCGGGACGACGTCGCTGTCGCTGCCGGAGACGGTGAACGAGGACAGCGCGGAGCGGCTCTCGGTGACCCGCCGGGTGCCGCTGGGAGTGGTGGGCGCGATCGTGCCGTGGAACTACCCGCTGGGCAACGCGGGGTTCAAGCTCGCCCCGGCGCTGCTGGCGGGCAACACGGTGGTGTGGAAGCCGTCCCCGTTCACCCCGCTGGTCACGCTGAAGGTCGGCGAGCTGCTGCGCGAGGTCCTGCCGCCCGGTGTCCTGAACGTCGTCTCGGGCGGCGCCGAGCTGGGGCCGTGGATGACCGCGCACCCCGGCATCGACATGATCAGCTACACCGGCTCCACCCGGACCGGCCGCCAGGTGATGGCCGGCGCGGCGCCCACGCTGACCCGGGTGACCCTGGAGCTGGGCGGCAACGACGCGGCCATCGTCCTGCCGGACGTCGATGTGCCCGCCATCGCGGAGAAGTTGTTCTGGGGTGCCTTCGCCAACAGCGGCCAGGTCTGCCTGGCGATCAAGCGGCTGTACGTCCACCACGATGTCCACCAGCCGCTCCTGCGGGCGCTGGCCGCCTACGCCGCCACCGTGCGGGTCGGCCGCGGTACCGAGCCGGGCGTACGGCTCGGCCCGGTGCAGAACCGCCCGCAGTACGAGCGGGTCCTCGACCTCCTCCAGGACTCCCACACCCAGGGCCACCGTTTCGCCACCGGCGGCCGGGCCGGGGATGGGCCGGGCTACTTCGTGGAGCCGACGCTCCTGGACAACCCTCCGGAGTCCTCGCGGATCGTCCGGGAGGAGCAGTTCGGGCCGGTCCTGCCGGTGCTCCGCTTCGACGACGTCGAGGACGCCGTCGCCCGGGCGAACGCGAGCGAGTACGGGCTCGGCGCCTCCGTCTGGTCATCGGACCCGGAGGCGGCGCTGGCCGTCGGGCGGCGCCTGCGGGCCGGCACGGTGTGGATCAACGAGGTCCAGCACCTCACCCCGCTCGTCACCTTCGCGGGTCACAAGCAGTCCGGACTCGGCTCGGAGAGCGGCGCCGAGGGCCTGCTCGAATACACCACGCCCCAGACCGTCACGGTCCGCCGCACCGCCCCGCCCGCAGCCTCGGCCTGAGACCCGAGCGTGAATCGACGACACCGAAGGAGGCCGGCGATGCCGACCGAGCAGCAGGTCGACGAGTGGGTTCAGGCGTACGTGCGGGCCTGGCGCAGCAACGCGCCCGAGGACATCGCGGCCCTGTTCTGCGCCGGGGCGGAGTACCACGAGCGGCCGTACGAGACCGACTGGATCGGCCGCGAGGAGATCGTGAAGGGCTGGCGGTCCCGCCAGGCGTGGCAGCAGGGCGGCTGGGACTTCGAGTGGTCCGTCCTCATGATCAACGGGGACACGGCCGCGATCAAGGGCACCGGCGTCTACAAGGAGCTCGGCACCTTCGCCAACCTGTGGACGGTGACCTTCGACAACCAGGGCAGCTGCGCGATGTTCCGGATGTGGAACAACCAGGTCTGACGCGGCGCGGACAACAAGCGGCACGGCCGCCGACCGGTGGCCGCACCGGGAGTCGGAACACACGAGGAGAGCGATGATGGTCGACTACGCGCACTTCAAGGCCCTGGGCCCCTTCATGGAACTGGTCGAGGAGTCACTGGCCGGGCTGACCGACGGTGAGCACTACTTCGACCTGTTCGCGGACGACGTCGTCATGGAGTTCCTCTACGCGCCCCCGGGCACACCGCCCGCGCTGCACGGGCGCCAGGCGATCATCGACTCGTTCCGCGGGTACGGACGCATCATCACCCTGGAGCGCATGAGCGACTCCAAGGTCTACCCGACCACCACCCCGGGCGTGGTGGTCCTGGAGTACGCCGGCCACGGCACCGGGGTCGCCACCGGCAGGCCCTACCACCAGCGCTACGTCTCGATCGTGACGATCCGTGAGCGGCGGATCGTCCACTGGCGGGACTACTCCAACCCCTTGGTCGTCATCGACACGATCGGTGACGCGCAGGAGATGACGAAGGCCATGTTCTCCGACGCCTGACGGCCCCGGCGGGGCCCCGGCTGCCGTAGCGGCCGGGGCCCCGCCCCCGTCTCACTCCGGCGGAGCGTAGCGGCCGTCGGCGGCCGTCCACCCGCCGTCGACGGTGAGCACGCTGCCGGTCACGTAGCTCGCGGCGTCCGAGGCCAGGAACACCACCGCACCCGCCATCTCCTCGGGCTGCGCCCAGCGGCCCAGCACGGTCTTGGCCGCGTACGCGTCGTAGCGCACGGCGTCGGACTGCGCCCAGGTCGTCATCGGCGACTCGACCACGCCGGGGGCAAGCGCGTTGACCCGCACGCCGAGCGGGCCGAGTTCGGCGGCCGCCGTGTTCAGCAGGGCCACCAGTCCGGCCTTGGTCGCGGAGTAGATGCCCTGGGCCGGTTCCACTGCGACGGCTCGGATCGAGGAGACCCCGATGATCGAGCCGCGGCCGCGTTCGGCCATCGGGCGGCCGAAGGCGCGCAGCAGGTCGAACGGCGCGCGCAGGTTGAGGTCGACGATGCGGTCGAACTCCTCGTCGGCGTAGTCGACCAGCCGCCTGCGGATGTTCGTCGCCGGGGTGAAGACGAGCACGTCGACGTCGCCCAGTTCGGCGGGCGCGGCCCGCACGGCGGCGCGGTCCAGGACGTCCAGCAGGTACGGTTCGCCGCCGGTCGCGGTGGCGGTGGCGGCGGCCAGGTCACGGTCGGCGCAGACCACGTCCGCGCCGTGGTCGGCGAGGGCGCGCGCGCCCGCCGCGCCGATGCCGCTGCCCGCGCCGATCACCACCGCCCGCCGCCCGTCGAGCCGGAAGAGGTCCGCAGGTCGGGGTGTGGAGTTCGCTGTCATGGCTGTTTCCCTCGTCAAGGCGTCGAGCACGGTCGACTTGATCATGCGCACCCGCCGGGGGCCGGGGAAGGCCGTGCCTTCCTCGGTACACGACACCCAGGAACAGCAGCGCGGGCTGCGCGGATCTCCCAGCAAAGCGAAACGATCGTTTGCGCTATGGGGTCGAGGTTGCTACCGTCAAGGTGAAACGGAAACGTTCGTTTTCGCTGGTTGCGCGCTGCTGCGGGGAGCCCTCCGGCGGCCGCCCTCCTGTACGGCGAGGAGCGTGTCATGACCGCCTTACCGCTTGTCGAGCCTCTTCCCTGTCAGACCGCTGTGCTGATCGTCGGGGCCGGTCCCGCCGGCCTGGCGCTGGCGGTGAGCCTCCGTCAGCTGGGCGTGGACCACGTGCTGATCGACCGGGGTGCCGGGATCGGGCCCGGCAGCAGGGCGGCGGCCGTACAGCCTCGCACCCTGGAGTACCTGGACCGGATCGGGGTCGGCACCCCGCTCGTCCGGGCCGGGACGAAGGCGCGGGGGTTCAGCCTCCACGACCGCGACCGGACGCTCCTGCGGGCCTGCTTCGACCAGCTGGACACTCCCCATCCGTACCTGCTGCTCGCCTCCCAGCAGACCACCGAAGAGCAACTGCTGGCGCGGCTGGAGGAGTTGGGCGGAACCGTGCACCGCCAGCACCGCCTCCTCGGCATCACCCCCGACCACCCAGGCGTGATGGCGACGGTCGCCGGGCCGGACGGGGTGGTGCGTGCCGTGTCCGCCCGCTACCTGGTCGGCTGCGACGGCCTGCACAGTACGGTGCGCACGGCGGCGGGCATCGCCTTCCCCGGCACCGCGCGGGAGCAGCTGTTCGCGCTCGCCGACGTCCGTCTCACGGCCGGCACCCGGACCACGGCCTGCGAGGACCCCACGTTCTTCCTCTCCGGGGCGGGCATGCTGCTGCTCTCCCCGCTCGCCGGCGGCCTGCACCGGCTGGTCGCCCCCGCCGCGCCCGGATCGGTGGCCCCGTGCGCGGCGGACGTCGAGCGGCTGCTGTCCGAGCGCGGTCCCGCGCGGGAGGCAGCGCGGGTCTCCGAGGTGGTCGCCGCCTCGACGTACCGGGTGCAGGAACGGGTGGCCGAGTCGTTTCGCGCCGGGCCCGTCCTGCTGGCCGGCGACGCTGCCCACACCCACAGCCCGGCCGGCGGCCAGGGCATGAACACCGGCATCCAGGACGCCGGGAACCTGGCCTGGAAGCTGCAGGCCGTCCTGAACGGGATGGCACCGGACGCCCTGCTGGACAGCTACCACCGCGAGCGGCACCCCGTCGCCCGCGCACTCGTCTCCTTCACCGCCCGCTTCGCCGAGGCCGCCACCCTGACCGACCCGACCGCCTGCCAGCTGCGCAACGCCCTGCTGTCCGCCGCCGCCGGCACCCCGGGGATCACCGACTGGATCGCCGCCAAGCTCGCCCAGCTCGACATCGGCTACACCGACCAGCCCGACCTCGGCGCCCCGCGCCCCGGCACGCGGGTCAGCCCACGGCTCGTCCCTCCGGACGGCCTGCACTGGACCCTGGCCCTGCCCGGCACACCCGCCGAACCGACCGCCGGCCCGGACACGTCCGCAGTGCACGGCCTCCTGACGGTCCGGCACATCCCCGCGCTGGACAGCACCCTGCTGGTCCGCCCGGACGGCTACCTCGCCGCCCACGGCCTGCCGGCCACGCCCGGCGAGGTCCTCGACCGCCTGGCCGACCACCTGCCCCTTGAGCCCGCGGCCTGAACCGCACGTTCGAAGGAGTCACGGACATGACCACTGCCGCCTCCCGCCCCACCCTCATCCGCCGGGCCGCCGTCTTCGACGGCACCCGCCTCCACCCGGCCCGCGACGTCCTGATCGAGGGCCCGCTCATCACCGCCGTCGGCAACGCCCTGCCCCTGCCCGAGGGCGCACAGGTCGTCGACGCGACCGGCCGCACCCTGCTCCCCGGCCTGATCGACGCCCACACCCACGCCACCGACACCGGGCAGCTGCGCCAGTCCCTCCTGTTCGGCATCACCACCGAACTCGACATGGGCGGCGCACCCGCCACCGCCCGCCGACTGCGGGCTGCCGCAGGCGACCGGGACGACCTCGCCGACCTGCGCGTCGCCACCACCGGCGCCACCGCCCCCGGCGGACACCCCGGCCAGCTGGTCGAGTCCGGCCTGCTCGAACCCTTCCCCACCGTGGCCGGACCGCAGGACGCCGACGCCTTCGTCGCGGCCCGGGTCACCGAAGGCGCCGACCACCTCAAGATCTTCATCGAGGACGGCACGGCGATCGGCCACCCGATGCCGCTGATGTCTGCGCAGACCGTCACCGCCCTGGTGCACGCCGCCCACGAACACGGCCTGCGCACCGTCGCCCACACCCTCACCCGCACCGCCGCCCGCCAGGCGATCGACTGCGGCATCGACGGCCTCGCCCACTCCCCCGCCGACGGCCACAGCAGCGACGACCTGATCGAAGCCGCCGCCGCACACGGCGTCTTCGTCGTCCCCACCCTGACCGCACTCACCGGGATGACCCCCACCCCGGCCGAGTACGAACTCGCCGACGACCCCCGGCTGCGCCCCTATGCCGACCCGCGATGGCTCGACGAACTCGACCGGATCCGCACCACGAACCCCGCGGAGCGCGTCGGCCCGATCCGCATGGACCCGGCCCACGCCGCCGACGCCGCTCTGCGCATGTTCCGGCTCGGCGTCCCCCTGCTGGCCGGCACCGACGGCACCGGCGGGATGGGCCACCCCACCACCCACGGCATCAGCTACCACGGCGAACTCGCCCTGCTGGTGGCCGCCGGACTCACCCCCACCCAGGCGCTGACCGCCGCCACCGCCGCGCCCGCCGACGCCTTCGCCCTCACCGACCGGGGCCGCATCGCCCCGGGACTGCGCGCCGACCTGCTCCTCGTCGAAGGCGACCCCACCCACGACATCGCCGCCCTGCGCGCCATCACCCACCTGTGGCGCCGCGGCACCCCCGTCGACCGCCCCGCCCTCGCCACCACCGGCGCCAGCGCCGCCGAGATCCGGAGCTGACCATGAACCCCACCGCCACCCCGCCCCACGCGGGAATCCACCACCTCAAACTGCCCGTCACCGACCTGGAGCGCAGCGCCCGTTGGTACACCGCGGTCCTCGGCGCCCGCCGGGTCGAGGCGCTCGACCACCGCCGCCCCGACGGCACCCTGTTCGCGGTCATCCTCAATGTCCCCGGGCTGGGCACCCGGCTCGAACTGCGCCTCGACCCGGCGACCTGCACCGCCCTGAACGGCTACGACTTCCTCACCCTGGCCGTCGACGACCGCACCGCCCTCGACGGGTGGACCGTCCATCTCGACGCGCTCGGCGTCCCGCACTCGCCGCCGGTCGTCGCCATGGCGGGCTGGCTCCTCGTCGTCCCCGACCCCGACGGGCTGCGCCTGCGCCTCTACACCAACGCGCCCCACGGCCTGGGCCCCGAGCACATCGAGTACGACTCGCCCTGGCTCGCCCCCGCCCCGCCGGACACGGTTCCCGCCCCGTGAACCCGGTCCACCTCTCGTGCCCCGGTCGCACCTGCGGCCGGGGGCGAGCCGCCGGACGCTCGGGACCGCAGGCGGTGAGAGGACACCTGGGCGGAAGGCCGGGCTACGTTCCTTGGTGCTCGGCAACTCCCGGAAGAAGCCGGCGAGTTCGTCAGAATCGGTAGAGGGTGTGGCTGTCGCCGCCCGAGGTGGGCGCCTGCGGGTGCGGCACCCGGTAGTCCCGCCATCGGACCGGCGAACGGCCCGGGTCTCATCCCGGCCCGTGGGCGCGAACAGGAGTTGACGGTTCCGCAGAACTGCTACAGCCCGTCGCCGCCCTGCCCCGGAGGGAACGCCGAGGCGAGGGCCGACAGGCCCTCGACCATGCGATCCACCGAGACCGGGTCCACCAGGTAGCGCCCGACCAGCAGTCCCGGCATCAGGGACATCAGCACCGACGCCACCGCCTCCGGGTCCGCCTGCGGCCCGAGCCGGCCCTCCTCCCGCCACCGGCCGGCCAACTCGGCGAGACTGCCGCGCACGTCCAGGTAGAACGAGCGGGTGCGCTCCGCCAGCTCCGGCCTGCGCAGCGCTTCCCCCCACGCCTGGATGGCGATGCGTCGCAGGTCGTCACCCTGTCCCGGGTCGCAGTCGCGCAGCTCGGCCACCATCGCGGTCACGACCTGGGCCGGTGACGGGGTGGGGCGCTGCTCCAGGAGACCGCTGAACAGGTTGCGGACCAGGGCCAGGGATTCGTCCGCGGCGGCCAGGATGAGGTCGTCCTTGCTGCGGAAGTACCGGTACACCGCGCTGGAGGACATGCCGGTCGCGGTGATCACGTCATCCATCGACGTGGCGTGGAATCCGTCGCGGGAGAAGCAGCGCCAGGCGCTGGTGAGGATGTGGCGACGCCGCTCCTCCCGGGTCTCTTCACTCAGCCTGGGCATACCCCACACTCTAAACGTCGCCCGCCGTCGTGCTCGACACGCGCCGACGGGCGGAGAACTCCCATACACCCGCGGGTTGACCCCTGATCGTCACGCGGCGGTTCCGTCCGGGCCACCGGTCACGCAGGGCTTCGCCGGGGATCACTACCGGCTGCGACGCCGCAGGAGGCCATGGCCGAGCGCTCTCGACCGACGCGTACAAGAAGGCCCACGAGCTGTGCGAGCAGTACATGCGTGAGGCTTCCGTCGGCATCCACTCGGCACGCGTCGACGAGACCGTCACCTTCGTGTGGAACCGCGCAGCACCCGGCGGTCCGGGCCGGGTGTGTGCGCCGCCGGTCAGAAGATGGACCAGCCGGTGTGAGTGGTGAGGGTGTCGAGCGCGGTGATGCCCGCGATCGAGTTGCCGTGGCTGTCGAGAGCCGGCCCCCAGGTGCAGAGCGTCCCGCGCCCCGGGATGACGGCCAGGATGCCCCCGCCGACACCGCTCTTGGCGGGCAGGCCGACCCGGTGGGCGAACTCGCCCGCGGCGTCGTAGGTGCCGCCGATCAGCATGACGGCGTTGACGCGCTTGGCCTCGCTGCGGGTGAGCAGCCGGGTGCCGTCGGCCCGTAAGCCGTGCCGGGCGAGGAATCCTGCGGCGAGGGCGAGGTCGCGGCAGCTCATGGTGAGGGCGCACTGCCAGAAGTAGTGGTCGAGGACGTCCGGGACGGGGTTGTCGAGGCGGCCGTGGTCGGCCAGCAGGTGGCCGAGGGCGGCGTTGCGGTGTCCGTGGTGGCTCTCGCTCCAGGCGACCTGGGCGTCGAAGTCGATGTGCGGGTTGCCGCTCTCGGTGCGGAGGAACTCGCGCAGGGTGCCCCGGGAGTCGCCGGTGAGGGTGAGCAGCCGGTCGGTGATGACCAGGGCGCCGGCGTTGACGAAGGGGTTGCGCGGGATCGCGTTCTCACGTTCCAGCTGGGCCAGGGAGTTGAAGGGTGACCCGGAGGGCTCCTTGCCCACCCGGGCCCACAGCGAGTCGCCGTCGGCGGCCAGGACCAGGGCGAGGGTGAACACCTTGGAGATGGACTGGATGGAGAACGGGACCTGCCAGTCCCCGGTGCCGCGTGGTTTGCGGGTGCCGGTGTCCGCGATCGCGAGGCCGAACCGGTGGGGGTCGACGGCGGCGAGGGCCGGGATGTACTGGGCGACGGTTCCTTCGGCCAGGACGGGGTGGACCGCGCGGTTGATGCGTTCGAACAGGTTCTCGTAGTCCATGCCGGTCCCCCTCCGCGGGCAGGACGCCGTTGTCCGGCCCGGCATCAGCATGCGCCGGGGCGCTCGCGGGGGGAAGGGCGCCCGCAGCGGAGAGGAGAGGTCCGGTTTCCGGCTGTGGTGATGTTCGGGCACGTTGCATGACCGGAAAGTGACGGACGTCGGAATGGCGGATCGCCTCACCCGGACCCACAGCGCCCCCTCCCCGCGGTCGTCGGACCAGGAGAGCCCCCACAGCGGACATCGCGGCACTCCACGGAACCGTCATGAAGTGCACGGGCCGTACCTGCCAGGGAGGCGCCGGGACCAGGGGCACCAGCGGTGGTCACCAGCCGAGCAGGTCCAACTGCCTGAGTGGCGCCGCCGGTTCACCGCCGGCCTCGGCGAACGCCCGCAGCGCCGCGACCAGGCCGGAGCGCTGCTCCGGCGGCATCGCCGCGACCACCTGGGCGATCTCGGCCCGGCGCCGGTCGGTGGCATCCACCACCGTGCGAACCCCCTCCTCGGTGAGCACGATCCGCACCTCGCGCCGGTCCGGCAGACCCGTCTCGCGCACCACCATGCCGGCCGTGACCAGACGCTCGATCATCCGCATCGCCGTGGACGGGTTGACCGCCAGGAACTCCGCCAGCCGGGACAGGCTCATCGCACCACGGCTCTGCAGCACGACCAGCATCCGGAACTGAGGCAGCGTCAACGACTCCTCCACCTCGCCCAGCGACCTCGCGGAGATCGCGACCAGGACGCGCGAGGCGGTGAGAACCGCCGTGACGAGGTCCTCCTCCGCGCTGAGCGGGGACGGATCGGCGGCGGGCGGCTGGGCGCGGTCGTGCGACATGCCTCCTTTCTACCTCCCGCACGCCGTGGCGTGCGCCGCTCCGGGGGCGTACGCGCTCCGCAGGGCCCGCCGTGCCCCCGCCTGTCCCGCATCGCGGATCGGCCATCTCGAAACGAGAGACCCTTGCGCAGTGCAAAGATATTATTTGCATAATGCAAGAGTGACCGCAGCCGAAGCCATACCCCCAAGCCCCCAGCCCCTCGACTCCCGCACCCCCGTCGTACGACGCGGCCTGGCCGCCGCCCCCACCGCCCTGCGCGAATCCAAGGGCGGCCTGCTCGTCCTGGCCCTGCTGGTCGGCGCCGGAGCCGGCCTCGGGGCGATCGCCTTCCGCTGGCTGATCAAGACGTTCACCCTGGCGCTGTCCGGCCATCCCGACTACGCGGCCGCCGGGCACGCCGCCAACCCGCACGTCCCCTGGCTCGGCCGCTGGTTCGTCCTGCTCGCCCCGGTGGTGGCCGGACTCCTGTACGGCCCGCTGGTCCAGCGCTTCGCCCGCGAGGCCCGCGGCCACGGCGTACCCGAGGTCATGTACGCCGTCGCCCGGCGCGGCGGACGGATCGCCCCGCAGGTCGCCCTGGTCAAGTCCCTGGCCTCCGCGCTGACCATCGGCGGCGGCGGATCCGTGGGCCGCGAGGGCCCGATCGTCCAGATCGGCTCCGCGCTCGGCTCCACCCTGGGCCGCGTGGTCAGGGTGCCCGAGGACCGGATGAAGGTGCTGGTCGCCTGCGGCGCGGCGGGCGGCATCGCCGCCACCTTCAACGCCCCGCTGGCCGGGGTGTTCTTCGCGATGGAGCTGATCCTGCGCGACTTCACCGCCGAAGCCTTCGGCATGGTCGTGCTCTCCTCCGTGACCTCCTCGGTCATCGGCCGGGCCGCCTTCGGCAACACCCCGTTCCTCCAGTTGCCCGCCTTCGGTGTCCACCACCTCTCGCAGTACCTGCTCTTCGCGCTCCTGGGCGTGATCGCCGGGGCGGTCGGCGTCGGCTTCACCCGGATCCTGTACTGGATCGAGGACGCCTGCGACTATGTGTGGCGCGGTCCCGAATGGGCCCGCCCCGCCGTCGGCGGGCTCCTGCTCGGCCTGCTCCTGCTCGTCCTGCCGCAGATGTACGGCGTCGGCTACCCGGTACTGGAGAACGCCGTCAACGGCAAGTACGTCATCGCCTTCCTCCTCCTGCTCCTGGTGGGGAAGATCGCTGCAACCAGCCTCACCATCGGCATCGGCGGCTCCGGCGGCGTCTTCGCCCCCTCCCTCTTCATGGGCGCCATGCTCGGCGCCGCCTTCGGCGCCACCGCCCAGCACCTCGTCCCCGGCATCACCGGCCCGCTCGGCGCCTACGGCCTGATCGGCATGGGGGCCGTCTTCGCCGGCGCCGCCCGCGCCCCCATCACCGCCGTCATCATCCTGTTCGAACTCACCGGCGAATACACGATCATCCTGCCCCTGATGACCGCCATCGTGCTGGCCACCGGGGTCAGCCGCGCCCTGTCCCGCGACACCATCTACAGCCTCAAACTGCGCCGCCGCGGCATCGACCTCGACGAGAAACCGACCATCTCACCCTTCTCCGGCCTCACCGCCGCCGAAGTGATGGAGCCGCTGCCCGAGGCTCTCAGCGAGACGATGCCGCTGACCACGGCCGCCGACATCCTCGCTGCATCCCGGCACGGCGTCCTGCCCGTCCTGGCCACCGATGGCAGCTACCTCGGCACCGCCACCGCCCGCGCCGCCACCGAAACCCTCGCCGACGGCACCCACGGCACCACCACCCTCGCCGCCATCACCCACCGGCCGCACCAGGTCGCCGCCGACACCGATCTGGCCCAGGCCCTCGACGCCCTCGCGACCACCGAAGGAGCCGGACTGCCCGTCCTCGACCCCACCCGCACCCGCCTCGCCGGGTGGCTCACCCACCGATCCGTCCTCGCAGCCCTCCACCGCAGGCCGGACCAGGAGAACTCCAACTCCACCGCATGACCCAGCTGGAGTGTCCTGATACTCCCGGACGTCCACGGTTCGCGGACCGGCTCGGGGTAGTCCAGGCGTTCTACGGTCCCCCCGTCGGCGTCGCACTGACCGGTGCCGCCTACGTCCAGGGACAGGGCAAAGATCGTCACCCACAGTGACCGCCACGGGCTCGTCCGCGACTCAACGCGGTGGGTCGAGCACGTTGCGGATGTGGGTGGCAATGTGCAGATTGAGGCGCGTCTCGGCGACGCCCAGGTCGTGGCCGGTGATCTCGCCGATGCGCTGGAGGCGGTAGCGGACGGTGCTGCGGTGGATGAGGAGCATCTCGGAGGTCGCGTCGTAGCTGCAGCCGCTCTCCAGGTAGCGCGAGAGTGTCATCACCAGCTCGGTGTGGTGGTGGGCGTCGTAGTCCAGCAGCCGTCCCAGCCATACCCGGACGAAGCGGTCGGCTTCCCGCTCGCCTTCGCCGGTGCCGATCATGCGGCACAGGCCCAGCTCGTCGAAGCCGGTGCTGCCGTACGGGTCCTGGGAACGGCGGCGGACGGCGAGGGCACGGACGGCCTCGCCGTAGGAGTGCGGCAGATCGGCGAGGACGTCGCACTGGCCGCCGACCCCGATCGCGCCGGCGCCGGTACCGAGTTCGTCCGAGACGGCCCTGTACAGCTCGTCGCCCGGATCACGCCGGTCCTCACCGGCCACCAGGACGACCGTGCTCGCGCCACGCGAGCCGACGAGCACGTCCCGGCGCAGCCGCTCGGCCGCCCGCGCCACCGCGTCGCCGAGCGCGGCGCCCTCGGCCGCCCCGAGCCACTCCAGCACGGCGACTCTGTGCTGCCGGTGCAGGTCGTGACCCAGGGCTGCTGCCTGGGTGAAGGCGTCCTCGGTCCACTCACCCGAGACCAGCCGGTCGACCAGGTCGCGGCGCAGCCGGGGCTCCAGCTCGGCCAGCCTGCGCTCGTGGGAGAGCAGGGGAGCCAGCACCAGAGCGGCCTGTTCGAGCGCCGAGGTGTCCGCTTCCGCCGCCCGCTGGTCCGGATCAACCAGCGCGACGACACCGAGCAGATCTCCCGCCATCGCTACGGGCATGACCAGCCGGTCCCGGTCCCGGACGGCGCCGGGCCGGCGCCGCGCGCGGTGCATCAGGGCGTCCCGGCGCCGGTTCTCCGGCTCGGGGCGCATTCCGCTGCCGGCTCCGCTCCGGGGGTCGCCCCCTCGGGGACCCGCCCATGCCCGCGGGTTGCCGAAGCGGTCCTCGGTGAGGGCCGCGAATCCCGTGTGTTCGTGCAGGGTCTGGAGGATTCCCGCCTCGCCCCTGCCGGAGACGGCGGCGCGGGAGAGCGCGTCGTGGGTGGCGAGCCGCGAGGCCAGGGCGGCGGCGGTTCTGTCGCCGAGGCCGGCGGTGGGTGAGCCGTCCTCGGGCTCCGGCAGGTTCCCGGTGTCGGACAGGTCCCCGGTCCCCGGCACGTCCTGCGACCCGCCGGCCGGTGGGCCCCGGCGTCCGGTGAGGCGCGCGAGGACCATCCCGGTCTGCTGCGCGAGCAGATCGGTCAGGGCGGTCTCCTCGGCCGAGGGTGTGGTCAGGGATCGGACGACGAGATAGCCGAGGCAGATTTCCCGGTACCGCAGCGCGATGGCCCGTGCCCACGGCCCGCCCGGCTCGTGAAGGTTCTGGCTGCGGCCGTCCAGAGCGCCGATCCGCCGGTCGAGCCGCTCGGCGTCCACGGCTTCGGCCGCTGCTTCAGCGGGAGCCTTGCCGTCGGGATCCACCGCCGGCTCCCGCGCCGCCGCGCTCCCGGGCCTGGCGACGGTGGAGGCCGTCGCCGGGCGCGGTGGGCAGCGCCGCGCCAGACCGTGGTGCACGGCATACGCCGCCTCGGCGGTGAACGGGCCCACGGCGGCGATCGCCGCCATGGCCCCCCACAGCACCTCGCGCTCGTCGTCGCCGTCGAGCATGACCGTCACCAGCCGTAGCAGTGCGTGCCGCGCGGCCCCCAGGTGCGGATTGGAGTGGAGGGGCCGGGCGGTCGGAAACGGAACAGCGTCCATCGCGGGTCCATTCGCGGCTCGACAGCGGCTTCGCACTGTCGACGCTACGCCGCTCGGCACGGGGGCTCACCTGCGAGCTGTGCCGGATCCCCGTCCTCGCGGACTGAAAGGACGGCGCAGTTTGGTCACGCCAGGGCCAGGAAGCGCGCCGCGTACCGCGCGAGGCTGCACAAGGGTGCGGTGGGCGCGGCGTCGTATGCCTGGCAGCCCGCCGATCGGTCCCGTGTCCCGGCGGAGGAGATTCCCATGGCGAAGGCAGTAGGCATCGATCTCGGTACCACCAACTCGGTCATCGCGGTCTGGGAGGGCGGTGAGCCCTCTGTCGTCCCGAATGCCGAGGGGGCCAGGACGACCCCGTCGGTGGTCGGCTTCTCCGATGACGGCGAGCGGCTGGTGGGACAGCTCGCGCGCCGACAGTCGATCCTCAACCCCAAAGGCACCATCACCTCGGCGAAGCGGTTCATCGGGCGCCGCTACGACGAGATCTCCGACGAGGCCAAGGCGGTCTCCTTCGACGTGGTCGAGGGGCCCGGCGGGGTGGCCCGCTTCGAGGTGAGAGGCAAGCAGTACGCGCCGGAGGAGATCAGTGCGCAGGTGCTGCGGAAGCTGGCCGACGACGCCGGCAAGTCCCTCGGCGAGAAGGTGACCGAGGCGGTCATCACCGTACCGGCGTACTTCAACGACGCCCAGCGCCAGGCCACCAAGGACGCCGGAAGGATAGCCGGTCTCGAAGTCCTGCGGATCATCAACGAGCCGACCGCCGCGGCGCTGGCCTACGGGCTGGACAAGAAGGGCCACGAGACGGTCATGGTCTTCGACCTCGGCGGCGGCACCTTCGACGTCAGCCTGCTGGACGTCGGCGACGGAGTGGTGGAGGTCCGCGCCACGGCAGGCGACTCCCACCTGGGCGGCGACGACTTCGACCGCCGGCTGGTGGACCACCTGGCGGACGGCTTCCAGCAGGCCGAGGGCATCGACCTGCGCAAGGACCCGCAGGCGCTGCAACGCCTGTTCGAGGCGGCCGAGAAGGCGAAGACCGAGCTGAGCTCGGTCAGCCAGACCCAGGTGAGCCTGCCGTTCATCACGGCGGACGCCTCCGGGCCGAAGCACCTCACCGAGACGGTCCGCCGCTCCACCTTCGAGCAGATCACCTCGGACCTGGTGGAGCGCTGCCTGGAACCGGTCCGGACGGCGATGAGCGACGCCAAGGTCACCGACAACGACATCGACGAGGTCATCCTCGTCGGCGGCTCGACCCGTATGCCGGCCGTGCAGAACCTGGTCCGTCGGCTGACCGGCGGCAAGGACCCGAACATGAGCGTGAACCCCGACGAGGTCGTGGCGCTGGGCGCCGCCGTCCAGGCCGGAGTGCTCAAGGGCGAGGTCAAGGACGTCCTGCTGCTGGACGTCACCCCGCTCTCGCTGGGCGTCGAGACGGCCGGCGGCGTGATGACCAAGATCATCGAACGGAACACCACCATCCCCGCCCGCCGCTCCGAGACCTTCTCCACGGCTGAGGACAACCAGCCGGCCGTGGACATCGTCGTGCTCCAGGGCGAGCGCGAACTGGCCGCCGACAACCGGGTGCTGGGCCGCTTCCGGCTGGAGAACCTGCGGCCGGCCCGGCGCGGGGAGACCCAGATCGAGGTCACCTTCGACATCGACGCCAACGGCATCCTCAAGGTCAGCGCCAAGGACCGGGACACCGGCGCCGAGCAGTCGATCACCATCAGCGAAGGCTCCAACCTCGACCCGTCCGAGGTCGAGCGGATGATCAACGAGGCCGAGAGCAACCGCACCAGCGACTTGGCCCTGCGCGAGGCCATCGACGCCCGCAACGAGCTCGACACCTCCGCGTACCAGGTGGAGCGCCGGCTGGACGACCTCGGCGACGCCGCACCGGAGCACGAACGGGCCCGCGCGCGACTGCTGATCGACGAGGCGCGTACCGCCGTCAAGGAGGAGGCCCCGGCGGACCGGGCCCGGAGCCTGACCTCGGAACTCCAGCAGATCCACGCGGCGCTGGCCGCCCACCCCACCGGACCGGCGGGCGCCCAGCCCGGCGCGGCGCCCGGCCAGGGCGCCCAGAGCCGATCCGCGGGGGGCGACGACGACGTCATCGACGCCGATTTCGACAAGAGCTGAAGGCGGCGACATGTCGGATCAGGAACAGATGCGTCCCGCCGAGGACCGCCCCCCGCCCGAGCAGACCTCGCCCGAGCGGACGCCCCCACTGCAGACGCCCCCGCCTGCCCCCGAAGCCGGGGAACAGGCGCCGGGACCCCGCAGCCCGGAGGTAGCGGAGCTGGAGGATCGGTGGCGGCGAGCCCTCGCCGACCTCGACAACCTCCGCAAGCGCTACGCCCGTGAGCTCCCCCGGGAACGGGAGGCCGAGCGGGCCAGGGTGGCCGCGGCCTTCCTCCCGGTCGTCGACAACCTCGAACTGGCCCTCGCCCACGCGGGCGCCGACGACCACGGCGCGATCGTCAGCGGGGTGCGGGCGGTCCGCGACCAGGCCGTCGAGGTGCTGCGAAGCCTCGGCTACCCCCGCTACGAGGAGACCGGCGTCCCCTTCCAGCCCGAGCAGCACGAGGTGGTCTCCGTGGTGGATGCACCGGACACCGCTGCGGGCACCGTCGTCCAGGTGCTGCGGCCCGGCTACGGCGAACCCGGCCGCCAGCTGCGGCCGGCCGCGGTAGTGGTCACCCGCAAGCAGGATTGAGGCCGCCATGGCACGCGACTACTACGAGCTGCTGGGCGTCCCGCGCACCGCCGACGCGGCCGAGATCCAGCAGGCGTTCCGCACCTTGGCCCGCCGCTACCACCCGGACATCAACCGCGATCCGGCTGCCGAGGAGCGCTTCAAACAGATCAACGAGGCGTACAGCGTGCTGTCCGACCCCGACACCCGGTCGCGCTACGACCGCTTCGGCCCGGACTTCCGGCAGATTCCGGAGGACTTCGACGAGCGTGTCGCGGCCGGCCAGGGCTTCGGCGGCGGAGCCGGCGCGTACCGCGGCAGTCCCTTCGGGCGGGGCCGAGGCGCCGACCGGGCGCGCGCACGGACCTGGACGGAGACCGACTTCGACACCTCCGGCGTGGACTTCGAGGACCTCTTCGGAGGCGTGTTCGGCGGCCGAGCCGGCCGCGCCGGGCGGGGCGGCCCGATCCCCGGCGCGGACCAAGAAGCCGAACTCGCCCTCAGCGTCGAAGACGCATACCGCGGCGGCCGGCGGAAGATCACCCTCGGCGGGCCCGGAGGGGAGCGCACCTACGACGTCACCGTTCCGGCCGGCGTCGTCGACGGACAGCGCATCCGACTCGCGGGGGAGGGCGGCCAGGGCCGCGGCCCGGGTTCCGCCGGGGACCTCTACCTGGTGGTCCGTATCGCTCCGCATCCCCGCTACCGGCTCGTCGGGCGCGACATCCACGTCGATCTGCCGGTCACCGCCTGGGAGGCCGCACTGGGTGCGATGGTGCCGGTCTCCGGTCCGGGCGGGACGGCCAAGGTGCACGTGCCGCCCGGGACCTCCACCGGCCGCCGGCTGCGGCTGCGCGGCGAGGGGATGCCGCATCCCAGGGGTTCCCCCGGTGACCTGTATGCCGAGATCAAGGTCATGGTGCCGCCCTCGCCCGGCCCGCGTGAGCGCGAGCTGTTCGAGGAACTGGCCGCAGTCTCCTCCTTCGACCCGAGGAAGCAGACATGAGAGCCGAACGCCGTTCTCCCGCCGCAGGCGCCGGACAGGCCGGCGCCAGGGCTGCCTATCCCCTGGTGCGGGTCTACCGGACCAGCCCCAGCCCCTATCGGCTCCCCATGGCCGACGTGGCCTCCCGCAGCGGCCTGCCGCCCGAACTCGTCAGCCGCTTCGTCGCCCTCGGCCTGGTGGACGCCGAGCGTGACGCCCGGGGCCGGATGTGGTTCCGGGGCGGCGCGCCATCGGCCATCGCCCGCGTTCAGCGGCTGCGGGCCGGACTGCACCTCAACTACGCGGCCATCGGCGTCGTCCTGGACCTGCTCGACCGCATCGAACGTCTGGAGACCGCACTGCGGCGCAGCGAACGAGCCGCCAAGGAGTCGACGACATGGACATGAACCGCCTCACCCAGAAGTCCCAGGAGGCACTGCAGGAAGCGCAGAGCGTCGCGGTACGGATGGGACAGGCCGAGGTCGACGGGGAGCACCTGCTGCTGGCCCTGCTCGATCAGCAGGACGGCCTGACGACCCGTCTACTGGCCGATTCCGGCGCCGACCCGGCCGCCCTGCGCGCCGCCGTCGAGGCCGATCTCGCCAAGCGCCCGCGCACGACCGGTCCGGGCGCCACCCCGGGCCAGGTGATGGTGACCCAGCGGCTGGCCCGGCTGCTGGACAGCGCGGAACAGGAGGCGAAGCGACTCAAGGACGAGTACGTCTCCACCGAGCACCTGGTGCTGGCCCTGGTGGACGAGGGACCGACCACCGCGGCCGGCCGTCGGCTCGGCGAACAGCGCGTGAGCAAGGACTCCTTCCTCGCCGCCCTCACCACGGTGCGCGGGAACCAGCGGGTCACCTCCGCCAATCCCGAGGAAGCGTACGAGGCCCTGGAGAAGTACGGCCGCGACCTGGTGGTGGAGGCGCGCGCCGGCCGCCTGGACCCGGTGATCGGCCGGGACGCGGAGATCCGCCGGGTCATCCAGATCCTCAGCCGCAAGACCAAGAACAACCCGGTGCTGATCGGCGAACCGGGCGTCGGCAAGACCGCCATCGTGGAGGGCCTGGCCCAGCGGATCGTGCGCGGCGACGTGCCCGAAGGGCTTCGGGACAAGACGGTGTTCTCGCTCGACATGGGATCGCTGGTGGCCGGAGCCAAATACCGCGGCGAGTTCGAGGAGCGCCTCAAGGCCGTTCTGTCCGAGGTCAAGGGCGCCGAGGGCCGCATCCTGCTGTTCGTGGACGAGCTGCACACCGTCGTCGGAGCCGGCGCGGCCGAGGGTGCCATGGACGCGGGCAACATGCTCAAACCGATGCTGGCCCGCGGTGAGCTGCACATGATCGGCGCCACCACCCTGGACGAGTACCGCAAGCACATCGAGTCCGACGCCGCGCTGGAGCGCCGCTTCCAGACCGTGCTGGTGGACGAGCCGACCGTCGAGGACGCGATCTCCATCCTGCGCGGCATCCGCGAGCGGCTGGAGGTCTTCCACGGCGTCAAGATCCAGGACGGCGCGCTGGTAGCCGCGGCCACCCTCAGCCACCGCTACATCAGCGACCGCTTCCTCCCGGACAAGGCCATCGACCTGGTCGACGAGGCCTGCGCGCGACTGCGCACCGAGATCGACTCCATGCCCGCCGAACTCGACGAACTCACCCGCCGGGCCACCCGGCTGGAGATCGAGGAGGCCGCGCTGGACCAGGAGACCGACCCGGCCAGCCGAGCCCGCCTGGAGGACCTGAGGCGTGAACTGGCCGACCTGCGGGGCGAGGTGGACGCCAAGCACGCCCAGTGGGAGGCCGAGCGCCAGGCCATCCGCAAGGTCCAGGAACTGCGCCAGGAACTGGAGCGCGCCCGGCAGGAAGCCGAACAGGCCGAACGTGCCTACGACCTCAACCGGGCCGCCCAACTACGCTACGGAACCATCAGCGAACTGGAGCGCCGCCTGGCCGCCGAGGAGGAGCAGCTCGCCGCCAAGCAGGGCGAGACCCGGTTGCTGCGCGAGGTGGTCACCGCCGAGGAGATCGCCGAGATCGTCTCCGCGTGGACCGGCATCCCCGTCACCCGGCTCCAGGAGGGCGAGCGGCAGAAGCTGCTCAAGCTGGACGAGATCCTGCGCGAGCGGGTGGTCGGGCAGGACGAGGCGGTCCAGCTCGTCGCCGACGCGGTGATCCGGGCCCGCTCCGGCGTGCGCGACCCGCGCCGGCCGATCGGCTCGTTCATCTTCCTCGGCCCCACCGGCGTCGGGAAGACCGAGCTGGCCAAGACGCTGGCCGCCGCACTGTTCGACAGCGAGACCAACATGATCCGGCTCGACATGAGCGAGTACCAGGAGCGGCACACCGTCAGCCGCCTGGTCGGCGCGCCCCCCGGCTACGTCGGCTACGAGGAAGGCGGCCAGCTCACCGAGGCGGTACGCCGCAAGCCGTACTCGGTCGTCCTGTTCGACGAGATCGAGAAGGCGCACGCCGACATCTTCAACACGCTGCTCCAGGTGCTGGACGACGGCCGGATCACCGATGCACAGGGTCGTACCGTCGACTTCCGCAACACCGTCGTCATCATGACCTCGAACCTCGGCTCCCAGTACCTGCTCCAGGACGCCACCCAGGCCGGCGAGATCAAGCCCGAGGTGCGGGCGCTGGTGATGACCGAACTCAGCAGCCATTTCCGCCCCGAATTCCTCAACCGGGTCGACGACATCGTCCTCTTCCACCCGCTCGGCGTCGCACAGATCGAGCGCATCGTCGATCTGCTCCTCGCCGAGCTGCGCGACCGCCTCGCCGAGCAGCGCATCACGCTCGTCCTCACCGAGCCGGGCCGCCGGCTGATCGCGAGCGAGGGCTACGACCCGGTCTACGGGGCCAGGCCGCTACGCCGCTTCATCTCCCACGAGGTCGAGACCAGGATCGGCCGCGCGTTGCTCAGCGGAGAGGCACGCGACGGCGTGACCATCCTGGTCGACGCCAGGGACGACGAACTGACCGTCACCCTCCAGGACGAGCCGCAGGATCCGTGATGAGCGCTTCTCCCCAAGGCCGCCCCGACCGCGACGGCCGTGACGACACCGCCGACGGCGCCGAGACCTCGGTGCGGACGGTCGCCTGCCCCAGCTGCGGCCGGACCAATCGCGTACCCGCCGCGGCGCAGGGCAGCCCGCGCTGCGGGAACTGCCGGGCTGCGCTGCCGTGGATCGCCGAAGCGGGCGACGCCGACTTCGGGGAGGTCGCCGAGCAGGCGAGCCTGCCGGTGCTCGTCGACCTCTGGGCCACCTGGTGCGGTCCCTGCCGCATGGTGAGCCCGGCCCTCGAACAGGTCGCCAAGGACCTGGCCGGCCGGATCAAGCTGGTGAAGGTCGACATCGACACGTCGCCCGCCCTGGCCCGTCGGTTCGAGGTCCAAGCCGTACCCACCCTGCTGATCCTCGACCACGGCAGGCCCATCGCCCGCCAGACCGGCGCCGCGCCCGCGAACGCGCTGCGCCGATGGGTGGACGAGTCGCTGTCGACGTCGCACGGACCGGCCGATCCCGCCTCCCGGAGGCCGTGATGACCACGCTTCCTCCAGCCTGCCGCTTCCGCACATGCTTCCGCTGCTGTCCTCCACCGCTGCTTTCCACCTCGGCCGCTGTTTCCGACGAAGGGAGTGAACCGTGTCGATGCCGACTCCGACGGCCGACGTCCACGGCGCCTACCCGCAGCTGACGGACGACCAGATAGCGATCCTGAGACCGTGCGGACAGGTACGGCAAGTCCGCGAGGGGGAACAGCTCTTCCGGGCGGGCGAACCCAGCGAGGAGTTCTTCGTCGTCCTCAGCGGCACGGTGGCCGTGGTCGAAGGCCAGGACGACCCACAGCACGTCATCCAGTTGCACGGTCCGCACAGTTTCCTCGGCGAACTCGGCGTACTGGAGGGCCAGACCGCCTTCGTCAGCGCAGTGGTGAACAGACCCGGCGAGGTGCTGACGGTGGGTTCGGCCGCTCTGCGCGACCTGCTCAGCCGCGAACCCGCGCTCGGCGACGTGATCCTGCGGGCGTACCTGCTGCGCCGCACGATGCTGGCCGGCACGGGGACGGGCTTCCGTATCATCGGCTCCGCCTTCTCCCCCGACACCCGGCGGCTGCTGGAGTTCGCCGCCCGCAACCGCCTCCCTCACCGCTGGGCGGATGTGGAGAAGGACACCCACGCCGAGGCGCTGCTGACGCGTCTTGGGATCGCTCCGGAGGAGACCCCGATCGTTGTGTGGCACGACTACCGGGTGCTGCGCAACCCCTCCAACGTCGAACTCGCCCAGGTGATCGGGCTGCGGACCGGAACCGCCGCGAAGGCCGTCTGCGACCTGCTCGTGGTCGGCGCCGGCCCTGGGGGCCTGGCCGCCGCGGTGTACGGCGCCTCCGAGGGGCTCTCCACCGTCGTCCTGGACGCGGTGGCGACCGGCGGCCAGGCCGGTACGTCCTCCCGGATCGAGAACTACCTCGGTTTCCCTGCCGGGATCTCCGGCATGGAGCTCGCCGAACGCGCCGTCGTACAGGCCACCCGGTTCGGCGCCCGGATCGACGTCCCCGCCGAGGCCGCCGGACTCGAACAGCGCGACGGGGCCAACGTGGTGCGGCTCACCGAGGGCGGCACGGTCGCCGCCCACAGCGTGGTGGTGGCCACCGGCGCTCGCTACCGGCGACTGACCGTCCCCGGCGTCGAACGGTTCGAGGGGCTCGGGGTCCACTACGCCGCCACCCTGTGGGAGGCACGGACCTGCCGCCTTGACGCGGTGGCCGTTGTCGGCGGCGGCAACTCCGCCGGCCAGGCAGCCCTGTTCATGGCGCGCGAGTCGCCCGCTGTCCATCTGCTGGTCCGCGGCGAAGACCTGGGCCACAGCATGTCCCGCTATCTGATCGACCGGATCGAGCGGCACCCCCGGATCCATGTCCGACTGCATACCGAGGTCCAAGAAGTCACCGGCGAGGACCGGGTCGAAGCCCTCGTCGTCCAGGACAACCGCACCCGCGAGCAGCAGGTGCTGGCGGCCCGCGCCCTGTTCGTCTTCATCGGCGCGCGCCCCGCCACCGCCTGGCTCGCAGCCGCCGTCACCCTGGACAGGCGCGGCTTCATTCCGACCGGGCAGCATGTGGACCAGGTGGCAGCGGACCTCTGGAAGCCCCTGGCCCGCGCCCCACTCGCCCTGGAGACCGGCCTGCCGGGGGTCTTCGCCGTCGGCGACGTCCGCAGCGGCTCGGTCAAGCGGGTGGCCTCCGCAGTCGGCGAGGGCGCCATGGCCGTCCGCCTGGCGCACGAGCACCTCGGGGAGGTGAGACCACCCGCCACTCCATGACCTCAGCCCGTCCATCGACGCGAGAAGGTGAAATGCCATGCCCGTCATGGGTGTTTCCAAGTTCGAGCGCTTCTTCCGCGCTGCCGCCGGCCTCGACGTCAACAAGAACGACCTCAAGCGCTACAACGACTTCCTGGACGCCAAGCTCTACGACCTCTTCCTCATCGGCACGGCCAACGCCAAGGCCAACGAGCGGGACATCATCGAGCCGCAGGACCTCCCCGTCACCAAAGGCCTGCAGGAGAGCATCCACGCCTTCAGGAAGCTGGAGGAGGGCATAGAACTGCGCCCGCTGCTCGACCAGCTCGCAGCCCGCCCCGCCCTCGGCATGGAGGCCGCCGAGGACACCCAGCAGCGGCTGCCCGACCTGGCCGGCGGCCTCAGCGTCGCCCTCGCCCGCGCCCTCAAAACCATCGCCCGCGACACCCGCCGCCCCTCCACGGACCAGTGGGACGAGGCCTTCGAGCTCTTCGACCTGCTGATCTGAGCGGGACATCCACCGGGCCGGAAGTTCCGCCGGTTCGGCCGGGGTCGATCTTTCGGGGTCGATCGTCCGGGGGCGGTGTCCGGTAACAGCAGTACGCCGCGCCCTCGACTGTCGGCGATCGGCGCCCGGGTGAGGTCGAGCGCGGGAACTGGGCCGGGGCATCCGGTTCGTGCCGATCATCGCCTGATCGGCGAACCGTGAGCCCACTCCTGATCGCCTCGATCAGGAGTGGGCCGTCGGCGTCTGCGCCGCCGTCACGGCAGGGCCACTACCCGGCAGTGGGTCTCAACGCCGGTGCAGGGCAAGGCGGGTGGCCAGGCCGCCGCCGACGCCGGCCAGGATGGCCAGCGGCAGCCACCACGCGGGCCAGGGCAGTAGACCCAGCGGGGCGTCGAGCGACCAGTCGCCGGGCCCCGTTGCGGACAGCGCGGCACCGATCGCGACCAGCACGAGCGGGTACTCGTAGCCGTCGTTCTGCACCCATAGCCCGTGCGGGCGCTTGACGGTCAGCGCGACCGTCATCACACCCATCGCCCCCGCGGCGGCCAGCGGCGTGAGCAGGCCGGCCGCGAGCAGCAGACCGGCCCCGATCTGGCTGCCCCCAGCGGTGAGCGCCGTGAACACCCCGCCACGGAAGCCGTCCTGACGGAACTCCGCGGTGCCGCCGGCCAGCCCCCGACCGCCCAGGTGGAAGCTGACCTTCTGCACACCATGACCCGCGACCAGCAGACCGGCGACCAGTCGGAGCAGGAGGAGACCTGTGTTCACCGGTGAACTCTCTTTCTCGGGTGCCTGGTTGCCGGTTCAGCCGGCCGCATGCTCGTTGATCATGGTCTGCGCGTAGACGACGCCCAGGCCGTAGGCCCCGGCGTGCTCCTTGACCACGTCCATGACCGGCAGGTACGTCTCGGTGCGGGCCCAGTCGCGCTGCAGTTCCAGCAGCACCTGCACCCAGGTCACCGGCACCGCACCGGCCGCCGTCATCCGCTGCACGGCGTGCTCGTGGGCCAGCGGGCTGACCCCGCCCGAGGCGTCCGAGACCACGTACACCTCGTAGCCCTGGTCCAGCGCCGACAGGGCAGGCAGCACCAGGCAGACCTCGGTCCACAGGCCGGAAAGGATGATCTTGCTGCGCCCGGTGGCCTTGACCGCCTCGACCAGGGCCGCGTCCTCCCAGGCGTTCATCGAGGTCCGGTCGACCACCTCGTGGTCGGGGAAGACCGCCTTCAGCTGCGGCAGGATCGGGCCGGAGAAGGACTCGGCGGCCACCGTGGACAGCACCACCGGGACGTCGAAGACGCGTGCGGCCTTGGCCAGGCCGACGGTGGCGTTGATGATCGCCGAGCGGTCGCCGCTGCCGGTGCCGAAGAACATCTGCGGCTGGTGATCGACGAAGAGCATCATCGAGTTGTCCGGCGTCAGCAGGTCCGAGCTGGGGGCGGCGTGCACGTAGTCGAAGTCGACCATGGCTGTACTCACTTTCGGATGGGGGTATGGCGCAGGGACGTCGGCGCGGACGTCGCAGGGCTTGGGAGGCTCGGAACCCGAGCGGTGCCGCGGACACGACGGCACAGCCACGACGCTATCCGCGACGCTCGAACATCTCTTCTCCCACTGTGCCCAAGGCTGTTCCCGCACTGCACTCGGCTCCCCTGCACCACCGGTCCCAGCGCTGCTCGCGGTGTCACTGCCCGCACAGGTCAGAGCCGGTGCGTGCAGAGAGAAGTCGCAGCTCGACGCCTCCCTAGATTGAGTCGTGCCAGAGCTCAACGAGCTGTGCGGCTTGCGCTGTTCAGCCTGAACGACAAGGACTGCCCCATGCCCTTCCTCACGGTCGGCGAAGAGAACTCCCACCCCGTCAACCTGTATTTCGAGGATCACGGCTCCGGTCGGCCCGTCGTGCTCATCCACGGCTGGCCGCTGAACGGGGCGTCCTGGGAGAAGCAGGTGGCCGCGCTGCTCGCCGCCGGCAACCGGGTGATCACCTACGACCGCCGCGGGTTCGGTGCCTCCGACAAGCCGGCCTCCGGCTACGACTACGACACCTTCGCGGGTGATCTCGATGCCGTACTGACCCACCTCGACCTGCGGGACGTCGTCCTGGTCGGCTTCTCCATGGGCACCGGAGAGGTCACCCGCTACCTCGGCGCCTACGGATCCGAGCGCGTCGCCAAGGCGGTCATGCTGGGCGTCGTCCCGCCGTTCCTGCTGAAGACCGACGACAACCCCGACGGCGTGGACGGCATCGTCTTCGAGGAGATCCAGGGCGCCATCCGCGCCGACCGCCCGGCCTTCCTCGCGGGCTTCCTCGCCGACTTCTACAACGTGGACGTGCTCGGCGGCGAGCGGGTGAGCGACCAGGTGGTGCAGTACAGCTGGAACGTCGGCGTCGCCGCGTCCGCCAAGGCCACCCTGGACTGCGTCCCGGCCTGGCTCACCGACTTCCGCGCCGACCTGCCCAGGATCGACGTCCCCGTACTGATCATCCACGGCGACGCGGACCGCACCCTGCCGCTGCGCTCGACCGCGATCCCGCTCTCCCGGAGCATCGCGGGCGCCCGCCTGGTGGTACTGGAGGGCGCCCCCCACGGGCTGATCTGGACACACGCCGACGAGGTCAACAAGGAACTCCTCGCCTTCATCGGCGACTGACCGGTCGGCCATTCGAGAGCGAGAACCCATGTCGAGCATGCCTGTGGCCGGGCTCCGCCCCGGCCACCCCGACCACGCCGCCGACCTGGTGGTACGCAACGCCAAGGTGTACACCGGCGACCCGCTGCGCCCACGGGCGAGCGCGGTCGCGATCCGCGCCGGTCTGATCACCGCCGTCGGGAACGACGCCGACGTCATACCCCGGATCGGCCCCGGGACCCGGGTGGTCGACGCGCTCGGGCGACGCGCCGTCCCCGGCCTCAACGACTCGCACCTGCACGTCATCCGGGGCGGTCTCAACTACGTGCTGGAGCTGCGCTGGGACGGCGTGCCGACGCTGCGGCAGGCGCTGGCCATGCTCCGGTCCCAGGCCGAGCGCACCCCGCCGGGCCAGTGGGTGCGGGTGGTCGGCGGCTGGTCCGCCGACCAGTTCGCCGAGCGCCGACTGCCCACCCTGGCCGAGCTGAACGCCGCCGCACCCGACACCCCGGTCTTCGTCCTGCACCTGTACCAGTCGGCGCTGATGAACCGGGCGGCACTGCGGGCCGCCGGGTTCGACCGCAACACCCCCGACCCGGCGGGCGGCCAGATCGTCCGCGGCCACGACGGGCGGCCGACCGGCATGCTGCTCGCCGCCCCCGGCGCCCTGCTGCTGTACTCCACACTGGCCAAGGCGCCGACCTTGGACGAGGCCGAGAAGGCCGCGTCCACCCGGCACTTCCTGCGTGAGCTCAACCGCTTCGGGCTCACCTCGGCGATCGACGCGGCCGGCGGCTTCCAGAGCTTCCCGGAGAACTACGGCACCGTCATGCAGCTTGCGCAGCAGGGCGAGTTGACGCTGCGGATCGCCTACCACCTCTTCCCGCAGACCGCCGGACAGGAGCTGGACGACCTGGCCCGCTGGGTGGCCACCGTCCGCCCCGGCGACGGGGACGCATGGCTGCGCCTCAACGGCGCCGGGGAGAACCTCACCTGGGCGGCGGCGGACTTCGAGAACTTCACCGAGCCGCGCCCCGAACTCGGCCCGTACGAGGCCGGGTTCGAGCAGGCCGTGCGGCTGCTGATGGAGCACGGCTGGGGATTTCGACTGCACGCCAGCTACGACGAGACGATCCGCCGCGACCTGGCGGTCTTCGAGAAGCTCGCCGCCGAGGGCCTCTTCCCGGACGGGAACCGGTGGCTCTTCGACCATGCCGAGACGGTCTCCCCCGCGAGCCTGGACCGGATCGCCGCGCTCGGCGGCGCCGTCTCGGTGCAGAACCGGATGTCCTTCCAGGGCGAGGCGTTCGTGCGCCGCTACGGCGCCGCGGCGGCGGCCGAGGCGCCGCCGGTGCGGGCGATGCTGGAACGCGGGCTCACGGTCGGCGCGGGCACCGACGCGACTCGGGTCTCCTCCTACAACCCGTGGGTGGCGCTGCACTGGCTGGTCTCCGGGCGCGCCGTCAGCGGACGCACGCTGCGACCGGCGGCCGGCCGGCTCAGCCGCGAGGAGGCGCTGGAGCTCTACACCCTGGGCGGCGCCCGCCTCACCGGCGAGCAGAACGTCAAGGGCCGTCTGCGGGTCGGCTGTTACGCCGACCTCGCAGTGCTCAGCGCCGACTACCTGACGGTGGAGGAGGCCGACATCGCGCACATCGAGTCCGTCCTCACCGTGGTCGGTGGCCGCATCGTGCACAGCGCGCAGGAGCACGAGGGCATCGCCCCCGAGCTGCCGGCCGTGGTCCCGCTGTGGAGCCCGGTGGCGCGCTTCGGCGGCTACCAGGCCACCCCCGCGCCCAGCCTGACCGGCGTCCGGCAGGCCGGGCTGGTGGTCGAGGCGGCGGCCGCCTCCGACGAGCAGCGCGACTGGCGGCAGGCGCGCGGGCAACTGCTTCCAGGGCGGAGCGGGCCGGCTCTCGACGATCCGTGCTTCTTCTGAGCCGCCCTCGAATCCGCCGTGCGCCGCCGGGCACTGTGCCCGGCGGCGCACGGCGCCATCAGCCGTCACCGCCGACCACCTTGAAGGGAAGCTTTGTTGACCCCCACCCAGGCAGAGAGCACCATGAGCACCGCCCAGATCCGCGACCGCCATCCGCTGGCCCTGGCCCTGTTCGCGCTGACCGCGGTGAGCGGCCTGATCGATGCCGTGAGCTACCTGGGTCTCGGCCACGTGTTCACCGCGAACATGACCGGGAACGTGGTGGTGATCGCGTTCGCCCTGGTGGGCACGCCCGGCTTCTCCGTCGCGGGCTCGCTGACCTCGCTCGCGGCCTTCCTGCTGGGCTCGGTGCTGGCCGGCCGCCTGGCGCTCAGGCACCCCGACGCCCGCCGGGTGCGCTGGCTGCGCGCCGCGCTGCTGGCCGAGACGGCGCTGCAAGGCGCGGCGACCGCCGTCGCGTTCACCTCCAGCGGCGGGCGGGCGCGCGAGGAGGCGCTGATCGCGCTGCTGGCCGTCGCCATGGGCCTGCGCAACGGCACCGTCCGCAAGTTGGGTGTGCCGGACCTGACGACGACGGTGCTCACCCTCACCCTGACCGGCCTGGCCGCGGACTCCTCACTGGCCGGCGGCGACAACCCCCGGCTGGGCCGACGCCTCTACGCCGTCCTGGCGATGCTCGCAGGCGCCGCGCCGGGCGCCGCGCTCGTCATCCACGGACACCTCGCGTGGACCCTGCTGGCCAGCACGGTCCTGGTCGCCGCGATCACGGTCGGCTACCGCGAGCGCGACTGAGCTGTGTGTTCCGTGCGTGCACACCGTCCTGCCGATGCAGGACCGCACCCGGGCTGTTCACTGTCGACACCAGGCCGTGCACGGTCGGTCAACACGCGCCCGCCCGCTGGTCCTACCGTTCGGTGACGGACTCGACCGTCCCCCAGCCCCAGGAGGAACCTCCCCATGCCCGTCCGCCTGTCCCTGCGCCTGCTGACCGCGGTCACCGCCGTGACCGCGCTGGCCTTCGCCACCGCACCGTCAGCCCCTGCGGCGTCCGCCACGGGACGCCCCGGCATCGCCGTCGGCCCCCAGTACGACTCGACACACGTCTATGTGGCACCCGGCACGATGGACTCGTTCATCAGCAGCTGGGAGTCGACCTTCGGCGGCACCAACACCACGCAGGTCCTCGCCGACGTCACCCCGACACCGAGCCTGACCAAGTCCGAACTCGTCCTCTCCCCGGTCGGCACGCTGTCCGTCTTCGACTACCAGACGCCCGTCCCCTACCCGTTCGGCGTCGAGCGCACCGGCTGGCTCGTCACGGACCTGGACCGCGGTGTCCACAAGGCCGAGGCGGACGGGGCGGTCACGGTCGTCACGCCGTTCGCCGACCCGATCGGCCGCGACGCGATCGTGCAGTTCCCCGGCGGCATCGACGCACAGCTGTACTGGCACACCAAGGCGCCCTCGTATCCGGCGCTGGCGTCCGTCCCGGAGAACCGGCTGTACCTGCCGAGCGGCGCGGCGGCCTCCTTCCTGCACAGCTATCTGGCCTTCACCGGCGGCACGGTGGTCTCCGACGACCGGCACGCACCCGGCGCCGAACTCGGCCTGCCCGGCACCACCTACCGACGGATCCGGATCAGCTCGCCGTTCGGCGACACCTCGGTCGCGGTCACCGACGGGCACCTGCCCTACCCCTTCGGACGCGAGAGCACCGGCTACGCCGTGAACGACCTCACCGCGACCCTCGCCAAGGCCCGGTCCGCCGGCGCGACCGTGCTGTGGGGGCCGTCCGCCTCCGCCGGGCGCGACAGCGCGATGGTGCAGTTCCCCGGTGGCTACATCGCCGAGATCCACGACGCCGGCCCCCGGTCGTGACCGGTTCGGGACGGCGCGCCCAGCCACCGGCGAGCAGGGCGTTCACGGACCGGAAAGGGTGCACGACCAGGCACGACGACAGCCCGGGCCGGCCCTGCAGGCGGCGACAAGCCCTCGAAGAGCCAGGGCACGCAGACACACAGCACAGAGGGTGATAGCAAGTGCAGTTCGGAATATTCAGCGTCGGGGACGTGACCACGGACCCCACAACCGGGCGGATGCCGACCGAGCACGAGCGGATCAAGGCCATCGTCGCCATCGCGCTCAAAGCCGAGGAGGTGGGCCTGGACGTCTTCGCAACCGGCGAGCACCACAACCCACCGTTCGTCCCGTCCTCGCCGACCACCATGCTCGGCTACATCGCGGCCCGCACCGAGCGCCTGGTCCTCTCGACCTCGACCACGCTGATCACCACCAACGACCCGGTGAAGATCGCCGAGGACTTCGCGATGCTCCAGCACCTGGCCGACGGCCGGGTCGACCTGATGCTCGGCCGGGGCAACACCGGGCCGGTGTACCCGTGGTTCGGTCAGGACATCCGCCAGGGCATCCCGCTCGCCATCGAGAATTATGCGCTGCTGCACGAGCTCTGGCGCGAGGGGACGGTGGACTGGTCGGGCCGCTTCCGCAGCCCGCTGCAGTCCTTCACCGCCACCCCGCGCCCGCTGGACGACACGCCGCCGTTCGTCTGGCACGGCTCGATCCGCAGCCCCGAAATCGCCGAGCAGGCCGCCTTCTACGGAGACGGCTTCTTCGCCAACCACATCTTCTGGCCCAAGGAACACTTCCAGAAGCTGATCAACCTCTACCGCGAGCGCTACGCCCACTACGGCCACGGCACCCCCGAGCAGGCGATCGTCGGCCTCGGCGGGCAGGTGTTCATGCGCCGCAACTCCCAGGACGCCGTGCGGGAGTTCAGGCCGTACTTCGACAACGCGCCGGTGTACGGGCACGGGCCCTCGCTGGAGGAGTTCACCGAGCAGACCCCGCTGACCGTGGGCAGCCCGCAGGAGGTCATCGAGAAGACGCTGACCTTCCGGGAGACCTTCGGCGACTACCAGCGACAGCTCTTCCTGATGGACCACGCCGGCCTGCCGCTGAAGACCGTCCTGGAGCAGCTCGACCTGCTGGGCGAGGAGGTCGTCCCGGTGCTGCGCAAGGAGTTCGCCGCGGGCCGGCCCGCCACCGTCCCCGACGGTCCCACCCACGCCGCCCGGGTCACCGCGGCGGGCACCGAGACCCTGGAGGCCGCCAAGTGAGCGACAGCGCCCTGCGTCTCGTCGTGGTCGCAGCGGGGCTCTCCGTCCCGTCGTCCACCAGGCTGCTGGCCGATCGGGCCACCGACGCCACCGTTCGGCAACTGCGCCACAGCGGACGGGAGGTGGATCTGCGGATCATCGAACTGCGGGACCTGGCCAGGGAGATCGCCGACAACCTGGTCACCGGCTTCCCCGCGGCCGAGCTGCGCGAGGCGGTCGAGGCGGTCACCGCAGCGGACGGACTGATCACCGTGACGCCGATCTTCAGTGCCTCGTACAGCGGGCTGTTCAAGTCCTTCATGGACGTGATCGACAAGGACGCGCTCACCGGCTGCCCGGTGCTCATCGCCGCCACCGGCGGGACGGCCCGGCACTCCTTGGCCCTGGAGCACGCCATGCGGCCGCTCTTCGCCCATCTGCGGGCCGTGGTGGCGCCCACCGCCGTCTTCGCGGCCACCGAGGACTGGGGCTCGACCGGGGACGCGAGCGGCGGCCTGGCCATCCGGATCGCCCGTGCGGCAGGCGAGTTGGCCGATCTCATGACCAGTCGGCCCGTGCCCGAGCGCGCCGCGGCCGACACGGTCGTCCCGTTCGAGGAGCAACTGGCGGCGCTCGGTATCGGCCGCCGGTGAGCGTGCCGGCGCTTCCTTGAGCAGCCGGCTCGTCGATGGACACCTGACGCGGGCGGCGGGCCGATCAGCCGGAACGACAGCCGGGCCGCCATCGTGCAGCTCGCGACCGTGGGCAACCCCGACGCGGGCGACCGCCAGAACACCGCGCGGTCACCGAGCCTGATGATCCAGATGCTCTCCGAGGCCGCCCCCACAGCAACTGCCGCCGGCCCCACCGCATCAGCGGTGGGGCCGGCGGCGCGAACGCACCGTGGATGAACACGAAGGTGGGCTCAGGATGCTCGCGCCCCCAGCCGGCCTGTTCGGCTTGTGCCAGCGCCCCGCTGCCGTCGGCCCGAGGACCGACGGCAGCGGGGCGCAGCGGGTGGCGGCCCGGTCAGGCGGTGTGCAGCGCGTCGCGCAGGGTCTGGATCGCCAGGGTGATCGCGGCCTGGGCCGCATGCGTCTCGCGCAGGGCGTTGAGCATCACGAAGTCGTGGATGACGCCCTGGTAGCGGACGGCGGTGACGGGGACGCCGGCCGCACGCAGCTTGCTCGCGTACGCCTCGCCCTCGTCGCGCAGCACGTCGGCCTCACCGGTGACGACCAGGGCGGCGGGCAGGCCGGCGAGCTGCTCGGCGGTGGCGCGCAGCGGGGAGGCGGTGATCTCCGCACGCTGGGCCGGGTCGGTCGTGTACTGGTCCCAGAACCACTGCATGCCGTCGCGGCGCAGGAAGTAGCCCGTCGCGAACTGGTGGTAGGAGTCGGTGTCGAACGAGGCGTCGGTGACCGGGTAGAAGAGCACCTGCTGGACGAGCGCGACATCGCCGCGCTCCTTGGCCATCAGCGTCAGCGCGGCGCTCATGTTGCCGCCGACCGAGTCGCCCGCGACGGCCAGCCGCGTACCGTCCAGCGCCTTGGTGGCGCCCTCCCGCACGATCCACTGGGCGACGGCGTAGTTCTGCTCGATGGCGACCGGGTAGCGGGCCTCGGGCGACAGGGCGTACTCGGGGAAGACCACCGCCACGCCCGCCCCGACCGCCAGCTCCCGCACCAGGCGGTCGTGGGTGTGTGCGTTGCCGAACACCCAGCCCGCCCCGTGGATGTAGAGGGTCACCGGCAGGGTCGCGGTGGAGCCCGCCGGGCGCACGATCCGGGCCCGGACGCTGCCGGTCGGTCCGCCCGGGACGGTGATCCACTCCTCGTCGACCGCCGGCAGCTCGACCTCGCCCGACTGGACCTCGTCGACCGCCTTGCGGCCCTCCGCGGGGAGCAGGTCGAACAGGTACGGGGGCTCGGCGGTGGCCTGCGCGAACGCTGCTGCCGCCGTCTCCAGTACGGGCCGGACCGGCTGGAAGTCATGCGTCATGTCGTCTCCTCAAGAGTGCGCGTGGTCTGGCCCCGGCGGGGCCGGCCGATGTCCCCAGGCCGACCCCGGCGTTCCGAGGCACGAGCGTCACCGTAGGACCGCTCGCCGGAGACGCGTTGCCCGACGACGCCTCTCCTCTGCTCTCTGCGCGCACTCACGGCCCCGCTCGCAACGGCGCGGGCGTCCTCGCTCCGGCCGGCGCGTACCGCCGCCGCGGCGAGGTCGGCGATGTCCACCCCTGCCCGACGTTGTCCAACGCTGTTCCACGCACGGGACCGGTCATCTGACAGAAGCGCGATCAGCCGGGCCGAGCTCAAGATAGTCCCAGGTCAGCAGGGGTGAATCCAGGCCGGCCGATGACCGGCCGTGCCCCCGCTCCGATGCGGGCACGGCAGCACGTTCGAGAACAGACCTCGCCGCGGGCGAAGGGAACCCTTGTGTCGACCACACTGTCCACCGAATCGCTCTCCCCTGCCGAACGTGCCGAGTGCTGGCACGAGGCCGTCTCCCATGCCTTCATACCGCTTCAGGTCGGCTTCCTGGAGGAGAGCCCCTCCGCCGGAGTCATCAGCAGTGACCAGTTGGGAGCCGTGCAGATCTCCAGGGTGGAAGCCGGACCGCAGGTGGTCACCCGCACCAGGCGCGCGATCGCGGCCGACGGCGAGGGATGGATCACGCTCGCGATGCAGCACCGGGGCTGCGCATGGCTCACCCAGGACGGGCGGGAGGTCGTCTTCGGCCCGGGCGAGTTCGCGATCTCCGACTCCGGTCGCCCCTTCGCCAAGGAACTGCCCACCGCGTTCGACTTCACGGCGTTCCACCTGCCGCGGAGTGCCCTGCACGTGCGCGACGAGGATCTCAGGACGGCCACCGCCACCGTGTTCGAGCCCGACTCCGGATCAGTCGGACTCGTCAGCACCTACCTGCGGAAGCTGGCCTCGGGAGCCGCGGACCTCGACCCCGGCACGGGCCGAAGGCTCGCCGACACGGCCATCGATCTGCTCGCCCTGGTCATCCAGGAGCACAGCGGCACCCTGAACCCGGCGGCGCCGCAGACCGCGCCGGCCATGCTCGCGCGGATCAAGGACTACGCGATGTGCCACCTCGGCGACTCGTCGCTCTCCCCCGAGCAGCTCGCCACCGCGCACCACGTCTCCGTCCGGTACCTCCACAAGCTCTTCCAGGGCGAGGAGACCACGGTGGCCCGCTGGATCCAGCGCCGCCGACTGGAGATGTGTGCGCACGACCTGTCCCGGCGTGCCTTCGCCGTGCCGACCGTGTCATCCGTGGCCCGCCGCTGGGGATTCGTCAGTCCGACCCACTTCAGCCGCGTCTTCCGCGCCGCCTACGGCGTCACTCCCCGCGAATGGCGCGCCCGCGCGGGCGGCAACGAGGTCCCGGCCACGCCGGCTCGGTGACGGCGCGCGCCCTGGCCGGGCGCGCACGGGCAACGGTCAGTGCGCTCGGGAACAAACCCGTACTCCGCGCGCCCATAGCTTGGGTCGAGCCAGTGGACCGCGAAGACCCCAGGGAGTACCCATGAGCCGTTCCGACCACGCCGACCACCCCAGCGTCAGCGCCAGCAGCCAGCCACTGCTGCATCAACACGGAAAGGAGATACAGGAGTTCGGAACCGTCAACCAGGTTCCCCTCGGCCTCTCCCACGATGCGCGGCTCTACTCCTGCCAGCGCCTCAACCAGGTCCTCGCGGACACCCGGATCCTCTACACGCTCTACAAGAAGCACCACTGGCTGATGCGCGGGGCGACCTTCTACCAGCTGCACCTCATGCTGGACAAGCACGCGGACGAGCTCCTGGCGCTGGTCGACGTCCTCGCCGAGCGGGTCCAGGCCCTTGGCGGAGTCGCCGTCGGCGACCCGCGGCACGTCGCGGAGATCACCTCGATCCCGCGTCCGCCGGACGGCGTCGAGGAGGTGCCGGCGATGCTGTCGCGCCTCCTGTCCGCGCACGAGGCGATCCTCATCGCCGCCCGCGACGCCGCGTCCCGGGCGGCGGCCCTCGGCGACGACGGCACCAACGACCTGCTGGTCTCCCAGGTCGTGCGGACCGGCGAGGCGCAGGTGTGGTTCCTGGCCGAGCACCTGGTGGACACCCCGCTGGTGCGGCTGTGACCCACCTGCGCCACCCGCACCCCGTCCGCCGGCACTGACAGGAGTCGCCATGGCATCGCCCGCGACGGTGGAGCTGTCCCGCTGGCAGTTCGCCATCACCGCCGTCTTCCACATGACCTTTCCCGCCCTGACCGTCGGGCTGTCGATCCTGCTCGCCGTCGTGTACACGGCCTACCTGCGCACCCGCAATCCGCTCTACCTGCAGATGTTCCGCTTCTGGCGGAAGATCTTCGCGGTCGGGTTCGGCCTCGGCGTGGTCGCCGGAACAGTGATGACCTTCGAGTTCGGCCTGAACTGGGGCAGTTACGCGCACGCGGTGGGCCCCATCCTCGGTGTCACCATCGGCATGGAGGTGATCACCGCCTTCTTCCTGGAGGCCGGCTTCATCGGCATCATGCTCTACGGCGAGGGACGGGTGCGGCCCCGCACCATGGCCTTCGCCTCGTGGATGGTCGCCTTCGGCACCCTGCTCTCCACCACCTGGATCCTCTCCGCCAACAGCTGGATGCAGGACCCGGCCGGCTACACCGAGGTCGCGGGCCAGTTCCAGGCCCGCGACTGGTGGCAGGTGCTGTTCAACCCGGCGTTCTCCTACCGGTTCCCGCACATGCTGCTGGCGGTGCTGATCAGCGCCGCCTGGTTCGTCGGCGCCATCGCCGCCTGGTACCTGGTCAGGCAGCGCTCGCTCCCGTTCGCCCGCCGCACGCTCTCCCTCGCACTCGGGGTCCTGGCCGTCCTGATGCCCGTTCAGCTGTACGCGGGGGACGAGACGGCGGGGTTCATGGGGCAGCACCAGCCCGCCAAGCTGGAGGCGTTCGAGGGCAACTGGAAGACGGACAACAACGGCTACAACCTGGTCGTCGTCCCCGATCCCGGCAAGGGCAAGGACAACCTGCGCATCGAGATCCCGCACCTGGGCGCGGTGATCGGCAAGGACCTGACCGGCCAGGCGCACGTGCCCGGCCTGCTCCGAACCCCGCCGGACCAGCGTCCGAACATGTGGAGCGCCTTCTACGGTTTCCGGGCGATGTACTTCACCGCGCTCACGATGTTCGCGATGGCCTTCGCCGGACTGGTCCTTCGCCTGCGCGGGCGGCTGTTCACCGCCCGGCGCTTCCACCGGCTGATGGTGTGGATGGCCCCCGCCGGCCTGGTCGCGATCACCGGGGGCTGGATCACCGCGGAGACCGGACGCCAGCCCTGGGTGGTCTACGGCCGGATCCGCACCTCCGACGCCGTCTCCCACCTGTCCACGGCCGAGGCCGCACTGAGCCTGGCCGGCTTCGTCACGGTCTACGCCGTGCTGGTGGCGGTCTGGGTCCGCTACATCGTCCGAACCGTCAAGGCAGGGCCGGAGGCCATCCATGGCTGACTACGCTTCCTACACGCTGATCCTGTTCGCACTCGGCGCGTACCTCGTGCTGGACGGCTACGACCTCGGGATCGGGATCCTCGGCCTCTTCGACCGCAGCGACCAGCGGCGCAAGGAGTACACCGAGCTGGTCGCGACGGCCTGGGACGCCAACGAGAGCTGGATCATCCTCGCCGGGGTGACCCTCTGGGCGGCGCTGCCCGGCGTCTACGCCACCGTGCTCCCCGGGGTCTACCTCCCGCTGGTCGTGATGCTGCTGGCCTTCGTGCTGCGCGGGCTGGGACTGGAGATGCAGAGCTCCGCACCGGACTACCGACCCGGTTGGGGGCGGCTGTTCGGCGTCTCCTCGCTGGTGGTGACGCTCTGCCAGGGCCTGGTGGTCGGCACCGTCCTCAGCGGCCTGCCGCAGCACGGGGGCGTCTTCGACGGCAGCGCGCTGCGCTGGCTCACTCCCTACAGCGTGCTGTGCGCGCTCGGGGTGACCGCGCTCTACCTGCTGGCCGGCGCCGCCTGGCTGCAGGCCAAGACGCGGGGCGACGCACGCCGTCGGGCCGCGCGGCTCGGGCGCCCGCTGCTCGCCGTGACGGTCGTGGCCGCCCTGGTGCTGGGCCTGGGCCTGGAGGTGGCCGACCCGCAGCACTTCCGCTTCGACCAGCCGCTGCGCGCCGTCCTGTTCGGCCTCGCGGTGACCGTCGCCGCCGTCTGCGGCGTGGTCTCCTGGTACGGCTTCGGCCGAACGCCCGACGCCCGCCCGTTCGTCGCCGTGGTCTGCGCCCAGGTGGCCGGACTGCTGGCGCTGGTGACGGCGACCGCCCCGGTCGTCGTGCCGCCCGGCTTGAGCGTGCACGCGGCCGCCAGCCCCTTCGGGTCGCAGGTGTTCCTGCTGATCGGCGTCGGCTGCTGCATGCCCGTCGTGCTCGCCTACAACGTCTACGCCTGGTGGGTGTTCCGCGGGAAGTACCGGCCACCGACACCGACCGCACTTGCGCTCCCCGCCGAACCGGAGCGGCCGGCGGAGAACGTCGTCGACACCGGCACCGATCCGACAGGCGCTGATGTCGCCCCGGACGGAGTCGTCGGGACCGTGGTCCGTCGGATCGGTTCCACCGTGCTCGGCCTCGGGGTGGGCGCGGTCGCGCAGGACGTGTTCGGCGGTCATGGCGAATGGATCGCCCCCCTCGCGCTCATCCTCTTCGCCGCCGTCGCGCTCACCGCCTGGCTGGTCGGTGACCGGCGGGCCGCCGCCGGCGAGTTCGACCTCGACCAGGCGGCGCAGCGGTGAGCGACACCGCAGCCCTGCTGGCGCGCCTGGCCGACGACGACGCACAGCAGGACCAGAAGCTGGCGCTGGAACGCCTGCACGCATGGGCGCACGCGCAGGCGCCCGCCTTCCGGCGGGCCGGAACGCTGCGCGGGCTCGCAGCCGTCGGCAGTGTCGGGTGGGCGGCCGGGCTCGGCTGGACCGCCCGGCTGGCGCTGCACGGCCAGCGGGCGACGGTCACCCCGGTGTCGGTGCTGCCGGCGGCCTGCCTGGTCGCGGCCGGGCTCGTGCTGCGGGCCTGGCTGCTCGCGGCCGGCGACCGGGCCGCGGACGAGGGGGCCGCCGCGGTCCGGGAGACACTGCGCGCCCGGCTGCTGGAGGCCGCCCTGCCCGCCTGGCGGCGGGCGGCCCCCGCGGATGAGCCGGCGGTGGCCGACACCGCCTTCGTCCAGGCGCTCGACGAGGAGGTGGACCGCCTCACCGACTGGCTGACCGGCTATGTCCCGGCGCGCCGGGCCATGCTGATCGCGAGCGGCGTCGTGCTGGCGGCGATCGCGGCGGGAAACTGGCTGGTGGCCCTGCTGCTGGTGCTGGCGACTCCGCTGCTGCCGGCCAATCTCAAGGTCATCGGCATGGGCACCCGCACCGCCGTCCAGGCACAGCTGACCGCCGCCCGGACCCTCAGCGCCCGGCTGCTGGACCAGTTGCGCGGACTGCCGACACTGGTCGGCCTGGGCGCGGACGAGCGCGCCGCCCTCGCCGTGGAGCGGGACGACCGTGAACTGGCCCACCGCACCCAGGCGGTGCTGCGCGTGGCGTTCCTCTCCACCGCCTGGGTGGAACTGCTGGTCACCGGAACCCTTGCCGTGGTCGCCACCTACTGCGGACTGGTCCTGCTCGACTACCTGCACCTGCCCGGCGTCCCCTCGTCGATGGGCCTGGGCACAGCGCTCTTCGTCCTGGTCCTCACGCCCGCCTACTTCGCGCCGGTGCGGGAACTGGCGCGCGGCTACCACGCCCGTGCCGAGGCGTCGGCCGCCGCCGAGCTCGTCAACGGCCTGCTGTCCGTGACCCCAGCAGGGCGGACGACGCCAAGACCCGCCGACGCTCCGCGCAGCGTGCACCTGTGCGCGGTCGGCGTCGCCTTCCCCGATCGCGACCGGCCCGCCCTCCACGACGTCACCCTGACCGTGCGCCCGGGGCAGGTGCTCGCCCTCACCGGCGCCAGCGGAGCGGGGAAGTCCACCTTGCTGGCGGTCGCCGCCGGGCTGCTCGCACCCGACTCCGGATCGAGCACGCACGAGAGCGGCGGTGCGCGGCAGCCCGCCGACCCCCGGGCGGTGTCCTGGATCGGCCAGCCCTGCCACCTCCTGCCGGGCACCGTGCGGGAGAACCTGCTGCTGGCCCGCCCGGACGCGGACGACCCGGCGCTCGACGCGGCCTTCGCGACGCTCGGCTTCGCGGGCCTGCGGGCGGCGCTGCCGCACGGCCTGGACACCGTCATCGGCGAACGCGGCAGTGGGCTCTCCTCGGGCCAGATCCAGCAACTGGTCTTCGTCCGCGCCCTGTTGCGGGACGCACCCGTGCTCTGCCTGGACGAGCCGACCGCCCACCTGGACCCCGACGCTGAGGAACGCGTCATGGCCGCCGTGCGCACCCTGGCCCGGGACAGGACCGTCCTGCTCGCCACCCACAGTCCCGAACTCCTCAAGATCGCTGACGCCGTGGTCGACATCGACCGGGGCCGCGTCCTCGGAGCGACGTCATGCGGGGTGGCTTCATGAGGGCCCTCACCCTGCTGTGGACCTCGGCCGACCGCCGCGCCCGGCGCGACCTGCTGCTCGGCGCACTGCTCGCCGTCGGCGCCGAGGTGGCCGCCGCCGGCCTGCTCGGTGTGTCCGGCTGGTTCCTCACCTCCTGTGCCCTGGTCACGCTTCGCGCGAACACCACCTGGTCCTGGATGTACCCCTCGGGGACCGTACGGGTCTTGGCCCTCGGCCGCACCGGCCTGCGCTACACCGAACGGCTCACCAGCCACCGTGCCCTGCTCGGCGCGACCGTCGCGCTCAGGGCCCGGATGGTGCGCACCGCCGGCGCGCTCCCGTCGCGGCAGTTGCGGGAGCGGCGCGACGGCGCGCTGCTGGCCGAGCTCACCGACGACGTCGCCGCCGTGGGCGCGGCACCCGCCCGGACCGCCGCGCCGCTGACCGGTGTCGGGGCGACCGCCGTGGTCGTGGTGGCGCTGATCTGCGTGGCGAACCCGACGGCCGGGGCCGTGGAGGCACTGCTGCTCGCGCTGGCCCTGGCCGTCGCCGTGCACATGAACGCCCGGGCCGGCGCCCACCGCGCCGAGGCCACCGCCGAGCGGGCCGCCGCCCGGTCCACCCTGCTCAGCGCCCGGTCCGCGCTCCCCGAACTGCGTTGCCTGGACGCCGTGGAGCACGCCCGCGACCAGGTCGCCCAGCGGGTGGAGCGGGCCCGGCGAGCTGACGCCGCGTCACTGGCGGCCCTGCGCAACAGCCGTCTCCTGCTGCGTCTGCTCGCCGTGCTCGGACAGGTCGCGGTCCTGCTGCTCGCCCTCTCCAGCCGCTCGACGATGCAGCCGGTCGCCGACGCCATCGGCGAGGCGCTGCTGGTCGCCGCCGGCTACGAACTGGTCGAGACCCTGCCGCAGCTGCTGCGCGACCGCGGCTCGGCCGCACATGCCGCCGTACGGCTGACCGACGTGCTCGCCCGCGCCCGCGCCCTTCCTTCCGGGCCGGCCCTCCTCTCCCCCACCGACCCGCCACTGGTCGTGCGCGATCTCCCGGCGGGCCTCGGAGCTGCCCGGACCCGCTGGTCGAGCACCCTCACCGCCGGCAGCGCCACCCTGGTCACCGGGCCGAACGGAAGCGGCAAGAGCACCCTGCTCAACATCCTCGCGGGACGGATCGACAGCCGGCCGCCCGGTGTCGTCCTCCTCGGTGGCTCCGCGCTGCCCACACTCTCCGCGGCGTCGGTGGCCACCATGGCCACCCTCGTCGAGGCCGAGGACTGGCTCGCGGACAGCACCATCGCCGACAACCTGCGCCAAGCCGCCCCCGACGCCGACGACGAGGCGCTGCACGCCGCGCTCACCGCCGCGGCGCTGGCCGACCTCGACCTCGACACACCCACCGGCCCCTTGGGCGGCAAGCTCTCGCAGGGACAGCGGCGCCGCCTCTCCATCGCCCGCGCCGTACTGCGCGACCCCGCCGTGCTCCTCCTCGACGAGCCCACCGCCGGGCTCGACCGGCCCACAGCCGTGCGGCTGCTGGGCGAGATCCGGGCGGCGCTGCCCCGCTGCGCGCTCGTCATCGCGCTGCCGGACCAGCACCACGACCTGGTGCCCTTCCCCGTGGAGAACACGCTGCACCTGGGCCGTCCGGTCGTCCGCGCTGCCACGTCCGTCTGACCGCCTCCCCCGCACCCAGTGATCCGCCGACACGGAACAGAGGAACCATGCAGAACCCAACGGGCCCGGCGCACGGGCCGAACCTGCCGGCAGCGGCCGAGTACGACGTCATCGTGATCGGTGCCGGTCCCACCGGTGAGAACGTCGCCGACCGCGTGGTCAAGGCCGGTCTGAGCGCAGTGGTCGTCGAGAGCGAGCGGGTGGGCGGTGAGTGCTCGTACTTCGCCTGCATTCCGAGCAAGGCCCTGCTGCGCCCGGCCGCGGCGCTGGCGGAGGCTCGCGCGGTGGCCGGTGCGCGCGAGGCGGTGACCGGACTGCTGGACGTCCCGGCCGTCCTGGCCCGGCGGGAGGCGTTCGTCTCCGACCTGCGCGACGACGGCCAGGTGGCCTGGTTGAAGTCGGCCGGCATCGACCTGGTGCGTGGCTGGGGTCGGCTGGTGGGAGAGCGGCGAGTGGAGGTGGACGGCGACGACGGAGCCACGGTGCTGGCGGCCCGTCACGCCGTGGTGCTGTGCACCGGGTCGAGCGCTGTCATGCCGACCGTGCCGGGCCTGGCCGGCATCGGAGCCTGGACCAGCCGGGAGGCGACCACGGCGGGCGCCGCTCCGGCCCGGCTCACGGTCCTCGGGGGCGGCGTGGTGGGGTGCGAAATGGCCGCCGCTTGGAGCGCGTTGGGTTCCCAGGTGACCATGCTGGTGCGCGGCGAGGGGCTGCTGCCCTCCTGGGAGCCGTTCGCCGCAGCGCAGGTCGCCGACGGGCTGCGCCGCGACGGCGTCGGGATACGCACCGGGGTCGAGGTCGAGCGCGTGGTACGGGAGAACTCGACCGGCGTGGTCATGGCCTACCTGGCCGACGGCTCCACGGTGGAGTCCGCGGAGCTCCTCGTCGCGACCGGCCGCAGTCCGCGCACCGCCGGGCTCGGCCTGGAGACGGCCGGTCTGGAGCCCGGCGGCCGGCTGCCCGTGGACGACAGCTGCCGGGTCACCACGGTCCCCGACGGCTGGCTCTACGCGGCCGGCGACGTCAACCAGCGCTCGCCGCTGACCCATATGGGCAAGTACCAGGCACGGGCCTGCGCGGCCGCGATCGTCGCCCGCGCCGACGGCCACCCGGCGCGACCCGTCCCCTGGGCCCCCTGGTCGGCAACCGCCGACCACCACGCCGTACCGCAGGTGATCTTCACCCGTCCGGAGGCCGCTGCCGTCGGCCTGACCGAGGAGCAGGCCCGCCGGGCCGGCCTCCCGGTCCGGGCGGTGGAGTACCCGATCGGCGACGTCGCCGGAGCCTCGCTCTTCGCCGACGGCTACCAGGGGCACGCCAAACTGGTCGTGGACGAGCAGCGCTCCGTCGTGGTCGGCTGCACCCTGGTCGGCCCGGGGGTCGGCGAACTGATCCACGCGGCGACCGTCGCCGTCGTGGGCGAAGTCCCGCTGGAGCGCCTGTGGCACGCCGTCCCGGCGTTCCCCGCCATGAGTGAGATCTGGCTCCGCCTGCTGGAGCAGTACGGGCTCTGACGCCCCCGGGTCAGGTGCTGCCGGCGACGGTCACTCAGAAGTCACCGAGGGCCTCCTAGACTCCCCTTTTCGGGGAAGAACTAGGAGGTCACCGTGGGTGCAGCCGTCGGCCAGGACAGCGTGTCGGACGCCATCACCGCGGTCCTGGCAGTGGAGTCGAGCCCGCCGCCCATCGGCGACGCGCAAGCCGACACCCTGCTGCACGACGCGGGCGTCCGCAGCGCCGCCCTGCGCCTGCGGATCATCCGCGACGCGGCCGGCAGTCCGCTCGCCCTGCGGGAACTCGCGATCTCCTGGCGCACAGCGGAGTTCCCCGGCAGCGATCTGCTGCTCCGCTGCCCACCGCTGACGGAACGCCTGGTCCGCTCGGTCGCGCCGGGTCTGGAGCACCTGCCGGCGGACACCGGCACTGTCGTGCTGCTCGCCGCGGTGCACCTGGGCGAGTGCGTCGGCGACGTTCTCGCGTCGGCGGCCCTCCTGACCGGCCGCCAGATCACCGTGGACGCCTTGGAGCCGGCCCTCACCCACGGCCTGCTCACACTCGACCAGGGACGGATCCGCTTCCGCTCCGTCCTGGTACGCGCCGCCGTCCAGCAGTACGCGAGCGAGCCCGAGCTGCTCGCCGCGCATGCCGCACTCGCGCGCGCCATCGAGGATCCGTACCGCTCGATCTGGCACGCCGCGCAGGGAGCGGTCCACCGGGACGAGCAGGTGGCCGACCGGCTGGAGTCCTCGGCCAGCGAGGCGGAGCGCCGCCGCGACCCCGTCGAGGCGCTGCGCCGGTGGGAGAGTGCGGCCCACCTGACGCCGGCCGCCGGCGAGCGGGCCCGCCGCCTGGTGCGGGCCGGCCGCGGGGCGTTCGAGCTCGGCCGTCCCGATCTCGCCGAGCACCTCCTCGACCAGGCCGAACAGCTGGGCCTCGACGAGGAGCAGCAGGCCCTCAGCGCCATCGCATGGTGCCGGTTCACCGCCCGGCCCGAGCGCGGCTCCCCGTCCGTCACCGAGCGCTGCCTGCTGTCCTCGCGCCTGGCCCGGGCCGGCCGTCGCTCGGCCGCGCTGGACATCCTGGTGGGCGCGGCCGAGGCGGCGACCTGGACCGACCCCGACCCGCAGGCCCGCGCGGCGCTGGCCGACTGCCTCACCGAACTGGCCGACGCGCGCAGCGATCCGCGCTGGGTGCTCGTCCAGGCGACGGTGTCGCCGCAGGCGGCGCAACCGGTGATCGCCCGCACGGACGCCACCGAGGCCGAGGAGCTCTGGCTGCTCGGCACCGCCGCTCTGGCCGTCGGCGAACCGGGCCGAGCGGGCGACCTGCTGGCACGCGCCGCCCGACTGCTACGGTCCGACGGCCGGGTCGGCCTGCTCGCCCAGGTACAGGCCCTGCACGCGCAGGCCGGGGTGCTCGTCGGGGACTGGGACCTCGCCCAGGCGGCGAACGAGGAGGCGCTCGGCCTGGCGGACGCCGGCGGCCAGGAGTTGTGGTCCATCCGGGCCCGGGCCACCCGCGCGCTGCTCCGCGCGTTCCGCGGCGACCTGGCCGGCTCGGCCGCGGACATCGCCTCGGTGGAGCGGAACGCCGCCGGCCGTCGAAGCGGCCCGGTGCATGCCGCGCTGCGCCTGGCCCGCAGCGTGGCACTGTTCTGCTCGGACGACCCGAGCGCCGCCTACCAGACCCTGCGCCCGCTCTTCGCGCCCGGCGCGCTGCCCCACCACCGCGGGGCCCAGGTCCGCACCCTCACCCTCCTGGCCGAAACGGCGCTGCGCGCCGGCGAGGTCGAGGACGCGAGGCAGCTGATCGCGGGATTCGGCGACGGCGACTGGCTCCCACTGCTGACCGCCGTCAACCTCGCCCACGCCAGGGCGCTGCTGGCGGACGGCCCCGACGCCGAGCAGCACTTCGCCCAGGCCCTGGCCCTCACTCCGCGGCAGTGGCCGTGGCCGCGCGCCCGGACAGAGCTGGCGTACGGCATGTGGCTGCGCCGCGACCGCCGCCCGGGCCTGGCGCGGGTGCCGCTGCGGGAGGCGCTGCACACCTTCGAGCTGCTCGGGGCCACGGCCTGGGCGGAGATCACCAACCGGGAGCTGCGGGCTGCGGGGGTCGACCGGGGCACCGCGAGCGGTCACCTGGTCGAGCAGCTGTCGGCCCAGGAACTGACGATCGCCCGGCTGGCCGCCACCGGGCTGACCAACCGTGAGATCGGCGAACGGCTGGTGCTCTCGCCACGCACCGTCGGCTGGCACCTCCACCGCGTGTTCCCCAAGCTCGAGGTCACCTCCCGGGCGCAGCTCGCCTCACTGATGGCGACCGCGGCCTGACGGGCCGCGAGCCGGCCGACGCCGGCGCCTTTGGCCCCGGGCGGACCCGCCGGATAGCCTACGTCCGATGGATGGGCAGGTACGGCTTCAGATCTTCGGGGGGCTTCGACTCTGGCGGGACGGCACGGAGGTGACCGTGGGCCCGCCGCACCGGCACACGGTGCTGGCGGCCCTCGTGGTGGCCCGGGGCGGCACCCTCAGCACGTCCGCGCTGGTCGACGCCGTGTGGGGGGAACACCCGCCGTCCACCGCCGTGAACCAGCTGCACCGCCACATCGGCAACCTGCGCCGGCTCCTGGAGCCTGCCCTGGCCCCGCGCACAGCGGGAAGCCGGCTGCTGGCCGCTCCCTCCGGCTACCGGCTCGACACCTCGGCCGCCGAAAGCGAGGCCGCGTTCTTCGACGACCTCCTGGCGCGCGGCCGGGCCGGCGGGCCGCAGGCGCCCGCCTGTTGGCGCGAGCTCGCGGAGTTGGTCCGGCGGCCGCTGCTGGCCGGGTTGGATCCGGCGGCGTTGACGCGACCCCCTTTCGCGGCCATGGAGCGGGCCCGGATCGCCGCCGCGGCGGAGGCGATGGCCGCGGCCACCGAGGCGGGTGACGCCGCGTCGGTGCTGGCCGCCGTCCGCGAGGTCGCGGCGGACGCCCCCTGGGACGAGCCCCTGCACGCGGCGCTGGTCCGGGGACTGGTCGCGGCGGGGCGCCGGGCCGAGGCGCTCACCCTCTTCGAGGAGATCCGCGTCCGACTGGCCGAGGAACTGGGCGTCGACCCCTCCGAGGTGCTCCGGGCCGCGTACGAGCGGGCGCTGCGCGAGCCAGCCTTGTCCGCGCCCCGCACCGGGCCCGCCGGTCCGCCACCCCCTGCGCCGGGCCATGGACCCGACACCCTGCCGCTACCGGTCGCCGGCTTCACCGAACGCCCCGAACTGACCGACGCGTTGGAGCAGGCCATGGCCGACGTCGGCCCCGGCACGACGGTGGTGCTCACGGCCCTGGCCGGGATGGGCGGTGTGGGCAAGACCGCGCTGGCCGTGCACTGGGCGCGCCGGGTGGCCCGGCAGTTCCCGGACGGGCGCCTCTACCTGAACCTGCGCGGCTTCGATCCGGGCGCTCGGCCCGTGGATCCCGGCGAAGCGCTGGCGATGCTGCTGGTCGCGCTCGGAGAACCCGCCGAGGAGTCGGCGGAGGATCTCCCCCTGCGGGCCGCCCGGTTCCGCGCCGCGGTGGCCGGGCGGCGACTGCTGCTGGTGCTGGACAACGCCCGCGACGCGGAGCAGGTCCGGTGGCTTCTTCCGGGCGCCCCCGGCTGCCTGGTGCTGGTGACCAGCCGCAACCGGCTGAGCTCGCTGGTGGTGCGCGAAGGCGCCCGGGTGGTCTCCGTGGACCGGCTGGCACCGGCTCAGGCCCGCGAGCTGCTGGCCAACCGCCTCGGCCCGCAGCGGCTGGCGGCCGAACCCGAGGCGGTGGAATCCGTCCTGGCGACCTGCGGCGGTCTGCCCCTGGCGCTGTCGATAGCCGCGGCCCGACTGGCCATCAGCCCGGGGCTGACGCTGGCCGACGTGGCCGGCGACCTCGCGGGCCGACAGCTGGCCGCGCTGGAACTGGGCGACCCGGACACCGACCTGCGGTCGGTCTTCGCCTGGTCCTACCGGGCGCTGAGCCCCTCGTCGGCCCGGCTCTTCCGGCTGCTCGCCGTCCATCCGGGCCCGGAGATCTCGCTCGCCTCCGCCGCCAGCGTGGCGGGCCTTCCGGTGGCCCGGACACGCACGTTGGCCCAGGAGCTCTGCGAGGCCAACATGCTGAGCGAGCACGCCCGCGACTGCTACACCCTGCACGACCTGCTGCGCGCCTACGCCGCCGGGCTGCCCGCCGAGCCCGACGACGACCGCCCCTCGGCGCTGGGACGGCTGCTCGACCACTTCGGACACTGCGCGGTCGCCGCAGGCAGCGCGATCTCCACCCGCCCGGAGCTCAGGGAGCTTCAGGCCGCACTCCCGGGCGCCGTGGTGCTCGAGTTCGCGGACCGGCCGACCGGCATGGCCTGGTACGCGGCCGAGTACCGCACCATCCTGACGCTGCTCCGCTCGGTCCACGACGAGGGTCAGCTGCGCCGGATCTGGAGCCTGGCGTACGCCAGCTACCTCTACACCTACCAGCAGGGCTGGTCGCAGGACGAGATCGAGATCCTGCGGATCGCTCTCGGCGCACCCGCCACCGTGAGCCCGGTCCGCGAGGTCCTCGAGGGGCGGCTCGGCCTGGCCCGCGCCTACGCCCAGACCGGCCGCTTCGCCCAGGCCGACGAGCTGCTGATCCCGCTCCTGGCCGAGGTACCCGCCCTTCCGGCGACACCGCGGGCCACCGTCCTGCGCAGCGCCGGCTGGGTGCGGGGCCGTCAGGGACGCCACCGGGAAGCCCTGGAGTATGCCCAGCAGGCGCTGGCCGTCTACCGGGTCCTGGGCAGCGACAACCACATCGCCCGGGAGCTCAACGCCGTCGGCTGGTACCACGCACTGCTCGGCGAGTACGAGCAGGCCATCCAGAGCTGCGAGCAGGCCCTGCCACTCCTCCAGGCGACCGCCAACCACCGCGCCGAGGCCGCCACCTGGGACAGCATCGGCTACGCGCACCACCACCTCGGCCACTTCCCGCGGGCCGTCGAATGCTTCGAGCACGCACTCGACGGCTACCGCGAGGCGAGCGACCAGGTGAACGAGGCCGAAGTACTCGACCATCTCGCCGACACCCGGCTCGCCCTCGGCGACCCGGCCGGCGCCCGAGCCGCCTGGCAGCGCGCCGCGGACCTGCTGACCGGCCTCGGCCACCCCGAAGCCACCACCCTGCGGGCCAAGGCGGCGGCGCACGGTCCCGGCGGACGCTAACCTACGTGGTGCCCGGTGACGGGCGATTGCTGGGCGAACGAGCTCCGACGAGCACCGTGTGACAGCGTCCGGAGAGCGGGTGCGGACCGCTTCCGGGAAGGTGGCTGACCCGGAGGACGAGGATGCAGCGCGAGACGCAGGGGTCGGCCCTGCTCGGGCGGCAGCGGGAGACAGATCTGCTGGAGGCGGCCATCGAGCGGGCCGCCGACGGCGGGGGCGGCTCGGCCATCCTGTTGCGCGGCGAGGCCGGCATCGGCAAGAGCGCCCTGCTGGAGTGGGCCGGGCACCGGGCGCGCGAGCACGGCTTCGCCGTGCTGCGGGCGGTCGGCGCCGAAGCGGAGACGGAGTTCGCCTTCGGCGCCCTGCACCAGGCCCTCTGGCCGCTGCTGCAACGTTCCACAGCCCTGACCTCCCACCAGCGGGACGCGCTGGAGAGCGCTTTCGGCGGCCGCGCCGGAGCCCCGCCGAGCGGATTCGCCGTCGGGGCGGCCTCGCTCGCGCTGCTCGCCGAGGCCGCGCGCACCAGCCCGCTGCTGCTCGTCCTGGACGATCTGCACTGGATCGACTCGTCGAGCGCAACCGTGTTCGCCTTCCTCCGACGGCGCTGCGCGGAGCTGCCGCTGGTGATCATCGGCGCGAGTCGTCCGGAGGGTGCGGCGGCAGAGGCGTGGCCGACGGAGCCTGTCGAGCTACAGGCACTGTCCCGCCCGGACGCGGCGGCACTGTTGCTGCACCGCTTCCCGGAGCTGGCCACCACGGCAGCGGAGCGGCTCCTCGACGAGGCGGCGGGCAACCCGCTGGCACTCGTGGAACTGCCGCGCCAGCTGCCCGGTGAGCAGCAGCGGGGCATCGTCCCGCTGCCCGATCGGCTTCCGCTGGGGCGGCGGTTGGAGCGGATGTTCGCCGAACGACTGGAATCACTGACTCCCGCCGCCAGTCGCCTCCTCCTTCTGGCGGCGCTCGCCACGGGCACCGACGGCGGCAGCGGGGCATGGCTGTGCGAAGCGGTCGGCGATGGGGCGGAGGAGGCCCTGGACAGGATCGAGGCCGACGGCCTCGCCCGGCTGGACCCGGCCGGACGGCTGGTCTTCCGGCACCCGCTGGTTCGCACAGCCGTGATCTCGTGCGCGTCGGAGTCCGCGCGGCGTGAGGCCCACCGCGTGCTGGCCGGGTTCCTCGCACCGGACGACGCTCGTCGCCTGGTCCATGAGGCATCGGCCGCGCTGCTGCTGGACGAGGCGCTCGCGGGCCGCTTGCAGGAGGCCGGCAGCCGGCTCGCCCGGCGTGGCGGCGACGCGGAAGGAGCGCTCCTGCTCGACCGGGCCGCCGCGCTCAGCGCCGACCCCGCCGAGCGGGCCCGCAGGCTCACCTGGGCCGCCGTGATGGCGGCCCGCGGCGGCCAACTGCGCCACACCGCGGCCTTGGTGGAGGAGCTGAAGAGCTCCCCGGTGCCGCCGGACATCACCCCGCTGTTCGCGTACGCGGTGGTGTACGTCGACCAGAGCCACCGGATCGGCTTCGAGTCCTCGGCCACGCTGCTGCCGGCGGCCCTCGACGCCCTGACAGCGCCCGGCGCCCCGTCCTTCGGCGGACTGGCCGAGCAGGTCTACTTCAAACTCCTGCTCGCCGCCACCTACACCGACGACCCCCGTGCGTGGGCGGCCCTGGAGCGGCACCGGGAGCACACGTCCGACGCCGGTCGGCTCTGCTACCGGGCCTGGACCGATCCGGCCGCCGGCCTGGCCGAGGAGCTGCGCGCCGTGGTCGACGGGATGAACGAGGAGCAGGAGGCGGGAGCTGCCTGGCTCCTGCTGTGGACCACCTCGGCGATCGACAGTGCCGACGACGACCTGTGGCGACGCTTCACCGGGCTGCACGGCTATGCCACCCAGGGCTCGGTGGCGAAGGCGAAGTGCCATCAGGACTTCCTCCGCGGCCGCTGGGACCTGGCATCCGTCTGCCTGCGGGAGGCCGAGACCGCGGAGGACCTCGGCTACCACTGCAACGCGCTGGTCTTCCGCCACTACTACGCCCACTTCCTGGCCGGCCGCGGCGACGAGGCGCGGTTCCGCGAGATCGAGCGGCTCATCAGGCCGGTGGCCGCGCAGGCCCGGATGCGGTTCGTGCTGGAGCGGCTGACCCATCTGCGGGGCCTGATCGCCCTGGCCCACGGGCACCACGAGCAGGCATACGCGCACTTCGCCGACATCACACCACCCGGCCGTCCGCCCAAGGGCCTTCCCTGGCTCCACACCCTGGTCTTCGACCTGGCCGAGGCCGCCGTGCACACGGGTCGGTGCCGGGAGGCTCGGGCGCACGTCGCCGCCGTACGGGCCGAAGGGTCCGCGGAGATATCCGGCCGCCACGCCTTCCTGCTGGCCGCGGCCGCCGCCCTGACCGCCGACGAGGACGAGGCCGATGCCGCCTACCGCGCGGCGTACGCCGTGCCGGGCGCCGAGCGGTGGGTCTTCGAACTCGCGCGCCTGCGGCTGGCCCACGGCTCGTGGCTCCGCCGCCGGCATCGCGCCGAAGCCCGGGACCTCCTGCGTGCGGCGCACCACGCCTTCCGCGGGCTCCAGGCCGACCCCTGGGCGCAGCGCGCCGAGGAGGAACTGCGGGCCGCGGGAAACCCGGTGGCCCCGGCACCGCGCAGTTCGCCCGCGGAGCTGACCGCCCAGGAGCTGCGCATCGCCAGGCTCGCCGCCACCGGCCTGAGCAACAAGGAGATCGGCCAAGCCCTCCGCCTGTCGCCGCGCACCGTCGCGGCGCACCTCTACAAGATCTTCCCCAAGCTCGGCATCACCTCGCGGGCTGCTGTCGCCCACGCCCTCGGCGCCTGCTGAAACCGAAGGCGGCCGGCGATTCCTGTCCTGCCCGTGCACTGCGTCCGGTCCGACAGCGCACACCGCCCTCATCCTGCCGACCGACAGTCAGATGACTTAGAGCGCCGGACGACCCGCAGACCAGGCTGACTCCGCAGGGGTACAGCCGAGAGGGGCAGTCAGGTGAGCTTGCTGGTAACGACCGATGCGGTCCCGGATGCGGAAAAGGCGGGGTTCTGGGGAGCGGCGGTGTCGCGGACGCTGGTACCGGTGGAGGTGGTGCCGCTGGCCGATCGGCCGTTCGAGGGCCGCCTGGTGTCGCACCGGCTGGGATACCTGCGGGTGTCCACGCTGGAAGCGGACGCGACCCGGGTGAGCCGCAGCGCCTCGTTGATCGCACGGTCCCCGCAGGCCGAGGCGCAGGTCGGGGTGGCGGTACAGGTGTCCGGCCGCGCCGTACTGGCGCAGGAAGGGCGCCGGGCGCCGGTACCGGCGGGCAGTCTCGTGCTGTACGACACCACTCGGCCGTACGCCTTCGACTACCCGGAGCGCTTCAGCACCCACCTGCTCCAAGTACCGCGCAGGCTGCTGGGGGTGGCGGAGCAGGACATCCGGCAGGTGGCGGGGACGGCCGTCACCTCCGCCGAGGGGCTCGGAGCCGTCCTGCTGCCCTTCCTCGACACCCTCGCCGCCTGCGCGCACTCCTACCCGGCCTCCGTCGGCGATCGGCTGGCCGGCAGCGTCACCGACCTGCTCGGCACGCTCGTCGCCCAGCTCACCGGGGCGGCCACCGACCCGCACACCCGGGACGGCCATCTCGTCCAACGGGTACAGGAGCACATCGACCACCACCTGGGCGACCCGGAACTCTCACCGGAGACCATCGCCGGCGCCCATCACATCTCGGTGCGCTACCTGCACCGCCTCTTCGAAGGCGAGAGCACCACGGTGAGCCGGCTCATCCAGCAACGCCGCTTGGAGGCCTGCGCCCGCGACCTGGCCCGGCGCAGCCGCACCGCACCGACGGTGTCAGCGGTCGCCCAGCGCTGGGGGTTCGTCAACCCGGCCCACTTCAGCCGCGCCTTCCGCGCCGCCTACGGGGTGCCCCCGCGGGCGTGGCGCGCGCTCCGAACAGCCGAAGGAGCTGACGACCCGCCGGCCCGATGGTCCAGGCCTCCACCCATCCAGGTCAACTCACCCGTCCGCCTGATCCGACCGTGCCGGCAGGATCCCTACACCCGGATGTGTCCAGCACGCTCCCCCAGCTGGTGCGGCATCTGCCAGCCCTGCGCCAGGCGCGAGGGGCGCAGGTTCGCTCCGCCGCCGAAGAACTCGCAGAACTTCATGATGAGCGGGTCCCAGCCCACCGGATCCACGTACTGCGTGCCCGGGATCACCAACTCCTCCTCGACGTGGGCGCGCAGGACCTCCACCTGGAACGCGGAGACGTTCGGCCCGACCTCGCCGAAGGGGTGCACGGCCACGACGCGGCACTCCAGTTGGATCGGGCACTGCGCCACCCGTGGCGCCCGTACCAGCTCCGCCACCTGCTCGGTCAGGCCTGCCAGTGCGAACTTGTCGCGCACGTGGCGGTAGCCCTGCTGCACCCGGTACTCCTCCACCACCGGGTTCCCCGTGGTGAGCGCGATCCGGTCGACCGCGTCGACCATCGAAGCGGACGGCAGGTTGAGCACGCACTCGCGCTCGCGCAGCAGATTCGCCACCGTCTGGCTCCCGTTGCCCATCCCGATCATGCCGGACTGCCCCAGCCAGAACGCGGACGAGATCGGCGCGAGGTTCGCCGACCCGTCCTCGTTGCGGGTACCGACCAGCACCACGGGAGTCCCGAAGTACAGCACCTTCAGTCCTGGGACCACATGCATGTCTCTTGCCTTCCACCGGAGATGATCCAACGACCCCACTCTCCGCGAACCGCCACCCCCGGCGCTGGCGGCAATCGGACACCGCGTTCCCCGCTCTGGGCCGCTCTGGGGCACGAAAGACCCCGGGCCCGGTGCGCCGTGGCGCGCCGGGCCCGGGGTGGGGGTGGGGCGGGTCAGGAGAGGTCGCCGTGGGGGTGGGGCGGGCGCGGGGGCCAGGGGCGGCGGCCGCGGGGGTGGCGGGTGAGGGTGTAGCCGCCGACGCCGGCCAGGGAGGCGAGGGCGGCGCCGCCCAGGGTCCAGAACCAGCGGGTGTTCCAGCCGGAGAAGAGGCCGGAGTACCAGTGGCTCTTCGGCGCGGTCGGTGCCGCGACCAGGGCGCCGCCGGGCGTGGCGGCGGCGGTGGCCGCCGGGGTCGGGCTCGGGGCGCTCGTGGCGCCCGGGGCGGCGGTCGCACCGGGGTTGACCGGGGGCACCAGCGGTGCCTTCAGGTCGCCGCCCTCCGGCTGGGCGTCGTCCGCCCCGCCTTCCGAGCCGACCTGGAGGTTCACCTGGGCGGCCAGCCCGAGGTCCGGCTGCTGCACGTCGGAGACGGAGAGCCGGACGTAGTAGGTGCCGGGCAGCGGATCACCGGACCAGGGCTCGGCCCAGGAGCGGATCTGCCGCAGGGTGCAACTCATCGAGACCGAGCCGGTGTTCTGGTCGGCGGTGCCGTTCTGCGGTCCGGCGGTGCAGGCCTGGCGACGGCGCAGGCCGTCGAAGAGGTCCACCGTCCAGGTCTGCGAGCCGTGCCGCTGGGCGGACGGCGGCAGGGTGACGTCGACCTTGACGGTGTCGGTCTGGCCGGCCGAGGCGGCGAACGCCCAGTACAGGTAGTCGCCGGTGGAGGCGGTGACCTGGGCCGACTGGCCCGCGGCCAGCGTGGTGGCGGTCAGGAAGGAGGTGCCGGAGCTGGTCACCGGCGCCGCACCGCTCGCCGAGGAGGAGGGCTGCGCCGAGGGCGAGGCCGCCCGGGCCGCGGGCGCGCCGAGTGCCAGGGCGGCGACAGCGGCCACCGCGGTACCCCGCGCAACGACCCGAGCAGCGGACAGGGTGGTCAAGTAGGTGCCACGCATCGTCAGTTCTCCCGCCAGACAGAGATCCGCCACCGGGCGATCCAGCCCCAGAGCAGGCCGGTGACCAGCCCCGCCCCGGTGAGCACCAGCAGCATGATCCAGCCGCGGCCCAGGCCCAGTGCCGGGCCGGCCGGCGCGGGCGAGGCCTTCACGACGTCCACCGTCAGCTCCAGCGGCAGACCGGGGTCGGTCTGCACGCCGGGCTGCGCGGCGAAGGAGTTGCTCACGGTCAGGCAGACGATCTGACCGGCGCTCGCGTCGGCCGTGCTCCCCGTGCTCCCCGTGGAGCCGCCGGTCGGCGTGGCGGTGGCGCTGGGCGAGTCACTGGCGGACCAGCGCACCCCGGTGGAGGCGACGTCGGTGCGCCCGCTGCCCGCGTCCGAACCGCGCACGAGTTCCTGGCCGGAGGCGTCGCTGGCCTGCAGCAGTACGCCGTAGTCGCGGGCCACCGCGCGGTCGGGGGTGACGCTCACCGAGGCGCGCAGCTCCTGGCCGGGCTTGACCGAGACGCGGTAGTAGCGGTGCTCGGAGAACTTCTCCCGGTCGGCGTAGACGCCGGGGGTGAGCAGCGGGGCGCCGGCGCAGCTGTCGGAGCCCGAGACGTTGGCGGGTGTCGCCCGGTAACTGGTGTCCGACTTCTGGACCAGTTGCTGGACCCGCTGGGTGAGCTGCTGCTGGGTGCGCACGTCGGTGTAGGTGCCGCCGGTGGCGTTGGCGATGCAGAGCAACTGCTGGCGGACCTGGTCGTCGTGGGCCAGGCCCAGCGTGTCCACCACCAGGTGGGTGCCCTGGGCGGCCAGCTGGCGGGCCACGTCGCACGGGTCCGGCGGGGCGCAGTCGTCCTCGCCGTCGGTGATCAGCACCACGCGGCGGGTGGCCTGCCCGGTGCCCAGGTCCTGTGCCGCGCCCTGCAGGGCCAGGCCGATCGGGGTCCAGCCGGTGGGGCGCAGGGTGGCGACGGCGGTCTTGGCCTCGACCTTGTCGGTCCTGCCGACCGGGTAGAGGACCTTGGTGTCCTTGCAGCCGTCCGTCTTGTCGCTCACCGGGTAGGTCGCGCCCAGCGTCCGGATGCCGAACTCGGCCTCGGGCGGCAGCGCGTCGATCACCTCGTCGATGGACTGCTGGGCCACCGAGATCCGGCTCCGGCCCTCGATGTCGGCGGTCCCCATGGAGCCGCTGACGTCGAGGATGAGGTCGACCTTGGGCGCTTCGGTGGTGGTCGGCGCACTGGCGGTGGGCGTCGGGGCGTCGGCCTGGGCGGGCAGGCCGCCGCCCAGGACCGAGAAGGCCACCGTCAGCAGGGCTGCCGACAGGGCGGCCGGACGGGCCGGCCATCGTCGTTTGGTGATCGTCACAGGGCGCATCTTATGGATCATCAGTTTTTAATACGAATCGCCCCCGGTGTCCCGAGATCCCGGGCGGCCACGGTGCCCCACCGGGCCGGTGCGAGCGGTGTTGGCAGCACGGCTAGGGTGTCCGCCATGATGCGCACCCGGCTGTACCGCAACGGCACCCTGAAACTGGAGGGCTTCCCCGCCGAGGAGATCTCCGACTACATAGGGGACCCCGAATCCACGGTCTGGCTGGACGTGCACGACCCGGAGTCCGCCGACTTCGAGACGATCATCGAGGAGTTCGGCCTGCACGCCCTCGCCGTCGAGGACGCCCGCAACGACCACCAGCGCCCCAAGCTCGACCGCTACCGCACGCACCTCTTCCTCTCCGCCTACGCGGTCTGCCTTGACCCCGACACCGCCGCCTTCAGCGTCGGCGAGGTCGCCGCCTTCATCACGCCCAACGCCCTGATCACCATCCGCAAGGGTCGGCACTGCGACATGGACCACGTCGTCGAGCGCTGGGACAACACCCCGGAGCTGGCCGAACACGGCGTGGGCTTCCTGGTGCACGGGCTGCTGGACTACCTGGTCGACAGCCACTTCAAGGCCGTCCAGGTGCTGGACGAGCGGATCGAGAACCTGGAGGACCTGCTCTTCGAGGACAGCCCCGAGCAGATCCAGGAGGTCCAGCGCACCTCCTACGAGCTGCGCAAGAGCCTGGTCAAGCTGCGCCGCGTGGTGCTGCCGATGCGCGAGGTGGTCAACTCCCTGCTGCGGCGCGACGTCCACGTGGTCAACGAGCCGATGATGCCGTACTACCAGGACGTCTACGACCACGTGCTGCGCGCCACCGAGTGGACCGAGTCCCTGCGCGACCTGGTCACCACGGTGATGGAGACCAACCTGACGGTCCAGGGCAACCGGATGAACATGATCATGAAGAAGGTCACCAGCTGGGCCGCGATCATCGCCGTGCCCACCGCCGTCACCGGCTTCTACGGCCAGAACGTCCCCTATCCGGGCTTCGGCACCCAGGCCGGCTTCTGGGCCTCCACCGTCATCATGATCGTGCTCTCGGTGGTGCTCTACGTGACCTTCAAGCGCCGCGACTGGGTCTGACGGCGCAGGGCGACAGCGCAGGGCGACGGCGCGGAAGGACGGCGCGGAAGGACGGCGCCGCAACGCGCGTGGGCCACGACCGCGCGATCGCGACCGTGGCCCACGCCGGCCGCCGGCCTAGAGCGTACGCTCCAGGCGGTCGGCCATCAGCTTGACGAACCGCGACGGGTCGCTCAGCTCGCCGCCCTCGGCCAGCAGGGCCATGCCGTAGACGAGTTCGGCCGCCTCGGCGAGCGAAGCCTCCTCGGTGCCCTCCGCGCGACCGGCGTGCGCCCGGTTGAGGCCGCTGACCAGCGCGTGCGTCGGGTTGAGTTCGAGGATCCGCTTGCTCTCGGGGATCGGCTGCCCCATCGCGCGGTACATGTTCGCCAGCGCCGGGGTGACGTCGCCCGCGTCCGAGACGATGCAGGCCGGCGAGACGGTCAGGCGCGAGGAGAGGCGCACCTCCTTGACCGTGTCGCCCAGTTGCTGCGACATCCAGGAGAGCAGACCCGCGTACTCCTCCTGCTGCTTGCCGCGCTCGGTCTCGGCCTCCTTCTTCTCCTCCTCGGTGCCGAGGTCGACCTCGCCCTTGGCCACCGAGCGGAACTCCTTGCCGTCGAACGCCGGCACCGCCTCGACCCACACCTCGTCGACCGGGTCGGTGAGCAGCAGCACCTCGATGCCCTTGGCCCGGAACGCCTCCATGTGCGGGGAGTTCTCGATGGCCTGCCGGGACTCGCCGGTGAGGTAGAAGATGTGCTCCTGGCCCTCCTTCATCCGCTCGACGTACTGGGCCAGCGTGGTGGGCTGCTCCTTGCCGTCCTCGCCGTCGGCGACGTGCGTCGTGGCGAAGGAGGAGACGCCGAGGATCGCGTCGCGGTTGTCGAAGTCGCTGAGCAGGCCCTCCTTGACGACCCGGCCGAACTCCTGCCAGAAGGTGGCGTAGCGCTCCGGGTGGGCGGACATCAGGTCCTTGACCGTGGAGAGCACCTTCTTGGCCAGGCGGCGGTGCATCAGCTGGATCTGCCGGTCCTGCTGCAGGATCTCGCGCGAGACGTTGAGCGACAGGTCCTGCGCGTCCACCACACCCTTGACGAAGCGCAGGTAGGGCGGCATCAGCGCCTCGCAGTCGTCCATGATGAAGACGCGCTTCACATAGAGCTGGATGCCGCGCTGGTAGCCCTGCATGAACAGGTCCTGCGGCGCGTGCGCCGGGATGAACAGCAGCGCCTGGTACTCGAAGGTGCCCTCGGCCTGGAGCCGGATGACCTCCAGCGGGTCGTTCCAGTCGTGGCTGATGTGCTTGTACAGCTCGTGGTACTCGTCGTCGGTGACCTCGTCGCGCGAGCGCGCCCACAGCGCCTTCATCGAGTTCAGCGTCTCGGGCTCGGCCGGGGCCTGCGCCTGGTCGGCCGACGCCTCGCCGTCCTCGCCCTGCGCGTCGGCGGCGGGCGCCGCCGGCTGCTCCACGGCCATCCGGATCGGCCAGGTGATGAAGTCCGAGTAGCGCTTGACGAGTTCCCGGATCTTCCAGGGCGAGGTGTAGTCGTAGAGCTTGTCCTCGGTGTCCTCCGGCTTGAGCCGCAGGGTAACCGAGGTGCCCTGCGGGGCGTCCTCGACGGTCTCGACGGTGTAGGTGCCCTCGCCGGTCGACGACCAGCGGGTGCCCTGGCCCTCGCCCGCGCGCCGGGTCACCAGCGTGACCTCGTCGGCCACCATGAAGCTGGAGTAGAAGCCGACGCCGAACTGCCCGATCAGGCCCTCGGCGGTGGCGGCGTTCTCGGCCTCCTTGAGCTCCTTGAGGAACTTCGCGGTACCGGAGTTGGCGATCGTGCCGATGAGCTGGACCACCTCATCGTGCGACATGCCGATGCCGTTGTCCCGCACGGTCAGCGTCCGGTCCTGCTTGTCGGCCTCGATCTCGATGTGCAGATCGGACACGTCCGCGTCGAGCGAGCCGTCCCGCAGGGCCTCCAGCCGCAGCTTGTCGAGCGCGTCGGAGGAGTTGGAGACGAGTTCACGCAGGAACACGTCCTTGTTCGAGTAGATCGAGTGGATCATCATCTGCAGAAGCTGGCGCGCTTCCACCTGAAACTCGAACGTCTCAGTCGGCATATCCGTTATTCCTTCTCAGGTCACCTGGTGTCGGGATCTGACCTGAGTACTTTAGACGAACGGGTTGTCGGGCAAACCCCTCTTCAGCAGGGAAGACGGGCAGACCGCGAGCCGACCGGGCGCGAAGTCCCGGTCGGCTCACAGCCGGTGATGGACCGCCGGGCGGCGACTACTGCGCGTACAGCCGGCCGGCGAAGCGGCGGGCGAAGCCGTCGCCGGTGTTGGCGGTGACCGTGTAGTCGTAACGGCCCGCCGCGGTGGCGGACAGCGTGCGGGTCACCGAGCCGCCCGCCGCGACGGTCACCTGCGTCGCCGAGCCGGAGCCGGCCAGGTAGGCGGCGTTGGCGTTGACGGTGAAGACGGCGGCGACGGAGCCCGCGTTGGTCAGCGTCAGGGTCAGCGTGGCGCCGTCCCGCCCGTCCACCACGGCCGCCTCGAGGTGCGCCTTGGCACTGTTCGACCAGGTCAGCACATTGCCCTGGAAGCCGCGCAGGTAGCCGTCGGGGCCGTGCAGGTCGATGTCGTAGGGGCCGCCGCCGTAGGTCTTGGCGGAGAAGTAGTCGGAGATCGAGCCGCCGGCCGCGCAGGTGTAGGGCCAGGCGGCGTAGGTCCGGTCGTTGACGGTGTAGGCCGTGAAGGCGCCGCCCAGCGGACCGCCGGAGACGGTCTTGAACCAGATCCGGCCGGTCGAGGTGTCGGTCCAGGAAGTGGTGTCGAAGACGTAGCCGAGCGCCTGCGCGGGCCGGTCGCCGGACTCCTGGCCGGGCAGCGCGCCCGCGCTGGGCACCTTGGGCGCGGGCAGGCTCTCCTCGTTGTTCGCGGCGGTGACCAGCGCGGCGGTGTTCGGCAGGTTGGTGGGAAACGCGACCGGGCTCGCCCCGAAGCTGAACGCGCTGGTCAGGTCGCCGCTCACGGAGCGCCGCCAGGCGGAGATGTTGCTGCAGGTCACACCCGTGACCAGCTCGGCGAAGCGCAGCGGCGAGGTGTGGTCGAAGGTCTGCGAGCAGACCCGTCCGCCGGTGGACCAGGGCGAGATCACCGTCATCGGCACCCGCGGGCCCATGCCGATCGGCAGGCCGCTGATGTACTCGTCGGCGGTGCCGGAGGGCGCGGTGGGCGGGGCGACGTGGTCGAAGAAGCCGTCGTTCTCGTCGAAGTTGTAGAAGACGACGGTGGAGTCCCAGGTGGCCTGGTCGCCCGCGATGGCCGACAGCACGCCGTTGACGAAGTCCGCGCCGTCGGCCGGGCGGTTGGCCGGGTGCTCGCACTGCGCGGTCGGCGCCACCACCCACGAGACGGTCGGGAAGGTGCCGGCCGCGATGTCCGCACTGATCGCCGAGGCGATGTTCGCCACCCGGGCCATGCCGTTGACGTACAGCGGGTCGTTGGTCGCGGCGTTCTTGAACTGGGTGAACCAGGCGAGCGGGTTGTCGTCGTAGTTGTCGGCCTCCTGGTAGACCCGCCAGGAGACGCCGGCGTCCTGCAGCATCTCGGGGTAGGTGGTCCAGGAGTAGCCGGCCTCGCTGTTGTCGGTGACCGGCCCGCCGCCGGTGCCGTTCGGGTCGACCATGCCGGTCCACTGGTAGAGCCGGTTCGGGTTGGTCGGGCCCTGGACCGAGCAGAAGTACTGGTCGCAGATGGTGAAGGCGTCGGCCAGCGCGTAGTGGTACGGCAGGTCGGTGCGGGTGTAGTAGCCCATGGTGTACCCGGTCTTCTCCGGGATCCAGTTGTTGTTCAGACCGCCGTTCCAGGCACCGTGGGTGCCGCTCCACGAGTGGTCGAGGTCCTCCACCTGCTGGGCGTCCGTCAGTGCGGTGTTCAGGTGCCAGGGCAGCAGGATGCTGCCGCCGCCGGCCGAGCCCTTGGTGTTCTGGCTCCAGACGTTGGAGCCCTTCGGGAAGCGCAGCAGCGAGGTGTCGGCGTAGCCGCGCACCCCCGACAGGGTGCCGTAGTAGTGGTCGAAGGAGCGGTTCTCCTGCATCAGGATCACGACGTGCTTGACCGAGGAGAGCGAACCGCTCCCGGTGCTCGCGGCCATGGCTCGGCGCACCGACCCTGGGAGCACGCCGAGCGCGCTGCCCGCACCGATGGCGGCGGCTGAACCGAGCAGGGCGCGGCGGGAGATCGGGGACATCCGGGGACCTTTCTTCGCGGTGGAGGACTACCGAGAAAGGTCGTGCAGCGGCAGGGAACTTGGCTGGACAACTTCCCTGTACGGCAGATGAATCGGAGGCGACGAACCACCATGACGATCTTTCATCTTCAGGCCGCGGCAGGCCGGAACGGCCGTTACTCTGTCCCGACACGACCACGAGATGAGGCCGAGGATGTCGGACACGGACTGGATGAGGCACAAGCCGGAGGATGACGACCGACCGGCCGTCGATCTGCGGATGGAGGTCCCGCATTCGGCCCGGGTCTACGACTACCTCATCGGCGGCAAGACCAACTTCGAGGCGGACCGGGTGGCCGCCCACGCCTCGGTCGAGGCCTGGCCGGCCCTGCCCGTCTCGATGCGGACCACCCGCACCTTCATGCAGCGCGCCGTGCGCCACCTGACCGAGCAGTACGGGGTCCGCCAGTTCCTGGACATCGGCACCGGCATCCCCACCTCGCCCAACGTGCACGAGATCGCCCAGGCCATCGCCCCCGAGACGCGGGTCGCCTACGTCGACAACGACCCGATCGTGCTGACCCACGCGCGGGCCCTGATGTCGAGCACCCCGCAGGGCCGCACCTGCTACCTGGACGCCGACCTGCGCGACGTCGACTCGATCATCGGCTCGGCGCAGCTGCGCGAGGTGCTGGACCTGAGCCGCCCGGTGGCACTGTCACTGATCGCGATCGTGCACTTCGTGCTCGACCGGGACGACCCGCAGGGCATCGTGCGCCGGCTCATGGACCAGCTCGCCCCGGGCAGCTTCCTCGCCCTGACCGTCTTCACCGGCGACACCGACCCGGTGGGCGTGGGCGGGGTCAGCCGCGAGTACAACGCGCGCGGCATCCCGCTCCAGGTCCGGGACAAGGCGGAGGCGACCGCCTTCTTCGACGGCTACGAGCTGCTCGACCCCGGGGTGGCCCTGGTCCACCAGTGGCGGCCGGACCCGGGCGCGGCCCCGGTGCGCGACCAGGACATCGCGATGTACGGCGGCGTGGCCGTCAAACGCGGCTGACGTCAAACACGGCTGACGTCAAACGCGGCTGACGTCAAACGCGGCTGACCTGCTCGTCACCGGAGCGCTTCGCCTTCTCACGACGGCGCCGCGCACGCCCGTCCCGGCCCACCCGCTCGCCGCGGATCAGCCGACGCAGCCGGCCGAACCGGGAGAACCGCTCCCGGTCGGCCGCCGAGGCCCGGTCCAGCTCCTCCATCAGGCGCCGCGAGCGGTGGTCCAGGTCAAGCTCGTCGAGGATCCGGTCGACCTCGGCCAGCAGCGAGCCGTGCAGCTGCCAGGCCTTGGGGTGCTCCTGGACGCGCCGCAGCAGCAGCTGGGCGACCCGGTCCCGGCTGGCCCAGGCCGCGGTCAGCTCCTCGGCCAGCCGGTTCTCGGCCTGCTGCGCGTCACTGCTGACCTGCGTGGTCACCAGGACCGCGAAGCTGACCAGAGCGTTGCCGATGTGCTCCAGCAGCTCCTCCAGCTCCACGGCGACCTCGGGCGGGAAGAGGCGTTCGCCCACCTCGCGCCGCTTGGCCAGGTCGGTCAGCGAGCGGGCCAGCACCCGGACCACGACCACGCAGATCTCCAGGGTGTCCAGCCCGGTGCGCAGCACTATCCGCGAGAGCCGGCCCTCGGTGATCCGCGGGTTCAGCCGCAGGCTGTCCTCGGCCTGGCGCAGCGCCGCGTCCACGTCCGCGATCGCCTGGTCGAGCCGGCGGGCCTCGTGCAGCCGCTCAGCGGCGCGCGCGACCGGGATCGGCTCGCCGAGTTCCTCACCGATCCGCAGCAGCAGGTGGCGGGCGCGGCGGGCCAGGTCCTCGATCGACTCGCCGGCCGTGTCCACCCACACCGGCGGGGCGAACACCAGGTTGAAGAGCAGCCCGACCACCGCCCCGACCAGCGTCTCCAGCACCCGGTCCCAGGCCTGGGAGGCCAGCCTGGTCACCCCGAGCACCAGCATCGCGCTGATCGCGACCTCGTTGACGAACTCGTCCACCCGCACGAAACGCCCGATGGTCAGCGCGGCCAGGATGATCAGCCCCAGGCTCCACCAGCTCAGCCCCATCACCGAGCTGAACCCGATGGCGATCACCACGCCCACCACCACCGAGTTCACCCGGCGGACGCCGGTGGTGAGGGTGGCGTACAGGGTGACCTGCACGACGAGCAGGGCGGTGAGCGGCGCGGTCAGCGGTGCCGGCTCGCTGCTCACCTGCAGCGCGACGACATAGGCGAGGGTCGCCGCCACCGTCGCACGCACCGTCTGCACCACCGCCGGATCGCGCAGCCCGCGCCGGACGATCCCTGTCACTTCCTCACTCACACCGGGCATCCCCTCCTTCTTCCACCGGGAAGCGACGCCGACACCGGCGAAAACCGCAGGTGCCACCATTGGGGGGCGCGGGCGGGTGTACCGGGGAGCCCCGGGCGTCACGTCTCGCGCAGCGGCCGGTACTCCTCCTCCGTCACCCCGAAGGTCCAGGCCACCCCGGCACGCGCCGTGCGGATGCGCGGCGGCACCCGCAGCCAGTAGGTCCGGCTGCTGCCATCGGGCTCGGGCGTCGAATTGACCACCTCCACCATCACCACCGGCTCGTCGCCCGGCAGTTGGATCCGCCAGAGCACCCCGGTCCCGTCCCGGTGCAGCGGCTCGGCGCCGGTCTCGGCCAGGTAGCGGTCATAGCCGTAGTGCTCCAGCATCACGCGGCGCAGCTCGGCGTTCTCCTCGGCCTGGATCCGGGCGAGGGTCAGCCCGCCGAGCCCGGCCAGGAAGTCGGCGGGCACCGGCATGCCCCGCCAGACGTGCAGGGCGAAGCCGTCCGGATAGGCGAGCGCGGGGCCGTCCGCGCGGTCCAGCCGCCCGGCCTCGTCGCGGTGCAGCTCGCTGGGGCGCTCGGTGAGCAGCACCACCTGGGCGTAGGGCCACCACCAGCCGGCGGCCCGGGCCACCCCAGCCAGCGCGGACAGGGCGCCGTCACGCTCGCCGTCGAGCTGGCCGGCCGCCTCCTGGGCGGCCAGCCAGGCCGCGTCGTGCTGGCCGAGGACCGCGTCGAGCAGCGCGAGCCGGACGGCCGCCACGGCCGCCGGGACCCGCTCGCGCAGCAGCTCGGCGGCGTCGTGCTCCCCCGCCGCGCGCAGCGCCTCGTCCTCGGCCTCCTGCGCGCTGGATCCGTCCAGCAGGTCGGCCACCGCGCCCTTGATCCGTGCGGTCAACGCCTGCTTCTGCGGCCAGAGTTCAGCACCGGTCAGCGACCAGAGCGAGGCCCAGCCCGGACCGCCGAGCCGCTCGTGCGTCCGGGCCCGGCCGCGCTCCCACGGCCGGGTGCGCACCGCCTCCCGCACGCTCTCCCCCGCGCCGCCCGCTTCGGGAGGCACGCCGGCCGCCGCGAGCCGCGCCGCGACCGGGGCGAGAAGAGCCTCGGCCCGGTCCTCGCCCAGCCGGGCCTGCACCGCCGCGCTGCCGCCGGTGAGCAGCAGGGCGGCCGCGGTGGCCTGGAGCGGCGAGTCGAACCACAGCAGGGCCCGCGGGGCGGCCAGGCCCGCCGCCCGGTAGGCGGCCAGCACCCCCCGCTCGGCCGCCGCCCGGTCGGCCGGCCCGGTGCGGGCGGCCACCTCGCGCCAGCCGGCCGTCAGCACGGCCGGATCGGTCTCGGCAGTGCGCTGCTGAACCGTCGTCATCGCTCTTCTCCCTGGTCGGTCTCCGGCCGGTCGCCGGATCGGTGCCTGGCCATTCGCCGGACCGGTCTCCGGCCGGTCACCGGGTCGGCCGCCGGACCCGCGTCCGGCCGGTCATTGGTCGCCGGTCGCCGGTCGCTCTGGTCGGGCTGCCGCGGTGTCAGTCCGCCACCACGCGGACGGCCCCCGGCGCGTACTCGCGCTGGCGCACCACCCGGTACCAGCCCCTGGGCAGGGCGATCGCCGCGTGCTCCTCGTGCACCACCCGGCCGCCCTCGGGCAGGTGCAGCCACGCGGCCCCGAACGCCCCCGGGTCGCGCAGCAGCTCGCCCGGGCCGACCACCGCGTGCGCGTGGCCGGTCACCTCGCCGAGCGCGAGCACCAGCCGGCCGCGCGCGTCCCGCTGCTGCTTCGTCAGCCCCGCCCGGCCGGCCCGCTCCACCTGCTCCACCAGCCCGGCTTCGGCCGATGCCGCGCTCGGGTCCACCGGCACGAGCAGCACATCACCCTGTCGGTACATGTCACGCCTCCCCGGCCGGCCGTACGGACGCCACTCGCCCGCCGTCGCACCGACCGCACCGACGCTACGGCGGGGGTCCGACAACCGGGCTGTCCTGGGCTGCTGATAGGAATGCCCTCGATCACGACGACGGACGCGCAGGGCCCTGTCCGGCACCCCACCGTCGCCCTGGTACCTCAACCACCCGACAGGAGAAGTGCCTTGTCCACGATCAGCGGCCACCTCACCGCCTTCCACGGCCTGCCCGTCTTCGACCACACCGCGACCCTGTCCGAGGAGTCCGAGGCGGCCGAGCTGCCCGCCGCCGCGGACGCGGCCTGGAAGATCGGGCTCGACTACGACTCCGAGCTGTCCTTCGAGGAGGCCTGGCAGGCCTTCCTGGACAGCGTCGACACCACCGGGGTGCGGGCCGTCGTGATCGGCAACTGGTGGGGCGACGACTACGACCCGCTCACCCGCCCGCTCGCCGCCATCGTGGCCGCCGCCGGTCAACTGCCCGCGCTCCAGGCGCTGTTCATCGGCGACGTGGTCGGCGAGGAGTGCGAGCTGTCCTGGCTGCAGATGACCGACATCACGCCCGTGCTGGAGTCCTTCGCGCAGCTGGAGGAGCTGGTGGTGCGCGGCGCCTCGGCCGGCTACGGCCCCTCGGACCCGCCGCTGTCGCTGCGCCCACTGCGGCACGAACGACTGCGCGCGCTGCGCTTCGAGGCCGGCGGCCTGCCCGGCTCGGTGGTCCGCTCCGTGACCGCCTGCGAGTTCCCCGCCCTGGAGCGGCTCGAACTCTGGCTCGGCGTCGAAGAGTACGGCGGCGACGCGACCATCACCGACCTCGCACCGCTGCTGGCCGGCGCCGGGCTACCCGCGCTGCGCCATCTCGGCCTGGAGAACAGCGAGTTGCAGGACGAGATCGCCGCCGCCGTGGCCGGCGCACCGGTGGTCGCCCAACTCGACGGGCTGAGCCTGGCGATGGGCACGCTCACCGACGAAGGTGCCACCGCCCTGCTCGAGGGCCAGCCGCTCACCCACCTGAGCACCCTCGACCTGCACCACCACTTCCTGACGGACGCGATGGTCGAGCGGCTGCGCACCGAGCTGGAGCCGGCCGGGGTGACCGTCGACCTCTCCGAGCAGGAGACGCCGGACGAGTACAACGGCGAGACCTGGCGCTACACCGCCAACGCCGAGTAACGGAAGCGACCATGGCACCCCCGCACCTGACCGTCCTGGGCGTCCCCGGCCACCGGCGCGTCGAGTTGTTCCGCACCGCCGCCCTGGCCACCGGCCTGCCCGAGCCCGCCGTGCTGCCCTGGGCGGACGTGCTGCGCGGCGAGTTCCGGATCACCCCAGGCACGCTGCTGCGCATCGACTCGCCCGGCGAGGACGAGGCCGTCGACCGGCTGCTGCGCGGCCCGGCGCTCGGCCCCGGCTTCGCCGCCACCCGGGTGGAGGGCACCGCGGCCTGGTACCGGGGGTTCACCGCCGCACTGGAGCGGGTGGCACTGGCCGTCCGACAGACGCCCGGCGCCGCCCTGCTGGGCGATCCGGACGAGATCGCCACGATGTTCGACAAGCGCCGCACGCACCGGCTGCTGGAAGCGCACGGGGTGCCGGTCCCCGCCGCGCTGGACCAGTCGGCGGGCCCCCTGCAGGGCTGGGCGGACCTCAAGGAGCGGCTGGCGGCGGCCGGGCTGCGCCGGGTGTTCGTCAAACCCGCGCACGCCTCCTCGGCCTCCGGGGTGCTCGCCCTGGAGTTCGGCCCGCGCGGGCGGTTGCAGGCCACCACCTCCGTGCAGCTCGCCGACGGCGAGTTGCACAACTCGCTGCGGGTGCGCCGCTACACCGCCGAGCGGGAGATCTCCGCCGTCGTCGACCTGCTGGCCCCCGACGGGCTGCAGGTCGAGCGGTGGATCCCCAAGGCGACCCAGCGGGGCCGGGCGGCGGACCTGCGGGTGGTGGTGGTCGCCGGGCGGGCCACCCACGCCGTGGTCCGCACCAGCGGCAGTCCGATGACCAACCTCCACCTCGGCGGCGCCCGCGGCGACCTGCCGGAGGCCCGCGCGGCGGCCGGCCGCCGCTGGCCGGAGCTGCTGGCGGTCTGCGAGCGCGCCGCCGCCTGCTTCCCGCACGCCCCCATGGTCGGTGTCGACCTGCTGCCCGCCACCGGCTGGCAGCGCCACTTCGTCGGCGAGGTCAACGCCTTCGGCGACCTGCTGCCGCGGCTGACCGGCCTGGCCGAGGGACCCGCCGCGGGGCTCGACACCTACGGCGCCCAGGTCGCCGCGCTGCTCGCCCGCTGACCCCCTGCCTGTCCTCCCCTTCCATCGAACGCCCCGGCCCCGGAGCTCCCCATGCACCATCAGATACCCGACATGAACGCCGTCCTGCCCGGTCATGACCTGCTCCTGGTCACCCTGGACACCCTGCGCTTCGACGTGGCGCAGGAGTTGGCCGCCGCGGGCCGGATCCCCAATCTCGCCGCCGTGCTGCCCGGTGGCCGGTGGGAACAGCGACACTCCCCCGGCAGCTTCACCTACGCGTCCCACCAGGCCATCCTGGCCGGCTTCCTGCCCACCCCGGCGTCGCCCGACGGCCCGCATCCGCGCCTGTTCGCCGCCCGGTTCGCCGGCTCGGAGACCACCGAGTCGCGCACCTGGGTCTTCGACGCGCCCGACCTGCCCGCCGCACTGGCCGGGGCCGGCTACCGCACGGTCTGCATCGGCGGGGTCGGCTTCTTCAACCGGCAGGGGCCGCTCGGCTCGGTGCTGCCGAACCTGTTCCAGGAGGCCTACTGGGAGCCGGAGTTCGGCGTTCCGTCGGCCACCTCCTTCGAGGCCCAGGTCGCCTGCGCCGAGCGGGTCTGCGCCGAACAGCCCTCCGGGCAGCCGCTCTTCCTCTTCCTCAACGTCTCGGCCCTGCACCAGCCCAACTGGTTCCACCTGCCCGGCGCCACCCGCGAGCACGGCGACAGCCGGGCCAGCCACGCGGCTGCGCTGGAGTACGTCGACCGGCACATCGGGCGGCTGTTCGCGGCGATGAGCCGGCAGCGGCCGTGCTTCGCGATCGTCTGCTCCGACCACGGCACCGCCTACGGCGAGGACGGCTACACCGGCCACCGGATCGGCCACGAGGTGGTCTGGACCGTCCCCTACGCGCACTTCACCCTCCCCGCCGCCCAGGAGGCCACAGCCCGATGACCACACCGCTCACCCTCCTCCCGCCAAGTACTCCTGACGTTCCGTCAGCCGATTCCCCCTACCAGTCCTACGTCTACGCCTACCCGCACAAGACCGCCTACCGGAAGCTGGACCCGCGCCCGGCGCTGCGCGAGCTCTGGGCCGGCGAACCGCAGCACGCGCTCTCGCTCTACCTGCACATCCCGTTCTGCGAGGTGCGCTGCGGCTTCTGCAACCTGTTCACCCGGATCGGCAGCCCGGACGGCCTGACCACCGCCTACCTGGACGCGCTGGACCGGCAGGCCGCCACCGTGCGCGAAGCACTGGACGCCGACGCGAACTTCGCACTGGCCGCCTTCGGCGGCGGCACGCCCACCTATCTCACCGCTGCCGAGCTGGAGCGCCTCTTCGACCTCACCGAGCGGCGGATGGGCGTGGACCTGCGCGCGGTGCCGCTCTCGGTCGAGGCCTCGCCGGACACCGCGACCGCCGACCGCCTCGACGTGCTGGCCGCGCGCGGCACCACCCGGCTCAGCCTGGGCGTGCAGTCGTTCCTGGACGAGGAGGCGAAGTCCGCCGTCCGCCCGCAGAAGCGGGCCGCCGTGGAGGCGGCACTGGAGCGGATCCGCGCGGCGGGCTTCCCGGTGCTGAACATCGACCTGATCTACGGCATCGACGGTCAGACGACGGCCAGTTGGCTGCGCTCGCTGGATGCCGCGCTGGCCTGGCAGCCGGAGGAGCTCTACCTCTACCCCCTCTACGTGCGCCCGCTGACCGGCCTGGGACGGCGCGCCGCCGAGGCCGCCACCTCGGCCGGCTGGGACGCCCAGCGGCTCGCGCTCTACCGGGCCGGCCGCGACCATCTGCTCGCCTACGGCTACCAGCAGGTCTCGATGCGGATGTTCCGCCGACTGGACTCGCCCGACGCGGGCAGCAGCGAGTACAGCTGCCAGACCGACGGCATGGTGGGCCTGGGCTGCGGCGCCCGCTCCTACACCTCGAAGCTGCACTACTCCTTCGACTACGCGGTGGGGGCGAGCGAAGTCCGCGGCATCATCGACGACTTCGTGTCGACCACCGACTTCGCGCACGCCGAGGTAGGCCGGCCCATGACCCTCGCCGAGTCCCGGCGCCGCCATCTGATCCAGTCGCTGCTGCAGGCCCAGGGCATGGAGATCGCCGACTACCGGCGCCGGTTCGGCAGCACTCCGGCCGAGGATTTCGCCGCCGAGCTGGCCGCCCTGGACGGACACGGACACCTTGCCGACGTGCCGGGGTGGTTGCGGCTGACCCCCGAGGGCCTGGCACACTCCGACGCGATCGGCCCCGCGCTCTTCTCGGCCGAGGTGCGCGCCGACATGGCCTCGTACCAGGCGAAGTGATGGGCCGTCAGCCGATTGACCTCGGCCTGCCCCGGCGCCCCGGGGCCGTCGAGCCCCTGGACCTGACCATCCTCTACCGCGGCCCGCTCGCCTCCTGCGACTACGACTGCCCGTACTGCCCGTTCGCCAAGCGGCGCGACACCCCCGAGCAGCTGCGCGCCGACCGGGCGGCCCTGGCGCGCTTCGCCGGCTGGGCAGCCGCGGCCGGGCAGCAGGGCGACACCCTCGCCCTGCTCTTCACCCCCTGGGGCGAGGGCCTGGTGCGCTCCTGGTACCGCGACACGCTCGCCCGGCTGAGCCGGCTGCCGCACATCCGGCGGGTGGCCATCCAGACCAACCTGAGCTGCCGCACCGACTGGCTGGCCGAGGCCGACCTGGACACCCTGGCACTGTGGACCACCTACCACCCGGGGCAGGTCGACCACGACCGCTTCCTGACCAAGTGCCGGGAGCTGACCGCGCGCGGCGTGCGGTACAGCGTGGGCGTGGTCGGCGAGCCCGAACACCTCGCGGCGGCCCGGCGGTTGCGCACCGAGCTGCCGGGCGGGGTCTACCTGTGGATCAACGCCGCCGAGGGCCGCACCTACACCGACGCCGAGGCCGGGCAGTGGACGGAGCTGGACCCGCTGTTCGGCTACAGCCGCGAGCCGCACGCCAGCGCCGGCCTGCCCTGCCGCACCGGCGCCTCGGTGGTCTCGGTGGACGGTGACGGCACGGTGCGGCGCTGCCACTTCGTCCGCGAGGAGCTGGGCAACCTCTACGACGGCTCCTACCGCACCGCGCTGCGGCCCCGCCCCTGCCCGCTGGCGGTCTGCGACTGCCACATCGGCTATGTGCACCTGGAGTCGCTGCCGCTGTACGACGTCTTCGCGGGCGGCGTGCTGGAGCGGATCCCGGCCCGGGAGGAGCATGGTGAATAAGCGCTTGCTTAGCTCTGGACAAGCGGCCCGCGGCGGTGTTGGCTGAGCGGCGAGGAGCTACCCGCGAGTAAGGAGTGCGAGTGCGCGCGATCCAGATCACCGAGTTCGGCGGCCCGGAGGTCCTGCAGGTCGTCGACCTGCCGGATCCCGGGGCACAGCCGGGGCACCTGCTGCTCGACGTCTCGGCGGCCGGGGTGAACTACGCGGACACGCACGCCGTCGAGGACTCCTACCTGTCCCGGAGCACGCTGCCGATGGTGCCCGGCGCCGAGGTGGTGGGGCGCACCGCCGAGGGGCGGCGGGTGGTCGCGCTCGCCGACGGCGGCGGGTACGCGCAGCGGGCGCTGGTGGCGAAGGCGATGGCGCACGACGTGCCCGAGGAGGTCACCGACGGGCAGGCGCTGGCGCTGGTGGTGCAGGGACTCACCGCCTGGCACCTGCTGCGGACCAGTGCCCGGATCGCGCCGGGCGAGTCGGTGGTGGTGCACGCCGCCGCCGGCGGCACCGGGTCGCTGGCCGTCCAGCTCGCCAAGGAGTTCGGTGCGGGGCGGGTGATCGCCACCGCCTCGTCCAAGGAGAAGCGGGAGCTGGCGCTGGAGTTGGGCGCCGACGTGGCGATCGAGGCCCCCTCCGACGGAGCGAGCCTCAAGGAGGCGCTGATCGAGGCGAACGGCGGCGCCAAGGTCGACATCGTCCTCGAAATGACCGGCGGCCCGGTCTTCGACGCCTCGCTCGCCGCGCTCGCCCCGTTCGGCCGACTGGTCAGCTACGGCATGGCCTCGCGGGTGGCGCCCACCCCGGTGACGGCGGCGGCGCTGATGGGCCGCTCCCGGGCGGTGGTCGGCTTCTGGCTGATGCACTGTGTCGGGCGCCCCGGCATGTTCCGCGAGCCGATGGCCGAGCTGTTCGCGATGACCGCCGACGGCCGCCTCAAGCCGCAGGTCGGCGGCGTCTACCCGCTGACCGAGGCAGCCCGCGCCCACACCGACCTGCGGGCCCGCCGCACGTTCGGCAAGCTCCTGCTGGACCCGAGCCGCTAGCCGCCGGCCGCTGCCGTTTCACGGCCCCCGCCCTACTGCCCCCCGCCTCACGGCCCGCCGTCGGCCGCGTACTCGTCGAGGCGGCGGGCCAGGGCGCGGACCAGATCGCGCAGGGCGGCGGGGTGTTCGACGACGAACGGGCGGTCCAGGGCGGCGAGCAGCGGTGGGATCCAGTCCAGCCGCTCGGCCCGCAGCCGGACCCGGACCCAACCGGCGTCCCCATCACTGCCACCGTCCCCGTCACCGCCGCCATCAGCGAGCGGCGTCACGGTGGCGAGGCCGGCCGGCAGCCGGGTGCGCAGGTGGGCGAGGTCGGCGCGGACCCGCAGCGACACCTCGTGGGTCCAGGGCGTCCGTGCGAGGCCCTCCAGCACGGTGGCCACCGGGTCGAACCCGGCCGGGACGACGAACGCACCCGGCTGCACGGTCAGAGCGGTGATCCGGTCCAGCCGGAAGGTGCGCACCTCGCCGCTCACCGAGTCGGCGCCGGTCAGGTACCACCGTCCGGCGTGCGCGACCAAGCCGTACGGCCGGACCGTGCGGTCACCGGCCCGCCCCTGCCGATCGGTGTAGCCGATCGCCACCGGCCGCTGATCGCGTGCCGCCTCGGCCAGTTCGAGCAGCACCCGCGCCTCGGGAGCGGTGCGGGTGTCCGGCCGCGCCGTGAAGTCGACCGTCTCCAGCAGCGCGTCCAGCCGCCGCGCCAGGGGCTTGGGCAGGACCCGGCGCAGCTTCGCCGCGGCGCTCTCGCCCGCCGCGGCGGACCCGACCGACGACCCCCGGCCGCCGGCCAGCAGCCCGAGCAGCACGGCCAGCGCCTCCTCGTCGGTGAGCATCAGCGGGGGCATCCGGTAGCCGGCGGCGAGCCGGTAGCCCCCGTGCCGACCGCGCACCGAGTCGACGGGCACGCCGAGGTCCAGCAGGTGGCCGACGTAGCGGCGCACGGTGCGTTCGTCCACGCCCAGGCGCGCGGCCAGGTCGGGGACGGTGCGCAGGCCGCCGCCCTGCAGGATCTCCAGCAGGGCGAGCACCCGGGCGGTCGAGGTGGTCACTCGGGAAAGTCTGCCGCAGATACCGGGCGGATCCTGTCCGGTATTGCTCCTAGCGTGGGGAAGGCGCCGACATCCGGCGTGCGTCCCGCGACAGGAAGCCCGTCATGAACTTCGTCTCGATCCGCATCATCACCCACGACGTCGCCCGCCTGGTCGGGTTCTACGAGCAGGTCACCGCCGTCCCGGCGCGCTGGTCGACCCCCGACTTCGCGGAACTCGTCACGCCGGCCTGCACCCTGGCGATCGCGAGCAACCGCACGGTGGCCCTGTTCGGCGCCGGCTCCGCCGAGCCCGCCGCCAACCGCACGGTGATCACCGAGTTCCGCGTCGCCGACGTCGACGCGCAGTACGAACGCCTGGTGCGCCTGGACTGCGCGTTCGTCCAGCAGCCGACCACGATGCCCTGGGGCAACCGTTCGCTGCTCTTCCGGGACCCCGACGGGAACCTGATCAACTTCTTCACGCCCGTCACCGCCGAGGCCGTGCAGCGCCAGGAGCGACCGGAGCGATAGGGCGCCCGGTGGCTCCGTCAGTCGGACGTGCCACCGGTGTCGGGGACCGGGTCGGGGACCGGGTCGGGGACGGTCTCCAGGACCGCCTCGACATCGACCTCGACGTCGACCAGGTTGCTCACCACCACCCCGCCCCGGTCCACCACGTCGTTCCAACTCACGCCGAAGTCCTGGCGGTTGATCCGGGTGGTGGCCGCGAATCCGGCGCGCCGCCGGGGGCCGAGGTCGCGCCCGTCCTCCCACCACGGGGTGTCCCACTGCCCCAGGTAGGCCACGTCGAAGGTGACCGGACGCGTCACCCCGCGGATGGTGAGCTCGCCCGTGACCTCGAACCCGCTCGCGCTCACCTGGTGGACCCGCGAGCCGACGAAGGTCCAGGTCGGGAAGTGCTCGACGTCGAAGAAGTCGGCGCTGCGCAGATGCGCATCCCGCTCGGGCGCGCCGGTGTACACCTGGGTGGCGTCGATCGTCGCCTCGATCCGCGCCTGCTCCGGATCGTCCGGGTCGACCTCCAGGAAACCCCGTACGTTCTTCAGCTGGCCGCGTACGTAGGTGACCATCATGTGTCTGGCGCGGAACTCCGCACCGGTGTGGCTGGGCTCGAAGAACCAGGTCGTGGTGGCCATGGCAGCTCCCTGAACAGCGGTGCCGGTGTCCCCCTCAGCCAGCCTAGGACGAAGCCGGCGCGCGGTCGTCCGCACGGGCCGTCGCCCACCCGGCAGAGTCCGTGAAACGGGCCGTGGCCGCCCGCCGGACTGGCAGCACCGCCACGGCCGGGCCAGGCTGGTGGGGACAGGCCGCAGAGCCGAGGAGGCAGCCATGACCGGCGCATCGATCCCGGGAATCGACCCCACCGCCGTGCCCAGCGGCGACGGCTGCGCGGAGTGCCTGGCCGGTGGCGGCTGGTGGTTCCACCTGCGGCGGTGCGCGGCCTGCGGCCACATCGGCTGCTGCGACTCCTCGCCCGCCCAGCACGCGACGAAGCACGCGCGCCAGGCCGGCCACCCGTTCCTGGCCAGCTTCGAACCCGGGGAGGAGTGGTTCTGGAACCTGGAGACCAACGAGTACTACGAGGGCCCGGCACTCGCCTCCCCCACCGCCCACCCGGCCACCCAGCCGACCCCGGGCCCGGCCGGCAAGGTCCCCGCCAACTGGCAGGAACTCCTGCACTAGAGCTGCACCAGAGCATCACCGGCGCACTGCGCACGGGTGACGGACTTCGGCCCTCACACCACCAGCGGCCGGTCCGCCGGCGTGATCGGCGCCGGCAGGGCGGTGGCACCGGTCAGGTAGCGGTCCACGGCGGCTGCCGCCGCGCGGCCCTCGGCGATCGCCCAGACGATCAGCGACTGTCCGCGCCCCGCGTCACCGGCCACGAAGACGCCGTCCACCTGGGTGGCGAACCCGTGGTCCCGGGCGAAGGTCCCCTCGGGGGTGAGGTCCAGCGCCAGTTCGCCGAGCAGCGGGCTGTCCGGCTCCGGGCCGCAGAAGCCGAGCGCGATCAGCACCAGGTCGGCCGGGATCGCCTGGTGGGTGCCGGGGCGCGGCCGGCGGTCGGCCGGTTCGGCCTCGGCCAGGTGCAGTGCGGCGACGTGGCCCTGCGGGTCGCCCGACAGGCGCAGCGTGGCGGCGGAGAAGATCCGCGCATCCGCCCCCGCCACCGGCGAGGCTCCGGGCGCGTCGGCCACCGGTGCGTCCCAGGCCTGCCGGGAGCCGTCGCGGGAGCTGTCACGAGGACCGTCGGAGCCGTCGCAGCCGCAGGTCAGGGCCTGGGCCTCCTCGTGCGAGGCGGTCAGCCGGTAGGTCTTGGGGTGGACGGGCCAGGGCTGCTCGGCGGTGCGCCGCTCGCCCGGGCGCGGGTTGATGTCGAGCTGGGTGACCCCGGCGGCGCCCTGGCGCAGCGCGGTGCCCAGGCAGTCGGCGGCGGTGTCGCCGCCGCCGACGATCACGACCCGCTTGTCCCGGGCGCTGATCGCGGGGGCGGCGAAGTCGCCCTCCAACACCCGGTTGGCCAGCGGCAGATACTCCATCGCCTGGTGGACGCCGCGCAACTCGCGCCCAGGCACCGCCAGTTCGCGCCAGCAGGTAGCACCGACCGCGACCACCAGAGCGTCGTGGCGGGCCCGCAGCTCGGCGGCCGAGAGGTCGGCGCCGACCGTGACGCCGGGGTGGAACTCGGTTCCCTCCAGGCACATTTGGTGCAGCCGCCGGTCCAGCAGTCGCTTCTCCAGCCGGAAGCCGGGGATGCCGTAGCGCAGCAGTCCGCCGATCCGGTCGGCCCGCTCGTACACCGCCACCCGGTGTCCGGCCCGGGTCAGCTGCTGGGCGCAGGCGAGGCCGGCCGGCCCGGAGCCGACGATCGCCACACTGCGGCCGGAGGGCCCGGGCGGGGCCAGCGGTCGCTCGCAACCCAGCTGCCAGGCCTGCTCGGCGATGGCGGCCTCGATGCTCTTGATGGTGACCGGCTCGGAGTCGATGGCCAGCACGCAGGCGCTCTCGCAGGGCGCCGGACACAGGCGCCCGGTGAACTCCGGGAAGTTGTTGGTCGCGAGCAGCCGTTCCGCCGCGGCCTGCCAGTTGTCGCGGTAGACCAGGTCGTTCCAGTCCGGAATGAGGTTGCCCAGCGGGCAGGCGTCGTGACAGAAGGGGATGCCGCAGTCCATGCAGCGTCCGGCCTGGCGGCCGACGAGCGGCAGCAGGCGCTGACCCGCGTAGACCTCGTTGACCTCGTTCCAGTCGGCGACCCGCTCGGCGGCCGAACGACGGGGCCAGGTCTGGCGCGGGGTGGTCAGGAAGCCCTTCGGATCGGCCATCGGCCGCCTCCGTCACATCCGCCGCATCGGTCGCGCCCGGCATCGGCGCGCGCCCTCGTCTGGCCACTTTATGCCCGTTTCGCCGGATGTAAAAGCGACAGCAGAACCGCGTGCACCCCCGTCCAGCGGCGCGCTGCACGCGCTGCAGGCGCTTGACGAACGCGGGTGGCGCGATGGCCTTCTCCTCCGCTCTACGCTCCGCCTCGCACGACCGTGGGCCCGCCGGTGCGACAGCACCGACGGGCCCACCACGTCGTGTCAGCCGACGCGCAGGGTCAGCGCCGCTGTGTGCAATTTGCCCGGCGGTCCCGATCGGTGCTCGCCGCGAGGATACCCCTGCGGGGTTCCGGTATCCCGTCGGGCAAACGCGCGCCGTCGCCGAGGCCTGCCGACGACGGAGCCCGCCGTCAGCGAGCCGCGTGCGCGGGCCGGGCCGCGGTCAGCACCGGCGCCAGCGCCCCGTCACGCAGCCGCCCCACCAGCGGAACGGCGACGCGCCCCAGGAACCAGCTCGCCAGGAAGGCCACCGGCAGGGCGAGCAGGGCCGCGCCGATGACATCGTGCGGGTAGTGGTCGCCGAGGTAGACCCGGGTGAAGCCCTCGAAGAAGGCGAAGCCGGTGGCGATCGCCGCGAGCCGCCGGTCGAGCAGCCACAGGGCCGCGACGGTGGCGAAGGCGGTGGTGCTGTGGCCGCTGGGGAAGGCGTAGTCGGTGCGCACCGGGCAGGAGTCGACGAAGTAGGCGTGCGGCAGCGAGTAGCACGGCCGCACCTCGGCGACCAGCTTCTTGGCCACCTCGGCCACCGCGAAGGCGAAGCCGACCGCGATCGGCGCGGCCAGGGCGAGGGTCATGGTGCGGTCGTCCCGGCGGCGGGCGTTCCACCAGCCCAGCAGCATCAGGACGGCGAACACTGCCAGGCCCGCGTTGGTCCACAGGTCGAGCGGGGTGTTGAGCCACTTGGTGTCGCGCGCGAAGCCGGTGACGGAGGTGAACAGCGAGCCGTCGATACCGGAGCCGTCGAAGGCGAGGTGGGCCGCGGGGTGGACTGTCGTCAAGGTGGGGCTCTCTCCGGGTCGGTGCGGCGCGCCGTCGGATTCGCCGAGCCCGCTGGCCTGGCAGACTCGGCAGCGAGCCTCCTTCTACACTGCCGTAGAAGTACTACAGGACTGTAGACACTATACGAGAAGGTGACCACCGGGTGAACTCCAGGCAAGCGGCGGGGGCTTCGGGCGAGCGAAGACCGGTGGGCGCCCTGGAGGCCGAGGTCCTGGCCCAGCTCCAGTCGGCCGGTGCGCCGCTCACCGCGGGCGAGGTCCTGACCCGCCTCGGCAGCGCCCTGGCGTACTCCACCGTGGTCACCGTGCTGACCAGGATGCGCGACAAGGGGCTGCTCACCCGCACCAAGCAGGGCCGCGCCTACGCCTACGCCCCCGTCACCGACACCCACGGCCTCACCGCCCGCCGGATGCGCCGGGCCATGGAGTCCGACCCCGACCGCAAGGCCGTGCTCAGCCGCTTCGTCGACGACCTGTCACCGGACGACGAGGCACTGCTGCGCCGGCTCCTCGGCGTCGAAGAGCCGCCCGGGCAATGAGCCCGGCGCCCGGCCCCGCGCGCTGATCCGACACGAACCGCCGGCCAGGGCCTACCGTGGTCCGGTGCCGGCCGGACGCGCTCTCTGACGTGCCGACGTTCCGACGTGCACCGACGTGCTGACGTACCGAGGAGAGGGCCGCCCATGGAGTTCCTGGTCGACATGGTCACCACCGTCCCCGCGGGGACGTCCGAGGAGACGGTGACCCGGATCCGGGCCGAGGAGTCCGCCCGGTCAGAAGAACTCGCCGCCCAGGGCAGCCTGTTGCGGCTGTGGCGGCCACCGCTCGCCCCCGGCGAGTGGCGCACCTGGGGCCTGTTCAGCGCGCCGGACGAGGAGCGGCTGGAGGAGCTGCTCGCCTCGATGCCGCTGCGGGTGTGGCGCCAGGACACCGTGACGCCGCTCTCCCCGCACCCGAGCGACCCGGCCGCCTCCTACGGGAGCCCCCGATGACCACCACCCCCGCCGCCGAGGCGGTCCTGCGCGGCGTGCTCGACCGCTGGAAGGCAGCCGTCGACGCGCACGAACCGCACCAGGTCGCCGCCCTCTTCACCCCGGACGCGGTCTTCCAGGGCCTGCACCCCTACAGCGTCGGTCCACAGGGCGTCGCCGAGTACTACGCCTCCCAGCCCCTGGGCATGACGGCCGCCTACCGGATCCTGGAGACCAGGCAGCTCACCGAGGACCTCGTACTCGGCTACCTGAGCGTCGACTTCGCCTTCACCGACCGCCCCACCCTGGGCATCTGGCTCAGCGTGCTGGCCCAGCGCGCCGAGGACGGCACCTGGCGCCTGGCCCACTACCAGGTCTCCCGGCTCGACTGAGCCACCCGGCCGCGCCTTCCGGCGCATCACCCCAGCTGCTCCCGCAGGCCGTCCAGGGCCGCGAGCAGGGCGGGCCAGGCGGGGGTGTGCGGGTCGATCAGGGTGAAGTGGCCGGCGCCGGGCAGCTCGACCAGGGTCGGTGCCGGGCCGGCCGCCCGGGCGCGCTCGGCGAAGATCCGGCTCAGCTCGACCGGGACCCGCTCGTCGGCGGCGCCGTGGAGCAGGGTGGTCGGGACGGTGAGCGGGAGCAGCCGCGCGGGGTCGGCGAGGGCGTAGCGGCCGGGCAGTTCGGCCGCCCGGCCGCCCATCATCGCGGTGGTGGCGTCCTCGCCCAGCTTCCATGCGTCGCACTCGGTCAGGCAGGAGCAGGCGGCCAGTGCCAGGACGGCGTCCGGGGTGCGGTCGGTGTGCCACGGGGAATCGGCGGGCAGGTGCGGGCGGGCGGCGGTCCACAGCGCGAAGTGGCCGCCGGCCGAGTGGCCGACCAGGACGACGGGCAGGCCCGCCCACTCCGGCTGCGCCGGCTCGCCCGCGCCGGTGGCCAGCAGGTCGATGGCGGCGGCGATGTCGTCGAAGATCTCCGGGAACCCGGCGCGCCGGTACTCGGGCACCGCCACCAGGTACCCGGCTGCGGCCAGCGCGGCGGCCAGCGGGGCCGCGTGGGCGCGGTCGATCGCGGGGCGCCAGAAGCCGCCGTGCAGCAGCACCAGCAGGGCGCGGGGCCGGCCGGGCGGGCGGCGCAGGTCGATCACCTGGTCGGGATGCGGGCCGTAGCAGAGGGTCCGGTCGGGCTGCGGCGCGTCGTCGCCGGTCGGCAGCGCGGCGAGCACGGTGGGGTCGACGGACATCGGGTCACCTCCGGGTCGATCACACGGTATCCGGTCGGGCCCGGCCCGAACAGGGGCCGGTCGGAGCGCCCGCCAACCGGTCAGCTGCCGCCCAGCACGCCGGCCCGCAGTGCCGCGAGCAGGCGCAGCACGTCCTCCTCGCCGGCCGCGGTGAAGGTGTGCACGGCGTCCACCACCGCGCGGGCCACGTCGCCCGAGGCGCTGTCGGGGGCGGTGGCGGCCCAGCTCTTGAGCGTCCGGCCGAGCGCCGCGCACATCCGCACGGTCACGTCGGCCTCCTTGCGCTCCATCGCGGCGTCGAACTCCGCCTCGTCCATCCCGCCGTGGATGCCGCAGGCCAGCGAGAGCATGGAATCGAGGACCAGGTCGCCGTAGTCGGCGACCAGGACCGGCAGCCGCGTCTCGCCCGGCCCGCACTCCGCCAGCGCCTCCAGGGCGCGGCTGTCCTGCCGCCAGGCGGCCTCCAGGGCGGCCAACGCACGCAGCGTATCGTCCGGTGTCACCCCGTCACCGTACCGCTCCCACGCCGCCCACCGTGCCGCCCACAGATGTTCCTAAGAGCAGCTCTTATGACCAGTCAGCATCCTTTCTCCGCATGACAACCACGATCCCCCGCCGACCGGCCACCCGCACCCGACGCCGGGCGGCGCTGGCGGCGCTCGCCCTGGTGAGCGCCTGCACCCTGACCGGCACCACCTGGTCCACCGCCTACGGCGCGAGTGCCCGGCCCACGGGCGCGGCACACGGCGACGCCGCGATCCGCCTGCACGGCACCCTGCTGGAGATCCCGGTCAACGGCGGTCTCGCGCAGTTGCGGACCGACACGCTCGCGCTGACCGCGCGCGGCCGTGACGGGCGCACCCTGACGCTCTCGGCCCCCGCGGCGCAGCCGCTGGGGCAGCCCGGCCGGGTCACCGTACGGGGCGGCAGCGCGAGTTGGACGCTGCCGGAGCACGGCCTGAGCGTCACCGCCGCCGCGGTGCGCGGCCGGCTGCAGGTGACCGTCCACAACGAGCGGGACGGCGCCACCCTGCCCTGGCCGGTCACCGGCACCGATCCGGCCGCCACCCAGCTGCAGTTGCCGAGCGGCGAGGGGCTGGGCCTGCCGGTCGGCGACCCGTTCTGGAACTCCACCGACACCGGGGTGGCCGGAAAGAGCTACGACCTCGAAGCCGACCTCAGCATGCCGCTGTGGGGCTACACGCTGGGCGGCCAGGGCGTCAGCTACCTGGTCCCGCAGCCGATCGGCACCTCGCTCGGCCTCGCCTCGCAGGACGGCCGGCTGCGCGGCACCGCCGTGCACACCTTCTCCCGGCGCGCGGGCACCCAGGACTACACCGTCACCTTCGCCCTCACCAACCCCTCCCCCGTCGCCCCCGCGCAGGACTACCGCCGCTGGCTGGACGAGCACGGCCAACTGGTCACCCTGCAGAGCAAGATCGCCGCCAACCCGGAGGTCGGCAAGCTGCTCGGCGCCTTCCACGCCTACACCTGGGGCAGCGCCCGCACCGCGCAGGGCGTGCAGCAGATGCAGGCGCTGGGCCTGTCCCGGCTCTGGCTCGGCTACGACGCCGACGACCAGCCGATGGACGCCGCCGCGGTGGCCGCTGCCAAGCAGGCGGGCTATCTGGTCGGCCCCTACGACTCGTTCGCCAACGGGCAGGACCCGAGCACCGCCGACGCGCCCACCTCCGTCTGGCCGACCCCGGTCTACCCGGACTACTGCGTGCACCAGCAGGACGGCTCGGTGCTCGCGGGCTTCCACGACCGCGGCTGCTACCTCAGCTCGCAGGCCTTCGCGCAGCACGGTGACGTCCTCGCCCAGCGCACCGCGCAGATGACCGCCAACGGGTCGAACAGCTACTTCCTGGACGTCGATGCGGCGGGCGAGCTGTACGACGACTACAGCGCCGACCACCCGATGAACCAGCAGCAGGACGAGGCCAACCGGATCGCCCGGATGCGCCAACTGTCCGGCCCGGACAAGCTGGTGCTCGGCTCGGAGGCCGCGCACAGCTGGGCGAGCCCGGTCATCGCCTTCAGCCACGGCTCGCTGACCCCGCCGGCGGACGGGCTGTGGCCGCTGGAGAAGAACAAGGACGTCTGGGGCGGCTACGCACCGGCCGGCGGGCCGGGCATCTTCTTCAAGCCGGCCGACCTGCCGGCCGACCTGGCCAAGGAGATGTTCGACCCCGCCTACCGGATCCCGCTGCTGGAGACCGCGCTGCACGACGTCCAGGTCAACCTGGACCGCTGGGAGCTGTCCTACACCAAGCTCCCCGCCCTGGAGACCACCCGGGCGCTCCAGGCGGTCCTGCAGAACACCCCGCTCAACCTGGTCCTCAACGGCCCGACGCTGAACACCGACGGCAAGCAACTGGCCGCACTGCAGCAGTACTTCGCACCACTGCACGAAGCCGCCGGAACGCAGCCGATGACCGGCTTCCGCTACCTGAGCGCCGACCACCAGGTGCAGCAGACCGCCTTCGGCGACGGCGTGCTCCAGGTCACCGCCAACTTCGGTACCAGCGCGTACGGTTCGGGCGCGGACGCGCTGCCGGGCGGCTGCGTGGACGCCAAGCTCAAGGGCGACCGGCAGCCGCGCCGGCTCTGCCCGACCACGCTGCCGCAGGCACCGCTGAAGTAGCGCGGCGCCGGGACGGACGGCGGCGGACGGACGGCGGCGGCCCGAGGGGCCCCCGCGGCAGCGGACTCCGGCGGCACGGGCTCAGCGCACGTCCAGCCGGTACCCCACCCCGTGCACGGTGTGCACCAGGCGCGGCTCGCCCCCCGCCTCCAGCTTGCGGCGCAGGTAACCGATGTACACCGCCAGCGAGTTGGAGGCGGGGCCGAAGTCGGTGCCCCAGACCCGCTCCATGATCGTCTCCCGGGCGAGCACCTGCCCGGGGTGGCGCAGCAACAGCTCCAGCAGGGCGAACTCGGTGCGCGAGAAGGACAGCGGGCGCCCGCGGCGGCTGCCGGTGCGGGCGACGGGGTCCACCGTCAGGTCCTCGAAGCCCCCGCCGTCCCGGCCGTGCCGCCCCTCGCGCTCCCCTGCGTCGGGCGCGGTGCGGCGCAGCACCGCGCGCAGCCGGGCGGTGAGTTCGTCCAGTGCGAACGGCTTGACCAGGTAGTCGTCGGCCCCCGCGTCCAGCCCGTCCACCCGGTCGCTGACCGAGTCCCGCGCGGTGAGCACGATGATCGGCAGCTGGTCCCCGAGCCCGCGCAGCCGGCGGCAGACCGCCAGCCCGTCCAGTACCGGCATCATCACGTCCAGCACCAGCGCGTCCGGCTGCCAGGCGGCGACCTCGGTCAGCGCGGTCAGCCCGTCGGCGGCGCCGCGCACCTGGTAGCCCTCGACCGCGAGGCCGGTCTCCACCGCCTCGCGCACCTCGGGATCGTCGTCGACGACCAGCACCCGCAGCCCGCCACTCACACCGTCCACCCTCTCCACCCGGGAACGCGGCCACCGACCGGGCAACCAGCGGACAAGGACGCCGGAAGCAGCACCTCCGGTTCCATCGGCCGGCACTACACGACAGCCACCGTGCCCGAAAGGGAAGCGCCGTGCACGAAGTCAAAGTTGTACCGATGCTCACGTGGCCGCCCCCTGCCCGCCCCCTCCTGGTCCCCCGTCAACTGAAGGGTTTTAGTTGTCCAGCCAAGTCCGCTCAGAAATGGCAGATCCATGGGTTCCTCCGAGACCTCCCCCCAGCTCGGCCGTCGCAGGTTCCTCCAGCTCGGCGGCGCGGGTGCCGCCGCGGCCGGCCTGTCGATGTTCCCGCCGGCCATCGCCAAGGCGATGGCGCTGCCCGCCATCTCCCGCACCAGGTCCATCAAGGACGTCCAGCACGTGGTGATCCTGATGCAGGAGAACCGCTCCTTCGACCACTACTTCGGCACCCTGCGCGGCGTGCGCGGCTTCGCCGACCCGCGGCCGGCGCTGCTGCCCAACGGCAAGCCGGTCTTCCACCAGCCGGTCAGCACCATCAGGACCGCCCGCTACCAGGGCCGCAACCTGCCGGCGAGCGAGAGCGAGGTGCTGCCCTGGTACATCGACCCGCGCAGCACCACCGAGCACACCGCGGGCACCGACCACGGCTGGCCCAGCGGCCACCAGGCCTGGAACGAGGGGCGCTGGGACTCCTGGGTCACCCAGAAGCAGGACGTCCTGACGATGGGCCACCTCAAGCGGCAGGACCTGCTCTACCACTACGCGCTGGCCGAGGCGTTCACCATCGGCGACGCCTATCACTGCTCCGTGCACGCCGACACCGCGCCCAACCGGATCTACCTGTGGACCGGCACGATGGACCCGCGCAACGTCTACGGCAAGACCAAGCTCAACGGCCCGGCCACCGGCGAGCGGGACGACACCAACGGCTACACCTGGACCACCTACCCCGAGCTGCTGGAGCAGGCGGGCGTCAGCTGGAAGCTGTACCAGGGCGGCAGCGGGATCCCCGGCCAGCCCACGGACAACTTCACCGACAACTCGCTGATGTTCTTCCACAACTTCCAGCCCGCCGACGGCGCCGATCCCAACAGCCCGCTGGTCCAGAAGGGCGCCAGCGACCACACGCTGGTCGAGTTCGCCCAGGACGTGAAGAACGGCACGCTCCCCCAGGTGACCTGGATCGTCCCGCCGGCCCAGTACTCCGAGCACCCGTCCTCCTCGCCCACGGACGGCGCCTACTACATCAACCTGGTGATGGAGGCGCTGACCGCCGACCCGGAGGTGTGGGGCAGCACCGTGCTGCTGCTCGACTACGACGAGAACGACGGCCTCTTCGACCACGTGCTGCCCCCGGTGCCGCCGCTGCACAGCGCGCCCGGCGGCGAGGGCATGGTCTCCGAGAGCCTGGCGGCCAGTCTGCAGGACGAGTTCCTGGACATGACGAGCCGTCCGTGGACCAGCCCGGCCGGCACCGTGGGCCCCACCGGGCTGCAGCCCATCGGCCTCGGCCCGCGGGTGCCGATGATCGCCATCTCGCCCTGGTCGCGCGGTGGTTACGTCTGCTCGGAGACCTTCGACCACACCTCGGTGCTGCGCTTCCTGGAGCAGCGCTTCGGCATCGCCTCGCCGTACATCAGCGACTGGCGCCGGGCCGTCTGCGGCGACCTCACCTCGATGTTCGACTTCAAGGGCAAGGCCGACCCGACCCCGGTGCACTTCCAGGTGCCGGCGCCGATCGCGGGCCAGGGCAAGCCCTACAGCGTGGCGGTGCCGCAGACGATGCCCGCCCAGGAGCCCGGCACCCGCCCGGCCCGCCCGCTGGGCTACCGGGCGCTGGTCAACGAGGGCCCGCGGGAGAGCGGCAAGGTCCAGCTCAAGCTGCGCAACCACGGCAGGATCGGCGCCGCCTTCCAGGTCCAGGACCGGCAGCACCCCACCGCGGCGCCGCGGCGCTACACCGTCGCCGCGCACGACACGCTGCAGGACTTCTGGACGGTGTCCGCCGGCGAGCCCTACCAGCTGGCCGCCCACGGACCCAACGGCAGCCTCTTCGAGTTCCAGGGCCAGGGCGGCGAGGACCTGTCGGTGACGTTCTCGGAGAGCGGCCGGGACGAGGTCCGGGTGCGCATCCGCAACCACGGCAAGGACCGGCGCACGGTACGGGTGGCCAACTCCTACCAGCGCGACGGCAAGGCACAGGTCACCCGGGTGCTGAAGGCGCACGACACCCTGGAGTACAGCTGGCACACCGGCGGCCAGGGCAACTGGTACGACGTGCAGGTGAGCGCGGTGGACGGCGCGCTCTTCGAGCGCCGCTACGCCGGTCACCTGGAGAACGGTGACCACAGCACCAGCGACCCGGGGCCGGCAGCCGGCTGAGTCGGCGGGCCGAGCCGCCACACGGTGTGGGCCCCGATGCGGAGTCCTCTCTCCGGTTCTGCTAGCTTCCTTGAGCCTGCTTATCCGGAGTTGAATCTCCGCTTCCTACCCACCTGGGGCCCACACCTATGGCTCGGACTTCCACGGCGGCCACGGCTCAGACCAAGGCCCGCCCGCACTACAACGTCACCTTCGCCGTGCTGCTCCTCGGGGTCGCGGCCTACTCGCTGCTGCAGTCGCTGATCATCCCGGTGCTCGCGACCCTGATGCAGCACCTGCACACCAGCCAGGACACCGCCACCTGGCTGATGACCGGCTATCTGCTGTCGGCCTCCGTCGCCACGCCGATCCTGGGCAGGATCGGCGACAAGGCCGGCAAGGAGCGGATGCTCGTGGTCACGCTGGTGGCGCTGACCGCGGGCTCCGCGCTGGCCGGCCTGTCGAACTCGATCGGCCTGATGATCGTCGCCCGGGTCATCCAGGGCCTGGGCGGCGGCGTGCTGCCGCTGGCCTTCGGCATCATCCGCGACGAGTTCCCGGCTGCCCGGGTGCGCGGTGCGGTGGGCGTCACCGCCGCGCTCACCGCGGTGGGCGGCGGCCTGGGCCTGCTGCTGGCCGGTCCGATCGTCGACCACCTGGACTACCACTGGCTCTTCTGGTTCCCGATGATCATGACGGCCATCGCCACCGTCGCCACCCTGCTGTTCGTCCCCGAGTCCCCGGTGCGCACCCCCGGGCGGATCAGCTGGGGCGCGGCACTGCTGCTCTCCGTGTGGCTGGTCGCCCTGCTGCTCGCGGTCAGCGAGGGTCCGAGCTGGGGCTGGGGATCGGGCCGGATCCTCGGCCTGTTCGCCGCCGCCGTGGTCTTCGCCGCGCTCTGGATCGTGGTCGAGCTGCGCTCCGAGGCACCGCTGATCGACATGCGGATGATGCGGATACCCGCCGTCTGGACCGCGAACCTGGTCGCGCTGCTGTTCGGCGTCGTGATGTACACCGCGATGACCTTCCTGCCGCAGCTGGTGCAGACCCCCGCCAAGCTGGCCGGCTACGGCTTCAGCGCGAGCATCACCCAGTCGGGCGTCTACATGCTGCCGATGACCATCGGCATGTTCGTGCTCGGCGTGCTGACCGGGCCGCTGGCCGCGCGGTTCGGCTCCAAGCTGGTGCTGGTCGTCGGCGGCACGTTCACCATCCTGCCGTTCGCGCTGCTCTCGCTGGCCCATGACCGGGGCTGGCAGATCTACCTGGCCTCCAGCCTGATGGGCATCGGCATGGGGCTGGCCTTCTCCTCGATGTCCTCGATCGTGGTCGAGGCGGTGCCGCCGGCGCAGACCGGCGTGGCCAGCGGCATGAACGCCAACATCCGCACCATCGGTGGCGCGATCGGCAGCAGCGTGGCGGCCAGTATCCTGGCCTCCGGGGTGACCGCCACCCACCCGTTCCCCCCGGACTCGGGATACACCGGCACGTTCTGGTTCCTCACCGGGGCCGCGGTGCTCGCGGCGGTCGCCGCGCTGCTCATCCCGACCCGGCGCACGGGCACGGCGGACGCCGGGCCGGAGCTCCGGGCCGTACCGAACCAGGCACCCGGACCCGAGGAATCGACCGTCGCATGACCACCAGCCCCCCAGGCGGACCCGCCGCAGCCGGACCCGCACCGGCCGGCACCACACCGACCGGCGCCAAGGCGCTGCGCCGTGACGCGGCGCAGAACCGGGAGCGGCTGCTGCGGGCCGCCTGGGAGGTCTTCGCCGAACTCGGCCCCGACGCCGGGGTCGAGGAGATCGCCCGGCGGGCCGGGGTCGGCATGGGCACCCTCTACCGGCGCTTCCCCACCAAAGACGCGCTGATCACCGCGCTGAACGACGAGTTCCTCGACCACCTGCTCGACAGCACCCGCCAGGTGCTGGCCGAGGAACCGCCCGGCCAGGCCCTGGAGGCCGCGCTGTGGAACATGGGCCGGGCGATGGCCGCACACTGCGGCTGCCTCTCACGCCTGTGGCAGATCGCCCCGCCGGCCGCCGACACCCGCCGCACCGAGCTGTGGGCGGCGGCCGACGCGCTGCTGAAGCAGGCTCAGCAGGCCGGCACCGTCCGCACCGACCTGACCCTGACCGACGTCTACCTCTGCGTGCTGTCGATGCGCAGCCTGATCGAGGACACCGTCGGCCAGGCCCCCGACGCCTGGCGCCGCTACCTCGCCGTGCACCTGGCCGGCTTCCGCCCCGCCGACCAGGCGCTGCCGTACCGGCCCGCGGACGACTCTCTGGTCGCCACCGGTGTGCCGCTGCGCCCGGCGCGCCGCTGAGCCGGCGATCCGCTGAACCGATAGTCCGAACGGTCGCCTTCTGGCGCCACGGGTGGTCTGCCGAGCGCCGCGGGGGATGCTTCGCGCCGGTGACAACCCGTCGGAAGGATCTTCATGTCGGAGTACGTGTTCACAAGGCTGGCCCGGGCGGCGACGGTCTCGGCCCTCGCCCTGACGGCCAGCCTCGGCGCGAGCGGGGTGGCCGGCGCCGCCTCCCCCGAGGACCACCCCATCGAGGTGAGCATCGGCGCCTCGGGCCTGCAGGCGCCGGACAGCGCCAAGGGCGGCCTGGTCAGCTTCCGGGTCAAGACGGACGACCCGAACGGCCGGCAGCTCCAGCTGCTGCGCCCGCACGACGGCGTGACGCCCGAACAGGTCTACCAGGACCTCGCCAAGGCCGTCAGCTCCGCACCGCACACCGCGGCCCAGGGCATCCGGGCCGTGAACCAGGAGGCGGACCTGCTGGGCGGAGCGCTGGTCACCCCGCAGGTGCACGAGCAGTTCACCGAGGAGATCGCACCCGGCCCGGTCTACCTGCTCGACCTCACCGCGCTGCGCGACGACCCGGCGCACCCGGTCGCCAAGCTGCTGACCCTGGCCGGCACCAACGGGCAGAGCGCCAACCAGGCCCGCTTCGACGACGGCATCGTGATCGAGCACGATCAGCGCTTCCAGACCGAGGACGTCGACCACGCCCACCTGGCCTACCTGGTGCACGACGCGTCCGACCAGATCCACGAGATGGAGCTGCGGCCGATCGGCGCGGACACCACCGAGGAGCAGATCGGGCAGTACCTGCGGAACGTGCAGCTCGGCCGCCCGGCCCAGTCGCCGTTCACCGGGCCGGCCACCGGACTCGGCGCCCTGTCCAGCGACCACACCGCCTCGGTGCAGGCGCACGGCCTGCAGCCCGGGCGCTACGTGCTGCTCTGCATGGTGCCCGACGAGCGCACCGGCGTCCCGCACGCGGTGCTGGGGATGCACACGATCGTCACCCTGCAGTGACCTGACCTCCCGGCCAGCGGCCGAACTCCGCTGCCGCAGCGGATGACTGACTCTCTGTCAAGCCATTGGCGGAGTAAGGACATTGTCCCCCCGACCGGTTGACTGGGCAGGCCGACAGCGATTGGCTGATCCGGTCACCGGCCGCGGGGACGGCCGCTTCGGGAGGGGACCCCATGCTCGGACTGCGTCGTGCCGGAATCCTGACCGCCGCGGGCGCCTGCGGCGCCGCGGCCGTCCTCGTGGCCGGCGGCGCCGCGCCCGCCGCCGCCGCCGCGCCGCCCGCCCCCACCCAGGTCTGCCTGGCACCCGGGGGCGCCCAGCCCGACCAGCGCGTCGACCCGGACGCACTGAGCGCGGACGGCCGCTACGCGCTGGTCGACTCGCTCGCCGGCAACCTCACGCCCCTGGGCGGCAACGGCAACCAGGGCGTCTTCGTCTGCGACCTGCGCAGCGGGCGGGTCGAGGAGGTCGACCTGAGCAGCTCGGGCGGCCTGCCCGACTCCTACGGGAGCGGCGGGGGGATCAGCGCCGACGGGCGCTACGCCGTCTTCAGCTCGACGGCCGACAACCTGGCCCCGGGGGCCACCAAGGGCGTCGCCAACGTCTACCTGCGCGACCTGCGCACCCACCGCACCACGCTGGTCAGTACGGGCGACGGCCGGCTTCCGCAGGCCGGCGACAGCGACCAGCCGACCATCAGCGCGGACGGGCGCTACATCGCCTACCGCTCGACCCGCACCGACCTGGTGCCCGGCGACACCGACAACGCCGTCGACGTCTTCGTCTTCGACCGCCGGACCGGCGGCACCGTGCGGGTCTCCGTGCACAGCGACGGAAGCCAGGCGGGCAACGGCTCGGTCGAACCGTCGATCAGCGCGGACGGCTCCCGGGTGTCGTTCATCTCGCTGGACCCGACCCTGGCCGACCCCGCCGGCGGGGCCCTGGTGCCGCACCGCGCCCGGTTCTACCCGCTCTACGTGCACGACCTGCGCACCGGACGCACCAGCGTGGCCAGCGTGGAGCCCGACGGCAGCACCGCCGCCGTCGGCCAGGGAGCGATCAGCGCCGACGGCCGCTACGCGGTGTTCACCTCGCTCGACAACGACTACCTCGCGCCGAGCCAGGTGATGGTGCGCGACCTGGACCACGGCACCACCACCGTGGTCAGCACGGCCCCGGGCGGCGCCCAGGGCGACCGGAACTCCGCCATGCTCGGGATGAGCGCGGACGACCGCCGCGTCCTCTTCACCTCCACCGCGGACAACCTGCTGCCCGGCGCCGCGCCGGGAAGCTACGGCTACTACCGCTACGACCTGCGCACCCACGCCACCGAGCGCCTGCTGCAGGTCTCCGACTCGTCGGGCCTGCCCGAGGGCCTGCCCGCGGCCACCGACGCCTGCGGGAGCACCCTGCTCTTCGGTGCGGACGGCAGCACGCTGCTGCCGGGCGACACCAACCAGACGCCCGAGGCCTTCACGCTGCGCCTGCCCTAGGACGGGCCCGCGCTGTCGGGCCGACCGGCGCCCTGTGACCGGCATCACTCCCCCGCCCGTCACATCCGGCGGCGCCACCTCGTCGAGTTGGCATCGGACACGACGAAGGGATCACCACGATGACTCGGCGACTCGCCTGGGCCCAGCTCGAACCGGCCGCCTACCAGGCCATGGTCGAACTCGACAGGTTCTCCGCCACCCGGCTCGACCCCCTGCTCTTCGAGCTCGTGAAGATGCGCGCCAGCTACCTCAACAACTGCGCGTTCTGCCTCGACATGCACGTCCACGACGCCCTCAAGCTGGGCGAGAGCACCCAGCGCCTGGTGGTCGTCGCGGCCTGGCAGGAGGCCCCGCACCTGTTCACCGAGCGCGAGCAGGCCGCGCTCGCGCTCACCGACGCCGCCACCCGGCTCGGCGAGCACGGCGTCCCGGACGAGGTGTGGGCGCGGGCCGCCGAGCAGTACGAGGAGAAGGAGCTGATCCACCTGCTGATGGCGATCGTTACGATCAACGCGTGGAACCGGATCGCCGTCTCCACCCGCGCGGTCGTGGCCCCGCGCGGGTGAGCACCGCCGCACCCGCGGCCCCGCCGGTGCGTGAGGAGAGCTTCCTCGCGCACCGGCCGATGCTGCTGTCCCTCGCCTACCGACTGCTGGGCTCGGTGCACGACGCCGAGGACACCGTGCAGGACGCCTATCTGCGCTGGACCGCGACCGACCGCGCGGACGTCGACAACCCGGCGGCCTTCCTGACCACCACGGTCACCCGTCTCGCCCTGGACCGGTTGCGCTCGGCCGCCGTGCGCCGCGAGAGCTACGTCGGCGCCTGGCTGCCCGAGCCGCTGCCCACCTTCGGCCCGCAGGACCCGGCGGAGACGGCGGCGCTGCGCGACTCGGCCTCGATGGCGGTGCTGGTGCTGCTGGAGAAGCTCAGCCCGGCCGAGCGCGCCGTCTTCGTGCTGCGCGAGGCCTTCGCGCTGCCCTACGACGAGATCGCCGCGATCCTGGAGCGCCCGGCCGCCTCCTGCCGCCAGCTGCACCGCCGCGCCCTGCTGCACGTGGCCGCCGCCCCGCGCCCGGCACCGCCCCCGGACCCGGCCCGGGGGCGGGAGTTGGTGCTGTCCTTCCTGTCCGCCGCGCAGAGCGGTGACCTGGAGCGGCTGAAGGCGGTGCTGCGCGAGGACGTGGTGCTGACCACCGACGGCGGCGGCAAGGTGAGCGCCGGGTTGCGGCCGGTGCTGGGCGCCGTGAAGTCCGCCCGGGTGTTCGCCGCGGTCTTCGCCCGCCGCTACCAGGGGGCCGACTTCCGCGCCGTCCGGTTCAACCACGCGCCCGCGCTGCTGATCGAGCTCGGACACCGCAGGGTGCTCTACGTCTTCGATGTCGCCGCCGACGGGCTGATCAGCCACGTCTACGGCATCGTCAACCCGGACAAGCTCGCGCATCTGGCCAGCTGATCCCCTGGCGATCCCCCGGCGGTGCGCCACCGGTCAGAACGCGACGGTGCCCGCCCCGATCGCGGACTTCACGAACCCCGGCGCCCCGACGCCGAAGGCCGCGGCCAGCAGGTAGCCGAGGGCCGCCTCCAGCGGGGCGATCTGCGACTCGACGTCCCAGTCCGCACCGGCCACCGCGTCGGGCGACAGGACGAACTCGCCGATCCGGTGGTCGTCGCGGAGCAGCGTGCTGCGGTCGTCCGCGGTCGGGGTGAGCCGGTAGTGCCGGCCGTCGTGGCGGACGTCGACGCGGCGCGAGCGCCGGCTGACGAAGCCGAGGCCGGGGTCGACCGCCACCACCGTGCCGTCGATCTCGAGCTCCAGCAGCGCGGGGGCCCGGGTGCCGATCGGGGAGCGGCGGTCGGAGTCGGTCCCGGGGCTGCGCCGCAGGGCGACCGGCGGGAGCTTCGGGCCGGTCACCGTGATGTGGCCCGCCTCGGGGTCCACGGTCAGTTCGACGATCCCGAAGCGGATGTCGTCGATGCGGCTCTCCTGGCTGACGCGGCTCTCGGGGCTGCCGGCGCGGTGCTCATCGTTCATGCCGCCAGTCTGCCAGCCGCCGGCGGCCGCGATCCGCGCAGGTCAGTGCCACGCAGGTCAGGCCCGCCACGCAGCGGGGCGCCGACCCCGTGCATGTGGCGGAACGCCTGGCGGTAGGAGTCGACGAGCGAGGTCTCGGTGTAGGCGATGCCCACCGCCGCGCAGTGCGCGCGCACCAGCGGCTGGGCCCGTCGCAGGTGGGGGCGCGGCATGTTGGGGAACAGGTGGTGCTCGATCTGGTAGTTCAGCCCGCCGAGGATCCAGTCGGTGAGCAGGCCGCCGCGCACGTTGCGCGAGGTGAGCACCTGGCGGCGCAGATGGCCCCAGCCCTCGTCCTGCCCGTCGGGCATCTCCATCCCCTTGTGGTTGGGGGCGAAGGCCAGGCCGAGGTGCAGGCCGAACAGGGCGTGATGGAGCAGCGCGAAGGCCAGCGCCCGGCCCGGGGAGAAGACGGTCAGCAGCAGGCCCGCGTAGCCGGCCAGGTGGAGCAGCAGGAGCAGGCCCTCGGCGGCGCGCTCACGCGGTGCCTGGCGCTTGAGGTCCTGCAGGCCCGAGACCTTGAGCGCGATCCCCTCCAGCGTCAGCATGGGCAGGAAGAGCCAGGCCTGGTTGCGGGTCAGCCAGCGGGCCAGGCCCACCCGCTGCTCGGCCTGGCGCTGGGTCCAGACCATGGCGCCGACGCCGACGTCCGGATCCTTGTCGAGGTGGTTGGGATTGGCGTGGTGGCGGTTGTGCTTGTCGTTCCACCATCCGTAGCTCATGCCGAGCAGCAGGTTGGCGTGCACCAGGCCGAGCACCCGCCCCGACCGCCGGCCACTGGTGATCTGGGCATGGCCCGCGTCGTGCCCGAGGAAGGCGGTGCGGGCCCAGACGAGCGAGAGCGGCAGCGCCAGCAGCAGCCCCCACCAGCTGTTCCCGACCAGCAGCAGGCCGGTGAGGGTGGCGGCCAGCGTGAGCGCGTTGACGGCGATGCAGCGCGCGTACCAGCCGGTCCGGCGCTCCAGCAGCCCCGCGCCCCGGACCGCCCGCAGCAGCGGCGCGAACTCGCTGCCGGCGCGCGGCGGCGCGGTCGCCGTGGCCGTGGCCGTGGCCGTGGCGCCGCTGAGGGTGGTGCTGATCGGTGGCATGGCGTCTCCCCTGGGTCGTCGACGGGACCCACGGCCCTGCGCTGGATCGCCGGTGAGCCCCCGCCCCCGCAGTGACCTGCGCTGACACCATGAAACGTACGGATCCGCCACCCACCGCGGCCATGCGGCCACCACCCGAAGCCGCAGGGGGGTTACCGCGCTCGCAGGGTGGGGTTAACCACCCCCCGGGAGTGGAGGGAAGGCCCCGCGCACACGACTGCGGCGGCACCGGGGAGACCTCGGTACCGCCGCAGTCGTCACGCTGCTCAGCTCTCGGCCGGGACTTCGGCCTTGGGGAGCAGGGTGTAGGTGGGGTTGGCGATGGTCAGCCGGCCGTCCGTGTTGCCCACCATGCCTTCGGCGCGCAGCCGCACACCGGGGCTGATGCCCGGCACGTCGCGGCGGCCGTAGAAGATCAGGGTGATGCCGCCGGTCTCGTCGTAGAGCCGGCACTCCAGGCGCGGCACGCCCGAGACCGGGGTGAGGTTGACCGAGCGCACCTGGCCCTCGACGCCGGCCCGCTCGCGCCAGACCAGGTCGCGCATGTGGGTGAGGCCGTCGGTGCGCGGCGCGGGCACGGTGGCCGGGTCGGGCGAGGAGCACTCGGCGGGCGCCTGGACGCCCTTGCCGGTGCGCGGTGCGGCGGAGCCCTGGGCCGGCACCGCGGAGCCCTCCCGGGTCACGGTGCCCATGTCGTCGATGGCCTGGCTGACGTCGAACGGCACGATGGTGGCGGCCACGTTGGGCAGGCGGCTGGCCGCGCCGGCGATCCGGTCGCCGACCCGGGCGTGCAGCAGCCGGCCTATGAAGGTGCCGTAGGCGCGGCGCGGGATCACCAGGGTGACCCGGGTGCGGCCGTCGGCGGTGGCCCGGGCCGCCAGTTCGGCGGTGGAGCGGCGCAGCCGGCGGTCCGGGCAGTCGACGATCTCCAGCGGGACGTCCGCGGCCCGGCTCTGCTCCCACTCGGTGCGCAGCCGCTCGGCGTGCCGGTCGTCGACCATGAAGTGCACCGCACGCAGCTCGGTGGGCCGCAGGCTGCGGCCGTGGTGCAGCGCCCGGATCGCGGCCAGGTCGAGCCGGTCGACGAGCACGAAGACCGCGCTGCGGTCGCGGTTGGGCAGGCTGGCGGAGGCCGGTGCGGCGGCCAGCGCGGAGCTCTCGGCGCGGTAGCGGGAGTTGGTGCGGATCAGCGCCCACACGCCGATCGGGAAGATCACCACGACCGTCCAGGCGCCCTCGGTGAACTTGGTGACCGCGAAGATCACCACGACCGCGGCGGAGGCCACCGCCGCGGCGGCGTTGACCGCGACCTTCGCCGTGCGGCCCTTCTCCTGGCGGGTCCAGTGGTACTTCACCAGGCCGCTCGCGGCCATCACGAAGCCGGTGAAGACGCCGATCGCGTAGAGCGAGACCAGCCGGCTGAGGTCGCCGTCGGTGACCAGCAGCAGGATCAGCGACACACCGGTGAGCACGATGATGCCGTTGGAGAAGGCGAGGCGGTGGCCGCGGATGGTCAGCTGCCGGGGCAGGAAGGAGTCCTCGGCGACGAAGCTGGCCAGGAACGGGAAGCCGTTGAACGAGGTGTTGCCGCCGGTGTAGAGGATCAGCGCGGTGGCCACCTGGACGAAGGCGAACATCACCGAGCCGAAGCCGCTCTGCCCGAACACCAGGTGCGCCTCCTGGGCGAGCACGGTCGGGCTCCCCGAGCTGAACGGCACGGCGTGGGTCTTCCAGGCCAGCACGGAGACGCCGAGCACCAGGGCGCCGAGCGTGGCGCTCATGATCACCAGGGTGCGGCGGGCGTTGTTGCCCTGCGGCTCGCGGAAGGCGCTGACGCCGTTGGAGATGGCCTCCAGACCGGTCAGCGAGGAGCCGCCGTTGGCGAAGGCGCGCGCCAGGACGAACATCGAGGCGAAGGTCATCAGGCTGCCGGAGGAGTGGCCGATGTCGATCACGCCGGGGGCGTGCAGGTCGGCGTCGCTCAGGTGCGGCAGGGTGCCGGTGAACAGCCGGAAGAGGCCGAAGACCACGGTCAGGCCGGTGGCCAGGATGAACAGGTAGGTGGGCAGCGAGAACGCCTTGCCCGCCTCGCGGATGCCGCGCAGGTTGCCGTAGCAGAGCAGGCAGACCACGCCGAGGGTGATGTAGAGCTTCTCGCCGTTGATGTCCGTGTGGAACAGCAGCTGGAGCAGCGAGGCCACCGCGTCGGTGCCGGCCGCCGTCTGCACGGCGACCGTGACGATGTAGTCGATCAGCAGCGCCACCGCGGCGACCTGCGCCACCCGCGGGCCGAAGTTCTCCCGGGCCACCACGTAGGAGCCGCCGGCCCGGGTGTACGTCATGACGACGTCGCGGTAGGAGAGCGTGAGCAGGAGCAGCAGCGCGAGGATGACGCCGGTCACCGGCATCACCAGCGCGAAGCCCAGCACGCCGAAGGTGGGCACCAGCACGGTGAGCATCTGCTCGGTGCCGTAGGCGCTGGAGCTGATGCAGTCCGGGGCCAGCACACCGAGCGCGATCGGCTTCGAGAGCTTCTCGTTGTGCAGCTCCGAGGTCACCAGGGGCGGCCCCAGCAGGACCTTCTTCACCCGGTAGCCAAGGGTCTCGGGCAGGTCGACCTCGGGAGGCAGGACCTCGGGTCCAGCCGCCACGCCGACAGGGCGCTGCGGCGCCGCGGTAGTGACATCGTCAATTTGCACCTGAACTGCTTAGCGCCTTCTTGACGGCCGTGGCGAACTCTGGAGCGCTCTCAGCCCGTTCTTGACGAGTTCTTATCGGGTTCTTGTCGCCTGTGCGGACCGGCACCGCCCTGCGCCCCCTACGGGCGGCGCCGGGGCCACGATGGCGACCTCTTTGATTGCACAGAGTTATGAAGCTTGACTCTCACAATTCCTGAGAGGATGCTCTCAGATTATGGAAGACGGCAGGCCCACGAACCACCTGGGCGACCTCGAGATCACCGATCCGCAGACCATGCGAGCGCTGGCACACCCCGTGCGCCTGGCGATCCTGGAGCGCCTGCAGCGCCACGGCCCGGCGACCGCGACCCAGCTGGCCCCCGAGGTGGGCGCGACCCCGACGGTGACCAGCTGGCACCTGCGCCACCTGGCGGGCTTCGGCCTGGTCCGCGACGCCGAGCCCGGTCCCGACCGCAGGCAGCGGCGCTGGCAGGCGGTGGCGCGCGGCTTCCGCTTCGAGGTGGGCGGAGACGGCGAGGGGACGGCGGCGGCCCGCGCGCTGTCCCGGCAGATGTTCCTGCGCTCCGGCGACCTGCCGAACCGCTGGCTCGCCGAGGTCGAGCCCGGGCTCGACCCCGAGTGGCGCAAGCACGCCGGCCTGGCCAACACCCGCGTGGTGCTCAGCACCGAGGAGCTCGCCGAGCTCTGGGACGGGATCGAGCAGCTGCTCGCGCCGTACGTGATGCGCGAGCCCGCCGACCGGCCGGCGGGCAGTCGCGGGGTGCGGTTGATGCGGTACGCCCTGCCGGAGGCCACGGACGAGCGGGTGCGGGGCGCGGGCGAGCAGGTGCGGGGCTCGGACGAGCCCGGTGCGGCCGCGGGCGAGCGGGCGGACGGCGGTGACGCTTCGTGAGCAGCGCCACCCGCCCCGCACCGCCCGCGGCCGCCCGGCGCGGGGTCGCCGGAAGCGACGGACGGCCCGGGTCCGACTCGTTCGGCGAGTCGGCCACGGGCCGTCGGATCTCTGTGTGTGGTGCGGCAGTTGGTCTCGGCCGTCAGAAGTTGAATATCTGGCCGGTGGCTCGGATCAGGTCGCACTGGTTGGTGAACGTCTGCTGGTAGGAGAGCGGTTGGCCGTTCCAGAAGCCCTGGGCGGCGGCCGTGACCGGCAGGAAGAGGTCCGGGCACGCCATGTGGGCGACCGGGAGGGCGGCGAAGTCGCCCTGGACGCCGGCCAGTCCGGCACAGGCCGCGGCGGCGTCGGGGTGGTCGCCACCGGTGGTCGGCTGACAGCTGAGCATCACGGTGCGCTCCCATTGGGCCACGTTCTGCCCATTGGCACCCGTCAGGGTGAGCACCAGGGCATCGGGGGCGGGGGTGGCGACGTCGGGCGACGTCGCCTGGGTGCGAACAGCGGGGGCCGCGGTCGCGGGGGCGGCGGTCGCCGCACCCAGCACGAGGGCGGCGGTGGCCGCGAGGGCGGCGGCGAGGACGTTCTTGGTACGCATGTCGAACTCCCTTGGTCGACTGAACGGACAGTGACCGCAGTATCACCACATGGAGTTGACATGCCCATAATCGATCATGCCGAGGCAGCCAGTGGCCGCCTCACCAGATCGACCGAAACTCGTCGCCACAGCCGCCACGGCCGACTCGTCGAGCCCCCTCCGACACCGGCCCCTGCGGTGCGGTCGGCCGCACGCGCACCGTCACCCCCCGAACCAAAGCCACCCCCGAACGGCCGAGACGGCCCCCTTGCGGGGCCGAAATGCGGTGATCAAGGACCGGACATCACGGGTGGCAACGAGACGGAAACCCAGCGTTCACCTCGCGACCGGCGCCACGGCGGTCGCCGGCCCCCTGCCCCGGGACGCCCTCGGGGCTCCCCGGTTGCGTGGCGCGGGCCGGGACGGGTACGCGTGGGACATGGGCATTCTTCGCAGGAACCACCGCCACGGTCCGCACGCCGGCCGCACCGAGGGTGCCGCGGACCGGCTCGCCGAGAGCTCCACGGGCAGCCCCGCGCACAGCCCGACCCACGGCCCCACCAGCGGCCCCACCGGCGCCGGCGCCGGCGACGGCGCCGAGGCCGAGCGGCGGCTCGCCGAACTGACCGCCGAGCTGGCGGAACTGGACACGGCCACCGCGCCGCAGGCTCCCGACCGCACGGCGCGGGCCCGGGTCGCACTGGGCCGGATCAGCCGTTCCCTAACCGGCCGCACCACCGCGGCCTCCCGCCGGGCCAACGCCGGCCGGCGGTCACTGGCCGGCCACCTGCTCGCCACCGCCCCGCGGATCCCGGTCCGCGACCTGGCCACCCTGCGCCGCCAGTACCCGCGGGCCGACAGCCCCGAGGAACTGGCCGACCGGTTGGCCACCGGCGCCTGCCGTGCCACCACCGCGATCGGGGCGGGCGTCGGCGCGGCAGCCGTGGTGCCGACCGTCGCGGTCACCGCCGAGCTGGCGGCGGAGCTGCTGGCGGTGGCAGCCGTGGAGGTCAAGCTGATCGCCGAACTGCACGAGGCCTACGGGCAGCCGGCCGTCGGCAGCCGCACCGAGCGGGCCACCGCCTACCTCGGCGCCTGGGCCGACCGGCGCGGCATCGACAGCATCCGCCTGTTGCAGCCGAGCGGGCTGCTGGCCATGGGCGCTGGTGCCCGAGTGCGCAGACAGGTCAGCCGCCGGCTGACCCGCGGTTCGCTGCGCAAGCTGCCCTCGCTCACGCCGCTGCTGATCGGCTCCGCGCTCGGCGCGCAGCTGAACCGCCGCGACACCCGACGCCTGGCCGAGCAGGTCCGGGCCGACCTGCGCGGCCGGGCACCACGCGCGCCGGGATACTGGGAGGCCGCCGGCGCACCCTGACCCGACCCGCGCGCCGACCGTGCCGCAACCGCGCCCCGGACCGCGTCCCGACCGGTGCGGACGCTGTCCTGGCCCGGCCCTGACCAGCGCGGATATCGGACGGACACGGAGGATATGACAGAGATCACAGCGATCCGTTGAACCCTCCGGGGCGGGCGGCGGAGATCGCCGAGTGCCCGATGGGGCACAACAGTTCCTGATCACAGCCATTCAGCATCGATCAGAGTGCGTAACAAGACATCAACAAGACGAGCAAGCACGGTCTTTTTCCTTCTCCGGCCATGGTTAGACTGCTCGCCCGGTTGGCAACTCCAACCGTTGCGCGTGCGGGTCGGAGCTAAGGGGACTCATGGGGATTCGGCTGCTGGGCCCGGTGGAACTGCGCGCCGAGGACGGCAGGCTCCTGGAGGTGGCCGGCTCCCAGCGGCGGGCGGTTCTGGCCCTGCTCGCGCTGCAGTTGGGCCGTCCGGTGGCAGTCGAGCGCTTCTTCGAACTGCTCTGGGGCGACCACCCGCCCGCCCACGCCCGGGCCGCACTGCAGGGACACATCGCGGCGCTGCGCAAGGTGCTGGTGGACAGCACCTTCACGCTGCACACCCGGACGCCCGGCTACCTGCTGACCGGCGCGCCGGAGCAGGTGGACCTCGGAGGCTTCGACGATCTGGTCGCCCGCGCCGAAGCAGCACCGGCCTCCGGGGACCCCGTCCCCGACACCGAGGCCGCCACGCTGCTCCAGCAGGCGCTGGACCTGTGGCACGGCGCCCCGCTGGCCGACCTGCCCGACACCGAGCTGCGCCGGGCACTGGCCGGGCGGCTCCAGGAGTCCTGGACCCAGGTGCTGATCAGCTGGTCCGAACTGCAGCTGCGCCTCGGCACCGGGGCCGCCGCCGTCCCCGCACTGGAACAGAGCGTGCGCGCGGACGGCCTGCGCGAACCGGTGGCCGCCCTGCTGATCCGCTGCCTCCACCAGGCGGGCCGGACCGCGGACGCGCTGAGCGCCTACCACCAGGCCCGCGAGCGCCTGGACAGCCAGCTGGGCGTCGCCCCCGGCCCCGTGCTCCGGGCCGCCTTCGCCGCCGCCCTGAGCGACGAGGCGCTGCCGGCCCCGGAGAGCCACCGCACCCCCCGCCCGCCGCACCGGCCCGCCACCGAGCAGCCCGTGACGGAGCAGCCCGCCACCGGCGAGCAGCCGACCGTGAGCGGGCCGCCGACCGCGGGCGCCGTCACCGGGCCGCCCATGCCCCGGCGTGACGCCAACGCCCCCGCCGAGGCCGGCCCCGTCGCCGGGCTCCCGGCCGAACCCGCCGCCCCCGGGGCCACACCGCCCACCACCATCAGCAGGCAACTGCCGCGCCAGATCGCCGGGTTCGTCGGGCGCAGCCTGGAGTCGCACTGGCTGGACCGCGAGTGCGGCGCGGACCGGGTCGGCGACGGGCTGGCCGTGGTGGTCGGCCCGGCCGGCGTCGGCAAGAGCGCCACCGTCATCCGCTGGGCCCACAGCGCCGCCGAGGCCTTCCCGGACGGCCAGCTCTTCGTGGACCTGCGCGGCTTCGATCCGGCCGGCCCGGTCGCCCAGAGCGAGGTGCTCGGGCAGTTCCTGATCGCGCTGGGCGTGGCCGAGGGCGACATTCCCGAGGGTGCCGCCGCCCGCGGCGCCCTCTACCGGTCCCGGACCGAGCGGCGCCGGCTGCTCGTGGTGCTCGACAACGCCCGCAGCGCGGCCGACGTGGTGGGCCTGCTGCCGATCGGCCCGGCCTGCGCGACGGTGGTCACCAGCCGCAACTCGCTGGAGGACCTGGTGGTCACCGAGGGCGCCGCGCTGCTGCGGCTGGAGGCACTGCCCGACGACGACGCGCTGGGGCTGCTGGAGCGGGTGCTCACCCCCCTGCGGGTCCAGGCCGAACCGCAGGCCGCGCAGCGCCTGATCGCCCTGTGCGACCGCCTTCCGCTGGCGCTGCGGATCGCCGCCTCCCGGCTGGCCTCCCGGCCGAGCTGGGCGATCGGCGATGTGGTCGCCGAACTCACCGACGAACGCACCCGGTTGAACACCCTGGACACCCAGGGCGCCACCAGCGTGCGGGCCGCACTGACCCTGACCTACCGTCACCTCTCGTCCACCGCAGCCAGATTGGTGACCCTGCTGGCGGCCCACCCGGGGCGCGAGGTGGACGGCTACGCGGCGGCGGCGCTGCTCGGCTGCCAACTGCACGACGCGCGCCGCACCCTGGGCGAGCTGGCCGCCTACCACCTGCTCACCGAGAACATCCCCGGCCGCTACACCCGGCACGACCTGATCCGCCTGTTCAGCATGGAGCTGTACGCGGAGCAGCCGGCCGAGGAGCGCAGGCTCAGCTCCGACCGCCTGCTCGACTACTACCTGACGGCCCTGCGACTGGCCTCCGACCACCTGGACCCGGGCATCGAGAGCTACGGCGAGCGCAGCCACCCGCCGCTGTCGTGTCCGCAGCCGGCCGACGCCCGCGCCGCGCTGGCCTGGTTCCGCCCGGAGGAGCCGACCATCCGCGCCCTGGTCACCGCCGCGAGCACCGACGGCCGCCACGAGCACGCCTGGCGGATGGCCCGCATCTCGGAGAGCCTCTACTACGGGACGGGCCGCCTCACCGACGAGCTGGTCTGCCTGCGCGCGGGCCTGCGGGCCGCCGAACGCACCGGGTCGCCCCAGGCCGTGGCCGTCCTCGAAGGCGCCCTGGCCAACGCACTGTTCGGCGTCTCCTTCCAGGCCGAGGCGCTGGGCCTGGCCGAGCAGGCGGTGGCGCGCACCGTGCCCGCGGACGGGAACACCCATCTGCGCGCGGTCTACTCGCTGGGGCTGATCAGCACCGAGTGCGGCGACCTGACCCGGGGCCGGGAGCTGGCCGACCGCGCGGTCGAGCTGAGCCGCTCCGCCGAGGTCGGCGCGCTGCCCGAGCACCAGGGCGCCGCGGAGGGCTACGCCGCCACGATCAAGCTGATGACGGGCGACCCCGTCGCCGCCCTGACCCACGCCCGCGAGGCCCGCCGGCTGCTCACCGACTACCCGGCCGCCACCCTCAACCTGCTGGCCACCCTGAACGAGGCGCAGATCCTGCACCTGCTGGGCGACTCGGCCGCCACCGAACCCCTGTGGGCCACCATCCTGTCCACCACCCGGGAGTCCGGCTTCCTGCACCTGCAGGCCGTGGCGGAGAAGTGGTACGCCTCCTTCCTGGTGGACCTGGGCCGCCTGGACGAGGCCGCCGAGCACCTGCGCATGGCGATCAACCTGCACCAACTGCACGGCCACGTCGCCACCGCACTCACCGAACAGCTGGCCGGCATCGAGGCGACCCTGACGCATTGAACCCGGCGCACTGAACGCGACGCACTGAAACCGGCGCACCGGCCGGAGAGCTCCGCCCAGCAGTTCACCAGCAGGGGTAGTTACATCTGATTGATTAATCTATTGTTACTACATGGACGAGACGACACCCCCCTCGAACGAGGCGGTCGAGACCGGAGCCGCTCTGCGGCTCGTCGTGGGCCGCATCGCGCGCCGCGTGCGGCAGGCCCACACCGTGGGCGACCTCACCCACTCCGAGGTCTCGGTGCTGAACCGGCTGGACCGGGACGGCGCGGACTCCCCCGGCTCGCTCGCCGAGCTGGAGCGGGTGCGCCCGCAGGCCATGGCGACCACGCTGGCCGGGCTGGAGGAGCGCGGCCTGGTGCTGCGCCGCCCCGACGCCGGTGACGGGCGCCGCTCGGTGCTGAGCGTCACCGAGGCGGGCCGGGAGCTGCTGACCGACCGGCGCTCGGAGTCCGTCCAGCTGCTGGCCGGCGCCATCGAGCGGGAGTTCGACCCCGCCGAGCGGCAGGAGCTGCTGCGCCTGCTGCCGCTGCTCGACCGCCTCGCGGAGCGGTTGTGAAGGGCCCCGCCGGCCGCGCGGCCGGAGCCGGGAGCGGGGCCGCGCAGGGCAGCACCGCCAGCGGCGCGGGGCGGGAGGCGGGCGAGCGGTACAAGTGGGTGGCGCTCTCCAACACCACCATGGGCGTGATGATCGCGACCATCGACAGCTCGATCGTGATCATCTCGCTGCCCGCGATCTTCCGCGGCATCGGCCTGGACCCGCTGGCCCCCGCCAACATCGGCTACCTGCTCTGGATGATCCTCGGCTACACGCTGGTCTCCGCCGTGCTGGTGGTCGTGCTCGGCCGGCTCGGCGACATGTTCGGCCGGGTCCGGATGTACAACCTCGGCTTCGCCATCTTCGCCTGCGCCTCGCTCGCCCTCTCGCTCGACCCGTTCCGGGGCGGCCCGGGCGCGCTGTGGCTGATCGGGTTCCGGGTGGTGCAGGCCGTCGGCGGGTCGATGCTGACCGCCAACTCGGCCGCCATCCTCACCGACGCCTTCCCGGCCCGCCAGCGCGGGATGGCGCTGGGCATCAACCAGATCACCGCGCTGGCGGGCATGTTCCTCGGCCTGCTCGTGGGCGGCGTGCTGGCCACCATCGACTGGCGCGCGGTGTTCTGGGTCAGCGTGCCGATCGGCGTGATCGGCACCTTCTGGTCCTACCGCAGCCTGCGCGAGACCGGCACCCGCAGGCCCGGGCGGATCGACTGGGTCGGCAACCTCACCTTCACCGCCGGCGCCGGCACCCTGCTGGCCGCCGTCACCTACGGCATCCAGCCCTACGGCGGCAACTCCACCGGCTGGACCAACCCCTGGGTGATCGGCGGGCTGAGCACCGGCGTGCTGCTGCTCCTCACGTTCTGCGTGGCGGAGACCCGGATCGCCGAACCGATGTTCCAGCTGCGCCTGTTCCGGATCCGCGCCTTCGCCGCCGGGAACCTGGCCGCGCTGCTGATCGCGATCGCCCGCGGCGGCATGCAGTTCATGCTGATCATCTGGCTGCAGGGCATCTGGCTCCCGCTGCACGGCTACGACTTCGAGCGCACCCCGCTGTGGGCGGGCATCTTCATGCTGCCGCTGACCGTCGGGTTCCTGATCGGCGGCCCGGCCTCCGGCTACCTCTCGGACCGCTTCGGCGCGCGCTTCTTCGCCACCACCGGGCTGCTGCTGGTGGCGGCCTCGTTCCTCGGCCTGCTCGCCCTGCCGGTGAACTTCTCCTACCCCGCCTTCGCCGCCCTGCTGCTGCTCAGCGGGCTCGGCCAGGGCATGTTCTCGGCGCCGAACACCTCCGCGATCATGGGCAGCGTGCCGGCCGAGCAGCGCGGGGTGGCCTCCGGCATGCGCTCGACCTTCCAGAACTCCGGGACGGCGCTGTCGATCGGGCTCTTCTTCTCGCTCATGGTGGTGGGCCTGGCCGGCACGCTGCCGCACACGCTGAGCGCCGGCCTGCAGGCCCAGCAGGTCCCCGCGGCCACCGCACAGCAGGTGGCCGCACTGCCGCCGGTGAGCACGCTGTTCGCCACCTTCCTGGGCAACAACCCGGTGGGCCATCTGCTCGGCCCCAGCGGCGTGCTGCACACGCTGCCGGCGCAGAACGCACACGTGCTGACCGGTACGCGGTTCTTCCCCGAGCTGGTCTCCGGGCCGTTCCACCACGGGCTCGTCACGGTCTTCGGGGCGGCGGCGGTGATGGCGCTGATCGGCGCGCTCGCCTCGGCGCTGCGCGGGCGCTCCGGGGGCACCGGGCAGGCCGCGGCGAGCGAGGCCAAGCAGCCGGCGCGGTCGTCGGCCTGACGCTGCGTCAGGGCTGACAAGCCCCGGTCGGCCGACTTCGGCCGGCCGACCCTAGCAGGCCGGCCCCGCCGCCAGGATGCCGCTGAGCACGCGGGCGAGGATGTCGTCCGCCGTGTCGTCGGCACCTGGCGGCGCCGGGGCCAGCCGGCCCAACAGCTCGGCCAGGTGCGGGTGTTCGCCCTGCTGCGCCAGGTGCCACAGGTAGCCGGCCTGGCGGCGCCGGGCCTCCTCGCCGCCGCCGAGCTCGTGCTGCACCAGCGCGGTGGTGACGGCGTTGAGCATGGCGAACGCCTCCAGCTTGATGGCCGCCGCGGCCGGGTGGTCGGCGAGCACCGCGAGGACGTGCTCCAGCAGTGCGGCGCCGTTGGGCCCCAGCGTCGGCCGGGTGGCCACCAGGGCGGGCAGCCAGGGGTGGCGCCGCATGATGGCGCGCGCCTGCCGTCCGACCGCCACGAGGTCGGCGAGCCAGTCACCGCTGGGCGGGGCCAGGGCGTACTCGGCGCCGGTGGCGTCGGTCATCAGGTCGAGCAGGTCGTCACGGGTGGCGAGGTAGCGGTAGAGCGAGGCCGCGCCGGTGCCCAGCTCCCCCGCCAGGCGGCGCATCGAGACGGCGTCCAGGCCCTCCCGGTCCGCCAGCGCGACGGCGGCGGCGGTGATCTCGGCACGGCTGCGCTCGGCGGGCCGGCCGACCGACGCCTGCTCGGGGCGCAGCCAGATGACGTCCTCGGTCCGCCCGGTCGACATCCGTACCTCCGTGCTCAAGCCCTGCTGACGCGTGTTTGCGAACAGTGTACGCGAGGCGTTACCGTTATTCGCGTACACCGTTCGCAAATACGCGTCAGCCGTCCCCGAGGAGCTCCCGATGATGACCCAGCTCGCCCCCGGCGTGACCCGTGTCGCCACCACGAAGCGCGACAACGCCTTCCTCGTCGCCGGCGACGACGGCCTCACCCTGGTCGACGTCGGCTGGGAGAGCGCGGCCGGCGCGCTGCTCGCGGCCGTCGCCGAGCTCGGCCACAAGCCCGGCGACGTCAAGCGCGTGGTCCTCACCCACGCCCACCCCGACCACGTCCAGGGCGCCGCCACACTGCGCCGCCTGACCGGCGCCCAGTTGCTCATCCACCGGGCCGACCAGCCCTGGCTGGCGGCCGGACGGGTCCCGGCGGCCGGACGCTCCGGCGCGTTCGGGCGCCTGATCGACCGCCTGCCCAAGCTCCACTGGACCCCGACCGATGCGGATGCGACGCTCGACGACGGCGAACTCGTGGAGAACTCCGGCGGTCTGCGCGTCCTCCACACGCCCGGCCACACCCCCGGCCACGTCGTCCTGCTGCACGAGCCCACGCACACCGTGCTGCTCGGCGACGCGGCCTTCAACCGCGGCCGGCCCGCGCTCGGGCCCGCCGCCCTGGCCGCCGACCCCGCCCTGCGCGCGGGCAGCCTGGCGCGGATCCCCGAGGACGTGCGAGCCGTCGGCTTCGCCCACGGCGCCCCGCTCGCCGGGCGCGAGGCCGAGACCTTCCACGCCTTCCTCTCGCGGCAGCGGGCGGTGGTGGCGCGGAACCGCGGCCCACTGAGTCCGCAGGTCTGACGCCGCGCCAGGGGCGCCCAGCTACGCCGGCGAACCGGCGGGTAGCCTTCCACTCCGGCCGTCCCCTCCTTGCGGACGGCCCACCGAGCGGAGGCTGCACACCGATGACGTCCGATGAGCGCTGGCTGGTGGTCGGCCTGGGCAACCCGGGGCCGTGGTTCCGCGCCACCCGGCACAACGCCGGCTTCCTGGCCGTCGACCGGCTGGCCGAGCGGCACGGCGCGCGGTTCCGGCTCCGCAAGGGCCGCTGCCGGGTCGCCGAGATCGAGATCGACGGCCGGTGCGTGGTGCTGGCGAAGCCGCAGTGGTTCATCAACCTGTCCGGCAATCCCGTCGCCACGGTCATGCGCGGCTACGGCGTCCCGGTGGAGCGGCTGGTGGTCCTCCAGGACGAGCTGGACTTCCCGTTCGGCGTCATCCGGCTGAAGCGCGGCGGCAGCCCCGGCGGGCACAACGGGCCGCGCTCGGTGAACAAGTCGCTGAACACCAGCGACTACGTCCGGCTGCGCTTCGGCCTCGGCCGCCCGCCGAAAGGGCAGTCGATCGGCTCGTTCGTGATGGGCGCGTTCTCGCCCACCGAGCAGGCCGAGCTGCCCGCGCTGCTGGACCGCTGCGCGGACTCCGTCGAGACCCTCGTCACCCGCGGCCTGAACGCGGCACAGAACGAACTGCACACCGCCAACGCCTGACCGGGCCTGTGCCAGGCTGTCGTCGGTCGACCCGATCGTGGACTGCCAAGAGATCGTGGACTACCAAGGTGGACTACCAAGAGGGAGAGAGCTCATGGCGCAGCGCGCACTGATTGCGGCGGTGGGGGGCCAACGGCCGGTGGTGGACGAGGAGTGCTTCGTCGCGCCGATGGCGGTGGTGGTCGGCGAGGTGACGCTGCACCCCGGGGCGAGCGTCTGGTACGGGGCGGTGCTGCGGGCCGACTGCGGGCCGATCGTGGTCGGCGCGGGCAGCAACGTGCAGGACAACTGCTCGGTCCACGTCGACTTCGGGTTCCCGATGACGATCGGCGAGCGGGTCTCGATCGGGCACAACGCCGTGCTGCACGGCTGCACCATCGAGGACGGCAGCCTGGTCGGCATGGGCGCCACCGTGCTCAACGGCGCGGTGATCGGCGCCGGTTCGATCGTCGCGGCGCAGGCCCTGGTGCCGCAGGGCATGCAGGTCCCACCGGGCTCCCTGGTCGCCGGAGTGCCCGCCAAGGTCAAGCGCCCGCTCAGCGACGAGGAGCGCGAGGCGATCAGCGTCAACGCCGTGCTCTACGTCGACCTCGCCAAGGCCCACCGGGCAGCCCTCGCCGAGCAGCAGGACGAAGGCTGAATCCAGGCCCGCGCCGGGCGAGCGGGCGGGCGGTCAGCGGCTGGTGAGCTCCGCGAAGAGCGGCCAGCCGTCGATCTCCCGCGAGGCGCGTGTCGCCAGGTCCGCCAGCGCGCCGCGGGCCGCCGCGGCGTCCAGCAGGCCCCGGACCACGCCCGGCTGGTGCAGGTTGAGCACGGCGCCGGTGTCGCTGCTGCCGACGGCACCCGTCTGCCACAGGGCGTCGGAGAAGAGCTGGCCCGGACCCGCCCGGAAGACGATGCGCAAGGTCCCCCCGGCCGCCTCCCGGTGCAGGGTCAGCACCTCGCCGCCGCCACCGCGCCGATGGTGCACCGACCAGCGCCAGGCCACCGCACCGACCACGAGCCGGCGCAGCCGGCGCGGGTTGCCCATGCCCTCTCCCCCTCTTGTCCGATCCGATTCTGTTCGCGCTCTCAGAATGCACTCAGTCTTCCCTCAGGAAAGTCCCTGAGGTTGACTCCAGGTCAGCACGCGCGACCGACCGGGGAGCAGTCGGGCCATGGCGGATGCCGATCAGGTCCGAGTCTGCAGGATGACGGGGAGTGGCATGGTCGATCAAGGGGCAGACGTCCAGCCGGCACAGGGGCCGGCGACGAACGACCAGGAGCGGGCGACGGACGGCCGCGGGCAGGCGACGGACCGCCGGGAGCGAGCGGCTGACCGCCGGGCGGCCGGGCGCCGGCTCGCCCGGGTGTCGCTGCGCGGGCGGCTGGTGCTGCTGACGGTGGTGGCGATCTCGCTGGCCGTGGTGGTCTGTTCGACGGCGAGCTGGTTCCTCGCCCGCGACCGCATGACCAGTCAGGTCGACGAGACGCTGCGGCAGTCCGTCGGGCCGGTCAGCAAGACCGCGGTGCACCACCTGGCCGGTCTGTGCAGCGGCACCGAGCAGTACGACACCGGGCTCGCCATCCCCACCGTGGTCTTCGCCGACGGCCACGCCTGCCCGCCGGACGGCGGCAAGACGGTCGTCGTGACCCCGGGTGACGTGGCCATCGCCGCCAGCCGGACCTCGGGGGCCCACGCGGACAGCCGGATCCGGACCGGCCGCACCAAGGGCGGCACCTCGGTGCGGGTCTACGTGATCAGCATGCCGGTGAACCAGCCCGGCGGCGCCACCCTGCCGATGGCGGTGCTCGTCTCCCAGCCGCTCGCCCCGGTCCAGCAGGCACTGCGCGACCTCGCCCTCTTCCTGGCCGCGTTGGCCGCCGTGGTGATCACCGGCACCGCCCTGGGCGCCCGGTGGATCGCCCGCACCGCGCTGCGGCCGGTGAACCAGCTCACCGAGGCCGTCGAGCAGATCGCCCGCACCCAGGAGCCCGGCACCACCATCACCGTCTTCGGCCACGACGAAATCGCCCGGCTGAGCGGGTCGTTCAACGCGATGAGCACCGCGCTGGCCCACTCCCGGGAGCGCCAGTCGCAGCTGATCGCCGACGCCGGGCACGAGTTGCGCACCCCGCTGACCTCGCTGCGCACCAACGTCGACCTGCTCGTGCGCAGCCAGGAGACCGGCCGGGCACTGCCGGAACCGACCCGCACCCGCATGGTCGCCGCCATGAAGGCACAGCTGGTGGAGCTGTCCACGCTCATCAACGACCTGCTGGAACTCTCCCGCCCCACCCATGCCGCGGGCACCAAGCCACTGGACGTGGTGCCGCTGCACGAGGTCGCGGCGCGCGCCCTGGACCGGGCCCGGCTGCGCGGCCCCGGGCTGACCTTCACCGTGGAGCTCGACCCCTGGTACGTCCGGGCGGACGCGCACACCATGGAGCGGGCCGTGATCAACCTGCTGGACAACGCGGTGAAGTTCAGCCCGCCCGGGGGCGCGATCGAGGTGCGGCTGCGGGCCGGGACACTGACCGTCCGCGACCACGGTCCCGGGATACCGGCCGAGGACCTGCCGCACGTCTTCGACCGCTTCTGGCGCTCCCCCTCGGCACGGCAGATGCCGGGCTCGGGCCTGGGGCTGGCGATCGTGGCGCAGGCGATCCGGGAGGCGGGCGGCGAGGTGTCGCTGGGTCCCGCGGAAGGGGCCACGGCCGGGGCGGGCGACGGGGCGGTCGCGACGATCCGGCTGCCCGGAGCGCCGGCCGCACCCGCTGGACCGGCTGGACCCGCCGCCCGGCCGGACCGGCCGGCCCAGCCGGACCGGCGCTAGCCGAGCTGGACCGGGGCGGGGACGGAGCCGCTCACCGGCTGCTCCGTCGCCCCGGGCGCCACTGCCTCGTGCGCCGCTGCCCCGGGCGCCACTGCCCGTGCGGTGCGGCGCTCCAGCGCGGCCGAGAGCACCGCCAGCAGCAGGGCGGAGCCGGTCAGCAGCGCGCCGACCCAGTTGGGCGCGGTGTAGCCGAGGCCCGCCGAGATGACCAGCCCGCCGAGCCACGCGGCCAGCGCGTTGCCGAGGTTGAAGGCGCCGATGTTGACGGCGGAGGCCAGCGTCGGGGCCTGCGCGGTCTGGTCCAGCACCCGCTTCTGCAGCGGCGGCACCGTGGCGAAGCCGAACGCGCCGAGCAGCGGCACCGTGATCGCGGCGGCCAGCTGGTGGTGGGCGGTGACCGTGAAGAGGGCCAGCGTCACCGCCAGCGCGCCGAGCGAGACGTAGAGCATCGGCATCAGCGCGCGGTCGGCGTACCGTCCGCCGACCAGGTTGCCGATCACCATGCCCACGCCGAAGAGCGCCAGCAGCCAGCCGACGGCGGACTGCGGGAATCCGGCCGGGCCGGTCATCATCGGCGTGATGTAGGTGATCGCGGCGAACACGCCGCCGAAGCCGAGCACGGTCATCGCCATCGCCAGCACCACCTGGACGTTGCGGAAGGCCGCCAGCTCGCGCCGCAGCCCGCCGCCACCGGCCGGTCGCGGCAGCTGCGGGACCAGCGCGGCGACTCCGGCCAGGCCCACCAGGCCGATCACCGTGACCACCGCGAAGGTCGCCCGCCAGCCGTAGTGCTGGCCGATCAGGGTGCCGAGCGGCACGCCCACCACGTTGGCCACGGTCAGGCCGGTGAACATCAATGCGATCGCCCCGGCCCGGCGCCGGGGCTCGACCAGGCCGGCCGCGACCACCGAGCCGATGCCGAAGAAGGCACCGTGCGCGAGGGAGGCGACGACCCGGCCGACCAGCAGCAGCGTGAAGTCCGGCGCGACGGCGCTCAGCGCGTTGCCCAGCACGAAGACGCCCATCAGCAGCATCAGCATCTGCTTGCGCGGGATCCGGGTGCCCAGCGCGGTCAGCAGCGGGGCGCCCAGCACCACCCCGAGCGCATAGCCGGTGACCAGGAAGCCCGCGGTGGGGATCGAGAGGCCGAAGTCCGCGGCCACCTGGGGCAGCAGCCCTGCCGCGACGAATTCGGTGGTGCCGATGCCGAAGGCGCCGATCGCCAGGGCCAGCAGTGCGAGGGGCATGGGAAGCCACCCTCCATGGTTGTTGCGTTCGAGCATTACAAGCTTCGACAATAATTGCAGACGCCGGATACTTGCAAGCACGGGCTATTTCGATCTGGAGCTATCCTGGTGCACGGCGTGACATAGGACGGCACGGCATCGCATGGCGCAGCAGGGCAAGGCGTGGCAGGGCAAGGCGTGGCAGGGCAAGGCGTGGCGGGGCATGGCGCGGAGGAGCGGAACGTGAGTGAGCAGGTCGGACAGGGCCTCGCACAGGGCTGGTGTGCGCTCTCCGCCCTGCACAGCCGGATCGAGGCCCACATCGAGCGGGCCCTGCAGGCCGGCCACGAGCTGAGCGTGCGCGAGTACTCCCTGCTGAACGTGCTGAGCGGCCAGCACTCCGGCGAGGGCGGCCACCTGCGGATGAGCCAGGTCGCCGAGTCGGTGCTGCTCAGCCAGAGCGCCACCACCCGCCTGGTCTCCCGGCTGGAGGACCGCGGCCTGCTCTCCCGCTACCTCTGCCCCGACGACCGGCGCGGCATCTACACCGAGGTCACCGACGCGGGCCGGGCCCTGCTCGCCGAAGCCCGTCCGACCAACGACACCGCCCTCGCCGAGGCCCTCACCGACGCCGCCGCCCGCCCCGAACTCGCCCCCCTGGTGGCCGCCGTCCGTGCCCTGCCGGCTCGGACGGCCTGAGGACGGGGGCGGGCAACGTGCCGGACGACCACCCGTCGACCGAGCAGCTCCTCACCGGTGGCGGCGTCAACCACGTGGTCCGCAGCGGCTCGACCGTCCGGCGGCCCACCGGCGACTGGACACCCACCGTCCACGCGCTGCTGGATCACCTGCGGGCGGCCGGCTTCACCGGCTCGCCCCGCGCCCACGGCCTCGACGCCGAGGGCCGGGAGATCCTCGACTTCCTCCCCGGCCAGGTGCCCGGGTACCCGCTGCCGGCCCACGCCCGCTCGGACGCCACCCTGCGGGCCGTGGGCAGGCTGCTGCGCGAGTACCACGACGCGACGGCCGGGTTCGCCCCGCCCGCCGACGCCCGCTGGTACCGGCCGGCGAGCGAGCCGGCCGAGGTGGTCTGCCACGGGGACATCGCCCCGTACAACTGCGTCTTCCGTGACGGCGAGCCGGTGGCGTTCATCGACTTCGACGCCGCACACCCCGGCCCCCGGATCCACGACGTCGGCTACGCCGCCTACCGCTTCGTCCCGCTGACCGCCCCGGACAACCCCGACTTCACCCTGTCGGTCGGCGAACAGGCCCGCCGGCTGCGCCTGTTCGCCGATGCCTACCGCCTGGCCGCCGGCGACCGCGCAGCCCTGGTCCGCACCGCCGCCGAGCGCCTGGACCAGCTCGTGCGGCACCTCCACCAGCAGGCCGCCCAGGGCAACGCCGCCTTCGCCGGCCACCTGGCCGCCGGCCACGACTCCCTGTACCGCCGCGACGCGGCGCACCTGCGCCGCCACGCGGCCCGCTTGACGGCGGCGCTCGCCTGAGGCGGCGGGCGGCCCGCCCCGGACCCAGCGGATGCCGGGCCGGTGGGTGACGGCTTAGCCTTTGAGAGGCGTTCCCGCACGGCGGCGACCGCCGTCCGGGCGCGGCCCGAGCGCCCGCGCTCCACCAGGGGCCTGCTGTTCCACCGGAGGCGTCATGTTCCAGATCGTGTGGATCCTCATCATCGGTCTCGTCCTCGGCCTGCTGGCCCGGCTGCTGCTGCGCGGCCCGCAGGCCATCCCGCTCTGGCTCACCGTCGTACTCGGCGCCGTGGGCGCCCTGCTCGGCAACGCCGTGGCCGGCTGGATCGGCGTGCGGCACACCTCCGGGATCGACTGGATCCGGCACCTGCTGCAGATCGGCTTCGCGGTCGTGCTGGTCGGCCTGGTCAGCCCGGCCTGGAGCAGACGCAAGGTGAGCCGCTAGGAGCCTGTCGGGCTGGCCGGAGAAGAATTTTAGAAACCTGCCTGGGCGAAGCCCTGAACGTGCCCTTCACGGCCTTCGGGCCGGGGCTGGCCGGTCCGCCCCGGGCGGGTGCGGGTGAGGGGCCCGGCGAGGTCGGGGCGGCGGCCCGGTCATGGCTCCGGCCACGTCGGGCACCTGCGCCGAGCTGGGCATCTGCGGGTTCCGGTCCTAGCATCTCCCCCTCAGGGAAGGGGATTTGATGGACCGGAACATCCGCACCGTGGACGATGTGCTGAAACTGCTCGACGGGCTGTTCGCGCCGGGGGCCGACCGCTGGACGGGCGGGGCGGCCGACTGGTGGGACCGCTTCTACGCCGACCGCGACCGGGCGGTGCCGTTCTTCGTGGCGAAGCCGGACGAGACGCTGGTCGACTACCTGGAGCGCGGACTGCTCACCCCCGGGCGGGCGCTGGAGCTGGGGTGCGGTCCGGGGCGCAACGCGCTGCACCTGGCCGCGCTGGGGTTCCGGGTGGACGCCGTGGACCTCTCACCGACAGCGATCGCCTGGGCCGAGGAACGCGCCCGCGCGACGCCCGGCGGGGAGCGCGTCCGGTTCGTCCAAGGCGACGCGTTCGCGCTGCCCGAGGGCGAGTTGCCCGGCCCGTACGACCTGGTCTACGACTCGGGCTGCTTCCACCACCTGCCGCCGCACCGCCGGATCAGCTACCTCGCGCTGATCGATCGCGTCCTGGCCCCCGGCGGCCGGCTGGCGCTCACCTGCTTTGCGGCGGGGGCGATGGGCTCCGAGCTGCCGGATGCCGCCCTGTACCACGAAGCCGGCCTGCAGGGCGGGCTCGGTTACACCCCGCAGGCGCTGCGCTGGATCTTCGCCGGCCTGACGGAAGTCTCGCTGCGCCGGATGCGCGACGAGCCGGCCGAGTCCGCCTGCTTCGGCGAACCGTTCCTCTGGGCAGCCCTGTTCCGCCGCCCGGTGGAATCGCCGTTCACCGACTGCACGGCGCCCGGCCGCTGAGCTGCCCCTTCGCCGGCGTCGGCGCAGGTCCAGACCTGGGGGCATGCCTGAGCATTGGCAGGAAGTTCACTCAAATGCCTGTCGAAGTCGTTGACTTGATCGACTTTCGGCCAGTAGCTTCCGGCGGACGGAAACGGGCAGAACTGGCACCGGCCGGTCGACGACCGTGACCACAGGGGGTGAGCCGTGAGCGGGAGCACAGGAACGCAGCAGGACGGCGACGGAGCCACCCGGTTCACCGTGCTCGGCCTGCTGGCCATCGCGGACCGGCGGGAGACCGCCGTGCTCCAGCCCTCCAAACCCGCCACCCTGCTGGCCGCGTTGCTGGTCCGCCCGAACGCGGTGGTCTCCGTCGAGTGGCTGCAACGGGCGATCTGGGGCGAGGAGACCCCGGCCACCGCCAAGGCCGCCCTGCACTCCTGCGTGCTGCGCCTGCGTCGGCTGTTCGCCAAGTACGGCATCGCCGGACACGCCATCGAGGCGCTGCCCGGCGGCTACCGGATGGCCGTCGACACCGGCACCCTCGACCTGCTCGAATTTCGCGAGTTACTCCGGCGGGCCGACCAAGCAGCCGATCAGAAAGCCGAGTTGGGCCTGTTACGGGAGGCGCTGGCACTGTGGCAACTACCGGTGCTGGGCAATGTGCCGTCCGACGCGCTGCACCGCGAGGAGGTCCCCCGGCTCACCGAGGAGTGGCTGCGGACCGCCGAACGGGCCTATGACATCGAACTCGCCCTCGGACGATGTCGCGAGGTGCTCGCTGAACTCTGGTCGGCGGCGAGATCGCACCCGGTGCACGAGCGGTTCTGGGAGCAGCTGATCGAGGCGCTCTACCGCACCGGCCGCCGCGCGGACGCACTCGCCGAGTACCGCCGGGTCCGCGACCACCTCCTGGAGGAGCTCGGCGTCGATCCGGGGCCGGCCCTGCGGCGCCTCGAACTCTCCATCCTGCGCGGCGAGTCGGTGACCACTACGACCACCGCCGCGACCACCGCCACGGCCACCGGCGCGGCCACTACCGCGACCACGGCCCCAGCGGGCGCACCTGACGGGCCCCATGGACCGGACGAGCGGGCGCTCTCCGCCCCGGCGACCGCCCGCACCGCGATACCCGCGACACCCGCAGCACCCGCCGCCGCGACCGGCCCGGATCCACAGCCCGGTCCGGATCCACAGCCCGGTCCGGCGGACCGGGCAGGCGTCCTGGCCACGCCGAGCGGCCCGGTCAGCGGCGAACTCGTCCTGGCCGGGCTGGTGCAGGCCGGACTGCTGCGCGAAGGCCCGCCCGGCCGCTACCAGGTCCACGACCTCCTGTTGGCCTTCACCCGTGCCGCCACCGGGAGTTGGACCCACGCACCGGCCACCGGACCGCCCGCCGACGGCGTGGGGCGCACCGAGCGCGCCACCGAGCACCCCCGACCCACGCGGCTTCCGGCCGCCCCGCTGCGCAGAACCTGAAGGGTGAGGGACATGGCCCGGTACGAGGAGATCGCCGACACGCGCCCGCGGATCCGGCGCGACGTGCTGTACACCCGCACGCCCACCGGTGTGCTCTTCCACAACGCACACGGCGGCTTCAGCCTCACCACGAAGAACGCCTACCGCTTCGCCTCGCTGCTCGTCCCGCACCTGGACGGCGGGCACAGCGTGGCCGACCTCTGCAGCGGGCTCGGCGACCAGCAGCGCGCCATGATCACCCAGCTGGTGGCCGCACTGTACGGCCGCGGCTTCGCCCGCGACGCCGGCCCGGCCCCGGAGGCGGACGCGGAGGCCGTCTCCCCCGAGGTCGCCGCCCGCTTCGGCGCCCAGCTGGAGTACATCGACCACTACGTGGGCGGCGCCGCCGAGCGGTTCGCCCGCTACCGGCGTACCAGGGTCGCCGTCCTGGGCGACAACGAGCTCGCGCGCTGGTGTGCGCTGAGCCTGATCCGCAACGGCTGCGCGACCCTTGGCCTGCTGCCCGGCGTCCTGGCGGACGAGACCGGTGCGCTGGCCGCCGAGACGGCCGCTCTCGCCGAGGCGGGCTGTGAACTGACGCTCCATCAGATAGCCGACGACAAAGGCCCGGTGGACTGGGATGCGCTCGACGGCTACGACCTCGTCGTGGTCACCGCCGGAGCCCGGCAGACCGCGCGGCTGCTGGAGGCGGGCATCCCCCCGGGGCGGCGGCTGCTGCCGGCCTGGACGATCGGCGACCGCGCGGTGCTCGGGCCGGTGATGGCCGAGGGCCGCCCCGGTTGCTGGGTGTGCGCCGCTCTGCGCCTGGGCGCGGGCGCCGACCCCGCCGACAGCGCCGAGTTGTGGAGCCGCGTGGCGCCGCTCGCGCCGCTCTCGGCCGGGGACCGGCAGCCGAGCGGGCCGCTGGCCGCGATGCTCGGCAACCTGCTCGGCTACGAGGTGTTCCGGCTCACCACCGAGGCGCTGCCGGCCGAGACCGACGGGCAGCTCGTCGTGCAGCACCTGGACTCGCTGGACGTGGCCGCCGAACCACTGCTGCCGCATCCGCGCTGCCCGCGCTGCGCCACGCTCGACGAGCAGGCGGCGGGCCGGCCCGAGGGCCAGTGGCCGAGCACCGGCGAGCTGGACGCGGCGGACCGGCCGCGCACCGAGCCGGCCGACGGTGCGGCCGAGGAGGCCGCGGCCCAGCAGGCGCTGGCCGAACTCGACGCGCGGGCCGTGCTGGTGCGAGCGCACGCCGGGCTCTGCACCGAGTTCGCCGACGACAGCTGGCAGCAGACGCCGCTCAAGGTCGGCACGGTGCGCCTGAACCTGGCCCCCGGAGCGCGCCGGAAGATCTCCGCCTTCGACGTGCACCACGTGGCGGGCGCCCGGCTGCGCGCCCTCTACCGCGCGGCCGAGGTCTACGCGGACCGGGTGATCCCGGCGGCGGACCCGCACGGCCGGGCGGCGACGGAAGACTGCGCGCGCATCGAGCCGGCCGGGCTGGCGACCGCCAGCGGCGTGCTGCGCACCGGCGAGCGGCCCTGGCGTCCGGCCCGCTCGCTGCTCACCGGCGAGCGGCTGCTGGTGCCGGCCGCCGCCCTGCGTCCGCTGGCGGCCGACAACGCCGGCCACGTCTTCGAGGCCACCAGCGCGGGCACCGGCGCGGGCGGCACGCTCGCCGGGGCGATCACCCGGGCGCTGCGCTCGGCGCTGGCGTACGACGCGCTGCGGCGGGCGCTGCGCGGCGCTGCCACGGTCCGGACCCTCCCACTGGACCTGCTGGAAGCCGATGTCGAGCTCACCTTCCTGGCCCGCTCGGCCACGAACCTCGGCCTGGAGCTGGAGCTGCTGCGTCTGGGCGGCGACCCGGGTGAACCGCTGCCGGTGGTGCTGGCCCGGGCCACCGAACCGGGGGCGGAGCGCGGGCGCTGGGCGCTGGGCGGCGCCCTGAGCCTGCGGGAGGCGGTGCTGGCGGCGGCCCGGGACCTGCTCGGCCTGGTCCAGCTCGGACGCGACCTGGGTGCGCCCGGCTCCGGCGACGCCGGAGACCCGCTGGTGCGGGACCTCGATCCGGCCGTGCTGGTCGCCGGTGCCGACGCGACCGGTGCCGGCCCGGGGGCGCCGGCCGACCGGCTCGACTGGGCGCAGGTCCTGGAGCGGCTGCGGGAGGCCGGACGCGACGTGCTGGTCGCACCGGCGGGCGCACCCGATCTGCGGGCCGGCCGGATCGAGGTGGTCAAGGTGCTTCTCACCCACGGGACCGACGGGACTTCGGGTGCGCACTGAGGCCGCCGGGGTCGTCGAGCGACCGCGCGGCGAGGCTGCGGATGCACGGTGCGAGCGGGCGGACGGCTGCTGGGCGCGCACCCGCGAGGCGCTGGCCGAGCTGCTGACGCAAGCCCTCGGCGCACCGCAGAGACCCCCGCGACTGCTGGGCGTGCAGGACGAGTTGGGCATCGCCGAGGCCGCCTCGGACGCCGGACCGGCCGATCCCGTGCACCTGTACGGCCACCACGCGATCGTCGGGCCCGGCCCCTCCCCCGCCGGTTCGCCCTGTCCGCGCTGCCTGGCCCGGCGCTGGCAGGCCGTGCGCTCCGGGCCACTGCGCGAGGCGCTCGAACGCGGCGGCGACACCGTGGCGGTGGGCGACCCGCCGTGGGCGGTGCCGTTCCTCGCCGACGCGCTGGCCGCACTGCTGGCGGCCCGCCGCGAGCGGCCCCAGGCCGCTCCGGTGCACCTGCTGGACCTGGAGACGCTGCGGGTCAGCGGCTTCCCGCTGCTCCCCGACGCCGAGTGCCCGCACTGTGACCCGCGCACCGAGGACCGCGCCGAGCAGGCCCGCATCACGCTGACCAGCCGGCCGAAGTCGGCACCGGACGACTTCCGGCTGCGCGGGATCGAGGAGTACCGGCTGTCGCTGCCCGCCCTGGTGAACCCGGTGGCCGGGATGCTCGGCCCCTCGGTGATTCCCGACCTGGTGTCGGCCACCACCTCCTCGACCGTCGGCTGCTTCACCATGCGCTCCGGCAGCTACCTGCGCGAGTCGTTCTGGGGCGGCCACACCGCCGCCTACCGCACCAGCACCCAGGTCGGCCTGTTGGAAGGCCTGGAGCGGTTCGCCGGGATGCGCCCGCGCGGCCGGCGCGGCACCGTGCTGGCGGCCCTCGACGAGCTGGGCGAACAGGCGCTCGATCCCAGGGAGTGCGGCCTCTACAGCCCCGAGTTCCACCAACTCAAGCCGGACGTCCTGCCGTTCTCGCCGAGCCGGGCGATCCCCTGGGTCTGGGGCTGGTCGCTGCGCGAGGACCGGGCGGTGCTGGTTCCCGAGGTGCTGACCTACTACCACGCGCCGGGCGGGCTGCGGAACCGCTTCGTCCAGGAGAGCTCCAACGGCTGCGCCTCCGGCGGTTGCCTGGAGGAGGCGGTCTACTTCGGGCTGATGGAGGTGGTGGAGCGCGACGCCTTCCTGCTCAGCTGGTACGGCGGGATCGCACTGCCCGAACTCGATCCGCAGCGGAGCACCCGGGCCGAAACCCGGGCGATGGTGGACCGGTTGGCGATGTACGGCTACCGGGCGCGCTTCTTCGACACCCGGATGGGCTTCCCGATCCCGGTGGTGACCGCGGTCGCCGAACGGATCGACGGCGGGCTCGGCCGGCTCGCCTTCGGGGCGGGCGCGAGCCTCGATCCGGAGGCGGCGCTCTGGGCCGGTCTGTGCGAGATCGCCACCGACGCGGTCAACCTGCGCCGCCGCACGGTGCGCGAGGAGCACCGACTGCGGGCGATGGCCGCCGACTTCGACCAGGTCCGGGTGCTGCACGACCATCCGCTGCTCTACGGGCTGCCCGAGATGGCCCGGCACGCCGACTTCCTGCTCAGATCTGACGGAGCGTCACCACGGGCTTCGTCACCACCGACTACGTCACCACGGGCTTCGTCGCCACCGACTACGTCACCACCGGCTTCGTCACCACGGGCTTCGTCGCCGCTGGCCGACCCCGCTTCGCTGGCCCGCGGTCCGGGCGCGATCCGGCCGGGCGACGACCTGCGGGAGGACCTGGAGCAGTGCGTGGCGGCGGTGACCGGAGCGGGCTTCGACGTCATCGTGGTCGACCAGACCATGCCCGAGCAGCGCGCGTTGGGCCTGTGCACCGCGAGCGTGCTGGTCCCCGGCCTGCTGCCGATCGACTTCGGCTGGCGCCGGCAACGGGCCCTGACCATGCCCCGGCTGCGCACCGCGCCGCTCAGGGCCGGCCTGCGCGACCGCGAACTGTCGGACGCCGACCTCAACTGGGCACCCCACCCCTTCCCTTGAGCCGACAGCCGGCCAGCAGCACGGACCCCGGGCCCCGGGCGCCGACGAAGCAGCGAGAGACGAAGCAGCGAGACCTGAGAGAGGAGTCAGCATGGGCTACGCCCACGAGTACGCCGCCGCGGTGATGCGGCGCGGCCGGGTGCCGATGGAGCCGGCCGACTTCGTGCCCGACTGGGCCGACCGGCCGCGCAAGGGCAAGTACTACCCCGGCGCCGAGCGCCTGCCGCTGCCGGACGGGCCGGCGGCACCGGGCGCCAGCGTCCAGCGCGGCCTGTTCGGGCCGCGCGGGCAGGGCGGGTTCACCCTGCCGCTGCTCGGCGGGATGCTCCGCGACTCCTACGGCCTGACCGGGCGGCGGCTGGCCGTGCAGGCCAACTCGGACCTGGGCTCGCTGCCGTTCGCCACCCACGCCAACTTCTCCCGCGGCACCGCCTCCGGCGGCGGGCTGTACCCGATCGGCATCCACTGGGTCTGCGGGCCCAGCGGCCCGTTCACGCCCGGCGTCTACCACTACGCCACCGGCCACCATGCGATGGAGCGCCTGCTGACCGGCGACGTCTCGGGCGAGGTGCGCGCGGCGCTGGGCCGGGCGCCGAGCCAGGAGGGGGACGGCTGGGAGACCGACCAGTTCCTCGTGCTCGGGGTCAAGTTCTGGCAGAACGCCTTCAAGTACAACAGCTTCTCGTACCACGTGGTCGCCATGGACATCGGTGCGCTGCTGGAGACCTGGCGGATCTGGGCCCGCGCGCACGGCCTGCACATCGGTGCCGCACTCTGGTTCGACGAGCCGAGGCTGACCCGGCTGCTCGGCATGGCGCCCGAGGAGGAGGGCGTCTTCGCCGTCGTCCCGCTGCGCTGGCAGCACGGCCGGCCGGCCGCCGCGGCCCGTGCCGGGGCCGTCCCCGCCGAGGTGCGGGTGCACGCCGTGGACCAGGAACGCTCGCGCACGGTCCTGGACTTCGAGACCGTGCGGCGCGTGCACGCCGCCACCCTGGCGGGTGCGAGCGACCGACCGGCTCCCGGCGTGCTCGCGCAGGGACTGGGCCGTGTCCCACCATTCCCACCGGACGCGGCAGCGGGTAGCGCCGACCTCCGGCTGCCCGCCCCGCAGCCGCTCACCGCCGGGGTGCGCACCGCCCTGCGGGCCCGGCGCAGCAGCTTCGGCCGGTTCACCGCCGAGCCGCCGATGAGCGCGGCCCAGCTGGCCACCGCACTGGCCGCCGCCGCGACCGCCGCCCGCCTGGACACCGATGCGGAGGCCGGCACGCCCCAGGGCCCCGACGGACCGCCGCTGACCCGGCTCTACGTCTTCGTCAATCACGTCACCGGCATCGCGCCGGGCGCCTACGCCTACCTCCCGGGCGGCGACCGTGCCGCGCTGCGACAGGTCGGGAGCGGGGCACCGGGCGCGTTCCTGCAGCGCACCTACTTCCTGGCCAACTACAACCTGGAGCAGGCCGCTGCGGTGATCGCGGTGGCGGCACCGGCCGGCGCCGTGCTGGACGCGGTGGGCGACCGGGGTCTGCGGCTGGTCAACGCGGCCGTCGGCGCCTGCTCCCAGGCGCTCTACACCGCCACCGCCGCGGCCCGGCTGGCCTGCGGCGTGGCGCTGGGCTTCGACTGCGTCTCCTACGCCGAGGAGTTGGGGCTGACGGAGCGCGGCGAGGTGCCGATGCTGATCATGATGGTCGGCCAGGAGCACCGCAGCCCCGCCGACTTCGACCACCGGATCGCCTGATGTGCGGGGGGACGAGTTGACCACCGAAACGCCGGACCCGGCTCCCGAGAGCCTGGGACACCACTTCATGCTGCGGGTCGGCGGACTTCCCGTCGAGACGGTGCACGCCCTGCGCGCACCCGAATCCCTCGACTGGGCCGAGCGGTTGCTGGCCGAGGAGGAGCGACTGGCCGACCTGGGTGCCCGGCTCAGCGAACCGCTCTCCGCGCTGGTGCGGACGGCCGGGGACGCCGGCCGGCGACGCGAACTGCTGGCGGTGCGGCGGCAGGTGTTCAACAACCGGCTGCCCGACCGGCCGGCCGAACTCGGCGCGCTGGCGGCCGAACTCGGCGGCAGCACCGGCGAGCTGCTGGCCCAGTGGCTGCGCGCCCGCCACCACCTGGCGCGGCTCGCCGAGCGCGGCGAACCGCTGCTCGCCGCCGAACTCCTCTCCACTCGTGACGAGTTGCGCCGGATCGCCGGGAGCGAGGAGCTGCGCCTGGGCCTGCTGCTCGCCTCCCCCTCCCTGGTGGACGGCCTGGACCGCCGGCAACGCGCCGATCCCGCCGCCCCCTTGGACAAGCGCGCCCGCAAGCTGGAACGGTCGCTGCTCTCCTACCTGTACCGGACCGCCTGCAAGACCAGCCCGTTCAGCACCTTCACCGCGGTCGCCGCGGGCACCTTCAGCCCCGCCGCGACGGGCACCGCTGCGGAACAGACCGGCACCACTCCCGAGCAGGCGGAGCTGCAACTCGGCCCCGGGCGGACCAGCCACCCCCGACTGAACGTGGTCGTCCTCGCCCGGCTGGCCGAGCTGATCGCCGCCGACCCCGGGCGCCGTCGCGACCTGCCCCTGACGCCCGCCTCCGGCTGGGAGCTGACCGAGGACCGGGTCCGCTACGTGCGCCGCTCGGTCACCGCCGGGGACACCGCCGCGGCGGTGAGCTTCGACGCCGCCCACGACCGGCTCTTCTTCCTGCGGCTGAGCGGAGTACTGGAGCACCTGCTGGAGTTCTTCGGCGAGCGCCCGCTGATCCGCTTCGGCGAGCTGGCCGCGCTGCTGAGTGCCCGCACCGGCGGCAGCACCGTGGACGCCGAGCGCTACCTGACCGCGCTGCTCGACGTCGGCATGCTCCAACTGCCCGCGCTCGGCACCGATGTGCACGCCGCCGACCCGCTGCGCGCCTTCCAGGCGGCGCTGCACTCGCTGGACCGGCCGTGGGCCGAGGCCGCCGCGGCACGCCTGGCGGGCCCGGCCGCCGTGATCGACCGCTACCCGGCGGCGGACCCGCCGACCCGACGCGCCCTGCTCACCGAACTGCGCCGGGAACTCACCGCCCTGCAGAGCGAGCTGGCGGGCGGAGAGGCGCCCGCGCTCCCCCAGACCCTGCTCTACGAGGACGTGGCGGCGGGCGAGGTGGCCGCGGACCGCGCCGAGTGGCGCGAGCCCGCCGCCCGCCTGCGCGAACTCGCCCGGATCCTGCCCGTCTTCGACCTGGGCCTGGCCCGCCGGCTCACCCTGAAGGGCTTCTTCCTGGCCCGCTTCGGCCACGGCGGCAGCTGCCCGGACCTGCTCCAGCTGGTGCACGACTTCCACGAGGACATCTTCAACCAGTACCTGCAGTTCACCGCGCTCAAGCCGGAGCAGGGCGAGGACGGCGGCTACCTGCCCGAGGAGAACTGGCTGGGCCGCCCCGAGCTCACCGCCCTCGACCGGGCCCGCACCGAACTCTCCCGGCGGATGGCCGAGTTGTTCGCCAAGCTGCCCGACGGCAGCGAGGAGCTGCTGTTGGAGGACGCCGACCTGTCCGCCGTCGCCGCCGAACTCGCACCGCTCGGCGAGGAGTTCGCGCCGCACAGCCACTTCGTCCAGCTGGCCCGCCGCGCACGCGGGCCGCTGGCCGTGCTCAACCACTCGTACGGCGGCCTGGCCTTCCCCTTCACCCGCTTCACCCACTGCTTCGACCAGCCGGACGGCGCCGGCCTGCCCGCCCGACTGCGCGAGGCACTGCTGGCCGCCCAGCCCGAGGGCGCGGTGTTCGCCGAGGTGACCGCGGGATCGGCCACCACCAACCTCAACCTGCACGCCCGGCTGACGGAGTACGAGATCGTCTGCCCCGGGGAGCGCAGCACCGCCCCGGAGGCCGCCCAACTGCGGCTCGACGACCTGTCCGTGGCGCACGACCCGGTCGCCGACCGGCTGCACCTGCGCTCGCGCCGGCTGGGCCGGGAGGTGATCCCGCTCTATCTGGGCTACCTGGTGCCGATGGTGCTGCCCGAGGTGCCGCGCAGCCTGCTGCTCTTCTCGCCCACCTCACGGGTCACCCCGCAGCTGTGGCGCGGGGTGCCCGCCGGCCCGGCCACCGACGGGGTGACCCGGCGCCCCCGGGTGCGGTACGGCAACCTGGTTCTCCAGCGCCTTAGTTGGACGGTGGCAGCACAGGGGCTGCCGGTCGCCCGGACGGGCGGCGGCGAGGCCGGGCGGTTCCTTGCCTGGCAGCGCTGGCGCCGCCGGCTCGGGCTCCCCCTGCAGCTCTTCGTCCAGGTGCATCCACAGGGCGGCGCCGGCCCGCGGCTGGGCTCCGTCAAGCCGCAGTACCTGGACTTCGCCAGCCCGCTCTCGCTGCTCGCCCTGGAGGGCCTGCTCACCGGCGGCCCGGCCGAGCTGGTCCTGACCGAGATGCTGCCCGGCGAACAGGAGCTGCACGTGCGCTCCGCCCGGGGCCGGCACGTCGCCGAACTGGCCCTGGAGATCGTCCCCCGCACCACGGCCGCCGCCACCGGGCAGCGGGAAGGAGAGCCCAGCCATGGCTGACCACCCCGCCGGAGGCGCCCCCGGCGACTGGCAGGCCTTCCACATCTTCTACGCCGCCAGCCCGCGCCCGCTGCTGCTCCAGTGCGTGCGCCCGCTGGTCGAGGAGCTGACCGAACAGGGCCTGCTCGCCGGGTACTTCTTCATCAACTACTGGCTGGAGGGTCCGCACCTGCGGCTGCGGCTGCGCCCTGCCACCCCCGCGGCGGCCGGCGAGGTGACCGAGCGCGCCGAGGCGGCGATCGCGGCCTTCCTGCGCCGCCGCCCCGCCCTCTACGAGGTGAAGGACAGCTTCTTCGCCGAGCTCTACAACACCCTCTTCGAGCTGGAGTACCGCGAGGAGGACCGCGAACGCCTGCTCGGTCCGGACGGGCGGATGCGGCTGCGCGAGAACAACACCTTCAGCGCCGAACCGTACGAGCCGGAGTACGGCAAGTACGGCGGCCCGGCCGGAGTGGCGCTCGCCGAGTGGCACTTCCAGCGCTCCAGCGACCTGGTCATCGAGGCCGCCCGCACCATGAACCTGCACCTGCGCACCGTGGTGCTGGGGCTGGCCGCGCAGCTGATGATGACCATGTCGGCCTGCTTCCTGCCCGACCAGGAGCAGCTGCTGGCCTTCCTGGACCGCTACCACGCCTTCTGGAACGGGGCGTTCGAGGGCACCAACTTCACCGCGCAGCAGGGCTACGACCGCGCCTACGGCAGCACCGGCGAGGCGCTGGCGGACCGGTTCCACACCATCCGCGCGGCCATCGGCGCCGGCGTGCCCGAGCGCCTGCCCACCCTGCTGCGCGACTGGGCGGAGCACTGCCTCCAACTGCGCGCCCGGGCCGCGGCCCTGGCCGAGCGCGGCGAGCTGGTCTTCCGCTCCTGGGACGGCACCCGCGACCTGCCGGTGACCGATCTCGCCCAGGCGCTGCCGATGCTGCTCTCCCCCTACGCCCACATGACCAACAACCGGCTCTCGGTGACCGTGCGCGACGAGGCCTACCTCTCCTACGTGCTGGCCCGCGCGCTGCGCGAACCGCGGGCCGCGGTGAGTTCATGACGGAGCGTCAACTGCTCGACCTGCGACCGCGGATCCGCCCGGAGATCCGGATCAGCCGCCCGCTGCTGCGCGGCACCACGCCGGTGCACCTGCTCAAGGACCCGGTCAGCGGCCGTCGTCTGACGGTCGGCACCAAGGAGCACTTCATCATCAGCCGGCTGGACGGCAGCCGGTCGCTGGCCGAGGTCGGCGAGGAGTACGCGCGGCAGTTCCGGGCGCGGCTCGGCGAGCCGCAGTGGCAGCAGCTGCTGGGCCTGCTGCACAGCCGCGGCCTGCTCGGCACCGCCCCGGCGCCGGGCCCCGAGGCCGCCGGGCGGCCGTCCGAGCCGGCCCGCTCCACCGTGCTGGCGGGCCGGGTGCGGATGGTCGCCGACGCGCCTGCGCTGCTCGACCGGCTGCACGCGGCCACCGGCCTGCTGCGCCGGCGCTGGTTCCTAACCGCCCTGTTCACCCTGGTGGCCGCGCTGCTGACCGGCCTGGCCGCACAGTCCGGCGCGCTGCTGCGGGACACCGGGCAGCTGTTCCACCAGCCGGTGGCGCTGTTCGCCGTCGGCACCCTGCTCTGGGTGAGCCTGGCCCTGCACGAGCTCGGGCACGGCCTGGTCGGCCGGGCGTTCGGCGGCCGGATCACCGAGATCGGCCTGCGCTGGCGGCTGCCGGCGACCTACCTGTACTGCGAGGTGGAGGACGTCCAGTTCTTCGCCCGGCGCCGCCAGCAGATCGCCACCGCCTGCGCCGGCGCGCTGGTCAACCTGGTCTTCCTGCTGCCCTGGTACCTCGCCTGGAACCTGCTGCCCGCGCACGCCCAGGCCCGGCCGTTCATCGGCGGCCTGCTGCTGCTCGGCGCGGTGCTGGCCTTCGCCAACCTGGTCCCGCTGCCGCCGCTGGACGGCTACCAGGCCCTCGGCTACGCCCTGGACTGCCTCCAACTCGCCACCGAGAGCCGCCGGTTCGTCGCCCTGCTGGCCCGCTCGGCGGTGCGCCGCGGTCCGGGGACCAGCGGCTACCCCCGGCGCCTGCGACTGGTCTACGGCGGCTACGCGCTCGGCTGCGCCGCGCTGGCGGCCACCGCGCTCGCCGCGCTGGGGCCACTGGCCCGCCGGCTGCTGCCGGCCGGCTGGGCGCCGGTGGCCGGCCTCGCACCGCTGCTGGTGGTGGCCCTCGCGCTGGCGCTGTGGGCCGGCGGCCTGGTCCTGCGCACCCACCGCAAGCGGCAGGCGACCTGATGCCGGCGGACGAGCAAGCACGACAGCGAGCGACAGCACGACGGCAAGCGACAGCACGACAGCGAGCAGCAGCACCACGGCGAGCAACAGAGAGAGTGACGATGAGTCCAGCCGCAAGCCCCTCGGCCCCCGCCGTCGAACTGGCCGGGGTGACCAAACGGTACGGCAGCGTGCAGGCGCTCGACGGGGTCTCGCTGACCGTGGCGCGCGGCGAGTTCTTCGGTCTGCTCGGCCCCAACGGCGCCGGCAAGACCACCCTGGTGGAGATCGTGGAGGGCCTGCGCACCCCGGACGCGGGCCGGGTGGCGGTGCTCGGCGAGCAGCCCTGGCCGCGCAACACCGCGCTGCTGCGCCGCCTCGGCATCCAGACCCAGAGCTCGGCCTTCTTCACCCGGCTCACCGCGCGCGAGCACCTGGAGACCGTCGCGGCGCTCTACCGCCTGGACCGGGGCGCCGCGCTGCGCGCTCTCGACCTGGTCGACCTGCGGGAGAAGGCCGACAGCCGGGTCCACGAGCTCTCCGGTGGCCAGCGCCAGCGCCTGGCGCTGGCCACCGCGCTGGTCCACGAGCCCGAGCTGATCTTCCTGGACGAGCCGACCGCCGCGCTCGACCCGGCCGCCCGGCGCTCGCTCTGGGAGGTGCTGGGCACGCTGCGCGGAGCCGGTCGGACCATCGTCTGCACCACCCACCACCTGGACGAGGCGCAGGCGCTGTGCGACCGGGTGGCGATCATCGCGCACGGCTCGATCCTGGCCCAGGACACCCCCGGCAACCTGATCCGCTCGCTCGCCGCCCCCACCCGGCTCAGCCTGCCGCTGCACCGGCTGACCGCCGCCGAGGCCGAGCGCCTGCCCGGGGTGGAGCGGGTCGCCGTCGAGGGCGGCGAGCTGGTGATCTGGACCAGGTCGGCCAACCGGGTGCTGGTCGCGCTCGGCGAACTGGTCGACCTGGAGGAGATCCAGACCCGCAGCGCGACCCTGGAGGACGCCTACCTGGAGCTGACCGGATCGGAGCACCGCGCGTGAACGCCTACCTCGCCGTCACCCGGGCCAGCTACCTGGCCTACCTGCGGGACCGCACCTCGGTGATCTTCACCTTCGCCTTCCCGCTGCTCTTCCTGGTCGTCTTCGGGCTGATCTTCCACGGGCAGTCGGTCAACGGCGGCCTGTCGTACATCAACTACATCGCGCCCGGGGTGCTCTCCTGGGGGATCGGCAACGCCGCCCTGTTCGGCGTCGCCTTCACCCTGATGCACTGGCGGCGCGACGACCTGCTGCGCCTGATCTGGCGCACCCCCACCCCGCTGGGCTCGGTGCTCGGCGCCCGCTACCTGGTGGCGGTGGGCACCGGGCTGATCCAGGCGGCCCTGTTCGCGGCCGTCGCGCTGGCCGCCTTCGGCCTGCGCGTCACCGGCCACTGGCCGCTGGCGCTGCCGGTGCTGCTCTTCGGCATCACGGCCTTCGCCGCGCTCGGCCTGGTGGTGGGCACCCTCGCCAGCACGCCGGAGGCGGTGGCCGCGGTCGCCAACTGCGTGATGGTGCCGATGGCGTTCCTGTCCGGCGCGTTCTACCCGATCGACCTGATGCCGAGCTGGCTGCGCACGCTCTCCCGGGCGCTGCCGCTGCGCTACTTCGACGAGGGCGTCACCGACGCCTTCGCCGGGCGCGGCGGGTCGGGCGTCCCGGCGCTGGACTGCCTGGCGCTGCTGGGCTTCGCGCTGCTCTTCGCGCTGGCGGCCGGGCGCTTCTTCCGCTGGAGCAACCAGTCATGACCATCCATCAGCCTCACGACGGCCTGCCCTTCGAGGCTGCCCGCGCCCTGCTGGAGCGCCGGCTGGCCGAGCGGGCCGCGGCCGAGGACCGGCCCGCCCCGCGGGTGGCCGCGCTGGGCGGCGTCGACCTGCTGCGCCCCGAGCCGGGCGAGGCGGCCCGGCACCGGGCCGGCGCCACCGTGCACCTGGGCTCGGGGGCCGTGCTGATCGGGCCCTGGGGCGGCTCGCCCGCGGCACCGAGCGCCTGCGGCTGCTGCCTGGCGATGCGCTGGCAGCGGCTGCGCAGCCGCACCGAGCGGGAGGCGCTGGAGAGCGGATCGGCGCTCACCGTGGTGGACCCCGGCTGGCCGCGGCTGACCGAGTACGCGCTGGACGCCGTCTGGGCGCTCCACCGGCTCACGGACGGCGCACGGCCACCGGGCACCGGTCCGGACGGCGAGCTGCCGCAGGTCAGCCGGCTCGACCTGGAGACCCTGCGGGTGCAGACGGTGCCGCTGCTGGCCGAACCGCTCTGCCCGGCCTGCGCGGCCACCGGCGCCGGGCAGGCCGGGGAGGGGCCGGTGCTGCCGCTGGTCGCGCGTCCCAAGCCGGCGCAGCAGGAGTACCGGCTGCGCCCGGCGGGCGGCTACCCGCTGCCCGCCCTGGCGCTGGCCAACCCGGTCTGCGGCGTGCTCGGCGCGGGCACCTGGTCCGACGTCACCTCGCCGACCACCGCGCCGGTGGCGGGCAGCGTCTTCATGCGCGGCTACGCCGGGCTCACCGACGTCACCTGGAGCGGCCAGGCCAACTCCTTCGCCGCCAGCCGCGACCTCGCCTTCCTGGAGGGCCTGGAGCGGTACGCGGGCACCCATCGCCGCCGCACCGCGCCGCCGCTGACCGAGGCCTACCGCAACCTGGTGGGCGCCGCGCTCGACCCGCGCGACTGCGGGCTCTACGCCGAGCGGACCTACCGGGACGACCCGATGCTCAGCCCCTTCGACCCCGACCGGCCGATCCCCTGGGTCCAGGGCTATTCACTGCGCGACGAGCGCCCGATCCTGGTCCCGGCCCGGCTCTGCTACTACAGCGCCGGGGTGGCCGCCGACAACTTCGTCTTCGAGTGCTCCAACGGCTGCGCGATCGGCAGCTGCCTGGAGGAGGCGATCCTCTTCGGCCTGCTCGAACTCGTCGAGCGGGACGCCTTCCTGCTCGGCTGGTACGGCAACGCCGCGCTGCCCGAGATCGACCTGGACCGGCACCCGGGCGCGGCGCTGCGGGCGATGGTGGACCGGGCCGCGCTGCAGGGCTACCGGGTGCGCGCCTTCGACAACCGGGTGGACCTGAGCGTCCCGGTGGTCACCGCACTCGCGGTCCGCGAGGACGGCGGCCACGGCACGCTGGCGTTCGCGGCCTCGGCCGGGTTCGACCCGGCGGCCACCGTGGAGTCCGCCGTCTGCGAGATCCTCACCTACATCCCGCACCTGCCGGGCCAGGTGAGCGCGCGGCCGGCGGAACTCGCCGCGATGGCCGAGGACTTCGAGCTGGTGCGTCGACTGCCCGACCACGCCGCCCTGTTCGGGCTGCCCGAGATGGCCGAGCACGCCGGGAGCTACCTGCGCCCCAGCGCGCTGCTCGACCCGGAACAGACCTACCAGGGCTGGCTGAAGCAGCGCCCGGACTCCGGTGATCTGCTGGACGACCTGCTGCACTGCCGCGACGAACTGGTCCGGGCCGGCTTCGACGTGATCGCGGTCGACCAGACCACGCCCGAGCAGCGGCGGCTGGGCCTGCGCACCGTCTGCACCCTGGTGCCCGGCCTGCTGCCGATCGACTTCGGCTGGTCGCGCCAGCGCGCCCTGCGGCTGCCCCGGCTGCGCACCGCGCTGCGGCGCGGCGGGCTGCGGGAGCGGGACCTCACCGAGGACGAACTGCGCCTGGTGCCGCACCCGTTCCCATGACGAGCGGGTGCGCGGACGCCGACGGCCCCCCGGCCGCTGCTCGTACCGGGGGGCCGCCGGGGCGGTGGCGCTGGATCAGGCGGTGCAGCTGGTGGTGCTGGTGGTGCTGGAGCAGGTGCTGGTGCTGGAGCAGCTGGTCGACGAGCCGAGCATGACCTCGCTGGTGTCCGAGTAGTCGCTGATCTCGAAGGTCTCCGACTCCAGGTTCAGGATCTCCTCGGCCAGGGAGGCGAGGGAGTTGTTCTGCGGGGCAGCCATGGGGACTCCTTCGTACGGCAGTGGGGACGGGCCGGGATCGCGGTCCCCTCGAACAGGTACCCACCATCCCGCACCACCCTTTCTACGCCGCGCCGCTGGCACCTCCGGCTGCCATCCGCTGGCACTCCACTGACCACCCACCGCCGACCCGTTCACCCCGAGGACAGGAGAGACCCCATGACGACGACCAGCGCCCTCACCCGGGCCGCCGAGCTCTACCTCGAACTGCACCGCGATCCCGAGCTGTCCGGCGCCGAGCAGCGCACCGCCGCCCGGTTCGCCGACTGGCTGACCGGCACCGGCTACCAGGTCGTCCAGGGGGTCGGCGGCCACGGCGTGGTCGCCGCCCTGCGCAACGGCCCCGGCCCGGTGGTGCTGCTGCGCGCCGAACTCGACGCGCTGCCCGTCGAGGAGCGCACCGGCCTGCCGTACGCCAGCACCGCCACCGCCCGCACCGCCGACGGGCGCACGGTCCCGGTGATGCACGCCTGCGGCCATGACGTGCACCTCGCCTGCGCGGCCGGTGCGGCAGCCGCGCTGGCCCGGGCCCGCGACCGGTGGCGCGGCACCGTCCTGGTGGTCGGCCAGCCGGCCGAGGAGACCCTGCGGGGCGCGGCGGCAATGCTGGGCGACGGCCTCTACCAGCGCTTCGAGCCGCCCCAGGTGGTCCTCGCCCAGCACACCGCCCCGCTGCCGGCCGGCCTGGTGGCCCACGCGTTCGGCCCGGTCACGGCGGGCAGCCGGACCCTGCGGCTGGTGATCCACGGCCGGGGCGGCCACGCGGCCGCCCCGCACCTGGCGGTGGACCCGGTGGTCGCGGCAGCCGCCGTGGTGCTGCGGCTGCAGGCCGTCGTGGCGCAGGAGACCAGCCCCGCGGAGCAGGTGGTGGTGACGGTCGGCTCGCTGGAGGCGGGCAGCGGGGGCAACGTGATCCCCGACCGGGCCACCCTGACGGTGACCGTGCGGGGCTTCTCCGAGCAGGTGCTGGACCGGGTCGGCGCGGCCGTGGTCCGGGTGGCGCGCGGCGAGGCGGCGGCCTCCGGCTGCCCGCGCGAGCCCAGCGTCGAGGAGCTCTCCCGCTCCGGGGTCAACCTGCCCGACCCCGCCCTGACCGAGGCGGTGCGGGCCGCGCACCAGAATGCCTTCGGCACCGCCCGGGTGGCCCAGTGGCCGCCGGCGCTGGCCACCGAGGACTTCCCGCTCTTCGGCGAGGCCGGCGTCGACCTGCACGGGGTGCGCGGCATCCGGACCGCCTACTGGATGCTCGGCATGGTCGGCGCGCGCCAGTGGGCCCAAGCCCCGGGCAGCGGCCCGGCGGAGAAGATGGCCGCCCTGCCGCCCAACCACTCCCCCGAGTTCCGCCCCAGCGTCCGGCTCACCCTGCAGACCGGCATCACCGCCCTGGTCAGCGCGGCCACCGCCGCGCTGGGGCCGGGCGACTGAGCGGTAGCTGACGCTGCGTCAGCGCGCGGTCGTGCCGGGGTGCGGGCGGCGCAGCAGCCAGGCCCAGAAGCCGCGGCGCGCCGGCCGCGCCACGATGTGGCCGCTGCGCACCGACCCGGAGATCTCCACCCGCAGGGTGGTGGGCCCCTGGTCGCCCGGGGCGCGCTTGACCTGGACGGCGCCGCTGGCCACGCTCACCTCGTCGACGTCCACCATCATCCCGGGCCGGGTGATGATGACCAGCGACCCGCTGCGCACCTCGGCCTCGATCCGCAGCACCGGCTGGGTGATCACCGCCTCGGTGAAGTCCAGCTTCACGCTGCCGCTGGCCACCGTGACGTCGAAGGCCCGCGGCACCACCCAGCGGCCGACCCGCTCGGTGTGGCCGCTGTCGCAGTCGATCCGCACCAGGTCCTTGACCTCCGGCGCCGTCGAACCCACCACCACGGGCAGGTCGTCGACCAGCACCGCGAGCTCGCTGCCGGTACGCGCGGTCAGCGCGCGCTCCAGTCGCTCGTCCAGCTCCGCGGCCGTCAGCCGACCGTCCCCGGCAGCGACCCGCAGCAGCTCCGCCACCCGGTCGCGCTCCTCGTACGACACCCGCAGTTCCGGCCGGCGCTGCCCGCCCGGCGACATCTCACCCGTCATGGCAGGTACCTTATGCGCTCGCCTCGGAGGCGGTGTACTACCAGCGGGTAGCCGATCGGCACCCCGGCGCGGCAGCCCCACCCGCGGGCCCCTAGGCTTGGCGCGATCATGCCCCGCCCGCCGGTCGGCAGCAGCCACGTCAGAAGGAGAGTTGATGCACGCTCAGGGCTCGCAGCCCCCGCAGGCCGACGCCGACCGGGACGCCGAGGGCGGGCTGCGCCGCCGGCGCTTCCTCGGCTACGTGGTCGCGGCGCCGACGCTGCTGGTGGCCGCGCCGCTGGAGGAGGCGGTGCTGGCGCCGACGCCGGCCGCCGCGGCCGTCCCCTCGCTGCCCGAGCCGGCCGACATCCTCGACCTCACCGACCTGCTCACCACCGCGGCGCTGCCGACCTCCGGCCTGATCGGCATCCAGCTGAACGCCGACGGCACCGCGACCTTCGCCCTGCCCCGCGCCGAGGTCGGCCAGGGCATCACCACCTCCACCGCGATGCTGATCGCCGAGGAGCTGGACATCCCGCTCTCCCAGGTGCGGATCACCCTCGCCGACGCCCGCCCCGAGCTGCTCTTCAACCAGCTCACCGGGGCCTCGAACACCACCGTCTCCACCTACACCCCGGTCCGGGTGGCCGCGGCGATCGCCCGCCAGCGGCTGCTGGCCGCCGCCGCCGACCGGTTCGGCGTCCCCGCCACGACGCTGACCACGGCCGCCGGCGTGGTCAGCTCGCCGAGCGGGCAGCGCGCCGACTACGGCTCGCTGGCGGTGCAGGCGGCCAGCGAGGTCACCGTCCAGGTCGGCGTCCCGCTCAAGCAGCGCTCGGACTTCACGGTGATCGGCACCGATCAGCAGCGGATCGACGCGCTGGACATCGTCACCGGCCGCAAGCAGTTCGCCATGGACCTCGCGGTGCCGGGCGCGCTGCCGACCATGGTCTGCCGGCCGCCGACGGTCAACGGCACCCCGCTCTCGGTGCAGAACCTGGCGGCGGTGAAGGCGATGCCGGGCGTCACCGACGTGGTCGTCGTCCCGACCGGCGTGGCGGTGCGCGCCACGACCTTCGGGCAGTGCATCGACGCGGTCCGCGCCCTGCAGGTGACCTGGGGCCCGGGCACCGAGGACGACTCCTCCGACAGCACCGTGCTCCAGGAGCTCCGAGCGGCCGAACTGCCCTTCGCCGTCCCGCCGGTGAACCTGCTGGCGAAGACCATCGAGGCCGAGTTCACCTTCGCCTTCGCGAGCAACTCGGCACTGGAGCCCAACTGCGCGATCGCCGACGTGCGCCCGGGGCGGGCGGAGGTGTGGGGCTCGCTGAAGTCGCCGATCGTGGCGCAGGGCGCGATCGCCGCCAAGCTGGGGCTGCTGCCGAGCGCCGTCACCGTCCACGTCACCCAGGGCGGCGGCTCCTTCGGCCGCAAGCTGTTCTTCGACGCGGCCCTGGAGGCCGCCGAGATCTCGCAGCTGATGGGCAAGCCGGTGAAGCTGATGTGGCACCGTACCGACGAGTTCCGCCAGGGCCGCACCCACCCGATGTCCGTCTCCCGGGTGCGGGCGGTGCACGCGCTGGGCCAGGTGCTCAGCTTCGAGCAGCGGCACACCTCGGTGGCCACCGACTTCAGCCACGGCCTCGGCGAGATCATCACCGCACTGGTGGCCAAACTGCCGGTCGGCGATATCGGCTTCTCCGAGACCATCTTCGAGCTGAGCCAGGAGACGCCCTACAACTTCGGCCTCACCACCCAGCTGCTCAGCGAGGTGGACAAGGGCTTCAACACCGGCAGCATGCGCGGCATCTACTCCCCCAATGTGCGCTGTGCGCAGGAGTTGATGGTCGATCAGCTGGCCGCCGCGCTGGGGCAGGACCCGTACCAGTTCCGCCGCCAGTCGCTGAAGGACGAGCGGGCCGTCGCGGTGCTCGACCAGGTCGCCCAACTCGGCTCCTGGGGCCGCACGATGGCGCCCGGCACGGCCCAGGGCATCGCGCTGCACCCCGAGTACCACAGTGTCGCCGCCGTCCTGGTCGAGATCGACTGCACGCCGCAGACCACCGGGCGCCGGATCCCGGACGCCTGGACCGGGCCGCGGGTCACCAAGGTGGTCTGCGCGGTGGACGCCGGGATCGCGGTCAACCCGCTGGGGCTCAAGGCGCAGATGATGGGCGGCATCATGGACGGCATCGCGCTCGCCCTCTCCTCCGGCCTGCACCTGGAGAACGGCGTGTTCCAGGAAGGCAGTTGGGACAACTACTTCTACACCAGGCAGTGGAACACCCCGCCGGACCTGGAGATCGTGGTGATGCCGCCGAGCAGCGACACCCCCGGCGGGGCCGGCGAACTGGCGGTCGGCTCGGCGATGGCCGCGGTCGCCTGCGCCTACGCCCGCGCCACCGGGACCATGCCGACCAGCTTCCCGATCAACCACGCGGCACCGCTCGCCTTCGATCCGCTGCCGACCTCGCCGCCCGTCCCGCAGTCCCCCGTCGACGGCCTGACCCGCGCCTACTGAGCCACGCGTACCGTCCCGCGCCTACTAGGAGTTTCGAGAACCGTGCCCCAACACACCTTCATCCTCAACGGCGCGCCGGTCACGGTGGACGTGGAGGACGACGTCCGGCTGCTCTGGGTGCTGCGCGACGTCCTCGGCGTCACCGGCCCCAAGTACGGCTGCGGGCTGGGCGTGTGCCAGGCCTGCACCAGCCACATCAACGGCAAGGCGTTCAACCCGTGCTCGGTGCCGGTCAGCGCGGTGCAGCCGACCGACCGGATCACCACCATCGAGGGCCTGCCCGCCACCGTCGGCAAGGACCTGCACCCCATACAGGAGGCCTGGCTGGAGTTCGACGTGGCGCAGTGCGGCTACTGCCAGCCCGGACAGATCATGGCCGCCGTGGCCAAGGTCCAGCAGGCCAGGGCGGCCGGCCGCGAGATCGGTGACGCCGACTTCGACGAGATCCGCAACATCTGCCGCTGCGGCACCTACGTGCGGATCCGCGAGGCGATCGCGGCCGGTGCGAAGAACTTCTAGGCCGGGTCCCGGAAGAAAGCCACCATGCCCGCCCGGCCGGCTCCCGGCCCGCGGACATGCCCGCCGGGCCGGCCCGGCGGGCATGTCACGCGAAAACCGCGGTATTCCTAGTACCAGCGCTGATTCTGGTTGTTGTAGTCGGTGCCGTTCACGTAGACGCTGCCCAGGCTGTACGCGCCGGTCCAGTCCAGGAAACCGCCGCTCTGGACGTTCTGCAGCTTGAATCCGGAGCCGGTGTAGATCTCCCGCCAGCGCTCGTAGGAGTTCGTGCCGTCCCGGCCCGAGTTGCAGTTCTCCGTGTACGCCTGGCTCCCGTAGCCCGTCAGGCAGCGCCCGAACCGGTCGACCTCGTTCCAGGTGCCGTCACTGTTCTGGACGTCGTGCCACTCCCAGCCCACGGTGCTGGCGCCCACGGCACCGCCACCGGGCTGCGAGCCGAGGAAACAGCACTGATCGTTCGTGCCGTTCTTCCAGGTGATGGTCCCGTCCGCGTGGGCGGCGCCGGTGAAGCCGATCAGCAGGGCGGGAACGGCAGCAGCCGTCGCGAGTGCCTTTGCGGCATGCTTCTTGAACATAGTGATTCCCCCTGGAAAAGTCGATTCATTTTGTCGGCTCGAAAAGAATGGGTACACCGTCTTCAAGGTGCACCTTGAGCGAACTTGCCGAACGCTAGCACAGCTCCATATCTGTCAATATCCGACTGTTCGCACATTGACTGGGTTTGCCCCCCGCTCCGCATACCGGACGCGCACCGCCGCCGGACATGCGAAAACCAGCCATTCACACGGCTGGTCTGCGCACACCAAAACACCGGGCGGATCAGCCCACCACGACGGTGACCTTCCAGCGGACCACGACGTGTGAGCAGACGACGCCCGGGGTGGGCACGCAGCGGCGCTCGGCGGTGATCTGGCCGCTGCCGCCACCCTGCGCGGTGAACGCGGCCCAGGCGCTGCCGTCCGGTGCGGTGCCGCCCGCGGTGCGCTGCAGCACGGCGCTGTCACCGGCGGTCGGCTCGGTCCAGGCCAGGGTGGCCTCGCCCGCGGTGGAGCCGGTGAGCCGGACGTCGATCCGGTCCCCGACCGCCACCCGCACGGTCTGACCGTTGCTGTCATTGGTGAGCACGACCTCGTCGGTCACGCCCTGCGGCGCGGCGTGCAGCGCGCCGGGAACGGCGGCGGGGGCGGCGACCGCGGCGGGGGCGACCGCGCTCAGCGCCAGCGCTGCGCCGAGGGTCACCGCGGCGAGCGGGGTGGTCAGGTACTTCGTGGCGTTCATCGGGCGCTCCGGGTACGGGGAGAGGGGACGGGGCACGGGCAGCACGGACGGCTGCCATCCGTATACCGGCCCCGACCCCGGCCCGGCCCGCCGCGCCCGCCGGTTCACCGGATCGCGTGAACGACCGCGTGAGAGACGAAGCCGACCGGAAGAGCCCGCTCCACCATTGGGTCTAATAGACTCGCCCCTTGGGCCTGCGGACCAGACGTCGGGCTCACAGGTGCGGGGAGGCTTCCGCCGGGCCTGCTGCCTATCCGCGTCCGAGGGAACACGTTGAGCAACGAACAGTCCATCTCCGTCCGTCAGGTCCTGGACGAGGCCGGCCGCCGCCGGACCTTCGCCGTGATCAGTCACCCGGACGCGGGCAAGTCCACCCTCACCGAGGCGCTGGCCCTGCACGCGCGGGCGATCACCTCGGCCGGCGCCGTGCACGCCAAGGGCGGCCGGCGCGGCGTGACCAGTGACTGGATGGAACTGGAGCGCGAGCGCGGCATCTCGGTGACCTCGGCGGCGCTCCAGTTCGAGCACCGCGGCCACATGATGAACCTGGTCGACACCCCCGGCCACGCCGACTTCTCCGAGGACACCTACCGGGTGCTCTCCGCCGTCGACTGCGCGATCATGCTGGTCGACGCGGCCAAGGGCCTGGAGGAGCAGACCCGCAAGCTGTTCGCGGTCTGCCGCCACCGCGGTGTCCCGGTCATCACCTTCATCAACAAGTGGGACCGCCGCGGTCGCAACGCGCTCACCCTCCTCGAGGACATCGAGACCGTCCTGGGCATCACCCCGGTGCCGGTGGTCTGGCCGGTCGGCGACGCGGGCAACCTGCGCGGCCTGGTCGAGGCCGGCAACACCGACGAGATGCTGCGCTACACCAAGGTGCCGGCCGGCACCCACGCCGCCCTGGAGGAGACGCTCAGCGCCGAGCAGGCGATGGCGGAGGAGGGCGAGGACTGGACGAACGCCCTGGAGGAGCTGGAGCTGGTGCTCTCCTCCGGTCCCGGCTACGACCAGGAGGCCTTCGAGAGCGGCAAGATCAGCCCGGTCTTCTTCGGCGCCGCGCTGACCAACATCGGCGTCAAGCTGCTGCTGGACGCCGTGGTCGACCTGGCCCCGGCGCCGGGCCCGCGCCCGATGGTCAACGGCAGCGCGCGCGAGGTGGCCGAGGACTTCTCCGGCGTGGTCTTCAAGATCCAGGCCAACATGGACCCGGCGCACCGCGACCGGATCGCCTTCGTCCGGGTCTGCTCCGGTGTCTTCGAGCGCGGCATGAACGTCACCCGCGCGGCCAGCGGCCGCTCGCTGACCACCAAGTACGCGCACACCGTCTTCGGCGCCGAGCGCACCGTGGTCGACACCGCCTTCCCCGGTGACGTGGTGGGCCTGATCAACGCGGCCGCGCTGCGCGTCGGCGACACCCTCTACGTCGGCAAGAAGGCGGAGTTCCCGCCGCTGCCGGCCTTCGCTCCCGAGTACTTCGCGGTGGCCCGGCCCAAGGACATCAGCCGCTCCAAGCAGTTCCGCCGCGGCGTCTCGCAGCTGGACGAGGAGGGCGTGGTCCAGGTGCTGGTCTCGGACCGCCGTGGTGACCAGGCGCCGGTGATGGCCGCCGTCGGCCCGATGCAGTTCGACGTGGTGCTGCACCGGATGGAGCACGAGTTCTCCTCGCCCATCACGCTGGACCACCTCAGCTACCGGCTGGCCCGGGTCACCGACCCGGCCGGCGCCGCCGAGGTGGGCAAGTCCCGGCTGACCGACGCCGAGGTGCTCACCCGCCGCTCGGACAACGTGCTGCTCGCGCTGTTCGGCGACAAGTGGCACCTGAACGCCTTCCAGCGGGCCAAGCCGGACGTGCTGCTGGAGCCGCTGATCGCCACCGCGGACTGACCTGCCCGCACAACGCCCTGCCCCGGTCCGGTGAGCGCCCGCCCACCCGGCCGGGGCATCGTCGCACTCGCGTCCACACAATGTCTACAAACTTGTAGACGCTCACCTTGGTGTGCCATCCTGCCGCCCATGACGACCACCCATCCGCACGTCAGCACCCCGGCCGGGGCGGGCCTGCGTGTGATGAACAAGGTGCCAGAGGCGACCGCGACCTTCTGGACCATCAAGGTGCTGACCACGGGCATGGGCGAGACCGCCTCCGACTTCCTGGCCCACCTGCTGAACCCGATCATCGCCGTCGGCATCGGCGGCCTCGGCCTGCTGATCTGCCTGGCGCTGCAGTTCACCGTGCGGCGCTACATCGCCGCGGTGTACTGGGCCGCCGTCGTCATGGTCAGCGTCTTCGGCACCATGGCGGCCGACACCCTGCACGTCGCGCTGCACGTGCCGTACGCCGCCTCGGCACCGGCCTTCCTGATCGCCCTGGTGGCCGTCTTCGCCACCTGGTACCGCACCGAGGGCACGCTCTCCATCCGCAGCATCCGCACCCGGCGGCAGGAGACCTTCTACTGGGCCACCGTGCTGGCCACCTTCGCGCTCGGCACCGCCGTCGGCGACCTGACCGCCACCACCTTCGGCTGGGGCTACCTCACCTCGGGCATCGCCTTCGCCGTGCTGATCGCGCTGCCGGCGCTGGCGCACCGGCTGGTGGGCCTGGGCGCCGTGCCGGCCTTCTGGATCGCCTACGTGCTGACCCGACCGCTGGGCGCCTCGTTCGCGGACTGGATGGCGGTCTCGCACGACCGCGGCGGCCTGGACCTGGGCCTCGGCCCGGTGACGCTGGGCTGGACGGTGGCGATCCTCGCCCTGGTCCCGTTCGTCGCCGGCCGCCGCGGCGAGGCCCGCCGCTGAGCTGCCGAACCCCTCGTGACACCGCGTGCGGTGCGGGCGCCGACCGGGCCCGCACCGCACGCGGTGGCGTTTCAGGAGCGGTGCGGGCGCAGGGTGACGCTGAGGATGGTGCGGTACTCCGCGGGCGCCGCGGCCGCGACGGTGTAGCGGGCCGCCGGATCGGTGCCGTAGACGCTGCCGGTGGTGGGCAGCGGCTTGGGGGTGGAGTAGCCGGCGAAGACCATGGTCAGGCTCCCGTTGTCGTTCTGCACCACGGTCGGGTCGTAGACCCGGCCCGCGTAGTAGCCGGCCACGTCCAGGGCACCGCCGGTCGCCGCCTGCCGGGCCAGCGGGGCGAAGGTGTAGTCGGTGCCGAGCAGCTTCTGCGGCGCGGACCAGTTCTTCCCGTCCTTGGAGGAGGAGTAGAAGATCTGGTTGAACGCGTCGCTGTCGCCGTCCGAGGCGTAGGCACCGGACAGGAAGAGGCCGTAGCTGCCGTCCGGGTTGGTGACCACGGTGCCGCGCGAGCCGATCCAGCGCAGCACGCTGTCGCTGGTGCTGGTCGGGTCGCCCAGGCCGGCGACCTGGCCGAGGTCGGTGAAGTGCAGGCCGTCGGTGGTCCAGGCGGCGCGCACCACGGTGTAGTCCTCGTTGTTGCCGAAGAGCGACTTGGGCTTGTCCTTGCCCTCGCCGATCGCAGCGAGCTGCGCGTAGGGCACGGTCGCCGCGCCGGGGGCCCCGACGCTGCTGCCCTTGGCCACCGCGCCGCTGCCGCCGGTGCAGCCGGTCAGCGCGGTGGGCGCGGTGCCGGTGCAGGTGACCTGGACGATGCCGGCGGCGGTGCCCAGGCTCACGGTGACCGACCCGCCGGCGGGCTTCAACTGCGAGCTGTCGGCGACCGGGATGCTGGCGGCGGGCAGCGTGACGGCGGCCGTGGTGGTGGTCGGCGTGAAGTAGTCGACGATCTTCTCGGTGTACAGCACCGCCACGCTGCCCTTGGGCGCGCCCGGGTAGTGCGGCAAGGTGCTGATGATGCCGTCGGGGGCGATCAGGCCCGAGGTCTGCTGCGCGGTCGCCGGGATCACCGCGTCGGCCTTGACCGCGTCACCGGCGGCGATGCGCACGCCGCCCGGGGTGCGGGTGGTGCAGCCGGTGAAGGCGGTGGCGGTGGCCGCGTTGTCGTTGCAGTCGACCGTGACCCCGTCCACCGAGAAGTGACCCGGCTGCTCGAAGTCCGCGGTGCTGCCGACGTCGATCGTCACACCGTCGCCGCCGGGGCCGGCCGGCACGCTGACGGCCGCCGTGGCGCTGGTGGCGCCGCCCATGCCGACCGGCTCCGCGGCGGGCAGGCCGGCCAGCGGGTCGCCGTCCTTCGGCGTGAGGTGGTGGACGATCAGGTTGGTGCCCAGGGTGTCGCCCGAGGGGCGGGAGAGCGTGTACAGCACCTGGCCGCGGTGGCCGGTGCCGGCGTAGTCCGGCACGTTCAGCACGAAGGCGTGGCCCTGGCCGTCGTCGTTGGTGTTGCCGTCGGGGCACAGCCCGGCGTTCTGCTCCAGCGCCTCGCCGGCGTACTTCCAGGTCTTGCCGTGGTCGGTGGAGGTGGCGGCGACCACCGCCTCGTCACCGTCCTTGGGGCGGTAGTCGAACAGGCCGTCGAGGGTGCGGCCGCCGTCCTGGCTGGTGACGAAGGGGAAGTAGTACGGCTGCATCGGCAGCGTGCTGCCCTGGGGCTGGCGCAGCACCGCGCCGGTCTCGGGGGCCGGTCCGCCGCTCGCGCAGTAGCCGGTCAGCGGGCCGGGGCTGCCGGTCACACCGCTGGCGGCCGGCACCGCGCCGGAGCCGGCCGGGTCGACGGCCAGGTTGGGGTAGCTCACCCCGCCCGCGGTCACCGTGCCGGTGCCGCCGCCGGAGTAGACCGGCAGGCTGTTGCTGTACGAGGCGCCGAGCGTGAGGTCGCCCTGGGCGAGCGTCCAGGGGCCGCCCTTGACCCGGTCGACCGACGGCGCGCCGACGGTGTAGCTCACCGGACCCCGGTGGTGGCCGCCCCACCAGCCGTCGTCCGGGCCGGCGGCCAGGGCGGGGCTGGTGGTGGCGGCGAGTGCGGCAATGGCGGTCGCGCCGACGGCGATGGCCGTCCTGGCCTGGCGACGAGGCATCGGTGTTCCTCCCGGTTGCGCCCGTGCCGGGCCCGGGGGTGGGCAAGCCGTACGGGGTCAGCCGTGATCCTGGCCGCTCGCGGCGCCGGGTGGCAGGGGATGGCGGCAATGTTCACCAGGCGTTCGCCGCAGGGCCCATGACCGGTCGTCGGGCCCACAGCCGACATCCAGCGGGCCCGGAAAATCCGGCTACCCGGCGGCACCTTGATCGGGTAGAACGTCACGATGACCACTCAACCGACCTCCGCCGCACCGGCCTCCCCCGCTCCCGCGCCGCGGGCCCTGACCCCCCGCACCCTGACGGCGGGTGAGCTGCTGCTGCGGCCCCTTGCCGAGGGCGACGAGCCCGCCGTGGCCGAGGCGCTGCGGGATGCGGAGATCCTGCGCTGGGCCGCGGGCCGGGCCGTCACCGGGGCGCCGCAGGCCGAGCGGGGCCGGCGCTGGCTGGAGCCGCGGCTGGCGGGGTGGGCGTCGGGCAACGCGTGGTTCGCCGTCACCGAGGCCGAACAGGGCCTGCTGCTCGGCGCGTTGAGCGTTCGCGAGGTGGACCGGCTGCCCGACCAGGCGGTGGTCACCTACTGGGTGGCACCCTCGGCCCGCGGACGCGGCATCGCCGCCAAGGCGCTGGAGGCGGCGGCCGGTTGGGCGTTCACCGGGGTGGCGCAGGGCGGGCTCGGGCTGCACCGGATCACCCTGGACCACGCGCTGCTCAACACCGCCTCGTGCGCCGTCGCCACCCGCGCCGGGTTCCGCACCGAGGGCACCATGCGGGACTACTACGTGGACACCACCGGCCTGCGGCACGACTCGCACCTGCACGCCCGGCTCGCCACCGACGCGCTCACCCCCGCTGCCTGAGCCGCCACTTGACCCGCTCGACGGCCCCGGCGGTCAGACCCTGGGGCGCAGCCCCTCCAGGACGCGCTCGACCGTGGCGCGGGCGTCGAAGCCGTCGAGCGGCTCGGTGCCGAGCAGGAAGCGGTAGTAGACCGGCGCGTAGAGCTGCTCGACCACCAACCGGGTGGGGACGTCCGCGCGCAACTGCCCGGCCGCCACGGCCCGCTCCAGGCGGGCCTGGCACTGGCGGGTGCGCGGCTCGGTGATGGTCTCGCGCACGGCCGCAGCGACCCGCGGGTCCCCCTGGGCCTCGGCGATCACCCCGCGGTAGACGGCGCCGACGTCGCTGCCGAAGAGCCGCACCACGTTCTCGATCTGACCGGCCAGGTCGGCCACGATGTCGCCGGTGTCGGGGAAGTCGGTGGCGGCGCCCATCCGCTCGTTGATGCTCTCCAGCGCCACCGCGCCCTTGGACGGCCACCAGCGGTAGATGGTCGGCTTGCCGACACCCGCGGCAGCGGCGATGGCCTCGATGGTGAGCTTCGGATAGCCGTTGCGGACGGCCAGTTCGAAGGTCGCGTCGAGGATCGCGCGGTGCGAGCGGGCGCTGCGGCGGGCGGGGCTGGGCTGTGGAGTCATGGCCTCACTCTACCCCCACAACGTGACGATACGTTTCGTTCCAAAAAGCCTTGCAGGACGGCTTGAACTGGTTGTACGTTACGGAACGTTCCGTCACTCGGGGAGTCGCGCCGGAAGCCGCTCCTCCCCCGTCGCCTGGAGGGTCGACCACCATGTCCGCCACCGCCACCACCTCGCGCTACGACCGCGGCCTCGCCCTGCTCCAGGAGGTCAGCGGCACCCCCGTGCCCGGCGTGCTCAGCAGCCTTGCCGACATCGCCCCCGACCTGGCCCGCTACACCATCGAGTTCGGCTACGGCGACATCTACCACCGCCCCGGACTGACCATCCGGCAGCGGCAGTTGATCAACATCGCCGCTCTCACGGCGCTCGGCACCGCCGCCCCGCAGCTGCGCTTCCACATCGACGGCGCGCTCAACGTCGGCGTCACGCACCGCGAGATCGTCGAGACGATCATCCACATGCTGGTCTACGCGGGCCTGCCCGCCGCGCTCAACGGCCTGACCGTCGCCCGCCAGGCCTTCGCCGACCGGCCCGACCCCGAGCAGGCCGGACTCGGCGACCCCGCACAGAGCCGGATCCGCCCGACGGAGACCTCCGAGGAGCGCTACCAGCGCGGCCTCGCGGCCCTCAAGGAGATCGACGGCCACGCGGGCGAGCAGGTGGTGGCCGCCCTTGAGCACATCGCACCCGATCTGGGCCGCTACACCGTCGAGTTCTGCTTCGGCGACATCTACAGCCGCAGCGGACTCACCCTCAAGGAGCGCGAGTTGGCGTCGGTGGCGGCCTGCACCGCGCTCGGCACCGCGGCCCCGCAGCTGCGCGTCCACCTGCACGGGCTGCTCAACGTCGGGGGCAGCCGGGAGGAGGCGGTCGAGACGATCACGCAGCTGGCCGGCTACGCGGGCTTCCCGGCCGCGCTCAACGGCATCACCGCGGCCCGCGAGGTCTTCACCGAGCGCGACGCCGACCCGCGGACCGCCGGGCGCTGACGGATCACCCGGCCCCGGCAGCCCGGCCTCAACGCCGTTGGCGCCGACGGCCGATGGCGGTGCCGACGACGGCCACGGCCAGGCCGATCAGTGCGGCCGAGACATGGCCGATGGCGACGAAGTCCGGCAGCCGCCCGTACCAGTCGGCCGAGCTGAGCGGATACAGCACCGCAGCCGCCGCCCACCACGGCCGGGCCCAGCGCGGCAGCAGCACGGTGGCCGCACCGACGGCGGCGATCGACACGTAGCTGACGCCGTAGTCCAGGGTGTGCCGCACCTCCTGCGGATACGTCCCGTTGCGCGTCGCCACGGTGATGACGGCCGTGGTGACCAGGGTGGCGCCCACGTGGCCCGCCAGCACCGTGCCGACCGCACGCAGCGAGCCGAACCGGCGCTCCAGCAGGGCCAGGCAGCCGGCCAGGCCGACGCCGATGATCAGCAGGTAGTCCAGCCAGCTGCCGTCGTCGACCACCAGCATGCTGCCGAGCAGCGAACCCACCGGGTGCCGGCCCATGTTGTCCACATTGGTGCTGATCGCGAGCAGCACCTTGTCGGCGGTCGCGGCCGACAGCAGCTGCTTGACCACCAGCGTGTCCACCAGGAGCAGGACGAGGTAGCCGAAGGTCGCCGGACTGCGGCGCGGACAGCCGGCCAGGGCACGCCCGAGCCGCCGCGGACAGCCGGCCAGGGCGCGCCCGGGCCGGCCCGGGCGGCCGGCGGACCGCCCGTCGGTGGCGTTGCTCATGCGGGACCCTCGGCGGGGAAGAGGACCGGGCTGATCAGGTGCCGGGTGCGCCCGGGCGTCGGCCCGTTCGCCATCCGGGACACGATCGCCCGGCGCACGTCGTCGATCAGTTCGGCGCGTTCGTCCTCGCTGAGCCAGATCGCATGCTGGCGGTAGCCCACCTGGTCGGTGCCGGGGTCGGCTCCCTCGCGGTCCAGGTAGGCGTTGAACTCGGCCAGCAGCGCGGCCATCGCCGCCGCGAACGCGCGGCGGTGCAGGTCCGGCGAGTCCGCGGCGGCGTCCGCGTCGATCACCGCCCGCGCCCGTTGCAGCCGGTAGCACCGCTCGACGGCGCCGCGCACCCGCTGCTCGCTCGCCACGTCGAGCAGCCCGCCCTCGGCGAGCAGACCCACGTGCCGGTACACGGTCGCCTTCGACACATCCGGCAGCAGGGCGCAGAGCTGAGAGGTGGTCAGCGCCCGTCCGCCCGACATGGCGTGCACGATGCGCAGCCGCACGGGGTGCAGCAGCAGGCCGACGGTGTCCATGGACAAAAGGTCTCACATCCCATACCTTTCTCAAAGCTGAGAACGTTTCGTCGCACCGCCGAGGGAGCGCACCGTGCCACACCGGTCACCCGCCGGACTGAACACCAACGCCTTCCCGAACCCCCCGCCGCGGGGACGCCACTTCACGGCCGGGGGCCGGCAGCTGCTGCACCGCTCCGGCAGCGGCGGCCCCGCCGTGGTCTTCCTCGCCGGGTCCGGGGCCGTGAGCCTCGACCACCTCAACCTGCACGACCGGGTCGCCGAGTCGAGCGGCGGCGGGCTTCGCCGCTGCCCGGCATCCCGCTGATCGTGCTGACCGCGATGGCCCTCCGCCCCACCCAGGTCCACCTCTGGTCCGCGGAGACCGCCCGCGAGATCAACGAGGGCAAGCGCCTCCTGCACACCGAACCGGCCGCCGAGCCGGACGCCGGGACCGCTCAACCCGCCGCGAGCGCCCGCTCGGTGATGTTGCGCGCCATCCCGCCGAACACCGTCGCGTGGAAGGGCGCCACCGCCCACCAGTACGCGTGTCCGGCCAGGCCGTGCGGCTGGAACAGGGCCCGCTGGCGGTAGCAGGCGCCGCCGCGGCCGTCCGCGCGGACCGACAGCTCCAGCCAGGCCAGCCCCGGCAGGCGCATCTCGGCGCGCAGGCGCAGCAGCCGGCCCGGCTCGATCTCCTCCACCCGCCAGAAGTCGAGCGAGTCGCCGATCCGCAGCCGCGCCGGATCGCGGCGGCCCCGGCGCAGCCCCACCCCGCCCGCCAGCCGGTCCAGCCAGCCGCGCACCGCCCAGGCGAGCGGGAAGGAGTACCAGCCGTTCTCCCCGCCGATCCCCTCCACCACCCGCCACACGGCCTCCGGCGTGGCGGCCACGTCCCGCTCCTTGACGTCCTGGTAGAGGCTGCCGCCGCTCCACTGCGGATCGGTGGGCAGCGGGTCGCTGGGCGCACCGGGCAGCGAGGCGGAGGACCAGCGGGTGCTGACCTCCGCGTCGCGGGTGCGCCGCAGGGCGAGCCGGACGGCCTCGTCGAAGCCGATCAGTCCGGCGCCCGCGGCCCGCGACCCCCCGGCCGAGAGCGCGGGCGGGTCCGGCAGGTAACGGGCGATGTCGTGCTCGCCGCAGACCACCTCGTGGCGCAGCGAGGCCACCAGCGGCCGGGCGATGGAGCCGGGCACCGGTGTGACCAGCCCGACCCAGTGGCTGGACAGCCGGGGCGTGAGCACCGGCACCGGGACGATCAGCCGGTGCGGCAGTCCGGCCACCCGGGCGTAGCGCTGCATCATCTGACGGTACGTCAGGATCTCGGGGCCACCGATGTCGAAGGTCCGGTTGAGCCCGGGCGGCAGGGTCGCGGCGCCGATCAGGTAGCGCAGCACGTCGCGGACGGCGATCGGCTGGATCCGCACGCCCACCCAGTTGGGAGTGACCATCACGGGCAGGCGCTCGGTGAGGTAGCGGAGCATCTCGAAGGAGGCCGAGCCGGAGCCGAGGATCACGGCGGCGCGCAGTTCGATCGTCGGGACGCCGCTCTCGCGCAGGACGCGCCCCACCTCGGCGCGCGAGCGCAGGTGCGCGGAGAGCCGGTCGTCGGGCACCCCGGCCGGGATCAGCCCGCCGAGGTAGACGATCCGCCGCACCCCCGCCCGGGCCGCCGCGGCGCCGAAGTTGCGGGCCGCCGCGCGGTCGCGCTCCTCGAAGCCGGCTCCGGTGCCGAGCGCGTGCACCAGGTAGTAGGCGACCTCGATACCGTCGAAGGCGTCGGTCAGCGACTCGGCCCTGGTGACGTCCCCGCGGACGATCTCGACCCGCTCGCGCCACGGGTGGTCGCGCAGCCGCCCGGGGTCGCGGACCAGGCAGCGGACCGGGTAGCCGGCGGCCAGCAGCTCGGGCACCAGCCGGCCGCCGAGGTAGCCGGTGGCCCCGGTCACCAGACAGCGCGGTGCGGTGGGCGGCGGCTGCTCGGACATCACGGCTCCTCTCGACGCCCCGGTCGGGCCGCGACGGCGGCCTCCCCTCCACCGTACGAGCCGCGCGGCCCGTCGGCCCGGCACACCCCCCGGCGCGGCGCGGCCCCGAGCAGCCCGGAGCCGCCGCGGCGCAGCGCGGCGCCAGGGCCGCCCGACGCGTCCGGGCCGGGCACCGCCCCACGGTGCCCGACCCGGACCGGTCGTCAGTCCCGCGCGCTCAGCGGGCCGGCCAGGTGGGCAGGACCGGCCGCTTGAAGGCATAGGCCGTCACGCCGGCGAACGAGGCGTACCAGGCCAGCACCGCGGTGAGCAGGCCCAGCCAGCCGCCGGCCTTGGTGACGCTCTCGTACGGCCCGAAGGCACCGGCCGTGAGCAGCGCGAAGGTGATGGTCAGCGAGACGAAGACGGCCAGCACGGCCCCGTTGACCCGCAGCGCCGCCACCGTCATGTAGGCGGTGAAGATCGTCCAGCCGAGCAGGAAGAGCCCGACCCCTTGGTGCGTATGCGGATTGCTGTCGAGCCCCGGCAGGACGTCCTTCGCCAGGAAGTAGTAGGAGAGCCAGAACGCGCCGAAGGAGCTGAACGCGGTGGCACCGAAGGTGTTCCCCTTGCGGAACTCCCACATCCCGGCCAGCAGCTGGGCCAGGCCGCCGTAGGCGAGGGCGAGCGGCAGCACCACGGCGCCCACCTTCGCGTCCAGCAGGTTGGCGTTGAAGCAGCTCAGGACGAAGGTCGTCATGGCGAAGCCGGCCAGACCCAGCGGAGCGGGGTCGGCGATCTCGGCTGGGGCGGGGGACGCGGCGGACTGCTCGGTTGCCACGGGCGTCTTCCTTTCGGAGCATGGGACGAATGCGCGACAGGACAAGTATGTTGACGTGAATAGACGTTTTGAAACAACCGGCGCGCGGGGTTTTTCTGAGTCCGATGAACCGTTACCTGAAGATCTGGTCATCGCGTTACTCAAGAGGCCCATGTGACAGGCGAGAAAAGGATTAACCGCTCTTCCGTCGGCGCCTCCGTGCGCAATCAATCGAACAGGAAGGGCGGATGGGAACATCTGCACGCATCCGCCGGCTCACCCGAAACGCCCGCCACCCCCCGGGCGCCACCTCCACCGAGCCGTCTCCCACTGTTGGCATCCCGTTCGGGCACAGGCCTACGCAGGTCACGCTACCTGCGAGTAGCATCCGCTCGCGGTCGCCGCCAGGAGGCTGCCGCACCGTCAGGAGGGGTTCTCATGTCACCGTTCAGTCGACGCCGGTTCATCAGCGGTGCCGGTGCCGCCACCGCCGGAGCCGCGCTCTCGCTGGCCGGCGGAACCTTCGCCTCGGCAGCCGAGGTGGACCGCGCACTGGCGAGCACCGCGGCCCGTGCCGTCACCGTGGCCGGCACCACCCTGGAGCAGGTGGCCACGCCCGACGGCAGCACCGGCTACCGGCGCCTGCAGGCCGGCCCCGGCTGGCCGCTGGCCGTGCGCGCCGACCTCGCCGCCGCCCAGAGCGGGCGCGACGACCGGAGAACTCCGCTGGCCAGCTTCGTCCAGTTCACCGACCTGCACGTGGCGGACACCGAGTCCCCGATGCGGTTCGAGTACCTGGCCCGCTGGAACGACGCCGCCTACCGGCCGCAGGAGGCACTCACCGTGCGCGGCGCCTCCTCGCTGGTCGAGCGGGTCAACTCGCTCGGCACGGGCCCGTACACCGGCCTGCCGTTCAGCCTGGTGATGGCCACCGGTGACAACACGGACAACCACGAGCAGATCGAACTCGACTGGTACCTCTCGGTCATGAGCGGCGGCCAGGTGACCCCCAACAGCGGTGACCCGACCCGCTATGAAGGCGTGCAGAACTCCGGCAGCAGCATCTACTGGAACCCCGAACTCTCCTACCGGGACTCCTACAAGACGGCCGGCTTCCCCGAGGTCCCCGGCTTCCTCGGTGCGGCGGGCCGGCCGTTCTCGGCACCCGGCCTGAAGGCCCCGTGGTACACCACGGTCGGCAACCACGACGACAGCATCGAGGGCACGCTGCCCGACCTCGGCCTGCTCAACTCCCTCTACACCGGCGACCGCAAGATCGAGGGCTGCAACGACGCGGACGCCGCCAAGCTGGCCGGCCTGCTCCAGCACGACCCGGCCCAGGCCGTCCTGCTGCTGGGCCGCCTGCTGACGGACGCCGACGCGGTGCGCGAGATCACCCCGGACAGCCGTCGGAAGCCCTTCAGCACCAAGGAGTTCGCGCAGGCGCACCTCAACCCCGCCTACACCGGCGCCGGTCCGGTCGGCCACGGCTTCACCGCGGCAGCCGCCGCCAGCGGCAACCTCTACTACACCTGCCGGATCGCCGACGGCGTGGTCGGCATCAGCCTGGACACCACCAACGCCGCCGGCTTCGCCGACGGCTCCATCGGCACCGCGCAGTTGAGCTGGCTCGAGCAGCAGCTGCAGGCGCACAGCGACCACTGGTACAACACCGACGGCAGCACGGTGCGCGGCGGCCACGGCAACGACCTGGTCGTGGTCTTCAGCCACCACACCAGCACCACCATGGGCAACCTGCTGCCCGACCCCCGCCACCTCTTCGAGAAGCGGCACAACGGCGACGAGCTGGTCGCGCTGCTCCAGCGCTACCCGAACGTGGTGGCCTGGGTGAACGGCCACAGCCACGAGAACCGGATCACCGCCCACGGCCACGCCGTGCCCGAGCGCGCGTTCTGGGAGGTCAACACCGCCTCGCACATCGACTACCCGCAGCAGGCCCGGATCATCGAGCTCACCGACAACGGCGACGGCACCATCTCGCTCTTCACCACGCTGATCGAGTCGGCCGCCCGCTACGACACCGACTTCTCGGACACCTCCGACGAGGGCCTCGCCGCGCTCTACCGCGAGCTGGCCTTCAACGACCCCTACGCCACGCCCTCGGTCAAGCTCGGCACCTCGCTGGACCACAACACCGAGCTGCTGCTGGCCAAGCCGGGCCACTGATCCCGGGCGCCCGCCGCCGAGCGCGCGGTGCGGCACCCGCCCGGGGTACCGCACCGCCTAGGCTCACTCCATGACCGACGACCCCACCGCCGCTCCCGCTCCCGCCCACGAGGGCCTGCCCACGGCCGAGTTCGCCTTCCCCGGACCGCTGCGCGACCAGCTCGTCGCCGCGATCCTCGACGGCTCCAAGACCTCCACCACCGGCCTGGTCGCCGACTTCGAGCACGAGAACGAGGCGCTGCCGCAGGTCGGCGAGCGCTCCGTGGTGATCGACTCCGCCGCGCGCCCGGTCGCCGTCATCGAGCTGACGGAGGTGCGCGTGGTGCCGCTGCGCGAGGTGGACCTGGCGCACGCGCTGGACGAGGGCGAGGGCTGCCGCACGGTGGCCGAATGGCGGGCGGTCCACGAGGAGTTCTGGCACGGCGCGGAGGTCCGCGAGGCGCTCGGTGACCCGCACTTCACCGTGGCCGACGACACCCTGGTGGTGCTCCAGCGCTTCCGCCTGCTCACCCGGCTGCCCGCGTCCTGCTAGGCCGTGTCTCACAATTCCCGCCAGGCGCGGGCCTGTCCTGGAAGCTGTTCGAGGACAGGACCGCGAGCAGGGTGTCGAGGGCGGCCGGGTAGGCGCGTTCGGACGGGGCGGCGAAGCCGACCAGCAGGCCCTGCGGGCGGCCGGTGGGGTCGTGGTGGAGTTCGGTGAGGCCGCGCAGGGCGAGGCCGTGCTCGGCACACCCGGCCAGCAGCCGGCGCTCGGTGGGGCCCTCGGGCGGCAGGGTGAGCAGCGTGTGCAGGCCGGCCGGGACACCGTGGGCGTCGAGCCCGGGGACGGCGGCGATCCGATCGAGCAGCAGCTCGCGGCGACGGCGGTAGCGCAGGCGGGCGGCGCGGATGTGGCGGTCGTAGGCGTGCGTGGTGATCAGCTCGGCGAGGACGAGCTGGCCCAGGGTCTCGGTGTACAGGTCGGCGTCCTGCTTGGCCCGCACCACCGGTCGCACCAGGTGCTGCGGCAGCGCCATCCAGGCCAGGCGCAGCGCGGGGCCGAGCGTCTTGGAGGCGGTGCCGCAGTAGACGGTCCGGTCGGGAGCGATGCCCTGGAGGGCACCGACGGGTTGGCGGTCGTAGCGGTACTCGCCGTCGTAGTCGTCCTCGACGATCAGGCCGCCCGTGGCGCGTGCCCACCCGCGCAGTGTCCGGCGGCGGCCGGGATGCAGCGGGACGCCGGTCGGGTACTGGTGCGAGGGGGTGAGGAACACGGCTCCCGTCTCCCGGCTCAGGGCCTCCACCCGCGCGCCGAGGGCGTCGACGGGCAGGGCGACGGTGGTGAGTCCGGCGCGCTGGACCACCGCGCGGAAGACGTTGTGCCCCGGGTCCTCCACGGCTGCCCGGCCGGTGCCGGCCGCGGCCAGCACGCCGCTGAGCAGGCCCAGGCCCTGGTAGTAGCCGGAGGTGATCACGATGCGGTCCGGGGTCGTGAGCACGCCCCGGGTACGCCCCAGGTAGTCGGCGAGCGCGCTGCGCAGCTCGATCCGGCCCTGCGGGTCCCCGGCGCCGAAGACCTCGGGGCGGGCGCGGTCCAGGACCCTGCGCGTGGCGGCGAGCCAGGCCCGGGAGGGGAAGGCGCTGACGTCGGGGAGCCCGGGGCGCAGGTCGTGGCGGGGAGCCGGCGGCGCGGGTGCGGGGCGGGCGGGGACCGGGGCGGGCTGCGGCACCTCGGCCACGGTGGTGCCCGATCCCGGCCGGGTGGTCAGGTGCCCCTCCTCGACAAGTTGGTCGTAGGCGGCGGTGACCGTGCCGCGCGAGAGTCCGAGGTCCCGGGCCAGCCCGCGGGTGGACGGCAGGAGCGTTCCGGCCGGCAGGCGTCCCTCGCGGATCGCCGCCCGGAGCGCGGCTTCCAGGCCGGCGCGCCGCCCGCCCGCGGCGTCGAGGTCGATGTGCAGGTCGACCCGGGAACCGGACCAATCATTCGGCATGCGACTGGATCTTATCCCTGGTCCGGTGGGCCCCTAGGTTCGAGGTCGAAACCGCAACGGAAGGGACCCCGGCCGTGATCGTGATCGCCCACCTCAGCGACCTCCACATCGACAGCGGGCAGCGCAGCACCGAGCGCGCCAAGGCCGTCATGGACCACCTCGAAGGCCTCCCCTACGACCTGGACGCGGTCCTGGTCACCGGGGACATCGCCGACCACGCGCTGCCCGCCGAGTACGAGCGGGCCCGCCGGCTGCTCACCTCCCGGCACCCGGTCATGGTCTGCCCCGGCAACCACGACGAGCGCACCGCCTTCCGGCAGCACCTGCTCGGCCTGCCGGGTTCGACGGCACCGGTCAACCAGGTCCGCCACACCGCCGGCGCCGTCATCGCGCTGTGCGACTCCTCGGTGCCGGGCAAGGACGAGGGTCACCTGGAGGACGGGACGCTGGCCTGGCTGGAGTCCGTCCTGGCCCAGGCCCCGCCCGGGGTGCCCGTCCTGGTCGGCTTCCACCACCCGCCGGCCGCGCTGAACACCCCCTTCGTCGACGGCATCCGCCAGTTCGGCACGGAACGGCTCGGCGCACTGGTGGAGCGCCACCCCGACCTCACGGCCTTCCTGTGCGGACACGCCCACACCCCCGCGGCCACCACCTTCGCCGGTCGCCCGCTGCTGGTGGCACCGGGCGTGGTGTCCACCCTCCGGCTCCCCTGGGAGCACCGGGCCCACGCCGAGGACCACGTCCACCTCGACCAGCCGCCCGCGCTCGCCTTCCACGTCCTGGACGACGGGGGACGGCTGACCACCCATTACCGGTGGATCGACGCCTGACCGGCTCGCGGTGGAAAACCGGATGCCCCGGGGCACTGCGCTCTGGCAGCCTCACCGGGAGACCGCCGAACGGCACCGTCCTGTGCAGGGAGAGACCGATGTACGAACCGCCCGCGAGCCTGGCCCCCCTCTTCCAGCACGGCCGGCTGACGACGATCCCGCGCAAGGCGGCCCGCCGCGACGCGCTGCTCGACCACCTCGCCGGCACCTTCTTCGACCCGTCGCGCGAGTACAGCGAGCCCGAGGTCAACGAGGCGCTGCGCACCGTGCACGACGACTGCTCGGCGCTGCGCCGCTACCTGGTGGAGAGCGGCCGGCTCACCCGCACCCGGGACGGCCGCAGCTACCGGCGCCCGGCCGCCGGCGGGTGAGCGTGGGGCAGGACGGTACCCGCACCGTCCTGCCGCACGCTCATGACGCCCGGCCGCGCACCCGGCGCCTCACTGCTCCGCCGGCCACGGGCTCCCGGCGGCCACCTGCGCGCGCAGGGTGCGCAGCGCCCGCGCGGCACCGATCCCGACCGCCCCGCGGACCAGCCCGTCCCGCACGCAGGCGGCGGCGAACTTCCGTTCCGCCAGGCTGCCGTCGACCACCGCGAAGCTGTCGGCGCCGGCCGGCCTGCCGAAGGCCTGCACCCGCAGGCCGTACTGGTCGGTCCACAGGTACGGGACCGGCTCGTACGGCCGGCGGTCACCGTCGGGGCCTGCCAGCAGGTTGTGGACGGCGGCAACGGCCTGTTCGGTGGCGTTGGTGCGCTGCTCGACCCGCCGGCGCCGGCCGCTGCCCGGATCGGGCCAGGCGGCGGCGTCGCCGGCCGCCCAGACGCCGGGACCGGCGGCGCAGTACGCGTCGCAGGCCACACCGTCCTCCAGCGGCACGCCGCTGCCCGCCAGCCAGCCGGTCTCCGGTTCCGAGCCGATCGCCATCAGCACGACGTCGGCCGCCAGTTCGCAGCCGTCGGCCAGGCGCACCCCGGTGGCCCGGTCCTGCTGCCGGGTGACCTGCTCGGCGACCCCCTGGCGGATCCGCACCCCGTGTTCGCGGTGCAGATCGGCCAGCAGCGCGGCCGTCTCGGTGCCCAGCACGCCGGCCAGCGGCGTGGCGGTGGAGACCAGCCAGGTCACCTCCGCGCCGAGGCCGACCGCGGTGGCCGCCGCCTCGGCCCCGAGCAGTCCGCCGCCGACCACCAGCAGCCGTACCCCCGGCCGCAGTTCCTCGCGCAGCGCGAGCGCGTCGGCGAGGGTGCGCAGCACGTGGGCGCCGGCCAGCGGCCCGGTGGCGCCGGGCAGGCGCCGCGCCCTGACCCCGGTGGCCAGGATGACGGCCTCGGCGCGCACCCGCCCGCCGTCCGCCAGGTGCACGGTGCGCTCGTGCCGGTCCAGGCGTTCGGCACGTGCCCCGAGGCGCAGGTCGAGGTCGAGCTCGCTCAGTGCCTCCGGGCCGCGCAGTGCCAGCCGGTCCGGCTGCCAGGCGCCGCTCAGCAGGTGCTTGGAGAGCGGCGGGCGGTCGTAGGGCGCCTCGGGCTCGGCGCCGATCAGGGTGAGGCGGCCGTCGTAGCCGGCCCGGCGCAGCTCCTCGGCGGCGTGCAGCCCCGCCGCGCCGGCGCCGACCACGGCCACCTCGCGCAGTGCGGTCACACCAGTTCCAGGCGGATCGCGGCGGCGGGGCAGACACCGGCGGCCTCGCGGACGGCCTGGTGGAGTTCGGCCGGCGGCTCGGCGTCGAGCAGGACGACGATGCCGTCCTCGTCCCGCTGGTCGAAGACCTCCGGCGCCGCGAGCACGCAGTGTCCGGCTCCGCAGCACTTGTCCTGGTCGATGTGGACGCGCATGGCTTTCCCTTCGGAACGTGACGTTGTTCGTAACTTGACTGTTTCGGCTGGTACTTGATGATGCTACTGAGGCGGCCCCGGGAAGATCCAGAGCTGTTGACGGCCCGTCACCAGGCGAGCGGCAGCTCGTGCAGGCCGTAGACGAGCATCTCGTGGCGGAACCGCAGCTCCTCGAAGGGCACCGCCAGCCGCAGTTCGGGCAGCCGGCGCAGGATGCTGGTGAGCGCGACCTGCAGCTCCAGCCGGGCCAGCGGCTGGCCCAGGCACTGGTGGACGCCGAAGCCGAACGCCACGTGCCGGCGGGCGTCGCGGGTCAGGTCCAGGTCGTCGCCCGCCGGGAACTCCTGCTCGTCCCGGTTCGCCGTGTTCAGCAGCAGGAGCACGCCCTCGCCGGCCCGCATCTCGACGCCGCCGAGCGTCAGGTCCTCGGCGACCACCCGGCTCAGCCCGGAGTGCACGATGGTCAGGTAGCGCAGCAGCTCCTCGATCGCGTGCGGGGCCTGCTCCGGGTGGTCGCGCAGCAGGGCCAGCTGCTCGGGGTTGCGCAGCAGGGCCAGCACCGAGAGCGCGGTCATGTTCGCCGTGGTCTCGTGCCCGGCGATCAGCAACAGGCGTGCGGTGGTGGCGATCTCGTCGACCGTCAGCTCGCCGCGGGCGAGCAGGCGGCTGAGGATGCCGTCGTCGGGCGCGGTGCGCTTGGTCTCGGTGAGCTTGGTCAGGTAGTCGGCCAGCTCGTCCTGGGCGGTGCGCACCAGCCCGGGGTCCGAGTCGCGGCGCAGCAGGATCCGGCTGCGCTGCTGGAAGAAGTCGTGGTCCTCGTAGGGGACGCCGAGCAGCAGGCAGATGACCAGGGACGGCAGCGGCAGCGCGAACTCGGCCACCAGGTCGGCGGTCGACTGGTCGGCGGTCATCCGGTCGAGCAGGTCGTCGGTGATCCGCTGGATCTCGGGACGGAGCGTCTCGACCTTCTTGATCATGAAGTCGCCGGTGAGCATCCGGCGCAGCCGGGAGTGCTCCGGGTCGTCCATCCGGATCAGGGTGGGCCGGCCGGTGCTCAGTTCCTTCGCGCCGGCGCTGAGGAACGGGAAGCCGGGGCGGGTGGCGTCGGCGCTGAAGCGGGTGTCGCCGAGCGCCGTCCTGATGTCCTCGTGGCGGGTGACCAGCCAGGGGGTGGAGCCGTCCCAGAGCGAGATGCGGCTGATCGGCTCCTCGCGGTGGGCCTGCTGGTAGGCGGGCGGCGGGGCGAAGGGACAGGCTCCCCGGGGTTCGGGGGCGGTGAGGTGGGGGGTGGAGGCGGCGGTGGCCATCGTGGGCTCCCTTCTCGGAGCGGATAACGCCCAGGACAGTTACATGCCCTAAGCAACTAACCCACCGTCACGCTAACTCGCGGTCCGTGGTGGCGAAAGAGCCATTCGAGTGCGACCGGAATCTGTCCGAAAACCGGTCAAGAGCTAGGCTGGTTCGGACCGTACGAACCGCATCTGGGGGAAGCATGAGCACGCTCACCGACCGACCGAACAGCGCCGTGATCGTCATCGACGTGCAGAACGGCGTCGTGGACCAGGCGCACGACCGCGACCGCGTCATCGGCAACATCGCCGCACTGGTCGACAAGGCCCGCGCGGCCGGTGTCGACGTCGTCTGGGTCCAGCACACCAGCGACGAGCTGCCGACGGGCAGTGAGACCTGGCAGTACGTGCCCGAGCTGGTGCGACTCGACACCGAGGCGCTGGTGCAGAAGGCCTACGGCGACTCCTTCGAGGAGACCGACCTGGAGGCGGTGCTCGCTGCCCGCGGCATCGGCCGGCTCTTCGTCTCGGGGGCGCAGACCGACGCGTGCATCCGCTCGACGCTGCACGGCGCGATCACCCGCGGCTACGACGCGACGCTGGTCGGCGACGCCCACACCACCGAGGACCTGACACGGTTCGGCGCACCCTCCCCCGACCAGGTCATCGCCCACACCAACCTGTACTGGCAGTACCACGCGGCCCCCGGCCGGACCGCGGGCACCGTCAACACCGCCGACGTCGACTTCACCGCCGGCTCCCCCGCCTGAGCCCCCACGCCGGGCCGGAACCCGGCCAGTGGCGACCGGGCACGGGGCGGGCTCGCTAAAGTTCCCCCATGCCGGACGCGACAGACAATCAGGCCGCCACCTCGGAACTGGAGGCGGTGCTGGCCTCGATGGCCTACCTGCTGACCCGTTCGCAGACGCACGAGCACCAGACCGCGCGGGCCGGCATCACCGCCGCCCGCTCGGACATCTACCTGCTGCGCGCGCTCGCCGAGGCCACCGAGGCCAGCCGGGTGGGTGACCTGGCCGCCTGGATGATGGTCGAGCCCTCCCACGTCACCCGCCAGATCGACCGGCTGCAGGCCCAGCGGCTGGTGGAGCGCACACCCGACGCGCTCGACCGCCGGGCCCGCCAGGTGGCCCTCACGGACGAGGGGCAGGACATGCTCGACCGTCTGAAACAGGCCAACATCACCAGCCTGGTGAACGCACTCGACGGCATCCCCGCGCCGGACGTGGCCACCACGGTGACCGTGCTGCGGCACCTGGTGGAGCGCTACGCACGCAAGTGGCGCAGCGAACTGCTGCCCGGGACGGCGCCCCCCGACGCCGCCTCGCCCGGCGCCTGAGCGCCGGTGAGGTGCGGTGGCCGCCCCGGCACGATGCCGGGCGGCCACGCTGCCGGGGATCGGGATCAGCCGCGCTGCGGCGGCACGTGGTGGCGGTGACCGGGCTCCTGGCGCGGGAACTGCTGGGCGGCACCGGGCAGCGTCGGCTTCGGGTTGGTGGCCACCTCCTGCTCGGCCAGCGCGAGCTGGGCGGCGGTGCCGGGCAGCTTGGGCGCCCGCGAGGTGCCGGTACGGAACTGGAAGGCGGAGGTGAGGTCGCCGAAGGTCTGCCGCCGCCAGTCGGTGACGTTGGCCGCGGTGACCCCGGTGAACCGCTCCAGGAACTGCAGCACCGAGGTGTGGTCGAAGGCCTCCGAGGCGACCCAGCCGCCCACCGTCCACGGCGAGACGATGATGCACGGGACCCGGAAACCGCCGCCGATCGGCAGCCCCTGGATGAACTCGCCCTCGGTGTCCGGGTCGTCCGGCACCGGCGGGGCCACATGGTCGAACAGGCCGTCGTTCTCGTCGTAGTTGAGGATGAAGACGGTCTTCGCCCAGAGCTCCGGGTTGCTGGCGATCGCCTCGATCTTCGAGGCGACGAAGTCGGCGCCGGCGGCGGGCAGGTAGTCCGGGTGCTCGGACTGGTAACTGGTCGGCAGGATCCAGGAGACCGCCGGCAGCCGGCCGTTGCGGGCGTCGTCCTCGAAGGTCCCGGTCGGCTGCGCCGTCATGCCCTTGTCGTACAGCGGGTCGCCCGGCTTGGCGTTCTGGAAGCTGGCGAACAGCGAGAGCACGTCAGTGCCGTAGTTGTCGGCCTCCTGGTAGACCTTCCAGCTCACCCCCGCCGCCTCCAGTTGCTCGGCGTAGGTGGTCCAGGTCAGCGGCGTGGGCGCGGCGTTCTGGATGATCGGGCCGCCGCCGGTGCCGTCCGGGTCGATCGAACCCGTCATCCAGTACAGGCGGTTGGGCCAGGTCGGGCCCTGCACCGAGCAGAAGTAGTGGTCGCAGATAGTGAAGGACTCCGCCAGCGCGAACTGGAACGGGATGTCGTCGCGGGTGTAATAGCCCATCACGTAGGGCCCGTTGACGCCGTCCGCGGCCCGGTGGGCCGGCAGCCACTGGTCCATCCTGCCGCCGTTCCAGGCCTGGTGCTGCACCGCCCAGGCGTGGCTGGTGGACGGGATCGCCTGGGCACTGGTGGTGCGGGTGTCCAGGTGGAACGGCAGCAGGTAGCCGTCCGGGTTGACGCTGTCCGGCTGGTAGAAGACCGAGCGGCCGTTGTCCAGGCGCAGCGCGTTCCGGTCGTTGAAGCCGCGGACACCGGACAGGGTGCCGAAGTAGTGGTCGAACGAACGGTTCTCCTGCATCAGCAGGACCACGTGCTCCACGTCGCGCAGTGAGCCGCGCCGGGGCACCCCGGCCGCCACCGCCTGCTGCACACTCGGCGGCAGCAGCGTCATCGCCGCCGCGCCCCCGGCCACACCGGCCGCCGCACCGAGCAGCCTGCGTCGGGTCAATCCGGACATGGGGTTCCTGCCTCTCCGTCAGTTCCTCGCTGTGCCACGGAAGATGGTTCGACCGGTCCGGGACGACTCTGCCGCACATGTCAGGCGTTGCGTCGCCGGCATACGGTGAACAGGCTGCGAACGTCCGGTGCCCGGCCGGACAGGAACGGTACGGAGTGTTCCGGACAGCGTGCTCCGGGGAGAGTGCTCCGGACAGCGTCTTCCGGACAGCACGACGGTGGGCCGCGGGGCCCGGGCGTTCCTCGTGAAACGCCCGGGCCCACGCGGCCCACCGTCGGCCGGGTCAGCCCCTCACTCTCAGTGACCTACTCCCGGCCTCCTGTTCTCAGTGCGCCATGCGACGCGGCCCGTGGTGGCTCCCCCGCTCCACCAGACTGCGGGCCACCAGGAGCAGGATCGCCAGCACCGTCACACCCCAGAACACGGAGAAGAGCGCCAGCAGCCACGGGGTGGTCACCTGCGCGCCGACCAGGCCCAGTCCCATCGAGAAACCCACCAGGATCCAGACCGTCATCGGGCGCATCTCGTACAGCCCGTGCAGCAGATCACGTATCGGATGCACCACGGCCGAGGATCCCGACGCCCTCGGCGACTCACCAGTGCCCGCTGCCACCGCAACCACCTCCGTGCCTGTTGGAACCAGGCCGCCGGCCGGACGGCCTCGTTCCATCGTGCCTCCGGCCGCACCGAACCGCCGCTCCGGCCGTCCGCCGCCTCCCGCTTCCCGCCCCTCGCCTCCCGTCCCTCGCCTCCTGTCTCCCGCCTCCCGCCTCCCGCCTCCCGCCTCCCGCCAGCCATCAGTCCCCGAGCACGGCCAGCTCGAGCCGGGCCAGCCGCGCCGGGTCCGCGATCACCTCGTAGGCCGCGATCCGCTCCCCCACGACCGTGACGGCGAGGGCGAGCACCAGCCGGCCGCCCGGCGCGACCACCACGCCCACCGCCCCGTCGACCAGGGCCGGCGCGGCCCACCGGGCCCGGCGCCCGAAGACCAGCGTCTCGGCGGCCACCGCCCGCGCCCCGCGCGACTGCAGCGCCACTCCCGCCGGCAGGGCGGCCGGGTCCGCCCGGCGCACCACATCGGGGGCCAGCACCGCGAGCAGCCCCGCCAGGTCGCCGCCGCGCGAGGCGGCCAGGAACGCCTCGACCACCCGCCGGTGCCCGGCCAGCTCCCCGGCGGGCCGCACGGGCACGCCGTGCACCCGGTGGCGCGCCCGGCTGGCCAGCTTCTTGGTGGCGACCGGGGTGCGCTCCACGATCGGCGCGATCTGCTCGAACGGGACGGCGAACATGTCGTGCAGCACGAAGGCGACCCGCTCGGCCGGGCCCAGCCGGTCCAGCACCACGAGCAGGGCGCGGCCCACCGACTCCACCAGCAGCGTCTCCTGCTCCGGGTCCGCGCCCTGCCCGGCACCGTCCTCCCAGGGCTGGTCCGGCGGCTGCTGCCCGACCAGCTCCTCGCGGCGCGCCACGCGCGAGCGCAGCAGGTCCAGGCAGATCCGCGAGACCACCGTCCGCAGCCAGGCAGGCAGGTTCTCCACCTGGGACCCGTCCACCCGGCCCAGCCGCAGCCAGGCCTCCTGGACGGCGTCCTCCGCCTCGCTCGCCGACCCCAGCAGCCGGTGGGCGACCGCACGCAGCCGGTCGCGCTGCTCCTCGAACCGCCTGGCCAGCTCCTCGTGCTCGCCGTACCCGCCACGCGTGCCGTGCATCGGTCACCTTTCCTCGGCCCACTCCGTCTACCCGTATGACGTGCGCTATCGCGCCGAAGTGACAGGAGAGAGCCATGAACCACACCCCGTCCCTGCTGCACCTGGACGCAACCGCCGGCCCCAACGGCCCCTCGGTCAGCCGACAGCTGACCTCGTTGTTCGCGGACACCTGGCGCGAGCAGCACGGCACGGCCGGCTACCGCTACCGCGACCTGGCCGCGGACCCCGTGCCGCTGCTGGGCCCCGGCTTCGTCACCCTCGGCCGGCGCCTGGCCGAGCAGGGCACCGTGCCGCCGGCCGAGGTGGCGGCGCAGGCCCAGGACGCCTCGGAGCAGCAGGAGTGGGCCCTGACCCTGCCGCTCGTCGAGGAGGTGCTGGCCGCGGACACCCTGCTGCTCGGCGTCCCGATGTACAACTTCACGGTGCCCGCCGCCCTCAAGGCCTGGATCGAACGGATCTCCTTCCCCGGCGCCTACACCGCCCCCCGGACCGGCGAACACCTGCTGCGCGACACCCGCGTGGTCATCGCCACCGCCCGCGGCGGCGGCTACGGCCCCGGCACCCCCCGCGAGCCCTTCGACCACCAGGCGCCCTACCTGCGGATGTACTTCGGCGACCTCGGCATCCGCGAGGAGAACCTGTACTTCGTCCACGCCGAACTCACCCGCGCCGCAGCCATGCCCGACCTCGCCCGGTTCACCGACCTCGCGACAGACTCCCTGACCGCCGCCCGCGACCAACTCCTGTCCCTCGCCACCGCCACCGCCACCCCACGCCGGCCGGCGACAGCGCTCGCCTGACCGACCGGCACGACCCGCACGAGGCCCTATGGCGTCGGCCGTCCTTCGCCAGGATCTGCTCCGCTCCTATCCAGGCGAAGGCCGGCCACCCTCCGGCTGGACATCCAGGGTCAGTCCCCGATGGCCAGCTTCACGCCGAAGCCAATGACGACCGTGCCGGTGAGCCGGTCGAGGACCCGCTGCGCCACCGGCCGCCTCAACCAGCTGCGGAGCACATGGGCGAAGGCCACCAGGACTGACGACCAGATCAGCCCCTCTGCGACGTGCACGCAGGTCAGGGCCACGCCCATGGCCAGGTGCGGCGCGCCGGCCGGGATGAACTGCGGCAGGACGGCGACGTAGAACACGCCCATCTTGGGGTTGAGCACGTTTGTCAGTGCCCCGCGCCGCCAGCCCGACAGCAGCCCGGCAGCCGGGCCCGCCGGCTTCTCCTCGGCGGGGTCGGGCTCGACCGCGCCATGGCGTCGGCGCAGGCTGTTCCACAGCATCAGCGCGCCCATCCACAGCAGGTACGCGGCACCGGCCAGGCGTACGGCGTCGTAGGCGGTGCGCGAGGCCGCGAGCAGGGCCGTGACGCCGAGGGAACTCAAGGTTCCCCAAGCCAGGGTTCCCGTCTGGATACCGAGCACGACTCCCCATGCCTCACGGCGTCGCCCCAGCGCGGCTGTGCGGAGGATCAGCGCGGTATCGAGACCGGGAGTCAGGGTCAGCAGACCCACGACCACGGCGAAGGACCAGAAAGTTGTCACGGTTCCCATGTGCGGTCAGCGTAGATCAACGGATGCGGGGGTTACGAGGGCGGGTGTCCCAGCGGTAGCCGAACCAGGCCCCCGGTGAGCAGCGACCTGCCGTGGCCGTCACTCAACTACGAGCATTACGAGGCGAGTTCATCCAGGTCACGGGACTCGTACTGGCGCACTCTCCGCCGCACGGAGACCTGGCGAGGCAGCCGTCGGCGGCAGGCGAGCGCAGCGAAGCAGGCGTGGTGGCCGCGTCCCGGTCGGTTGCGTCCCGCTGTGCCTGCGCCGGGCGGAGCGTGCGCAGTGTCATGATCGCCATCACGTTCGGTGACTGATCCACGACACGAGGTGCGTGCAATGCGACGTCGGGCCACCGCCCTGCTGGCAGCGGCGCTGCTGGGCTGCTGCCTCCCCCCGGCGGCCGGCGCCGCGCCGCCGGCCGCCGCAGTCACCGCCGGGCCCGCAGCCGTCGTGCCCTTCGACGCCGCGCCCGCCCAGGCGAGTCTGCGACGCCTGCTGCCCGGCCGGGCCGACCGGTTCCGGCTGGTGCCCGTGGCCAGGGGAACCGCGGGCGACTCCTTCGCGGTCAGCGGCGGCGGCCCGGAGCCCGTCGAGGTCCGGGGTACCTCGGGGGCGACCCTGCTGAGCGGCGTCGGGTGGTACCTGGAACAGGTCGCCAAGGTGGACCTCGGCTGGCCCGGTGACAGTCTCGGCCGGCTGCCCGCCACGCTGCCCGCCGTGGGCGGCACCGTCAGCCGGGCGGCGACGGTGCCGCACCGGTACGCGCTCAATGACACCGACGCCGGCTATTCGGGCCCGTATCGCGACTTCGCCGCCTACCAGCACGAGATCGACCTGCTGGCCCTGCACGGGGTCAACGAGGTGTTCGTGCAGACCGGCGCGGAGTGGGCCTACCACCGGGCGCTGCAGCAGTTCGGTTACGGCGAGGAGGAGTTGCGCGCCTGGATCCCGGCGCCCGCGCACCAGAGCTGGTGGCTGTTGCAGAACATGGCGGCCTTCGGCGGTCCGGAGTCGGCCCGGCTGCTCGACGCCCGAGCCGCGCTTGGCCGCGAAATCGCGGACCAGTTGCGGGCGTTGGGCATGACGCCGGTGCTGCCCGGTTTCTTCGGCACCGTGCCGCCGGGCTTCGCCGAGCGCAATCCGGGGGCGCGGGTGGTACCGCAGGGCTCGTGGGTGGGGTTCGCGCGCCCCGACTGGCTCGACCCGACCGGCCCGGTCTTCGACCGGCTCGCCGCGGCCTACTACCGCGCCCAGCGCGAGCGGTTCGGCGACAGCACGATGTACAAGATGGACCTGCTGCACGAGGGCGGCGTGCTCGGCCCGGTCGACGCGAGCCGGGCCGCCGGCGCGGTGCAGGACGCCCTGCGGGCGGCGCACCCGGGCGCGACCTGGGTGATCCTCGGCTGGCAGGACAACCCGAGTGCCGCCCTGCTGGACGGCGTCGACCGGAGCGGTCTGCTGATCCTGGACGGTCTGGCCGACCGCTACCCGCAGGGGCAGCTCGACCGCGACCGGCAGTGGCGCGGCACACCGTACGCCTTCGGAACGATCGACAACTTCGGCGGCCACACCAGCATCGGCGCCAACACCGCCGCCTGGGTGAGCCGGTTCCAGCAGCAGCTGACCGCTGCCGGCAGCGCCCTGCGCGGCATCGCCTACCTGCCCGAGGCCACCGGCGGCGATCCGGCCGCCTTCGAGCTCTTCACCGAACTGGCCTGGCAGCAGGGGCCGATCGACCAGCGCGCCTGGTTCGCCGACTACGCCGCCCGGCGCTACGGCGGTCCGGATCCGCATGCCGCGGCGGCCTGGGAGCTGCTGCGCCAGGGTCCGTACAGCATGCCCGCCGACGGTTGGAGCGAGCCGCAGGACGGCCTGTTCGCCGCCCGCCCGAGCCTGACGGCCGCCACCGCCGCGACCTGGAGCCCCACCGCGATGCGCTACCCCGCCGACTCGGTGCGCGCGGCGCTGGACCAGCTGCTCCAGGTCGCGCCCGCCCAACAGGGCTGCGACGCCTACCGGTTCGACCTGGTGAACGTCGCCCGCCAGGCGCTCGGCAACCAGGCCAGGGAGCTGCTGCCGCGGATCGCCGCGGCGTACGCGACCGGGGACCGGGCCGCCTTCGGGGCGCTGACCGGGCGGTGGCACGACGACGAGCTCCTGCTGGACCGACTCCTCGCCAGTGATGCCCGCTTCCTGCTCGGGCGCTGGCTGGCCGAGGCCCGCTCCTGGGGCGCCGACGCCAGCGAGCGCGGGCAACTGGAGTACGACGCCCGGTCGATCCTCACCACCTGGGGCGACCACGGCCCGAGCGAGGACGGCCAGTTGCACGACTACGCCAACCGCGAGTGGTCCGGACTGCTCACGGGCCTCTACGCGCAGCGCTGGAGCGCCTACTTCGCCTCCCTGGACGCCGCGTTGGCGAACGGCGGCGAGCCGGCAGCGCTCGACTGGTACGCGCTCGACGACGCCTGGGCGCACCGGAGCACGGACGACGCCACCGCCACCGCCACCATCGGCACCGGCACCGGCACCGGCACCGGCACCACCGAGCCGACCGAGCCGACCGCCACCGAGCCGACCGGCGACCCGGTCGCGCTCGCCCGGACGGTGGCCGCGACTCTGGCCGACTCCGCCGCAGCGGAGCGGATCAGCCGTCCCGGCGCGACCCCGGCTCCGGGCGCGGTGCCGCGGCCTGGCGCAGCAGGCCGTGGGCCCAGCGCTCGTTGAGCCCGGCCAGGAAACCGATGCCGCCCCAGTAGAACCAGGCCTTGATCAGCGCGTCGTGCCCGGCCGCCGAGAGCGGTCCGGGGGCGCACAGGTCGACCGGGGCGGCGGGCGGGGTCAGGATGCTGAGGATGCCGCCGTTGATCAGCAGGAAGAGCGAGGTGGCCAGGAACCAGCCCACCACCACCCGGTACCAGCCCTCCTGACGCAGCGTCCGGGACCACTGCACCGGATCGGCCAGCAGATCGCCGTGCCCGGGCCGGCGCCGGCTCAGGTGGGCGGAGTCGCGCAGCCGGATGATCACGCTGAAGACGGCGCCCATCGCCCCGCCCGCGAAGCAGACCAGCGCGTGCAGCAGCGCCTGCTGCTCGGGGCAGCCGAGGGTGGCGCCGAAGAGCCGGGGCGCCCACCGGCCGAGGAGCAGCACCACCAGCAGCACCACCGGGCTGATCATGAACCCGCAGGCCACCCCGGTGTTCAGGCCCCGCGCCCCGGCGATCGCGCTGTCGACCGCGAGACGGGCGTCGGCCGAGGCCGCCGCCGCGTCCAGCCGGTCGGTGCCCGCCCCGCCGGCGACGGCGGCCAGCGCGCGCAGCAGGTCCTCGGCGACGGCCTCGCGGGTGCGGCGCTCGAAGGCGCGCTGCGCGGCGACGTAGAGCTGCTCGACGCTGAGCATCAACGCGGGTTCGGTGTACCGCAGTTCCTGGAGCCGTTCGGGCTCGATCCCGGGTGCCTGGTCGAGCGCCCGCACCTCCTGGTCGGCCGCGCCGAGCAACCACTCACGAAACCCCCGCCACATCCGCGGGCCCTCCCCCGTACGCGTCCGCCCCAACTCCCCCACCACCAGAGCCTACCGGCTGACCGAGGCCGGTCTCAGGGGTTCGGCTCAGCAGTCCGGTTCAGGGTTCCGGTTCAGCGGTCCGGCAAAGCGAATCGGCTCAGCGGTCAGGCTCAGACGGGCACTTCGGGGACGGCCTCGCTCGGGCGCGCCTGGGCGAGCAGGGCGGCCAGTCCGTCGATGAGGCGTTCCAGGCCGAAGGCGAAGCGCTCGTCCATGTTCGGGGTGGTGAGGTCGTCGGCGAGGGCGACCAGGTTGGGGAAGGTCTCCTCGGGCAGGCCGCGCAACTGTGCGCTGACGGCGGTGGCGACCTCGGCGCGACTGGTGCCCATGGCCTCGGAGGCGGAGATCGGGGTCTGCTCCTGGAGGACGAAGCCCTGGACGTAGGCGCCCAGCAGGTAGGTGCAGAGCGCCGCGTCGGCATCGGCGAAGCCGGCGGCCCGCAGCCGGTCCAGCTGGTCCTCCATCAGGCCCAGCAGGTGCGGCCCCAGGGCGAAGCGGCCGGCCACGACCTTGGCGGCGTCGCGCCGGGAGAGCAGCAGCCGGCGGTGGCGCAGGCAGTACTCGCGCAGCTGCTCGCGCCAGTCGCCCTGGCGCAGCGGCGGCTCGGCGTCGGCCATCAGCGCGTCGGTGAGCAGGTCGAGCAGCTCCTCCTTGTTGCGGACGTGCCAGTAGAGGGAGGCCGCCTTGACCCCCAGCTCGGTGGCGACCTTGCGCATGGACAGCCCGTTGATGCCCTCGCGCTCCAGGACGCACAGGGCCGCCTGGGCCAGCGCATCCCGGGTCAGCCCCGGCTGCGGGGGGTGTTCGTCTGTTCTTTCGCCCGCCACCAGCAACCTCCGTCGGAAAAGGTTCTTGCAATCTAACACCGTTAGGGGCATTCTGGCCCACAGCAACGCCCCGTCTAACACTGTTAGGGATGCCATGATGGACCCGGCTGCCCGGCGTAAGAAGCTCGCCCTTGGCACGCTGTGCATCACCATGTTCATGTCGATGCTCGACAACGTCATCGTCAACAACGCGTTGCCCCGCATCGGGGAGCAACTGCACACCGGCGTCAGCGGCCTGCAATGGGTGGTCGAGGGCTACAGCCTCATCTACGCCGGCCTGCTGCTCACCGGCGGTTCGCTCGGCGACCGCTACGGCCGTACCCGGGTCTTCAAGATCGGCCTGGCCCTGTTCACGCTCGGCTCGGCGGCGGCCGCGCTCTCCAACTCGATCGGCCTGCTGGTCGCGGCCCGGATGCTGCAGGGCGTCGGCGCCGCGCTCCTCGCGCCGGGCAGCCTGTCGATCCTGCGGCACGTCTTCACCGACGACACCGAGCGGGCCAAGGCGATCGGCACCTGGTCCGCCTTCTCCTCGCTGGGCCTGGCCGTCGGCCCGGTCCTCGGCGGGCCGATGGTCCAGCACCTCGGCTGGGCCAGCGTCTTCTGGATCAACGTGCCGATCGGCGTGCTGGGCCTGGTGATGGCCTCCCGGGTGCTGCCCGAGCTCGCGACCTGGGCCAAGCGCCTGGACCTGCCCGGTCAGGCCCTCTCCGCGGTGGGGCTCGGCGCCCTGGTCTACACGCTGGTCGAAGGCCCCGCCCGCGGCTGGACCGACGGCGTCGTGCTGGGCTGCGCGGCCGGCGCGGTGGTGGCCCTGACGGCCTTCGTCGTGGTCGAGCTGCGCACCACCGACCCGATGCTCGACCTGCACTTCTTCAAGGACCGGGTGCTCACCGGCGCGGTGGTCAGTGGCTTCATGATCAGCTTCGGCGTCTTCGGCACCTCGTTCTTCCTGCCGCTGCTCATGCAGGGCATCATGGGCTGGACCCCGTCGAGCGCTGGGCTGGCGGGCCTGCCGATGACCGCGATGCTGATCGTCGCCGCACCGCTGTCGGGCCGGATGACGGCCCGCAAGGGCCCCCGGATCCCCATCGTGGTCGGGCTCGCACTGTGCGCGGTGGCGCTCGGCGGCCTGTCGCTCTACGACGGCCACGCCCACTACGTCGCGTACCTGTGGGTGCTGTTCGTGCTGGGCTTCGGGATGGGCATGACCTTCACGCCGGTCTCCATCGCGGTCATGATGCGCGTCCCCCCGACCAAGGCGGGCATGGCCTCCGCGACCGTCAACACGCTGCGCGAACTCGGCGGCGTGGTCGGCGTCGCAGTGCTGGGCGCCATCCTCACCAGCCGCCTCAGCGCGGTGCTGGCCGCACCGCTGGGCCGGCTCGGGGTGCCCTCCGGCGCCCGGCACGACATCGCCAACGCGGTCACCAACTCCGGTGCGGGCCAGGCCTCCGCCCTGCCGCCGGCGATCCACACGGTGGTCGACAACGGATTCGTGGAGGCGCTCCACCTCTCGCTGCGCTGCGGCGCCGCCGGGCTGGCGGTCGCGACCCTGGTGGTCGCCTACCTGCTGCGCCCGGCGCCGTTCCCCGCCGCGCCCCCGGCCGCCGAGCCGACGCAACAGGACGCCCCGGCGCACACCTGACGTCGACTCGGCTCCGCGCCGCGGTCGTTGCCGACTCGGACCGGCAACGGCCGCGGCGCCCCCTTGCTCCGGGCAGGCCGTCAGGGCGCTACGCCGTGGGCTGCTGCCCGTCGTTGAGGAAGAGCACCGCGCCACGGGTGCGGGCGCGCCAGACGGCGGCGAACCAGGGCCGCTGCTCGGGCTGGAGACAGGGCTGCCACTGCTCGAACTCGCGCCAGGCGAAGTCGTCGTGCTCGGCGCTCAGTTCGACGGCCGGGACCGCTGTCTCGCCCGCGCCCACGGTTCCGCCGTCGAAGCAGAAGTCCACCACCGCGGGCCAACCATCCGCCGGTGCACGGTAGTCGACGGCGAGCAGCGGCAACGTGCCCGGCAGCAGGAGGCCCGTCTCCTCGTACGTCTCGCGGACCGCCGTCACGTTGGGCTGCTCGCCCGCGTCGGCCAGGCCGCCCGGGATCTGCCACCACGCCGGATGCCCCGGGTAGGCGTGGGCCTGATGGAGCATCAGGATCCGGCCGGCCGGATCGGTGAGCAGCACCCCGGCGGACACCACGTGCCGGGGCAGGGTGGCGGCGAACTCCTCGGGCCGTATGGCCATGGTCGTCATACTCGCTCCTCTCCTCCTGGCCGGAGCCGGCAATGCCGTCCGGCGCCGGTCCGAGCGCGCTCGTGTTGATCAACGAACGGGCGGCCGGACGGGCACGGTGCCAGGCCGAACGATCGGCACGACCGGCCACGACCGGCCGCACCCGGCTCAACCGGCGGCGGCCGGCGGTGCGAAGCAGAGGCTCGCCATCGGGGCGCGGGTGGTCCAGCCGAGGGTGGTGTAGAGCGCCCGGCCCGCCGAGCTGGCGACCAGGACGCCGGTCTCAGCACCGGCCTGGTGGGCGGCGTGCTGGAGGGTGCGCATCACCACGGCGCCCAGCCCCCTGCGCCGATGGGCGGGCGCGGTCTCGATCTGGTCCGGCACGCCGACCCGGCCCGCCACGGCGAGTTGGCCGCGGGCGGCGAGCTGCCCGTCGGTGGTGCGGATCAGCACCCGGACGACATCCCCGCGCGTCCAGCTGGTGCGGACGTAGCCGGCCGGCAACCGGACCCGCTCGGCGCCGAGCGGACAGCTCATCAGGAAGGCCGGGGCGTCCAGCCGCCAGTCCGGGGTGACCCAGGGCCGGACGGTGTCGTCGTCGGCGAAGAGCTTGAGCCAGGTGCCGGGGGCACTGGTCACGGCCACGAGCTCGCCGACCTGGGCCGCGGTCGGCTCCGGCAGCACGTGCCGCGCGACGTGCCCGGTCAGCCCGACGTCGATGGTCCAGCCCCAGGGCTCGACGGCCGGATCCGAGGCGCCGCGCGAGACCACCCAGCCGTCGATCCACATCCGCACGAGCCCACTGACGCCGACGGCCGTCATGCTTCCCCCAGAGAGTAATAGGCAAAGTGCCTCTGGGCATCTTACCTGGTACCGCTCGGCACCCCCCGGAGCGTCCGCACCCGGTTGCGCAGCCGATCCCCCAGGAGCCTGGCCAGTTGCCGGTACTGCGCGCTCGCCGGCGAACCGTGCCAGAGGACGAAGTCGTCCCGACGGTGCGTGCCCGGGCGGTCGGCGACCTCGTGCGCGGCGTCCCGGATCGCCGACAACTGGGCCATGGTGAACGCCAGCGGCGGCTCGTCGGGCTGGTACCGGCAGCCGGTCGGGTAGTCCCGGCCCGGTCGCCGGGTCATCTCGATGTGGCAGCCGAGCACCCGGGTCACCGGCCGCTGCCGGCCGAACTCGACGAGCCGGTCGAGGCTGGCGAGGAACGCGGGGAAGTCCTGCACGTACAGCCGCCCCGGGTAGACCGTGTCACCGGTGAGCAGGAACCCGCTCCACGGGTCGTAGACCGCGATCGAGGACGGATGGTGCCCCGGACAGCCGGTGACCTCCAACACCCGTCCGCCCAGGTCGAATTCGACCACCTGCTCGGGCCAGGCGGAGAAGCCGAAGAAGGCCCGCACCTCGTCGGCCCCGGTACCCGCCACGGTGGTGTGCGGCCGGTCCGCGAACTGCGGATCACCGGCCGTGTGGTCGCCGTGGGCGTGCGTGTGGGCGACCACCAACGCGTAGTCCGCGCGCGGATTTTCGGCCAGCCAGTCGGCCAACAGGGCGTCCACCGTGGCGCGCAGCGGGAACCTGGCGGCATCGGCGGTCGCCCCGGTGTCGAGCAGCAGCGCCCGTTCGTTGCCCAGGAAGAGGTAGAGGAACGGCGCCTCGTAGTGCACGGCCTTGTTCTGCCGGAGCAGATAGGTGTGCCGGTCGTGGGCGTGGACCTGGATCGGCGGGTCGGTGTTGCGACGCACGGAGGGCGAGCCGTGGATCCACGCCGGTTCCGGGGCCCCTGCGACCGGAGCGCCGAGGGTGAAGTCGAGCCACGAGGAAGCCATCGGCCCAGGCTACCGAGCGTCCCGCTACTTGTCGCTGCCAAGAGGTTTGCGATACAAAGTTCTTGCCGAGCTCAGCCGGGCTCAACGGGGGAGGGCCAGATGAACGGGCAACAGGACGACCCGGCAAGCGGTCGGACGACCGATCAGCCGACCGATCAACTGCTGGACGTCAACCAGGCGCTCTCCCTGATCGCCGCGGAACACGAGCACGTCCGGCGCCGGGTGCGCAACAACCCCGTGCTGCTCTTCACGGTGTGGGGCGGCGCCTGGCTGGTCGGCTTCGGCACCACCTACCTGGCCTACGGCCCCGACCGGGTGCTCCCCGGCTGGCTCGGTGCCGCAGTACCCACCGTGCTGATCGTCACCGCACTGATCTGGTCGATCGGCTACTCGCTGCGCACCGGCCGCGGGGTCAGCGGCCCCTCGCGCACCGTGGCCGCCCTCTACGGGTGGAGCTGGTCCCTGGGGTTCGGCTGCCTGTCGCTGGTCAACACGGCGCTGATCCGCCGCGGCCTGAGCTCCGACACCGCGGCGATGCTCTGGTCCTCCTCCTCGCTGCTGCTCACCGGAGTGCTCTACCTGGCCGGGGGCATGATCGACCAGGACAAGGTCCGCTACAGCCTGGGGGCGTGGACCATGCTGTGCGCGGCGGGCGCGGTGCTCGCCGGCGTCCCGGGCAACTTCCTGGTCCAGTCGCTGGCCGGCGGGGGCGGCTTCCTCGCGCTGGCCGGGTACCACGGGTACCAGCGGGCCGCGGCGCGGCGGTCGCGGCCGTGATCCCCGAGCTGGATCCGGTCATCCACGCCCAGGCCCGCCTGCGCGTCACGGTCGCGCTGGCCGCGCTCGCACCCGACGACCGGATCACCTTCCCGCGGCTGCAACAACTCCTGGCCATGACCGCGGGCAACCTCTCCACCCACCTGCGCAAGCTCGAAGACGCCGGATACGTCGAGATCACCAAGACCCACGCCCGCCGCACCCCGGTCACCCAGGTCGCCCTGACCGCCACCGGTCGCACGGCCTTCGAGACCTACACCGCGACGCTGCGCTCGCTGCTCGGCCCCTGAGCCGGCCGGCGCCGCCGATCCGCGGACCGGCGGCGAGCACGCCGCCCACCAGCCTTCCATCCCTCGCCTGGAGCGCCAGTCATGAGCAGCACCGCCAGCGGATCCCCGCTCCCCCACCCGGCCGGTCCCGCCCCGAGCGGCACCCGGGCCGGCGGTCTCAACCGCGCCGAACTGCGCGGCCGCGCCATCGGCAGCAGCGTCCTCGCCTTCTTCGCCTTCGGCTGGACCGTCTGCGGCACCTCCGACCTGCACTCCTCCCCCCTCACCGCCGCGCTGCTCACCGTCGCGGCCCTCGCCTCGCTCGCCGTGTTCGGGTTCGCCGTCCAGGCCGGCCGGCAGGCGGCGCACGCTCCCGCGGGCGGGGACCGGGCCCGCGGAAAGGCCGCCGGGCGCCGGTTCGGACTGATCGTCACCGCCGAGTGGATCGGGATCTTCGCCGCCGTCCGCGCCCTGGACGCCACCGGTCACCCGCACCTGATCACCGCCGTGATCGCGCTCGGGGTCGGCATCCACTTCTTCCCGCTGGCCCGCCTGTTCAGCGTCCCGGTCTACGACGTCACCGGCGCCGTGCTGTGCCTGATCGCCCTGGCCACCCTGCTGCTGGCGCCGCTGACCGGCTCCGACGTGCTGTGGACCCTGCTGCCCGGCCTCGGCAGCGCGCTCGGGCTCTACGCCACCTGCGCCCACGTGCTGCGCGGCGTGCTCCGCTGACCACCGCTCAGCGGGCCGGTCGGCGGTGGGCCGCGCACGCGGAACGGACCGTGCTCCACGGGGGTGGGCACAGTCCGTTCCGCGTATCCGGCCCCAGCCAGGGACCGGAACCGGAGAGGCCCTAGCCTCGCTTGTCGGCGCCGGCCTTCTCCGCCGCCGCCGCGTCGCCGTCCGCGTTCCCGGCGTCGGCCTGGTCGGCCCCGGCCTTCTCCGCGGCCGGCTTCCCGGCATCCGCCGGCTTGCCGTCCGTCGCGGTGTTCTCGGCCGACGCCGCCTGCGCGGGGACCGTCTCGGGGTCCGCCGCCGGGGCCTCCTGGCCGGCCGCCTCGAACGCGGCCACGTGCGTGCGCACCTCCTTGAGGGTCAGGTCCAGCAGATTGGCCGTGATGTCCAGGCCGCCGAAGGCCTCCACCGCCCCGGCCACGGCCCGGCTCAGCCCGGCCTGGGCCAGGGCCATCTGCTCCAGGGAGTGGTTGTAGGCGTCCAGGGCGGCGAGCTGGAGCCGGTGACGTTCTTGTACCTCGTTGCGCCGACGGAGCGCTTCCGTCTGTGGTTCTGCGATGCTCATACCCCCATAATCTCAGCCCGCCGAGCCGTGCCGCAGCCAAAGGCCGCCACCCCTGAAACCAGGTCACCTGAAGCCCGGTCATCTGGTACGAGGTCAGCTCTTCCCGTACGCACCCGGCACCCGGGTCAGCCGCGCCCGACGCTCGCCCAGGCGCGGCCCGCCGCCGCCAGGTCCGCCTCGGCGTGGTCGCGCTGGGCGCCGTACAGCACGCCGTAGCCGAAGGTGTCCTGGCCCAGCCGCCGGGCCTCGGCCGCGACCAGCAGGATCGTCTGCTCCGCGACCACCGCGTCCTGGTAGCGCCCCAGCGGCTGCTGGATCGCCTTCAGGTCGTCCGCCAGCCGCCGTCCACGAGCCCCGAGCGCGGGATAGAGGCACTCGGCGGCGTACCGGGCCCGCTTGGCCGCCTTGCGGGCCTGGTGCACGGCCTCGTCCCGCCGGTCGCCGGGCGACTGGGCGAAGGCGGTGCGCAGCCGGCGTCCGGTGCGCCGGCACTCGCGGCGCAGCGTCCGCCGGGCCACCGAACGCCCGGTCGCCGCTTGCTCGCGCAGCGGGGGCCGCTCGGCGAAGCGCTCCAGGCTGTCCAGCAAGCGGCGGTAACGCGGGCCGTCCAGCACCGCGAGCACCTCCGTGTGCGCCTGACGGTAGCGGTGGCTGAACCAGCGTTCCAGCAGGGCGCGCAGCTCCTGGTCGTCCGCCGGCGCGGTCAACTCCGCGGCCTGAGCTGCCAGTCGGGCACCGGTGACCTCTGCGTCCCGGGCCCGGCCGAGCAGGCCGCCGAGCCAGCGCAGCTCTTCGCCCAGCCGGTCGGTGCGCCGCCTGCGCAGCAGTCCGCGGTGGGCGGTCAGGGCGCTGCGCAGCCGCCGCTGGCTGATCCGCATCTGGTGCACGGCATCCGGCTCGTCGAGCCGGACGGCCAGATCGAGGGCAACCAGCCGCTCGGTGTGCCGGCGCAGGTACGCCGCCAGCGCCGCGGCGGTCGCCCCACCGCCCCCGCCCCCGCCCTCGCCACCGCTCTCCGCCCGCAACAGCCGGGCGAGTTCGGCGAGCCCGGCGCGTTCGGCACCCCCAGCGCCCCCAGCCCCCTCAGCGCCCTCGGCACCGGTCGCGGCGGGCCGCAGGCCCTGCCCGCGCAACACCCGCGCGACCGCCGCCCGCAGCTCGTCGCCCCCGGCCACCAGCGTGAGCCCGGTCCGGGCCCAGGTCCGCCTGCCCCCGGCCAGCCGCCCCTTGGGCAGGGCCTTGGCCGACACCCGCTCCCCGAGCAGTTCGGCCAGCGTGCGGCCACGGCGGTCGAGCAGCAGCACCCGGCTGCGGACGGTCCGCAGCCGGGCCACCGCGACCAGCTCCCGCCCCCGGGTGCGGGCCCGCACCAGCACCGCCAGCCGGGCGGGCACGGCGCCCGGCGCGCCCGCGTCCAGCGGCACCGTGATCTCCCGGGGCTCGCCGTCCGCGCCCGGCACCGTCAGCCGCCACCCCGGCTCGCCGCCGCTGGTGCGACAGCGCAGCGTGCCGCCCCGGCGCAGCAGGCGCAGGTCGGCGGTGTCGTAGTAGACGTCGACCAGGTGCTGCGGCGGCGCGGCCTCGACGGCGGCGACGCCGGGCAGCCCGCGCGACCTCAGCCGGCGACCGGCCGCGCCCTCGAAGAAGGACTGGTCCTCTCGGTGCACAGTGGCCATACGCCTACGATGCGCCTGCCGACCGCCGGACCGCATCACCCCGGGCCACCCGTCACGTTCGGTAGCCGCCACCGTTGCTCCGGGGGCGACCGAACGGGCGGACGGCCGCTGGTGCACCATGATCATGCAGCGAGAACCGACCAGGCGGGGGAGAGACGTGGCGGCCACGCAGACCGGCGGACTGATCATCTTCTTGAACGGAACGTCGAGTTCCGGCAAGTCGAGCATCGCGAAGGAACTGCTCACGGTCCTGGACGAAACGTTCTTCCACTTCCCCGTGGACGCCTTCCACGCGATGCGCGCCCGCAAGGAGTGGACCCCCGACGAGCTGAGCACCGTCCTCCGGCACACCTGGACGGGCTTCCACCGCGCGGTGGCCGGGATGGCCGCGGGGGGCAACAACGTCGTGGTGGACCACCTCCTCAGCGAGCCCTGGCGGCTCGACGACTGTCTCGACGTCTTCGATCCCGCGAATGTCGTCCTGGTCGGCGTGCACTGCCCGCTGGAGGAGCTGGAACGCCGCGAGCGGGCCCGCGGCGACCGGCCGTCCGGGCTGGCCGCCCGCCAGATCGGCCCGGTCCACGCCCACGGCAGCTACGACGTCGAGTGCGACACCAGGATCAGCAGCCCCCGCGACTGCGCCGAGCAGATCAAGGCCTTCCTGCCGCACCGCCCCACCCCCACCACCTTCGAACGGCTGCGCTCGGCCCGGCTCCAGGCACGCTGAGATCGGGCGGGTCCACCGGCCGGATCCGGTCACGGGGCCGCAGGCCCGCTGGTAGCTTCGTGCCGTGAGCGAGCAACTGCCCGGCGGCGCCATCGAGCTGACGGCCGAGGAGATCGATGCCCTGGACGCCAGGTGGGCATCCTGCTGGGGCCCGAGCGAGGTCGCCCGGCGGCTGGCCGGGATCGGCACGCCCTGGTACGTGGCCGGGGGCTGGGCGCTGGACCTGTTCCACGGCAGGCAGACCCGCGCGCACGGCGACACCGAGATCGGGATTCCGGCCGCGGGCTTCGCCGAGGTCCGGGAGCGGTTCCCCGGTCACGTCTTCGACGCGGTGGGCAGCGGCCGGATCTGGGAGGGCGCCCCGCCACAGGCGCTGGCCGCCGTCCATCAGACCTGGCTGCGCGATCCGGCCACCGGCGACTACCTGCTCGACGTGTTCCGCGAGCCCCACGACGGCGACACCTGGATCTGCCGACGCGACGAGACGATCCGGCTCCCCTACCGCGACGTCATCCGCCGCACCCCGGACGGCGTCCCGTACCTGGCCCCCGAGCTGGTCCTGCTGTTCAAGGCCAAGGGCGACCGCCCGCAGGACCAGGCGGACTTCGAGGCGGCCGTCCCACAGCTGACCCCGGCCCAGCGCGCGACCCTGGCCGACCTGCTCGCCCGCGTGCACCCGGGCCACCGCTGGCTCGCGCAGCTGTAGGGTCCTGGGCCGGGCGGCCTACTCCTCGCCCAGCAGCTCGGCCCGGCGGGCCAGCGCCCAGCTGCGCTCCGCCTCGATGTCCGGGACGAACTCCCGCTCCAGGAAGGTCGACCAGGGCTCCACTCCGAGCGGGCCAAGCCTGGCGATCCGCTCGGTCTCCCAACGCTGCAGCCGGACCAGCGCGTCCAGCACCTCGGCCGGGTCGACCCCGCCGTAGGCGGCGCAGAGCAGGCGCAGCCGACGGGCCAGCGGCGCGCCGTCCGGGCCGTAGCCGGCCCTGCGCTGGCGCTCGGGCGAGCGCAGCGGCACGCTGTACCAGGCGAGTTGGGCCAGGTCGTCGATGGGCTCACCGGGGACGGCGAGGTCCCAGTCGATGACGCCGACCAGCCCGTCCGGCATCCAGACCGAGTTCCAGGTGCCGAGATCGCCATGACGCATGATCAGACCCGGTCGCCACGGCACGTCGCCGCCGGCCCACAGCGCCTGCGGCGAGGGGCGGAAGTCGCGGACGGCCTCGTGGTAGTCGCGCAGCCAGCGGCCCAGCGCGACCACGCCCTCGTCGGCGAGCAACGCCGGCGGCCACGGCGAGCCGCCGACCTCACCGTGCAGCAGCGAGAGCACCTCCTCGCCCTCCTGCGGGCCCCCGCCCAGCACCCGGGGCGCGCCGGTGAAGCCGACCCGTTCCAGGTGCCGCAGCAGTTCCCCCACCGCGGCGCTCCAGGAACGCCACGGCCGCCGGATGGACTCCCCCTCGCGTCGCACCAGCGACAACCCGCCCTGGACCGACTCGCCGTCTTCGATCATGGGCGCAGCCTAGTGCGGTCCCTCCGCCGCCCCCACCGGTTTTCCGGCCCGCGCACGGCCGCCGATAGGGTGATCCCATGATCGAACTGGTGATCTTCGACTGTGACGGTGTCCTCATCGACAGCGAGCGGCTGGCGGTCCGGGTGGACGCGGTGGTGCTCGCCGCACTGGGCTGGCCGATGAGCGAGGAGGAGATCGTCGAGCGCTTCGTCGGCCGCTCGCACTCCTCGATGACCGCCGACATCGAGGCACACCTGGGCCGGACCCTGCCGCCCGACTGGGACGCGGAGTTCAAGCCGCTCTACGACGAGGCCTTCGAGCGCGAGCTGACGCCGGTGACCGGCATCGTCGAGGCACTGGACGCCATCGACCTGCCTACCTGCGTGGCCTCCAGCAGCAGCCACGCCCGCCTGCGCCGCACCCTGGGCCTGACCGGCCTCCACGAGCGCTTCGCCGGCCGGATCTTCAGTGCCGAGGAGGTGACCCACGGCAAGCCCGCCCCCGACCTCTTCCTCCACGCGGCCCGCCGGATGGGCGTGGACCCGAGCGCCTGCGTCGTGGTCGAGGACAGCCGCTTCGGCCTCGCCGCCGCCCGCGCCGCCGGCATGCGCTCCTTCGGCTACTGCGGCGGCCTGAGCCGCGCGGACCGCCTGGCCGGGCCGGGCACCGTGGTCTTCGATGACATGCGCAAACTCCCGGAGTTGCTGACCGCGGCGACGCAGGCGCTGGGGTAGCACCCGCCGCGCGAGGCAGCCGGGCGCGCCAGGTCGGCGCGGCTGGCGAGGGTGCGGATGGCGGCGGCATAGGCGGGCCAGCTGTCGGGGGGCAGGAAGTGGCCGACGGTGGGGAAGGTGGTCAGGCGGGCGCCGGGGATGGCGGCGGCGAGGGCGCGGGCTGCCGCGACCCGGACCAGGGGGTCGAGGCCGCCGTGCAGGATCAGGGCGGGGGCGGTGATGTCGGCGAGCCGGCCGCCGTGCCAGGTGGCGCCGATCTGGCGGCTCTGCGCCTTCGGGTCACGGAAGCTGACCACCCCGTGGGCCGCCTCCCGGGCGGCCAGCTCGCGGAAGACGGCCGCCTGCTCGGGCCCGAAGGCCTGGCCGGCCGGAGCCATGGTGCGGCCGATCAGCTCGGCGAAGGCGAGGTCGGCGTCCGGCCCCTCGGGGAGGCGTAGCCGGGCGAACCGGGCCACCGTGCCCAGGCGCAGGTAGCGCAGCACGGCGAGGCCGCTGACGTCGCTGGGCACCGCGGAGGAGGAGGTGAGGCTGCGGACCCGGTCGGGGTGGCGGATCGCGGTCCGCTGGGCCAGCAGGCCGCCCATCGAGTGGCCGAACAGGTGGGCACTGGACCAGCCGACGGCGTCCAGCACCGCGATCGCGTCGTCCGCCAGGTCCTCGCCGGTGTAGGCCGGCGCCCGCCGCCGCAGCAGGGCGCCGATCGGGCGCCTGCCCGACCCGTCGGCCCGGTCGGGCAGATGCGTGGACTGGCCCGCGTCGCGCTGGTCGTAGGCCACCACGTGGAAGCCCTGGCCCAGCAGCTCGTCCACCAGGCCCTGCGGCCACCAGAAGCGCGAGGCCGCCAGGCCCATCACCAGCAGCAGCGGGTCGCCACCCGCGCCGCCGAGGTCCTGGTAGGCGATCTCGATGTCACCGTGGCGCGTGAAGCAGGTCATGGCTCGTCCCCTTTCGCAAGCGGCATCCGCAGGCACCATGCGCAAACCGCATTCGCATACGGTGTTCGCAAACAGCATTCGCGAACACTGTATGCGAAAGTGAGGGCGCCGGCCACCACCCGGGACAGGAGAGCCGAAGCCGAAGGGACGCCCTACCGCGCCAGCGGCTCGTCCGACGAGTCGGCGTCCACCGGGCCGAACCGCGCCGCGTAGTCGCACAGCGCCGCGCGGTGGGACTGACCGGTCTTGGTCAGCAGGCTCGCGACGTGCTTCTCCACCGTCCGCGGCGAGATGTACAGCCGCCCGGCGATCTCCTGGTTGCCCAGGCGCGGCCCGAGCAGCAGCAGCACCTCGTACTCACGGGCCGTCAGGCCCTGGCGGCGCAGCTCCGGCGGTACCCGGTCGGAGCCCGAGCGGCGCTGCGGGACGGTCGCGCCGGCGCGGCGCAGCAGGTCGCGGCAGGCGCTGGCGACGGCGGGGACGCCCGCGCCGTGGAAGTACTCCTCCGCCGTGCGCAGCCAGGGCACCGGATCGCCCCAGCCGTCGGCCAGCGCGGCCTCCGCGACCAGCCGCAGGCCCAGGTGGCGGGCCATCAGGAAGGGCGCGGAGGCCTCGCGGGCCTGGGCGACCGCCCGCTCGGCCTCCTCGGTCCGGCCCGCCCGGCCCTGGTGCACGGCGTAGGCCAGCCGCTCGAACTGCCGGTTCCAGAGCAGCCCGGCGCCCGGGTCGAGGCGCACCAGCTCGTGCTCGGCCTCGGTGGCCCGCCCGGTCAGCACCCGCAGCAGCGGGCGCAGTCCGTAGCGGCCGTTGAAGTAGAAGACGGTCGGGTTCTCGTCCTCCCAGGCGCGGGCGTTGTCCAGCTCGGTCAGCGCCTGCTCGCGGTCCTCCTCCAGCAGCGAGCACATCGCGCGGCAGTTGCCGAAGACCAGCGGCATCTTGAGCGAGCGGTCGCCGTCCCAGCGGTGGAACTCGGCCAGTTGCTGCTCCATCTCGCGGCGCCGGCCCTGGTGTGCGGCCAGGGCGGCCCGGGTGAGCAGCAGGTACTGGTGGTTGTCGACGTGGCCCAGCCGGGCGGTGGCCTCGGCACAGCGGTCGGTCAGCGCCCGGGCGGTGGCGTACTCGCCGCGGAAGACGGCCTGGCTGGCCATGGTGGCCTCGGCGGTGTGCCCGAGCACGATCGCGCCGAGCTCGACCGCCGCGCGGTGGGCGCGGGCCAGTTGCTCGCTGGTGCCGTTGCGCATGAACTCGTTGGCACCCAGCCGCAGCAGCGCGTCCAGCCGCCAGGTGGTCAGGCCGTGCCGGGTGGCCAGCGCGAGCAGCCGCTCCAGGCAGGCGTCCGCGCGGTCGAAGCCGTGCCGTCGCTCCAGCAGCGCGAGGAACTGCAGGGCCTGGCAGGCCACTTCCGGCAGCCCGGCCCGTTCGGCGTCGTCGGCCGAGCGGCGGGCCAGCCGTTCGGCCTGGCTGGTCCGGTGCTCCCCGGCCTCCCCGGCTGCCGCACCCGCACCCGCCGTCCCGACAGCGCTGCCCGTCCCGTCAGCAGCACTCACACCACCCGCACCACCCGCCCTGCTCGCCTCACCGAAGCCGGCGAGGACCAGGTTGGCCTCCACCACGTCCAGCGCCGGGGTGATCGAGCCGCTGTCGAACCGGCCGAGCAGGCGCCGCACCAGCGCGACCCGGGCGGCGGCCTCCTCGTGGCGCAGCGCCGAGACCGCGCCCCAGGCGAGGCGGGTGTGCAGCGCGGCGGCACGGGCGTCGTCCAGCGCGCCGGGGCCGGTCAGCGGAAGGGTGTCGGCCAGTTCCAGGGCCCGGTCCAGGCGGCCGGTCTCCACCAGGGTGTAGATCAGGGCCTCCAGGACCGTGCCGGCCTCGTCGCTCGGCCCGGAACCGGAGATCAGCGCGTGGGCGTGCTCCAGCAGCGAGACCGCCGAGGTCACCGCGCCGTCGCGGAGCGCTGCCTGGCCGGCCTGGGCGAAGAGCAGGGCGGCGCCGCGGGTGTCACCGGCGGTCAGTCGCAGTACGGCGACCTGCTGGCACCAGTCGCCCGGCAGGCCGGGGTAGGCCTGCTCCACCGCGGCGGCGGCGCGCACCGCGATGTCGGCGCGCTCGCCCGGCAGCAGGTCGGCCAGCAGGGCCTCGGTGGTCAGGGCGTGCCGGAACTCGTACCAGTCGGCCACCGGACCGCTGGGCGAGATCAGCTGGGCGTCGATGCCGGCCCGCAGGTGGACCAGCAGGCTGCGGTCGTCCAGGCCGGTCACCAGTTTGAGCACCGGCAGGGCGAAGCGCCGGCCCAGCACGGCCGCGGAGTGCAGCAGTTCGCGGCCGACCGGGCTGAGCCGGCCCACCCGCTGGGCCACGCTGTGCACCACGGTGGCCGGCACGTCGATGGACAGGTCGCCGCTGACCCGCCAGCCGTCCGCGCCACCGAGCAGCACATTGGCCGCCACCATGCCGCTGAGCAGCTCCTCGACCACGAAGGGATTGCCCTCGGAGTCCTGGACCAGCTTGTCGGTCAGCGGCTGCGGGAGCTGTCCCGCCCCGGCGCCCAGGCAGGACTCGGCCACCAGCCGCACCTGGTCGGGCGTCAGCGCTCGCAGCTCGGCCAGCACGGCGCTGCGCCGCCGGCCGGCCGCGCGGGCCAGGTCGTCGGCCGCCCCGGCCCCCGGGCGCAGCGTGACCAGCAGGAAGACCGGCAGCCCGGCGAGGTTGTCGACCAGGTACTCGATCACCGAGAGGGTCTCGGCGTCCGCGTCGTGCAGGTCCTCGATCACCAGCAGGCAGCCCGGTTCCTGACCCGAGCTCGGATCGCGGCCGACCGCGGCGAGCAGGCGCAGCACCGCCTCGGCCGTCTCGACCAGCGAGGTGGTCCCGTCCGGCGGGTTGGCGCCGCGCCACTCGGGCACCAGGCCGCCCAGCGCCGAGCGGTAGGGGGCCAGTTCGGGGTCCTGCGGCGGGCCGCCGATCCGGAACAGGGAGAGCAGGGCCTCGGCGATCGGGCGGAACGGCATGGCGGCACCGGTGGCACTGCTGCGCCCGCGCAGCACCGCCAGACCGCTCGCCACCGCGCGGAACGCACTCTCGGAGGCGAGCCGCGACTTGCCTATTCCCGCGTCGCCGAGCAGGAAGACAGCGCGGCCCGCCCCCTGCCGGGCGGCCTGCAGGGAGGCTTCGACGAGCGCGAGTTCCTCGTCCCGCCCGACCAGCACGGGCGATGTGGTCAGCATGGCCGGAGGCTATCGCCCGCCTCTGTCATCCGCCATGGTGGGTGTCCCGGCCACCCCGACAGCTGAGGTGGAGAGTGCACCTCGGCTGCCGGGTGGCGGATGCTCAGCAGGGGACGGTCGCCGACAGGACGGTCAGCAGGGACTGGAGACGCTGGTTCCGTTCGGCATCAGGGTGGTGCTGCCACGGCCGAGCGCCGCCGAAGCGGTCAGGCCCGCCAGCACGGCGGCCCGCCGGCCGGTACCGGGGCGGTCCTCCAAGGTGATCTCGCCGGCCGGGTGGACGTGGGCGGCGCCCGTCCGGGCATCCGGGTCCTTCCAGTACCGGACCAGTTCTTCGACGTTCATGGCTTTCCTTCCCGTGGGCAGCCGCGCGGCGGGGTCGAGCCGCGCTGGTGGCCGTACGACGTGGTGGTGGTGACGCACGGCCGGTTCAGGTGTGGTGGCGGTCGGGTAGGCGGACGGGGGGACAACGGGACAACGGCCGCACCGGTGGTGACGGTTCACCGCGAAGGTGCGCGGCGGCCGGGCGCGGCAGCGGGTTCACCGTGGTGGTGACTGGAGCAGGAGCACCGAGGGTATCCGGGTGCCGAAGCCGAGGCGAAGCAGCCCGTGGCCGATTCCGGCCAGTCCGTTGAGCAGCCCGGGGCTGCTGACCCGGTTGGGCGTGCCGCACTGCGGACCGAGCCGGTCCAGCGAGGTCAGCAGCGCCCCGGCCCGGGCGACGGCGGGACCGGCCATGGTGCGGCCGTCCGGTCCCGCCGTCAGCAGCAGTTCGAGCGAGCCCAGTTCGCCGTGGCACAGGCTGTGGTTGGGCAGCGGTCCCTGGTCCGCGAGCGCGGCGACGGTGCGCTCGACGAAGGCGGCCAGGCCCGGCGGCGGGGCGACGGCCCGGCTGTCGGCCACGGCCAGGGCAAGGCCCGCCACACCGCCGCACCAGCCGGCGACCGCCGGTCCCCCCGGCTCCTCGCCCCGGTCCCGGGTGCCCGCGCCACGCCCCGGTGCCGACGGGCCGGTGTGCGGGCGCCCCGCGGGTGCCCGGCCGGACGGCGGGTGCGAGGTCCGGCCGGCCGCCGCGTGGCCGGCCACCGAGTGGGCCGCGATCGCCCGCTCCAACTGCCGCTGGCCCAGCTCCGCGTACTCCTGGCCGCCGCCGGCCGCCGCGAACCGCAGCAGCGACCAGCCCACGCCGGCCCGGCCGCTCGCGAAGCCGCTCGGGGCGCAGCCGGCGGCCGGCAGCCCGGCCAGCTGCCAGGCGCAGCGCTCCGCGGTGTCGAGCGCCAGCCCCACCCCGCTGGTGCGGTGCACCGCGACCATCGCCGCCAGGCAGCCCGCCAGCCCGGTCAGCACGCCGTACTCGTCGCCGTGCCAGGCCCCCTCCCCCGTGTGCTCCCGGCACTCCCCGGGCCGGCCGCCGAGGTCGGCGGCAACGGCCGCCACCGAACGGGCCGTCAGCAGCACCGCCTGCTCGGTCCAGCCGGCGATCTCGGGGTCGTCCAGCAGACCGGACAGCTGGCTGAGGGCGTAGGAGATGCCGCCCAGCCCCTCGAAGCCGCCGCAGCCGACCGCCGCCAGCTGCTCCGGGTCGGCGGCCAGCGCGGCCAGCACCTCGGGCACCGGGCGCAGCGCCCGCCGGGCGACGGCGGCGTACCGCTCGATCCCGGTCAGGTCGGCGAGCTGGGCCAGGAAGAGCGCCGTGCCGCAGTAGCCGTTGGCCAGGCCCGCGCCCTGCGGCATCACCGCCCAGTGGCGGTCCTCGATCGGCTCCAGCGTCAGCCAGTTGACCCGGCTGCCGTCGTCGTGCGCCCCGGTCAGGATCTGGTCGGCGATGCCGCACGCGGCGGCCAGCAGCCGCTCGGGGTCGGGGACGGTGCCCTCCTGGCGGCCGGTCAGCGGCGTGCCCACCTGGTGGGCGTCGCCCTCCCAGCGGGTGGCGAGCGAGGCGCGGATGATCCACTCCTGGTCGTAGCGGTCGGTCCGGCTCATCGCGTGCAGCTGGTCGGTCACCCGGTCCAGGCCGCTCTCGGCGAACGCGGCGGCGGTGGTGGCCCCGCCGATCGCGGGCCGCGCCGCGGTGGGGCGGCAGGTCAGCAGCGGGATGTCGCCCGCCCACAGCTCGGCCAGCTCGGCGCCGACCAGCGGCCAGCGGGCCTGGTCCCCGGCCGACTCCCGCCACAGCAGGTCGAGCAGCCGGTCCCGGTCCAGCGCGTCGCGCAGCACGTCGGGGTGGGTCGACTCGTCGAGCAGGGTGGCGTAGCGCTGGGTGTCGCGGACCACCACCCGGGTGCGGTCCTCGGCGAAGCGCGCCAGCAGGCCGCTGGGGCCGGTCAGTTCGCCGCGGTGGGCGCTGATCGTCTCGTAGCCGGCCCGGAACCCGGCCAGCAGCGGCTCGGTGAAGGTGCCGGGGTCGGCGTCGGTGCCGTTCCAGCTGGGCCGGTTGTCGGCGCCGCGGAACACCGACGGGGCCCGGACCAGCAGCATCTCGTCGGTGCCGGGCGCCTGCCAGCCCACCGCGTCGCCGGGCAGCGGGCGGCCCTTGTCGCCGCCGAGCCCGGAGACGTCCAGCGAGCCGCGTTCGCCCACCCGCAGGTGCGGCAGCAGCGCGATCCGGTAGACCGAGCGGTGCAGGGCGTGCAGCGCCGGGTCGCCGCCGGTGGCGCCGGGCGGGGTCAGCGCGGGGTGGAAGAGCGTCTCCAGGTCGACCAGCACCGGCTGGTCCGCGCAGGCGATCAGGTTCTCGTAGTGGACGTCGGTGCCGCCCAGCGCGTGCAGCAGCGCGAGCAGCGCGCCGGTGCGGTAGTAGAAGCTGTCCAGCTGGGCGGCCCAGGTGCACGGCGCGGCGGCGGCGTACTCCAGCCAGCCGTAGCCGGGCCGCTCCAGCAGCCGCAGCACCCGCAGATCGACGTTGGGCAGCCGGGTGTTGAGCCAGCGCAGCGCGGAGTTGAAGTGCCCGTGCACGGCCTGCGGCCGGGGCTTGTAGACCAGTCGGTCGCCGGAGGCGAAGCGCAGCAGCGCCACCGCCCGGCCCCCGTCGTGGCTGTCGCCGGCGCTCAGGTCGATCTCGGTCAGCGCACCGGGGTTGCGACCGCCGAGCAGGGTGGCCACCAGCTCGGCGCGGTCGGCCCGGAACCGCTCCAGCAGCTCGCGCCAGGCCGCGACGGCGTGTCCGGCGCGCTGCGCCAGCAGGCGGGCCAGCACCGGGTACTCGGTGAGCAGTGCGGCCAGCCCGGCGCGCTCGCCGGTGCGGTGCACGAAGTCGGCGAAGCGGCGCTCCGGGGTCTCGCCGACCAGGCGCTCACTGACCCGCAGCACGTTGAGCTCCAGCACCAGGGTGCGCCGGGCCAGGTGGACCAGCCGACTGCTCAGCTGGCCGCGGAAGCAGTCCCCCAGGGCCCGCAGATCGGCGACCGACGCGAGGCCCGCCGCGCGGGCGGCGGCGAGCAGCTGATCGGTGGCGTCCTCGGTGAAGGGGGCGAGGATCGCGCTGAAACCCTCGTCCCAGGTGAACGCGCGGCCGCCGGCGGGCAGTCGGGGCGGGGCCGCGGCGAGCACCCGTTCCACCGTCTCGGCCCAGTCGGGGCGCTCCAGACGGGCGGCCAGGGTCTCGGGGGCCTCGGCGAGCAGGGTGCGAAGTCCCTCCTCGTCGAGGCCCACCTCGCCCAGCCGGGCGGCGAACAGGCCCGGTTGGGCGAAGTCCGCACGCCACCGGCTCAGCCGCCGGTTCGCCCGTTCCGCCGGGTCGGGCGACCCGCCGTGCTGCCCGGACGGCGGCCCGCAGCGCAGCCGTTCGGTGAGAGCCACACCCCGCACCCACCAGGGTGTCTCCTGTTGCGCCGTGCTGTCGGCCGTCCCCGCCTCGGTCATGCCACCGAGCATGCCATTGCACCGGTGGGGCGACATGGGGGGTCGGCCCCCATATTTGCGGCGGCCCTGATGGCGACGGGCCGACTGCGGCGGGCTGACTGCGGAGAGCCTGCTCGCGGTGGGCCTGCTCGCGACGTGCCAGCTCGCGACGTGCCTGATGGCGGCGGCCGCCGGCGGGGCGCGGCACCCGGCCGGGTGGGGATGGCACATTCCGCTGATTTTGCCCGGTGACACGAGCATGATGAGTGCGGGCACCCGTCTGCCAGTCGCGGACCGAACGTTCGGTGGGTGCCCCGCAGTTGTCGGACGGTCCGCTTCCGAAAGGGGCTCCCTCCCATGAACGCCAGCACGTCGCAGCAGGTCGCCGACCCCGTGGCCGGCCCCGCGCCCGATCCCGCGCCGCCCTCGGCCCCGCGGCCGGGCCCGGCCGTTCGCCGGGTCGCGGTGGTGGGTGCCGGCGCGGCGGGCACGCTGACCGCCGCGCAGCTGCTCCTCGGCGCGACCGAGCGCCAACTTCCGCTGGAGGTCTGGCTGATCGACCCCGCCGAGACCACCGGCCCCGGCGTCGCCTACGGCACCGAGGACCTGCGCCACCTGTTGAACGTCCCCGCCTGCGGGATGAGCGCCTTCCCCGACGACCCCGACCACTTCCTGCGCTGGCTGGCCGCCTGGGAGCCCTGTCCGGCTTCGGCCGACGGCTACCAGCCGTACGACTTCCTGCCCCGGCACACCTACGGCCGCTACCTCACCCACGTGCTGCACCAGGCCCTCGCGGCGGCCGGCGGCTACGGCCGGCTGCACCACGTGCGCCGGCGGGTGGTGGACGCCGCCGCGCTGCCGGAGGGCGTCGAGCTGACGCTGGCCGACGGGGAGCGGGTGAGCGTGCAGGCCGCCGTGCTGGCACTCGGCCTGCGCCCGCCGGGCCGGCACTGGGCACCGGCGGCGCTGCGCGAACACCCCGCCTTCGTCGCCGATCCCTGGGCACCGGGGGCGCTCGCGGCGGTGCCGGCGGACGGCGAGGTACTGCTGGTCGGCACCGGGCTGACCATGGCCGACACCGCCGTCTCCCTGGCCCGCCCCGGCCGGGTGGTGCACGCGGTGTCCCGCCACGGTCTGGCCCCGCACGGCCACCATGCCACCCCCGCACCGGCGTTGAGCGCTCCGGACGGCCTCGCGACGGCGGCCGGCCTGACCGGGCTGCGCCGCGTGATCCGCCACCACCTGGCCCGCGCCCGCCGCGACCACGGCGACTGGCGCCCCGGCATCGACGGCCTGCGCCCGCACACCAGCGCCCTGTGGCAGCGCCTGTCCGAGGCCGACCGCCGCCGGTTCCTGCGCGAGGACCTGCGCCAGTGGGAGGTGCACCGCCACCGCCTGGCCCCCGCCACCGCCGCCGCCCTCGCGGAGCTGCTCGACCAGGGCCGGCTGACCATCGCCGCCGCCGAGGTCGCGGACGCCGAACCCGCCGAGGGAGGGGCGGTGCGGGTGCGGTTGAGCGACGGACGGCAGCTCACGGCCCGCGCCGTGGTCAACTGCACCGGCGCACCGGCCGAGTTGACCAGCAGTGACGACGCGCTGCACCGCGCCCTGTTCCAGCGCGGCCTGGCCACCGAGGGGCCCATCGGCCTGGGGCTGGCCACCGCGGCGGACGGGCGGCTGCGACCGGCCGCGCCGCAGGCACCGGCGCCGCTGTGGACGCTGGGGCTGCTGCGCCGGGGCGAGTTGCTGGAGTCCACCGCGATGCCGGAGATCCGCGGCCAGGCCGCCGAGGTGGCCGACGCCGTGCTGACCACGCTGACCGCCGCCGAGCCGCCGGCGTCGCTGGCCCCGGCCACGCGCTGAACCCTGCCACGCGCTGAACCGGGCCGCACGCTGAGCCGGGCTGCGTGCTGAACCGGGCCGCTCGCTGAGCCCCGCCGCGAGTGGAGTCCTGCTCAGCCCGCCACGGCCACCAGCCGGTAGCCGTGGCCCCGGACGGTCTCGATCAGGCAGTGCGCGCCCGCCTCGTCCAGCTTGCGGCGCAGCGCGGCGACGTAGACCTCGACGATGTTGACGTCACCGCGGAAGGCGCTGTCCCAGACGCTGTCCAGGATCTCGGTCTTGGACAGCGCCTGGCCCGGGCGCCGGATCAGGCACTCCAGGACGCCGAACTCCTTGGGCGTCAGCCGCAGCACCTCCCCGTTCACCGTGCAGGCGCGGGCGGCCGGGTCGACCCGCAGACCGCCCACCTCCAGCACGGCCGGGCGGGCGCCGGCGCCGCGCCGCAGCAGCGCCCGCAGCCGGGCGGTCAGCACCACGTAGGAGAACGGCTTGCTGAGGAAGTCGTCGGCCCCGCAGTCCAGCGCCTCCGCCTCGTCGTACTCGCCGTTCTTCGCGGTGAGCATCAGGATCGGCACCGGGTTCTCGTCCCGGCGCAGCTCCTGGCAGATCCGGAAGCCGTTCATCCCGGGCAGCATCAGGTCGAGCACGATCGCCGCGTACTGCCCGCCGCGGGCCTGTTCGAGCCCGCTCAGACCGTCGCCGACGACGTCCACCACATAGCCCTCGGCTCGCAGTCCCCGGCTGAGCGACTGCGCGAGCCGTTCCTCGTCCTCGACCATCAGTAGGCGCACGGCCTCAGCATAGGCGAGCGGTGCAGCGGCCCCGGAGCCCGCCCGAGAGCGCCCGGGGCGGTGGGCCCGGCGGTCGCCGGAAGCCGGCGGTCAGCGGAAGCAAGCGGTCAGTGGAAGAAGGTCGCGATCGCGAAGACGACCAGGATGGCCGCGATGCCGATCAGCAGGCCGACCCCGCTCGGCACCCGACCGCCGCGCCCACCGCGCCCGCCGGAGCCCCACCGGCTCACCGGCACCAGGGGCTGCGAGACGTCCCCGTCGTGGTGCCGGTGATGGTGTCCGCCCCCGTGGTGGTGCCCGCCGTGGTGGTGCCCACCGCCGAAATGTCCCCCGTGGTGTCCGCCGCCGAAGTCGCCACCACCGCTGTGACCGTCCATCAGAACCTCCGTAGCAAAGGCCTCTTGCCCCCAGAGTCGCACCGCCGGGGCCCGGGAAGCCTCAAGGGAAGCTCTGAGCCGCGGCGCCGCGGCGCCGCAGCGCCGCCGCCCCCGGGCCGGGCAGCTCCGGACCAGGCAACCCCAGGACCGCGTGACGCCGCCCCTACCACCCTTTCTTGACCGTACGTTCTTGATTGATCTACGCTCCCGACATGGCCAGGACCAAGGAGTTCGATCCCGCCGCCGCGCTGCAGTCCGCCCTGGAGCTGTTCTGGGAGCGCGGCTACGAGGCCACCTCGATGGCCGACCTGGTGGAGCGCCTCGGGGTCGGCCGGGCGAGCCTGTACGCCACCTTCGGCAGCAAGCACGACCTCTACCTCGCGGCGCTCGACCGGTACGAGGAGCTGGTCGGCCCACGCCTGCTGGCCGAGCTCTCGCAGCCGGGCCCGGCACTGCCGGCGGTGCGCGCGCTGCTGCGGCGCTTCGCCCTGGAGGCGGTCGGCGAGCAGCGCGAACGCGGCTGCTTCGTCGTCAACACGGCGGCCGAACTCGCCTCCCACGACAGCGAGTCGGCGCGCCGGGTGCTGGCCAGCTGGGACCAGCTGGAGACCCTGCTGGCCTCGGCGCTGACCCGGGCCAGGGCCCAGGGCGAGCTGGGGGCGGGCAAGGATCCGCGAGCCCTGGCAAGGCTGCTGCTGGTCCTGCTGCAGGGCGTGCGGGTGATCGGCAAGGCCACCGGCGACGACGGCCGGGTCAGGGACGCGATCGCCCAGGCGGAGTCGCTGCTCGGCTGAGCCCGGCGGTTCGCGCCTGCCCGCCCCGGCGCATGCACTCATTCAGGAACGATCATTCCAGATAGCTCATCCCGTCAGACCCACAGAAACGGAACCACCACCATGAGCACGACCAGCACCGCCCGCTTCACCGACCGGACCGTCCTCGTCACCGGTGGCGGTTCCGGCCTCGGCCGGGCCATCGCGCTCGCCTTCGCCGCCGAGGGCGCCAAGGTCGCCGTCGCCGGCCGCACCGCGCACAGCCTGGACGAGACGGTCGGGCTGATCGAGGCCGCGGGCGGCCGGGGCCTGGCGGTGGTGGCCGACACCACGCGTCCCGCCGAGGTCGAGGCGCTGGTGCGGCGGACGGTCGAGGCGTTCGGCGGACTCGACGTGGCCGTCAACAACGCCGGGATCCTGCGCGGCGTCGGCCCGGTGGCCGAGGTCGCGCACGCGGACTGGCAGGAGCTGCTGGAGACCAACGTCACCGGCGTCTGGCTGGCCATGAAGCACGAGATCGCCCACATGAAGGCGCACGGCGGCGGCGCGATCGTCAACATCGCCTCCAACCTCGGCGCCCACCGGCGGATCCCCAACGTAGTCGCCTACGCGACCAGCAAGGCCGCCGTCTCGGCGCTGACCAGGGGCGCCGCGCTCGACCACATCGGCGACGGCGTGCGGATCAACGCCGTCAGCCCCGGTGCGTCCGCTACCAGCATGTCGCTGCGCCCGGGCGAGAGCGAGGCGCAGCGGGCGGACCGGATGAAGGCCGAGACGCCGCTGGGCCGGGTCGCGCAGGTGGCCGAGGTGGCGGCGGCCGTCCTCTACCTGGCCTCGGACGCGGCCGGTGCGGTCGTCGGCACCGACCTGGTGATCGACAGCGGCTCGGCGGCCTGACCGGTCCCTGCGGTGCGGCGCCTCACTCCTTGACCGCCCCCGAACTGCCGCCCCGCACGAAGTGGCGCTGGAAGACGAAGAAGACGACCGCCACCGGAATGGTGGCCAGCAGCGCGGCGGTCAGCTTGAGCGGGTACTGGGTGCCCGAGCCCAGGCCGCCGGAGACGAACTGCACCAGGCCGGTGGTCAGGGTGGCGTGGCCGGCCGACTGGGTGGTGACCACGAAGTGGGTGAACTCGTTCCAGGAGCCCTGGAACGACAGGACGGTGAGGGTGATCAGCGCGGGCCTGGCCATCGGCAGGATCACCGACCAGTAGGTGCGCCAGACGCCCGCACCGTCCACCCGGGCGGCCTCCTCGATCTCGCGCGGGACCGACTCGAAGAACTGCTTCATGATGAAGACGCCGACCGCGTCCACCAGCAGCGGCACGATCATCGCGGTGTAGCTGTCGTAGATCCCGAGGTACTGCACCACCAGGAACTTGGGGATCATCAGCACCACGCCCGGCACGGCCATCACCGAGATCAGCGCCACCGTCAGCAGGCCCCGGCCCGGGAAGCGCAGCCGGGCCAGCGCGTAGCCGGCCAGCGAGTCGAGGAACACCCGCCCGAGCGTGACCACCGTGGTGACCAGCACCGAGTTGCCCAGCCAGGTGGTGAACGGGACGGCGTCCGAGCCGCCACCGCCGAACAGCTGCTTGTAGCTGGCCAGCGTGAACGGGTGCGGGATCAGGCTCAGCGGCGCGGAGGCGGCCTGCGGGTCGGTCTTGAAGGTGGTGGCCAGCTGGAGCACGAAGGGCAGCAGGAAGACCAGCGCCAGCAGCGACAGCAGGAGTGTGCCGAGCAGCGGCGGCGTGCCGGAGCGGGTGCGCCGGGGCGGGCCGGCCGGTGTGCCCCGCCGGTCGGTCGGCGCGCTCATCGGCCTGCCCTCCGGACCCGGCTCCTGCCGGTGCCGCGCCCGTCGCGTTCGCGCAACACCAGGCGTTGCAGCCCGGTCATCAGCAGGATGATCGCCAGCAGCACGAAGGAGATCGCCGCGCCCGTGCCGTACTGCGCGTCCTTGAAGCTCACGCTGTAGGAGAGGTAGGCCGGGGTCAGCGTGGTGTTGGCGGGTGCGCCCTGGCTCATCACGTACACCTGGTCGAAGACCTGCCAAGTCCCGATCAGGCCAAGGGTGACGACCAGGAAGAGGACCGGTCGCAGGGCCGGCACGATGACATGGCGCAGCACCTGGCGCCGGTTGGCGCCATCCAGCCTGGCCGACTCCAACTGCGCCTCGGGGATGTCCTGCAGGGCCGCGAGGAACATCAGCATGAAGGTGCCCGAGGTGGTCCAGACGACCAGGAAGATGATGGTGCACATCGCGATCGACGGCCCGGAGAGCCAGTCCCACCAGGAGAGTCCGAGCATGCCGTGGTCGGCCAGCGCGGCGGGCGGGGCGGCCGGGTCGACCACGCCGAGGCCGCCGAGCACCACCCAGACCAGGCCGCGCGCGTCGGTGAACCAGTTCGGCCCCTTGATGCCGACCCACTTGAGCAGGCTGTTGACCGCACCGCTGCTCTGGAAGAGGAAGAGGAACACGGTGGAGACCGCGATCGAGCTGGTCACCGACGGGAAGTAGAACGCGGTGCGGAACAGGCCCTTGCCGCGCAGCCGCCGCTGGTTGACGGCCAGCGCCAGCAGGAGGGCGAGGCCGGTCTGCAGCGGGACGACCAGCAGCACGTAGTAGAGGTTGTTGCGCAGCGAGGTCATGAAGAGCGTGCGGGTCAGGCCGTCGTGCGTGAAGAGGTCCTGGTAGTTGCGCAGGCCCACGAAGTCGGCGGCGCCGGAGAACGGGTTGGACTGGCCGTCCCAGTTCAACAGGCTGACCCAGAGCGCCATCACGACGGGCAGCACCAGGAAGAGTCCGAGGATCACCACCATCGGGCTGACGAAGAGCCAGCCCCACGGGCCCTGGCCGCGGGTGGCGGCAGGCGCTCTCACCGGGCGCTTCCGCTCAGCGCGCTCTCGCCGTTCTTCTGCAGGTCGGCCAGCAGCTTGGCCGGGTCGCTGGTCGCCAACTGCGCGAGCGAGGAGTTGAACTGGGCCATCACCTGGCGCATATTGGGTGCGTTCACCGGGAGTTGGGCGTAGGAGGTGCCGTCGGCCCAGGCGGTGGACTTCGGGTCCTGCTGCTTGAAGGTGGTCAGCAGCGTCTGCTTGGAGGGCATCACGCCGACCGTCCTGGCAAAGGTCAACTGGTTGCTGTCGCTGGTGAGTTCGTTGATCAGTGCGACCGCCGCCGCCTGGTGCCGGCTCTTGGCGGCCACGCCCCAGCAGTCGGTGAAGTCCATCGTGCCCTTGCCGGCCGGCCCCTCGGGCAGCGGGACGAGCGTGTACGGGGTGTTCGGGTAGTCCTTGGCCATCGCGCCGGCAAGCCAGTTGCCCTCGATGGTCATCGCGGCCCTGCCCTTGCCGAAGGCCTCGCCGCCCCAGCCCGCGTCCAGGTCCTTGGGGAACTTCAGCACCCCGTCGGTCAGCAACTTCTTGACGTAGCCCAGGGCCTGGACGTTGCTCTGGTCGCTCGCCGTCATCTTGGTCTGGTCGGCGTTGGTCAGCCAGCCGCCCGCCTGCTTGAAGAAGCCGCCGAGCTCGTTGTAGTCGGCGTTCACCGACAGGCCCGTGACACCGTTGCCGGTGAGCTTGCCGGCCACCGCCGCCAACTGGTCCCAGGTCTTGGGGTAGTCGGCGTCGGTCAGCCCGGCCTTGTGCCACAGGTCGGTGTTGATCGCCAGCGCGAGCGTCGACTGGTCCTTGGGCGCGCAGTAGAGCTTGCCGCCGTAGCTGAACGCGCCGAGCAGGGTGGGGCTGAAGGAGTCGCGGTCCTTGAGCTGGTCGCCGTAGGCGTAGAGGGCACCGCGCTCGGCGTAGGTGGAGAACTGGTCGGAGGAGACGTAGAAGACGTCGGGCGGGTTGTCGCCGGCGAAGGCCTGGCCCAGCTGCTGGTCCATGTTCTGCGCGACGTCCACCGTGACACCGTTGCCGGTCGACTTCGCCCAGGCGGCGGTGGCCGCCTTCACCGCGTCGGTCTCCGCGGCGCCGGAGGTGGCGATCAGCACGGTGAGCTGCTGTTTGCCCGAACTCTGCTGACTGGCAGCGGTCTTGCCGAAGCCCGAGGAGCAGGCCGTGGCGAGCATGGTGAGCGTCAGTCCGCCGACCGCGAGGGGAAGAAGGGCTATGCGGCGCATGGTCGTCCTCCGAGCGTCAGATCCGGTGGTGCGAGGGATGGGGGCGGTGCTCCGGACGGGCCCGCGGGGAAGGTCTAGCGGAGGATGCCACCCGGCCGGGCACCCGGCCGTGAGCTCTGCCGCACGATCAGACGGGGTGCCAGGAGCAGTTGCTCGCTCTCCCGTCCAGGGTCGGCCAGCCGGGCCAGCAGCAGCCGCACGCAGTCCTGGGCGACCTGCTCCAGTGGCTGCTCCACCGAGCTGAGGGCCGGGTCGAGCAGGGCCGCGATCGGCGAGTCGTCGAACCCGGTGACGGCCACGTCCTGCCCGGGACGCAACCCCCGTTCGCGCAGCACGTCGTAGCAGCCGAGCGCCAGCGTGTCGCTGAGCGCCACGATCGCGGTCACCTCGCGCTCCAGCAGCACCCGGGCGGCGCGGCGGGCGTCCTCGGCGGAGTTCACCGCGGCGGCCCGCAGCCCGGTGAGCGACAGGCCGCGCCGCTCCAGCGCCCGGCGCCAGCCCTCGGCCCGGTCCTCGCCCGCGTCGCTGTCCTGCGGCCAGCCGAGCAGGCCGATCAACTCGTGCCCGGCGGCTGCCAGATGCTCGGCGGCGGCCTCGGTGCCCGCCGCACCGTCCACGTCCACCCAGTCGCCGAATCCCTCCTTGCCCCAGGAGCGGCCGAAGGCGACGAACGGCACGCCGTTGTCGTGCAGCCAGCGGTGCCGGGGGTCGGCAGTGCGGGTGCGGTCCAGCACGAACGCGTCCACCGCCTGCTCGCGCAGGAGTTGGTCGTAGCGCTCGATCTCCTGCTCGGCGTCGGCGGCCGGGAAGACCAGCAGCCGGTGGCCCACCGCGTCGGCCGCCTCGGTCAGCGCGTGCAGGAAGCGGTCGTGCACCGCGTTGGAGCGGCCCGCGATGCTGGGCTCCAACGCGTAGCCCAGGGTGCGCGACTCGCGGCGGCGCAGCGAGCGGGCGGCGGCGTGCGGCCGGTAGCCCAGCTCGTCGATCGCCGCCCGGACCCGGGCGAGGGTCTCGGGGCGCAGCAGCTCGGGGCTGTTGATCGCGTTCGAGACCGTCTGCCGGCCGACCTGCGCGTGGGCCGCGACCTCGGCCATGGTCGCGGGACGGGACCGGGGTTGCGGCGCGGTCCGTGACCGGGAGGCCGACGGGGACTGGGAAACCCCGTGCGAGGGAACGTCTTTGTCCATCTCCTGCGCCATCCGATGTTTCGGGTACGGTGTTGGTCGGATCGATTGGATCGTTCCAACTCTCCGATCGACGCTGACTGTACACGCCGCTCCCGGGAAATCAAGAAGGTCGAGGTCCTCAGAAGATGACGCACGACAGCTCTCGCCCCACCCCGCCGGCCGCTGAGCACCTCACCGCCCAATCCTCCTCCGCTGCCACGTCGCAGACGGAAGGTCAGCCGTTCGTCCACGACGCCAGGATCGTCCTGTGGGCGCCCTCCTTCGTGGCCTCGCGGTCCGACGGCGACCTCGAGTCGGCCGTCGACGGCTTCTACCACGGTGACCGGCGCTACCTGCGCTCGCTGCACGTCACCGTCGACGGGGTGCGGCTCGCGGCGACCAACGCGGTGACCGAGGCGGCCGATCGCGCCCTCTTCGAGGCAGTGCTGCGCCAGGTCGGGCAGAGCACGGCCGACCCCGCCGTCACGCTGCGCCGGGAGCGCTCGGTGGCGCCGGCCCGCTTCACCGAGCTGATCGAGGTGACCAACCACGGCTCCCAGCAGGTGGCGTGCACGCTGCGGGTCACCGCGCGGGCGGACTTCGCCGCGATGGACGCCGTCAAGGCGGGCGCGCGACCCGCCACGGTTCCGGCCGCCTGCGAGGGGTCGGGGCTGGCCTGGACGGCGGGCGGCGACCGGCTCACCCTGACCGCTGGCGATGCCACCGCCGACGGCGCCACGAGCGACGATGCGACCATCGGTGCCGACGGCGACGAGGGCACCCTGCTCTTCCCGCTCTCCCTGGCCCCCGGCCAGACCTGGCGCCGGGTGCTCACCGCCCGTGCCGAGAGCGGCACCCCCACCCCCTTCGCCCCCGTCGCGGCCACCGAGCGCCCCTGGGACACGCTCGAAGTCAGCTGCGCCGACGCCGACTTCGCCCGCCTGCTGAGCCAGTCCGAGCAGGACCTGAGCCGCCTGCTGCTGGCCGACCCCGAGGCTCCCGGCGACCTGTTCGCAGCGGCCGGCGCCCCCTGGTTCCTCACCCTGTTCGGCCGCGACTCGCTGTGGACGGCCCGGATGCTGCTCCCCCTCGGCACCGGCCTCGCCGCGGGCACCCTGCGCACCCTGGCCCGCCGCCAGGGCCGGGCCACCGTCGCCGCCACCGAGGAGCAGCCCGGCAAGATCCTGCACGAAGTCCGCGCCGAGCAGCAGGCGTTGGCAGGCGGCACCCGGCTGCCCCCGCGCTACTTCGGCACCATCGACGCCACCCCGCTGTGGATCTCGCTGCTGCACGACGCCTGGCGCTGGGGCCTGCCGGACGCCGAGGTCGCCGCACTGCTGCCGAACCTCGAAGCCGCCCTCAGCTGGCTGACGGAGTACGGCGATCCGGACGGCGACGGCCTGCTGGAGTACATCGACGCCACCGGCACCGGCCTGGCCAACCAGGGCTGGAAGGACTCCGGCGACTCGATCCGCTTCCGCGACGGCTCCCAGGCCAAGGCCCCCATCGCACTCTGCGAGGTCCAGGCCTACGCCCACCAGGCGGCACTCGCCGGCGCCGACCTGCTGGACGCCTTCGGCCGCCCCGGCGCCCCCCGCTACCGCGACTGGGCCGCCCACCTCCAGCAGGCGTTCCGCCGCAGCTTCTGGGTGGCCGACGAGCACGGCCGCTACCCCGCCATCGCACTCGACGCCGACAAGCGCCCGGTGGACTCGGTCACTTCGGGCATGGGCCACCTGCTGGGCACCGGCCTGCTCGACGCCGCCGAGAGCCGCCTGGTCGCCGACCGCCTGCTGCACCCGGGCCTGGCGGACGGCTACGGCCTGCGCACCTACGCCACCGGAAACGGCGGCTACAACCCGCTCGGCTACCACGTCGGCAGCATCTGGCCGCACGACACCGCGATCGCCGTGCACGGCCTGGCCCGGGCCGGTTTCTCCGACCACGCCCGCCGACTGGCCGAGTCCCTGATCGCCGCCGCACCCGCCTTCGACTCCCGACTGCCCGAACTCTTCGCCGGCACCCCCCGCCACGCCTCCCGCCGCCCCGCCCCCTACCCCGCCTCCTGCCGCCCCCAGGCCTGGTCGGCAGCCGCCGCCGTCGCCCTCCTCCAAGCCTTGCTCGGCCTGGAGGCGGACGTCCCCGCCGGGCGCCTCACCCTCCGCCCCGCCACCGGCACCACCCTGCTCCCCCTCACCGTCACAGGCCTGCGGGTGGCCGGCGCACCCCTCACCGTCCACGCCACCCCCGACGGCACAGTGCGGGCCCACACCCCGGCAGCGGTGACGGTGGACGTGCAGCGGGCAGCACCGGTCCGCGCAAGCTGACCGGCCCCCACGCTTGGCAACCGCGGCCCGGTGGCGCAGGGCGGCCGGTCACGGAAGCAAGGGGGTTGCCATGCATGACTGCTCCTCAGTGCGACGGGATGTCTTCGACCCTGCCATCACGTAGCGGGCGCTGGCGGCGGTCCACTCCGTCAGCGCCCGACGGAACCGGTCCAGACTCAGCGCGAAACGACTTGTCGCTGCGTCGAGGTCGTCATCCCGGACCGCCGTGTACAGCCACCAGAACCGGCACTCCTCGGCGTCCAGAAGCACCCGCACCTGCTCCTGCGCCTCAGAGCGGGACAGCCCTTGACCAACCATCAGGGCACTCGTCGCAGTGAAGCTGTCCGCCATGTCGGCAGCGAGGTCGTTGGTCAGGAACCCGACCGTGGAGAAGCTGCGGAGGAGTGACTGCACCAGGGCGTCATCCCAGTCGGGAGTGATGCACTGCTCGGCCAGCTCGCACCACATCGCGGCGAGCAGCATCGCACCGTCCGCAGGCCGGAGCGTCAGGTACTCGCGCAGCGTCGGGGTCCGCACCGGCTGTACGAAGTCGGTCAGCTTGGCGGAGGCCGCGTGCACCCAGCCTTCCAAGTGGGCGACGTAGCGTTGCCACCAGCCGGTCGGCATCAGCTCCCGGGTAGTCCCGAGCAGCTCCGCCAGCGCGTGCACCGTGGGATGGTCGACCGGCGAGGGCCGTGCACTCCCACCGGCAACCAGCAGGAGGGAGAGGGTAAACTCGCCCACGGTCTGGGGCGATTCGCCGACCAACTCGCTGTCGAACACGTCATCCACCGCCCAGGTCCACAGCGCCCACCTCGTCGCCAGGTCCAACTCCGCGCCACTCGCGGTCGGCCACGCGGCGAGGCAGAGGTCCACGTAGCCGTGCGCCAGGTAGCCGGCGGGGTCCGGGTGCAGGCGGTACTGGGTGAGGAACGTCGCGGCACTGATGTAGAGGTCGGCGTGCCTACGGTCGGTGATGGTCACCGGTGCACCCCACCGGCATGGTCGGCACGCGTGACCACGGCCGGGGCCAGCGGCCCGTCTGCATCGCCGCAGATGACGCATGCCCGCTCGTGCAACTGGTCATAGGCCAGAGCGCGCGTCGCGACCGGTCGCGACATCTCCATGGCGACCTTCGCCTTCACCTGAGTGATCGTCATATTGCCTTGCTTTCAGCTGGACCAGCACCCCATTTCGGGCTACAGGAGTAGTCTCGACGCAGACACACTCCGTGACGATGAACAGAGTGTCCGCACCTGTCCGCATCTCTGCGGACACTGCGGACCCTGCGGGGGCACCGATGGCCGAGACCTTCGCCGAAGCGCTGCGGCGCCTGCGTGGAACCCGATCCGTGCGCGACGTTGCACGGATCGCCGCCTGCGGGAAGACAGTCGTGAGCGACCTGGAGACGGGGCGCCGACAGCCCACGACTTCGATGGCACAGGCATTGGACGCTGCGCTCGACGCCGGCGGCCTGCTGATCTCACTCGCTGCCGGTCCTCCTGGCATGCCGGGCGCTGCCCGCGCCGCCCGGGTTCAAGCCGGCTTCGCCGAGCTACTCGCCGCCGACGACATCACGACAGTCAGCCTTGAGGAGTGGGAGTTCACCATCGCACGGCACGGCCGAGCCACCAGATACCGGCCCGAAGGCGAGCTGCTGGACGATCTCCTGACCGCCTTCGTGGACCTTCGAGCGCTCCTCGCGCACCGCCATCCGCCGCAGATCCGTCGGCGCCTGCTCGCCGCGTGTGCGTCCCTGTCCGGCCTGCTCGCGCTCACCCTGCTCCGACTCGGCGACCCCGGCGCCCGGGACTGGTGGCGAACGGGTCGCGCCGCAGCCACCCAGGCCGAGGACCGGCAGGTGCTCGCCTGGATCTACGCCCAGGAGTCCTACCAGCTCTACTACAGCAGTGATTTCGCAGGAGCAATCGAGCTTGCGGTCCGGGCTCAGCAGTTAGCCGGTGGCCTGCCCTGTGTCGCTGATGCGTTGGCCGCACCACTGGAGGCACGCGTGCACGCGCGCGCTGGCCGCCATGACGAGACCGATGACGCGCTGCGCCGGGCCGAGCGAGCACTCTCCCGGCTCGCCCCCGAGGATCAGCAGTCAAGTGCCCTCGGCTACGACGCTGCCCAACTCGCCTCCCACAGTGGCAGTGCATGGACACTGTTGCACGACACGGCACGGGCCTGGGAACAGCAGCAGCGCGCGCTGGAGCTGTATCCGGTGGAGCAGCGACTCGACCGGGTGCTGGTAGCACTCGACCGCGCCCAATGCCTCTCTCACGACGGACGACTTGCCGAAGGGGCAAGCCTGGCCGTCGAGACGATCGAGGCCGTGCCCGTGGAGCACCGGTCCGCTCTGCTGCTCTACCGCGCCCGGGATCTTGCGGATAGCGTGCCGACGACCGACCGACGACTGCCGGAGGTGCGGGCGCTGCGCGATCTGCTGGCGCTCCCCTCCGCCGAATGAGAGGCAGCCCATGGGACTCGACATCGCACAGGCGACCGCCGCCGACGCCGAGGTGATCGCCACCATCCTCGGCGAAGTGGAGGAGTACTACGGTGGTGAGCTCATCGCTCCTCCGGTCGCCGACGTGGCAGCCGCACTCTTCGGAGGGCAGCCCGCCGCCCGGGTACTGCTCGCACGCCAGGGCGACCAGGTCGTCGGACTCGCCGCAGTCTGCCGACTGTGGCCGGCAGCCGGCGCGGACACCAGCCTGTACCTCAAGGAACTCTTCGTCCGCTCGGCGGCACGTCGCCGAGGAGTGGCCAGGGCGCTGATGACAGCCGTGCGCGATGAGGCCCGCGCCGCGGGCTGTGCGCGCGTCGAGTGGACCGCCGACCGTGATAATCCGCCCGCGCTGGAGCTGTACGCCGCGCTGGGCGTCGAGCCGGAACAGAGCAAGGTGTTCTACCGCACGACCGTTGGCTCCGCCCCGGTGGAGGCGGACAGGCCCGCTGAGTAGCTCCCCTGTCGCGCCGCCGGGTGAGCCGGCCGGCTCAGTCGGGAGCGGCGCCCCGGAGCTTGGGGGCGCTGCCGGGGGGGGTGACAATTCCAGGTATGCCCGAACCGACCACTCCTGCCGTCCCCCGCACCTGGCCGCGCGTCCAACTGGCCGACCAGCCACCCGGGGTGACCGCCCTGTCCTTGCCCTTGCTCGGCACCAGCTGGGTCCGGCGCGGCCTGCGGTACTGGTGGCGCCGGGTCTGGGCGCTGGCGCTCTTCGCCGTGGTGCCCGCCTTCCAGGTCGGCCTCTGGCGGGGCCTCCTGGAGGACGACCACCGAGGTGGGCACCTCGACGGCTCGGCATGGCTGCTCGTGGCGTTCGGTGTGCTGGGCACGTTCGAGGGTGTGCGAATATACCTGTTCAAGGAGGGAATCCCGTTCTTCCGGCTGTGGGCCGACCCGCGTCCGGCCGTCCGCGTCCCCTACAGACTGGCGGTGGCGGCCTACCTGCTGGTGGTGGCCGCCATGACGCCCGGGATCTATCTCTCCCTCATGATCGAGTGGCTGCACCCCGTCATCCCCTTCGAGCGTGCCGCCCGCGCTGACCTGGACGCCCAGCTCCGAGCGTGACCGGCGCAACCGCGCCGTACCGCGCACCGGCCAGCCATCACGCGGCCAGGCGCCCCACCCGGCCCAGCGACGCGCCCACCAACGGGTGACCGGCGCGCCCGCGTGGCCCGGGCGTTGCTAGAACGGGACGGCCCTGTCCGGCGCCGAGGGGGAGGATCCCGATGACCCTGAGCACGCTGCTGCCGATCACGAGCAGCACCGGCCGCACCGCATGACCACGCTGGCCACCGCCGTGCTGCGGCTGAACGCCAGGCCGATCGACTACGCGCTGCTCGCCGTCTACTTCGCGGTGGTGCTCGGTATCGGCGCGCTGGCCCGGCGATCGGTCGCCTCCAGCCTCGACTTCTTCCTCTCCGGGCGTTCGCTGCCCGCCTGGGTGACGGGGCTGGCGTTCATCTCCGCCAACCTGGGCGCGGTCGAGATCTTCGGGATGACCGCCAACGGCGCGCAGTTCGGCATCCCGACCGTGCACTACTACTGGATCGGCGCGGTGCCGGCGATGGTGGTGCTCGGCCTGGTGATGATGCCGTTCTACTACGGTTCGCAGGTGCGCAGCGTGCCCGAGTTCCTGCTGCGCCGCTTCGGCTCGTTCGCCCACCTGGTGAACGGGCTCAGCTTCGCGATCGCGCAGGTGCTGATCGCCGGGGTCAACCTCTACGCGCTGGCCACGGTGGTCAACCTGCTGCTGGGCTGGCCGATCTGGGTGTCCATCATCATCGCCGCGGTGATCGTGCTCGCCTACACCACGCTGGGCGGGCTGTCCGCCGCGGTCTACAACGAGGTGATGCAGTTCTTCGTGATCGTGGCGATGCTGGTGCCGCTCACCCTGGTCGGGCTGCACAAGGTGGGCGGCTGGCACGGGCTGACCGACCGGATCAAGGCGGCGAACAGCGACTCCGCCGCCCAGTTGCACGCCTGGCCGGGCAGCAACCTGACCGGGATCTCCAACGCCACGCTCTCCGTGATCGGCATCGTCTTCGGCCTCGGCTTCGTGCTCTCCTTCGGCTACTGGACCACCAACTTCGCCGAGGTGCAGCGGGCGTTGGCCGCTCGCGACATGTCCGCCGCCCGCCGCACCCCGCTGATCGGCGCCTATCCGAAGGCGCTGCTCGCCCTGGTGATCGTGATCCCCGGGATGCTCGCGGCCGTGCTCTCCCCCGAGTTGGCGCGGTACAAGGCGAGCGGCGGCACGCTCGACAACGGGGTCACCTACAACAACGCGATCGAGCTGCTGATCCGCGACCTGCTGCCGTCCGGGATGCTGGGTGTGGCGATCACCGGACTGCTGGCCGCGTTCATGGCGGGGATGGCGGCGAACGTCAGCTCGTTCAACACGGTCTTCACGTACGACCTCTGGCAGGCCTACGTGGTGAAGGACCGGCCGGACGCGTACTACCTGCGGGTGGGGCGCACGGTGACCGTGCTGGGCTGCGCCATCGCGATCGGCACGGCCTTCATCGCCCGTGGCTACAACAACATCATGGACTACCTGCAGACGCTCTTCTCCTTCTTCAACGCCCCGCTCTTCGCCACCTTCGTGCTCGGCATGTTCTGGAAGCGGACCACCCCGGTGGCCGGCGGGGTCGGCCTGATCGTAGGCACCGCCTCGGCGCTGACGATCGACCAGCTGAACCGGCACCACGTGCTGCACATGTCGGGGCAGGGGCCGAGCTTCGTGGCGGCGAGCGCCGCCTTCGTCATGGACATCCTGGTGAGCGTGGCCGTCACACTGGTCACCACACCCAAGCCGGACAGCGAACTGGTCGGCCTGGTCTGGGCGTTGACACCGCGCGACGAGCTGAAGAAGCGGACCTCGCCGCAGGACGCGGGCTGGTACCGCAGCCCGGCCCTCCTCGGCGCCGGCGCCCTGCTGCTCGCCACCGTTCTCAACATCATCTTCTGGTGACACCCGAGCTTCCACCAAGGGGCAGCACGCGATGACTTCGCCCGACGGCCACGATCACGGCCATGGCCACGGCCTCCCGCCACAGGCCACCACCACCGGCAGCACCGGCAGGGCGGGCCTGCTCGACCTGCGCTGGATCCTCGCGGCGCTCTTCACCTGCTACGGCGCGGTGCTGACCGTGCTGGGCGCCGCGTTCACCTCCGCGGCGGACCGGGCGCTGGCGGGCGGGGTGAACGTCAACCTCTGGGTGGGCATCGGCATGCTGGTGATGGCCGCGGCCTTCGCCGGCTGGGCCCGCTGGCGCCCGATCAGCCTGCCGGAGCCGGACCTGCGACCGGGGCCCGGCGACGAAGCGGAACCCGGCCATGCACCAAACTGATTCGCTCAACGAACTATCAGCTCGGTCCCAGCACACCCCCAGGATCGACCGGCCCCGAACCACCAAAACCGCTGCCAGGACCCCACCGCCTGCCGTACGCTGACCGTGTGGGAAAGGCCGCGAGCGAGCAGAGCGAGCACGTGAATGAACGACTGGGAGTCGTCACCGCACTGGTGCGTTCCTCCTTCCTGGTGAACTCGGCCTACGCCGAGTCGAGCCGGGCCTATGGGCTGACGCCGCAGCAGGGGCAACTGCTCTGCGTGCTGATGGCGCATCCGTACGGCATGAGCGAGTTGGGCACGGTGCTCGGGCTGGCGAAGTCGAGCCTCACCGGCCTGGTGGACCGCACCGCCCAGCGTGGCCTGGTCCAGCGGGTGCCCGACCCACGGGACGGCCGCGCCGTCTGGGTCGCGCTCACTCCGGCGGGCGGCAGACTCGCCGAGGAGTTCTACGCCGAGACCTGCCGCCGGGTCGACCAGCTGCCGACCAGTCTCGGCGAGGACGAACGGGCCCTGCTCGCCGACCTGCTCAGCCGCGTCCTGCGGGACAACCAGGTGCCGGTGGTCTTCATGGACCTGGACGAGGGCCGCACCACAGCCGCTCCCCCGCGGCAGAAGTCCGCCCGCTCCTTGCAAAAACTTTAATCAGCACGGAACGCGCCGGTGACAACCCCCTGATAGCCCCGAAGAACCGGCATCGACGACGCCAGACAGCCTGTACTACGGTACAAAAATGATCACGATCATCGAGGAACTCGACCGCTCCGGCGCCCGACTCGCCACCGGCCTCGCCGCCCTGACCGATGCCGAGGTGCGCGGGCCGTCCGCGCTGCCGGGGTGGAGCCGGGGCCACGTGATCAGCCACCTGTCCCGCAGTATCGACGCCTACCGCTGGATGCTGGCGGTGGCACACACCGGAACCGAGCCCGGTCCGCGTCCCGGCAGCGCCGAACTCGCCCACGCCACCGAGGCCGGCGCCGGGCGCCCGGCCGCCGAGCTGGCCGCGGAACTGCGCGAGCAGCTCGCCCGGCTGACCGCCGACGCCGCCGCGCTGCCGGCCGACCGGTGGGAGGTGCTGGTCAGCGCACTGGCCGGCTGGCGGCACCCGGCCTGGTACACCCTCAACCGCTGCTGGCGCGAACTCGAGACCCACCACGTCGACCTGGACCTCGGCTACCGGCCCGCCGACTGGCCCGCCGCGTACGTGGCCTGGGCACTGGACGACACCGCCACCGCGCTCGCCGCCCGCGCCTTCCCGCTCGCCCGGATCGAGGCCACGGACCTGGACCGCTCCTGGAACATCGCCGCAGTCGGCCCCACCGCGACCGGCCCGGGCCACACCCTGCTCGGCTGGCTCAGCGGTCGCGCCACCCCTGACGCCGCAGCGCTCGGCGTCGACGGCGCCCCGCTGCCCGCCCCGCCCGCCTGGCCACTGCCCGCGGTCACCTGGAGCTAGAGCCGGACAGGCCCTGAGCCCCGGCCCGGGGCTGAAGCCGCCACGACGGGCACGGCGCGGCGCCGCCCCGGGAAACCCCGGGACGGCGCCGGCCCCGCCACGCGCCGCTCAGAGCCGGAAGAGCCCCGGGTCGGCCACCACGACGTCCAGCAGCACCGGGCCGTCCACCGTGAACGCCGACTTCAGCGCCTCGCGCAGCTGCTCCGGCGTCTCGATCCGCTCCGAGGGGACCCCGAAGCCGCGCGCCAGCGCCGCCATGTCCAGGTCCGGCAGGTCCCAGCCCACCCGCCAGGACTCCTGCTCCTGCAGGTAGTACTTCAGCGACAGGTAGCCGGAGTTGTTCGGGATGATGTAGGTCACCGGCAGCCGGTGCTGCGCCGCCGTCCAGAGCGCGTGCAGCGTGTACTGCGCCGATCCCTCGCCCATCACCGCGACCGCGCGCCGCTCGGGACGGGCCAGCGCGTAGCCCACCGCGCCCGCGAACGGGAAGCCGAGCGCGCCCGAGGCGGTGGCGAAGTAGCCGTTGTCCGCGCCCAGCGGGATCTGCTCGTGGAAGTCCGCGCGGGCGATCGGCAGCTCTTCGAAGAGCACCGCGTCCTCGGGGAGTTCCTGCGCCACCAGGTGGAACAGGTAGGCCTGGGTGAGCGGTTCGGAGGGCTGCGGCACCGGGATCGGCTCGCGGGTGGGCGGCAGCGCGACCTTGGGCCGCTCCTGCACCAGCGGGATCAGGCCGGTGACCGCCGGGCCGGGGGGCAGCACGTAGCTGGTGCCGGCCATCGACCAGGCCGCCGCCTCCGGGTTGTCGGTCAGGTGGTAGAACTCGGTGCCCGCCGGCAGCCGGGGCTGGTCCGAGAGGTCCGGCCCGGCGGGCTCGGTGGAGAACAGGTCCGCACAGGTGAAGAGCGTGAAGGTGGGCGAACCGAGCACCACCACCACGTCGTGCTGCTCCAGCTTGGCGGAGATCAGCTCGGGGATCGGCGGCAGCACACCGCCGAAGAGCGGGTGGTTCTCCGGGAAGCTGGAGCGCGGCCAGACCGGCGCGCCCCAGACCCGCGCGTTGAGCTTCTCGGCCAGCGCGATCAGGTCGCCCCGGGCGCCCTGCGCGTCGATCGTCGGGCCCGCCACCAGGCCGGGCCGCTCGGCGCGGTTCAGCACGTCCGCCAGCTCGCGCAGCGCGGCCGGGTCGGGCACCACGGCGCTCCTGACCACCTTGGGCAGCGGGTCGGGCGAGGCCGGGCGCACCCAGTCGTCCTCCGGCACCGCGACGAAGACCGGACCCTGGGGCGCCTGGTTGGCGATGTGGAACGCCTTGACCAGCAGCGCCGGAACGTCCTGCGGGCGGGCCGGCTCACCGGCCCACTTGATGTACGGCTGCGGCAGCTGGGTGGCGTGCCGCGCGTTGAGGAAGGGCTCGCCGGCCACCATCTTGCGGGCCTGCTGGCCGCCCAGGATCACCATCGGCGTGTGGGCGGTGGCCGCCGTGTAGACCGACCCCATCGCGTTGCCCAGCCCCGGCCCGCCGTTGATGATCACCAGCGAGGCCTGCCCGGTGGCCTGGGCGTAGCCGTCCGCCATACCGACGACGGACGCCTCCTGCAGGCCCATCACGAACCGGAAGTCGTCCGGCCAGTCCTCGAAGAGCTTCATCTCGGTGTGGCTCGGGTTGCTGAAGATCGTCGTCAGCCCCAGCTGCCGGAGTATCTCCAGCGTTGCCTCGCGTACGGTGCGGAAGTCATGCGCGTTCTCACTCACCGGTTGTCCACTTCCTTCCAGCCCAGGCCTCGGCGGCCTGCCGATCCGACATCAGTCCTCGACCAGCTCGTAGTGCCCCGACGACACCGTGGACGGATCGACCACGGCCAGGAACTCCTGTGTCTGGGGCGCCTTCAGGAACTCGTTGATGGTCGCCTCGGCCTCCGCGACGCTGTTCCAGCGCACCACCACCAGCCACTCGCCGGTGGCCGACTTCGAGGTCCAACGGGCTGAGAAGCCCGGGCGCTTGGCCATGTACTCGCGCTCCACCGTCTGGTTGCGTCCCAGGAAGTCCTCGTCCGAGACGCCCTCGCGCAGGTGGAACCTGATCGTCTCCAGCACGCTCATGTCATCCACTCCCCATGCCAGTTGATCCTGTCGTCCGTCATCGCCCGGGCCCCGGGGGCACTGCTCGCCCCCGGGACCGGACCGTTGTGGGCCTACCAGCCCTCGCGCCGCACCTGGTCCACCAGCAGCGGCACGTTGAAGACCGCGGAGCCGGTGCCCTGCCGGGCGTCGCCCTCGCGCAGCGAACCGGTGGCCACGGCCGCGAAGCCGATCTCCTCGACCAGGCGGGCGACCAGCGCGTTCGCCTCCGCGTCGTCACCGGCCACGAAGAAGGCGGTGCGCTCGGCCCGCGGAGCGCCGGGCCTGGCCCGCTCCAGCATCGTGCGGTAGTAGAGCGTGTTCAGCGACTTCACCAGTCGGGTGCCGGGCAGGTGACCGGCGATCAGCTCACTCGAGGTCACCGAGCCCGAGGCCAGTTCGCCGATCCGCCCGTCCCGCGCGGGGGTGTAGTTCGTGGTGTCCACCGCGATCCTGCCCGCCAGCTCGGCGGCGGGCAGGTCCTGGTAGCGGCCGAACGGAATCGCCAGCACCACCACGGGGTCACCGAAGGCGATGGCCTGCGGGATGCTGGCGGCGGTCGCCAACGGACCGAGCTCACTGACGAGTTGCTCCAGCGACTCGGGGCCCCGCGAGTTCGCGATCGCCACCTTGTGGCCCGCGTCCACCAGCAGCCGGCCGACCGCCGAGCCGATCATCCCGCTGCCCAGAATGCCGATGTCCATCAAGGCGACCTTTCGAAGAGTGCACGGCCTGACGAAGCGTCAGTTCTCGTGGGCGTACTCGTAGCTGTCGTTGTGGCCGTGCGCGTCGGTGGTGAAGTTGGTCACCGCCCGCTCGGCCGCGTGGATGTTCACCATCCGGGCCGGGCCCGGGCCCAGGTTGTAGAAGGTGTGCGGGACCTCCGCCTCCACCACCACGATGGAGTCCGGGGTCCCGTCGATCGTCTCGTCGCCGGCCTGGATTCTGACCCGGCCCTCGACGATCACGAACACCTCGTCGTACGGGTGGGTGTGCCGGTCCGGACCCACCTCACCGCTCACGTCCACGATGAACGCCGAGACGGTGGTCCCCGCCGCGACCCCCTGGAAGATGTGCGCGGCGGTCTCCCCGTTGATCACGATGCTGGGCAGGCCGGCCTTCGATATGACCTTCATGGACATCCCCTCTCTCAAACGGGCGGCACCGCCGAGCGGCGGTGCCGCGTCAGTCCGCTACGGGTTGCTTCAGGGGTCAGTCGGCCTGGAGCACCGCGGAGTCGGCGGCCAACCCGGCCGCGCCCTCGTCCGCCGCCGCGACCGTCACACCGGACGAGGACCCGGCGAGCGGCTCCGCGGCGGGCGGGGTCAGGAACCGCGAGGCCCAGGTGACCGGCAGACCGACCGCGCAGATGATCGCGCCGGTCACCACCACGGCGCCCGCGCCGTGGCTGCCCTCGGCCCAGCCGCCGACGGCCGCGCCCACCGCGATACCGGCGTTGACCGCCGAGGCGCCCAGGGTCGCCGCCAGGCCGCCACCAGGGCCGGCCAGACCGATCACCCGCAGTTGGAAGGCCGGCGTCAGGCCGAAGCCGACCAGGCCCCACAGGGCCAGCACGATGATCACCGGGATGGGACTGGCGCCGACCAGCTTGAGCAGCACCAGCGCCACCACCAGGCCGACGTTGCAGACCAGCAGCGTGTTGGAGGCATTGCGGTCGGCGAACCGGCCACCGACAATGGCACCCACCGCACTTGCGACGCCGAAGGCGAGCACGAAGCCACTGACCGCACCACCGGAGACCTTGGTCACGTCCTGCAGGAAGCTCGAAATGTAGGTGAAGGCCGCGAACTCGCCGCCCAGCAGCAGCAGACCGACCGACAGCATCCCCAACACCCTTGGGGCGAAGGCGAATTTCGCCTGCGCTCGAAGGCCCGAATCGGTGGCCGCAGGCACCGGGGGCACCAGCATCACCACCGCCACCAGGGCGATCGCCGCCAGGATCACGATCCCCACGAACGCCGCCTGCCAGCTGATGGACTGTCCGATCAGGGTGCCCAGCGGCACACCCACCACGGTCGAGACCGCGATGCCGCCGAAGACCATCGCCACCGCCTGGCCGCGCCGCTCCGGCGGCACCAGGCTGGAGGCGACCATCGAGGCCACCCCGACGAAGAGCCCGTGCACCGACCCGGTGAGCACCCGGGCCGCCACGAGCATGCCGAAGTTGACCGCACTCAGCGCCAGCACGTTCCCGACGATGAAGGCGGCCAGGGTGATCCCGAGCAGGACCCGGCGGCCGAGCCGCACGGTCAGCACCGTCAGCAGCGGACCGCCGATGCAGATGCCCAGCGCGTACGCGGTCACCAGCAGGCCGGCCGTACCGACCGAGACCTTCAGATCCTTCGCCACCAGGTCCAGGATCCCGACGATCACCAGTTCGGCCGTACCGACCACGAAAGCGCCAAGCCCGAGTGCTCCCAGCGCAAGGTTGCCACGGGTCCCGTCCCGTCCCGATTGCACGGTCGTACTCATATGCACCAGCCTTAGTTGCCGAAGAGGAAGCAGGCCAGCTGGAGCGAAGCAAGTCACAAGCCCGGTACGGAAATTCCCTGGCACTCCACTGACCACGAACCACGCTAGCGACTGGTGAGGCCCTGATCAGAGCCCCGAGCGGGCGGGCGGGGCACTGTCCGCAGTCCCTCCCGGGACTGCGTCAGGTTTGCCGCATAAGTACGGGGACGTCCTGCTTTTCCTGGTTCGTGACCAGGTTCCCGATTCGTCGGCAGGCTCCCGTTTCGCGGCCGGGCTCCCGTGGCGCGAGCGGCCGGCTCAGCCGAGGGTGAAGGCCAGCGAGCGCACCCGGTGGTCGAAGCTGGAGGGGATCAACTCCGGCGCTGCGACCGAGCGGACCTCCGGCAGCCGGGTGAACAGCTCCCGGTACAGCGCCTTCATCTCCTGCCGGGCCAGGTGGGCGCCGAGGCAGTAGTGCGGCCCACCGCCCCCGAAGGCCAGGTGCGGGTTGGGGTCGCGGGTGATGTCGAAGGCGTCGGGGTCGGCGAAGACCGCCTCGTCGCGCCCGGCCGAGCCGTAGAAGAGCACCACCTTCTCGCCCCGGGCCAGCCTGGTGCCGTTCAGCTCCTGGTCGACGGCCACGGTCCGGCGGAACTGGATGATCGGCGTGGCGTGGCGCAGGATCTCCTCCACCGCGCCGTCCAGGTGCCGCTCCGGGTCGGCCAGCAGCAGGGCCCGCTGCTCGGGGTGGGTGCTGAGCAGGTGCAGCCCGTGGGCGAGCGCATTGCGGGTGGTCTCCACCCCCGCGACGAGCAACAGCGAGAAGAACGCGCCCAGTTCACGGCCGGTCAGGCCGCGGCCGTCCAGGTCGGCGCCGACCAGCGCGGAGATCAGGTCCTCGGTGGGGTTCCGACGCCGCTCCCGGCCCACCTCGGCCACCACCCGCTGCAGCCGCGCCAGCGCCCGCAGCCCCTGCCCGGGGACCCGGATCCGCTCCCGCAGCGGCCGGCGCACCCCGGTGTGCTCGGTGGCCTGGTCGATCTGACGCAGGATCAGCGGCCAGTGCTCCTCGGGGATGCCCATCATGCGGCAGATGACCTGGAACGGCAGCTGGGCGGCGACGGCCGGGACGAAGTCGGTGGGCCGCTCGGCGATCACCTCGTCGACGATCCGGGTGGCGATCGCGCCGATCTCCGCCTCCACCCGGCCGAGCAGCCGCGGGGTGAAGGCGCGCGCGACGATCCGGCGCAGCTGCGCGTGCTGCGGGTCGTCCAGATTGACCATCGAGTCGCCGAAGAGCAGCCGCACCCAGCGGGCCGGCTCCGGCGTGGTGACGCCGGGCGCGCTGCGGAACGCCTCGGGGCGGCGGCTGGCCGCGACCACGTCGGCGTGCCGCACCAGCGCGTGGAAGCCGCGCTCACGGCGCAGCAGACCACCGGGCCGCTCGACGAACCAGACCGGCCCGCCGAGTGAGCGCAGCCGGCGGAAGGCGGCGGCCTGCTGCTCGGCGGGCAGCCGCCAGAAGGCCGGGTCCGCGAGGTCGAAGGCCGCGTCCGCCACGGGCGGCAGCGCCTGCGTGCGCAGTTGGTCCGACACTCGACCACTCCTCAGCCCGTTCCGCAGACCTGACGCACCGTCAAACGCCGCAGCGCCGGGCCGGGAAACTGGCACGCCCCCGGACTCACCCGCACGAGCGATGCCCGGGGGCAGGCTTGTCAGCCGGTGGCCAGCGCCTGCAGGCGGCTGTAGGCGCCGTTGAAGGTGTCCTGGTCGCCCGGGAAGGTGCCGGAGTCCGCGTACTGCCAGAAGGTCTGGTACGCCCAGCCGTTCGGCAGCGTGCCGGGTGAGCTGGAGTAACGCGCGATCCAGAGCGGGTTGGTGGCGCCGAAGCCGCCGTAGTTGCCGGTGCAGGAACTCCACCAGTCGGTTGTGGTGTAAATGGTGGGATACCGGCCGGTCAGGCTGTCGACGGTGTTGCTGAAGTCCCGGATCCAGCTCACCATGGCGCTCTGGCCGAGGCCGTAGCAGCTGGCGCCGTAGGGGTTGTACTCGATGTCCAGCGCGGGCGGCAGGGTCAGGCCGTCGGCGGACCAGCCGCCGCCGTGGCCGACGAACCAACTGGCCTGCGCCGAACCGCTGGAGGCGTTCGGCAGCGCGAAGTGGTAGGCGCCGCGGATCAGTCCGGCCTGGTACGAGCCGTCGTACTGCTGGGCGAAGTACGGATTGGTGTAGCCGGTGCCCTCGGTGGCCTTGACGTAGGCGAAGCCTGCGCCGTTGGCGGCGGCCGTGCTCCAGTCGACGGTGCCCTGGTAGCTGGCGACGTCCATGCCGCCGGTCTGGGTGACCAGCGGTCGCGCACCGCCGGTGCCCACACCCTCGTGGGCCGCGATGGTGGAGCCGGCGTGGTCCTGGTCCGGGTGGCTGGGCTGGAAGCCGCGCCCGGCGGTGTCGGCCTGCGCCGGGGCGGCGAGGCCGAGGCCGGCGGCGACCAGCAGGGCGGCGAGCACGGACCCGAGACGGGCGGATCTGGGCAGGCGGGAGTAGCGGGCAGTGCGGGACATGGTCGCTCCTGATGGGCTGGTGGGAGAGGTGCCACAGTTGCGAGAACGCGAGTGCCGCTGCACACATACCAATGATTGGCATGGCTGCGCCCGGCGAGCGTAGCGGCCAATCCGTGCGCCCCGCCAGACAACTGAGGCCACCTCAGTAGGAAGAAGCCCACCAGGACCCGCGTAGACCCGATCCCGCCACCGGGCGTTCATCCGCACCCGGGCCGGAGGCCACCCTCACTCCCGCAGCCGCCGCGCGACCTCGCCCAGCGCCTCGGCCACCGCCACCAGCTGCTCCCGGTCCAGCACGTCGATCAGCGCCGCCCGCACCGCGGCCACGTGCCCGGGCGCCGCCGCCCGCAGCGCCTCATGGCCCTCCTCGGTCAGGAACGCGACCACCCCGCGCACGTCGCTGGCACAGGAGCGCCGCCGGACCAGCCCCGCCTTCTCCAGCTGGGCGACCTGGTAGGTCAGCCCGCTCTTGGAGGTGATCAGGCGCTCGGCCAGCTCGGTCATCCGCAGCGCCCCCTCGGGCATGGCGGAGAGGTGGACCAGGATCTCGTACTGGGTGTGCGACAGCCCGGCCTCGTCCTTCAACTGCTGCTCCAGCCGGCGCGCCACCAGATTGCTCGCCGCGAGGAATCCTCGCCACGCCGCCATCTCCTGCTCGTCCAGCCACCGGGTCTCTGCCATGGGAAGAGCCTAGCGCTGTTGTTCAAATTTGAAGATCGGTGTACTGTCGACCTCAGCTTCAAATTTGAACAACTTTTCCGACCATCCCGGAACATCCCCGGACCCGACCGGAGACCCCATGACCAGCGCCGTCCCGTCCGCCGTTCCGCCGCAGCTGCCGCCCGCCCGGGTGCGCACCAGGGTGCGGGTGCCGCTGCACTTCGGCGACGGCTTCCAGGTCGACGCCGAGATGACGACCTTCCACGGGCTCGCCGACGGCCAGGAACACCTCGCACTCGGTCTCGGCACCCCGCACGCGACCGGCACCCCGCTGGTCCGGCTGCACTCCGAGTGCCTGACCGGTGACGTCTTCGGCTCCGCGCGCTGCGACTGCGGCCCGCAGCTGCGCGAGTCCGTCGAGCGGATCGCCGAGCAGGGCGGCTACCTGCTCTACCTGTGCCAGGAGGGCCGCGGCATCGGGCTGTACAACAAGCTCGACGCCTACGCCCTGCAGCAGGACGGCGGACTCGACACCTACGCCGCCAACGCCGCCCTCGGTCTGCCGGAGGACGCCCGCGACTACACCGCGGCCGCCCAGATGCTGCACACCCTGCGGGCACCGAGGATCGAACTGTTGAGCAACAACCCCGCCAAGGCCGCCCAGCTCGGCGCGCTCGGGGTGACCGTCACCCGCCGGGTGCCGACCGGCGTCCACGCCTCCCCCAGCAACCTGCACTACCTGCGCACCAAGGCGCAGGGCACGGCAATAACCCTCGGCCACGGCATCCGCCTCCAGCCGCAGGGCAGTTGAGCCCCCCATCCGCCCCTGACCGACAGCCCCCACCCGTCGAAAGGCAGGAACCCACCATGCCCGTCCGCCGTCTCAACCACGCGGTGCTCTACATCCGCGACGTGGCCCGCTCCGTCGCCTTCTACACCGAGGTGCTCGGCTTCAAGGTGGACGTCGAGATCCCTGGACGCGCCGCCTTCCTCAGTGCCAAGGAGACCCTGAACGACCACGACCTCGGCCTGTTCGCCATCGGCGCCGAGGCCCCGGGCCCGCAGCCGGGCCGGGTCGGGCTCTACCACCTGGCCTGGGAGGTCGGCACACTCGGCGAGCTGGCCGAGACCGGGCAGCTGCTGCGCGAGCGCGGCGCCCTGGTCGGCGCCACCGACCACCTGGTCTCCAAGTCCTTCTACGCCAAGGACCCCGACGGCAACGAGTTCGAGGTGATGTGGCGGGTGCCGCGCGCGGACTGGCCGACCGGCGACGAGCACGGCATGCGGGCGCTGGACCTGCAGGCCGCCATCGACCGCTGGGGCGCCGACCTGGCCACCGGCGCCGCCGCCGGCTCCGCGACCTGAGTCGCCTGAGCCACGTGAGTCACCTGAGCCACCGCACGCGCCGGTCCTGAAGCGGACGGGCCGGAGCCCGGCGGCGCGGCGGCAGGCTCGCCGGCCGAGGCCGCCCGCTCACCCCGGCGGCACCGGCCCCCGCTGACAGACCGGGCACCAGAAGGCCACCCGCTCGTTCGGCGCGGTGCCCTGCGTCGCGCCGCGCACCGGGGTGCCGCAGCGGCGGCAGGGCCGGCCCGTGCGGCGGTAGACCCAGTGGCTGCGGTCGGGCCTCGTCTCGCCGGTCGTCGGGTGCCCCGGGCGCAGCCGGTTGGCCCGGAGCAGCCGGTGGGCCAACGCGACCAGCCGCTCGGGCGCGGGCAGCTCGCCGAACGGGGTCCACGGCGTGACCCCGGCCAGGAAGCACAGCTCGTTGGCGTAGACATTGCCGATCCCGGCCAGGTTGCGCTGGTCGAGCAGCGCCTCGCCGGTGGGCCGCCCGGGCGCGGCGGCCAGGCGGCGCAGCGCCTCCTCGGCCCCGCCCGCCGGCCAGTCGGGGCCCAGCAGGTCCGGGCCGAGGTGGCCGACCGCCTGTGCCTCGTCGGCCGTCCGCAGCAGTTGCACCACCGGCAGCCGGTAGCCGACGGCGGTCTGCTCGGCGGTCCCGAGGACGGCCCGGATCTGGTGCCCAGGCCCGCCCGTCCAGCGCTCCCCCGCCCGGTAGAGCTGCCAGCGGCCGTCCATCCGCAGATGGGTGTGCAGGGTCAGGCCGCCCTCCAGCCGGGCGAGCAGGTGCTTGCCGCGCGGTGCCACCTCCAGGACCTGGAGCCCCGTCAACGCGGCGGTGGCGTGCGCGGGGACCCGCAGCTCGGCGGTGGTCAGGCGCTGCCCGGCCAGCGCCCGGTGCAACTGGGCGGCGGTGCGGAAGACGGTGTCACCCTCGGGCATGCCTCCAGCATCCCCCATGCCGCGCCTCCCTCTCTCGCAGCACGGTCCGTGACTAGGCTCGTCCGCACGTGGGTAGGCGTGCCCGCGTCACGCGTCGACGGGCCGCCGTGCCCACGCGCCGGCGCGTCCGGAGATCCAGCCCGAGATCCAGCCAAGGAGACCAGCGATGGCGATCGCGACCGTGAACCCGGCGACCGGACAGACCCTGCGGACCTTCGAGCCCTACCCGGCCGCCGCCGTCGAGCAGCGCCTGGCACGGGCCGAGGCGACCTTCGCCGAGTACCGGTTGACCGACTTCGCGCACCGGGCGCGACTGATGCACCGGGCCGCCGAGCTGCTCGACGCCGATCAGGAGACCATCGCCGCGCTGATGACCGCCGAGATGGGCAAGCCGCTGGCCGCCGCCCGCGCCGAGGCCGCCAAGTGCGCGAAGGCGATGCGCTGGTACGCCGACCGGGCGCCGGGCCTGCTGGCGGACGAGCACCCGGCGCCCGAGGACGTGACGGACTCCGGCGCCGCCCGGGCCTGGGTGCGCTACCGCCCGCTCGGGGTGGTGCTGGCCGTGATGCCCTGGAACTTCCCGCTCTGGCAGGTGATCCGGTTCGCCGCCCCCGCGCTGATGGCGGGCAACGTCGGGCTGCTCAAGCACGCCTCCAACGTCCCGCAGACCGCGCTCTACCTGGAGGACCTGTTCCGCGGCGCCGGCTTCCCCGAGGGCTGCTTCCAGACGCTGCTGATCGACTCGCGCGCGGTCGAAGGCGTGCTGCGCGACCCCCGGGTGGCCGCGGCCACCCTGACCGGCAGCGAGGGCGCCGGGCGCTCGGTGGCCTCGGTGGCGGGCGACGAGGTGAAGAAGACCGTGCTGGAGCTGGGCGGCAGCGACCCCTTCGTGGTCATGCCCTCGGCGGACGTCGCGGCAGCGGCGGCCAAGGCGGTCACCGCCCGGGTGCAGAACAACGGGCAGTCCTGTATCGCGGCCAAGCGGTTCATCGTGCACACCGCCGTCTACGAGGAGTTCACGGCCGCCTTCAGCGCGCGGATGGCTGCGCTGCGGGTCGGCGACCCGATGGCGGAGGCGACCGAGGTCGGGCCGCTGGCCACCCGGCAGGGCCGCGACGAACTGGCCGAGCTGGTCGAGGACGCGCTGGCGCAGGGGGCGCGGGTGGAGGCCCAGGCGAAGGTGCCGGCGGAGCTGGGCGAGGGGTGGTACTACCCGCCGACCGTGCTCAGCGGCATCACCGAGCGGATGCGGATCCACCACGAGGAGGCGTTCGGCCCGGTCGCCACGCTCTACCGGGCCGAGGACCTGGCGGAGGCCGTGCGCCTGGCCAACGACACGCCCTTCGGGCTCAGCTCCAACGTCTGGACCACCGACCCCGCCGAGCAGGAGCGCTTCGTGCGCGACATCCAGGCCGGCGGGGTCTTCTTCAACGGCATGACCGCCTCGCACCCGGCGCTGCCGTTCGGCGGTGTGCGGCGCTCCGGCTACGGACGCGAGCTGTCCGGGCACGGGATCCGGGAGTTCTGCAACACGACCACGGTGTGGGTCGCCGCCGAGGCGTAGCGTCCCTCGTACGACCGAGGGCGTCGGGTGGTGGTCAGTCCTCGCCGAGGACCGCGTACCACTCGACGTCGCCGCGGTCGTACGGGTCGGTGGCCTCCACTTCCTCGACGACCGCCCGCTGTGCCAGCTGCTCCGCCCGGGCGCTCGGGTCTGCCGGGCTGGTGGGCTCGCGTTCCATGCTGCTCCTCCGCTCGATGATCTTCGGGATATTGAGCCGAGCGGTACCCGAACTGATCGCAAGCAAACGACACGCCGGGGCGGTTCACTCGGACGGACGCGATCGTAGGCCCGCAGCTCGCGCCGACGATGGAGGAATGGTGGAGCAGACGGCAACCTCAGAACCCGCGCAGCCCGAGCCGCCGCAGCCCGAGCCGATGCCGACCGAGCCGCCGCAGGACGAGCCGGCCGGTGGCGAGAGCGCCTGTCTGCTGGCGCTGGTCTGCACCGACTGCGGCGCGCTCGCGGACCGGCCGCCGCCGACCGCCTGTTGGCGGTGCGGCACCGTCATCGAACGGCAGTGAGCGCCGCGGTGAGCCTCCCGGGCGGCACTAGGCCGTGTCTCACAATGCGCGCCTGGCGGGAATTGTGAGACACGGCCTAGCGGGCCGGTGACGGGCCGATCAGCGAGAACCGGCCGCCCTGCGGGTCACGCAGGTGCCCCACCCGGCCGTACGGGGTCTCCAGCACCTCGCCCAGCACGTCGGCGCCGAGCCGCTCGGCCACCAGCACCCGCTCGTCCGCGTCGTCGACCGCGAAGTACACGTTCCAACTCGGCCTGGCCTCCGGGTCGGTGGCCACCGCGAGCGCGGCCACGCTGCGCCCGGCCGTGCGCAGCACCACCCGGTCGTTCTCCCAGCGGACCGCGAGCTGCTCGGGGTCGCGGCCGTCCCAGGTGAAGACCTCGCCGTAGAAGAGCGCGGCGGCGAAGGCGTCGGTGGTGCGCAGCTCGATCCAGACCGGCGCACCGGGGATCATGCTCAGCACCCGGCCGGTGTCGGGGCCGCCCTCCCAGACGCCGAACGGGGCACCCGCCGGGTCGGAGGAGATCGCCATCCGCCCCGCGTCGAAACCCAGCGGGCCCACGGCGACCGTGCCGCCGCGGGCCCTGATCCGCTCGGCGACCACGTCGGCGTCCTCGGTCCCGAAGAAGGTGGTCCAGGCGACCGGCAGTTGGAGGGCGCCCAGGGTGCCGAGACCGGCCACCGCGACGCCGTCCACCATCGCGGTCACGTAGGGGCCCCAGCGGTCGGGCCTGCTGCGGAACGACCAGCCGAGCAGCTCACCGTAGAAGGCCTGCGCGGCGTCCAGGTCGGTGGCCGTCAGGCTCACCCAGCTCGGCAGCGCGGGCGCACACCGCACCGACGCCCCCCTTGCCGCCGTTTCGGTCGCCGCTGGCTCGGTCATCGCTGCGCCTCCTCGCTGTCCCGACCGTGCCGGCCCGGCCGGTCTGGGTCCGACCGTACCCGCACCACGCGCGCCAGGCACGGACCTTGGATCCGGCGCGGCAGCGCACCACACGGCCGCCGCCCCGGCGTCGGGGGCCTGCGGGCCGGCCTACGGGCGCGTCATCCGCAGCACGTCCAGGGCCTGGTCGAGCTGCTCCTCGGTGAGCAGGCCGCGCTCCACGTAGCCCCGCTCCAGCACCACCTGACGGATCGTCTTGGACTCGGCGAGCGACTGCTTGGCCACCTTGGCGGCCTCCTCGTAGCCGATGTAGCGGTTGAGCGGGGTGACCACCGAGGGCGAGGACTCGGCGTACCGGCGGGCCCGCTCGACATTGGCGGTGATGCCGGCCACGGTGCGGTCGGCCAGCAGCCGGGCGGCACTGGACAGCAGCGCGATCGACTCCAGCAGGTTGCGGGCGATCACCGGCAGCATCACGTTGAGCTCGAAGGCGCCGCTGGCGCCGGCCATCGCCACCGTGGCGTCGTTGCCGACCACCTGGGCGGCGACCATCGCCACCACCTCGGGGATCACCGGGTTGACCTTGCCCGGCATGATCGAGGAACCCGGCTGGAGGTCGGGCAGGTTGATCTCGGCCAGCCCGGTGCGCGGCCCCGAGGACATCCAGCGCAGGTCGTTGACGATCTTGGTCAGCCCGACCGCGATGGTCCGCAGCTGCCCGCTGAGCTCGACCAGGGCGTCCCGGGCGCCCTGCGCCTCGAAGTGGTTGCGGGCCTCGGTCAGCGGCAGACCGGTCGTGCGCGCCAGCTCGGCGATCACGGCGGCGGCGAAGCCGGGCGGGGTGTTGATGCCGGTGCCCACCGCGGTGCCGCCCAGCGGCAGCTCGGCGACCCGGGGCAGGGTGGCGCGCAGCCGCTCCTGGCCGTAGCGGACCTGGGCCGCGTAGCCGCCGAACTCCTGACCCAGGGTCACCGGGGTGGCGTCCATCAGGTGGGTGCGCCCGGCCTTGACCACCGTCTCGAACTCCGCCGCCTTGGCCTCCAGCGCACCGGCCAGGTGGCCCAGCGCCGGCAGCAGCTCGTCGCTGACGGCCGCGGTGGCGGCGATGTGGATCGAGGACGGGAACACGTCGTTGGACGACTGGCTGGCGTTCACCTGGTCGTTCGGGTGCACCGGGCTGCCCAGGCGCTCACCCGCCAGGGTGGCCAGCACCTCGTTGGTGTTCATGTTGGAGGAGGTGCCCGAGCCGGTCTGGAAGACGTCGATCGGGAACTGCGCGTCCCACCGGCCCTCGGCCACCTCGGCGGCGGCCTGCACGATCGCCTCGGCCACCGGCGCCGCCACGATCCCCAGCTCGGCGTTGACCTTGGCGGCGGCAGCCTTGATCCGGGCCAGCGCGGCGATGTGGGCGCGGCCCAGGCGCTGGCCGGAGACCGGGAAGTTCTCCACCGCGCGCTGGGTCTGCGCCTGCCACTTGGCCCGGGCCGGGACCTTGACCTCCCCCATCGAGTCGTGCTCGATCCGGTACTCGGCGGCCTCGCCGCCCTGGCCGCCGTCCGGCGCAGTGGCATCGCTTCCGATCTGCTGTGCGCTCATCGCACTCCCACCTCCATCGGGTTCCACGGTGCACAGCTCTCCCGGACGGCGCGGTATTTCCGGTCGGCCCCGATTCACCCCTGGGAGTGAGGCGGCTCGCCCCGGTAGGTGCCGAAGGACCAGCGGTTGCCCTCCGGGTCCTGGACCGCGAAGTCGCGCGAGCCGTAGTCGGTGACGTGCAGCGGGCTGACGACGTCCGCGCCGGCGGCGACGGCCCGTGCGTGCAGCGCGTCCGGGTCGTCGGTCACCACGTAGGCGCTGAACGAACCCGGTGCCCCCTGGCAGGGTGCGCCCTCGCGGACCGAGCCGAGCATCACACCGCCGCCCAGCGGCCAGGCCAGCTCGGCGTGCTCGACCACCTCGCCCTCGCCGTAGACGACGACCTCCTCGAAGCCGAACGCCTCGGTCAGGAAGCGGATCAGGCCCCGCGCGTCACCGGCCCGAAGGGTGGGCCAGACCTGCGGGGCGGGGGCGCCGGGCGCGGGCGGCGCGATGCCGGGCGCCGGCGGGGTGGCCGCGGGGGCGGCAGCGCCCGCGGTGTCAGCAGTGCGCGCGGTGTCGGACGTGTCGGACGTGTCGGTGCGATCGGCCATGGTGACCGGACCTCCTCGGTGGCGGGGCCCCCGGTCATCCCGGGGTGGCTCCAGCCTGCACCGGCCGCCCCGGCCCCGCCTTGGACGTTTCGGAACCCAGCGCGACCCGCTCCTCGGCCACCCGCTTCGCCGCCGTCCCCGTCTCCTCGGCCACCCAGCGGCTCGGCGCGCAGCCGGCCAGCGCGCGGAACTCGCGGGCCAGGTGCGCCTGGTCGAAGTAGCCGCAGTGGGCCGCCAGGGCGGCCAGGCCCAGACCGTCACCCGCACGCGGCTGCCCCGCACGGGCGCTGAGCAGGCGCCGGGCGCGGTCGAACCGGATCACCCGGGCCGCCGCCTTGGGGGTGAGGCCGATCTCGGTACGGAACCGGTCCGCCAGGTGGCGCCCGCTCCAGCCGATCCGGTCCGCCAACGCGGCGGCCGACGGCTGCCCGCCGCCCGCCAGCAGCAGCTGCCAGGCCTGCGCCACCTCGGGCGCGGGCTCGACCGCCCGCTGATCCGACCGCTGCCCCAGGCGCCTGCCCAGCCACTGGTCGACGGCGGCGAACCGACCCGGCCAGTCGGTCGCGGACAGCAGGCGCTCCCGGCCCTCCACCGCCCAGCCGCCCAGCACCTCCTCCGCCGTGAAGTCCAGCTCCGCCAGCTCGCCCGCCGGCAGCCCGAGCAGGACCCGCGCGCCCAGCGGACTGAGGGCGATCTGCACGCCGGACTGCCGCCCGGCATGGGTGATCAGCGCCGGGCCGGTGTGCAGCCCGCCGAGCAGCGTGCGATAGCTGCCGGGCGGCTGGCGCGGGTCCGGGTGGGCGGCCAGCGTGAGCGGCTCGTCCAGGGTGAGGATCAGCGTCAGGTACGGCGAGGGCAGTCCGCGGTGCACCATCGGCGCGACGCCGCGCTGGCGGTAGCCCGAGTACCAGGCCGCATAAGGGCGCAACGCCGGCGCCGGGCGGGCCCGGAGCGCCTCGTCCACCGGGACGGGTGCCGGCTCCGGCAGGGGCATCGCGGCGCTGGTCACCCGTCCATTCTCCCGCGCGCAGGCCCGTCGGGGCGCCCGCACGGCAGTCGTCACGACAGCCGTCACGACGAGGCGTCGCGACAGGCGTCACGACAGGCGTCCGGCCATCGTCACGGCAGGCGTGCGACGGCACCGCGAGCGGGGATTCCCGCGGCGGCGAAGAGCCAAACTACCCTCATTCGAGCCCGGCTCGGCCGTGTTCCTGAACACACCCGGGCTGGTGCGCCGCGACATTGACAGTACTCGAACGATCGGGCAAGAATCCGGGCACCCGGCGGCGCTCCCCCCAGTGGCCGACCCCGGGAGTGACGGCCAGGACCGCCCGTGCGGCCGGTGCCGTCCACTGCTCACCGCTCGCCGTCCCAGCCAAGCGCTGAGTGCCCTCGCCGACCCGTTCCCGCGGCTCCGCCGCGCCATGGCCGGCGCCGCTCCGCCCTGCTTCACACCGCTTTGCCCTGCCTTGCCGTGCTCCGCCCTGCCCGTCCTGCCCTGCCCTGCCGACCTTGCTAGGGAGCCCCCGATGCCTGGCCACAGACGTCCCTCGCGGCTTGCCAGAGCCGTCCTGCGCCGCCGCACGGCGGCCCTCGCCACCGTGGGTGCACTGGCCGTGCTGGCCGCGGTCGGCGCGTGCGGCGGCTCCACGCAGCACTCCGTCGCCGTCGCACCGCCGCCCGCAGCGGGGGCGGTGGTCCCCGCGGTGGGCACCCGGCTCTCCGCGGACCAGCTCCCCGCCGACGCCGCCGAGCACTGGCAGCCGCTGGCCGCGCCGCGCACCCAGCAGGTGACCAGTGCCGTCCGGCTCAACGAGTGCGCCTCGGTCAGCGGCGCCCTCGCCTGGCAGCAGCAGGCGTACGTCAGCAGCTACCGGACGCCGGCCGAGCAGGACCTGTTCAGCTTCCAGGACGGCCCATCCGCCCGCTCCGCCTACCAGAACCTGCTGACCCAGATGGGCAGTTGCCAGTCCCAGTCACGCGCCCTGCAGACGAAGGAGCTCGGCTCCAGCGACGCGCTGGTGACCCGGACCGCCACGACCGGCCAGGGCACCGCCTGGTCGCGCCAGTGGACCGGTGTGGAGGGGATCTCCGCCGCCGGTCCGCAGACGGACCACCTCTACGCCGTCCAGCAGGGCAGCACCCTGGCCGTCGTCCACTTCGACGAATGGGCCGGCACCCACGCCGCCCCCTACAGCACCCGGGCCGACGGCGACCTGCTCACCTCGGTCGCCCTCAAGCTCGGCTGAGCCACACCCCGTTCTCCCCCCTCTCCCCAGCCCTCTCCCCTCTCCCTGGAGACAGCCATGCCTTCGCACCGCCTCACTCGCTGGTCCGCCGGGCTCCTCGGCGCCGGCGCCGCCTCGCTCCTGCTCGTCACCCCCGCGCACGCCGCCTCGTCGGTCGACGGCAGCATCTCGCGCGACGAGGTCATCCAGCGGGCCCAGAGCTGGGTGAGTGAGGGAGTGCCCTACAACCAGGGCGCCAACTACTCCGACAGCAACGGCAGTTACCGCGAGGACTGCTCCGGCTACGTGTCGATGGCCTGGCACCTGTCGGACAGCCTGGTCACCCAGACCCTGCCCAGCGTGTCCACCCAGATCAGCAGCTCCGACCTGCAGCCCGGCGACGCGCTCGACTACACCGACGAGCACGTCATCCTCTTCGGCAACTGGATCGACCAGTCCGCGGGGACCTTCAACTACTACTCGGAGCAGAACTCGCGGGTCCTCACCAACGAGTACCAGGGCGACCTCAACGCCAGCTCGCTGGCGGGCTGGCCGACCAGCTACTACACCCCGCTGCGCTACAACCAGATCACCGGAACCGCCACCACCACGCCCGCCCCGGCCCCCGCGCCCACTCCGGCTCCGGCTCCGGCCCCCACGCCGACCCCCGCCCCCGCCCCGACCACCGGCGGCACCGGCGGCACCGGCCAGCAGCCGTCCCACCACGGCCACGGCTGGTCCTGGTCGCGCTGGTGGTGAACTCCCCCGGCACGGTGAGCTGACCAGACGGCCCCCGGACGCTCTCGGCGTCCGGGGGCCGTCAGCGGCAACACCCTCCTCACTGCAGGATGTTGACCGCGCGGGCGACCACCAGCAGCACGGTCAGCAGCGAGACCGCCGACTGCAGCATCATCAGCAGCTTGGCCCAGAGCGAGAGCGGCATGGTGTCGGTCGGGCTGAAGGCGGTGGCGTTGGTGTAGGCCACGTAGAGGTAGTCCAGGAAGCCCGGCTCCCACTCCTCGGGCGCCAGCCCCTGCTGCTGCATCTGCGGGAAGAGGAAGTCCGGATAGTCGGCGGTGCCGCGGGCCCGGGCGGCCGGTCCGCCGCGGTCCCACTCCCAGTACCAGAGCGCGAAGGCGATCACGTTGGTCGCCCAGACCGCACCGCCGGTCCCGAGCAGCGGCAGCGCGCTGGAGGCGCCGCTGCCGTGCACCAGGTCGCGCACCAGCTTCACCGCCGCCCACCCGTTGGCCAGGCTGATCGCCGCGACCAGCGCCAGGCTCAGCGCACGCAGCGCCCGGCTGCTGGTGCCCAGGCGCGGGTGCGGATTGAGCACCACCAGCGCGACCAGCAGGCCGAGTTCCAGGGCCGGCAGCATCCAGCGCGGGTGGATGCTGAGCCGGTCGGGCATCGCCAGCTGCAGCGCGACCGCGATGAGGATCACCGCGGTCACCGTCCAGCGCTGCTCCGCCTCGGTCTCGGTGCGCCAGACCGGCTTGGCCGCGGCCGACGGCTCCGCCGCGCCGCCGCCCCCGCCGGGCCCACCGCGCCCGGCGGGCTCGGTGAGGAGCCGCTCGATCCGGTCGAGCCGGTGGTGCAGCAGCTCGGTCGGCTCGTGCGGCACCGCACCGGGCTCGGAGGCTCCCGGCTCCGGCACGGACGGGAGCGGGCCGCCGGGCGGGGCGCCGTCGTTCGGCGGCGGATCACTGGGGTGCTGGTCTGCGCTCATGGCGGCCATTCTGCTGGGTGCGCCGCCGGGTGCGCCGCGGCGGACCCCAGGGCCTGTCCGGCGGACCTCGCCGGAGCCTCAGCGCAGCAGCCGGTCCAGGAACGGGTTGCCGAAGACCCGGTCGGGGTCGTAGCGGTCGAGCACCGCCACCGCCTCGTCCCAGCCCGGGCCGCCGCCCGCCCGGTAGCTGTCCGGGATCACCCGGTCCAGCACGTCCGGGTCGGCCCAGGCGGCATCCGCGGTGTAGGCCCAGCCCTTGGACCACTCGACGCGCAGCGCCGCCCGGGTGCCGTCGAAGGCGGCCAGCAGGAGCTGTTCGAGGTCGCGTCCGAACTGGTACATCCCCGGGGTGCCGGGCAGGGTCAGCACGTCGAACCAGACCGCGACGTCCCACTCGGGGTGGTCCGGGCGGGCCCGGATCGCGGAGAGCAACGGCGGCCGGGCCCCCGGGACGCCGCTGGCCGCCGGGTCCTCCAGGCCGGTGACCCGGATCTCCACGGCGCCGTTGACCGGGAACTGCCCGCGCGCCTGGTACTGGGTCAGCAGGCGCTGGTAGCCGCTGGTGACCTGGTTGACCACCCACTGCACGTCCGCCCGGCGGGCCAGCACCGCGTAGCCGTTGGCGGCCATCCGCAGGGTGGTGGGGCGCACGTACTGCAGCAGCGTCCGGGAGGGGCCCCACAGATCGGAGCGCAGGCCGCCGGCCAGCAGGTGGGTGACCACGTCCAGGCTGAGCAGGTCCTCCAGCAGGGTGCCGGAGAGCAGGACGTCGGTGAGGTCGCCGGTCAGGCCGATCGCGGCGATCAGGTACTGCAGCTGGCCGAAGGTCGGCGCCAGCGCCCAGGAGCCGCTGACCAGTCTGCCGGCCAGGTCGGCCACCGGCGTCGGGATGTTGTCGGAGAACGGGTAGTTGTAGGGCTGGCTGACGGCGCGGGACGAGAAGGGCCGCTCGGGGGCGACGCTCCAGGACTTGAGCCAGGGGAACTCGGTGAAGGCGAACCAGATCGCCTCCACCCGGCCGCTCTGCTCCAGGAAGTCGGCCAGGCTGCGGCCGTTGCCGCCGCCCGGCGCGGCGAAGAGCTCGCTCGCGGGGACGTCGATCCGGCTGAGGCAGCGCATGTTCCGGTCGGCGCCGGCCCGCAGCACGGCCTCGGTGACGAAGGACCGGCCGAGGTTGACCAGGAAGGCGGCGGTGTCGGCCTCGGCCCGGTCGAAGGTGCGCAGCACGTACCGGCCGGCGCCCTGGTCCCAGACCACGGCGGTGAGTTGGGTGACCAGGTTGCTGATCGAACCGAACCCGTGGCCGGGCCCGCTGCTCTCGCCCGCGGTCGGGACCGCGGTGCCGTGCCCGCCGATCGCGAGCACCCCGCCCAGGGTGATGTCCCCCGGGGCCGGGCAGTGGGTGACCCCGAGGCCGCGCCCGGCCAGGTGGGCCAGCAGGGTCTCCATGTCCGTGCCCGCCTGGGCCCGCACCGCGGGCGCGGCCGCGGTGCCGGCGGCGCTGATCGCGGTCAGGTGGCGGGTGGTGTCCACCAGCAGCACCGCGGTGGCGGCCGGGGTGCCGTTGGCCACGGTGAGCGGGGCCCAGGTGTGCCGGTGTCCCTGGGCGCGCAGCCGCCAGCCCTGGGCGTGGGCCCAGTTGGCCAGGGTGACCACGTCCTCGGGGGTGTGCGGGGTGCAGGTCCACAGCTGGTCGGCGTGGATCTCGCCGGCCCAGTTCTCGTAGGTCTGCCGGTAGAGCTCGATGCCGGCGGGGAACGCGGGCGGCACCGGCAGTGCGGGTGTCCCGGCGGGAGCGGCCTCGGCATCGTCGGGGGTGATGATGCCGCGCAGCAGCCAGGCCGCGGAGCCCAGCGCGGCGGAGCCGGCCAGCAGGCGGCGCCGGGTCAGGCCGGCCGGTCCGCGGCCGGGAGCACGGTCGTCGGCTGCGTCAGGTGCGTCGGATGCGCCGGGTGCGTCAGGTGCGTCAGGTGCGTCAGGTGCCATGGGAGCCCTCCCCTGTCGGTTCGATGAGCAGGGCCGACCCTAGGAGAAAACGGAGCGCACCCGTCCGAACGCCTCTGGCCAATCACTAGTTCGAGTGAACCCATCGCCTCCGGGAACTTTCCGGGCACCCGCCCTGCCTGTCACTCAGGACAGCGGTGCGGGCGCGGCGGGCAGCGCGATCTCGAAGCAGCACCCGCCCTGGACGTTGCGCACCGAGGCCCGCCCCGCGTGCGCCTCCACGATGCCGCGCACGATCGCCAGCCCGAGCCCCGCGCCGGTGTCCCCATGGTGCTGCACCGCACCGCCCTCGGCCGCCGCCCCGCGCACCTGGCGCGGGGTACGGGCGCTGCCGCCGCGCCAGCCGGTCTCGAAGACCCGGGCCAGGTCCGCCTCCGGGATACCGCCGCACCCGTCGGTCACCGAGAGCACCACCTCGCCCTCCCGTTGCCGGGCGGCCACCGCCACCACGCCCTCGGCCGGGGTCGAGCGGATCGCGTTGACCAGCAGGTTGCCGAGCACCCGGGTGATCTCCCGTCCGTCCACCTGCACCGGGGCCGGCTCGATCCGCTCCCCGCGCAGCTGCACACCGCGCTCGTGGGCCAGCGGGTAGGCGCCCGCTATCGCATCGCCGACCAGGTCGTAGGCCGAGACCCGGGCCAGCGACAGGGTCAGCGCACCGGCCTGGATCCGGGACAGCTCGAAGAGGTCGTCCACCATGCCGGTCAGCCGGTCCACCTCGGTGCGGATCTGCCGGTGGTAGCGGGTCGGCTCCTCGGCCACGCCGTCCTCCAGTGCCTCGGCCATCGCCCGCAGGCCGGCCAGCGGGGTGCGCAGGTCGTGCGAGATCCAGGCGATCAGCTCGCGCCGGGAGGCCTCCAGTGCCTGCTCGCGCTGCCGGGACTCGGCCAGACGCGCGCTGGTGGCGGCCAACTCGGCACTCAGATCGGCCAGTTCGGAGCCGAGCGGCTCGGCGGGGGCGGTGAATCCGGCGGCACTGCCCACCGTGCGGGCGGCCAGCGCCAGGGCCCGGCTGCCGGCCACCACCTGGCGTCCCAGCAGCGCGGCGGTCACCAGCGAGACCACCGCGGCCATGCAGGTCACGGTGATGACCACACCGAGGTCGTGGTGCGAGAGGAACATCGCCTGGGCCACCGCCAGGGTGCCGGCGGTCATCGCCAGCACGGTGACCACGGCGACGGCGAAGAGCGAGAGCGCCACCGAGCGGCGGCGCAGCAGCCGCACCGCCGGCCAGCCCAGCAGTCCGGCCACGCCCGCCCCGAGCGCGGCGAACAGGGCGATCAGCAGCAGGTCCTTCACGCCGCACCGCCCTCGGCCGCACCGGCCGCCACCGGGTCGAACCGGTAGCCGACGCCCCACACCGTGCTGATCAGCGCCGGTGCCGCCGGGTCGTCCTCGACCTTCTCGCGCAGCCGGCGCACGTGCACCGTGACGGTGGACAGGTCGCCGAACTCCCACCCCCAGACCCGGTGCATCAGCTCCTCGCGCCCGAACGCCGTCCCCGGGTGCCGGACGAAGAACGTCAGCAGGTCGAACTCGCGCTGGGTGAGTGCCAGTTCGCGCTCCCCGCGAAAGGCCCGGCGGGCCTGCTGGTCGAGCCGCAGGTCGCCGGCCCGCAGCGGCTCCCGGCTCGCCGCCCCGAGCGGGACGGCCTGCCGGCGCAGCACGGCCTGCACCCGCAGCACCAGTTCGCGCGGACTGAACGGCTTGGTGACGTAGTCGTCGGCCCCCAGCTCCAGGCCCAGGATCCGCTCGGACTCCTCGCCCCGTGCGGTGAGCATCACCACCGCCGGCCGGTCGGCGCCGTCCGCGCGCAGCCGGCGGCAGACCTCCAGGCCGTCGAGCTCGGGCAGCATCAGGTCGAGCACCACCAGCTCGGGACGGAACAGCGCGGCCTGGGCCAGCGCGGCGCGCCCGTCGGCGGCCCGCACGACCGTGCAGCCGGCCCGCCGCAGATAGCCGGTGACCACCTCGGCGACGGTCGGGTCGTCGTCGACCACCAGGATCCGGGGCGAGGGGGCCGATGCGGCGGGCGGGGGCGTCACTGTCACCCCACCGAGGATAGGGACCGCCCGGCCGCCGCGGCTCGCGCCCGCCACCGCCGTACGACTTCCGTAACATCCGCCGCCTCACCCCTGGGGCGGCCCACCGCGCGCGCCGCCGCCCGATGCGCCACGGTGGAAGGAAACCTGCCCCAGCTCACCGCCGAGCCCGACCACGCCCCTGGAGGCCGTGATGTCCGAGCACATCTACCGCGTGACCGAAATCGTCGGCTCCTCGCACGAGGGGACCGACGCCGCGATCCGCAACGCGCTGACCCGCGCGTCACAGACCCTGCGCAACATCGACTGGTTCGAGGTGGTGCAGGTGCGCGGTCACGTCGCGGAGGACCGGATCCAGCACTACCAGGTCACCGTCAAGATCGGCTTCCGGCTGGAGGAGCCCGCCGCCTGACCCCGGACGACGTGCAGGGTGCCGGCGAGCGATCCGCTCGCCGGCACCCTGCACGTCGGGGGCTTGCGCCGGTCAGTGGTGCACGGTGGGCCGCAGCACCTGCTTGAAGGCGGGCACGTGCCAGCGCCCGGCCACGTCCTCCTCGGGTTCCCGCTCGCCGCTGTGGCGCTGCTGCCAGTACGGGTTGTCGTGCGGCAGGTGGCCGCTGACCCTGCCGTACATGCCGAAGGTCGCGATCACGAAGCCGAAGACGAAGCTGAACAGCACGTTGGCCATCCGGAAGGCCAGGTGGTTCCAGCTGCTGTCGAGCGCCATCAGCCCGACGAAGCCGGCGATGACGAAGATCGCGCCGACGATCATGTTGAGCCAGGAGGCGAAGTTGCCGCCGACCACGGCACCGATCATCAGGATCGCGCCGAACACGATCGAGAGCACACCGAGCGCGCCGTTGCTGGACATGCCAGCGACGTTCGTGCCGTGGGTGGAGAGGTAACCGGGGTCACCGGCCAACCCGAAGCAGCCCCAGATCAACAGGAGCAGACCGCAGAGGCCCGCACCGTAGCGGTAGACCTGGGCGAGCCGGTGGTCGGTGGGGAGTTCGTCCTTCAGTCTCATGGCAACCTCCACGTGGGAGCGGAGCGGACGAGAGGGCCCGTCGTGCACGACCGGTCCGTTGTGCACTACCGGTCCACGGTACGCCCACCGGGGCCACCCCCGCCCGTCCGCACTCCGGAGCCCGGCCGCACCCCCGACACCCGACGCAGCACGGGCCCTTCCTGGCATGCTTCGGCCAATTCCGCTCCGCAGCAGCGCCATCGGCGCCAGGTAGGCGTAGCGTCACCAACTGCACACGGAACGACGCGGCGCACCACCCTGCCCGTCCTCGTACCCGGCAGAGCGCCGCCTGGCTCCCGCTCCGGCCGCCGCAGCCCGGCCGCCGGGGTCCGACGACTGGAGGGCACTGCATATGTGCGGCATAGCCGGCTGGGTGGCATTCGACCAGGACCTGACGGAGCAGCGCGAGGTGCTGGCGGCGATGACCGGGACGATGGCCTGCCGCGGCCCCGACGCGGGCGGGGTGCAGCTGACCGCGCACGCCGCGCTCGGCCACCGCCGGCTCGCGGTGATCGACATCGAGGGCGGCGCGCAGCCGATGACGGTGGAGCGGGAGGGGCGGCTGCTGGCCTCCCTCACCTACAGCGGCGAGGTCTACAACCACGTGGAACTGCGCGCCGAGCTGGAGTCGCACGGCCACCGGTTCCGCACCCGCAGCGACACCGAGGTGGTGCTGCAGGCCTACCTGCGCTGGGGGCCCGGCTTCGTCGAGCGGCTCAACGGCATGTTCGCCTTCGCGCTCTGGGACGCCCGCACCGAGGAGCTGCTGCTGGTCCGCGACCGGATGGGCGTCAAGCCGCTCTACTACTACCGCACCGACGACGGCGTGCTGTTCGGCTCCGAGCCGAAGGCGATCCTGGCCCACCCGTGGGTGGAACCGGTGGTCGGCCTGGACGGGCTGCGCGAGGTGCTCGCCATGGTCAAGACGCCGGGGCAGGCGATCTACCGGGGCATGGCCGAGGTGCGCCCCGGCCACGTCCTGCGGATCCGCCGCGAGGGCCTGAGCGACCGTCAGTACTGGGCGCTGGAGGCCCGGGAGCACACCGACGACCTGCCCACCACCATCGCCACCGTGCGCGACCTGCTGGACGACATCGTGCGCCGCCAGCTGATCTCGGACGTGCCGCTCTGCTCGCTGCTCTCCGGCGGCCTGGACTCCAGCACCATCACGGCGCTGGCCGCGCGCGGCCTGGCGGACACCGGTGCGGGGCCGGTGCGCTCGTTCTCGGTGGACTTCACGGGGCAGGCGGAGAACTTCCTGCCGGACGACCTGCGGGCCACCCCCGACACCCCCTTCGCGCACCTGCTGGCCCGGCACGTGCAGGCCGACCACAGTGACATCGTGCTGGACGCCGCCGCGCTGATCGACCCCGCGCACCGGGCCGCGGTGCTGCGCGCGAGCGACCTGCCGACCGGCTTCGGCGACATGGACACCTCGCTCTACCTGCTCTTCCGGGCGATCCGCCGGCACTCCACGGTGGCGCTGTCCGGTGAGTCTGCGGACGAGGTGTTCGGCGGCTACCCGTGGTTCCACGAGCGGGAGGCGGTGTACGGCGACACCTTCCCCTGGCACGCGGCCGGGGTGGCCCGCCGGCTCGGCGGGCGCGGCACCGCCGCGCGCGAGAGCCTGCTCGACCCGGACCTGATCGCCCGGCTGGACCTGGCGGCCTACGTGGCCGACAGCTACGCGACCGCGCTCGCCGAGGTGCCGCACCTGCCCGCGGCCGATCCGCACGAGCGACGGATGCGCGAGGTCTGCCACCTGCACCTGACCCGGTTCGTGCGGATCCTGCTGGACCGCAAGGACCGGATGAGCATGGCCAGCGGCCTGGAGGTGCGGGTGCCGTTCTGCGACCACCGCCTGGTGAGCTACGTCTTCAACACCCCGTGGGCGATGAAGACCTTCGACGGCCGGGAGAAGAGCCTGCTGCGGGCGGCCGCCCGGGACGTGCTGCCGAAGGAGATCGTGGACCGGGTGAAGAGCCCCTACCCGAGCACCCAGGACCCGAACTACCCGCTGGCGCTGCGGGCGGCGCTGACCGAGCTGGCCGGTGACCCCAAGGCGCCGGGACAGGCGCTGGCCGATCCGGCGGCGGTGGCGGCGGCGCTCTCCCCGGAGCGCGATCCGCAGGCGGCCCGGCCGGCCACCGAGGTACTGCTGACGCTGGACGGGTGGCTGCGCGCCTACCCGGTCTCGCTGCGGCTGTGAGCCGGTGCGCCCCCGCTCAGCGGGGGTACTCGTCCTCGTCGACCGGGACGGGGCGGCGCTGCTCGACGGCGTCGCCCTCGTCGGCGGCGGCGTTCAGCGGCAGCTCGGCGGGCGAGGGCAGCTCCTCGTCGGTCTCGGACTCCGGGTCCTCCGGGTCCAGCGACTCGACGGCGAATTCGGCGGCGTTGTCGGTCATGACCTCACCCCTTGCTGCTGCGGGGCGCCGGCGGCCCCTGCTGTCTCCAACACTTACCCGACCGGCGGCCTCCCACTCGGCACCCGCCGCACGGGTCGGCGTGTTGCGGGACCGGCCCCCCGAGCCGGTCCCGCACCTTCCTCGGCCCGCCTCCGGCGAGGTCGGCCGAGGCGCCGGGTGACCGGGAGCGGCGCCGGTCACCCGGCGCTGCTCCCGAGCGGCTACCGGATCCAGGTGGTGTCACGACCGTGCAAGGCGAGCCCCGCGGCGGTGGAGCGATCGGTGGACGGCGTGGCGGAGGACGGCTGGGTGGCCATCGGCGGTTCCTTCCCTGGTACGGCGGGCGTACGCCCGCGCAGACCGGCTGGGCTGGTGCCCTCCCCTGTCAGGCACCAGCCCGGCCGGGCTCGGTTGTCCTGAGCCTGCCGGAGGCCGCTCACGGCCGGGTAATATCCGGATAATGGACCATCAACAAGGGACCCTCGACGGCCGTGCGCCCGTTCCGGCACAGCCGGGATCCCGCCTGCGGTTCGGCCTGCTGGGGCCGCTGATGATCCAGGACGCGGCGGGCAGCGCGCTGCCGCTCAGCTCCCCCAAGGCCCGGGCACTGCTGGCGATGCTGCTGCTGGAGCCGAACCAGGCCGTCTCCCGCGACCGGCTGACGGCCGCGCTGTGGGGCGAACACCCGCCGGCCACCGCGCCCACCTCGCTCAACAACCACGTGGTCCAGCTGCGCCGGCTGCTCGGCACCGGCGGCCAGGGCAGGCTGCGCACCGTTGCCCCCGGCTACCTGCTCCAGGTCGACTGCGAGGAGCTGGACAGCGAGCTGTTCACCGCCCACCTGGAGGCGGCCAGGGCCGCCCACCAAGGCGGTGACTGGCAGAGCGTCAGCTACCGCGCCGGTGCCGCGCTCGCGCTGTGGCGCGGCGCTCCGCTGACCGACCTGCCGAATCTGGCCGAGGAGGTCCTCCCCTATACCCAGCGGCTCCAGGAGCTGCGGCTCCAGGGGCTGGAGTGGTTCATGGACGCCGAGTTGGAGCTCGGCCACCCGCACGGGCTGATCCCGGAGCTGAACCGGCTGACCGCCGGCCACCCGCTGCGCGAGTCCTTCCACCGTCAGCTGATGCTGGCGCTGCACCGCACCGACCAGCGCGCCGAGGCCCTGGCGGTGTACCGGCGGCTGCGCCGCACCCTGATCGAGGAGCTGGGCATCGAGCCGGGGCCCAGTGTGCGGGCCGCGCACCAGGAGGTGCTGCGGGCCGAGACCGGCGCACAGCACCGCGTGCACCGGCCGCCGGCCCCGGGCGGCACGGCGCCGGGCGGCGAGGCCGCCGCGGCGGACACTCCCGACGCACCGCCGACGGTGGCCGCCGGCGCGGGCCTGCCGCGCGACGTGGCCGGCTTCACCGGGCGCGCCGAGGAGCTGGAGCGGCTGCTCGACGCCTGCCGGGCGGGCAACGCGGACGGCCAGGTGGTCGGCATCCACGCGGTGGACGGGATGCCGGGGGTGGGCAAGAGCGCGCTGGCGATCCACGCCGCGCACCGGCTGGCCGCCGACTTCCCCGACGGGCAGATCTTCCTGCCGCTGCACGCCCACACCCCCGGCACCCCCGCCGTGGAGCCCGCCGACGCGCTAGCCGCGCTGCTGCTCACCATCGGCGTCTCGCCCCAGCAGATCCCGCCGGCCCTGGACGCCCGGGCCAACCTGTGGCGCAGCCGGCTGGCCGGGCGGCGGATGCTGCTGCTGCTGGACGACGCCCGCAGCAGCGAGCAGATCCGCCCGCTGATGCCCGGCACCCCGGGCAGCCTGGTGCTGGTCACCAGCCGGCGCCGGCTGCCCGCGCTCGGCGACGCGGTGCCGGTGACCCTGAACGTGCTCTCACCGCGGGAGGCCGCCGCGCTCTTCACCGCCACCGCGGGGCGGGCCGACCTGGCCCCGGACCAGCCGGCGGTGATCGAGCTGGTCCGGCTCTGCGGCTACCTGCCGCTGGCCATCCACCTGACCGCCGCCCGGCTGCGCCACCGCCCCGCCTGGTCGGTGGACGACCTGGTGCCGGACCTGGCCGCGGCGGCCGGGCGACTGGGCGCGCTGAGCGCCGAGGACGTCTCGGTGGCCGCCGCCTTCGACCTCTCCTACCGCGACCTGACGCACCGCCAGCGCCGGCTCTTCCGCCGGCTCGGCCTCTACCCGGGCGACGACTTCGACGCCCGGGCCGCCGCCGCGCTCGACGACAGCGACCCGCCCACCACCCGCCGCCTGCTGGAGGAGCTGGAGGACCACCACCTGGTGGACGAGCCGGTGCGCGGCCGGTACCGGATGCACGACCTGATCCGCGAGCACGCCAGGGCGCTGAGCGCCGAGGACGACGCGGCGGTGCGGCACGCCGCGGTGGCCCGGCTGCTGGACTCCTACCTGGCGATCGCCACCGCGGCCGCGCGGCACCCGGCGGTCCGCCACCTGGCCGGCCCCGGCGGCGTCGAGCCGGCCACCGAGGAGGAGGCCCGCGCCTGGCTGCGCAACGAGCGCGGCAACCTGGGGGCCGCGGTCGAGTACGCGGCGGCCCACGGCCACCCGCAGCACGCAGTGCAGCTGCCGGCCGCGCTGCACGACTTCCTGCGCTCGCAGGGCCAGTGGAGCCAGGCCCGGGTGCTGCACCGGATCGCGCTGGAGGCCGCGCGGCGCACCGGCGACCGGCTCGGCGAGGCCGCGGCCCTGACCCACCTGGGCACCTTCCAGCGGCTGACCGGCGAGCACGAGGCGGGCGCCGAGCACCTGCGCCAGGCGCTGGAGCTGTACCGGGCGCTCGGTGCGCCGAGCGGGCAGGCCGCCGCCCTGATCCAGCTGGGCGCGATGGAGCGCACCTTCGGCGACAACCTCCGCGCCCGGGAGTACTTCGCCCAGGCGCTGGCGCTGGCCCAGGGGGTGGGCGACCGGCCCGGTGAGGCGGAGGCGCTCAGCCAGCTGGGCATCCTGGGCCGGATCACCGGCGGGTACGCCGAGGCCACCGAGCAGGCGAGCCGGGCACTGGCGCTCTTCCGCGAGCTGGGCAACCGCACCGGGCAGACCGCCGCGCTCAGCGAGCTGAGCCTGATCCAGCAGCTGACCGGCGACCTGGCCGCCGCCGAGGACAGCCTGCGCGAGGCGCTGGAGCTGTGCCGGGCCCGCGACGACCGGCCCGGTGAGGCCTACGCGCTGGCCAGCCTGGGCTCGCTGCAGCAGCTGACCGGCCGCTACCAGGAGGCCGAGCGGACCCACCGGCAGGCGCTGACCCTCTACCAGGGCCTGGGCAACCGGATCGGGCACGCCAACGCGCTGATGGCGCTGGGCGCGGTGCGGCTGGTGACCGGCCAGTACCAGGCGGCCGAGCAGGACCTCCAGCGGGCCAGCCTGATGTACCACGAGCTGGACGAGGCACGCGGGCGGATGAACACCATCGCCTACCTCGGCGTCCTGCAGCAGGCCACCGGCCGGCACGAGGCGGCCGCGGTGAACCTGCGCCGGGCGCTCGGGCTCTACCAGGACCAGGGCGACCTGCTGGGCGAGTCCCGGGTGCTCGCCTACCTGGGCGACGCGCTGCTCTCCACCGGCGACCCGGTGGCCGCGGCCCAGCACCTGCGCCGGGCGCTGGCGCTGTGCCAGGAGCGCGGCGACCAGGCCGGCCAGGCGGAGGTGCACAACCTGCTCGGCCGCCTGCTGACCTGGACCGGCGAGGACGACCAGGCGCAGGGCGAGTTCGCCACCGCGCTGCCGCTGGCACGCAGCGCCGGCTCCCCGCTGGAGGAGACCCGCGCGCTGACCGGCCTGGGCAGCGGCGACCTGCGGGCCGGGCGGACCACCGAGGGGCTGGCCCGGCTCTGCCAGGCGCTGACGCTGGCCCGCCGCCTGGGCGTGCCGGAGGCGGCCGGGATCGAGGCGGCCCTGGCCGACAGCCGCCCGGCCAGCGCGGCGGCCAGCTGACCGGCTAACGAGAGCGGCCTGCGAGCCGCGACGCCCCCTCAGCCCGCTGGCGCAGCAGCGCTTGCGGGCCCTGCGGTGGCTGGCAGGCTGGAGGTCCGGTCGGCGGCGAGGAGAACGCGGTGAGCTACGCCCACTGGTCGATGCGAGTGGTGGCCTTCCTGATCGACGTCCTGGCCTGCGGGGCGCCGAACATCATCGCCGGGGTGTTCGACCCCGGCCATGCCGGCCTCCAGATCGGGCTCGGTGTGCTCTCGCTGCTGCTGTTCGCCTACGACCGCTGGTACCTGGCCGGGCGCACCGGCCAGAGCTGGGGCAAGCGCCTGATGGACCTGCGGCTGATCCGGCTGGACGGCACCGAGCCGGTCGGCGTGCTGCGCGCCTTCCTGCGCGACCTGGCGCACCTGCTGGACTCGATCCCCTGCTACCTGGGCTGGTTCTGGCCGCTCTGGGACCGCCGGCGCCAGACCTTCGCCGACAAGCTCGCCGCCACCGGGGTCCTCGCCGCCGAGGAGTAGGCCCGGCCGGCGGCACCGGGATCAGCCCAGCACCCTGACGCTGATCCCGGGCGTCCACTCGACGTACTCCACCTCGCTGCCGTCCGCGTGGCGGACGAAGAGGTAGCGGCCGGTGACGCTGGTCAGCTCGACGGCGCCGTGGCTCGCCAGGGTGGCCCGCACCGCCGCCAGGTCGTCCACCATCACGGCAGCCGCGACAGCCGGGCCCGGCGCGGGCCCGGCACGGGCCGACCGTGACCCGGCGGCGAACTCTCGGCGAACATCCGATGGCGCCGTGCTTGGGCCGCCTGGACCATGGCAGGCCGCGGGTGCCGGGGGCGGTGCGGGGGCGCATAAGGTGCGGGCTAATCGCACGCTGATCGAACGGAGTCCCCCACGTGTCCAGCCTCTGGCCCGCCGGCCCGCGCCGCGTCCTGGTCGTCGGCATCGACGGCGTCCGCCTCGACCTGCTGCCGGAGCTGCACACCCCGCACCTGGACGCGGTCGCGGCGGCCGGGTTCCTGGCCCCCGTCGAGGTCGACGAGGCCACGCCCACGATGTCCGGGCCGTGCTGGGCGACCATCGCCACCGGCGTCACGGTGGCCAAGCACGGTGTGTTCGGCAACCACCTCGGCGGCAACCGGCTGGACGTCTTCCCGGACTTCACCACCCGGCTGGCCGCCGTGCACCGGCGCCGGACCTTCGCGGTGGGCGGCTGGGAGCCGCTCTTCCTGGCCCGGCAGGGCGGTCCGCTGTTCGCCGCCCCGGGCCGGCTCGCCTACATCGCTCCGCTGGCCGACACCCCCGAGGACTGGGAGGTCTGCGACGAGCGGGCCACCGCCGAGGCCGTCACCGTGCTGACCGGCGACGACGACCCGCAGGCGAGCTTCGTCTACCTGGGCGCGGTGGACGAGACCGCGCACTTCCTGGGCTGCGGCGAGGAGTACCGGCGCTCGATCGAGACCGCCGACGCCCGGCTCGGCCGGCTGCTGGCCGCGCTGCGGGCCCGGCCCGGCCACGCCGAGGAGGAGTGGACCGTGATCGTGGTCACCGACCACGGCCACGTCGAGCAGGGCGGCCACGGCGGGCGCAGCACGCTGGAGCGCACCGCCTGGGTGGCCGCCTGCGGTCCGGGCCTGGCGCCCGGCGGTGAGGTGCTGCCGGTGCGCCACGTGGACGTGGCCGCGCACGTCTACGCGGCGCTCTCGATCGTCCCCGACCCGCACTGGACGCTGGACGGCCGGCCGTTCACCCCGGTCGGCGTTCCGCAGCCGGCCGCCGCCTCCTCCTGAGGGCGTGGCTCAGAGCGCCTTGACCAGCCGCTCGAAGGCGAGGTCGGGGCGCTTGGGCACCCCGAAGCGCTCCTCGCCGTAGGGGAACGGCGAGAGTTCGCCGGTGCGGGTGTAGCCCCGCCGCTCGTACCAGGCGATCAGGTCGGCGCGCTGCACGATCACCGTCATCTCCAGCTCGCCCGCACCCCACTCCTCGCGCGCGAACCGCTCGGCCTCGGCCAGCACCGCCCGGCCCACGCCGCCGCCCTGCCGGGCCGGGCGGACCGAGAACATGCCGAAGTAGGCGCCGCCCGGCCGGCGCTCGACCGTGCAGCAGGCGAGCAGCTCGCCGTCGCCGGAGCGCTCGGCCAGCAGCACCCGGGTGCCGGGGCGGGCCAGCGTCTCGGCGACCGCCGCCTCGTCGGTGCGCCGCCCGTCCAGCAGGTCCGCCTCGGTGGTCCAGCCGGACCGGCTGGCCTCGCCCCGGTAGGCGGACTCCACCAGCTCGACCAGCGCGGAGATGTCCCGCTCGGTCGCGGTGCGGAAGACCAGCTCGGCAGCAGTGGACACATCTACTCCAAACGGCAGAGGGGCGTCCTGGCATGGTGCCACGACGACACCCCGGACGGGCCAGTGGAGCACCTGGTTCGGTCGACCAGGGGTGAGGATGAGACGGTCCGTGTCCCTCCGGTCACCTGGAGCGCTGAACGTATGCACGCACGCGTCTTCGCCATCGTCACCGCGTTCCTGCTCGGGGCGCTGGGCCTCGGCGCCCTGGCCGTGACGGACTGGGTGCCCGGCGCCGCCACGGCCGGCGGCCGGGTCGCGCCCGCGGTGGCCGGTGCGGTGGTGGCCGGCCGGGCGGGCGCCTCGGCCTCCCCCACCGGCGACCCGGCCGTGTGGACCCGCAGCACACTGCGCAACAAGCTGATGACCGAGATGGCCGCCACCGATCCTGGCGTGGCACTGACCGACCTGGACAAGATCACCAAGGCGAAGCCCTACACCGTCCGGTTCTGCCACCCGATCGCGCACGAGCTGGGCCACACGGCCGTCAAGCGGTACAACTACGACTTCGCCAAGGTGCTCTCGTTCCCGCACGACACCTGCGCCTCCGGATACCTGCACGGCGCGGTCGAGGAGATGCTGGCGGCCTCCAGCGATCCGGGCACCGACCTGCTCAAGCTCTGCCAGCCGCAGATGAGCGGGCCGTGCGTGCACGGCACCGGCCACGGCACGATGTTCGTGACCAAGCAGAACGTGGCCGCCGCCCGCGACCTGTGCAGCAAGTACGCCTCGCAGAGCCGGATCATCACCTGCTCCGAGGGCCTGTTCATGCAGCTCTTCGGCCCCGACGAGGAGGACGAGAACGCCAAGGCCAACCTGCCCGCCGACAAGCTGGCCAGTGAGCCGCTCTACCCCTGCCCCGAGCAGCCGGCGCTCTTCCAGTCGGCCTGCTACTTCTACGCGCCGACCTACTTCCTCTCCTCGCACGACTACCCCGACCACCCCGAGGTCTACGCCCAAGCGCTCAAGTGGTGCCTGAACGCGCAGGCCACCGGCGGGGCCGGCGACTGCAGCCGGGGCGTCGGCTCGCGGACCATGAAGTACAACCTGGACCGCGAGGACTGGGTCGGCCAGCAGTGCGCGAGCGCGGCCGACGCCTGGCAGCGCAAGTCCTGCGTGGACGGCATGGTCAGCTACTACACGGTCAACTACACCGACGCCGGGGCGGCGGGCCGGCTCTGCGCCAAGCTGACCAACGAGGAGATCGCCCGGGACTGCCGCTCCTCGGCCCGGCTCTCCGGCTCGCTGGACTGAGCCCCGGCTCCCTCTCCCTGCGGCCCCCCGAGCCAGCTGCCCGGGGGGCCGCCGTAGCATCGGCACCATGTCCGAGCTGCCCTTTCGCGAAGCCGCCCGCGCCACCGCCGACCTGGTCGCCGACTACCTGGCCGCGGTGCCGCAGGGCCCGGTCTGGCAGCCGATGGACCCCGCCGCCCGGGCCCGCCTGCTGGACGCCCCGCTGCCGCGCACCGGGCGCCCGCTGGAGGAGCTGCTGGCGGCCGTCGCCACCGAGGTGATGCCGGCGCCGATGGGCAACGGGCATCCGCGCTTCTTCGGCTGGGTCAACTCCGCGCCGGCCCCGGCCGGGGTGCTGGCCGCCCTGGCGGCCGCCGCGATGAACCCGAGCTCGGCCGGGGGCGACCACGCGGACGTGCACCTGGAGCGCGCGGTGGTGCGCTGGACAGCCGAGCTGGTGGGCTTCCCGCACACCCCCGGCGCCGGTCTGCTCACCTCCGGCACCTCGATGGCCACCATCGTCTGCCTGGCCGCCGCGCGCGGCCGGGCCGCCGCCAGGATCGGCCACGACGTGCGGGCCGAGGGACTGTCCGGCCTGCCGCCGCTGGTCGGCTACGTCAGCGGCGAGACGCACTCCTGCGTGCGCAAGGCCGCCGAGCTGCTGGGACTGGGCAGCCGACAGCTGCGGGTGGTGGCCTCGGACGCCGAGGGCCGGCTGGACGTGACGGCGCTGCGCGCGGCCGTGGCGGAGGACCGGGCCGCCGGGCGGCTGCCGTTCCTGGTGGCGGCCTCCTGCGGAACGGTCAACACCGGCGCCGTCGACCGCTTCGAGCCGATCGCCGACCTCTGCGCGGAGCAGGACCTGTGGCTGCACATCGACGGCGCGTACGGGGCCTTCGGGGTGCTCGACCCGGCGATCGCGCACCGCTTCGCCGGACTGGACCGGGCCGACTCGCTCGCCCTGGACCCGCACAAGTGGCTGGGCGTGCCGGTGGACTGCGGCTGCGCGCTGGTGCGCGACGCCGGCCAGCTGCGCGAGACCTTCAGCCTGGTGCCCTCCTACCTGCGCGACGAGGAGGCCGGCGGGCTCGGCTGGTTCTCCGAGTACGGCACCGAGCAGACCCGACCGTTCCGCTCGCTCAAGGTCTGGGCCACCATCGCGCACCGCGGCCGGGACGGTCTGGCCGCCGACATCGCGCACTGCACCCGGCTGGCCCGCCGGCTGGGCGAGCTCATCGAGGCGGACCCGGGCCTGGAGCTGCTCGCGCCGGTGGAGACCTCGATCGTGGCCTTCCGGGCCCGTCCCGCCGGCCTGTCGCCGAGCGGGCTGAACGCGCTCAACCAGGCGCTGCCGCTCGCGGTGCAGCGCGGCGGGCGGGCCTTCGTCACCGGCACCGTGCTGGGCGGCCGGGAGGCGCTGCGCGCGTGCCTGCTGAACGCCACGACGACGGAGGCGGACCTCGCGGTGCTGCTGGACGAAGTCCGCACGGCGGTGGGCGAGCTGACGGGTCAACAGCTGTCGGATTCGGCGACGAGCTGACGATATGACGGCCGGATGTGACAAGAACCCGTCGCGAAACGGCCCACTACCCGGCGGTAACCGGGCGGTTGTCGGAGCGACCCGGTAGACATTTACCGCGCGGTCATAACAGATTCGTGATCGCGAAACACCAGCCCGTCATGGTGGGGAACATGACTCAATCGCCGATTCCTGCCCAGCCCGACCAGACCGCCGCGGTGCGGCTCTCGCGACGCCGGCGCCGCCGGGCCGGTGCCGAGCGCTGGCGCCGCCAGACCGTGGAGCTCGCGGCGGTCTTCGTCGCGGTGGCCACCGCCGACCTGGTCGCCAACGTGGTGGTGCACGGCCACGACGGCCCGGTGCTGCTGGCCGCCTCGGCCGCGGCACTGCTGGCCACGGCTGTGTTCCACAGCTGGTGGGCACAGCGCCATCCGCACGGGCCACCGGGCCCGGGGTCGCCCGGTACCGACCCGCTCGCCGCCCCGTCGCCCGACGCGGGCGCGCCGGACGAGCGGGCGGCGGGGGCGACCACGCTGTGGCGGCTGCGCACCACCGTCTCGGAGGCGCCGGGCACCCTGGCCACCCTCTGCGCGGCGCTGGCCGAGCTGCGGATCAGCATCATCTCGCTGCAGACCCACCCGCTGCCGGAGGCGACCGTGGACGAGTTCCTGCTGCGCGCCCCGCGCTCGCTGCCGCGCCCGGTGCTGACCGAGGCGGTGGCCCGCGCCGGCGGCCGGGAGATCTGGACCGAGCCGGCCGACGCCCACGACCTGGTGGACCTGCCGACCCAGATGCTGGCGCTGGCCACCAGGACGGCGCTGGACACCGCCGAGCTGCCGGTCGCGCTGCGCCAGCTGTTCGGGCAGATCACCATCCGGCAGACCCCGGCCAAGGGCGGCGAACCGGCCGCGCCGAGCCTGACGGGCCCGCTGATGCGGCTGGCCACGCCCAGCGGCGGACTGATCGAGCTCTCCCGCCCGCACCTGCCGTTCACGCCCACCGAGTTCGCCAGGGCCAAGGCGCTGGTCGAACTGGACACCAGGCTCGGCCCCCGGGTGCCCAAGGTCGAGGACCACCTCAGCCCCTCGGCCGGCCCCGAGCTGACGGTGCGTCGCGCCACCCCCGACGACAAGGCCGCGGCCCTCGCCCTGCACCGGCGCTGCTCGCCGGCCACCCTGCGCCAGCGGTACCACGGCCCGGTGAGCGACGCCGACCGCTACCTCAACCACCTGCTCGACCCGCGGCACGGCCAGATGCTGACCGTGCAGGCCCCGGACGGCAGCCTGGTGGCGCTCGCCCACCTGATGTGGGACGACGACAGCGCGGAGCTGGCCGTGCTGGTGGAGGACCAGTGGCAGCGCCGCGGCCTGGGCCTGGACCTGCTGCGCCGGATGGCGGCGCTGGCCGCCGAGGCCGGGGTGGCCACCGTCTACGCGGTCGCCCAGGCCGGCAACACCGCGCTGATCGGCGCGATGCAGCGGCTCGCACTCCCGCTCGACTACCAGGTCTCGGAGGGCACCCTGGTGATCACCGCCCACCTGGCGGGGGCGGCGCAGCGGCTGCCGAGCCCGTGGCCCGCGGCGCCGGGCGGGCACTGACCAGCCGGAACCGGCCCTCCGCCGGGCCCGGCGGAGGAACCGCGGGAGCGTTCCAGGAGGGGCGCGAGGTCCCACCGGGCTGGCGGGGGCGGCGTTTACGCCGGTCGAGGGCCCGTCAGGAGCCGGACCTCGCACGTCTTGATGGGCCCCGTGGCTGGGTCCGCTCCCGGGGAGCCGTTAGGCTGACTCCGTCCCCACCGCCCTGGGGCCCGTACGAGGTCAGAGGGGGGTCGTCAGCCAAGAGGAGGAACCCCTGAGCATGTCAGGCACCGGATCGGAGGCCGCGGCCACCGGCGCGCGCGACTCCTCACTGCCCGCCCGCTCCAAGTTCGCCGTCACCGCGGGCAAGATGGCGGGCGCCGTCTCCCGCGCGGCCGGCCGCGGCAGCGGTTCGGTGATCGGCGGCAAGGTCGCCCTCAAGCTGGACCCTGACCTGCTGGCCCGGCTCGCGGACCACCTGGACGTGGTACTGGTCTCCGCCACCAACGGCAAGACCACCACGACCCGGCTGATCGCCGAGGCGCTGCGCGCCGCGGGCCCGGTGGTCTCCAACGCGCTGGGCGCCAACATGCCCGCCGGCATCACCGCCGCGCTGGCCGGCGGCTCCGACGCCCGCTACGGCGTGATCGAGGTCGACGAGAAGTACCTGGCGGGCGTCGCCAGGGACACCAGCCCCAAGGCCATAGCGCTGCTGAACCTCTCGCGCGACCAGCTGGACCGCGCCGCGGAGACCCGCATGCTGGCCGAGAAGTGGCGCGAGGGCCTGCAGGGCACCGAGGCCGTGATCATCGCCAACGCGGACGACCCGCTGGTGACCTGGGCCGCCTCCTCCTGCCAGCGGGTGGTCTGGGTGGCCGCCGGGCAGGCCTGGAAGGAGGACGCCTGGTCCTGCCCGTCCTGCGGTGGCGTGATGCAGCGCCCCGGCGACGACTGGTACTGCCAGGAGTGCGGCTTCCGCCGCCCGCAGCCGCACTGGGCGCTGCAGGGCAGCCACGTGATCGACCCGAACGGTGCCGCCTGGCCGATCCAGCTGCAGCTGCCCGGACGCGCGAACCTGGCCAACGCCACCAGCTCGGCGGCGGTGGCCGCGGTCTTCGGCGTCCCGCCGCAGACCGCGCTGGAGCGGATGCAGTCGGTGGCCGCCGTGGCGGGCCGCTACGACGTGGTCAACTACCAGGGCCGCGACGTGCGCCTGCTGCTCGCCAAGAACCCGGCGGGCTGGCTGGAGACCTTCTCGCTGATCGACGGCCCGCCCGCGCCGGTGATCCTCTCGGTGAACGCGATGGACGCGGACGGCACCGACACCTCCTGGCTGTGGGACGTGGACTACGAGCGGCTGCACGGCCACCCGGTCTTCGTGATGGGCCAGCGCCGGCTCGACCTCGCCGTCCGCCTGGAGGTGGCCGGCCTGCAGTTCCACGTGGTGGAGTCGCTGGAGGAGGCGGTCCGGATGGCGCCGCCCGGCCGGATCGAGGCGATCGCCAACTACACGGCGTTCCAGCAGCTGCGCAAGGTGGTGGCCGGCTCGTGAGCACCCCGCCGCAGTACCCCGGACAGCAGCCCTACCCCGGGCAGCCGCAGCACCCGGGCCAGCCGCAGCACCCCGGCTACCCGGGACAGCCGGGGCCGGGGCAGGCACCGCAGCCCGGCTACCCGCCGGTGCAGCCGCAGCACCCCGGGCAGCCGCAGCACCCGGGCCAGCCGCAGCACCCCGGCTACCCGGGACAGCCGGGGCCGGGGCAGGCACCGCAGCCCGGCTACCCGGGGCAGGGGCAGCAGCCCGCGCCCGGCTACCCGCCGGCCGGCCCGCCGCAGCACCCGGGGCAGCCGCAGCACCCCGGGTACCCGCAGCCCGGTGGCCACCAGCAGGCCGGTCACCAGCCGCCGCCCGGGTACCCCGCCCAGCAGCAGCCGGGCCGGCCCGCGCCGCAGGCCGGGCAGCCGACCGGACAGCCGCAGCACCCCGGGCAGCCCGGGCAGCAGCGGCCCGACCAGCAGCACCATGGAAGGCCTTCGAGGATGAGCGACAGCAGCCTGCGGCTGGTCTGGGTCTACCCGGACCTGCTCAGCACCTACGGCGACCGCGGCAACGCGCTCGTCGTCGAGCGCCGGGCCCGCCAGCGCGGGCTGAACGTCGAGCGCATCGACGTCCGCTCCGACCAGCCGATCCCGACCAGCGGGGACATCTACCTGCTGGGCGGCGGCGAGGACCGCCCGCAGCGGCTCGCGGCCGAGCGGCTGCGCCAGGACTCGGGGCTGCCGCGCGCGGTGGACAACGGTGCGATCGTCTTCGCGGTCTGCGCGGGCTACCAGATCATCGGCCACGAGTTCATCAACGACCTGGGCCAGCGCGAGCCGGGCCTGGGCCTGCTGGACATCTGGTCCACCCGTGGCGAGGGCGCCCGCAGCGTCGGCGACGTGCTCGCCGAGCCGGACCAGCGGCTGGGCCTGCCCACCCTGACCGGATTCGAGAACCACCAGGGCGTCACGCACCTGGGCCAGGGCGTCAGCCCGCTCGCCCAGGTCACCGCCGGCGGTGGCAACGGCGACGGGAACGGCACCGAGGGCGCCTGGCGGGACACCGTCTTCGGCACCTACCTGCACGGTCCCGTGATGGCCCGCAACCCCGCGGTCGCGGACATGCTGATCAAGCTGGCGCTGGACGTCAACGCCCTCCCGCCGGCCGACACCACCTGGTACGACGCGCTGCGGGCCGAGCGGATCGCCGCCGCCCGCCAGCCCGCCTGACCACCGCCGCGCAGCACCGGTCCTCGCCCCACTGACGACGAGTCAGCGGGGCGGGGCCTCTCGCAGGAGAGGCCCCAGGTGAACGTTTCCGGGCCGCCGGGTGTCCAGCATCCGGCGAACCGAGCTTCCGCGTCGCGAAATTGCGACAATAAGCATTGTCGGATGCAACCCTCCTCGGCAACCGGCTGCACACCTGCGCGGGCGCGCCGACGACGCCGCCCCCGTGCCTGCTCCCGCCCGGCCGGAGGTGGGGGCCGCTATGATCAGTTTCAGGGCATAATGTCCGATTCTGACCCCGCCCTTTCCACAAGGTGGTAGTCCGGCCGCCCGGTTCTTCCCCCAGCCTCGCGGCTGGGGGGTGCCCCCAGGAGTTGCGAAAGACATGCGTATTGGTGTGCTGACCAGCGGCGGCGACTGCCCCGGCCTGAACGCGGTGATCCGCTCCGTGGTCCACCGGGGGGTGGTCGACCACGGCGACGAGATCATCGGCTTCCAGGACGGGTGGCGCGGCCTCCTCGAAGGCGTCCACCGCCCGCTGACGCTGGACTCGGTCGGCGGCATCCTCGCCCAGGGCGGCACGATCCTGGGGTCCTCCCGGGTCCAGCCCAGTCATCTGCGCGACGGCGTGGAGCGGGCCAAGCGCTACTGCGCGGACCTCGGGATCGACGCGGTGATCCCGATCGGCGGTGAGGGCACGCTCAAGGCGGCCAAGCTGATGAGCGACGCCGGGCTGCCGGTGATCGGCGTCCCGAAGACCATCGACAACGACATCGCCTGCACCGACGTCACCTTCGGCTTCGACACCGCCGTCTCGGTGGCCACCGAGGCGCTGGACCGGCTGAAGACCACCGCCGAGTCGCACCAACGCGTGATGGTGGTCGAGGTGATGGGCCGGCACACCGGCTGGATCGCGCTCAACGCGGGCATGGCGGCCGGCGCGCACGCCATCGTGGTGCCGGAGCGCCCGTTCCACATCGACAAGCTCACCGAGGTGGTGCGCGAACGCTTCGAGCGGGGCAAGAAGTTCGCCATCGTGGTCTGCGCCGAGGGCGCCAAGCCCGAGCCCGGCACCATGCACTGGGAAGAGGGCAGCAAGGACATCTACGGCCACGAGCGCTTCACCGGCATCGCCACCCAGCTCTCCGGCGAGCTGGAGCACCGGCTGGGCAAGGAGGCCCGACCGGTGATCCTCGGCCACACCCAGCGCGGCGGCACCCCCACCGCGTACGACCGGGTGCTCGCCACCCGGTTCGGCTGGCACGCGGTGGAGGCCGCGCACAAGGGCGCCTTCGGCCACATCACCGCGCTGCACGGCACCCAGATCAACCTGGTGCCGCTGGCCGAGGCGGTCGCGGACCTGAAGACCGTGCCGGCCGAGCGCTACGTCGAGGCCGAGATGGTCATCTGACGAGCCATCGGCTCTGTGCACCACCCCCGTTGATGCCCCGCCCACCCGGCGGGGCATCAACGTTTCGCGGCTTTCGCCCGATTACGGTGGCCGGATGGAGATCATCGCCTACGGCGTGCAGGCCGACGAGCAACCGCTGCTGCGGGCGGCCTTCGACGACCGGCACGAACTGCGCACCCTGGCCGTCTTCCTCGACCACGACACCGCGCCGCTGGCCGCCGGCTACCCCGTGGTGTGCAGCAGCGTCAACGCCGAGCGGGCCGGCTCGCCGGGGTCGGGCTGGACTTCCCGCAGGTGCTGGTGACCTCCCACCAGGCGTACTTCACGCACACCGCGGCCGGCCAGATCATCGAGGCCACCCTGCGCAACGTGGACGACTTCGCGGCGGGGCGGACCAACGAGAACACGCTCGTCCCACGGCCCTAGCGAGGCAGTGTCCGGTACGGCGCGGTGTCCGGTACGGCGAGGGAACACGTGAGGGAGAGGAGCTCCGGTGCCGGCGAACGAGGGTGAGCGTCCCGAGGCCCGGCCGTCCGAGCTGCGGGTCGACGCACGGCGCAACCAGCAGCGGATCCTGCTCGCGGCGGCGCGGCTGCTGGCCGACGACCCCGCGGCGAGCATCCAGCGGATCGCCGACGAGGCCCGGGTGGCCCGCCCCACGGTGTACCGGCGCTACCCGACCCGGGAGGCCCTGGTGGAGGCGATCCGGAGCGAGGCCGTCGCCGAGTTCGGCCGCTCGATGGAGCAGGCGACCCTGCGGCTCGGCAACGCCGCCGAGGCCATCGGACTGCTGGTTCACTCGCTGGCCGAGATCGGCGCCAAGTACCCGATCCTGTTCCAGGACGCCGACACCGCGCACCGGGCGGCCGGGCACCCGGGTGCGCAGGCCTCCGACGGGTCCGCGGCGGGAGCCGGACCCGGGCGCCCCGACACCACCGCCATCGTCGAGCAGTTCAACGCCCTGATCCTGCGCGGCCGGCGCGAGGGCACGGTGCGCGCCGACCTCGCCCCGGAGATCCTGCGGCACTCGCTGCTGGGTGCCCTCGCCGCCGGCCTGAAGCTGACCCGCACCAGTCCGCCCGGCACCCGGCTGACCGCCGCGCAGGTCGGCGCCCAGGTCGCCGCCATGCTCGTGGAGGGCCTGCGCCCGCGGGGGCGGTGAGAAGGTCCGAACCAGGGGGCGGTCGCAGTCCGCGGGCGGGGCGCCCGTAGGGTGGACCCGACGAAAATACGGACGAACCGGACCTGAGGCGGCGCCAGCCGTCCGCGGGGCACGAAGGAAAGCGGGACCGCCGATGGACGGTATGACAGGGATGCACCACCACATGGAGCTCGGGCCGTTCTCGCTCCACGCGGTGCTCACCTGGTCCCCGGACTGGCCGTTCCTGCTCGGCAGCCTGCTGGCGTTCGGCCTGTACCTGACCGGGGTGGTCCGGCTGCTGCGGCGCGGCGACCGGTGGCCGATCGGGCGGCTGGTGGCCTTCACCTTCGGCGTGCTGACCATCGTCGCGATCACCTGCTCTGGGCTGAACGACTACGGCATGGTGCTGTTCAGCGCACACATGATCCAGCACATGGTGCTCAGCATGCTGTCGCCGATCCTGCTGCTGCTCGGCGCGCCGATCACGCTCGCGCTGCGCTCGCTGCGCCCGGCGGGCAAGGGGCGACCGCGCGGGGCGCGCGAGCTGCTGGTGGCGCTGCTGCACAGCCGGTACGTCCGGGTGGTCTCGCACCCGGCCTTCACCATCCCGCTCTTCATCGCGAGCCTGTACGGGCTCTACTTCACCCCGCTGTTCGACACCCTGATGCAGTCGCGGATCGGGCACCTGGGGATGATGGTCCACTTCCTCGGGGTCGGCCTGCTCTTCTTCTGGCCGATCATGGGCGTGGACCCGGGCCCGCACCGGCCCGGCCATGTGATGCGGATCATCGAGCTGTTCATGGGGATGCCGTTCCACGCCTTCTTCGGCGTCGCCGTGATGATGGCCACCACCTCGCTGGTGACCACCTTCAGCGCGGGCATGGCACCGCCCGGCACCGACCTGATGGCGGACCAGAAGCTGGCCGGCGGGATCACCTGGGCCTTCGGCGAGATCCCCACCGCCGTGGTGCTGATCGCGCTGGTGTTCCAGTGGGCCAAGTCCGAGCAGCGCCAGGCCACCCGCAAGGACCGGGCCGCCGAGCGGGACGGCGACGCCGAGCTGGTGGCCTACAACGCCTACCTGGCCTCGCTCGACAAGCGCGGCAACCGGCCGGCCCAGGCGGGCTGACCGCCCCCCACCAGGACCCGGGAGCCCCGTCCGCCGCCGTGGCGGACGGGGCTCCGTGCTCCCCCGGGCCCGCTGCCGCGCTTGGTGGCACGCTGGAAGGGGCTTGGGCAGGTGGTGATCGCAGATGACGGTCTTCTACGGCAGCAGGCAGCACGGGCGGACCTTCCGGGACCGGGCCGAGGCCGGGCGGCTGCTCGGCGAGCGGGTGCGGGCCTGGGGGGCGGACGACCCGATCGTGGTCGGGCTGCCCCGGGGCGGGGTGCCGGTCGCCCACCAGGTGGCCAAGGCACTCGGCGCGCCGCTCGACATCCTGGTGGTCCGCAAGATCGGCGCGCCCGGACAGCCGGAACTGGCGCTGGGCGCGGTCGGCGAGGGCGGCATCCGGCTCTTCAACCACGACATCGTCGCGGCGCTGGGGATCGGCCCCGCCCGCCTGGAGCAGCTGGCCGGGGCGACCGCCGCCGAGGTCGCCGAGCGCACCGAGCGGCTGCGCGGGCCGCTGCCGCCGCTGGACCCGGCCGGGCGGGCGGTCGTGGTGGTGGACGACGGGATCGCCACCGGCGCCACGGTGCGCGCCGCGCTCGCGGTGCTGCGCCGCCGGGAGGTGAGCGAGCTGCTGCTGGCCGTGCCGGTGACCGCGCCCGAGGCCTTGCGACTGCTCGGGCCGCTGGTGGACGACCTGGTCTGCCTGACCGCGCCGCCCTCGTTCCAGGCGGTCGGCCAGTACTACCTCGACTTCGACCAGACCAGCGACGAGGAGGTGCGCCGGCTGCTGGAGCAGGCCGCCGGTGACGCTGGGTAGCGACACCGGTGAGGCCAGCGGTTGTGGAGCGCCCGCACCGGTGTTTGAGTCTAGACGGCCGCGGTAGGCGGCCCTACGCGCGGGCCACAGGGCCACGCGCGGTTCGCGCGGGTACCGCGGAGCGCTGGTAACCGCGCACGGCAAGGAGGTCGTTTTCCATGTCCGAGTCAGCGGTCCCACCCACCACGAACAACGCGGGCGTCCCGGTCGAGAGCGACGCCGACTCCCTCACCGCGGGCCCGGTGGGCCCGATCCTGCTGCACGACCACTACCTGATCGAGAAGATGGCCCAGTTCAACCGCGAACGGGTGCCCGAGCGGGTGGTGCACGCCAAGGGCGGCGGCGCCTACGGCGTCTTCCAGGTGACCAACGACGTCAGCCGGTACACCAAGGCCGACCTGTTCCAGCCCGGCAAGAAGACCGAGCTGCTGATCCGGTTCTCCACCGTCGCCGGTGAACTCGGGACCCCCGACACCTGGCGCGACCCGCGCGGCTTCGCGGTGAAGTTCTACACCGAACAGGGGAACTACGACCTGGTCGGGAACAACACGCCGATCTTCTTCGTCCGCGACCCGATGAAGTTCCAGGACTTCATCCGCTCGCAGAAGCGCCGCCCGGACACCCACCTGCGCGACAACGACATGCAGTGGGACTTCTGGACGCTGAGCCCCGAGTCCGCACACATGGTCACCTGGCTGATGGGCGACCGGGGCATCCCGAAGACCTGGCGGAACATGAACGGCTACGGCTCGCACACCTTCCTGTGGGCCAACGCGGGCGGCGAGAAGTTCTGGATCAAGTACCACTTCAAGACCGACCAGGGCGTCGACTTCCTCACCCAGGAGGACGCCGACCTGCTGGCCGGGAAGGACCCGGACGCGCACCTGCGCGACCTGTACGGCGCGATCGAGCGCGGTGAGTTCCCGTCCTGGACGCTGCACGTCCAGGTGATGCCGTTCGACGAGGCGTGGAACTACCGCTTCAACCCCTTCGACCTGACCAAGGTGTGGCCGCACGGCGACTACCCGCTGATCGAGGTCGGGCGGATGACGCTCAACCGCAACCCGGAGAACTACCACGTCCACATCGAGCAGGCCGCGTTCGAGCCGTCCAACCTGGTGCCGGGCATCGGCGTCTCGCCGGACAAGATGCTGCTCGGGCGGATCTTCTCCTACCCCGACACCCACCGGTACCGGATCGGCCCGAACTACGCGCAGCTGCCGCCGAACCGGGCGCACGTGCCGGTGCACTCCTACGCCAAGGACGGGCCGATGCGCTTCGACGCCTCGCGCGCCGAGACGCCGTACGCGCCCAACTCCTACGGCGGGCCGGCCGCGGACCCCTCGATCTGGGGCGATCCGCTGGGCTGGGAGGTGGCCGGCAAGATGATCCGGGAGGCGTACCCGCCGCACGCGGAGGACGACGACTGGGGCCAGGCGGGCACCATGGTGCGCCACGTGCTGGACGACGCGGCGCGTGAGCGGCTGGTGTCGAACGTGGCCGGGCACCTGCTGAACGGGGTCTCGGAGCCGGTGCTGGAGCGGGCGTTCCAGTACTGGCGGCACATCGACAAGTCGATCGGCGACCGGATCGCGGCGGCGGTGCGCAGGTAGCGACGGCGCCCGGTGGCGCCCGTCCCGGCCGGCCGGTCGGGGCGGGCGCCGCTGCGCTGCCCGGGCTCCACCGCCGGTTCGCCGGTTCGGCGGCTTTCCTGGGCCGGCGGGCAATCCGCGGGGCGCGCGGCTCCGAAGTGGGGGCGTGAGGGGAATCGCATCCGGAAAGGTGGCGGGGTGAACAGGGTCGTCCAGCTCTCCAACCCGCAGCGCCGGGGGCCGGATCTGCCGGAGCTGGTGGCCAGGGTCGCCTTCGGTGACCAGGACGCCTTCGGGCGCCTGTACGACGCGGTGGCCGGGCCGGTGTTCGGGCTGGTCCGGCAGGTGCTGCGGGATCCGGCGCAGTCGGAGGAGGTGACGCAGGAGGTGATGCTGGAGGTCTGGCGCACCGCCGCGCGCTACCGGCCGGAGCGCGGCGAGGTGATGCCCTGGGTGCTGACCATGGCGCACCGGCGCGCGGTGGACCGGGTGCGCTCGGCGCAGGCGGCCAGCGACCGCGAGCAGCGGGTGGCCGCCCGGTCGCACACCCCGGTCTTCGACGAGGTCGCCGAACAGGTGGAGGGCCGGCTGGAGCGCGAGCAGGTGCGGCGCTGCCTGCGGTCGCTGACCGAGCTGCAGCGCGAGTCGGTCACCCTGGCCTACTACCGCGGCTACTCCTACCGGGAGGTGGCCGACATGCTCGGCGCGCCGCTGGGCACCATCAAGACCCGGATGCGCGACGGGCTGATCCGGCTGCGGGACTGCCTGGGGGTGGAGTCATGACGATCGCGGCGGACCTGCACACGCTGACCGGTGCCTACGCGGCCCACGCGCTGGACGAGGCAGAGCGCGATGCCTTCGAGCGGCACCTGGCCCAGTGCGAGCCGTGCGCGCTGGAGGTGCGGGAGTTCCGCACCACGCTGGCCCGGTTCGGCCTGGCCGAGGCCGTCCCGCCGCCGCCGGAGCTGCGGGCGCGGGTGCTGGCGGCCACCGCCGCCGTCCGCCAGTTGGCGCCGCTGACCTCGGCGCCCGGTGCGGGATCGGCCCGGCGCGGCCGGCTGGCGCGGCAGTGGGCCAAGCTCGCCCTCGCGGCCTCGCTGGCCGGGACGGCGGCACTGGGCGGCATCGCGTTCCAGCAGCACCAGGACGCGCGGCAGGCCGCGGTGCGGGCGGATGCGCTGCAGGAGCAGCAGGCCCGGCTGGCCGGGCTGCTCACCGCGCCGGATGCGCGCACCGCGACCGCGCACACGGGCTCCGGCGCGGGCACCGTGGTGTGGTCGCAGCAGCTGGACCAGGCGGGCTTCCTCGCCCAGGGGCTGCCGGCGCTGGTGCACGGCACGACCTACGAACTGTGGTTCGACGACGCCGGAACCATGCGCCCGGCGGGCCTGCTGGCGGCCTCCTCCGGCTCGCTGCTGCTCAGTGGGCCGGTCGGGCACGCGGCGGGGGTCGGCGTGACGGTCGAGCCGGCCGGCGGGTCGGCGCACCCCAGCGGGCAGCCGGTGCTGTTGTTGGCGTTCGGCTGACGCGACTCCCGTTCGGCTGCCGCCGCCGGTCACCCTCCCCCGATCGCGGGCCGGGTCCCTCCCCTCGCCGGGACGCGGCCCGTTCCGCTGTGCCGGGCTGTTTTCGGGCGCCTCGCTCTTCTCGGGCGCCGCGCTGTCCTCGGGCGCCGGACTGTCCTCGGGCGCTGCGCGGTCCTCGGCCGCCGCGCTGTTCTCGGCCGCCGGACCGGCGTCGGGTGCTGGACCGGCGGTCGGCTGCCGGGGCGGCCGCGGGTGCCCCGTTCGGAGCAATCCGTCCGGTGCGCCGCTCCGAAGAGAAGGTGAGCGCCGCCAGGGCGGGTCCGGGTCGTCGGACCGGCCCGCGCGAGGAGTGAAGGAGCACCCGTGACCGTGTCCGCAGCAGCGTGGGAGGCACCGGCGGAGCCCGTCCGCCGACCGGCCGGCGGGCCTCGCCGGGTGGCCGTGGTGGGCTCGGGCGTGGCCGGTCTGACCGCCGCCTTCCGGCTGCAGCGCGCGGGGGTGGCCGTGGACCTGTTCGAGGGCGAGGACCGGCTCGGCGGCCATGCCCACACCCAACGGGCGGTCGGGGCCGACGGCCGGGCGGTCGCCCTGGACACCGGGTTCCTGGTGCACAACGAGCGCACCTACCCGCACCTGGTCGCCCTCTTCGGTGAGCTCGGCGTGGCGACCAGGCCCAGCGACATGAGCATGTCGGTGCGGTGCGAGGGGTGCGGGCTGGAGTACGCGGGCGCGCGCGGAGCGGCGGGCCTGCTCGCCCGGCCGAGCGCCCTGCTGCGCGGGCGCTACCTGTGGCTGCTCGGCGAGGTGCCGCGGTTCCACCGCCGGGCCCGGCGGCTGCTGGCGGATCCCAGGTCCGGCGATCCGACGCTGCGCGAGTTCCTGGCGGCCGGCGGCTTCTCCCGCTACTTCGCCGGCCACTTCGTCAACCCGCTGGTCGCCGCGGTGTGGTCGTGCGCGCCGGATCTGGCCGGGGACTACCCGGCCCGCTACCTCTTCGCCTTCCTGCACAACCACGGCCTGCTGAGCGTGACCGGCTCGCCGCCCTGGCGGACCGTGGTGGGCGGCTCACGGACCTACGTGGAGCGGATCGCCGAGCGGCTGAGCGCCGTCCACCGTGGGGCGCCGGTGCGGTCGGTGCGGCGGCACGCCGACGCGGTGGCGCTGACCACCGCGGACGGCCGGCGGCACCAGGCCGACGGCGTGGTGATCGCCACCCACGCGGACCAGGCGCTGCGCCTGCTGGCCGACCCCGGCCGCGCCGAGCGCGAAGTCCTGGGCGCCTTCCGCTACTCGCGCAACCCGACCGTGCTGCACCGCGACACCTCCCAACTGCCCAGCGCCCCAAGGGCCCGGGCCTCCTGGAACTACCGGATGGCGCACTGTGCGGACGGCGCCGAGCAGGTGCGGGTCAGCTACCACCTCAACCGGCTGCTCGGGCTGGACACCGCCGAGGACTACCTGGTCACCCTGAACGAGGACCCGCGGCACCCCGTCCCGGCCGAGCACGTCGTCTCCCGCACCGTCTACGAGCACCCGATCTACACCCGGCAGAGCGTGGCCGCCCAGCGCCGGCTGCCCGAACTGACCACCGGGCGCACCGCGTTCGCGGGCGCCTACCACGGCTGGGGCTTCCACGAGGACGGCTGCCGGGCCGGCCTGGCGGCCGCGCACGCACTGCTCGGGGTGAGCGCGCCATGACGCCGGAACCGGCTCGGCCCGGACTCGCCCCGCCCGAACCCGTCCAGGCCGAACCTGCCTGGCCCGAATTCACCCAGCCCACAAGCGCGTTGCCCGGCCCCTGGGGTGCGGCGCTCTACGACTGCCGGACCACCCATGTGCGGCGCAGCCCGCTGCGGCACGCGTTCCGGTACCGGACCTACCTGTGGCTGGTGGACCTGGACCGGCTGCCGCCGGTGCCGTGGCCGCTGCGCCCGCTGGCCCGCTTCCGCGCCACGGACCACCCGGGCCCGGCCGGGCTGACACTGCGTCAGAACCTGGACCGGTACCTGGCCGCGCAGGGCGTCGAGCCGCCCGACGGGCGGGTCCTGATGCTGGCCCAGGCGCGCTCGCTCGGCCACGTCTTCAATCCGCTCACCGTCTACTGGTGCCACGATCGCGCGGGCCGCCCGGTCTGCACGGTCGCCGAGGTCCACAACACCTACGGCTGCCACCACCGCTACCTGCTGCGCCCCGACGAGCACGGATTCGCCCGCGCCGCCAAGGAGTTCTACGTCTCGCCGTTCTTCGCGGTGGACGGCCGCTACCTGATGGCGCTGCCCGAGCCCGGCAGCCGACTCGCGCTGACCATCCACCTGGAACAGGCGGGCGTGCGGGTGTTCACCGCAACGCTGCGCGGCACCCGGCTGCCGGCGAGCACGACCGGGCTGCTGCGGGAGGCGGTCCGGCATCCGTTCTCGACCCTGGCCGTCAGCGTGCGCATCCGGCTGCAGGGCGTCCGGCTGTGGCTGCGCGGCCTGCCCGTCCACCCCCGTCCACCGCGGCCCTCCTCGCAGAAAGCCCCAGCACCGTGACTCTGCCCGCCGATCTGCCCGCTCACCTGTCCGTCGAACCGCCGGCGGGTCCACCGGCCCCGCCGGTCGACCCGCCGGTCGACCCGCTGCGCTGGCCCGACGTGGCCCGGCAGCCCAACGCCCCGGCCCGTGCGGCGGTGGCCCGGCGGCTGCTGGGCCGGATCGCCGGACAGCGCGGGCTGCGCGTCGAACTGCCCGACGGGCGGGCGCTGGTACCCGCTCCGGCCGGCGCGCCGGTGCTGCGGCTGCGCCGGCCGCAGGCCTTCTTCCACCGGATCGGCGCCGGGGGGCTGATCGGCTTCGGCGAGTCCTACCAGGCCGGCGACTGGGACTCCCCCGACCTCGTCGCACTGCTCGCCACGCTGGCCGCCGACCCCGAGGCCCTGGTGCCCACCGGCACGCACTGGCTGCGCCGCCTGTGCCTACGGCGGACGCCCGCCGCCGAGTTGAGCACCGCCGAGAACGCGCGCGGCAACATCCGCCGCCACTACGACCTGTCCAACGAGCTGTTCGCGCTCTTCCTCGACCCCACGATGACCTACTCCGCGGCGGTCTTCCCCACCGACCGCGCGCACGCGCCGCTCGCCGGCCCGGCGAACCTGGCCGAGGCCCAGCGGCGCAAGATCGACCGGCTGCTCGACCTGGCCCACGTCGGCCCCGGCAGCCGGGTGCTGGAGATCGGCACCGGCTGGGGCGAACTCGCCCTGCGCGCCGCGGCGCGCGGCGCACGGGTGGTCAGCCTGACCCTGTCCGAGGAGCAGTTGCTGCTGGCCCGCCACCGGATCCGGGCCGCCGGGCAGGCGGACCGCGCCGAGGTGCGGCTGTGCGACTACCGTGCGGCCGAGGGTGAGTTCGACGCGGTGGTCAGCGTGGAGATGATCGAGGCGGTCGGCCGGCCGTTCTGGCCCGCGTACCTGCGCACCATCGACCGGGTACTGGGGCCCGGCGGGCGGGTGGCGCTGCAGGCGATCACCATGCCGCACCAGCGGATGCTGGCCAGCAGCGGCACCTACACCTGGATCCTCAAGTACGTCTTCCCCGGCGGTCAGATCCCCTCCGTCCAGGCCATCGAGGAGACCGCGGCCCGCGCCACCCGGCTGCGCGTCACGGCCCGCTGCGGCTACGGGGCGCACTACGCCGAGACCCTGCGGCTGTGGCGCGAGCGCTTCACCGAGCGGGCCGCCGAGGTGGCCGAACTCGGCTTCGACCAGGCCTTCCGGCGCATGTGGGAGTTCTATCTGGCCTACTCCGAGGCCGGGTTCCGCACCGGCTACCTCGACGTCCAGCAATTCCTGCTCACCCGGGAGGGGTTGGCCCGATGACCGCCACCGACACCATGGCCCTGCCGCTGGAGGGGCGGTGAACGCCGCCGCCTTCGGGGTGTGCCTGGCCGCCACGCTGGGCACGGCGCTCGTGGTGATGCTGCTCGCGTTCGCGGTCGGGGTGCGCTCGGGCCGGCACCGGGGTGTCGACGTCGCCTGGGGGCTCGGGTTCACCGCCGTCGCGCTGACCGGCTACGGCCTGTCGGCGGGGTACGGCGATCCGGGCCGGCGGCTGCTGGCCACCGTCCTGGTGACGGTGTGGGGGCTGCGGCTGGCCGGGCACATCTGGTGGCGCTCGCGCGGCCGGGCCGAGGACCCGCGCTACGCCCGGATGCTGGCCCGGGCGCCGGCAGGACACCGCACCGGCTACGCGCTGCGCCGGGTCTACCTGGCGCAGGCCGCGCTCCTCTGGTTCGTCTCGCTGCCGGTGCAGGCGGCGCAGTTCCTGCCCGGACCGCTCGGGCCACTGCGCTGGGCGGCGCTGGGCCTGTGGGCGGTCGGCCTCTCCTTCGAGGCGGTCGGCGACCGGCAGTTGGCCCGGTTCCGGGCCGACCCGGCCAACCACGGCCGGGTCCTGGACCGCGGTCTGTGGCGCTACACCCGCCACCCCAACTACTTCGGCGACGCCTGCCTGTGGTGGGGCCTGTTCCTGCTGGCCGCCGACGCGCCGATCGGCTGGGCCTTCGTGGCCAGCCCGCTGCTGATGACCTACCTGCTGGCCTTCGGCAGCGGCAAACCGCTGCTGGAGCGCCAACTCGGTTCCACCAAGGCCGGCTGGGACGCCTATGTGACGCGCACCAGCGGCTTCCTGCCGCGCCGGCCACGGCGCTGAGCGCCACCCGTCCGGTGCTGTCCGGCGGCAGACGCAGGCCGCTGGGCCCGGGGCGGGTCGGAGGTCGATGCTGACCACATTGTCGGGAGAACCCGGCGCGGCGGGCCCGGGCACGCCCGACCTGGCCGCGTCCGGCCCGACGCGGCCGGGCAGGAAGGCGAGCGTGAGCTGCCCAAGAAACGCAACGCTGGCCCAACCGGGCCGCCCTGGTGCTGGAGGCGACGAGCAAGGGCCGGCCCGCGGGCGGCACCCCGCCGGACACCGGCAGCGTGCGCGGCGACCTGCTCGCCCTGCTCCATCGACTCGCCCGGCGCTTCGACGGCGTGGACGGCGAAGTACTGCGCGGGCTGCTGGGCGAGACGCCCCGCGACCCCGAACTCGCCGCGCTGGCCTGGCAGCAGCTGGAGGAGATCGCCCCGCAGTCCGGCCTGACCACGGTGCTGGAGCGCGCGGCCGAACGCGGCGAGGTGGACCCGCGCCGGCTGACCCGCCGCGCCCTGCGACTGCCGCTGGACCTGCTGCGCAACGAGGTGCTGGTCAACGGAACGCCGGTGCCCGGGGCGGTGATCGACGAGATCGTCGACGAGGTCGTGCTGCCCCTGGTGTGCCGCCCGGACGGGCCCTGACCGTCGGGCAGCGGCGGTCAGGCGGCGTGGGACCCTTCGGCCACCGTCGGGATCGGGGTCTGGTTGAACGCGTAGTAGACCGCCAGCAGGCCGTGGACGGCCAGCGCCAGCGGGGCCGAGACGAAGGCGAGCGCCACGGTCAGCGGATAGATCACCAGGCCCAGGCTGAAGCGGGCCCGCGTCGCACGGGCCGCCACCCGGTCGACCCGGTCGTCGAAGCAGTGGCCGTCACGGGTGACGTGGAACCAGAACAGCACGAAGGCGACGGCGTGCGCGGCCATCGTGGCCCCGTAGACCGCGACCGCCAGGTGGGCGGAGGGCGCGGTGCGCAGGTTCTCCGCGACCAGTGCGGTGGGGAAGGGGAGCGCGGCAACCACCAGCAACAGCAGCAGGTTGAGGAAGACCAGGGTGCGGTCGACCCGCGCGATGTAGCTGAACACGGTGTGATGGTTGACCCACATCACCCCGATCACCAGGAAGCTGACCACGTAGGCGCAGTACGAGGGCCACTCGGCACCGAGCGCGTGCCACAACGCGTGCCCGGTGCGCGCCTGCGGCACCTGGATCTCCAGGACCAGCAGGGTGATCGCGATGGCGAACACCCCGTCGCTGAACGCCTCCACCCGCCCCGAGTCGGTCATGCCCGCAACCGCCTGCCCGCTCGCCATCCGCCGAGGATCGCAGCCCGCGCTCCCCGGCGGCTCGGGCACACGCTGGACGCCCGGCGCGCCGTCCCACGTTCGGGCGAGCGGAGCGATCACCGAAAGCGATCACCCGCAGCACGCCTCACTCGCCCATGAGCAGCCGTTCCAGGGCCGCGCGGGCGCGGGCGTCCGACTTGGCGCGGGCGGTCACGGCCGCCGCGAGTTCGCGGGCCCACTCGTCCAGCGGGACCGGGCGCCGGGAGAGCACCACGCCGCGGACCACCCGGCACACCTCGCCGGCCGGGCGGCCCTGGGCCACGGTGAGGATCAGCCGCTGGTCCTCCATGGAGACCTCGACCCGCTCGATCCGGCCGGGGCGTCCGGACATCCGGTCGCCCATGCTGCGCTTGCGCTCGACCACCACCGCGTCGGCCGGCAGTGCGTCCGCGAGCGCACCGGTGAGCACCTGGGTGTACACCTCCAGGTCGGCCGCGTCCCGGCGCAGGGCGGCGGCGAGCAGGTCGATCGAACCCGCGCCCTCCGCGGCCGGTTCGATCTCGCCGTGGTCGGTCATGTCGCTCCTCGATGCGATCACGTGATGGTTGTTCAGACAGTGCTGGGGCCGGACAGGCCCCAGAGCTGGCAGCCTACGGGTCAGCCGTCCAGGCTCAGCACCATGGTCGGCCGCTCGATCTCGTGGTCGGGGCGCAGCGGGCGCACCGCGGTGCCGATCGCGAAGAACTCGGTGGTGTGCCCGCCCCAGCGGTGGTTGTGGGCGTTCAGCTGGACGCCGACGATGCCCTCCGCCTGCAGCTCCTCCGCCTCCGCCTGCATGCGGGCCATCGCCAGCTCGCGCGCGTCGTAGAGCGCCTGGGTGTACTGCTCGATCTCCACGTTCTTGCCGATGTTGGAGAAGACCGAGCCGAGCTTCTGGTGCGCGATGTGGTAGACGCAGGTGCCCATGGTCATGCCGAGCGGCGCGTAGCCGGCCCGGATCAGCGTCCAGAAGTCCTGGCCCGAGAGGTCGGAGGTGAACGGCTGGCCCTTGTTGTTGCGCCAGCTGCCGCTGCCGGGCGCGGGGTGGTCCGCCTTGACGGCGGTGCCGATCGCGATGAACTCGGCGACGTCGGTGCCGAACTCGCGGGCCTCCACGGTCAGCCGGACCCCGACGATGCCGTCGGCGCCCAGCGCTGCGGCCTCGGCCTCCATCCGGGTCATCGCCAGCTCGCGCGCGTGGTACATCGCCTGGCTGAGCGTCTCCAGCTCCTGGTTCTTGCCCCAGCGCCCGAGCTGGATCCCGACGTGGTAGATCGAGCTGCCCAGGACCAGGCCGATCGGCTGGAACCCGGCCTCACGGACCAGCAGGAACTCGTTGACCGAGAGGTCACTGGTGAAGATGGAGCCGGGCTTGCCGGGCTCCAGCTCGGCCAGCCGTCGCATCGCGTCGGCGGGCACACCCTGCGCGGTGGGATCGAAGGTGCTCATGTGGGTCGTTCTCCCCTGAGTGTCGTGAGGGCTGAGAGCTGCGTGCTGGGTGGTGGGTGGTGCCGTGCAGGGCCTGCTGCCGTGCGAGGCGTGCGAGGCGTGCGGAGGGTCAGCCGCGGGCGCCGGGACGCGCGGCCTGGGCCAGGCGCCTGCGCAGCCGGTCACCGCCGCTGTTGAGCGGCAGGACCGTCAGGGTGCGCGGCGCGGACGGCTTGGCGGCGAAGCGGGCGATCGCGGTGCCGATGAGGGTGCTCTCCGCGATGTGGTCGGTCTGCTCGCTGTTCTGGGAGCTGCCCATGCAGCGCTCCTCCCAGACCCTGAGGTCGCCGTCGGCCAGGATCACCCCGTCGCCGCCCTGCCCCGCCCCCTGGCGGTGCAGCTGCGTGCGGGCGTCGGCCCGGACCAGGTGGACCAGGGCGGTCCAGCCCTCCATCTCCTGGTTGTTCCAGGAGTACCGCTGCTGCCCGGTCCGGAAGTCGTCGTGGCGCACCCCGATCGACATCCCGACCAGCAGCTCCACCGGCACCCAGCCGGCGGTGATCAGCTTGGCGAAGCCCTGCCCGTCCAGGTGCGAGGTGAACGGGCGGCGCGGGCGCACCGGGCCGGTGGCCCGCACGGCGGTGCCGATCACCTTGAACTCCAGGCAGTCCGGCGCCGCCGGGAAGGGCGCCATGGTCAGCTGCGCCGCCACCACCCCGTCGCCGCCCAGGGCCGTGCACTCCGCGGTCATCCGGCCCAGCGCGGCGCCCCGCGCCGAGTCCATCACCCGCACCAGCGCCTCGGAGGGCCCGCCGTTGCCGGACAGGATGACGCCGGCCGGTCCGTACACGCTGCGCGCCCAGCCCCGGCCGACGTAGCCGCAGGCGTGGTAGCCCCAGTACTGGCCGCTGCGGCCGACGTGGTAGACCGCCGATCCCATCACCTGGCCGACCGGCTCGAACCCGACCGACCTGATCGCGGCGAACTCGCCGGTCGACAGCGCCGACGACCACGTGCCGCCGGCCCGTTCCCTGGCGACCCGCGCCGCGGCGGTGGGCGGCAGACCCGACCCGCTCCACGACTCCGTCATGCGTTCACACCCGTTCTGTCCAGCCGGTCCGGCCGTTGCGGTCGGAGGCCCCCGGCGAGGTCCGACAAGGCACCTTATGCGGAACTCCGGACCGGACCACAGAGAGGTCGCCCGAGTCGATTCCGAACGGGTGAGCGGTCAGCCACACGGGCGGGTGGCGGGACGGGCGGGCCGGCGGTCTCCGCCTGATCCCCCTCTTCGTCAACGGGGCGGTCCGGCCCGGCGGTTCAGCCCGCAGGCGACTGGACAGAACGGTCGATCAGATGATCATCTACACCTCGATCACACATTCAGATCACTTCTTCGACCGTGCTGACCCGCAGGTCACTCGGCACGTTTTAACGGGAGCTTGACAGTGCAGCATGCAATCCGTCGACGCATCGCCGGCGCGGCCCTGATCATGGGCCTGGTCGGCGCCGGGGCCCCCGCCCTGGCCGGGCCCGCCTTCGCCGACGCGCCCGCCACGGGCACCACCGCCACGGCCCCCGCCGCACTGCCCTCGTTCAGCGACCTGCTGCGCGGCATCACGGTCGACTACGCCGAGGCCCACTGGAACTGGACGGCCTGGAACGACAGCACCCCGGTCGCCTTCGGCGCCGACCAGGACAACTACCAGTGCGCGGAGTTCGTCGCCCGCTCCCTCGCGGCGGCCGGCCTGGTCCCGGGCCTGGGCCCGGACGACCCGCAGGACGACTACTTCCACTACACCGCGCCGAACGGCAAGACCTACGACCTGCTGCTGATCACCGACCTGCCGCAGTACCACAACCTGTACGACTACCTGATGGACAGCGGCATGGGCACCGACGTGGGCGACCACCCCGAGCTGGCCCGCCCGGGCGACGTCGTGGTCACCTACGCCGGCCCGAACGGCGCCAAGACCCACACCGGCCTGGTCGCGACCGCCGCCGACGGCACCACGGAGGCCACCGTGGACGCGCACAACCGTGCCCGCAACCACTACGGCTACCACTTCTACGCGCCGTCGCACCTGATCCGGATCGAGCCGCTCGGGCTGCTGACCGGCTTCGGCGCCACCGCCGACCCGAGCCTCAACGCCGCCGCGGCCGCGCCGCGGTCCCTGATGGTGGCCCCGAAGGCCGCGCCCAAGGCCGCGCCGAAGTCCACTGCCCCGCTGCTCACCCGCCACGACCCGGCGGGCCCGCAGGTCTGATCCAGCTCCTCGTGGCCCGGTACGCCCCGGTGCGCCCGCTCCGTTCGACGGAGCCGGCGCACCGGGGCGTGCCGGTCAGTCTGGGCGCCCGCGTCAGTCGTCCCGGCGGGCGAGCAGGCGGTAGGCGTTGGACAGGCCCGCCCGGCCGGCGAAGCGGGCGATCAGCCGGTCCAGCACCGTCGCTCCCAGCAGCACCGGCGCGCCCGCGACGAAGAGCGCCCCGCGCAGCGCCCGCCACAGCCGTCCCGGCGGGTCGCCCGGCGCCCACGGCAGGTCCTCGCGCGGCGCGAGGGCGTCCAGCAGCAGCCAGCAGGCGGCCAGCAGGTCGACCGGATCGTGCGGCTCACCGTGCTGCTCCAGCACCACGCTGAAGCCCAACTCGCCGAGCCGGCCGCGCAGATTGGCCGCCGGCATCAGGTGCAGGTGCTGCGGCTGCAGCCAGGGCAGCCACCAGCGCCCCAACAGCCGGGCGAGGCGGGAGCCCGGGTCGGGGACCTCGATCAGCAGCAGCCCGCCGGGGCGCAGCGCCTGGCGGGCGGCGGTCAGCTCCCGGTTCGGCTCGGTGCTGTGCTCCAGGTAGTGGAACATGCTCACCACGTCGTACTGCCCGGCCAGCCGGGGCGCGAGTTCGGGGAACGAGCCGCGCAGGCCGCGGTCGAGCCGGCCGTGCCGCTCGGCCAGCTCGACGCCCTCGCTGAGGTCCAGACCGTCGAACGAGGTCTGCGGGAAGAGCTCGCGGGCGCTCGCACAGAAGTGGCCGTGCCCGGTACCGACGTCCAGCCAGCGGCCCGGCGCCTCGGCGAACGGGACCACCGAGCGCGCGCGGCCGCGGTAGACCGCGCTGCGGGTGCCGAAGACGCCGCCGAGGCGCTCCTCCCCCAGGCCGTCGTAGAAGTCGCGGTAGTAGAACTCCAGCCCCGGACCGGTCAGTCGGGGGTTCTGGAAGACGTGCGCGCAGTCCTGGCACTCGTCCAGGGTGAACGTCCCGGGCTTGTGCTGGAGCAGGTCGCTGGTGCGCAGCCGCAGGCGCAGGCGCGCGGAGCCGCACCACGGGCAGTCGGTGCGGCGCGGTTCGAAGAACCGGTCGGTGCCGTCGGCCAGGTCGGCGAGGTAGCCGGGCCGCAGGGCGGCGACCCGGCGGGTGCGGACGGGGCCGCGGGTGGTCGTCTCCCGGTCGGCCGCGCCGGTTTCGGTGGTGGTCAACGCGCACTCCCCTGGGTCAGCTCTTCTGGGTCAGCTCTTCGAGGTGGCTCGCCGCACGGGCAGCGCCGCCCGCCGTCCGGAAGGAGACGCCCACCCGCCGGGCCCCGGCCTGGTGGGCGGGGTCGTCCAGCAGCGCGTCCAGTGCCTGACCGAGGCGGTCCGCGCTGGTCCGCCCGAACCGCACCCGCAGACCGGCGCCGGCGGCCACCACCTGGGCGGCCACCACCGGCTGGTCGTCCCGGATCGGGGCGACGACCAGCGGCACGCCGTGCCACAGCGCCTCGCAGACCGTGTTGTGGCCGGCGTGGCAGATCACCGCGCTGGCCCGTTCGAGCAGGTGCAGCTGCGGGACGCTCGGCAGCACCAGGACGTCCGGGTCGGCGCCCGGGGCGGTGAATGGGGCGGTGAGCGGGTCGGCGCCCGGGGCGGTGAGCGGGTCAGCGCCTGGGGCGGTGCCCCGGACGGCGCCCGGAGTGCCCTCGGAGGTGCCCCCGGAGGGCCCCAGCACGCCGCCGGGGTCGGCCAGTACCGCCTGCACCCGCGATGCCCGCGCCCGCAGCGCCTGCTGGCAGACGGTCAGAAAGCCCTTGCCCGCATCACCGTTGGCGGTGCCGAGGGTGACCAGCACCAGGGCGCGCGCCGGGTCCAGCCACTCCCACGGGAACGGCGGTTCGGCCGGGCGGCTCGCCAGCGCCGGGCCGACGAAGCGGATCGGCCCGGTCGGCTCGGCGACCGGCCCGGCCAGCTCGGGGGTGGTGAAGGCGAGGATCAGGTGCGGCGAGAAGCGCGGGTCGGCGCGGCCCGCCGGATCGCCGATGCTCTTGCGCAGCTCGGCGAGCAGGCCGGCGATCCAGCCCTCCACCAGCGGCATGCCCTCCAGCGCACCGGTGAACTCCGCCGAGGTGGTCGCGGAGGTGGCCCAGGGCAGGCCCAGCTGCTCGGCGACCAGCGCCCCGGCCACCGCCTGCTGGTCCACCACCAGGACGTCGGGGGCGAAGCGCTCCACCGCCGCGTGCACGCCGGGGGCCATCGCCTCGGCGAGCGGGACCAGGAAGTCGGCCCAGAGGAACCTCAGCGCCGCCGGTCCGCGCAGCTCCGGTGGCCGCCGCACCGTCCCGCCCGAGCCCGGCCCCGCGCTGGGGACGGCACACGGGAAGACCTCGGCATCTGGGCCCGCGAGGTGGCCGATCAGCTCCGGCACGCCCGCCCAGGCGACCGCGTGCCCGCGCGCGGCCAGCTCGGCGGCGACACCGACGGCCGGGTTCACATGGCCGACCAGCGGCGGGACGACGAACAGGAACCGGGCCCCGGTCACCGCGGGCTCCGTCCGGCGTGTGCGGGCAGCACCTCGCCGACCAGCACCGTCCCGCGCGCACCAGGACCGCGCGAGCCGCCGCCGCGCGGGGTGGCGGGTCCGTGCGGGGTGGCGTGCGGGGTCGCGGGGCCGTGCGGGGTGGCGTGCGGGGTCGCGGGGCCGTGCGGGGGTGGGTGCGGGGTTGCGTGCGGCGTGGCGGGGCTGTGCGGGGTGGCGGGGCTCTGCGGGGCGGCGGACCGCACGCCCGGTCCGCGCAGCTCGGCGCCCTGGTCGTGCAGCCAGCCGAGGGCGAGTTCCCGCACCACATCCGGTGCCTCGACCAGGACGGAGTGCTCCTGCCCGGGGACGAAGACGCTGCGGCAGTCGGCCAGCAGCGCGTCCAGCTGCGCCGCCTGGGGAGCCAGGTCCGACTCGGTGCCGTAGACCGTCAGCACCGGGCAGCGGATCGCGCGCAGCTGGGCCCCGGTGGGCAGCCGGCTGACCGGGATGTCCCGGGCCAGCGAGGTGGCGGCCAGCAGCCGGCCGGCCGAGCGGGCCAGCCGCGCGGTGTGCGCGCCGCGCTGCCGGGCGACCCAGGCCAGCGTCTCCTCCTCGGCCAGGTGGTGCTCGGCCTGCCGCAGGATCCCGTCCAGCTTGACGGCCCAGGCCGGGGAGGCCGGTTCGGACTCGATGGCCAGGATGCCGGCGACCTGCTCCGGCCGTCTGGCGGCGAAGCCGAAGGCCACCGTGCCGCCGAAGGAGTTGCCGAGCAGCTGGACCGGGGCGGTCGGCGCCAGCCGGTCGAGCAGCAGCTCCAGGTCGTCGACGAAGTGCTCCAGGCGGTAGTCGGTCGGCGGCCGTGCGGTGCGGCCGTGGCCGCGCTGGTCGTACATCACCACCTCCACCCCGGCGGCGGCGAGCGCGGGGGCCAGGGTGAAGTAGTAGCTGGCGAGGCTGTCGGTGAGCAGCCCGTGCAGCAGCACGGCGGTCGCCGCGGGCGGGCGGCCGTCCTGCGGCCCGAGCCGCTGCACGTGGCAGCGCAGCCCGTCGAGTTCGAGGAAGGCCATGTCAGCCCCGCTCCGCGGAGTGCAGCCGCTCCACCACGTGGCGGACCAGTCGGCCGACCGTCAGGCCGATGATCTCGTCCAGCTCCATGCCCGCGAGGAACTCGGCGAAGTTGATCCGGTCGCCCCAGCGCTCCTGGAGCTGCCCGGCCAGGGTGACCAGGTCGATGCTCTCCAGTTCGAGGTCCTCGGTGAACCGGGACTCCATGGTGACCTCGGCATCGTCCAGGCCGAACTCCGCCAGCACGGTGGCCAGCATCGCGGTGATCTCGGTGAGGACCTCCTGCTCGGTGGCGGTGGGCGGGTGCAGGTGCGCGGTCGGCTCGCTGATGGTCACTTCGCCGTCGTCCTCTCGGTGCTCTGGTCGCTCGGGTTGCTGACGTGGTTCGGGTGGTCGTCGTCGTTCGGGTTGCTGCCGCTCGGGGCGGCGGTGTTCGGGCTGCCGGTGTTCGGGTCGGCGGCGTTCGGGTCGGCGGTGTCGGCCTCTCCGGTGGTCCAGGCCACGACGTACGCGCGCTCCGGCAGGTCGGGCGGACTGCTCAGTCCGGCGCAGCACACCTGGTGGGCCCGGGACGGGTCCGCCGCTCCCGGGCCGGCGACCACCACCGTCAGGGCGGACGGTTCGGCGGCCGTCACCATGAAGTCGTGGGGCCGGCCCCGCAGGCCGGTGCCCTCGCTCTTGGCCGCCGCCTCCTTCGCGGCCCAGAACCGGGTGAACCAGAGCGCCTCGGAACCGCCGTACGCCCGCCGGCAGTTCGCCAGCAGGACCAGTTCCCCCGGGCCGAGCGCGACCGGCAGGGTCCCGGCCGGACGCTCCACGATCTCCTCCAGGTCGATGCCGACCCCGGTAGCGGCGCCCGGGCGGGACGGCCGGACCAGGGCCACCGCCACCTCGGCCCGGTGCGCGATCGACACCTCCAGCTCCGGGAGCACCCGGCCGTGCACGCCGAACACCCGTGGCCGGCCCGAGGGTTCGTTGCGGACTCCGATCTCGGCCGGGAACACCCCGGCCTCGCCCTGTGTCCGGAGCCACTGCCGCACCGCGTCCTTCAGCGCGATCCGGCCCAGCAACCAGGCCCGGCGGGCACGCGGGGACTGCTGCTCGTACTGCGCCCGTTCGGCGGCACCCAGGTGGTTGCGCATGATCAGGTCGCGCGAGGCGAGATCGGGCCAGCGCTCGTGCAGCAGGACCCAACCACCGGGCTGTGGCACCGAGATGGTGTGGCGCTCGACGAAGTGTTCGACGGGCCGGGTGTCCGGGTGGCTGTCGAAGCGGCGGTCCTGCCAGCCGCGCGCCTCGGCCCACACCGCGCCGTCGACGAGCAGTTGCGCATCGGCTTCGAGCGTGGTGTCGGTCAGGGCGGTGATCCGGATGTGGCAGTGAAGTTCGGTCCCCGGTGGCACCGGCGGCCCGTAGAAGCGCAACTGCCGGATGCCGACCGGGAAGACGACGCTGCGCTCGGTGCGGGTCGCCATGATCCAGTAGCCGAGCAGCTGGCCGACGTTGTCCAGCAGCGCACCGGGCGCGGCCGGGGCGGTGATCACGCCACGGACGTGCGTCGCGCCGAGGGCGGTCAGCTCGGTCAGCCCCTGGAACGCCGGACCGTGGAACATCCACCGCTCGGCGTAGAGCCCGGCGGCCGTCAGCTCCGGCCGCCGCTCCGCCGACGGGTCCGGCGACCAGGGAGCGGGTGGCGTTCCATGACGCTCCGTCAGTTCGACCACACCGCGGGCGAATCCGCCGAAGTCAGCGACCAGCCGACCGGGCTCCGTCTCCCGGAGGCCGATCTCGACGTCCAGCGGTGTCGCGGCCGGCACCCACTGCCCGAACCGCAGATCACTGACCCCGCAGGCCAGTTGGCCGGGGTTGGCCCGTTCGGCGGCGTCCATCAAGTGCTGCACGATGGTGGTGGCCGGCACGACCGGCCAGCGGTCCACCGGGTCGGGCCAGCCCGCGCGCTGGCGGAAGAAGCAGTGGTCGAGCAGGTAGGGCATGGCGTCCAGCGAGATGTGCAGTCCGCTGCCGGGGGGCGCGGGACGGGCGGCAGCGGGGGCATCGGCAGGTGCGCCCGCGCGGGTTCGCGGATGGGGGTACTGCGGCGGCGCCGTGCGCATGGCCGACGGCCGGGCCGCGCCGATCAGTTCGGTCGCCGCCCGCTCGGTGTCGCGCAGCAGAGCGTCCAGTTCGGCGGCGAGCGGGAACCGGTCGGCGAGCGAGGCGAGGCCGGGTGCGACCGGCGCGGTCGGCGTGCTGGTGGGCGTGCTGGTGGGCGCGGGCGGCTGCGGCAGGGATGCCGCCACGGCCTCGGCCAGGTCCGCGCGGAGCGTGGCGAGCGCGGCCGGGTCCAGCGAGACGAGCGCGCCGCCGAGGTCCAACGGGACGGCGGGGTGCGGACGTTCCGGCCGGGACTGGGCGACGGCGGCGGGGCGCAGGGCGGTCGGGTCCAGGTCGGCGCCGTCCACCCAGAGCGCGGCGGCCACCCGGCGCAGCTGCGCCAGCCCGTCGCGCTGCGGGGAGTTCGCCGCGATCGCCAGATGCTCCCGGTCCCCCAGCGTGTCGCCCACCAGCGAGGCCAGTTGCCCGGTGCCGACCTGGACGAACGCCCGGAACCCCGCCGCGTACAGGGCCTCCACCAGCGGCCGGAACCGCACCGGCTCCAGCAGGTGCCGGATGAACAGCGCGCGCACCGCCGCCTCGTCCTGCGGGAACGGCGCGGCGGTCGTCCCGGACCAGAGCGGCACGGCCGGCCGGTGCAGCTCGAAGCGCTCGGCCGCCTGCCGGATCGGCCCCAGGTAGGGGGCCAGCATCGGGGTGTGGAAGCCGGACTGGAACGGCAGCAGCTGGCCGAGCACACCCTGGGCGCGGAACCACTGCACCAGCTCCGTGACCGGCCGGCGCGGACCGCAGACGATCGACTGCTGCGGCGCGTTGTCGTGGGAGAGGACGACTTCGGACATCCCCTCGACCGTGGCCAGCGCGTCGAGCACGCGGTCGGCGGCGGCGCCGAGCGCGGCGAAGGCCAGCCCCGGGACGCGCAGCGCATCCGGGTCGAAGGACTCCAGGAAGGCGTCCACCGAGGCGCCCGCGTACACGCCGCTGGCGATCATGGCGGTCCACTCGCCGACGCTGTGTCCGGCCATGGCATCCGGGTGCACGCCCATCCGGCGCAGCGCCGTCTCCAGCAGCCGCCCGACGGCGACCACACCCACGCCGTGCCGTCCGATGTCGCCCACCCGGGCGGCCTGGGGATCCTGCGCCGTCCCGGGGTCGGCCGAGGCCGACGGGCGCGGCAGGCCGAGGTGGTCGGCGACATCGTCCACCCGAGGGGCGAACTCGCTCTCCAGCCCCGGGAAGAGGAAGGCGATCCGGCCGGCGGCGGGGTCGGCCCGGTCCGCGCCCAGCAGCGGGCGCGGCGCGAACCACACGTCGCTGCGCCCGCGCCAGGCCCGGCCGCGGGCCACCGCCCGGCGCGCCAGCGCCAGCCGCTTCGCGGTCGGGTCGGCGATCGCCACCCGGCAGGGCGGCGCGGCGGTGGCGGGCGCGGCAGTGGCGAGCGCGCCGATGCTGTCCGCCGCGGCGGCGGACAGCAGGTCGCGGTCGTCGGCGGCCAGCAGCTCGGCCAGTTGCTCGGGGCTGTCGGCGGCCAGCCGGAGTACGCGCTCGGGCTCGGTGACGGTGGCGGTCGCGGTCGCGGTCGCGGTGGACGTCGCGGTCGCGGTGGACGTCGCGGTCGCGGTTGCGGTTGCGGTCGCGGTTGCGGTCCGAGTCGCGGTTGCGGTTGCGGTCGCTCCCGGCCGCCGTGCCGGTGCCCGGGAGTCGGGCGCCTCTTCGAGCAGCACGTGGGCGTTGATGCCGCCGAACCCGAAGGCGTTCACGCCCGCCCGGCGCGGCGCCCCGCCGGGGTCCGTCTCCCAGGGCCGGGCGGCGTCGATGGTGCGGAACCGGGTGGCGGCCAGCGCCGGGTGCGGCTCCTCGCAGTGCAGCGTGGGCAGCAGCACACCGTGGTGCACGGCCAGCGCCGCCTTGACCAGCCCGGCCACACCCGCGGCCGGCATGGTGTGGCCGATCATCGACTTCACCGAGCCCAGCACCGGGGCCGCCTCTTCGCCGGTCGACGGCCCGAACACCGCGGCCAGGGTGGCGAGTTCGGCGGCATCACCAGCCGGGGTCGCGGTGCCGTGAGCCTCCAGCAGGCCGAGCGCGCCGGGCGCCGCCGGGTCCAGCCCGGCCGTCCGCCAGGCGGCCCGCACCGCTCGGCTCTGGCCGCCCGGGTCGGGATTGGCCAACCCCGCCGTGCGGCCGTCGCTGGCCACCCCGGTGCCACGGATCACGGCATACACCCGGTCGCCGTCACGCTGCGCGTCGGCGAGGCGCTTGAGCACCACCACGCCGGTGCCCTCGCCGACCAACAGGCCGTCCGCTCCCCGGTGGAACGGGCGGATCCGCTGGCTCGGCGAGAGCGCCCGCAGTTGCGCGAACACGCTCCACAGGGTGACGTCGTGGCAGTGGTGCACCCCGCCGGCGAGCACCACGTCGCAGCGCCCGGTCGCCAGCTCGCCCACCGCCTGGTCGACGGCGACCAGCGAGGAGGCGCAGGCGGCGTCCACCGTGTAGGCCGGGCCGCGCAGGTCCAGCCGGTTGGCCAGCCGCGAGGCGGCCAGGTTGGGCACCAGGCCGATCGCCGACTCCGGCCGGTCCTCGCCGAGCTGCTCGGCGAACGCCGCCTTCACGGTCGCGAGCTGATGTGACGTCAGATCAGGGACCAGCTCACCCAGAGTGCGCACCAGCTGCTGGGCGCCGCGCACCCGCTGGTCCAGCCGGACCAGCCCCGGCGTCAGGTAGCCGCCCCGGCCCAGCACCACGCCCACCCGGTCGCGGTCCGGCAGCCGCTCGACGCCACCCGCGTCGGCGAGGGCCGCGGCGGCCACCTGGAGCGCGATCAGCTGGTCGGGCTCGGTGCCGGGTACCGAGTTCGGCATCAGTCCGAACCGGGTCGGCTGCACCTGCGCCAGGCCGTCCACGAAGCCGCCGCGTCGGCAGTAGAGCCGGTCCGGCACGGCCGGTCCGCCACCGGCCGCCGCCGGGTCGTAGTAGTCCGCGTCCCAGCGGCCCGCCGGGACCTCGGTGATCGCATCCACGCCGGTGCGCAGGTTCTCCCAGTAGGCCGCCAGGTCCGGGGCGCCGGGCAGCAGCACCGCCATACCCACGATGGCCACCGGTGTCTGACGGCTCGTCAGGCCGTGCTCGTCCGCTCGATCCGCCACCGGCGCGGTCACCAGCCCGAGGCGGTGTAGACGACGGAGCGCACCGACGGCTCGCCCCAGGCCAGTTCGCGCAGCAGCGCGAGCGTGCCGGCGGTCGGGTCGATGAGCCGGACCCCGCGCCGGGCGTACTCCCGGGCCAACTCGGCGGAGACCATGCCACCGTGGGTCTCGGAGGGCGCCCACGGCCCCCAGTGCACGGTCAGCGCCCGGCGCCCGGTGCGCACCGACCAGCGGGCACCCAGCTCCTCCAGCGCGTCGTTGGCCGCCGCGTAGTCGGCCTGGCCGCGGTTGCCCAGCGCGGCGGCGATGCTGCCGAACAGGACGGTGAAGCGGGGACCGGCGGGCAGTTCGGCCAGCGCGTCGAGCAGCGCCCTGGCTCCGTCGGCCTTGGTCGCGAAGACCCGCCGGAAGGACTCCGGGTCCTTCTCGGCCAACACCTTGTCCTCGATCACACCGGCCGCGTAGACGACGCCGTCCAGCCGGCCGTACTCGGCGTACGCCTCCTTGACCGCCTGCCGCAGCGCCGCCGGATCGGCCGCGTCCACCGTCCGGTAGCGGGCCGGCGAGCCGAGCGCCGCCAGCTCGCCGAGCGTCGCGGCGACCTCGCGCCCGGCCAGCAGCCGGGCCGCCGTCGCGTCGACCTCGGGCAGCGGCACACCGTGCCGGGCGAGCACCGCACGCAGCGCGGACCGGTCGCGCGCAGCGGCCGTCAGCGGGTCCTCGGGGCCCTCGGGCTGCGGGGTGCGGCCGAGCAGCTCCAGGCGGCAGCGGCTCGCCGCGGCGAGGGCCGCCGCGAACCGCGCGGTGATCCCGCGCGCCCCGCCGACCAGCAGCACCACGGCGTCCTGGTCGAGCCCGAGCGCGGCCGCCTCGGCCACCCCGTCACCGGCGGGCCCCGCCCCCGTGCTGCCCAGCAGCCCGAGGCCGCGTTCGACCAGCGCCAGGCCGTGCCGTCCGGCCGCGCCGCGCAGCACCACGGGCTCACGGTCGGCGGCCAGCAGCTCGCCGAGCAGCGCATCAGCGGCACGTGTCGGGTCGTCGGCGTTGGTCGAGTCGGCGGCGCGTGTCGGGTCGGCGGCGGCCGTCGGGTCGCTCGGGTGCGGCGCGTCCAGTTCGACCAGGCGGGCGGTGGTGTCCGGGTACTCGCGGGCCAGGGTGCGGAACAGGCCGCGCAGACCGTCCGCCCGGCCGGCCGCCTCCTCCTTCGCGCCGTCGGTGGTGCCTCCCGTGATCCGGGCGGCGAGCAGCTGGCGCGGCGAGCAGGCCAGGGCGGCCTGCAGCGCCGGGACGCAGCCCGGCAGCACCGGTGCGCCGTGCTTGGCGAGCGGGTCGAGCAGCAGCACGCCGTCCACCGGGCCGTCGGCGGGCGTGAGTTCATGCGTCGCGGCCAGGGCGAGCGCCTGCGCACCCGCTGCGGTGAGCCGCGCGGCCAACGCCTCGGCGAGGCCGTGGCCGTCGCTCCCCAGCAGGGCGAAGCGCCGGCCGGCCAGTGCCTCGGGCGCGGCGAAGGCCGCGGCGAGCGGGACGGGCGCGAACTCCAGGCGCGCGGGCTCGGCACCGGTGACGGGCTCCTCCGGCGCTTGGGGCACCGCCGGCTCCGTCGCGGGCAGGGGCGCAGACACGGGCGTGGGTACGGGCTCGCGCACGGGCGTTGACTCGCGCGTCGGCGTCGACTCGGGCCTGGCCGTTGACTCGGGCTCGGGCCCGCCGAGCCGGGCGGCCAGCCAGGCGGTGATGGCGGCGGTGGTACGGGCCCGGGAGAGCTCCTCCACCTGCTCGTCGGCCAGGCCGCCGAGCTGGTCCGCGCCGCCGAGGCGGCGGGCGAGTTGGCCGATGATCTCGGTGCGCTTGATCGAGTCGATGCTGAGGTCGGCTTCGAGGTCCAGCTCGGGTTCGATCATGTCGGCCGGGTAGCCGGTGCGCTCGCTGATCACCTCCACCACCACGCGCTGCAGCTCCTCCTCGCCGAACTCCGTTGCCGGCGCAGGTGCTTCGGCGACGGCCGGCAGAGCCGCGCGCGGCGCGGGTACCGCTGCCGACGCTGCGGCCGGTAGTGCCGCCGTGAGCGCCGCCGTGGCCGCCGCCGGGGCGGACGCCACCGCCGGGGGCGCCACCGGTGCCGGCAGCTCGCCCGTCCCACCGAGGTAGGTCATCAGCACGTCGCGCTGCGCGGCGATCAACTCCCGGCTGCTGCGCAGGAACTCCGCGATCAGCGCATCGCCGTTCGTCTCTGGTCTGTGCGTCGTCATCAGCGCCTCCGGTACGGGTCGGGCCGGTGCGAGCGCACCGGGCAGCAGTTCTCCGGCAGCGGTGCGCACCAGCTGCCCGTCCACCGTCCAGCCGGGCCTGCGCGCAGCCCGCGCCCGGCCCGCGTCCACCGCATCGCGCCCGCGCAGCAGCCGGTCGGTGCGCACCGGCACGCCCGCGACGGCCAGTTCGGCCAGCGCGTCGAGGAATCCGGGCAGGCCGCGGCGGCGCCCCTCGACCGGCACCACGCGGTGCGGCCGCTCGCCCAGGATCGACGAGACCAGCCGGCACAGCACCGACCCCGGACCGGCCTCGACGAACACCCGGGCACCTGCCGCGTACATGGCCTCGATCTGCTCGGCGAACCGCACCGGCGCGCCGATCTGCGCCGCGAGTTCGGCCCGGACCCCGGCCGGGTCGGCGGGGTAGCCGGCCGCCGTCCGGTTCGCGAAGACCGGGAACTCCGGGGCCCGCACGGTGCGCTCGGCCAGCGCCCGGGCGAAGCGCTCGCCCGCGCCCGCCAGCAGCGGGCTGTGGAAGGCACAGGCCACGCGCAGCCTGGTCACCCCGTGCCCGGCTTCGCGCAGCAGTCGGCCGGCCGTGGCCACCTCGGGCGTCGGACCCGAAATGACCGTCTGCTTGGGTCCGTTGTGGTTGGCCGCGACCACCTTTCCGGCCAGCCCAGCCGCCGTCAGCACCTCGTCGACCGCCGCGACCCCGGCGGTCACCGCCGCCATCGACCCGGGGTCCGCGCCCTCGCCGACCGCCTCCAGCATGGCCCGCGCCCGCTCGGTGCCGAGCCCCGGCAGCTCCTCGGCCGACAGTGCCCCCGCCGCGCACAGCGCGACCAACTCACCGTAGCTGTGCCCGCCGGCCAGCTGTGGCCGCACCCCGGCCAGCGCCAGCAGCTCGTACGCCACCAGCCCCGCCATCCCCAGCGCGGGCTGCGCCACGCGGGTGTCGGTCACCGCGTCGCGCTGTGCCGCGCGCGCCTCGGGGGTGAAGGCCAGCGGCGGGTAGAGCACTTCCGCACAGGCCCCGCCGAGCCGCAAGTGCCGCTGCACACCGGGGAAGGCGGCGAACAGCTCCGCGAACATCCCCGGCCGCTGGCTGCCCTGCCCGGGGAAGAGGAACGCGACCGCGCCGGTGCCGCTCCCCTCCGGCGTGCCACTGCCCTGCGGCGCGTGGCCGCGTTGCGCCATGTAGAGGCCGTGGTCCGGGCTGTGCTCGCCGTTCGCCGCTCGCCGCAGCAGCGCCGTGAGTTCGGCCAGGTCCGAGGCCACCACCGCGACCTGCACCGGCCCGTGTCCCGCCTCCGCGCGTCGCGAGGCTGCCAGCGCCAGGTCCCGCAGCCGCCAGGGCGCGCCGTCCGCCTCGGCCAGCCGCAGCAGCTCCGCCGCGCCGCGCAGCGCCCGCTCCCGGTCGGTGCCACGGAAGGTGAACAGTTCGGCGGGCCACTCCTGCAGGCCGTGCACGGGCGTCGGACCGTCGTAACCACGCAGCACCGCGTGGAAGTTGGTGCCGCCGAAGCCGAAGGCGCTCACCCCCGCCACCCGTTCGGCCGGTGCCGCCGCCCACGGCCGGGCCTCGGCGTGGAAGGCGAACGGGCTGCTGTCCTTCTGCCAGGCCGGGTTCGGCTTCTCCAGGTGCAGGGTGGGCGGTTTGACCCCGGTGTGCAGCGCGAGCGAGACCTTGATCAGGCCCGCCAGGCCCGCCGCGCACTTGGTGTGGCCGATCTGGGACTTCACCGACCCGAGCGCGCAACTCCCGGGCGCCGCGCCGTCCTGCGCGAACACCTTGCCCAGGACGGCGAGTTCGGTCCGGTCGCCGACCACCGTCCCGGTCCCGTGCGCCTCCAGCAGCCCGACCTGCGCCGGCGCGACCCCCGCCCCGCGGTAGGCCCGTTCCAGCGCCAGCCGCTGCCCCTCGGGCCGGGGCGCGGTCAGACCCAGCGAACGCCCGTCGCTCGCGCTCCCGATGCCCTGGACCACCGCGTACACCCGGTCGCCGTCCCGCTCCGCGTCCGCCAGGCGCTTCAGCACCAGGCAGCCGACGCCTTCGCCGAGCGCGATGCCGTCCGCCGAGGCGTCGAAGGGACGGGAGCGGCCGGTCGGCGAGAGCGCGTGCACCGAGGCGAAGAGCAGGAAGTCGTTGATCCCGTTGTGCAGGTCCGCACCGCCGCAGAGCGCCAAGTCGGCGGTGCCCGCCGCCAGTTCCTTGCAGGCCACGTCCAGCGCCGCCAGCGAGGAGGCACAGGCCGCGTCCACCGTGAAGTTGGCGCCGCCCAGGTCCAGCCGGTTGGCGATTCGACCCGCGATGACATTGGAGAGCATGCCGGGGAAGGAGTCCTCGGTGAGCGCGGGCAGTTGCTCGGCGATCGCCGGCGGGACCTCGCCCAGGTAGGCCGGCAGCACCGCGCCCAGCACGCCCGCGTTCGACAGGTCGCTGCCCGCCTCGGCGCCGAACACCACGCTGGTGCGGGACCGGTCGAAGCTCCGCCCGCTGCTGCCCTGGCGCTCCCCGCCCGCGTCGTACCCCGCGTCCACCAGCGCGCGCCGCGCCGCCTCCAGGGCCAGCAACTGCACCGGCTCGATGCTGCCCAGCGCGGCGGGCGGGATGCCGTAGCTCAGCGGGTCGAAGGGGATCGGCGGCAGAAAACCGCCCCACTTGGACGGCGTCCTGCCCACGTCGCCGTCCGCCGAGTAGTAGAGCGCCGGGTCCCACCGCTCGACCGGCACCTCGGTGACCGCGTCCACGCCTGCCACGATGTTGGCCCAGAAGGCGGGCAGGTCGGGCGCCTGCGGGAACATGCCGGCCATGCCGATCACGGCGATGTCCAGCGGCTCCACCGCCGCTTCCTGTTCTTGAGCCTCCGTCAGTTCGTCTGTCCTGCCCGCCAGGAACTCCGCCGCGCCGGTCGTCACCGCGGCATGCAGCCCGGCGAGCGTCGTGGTCGCCGAGCGCAGCACGGCGACCTGCCCCGCCATGAACATCCCGCGCGCCAACTGCCCCTGCTCGTCGACCTCGACCAGCTCGCCCGACACCCGGTCGACGCCCTTGCTGGCGATCCGCAGCCGCCCGACGTTCAGCCGCTCCAGGTGCTCCCAGGCCTCCCGGTCCGGCACGCCCTCGGCCCGCAGCCGCTCCCTGGCCTGCCCGAACTCCACCGTGAACGGGCTCGGCAGGCAGCGCGTGGCGTGCCCGGGTGCCGTCTGCAGCAGCTCCGTCGCCCGCGCGGCCAGCACCTGGCGCTGGAACTGTTCCTGCACCGCGCCGTGCGCCACCGCCTCCTCGGTGCAGAGATAGGCCGTTCCCATCAGCACGCCCGCCGCCACGCCCCGCTCCGCCAGCGGTGCGGCCATCGCCGCCACCATCGCCGCCGAGCGCTCGTCATGCACGCCGCCCGCGAACAGCACCTCCAGCTGCGTGCCTTGAGCCTCCTTCGCCTCGTCCAGGAAGTCCTCCAGCACCGCCAGCTGCGCCTCCCAGAGCGGGAAGCTGCACCGGGGCCCGACGTGCCCGCCGCACTCCGACCCCTCGAAGACGAACCGGCGCGCCCCGTCGTCCAGGAACTGCCGCAGCAGCCCCGGCGAGGGCACATGCAGGAAGGTCCGGATACCCGCCGTCTCCAACACTCGCGCCTGCGCGGGACGTCCGCCGGCGATCACCGCATGGGTCGGCCGCGCCGCCAGCACCTCGGCCAGCTGCGCGCCCCTCACCTCCTCCGACGCGAACCCCAACACGCCCACGCCCCAGGGGCGTCCCTCCAGGGCCACCGCCGTCCGCCCCAACAGCTCGCGGCTCTGCTCCGCACCCGCCAACGCGAGCGCCACGAACGGCAGCGCGCCCGCCTCGGCGACCGCCGCCGCGAACCCGGGCTGGTCACTGACCCTGGTCATCGGCCCCTGCGCCACCGGGAGTTCGGTACCGAACGCCACGCTCAGCGGTGCCCCGGGCCGCAACAGCGCGGCGCCTGCCTCGGCCCCCCGGACGGCTTCGCCGATGGCCCGCAATGCCCGCCGGACCGTCCCCCACCGCTCCGCGAACACCTTCGCCAGGAAACCGTCCTGACCAACCATCAACTCTTTTCTTCTCCGCAGCACCCGCCGACCGTCGACGACCAGCGTCTCGGAGCCGTCCATGCCGCGCACCGCCGCCGCATCCTCGGGCGACACCCCTGACTCGTCCAGCAGCGCGAGCTGGCTGTCCAGCACCACCCCGGCCGCCCCGCCGGCCACCGCCGCCACCGCCGTTCGCAGGCCGATCCCGCCGCAGGCCCACACCGGCACGTCCACCTCGGGTGCCGCCAGCAGCTGCTGCAGCAGGACGAAGGTGCTCAACTCGCTGACCCGGCCGCCGCTTTCACTGCCCCGAGCGATCAGCCCCCGGGCTCCCGCCCGCACCGCGGCCACCGCCTGCCCGAGCTCGGTCACCTCGACCAGCAGCCGGAACTGGCCCGCGACGTCCGCCGCCTCCCAGCCGGGCACCTCCCCGGCGAGCACCACCGTCTCCGGTCTCGCCCCGCCGGACACCCCCAACTCCTCCGGCAGGAGCCCGCATCCGGGCCCGACCCGCACCCCGAACCCGCCGCCCAACCGCTCCCTGAGCGCGGCCACCGCCTCCCGTGCCCGCCGGTCCCCCGTCCCCAGGTCCAACACCCCGAGCCCGCCGGCCCGGCAGACGGCCTCGGCGAGCCCGACATCCGGCTGACAGAAGGGGGTGATCCCGATGACGAGGTCGTGCGGAAGTCCTGTGCGCGGGGGCGCGGGCCTCATGGGCTCTCCGAAAGTGTGAGTCTTGCGGCGCGGTGCGGGCACGTGCGGGCGACTCCGACCGGCACAGCACGTCGCGAAGCACCCCGACCCACAAGCCAGGGCACCCTCGCGCGATTCCGCTGTCCGGTTGTAGATTGACGCTACCGGCGGGTAGTGCCAGCCAGGTTAAGCCCACATTGCGCGCTCATGTCAATACGCTGCGCACATGCCCGACCCGCCGGTGCACGAACGGTAGCGCTCCCCAACCACCGGGCGCCGTTGCCGACTTGTACGACCAGTGCCACACTGCCCAGATGCCCCTCCGCCCCGCTCCCCCCACCCCCTCGGTCACCCCCGGCCCCGCACACCCCAACCGCCGCCACCCGCCCCCAGCGACCGCGCGAACCCCGCGAGCCCGGCGAAGTCCGCCTCCCGCAGCCCGGCCCGCGGGTTGACGTGATGCAGCAGCGCCCGCCCGCCGTGCTCGGCTGCCACACAGGCGTGATCCGCCGCCCCCTGCTCGTCGTCCACCCAGGCAAACGGCCGGCCGGCGGCATACCGCACCAGCGGCTCACACTTCCAGTGCACCCGTCCGGCCGCTCCCGGAACAACGCCTCCCCGAAGTCGACGAACGGCAGCTCCGGCAACCCCAGCACCGGCCCGATCCACCGATTGGCCTCCGCCATCCACGAAGTGGCCCAGCCCCAGCAACGCGGCCCCGTCCCCAGGCCTGAGCCACACCTGCAACGGCCGCACCCGCCGTCCCCACTCGCCCCCCGCCTCCGGCACCCCGACCGTCACGTACCCCTCCGGACGCGTTCCCCCCGGCGCCGCATAGGGGTTCAACGGCCCGTCAACATCCAGAAACAGCAACGGCCGGCTCATCCCGCCCCCTCCTTCGCCACACCCTGCCGCCCCGGCTGTCCGCGACTCGCGCGGGCAACGGGCAGCCCCGCTTCGCGGGCGACGACCCGCTCGCACATCGGCTGGCGGGTCACCACTGGCTCACCCTGGGCCGTGCAGAGGCAGACGACAGCGGTGGGCTTCGCGGGCAGTCTGGCGACGGTGCGGGGTCAGGCTTGTAAGGTGCCGCGCCAGAGGTTGGCGCCGGAGGCCGAGGGTCGGCTGAGCCGTCCCTCGCCGACGGGTATCAGCGGCTGGAACTCGCGGAAGAGGGCGCTGCAGAACTCCCACTCCGGCGCGTGCTGCGGTCATGGCCGACGATCATGGCAGAGGGACAGACACGGTGCACCCGCATTTCCCGGCCGGGCACGCGGTCCGGGGCGGTGAGGAGCTGCCGCGCGGGTACCGGAGGAGGTGCAGGGGCTTCGTGGGGTGAGCGGCAACGTCGCGGCAACGCAGCATCGCTGATCAAGCGTCAGCTCGGCTCGGGGCTCAGCGCACTCCGCAGGAGGCGAGGGCCTGGGTCTGGGTCGGGTCGGGGTCGGTCGGGAAGTAGAGGTAGCAGATGCCGCCGCTGCCGTCCGCCACGGTGCCTGCCGCGTTCGTCCATTTGGTGCGCAGCCAGACGTTCTCGAACTGGCGCCGCTGGTAGACGCGTCGAACGGCGTCGTCGGAGGGTGAGGCGGGGTCGTTGGCGATCACGTCGCCCTGGGCGGTGAAGCCGACGAGCACCATCAGGTGGCCTGCGGTGTCGTAGCCCGCGCCGTCCAGTTCGCCGCTGCGGAACGAGACGGAGGTGATCACCGGGATGCCCGCCTGGATCAGCTGCTCGGCGTCGGTCAGCGAGCGCAGCCGGGTGACGACGGCCTGCAGGCCGGGGTAGGTCGCCGCGTAGGCGGCGTTGAACGGCCAGTTGCCGCAGCCCTGGTACTGGTAGTCGTAGGTGCCGCGGGCGGCCTGGCAGACCTGGGGGTCGGCGTAGTCGGGGCTGACCCAGGCGAGGTCGGCGGGGGTCGGCGCCTGGCCCCAGTAGGCGATGACCATCTGCGAGGAGGTGGGGCTGCACCAGGCCTCGCCGCCGCTGTCGTACTGCGGGTACTGGCTCCGGTGGATCTCCTGCGAGTAGCGCGGCACGGGCAGTTCGCGGGCGGCGGGCAGGCCGGGCGCGGCGGGCGGCACCTCGGTGCGTTCGGGCAGGTCGGAGGCGAGCAGGCCCAGGCGCCGGACGGTGGGGGTGAGGGCGGTGCCGGGCGTGCGGTAGAGGGTGAGCCGCAGCTCGCAGCCGGCCAGGCGCAGCCCGCTCGCGGGGGTGTCGATGGCGAAGGTGTCGGTGCGGATGCTGCTGCGCCCGTCCTGCTGGGCGTCGACGCTGGTGCGGCGGATGTCCTGGTCGCCCGCGGCCCAGTGGCCCATCACGTACCAGGGCGTGCTCGTGCCGTCGGTGTAGCTGCCGCGCAGCTCGACGGCGAGCCACGTGCCGGCGGGGGTGTGGGCGTTCCAGGAGACCACGGCCTGCGCAGCCGGGACGGCGAGCGGCTGCGCAGGCGAGGTCCAGCTCGCCCACTCCCAGCTCGCGGTCGCGCCGGTGTGCGGGTCGGTGAGGTCGACAGTGCCGGCGGCCGTCTCGATCCGCAGGCCCTGGGGGCCGTCGCCCGAGCCGCCCGGGAGGTCCTCGACCGCGGTGCCCTGGGCGGCGCCGGCGCCCCAGTCGGCGGCGGTGGTCCAGGCCCGGAACTCGACGGCGGGGGTCACCTCGGCGGGGCCGGCGTCCGGCGCCGGACGGCTCGGGGCGGTCGCGGCCGACGCGCGGGGCGAGACGGCGGCTGCGGTGACGGCGACGGAGGCGGCGGCCAGCAGGGAGCGGCGGGAGGTGTGGTTGGGCACACCCCCTCAACGCGGGGCGACCCGCCGGGGTCACGGACCGGTGGGCCGGACAGGGTCCGGATCACCCGGGGAAGACCAGTCCCAGCAGGCGCTGGAGGGCGTGCCGGTCCGCCTCGTCGAGCTGCTCCAGGCCGGTGAGGCCGGACACCAGCTCGGCGCGGATCTCGCGGACGGCCTGCTCGCCCTCCTCGGTGAGCAGCACGTTCTTGATCCGCCGGTCGGCGGGATCGACCTCGCGGCGGACCAGTCCGCGCGCCTCCAGGCGGTCGACGATGCCGGTGACGTTGGAGGCGTCGCAGGCCAGCAGGTCGGCCAGGGTGCGCATCGGGCGGGGCTCGCGGAGCAGGCTGAGCGTCTTGCCCTGCATGAGGGTGAGGCCCCGGTCGGCCGCGAGCGTGGCGAAGTGCCGGTAGTAGGCAGCCGCGGCCCGGGCGACCTGGTCCATCAGCTCGACCGGGGTGGGCGCGGCGACGGCAGCCGCGGGGGCGGCGGCGGGCGGGGTGGCGGACTGCGTCATGGGTCGAGTGTAGGCGAGATTGGTTGACATCCTCAATCTTTCAGGTCTACCGTCATCTCATTGGTTGAGGACATCAACCTTTCAAACGGCAATGGTCCAGGTTCCCCCCGACCGCCACCGTTCGCCGTGCACCGTTCGCAGAGGACCCCCCATGAGCCACGCCATCGCCGCCACCAGACAGCGCGGCAGCACCCCCCTGATCCTGGCCCTCGGCCTGGCCGCGATGGTCGTGGCCATGGCGCAGACCCAGGTCGTCCCGATCCTCGCCCTGCTGCAGAAGCAACTGCACACCGGCGCCGCCGGCGTCAGCTGGGTGACCACTGCCGCGCTGCTCTCGGCCGCCGTCTTCACCCCGCTGCTGGGCCGGGTCGGCGACCAGTACGGCAAGAAGCGCACGCTGCTCGCCGTGCTCGCGGTGATGGTGGTCGGCTCGGTGATCGCCGCGACCACCACCTCGCTGACCCTGCTGATCGTCGGCCGGGTGCTCCAGGGCTCCGCCACCGCGATCTTCCCGCTCGCCCTCTCGGTGATCCGCGACGAGGTGCCGCAGGAGAAGCTGCACGGGGCGATGGCGCTGGTCAGCGGCACGCTGGCGTTCGGCAGCGGGCTCTCGCTGGTGGCCACCGGGCTGCTCACCCAGGGCGCGCACCCCAACTACCACCTGGTCTTCTGGTTCTCCACCGCGCTGACCGTGCTCGCACTGGCCGCCGTCGCCGCCGTCGTCCCGCACGGCGGCTCGCCCACCGGGGGCCGGATCGACGTGCTGGGCGCGCTGAGCCTGGCCGTCTTCCTGGTCCTGCTGCTGCTCGGCATCTCGCAGGGCCACGAGTGGGGCTGGTCCTCGGCCCGCACGCTCGGCTCGCTGGCCGGCTCCGTGGTGGTCGCCGCGCTCTGGGTGCTGATCGAACGGCGGGTGCGCGAGCCGCTGGTGGACATGCGGATGTTCGTCCACCGCCAGGTGCTCTTCACCAACCTGGCCGGGCTCTTCGTCGGCTTCGCCTCGTTCGCCCAGTTCATCGGCATCTCCTACCTGGTGCAGATGCCGGGCCGGCTGACCGGCTACGGCTTCACCGCCTCGGTGCTGCGCGCCTCCGTCGAGTACCTGCTGCCCAGCGCGCTGATCGCGCTGGCCGCGGCGCCGGTCGGCGGCCGGCTGGTGCGGCGGATCGGCGCCCGGCACACCCTCGCGGTGGGCGCGCTGATCGGCGTGGCGGGCTTCGCCTGGCTGGCCTTCGGCCACGGCGCCGAGGGCTCGGTGATCGTGGCGGGCATGCTCACCGGCATCGCGATCTCCTTCGGCTACGCCGCGATGCCCGCCCTGATCGCGGCCAGCGTGCCGCTGCAGCAGACTGGCATCGCCAACGGCATCAACTCCATCTCGCGGTCGGTCGGCAGCTCGATCGCCAGCGCGGTGGTGACCTCGCTGCTCGCCTCCAAGACGGTGAGCTACGCCGCGCTCGGCGGGGCCGCGCTGCCCGCGGAGAGCCAGTTCACGCTCAGCTTCGTGATCGCCGCCGGGGCGCTGCTGCTGGCCGTCGTGGTCGCGCTGGCGGGGCTCAGCAAGCACCACCGGCCGCACCTCGCCCTGGTGGCGGACGACGAGCGGCGCGAGCAGCCCACCCCTGCTCCCGCCACCGCCACCTCCTGACCCCCCACAACCGCTCGCACCGCAATCCCGCACTTCAGCAACTTCCGCACTGGAGCAGCACCATGACTTCCGCCCTCTTCGTCGTCACCGGCGCCACCGCGTGGACGCTGGCCGACGGCACCCCGCACCCCACCGGCTTCTGGGCCGAGGAGCTCGCCGAGCCGCACCGGATCTTCACCGAGGCGGGCTTCGAGATCACCATCGCCACCCCCGGCGGGGTCCCCGCCACCGCCGACCCGGGCAGCCTGAGCGCCGAGGCCAACGGCGGCGCCGCGGGCGGCGGCCGGGAGAAGGCCGCGTGGCTCGCCACCTACCTCGACGCCATCGGGGCGCAGCTGGCGCACCCCGCCGAGCTCGCCGAGGTCGACCCGGACGCCTACGACCTGGTCTTCTACCCCGGCGGCCACGGCCCGATGGAGGACCTCGCGGTGGACGAGGCCTCCGGGCGGCTGCTGACCCGGGCGCTCGACTCGGGCAAACCGCTGGGCGTGGTCTGCCACGCGCCGGCCGCGCTGCTCGCCGCCCGCCGCGAGGACGGCAGCTGGCCCTTCGCCGGCTACCGGATGACCGCCTTCAGCAACGCCGAGGAGACGGTGGTGGGCCTGGCCGACCGCGCCCCGTGGCTGGTCCAGGACCGCCTGGTCGAGCTGGGCGCCGAGTTCGTCGAGGCCGCGCCGTTCACCCCGCACACGGTGACCGACCGCAACCTCTACACCGGCCAGAACCCGGGCTCCTCCGCCGGGCTGGCCCACACCCTGGTCGCCGCCGTCTCCACCGACCCGGCCACCGTGGTGGCGCGACTGCGCGGCGCCTTCACCACCGGGCGGACCAGGCCGATCGACTGGCGGCTCGCCCAGCTGCGCGCGCTGCGCGCCCTGCTCACCGAGCAGTCCGAGGCCTTCCTGGCCGCGCTCAAGGCCGACCTCGGCAAGAGCGCGACCGAGGCCCACCGCAGCGAGATCGGCTTCACGCTGAACGAACTCGACCACACGGTCGAGCACTTGGCCGACTGGCTGCGCCCGCGGCCGGCCGCCGTCCCGGACGGCTTCCGGCCCGCCGGAGCCCAGGTGGTGCGCGACCCGCTCGGCGTGGTGCTGATCATCGCGCCGTGGAACTACCCGCTGCAGCTGGCCCTCGCCCCGCTGGTGGGCGCCCTGGCGGCGGGCAACACCGCCGTGGTCAAGCCCAGCGAGCTGACCCCGGCCACCTCCGCGGCGCTGGCCAGGCTGCTGCCGCGCTACCTGGACCGGGAGGCGGTGGCCGTGCTGGAGGGCGGCGTGCCGGAGACCACGGCCCTGCTGGAGCAGCGCTTCGACCACATCTTCTACACCGGCAACGGCCAGGTCGGCCGGATCGTCATGACGGCCGCCGCCAAGCACCTGACCCCGGTCACCCTGGAACTCGGCGGCAAGAGCCCCGTGGTGGTCGAGCCCGGCGCCGACCTCGCGGTCACCGCCCAGCGGGTGGCGCGCGGCAAGTTCCAGAACGCCGGGCAGACCTGCGTGGCCCCGGACTACGTGCTCGCCATCGGCGAGACCGCGGGTGCCCTGGAGGCGCACCTGCGCGAGGCCGTGCAGGCGCTGTACGGGGCGGACCCGGCCGGCAACCCGGAGTACGGACGGATCGTCAACGAGCGCCACCACGACCGGCTCACCGCACTGCTCGCCGAGGGCCGGATCGTCACCGGCGGCGGCCACGACCGCGCCACGCGCTACCTCGCGCCGACCGTGCTGGCCGACGTCTCCCCCGAGGCGCCCGTGATGCAGGGCGAGATCTTCGGCCCGATCCTGCCGGTCATCGCCGTGCCCGACCTGGACGCCGCGATCGCCTTCATCAACGAGCGCGACAAGCCGCTCGCGCTCTACGCCTTCACCGACTCGGAGCAGACCAAGCAGCGGCTGGCGGCGGAGACCTCCTCCGGCGGGCTGGTCTTCGGCCTGACCGTCTCCCACCTCGCGGTGCCCGAGCTGCCGTTCGGCGGCGTGGGCGAGAGCGGCATGGGGCGCTACCACGGCGAGTACTCGATCGACACGTTCAGCCACGCGAAGGCCGTGCTGGACAAGCCGCTCGGCTGAGCCACCCGGCCGACCCGCTCGGCCGATCCGCCCGGCCGACCCGGCCTGCTGATCCACCCGGCCGACTCGGCCGACCGACCCGCTCGGCTGAGCCACCCGGCCGACCCGCTCGGCCGATCCGCCCGGCCGGCCACGGCTGCGCACCGGCCGCCGCAGCGGCTGCGAGAAGATACCGGTCCCCGGTCGAGCGATCGGCCGGGGACCACCACCCTCCTGTAAGGACAAGCAGATGAGCACTCCGCACGGCTCGGACCGCACGCCGGCCGCCGTCGACCACCGCGCGGCCGTCGCCGCGCAGACCGCCCGCTTCGTCGAGGCGGTCAAGGGCGCCGACCTGACGACCCCCGTCCCGTCCTGCCCCGGCTGGACGCTGGCCGACCTGCTCCAGCACGCGGGCAGCGTGCAGCGCTGGTTCGCCGTGCTGCTGAACGGGCGGATCCAGGAGCGGCCCACCAGCCGGGAGGTGGACCTGCGCCTGCCGGCGGGGCCGCAGGGCCTGGCCGACTGGCTGTCCGCGAGCGCGCAGGTGGCCGCGGAGGCCTTCGCCGCCACCCCCGCCGACCTGCCGATGTGGGCGTGGGGCGCCGACCAGCACGCCCGGTTCTGGGCCCGCCGGATGCTCTTCGAGACCCTCGTGCACCGGGTCGACGCCGAGGTGGCGTTGGGGATCCCGTCGGCGATCGACACCGAACTCGCGGTGGACGGCGTGGACGAGTTCCTCGTCAACCTGCCCTTCGCGAGCTTCTTCGCGCCCGGGACGGCCAAGCTGCGCGGCGAGGACAGGTCCATCCGGTTCAGCTGCACCGACGCGGACCGCGACTGGCTGGTCCGGCTGCGCCCCGACGGCTTCGGCCTCGACGGCACCGGCGCCACGGACGCGCCCGCCGACGCCACCGTGCGCGGGAGCGCCGCGGACCTGCTGCTGCTCGCCTACGGCCGGCTGGACCGGGCGGACGAGCGGTTCGAGGTCCAGGGGGACGAGGAGCTGCTGGCGCACTGGTTCGCCAACTCCGCGTTCTGAGCCTGCCGAGCCGCAGTGGCGCCCGCCGTGCGGCGGCCCGGGGAGCAGCGGTCCTCCGCTCCCCGGGCCGCCCCGGCTCAGCTCTCGCCCGCCAGCAGGCGCTGCTCCAGCATCTGCCACTGCGCACTCATGTCGTGCACCAGGTAGAGGTCCCGCCGGCGGGTCCAGGCCTGGCCGGACTGCGCGTCGTAGGTGCCGGGCATGGTGACGCCGACGGGCGCCGCGGCGGTGGTCATGCCCGCGAGGCGGGTGGTCTCGACGCAGCGCTTGACGTGGTCGCGGAACCCGACCACGCCCGCGGTACCGATGCCGCCGGGCAGCTTCCCGCGGTCGGCCAGCACCTGGGCCGCGACACCGTAGGTGCTCAGGTAGGTGATGGTGCCGTCCGCCGCGATCACCGGCTCGATCGAGGTGACGCCGCTCAGCCGGTACTTCGTCGTCAGGAAGTGGGCGATCTCCCACTGCGCGTACACCGGCACCGACCGCTTGGCACGGATCCGGGCGACGGTGTCGGCCAGCGCCTCGTTCACCGGTCCCGGCTCGTACAGCACCTTCGCCGGATCCCCACCGCCGGCGGGGGCGCGGTTGCCGAAGCTGTAGGCGACCAGGAAGTCGATGCTGGCCAGGGGCACGGTCGGCGGCTCCCAGGTGAAGCCGATGTCATAGATGGACGGCACCACCGCGCGCGCCGCGTCCGCGTCGTCCAGCGCGGCGGACAGGTCGGCGCGCATCTCGCGCTGCAGCCGGGCGGCGCCACGGTCGGCGTGGCCGGGACCGCTGCTCGTGACGTCCTTGGCCTCGGCGGGGGCCGCCGAGGCCAGCACGGGGGCCAGGGCGGCCACCGCGGTGGCGGCGAAGGTGCGTCGGTCCATGGGGGATCCAACCTCTCTCGACGTACGTGGACGAAGGGCTGATCCCAGCTCATCCAGCGTTCCCCACAGCGGACCTGCTCCCACCGGCAGGTGAACATCAGACGGACCCTCGGCCACGGCACGTGCCCCCGCCTACCCCCGCCTCCGTCGCCGTCCGCTCGATCAGCTCGACCGCGCGCCCTGCCCCGTCCTCCGCCGCCAACCGCCCGGCCAATGCGGTGGCCCGGGTCCGGTGGACGGGGTCGCCGGTGGCACGGGTGATCGCGGCGGCGAGGCGGTCGGCGGTCAGCGACTTGAAGGGGATCGGGTCGGTGCCGGCGCCCAGCCGGGCGAGCAGGTTGGCCCAGAAGGGCTGGTCGCCGAGGACCGGGACCGGCACCGCGGGGACGCCCGCGCGCAGCGCCGCCGCCGTGGTGCCCGCGCCCGCGTGGTGGACCACGGCGGCCATCCGGGGGAAGAGCGCCGCGTGCGGGAGCTCGCCGACGGTGATGACGTCCTCGCCCGTGCCGGACAGGCCCGCCCAGCCCGCCTGGACGACGCCGCGCACCCTGGCCCGGCGCAGCGCCCGCACGGCCAGCTCGCTCAGCCGTTCGCCCTCGCCGCCGCCCATGCTGCCGAAGCCGATGAACACCGGCGGCGGGCCGGCCTGCAGGAAGTCCGCCAGTTCGGCCAGCAGTTGATGATCCGTCAGTTGTGTATCGAAGGGCCACCAGTTGCCCACCACGTCGAGCCCCGAGCGCCAGTCCGCGGGCCGGGGCAGCACGCTCGGGCTGTAGCCGTACAGGACCGGCCAGCCGGCTGCCTCCTGGCGCCGCCGGGTGGCTCCGGCGGTCATCGGCGGCAGGCCGAGCCCGGCCCGCAGCCTGGTGACCGTCGGGCCGTAGACCCGGTCCACCAGGCGCAGCGAGACGTGCCCGGCGGCGCGGTTGCCCCACCGGCCCAGCGAGCGTCCGGCGCCGACGGCCGGGGCGAACTCCGCTGTGGGATGGACCGGTTGCAGGTACACGCCGATACTCTGGATGCCGTGGGCCTCGGCGAGCGACCAGCCGAGCGGCGCGGTGGTGGGGGCGAGCAGCAGCAGGTCGTCGCCGGGTGCGACGGTGGCGGCCACGCCCTCCCCCAGCTGCCGGACGAAGTCGGTGGCCTGCCGCAGCGGCGACAGCTCCCGCCGCAGTTCGCCGGGCAGCGCCCGGAACTCCAGGCCGCCGGCACCCACCAGCTCGGCGAAGCGCGGCTGGGTGGCGATCGCCACCTCGTGTCCGGCCTGACGCAGCCGCACCCCGAGGCCGGTGAAGGGCGCCACGTCGCCCTGTGATCCGCCCGCCAGGAACAGGATCTTCATCGGACTCCTCGCCGGGTGCGGCAGCTGAGCCCGACTCAGCCACCGGGAGATCGGACGGCATTCACCGTACGCCCGGGGACACCGCGGCAGCCGCAGGGGTCCGGTCGCCCGGCGAGCCCACGCACTGTAGCGCCCTGCCATGCCCGGATCAAGGGCTTTCATTTTTGCCATTCCTTGGGTGAAATATGTCCTCAACTTGGCAGTTTCAGTTCACCGGTCGGCTCATGGCCAGGCCCGGCAAGGGGAGGACGTCAACCACGTTGAAGCCGCACAGGACCTTGAAGTCGCATCCGACCAGGCGGACAGCCGCCGCGGTCACCAGTACCGCGCTGCTGGCCACCCTCGGCCTGAGCCTGCTGCCGGCCACCGCGGCAGCGGCTCCCGCCGCTCCGGTCGCCGTCACCGACCCCGCCGACGCCGCCCAGGCCGCCCGGGTCGAGCACGACCTGCCGGGACCGTTCACCGAGAAGGTGGCGGCCGAACAGAAGGCCGCCACCGAGCAGTTGCTCGCCGGCACCGCGAAGGTCGAGCAGCACGGCGGCAGCAGCAGCGTGAAGCTGGGCCGTGACAAGTACGTCGAGCTGGCCCGCGAGCGCACCGACAAGATCTTCACCATCCTGGTGGACTTCGGCGACCAGGTGGACAGCACCACCAAGCTGCCCGACGGCAGCGCCAAGTACGGCGGCACCCCGGGGCCCGCGCACAACAAGATCCAGCAGCCCGACCGCGCCGTCAACAACTCCACGGCCTGGCAGGCCGACTACAACCAGCAGCACTACCAGGACCTGTACTTCGCCAAGGACAAGCCCTCGCTGAAGACCTACTACGAGAAGCAGTCCTCGGGCCGCTACTCGGTGGACGGCCAGGTCAGCGACTGGGTCCGGGTGCCCTGGAACGAGGCCAGGTACGGCTCCAACTTCTGCGGCGCGCACATCTGCAGCAACGCCCAGGACCTGATCGTCGACGCGCTGAACGCCTGGGTCGCCGACCAGAAGGCCAAGGGCCGCAGCGACGCCGACATCAAGGCCAACCTCGCCGAGTACGACCAGTGGGACCGCTACGGCTCCCACCACGACGGCAACTTCAACCAGCCCGACGGCTACATCGACCACTTCCAGATCGTGCACGCCGGCGAGGACGAGTCGGCCGGCGGCGGCGCGCAGGGCGCCGACGCGCTGTGGGCGCACCGCAGTTACGTGCACGGCTCGGAGAACGGTCAGACCGGCCCGGCGGGCAACAAGCTCGGCGGCGTGCAGATCGGCGACAGCGGCTACTGGGTGGGCGACTACACCATGCAGCCGGAGAACGGCGGGCTGGGCGTCTTCGCCCACGAGTACGGGCACGACCTCGGTCTGCCCGACCTCTACGACACGGTGGGCCCGGGTGACAACTCGGTCGGCTTCTGGTCGCTGATGTCGTCGGGCTCCTGGCTCGGCGAGGGCAAGGACAACATCGGCGACAAGCCGGACGACCTCGACGTCTGGAGCAAGCTGAAGCTCGGCTGGCTGCGCTACGACAAGGCCGCCGCGGGCAAGGAGTCCACCCACCACATAGGCCCGGTGGAGTACAACAACAGGCTCCCGCAGGCCCTGGTGGTCGACCTGCCGAAGAAGAGCGTCACCACGACGATCAACACCCCGTACGCGGGCAAGAGCGAGTGGTGGAGCGGCAGCGCCGACAACCTGGACGTCGCGCTGACCCGCGACCTCGACCTGACCGGCCGCACCTCGGCCACCCTGACGGCCCAGGCCTGGTGGGAGCTGGAGCAGGACTTCGACTACGGCTACGCCGAGGTCTCCACCGACGGCGGCGCCAACTGGCAGGTGCTGGCGGGCACCTTCAACGGCACCGCGCTGCCGAAGAACGCCGCCGGCAAGGCCGCGCTGACCGGCAGCACGAACAACGCCTGGGGCCGGCTGTCCTTCCCGCTCGACGCGTACGCCGGCAGGGCGGTGAAGATCCGCTTCCACAACACCACCGACGGCGGCCTGCACCTGCGGGGCCTGGCGCTGGACGACATCGCCGTGACGGCGGACGGCGCGACCGTCTTCACCGACGGCGCGGAGAACGGGGACGCCGGCTGGACGGCCAACGGCTTCTCCCGGATCGGCGGCACCTTCGTCAAGGACTACGACCAGTACTACCTGGCCGAGAACCGCCAGTACGTCTCCTACGACGAGACCCTGCGCACCGGCCCGTACAACTTCGGCTCCGCCGCCAAGCCCGGCTGGGTGGAGCACTACGCCTACCAGCCCGGACTGCTGATCTGGCTCTGGGACACCTCGCAGAGCGACAACAACGTCAGCAGCCACCCGGGCCACGGCCTGATCCTGCCGATCGACGCGCACCCCGCCCCGCTCAAGTGGGCCGACGGCACCCTGATGCGCCCGCGCATGCAGGGCTACGACTCCACCTTCGGCTCGCGGCGCACCGACGGCCTCAAGCTGCACAAGGCCGACGCGCTCACCACGGTCCCGCGCTCGCGCGGGGTGGACGAGTTCAACGACCACGAGCGGACGTACTGGGACGCCTCCGACCCGAACAGCAGCGTGATCGTGCCGGACACCGGCACCAGCATCGAGATCGAGAACGAGAACGAGAGCGCCAACTACCTGGAGACCTGGATCCGGGTGCGCCCGGTCGACTGACCGCAAGCACCGCCCGCGCCGGGGCCCGCCGCAGCCGCGGTGGGCCCCTGGCCGTGTCCGGCGCGGGAATGCGGTCGGCGGCCTGCGGTGTTCACCCCACCGTGACGACAGCGACCTCGGGGAGCACGGCGGCGACCTCCGGGAGCGGCCCCGCCCCGGGCTACCGGCTCTCGGTGCTGGATCGCTCCCGGATCCGGCAGGGGCAGCCGCCGGCCCAGGCGCTGCGCGACACGGTGGCCTTCGCCCAGCAGGCGGAGCGCTTCGGCTACCACCGCTTCTGGGTCTCCGAGCACCACGGCGTGCCGGGGGTGGCGGGCTCGGCACCGACCGTGCTGGCCGCGGCGGTCGCGGCGGCGACCAGCCGGATCCGGGTCGGCACCGGGGGCGTGATGCTGCCCAACCACCGGCCGATGGTCGTCGCCGAGCAGTTCGGGGTGCTCGCCTCGCTCTTCCCCGGCCGGATCGACATGGGGCTCGGCCGCTCGGTGGGCTTCACCGACGGGGTGCGCCGGGCGCTGGGCCAGGGCAAGGACGCCGCCGACCACTTCGCCGAGCAACTCACCGAGCTGCTCGGCTACTTCGACGCCACCCGGAGCGCCCCCGAGGTGCACGCCCGGCCCGCCGAGGGTCTGGCGGTGCCGGCCTTCGTGCTGGCCACCGGCGCGGGCGCGGACATCGCCGCCGAGGCCGGCCTGCCGCTGGTCATCGGCGGTGTGCGCGGTGAGGAGGCGATGCTGGCCGCCGTCGACCGCTACCGCGAGCGGTTCCGCCCCTCGGCGCGGGCGGCGGCACCGTACGTGGTCGTCTCCGGCACGGTGGCGGTGGCCGGGACGGCAGTGGCGGCGCGGGAGCTGCTCGTCCCCGAGGCCTGGTCGAGCGCCTGGTCGCGCACCCACGGGGAGTTCCCGCCGCTGGCCCCGGCGGCGGAGATCCTGGCGCGCACGATGAGCCCGCGCGAGCGCACCGCCTACGAGCAGGCGCTCGACGGGCACATCGCCGGGACCCCGCCCGAGGCCGCGGCCCGGCTCGCCGCCCTGATGGAGCGCACCGGGGCCGACGAGTTCCTGGTCACCACCAGCACCTACGACCGCACCGCGCTCCTCGACTCCTACCGGCTGCTGGCCGCGGAGCTGGGCCTGGCAGGCCGTCCGACGTGACGTCGGACGGGTTCACCCCGCGAACCGGCGCACGGTGCGGCGGATCTGCGTCACGTGGTACTCGTTCGGGCCGAAGTGCGCCAGCACGCTGAGGTGTTCGCGCAGATGGTAGAGCGGCATCCGGTCCTGCCAGCCGTCGGACAACGGCTGCAGCTCCTGGTAGGCGGCGAAGAAGCCTTCCGGGATCCCGCCCACGCAGTACGCCATGCTCAGCTCGGACTCGGCCCACAGCCAGCAGACCGCGGGGTCGATGAAGACCGGCTCGCCCTGCGCGGTCGCGAGCAGGTTGCCGTGCCACAGGTCGCCGTGGTTCAGCACGGCGGGGGCGGGCGGGACCAGGTCGGGCAGCCGCTCGCAGAGCCGGGTCAGACCCGCCCGGTCGGCGGGGTCCAGCGCGCGCTCGGCCTCCGGCTCGGCGAGGTAGCGCAGGATGCGCTGTTCGGCGAAGAACGCGCAGCCGTCCTCGGACCAGTCGTTGCGCTGCCGCAGCAGGCCGAGCCAGCCGTTGCGGTGCCAGCCGAACCGGGTGCCGGAGATCGCGTGCAGGCGGGCCAGCGCCCGGCCCGCCTCCTCCCAGACGGCGGGGGCGTGCGGGGCGGTCGGCGCCACCTCCTCCAGCAGCAGGTGGCGCGGGCCCACCTCGATCACGTCCGGGGTGCGCAGCCCGCCCTGCTCGCGCAGCGCGGCCAGGCCCTCGGCCTCGATCGGGAACATGTCGGGCGGCACCCGGTCCGAGGCCTTGACGACGAGCCGGGTGCCGTCCTTCAGGGTCACCCGCCGCACGTCGTGGGCGGCGCCGCCGCTCAGCGGCTCCGCGTGCACCACGTCGCCGAGGTAGGCGCTGTCGTAGCCGGACCAGCGCTCGCCCTCCGCCACCGGCTCCTCGCCGCCGGGCCGCCCGGTCATGCGGGGCCCGCCCCGGTGAGGATCTCCGCCAGGGCCTGCCAGAGGGTCTCGGCCGAGTAGAAGTTCGGCCGCAGCAGCGCGGTGTCCGGGATCACCGCGTCGAAGCCCAGCTCGAGGTCCAGGACGAGGTTCACCGACCCGAGCGAGTCGAGTCCGAAGTCGGTCAGCGGCGCGTCGAACGGCAGCTCGGTGGTGCCGGGCACGCCGAGGCTGGCCCTGATGACCGCCTCGAAGGTGCTGTTCGGGAAACCCATGGGTCCCTCTCGTCTGCTTCGGTGTCGTCGTTGTTCCGGCCGTTCCCCGCTGCTTGTCAGGCAATCAGCATGGAGTCCCCGAACTCGTTGAAGAGGTAGCCGTTCGGGACGACCTCGTCGCGGTAGAGGTCGAGCAGCTCCTGGCGGCCGGTGAAGGCCGAGGTCAGCCGGAGCTCCGAGCTGCGGGGCATGTGCAGGTTGGTCAGGAAGGCGTCGCAGGCCTTGAAGCGGTGGCCCGGGCCGAGGATCAGGTTGGTCCAGCCCGTCCCCGGCCAGACGCGTCCGCTGCGCTGGTCCGCCACGGTCTCCAGCGCGCGCAGCGCCGAGGTGCCGCAGACCACGATCCGCCCGCCGGCCCGGCGCCGGTCGTTGATCTCGTCGGCGGCGGCGGTGGACACCTCGTAGCGCTCGGGGCGCGGGAAGGGCAGGCTGGGACCGCTCGCACCGGCCGGCACCTCGACGTCCGCCCCCTCGGCCCAGGCGACGTCGGCGCCGAACCAGTCGCGCAGGTAGCCGTGCTGCCAGCGGGCCGCGATGTGGTGGGTGACCTCGACCACCGCGGTGCCCCGCCCCTTGAGCGCCTCGATCAGCTCAGGGGTGAAGTGGCGTGCGGCAGAGGGGAAGAGGGTCGCACCGGGCCGGCTGGCGAACGAGGTCTGGTAGTGCGCGGGGTCGATCGGGCGCTCCACCAGGTAGTCGGGGTAGGCGATCTCGCCGATCTCGTCCAGCACCTCGGTGCCGCCGGGCTCGAAGGCGATCCGCCAGACTCCGGCGCCCTCGTCGCGCAGCAGGGTGCCGACCACCTCGCGCTCCTCGCCGAAGCGCAGCGCGGCGCCCACCTCGGCAGTCGAGGCGGGCAGCACCAGGCAGTGCCAACTGCCGTCGTCCATCGGGGAGAAGACATTGACCACGACGGGCGAGCCGTGCGCGTCCCGGCCGCGCAGCAGCGAGGGGACCACCCGCGCGTTGTTGACCACCAGCACGTCGTCCGGCGAGAGGAACTCGCCCAGCTCGTCGAAGCGCCGGTGGTGCACCTTGCCCGCAGCGCGCTCCAGGACCAGCAGTTTCGCGGCGCTGCGCGCACCGCCGCGCACCTCGGCGGGCTGCTGCGCGATGAGCCGGCTGCTGAAGTCGAAGTCGTACTGGTTGGCCGTGTCGGGCAGGTCCTTCATGGGCGCACTCCCTGGCGGTCCGCGAGGTCGGAGCCTTCATGTCAGCACTAAAGCGGTTAAGCGGTCAAGGGTGTTGACACGAGTGATTCTCCGTACCTGATGCACCGTCAGCACCAGGTGCAATTCCCTTGACAGCTAAACCGCTCAAGTGGTTCAGTCGGTCCGGCCGATCCGCCGCAGCTCAGCGCAGATGGAGAGTCGCATGAGTGCCGAAGCCGAGCCGCCGCCCGGCGCACCGCCGGCCCCACCGGCACCGCTGATGTGGTCCCAGGAGATGTACTGGTACATCTACCGGATGCCGCTGCCCGAGGTCGACAGCGTGAAGACCGCGCTGTGCGTCCCGGCCCCGCACCCCGGGGTCTCGCAGGCCACGGCGCTCGCGGCGGTCCGGTCCCTGATGCTGCGGCACGAGGCGCTGCGCACGCTCTGCCCGACGGACGCACACGGGATCCCGTTCCAGTCGGTGCGCACCGAGTTCGAGGTGCCCGTGCCCCTCCGGCGCCAGGGCGACGACCCCGCCGACATCCGCGCGGTCATCGACGAGCTGGCCGGGCCGCGCCTGGACCAGGCGGTGGACCTCCCGCTGCGGGTCGGCCTCACCCTGCACGGCGACCAAGTCGCGACCGTCGTCCTGCTGTTGAACCACATAGCGGTGGACAAGGCCAGCGCCCCGATCCTCACCGAAGACCTGACACGGCTGCTGGACGCCCCCGCGACCTGCGCCGAGGCCGCGGTTCGCCCGGCGCCCTGCCCGGCCGAGGCGCCGCGCGGGCTGCAGCCGGCCGAGCAGGCCAGGCGCCAGGCGCTGGGCAGCCAAACCGTTCTGGGCGCACGGGCGTTGCGGTACTGGGAGGAGGTGCTGCGCGAGCTGCCGGCCGCACCGTTCCCCTGGTCCGCCCCGGCCGCCGGCGCAGAGCACTACCACCAGGCCGTGCTGCGCTCGCGCCCGTTGCTCACCGCCCTGCACCGGCTGGGCCGACGCGAGCGCAGCAGCGCCTGCGACCTGCTCGCCACGGCCTTCTGCCTGGCCCTGTCCGCGCTCTCGGGCAACAGCCGGGTGGCGTTCAAGATGAACTTCTCCAACCGGTTCCCCGAGGTCAGGCAGTCCGTCGGCTGCTTCTTCCAGGAGGCGCTGGTGCACGTCGAGGCGCCGGGCCGGGCCACCGTCGGCGAGTTGGCGGCGCGCACCCAGCAACGGCTGCTGGCGGGCAGCCGCCACGCCCGGTACTCCTACCTGGACTGCCGGGACACCAGGGCGCGGGTGGAGGCCGCCCGTGGGCTCTCGTTCCGCCTGGCCACCTCCTTCGACTGCGCCGACGGCTGGGACCAGCGGCCCGCGACGGTCGACGGCATCGCCAACCCAGCTTCCGAGGAGGAGAGTTCGCTCAGCCGGCGGACCTGCGAGTGGCAGGACGACTACAACGACCTCTTCTTCCGCAGCTACCCCCAGGACGACGCGGCGGTACTGGATCTCGTCGTCCACACCTCGGTCGCCGGGCGGGCGGAGACCGGTCGGCTGCTGCACGGGATGGAGCGGTTCCTGATCGCCTGGGCCGAGGACCCGCGGCTGGCGGCGGCAACCGTCACCGAGGCCGTCGAGCGCTTCGCGCTGCCCGTCACCCGGTACGGCGACGGCTGGGTCCTGGTCGACCACTGCTGGGTCGACGCCGCCGCGCTGGCACGACTGCTCTGCGCGGTCGACGGGGTCACGGCCGCCGCGCTGGTGGTCCGGGAACGGCCGGGGCACGCGCCGGTCCTGGTCGCCCAGGTGACCGGTCCGGGCGCGCGCCGCCCGGAGCTGCGGCCGGACCTCCGGGCGGCGCTGCTGACCGCCCTGCGGAGGCGGCGGGACGTCGTCTGCCCCCACGAGTTCGTCTGGTGCGAGCGGCTCCCGCAGTCCCCCGCGCCCATCGCCACCGCCCACCGCCCGGCAACCGACAACGCCCGGCCCCTCGTCAACGCCCCTTCGGGCGAGCCCGGTTCGCCCGAGCAGCGGTTCGTCACCGCGCTCGCCGCCGCGCTCGGCCCCGGCCCGGTCGACCTGGACGCCTGCTACGCCGAGCAGGGCGGCCGGGCCGTCCTGGCGGCGGCGGTGATCGAGCGGCTGGAGCAGCTGGGGTGCGCCGGCCCCACCCCGGACGATCTGCTCGGCCCGTGGCCGCTGCGCTCGCTCGCCGCCCTCTGCACCCCGCACCCGGAGTGACCGCCATCGAGAGCCTCGCCGACCGCCTGCGCAGCCGCCTGCGCACCAGATACGCCGCCCTGCCGCTGCTGCGCCTGCTGCCCACACCCGTGCTGGTCACGCTGGTCGCGGTGTCCGCGGGGATCAGCGCACTGCCGGCGGCCTCCAGCGTGGTCTCCCGGGAGCTGGTCCTGCGGCTTCAGCACAGCGGCACCCGGTGGAGTGCGGCGGTGGCGGCGCTGGTGCTGTTCTGCGTGCTGCTGCTCGCCCAGCAGGCGGTGATCCTGCTGCTGGAGCCGCTGCGGATGCACGCGGCCCGCCTCATCGACGGCCGGTTCCGGCGCTGCATCGGCGAGTTGGCGCTGGCCCCGAGCGGCACCGCCCACCTGGACGACGCCGACACGGCCGGGCGGCTGACCATGGCCAGCACCGAGCTGCAGATCTTCACCGCCGGCTGGGCGGCCGTGGGCCATGTCGCGCAGTTCTGCCAGACCCTGGGCGGGGCGGTCTGCCTGGCGCTGGTCGCGCTCTCGGCGCCCTGGTTCGCGCTGGGCTGCCTGGTGGCGCTGGTTTTGTGCCGGTGGACCACCACCCGGATCTACGTGGGGATCAACTGGATGTGGGTGCGCACGGCCGGGCTGAGCAAGCGCACGCAGTACTGGGCGCAGTTCGGCCGCAGCGTGCAGAACGCGAAGGAGATCCGCGTCTACGGCCTGACCGGCTGGCTGGTGGCGCACTTCCACGCGGCGGCCATGGCGCAGGAAGGACCGATCCTGCAGGCGCGGTGGCGGGCGCTGGGCTCCACCTGGCAGCCGCTGCTGGCCGCGGCCGCCGCGCTGTTCCTCGGGCTCGCGGGCATCGTCTCCAGCAGCGGGCAGCAGGCGGGGGTCATCGCGCAGAACGTGACCGCGCTGATCGCGGCGCTCGCGCTGGGCCAGATCGGCACCGGCGGCTTCTCCGTCGAGCACGGCCGGCCGATCGTGCAGACCGCCGCCGAACTCCGCCGCGAGCTCGCCCCCGGCCCCCGGGCGGCACGCCCCGACCGCGGCCCCGACCACGACCCCGGGCCCCGGCCACCGCTGCCACCCTCGCCGCTGCTCCGCTTCGAGCAGCTGGGCTTCGGCTACCCGAACGCCGCCCGGCCCGTGCTCCAAGGCCTCAGCCTGGAGGTGCGCTCCGGGGAGGTGCTGGCGGTCGTCGGACTGAACGGCGCCGGCAAGACCACGCTGACCAGGCTGCTCGCCCGCTCGCTGGAACCGGATGCCGGGCGGATCACCGCCGACGGGACGGACATCACCCACTGGCCGGTCGACCAGTGGCGCCGCTCGCTCGCCCTGGTGAGCCAGGCGTTCCTGCGGCTGGACCTGTCGGTCCGGGAGAACGTCGAGATCGGCGCGCCGGAGCGGCGCGGCGACGACGCCTTCTTCGCCGCCGTGGCGGGCGAGCTCGACCTGGACGACATCGTGGCCGCGCTGCCGGACGGCTGGCGCACCCCGCTGTCCCGCTCCCGCACCGGGGGCACCGACCTGTCCGGCGGCCAGTGGCAGCGGATAGCCCTGGCACGCGCGATCTTCGCGCTGCGCGCGGGCCGCGGCGTCCTGATGCTGGACGAGCCGACCGCGCACCTGGACGCACAGGCCGAGTTCGAGGTCTTCGAGCGCCTGATCACCGCGGCCCGCGGCGCGACGGTCATCCTCATCTCGCACCGGCTGTCCACCGTGCGGCTGGCCGACCGGATCGCCGTGCTGAGCGATGGCCGGATCACCGAACTGGGCACCCACGACGAGCTGGTGGCCGAGGGAGGCGACTACGCGCAGCTGTTCGCCCTGCAGGGCCAGCAGTTCACCGACGCCGCACTGCCCGGAGACGACACGCCGCCGCCGGGAGCCGACCCGCAGCTGCCCGCAGACGACACGCCGCCGCCGGGAGCCGACGCGCCGACGCCGGGGGTCCCCCGGTGAGCGCGCGACCGGGTGTTCCCGCCCGCCTCGCCCGGCTCTGCTGGCAGGTCAGCCGGGCCCGCTGCTGCCTGATCCTGCTCACGGTGCTGATCGGCGCGGCCGGCCAGCCGGTGGTGGGCCTGCTGCTGCGCGAGGTCACCGAGGACGTGCTCGCCGGGCACCGCCGCTCCGCGCTGCTGGCCGCCGCCCTGACCGCGGTCGTCTGGGCCCTGGCCAACCAGGTCCAGGACGTGCGCAACCTGCTGCTCAACGACGTGCGCGCGCTGGCGGGGCTGCGGATCGACGAGGAGGTGCTGCGCCTCACCTCGGACATCCCCGGCATCGGGCACCTGGAGGACGCGCAGAGCCTGGACCGGATCGGCGTCATCAAGGGCGTCGTGGTGGTGGACGCGCTGGCCGCGGCGGTGGAGACGGCCGGCTCGGTGCTCGGGATCGGTGCCACCCTGGCCGCGCTGGCCACCGTGTCGCCGCTGCTGCTCGCCACCCTGCCGCTGGCGCTGCCCACCCTGTGGTTCAACCGCCTCGGCCAGGCCAGGCTGCGCCGGGCCGCCGACCGGGCCGCCGAACCGCAGCGCACCGCCGACCAGTTGCTCGCCACGCTGCTCGATCCCGCCACGGCGACCGAGGTCCGGGTCACCGGCGCCGGGGAGCTGCTGCTCGACGTCTACCAGGAGCGCTGGGAGCAGTCCAGCCGGATCCGGGTGCGGGCCCGCGCCCAGGCCGCCGTGCTGCTGCTGGTCGGGCACCTGGTCTTCGTCCTCGGCACCGCCGCCGCGCTGGGCTACCTGGCCTGGCGGATGAGCCGTGGCCAGGCCGGCGTCGGCGACCTGGTGCTGTTGCTCGCGGTGACCAGCCAGCAGCAGGGCCTGGTGCAGGCGACCGTCGCCGGCTTCACCCGGACGGCCGACGGCCTGCACGCGGCCCGGGCGGAGCGCTGGCTGCGGGACCGGGCCGCGGCCACCGGGCCCGCGCCTGTGCCTGCTCCTGCCCCTGCGCCTGCGCGACCCACGGCCGCCGAACCCACGCTCGCCGTCCCCGCGCGCCTGGCGAGCGGCATCACCCTCGACGCGGTGAGCTTCCGCTACCCGGGCACCGAGCGCACCGTGCTGCACGAGGTCAGCGCCGCCTTCCCGCCCGGGTCGGTGGTCGCCCTGGTCGGGGCGCACGGCTCGGGGAAGACCTCCGTCGTCAAGCTGCTCACCGCGATGTACCGGCCGCAGTCCGGCGTCATCAGGCTCGACGGGCAGCCGCTGGACCGGCATGACCACCAGGCCTGGCGGTCCCGGATCGCCTGCGGCTTCCAGGACTTCGTCCGGTTCCAGACGCCGGCCCGGGAGGCCGTGGGCACCGGCGACCTGCCGCGGATCGACGACCTCGGCGAGGTGTCCCGGGCCGTCCGGCAGGGCGGCGCGCAGGCCGTGGTCGAGCGGCTGGAGCAGGGCCTCGACACCCGGCTCGGCACCCTCTTCGACGGCGTGGAACTCTCCGGCGGCCAGTGGCAGAAGCTCGCCCTCGCCCGCACCTGCATGCGGCAGGACCCGCTGCTGGTGGTGCTGGACGAGCCGACCGCCGCGCTGGACCCGCGCAGCGAGTACGAGGTCTTCCGGCAGCAGATCCGGCTGGCCCGCGAACTGGCCGGGCGCAGCGGCACGGTGACGCTGATCATCTCGCACCGGTTCTCCACGGTGCGGGCCGCCGACACCATCCTCGTGCTGGCCGAGGGCGCCGTGGTGGAGCAGGGCAGCCACGAGCAGCTGATCACCGCGGGCGGCGAGTACGCCCGGATGTACGGCCTCCAGCAGGCGGCCTACCGTGCGCGACCCGAAGGAGGTCCCGACGATGCCGAACCGGGTGCCGGCTGACCCGACACCGCACCGGCCCGCGGCCAGGTGGCTGCCGGTCGCCAACGACCGCGGCCAGCGCTCGATCTGGCGCACCGGCCGGGCGCTGCCGCCGGGCTGGCACCCCTGCGGCCCACCGGGCGACCGCGCGGCGGCGCTCGACGTGGCGGCGCTCGATGTGGCGGCGGCCGACGTCCCGGCACCCGATGCGGGGGCCCGCGACGCGACTGCCGCCGGGCCCCGGTCGACGATCGACCGCCGGTTCGCCGCCACCGCCCGGCGCCACCCGGAGCGGTCCGCGGTCACCCACGGCGCCGCGCAGCTGAGCTACCGGGGCCTGGCGGCGCGCGCGGCCGGGGTGGGCGCGGGCCTGACCCGGCTGGGCATCGGCCGCGGCACCGCCGTCGGGGTCTGCCTGGACCGCGGCGTCGACCTGATCGCCGTCGTCCTCGGCGTGCTGGGCACCGGGGCCGCCTACGTCCCGCTCGACGGGCGCTACCCCGCGGCGCGGCTGGCGTTCATGGCCGAGGACGCCCAGGTGACCTGCGTGGTGGCCGATCCGGCGTACAACGAGGCGCTCTGCGAACTCGCGGTGCCGGTCATCGGCCCGGCCGACCTGACCGACCGGACCGAGCCGGCCGACCGGACCGACCTGACCGGCACGGACACCGCCGGCCAGGAGAGCGCGAGCCAACCCGACGACCTCGCCTATGTGCTCTACACCTCCGGCTCGACCGGCCGTCCCAAGGCCGTCGAGGTCACGCACCGCAACTTCCTCCACTTCCTGGACGGGATCGGCACGTTGCTGCCCGCGGGCGCCGCCGAGCGCGTGCTGTTCAGCAGCCGGCTCTCCTTCGACGTCGCGGGACTGGAGCTGTTCCTGCCGCTGACCCGCGGCGGGCGCTGCGTGATCGCACCCGACCTGTGGCTGCCCCGGCCGCGCGCGCTCGCCGCCCTCGTCAACGGGGTCCGGCCCTCCCTGGTCCAGGCGACGCCGGTCGGCTGGCGGCTGCTGCTGGACGCCGGCGCCCGGTTCGACGCGGAGCAGACCCTGCTGTGCGGGGGCGACGTGCTGCCGACCACCCTGGCAGCGCGGCTGGCGGCACTGCCCGCGACCGCGTTCAACGTCTACGGGCCCACCGAGTCGACCGTCTGGGCGACCGCCGGGCCGATCGACGCCGAGGCGCCTGCCGGGGCACCTGCCGGGGCACCGGGGGCCAGCATCGGCCGGGCGCTGCCGCACGCCCGGGTGTACGTCCTGGACGGCGACCTCGAACCGGTGGCGCCCGGCGCCCTGGGCGAGGCCTTCGTCGCCGGCCCCTGCGTCAGCGCCGGCTACCGCGGCAAGCCCCGGCTCACCAGCGAGCGGTTCCTGCCCGATCCGTGGAGCCCCGAGCCAGGCGCCCGGATGTACGCCACCGGGGACATCGTGCGTCTGGTCGCGGGCTCGCTGGAGTTCTCGCACCGCAAGGACACCCAGGTGAAGATCAACGGCATCCGGGTCGAGCTGGGTGAGGTGGAGTCGGTGGCGACCGCCGTCCCCGGCGTCGCGGCGGCGGTGGCCCTGGTGATCGACACCGCCGCGGGCAACGCCCTGCACCTGATCGCCGAGGCCCCGCCGGGGGCAACCGGGCTGGCGCAGGCACTCCGTGCCGAGCTGGAGCTGCGGCTGCCCGCGGCGATGGTCCCCAAGTGGATCTCCCTGCTCGACGCGCTGCCCTTCACCCCCAACGGCAAGGTCGACCGTGCGGCACTCCGAGCAGGAATTCCGTCTGACTAGTCTCCCTGCTCCGCGCCCTGGCGCCGACGCCGGCGGACCAGGGCGATCGGCAGTACGCCCACGGCGGCGAGCACGGGCGGCGCGGCGTCGGCCGCGGCGGTGGTGAACGTCTGGTGATAGGTGGCCGGGACGGGGAGGGTGGCCCAGCGGCCGACCGGCCAGGCCACCACGAACGCCCGGCCCACCACCTGGTTCACCCCGACGGTGCCCCCGTCGACGTTCTGGTTGTAGCGCGAGTCGCCGGAGTCCTGACGGTGGTCGCCCATCACCCAGAGCCGACCCTTGGGCACCTTGATGGGACCAAACGGCATGTCGTCGCAGGGCGTGTTCCCGGCATAGATGTAGTTGTCGTCCAGTGGCTTGCCGTTGACCAGCACCGGCCCGCCCGCGTGGCACTCGACGGTGTCCCCGCCGACCGCGATGACCCGCTTGACCAGGTCCTTCTCGTCCCCCGAGGGCATCAGCCCGACGAAGCTGAGCGCCTGCTGCACGACGTTCTGCTTCTTGGCCTTCTCGTTGCGCAACCAGCCGCCCGGATCGTGGAAGACCACCACCTCGCCGCGCTGCGGCTCGGCGCCGAACCAGGGCGTCAGCTTGTCCACCAGGATCCGGTCCCCCGGCTGCAGGGTGTTCTGCATCGACTCCGAGGGGATGGAGAACGCCTGCACGAAGAAGGTCTTGATCACCAGCGCCAGCACCAGGGCGATGCCCACCAGGAGCGGCAACTCCTGCCAGAACGGGCGCGACGTGCGACGCTTCGCCGCCGGCGCCGCTTCGACCACCGGCTCCGGCTCCGGCTCCGGCTCCGGCTCCGACTCAGGCTCCGTCCCCGGTTCAGGCTCCAAGTCCGCTTCCGGCGGCGGCGTCCGGTCCTCCTGCGCCGAGGCTCCCCCGCTGCCCGTCGTCTCCCCCACCTGTACTCCTCCGCTCGTACCAGTGAACGAATCTGACCGTGCGCCATCACCTCAACCCGCCGCACCGACCGAGAGTTCCCCCGGCACACGATCGTGCGGGAACGGACGGGGAGGCGATCGGGATCGGGCGGTGGGACGGTCAGGCTGACCGGTTCCCTGCCGTAGGAGGCTGCAGTGACAGATCCCCCCGACCAGCCCGGCGCGGCCCGACTGCACGCCGCGCTCGACGAGCTGGCCGCCGTGGAGGAGTGGGCCCGGCGGGTGCGGGACGGTGGCGGTGCGGTGCGCGAGGAGCCGGCGGGACTGGTGAGATCTGTGGGACCAGTGGGATCAGTGGGATCGGTGGTGCGGGTGGAGACGACGACCGGGGGCGGGATGCACCGGGTGGTCGCGATCAGCCCCGCGGCGCAGCGCGGCGAGGAGCAGCTCGCCGCGGTGCGCTCGGTGGTGCGGGCGCTGCTCGATCTGGCGGGCCATCAGGAGGGGTCCGCCTGTACCGAGGTCGCGCTCACCGCGGACGGCCCACGGATCGTGGCCTGCCGGCTCGGCGGGTCCGCCGGGCCGCACACGCCCTAGCGTGTCTCACAATTCCCGCCAGGCGCGCGACGCGAATTGTGAGACACGGCCCAGGGTCCCCGGTGTCCGGGCGGTAACCCGGTGGGAACGGTTCGGGAAGTGCCGTGGCCACCATGGGTGGTGTCAGGAGCGCAGCACCTCATCAAGGGACGTGACATGGGACGCAAGCTGGCCGCACTGTTCGGGATCGTCGTCGCCTCGCTGGCCCTCGGCCTCGGCACCGCCGCCGGAACGCTCCACCCGCACCAGGCGGGCGGGCAACGGGTGGTGGCCGAGGACAAGGGCCCGACGAGCATCACCCCGAACGCCCCGCTCATGCCCTGAGCGCCCCCGGCCCCACCCGCACCACCCGCACCACCCGCCACCCCGCCTCACCCCGCCCCGACCCGCCGCCCCCGCGGCGCGTCACTCGCGCCGGCGCTCCGCCGGCACCCCCAGCGCCGCGAACAGCCGCTCGGCCTGCGCCTGGTGGCCGGCCGCGCCCGACCGGCCCAGCGCCTCGGCCGCCCGGGCCAGGCCGGCCAGCGCGTAGGCCTCCTCGGTGCGGTAGTCGATGGCCGCGGCGAGGCGGTACGCCCGGGTGTGCAGGTCCAGCGCCGCGGCGTGCTCGCCACGGCGGTGCAGCAGCCGCCCCGCCGTGTTCGCCACCTTGGCCCGGCGCAGCGGCGAGGAGCTCGACTCCACCAGCACCAACGCCTGCGCGAGGTGGTCCGCGGCCCGTTCCGGCCGCCCGAGCCGGTGCGCGACGTCGGCCGACAGGGCCAGCGCCAGCGCGACCTGGCCGGGCTCCTTGGTCTCGTCGCACAGGTCCCGGGCCTGGCGCAGGTGCTGCTCGGCCTCCTCGTCGGCCCGCAGGCCCAGCAGCGCGGCGGCCAGATCGGTCAGCGCCACCAGCTCGTTCTCGTGGCGGTCCAGCCGCCGGCCCAGTTCGACCGCGCGGCGGGCCGCCTCGGCGGACTCCTCGTAGCGCCCCCACTGCTCGTACAGCGCGCTGAGCAGCGTCAGGCTCTCGGCCTCGGCCCGCACCGATCCCAACTCCCGTTCGTGGGCGATCGCCTGGGTCAGGTGGGCGAGCGCCTCGGGGAACCGGCCGAGCAGGCTCTTGTAGAGGCCGAGGGTGCTCTCGCTGTGCGCCTCGGTCTGCCGGTCGCCGAGTCTGGCGGCCACGTCGCGGGCCTCCTGGGCGACCTCGACGCCCTCGGCGAAGTGCCCCAGCTTCCAGCAGGCGACGCCGAGGTTGGCCAGGCTCACCCCGAGCAGCGCCAGATCGCCGAGCCGGCGCGCGGCGGTGACCGCGATCCGGCCCAGCGCCTGGAACTCGTCCAGGTGGCCGCGGGCGTGCAGTTGGAACATCACGTTGCGGGCCAGGCAGACGGTGTGCCGGTCGTGGCCGTGCCGCTCGGCCAGCGCGACGGCCGAGCGCAGCGCGGTGTGCTCCCGGGTGAACCAGGCCTGGGCCCGGGCGGTGTCGGCCAGGTCCGGCAGTTCGGCGCCGGCCCGGGGCATCCCGGACAGGCTGCTGCGCCGACCGGGGAACAGTTGCTCGCAGGCCGCCTCGGTGGCCGTCAGGTAGTAGTCGAGCAGCCGCTCCACCGCGTCCGCGTCCGCCGCCCCGGTCGGGGCGCCGCGCAGGCTCTGGGCGAAGCTGCGCACCAGGTCGTGGAAGGTGTAGAGGTCGACCTCCGGCTGCTGCAGCAGGTGGACGTCGAGCAGCAGCTCCAGCACCGACTCGGCCGCCCGGGTCCCGGTGCCCAGCAGCGCGGCGGCCGAGTAGACGTCGATCTCGCCGCCGGGGTGCAGGGCGAGCAGCCGGAACGCCGCGCGACTCTGCTCGTCCAGGGTCTGGTAGGACAGCCGCAGCGTGGCGGCCACGCTGCGTTCGCCGGAGCTGAGTTCGTCCAGTCGCCGGGTCTCGTCGCGCAGCCGGTCGGCCAGGTAGCGCAGGGTCCAGCGCGGGCGGTTGCGCAGCCGGGCGGTGGCGATCCGCAGGGCCAGCGGGAGGTGGCCGCAGAGCCGGGCCAGTTCGGCGGCGGCCTGCGGCTCGGCGGCGATCCGGGCCGCGCCGAGGATCTCGGTGACCAGGCTCGCGCTCTCCTCGGGCGCCAGCACGTCGATGGAGATCCACCGCGCGCCGTCCAGGTCCACCAGGCGGGCCCGGCTGGTGACCAGCACCAGGCAGCCGGGCGAGGTGGGCAGCAGCGGGCGCACCGCGGCGGCGTCGACGGCGTTGTCGAGCAGCAGGAGCAGCCGCCGGCCGACCAGGGTGGCCCGCCACAGCGCGGTGCGCCCGGCCACGTCGTCCGGGATCCGGTCGCCGGGCAGACCGAGCGCCCGCAGCAGGGTGTGCAGCGCGGTGCCGGCGCCGACCGGCGGCTCGCCGGGGGCGTGGCCGCGCAGGTCGATGTGGAGCTGACCGTCCGGATAGGCGGCGGCCAGCCGGTGCGCGGCCCGCACGGCCAGCGAGGTCTTGCCGCTGCCGCCCATGCCGTCGATGGCCACGATCGGGGTGCGCGGCCCGCCCTCCTGCCGGGCGCAGGCGACCAGTTCGGCGAGTTCGCGCTCGCGGCCGGTGAAGTCGGCGAGGTCATAGGGCAGGGTGCTGGGCGAGTCGGGGCCGGGCGGGAGCAGCGGGGCCGCCGGGGCCGGGTGGGCCGCTGCTGACGGTGCTTCGGCCGGCGCCGGGGGCGGCGGCGGAGTGAGGGCCTGCGGTTCGGGGCTGTCGCGCAGGATGCCCTGGTGGATCCGGGCCAGGCCGGGCCCGGGGTCGATGCCGAGCTCCTCGACCAGCAGTTCGCGCACCCGGCTGTACTCCTCCAGCGCCTCGGCCTGCCGCCCCGAGCGGTAGAGCGCGAGCATCAGTTGGCCGCGCAGGGTCTCGCGCAGCGGGTGCTGGTGGACGAGCTGGCGCAGGTCGACCACCAGCTCGGCGCTCTCGCCCAGGCCCAGCCGCAGCTCGAAGAGCTGCTCGGCGGCGGCCAGTCGGCGCTCCTCCAGCGCGGTGGCCGCGGCCTGGATCACCGGGCCGCCGGCGCCCGAGAGGACGGGTCCGCGCCAGAGCGCGAGCGCGCCGCGCAGCGCCTCGACCGCCTCGGTGGGCCGACCCGCCGCCGCGGCCTGCCGGGCGGTGCGGACCAGGGCGGCGAACTCGGTCAGGTCCAGCTGCCCGTCGGCGATCTGGGCCCGGTAGCCGGGGCCCTCGGTGACCAGGATCTCGCCCCCGTCCAGCATGCTCCGGCGCAGCTCGGCGACGGCCTTGCGGACCTGGTGGGAGGCGGTGGCGGGCGGGTCCTCGGACCAGACCGCGGCCACCAGCCGGGAGACCGGCAGCACCTTGCCGGGCTCCAGCAGCAGGGTGACCAGCACCCGCTCCCGGATCGTCCCGCCGAGCCGGAGCCTGCGTCCGTCCTCCCAGCCCTCCAGCGGGCCCAGGATGTTGAAGCGCAGCCCGCTCCGAGCGCCCGCAGGCATAGTTCCCCCTACCCCTTCTCACCCCGCAAAGATCGCCGCAGTCGAATATCGCCGCGGCCCAACATCCGATCATCGAACTGAACTGGCCCCCGCTGGATGATAAGCCGCGCACTGATCACGCGGTACTGGCTGGGGATGCCGAGGGTGCCGGGAAGGGCCGAGCGGCGCCCGCGGATGCCAGGGAATGCCCGGGGAGGCCACGGGATGCCAACGGGTGCCAAGGGATGCCAGTGGGAAGCCGCAGCGGACGGCGGTACCGCACCGGGAAAAGATCGGGAAGCGCCTCACCGAAGCTGCTGCCATCGGACGCCCCGCCCGGACCGGGCCCGGACCGGCCCCAGGATCTCACCAACCACGGAGGTCATCTGATGCACGCTCAGGCTCCCGCCCAGGCCCAGGCTCCGGCCCCGGCCTCGGCTCAAGCTCCGGCTACGGCCGCTCCGGCCGCTCTCGGTGCTCTGCTGCGCAGCGCACGCCGCGGCGCCGGCCTCACCCAGGAGCAGCTGGCCGGCCTCTCGACGGTCAGCGTCCGGGCCATCCGGGACCTCGAACAGGGCCGGGTCCAGCATCCGCGCAAGGACACCATCCGGCTGCTCGCCGACACCATGCGGCTCAGCGGGCCCCGCCGGGCCGCCCTCCAGCTCGCGGCCGCGAGCGCCTCGGCCGGCAGCACCCTGGGCGGGCTCTACGGCGTCGAGCCGGCCCCGCCGCCCGCCCCGCTGCGTCCGCTGGCCGGGCGCGGGGCGGAGCTGCGGGCGCTGACCGGACTGCTCGGCGCCGAGCACGAGCGGCTGCTCACCGTGGTGGGCCTGCCCGGTGTCGGCAAGTCACGGCTGGCGCAGGAGGCGGCGCTGTGCTTCCACGCCCAGGCCCAGGCACCGGTGCTGTGGGTGCCGATGGACCGCACCGCCGAGGAGCCGGCCACGCCGCGGCGGCCGCAGTCGGCGCTCGTCGGCCGGGTCAGAACGCTCCTCGGACAGGGCGGGCACGGCGGCAGCCTGGACGAACTGGCGGACGTGATCCGGGACCGGCCGACCCTGCTGGTGCTGGACGGCTGTGACGCGGCGCCGGGCGGCCGGGGCACCGAGGTCCGCGGTGGCGACGTCGGGGGCGTCGACGTCGGGGGTGTCGACGCGTGGGGTGTCGACGCGTGGGGTGTCGACGCGTGGGGGCCCGGGCTGCTGGGCCTGCTGAACTCCTGCGAGCGGCTGAAGGTGCTGATCACCACCCGCCGCCCGGAGCGGGCGCTGGACGGCCGGGTGCTGCCGCTGGCCCCGCTGCCGCTGCCGGCCGGGCCGCCGGATCCGGCGCACCCCGGCCGGCCCGGAGCGGCCTCCCCCGCCGGGCCGGGTGGGCCGGCCGTGGAGCTGATGCTCTCGTACGTCGGCCACCTGCGCCCGGACCTGCTGCCGACCGAGTCGGTGGTCGCCACCGTGGCCCGGATCTGCCACGCGCTGGACGGACTGCCGCAGGCCCTGGAGGCGGCCGGCTCCTGGCTGCTGCTGTACTCCCCCGAGCAGTTGCTGGAGATCGTCCGCAGCACACCGCTGGCACTCATCGACGGCGCCGCCCCGGCGGTGCCCGGCGGGGGCCCCGGGCTGAGCGGGCTGCTGGCCGACACGCTGCGCGGACTGAGCCCGCGGCTGGCGGCGCTGCTGCGCGCGGTGGCACCGCTGTCCTGCCCGTGGACGGTGGAGGCCGCCGCCCGGGCGCTCGGCAGCACGCCGACGGCGGTGGCCAGGGACGTGCACGCACTGCTGCTGCACGGCCTGCTGCGGCAGCTGCCGGCCGTGCCGGGCGGGCCGGCCCGGTTCAGTGTGCTCAACCTGGTCCGGCAGTTGGGCGCGGCGCAGCCGACGGCGCCCGGCACACCGTCGGCGTCCTGCACGCCGTCGGCGCGGGCGGCCGTGGCGACGGCGGTGGCGACGGCCGTCGTCGAGCCGTCGCCGGCGCTGGCCGGGGTGCCCGGGTAACGCTGATGAGGCCGTGACGGGGGTGAGGCGGGTAAGGCAGGTGAGGCGGCTGAGGCGGCTGAGGCGGCTGAGGCGGCTGAGGCGGCTGCAGCCTCCCGCGGCAGCCGGTCACCGAGCGGCATCGGCGGGCCGCAGCTCCAGCGTGCAGCACTTGACGCTGCCGCCGCCCTTGAGCAGTTCGCTCAGGTCCACGCCGATCGGGTGGAAGCCGCGCTCCGCCAGCTGCCGGGCGACCCCGCGGGCCGCCTGCGGCAGCACCACGTTGTACCCGTCGCTCATCGCGTTGAGCCCGAACGCCTCGGCGTCCGCCCGCTCGACCAGCACGGCATCGGGGAACAGGCGCCGGAGCAGGGCGCGGCTGTGCGGCGCGAACGCCTCGGGGTGGTACATGATCTCCTTTCCGTCCAGCACCGCGAGCGCCGTGTCGAGGTGGTAGAAGCGGGGGTCCACCAGCTCCAGGCCGATCACCGGGCGGCCGAACACCTCCTCGGCCTCGCGGTGCGCCTCGGGCGCGGTGCGGAAGCCGTAACCGGCCAGGATGGAGTCGCCGCAGGTCAGCAGGTCGCCTTCGCCCTCGTTGATGTGGCGCGGCCGGTGGATCTCGGTGAAACCGCGCTCCCGGAACCAGTCCAGGTAGGCCTCGCCCTCGGCGGCCCGCTCGGCGTTGCGGAACCGGGCGCCGAGCACCTTGCCGTCCACCACCGTGGCCCCGTTGGCCGCGTACACCATGTCGGGCAGCCCCGGGCGCGCCTCGATCAGCTCGACGCTGTGCCCGAGGGCGAGGTAGAGCCGGTACAGCTGCTCCCACTGGGCGGTGGCCCGTGCGGCGTCCACCGGCACGCTCGGGTCCATCCACGGGTTGATCGCGTAGCTGACCTCGAAGGTGGTCGGGCGGCACATCAGCAGCCGGCGGGGACGGGCTCGGCGCACCGGCGGCGCACCGTCGGCGGCGGGCATGGGGGCGGGCACGGGGGCCGTGGCGGGCGTGAGCAGGGAGACTAGCCGGGACATGGGGTTCCTTCCGGGACGGCGCAATCAGCAGGGGTGACAACGGAGTCGAGCGCGCTCCGGCGGCGCAGCGGCGAGCAGCCGAGCAGCAGGGCGGGCAGCAGGGCGGCGGTCATGACGCACCACAGGGCGCCGCGCGGACCGAGCAGCGAGCCGAGTGTGCCGCCGGCCAGGGCACCCAGCGGGATCGCCCCGAAGACCAGGAAGCGCATGGTCGCCGAGATCCGGCCGAGCAGGCGGCGCGGTGTGTGCCGCTGACGGAAGCTGCTGACCACCACGTTGTAGACGACCAGCCCCGCCATCGGCACGATGGCGCCGGGCAGGAAGTACGCGGTGGCCGGGCCGGATCCGGTGAGCGGCAGCAGCAGGCCGAACGGGGCGGTGGCGGTCAGGCTGTAGACGATGGCGCGCGGCTCGCCCAGCCGCCGGGCCAGCGGGGCGGCGGCGAAGGCGCCGGCGATCCCGCCGACACCGGTGGCGGCCATCAGCAGCCCCACGGCGGCGGGCGCCAGGTGGACGGTGCGGACCAGGAAGACCACCAGGATCGCCTCGTAGGCGGTCATGGCCAGGTTGGCCAGCGCGGCGACGACCGTCAGCAGCCGCAGCACGCGGTCCCGCCGCACGAAGCCCAGCCCCTCGCCGATCTCCCGCCAGACCGAGGCGGCCGGACCGCTGCGGGTGCCCGCTGCGGGCTCCGGGGCGAGCAGCAGGCAGACGGTGGAGGCCACGAACGAGCCGGCGTTGACCAGCGGCCCGACGGCGGCGCCGAGCAGTTGGGCCAGGGCGCCGCCCAGGCCCGGCCCGGCGATCTGCGCCGAGGACTCACTGCCCTGCAGCCTGCTGTTCGCGGCCACCAGGTCCTCGGGCGGCACGATGAGCGGCAGATAGACCAGGTAGGCGGTGCTGAAGAAGACGTTGGCCAGGCCCAGCACCACGGCTGTCGCGAAGATCTGACTGATCGTCAGCACATGGGCGACCGAGGCGAGCGGGATGCTCAGCAGGGCGGCGGCGGAGGCGGCGTTGCAGCAGATCATCAGCCGCCTGGGGCTGTACCGGTCGACCCAGACCCCGGCGGGCAGGCCGACCAGCAACCAGGGCACCCACTGGACGGCGGTGATCAGCCCGACCTGGAAGGCGGTGGCGTGCAGCGTGACGGTGGCCAGCAGCGGGAGGGCCACGCTGGTGATCGCGGTGCCGAACTTGCCGGCGGACTCGCCGATCCAGAGCAACCGGAAGCTGCGGTTGGCCGCCAGGCCGCCACGCCGCGCGGGGACGGGGGCGGGGACTTGGGCGGGGGCGGGTGCGGGGGCAGCAGCGGCGGCCGGGGCGATTTCAGCGGCACCCCGCCCCCGGCCCGACCGGGCGGTCAGCACCGCGCGCCGATCCCGGCGGCCTCGCGCCGCTCGGCGACCGGCTCCGGGCTCAGCGTGCGCAGCAGTGCGGGGCGGTCGATCTTGCCGTTGGCGTTCAGCGGCAGCGCGGCCAGGTGGACGAAGCGGCGCGGCACCATGTGGGCCGGGATCCGCTGCCGCAGCCAGGCCTTGACCCCGGCGCGGGGCAGCGGCTCGCCGGTGTGGCAGGCCACCAGCTCGGGGCCGCCCGCCGCGGGCACGGCCAGCACCACGGCCTCGGCCACGCCGGGGTGACGGCGCAACGCGGTCTCGATCTCGCCCAGTTCGACCCGGTAGCCACGGACCTTCACCTGGTTGTCGAGCCGCCCGAGGTGGACCAGGGTGCCGTGCTCCCAGCGCACCCGGTCGCCGGTGCGGTAGTAGCGGTCGGCGGCGGGCTCGTCGGCGTCATCGGCGGGGCCGTCGGCAGGTGCCGCGGCGGTTGCGGTGGTGGTGGCAGTTGCGGTTGGGGTGGCGGTTGCCGCGGCGGGGCCGGCCCCGCTCAGGAACCGGCCGCGATTGTCGGCCGGGTCGAGGTAGCCGTCGAAGCGCTGGCTGCCGCGCACGCACAGCTCGCCCTCGGCCGCCTCGCGCCCCTGCTCGTCCAGCACCAGGTGGTCCAGGTGCGCGTGCACCGGCCCGATGGGCACCGAGTCGTTGGAGGTCTGCGGCCAGCGCTCCCGCTCGGCGGGGAGGCGGTACTCGGTGACGGTGACGGTCAGTTCGGTCGGCCCGTAGATGTTGGCGATCACGCTGCCGGGTGCCACCGCGTGCCAGGCCTCGGCCTGACGGTACGTCAGCTGCTCGCCGGCGAAGATGCTGTAGCGCAGCGCGTGCACCAGCCCGGTCGGCAGATTGCCGAGCGCCGCACTGACCGAGACCAGTGAGGGGACCGAGAACCAGTGGGTGATGCCGCGCTCGACCAGATAGGTCACCGGGGTGAGCAGGTCGCTGCGCTGCGGGACGACCAGGGTGGCGCCCGCGCCCCAGGTGACGAAGAGGTCGAAGAGCGAGGGGTCGAAGGTGAGGTCGAAGGTCTGGGAGGCCCGGTCCCCGGGGGCGAGTTCGAAGCGGGCGATGTTGTGGGCGATGTAGGGGGCGATGTTGCGGTGCCGGATCGGCACGCCCTTGGGCCGGCCGGTCGACCCGGAGGTGAAGAGCACATAGGCCAGGTCGTCCCCGGTCGTCCGGTACGGCGGCAGTGCGGCCACCGGCTCGCCGGTCAACTCCTCGTCGCCGAGCGCCAGGAGCGGTGGTCCCGGTTCCGCGTCCGCCGACTGCCAGCGCTCGGCGCCCGCCCGGTCCGCGATCAGCAGCTGCGTCCCGGCCAGGGCGCAGACCGCCCGGTTGCGCACGGCGGGGTGCTCGGGGTTGAGCGGGGTGACGGCGGCCCCCAGGCGCTGCGCGGCCAGGTAGCCGGCGTAGGCGACCAGGCTGCGCGAGGCGAGCAGCGCGACCCGCTGCGGCGGGCCGCCGTGCCGTGCCAGGATCCGCCCGGCCAGCTGGTCGGTGATCCGGCTCAACTCCTGGTAGCTGTAGGCGCTCCCGCCCACCTCCAGGGCCGGCGCGTGCGGCTGGCGGGCGACGGTGCGGGCGAACCACTCGTAGAGGGTGGCGGCGGGTGCGGACGGGTCAGGCATGGAGCACCTCGGCTCGGGGAGCGGCCAGCCACCGCAGCCGGGCGGCGGCGGACTCGGCGCAGGTGAACAGGAAGTCGTGGCCGCCCTCGAACACCGCGAAGGCGGTCGGGGCGCTGGTGTACTCGCGCCAGGCGCGCAGCGCGGTGCCGCCCGGCGCGGCCGGGTCCCCGCTCGCGTGCCACACGTGCAGCGGGACGGCGAGCGGGGCCTGCGGGCGGGCGGTCCCGGCGGCCGTGTAGGCGTCGATGGCCTGGTAGTCGCCGCGCCACTGGTCGACCAGGCGGCGCAGCAACTCGGGTTCGGCGGCCAGCCCTTCGGGCAGCGCACCGCCGGTCACCTTGCGCAGCAGCGTCTCGTCGGCGAAGCCGTCGTCGGCGTGGCACGGCTGGCGGTGCGGCGGCAACTGCCCGGCCACCACCAGCGCGCGGACCACCCCGGGCCGCAACGGCGCCAGCTCGCGGACGAGTTCGAGTGCGATGTAGGCGCCCAGACTGTGCCCGACCACCACCAGTCCCTCGGGACACGGCCCTTCGGCCAGCTGCCGGGCCAGTGCCCGGGCCCGGTCCGGGATCGCGGGCGCCTGCCCGCTCTCCCCGGCGGCGCCCGGGCGGCGCAGCGCCACCGAGACCGGGAACCCGCAGAGCGCCTGGGTCAGCGGCCGGGCGCTGCGGGCCGTGGCGCCGATGCCCGGGATCAGCAGCACCGCCGGGCCGCCGGCGGGCGGCAGGGGCTGGAGGCGGATCACCGGGCCGCCCCGTCCAGTGCGGCGGCCAGCCCCGTCAGCAGCGCGGCGTAGCCGGTGGCCAGCGCCTGGGCACCGGCGGCTGCCGGGGCCGTCCCGGCGCAGCTGAGGACGGTCACCAGGTGGGCGCCGTCGACGGCGGCGTTCACCTCGACCGGGTGGGAGAGCAGGTTGTCCGGGTGACGGTCGGCCCCGATCGCCTCGCCGGCCTCGCCGAACAGCTCCTCGGCCCGCTCGGTGAACCGGCCCAGGTAGTTGACCAGCACGGCGGCCTCCGCCGACGGATCGAACTCGGCTGCCCTACCGTGCAGTTCCTGGTCGGCGGACTTGACCAGGGTGTGCGGCGCGGCGCCGTCCGGGGTGAGCCGGATGGTCTGCAGGCGGGTGAACCAGCCGGTGGTCCGGCTGAGGTCGAGCCGCGCTGCGGGGCCGGCGTCCCGGCCGTGCCGCTCGATGTCGACGGCCACCTGCTCGATGCCGTGGGCCTGGGCGACCGCCTGCGCCACGGCCGCCACCACCACCGCGTCCAGGCCCACCCCCAGCTCGGAGCGGGCACGGCGCAGCAGGGTCTCGGTCGTCCGTGCGTCGGTGCGCACGGTGGCGGTGGTGGCCCGGGAGGCTGATGCGCCCGAGAGTTGATGATGCGTCAGTTCCGACTCCGGGAGCGCGGTGAGCTGCCGGGCCCAGGCTCCGTACGGGCTGGTGGCGGCCGGCAGGTCGAGCGGCTCGCCCCGCTCCAGGCGGCGCACGCTCCTGGCGAGGTCGCCGCGCAGGATCCGCCAGGAGGCGCTGTCCACCGCCAGGTGGTGCGCCGTGACGAAGAGCCGCTGCCCGGCGGCCCCCAGGTCGAAGAACGCGGCCCGCACCAGCGGCCCGGTCACCGGGTCGAGGGAGCGCTGCAGCCGGGTGGTCGTCGCCAGGAGCGCCGCAGCCCGCCGGTCCTCCGGCTCGGCGGACAGGTCGTGCCGCTCCAGGGCGAGGCCCACGCTGCCGGCCAGGCGCAGCCGGCTGCCCTCCGGGGTGCGGTGCAGGCGCAGCCGGAAGGAGTCGTGGTGGTCCAGCACGGCGGTCAGCGCGGTGTCGAGCAGCGCGGGGTCCAGGCCGTCGGCGCGCCACAGGACCGACTGGGTGACGTACTGCGGGTGCGGCTGGGCCAGGCAGAACCGCACCTGGGCGGCGGTGAGCGGAAACTCGGCGGGAGAGGCCGGCGGGGCGGCCGCCGTGGCGGCGACGGCGGTCCGGCCCCGGTCCGCGATGCGCGCCGCCAGTTCGGTGACCGTCTGGTACTCGATCAGCTCCAGCGGGGTGAACTCCAGCCCCTCCTCGCGGGCCAGCGCCACCGCCTCGATGATCAGCAGCGAGTCGCCGCCCAGGTCGAAGAAGTTGTCCGACGGCCCGACCGGCACGCCGTCCAGCACCTCCGACCAGACGGCCGCCAGCAGCTCCGCCGCCGCGCCGGCGTCCGCATCCGTGCCCGTGCCCGTTCCGGTGTCCATGCCCGCGTCCATGCCCGCACCCGCGTCCGTGTTCATGCCCGTCCTCATGGCTTCTCCTTCCGTTGTTCCCGGGCCCACCCGGGTGACGCCGGTCATCGGGCAACCAGCCGCACCGGCAGCTCATCCAGGCCGAAATTGATGATCGACTTGTTGTGCCGGGGGCGGCCGATCAGCTCCACCTCGCGCACCTGGTCCCGCAGGGCCGTGAAGATCGCGGCGAGTTCGGCCTTCGCCAGGGCCGCGCCGAGGCAGAAGTGCGGGCCCCAGCCCAGGCCCAGGTGCCGGTTGGCCGCCCGGTCCAGCAGCAGGTCCTCGGGCCGGTCGAACTGGGCCGGGTCGTGGTTGGCCGCCCAGGTCCACACCACCACCTTCTCCCCCGCCTTGATCTCGGCCGCACCGAGGCGCACGTCCCGGGCCGCGGTGCGCAGCACGTGCAGCCCCGAGGAGGTCCAGCGCAGCAACTCGTCCACCGCGTCGGCCGGTTCGACCTCCCCCTCCCACAGTGCCCGGAGCTGGCGGGGGTTGCGCAGCAGCGCCAGCATGCCCATCGCGGCGGTGTGCCGCACCGTCTGGACGCCACCGACCAGGATGTTGTCCAGATTCAGCACCACGTCCTCGATCGGCAGCAGGCCGCCGTCCACCCGGTGCGTGGCCAGCACGCTGACCAGGTCGTCGGCCGGGCGGGCCCGGTGGGCGATGGTGTGCATGAACAGGTAGCGGATCAGGTCCTGGTGGCCGGAGCGGCGCTTCTGGGGCGTGTCGCCGAGGAAGGCGCGGTCGGAGAGCGCGACCACCTTGGCGCGGTCGGCCTCCGGGATGTCCAGCAGGTCGCACATCACCGCCAGCGGCACCGGGGCGATCGTGTCGACGAAGTTGACCTCGCCCCGGGCCAGCCCCGCGCGGACCGCCTGCCCGGCGATCTCGGCCAGCCGCGGCGCGTAGCCGGCGGTGTTGCGTGCGTTGAAGAACGGTGTCAGCGGGTTGCGGATGGTGCGGTGCACCGGCGGATCGGTGAACGCCATCATCGTGCCGGAGCCGGCCGGCGGCGTGCCGGCCGGGGAGGTGCCCAGCAGCGAGCCACCGAGCGAGCTGAAGTTCTCGGCGTCACCGAGCACTTGGGCCGCGTGCTGGTAGGAGAGGACCGCCCAGGTGGGCCCGTCCCCCGCGACCGTCATCCGCCGCACCGGGCCCGCCGCGCGCAGCGCGTCGATCCGGGCCGCCACGTCGGGGCCCGCCCAGAAGGTGGTGTCGGTCAGGTCCAGGTCCCGATCCGGGTCCAGATCCGGGTCCAGATCCGGGTCCGGGTCCGGTGCCTGCTCCGGGCGGGTGGGGACGGAGGCGGTCCGCACCGGGTGCGCCGGCTCGGCGTTCGCCGCATCGGCGACCGAGCGCAGCAGTGCGACCGGCCCCGGTTCGGTGGGCACCGCGAGCAGGTGGCCGCCGGCCACCACCGTGGTCGCCACCGGGCGCTCGCTCACCGCGCCCCAGGCCGCCAGGTCCGGTCCCGCCACCAGCGGATCGCCGGCCCCGACCACCGCGTGCAGCCGCACCTCGGGCGGCAGTTGGCCGGGGCGGTACCGGTAGCCGCGGCACAGCGCCAGATCGGCGCCGGTGACGGCCAGGGTGAGCGCCTTGAGTTCGGCGTTCTGCTCGATCACCCGGTCGGCGTCGGTGGCGGACAACAGGGCGGCGGCGTCGACCTGCTCGGGCAGCTCGGCGGCCCAGCGCTGCGGGGCGTGGGCGGAGGCCGGGACGAAGAACCGGGGCCGGTGCCCCGGCGGCAGCGCCCTGGCCACCTCGTAGCCGAGCAGGGCGCCGAAGCTCTGCCCGTAGAGCCCGAAGGCGATGCCCGGGTGGGTGTGCGGCAGCAGTGCGCCCACCACCTGGCGGACCAGCTCGTCGAAGTCGGCGGGCAGCGGGTCGCGCAGCCGGGCACCCCGGCCCGGCAGCCGCAGCCCCCAGACCTCGATCCCCGGGGCCAGCTCGCGGGCCAGCGGGGCGAAGGCGGTGGCGTCGCCGCCCGCGTGCGGCAGGCAGAAGAGCCGGGTGCGGGCCGCCGAGGCCGGGGCCGGCAGCAGGAACCAGTCGTCGACCACCTGGGGCCGGTCCGTCGGGCTCAGCACGGTGGTCATCGCGTTGCCTTCCTCTCCGATGCGTCGTCACGCACGTCGTCACGCACGTCGTGACGTTCCGCGTCACACACGTCGTCATGTACTGCGGCAGGTACGTCATCAGGGACGTCGTCAAGGCCGGGCAGCGGCGTCGCGCCGTCCAGCAGCGGGCCGAGCACGGTGTCGGGGTGGCGGCCGAGCAGGCCCAGCAGCGCGGCGTACTCGTCACGGATCCGCTCGGCGCGCGCCTCGCCGTAGCGGCGGGCGTCGACGGTCAGGCAGCCCTGGATCCGGTCGGACCCCTCCTCGCGCAGGTCGAGTTCGAGATCGAAGCGGGCCTCGTCGTCGTGCAGGATCCGGACCTCCGTGACGGCCAGTCCGTGCCAGTCGTCGGCGTCGCCGCCCACGCTGCGGTCACCGACCAGCTGGCACATCACCTGGGCCAGCGGCTGCACGCCGGGGCGCCGGGGCACACCGAGCGCGCCGACGATCCGGTCGAACGGCAGCAGGTCGTGGTCGAGCGCCGCCGCGACCCCGGCGTGGGCCGCGCGCACCGTCTCGGCGAAGGTCGCCTCGGCCCGCAGCCGACTGCGCAGCGGCAGCAGGTTGACGAAGTAGCCGACCACGTCGTCGAGTTCCGGAAACGGACGACCGCAGCTGGGCACGCCGGTGACCAGGTCGGTGCGCCCGGTGGCCCGAGCCAGCCAGAGGGTGAACGCCGCGTGGCAGACGGCGAACGGGGTGCTGGCCTCGCGGGCGGCCAGGGCCCGTACGCCGCGCACGGTGGCGGCCGGCAGGTCGAAGTGGAGCGAGCGGCCGGTGCGCCGGCCGCTGCGGTCCACCGCCTGGTCGGCTGCTTGGCCGGCTGCCCGGTCCGGAGGTGGGGTCGACTCCTGCGGCGCCTGCGCCAGGGTGCGCCGCCAGTGGTCGAGCGCGTCGGCGTAACGCGCCGACGAACTCAGCCCGTCCTGCTGCCAGGCGGCGAAGTCGGTGTACTGGTGGTGGAGTTCCGGGAGTCCGGCGGGCCGGCCGCCGACCCTGGCCGAGTAGTGTGCGGCCAGATCCCGCAGCACGATCCGCATCGACCAGCCGTCGACCACGAGGTGGTGGAAGGTCAGCACCAGCGCGTGGTCCTCCCGTGCGAACCGGAGCAGCCGGGCCCGGATCAGCGGGCCGGTGGCGAGGTCGAACGGCACCGCCAACTCGGCCCGCGCCGCCTGCTGGACCTGCGCCTCGCGCTCCTCGGGCGTGCGGCCGGGCAGCTCCTGCGCCGCCAGGACGGCCGTGGCACCTCCGGGCGGGTGCAGCACGCCCTGGGGGCGCCCGCGCCGCCCGGTGCGGATGGTCGTGCGCAACGCCGGGTGGCGGGCCACCAGGTCCGCCAGCGCCTGCTCCAGCGCCGGGGCGTGCAGCGCGCCGCGCAGCCGCAGCGCGGTGCACACGTGGTAGGTGGTGGCGTCGGGCCACAGCTGCTGGAGGAACCAGAGCTGCCGCTGCCCCTCGGTGAGCGGGACTTCGCCGTCCTGCCCGGTGCCCCGCGGCAGCGGGCTGGTGGGCGCGGCGTCCGGGTCGAGCAGGGCGGCCAGCAGCTCGCGCATCACGTCGTCCGGGCCGGCCTGCAGCGGGGTCGCGCTCATGACGCCAGCCTGGCGAGCAGCTTGGGCAGGTCGGGTTCGGCGCCCGCGCGGTCGAGTTCGGCCCGCACGCCGGCCGTGAACTCCGCCAGGTCGGCGGCGGCGAGCAGGCTGCCGAGGGTGACCTCCACCCCCAGGGCCGCGCGCAGCACGTGCACCAGCCGCACCGCGAGCAGGGAATGCCCGCCCAGGGTGAGGAAGTTGTCGCTTCCCGTCACCTGTCCGACGCCCAGCAGCCGGGACCAGGCGAGGCCGATGAGCCGCTGCAGCGGGTCCTCGTCCGGCTGCTGGCGCTCCAGCGCCGCCGGTGTGTCCGTGCCGGGGTCCGGCGCCGGCAGTGCCCGGCGGTCGATCTTCCCGTTGACGGTCATCGGCAGCGCGGGCAGCACCGCGACGGTGGCCGGCACCAGGTACTCGGGCAGCTTCGCCCGCAGCTGCTCCCGGATGCCCTCGGGGTCGGGCGCGCTGCCCTCGGCGGCCGTGAGGTAGGCGGCCAGCCGCTTGTCCCCCGGCGTGGGCTCGTGCACGGTGACCGCGCAGGTGGCCACCGCCGGGAGCGCGGCGAGCACGGTCTCGATCTCGCCCAGCTCGATCCGGTAGCCCCGGATCTTCACCTGGCCGTCCCGCCGTCCGACGAACTCCAGCCTGCCGTCCGGCAGTCGGCGCACCAGGTCGCCGGTGCGGTACATCCGCGCGCCGGGTTCGGCACTGAACGGGTCGGGCAGGAACCTGCTGGCCGTCAGAGTGGGGCGGTTGAGGTAGCCGTGGCCCAACGCCCGTCCTGCGACGTACAGTTCGCCCGTCTCGCCGTCCGGGGTGGGCCGCAGCCGCTCGTCCAGCAGGTGGACGGTCCGGTCGCCGACCGGCCGCCCGATCGGCAGCGACTCCCCGGCCAGGTCGGCGGGACCGAGCGGCTGCACGGTGGTGAAGACGGTGGCCTCGGAGGGGCCGTAGCAGTGCACCAGGTGGGTGTCCGGGTAGCGGCGCGCGATCTGCCGGGTGTACTCGACGCTGGCGCTCTCGCCGCCGAACAGCAGGTGCCGCGGGGCGGTGGCCGGGCCGCCCTGGGTGAGGGCGAGCAGGTTGAAGGCGGCGGTGGTGAGGAAGAGCACGCTGGCGCCGTGCTCGGCCGCGGTGTGGGCGGTGGCGATGGGGTCGGAGTTGCCGTGGCCGGGGATCAGCACCCGGCCGCCGGAGAGCAGCGCCGGGTAGAGGTCCAGGATGTGGCCGTCCCAGGAGAGCGCCGCGTGCAGCACCGCCGTCGCCCCGGGGCCCCAGTAGGCGTACCGCTCGCCGGCGAAGAAGCCCGGCACCGCGCGGTGCGGCACCAGCGTGCCCTTCGGCAGGCCGGTGGAGCCCGAGGTGTACGGCACGTACACCACGTCCTCGGCGGAGAGCTCCAGCCCCAGGTCCCGGGTGTCCTGCCCGGCCAGCTCCGGGTCCGCCAGGTCCAGCACCCGCACACCCAGCCGGGGCGCCGCCGCCGGATCCGCGCTCACCAGCACCACCGGCGCCGCGTCCCGCACGAAGTGCGCCAGCCGCTCGAACGGCACCCCCGGCTCCAGCGGCACGTACGCCGCACCGGCCTTCAGCACCCCCAGCATCGCCGCCACGCACTCCAGCGACCGCGCCACGTGCAACCCCACCCGGTCACCCACGCCGACCCCGTGACCACGCAACCACCAGGCCACCTGGTTCGCCCGCGCGTTCAGCTCCCCGTACGACCACTCACCCGCACCCGGCGCACTCAGCGCCACCGCCTGCGGGCACGCCCGCACCTGCTCCTCGAAGAGCCCCACGACCGTGCCCGTGGTGCCCGGACCCGCCCCCGTGGTGGCCAGACCCGTCCCCGTGGTGCCCAGGCCCGCGCCGGGCCCGATCTCCAGTCCGATGGTCATCGCACGGACTCCTCGGCCCGGCGCCGCTCGATGGAGTCCCGCAGGCTCTTGGGACGGATGTCCGACCACACCTGCTCGACCCGGGCCAGGCAGTCGGCCTCGCTGCCGCTGGTCCCCTCGGCCCGCCAGCCGAGCGGGAGCTCCAGCTCGATCGGCCAGAGGGAGTACTGCTCCTCCTCGTTGACCACGACGTTGAACTCGGTGAAAGCGTCCATGACGGCTACTCCTCTGCTGATGGTTCGTCAGGTGTGGTGAGCACTCGTGGGTCCGGCGGGTTCACCGGCCCGCGGCGATGGCGTCCAGCGCCGCCAGGTAGGCGGCCGCGTACTCGGCCGCCGCCCGCTCGGGCAGCCTGGCCCGGTCGTGGTCGACCAGCAGCAGGCCGTCGTCCGAGGTCGGGTCCAGCACCACCGCCGCGCTGAGCGCGAAGTTGGTCGGCTCGTGCCGCATGGTCGGCTCGAAGCGCAGGCTGTCGCTGACGATCTGGGCGCTGCCCTCGGCGAGCCGGCCCAGCGCGTGGAAGCGCAGGAAGCCGAAGTTGCTGTCCAGCGCGGTGCCGGCCATCAACCGGGCCAGGGTCGCGAACGGCATCCGCCGGTACGGCAGCATCGCCGTCTCCTGCTCGTGCAGCAGCCGGGCCAGCGCGCCGGGGTCGCCGTCCACCGCCGCGCTCACCGGCACGGTGTTGAGGAAGAGACCGAGCGCCTCGGTGCCGCCGTCCTTGGCCAGCCGGCCGTTGACCGAGAGACCGCTGGTCACCCGCGGTGCGCCGGTGATCCGGCCCAGTGCCACCAGGTGGGCGGCGAACGCGGCGCTCTTGGGCGTCCCACCGCTGGTCGCCGCGGCCAGCCGCAGCACCGCGCCGATCCCGGGCAGCAGCCGCTCGGTGCTGCGCACGCCCAACTCCCCGGCCACCGGGGCGAGATCGGCGCGCGGGCGCAGGGTTCCGTCGACGCCCGCCAGCCGGTCGCGCCAGAACTCCAGCGCGGCCCGGTCATCCGCCGCCGCGCGCTCGGTGGCGACGAACTCCCCGAAACCGGACTTCGGCGCGGCCAGCGGCGGACGGTCCGGGTCGGCCAGCAACTCGGCGTGGCGGCGCAGCAGTTCCGACAGCAGCGAGGTGAAGCTCCAGCCGTCCAGGATCGCGTGGTGCTCGGCGATGGTCAGCTGGAAGGCGTCCTCGGCGAGCAGGTGCACGCTGGCCGCGAAGAGCGGGGCCTCGGCGAGCGCGAAGCCGGTGCTCCGCAGCCGCTCGAACTCCTCGCGCACCGCCGCCTGCCGCTGCTGCTGCGGCAGCTGCCGCAGATCGGCGACCCGGACCGGGGCCGGGAGCGTGCCGTGCACCAGTTGGAGCGGTTCGCCGAAGGACATCAGGTCGATCGAGGTGCGCAGCACCGGGTGGCGCTCCATCGCCTCGGTGACGGCCTGCTCGAAGAGCGCCCGGTCGAAGGCGCCGGTCACCAGGTAGCTGTTGACGTTGTGGTAGCTGTCGGTGCCCCCGGACAGCTCCATGTGGTAGGCCATGGCCAGCTGCATGGTCGCGGTCGGGTAGGCGTCCACCACGCCGTCCGGCAGGGCGGCCCGGTCGGCCACCGTGATCAGTGCGAACGGCGGTTGCTCCAGCGGTTCTTCACCGCTCGCCAGGTCCGGGGTGGCCGCCGCCGCGAGGGCGGCGACCGTCGGCCCCGCGAAGAAGTCCTGCAGCCGCACGCTCCAGCCCGCCGCCCGCAGCGCGCTCGCCACCCGCACCGCGCGCAGCGAATCCCCGCCCAGGTGGAAGAAGTTGTCGTGGGCGCCCAGCTCCGCCGCGGCCACGTCCAGCACCTGGGACCAGATCTTGGCCACCAGCACCTCCAGTTCACCGCTCGGCGCCACCCGCTCGCCCTCGGCGTGGACCACCAGGGCGCCCGAGGGCTCCGGCAGCGCGGCCCGGTCGATCTTGCCGTTGGTGGTCAGCGGCAGCACGGGCAGCACGGTGAAGCTGGCCGGGACCATGTACTCGGGCAGCGTGGTGCGCAGGTGGCGCCGCAGCTCGGCGAGGTCCGGTCCGCCCTCGGCTGCGCTGGTCAGGTAGGCGGCCAGCCTGCGGTCCCCCGGCGCGGGTTCGTGCACGGTGACCGCACAGCTGGCCACGGACGGGTGGGCGGCGAGCGCGCTCTCGATCTCGCCCAGCTCGATCCGGTAGCCCCGGACCTTCACCTGGCCGTCCCGCCGGCCCAGGTACTCGAGGCCGCCGCCGGGCAGCCGGCGCACCAGGTCGCCGGTGCGGTACATCCGCGCGCCTGGCACCGGACTGAACGGGTCGACCAGGAAGCGCTGCGCGGTGAGGCCCGGCCTGTTGAGGTAGCCGTGCGCCAACGCCTCGCCGCCGATGAAGAGTTCACCCGGCACCCCGAGCGGCACCGGTCGCAGCCGGTCGTCGAGCACCGCCTGGGTCAGGTGCCCGAGCACCGAACCGACCTGGCTGCGGTCGAAGGCCTGCGCCGTGTCCGCGCCGATGTCGAAGGCGGTGGCGTGCACCGTGGTCTCCGTCGTCCCGTACAGGTTGCACAGCACCGCGGGCGGCGGCTGCGGCAGGCCGAACCAGCGGCGCACCGCGGGCGGGTCCAGCGCCTCGCCGGCCAGCAGGACCCGGCGCAGCCGGGGCAGCGGACGTGGGCGCTCCTCCAGCGCGGTGGTCAACTGCCGGAAGGCGGAGGGGGTCTGGGAGAGCAGGGTGACCTGCTCACGGGCCAGCAGCGCGGCGAACTCCTGCGGCTCGCGGCAGGTCAGGTAGGGGACGACGACCAGGGTGCCGCCGTGCAGCAGCGCGCTCCAGATCTCCCACACGGAGACGTCGAAGGCGTAGGAGTGGAAGAGCGTGGCCACGTCGGTGGCGCCGATCTCCAGCCGCCGCGCGGTGTCGGCCATCAGCTCGCCGACGCTGCGGTGGGCGATCTGCACCCCCTTGGGCCGGCCGGTGGAGCCGGAGGTGAAGATGAGGTAGGCGACGTCGTCGGCGGTGGCCCCCGCCTCGGGCCGGTGCGCGGGGCGCCGGGCGATCGCCTCGGCCTCCCGCTGCAGGTGCACGGTGCGCCAGGGGCCGTCGGCCGCGCCGTCCGGCTGGTCGGTCACCACCACCCGCACCCGGGCGTCGGCGAACGCGAAGGCCCGCCGCTCGCTCGGCGCGGTGAGGTCGACCGGGACGTAGGCCGCGCCGGTCTTGAGCACGGCGAGGATCGCCACCACCGCCTGCGCGGTGCGGTCCAGGTAGAGGCCCACCCGGTCGCCGCGCCGCACCCCCGCCGCGTGCAGGTGGTGGGCCAGCCGGTTGGCCTCCTGGTCCAGCTCGGCGTAACTGAGCGAGCGGGCGGCGTCGGTGAGCGCCGGGGCGGCGGGTGCGCGGTCGACCCGTCGCTCGAAGCCGCGGTGCAGCGGGAGGTCGGCGCCGGCCGGCTCGGCGGGCCGGGGTAGCAGGGCCGGGAGTCCGGCCGGCGGCACCAGGCCGAGCACGCCGAGCGGGGTGTCCGGTGCGCCGATCGCCTGGTCGAGCAACTCCCGCCAGGCTTCGGCCAGTCGGGCGATGGTGGCCCGGTCGAACAGCTCGGTGGCGAACTCCACCTCGCCGTGCAGCTCGCCGTCGTCGTAGGTGGACCAGATCAGGTCGAACTTGGTGGTGCCGTTGGGCTGCGACCGGCCGCGGCCGGTGGCGGAGCCGAGCCGCAGCCCGGCCGGGTCCTGGGTGTGCGCGCCGAACAGCAGCTGCACCAGCGGAGGTTGGCTGCCCGACCGGTCCACCGCCACCTCGTTGACGATGCTGTCGAACGGGGTGTCCAGGTGACCGTAGGCGTCGAACGCGGTGTCCCGGGCCTGCTCGACCAGCTCGCGGAAGGTGGTCTGCCCCCCGGCCCGCAGGCGCAGCGGCAGCACGTTGACGAAGTAGCCCATCAGGTGGTCGAGTTCGGGACGATTTCGGGTGGACACCGGGGTGCCGATCACCAGGTCCTGCTCCCGGGTGTACCGGTGGACGAGGGTGGCGAAGGCGGCCAGCAGCACGGTGAACGGGGTGGCCCCCGACTCGCGGGCCAGCTCGCCCACCCGGGCGGCGGTGCCGGGCGTCAACGGGTAGTGGTAGGTGTCGCCGCGTGCGCTGGCCCGGGCCGGGCGGGGGCGGTCCGCGGGCAGCGTGGTGACGGCCGGGGCACCGTCCAGCTGCTGCCGCCAGTAGGCCAGATCCCGCTCGCGCGGAGTGGACCGCTCCCAGGCGCTGTAGTCGCCGTACTGCACGGGCAGTTCGGGCAGCTGCGGGGTGCGGCCGGTCAGCGCGGCGTCGTAGGCCTCGGTCAGCTCCCGCTCGAACAGGCCCATCGACCACTCGTCCCAGACGATGTGGTGGAAGACCGCGACGACGGTGCTCCGCTCGCCGTCCGCGGCGCCGTGCCGGATCAGCCGGACGCGCAGCAGCGGGCCCTCGGCGAGGCTGAACGGCTCCCCGGCGTCCTGCGCCACGGCCGCCGCAGCCGCCGCCGTGCGCCGCTCGGCGGGCAGCGCAGTCAGATCGGTCAGCGCGATCCGCACCGGCAGTTCGGCGTGGACCAGCTGGCACGGCTCGTCCCGGTCGGTGGCGAAGGTGGTGCGCAGCGCTTCGTGCCGCGCGAGGATGGTGTCCAGCGCCTGCTGCAGGATGGCGAGTTCGACCGGCCCGTCGAGGTCGAGCACCCAGGGGATGTTGTAGGCGGGGCTGCCCGGGGTGAGCTGGTCGAGGAACCACAGCCCGCGCTGCAGGCCGGACACCGGTGCCCGGTCGGCGTTCCGCCGGGTCAGGGCATGGTAGTTGCCCATGATCACTCCAATTCTGTGGGCCGGCCTCAGGCCAGCTGGGCGGCGAGGGCCGAGACGGTCTTGCAGCTGAAGACCAGCCGGGGCGGAACCTCCCGGTCCAGCGTCTCGGCCAGCAGCACCGCGACCCGCACCGCGCGCAGCGAATCCCCGCCGAGCTGGAAGAAGTTGTCGTCGACGCCGACCTCCGGCAGGCCCAGCACCTCGGACCAGGCCTCGGCGATGCACCGCTCCAGCTCGCCAGCGGGCGCCCGGCGGCCGGCGGCCGGGTCCACCGGTGGCCCGGCGGCGGGATCGGGCGCGGGGAGCGCCTTGCGGTCGATCTTCCCGTGGGCGGTCAGCGGGAGTTCGGGCAGCAGGGTGAAGCCGGCGGGCACCATGTACTCCGGCAGCCGCGCCAGCAGGTGGCCGCGCAGCTCGGCGGCCTGCGGCAGCGCGCCCGGCTCGGCCGTGACGTACGCCGCCAGCCGCTTCTCGCCCGGTGCCGGCTCGTACACGGTCACCGCGCAGGTGGCGACCTGCGGGTGGGCGGCGAGCGCGCTCTCGATCTCGCCCAGCTCGATCCGGTAGCCGCGCACCTTAACCTGACCGTCCCGGCGGCCGATGAACTCCAGGGTTCCGTCCGGCAGTCGGCGCACCAGGTCACCGGTCCGGTAGAGCCGCGCGCCCGGTTCGGCGTCGAACGGGTCGGGCAGGAAGCTGCGGGCCGTCAGCGCGGTTCGGTTCAGGTAGCCGTGACCCAAAGCCGGTCCGGCGATGTAGAGTTCGCCCTCCTCGCCGGTCGCACTCGGCCGCAGCCGCTCGTCCAGCACATGGACGCTCCGGTCGCCCAGCGCACGGCCGATCGGCACCGCCGGCCGCTCCAGATCCGCCGGCCGCACCTGGTGCATGGTGGCGGCCACCGTCGCCTCGGACGGACCGTAGAGGTGCACCACATTGACGTCGGGCAGCTCGGTGAGCATCCGGCGGAAGTGGTCGGCGGGAATCCGGTCGCCGCCGAGCAGCAGGTCCCGCAGGTTCTTCAGCAGGCCAGGATCGGCCGTGACCACGGCGCCGAAGGCCGCCGCGCTGAGCAGCAGGACGGTGGCACCGTGCTCGGCCGCGAACTGCGCGACGCCGATCGGGTCGCTGGTGTCGCCCGCCTGCGGGATCAGCACCCGGCCGCCGGAGAGCAGCGCCGGGTACAGGTCCAGCACATGGCCGTCCCAGCTCAGCGCCGAGTGCAGCACCGCCGTCGACCCCGGCCCCCAGGAGGCGTACCCCTGCCCCGCGAAGAACCCCGGCACCGCCCGGTGCGGCACCAGCGTGCCCTTGGGGACCCCGGTGGAGCCGGAGGTGTACGGCACGTAGAACGCGTCCTCGGGCGACAGCTCGACCACGGGATTGCCGCGCTGCTGGGCAGCCAGCTCCCGGTCCGCGAGGTCCAGCACCCGCACCCCGAAGCCCGCCGCCGCCACCGGGTCGGCGCTCACCACCAGCACCGGCGCCGCGTCCCGCACGAAGTGCGCCAGCCGCTCGAACGGCACCCCCGGCTCCAGCGGCACGTACGCCGCACCGGCCTTCAGCACCCCCAGCATCGCCGCCACGCACTCCGACGACCGCGCCACGTGCAACCCCACCCGGTCACCCACACCCACCCCGTGACCACGCAACCACCACGCCACCTGGTTCGCCCGCGCATTCAACTCCCCGTACGACCACTCACCCGCACCCGGCCCACTCAGCGCCACCGCCTGCGGACACGCCCGCACCCGCTCCTCGAAGCGCGCGACCACCGTCGCGGCACCGGCCACCGGCTCGCCGACCGGCGCCGCTGGGTCCGCGGCGTAGCGGGCGAGCGAGTCGATCCACTCGCGGCAGAATGCCGCGACGGTCGCCCGGTCGTACAGCCGGGCGTCGAACTCGATCCAGCCGCGCAGTGCCGTGCCGGGGTCCTCGATCATCCAGACCTGCTCGAACTTGGCCACCTGGTGCGCGTGCAGCCGCCTGGTCCCGGTCAACTCGCCCAGCCGGACGGCCGATCCACTGGCGGGGTGCAGCTCGAAGGCGGTCTGGAAGAGCGGGCTGACGTCGAGCCGGCGGTCGTCCAGCACCGCGTTGACGATGCTGTCCAGCGGCGTGTCCCGGTGCGCGTGGGCGTCGAACGAGGTGTCGCGGACGTGCCGGACCAGGTCACGGAAGCCGAGGTCCGCGCCGACGCGCACCCGCAGCGGCAGCATGGTGACGAAGTAGCCGATCAGCGCGTCGAGTTCGGGACGGCTGCGGGTGGTGACCGGGGTGCCGACCACCAGGTCCTCGTCCCGGGTGTGCCGGTGCACCAGGGCGGCGAAGGCGGCCAGCAGCACGGTGAACGGCGTGGCGTCCTCGGCGCGGGCCAGTTCGCGGATCCGCCTCGCGGTCCCGGCCGGGATCTCGAAGCGCAGGCTGTCCCCGCGCGGAGCGTCCTGCTCGGTGCGCGGCCGGTCGGCGGGCAGCACGGTGACCGCCGGGGCGCCGCGCAACTGCTCGGCCCAGTAGTCGAGATGCCGCTGCTGCGGGGTCTCCTGCTGCCAGCTGCTGTAGTCGGCGTACTGCACGGGAAGTTCGGCCAGCTGCGGTTCGCCGCCGCGCACCGCGGCGGCGTACAGCTCGCCCAGCTCGCGCTCGAAGACGCCCAGCGAGGCCTCGTCCCAGATGATGTGGTGGAAGACCGCGACCAGGGTGCTGCGTTCGGCTCCGTGCCGGATCAGCCGCACCCGGAAGAGCGGTCCCTCGGCCAGGTTGAAGGGCGCCCGCGCGTCCTGCTCGATCGCCGTCATCGTGGCGGCCTCGCGCTCCTCCTCCGCGGCGCCCGTCAGGTCGCTGACGGCGATCGGCACCGGCCGCTCGGCGTGGATCACCTGGCGCGGCTCGCCGCGCTCGGTGGCGAAGGTGGTGCGCAGCGCCTCGTGCCGCGCCACCAGCCCCTCCAGCGCCACCTGCAGCGCCCTCGGGTCCACCGGTCCGGCCAGCTCGAACACCCACGGGATGTTGTAGGCCGTCGAGTCCGGGTTGAACTGCGCGTGCGTCCACAGGCCGCGCTGCAGGCCGGACAGCGGCGCGGTCGCGGCCCTGCGCCGGGTCAGCTCCGGCCCGGCCGCGGGCGCACCGGCCGCGGCCATCGCCGCCGCCAGCTCGCGGACGGTCTGCGCCTCGAAGACGGTGACGTGGGAGACGTCCGCGTACGGGGTCTCCAGCATCCTGCCCGCGACCCGCAGTGCGGTCAGCGAGTCCCCGCCGAGGTTGAAGAAGTTCTCGTCCAGGCCGATGCCCTGCACGCCGAGGATCTCGGACCAGACACCGGCGATCAGCCGCTCCAGCTCGCTGCCCGGCTCCTCGTGCGCTGCCTGCCCCGCGTGCCCCGTGTGCCCTCGATCCTCCGCCGGAGCGGGCAGCGCACGGCGGTCGATCTTGCCGTTCGCGGTGAGCGGGAGCGCGGGCAGCACCGTGATCGTGGCCGGGACCATGTACGCGGGCAGCGTCGCCCGCAGGTGCTCCTGCAGCTCGTCCGCCCGCGGGAGGCCGTTCCCCTCGGCCGTGACGTACCCCGCGAGGCGCCGGTCCCCCGGCGCCGGCTCGTACACGCTCACCGCGCAGGTCGCCACCTGCGGGTGCGCGGCCAGCGCGCGCTCGATCTCGCCCAGCTCGATCCGGTAGCCGCGCACCTTCACCTGGTCGTCCCGGCGCCCACCGAACTCCACGGTGCCGTCGGCCAGTCGGCGCACCAGGTCACCGGTGCGGTACATCCGCGCACCCGGCACCGGGCTGAACGGGTCGGGCACGAAACGCTGAGCGGTGAGGCCGGGCCGGTTCAGGTAGCCGAGCGCCAGCGCCGTGCCGCCGATGCACAGCTCGCCGGCCGCTGCTTCGTGCATCTCCTCGTCCAGCACGTACAGTTCACGCTGGCCGATGGCCCGTCCGATCGGCACGGAACGGCCCGCCCCGGCCTCGCGCACCTCATGCACCAGGCTGGTGATCACCGCCTCGGTCGGCCCGTAGGCGTTGAGCAGCGGGATCCCGGTCTCGCGCAGCCACCGCTCGGCCGAGGCCGCGGGCATCGTGTCGCTGCCGCAGACCATCAGCCGCAGGCTCGCCAAGTCGCCCGCGCAGTGGTCGAGCAGCGCGGTGAACTCCTGCCAGTACCCGGCCGGAAGGTTCGCCACCGTGACGCCCTCGCGCCGGATCAACGCTGCCAGCTCCGCCGGCGCGGTCACCCGCGCCCCGGTCATCGCCAGGCAGGCCCCGGCGGTCAGCGCGGTGAGCACCTGCTCGACCCAGACGTCCACGTACGGCGCGCTGAACTGCAGCACCACGTCGTCCGCCGTGATCCCGAACCGCTCCCGCACGGTGGCGAGGTGCCCGTCCAGCGCCGCCCGGGCGACGGCCACGCCCTTGGGCGTCCCGGTCGTCCCGGAGGTGTAGATGATGTAGGCGGTCTCCCCCGGCCCCGCGACCGTCCGGGCCGCGTCACCACCGCGCTCGTCGTCCGGCGCCAGCAGCACCGCCCCGCTGTCCGCGAGGATCGCCGCCACCCGCGCCTGCGGCGCCTCGGGGTCCAGCGGCAGGAACGCGACGCCGGCCTTCAGCGCGGCCAGCAGCGCGACGACGTAATCCACCCGGTCCGCCGCCCGCACCCCGACCACCCCACCGGACCCGGGCACCGACCGCGCCAGCCGCCCGGCCAGCGCCGCACTGCGCCCCTCCAGCTCGGCGTAGTCGACGACCCGACCCCCCACTCGGATCGCAGCCCGCGAGGGCGCATGCCGGGCAACGGCAGCGATCAGCTCCAGACACCCGGGCGCCCCGGCGACGGGCCCCGGCAGCAACGGTGGACTCACTGGGCTCGCTGAACTCAGCGGACTCACTGGACTCGGCGGCGAACTCTTCAACTCGGCCATGCCCCAAGCCAACCGCCCGGAGCCTGCCGCCAAGGGCAGTGCACGAGGCAGAAGAGCGGCAGTTCGACCTCCGCACAACTGCCGCTATGGACGGCAGTCGCTCTCGTCTCGCGCAAACAGGCCCGTCCGCCGAAGGCCCCATGAGAGCACCTGTCGGCTGAGCGAACCCCGACAGCGGAGTAGCATGCGAGGTAGCATAAGGAGCATGAGCGAGCCTACCCAGAAGTACTCGATCACCATGCCCCGCGACATCGCCGAAGCCGCCCGCGTCCGCAGCGGCCCCTCCGGCCTGTCCGCCTATGTCGCCGCGGCGGTCGCCCGGCAGATCGAGCGGGACAACCTCAACGAACTGATCGCCGTTGCCGAGGCCGAACACGGCCCCATCACCGCCGAGGAGATCCAGCAGAAGCGCGACCTGCTGCGGCGCGCCCGCGAGGAGCAGCACGGCGACGCGGCGAGCGCGGCATGACGCGCGAGGCCGCTGTGCCCGCGGGCACCCTCGTCCTGGACAGCGAAGGGCTCGCCAAGGCCGTACTGCGGGATCGCGAGGTCACCGGCTGGCTCGCGCTGGCCCGGGCGGACGACATGCGCGTGATCACCAGCGCCGCCACTCTGGTGGAGGTCGTCCACCCCCGGATCAACCGTCCGGCCCTGGAGTGGACGCTCTCCCGCCTGGTGGTCGAGCCGGTGACGGAGGCGATCGCCCGCCACGCGGCAGCCCTCCTCGCCGACGCCGCGTTGCACGGCCACAAGTACGCCATCGACGCGATACTGACCGCTACGGCACTCGCCGCTCCGGGACCGGTGACGGTTCTCACCTCCGACCCGGATGACTTGAGCACGCTGTGCGGCAAGCGCCTCACGGTCATCAAGGTCTGACTGGCCGCATGGACCCCGGCCCGCCGGGGTCCACTCCCGAGTCCGTACACACACCTCGACACCGGCCCGAGTGGGCTGCTCGGATCAGAACGTGCCGTTCAGAACCTGCCGAGGCCGTGCGGTGAGCCGAGGCCGGTGGGGCCGTCCCAGCCGGGGCCGGACTGGCAGATCTTCTCGCCCCAGCCGAGCCGCTGGCAGATGGCCGGCGATCCGCCGTCGGTGGTGACGTCGTGGAAGACCGAGGCCGGGGCCCGGTAGAGCGCGCTGGGGCCGACGGTGCCGGTCGAGTGCCCGCTGCTGCGGACGTACCAGGCGGCGACGAACGGCGAGGAGGCGCTGGTGCCGCCGCTGACGAGCCAGTTGTTCGGCTTCCCGGTGGAGGGCGCGTAGGTGTCGTAGACAGCGGGGCCGCTCGCCGGGTCGGCGACGGCGGACAGGTCGGTGGCGGCCCGGTGGCCACCGCAGTTGGCGGCGACCGAGGCGGGCTGACCGGCCGCGGGGGGCAGGGTCAGGGCGCAGCCACCGGTCAGGTCGTGCCACGCCGTCTCGGTGAACTGCGTCCGGGAGGCGTCGACGGGCTTCAGCGAGGTACCCCCGACCGCGACCGCCCAGGGCAGCTCCGCCGGCCAGGTGTAGCTCGTGTCGACGACGGTCCCGGCCTTGGCGGCCGCGTCGGAGCCGGCGGCGGTCGTGCCGGGACTGCTGATGTCGCCGCTGGAGGCGAACAGCGGCACCCCGGGATGGCGCACGGCCTTGCTGTAGTCCGCGTCCGCCGTCGAGGCGTCGAGGAACTCGACGTCGCTGAGGCTGACCGCGTTGGCGCCCAACCGGACCGCGGTCTGGTAGGCGACGGCGTAGTCGGCCGCCTTCTCCGCGGGCAGCAGCTCACCGGTCGCGTCGATGTCGGGCGTCTGCACCACCATGATGTGGCAGTCCGGGCAGGCCGCCGAGGCCATGTCGACGTCCAGCGAGGTCTCGACGGCCGCTTCCTCCTCGGCCGCCTTGAACTCCGTGGTCGTCCCGGGCACAACCGGAGGCCCGCCGTGGAAGTCGGTGACGGTGAGACACCCGCTGGCCGTGGTGCACGCGGGCAGCCCGTACTGCTTGCGGTAGGTGGCGAGATCGGACTCCAGGTGCGTGTTCGCGCCGGTGCTGATGAGCGCGATGGTGCCCTTGTGCCCGACCGAGGCCCGCGGCAGCGAGTACGCCTTGGCGAGGTCCGTCGCACCGAGCCCGACCGGGGTGTCGGTCGACAGCACGGTGTCCGAACCCGGGCTCGTGGTCACGACGTCCGCGTGACAGCCCGACGCGCACATCGTCCGCACCCCGTGGCTGCTGAGCAACGTGCCCTCGTGGAGCTGGAGTTGCAGGCTGGCGACGTCCGACGAGGCCTGGGCCGACGTGGCCTGGGCCACCCCGGTCGTCAACGCCATCGTCGCCACGACCGGCAGCGCACAGGCCAGCACGAGACCACGTGAGCGCCTGAGTGTTCCCCGGTGAGAACGCAATTCTCCTCCTCGGCAGGTCGGCAGCACCACCGCTGCCGCTGACGCCGCATCCTGACCGACGGATGTTGGGAACTTGTTCGGAACCCATGGTGATCCGGTCAGGCGGGACCGGTTGCGGCGACCTGACGCGGCACTAGCTTCCGGCCAGCGTGTGCCCCAGCAGCGACACCGCGTCGGGCAGCACCCGTCGCCAGAAGCCGTCCGTGTGCTCGCCGTCCGGGAACCCCGCCTGGCGCGCTCGCGCCTGCCGTGCGACGTCGCGGGCGGCGGGGCAGAACGGGTCCTCCTGGCCGCACCACACGCCGAGGGTGCCGACCCGCATCCGGTCGAGGCGCAGGAGCGGCTCGTGCGCTCGCCAGTCCGCCTCGTCGGCGTACCCGCCGATCGGGCGGGCATCCGCCCAGCTGCGGAAGACGGCCGGGCTGAGCAGCGCCACGGCGTCCAGGTCGTGGCCGCTGCGGGTGCGCCCGATGGCGTACTGCAGGGAGCCGGAGCCGCCCATCGAGATCCCCATCGCGGCGCGCGGCGCGGAGAGTCCGCGGGCCTGCAGCCAGCCGGGGAGCTCCTCGCTGAGCATCGCCTGCGGGTCGTCGCCGTCACCGGGGCTGCGCTGGTGCCAGTACGTCGCGTCCCCGCCGTCCAGCGCGACGACGGCGAACGGCGGCACCCCGCCCTTGACCGCTGCCGCCAGGAACTGCGGCGTCCCCAGCGCCACCATGCCGCGCGCGTCGTTCCCGCGCCCGTGCAGCATCACGCAGACCGGCAGACCCGGGCCCGCCGCACTGCCCGGCGGCAGCATCGTGACCAGCGTGACCTCCCGGCTGCGCGCCGCCGAACGCACCTGCTCGACGTGGACGGCCCCGGGCGCCACGTCCGGCACCGTGCCGTCCGTCCCGGTCATCCTCAGGGCCTTCTTCAGCTCCACCCCGCCGGGCAGCCACCCGGCGAGCATCCCGCCCCCGGCGGCGCACCCGAGCAGCGCGCCGCCGCCCACCACGCCGGCCCCGATCCGCAGCGCGCGCCGCCGCGACACCGCGCGCGCAGGGCCCGGCCTTCCACCGTCCGGTTCGTACGCGCTGTCGCGGTCAGCCACCGCACAGGTCCGAGCCCGCGAACATGCCCGCGTTCATGCGGTGCATGTAGCTGATGTCGGCCCAGCCGGGCGCGACCCCGCCGACCACGGCGACGACCCAGAGCAGCACGGCCGCCGGCAGTGCTCCATGGCGCGGTCGCACGGTGCGCCACGGACGGCGCGCGGCGATCCACACCAGCGGCAGCAGGCCAGCCAGCACCAAGCCGGCCGCGAGCCAGGTGTACAGGGTGAGGCCCGACGGCAGCGCGAGCGGGGTGCAGTGGACGTTCCGCTCGTAGTCCGGCCGGTGTGACTCGTAGCTGAGGTGCGCGAGCAGCCCGGTGCCCAGGCCGGCCAGGCTGAGCACCGCCGAGGCGAGGACGACCGAGGCGGCGCGGCGTGCGGTGGGACTCGACATGTTCACTGCTTCACCAGTTGGGTTGGACGCGGACGACGACGACGTTCTGCTGGCCCTCTTCCTGCAGCTCCGACGGCAGCCGGGTGTTGAGGCTGGCGTTGAGGTAGCTGTTGGTGTGCTGGGTGTAGTGGATGTCGCCGTCGGGTGTGATCGACGTGATGATGCAGGCGTGGTGGATGTCCCCGACCGCGGCGTTGGGGCCAGGGCCTGCCTGCTGGAGGAAGATGATGTCGCCGGGGCGGGCCTGCGAGAGCGGCACCGTGGTGCTGCCGTTGTTGAGCAGGAAGTCGTGCAGCCCTCCCGCGAGTGCCCAGCTCCTGGAGTGGCTGTGGTCGTGCGCGTCGATCCAGTTGGTGACCGGCCCTCCCCAGCTGCCGACCTGGGCGCCCTTGAACCAGTTGTTGTCGCCGAAGGAGCCGTCGCCGTCGTTCTTGTAGGCGAGTCCGGCGGCGTGCAGCGCATCGGAGGTGAAGTTGGTGCAGTTGTTGTCGAAGGTGTCGAGGTCGGTGTTGTCCCAGTTGTCCATCGCCCACTGGATGAACTTCGAGCGGTCGAACTTGCCGTCCGTGCCGATGAGCTGCTGCTGGACGCTGGTGGGGATGCCGTCGAGGTGGGCGAGCGAGGCCGGGACGGCGAGCTGGAGCTGCTGCTGCTGATCCGGGGTGAGGCCGTTCCACCAGGCGGCGACGAGGGTGGGGTCGGTGCCGGCCGGGGGCACGGTGCCGGCGATCAGGCTCACCTCCAGCGGCGCCGCGTCCTTCTGGACGTTGTCGAGGGCGGTGCTCGGATCCGTGACGTTCACCTGGCCGGCCAGCCGGGTCAGCGCCGCAGCCGCCGTGGCGTCCGCCTTACGGGCGTCGGTGAGCGCCTGCTGGATCAGCCAGGAGGTCTGGTCGACCTGCTGGTCGATCTGCTGAACGTCACTGGGGTCCAGCAGGTTGTGGGCGTGCGGCATCGTCAGCGCCGTACTGGTGACCGTGCCGTCGGCTGCGACGGTCATGCCGTTCTGGTCGGCGTAGGACAGCGCCGAGCCGAGCGAGCGCTGGGCGACCTCGAAGGCCTCGGCCGCACCGTCCAGCACCGCGACCACGCCGCGCATCTCGTCGTACGCCGACTCCAGCGCGTCCGCCTGGGCCGACATCTTCGCCTGAGCGAGGTTGCCTGCAGTGCTGGACCAGACGGGAGCGATCCTCTGGGTGGCCTGGTGGCGCAGCTCGACGGAGGCGTCCCAGCAGTGCTTGGCCATGGCGGCCCAGTCGTTGGCGGCGGTGGACCAGAGTGCGGGCTTGGCGTTCTTGAGCTGGTCGAGCGTGATCGCCGAGCTCGCGGAGCCGCCGTCGGAACCGGATGCGTCCGTCATCTCAGCTCGCCCCCTGGCCCTGCAGGAGCTGGTCGGCGTCGTGGTGGAAGTTGCCGGCGAGCGCGGCCTCGGTCTGGACGTAGTTGTCCGCCGTCTGACCGAGTGCGTCGGCGGTGGCGTTCAGGCCGGCGGCGAGCTGCTGCAGGTGTGCCTGCCAGGAGGCGGCACAGGCGTCGAGTGCGCCGGCGGTCTCGAAGCCCGGGTTTCCGGTGGCGGCGGTGGCACTGGACTGCATGCCGTTCTGCGTCGCCTGGTTGACACCGTCCGCCGTCGAACCGACCTGGGTGGCCGCCTCGTTGAGAGTCGGTGGATGGACCGATATCGACATGTCTCCCCCTGGATCAACCGGCCTGCTCAAGCAGAGCATGATCGTAGTGGATGACCGGTTCAGCCCAGGTCGAAGGTGTTCGGCAGGCCGAGCCGGTAGCGGGTCTCGTCGACCAGCTTGAGCGGCTCCAGCTCCGGGGGACGGAAGAGCAGCCAGATCGGGCAGCGCTCGGCGGTGGAGCGGTCGGCGTCCAGGAGGGCGTTGACGGCGCGGCGGGCGGACTCGTTGGCGCCCTCCATGGTGGCGAGGTCGACGTCGGTGCGGACGTAGTCGCCGGCCAGGAAGAAGTTGCCGACCGCGGTCGCGGCGGAGGGTCGGTTGTAGAGCGTTCCCGCGGGGTGGATCAGCAGTTGCTCGCGGTTGGCCGGGGCGGGGCCGCCGAGGCCCGTGACGGCCGGGTCCATGAACCACGAGTGCACGTCGGCGTCCACCAGCCACGTGGCGCCCGGCCGGTTGAAGGCCCGCTTGGCCTGGGCCCAGACCTCCTGGACCACCTCCTCGCGGGTGCACTCCTTGGCGGTCCTGCCGTACAGGATCCCGGGCTCGTCCCACTCCGAGACGCAGACCGACAGGCAGTCGGTGACCGCTCCGTCGCCGTAGGCGGCCGGGAGGTTCCGGTCCCAGAACTGCGCCTGGTTGACGGTGGTCAGGGACCACGGGGAGTCGAGGCAGGCGGCGTGTCCGTGCACCAGCCGCACGGGCCGGCGCAGGTAGTACTGGACGCCCGTCATCCAGTCCGTCCGGATCGCGTCGCAGCGTGCGAGCTGGGGGTCGGCGGCGCGCAACTGCGGGCCCCAGGTGAGGCGGGCGTGCTCCACCGGCAGGGCGGAGAGGTAGTAGTCGGCGGTCACCGTCCAGGGCGTGCCGCCGCCCGTCGGCGCGACGCGCACCCCGGTGATCCGCCCGTCGGCGCAGAGGACCTCCTGGACCTCCGTCCCGGTGCGGAACTCGACGCCGAGCGAGGCCAGGTGGGCCGTCCACGGATCGATCCAGGCTTCGCTGGTCGGGGCGTTGAGCACCCGGTCGGGCTGCCCGTCGACGCCGCGCCCGAGCAGCCCGTTCAGCAGGAAGGCCTCGATGATCGTGCGGGCCACGGTGCGGGTGCTGGCCTGCTCGGCCTTGGTCGCGACCAGGTCGCGGGTCAGCCCCACCCCGAGCAGGCGCTGGTAGTCGTGGGACATCCGGCCGGCCTTGATGAAGTCCCACCAGGGCACCCGCTCCCACTGCTGCTCGCGGCGCAGGTCGCAGCTGGTCAGCTGGACCAGGACCCGGTCGACGAAGTAGGCGAGCTCGTCGGCGGGCAGGTGCAGCACCTCGTCGAGCACGCCGGTCAGCGTGCGGCGCAGCGCGTCCGGGGCGAGATCGCGCGGGTCGAGCGGGCGGGTGAGGGTCTGGAACGGGAGCAGCAGGCCGGGGCGCGGGGCGTCGTAGGCGAGCAGCGTCTGGGTGCCGTCGCGCAGGTTGTCGTGGACGCCACCGGGGTTGCCGGGGTACGGGATGCGGCGCAGGGTGTCGGGGAGGTTGCGGTAGAAGCCGGGGAAGAAACGGAACCCGTGTTCGCCGGGCAGCGGCCGTCGGCCACCGGCCGCGCTGCCGGGCACGTCCATGCTCCGGGCCTTGCCCCCGAGCGCGGCGTAGTACTCGTACACGGTCACCCGGTAGCCGCGCTCGGCGAGTTCGTGCGCGGCGCTCAGTCCGGAGACCCCGCCGCCGAGCACGGCCACGCTGCGCCCCGAGCGGCCGGCCCCACCGCCGCCCGGCACCGCACCGGCCGCCACGGCGGGCGACGGCGCGGCGACCGACGGCGCGAGGGCCAGCGCGCCACCCACCGCAGCCGCCCGGTGGAGGAACTGGCGCCTGGTCCGGCCGCTGGTCGCGGCGGTCTCCGGGTTCTCCGCGGCCCGGTTCTCGGCCCCCATGGCACGCACCCCTTGGCTACTGTGAGCGACTGGTCGGCCTCAGTATGCACAGGTCGCGATCCGCGGTCGGGCTCCGTCACCGGTTCGGGGCGCATGGGACATTCGTTCGTCAATCCACCGGCGACTGTGACCACGGTCACAACAGGACGAAATGGCCAAGCCCCGCCGCCCCCGCCCGCCCCAAAGGCGGCGCTTTTCGTATCTTCCGGTACCCCCAGGGAGTAACGGCATCAATCGGGTGACATCTGGAACAAAGTACGATGGCTTAACTCGCGTGCTACGCGCGAAGAGTTCCATAAATGTTCCACTTGTCCGTTTTACTCCCCGCTTCACACGCACGGAGCCACCCTCATGGACAACCTGTCCACCGCCGACACCGTTGACGGCGCGATAGAGACCCGCGGTATCGAACCCGTCCCGGACCACGAGCGTCACGGCAGAGTCCGCGAGCTCTTCCCCACCTGGGTCGCGGCGAACATCAGCGTTCTGCTTCTCACCATGGGTGCGGCCCTGGTGGTGTTCAACCAGCTGAACTTCTGGCAGGTGCTGATCGTCGCGGCCTGCGCCGCGGCCATCTCCTTCGGCATGGTCGGCGTCATCTCGGTCTCCGGTAAGTGGGGCGGGGCCCCGGGTGCCACGCTCTCGCGGGCCACCTTCGGGGTGCGCGGCAACCTCTTCCCGGGCGCGATCCTGTGGATCGCCCGGTTCGGCTGGGAGACGATCAACGCGGTCACCGGCGCCTACGCCGTGCTGACCGTGCTCGACCTGCTCTTCGGCATCAAGAGCAACACCGCGCTGATCGTCGTCACGCTGTTCCTCTTCGTCGCCTGCACGTTCCTCGTCTCCGGCATGGGCCGCAAGGCGCTGAACGTCTGCAACACCTGGTCGACGTACCTCTTCGGGATCTTCAGCGTCCTGGTGCTGGGCTACCTGATCGTGCACATCCACTGGAGCGAGGTCTTCTCCAAGCACGCGGGCACCACCGCGATGATGATCGCCGGTGTCGGGACGATCGCCGCCGGCGGCATCAGCTGGGTGCCCACCGGCCCGGACTTCGCCCGCTACCTGCCGCACGCCACCTCCGGCAAGAAGATCGCCGGTGTGACGGTCTCCGGTGCCGGCCTGGTGATGGTGCCGATGGTGCTGATGGGCGCCGTGATGGCGGTGGCCTCCCCTGGTCTGGCCCAGGCCTCGGACCCGGTCTCCTTCCTCGGTGACCTGCTGCCGACCTGGCTGGCCGTGCCGTACCTGCTGACCGCGATCGTCGGCATGCTGCTGATCAACAGTCTCTCGATGTACTCGGCCGGCTTCACCGCCCAGACGATGGGCGTCAAGCTGCCGCGTGCCATGGCCGTGAGCATCAACGCCGTGATCTCGCTGGTCGGCGGTCTGATGCTGATGCTGGTCGCGAAGAGCTTCCTCGGCTCCTTCATCACCTTCCTGATCCTGCTGGCCGTCTCCTTCTCGGCCTGGATCGGCGTCTACGCCGTGGACATGTTCCGGCGCCGGACGCGGACGGTGCGCTACGACGCCGCCGCGCTGATGGACACCACCCGCACCAGCCGCTACTGGTACAAGGGCGGTTACTGCTGGCAGGCCATGGTCTCCTGGGTGCTCGCGCTGGCCCTCGGGCTCGCCTTCACCAAGTGCGACTGGTTCGCCGGCCCGTTCTCCAGCACCCCGATCGGCAAGTACGGGCTGGCCTGGGCGGCGACCATCGTGATCTCCGCCGCGATCATGGCCGTGCTCCCGGCGCCGCGCGAGAACACCTCGGGCACCGCCGAGGTGAGCGCCGACGCGAAGGCCGAGCAGGCCGAGAGCACCGAGCAGCCGGTCACCGTCTGACGCCCTGCGGCGCGGACACCGGACGCCGAACGCCCCGACCGGCTGGTCGGGGCGTTCGGCGTTCCCGATACGGGGGTGCTGCCCGCCCCCGGGCGCGGCTAGAGTCGGCCGGAGCGACGACACCGACCACCCGCACGCACCCGAGGTACCACGCATGTCTCTGCTGCCCGACGTCTCCGACCTGCCCGACCGCGACCAGCAGCAGCCCCCGGTCACGCTCGACCGGCGCGAGGGCCCCTACGGCGAGGTGGTGCTCCGCCGGCGGGGCGGGGACCTGGAGATCATCGCCAACGGCTGCTTCCTGATGGACACCGCCGACGGCCGCTCCGAGCGCCTGCTGATCCAGGCCGCGCTGGACCGGCTCACGGCGGAGCGCCCCGCCGTCCTGATCGGCGGCCTCGGCGTCGGCTTCTCGCTCGCCCACGCCGCCGCCGAGCCGCGCTGGGGGCGCATCGCCGTGGTGGAGCGCGAGGAGGCGATCATCGACTGGCACCGCACCGGGCCGCTGGGCGCCTTCTCCGCCGGGGCGCTGGACGACCCGCGGGTGGCGGTGCTGCACACCGACCTGCTGGCCTACCTGGACGGTCCCGGGACGGACACCGCGACCTACGACGCGCTCTGCCTCGACATCGACAACGGCCCGGACTGGACGGTCACCGAGTCCAACTCCGGCCTCTACCGGCCGGACGGGCTGGCCGCGATCCAGCGCCGGCTCAACCCGGGCGGTGTGCTGGCCGTCTGGAGCGCCCAGCCCTCCGCCGCCTTCGAGCAGGCGCTGCGCGCGGCCGGCTTCGCCGAGGTGCACACCCTGGAGGTCACCGTGGCACGCGGCGTGCCGGACGTGGTGCACCTGGCACGCCGGGTCTGAGCACCGGTTGTCCCTCCGTCGGCCGCCGTGGGTCTGCGGATAGTCTGCGCGCCATGGACACCCACGAATCGCTGCTCGAACTGATCGGCAACACACCACTGGTGCGCCTGCGCACGCCCGACACCGGCGCCGCGGTCTACGCCAAGCTGGAGTACCTGAGCGCGGGCGGCAGCGTCAAGGACCGGATCGGCCTGCGGATGATCGAGGAGGCCGAGCGGTCCGGGGCGCTGCGCCCGGGCGGCACGGTGGTGGAGGCCAGTTCGGGCAACACGGGTGCGGGGCTCGCCATGGTGGCGGCGGCCAAGGGCTACCGGGCGATCGTGGTCCTGCCGGACAAGACGAGCGGCGAGAAGATCGCCACCCTGCGGGCCTACGGCGCCGAGGTGGTGGTCCGGCCCGGCGGGCTGCCGCTGCAGGATCCCGAGCACATCCTGAACGTGGCCACCAGGATCGCCGAGCAGACGCCGGGCGGCTGGTTCGCCGGACAGTACGGCAATCCGGCCAACCCGGAGGCCCACTACCGGACCACCGGGCCGGAGATCTGGCGGCAGACCGACGGACGGATCACCCACCTGGTCTCCTGCGTGGGCACCGGCGGCACCATCAGCGGCACCGGGCGCTTCCTCAAGGAGGCCAGCGGCGGCACGGTGCGGGTGATCGGCGCCGACCCGGCCTCCTCGGTCTACTCCGGCGGCGACGGGCGGCCGTACTTCGTCGAGGCCGCCGGGCGGTTCCGCCACCCCGAGACGACCGAGGACCTCTGGCCGGACTCCTACCACCAGGAGGTGGTGGACGAGATCCTGCCGGTCCCGGACCGCGACTCGCTGCTGACGATCCGCCGGCTCGCCCGCGAGGAGGGGCTGCTGGTCGGCGGCTCGGCCGGCACGGCGGTCACGGCCGCGCTGCGGGTGGCGGCCGGTCTCGGGCCGCAGGAGCTGGTGGTGGTGATCCTGCCGGACTCCGGACGGCAGTACCTGTCCAAGTACTTCAACGACGAGTGGATGCTGCGCCAGGGCTTCCTGGACGGCGACCCGACCGCCCCGCGGGTCGGCGACGCGGTGCCGCAGGCGCTGCGCGAGCACCCGCTGCCGTACCTGCACCACCACAGCACGGTCGGCCAGGCGCTGGAGGTGCTGCGGGCCCGCCAGGACGCGGGGGCCGAGCCGGTGCTGCCGGCCGGCCCGGCGCCGGTCGCCCCCGGCCGCCAGCCCACCACCGCCGAGCTGGCGGGCGCAGTGTCGTTGGAGCAGCTCGCGGCGGCCCTGGCCGAGGGCAGCGCCGCGGCGGGCGATCCGATCAGCGGCCATCTCGGGGCGGCGCTGCCGCTGTTCGGCACCGGTGAGAGCGCGGCGGCGGCGCTCACGGCGCTCGCCGAGCGGGGCGCGGGACCGGCCGTCGTGGTGCACGACGGACACGGGGTCGGGCTGATCGGACCGGCCGAACTGCGGGCGCTGCTGGGGTGACAGCTGCTCGTTGCGATGCCGGAACATCCGACGGGTCTGGTAATGCGACGAGATGTCCACCGTGATTTTCGGACACCGTGGAGTCGCGGGCGCCCGGGACTGTTGCCCGGCGGTGCGCGGCCGGATGCTTGTCCTCGACACGGGCGCCACCGGACGCTCGTCCGGCGGGAACTGTCGGACAAGTCCTAGGAGCATTGATGACGGAGGAACTGACCCTGCTGGCGGAGGCGGGCGCCGCGGCACTGGTCACCGCGATGGCCACCGACCTGTGGCAGGGCACCAGAGAGGCCGCGCTCGGGCTCTTCCACCGGTCCGAGCGCGGGCAGCGCTGTGCGTTCGAGGACCGGCTGGACCGCAACGCCGCGCTGGTCCGGGCCGCCGCCAGCCCGGACACGGTGCGGCGGGCGCTGTTCGGCTTCTGGGCCCAGGAGCTCGCGGCGCTGCTGCGCCAGACCCCGTCCTGTCGCGAGCCGCTGGCCCAGCTGGCCGGCCGGGTCAGCGCGGCCCTGACGGCCGACCAGGTGGAGACCGCCTTCGAGTGACGGCGGGACGAGCGCCCGGTCAGCCGGCGGCGGCCGGTGCCACCACCGCCCGCACCAGGTCCGCGATCTGCGCCTCGTGCGGGCTCGGCGGGCACGGCACGCCGTCGAGACTGCGCACCCGGGCCGCGAGGCGGACGCTGGAGAGCAGCCAGACGCCCTCGGCCGCGCGCAACTCCCCGGCGGACAGCCGCGCGTACTCGCACGCCCAGCCCGCCGCGGCGGCCGCCGCGAAGAAGGCCTGGAGCGTGATGCTGGGCAGGATGCCGAGTTCGGGCGCGGGGCTGACCAGCCGGCCGCCGCTGACCAGCAGGACGGCGGCGGTCGGTGCCTCCAGCACCGTGCCGTCCTCGGCGAGGAAGATCGCGTCGTCCGCCTCGTGCTCGCGGGCCCAGCGCTGGGCGGCCATGTTGACCGCGTAGGAGAGCGTCTTGGCGCCGTTCAGCAGCCAGGGCGCCTGGCCGGGCGGGGCGACCACCGTCCCGCGGGTGAGGGTCAGTGCCCGGACGCCGTCGCGGCGCGCGCGCAGGGTGCTGTCCGGGACGGGATCGACGAGCACGTACGCGGTCTCCCGGTCGGTGCCCTCCGGGCCCCGGGTCAGCACCAGCCGGGCGTAGGACTCGCCGGCCGTGCCGTGGTGGGCGGTGCCGACGGCCAACGCGCGCCGCCAGTCGGCCCGGTCGGGTGCGCGCAGGCCGAGCGCGGCGGCCGACCGGGCCAGCCGGTCGAGGTGCGCGTCGAGGTGGACGGGGCGGCCGTCGGCGACCAGCAGCGCCTCGAACACGCCGTCGCCGCGCAGCGCGGCCAAGTCGTCGGCGCGCAGGGCGGGTCGGGTGCGGTCCGCGATGGTGCCGTCCAGCCGCACGAGGGTGCCGGCGGACGGACGGACGTCGGTGCCGGGTACCGCGGCGCCGTGCTGGTCGTCCGGGTGCGGGCACTGGTCGAGGGCCACGGGGGCCGCGGCGCGGGCGTTGTTCTCCATACCGGGCATCCTGCCCGCCGGCCGCGCCGGCCGCCATCGCGGCGAGCCGTGACCGCTGCCGCCGTTCACCCCGCCGGCCCCGCCGCACCGGACCCGCCGGGCACCGGCCGGCCCCGACGTGTCACCCGCCCGCTGTCGGTGGCGCCGAGTACGGTGGCAGTCGACCACGCAGATACCGGGCAGGTGCCGCGCAGGGCCACGGAGGCGACGATGACCAGCTACGTTCTCGTGCCGGGTGCCGACGGCCGGGCCTGGTACTGGCACCGGCTGGTGCCCGAACTGCGCGCGCGGGGGCACCAGGTGGTCACCCTCGACCTGCCCGCCGACCCCGCCGCCGACCTCGACACCTTCGCCGACGCGATCACCGCGGCGATCCACCGGTCGCGAGGAGAGCAGAGCTGTGACCCGCTGGTCCTGGTGGCCCAGTCGCTCGCCGGCTTCTCCGCGCCGCTGGTCTGCGAGCGGCTCCCCGTCGCCGAGTTGGTCCTGCTGAACGCCATGGTCCCGGCGCCGGGCGAGACGGCGGGGCAGTGGTGGGAGCGGACCGGCCAGCCGCAGGCCAGGGCCGCCTACGCCACCGCCACCGGCCGGGATCCGCAGGCGGAGTTCGACCTGCGGGTCGACTTCTTCCACGACGTGCCGGACGAGCTGACCGAGTACGCCCTGGCGCAGGAGGTCGGCGGGCCCCCGGCCGCGCTGTTCGCCCAGCCCTGGCCGCTGGACGGCTGGCCCGAGGTGCCCACCCGCGTGCTCCAGGGCCGGGAGGACCGCTTCCTGCCCCTGGCGTTCCAACGCCGGGTGGCGCGCGAACGGCTGGGCCTGACCGTCGAGGAGATCCCCGGCGGCCACCTGGCCGCGCTCAGCCGGCCCCGCGAGCTCGCGGCCCACCTGCTCCGGACTGACGACGCATCAGACGATGCAGCAGGGGCAGTCGACCATCACTGACGCCGCCTCATGTGCACGATGGGGCATGTGAGTCGCGCGAGTCACGTGAGGTGCGTCACTTCGGTGAAGGATTAGCGCTTTCCTTGTCCACGTCTGGGTAGCTTGATGGTCGCGCCGAGTGATCGACTGTCGGGGGGCCGCCCTCGGCGTGCCATGAGCCGGGATGCGCGGGGGCCGGCCAGCGAACGGGACCGGCATGCGGACCGGCCCGATCACCAGACGAGCCCGGACAACAGACGGAGGGGACCATGACGTCCGACGCGGGGTACAGCCGGTTCGAAGCGCTTGGCGCGTACCTGCCACCGACGATCCAGTCCACACCCGAGCTGGTCGCCACCGTGGTGAACGTCCCCGACGTGCCGCTGGAGCGGATCACCGGTGTGCGCGAGCGGCGGGTGTACGACCCCCGCCCGGAGGCGGGCGAGGACTCCTACGGGCTGGCGCTCAAGGCGGCGCGCAACGCGCTGACCAACTCCCGCTACGACGGGGCCGATCTGGACGTGGTGATCTCGGTCTCGATCACCCGTTTCAAGGACGGCGACGACTTCTACTTCGAGCCCTCCTTCGCCGGGCTGCTGGCCAAGGAGCTGGGCGCCCGGCGGGCGATCCACTTCGACCTGTCCAACGCCTGCGCCGGCATGATGTCCGGCGTCTACCTGCTGGACCGGATGATCCGGGCCGGGATGGTGCGCACCGGCCTGGTGGTCAGCGGCGAGCAGTGCACCCGGGTCGCCCAGACCGCCGCCCGCGAGATGGCCGACTCCTACGACGCGCAGTTCGCCTCGCTGTCGGTCGGCGACTCGGCGGTCGCCGTGGTGCTCGACCGCTCGGTGGACGAGGCCGACCGGATCCACTACGTGGACCTGACGACCTCCTCCGAGTTCTCCCACCTGTGCCTGGGCATGCCCAGCGACCGGAGCGAGGGCATCGCCCTCTACACCGACAACAAGAAGATGCACAAGGAGGACCGGCTGCGCCTGTGGCCGTCCTTCCACGGGGACCAACTCGCCAAGCAGAGCCGTACGTTCGCCGACGAGGCGTTCGACTACGTGATCCAGCACCAGGTCGGCACCCGCTTCGTGGAGTTCATGAACGCCACCGGGGCCAAGGAGTTCGGCACCGACACCCCCGAATCCCTCACCGGCTGCGAGGTGTTCGGCAACACCGCCACCACCTCGCACTTCCTGGTCCTGCACAAGCACCTGACCGAGGGCACCGCCCGCCAGGGGGCCAAGTTCCTGATGGTCCCGGCCGCCTCCGGAATCGTCGTCGGCGCCCTGTCCGCAACCATCACCAACCTGGGGGTGTGACCCGTATGACCACCGTCATCAAGGCCGCCACGACCACCACCGCACCGGCCGACGAGGCCGCCTCCGCGGTGCTCCTGGCCGGGCGCGCCGCCCAGGACTGCCTGACCGAGGCCCAGTTGTCCCCCGACACGGTGGGCGTGCTGATCAACGTCGGCGTGTACCGCGAGAACAACACCTTCGAACCCGCCATCGCCGCCCTGGTGCAGAAGGAGGTGGGCATGAACCTGGACTACCTGGCCCACCGGGTGCCGGGAGCCGCCGCCTTCTCCTTCGACCTGATGAACGGCGCCTGCGGCGTGCTCAACGCGATCCAGGTCGCCCAGGCGCTGCTCAGCACCGGCAGCACCGAGCGGGTCCTGGTGACCGCCGCCGACGTGCACCCCGGCGGGCGCGCCGCGCTGGACGCCGACTACCCGTACGCCGACCTCGGCGCCGCGCTGCTGCTGGAGCGCTCGGCGCAGGCCGAGGGCGGCTTCGGACGGGTCCAGCTCGCCGGCTCCGAGCAGCCGTCGGCCATCGCCGGCTACCTGCCGACCGCCGGCATGGGCAGCACCGGGCGCGGCCGGATAGCCGTCCGGCGCGACGAGGGCTTCGCCGACCAGCTGCTCGACCTGGCCGCCGAGACCGCGACCGACTACGCGCGGGCCGAGGGGATCGACCTGCACCGCACCCTGGTGGTCGCCTCCCGGCCCACCGCGGACTTCGGCGCCCGGCTCGCCGAACGGCTGGGCCTGCCCGCCACGCTGGTGCTGACCCCCGAGCTGCCGCAGGGCACCACCGGCCTGCCGCACACCGCCGCCCCGATCCTGGGCTACCTGCAGGCCGTCGAGCAGGGGCTGCCGGCCGGCGTGGACCAGTTCCTGTTCCTGGCCGCGGGCGCCGGACCGAGCGTCGCCTGCGTCAGCTACCGCCCGCAGGACGCCAGTTGAGCACCACCCAGGAGTCGGTCAGCGCCGACCTCGGCCTCGCCGAGCAACTGGCGCGCAACGCCCGGGCGTTCCCCGAGAAGACCGCGATCAGCTACCCGGACGGCCGCGAGTCCGACGGCAGCGTCCGCTACCGCCATCTGACCTACCGTCAGCTGCAGTCCGACGTCGAGCGCTTGTCGGCCGCCTTCACCGCGCTCGGGATCGAGCACGGCACCAAGACGGTGCTGATGGCCCAGCCCGGCCCGGACCTGTTCGCGCTGCTCTTCGCACTGCTGCGCAACGGCGCGGTGCCGGTCGTGGTGGACCCCGGCATGGGCATCCGGCGGATGCTGCACTGCTACCGGGCGGTGGGCGCCGAGGCGTTCATCGGGCCGCCGCTGGCCCACGCGGTGCGGGTGCTGGGCCGGCGCGCCTTCGCCCAGGTCCGCACCAACGTCACGCTGGGCCGCCGGTGGGGCTGGGGCGGCCGCACCCTGACCGAACTGCGCACCGGCGGCCGACGGCTCACGAGCCGCTCCGCGACTCCCGCCGCGGCTCCCGCGGTGCACGGCGAGGACCTGATGATGATCGGGTTCACCACCGGCAGCACCGGGCCCGCCAAGGGCGTGGAGTACACCCACGAGATGATGGCGGCGATGGCCCGCGCGGTGCAGAGCGCGCACGGGCGCCACCGCGAGGAGGTCTCGTTCGTCACGCTGCCGCTCTACGGCGTCCTCGACCTGCTCTTCGGCTCCACCCTGGTGCTGGCGCCGGTGGCGCCGGCCAAGGTCGGCAAGGCCGACCCGGCCCTGCTGGTGGCGGCGATGACCGAGCACCGCACCTCCACCATGTTCGCCTCGCCCGCCCTGCTGCGGCTGCTCGGCGGCTATCTGATGAAGCGTCAGCAGCCGGGTGGCGCAACGGAACTGCCCGACCTGCGCAGCGTGGTCTCCGGCGGCGCCCCGGTGCCGCCGCAGGTGGTCGCCGAACTGCGGCAGGTGCTCGACGAGAAGAGCGCGATCCACGTGACCTACGGCGCCACCGAGGCGCTGCCGATCACCTCGATCGAGTCCGCCGAGATCCTGGGCGAGACCGCCGCCCGGGCCCAGCTCGGCGCCGGGACCTGCGTGGGGCGCCCGGTGCCCGGGACCGAGGTGCGGATCGTCCGGGTATCGGACGAACCGCTGCCGGAGTGGCACGCGGAGCTCGAGGTCGCGGACGGGACGGTCGGCGAGATCGTGGTGGCCGGCGCCTCCGTCAGCGCCGGCTACCACGCGGCCCCGAAGGCGGACGCCTCGCACAAGATCCGCGACGAGGCCACCGGCCTGGTCTGGCACCGCACCGGCGACCTCGGCCACCTGGACGACGAGGGCCGCCTGTGGTTCGGCGGGCGCAAGGCCCAGCGGGTCCGCACCGCCACCGGCGACCTGCACACCGTGCGCTGCGAGGGCGTGTTCAACGCCCATCCACTGGTGCGGCGCACCGCGCTGGTCGGCGTCGGCGAGCCGGGCGCGCAGCGGCCGGTGGTCTGCGTGGAGACCGAGGACGGCGTCACCGACGACCAGTGGATCGCGCTGGTACCGGAGTTGCGCTCGCTGGCCGAGGGCGTGCCGCAGACGGCCGCGCTGGACGTCTTCCTGCGCCACCCCGGCTTCCCGGTGGACATCCGGCACAACGCCAAGATCGGGCGCGAGCAGCTGGCCCGCTGGGCCGGACGGCAGTTGCACCCCGACCGCGCCCGGATCTGGGCCCTGCGGGCCGTCCCGCTGGCCGGCTGGGCCTACCTGGCGGCCGGGGTGGTCCACCCGGTCGACCGGACGGCCCTGAAGGCCCTGTGGTGGACCGACGCCTTCCTGAGCGTGGTGGTGCACGCCGCCCAGATCCCGCCGGCGCTGCCCAAGGGACGGGCGGCCGGATACGGGCCATGGGCCACCGGGGCGCTCACCATGCTCTACGGCGCCACCTGGTGGAAGCAGCTGCCGGCACCGGGCACCCCGCGCCAGGGCCGACGCGGCCGGTCGCCCGCGACGCCCGGCGGCACGCCCGCGACGCCCGGCGGCACGAGGGAGGCGGCCCGATGAAGGTCCTGGTGACCGGTGCCTCCGGCTTCCTCGGCGGCCACCTGGTCGACGGCGCGCTGCGGGCCGGGCACGAGGTGCGTGCCCTGGTCCGCCCGACCAGCGACCTCTCCTACCTCGCCACCCTGCCCGACGTGGAACTCGCCTACGGCGACCTGGGCGACGCCGACTCGCTGCGCGAGGCGGTCAAGGGCGTGGACGTGGTGCACCACAGTGCCGCGCGGGTGGAGGAGCACGGCACCCGGGCCCAGTTCACCGAGGAGAACATCGGCGGCACCACCCGGCTGCTGACGGCGGCCCGGCAGGCCGGCGCGCAGCGGTTCGTCTTCATCAGCAGCCCCAGCGCACTGATGGGACGCTCCGACGGGGACCGGCTGGACATCGACGAGTCCACCCCCTACCCCGACCGCTGGCACAACCTCTACTCGGAGACCAAGGCCATCGCCGAGCGGCGGGTGCTGGCCGCCGACCGGCCCGGCTTCACCACCCTCTCGCTGCGCCCGCGTGGCATCTGGGGTCCGCGCGACCACTCCGGCTTCGTGCCGCGGATGGTGGGCAAGATGCTCACCGGCAACCTGCCCGACCTGTCCGGCGGCAAGCGGGTGCTGGTGTCGCTGTGCCACTGCGACAACGCGGTCGAGGCCGCGCTGCGGGCCGCCGAGGCCCCGGCCGAACGGGTCGGCGGACGGGCGTACTTCATCGCCGACCAGGAGCAGACCGACCTGTGGGCCTTCCTGGCCACACTGGCCGGCCTGTTCGGCGGCCGGCCGCCGACCCGGCGGATCCCGCCGCTGGTCCGCGACGCCCTGGTGGAGGCGATCGAACTGCTCTGGCTGATCCCGCCGTTGGCGGCGAGCCGGCAGCGTCCGCTGAGCCGCTACACGGTGGCGCTGCTCACCCGCTCCACCACCTACCGCACGGCGGCGGCCGAACGGGACTTCGGCTACGTTCCCGTGACGGACCAGGAGACCGGTCTGGCCCGGCTGCTGGAGTGGGTCCAATCGATCGGCGGCGCCGAGGAGTTCGCCCGGCCGGGCCACTGAGCGGCTGAGCGGCTGAGCGGCTGAAACTCCCGCAACACCCGGAACACCCGGTGGCACCGCACGACATCCCGTGGCCGGCGAGAACGGCCGGAAAGGCTCTGATGGCTTCCAACGACACGACACCGAGCGGCCGTTCGCAGCGGGAGGCGGTCTTCCGGCGTCCGGTGTCGCCGCCCGAGTGGTTCTACCTCGCCGCCCAGCGGCTGGGTCGGGCCATGGTGCAGCAGTTGGTCGTCGAGGGAGACCCCGGAAGCGAGCCGACCCCGCAGGCACTGCGTGCGGCGGTGGCGCAGGCCGCCGTGGCCTGCCCCGGCTCGCGGCTGGTGCGCCGGGGCCGCCACTGGGTCGACTCCGGCCGCCCGCCGCAGGTCCTGGTGGCCGCGCCCGGCAGCGCGCCGGATGCCGAACTGCGCACCGGCACCGCGGTCCTGGCCGAGCCGCTGGACGCGGAGGCAGGGGTCGGCTGCGAGGTCGTGCTGCTGCCCGGCGCGGCGGATCGGCCCAGTGCGCTGCTCTTCCGGGTCAGCCATGCCGTGATGGATGGGCACGGCGCGCAGCTGTGGGTGCAGGAGGTGTTCCGGGCGCTGCGCGGCGAGCAGCCCAGGCCCGCCCGCTCGCCGCTGACCGACCAGCGGCTGCTCGCGGAGGTCGGCGCCACCGGGCGGCGCCCCGCCCTGCTGCTCGACCAGCCCTCGCCGCTGGGGCCCCTCCAGGGGGCCGCCGCCGGGCGCCCCGGCGCGGTGTGGCGGCGGCGCACGCTGCCCGGCCGGCACCGCTCGCTCACCGCCCGGCTGGCCCAGGCGTTCGCCGATGCCACGGGCGCGCCCCGGGCCCGGCTGATGGTGCCGGTCGACCTGCGCCGCCACATCGCCACCGGAGCCGCGGCCACCGGCAACCTGAGCCTGCCCGTCTTCCTGGACCTGCCCCGCGGCGGTGACTGGCGCACCGCCCACGCGGAGCTGCTCGGCGCCCTCGCCGAGCACCGCGAGCTGTCCGGCGGCTTCGAGAGCGGCCTGGCCCGGCTGCCGTTGCCGGTGGCCACCGAATTGCTGCGCGCGGGCCAGGCGGTGGCGTCGCGCCGGGACCGGCACATGGCCTCGGCGATCGTCTCCCACCTGGGCCGGGCCGAGCTGTCGCACTACTCGGGCGGCGGCTTCACCGCGCGCTCGCTCTACCTGCTGCCGGTGCACGCGCCACTGGTGCCGGTCTCCTGCGCGGCGGTCGAGCTGGCGGACCGCACCGAAGTCACCGTGAGCTGCCAGGGGCCCGACCGCGACCTCGCCGAGCGCGCCGACGAGCTGATGGACCGGCTGGCCGCGACGATCACCGGGTCGGCGCCCGCCGCGGCCGCCCGCCGCACCGCTCCCGACGCCACCGCACCTGAAGCCGCCACGCCCGCAGCCAGGACCGCCACTCCCCCCGCCGCCGCACCCGACGCCACCGTGGTCGAGCTGTTCCGCGCGCAGGCGGCCCGGACGCCGCAGGCCGTCGCGCTCGACGGCCCCGCCGGCCCGGTCAGCTACGCCGAGCTGGACCGCCGCTCGGACGCGGTGGCCGCGGAGCTGCTGCGCCGCGGCACCGCGCGGGCGGCCGTGGTCGGGCTGCTCGTCGAGCGCTCCCCGGCCGGCCTGGCCGCACTCTGGGGCATCCTCAAGGCCGGGGCCTGCTACCTCCCGCTGGACCCGCGACACCCGGACGCCCGGATCGCCGACGTGCTCCAGGAGGCGGGTGCGGTCGCCTGCCTGACGGAGCGTCATCTTGAGCACCGGCTCACCGCCGCCACCGACACACACGTCCTGGCCGTCGAGTCCATCCTGACGGCCGCGACCGAGGCCGCTGCCCCCACCACCGCCCCCGCGATCGATCCGGCGCAGCTCGCCTACGTGATCTACACCTCGGGCTCCACCGGTCGCCCCAAGGGCGTCCAGATCGAGCACCGCAGTCTGGCCGCCTTCGCCCAGTGGGCCACCGAGCTGTGCGGGATCGACGCGGACACCCGGTTCGCCTTCCTCGGCTCGTACTCCTTCGACGTCTCCGCCTTCCCGATCTTCCTGCCGCTGCTGCACGGCGGCACGATCGTGCTCGTCCCCGACGAGCCGAGCCGCCCCGCGCTGCACGAGCTGGTGACCCGGCACCGGCCCGACACGTTCGCGATCACCCCCTCCCACCTGGAGCTGATCGAGCACTACGACCTCGAACTCACCGGTGTGCGCACCCTGATGGCCGTCGGCGAGCAGTTCACCCGGGCCGCCGCCGACCGGGCCCGGCGCCGGGTCGGACCCGACACCCGGATCATCAACGGGTACGGCCCCACCGAGGCGACGGTGATCTGCCTGGCCCACGTCCTCGACGGCAGCGAGAGCGGACCGGTCGTGCCGATCGGGCTCCCCGGCCCGTTCGCGCAGGTCGAGCTCGTCGAGCTGGTCGACGGCGAGGAGCAGCCGATCGGCCCCGAGCGCACCGGCGCGGTGGGCGAGATCCTGGTCTCCGGGCTCCAGTTGGCGCGCGGCTACCTCGGCCGTCCGGACCTGGACGCCGAGCGGTTCCCGGTCGGCGCCGACCAGCTGCGCCGCTACCGCACGGGCGACCTGGCCCGCCGACTGCCGGGCGGCGCACTGGAGTTCATCGGCCGCAACGACGACCAGGTGAAGATCGCCGGCCACCGGATCGAACCCGCCGAGGTCCAGGCCGTCCTGGAGCGCCACCCGGCCGTGCGCCGGGCCGGCGTGGTGGCCCGCACCCGCTCCGGTGGCTCGGTGGCACTGTGCGCGTACGTACTGCCCGCCACGGACCAGAGCGAGGCCCACAGCGAGGCCGAACTCCCCGCCATCCTGCGCGAGTTCACCGCCGAGCTGCTGCCCGCCCACCTGGTGCCCGCGGTCGTGCTGGTGGTCGCCGAACTCCCCAGCACGGTCAGCGGGAAGACGGACTTCGCCGCCCTGCCGGATCCGTTCGCCGGGGAGGCCGATCCGTCCGCCGACGCCTCCGCCGACGAGCCCTCCGACTCAACCCCGCCCACCGCCGAAGCCGCCGGGCCCGCCGAGGCCGCCGAACCGGAGCAGTCGGACGTCACGGACCGGTTGACCGCACTGTGGTCCCGGATGCTCGGCACCGACCGGGCCCGGCTCGGCCCCGACTCCGACTTCCAGGAGCTGGGCGGCGATTCGCTCGCGGTCCTGGAGATGCTCTCCACCATCGCCGACGAGCTGCTCACCGCCCCGCAGGCGAGCCTGTTCACCACCGACCTGCGCGACCACCTCGCCGAGTTGACCATCCAGCGGGTCGGTGATGCGATCCACCGCGCCCGGCGGACCGCCCCGCGCCAGGCCACCGGAGCGTCGGCGTGATCCTCGTCGGAAGCGGCGCGCTGCTCAAGCGGGCCACCACCCATGCGCTGGCCACCGGCCACCGGGTCGACCTGGTGGTCACCAACGACCCGGCCGACGCCCCCGCGGGCGGGGTCCCCCACCTGGTGACCACCGACGTCAACACCGAAGCGGAGCAACTGACCGCCCGCTGCACCGACGGCGTGGTCTGGTCGATCAACAACTGGATGATCTTCCGCGCGCCCGTGCTCGACTCCGGCCTGCGGATCTACAACATCCACAACGGCCTGCTCCCGCAGCACCGCGGCCTGCCCTCGGCCGCCATCGCCTACGCCCTGCTGCAGGGCCACGCCGAGTACGGCGCCACCCTCCACCAGGTCGACGCGGGCATCGACACCGGCCAGGTACTGGCCGAGCAGCCCTTCCCGATCGCCCCCGATGCCCGCTACCACCAGGTCCTGCTCCGCGGCATCCAGGCCTGCCACCAGCTCTTCCAGCGCACCCTGCCCGCCATCGCCGCCGGCCACCCGCCCGAGCCGCCGCTGCCCCGCACCCCCCTCCCCGGCGCCTACTACGGCCGCAGGTCCCTGCGCGAACTCCCCGCCCACGCCGCCCATCCCGCCTACCCCCGTGCCACCGACGTCGGCGTCGCCGCCCCCTTCGTCCCCGAACTCGTCACGGCCCTGAGCGCCCCGAGCCCCTGACCCCCTGCCCCCTGCGTCGTGGCGTTCCGGCAGATCGGCACCGACGGCGGACTGCTGGTGCTGTGACCGGGATGGTCCACCGTGATCGGAAGGCGGCCCGCGGGACGAGCGCACGCGAAACGGCTGTTACGCTGGGGCATGCAGGAAGAGACCGCTCGCTCCGCGATCGACACGTTCATCTCCGCGTTCAACGCCTCGGACGACAGCTATGTGACTGCCCTGCTCTCCCAGGCCCTGACCTCGGACGTGGTCTTCTGGGGGCCGTTGGGCCGCAGCGAAGGCATCGCGGCGGTCGAGCGGTTCGTGCTGGACATCCGGCACCACCCGGCGGGGACCGGCAGGATGGTGCGCTGCTCAGAGGTGGACATGCCTGACGAGTGGGCCCGGTACCGGTGGGTCTTCACCATGCCGGATGGAGGCCCCCGCCTGGCGGGAACGGATGTCGTCCATCTGCGGCGGAGCCTCATCGACCAGGTCATCGTCTTTGCGGGCGAGATCGAGCCGTTCGCCTCCTGAGTCGTCCTCCTGTCGCTGTCCTTCTCCTGAACTTCCCGTTCGACCCCACCGAGGGTCCGGGCCAGGTCTGGCCCAGCCACATCATCGACCACGAGGGCAACGAGATGATGCGCCCGTACGCGCCGACCTTCTGACGCCCGGCCGTGCCGCCCTGAGGCCCGCACCGATTCGACGGTCGGGCCTCAGGGCCTGTCCGGGGGCGTCCGGTGGGCCGGCGGACAGACCGCCCAGCGCGCCGCCGCCGAACAGCAGGGTCCGGAACGCCGCCGTCATCCGTCCCATCATCGACTGCGGCGTCACGGCCTGGCGCAGGCTGACGATGACGACCCCGGCCACGCCGATGCCCAGGTAGGTGGTGAAGAAGGACAGCACGAAGATCCCGGTCATCACCGGTCGTGGCCCGGTGGCGGCGGGGATCAGGGCGGGGCCGAGCAGCAGGGCGGCCTGGGCGACCAGGTAGACCCGCCTGAGCGGGAACCGCGCGATGACCTTCCGCGAGATCAGCGCGCCGATCAGGCCGCCGACGGAAGCGGTCGCGAAGACGGCGCCGAGGGTCGCCACCGCGCTGCAGCACCGCTGCACCGTCCTGGCCGACGCCCTGGCCCGCGAGCTGCCCGACTGGACGCTCCTGCGCCTGCCCGAGGGCGGCCTGCACCTGTGGCTGCGCCTTCCGCCGGGCCTCACGGAGGCGGAGGTCGCGGACGCGGCGCCGGCGCACCGGATCACCGTCAACCCCGGCCACCAGTACTTCCCGGCCGAGCCACCCGCCGCGCATCTGCGCCTCGGCTTCGCCGCCGCGGCCGAACCCGCCGACCTCACCGAAGCCGCCGCCCGGCTGGCCGCCGCCGTGGGCGGGTGGGCGGGTGGGCGGGTGGGCGGGTAGGTGAGTAGGCGGGTCAGCGCAGCGCCCCCGCACATCACACGGTCGGGTCGGAAAACCGCCGGACAGCCTCCGCCCCGACCTGCTGAACTGGCGTCATGACAAACCTGCACGACAAGGCCGTCCTCTTCCGCTCCCTGCACGCCGGTGACCAGGTGCTGGCCCTCGCCAACGTCTGGGACGCGGCCAGCGCCCGGCTGGTCGAAGCCGCCGGAGCCCGCGCGATCGCCACCACCAGCGCCGGGGTCTGCTGGGGGCTGGGCGCCGCCGACGGCGGCCGGCTCGGCCGCGACCAGGCCCTCGACCTGATCGCCCGGGTCACGTCCGCGGTCCGGGTCCCGGTGACGGCCGACATCGAGAACGGCTACGCGGACACCGCGGACGGCGTGGCCGAGACCGTCGCCGGCGTACTGGCCGCCGGGGCCGTGGGCGTCAACCTGGAGGACGCCCACCACTTCGGCGACAGCCCGCTGCGCGCCGTCGCCGACCAGTGCGAGCGGATCGCCGCCGCCCGGGCCGCCGCCGACGCGGCCGGGATCCCGCTCTTCGTCAACGCGCGCGTCGACACCTACCTGTGCGCCGTCGGCGACCCCGCCACCCGGCTGCGCGAGACCCTGGACCGGGCCACGGCCTATGTCGCGGCGGGCGCCGACGGCGTCTTCGTTCCCGGCGTCACCGACCCGCGGACCGTCACGGCCCTGGCCGGCGGCCTGGCGGTCCCGCTCAACGTGCTGGCCGGCCCGGGAGCCCCCACCGTCGCCGAGCTCGGCCGGCTCGGCGCGGCCCGGGTCAGCCTCGGCTCCTCGGTCGCCGAGGCCGCCTACGCGGTCGCCCGCCGCGCCGCCGAGGAGCTGTTCGGCGCGGGCACCTACACCGCGCTCGCCGAGCCGATCGCCTACCAGGATCTCAACTCCCTCATGCACGCCCCCCGGTAGCGCCGACGGCTCCAGCCACCCGAACGGCCGTCCGGCGGCCCGGCACGGGCTCGTGCGTTCGCGAGCGGCGAGAAGGACCGGCAGCGATGCGGGCAATCATGGCGAACTCATCGTCCAAGAGGTGTTCCGCTGCCGGTTGTTGGCCCATCATGAGCTACCCCTGCACACAGCGTGCGGGACCGGGCCGCAAGGAGTGATCGACTCGATGGCGTGGAACCCGAGGAACACCCGAGTGGATGGTGCGCTCGCCTGGACGGACGGCGCGGTGGCCGTGCGGACGAACCACCGGCCGGCGCCGGAGACGGTCGACCGGGCCGGCTCGTGCAGCGTGCAGGCGATCACGGAACTGACCGACGCGGAGCGTGAGTTGGGTCTGGCACTGTACCGGTTACGGGCGGAGGGCGGACTGTCCCTCAGAGCCCTGGCGAAGCTGATGGGGTACAGCGCGCACAGCGTGTTCGCCGACGTCGAGAAGGCCCGGCGGTTTCCCTCCGAGTCGCTGATCCGCTGCTACGAGGAGCACTTCGACGTGCCGCCGGACTCCTTGATGGCCCTGCGCCGGCGGGCGCTGCGCGAGCGGGCCGTGCGGCTCACCGCGCGGTTCGCCGCCGCCAGCTCGGCCGGGCCCTCGCCGACGCCATCGCCGTCGCCGTCGCCGTCGGCCTCACCGTCGCCGTCACCGGCGCTGGCAGTGGCGCCGGTGGTGGCGCCTGCGCGGCCGTTGCCGACCGGCGGCACTCGCTTCGGCGACGCCGTCCACGGCCTGCTCCCGTACCTGAGAAGAACCGGGCGATGTCTGGCGCGCACCCTGCGCGCGGGCCGGTCCTGGCCGCGCCGCCCCCGCTGACCTCGCCGGACGTCCCCGCGGGTCGCTGCAGGTCCCGCACGTCCCCGCACGTCCCCGCACGTTCCTGTACGTCCCCGCACGTCCCCGGGGACCGTTGGCCCGTGCGGCCGGGCCCGGCAGAGCCCGGCCGCACGGTGGCGTCGGCGGCACCGGAGCATCGCTCCCGCGCCGCCGACGGGTCATCGTCCGGCCGCGGCCTCGGCCCGGCACTCCTCGCGGGCCGCGAGCACGTCCGGATCGTCGGGCAGCAGTTCGGCGGCGATGTCCAGCTCGGCGAGCGCGGCGTCCCAGCGGCCGGCGCTGCGCAGCGCGAACGCGTGGTTGTAACGCACGCCGGGATCGTCCGGCGCCAGCTCCACCGCGTGCCGCAGATCGGCGAGCGCGGTGTCGGCGTCACCCAGCTGGTGTGCCACGGCGGCCCGGCCGCAGAGCGCCGCGACCAGGTCGGGGTCGGCCGCGAGCGCCCGGTCGAACGCCTCCCGGGCCGCCGTGTGCTCCTCGCGGGCGGCGTGCACGTGACCGAGCACGGCCCGCAGGTACGCGTTGCCCGGCTCGCGCTTCAGGCCCGCCAGCGCGTCGCGCTCGGCACCGTCCACGTCCTCCAGGTCCAACCGGATACCGGCCCGGTTGACGTAGGCGTCCACGAAGCCGGGGTCCAGTTCGAGGACGTAGCCGAAGTCGGCGAGGGCGCCCTCGACATCCCCCGCGGCGTTCCTGACGTCACCGCGGTTGTAGAAGACCTCCGGGAACGGCGGCCCCAGCCGCAGCGCCCGTTCGTAGGCCTCCAGCGCCTCCTGCTCCCGGCCCATCCGGCGCAGCAGGTTGCCCAGGTCGAAGTGGTACTCCGGGTAGGACGGATCGACGGCGAGCACCGCCCGGTACTCCTCCAGCGCCTCGTCCAGCCGGCCCAGCCCGGTCAGCACCTGCGCCCGGTTGTGCCGCAGCACGGAGCGGTGCAAGTGGTGCTCGTCGGGGCCGAGTTCGCGGTCCAGCTCGGCCAGGCCCGCCGTGACGAGCTCCAGCGCGGCGTGCGGCCGGCCCCGGTGGCCCTCGATCAGCGCGAGCCCGTTGTGGTGGAAGACCGTGTTGAAGGCGCGCAGCCTGGGGTCGGGCAGCAGCGAGGCCATCGCGATGGCCTCGTTGATCCAGGCCAGGGCACGCTGGTGGTCGCGTCGGGTGGGCTCGCGGTGCCGGGTGTAGAGCATCGAGGTCGCGTAGGCGCACTGGATGTGGATCACCGGCTTGGTGGTCTGCGCACGGGCCTCGTCGCAGATCGCCTCGGCCTCCTCGGCGCGCCCCAGCGCGGACAGCGAGGTGGGCATCTTGCTGGTGAACTGCCACCACAGGTCCGGGCGTTGCTCCCAGTCGACGAGCGCGCGACCGCGCTCGCAGAAGTCGATGGTGGCGTCGTAGAAGCCGAGGAGCATGCAGGTGTCCATGGCGTGCGCCAGCGCCGGTGCGCCGGTTCCGACCGGGTCGCTCCCGTGCTCGCGGTGGTACGGGATCGCGCCGAGCGCCAGCGACGGCTCGGCGGCGGCGACCAGCTCGTCGGCGCGCTGGTCGTGCAGGCGTCGGCGCTCGTCCAGCGGGAGGCGCTGGTAGGCGTCGAGTGCGCCGGGGTCGTCGTCGGTCGCGTCCCCGGTCACGTAGCGTGCGGCACGGGCTCGCAGCGCCGCAGCGTCCGCCGCTGCCTCGTCCGGCACCGCCTCGTCCGGCACCGCCTCGCTCGACGCCGGCCCGCCCGGCACCGCCTCGCTCGACGCCGGCTCCGTCGGCACCGCCTCGACGCGCCGGCAGCCGCGCAGCAGCGCGGGCAGGTCCTCGCCCGCAGGCGTGCCCGGCTCCACCCACGGGTCGCGGGGCACCGGTTCGAGCAGCCGGGCCGTGCTCTGCACCACCACGGTCAGCACCGCGGGATCCATCCGCCGCAGCAGGACGGCCATGAACTCCTGGTCGGTGGGGTCGGCACGGTCCAGGTCGTCGACGACGAGCGTGCGGGGACCGAACCCGTCGACGGCCAGCAGGTCGCGCAGGAACTCCATGAGCCCGTGCGCGATCCGCAGGGTCCGCCAGCGCGAGTAGAACCGGGTGCGCTCCTCGGGCACGGCCAGCGAGGTCAGCGTCTCGCGCGTGGCGGGGACCAGGTCGCGCAGTTCCGGTGCGACGGTGAGGAGTTCGACCTCGTGCGCGGCGACCAGCTCCGGGTGGCGCTCCAGCGCGTCGGGGACGACGGCCCGCAGCAGGGTGCCGGCCACCGTGTAGGGGCCGCGCAGCCTGCGGTGCGCCGCGATCACGGGCAGCAGCAGCGGCGGCAGCGCGAGGGCGGCGCGGCACGCCTCACGGTCGCGTCGCCGTGCTCCGACCAGGGCCAGGTGTCGATCGGCGTCCGGTGCGGCGGGCCGAGTGGCGGACATGTTCTCCTCCAGGAGCGTCAGGACGGGGACGAGGCGGTGGCCGCGGCCGAAGCAGCTCGCCGACTCCGCCGTTCGCGCAGGAACAGGCCGCCTGCCACCACGACTTCGCCGACGCTCAGCAGCAGGAACAGCACGCTGTCGGTCAGCCCGGCGGCGCTGTGCGAGCCGTGCGCGGAGAGCCGGGCCAGCACCGTGGCGAACACCCGGACGGCGCTGGGCAGCAGGCCGAACGCCAGGGTGCCCAGGCAGAAGGCGTAACCGGCCACCATCAGCACCGAGTACCAGCGGGCCACCGACCGGTCGCGCGGGTGCCAGACCTCCGGGTCGAAGCGGGCGGGGCGCCCGAGCAGCGCGCACCAGCGGTTGGCGAGCAGCTGCTTGGCGGTCGTCTGCAGGTCGACGCAGCCGAGGACGGTGACCACCAGGTAGTACACGTCGGTCTGCAGGAAGAACCAGCACTGCCAGAGCAGCCGCAGCACCGTCAGGTAGGCCAGGGCGAGCGCGAAGGCGCCCACGAGCGGGAACGAACCGTCGCCGCGCCGGGTCACGGCGGCCAGCAGGGTGAGCCCGGCGAGGACGGCGATGTCGGTGAGGATGCCCGCCAGGATGGGCAGGAAGCGCTTGCGGCGCGGCACCCCCACCAGGCCGTCCAGTGCGGTCAGGAACACGAGGTAGTACAGCCGCCGCCCCACCGAGAGCCGGGAGCGCAGCCCCAGCCTGCGGCCGGCCAGCGCGTGCGCGGCCTCGTGCAGCAGCACCAGCGGCATCTGGCTGAGGTACATCGTCACCATCAGCACCGACATGTAGTGGGTGAAGAAGAGGTGGTGGTAGCTCGGCACGAGTGCGGGCGTGCGCACCATGGCGGCCAGCCAGCCCGCGATCAGGGCCAGGTAGACGACCGCGCCGACCGGGGAGAAGACCGCCCGGCCCAGCCGGCTCCAGCGCACCGGCGCGGGCGGCGGGGCGACGGGCTCGTCCGCCCCGCGCAGGAAGCCCAACTCGCCGAGATCCGCGACGAAGTCCGCGATGTCGACCGACTCCCCGTAGGTCTCCTGGTACCACTGGGCGGCCTGCGAGCAGGTCTGCCCGTCGACCAGCCGGCGCAGCAGCGCGGCGCCGTCGGCCGGCAGCACGACGAACTCCCCCTCGTCCGGCCGCCCGACGGTCACGTCGTCGCCCTCGGGCAGGAAGGTGAGCGGGTGGAAGGCGAGCGGCCGCTCCGGCGCTCCCGGTCCCCGGACCTCGCCGGGGTCCACCGCCGCAGGCCTGTCTGGCATGGCTCCTCCGCGCGGAAGAAGGACAGTGGGCCACCGGCGACGGGTCCGCACAGAGCGCGGACCCGTCGCCGGCACAGATAGCTGACGAACTATCAGGCAGGACAGCCGCAGCCGCCGTACAGCGCGCCAACCGCGCTGGTGAGACGCACGGATCCGGCCTTCCGGATGGCGATCTTCTTCATCTGGTCCACCTCCCTCGACTTGGAATGACCCGGCACTCCTCCCGCGACGCCGCTCGACCACCCGACCGGCAGCGGGAACCGGGGCGAGGCCAATTTCTAGCACCCGATCCAGCCCAATCCGGTGATCCAGAACAGACTGAGAACAGACCGCGAGCAAGCCGAGAACTCCGTTCCGGGCCGGACACCACGATGGCTCCTCGGCCCGAACGGGCCGAGGAGCCATCGGTGTTCACGGAACGGCTCAGCAGTCGCCGGAGAGCCCCCCACCGTGCAGCGCCGTCACGAACGTCCGCCAGGCCGCGGGCCCGAAGACCAACGCGGGCCCCTGTGGATCGACTTGAACCACCATGCCGGCGTCGGATCAACCTTGTTCACAGCCCCCTTGTACTGCCCGATGACGACCGGCCGCGCGGCCCGAACAGGCTTCTTGATCAAGGCTTCACGCTCAGGCCCGCTGCTCGCCCACACGGGCGCCTCCCATTCAGCGAGGGCTCCGGCCCCGCTCCGTCCAGCGCCTCCCCGGCGGAGTCCAGGGACAGGGTCTCAGATCGGCTGAACACACCGGCACTACCCAGGGACCGGTGGGAGGTGCGTGATCGTGCGCGGAGCCTGGGCACGCGCGCGGAAACCGAAGCTGATGAGGGTGACGCTCTCTCCGGCGCTGAGGGACGTCCGGCCGTGCGGCGTGAGCGCGCCATCGAATACGACGCAGTCACCTGCGGCGAGATCGCATTCGAGGTAGCCGTCGGCGTTGATGAAGACGGTGGTGCTGACCCTGGGCGCACCGGTGGGGCGCCCGTGCTTGAGGCACAGGATCAGGTTGGCCTCGCCGAAGCCGAACTCGTCAACGTGGAAGTCGAGAAACTGCCCTTCCTCCAGGTACGCGATGTAGACGGCAGTGTGCGGCTGCTCGACCTCCAGACCGGGGGACCGCGCTACGACAGCGGCGAGATCGACTTGTCCGGCGAAGCGGTTCGCGGCGTTCCCAACGGCCGCGTTCCACTTGCCGTTGTGGAGGTATCCGTCGGCGGCTACGGCCTTCTCGGCCTCCTCCGCCATAGCGGCGATCAGCTCAGCGGGGAACGACTGATCGCGCAGGTGGCGCGGGTGCACGCGCTGGTGTGCGGTGAGCCCGCTCACAGCGTCCCGGAGAGTGGGGAACTCCTTTGCCCACCGGGCCGGTGTCCGGGCCGTGGTGCGCGACTGGAGCCATGAGGTCCACCGACCACTCCACTGGCCCGGTGTCGCACCGTCTCCTGCTGATGCCTTGGCGTTGGCCTGGTCGATCAGCAGCGCGACACGGTCGAGTGCGGCCTTGGTGGAGTCGATCAGCTCTGGCTCACCTTTGGCGAGCCGCAGGCGCAGCGCTTCTTCCAGGTGGGCCCGGGCCGGAGCGAGGTTGCCCTGCTCCGTGAGGTGCTTGCCGAAGTGCTGGAGGGCGAAGTCCACGAGTTCTGGGTGCTGGCCTCGCGCGGTGTCCAGCGCGCGGCGGTAGAGCGCGTCCGCAGCATGAATGTCGCCGGCATACCGGTGTGCATCGCCGAGATTGAGCCCGGTGGCGACGACGGCCCGGGTGTTGCCGATGGCTGCGGCCAGATCGAGCGACTGCCGGAGGAACGTGCGGGCTTCGCCGTGGTTGCCCAGGCTCATCTCGCCGATGCCGATCCACCTGGTCAGGACCCGAGTCCGGGCGAGATCGGCCCCTTCGGGCAAGGCCCGCAGCTCCTCGTGGAGTTGGTCGACCGCGGTGGTCAACTCGTCCCGGTCGGTGGGAACCATCCGCAGGCCGGTGTCTTGTGTGATGAGGTGCTGGAGCACTGGACCCTCCCTCGCTCGGTTCCGCTCGGCTTGGCACTACAGCTGGTCGGTCTGGTGGCGCAAGTCAGCCAGCAGATCCACCCCATGCGGGGAGAATTGCCCACTCAGGAGTTCGAGTTCGCGCATGAGGTAGCGGACAGCCGGCAGCCCCTCGCCGTAGGCGGCCTGAAAGCACTCACGCTCGTTGGCGGTCAGGTCGTCGCGGTCGAGTTCGATCCGGCGAAACCGCAGCAACTGGTTGTACACGCAGGTCGCGTGGAAGGCCCGGTCCACTTCCCAGAACTGGTTGCGCACGACGCCCTGCCCGGCCCGCCACTTGATCTCGATCTTGGGGGACGTCTTGGAGGAGTACCCGTCGGCGAATGTCTGGTGCTGGAGGACGTGGAAGCTGACCGACTGGTGGGTGCCCTCGTGCAGGATGTTCTCCGCCAGGAAGAGGTGGGACGGCTGCTCGCTGACGGTATTCGGCGGGATGTGGTGCCGGGCTTTCTCGGAGAACACGATGACGTAGGGCAGCGCCGGATCGCTGCTGCTGGTCAGCGAGGAGGTGCGGACGTCGGGCTTGAGGCCCACCCACAGCAGCCCACGAACGAACTCGCGCACACGGGCGAATCCCTCGGGGTGGACCAGCGACAGGCGGTCCAGGGCCTGGGTCAGCGCCGCGCGGCGCTCGTCGGTGTGCTGGACGATCTCGTAGTCCGTCAGGTTGATCTCGTCGGCGATCTCGCCGGGAAGCTCGGCGTCGAACCAGTCGAAGTTTGCCCCAGCCACGGTCACGTTGTCACTGCGCAGGGAGCGGGCGTGCTCCGCGTAGCGGGTGCCCGACTTCACCAGGCGCTCCATCAGGGCGAACGGCAGAGCGCTCTCCGCGCCCGCTTCGCGCAGCCGGATCAGGTCCGGGTCCTTCCGGTCGAGGTCGAAGAAGGAGCCGGTGGGGACGCGGGGGGCGATGGCGGTCTTCAATGCGGACTCTCCTTGATTGGGGTGTGTGCGTCGCCACGCGACGGGTCGGCTCGGGTTAACATCCGAGCCGACCCGCCTATGCCGTCAACTAACCGGCATCAGTTCGGAACTGCGGTCAGACTTCGGCATCCGCCGGGGCGAAGTCGCCGTCCGGGACCGAGTGATCCAGGCGACGGGTCAGGGACTCGACGGACGCCGCCGGGGCGAAGTCGCCGTCCGGGACCGAGTGATCCAGGCGGCGCGTCAGGTTGGTGACCTCCTGGTCACCGGGCTTGATGGTGGTGCTCATGTGCCTCTCCAATCGGGGTGACTCTGCTCGCCCAGGTGCGGGTGAGCAGTCTTGCGGGGTGGTGCGGCCCGGCCCGGCGATGACCCTTTCCACCGGACTGGGGGCTCTGCGCCCTCGCACCGGCCGGCCGGTGCGAGGGTTCCGGCCATCGTCGCGGGGAGCCGAGGTGGTACTAAGCTCCCGCTGTCACCGCTGATTCCGTAGTCAGTAAGTTACGACCAGTGAATCCACGGTTCGACGGACTGCCAGTACGAGTTATCCGGACGATCGAGGCCAAGGGGGCCCGGAATGACCGCTCGGACACCGCCGAGGCGTGGTGAAGCACTGACTGGCAGTCATCCCGGGCCCGATCGAGTCCCCGATGGTGTGATCTCCGGGTTTCTGTTCAAGGTCATCCGCGAGCAGATCCCTCGGACTCAGGACGAGTTGGCCGTCGACCTGGGCATTGACAAGAGCACCGTGCAGGGCTGGGAGTCCGGCCGTCGGCCGCTCTCCTCCACCCGGGCGGGCAACCTCGTGGCGCTCCGCAGAAAGCTGATCCTGCTCGGGGCGCCGGTTGGGCTCGTGGACCTGATGAGCATCGCCATGGACGCAGACTTCGTACTCGGCGAGATACTGCGGTCGCGGTCGAACCGACGCGAGACTCTGGAGCATCCACTGGCTGGCTGGGTACTCACCCGCGACACCACGCACATGATCGGTTGGGCCGTCAGCGGGGATCTTCCCGGCGCGGTCGCCGCCGAGTTGAGCGTTCCTGCTGCCCGGCGCGGGCCGGTGTACGCAGCGCCGCTCCTCGGCCAGGAGGAGCGCGGGCGGTTCTTCGACAACCTCCGGCACGCCGCCGAACTGGTAGAGGCCGAGGGCGAGAAGACCGCGTTACTCCGGAGACAGGTCTGGTACCTCTCCTCCTATGACCGGAACCGAGACGTAGTCGAGTGGTTCGGCGGGATGCAGCGCCGAGGCCGGATTCCCTCGGCCGGCTCGGGATGGTCGCCACGGTGGGCCGAGGCACGGTCGGTCGCGGCGGCGCTGGCCCGGCAGGGCGATCCAGAACTGCTGCGTGATTTTATCGCCCGCTCGATCACCGACAACGACGACTTCGAGACCGCGAACCTGAACTACTGGGCACACTGGCTTGGAGTCGACTCGCACCCCAAAGTCAGCGACGACTTCATGGCCGAGCGGGAGCACCCTGCGTGGGACGCCTCCGCGTTGCTGCGGCAGTTCACCATCCGACTGGACCGGGCTGGCGAGTACACCGACCTGTACGTCCATTCGATCTGGGCACTCATGCTCACCCGGCGCAGTCTCGCCGACGCCGACCCGTTCACCGCCCGCGATCTGGCGGCACGGGTGCGCGTGTTGCTCGATGGTGACGGCCTTTCGCAACAGTCCCGCCACGAGCTGGAGTCTTTGCACTACGGTCTGCGAGTGGGGGGTTTCCACGACAACCGATCCAACGGCAAAGGACGGCCATGACGGACGACAGGCAGGCGAAGGGCACTGCGGGTTACCTGTTCGAGGCGGGCATGCTCAAGCGGGCGAAGCGCTCCGGCTGGTGGATCGCTGGAGTCAAGGACCCCGAGACGATCGCCGAGCACTCGTTCCGGACCGGCGTCGTGGGCGCGGTGCTCGCGATGATGGAGGGTGTCGACCCGGCCAAGGTGGCGCTGCTGTGCCTCTTCCACGACACCCAGGAGACGCGGATCAGCGATATCCCGCACATCGGCCGGCGCTACCTTTCTGCTGCCTCCAACGAGCGGGTAACGGCCGACCAGGTGAGCGCCGCTCACCCTGCCGTGACCGCCGGTGTGCAGGCCATCGTGGAGGAGTACGAGAACTCCGAGAGCCCGGAAGTCACGGTCGCCCACGACGCGGACAAGCTGGAGTGTCTGATCCAGGCCGTGGAGTACCGTGAGCAGGGATACCAGAATGTCCAGCCGTGGATCGACAGTAGTTTGGGCAGCCTCAAGACCGAGTCGGCGCGCACCCTCGCCGAGGCCGCGCTGACGATGACATCACTGGAGTGGCAGAAGGTCTACCTCGGTTGACCTCGCAGACACCCGCCTTCGGAACCATCAGCGCCCAGGCGTTGGTGGAGATCGCACCGCTGTACGAGCAGGTATTCGCGGAGCGGCCGTAAATAGAGCGACCCCGCGACGGCTACAAGTCGTTCTGGACCACGGCTTCCGCCTTGCTCACTTGGAAAGGCCCAGCACTCGGCCCGCAAAGGCCGGTCAAGCGGCCGACAGCGGGGACGGGAACCGGGGCGAGACCCAATTTCTAGCAGCCGATCCGGGACTCGATGATTCAGAACAGACCGAGAACAGATCGCGAGCAAGCCGAGAACTCCGTTATGGACGCCAAAAGATGATGGCTCCTCGGCCCGAACGGGCCGAGGAGCCATCGGTGTTCACGGAACGGCTCAGCAGGCGCCCGAGAGCCCCTCGCCGTGCAGCGCCGTCACGAACGTCCGCCAGGCCGCGGGCCCGAAGACCAACGCGGGCCCCTGCGGATCCTTGCTGTCCCGCACAGGCACCGCACCGGGGAGGCCTGCGGCGACCTCGACGCAAGCGGACTGCGCGTTACTGCGGCTGGACTTGAACCACCGTGTCGGCGTCAGATCAATCCTGTCCATAACTCCCTGCCACTTCGGAGATCAGGTGCCGTGACGCCTGCTCATCGAGCGCTGCTGCTCGAATGCTCTTGAAGGCGGCGTCATAGCGTTCGACTTCATGAGGCTTGTCCAAGTACAGGTCACCAGTAAAGCCATCCGCATAGACGGTCGGAGGCTCGGTCTCAGCCCCGTTTCCATCGAGCGGGAAGCGCAGGACTCCGAACGACCCCGACAGCACGCCGAGGTGAAAACCCGCACTGAAGGGGACAACCTTGATCGTCACGTTGGGCAACTCACTGACGATCAGGAGGCGTTCGAGTTGGCCGGACATGACGGACGGACCACCGATCGGGCGCCGCAGTACAGCCTCATTGATCACCGCATCGAAGGTCAGCGGCTCGGTGACCCTGGTGAGCAGCACCTGACGTGCCGTCCGCAAGCGAACGCGCCGCTCCACCTCTTCGTCGTCCTCGTCCGGCTTCCCGGCCCGGATGACGGTCCGCGCGTACTCCTCGGTCTGGAGCAGGCCGGGAACCAACTCGCTTTCGTACCAGTCGATCCGTGACGCAGCCTCCTCCAGTCCGATGAACAGGTCGAACCCCTCGGGGATCACGTCGCCATAGGCGTGCCACCACCCGCGGGCCTTCGTCTCCTTCGCGAGGGCCATCAGAGCCTCGGTCAACTGGCCCGGGGCGCCGTAGACCTTGCACATCGCTTCGACGTCGAGGCTGCGCAGCGAGGTCTGGCCGGTCTCGATCCGCCACATCTTCGCCTCGGACCACTCCAGCCGGCGTGCGGCCGCCCGCACCGTCATCCGCGCCTGGTTGCGGAGGTCGCGCAGATTCCGCCCGAGCTGCCTGCGCGGCACCGTCGAACCGGTGGGGCCGTTGTCCATGACTGTTCCCTTCCCTGTTGCCAGTTGAGGCACTCCTGGCATCCGAAATGAAAGCATTGGTGGACCCGATTCGCAACGAGCGTCATTTGTTCGAATAGGTCAATTCGAAGACCCCGAATGAAGTCTTGCAGATTGCCACCATCGGAGAGCATGCTACTCACAGTGGAGGACATCACGACACAAAGTGATCATGACGGTTCATCACCGGGCATCCCCGTGCTCGCGTCCGACCGTCGTCGGGGCACCCTCCGTTCACCCCTGACCGCACAACAGGCGTACTACACAAGGGGAATCCGCCATGCACGAACCGATCGACCGGGCGCCGCTGCCGATCGCCCGCGACCACCGCTGGCTGCAGAAGAGCCACCACTCCCCGGCCGGCGCCCGCCAGCTGCTCCGCGACTTCCTGTCCCGCGTCGACGGAGGCGAACGGTTCGTCGACAACGGCGAGTTGTTGGTGACCGAACTGGTGACCAATGCCGTGCTCCACGGCACCAGGCCGGGGCAGCGGGTCCACCTCGAACTGGAAGTGGACCCGGACCGCCTGTGGATCGCGGTGGAGGACGCCTCCAGCACGCACCCGGTCCTACAGGAGTCGCCCGACGGCTGCTCGGGCCGCGGACTGCTGCTCGTCGAGACGCTCTCCGAGAAGTGGGGATGGGGACCGCGCGAAGGGGTCGGCAAACGCGTGTGGTGCAGTTGTCCCCCTGACTGCTGATCAAGGTCCGACGCCCGGGAGATCGTGAACTCGATCCTCTATCAGGGCAGGACCGGTTGCCAGTGGGCCCACCTCCCGCACGATCTGCCGCCGTGGAGCGCGACTACTACTTCGCCGCCTGGCGCGACGACGGGACCGATCAGGTCATCCACGAGCTCCTGCGCTGCCAGGTCCGCGAGCCGGCCCGGCGATCAGAGGACCCGGCCCTGGTGGTACTGAACACGCAGAGCGGCCGCGCGGCCTCCGGGGCCCCGCCACCACGACCGGCCGAGATCCGGCGAAACGGGCTCCCGGTCGCAAACGGGCCCCGGCCGTCGACGTGCTGGGCCTGGTCATCGCCGTCATCGTCCTGGCCGCGAACACGCACGACAACGCCGCGGGCATCGCCCTGCTGGACCGAGTCGCCGAACACGCAGGCGGCACCGTCCGAGCCTCACTTTGAAACGGACATCAACGCTCGAACCGCCATCTGACAACTGCGTTGCAGGCATTGACCGTTAACAGTCGGCTGCCCGCGCAGCTTCTGATTCCGGGCGCGAGCGCGAGCACGAGCGCGAGCACGGTCGGCCTGCTGGGCGATGCAGCCGCCCGTCCGCCCGAACCCGGCTCGTCGGCCCGGTCGTCCTCGTGTGGGACGACGTCCGCCTCCACCTGGCCAAGCCACTGCGGGAGTTCATCGAGGCGAACGCCGACCGGCCGGCCGTGTTCCAGCTGCCCACCTGTGTGCTCCGGACCTGAACCCGCAGGAGGGCATCCGGTCGCCGGTCGCGCATTCAATTTCAGTAGCGCACCCGCGTAGTTCTACCGATGCCGCTGACCGCCCGCCGCGCCACGATCGTGGAGGAGGCCGTGCGCGAGTCCGGACGCGAAACGTCATGACCTGACCGGACATGACGTGACGTTCGATGATCGGCCGCCAGGAAGCCATCGAGTTCGATACCCACATGCGGTGCCCTACCCTGTGCAGCGCGACGAAATGGAACGCCGGTTCGCCCAGCGTCGCGCCTGCGTGGTCACGAGCCGCCCGCCCATCGCGGGGCACGGCGAAGCCGCAGACCTGACCATCGGCGGAGCGGTACACCCGGCCTCCCCCGACCGGTCGGCACTACTCACCACTGGAGAACGCTCACATGCCCCGCCGTTCCGCCATCGCCACGCTCACGCTCTCCCTCGCCGTCACCGTGACGCTCACCGGCTGCTCGGCCATCGGCGCCGCGACGAAGCCGGGGCCCGCCGCGAGCATCGCAGCCACGGCGGACCTGTTCGCCGCACCGGCCATGGACCAGGCCGTCCAGGCGATAGCCAAAAAGGTGGGCGCATCGCCGATGAAGGTCCTCGAGCTCGACGTGTACTCGGACTACGTGCAGGTCGATGCCGTCGACCCCGCAAAGCCCACCGAGGTCAACAGGTTCACCTACCGCGACGGGCAGGTCCAGGACCCACGGCCCGTCGACATCAGCGACAGCGCCCCCGGCGCCCTCGAGCAGAACATCTTCGACAGCACCTCGATCAAGCCCGAGGTACTCGCCAAGCTGCTCGCCGACTCACCGGCCGCGGCGAACATCGAGGGCGCCAAGGCCTCCAGCGCCGCCGTCAAGCGCATGCTGCCGTTCTCGAGCGACATCCAGATCATCGTCGACGTCCAGGGCACTCGCGCCACCAAGCAGGTCAAGGCGACGGTCGACGGCAAGGTCATCGGGATCGACTGACGTCCCGTCGGATCCTCGACTCCGGTACGGGAAGCGCCCCTCAGTCGTCGGTCACGGCTGGGGGCTGCCCCGCCGGCGCGTTGCAGCGCCAGGTCGGCCTGCAGCTCGCGGCCACCCGGGCCTCCGGCTCCTGACCTCCTGGACGCCTCTCAGGACCGGCCGGTCAGTCCCAGCTCGGCAGCCTGGAGCCAGGCCGCCCCCGCGGAGTGGACATGCAGGTCGACGACGACCTCATCGCCCTCCCAGCGGCCCTCGTCCGAGATCGCAAGGCCGATCAGTGCCAGATCACCGGCCTGGGTACGCAGCGCGTACTGCTCGTGGGTCTCCTCGTCGAAGTCACCGTCCGGATCGTCACGCTCCCAAGCGGCCACCGCGGCCTCGGCCACCGCCCTGGGCAGTCGCACCGTGACACTGCCGACCTGGGCGTCGACGTGCGCGCCGATCGCTGCCAGCAACTTCGACTCTTCCCGATACAGGGCGTACCGCTCTTGATCCACCATAGGGCGAGGCTACTCGGCCTTCTCGACCTGCCCCGACCGGATCAGTCCGGCTCCGGTGACGACGACCACCCTGACGGCCTGCGCTGCAAGGCTCCCGGTCTCAGGGGCGAGGACGCACCGGGCTGCCGACGCGCAGCAGGTTGCCGCTGCGGTCGACGAGGGCGAACTCGCGCATCCGGTAAGCGGTGTCGGTGGGCGGCTCCAGACGGCTCCCGGTGGCCCGGTCGCTGGGCACCCCGATCTCGGCCCAACTGCGGTGGAGCGTATCCGCATCCCTGACCTGCAGGTAGCAACTGCCCGCCGTGGCCAGCGGATCCACCTCGGGGTGGTGCCAGAAGTGCAGCTCCACGGTGCCGCGCACCAGGATCAGGTAGTCGTCCTGCTCGGTTGACACCCCGCGCTGCTCAAAGCCCAGCCGGGCATAGAAGGTGAGCGTCTCGCCCAGGTCGCGGCTGGGCAGGATCGGCACCGCGTACTCGTCCATGCGTCCACCCTAGAGCTTGCCCGTCCTGGGCGGCCAGGTCCGTCGGATCCGCGAAATTGACTTGACCCGGCCGCAGGTCGACGCTGCACTGTGGGCCGGACACCAGCAGCCGTGGTGCCCGAATCCCAGGGGAGGCAGCAGCACCGATGGACATCCGTCCCACGACCGACCAGGACCTCGACGTCTTCGTCAGCACACTCCACACCGCGTTCGGGCTCCACCCGGACACCCCGAACGACGATGGCGGCGGCGTCTGGTGGTCGGCGTTCGAGATGGACCGCGGGCTGCTGGCCCTGACCGCGGACGGGCGGCCCGTCGGGACCGCCGCCGCGTACTCGTTCGAACTCACCCTGCCCGGCGGGACCATCGCCCCGGCCGCCGGAGTCACCGCCGTCGGCGTCCTGCCCTCGCACCGGCGCCGGGGCGTGCTCACCGCGATGATGCGGCACCAGCTCACCGAGCTGCGGGCACGCGGGGAGTTCCTCTCCGTCCTGCTGGCCGCGGAGGCCCCGATCTACGGCAGGTTCGGCTACGGACCGGCGACCTACACGGGACGGCTCACGGTGGCACGCCACCAGGGCGCCCTCGCCCCGCTGCGGGCGCACGGACGGGCAGACGCCCCGGCCACCGACCCGGCCACCGACCCGGCTGCCGGCTCCACCAGCGGCTCGGTCGAGGTGATGCGGCGTACCGAGTGCGGCGCGATCCTCGAAGAGGTCTACGACCGGTACCGCCGCGCCCAGCCCGGCGCCCTGTCCCGGCCGCACCGCTGGTGGACCCGCGGCGCGGGGCAGCCCCCGATCGCTCCGGCGCCGCGCTACGTCGCCGTCCACCGCGACACCGACGGCGTCCCGGACGGGTACGCCAGCTATGTGCTCAGCGAAGGCACTCTGACGGTCGACGAGACCATCGCCGCCGACGACGCCGTCTGCACCGCCCTGATCGAGTTCCTGCTCGGCCACGACCTCGTCACCCAGGTCGCGTTCAAGCACTTCCCGCCCGGGCACCCGCTGCGCTGGCAGCTGGCGGACTTCCGTGCCGCCCAGGTGAGCAACGACTCCGACTGGCTCTGGGTACGGCTCCTGGACATACCGCAGGCGTTGACCGCACGCGGCTGGTTCACGGACGGCGAGCTCGTCCTCGACGTCGACGACCCGTTCCTCGGCGAGCACCACCGCTACCTGCTGACCGTCCGGGACGGCAAGGCCGACTGCGTCCCCACGGATCGGGACCCCGACCTCTCCCTGAACGTGAACGACCTCGGCTCGATCTACCTCGGCGGCACCGCGCCCAGCACACTCGTCCGCGCCGGACACATCCGCGCCCACCGCCCGGACGCGGCCACCCGCGCCGACATCCTCTTCCACGCCGAGCGGCACCCGCACTGCCTGCACTGGTTCTGACCCCACGCCATGGGAGCGTGGCGGTACTGGCACGCCAACGGCCGGCTCTCGGAGCTGGTCGTCCTGGACGAGGAAGGCCGGGAGACGACCCGAAAAGGGCTGGAACCCCGCCGGCGACCTGACCTTGGACGTCAAGACCCGCTGAACGGCGACGGGGGTCGACCGTGGTCCACCACTTACCCGGCCCCTCGCGCGGCCGTCGCGGCGAGCACGGACTCGGCCACCGCGGTGCGGGCGTAGAGCACCGAGCGGCCCGCGCGGTGGGCGCTGGTCAGGCCCGCGTCGCGCAGGGCGGTGAGGTGTTGGGAGACGGCCGGGGCGGAGAGGCCGGTACGGCGGGCCAGTTCGGTGGTGGAGGCCGGCGTGTCGAGTTCGGTGAGCAGCAGGGCCTTGGAGCGGCCGAGCACGGCGGCGATCGCGGCGCTGCCGGTGACCGGCCGCGCCTCCCAGAGAGAGCCCACACCCCTTGCGGGGTAGGCGAGTTGGGGTGGCTCCGGCGGCGTGACCCGGGTGAGCGGGACCGATCCGGTGAAGGCCGAGGGGATCAGCAGCAGCCCGGCACCGGCCGTCGTCCGTGAGATCGGGTTGCTGCGACGACTCAGGCGCAGCACGTTGTCGTCCCAACCCACCGAGGTGTGCAGGTCGTTGAGGAGATGGACCGCACCGTGCTCGGCGACCTGCCGGGCCCGTTGGAAGACCTCCGCATCCAGCACGGCCCGGATCCGCGCCCAGTAGGGCGCCAGCGCGAGCTCCCAGTAGGTCTCGATCTCCTCGGCGAGCCTGCGGAGGTGGGCGGACGGCTCGGCGCGCAGGGAGCGCAGGCGCGGGCCGAGCGGGCCCTGCTCCTGCCGCAGGCGGTCGAGGTCCTGGCGGACCCGCTCGGCGGGGGCGGCAAGGATCGCGGTGAGCTCGGCGGCCAGGGTCGGCGCCGGTCCCGCCGGTGCCGGGTTGAGGAAGTCGGGGACGTACGCGTCGGGCCGGATCAGTTCGGCGAGCCACCCCCGGTCCAGCCCGGCGGCCACCGCCCGGGGCCGCACCTGGTCGATCCAGCGTTGGTGCACGGGGTGCGCGGCCCCCGAGTTCAGCAGCTTGAAGCTGGTCCCGAGCTCCCACATGGGCGAGACGGCGAAGCGCATCTGCGCCAGGTCGTTCGCCGAGAACGTCAGCTCCGCGGGCACGACGATCACTCCTCAGGAGACGTGAGAGCAGCGGGCAGCGGACAGGGACCGGCGATCGAGAAACAGCGATCAGCCATCAGGGAACAGGGAACAGGGAACAGGGAACAGGGAACAGCTGACAGATTCTGGATTCTGTCATTGCTTAATCAATAGCTGTCCACCCTACCCCCCGCACATCATCCGATCATGACCCCACAGACCACCACCACCATCACCATCACCGCAGCATCGGCAGGCACGTGGCAGCTCGGCGACCGCTCCGTCAACCGGATCGGCTTCGGCGCCATGCGCCTGACGCAGTACGGCGAGGCCCTCGCCGAGGATGCCGTGCCGAGCGATCGCGGCCGAGCGATCCGGGTGCTGCGCCGCGCGGTCGAGCTCGGCGTGAACCACATCGACACGGCGTCCTTCTACTTCTCGCCGCTGCGCTCCGCCAACGAGTTGATCAACCGGGCGCTGGCGCCCTACCCCGATGACCTCGTCATCGCCACGAAGGTCGGGCCGAGCCGGAGCCCTTCGGGCGAGTTCCTCCCGCACGCGACCCCCGACCGGTTGCGCGGCCAGGTGGAGGAGAACCTGCGCCAACTCGGCCGCGACCACCTCGATCTGGTGAACCTGCGGATCGTCGGCACCGACTCGGTCGCCGAGCGCTTCGGGGCACTGGCCGAGCTGCGCACGGCCGGGCTGATCCGCCATCTCGGGCTCTCCAACATCCACCCGCACCAGCTCGCCGAGGCCCGGGCCATCGCGCCCGTGGTCTGCGTACAGAACCGGTACGGACTGGGCATCCGGCCCGACCACGACGCGTTCCTGCGCGACTGCGGCCGACAGGGCATCGCCTTCGTGCCGTTCTACTCGATCGCCGGCACCGGCGGCCAGGCGGGCGCGCGGGGCGAAGCCGACGAGGAGGTGCTGGCCATCGCCCGGGAGCGCGGGGTCAGTGCGGCGCAGCTCCGGCTCGCGTGGACGCTGCACCGCGGCCCGCACGTGCTGGCCATCCCCGGCACCGGCGACCCGGACCACCTGGCCGCCAACGTGGCCACCGGGGCGCTGCGCCTCGACGGAGCGGAACTGGCCGCCCTGGAGACTGTGCACCAGGGCGGCGCGTGACCGCCCGGCGGGCCGGAAGGCTCAGCGCGGCGGGAGTTCGCTGGGCCCGACGTGGCCGTCCAGCCAGTCCTTCAGCGGCTGCGAGGCGCGCAGGAAGGCGGTGACCCGACGGTAGGCCTCGGGAGTGCCGAGCCAGTCGGCGGGCTCCCACTCCTGCCAGGCGATCAGGCCCTTGTTGCGCAGCAGCGCGATCCGCGGGTGGTCCTTGGGGTAGCCGCGGGGCGCGGTCTTCAACGGGTCGCGTCCGGTGACCACGGGGCCGGCCTTGGTGACCCGGGCGATCACCCGCTCCAGCTCCGCGCCGGTCACGTCCTCGGCCACCGCGGCGCGGTAGCGCTCCAGTTGGTCGGTGGCCAGATGGTACATCCCGTTGCCGCAGGCCAGTCCGTCGGCGGAGAGCTGGATGTAGCCGCCGACCTCCAGGAAGGCGCCGATGTGCGTCTTGTACGGGGTCTTGTCGGCGCTGAACCGGATGTCCCGGTTGGGGCGGAAGATCTTGCCGGGGCCGAACTCCGGCTCCAGCCGGTCGAGCAGCTCCGCCATCGGTTGGCGCACCGCGCGCTCGTAGACCTCCCGGTGCTCCGCCCAGAAGGTCTTCGAGTTGTCGGTCTCCAGGCGCTCGTAGAACTCCAGCGCCTCGTCCTGCCAGCCTTCGAAAGTCACCGCCCCAGGCTATCCAACAGGAGGTCGCAGCAGTCCGAGGCCCTCGGTGAAATCGGCGGCGGGTCTCACCGCCGCCCGTGGGAATCAGGCGACGGCAGCCGTCAGTGGCCGCCCCGCGGCATCGAGCAGCCGGTACCGTCCGGGTAGCCGCCGTGCGCCACGGTCCGGACCTCGGTCAGGCTCATCGTCCCCTCCAGGCAGACCGGCGCGAGGTCGACGGTGTAGCCGACCCCGGTCGAGCCGTTCTGGTAGACGCGGAGCTTTGCCGGGGCGTAGCCGAGCCCGGCGAGTCGTCCCTGGACGTCACCGGGGACGAAGTCCCGTCCGGTGCGCAGCGGTTCGAGCGCCGCCGCGATCCGCTTGACCTCGGCCACGCCCTTGCAGCGGTCCTGGCCGAGCAGCGGGAAGGCGTCCTGGTAGGCGTGGTTGTCCGCATAGTCGGGCGGCGCGTCCTGGCCCGGCCGGTCGGCCGCGCCCGTGGCCGAGCCCGTGGCCGCGGCGGAGGGCGACGGCGTCTCGCCGGGGCACCGCACATCGGCCGGCCCACCTGACGCGGACGCCTTCGCCGATGCCGTGGACGCACCGCTCACAGCGGACGCAGCGGGCGTGTCCGTGCCCGCCGTCGTGGTCACCCGCGTCGTCCCGCAGCCCGCCAGCACGAGCGCGGTGAGCGCGGTGAGGGAGGTGAGCGCGGTCAGCATCAACGGCCGCGCCGCACTGGCCGATCGGCGGGTGTCAGGAGTCAGCATGGCGTCGATCCTGCCAGATGGGACACGATCGACCGCTGCGGGGCCTGCCGCCGAGCCGTCACCACCTGACGACGGGTCAGTGCTCCACGACGGGTCAGTGCTCCATGACGGGTCAATGATCCACGACCGGTCAGTGCTTGACGACCGGCTCCAGGTAGAGCGTGTCCGTGCCGCCGGCGTCCGCACCTGCGGCGAGCTCATCGCCCGGCCAGTTCATCTTGACCGAGTGGGTCTCCCCGGGCGGGGTGATCGTCATGGTGGTCACCTTGGTGCCGGAGTGGCCCTTGGGGCTGGGGCGGTACGAGATGGTGAACATGCCGCCCTCCCCCTTGGCGAGGGTGACGGTGCCCGGCGTCTTGAAGCCGCGCGGCACCTGGGTGGTCTCGTTGGGGAGGGTCAGGTCGACCCCGGCGAAGCCGTACAGGGAGCAGGTGTCGCCCTTGTTCACGAGCGAGACGGTGACCGTCAGGTTGCCGTCCGCCCCCGGCGTGGGGCTGCCCGCCGAGACGTCGGGGATCAGGTTGCTCGTGGTGCAGGCGGCGTCCTTGGCGGCCGCGCCGCCCGTGGCCGGAGTCTTGGCGCCGGCGCCGCCCGAGGACGAGCCCGTGGTGCCGGTGCCGCCCGACGCCTTGCCCGTGCTCGCCGCCGACGCCGTCTGCCCGCCGTTCGTACTGGCGGAGACGGTCACGTCGTCCTGACAGGCCGTCATGCCGAGCCCCGCCACGACCACGACCGCACTTGCCGCCAGGGCACGCTGAACACGCATCTGAAGATCTCCCGTGAGTGGTGGACCGCAGCTCCCCGCCGCGAACAAGAAGAAGACTTCCACGCGCCGTCAGAGACCGTCCAGCCGCGAACGGCCCCCGGGACAGAGCCGTGACGGTGTCCCGGTTCTGTCCCAAAGCACCAGGTCACGCACCCTCGGCGGCCCCGCTGCCGCTTCCCGCCCCGCCGTCGCTCGGCCCACCGCCCCCGCACCACGCTCAACGCCCGCACCGGACGGCAGGTTCCCGCACGCGCAGGGCGGCGCGCCGCTGGGTAGTCATCTCCGGACACGGGGGCCGGAACCGACCACGAGGAGTCGCAGTGTTCACCACCCGACCCACCCTGCAGGGCACCTTCGGCATGGCGGCCTCGTCCCACTGGCTCGCCACGGCCACGGCGATGGCGGTGCTGGAGGATGGCGGCAACGCCTTCGACGCCGCCGTGGCCGCGGGCTTCACCCTCCAGGTGGTCGAACCTCACCTGAACGGCCCGGCCGGCGAGGTGCCGATCATCCTCGCCCCGGCCGGGGGACGCCCGCAGGTGCTGTGCGGGCAGGGCGGGGCTCCGGCCGGGGCCACCATCGAGCACTACGCCTCGCTCGGGCTCGCCGAGGTGCCCGGCACCGGGCCACTGGCCGCCGCCGTCCCCGGCGCGGTCGACGCCTGGCTGCTGCTGCTCCGCGACCACGGGACCAAGCGCCTGTCCGAGGTGCTGCGGTACGCCATCGGGTACGCGGCGGACGGGCATCCGGCGGTGCCGGCCGTCGGGGCGGCGGTCGCGGCGGTGCGCGAGCAGTTCGAGACGCACTGGCCCAGCTCCGCCGCGCTCTACCTGCCGCACGGCCGCCCGCCCGCGCCCGGGGCGCTGCTGCGCAACCCCGCGCTCGCCGCCACCTGGCGGCGGCTGCTGGCCGAGGCGGAGGCTGCCGGCGCCGGGCGCGAGCAGCAGATCGACGCGGCCCGGCGGGTCTGGGGGCAGGGGTTCATCGCGGCGGCGCTGGCCGAGTTCGCCGCACGGCCGGCGATGGACACCTCCGGCGAACCTCATGCGGGTGTGCTCACCGGCGCCGACCTCGCCGCCTTCGAGGCGACGTACGAGGAGCCGGTCTGCCACTCGTGGCGCAACTGGACGGTCTGCAAGCCGGGGCTGTGGAGCCAGGGGCCGGTCTTCCTCCAGCAACTCGCGCTGCTGCCCGAGGACTTCGGCCAGGGCGCCACGGCCTACGGCACCCCCGCGTACCTGCACACCCTGATCGAGGGCGGCAAGCTGGCGATGGCCGACCGGGAGGCCTGGTACGGCGACAACACCGAGCACGCCGAGGTGACGGTGGCCGACCTGCTCGACCCCGCCTACAGCGTCGAACGCCGGTCACTGGTCGGCGAGTTCGCCTCGGCCGAGCTGCGCCCGGGCCGCCCCGGCGGCCGGCTGCCCCGGCTCGGCCGGCGAGCCCTCGACGCACCCCGCCTCGGCGCGACGACAGCGCCCGGCCTCGGTGAACCGACCCTCGCCGAACCGAACACCGCCGAACCGACCCTCCCCGAACGGAACACCGCCGAACCGACCCTCGCCGAACCGGGCATCACCCCCGACGGCGCCACCAAGGGCGACACCTGCCACCTGGACGTGGTCGACCGCTGGGGCAACCTGGTCTCCGCCACGCCCAGCGGCGGCTGGCTGCAGTCGAGCCCGGTCGTCCCGCGGCTCGGCTTCCCGCTCGGGACCCGCCTGCAGATGGCCCAGCTCGAACCGGGACTGCCCAACTCCCTCGCCCCCGGCCGCCGTCCGCGCACCACGCTGTCGCCCTCGCTGGCCCTGCGCGACGGCGAGCCGGTGCTGGCGTTCGGCACCCCGGGGGGCGACGCCCAGGACCAGTGGAGCCTGCACTTCTTCCTCGCCGTCGCCCTGTGCGCCCCGGTGCGCGGCGGGCTCGACCTGCAGGGCGCGATCGACGCCCCGAACTGGCACCAGGAGAGCTTCCCGTCCTCCTTCCACCCGCACGCCATGCACCCCGCCCAGGTCACCGTCGAGGCCCGGGTCGGCGACGACGTCCTCGCCGAGCTGCGCCGCCGCCGGCACCGGGTCCGGGTCGCCGGGGCGTGGAGCGAGGGCCGGCTCTGCGCGGTGGCCCGCGATCCGCGGACCGGGATCCTGTCCGCCGCCGCGAACCCGCGCGGCATGCAGGGCTACGCGGCGGGGCGGTAGCCCGCACACCCAACCTCCCGCGCACCCAACCTCCCGCGCACTCCCCACTCGCGCACGCCCCACTCGCGCGCTCCATCACCCACGCACTCCACCACTCGCGCACTCCCCCCGGCGAAGTGCTAACTTAGGCATACCTAACTACTTGCAGACCTGCACGATTTCCCTGGGGGGACCCCATGACAGAGCAGCCGACCCGCAGAGCGCCGAGGGCCCGCGAGGCACAGGTCCTGCGCAACGAGAGGATCACGCCGCACATGGTGCGCCTGGTCCTCGGCGGTGCGGGACTGGACGACTTCGACGCCTCGGAGTTCACCGACCACTACATCAAGGTGCTCTTCGCGCCCGCCGGCGTCAGCTACCCCGAGCCCTTCGACCTGGCGCGGATCCGCGAGGAGTTCGCGCGCGAGCAGTGGCCGGTCACCCGGACCTACACGGTGCGGGCCTGGGACCCGGCGCTGCGCGAGCTGACCGTGGACTTCGTGGTGCACGGTGACGAGGGCCTGGCCGGCCCGTGGGCGGCCGGCGCGCAGCCCGGCGAGACGGTGCGGTTCCAGGGCCCCGGCGGCGGCTACGCGCCGGAGGCCGACGCCGACTGGCACCTGCTCGCGGGCGACGAGAGCGCCCTGCCCGCGATCGCGGCGGCACTGGAGCGGATGCCGGCCGGCGCCGTGGTGCACGCCTTCGTCGAGGTCCCGGACGCGGCGGAGGAGCAGAAGATCGTCTCGCCGGCAGCGGTCGAGCTCACCTGGCTGCACCGCGGCCGGCGCCCGGTGGGCGAGGCGCTCGTCGAGGCCGTGCGCGCGCTGGAGTTCCCGGCCGGCACGGTGTCGGCCTTCGTGCACGGCGAGGCCGGCTTCGTGAAGGAGCTGCGACGCCAACTGCGGGTGGAGCACGGCGTCCCGCGCGAGCGGCTGTCGATCTCCGGCTACTGGCGGTACGGCCAGAGCGACGAGGCCTGGCGTGCGGCCAAGCGGGAGTGGAACGCCCAGGTGGAGGCGGAGCAGGAGCAGACCGGCTGACCCGGCGCCCGCCAAGGCCCCCGGCACCGCAACACCCTGCAGCCCGCTGCCCGCCCGCCACCGCAACACCCCGGCCCCGCGCTCAGCCACCCGGGGCACCGCGACCGGCCGGCGGGCGGGTCACGGGGCGGCGGGCGCCGGGGGCGGCTAGCTTGCCGGTGGATCGCACCGATGCCACCGGGAGCAGCGCCATGACCACTCCGCCCCACCCCGCACCGGCGCAGGTGCGCGCCGGACAGGTCCTGCGCAACCCGAAGGCGTGGTACTTCCCCGGCGGCATCGTCGCCCTGCTGGCGCTGCTGCTGTCGCTGCTCTACCTGGGCGGTGTGGCGGACCCGAACGGCAACCTGCACCGGCTGCCGATCGGCCTGGTCAACGCCGACCGCGGCGCCACCGTGGCCGGCCGCCCGGCGAACCTCGGTGCCCGGATCACCGCCGGGATCGCCGGCGCCCCCGACCCGAAGGAGCAGGTCTCCTGGCGGGTGCTGGACCCGGCCGGCGCCCAGGACCAGCTGGCCTCGGGACGGCTGGACGGTGTCCTGGAGGTCCCCGACGGCTTCACCGCGGCGGTCGAAGGGCTCGGCGCCACCGGCCCCCAGCCGCCCGCGCACCCCACCGTGAACGTGCTGACCAACCCCGGGGTGGGCAGCCTGGCCTCCTCGCTGGCCAGCTCGATCGCCCAGACGGCCGCCCACCAGGCCTCGCTGCAGCTCGGCGGGTCGCTGACCTCCGCCGCGGCCGCCTCGCCGCAGAGCGGCGCACCGGGCGGAACGCAGAGCGGCGCGGCCCGCCTGCTGCTCGCCGACCCGATCGCCGTCTCGGTCCAGGTCGGCCATCCGATCGGCTCCCACAGCGGGCTGGGGCTGACCGCGTTCTACTACACCCTGCTGCTGGTGCTCTCCGGCTTCCTGGGTGCCAACATCATCAGCAACGGCGTCGACGTCGGCCTCGGCTACGCCGACAGCGAGATCGGCCCCTGGCACACCCGCCGTCCCGTGGTGCCGATCAACCGCACCCAGACGCTGCTCGCCAAGTGGGGCATGTCGGTGGGGCTCGCCGTGGTGACCACCTCGCTGGTGATGGTCGGCGGCATCGCGATCATCGGCATCGACGCCTCGCACATCCCGCTGCTCTGGGTCTTCTCGTTCTGCGCGACCTCGGCGGTGGGCCTCGGCGTGCAGGCCATCAACGCGGCGTTCGGCGGCATCGGACAGCTCGTCAGCATGTTCGTCTTCGTCGCGGTCGCGCTGCCCTCCTCGGGGGCGACGATCCCGCTGCAGGCGCTGCCCACCTTCTACCGCTGGCTGGCCGTCTTCGAGCCGATGCGCCAGCTCAGCGACGGCACCCGGGCGATCCTCTACTTCGACGCCCGGGCCGATGCCGGACTCGTCCGTGCCTGGGTGATGATCGCCATCGCCGTGGTGCTGGCGCTGGCCTTCGGGCTGGCCGTCACCCGCTACTACGACCGCAAGGGCCTGCACCGGATGGTCCCCACGATCGTCTGAGCGCTTTTCGCATGATCATCCCGCCCCTCTAAGCTGCCCCTGACAGTGGCGGCGCAGCGGACCGAGGAGTGAAGCGGTGGGTCGGTGGAAGCGCTCGCGCCCTGGCGTGTGCGCCGACGCCGCGAGCCTCGACGTGTGCGCCGACGCCGCGAGCCTTCTCGACACCGCCTACCACTCCCCCGCCGCCGCAGCCTTCGCCCAGGAGTACGCCGCATGACCAGCACGCCCGTCCAGGCCGCCCCCGACTACGCCCGGCTCGTCACCGACCGGTTGGAGCCGAAGAACTGGATCATCCTGGTCACCCTGCTCGTGGGCTGGCACGCCGACCGCCTCGCCGGGATCGGCTGGGGCCTGGTCGCCGCGCTGTTCAGCGCCGTGATACCGATCCTGTTCATCAAGTGGGGCGAGCGGAAGGGCCACTGGGGCGACCGCCACGTGCGCCGCCGCCAGGACCGCCTCTACGTCATCCCCGGGATCCTGGTCTCCGTCGCGGTCGGCCTGACCCTCACGTCCTGCCTCGGCGGGCCCAGGGAGCTGACGGCGCTCGTCGTCGCGATGCTCGTCTCGCTCGTCGCCGTCCTCGCCATCACGGTGTGGTGGAAGGTCTCCGTGCACACCGCGGTGTCCGCCGGGGCCACCGCCATCCTCGTCCTGGCCTACGGACCCTGGGCCGTGCTGCTGTGCCCGCTGATCCCCGTCGTCGGCTGGTCGCGCGTGAAGCTGCGCGACCACACCCTCGCCCAGGTCGTGGTCGGCACCTTCGTCGGGGCGATCGTGGGCGGCGGCGCCTTCCAGCTGCTCCGCTAGACCCGCTGGATCCGCTGACCCGCTGACCCGCCGATCCGCTAGGACCTGCCCGTCGAGCCGGCGTCGGCCTCCGCCAGTGGCGCCGCCGCCGGCGGGTCGACCGGTGCCGGCACCGCCAGGCGGCCCCTGGCGACCGCGAGCACGGCCGCGCCCAGGGTCGCCCCGGCGGCGCCGCAGGCCGCCGCGGAGCGCAGTGTCCCGTCGGCCAGGGCCACCCCGCCCACGGCCGCGCCCAGCGCGATGCCGACGCCGATGAAGGTGACCAGCCAGGCGAAGGCCTCGGTGGCGGTTCCCGCCGGTGCCAGCTCGCCGACCAGGCCGAAGGAGACGGTCAGCAGGGGTGCGAAGAACACACCGGTGAGCACCGCGATCAGGCCGGCGCCGGCCGGCCCGGGGACCAGCGCCACCAGCCAGTACGCCCCGGCCATGCCGGTGGCGAGCAGCACCGCCTTGGCCGGGGCCGGCGCCGTCCAGCGGGCCGTGCCCAGCGCGCCGTAGCCGAGCGCCCCGACGAGCGCCCCGAGCGCCGACAGCGCCAGCAGGGTGCCCGCGCCGCCGGCCGGTCGGTACCGCTCCGCGTAGGCCACCGCGAAGACGTTGAACGTGCCGACCGCCACGCCGGACCCGCCGAGCGCGACCAGCAGGAGCAGCAGGCCCTTGCTGCGCAGCGGGCCGAGCCAGTGCGGTGCGGCGGGCAGCGCGGCCGGCGCCCAGTTCCGCGAGGGGGCCGCGGTGGCCATCCCCGCGGAGCCGAGCAGTCCGAGCAGCGCCGCGGCCCACAGGGTGAACCTGGCCGGGGCGCACGCGGCCATCCCCGCCACGACCAACGGACCGGCGATGAAGAGGAGTTCCTGCGCGCCGGCGTCGACCGCGTAGGCCGACTCGACCTCCTCGGCCTCGACCAGGGCCGGCCACAGGGTCCGCAGGCACGGCTCCAGCGGCGGTGCGGCGGCGCCGGCCACCGCCGCACCGGCCACGGCCGCCCAGGGCGTGCCGGGGACGGCGGCCAGCAGGGCGAAGCCCGCCGCCGCCAGGCAGGCGGATGCCAGCAAGGTCCTGGGCTGGCCGGTGCGGTCCACCAGCCGCCCCAGGACCGGCCCGCCGACCGCGCCCGCCGCCGCGAACACGCCCGTGGTCAACCCCACCAGCTGGTAGCCGTAGCCCTCGTGGCGCAGCGTCAGCGCGATGCCGAGGGCGGCCATCGCCCCGGGCAGCCGCCCGACCAGGGAACTGGCCAGCAGCCTCACGACGTGCGGCCTTCGCAGCAGGGCCAGGTACGGCATGCACTCTCCTTCGGTGTGCCCACGGGGCACGGTGGGTTCGGGGGGCCGACCCGCGGATCGGCCCGTCGGTCCGGCGGGCCCGAGCAGCCCGGCAGTCAGGCGGTCAGGCAGCCCAGCGGTCAGGCGGTCAGGCGGTCAGGCGGCACCGGCCCACCGGGTCAGTCCAGCAGCTGGTGGATCAGGTCGGCGACTCCGTCGTGGTCGTTGCTCGGCAGCATGATCCGCGCGGCCTGCCGCACCCGCGGGTCCGCGTTGGCCACGGCGGCGGCCAGGCCCGCCGCGCGCAGCATCGGGAGGTCGTTCGGCATGTCGCCGACCGCCGCGGTCCGCGCGGTGGCCACCGACAGGTGCCGGCCGAGCCAGTGCAGGGCCCGGCCCTTGTCCACCCCCCGTGCGGAGAGCTCCACGAAGCGACCGGTCGAGCGGGTGACCTCCAGGCGGTCGCCGACCAGATCCGCGACCTGCTGTTCGAGCGCGCCCGTCGTCAGATCGGCGTGGATCGCCAGGATCTTGACCACCGGGTCGTCCGGGCGGATCGCGGTCCGCACCGTGCGGACCGGGCGGTGCGGCCAGCAGTCCGGGACGAGCCGCTCGAACCCCTCCTCCAGCACCAGCCCGCCGATCGACTCCAGGCCCAGCACCAGGCCGGGGACCGCGGTCTGCAGCGCGCGGACCACCTCGGTGCACTCCGCCGCCCCGAAGCCCCGGCACAGCAGCAGGGCCCCGCTCTGCGCGTCCACGGTCACCGCGCCGTTGCTGCACACCAGCGGTCCGGTCAGCCCGTGGCGGCGGGTGAACCCCAGCGCGTCGCGCACCGGTCGCCCGGTGACGCAGACCACCGCGAGCCCCGCCTGCCGGGCGTCGGCGAGGGCCGCGAGACTCCCGGGGCTCAGCTGCCCCCGGGAGTCGAGCAGCGTGCCGTCCAGATCCGTGCAGAGGAGTTCAACCCGGTCCACGCGCGGTCTCCACGCCGTGGGGCGGCCGGTCGGCTGCTGCGGTCACCCGGTGATCCTGCGCACCAGGTCGGTCCAGGCCGCCACGATCTCCTCGGCGGCGGCGCCCTGCCGGAACAGGTCCTTGTCCAACGGGCGGCCCTGCGGGTCGCGCAGCCGCATGCAGTCGGGGGAGATCTCGGAGTTGATGACCGGCTGCCCGTCCGGGCCGTCGCCGATGACCAGGCAGAAGTCCCACAGGTCGAGCGGGGCGAGCCAGTCGCGCAGCGCGGCGTTGCAGGCCAGCGCCGTGCGGCGGTACGCCTCGGTGTCGACCCCGGCGGCCCGCAGGTAGTCCTCGCCGATGGGCTGGTCCTCCGGGTCGATGCGGAAGTCGAACTTCACCACCGGCGGCTCGAAGCGGTGCCCCTCGGGGAACAGGCCGGGGTACTTGACGGTGGTGGAGCCCGTCGCGAGGTTCTTGACGATGACCTCGAACGGCGGACCGGGCACGAAGTCGGCGCGGTAGGAGGTGTCGCTCAGGCGCTCCCGGAAGACCGTCCGGATCCCCCGCTCGGCGAGCCGGGCGGCGGCGGCCTGGTAGAAGTCCAGGCGCAGCTTGGCGGTGGCCGGGATGAGCTCGTCGCGGTCGTAGGTGTAGCTGCGCAGGCTGGGGATGATCTCGATGTCGCAGGTGCCGTCCGCCCTGCGCCACAGCCGCTTGCTGCGCCCGACGATGTCCGGGGCGCCCTCGCCGTCGGCGGGCACGGGCGGCTCCTGCACCGGCGGCTCCGCCTTCAGTGCGGCGAATCCCGGCTTGATCACGTCGTTGATCAGGGCCAGCCGCTCGGTGAAGGGCAGGAACGCGGACTTCATCGCGTTGACGGTGAACCACTGCACGTCGTCGAGGGTGTAGCCGAAGGCGGCGCTCAGCTCCTCGAACTCACGGCTCAGGCTGGTCCCGCTCATCAGCCGGTTGTCGGTGTTGACCGTCACCCGGAAGCCGAGCTCGCGCAGCTTCCCGACGGGGTGCTCGCCGTACGAGGCGGCGGCGCCGGTCTGCAGGTTCGAGGTGGGGCACAGCTCCAGCGGGATCCGCCGGTCGCGGACGTAGGAGGCGAGTTCGCCGAGCGCCGCGGTGCCGTCCTCGGCCACCTTGACGTCGTCGATGATGCGCACGCCGTGGCCGAGCCGCTCGGCGCCGCACCACTGCAGGGCCTCCCAGATCGAGGGCAGGCCGAACGCCTCGCCGGCGTGGATGGTGAAGTGGGCGTTCTCCCGCTTCAGGTAGTCGAACGCGGCCTGGTGGCGGGTGGGCGGGAAGCCGGCCTCGGCGCCCGCGATGTCGAACCCGACCACGCCCTCGTGACGGTAACGCACCGTCAGTTCGGCGATCTCCTGCGAGCGGGCCGCATGGCGCATCGCGGTGAGCAGGGCCCCGACCCTGATCGGGTGTCCGGCCTCGGCGGCCCGGCGCTCGCCCTCCCGGAATCCCCCGAGCACCGCCTCCACCACCTGCGCGGGCTCGAGGCCGGCCTCGACGTGCAGCTCGGGGGCGAACTTGACCTCGGCGTAGACGACGCCGTCGGCCGCCAGGTCCTCGGCGCACTCCATCGCGACGCGGAACAGGGCGTCCCGGCTCTGGGTGACGCCGACGGTGTGCCGGAAGGTCTCCAGGTAGCGCTCCAGCGAACCGGAGTCCGCCGCGGCCCGGAACCAGGAACCCAGTTCCTCGGGGTCGGTCGTCGGCAGGTGGCCGTACCCCGACTGCTTCGCCAGCTCGACCACGGTCAGCGGGCGCAGGCCGCCGTCCAGGTGGTCGTGCAGCAGCACCTTCGGTGCGCGGCGCAGCTGCGACGAAAGCGACCGGCTGACACGCGAGTTCGTAAGTGACATGACGAGAGCCTAGGTTCGACGCGCGTAGACATCAAGGGTGGTCCGCGGATCAACGGCACACCGCACGAAGGCGGTTGACGCAGGTCACGACAGCCCTCGGGGCCCGCGGGCGTCGATCCCGCGGGCCCCGGGGGCCTGCCCTCTCGTGCTGCGGCCGTCAGCCGCCCGTGGCAGCGCTGTCGTCGAGCACCAGGCGCAGCGCCAGCACGACGCCGTCCCGCAGCCACACCGACACCTGGGCCGTGCCGACCAGCCGGCGGTGGGCCATGCCCGGCCTGAGCCGGATCCAGACCCACCCGCTGTCGGCGTCCAGCAGCCAGGAGCCCGCGCCCTCGCTCTCCGTGCTGTTCCAGGAGTAGCGCGGCCGGGCGGCCCGCGGGACGACCACGGCCAGTGCGTCGGGCACGTCGTGGAGGTCGACCGCCATGACCCCTCCGTCGCTGTCCAGGGTCAGCCAGGCGAGCCCGCTGAAGGCCAGCAGGTCGACGCCGTCGGCCTGTTCGTCGCCGACCTCCCCCACCGAGAGGGACGACCGCGCGGCGTCCCAGCGCACCGGCGCGGTCACGGCGCCCCGGGCGCCGCCGCCCCCTACCATGACAGGAACTCCACGATGTCCGTCACGCACGCCTCGAACGGCCGCTCGCTCGTGTCGAGGAGGAGCGTGTCGGGCGACAGGGCCGCGTGGGACCGGTACAGCCGCTGGTAGTACTCGTGCTCCTCGAAGTCGCCCGGGTCCTCGCCGCGCTCGGCGAGACGGTCCATGACGACCTTGGTGTCCGCGTGGCACAGCACGGTCGGGCACAGCGGGTACCAGGCCTGCCAGTAGCTCTCGGGCAGCACCGTGAACATCGTGCTCCAGCACCGGTCGAACAGGACCGGGCGCGCCGGGTCGGACTTCTCCAGCACGCGCTCGATGCTCGACCTGGCGAGCGCGTCGGCCTCCGCGAACCGCTCGCCTCCCCACAGCCAGGCGATGTGGTCGCCGAGGCTGTCCGGATAGGGCTTGAGGACCTGCGCTCCGACGCGTTCGGCGACAGCCTGCGCCAGGGTCGACTTCCCGCAGCCGTCGTGGCCGTCCAGGGCGGCGTAGCGGCGTCCCGTGATCATGTCTCTTCTCCTTCGTGTCAACGCCGGCCGTTCGGGTGAAGGTCGGTCAAACGCGCTGCAGCCGCGCCAGTCCGCTCTCCGGCCCCTGCTCCAGCACGGCGGGGCGCACCTCGATCTCGCCCACCGCGAGGTCCGCCGGCATCCGGTCGACCAGGTCGACCACGAGCGAGCCGAACGAGGCGGTGGAGATCTTGCTCGGCGAGGCGTCCCAGTCCCGGTTGGCGATGGCTCCCGGCGAGACGAGCACCGCGCGCACGCCGTTCGCCCGCTCCTCCAGCAGCAGCACCTCGACCAGCGCCTTGAGCGCCGCCTTGGTCGAGCAGTATGCCGCCCCGCCCTCGAAGTACCGGGTCCCGGCGTGGCTGCCGATGAAGACGTACCTGCCGCCCGAGCGGCGCAGCAGGGGCAGCGTGGCCCGGGTCAGCAGCGCGGGGGCGAGGAGGTTGGTGGCCACGCTCGCCGACCAGGACTCCTCGTCGAGGTCCGCGACGGCCCCGAGCCGGCGGACCGCCGCGTTCCAGACGCAGACGTCGAGCCGGTCGGTGCGCCGGTGCACCTCGGCGACGGCCTCGGCCAGCGCCGCCGGGTCCGACAGGTCGCAGGCGACCTCCTCGACCTCCGGGGCGTCACCGGGCGTGCGGTTCAAGGCGATGACGCGGTACCCGGCCGCGTGCAGCGCGAGCGCGATGCCGCGCCCCGCGCCGCGGTTGGCGCCGGTGACCAGGGCGACGCGCTGCCCGCTCACGACCGGCTCCCGCGGGTCGGCTCCGGTGCGCCCGCGGCGCCCGGCACGGCCCCGGCGGCCAGCACGGCGTTGGAGTAGCGGTCGTCGTCGGTGACCTCGGTGCCGAGCCAGCCGGGGAGCACGGCGTCGGTGACCCCCTCGTCGTACTCGACCTCGGCGAGGAGCAGGCCCTGGTGGACACCGCCGAACTCGTCGACCGTCAGCTGGTAGCCGTCCGCTCCGCAGACGTGCCGCACCTTGTCGATCCGGCCCGGCAGGCACATCCGGTCGAGCATCTCGATCGCGTCGGCCACCGGGATGGGGTACTCGTACTCCGGGCGGCTGATGCCGCTGCGGGCCCCCTTGACCGTCAGGTACCCGGCGCGGTCGTCGACCACCCGGATCCGGACGACCCGTTCGAGGTCCCTCGACAGGAAGCCCTGGCGGATCCGGTGGGCCGACACGGCTTCGGCCCGCCAGTCCTCCCCGGTCACCAGGAACTTCCGCTCCCGCTCTGTTCCCATGTCAGTTCCTTTCCGGCCGACCGGCGGTGTGTGAGCGCAGCATCAGGCAGAGGAGCAGCGCGCAGGTTCCCCCGGCCGCCAGGACTCCCCAACTTCCCTCGGGCCCGGCCCTGGCGACCGCTGCGGCACCCATCGCCGGTCCGGCCAGGGTGCCCAGGCTCCAGGCGGAGCCCGAGGTCCCGGTGGCCCGGGCGGCCGCCCCCTGGGCGACCAGCCCGACGATCATGGGGGTCAGGGCGGAGGCGGCCACCACCTCCCCCGCGGCGAAGACCACCGCGAAGCAGACCAGCACGGCCTTGCCGAGCAGCGGCCGACCGTCACCGAGGCCGGCCGCTGCCAGGCCCAGCGCGTAGGCGGCCGTCCAGCACCCGGCCCCCGCGGCGACCGCACCGGCGTCGCTGAACCGGTCCACCCGCGACCGCAGCACGCGCTGCAGCACGACGACGGCGACGGCGTTCACCACGGTCACCGTCGTGACCATGGACAGGCTCTGCCCGGCGAGCCGCCGCAGGACGAGCGGAACGGTGGACTCCAGTTGCACCGCGCCGAAGGCCGACATCAGGAAGGTCACGACCAGCGCGATGCCGAAGGCGCGCGACCACACGCGCGGCCGCCCCGCGCCGGCGCCGCCGTTCTCGGGGTGCTGCTCCCGGGTCCCGCCGCCGTTGCGCCGGACCCAGAGGATCAGCGGGAGGTAGCTCGCGGAGTTGGCCAGGAAGAGGACGGCGGGCGCCACGCGCACGACGAGGAGCCCGGACAGCGCCGCCCCGGCGGCGATCCCGAGGTTGAGCACGGTGTACCGGAAGCCGAAGGTCCGCTTCCGCCGCTCCTCCGGGATGCCCGCCACGATCGTGCCGAACAGGGCGGGGAAGAAGAGCGATCCGCCCACACCGCACAGCACCGCCACCACCATGACCTGCGCCACGGAGGAGGCGAACGCCATCGCCGCCCAGCCCGCGATCTGGCACGAGCCACCGGCGAGCGCCGTCACCGGCGCGCCGAAGCGGGCGGTCAGCGCGCCCCCGACCGGGCCGCAGGCACTGGCGGCCACCGCCAGCGTGCCGTAGAAGAGTGCCACCGCCGGGACCCCGAGCCGCAGGTCCGTGGCGATGTGGATCGCGGTGACCGGGTAGACCAGGCCCGTGCCCGCCGCGGACGCGAAGGTCGCGATCCACAGGGCCCGCAGGGCCACCCGCCGCTCCTGCGACGGCGGGGCGACGGGGGAAGCCGTCCGTGTCATGGCGGGCGCCTAGCGCCTGACCGTGAGCAGGCCGGCCGCGACGAAGTCGTCGAGGTACTCGGCCGCTTCGGCCTCGGTGACCTGTCCGCCGCCCGCGCGCAGGTGCTCCAGGGTCAGCCGCACGGCCTCCTCGCGGGTGCGACCGTGGGCCAGCCCGAGGAGCAGGAGACCCTCCCGGCTGATCTCGGCCGCGTCGCCGCCGCGCAGGTAGACGAGCACGGAGTCGCGCAGCGGGACCGCGCAGGCCGTCGCCTCACGGCCCAGCTCGCCGGCGGCCACCCCCCGCCGCAGCGGATACGTCCGCCCGGTGATCGCCTGGATCAGCAGGTCCTGGCAGACCGCGACCGCGTCCCCGAAGGCCACCGGGTCGGCGGTCGCCGCCGCCGGCGACGGCAGCGCGAGGTCCGCACCGAAGGTCCGCGCCCAGCGGGCCCAGACCCACTTCTGCCCGAGGTAGAGGTCCCCGTGCGCGGCGAGGAGCGCCTCGGCCGCGGAGAGGAAGGCGAGTTGACCGGCCCAGGAGGCGGCTTCGAGGTCGCCGACCGCGTGGAACCCGTGCGCGTCCTCCAGGGCGTTGTGGACCTCGAAGGACATCACCCCGACGACGGTCCGCACCAACTCCGGGAGCGACTGCCGGGCCAGGGACGCGAGCGCCGCGATCGAGCCGTCGTCCAGGACCACCTCGCCCAGCAGGAAGCGCACCAGCGGCGCCAGCGACTTGCGCCCCATCGTGTTCAGGACGCCGAGGTCGTCGCGGTCCGCGCGGTAGTGGGAGGTCTCGGCGATGAGGGCCCGCAGCGATCCGACGCTCTGGTACGCGACGTCGAAGCGCCGTCCGTCGACGAACAACTGCCTGGCGGCGGAGGGCGTACCGTCCGCGACGACGAAGTAGACGTCCACATCCGACATCGGGGTACCCAGTCCGGCGGCGAGGGCACCGCCGATGTAGGCGGCTTCGACACCCTCCGCCCGGGCCAGGGAGAGAACGGCCTCGCGGGCCCGGTCCAGCTCCTCGGGATATCGGGGGAGGAATTCCTTCAGCATCTTCGCCGTCCTTGTCCTGGCGGTTCCTTCGGATTCTGCACATCGTGCACAGAATTCTTCGCACGGCCTTCTTGGGACACTCGGCATCCCGGTGGCCACCGCGCGCGCGTCGATCGGTGCGGGTGCGGTGGCCAGCCACCGCACCCGCACCGGTTCATATCGTCAGGACACGCCGTGAGCGGCCTGAGCCTTGACCATCGCAAGCTTGATACCCATGTCACCTCACCTCTTTCCCTCTCCAGAAGGCGGGCCGGAGTTGTCCCCTTCCGGGATTTTCCGATCGCCCGCCGGGCCGGTTCGAATAAGTTATCCGGATCCGCAGGGGAGCAACAGGTGTTCCGGTGTCAGGCGCCCATGGCCGGACGCTTTTCGGCACTCCGCAGGCTCTTGGCGAACTGATTCCAGGCGCGGCCGTAATCCGCGGCGATTTCCGCCACCAGGTCGACGCAGTGCGGCGGAACCGCCGCGAGCAGTTCCTCCCACTCGGCCGGTTCGATGGCGTTCGCGGTCAGCCGCCGGAGCAGTCCCCGGCCGGCCTCGGAGAACCTCAGCGACGGATCGTTCGCCAGCGCCTGGACGATGGTCCGCCCGTCCCGCTGCGTCGACGCCACCCGCTCCTGCCCCGCGGAGCCGCCGGCGGCCAGCTCCTGGCGCACCCGACGGGCCGTCCCCATCGAGACACCGGTGCGGCGGGCGACCTCCCGCAGGGAGGTCTCCGGATGGCTCGCGATGAGTTCGGCGGCCACCCGCCGCGGCTCGACCGAGCGCAGCGGGCGACTGCGCCCGTCCTGGCCGATCCGCGTGTGCAACTGTGGAATCTCCTCGGCTGCACGCCGCCTGACCACACCGGCCGTCTTCGGCGAGAGGCCCACGGTCTTGGCGACCATGCGGTCCGACCACTCCGGGTGCACCGCCAGGATCCGGGCCGCAGCGGCCTTGCGGTCGCTCAGCGACAACGGCAGGCCGTGCGCGATGTTCTCCTCGACGGCCCGCACGAAGATCTCGTCGTCCGGGCCGTCGACGTAGCTCACCTCGATCCGGGTGTCGCCCCGCAACTCGGCCGCACGCAACCGGTGCATGCCGTCCACGACCACCAGGGTGCTCCGCTGGACGAGGATCGGGGGCAACCGGGCCCCGCACTCCGCGAGCATGCGGACGTGGGCCTCGTCCTCCCCGGCGAGCCGGGGCGAGAGTCCCGGCCGGAGCGCCCCGACGGGCAGGTACTCCGTGCTTCGTACTGTGACGATGTGAGCGACGCTGCTCACATCGTGCGCCGTTTCCTGGGTGATGGGGTCACCTCTTCAGTGCGTAGCGGGCGTCCACGATCTTCCTGGAGCCGGGGGCACCGCTTCAGTCCGATCAGGAGCCGTCAAGACGATCAGGAAAATCTGGGTCGATGGTGGACGAACCCGCACAGCAGGCGAGTTGACGCCGCATCGGACCTGGGCGGTCCCGCCGCGGGCCGCTGCGGTGCGTGCCGCCGCCGCACCGCCTTCCCCCTGCCCCGACCGGGCTCCGCCTGCCCTCGGCCGGGTCGCGCGCGCTCCCCGCACGGCGAGGGAGGGCGGATCGGAGCTGCCCACCCGGACGGTCGGCGCAAACGGTCTGACATGTCCAGAGACTAAGTTCCACGCGCGTAGAGTTCAAGACCGGATATTCACCCCAACGACCCCTGCCATGCCTTGTATTCGAGCGGACGACCCACCCTCGAAGTCGACTCCCCACTCCCCGCGCCGGCGATTGTTACCAAAGAGCGTGAACCGATCTGACGATCCATCCGTTCGCGAGGGCGAAACCTGCGAACTGCGGAACCCCCGACGGCGACCCGGTGCGAGGAACGGGCCTGAACGGCCCTAAATCGGTGCCCGTCCGGCCCGCGCCGGTCTACCGTGCGCGTCATGGACGACACCGACCTTCCGCCGCGGCTGACCCGGCTCACCTTCCACGGCCCGCTCTCCGAGGCCCGCGCCGCCCGGCTGACCGGCAGGCTCAGCCGGGCCACGCCCACCACCGTGCTGGACATCGGCTGCGGCTGGGGCGAACTGATGCTCCGTGTCCTCGAAGCGACCCCCGGTGCCACCGGCCTCGGCGTCGATCTCAACGCCGTGGACCTCGCCCGGGGACGCGACAACGCCCGGGCCCGCGGGCTGGCCGACCGCGTCGAGTTCGCCGAGGAGTCGGCGATCGGCACCGCGCGCGAGCCCGCCGACCTGGTGCTCTGCCTGGGCGCGAGCCAGGCGCTCAGCGACGCCGAAGCGCCGCACCACACCGTCGCGGCGCTGCACGCACTGCGCCGGCTGGTCAGGCCGGGCGGGCGGGTGGTGCTCGGCGAGGGCTTCTGGCAGCGCCCGCCGACCGAGGCCGAACTCGCCGCCATGTGGCCGGGCGCCGCAGCTTCCGAGCACCACGACCTGGCCGGCCTGGTCGACCTCGCCGTCGCCGCCGGGTTCCGGCCCTCGTGGATCGAGACGGCCGATGCCGATGAGTGGGAGGAGTTCGAGTCGGGCTACCAGTGCGACGTGGAGGAGTGGCTGGCCGGCCGCACCGGCCACCCGCTCGCCGCCGAGACCCGGGAGCGGCTGGACCGTCACCGGGCGAGCTGGCTGCGCGGCTACCGAGGAGTGCTGGGCCTGGCCTACCTCACCCTGGTCCCCGTGCTCTGACCGGCCGCGCGACAGGTGACCGCAGCGCTCCCGGCGGGCGTGCACAGCGGGTTGCGCAGTCGGGCTCGCCGGCACCGGTGTGCACCTGGTGGGCAGCGGCTGGCGTTCGTGATGCGGCAGACGGGCTTCCCGGCGCTGCGCGCCCGGCAGGATCCGTCAGAGGGGCCCTGGGCCACCGGTCACGGATGGCCGGTGGCATGACCGGCCGGATGGCCTGTTCGGACTTCCCGCCCGGGCAGCAGCATCGGAGGTGTCCGGTCCACCGTCGCGCGCCGCGGCGGTGGACCACATCCGTCCGTCCATCAGGGAGTCCCATGAGGTCCGTACGTCTGATCGCCGCCGCCGCGAGCCTGACCCTGGCCGCGCTGGCCGGCATCGGCCCGGCGAGCGCCGACGTGCCGAGCGCGGTCGCCATCCTGCAGGCCGGCGCCAAGCAGGGCGTCCTCGACGGGTACCCCGGCGAGATCGGTCTGGTCCGCCAGGGCGACAGCACCACCTACATCCACGAGGGCAACGGCACGGTCACCGGCAGCGTCCCCGCCGACCCGCAGGCACTGTTCCGGATCGGCAGCAACACCAAGGCGTTCGTCTCGACCGTGCTGCTCCAGCTGGAGGCCGAGGGCCGGCTGTCGCTGGACGACTCCGTCGCCAAGTGGCTGCCGAACGCGGTCACTGCCAACGGCTACGACGGTTCGAAGATCACCGTCCGGGAGCTGCTCAACCACACCTCCGGGCTGCCCGACTACCTGCCGCTGGTCGCCCTCACCTGGCGTGCCAATCTCAACCCGAACCAGTCCTTCGCGCCGCAGGACCTGGTGAACCTCGCCCTGAACTCCCGCAAGCCGACCACGGCACCGGGCCAGCAGTGGGCCTACTCCAACACCGGCTACCTGCTCGCGGGCATGGTGATCACCGCCGTCACCGGGAACAGCCCGGCCGACGAGATCCAGAACCGGATCATCACGCCGCTCGACCTCACCCACACCTCGTTCCCCAGCGGCCCGGGCATGTCCGGCACCTACCTGCACGGCTACCAGTACGTCTCGGACTTCCTCCTCCTCGATTCCACGGTCTCCGACGTGCAGATCACCGGCACGGCCGGGGCGATGGTGTCCAACATGGACGACCTGGCCGCCTTCAGCCGGGCGCTGCTCACCGGCAAGCTGCTGCCGCCCGCCCAGGAGGCCGAGCTCAAGACCGGGGTGCCCACCGACAACACCGGCACCTCCTACTACGGCCTCGGCATCGTCCACAGCCAGATGCCCTGCGGCACATGGGCCTGGTCGCACAACGGCTCCGTCCTCGGCTACTTCAGTACCTGGGCCAGCAACGACGACGGCACCAAGCAGGTGGTGCTCGTCAACAACGAGTACCACCTGGCCCAGGGCACCACCGGCCAGCGCGACACCGGCACGGCCCTGATGAACGCCTACTGCGCGCTCTGAGGCGCGGCAGCCCCACGCCGACCCCACGCGCTTCGGCGCCCGGCCACGACAGACCCGCGGCCGGGCGCCGAGGCGCGTGTCAGTCCGCCAGCGGCTCGTCGGCCAGGTACGGCGGGGCCGGCTCGTACTGGATGTAGCGGCGCACGGCGCGGGCGTGGTCGCGGCCGTGCAGGCGGCCGATCAGCCACAGCGCGAGGTCGATGCCCGCCGAGACGCCCTGGCTGGTGGCGAGCCGACCGTCGATCACGTACCGGGCGTCGCGCACCACCGTGATGTCGCCGCGCGCCTGGAGGGTGTCCTCGAAGGCGTGGTGGGTGGCCACCCGGCGGCCCCGGGCCGGGCCGGCCTCGTGCAGCAGCAGCGCGCCGGTGCAGACGCCGGCGGTCCAGGCGGCCTGGGCGTCGGCCTTGCGGATCCACTCGAGGAGCACCGGGTTGGCCACCTCGGTGCGGGTGCCCTGGCCGCCGGGGACCAGCAGCAGGTCCAGCGGCGGGTGGTCGTCGAAGGTGTGGTCGGGCAGTACCCGCATGCCCTTGCTGCAGCGCACCGGGCCGGGGCGCTCGGCGATCAGCACGGCCCGGTCGGTGTGCCCGGCCTCGGCGCGGAGCATGGCGGAGGCGGTGAACACCTCCCAGGGGCCGACGAAGTCGAGCTCCTCGGCACGGTCGAACAGCAGCAGTCCATAGGTCGTCATGTCGCGCTCCCTCGAAGCTCGGGGACGGGGGCTGGATCGGGGACGGGCACCGGGCCGGGGACGGGCACGGGGTCGGGGTTGATGGTGCGGAAGCGGTCGCGGTAGTCGGAGGGCGTCACGCCGACCTGCCGGTGGAAGGAGCGGCGCAGCGTCTCCGCGGTGCCGAAGCCGTACCGGCGGGCGATCGCCTCCAGCGGGTCGTCGCCCTCGGCGAGCGCCCGGCGGGCCGCCTCCACCCGCACCCGCTCCACGTAGCCGGCCGGCGGGGCGCCGAGCTCGGCGGTGAAGCGGCGCTGCAGGTGACGGGGGCTCAGCCCGGCCTGGGCGGCCAGGTCGGCGACGGCGTGCCGGGCGCCGGGGTCGGCGTGGATCGCGGCCACCGCGGTGCGGATCGGATCGCTGGACGGCTGACGGGACCAGAGCGGCACGCTGAACTGCGACTGGCTGCCGGGGCGGCGCAGGAAGAGCACCAGCTCCTGGGCGACGGCGTGGGCCACCGCCCGGCCGAGGTCGTCCTCCACCAGGGCGAGCGCCAGGTCCATCCCGGCGGTCACCCCGGCCGAGGTCCACACCCGCCCGTCCCGCACGAAGATCGGATCGCAGTCCACCTGCAACCCGGGGTGCTCGCGGGCGAGTTGCTCACCGCGCGACCAGTGCGTGGTGACCCGGCAGCCGTCGTCGACCAGGCCGGCGGCGGCCAGCAGGAAGACCCCGCTGCAGACGGACGTCACCCGGCGGGCGTCCGCGCCGGCGGCGGCGACCCAGTCGACCAGCGCCCGCTGGTGCCGGGCCCGGTCGACGCCCGCGCCGCCCACCGCCACCAGGGTGTCGGTGCCCCGCGGATCGAGGTCCGCCACGCCGTACTCGGCGTGCACCGGCAGGCCGCCGGCCGAGCGCACCGGCCCGGCGGCGGGCGCCACCACCTGGCACTCGAAGCCGCCCGACTGGCGGCCCGCGTGCTGGAACACCTCGTACGGACCGACCAGGTCGAGCGGCTGGAAGCCGTCGAAGATCACGAAGACGATGCGGGATTTGGCCACACCCTCAGCCTGCGCCCGCGCCGATCGTGGCGTCAACGACACGCATCCCACGAATCGCGCCATCCACCCGGAGGGGCGCACGGCACGGCGCCGGGCCGGGGCCGGCGGGGTGTCAGTAGATCCAGCTGCGCTGCTCGCCCGGAGCCACCTCGGCGGCGATGTCGTCCGCGAGCACGGCGATCGCCCGCCGGCCCTCGATCCGGCGCAGCCAGTCCGGCGGCAGGCACACGTCGCCGTACTGGGCGCCGAGCAGGTTGCCGCAGATCGAGCCGGTGGAGTCGCTGTCGCCCGAGTGGTTGACCGAGAGCAGGAAGGCCGCCTCGATCGGGGTGCGCGGCGGGCTCGGGTGGCAGTGGGGGCCCTGCTGGTCGACGTAGAAGGTCTGATGCCGGGTCGGCGCGAGCGCGGCGTAGACCGCGATGGCCAGGGCCTCCTCGGCGACCCAGCCGGCGCCCAGCGTCTGCAGCTTCTCCGCGGTCGCCTCGCCGCCCTCGGTGGCCAGCTCGTAGGCCGCGCGCAGGGCGGCGGTGGTCTCCTGGTGGCCGGGATAGCGGGCGAGCAGGTCCAGGGCGAGCAGCACGGCGGCGGCCAGCGGCACACCGTCGAGCAGGTGGTGGATCAGGGCGGCGAAGGCGCCGGCGGCGTAGTAGCCGGTGGGGTGGCCGTGGGTGATCTGGGCGCAGTGCGCCGCGGCTTCGAAGGCGGCCTTGGCGTCCCGGTCGGTGAAGCCGAAGGGGGCGGAGCGCATGACCGTGCCGCAGCCCTTGGAGTGCGGGTTCACCGGTCCGGGCCGCCCGTCGAGCGGATCGCCCAGGCGGGGGACGTGGGTCTGCCGCAGGCCGGACAGGCAGGCGTTGCCGGGCGCCCGACGGGCGTACAGCCACTGCTCCTCGCGCAGCCATCCGGTGCGGTGGCGCAGCCCCTGGTGCGGCGGCGGCGACGGCTCGGTCTGGGTCTCCAGCCAGCACAGGTAGGCGTCGCGCAGGATCGTCGTCTCCGCGCCGCCGATGCCCTTCGCCTTGGCGCGGGCGTAGCCGCTCAGCCAGCCGGAGGCGGTGAAGAGCGTCATCTGGGTGTCGTCGGTGACCCGGCCGATCACCCCCTCGCCGTCGGCGACCGGACCGGTGACGCCGTGCTCGCCGTACTTGGCCCGGATCTCCGGCAGGGACAGGAACTCGATCGGGTTGCCCAGGGCGTCCCCGATCGCGCCGCCGAGCAGGCAGCCGCGCAGCCGCGCACGGTAGGCGGTCAGTTCGTTCCACGAGCGCTGCTTCACGCTGACAGATCCCCCTCGGGTCGTTCTCCGGCATTCCCGGCGCAGTGCAGCATTCCAGCACACTCCTCGAACGGACGGACGTGCTGCTCCGTCCGGCTGGTCGCCCGCCCGTCGCGGTACCCGGGCCGCGCTGCGGGGGAACACCTGGCGAGTTCCCCCGCAGCCGCCCGCAGCCCGAAGGAGCAGCCCCCTCGATGGCGCCCGATCGGCACGGTGTGCGCGCGCGGGTCTCCTCCTGGTCACGGTCGACGCGTGACTACTGCGGGCGCACGATCAGCGATGCCGAACGGCGGATGCCGGTGCTGACCACCCTGACGGGGCGTCTGATCGCCGCCCGCATCATGGAGTCCGGCACCCGGCTGGCCGCGCAGATCTTCCTGACCGCCGTCCCGCTGCTCTTCGTCGTCGCCGCCACGGCGCCCAACACCGTGCGCACCAACCTGATGCACTCCGTGCGCACCGTCTTCGGCCTCACCGGCGCGGGCGCCGAACAGCTCCAGGCGCTCTACGCGACCGAGGGCGGCAACCTGCGCGAGACCACCAGCGTGATCGGCACCATCATGGTGCTGCTCTCCGCGACCGGCTCCAGCCGCGCGCTGGCGCGGATCTGCCAGCGTGCCTGGGACCTGGGGCCGTCGCCCACCCGGGTCGCGATCTGGCGGTGGTTCGCCTGGATCATCACCTGGCTCGTGGTCCTGGTCCTGCAGGGTCCGGTGCGCAACGGCTTCGGGGCCGGGCTCTGGGTGGGGGTGCCGCTGAGCTTCCTGAGCAGCGTGTGCCTCTGGTGGTGGACCCAGCGCCTGCTGCTGGCCGGCCGGGTGCCCTGGCTGCCCCTGCTGCCCGCGGCGGTGCTCACCGCGGCGGCGACCGCCGCGCTGTCGATCACCGCCCACCTCTACATCCCGCGCGCGCTCAACCGGAGCCTGGCCGCGTACGGGGCGCTCGGGTCGATCTTCACCCTGCTGTCCTGGCTGGTCGCCGTCTGCGCCGTGCTCACGGGCGCGCTGACCATCGGCGCCACCCTCGCCAAGGAGACCTTCCTGGCGCGCTACCTCGGCACCCCCGAGGACGACCCGCGGGAGCGGCCACCGCCGGTGGACCCGGCGGACGAGTAGCCGGCCCACCCGAGGGGGGAGGAACGGAGACCTGAGATGGCGACAGCCGATCCCACCGACGGCAATCCCCCCGGGGGCGAGCCCGCCGACGGCGAGCGCACCGACGCCGAGCGGGCCGGGCCGGCGGCGCGGCGCACCCGGGCGGCCTTCGCCGGGCTGCTGCTGGTGCTCGCGGCGCTGCTGACCCCGCTGAGCGTGGTCGCGGTCTGGGCCGCGAGCCTGGCCGAGGACACCGACCGCTACGTGGCCACCGTCGCCCCGCTGGCCGGCGACCCGGCGGTGCAGAACGCGGTGGCCGACCGGATCGCCACCGCCGTCACCCAGAACCTGAGCGTCAACTCGCTGATCCAGCAGGTGGCGCCCTCCGACCAGTCCGTGCTGGGCGGGCTGCTCGGGCAGCTGAGCGGCTCGATCGACAGCGCGCTGCAGAGCCTGGTGCGCGGCGCGGCCCAGAACGTGGTCTCCAGCCCCGCCTTCGCGAGCTTCTGGGTGCAGGCCAACCGCACGGTGCACGACCAGTTCACCAAGGCGCTCACCGGCCAGGGCGGCGGCGCGGTGCAGCTGACCGACAACGCGGTGACCATCGACCTGGCCCCGCTCATCGGCCAGCTCAAGCAGCAGCTGGTGGACTCCGGGGCGAGCGTGGCGAACGCGATCCCCACCATCCACGTCCAGTACACCGTGCTCGACTCCTCCCAGGTCGGGTCGGTCCGCACCGGGATCCGCCTGCTGGAGCTGGCGGGCACCTGGCTGCCGGTGGCCGCGGTGCTGTTCGCCGTCGTCGGCCTGCTGCTCGCCCGGCACCGGCGCACGGCGCTGATCGCCCTCGCGCTCGGCGCCACCGCGGCCACCGTCGCGCTCGGGATCGGCCTGAGCGTCTTCCGGGTGCTCTACCTGGACGCGCTGCCCGCCTCCGTCTCCCAGCCCGCGGCGGGCGCGGTCTACGACGCGCTGGTGCGACTGCTGCGGGTGAGCGTACGGACGTACGTGGTGCTCGGGCTCGCGGTGGCCCTCGGGGCCTGGCTGAGCGGCCCGAACCGCCGGGCCCGGCAGCTGCGCGAGATCTGGCGGGCCGGTCCGCACGCGGCACGCGCGGCGGCCGGGCGGGCCGGGCTGCACACCGGGCCGGTCGGGCCCTGGGTGCACCGGTCCAAGCGGGTGCTGGAGTGGGCGGTGGTCGGCGCGGCCGGGCTCACCCTGGTGCTCTGGCCCTACCCCACCGGCTGGGTCGTGGTGGTGCTGGGGCTCGCGGTGGTCTTCGTGCTCACCCTGATCGAGCTGCTGGACGTGGTCGAGGAGGAGCCGACCCGACCGGCCGGACCGCCGGCCGCCGGCCCCTGAGCGCCGACCGGACGCCGACGCCCGGGTCCGGCCGGGCGCCGGTTGGAGCAGCGCGGGTGGCCGCCTGCTCGGGCCACGGGTGACGGTGGGTCATGACGGCGCGGGAGCGGTTCCCGGCCAGTGAGTAGGGCGGAACCTTGAACAGAAGCCACGCAGGGAACTCCACACGCCACACGACGGCCGGCCGCCTGACGGCCGCGACGGCGCTGGTGCTGACGGCCGGCGCCGTCGCCGGGCTGGCGGCGTGCAGCAGCTCCTCCAAGACCTCCTCCGGCGGCGCCACCAGCGCCACCCCGTTCTCCCCGGCGACGGCCTCCTTCTCCGGCTCGGTGCCCTCCGGGGTCTCCTCGCTCGCCTCCTCCGCACAGGCCGCGGTCTCCTCGGCGGCCTCCTCGGTCTCGGCCGCCGCCGCCTCCTTCGAGGCCTCGGTCTCCGCGGCCGGGGCCAAGGCGCAGGCCTCGGCCTCGGCCGCGCTCGCCGACGTCACGGGCACCGGCAACGCGGTGGGCGACGTGACCCTGACGGGGGTGCCCAAGGCCACCTCGGGCGGGCTGAACGCGGTGGTCGTGACCATCACCAACAGCACCTCCAGCGCGGCGAACTACGCCGTGCGGATCGACTTCCTGGACGCCTCGGGCGCCAAGGTGGACAGCACCGTGGTGGGCGTCCAGCACCTGGCCGCCGGTCAGAAGGCGCAGCCGGTGGCGTTCAGCACCAAGGACACGGACGTCGCGCTGAGCGCGAAGGTCGCGACGGCGCAGCGCTACTGAGGGCGGGTACCCCGCGGGTCCGGCCCCACCGCGACGAGCGGTGGGGCCCGACCCGTGTCACGCGGTCCTCCGGCAGTGGTGCAGGTGCCGGGGGCTCCCGGCTGATCTCCAGACCATCACGGCCCGACCCCCCGCCGCCTCGGGGCGCAGGAGGAGAACGCCACCGGGACCGGGGGCCGGGGAAGGGCCCGTGACCAGGACCCTGGTCCTGGTCACGGTCACCGCGGGGGCCCGGGGCAGGCTCCGCCCGCGGTGCGAGAATGGGCGCCGAACAGCTGTCATGGCGTACCGGTGAAGTCCCGGGTGCCGCTGCGGGAGGGACACCACATGGCCACGCGCCGGGCGCCGAGCGCGCTGGGCACACGGGTGCGGCAGGCGTTGCAGGCCGACACCCTGCTCTGGACCCGCAACGACGCGCTGCTGTGCGCCGGAGCGGCCTGTCTGGACCTGCTCGGCTACACGCTCGGCGGTTCGGCGGACGGCCGACCGGTCCAGGCGGCCGGCCTGGTGCTGACCGTGCTCGCCGTCCTGCCGCTGCTCGCCCGGCGCCGCTGGCCGCTGGCCGCGCCGGCGGCGGTGCTGGCCGTCAACCTCCTGCTCAATCAGGGCGTCTCGGCGGCGCCGCACCACTTCGGTGCCTCCCTCGCGCTGGCGCTGTTCTTCGTCGCGCGGGCCGGACGCATCGCGGTGACCCTGGCGGCCGCCCCGGCCACGGCCGCCGTGACGCTGATCGGCCGGGGGCAGCCGTTCCCGCCCACCCTCGGGGACGCGTCGAGCGCCGTGGTCGCCGCCGCGCTGGTCGTCGGCACGGCCGCCGTGGTCAACTACGTCCAGCGCGAGCAGGCCACCAAGCGCAAGCTGCTGGCCGACCGTGCGGTGGCCCGGGAACGCCGCCGCATCGCCCGGGAGTTGCACGACATCGTGGCGCACCACATCACCACCATGCAGCTGATGGCCGGCGGCGCGCGGGCCAACCTCGGGGGCGACACCGAGGTGGTGCGCGAGGCACTGGTCACCCTGGAGGGCTCGGGGCGCCTGGCGCTGCGCGAGATGCGCCAGCTGCTCGACGTGCTGCGGGCCGGTGACGAGGCCGAGGAGGCGCCGAACGCGCCGCAGCCGGGCACCGGGGACCTGGAGCGGATCGTCCAGGAGTCCCGACTCGGGGGCCTGCCCGTGGAGTTCACGGTGCGCGGCGAGCAGCGCGCGCTGGCGCCGACCCTGGGCCTGACCGTCTTCCGGATCGTCCAGGAGGCGCTGACCAACGCCCGCAAGCACGCCGGCGGCCAGGCGCAGGCCTATGTCCAGCTGACCTACCGCCAGGACCGGATCACCGTGGAGGTGCGCGACACCGGCCCCGGGGTGCCGACCGGGGTCGGGGCAGGCCGCGCCGGGGCGGCGGGCCCGGGGCCGGGGCGCAGCGGGTACGGTCTGATCGGAATGCAGGAACGCGTCGCCCTGCAGGGCGGCACCATGGTGGCCGGACCGCTGGAGCACGGCGGCTTCCGGGTGGCGGCCAGCCTGCCGGTGGCGCCGGGCGAGCGAGAGGAGCTGCTGGGATGAGTGAATCGCCGCAGCGGATCAGGGTGTTGATCGCGGACGACCAGCCGCTGGTGCGGCGCGGGCTGGCGCTGATCCTGGCCCCCGACCCGGCCGTCGCGGTGGTGGCGGAGGCCGAGAACGGTGAGCAGGCGGTCGAGCTCGCCCGGCTGCACCGGCCCGACGTGGTGGTGATGGACATCCGGATGCCGGTGCTGGACGGGGTCCAGGCCACCGAGCGGCTTGTCCGGGAGCTGCCCGAGTGCCGGGTGCTGGCCCTGAGCACCTTCGACATGGACGAGTACGTGGTGGCCGCACTGCGTGCGGGCGCCTCCGGGTTCCTGCCCAAGGACGTCTCGCCGGAGGAGCTGCTCGCGGCGCTGCGCACCGTGCACGGCGGCGAGGCCGCGGTGGCACCGCGCCTGCTCACCCGGCTGATCTCCACCTTCGTCACCACGCCCCGGCGCCCGCAGCCGCCCGCACCGGCGCCGGAGCTGGGCGAGCTGACGCCGCGTGAGGTCGAGGTGTGGCGGCTGATGGCCAGCGGTCTGGACAACGCCGCCATCGCGGGCGAGCTGGAGATCAGCGTCTCCACCGTGAAGAACCACATCACCAGCATCTTCGGCAAGCTCGATGTGCGCGACCGCGCGCAGGCGGTGATCGCGGCCTACGAGAGCGGACTGGTGACGGCCGGCTCCGCCGGCTGATGCCGGGGCGTCAGATGATCCCGGTGCGCAGCGCGTAGACCACGGCGTGGGTGCGGTTGCGCAGGTTGAGCCGGGTGACCACGCCGTGCACGATGCTCTTCACGGTGCGCTCCGAGTAGCTGAGCTTCGCTGAGATCTGCTTGGTGCTCAGGCCCTCGGCCAGGAACCGCAGCACCTCGACCTCGCGGTCGGCCAGACCCGCGAGGTTGAGGCCGGCCGGCGCCAGCGCCGTGTCCCGCAGCGCCCGGATGTGGCCGATCAGCGCCTGCTGCACCGAGGGGTCGCGGCCGCCGGCGGCGGCCTCGTGGACGGCCCGCTTGATGTCGTCGAAGCCGCTCTCCTGCCGGTGCAGATAGCTCACCAGACCGAGGTCGATGGCCCGCAGCATGTGGTGCTCGGGAAACTCCTGGGCCACCAGCACCATCGGCAGGACGCTGTCCGGTGTCTCGTGCTGGACCCGCTCCACCCGCGCGAGGGTGTCCGCGGTGACCTCGGTGGCCAGCACCAGCAGGACGTCGGCCGGATGGCGCCAGGTCCAGTAGCTGGCGGTGATCTCCTTGCAGGAGGAGAGCCACCAGACCGCCCCCTCGCCCGTCACCGGGTCGTTGGCCAGAACAGCCACCGTGACGGATTTCACGGATTTTTCACTCATGATTAGCCCCCCGGCTACGCGTTGGACCGAATTCCCTGGGCGGGTATTCCGCAAGGGCCTGCCGAGGTGCACCACAGGTACTCGCGAGCCTCGTCGGACCGCCCGGCCCTGCGCTGACAAAGCGGCCCCGGACGACCGGAAGAGGCTAGATCGATCACGGTTGTCGGTGCAAGTTCAACCCGCTTCGGCGACTTGAACCCCGTCATTATGCGCCGTTCTCGGAACTCCCCGGATTCCTGGGCACAGAACCGGACAGTCCGGACAGGAGCGGCCCTATCGCCCCCACCGAGCAGCATCGCACCCCTGCCCGAGTGGCTGGAACTCGGCCCTGTCGGGCGTCCGCGAACCGCTCGACCGTGCAAGCGCCCGGCTGCACCATGAGGCGCACCCGAACTGCCCGAAGGGGCATCTCGCACAGCCCGGCCGCCCATCGGGCCACGACCACCGAAACCTTCCCGTGATCACCGGCCGGGAAAAACGGAATTTGGACTTCCGTTGCCCCTAAGTGCGACCGTCCTCGCCCCAAGGGGTAGGACGGGTTGCATTCCCTCTGCCCGGCCGGGAATCTTTGGATCAGTGCCAGGCCCCGCAACCTGTGTGAAGGTCTTTGCAGCAGGCCCGAATTGACCCCTTCCCACAACGCTTCGGACAGAGAGGAAGCCTGCGGCCATGACCCTCCACGGGCAATCGACGGACAGCACCGCACAGCAGGTGCCGGAATCACCGGCCAGCGTTGGTTCGCTGGACGAACTGCAGAACGCGCTCACCCTCATCTGGCAGGACGTGCTGCGCCTCGACGACCTGACCGCCGACGACAACTTCTTCGAGCTGGGCGGCCATTCGCTCACCGCCTCGCAGGTGATCTCCCGGGCCCGCCGGACGCTCGGGGTGGAGATACCGCTGGCGGCCTTCTTCGACCACCCCACGCTTGCCGAACTCGCCGGCTACACGGCACCCCTGCTCGCCGGAGAGGTGGCCACCGGTGAGCGGTGACGCGCACCAGCCGCTCTCGCCGCTCTCCTCGGCCCAGCAGCGGCTCTGGTTCTTCTGGCAACTGCGCCCGGACAGCAGCGAGTACAACGTGCCGCAGGCCACCCGGCTGCGCGGCCCGCTCGACCTGCCCGCCATGACCCGGGCGGTGGCCCGGCTGGCCGAGCGGCACAGCCTGCTGCGCGCCACCATCCCCTTGGTGGACGGCGTGCCGATGATGCGGATCGCGCCGCGGCTGACCGTGGAGCTGCCCGTCACCGACCTCACCGACCTGCCCGCGCCCGCCCGCGAGCGGGCACTGGGCGAGGCGGTGGACCGCCTCGCCCTGAGCACCTTCGACCTGGTGGGCGGCCCGCTCTTCCGGGCCGGGCTGATCAGGCTCGCGGCCGAGGAGCACGTGCTGGTGCTCGCCTTCCACCACATCGTGGTCGACGGCTGGTCGATCGGCCTCCTGCAGCGCGACCTGAACGAGGAGTACGCCGCCGCGCTCGACGGCGCCCCCGAACAGGGCGCCGAACCGGCTGTCGAGGCGTACGACTACCGGGACTACGCCGCCGCCGAGCGCCAGATGCTGGCCGGACCGCGCCGCGCCGAGGCCATGGCCTACTGGCGGGAGCAGTTGGCCGGTGCGCCCGAGCAGTTCTCGCTGCCGACCGACTGGCCGCACCCGGCGGTGCCGAGCGGCGCCGGGGCCTCCCGGCCCTTCCAGTTCTCCCCGCAACTCGCCCAGCAGCTGGGGACCCTGGCCACCCGGTACCGGGTCACCAAGTTCACCGTGCTGCTCAGCGCGTACGCCGTGCTGCTGGCCCGGCTGGCCGGCACCGCGGAGGTGGTGATCGGCGTGCCGGTCAGCGGCCGCACCAGGCTGGAGACCGAAAGGATCGTCGGGCTCTTCGTCAACGTGCTGCCGCTGCGGGTGCGGCTGCGCCCGGGGATGACCTTCGCCGAGCTGCTGCCGCAGGTCCGCGACACCTTCCTGGCCGGGCACGAGTACCAGGACCTGCCCTTCCAGCAGGTGGTGGAGGAGCTCCAGCCCGAGCGGACCACCTCGCGGCACCCGATCTTCCAGCACGCCTTCAGCTACGAGAGCGCCACCACGGCGGTAACCGGTCCGCGCGGCCTGACCGCGAGCCCGGTGCCGATCCGGATCAGCACCGCCAAGTTCGAGCTGACCCTGCAGGTGGCCCTCGGACCGGAGCAGTCCGGCGGCTACGTGAGCTACCAGAGCGACGTGTACGAGGCGGGCACCGCAGGACTGCTCGGCGAGCGGTTCCAGCGACTGCTGACCGCGGCGCTGGCCGCACCGGAGGCGCCGCTGGCCCGGCTGCCGCTGCTCGGCGTCCAGGAGGAGCGCACCGTGCTGGCCGGTGCCGAGGCGCCGCCGGCGCCCGGCGCCGAGTGCGTGGACACGCTGGTCGAGCGGCAGGCCCGCGAACGGCCCGAGGCCATCGCGGTGCGCACCGCCGACCGGTCGCTGAGCTACGCCGAACTCGACCGCCGGGCCGAGCTGGTGGCGGCCCGGCTGCGTGCGGCGGGCGCCCGGCCCGGCGCCCTGGTGGCGACCTGCCTGCCGCGCGGACCGGAGCTGGTCGTCGCCGTGCTCGGCGTGCTGAAGAGCGGTGCCGCCTACCTGCCGCTGGACCCGGCCAACCCGCCGGGCCGGCTGGCCGCAGTGCTCTCCGAGGCGCGCCCGCTGCTGGTCCTGACGGACCATCAGGACATCGCACTGCCGCACACCGTGACGGTGCTGACGCTCGCCCAGGCGCTGGCCGCCGAGGCTCCGGCCGCCGAGGCGGTGCCGCGCGCCCGGCTCACCGACCTCGCCTACGTGATCTACACCTCGGGCTCGACCGGCCTGCCCAAGGGCGTGATGATCGAGCACCGGGCGCTGGCCAACCTGGTCGCCTGGCACCACCGCACCTTCGGCCTGACCGCGGGCGACCGCAGCACGCTGATCGCCGCTCCGGGCTTCGACGCCTCGGTCTGGGAGATCTGGCCAACGCTGGCCGCCGGTGCCACCCTCGAAGTGCCGGACGCCGCAACCGTGCTGTCCCCGGGCGAGCTGACCGACTGGCTGGTCGACCGCGAGGTGACCAGCTGCTTCGTGCCCACTCCGCTGGTCGAGCGGATCGCCGCCGCGCCCTGGCCGGCCGGCGGCGCCCCGCGCTCGGTGCTGACCGGCGGCGACCGGCTGCGCGGCATCGGGTCCCGGGAGCTTCCGTTCCAGCTGGTCAACAACTACGGTCCGACCGAGGGCACGGTGGTCGCCACCTCCGGCCCGGTGGCGCCCGACACGCACGGCCGCGGCGCCCTGCCGGACATCGGCCGGCCGATCGCGGGCGTCGAGGCCCTCGTGCTGGACCAGGAGCTGAACCCGGTGCCGATCGGGCTGCCGGGCGAGCTGTACCTGGGCGGAGTGGCGCTGGCCCGCGGCTACCTGGGCCGGCCCGAGCTGACCGCCGACCGCTTCGTCCCGCACCCCTTCAGCAGTACCCCCGGCGCCCGGCTCTACCGCACCGGCGACCTGGTGCGCCGGCGGCCCGAGGGGACTCTCGACTTCCTGGGCCGCAACGACCAGCAGTTGAAGATCCGCGGCTTCCGGATCGAGGCCGGCGAGATCGAGAACATCCTGCGCGCCCACCCCGGCGTGCGGGACGCCATCGTCGCGCTGGTCGCAGCGGATCCGGCCGGGCCCGACGGGACGGCCGAACCGGTCCTCACCGCCTACCTGGTGCTCGCCGACCCCGCGAGCCCGCCCGACCGGGCCGAGCTGCACGAGCAGGTCGGCCGCCAACTCCCGGGCTACATGCGCCCGCACGACTACCAGGTGCTGGACGCGCTGCCGCTGACCGCCAACGGCAAGGTCGACCGCGACGCGCTGGCCGGACAGGCGGTGCCACTGGCCGGCCGGACCGTGCCGCAGGGCGCCGCGCGCACCCCGCTGGAGCAGCGGATCGCCGCCGTGTGGGCGAAGGCGCTGGGGCACGAGAACTTCGGCACCCAGGACAACTTCTTCGACATCGGCGGCCACTCGCTGCTGCTGGCCACCGTCCGCGAGGCGCTGGCCGCGGAGTTGGACCAGGAGCTGAGCATCCTCACCGTCTTCGAGCACCCCACCATCGCCGCCCTGGCCCGCCGGCTCGACGCCCAGCCCGCCGTACCCGCCGCCACACCCGCCGCCGCGACCGGCGATGCCGCCCCGACGGCCGCCGACCCCGCCCCCGCCGCCGACCGCCTGCGGCGCGGCAGCAGCCGACTGAAGTCGCTGCGCGCCCAGAACCGGCGCCCCACCCCTGCCCGTACCCCCGACGAGACCTCACAGCTCGCCGACAGCACACCGAAGGACACGATCTGATGACCGGCGAGGACTACGGCAGCGACGACTACGCCGCCGAGAACGACACGCACATCGCCATCGTGGGCATGGCGTGCCGGTTCCCCGGCGCCGCGACGCCCGAGGAGTACTGGGCGAACCTGACGGCCGGGGTGGACTCGGTGCGCGCCTTCTCCGCCGAGGAGCTGCGCGCCTGGGGCCACGACCCGGCGGCGCTGGAGGACCCGCGCTACGTGCCGATGCACGGCATCGTGGACGGCGTGGGCGAGTTCGACGCGGACTTCTTCCAGTTCTCCTCCCGCGACGCCACCCTGCTCAACCCGCAGCACCAGATGTTCCTGGAGTGCGCCTGGGAGGCCCTGGAGCGGGCGGGCTACGACCCGCGCACCACGCCCGGCACGGTGGGCGTCTACGCCGGCACCGGCCGCAACGGCTACGCCGCGCTGACCCAGGCCCAGGCCGAGCGGTTCCCCGGCGTCGACGCCCTGACGCTGACCATCTCCAACGAGCCCGAGCACCTGGCCACCCGCATCTCCTACAAGCTCGGCCTGACCGGGCCCAGCATGGCGGTGCTGACGGCCTGTTCGTCCTCGCTGGTCGCCGTCCACGAGGCCGGCCGGGCACTGCTGGCCGGCGACTGCGACATGGCGCTGGCCGGCGGGATCACGCTGCGGCTGCCGCGCTCGGGCTACCGCTACGTGGAGGGCGGCACGATGTCGCCCGACGGCCGCTGCCGCACCTTCTCCGCGGGCGCCAAGGGCATCGTGGGCGGCGACGGCGCGGGCGTGGTGGTGCTGCGCCGGCTGCAGGACGCGCTGGACGACGGCGACCACGTGCACGCCGTGATCCGCGGCTCCGCGGTCAACAACGACGGGCACGAGCGGGCCGGCTTCACCGCGCCCGGGGTGCAGGGCCAGAGCGAGGTGATCCGGCTCGCGCACGCGGCGGCCGAGGTGAGCGCCGCCTCGATCTCCTACGTCGAGGCGCACGGCACCGGGACCCCGGTCGGCGACCCGATCGAGGTCTCCGCGCTGACCCAGGCCTTCCGCGCCGAGGAGGAGGTGCCGGCCGGTTCCGTGCTGCTCGGCTCGGCCAAGACCAACATCGGGCACACCGACACCGCCGCCGGCGTGGCCGGGCTGATCAAGACCGCGCTGGCGCTGGAGCACCGGGCGATCCCCGCCACCCTGCACTTCGACCGTCCCAACCCCGTGATCGACTTCGCCAAGACCCCCTTCACGGTGAACACCGAGCACCGCGCCTGGGATTCGGCCGGGCCGCGCCGGGCCGGCGTCAGCTCCTTCGGCATCGGCGGCACCAATGCGCACGTGGTGCTGGAGGAGGCGCCGCGCGCGGCCGAGCGGGCCGCGCGGGACGAGGGCGCCCAGCTGCTGGTGCTCTCCGCCCGGACCCCGGCCGCGCTGGCCGCGATGGCCGAGCGGCTGGCCCGGCACCTGGAGCAGCACCCCGAGCAGCCGCTGGCGGATGTCGCCTGGACGCTGCAGAGCGGCCGGCGCGCCTTCGCGCACCGCCGCCACGTGGTCTGCGCCGACCGCGCCGAGGCGATCGCGGCGCTGTCGGCCACCGCGACGGCGCCGGTCTCCCAGGCCCCCGGGAGCGCCACGCCGGGCGAGCTGCTCGACCGGCTGGCGCTGGAGCTTCCCACGGCTGAACGCGCCGCCCTGCTGGGCGCGTTGGGACGGATCTGGCAGGACGGCAGCCCGGTCGACTGGGCCCGCCTGCACGAGGGCGCGCTCCCCCACCGGGTGCCGCTGCCCAGCTACCCGTTCGAGCGCCGGCACCACCTGATCCGGCCCGAGCCGTTCACCGCACCGGACACGGACGCGTCGGCCGTCACCGCCGTCACCGCCACCGTTGCTGCTGCCGACGCCGTCACCGGCGCCCCGGCGGAGCAGCCGGCCGGGGGTGCGCAGGACAGCGCGTCCATCGAGGAGCGGCTCGCGGTGCTCTTCGCCAAGGTGCTGGGCGAGACCGAGGACCTGGCGGAGCGCGACTTCTTCGAGCTGGGCGGCGACTCGCTCACCGCCGTGCAGCTGTTCTCGCTGGTCGAGGACGACTTCGGGGTCGCGCCGCCGCTGGAGGCGATCTTCGACGCACCCACTGTCACCGAATTCGCGGTCGTGATCCAGGAGTTGCTCACCACCCTGCAGGCCTCCGAGGCCGCCGACGACACCCGGGGGACCTCGTGACCGACACCGACCCGACCGGCGGCCTGCCGGGCGCCGGACGGTCGCCGGCCAGGACCGCGCCGGCCTCCTTCGCCCAGCGGCGGCTCTGGTTCCTGGACCACTTCACCGGCGGCAACGCCGCCTACAACCTGGTCTCGGCCCTGCGCCTGCGCGGCCCGCTGGACACCGCCGCGCTGCACCGCTCGCTCCAGCACCTGGTGGACCGGCACGAGATCCTGCGCACCACCTTCGCGGCCGAGTCCGGCGAGCCGCACCAGCTGATCGCCGCCGAGCTGCGACTCCCCCTGCCCGTCATCGACCTGACCGGCGTCCCGGCCGCCGAGCAGACCGAGCGGGCCAGCATCCTGGTGGCCGAGGAGGCCCTGCGCGAGTTCGACCTCGCCACCGGCCCGCTGATCCGCACCAGCCTGCTGCGGCTGGGCGCCGAGGACCACGGGCTGGCGGTGATCTGCCACCACGCGATCGGCGACGCCTGGTCGATGGCCCGCTTCCACCTGGAGCTGTCCACCCTCTACGCGGCCTACCGGGCCGGTGAGACGCCCCGGCTCGACCCGTTGCCGATGCAGTTCGCCGACTACGCGGAGCTGGAGCGGACGGAGCTGCTCGGCGAACCGGCCCAGCAGGCGCTGGCGCGGCTCTGCGAGCGGCTGGCCGGGGCGCCGGCCGTGCTCGAACTCCCCACCACCTACACCCGCCCGGCCGTCCAGGGCTACGAGGGCGCCGTCCACGCGTTCACCCTGGAGCCCGAGTTGTGGCAGCGCGTGCTGCTCACCTCGCGCCGGCACCGGGTCACCCCGTTCATGACCCTGCTGACCGCCTACGCCCTGCTGCTCTCCCGGCTCTCCGGCGCGCAGGACCTGGTGATCGGCAGTCCCTCGGCCGGGCGCACGAGCTCCGCGGCCCAGTCGCTGATCGGCATGTTCGTCAACACCCTGCCGCTGCGGATGGACCTGACCGGCGACCCGCGCTTCGCCGAACTGCTGCAGCGCGCCCGGCGCACCACGCTGGCCGCGATCGGCGACCAGGGCGTGCCGCTGGAGCAGCTGGTGACCGCGCTGCGGCTGGACCGCACGGCCAGCCACGACCCGCTGTTCCAGCACATGTTCGCGCTCCAGCAGCCGAACTCGTTCCCGGAGCTGGCCGGGGTCGAGGTGGACGTGCTGCCGGCGCGGCCGGCCACCACCTTCAGCGACCTCTGGCTGGAGATCACCCCGCGCGGGGACGGCGCGCTGGCGGTCATCCGGTACCGGACCGAGCTGTTCGACGCGCCGAGCGTGGCACGGATGGCCGAGCAGTACCGCAACCTGCTGGACGACGCGCTGGAGCGGCCGGAGGCGAAGGCCGCCGAACTCTCGCTGCTCAGCCCGGCGCAGGCCGAGCAGATCCTGCGGGAGTGGAGCCGCAGCGCCGAACCGCACGCCTGGGACCTGCCGGTGCACCAGCTGATCGAGCGCCAGGCCGAGGCCACGCCCGAGCGCGGCGCGGTGGCCTTCGAGGGCACCGGGCTGAGCTATGCCGAACTGACCGAGCGGGCCCGGCTGATCGCCGCCTGCCTGGCCGAGCAGGGCGCGCGCCCGGGCCAGGTGGTGGCGCTCTGCCTGCCGCGCGGGCTGGAGCTGGTGCCCGCGATCCTGGCCGTGCTGCGCGGCGGCGGCGCCTACCTGCCGCTGTCCACCGAGGACCCGGCCGGGCGGCTGGCCAAGCTGGTGCGCCTGTCGGGCGCCGCCCAGGTGCTGACCACGGCCGAGCTGGCCGACTCCTTCGCCGGGGCGGGGGTGCCGGTGCTGGCGGTCGACACCCTCACCGGGCCCGCCACGGCGCCCGCGGCGGCCCGCGTCGACCCGGACGACCTGGCCTACGTCATCTACACCTCCGGCTCCACCGGCGAGCCCAAGGGGGTGGGCGTGCCGCACCGGGGGCTGGCCAACCGGATCCACGCCCTGCAGGACTCCCAGCGCCTGACCCCGGCGGACCGGGTGATGCAGAAGACCCCGTACACCTTCGACGTGTCGGTCCAGGAGCTGCTCTGGCCGCTGACCGCCGGCGCGACGCTGGTGATGGCGGCGCCGGACGGGCACCGCGACCCCGGCTACCTGGTCGACCTGATCGAGCGCGAGGCCGTCACCACGGTGCACTTCGTGCCGCCGATGCTGGAGGCCTTCCTGGAGGAGCCGGACCTGGAGCGGTGCAAGTCGCTGCAGCGGGTCTTCTGCAGCGGGCAGGCGCTGCCGGCCCAGCTGACGCAGCGCTGCCTGGACCGGCTGCCGGTGCGGCTGACCAACTTCTACGGGCCCACCGAGGCCTCCATCGAGGTCACCGAGTGGCAGTGCCCGCCGCCACCGGCCGGCTCCGGTGCCCTGCGCGAGGCCCGGGTGCCGATCGGACGGCCCATCGCGGGCGTCGAAGTGTACGTGCTGGACGGGCAGTTGCGGCCCGTTCCGGTCGGCGTTCCCGGCGAGCTGTTCCTCGGCGGGGTGGCGCTGGCCCGCGGCTACCTGGGCCGGCCCGAGCTGACCGCCGACCGCTTCGTGCCGCACCCCTACGGCGACACCCCCGGTGCCCGGCTCTACCGCACCGGCGACCTGGTGCGCTGGCGGGCGGACGCCACCATCGAGTTCCTGAGCCGCAACGACCACCAGCTGAAGGTCCGCGGCTTCCGGATCGAGCCCGGCGAGATCGAGAACGTGCTGCGCGACCAGGCCGAGGTGCAGGACGCGCTGGTCACCACCACCCCCGCCGCCACCCCCGGCGGCGAACCGGCGCTCACCGCCTACCTGGTGCTCACCGCCGGTGCCGGGACGGCCGACGGGTTCACGGCGGTCCTGCGCGAACGGCTGCGCGACCAGCTGCCGCGCTACATGGTCCCCGGCCACCTGGTCGTGCTGCCCCGCTTCCCGCTCAACTCCAGCGGCAAGGTGGACCGCGCGGCGCTGCCGCTGCCCGACCGGCACCGCTGCGGCGAACCGACGGGGCCGCGCGACGAGCTGGAGCGCACCCTGGCGGAGATCTGGGCGGAGGTGCTGGGGCGCCCGCAGACCGGCGTGGACGAGGACTTCTTCGAGATCGGCGGCGACTCGCTGAAGAGCATCCGGGTGGTCCACCGCGCCCGCGAGGCCGGGCTGGCCATCAGCGTCAGCCAGCTCTTCCACCACCCCACCATCGGGGAGCTGGCCGATCGGCTGCGACAGGGGGGAACGCCGTGAGGAACCGCTGGCTGCTGCGCTTCCCGCCGCGCCCCGGGGCCCGGATCCGCCTGCTCTGCCTGCCCGGGGCCGGTGCCGCCGCCGCGATGTACCGCTCCTGGGGCGAGCTGCTGCCGAGCGAGGTGGAGGTCTGCGCCGTCCAACTGCCCGGCCGCGGCGGCCGGCTGCGGGAGCCGCTGTACACCCTGATGGACCCGCTGGCCGAGGACCTGGCCGAGGCGGTGCTGGCCGAGCCCGCGCTGCCCACGGTGATCTTCGGGCACAGTCTCGGCTCGGTGATCGGCTTCGAACTGGCCGACCGACTGCGGGACTCGGCCGGCCACGCGCCGCTCGCCCTGGTGGCGGCCGGCCACCGGGCACCCCGGCTCGGCAGCGCCGCGCTGCCCTACCACCGGCTGGGTGACCGGGAGTTGGCCGAGATCATGGTCGCGCTCGGCGGCACGCCCGAGGAGGTGCTGGCCCGCCCCGAGGTGTTGCGCCTGGCACTGCCCTCGATCCGGGCCGACTTCGAGCTCGACTTCACCTACCGCTACCGGGAGCGCCCGGCGCTGTCGATCCCGATCAGCGTCTACGGCGGCCTGGCCGACACCACGGTCGCGGAGTCCGAGCTCGACGCCTGGCGCAGCCACACCAGTGGCGCGTTCAGCCTGCGGATGCTCCCGGGCGACCACTTCTTCCCCACCGGTCCGAGCGGCCCCGAGCTGCTCGGCCTGCTGACGGCGGACCTGCTCCAGCAGGTCTGACCGGACCCGACCGTTCACCGACCCCGTACAGGTAAGGACTCGAGATGTTCGAGGATGGCGACGACCGCCAGTACCTCGTGGTGCGCAACCACGAGGAGCAGTACTCCCTCTGGCCCGAGGGCCGGGAGCTGCCGGCCGGCTGGCAGGGCGTCGGCGTGACGGGCGACAAGGCCGCGTGCCTGGCCCGCATCAAGGAGATCTGGACCGATCTGCGTCCGCTCAGCCTGCGCTGAGCCCCGGCCGGTCCGACGCTGTCAGCCCCGACGAGGAGTGGGAAAAGTTCCATGCAGTCAGAACTCTGCCTTCACCAGATATTCGCCCAGCAGGCCGCGCTGCGGCCGGGCGCCCCGGCGGTCTGCGACACCGCCGAGGAGTTGACGTACCGTCAGCTCGACGAGCGGGCCGCCAGGCTGGCGGCGGTGATCCTGCGCGAGGTGGCCGGCCCCGGCGCCCGGGTCGGCCTGCACCTGGCCCGCGGCAACGCGGTGGTGGTCGCGATCCTGGCCACCTTGAAGGCGGGCTGCGCCTATGTGCCGCTCGACCCGGCCTACCCGGCCGAGCGGGTGCAGTACATGGCCGACGACGCCTCGGTCGACCTGGTGCTGACCGACGCGGACCCCGCCGCCGGCGGCAGCACCGTCCCGGCGGCGAAGCGGGTCGTCACGATCGACCCGGGCCTCTGGGCGGACGACGCACCGCGGGCCGACGAGGTCGAGGTGTCCCCGCAGGCCCCGGCCTACGTCATCTACACCTCGGGTTCCAGCGGCACCCCCAAGGGCGTCGAGGTCTCGCACGCCAACGTGACCGCCCTGCTGGCCGCCTTCGACCAGCTGCTGGAGACCGACAGCAGCGACGTGTGGACGCTCTTCCACTCCTACTGCTTCGACTTCTCCGTCGGGGAGTTGTGGGGCGCTCTTGCCCACGGCGCCAAGCTCGTGGTGGTCCCCGCCCAGGCGGCCCGCTCCCCCGAGGCGATGCTGGACCTGCTCGCCGCCGAGCAGGTGACCGTGCTCAACCAGGTCACCTCGGCCTTCCGCTACCTCTCCCGGGCGGCCACCGCCGCGGGCTCGACCGCCGGTGCCAAGGCGGCCCAGGCGCTGCGCTACGTGATCTTCGGCGGCGAGGTCGCGGATATCGACGCCGTCCGTGAGTGGCGCCAGGTCCTGGGCACGAACACCGCGTTCGTCAACGTGTACGGGATCACCGAGACCACCGTCTTCGCCACCGGCCGTCAGCTGCTGCCCGCCGAGATCGACGTGCCGATCGGCTCCCCCGCCCCCGCGGGATCCGCCGACCCCGCACTCAACATCGGTCCGCCGCTGGACGGCTTCGAGCTGGCCGTGCTGACACCCGAAGGCGATCTCACCGAGCCCGGCGAGATCGGCGAAATCTACCTGGCAGGACCGCAGTTGGCGATCGGCTACCTGAACCGGCCGGAGCTCGACGCCGAGCGCTACCCGGTCCTCGCACTGCCGGGCCAGGAGCCCCGGCGCTACTACCGCAGCGGCGACCTGGTCATGCTCCGCGCCGACGGCGCCTTGGAGTACGCCGGCCGCGCGGACGACCAGGTGAAGATCAACGGCTACCGGATCGAGATCGGCGAGGTCGAGACGGCGCTGCGCGCCACCCCCGGCATCGGCGACCTGGTCGTGGTGCCGACCACCAGCCGGGTCGGCGAGAAGATGCTGGTGGCCTTCTACACCGCCCCCGACGGCGGCGCGCCGGATGCCGGCCTGGCCGAGCGGCTGACCGGCCACGCCCGGGCCGCGCTGCCCGCCTTCATGGTGCCCGGACGGTTCGTCCACGTGCCCGAGCTGCCGCTGAGCCCCGCCGGCAAGACCGACAAGCGCGCGCTCGCCGCGCGGCTGCGCTAACCCACGGCCCCCAGGAGGATCCGATGGACCAGTCCGTGCCGACCCCGGCGATCCCTGCGACCCAGCTCCCGCTGTCGGTCAACCAGGAGGCGATGTGGGTGACCTGGCAGCTAGCCCCCGCCCGCTGGGAGCACACCGTCTCGCTCGCCCTGGTGGTCGACGGCGAGTTGGAGCTGCCCCGCCTGCGCCGGGCCGTCGCCCAACTGATGCGACGCCACCCCGAGTTGCGGTCCCGGGTGGCGCGCGGTGCCGAAGGGATGATGTGCCTGGACTGGTCCGGCACCACCGAGGAGACCGTGCCGGTCACCGTGCGCGAGGTGGACACCACGCGCACGGCGGCCCTGGCAGCGGCCCGCGTCCCGTTCGACCTGGCCGCCGGCCCGCTGTCCCGGGTCGAGCTGCTGACCGGGCCCGACTGGACGGTGCTGCTGATCGCGGTGCACCACATCACCGTGGACGGCACCTCGGTCACCGTCCTGCTGGACGAGCTGCGCCGGGCCTACGCGGGCGAGCAGTTGGCGCCGCCGGACGACCTCACGCCGCTGATCGAGCACGCCCGGCGCTCCCGGGCCGCGGCCGACGGGGCGAGCGGCGAGCCGCTGCGGTCGTACTGGCGCGAGGCGCTGGCCGAGCTGTCGGCGCCCCGGCTGCTGCCGGATGCGACGGACCCGGCGGATGCGGCGGACGCGATGGACGCGGCGGACGGCGCGGCGGACGGCGCGGAGGAGGCCAGCAAGTGGCCCGTCCCCGTCGAACCGGAGTTGGCCGAGCGGGTGCGTGAACTGGCCGTGGAGCTGGGCGTCTCCACCTTCACCGTGCTGCTCGGCGCCTTCTTCGTGACCCTGCACCACCACACCGGCAGCGCCGACCTGATCGTCTCCACGCCCTACCACGGCCGTCCGGACGCGGAGTTGAAGGGGCGGGTCGGCTACTTCGTCAACACGCTGCCGCTCCGGCAGCGCATCCGCCCCGAGGACAGCTATGCGGACCTGCTGCGCGAGCTGCGCGCGACCATCCGCGCGGGCCTGCGCCACGGAGCGCTGCCGCTGCCCGCCATCCTGCGCAGCGCGAACCTGCTCGGTCCGGCCCGCCGGGAGCAGAACCGGCAGGTCGTCTTCCGGCACTGGAACACCCTCGCCGAGGACGGATTCGACGTCAGCGCCTTCGAACTCGTGGGTGACGGGACCCGCTGCTCGGTGTCGATGCTCGACCCGACGACGGTGACCAACTTCCGTCTCACCGTGCTGATGACCGAGGGCAGCGGCGGCCTCCGGATGCACTGGATGAACTCGGACGGCTCGGTCGACCGCACCACCACCGACACGCTGGCCCGCGACTACCTGACCGTGATCGCCGACCTGGTGGCCGCACCGAACCGCACGCTGGCCGAGGCGCTGGCCCTGCTGCCCGCCGTCAGCCACACGGGCGTCGCCCCGGCCCTCGCCGCACCGGCCGATCCGGAGCAGCTCGCGACGGTCACCGTCGCGGCGGCGACCATTGCGGAGGTCGGCGCGATCTGGACCGAGGTGCTGCGGGTGCCGGACCTGCTGCCCGCGGACTCGTTCTTCGAGCTGGGCGGCCACTCGCTGATCGCCGCCACCCTGCTGGCCCGGATCAACGAGCGCCTGGGCGTGGAGATCTCGATCCGCGACCTGTTCAGCCACCCCAGGCTCGTCGACATCGCCGGACTCGTCGACCGGCAGCGCGGCGCCGCGCCCTTGGTCACCGTGGTGGAACCCACGCAGGGCGAGGACGAGAGCGGGAGCGAAGGCGAGGAGTGGGGCGAGGTGTTCCCGGCCGCCGGCTTCCAGGAGGGCATCTGGCTGGCCCAGCGGCTGGACCCGAAGCACGCGCGCTACCACATCCCGCTCACCTGGCGCGTGGACGGCGAGTTGGACCCGGAGCGGCTGCGTGCCGCCCTCGCCCTGCTGGTCACCCGGCACGAGATCCTGCGCACCCGCTTCGTCGACCATGACGGCCGCCTCTTCCAGGAGGTCGGCCCGGCCTGGGAACCCGAGGTGGAGGAGGTGGAGTCGAGCACGACGACCGCGGCCGAGCAGCGGAAGTGGCTGCGCGGGTGGTGCGACGGCGCCGCCGACCGCTTCGATGCGGCCGCCGGACGGCTGCTCGCGGCGGGCCTGTTCACGCTGCCCTCCGGCGAGCGGCTGCTCGCCCTGTGCGTCCACCATCTGGTGCTCGACGGCGAATCGGTCCCGCTGCTGCTGCGCGAACTTACCAGCTGCTACCAGCAGGTGGGCGAGGACCGGGCGCAGCCCGCCGAGCCCGTGCAGCGGCGCCAGTACCGGGAGTTGGTCCGCGCCCAGCAGGTCGGCGCGGGACGGGTGCAGGCGACGGCGGACCTGGTGTACTGGGCCGACCAGTTGGCAGGCGCCCCCAGCACGCTCGGGCTGAACGGGGCCGCCACCCTCGCTCCGGGCAGCACCGCCCTGCCGCTCGCGAGCGACCTGGCACAGCGGCTGCTCCCGGTGCAACAGCAGTGGCGGGCATCGCAGTTCATGGTCAAGGCGACCGCGCTGGCCGCCGCCCTGCACCGCTGGTCGGGGCAGCACGACCTCACCTTCGGCGTGCCGGTGGCCAACCGCGCGGGCGGTGCCTTCGACGAGGTGCTCGGCCCGTGCCTCAACACCGTCGTCCTGCGCTCGCGTTGCACCCCCGGCACCACCCTCGCCGAGCTGCTGCGGGCCACCCGCGAGAGCGCGATCGAGGCCTTCGAGCACCAGAGCGCGCCCTTCGACGAGGTGGTCCGCCGGCTGCGCCCCGCCCGCTCCGCCGGCCGCACCCCGTACGTCGACTGCATGCTCAACAACGTCAGCATCGCCGACTGGTCCGGCACGCTCGGGGCGGCCCGGCTGACCTCGCTCGATCACGACCTGCAGGACGAGACGACCAACAAGTTCGGGCTGACCGTGACCTTCAACGCACGCGAGGAGGGGCGGCTGCTGGGCACCCTCGCCTACCGCAGCGGCATCCTCGCGGCCGGGGCCGCGGGGCAGCTGGCCGCAGAGGTGGCCGGCCTGCTGAACCACTTCCAGCAGCTCGCCGACCAACCGGTCCTCTCCCTCGACCCGACCGCGAACACCGGCCCGAGCAGGAGCACCGGCCCGACCGGGAGCACCGACCCGACCGGGAACTCCGGCCCGACCAAGACCACCGAAACGAGCTGAATCCCCCATGCGAAACTTCCGCTTCGGCGTCAACCTGGTCCCCTCGGGCGGGGCCGGCCAGTGGTCGGAGAGCTGCCGCACCGCCGAGCGCCTCGGCTACGACGTGATCGCCGTCCCCGACCACCTCGGCGTGCAGTCCCCGTTCCTCGCCATGGTGGCGGCGGCCGCGGCCACCGAGCGGGTACGGCTGACCACCTTCGTGCTCAACAGCGCCTTCTGGAACCCGGTGCTGCTGGCCCGCGACCTGCTGACCGCGCACGAGCTGACCGGGGGCCGGGTGGAGGCCGGGCTCGGCACCGGCTACGTGAAGGCCGAGTTCGAGCTGGCCGGCCTGGACTGGGGCACCGCGGGCAGCCGCGTCGGGCAGCTGGCCGAGACCGCCGCCGCACTGCGCGGCCTGCTGGCGGAGCCGCGCGCGATCGGCTTCGCCCGGCCCGCCCAGGCGCCGCCACTGCTGATCGGCGGCAACGGCGACCGGGTGCTGCGGCTGGCCGCCCGGCAGGCGGACATCGTCTCGTTCAGCGGCGCCGTGCTGGCCACCGGTTCGAACCGCGGCACCCTGCAGATGATCGACGCCGAGGCGATGGACGAGCGGGTGGCGTTCTTCGCCGCGGCTGCCGGTCCGCGCGACGCGCAGGTGGAGCGCAACGTCTTCGTCCAGACCGTCCTGGTGACCGACGACCGCCGCGCCGCCGCGACGACTGCCCGCCGCCGCCTGCCGTACCTCGGCACCGAGCAGATCCTGCGGGCCCCCACGCTGCTGATCGGCACCGCGGAGGAGATCGCGGCCGACCTGCTGGCCCGCCGCGAGCGCTACGGCTTCTCCTACGTCAGCGTGCAGGAGCGCGACATGGCCGCCTTCGCGCCGGTCATCGCGCTGCTGGCAGGACGCTGACGGTCGCCCCCGGCGACCGGTTGCGCACAGTCCGTGACGTTTCGCCGCACGGACCCCGGTATTTTGCCCGCTGCCCCGCCCGTCCCGGCTCTCGGCGTGCCGGGACGGGTCAGGTGTTCCAGCCTGGAACAGGCAGGCAGAACAGGAATCCGGCCGACGCCGGAGGGAGTGGTGCACAGATGGGACGCGAGGACGACCGCGCCATGGGCGATGACGTGTACCAGCCCGATGGCAGCGAGGTGACCGACGACACGGGCATTCTCGACCCCGAGGACACCCTCAGTGCCCGCGAGGCCGATCCGTACGACGAGGGCTGGTCGCCGCCCGAGCGGCCCCTGGCCGTCGAGCAGATCGGCACCACGGCCCAGGAACAGGTGGACGGCGAGTCACTGGACCAGCGCCTGGCCAAGGAGCTGCCCGACCCGGCCCTGCAGCCGCCCGGCGAGGAGACGGACGGCATCGGTGACGCCTCCGACACCGACGGTGAGCCGGTGGACGGCGAAGTCGGCGACCTGCGGGCCGGGCGGCTGGTCACGTCGGAGCTGGGCGTGAACCACCTGCTCGCCCAGGACGTGGGGATCGACGGGGCGGCGGCCTCGGCGGAGGAGGCCGCGATGCACGTCATCGCGGAGGAGAGCGACAGCGTGCTGTAGGGCCCGCCCGCGCAGCACCGCAGGGCCCCTCCCAAGGACGCCGTCACTCGGGCTCCCGAGGACGCCCGTCACCCGGCTCCCGAGGACGCCTGTCACCCGTTCGGCCTGCCGCCGCCCGCGCGCTGTGGAAGGATCTGCGCTGCGCGCCACGGGCCCACCGCCCCCGGGCCGCACCCGTCCCGGGAACGGAGAGCCCATGCGGTTGGAGGGTCCATGCGGGTAGCCCTGTTCATCACCTGCTTCAACGACACGCTCTTCCCCGAGACCGGCAAGGCCGTGCTGCGGCTGCTGGAGCGGCTCGGCCACCAGGTGGACTTCCCGCTCGGCCAGACCTGTTGCGGGCAGCCGCAGTTCAACACCGGCTACCGCGCCGAGGCACGACCGCTGGTCCGCCGCTTCGCCGAGGCCTTCGCCGGCTACGAGGCCGTGGTCACGCCGTCCGGCTCCTGCGCCGCGATGGTGCGCGAGCACCACCCGCTGCTCGCCGCCGACGACCCGGGCCTGCGCCGGGCGGTGGCACAGGTGGCGCCGAAGGTCTACGAGCTGTCGGAGTTCCTGGTGGACGTGCTCGGCGTCACCGACGTCGGCGCCTCCTACCCGCACCGGGTCACCTACCACCCCACCTGCCACTCGCTGCGGCTGCTGCGGGTCGGCGAGCGTCCGCTGCGGCTGCTGCGCGCGGTCAAGGGCATCGAGCTGGTGGAACTGCCCGCCGCCACGGAGTGCTGCGGTTTCGGCGGCACCTTCGCGGTGAAGAACCCCGACGTCTCCGCCGCGATGCTGGCCGACAAGATGCGTCACGTGCTGGACACCCGGGCCGAGGTGCTGACCGCCGGCGACAACTCCTGCCTGCTGCACATCGGCGGCGGCCTGGGCCGGCTGCGCACGGGCGTGCGCACCGTGCACCTGGCCGAGATCCTGGCCGCCACCGAGGAGGATCCGCGATGAGCGGGGGATCAGGACTGGTCTGGCTCGGCACCCCCGCCTTCCCCCGGGCGGCCCGGACGGCGCTCGCCGACACCCGGATGCGGCGCAACCTGCGCAAGGCCACCGGCACCATCCGCGACAAGCGCCTGCGGATGGCCGCCGAACTCGACGACTGGGAGCAGCTGCGGGACAGCGCCGCCGCGCTCAAGCTCCGCACGCTGCGCCATCTCCCCCGCTACCTCGAACAGTTGGAGGCATCGGTCAGCGCCGCCGGCGGCACCGTGCACTGGGCGGCCGACGCCGCCGAGGCCAACCGGATCGTCACCGAACTGGTCCTGGCCACCGGCGAGCGCGAGGTGGTCAAGGTCAAGTCGATGGCCACGCAGGAGATCGGCCTCAACGAGGCGCTCGCCGCCCGGGGCATCACCGCGCACGAGACCGATCTCGCCGAGCTGATCGTCCAGTTGGCCGACGACCGGCCCTCGCACATCCTGGTGCCCGCGATCCACCTGGGCCGCGCCGAGATCCGCGAGGTCTTCCGCACCAGGATGCCGGACGCACCCGCCGACCTGACCGACGACCCCCGCGCGCTCGCCGAAGCCGCCCGCCGGCACCTGCGCGAACGGTTCCTGCGCGCCAAGGTCGCCGTCTCGGGCGCCAACTTCGCGGTGGCCGAGACCGGCACGGTGCTGGTGGTGGAGTCCGAGGGCAACGGACGGATGTGCCTGACGCTGCCCGAGACGCTGATCACCGTGATGGGCATCGAGAAGGTGGTGCCCGCCTTCGGCGACCTGGAGGTCTTCCTCCAGCTGCTGCCCCGCTCCGCGACCGGCGAGCGGATGAACCCCTACACCTCGGCCTGGACCGGCGTGCACGAGGGTGACGGACCGTCGGCGTTCCACCTGGTGCTGCTGGACAACGGCCGCACCGCCACGCTGGCCGACCAGGTGGGCCGCCAGGCGCTCGGCTGCATCCGCTGCTCGGCCTGCCTCAACGTCTGCCCGGTCTACGAGCGCACCGGCGGCCACGCCTACGGCTCGGTCTACCCCGGGCCGATCGGCGCCATCCTGACCCCGCAGCTGGCCGGCCCCGGCCACGCGGACTCGCTGCCCTTCGCCTCCACCCTGTGCGGCGCCTGCTACGACGCCTGCCCCGTGAAGATCGACATCCCCGAGGTGCTGGTCCACCTGCGGGCCAGGGCGGTGGACGCCGAACGCGGGCGGACGGTGCCGACCATGGAGTCGCTGCTGATGCGCGCGGCCACCGAGGTGCTCTCCTCCCCCGAACGCCTGAGCCTGGCCCAGAAGGCCGGTGCGGCGGGCGGACGGCTGCTCGGGCGGCGGGGCCGGATCGGCCGCCTGCCCGGACCGCTGCACGCCTGGTCCGACACCCGCGACCTGCCGGTGCCGCCGGCCGAGTCCTTCCGCGCCTGGTGGCAGCGGACCCGACCGGAGGAGGAGAGCGCTCAGTGAGCAGCCGAGAGACCGTCCTGGCCCGGATCCGCGCCGCCCTCGCGGACGTACCCGCCGAGGAGCGGCCCGAGGACGTCCCCGTCCCGCGCGAGTACCGGCGCAGCCACGCCGGAGCGGATGTGGTCGGCCGGTTCGCCGAGCGGGTGGCCGACTACCGGGCGACGGTGCGGCGGGTGGACACCGAGCGCGAGGTACCGGCCGCGCTGGCCGAGGTGCTGACCGCCCGGGGCGCGGCAACCGTGGTGATTCCGGCGGGCTTCCCGGCGCACTGGCGGCCGGCCGGTGCGTTCACCGTGCTCTTCGACCCGCCCGAGCTGACGCTCCGTCTACTCGATGCCGCCGACGCCGTCCTCTCCACCGCGGCCGTCGGCATCGCGGAGACCGGCACCCTGGTCCTGGACGGCGGCCCCGGCCAGGGCCGGCGCGCGCTGACCCTGGTGCCCGACTACCACCTGTGCGTGCTGCGCGCCGACCAGATCGCCGGCGACCTGCCCGAGGCACTCGAACGGCTGGACCCCGGGCGCCCGTTGACCTTCGTCTCCGGCCCCTCGGCCACCAGCGACATCGAACTCGACCGCGTGGAGGGCGTCCACGGCCCCCGCACCCTGGAGGTGCTGCTGGTCGGCGGGGCGTAAATAGCGTTGCACGCCGCTCGAAGCCGCTGGTAGAACAGGCGACCTGCATCCCCCACCCGAGGAGGGTTCCCGTTCCCCAGGACCTGATCCTGCGCCCGATCGCCGGGCCGCAGGAGGTCGAGCTGTTCAACCGGCTCCCCTATGTCTTCAACCACGAGATCGCCCAGGACCTCGCCGACGGCCACCGCCGCCGTGAATGGCTGTGGGTCGCCCTGCGGGGCGGGCAGGTGCTCGCCCGCATCGGCTGGTGGTGCCGCGGCAGCCAGGACGACGCGCCGTTCCTGCTCGACATCCTCGACTACGCCGAAGGCGAGCAGGACACCGGCCGGCTGCTGTTCGAGACCGCCCGGGCCGCCGTCCTCCCCGACGGCACCGCCCAGGTCAACTACACCCGCTTCGCCCCCGCCGACTGGCGCACCGACCCGGTGGCCCGACGCGTGGTCGAGGGCCGGACGGCGATCGTGGCGGGCGGCGGCGCGAGGCCCTTCGTCGAGCGGCTGCGCTTCGAGTGGCGTCCCGGCACACCGGTGCCCGCCCCCAGTGGGCGGCTGTCCTTCCGTCCGTTCGAGGACACCGAGGAACTCCTCACGGTGATGACCGAGGTGCTGGCGGGCACCCTGGACGCGTACAGCCTGCTGGACCTGAGGACCATGACACCCCGCCAGGCGGCCGAGGCCCACTACGAGGACGAGCTGGCCCGGTACACCAGCCCGCGCGAGTGGTGGCGCCTGGCCACGCTCGCGGACGGCGAGCCCGTCGGCTTCGTGCTCCCCTCCCAGGGCGGCTACCACCCGATCATCGCCTACGTCGGCGTCCGCCCCGCCCACCGCGGCCGCGGCTGCATCGACGAGCTGCTGGCCGAGGGCACCCGCGTCCTGGCCGCCGCCGACGCTCCCCGCATCCGGGCCACCACGGACGTCGGCAACCAGCCGATGGCCGAGGCCTTCCTGCGCGCCGGGTACGCCGACTACGAGCGCGAGATCCATCTGACCTGGGACTGACAGACAAAGGATGCAGTCCGACGGCAACTTCGTCGTCCACAGCCAGGGCCGCAACGACCCGGCCGGCGCGCTGTGGAGCTCCAACACCTACGGCACGGGCTGGCAGTAACAGCCGCGCGGGGCGCAGCGGCGGTACCCACCGCCGCTGCGCCCCGTCGTCGTCGGCAGTGTCAGTGCCGGCCGGTACAACTGCCGCATGGCACTCCACTGGAAGCTGGTCATCGACACTCAGAACGCCCCGGCGCTCGCGGACTTCTGGGCCGCCGCCCTGGAATACACCGTGGAGGACCCGAGCCCGCTCGTCGAGCGCCTGCTCGCCGCCGGGCAGATCGGCGACGACGCGGTCGCCGAGCACCACGGCCGCCGCATCTTCCGCGGCCATGCCGCCATCCGCCACCCCGCGGACCCGTTCGACGACCTGAGCGGCACCGGCCACGGCCGTCGCCTGCTCTTCCAGGACGTCCCCGAGCCCAAGCCCGGCAAGAACCGCCTCCACCTCGACATCCACGCCGGCCCCGGCGGCCTGGAGCCCCTGGCGGCCCGCCTGGAGTCCCTCGGCGCCACCCGCCTCCGCGAGGTCGACCGGGGCCCGGCCGGCCACTGGTGGATCATGCTCGACCCGGAGGGCAACGAGTTCTGCGCCGCGGGGTGATGGCGAGCTCGACCCCGCACCAGGAGCAGGCCCCGGCGCGTCAGGACGCGGCGGACCGCGGCCAGGCTCCCCGTTCGGAGAGGTGGAGCACGAGGGCGGCGATGTTCCAGGCGTCGTCCTCGCCGCGGTGGTGGCGGCCTTCGAGGCGCAGCCCCGCGAGGTTCAGGGCGTGCGCCATGCCGGGGCGCTTGCGCAGGCCGTGTGCCTCGGTGAAGGCGGCCTTGGCGTTGGTGTGGTGCCGACCGAAGGGATAGGGCGTGCCGGTGGACTCGCACTGCCGGGTGAACTGGTGGCGGTCGTAGTCGCCCCAACTGGCCCACGGGCAGGCCCCGGCATGGTGATCGGCCGCCAGCAGGCGGCACGCCTCGGCGAAGGCGACCCCGCTGTCGACCTCGTGCTGGGTGAGGCCGGTCAGCTCCGTGCAGAACTCGCTGACCGTGGACCGGGCGGGACGCACCAGGATCCGGTGGCGGGCGAGGCGCTCGCCGGCGTCCAGGTCGACGACGGTCAGCCCGATCTCGATGATCTCGCTGACCGCGCCCGGCGGTTGGTCGCCGTCCCAGCAGGTCGCTTCGACGTCCACGACGTTCAGGAGGCGCGCGGCGCCGATGCTGTCCATGGCGGGAAGCGTAGGAGGAGCGGCGCACCGGGGCACCTGGTTTTGCCGGCCGGACGCACCCGCACGGGCGGACCTGGTCGCCGGCCCGGCCGCACCGCGTCGGGCCATCGGCCCGTCGGTCCACGGTGCGCGGCGCACGGACTGACAGACTCGGTGCCGCACGCACAGGTCCGGGCGGGCGCGCCGCCGGTGCGCGGGCCCCGGGGAAGGAGGCCGTGGACGATGGCCCAGTTGCTCTCCGTCAACGTCGGCATGCCGAAGGACGTCTCCTGGCGTGACCGGACCGTGCACACCGGCATCTGGAAGACCCCGGTCGACGGACCGGTGACGGCCCGCCGGCTCAACCTCGACGGCGACGGCCAGGGCGACCTCGCCGGTCACGGGGGCGAACAGCGCGCCGTGCTGGTCTACCAGGCCGAATCCCATCGCGTACTGGCGCGAGCAGCTGGGCAGCGACGGATCGGGGGCGGGCGGTGCGGCCCAGGACTTCGGCCTCGGTGTCTTCGGCGAGAACTTCACCGTCGACGGCCTCCCCGACGACGAGGTCTGCATCGGCGACCGGTACCGCATCGGCCAGGCCGAGTTCGAGGTCACCCAGCCCCGGGTGACCTGTTACCGGCTCGGTCTGCGCCTCGACGCCCCGACCCTGCCCGCCCTGCTCGTCGAGCACGGCCGGCCCGGGTTCTACCTGCGCGTGATCACCGAGGGGCAGGTGCGGGCGGGGGACGCGATCACCCGCACCCGGCGCGGCCCGCACGCGTTGACCGTCGCCCGGATCGACGCGCTGCTGTACCTGCCGAACCGCGACCGCCGCCTGCTCGAAGCGGCCGTGGACATCCCGGCGCTCAGCCCCGGCTGGCGCCAGTCGTTCCAGGACCTGCTGGCGGGGAGCACCGGCACAACCGGGGCGACCGGGGCCGCGCCGGCCTGGAGCGGCTTCCGCCCGCTGTGCGTGGCGGCCGTGGTTCCCGAGAGCTCGACCATCACCTCCCTCCACCTCGCGGCGCCCGACCAGGCGGCGCTGCCGCCCGCGTTGCCCGGCCAGTACCTCACCGTGCGCGTCCCCGGGCCGGACGGTGTGCCGGCGGTCCGCAGCTACTCGCTCTCCTCGGCGCCCGGCAGCGACCGGTACCGCATCAGCGTCAAGCGCGAGGGCGCGGTCAGCGCCTTTCTGAGCACCCGGGTACGCGCGGGCATGAGCATCGAAGTCGCCGCACCACGCGGCGAGTTCGTGCTCGCGCCCGGCACGGGGCCGGTGCTGCTGATCTCCGCGGGCGTCGGCGTCACACCGGTGCTCGCGATGCTCCACCAGCTCGCCGCCGAACACGGCGGCGGCGGATCCGGCGGGCGCGAGGTCTGGTGGCTGCACACCGCACGTGACGCGGCGCAGCAGGCGTTCGCGCGCGAGGCGCACGCGCTGCTGAACGGGATGCCGGCTGCGCGCGAACTCGTCTTCCACACCGCACCGGCGGACCCGGCCGAGCCCTCACCGGTCCCGGTCAGCCACGCCCGCCTCACCGCGCGGGTCCTCGCGGAGCTCGGCCTGCCGAGCGGGGCCTCGGCCTACCTCTGCGGGCCCGAGCGGTTCATGGCCGACACCACCAAGGCGCTGGTCGACCTCGGTCTCGACGCGCGCCGCGTGCACACCGAGCTGTTCGGCACGCTCGCTCCCGTCAACCCGGGCATGCGTCCGGCCGCGCAGGTCCCGCCGCACCCGCCGGCCGGCGAGCCCGGCACCGGGCCGCTGGTCACCTTCGCCCGCAGCGGCCTGAGCGCGCGGTGGAACCCGGCCACGACGACCTCCCTGCTCGAACTCGCGGAGGCGTGCGACGTGCCGACCCGCTGGTCCTGCCGCACCGGTGTCTGCCACACCTGCGTCACCGAGGTGCTGTCCGGGCGGAGCGCCTACCGGCCCGAGCCGCTGGAGCCCCCGGCCACCGGCACCCTGCTCATCTGCTGTTCGCGTCCCGCCTCGGACCTGGTGCTGGACCTGTGACCGGACCGGCAGGTGTGACGGACCGGCCGCGCATCACCCCCGGCGGGCCAGGGTGATGATCTCGCGGCTGGCTGCGTCGATCGGCCCGCCCTCCCAGTCCCCGTACTGCGCCTCGATCGCGAAGCCGGCCTCGGCCAGGAACCCGCCCAGCGCCGCGACGTCGAGGAACCGCAGGCTCTCGTGCAGTTCGCGCAGCACCGTGCCGTCCGGTTCGGCCACCGTTCCGTGGAAGGCGACCACGTCGCCGGTCACCGAGTCGACGTCGTGCCAGTAGCGCAGGTGCCGGCCGCTCTCGGTGACGACGTCGGCGATGTCCTCCGGGTTTGCCGAGGTCCAGCCCTCCCAGGCCCGGGCCTGCGGGTGCCGGGTCTCGAAGGCGAAGCAGCCGTCAGGGCGCAGGGCGGCGTGGATCGCGGCGAGCGAGGTGCGCAGCTCGTCGTCGGTGAGCAGGTTCTGGAAGGCGTGGCCGGTCATCACGGCGAGGTCGAAACCGGTGCCGCTGCTCGCCTCGGCCGCGGTGCCCTCGACCCACTCGATGTCGCCGCGGCGGCGGGCGCGGTCCAGCGCGGCGCGGTCCGGGTCGAGGCCGACGAGGCGGCCGCGGTGGCCGTGGTCGCGGGCGACGTGCAGCATCGCGCCGGTGCCGCAGCCGACGTCCAGGACCGAGTCCGCGGCCATGATCAGCGGGAAGTAGAAGCGGTCCCCGGGCCGCCGGTCCGGATCCCAGGGGTTCAACAGGTCGTACAGCGCGGCGACTTCGGCATCCGAGAACATGGCGACAGTGTCCGCCGCCGACTGCGTGACAGCAACCGGTTCAGGGCGGACGGCAGGTGTCGCGGATCGCATCGACCCGGTGTCGCGACGGACGGGAGCCCCTCCCCCCGCACGTGCCCTTTCGGGCACTCCTCATACTCGTCAAATTTGAACAACCACCAACAACGTGATCTGATAACCCCGCCAGGCGCCACGAGGGGGATTCGATGAGCCTGTCCGCATCGTCTCCAGTCGTGCCGCCAACCGTGGCCGTGGGGGAAACGGACATCCTGCGCAGGTGCGCGGATCGGGCCGGGGGCGCTGCTCAGAGCGCGAACTCCACACCCTCGGAGGTCACGGGCCTTGACGTCCAGCCAGCTGCGGGAGCCGCCCCGCCACTCCCGCCTTTGTCTTGAATTTCGTGGGGAACCGCTCGCGGGTCGTCGTCGTCCTACCGCCAGAATGCTTGACGTGACGTCAGGTCTACGCCCGTAGGTCCCGCCCGGTGCGGGAGACGACGACGCAGCCCTGACCCCGTGGCGCCGGCGGCGTCGGCCCACCCCGGCCCACGCACGTCGCGCCCCGACCCCGAAGGCCCCGCTGACCGCTGGTCAGCCCAACCAGGTGAGTGACAGGAGAGGATCCGCATGTCGGAGATCGACGGATCAGCCAGCACCGGCACAGCCGACGCCGGATCGGTCGGCACCGGAGCGGTCGGCACGGTCGATGCCGGCCTTCGGCTGACCGGCGCAGGCGCCGACCACCTGCCGGGTGGCGCCACCGAGGTGTTCCTCGGCCTGGACGGCGCGTTCCGCGTGACCGCCGGGGCCCTGGTCCGCACGGGCACCACCGACACCGCGTTCCTGCGCCGGGTCGCCACCGAGCTGCGCGCCGCACCCGCCGGCGCACCGGCGGGTGCGGCCCCGGCCGGTGCCGCGGCACGCGGCCTGACCACCACCGGCATCCCCGGGAACGCCGACGCGGTGTGGCGCGACGGCACCGCCCACCCGGTGCCCGCGTTCGCCGCGCTGCTCGACGCGCTGGCCGCCCGGGTGCTGCGGCCGGCCGACCCGGCGGCGCTGCCCGCCGCCCTGCTGCGCCTCGACCCGGTCGGGGCGTCGGCCGACGCCGGCCGGGCGGTGGCCGCGATCGGCGTCGTGCGCGGTCGCGCGGCCTACGCGCTGGCCGAGCAGGACGGTTCGTTCGGCCTCACCGCCCTGGACGACGCCCAGCCGCTGGGCGGCTCGGGCCCGGATGCGGGGCTGCTGCCGACCGCGGTGGCGCTCGGTGCCACGGCCGGCCGCGAGCTGTTCGCGGTCGGCGGTGCGGACGGCGCGGTGCAGGTCTGGGACGCCGTCTCGGGCGCGGTGCTGCACGGGACTTCGGGCGGCGAGGGCGCGCAGGCCGTGGCGGTGGGCCTGGTCCAGGACGTGCCGCTGGCCTTCTCCGGCGGCGCCGACGGGGGTGACGTGCGGGCGATGCGCGCCGACGCCGGCCAGGCGCTCGGCACCCTCTCGGTCAACGGGAACGGCGCCGACGTGCTGTGCGCCGCCCGCTGCGCCGACCTCGACCTGCTGGCGGCGGCGGGCCAGGACGGCGTGATCCGGGTCTGGAACGTGGCCTCCGGGACGCAACTGCACCTGCTGGTCGGACACGTCGGACCGGTGGCCGCGCTCGCGGTGCTGAGCCTGGGCGACCAGGCGGTGCTGGCCTCGGGCGGGGCGGACCGGCGGATCCGGCTCTGGGACCTGGCGACCGGCGAGCCGGTGGCCGAGCTCGACGGCCACACCGCGACCGTCACCGGGCTCGCCTTCACCGAGCTGGCGGACCGTCCGGTGCTGGCCTCCTGCGCGCTGGACGGCACGGTCCGCACCTGGGACGTGCGCCGGGCCGAAGCCCTGCACGGCTGGCCGGTGGGCGAGGAGTGGCTGACCGGCATCGTCGCCGTCGCCTCGGGCGCCGGCCCGGTGCTGGTGGTCGGGCAGCAGAACGGCCGGCTCTCGCGCTGGGTCGCGGCGACCGGCTCGACGCTGGGCGAGTTCACCGTCCCGGGCGCGGCGGCCCACCCGGTCACCGCGCTGGCGGGTGGTGAGCTGACCGGCCGTCCGGTGCTGGCGGTGGGGTACGGCGACGGCACGCTGCGGCTGTGGGAGGCGGGGATCGGCGTGGAGCTCTACGCGCTCGCCCCGGACGGCGGCCCGATCACCTCGCTGGCGATCGGTCAGGGCGGCCCCGACGGAGCGGTGCTGGTCTGCGGCACGGCCGCCGGCGCCGTCCGCAGCCACGCGCTGACCAACGGCGCACCGCTCCCCGTGCCCGCGCCGCACGCGGGCCCCGTCACCGGGCTCGCCTTCCGCACCGGCGGCGGCGAAGCCACGGCGCTGGTCTCGGCGGGCGCCGACGGCACCCTGCGGGTCCGGTCGGCGCTCGACGGGACGCCACTGCTCCAGGTGGCCACCGGCCAGGACGGCATCACCGCGCTGGCCGCCGGAGAGGCCGACGGCCACCTGCTGCTGGCGACCGCGGGCCGGGACCGGACGGTGCGGCTCTGGCACGGCGTCAGCGGGCAGGCGGGCCCGGTCTGCGAGGGCCTGGGCGCAGCCGCCGAGACCGTCACATTCGGGGTCTTCGGCGGGCGTCCGGTGGTGATCGCGGGCGGTGCCGACGGGTCGGTGCTGGTCTGGGCGGTGCACGACGGGAGCCGGATCGCCTCGCTCACCGGCGGTGCGTCCTCGGTGCGCACGCTGGTCGCGCAGGACCTCGACGGTGAGACGCTGCTGGCGGCCGGCGACGAGCAGGGCACGCTGCGGCTCTGGCACCTGCCGAGCGGCACCCTGCTCAACGAGGCGGGCCTGGCCCAGGCCGCGCTCGCCATCAGCTTCGCGGACACCGGTCTCACGGTGGTCGGCCCGGGCGGGGTCACCACGCTCTGACCTCCGGGCCGGCGCGGCGCGTCGGCCCACGGAGGTCCGCTCCGTCATCTCTGTCGTCCCGGCTGTCCGCAGCCGACTCTAGGAAAACCCGCGGGGGAATCGATGGCTGGTACCGGCGTACAGATCGACCTGGACACGGTCGAGGCGACCGCGAAGAAGATCCACGGCCTGCTGGACGAGCTGACCACGGCCACGGCGAAGCTGAATGCGGTGATCCAGCAGGTCCAGCCGTCGGTGTACGGCACCGACGCGCTCGGCAAGGCACTGACCGGCGGCAGTTCCTCGGTCGGCGGCCTCGCCGACCACCAGAAGCAGGTGCTGGCCGGTATCCAGGACTACCTGACGAACTCCACCTCGATGGCGCAGAACCTCACCCTGATGTGCCAGCGCCACCGCACGAACGACGGCGAGCAGGCCGCCAACCTGAAGGGCATCGGCACCAACGGCGACACCACCTCGCCCACGCTGCCGGACCGGGGTCCGGACACGACCGACCCGACGCCGACCCCCACGGACGACCCGTCCCAGGGCACGGCCTACCAGGACGACCCGACCAAGGATCCGACGTACAAGGATCCGACCGCGCCGACCCTGCCCGACGACAGCACGACGAAGAAGTACCCCGTCAACAACGTCGGCGCCCACCCTGGTGCCGGCGGGCACCAGCTGATCTGAGCAGGACCACCAGCCGAGCCGGGCGTGCCCCGGCCCGGTGCCACCGTGGCTCGCCGCCGCACGCCCGTTCACCCGTCCTGGCTTTCACCCGTCCTGCCAAGCCCGACCGTCCCGTCGAGGAGAGTGCGTCGCCGTGATCGAACTGCCCGATGATCTCGCCGAGGTCCTGAAGACCGTCCAGAGCAACAAGGACGGTTCGAGCATCGTCTTCCCGGACGCGGACGAGGACCTGATCGGCCAGCTCGCGCAGGCCTGGGACACCTGGAAGTCCGTGGCCGAGAGCCACATCCCGGCCATCGTCAGCAGCGCCGCGCAGGCCTCCTCGGCGATGTCGGGCGAGGCGGCGGACACCTTCCAGGACTACCTGCGCAAGTACGGCAGCGGCGAGGACTCGCACGCGGCGACCACCCTGGCGGCCGGCCGGGCGATCGGCGACTCGCTGCACTCGGCGAGCACCGCCGTCGCGCACACCAAGACCGAGATGATCCGCGAACTCCAGTACACCAAGGAGTGGATCGCCAACAACCCGGCCGGGAAGCACGACGACATCGCGCAGTCGGACGGCGTCAAGAAGGCTGCCGACCTCTACAACTCCTACATCGGCCAGGTCGGCACCAACGTCAACACGATGCTGCGTCAGAACAGCGGCTTCGTGGAGGCGATGACCGGTGCGGGCGCGGTCTGCAAGCTGCCCGGCGGCAGCGGCACCTCCGGCGGTTCGGGGATCAACCCCGTCACCGGCCTGCCGGACGGGACGACCTCGGGCCCGCCGCTGCCCACCGGCGTCGACGCGCTGGGGCCCGACGGCCAGTTGCTGCCCACCCAGGTCGACGCGCTGAAGCTGCCGGACGGCACGTCCCCCGGCGGCCCGGACGGCACGGGGGGCACAGGGGTCACTCCGTTCAGTCTCCCCACCGGCGGTCCGGGCGGCAGCGGCACCTCCGGCGGCCCCGGCTCGACGCAGGCGCCGCTGCCGTTCCAGATGCCCGACGCCACGATGCCGTCCCTGCAGTCGAAGGACGGCACCTCACCGTCGTTCAGCCTGCCGGGCACCGGACAGCTGAAGCCGTTCATGACGGACACCAGCACCGCCCCCACCTCGCCCATGAGCAAGGACGGCATGCCGGTCTTCCAGCCGCTGTCGACCAGTGCCCCGAAGCTGGACCTGGCCGGGCTGGACGGATCGCCGTGCACCACCCCCAAGATCTACTCCACCGGAAGCACCGGCACCTCGGGGCTGAGCCCCTGGCAGGGCGGGTCGCCCACGCTGCCCTCGTTCACCGGGCGCGACGCCGCCAACACCGGTAACTCCGGCTCCACCGGCGGGCCGTTGACCGGTCTCGACTTCCCCGCGCCGATCAGCACGACCGGCGGTCCCGACGGTGTCAGCGGGACGAAGATCCCCTTCAGCCTCCCCACGCCCGACGGCACCGACAAGCTCGGCTCACTCTCGCTCGCCGGACTGGGCGACGGCACGGGCAGCGGGGGCGGCGGGGGCGGTTTCGGCAGCGGTGGCGGGGGCGGCGCAGGCGGCGGGGTCGGCAGCCTGGGGCTCGGCGGTTCGGGCCTCGGTGGGAGTGGCGGCAGTGGCAGTGGCAGCGGCCTGAACCTGGGCGACGTGAGTGGCAGCGGCGTGGGCGGGGCCAACCTCGCGGGGGCGGCCGGCAGCGCGGCCCTGGGCAGCTCCGTCGCGAGTGAGCTCGGCACGGCCGAGTCCACCGCCGCCTCCCTCGGCTCACAGGCGGCACGGGCCGCCGGCGGGGTCGGCGGGGCCGGCAGCACCAGCCGCAGCGCGACGCCCGTCGCGGGCGGGGCCGGCGCGCTCGGGGGCCGTGGCGGCGGCGGCGCGGGCAGGGCGGAGCGCAAGGGCAAGTCCAAGTACGTCCGACCGACCCGCTTCGGTGCCGAGATCGCGGACGAGGAGGACGAGGCAGCGCTGACCGACCGGGGCATCGTCGGGGTGGCCGGCGAGGGGCGGCAGGGCGACCGTTCCTGGCAGCGCCTGCGCCGCAACTGGCTCGACGGCGCCCGCACCGAAGGCGGTGCGACGGTCGAGGACGGCGCCGTGGAGCCGACCGCCGGGCCGCAGACCAGCGAGGAAAAGCACACCCTGGCCACGCAGTTGACCAGCGCGATCCTGGGCACCGACCCCGACGCGGCCCCGGTGGGCGGGGACGGTGCGGCCCTGGTGGGCGGCGCGGCGCCGGCCCACGAGGCGTCGGCACACGAGGCGCGGGTCCACGAGGAGGCGGCGGATCGGCCGGCGGCCGAGGCGGCACCCTCGGAGCCGGACTCCTACCTCGACCGGGCCAAGAGTGCCGCCGCCCGTCGCGGCCACCCGGACGCTCCCGAGTCCGCCGCGCCGGCCGCAGCCCCCAAGAAGGCCCCGCTGCTGGAGGAGGGCGGCTACCAGGTGCCCAGCCCCTTCCTGCGGGCGGCGCTCGCCAAGCTCGCCGACGCCGGGGCGCTCGAAGGCGCCGGAGCGGCTTAGGTGCCTGCGAGCCCCGCCCGCTTCATGGTGCGGGGCTCGCGGGCACCGGACGGACCCACCGACCACGTTGACCAAATGATTCGGAAGCCCCATGGATGACGACTCCCGCACCGTCGCGGACACCATGACGCCGTACTCCGCCGACGCATCCGGCGGTGGGACCAGCACGACGCCGTACCTGACCGAGACACCCCGCAACCTCACCACCGAGGTGCCCCTTTCGCCGGTCGACGCCACCCCTCGTGACCTCACCATCGGGAGGCCCCTCTCGCCCGACGACGCCACCCCCCGCGACCTCACCATCGGGAGGCCCCTCTCGCCCGACGACGCCACCCCCCGCGACCTCACCATCGGGAGGCCCCTCTCGCCCGACGACGCCACCCCCCGCGACCTCACCATCGGGAGGCCCCTCTCGCCCGACGACGCCACCCCCCGCAACCTCACCACCGAGACACCCCTCTCCGCCGTCGACGCCACCCCCCGCGACCTCACCATCGGGAGGCCCCTCTCGCCCGACGACGCCACCCCGACCAGCGTCACCCCCTTCCTGACCGACGCCACCCCCCGCAACCTCACCACCGAGACACCCCTCTCCGCCGTCGACGCCACCCCCCGCAACCTCACCACCGAGACACCCCTCTCCGCCGTCGACGCCACCCCCCGCAACCTCACCATCGGGGTGCCCCTCTCCGCCGTCGACGCGACCCCCCGCCTCGCCAGCACGACGCCCTACTCCAGCACTGCGACCAGCGGCCCGACCGGTGGCACATCCGGTGGAGCGGCCGGCAGCGGCTTCGCGGTCGACCCGTCGCGCTACCGCGCCGCGGTCTCGCCCCTGCTCGCCGCTGTCGAACAACTCACCGAGCTCAGCACCGGCATGACCGCCTTCCTCTCCACCATGGAGGGCCAGGCGCCGTGGGGCAACGACGAGTCGGGCAAGAAGTTCGCCGAGGGCGACAAGGGCTACCTGAAGTACAGCGCCGACACCATGAAGACCCTCAACGGCATGCCGGACGGCCTGAAGTACGTCGCCGACGGCCTCAAGGCGATGGCCGACGGCTACGAGGGGGCCGACGGCTCCGTCCAGGGCGACCTGAACAACGCGGACACTCCGGCGCAGCAGAGCGCGCCGCTGCAGCCGATGGAGACGACGGTCAGCCCGATCCTGCCCCGTGAGCCGATGTACCGGGGCGCACCCGCCCAGGACCGCACCCCCGTGAACGGGAAGGGCTGAGAACCATGGCAGTCGAGTTGCCCGAACCCCTGCAGTGGGTCCTGATGCTGCTCGCCGGCACCCGTTGGCCCGAGGCCGACGAGGACGCGCTGCGGGAGATGGCGGACCGCTGGCGCAAGACGGCGAAGAGCGTGGAGGACGCCGGACACGCCGCCGACAACGCCGTCAAGCAGGCGCTGGACGGGCAACAGGGCTCCGCGGCCGAGTCGTTGAACACCTTCTGGGCGCAGTACACGGTCGGCAAGGGCACCGCGGACCAGCCCGGCTACTTCCCCGGGCTGGTCGACTCCTGCAACAGCATGGGCGACATGCTGGAGGAGATGGCCAACTCCGCCGAGACCGCCAAGATCCAGATCATCGCGTCACTCGCCATCCTGGCCTTCGACATCGCGACGGCGGAGGCCGAGGCACCCGAGACCCTGGGCATCTCGCTCGCGCAGATCCCGATCGCCATCGCGGCCGGCCGTGCGGCCGTGCAGGCGCTGCTGAAGGCCTTCCTGAAGGAGGTCGTCACGATGGCGGCCAAGCAGGCGGCCCAGATGGCGGCCATCAACCTGATGGCTCAGGGCATCGAGGTGGCCCAGGGCCACCGCAAGAGCATCGACTTCAAGGAGGTCGGGCAGGCCGCGGAGGGCGGAGCGGTCGCCGGTGCGGCCGGGCACCTGATCGGCAAGGGCGTCGGCGAGGGCGGGGCCGCACTCGGTCTCAGGGGCGCGATGGGGACCGTCCCCGGCAAGATGGCCACCGGAGCCGCGGTCGGCGTCGCCACCGACGCGACCACGCAGGCGATCACCACCGGGCACGTCGACGGCAGCACCCTGCTCGGCTCGGGGCTCGGCGGTGCCGGGGCCGCCGGTGCGCACGCGGCCGCCGGTGCGTTCCGGGGTCACTCCGGGCCGCCGTCACCGGAGATCCCGCACCACGACCTGCCCCCGGGGCAGACGCACCTCGACTCGACCGGCAACCCCGTCTTCACCAAGAGCGGCAACCCGAACCTCGGCGACGACGCAGGAGCCGGGCTCGACGGCACGGGCTCGGGCTCCGGCTCGACGTTCCGCGGCGTCAAGGACACGTCGTCGCAGGACGACGGCGGTACCGCTCCGCACGGCCTGTCACCCTTCACCCTGGATCGCGACACCACCTCGCCGACCGGCAGCGGCGCCGACCGCAGCGGCTCGAACGAACCGATCGGGTCGACCGGCTCGACCGGGTCGACCGGCGGGCGGACGACGGGATCCTCGCGCGTCGAGCCCGAGGCCGAGCCGCAGCCCGCTGCTCCCGTGCAGTTGAACGCGGACCGCTCGCCCACGCCGACGGACCTGCCGGCCGAGAACCGGTCGGCCGTGCACGAGCCCGAGCCCGTGGCGCCCACCGTCGAGACCCCGCGGGAGGCCCCTGCCCCGACGCCGGTCGAGACGACCCAGATCCGGCCCGAAGCCCGAACCCCCGTCGAGAGCACCCAGATCCGGCCCGAGGCCCCAACCCCCGTCGAGAGCACCCAGATCCGTACCGACGCCCCGGCGCCGGAGGAGGCTGTCCGCCCGACGCCCACCGTCGAGACCCCGCGGGAGGCCCCTGCCCCGACGCCGGTGGAGACGACGCAGATCCGCACCGACGCGCCAACCCCGGTGGAGACCAACCAGATCCGGCCCGAGGCTCCGACCCCGGTCGAGACGACCCAGATCCGCACCGACGCGCCAACCCCGGTGGAAACCACCCAGATCCGGCCCGAGGCCCCGGCCCCCGTCGAGATGACGCAGATCCGCACCGAGGCTCCGGCCCCGGTCGAGATGACGCAGATCCGCACCGACGCCCCGGCCCCGGTCGAGACCACCCCGATCCGCACCGAAGCCCCGACCCGGGTGGAGGCTCCGGCCTTCCAGTCGTCCGACGTCCCGCACCCGGTCCTGTCCGGCGTGCACCTCGACGACACGAGCATGCCCGCGCCCGTCCACAGTGCGGTCGCCGTCGACCCGTCCTCCATGCGGTTCGGCGACCACGTGCCGTCCCCGTCGGCCGCGCCCGCCTCCTCGCACGGCGGCGGCGACCACGAGGCCCAGCAGCAGCCGGTCATGGCCGGCGCGCCGCCCGTGAGCGTTCCGGCGGGCGCGGGGGCGGGCGGTGGTGGCCGGGCCGAGGGCCCCGCCTTCGCCACACCCACACCCACCCCCGTGCCCCGTCACGACACATCGGACGTCGCTCCGCCGCCACCGGCGCCCGGCGCCCCCCGCCCGACCACCTCGCTCGGGGGGCTGCGTCCGGCTCCGGAGCGCCCGGCCGGGCCGCGACCCGACTCGGACCGGCCCGCGCCGCCACCCGGCACCAGCAGCGGCACCGGCACCGGCCGGTCGGCCGGGGGCGGTACGCGGCAGGCGAACACCAAGCCCGTGGACAACCGGCCGCCCGTGCTGACCTCCCACACCAAGTGGATGGCGGAGGGTCACAGCCGCGACGTCTTCCGCACGACGGACATCGATCACGCCACCGAACTCGTCGACAAGCTGCCGGGGATGACACCGGCCGACCGGGCCAAGGCCATCGGCAGCCTGGACGCGAACGGGCGGCACTGGCTCGCCCGGAACCCGGAGCTGGTCGACCGCCTGCGCGACGAGCTGCCGCCGGACGAGTTCGCGCGTACCGCCGCACACTTCATGGTGAACGTCGACCCGCGCAGCGAGCAGCCGGTCTCGGCCCGCGAGGCCGCGCAGGCCCAGGTCGCGCGGATGCTCCAGGACCCGCACGTGGCAGCCGAGTTGCTCAAGCGCGGCGCCGCCGTGACGGTGGTGCCCAAGGGCGTCAAAATGACCGACGTGCCCGCGTTCCAGCGCCTGGCCGGCGCCCAGGCGGGCGGGGCCTCCGGCGGCGGCCGCGGGTGGGACACCATCCGCGGTTCGGGTGGACTGCACACGGCCTTCGCCGAGGAGAACCTGCTCGGTGGGCACACCACCGTGCCGGGTGCCGGGGACTACGCGGACGGCTACTCCACCTCCACGCACGAGTTCGCCCACAACATCCACCAGTACGGCCTGTCGCCCGACGACCGACGGACCATCACCGAGGCGTACCAGGGCAAGATCAACACCGACGACATGACCAGGATGTTCGGCGAGGAGACGCCGATCACCTGGTCCGACGGTGCCCGGAACCTGCACGACACCGACAACGACAACTACGCCTCGCGCGACGAGCTGGAGTACTTCGCCCAGGTCAGCAACGCCTACCTCGGCACCAACCACGGCACCGACCTCTACACCGGCGAGGCGCGCAACAACGGCCCCGAGTGGGTGAAGGAGAACGAGCCGGACCTGCTCCCGCTGATGGAGCGGCTGTACGGCAAGGACCCGCAGGCGATCCACCCGGAGCCCGCCAACCCGGTCAACGCGGTGCAGGAGGACCACGACCTGCACGAGGCCGTCCGCAACCTGCTCGGCGACGGCACGCTCCCGCCCGCGCCGGTGGGGCACGCACCCGTGCCCCCGCAGCACCAGCCGCCGGCCGTACCGGGACAGCACGTGCCACCGCAGCGCCAGGCCCCCGCCGTGCCCGGGCAGCACGTGCCACCCGCCGCACCCACGCAGCACCACGAGCCGGCGCCCACCGTGCTGGAGCACCACGACCCCACCACCGTCCAGGAACAGCACCACCCGGCGGGCACCGGCGCGGACCACCAGCAGCCCGAGGCCACCGTGCCCCTGCAGCACGAGCCCCCCGCCGTGCCCGGACAGCACGTGCCCCCCGCCGCACCCACGCAGCACCACGAGCCGGCGACCACCGTGCTGGAGCACCACGACCCCACCACCGTCCAGGAACAGCACCAGCCGGCGGGCACCGGCGCGGAGCAGCACCAGCCGGCGGGCACCGGCGCGGACCACCAGCAGCCCGAGGCCACCGTGCCCCTCCAGCACGAGCCCCCGCTCGCGCCGCCGCCCCCGCCCCTGCCGAAGCAGCAGGAGCCCGCGGCCCGTCCCGGCTCCTCGGTGCGCCACGACCCGCCGCCGGCACCGCCGGTGGCGCCGTTGAAGCGCGACGGCTCCGACGTCTCCATGGGTTCCGGGTCCGAGCGCGAGAGCGACGACGACGCGTCGATGGGCCGGGTGTCCGACACGTCCATGGGCCGGGACTCCGATGCCTCCATGGGCCGGCACTCCGAAACCGAGTCCGAGAGCGACTCCGACGAGTCGATGCGCAGTGGCTCGCAGGATTCCCGGACCGGCCCGCCGCGCCCGCCGGTCGAGCAGCGCCGCCCGCTGCCGGTGGGGGTGCACCTGGACGTACCGGAGGGCCGGACGGACAAGCTCGCCGGCCACGAGGTGAAGGTGAGCGAGATCTCCATCTCCGCCGACCGCCCGATGACCCGCTACGGAGGCAAGCAGCGCTCGCACACGGTGCCCTGGACGCTGACCCGCCGCGCGGTCGGCGGACTGGCGGGGCGCAATGCCCACGAGCTGTGGACCGAGCTCAAGACCGAGGTCAAGGAGCTGCGGGAGTACAAGCCGCGCGGCACCGGGGCCGAGGCCAAGGACGCGGCGAAGGTGGCGACCCGCTGGGACGACATCCTCGACCGGCTCGACCGCCTCCCGGACACCCCGCCGCACGACCAGCAGCTGCACGAGTGGCACGAGCAGTTGGGCGACCTGCTCTCGGGTTACGTCGAGCTGTCGCAGCTGACCAGCTTCGCCTCGTTCGCCGACGGCCGGGCCGTCGGCCGCGGTGAGCACTCCACCATGAAGGGGCTCGACCAGGCCGAGCAGAACGCGGCGAAGAAGCCGAAGCCCCAGGAGGACGAGGGCACGGGTGACGAGAGCGACGAGGAGCCGGTGGGGGAGAACACCATCGGGGACGTCGTCCGCAACAAGCTGCTCGACCTCAAGGAGAACAAGTCGCTGACGCCGGAGGACGTGGTCGCCGCGAAGCGGCACCTGGCCCGTGGCCTGCTGCGCTCCTTCCCCAAGCTGATGGAAGGCAAGGAGGGCCCGGCGATCCTCAAGGAACTCGGCTTCGACAAGACCAACCCACCGCCGGAGACCTACGGCTCCGGGAAGCTTCCGAAGCAGGGCTTCCTCGCGGACGTCTCGGTCAAGCCGGGCGGAGCGGACGGGCCCCGGGTCGGCCGCATCATGCTGAGCGAAAAGGACCGTCCCCCCACGCAGTTCGGCGGTGGCGGACAGCTCTCCCACACGGGGTCGTGGTCGCTGCTGCGCGGAACGCTGCTCTCCTTCGAGGGGCGGGGCACCAGGGAGCTGGGCAACTGGCTCGGCGACCGGTTCAGCGGTATGGAGACCGTCGTCCGCGACATGCCGGGCCACGCCGACGACCTCAAGGCCATCAAGGAGGCCCAGAAGCAGCTCGGCACACTGGACTCCGCGAGCGACCACGAAGCGTCCCGGAAGCTGGGCGGCCTCCTGGAGACCTTCGTGACGGTCCACCAGAAGATGCCGTTCGCGAGCTTCCCCGACCACCTGCAGGGCGGCACCGCCAGCAGCAGCGGCGAGATCGATCTGCCGGTCACCAAGGGCGGGCACGACGGGGCCCCCGTCGGGCCCAGGGCGCTGGCGAGCCACTTCGACGGGGCGGCGCCGTTCGGCATGGGGCTGAAGGACCTGGCGCACTCGTACCAGGACTGGAAGGCGCACGCCGAGGTCCTGGGGCCGGTCGACCAGGAGGCGATCAACCAACTCGCAGGCCGCACGTTCACCCCGAAGAACCTCGAGGGCCTGAAGGCCAGTTCCGCTGCCAAGACCGCACTCGGGGCCGAGCAGTACCTGAAGGGCCTGGGGAACTGGGACCGCGGCATGTCACTCGCCTTCGGGAAGGAGGGCGAGCAGGCGGTGAAGGGAGCATGGGCCGAGCACCGCGGCGAGTTCGGGCTGAAGGCCCTCGGTACGTTCTCGGCGCCGCCGGATCACATCACGCAGCTCGGCAAGTGGCTGGGCGCGGTCACCAGCGCCGACCGGCCGACGGACCGGCCGCAGGAGTTGGCGGCGCTGACCCGGTACTACCACGGCCTCGTGAACGCGCCGTCCACCCGGTCACAGGCGAAGGCGGCCGAGCTGGAAGCCTTCGCGGAGGCGGAGAAGACGTTCAAGGAGACCCCCGCGACCACCCCGCCGAGCCATGACGAGATCTCGCTCCGACTCGGAACCGCGATGCTCGGCAACACCATCCCGCGTGACGGCGACTGCCTCTACCACGCCGTCGGCGTGGCCCTGACCGGCGCCCCGCCCTCCCATCACGCCGCGCTCGACCTCCGCAGCCGGGTCACCGACTGGGTGCTCCAGGACGGGAACCTGGAGACGGTCCGGCAGCACGCAACCCAGTACGGGGTGGGCATGGACGACCTCATCGAGACACTGTCGACCAGCGGCAACTGGGCGGGGAACGCCGGCGACCTCGCTCCCCAGATCGTCGCCACCGCGCTCGGCGCGTCGATCCGCGTCCACCTGCCGGACGGCACCGAGCATCTCCTCGCACCGCTGACGGTCCAACCCGGCCCGACCAGGATCATCGAGCTGGACCTGGAGGACGGCCACTACGAGGTCCACGGTCCTGGTCTCGGCGGGAAGCGCCAGGACTGGGAGGAGAGCGAAGACGAGAGCAGCGGCGACGAGGGCGACATCGGGAGCTCGGACGACAGCGACGGCGAGATCGTCCAGGCCCAGAAGAAGTTCAAGCCGTGACCGCGATGCGACCGCTCAGTTCGCTGCCCGGCGTGCCGACCCTGGTCGACGGTGACGTCCTGCTCCGGCCGCCCAGTGCCGAGCAGGACGCCGACACCGTGCTGGCCGGCACCCGGGACCCGATCGTGCGCGAGTTTCTGCAGGGCGTCGTCCCGCACCGGGACCGGTCGGCCGCCGCCGAGTGGCTCGACCGGGTCCCGCCGCGGCTGTGGGCCGAGGACCGGGCCGCCTACTTCGTGGTGGCCCTCGGCGCGGGGCCGGCGGTGGGGTGGGCCGAACTCGTCGACTTCCGGGCCGGGACGCAGAGTGCCGAGGTCGTCGTGTGGCTGCTGCCGGAAGCCCGCAGCCTGCGCACGGCGACCAGGGCGCTGCGCCTGATCTGCCGGTTCGGCTTCGAGCAGCTGGGTCTGGCACGGATCGACGCCTATGCGGCGGCCGACAACATGCCGAGCCAGGTGATGGGCGCCTGGATCGGCTTCCGTCGCGCGGGCTACCGGCCGGCGCTGTTCCGCAGCTCGAGCAGCCACCGCCTGCACGACGCGGTGCACGCCACGCTGGTCCCCGAGGACCTGAGCTGAACCGGGTGGCAGTGGACCGGTGTTGGGGGCGCGGGGCCTCCCCTGGTGTTTCAGCGGTGTTGCAGCGGTTCTGCAGCAGCCGTACAGAAAATTCTCAGAGCGCTGAGGGGTGGCCAGGAGAGCCGACGGACCGTCAGACTTGACGCAATCGCGTCAATGATGATCATCGGCGCGCGGTCGGTCCGGCCGGTCCTCGGCATGCCGCGGCCCTCCCGCCGCGGTCGGGCGGCGGGGTCCTGGGCAGCGGACTCCGCGCGCCACGCGGCGGCCTGTCCCCACGTCACCCAAGGAGCCCCTTCGATGGCAGCCACTCCCCGCCCGCTGACCGAGCAGGCGACGCCCCACGTGTTAGGGCTGTTCCGGATCGTCACCGCCCTGCTCTTCGCCTGCCACGGCGCCTCCTCGATATTCGGCATCCTCGGCGCCCACGGCGGCCACAGCCTGCCGGTCGGGCAGTGGCCCGGCTGGTGGGCCGCGCTCATCCAACTGGTGGGCGGCGCCCTGGTCCTGCTGGGCCTGGGCACCCGGCCGGCCGCGCTGCTCTGCTCCGGCTCGATGGCCTACGCGTACTTCACGGTCCATCAGGAGCACGCGCTGTGGCCGATCCAGAACGGCGGCGAGCTCTCGGTGCTGTTCTGCTGGATCTTCCTGACCGTCGCCACGGTCGGCCCCGGCAGCTTCGCGATCGACTCGCTGGTGCGCCGCGCCGCCGCCGGTGACCGGGTCGCGCCCCAGGCCCGGCCGACCGCGAAGTCGCCCGCGAAGTCGGCTGCGTAGTACGCACGTCGGGCCGGCACGTCAGGCCCGCACGTCAGGCCCGCACGGCGCGTCGGGCCCGGACAGCCCGCTGCCGCGGAGCGCCAGGCAGGGCGCTTCGCGGCAGCGGTTTCAACTGGGTCGACGGTCAGTCGGCCGGCCGGACTCAGCCGGTGAAGGCCGCCAGGCCGTTCGGGGTGCCGAGGCCGGTGGGGCCGTCGTAACCGGCGCCCGCGGTGCACAGGTACGAGCCGCCGCAGTCACCGTTGGTGCCGCTGGTGACGTCGTTCAGCGCCGAGGTGTTGGCGTAGGCGTCGGCCGCCGGGACCGCCGCGCTCGGGTTGCCGGCCAGCGCGTACACCGAGGCGATGATCGGCGAGGAAGCGCTGGTGCCGCCGTAGACGTTCCAGCCGGTGGCGCCGTAGGTGTCGTAGACCGCGACACCGGTGGCCGGGTCGGCGACCGCGGAGACGTCGGCGACGGTGCGGTTGGCGCAGTCGCTGTCGGTCTGCCAGCTCGGCTTGGCCTCGTACGCGGAGCAGCCGGAGCCGGTGCCCTCGCCGCCGGCGCTGGTGCCCCAGACCGACTCGCTCCAGCCGCGGGAGCTCGAGTCCGCGGTCAGCGAGGTGCCGCCCACCGCGGTGACGTACGGGGAGGCGGCCGGGTACTCGACGCCGTAGCCGCTGTCACCGGCGGAGGCGGTGATGGCGACACCCGGGTGGTTGTAGTACTGGTCGGCCGAGGACGCCTCGTCCGAGGTCTCCGAACCGCCGTAGCTGTTGGAGACGAACTTGGCGCCCATGGAGACCGCCTGGTTCACCGCGGTGCCCAGGTCCTGGGTGCTGGCCGAGGCGGCCTCCACCAGCAGGATGTTGCAGTTCGGGCAGGTGGCGCTGACCATGTCCAGGTCCAGCGAGATCTCGCCGGCCCAGCCCTGGTCCGGCGACGGGTAGTTGGTGCCGCCGTTCTCGTCGACCTTGGTGAAGCAGCCGCCGGCCGAGGTGCAGGCGGGCAGGCCGAACTGGCTGCGGTAGGCGGCCAGGTCGGACTCGGCGTTCGGGTCGTCCTGGGCGTCGACGATCGCGACCGTCTCGCCCGCGCCGTTGGAGGCGGCGGCCGAGGTGAGGTTGTACGCGCTCTGGATGTCGGTGGGGCCGAAGCCGGAGACCGAGCCGTCGGCCTTGGCGGACCGGGCGTTGGCGTGCAGGCCCTTGGCGTGCGCCTTGACGGTGCCGCCGGTGACGCGCAGCGCGTTACAGGCCAGGAAACCGGGCAGCGGGTCGGCACAGGACCGCGCGAAGCTCACCCCTTGGGGAGCGGTGCTCGCCGGTGCGGCCGACGCGGGTATCGCGGCGAAACCGGAGACGGCGAGGCCGGCGGCGGCGGTGACCGCGAGGACGGCGCGCCGGACGGCGGGCGTGACGGAGGTACGCAAGGTAACGTGCTCCTCTGTTCTGGTGAACCGGAATGTGGGGGTCGGCCCTGGGCGTGGGGTGCCGAGAGCTCCGGCCGCACGCGAACACTGACGGTGGTTCATCCCGCCGTGACGCGCCTTGGTTGCGGCTGGGGATGACCTTAGATTTGCATGAACTCGTCAGACAACGGGTGCGGCAGGGTCGGCACACGATCCCCTCGCCAGGCCCGCCGTCTCCATCATCTCCGCGCAGTCGTCACCATCGCTTGGGCTGACGATGGGCTGTGCCGCGAAACATGCCTGACGGGAGGTCAGTCCCCTGGCCTGACGGACTTTTGGTGGTCGGCCGGGCCGCATCCACGCGCTGACCCCGCTCTCATCCGGGCACCTGCCCCGGCCTTTCAGCCGACTCCCAGGGGGGCCGTCACTCTCGGTACGCCCCGGTGCCGCCTCGGCAGGCCGGTGACAGCGCCGGTTCAGTCCAGCGGCCGGCCCAGCACCAGGAGCAGGAAGACCGGCGTCCGGTACACGGCGTCGAAGGCCGCGCCGTACGCCTCGCGGTGCGCGGGGTCGGGACGCGGCTCGATCAGGTCGAGCAGCACCAGGCCCGCCTGTCGCGCGCTGTCCAGCGAGGCGCTCAGCGGGCGGCGGAAGAAGTGGACGGCGAGCGGCGGGCCCTCCTCGGTGGGCCACTCGTCGTGCACCTCCTCCACGGCGTGGTAGTCGCCGCTGGGCGACAGGCGCTGCTCGGCCATCGGGTGGCCGGTGGAGACCAGCACGACCCCGCCCGGCGCCAGCACCCGGCGCAGCTCGGTCAACGCCGGTACCCAGTCCCGCAGATAGTGCAGGCAGAGCGAGACCACCACCACGTCGAAGGAGGCGTCCCTCGCGAAGTCGAGCGGCTCGCGCAGGTCGTGGACGACCAGGCGTGCCGCGCCGCCGACCCGCTGCCGGGCGAGGTCGACCATGGCGGCACTGGCGTCGAAGCCGACCACCGAGGCGCCCCGCGCCAGCAGCAGTTCGGTCAACCGGCCGCCCGCGCAGCCCACTTCGAGGACTCTGCGGCCGGCCAGCGGCGGACAGGCGGCCAGCATGGCCGGCCGCTCCAGCAACGTGTTGTACGGGCTGACCGCACTGTGCCGGTCATAGCGCCGCGCTATCGCGTCGTACTGCGCCCGCTGCGCCGTCTCCTCGGATGTCATACCGTCAGGACCTCCTGATCAAGGGATTCGACCTTGCCCCACGCTAACCGGCTCGGGCTTCCTTGATCAGGAGGTTCCGACGACTTTTCGATGCACAGAACCGGGCGGGGCCCGGTCAGTGCCGGTGGTGGTTGTCCGGCTGAGCCGGGTCGCCCGGGTGCTCCAGCCCCGGGACCAGAGTGAGGCGTTCGGCGCGGGCCCGGTCGAGCCAGCGGACGAAGGCGATCCGCCGCGCGCAGTCGCGCAGTTGCTCGGCCGCCTGGTCACTCGCCCGGTCGGCCGCCCGGGCGCTCGCCCCAGCGGCCGCCTGCTCCGTCGCCTGCTCGGCCGTCCGGCCGGTCAGGGCCGCCGTCCAGGCTCCCACGGTGACCGTCTCCCCCGCCGGGGCGCTGCGCAGGGCGGCGACCAGGCCGACCGGCAGGCTCGCCGGGTCGGCCTCGAAGTCGCCATCAGGGGTGGCGAGTTGCCAGCGCTCGGCGACCGGGGCGCGGCTGCCCGCGACAACGGCGCGGTAGGCGGCGACCTCGGCCGGCGTGGCGTCGACGTCGGCGGTCACGGCGGCGAAGACCGCGCGGACGGCGGCGCTGCCCTCGTAGGCCGCCGCCGCGATCGAGCCCAGCTCGACCGCGGCCCGCTGGTCCAGGCGCACCGGCTCGGTGGCGGAGCAGTCCAGGCCGCGCGCGAGGGCCTCGGCCCGGCAGAGCTGCTCGGTGAGCACCACCTGGGCCACCCAGCGGGTCAGTTGCCGGTCCTCGGCGCTGCCGGGTGCGGGCAGCGCCGAAGCACGCGGGCCCTCGCGCAACGCGGAAAGCCGGCGGTCGAGTTCGGTGCGCGGCAGCGGACGTCCGTCCAACAGGCCGATCAGGTCGACCGGTTCGGCCAGCACCGGCACGGCCGTCACGGCGCCACCACCAGGGCGACGGTGGGCGCGTACTGGCAGCGGCCGAACCACATCACCTTGGTGACCGCCCAGTAGGAGCCCGGGTCCATGTCCAGCGGCGGCGCGACCTCGAAGCCGAAGGTCTGCCGCTCCCCCGGTGCCAGGCTGAAGCCGGCCACCGGCGCGCCGAGCGCCGTCCAGGTGCCCCACGGCGAGACGGTCTGCAGCTCGCCGCGGATCTCACCCCGGGTGCGGTTGGTGAGGACCACCTCCAGCCAGCCCCGCCCGCCGGGCGCCACCCGCAGCTCGGTGGCGGCGGACTCCACCAGCAGCCCGGTGTCGCGCCCGATCTCCGAACCGGTGCCCTGCGCCTTGCCCCAGTCGTCCAGCGGCTCGCCGGGCGCCGGCAGCAGCTCGGGCAGGTCGCCGACCGCGACGGTGGCCACGTCCTCGATCCGCTGGCCCGCGTGCTCGGTGCGCACCGCGACGAAGTACAGGCCGGCCGGCGTGCCGGCGGGCGGGGTCACGGTGACCGGGAAGCGCAGGTGCCCGGCGGCGTCCAGGCGGTAGGGGCGGCGGCGCAGGTCGACCTGCCAGCCGTCCGGCGCGATCACCTCCGCGGTGCCCTCCACCGCCGCGTCCCGCAGGTGCGAGGCGAGCACCACGGAGAGCTCCAGCGCCTCGCCCGCGGCCTCGCCGCAGGTCAGCAGGCCGGGGCTGACGCCCACCGAGACCGGCAGGTAGCCCATCGGGGCCGGGCCGCGGTTGTGCAGCCAGTAGCGGGCGTGCACGGGCTGGGCGATCTCACCGACCGGGCCGAGCGGTTCACCGCAGGCCGCGCCACCCGCCGGGCCACCCGCCGCACCGCCCACCGGGCCGAGCGGGCGGGCGGTGAGGGTGGCGACCTGCGCCCCGGTCAGCTCCAGCTCGCCCGTCACCGGTGCCTGCGGGCGCTCCAGCAGGTCCGCCCGGTGCAGGCCGTCGAACTCCAGCGCGCCGCTGAGGCGCGCGGTGCGGCCCAGGCCGGTGGACTCGACCAGCCGCAGGGTGATCCCGGCGGCCGGGTCGAGCACGGCGGCCGACCCGGCGGCGATCGGGTCGCCGGTGGGCTTGAGGGTGCTCAGCCGCACCTCGCGGGCCGGCTCGACCCGCAGCCAGGACCGGGTCGCGGGCAGCGCCCCGTCCTTGGCCGGCACCACCCGGGCGAGCAGGTCGTGGTTGAACTCCTGGCCCTGCGCGGGCAGCGTCAGCTCCCGCCAGTCGCCCGCGCCGGAGACCAGCGAATAGCTGAAGTCATGCGTCCAGTGCTGGAGTTGGAAGGAGGAGCCGTCCGGCACGGTGCGCCGCGGCGGGTCGATCCAGACCCCGGAGGGCCAGCCGGTGCAGGAGCGCAGCAGCGACAGGTGCAGCGCGCCGGTGGGGTCGACCGCGAAGCCGGGCAGGCCGTAGGTGAGCAGTGCCGCCGTGTGGTCGGTGAGCTGCTCGGTGGCGGGCAGCTCACCGGGGCAGACCGCCTCGATCCGGGCGTCGGCCAGGTCGGCGGCCAGCGGCCCGGGGTCGAGGACCACCAGGGCGGGCAGCGCGCGCAGGTCGCGCAGGTCGGCGCCCGGCTGCCAGACCTCGGTCAGCGGCTTGTCGGCGGGCACCCAGACCCGGCCGTGCTCGGCCAGCACGGCCGCGTGGTCGGCGCCGGCCCGCTCCAGCAACTCGGCCGCGGCGGCGTTGGTCTCGGGGCCGCCGAGGACGATCCGGAAGTCCGGCAGGTTGGAGTCGACGTCCAGCCAGCCGTACCTGGACCAGTCGGCGCTCGCGGTGGTCGCGGTGACCCCGGCCGCGGCGAGCGCGACCACCAGGTCGCGGGCGTCGGCGGCGGCCGCCAGCTCGGGGACGATCACCTCCGCGACGCCCAGCGCGCGCTCGCCCAGCGCTTCGCCGCCCGGGCCGGTGAGCCTGACGCGGGCGGTGGCGCTGAGGCCGAACCAGGTGTTGGCCGGGTTGTCGAGCGTCCAGGGCGCCTCGGCCACGTCCACGTCGGGCAGCGCGAAGCCACGTCCGACCACGGCGTCGGCCACCTCGCTGACCGGCAGGGTGCCCGGCAGGTCGAGCGGGAAGCGCAGTCGCAGCAGGCGGTCGGCGCTGGTGTGGTCGATCACCCGGGTGCGGCAGTCGACCCGCGGCACGCCCTGCCACAGCGTGACGGTCTGCTCGTAGGCCAGGCCGTCGACGGTGCCGGTGACCACCAGCCGCTCGCCGAGCGGGCCGGTCTCGCGCCGCACCTCGGCAGCGCCGGCCCGCGAGCCCACCACCGGACCCTTGGGGACCAGGTGCCAGGGGCCCTCGCCGAAGTCCGGGTGCTGCGGGTACTCCTCGTACATCCGCAGTTCGTTGCCGATCTGCTCGGGGCTGATCAACTCCCGCCCGTGCACCTTGTCGTGGACGCTGCTCAGCCCGCCGCCGCGCTCGGGGTCGGCGGTGACCCGGTAGCGCGCGTTCTCGACGGTCAGGCCGTCGGCGGCCTGCCACAGGGCGTCCGACGGTCCGTCGACCAGGCGCCAGGTGCGCCAGCCGAGCGCGGGCACCAGGCCGGCGTGGAAGTACAGGGTGCCCCGGTCGACGGCGCAGGCCACCGGCGCGCCGCTGTCGTCCAGCACCCGCACCTGGGTCAGGCCCGCGGGCAGCTGAACCGCGACGGTGCCCGAGCGGTCGAAGGAGAGCGTGTTGGTGACCACCACGGCGTGCCGGCCCTCGCCGGCGGTGTCGATCCGGGCGACCAGCGCGTCGAGCGCGGTGTCCCGCACCTGGGCGGCCAGGTCGTGCGCCTCGCGCCAGCCGCCGAGCAGGTCGAGGTAGACCTGGTCGGACTCCGAGCCGGTGATCGCGTCGTGGTGCGCGCCGTAGGCCAGGTGGCGCCAGACCTTGTCGAGCGCGGCCTGCGGGTAGCCGCCCAGCCCCTGCAGCGCCGCCAGGGTGGCGAGCTTCTCGGCGTCCAACGCCGCCACCTCACCGGCCCGCTGGGCCTGCTTGGTGTCGATGTAGGAGACGTCCTTGCCGGTGTAGACCGGGTTCATGTCGCGGGTCTGCGGGCTGGGCCGGCGCCCGGTCGCGGCGAGCTCCTCGCGCACCGCGGTGAGGAAGTCGCGCGGGGTCGCGCAGACGAACCGCGGCCAGAGGTACTTCTGGGCCCAGGAGCGGTGGATCTCGGTGACCCACTTGTTCGGCGGGGTGTAGTCGGTGCCGACCGGCAGCAGCAGGTTCTTCGTCGCCCCGACCGGCTTGAGCTTGCGGTACAGCTCGTAGACGGCCGCCTCGGCGGTGGCCAGGTCGGCGGAGGAGTCCATCCACCAGCCGGCCGAGTAGTGGTTGGGCATGTAGTGGGTGAGCACGCCGCGCCCCGAGGGCGAGAGCCACTCGAACTCGCTGGGGAACTGCATCACGGTGGCGTCGTCCTTGGCCACCTGGAAGTTCTTCTGGATCGGGCCCCACTGGTGGAAGGGACCGCGGGCCCAGGCGCTGCCGGTCAGGCCCGCGTCGGCCAGGTAGCCGGGGAACTGCGGATCGTGGCCGAAGACGTCCAGCTGCCAGGCGGTCTGCGGGTCGCCGCCCAGGATCTCGCGCTGGTAGCCGATGCCGTAGACCAGGTTGCGGATGGTGGTCTCGGCACCGGTCAGATTGGTGTTGGGCTCGTTGTAGGTGCCGCCGACCAGCTCCACCTGGCCGCGCTCCAGCAGCCGGCGCAGATCGGCGCGGCGCTCCGGGTGCTGGTCGAAGTAGGGCTTGAGGTAGTCGACTTCGGCGAGCACGAACTTGTAGACCGGGTCCCGCAGCGCCAGCTCCAGGTGGGCGTCCACCAGGGCGAAGCCGTTGCGCTCCCACAGCGGGCGGGTGGTGGCGTCGCCGGAGAGCAGCTCCCACGGGGAGGTGTAGGCGGCCTGGGTGTTCCACCACACCGGGTCGTAGTGGAAGTGCGAGACCAGGTACATGGTCCAGCCCGGCTCGGCGACCGTGACCACGGCCTCGGCGCTCGCCTCCCCCGCCGTGACGGTGACCGGGAGTTCGGCGCCCGGGGCGGCGTCCGCGGGCAGGTCGAGCGGGATCTCGACCGTGCCCGTGCCGGTCGCTGCGCCCCGCACACCCGGTCCGTGGACCGCGATCGGGGTGGGCGGGCCTTCGATGGTCACCCGCAGCACCTGGTGGGGTGCCTGTGCGGTGCCGACGAACAGGTCGGTGCATTCGACGGCGGTGATGGCGACCGGCACGGGTCGATCCTCTCTGCTGAACAGTCAGACGGTGGAACGGCTATGCGGTGTGACTACCAAGCGAGTTGGGCGGCCTTCAGCCCATCGCGCGCTTGGCCGCGGCGTACCAGGAGGCCGGGCCGGTGCCGTTGACCGGAACGGCGTTGAAGTACTCCCAGCCCGCCACGCCACCGAAGTTGGCGTACTCACCGACCAGCGAGCCCAGCGTGCCGGCCAGCTGGCCCGGGTCTATGTAGCCCGAGCAGTTGGCGGAGTTGGTCACCGTGCCGGCGACCACCCGGGAGGGGTCGAAGCCGTTCTGGATCACGGCGTCGTAGGCGGAGGTGTCGCCCAGGTCGCCCCAGCCGCAGTAGAACTGGGCGTTGTACCAGGAGATCTTGCTGCCCATGTCCTGGTCGAGCTGGCTGTAGCTGAAGCCGCCGGAGAAGTTCGAGCCGCCGGACAGGTCGCTGGCCACCGGCGCGAGGTTGATGATGAAGCCGCTGCCGAAGTCGGTCCGCAGCTGGTTGATCAGGTGCTCGGTGTCGGCCAGCGAGAAGGTCTCCTCCATGTCGAGGTCGACCCCGTCGAAGTGGTAGGTGCGCAGCGTGTCGCGCAGCTGCGGGTAGTAGGTGTTGAAGTCGTTGTGCAGGTCGGCGTAGCTGCCCTGGGCGGCGCCGCCGAGCATCGCCTCCACGTGCGCGCCGGACTGCTGCAGGGTGGCGAGGTCCTGCCACATCCGGGTGTACTTCGACGAGGACGGCGGGTCGTCGTTGAGCGTGATGCTCTTGCCCGCGTTGAGGTGGAAGGCGGCCACGTCGATGTCGGTGGCGGTGTTCTTCAGCGGCAGCGGCGAGACGTAACTCCCGTTGCTGTACTGGGTCTGGTAGTAGGCGACGACGTGGTGGGCGGGGGTGCCGCGGTGGTGCAGCGCGGTGGCGTTGTGCTGGGTACCGCTGTCGGCGGGCGCGTGGGCACTGGCCTGGCCTGCGGTGAGCGCGAGGGCGCCGACCGCGAGCAGGGCCGTGCAGGCACGAGCGAGGCGACCCGACATGGTTACCTCCCGGTGTGGGGGTGGATGAGGGTGGTCGCGGAGCGTCCGCCGATCGTCGGACGCTCCGCCCCGGGACGCTAAAGCGATTTAGCTCACCCGTCAATGCCATCGACTGTTCTCGACGGCGCCTGCGGTGTCTTCGGCCGGTTTCGCTGCCCTTTCGGCCACCGCCGGCGCCCTCGGCGCACCGCCCGAGCCCTCGGTGCCGCGGCCCGCGCCCTCAGCGCCGCGGCATCGCCGTGCTCTCGCGCACCGTCAGCCGCGGGGTGGGCGTCTTGAGGTCGGCCGCCGACTCCGGGTCGTCGATCACCGCGAGCAGCGTCCTGGCCACCTGCTCGCCGAGCGTGAAGGTGTCCCGGGAGAGCGCCGTCAGCGGCGGGTGCACGATCCTGGCCAGCACCGAGTCGTCGAAGGAGACGACGGAGAGCTCGGCGGGCACCGCCACACCCATCTCGGTGGCCACCCCGAGCCCCGCCACCGCCATCACGTCGCTGTCGTAGATGATCGCCGTCGGCCGCTCCCGGCGGGCCAGCAGGGTCCGGGTGGCGGCGGCCCCCTCGGCGTCGCTGAAGTCGGTGGGCAGCGAGAGCGCCTCGGTCAGGCCCAGCCGCTTGGCCGCGTCGCGCAGCGCGCGGATCCGGCGCTGGGTGTGCTGGAAGGCGGGCAGGCCGGCCAGGTGGGCGATCCTGCGGTGCCCGAGCGCGGCCAGGTACTCCACGATCGAGAGCATCGCCTCCCGGTCGTCGGCCCAGACGCTGGGCAGCCTCCCGTGCTTGCCGGGGCCGCCCAGCACCACGGTGGGCATGCCGAGCTCCTCCAGCACCTCGATCCGCGGGTCGCGCACCTGCAGGTCGACCAGGACGAAGCCGTCCACCCGGTGCTCGGACGCCCAGCGCCGGTACACCTCGATCTCGGCGGCGGTGTCCTCGACCACCAGCAGCTGCAGCGCGGTGGAGTGCACCGAGAGTCCGGCCTGCAGGCCGGAGAGCAGCTGGGCGAAAAACGGTTCGAGCCCCAGCGTGCGCGCCGGGCGCGCCAGCACCAGGCCGACCGCGCCGGCGCGCGCCCCGCCGAGCGCCCTGGCCGCGCTGTGCGGGCGCCACTTCATCTCCTCCGCGACGCGCAGGATCCGGGTGCGGGTCTCCTCGCTCACCCCTGGGCGTCCGTTGAGAGCGAACGACACCGCGCCCTTGGACACCCCCGCCTGTCGGGCGATGTCGGCGATCGTCGGTCTGCCCATCGTGTTCTGTTTCCTCTCTTGACACCTTTGCCGTGCTGGAGCATAGTCCACCATCAACTGGACCGGTTTAGTAAATCGCTTCAGCACCCACTCAGCCCCCGCTTTCCCCCCGCACCCACCCTCGAACCTCCCTCACCTCGTCGGGCAGGACCAGGAGTTATCGATGCGAAGAATCCAGGCCGGCATCACCCTCGCAGCCCTCGCGGCCCTCACCGCAGCCACCCTCACGGGCTGCGGCGTCGGCAGCAGCAGCGACTCGGGCGCCGCCAAGCAGACCGTCGCGGCGGACGCCCCGATCAAGGGCGAGATCACCTTCCAGACCTGGTCGCTGAAGAACGACAAGTTCACTCCCTACTTCAACGGCCTGATCAAGGACTTCGAGAGCCAGCACCCGGGCACCACGATCACCTGGGTCGACCAGCCCGGTGACGGCTACGCCGACAAGGTGACCAGCCAGGTGACCAGCAACAGCCTGCCAGACGTGATCAACCTTCCGCCGGACATCGCGCACTCGGTCGCCAAGGTGGGCGCACTGCTCGACCTCAGCAAGAACGTGCCGACCCTGTCGCAGGACTACGTGCACAGCGGCCTGGCCGCCTACACCTACTCCGACATCGGCCCCGACGGCTTCGGCCTGCCCTGGTACCTGGGCACCGACGTCAGCTACTGGAACAAGGGGATGCTCCAGCGCGACGGCCTGGACCCGAACAACCTGCCGAAGACCTTCGACGAGCTGGTCGCCCAGGCCAAGATCATGCACGACAAGTCGGGTGGCAAGGACTACCTGATGAGCCGCCCGCCCGGCCTGTCGGACATCGTGAACTCCGGCACCCCGCTGATGAGCCCGGACGGCAAGAAGTTCACCTTCAACACCGACGGCGCAGCCGCCATGCTGGACAAGTACACCGCCGCCTACGCGGCCGGCTACCTGCCCTCCAACGTGCTCACCAGCACCTACGAGGGCAACTCCGCGCTGTTCAACAAGCAGCAGGTGGGCTGGACGGTGGCCGGCGGCAACTTCATCACCAGCGTCGGACAGAGCAACCCGAGCCTGGCCCCGCAGATCGTCCCCTCCCCCGCGCTGGACACCGCCCCGCTCTACGTCCAGGGCCTGTCGGTCTCCGCCAAGAGCAAGAACCTGCCGCTCGCGCTGGCCTTCGGCAAGTTCGTCACCGACAACGAGAACCAGGTCGCCTTCGTCAAGCTGGCCCCCGGCTACCTGCCCGGCAGCGCCGCCTCGGCCAACGACCCGGCCTACAGCAAGAGCGACGGCACCCCGCAGGGCGACGCCTCGGTGATCGCCTACCAGGACATGCAGAAGGCGGTGAACTTCACCCCGCCGCAGTGGACCGACGCCATGGACACCTACCTCAACCAGCAGGTCGCCCTGGCGATGACCGGGAAGGAGTCGGCCAAGCAGGCCCTGGACAACGCCGCCAACCGGGCGAACCAGCTGCTCGGTCAGTGAGCCAGTGATCCGCCACGCTTCCTGGAGGACCCGATGAAGGCCCACCGCTGGTACACCCCCTGGCTGTTGATCGCCCCCGCGCTGATCTGGCTCGCCGTCTTCAGCCTCTGGCCGGCGATCAACACCGGTGTGCTCTCGTTCACCAACGTGCACACCCTCAGCGGCGGGCAGTTCATCGGCGTGCACAACTACGCCCTGATGTGGCACGACCCGCTGCTGCGCGACGCGATCCTCAACACGCTGATCTTCATGGCGGTCTGCGTCCCGCTGCTGACCTTCCTGCCGCTGCTGCTGGCCATGCTGGTCCAGCGCACCCTGCCGTTCATGGGCTTCTTCCGGACCGTCTTCTACTTCCCGGTGATCGCCTCCGCCGTGGTGGTGGCGCTGATCTGGCAGTGGCTGCTGGACGACCGGGGCCTGGTCAACGGGCTCGGCAAGCAGATGGGCCTGATCCACTCGACCGTGCCCTTCCTGACCGACCGGTGGCTGCTGCTCTTCAGCGCCATCACGCTCACCGTCTGGAAGGGCCTGGGCTACTACATGGTGCTCTACCTCTCGGCGCTCGGGAACGTGCGCCGAGAGCTGCACGAGGCCGCCGCAGTGGACGGCGCCGGCACGGTGCGCCGCTTCTGGGCGGTGACGGTGCCCGGTGTGCGCGGCACCATGGCGCTGGTCTCGGTGCTGATCGCGGTCAACGCCATGCGCACCTTCTCCGAGCTGTACATCCTCGGCGGACGCACCGGCGGCATCGGCGGCCAGGACGTCTCGCTGGTGATGCTGATCCAGCAGGCCGCCTCGGGCAGCGACGGCCGGCTCGGCTACGCCTCCGCGCTCAGCGTGCTGCTCTTCGTGCTGACCATCGGCCCGCTGCTGCTGCTGGCCCGCTGGAACCGGAGGACCGACTGATGACCGCCCTGTCCGACCGGGTCGACGCCCCGCCCGCCCCCGCACCGGCCCCCGCCGCCAGGCGCGGGCCCGGGCGGCGCCGCTCCCCCGTCTTCGACGCGGTGACCCCGCTGGGCCTGACCGCCCGCTACCTCACCCTGCTGGTGATCCTGGCCGTCACGGTCGGGCCAATGCTCTGGGAGCTCTCCACCTCGCTGAAGAGCGCCTTCGAGGACGTCTACACCGCCACCCCGCAACTGCTGCCGCACCACCCGACCTTCGCCAACTACGGCAAGGTGGCGCGGGCCGTGCCGATCGGGCACTTCGCGCTCAACTCGATCATCGTGGCGGCGCTCTGCGTGGGCGGCAACCTGCTCGGCGCCACCGCCGCCGGCTACGCGCTGGCCCGGCTGAGGTTCCGCGGCCAACGGCTGGTGCTGGGCCTGTTCCTGTCCACCCTGGTGCTGCCCGGCGAGGTGACCATCATCTCGCAGTACCAGACGGTGACCAAGCTCGGCTTCGGCAACTCGCTGATCGGCGTGGCGCTGCCCGCCATGATCGGGGCGCTGAACGTGCTGCTGATGCGCAACGCCTTCCTGGCCCTGCCCGCCGACGTGGAGGAGGCCGCGGTGATCGACGGGGCCACCGTCTGGCAGCGCATCCGCTACATCGCGCTGCCCAGCGTCAAGGGCACGCTGAGCGTGGTCGCCATCCTGACCTTCATCGGCGCCTGGGACGACTTCCTGTGGCCGCTGCTGGTCCTGCAGAGCCCCGACAAGCTCACCCTCACCGTCGGCCTCTCCTACCTGCAGAACGTCTTCTCGGCCGATCCGCGCACCCTGGCGGCCGGCGCGATGATCGCCCTGCTGCCGATCCTGGCGCTCTTCGTGGCACTGCAGCGGTTCTTCTTCCGCGGCGTCGGCGAGGGCGCGGTGAAGGGCTGATGACCAGCCGACACGTACCGGAGAACTGAGACTACTCATGAGTGACGCGATCGACGCGCCGAGGTTCGGCGTCAACTACACCCCGGCCAAGGGATGGTTCCACCACTGGCTCGACTTCGACCTCGACGCGGTGCGCACCGACCTGGACTCGATCGCCGGGCTGGGCCTGGACCACCTGCGGGTCTTCCCGCTCTGGCCGCTCTTCCAGCCCAACCGCACGCTGATCCGCCCGCGCGCCGTCGAGCAGTTGGTCGCGCTGGTGGACGCGGCGGGCGAACGCGGCCTGGACGTCGCGGTGGACGGCCTGCAGGGCCACCTGTCCAGCTTCGACTTCCTGCCCTCGTGGACGGCCACCTGGCACCGGCGCAACATCTTCACCGACCCCGAGGTGGTCGAGGGGCAGGAGGACTACCTGCGCACCCTGGCCGGCGCGCTGGCCGAGCGGCCCAACTTCCTGGGCCTGACGATCGGCAACGAGATCAACCAGTTCTCCGGCGATCCGCACCCCGACCCGGACCGGATCACCCCGGAGCAGGCCGCCGCCTGGCTGCGCCGGGTGCTGGCCGCCTGCGAGCAGGGCGCGCCGGGCCGGCTGCACCTGCACGCGGAGTACGACGCGGCCTGGTACCAGGACGACCACCCGTTCACCCCGGCACAGGCCGCCCGGATCGGCGCCGCCACCGCCGTGCACTCCTGGGTCTTCAACGGCACCGCGCAGCGCTACGGCGCCGACTCCACCGCCTGCGACCAGCACGCCGCGTACATGGTCGAGCTGTCCAAGGCCTGGGCCGAGGACCCGCACCGCCCGGTCTGGCTGCAGGAGGTCGGCGCACCGGCCCCGCACATCGCCCCCGAGGCGGCGGGCCGCTTCACCGCCACCACGGTGGCCGCCGCGCTGGACTGCCCCGACCTGTGGGGCGTCACCTGGTGGTGCTCGCACGACGTGGACCGCTCGCTCGCCGACTTCCCCGAACTCGAGTACAGCCTGGGCCTGCTCACCAACGACCAGCAGGTCAAGCCGGCCGGGCGCGCGCTGGCCGAGGCGGTCGCCGAGGCCCGCGCGAACGGCCGCAGGCCGCTGCCGCGCACCACCGCGCTAGTGCTCGACCTGCCTCTCGACGCGCCCAAGCGCTCCACCTGCGCCCCCGGCGGCGCCTTCTTCGAGGCCTTCATGCGGCTGGCCGCCGACGGCGCGCGGCCCACCGCGCTGCTCGCCGAACACGCCGCCGACCAGGCGCACCTGACGGCCCGCGGCATCACCGAGGTCGTCACGGTCGAGGACGTCGACCGCACCTGACCTACCCTCGAGTCATCCGACCCGGCACACCCCACCCTCGCCCTCTCCTGGAGCCCACATGCACGACGACCGCAGCCTGGTCGAGTCCCGTCTCAAGCGCGTACTCGACGAGCGCATCCGCCCCGCGGTCTATCCGGAGTCCGTCCCGCTGGAGGTCGGCATCTGGACCGCCCCCGACGAGCCGGTCCCGGTCGCCGAGGGCCTGGCCGCCCCCCGCAGGCCGATCGCGGTCGGCGACGCGTGGGGCGCGCCCTGGGGCACCAGCTGGCTGACCGTCTCGGGGACGGTGCCCGAGGCCTGGGCCGGGCGGACCGTGGAGGCCCTGATCGACCTGGGCTTCGACAAGAACATGCCCGGCTTCCAGTGCGAGGGCCTGGTCTACCGCCCCGACGGCACGCCGGTGAAGGGCCTGAACCCGTGCAACCAGTGGGTGCGGGTGGCCGCACCGGCAGCCGGCGGCGAGCAGGTGCTGCTGCACGTGGAGGCTGCCTCCAACCCGGTCATCCTGGACTACCACCCCTTCCTGCCCACCGAGTTGGGCGACAAGGAGACCGCCGGCGACCAGCCGCAGTACACGCTGGCCCGGATGGACCTGGCGGTCTTCGACGAGACCGTCTGGCACCTGGTGGCGGACCTGGAGGTCCTGGGCGAGCTGATGGCCGAGCTGCCGGTGGACGGCCCGCGCCGCTGGGAGATCCTGCGCGCCGTGGAGCGGGCGCTGGACGCCGTCGACCTGCAGGACGTGGGAGCGACGGCCGCCGCCGCCCGCGCCGAGCTGGCCGGGGTGCTGGCCGCCCCCGCCGTGCCGTCCGCGCACAGGCTCAGCGCGGTGGGCCACGCGCACATCGACTCCGCCTGGCTGTGGCCGCTGCGCGAGACGGTCCGCAAGGTGGCCAGGACCACCGCCAACATGACGGCTCTGCTGGAGGACGAGCCGGACTTCGTCTACACCATGTCCCAGGCCCAGCAGTACGCCTGGATCAAGGAGCACCGGCCGGAGGTGTACGACCGGGTCAAGCAGGCGGTGGCCGAGGGCCGCTTCGTGCCGGCCGGCGGGATGTGGGTGGAGTCGGACACCAACATGCCGGGCTCGGAGGCGATGGCCCGTCAGTTCGTGCACGGGAAGCGGTTCTTCCTGGAGGAGTTCGGCGTCGAGAACCAGGAGGCCTGGCTGCCCGACACCTTCGGCTTCACCGGCGGCCTGCCGCAGATCATCAAGGCGGCCGGCTCCAAGTGGCTGCTGACCCAGAAGATCTCCTGGAGCCAGGTCAACAGCTTCCCGCACCACACCTTCTGGTGGGAGGGCATCGACGGGACCCGGATCTTCACCCACTTCCCGCCGATCGACACCTACAACTGCTCCATGAAGGGCAGTGAAATCGCCCACGCGGCAAGGAACTTCAAGGACAAGGGCCGGGCCAGCCACTCGCTGGCGCCCACCGGCTGGGGCGACGGCGGCGGCGGGACCACCCGCGAGATGATCGCCAAGGCGGCCCGGATGCGGAACCTGGAGGGCTCGGCCACCGTCACCTGGGAGAAGCCCGCCGACTTCTTCGCCAAGGCGCAGGCCGAGTACCCCGAACCGCCGGTCTGGGTCGGCGAGCTCTACCTCGAACTGCACCGCGCCACCCTGACCAGCCAGGCGAAGACCAAGCAGGGCAACCGGGCCAGCGAGAACCTGCTGCGCGAGGCCGAGCTGTGGGCGGCCACTGCCGCCGTTCAGGCCGGACTCCCCTACCCCTACCAGGAGTTGGACCGGATCTGGAAGACCGTACTGCTGCACCAGTTCCACGACATCCTGCCCGGCTCCTCGATCGCCTGGGTGCACCGCGAGGCGGAGCGGACGTACGCCGCCGTCGCCGAGGAGCTGACCGGGATCATCGCGGGCGCCCAGCAGGCACTGGCCGGTGACGCCACGTCAGGAACCGAGGTGGTCTTCAACGCGACACCGCACGAGCGGGGCGGGGTACCGGCCGCCGGCGGGCGCCCGACGACCCCGGGCCGGCGCGGCAGTTGCTCGCTCCAGCAGCGCCCCGAGGGCGGCTACCTGCTGGACAACGGCCTGCTGCGGGTCGCGGTGGACGGGCGCGGCCTGGTCGTCTCGGTCTACGACCTGGCCCAGGAGCGCGAGACCATCGCCCCCGGCACCGCCGCCAACCTGCTGCAGATCCACCCGGACTTCCCCAACATGTGGGACGCCTGGGACGTCGACCAGTTCTACCGCAACACCGTCACCGACCTGACCGGCCTGGACGAGCTGACGGTGGCCGCCGAGCAGCCGGAGGCGGTCGCGGTGCGGGTGACCCGCTCCTTCGGCGCCTCGAAGGTGGTGCAGACCCTGACCCTGACGGCCGGCACCAAGCGGCTCGACATGGACACCGAGGTGGACTGGCACGAGACGGAGAAGTTCCTCAAGGCCGCCTTCCCACTGGACCTGCACACCGAGCGCTACGCCTCCGAGACCCAGTTCGGCCACCAGCACCGCGCCACCCACACCAACACCAGCTGGGAGTCGGCCAAGTTCGAGGCCTGCAACCACCGCTTCGTGCACTTCGCCGAGCCCGACTGGGGCGTGGCCCTGGTCACCGCCTCCACCTACGGCCACGACGTGACCCGCACGGTGCGCCCCGAGGACCACGGCACCACCACCACGGTGCGCGTCTCGCTGCTGCGCGCCCCGCGCTTCCCCGACCCGCACACCGACCAGGGCCTGCACCGCTTCCGGCACGCGCTGGTGGCCGGCGCCACGATCGGTGACGCGGTGCGCGAGGGCTACCGGATCAACCTGCCCGAGCGGCGGGTGCCCGGCGACGCCGAGGTCGCCCCACTGGTGCACGTGGACAACGACGCAGTGGTGGTCAGCGCCGTCAAGCTGGCCGACGACGAGAGCGGCGACGTGGTGGTGCGGCTCTACGAGGCGCACGGCGGCCGGGCCAGGGCCACGCTGCACACCTCCTTCGAGCACACCGCGGTGCAGGTCTGCGATCTGCTGGAGCGCCCGCTCGGCACCGAGGCACAGGTGCGCGAGGATGGGATCGCGCTGCACCTGCGCCCGTTCGAGCTGGTCACGCTGCGCCTGACCCGCACCGGGGCCACCGCGTAGCGCCGCGCTCCACCCGTCCCGTCGTCCACCGGCTCCCGCCAGTTCCCGAGGCCCACGATGTCCACCGAAGAGTCCATCGCCCAGCCCGCCGTGCAGCCCGCCGCCCCGCACCCGGCACAGCAACCCACCGGCCTGATCGCCGCCCTCGACATCGGGGGCACCAAGATCGCCGGTGCGCTGGTCGACCAGCAGGGCACCCTGCTGCACCGTGCCCAGCGGCCCACCTACGCCCACGACCCGGGCGAGGCGGTCATGCTGACGGTCCACCGGATCCTCGGCGAGCTGGCCGAGGACCCGCGCTGGTCCGAGGTCCGGGCGGTGGGGATCGGCTGCGCGGGACCGGTGGACATCACCCGCGGCACGGTCAGCCCCGTCAACATCGCCGGCTGGCGCGACTTCCCGCTGGTCGCACGGGTCGCCGCCGACCCCGCGGTGCTGAAGCTGGCCAGGGCGACCGGGCCGGGGACGGAGCAGGGCGTGCCGGTGCGGCTGGCCGGGGACGGCGTCGCGATGGCGGCCGGCGAGCACTGGCGCGGGGCCGCCCGGGACAGCGCCGACGCGCTCTGCCTGGTGGTCTCCACCGGGGTCGGCGCCGGGCTGGTGCTCGACGGCGCCGTGCGGCCCGGCCCCAGCGGCAACGCCGGGCACCTGGGCCACCTGAGCGTGGACCTGAACGGCGAGGTCTGCCCGTGCGGCTCGCGCGGCTGCGTCGAGGTGCTGGCCAGCGGCACCGCCATCGCCCGCCACGCGCTGCGCTCCGGCTGGCGCCCGGCGGCCCGGGACGCCGCCACCGACGCCGCGGCCGTCGCCGAGTCCGCGCGCCAGGGCGACCCGCTCGCGCTGGCCGCCTACGAACGCGCGGGCCAGGCGCTGGCCGCGGGCATCGCTGCCACCGCCACCCTGCTGGACCTGCGGCTGGCCGTCATCGGCGGCGGCGTGGCCGGGGCGGGCGACCTGCTGCTCGCCCCGCTCCGCCGCCACCTGGACACCTACGCCGCCCTCTCCTTCGTCCGCCCCTTCGAGGTGCGGCTCACCGAACTCGGCCCCGACGCAGGCCTGATCGGCGCCGCGGCCCTCACCCTGGTCAGACCGTGAGGCGCGGCCCGGCGAAACCGATTTCCCCTCACCGCCGCCATGCCGTAGAGTCATGTTCACCGACGCGGGGTGGAGCAGCTCGGTAGCTCGCTGGGCTCATAACCCAGAGGTCGCAGGTTCAAATCCTGTCCCCGCTACTCAGTAGCACGCAGTGGCCCGGCACACCCAGTGTGCCGGGCCACTGTGCTTTCCCTTCCCGCGCCACTCCTGCGCCACCGGAGGCAACCGTGACCGACCCCGCCACCGAGATCCCGCTCGACCGGCTGCGCGAGGTGCTCGACCTGCTGGTGCGCCATGTCTCGACCCAGGCGCCCGGTGGCCGACTGGCGCTCCCCGCCGACGCGTTCTGGTCGATCCCGACCGCGTCGCTGACCGACATCTGCGCCGAGCCGCCCGAGCCGACGATCGGCATGGTGTCGGAGTCGTGGCACGGCCTCGAAGCGATGCTCACGGACGAGGGCCGGGTCATCGGCCACGGCTTCGTCTGGCTCGCCGACGTCCTGCGCGCCATCGGCGCCGAGGCCGTCTGACGGCAGGGCTCGACGACGGCCGGGCCGTCGATCCCCGTGCCCGTGGCGGCGGTTCCGATTTCCACATTCCTCTCCGGGGGAGGAACTCGGTTGCTAGCGTGGTGATATGAATTTCCGTCACCTTGGACGCAGTGGCCTGATTGTCAGTCGGCTCGCTTACGGCAACTGGCTGACCCGGAGTTCTTCGAGGAGTGAGGAAACCGAGCTGGCCTGTGTGCGGGCCGCACTCGACGCCGGAATCACCACCTTCGACACCGCCGATGTGTATGCCGGCTCGCAGGCCGAGGAATCCCTCGGCCGGGCGCTGAAGGGCGAGCGCCGGGAGGGCCTGGAGATCCTCACCAAGGTCTTCGCGCCCACCGGTCCCGGGCGCAACGACATGGGCCTTTCCCGCAAGCACATCCGGGAATCCATCGACAACTCGCTGCGCCGCCTGGGCATGGACCACGTGGACGTCTACCAGGCGCACCGGTTCGACCCCTCCACCCCGCTGGAGGAGACCATGGCGGCGCTGGCCGACGTGGTGCACGCGGGCAAGGCGCACTACATCGGGGTCTCCGAGTGGACCGCCGAGCAGATCCGGCGCGGCCATGCCCTCGCGGGTGAGCTGCGGATCCCGTTCGTCTCCAACCAGCCGCAGTACAGCGCCCTGTGGCGGGTGCCCGAGGTCGAGGTGATGCCGCTCTGCGAGGAGCTGGGGATGGGGCAGATCGTCTGGTCACCGCTGGCCCAGGGCGTGCTGACCGGCAAGTACCTGCCGGGCGGGCAGTGGCCCGAGGGCTCCCGGGCCACCGACTCCAACGACGGGTCGGAGGTGCTGGCGCCCTGGCTGACCGACGAGGTCCTGCACCGGGTCCAGCGGCTGCACCCGATCGCCGCCGACCTCGGGCTGACCCTGGCCCAGCTCTCGCTGGCCTGGGTGCTCCAGCACCCCAATGTCTCGGCCGCCGTGATCGGCGCCTCCCGGCCCGAGCAGATCACCGACAACGCCAAGGCGGCCGGCGTCACGCTCGACGCCGAGGTGCTCAGCGCGATCGACGCGGTGCTCGACCCGGTGGTCAGCCGCGACCCGGCCGCGACCACCGACAGCAGCCCCACCGATCCCGCCTGGCGGGTGGGCTGACCAACAGCCGCGAGGGCCTTTCCGGGGAAACCGATCGTTTCCCCGGAAAGGCCCTCGCCTTGTCAGCCCGCCCAGTTCACCGGCAAATGCAGCAGGCTGCGCACCTGCATGCCGTCCTTCCATTCCAGCTCCGCCGCCGGGACCGCGCAGTGCAGTCCGGGCAGCCGGGCGAAGAGCGTTTCGAGTGCCACCTGCAACTCCAGCCGCGCGAGCGGCGCGCCCAGGCAGCGGTGGATTCCGTACCCGAATCCCAGGTGCGGATTGGGCGTGCGACGGACGTCGAACCGGTCCGCATTCTCGAAGACCGACTCGTCGCGGTTGGCCGAGGGAATCGCGGGCAGCACGGACTCCCCGGCCCGCACCAGCGTGCCGCTCAGCTCGACGTCCTCGGTGGCGTAGCGCGCGAAGGTGACGTGGGAGATGAGCGGCACGTAGCGCAGCAGCTCCTCCACCGCGCCCGGCAGCAGCTCCGGCTCCCGCCCGAGCGCCGCCAGCTGCTCGGGATGGCCGAACAGCACGTGCAGCGAGTCGATGAGCTGGGAGGAGACCGTCTCGTGGCCGGCGATCAGCAGCACGCTGGCCAGCTCCACCAGCTCCTTCTCGGAGAGCTTGTCCTCCTCGTCGCTGGCCTTGACCATGGCGCTGATCAGGTCGTCCTGCGGCTCCTCGCGCCGGCGCACCATCAGCTTGCCGATGTAGTCGTACAGCCGCTGGGTGTCCTCCTCGATCTCCTGCTCGGACATCACGGTCGTCGCGGAGAAGGCGTCCAGCCAGCCGCGGAACTGCTCGCGGTCCTCGAACGGCACGCCCAGCAGGTCGCAGACCACGGTGCCGGCGAACGGCACCGCGAAGCCCTCCATCAGGTCGCCCGGCGCGCCCGCGGCCACCAGCTCGTCGATCAGCCGGTGCGCCTCCTGCTCGATCCGCGGGCGCAGCAGCTCGACCCGGCGCATGGTGAACGTCTTGGAGAGCAGGCGGCGCAGCCGGGGGTGGTCGGGCGAGTCCATGCCCAGGATGCTGGTGTTGATCGGCAGCGGGGTCAGCCGCGACTCGTCGTGCTCGGCGGCCAGCGCGCGGCTGAAGCGGGGATCGCCGAGGATCGTCTTCATGTCCGCGTGCGTGGTCACCAGCCAGGCGTCCTCGCCGTAGGGGCAGGAGACCCGCGTCACGGGCTCCTCGGCGCGCAGCTTCTCGTACAGCGGGTCGAGGTCCAGCGCCACAGCCTCGCTGAAGGGGTAGGGACGCGGCGGGCGCTTGCCGGTCGTCGCGTCGTCCAGGTACTCGTTCACCATGTCGCTCATGCGGATCGGGCCTCCGAGAGATCAGTGGGGTGGTCGACAAGGCTCTTGGGCCGCATGTCGGTCCAGTTCTCCTCGACGTACGCCAGGCACTCGTCCCGGGTGACCGGTCCGCACACCGTGGTCCAGCCGGCCGGGACGGCGGTGAAGGCGGGCCACAGCGAGTGCTGGCCCTCGTCGTTGACCAGGACCAGGAAGGTGCCGGCGGTGTCGTCCCAGGGATCGCTCACTGTCTTTCCTCCGTGCAGGGTAAGGGAGTTGGTGGTGCGCCGGGGGTCTGTGGGGCGGCCGGGGCCTGTCCTACGGAAGGCAGGCCCTAGGCCGGCGGGGGCGGGAAGAAGCCCGAGGTGACGAAGTAGTCGGCGTAGGCGCGCAGCAGCGCGTCGTCCAGCCGGGGGAAGGCCAGCTCCGAACCGGCCAGCCCCGCCTGCGTGTTGGTCGCATCCAGGCGTACCTGGCCGAGTCGGCCCAGTGCGGGCAGGGTGTCGGCGAGCAGCACCGCGCCGTCCAGCGTGCCGGTCCCGGTGCGGGCGTCCGCCTCCGCGCGCTCGTGCAGGGTGCGCACCCAGGCGTCGGCCGCCATCGGCTCCAGCCGGTAGCCGTAGCGCCGCAGCCGGTCCAGGACCTCGGCCACCGGCAGCGGCTCGGGGCAGACCAGGTGGTGCGCCAGGCCGGTGGCGGCGGGGCGGCGGGAGAGCCGCACGATGGCGGCCGCGGTCCAGTCCACCGGCACCAGGTCGACCACCGGCGGCGCGTCCTGGCCGGCGGCGGGCAGCGGGGCGGCGCCGATCACCAGCATGGCGCGCACCAATTGCCAGAACACGTCCCGGTGCGAGCCCGCGCCGCTGACCGTGTGGCCGCTCACCCGACCACACCGGTAGACGCTGACCGGCAGGCCGCGCTCGCCGGCCGCCCAGACCAGCTCCTCGGCCACCCACTTGCTCTCCGGGTAGCCGCCCGCCATCACCTGGTGCGGGCCGAGCCGGCCCGACTCGGGCACGGTGGCGCGCCGCTCGTCCGCGGCCACGGCCACCGCGGCCGTGGAGATGTGGTGCACGGGCACCGGCTCGCCCAGCGCCGCCAGCCGCAGCGCTTCCTGAGTACCCGTCACATTGGCCTCGCGCAACCGGCGGTAGGGGTCGACCGCGCTGACCCGGGCGCCGTTGTGGTACACCGCGTCGACCAGGCGGGCCAGTTGCTCGAACCGCTCACGTCCGAGGCCGAGCAGCGGCTGCGTTAGATCACCGGGGACGGGCACGATCCGGCGACGGGAGAACTCGTTCCACAGCCCGTACTCGGTCAGGTTGCGCCGGATCCGCCGCAGGGCCGCCGCCTCGTCCTCGGCACGCACCAGGCAGTGGATGTCGGCGCCGGTGCGGTCGAGCAGTTCGCGCAGCAGGAAGGCGCCGAGGAAGCCGGTCGCGCCGGTCAGCAGCAGGTTCTCCCGCCCGCCGGCCGGCCGCCGGGCGGGCCCGTGCCGGCGCCCCTCGGCTGCGGCTGCGGCTGCGGCCGGGGGGCGCACGGTGATCGCGGGGTCGAGCACGGCGTCCGCGGCCAGCTGCGCCGGCGTCGGGCCGCCGGCGGGGCCGTCCTCGGCGGTACCGTCCACCGCCGCGAGCAGCGCGGCCACCGACTGCCGCTCGAAGAGCGTGCGCACCGCGAGCTCCACGCCCAGCCGGCGGCGGATCCCGCTGATCACCCGGGGCACCAGCAGCGAGTGCCCGCCCAGGGCGAAGAAGCTGTCGTCGATGGTGACCCGCGGCACCCCCAGCACCTCGGCGAACAGCTCGCACAGGATCCGCTCGCGCGGGTTGCGCGGCTCCCGGCCGGCCGAGAGCGCCGCGAAGTCGGGCACCGGCAGCGCGGCCCGGTCGACCTTGCCGGTGGCCGCCAGGGGCAGCGCGTCCAGCACCAGCACCACGGCCGGCACCAGGTAGTCGGGCAGCAGACCGGCCAGGTGGGCACGCAGCTCGCGGCCGTCCGGCGGCGCGGCGCCGTCCGACGGCGCCGTGTCGGCCAGCACCGCGTACGCCGTCAGGAAGGTGCCGCCGCGCTGGTCCGCGCGCGGCACCACCACCGCCTGCGCGACGCCCGGGTGGGTGCCCAGGGCGGCGGCCACCTCGCCGGGCTCGATCCGGAAGCCGCGGATCTTCACCTGCCCGTCGGCGCGGCCGACGAACTCGAGCTCGCCGCCCTCGTTCCAGCGCACCAGGTCGCCGGTGCGGTACATCCGGCTGCCCGGCGCGCCGAACGGATCGGCGACGAAGCGGTCGGCGGTCAGCGCGGGCCGGTGCAGGTAGCCGCGCGCCACCCCGGCCCCGGAGACGTGCAGCTCCCCCACCACACCGGGCGGCACCAGGGTCAGGTCCCGGTCCAGCACGTAGACCCGGGCGTTGACGGTGGCCCGGCCGATCGGCGGGGTGGCACCGCCCTCGAGCGGGGCGCTGAGCGTGGCGCACACGGTGGTCTCGGTGGGGCCGTAGCCGTTGAGGAACCGGCGCCCGGCCGACCAGCGGCGCACCGTCTCGCCCGAGGAGGCCTCACCGGAGACGATCATCGAGGTCAGCGAGGGCAGCTGCGCCGGTTCCAGCACGCTGAGCGCGGCCGGCGGCAGGGTCGCGTGGCTGATCCGGTGCCGCTCCACCAGCGCGGTCAGCGCCGGCCCGGGCGCCGCGACGTCGGCCGGCGCCATCACCAGCGTCGCCCCGGTCAGCAGCGCGCCGCACAGCTCCCAGACCGCGCCGTCGAAGCTGTGCGAGGCGAACTGCAGGATCCGGCTGGCGGTGGTCACCCCGAAGCGCCGCACCTGGGCCTCGGCCACCCCGGCGATCCCCGAGTGGGTCACCACCACGCCCTTGGGGCGGCCGGTGGAGCCCGAGGTGTAGACGACGTAGGCCGGGTGCCCGCAGCTCAGCGGCCGGATGCGGTCGGCGTCGGTGATCCGGGTCAGCGGCCGCTCGGCCACCGCCCGCCGGGTCCCGGGCGCGTCCAGCACCAGGCGCGGCACCCGCGCCAGGGCGGGCAGCGGCAGTTCGGTGGCCGAGTCGGTGAGCAGCACCGCGGGCCGGGCGTCCTCGGCCATGAAGGCCAGCCGCGCGGCCGGGTAGCCGGCGTCCAGCGGCAGGTAGGCACCGCCGGCCTTGAGCACCGCGAGGGTCGCCACCACCGCGTCGATGGTGCGCGGCAGCGCGATGCCCACGAACCGCTCCGGGCCCACCCCGTGGGCGATCAGGTGCCGGGCCAGCCGGTTGGAGCGCAGATCCAGCTCGCGGAAGCTGAGCGTGCGCACCTCGCCGGTGCCGTCGTCGTGGACCAGGGCGGTGGCCCGCGGGGTGCGCCGCACCTGCGCCTCGAACAGCTCGGGCAGGGTGCGCGGCGGCACGTCGTGGCTGCGGTCCCCGCTGTGCGCCAGCAGCTGCTCGCGTTCGGCGGGCAGCACCACGTCCAGGGTGCCCAGGCGGCGGGTGGGGTCGGCGGTGACCTCGGTCAGCAGCCGGGTGAAGCGGCGCAGCAGCAGCTCGATGCCGGCCCGCTCGAAGAGATCGGTGCTGAATTCCGCCACCCCGGTCATGCCCTGCGGCTGCCGGTCCTCCCCGTGCCGCTCCTGCAGGCTGATCGACAGGTCGAACCGGCAGGCCCCGGTGCCCGCCTCGCGCGGCGTCACGCCGAGCCCCGGCAGCCGCGGTGCGCCCTGCGGGGCGTTCTGCAGGGCCAGCAGCACCTGGAAGAGCGGGTGGTGGGCCAGGCCGCGGCTCGGGGCGAGGGTGTCCACCAGGCGCTCGAACGGCACGTCCTGGTGGGCGTAGGCGGCCAGGTCGCCCTCCCGGACCCGGGCCAGCAGGTCGCGGAAGGCGGGGTTGCCGCCGGTGTCGGTGCGCAGCACCAGCGTGTTGACGAAGAACCCGACGAGCGCGTCGAGCGCGTGGTCGGTGCGCCCGGCGACGGGGGTGCCGATCGCGATGTCGGTGCCCGCGCCGAGCTTGGTGAGCAGCGCCGCCAGCGCGGCGTGCAGCACCATGAACGGGCTGGCGCCGGCTGCTTCGGCCAGCTCGGTGATCCGCCGGTGCAGCTCGGCGTCGAGGGTGAACTGCACGGTGTCGCCCTGCTGGCTCGCCACCGGCGGCCGGGGCCGGTCGGCGGGCAGCTCGATGCACTCCGGCAGCTGGGCCAGGGCACCGCTCCAGTAGGCGAGCTGACGGCTCATCAGACTCTGTTCGTCGCCCTCCTCGCCCAGCAGCCGCTGCTGCCACAGGGTGTAGTCGGCGTACTGCACGGGCAGCGGCTCGGCGTCCGGCGCCCGGCCCGCGCGGCGCGCGGTGTAGGCGGCGGCCAGGTCGCGCCAGAGCGGCGCCAACGACCAGCCGTCGCAGGCGATGTGGTGGATCACCAGGACCAGCACGTGCCGGTCGGGCGCGGTGCGCAGCAGGCCGGCCCGCACCGGCAGCCGGCCCGCCAGGTCGAAGGGCTCCCGGACCACCGCGTCCACCGCCGCGTCCAGCTCGCCGGGCGCGACATCGGTGGTCGCCAGCCGGAGCCGGGCGGCGGCGCCCTCCAGCACCAGCTGGCGCGGCACCCCGGCGACGGCGGGGAAGACGGTGCGCAGGCTCTCGTGGCGGGTCAGCAGGTCGGCCAGCGCCGCGGCCAGCGCCGGCTCGTCCAGCTCGCCGTCCAGGTCGAGCACCAGCGGCACGTGGTAGGCGGCACCCTGGCCGTGCAACTGGTCGAGGAACCAGAGCCGGCGCTGGGCGTAGGAGAGCGGGACGGTCCCGGGCCGCGGCGCGGCGGTCAGCGCCGGCCGCTCGCCGGCCGAGGCCAGCTGCACCGCCTCGGCCAGGCCGGCCACGGTGGGGGTCTCGAAGACCGTGCGCACCGGCACCTCCAGGCCCAGCACCGAGCGCAGCCGGGCACTGAGCCGGGTGGCGGAGAGCGAGTGGCCGCCGAGCGCGAAGAAGCTGTCGTCGATGGTGACCCGGGAGACGCCCAGGATGTCGGCGAACAGCTCGCAGAGCAGCCGCTCCATCGGGTCGCGCGGCGCCCGCCCGCCGGGGGTGGATCCGGTGTCCGGCTCGGGCAGCCGGTGGCGGTCCACCTTGCCGTTGGGTGTCAGCGGCAGCGCCTCCAGCACCACGGTGGCCGCGGGCAGCAGGTAGGCGGGCAGCCGGTCGCGCAGGTAGGCGCGGATCGAGGAGAGCAGCGCGCCGGTGTCCCGGGCTGCTGCGGGGGCGTTGACCAGCGCGGTCAGCGGCACCCCGGCGGGCGGCGGCACCTGCGGGCCCGGTTCGCCCGGGCGGCGCGCGGTGAGCGTCACGTCCAGCGTGTGGGCGGCGGTGGCCGACCAGCTCACCGAGGCACGCAGGCCCAGGCGCTCGGCCACCTCGTGGAACTCCTCCAGGTCGGCGCTCTCGGCGTCGTCCGCGGCGCCCAGCAGCGGCAGCCGGTCGCCGGGGCGGGCCGCCTCCAGGGCCGCGAGGGCCCGGGCGACGGGCGCAAGCCTCGCGTCCGGCACCCCGGTCACCCGCAGCTCGCTGCCGCGCACGGTGGCCAACCGGGCGGCTTCGATGATGTCCTGACCCCACGTCAGTTCAACGGTCGGCGGCGCCGGTTCGACCGGTGCCGCGGCGGCCTTGCGCAGCACCGCGTCATAGCGGTAGCGGGTCAGCTCGTTGACGTACCGGCCGCGCTTGACCCGCACCTCGCTGCCCGCCACCTCGGGCAGGGTGCGCGCGAGTTCGGCGAAGAACGCCGGGTCGACCAGCAGCTCCTTCTCCCGCACCACGGCCTGCTCGACGGCGGCGCCAAGGGCCTCGGGGTCCTCGGGCAGCGGGTCCCGGCGCAGCCGCACGTCGGTGTGGAAGGCGCGCAACAGGCGCAACTGCCGTACGTCACCGACGAAGACGGCGCCGCCGGGGGCGAGCAGCGCCACCGCCTTGGTCAGCACCTCGGCGAGGTAGCGGCCGTCGGGGAAGTACTGGCTGACCGAGTTGATCACGACCGTGTCGAAGAAGCCGGCCGGCAGGCCCTCGGTGTCGTCGGCGGCCCGGGCCCGCAGCTCGACCCGCCCGGCCAGCGCCGGATCCGCCGCGACCAGCGAACCGAGCGCCCGGACCACCTGTCCGGACAGGTCGGTGCCCCAGTAGGACTCGCAGTGCGGGGCCAGCCGGGCGAGCAGCAGCCCGGTGCCCACGCCGATCTCCAGCACCCGGCGCGGCTGGAGCTCGCGGATCCGGGCCACCGTGGCGTCCCGCCATTCGCGCATCTGCTCGGCCGGGATCGGCAGGCCGTCGTAGCTGCTGTTCCAGCCGGAGAAGTCCTCGCCGAGGCGCGCCTCGGCGGCGCGCCGGTAGAGCGCGTCGTAGATCTCGCGCCACTCGGCCACCGAGTCCGCGCCGCCGTCCGGGTCCGCCCGGCCGGCCCCGGGCCCGCTCCGCTCGGCCGGCACCACATAGCCGACCAGCCGCTTCTGGCCGGCCGCGTCCGGGCGGACCACCACCGCGGCCTGGGCCACCTCGGGGTGCCCGCCGAGCACCGCCGCCACCTCGCCGGGCTCCACCCGGAAGCCGCGGATCTTCACCTGGTCGTCGCCGCGGCCGACGAACTCCAGCCTGCCCTGGACGTCCTGGCGCACCAGGTCGCCGGTGCGGAAGAGCCGCGCGCCGGGGCCGCCCTGCGGATCGGCGACGAAGCGCTCGGCGCTCAGGCCGGGGCTGCACCAGTAGCCGCGGGCCAACCCGGTGCCGCCCAAGTAGAGTTCGCCCACCTCACCGGGTGCGACCGGGCGCAGCCGTGGGTCCAGGACCAGGGTGCGCATGCCGGCCATCGCGGCGCCGATCGGTGTCACGGCGCCGAGCCCGGCGGCCCCGGTCACCCGGTGGCAGGTGGCGAAGGTGGTCGTCTCGGTGGGCCCGTAGCCGTTGACCACGGCGAGGCCGGGGCAGGCGGCCAGCACCCGGCGCACCGCGGCTGCCGGAACGGCGTCGCCGCCGGTCCACACCTCGCGCGCGCCGCGGAAGCACCCGGGGTCCTCCTCCGCCAGCACGGCGAAGAGCCCGGCCGTCACCCAGAGCGCGGTGACGCCCGCCGTGCCGACGGCGTCCGCGACCGCCCGCGCGTCCAGGGCGCCGGGCGGTGCGACCACCACCGTGCCGCCGGAGAGCAGCGGCACCCACAGCTCGTAGGTCGAGGCGTCGAAGGCGTGCGGCGAGTGCAGCAGGACGCGCTGCTGCGCGCCGCCGTGGAAGGCCGGGTCCTGGGCCAGCGCGACCACGTTGCGGTGGCTGACCGCGACGCCCTTGGGGGCGCCGGTGGAGCCGGAGGTGAACATCAGGTAGGCCAACTGGTCCGGCTCGACCGGCCCGAGGGCGGGGGCCGGCTCCCCCGGACCGCCCGCGGCGGGCGCCGCCGCGGCCACGGGGAGGACCCGCAGCCCCTCGCCGATCCGCGGCGGTGCGCTCCGGTCGGCGGTCAGCAGCAGCCGGGCGCCGCTCCGCGCCAGCATGCCGTCCAGCCGGGCGGCGGGCTGGCCGGGGTCCAGCGGCAGATAGCAGCCACCGGAGGCGGCGACCGCGAGCAGTGCCACCACGAGTTCGGCCGACCGGTCGGCCAGGACCGCGACGGGCTCCTCCGGCCCCACCCCCTCGGCCACCAGCCGCTGGGCCAACAGCCGGACACGGGCATTGAGCTGACGGTACGTCAACACCGTGTCGCCGCTGACCACCGCGGTCGCGGCGGGGGTGCGCTCGACCTGCCGGGCGAAGGCCGCCGGCAGTGAAAGGGACTGACAGGAGGGGCGCTGGACGGACACGTGTCACGAACTCCTCTGCGCGGGACCCCGGAACGCGACAACGGCGTCCGGTTCGAAGGCACACGGAAGGGCACCAGGCAGCCTGGTGCGGGCACTGTTCGACGTCGTGTAGCGATCATGCCAAACTCCGCCACGATGCGGAACGACATGTTCATGTTTTCGGCTCTTCTTGCGCACAGTCCGCCAACCGCACGTCACCGCGGGCAAACCCCGGGCGCATATGGCCGCGGCACGTCCGGCCAGGCAATCTCCACCGCACCCGGCGACCGCCGCCCGCCCCCGGAACGCGTAGCCGACCGGCTACGCATGGTCAGTCATATTGGCCGGAACAGATGCCCGTTCACGATCCGGAGCAGACAAGCTTGGGCAAAACGCGGACCCGAACCGCCACCCGATGAGACGATCGCGCTCGCTCCGGCCCGGCGCGCCACTCCCGTCCCGGCTCGTCCCAGGTCCGCCGGCACGCCCCGCAAGCACCGGACAGCACACACGCCTCGTTCACCCCACCCGCATCTCAGGCACGCCCCGGCCACCCCGGGGAGACAGGGAGACCCGATGGACGCCCACGCAACCGCCGCCGCCGGCCCGGAGGCCGGCTTCAGCCCGGACACCGGCGTCATCGCCGAGATGGTCGGACGCCCGCTGCGCTTCGACTCCACCCGCTACCTGCCGACGGACAGCTACGCCGAGGTCGCCACCGACCGCGTCTGGCGCGCCCACCAGAGCCTGGGGCTCACCGGCGAGACCCGCGCCTCGATCCTGGCCCTGCTCCAGGAGCTGACCGAGCCCTGGGGCCGGCTGCCGGTCGGCACACCCCCCGAGCGCGCCTGCTGGGTGGCCATCGACGGCATGCCCTTCGAGCCCTCGGTCGCCTGGGTGAACGGCACCGCCGGCGTGCGGCTCTCGCTGGAGCCCCCGGGCGACGGCACCGCGGTCTCCCGGATGCGCGCGGCGATGGCCCTGACCCGCCGGCTGGCCGGCCGGCCCGGCGTCTTCGTCGACCGCCTGCTGGAGATCGAGGACCTCTTCGTCGAGGACGATCCGCAGGGCTTCTTCACCATGGCCCACGCGGTCGCCTGGCGCCCCGGGGCCCACCCCGAGTACAAGATCTTCCTCAATCCTGCGGTGGCCGGCCGGGAGCAGTCCGCCGACCGCACCGAGCAGGCCATGCTCCGCCTCGGCCTGGAGCGCCCCTGGCGCGCCCTGGTCGAGCACCTCGGCGGCGCCTTCACCCCCGCCCACGAGCCCGTCGCCATCGCCGTGGACCTGGTCGGCGGGGACGACTTCCGGGCCCAGCTGTACCTGGCGCACTCCGGGGTGAGCGCCGCCGAGATCGACGCCAAGTCCGCCGTCGCCCACGACCACGTCCCCGGCCTGTTCGCCCGCGCGCTGCAGCAGATCAACGGCCCGCACGACGCGACCGCCTGGCAGCGCAAGCCCCCGGTCACCACCTTCACCCTGGACACCCGCCACGACCGGCCGAGCGCCACCCTCTACGTCCCGCTGATCCCGGTGCACGACAGCGACGCGGCGGCCCGCGACCGGGTGGCGGCCTTCCTGCGCGCCGAGGGCGCGCCGTCGGCCGACCCCTATGTCGCCCTGCTCGACGACCTCGCCGACCGCCCGCTGTCCCGCTCGCTCACCCAGAACTTCATGTCCTACCGGGGCGGCGACGCCGCACGGTTCTCCATCTACCTGGCCCCCGGCACCTACCGGGCGGCCGACGGACTCGGCTGACCCGGCGGCCCACCGCCGGCCGGCAGCCGGCAGTCGGCGGCCTCACCTCAGAGCAGCCCCCGGCGCATCGCGTACGCCAGTGCGTGCGTGCGGTTGCGCAGGTTCAGCCGGCTGGTGAGCCGGTGCAGGACGTTCTTCACCCAGCGCTCGGAGTACCCGAGCCTGGCGCCTATCTCCGCGGTGTCGCAGCCCTCGGCCACCAGTCGCAGGACCGCGATCTCCCGCTCCTCGAGCGGCTGCCCGCGCCTCGGCGCGCTCTCCGCGTTCTCCGCGCCCTGCTGCACCCTGCCGATCCGGTCGAGCAGTTGGTTCAGCAGGCCGGGCGGCAGCGAGCTGCTGCCGCTGTGCGCCCCGTGCACGGCGCGCAGCAGCCGCGCCGGGGTCACCTCGTGCCGCAGCAGGAGGTGCGAGATCCCGCTGGCCGCCACGTCGATCAGCTCGTCCTCGCGCAGCCGCTCGACGATCAGCACCAGCCGGATCCGCGGGTCGAGCACCAGTTCGCGGGCCTCGCGCAGCAGGTCGCGGCTGACCGCGTCGGCCAGCTGGACCACCGTGCAGCGCTGGTCGGCCGGCCGGTCCGCCACCAGGGTCACCCCCGGCACGGCCCGCAGATAACTGTCCAGTCCGGCACGGGAGATCGGATCGGGTGCCTTGGTCAGAACCGCTACGGCGGACACCGGCCACCTGCCTTCCTGGAGTCCTCGTCCAGCTCGGAGCGCACGGCTGGTTCAGCACGTACCACCCTTACTACGGGCCGACGGCCGACTCTGGTTGCCCATCCGCCACACCCGTCCCGGACTCCCGCCCGGCAACCCGGGCCGACGCCGGCTCAGGAGGCCCTGCGGTCGCCCTCCGCCCTGCGGTCGACCTCGGCCCTGCGGTCGCCCCCCGACCGGCGCTCGTTCCCCGACCGGCTCCCCGGCACCCCCGTCGGTGCGGACAGCGGCAACGACGCGGGCGGCGGCAGCGGGGCGGGCAGCGGCAGCGGCGCGGGCAGCGGCGCCGGTACCGGGGTGAGCTGGACCCGCGGAGTGTGCCCCGCGACCCAGACCGTGGGCCCGCTCGGCGGTGCCGCCCGATGGGCGGCGATGATCCAGCGGGTCAGGGCCTGGACGAAGTCCGGCCCCAGCGCCGCCGCGTCGTGCAGGCGCTCCAGGTCGCCCGCCCCGAACGGGACCCCGGCCTGCGAGATCGCGGTGAGGAGCGGGTGGAGCAGGGCCCAGGTGGTCCGGGTGGCCGGCAGCCGACCGGTATGTTCGCAGTCGTTCACGCCCACCCCAACCCCGCGCGGGCGCCCCGGGTCACGCCCGCCGCGCCGGAGTCAGCCCTTGGTGGGACCGACGTTCGGCGGATCCCCCCGGTCCGGTCAGCCGACCCGCGCCGCGACGAGCCGCGCGCACTCCAGCGACTCGCGCCGGGTGCTGTCCACCTCCAGGTCGTAGCGCACCCCCCGGTGCACCAGCTCCGCCTGCGCCCGGGCCATCCCCACCGTCCGGTCGCCGCGCGCCAGCTCGCGCCCCGCCGCCACCGCGCTCTCGCACCGCACCCCGACCCAGAGCACCTCGAGCCCCTGGAGCGCCCGCAGCCACCGCTGCTGGGACTGCGCGCCGCCGAGGAACACCTCGTCCACGATCACCCGGGCACCCGCGCGCGCCATCGCGGCGACCCCCTCGATCCACGCGGCCTCCAACTCCCGGAACACCGCGCCGACCTGCACCTCGCCGTCCGGGGCGAACTCGATCCCGGCCTGCGAGGAGCGCATGGCCGCGGGCAGCGAGTCGACGAAGGTGTCGACTCCGAGGGCCAGCCACGGATCCGGCAGCACCGCCTGCAGGCACCGGACGATGCCGGACTTGCCCGAGCTGGAGCCGCCGTTGAGGATGATCACGTCCGTCTTCACCGCGTCACCGTAGCGGAACCACCCCAGGGTGGAGAACGGAATAAACCCGCATCTCCACCCTGAGGATCAGGTGACGGACCGTCAACTCTCCTACCGTCGCGCCCATGACCTCTCCGTACCGTCCAGCGCGACCGCACTCCGCCCACCGGGCCGGCCGCGTGCCGGCCGGCGGCGCACTGCTGGCCGCCGCCCTGCTGCTCGGCGCCGCACTCGCCGAGCCCGCCGCCGCCACCGCCGGTCAGCCCGCCAGCGGGCTCAGCCGGTCCGCGCTCGACTGGGGCGCCTGCCCCGCGCCGACCCCGAACGCCAACGGCAGCTACTACCCGCGCGACCCCCGCGAGCAGTGCGCCACCCTGCGGGTCCCCCGCGACTACCGGCAGCCCGGCGCCGGCAGCATCACCCTGACCGTCTCCCGGATCCGCACCGCCGATCCCGCCCACCGGCTCGGCGACCTGGTCGTGGTGCCGGGCGGGCCCGGCGGCTCGGGCCTGGACTACCCCAGCCAGCTGCTCGGCATCCTGCCCGCCGCCGTGCCGGCCTCCTACGACCTGATCGGCTTCGACGAGCGCGGCGTGGGCAACAGCACCCCGGTCGCCTGCGGCCTGAGCGCCGCCGACCGGGCCGCCGAGCTCAACTACCCCTACCCGGCGCCCGACGGCGACATCTCCGGCAACCTGGCCTTCGCCAAGCGGGTCGCGGACACCTGCGCGGCAACCGCCGGCGACTACCTCGGCGACATCAGCACCGCCGACTCCGCCCGCGACCTGGACCGGATCCGCACCGCCCTGGGCGTGCCGAAGATCTCCTACCTGGGCAGCTCCTACGGCACCTACCTGGGCCAGATCTACGCCACGATGTTCGCCCCGCACACCGACAAGGTGGTGCTGGACAGCACGGTCGCCCCCGGCGGCGTGGAGCAGGGCATGAGCCTGTACGGGCTGGGCACCGAGCAGGCGTTCCCGGCGCTGGCGGCCTACCTGGCCCAGCAGGACGCCACCCTGCACCTGGGCGCCACCCAGGCGGCAGTCCGCGCCGGCTACTTCCGGCTGGCCGCCAAGCTGGACCGCACGCCGCTGCGGCTGGGCGACGGGCGGGTGCTGGACGGCAACGGGTTCCGGGCGCTGACCTTCTCGGTGCTGACCAACGCCGCCTACTACCCGCTGGCCGCCCGCGCCTGGCAGGCCGCCGACACCGGGGTGCTGCCGCCGCCCGGTCCGGGTGGCGGCAGCACGCTGCCGACGGTGATCCCGGACAACTTCGTCGCCGCCCAGGATGCCGTGATCTGCAACGACACGCCCTGGCCGCGCGATCCGGGCTACTACGCCGCCCGGACGGCCGCCGACCGGATCCGCTACCCGCTCAGCAACGGCATGCCGGGCAACGTCTGGCCGTGCGCCTACTGGCACTACGGCCCCACCGAACCGCCGGTGCGGGCCGACCCGATCGGGCCGCGCAACATCCTGATGCTGCAGAACCTCAAGGACCCGGACACCGCCTACGCCGGGGCCCGCCAGACGCTGAGCGCCTTCGGCCACCGGGCCGCCATGGTCACCCTGGAGGCCACCGGCCACGGCGTGGACTTCGCCGACCCGAAGGTGGCCGGTCCGTTCACCGCCTTCCTGCTCACCGGCCGGCTACCCACCGGTAACCGATCCTCGTGCACCGGCCCGCCCAGCCGCTACAGTGCGAGGACGAGGCGCCCGCGCGGCGCGCCACAGGCGGGAGTTCGACAGCAATGACCGGTGAACAGCACACGGGCTTCTTCGCCTCCGTCGAGGAGGTGTCGGCGCGGTTGGCCGAGGTGGGCTACCTGGCCTCCACAGCCGTCGCCACCACGGTCTTCCTCGCCGACCGGCTGGGCAAGCCGCTGCTGGTGGAGGGCCCGGCCGGGGTGGGCAAGACCGAACTGGCCAAGGCGGTGGCCGCCGTGGCCGGCGCCCGGCTGGTGCGGCTGCAGTGCTACGAGGGCGTGGACGAGTCCCGCGCGCTCTACGAGTGGAACCACGCCAAGCAGCTGCTGCGGATCACGGCCGGGCGCGAGGAGAGCTGGCAGGAGGCCAAGGCCGACATCTTCTCCGAGGAGTTCCTGCTGCCGCGCCCGCTGCTCACCGCGATCCGCGGCAGCGAGCCCACCGTGCTGCTCGTCGACGAGACCGACAAGGCCGACGTCGAGGTGGAGGGCCTGCTCCTGGAGGTGCTGAGCGACTTCCAGGTGACCGTCCCGGAGCTGGGCACCATCACGGCCGAGCGCCGCCCGTTCGTGGTGCTCACCTCCAACGCGACCCGCGAGCTCTCCGAGGCGCTGCGCCGCCGCTGCCTCTTCCTGCACCTCGACTTCCCGGACGAGGAGCTGGAGTGCCGGATCGTCAGGTCCCGGGTGCCGCAGCTGGACCAGGCGCTGGCCGAGTCGGTGGTCAAGGTGATCGGTGCGCTGCGGGCGATGGAGCTGCGCAAGGCGCCCTCGGTCGCCGAGACCATCGACTGGGCCCGGACCCTGCTGGCGCTGGGCGCCGACTCGCTGGACGACGCGGTGGTCCGCGACAGCCTGGGCGTGGTCCTCAAGCACCAGGAGGACCTGCGCCGGGCGGTCGAGAAGCTGACCCTGGCCTCGGCGTGACCGGGGCTGCGCAGCGCGCGCTGCCCGAGCGGCTGACCGGCTTCGTGCACGCGCTGCGCGGACACCACGTGCGGGTCGGACCCGGCGAGACGGTCGACGCCGCCGCGGTGCTGGCGGTGCTCGGGCTGGCCGACCGGGAGCGGCTGCGCGAGGGACTGGCGGCGGCACTGCTGCGCGGGCAGGGCCAGCGCCCGGTCTTCGACGCCACCTTCGACCTGTACTTCCCCCGCTCGGTCGGTGATCCGAGCACCGCCCGGCCGGCCGCGGCCGGCGCCGCCACCTCCGTCGAGGAGCTGCGGGAGCGGCTGGCCGAGGCGCTGGCCGCGGGCGACTCGGCGGCGATGGCGCGGCTGGCCGGCCTCGCGGTGCAGGCGCTGGGCCGGTTCGGCAGCGCACCGGGCGCGGGAGCCGGGGCTACGCCCAGTGCCACCCCCGGCTCGGGCGGCTGGTCGGCCCACCAGACGCTGGAGCGGCTGCGCCCGCAGATCCTGCTGGCCCGGGTGCTCGCCGCGCTGCGCGCCGGCCGCCCCGGCGCGCCCGCCGACGCACCCGACGCGCTCACCGACCGGATCGAGCCGGACGAGATCCGCCGCCGGATCGAGGCGTTCCGCGGCCTGGTGGCCACCGAGGCCCGCCGCCGCACCGCCGAGGAGCAGGGCACCGCGGAGATCGCCCGCCGGGCAGTTGCGCCCAGCGTCGACCAGATCGACTTCCTGTTCGCCGGGCGCGACCAACTGGCCGAGCTGCGCCGCTCGGTGCGCCCGCTCGCCCGCAAGCTCGCCACCCACCTGGCCGCCCGGCGCCGCCGCGCCGCCCGGGGCCGGATCGACCTGCGCCGCACCGTGCGCCGCTCGCTGGGCACCGGCGGCGTACCGCTGCGGCCCGCCTACCGGCAGCGCCGGCCGCAGCGTCCCGACCTGCTGCTGCTCTGCGACGTGTCCAGCTCGGTGGCCGGGTTCTCCGACTTCACCATGCTGCTGGTCCAGGCGCTGCGCGAGGAGTTCAGCCGGGTACGGGTGTTCGCCTTCGTCAACCGGGTGGACGAGGTGACCCAGCTGGTCACCACCGGGACCGCGGACCCGGGCGGGCTGGCCCGGCGGATCACGACCGAGGCCGCGGTGATCGGCCACCACCCCTACAGCGACTACGGTTCGGCGCTCGGCGAGTTCGCCGACCGCTACCAGGAGGCGGTGACCCCGCGCACCTCGGTGCTGATCCTGGGCGACGCCCGCAACAACCGCCGCGACCCCAACCTGCCCGCCCTCGCCCAGCTCGCCGGGCGGGCCCGCCGGGTGCACTGGCTCAACCCCGAACAGCCCGCCCTGTGGTCCACCGGCGACTCCGCGGCCCTCGACTACGCGGGCCTGGTGGCCATGCACCCCTGCCGGAACGCCCGCCAGCTGGGCGAGTTGATCACCCGTCTGCTGCCGGTCTGACCGGTCGGCCCGCCAGCTCCGCCGCGAAGGCCCGGAACCGCCGGCAGGGCGCCGTGGCCGGGCGGTCCTCGCGCCAGGCCAGCCCGATGCCGCGCCGGGCGTCCCGGTCGGCGAGCGGCACCACCCGCACCCCGGGCTGCGGCGCCGCGCGGCCGTCCCCGGCGGGCAGCACGGCCACCCCGAGCCCGGCGCCGACCATGCCGCGGATGGTGGCCACCTCACCGGCCTCCAGCACCACCGAGGGCGTCACGCCCGCCTCGTGGAAGATCCGGCAGGTGATCTGCCGCAGCCCGGCCTCGTCGCGCATGATGATGAACCGCTCGTCGTTCAGGTCGGTCAGCCGCACCGCGTCGCGGTCGGCCAGCCGGTGCCCCTCGGGCACCGAGAGCGCCAGCCGCTCCTCGCGCAGCGGCAGCCAGCCCCAGCCCGCGCCGGCGGGCCGCGGCGCGGTGACGGCCAGCTCCGCCGAGCCGTCCTGGACGAGTTCGAGCACCCCCGCCGCCGACTCCTGGTGCAGCGCGAACCCGGTGCCCGGCGACTCGCGCTGGTAGGCGCCGAGCAGTTCGGGCACCAGCCAGCCGCCGAGCGAGTGCACGAAGGCCAGCCGCAGCGTGTCCTCGGCCGGGCGCAGCAGCGCGGCGATCCGGTCCTCGGCCGCCTCCAGCTCCGCCAGCGCCCGCCGGGCGTGGCGCCGGTAGACCTTGCCGCAGTCGTTGAGCCGCAGCCGGTGCCGGTCACGGTCGAACAGCGGGGTGCCGAGCCCGCGTTCCAGCCGGGCGATCGCCCGCGACAGCGTCGGCTGCGAGGTGCCGACGAGCGCGGCGGCGTCGGTGACGTGCTCGGTCTCCGCGACGGCCAGGAACCAGCGCAGCTCTTCGATGGTCATCCCGGCATTATGCACACCGGGAATGATCCGCAGGTCAGGACGGTATTTCCGTTCGCCGCCCGCCCGGGGAAAGCTGACGGACAACACCGAGACCGACCGCTTCGGAGGGATCCGCCATGTCCGACCAGCCCACCACCCCCATGAGCGACGAGGCCAAGTTCCGCCTGGTCGAGGACTTCCGCCTCAGCCTGCAGACCGGCGACTGGGCGCGGCTGCGCTCGCTGCTGACCGAGGACGCCAGCTGGACGCTGCCCGGCGACAACACGATCTCCGGAACCGCCGAGGGCGTCGACGCCGTGGTCGAGCGGGTCCGGCTGATCGCGAGCTACGGGGTGAACTTCGAGTTCCTGCGCCCGTTGTACAGCCGCGACAACGTGGCGCTGTCGCTGCACAACACCGCCGAGCGGGACGGCCGGGTGCTGGACGAGTACCTGTCCACCGTCTGCTTCCTGCACGAGGGCCGGATCCGCTCGATCGAGACCTACCTCTCCGACGTGCCCGGGATGAACGCCTTCTTCGTCTGAAGAAGCGCCGAGTGGCCGATCAACCGCCAGGCGTGCAGGGGCAGGGCCAGGACGGCGGCGAGCAGGCCGCCGATCGCCCGCGCCTGCGGTGGTGCCCCGGGCGCGGCCGGGGCGAGGTCGGAGGCGGGCGGTGCGACGGCGGCGTGCGGAGCCGGCACGGGTGGTTCCGCCGCCTGCTGCCGCATCTCGATGCGCTGCCAGGCGCACCGCCAGCGGGCGAGCTCCTCGGCGGACGCGCCGAAGGCGGTGACCAGCGTCGACACCCGTTGCAGCGGCGGCAGGCGGTCCCGACGAGGGCTCAGGTCACCCGAGATCGTGCTCCGCGGAACGCCGGTGCGGCGCTCCAGCTCGCGCAGCGACGGGTTGCCCGACCACGCCTTGAGCGCCCGGAGCCGGCGGACCAGCTCCTGCGGGGTGGCGGCGTCGCCCGGATCGGGCCTCGCCGCCAGCGCCCGTTGCGGTGACCGGCTCGGATCCCCGTTCATGTTCCGCCCAGTCATGTACCCAGTCATGTATCCCCCCTTGGGCCCCGGCTCGATCGGTCGAGCACGGCGCATGTGGCCGGGACCAGTCTCTTCACTGCCGACTTTCCACTCCATGGCGTTTTCCTGGCGTTAGCATGATGCTTTGTTCTCGGGCGCCCGTCAGGGCCGCAGAGTCGGGGGGCCGCTGACGGTGGAACGGGGTCCGGGGCGCTGGGCCGTTCCCGCCGTCGTCGTTCCCGCAGGGTGCTCACCCTTCGGAGGCGATCGATCATGCTGGGGGATTTCGGAACGCTCCTGCGGCAGTACCGGCTGACGGCCGGGTGGACGCAGGAGGAGCTCGCGGAACGCTCGGGGGTCTCGACGCATGCGATCAGCGTGCTGGAGTCCGGGCGGCGGCGGCCGCGGCTGTCGTCGGTGGCCCGGCTGGCCACGGCCCTGGGCGTGGACTCCGCGAGCCGTGACCAGTTGCTCGCCGCGGCGCGCGGGGAGCCGGAGCCGCGGACCGGCCTGGCACCGGTCGAACACGTGGTGCCCCGTCTGCTGCCCTACGCCGTACCGGACTTCACCGGACGGCACAGCGAGGTGGAACGGCTGCTGGCGCTGGCCGGCGGCCCGGACGGCAGCCAGGGCCGTCCGCTGGTGATCTCGGCCATCGACGGCATGGCCGGTGTCGGCAAGACCGCCCTGGCCGTTCACACCGGGCACAGTCTCACCGGCCGCTATCCCGACGGTCAGCTCTTCGTGGACCTGCACGGTTTCACTCCGGGCCGGCGGCCGCTCGACCCGGGTGCGGCGCTGGAGAGCCTGCTCTGCGCGGTGGGTGTCAGCCGGACCGCACTGCCCTCGCGCACCGAGGAGCGCGCCCAGCTGTGGCGCAGCCGGGCCGCGGGCCGGCGGTACCTGATCGTGCTGGACAACGCCGTCGACGCCGAGCAGGTCCGCCCGCTGATCCCCGGCAGCCCGCGCTGCCTCACGCTGGTGACGTCCCGGCGGCGGATGCTCGCGCTGGACGGGGCGGTCAGCGTGCCGCTGGACGTGCTGAGCCATGACGAGGCCGTGGAGCTGTTCGCCCGGGTCGCCGGCCCGGAGCGGGTCGCGGGCCACGCCGCCACGGTGGAGGAGATCGTCGCGCTGTGCGGCAGGCTGCCGCTGGCGCTGCGGATCGCCGGCGCGAGGCTGGCCCACCATCCCACCTGGACACCCGTCCAGGTGCTGGAGCGGATCCGGCGCCCGCAGAAGTTATTGACCGAACTCTCCGACCGGGACCGGAGCGTCGCGGCCGCCTTCGTGGACTCCTACCACGCCCTCACCCCCGCCCAGCGGCGCGCGTTCCGGCTGGCCGCGCTCCACCCCGGCGAGGACTTCGCGCCGCCCGCCCTCGCCGCGCTGCTCGACGCACCGCCGGCCGAGACCGAGGAACTCCTGGAGTCGCTGCACGACCACCACCTGCTGATCGAGCACACGGCCCTCCGGTACACCTTCCACGACCTGCTGCGCACCTTCGCCGACGAGCTGCTCGCCCGCGAGGAACCCGAACCCGTCCGCCGCGCCGCGCTCGTCCGGCTCTTCGACCACTACCGTCACACCGCCGCCGCTGCGATGGACCAGCTGGCCCCGCTGGAACGCCACCACCGGCCGCAGGCTCCCGCGCCTGGAGGCACACCGGTGGTGTTCGCCGACCAGGCGGACGCGACCGACTGGCTGGCGCGGGAACAGGCCAACCTGCTGGTCCTCTCCCACCACGCCACCGACGCCGCGCTGCCCCGCTACGCGGCGGACCTGCCGGCCATCCTGTGGCGCCACCTCAAACGCCACATGCCGGCCCAGGAGGCGCTGGTGCTGGGTACCCGTGCCCTGCGAGCCACCCGGCAGCTGGGCGATCCGGCCGGTGAGGCCGCCGCGCTGCGGCACCTGGGGCTGGTCCAGTACCAGCTCGGCGACTTCCCGCAGGCACTCGACCTGCTCCATCAGGCCCTGACGATCCAGCGCGCGATCGGCAACCGCGCCGGTGAGGCCCACGTGCTGGCCAACCTGGGCCTCACCCAGACCCGGATGGGACGCCTGGAGGAGGCGCTCGACCACCTGCAGCAGGCGCTGCAGCTCAGCCGGGACCTTCCCGAGCCGGCCGTCGAGTCGATCGCCCTGACCAACCTGGGGCCCACGCTGACCAGGCTCGGACGGCTGCCGGAGGCCCTGGAGTACCACCGGGCGGCGCTGAAGTTCCACCGGCGCGGCGGCAACCGTCTCGGCCAGGCCATCGTGCTCAACCAGTTCGGCGAGTACCAGCAGCGGCTGCACCACCATCCACAGGCGCTCGACCTGTACCAGGAGGCGCTGGACCTGCACCGCGACCTCGGCGACACCTTCGGCCAGGCCGAGTCGCACACCCTGCTCGGCGACGCCCTGCTGGCCATGGACGCTCCGGCGAGCGCCCTCCAGCACTACCGGGCCGCGATCGACTTCCTCCCGCACACCGGCGAGCGGTACAACCTCGGGCGCATCCACGTCGGGCTGGCGCGCACGCACCAGCGTCTGGGAGACCTCGGCACCGCTCGGGCGCACGCCGAACAGGCCGTCGAGATCCACAGCTCGCTGAACATCCCCGAGGCGGACGAGGCCCGGGCCCTGCTCGACTCGCTCACCCAGGGACCGGCACCTCGTCCCGGAGCGTTCGGTGTCGGTTGACCCGGGCCGCCCACCGTGGCAGGTCAGTTGACCGGGCCGCACACCTCCGCGCTGCGCGGCCCCCAGGTACACGCCTGCAGGCTCGTGCCCGGGCCGTCGTAGTACCACCCCGACTCGCGGGGGTCGGTGGTCGGGCCGTAGATCCACTGGCCGGTGCCCACGTTCTGGATGCCGAACTCACAGCCGGTGGGGGCGGCTGTCGGATCGATCGCCATGTGGTCGTGGCCGCCCTGGAGTTCGACCAGCTCCAGGGCGACGCAGCCGCCACTGCGGATCTGCCAACTGCCCTCGGCGGCCTGGGCCGAGGTCGCGCTGCCCACCCCGATCACGCCCATCGCCACCACGGCGAGCGCGGCGGCCGAGGCACGCTTCCTGGTCCTGGTGAATCGCATGGAACCCTCCGGTACGTCGATTCCGCCCCCGAGCCGGTGCCGGGGCACACCCCGAAGCTCAGCGCCCGGTGGAACGGAAATCAACCGGTCGAGCAGGGTCCGGACACCCCCGGACACCCCCGGACGGGGATGGACGGGGCTGGACAGGGTTGGACGGCGCCGGACCCTGCACCACCGGCCTCTCACCGCCCGGGTCGCCGGCCCGCCTCGTGGGTGAAGAGGTAGCCGGCGGCTGCGGCCACCGTGAGCGCCATGGTCAGCAGCACCACCCGGAAGTCCACCACCGCGATGAGCGCGGCGCCCGCGGCCATCGCGATCAGCTGCGGCACCGTCATGACGACGGTGAACCCGGCGTAGACCCGCCCGACCAGCTCCGGCGGCGTGTGGCGGAATCCGATCGTGGTCAGCCCGATGGCGATCCACGGCATGCTGGCGCCGCAGAGCACCATCCCGGTCGCCACCACCGCCACCGAGGGCACGGTCTGCAGCAGCGCGCCGAGCCCGAAGGAGGCCATGCCGGCGGCGACCAGCAGGCCGTCCCCGATCCGCCGGGCGAGCCGGGCCGCGGTCAGCCCGGCCAGCACGGCGCCGATCCCCTGGCCGACCAGCAGCACGCCGAGGAAGGCCGGCGGGCGCCCCAGACCGTCACCGACCACGGCGAGCCCGACCGTCTCGGCCAGCCCCATCCCCACCATGGTCAGCGCGCAGCCGATGGTGAGCTGCCGCAGCACGACGGTGTTCGCCAGGTGCCGGAGGCCCTCGGTGATGTCGGTGCGCCACCCGCTGCCGCTGGACGACGGCGCGGCCTCGTCCAGCCGCACCGCCAGCAGGGTGGCCACGGCGACCAGGAAGGTGGCGGTGTCCACCAGCACCACGGCATGGGCCCCCACCGCGGCGAACAGCCCGGCCCCGGCCAGCGGCGAGACCAGCCGCAGCGACTGCTTGGCGGTCTGCAGCAGGCCGTTGACCTCGCCCACCTGCTCCTCGGGGACCAGCACCCGCAGCAGACCCGCCTGCGCCGGATCGAGGAAGCTGTTGGACAGGCCGTAGACCACCATCACCAGGTAGACCAGCCAGACCTGGCCGCCGCTGTGCACCAGCAGCAGCACCGGCAGCACGGCGGCGGTCGCCAGGTTGAGCACCAGGAGCAGCGGGCGCCGGCGGTAGCGGTCGGCGACCATGCCGCCGAGCGGGGCGCAGAGCGTGCCGACGATCACCAAGAAGAAGGTGAGCGCGGCCGCCGAGTTGCTCCCGGTCAGCTCCTTGACCCAGATCCCGGCCACCAGCCAGAGCATCGTGTCGCCGAGCACGGAGACGATCTGCCCCAGCAGGAACCAGCGGACGTTCCGGTCGGCCAGCAGCCGCCGCAGGCCCCGGCGGCCGTCGCCCCTGCCCTCGCCGGCCGCCGGGGCCGCGGGGTGCTGGTCCGCGGGGTGCTGGTCCGCGGGGTGCTGGTCCGTCACGTCGGCCCTGTCCTGCGCCGTCAGGTCATGCGTCATGGCCGAGCCTCTCGGTGAGAATGCGGCCGAGCTCGGCCAGGCCTTCCGGGCCGAGCAGTTCGGCGTGCCGGCAGTCGACGTGGTACTCGTGGACCTCGCCGGTCAGGTGCGGCTGCCAGGCAGCGCGCGCGGTCGGCGCGTCGGCGGCACGACCGCCGGTCGCGGTGACGAACACGAGATCGCCCTCCACCGTGCCGGGCACGTGGTCGAGCACCAGGCGGCTGCTGTGCACGGCCGTGTCCAGCAAGGCGGTCACCACCTCCTCGTCCACCTGCAGCCGTTGTGCGTGCTCCTCGCGCAGCAGGGCCAGGATCCGCTGCCGGTCGGCGCCCTGCGCCACCAGCTCGCGCACGGCGGGCCCCGCGCCGGGCAGCAGCGCGGAGAGCACCTCCTGCTCCGCCTCCGCATCGAGGACCGCCGGGTGCAGGGGCTGCGACTCCTGCGCGGCGGCGGCCGGGTAGGAGTCGAGCAGCGCCAGGAAGGCCACCTGCTCGCCGTCGCGCTGGAGCAGCTCGGCCATGGCGTGCGCGATCGTGCCGCCCAGCGACCAGCCGAGCAGGTGGTACGGCCCCGCGGGCTGCACCTCGCGGATCCGCGCGACGTACTCCCGCGCCATCGCCGTGATCGACGCCGGGCGGGCGTCCGGCCGGCGGATGCCGCTCGCCTGGAGCCCGTACAGCGGTCGCTGCGGGTCCAGCCGGCGCAGCAGGGCCGCGTAGCCCCAGCTCAGGCCCATCACCGGGTGCACGCAGAACAGCGGTGCCTCGCTGCCACGGGCGCGCAGCGGCAGCAGCACGTCGAGCGGATCGCCGGCAGACTGCGCGCCGGCGGACTGCTCGCCATCCGACTGCTCACCGAGCCGGGCGGCGAGGCCCGCCGCGGTCGGCGTCTCGAAGAGCGCGCGCAGGTCGAGCCGGGCACCGAAGGTCTCCTGGACGGCGCTCATCAGCCGCACCGCCAGCAGAGAGTGGCCGCCGAGCGCGAAGAAGTCGTCGTCCGGACCGACCTCCGGCAGGCCGAGCACGTCGGCGAAGAGGGCGCAGAGCACCACCTCCCGCGGGTCGCCCGGCACCCTGGCCGGGGCCGCCCGGTCGATGCCCGGGGCGGGCAGGGCCCGGGCGTCGAGCTTGCCGTTGCGGGTGACGGGCAGGGTCTCGAGCCGGACGAAGGCCGCGGGGAGCATGTAGCCGGGCAGCAGCGCGCCGGCGTGGGCCCGCAGCCGATCCGGGTCGAAGCTCTCGCCCGCGGGCACGACGTAGGCGACCAGCCGCTGATCCCCCTCGGCGGCCTCCCGCACCACGACGGCGACCCGAGCGACGTCCGCGTGTCCGGCCAGCACGTTCTCGATCTCGCCGAGTTCGATCCGGTAGCCGCGCACCTTCACCTGCTGATCGGCCCGGCCGACGAAGACCAACTGCCCGTCGGCGCCCCACCGCACCAGGTCGCCGGTGCGGTACATCCTCTCGCTCTTGCCGAACGGAGAGGCCACGAAGCGCTCCGCCGTCAGGCCGGGCCGGCCGAGGTACCCGCGCGCCAGAGCCTCGCCCGCCACGTAGAGCTCACCGACCACGCCCGGCGGCACCAGCCGCAGACCAGCATCCAGGACGTACAGGCCGGTGTTCCGGACCGGCCGGCCGATCGGCACCAACGGGCCCGCGCCGTCCCCGGCCGGCGTGCCGGCGGTGACCTGGATCGTCGTCTCGGTGGGCCCGTACAGGTTCACCGGTTCGACACCCCACACCGCCCGCACCCGCTCGGCCAGTTGGGCGCCGAACGCCTCGCCGCCCACGAACACCTGCCGCAGACCGGCCACCGCCCCGGCCCCCGGGGCTGCCACCAGCGCGGCCAGCAAGGTGGGCACGAACTGCGCCACCGTCACCCCGAGCACGGCCAACTCCCCTATCAGCAGCCCGGGATCCTTCGCCACCTCGTCGCCGACGACCGCCACCGCGGCCCCCGACAGCAGCGGGAGCCAGACCTCCCACACGCCCGCGTCGAACCCGGGCGAGGTACGGGCCAGCACCCGGTCCCCCACTGCGACGGAGAAGCGATCGCCCATCCAGAGCAGCTGGTTGACCACTGCACGCTGCGACACCACCACCCCCTTCGGCCGACCGGTCGAACCCGACGTGTAGATCACATACGCCGCCTCCGCACCGGGCACCGGGACCGGCAGCGACAGCGCCGGACCGGGTTCCGCCGACCGCGCCCCGGCCTCCTGGTCGAGCACCACGCACCGGGTGCCCGACGGCACCAGCCCGGCCGTCCCCCGCACCGCGAGGACCACCGCCGTGGCCGCCTCCTCCAGCACGCCCGCGATGCGCCCCGCGGGCAGCCCCGGGTCCAGCGGCAACCAGGCCGCCCCCGCCAGGGCCACGGCCACCTGAGCCACCACCCAGTCCACCGACCGCGGCAGCAGCAGGCCGACCAACGCCCCGGGCCGCACCCCCATCGCCGCCAGCCGGTCCGCCAACTCAGCGGCCAGGCTCATCAGTTCGCCGTAGGACAGCTCGGCGCCCGCAGCGACGACCGCCACCGCGGCCGGTGCCTGCGCCGCGCGGGCCGCGAACAGCGAGCCCAGCGACCCGCCGACCGGCAGCGCCAGCACCGCGCCCGCACCCTGTCGAAGCACCTCGGCCCGGCCGCGCTCCGACAGCAGCTCCACCGCACCGACCCGCAGGTCCGGCCCGGCCACCGCCGAGTCCAGGAACCGCACGAACGAGAGCGCCAGGAACTCCACCGACTCGCGCTCGAACAGGTCTGCCGCGTAGTCGAGTTCACCGTCGAGGCCGCGGAGGTCGCCCTCCTCGCCGAAGCGCTCGGCGAGGGTCAGCGACAGGTCGAACTTCGCCGCCGCGCCGGTCACCTCGACCGGCCGGGCCGTCAGGCCGTCGAGCTCGATCCGAGCCGACGCGGTGTTCTGCAGCGCGAGCATCACCTGGAAGAGCGGGTGCCGTGCCATGGCGCGCGGCGGGTTCAGCTCCTCCACCAGCCGCTCGAATGGGAGGTCCTGGTGCGCGAAGGCCGACAGGTCGGCCTCCCGCACCCGGCCGAGCAGCTCCCGGAAGGTCGGGTCGCCCGAGACGTCGGTGCGCAGCACCAGCGTGTTGACGAAGAACCCCACCAGGTCGTGGACCGCCTCGTCGGTGCGGCCGGCCACCGGGGTACCGATCGGGACGTCCTCGCCGCCGCCCAGCGCGCTGAGCCAACCGGCCATCGCGGCCTGCAGGACCATGAAGACGGTGGTGTGCGTCCGGCGGGCCAGGTCGGCGACCCGCGCGTGCAGTTCGGCCCCGATCCGCACCGGCACCGTGCCGCCCTCGCCGCTCGGGTACGCGGGGCGCGGGCGGTCCACCGGCAGCGGGAGCTCGTCCGGCAGGCCGTCGAGCTCCTGCTGCCAGTAAGCGAGTTGCTGTGCCAGCAGGCTCCCGGGAGCGGACTCGTCACCGAGCAGCTCGCGCTGCCACAGCGTGTAGTCCGCGTACTGCACGGGGAGTTCCTCCCACTGCGGGGCGGTCCCCGCGCGGCGGGCCGTGTAAGCGGTGGTGAGGTCGCGCACCAGCGGTGCGGTCGACCAGCCGTCGGAGACGATGTGGTGGGCCGCCAGGAGCAGCACGTGCTCATCGTCGGCGGTCCGGAACACCGTGGCGCGCAGGGGCAGTTCACTGGTGAGGTCGAAGGCGTACCCCGCTTCGGCGGCCAGGCGCGCGGCCAGCTCCTCCTCGGTGCACTCCCGCTCGTCCAGCGAGAGCACCACCTGATCCATCGGCACGATCCGCTGCTCCGGCTCACCGTCCCGCTCGGGGAAGACCGTGCGCAGACTCTCGTGCCGCCCCACCACGTCATGCAGCGCGGCAGCCAACGCCGCCGAGTCCAACACACCCGTCAGCCGCAGCACCAACGGCATGTTGTAAGCACCACTGCCCGGCTCCAACCGGTTCAGGAACCACAACCGCCGCTGAGCGAACGACACCGGCAACCGCTCCGGCCGCACCACCGGCCGCAACCCCGGCCGCACACCGACCTCCCCACCCTCCAGCACCGCCGCCAGCCCGGCCACCGTCGGCGCCTCGAACAACGTACGCAACGGCACCTCCACCCCGAGCACCGACCGCACCCGACTCGCCAACCGAGTCGCCAACAACGAATGCCCACCCAACTCGAAGAACCCCTCATCGACCCCCACCCGCTCAACACCCAACACCTCGGCGAACAACCCGCACAGAATCTCCTCCCGCGGCGACCGCGGACCCCGACCCACCCCCACCACCACGAACTCCGGCTCCGGCAACGCCCGCCGATCCACCTTCCCGTTCGGCATCAACGGCAACGCCTCCACCAACACGAACGCCGACGGCACCATGTAATCCGGCAGACACCGCCCCAACCCCACCCGCAACCCCACAACCGTCTGCGACCCACTCACCACATACGCCACCAGACGCCGCTCACCCCCCACACCCTCATGCAACACCACCACCGCCTGCGCCACCCCCGGCAACCCGTCAATCGCCGCCTCCACCTCCCCCAACTCAATCCGGAAACCACGCACCTTCACCTGACTGTCCGCCCGACCCAAAAACACCAACTGCCCATCCCCACCCCACCGCACCAAATCCCCCGTCCGATACATCCGCTCACCCACACCGAACGGACACGCCACAAAACGCTCCGCCGACAGACCAGCCCGCCCCAAATACCCACGCGCCAACCCCTCACCCGCCACATACAACTCACCCACCACACCCGGCGGCACCAACCGCAACCCCCCGTCCAACACAAACACCCGCTTGTTCCACACCGGCCGACCAATCGGCGGAACCGCCGCACCCGACATCGGATCACTCATACTCGCGCACACCGTCACCTCGGTCGGCCCATACGAATTGATCATCCGCCGACCCCGGAACCACCGCTCCACCAACCCCGGAGAACTCGCCTCACCACCAACAATCAACGTCCCACCCAACGGCAACGACCCCTCCGGCATCACCGCCAAACCCGCCGGCGGCAAATCAATATGCGTAATCCCCTGCTCCGCCACCAACTCCACCAACGGCTCACCCGGCATCATCCGCTCCAACGGAGCAACCACCAACCGACCACCCCCCAACAACGCCGACCACACCTCAGAAACATGACTGTCAAAACTCAACGACGAAAACTGCAACACCCGACTCTCCGACGTCGTCACATACCACTCCACCTTCGCATGCGCCAACCCCGGAATACCACGATGCGCAATCACCACACCCTTCGGACGCCCCGTCGAACCCGACGTATAAATCAGATACGCAGGATGATCAGGCAACAACGACGCATTCCGCTCGGCGTCCACGACATCGGTGGAGTTCTGCGCGGCCAGATCGGCCACGACATCGGCCCGGTCCAGTACCAGGACCGTCCGCCCGCCCGACGGCAACCGGTCCGCCACCGCCCCGACCGTCACCACCAACGCCGGCGCCGCATCCCCCAACATGTAGGCGATCCGGTCCGCCGGATACTCCGGATCCACCGGCAGATACGCCGCACCCGACTTCAACACCGCCAGCAACGCCACCACCATCAACTCACTACGCGGCAACGCCAACGCCACAAACCCCTCCGGCCCCGCACCACACGCGATCAACAACCGCGCCAACCGATTCGCCCGCGCATTCAACTCCGCATACGACAACTCCACCCCCTCACACGCCACAGCCACCGCACCCGGCGCCACACCAACCTGCCGCTCGAAATGCTCATGAATCAAACCCTCCGGCACCACCCGCGCCGTGTCGTTCCACCGCTCCAGCACCAACGCACGCTCATCCACCGACACCAACTCGACATGACCGATCCGGTGGTCGGGTTCGCTGCCGACGGCGGTGAGGAAGGCGGCCAGTCGACCGACGAAGGCCGTGACCGTCGCGTGGTCGTAGAGGTCGGTGGAGTAGTCGAGGACACCGTCGAGGCCGGCGGGGGCGCCGCCCTCGAAGCCTTCGGTGACGTCGAGCGAGAGGTCGAACTTCGCGGCGGCGCGGCCCAGCGGCTCCGCCGCCACCTGGAGGCCCGGCAGGCCGAGTTCGGGCAGTGCGGTGTTCTGGAACGCCAGCATCACCTGGAACAGCGGATGCCGCCCCATCGACCGCGGCGGGTTCAGCACCTCGACCAGCCGCTCGAACGGCACGTCCTGGTGCGCGAACGCCGCCAGGTCGGTCTCCCGTACCCGGGCCAGGAGTTCGCGGAAGGTCGGGTCGCCCGAGGCGTCGGTGCGCAGCACCAGGGTGTTGACGAAGAACCCGACCGCGTCCTCGAGCGCTTGGTCGGTGCGGCCCGCGATCGGGGAGCCGATCGGGATGTCCTCACCGGCGCCGAGCCGGGCCAGCAGGCCGGCCAGCGCCGCCTGCACCACCATGAAGACGCTCACCCCGCACTCCCGGGCCAGCCGCACCAGGTTCGCGTGTGCCGGGGCGGGCAGGGTGAACGGCACACTCGCACCGCCGCCCGCGGTGGCGGTGCGCAGACGGTCGCCGGGCAGGGTCACCTCTTCGGGCAGTCCGGCCAGGGCCTGGCGCCAGTAGTCGGTCTGGCGGGACAGCAGGCTGTCCGGATCGCTCTCGTCGCCCAGCAGCTCGCGCTGCCACAGGGCGTAGTCCGCGTACTGCACCGGCAACGGCTCCCAGTCCGGCACCTCGCCGGCCACCCGCGCCGCGTACGCCACCGACACGTCCCGCGCCAACGGCGCCAACGACCAGCCGTCACCCGCCACGTGGTGCAGCACCAGCAGCAGCACGTTGACGTCCGCCCCGAGGTCGAACAGATGCACTCGCAGCGGGAGTTCGGCCGCGAGGTCGAAGCCCTGGCGGACGGCTGCCTGCAGCGCGGCCGGCAGCTGGGCCGCACCGGTCTCCCGGACCTCCAGCGGGACGATGGCCGTGGCGGCGGTCCGGACCGCCTGCTCCGGCTCGCCGTCGTGCTCGGGGAAGACCGTGCGCAGGCTCTCGTGCCGCTCCACCACGTCCGCCAGCGCCGCGACGAGCGCGGCGCGGTCCAGCTCACCGGTCAGCCGCAGCGCCAGCGGCATGTTGTAGGCACCGCTCTCCGGGGCGAGCCGGTTGAGGAACCAGAGCCGGCGCTGGGCGAAGGAGACCGGCAGGTGTTCGGGACGCACGGCCGGCCGCAGGGCGGTCCGTGCACCGGCCTGCTCGCCCTCCAGGGCTGCGGCCAGGGCGGCGACGGTGGGCGCCTCGAAGAGCGCGCGCAGCGGCAGTTCGACCCCGAACACCGCGCGCACCCGGCTCACCAGACGGGTCGCCAGCAGCGAGTGCCCGCCCAGCTCGAAGAAGCTGTCGTCGATCCCGACCGAGTCCAGGCCGAGCACCTCGGCGAAGACCCCGCAGAGGATCTCCTGCTGCGCGGTGGCGGGAGCGCGCCCGCCACCGGCGGCGTAGTGCGGCACGGGGAGGGCCTTGCGGTCGAGCTTGCCGTTGTCGGTCAGCGGGAAGGCGGCCAGCGCGACGACGGCCGAGGGGACCATGTAGTCGGGCAGCATCCGCTGGACGTGCGCGCGCAGTTCGGCGGCGTCGGCCTCCGCGGTGCCGGTGACGTAGCCGACCAGTCGGGTGTCCCCGGGGCTGTCCTCGCGCAGCACGACGGTCGCCTGCGCGATGCTCGGGTGGCTGGTCAACGCGGCTTCGATGTCGCCGAGTTCGACGCGGAAGCCGCGGATCTTGATCTGGTGGTCGGTGCGTCCGAGGTAGTCGAGCGTGCCGTCCGCCCGCCAGCGGGCGAGGTCGCCGGTGCGGTACATGCGCTCGCCGGGTGCGCCGAAGGGGCAGGCGGTGAAGCGTTCGGCGGTGAGGGCGGGGCGGTTGAGGTAGCCGCGGGCCAGGCCGTCACCGGCGAGGTAGAGGTCGCCGGCGACACCGGCGGGGACGGGGTTGAGCGAGCCGTCCAGCACGTAGCCGCGGGTGTTGGCGATCGGGCGGCCGATCAGCGGATTGCCCGCGGCCGGCGGCCGGTCGAGCCGGTGGGCCGTGGACCAGATGGTGGTCTCGGTGGGGCCGTAGAGATTGGTGCTCTCGCCGATCGAACGCAGAGCGGTGGCCAGCGGGGTGGGCAGGGCCTCGCCGCCGACCAGGACGCGCAGGGCGGGAAGGCTGGTCGAGCCGGTGGCCGAGTGGGCGAGCAGCGCCTGCCAGAGCGAGGGGGTGGCCTGCATGATGGTGGCGCCGCAGTCGTGCAGCAGCGCGGTCAGCGCAGCGGGATCGAGCACGGTCGGGCGGTCGGCCAGGACGACGCGGGCCCCGCTGATCAGCGGCAGGTAGAGCTCCAGCGCGGCGATGTCGAACGCGATGGTGGTCACCGCCACCCAGCGGTCCTGCCCGGTGAGCGGGAACCGGGTGCCCATGTCGGTCAGGAAGTTCGCCAGGGCGTGGTGCGGCACGACAACGCCCTTGGGGCGACCGGTGGATCCCGAGGTGTAGATGACGTACGCGGGGTGCGTGGGCCGCAGCGCCGTGCCGAGGTCGTGCTCCGGCTGCGCGGCGACCTGCGGGTCGTCGACGGCCAGGGCCGGGGTGCCCGCCGGGAGGTCGCTCCGGCCGTCCGTGAGGACGAGGGCGGGTGCGGCGTCGCCGAGGGTGTACGCGATCCGCTCGGCCGGGTAGCCGGGGTCGATCGGCAGATACGCCCCGCCGGCCTTCAGCACGGCCAGCAGCGCGACCACCAGCTCGACGGACCGGTCCAGCACGACCGCGACCAGCGACTCCGGCCGCACGCCACGGTGCACCAGCACCCGCGCGAGCCGGTTGGCGCGGGCGTTGAGCTGATGGTACGTCAGTTCCGTCTCGCCGAAAGCCACGGCGACCGCGTCGGGGGTGCGGGCGGCCTGCGCCTGGAACAGCTCGGGCAGCGTGGCCCCGGGCAGCTCGCGGGCGGTCTCGTTCCACCTCGCCAGCAGCGTGCGGCGCTCGTCCTCGGTGAGGATGTCGGCGCGGGTGACCGGGCGGCCGGGGGCGCTGGTGAGGGTGTCCAGCAGGTCGGCGAAGCGTCGGGCGATCGCCTCGGCGGTCTCGGGGTCGAAGAGGTCACCGGCACAGGTGAGGGTGCCGGTGATCCCGGCGGGGCCGGTCCCGGGGTCGAACTGTTCCGAGAGGTCGAGGGCGAGGTCGAACTTGGCGGTCACGGTGCCGACGGCCTCGGGCCGGACCGTCAGCCCGGTGAGCTCCAGGCTCGGGGCGGTGGTGTTCTGCAGGGTGAGGAGGGTCTGGAAGAGCGGGTGGCGGGCCAGGGAGCGCGCGGGGTTGAGGGCTTCGACGAGGTGGTCGAAGGGGAGGTCCTGGTGACTGTAGGCGGTCAGCAGGCTGTCGCGGGTCCGCTGCAGCAGGTCGCCGAAGGTCGGGTCCCCGCTCAGGTCGGTGCGGGTCACCAGGGTGTTGACGAAGAACCCGACGAGGTCGTTGGTGGCCTCGTCGGTGCGTCCGGCGATAGGGGTGCCGATGGGGATGTCGGTACCGGCACCGAGCCGGGACAGCAGCGTGGCGAGCGCGGCGTTCAGCCCCATGAAGAGGGTGGCGCCGTGGGCGCCGGTGAGCCGGACCAGCCGCTGGTGGGTGGCGGCGGGGATGACGACCGGGACGGCAACGCCCCGATGGGTGGCGACCGCCGGACGGGGGCGGTCGGCGGGCAGCGTGAGCTCCTCCGGCAGGTCGCCCAACGCCTTCCGCCAGTAGGCCAGTTGCTCACCCAGGCGGCTCGCGGGGTCGGCGACGTCGCCGAGCACCGCGCCCTGCCACAGCGCGTAGTCCGCGTACTGGATCGGCAGTGGCTGCCAGGCCGGAGCCTCGCCGGCCACCCGTGCCGCATAGGCCCGCGACACGTCCTGCGCCAGCGGCACCATCGACCAGCCGTCACCGGCCACGTGGTGCAGCACCAGCAGCAGCACATGCGCCTCGGGTGCGATAGCGAACAGCACCGCCCGCAGCGGGAGTTGCGCCGTCAGGTCGAACGGCTGCCCCGCCACCGCGGCCAGTTCGCCGGCCAGCGACGCCTCGGCGCACTCGCGCAGCTCGGCCACCGGCCCCTGCAGGCCGTCCACCGGCAGGACCTGCTGCCACGGCTCGCCGTCCTGCTCGGGGAAGACGGTGCGCAGGCTCTCGTGCCGCTCCACCACATCGGCCAGCGCCGCGGTCAGCGCGGCACGGTCCAGCGCTCCGGTCAGGCGCAGCGCCAGCGGCATGTGGTAGGCGCTGCTGTCGGGGTCGAGGCGGTTCAGGAACCAGAGCCGCCGCTGTTCGAGCGAGAGCGGCACCCGGACGGGGCGCGGCGTCACCGGCTCGATGGCAGGCCGGGTCGCGGTGGCGCTGCGGGCCACCAGCGCCGCCAGGCCGGCCACCGTCGGCGCCTCGAAGACCGCGCGCAGCGGGAGTTCGGCCCCGAGCAGCGTGCGCGCCCGGGTGATCAGGCGGGTCGCCAGCAGCGAGTGCCCGCCCAGCGCGAAGAAGCTGTCGTCCACGCCCACGCTGTCGAGTCCGAGCAGGTCGGCGAAGACGCCGCAGAGGATCTCCTCCGTCGCGCCGGTGGGCGCCCGGTGCGGGGTTCCGGTCACCGGAACGGGGACGGGCAGCGCCGTGCGGTCCAGCTTGCCGCTGGGCGACAGCGGCACGGCGTCGATCGGCACGAGGACCGACGGCACCATGTACTCCGGCAGCGCGGCGGCCAGGTGCGCCCGGAGCTCCTCCTCACAGCAGCTGCCGTCGGAGACCAGGTACGCGGCGAGGAACTGGTCGCCCTCGGCGCGCTCGTGCACCAGCGCGGTCGCCCAGGAGACGCCGGGGGCGCCGGCGAGCACGGTCGCGATCTCGTCCAGCTCGATGCGCAGGCCGCGCAGCTTCACCTGGTGGTCGGCGCGGCCGAGGAAGACCAGGGTGCCGTCCCGGTTCCAGCGCACGATGTCGCCGGTGCGGTACATCCGGGTGCCGGGGGTGAACGGACAGGCGACGAACCGCTCGGCGGTCAACGCGGGCCGGCCGGCGTAGCCGCGCGCGAGCTGGTCGCCGGCCAGGTAGAGCTCGCCGGCCACGCCGGGCGGCAGCGGCCGGAGCTCGCGGTCCAGGACGAAGACCCGGGTGTTCCACACCGGCCGCCCGATCGGCACGGTGCTGCCGCTCTCGCGGTCCGCCGAGCGGTGGTAGGTGACGTCGACGGCCGCCTCGGTCGGACCGTAGAGGTTGTGGAGGTCGGCCGCCAGGACCTGGCGGTAGCGGGCCAGCAGGTCGGTGGAGAGCGCCTCGCCGCTGCACACCACGTGCCGCAGGCTGGTGCAGCCGGCGGCGGCGGGCTCGGCGACGAAGGCGTGCAGCATCGACGGCACGAAGTGGGTGACGGTGACGCCGTGGCGCCGGATCTCCGCGGCGAGCCGGGCCGGCTCGCGGTGGGCGCTGGGCGGGGCCACCACCAGGGCCGCGCCGGAGAGCAGCGGCAGGAAGAACTCCCAGACCGAGACGTCGAAGCTCGACGGGGTCTTCTGCAGCACCCGGTCGGCGGGGCCGATGCCGTACTGGTCGCGCATCCAGAGCAGCCGGTTGACGATCGCGGCGTGCGGGACGGCGACGCCCTTGGGGCGGCCGGTGGAGCCGGAGGTGTAGATCAGGTAGGCGGGGTGCGCGGGCAGCAGCGGCGCGGTCCGCTCCTGGTCGCCGAGGTGGTGGTCCTGGTGGTGCGCGGAGGCGGCGGCCTCGTCCGGATCGTCCAGCACCAGGGCGCGGGCGCCGGCCGGCAGCACGCCGGCCAGCTCGCGGCAGGTGAGGACGGCCACCGGCGCGGCGTCCTGGAGCATGTAGGCGATCCGGTCGGCCGGGTAGTCCGGGTCGACCGGCAGATAGGCCGCGCCCGACTTCAGCACCGCGAGCAGCGCGATCACCAGCTCGGGCGAGCGGGGCAGCGCGACGGCCACGACGCCCTCCGGACCGGCGCCGAGGCCGACCAGGCGGCGCGCCAGGCGGTTCGCCCGCGCGGCGAGCTCCCGGTGGCTGAGCACCGTGTCGCCGAACAGCAGGGCCGGCGCGTCGGGGGTGCGGTCGCCCTGGGCCTCGATGACGGAGGGCAGGGTGGCGGCCGGGACGGGGTGTGCGGTGTCGTTCCACGCGTGGCGGACGAGCCGGCGTTCGGCTTCGCCCGCGAGGTCGAACCGGCCGACGGTGTGGTCGGGTTCGGCCGTCACCGCGGCCAGGAAGGCGGCCAGCCGTTCGGCGAAGGCAGCCGCCGTCCGCGGGTCGTACAGGTCGTCGGTGTATTCGACGCAGCCCTCGATCCCCGCGGGCCTGCCGGCTTCGAAGCGCTCCGCCACGTCGACCGACAGGTCGAACTTCGCCGCCGAGCGCGCCATCGGCTCCTCGGCCACCCGCAGGTCCGCCAGGTCGAGTTCGGGCAGTGCGGTGTTCTGGAACGCCAGCATCACCTGGAACAGCGGGTGCCGGCCCATCGACCGCGGCGGGTTCAGCTCCTCGACCAGCCGCTCGAACGGCACGTCCTGGTGCGCGAACGCCGCCAGGTCGGCCTGCCGCACCCGGCCGAGCAGCTCCCGGAAGGTCGGGTCGCCCGACACATCGGTGCGCAGCACCAGCGTGTTGACGAAGAAACCGACCGCGTCCTCCAACGCCTCGTCGGTGCGCCCGGCCACCGGGGCGCCGATCGGCACGTCCTCGCCCGCACCGAGCCGGGCCAGCAGGCCGGCCAGCGCCGCCTGCACCACCATGAAGACGCTCACCCCGCACTCCCGGGCCAGCCGCACCACGGCCGCATGCACCTCGGCGGGAACCACGAACGGCACACTCCCGCCCGCTCCCCCGGCCACCGCAGGCCGCGACCGGTCCCCCGGCAACGACACCTCCTCCGGCAGACCAGCCAACGCACCACGCCAGAAGTCGATCTGACGTGCCATCAGGCTCTGTGCGTCGCTCTCCTCGCCCAGCAGCTCGCGCTGCCACAGCGTGTAGTCCGCGTACTGCACCGGCAGCGGCTGCCAGCCCGGGGCCGTGCCGTCCACCCGCGCCGCGTACGCCATCGACACGTCCCGCGCCAACGGCGCCAAGGACCAGCCGTCACCAGCCACGTGGTGCAGCACCAGCACCAGCACGTGCACCTCGGGGGCCAGTGCGAACAGCACCGGACGCAGGGGCAGTTCACTGGTGAGGTCGAAGGCGCACCCCGCTTCGGCGGCCAGGCGCGCGGCCAGCTCCTCCTCGGTGCACTCCCGCTCGTCCAGCGAGAGCACCACCTGATCCATCGGCACGATCCGCTGCTCCGGCTCGCCGTCCCGCTCGGGGAAGACCGTGCGCAGACTCTCGTGCCGCCCCACCACGTCATGCAGCGCGGCAGCCAACGCCGCCGAGTCCAACACACCCGTCAGCCGCAGCACCAACGGCATGTTGTAAGCACCACTGCCCGGCTCCAACCGGTTCAGGAACCACAACCGCCGCTGAGCGAACGACACCGGCAACCGCTCCGGCCGCACCACCGGCCGCAACCCCGGCCGCACACCGACCTCCCCACCCTCCAGCACCGCCGCCAGCCCGGCCACCGTCGGCGCCTCGAACAACGTACGCAACGGCACCTCCACCCCGAGCACCGACCGCACCCGACTCGCCAACCGAGTCGCCAACAACGAATGCCCACCCAACTCGAAGAACCCCTCATCGACCCCCACCCGCTCAACACCCAACACCTCGGCGAACAACCCGCACAGAATCTCCTCCCGCGGCGACCGCGGACCCCGACCCACCCCCACCACCACGAACTCCGGCTCCGGCAACGCCCGCCGATCCACCTTCCCGTTCGGCATCAACGGCAACGCCTCCACCAACACGAACGCCGACGGCACCATGTAATCCGGCAGACACCGCCCCAACCCCTCCCGCAACCCCACAACCGTCTGCGACCCACTCACCACATACGCCACCAGACGCCGCTCACCCCCCACACCCTCATGCAACACCACCACCGCCTGCGCCACCCCCGGCAACCCGTCAATCGCCGCCTCCACCTCCCCCAACTCAATCCGGAAACCACGCACCTTCACCTGACTGTCCGCCCGACCCAAAAACACCAACTGCCCATCCCCACCCCACCGCACCAAATCCCCCGTCCGATACATCCGCTCACCCACACCGAACGGACACGCCACAAAACGCTCCGCCGACAGACCAGCCCGCCCCAAATACCCACGCGCCAACCCCTCACCCGCCACATACAACTCACCCACCACACCCGGCGGCACCAACCGCAACCCCCCGTCCAACACAAACACCCGCTTGTTCCACACCGGCCGACCAATCGGCGGAACCGCCGCACCCGACATCGGATCACTCATACTCGCGCACACCGTCACCTCGGTCGGCCCATACGAATTGATCATCCGCCGACCCCGGAACCACCGCTCCACCAACCCCGGAGAACTCGCCTCACCACCAACAATCAACGTCCCACCCAACGGCAACGACCCCTCCGGCATCACCGCCAAACCCGCCGGCGGCAAATCAATATGCGTAATCCCCTGCTCCGCCACCAACTCCACCAACGGCTCACCCGGCATCATCCGCTCCAACGGAGCAACCACCAACCGACCACCCCCCAACAACGCCGACCACACCTCAGAAACATGACTGTCAAAACTCAACGACGAAAACTGCAACACCCGACTCTCCGACGTCGTCACATACCACTCCACCTTCGCATGCGCCAACCCCGGAATACCACGATGCGCAATCACCACACCCTTCGGACGCCCCGTCGAACCCGACGTATAAATCAGATACGCAGGATGATCAGGCAACAACGGCACAGCCCGCTCGATGTCCACGACATCGGAATCCGACCAGTGCGCCAACTCCGCCTCGACGCCCGCCTCATCCAGCACCAGAACCGTCCGCCCGCCCGACGGCAACCGGTCCGCCACCGCCCCGACCGTCACCACCAACGCCGGCGCCGCATCCTCCAACATGTAGGCGATCCGGTCCGCCGGATACTCCGGATCCACCGGCAGATACGCCGCACCCGACTTCAACACCGCCAGCAACGCCACCACCATCAACTCACTACGCGGCAACGCCAACGCCACAAACCGCTCCGGCCCCGCACCCCACGCGATCAACAACCGCGCCAACCGATTCGCCCGCGCATTCAACTCCGCATACGACAACTCCACCCCCTCACACGCCACAGCCACCGCACCCGGCGCCACACCAACCTGCCGCTCGAAATGCTCATGAATCAAACCCTCCGGCACCACCCGCGCCGTGTCGTTCCACCGCTCCAGCACCAACGCACGCTCATCCACCGACACCAACTCGACATGACCGATCCGGTCGTCCGGTCGGGCGGTCACCGCCGCCAGGAAGGCGGCCAGCCGACCGGCGAACGCAGCGGCCGTCTCCCGGTCGTACAGCTCACCGGCATAGTCGATGCCCCCCTCGATCCCGGCCGGCACGCCGGCCTCGAAGCGCTCCGCGACATCGACCGACAGGTCGAACTTCGCCGCCGAACGCTCCACCGGCTCGACGGCCACCCGCAGGTCCGCCAGGTCGAGTTCGGGCAGTGCGGTGTTCTGGAACGCCAGCATCACCTGGAACAGCGGATGCCGCCCCATCGACCGCGGCGGGTTCAACTCCTCCACCAGCCGCTCGAACGGCACGTCCTGGTGCGCGAACGCCGCCAGGTCGCCCTGCCGCACCCGGGCCACGAGTTCACGGAAGGTCGGGTCGCCCGAGACATCGGTGCGCAGCACCACCGTGTTGACGAAGAACCCGACCGCGTCCTCCAGCTCCTCCTCGCTGCGCCCCGCCAGCGGAGCACCGATCGGGATGTCGTCCCCCGCACCGAGCCGGGCCAGCAGACCGGCCAGTGCCGCCTGCACCACCATGAACACACTGGCCCCGCACTCCCGGGCCAGCCGCACCACGGCCGCATGCACCTCGGCGGGAACCACGAACGGCACACACCCGCCCGCACCGCCGGCCACCGCAGAGCGCAACCGGTCCCCCGGCAACGACACCTCCTCCGGCAGACCGGCCAACGCACCACGCCAGAAATCGATCTGACGTGCCATCAGGCTTTGCGGGTCGCCCTCGTCGCCCAGCAGCTCACGCTGCCACAGCGTGTAGTCCGCGTACTGCACCGGCAGCGGCTCCCAGGCGGGCTCCTCGCCCGCCACCCGCGCCGCGTACGCCACCGACACGTCCCGCGCCAACGGCGCCAACGACCAGCCGTCACCCGCCACGTGGTGCAGCACCAGCAGCAGCACGGAGACGTCCGCCGCGACCGAGAACAGCACGGGCCGCAGCGGCAGTTCACTGGTGAGGTCGAAGGAGTACGCCGCCTCGGCGGCCAGCCGTGCGGCCAACTCCGCCTCGGTGCACTCCTGCTCGTCCAGTGAGAGCGCCACCCGCGCCATCGGCACGATCCGCTGACGCGGCTCACCGTCCCGCTCGGGGAAGACCGTGCGCAGGCTCTCGTGCCGCTCCACCACGTCGTCCAGTGCCGCGACGAGCGCGGAGCGGTCCAGCTTTCCGGTCAGCCGCAGCGCCAACGGCATGTTGTAGTGCGCACCCCCGCCCTCCAGGCGGTTCAGGAACCAGAGCCGGCGCTGCCCGTACGAAAGCGGAATCACTCGTCCTCCTCGGGACGCGGCATCCGGCGCAGAACGGGGCGCTTCGGGATGCCGGACTGTGCGGCGGCGGCCTCGGCGAGGCGCGCCACGGTGGGGTGTTCGAACAGGGCGCTGAGCGGCAGGTCCACGTCCAGCGCGGTGCGGATGCGACTGATCACCCGGGCCGCGAGCAGGGAGTGCCCGCCCAGGTGGAAGAAGTCGTCGTCGATCCCGATCCGGTCGACGCCGAGCACCTCGGCGAACAGCCCGCAGAGCAGCTCCTCCTGCGGGTTGCGCGGCGCACGGCCGGCGGCGGATCCGGTGAACTCGGGGCGCGGCAGCGCCTTGCGGTCCAGCTTGCCGCTGGGCGTCAGCGGCCACTGCTCCAGCAGCACGAAGGCGGACGGCACCCAGCCGGCCGGCAGCTGTTCGGCGAGGTACCGGGTGAGCGCCGAACCAAGCGCCTCGGCGGACGCGACCGGCTCGGCGGGCTCGGCGGGCTCAGCCGGCTCAGCCGGCTCGGCGGGCTCAGCCGGCTCGGCCGACTCGTCCTGGCCCGCGGGCCTCGCGGGCCTCGCGGGCCGCGCGGGCCGTACGTACGCCGTCAGCCGGTCGTCCAGCGCGGTCACGGCCGCCTGGGCGACGTCGGGGTGGCGGCCCAGCACCACCTCGATCTCGCCCAGCTCGATCCGCTGCCCGCGGATCTTGACCTGGTGGTCGGTCCGGCCGGCGTAGCGCAGGCAGCCGTCCTGGTCCCAGGCGCCGAGGTCACCGGTGCGGTACATCCGGGTGCCGGGCGGGCCGTACGGGTCGGCGACGAAACGTTCCGCCGTGAGGCCGCGCCGCCCCAGGTAGCCGCGGGCGAGCTGGACGCCGGCCAGGTAGACCTCGCCGGTGACGCCCGGCGGCACCGGGCGCAGCGCCGCGTCCAGCACGTGGATCCGGGTGTTCCAGACCGGACGCCCGATCGGCACCGCCGCGGGCGTGCCCTGCGCGGGGCAGGTCCAGTGGGTGACGTCGACCGCCGCCTCGGTGGGCCCGTAGAGGTTGTGCAGCGGCGCCTCGCACACGGCGTGGAAGTCGCCGACCAGCTCGGCGGGCAGCGCCTCGCCGCTGCAGAAGACCCGGCGCAGGCTGGTGCAGGCCTTGGCGGCCGGCTCGTCCACGAAGGCGCGCAGCATCGAGGGCACGAAGTGCGCGGTGGTCACGCCGGTGTCCTGGATCAGCCGGGCCAGCCGGTCGGGCTCGCGGTGCACGCCCGGCGGGGCGACCACCACGGCCGCGCCGCTGATCAGCGGCCAGAAGAACTCCCACACCGACACGTCGAAGCCGGCCGGGGTCTTCTGGAGCACCCGGTCGGTGGCGTCCAGCCGGTAGCGGTCCTGCATCCACAGCAGCCGGTTCACGATCGCGCGGTGCTCGACCACGACGCCCTTGGGCCGGCCGGTGGAGCCGGAGGTGTAGATGACGTACGCCGGCGAGCCGCCGTGCCCCAGGCCCTGTCCGGCGCCGGGGTCGGTCGACGGCTGCGCCCGCAGCCGGGCCCGGACCTGCTCGTCGGTGAGGGCCAGCACCGGCAGCCGGGCGGGCACCGCGGCGGGCGTCGCCCCGCTGGTCAGCACGAGGTGCGGAGCCGCGTCGGCGAGGATGGCGGCGGTGCGCGCGGGCGGGTGGTCGGGGTCGAGCGGCAGGTAGGCCGCACCGCTCTTCAGCACGGCCAGCAGCGCGACCACGAGCTCCGGCGAGCGGGGCAGGGCGACACCGACCGTCGTCTGCGGCCCCGCGCCCAGCTCGGCCAGCAGGTGCGCCAACCGGTTGGCGTCGGCGTTGAGTTCCGCGTACGTCCGGCTGCCGTCCTGGCCCTCCAGGGCCGTGGCCTCGGGGGTGCGGGCGGCCTGTCGCTCGATCAGTGCGGGCAGCGTGGTGTCGGGCACCGGGTGCGCGGTGCCGTTCCAGGTCGTCAGCACCCGCTCGCGCTCGTCGGTCGTCAGCAGGTCCAGCCGGGCGACGGGGCGCTGCGGATCCGCCGCCATCGCGGGCAGCAGGCGGTGCAGGCGCTGCGCGATCCGCTCCACCGCCGGGCGGTCGAGCAGGTCGGGCCGGTGGTCGAGGGTGATCCGCAGCCGGGTCCCCGGCACCACGACCAGGCGCAGCGGGTAGTGGGCGGCGTCCCAGACCTGGACGTCGGCCACGGCCGGACCGCCGGGCAGGTCCATCGCCGCCAGGTCCACGGGGTAGTTCTCGAAGACCAGGAGGGTGTCGAAGAGGGCGCCCAGACCGGTGACGGCGTGCAGGTCGGTGAGGGCGGTGTGGTGGTACGGGGTCAGCGCCGCCTGCTCGGCCTGCACGGTGGCGAGCAGCTCGGCCACCGTCTCCCCCCGGTCCAGCCGCACCCGGACCGGGACGGTGTTGATCAGCAGCCCGACGATCTCCTCGGCCCCTGCGAGCTCCGCAGGGCGGCCGGAGACGGCGGTGCCGAAGAGCACGTCCGAGCGACCGGTGAGGGTGCCCAGCAGGATGCCCCAGGCGCCCTGCAGCAGCGAGTTGAGGGTCAGCCCGTGACTGCGGGCGGTGTCGAGCAGCGCCTGGGTCTGCCGCTCGGTGAACTCCAGTTCGACCCGCTCGGGCCGCTCGGCCACCGCGGCGTGCTGCTGCCCGGCCAGCAGGGTGGGCTCCTCGACCCCGGCGAGCGCCGAGCGCCAGGCGTCGAGCGCCTGCTGCCGGTCCTGCTCGCCGAGCCAGCGCAGGAAGTCCCGGTACGGGCGGACCGCGGGCAGCGCACCGCCCGCACCGCCGCCCGCGTAGCGGGTGAACAGCTCGCCCATCAGCTGCGCGGTGGACCAGCCGTCCAGCACCAGGTGGTGGTTCATCAGGACCAGCACGTGCCGCTCCTGCTCCAGCCGCAGCAGGCTGAACCGCACCAGCCGTGGCCGGCCGAGCTCGAAGCGGTGGGCGCGGTCCTCGGCCAGCAGGCGCTCCAGCCGCGCACCGCGCTCCGCCGCGGGCAGCGTGCTCAGGTCCAGCTCGCGCCAGAGCAGCGGCGCGTTCGCCGCCACCACCTGCACCCACTCGCCGTTGGCGCGCTGGCGGAACGCGCTGCGCAGCGCCGGGTGGCGGCGCAGCACGGTCTCGGCGGCGCTGCGCAGCACCGCGGCGTCCAACGGTCCGTGCAACTCGAAGACGAACTGCGCGGTGTAGACGTCCCTCGCGCCCTCGTCGTACAGCGCGTGGAAGAGCATCCCCTCCTGTACGGGTGTGACCGGCAGGATGTCCTCGATCGCGTTCGTGCTCACCGGCCGGTCCCCCATGCGTCCCCGTCCTCGTCCCCCTCGGCGGCGAAGTCCGCCTCGAAGCCTTCGATCTCCTCCTGCGCCATCTCGATCAGCGCCAGGTCGGACGGGGTGTGCCCGCCCGCCTGCGGCGACTGCCCGTGGCGCACCAGCACCTGGAGCGCCCGCTGCCAGGTGTCGGCCAGGTCCGCCACCTCGTGCTCGTCGAGCAGCCCGCTCGCCCAGCGCCAGCTCACGCTCAACTCATCGCCGTGCGGCCCCTGCTGGGCGACCGCGTCGATCTCCAGCAGGTGGCCGAGCGGCATCAGCGGATCACCGCCGCCGGCGAACGCGCCGTCCTCGACGGCCGGCGACCAGTCGGCCTCGGGCAGCCGGCCGTCCGGGCCCTCGGGCGTGCGGCCGAGACCGGCGGTGCGGCCGAGGTAGTTGAAGCAGATCTGCGGGGCCGGCACCGCGGCCAGCAGCGGCGCGGTCCGCGGGTTGAGGTGGCGCAGCAGGCCGTGGCCCAGTCCCTGTCCGGGCACCGCGCGCAGCTGCTCCTTGACCTGCTTGATCAGCGTGCCGGCCGCCGGGCCCGCCGCCCAGGCGTCGGCCGTCTGCGCGGCACCGGCGACCAGCTGCACCGGATGCACCGCCGTGAACCAGCCGACGGTACGGGTCAGGTCGGCGCCGAACCGCTCACCCGCACGGCCATGGCCTTCCAGATCCACCCGGACCGGACCGTCCGTCCGGTCCCGCCGCTCGCGCCAGTCGGTCACCGCCAGCGCCAGGCCGGCGAGCAGCACCTCGGTGGTGCCGGTGTAGAAGGCGGCCGGCACGGTGGTCAGCAGCGGCTCGACCAGCTCGGGCGCCAGGGTGCGGGTCAGCCGCGCCTCGGTGGCCACCACGTCGCGCGCCGGGTCGGGCCGGCCGCGGCCCAGCAGCGGCTCGTCACCGGCCTGCACCTGCTGCCAGTAGGCGAGTTCGGCCACCGTCTCGGACTCGTGGGCGGCGGCCACCAGTTGCTCGGCCCACTCCTTGAGCGGGGTGCCGACCGGGTCGGGGCGGGGCACGGCGCCGGTGCTCTCCGCGTGGTAGGCGGCGACGAGTTCGGGCACCAGGATCCGCCAGGAGACGCCGTCCACGCACAGGTGGTGCAGCACCAGCACCAGCCGGCCGGGCAGGTCGGGCCCGCGGTCCAGCCACACCACCCGCACCAACGTGCCTTCCTGCGGCGCCAGTTCGCGTGCGGCTGCCAGCCGGGCCTCGCGCACCAGAGCGGCCATCGCGACCTCACCGTGCTCGCTGTGCTCACCGGGCTCACCAGGCTCACCGGGCTCACCGCCACCGACGTGCTCGACGTCGATCCGGGTCACGCACGCCTTGCCGGACACCTCGCCGCGCGGGGCCACCGACAGCTGCCAGGAGCCGTCCCGGTCGGCCAGCCGCAGCCGCAGCGCGTCGTGCCGGTCCAGCAGGTGCTGCACCGCCCGGTGCAGCGTCGGCTCGTCCAGGCCGGCCGGGCTGCGCAGCACCACGGACTGGTGGTAGCCGTCGATCGGCCCGCCGAGGGCGCGCAGTCGGTGGACGATCGGGGTGGCCGGAACCGGGCCGACGCCGGCGTCCGGGTCCCGCTCCTGGGCCGGCTCCGCCTGCTCGGTGCGGCAGACCCGGGCCAGCGCGGCCGGCGTGCGGTGGTCGAAGACCTCCCGGGGCGTGAACACCAGGCCCGCCCGCCGGGCCCGCCCGGCCAGCTGGATCGCCATGATGCTGTCCCCGCCGAGCTCGAAGAAGCCGGCGTCCGCACCCACCGAGGCGAGGCCGAGGACCTCGGCGAACAGTGCGCACAGCGTCGCCTCGGTCGCGCCGGCCGGGGCCGCCTGTCCGGTCGCCCCGGGTGCGCCGAAGTCCGGTGCGGGCAGCGCCCGGCGGTCCACCTTCCCGTTGCCGGTCAGCGGCAGCGCGTCGAGCCGCACGAAGGCCGCGGGCACCATGTAGGAGGGCAGGGCGGCCGCCGCGTGGGCCCGCACCTGCGCGAGGTCCACCTCCGGTCCGGCCGTCTGCGCCACCAGGTAGGCGACGATGCGCTTGTCGCCGCGCGGCGCGGTGCGGATGTCCACCGCCACCTGGCCCACGCCGGGGCCCTTTGCCAGCGCGGACTCGATCTCGCCCGGCTCGATCCTGAAGCCGCGGATCTTCACCTGGTCGTCGCAGCGCCCGACGAACTCCAGCTCGCCGGCGCCGTTCCAGCGCACCAGGTCCCCGGTGCGGTACATCCGCGATCCGTCACCGGCGAACGGGTCCGCCACGAAGCGCTCGGCCGTCCGGCCCGGGTGGCGGACGTAGCCGCGCGCCAGTCCGATGCCGCCGGCGTACAACTCGCCGACGCTGCCCGCCGGGACCGGTCGCAGCCCCTCGTCCAGCACGTAGCAGCGCATCCCCTGGAACGGCCGGCCGATCGGTATCGGGTCGGGCACCGGGTCGGTCATGGCCGGCCGGTGGTAGGTGATGAAGGTGGTCGCCTCGGTCGGGCCGTAGCCGTCGACGATCACCAGCCCCGGGCAGGCCGCGCGCAGCCGGCGCACCGCCTGGGCGGGCACCACGTCGCCGCCCGCCCAGAGCTCCTTGAGCGAGGCCAGGCACCCCGGATCCTCCTCGGCGACCAGCCGCAGCAGCCCGGCGGTGAGCCAGAGCGCGGTCACCCGGTGCCGCGCGAGCACCGCCCCGAGGGTGGGGATGTCCAGTTCGCCGGGCGGCGCCACGACGACCTCGCCGCCGTTCAGCAGCGGCACCCACACCTCGTAGGTGGCCAGGTCGAAGGCCGCGGGCGAGTGGAACAGCACCCGCCGGTGCGCCTCGCCGTCCCAGACGTTGTCCAGCGCCAGGCCCAGGATGTCCTCGTGCGTGATGGCGACGCCCTTGGGCGTGCCGGTGGAGCCGGAGGTGTACATCACGTACGCCAGCTGCGCCGGCCGGCAGGTCACGGCCGTCGCGGTGACGGGCAGGTCCTGCCAGGTCCCCGGCGCGTCGACCGCGATCGCGGGCAGCTCCAGCTGCCCGGCGAGCTCCGAGGTGGCGGCGTCGCAGAGCACCAGCAGCGCACCGCTGTCGCTCGCCGTGGCCCGCAGCCGCTGCACCGGGTGCCGGGTGTCCAGCGGCAGGTAGACGCCGCCCGCCTTCACCACGGCCAGCATCGAGACCACCAGGTCCGGGGTGCGTTCCTGCAGCAGCACCACGGGTGTCTCGGTGAGCACCCCCGACGCGAGCAGCCGGTGCGCCAGTTGATCGGCCCGCCGGTCCAACTCCCGGTAGCTGTACCGCACCCCGTCCGCGCTCAGCGCGGTCGCCTGCGGCGTGCGCGCCACCTGGGCGGCGAACCGCTCGGTGAGCGTGGTCGCCGTCGGGTCCTCGCGGTGCGGGGTGGCCCTGCCCTGGACCAGCACCCAGCGGCGCTCGGCCTGGGTGAGCAACTCGGTGTGGCCGACCGTCCGTTCGGGGTCCGCCGCGGCCGTGCACAGGAAGGCGGAGAGCCGCTGCCGGTGCCCGGCCACCTCGTCGGCCGGGTAGCGCGACGCATCGGCCTCGACCTCCAGCATCAGTCCCTCGGTGCCGTGGTCCTGAAGCACCACGGACAGGTCGTCGACCGGCCCGGCCAGGTAGATCTGGGTACCGGTGGCGGCGCCGAAGCGCAGTCCGCTGCCGGCCGGCAGGAGGTTGACCTGGGTCGCGAACAGGCCCTCGGTGCGGCCCAGATCGGCGCGCATGTCCTGGTGGAGGTAGCGCTGGTGGCGCAGCGCCTGCTTCATCTCGGCCGCGGCCTGCTGCGCCAGGTCCGTCCAGCGCATCCGCGCGTCGACCTCCAGGCGCAGCGGCACGATGTTGGACACCATGCCGGGGATGCCGCGCAGCACCGCGTTGCTCCGCGCGGTCACCGGCAGGCCGAGCACCACACTCGACTCGCCGGTCATCCGCTGGGTGTAGGCGGCGACCGCGGCGACCGCGAGCACGGGCAGGGCGGTCCCGGCCCGGCGGGCCGCAGCGCGCACGGCGGCCGTCTGCGCCGCGCCGATCCGCCCCGTGCGCCGCGTCGCGCCGGCCGCCGCACCGGCGTGGATCGAGCCGGCCGGACGGCCGGAGAGCGTGGCGGGCCGGGGCAGGTCGCGCAGGTGCTCCTGCCAGTAGGCCCGGTCCTGCGCGAACCGCTCCGAGGCCCGGTAGGCGGCGTCCTGCTCCAGCAGTTGGGTGAGGGTGCCGAAGGAGTGGGCGGCGGGCTCCTCCTCGCGTTCCAGCGCGGTGTAGAGCTCCGCGATCCGGGCGCTCACCAGCGAGCCACTGAACCCGTCGGTGATGATGTGGTGGCCGCCCACGTAGAGGAAGTGCCAGTCGGGCGCGAGCCTGAGCACGGCGGTGCTGAACAGCGGTCCGGCCAGCAGGTCGACCGGCCGCTCGACCGCCTCGCGCATCCAGCGCTCGGCGGCCTCCCGCGGCAGCCGGTCACCGCTCAGGTCGACCACCTCCAGGGGCCGGCCCGGTCCGTTGGGCTGCAGCAGTTGCAGCGCGCTTGCCCCGTCCGGCCGTAGCCGCACGTGCGCGGTCTCCACCTCACCGACCAGTCGCCGCACCGCCCGGTCCAGCACCGGGAGCGCCAACGGCCCCCGGATGTCGGTGAACTGAGCCAGGTTGTAGGCGTTGCTCGTCGGATCCAGCTGTTGAGCCAGCCAGATTCCGTGCTGTGCTCGGGAAAGCGGCACCAGGGCCGACTCGTGCGCAGGCATGGCTTTTTTCTCTCACCCCATCGGTTCGGCGAATCGGCGACGACGCGCGTCCGTCAGGACGACGCGTCCATCTCGCGGACCAGGCTGAGCGGACGCATGTCGGTCCAGTGCTCCTCGACATGGGCGAGGCACGCCTCGCGCGCCGCCGGGCCGAACCGCGCCGTCCAGCCGGCCGGCACCTCGATCGCCACGGGCCAGAGCGAGTGCTGCCCCTCGTCGTTGACCAGGACCTGGTACTGGGCGTCGTCGTTCTCGAATGGATTGGCCATGCTTCACCTTCTCGATCTCTGCAGGCGGGAACGGAGCAGCGCGCACCGGCCGGCCCCTGTCGGGAGGACGGCGGCGCGGGCGCGTTCAGCCGTGTGTTCAGCCGCGCGTTCGGCGGCGGGAAGAGTGTGTGGAGCCGGACGGAGCCGGCCTGCGCGGTGCGCACGGCGCCGGCCTGTCGCACCCCCGTGGCATGCCCACGACCCAGCAGCGGTCCGGTATGTGACGCTGCATCAGGTGCCGTGCGGCGCTTTCAACCTAGGAGCTCGGTGACGGAGCTGTCAACGCGCGAAGGATCATGAAAAGAATCTGCCGCGGGCGACTCCGGGAGCACACCCGGACAGGCCCGCTCTCGACAACCGGACTGCGGGAAAAAGGCGTTCCGGATCTGAACCGCACGAGCGCGCCGCCCGTACGCCGGCTCGGGGCCGTCGGACAGGTCGGGAAGGGGCCTGCTGGGGCAAGGTCTCACACTCCGTCGCTGGGCGGGCCCGCCTCGCGAGGAGGCGGGCCGGCGGCTCTCGCGCCGCTCACACCTAAGAACGCGTCGGCACCGAGGTTTGGTTACACCGATCCGTGATCCTTCGGAAGCGGAACGGTTACCACCCGTCCGAAAGCCGGACCATGACGGGCGCTCAGGCGCGTCCCGCCGCCTTCTGGGTGCGCCGGGCCAGCGAGTCGATGACCACCGCGGCGAGCAGCACGGCACCGGTGATCATGAACTGGATGGCGTTGCTCAGCCCCTCGATGTTCATCCCCGACTGGATCGAGCCGATCACCAGCGCGCCCAGCAGCGCCGACCAGGTCGTGCCGCGCCCGCCGAAGAGGCTGGTGCCGCCGATGACGGCCGCCGCGATCGCGTTCATCAGCAGGTTGCCGCCGCCCGAGGTCTGGCTCGCGGACTGGATCTGCGCGGCCAGGAAGAGGCCGCCGACGGCCGCCATGGTCGAGCAGATGGTGAAGACCGAGATCCGGGTCCAGACCACGTTGATGCCCGCCCGGCGGGCACCCTCGATGTTGCCGCCGAGCGCGAAGACCTTGCGCCCGTAACCGGTGCGGCGCAGCACGAAGTCCAGCGCCACGATGAAGACCAGGAAGACCAGCAGCGCCAGCGGCAGGCCCTTGTACTGGTTCAGGGTGTAGGCGGCGAGGTAGCTGACCACGGCGAGCGCGACGGTGCGCAGCGCGATCTCGGCGACCGGCCGGGACGGCACGCCGGCCTTGCGGCGCCGGGCGGAGTCCAGCAGCGAGGCGGCCAGGAAGAGCACCACGCCGGCCGTGGCCAGCCCGTAGGCGGCGATCTGCTGCCCGTAGATGGTGCTGTAGAGCCGCGAGACGATGTCGCGGCCGGAGAGGTTGACCGTGCCGTTGGCGCCGAGCACCTGGAGCATCAGCCCGTTCCAGCCCAGGTTGCCGGCCAGGGTGACCACGAAGGCGGGCACCCCGATCCGGGCGAAGAAGGTGCCCTGGATGAAGCCGACCACCGCGCCGCCCGCGAGCGCCACGATGAGCGCCACCCACTGGTTCACCCCGTGGGTGACCTCCAGCACCGCGTAGATCGCCGCGCACAGGCCGCTGACCGAACCGACCGACAGGTCGATCTCGCCGAGCAGCAGCACGAAGACCACGCCGATCGCGATCATCCCCGTGCCGACGATCTGCTGGGAGAGGTTGGAGAGGTTCTGCGCGGACAGGAAGCTGCTGTTCAGGCTGCCGAACACGGCCCAGATCACGACCAGCGCCAGCACCACCGGCAGCGAACCGAGTTCACCGCTGCTGATCCGGCGGCGGAACTCACCGAGGTAGCCCTTGAGGCCCTCCTGGCGGACGATCAGCCGCGGGTCCACCGCCGGGATCGCCTCGGCGGCCACCGGGACCGGCGCGTTGACCCCGCCGGTGGGCATCGCGTCCTCGGGCAGCTGGTGGCGCCGCTCCTCGTGGCGGCCCTCCTCGAAACGGCCCTCCTCGAAGCGCCCGCCCTCGGGCGGGGTGCTGGGGTCGTCGCTCACTGGGTGCCCTCCGTCCCGCGGGCCTGGCGGCGGGTCACGGCGTTGTCCGTGGCGCCGGTGATGGCCGAGATGATCTGTTCCTGGCTGGTCGAGCGCCGGTCGAAGACCCCGTTGTTGCGGCCCAGCCGCAGGACCGCGACGCGGTCCGCGACGGCCATCACATCGGCCATGTTGTGACTGATCAGGATCACCCCGAGGCCCTGCTCGCGCAGCCGCTCGACCAGGTCCAGGACCTGCGCGGTCTGCTCGACGCCGAGCGCCGCGGTCGGCTCGTCCAGGATGACCACCTTGGGCGAACCGATCAGCGAGCGGGCGATCGCGACCACCTGGCGCTGACCGCCGGAGAGCGAGGCGATCGGGATCCGGACACTGGGGATCCGGATCGACAGGGTGTCCAGCAGCGCGCGCGAGCGCTGCTCCATCGCGACCTCGTCCAGCACCCCGAACCGCTTCAGCTCGCGCCCGAGGAAGAGGTTGCCGACCACGTCCAGGTTGTCGCAGAGCGCGAGGTCCTGGTAGACGGTGGCGATCCCCAGGTGCTGGGCGTCCTGCGGCCGGTGGACGGAGACCGGGCGGCCCTGCCACTCGATCACGCCCTCGTCCGGCTGGTTGACCCCGGCGATCGCCTTGACCAGGGTCGACTTGCCCGCGCCGTTGTCACCGACCAGCGCGAGCACTTCCCCCGTGCGTACCTCCAGCTCGATGTCGGTCAGTGCCTGCACCGCACCGAACCGCTTGGAGACCCCGCGCAGGGCCAGCACCGGTCGACCTTCGCCTGCCATCGCAGCCGCTCCCTTCCGCCCTCTGCCACCCGGCCCGCCGCCCTTGCCCCGAGCGGCCCACCAGGGAGCCGCCGGGTCGCCTCACCCGCGTGCGCGGCTACTGCAGCCCGGCCGCGGTGCAGTCGGCGGCGAAGTCGGGGGTGCAGATCTGCGGCACCGTGTAGAGGCCGTCGGCCACCACGGTGGTCTTGATGTTGTCCTTGGTCAGCACGGTCGGGGTGATCAGCTCGGACTTCACCTTGGTGCCGCTGCCGCTGGTCGCGGTGGTCGGGGCCACCGAGGCGGCGATCGCGGTGCCGGTGGCGAGGTCGACCGCCATGGTGCCGGCGGTGTCCGCCTCCGGCTTGTAGGGCTTGTAGATCGACATCGTCTGGGTGCCGGCCAGGATCCGCTGCACCGCGTCCAACTGGGCGTCCTGACCGGTCAGCGGCACGCTCAGGTTGGCGGCCTTGAGCGCGGTGGCGATACCCGCGGCCATGCCGTCGTTGGCGGAGTAGACGCCGACCACGTTCTGCGCGCCCAGCGCGGTGATCGCGGCGGCGGCCTCCTGGTTGGCGTTGTTCGGGTCCCAGTTCGGCGTGTCGTACTCCTTGCCGATCTTCAGCTTGCCGTCGATCGCGCTGTGCGCACCGGCCTTGAACTGCGCGGCGTTCGGGTCGGTGGGCGAGCCGTTGATCATGATGATCTCGCCGCTGCCCGACTTGCCGCCGACCGCGGCGACCAGCGCCTGCCCCTGGAGCTGGCCCACCTTGGTGTTGTCGAAGGAGACGTAGGCATCGACCGGCCCCTGCGCCAGCCGGTCGTAGGCGACCACCTTGACCCCCGCGTCGTGGGCCTTCTGCACCGAGGACTGGATCGCCTTGGCGTCCACCGCGTCCAGGATCAGCACCTGGTCGCCCTTGGTGAGGGCGGTGTCCACCTGGGTCTGCTGGACCGTGGCGTCCTGGTTGGCGTTGTAGTAGTCGACCGTCGCGTTCGGGGCCAGCTGCTTGATCCGGGCCTCGATCAGCGGCTTGTCGAACTGCTCGTAGCGGGTCGTCTTGGACTCCGGCAGCAGCAGCCCAATCTTCAGCGCGGCCGTCGAGCTGCTCGCACCCGCGCTGCTGGTGGACTTCTTGGCGCTGCCGCAGGCGCTCGCGCCGACGGCCAGACCGAGGATGGTGGTGGCAACGGCCGCCCGGCGCAGAACGATCTTCATCGGATGCCTCTCGTGGTCCCGGTCTCCCCCGTGACCGAGTCTGCGAACAGGGCACCGACGGCACGAGCCGGGCTGCGCCGAACGAGGAGCGGCATCCCTCCGATGATGGCAGGTCAGGTTCCACCGCCGGGGCCCGCCGGGGCCGGGGTGAGGAGGCCTCAGCGGTTCGGCCACCGCACCGGGCCGCCGGGCCGGCTACTGCTTGAGGGCCGCCGCCGCCTTGTCCCAGTTGGCGTGCAGCTGGTCCAGGTAGGTGCGGGCCGCCGGGCCGGGCGAGGTGCCGCGGGCGAAGGCCAGCATGTTGCCGGCCCCGGCGTTGTAGCCCAGCGCCAGCAGCTCGTCCCGGTCGAGCGAGGTGGCCGGGTGCGCGGGCAGCTGGGTGCCCAGGTCGTGCAGGAACCAGGCCGCCGCCTCGATCGCGAGGTCCGGGTCGTCGGGCAGCTGCTCCCACTGCCGGCCGGCGAAGTCCCGGCCGGCCTTGGTGTCGTCGAAGGCGGCCCGGTGCATGTTGGCGATCCCGAAGGCGGCGTCGGGCTTGAGCGCCTGCCAGGCGCGTTCCGCGGCCGGGTCGTGCGGCTTGTAGGACTCGTTGTAGAGGATCGCCATCAGCAGCTGCGGATCGATCCCGGCCTGCCCGGCCCGGGCCTTGACCTGGGCGGCGTACTGGGCGGGGTCGTAGCTGGAGGCGCTGGGCACGGGGACGGCGGTGCCCGCGCCCGCTGCGCTGCCGCCCGGCGCGGTGGAGGATCCCGGGGCGGGCGAGCCGGCGGCCGGGCCCGCGCCGGCGCTGCCGTGGTCACCGCCGCGCACGCCGTGGACCATGAACCCCAACGCCAGCACGGCGGCCACCCCCGCCACCGCTCGCCCGTACCTGCGCACCCGCGCCACCCCGCCTTCCGTCCGGTCCCTTCCCTTACGCTACTGCGTGAGCTGCTGGTGGATGCCCCACAGGTCCAACTGGGCCCACTGCCCGGTCACCCGGCCGCCGGCCACCCGCACGATCCGGATGACCTGGAAGGCGACCCGGCGCTCGGTCGCGGGGAGGCCGAGGAACTCGCCGACATGAGTGGCCTCCACCCGGAAGCGCACCGTGACGGCGTCGGCGCCCTCCACCACCTCCTCCTCCGTCATCGACAGGTCGGCCCAGGGCGTGACCATGTTCTTGACGTAGTGGCCCACGGCGACCTCGAAGTCGGTGAGCCACTCGGTCAGTCCGAGACACTTCTCCAACCAGTGCTCGGCGTCGATCAGTTCGGCGGCACCCTTGATGTCACCGGCCAGCAGGCGATCGTTCCAGGCGCGGTAGAGCTCCAGCGGGGTGGGGTCGGCGGTCAACTCCATGGCGGCCCACTTCCTTTGGTCGGGGGCCCTGACGCTAGACCGTCACAGCGCACCGCCACCAGCGTCGGCGGGCACTGCGCCATCAGCGGCGCGACGCATCCGCACGTTGGGCAACCGGCCCTTCCACAGCTCGCGTTCGCCGGCCGCCGGATTGGGACAGGCCGCCAACCAGGCCGCGAGCTGAACCCATCCGAGTTCGGCAGCGTCGCTCTCCCGCGCCGGTCTTATCTGATGCATCGTCACTTCCTCTGGCCACAGGCCGTTTCAGGAGTGCTCGACCAGCTCCACCGGGTGGGTCAGGTAGTTTCCGTACCAGCCCTCGCGGTCGCCGTCCTTGTACGTGCGCAGCACCCCGGTCAACCGCTCCTGCGCGGCCCGCAGTTCGAGCACCATCGCCGGGGTGTTCAACCGCGCGTCCGGCGTGGGCAGCTGGAGCGGAACGGCGGCCCGCAGCGCCCAGCTCCGCGAGGCCACCGCGGGCACCGTCGCCCGGCCGGCGCCGGGCAGCCCGACCTCGATCCGGCCGTCCGCCAGGATCCCCAGCTCCACCGGCAGCGCACCGCCGGGCACCGCGACCGTGCCCGCCCACCGGCCCGCGGGCAGTTCCATCGCCAGCACCGGCTCGGGCGTCATCGGCGCGATCAGCTCCGGCCGGTACCCCGGGACCAGCTCGCCCATCACATGGTCGATCACCTTGTCCCGCGCGGTCTTGTCGGTGCTGTTGCAGAGCACCGCCACCGAGAGCCCGAGCTCGGGCACCGCCAACAGCATCGCCGCCACCCCGGCACCTCCGCCGCCGTGGCTGTGGATCACCGGACCGGCCCCGCGCGCGAGGTTCCAGCCCAGCCCGTAGGCGACGTGCTCGTTGACCGGCTGCCCCGCGTGCATCGCGGCCAGCGTCCCGGGCCGCAGCAGCTCCGGGTAGCGCTGGGCGAGGAGCACCAGGTTCTCGGCCGTCCCCCAGCCGGCCGAGGCGACCGGCGTGCCGCTGCGGTACAGGGGGTAGGCGCGCCGGTCCGCGGTGTAGCGCTCGGCCCTGGGCCCCGGGCAGTCGACGCCGAGCCGCAGACCGGGCAGGCCGAGCGGCTCGAAGAGGCGCTCGCGCAGGAAGTCGGGCAGCGCCTGCCCGGTGACCGACTCCAGCAGGCGTCCCACCTGCAGGTAGCCGAGGTTGGAGTACTCGAAGCCGCTGCCGGGCTCGCGCAGCAGCGTCAGATAGCCGGCCGGGTCGATCAGCGGCCCGTCCGCGTACTCGAAGTTGTAGTAGCCGCCCAGGCCACCGCGGTGCTGGAGCAGCTGGCGCAGCGTCGGGTCCGGCCACGGCGCGGCCCAGGCGTACGGCCGGGCGTACGGGCCGGGCACCGGGGTGTCCAGGTCGAGCAGACCCGCGTCCGCCGCCAGGCAGCAGCCGATCGCGGTGAACGTCTTGGTGATGGAGTTGAGCGAATACGCGGTCTGCGGCGTGGCCGGGCGCCGGGCCGCGAGGTCCGCCCAGCCGTACGCCTCGGCCAGCACCGGCTCACCGTGCTCGGCCACCGCCACCGAGACCGACGGGCAGTCGTGTTCCGCCAGCACCTCGGTGCAGAAATCCGTCAAACCGTCCAGCATGGTCACCCTCCCGTTGCCCGACCGGCCGGCCTTGATCAACCGGCCGGGACGGACTCTAGTGGTCCGCCCGCGAAGCACCGCGGGCGGACCGGGGCCGGGGCCAGGGCCAGGGAACGCGGGCGCCCCAGGCGGGCCCAGGCGGCTGAGGTGATTGAGGCGGTCACGACCGGGTACGCGACCGACGAGGTGAGGATCATGTCCATCCCCTTCCCCTCGGATCCGGACGCCGCTCCCCCGTACGCGCCGGAGCCCCGGCCGCCGGCCCCGGCACCGCCCGCTCCCTGGCCACCGGTCCCCGGCCCCGAGCCCGGGCAGCCGGAGCCAGGAGGACCCGAGCCCCGGGAGCCGCAGCCCGGCGGTCCCCCGCCCGTGGAGCCGGAGCCCGGCGAGGCATGACCACTCACGTGAGCACCGGCGCGGCCTGAGCACCGGCGAGGCGTGACCAGCGGTGCCCCGGGTCCCGCGGGTCGCAGCCCCCGACGCGCCCGCCGCCGTGTCACGGTGGACACCAGGGCCGGGCCGCCCCCGCGATCGCCCCGCCCGCACTCCGGCCCCACCATGATTCGGACGTCTCTGGAGGACGCATGAGCAGCACCCCGCTCACCGAGCTGACCGGTGACTACCAGCTGGACCCGGCCCACACCAGGATCGGGTTCGTGGCCCGGCACGCGATGGTCACCAAGGTCCGCGGCCATTTCAAGGAGTTCGAGGGCAGCGCGCACCTGGACGGGTCGGACCCGGCCAAGTCGACTGCCACCGTGACGATCAAGACCGGCAGCATCGACACCGGCAACGAGCAGCGCGACGGCCACCTGCGCACCAACGACTTCCTGGACGCGCCGAACTTCCCCGAGATCGTCTTCGCCTCCACCGGCATCGAGGCACTCGACGGGGACCGCTACCGCCTGACCGGCAACCTGACGATCAAGGACGTCACCCGGCCCGTCAGCCTGGACGTGGAGTTCGACGGCAGCGCCCGCGACCCCTACGGCAACCTGCGGCTCGGCTTCGAGGGCTCCACCACGATCAGCCGCAAGGACTACGGCATCACCTGGAACGCCCCGCTGGAGGGCGGCGGGGTACTGGTCGGCGACAAGGTCGTGCTCGAGTTCGACGTCTCGGCGATCCGCCAGGGCTGACCACGCCTGCTGCCGCGCACCGGCCGGCCCCCGCGCCGACCGACCCGCACCGGCCGAGCCCCCGCGCCGACCGGGCGGACCGCAGGACGCGGACCGCAGGGCAGGGGCCCCGGCCGGCGCTCATGGAGGCCGGTTACGATCGATCGGTGTCTCGATTCCAGCGCCCGTTGCGCGCTCTGCAGGCCCTGCCCGCGCCGGTGCGCTGGCTGGCCGCTCCGGTGGTGCTGATCGGCTGCACCGGAGCGGTACTGATGAGCGGCGGCACCTACCAGCCGCCGCTCACCGCACCGACACCCGACGCCACGTCGGCCGGCTACTGCACCGCGCTGATGAAGGCACTGCCGAGCACGATGGTCGACCACCCGCGCGCCGACCCGGCGGGCTCCCGCTACGTGGCCGTCTGGCAGACCTCGCCCCGCACCGTGCTGCGCTGCGGGGTGCCCCGGCCGGCCTCGCTCAACATCCTGGCGAACCAGGAGTCGACCGGCCCGAACGTCGACGGCCTCCAGTGGTACCTGGAGAACGACGGCCACGGCGGCTACCGCTTCACCACCACGCTGCGCGCCACCTACGTCGAGGTGAGCGTGCCCGCCAAGGCCGTGACCTACCCGACGGACGCGCTCGGCGTGGTCTCCCCGGCCATCCTGAGCACCGTCCCGGACCTCAACGGGCAGTTCAGCACCGGGCAGGACACCGACCAGTAGGGCCCGCGGCGACCGGCCCCCTCCGGCATCGTCTGACGATTCGTCAGGCCGAGTCGCGGACCACCAGCTCGGTGGGCATCACCAGTTGACGGCCGGGTCGCCCGGGGTCGGCGATCTCGTCCAGCAGCAACCGGGTCATCGTGCGGCCCATCAGCTCGATCGGCTGCCGCACGCTGGTCAGCGCGGGGTCGGTGTGCCGGGCCACGATCGAGTCGTCGAAGCCGACAAGCGCCACGTCCTCCGGCACCCGGCGGCCGGCCGCCCGCAGCACCTGGAGCGCGCCGGCGGCGAGCACGTCCGAGGCGCAGAAGACGGCGTCCAGGTCCGGGACGCGGTCCAGCAGCTCGCGCATCGCCGCCCGGCCGCCCTGTTCGGTGAAGTCGCCGAGGCCCACCAGCTCCTCCCGGCAGTCCTGGCCGGCCTCCGCCAGGGCGTCGCGGTAGCCGGCGAGGCGGGCCCGGGCGGCATCCATGTCCAGCGGACCGGTGATGGTGGCGATCCGCTCCCGGCCCTGCGCCACCAGATGGCGCACCGCGCTCCGGGCACCGCCCGCGTTGTCGGCGGCGACGTAGCCGAGCGACTCCTGGTCCCCGCGCCGCCCGGCCAGCACGGTGGGGATCCGCAGGTCCTCCAGCACGGCCGGCAGCGGATCGTCGCAGTGCACGGCCACCAGCAGCACACCGTCCACCCGCTGGGCGCGCAGGTAGGCGGAGAGCCGTTCGCGCTCACGCTGGTTGCGCACCAGGACGAGCAGCAACTGCATGTCGGTCTCGGCGAGTTCCGCGCAGACTCCGCTGATGATGCCGGAGAAGTACGGCTCCGAGAAGAGCCGGGTCTCGGCCTCCGGGACCACCAGCGCGATCGCGTCGGTGCGCGAGGTGACCAGGGTGCGGGCCGCCCGGTTGGGCACGTAGCCGAGTTCGGCCACCGCCTGCTCGACCGCCGCCCTGGTCCGGTCGCTGACCCGGGGCGAGCCGTTGATCACGCGGGAGACGGTGCCGCGCCCGACCCCGGCCAGCGACGCCACCTCCTCCAGCGTGGGCCGCCGCAGCCCGCGCCCGCCCGCAGTGCCGGCCGAGGGCCCGGCGGGGCGCTGTGCGGTTGAGCTGCTCATCTGTCACCTCGTACGACGGTCTTGACCTGGGGCAAGGGGACATTGTGGCAGGCAATCCTGTGGGTTAGCCGTGGATTGTCGAGGGGACTGACAGATTTCATTATCTGTCAGCTGTTCTCTGTTCTCTGTCGGTCAGGCGCTGTCATCCGTTGACCGTCATCCGGCAACAGGACGCTGACAGCTGCCAGTTGACCTCTGCCATCGGCCACCCCGACCCCGATCCCCCGACCGTCCCCTTGACAGTCCACCTCGGCGGGCGGGAGTCTGCCGGAACGATTTCTGGGAGCGCTCCCACCTCCCCTTGCTCCCACCGCCCCAGGCCGCAGAACCCCAGCACCCAGCACCACCCCAGCCACCCGTCGGCCCTCCCACCCCCTGCGAGCGTGCGTCATGCCCCTGCTGCCGCCCACCGATGGACCCGCCGCCCAACTCGCCTTCCCGTCTGACTTCCTGTGGGGTGCGGCCACCTCGGCCTACCAGATCGAGGGCGCCGCCCAGGAGGACGGTCGGACACCGTCGATCTGGGACACCTTCTGCCGAACGCCCGGCAAGGTCCTGGGCGGTGAGAGCGGCGACCGCGCCGCCGACCACTATCACCGCTACCGCGAGGACGTCGCCCTGCTGTCCCGCCTCAACCTCGGCGCCTACCGGTTCTCCGTCTCCTGGCCCCGGGTCCAGCCCACCGGCCGGGGACCGGCCGCCCAGCGCGGACTGGACTTCTACCGTCGGCTGACCGACGAACTCCTCGCCGCCGGCATCCGGCCCGTGGTCAGCCTGTACCACTGGGACCTGCCCCAGGAGTTGGAGGACCAGGGCGGCTGGCCGGCGCGGGACACCGCCGAGCGCTTCGGCGAGTTCGCCGCACTCGTGGCCGGCGCCATCGGCGACCGGGCCGGTATCTGGGCCACCCTCAACGAGCCCTGGTGCGCCGCCTTCCTCGGCTACGGTTCGGGGGTCCACGCCCCGGGCCGCACCGACCCCGGCGACGCGCTGCGCGCCGCCCACCACCTCAACCTCGGCCACGGCCTGGCCCTGAGCGCACTGCGCGCCACGCTCCCCACCACCGCACAGGCCACCATCTGCCTGAATCTCCACCAGGTCCGCCCGCTCACCGACGCACCCGCCGACCTGGAGGCCGCACGGCGGATCGACGCCGTCGGCAACCGGATCTTCACCGGCCCTATTCTGCAAGGGCGTTACCCCGAAGACCTGCTGCTGGACACCGCTGCCCTGGTCGACTGGGACACCCTGGTCCGCCCCGGCGACGAGCGGACCATCGCCGGCTCGATCGACCTGCTCGGCCTCAACTACTACACGCCGACGCTGGTTTCGGGCGTCGTTCCCACCGAGCCGAACACCGGGGGCGACAGGGGTACCGACGGCCACGGCGGCGGCGAGCACTCGCCCTGGCCCGGCGCCGACCGGGTCCTCTTCCACCGTCCGCCCGGCGAGACGACGGAGATGGGCTGGGCCGTCGACCCCACCGGACTGCACGAGTTGATCACCGAGGTGTCGCGCGCCCACCCCGGCCTGCCCCTGCTGATCACCGAGAACGGCGCCGCCTACGACGACCGTCCCGCACCGACCGGCGCGGTCCACGACCCGCAGCGCATCGCCTACCTGCACGGACACCTGGCCGCCGTCCACCGCGCGATCGCCGACGGCGCGCCGGTGCGGGGCTACTTCGTCTGGTCACTGCTGGACAACTTCGAGTGGTCCTACGGCTACAGCAAGCGTTTCGGCCTGGTCCACGTCGACTACCCGACCCAGCGCCGGACCCCGAAGTCCAGCGCCGCCTGGTACGCCGATGCAGCTCGCCGCCATGCCATCGACGCACTGCCCGAGGGAAGTTGACGCCCCACCGCGACCTTGGGCCCGCACCTGGGGAGGTGGGCGATGCGCCGAGCTGGGATCTCGGCCTCTGCCTGCGGCGAGCTGGGCCTCGCCGTCCGAGGGCTTGTCAGACAAACCCTGGGCGAACCGGCCGGGCCGGCGGCGGTGGTGGCCCGGGCCCGGACGCTGGTTGGAGGAGACCCTCGCCTCGCTGGGCGGCCGGGCCCGGTGACGGCTCCACCGGGCCCGGCTGCTCAGCGCTTCAGAGCGGGTCGCCCAGCGGACCGTGCGCGGACTCCAGGCTCTCGGCCCAGTGCGCGGCCCAGTCCGGCGTGCTGCCGTCCGTGTCGGTGAAGCCGTACTCCCGGTACAGGCCCCATGTGGCGAGCGCACGACCGGACTTGGCCATGACCTCGGGGTCGGCGGCCAGCGCGACGACCGCCCGGCCCAGATAGGCCGGGGTCTCCGAGTAGGCGAAGTCCGGGTCCTTGGCCACGGCGTCCCGCCAGTTCCGCTCGGTGACGCCGAAGTGATCCAGCACCTCCTCCGAGCGCAGGAAGCCCGGCGTGAGCGCGAGGGCCGCGACACCGTGCGGCCTCAGCTCGGCGGCCTGCGCGACGGCCAGGCGGATCACCGAGGACTTCGCCAAGTCGTAGAAGACACTGCCCCGGTAGCGGGCGGTGTTGCCGTCGGTGACCTCCACCACCAGCCCGCGCCCGCGCGCGACCAGCAGCGGGAGGACATGGCGACTGGTGATCACATGGGTGTCCACCGCCTGCCGCAGCAGCCGGAAACCGACCTCCAAGTCCTGCTCCCAGAGCGGGTGTTCCCAGTCGGTCAGCGGGTCGCCGCCCCAGATCGAGTTGACCAGCAGGTCCAGCCGTCCGTCCTGCTCGGCCGCGATCCGCTCGGCCAGCGCCCGGACCTGCTCGGGTCGGCTGTGGTCGACCCGCACCGCGATGCCCAGCCCGCCGGCGGCGGTCACCCGCGCGGCCGTCTCCTCGATCGTCTCCGGCCGGTCCAGCTCGGAACGGCCCGCCGCGCTGCTGCGACCGGTGACGTAGACGGTCGCTCCGGCGGCGCCCAACTCGACCGCGATGCCGCGCCCACCGCCCCGGGTGGCACCGGCGACCAGCGCCACCTGCCCGGCGAGTGGGCGGGCGGGCTGGTCGGGCCGACGTACAACGGCCTGGTTTCCCATGAGTCCTCCAAGTCCCCCGGTGCTGTCGATGCTGTCGGCGAAGTGCTGTCAGCAGTGTCGGCGAAGTGCCGTCAGTGCGGTCGTGCTACCAGCGGGCGTGCCGCCCCGTTTCCGGCCCCGGGCCCACCTACCCCGGCACGGTCCGGACGTACGGGGCCAGCGCCCGGCCGACCTCGTGGCGCAGCCGCTGGTTCAGGGTGCCGTGCCGGTCGAGCGCCCAGGTCAGACCGGTACCGGCGACCACCGCCTGCAAGGATGCGGTCAGCGCGGCGAGGTCGGTGCCGGGTTTGAGCACGCCGTCGTCCAGCGCCTCGGCGAGCAGCGCGACCATGGCCCGGCCCTGCGCTTGGTGGACCAGCAGGGCCTGCTCGCGGAACTGCGCGTCCGCCAGGTCGATGCAGAGCGCGGCGAGGTGGTTGGCGTAGGTCTCGGGCGTGGACATCGGCGCCATGGACGTGACGATCAGTTCGGCCAGCGCGTCGAGCGGGGAGGCGTACCGTTCCCGCGCCCGGGCCGCGAGCCGCTCCGCGTCCACAGCGGACCGGGCGGCCATCGCGAGCAGCAGGCCGCGCTTCGAGCCGAAGCGCTGCACCAGGGTGCCGGGGACCATGCCGACCTCGCGCGCCACCGCCGCCAGGGTCAGTCCGGCGGGCCCCACCCGTCCGATCACCTCGGCCGCGGCCTGCAGGATCGCCGCGTCATCAATGGTTCTGGGACGGGCCACGCGGCGGCTCCCTCAGTCGATCCCCTTAGTAAATGGCTGTTCATTTATTAAAGCACCCAGCGTCACGCCTCGGCGAACTGCCCGCTCATCCCGACCCGCCTGCGGTTCAGCACACCTGCTGGCCGTCGTAGTGCTGCTGGGCCGCGAGGAGCTCGTCTCCGTGCTGGCCGAACCACCGGATGAGATCGGTCAGCGGTCCGGCCAGGCTGACGCCGAGTTCCGTCAGGCTGTACGTGACCTGGGGCGGGTTGGTGGGCGCGACATGCCGGGCGACAAGCCCGGCCCGGGCCAGTGCCTTGAGGTTCTGCGACAGCATCTTCTGGCTGATGCCACCCACTCGTGCGTGCAGCCGCGCGAAGCGGTGCGGGCCGGCGACGAGGGCCGAGATGATCAGAGTCGCCCAGCGGCTTGTCGTCTGATCCATGATCGGCCGTAGTGCGCACTTGTTGTCGAAGGTGTCATGGGTCAGCAGCCTGGCGGCTGTCGCGACCTGCTCCGTCTCCATCATGACAGCAGCTTACAAAAAAGTATGTACTTCCCAACAGTAAGCAGCTTTCCTACGGTGACTTCCACAAGCACTCATGTTCAAGGAGCCACTGTGAGCAGCAACAACGCACGTGCGGCGATCGTCACCGGCGCATCAAAGGGTCTGGGCGCGGGGATCGCCAAGGCTCTGGCCGAGACCGGCGCGGCCGTCGTGGTGAACTACCGGGGGGACGCGGAGGGCGCCGAGCGGGTCGTCGCGGGCATCGCCGCCAAGGGCGGCCGGGCGATCGCGGTCCAGGCGGACGTGGCCAGCCGCGACGACGTGCGCGCTCTCTTCGACCGGGCGCGCGAGGCGTTCGGCCCGGTCGACGTGCTCGTGAACAACGCGGCCGTCGCCACGTTCGCGCCGCTGTCGGGCATCACCGAGGACGAGTTCCAGCGCGAGATGACCACGAACCTCCTGGGCACGATCCTGACCACGCAGGCCCTGGCCGCGCAGGACGACATCGACGCCGCGTCGATCATCAACGTCTCGACGGCCGGTACGGTCAGCCACCCTCCCTACGCCTCGCTCTACGTCGCGTCCAAGAGCGCCGTCAACGCGTTCACCATCGTCGCGGCCAAGGAACTGGGCCCGCGCGGCATCCGCGTCAACGCGATCATGCCCGGCCCGTCGGACACCGAGGGCACCAGGGCCATGGGATACGCCGGGTCGGCCCAGGAAGCGCAGGCGATCGCCGCCACCCCGCTGGGCCGTACGGGCGTCCCCGACGACTACGGCCCGCTCGTGGCCTTCCTGGCTTCCGACGACGCACGCTGGATCACCGGGGACGTCATCCTCGCTTCCGGCGGCATGCGCTGACGCCCCCGCCGGCCCGTCAGCGGCGACGGCCTCGTGCAGGCAGGCCGCCGCACGCGACGGCCCCGGGGGACTCAACCCGCCGTGTCGGACAGCGCCTCGGTGAGCCACTGGATCCAGAAGGTCTCCAGGCCGATCCCCGCGCGGAGCACCAGGTGCTGCAGGCGGTTCTCGTCAGCCGCCTGCTCGGCCGGGAAGTCGTGCTGCTCGATCTCCAGGTACTCCGCCAACTGCCGCTCGTGCAGGTCGAGATGGCGTTCGAGCTCGCCCCGCAGGCCGGGCGCCCCGACCACCGCAGCCGCCCGCAGGCGCAGCAGCAGCGGCTCCCGGACCGCCTTGGGGTCCTGACTCTCGGCGACCCAGTCGACCAGCGCCGCCCGGCCCTCCGGCAGCACCTCGTAGGCCTTGCGCTGGCCCCGGCTGGGCGGCTGGGGCAGTGAGCGGATCAGTCCGGACTGCTCCAGCTTGCCCAGCTCCCGGTAGATCTGCTGGTGCGTGGCGGACCAGAAGAAGCCGATCGACTTGTCGAAACGTCGCGTCAACTCCAGCCCGGAGGAGGGCTTCTCCAGCAGGGCGGTGAGGATGGCGTGCGGAAGCGACATGGCGGACCGGCTCTCCTGGACTGCGCGACGGTACTGCGACAGCATCCTAGTTTCCAGGCGAGCCGGTCCGACCACGACCGATACGCGTGGCCCCGAGCGCTCTGGCCCGGCGCACTCGGGATCAGCGCACTCGGATCAGAGCGAGGCCGCGAGCCTGGTGCCCTGGTCGATGGCGCGCTTGGCGTCGAGCTCCGCCGCCACGTCCGCCCCGCCGATCAGGTGCGGCTCGATCCCCAGCTCCTGCAGCCGCTCCACCAGCTCGCGGCGCGGCTCCTGCCCGGCGCAGAGCACCACGGTGTCCACCGGGAGCAGCTGCGGCTGGCCGTCCACCGTCACGTGCAGCCCGGCGTCGTCGATCCGCTCGTAGCCGACGCCCGCCGCCATCACCACGCCGCGGTGCTTGAGTTCGGTGCGGTGGATCCAGCCGGTGGTCTTGCCGAGCCCGGCACCGACCTTGGTGGTCTTGCGCTGCAGCAGGTGCACCTGGCGCTTCACCTCGGGCCGGACCGCGGGCCGCAGGCCGCCGGCACCGCTGTGCTCGGTGTCCACACCCCACTGCGCGAAGAACGCGGCCGGGTCCTGGCTGGCCGAGGTGCCCGGGTCGGTGAGGTACTCGGCGACGTCGAAGCCGATCCCGCCCGCGCCGATGATCGCGACCCGGTCGCCGACCGGCGCCTTGTCGCGCAGCACGTCCAGGTAGCTGAGCACGCTCGGGTGGTCGCTGCCGGGGATCTCGGGCGTGCGCGGGGTGACGCCGGTGGCCAGCACGACCTCGTCGAAGCCCTCCGCCGCCAGCGTCTCGGCCGTGACCAACGCACCCAGCCGCAGCTCGACCTGATGCTGCATCAGCTGGTGGCGGTAGTAGCGCAGGGTCTCGTTGAACTCCTCCTTGCCGGGGATCTGGCGGGCGATGTTGAGCTGCCCGCCGATGGTCTCGGCGGCGTCGAAGAGCGTGACGGCGTGGCCGCGTTCGGCGGCGGAGACCGCGCAGGCGAGTCCGGCGGGGCCGGCGCCGACGATGCCGACACGCTTGCGCAGCTTGGTCGGCGAGAGCACCAGCTCGGTCTCGTGGCAGGCCCGCGGGTTGACCAGGCAGGAGGTGATCTTCATGCTGAAGGTGTGGTCCAGGCAGGCCTGGTTGCAGCCGATGCAGGTGTTGACCGCCTCGGGGGTGCCGGCCGCGGCCTTGGCGACGAAGTCCGGGTCGGCGAGCAGCGGGCGGGCCATCGAGACCAGGTCGGCGCAGCCGTCGGCGAGCAACTGCTCGGCCAGCTCAGGGGTGTTGATCCGGTTGGTGGTGACCAGCGGGATGCCCACCGAGCCCATCACCTTCTTGGTGACCCAGGCGAAGGCGCCGCGCGGCACCGAGGTGGCGATGGTGGGGATGCGCGCCTCGTGCCAGCCGATGCCGGTGTTGATGATGGTGGCGCCCGCCGCCTCCACCGCCTGGGCCAGCTCGATCACCTCGGCCAGCGTGGAGCCGCCGGGGATCAGGTCGAGCATGGAGAGCCGGTAGATCAGGATGAACTCGGGGCCGACCCGCTCGCGCACCCGGCGGACGATCTCCACCGGGAACCGCATCCGGTTCTGGTAGCTGCCACCCCAGGCGTCCTCGCGCTGGTTGGTGGGCGCGGCGATGAACTCGTTGATCAGGTAGCCCTCGGAGCCCATGATCTCCACGCCGTCGTAGCCGGCCTGCTGGGCCAGCTCGGCGGTGCGCGCGAAGTCCTCGATGGTCTGCTCGATCTGCTCCTCGGTGAGGGCGTTCGGCACGAAGGGGCTGATCGGGGCCTGGATCGCGCTCGGCGCCACCAGGTCCTCGTGGTAGGCGTAGCGGCCGAAGTGCAGGATCTGCATGGCGATCCGCCCACCGGCGGCGTGCACGGCCTCGGTCACCACGCGGTGCTCGGCCGCCTCCTCGGGGGTGCTGAGCTTGGCGCCGCCGCCCCACGGCCGACCGGCCTCGTTCGGCGCGATGCCGCCGGTGACGATCAGGCCGACCCCGCCGCGGGCCCGGGTGGCGTAGAACTCGGCCATCCGCTCGAAGCCGTCGGGCGCCTCCTCCAGGCCCACGTGCATCGAACCCATCAGCACCCGGTTGGGCAACGTGGTGAATCCCAGGTCGAGCGGGCGCAGCAGGTGGGGGTAGGCGGTCATCCGGACTCTCCTCGCGACTGTGGTTACTCCACGGTAGGGGCGAGGACGACCTCTATGCAACTAGTTTCATAAAGCCCGGGGAGCGGGGCTCGTCACAGCCCGGACGACTGTCGGTCACGACCTTCGTCGTACCGCTGCTGCGCCGCCGCCACCTCGGGCATCCGCGACTCGACCAGCGCGATCAGCGCGAGCAGCCGGTCCGCCACCTCGCGCCCCAGCTCCGTGAGTCCGTAGTCGACCCGCGGCGGATTGGTCAGCTGCGCATCGCGGTGCACCAGGCCGTCCCGCTCCAGCGCCTGCAGGGTCTGCGACAGCATCTTCTCGCTCACGCCGTCCACCCGGCGGCGCAGCTCGTTGAAGCGGAAGGTGCCGTCGGCCAGCGCGGCCAGCGTGAGGCTGCCCCAGGCGTGCGTGACGTCCTTCAGGACGTGCCGCGACGGGCAGGCGCGCCCGAACACGTTGTAGGGCAGCCCGTCCACACCATCGCCGGTCACGGTCCCGGCGGAGCTCTCAGTCGCCATAGCAGGAGTGTACGCGGGCACTGCGCTAACCCTGGGGTTGCGCTTTCTAAATCACAGTGCTTATCTTTCGTTAGCACTTGCGAATCCACACCAAAGCCAGGAGCACCGCTGTGACCAGCCCCGTCATCTCGATCGCCGTCCACTCCGGCTACGGCCACACCGCCGTCATCGCCGAGGCGGTCCGCGCCGGTGCCGCCGAGGCCGGCGCCACCGTCCACCTGATCAAGGTCGACGCGATCACCGAGGCCGAGTGGGAGCTGCTGGACGGCTCCGACGCCATCGTCTTCGGCTCGCCCACCTACATGGGCGGCGCCTCGGGCGCCTTCCACACCTTCGCCGAGGCCAGCGCCAAGCGCTGGTTCGCCTCCGCCTGGCGCGACAAGCTGGCGGCCGGCTTCACCAACTCCGCCTCGAAGAGCGGCGACAAGCTCGCCACCCTGCAGTTCCTGAGCATCTTCGCCGCCCAGCACGGCATGAGCTGGGTGAGCCTGGGCCTGCACCCGGGCTGGAACTCCAGCACCGCCTCGGAGAACGACCTCAACCGCCTGGGCTTCTTCCTCGGTGCCGCCGCCCAGTCCAACAACGACCAGGGCCCCGAGGGCGTGCACAAGGCGGACATCGCCACCGCCGAGCACCTGGGCCGCCGCGTCGCCGAGCAGACCAGGATCCAGCTGGCCGGCAAGGCCGCGCTGGCCGCCTGAGCCGCGCAGACGCCGAAGCGCCGGTGGCCGCGCCCCCAGGGGGGAGAGCCACCGGCGCCGCGCGCTCGGGTGACGGGACTCGGGTCAGGGGACTCGGGTCAGGGGACTCGGGTCAGGGGATCTGCCACTCCTGGGAGGCGTTGCCCGGCGTGCAGGTGCCCATGGTGAGCTGCTTGCCCGCGCCGTTGTCGGTCAGGCAGTTCTGCCCCAGGTAGTCCCTGATGTTCACGCCGGACGAAGCGGACACGATCCGCCAGGAGGCCATGCCGGCGGAGGCGGCGATGAGCTGAGTGCCGCTCCCGCCGTAGTACTGCATGCCCAGCAGACTGTCGTTCATGGTGCAGGCGCTGAAGGTGTCCCACTGGCCCGTCGTGTGGATCCAGCCGTAGCCGGTGTTGCCACCCATGATCACCGCGCCGCTCCCCGACGGGTTGCCGTCGGCCAGACCGACCTTGAGCCCGTCCCCCACATTGACGATCGCGCCCCAGTTCGCCCCGCCGCAACCCGAGGCCGGCGCGGCGGAGCTGGGCTGCGGGTTGGGGGCGGGCGGGTCGGGGGCGGGCGGGTTGTTGGACGCGGGCGGATTCGGCTGGCTGCCCGACGCCGAACCACCGCCGCCCGCGGTGCTGCCGCCGCCCGACGACCCGCCGCCGCTCTGCGCACCGCCACCGCCCGCGGACCCACCGGGCGCGCTCCCACCGCTCCCGGTGCCACCACCGCCCGTGGCGGCACCGCCGCCCGAGCCGCCGCTGCCCGCACCGCCACCGCTAGCCGAACCACCGCTACCGGAACCGCTGGTGCCCGAGCCGCCGCCGTTCGCCGCGCCACCGCCCTGCTGGCCGCCGCCTCCCCCGGTCCGCGCGCCCGCACCGGCACCCGTCCCGGGCTGCCCCGCGCCGGACGGCGTGCCGCCGGCCGCGGTCGGGGACGCCGAGCCGCTCGGCGACGCCGAACCCGAGGGCGAGGGTGAGGCCCCCGAGGCCGACGCGCTCGGCGAGGCGGAGCCGCCGGCGGACGTCGACGCGGACGCCGAGGCCGAGCCCGCGCCCGACGCCGAGGCGCTGCCCGACTGCCCGGCGGAGGCCGTCACGGCCGGGCGCGCGTCCGGCACCGCCGCGTCGGAGCTGAACGGCGTCCGGTCGATGAGCACCGCCGACCCCACCACCGCCGTGACACCGAACGGGATCAGCACCGGCAGCACCAAGCGGCGCCGGTACCACGGGGAGCGCGCGGCCACCACGGGCTGCGTCTGCTTCCCGGCGGTCGCGGTGTTCGACGTGGCCGCGGGGTCGGCGGCAGCGGCTGCACCGCCCGCCTCAACCTCGGCAGCAGGCCCGGCACCCTCCGCGACCCCGGCCGCCGGCCCGGCAGCACCTTCGACCGCGACCCCGGCCGCCGGCCCGGCAGCACCTTCGGCCACGACCGCAGCCGCCGGCTCGGCAGCACCCGCTGCCCCTTCCACTGCCTCCGCCGCCACCACGACCGCCCCCGGGCGGCCCTTGCCCCCCAGCGGCACCGTCCGCCCGACCACCTCCGCGACCGGCACCCCCTCGGCCGCACCGCGCGCCGCGGCCGCCATCACCGCGGCATCGGCGAACCGCTCCTCGGGCGTCTTGGCGAGCGCGATGGCCACCAGGTCCCGGACCGGCTGCGCGAACCCGCCGGGCAGTTCCGGGGCCGGCTCCCGCACGTGCTTGAGCACGATCTCCAGCGCCGTCTCGCCCGTGAACGGCGGTGTCCCGACCAGCATTTCGTAGCAGAGCACGCCCATCGAGTAGAGGTCGGAGGCCGGGTCGGACGACGCACCCTCCGCCCGCTCGGGGGCCACGTACAGCGCCGTGCCCAGCACCGCCTGCGTGGAGGTGATCCGGGTCCCCGCCATCGCGCTGGCGATGCCGAAGTCGGTCACCGCCACCCGGCCGTCGTCGCGCAGCATCAGGTTGGACGGCTTGATGTCCCGGTGCACGATGCCCCGCTTGTGCGCGGCGTGCAGCGCGTCCAGCGCCTGGGCGACGATGCCCAGCGCCCGCTCGGCCGGCATCGGACCGCTCTCGGCGAGCGCCTCGTCCAGCGGCCGGCCGGTGATCAGCTCCATGACGATGTACGCGACCGGGCTCCCGGCGCCGGCCTCGCTCTCGCCGTAGTCGTGGACCTCGACGATGCCCGGGTGGTTGATCGAGGCGAGCAGCCTGGCCTCGCGCCGGAACCGCTCCATGAACGTCGCGTCGGCCAGCAGGGCCGGCAGCAGGATCTTGACGGCGACCTGGCGTCCGAGGACACCGTCCTCCGCACACCAGACCTCGCCCATGGCCCCGCCGCCGAGCCGCTCGGCAAGCGTGTAACGCCCCCCGAGCTCGGTCCCCCGACCCCACATCCTGCGCTCCCCTGTCAGGCCCGGCGTGACAGTTCGTCAGCCGACAGCGACAGTGTGCCAGAGCCCTCGCCATGGTCCAAGATGGATCGTGCGCACCAGTTCGACTCGGCGCACCGCCCCGGGGGCACCGCCCCGGAAGCCTGCGCTCCGCTTCAGCGGACCACGCAGAAGGCCACTCGGAGAAGCGCTCAGAGGAGCACTCGGCGGACCGCTCAGAAGACCACCAACGACCGCCCGCCCTGCCCCGCCCGCATCCGCTCGAAGGCGGCCGGGATCTCGTCCAGCGTGATCCGGTCGGTGATCAGCGCCTCCAGGTCGAGGCGCCCGGCACGCACGTGCTCGGCGAGCAGCGGGACGTCCCGGGCCGGGTCGCTGTTGCCGTACACGCAGGCGCTCAGCGTGCGGGCGAAGTGGAACAGCTCCAGGGAGTTGAAGGAGACCAGGTCGTCCTTGCCACCGATGCCGACCACCGTGGTGCGCCCGCCGCGCCGGGTGGTGGACCAGGCGGCCCGCACGGCGCTGCCCCGGCCGGCGCACTCGAAGGCCTGGTCCGCGCCGTGACCATCCGTCAGTTTCCGTACACCGCGGGCGATCTGGTCGTCCGCGAGGAGGAAGTCGGTGGCCCCGTGGCGACGCGCCAGCTCCTCCTTCGCCGGGTTGACGTCGACGGCGATGATCACTCCCGCACCGGCGATCCGGGCCGCCTGCAGGACGGCCAAACCGACCCCGCCCAGCCCGAAGACCACCACCGACTCGCCCGCCCCGACCCGGGCGGCGTTGTGCACCGCCCCGTAGCCGGTGAGCACGGCGCAGCCGAGCAGCGCGGCCGAGGTGAGCGGCACACCGGCGGGCAGCGGCAGCAGAGCCCGCTCGCCGACCACCGTCTCCTCGGCGAAGGCGGCGACCCCGAGGCCCGGGTAGACGGCGGTGCCGTCCGCGAGCGCTCCGTAGGTCTGGCCGTAGGCATCACCCGCGCGCTCGCACAGCCACGGCTCGCCCAGTCCGCACAGGTGGCAGGTGCCGCAGGCCGGCGCCCAGTTGAGCACCACCGGGTCGCCCACCCGCACACTGGTGACGCCGTCGCCGACGGCGGCCACGGTGCCCGCACCCTCGTGGCCGAGCACCACGGGGGTGGGCGCGCGCAGCACACCGGTGGCGAGCGAGAGGTCGGAGTGGCAGACGCCCGCGGCGGCCAGCCTGACCCGGACCTGGCCCGGCCCGGGCTCGGGCAACTCGATCTCGGCCAGCTCCAGCGGAGCGCCTACGGCGGTGAGCAGGGCGGCACGAACCATGGTGTTCCTCTTCGGTAGTCGGACTCTCGGCAACGCCAGCTGCGGCAGAACCCCGAAGAACAACGGCCGGAGAACTGCAGCGGGCCTGAGGACTGCGGCAGGCCTCAGAACTGCAGCGACTTGGTCTGCAGGAACTCCTCCAGGCCGTACCGCCCGAGCTCCCGCCCCACACCCGAGGCCTTGTAGCCGCCGAACGGCGCGATCGGGTTGAACTGCCCACCGTTGATGTGCAGTTGCCCGGCATCCAGGCGGCGGGCGAAGGCCACGGCGCGCTCCTCGTCCGCCGCCCAGACCGCGCCGGACAGCCCGTACTCGGTACCGTTGGCGATCTCGACGGCGTGCTCCTCGTCGCGGTAGGCGAGGATCGACAGCACCGGGCCGAAGATCTCCTCCTGCGCCACCGTCATCGCGGGCGTGACGTCGGCCAGCACGGTCGGCTGCACGTAGTAGCCGGTCGGCAGGTCCGCGGGGGCCTCGGCGCCGCCCGCCACCAGTCGCGCGCCCTGCGCCAGGCCGGCCTCGATGTAGCCGCGCACCCGGTCGCGCTGCTCGGCGCTGACCACCGGGCCCATCCGGGTCCCGGGCGAGGCCGGGTCGCCGGGGCGGTACTTGGCGGCGGCCTTGGCAGCCAGCGCGACGGCCTCCTCGTACTGGTCCTGGTGGACCAGCAGCCTGGTCCACGCGGTGCAGGTCTGGCCGGAGTTGGCGAAGACGTTGGCGGCGCTGACGTTGACCGCACGCCCCAGGTCGGCGTCCGGCAGCACCACACTGGCCGACTTGCCGCCGAGCTCCAGGGCCACCCGCTTGATGCCGCCCCCGGCCACCTCGCCGATCGCCCGGCCCACCGCGGTGGAGCCGGTGAACGAGACCAGGTCCACCTCGGGGTGGGCCACCAGCGCCGCGCCCGCCACCGTGCCGACGCCGGTGACCAGGTTGAAGACCCCGGCCGGGAAGCCGGCCCCGTCGACGATCCCGGCGAAGAGCCGGGCCACCAGCGGGGTGTCCTCCGCGGGCTTGAGCACCACGGTGCAGCCGGCCGCGAGCGCCGGGACGACCTTGGCGACGATCTGGTGCAGCGGGTAGTTCCACGGCGTGATCGCGGCGACCACCCCGGCCGGCTCGGCGAACACGGTGGAGTTGCCCACCCGCTCCTCGAACGCGTACCCGGCCAGCAGCTCCAGGTAGGAGGAGGCCACCGCGAGCGGCAGTCCGGCCTGGACGGTGGTGGCGAAGCCGATCGGGCTGCCCTGCTCGGCCAGCACCGTCTCGGCGATCTCCTGCTGGCGGGCGGCCAGGCCGTCCCGCAGCCGGGTCAGCGGCGCCAGCCGCTCCTCGCGGCCGGTGGTGCCCCAGGCCCGGGCGGCGGCGCGGGCGGCGGCCACGGCGGCGTCGACGTCGGCGGCGGTACCGGCCGGGACGGTGGCGATCACCTGCTCGGTGGCGGGGTCGACCACCTCCAGCGGCGTGCCGCCGAGGCTGGGCCGCCACGCTCCGTCGATGTACTGGTCCGTGTACTGCTGCACAGCTGGTCCTCTCCTCACGCGGCCGGCCGTTCAACTGCCGGCGCTGCCTGACCGGCCCCAGTCAACGCCGTACCGCCCGCACCGCGCAAGCATGCCGCGGCGCCGTGCCGCACCCCGGACCAGGAGTGCGGCACGGCGCCGCGGGCCGGTGCGCGGCTACTGCGGGGTCACGTAGGCGCCGGAGATCCCGCCGTCCACGAGGAAGGTGTTCGCGGTCATGAACGAGGAGTCGTCACTGGCCAGGAAGGCCACCGCCGCCGCGATCTCGCTCGGCTCGGCGAACCGGCCCAGCGGGATGTGCACCAGGCGCCGCGCCGCCCGCTCCGGGTCCTTGGCGAACAGCTCCTGCAGCAGCGGGGTGTTGACCGGGCCGGGGCACAGCGCGTTGACCCGGATCCCCTCCCGGGCGAACTGCACGCCCAGTTCGCGCGACATCGACAGCACCCCGCCCTTGGAGGCGCTGTAGGAGATCTGCGAGGTGGCCGCGCCCATCACCGCGACGAAGGAGGCGGTGTTGATGATCGAGCCCTTGCCCTGGCGCTGCATGTGCGGGATCGCGTACTTGCAGCACAGGTAGACGCTGGTCAGGTTGACGTCCTGGACCCGCTTCCAGGCGTCCAGCCCGGTGGTGAGGATCGAGTCGTCCTCGGGCGGGGAGATGCCGGCGTTGTTGAAGGCGATGTCCAGGCGGCCGTACTCGGCCACCGCCGCCTCGTACATCGCCTTCACCGCCTCCTCGTCGGTGACGTCGGCCCGCACGAAGAGCCCGCCGACCTCCGCGGCGGCGGCCTTGCCGCTGTTCTCGTCGAGGTCGACGCAGACGACCTTCGCTCCCTCGCTCGCCAGGCGCCGGGCGCTGGCCAAGCCGATGCCGCTGCCGGCGCCGGTGATCACGGCCACGCGGCCGTCGAGACGGTTGGTCATCTGTTTACTCCTCCGTGGAGATGAAGACGTTCTTGGTTTCGGTGAAGGCGTTGAGCGCGTCGGGGCCGAGCTCACGGCCCAGGCCCGACTGCTTGAACCCGCCGAACGGGGTCGAGTAGCGCACCGAGGAGTGCGAGTTGACCGACAGGTTGCCGGCCTCCACCCCCTGGGCCACCCGCAGCGCCCGGCCCAGGTCGCGGGTCCAGATCGAGCCGGACAGGCCGTACTCGGTGGCGTTGGCGATCCGCAGCGCGTCCGCCTCGTCGGTGAACGGCAGTACGGCGACCACCGGGCCGAACACCTCCTCGGTGAAGACCCGGGAGCGCTCGTCCACCGGCGCCAGCACGGTGGGCGGGAACCAGAAGCCCTTGCCGTCGGGAACCGTGCCCTGCAAGTGAACTGACACATCGTCAGTCAGGTAGGAGGAGACCCTGGCGTGGTGCGCGGCCGAGATCAGCGGTCCCATCTCGGTCTCGGGCAACCGCGGGTCGCCCACCTTCACGCCGCGCACGGCCGGCTCCAGCAGCGCCAGGAACTCCTCCAGCACCTCGCGCTGGACCAGGATCCGGGAGCGCGCGCAGCAGTCCTGGCCCGCGTTGTCGAAGACGGCGTACGGCGCGCTGGCCGCCGCCTTGGCGAGGTCGGCGTCGGCGAAGACGATGTTGGCGCTCTTGCCGCCGAGTTCCAGCGTGACGGGCTTGACCTGCTCGGCGCAGCCGGCCGCGATCTCCTTGCCGACCCTGGTCGAGCCGGTGAAGACGACCTTGCGGACGTCGGGGTGGGTCACGAAGCGCCGGCCGACCACCGGGCCGTGCCCCGGCAGCACCTGGAACACGCCCTCGGGCAGGCCTGCGGCCAGCGCGAGTTCGGCCAGCCGCAGCGCGGTGAGCGGGGTCAGCTCGGCGGGCTTGAGCACCACCGTGTTGCCCGCCGCCAGCGCCGGGGCCAGCGCCCAGGCCGCGATGGGCATCGGGAAGTTCCACGGCACGATGACGCCGACCACGCCGAGCGGTTCCTGGAAGGTGACGTCGATGCCGCCGGCCACCGGGATCTGCCGGCCGAAGAGCCGTTCGGGCGCGGCGGCGTAGTACTCGATCACGTCACGGGCGTTGCCCGCCTCCCAGCGGGCGTTGCCGATGGTGTGACCGGCGTTGGCCACCTCCAGCTGGGCCAGGTTCTCGCGGTCGGCGTCCACGGCGGCGGCGAAGGCCCGCAGCAGCCGGGCCCGGTCCGCCGGGGCGACGCGGCGCCAGCTCTCGAAGGCGGCCTTGGCCCGGGCGATGGCGGCGTCCGTCTCGGGTACTCCGGCCATCGCCACCGTCTCGATCACCTCCTCGGTGGCCGGGTTGACCACCTCGAAGCGGTCGGCGAGCTGGGCAGTGGTCACGCGCTCTTCTCCTCAAGGGTGTTGGTTGACGTTCCGCGGAGCCTGGAGGTCCCGGTCAGGGTGTCGACGAAGGAGCGGAACAGCCGGGGGTCTGCCGGATCCGCCTCGGGATGCCACTGCACGCCCAACGCGAAGCGGGCGCCGGGCAGTTCGATGGCCTCCACGGTGCCGTCCGCACTCCAGGCCACCGGGCGCAGGTTCGCGCCGATCCGGTCGACCGCCTGGTGGTGGTAGCAGAGCACCTCGGTGCGCTCGCCGAGGATCGCGCCGAGCCGACTGCCCCGGGAGACCCGCACCGGGCGGCGGTTGAAGGTGGCGGGCGCCACCTGGTGGCCCTGCTCACCGATCCGGTCCGGCAGGTGCTGGACAAGGTCGCCGCCGAGCGCCACGTTGAGCACCTGCATGCCCCGGCAGACCCCGAGCACCGGCAGGTCCGCCGCCAGCGCGGCCCGCAGCAGCTCGAACTCCCAGGCGTCCCGCTCCCGGTGCGGCGCGCCGGTGTGCGGGTCGGGCTCGGCGTCGTAGCGGTCGGGCGCCACATCGGGGCCGCCCGCCAGGACCAGCCCGTCCAGCCGGTCGAGCAGGCCGCAGGCGAGGCCCCGCACGGGCTGCGGCGGCAGCAGCACCGGCACGGCACCGGCGGCGGTGACCGCGTCGACGTACAACTGCGGGATCAGCGCGGCCGGTTGCTGCCAGACACCCCAGGCGGCCTGCTCCAGGTAGCTGGTGATCCCCACCAGCGGCGCGCCGCTCACAGCCGCTCGAATCCGCGCCGGCGCTCCCAGTCGGTCACCGCCGACTCGAAGGCGGCCAGCTCCACCCGCCCGGCGTGCGTGTAGTGGCGCACCACGTCCTTGCCGAAGGCCAGCGCGGCGACCTCGCTGGCCTCGAAGGCGGCCACCGCCTCGCGCAGCGTGGCGGGCACCCTGGGCGCGTCGGAGACGTAGGCGTTTCCGGTGAACTCCGTCTCCAGTGCGAGCTGTTGCTCCACGCCGTGCAGGCCTGCCGCGATCAGTGCGGCGACCGCCAGATAGGGGTTGACGTCGCCGCCCGGCACCCGGTTCTCGAAGCGCAGCGAGGAGCCGTGGCCGACCACCCGCAGCGCGCAGGAGCGGTTGTCGCGCCCCCAGGCGATCGCGGTGGGCGCGAAGCTGCCGGGCACGTAGCGCTTGTAGGAGTTGACGGTCGGCGCGAGCAGCAGCGCGAAGTCCGCCAGACAGGCCAGTTGGCCGGCCAGGAAGTGCTCCATCAGCGGGGAGAAGCCGTGCGCCCCCTCCCCCGCCATCACCGGGGCACCCGCCTCGTCGCGCAGACTCAGGTGGATGTGGCAGGAGTTGCCCTCGCGCTCGTTGTACTTGGCCATGAAGGTCAGGCTCACCCCCTCCTGCGCGGCGATCTCCTTGGAGCCGGTCTTGTAGACCACGTGGTCGTCGCAGGTCCGCAGCGCGGCGTCGTACTTGAAGGCGATCTCGTGCTGCCCGAGGTTGCACTCGCCCTTGGCCGACTCCACCGTGAGCCCGGCGCCGGACATCTCCCGGCGCAGCCGGCGCAGCAGCGGCTCGATCCGCGCGGTGCCCAGGATCGAGTAGTCCACGTTGTACTGGTTGACCGGGGTGAGCTGCCGGTAGTCCTTGTCCCAGGCCTGCTCGTAGCTGTCCCGGAACACGATGAACTCCAACTCGGTTCCCACGTAGGCCTGCCAGCCGTACCCGGCGAGCCGGTCCAGCTGCCGCTGCAGGATCTGCCGGGGCGAGACGGAGACCGGGGTGCCGTCGTGCCGCGCCAGGTCGCACTGCACCATCGCAGTGCCCGGGTGCCAGGGGACCATCCGCAGCGTCCCGAGATCGGGCACCATGGTCAGGTCGCCGTAGCCGTCCTCCCAGGAGGAGACCTCGTAGCCGTCGACGGTGTTCATCTCGACGTCCACCGCGAGCAGGTAGCCGCAGCCCTCGGCGGCCTGCCCGAGCACGTCGGTGAGGAAGTACTCGGCGTCCAGCCGCTTGCCCTGCAGCCGGCCCTGCATGTCGGTGATGGCCAGCACGACGGTGTCGATGCTTCCGTCCGCGACGCGGGCCCGGAGCTGATCCAGCGTCAGCCTGGTGCTGCTCGTCATCCGGTCTCCTCCTGGGGAGTTGGGGTGGTGCTCGGGTCGGGAACCGCTTCGGTCGGGTCGCCGGGGGCGGGCGCGTCGTGGATGCGCGGACCGGTGAACCAGCGGCGCGCCGAGGCGAACCACCAGACGGCCGCGAACCCGAGCACCACCGCGATGGCGACGCTGGTGTAGTTGAAGTTCTTGACGGTGATCGGGCTGAGCGTGGGGAGCATGAAGAGCACGGTGATCAGCGCGGTCCAGCCGACCGCGGCGATCCCGATCGGCCGGCTCCAGCGGCCCAGGTGCCAGGGGCCGCGCTGGAACGCCTCGCCCTGGCGCAGCCGCAGGTAGACCGGGATCACATAGGCGAGGTAGAGCCCGATCACCGAGACCGAGGTGACGGCGGCGAAGGCGGTGGTGTTCCACAGCGCGGGCAGCCCGAGCAGGAAGGCGCCGCCGGTGCCCAGCCAGATCGCGTTGTTGGGGGTCTGGGTGCGCGGGTCGATCCGGTGCCAGAGCCGCGAGCCAGGCAGCGCACCGTCGCGCGAGAATGCGTACACCATACGGGAGTTGGCGGTGACCGAGGCCATCCCGCAGAAGAACTGGGCGCCGATCACGATCACCAGCAGGAACTCGGCCCCGTTGCGGCCGATGGCGTCCAGGAAGATCTGCGCGGGCGGCTCGCCGGTGGGGCTGTTCACCTCGCCGTTGTAGTCCTGGATCGCGAAGGTCAGGCCGATCAGCAGGATCCAGCCGGCCACCAGCGAGACCAGGATCGAGTTGACGATGCCGCGCGGCCCGGAGCGGGCCGCGTCCCTGGTCTCCTCGGTCATGTGCGCGGAGGCGTCGTAGCCGGTGAGCGTGTACTGGGCGAGCAGCAGGCCGAGCATGACCACGTAGAAGGAGCTCTGGAAGCCGGTCTGGTTGACGAAGTGCCCGAAGACGAAGGAGACCGAGGCGTGGTGCTGCGGCAGCAGCGCCAGCATGCCGACGATCAGCAGCACGCCCAGCAGGTGCCACCAGACGCTGACCGTGTTGAAGATCGCGACCAGCCGGACGCCGAAGCTGTTCAACAGCCCGTGCAGCAACAGGATCACCGCGAAGATCTCGATCGTGTGCTCCGGCGTGGCGCTGAGGCCGAACCGCAGGTCGAGCAGCGCGTTGGTGAAGGTGGCCGCGCCGTAGTCGACGCTCGCGGTGACCGCGACCTGGCCCATGAAGTTGCACCATCCGGTGAACCAGCTCGCCGCGGGCGCGTTGCCGCGCGCCAGTTTGGCCGCCCAGTAGTACAGGCCTCCGGCGGTCGGGTAGGCGGAGCAGATCTCGGCCATCGCCAGGCCCACGCAGAGCGTCATGGCACCGACCACCGGCCAGCCCCAGGTGATCAGCGCGGGGCCGCCGGTGACCATGCCGAAGCCGTAGAGGGTCAGGCAGCCGGACAGGATCGAGACGATCGAGAAGGAGACGGCGAAGTTCGAGAATCCGGAGAGCGAGCGGGCCAGCTCCTGGGTGTAGCCCAGCTCGCGCAGCCGTTGTTCGTCCTCGGAAATCGCGGCGCCGGAGGATTCGGCAGTGGCTTCGGTGGAAACGACGGTGGAAACATCGGAGGAAAGCGCGTGCAACACAGGTGGGGGAACCTGGTTGACGGGTGACTGCTCGGAGGTCATGCGCGCCCCTTGGGGGTTCGGTGGGGGATCCGAAACGTGCGCCCACGGCACTGTGGTCGTCAATGGCCCGGAACCAGACCATTGGCGTACCGCGCATGATTCCGACTCCGCCGTCACCGCGTCAAGAGGGACCGCCGCATTGTGGACCGCCACCCCCGCCGGGCAGCGGGCCTGGGCATCCGCCGATCATCACGGCTCGCACCTCGGTACGATTTCCGGGTGGAGCTTGCAGGCGACCGCGATCCGCGGATGGACTGGCAGGGCGGCGCGATCTTCCGCCCCGTCAGGACCGGCAACGCCTTCGAGGAGACCGTCGAGCGGATCCTGGAGGCGGTGAAGCTCGGCGTCTTCGGCTACGGCGACCGCCTGCCCGCCGAGCGCGAGCTGGCCGTGCGCCTCGGCATCAGCCGCGAGACGCTGCGCGAGGCGATCCGCTCGCTGCAGGAGGCGGGCTGCGTGGAGTCCCGGCGGGGCCGCTACGGCGGCACCTTCGTCACCTACCGGCTGCCCGCCCCGGACCTCGGCCAACTGCGCCGCGCCGTCCAGGACATGGGTACTGAGCTGGAGGACGCCCTGACCTTCCGGATGGTACTGGAGACCGGCGCCGCCGAGCAGGCCGCCCGGCGCGGGCTGAGCGCGGACCAGTGCGCCTACCTGGAGCTGCGGCTGGCCGAGCTGGAGGGCGCCGACATCGAGGAGTACCGCCGCCTCGACTCCCGCTTCCACCTGGCGATCGCCGAGCTGACCGGCTCGCCCTCGCTGGCCGCCGGGGTGGCCGAGAGCCGGATGCGGCTCAACGACCTGCTGAACGCGATACCCGTGCTGGAACGCAACATCGAGCACGCCAGCGTGCAGCACCGCGCGATGGTGGAGGCGATCCTGGCCGGTGACGTCGCGGGGGCGCGCCGCTCGACCGAGGAGCACCTGGCGGGCACCGCCGCACTGCTGCGCGGCTTCCTCGGCTGACGCCGCCGCCGACGCGGACGTGGACGCAGACGGCGGACGTGGACGCAGACGCGGACGTGGACGCAGACGGCGGACGTGGACGCAGACGCGGACGTGGACGCAGACGGCGGACGTGGACGCAGACGCGGACGTGGACGCAGACGGCGGACGTGGACGCAGACGCGGACGCCGACCTCGGGCCCCGGCAGCGGGCCCCAGTGGCGGGCCCCGGCGGCCGGACCGGGCACGGACTACGGCGCGGGCGCGGTGTTGACCGTCTTGTCGGAGTCGTTCCCGCTCTGTGCGAAGTCGGCGGTGACATGGCCGGCCAGCCCCAGCACCAGGAAGGCCACCAGCAGCGCCTTGCCCGGCCCGCCCAGCACCAGCGGCCGGGTGGCCGAGACCGGCGGCTCCTCCCCCGGCGCCGGCCACTCCTCGCCGAAGAGGTACTTCGGGTAGGCGGAGGTGAGCATCAGCACGTAGGCGTTGAACCGGAAGCGGTAGCGCACGAAGGCCGCCGTGGCCTCGAAGACCGGCCGCGGCAGCCGCCCCAGGACCAGCGCCAGCAGCCAGATGAAGAAGGAGAGCACCACCCAGCCGGCGCCCAGCAGACTGTTGATGACGGCCGCCGGGATCATCAGGATCAGCCGGAAGAGGACGGCCAGCCGGTTCAACCGTCCCGGCCGCACCTGCACCAGCACCGGGAAGTCGGGGCGCTGCCGCAACGAGAACGGCGGATACCGGTCGATCAGCAGGGTCCCGCTGGCCGTCACCCGGGTGTCGTAGCCCAGGTAGCCGGTCAGGTACCGGGCGATCGGAGCGGGCAGCTCGGCGGTGACGAGCGCGGCGAACCAGCCGATGACGGCCGCGAAGAAGGCGATCACCGACAGCACCCACAGCACGATCGCCTGCGGCACCAGCAGGAGCCAGCGGAAGAGGATGGTGAGCCGACGCTGCCGCCCGGGCTCCGGGATGTCCAGGATCGGCAGGAACTCCGGCGGGCCGGGCGCCACCGGCATCGTCCAACCACCCGGGCCAGGCGTCTGGGCCATCGCGTGCTCCTTCGATTCGCGGCTGACTCCTCCTCAGCACCCTGGCAGCCGGGCCGCCGTCCGGCATCTCCACGGCGCCGGACGGGGTGCCCGCGGCGGGCGCGGCGCACGCAGCCCTCGGGCTTCACCCAGCGGGCCTCATTTCTGGCTGATGGCCAACGCGCTGATCGCCGTCGAGGGCCGGCTGCGCGAGCAGGCCGACGCCGCCGGCGACCGGCTCTGGCGCGACTACCTGGTGGCCGGCCGCCGCCAGGAGACCGCCGAGGTGGTCACCTTCGTGGTGCGTCCGCTGGACGGCGGCCCGCTGCCCGCGCTGCGGCCCGGACAGTACGTCTCGGTGCAGGTGGTGCTGCCGGACGGCGCACGCCAGATACGCCAGTACAGCATCTCGGGGCGCACCGACGACGCGCTCTGCTTCAGCGTCAAGCGGGTCGCCGCCGCGAGCCCCGAGGGCCCGGCCGGGGAGGTGTCGAACCACCTGCACGACCACGTCCAGGCCGGCCCGGGTGCTGCGGCTGAGCCCGCCGTTCGGCGATGTCCAGCTGGACGAGGACGGCGAGGGGCCGGTGCTGCTCGTCTCCGCCGGGATCGGCTGCACGCCGATGATCGGCATGCTCGACCACCTGGCCGCCACCGGCGCCACCCGCCAGGTGATCGCGGTGCACGCCGACCACAGCGAACAGACCCACGCCTTCCGCGAGACGCTGCGGCAGCTCACCGGGAAACTCGCCAACGCCAGCGCGGAGGTCTGGTACGAGCAGCCCGTCGGCGCGTGGCCCGCCGAGCGCACCGGGCGGATCGACCTGAGCACCCTCGCGCTGCCCACCGGCCTGACCGCCTACCTCTGCGGCCCGCTGCCGTTCCTGCGTGCCGCCCGCGCGCAGTTGCTCGCCGCAAAGGTCCCCGCGGCCGACATCCACGACGAGGTCTTCGGCCCCGACCTGTGGCTCGGCGAGCAGTCCTGACGGGCCATCACTTCGGCTCGCCGATCCAGGACATCCGTTCCGTGGAGCGGAACTCCCCCGGCGTGCGGCCGGTCTCGCGCAGGAAGAACTTGCCGAAGTTGGTCGGCTCGCCGAAGCCCACCCGCCGGCCGACCGCCGCGACCGGCAGATCGGTGTGGACCAGCAGGCGGCTGGCCTCCAACACCACGCGCTCCTCGATGAGTTGCTTGGCACTGCGCCCGGTGGCCGCCTGGCAGGCGCGGTTCAGGGTGCGCGGCGCCCAGCCGAGCCGGTCGGCGTAGTCCTGGGCCCGGCGCGTCTCGGCGAAGGAGCGCTCCAACTCCGCCTGGAACCGGCGCAGCACGGAGTCCGCCGGCAGGCCCGGGCCCGCAGCCGGGGTGCACCTGGCCAGCCGGACCAGCAGCCCGGCGAGCAGAAGCCGCAGCAGCTCGACGGTCAACTCACCGCCGGACGGCAGGCGTTCGTACTCGGCAAGCACCTCGGCGGCGGCACCGGCGAGCGGCGCGTACTCGGCCGGGGCGAGCGACCAGAGAGCGGCGGCCGGCGCCTGGAGCAGCGCGTCGACCTGCCCGGCCGCGCCCGACGCACCGAAGGCCGGGACGAAGGCCGGGGTGAAGAGCAGCACCGTCGCGTCCAGCCTGGCCGGCGCACCGTCCCGCGCGGTCGGCAGGCGCTGCAACTGCCCCGGGCGCACCCACAGCACGGTACCGGCCTGGCACGGGTGGGCGACGAAATCGACCATCGCCATGCCCTCGCCCCCGGTCACCAGGATCAGCTGGTGGAAGTCGAGCCGGCTGACCGGCCGGAACCGTCCCGGCTGCAGACGGCCGGAGAGCTCGGCATAGCTCAGCGCCTCGAGACCCAGCCGGGGGCGGCGCGGATTGTCGTAGCCGATCTCGACGACATCGGCGGCTTGTCCAGTTCTGACCATGATGAGGCCTCACCCTACCTCGCCCGCAGCACCCCCGGCGGCCGAAGCTCGGGTGGCGACGAGAACACCTCGCCGCCGGACCACCCACGCACCAGAACAGGAAGGCGACCGCACCATGCCCTTCGCCGCGATCGACCGCCGACGCTTCCACTACCAGGACACCGGCGGCCCCGGCCCGGTCGTCGTCCTGAGCCACGGCAACCTGATGGACCACTCCATGTGGCAGGCCCAAGTCGCCGCCCTGCGCGATGAGTTCCGCTGCATCAGCTGGGACGGGCGACTGCACGGGCGCACCGAGGACGACGGCGCGCCGCACGACTACTGGGACTCGGCGCGCGACCTGCTCGCCCTGCTCGACCACCTCGGCGTCGAGCAGGCCGCCCTGGTCGGCCACTCCCAGGGCGGCTTCCTCTCGCTGCGGGCCGCGCTGCTGGCGCCCGGCCGGGTGCGGGCCCTGGCCCTGGTGGACAGCGCGGCCGTGGCCTGGCCGACCCCGGCGCTGGCCCAGATGGCACTGGTGGCCGAGGGCTTCCGGGCCGGCGGCCCCGAGGCGGTCGCTCCCGAGTTGCTGGGCCTGCTGCTCGGACCGCGCGACCGGCACCCCGATCTGCACCGCACCTGGCTGGCCGGCTGGCAGCGCCAGCCGCGCGAGCGGCTGGCCACGGCGGTCGGCGTACTGATGGGCGTGGACGACCTGGCCGCCCGGCTGTCGGAGATCAGCGCGCCCGCCCTGGTGATCCACGGCGAGGCCGACCAGCCGGTACCGCTCGACCTCGGCGCAATGATGGGCGAAGTCCTGCCCGGCGCCCGGCCGTTGGTGACGATCCCGGGCGCGGGCCACACCCCGCCGCTCACCCACCCGGAGCCCGTGAACCTCGCCCTGACCGCCTTCCTGCACAGCCACGCACACCCGACGGCAGACGCGGCAGGCTGACCGGCTACCGGCGAACAGCTCACCGGTCCCGCTATGGTGACAGTCAGCACGGGTTCAGTCACTCCTGGTCGCCAGAAGAGTCGGAACGGGTTCCGGCTGCGCGACGACTGCGCCCGTGCGCTGTCCTGTTCCGGGTACTGAGGAGGCGTCACATGGCGAAGGCGAAGTTCGAGCGGACCAAGCCGCACGTCAATATCGGCACCATCGGTCACGTCGACCACGGCAAGACCACACTGACCGCGGCGATCACCAAGGTGCTCCACGACGCCCATCCGGACCTGAACCCGTTCACGCCGTTCGACGAGATCGACAAGGCGCCCGAGGAGCGGCAGCGCGGTATCACCATCTCCATCGCACACGTCGAGTACCAGACGGACGCCCGGCACTACGCCCACGTCGACTGCCCGGGCCACGCGGACTACATCAAGAACATGATCACCGGCGCGGCCCAGATGGACGGCGCGATCCTGGTGGTGGCCGCGACCGACGGCCCGATGCCGCAGACCAAGGAACACGTCCTGCTGGCCCGCCAGTCCGGCGTCCCGTACATCGTCGTGGCGCTGAACAAGGCCGACATGGTGGACGACGAGGAGATCATGGAGCTCGTCGAGCTGGAGGTCCGCGAACTGCTCAACGAGTACGAGTTCGACGGCGACAACACCGCGGTCGTCAAGGTGTCCGCCCTCAAGGCCCTGGAGGGCGACAAGGAGTGGGGCCAGAGCGTGCTGAACCTGATGAACGCCGTGGACGAGAACATCCCCCAGCCCGAGCGCGACACCGACAAGCCCTTCCTCATGCCCGTCGAGGACGTCTTCACGATCACCGGCCGCGGCACCGTGGTGACCGGCCGGATCGAGCGCGGGGTCCTCAAGGTCAACGAGACGGTGGACATCATCGGGATCAAGACCGAGAAGACCACCACCACGGTCACCGGCATCGAGATGTTCCGCAAGCTGCTGGACGAGGGCCAGGCCGGCGAGAACGTCGGCCTCCTGCTGCGCGGCATCAAGCGCGAGGACGTCGAGCGCGGGCAGTGCATCATCAAGCCCGGATCGGTCACCCCGCACACCGAGTTCGAGGCCACCGCCTACATCCTGTCCAAGGACGAGGGCGGCCGGCACACCCCGTTCTTCAACAACTACCGCCCGCAGTTCTACTTCCGCACCACGGACGTCACCGGGGTGGTGACCCTGAAGGAGGGCACCGAACTCGTGATGCCGGGCGACAACGTGGAGATGCACGTCAGCCTCATCCAGCCGGTCGCGATGGAGGAGGGCCTGCGCTTCACCATCCGCGAGGGCGGTCGCACGGTGGGCGCCGGCCAGGTCACCAAGATCACCAAGTAGGCGTACCACGGCGCCACCCCGGGCCCCTGCTCGCGCGCACCCGGCGCGTGAGCGGGGCCCGTACCGCGACCGGCTCAGTCCTCCAGTGACTCGCGGATCCGCCGCGAGGGGCTGAAGGCGTAGAGGTCGAGGACGCCCGGCGGCTCCACCGCGCCGGGACCGCCGGCCGCCACCCAGGCGGCGATGTCCCGGGCCGCCTCCTCATCGTTGACCTGCCCCAGCCAGACCGGACGCCTACCGGCCCGCCGGCCCTGCGGCGAGGGCTGTATGACGATCACGTTCGCCCGCTCACAGGCGTCCAGGCAGCCGACCGGACGCACCTCGGCCACCCCGGCGAGCGCCGCGCGCAACCCGGTCAGCTGGGCCGCATGGTCGAGACCCGGCACCTTCTCGGGCGTGCCGCAGCAGCACCCCCGGCACACCGTGACGGTGCAGCGCCCCGTCCCGCCGCGGCCTGCTGCCGCACCCTCCGCACCACTTCGCCGCCTGCTCACCCGGGCACGGTACCCCAGCCGGGGCAGAGTCGATCAAGCCCCGGCCCAGGGCCTTTCTCACGAAAGGCCCTGGCCCCGCCGCCAGCGGCCCTTCCGCACCCGGCTCCAGAACCAGCCCGCCGGCGGTCGGTCGGAGCGCCAGGGCTCCGGCTGCGGCGGCTCGCGGCGCCAGCGCGCGGCGAGCATCCGGGCCCGCCCGGACGGCTCGACCACCGGCGCGGAGCGGACGAACGCCTCGTCCAGCTCCACCGCGTCCCAGTCGTCCGCCGGTCCGGTGCCGTCCTCGGGCCCCTCGGACGGCGCGTCCGCGTTGCTCATCGACCCACCACCCGTGCTCGTTCCCCTGCTGCGCCCGTCTGTGGCTATCAACGCGCGACCGCCCCGCGCAGTGCCCGCAGACCGTTTGCCGGGCCGGGAGCGGCGGGCTACCCGACGTTCTGCCGGGCTCCGGTCTCGTCCGAGCGCCGGATCGCGTCCAGCAGCCGGTGCAGACGCACGCCGTCCTCGAAGTCCGGCACCGTGCGCCCACCCGTGCGCAGGTCGGCGGCGAGCTGCGCGTACTGCCGCGCCACATGGAAGCCCTGCTGCCCGACCGCCGCCGGGTCGAGGGCGAAGTAGTTCTCGGGGACGGGCAGTTCGGCCAGCTCCCGACCCGGCTCGGTGGCCCCGAGCAGGCGCAGCTCGCCGATCTGCAGACCCATCGGACCGGCCGGACCGGTGGTGACCAGAGCCAGGTCCCCCCGGGTGCCGGAGAGCTCGATCCGGGTGCGCGGGGTGGCGATCCTGCCCTCCTGGATGTGCGCGCTGAGCAGCCCGCCGCCGACCAGCGTGCCGTGCAGCACCAGCTCGTCGGGGCTGGTGACGGCCACCTCGGCACCGGTCTCCGCGACCCGCAGGACGGGCTGCCGCACCGCCATGGTGGCCGAGACCCGCTCGATGTCGCCGACCAGCTGCCGCACCGCGTCCAGCGTGTGACCGCCGGCCACCTCCAGCGTCCCGGCGGCCGTGGCGCGGTCCAGGGTGTACACCGCCCACTCGGGCAGCTCGCCGCCCGCCCCCTTGGGCTTGGTCGCGTGGACGGTCACCGCCTTGAGCTCGCCGAGGTAGCCGTCGGCGATCAGCCGGCGGGCGTGCTCGAGCGCGGGCGCCGACCGGGCCTGGAGCCCGAGTGCGGCGTGCACCCCCGCCGCCGCGGCCGCCTTGGCCAGCTGCTCGGCCTCCTCGGTGGTGCGGCCGAGCGGCCACTCGCAGTAGACGTGCTTGCCCGCGGCCAGCGCCGCCGAGACCAGCGCCAGGTGCGCGGGCACCCGGACGGTGACCACGACCAGGTCGACCTCGGGGTGCTCGGCCAGCTCGCGCGGATCGGCGAAGGCGTGCCGGACCCCGACGTGCTCGGCAGCCGCCCGGGCGCTCTCGATCCGGCTGGTGCCCACCGCGGTGATCTCGTAGTCGGGCAGCGCGCGCAGCGCGGGAATGTGCGCCCGGGTCGCCCAGCCCTGCTGCGGATTCACACCGATGATCCCGACCCGGATCGGCTTCGCAACCATGCCTGTCGCTCCCCTTCGAACAGCAAAACGGACAACTGCTGTCCGCTTCTCTGACTCTAGCTAACCGGACAGAGCTGGTCCAGTTATTGCTAGAATCCGGTCATGCCAAGGTCCAGCAGCGCCGTCGAACGCCTGATCGCCGACCCGGCGGGCCGTCAGCCCCGCGCCGACGCGCGGCGCAACGTGGAGCGCCTGGTGGTGGCCGCGCGGACGGCGATCGCCGAGATCGGCGCGGACGCCTCCGCGCACGAGATCGCCGCCCGGGCCGGGGTCGGCATCGGCACCTTCTACCGGCGGATCCCCTCCCGCGAGGCGCTGCTGCTCGCCGTACTGGAGGAGGTGCTCGACTCGATGGCCGAGGCCGGCGACCGGGCGCTCGCCGAGCCCGACCCCTGGCGGAGCCTGGCCGACTTCGCCCTCGCCTACGTCGGGCTGCGGGCCGAGAGCACCGGACTCTGCGAGGCGCTCGGCGGAGCGCGCGCGGAGGAGCTCGCCCGGGCCCTGGCGGCGCTGCGCGAGCGCTTCCGCCTGCTGGTGGAACGCGCCCAGGGGGCCGGCGAGATGCGCGCGGACATCGCCTGGCAGGACGTCCCGTTCCTGCTCGCCTCGGTGACCGGCGGCGAGCGGACGCTGGGCCTGCAGGCGACCAGCGACCAGTGGCGGCGCACGCTGCAGGTCCTGCTCGACGGGCTGCGCACCAGCGCGCCCAGCCCACTGCCGGGCACCGCGCCGAGCTGACCGGCCGCAACGGCATCACGCAACGCGGCCGGGCCGGGCAGCGGAAGTCTCGACAACCTGTCCCACGCCCCGCCGGCACCCGTACCAGGGCCCGTTCCGATCGCGTCAGGATCCGGCGCCCCGTCAGCCGCCGCTCCCGGCGAGCACGCCGCGCAGCCGCGCCAGCCGCTCGCGCCAGCGCTCCTCCTCGCCGGAGTCCGCCCACAGTTCGGCGAGCTCGCACTCCGGCAGGCCGACCCGGTCCAGCACCCGGACGGCCAGATCGGCCAGCTCCGCACCGACCAGCGGGATCGGCGACTTCGGCCCGTACGCCGGATCCACCGGCTCGCCGCCCGGACACTGCGCGGCCACCAGGGCGGCGGCGGCCACGGCCTCCGCCGCCTCGTCGCTCTCCAGGTAGCCCGGCACCAGCGCCTGCTCCAGCGCCGCGCGCAGCAGGCCGGTGCGACGTTCGGGAACGGCGGCGTCCAGCCGGCCGGCGAAATCCGCGGCGGTGTCGTTGTCGAACGGGCCGGCGTCCCAGGTACCCATGACTGCGCTCCTTGTTCGAGTGTTCACCGACCACCCTGGCAGCGGCCACTGACAATCGCGGAGAGCACCGACCGGATACCGGTCACCCGAGCCGTTCGACAGTCGATCCGTTCGACAGTCGATCCGGACGGCCGGCCCGGCCGGCCCGGGGTCACACCATCCGGCGCGGCGCCGCACCCGGCGGCTTGGCGAGCACGGTGAACCGGATCCCGGCCGTGCGCAGCCGCTCGATCAGCGCCGTACCCATCGCCGCCGCCGGCGTCACCTGACCGGCCGTCACCGGCAGTTCGTCGAAGGCCAGGCAGAGCGCCGCCTCGCCCAGGATCTTCGCCGTCTCGGTGTAGCCCGGGTCGCCCCCGCTCACCTCGGTGTAGACCCGGGCCCCGCCGCTCTCCGCGACGAACCTGACGGTGAACCAGGACTTCGCCCGCTGCGCGACGCTCGGCCCCTGTCCGGGCTTGAGCAGCGCGCCCAACGCCTTGCGGGTGAACGGGAGCTGGGCTGCCGCCAGCACCGCCGCGATGCCCGCGCTGCCACCGAGCGCGACCGCCAGGTGCTTGACGGCGGCGTAGTGCCGGTAGCGGAAGTCCGGGCCGTAGTCGTCCAGCGCGGCGGCCGAGCGCCCGACGACCTGCGCGTCGATGGTCGGCAACGGCCAGGCCCAGGCCCGCGCCTCGGGCGACCAGCGCGGCCGGTCCGGAGTGACCTGGATCCGCCGGCCCACCGGGCGGTCCTCCACCGCCTGCCGCTCCCGGGCCGCCCGCGCCATCGCCCGCGGACGGGACATCGCGACGAGCGCGGAGGCGAAGGTGCCGCCCGAGAAGCTGCCGCCGGCGCGGACGAAACCGCTCACCGAGACCGGGAGGTCCTTGGTGGCGATGGGCAGCCGGCCGAGGGTGAAGAGCACCCCGAGGTCGTACGGGACCGAGTCGAAGCCGCAGGTGTGCACCAGCCGGGCACCGGTGGCCCTGGCCCGCTCGTGGTGCAGCAGGTACATCCGGTCCACGAACTCGAACTCGCCGGTCAGGTCGAGGTAGTCGGTGCCGGCGTCGGCGCAGGCGGCGACCAGCGGCTCGCCGTGGCGCAGGTAGGGCCCGACGGTGGAGACGACCACCCTGGCCGAGCCGGCCACCTCGCGCAGCGCCGCCCGGTCGGCGGCATCCGCGGTGAGCAGTGGCAACTCGGCCGACCCGGGGTCGATGGCGGCGAGTTCGTCCCGCACCTGGCGCAGCTTGGCCGGGTCGCGGCCGGCCAGCGCCCAGCGGCAGCCCTCGGGCACCGCGCGGGCGAGGTACTCGGCGGTCAGCCGGCCGGTGAAGCCGGTGGCGCCGAAGAGGACGAGATCATAGGGGCGATCGGAGTCCATGACTGATCCCTACTGGCCGGTAGTCGAGCGGCTCACGCTAGGGACCGTACCGCCGGGGTGTCAATGCGCCGTTCAGGCCCCGGCGGTACGGCCCCGGCCGGAACGCGTCCAGTCGAGCAGCCGCTCCACCGGCCAGGTGGTGACCACCCGTTCCGCGGGCACTCCGGCCTGCGCGGCCCGCACGCACCCGTGGTCCTGCCAGGTCAGCTGGCCGGGGGCGTGCGCGTCGGTGTCCAGCGAGAAGAGGCAGCCCGCCGCCTCGGCCTGGCGCAGCAGGCGCAGCGGCGGATCCAGCCGCTCGGGGCGGGAGTTGATCTCCACGGCCGTGCCGTGCTCGGCACAGGCCGCGAAGACCTGCGCCGCGTCGAACTCCGACTCCGGGCGCGGCTTGTCACCGAGCAGCCGCCCGGTGCAGTGGCCGAGCACGTCGACCAGCGGGTTGGCGACCGCGGCCAGCAGCCGCCGGGTCATCGGCCCCGCCGCCATCCGCAGCTTGGAGTGGACGGAGGCGACCACCACGTCCAACTCGGCCAGCAGCTCGGCCTCCTGGTCGAGCGAACCGTCGTCCAGGATGTCGCACTCGATCCCGGTGAGCAGCCGGAACGGCGCCAGTTCGCGGTTCACCTCGGCCACCACGTCGAGCTGTTGGCGCAGCCGCTCGGCGCTCAGGCCACGGGCCACGGTGAGCCGGGGCGAGTGGTCGGTGAGCACCGCCCACTCGTGACCGAGGTCGCGGGCGGTGCGGGCCATCAGCTCGATCGGGCTGCCGCCGTCCGACCAGTCGGAGTGGAGGTGGCAGTCGCCGCGCAGGGCGGCGCGCAGGGCGGCGGCCGCGGGGTCGAGCTCGGCCAGCGGGGCGGCGGCCCGCTGCTCCAGCTCGGCCAGGTAGTCGGGGGTGCGGCCGTCGCGCGCCTGGCCGACCACGGCGGCGGTGACCGGCCCGAGCCCGGGCAGTGCGGCCAGCCCGGCGGTGGTGCGGGGCAGCTCGGTCCTGGACCGCAGGGTGTCGGCCGCCCGGCGGAAGGCCTGGACCCGGTAGGTGGAGGCGTGCTCCCGCTCCAGCAGGAAGGCGATCCGTTCCAGGGCCGCGATCGGGTCCGTCGGGTCGGTCATCCGCCCATCATCGGACGGGTCCTCCCGCGCGCCGTCCACGACGCGCCGGGCCGCGGTGGGCGCGGGCTGCCACCATCGGTGCCATGCCCGACCCCACCGCCACCGTGACCGAGGTGGCCGGCCGCCGACTGCGGCTGACCCATCTGGACCGCGTGCTCTATCCGCGCACCGGCTACACCAAGGCCGCCGTGCTGCGGTACTACACCCTGGTGGCGCCCGCGATGCTGCCGCAGCTGGCCGGGCGCCCGGCCAGCTTCCTGCGCCTGCCGGAGGGGGTCGAGGGGCAGCACTTCTGGGCCAAACGGGTCCCACCGGGCGCCCCGGCCTGGGTGACCGCCCTGGAGGTGCGGCACCGCCAGGAGACCATGCGGCAGGCCGTGGTGGCCGACCTGCCCACGCTGCTCTGGGCGGCCAACCTGGGGTGCCTGGAGTTCCACGTCCCGCAGTGGCGCGCGGAACCGGACACCCACGACCGGCTGATCATCGACCTGGATCCCGGCGAGGGGACGAGCGTCGTCGAGTGCTGCCGGGTCGCACTCGCCGCGCGCGAGCTCCTCGCGGCGGACGGGCTGGACTGCTGGCCCAAGACCACCGGGAGCAAGGGCCTGCACCTGAGCGTGCCCCTGGTGCCCGCGCCCGCCGAACGGGTGCAGCACTACGCCCGCGACCTCGCCGGGCGCCTGCGCCGGGCGCTGCCGGAGCTGGTGGTCGACCAGATGACCAAGCGGCTGCGCACGGGCCGGGTCTTCGTCGACTGGTCGCAGAACAACAGCGCCAAGACCACGGTGGCCGCCTACTCGCTGCGTGCCCGCCCCGAGCCGACCGTCTCCGCACCGCTCGACTGGCGCGAGGTGACCGAGTGCCGGCGCCCCGAGCAGCTGGTCTTCACCGCCGACCAGGTGGTGGCGCGGCTGACCGGGACGGGTGACCGGCACGCCGGCCTCACCGACCCCGCCCGGGCCCACCAGCTGCCGCCGAACGGGTGAGGGACGGGGGCGTGCGTCAGGAGACCGCGCGGAGCCTGCGCTTCTTCGCGCCCTTGCCCGCGCCCTGGAGGGCTTCGAGCAGTTGGTCCCGCGTCATCGAGGACCGGCCGGCGATGTCGCGCTCGGTCGCCAGCTGGTAGAGCTGCGCCTTGCTCAGCCCGTCCAGCCCGGCCGACGGCTCGTCCGGCTCCTGCGCCGCCCTGCCCTTGCCCTTGCTCTTCGCGGCGGGGCTCTTCGCGGCGGGGCTCTTGGCGGCGGGCGCGGCGGCCGGCTCCGGCTCCTCGCTGCCGGCCTGCTTCAGGCTGCGCTCCAGGACCGCCATCAGGTCGACCACATTGGTGGACTCCGGCGCGGGTGCGGCGGTGACCACCTCCTTGCCCGCCAGCTTCGCCTCGACCAGCTCGCGCACCTGCTCGGTGTAGCTGTCGTGGTAGTCGGCCGGATTCCACTCGGCGCTGAGCATCTCGATCAGCTGGCGGGCCGCCGCCAGCTCCTTCTCGGAGGGCTCGGCCACCGTCTCGGGCAGGTTGTCGATCTCCTGGTGCGGATCACGCACCTCCTCGGCGTAGTGCATGGTCTGCAGCACCAGCACGTCGCCCTCCACCCGCACCGCCGCCAGGTACTGCTTGCCGCGCATCACGAAGGTGGCCAGCCCCGCCCGGTTGGTGTCCGCCAGCGCGCGGTGCAGCAGCCCGTAGACCCGCGCGTACTCCTTGCCGCGCGGCCCGAGGTAGTACGTCCTGTCGAAGTAGATCGGGTCCACCTCGGCCAGGTCCACGAAACCGCTGATCTCGATGGACTTGGACCGTCCCGGTGAGATCTGCTCCAGCTCGGCGGGCTCCAGCACCACGTACTCGCCCTCGGCCAGTTCGAAGCCCTTGACCACCTCGCGGAACTCGACCTCCTCACCGGTCCGCTCGTTGACCCGCTGGTTGCGCACCCGGTCGGAGGTCCCGCGCTGCAGCTGGCGGAAGTGCACGGAGTGGTCCTCGGTCGCCGAGTACAGGCCGACCGGTACGGTGACCAGTCCAAAACTCAGCGTGCCCGTCCAGATCGGCCTGGCCATCGCCACCACCTCCTTGCCTTCACCGGGCCTCCAAGTATTTCACCGGATCATCAAGCATGCCGCCGAGCGGACCCGGTCGGCGGAACCTCCCGCGGGGCCCCGCGCAGTAGCCTGGCGCGGTTGCGAGCCGGGAGGGGAGAACCGCCGATGGGTGCGTTGGGCCAGCTGCTGCGAGCCGACCAGGGCCTGACCCGCTGGTGGGACCGGCAGGCGCCACAGGACGCCTGGCCGACCGGGGTGCGGCTGCCCGAGGCCGGCCAACTGCCGGGGCGACTGCTGGACCTGACGGTGCCGCACGAGGACATCAACCCGTTGCTGGCCGCCTGCGCGCTCACGGCCGGGGAGCCGGTCGCCGGCCGGCTGGTGGAGCGCTGCGCCGCACGACTCGTCCGGGAGATCGGCACGGTGGGGCGGCCAGCGCCCGAGCCGCCGCCACTGCCCCCGCTGCCGCCGGGGCTCGCGGCGTTCGGCCGCTGGTTCCCGGTCCTGGTCCATCTGACCGCACTCCCCCACACCCGCGCCTACCACCGGCAGCGCGGCATCCCCGTGGAGGTCTCCCGGCACACGCTCGCCGATCTCGGCCGCACCATGGCCCTGCACCGGCGCCGCCACGGCACCGGCGGCCTGCTGCACCCGCACTGGTTCGCGCACCACGTGCGCGGGGAGCTCTACCAGCTGGGGCGGCTGCAGTTCGAGCGCACCCGGCTCGGCGGGCGCTGCGGGCAGTCGGTCGCGGCCGCGGGGCTGCCGTACGGGCCGGGCACCCCCAGCCTGGCGATCCACATCCCGGACCACCTGGGCCCGTTGACGCCCGCCGCCTGCGAGGACGCGCTGGCGCGGGCCCGCGCGTTCTTCCCCCGGCACTTCCCCGAGCAGCCGCTCACCGTCGCCACCTGCCACTCCTGGCTGCTCGACCCGCAGTTGCGCGGCTACCTGCCGGCCGGCGCCAACCTGCTCCGCTTCCAGGACCGGTTCCACCCGTGCTACGAGCAGACCGAGCCGGACGACACCGCGCCGCTCGTGTACGTCTTCGGCACTCCCGACCCGCCCCTCGACGCACTGCCCGCGAGCACCACCCTGGAGCGGGCCCTGGTCGACCACCTGCGCGCCGGCGGCCACTGGTACGGCGGCAACGGGTGGCTGGAACTCTGAGGCGACGCCTACCTGTTCAGGCCTCCAACCTGCGCACCCGTTCCTCGTCCCCCGTGCGCGGGCAGGTGATGCAGGTGTCGGCCGGGCGCACCACGTAGTAGAGGCAGCAGCCCAGCCGGGTGCGCGTCAGGTGCTCGGCGCCGCCGCTGCCCGCCAGGCGCCGGAAGTCGGCCGAGCCGACCATCGGCGCCGTGCCGCCGGGCAGCAGCTCCGCGGCCCGCGCCACCGCGTCCTCCTCCCGGCCGAGTTCGCGGCCCAGGTACCAGAGCGCGGAGACCAGGTCGTCGGTGACCATCCCCCACAGCGCACGGCTGCCGCGCTTGGCGACCGGACGGAAGGCTGCCAGCACCGGCTCGGCGTGCTCCGCCACCGCCGCGCGCAGCTCCGCGCGCAGCTCGGACCCGCCCGGCACCACCCGCACACCCGCCACGCCCCGGGCCGCCGGATCGTCGGACAGGCAGGCGAAACCGCCGGGCCGGAAGGCCAGTTCACCGCTGTGCGGCGCGATCCACAGCTGATCGGCGCCGAGCACGGGGACCCGGCGCTCCAAGTACCAGGGCCCGACGGCGAGCAGGCAGACCGACCAGAGGTAGTGGTGCAGCAGGCGGGCGGCCGACACGTGCGGGGGCACCGCGCAGCCGTGGTCGGCGCGGATCCGGCGGGCCTCGCCGGCGACCAGCTCGTCCATCCGCTGCGCGAAGTCGCGGGCCGCGACCCAGCCGGTCGGCTCCGGCGCCGACCCCGGCCCGCCCTCCTCGCACACCCGCACCCGCAGCGCCGGACAGTCGGCGTTCAGCTGCCGGCAGGCGTCGGCGAGGAGCTCGGGGGCCGTACGGGGCGTCAACCCCGGGGGCACCATCAGCGTTTCGACCATCGCGAGAACTCCCCGTCAGATTCGGATCTTCAGAGTAAGGTAAGGCTCACCTTATAGGCGAGCTTGACTTTCTTAGGTTTGCCTAACCTAATATTGATCTCGTGTTGAGAATCGACCTGCCGGCCCCCGCCGGCCCGGCCCAGCGCTCGTCGGCACCCCGGCAGACCCTGCTGTTCGCCCTGAGCCTCGCTGTCCTGCTGCTCTGCCTGGCAGCGAGCCTGGCGCTGGGCTCGCGCTCGGTCCCGCTGTCCACCGTCCTCGACGCGCTGAGCGGCTCGGCCAAGCCGACCGACACCGGCGCCCAGGTGGTGACGGGCCTTCGGGTGCCGCGCACGGTGCTCGGACTGGTGGTCGGCGCGGCGCTCGGCGCGGCCGGCGCCATCGCGCAGGGCGCCACCCGCAACCCGCTGGCCTCACCCACCACCCTGGGCATCAACGCCGGCGCGAGCTTCGCGGTGGTCACCGCCATCTACGCGCTGCACCTCCACCAGCCCGTCCAGTACGTCTGGTTCGCCGTGGCCGGTGCGACGGTGGCCGCGCTGGCCGCGCACGCGATGGCCCGGCAGACCGGCGATCTCGACCCGACCAAGCTCGCGCTCGGCGGTACCGTGCTGGCCGCGGTGCTGACCTCCTGGACCTCCGCGCTGATGCTGTTCAGCCGCCGGACTCTGGACGAGGCGCGGTTCTGGCTGGTCGGCTCGCTGGACGGGCGCGGGCTCGACGTGCTGACGCCGGTGCTGCCGCTGCTGGTCCTCGGCCTGGTGCTGGCGATCGCCGTCGCCCCGGCGCTCAACGCGCTCGCGCTCGGCGACGAGGCCGCCCAGGCGCTGGGCGTGCCGGTGGCCCGGATCCGCGGCGCCGCCGGGCTGAGCGTGGTGCTGCTGGCGGCCGGCGCAGTGGCGGTGGCGGGGCCGATCGCCTTCGTCGGCCTGGCCGCCCCGCACCTGTGCCGCCAGGTGTTCGGCAACGACCACCGGCTGCTGCTGCCCGGCTGCCTGATCGGCGGTCCGATCCTGCTGCTGGCCGCCGATGTGCTCGGGCGGCTGGTGATCCGCCCCTCCGAGCTGGAGGTCGGCATCGTCACCGCCTTCCTCGGCGCCCCGCTGCTCGCCCTGCTGGCCCGGCGGGCCGCCCGATGACCACGACCCCGACCTCGCCCACCCGCCCCGCACCGCGCGGCGCCCGGGTCCGCCGGCGCCGGCGCACCCTGCTGATCTGCCTGCTGGCGCTGGCCCTGCTGGTGGTGCTCACCGCGGTCGGCCTGAGCACCGGCGAGGTGTCGATCCCGCCGCTGACCGCGCTGCGCGCGCTGTTCGGCTTCGGCGACTCTGGCGACGTCCTGGTGGTCCAGCAGTTCCGGGCGCCCCGGGTGCTGGCCGCGCTGATCGCCGGCGCCGGACTGGCCGTCTCCGGCGCACTGCTGCAGCGGCTCTTCCGCAACCCGCTGGCCTCGCCCGACGTGGTCGGGGTCACCGGCGGCGCCTCGTTCGGCGCGGTGCTGCTGCTCGCCCTGGGCGCCTCCCAACTCCTCGTGCCGCTGGCCGCGCTGGGCGGCGGACTGATCGCCGCCGCACTGCTCGGCGCCTTCGCCTGGCGCTCGCGCGCCGCGGTGGGGCGGCTGGTGCTGGTCGGGCTCGCGGTGCAGTCGGGGCTGGCGGCGGCGGTGAACCTGATGATCGTCCGCTTCCCGGCCGAGCTGGCCTCCTCCGCGCTGCAGTGGACCACCGGTTCGCTCTACGGGCGGACCTGGACGGAGATCTGGGTCGGCGGCGGCGCGATCGCGATCGCACTGACCGCGGTCCTGCTGCTGGACCGCCGGGTGGCGGTGCTGGACCTGGGCGACGACTCGGCCGGCGGCCTCGGCCTGCGCCCCGACCGGGCCCGGCTCCAGCTGCTGCTGCTCGCCATCACCCTCGCCTCGCTGGCGGCCGCGCTCACCGGCCCGGTCGGGTTCGTGGCGCTCGCGGTGCCGCACCTGGTGCGGTTCCTGGCCGGCCCGCCCACCCCCGCGACGCTCGCGCTGTGCGGGCTGCTCGGCGCCGTCCTGCTGCTCGGCGCCGACCTGACGGTGCTGCACCTGCTGCCCGTGGCCGGCCTGCCGGTCGGCGCGATGACCGCCACCCTCGGCGCCCCCTGGCTGCTGGTCCTGATGATCCGTCAGGGCCGACCGATGAACCGGAGTACCCGATGAGCCTGCTCGCCCCGCCGTCGACGGAGCACCCCAACCAGCTCGCCGCGCAGGGCCTGAGCCTGCGCTACGGAGCACGCACCATCGTCGACGGCCTGGATCTGACGCTGCCCGGCGGCGCGGTGACGGCCGTGGTCGGCCCCAACGCCTGCGGCAAGTCGACCCTGCTGCGGGGCCTGGCCCGGCTGCTCGACCCCGCGGGCGGCACCGTCACGCTGGACGGCTCGGACCTGCACCGGATGCCCGCCCGGGCGCTGGCCAAGCGGATGGGCCTGCTGCCCCAGCAGCCGGTCACCCCCGAGGCGATCACCGTCGAGGCGCTGGTCCGGCTCGGGCGCTACCCGCACCAGCGGCTGCTCAGCCCCTGGTCGGCCGCCGACCAGGCGGCCGTGGAGGCGGCGCTGGAGCGCACCGGCACCGCCGCGCTGCGCGACCAGCCGGTCGACCAGCTCTCCGGCGGGCAGCGCCAGCGGGCCTGGATCGCCCTGACGCTGGCCCAGGACACCGAGCTGCTGCTGCTGGACGAGCCCACCACCTTCCTGGACCTGCGCCACCAGCTCGACGTGCTCGACCTGGTCGCCCGCCTGCACGAGGAACTCGGCCGCACCGTGGTCATGGTGCTGCACGACCTGGGCCAGGCCGCCCGCTACGCCGACCACCTGGTCGTCCTGCACGACGGCCGCCTGGCCGCCGCCGGACCGCCCGCCGAGGTGCTCGACGCCGAGCTGGTGGAGCGCGTCTTCCAGGTGCCGTGCCGGGTCATCCCCGACCCCGAGACCGGGACGCCGCTGGTGATCCCGCGCGCCCGGGTCACCGCCGGCTGATCCCCCACAACGACCGACCGCCCCTTCCCCCTCGCAGAGAAAGCTCTCCCATGTCCCAGCGCACCACCCGTCTTCGCCGTCTGCCCGTCGCCGTCCTGGCCGCCGCGCTCAGCACCACCCTGCTCGCCGGCTGCGGCGGCGACAAGAGCAGCGCCGACGCCAAGCCCGCCGCGAGCGCCGGCAGCGACGCGGCGGCCGGCTTCCCGCGGAGCATCACGCAGGCGATGGGGACCACCGAGATCAAGAGCCGGCCCAAGCGCGTGGTGGTGCTCGACAGCGGCGAGCTGGACGACGTCACGCTGCTCGGCATCACCCCGCTGGGCGCGGTCTCCCCGCACCTGAAGACCGAGGGCGGCTTCCCGACCTACCTCAAGGGCGAGATCCAGGGCACCAAGGACGTCGGCCCGATGGCCGAGCCCAACCTGGAGCTGATCGCCTCGCTCAAGCCCGACCTGATCCTCTCCTCCAAGGTCCGCCACGAGAAGATCTACGACAAGCTCAGCGCGATCGCCCCCACCGTCTTCGCCCAGACCACCGGCGTGACCTGGAAGGACAACATCGCGCTGTACGCCAAGGCGCTGGGCAAGGAGGACGAGGCCAAGAAGGCGCTGGCCGACTACCAGGCCCGGGCCGCCAAGCTGGGCACCGAGATCAAGGAGAAGAACAACGGCACCATGCCGAACGCCTCGGTGGTGCGCTTCATCGCCGGCCCGACCCGGCTCTACCAGAAGGCCTCGTTCAGCGGCACCGTGCTGCAGGACGTGGGCCTGGGCCGCCCGGCCTCGCAGGACGTCGACGGCTCGATGATGGACGTCAGCCCCGAGCAGATCGACAAGGCCGACGCCGACCTGGTCTTCGTGACCGTGGCGGACGACCCGAACAAGACCCAGCAGAGCCAGGTCGAGTCCACCCCGGTCTGGCAGAACCTCAAGGCCGTCAAGGGCGGCAAGGTCTTCAACGTGCCGGACGAGACCTGGATGTCGGGCATCGGGGTGCAGGCCGCCGACCAGATGCTGAACGACATCGCCAAGGCGACCGGCGTCGCGCCGGTCAACTGACGGACCACCGGGGCGGGTTCCCTCCCCGCACCCGCCCCGGTCACCCGGCCCCGCCTCCCGCTCGGGTCATCCCCCCGGTCTCCCATCCGACCAAGGGGTTTCCACCGACGGCTCCACCAAGACGAGGACTCCATGCGGCTCTACCTGCTCGCGCTCAACCCCACCGACTCGGTCACCCAGGGCTTCCTGCCCGCCGCGGCCAGACTGGGCCTGGCGGTCACCGTGCTGACCGACCACGCCGAGGCGCACCGCCTGGCGTACGAGGGGCGCAGCGGCCTGCCGGAGGACTTGGTGGCGCTGCCGTGCGAGGTGGCGGACTTCCGCGAGGTGGCCGGGCTGATCTCCCGCCAGCCGCAGCAGCCCGCCGCCGTGTTCAGCAACAGTGACCACCTGCAGACCTCGGCCGCGCTGGCCGCCGCCTACTTCGGGCTGCCGGCCAAGGACTGGCGGGCCACCCTGCGGGCCAAGAACAAGGCCGAGCTGCGCCGCCACCTGGCCGCCACCGGCCTGGACACCGTGCACAGCGCCGAACTGACGCCCGGTCAGCAGCTGGACGAGCTCGACCTGCCGCCCTTCCCGTGCGTGGTCAAGCCGCGCGAGGGGGTGGCCAGCGAGGACGTGGTGCTGGTCGCCGACCACGCCGAACTGGCCGCCCGCTGCGCGGAGATCCAGCACCGCCGCCCGGCCGCCACCCTGGTGATCGAGGAGTTCCTGACCGGCGAGCTGTACACCCTGGAGACGCTGGGCGACGGGCGGCGCCGCGAGGTGCTGGGCGGGTTCCACACCCGGCTCTCGCCGCCGCCGCACTTCATCGAGGAGGTGCTGACCTTCCTGCCCGAGCACCCGCGCGAGGTGCTCGACCAGGTGCTCGCCCAGCTCGACGCGCTGGGCGTCGGGCTCGGCGCCTGCCACACCGAGTTCGTCGTCCAGCCGGACGGCCGGGCCCGGATCATCGAGGTCAACTACCGCGCCATCGGCGACCAGTGCGACCTGATGCTCGCCCAGCTGCTGGAGATCCCGTACTTCGAGCACGTGCTGCGGGTGCACCTCGGCCTCCCGCTGCCCGCCGAACTCGGCGCCCGTGACGACCTGCGGGGCCGCAACGAGGTGGTCTGCGCCGACCGCGCCGGCACGCTGGCCGCTGCGCCGGGACCGCACGACGAGACGGCGGACGGCGTGCGACTGAGCTACCGGCCGCTGCGCGACCTGGGCGAGCGCCACGAGCACTACCGCACCAACCGCGACTACCTGGGCGCGGTCTGGGCGATCGGCCCCGACCAGCAGGCCGTGGACAACGCCGTCGCCCGGTTCATCGCCGCGAACCGCTGGGAGATCAGCGCATGACCCTCGCCGAGACGGCCCCCGTGACCGCCGCCCCCGGCGCCGGCGACCCGCTGGCCGAGGCGCTCACCCTGCGGGTGCTCAGCGCGCTGCTGCGCGAGGACGTGCTCGGGCTGCGCACCCGCTCCCACCCGGAGCGGCGCCCGGACGGCGACTGGCTGGTGCACGGGCGACTGGCGCTGCCGGTGGCCCCCGACGGCTTCCAGTGCGAACTCGCCGCCCGGCTCCCGCTGCTGGAGCTGGCGGGCCGCGCGCTCACCGACCTGACCGAGATCCTGGCGGCGCTGCGGGCGCAGGCCGAGGAGACGGACCGCGCCGGCTTCACCGCCTTCGCCGCCGAGTGCGCCCAGACGCTGGCCACCATGCGCCTGCACGAGGCCGAAGCGCCCGCCGTGCTGGGCGCGTTGACCCGGTCCTGCGGCGCCGACCCGGCCCACTGGAGCGGACCGCGGGCGAGCCTGGGCTTCGACGTGCTGGCCGCCCACCTGGACCACCCGGTCTACCCCACCGCGCGCGGACGCTCCGGCCTGGACGTCGAGGCACTGCGCCAGTACGCGCCGGAGTGCCACCCCGCCTTCCTGCTGCGCTGGCTGGTGATACCGGCCGAGGCGCTGACCGTGCACGGCGAGGCCCCGCTGCCGTCCTGGTGGCCGACGCCCGCCACCCTCGGCCTGCCCGAGCTGAACGACGGTCACCTCACCATGCCGGTGCACCCGTTGTCGCTCGGCGAGCCGCTGACCGAGGCCCTGCGTGACAGCGGCCTGGCGGGCCGGGCGCAGCTGGCCGAGCGCCCGTACCTGGAGGTCACCCCCACGCTGTCGATGCGCACCGTCGCGGTCGCCCTCGACCCCGCGCTGCACGTCAAACTCCCGCTGGCCACCGCGACCCTGGGCCTGCGCAACCGGCGCACCATCAAGCCGGGCACGCTGGTGGACGGCGCGGCCGGGCAGCGACTGCTCGCCGAGGTGCTGGCCCGCGAACCGCGCCTGGCGGAACGGATCCTGCTCGCCGACGAGCAGTGCTACGCGCACGCCGGGCACGAGCTGCTCGCCGTCCTGCTGCGCCGCCTGCCGGACACCGGCCGGTCCGTCACCGTCTCGCTGGCCGCCCTGCTGGCCACCGCGCCGGACGGGCGCCCGGTGCTGGACTCGCTCGCCGACCGCTTCTACGGCGGCGACGCGCTCGCGCTCTACGACGAGCTGCTCACACTGCTGCTGGACTGGCAGTGCACGCTCTTCGGGTACGGGACGGCCCTGGAGTCGCACCAGCAGAACACCTCGCTGGTGCTCGACCAGGTGGCCGGGCGCACCCGGCTGCGACTGCTCTACAAGGACAACGACGGACCGCGGATCAACCGCAGCCGCGCCGAACTGACGTTCCGACAGGACCTGCTGGACGCCTTCGACGACGCGCGGGTGTTCGGCGACGACCGGGCGCTGACCGACCTGTTCACCACCATCACCGGCCACCTGTGCACCGCCTCGCTCGCCTTCGGGCTCGCCGAGCGCGGCCGGGCACCGCTGGCCGTCACCCTGGGGCTGCTGCGCCGGCGGCTGGCGGAGGCCATCGAGCGGCTCGGCGCCACCGGTGCCCCGCTGCGGGCCGCGCTGCTGGACGCCGATCGGCTGCCGGTCAAGGCGATGGTGAGCGCCGGCACGCTGCTCAGCAAGGAGCGCTCGGGCGCGGCGGACATCAACAAGCACTACACCAGCGGGCCGAACTACCTGGCGGACCGGTGAGCACGCAGCTGCGGCGCCAGGCCCACCCGGCCGGCCGGCCGGACACCCAGCCGACCGACCCGCAGGCCGCCCCCGCTCCGGCGGGCCTGGCCAGGCGCCAGGTGCACGCGGTGGCCGGCTGCTACTTCGTGGCCTCCTTCGCCGCGCTCGGTCTGCCGCCCTACCTCACCGCGATCCTGCCGGGCCTGGGCGACCCGCACGGCCGCTGGGCCGGCCTGCTCTACATCGTCCCCACCGTCTTCAGCGCGCTCGGCGCCCCGCTCTGGGGGCGCCTGGCGGACCGCTTCGGCCGCAAGCGCCTGCTGCTGCGGGCCCAACTCGGCCTGAGCGTCTCGTTCCTGCTCGCCGGGCTGGCGAACAGCCTGCCGGCCTTCGCGCTGGCGCTGGTGCTGCAGGGCTTCCTCGGCGGTACCTTCGCGGCCACCAACGGCTACCTGGCTGCCGCCCTGGAGGGTCCGGGCCTGTCCCGCGCGCTGACCCTGATGCAGGGCGCCGCGCGGGCCGCGCTGGTGGCCGCGCCGATCCTGGTCGGCGCGCTGTCGCCGTGGCTCTCGCCGCACCGCCAGTACGTGGTGATGGCCGTGCTGCCGCTGGCCGCAGCCGCGCTGCTGGCCCGGCTGCCGGAGCCGCGCCGGGCCGAGCCGGTCACCACCGGCGCGGCCGACGCCGGGACCGGGCCGGCCGAGCAGCAGCCGCCCACCGGCCTGCGGGCGCTCTACCTCTACGAGTTCGCCTTCGTCTTCGCCACCATCATCTCCTTCCCCTATCTGATCGCCCTGGTCGAGCAGCGGGTGCCGGGCCTGAACGGGACGGTGGCCGGCGCGCTCTTCGCCCTGCCGCACCTGGTCTACCTGCTGACCGCCTCCCGCGTGCACACCGCCGTCCTGGACCGGCCCCGGGCCGCCCTCGCCCTCGGCTTCGCCCTGGTCGCCGCGGGCCTGGCCGGACACGCTCCCGCGCACTCCACGCTCACCTTCGCACTGGCCCGCCTGGTGCTGGGCGCCGGCATGACCCTGGGGCTGGTCAGTCTCTCGGTGCTGGCCGCCGACGCCGCCCGCGGCCGCCAGCCGGGCCGGATGTTCGGCACGCTCGAACTCATCTCCAAGGGCGGCGCGGTGGCCGCGGGCGCGATCGCCGCCCTGGTCAACTCGGCGTTCGGCGCCGGCGCCACGGTGCTGGTCGGCACCGCAGCCGCGCTGGTCACCGCCGCCGCCTCCGTTCTCTCCCGCACCCGTTGGAGCCACTGATGCCGCCCACCGACACCTCCTCGCCCTCGCTCGCGCCCACCGCCCTGCCCGTGGCGGACGACGTGGTGGCGCACACCCTGGTCAACTGCCTGCTGCGGGAGGTCTCCGGACCCGAGCACCAGACCGCGGTGAACGAGGGCCGACTCCTGCTACGCCTGCCCAGGCGCGGCGCGCTGCTGCGGGTCGCGCTGCGCCGCACCTCGCTGCTGGGCGCGCACCGGTTCACCGGCCCCGTGCAGGTGGAGGGGCCCGACGGCTGGTCGGACCTCGGCTGGCGGGAGCTGGCGGAGCTGGTGCAGGCCGAACTGACGCTGCGCACCGGGGTCGCCAACGAGGAGTTCCTGGACCAACTGGCCTCCAGCCACGAGGGCGTGGCCGCCGCGCTGGCCGACCGGCCGGCGGCCGGTGCAGACCGCTACCTGGAGTCCGAGCAGGCGCTGGTCTTCGGCCACCGCTTCCACCCCGCGCCCAAGTCCCGTTCCGCGCAGGGCGCCGACGCCGGGACCTGGGCCGCGTACGCGCCCGAGGCCCGCGCCGCCTTCCCGCTGCGCTACCTGGCGGTGCGCGAACACCTGCTGGCCGAAGAGAGCGTGGACCCGGCGGCGAGCGCGCTGCTGGACGGGCTGCACGAGGTGCCGGCCGGCTACCGGCTGCTGCCCGCGCACCCGTGGCAGTACCAGCTGCTCAGCGAGCACCCCCGGCTGCGGGCCGCACTGGCCGACGGCGACGTGCTCGATCTGGGCTGCGGCGGGCCCGAGTTCACCGCCACCGCCTCGGTGCGCACGCTGCACGGTGCCGGCGCCTTCCTCAAGTTCAGCCTGAACGTGCGGATCACCAACTGCCTGCGCAAGAACGCCGCCTACGAGCTGACCGGCGCGGTCGCGCTGACCCGACTGCTGGACGGCGCGCTGGACGACCTGGCCGAGCGGTTCCCGGACGCCGCCATGCTGCGCGAACCCGCCTACCGCACCCTGGCACTGCCCGGCCCGGACGGCACCGTGGACAGTGAACTCTTCGAGGGCTTCGGCCTGATCGTCCGCGAGGACCTCGCCGCCCGGCTGCGCCCGGGCCTGACCCCGCTGCTGGCCGGCGCGGTCGCCGACGAATACCCCACCAGTTCGGCGCAGCTGGCCCAGCTGGTCGGCGGCGCGGGCCCGGCCGGCCTGCTCGACTGGTGGACCCGCTACCTGCGGCTGCTGCTGCCGCCGGTGCTCGCCGCCTACTTCGACCACGGCGTGGTGCTGGAGCCGCACCTGCAGAACGTGCTGATCGCGGTGGACGAGGCGGGGCTGCCCGCCCAGTTGCTCTTCCGCGACCTGGAGGGCACCAAGCTGGTGCCCGAGCACAACACCGCGCTGCTGGCCGAGCTGCCGCCGCAGGTGGCCGGCCCGATGAGCTACGACGCCCAGCGCGGCTGGGACCGGGTGGTGTACTGCCTGCTGGTCAACCACGTGGCCGAGCTGCTCGCCGCCATCGCCGACCAGGACCCGTCGCTGGAGCCGAGGTTGTGGGAGCGGGTGCGGGCGGCGCTGGGCGAGTACGCCGAAGGCCACGGCTGCCCGCCGCGGCTGCGCGCCCTGCTGGCCGGCGTGCCGCTGCCGGCCAAGGCCAACCTGCTGACCCGCTGGCAGCGCAAGGCCGACCGGGAGGCGGGCTACGTCCTGCTGCCGTCCCCCTTGGCCGCCTCGGTGCTGGCCCAGGCGGCCTGCCCGCCCGACCCCCGGCCGCTGGCCGACGAGCTGGTCCGGAGCGCCCGATGAGCACCACGCCCACCCTGACCCCCCAGGCCGCCCCGACCGCCCCGACCGCTCCGATCGCTCCGGTCACCCTGCCGGCCGCCGTCGCGGCCCAGGCCGGTGAACTGCCCGCCACCGCGCTGCCCGCCTACCTCTACGACCTGCCCGGCCTGCGCGCGCACGCGGCGGCGATCCGGGCCGCCCTGCCCGAGCGGGTGGAGCTGTACTACGCCGCCAAGGCCAACCCCGACCCCGCCCTGCTGATCGCCCTGCGCGACGCGGTCGACGGCTACGAGGTCTCCTCCGGCGGCGAGTTGGCCCATGTGCGGGGCGCCGTCCCCGGGGCGGCGCTGGCCTTCGGCGGCCCGGGCAAGACGGCCGAGGAGCTGGCCGTCGCGCTCGACGCCGGGGTGCACCGCTGGCACGTGGAGAGCGTGGCCGAGCTGCACCGGCTGGCCGAGGCGACCGCGCACCGCACCGGCGCCGACCGGGTCGACCTGCTGCTGCGCGTCAACCTGCCGCTGGGCGCGGGCGCGTTGGACGGCGTGCCGCTGGCCATGGGCGGGCGGCCCACCCCGTTCGGCCTGGACCCGGAGCAGGTGGCGCAGTGCCTGCGCCTGCTGGCCGGACCGCGCTGTGCCGGGCTGCGGCTGCGCGGCATCCACGCCCACCTGGCCAGCGGACTCGATGCGGCGGGCCAACTCGCCGTCGCCGAACAGGTGGTGGCCTGGGCCGCCGACCTCTCGGACCGGCTGCCGGCGCAGCTCGCGGGCGCGATCGAGGAGGTCAACGTCGGCGGCGGCATGGCGGTGGACTACGCCGACCCCACCGCCCGCTTCGACTGGACCGCCTACGGCGAGGGCCTGGCCCGGCTGCTGACCCGGCACCCGGGCCTGCGGCTGCGGATCGAGCCGGGCCGTGCGGTGACCGCCTACTGCGGCTGGTACCTGACCGAGGTGCTGGAGGTCAAGCGCAGCCACGGCGAGGAGTTCGCCGTGGTCCGCGGCGGCACCCACCACCTGCGCACCCCCGCCGCCCGCGGACACGCCCAGCCCTTCGCCGTCCTGCCCGTCGACGCCTGGCCGCACCCGTGGCCCCGCCCGGCGCTCACCAGCGGCCGGGTGACCCTGGCCGGACAACTCTGCACCCCCAAGGACGTGCTGGCGCACCGGGCCGCCGTGCCCGCCCTGCGCGCCGAGGACCGGGTGGCCTTCGCGATGGCCGGCGCCTACGCCTGGAACATCTCCCACCACGCGTTCCTGATGCACCCACAGCCCGGCTTCCACCTGCTGGAATAGGGCTCTCCACCCCTGGGTGGAGGCAGCGGGTCAACCCGTGCCCCACCCGGGGGCTGACGCCGCGGGGTCACCCGCCGGGCCAGTCTTACTGGTATGTCCACCACTGAGTACTGCATCCAAATCGCCCTGATCCTGCTGGTCCTGCGGCAGATGCGCGGCGGCAAGCTCGACCTGGCGGGTCTGGTGCTGCCGGTCGTGATGGTCGGCGCCACCGCCGTCTTCTACCTGCGCCCGTTCCCGACCGCCGGCGGCGACCTCACCCTCGAGCTCGTCCTCGGGGGCACGGGGGTGCTGCTCGGCACGCTGGCCGGGCTGGCCACCCGGGTCTGGCGCACCCAGGAGGGCGTCTTCGCCAAGGCGGGCCTGTGGGCGGCGATCCTGTGGGTCGGCGGCATCGGCGCCCGGATCGCCTTCGTGCTGTGCAGCGAGCACACCGGCTTCGGCGACCAGGTGACCCGGTTCAGCATCGACCAGCACATCACCGGCCAGCAGGCCTGGGTCTGCGCGTTCGTGCTGATGGCGCTGGGCGAGGCCGTCGCCCGCCTGGTGACGATCCGGGTGCGCGCCCTGACCGCCCGCACCGAGTCCCGCCCGCTCGCCGCCCGCGTCGCCTGACGACCGGACGGCCCCCGCGGCCCGCTGCCGCCGTTCGGACCCCCGACGGCGCCGCAGCGGGCCGCGAGCAGGTGGAGGCCGGCGCCGGCCAGCAGCGCGGCGGTCAGCGAGCGGGCGGCGAGATGTCCGGCCAGGCCCGCGCCGAGCGCGAAGCCGGTGAGCTTCAGGCTGGCGCCGGTGGTGAAGAGCCGCCCCCGCAGCGCCTCGGGCGCCTCCCGGTGCCGGATCGCGAAGAGCGCGGTGAGCTGCGGCCCCTCCGCCGCACCGACGAGCACCACGGCGGCCACCAGCGCCACCGCCGAGCCGGTCGCCGCCAGCAGCAGCGCCCCGGCCTGGAGCACGGGGGCGAGCCGCAGCACCGTCTCCGGAGCCGGGGCCCAGCGCGCCCCGGGCACCCGCGCGAGCAGGGCGTTGGCGGCCAGCGCCGCCACCGCGATACCCGAGAGCAGCACCGCTCCGTCGCCGGCCCCGCCCAGCACCCGCTCGCCCAGCAACGGCACACAGGCCACCAGCACCCCCTGCCCGGCACACGAGACCACCGAGCCGAGCGTCGCACGGGCCAGCACCCGGCTGTGCGTGATCGCCCGGACCCCGGTGGCAAGCTCGCCCATCAGCGAACCCGTCGAGCCGGTCGAACTCGCCAAGCCCGTCGAGCCCGCCAAGCCCGTCGAGCCCGTCGAGCCGGTTCCACCGGCCGCCCGCCGCGCCGCCGGCAGCCCCCACGCCGCGGGCACCGCCAGGCAGATCAGCGCGACCGCCACCGCCCCGGCCAGCGGCGCGCCGCACACCCCCGTCACCGTCCCGGCCAGCGCAGGCCCGGCCAGGCTTGCGACGTCGAAGGTCATCGCGTCCAGCGCGGTCGCCCGCGGCAGCCCGGCCGCCGCGACCACGCCCGGCAGCTGCGCCGTCCAGCCGCCGGACAGTGCCGGCCCCAGCAGCCCGGCCGGCACCGCGATCAGCGCGGTGACCGGCAGCGGCAGCCGTCCCAGGCTCAGCAACGCGGCTGCCAGCGCGCCCGCGTAGAGCGCGAGGGCCCCGGCCAGCAGCCGGCCCGGGCGGGCCGCGCGGTCGAGCAGCACCCCGAGGACCGGCCCGCCGACCGCCGCGGCGACCGTGAGGGCGGCCAGCAGCGCCGAGGCCGCGCCGGCCGACCTGGTGGCGGCCAGGCCCGCGAGCAGCAGGGCCGGTCCTGACATCTCGTCACCGGTCCTGGCCAGCGCCGCACCGACGAGATAGCCGGGCGTACCGAGGCGGGCACGGGGCACATCGCGCTTCTCCATGCGCGGCACGGTACGCAGGTAACGCAAAACTTCGCCACCTGCGTTACATTGACCCGATGCTCCCCACCCCCGCCGACTGGTCCGCCCGGCACTCCGTGACCGCCGTCGCCCGCCGCACCGTCGCGCTGGTCAACGCGCTGACCGGCGAGCCCACGAGCTCGGCCGCCCAGGTCGCCGCGGTGCTGCGGGAGCACGGCGAACCCGAGCCCGTCGAGCTCACCGCCGCCGACCTGGACGAGCTGCGCGCCGCCGCACTGCTGCTCCGCGAGGTCTTCGCCGCCGCGGACGTGGACGGTGCCGCCACCGCCCTCAACCGCCTGCTGGCCGCCCACACCGGGCGCCTGCGGCTCACCTCGCACGACGGCGGCACCCCCTGGCACCCGCACGTCGACGGCTCGGACGACGGACCGTGGGGCGCCTGGCTGCTGACCTCCGGCTGCCTGGCGCTGACCGTCCTGGTCTGGGACCGCCAGCGGCCGCCCGGCGGCCTGTGCTCCTCGCCCGGCTGCGGCAACGTCTACCTCACCCAGGGCAGCGGCCAGACCCGCCGCTACTGCTCGCGCCGCTGCGCGACCCGCGAACGCGTCGCGGCCCACCGCCGCAGCCGCCCCTGAGCGCCGGCTGCGCCTCGGCGTCAGCCCGTCGGCGCCGCGCCCCCGGGCCCACCCGGGCCGCCCGCGCCGTCACCCGCGCCCCCGGCCCCGCCCGCGCCGTCACCCCTGCCCCCACCCGCGCCGGGCCCGCGCAGCGTGCCCAGCCGTCGCAGGTACTCCTCCTCGTCGATCTCGCCGCGCGCATACCGCTCCCCCAGGATGCGCTCCGCCTCGCCGCCGCCCGCCCGGCCCGGCCAGGGGCCGCCGACCGCGGCGCCCGCCCCGGCACCGGACACGTGGTGCCGGTGGGTCGCGATGGTCCGGTACAGCATCACGATCAGCACGACGAGCAGCACCAGCAGCACGAACCCGCCGATCGAGAAGATCCAGAAACCGGCGTGCCAGCCGCCGATTCCCCCGTGGTGATAGCGGTGGAAGAACATCACGCGCCACCTCTCCGACCTCGCTCCCGAGGCCGTCCGCGCCGCACCCCCCGCTGGTCGAAACGCTTCCAGTGTGCTCCTGCTCCATGAGATTCCCTCTCAGAAAGCTGCGCGTTTCTGCTCGCTACGCCATTGAGCGTGCAGAAACGCACTGCTAGGGTCAGCCCACGGCCGGTGGCCCGCCCAGCACACCGCCCACAGCCGTGTCATGGCCGCGCCACCTGGCTCCCGCACCAGCGCCCATCCCTCCACTTCTCTGGACGGCTGTATGCGATCGCGCCGAACACCCCACCGCACCCCTCCCCGCAGACTCCGCCGGGCCCGCACCGCCTCGCTGGCCGCCGTGCTCGGCGTGCTCTGCGCACTGCTCGGCGGCCAGGTCGCCGCCCACGCGGACACCACCTCCGGCGGCACCCTCGCCCTGAGCGGCTCGCACACCCTCAGCTGGCAGAGCCCGGTCTTCGCCAAGGGCTCGGTCGCCGACCCGGCGCACTGCCCGAGCCAGGCGCAGGACCCGCAGGGCCTGACCTGCGGCCGCTACGACCTGACCGTCGACGTCCCCGCCTCCTACTGGTCGGGCAACCCGGACGGCGGCGTCCCGCTCTCCGTCCAATGGCCCGACCAGAACAACGACTTCGACCTCTACGTCTACGACTCCACCGGCCACGAGGTCGCCGAGAGCGCCAGCTCCGCCGACCCGGAGGCGACGGTGATCCCGAACGCCTCCGGCACCTACCACGTGCTGGTGGTCCCGTACGCGGTGACCGACTCCGGCTTCACGCTGACCGCGAGCATCCCGCAGGCCACCACGGTGGGCGCCGCCACCGCGCTGAAGCACGACGGCAACGGCTACCTGATCCAGGCCGGCGCCGCCCGCGCCCGGGTGGACTTCACCGCCGAGGACGTCTTCCGCCTCCAGCTGGCCCCGGACGGCACCTTCACCGACCCGCCGGGCAAGGAGATGGTGCCCGACCCGCCGGCCGCGATCGCCGGCACCCACGAGTTCGACGCCGGCGCCTACTGGGGGATCGCCTCCAAGGACCTGGTGCTGCGGGCCTACAAGAGCCCGCTGCGCTTCGCCCTCTACAAGTCCGACAACCGCACCGTCGTCTGGCAGGAGACCCGCGGCCTGACGTGGACCCAGGACGCGATGCAGCAGACCCTGGCCCGCGGCCCGCAGGAGCAGTTCTACGGCGCCGGCGAGCAGAACGGCAGCTTCTCGCACCGCGACCAGCAGGTGCACGTGGCCAACAGCTTCAACTGGAACGAGGGCGGCTACAACAACTCCCAGCCGTTCTACCTCTCCAGCGCCGGCTACGGCGTCTTCCGCGACACCTTCGCCCCGGGCCTGTACGACTTCGCCGACCCGGTGACCACCTCCGCCCAGGAGCGCCGCTTCGACGGCTACTTCTTCTACGGCCCGGACCTCAAGAAGATCATCGGCCAGTACACCGACCTGGTCGGCAAGCCCTTCATGCCCCCGGTCTACGGCCTGGAGCCGGGCGACTCGGACTGCTACCTGCACAACGCCAACCGCGGCGACCGGCACACCCTGGACGCGCTCAAGGTCGCCGACGGCTACACCCAGAACCAGACCCCGCTCGGCTGGATGCTGGTCAACGACGGCTACGGCTGCGGCTACGAGGACCTCGCGCAGACCGGCCAGGGCCTGCGCGACCACCACATGCAGCTGGGCCTGTGGACCTCCACCGGCCTGCCCAACCAGGGCGAGGAGGTGAAGGCGGGCGTACGGGTCCGCAAGCTGGACGTCGGCTGGGTCGGCCCCGGCTACCAGTTCGCGCTGGACGGCTGCCAGAGCGCCAAGGACGGGATCGAGCAGAACAGCGACGCGCGCGGCTTCGTCTGGCTGCCGGTCTCCTGGGCCGGCGTGCAGCGCTGCGGCGTGGTCTGGAGCGGTGACCAGACCGGCAACGACGAGTACCTGAAGTGGCAGATCCCCACCTACGCGGGCGCCACCATGTCCGGCATCGCCTACGACACCGGTGACGTGGGCGGCATCTTCGGCAGCGATCCCCAGGTCGAGACCCGCGACCTGGAGTGGAAGACCTTCATCCCGACCATCATGACCATGGACGGGTGGGCCACCAGCGACAAGCAGCCCTGGCAGTTCGGGGCGCCGTACACCGCGATCAACAACCGCTACCTGCAGCTCAAGGAGCAACTGCTGCCGTACTTCTACACGCTGGCCGCCCAGGCGCACCAGAGCGGCGTGGGGCCGGTGCGCCCGCTGGTGCTCGACTACCCGAACGACCCGAACACCTGGGGCGACGCGGCCACGTACGAGTTCCTGTCCGGTGACGACTTCCTGGTCGCGCCGGTCTACGACGGCTCGCAGACCCGCAGCGGGATCTACCTGCCCAAGGGCACCTGGGTGGACTACTGGTCCGGCAGGACCTACCAGGGCCCCACCACGATCAACGACTACCAGGCGCCGCTGGACACCCTGCCGCTCTTCGTCAAGGCGGGCTCCGTCGTGCCGATGTGGCCCAAGGGCACGCTCTCCTGGCAGACCCGGGACACCGGAAGGCTGGGCTACGACATCTACGCCCAGGGCCAGTCCGACTACACCCTCTACGAGGACGACGGCACCACCCGGGCCTACCAGCAGGGCGCCAGCGCCACCCAGCACGTCACCGTCCACGCGCTGGGCCAGGGCCACGGCGTGACCGAGGTGAACGTCGGCCCGAGCGTGGGCAGCTACACCGGCAAGCCGGCGGCGCGCTCCTACGACTTCAGCGTGCACGTGGGCGCCGCGCCCGCCGTGGTGCTGCTGGACGGCCGTCCGCTGGCCCGCTCCGGGGCGGCGGACGGCAGCAGCTGGAGCTACGACGCGACGGCGGGCGTGGTGCACGTGACCACGCCGAAGGAGTCGACCAGCGGCTCGTTCTCGCTGCTGCTGGCGGGCGCGGGCGGCCTGGCCGGCTGACCCCGCCGCGCTGTCCCCGTGCCGCCGGGCACCACCCCGTGGGGTGCCCGGCGGCACGCTGCTATCGATGGGATGATCGGACTGAGGAGCGCCCCAGACGCCGCCCCCACCCTGGCAGCCACACCCGGCGCACCCCGCGCCGCCGAGCCGGCAGGAGGACCATGGCCGACCGCCAGCCACGCTCCTTCGACGGGCCCGGGCAGACCGGCCGCGACCCCCTGATCGCCTTCCTCGACGACGACCAGGCCCGGCGGCTGCTGGCCGAACTGGCCTGCGGCTGCGACGACCACCGCGACGAGTTCGACGTCCTGCTCACCGACTACCACCTCGCCCGCCAGGTCCTGGACGGGGCCATGGTGGGCATCGCCGTCTTCGACACCGAGCTGCGCTACCGCTACGTCAACCGGACCCTGGCGGAGATCAACGGGGTCCCCGCCGAGGAGCACACCGGGCGCCGGATGGCCGAGGTGATCCCGGGGATCAACGTCGACGCCGCCGAGAGCGCGCTCCTGGCGGTGCTGGCCGACGGCGAGCCGCGCACCCACATCGTCGAGGGCACCACCCCCTCGGGGCCGCCCACCGAGCCGCGCTGGTGGCACAACGCCTACCACCGCCTGGACAGCGAGGCCGGGACACCGCTGGGCGCGGTGGCCATGGTGCTGGAGATCACCGAGGACCGCCGGATCCGCCAGGCGCTGGACCGGGCCCGCACCCGGCTGGCGCTGCTGGACGAGGCGGCCACCCGGATCGGCACCACGCTCGACGTCGAGCAGGCCTCCAAGGAGCTCACCCGGCTGCTGGTCCCGCAGCTGGCGGACGTCGCACTGGTCGACGTCCTGGAGCCCGGCCGCCGCTTCGCCGACCCCCCGGAGCCCGGCGCGCTGGCCATGCGCCGGCTCGCGCTGAGCAGCACGCCCGAGCTGGTCGGCACCGGCGCCACGGTCGGCGGCGCGGGCGCGCTGATCGAGCCCCAGGCGGGCTCCGCGGCCGCCCGCTGCGTGCTCGACCGGGCACCGGTCGTGCTCAACTTCCCGACCGACGAGGAGATCCGCACCTCCGCCACCAACGCCGAACGGGTCGCCCTCTACCGGCGGCTGGGCCTGCACTCGGCGGTCTACGTGCCGCTCACCGCGAGCGGCACGGTGATCGGCGTGGTGCTGCTGGCCCGCGCCGGCCGCTCGCCCGGCTTCAGCCCGGACGAGGTCGCGCTGATGGTCGAACTGGCCAGCCGGGCCGGCTCCAGCATCAGCAACGCCCAGCGCTACTCGCACGAGCACGCCTCCACGCTGGCCCTGCAACGGGCGCTGCTGGCCGAGCCGATGCGCCCGCACCCCGACGTCGAGAGCTGCGGCCGCTACCTGCCGGCCGGGGCCAGCGCCGAGGTGGGCGGCGACTGGTACGACACGGTGGCGCTACCGGGCGGCCGGACCCTGCTGGTGGTCGGCGACGTGATGGGCCACGGCCTGGACGCCGCCGCGACCATGAGCGAGTACCGCACCCTGGTGCGCGCGCTGGCGCTGCAGCGCCGCTCGCCGGCCGGGATCCTGCGGGAGGCCGAGCGCATCGTCGCGGCACAGGGCCAGGAGCGGGTGGCGACCTGCGTGCTGGCGCTGCTCGACCCGGCCGCGCGGTCCTGCACCTACGCCAGCGCCGGCCACCTGCCGCCGCTGCTGCTGGCCCCGGGCGACCGGGCCCGGCTGCTGCGGCTGCCGGTCGCCCCGCCGCTGGGCGTGGACGTGGGCGGCCACCAGCAGCTCATCCTGCCGTTCGCCCCCGGTGCCACGCTGCTGCTCTACACCGACGGCCTGGTGGAGCGGCGCGACCGCGACATCGAGCAGTCGCTCGACGCGCTGGCCGCGCTCGCCCTGGACCCGACCGCGCCGCTGGAGCACCTGATCGACACCGCGCTGACCGGGCTGGGCGCCGGGCACGGCGAGGACGACGTGGCGGTGCTGGCCGCCCGGGTGGCGGACGGCCGGCCGCCACCGGGCCGCTGACCGGGCTCAGGCCTCGCCCGGGTGCCAGTTCGGCCACTCCCACGGGTGGTCCTGCCACTCCACCTGCTCGGAATCCTCCAGGTCCAGGCCCGGGAAGAGCCGGGCCGCCTCCGCTCGGAACTCCTGCCGGTCGACCGGCTCCCAGTCGTGGCCCTTGAACCGGACCAGGCGGTAGCGGTTGTCGCTGCCGAGCGGGGCGACCTCGACCAGCGGGTCGTGACTTCCATGTGTGTCCATAGCACCAGCGTGCGACAGCCACCGCGGTTCGTCCTGGCGGGGAGCCGCCAGGGCCTGTCCGGCGGATCTTGTCGGATCAGCGCGCGGCGTTGGGGGCCCGGCTGGGCGTGCGCCCGAGTCGCCCTCGTACTGGGTCGTACTTGGGCGATTCGGGCGTGCGTCCAGGCGGGATTCCCGGCGTCGCGCGCCCGGCAAGATCCGCCGGACAGGCCCTAGGGGACCGGCGGCATGGTCAGGAGCTGCAGTCGCTCTTGTAGAGGAACCGGGCCACGCTGGGGTCGCCCACGTTGTCCCGGGTGATGCTGGCCAGGTCGGTCTGGATCGAGGGGGTGACCGGCTTCTTGGTGAGCGCGTCGACCAGCTGGTCGACCGCCTGCTGCCCGATCCCGTAGGGGTCCTGCGAGATCAGGGCGTCCACCGCGCCGCTCTTGAGCGCGGCGACCTGCTGCGGGCCGGCGTCGAAGGAGACCACCTTGATGCTGCCCTGCTTGCCCGCGTTCTTCAGGCCGGTGCCGACCCCCTCGCCGGTCTGCGAGTTGGCCGTGAAGATGCCCACCAGGTTCGGGTGGGCGGCGAGTTCGTCGCCCACCGCGGAGGCGGCACCCTGCGCGGTGTCCCCCACCTGGCGGACGTCGTCGATCTTCAACCCGGGGTACTTGGCGGCGAGTTCCTGCTTGAAGCCCTGGATCCGGGCATTGGTGGTGGTCGTGGTCAGGTCGGGCGTGAGCACCACCACCTCTCCGGTTCCGTTGACCAGCTGGGCCATGGTGTCGGCCGCCTTCTGGCCGCCCTGGAGGTTGTTGGAGGAGATCCGGGTGACGCCGATCGAGCCGTCGGTCAGCGTGGTGTCGACGATCGCCACCTTGGTCCCGTTGTTCTGCAGGGTCCGGATCGGCCCCTGCAGCGAGTTCGGGTCCACCGGCGAGATCAGCACCCCGGCCGGCCGGGTGGCGGTCACGCTGGTCACCGAGCTGACCTGCTCCGGCACGCTCCACTCGGCCGAGCCGGTGGCGGTGAACTTCTCGCCGAGCTTGCCCGCCTCCGCCTGGGCGCCGCACTTCATGGTGATGTAGAACGGGTCGCCGGTGTTGCCGGCCACGAAGGCGATGGACTTGCCGCCCGCGCCCCCGCCGGAGCCGCCCGAGCTGCCACAGCCCGCCACCAGCGCCAGCAGGGCGACCGCGCCTACCGCCAGAATCCTTCTCTGCACCGTGAGTTCCACCTTTCTGGGATCATCGGTTGCTGCGTCTGCGCCGGCGCAACTGGTCGAAGTAGACGGCCAGGATCAGCACCGCGCCGACCGCCACGGTCTGCCAGAAGGACTGCACCTGGAGAATGGTGAAGCCGCTCTGCAGCACCGCGGGGATGAAGACGCCGATGACGGTGCCGATCACCGTGCCGACACCGCCGAACAGGCTGGTACCGCCGAGCACCACGGCGGCGATGGCGTTCAGGTTGTCCTGGGCGCCGCTGGTCAGCGTGGTGCTGCTGTAGTGCGCGAGGTTGAGCACGCCCGCCAGCCCGGAGAGCAGGCCGGACAGCGCGTAGACCTTGATCAGGTGCCGGTCCACCCGGATGCCGACCCGGCCGGCCGCCTCCTCGTTGGAGCCCACCGCCCGGGTGTAGCGGCCGAACCGGGTGGTGTTCAGCGCGAGCGTCGCCAGCGCGACCACCAGCACCGCCACCACGATCAGCCAGGGGATGCCGAACACGCTGCCGCTGCCCACCGAATTGGCTAGCGAGGCCGGCACGTTGCCGACGTCCACACCGTGCGTGAGGATCTGCGCCAGGCCGAGCGCGATGCCCAGCGTGCCCAGCGTGACGATCAGCGGCGGAACCTTCGCCTTGGCCACCCAGAAGCCGTTGAAGACTCCCCAGACCAGCCCGGCGAGCAGCCCCGCGGCCACGCCGGCCAGCACGACCCCGATGCCCGGGTTCGGCCCCGCGTCCAGCCCGTTCATCGTCCGGACCGCGACGACGCCGGAGAAGATGAGCACCGAGCCGACCGACAGGTCGATGCCGGAGGTGACGATCACGAAGGTCTGGCCGACCGCGAGCACCACCAGGATGGCCGACTCGACGGCGATGGACTTGAACTCGAAGGTGGTGGCGAAGGCGTTCGGGCGCAGCGCCGAGAACACCGCCACCAGGACGAGCAGGACCAGGAAGGTCCACAGGGTGTTCTGGCCCCTGGCCCGCTGCCAGAGCAGCGCGAGGGCATGGTCCACCGGCGCCGGGCCTTTGCTCATGTCTCCTCCTCCTCGGTCGCCAGCGCCCCGGTCATCGCGGCCACCAGTTCGTCCAGCGTGGTCTCCGCCGCCTGGAAGCGCGCCACCCGCCGCCCCAGCCGCAGCACTTCGACCCGGTCGGCGACCGAGAGCACCTCGGGCATGTTGTGGCTGATCAGCACCGTGGACACGCCCTGGTCGCGGACCCGCCGGATCAGGTCGAGCACCCGCCCGCGCTGGAGCACGCCGAGCGCGGCGGTCGGCTCGTCCATGAAGACCACCCGGGAGGCCCAGGCCACCGAGCGGGCGATCGCCACGCTCTGCCGCTGGCCGCCCGAGAGGGTGGCCACCGGCGCGTCGATGTCCTTGAGCTCGACGCCGAGTTCGGCGAAGGCGGCCACCGAGTGCTCGCGCATCCCGCGCTTGTCCAGCACCCCGAACGCGCCCAGCAGCCCGGGGCGCAGGCGCTCGCGGCCGAGGAAGAGGTTGGCGGCGGCATCCAGGTCGGCGGCCAGCGCCAGGTCCTGGTAGACCGTCTCGATGCCCAGGCGCTGGGCGTCCCGCGGGCCGGCGAAGGAGACCGGGCGGCCGTCCAGCAGGATCTCGCCCTCGTCCGGAGCCACCGCGCCCACCAGGGTCTTGACCAGGGTGGACTTGCCCGCGCCGTTGTCACCGATGAGCGCGACCACCTCGCCCGGGTACACGGTGAAACCCGCTCCGCGCAGTGCTTCCACCTGGCCGTAGGTCTTCCACAGGCCTCGTGCGTCGAGTAGCGGTTCGGTCATTCCTACCTCCGCCCTGACAACGTTGTCGCCTCTGGCATGAACTCATGGCGGTCGATCACCGTCAAGACTCCGAACCGAAGAAACGGCCGTCAATATCGCTTCGTAACACGCGAGTTCAGCAACTTACCGTCCGCCTGGGCACTACCTATACTGCGCTGGCAACGTTGTCAGAGCCGTCATGTCCACCGCACTCGGAAGGCGGCAGCTCCATGCCTGCACGTCAGGCGCGCCCCGCCGCGGAGCCGGCCGGGCGGTCCACCATGAAGGACGTCGCCGCCGCGGCGGGCGTCGGCGTCAAGACCGTCTCCCGGGTGGTGAACGAGGAGTCCGGGGTCACCGCGGCCACCGCGGCCCGGGTCCGCGAGGCCATCGAGGCACTCGGCTACCGGCGCAACGACGGGGCCCGGCTGCTGCGTCAGGGGCTGCGCACCGGCAGCGTCGGCCTGGTGCTGGAGGACCTCGCCGACCCGTTCTACGCGCCGCTGTGCCGGGCGGTGGAGGAAGTCGCCCGCCGGCACGGCTCGTTGCTCTTCTCCGGCTCCTCCGCCCAGCAGCCGCAGCGCGAACGCGACCTCGCGCTCGCCTTCTGCGCCCGCCGGGTGGACGGGCTGATCCTGGTGCCGACCGGCACCGACCAGGGCTACCTGCTGCCCGAGCAGGCGGCCGGCACCCCGATCGTCTGCGTCGACCGACCGGCCTGCGGCCTGGTGGCCGACACCGTGCTGAGTGCCAACGCGCGCGGCGCCCGCGAGGGCATCGAGCACCTGCTGCGCCAGGGGCACCGCCGGATCGGCTTCCTGGGCGACGCCCCCGAGATCCACACCGCCACCGAACGGCTGCGCGGCTACCGCGCGGCGCTGGCCGCGGCCCGGCTGCCGGCCCGCGAGAGCTGGGTGTCGATGAGCGCGCCCGAACCGGCCCGGATCCGCCTGGCGCTCCAGCGGATGCTCGCGGGCCGCTGGCCGGTCAGCGCCCTGCTGTGCGGCAACAACCGGATCACCGTCGCCGTGCTGCGCGAGCTGGCCGGGCTGCCGCACCGGCCCGCCCTGGTCGGCTTCGACGACTTCGAGCTCGCCGACCTGCTCACCGTGCCGGTCACCGTGGTGGCCCAGGACCCGGCCCGACTCGGGCGCACCGCCGCCGAGTTGCTCTTCGCCCGACTGGCCGGCGAGCACGGCCCGGCGCAGCGGATCGAGCTGCCGACCCGGCTGATCCCGCGCGGCTCCGGCGAACTGCCGGTGCGCTACGCCTGATCCACGCCCGACCTCGCCCCATACATCTGACGAGTCGTCAGTTCTTTCCGCCCTGAGCCTCGTCCGCCGCCTGCTCGGCGGCCCGTACCTCGGCCGCCACCTCCTCGGCCGGCCGGCGCACCAGCTGACCGCCGTGCCGCTCGGCCAGCTCGTCCGCGGGCCGCTGGTCGTGCTCGTGCAGCTCGACGATCAGCATCGCGTGCCCCTCCGCCAGGTCGCGGCTGTAGACCAGCAGGCCCTCGGCCCCCTCCTGGAACTGCTTCAGCTCGGCGGCCCCGCCGAGCACCGTGCCGGCCGTCCAGCCGAGCAGCACCCCCACCGGCCCGCCCAGCAGACCGAGCAGCCCGCCGACGATCCCGGTGGCGACCGTCGGCGTCCCGGCTCCGCGCACCCAGCTCTCCGGCGTGTCGAGCAGTCCCTCGGCCGAGCGCCGCAGCACGGCCGCCTGCCGCGCCCCGGGCAGTTCCTTCGCCTCGGCGAAGGCGGCCAGCGCGGCGGCCGGGTCGGCGAAGGTGACGAAGAGCATGGTGTGGGCGTCGTCCGACATGGGGTCGTCCTCTCCGGAGCTGTGCGGCGCACGGGAGCCGTACCGCGCACGCTGGGGTCTGTCCGGTCGATCCTGCCCGGCAAGATCGGCTGGACAGACCCTAAGCGCCGCGCCCGGGCGGGGCGCGGTGCGACACGCGCGACCCAAGGGGCCGCCGTGGTAGTGCCGAGGGGTGTGTGCGCGGACAATCAGCGCATGTCGCTCCGTGCCGCGCTCAGCGTCCCCGCCCGCTACGGCTGCCTCGTCGCGGGCATGTTCCCGGTGCTCGCCTTCCCCTCGCTCGACCTGGAGCCGCTGGCCTGGGTCGCCCTGGTCCCCGGCCTGCTCCTGCTGCGCGCCGCGCCCAGCGCCCGGGAGGCGGCGGTGCGCGGCTGGTGGTTCGGCACCGGCTTCGTGCTGGCCGCGATGTACTGGCTGCTGCCCAGCGTGGGCCCGGCGCTGCCGCTGATCGCGGTGGTCTTCGGCGTGCTGCAGAGCGGCTTCGGCGTGGCCGCCCGGGCGCTGCTGCGACCGGCGCTGACGGCGCGTCGAGCGCTGGCCGCACTGGTTCTGCTACCGGCCGTCTGGGTGGTGGCGGAGTTCGCCCGCTCCTGGCAGGCGCTCGGCGGCCCCTGGGCGCTGCTCGGCGCCACCCAGTGGCAGCACCCCACCGTGCTGGCGCTGGCCTCGATCGGCGGCATCTGGCTGGTCAGCGCCGCGGTGGTGGCGGTCAACACCGCCGTGCTGCTGGTGCTGGTGGCCGAGCGCACGGCGCTGCGTGCGCTCGGCGCAGGCGCGGCGGCGGCCCTGCTGCTGGCCGGCCCCGCCGCCTTCGCGCTGACCCCGGCCCCGGTCGCGGTGCGCACCGCCACCCTGGCGCTGATCCAGCCGGGCACCAGCCCCGACGGCGCCTCCCGCCTCGGTGCCTCGGCCGCACTCACCAGCGCCCTCACCGACCAGCCCGACCTGGTGGTCTGGGGCGAGAGCAGCGTCACCACCGACCTGTCCCGGGACACCGCCGCACTCTCGCGGCTGCGCGCGCTGGCGGCGACCGGCCACACCGAGCTGCTGGTCAACGAGGACGCCCGGAAGGCCGACGGACACATCTCCAAGGACGCCGTGCTGCTGGACGCGACCGGCATCCAGGCCCGGTACGCCAAGATGCGCCTGGTCCCGTTCGGCGAGTACATCCCGTTCCGCGCGGCGCTCGGCTGGCTGACGGGGATCAGCAAGGCAGCCGCCGAGAACCGCACCCCCGGCCACAGCTTCCACCTCTTCGAACCCGTCGACCGCTCCGGGCGCCCGCTGCCCACCGGGGTGCTGATCTGCTTCGAGTCGGCCTTCCCCGACCTGTCCAGGACCGCCACCCTGCAGGGCGCGCAGCTGCTCGTCTACCAGTCGGCCACCTCCACCTTCCAGCACACCTGGGCCCCGGAGCAGCACGCCTCCCTGGCCGCACTGCGCGCCGCCGAGACCGGTCGCCCGGTGGTGCAGGCCGCGCTCACCGGCGTGTCGGTGGCCTTCGACCCGCAGGGCCGCGAGCTGGCCAGGTACGGCACCGGGCAGCGCGGCACGCTCACCGTCCAGCTCGGCCTGCCCGACCCGCGGGTGCGCACCGTCTACGACCGGATCGGCGACGTGGTGCCCTGGTCGGCGGTGGCGCTCAGCCTCGGCGCGGCCGGCTGTGCCCTGCGCCCGGGCCGCCCGCGCCGCGCCGCCACCGCCCCGGCCGACGAGGGCGCCGAGCAGCCCGCCACCGCGAGCCGCACCTAGCCCCGTCCTACGGCGTGTCCTACGGCGTGTCCGGCGGATCGTGCCGGGCCCGGCTCGGCTGCACCCGCGGCGGCTCGCCCGGCGCCTTCGGGTGATCGGGCGGGTAGGGCATCTCGCCCAGCCCCTCGTCCCGTTCCTGACGCTCCGCCAGCTCCAGCACCGCCTCCAACCCGAAGGCGTGCTCGTCCAGTTCGGCGTACGGATCGCCCAGCTCGGCCAGCCGCGCGGGCACCGTGCGCAGCGTGAAGTCGCCGGGCGCCGCCGCGTCCAGCTCCGTCCAGTGCAGCGGGGTCGAGACGGTCGCCTCGGGCCGCGGGCGCAGCGAGTAGGGCGAGGCGATGGTGCGGTCGCGGGCCATCTGGTTGTAGTCGACGAAGACCCGCCGGCCCCGCTCCTCCTTCCACCAGTGCGTGGTGACCTGGTCCGGCATCCGCCGCTCCAGCGCCCGACCGAGCGCGATCGCGCAGCGCCGCACCTCGGCGAAGGTCCACTCGGGGCGGATCGGCACGTAGACGTGCAGGCCGCGCCCGCCGGAGGTCTTGGGCCAGCCGGTCAGCCCGCACTCCGCCAGCACCTCGCGCAGCTGGTGCGCGGCGCGCACCGCGTCCGTGAAGTCGGTGCCGGGCTGCGGGTCGAGGTCCAGGCGCAGCTCGTCGGGCCGGTCGGTGTCGGGGCGGCGCACCGGCCAGGGGTGGAAGGTCAGGCAGCCGAGGTTGGCCGCCCAGAGCACGGCGGCCGGCTCGCCCGGGCAGATCTCGTCCGCGAACCGCCCGCTGGGGAACGCGATCCGCGCCGTGGGCAGCCAGCCGGGCGTGTTCTTCGGGGCCCGCTTCTGGTAGAAGAACTCGCCCTCCACCCCGTCCGGGAACCGCTGCAGCGTGGTCGGCCGGTCCCGCAGCCCGCGCAGCACCGCCTCGCCGACCGCCTGGTAGTACTGCGCGACGTCCAGCTTGGTGTACCCGGGGCCCGGGTAGTAGACCTTGCCGGGGTTGGACAGCTTGACGCTCCGCCCCCCGACCTCCAGCTGCACCGATTCGCCCATGTCTCCACGCTAGGTGCACGCGCTGCGGGGCGCGCGGGGGTGACGCAGGATCAGTGCATGGACCTTCCCGTGATGCCGCCCGTGCAGCCGATGCTCGCCAAGGCGGTCGACGAGATCCCCGCCGGCATGCACTACGAGGCCAAGTGGGACGGCTTCCGGGCGATCGTCTTCCGGGACGGTGACGAGGTGGAGGTGCTCAGCCGCACGGGCAAGTCGCTGGCCCGCTACTTCCCCGAGCTGCTGGAGGCCTGCCGCGCCGAGCTGCCGGCCCGCTGCGTGCTGGACGGCGAGATCGTGCTGGCGCACGACGGCCGGCTGCACTTCGAGGAGCTGCAGGAGCGGATCCACCCCGCGGCCTCCCGGGTGCGCAAGCTCGCCGCCGAGCACCCGGTCACCTTCATCGCCTTCGACCTGCTCGCACTGGACGACCAGGCGCTGACCGAGCAGCCGCTCTCCGTGCGCCGCCCCGCGCTGGTGCGCGCCCTCGCGGACGCCGGGCCCTGGGTGCACGTCGCGCCGGCCACCCGGGACCGCGAGCTGGCCGGCACCTGGTTCACCCGGTTCGAGGGCGCGGGGCTGGACGGCATCGTGGCCAAGCCGCTGGCGGAGCCGTACCGCCCGGGGGTCCGTTCGATGTTCAAGATCAAGCACGGCCGCACCGCCGACTGCGTGGTGGCCGGCTACCGCGAGCACAAGGACGGCCAGGGCGTCGGCTCCCTGCTGCTGGGCCTGTACGACGCGGCGGGCACGCTCCAGCACGTCGGCGTCTGCGCCTCCTTCACCGCCGCCCGCCGCCGCGAGCTGGCCGCCGAACTAGCCCCGCTGCGGCTGACCGATCCCGCCGGGCACCCGTGGGCCGCCTGGACCGAGGAGAGCGCGCACGAGGCGAGCCGGATGCCCGGTGCCCCCAGCCGGTGGAGCAGCGGCAAGGCCGGCCAGGCCGCCAAGGACGCCACCTGGGTCGCGCTCCGCCCTGAGCGGGTCTGCGAGGTCGCGTACGATCACATGGAAGGGACCCGGTTCCGGCACACCACCCGCTTCCAGCGCTGGCGCCCCGACCGGACCCCGCGAAGCTGCGACTACGGCCAGCTGGAGGAGCCGGTCGGCTACCACCTGGCGCAGCTGCTGGACGACGGCAGGTCGCCGGACCGGTGACGCGCGAGGACGTACCACCTGGCGCGGCACCCGAAGGGACAGCAGGTGAGGATCATGGTCCTGTCACGGCACGAGGCTCGGGAGAGCCGGCGGATCGAGGCGCGGCTGACGGCCGAGGACCCACAGCTGGCCCGCCGCTTCGAACAGTGGCGCCGCAGCCGCGAGCGAGTCGCGGAGGCCGCCGCCCTGGCCACCGGGCGCGGCGTGGAGAACCCGCTGGACGACTCCGCCACCCGGCTGCGGCGCCTGTGGCACGAGCTGCTGCGCGGCCGGATCCCGCTCCCCTAGAGCCTCTCCCCCGGGCCACCGGATCCCCCGATCGGGCGCACCCGCGCGCCCGCGCCGCCCGGCGGACCGTTCGTTTTGGCACCATCGACTCAGGGGACACGCGAGGCCGAGAAGGTGAGAGCGGATGTCCAGTGACGCGATCGTGCTGCTGAAGCAGGAACACAAGGAGCTGCAGCGGCTCTTCAAGGAGTACCGCGCGCTCGGCGCCGACCAGTCGGCTGCCCGCGGCGATCTCGCGCTGCACATCGTGCACGACCTCACCGTCCACTCCTACCTGGTCGACGAGGTGCTGTATCCGCAGGTCAGCGCCGTGCTCCGGGATCCGGCCCACGAGGCGCTGCGCGGCTACCGGGACCACCGGGTGATCGACCGGCTGTGCGAGGAGGTGGCGGCGCGCTCGCCCACCGAGCCGGGCTTCACCGGCCAGATGGACGCCCTGCTGTCGGCCGCCGCCCAGCAGATGAGCCGGGAGGAACGCGAGTGGTTCCCGCAGCTGCGGGCCGCGCTGCGCCGCACCGACCTGCAGCAGATCGGCACCCGGCTGCTGGCCGTGCGCGAGACCGCACCGCGCCACCACCCACCGGTTTCCGGGACCCCGTCCGGGGCACCGGGCCAGACGGGGGCGTGACGAGCCCGGGACGGGTACCTGAAGAGCACGGGGGCACCGAGCACCATCCGCCAGCACGACAGCCAGGAGGCACCCGCTATGCAACCGACCGCCACCCCGGACGGCGACCCCGGGGGCGTCGCCGCCCGCAGCCTGCTCGACGAGCGACTGCTGCACGAGCTGGAACAGCTCCACCGGACCAGGCACGAGACCTTCCTCTACGGGTCCGACGACGCGCTGCGGCACCACAACGAGCGCACCGCCGAACTGGAGGCGGAGTACCTGCGGCGCTTCCCGGACCGCCTGGTCACCGCGGGACGCACCCGCTCCGGTGCCCGGGCCAGGGAGACGGCCGCGCACATCGAGGCCACCCCGCAGTGAGCCGACCCGCCAGCACGCCGACCGCCGTGGCACCGCGCAGTGAGGAGGGCCCGATGAGCCAGGAGGGCGCCGACCGGCGCCGGCGCGAGGTGCTGCGCCTGTACGCCGAGGCGCTGGCCTCGGTGGGGCGCCGGGTCCAGGGCGTGGCCGCCAACCAGTGGCAGACCGCCAGCCCGTGCTCGGCGCGGTCGGTCCACGAACTGGTCAACCACCTGACGGCCGAGCAGCTCTGGGTGCCCGAGCTGCTGCGCGGCGCCACCCCCTGCCAGGTGGGCGGCCGGTTCGCGGGTGACGTGCTGGGCGCCGACCCGGCCGCCAGCTGGAGCGCCGCGGCCACCGCCGCCCGGGAGGCGTTCGGTGCGCCGGGGGCGCTGGAGCTGGCGGTCCGCCTGTCCACCGGTGAGCGCCCCGCGCTGGAGTTCTGCGCGCAGCTGACCGTCGATCTGACCGTGCACACCTGGGACCTGGCCCGAGCCACCGGCCAGGACCCGCACCTGGCACCCGAGCTGGTGGAGTTCGCCCTGCACGAGCTCGCACCACGCCCGGGGCCGGCGGTTGCGGTCGGGTGCTTCGCGCCCGCGGTGCCGACCGTGCCGCACGCCGATCCGCAGACCAGGATGCTCGGCCTGGTCGGCCGCCGCTGCGCGCCGCAACCACCGTTCGACCCCGAACTCACCGACTGACCTGATCGTCCGCCAGACCGGGCCCGAGGGACCCGGCCGGACCGGCCCGCCCGCGCGCTTGAACGCGCGTCACGCCGGCCCGACGATCGGTCAGGGACAGCTCCGCCCTGGTCATCGACCTGGGCGGATCGTCCGGTATCGTCCCGCTCTCAAGACGCAATGCCCCCGGCCGGCCGCCCGGCCCGCCGGGGCGGTGCGCTCTCACCACAGTGCGCCTACGTTCCCAGGGAGCAATCTCAGTGCACCACCCTCTGCGCCGGACTCTTCCGGCTCTGGCGGCGCTCGGCATAGCCGTGACCGCCCCCCTCCTCGCCGCCGGGCCCGCCCAGGCCCACGAAGGCGCGCGCTGCGACGACGCCGGTCTCAGCTACTCGACCGACGGCACGCACTGGGTCACCAGCGGCGGCCTGTCGGGCACCACCGGCAGCGTCCAGGTCAAGGTCGACGGCGCCAGCAAGGGCTGCTCGTACCAGGTCTCGCTGGCCTCGTACAGCACCCAGGGGCCCACCTGGGCCAGCTCCGGCACCCAGACCTTCCTCGGCTGGGCGACCACGACGCTGACCAGCGCGAAGCCGCAGGCGACGCTGGACATCAGCGCCCACCTGCCGCAGTGCTACGGCCAGATCGACCTGTACAGCGGTTCGGCCAAGCACGACGGGGTCAGCGCCCCGCTGCCGCACTACCCGACCGCCGTCTACAACGGCGACCTGATCAGCGCCTGGAACGGCGGCAAGGCGTGCCAGGCCCCGACGCCCACCCCGTCGCCCAGCGTCCCGGCCCCGACCCCGTCGGCCGGCGCGAGCGTCCCCGGCGTCCCGTCGCCCTCGCCGTCGGCGCCCACCTCGCCGAGCCCCTCGGCCGGTGTGCCGTCGCCGAGCGCCTCGGCCCCCGGCACGGGCACGCCCAGCGCCTCGCACCCGGCCTCGCCCAGTGCCTCGGCCCCGGCGGGCCCGAGCACCAGGCCGAGCGCCTCGGCCACGGTGCAGCCCACCAGCTCGGCCCCGGCCTCCGCGGTCGCCGTCGCGAGCCCGTCCTCGCCGGCGCCCACCGCCTCGGCCGACGCCACCGGTGAGCCGGTCGGCACGCCGTCGGTCAAGCCGGTCTCGGCCACGCCCACCGGCCTGGCCTTCACCGGCACCAACGGCACGCAGCTGACCGCCTTCGCGGGCGGCGGCGCGGCGCTGCTGGTGATCGGCGCCGGCGCGGTGTACTTCGCCCGCCGCCGCAGCGCCCAGCGCTGACCCACCCGCGCCCGTGTCACCGGCCTGCTCGGCCGGTGACACGGACGCATGCGTCTGTCGGCCCGGGTTCAGTGGGCCCGGGCCGCGGCGCCCCGCACCTCCAGACCGGCCAGCAGCTGACCGGTGGCCGCGGCGATGTCCGCGACGGCCTGGTCGAACACCACCCGGTTGTGTGCGGCCGGCGCCCGGAACCCGGACACCTTGCGGACGTACTGCAGCGCCGCCGCGTGGATGTCGGCCTCGGTGACCTCGGGCGAGACGGGCGGGCGGAGGGTCTTGATGCTTCGGCACATGCCTCCAGTCTGCTCCTCGTCCCCGCGCGCCCCCGCGCCACGCCGGCCTGCTCCCGTCGCCGGCCAGGAGTAGCGCCGCCCGGGGCAGCGGGCGAGCATGAGGGCATGCTGCTGGCCGACCTCGCCCGGACCTCGCAGGAGGTCGCCGCCACCTCGGCCCGTTCCCGCAAGACCGCGCTGCTGGCCGAGCTGTTCCGGACCGGCGAACCGGCCGAGGCCCCCACCGTGATCACCTACCTGGCCGGCCGCCTGCCGCAGGGCCGGCTCGGCGTGGGCTGGAAGCTGCTCGCCGAGCCCGTTCCCCCGGCCACCGACGCCACCTTGACGGTCCGCCAGGTGTCCGCCGCACTGGACCGGCTCGCCGCCGTGCGCGGCGCCGGCGCCCAGGCCGAGCGGCGCCGCCTGCTGGCCGGGCTGCTGGCCGCCGCCACCGCGCCCGAGCAGGAGTTCCTGATCCGGCTGATCGGCGGCGAGGTGCGCCAGGGCGCCCTGGACGCGCTGGCGGTGGAGGCACTCGCGGCGGCGGCCGGCGCACCCGCCGAACAGGTGCGCCGGGCGGTGATGCTCGGCGGCACGCTGGGTGCGGTGGCCGAGCGGCTGCTGACCGAGGGCCCGGCGGCGCTGGCGGAGTTCCGGCTGACGGTCGGCCGCCCGGTGCTGCCGATGCTGGCGCAGAGCGCGAAGAGCGTCGACGAGGCGCTGGGGCGGCTGGGCCCGTGCGCGGTGGAGGAGAAGCTGGACGGCATCCGGATCCAGGTGCACCGCGACGGGCGGGCGGTGCACGTCTACACCAGGACGCTGGAGGAGATCACCGACCGGCTGCCCGAGGTGGTGGCCGCGGTGCTCGCGCTGCCCGCGACGCGCGTGGTGCTGGACGGCGAGGTGATCGCGCTGGACGCCCGTGGCCGGCCGCGTCCGTTCCAGCAGATCGCGGGTCGGGTCGGCTCCCGGCTGGACGTCGCCGGCGCCACCGAGTCGGTGCCGCTCTCCCCCGCCTTCTTCGACCTGCTGACCCTGGACGACCGGGACCTGCTGGACCTGCCCGCCGAACGGCGGCACGCCGAGCTGGCCCGTCTGGTGCCGCAACCGCTGCGGGTGCGCCGACTGGTGGCGGCCGACCCGGCGGACCCGGCCACCCGGCAGGCGGCCGAGGCCTTCGCCGCCGCGGCGCTGGCCGGCGGGCAGGAGGGCGTGGTGGTCAAGGCGCTGGACGCCCCGTACACGGCGGGCCGGCGCCAGGCGTCCTGGCTCAAGGTGAAGCCGGTGCACACGCTGGACCTGGTGGTCCTGGCCGCCGAGTGGGGGCACGGGCGCCGGGCCGGGCGGCTGTCCAACCTGCACCTGGGCGCACGGCGGGCGGACGGTTCCTTCGCCATGCTCGGCAAGACCTTCAAGGGACTGACCGACGCGCTGCTCGACCGGCAGACCGAGCAGCTGGCCCGCCTCGCCGTGGAGCGACCGGCCTGGGGCGTGCGGGTGCGGCCCGAGCTGGTGGTGGAGATCGCCTTCGACGGGGTGCAGCGCTCGACCCGCTACCCCGAGGGGGTCACGCTGCGCTTTGCCCGGGTGCTGCGCTACCGCGAGGACAAGCCGGCCGCCGAGGCGGACACGGTCGAGGCGGTGCGGGCGCTGCTTCCGGAAGAAGTCTGAGGAATCCGGGCGACCCGGAAATATCTGACTAGTCAGGTACTGTTCCCTCTGACGACAGGCCGTACCGAACCCCGCAAGGAGAGCCACCATGTCCAAGATCACCGTCTTCGGCGCCAACGGCACCATCGGCAGCCGCATCGTCCGCGAGGCACTGAACCGCGGCCACCAGGTCACCGCCGTGGTCCGCGACCCCGCCAAGATCACCGAGACGCACCCGTCGCTGACCGTCACCCAGGGCGACGTGCTCGACCCGGCCTCGGTCAGCGCCGTCGCCGCCGGCCAGGACGTGCTGGTCAGCGCTGTGGGCGGCGGGGACGGCCCGGGCCACCTGGCCACCATCGAGCCCTCCGCCAAGTCCCTGGTGGCCGGCCTGCGGGCACTGGGCGACGGCGCGCCGCGGCTGATCGCGGTCGGCGGCGCCGGCTCGCTGCGCACCCCCGACGGCAAGCAGGTCTGGGACAAGGAGGGGCTGCCCGAGTTCCTGCTGCAGATCATGCACGCGCACGGTGACGCGCTGGACTTCTACCGCACCGTCAGCGACGTGACCTGGACCAGCTTCAGCCCGGCCGGGACGATCGAGCCCGGCGAGCGGACCGGCGCCTACCGCACCGGCCTGGAGGACCTGCTGATCGGCGCGGACGGCACCAGCCGGATCTCCACCGAGGACTACGCCCTCGCACTGGTCGACGAGATCGAGCAGCCGGCGCACCTGGGCGAGCGCTTCACCGTCGGCTACTGAGACAGGCTGCTCGGGACGACCCCGGGGCGGGGCCGCCGGCCACCCACTGGACCAGCGGCCCCGCTCCGGCCACGATGGGGCACCGGTCGTCGCGGCCCGCGGCGGCCCGCCGGCCGGACCGTGACAGAGCGACCGGACCAGCAGACCGACAGGACCCCAGGGAGTGCCACCCGTGCCGGAGACCGCCCCGCAGCCCCGCACCGCCGCGCAGGTCGCCGCCGATCCGCGGATCCAGGCGATCGGCGTGCTCTTCAACACCTCCGCACTGATGGAACGGCTGCTGGGCGGCGCGATCCAGCGCGCGGCGGGGATCAGCCACTCGATGTTCGAGGTGCTGCTGATCCTGGCCGCCCACCCCGACGGCACCCCGATGAGCCGCCTCTCCGGCGGCCTGGTGCTCACCAGCGGCGGCGCCACCCGGCTGATCGACCGCATGGTGGAGGCCGGCCTGGTCACCAGGTCGCCCTCCCCCGCCGACCGGCGGGTCCAGCTGGTGACCATGACCCGCCAGGGCGAACGGACCCTGGTGACCGCCGCCGCGGCCCACACCCGCGAGGCCGAACGGCTGATGCACGGCGCCCTGTCGGCCGACGAGGCGAGCGGGCTGGTGACGGCGCTGGACCGGCTGGGCACCCACGCCCGCGCCGAGCTGCCGCCGCTGGGCTGACCCCGGCCGCTCACCGGTCCCGGCCGGGCGATCCGCCGTCAGGGCGAGGTGCTGTCCGGGTGACCGTCCAGCCGTCCCGACCAGTGCGGCTCCACCGCCGCCCAGCCGCTGGCCCAGCGCTGCCCGCCGCGGCGCTCGATCACCTGCCGGCGCAGCCCGTAGGCGGCGAGCACGGCCGCGCTCGTCAGCAGCCACAGACCGGTGCCCGTGCCCACCGCCAGCAGGGCCAGGCTCAGGCGGGAGGGCGGCGGGTCGGCGAGGGCGCCGTCGTCGGTCACCCAGACCGGCACCGTGCCGCCCTGGAGGGCCGCCTGCGGCAGGTCGATCCGGGCGGTCACGGCGTACCCGGCCGGATAGTCCCAGGTCACGACCACCCCGTCACCGCCCTTGAAGCGGTGGCCGGGCGAGGTGGCGTCGGGGCGCACCGAACCGGTCACCACCGCCGCGATCCGGTGCAGGCGCGCGGTGCGGTCGGCGGCCCGGGCATCGGCGGCGAGCACGCCGCGGACGGCCGGCAGGGCGCCGAGCAGCAGCGCGGCCAGCAGGCCGAGGACGAGGAGCAGCAGCGCCCGGCTGCGGGCGCGGTCCAGCGGGCGACAGAGCGGGCCGAGGTCACCGCCCAGCGCGCAACGCAGGTGCTGCCAGGTCGCGTTGGGCATGCGCTGTCCGGACGGGACCCGCCGGTTCGGCGGCTCGCGCCGGTCCGGCTGGGGGTGGGTTCCAGGGTTGCGCCGCACGGTCATCCCTCCCCTCCCGTGCCGCACTGACAATCTGACGATAACTCAGCCAAGGGCCCCAACGGCAAGGGTCAGGACGGGGCGGATCCATGCGACCGCGGCGGGCGGACCATCAGTCGGTGCCGGCCGGACAGAGGCCGAAGGCGGCGCCCTGACGGTCGCCCAGCACGGCGATCCGCCGCCCGCCCGCCAGGTCCATCGGCCCCATCAGGGCCCGGCCGCCGAGCTCCTCGGCCCGCCGCACCGTGGCGTCCACCTCCGCCACCGCGAAGTAGGGCAGCCAGTGCGAGGGGACCTCGGGCGGAAACTCCTCGCCCAGCGCCGCCATGCCGCCGAAGTCCGCCCCGTCGATCCCCCACTGGCTGTAGCCCGTGCCGGCGTTGAGGCTCCAGCCGAAGACCTCGCGGTAGAAGGCGGTGGCCGCCGGCACGTCGCGGGTGTGCAGCTCGACCCAGCCGAGCGAGACCGCCTCGTTGATCACCGCCGCCCCAGGGAAGGCCCGCGCCTGCCAGAGCGCGAAGACCGCGCCGGTGGGGTCGGCGGCCACCGCGAAGCGGCCCGCGTCGAAGACGTCCACCGGCTCCACCACCAGCCGTCCGCCCGCCCTGCTCACCGCCGCCACGGCGGCGTCGGTGTCGGGCACCGCGAACGAGACGCCCCAGGCGGTGGGCTGCCCGGGAGCGTAGAGCGGGCTGAGTGCGGCCACCGGCTGCTCGCCGCGCAGCAGCATGGTGTAGCCGCCGGCCTCCGGCCGCGGGTCGGTCTCGGCGCGCCAGTCGAAGAGCTCGCGGTAGAACTCCTTGGCGCCCTCCGGGTCGGCCGTGCCCAGCTCCACCCAGCACGGCCCGCCGGTGACCACTTTGTCGTACTTCACCCTGATTGCTCCCTCGGACAGGCCCTGGCCGGGACTCTAGCGGCCACCGTCCGACCCCGCCGGGCAGCGCGCCACGCCCGGACGATGGATTTCACCTCCCTCCGGCCCTTCCCCGGGCCCGGCGACCGGCCCGGTGGCCGGTCCGATGGCCGGTCCGGTGGCGCGGGTGATCCGGCCGCCGAGCTCGCGCAAATGGCTGACGAGCTCGGCCGGCTCCTCCACCTCGAAGTCGCAGCCGAGGGTGAGCAGCCGGAAGGCCAGCCACTCCAGCGTGTCCGCGCCGGAGCGCAGCCGGCAGCGCCGTTCGTCCAGCTCCTCCAGCTCGACCGGCGCCCCGCCGAGCCGGCGCGCCACCTCGGCCGCCGACAGCGGCAGCACCACCACCGCCCGGTAGGTCCGGGCCCGCTCGCGCAGCTTGCCCGCCACGTACGCCGCCGCGTCCGGCGCGGGCAGCTCGCGCGGCGGGCACCGCACCCCGGTCGGCTGTGCCGCCGTGATCCGGTCGACCCGGAAGATCCGCCAGTCGTCGCGGTCGTTGTCGAAGGCGACCAGGTACCAGCGGTGCCCCGTGGCGACCAGGCGGTGCGGCTCCACCTGGCGCCGGCTCTCGGCGCCGTCCGCAGCGCGGTAGGCGAAGCGCAGCCGCTGCGGCCCCGCCACCGCGCCGGCCAGCGCCGCGAGCAGCTCGGGGTCGATCGCCGGGCCGCCACCGGGCAGCGGGACGGTGGCCGCGTTGAGCGCGGTGACCCGGTGCCGCAGCCGGGTGGGGAGCACCTGGACCAGCTTGGCCAGCGCCCGCACCGAGGCCTCCTCTATCCCGCTGATCGCGCTGCCGGCCGCCGTCCGCAGCCCGACCGCGATGGCCACCGCCTCCTCGTCGTCCAGCAGCAGCGGCGGCATCGCCTTGCCGGCGGCCAGCCGGTAGCCGCCGACGGCGCCGAGGCTGGCCTGGACCGGGTAGCCCAGCTCGCGCAGCCGCTCCACGTCGCGCCGCACGGTGCGCGCACTGACCCCGAGCCGTTCGGCCAGTTCGCTGCCCGGCCACTCGCGCGGGGTCTGCAGCAGGGAGAGCAGCTTGAGCAGGCGGGCCGGTGTGTCGGTCATGCCCCCAACGATGCCAGTCATCTGGGACAGGAACTGGCCTAGATGGCGTCTACCGTCCTTCTCGTCGACCCCCCACCCGCCAGGAAGGCACCCACCTGATGACCGGCACACCCCCGACCGCAGCCGACCAGTTGTCGGCCGTCCACGATCGGCGGCGCTGGATCGCGCTGGCGATCGTGATGATGGCCTCGTTCATGGACCTGGTCGACGTGACCATCGTCAACGTCGCGATCCCGAGCATCCAGGAGCACCTGGGCGCCTCGTTCAGCGCGATCCAGTGGGTGACCGCGGGGTACGCGCTGGCCTTCGCGGTGGGCCTGATCACCGGTGGGCGCCTGGGCGACATCTACGGCCGCAAGCGGGTCTTCCTGATCGGCATCGGCGGCTTCACCCTCGCCTCCGCGCTCTGCGGCCTGGCCGTCGACCCCGGGATGCTGGTGGCCACCCGGATCCTGCAGGGCGCGACCGCCGCGCTGATGGTGCCCCAGGTGCTGTCGATCATCCACACCAGCTTCCCGGCCCATGAGCGCGGCAAGGTCTTCGGGATGTTCGGCGCGATGGTGGGCTTGGGTGCGGTCAGCGGCCCGCTGCTCGGCGCGCTGCTGACCGAGTGGAACCTGGGCGGGCTCGAATGGCGCCCGATCTTCCTGATCAACCTGCCGGTGGGCGTGGCCGGTCTGCTGCTGGGCCGGCGCTTCATCGACGAGTCGCGCTCGGCCCAGAGCCTGCGCCTGGACCTGGTGGGCATGGCGCTGGCCGCCCTCGGCCTGCTGATGCTGCTCTACCCGCTCACCCAGGGCCGGGAGTCCGGCTGGCCGCTGTGGGGCTTCGTCTCGATGGGCCTGAGCCTGCCGATGCTGGCGTTGTTCGTCCGCTACGAGCGGTTCAAGGCCCGCAAGGACGGCTCGCCGCTGGTCGAGCTGTCGCTCTTCAAGGTGCGCAGCTTCGCCGGCGGCATCGGGGTGCAGCTGGTCTTCGGGGTGACCTGCGGCATCTTCTTCCTGGTCTGGACGCTGTGGATGCAGATCGGCCTCGGCTGGAGCCCGCTGCGGGCCGGCACCACCGGGATCCCGTTCTCGATCGCGGTCTCGGCGGCGGCCGGGATCTCGGTCCAGCAGCTGGTGCCGCGCTTCGGCCGCAAGGTGCTGCAGACCGGCGCCCTGGTGATGGCCGGCGGCGTGCTGCTCTACCTCTGGGAGGCGCACCGCTACGGCACGGCGATCCACTCGTGGCAGATGGCGCTGCCGCTGGTCGTGATGGGCCTGGGGATGGGGCTGATCGTCGCGCCGCTGACCGACGCGGTGCTCGCCGACGTGCCGCGCGAGCACGCCGGCTCCGCCTCCGGCCTGGTCAACACCACCCAGCAGCTGGGCAACGCGCTCGGGCTGGGCCTGGTCTCGGTGGCCTTCTTCGGCGTGGTGGACGGATCGGCGCCCGGGCGGACGGTGGGCGCCGTCTTCACCCAGGCCTTCAGCCACTCGCTCTGGTGGCTGGTCGGCTGCCTGCTGGCGGTCTTCCTGCTGATGTTCGCGCTGCCGAACCGCAGGCCGGCCACGGCCGAGCCGGTCGAGGCGAGCGAGGCCGCAGCCAATCGCGAGCCGCTGCCGGTCGGCTGACCGCCGCCCGCGGCAGCCGGCCGCGAACCACGCCGGGCCACCAAGCCGCGCCGGGCCGCTGACCAGCCGTCAGCGACCCGGCGCGGTGGCGTGCGGCCTGGCGCGGCGGCGTGCGGCCCGCTGCGGGCCCCGGTCTCAGCCCAGCCGCACCGGCGCGGGCCAGGACCAGGGCAGGCGCGATCCGTGCACCGCGTGCTCCGGACCGGCCAGCAGGTCGCTCGCGGGCACCACCAGCACCGCGCAGTGCGCGTGCGCGTGGCAGTGCCGGGCCACCGAGCCGTGCCGCAGCCGGGCCACCCGGCCCGGGCGGCCCGCTCCCACCACCAGCAGGTCGTCCGGCCGGTCGGCCGCCACCACCAGCGCCGCGCCGGCCTCCGCCCGCACCACCCGTGGCCGCAGCAGCAGCCCGGCGGGGTAGCCGCCGAAGGCCTGCTCGAAGATCACGTCCAGTCGGCGCCGCGCCGCGTGCTCGATCTCGGACAGCGGGCGCAGCGGGTCGTCCGTGGGCAGCCAGGCGGCCACCGGCACCAGTTCCGCATCCCGGTGCACGGCCTCCCAGGCCGCGCGATGGACGGCCGCCAGCGAGCTCACCGAGCCGCTGACCCCGACGATGACCCGTCCCTGGTCAACCATGGCGACCGCTTCCTCTCCGCGGGCCGGCCCTGTGCGCCGACCGCATTCGGCGCACCCGGGACCCGGCTCCCCATCCATTGGAGCCCCAGGACCCCGCTCGGGCACCGCCCCTTGACGCGCGCCCTACGCCGCGGGTCCGCTCCTTGACGGTTCCCGTACGTCCGAGGACGCCGCGCGGTGCAGGAGCAGCAGCGCGGCGTCGTCCTCGGCGTCCAGCCGCTCGCCGAGGGTGTCGCGCACGTGGTCGGCGAGCGCGGGCAGCGCCGCCGGTCCGCTCCCGAACACCTGGGCCAGCCGGGCCAGTCCGACCTCCAGGTCCTCGCCGGGCCGCTCGACCAGGCCGTCGGTGTAGAGCACCATGGTGTCGCCGGGGGCGAGCCGGAAGTCGGTGTGCGGGTAGCCGGCGGGGGCCCAGTCGACGGGCAGGCCCAGCGGCAGCCCGGTGGCCACCTCGATCCGGGTCACCGTGCCGTCGGCGTGCCGCACCAGCGGCGGCAGGTGCCCCGCGTTGGCCGCCCGCACCCAGCCGGTGGCGAGCGCGACCTGGGCGTACAGGCAGGTGGCGAACCGGTCGGCGTGCAGCTCCGCGAGGAACGACGAGGCCCGCGCCAGCACGGCGCCGCTGCTGTGCCCCTCGGCGGCGTAGGCGGTCATCGCGATCCGCAGCTGCCCCATGATCGCGGCCGCCTCGGTGTCGTGGCCCTGCACGTCGCCGATCGCCACCCCGACCACGTCCTCGGCCAGCGCCACCGCGTCGTACCAGTCCCCGCCGATCCAGATGCCCTCGCGCGCGGTGCGGTAGCGCACCGTCAGCGCGCCGCCGACCAGCACCGGCAGGCGGCGCGGCAGCATCGCGTTCTGCAGACCGGCGGCGATCTCCCGGGACTGGTCGACCAGCATGGCCCGTTGCAGCGACTGCGCGATCGCGCTGGCCAGCGTGGTGAGCAGGGTCCGGTCCTGGCTGCTGAAGCTGCGCTTGCCCTCGTAGACCAGGGCGAGTGCGCCGATCGGGCGCCCCTGGGCGGTCAGCGGCAGGAACGCGGCGGCGGTGGCCAGGCTGTCGGTCAGCTGGTCGGCCAGGTCCGGGTAGCGGCGCACGAAGGCGTCGCGCGAGGTGAAGAAGGCGGCCTCTCCGGTGCGCACCACGTCGTTGAGCGGCCGGGGCTCGGTCAACCGGGCCCGGTGCAGCTCGCGCAGCCGCACGTTCACCCCGCCCACCGCGCCGACCAGCCTGATCCGGCCCTGGTCCACCACGCCGAGGGTGATCCCCTGCGCGCCGAGCCGGCGCATGCTCTGGTCCCCCGTCAGCACGGTCACCACGTCCTCCACGCTGAAGGCCTCGCCGAGCGCCCGGGCCACCTCGCGCAGCGCCTCCTCCTGGCGCTGGCGGTCGTCCTCGGCCATCAGGCGCAGCGCCGAGTGGGCCAGCTCCTGGGTGGCGTCGCGGACCACCCCCACCACCCGCAGGCCCGGATCGCGGATCGCCTGCCCCTGGGTGTGGGCCCAGTGCACCGAACCGTCGCGGTGGCGGACCCGAAAGTAGCTGCTGTACGAGTCGGTGCGCCCGGTGCGGATCTCCTGCACCAGGGTGACCAGCCGCAGCACCTCCTCCACCGGGATCCGCCGGGACAGGCCGGCCACCATGCCGCTGTACTCCTCGGGCCGCAGGTCGAAGACGGCAAGGCCGCCCTCGTCCAGGGTGAAGCGGCCGGTGTCGGGGTCCCACTCGAAGCAGCCGAGCCCGGTGGCGGCGATCGCCTCCACCGGGTCGACGTGCGGGTGCGGTCGTTCGGTCATCGTCTGCCAGCCTTTCCCGGCAGCTGAGGCACCGCCACCGGGAGGCCGCCGGGCGGCCGGTACGGCAGGATCGAGGAGTGACGACGACACCTCAGGACGGCGGGCTGCGGCTGAACACCCGCCAGGGCCGCTGGGTGGTGCTGGCTGCGGCGCTCGGCTCGGGCATGGCGATGCTGGACGGCACCGTGGTGAACGTGGCGCTGCCGACCATCGGCCGCGACCTCGGCGCGAACCTGGCCGCGCTGCAGTGGACGGTCAACGCCTACCTGCTGACGCTGGCCGGCCTGATCCTGCTCGGCGGGGCGCTCGGCGACCGCTACGGGCGCCGACGGGTCTTCGTGATCGGCGTCTGCTGGTTCGCCGGCGCCTCCGGGCTGTGCGCGGTGGCCCCCGACGTCGACGTGCTGATCGCCGCCCGCGCGCTGCAGGGGATCGGCGGCGCGCTGCTGACGCCCGGTTCGCTCGCGCTGCTGCAGGCCACCTTCCACCCGGACGACCGCTCGGCGGCGGTCGGCGCCTGGTCGGGCCTGGGCGGAGTGGCCACCGCGGTGGGCCCCTTCCTCGGCGGCTGGCTGGTGAGCGGCCCGGGCTGGCGCTGGATCTTCGTGATCAACCTGCCGATCGCCGTCGTGGTGGCCGTGCTGACCCTGCGCCACGTGCCGGAGAGCCGCGACGAGCAGGCCTCCGGCCGCTTCGACGTGCCCGGCGCGGTGCTCGCCGCACTCGCCCTGGGCGGGGTCACCTACGCACTGACGGCGGCGGCGGGCGCGGTGACGCCGGCGGTCTGGCTGGCGGCCTGCGCCGGTGTGCTGCTGGGCGTCGCCTTCGTGGTCGTCGAGCGGCGCAGTCCGCGGCCGATGCTGCCGCTGGAGCTGTTCGAATCACGGCTGTTCAGCGTGATCAACGTGCTGACCCTCGCGGTCTACGGCGCACTGAGCGGGGTGTTCTTCTTCCTGCAGGTCCAGCTGCAGACGGTGTCCGGCTTCACGCCGCTGGTCTCCGGGGTGGCCTTCGCGCCGGTCACGCTGCTGATGCTGCTCTTCTCCGCCCGGGCGGGCCGGCTGGCGGGCCGGATCGGACCCCGGGTGCCGCTGACCCTGGGGCCGCTGATCAGCGCGGGCGGCGTGCTGCTGATGCTGCGGATCGGCCGGCATGCCTCGTACTGGACGGACGTGCTGCCGGCCGCCGTGGTCTTCGGGACCGGGCTGACCCTGCTGGTGGCGCCGCTGACCTCGACGGTGCTGGCGGCGGTGGAGGTGCGCAGGGCCGGTATCGCCAGTGGGGTGAACAACGCGGCGGCGCGGGCCGCGGGCCTGCTGGCGGTGGCGGCGCTGCCCCTGCTGACCGGCCTGAGCGGGGACGAGTACCAGGTGCCGGAGGCGGTGGACTCTGCGTTCCGCACCGCCGTGCTGATCTGCGCCGGCCTGCTCGCGGGCGCGGGCCTGCTGGCGCTGGCCACCGTGCCGGGGCGCACCCCGGCCGCGCCGGAGGTCACGACCGAGCCGGACAGCACCTGGTACTGCTCCACCACGGCCCCGCCGGTGGACCCGGGCCACGAGTGCCCCGGGTCCACCGGCTGACGGCTGCCTACAGGATGTCGCCGGGCGCGTACTTGGCGGCGGCCGGGTAGCGGTCGGCCACGGCCTCGATCCGGCGCACCATCTCGGCCACCTGGGCCCCGGCGGCGCCTGTGAAGGAGAGCCGGTCGGCCAGCAGCGCGTCCAGCGCGGCCCGGTCCAGCGGGATCCGCTCGTCGGCGGCGAGCCGGTCGAGCAGCTCGTTCTCCCGCGCACCGGCCCGCATCGCCAGGGCGGAGGCGACCGCGTGCTCCTTGATCACCTCGTGGCCGACCTCGCGGCCCACGCCCGCGCGCACCGCGCCCATCAGCACCTTGGTGGTGGCCAGGAACGGCAGGTAGCGGTCCAGCTCGGCCTCGATCACGGCCGGGAAGGCGCCGAACTCGTCCAGCACCGTCAGGAAGGTCTCCAGCAGGCCGTCGAAGGCGAAGAACGCGTCCGGCAGGGCCACCCGGCGCACCACCGAGCAGGAGACGTCGCCCTCGTTCCACTGGTCGCCGCCGAGCTCGGCGGTCATCGAGGCGTAGCCGCGCAGGATCACGGCCAGGCCGTTGACCCGCTCGCAGGAGCGGGTGTTCATCTTGTGCGGCATCGCCGAGGAGCCGACCTGGCCCTCCTTGAAGCCCTCGGTCACCAGCTCGTGCCCGGCCATCAGGCGGATCGTCTTGGCCAGGCTGGAGGGGCCGGCGGCCAGCTGGACCAGCGCGCTGAGCACCTCGAAGTCCAGCGAGCGCGGGTAGACCTGGCCGACGCTGGTCAGCACGTTGTCGAAGCCGAGGTGGCCGGCCACCCGCAGCTCCAGCTCGGCCAGCTTGGCCTCGTCGCCGCCCAACAGGTCGAGCATGTCCTGCGCGGTGCCGACCGGGCCCTTGATCCCGCGCAGCGGGTAGCGGGCGATCAGCTCCTCCAGCCGGACGAAGGCGACCAGCACCTCGTCGGCCACGGTGGCGAACCGCTTGCCGAGCGTGGTGGCCTGGGCCGCCACGTTGTGCGAGCGGCCGGCCATCACCAGCTCGGAGTGCTGGGCGGCGAGGCGGCCCAGGCGGACCAGCACGGCGACCACGCGGTCGCGCACGTGCTCCAGCGACTGACGGATCTGCAGCTGCTCGACGTTCTCGGTCAGGTCCCGGGAGGTCATCCCCTTGTGGATCTGCTCGTGGCCCGCGAGCTCGCTGAACTCCTCGATCCGGGCCTTCACGTCATGCCGGGTGACCCGCTCGCGGGCGGCGATCGAGGCCAGATCGACGTTGTCGACGACCCGCTCGTAGTCGGCGACGGCGGTCTCGGGCACATCGATGCCCAGATCCCGCTGGGCCTTGAGGACGGCGAGCCACAGGTGGCGTTCGAGGACCACCTTGTGCTCGGGGGACCACAGCTGGGCCAAGGTCGCCGAAGCGTACCGGGCGGCCAGGACATTGGGGATCTGGGGCTTGGCGCTCACGCTTCGCAAGCCTAACAGTGGAGGTCAGCGCGGCCGGACGACGGGGCGGCGGCAGCGGGTGCGACCGCCCGGCGCCCGGCAGCCGTCGGGGCGCTCAGCTCGCCAGCAGCGGCAGCAGCTGCTCGCACATGCCCAGCAGCCCGGCCCGCTGCTCGGCGCTGAGCGAGTCCAGCGCACGGTGCGCCCGGGTCATGTCGGCACGGATCTTGAGCAGGGTCTCGCGACCCGCCTCGGTGATGGTCACGATCTTCACCCGGCGGTCGGTGGCGGCCGCCTCGCGACGGGCCAGGCCCAGCGACTCCAGGCGGTCCACGATCCCGGTGACGTTGGAGGCGTCGCAGCCCAGGCGGCCGGCCAGCGCGCGCATCGGCACCGGCTCCAGCACCACGCCGAGCGCCTTGGCCTGGGAGGAGCTGAGCCCGTGCCGGCCCGCCGCGCCGGCGAAGTCCTGGAAGTAGGCGGCGCTCACGGCTGCCACCGCCTCCATCAGGGCGGCGGTGGTGACAGGTGATGCGGCGGTCGTCATGGGCACTATGAGATCACAGGAGGCATAAAAGTTTCATTCGCTTGAGCTTTGAGTTGCTCAAGCGACCTCGCCGCCCCCACCGGCGGCCCCGCTCAGGCGACCAGCTGCTCGAACAGCCGTGCCAGCTCCTGCTCCGCGTCACCGGTCAGACCGGTGTGCACCGGGCCGGGCTGGACGACGGCGCTGCGCGGCGCGGTGAGCCAGCGGAACCGCTGCCCGGGGGTGTCCCCGGCCGCCGGCCCCGCCGCCGGACCACCGGCGCAGACGCCCTCGATCCCGCGCAGGGCCCGCGCCAGCCCGGCCAGGTCGACCGCCGGATCCAGCGCCAGCAGCTTCGCCTCCGGCAGCAGGGTACGGGCCAGCAGCCGCTCCTGCCCGCGGCAGTAGAGCAGTACCCCGAGGTTGACGCACTCGCCGCGCTCCACCCGGGGCACGGCGCGGACCACCGCGTACTCGTAGTCGTGATACGCCACGTCATGGCGGTCCATCAGGCACTCACCTCCGTCAGCACGGGCAACCAGTCGCGCGGCCCGGCCAGCCGCGCCGACAACTGGGCGATGTAGGCGGCCCGGACGGCCTGCGGGTCCGCGAAGCCGGGCTCGTCGAGCAGGAACTCCACCGGGACCGCCGCCACCGCGCGGGCCAGCAGCTCGGGGGTGGCCGCGGCGGCGAGCGCACCGTCCGCCGCCGCCAGTGCGCCCGGGCCGGTGCAGAACCGGCGCAGCGCGTGGTCGCCGGCGTCGTACGGGCGCCGGGTCCAGCCGGCCGCGCCGGGCCAGTGGTGGTGGAAGATCAGGCTGGCGCCGTGGTCGATCAGGTGCAGCCGCCCCTGGGCCACCAGCAGGTTCGGGTTGCGCCAGGACCGGTCGACGTTGCCGATCAGCGCGTCGAACCAGAGCACCCGGGCGGCCTGGTCCGCGTCCACCTCGAAGCAGAGCGGGTCGAAGTTCAGCGCACCGCTGACGAAGGCCAGGCCCACGTTCACCCCGCCGCTGGCCCGCATCTGCTCCTGGATCTGCTGCTCCGGCTCGCTGCGGGCGAGCACCGGGTCGAGGTCGACCCGGACCAGCTCCGGCACCGGCAGCCCGAGCCCGCGCGCCAGCTCACCGGCCAGCACCTCGGCCACCAGCGCCTTGCGCCCCTGTGCCGCGCCACTCCACTTCAGCGCGTACAGCCGGTGGTCGTCGGCCTCCACCAGGCCCGGCATCGAGCCGCCTTCTCGCAGTGGCGTCACATAGCGGACCGCCGTCACCTCACGAAGCACGCGCCAACCCTACCCATCCGACCGGTTGCGGTGGCGCGCCCCCATGGGCCGTGCGAGGGTGGCCAGGATGTGGCGCCCCGTCACCCGGGCCCCACCGGAACCTTCGCCCCGAAGGGGCCTAGCGAAGGAAGTCAGATGGAACGTCCTCGGATCCTGGTGGTGGGCGGCGGCTTCGCCGGACTGGAGTGCGCCCGTCGGCTGGAGCGCAAGCTCGCCGCGACGGAGGCCCGGATCACCCTCGTCGCACCGTTCAGCTATCAGCTCTACCTGCCCCTGCTGCCGCACGTGGCCGCCGGCGTGCTCACCCCGTCGTCGGTCGCGGTCTCGCTGCGCCGCTCGCTGCACCGCACCGACATCATCCCGGGCGGCGCCATCGGGGTGGACCCGCAGGCCAAGGTCTGCATCATCCGGAAGATCACCGACGAGGTGATCGCCGAGCCCTACGACTACCTGGTGCTGGCCCCCGGCAGCGTCACCCGCACCTTCGACATCCCGGGCCTGACCGACCACGCGCGCGGCATGAAGACCCTCGCCGAGGCCGCCTACGTGCGCGACCACGTGATCTCCCAGCTCGACCTGGCCGCGGCCACCCTGGACCAGGAGGAGCGCGCCTCCCGGCTGCAGTTCGTGGTGGTCGGCGGCGGCTACGCCGGCACCGAGACCGCCGCCTGCCTGCAGCGGCTGACCACCGCGGCGCTGAACCGCTACCCCCGGCTGGACCCGCAGCTGATCAAGTGGCACCTGATCGACATCGCGCCCAAGCTGATGCCCGAACTGGGCGAGCACCTGGGCAACCGGGCGATGAAGGTGCTGCGCGAGCGCGGCGTCGAGGTCTCGCTCGGGGTCTCGGTGGCCGAGGTCGGCGACACCACCGTGACCTTCACCGACGGCCGGGTGATCCCCTCGCGCACCCTGATCTGGACCGCCGGGGTGGCCGCCAGTCCGCTGATCGGCACGCTGGACGCGGAGACGGTGCGCGGACGGATCGCGGTGACCGCCGAGCTGCGGGTGCCGCAGTTCGAGGGCGTCTTCGCGCTCGGCGACGCGGCGGCGGTGCCCGACCTGGCCAAGGGCGACGGCGCGGTCTGCCCGCCCACCGCCCAGCACTCGGCCCGCCAGGGCCGCCGGGCCGCCGACAACCTGGTCGCCGCGCTGCGCAACCAGCCCCTGGAGCCCTACTACCACAAGGACCTGGGCCTGGTGGTCGACCTGGGCGGCAAGGACGCGGTCTCCAAGCCGCTCGGGGTGGAGATGACCGGCGTGCCGGCCCAACTGGTGGCCCGCGGCTACCACCTGATGGCGATGCGGACCAACGTGGCGAAGTTCCGGGTGGGCGCCAGCTGGCTGCTGAACGCCACCGCCGGGGACGACTTCGTGCGGCTGGGCTTCCTCTCCCGCCGGCCCGCCACGTTGCGCGACTTCGAGTACACCGACGCCTATCTGAGCAAGGAACAGATCCGCGAGCACACCCAGGCGCTGCACGCCAAGCACTGACGCGCCGCACCCGGACGCCGCCGCCGGCCCTCCCCGGGCCGGCGGCGGCGTGCTGCGTGCTGCGCGCGAGGGCTCAGGAGCCGGTCAGGTACATCCCCGAGGCGTCCTGGCCCGGCGTGTTGCGGCAGGCGGCATTGCCGCTCCCCTGCGCCCAGAGCAGCGACAGGCAGCGGCCGAGCGCGAGCTGGGCGTAGTAGTCGGGGTGCATCGACTCCTGGGTGGTGCCCTGGCTGGCACTGGTGAGGCCGGAGTCGACGAAGCGGGCCCACTCGCTGGTGGTCGCCGAGGGCGGGCTGTCCGCGGTGGCCTGCTGGGTGGCGGTCGAGCACACCTCACGGCCCTGGAGCAGGTCGCGCAGGTCCAGGAACTGCACGCCCTTGGCGGCGGCCACCGCCGCCAGCCGGTCGGAGACCTCGGGAACCATGGTGTCCCTGGCCCAGTCCGAGTCGGCGTTCCAGAACGGGCAGCCACCGGTGGAGGCGCGGGACCAGCCGCTCTCCGGGTAGCGGTTCTCGGCTGCGCGCGGGATCGGCGAGGGGTAGGACTGCAGCACGATCCGGTAGGAGCCGGCGGCGTAGCCGTCACCGGTCATCACCGCGCGGATGTCGTCGATCGCCTTGCCGACCCCGGCCATCGCGGCGGGCATCTTCGCCTCGATGGCGGACTGCTGGCTGTCCGCGCAGGTCGAGTCCCAGATCAGGTAGTCCTCGGCGCAGGTGCTGATGACGTCCGAGAAGCCGAGGTCGTTGCCGCCGATCGACAGCGTGATCAGCTTGACGTCGTTGCGGGCGGCCACGGTGGCCAGCTGGTCGGCCTGCGGGGCCTCGCCCTTGAGGCTCTGGCCGCCGTCCGCGGCCCGCAGGACGTTGGCGCTGGTGGCGCCCGAGCAGGCCAGGTTGATGCTCTGCTGGGCGATCCCGGCGGCGCTGTCGGCCTCGGCCACGTCGGAGCGGTCGCACCCGCTGGCGTAGGTCGAGCCGTAGACCGTGCTCGGGTCGGCGGTGCTGCCGTTCCAGGCCCGGTCGGTGCCGTCGTAGCCGCCGGAGGTGGCGTCGCTGTTGCCCATCCAGCGGCCGGCCTCCCCGGAGATGTAGCTGTCGCCGAGCGTGACCGCGGCGGTGGGGCCGGCGACGGCGTGCGCCGGGGCGGCCAGCGTGAGCAGGCCGGTGGCGGTGAGCGGGAGGGCGAGCAGGGCGGCCAGCGGCCGGGTGGCCCTGCGGGTGCGCGTGGTTCTGGTCCAGCTTTCGGGCACGGCGGAACTCCTGCGTACGGCGGCTGCCCGAGGTGGGGTCGGGCGCCGCTGCGGGTGAGGGTGGGCCGCCGGCCGGTGGCGTGAGGAATCTGGCATGCCCGCGCCGGTTACCGCTAGGTAGCTGCACCATCTTTTCCGACGTGTTACCCGCGAGTTCAGACTCCGCGGCCCAGGTGCGCCCGCTGTTCAGATCTGCCGGGCACCCGCCTCCGTGCGGCCCAGGACCGCCGCGAGATCGGCGGCCAGCCGCGGCGCCTCGGCCGGATCCAGCCGGGCGACGGTGATCCGGATCCCGGGCGGCGACTGCACCCGGAACGCCGCCCCGGGCGTGACCGCCCAGTTCCGCTGCAGCAGGCCGACCACGACCGCGGTCTCCTCCGGCACCGCGACCCAGACGTTGATCCCGCTGGCGCCGTGCGCGGCGATGCCGTGCGCCGCCAGCGCCGCGAGCAGCGCCTGGCGGCGCTCGCCGTACGCCTGCGCGACGCCGGCCGGCCCCGCGCCGTGGGTGCGCCACAGCTCGGCCACCGCGCGCTGGAGCAGGTGGCTGACCCAGCCGGTGTCCAGCCGCTGGCGGCCCAGCAGCCGTCCGACGGTGTCCTGGTCCCCCATCAGCACGGCCAGCCGCAGGTCCGGGCCGAACGCCTTGGCGGCGGAGCGGACCACCACCCAGCGCGAGCAGATCGGCCGCCGGTCCGGCCCGCAGACCAGGGTGGCGAAGGGCAGGTCGGTGATGCCGTGCCCGTGGTCGTCCTCCAGCAGCAGCACCTCGGGGTGCCCGGCGAGCACGGCGCGCAGCGCGGCGGCGCGGGCGGTGCTGACGGCGGCCCCGGTCGGGTTCTGCGCCCGGCTGGTGACGACCAGCGCGCGGGCACCGGCCGCGAGCGCCGCGGCCACCGACTCGGGCAGCGGGCCCTGGTCGTCCAGGGCGACCGGCAGGGTGCGCAGGCCGTGGGCGGGCAGCAGGTCGAGCAGGCTGCCCCAGCCCGGGTCCTCCACCGCGACCAGGTCGCCGGGCCGCAGGCAGGCGGCGAGCACCCGGTCGATCGCGTCCAGCGCACCCGCGGTGACCGCGAAGGCGGCTCCGGGCACCCCGTCGGCCAGGAAGCCCGCCGTGGCGAGCTCGACCAGGTCGGGATCGGCGGCGGGGTGGCCGTAGAGCACCGGGGCCCGCTCGGCCGCGGCGGCGGCCACCGCGAGCGCCGGGCCGAGGTCGGGCAGCAGGCGCGGGTCGGGGTTGCCGGCCGTCAGGTTCCGGGTGCCGGACGGGACGTCCACCCGCACCTGGTCGCGGTAGCTGGTGACCGGGCGGGGGCGGATCCGGCTGCCCCGACGCCCGGCGGTCTCGATCACCCCGCGGTCGCGCAGCAGGCGGTAGGCCGCGGCCACCGTGTTGGGGTTGACGCCCAGTTCCTCGGCCAGCTCGCGCAGCGGGGGCAGCCCCTGGCCGGGCTCCAGCTCGCCGGAGCCGACCGCGCGCTCGACGTCGGCCGCGATCTCCGTGGCGCGTCGTCCTTGAATCCGATAGTCTCCTAGCACAAAGACAATTATGCACTAGTACATAGGGGGCTGTCATGTCGGACCCGCAGGCGCGGCGGACCGATCGGAGCGAGGAGCAGGGCGAGGAGACGGGCACCTCCTACGCGCGCACCACGCGGACCACACCCACCCGCTACAAGGACCGGGCCAGCTGGGAGCGGGCCGAGATCCACGCCGTGCTGGACACCGCCTGGGTCTGCCACCTGGGCTTCGTCGCGGCCGGCGGTCCGGTCGTGCTGCCCACGATCTTCGCCCGGGTGGACGACCGGCTCTACATCCACGGCTCCACCGGCAGCCGCCCGCTGCGCGCCGCCGGCGGCGAGGGCGGGCTGCCGGTCTGCGTCACGGTCACCCAGCTGGACGCCCTGGTGCTGACCAAGTCCGCCTTCAACCACTCCGTGAACTTCCGCTCGGTGGTCGCCCACGGCATCGCCGAGCAGGTCACCGACCCCGAGGAGCTGACGCTGGCGCTGGACGCGCTGGTCGACCACGCGGTCCCGGGGCGCTCCAAGGACTGCCGGCCCGCCAACCCCAAGGAGCTGGCCAAGACGGCGGTGATCCGCCTGGTGCTCGGCGAGGTCTCGGCCAAGAGCCGCGCGGACGGCGCCCACGACGATCCGGAGGACATGGACCTGCCGTACTGGTCGGGCGTCGTGCCCGTCAGCACCGTCTACGGCACGCCCGTGCCGCTCCCGGGCACCGAGCCCGAACTGCCCGGCTACCTGCGCGACTTCCAGCCGCCCGGTGCGCCGTGCTGATCCGCTCCTGGGACCGGGGCGAGCCGGCCGAGTGGCGCCAGTGGCTGGCCGGGCGCGACTTCGGCGTGCTGGCGGCCAACGGCACGGGCGGGAGCGGCCCGGTGCTGGTGCCCACCCACTTCGTGCTGGACGCCGACCGGGGCGAGATCGTGCTGCACCTGGGCAAGCCCAACCCGCTCTTCGCGGCGATCGAGGCCGACCCGCAGGTGACCCTCGCGGTGACCGACGACTACGCCTTCGTGCCCGGCTACTGGCGGCCCAGTCAGGTGCCCACCAGCTACTACGCCTCGGTGCAGTTCGACTGCCTGGCCGAGCCGGTGGACGACGCGGCGGGCAAGGCCGCGATCCTCAACCGGCAGCTGGCGCACTTCCAGCCGGAGACCCCGCAGGTCCGGGTGGTCCCGGGCGCCGAGCCGTACGGGCCGCAGCTGTCGGGCATCCGCGCGCTGCGGCTGGCGGTGCGCCAGGTGCGGGCGAAGTTCAAGTACGACGACAAGGTGCCGGCCGAGCAGCAGGCGGCGATGGCCGAGCGGCTCGCCGAGCGCGCCGGCCCCGGGGACGCGGGGGCCCGGGCGCAGCTGCTGCGGCGCAACGCGCAGCGGGGCGGCTGCCCGCTCGGACCGCCGTAGGGCTGACATACCGGGCTCGTTGCGGGGCAGACGGGCGCTCAGCTGATCTGATGGAACGGATCGCCTCCGCCCACCCCCGGGAGCCCGCCCTGTCCAGGACCGCCTCGGCCCACCCCTCCCCCGAGCTCGCCCCGCTGGGCCATGTCGTCTTCATCTCGGCGGCGGCCGCCATGGGCGGCTTCCTGTTCGGCTACGACAGCGCGGTCATCAACGGCGCGGTCACCGGCATCCAGAAGCACTTCCGGGTGGGCAGCGGCGAGACCGCCTTCGTGGTGGCCATCGCCCTGCTCGGCTCGGCAGCCGGCGCGGTCGCGGCCGGCTGGCTGGCCGACCACTTCGGCCGGGTGCGGACCATGGTGCTGGCCGCCGTGCTCTTCGCGGTCAGCGGCGTCGGCTCGATGTTCCCGCCGAGCATCCAGGTGCTGGCCACCTGGCGGGTGCTGGGCGGCATCGCGATCGGCCTCGCCTCGGTGATCGCGCCCACCTACATCGCCGAGGTGGCGCCCCCGGCCTACCGGGGCCGGCTGGCCTCCTTCCAGCAGATGGCGATCGTGCTCGGCATCACCATCTCCCAACTGGCCAACTACGCGCTCAACTCGGCAGCCGGCGGGGAGTCCACCGGCCACCTGGCCGGGATCCAGGCCTGGCAGTGGATGCTCGGCGTGGAGACGGTGCCGGCGCTGGTCTACGGGCTGATGGCGCTCAGCATCCCCGAGTCGCCGCGTCACCTGATCGCCACCGGGCGGGAGGAGAAGGCCCGTCAGGTGCTGCGCGAGGTCGAGGGGCCCGGGGCGGACCTGGACCAGCGGACGGCGGAGATCCGCGCGGTGCTGCGCAGCGAGCACAAGCCCCGGCTCACGGACCTGACCGGCGGGCGCCTCGGCCTGCTGCCGATCGTCTGGGTGGGCATCGGTGCCTCGGTCTTCCAGCAGTTCGTCGGCATCAACGTGATCTTCTACTACTCCTCGCTGCTCTGGCAGTCTGTCGGGATCAACGAGAGCAACTCGCTGCTGATCAGCCTCTCCACCTCGATCGTCAACGTCATCGGCACGGTGATCGCGATGCTGCTGGTGGACCGGATCGGCCGCAAGCCGCTGGCGCTGGCCGGCTCGATCGGCATGGCGGCCTCGCTGGGCACCGCCGCCTGGGCCTTCTCCTACCGCCACGGCACCGGCACCAGCGCCACCCTGCCGAGCGCGCAGGGCACCGTGGCACTGGTCGCCGCCCACGTCTTCGTGCTCTGCTTCGCCTTCTCCTGGGGCGTGGTGGTCTGGGTGCTGCTCGGCGAGATGTTCCCGAACAGGATCCGCGCGCTGGCCCTCTCGGTGGCCGCCTCGGCCCAGTGGATCGCCAACTGGGCGATCACCGTCAGCTTCCCCGACCTGGCGGACTGGAACCTGTCGGCCACCTACGTGATCTACGCCTGCTTCGCGCTGCTCTCCATCCCGTTCGTGGCCTTCTGCATCAAGGAGACCCGCGGCAAGACGCTGGAGGAGATGGGCTGACGCCCCACCGGTGGCGCGCGACACGCCGATCATGGGCCGGGAACTGACTGCCGCTCGGCTCCCGGCCCGCATACCATCATCCCCGCGGGCCGCCCGGCCCGGTCCGCGGCTCACCAGGAGATGCCCGATGGCCGACCCCACCTCTGGAGCGCAGAACGTCACCTTCCCCAGCAACGGGGACCAGGCGCACGGCTACCTCGCGCTGCCACCCGCCGGGCGCGGGCCCGGGCTGCTGGTGGTCCAGGAGTGGTGGGGGCTGACCACCCACATGACCTCGATGGTCGACCGGTTCGCCGCCGAGGGCTTCCTGGCGCTGGCCCCTGACCTGTACGGCGGCGCCACCACCCACGACCGCGCCGAGGCCGCCGAGCTGCTCGCCGCCCTCCCGGCCGAGCGCGCCGCGCAGGACCTGCGCGGCGCCGTCGACTTCCTGCTCGAACACCCCGCCCTGGTCGGCGACGCGGTCGCCGTGGTCGGCTTCTGCATGGGCGGCGGCTTCGCGCTGCGCCTGGCCGCGCAGGAGGGTGACAAGGTGGCCGCCGTGGTCCCGTTCTACGGCCTGCCACGCGAGCAGGGCTACGACTACCGGGGCCTGACCGCCCACGTCCTGGGCCACTTCGCCGAGTACGACAAGGGACTGCCCACCGAGGCGGTCGACGAGGCCGCCATCCTGATCGGCGAGGCCACCGACCGCCGCCCCGAGATCCACTTCTACCCGGCCGGCCACGCCTTCATGAACGACGAGAACCTGCTGGGCACCTACGACCCCCTGCAGGCCAAGGTCGCCTGGCGCCGCACCCTCAGCTTCCTCCGCGGCCACCTGGGCTGAGGGCTTCGAAGGCGGGGTAGCCGGGCAGCGTGGGAGCGCTCCAGCCCGACGCCACGGTCGTCAGGAGCCGCTCCATCGTCCCGCTCAGCGCCGGCAGTCCGGGCAGCGCCGCCGCCTTCGCCCAGCGGTGGCCCAGCAGCTGGCGCCGGGTGGGCACCGGGCGCCGGGTGCGGTGCATCGGAGCGTCCTCGGGCAGGGCGCGCGGCAGCAGGCCGACCGTCAGGTCCACCGTCCACACCGCGACCGCCTCGGTCATGCCCTGCTCCCAGCACGCGTCCTCGGCCAGCTCGGGCCAGCTCGCCACCACCTCGGCGCGGAAGGTTCGCTCGACCTCGTCCGCCAGTGCCGCCGGCGGCTCGAAGACGCACCAGCAGGTGGCGAAGGGCATCCGGCAGTAGGCGGCGGTCAGGAAGACCGACTGGAAGCAGGCCGACTCGAAGTCGATCAACCGCAGCCCCCCGTCGGTCAGCAGATTGTTGTCCGGGCAGGTGTCACCGGGTGTGAAGCCGAAGTAGCGCTCACCACCGGCCGTGCCGATCCGGGCCAGCTCCGCCGCGAGCCCCGGAGCGGGCTCGACACCGGCCGCCGCGAGCACGGCGGGCAGGTCGGCAGCGTTCTGCGCGATCCACGGCTCGTGCGTCCAGGACGGCAGGCCCTGGTCGTAGCGCGCCCACAGCCGCTCGAACTCCGCGCGCCGGGTGGCGCCGGCGGCGGCCAGCCGGCCCAGGCCGCGCGCCCACGCCAGCCGTCCGCGCTCGGCGGCCTTCGGGTCGCTGCCGAGCAGCAGGTCGGCCAGGGTCGGCGCGGTGCCCAGGTCCGCCATCACCAGCAGCGGGAACTCCCGGTCCACTGCGAGCAGTTCGGGCCCGCCCAGGCCGAGGGCGAGCCCGGCCGCCTCGGCGGTGAAGGCCCGGTGCGACTCGGGCTCGGCGGTGAAGGCCTTGACGATCACCGTGCCGCCCGCATCCGTGCGGCAGCGCAGGACGGTGCTGCGGCGGCTGCCGCCCAGGTCCACCGGGTCGGTCAGCTGACGGCCCAGCAGGGCGCTCGCGGTGCGGAGGATCTGGTCCATCGGGGCATCGTGCCAGCACGGAGGCCTCGGCACAGTTGATTTTCGATCAGCGCCGAGTTGTTTTCGATCGGCTTCTGCCGGGTAACTCACCCAACCTGTCCGTACCTGTCCGTAGCGTGGACAGGCAACCATGCCACCGTCATAGTCAGGCGAATGCCGAACCGAACCAAGGGCCACACCCGTCCGCCCGCCTGGGCCGGCCGCGAGTACCTGATCCAGACCGGCGCCACCGTGGTCAGCGGCCTCGGCAACGCCGGCGCACCGATCGCCACCGCCTTCGCGCTGCTGCGGATGGGCGGCGGCGCCGCCGCGATCGGCTACGTCACCGGCGCGCGGCTGGCCGCCACCGTGCTCTTCCTGCTGATCGGCGGCGCGGTGGCCGACCGGCTGCCGCGGCACCGGGTGATGGTCGCCGCCAACATCGGCAACGCGCTCTCCCAGGCGGCGCTGGCGGGCCTGGTGCTGACCGGGTCGGCCCGGCTGTGGCAGGTGGTCCTGCTGGCCGCGGCGAACGGGATCGGCCAGGCCTTCTACGCACCCGCCGCCGAGGGCATGATCATGGAGTCGGTCGACCAGGAGCAGGCCCCACGGGCCTTCGCGCTCTTCCGCACCGCGCTGAACTCCGCACAGATCGGCGGCGCCGCGCTCGGCGGCGCGCTGGTAGCGGCGGTCGGACCGGGCTGGGTGCTCGCCCTGGACGCCACCACGCTGGCGGCGGCCGGCGCGCTGCGGCTCTTCCTGCGCGGGCCCGCGCCGACCGGGCACGCGGCGGACGGGCACGCGGCAGGCGGGAGCCCGGCGGACGCGCACGTGGCGGACGCCGTCGCCGAGCGTGGGGCCGGGCCCGGAATGCTCGCCGATCTGCGCGAGGGCTGGCGGGAGTTCACCTCCCGGCGCTGGCTGTGGGCCGTGGTGGTGCAGTACGGGGTGGTGAACGCCTGTCTGATCGCCGCCGAATCGGTGCTCGGCCCGCTCGTCGCCGACCAGCGGCTCGGCGGTCCCCGGCCGTGGGGCCTGGTCAACGCGGCGATGGGCGCCGGGCTGGTGGCCGGCGGCCTGCTGATGGTCCGTTGGCAACCGCGCCGGCTGCTGCTGGCCGGCACCGCGGGCGTGCTGCTCTTCGCCCTGCCCGCCGCCACCCTGGCGGCCGGCGCGCCGCTCGCCGTGCTGGGCGGCGCGATGTTCGCCTCCGGGATCGGCGGCACGGTCTACGGGGTCTGCTGGATGATCGCACTGCAGCAGGAGATCCCGGCCGCCAGCTTCTCCCGGGTCGCCGCCTACGACTGGTGCGGCTCGGTGGCGCTGGCCCCGGTGGGCACGATGGCAGCCGCGCCACTGGCCGGCGGGCTCGGCCTGAACGGGGCGCTGTGGGCCTGCGCGGGCGGGATGACGCTGCTGTCGCTGCTGGTGCTGGCGGTCCCCGAGGTGCGGCAGCTGGCCCGGGTGACGGCGGACTCGCCCTCGACCGCACCGCGCCCGCCGGTGCCCGCCCCGGCCGCGGGCCGCCCGGAGACCGTTCCCGGCCCGGCGGAGGCGGCGGCCTGAGCACGGCCGGGACCACCCCCGCCCGGCCCGCGGCAGGCGTCCACCGTCCTGATCAGGCGCCGCACCGTCCTGGTGAGCGACTACGGCTACCCCGACACCCCCGCCTTCGCGCTGCGCACCGCTCTCGCCGTCTCCACCACGGGCAAACTGCTCGACACCGCCTTCCGCCACCGGCCCGAGGGGGACGAGGCGGTCCTCGCCGAGATCAGGCTGATGCTGAACGGCTGGCTGCTCGACCGCTCCCGCTCGTCCGGCTGAACTCGCCGACGCGGCACAACCTTTCACCCCCGGCGGCGGTCTCACTCGACAGGACTTCGAGGTCCGCCGCCCGGGAGGGAGACCCGTTGCCACGGCCGCCGCAGCTCTTCGTCTCCGACCTGCCGTCCGCCCGGCCGGAGGACCGCTGCTGGCTGGTCGAGCTGGCCGGCGTGGACGGCCGCCGGTACGCCTACCGGGTCTACGCCTCCGAACACGCGCTGCCGGGCGACCTGTTCTGGTCCGCCCTGCACCACCACGACGAGGGGCCGCTGCCGCGTGCGCTCGACCTCTTCGACAGCGCGCTGATCCGCCTGCTGGGCTGACGGCCGGGGCCCCTGACAGCTGCGGGTGCCGCGGTCCGGCCCGCGGCACCCGCAGCCGCTACCGGGGGATCAGGAACGTCAGGAACCGTGCGCGCACCGCGACGTAGATCACCGCGATCACCGAGACGTCGAAGAGGGTGTTGCCCCAGAAACCGCGCGGCCCGATCACGAACGGGATCAGGAAGACGAAGAAGCTCTGCGCGACGTAGACGTACAGCGAGCTCCGGCCGAACGGCAGCAGCACCCGGCCCACGGTCCGCGCGATCGGCTGCTCGAACCTGCGGACCAGCAGGAAGGTGCCCGCGAAGCTGATCGGGGCCGCGAACGGGCGCAGCAGCCCCAGCCGGTTGTTCTGGAACAGGTGGTTATAGGTGGCCGGGTCGACGATCAGTTCGGGGTGGAAGAGCAGGATCATGCCGACCACGTAGAGCGCGATGGTCGCCACGACCAGCCCGGTGCTCAGCACGCGCCGCGCCGTGGGCGAGAGCCGGCCCACCAGCCGCCGCAGGTCGTCCCAGTGGTAGCCGGCGATGGTGCCGAGGAAGAAGTACACGCCCCACTGCAGGAACGGGCTGAAGAACTTGGTGTCGTAGTGCGAGGGCAGCAGGAAGCCGGCGTAGGCCAGCAGCACGACCACCGGCGCCAGGCGGCGGGAGAGCAGCCACACCATCAGCGGCGCGAGCAGGAACATCGGCACGTAGAAGGTCAGGAAGTCCGCCCAGCCGTAGGTGTAGCGCAGGGTCAGGGTGTTGGCGACCAGGCCCAGCGGCGAGGAGTCGCTGTCGAGGCCGTCCTTGACGTTCGAGATGCCGTGCGCCACCGCGAGACGGCCGATCACGGTGAACAGCAGGGTGAGGGTGACGGCCAGCACGTACAGCTGGCCGGCCCGCTTCCAGGCATTGCGCGCCATCCGCATCGGGCCGTGCTGCTCCAGGTCGCGGCGGCGCAGCATCCCCACCAGCAGGCCGGAGATCAGGAAGAAGTTCTCGGCCTCGGAGACCAGCAACGAGCCGCGACCGTCGAAGAGGCCCAGCAACGAGGGGACGTAGTCCAGGTGGACCGCGGCGAGCACCCCCACGTAGTACCCGCGCATCAGATCGAGCGTCAGAAGGCGGGGCCGTCTCGCGACGGTCCCGCCAGGACCGGTCAGACCGGTCGCGCGCGCGGTGACGTTGGCCGGGGCCAGGGCAGGCAGATGCAGGAACGTCATGTGCCCATTGCGCCAGGCAAGTCTTTGACGCAGGTGAGAAGAGGGTTCACCCGGGCTCAGATATCAGGATCTTCTCAGGTTCCGCCGCGTGGCGTTCCCGGTGCTATCCGTTGCCGACCGCCAGCACCTGGGCCACCGCGCTGCCCGCCGCGCCCGCGCCGTGGCCGCCGCCCTCCACCTCGGCGGCCACCGCGAGGTTGCCCCGGTAGCCGGTGAACCAGCTGTTGGGGGCCGGGGCGCCGTCCACGTCCGCGGTGCCGGTCTTGGCGCCGACCTCGCCGCTCAGGCCCGCCATCGCCTGCTGGGCGGTGCCGGCGGCCGCGGTCTGCGCCATCATCGCGCGCAGGCCCTTGGCCACCGGGGCCGGCAGCGACTCGGCAGCCTTCACCTGCTGCTGGCCGGGCAGCAGGACCGGCTGGCGGAAGGTGCCGTTCTGCACGGTCGCGGCGACCGAGGCCATGGTCAGCGCGTTGGCCTGGACGGTGCCCTGCCCGATCGCCTCGGCCGCCGCCTGGTCGGAGGCGTCCGGGTCGCCCGGCACCGGGATCCTGGCGTCGAAGCTCTGCACGCCCGGGGCCGTCGACCAGCTGAGGCCGATGCCGAACTGATCGCGCGCCACCGTGGTCAGGGTGCCGGAGGGCAGCTTGGCGCTCTCGTTGATGAAGGCCGTGTTGCAGGACTGGGCGAAGTCGTCGGCCAGCGTGTAGCCGGGGAACGAACCCTGTTCGTCGTTGTGCCAGAGCCGGGGCGAGTTGGCGGTCTCGGGGCAGGCCACCGGGGTGCTCGGCGTGTCACCGGCCTCCAGCAGGGCCGCCGCGGTGATCACCTTCATCGTCGAGCCGGGCGCGAGTTCGGCCAGGAACGCCTGGTCGAAGCCGCCCGCGGGCGCGTTCGCGACGGCCAGGATGTCGCCGGTGCTCGGCTCCACCGCGACCAGGCCGGCGGCGTTGCTGCCCGCCTGGCTCTGCAGTGCCTGCTCGGCGGCCCGCTGCACGTCGGCGTCCAGGGTCAGCCGCACCTGGCGGCCGGCCGACGGCGGCGTCACCACGAAGAGCTGCTGGGCCGGATTCCGGCCCGAGTCGTCCAGGAGCACCACGGCCTGACCGTTCCCGGTGTCCGGGTCGGCGCCACCGTCGGGTGGGGCCGCGGACGACGCGCCGGCCGGGGAGAGGGCGGCCGAGGACGAGCCGGCGTTGCTCTGGATCGCGGCGATCAGCGGGGCCAGCGAGGGAAAGCCGGCGAGCGAGCGGCCCTTGCGGTCGGTCACCACCGCGGCCGCCTGCGGGGCGATCGCGCGCAGGGCGAGCGTCTGTCCGTTCGTCAGCTGCGGGTAGAGCACGCTCGGCGCCCAGTGCACCAGGGCCCGACCGTCGGCGGTGCGCAGCACGCCCAGCTGTCCCTGGTACTGCCAGGCCTGCGCGCCCGCGGCCGGGAAGCCGACCGTGGCCGTGAACCCCAGCGTCAGTCGGCCGGGCGCGGCGAGGGGCGATGCGCCCGACCCGGCGCCCGTGGCGGGCGAGGCGCTGTCCGGGGTGAGGGCCAGCGCGCTGAAGCCCAGTTGCTGGTGGAAGGCGCCGAGCGCGTCACCGGCGTCGCCCGGGTCGTCGGTCAGGCCGGCCGCGCTCGTCAGGTCGCCCTTGGCCCAGGCGGCCAGGAAGGCATCAACCGTGCCGGCGGCCTCGGCGGCGGTGGGCGGGGTGGGCGAGGCCGTCGCGCCGGACGCCGTGTGCGCGGTGGCGCCGGGCGCGGAGCGGGTGCCCAGCACCGCGGAGGCCAGGTTGTACGCGCCGCAGCCACCGACCGTCAGCAGGCCGGCGAAGACCAGCCCGCAGGCGATCCGCACCGCCGTGCGCGAGGGAGTGCGGCGGGCGGTGGGCGGGTCCTGTCCGTCGTGGCCCGCGTCCGCCCGGTGTTCGTCCTCGGGTTCCATCTCCGTGCTCCCCCTGTCGTCGGCCTTGACCGCTGTTCCGTGAGTCTGACGCGCCGACGCGGGAAGATGTTGCGGCGATTTCGATGAATCTTTCCCGGGCCGATCCGACGTGCATACTTACCGTCCGGACGCCGTCGGACGGCCCCGGTGAGCGGACGAGGGAGGGTGCATTGCGCGAGCGGTCGGACGACTGGATCCGTGTTCCGGTCGGCGATGAGGCGCACCGATGGGCCACCCGCGGGCGGTGCAAACGGGTCCTGCTGGTGGTGCACAACGTGACGGCCGCCACCCGCCTGCTCGACGTCATCCCCCTCTTCCGTGACGACCTCCGGATCCAGCTGCTGGCCACCTGCACGGGGTCCTCGCCGTTCGGGGCGGGCGTCACGGCTCTGCTGGCGTCGGTCGGCGTGCCGGTCCTCCCCTGGGAGCAGGCCACCCGGATACCGGTCGACCTGGCGATCTCGGCCAGCTTCGGCGGCCAACTCGACGCGATCAGAGGGAAGTTGGTAGTCCTGTCGCATGGCGTCGGATACAATAAGACGCTCGCAGCACCGGACACCGGACACCGGACACCGGACACCGGACATCCGGTCTTCGGCCTCGCCCCCGAGTGGCTCCTCGCCGACGGTGCTCCGGTCGCCGACGCGATGGTGCTCTCCCACCCCGAGCAGCTCGACCGGCTGCGCGAGGCGTGCCCCGAGGCAGTGGCGACGGCGGTGCTCGGCGGGGACCCGTGCTTCGACCGCATCCTGGCCGCCCGTCACCACCGTGACCGCTACCGGCGGGCGCTGGGTGTCCGCCCCGGACAGCGCCTGCTGCTGCTCAACTCCACCTGGAACCCCGCCTCGCTCTTCGGGGACGGCGGCGAGGAGGACGTCCTGCCACTGCTGCTCCCCCGGCTGACCGAGGAGCTGCCGCTGGACGACTACCGCCTCGCGGCCGTCCTGCACCCGAACATCTGGCACGGCCACGGCGCCGGCCAGATCCGGCTCTGGCTGGACCGGGCGCGCCGGGCCGGCCTGACCCTCGTCGACCCGCTGGACGGCTGGCGCCAGGCGCTCATCGCCTCGGACCTCGTCCTCGGCGACTTCGGCTCGGTCTCCTACTACGCGGCCGCCCTGGGCACACCCGTCCTGCTCGGCGCGGCGCCGCTGGACCTGCTCGGCCCCACCTCCCCGGTGGCCGACTTCGTGCGACGAGCACCCCGGCTGGACCCGTTCGCACCACTGCTCCCCCAGATCGACCGCCTCCTCCACGGGCATCAACCGCTGCCCGGCCCGGCCGAACTGACCAGCTCGGCCCCCGGGCGGTCGGCCGAGCTGCTGCGCGGGCTCTTCTACCGCCTGATCGGCACCCCGGAGCCCGCCGGACGAGCCGTGCTGGAGCCGCTCCCGCTGCCGCCCCACGAACCCGCGCCGCGCCGCGCACCACTGCGCGTGCTGACCCAGCTGCTCGACGGGGCCGAGGGCCCCGAGATCGCCCTGCACCGGTACGCCGACCCGCGCCACGAGCCCCAGGGCCCCGGCGAAGGTCAGCTGGCCGTTCCCGAGGACACGCTCGACCCGGGCGTCCTGGCGCTGGCCGACCTGATCCTCCGCCACGGCCCCGCCCACGACCCGCGCCTGGGCACCCCGCAGGCATGGGCCGCCGAAGTCCTGGAGCGGCACCCCTCCTGCACCCTCGCGGCCTACCTCACCGAGCCGGACGGCTGCACCGCACTGCACCGCGACGGCACGCTGTTCCGCCTCACCGCCGCTCCGGCCGGCGCCGACCCGGCCGCACACGCCTCCGCCCTGCTCGCCTGGCTGGGCGCCGGCCGGGCCGTCCCGCCCGGCCTGGAGCTCGCCGTCCGCACGGGGGCCGGCGTCGACCGGGTGAAGGTCACCGCTGTGGCTCCCGGCAGCGCCGGCGCAGCGCCTCGAGATGGACGAGATGGGTCTCCGCCTTCTCCTCGGTGAGGATCACCGCGGCCTCGTCGATCAGGGCCAGCGCCTCGGCGGGCCGCCCGGCGAGCAGGCGGGTCTCGGCGAGGTCGGTCAGCGTCCGGGCGGCGTTGTACTGCTCGCCGCCGTCGGCGCTGCGGAAGAACGCCAGTGCGCCGCTGAGCAGCTCGTCGGCGTGGGTCAGGTCGCCGAGCCCGCGCCGGGCCCGGCCGCGGTGGCGTTCCAGCAGGGCGCGGGCGCGCGGCAGCTCCTTGGCGTCCGGGTCGTCCTCGGCGATCCCGTCGAGCACCCGGTCGGCCTCCTCGAAGCAGCACAGCGCGTCCTGGAACCGCCACTGCCGCAGGCGCAGCAGGCCCAGCGACTCGACCGCGGTGGCCCGGCCCAGCGGCCGCCCGGTGGCCCGGGCGGCGTCGCCGGCCGCGCGCAGCTGGGTCTCGGCCTCCTCGTAGAGCTGGGACTCCATCAAGCCGTGGGCGAGCTGGGTGTGCATCCGCGCGACCATGCGCGGATCGAGGTCGCGCAGCCGGCCCGCGGCCCGCGCCCCAGCCCGCAGAGCGGGGAGCAGGACGTCGACGTGACCGACTTTCAGCTGCCAGGCCCAGAGCGCCTCCACCAGTTGGCAGACGGTGTCCGGATCCCCGAGGTCCTCCGCGGCACGGACGGCTTCGAGGAGGTTGCCCATCTCCTCGCCCAGCGCTGCCAGCGCCTTGCCCTCGTCCTCGTACGGACCTTGGCCCAGCTGCTCGAAGAGGGGGCCGACGTGCCAGCGCTTCGGCAGCGCCCGGTGGTCCGCCCGGACGGCGACGTGCAGGTACCACTCGACCAGCGCAGCGGTGGCCGCGGCGCCGGCGGCCGCGCCCTCGGTCCGCAGCGCCTCCTGCTCGGCGTGCTTCCGCGCGGCCGGGCGGTAGCGGTACCGGCCGCTGCCCGTCTCCTCGAGCAGGCCCAGCACGGTGAGTTCGGCGAGCATCCGGGCCGCCTGTGCGTGCGGGACGCCGGCGGCCACGGCCGCGCTGTCGGCGCTGACGGACGGCCAGGGGCGGAGCGCGTTGCGCCGGTAGAAAGCGGCGAGCTGCGGGTCGAACTCGCGGTACCGGTCCGCGATGACGGTGCGCACCGGATCCGCGGCGGTGCTGCCGCCGCCGTGCCGCGGGGGCACCGCCGTCAGGTGCCGGGCCGCCGCACGCAGCGCGAACGGGGAGCCGGCGCAGCGCTCCAGGACCGAGGGCAGGGTGGCGCGCGCCGCCGCGACGGCCTGCTTGCCCGCCACCTCGACGAGCAGGCGCTTGGCATCCCGCTCGGGCAACGGCCCGACCTCGATCGGCACCGCGTCCAGACCCGTCAGGGGACGGCGGGCGATCACCACGAGGAAGACCCCCGGAGCGGTGGTGATCAGCGGCTGGACCTGGCCGGCGGACTGGGCGTGGTCGAGCACCACCAGGAGGCTCCGGTCGGCCAGCAGGGTGCGGTAGAGATCGACCCGGTCCTCCAGCGTGGCCGGCAGCTGTGCGTCGGGCACGCCCAGTCGGCTCAGGAAGTACCGCAGGACGACGGCCGGTTCGGGCGCCGAGCCGAGCGCTCCACCGCGCAGGTCGGCGTAGAGCTGGCCGTCGGGGAAGCGCTCGGTCTCCCGGTGCCCGAAGTGGACGGCCAGCGCCGTGGTCCCGATCAGCTCGGGCCCCACCAGCATCGCGATCCGGGCCCGTCCGTCCGGCTTGCGCGCCGCCTCGCGCTGCAGGGCGGCCAGTTGCTTCGCGCGGTCGGTGAAGAAACGGGTCGACGGCGGCAGCAGCGCCGGCGCACCGTGGCCCGGCGAGCGCCCCATCGCTCCCGCGGCCCCCATCCACACGGCCAACGCCTGGGCCTGCTCCGGTTCCTGCCGAAGCCGCTCCACGATCAGCGCAGCCAGCGCCGCCCGCTCCTGGGCCCCGCGGGGAGCCGGAACCTCCCGGCCGAACGCCCGCCGGACCACCCCGCCGAAGGACTCGTAGACCGCCTTGCCCGCCTCGGTGGCCATGCTCGCGCTCATCGCGCTCAGGACTCCCGTGACCGCCGAGACCGACAGCGGATCCACCACGCGCCACCCCCTGCTCCGTCGGCACAGCCGACCAGCACTGCTGCTCCTACCCTGCGTCACCCCAACCGTAGCCCCCGCAGGCCCCGTTGTCCGGCAACCCCTTCGTCCACGACCACCACCGGCGCCCGTGCGGGGACCGGCCGGCTACTGGGTGCCGTAGGTCAGCTTTCCGACGGTTCCGATCTGGAGCACCGTCCCGTGCACGGTTCCCTCGTTGTGGTTGTGCACGACGACCGAGGGCTGAGCCGCGTTCCCAGGGTCCAGGATGTCGAGCAGCGAGCGCAGCTCAGCCGCTGCTGCCGGATCGCTCGCCAGTAGTTCGCGCAGGCGTGACTCCCAGTCCTGCTGGATCCTCTGGACGACCGCACCATCGCCGGTCTCCTCGGCGAGCGCGAGTTCCGCGTACGCGACCTCCAAGCGCGCCGCCTCGGCCCGGTCGGCACGACCGTGGGTCAGCAGCCGGCCCGCCCGCTCCTTCACCTCCCCCCACAGGTCGGTTGCCGCGGCGCTCACGAACACCGCCGCGCCGCTCATCGCCAGCTCCACCAGTTCCGCCCCCATGGCGCCCCTCCTTCGACCGGGCTCGGGCAACCACCCTAGAGACAGCGGGAGTGGTTGGGTAGTGACCGTCCCGGGCGTGCCCGCATGCGGCGGCCGCAGGCGGCTCTGCCGCGCCACCACTGGTCACATAAAATGTGCTCACGATGCCAGCTCTGAGCAAACGGGGCGGTCAGCCAGTCAAGATGCCCGCTTCGCCGACTCAGGGAATCGAGGTCCAGGGGTTGTCCAGGAGCCGATCATGCGGTATCCAAAGTGGCCGCGAGCCGCGAGCCGCGAGCCGCGAGCCGCGAGCCGCGAGCCGCGAGCCGCGAGCCGCGAGCCGCGAGCCGCGAGCCGCGAGCCGCGAGCCGCGAGCCGCGAGCCGCGAGGCCGTAGAGATCAGGGTTGAGCCAATGGTGCGGGGCGAGCGTGGACGGTAGGGCGAGTCTGCGGGCCCCGGTCGGCCCGGACGCCTGGCGCTGGCGTACCTTCCAGAGCGTCCGGACCCTCGTGGTCCCCGCCCGCACCGTCACCTCCACGGTGCGGGTGCTCGAAGTCCTTCCCGACCTGCTGCGCGGCGACGACCGGGTCTGCGTCGTGTTCGCCTACGATCCGACCTCCGCGTTCAGCGACGGGGTGCTGGAGCTGCTGCGCAGCGCGGATTGCCGCTTCGTCCCCTGGGACCACCTGTCCGATGTCGCGCCGCACCTCATCCTGTCGGCCAGTGAGAACATCGACCTGCCGGACAGCGACTGCCCGGTGCTCGTGCTCCCGCACGGCGTCGGTTTCCAGAAGCTCGTCCCCGACTCCCGCAGCACCGGCAGCCGACTGTCCGGCATGGTGTCCGAGAGGCTGCTGAAACGGGCCCGGCTTGCCGTCTCCCACCCGGACCAGGCGGCTCAGCTGCTGGCAGCGCACCCGGAGACCGAGGGACGCACCGTTCTCATCGGCGATCCTTGCTACGACCGGCTGGTGGCCAGTGTGCCGCAGCGCGACACGTACCTGCGGGCACTGCGCCTGGAGCCCGGCCAGCGGCTGGTGGTGGTCAGCTCGACGTGGGGACCGACCTCGCTGATCGCCCGGGTCCCGGATCTCCCTGCCCGCCTGCTGGCCGAGCTCCCGCTCGACGAGTACCGGGTCGCGGTCGTCCTGCATCCCAATATCTGGTCGACGCACGGGGCTTGGCAGATCCGCACGCTCCAGGCCGCCGCGTTGGAGGCCGGGCTGCTGATCATCCCGCCCACGCGCGGCTGGCAGGCGGCCGTCGTCGCCGCCGCCGCGGTCGTGGGCGATCACGGCTCGGTGACGCTGTACAGCGCGTCGCTGGGGCGGCCCGTGCTGCTCGCGGCCTTCGGCGACGACGCGGTGCCCGGGACCGCGGGGGCCGAGCTCGGTCGACGCGCTCCTCGGCTCGACCTCCAGGCCCCCTTGCGCGCCCAGGTCGAGCAGGCCATCGCCGGCCAGGAACCCGACCGGTGGACCGACATCGCACAGCGGGCCTTCGACCAGCCGGGCCGGGCCATGGAGCGACTGCGCTCCGCCGTCTACGACTTGATCGGGCTGCCGGAGCCGACCGGCCCGACACCCGTGCACGCGTTCCCGGTACCGCAGGTCCAACCGGGCCCGGTCACCGCGGCGGTGGTCTCGCTCCACCTCACCGCGGACGCCGACGGCTGGTCGCTGGCCGTGGAACGGTATCCCGCTCCGGTCGCGCGCCGGGCCGACGAGGGCCCCGGCGAGTTCCGCTACCTGGCCTGCGACCTGGCGGAGCCCGATCCGAAGCAGGTGCTCAACGCGTCGGTGCTGATCGAGCGGACACCACTCGACGCGACCGCGGCCACGCACCGGATCGCCGAGATCCTCCGGGCCTGTCCGGGAAGCCGCGCGGCGGCCACGGCGCTGGAGACCGCCGGCGAACACCTCGTCGGGCTGCGGGACCACCGCCTGATCCGGGTGACCACCGCCGACGGGGCGGCGGACCCCGATCTCGCAGCAGCCGCCGTCTACGCCTGCCTGCGTGCGGACATCCCCCTCGACGGAGCCCGGCTGACCGTGCGGATCGGTTTCGCGCGGACACCGGCCGTGCGGACACGGACCGTGGAGCTGCGTCAGCTCCGGAGAGGTTGAGGCGGTCCTACCGCTCCTGAGGACCGTCCTCCTCCGCCAGCCGACGCCGCAGGTCCTCCGCCTCCGGGCTTCCTCCCGCCTCGAAGATCTCCAGGGCACGGGCACGATGACGCCGGGCTCCGGCCCGGTCCGCCGTCGTCCGCTCGATCAGGTCGGCCAGTGCGATGCGGGCCCGTGCCTCGTAGTGCGTGGCATCCGCGTTCCGCAGGGCTTCCGCTGCCCGTTCGAGGTCGCCCCGGGCTCCCTCGACCTCACCCAGGCGCGCCCGAGCCCGACCGAGGGCAGCCAGCGCCCGGGCCGCCATCCTGCGGTCCGGCGGGCCGAGGCTCTCGAACTGCGTGATGACCCGCCGCAACGTGACGCAAGCCGCCTCGGGGCTGCCCGCGGCGTCCTGCGCACAGCCGAGGAAGTAGCTGGCGACGGCCACCCCTCGCGGGTCCTGGGCCTCGTGGTTGAGTCGGAGCGACAGCTCGAAGACCGTGACCGCACGAGCGGGGTCGTGCCGCTCCCAGTAGCGGCCGAGGAACTCCTGCACCGAGGCACGAAGCAGGAGGTGCCCCGACTCCTCCGCACGCACCACGGCCGTCTCCAGTTCGGCACTGGCCCGGTCGTCCTCCCCGAGATCGAGCAGGGGGCGGGAGAGCAGACTGCGCAGACGCGCTTCGGCCGCCACCGCCCGGTCGGCGATCGCGGCGTCCACGCCGAGTCGCAGGGAGTCGCACCAGTCGCCCAGGTGCCGGTGATGCAGGAAGAGCGCGGTGAACGCCTCGGCGAGCTGCCAGGCCTGCCGGTCCAGCGCCTGCCGCCGGGCGGCCCGCAGCACCGCGAGGACGTTGCCCCGCTCGGCCTCCAGCCAGGCCAGGGCCAGTTGGCCGGCCTCCTGCCCGGCCTGCGCGAAGGGGTCCGGAGCGTCCCGGAGCAGGTCTCGCAGGTCGGCGATCCGCAGCCGGTCGGCCTGGACGGCCCGGTCCGCCAGCGCGGTGAGGGCCAGGTAGTGCGTCACGAGGCGGGACAGAGCCGTGGCCTGCTCAGCCTCGGGGGTCTCCAGCTCGGCGCAGTGACGTGCGTGCAGGCGCACCAGGTCGTTCAGGTGGTAGCGGCCGTCGGCCGTCGCCTCCAGCAGGCTCGCCCGGACCAGTTGTGCCATGAGCCGCTGGACGGCGGCCGTTTCGAGCCCGCCGGCCGCGGCCACCGCGCCGGCGTCGAAGCTGGGCGTGGGCAGGATCCCCAGCAACCGGTAGAGCCAGGCCTGCTCCGGTGCCAGGGACCGGTAGGCGAGATCGAAGGCACCGGACACACTGCGCTCCCCTCCGGGGGTCTGTAGCGTCATCACCGACAGCCGGGCCGCGTCGTCCTCGAGTTCCCGTGCCACCGACGCCAGTGTGAGGTGCGGTTGCATCGACAGCCGGGCCGCCACCAGGTGCAGGGCGACGGGAAGCCCGCCGCACAGGGCCACGACCCGACGCGCGGCCGTCGGGTCGGCGCGGACCGGCTCCGGTTCGCACAGGGCGGTCAGCAGCTCCAGGCCGGCCGACTCGTCCAGCGGGTCCAGCTTCATCAGTCGCACGCCGTCGAGCCTCAGCTCGCCCAGCAGGATGTCACTGGTGGCCAGGAGCGCACTGCCCGCTCCCTTGGGGGTCAGCATCTGGACCTGGGCCGGCTCGGTCACATTGTCGAGCACCACCAGCAGGCGGTGCGCGCCGGACAGCCGACGGTACTCGCGCAGCCGGTCGTCGACACTGTTCGGCAGGTACTCCTCGGCCTGCCCGAGGGCCTTCAGGCAGACCGCCAGCGCCTCGGCGACGCTCCCGCCCACGCCGCCGTCCGAGGCCGCGAAGTCGACGTAGAGCTGCCCACCGGGGAAGCGCTGCCTGCAGTCGTACGCGAGCCGGCGGACCGTCGCGCGCCGACCGACCCCCGGCAGTCCGCTCACCACCGCCGACGCGACAGCATCGGCCGCGTCGTCATCCAACCATGCGCTCAGGGTGCCCAGTTCACTGACCCGGTTGATGAACCGGGACAGGTGCTGCGGCACGTCGTCAGGCCTGCTGCTGCTCCTGGAGGGCGTGGCCACGGGCACGTTGACGGTGATACCGCCGTGGACCCGACCGATCTGCAAGGCGTTGCCGTGGACCGTACCGTCCAGGACGTTGCGGACGAAGGTCCGCTCAGCCGGCTCCTCGAAGCGGTCGTGGTCCATCCACTCTCCTGTCCTGGAGCCAGCCTGACAGGCCATCACGTTACCGGAGCACCTCCTCCACCACCGCTGGCTTCCCGATTTCCGGCACCGCGCTCCGAGCCGCCCCGTGGGTTCGGCCGGAGTCGCCCGGCACCCGGGCCTATACGGCCGGGTCCACCCTCTGGTCCGCGGCGGCCTGGGCGCGCGCGGCGTACTTGCCCGAGAGGACGAACGGAACCACGAAGCCGAGCACCTGCACGGTGACCAGCGCCGCGGCGGCGGAGTGCGCGCAGCCGACGATGGCGGCGCAGGCGATCGCCGCACCGGTGAAGCCGGCCGCCCAGATGCCGGTGAGGACCTTGTTGACGTGGATGAAGCGCGGGGCGTTCCAGAACTCCTCGGGGACCTCGGCACGCGCGAAGGAGAGCGTGAAGGGCTTGCCGACGGCGAGCGAGCCGAGCGCCACGGCGGCCAGGGTCGCGTTGGCCAGCGCGCAGGTCCACCGGTGCAGGCCCGAAGTCGGGTCGGCCACCGCGATCACGGCCATCACCACGAAGAAACCGCAGGTGGCGGCGGACAGCAGGTCGGCTCCCTGCCGGCGTACCGCGCCGAGGAGCAGCAGCACGGCGGCGGTGGCGGCCGTGCACATGCCCAGGCGCCAGTCGAAGGCGCCCAGTACCGCGTAACAGAGCCAGGGGGCGAATCCGCGGACGTAGTTCACCGCGATGATCTCCTTCCGGAGCGACATTCCACTATTGGACGGTCACAGTGTGACCGGTCAGTCTTGGTCTGTCCAGACCTGACAGGTCAGCCCGGTAGTAGAGTGAGCCCATGAGCCTGCGCCACGCCGTCCTGGGCCTGCTGGCCGAGACCCCCAGCAGCGGATACGACCTGCTCAAGCGCTTCGAGTCGTCACTCGCCGCCGTCTGGCCCGCGAAGCAGAGCCAGGTCTACGGCGAGCTCGCCAAGCTCAGCGAGGCGGGCCTGATCGAGGTCACCGGCACCGGCGCCCGCAACCGCACCGAGTACGGCATCACCGACGCCGGACGTGCCGAACTGAAGGAGTGGCTGACCGGCCCCGGCGCCGACGCCGCCTACCGCAGCGCCGCACTCCTGCGCGTCTTCTTCCTCTGGACCCTCCCGCGCGAGGAGGGCGCCGCGTACCTCAAGGAGTTCGCCCGCCGCAACCAGGAGCGCAACGCCGTCCTTGCACGCGTGCGTGAAGAGGCCGAGTGGATCGGCGACCCGGTCCAGGTCTGCGAATGGCTGGCCCTGGAGTTCGGGATCCGCGCTTCGCAGTCCGCCGGGGACTGGGCGGACTGGGCGGCCGAGCAACTGAACGAGCACCTGTAGGGCCACCCGGAGCGCCCGGAGCGTCCGACGACGAGATCATCGACGCCCTCACCGTTCTCAACGGGAGAAGGCCAGTTGAACGCTGCCGCACACCGCCTCCCGGCACCCGCCCCCTGACGGACCGTCCGGCGTGCGACCCCGCCATCGACCCCCTACGGTGCGTCAGGAGGGGGCGTCCAACCCGAGAGGTGAAGATCCATGGCAGGGAAGTTCGAACTGTTCACCGACGAGAGCGGCATGCACCGGTTCCGGCTCAAGGCCAGCAACGGCTCGGTCGTCGTGGTCGGCGACGCACACGAGACCAAGGAATCGCTGCTGCAGAACATCGAGTCGCTCCGCAAGCTCGCGCCGTACGCGGAAGTCCGCGAAGCGAGCGCGAGCCCGGCGTAGCAGGTCTCGACACGGGTCGCGACGCGGGTCGCGAAGGCGCGGCGGGGAGCGGCCACGGTCGGCCGCTCCCCGCCGCTTTGCCCAGCCCGACCGGGCCAGACCCGCCGGATTGGCCCTGTTGACGGTTCCTGGGTACCCGTACGCTCGGGGAATGCGCATCTCGATCATCGACGCCTTCACCGACCGACCGTTCGCCGGCAACCCGGCCGGCGTCTGCCTGTTGGAGACGGCCAGCTGGCCGGACGAGAAATGGATGCGCCAGGTGGCCCGCGAGCTCAACCTCTCCGAGACGGCCTTCGTCCGCCCGCCGAGCCCGGCCGAAGCGGCCACCGGCACGGCTACCGCTACCGCTTCGGACGGCGAAGTCGACTGGCTGCTGCGCTGGTTCACCCCGATGACCGAGGTCCCGCTCTGCGGCCACGCCACCCTGGCCGCCACCCACGCGCTGCGCACCCAGGGTCTGACCAACAGCCGCCCGATCCGGTTCGGAACGCTGAGCGGGGTGCTGACCGCGGTGCCGCAGGCGGACGGGACGATCAGCCTGGACCTGCCGGCCGCGCGACCGGAGCCGGCCGAGGTGCCGGACGGCCTGGCGCAGGCGCTCGGCCGACCGGTGGTCGGCTGCTGGACCACCGGTGAGCTCGACCTCCTGCTGGTCGAGCTGCGCAGCGAGCACACCGTCCGGGGCCTGGCCCCGGACCTGGCGGCCGTCACCCGCCAGCAGGCCCGCGGCGTGGCGGTCACCGCGCTCGCCGAGTACCCGGCGGACGGCTACGACTTCGTCTCGCGCTACTTCGCCCCGGCGGCCGGCGTGCCCGAGGACCCGGTGACCGGCAGCGCGCACACCGCGCTGGCGCCGTTCTGGGCCGAGCGGCTGGGACGCACCGTGCTGAGGGGCTACCAGGCCTCGGCCCGCGGTGGCCTGGTCCACTGCGAACTGCGCGGTGCGGCCGGGACCGGCTGGGACCGGGTGCTGCTCTCCGGCGGGGCCGTCACCGTGTTGGACGGCCGGCTCACCCCGTCGGCAGCCAGCTGACGTGACCGGCCAGCAGCGCGTACCCGACGAAGGCCGTCGTGTCGATCAGCGCGTGCGCCATGGCCATCGGCATCACCCGGCCCCAGCGCCGGTAGAGCAGGCAGAAGATCGCGCCCATCACCATGTTGCCGACCAGCCCGCCGACGCCCTGGTAGAGGTGGTACGAACCGCGCACCAGCGAGCTGGTCAGCACCACGGCCGGCCAGCCCCACCCGCGTTGTTCGAGGCGGCGGATCAGGTAGCCGAGCACCACCACCTCCTCCAGCACGGCGTTCTGGCAGGCGGAGCCGATCAGCACCGGGATCCGCCACCAGACGTCGGGCAGGCCGGAGGGCACCACGGTGAGGTTGGCACCGGCCGCCCGCGAACCCAGGTAGAGGGCCAGGCCGCTGCCGCCGATCACGGCGGCCACCGCCGCGCCGCGTCCGAGGTCGGCGAGCTTGTGGCGCAGGTCGAAGCCGAGCACCCGCAGGCTGGTGCCCTCGCGGATCAGCAGGTAGCCGACCAGCACCACCGGCATCAGGCCGCGGCCGATGTAGTAGAGCTGGTAGGCCAGGTCGATCCAGGGCCGCCCGGGGGCGGCCGAGGAGTTCAGCGGCGCGACCTGCTGGCTGAGCGCGGCGTGCTGGGTGAGCGAGTCGGCGAAGCTGATCGCCGCGTAGATCCCGCTGGCGCCCAGGGACAGGCCCAGGACGATCAGCAGCTCGGCGCCGAGCAGCCGCCGCCCGGGCGAGCCGGGCGGCAGGATGTTCTCCGGGGAGGCGGGCGGTGCGATCGTCATGGCCGATCATCCTGTCACACCGCCATGAGCACGCCCTTCACGGCTTTCACCCCCGCGCCGACCCGGCCGGCCCTCACCCCACCGGCCAGGTGTGCACGGGTTCCCCGCCGCGCATCAGCTCCATGTACCGCTTGGTCATGGTGGCCAGCGCGGTCGCCTGGTCCATCCCGTAGCGCTCGCGCAATTGGTGGACGGTGGCGGCCTGCCAGGCGGCACCGTTGGTCCGCCGCAGGCAGCGCTGCTCGATGATGCCCAGGTAGCGGTCCCGGTCGGCCGGCTGCACGCCCCACTCGTCCAGGCCCTGGTGGGCCAGCGGCAGCAGCTCGCCGAGCACCAGGTCGACCACCGGCACCTCGGCGAGCGCGCCGCGCGCCCCGCGGCCCTGGCGCGGCCAGTGCAGCGCGGTGTCGATGCCGTAGCGCGCCGCGGTGTGGAAGTTCCGGTCGGCCCGGTCGAACGGCAGCCTGGTCCAGATCGGCCGGCTCTGCTCGGCGAGCACCCGGACCAGTCCGTAGTAGAAGGCGGCATTGGCCAGCGTGTCGGCGACCGTGGGACCGGCCGGCAGGCAGCGGTTCTCCACCCGCAGGTGCGGCACGCCGTCGGCCACGTCGTAGACCGGCCGGTTCCACCGGTAGATGGTGCCGTTGTGCAGCCGCATCTCGGCGAGCCGCGGGATACCGCCGCAGGAGAGCACCTTGGCCGGGTCCTCGTCGTCGCAGATCGGCAGCAGGGCGGGGAAGTAGCGCAGGTTCTCGGCGAAGAGCTCCGCGGCCGAGTCCACCCAGCGCTCGCCGAACCAGGTGATCGGGCGCACCCCCTGGGCCTTGAGCTCGGCCGAGCGGGTGTCGCAGGCCTGCTGGAAGAGGACCGGACGGGTCTCGCGCCACAGCTCGCGTCCGAACAGGAAGGGCGAGTTGGCCCCCAGCGCCACCTGGACGGCGGCGATCGCCTGGGCCGCGTTCCAGACCGGGGCGAAGCGGTCCGGGGTGACCTGCAGGTGCAGCTGCAGCGAGGTCGCCGCCGCCTCCGCCACCATGGTCACCGAGTCCAGCACCAAGTGCTCGACCCCTTCGATGTCCAGCGCGATGTCCTCGCCGCGCGCCGCCATGATCTGGTCGCTGAGCAGCGTGTAGCGGTTGTTGTGCGACATCGAGTCCAGGCCGGTGTGCTCGACCCCCAGGGTCGGCAGCACGCCGACCATGATGATCCGGGCGCCGGCCTCGGCGGCCCGGCGGTCGGCGTAGCGCAGGCCGGTGTCGATCTCCTCGCGCAGCTCCTCGAAGACGTGGCCACTGAGCCGGTGCGGGGCGATGTTGACCTCGATGTTGAACTTGCCCAGCTCGGTCTGGAAGTCGGCGGAGCCGATCGCCGCGAGCACCTGCTCGTTGCTCATCAGCGGCAGGCCCTGCTCGTCGGCCAGGTTCAGCTCGATCTCCAGGCCCAGGACGGCCCTGGGCCGGTCGAACCGGCCCTCGCGCAGCATCCGGTCCAGCGCCTCCTGACAGGACTGCAGTTTGCGTCGGTACTGCTGTCGGTCCGCCAGGTCGGCCCGGGTCGCGATGACCTTCTCCCCCACGGATACCCCCTTCGGCCGGTGCCACCGTGCCCAGCATCATGGTGCCCAGCATCATGCCCAGCCGGAAGATCGATACCCGATGCGCCCTTATGCCTTGCGCCACAAGGGAACTGACGGCTTCTCACCTGTGTTTCCCGACTTGCCGGGCACGACAGAAGGTGATAAACAGGTCACCCTGCGCACTTGTTCGAGTAGGCTTCGCGCTGCACGCCGCCCCGACCCTTGGCCGAGGCGGCTCCCTCGCTTGCCGCGTGGCCCCCTCGCGCGCTCAGCCCCGCGATCACGCCCAACCGGACCCGGCTCTGTCGCGCCACGCCGGTATGCCGCTTTCGCACGCCGATCTCGCACGGAGAGGCGACCCGCCATGACCTTGCAAACGCCCCAGCCCCCGCCGAGCGCCCTGCGCGCCGTCCTGGCCGCCCTGAACTCCCAAGCCGCCCTGCGGCAGGCCGGGGCCGCCGCGCTGCGCAGTCCCACCGGGCCGCTGCAGCCCTCCCATCCCCTGGCGGTTCACCAGCTGCCGCCCGCGACGGCGACGGCGCGCGCGCTGGCGGAGGCCCCGCGCACGGGTTGGCGGTTCCTGATCGAGCACGGCGGCCAAGTGGTGGCGGCGGCCGAGGTGGTGAAGTCGGCCGAGGGCCACAGCTTCGCGCACTTCGCGGCGGGACCCTATCTCGACTCCACCATGCGGGCACTGGCTCAGGCCCGACACCTGGTGCAGTCGCTGCGCACCAGCCACCAGGCGCGGCTGCTCTCGATGCCCGGGCACTACGCCACCGCACTGTGGCTGCACGGCATCGACGCCGCGCCGGAGGAGGACCTGCTGATCCCGCTGGCCCCGGCCCCGCTCGGGGTGGCCGCGCACCGCGCCCATCCAGCGGGCGACCTGCTCGCGCTGCTCGCCCGCCCGAGTGCCGCGGCGCCGGTGCGGCCGGCCGCGCCCGCTCCGTTGGCCGCGGCGGTGCCCGCCCTCTGACCCCACCCGTTCGGACTACCTCGCAGCCACCCGGTCGAGTCATGGCCGGGTGGCCCGTTTTTGCGCCGCCGCCCGGTTCGACCATCTGAATGGGTGATCTCTGCCCTGGAGTTGTGGCGCATGTCACCAAACAGCTGCGGGACGGCCTCCGGATGCCGACACTGGGAACTGCGTGGAAGGACCACCTGTCCTACCCACAGAAGCGCCGACTCACACCTGGGCCGGCGGGACAGGATCCGACCACCGTCAACGGCGTTCCGGGGTTCGTGGGGCCACAGGGCCCGGGCCGGCACCGCTGAGGGGGGCGGGATCGTGAGTGAAGCGGGGTACAACGATGTGCCAGCACCGACCTGAGTGTCCGTCGGCCGAGTCGGCCGACCGTGAGGCGGCGGTTCCGGTCGCCCGCCACCCCGAGCAGGGCTGGAGCCTGCTCTGCAACGGGGTCCTGCTGTTCGAGGACACCGGTGAGCTGCTGCCGGACGGCCGGGTGATCGCGCCGCACCGTTCGCGGCTGGTCGCCGCCTGACAGCCCACCCGGACGGGTTGCGGCCCCGGCCCACCGGGGCCCGGACGTGACGAGGTCCCCTGCGGAACCTGCCGCAGGGGACCTCGTCACGCGCGCGGCCGGGGCCGGCCCACCGGGGCCGACCGCCGGCTCATCCCGCTCAGGAGCCGTACTCGTCCAGCGGCGGGCAGGAGCAGACCAGGTGCCGGTCGCCGTAGGCGCCGTCGATCCGGCTCACCGGCGGCCAGTACTTGTCCGCCGGGTTCACGCCCGCCGGGAAGACCGCCTCCTGGCGGCTGTAGCCGTGCGCCCAGTCGCCGGCCAGCGTGGCGGCGGTGTGCGGGGCGTTGCGGAGCGGGTTGTCGTCCGCGGCCCAGGTGCCCGAGCCGACCTTGTCGATCTCGGCCCGGATCTCGATCATCGCGGCGCAGAACCGGTCGATCTCGTGCAGGTCCTCGGACTCGGTAGGCTCGATCATCAGCGTGCCGGCCACCGGGAAGGACATGGTCGGGGCGTGGAAGCCGTAGTCGATCAGGCGCTTGGCGATGTCGTCCACGCTCACCCCCGTCTCCTTGGTGAGCGGGCGCAGGTCGATGATGCACTCGTGCGCGACCAGGCCGCCGGGGCCGGTGTAGAGCACCGGGAAGTGCGGGGCCAGCCGCTTGGCGATGTAGTTGGCGTTCAGCACCGCGACCTGGGTGGCGCGCTTGAGGCCCTCGCCGCCCATCAGCCGCACGTACGCCCAGGAGATCGGCAGGATCGCCGCCGAGCCCCAGGGCGCGGCCGAGATCGGGCCGACACCGGTGGCCGGACCGGCCTCGCTCTGCAGCGGGTGGTTGGGCAGGTACGGCGCCAGGTGCGCGCGCACCGCGACCGGGCCGACGCCCGGGCCGCCGCCGCCGTGCGGGATGCAGAAGGTCTTGTGCAGGTTCAGGTGCGAGACGTCCGCACCGAACTTGCCCGGCTTGGCCAGGCCGACCAGCGCGTTGAGGTTGGCGCCGTCCACGTAGACCTGGCCGCCGGCCTCGTGCACCAGGGCGCAGATGTCGGTGATCTGGGTCTCGAAGACGCCGTGGGTGGACGGGTAGGTGACCATCAGCACGGCGAGCTGCTCGCGGTGCTGCTCGATCTTGGCCTTCAGGTCCTCGACGTCCACGTCGCCGTCGGTCAGCGTCTTGACGACGACCACCCGCATGCCGGCCATCACGGCGGAGGCGGCGTTGGTGCCGTGCGCCGAGGCCGGGATCAGGCAGACGTCGCGCTGGGTGTCGCCGTTCGCGTGGTGGTAGGCGCGCACCGCGAGCAGACCGGCCAGCTCGCCCTGGGAGCCGGCGTTCGGCTGGATCGAGACGGCGTCGTAGCCGGTGACCTCGACCAGCTGCTGCTCCAGCTGGCGGATCAGGGTCAGGTAGCCCTGGGCCTGGTCGATCGGGGCGAAGGGGTGCAGCTGGCCGAACTCCGGCCAGGTGACCGCCTCCATCTCGGTGGTGGCGTTGAGCTTCATGGTGCAGGAGCCGAGCGGGATCATGCCGCGGTCCAGCGCGTAGTCCCGGTCCGAGAGGCGGCGCAGGTAGCGCAGCATCGCGGTCTCCGAGCGGTGGCTGTGGAAGACCGGGTGGGTGAGGTACTCGTCCTCGCGCAGCAGGTCGGCCGGGAGCGTCTCGGCGACCGAGTCCGCGTCCACGCCCGCGACGCCGAAGGCGGCCCAGACGGCGGCCAGGTGCTCGCGGGTGGTGGTCTCGTCGCAGGAGATCGAGACGGTGTCGGCGTCCACCTGGTAGAGGTTGATGCCCGCCTCGCGCGCGGTGGCGAGCACCGCGGCGGCACGGCCCGGGACCTTGGCGGTCACGGTGTCGAAGAACGCCTCGTGGGCGAGCTCGACGCCGCCGGCCCGCAGGCCCGCGGCCAGCGCGGCGGCGTAGCGGTGGGTGCGGCGGGCGATGTCGGCCAGGCCGTCGGGGCCGTGGTAGACGGCGTACATCGAGGCCATCACGGCGAGCAGCACCTGGGCGGTGCAGATGTTGCTGGTGGCCTTCTCGCGGCGGATGTGCTGCTCACGGGTCTGCAGCGCCAGCCGGTAGGCGCGGTGGCCGTCGGCGTCCACCGAGACGCCGACCAGGCGGCCGGGCAGCGAGCGGGCGTACTCGGCGCGCACCGACAGGTAGCCGGCGTGCGGGCCGCCGAAGCCCATAGGGACGCCGAAGCGCTGCGAGGTGCCGCAGGCGATGTCGGCGCCGAGCGCGCCGGGCGACTTGAGCAGGGTGAGCGCCAGCAGGTCGGCGGCGACCGCGACGATCGCGCCGAGCCCGTGCGCCTGCTCGATCACGGCGGCCAGGTCGCGCACCGCGCCGGAGGCGCCGGGGTACTGCAGCAGCACGCCGAAGACGCCGCCCTCGGCGATGTCGGCCGGGATGCCCTCGGACAGGTCGGCGACGACGACCTCGACGCCGGTGGGCAGCGCGCGGGTGCGGATCACCGCGAGGGTCTGCGGCAGGGTGTCGGCGTCGACCAGGAAGACGCCGCCCTTGACCTTGGTGACCCGGCGGGCCAGCGCCATCGCCTCGGCGGCCGCGGTGCCCTCGTCGAGCAGCGAGGAGCCGGAGGTGGGCAGGCCGGTCAGGTCGGAGACCAGGGTCTGGAAGTTGAGCAGCGCCTCCAGGCGGCCCTGCGAGATCTCCGGCTGGTACGGGGTGTAGGCGGTGTACCAGGCCGGGTTCTCCATGACGTTGCGCAGGATCACCGGCGGGGTGAAGGTGCCGTAGTAGCCCAGCCCGATCATCGGGGTGAGCACCTGGTTCTGCCGGGCCAGCTCGCGCAGTTCGGCCAGTACCTGGGCCTCGCTGCGGCCGGCCGGCAGGTCCAGGCCGGTGATGCTGCGGATCGCCTCGGGGACCGCGGCGGCGGAGAGCTCGTCCAGCGAGCCGTAGCCGACCTGGGCCAGCATCTTCTCCTGGGCGGCGGCGTCGGGGCCGATGTGGCGGGACTCGAAGGGGCTGGCGGTTTCGAGCTCGGCGAGGGTGGCGGAGCTGCGGGGGCGACCGGCGGTCGGCTGGGCAGTCATGGTGGTCGAGGCCTCCTGGTCACGGACCGGCGGGGGCACGCACGCCGCGGGCCCGCGCCGCTGTGGAGAGCGGATGGACCTGGACGGGCGAGCCCGACAGGCCTCCCCCTCTGTCATCGGGACCTGAGAGCTTCGCCCGCACGGAGCTGACGCCCCGCCGGCTTGCACCGTCGGTGAGGGTGGTGCCCGCCGGCTCCCTCGCCCGCGGCCCTGCCCTGCTTTCCAGAGTGACCTATCCCACACGGTACGGATGCCTGAGAGATTCCGGGGAGGGTTTGCTCCTTCGGCGCCCCAGTCCCCTCTGTTCCGAAGGGTGGGGACTCTCCCGAGCGGGTTCGGCGGTCGCGCCCAGGGTACCAGCGCGGGCCTGTCGGACGACCGTGCAGGTGAGCGAATGTGCTCGCCCACTTGGCGCAGTCCGCGCACGGACGGCGGCGCTTGGCTCGCCGTCATCCGATCCGTGCCTTTTGGTGTGAATCGCAGGCAGCAGCCACAGGAGGAAGAGGAAAGCGTGCAGACCGACATCGATCCCCGAGACCTGATCGGGCACAAGGCCGTCGACCGCAACGGCGACAAGATCGGCACGGTGGACGAGGTCTACCTCGACGACGCCACGGGCGAGCCCGAGTGGGCCGCCGTGCGCACCGGGATCTTCGGCCGGGACGCGTTCGTCCCGCTGACCACGAGCGAGTTCTCCGGCGAGGAGCTGCGCGTGCCCTACGACAAGTCCCTGATCAAGGAGTCGCCGGACTTCGGCGTCGGTCAGCACCTCTCGCCCGCCCAGGAGCTGCAGCTCTACCGCTACTACGGCCTGGACTCCCCCGGCACCGGCCGCACGACCGAGCGCGCCACCACCACGAACGGCTCGCCGGACCTGGACTTCGGGGTGGCCGCCGCCCCCGTGGCAGCCGCTGCGGCCCGCACCAACGGCTCGGCCGAGGCGGGCGCGGGCCAGCCGACCACCCAGCTGCCCCGGGCCCAGGGTGCCGCGCAGTCGGCGCCGGCCACCATCGGACTGGACAAGCCGGTCGAGCCGCCGCCGAGCCCCACCCCCGACCCGGTGCGCACCGCGCCCAAGACCGGCGCCGACCACGGCCCGGCCACCAACGCGCCGCCCGGGCCGGTGGAGCTGACGCTGCGCGAGGAGCGCCTGGAGATCGTCAACGAGTGGCACGTGCTGGGCACCGCCAGTCTGCGCAAGTACGTGGTGGCCGAGCCGGTGGAGCGCCGGATCGAGGTGGTGCGCGAACGGGTCCGGGTGGAGCGGGTACCGGTCAGCGATGCGGAGCGGGCCACCCTCACCGCGCAGGAGATCGCCGAGGCGGTCGAGGAGGTGACGCTGCGCGAGGAGCGTCCGACGGTGCGCAAGTACGTGGCTCCGCTCGAACGGGTGCGCCTGGTGGTCGAGCGGTACACCGAGGAGAAGGTGATCCGCGACGAGCTGCGCCGTGAGCAGGTGGAGATCCACGACAGCACCGCCGCCACGCCCGGGCACACCCCGATGCCCGCGCCGCAGCAGGCGGGCACCCCCACCGGCCTCGTCGGCTGACCCCCGGCGGCCCGGCCGAACCGGCCCGATCGAACCGGCCCGGACCCGCTCGCGCGGGTCCGGGCCGTCGGCCTCGACAAAGCTTCAGCGGTAGATATTTGACAGAGTGAAGCACTTTCGGCATGGTTACTTCAGTTCATTGACTATCGCTGGCTTGAAGCAGCTGGAAAGCCGCTCAGCCCGTTTCTGAAGGAGCCACCGTGAGTGAGGCAGTCAAGCCCACCGCCTCGGCCGCGAAACCGAGCAGTGCCCGGGTACTGCCCGCCCTGATCCTGGCGATGCTGGCCTACAGCGTCATCCAGACCGCGGTCGTGCCGATCCTGCCGTCGCTGGCCCTGGAGCTGAAGGTCTCGGGCTCCAACATCACCTGGCTGATGACCGCCAACCTGCTCTCGGCGGCCGTCCTGACCCCGCTGCTGGGCCGCTTCGGCGACCTGCGGGGCCGCAAGCCGATGCTGCTGATCTCGCTGGGCGGGCTGGTGCTCGGCTCCGGGCTCGCGGTGGCGACCCACTCCTTCACCCTGCTGATCGTCGCCCGCGTGCTGCAGGGCGCCGGCGGTGGCGTGCTGCCGCTGGCGATCAGCATCGTCCGCGACGAGCTGCCGCGCGAGAAGATCACCGGCGGCGTCGCCGCGATCAGTGCCTCGATGGGCGTCGGCAGCGGTCTCGGCCTGGTCGCCACCGGCGTGCTGCTGGAGCACTGGGACTACAAGTCCATCTTCTGGATGGGCCTGGTCGCCGCCGTCGTCGCCATCGCCCTGGTGGTCCTGCGGGTGCCGAACGACCCGGTGACCGACAAGAACGGCGGCGCCGACCCGCTGGGCGCCATCGCCCTGGCCGGCTGGCTCTCCGCCCTGCTGATCGCGGTCAGCCGCGGCAACGAGTGGGGCTGGACCTCCACCAAGACGCTGGGCCTGTTCGCCGTCGCCGCCGTGGTCGCGCTGATCTGGGGCATCATCGAGGTCAAGGTCAAGCACCCGCTGGTCGACATGAAGATGATGGCCCGCCCGGCCGTCGCCTTCACCAACATCTCCGGCCTGCTCATCGGCTTCGGCATGTACGGATCCTTCCTGGTGATCAGCAACTTCACCCAGACCCCCGCGCAGCTCGCCCACTACGGCTTCACCGCCACCGTGCTGCACGCCGGTGTGCTGCTGCTGCCCTCCGCGGCCGGCTCGATGGTCGCCGCCCCGATCGGCGCGATGCTGATCGGCCGCAGCGGCCCGCGCCTGCCGCTGGTGCTCGGCGGCCTGTTCGGTGCCGTCTCGATGGCCTACCTGGCCCTGCGGCACAGCGCCGAGGGCGACGTCTACTTCGCCGCCGGGCTCTTCGGCCTCGGCGTCGGCCTGGCCTACGCGGCCATGCCCGCCTTCATCAACGGCGCCGTCCCGGCCGAGCAGAGCGGTATCGCCAACGGCATGAACGCGGTGCTGCGCACCGTGGGTGGCGCGATCGGCACCGCCGTGCTGGGTGCGGTCCTGACCGGCGACACCATCAAGTTCCCGCCGCAGATCGCGGCGATGGTCAAGGTGCAGCTGCCGACCCTGGACGCCTACAAGCACGCCTACTGGATCACCGCCGTGATCTGCCTGATCGCCGCCCTGGTCCCGTTCGCGATCCGGACGGCCCGGCAGGCCACCGCCCCGGTCGACCAGTCGGCCGACGCGCCGCAGCCCACCAAGACCAGCGCCTGACGCGTTGGGGCTCCCGCCGGTGCACGACCGCCGGGAGCCCGCCCGGCGCCGTCCAGGGATCGGTGGCGCCGGACCGTCGAACGCCCCGCCCGAGCTTCTCGGGCGGGGCGTTCGCCCTTTCCGGCCTGTGGCGCCCTGGGGACGACCGGCCCTGGCCGGGTGGCTACTCCTCCACCGGCCGCAGCGGCAGCGGCTCGGCCGGGCTCAGCGCCGGGTCGTCCACCAGGAAGGTGCGCACCCGGCCCGGCGGCGAGTCGGGCGTCTCGAAGCGGACCGTGACCCGGCCGACCCCGCTGCCCTGCACCCAGCCGGCGCCGAACTCCTCGTGCCGCACGTCCTGGCCCGGCATCCAGATCCGGGTGCCCAGCGCCTGGTCGGCCCCCGCCGTCGGGGTGGGGGCGGTGGCGGGCTCGCCCGGCTCCGTCCGGTCCGCCTGCTCGGCCTCGGCCGCCGCCTGCGCTTCGGCCTCCTCGGCCGCCTCGGCCGCCGCCTGGGCGAACAGGTCCTCCTGGGTGAACTCGGCCAGCTGGGAGACCCCGACGCCGAGCAGCCGGATCCCGCCCGTCAGGTTGACCTGGGCGGCCAGCCGTCGGGCGGTGGCGGCGATCACCCGCTCGTCGTCGGTGGGTCCGCGCAGCGTCTCGGAGCGGGTCAGCGTGCTGAAGTCGAACCGGCGCACCTTGATCACCACCGTCCGACCGGAGCGGCCGGCCGCCCGCAGCCGGCGCACGCAGCGCGCGGCCAGCACGTCCAGTTCGTGCAGCACCCGGTCGCGATCGGCCAGGTCGACCTCGTAGGTGTCCTCCACGGAGACCGACTTGGCGTCCCGGTCCGGGACCACGGCGCGCTCGTCCAGCCCCCGCGCCATCAGCGACACGCCCGCCCCGTGCGCCCGTCCGAGCAGCCGCACCAGCTCGTCCTCCGGCTGCTCCGCCACCTCGGCCACGGTCAGCAGCCCGGCCCGGCGCAGCGCCTGCTCGGTGGCGGGGCCCACCCCCGGCAGCGCCCGCACCGGCATCGGACCGAGCACCGCCCGCTCCTGGCCGGGGGCCACCAGCACCAGGCCGTCCGGCTTGGCCTGCTCGGAGGCGATCTTGGCCATCAGCTTCGAGCCGGCTGCGCCGATCGAGGCGGTCAGTCCGGTGCGGCGGCGGATGTCGGCCCGCAGGTCCTGGGCGATCGCCTCGACGAGCGCGGTGCCCTCGCCCGGCGGCACCGCGGCCAGCGCCGCACCGTAGGGGCCGGCGGCCAGGTCCACGTACGCCTCGTCCACGCTCAGCTGCTCGACCAGGGGCGACAGCTCGCGCATCATCGCCATCACCTGCTCGCTGATCTCCCGGTAGGCGACGAAGCGCGGCCACAGGTAGGCGGCGTTCGGGCAGAGCCGACGGGCCACGGCCATCGCCATCGCGGAGTGCACCCCGAAGACCCGTGCCTCGTAGGAGGCGGTGGAGACCACGCCGCGGCCGCCGAGGCCGCCGACGACCACCGGCTTGCCGCGCAGGCTCGGCTTGGCCGCCTGCTCCACCGAGGCGAAGAAGGCGTCCATGTCGAGGTGGAGGATGCTCGGCACTGTCCGCACGAGTCGATCATCGCGCAGTGGTCTGACAGAGCGGGGCTGACAGAGCGGGTCCGGCAGGCACGGGCCGACCGGGCCCTCGCCAGGGCCTGTCCTAGCCCGCCGGGTGCACGGCGTCCGCCAGCGCCCGCGCCACGCCCGGGTCCTTGGGCCCGAGATCCGTCGGGTCCGGGTGGAAGAGGGCGCTGAAGGCGGCCTTGTCCGCCCCGGGCAGCTCCCGCAGGCCGCCGTAGTACCAGGTGGCGTCACGTGTCTCGGGCACCCCGACGGCGTAGGAGTCGATGCCCGCCGCCCGGCAGAGCGCCAGCGCCCGGCGCACGTGGTAGTCCTGGCTGACCAGCACCGCGTGGTCGACGCCGAAGATCCGCCGGGCCCGGTCGCAGGAGTCCCAGGTGTCGAAGCCCGCGTAGTCGCGCACCACCCGCACCGCCGGCACCCCGTGCGCGACCAGGTAGTCGTACATCGTGCCGGGCTCGTTGTAGTCGGGCCGGCTGTTGTCCCCGGTGACCAGGATCGCCTGGACCTTGTGCGCCCGGTAGAGCTGCAGGGCGGCGTCCAGCCGGTGCGCCAGGTAGTCCGAGGGCTGCCCGTTCACCACCCCGGCGCCGAAGACCACCGCGACCGGCTCGGCCGGCACGTCGGCCACGGTGCGGATCCGGGAGTCCTGCGAGCAGAACAGCCAGGCGCTGGGCAGCAGCGCGGCCGCGCCGAGCAGCACCAGGCCCTGGAAGATCCGCCGCTGCCGCCGACGCCCCCGCAGCAGCCCGCTCACTCGTATCCGCACCCGCACGATCAGTCCGCCCCTGGTCGACCCATGATCCATCACCAGCGCGGACGAGTGGCCGATCCCGGATGGTTCCGCGGCGGGGCGCCCGCTGTCACGGCCGCCAGTGCAGGGCTCAGACCGCGCGGTTGCGCCGCTGGGCCAGTTCGTCGGCCGGGTCGTGTCCGAGCAACGTCTCGCCGGTGTCGGTGCGCTCGGCGTGCAGCCGGGACAGGGTGCCCTCCAGCTCCTGCGCCACCGCACCCACCGCGATGCCGAACATCCCCTGACCGCCCTTCAGCAGGTCGACCACCTGCTGCGGCGAGGTGCACTCGTAGACCGTCGCCCCGTCGCTCATCAGGGTCAACCCGGAGAGCGCGGCCACCTCGGCGCACTGCAGATGGGTGACGGCCACCCGGATGTTCTGCAGCGATACGCCGGCGTCCAGCAGCCGCTTGACGATCTTGAGGATCAGGATGTCCCGGAAGCTGTAGAGCCGCTGCGCACCGGTCGGGTACGAGGCCCGCACGCTCGGCTCGAGCAGGCCGGTCCTGGCCCAGTAGTCGAGCTGACGGTAGGTGATGCCCGCCGCCGCACAGGCCGTCGGCCCGCGATAGGCCAGCGTCCCGGGGGCCGGGGTGATCCGCTCGACGGCCGGTTGGCCGGGCTGGACCGCGGGGAAGCGGCCGACTCTGGGCAGGTCGGCGATGGTCTCGACCGCCGGAGCCTCCCAGGAACGGCCGATCATCGCCCGGTTGCCACGTGGCGGATGGAGGGCGCACGGGCCTCCCAGGGCCGCCTCGTCGCCGCTGCTGCTCATGCCAACCTCCGTCCACTCGTGCGCCGGGCGCCCGGTTCAGGTCAACCCGGCGGCCACCCCTGACGGTAGGCAGTCGTCCAAGACGCGTCAACGATCGCCACGCCGGGTTGGCGAAACCGAATCACTCCGGAGAGTGGTTTCGCGTGCCCCCAGTGTGGGTACGACCGAACACTTTGGCAAAACAGCTGATCGACTCCCGCTCGGACGCCGGACCGCGCGACCCGCTGCGGGCCGCTCGCCGACCGGATCCGCGGCTACTGGGCGCTGCCGCCGAAGTCCTCCGGCGAGACCTGGTCGAGGAACTCGCGGAACTTCTCGACCTCGTCCTCCTGCTCGTCCGGGATCGCGATGCCGGCCTCTGCCAGCACCTCCTCGGCACCGAAGATCGGGGTGCCGGTGCGCAGCGCCAGCGCTATCGCGTCGGAGGGCCGGGCACTGACCTCCACACCACCGGTGAAGACCAGCTCGGCGTAGAAGACGCCCTCGCGCAGGTCGGTGATCCGCACCTCGGTGAGCTGCTGGCCCAGCGCCTCCAGCACGTCCTTGAACAGGTCGTGGGTCAGCGGTCGCACAGGCGTCATGCCCTGCTGGGCGAAGGCGATCGCGGTCGCCTCGCCTGGGCCGATCCAAATCGGCAAGTACCGATCACCCCCCACTTCGCGCAGCAGGACGATCGGCTGGTTGGAGGGCATCTCCACCCGGACACCTACGACGTCGAGCTCATTCACAAGGCAACCCTATGGCCCCGCTCCGAGATATGAAAGCGCGGCCGGTCCCCGCGCACGGGCGCGCCGCACCCGACCCGACCTCGCGGGTCAGAACACCTAGGGCCGCAGCCCGGCCTGGACCATGGTGGCGTGCAGCCGCACGGCCAGGGTGGCCAGCTCGCGGGCGGTGGTCTCGGCGTGTGCCCTGGTCTGCGGGTTGCGGTGGCGTCGCAACGGGGCGACCACCTGGTCCACCAGCGCGATCTCCCGCTCGGCAGCGGCCTTCACCTGGCGCAGGTGGCGCGGTTCGAGACCGAACCGGCCGAGCTCTGCCACCAGACGGGCGATCTGCAGGGTGTCGGCGTCGTACCCGCCGTCCGGTCCGGCCACCACCAGGCCGTAGGACTCCCAGGCGGCCAGGTCCCGCTCCTCGGCCCCGGCGGCGGCCAGCAGCTCGGCCCGGCCCAGCCGCACGCCCGAGCTCGGGCCCGCGGCTGCGACCAGCTCGCGGTCGGCCTCCTCCAGCGGGCCGGGGCGGGCGTCCGCCGCCGGCAGGGCCGGCGGCGCCTCCCCGCGCTCGATCGCGTCCAGGTGCTCGCGGATCACCCGCAGCGGCAGGTAGTGGTCGCGCTGCATGCGCAGCACGTAGGCCAGCCGCTCGACGTCGGAGGGGCCGAACTTGCGGTAGCCCGAGGGCGTGCGCTGCGGCTCGACCAGGCCCTCCGCCTCCAGGAAGCGGATCTTGGAGATGGTGACTTCCGGGAAGTCCTCGCGCAGGAAGGCGAGCACCGCGCCGATGCTCAGCAGCTCGCCGCCGCGTGGTTCGGCCGCCCGGGGCACGAGGCCGCCGGGGCGACGCTGGGGGGTCACGGTCTGATTCGAGGTCACTCGCGCTCTCCTGCCGCCGTCGTGGTGCCGAATCCCCCCGCCGTCCGCCCGTGCCCCAGCCCCGTGCCCCGCCGGCGCCCCCGGTGCCTCAGTACCGCTGAGGTCCCGCGAAGAACACCAGGCGGTACTTGCCGATCTGCACCTCGTCACCGTTGTTCAGACCGACCTCGTCGATCCGCTCACGGTTGACGTACGTCCCGTTCAGGCTGCCGACGTCCGCGACGCTGAAACCACCCGGGCGACGGCGGAACTCCACGTGCCGGCGCGAGACGGTGACGTCGTCGAGGAAGATGTCGCCCTGCGGGTGCCGACCGGCGGTGGTGACGTCCGCGTCCAGCAGGAAGCGGCTGCCGGAGTTCGGACCGCGCTGGACGATCAGCAGCGCGGAGCCCGGGGGCAGCGCGTCGATCGCGGCCAGCACCTCGGCCGAGAGCGCCGGGGTGGCCCCGGTGCCGGTGGCCGTGGGGTCGTAGGACTCCAGGCCGGAGATCGAGATGGTCGAGGTGGTCTCGGCCGGCATCTCCGGCGCACCACCGCGCAGCGGGCTGCCGCAGTTGTTGCAGAACCTGGCGGTGGCCGGGTTCTGGTTGCCGCACCGGGGACAGACGATCGGGCCGGTCATGTTCGCAGCCTCCTGGCGCGGTACTCCCCCTGGGACATGCCCGGCATAGGACTCCGGGGCAAACCCTCCACCAGAGGTTGAGGGTCCTGACGGGAAACCTATGCGCGGGCCGCCCGAAGGGTCAACCGACGCGCCGTAGCCCGCGTCGCGGAAGAGCGGGCGCTCACCGGCCGGCTGGTAGCCGTCCTGCGGGGCGCCACGCATCCCGGGGACCTGGCCCGCCTCGTCCTCCTCGCGCCGATGGCGCGCGGTGGGCATTTCCACCGCCGCGCGACGGCGGTTGGAGCGGCCGAACAGCTTCGAGAAAAAACTCACGGGCGAATCCCCTTGCGTGAAACAGACCCGCCCGCGGGGCAGGGTGAGAACCTCGGACAGGCGGCGAGCCCGGCGTTCGGCCGGGGCTTCGGGAGTGGTACAGCACAGTCTGACCGACGCCGTTCCGGTGGTCTGCACCGGGGGGCGCTCAGTCGCGCAGGTGGGAAGTGGTCCAGCCGACGGGGCGTCAGGCGAATCGGATGGTTCCTCACTTCGCCGCCGGCTTGGCGAACTGCGCCGATCCGGGTGCGGCCAGTGCGTCCACCGTCAGCTTCTGCTGCTCCGAGATGTTGGTACCCACCTGCTCCTTCTCCAAAGTACGGACGATGCCGCCCGGAATGTTCAGAGCGGGCGTCAGGTCCTGCGGACTGCCGATCACCGTGAAGCGGTACGGCTGCGCGACCTTCTTCCCGTCGATCGCCACCCCGCCCGAGGGCAGGTCGGTGAAGTAGGTGTGCGCCACCACTCGGACATCGTTGATCTGAATCGCCTCCGCCCCCGCAGCTCGGAGTTCCTGCAGGGTGTCCAGCAGCATATCTGCCTTGACCTGCCCCTGGGGGTCATCGACAGTCAGTACGATCCCCGGTCCGCTGGCCTTGACCGTGCCGGCCAGCACGCCCAGCTCCAGCGCCTTCTGCCGGGTCTGCTCCTGCGCCTCCTTGGCCTGGTTCGAGCTGTTCTCCAACTGGGTCAGGGACTGGTCCAGTTGACCCTTCTCCTGTTGCAGACGCTGCTGACGGCTGTCCAGTTCGTCCAGGATCCGGACCAGGTCCTCCTGACGGGCGCCGCGCAGCGCGCTGTGGTCGTTGGTGCTGCGCACCTGGATCGCCAGGCCCAGGCCCAGCGCGAAGAGCAGCAGGGCCACCACCAGCTGGCCACGGGACAGGCGCGGCGGCCACAGGGCCTTGCGCAGGCGTCCGCGGCCGTCGAGCGGGGGCCGCGCGGGGGCGGACGACTCGTCGGCCCTCTCGTCCCCGGCGACGCCCTCCGCAGCCGGGGCCTGCTCCTCGGCGGGTTCGTCCGTGCCGAGTCCGTCCGTGCCGGGGTCCTCCGTGCTGAGTTCGTCCGTGCCGGGGTCCTCCGTGCTGAGTTCGTCCGTGCCGGGGTCGTCGCCGACCGGCTCGTCGGTGTCGGGTTCGCCGCCGTCAGGTGCGTCGATCGGGGGCGCGCCGGTCTCGGGCGCCGTCGCGTGGCGCTCCCCCGGCTCGCGCGGTTCGTCCGCAGTCTCGTCCTGTGTCACGTCTCGCCCCGGCCTCAGGCCCGGAACACATGGCGCCGAATGGCGGCCGCGTTCGAGAAGATCCGGATGCCCAGCACCACGACCACGCCGGTGGACAGCTGCGACCCCACGCCCAGTTGGTCGCCGAGGAAGACGATCAGCGCGGCCACCACCACGTTGGACAGGAAGGAGACCACGAAGACCTTGTCGTCGAAGATCCCGTCCAGCATCGCCCGCACCCCGCCGAAGACGGCGTCCAGCGCGGCCACCACCGCGATCGGCAGGTACGGGACCACGGCGGCCGGCACCGAGGGCTGCACGAAGAGTCCGGCGACGACCCCGGCCACCAGGCCCAGTACGGCGATCACGGCTTGGATGCTCCTGTCGTTGAAGGCGAGGGGCCTATGGAGGCTGTGGAAGAGGGCTTGGCTGCCGGACTCCCGGCGGGAGCGGGTGCCGGGCCTGCGGAGGACACCGGTGCGGGAGCGGCCGAACCCTCGTCGGGTGTGGCGAGCCGCAGCGTGAAGCCGACCGCACCCGGCAGGTCCAACGAGTGCTGCGGGCTGACGGTCGCCCTGATCCCGTAGCTGTCCTCCAAAAGCCGGAGGTACTGACCGCCCATGCTGTCCTGGAAGGCGCCCGGCAGCCGCTTCTCGTCGCCCACCGCCAGCACCGTGTACGGCGGCACCAGCGGCCGGTTGTCGACCAGGATCGCGTCACCGGCGGCCCGGATCGCCGAGAGCGCGGTGAGCCGCTGTCCGTTCACCGCGACCGCCTCCGCACCGGCCTGCCAGAGGCCGTTGACGATCAGTTGCAGGTCCCGGTCGTGCAGCCGCTCGCCGCTGAAGTTGTCGGCGGTGCGCGGGTCGACCCCGCCGCCGCCAGTATCGGAGGCGTCGTCGAGGACCAGCTTGAGACCGGGGCCCTTGACCGCGCCGGTGCCCACCGCGGAGGTCAGCGCGGCGAGGGCGGCGTCGTCGCCGTTCTCCTTCAGGGCGCGCCGCTGCTCCTGGTCGACCTGGGTCCGCGCCGCCTCGACCTGCGCCTGCAGCTTGTCGTCGGCCGCGGTGCCGTCGTTGACCCGCTGGACCAGCGCGTCGTGCTGCTTGGCCAGGGTGGGCTCGGCCTCGTGCGCGTTGACCCCACTGACCGTCACCACCGCGGCCGCCAGGGCCAGACCTGTCGCGAGCACCAGCCGGCCCTTGGCGGTGGTGGGCAGCCGACGGCGGCCCACCTCGCCCCGGGCCCGGGCGGCAGCCGCGTAGCCCTCGTCCAGGCTCTGGTCCATGACGGTGGTCAGCAACGTCATCGAGGCGTCAGGGCGGGAGAACCGCCCGTGTCCCCTGGTCGGTGGCCGCGTCGCTGACATGCGGGACATCGTCCCATGACCGCGCGGCCCGCGACGACCAGCCCCCGACGTCAGGGACCGGCCGTGACGGGCCGCGCGGTCAGGCCTGGCTCAGCGTCCGGCGCTGTCGACCACCGCCGCCCACTCCTCCAGCAGGCTCTGGGTCGCCTCGTCGTCCGGCCCCTCGGCCCACAGGTGGGTGACCGCCTCCGCCGGGTCGGGCAGCACCAGGGTCCAGCGGCCGTCCGGCTCGACCACCCGGACACCGTCGGTGGTGTCCAGCAGCCGGTTGCCGGCCGCCTCCACCACCGAGCGCATCACCATGCCCTTGGCCGCCCACGGGGTGGCCACGTCGCGGCGCTGCATGTGGGCCTGCGGAATCCGCGCGTCGATCTGACTGAGCGTCAGCTGGGTGCGGGCCACCAGGCCGACCAGCCGGACGAACGCCGCAGCCCCGTCGAGCACCCCGCTGAACTCGGGGACCACGAAGCCGCCCCGGCCGTCACCGCCGAAGATCGTGCCCTCGGCGGCAGCCGCCTTGGCGAGGTCGTCGGGCGAGGTGCTGGTCCAGGTGACCTGGGTGCCGTGGTACGCCGCGACCTGCTCGGCGATCCGCGTGGTGGTCACCGGCAGCGCGGCCTGCCCGCTGCGCCGCTCGGCGGCGACCAGGTCGAGCAGCACCAACAGCGCCCGGTCGTCCTCGATCACCCGGCCCAGCTCGTCCACGAAGGAGACCCGCTCGCCCACCGGGTCGAACCGCACCCCGAAGGCCGCCCGGGAGGAGGCCACCAGGGCACCGAGCCGGGCCAGGCCCGCCCTGCGCTCCTCGGCGTCCTCGGTGGGCCTGGCCTCGTCCAGACCGCTGCTGACGCTCAGTGCCTCCACCCCGAGCCGGCCCAGGATGCTGGGCAGGACCAGACCGGCGCTGCCGTGCGCGGTGTCCACCACCACCTTGAGCCCGGCCTCGCGCACCCCCGTGGTGTCGATCGCCCGCAGCAGGTTGCCCGCGTAGGAGTCGAAGACACTGGACGGGAAGGTCAGGTCGCCGATCTCCCCCGGGAACGCCCGGCGGTACTCCTGGCGGGCGTAGACCCGGTCCAGCTTGCGCTGGCCGGCCTGCGAGAGGTCGGCACCGCGCTCGTCGAAGAACAGGATGTCCAGCGAGTCCGGCACACCGGGCGTGGTGCGCAGGAAGATCCCGCCGGCACTGCCGCGCGCGGTGTGCTGACGGGCCACCGGCATCGGCACGTTCTCCAGGTCCCGGACGTCGATCGCGCTGGTCTGCAGTGCCGAGATCATCGCCCGTTTGAGCGCACGGGCACCACGCGAGTGGTCACGCGCGATGGTGACGGTCGCGCCCTTCTTCAGGGTGGTCGCGTACGCGCCGGCCAGCCGCACGGCCAGCTCCGGGGTGATCTCGACGTTGAGGATGCCGGAGACGCCGCGGGCCCCGAACAGGTGCTCCTGGCCGCGCGACTCCCAGATCACCGAGGTGTTGACGAAGGCGCCGGCCTCGATGGTCTTGAACGGGTAGACCCGCACCCCGCCGGCGATGATCGACTCCTCGCCGATCAGGCACTCGTCGCCGATGACCGCGCCGTCCTCGATCCGGGCCGCGCGCATCACATCGGTGTTCTTGCCGACCACGCAGCCGCGCAGGTTGGTCTGGGGTCCGATGTAGACGTTGTCGTGGATCACGGCCTTGTGCAGGAACGCGCCACGCTTGACCACCACGTTGCTGCCGAGCACCGTGTGCTCGCGCAGCTCCACACCGGCCTCCACCTTGGCGTAGTCGCCGATGTAGAGCGGGCCGCGCAGGACCGCCTCCGGATCCACCTCGGCGCCCTCCGCGACCCAGACGCCCGGCGAGATCTCGAAGCCGTCCAGCTCGACGTCGACCTTGCCCTCCAGGACGTCGGCCTGCGCCTTGCCGTAGCTCTCGTGCGTGCCGACGTCCTCCCAGTAGCCCTCGGCCACGTACCCGTAGACCGGCTTGCCCTCCTTGAGCAACTGGGGGAAGACGTCACTCGACCAGTCCACCGACTGCCCCGCCGCGACGTAGTCGAAGACCTCGGGCTCCATGACGTAGATCCCGGTGTTCACCGTGTCCGAGAAGACCTGCCCCCAGGTGGGCTTCTCCAGGAACCGCTCGACCCGGCCCTCGTCGTCGACGATCGTGATTCCGAATTCCAATGGGTCGGGGACCCGGGTGAGGCAGACGGTGACCAGGGCGCCCTTGCTCCGGTGAAAAGCGATCAGCTCGGAAAGATCAAAATCGGTGAGGGCGTCTCCGGAGATCACCAGAAAGGAGTCGTCCCGCAGTGCGTCCTCGGCGTTCTTGACGCTCCCCGCGGTGCCGAGCGGAATCTCCTCGTTCGCATAGCTGAGGCTCATACCGAGTTCCTCGCCATCGCCGAAGTAGTTCTTCACCAGCGATGCGAGGAACTGCACGGTGACGACCGTATCGGTGAGGCCGTGCCGCTTGAGCAGCCGAAGCACGTGCTCCATGATCGGGCGATTGGCCACCGGCAGAAGCGGCTTCGGCATACTCGAAGTCATCGGGCGGAGACGAGTTCCCTCGCCTCCTGCCATCACAACGGCTTTCATTGCGGGTGCGTCCTCCTTCGCGGCAATGGACTCGCCGTCCATCAAACCGTTCCAGGACACCTCTACCCGGCAAAAATGATCCGACGCGCGGGAGCGCGGGTTAACTGCGCCACGATTACAGCGTGTCGGGCACCGTGTCTCAGAGGGTGGTCGCTCCGGTCGCCGCCCTGGCGATCTGCCGGGTCTGCATCGCATAGAGGATGCCGGCCCACCAGTACAGCACCGTGCCCCACCAGATGAACGCCCAGCTGACGGCGTTCGCCGTGCTGTGGAACCAGCCGTCGCCCTGCCCCAGCAGCAGCAGCGGGAAGCCGTACATCAGATTGAAGGTGGCCGCCTTGCCCAGAAAACTCACCTGCAGCGGGCCGTAGCCGTGACGGTTGAGAACGGGCAGCAGGCAAGTGATGAAGAGGTCGCGGGCCAGCAGGATGCCGGTCAGCCACCACGGCAGGATCCCGCGCCAGGTCAGCCCGAGCAGGGTGGAGAGCACGAACAGCCGGTCCGCCAGCGGATCGAGGATCTGACCGATCCGGCTGATCTGCCCCCAGCGGCGGGCCAGCTTCCCGTCCAGGTAGTCGCTGACACCGCTGAACATCAGGATCGCCAATGCCCAGCCGTCGTTGTTCGGCCCACCGAACTCGGGCCAGAGGATGAGCCAGAGGAAGACCGGGACCCCGACCAGCCTCGCCATGCTGAGCAGGTTGGGGATGGTGAGGACGCGGTCGGTCTGGACGCGCGTCTCCTGGACCTCCACCCGGAGCCTCCTGTCGTACGGTGACGTTGCGGGCAAGACTTTACCCGGCACCGTCGCTAAACGCGAAGAAGCCCCCTTCCCGAAGGAAGGGGGCTTCTTCTGAATGATTGTTCGGCGGCGTCCTACTCTCCCACAGGGTCCCCCCTGCAGTACCATCGGCGCTGTGAGGCTTAGCTTCCGGGTTCGGAATGTAACCGGGCGTTTCCCTCACGCTATGACCACCGAAACACTATGAAACTGTCGACCGGCAACCATCCGCATTCGGATGGGGGTCGTTGTTTCAGAACAACACAGTGGACGCGAGCAACTGAGGACAAGCCCTCGGCCTATTAGTACCGGTCAGCTCCACCCCTTACAGGGCTTCCACATCCGGCCTATCAACCCAGTCGTCTACTGGGAGCCTTACCCTCTCAAGGAGGTGGGAGTGCTCATCTCGAAGCAGGCTTCCCGCTTAGATGCTTTCAGCGGTTATCCCTCCCGAACGTAGCCAACCAGCCATGCCCTTGGCAGGACAACTGGCACACCAGAGGTTCGTCCGTCCCGGTCCTCTCGTACTAGGGACAGCCCTTCTCAACACTCCTACGCGCACAGCGGATAGGGACCGAACTGTCTCACGACGTTCTAAACCCAGCTCGCGTACCGCTTTAATGGGCGAACAGCCCAACCCTTGGGACCTACTCCAGCCCCAGGATGCGACGAGCCGACATCGAGGTGCCAAACCATCCCGTCGATATGGACTCTTGGGGAAGATCAGCCTGTTATCCCCGGGGTACCTTTTATCCGTTGAGCGACGGCGCTTCCACAAGCCACCGCCGGATCACTAGTCCCTGCTTTCGCACCTGCTCGACCCGTCGGTCTCACAGTCAAGCTCCCTTGTGCACTTACACTCAACACCTGATTGCCAACCAGGCTGAGGGAACCTTTGGGCGCCTCCGTTACTCTTTAGGAGGCAACCGCCCCAGTTAAACTACCCACCAGACACTGTCCCTGATCCGGATCACGGACCCAGGTTAGACATCCAGCACGACCAGAGTGGTATTTCAACGTCGACTCCACAACAACTGGCGTTGCCGCTTCAAAGTCTCCCACCTATCCTACACAAGCCGAACCGAACACCAATATCAAGCTATAGTAAAGGTCCCGGGGTCTTTCCGTCCTGCTGCGCGAAACGAGCATCTTTACTCGTAATGCAATTTCACCGGGCCTATGGTTGAGACAGTCGAGAAGTCGTTACGCCATTCGTGCAGGTCGGAACTTACCCGACAAGGAATTTCGCTACCTTAGGATGGTTATAGTTACCACCGCCGTTTACTGGCGCTTAAGTTCTCAGCTTCGCCCCGACGAATCAGAGCTAACCGGTCCCCTTAACGTTCCAGCACCGGGCAGGCGTCAGTCCGTATACATCGCCTTACGGCTTCGCACGGACCTGTGTTTTTAGTAAACAGTCGCTTCTCGCTGGTCTCTGCGGCCGGCCCCAGCTCGGGCAGCAAGTGCCTCCACCAGTTCCGGCCCCCTTCTCCCGAAGTTACGGGGGCATTTTGCCGAGTTCCTTAACCATAGTTCACCCGAACGCCTCGGTATTCTCTACCTGACCACCTGAGTCGGTTTGGGGTACGGGCCGCCATGAAACTCGCTAGAGGCTTTTCTCGACAGCATAGGATCATCCACTTCACCACAATCGGCTCGGCATCAGGTCTCAGCCTTAATGAGTGACGGATTTGCCTATCACTCGGCCTACACCCTTACCCCGGGACAACCACCGCCCGGGCTGGACTACCTTCCTGCGTCACCCCATCGCTCACCTAATACCCTGTTGGATCAGCGGCTCCACCACGTCCCATTGTCCGAAGACTCCGGGCCGGCTTCACGGCTTTAGCATTCAGAGGTTCAGCGTTGGCGCTTCAAAGCGGGTACGGGAATATCAACCCGTTGTCCATCGACTACGCCTGTCGGCCTCGCCTTAGGTCCCGACTTACCCTGGGCAGATCAGCTTGACCCAGGAACCCTTGGTCAATCGGCGCAAGAGTTTCCCACTCTTGTATCGCTACTCATGCCTGCATTCTCACTCGTATACCGTCCACGACTGGATTCCTCCGCCGCTTCACCCGGCACACGACGCTCCCCTACCCATCCACAGCGCCGTTGGGCGTATTCTGTGAATGACACGACTTCGGTGGTGTGCTTGAGCCCCGCTACATTGTCGGCGCGGAATCACTTGACCAGTGAGCTATTACGCACTCTTTCAAGGGTGGCTGCTTCTAAGCCAACCTCCTGGTTGTCTCTGCGACTCCACATCCTTTCCCACTTAGCACACGCTTAGGGACCTTAGTCGGTGTTCTGGGCTGTTTCCCTCTCGACCATGGAGCTTATCCCCCACAGTCTCACTGCCACGCTCTCACTTACCGGCATTCGGAGTTTGGCTAAGGTCAGTAACCCGGTAAGGCCCATCGCCTATCCAGTGCTCTACCTCCGGCAAGAAACACGTGACGCTGCACCTAAATGCATTTCGGGGAGAACCAGCTATCACGGAGTTTGATTGGCCTTTCACCCCTAACCACAGGTCATCCCCCAGGTTTTCAACCCTGGTGGGTTCGGTCCTCCACGCGGTCTTACCCGCGCTTCAACCTGCCCATGGCTAGATCACTCCGCTTCGGGTCTTGGGCATGCAACTACGCATCTAAAAAGACACAGCGCCCTATTCGGACTCGCTTTCGCTACGGCTACCCCACACGGGTTAACCTCGCTACACACCGCAAACTCGCAGGCTCATTCTTCAAAAGGCACGCAGTCACGGCTGATCAACAAGCTGACCAACGACGCTCCCACGGCTTGTAGGCACACGGTTTCAGGTACTATTTCACTCCGCTCCCGCGGTACTTTTCACCATTCCCTCACGGTACTATCCGCTATCGGTCACTAGGGAATATTTAGGCTTAGCGGGTGGTCCCGCCAGATTCACACGGAATTTCTCGGGCTCCGTGCTACTTGGGAGAAGCTCAAGTGAGCCGTACAAGTTTCGTCTACGGGGGTCTTACCCTCTACGCCGGACCTTTCGCATGTCCTTCGACTACCCATACGGTTTCTGACTCACCCGATCGCCGGCAGACGACCGAAGAACTTTCCCACGACCCCGAAGTGGCAACCCCTGCCGGGTCTCGCACCACAACGGTTTAGCCTCATCCGGTTTCGCTCGCCACTACTCCCGGAATCACGGTTGTTTTCTCTTCCTGCGGGTACTGAGATGTTTCACTTCCCCGCGTTCCCTCCACATACCCTATGTGTTCAGGTATGGGTGACAGCCCATGACGACTGCCGGGTTTCCCCATTCGGACACCCCCGGATCAAAGCTCGGTTGACAGCTCCCCGGGGCCTATCGCGGCCTCCCACGTCCTTCATCGGTTCCTAGTGCCAAGGCATCCACCGTGCGCCCTTAAAAACTTGGCCACAGATGCTCGCGTCCACTGTGCAGTTCTCAAACAACGACCAGACACCCACCTACACAACCCGGCAAACACCAGGTCGGTCCGTGGGACCGGCACTGAGACAACGATTACTCGTTCCCTCAGGACCCAACAACGTGCCCGACACACCAGACTCAAGAAACGCTTTCCACGCCGAAGCAGTACTCACGAACCATCACCCAGTGTGCCGAATAGTCAACGTTCCACCCATGAGCAACCGTGCGAGACATTCGCTCGCATCCGGCCATGTGCTCCTTAGAAAGGAGGTGATCCAGCCGCACCTTCCGGTACGGCTACCTTGTTACGACTTCGTCCCAATCGCTGGTCCCACCTTCGACGGCTCCCTCCCAAGGGTTAGGCCACCGGCTTCGGGTGTTACCGACTTTCGTGACGTGACGGGCGGTGTGTACAAGGCCCGGGAACGTATTCACCGCAGCATGCTGATCTGCGATTACTAGCAACTCCAACTTCATGGGGTCGAGTTGCAGACCCCAATCCGAACTGAGGCCGGCTTTTTGGGATTCGCTCCACCTCACGGTATCGCAGCCCTTTGTACCGACCATTGTAGCACGTGTGCAGCCCAAGACATAAGGGGCATGATGATTTGACGTCGTCCCCACCTTCCTCCGAGTTGACCCCGGCAGTCTCCTGTGAGTCCCCATCACCCCGAAAGGCATGCTGGCAACACAGAACAAGGGTTGCGCTCGTTGCGGGACTTAACCCAACATCTCACGACACGAGCTGACGACAACCATGCACCACCTGTATACCGACCACAAGGGGGCGACTATCTCTAGCCGTTTCCGGTATATGTCAAGCCTTGGTAAGGTTCTTCGCGTTGCGTCGAATTAAGCCACATGCTCCGCTGCTTGTGCGGGCCCCCGTCAATTCCTTTGAGTTTTAGCCTTGCGGCCGTACTCCCCAGGCGGGGAACTTAATGCGTTAGCTGCGGCACCGACGACGTGGAATGTCGCCAACACCTAGTTCCCAACGTTTACGGCGTGGACTACCAGGGTATCTAATCCTGTTCGCTCCCCACGCTTTCGCTCCTCAGCGTCAGTAATGGCCCAGAGATCCGCCTTCGCCACCGGTGTTCCTCCTGATATCTGCGCATTTCACCGCTACACCAGGAATTCCGATCTCCCCTACCACACTCTAGCCTGCCCGTATCGAATGCAGACCCGGGGTTAAGCCCCGGGCTTTCACATCCGACGCGACAGGCCGCCTACGAGCTCTTTACGCCCAATAATTCCGGACAACGCTCGCACCCTACGTATTACCGCGGCTGCTGGCACGTAGTTAGCCGGTGCTTCTTCTGCAGGTACCGTCACTTGCGCTTCTTCCCTGCTGAAAGAGGTTTACAACCCGAAGGCCGTCATCCCTCACGCGGCGTCGCTGCATCAGGCTTTCGCCCATTGTGCAATATTCCCCACTGCTGCCTCCCGTAGGAGTCTGGGCCGTGTCTCAGTCCCAGTGTGGCCGGTCGCCCTCTCAGGCCGGCTACCCGTCGTCGCCTTGGTAGGCCATTACCCCACCAACAAGCTGATAGGCCGCGGGCTCATCCTGCACCGCCGGAGCTTTCCACCAACCCCCATGCAGAGGAAGGTCGTATCCGGTATTAGACCCCGTTTCCAGGGCTTGTCCCAGAGTGCAGGGCAGATTGCCCACGTGTTACTCACCCGTTCGCCACTGATCCACCCCGAAGGGCTTCACCGTTCGACTTGCATGTGTTAAGCACGCCGCCAGCGTTCGTCCTGAGCCAGGATCAAACTCTCCGTGAATGTTTACCCGTAATCGGGTCGACACCCGCGTTGAGCGGCACGACAACCACCGGAATAGGGTGGCCTCGCGCACTGCGTCCTCGCTAGTGTTTTACTTCAAAAGGAATCTCCAACCCCAGTCCGAAGACCAAGGCCGGGGATGTCAACATATCTGGCGTTGACTTTTGGCACGCTGTTGAGTTCTCAAGGAACGGACGCTTCCTTCGCAGCCACTTCCGTGGCCCCTCCAGGCGCTTCGTTCTTTCGTGTTCCGAGCTTATCACGTGAGTTTCGCGCCGATTTAACCGGGCATTCACTCAGGCGTTTCGCTGGATTCACATCGCCTCGTGGCGACTCGGCCAACCATAGCCGCTCCCGGCCGGTGCGCCTAATCGAGCATGGTGACCGGCCGAGGGAAGGAGGGCCAGCACCCCGTCGGTTGGCGCGCCGCACCGATCGTCCAGCTCACCCGGATGCCGTAGAGTGCGGCGCGTCGACCAAGAGGACTAGACCACTTGGGTCACGCAGGGGCCTGACCGGCCCGGGATCCGGTCGGCGGCCGGCAGTGGGATGACCGCTGGGTGTCGCATGTGACCGGCCGGGCCGCCTGTCTCTTATGTGACGGTATGTCCAAAGTTGGCATGATTTAGGCTTCAGTCGACATACGCCCCCGCCGCTCCCCCGCGGCCGCACGCCATGTACTCCGCACCTGGGAGGCCCCCACCATGACCACTGTGACGTCGCCGCTGACCGGCCGCGCCATTGGACTCGCCAACGTGCCCGACCCCGTCTTCGCCGGCGCGATGGTGGGTCCCGGGACCGCCATCGACCCGGTGCGCGAGCCCACCACCGCGGTCGCGCCGGTGGACGGCCTGGTCGTCTCCATGCACCCGCACGCGTTCGTGGTGATGGACGCCGACGGGCACGGTGTGCTGACCCACCTCGGCATCGACACCGTGCAGCTGAACGGTGAGGGCTTCGAGCTGCTGGTCAGCAAGGGTGACCAGGTCAAGCGCGGTCAGCCGGTCATCTCGTGGAACCCCGCCGCGGTCGAGGCCGCCGGCAAGTCGCCGATCTCCCCGATCGTTGCGCTGGAGGCCACGGCCGAGGCGCTCAGCGCGGTGGCCGAGACCGGTGAGGTCGCCACTGGCGGCGACCTCTTCACCTGGAACTGAGAGACCCCGGCACCGATACTCCCGGCGCCAAGACGACGAAACGCCGGACAGTGCCCCGTTCCACGTGCTCGAGTGGGACGGGGCGGCAGTGCGGGCGAAAGGAAAGAAGCACATGGAGAAGACGCTGCGCGGCGTAGGTGTCAGCCACGGGGTCGCCATCGGCCAGGTGCGGCACATGGGGACCGCAGTGCTGGAGCCCCCGGCCCACCAGATTCCGACCGAGGACGCACCGCGCGAGCAGGCCCGGGCCAAGCAGGCCGTGGACGCCGTGGCCGCCGACCTGATCGCACGCGGCACGCTGGCCGGCGGCGAGGCGCAGGCCGTGCTGGAGGCCCAGGCGCTGATGGCACAGGACCCCGAGCTGCTCGCGGACGTGGAGCGGCGGATCACCGTGGGCAGCAGCGCCGAGCGCGCGGTCTACGACGCGTTCGCGGCCTACCGGGCGCTGCTCGCCGCGGCCGGCGAGTACCTGGCGGGCCGGGTGGCGGACCTGGACGACGTGCGCAACCGGATCGTGGCGCGGCTGCTGGGCGTGCCGATGCCCGGTGTGCCGGACAGCGACGAGCCGTACGTGCTGTTCGCCCGCGACCTGGCGCCGGCCGACACCGCGCTGCTGGACCCGACCCTGGTGCTCGGCTTCGTGACCGAGGAGGGCGGCCCGACCAGCCACTCGGCGATCCTGGCCCGCGCGCTGGGCGTGCCGGCCGTGGTGGCGCTGCCGAACGCCACCGACGTGGCCGAGGGTGTCGTGGTGGCGGTGGACGGCAGCAGCGGTGAGGTGCTGCTGGACCCGAGCGGGGAGAAGCAGGACGAGCTGCGCCGTCTGGCCGCCGAGCGCAAGGCCGCGCTGGCCGCCTCGTCCGGCCCCGGGCGGACCTCGGACGGGCACCTGGTGCCGCTGCTGGCGAACGTCGGCGGCCCGGCCGACGTGGCCGCGGCGCTGGAGGCGGGCGCCGAGGGCGTCGGGCTGTTCCGCACCGAGTTCCTCTTCCTGGACGACTCGAAGCGTGCGCCGAGCGAGCAGTCCCAGGTCGAGGCCTATCACAAGGTGCTGGAGGCCTTCCCGGAGGGCCGCGTGGTGGTGCGCGTGCTGGACGCCGGCGCGGACAAGCCGCTGGAGTTCCTGACCCCGGCCGACGAGCCGAACCCGGCGCTGGGGGTGCGGGGTCTGCGCACCCTGCTGGAGCACCCGGAGGTGCTGCGGACCCAGCTGCGCGCGCTGGCCGCCGCGGCCGAGGGCCTGCCGGTGCACCTGGAGGTCATGGCCCCGATGGTGGCCGACCGGGCGGACGCCAAGGCGTTCGCGCAGGCCTGCCGCGAGGCCGGGCTGCAGGCGAAGTACGGGGCGATGGTGGAGATCCCGTCCGCCGCGCTGCGGGCCCGCTCGATCCTGGAGGAGGTCGAGTTCCTCTCGCTGGGCACCAACGACCTCGCGCAGTACACCTTCGCGGCGGACCGTCAGGTCGGCGCGCTGGCCCGGCTGCAGGACCCCTGGCAGCCGGCCCTGCTGGACCTGATCGCGGCTGCCGCGGGTGCGGCCAAGGCCGCGGGCAAGAGCTGCGGCGTCTGCGGCGAGGCGGCTGCCGACCCGCTGCTGGCCTGCGTGCTGACCGGCCTCGGGGTGACCAGCCTGTCGATGGGCTCGGCCTCGATCCCGTACGTGCGGGCCTCGCTGGCGACCTACACGCTGGCCCAGTGCCGGCGGGCGGCGGAGGCGGCGCGGGCCGCCGACAGCGCCGAGGAGGCGCGGATCGCCGCGCAGCAGGTGCTGTCCGGCGAGTGAGCCGGGAGCTGTACGGGTAGCGGGGCCGCGCCGTCGTGGCGGGGCCCCGCTCGCGTGCTCAGGCCCGGCGCTCGCGGCCCAGGCGCTCGAAGAAGCGCAGGTGCTCCAGGTTGTCGACCGAACCGGGGTTGACCGCCTGGTCGAGCGGGGTGCCGGCGAGCAGGCGCTTGACCGGGACCTCGATCCGCTTGCCGGTGAGGGTGTGCGGCAGGCCGGTGACGGCGACGACCTCGTCGGGGACGTGGCGCGGCGAGAGCTGCTCGCGCAGCACGGTGCGGATCCGTCCGCGCAGCTCGTCGTCCAGCTCGGCGCCGGGGGCGAGGACGACGAAGAGCGGCATCCAGTAGCCGCCGTTCTCCTCCTCCAGGCCGATCACCAGGGACTCGGCGATCTCGGGGAGGCGCTCGACCACCTCGTAGATGTCGGAGGAGCCCATCCGCACGCCCTGGCGGTTGAGGGTGGAGTCGGAGCGGCCGTGGATGATCACGGTGCCGCGCGAGGTGACGGTGATCCAGTCGCCGTGCCGCCAGGTGCCGGGGAACATCTCGAAGTAGCTGTCCCGGTAGCGGGTGCCGTCGGGGTCGTTCCAGAAGCCGGTGGGCATCGAGGGGATCGGCTGGGTGACGACCAGCTCGCCGACCTCGTCGGTGTGCGGCTTGCCGTTGACGTCCCAGGACTCGACGGCCGCGCCCAGGCAGGGGGCCTGGATCTCGCCCAGGTGGACCGGCAGGGTGGGGACGCCGCCGACGAAGCAGCTGCAGACGTCGGTGCCGCCGCTGACCGAGGCGAGCCAGACGTCCGTCTTGACCTCGTCGTAGATCCAGCGGAAGCCGTCGGGGGGCAGCGGGGAGCCGGTGGTGCCGATGCAGCGCACGGCCGAGAGGTCGAGGTCGCGGCCGGGGTGCAGTTCGGCCTTGCGGCTGGCGATCACGTAGGCCGCCGAGGTGCCGAGCACGGTGGCGCGGGTGCGGGCGGCCACCTCCCACAGGGCGCCCGTGGTGGGGTGGCCCGGGCTGCCGTCGTAGGTGACCACGGTGGCGCCCACCAGCAGGCCGGCGACCAGGAAGTTCCACATCATCCAGCCGGTGGAGGTGTACCAGAGGAAGCGGTCCTTCGGGCCGAGGTCGAGCTGGAGGGCGGCCTGCTTGAGGTGCTCGACCAGGATGCCGCCCTGGCTCTGCACGATGGCCTTGGGCAGGCCGGTGGTGCCCGAGGAGTAGAGCACCCAGAGCGGGTGGTCGAAGGGGAGCTGCTCGAAGACGGGCTCGACGGCGGCGGCGGTCAGGTCGGCCCAGTCGAGGGCGGCCTCGGGGGCCGGGGAGCCGAGCAGCGGCACGTGCACCAGCGCACGCACGGTGGGCAGCTCGCGGCGCAGCTCGGCGACCACCTCGGTGCGGTCGTGGTTCTTGCCGCCGTAGTGGTAGCCGTCGACCGCGAAGAGCACCACGGGTTCGATCTGCTGCAGGCGGTCCAGCACGCTGCGGGCGCCGAAGTCGGGGGCGCAGGAGGTCCAGATCGCGCCGATCGAGGCGGTGGCGAGCAACGCGACGACGGCCTGCGGGATGTTGGGCAGGTAGGCGCCGACCCGGTCGCCGGGGCGCACGCCGAGCGCGCGCAGCTCGGCGGCCAGCGAGCCGACCTGGCGGCGCAGCTCGGCCCAGCTCAGCGCGATCGGCTCGGCGGTGGTCTCGTCCAGGTGCAGGATCGCGGGCAGCTCGGCGTGCGCGGGGTCGGCGCCGAAGCGCAGCGCGTGCTCCGCGTAGTTGAGGGTGGCACCGGGGAACCAGCGGGTGCCGGGCATCGTGGCGTCGGCGAGCACGGCCTGCGGCGGGGTGCCGAAACGGACGTCGAAGTACTCGGTGACCGCGGTCCAGAAGCGCGCCAGATCGGCGGTGGACCAGGCGTGCAGCGCGGCGTAGCGGGCGGCGGCGGTGGCGTCGTCCGGGGCGGGGGCCAGCGGGGCGGCGGGGGCGCCGTGGTGCTCGGCGGCCCAGGCCTGGAAGGCGACCAGGCGGGTGGCCGCTGCCGCCTCGGGGCGGGGACGCCAGAGCGGCTGGTCGGCGGGCGCGCCGGCGGCGGCCTGGTCCTGGGATGGGGTGCTCACGGTGGTGGTCTCCCGGCCGGAAGGTGGGGGCGGGGGTGGCGCTGGTGGCGGCTCCCGTCCCGTGCGTACGGACGGTCCAGACCCTGCCATGTGATCGTTCGCCGCGCCAGAGGCGAGGTGGGAGGCGATATGGGGGTGCGGTCAGGCGGCGCCGGGTGAGGTGGCACCCGCCGCCTGCTGGTCGAGGCGGTCGAGGGCGAGGGCGGCGAGCAGGGCCGCCGCGTCGCCGAGGACCGAGTCGTCGAAGGCGGCCTGCGGCGCGTGGTTGTAGGGGGCCTTGGCCGGGTCGCGGTCGGGCGGGCAGGCGCCGACCATCAGGTAGGCGCTGGGGACCCGTTCGGCGACCATGCCGAAGTCCTCGGAGCCGGTGACCGGGCGGGGCATCTCGACGAGGCGTTCGGTGCCGAGCAGCCGGCCCGCCGTGCGGATGGCGAAGGCGGTCTCCGCCGCGTGGTTGACGGTGACCGGGTAGCCCTCGCGGTGCTCGACCTCGGCGCTCAGGCCGTGCGCCGCCGCGATGCCGCCCACCACCGTGGCGGCCTCGGTCAGGGCGCGCTCGCGGGCTTCGGGCGAGAAGGCGCGGACGGTGGCGCCGAGCACCGCCTGGTCGGGGATCACGTTCTCGGCGGTGCCCGCGTGGAAGCTGCCGACGGTCAGCACCACCGGGTCCTGGACGTCGAAGCGGCGGGTGGCCATGGTCTGCAGCGCCAGCACCGCCTCGCAGGCGACCGGGATCGGGTCCAGCGCGTAGTGCGGGCTGGACCCGTGGCCGCCACGCCCGCGCACGGTGATGCTCAGCGTGTCCGAGCTGGCCATGATCGGCCCCGGGCGGGTGGCGACCAGGCCCAGCGGCAGCACGGCGGCGGCCACGTGCAGTGCGTAGGCGGCCACCGGGGGCTCGCCCGCGGCGGTCAGCACGCCCTCCTCGATCATGATCCCGGCGCCGCCGCCGCCCTCCTCGCCGGGCTGGAACATGAAGACCACCGAGCCGGCCAGCTCGGCCCGCCGCTCGGCCAGCAGCCGGACGGCGCCGACCAGGGCGGCGGTGTGCAGGTCGTGGCCGCAGGCGTGCATCGCGCCGGGGACGGCGGAGGCGTACGGGAGTTCGGTGGCCTCCTGGACCGGGAGCGCGTCCAGGTCGGCACGGAGCAGCACCACCGGGCCCGGGCGAGCGCCGCGCAGCACCGCGGTGACCGAGCTGAGCCGCCGGCCCAGGGTCACCTCCAGCGGCAGGCCGTCCAGTGCGGCGAGCAGCCTGGCCTGGGTGCGCGGCAGCTCCATGCCGATCTCGGGCTCCTGGTGCAGCGCGCGGCGCAGCGCGGTCAGCTCGGGCTGGAGCCTGGCGGCGGACGCGCGCAGGTCGGCGGGGTCGACGGGCATGTGGGCCTCCTCGTGGGGGATGGGGCTGGGATCATGGTGCCCGCAGGAGGGGCGCGGGCGGGGCGCTTTGCACGGTCTCGCACAGGCGGCCGGGTTCGGTGCACGCATGCGCCAGGTCCCCCGGGCCGCCGCTACCCTGACGGCATGTCGAATCACGCGCGCGGCGAGCGGCAGCGGTTGGCCGACCTCCTGGCGGCGGCGGGGCCCGAGGCGCCCACGCTCTGCGCCGGCTGGCTGACCCGTGACCTGGCCGCGCACCTGGTGGTGCGCGAGGGGCGGCCGGACGCGGCCCCGGGCATCCAGCTGCCGTGGCTGGCCGGCTGGACCAGGCGGGTGCAGGACGGCTACGCGCGGCGCCCGTACGCCGAGTTGGTGCGGCGGTTCCGGGCGGGGCCGCCGCGCGGCTCGCTCTTCGCGCTGCCGGGTGCGGACGAGGCGGCGAACACCGTGGAGTACTTCGTGCACGCCGAGGACGTGCGGCGGGCCGGCGAGTGGCAGCCGCAGGCGGTCGGTCCCGCGCTCGCGGAGCTGCTGTGGCGGCGGCTGCCGATGCTCAGCCGGTTCGAGCTGGGACGCCGGACACCGGTGCGGCTGCTGCTCTGCCGGCCGGACGGACGCAACCTCACGGTGGGTCAGCGGCGGCCCGGTTCGGTGCGGGTCACCGGTGAGCCGGCCGAGCTGCTGCTCTTCGCCTTCGGGCGCGGGGCGCAGGCCGAGGTCACCGTGACCGGACCGCCGGCCGAGGTGGCGCGGCTGCGGGCTGCGGTGGGGCTGCCGGCCGACCGGTAGGGGCCGTCGTTTCGGCGCCGGCCGAACCGTCCGGAACGACAATGGGTCCTATGGCGAAACGTGACACGGCGGAGGGCGCGGCGGAACTGGCGGCGGTGGCCGGGCTGCTGGCCGACGGCACCCGGGCAACGTTCTGCCTGGCGCTGCTGGACGGCCGGGCCTGGACGGCGGGCGAGCTGGCCCGGCACGCGGGGGTGGCACCGGCCACCGCGACCGAGCACCTGAACCTGCTGGTGGGCGGCCGGCTGCTGGCCGAGCAGCGGCAGGGTCGGCACCGGTACGTGCGGCTGGCCGACCCGCAGGTCGCCGAACTGATCGAACAACTGGCCGCGCTGGCACCGCCCGGGACGGTCCCGGCGCCGCCGCGCTCGCTGTCGGCGGCCGGGCGGCGCAGCGCCCTGGCCCGGGCGCGGACCTGCTACGACCACCTGGCGGGCACGGTGGGGGTGGCGATCTACGACGCGATGACCGAGCGCGGGCTGCTGGACCGGCACGGCGGCCTGCGGCTGACCGGGGAGGGCGATGCCTGGCTGGCCGGGCTGGGCGTCACCGTGCCGTCCGGGGGGCGGCGGCCGGCCGTGCTGGCCTGCCTGGACTGGACCGAGCGGCGCCCGCACCTGGCGGGCGCCGTCGGTGCGGCGTTCTGCCACCGGGCGCTGGAGGCCGGCTGGGTGACCCGGATCGGCAGCAGCCGGGCGGTGGCGGTCACGGCGGCCGGGCGTGAGGTGCTGCGCGAGCGGCTCGGGGTGTCGGCCGAGCCTGCCTGAGCAGCCGCGCTCAGCCCTTGACCGGCGGGTACTCGCCGGCGAACCAGGCGTTGGTGATCCTGGTGTGGAAGGGGAAGGCGAGCCGGGTCGGTTCGTCGATCAGCTGCCAGCCCTCGGTCTCCTCGGTGGGGACGGACGGCGGCAGGTCGGCGAGGTCCTGGGCGGGCAGCAGGGCGAACAGGCCGATGAAGCTGCCGCCGGGGTCCGAGGTGGTGGCGATCAGGGTGACGCCGGAGACGTCGGCGTGGATCCCGGTCTCCTCGCGCAGCTCGCGCACCGCCGCCTGCTGCCAGCTCTCGCCGTAGTCGACGTAGCCGCCGGGCAGCGCCAGCTCGCCGTAACCGGGCTCGATGGTGCGGCGGATCACCACCAGGCTCTGGCCGCCGTCGGGGCGGTTGACCGGGAGCAGGGAGACGGCCACCGGCAGCGGGTTGCGGTAGCTGATCTCGCCGCAGCCCGGGCAGGTGCGCGGCCAGCCGGAGGTGCCGGCCGGGTAGGCGGTGCCGCACCAGTGGCAGTGCGCCCACGGGCCGAAGGTGGCGGGCCGGGCAGCCTGATCAGTGGTCATGGGGTGGATGGTAGTCCGAACGGCAGGAGCGGGGCCCGGGTAGGTCCGGAGTGCGGGACATGCGGGGGTCTACCGTTCGGGACGGGGGCTGTGGAGGTGGCGATGGAGGACTTCGGGCGGGCGCTCGCGGCGGGGCCGCTGGTGCTGGACGGCGGGCTGTCGAACGCGCTGGCCGCCGCCGGCCACGACCTGTCGGACGAGCTGTGGTCCGCGCGGCTGCTGCTGGACGCGCCCGAGGCGCTGGTGGCGGCGCACCGGGCCTACTACGAGGCCGGCGCCGACGTGGTGATCACGGCCAGCTACCAGGCGGGCTTCGCGGGGTTCGCCCGGCGCGGGATCGGGCGGCGGGCGGCGGAGCGGCTGCTGGCGTTCAGCGTGGCGCTGGCCCGGCGGGCGGGCGAGGAGGCCGCTCCCGCGCCGGGCGGGCGGCGGCGCTGGGTGGCCGCCTCGGTGGGGCCGTACGGCGCGGTGCTGGCGGACGGGTCGGAGTACCGCGGGCGCTACGGCCTGAGCGTCGCGGAGCTGACCCGGTTCCACCGGCCGCGGCTGGCGGCACTGGCGGCGGCCGGTCCCGACGTGCTGGCGCTGGAGACGGTGCCGGACGCGGACGAGGCGCGGGCGCTGCTGACGGCGGTGCGCGGGCTGGGGGTGCCGGCCTGGCTCAGCTACACGGTGGCCGGTGGCCGCACCCGGGCCGGGCAGCCGCTGGAGCGGGCCTTCGCGCTGGCCGCCGAGGTGCCGGAGGTGGTGGCGGTGGGGGTCAACTGCTGCGCGCCCGAGGAGGTGGGCGAAGCGGTGCGGCTGGCCGCGCGGGTGACCGGCAAACCGGTGGTGGCCTATCCGAACAGCGGCGAGCGCTGGGCGGCGGCCGACCGGAGCTGGCACGGCACGGCGCGGGGGCCGGCGGAGTGGGCGCCCGGCTGGGTCGCGGACGGCGCGCGCCTGGTGGGTGGCTGCTGCCGGGTGGGCCCGGCCGAGATCGCCGCGTTGGCCGCGCGGCTGAGATCGCCGGGTCGGCCGCCCGGTTGACGGCGCGCCGGGCGGCTGCGCGGGCGCCCGGCGGCTGCGCCGATCGCGCTCGGCCGTCCGGGTAGCGGCGGCGCGGTGGCCCGGAACTGACGGGTCGAAAGCACCCGGAAAGGGTGGCGCCCCGATCCGATCAGGTGTTTTGTCGCGCACTGATGTGCATCTCCAGGGGTCCGCCTGGCAGACTCGGGACGATACCCCCGCAGTCGACATGACCACGAACCGTACGACATTGTCGACCGTAAGCCAGTTTGCCAGTGGAGGTCCCCCATGCCCGGCCCGATCCAGTCGCTCTCCCGAGCCGCCGCGATCATGCGCCTGCTGGCCGGCGGCGAGCGCCGGCTGGGCCTGTCCGAGGTCGCCACCTCGCTCGACCTCGCCAAGGGCACCGCGCACGGCATCCTGCGCACCCTGCAGCAGGAGGGCTTCGTCGAGCAGGATCCGGAGAGCGGCAAGTACCAGCTGGGCGCCGAGCTGCTGCGCCTGGGCCAGAGCTATCTGGACGTGCACGAGCTGCGGGCCCGCGCGCTGGTGTGGGCCGACGACCTGGCCAGGGCCAGCGGCGAGACGGTCTACCTGGGCGTGCTGCACCAGCGCGGAGTGCTGATCGTGCACCACGTCTTCCGCCCCGACGACACCCGCCAGGTGCTGGAGGTCGGCTCGATGCACCCGCTGCACAGCACCGCGCTGGGCAAGGTGCTGCTCGCCTTCGACCCGGTGGCGCGCGGCGAGCTGGGCGAGGGCCCGCTGGAGGCGTACACCCCACGCACGCTCACCGAGCTGGACGACGTCGACGCCGAGTGCGCGCTGATCCGCGAGCGCGGCTGGGCGGACGCGATCGAGGAGACCTGGACCGGGGTGGCCTCGATCGGCGCGCTGATCCAGGACCGGCGGCGCAACCCGGTCGGCGCGGTCTGCGTGAACGGGGCGGTGGAGCGGGTCTGCGAGGACGGCTTCGTGCGTCCGCAGCTGGTCGCCTCGGTGCGCGACGCAGCCCGGGCAATCTCCCGGGACCTGGGCGCCGGGCGGTTCTGACCCGGCCTCCGACCTGCTGGAACACGCCTCGTCGCAGGACCGCGGAGGGTGGACGGGATTCCTGTCCACCCTCCGCTGTTCTGTCCGGATTTCCGTCTGTTCGGCGCCCCGCCCGGCCCCGGCACGGCCCCGTCGCAGCTCCGTCGCAGCTCCGTCGCAGCTCCGCCGTGGCCCCTTCGCGGCCCCTTCGCGGCCCCGGGCCACCGGCCGGGCCGACGAGGGCCAGGTCACAGCCAGGTCACCCACCTTGACGTAGCCGCCCACCAGGGGGAAAACTCCCGCATAGCGGTCGACATTGTCGAACGGTGGCCGCCGGAAGCGCCTGGCAAGCCCGGTTCTCCACGCACCGGTCGTCGCCTCGCCGCAGGGCCGCCTCCCGGGGACGGGACGCCCGCCCGTCACGGTCTCCCCCGCCGTGGCGCTCTCCCCCACCCGCCTGCCACGGGGTCGACCCACCAGGCGCCGGCCATATGGACAAAGGAGTCTTTGTGTCCGCCTTCACCAACGGCGACATCTTCGTCGGCGAAACGCTCGGCACCGCCGCGCTGATACTCCTCGGCGGTGGCGTCTGCGCCGCCGTCACGCTCAAGAAGTCCAAGGCCCAGAACGCCGGCTGGGTGGCCATCACCTTCGGCTGGGGCTTCGCGGTCATGATCGCCGCCTACATGGTCGCCCCGAAGTCGGGTGCCCACCTCAACCCGGCGGTCACCCTGGCCCTCGCCGTCAAGAGCGGCGACTGGAGCCACGTGCCGCTCTACCTCGGCTCCCAGCTGCTCGGCGCGATGATCGGCGCCGTACTCGTCTGGCTGACCTACCTCGGCCAGTTCCAGGCCAACAAGGAGCCCACCCTGGGCATCTTCTCGACCGGGCCCGAGATCCGGAACCCGATCCAGAACCTGCTCACCGAGATCATCGCCACCATGGTGCTCTGCATGGCGATCCTGACCCAGGGCCTGACCGTCAACGGCAGCCTGTCCGGGATCGGCGTGCTGATCACCGCCTTCACCGTGGTCGGCATCGGCCTCTCGCTCGGCGGCCCGACCGGCTACGCCATCAACCCGGTCCGCGACCTCGGCCCGCGCATCGTGCACTCGCTGCTGCCCATCCCGAACAAGGGCAGCTCGGACTGGAGCTACGCCTGGGTCCCGGTCGTCGGCCCGGTCATCGGCGGTCTGCTCTCCGGTCTGCTGTACAAGGGTTTGTTCTAAGGCCTTTCACGCCGCGGTGCCCGGTCTGCCGGCCGGGCACCGCGGCCCAGGGCAGCAGCAACCAGCCAACTGCCAGTCCCCCACCCCACCTCAGAGCCGAGGACCCATCACATGACTGCCAACACCGTGTCGACCGGGAACTACATCGCCGCGATCGACCAGGGCACCACCTCCAGCCGCTGCATCATCTTCGGCGCGGACGGCCGGATCGTCGCCGTCGACCAGCAGGAGCACCGCCAGATCTTCCCCCAGCCCGGCTACGTCGAGCACGACGCCGCCGAGATCTGGACCCGGGTGCAGTCCGTGGTCCGCGGCGCGCTGGAGAAGGCCGGCCTGACCCGGGACGACATCCGCGCGATCGGCATCACCAACCAGCGCGAGACCACCGTGCTGTGGGACAAGAACACCGGCGAGCCGGTCTACAACGCGCTCGTCTGGCAGGACACCCGCACCGAGGCGCTCTGCCGCGAGCTGGGCCGCAACGTGGGCCAGGACCGCTTCCGCCGCGAGACCGGCCTGCCGCTGGCCAGCTACTTCGCCGGCCCGAAGATCCGCTGGCTGCTCGACAACGTCGAGGGCCTGCGTGAGCGCGCCGAGGCCGGCGACATCCTCTTCGGCACCATGGACACCTGGGTCATCTGGAACCTCACCGGTGGCGTCAACGGCGGCAAGCACATCACCGATGTCACCAACGCCTCGCGCACCATGCTGATGAACCTGTCCACGCTGGCCTGGGACGAGAAGATCGCCGACTCGATGGGCGTGCCGCTGAGCGTGCTCCCCGAGATCCGCTCCTCCGCCGAGGTCTACGGCCACGCGGTCGGCGACCTGGAGGGCGTCCCGGTCGCCTCCGCGCTCGGTGACCAGCAGGCCGCGCTGTTCGGCCAGACCTGCTTCAGCGAGGGCGAGGCCAAGTCGACCTACGGCACCGGCACCTTCCTGCTGCTGAACACCGGCGAGAAGATCGTCAACTCGTACCACGGCCTGCTGACCACGGTCGGCTACCGGATCGGCGACCAGAAGCCGGTCTACGCCCTGGAGGGCTCGATCGCGGTCACCGGCTCGCTCGTGCAGTGGCTGCGCGACCAGCTCGGCATCATCTCGACGGCGGCCGAGATCGAGACCCTGGCCAACACGGTCGAGGACAACGGCGGCGCCTACTTCGTCCCGGCCTTCTCCGGCCTGTTCGCCCCGTACTGGCGCTCCGACGCCCGCGGTGTGATCGCGGGCCTGACCCGGTACGTGACCAAGGGTCACCTGGCCCGCGCCGTGCTGGAGGCCACCGCCTGGCAGACCCGCGAGGTCGTCGACGCGATGGAGAAGGACTCCGGGGTCACCCTGACCGCCCTCAAGGTCGACGGCGGCATGACCTCCAACAACCTGCTGATGCAGAACATCGCCGACGTGCTGAACGCCCCGGTCGAGCGCCCGTTCGTGGCCGAGACCACGGCGCTGGGCGCCGCCTACGCGGCCGGCCTGGCCGTCGGCTTCTGGAACGACCTCGACACCCTGCGGGCCAACTGGCACCGCGCCGCCGAGTGGACCCCGCGGATGGACGAGGCCACCCGGGAGCGCGAGTACAAGAAGTGGCTCAAGGCCGTGGAGCGCACCATGGGCTGGGTCGAAGAGGACGACCAGGAGAGCTGAGCAGACCGCCGGCCGGGGCAGCGCCGCCCCGGCCGGCAGCTTCGTTTCCCCGGCCTCAGCTGAGGCCGGAACGCACTGTGAGAGGAGACTCCGGCGCCGCCCGCACCGCGGAGCCGGAACACACACCATGGCAACCATCCCGACCCTGGGCGCCGAGCGCACCCCCGGCCGCACCGCTTCCCGCGCCGAGACCCGTGAGCTGCTGGGCAAGGCCACCTACGACCTGCTGGTGATCGGGGGCGGCATCCTCGGCACGGCCGTCGCCTGGACCGCCTCCCAGGCGGGCCTGAAGGTCGCCATGGTGGACGCGGGCGACTTCGCGGGCGCCACCTCCAGCGCCTCCTCCAAGCTGGTCCACGGCGGTCTGCGCTACCTGCAGACCGGCGCGGTCAAGCTGGTGGCGGAGAACCACAAGGAGCGCCGGGCGCTGGCCACCGACGTGGCCCCGCACCTGGTCAACCCGCTGACCTTCTTCGTGCCGGTCTACAAGGGCGGCCCGCACAGCGCCCCCAAGCTCGGCGCCGGCGTCTTCCTCTACTCGGCGCTGTCCGCCTTCCGTGACGGCATGGGCCGGGTCTCCACCGCCGCCCACGCCGCCCAGCAGGTGCCGGCGCTGCGCACCGAGGGCCTGCGCTCGGTCGCGGTCTACGGCGACCACCAGATGAACGACTCGCGGGTCGCCGTCATGACGGTCCGTGCGGCCGTCGAGGCCGGCGCCGTGGTGCTCAACCACGCCGAGGTGACCGGCCTGCGCTTCACCGGCGGCCGGGTGACCGGGGCCGAGCTGAAGGACCGCCTCGACGGCGCCGAGTTCGGCGTCAACGCCCGCCTGGTGCTCAACGCCACCGGCCCCTGGGTCGACCACCTGCGCGCGATGGAGGACGCCGGCGCCGCGCCGTCGATCCGCCTGTCCAAGGGCGCGCACGTGGTGGTCAAGCGCCGCTCGCCGTGGCGCGCCGCGCTGACCATCCCGATCGACAAGTACCGCGTCTCCTTCGCCATCCCGTGGGAGGACCACGTCCTGCTCGGGACCACCGACGAGGAGTACACCGGCGACCCGCAGGACGTGCGGGCCACCGACGCCGACATCGACCAGATCATGGACGAGGCCGGCCACGCGATCAAGGACGAGCACCTCGACCGCGACCTGATCACCTACGCCTTCGCGGGCCTGCGGGTGCTGCCCGGCGGCCCCGGCGACACCGCCGCCGCCAAGCGCGAGACCGTGGTGACCGAGGGCAAGGGCGGCATGCTCTCGGTGGCCGGCGGCAAGTGGACCACCTACCGGCACATCGGCCGCACCGTGCTGGAGAAGCTCTCGCACGTGCGCGGCACCGGGATCGGCGAGGACATATCGCCGATCGCGGCCACCGTCCCGCTGCCGGGCGTCGGCGCGCCGAACGCGGTCGCGCACCGGCTGCTGATCGACCGTGAGCCCGGCTCGCGGATGGAGCCGCTGGTGGCCAAGCACCTGGCCAGCCACTACGGCACGCTCTCCTTCGAGATCGCCCGCATGATCGACGAGGACCCCGCGCTGGGCGAGCCGATCCACGCGGACGGGCCGGACGTGTGGGCGCAGGTCGCCTTCGCGGCCGACAACGAGTGGGCGTACACCGCGGACGACGTGCTGCGCCGCCGCACCACGATGACGGTGCGCGGGCTGGACACCCCGGAGATCCAGGAGCGGGTCACCGAGTTCCTGAGCAAGCGGGCCCAGGGCTGATGCCTGGTCACCAGGGCTGACACGCTGGTCAGCCAGGGCTGATGCCTGATCGGGCGAAGGGCGGCCACCCGGCTGGAGTGGCCGCCCTTCGTCTACGCTCAGGAGTGACCTGATTCCCCGCTACTGGAGGCATCCCCGACGTGACCAGGCCACCGCTTCCGCACGACTTCCAGCGTCCGGTTCCCGGCTTCACGCTGACCAGCACCGATGTGACCGACGGCGGCGTGCTGCCCGAGGCCCAGGTGCTGGCCGGCGGCGACCTGTCGCCGCAGCTGAGCTGGTCCGGCTTCCCGGCCGGGACCAAGAGCTTCGCGGTCACCTGCTTCGACCCCGACGCGCCGAGCGGCAGCGGCTGGTGGCACTGGGTGCTGTTCGACATCCCGGCGGACGTGACCTCGCTGCCGACGGGTGCCGGCAGCGGCGACTTCCCGGGGCTGCCGGCCGGCGCGATCCAGGCGCGCAACGACTACGGCACGAAGAACTTCGGCGGTGCCGCCCCGCCGGCCGGGCACGGCCCGCACCGCTACGTCTTCTCGGTGACCGCGGTGGGCGAGGAGAAGCTCGGCCTGGACGCCGACACCTCGCCGGCGGCGATCGGCGCGACCCTCGGGTTCCAGGCCGTGGCGCGGGCCGTCATCGTGGCCACCTACGAGAACAAGTGACCGGCCATTCTGGATAGTTGACAGCATGTGGGGGTCCGCCAGGAATGGCGGACCCCCACATCCGTTCGAGTCAGGCGGCGTCCGCGACCGGCTCCAGGACGAAGACCGGGATCACACGGTCGGTCTTCTTCTGGTATTCGGCGAAGTCCGGCCAGACCGCGATGGCGCGCTCCAGCCACAACTCACGCTCCGCGCCGGTGACCTCACGAGCCGTCATGTCCTGGCGTACGGCGCCGTCCTGGAGCTCGACCAGCGGGTGGACGACCAGGTTGTGGTACCAGGAGGGGTGCTTGGGAGCGCCACCCTGTGAGGCCACCACGGCGTACTGACCGTCGTGCTCGACCCGCATCAGCCCGTTCTTGCGGATCTTGCCGCTCTTGGCCCCCAGACTGGTGAGGATGACAACCGGCACGCCCTGCAGGGTCGTTCCCTCGGTGCCGCCGGAGCCCTCGTACAACGCGACCTGGTCACGCACCCACTGATCCGTGCTCGGCTGGTATTCGCCGGTGAGAGGCATGGTGTTCAGTCCCATCCTTTGGTTGGTTCTGCTACTGCCCATCATTCACCAGCCGAGCCGGATGTGCGGTCAGCGGCGGGCTACAGCGGCGGGCTTCAGCGGCGGGCGGAACGGGCCGCCTGCAGCCGGGTGGTGTCCTGCGGGCCGAACGGGACCGGGATCGCGACGCTGGCGGGCACCGGCGGGTGGGCGGTGACCGCCTGGCCGGCCGCGGCGGCGGACCGCAGCTGCGCCTTGGCGGCCGGGGCGGTGGTGGTGGTCTGGATGGTCACCGCGCTCTGGCCGGCGGCGGGGGTGAGCCAGCCGGACAGCTCCTGGGCGTAGGCGGTCCCGGCGGGGGCGGTGCCGGTCGCCAGCACCTGGACGGCGGTGGACGGCGCGGTCACCGGCACCTGGACCCCGGCGGGGGCCGTGACGGTCACCGTCGAGCCGCTGCGGTAGGCGGTCACCGTGCCGGCCGCGAGCGCGGCGTTCCAGGCGGCCTCGTTGCGCAGTTGGGTGGCGACGTCGGCGGTGCGCAGGTCGACCAGCGGGGCGTTGGCGTTGAAGAGCGCGCTGTAGCTGGCCAGCACCTGGTTGAACACCGGGTAGCCGATCCGCTCCTCGGCCAGGGCGGACTGGGAGACCACGTTCGGGGTCGGGTCGCCCACGAGCACCCGGGCGAACGCCTGCTTCGCCAGGCTCGGCACGATGGTGCTCGTGTAGCCGGTGGTCTCGTCCAGCGGCGCGGCCAGGCAGGTGGAGGTCGTCGAACCGGTGCAAGTGCCGCTGCCGCCCTGCGCGGTGGCGGTGTAGAGCCAGTTGTACTCGTCGGTCTCCTCCGCCGCGGTGGCGGCGTTGCCGTAGACGCTGAGCTGGTGCGAGGGCACCGTGTACGCCGAGCCGACCGCGTGGCCGGCGGGGTCGGTGCCGGCGTTGGAGGCGAGCGCGGTGATGCCGAGCGCGGTGAGCGCCGACCCGAGGTTGGGGTTGTCCAGCGACTGCTGCGGGGCCAGCGCCAGACCGGAGTTCTGGGAGGTCACCAGCTCATTCGCGTTGAGCGGCAGGCCCTTGGCCTGGGCCCAGGTGAGGTTGGCCTGGATCGCCGAGGTGATGGCGGCCTGGCTGGTCCACTCGGTGGCGCCGGTGTTGTCGGTGAGGCAGACCCACGGCACCACGCCGACGTTGCGGGTGCAGCCCAGGAACGGCTGGCCGTAGGTGGCGTTGACGAACCGGAAGGAGGCCGCGTTGGCCGCGAACTCGGTCTCGGTGGCGTCGGTGCCGCCGGCCGGGGCGGCGCTGTCGCTGCCGCTGCCGTCGACGGCCAGGTCCAGGGTGACGTTGTTGGCCGCCTCCCACTGCTTGGCGTAGTCGACGTCGGCGGCGGTCATCCGGATCGGGACGTTGTCCTGGCTGCCCGCGACGGTGTTGCAACCCGCGCTCTGCGCGGTGCACTTCAAGGTGTTGCTCCACCGGTTGTCGGAGAGCAGGGTGTTGTCGACCTGGACGCCGAAGTAGTAGCGGCCGAAGCCGAGGTGGACGCCCCCGGTCATCCAGTCGACCACCCCGCGGGCCAGCGCCCGCCACTGCTCCTGGTACTGGTTGAAGGCGAAGGTGAAGACCAGCTGCTGGCGCCCGCCGTTGGTGTACTGGCCGACCAGCACACCGGGCGTGGTGGTGCCCGGGATCGGGGTGGTCAGGATCGGGGTGAAGTTGGTGCTGCCCGGCGTCGCCAGGTAGCCGTAACTCTCCACCACGTTGGGGTCGTTGTTCTCGAACTGGAAGGTGCCCTTGAGGTAGTTGAAGGGCCCGGTCGCGTCGGCGGTGGTGGTACTGGCGGTCATGCCGTCCAACGCGCCGATGTAGCCCGGGTCCTGGGCCCAGTTCAGGCCGATCGCGGGCTGCGCGTAGGTGTTGAGGTCCACCTCGGGGATGCTGTACGAGGTCTCGTAGCTGGTCAGCGCGGTGGTCTCGGCACTGCCGGCGCCCAGTGCGCCGAGGGTGGGGAGCACCACCGACTGGAACTTGGCCTCGATCGTGCCGTCGGGCAGCGTGCCGGTGAGGTAGGCGGCGTTGATCACCGGGCGGTTCGGGTCGGAGAGGGTCACCGTGGTGAACGGCACGCCCTCGCCGACCAGTTCGGCACGGACGGCCGCCACCGAGCTGCTGCCGTCGTCGAGCAGCAGCACGCGCAGGTCCGTCCGGACGGCCGGCGCGGTGTCCGCGTGCGCCGCCACCGCCGGCGAGGCGATCGCCAGCAGAGCGGCCGTGGCCAACGCGGCCGACCATCGTCGTGTCAGAGCCATGGATTTCCTCCCGGGAAAAGGCGTGCGCCCTCGCACACACCTCGAAGTGACCGGCCGCGGACACGGGTCTGCCCGCGCGCGGCTCGCGCTTGTGCGGGTGGAACAAGCTGGAAGGAGCTGGGTGGAGTTGCGCAACGTTGCATGGAGCCGAGCTGCGTTGCATGGAGCCGAGCTGCGGGCATCGCGGAGGGCGAGGATCCAGGGCCCCCGCCCCGCCTCGGCAACGCGATGAACCTAGCCCACCGGCCGATCCGCCGACAGACGGCCGAACCGGCCCGCACCCGAAGCGCTGGCCGATTCCCTCACCCGCACCGCCACACCCGGCCGATGCGCCAGGTCCACAACCGGGTGGTCATGCTCCGGTCATCTGTGGTCACGGGCATGCCCCGGGCACGTGCCCGGCCGGGGGCACGGGCGCACCGCCGGACGGGTTATGGCGAGAATCCGCCGCCCGGGCGGCACCGGCCAGGGCCGGGCGGCGTCGAACGAGTGTGATCATGGCCTGCTATCGTTCGACTACCCTCCGGTACCGGATGCATGTGGCTTGGCCAGATTGGGAGTTACCCCTGTGAACAACGATGCCGTCGCTTCTGCCGGGGCCCTGCGGCTGATGGTGACCGGTGGTGGCACGGGTGGCCACACCTACCCCGCGCTCACCACCATCCGAACGCTGCGAGCCCGGCTGGCAGCCGTCGGCCGGACCGTGGACGTCCTGTGGGTCGGCACCGCCGACGGCCTGGAGGCCCGGGTCGCGGCCAGCGAGGGGATCGCGTTCGCCACCGTCGCGACGGGCAAGATCCGCCGCAGCGCCAACCCCCTGAAGATGCTCTCCCCCGCGAACATCCGGGACATGGCGCGGGTACCGCTCGGGATCCTCCAGGCCCGGTCACGGATCAACGGCTTCGCTCCTGACGTGGTGCTGGCCACCGGCGGCTACGTGGCCGTTCCGGTGGGTGTGGCCGCGAAGATGTGCCGCCGTCCCCTGGTGATCCACGAGCAGACGGTCCGCCTCGGACTCGCCAACCGCTCACTCGCCCGCCGGGCGACACGCATCGCCGTCTCCTCCGAGTCGACCCTGCCGCTGCTGGCCGATTCGGTGCGCGGGGCCGCGGTGGTGACGGGCAATCCGGTGCGCCCCGAGGTCCTGGCCGGGCAGGCCGACAAGGCGGTCGCGGCACTGGGCCTGTGGTCGTTCGACCGTGCCCGTCCGACCGTCTACGTGACCGGTGGCGCGCAGGGAAGCCAGCAGATCAACGACCTGGTGCGCGGGATCCTGCCCTGGCTGCTGGAGCGGGCCAACGTGATCCACCAGTGCGGACCGAGCCACGAGGCGGCCCTGCGCCAGGCCGCCGCCGCACTCCCCGGCGACCTGGCCGGCCGCTACCTGGTCTCCGGCTTCGTCGGCCCCGAACTGCCGGACGTCCTCGACCTGGCGGACGTCGTGGTCTCGCGGAGCGGGGCGGGCACGATCGCCGAGCTGACAGCACTGGGCCGGGCAGCCGTCCTGATCCCGCTGGCCACCTCGGCCGGCAACGAGCAGGAGCACAACGCCCGCCACCTCCAGGACGCCGGTGCCGCCGTCGCCCTCCTCGGCCAGCCGACCCCGGACACGCTGCGCGAGGCGGTCGCCCCCCTCCTGACCGACCCGGCCCGCCGCACGGCGATGGCCCAGCGCGCCCAGGCACAGGGCCGCCCGGACGCCGCGGAGCGGCTGGTGGACGTCCTGCTGTCGGTCATCGGTGCGGACGATCGGCAGCGCTCGCGCTGACGCGGCGTCCGGCTGGGGGGCGGGCGCACGCTTGGAGAGCGTGTTGGGGGCAACGCCTCGCGAGTTCGGATCTCATCTCCTCCGCCATGGCTGACCAGCCATAACGAAGGCCCCGACCGCCCAGCGGTCGGGGCCTTCGTCGTTCCGTGGTTGCAGGACGCCGGACGCCGGATCAACGTGACCAGGCCGACCTCACGTGATCAAGCTCGCATAGTCTCGCCGCTACACACTTGAGCTACCCGACGCGGAGGAAACCACGTGAGCTTGGACGTAGCCGCCTTCACCACACCTCACCCGGAGCGTCCACCAATGCCGGTCGTGGTCGACTGGACAGGGGTCGAGGAGTGGCTGGGACTCAGGCTGCCGGACGACTACAAGCAGCTGGCCAACGCCCACGGCCCGCTGGACTTCGGCGAGTACCTGTGGATACACATCCCCTGCGTCCAGGAGGGCCGCTTCGACTACGGTGACTGGCTCCGCGAAACTCACCGCGAGGCTCGCATCGAGGCCCGTGAACTACCGGAGCACAAGCGGCCCGCCATCCACCCCGAGCCAGGCGGGCTGCTCGCCTGGGGCGAAACCCGGGGCAATGATGTCCTGTTCTGGGACACCTCCGTCTCCGAAAACCCCAACGAGTGGACGGTGGTCGTCAGCCACTCGGGCGGCATCCCTGGCAACGGCCTGGAGCCCTGGCACCGCTACGGCCTCACCCTCAGCGGCTATCTCCGGCACACCGTTCGAGCCGAATGGGAGCTGCCGTCCCCACCCGGACCGCTGATCGGTCCCCTCCCCGGCGCCATCGCCCGCACAGCCTTCCTGCCGACCGCCCGGGCCTGGACCCTGCCCGAGCCCACCACTCCTCGGCTCACTGACGCCGAGCGCCGCATCGCCCTGGAAACCGGTACCGGCCTGGACGCCCTGCGCCTGCTGTCTCCACCACCGGGGAATCCCTACCTCGGCGGCGGCACCTGGGCAGGACTCTTCGACGAGTTGAGCACGACGCTGCCGCGCGAGTACGTGACCCTCATGGACCTGTACGGCGCCGGCTGCTGGAGCAACTGGCTGCGGTTCTTCACCCCGCTGCGCACTGGCGAACGGCGCTACCTTCAGCACATCGAGTCGACCACCGACGGGTACCGGCAGCTCAAGGGCAGCCACCCCCAGTGGTATCCGCTCGCTACCTGGCCCGAGCTCGGCGGGTTCCTCCCGTTCGCCAACTCCATCGACGGCGACCAACTCGGCTGGCTCACCGAAGGAGACGACCCCGACAACTGGCCCCTGATCGTCTGGCCACGCCACGCAGACCAGGGACCGCCCCTGGAGCAGGGGCTGATCGACACTCTCCTGGCCTGGCAGCGCGGCACCTTCAGTACCGCAGGGCTGGCCGCGCTGGACGAGGACGACGACCCCATCGAGTTCGCCGGCTTCGAACCGTGGGACGACCGCGCCTACTGGTAAGCCACCACCTCGCAAACGGCACCGCTCGGTCATACGACCCGAAGCGCCCCGACCACGAAGGTGATCGGGGCGCCCGTCGGCCGATCTCAGCCGCCCGCGCCTGTCCCCCACCGCAGGCCGCCGATCTTGTGGAGGTCCAGCCTCGAGAACGAGCACGGCCACTTCCCGCTCTACCCAGGCGAGGAGGTCTGGATCGAGTACGTCTACCCGGATTCTCTTGGGATTATGGTTGTCCGCTCGACTACTGGAGGGGCAACATGGTCGAAAACCAGGAGCGAACGTGCGGGCGGCCGACGCGCGCCGGCAAGCCGTGCCGTGTTCGCATAACCGGCTCGGATGTCGCCTGCGGTACGCACGCGACGGACGAAGATCGCGCAGTAGCGAAGGCGCATCGACAGGGCTGGAGCGAGGGGTACACGGTTGGCTGCGAGTCTGGAGCCAGGGCATCCAAGCTGAAGATCGAGTGGCTGGAGCGGCGGGTCAAGGAACTCGAGCAACGGATCGACGAGGCCACTCGCATCTATGAACTCGGCGGCGATCAGATCGTAGATGTCGGTGGGTACGCATACCGGTGGCGAGGCGGTGATCACCTCGAAGTGGGCGACCGGGTACTGCTCCCGGAGAACTACGTGAGCCGTATGAAGAACGGCCCAGGACCGGTGATTGGTGTGGTCACTGCGCTTGGCACGACGTATCGGGGCACGCTTTCCTCCATCGTCCGGCGGGCGCCGGCGGAGGCGTAGAACACACGAGCAGTCCTTGAGCGATCTCCTGAGTCGTGCGCCAGACTGTCACCCGGACGTCGAGCCTGGCCATGATGCGTTCCGCGGTGGCCCGGGCGAGGCAGAGTGCCTCCGCCTGGTCGGGCAGAAGGGGCGTCGTGGCGCCCGGCCGACGCTCGCTGCCGGAGGGAACGCGAGCTCGGCGCGGCAGAGCTGACGGGCCTCACCAGCCTCCCCGGGCCAAAAGAGTGCGAGGGCAAGGAGGTTGGCTGCCCATGGGAGATCCACGGGCGCGGCGTCCGGATCGGCGGGCAGGGGCTTGACCGCGCCGCGCCAGGGCGAGTTCGTCCTCCGGAACCCGGCTGTCGTCGATGAGGAACGCCAGGGGGCGCGGAGCAGTCGGTGCGGTCAGCTCAGCGCCCAGGGCTCGGTGGGGAAATCGGAGTCGAGCGGCATGCCGTCGGGCCTGGTCCGAGGAGTGCCGCAGACCATGACGAAGGTCGCGAACTCTGAGCCTGGGTCGAGCCCGAGCGCCTGATCGACCAGGTCGTCCTGGAAGGCGCCGGTGAGAGCAGCGCCCAGACCGAGTGCGGTAGCCGTCATGGACACCACCTGTGCCACGTGGCCGACATCCTGCATGAGGAAGCGATAGGCCCGTGCGTGCCGGTACTTCCAGGACATCCGTTCAGCCACGGCGACGGTGATCAGGGCAAAGCTGCCGGTGGTGAAGAATCCCTGCCGTGACGTCAGCTCTTCCCAGGTTTCCCGGTCGACCCGGGCATCGACGGGGAGGAGGCCGTGGCGGATCGCGTCGTACCGGTACAGGCCGGGTGAGACGTCGCGGACGGTGAAGACGGCCACGTAGGCGTCGGTCTCGTGCCGGGCACCGCCCGTGGCCGCGGCCCGCAGCTGGGTGACGCCCAGATCGCCGCAGTCGGAGAAGCGGAGCGGGGCGAAGGAGTAGTGGAGCAGTGTCGCGAGGGCGTCGAGCGACACCGGCTGATCCGTGAAAGTGCGATGGGTGCGCCGCTGTTCGAGCACGTCCTGGAAGGACATGGTCATCGGCTGGCGAACCCGGGGAAGCAGGAGCACCGGGGTCTCCGGGCCGGGGTGGGCGTAACCGCTCGGGCGAGGCCGGGTGAGCAACTCGCTCCGGAAGGCCCCGACCTCCTCCTCCGGGAGGAAGGCCACGTTCCTGGTGCGCTGGTGGAACCACCAAGCGACGGGCCCCCAGGCATCCCACGGGCTCGGGGCCGCCGGAACGGGTTCGTCGTCCGCCTTGACCAGAAAGCCCAGCGCGAGCAGCTGTTCCACCGCTGCCAGGAGGGAGGACGTGGTGCCGGGCTCAGCCTCGGGGACGGACAGCGGGGTCCGCGCACTGATCAGGAGCTGGGCGGTCTCGGGCCCTACCCGGAGCCGGGCGGGCACCAGCGGGCTCGATACCTGGATCCCGCTGGCATCGGGTTGGATGAACAGCGGGTCTACCGCGCGAACCAGCATTCGGAGCTCCATTGTCGACTGGGGGAAGGGCGACGGCACGCACGCTTCGGCGGTCGCCGGGGCTCCCACCAGGTCTGCGGATCAGGGCGGCGCAGGGCCGGTAGCAGCCCCGCGCCGCGGTTTTGATGACGGTCGGTCAGCAGGCGTTGTTCTTGTTCAGCGCCAGGAGGACCTCGTCGTCGGTGTCGATGACCTCGATCAGGAAAGTGTCCTGGTCCTGGTGGTTGGTCCGGTCTGCAGTGATCTCGGCATGCATGGCCAGCCTCCTTGTTCTCTCGGTGCACGGCCACCCGAGCGGTGGGCCTGCACCGAGTCAACGCGGTGGCGCGGGCTGGGGGCAACCCCTCACGAATTCGGATCTCGTATCCTCCGCCGGCTGTACCGAAGGCTCGGGCTGCATCTCAGTCGGAGCCTTCGTCATTTCACGGCTCCAGCTTGGCGGGCTCGCGGTCGTCGAGCAGCTTGGAGAAACCTTCGGAGAAGGAGGAATGCTGTTCCCTGATCGCGATGCCCGCCCGGTGCGCCATGATGGAGTTCCCCGGCTGTTGTCGGGACAGAACGGCCCCAACCTGGCGAGGTGTTCCCCATCACCAAGAAGAGCGGATCGACGCTGGCCGCATGGCTTCGGGATCTCGACCCAGCTGCGTTGGAACGGGTCCTGGCGGCGCGCCCGGATGCGGCGTCGGCCCCGGAGCCCCGATCCGCCGGTGAACTGGCGGACCGCCTCCAGCGCCCGGCGTCGGTGGCGCTGGCGCTGCCCCGGCTCGTGCTCCCGCACCTGCAGGTGGCGGAGGCCCTCGCCGCGCTGGCACCTGCCTCGCGGGACTCCCTGGGGAGCCTTCTGGACGCGGACGACGGGGAACGCGCTCGCGCGCTCGAGGCCGCCCTGGAAGGGCTGGCCGATCGCGCTCTGGTGTGGCCGGACGGCGACGGGCTGCTGCACATGGTGGCACCGCTGCGGCAGGCATGGGACACGCCGCTGGGACTGGACGCGCCCCTGGCGCGGCTCCTGGCGGGCACCAACTCCGATGAACTGGGGCGCATGGTGGCGGCCCTCCGTATCAAACCCTCCGGCCACACCAAGCAGAAGCGGCTGGCGGCGCTGATCGACCATCACGGCGATCCGGAGCGGGTCGCCGCGTTGGTGGCCAAGGCTCCCGCCGCCGCGCGGAAGCTCCTCGAGCGGCATGCGAGTCGGGCTCCGGAGCGATCGGGGTTCATCCTGTTCGGAGCTCCGCCGCCCGACTCCGGGCCGGGCGAACGGTGGGCGCTGGAGCGGGGACTGCTGGTCCGGGAACGGCACCGGTACGGGCCGGCCCGCATGCCCGCGGAGGTGGCGCTCGCGCTGCGCGGCCCTGGCTGGAGAGCTCCGTTCACGCCCGTCCCGCCCGTCCCGCGGTCGGTGTCCGTCAGCGCTTCGAGGATCGGGCAGGAGGCCGCAGCCGCCTCGATGGCCTTCGCCACCCACGCCGCCTCCGTTCTCCGGGTGTGCGCGACCGCTCCCCCGGCTCGGCTGAAGGCCGGCGGGATCGGTGCCCGCGAACTGTCCCGGATCGGCAAGGCTGCGCAGTGTGAGGAGATCGTGGTCCGCCTCGCGTTGGAGACGGCGAGCGCTGCCGGGCTGCTCGCCCGGGACGGCGACCGGGTGGCGGCGACCGACGCCTACGACAGCTGGGCCGAGGAGGAACCGGCCGACCAAATCGTCGCGCTTCTCCGGGCGTGGTGGACACTGCCGATGACCCCCGGCGGGAGCCGCGACGAGAACGGGAAAGCGCTGCCGGCCCTCGTCGGTGCACCGCCGTGCGAAGGCTGCGTACAGGCCCGGCAGGGACTGCTCACAGCGGTGTCGCAGCTCCCGCCGGGCGAAGGCGCGGCGGACCCGGCGGAACTGGGGCCGCTGATCCGGTGGAACCGTCCGCTTGTCGATGAACTCCCTCAGGACGAAACGCCGTTCGCCACCCTGATCCGGGAAGCGGAACTGCTCGGCGCACTCGCCCTCGGCGCCCTGTCCCCGCTCGGGGCCGCGCTGCTCGCCGGTGACGTCCAGGCGCTGGCGGAGGCCGGCCGGCAGTTGCTGCCCGCCTCCAGCGCGACCGCCCGATTCGGCAGCGACCTCACGGCCGTGGTCGCAGGCACGCCGTCGACGGCCCTCGGCACGCTGCTGGACTCCGTCGCGGACCGGGAGGCCGGCGGTGCCGCATCCGTATGGCGGTTCAGCCCGGGAAGCGTCCGCCGCGCCCTCGATGCGGGCCTGACCCCCGAGGTCCTGACGGCCGACCTGACCGCCGTCGCCGTCGAACCGCTTCCCCAGCCGCTCGCGTACCTGCTCCACGACGCCGCGCGCGGCCACGGCCGGGTCCGCGTGGCCTCCGCAGCCTGTGTGATCCACGGCGAGGAGCCGGCCCTCCTGGCCGAGCTGGCCGCCCACCGCAAGCTCACCCCACTGGGTCTGCGACAAGTGGCCCCGACGGTTCTGATCGGCCGGGCCTCACCGGACAAGACGCTCGCGGCACTTCGGTCCGCGGGCTACGCCCCCGTCTCCGAGAAGCCCGACGGGTCCGTTCGCATCGAGCGGGCCCAGCGTCCCCGCGCGGCGAGTCCGGTCCCGTCCCCGCGCCTTCCCGCCGGCCGGTCCCGGCCGCGACGGACGGAGGCCGACACTCCCGACGCGCGGTCGGCCGTCGACCTGAGCGCGCTCGCCGCCCGGCTGCTGGCCGCCTCGCAGGGCGTCCCCGAACCCGACCCGGGGCACCGCCCTCCCGACGCCGGCGACACGGAGAAGACCATCGCCGGGCACGCGCGCAACCTGTCCTCCACCGACGTCCGCCAGCTGGCTCACGCCGTCGACGGCGGCGCGGCGATCACGATCGAGTACGTCGCCGCTTCGGGCGCCACGACCGTCCGCACGCTCAGCCGACTCGATCTCGATCCGCCCTACCTGCACGCCTGGTGCCACCTGCGAAACGACGAACGCGCGTTCACCCTCTCCCGCATCCACGGGGTGATGCCCGCCTAGGACGTGTCCGGTGGATCGTGCCGGACAGGTCCTGGCGCAGCAGCCGGAGGCGGGCCGCACGAGCCGGAGCGTGATCGATCCGGACGACGGGACGCGCAGCGCGGGGGAACACCAGCGAGCTGCAACACCGGCGGAGGTCACGGCACGCCCCCTGTCGCTCAGTTGCGCGGTTCCTCGGTGCGTTCGGGGAGCAGCAGTACGGCGCCGGCGAGGAAGCACACCGCGCCGATCAGGGTTTGCGTGTTGGCTCGGTCGATGTTGTGCACCTGGCCGGTGGCCGGGTTGATGTAGCCGGCCACCGCCGAGATGCCGAAGGCGATGGACCCGATCAGGTTGGCCAGGGTGATCCACCAGGCCCAGGACCGGGGGTGCCAGGCGAGCCAGCCGTGGCAGGCCTCGTACCAGGCCAGCATGCTGGCCACCAGGAAGCAGACGGAGCCGATCGCGTCGGGGCGCCACACGTGCTGGTGGGCGGCGCGGGCGGAGAGGTTGTCGGCCATGGCGAGCCCGGTGCTGACGTTGAAGTAGACGGTTCCGACCAGTTGGACCGCGGTGGCCCACCAGTCGATCCGGCGGGGCTGGCAGGTGAGGAAGCGCCGGTGGTGGGGGTTCTGCGCTGGTGAGGCGGCGTCGACCGTCTCGCGGTAGCAGAGGAACGAGGCCGAGGTGAAGAAGAGCGAGCCGGTGAAGTAGGTGATCGTGTCCGTTCGGGCTCCGACGGCGTCGGCGTAGCCGGGTATCGACCCGAGCGCGAACAGCAGTGATCCGATGGCGAACAGGACCGCGATCCACCAGCCACGGGCCGCAGGGGCCCACCAGGTCGATCCGGTGGCCGGTCGCTGGTGCTTGCGGTGACGGCGCGACTCCAGGCGGACGACGACCCCGTCCGCGCCCACGTGGTCGACGAACGTCGCCGAGCTCCTTGGGTGCGGGCGGTGGCCGGCGGGGCTCCGTCCGGGTGTCCTGTCGGCTCGGCTCATCGTCCCTCCCGGTGCTGCCGCGGAGCCTTCCGCTGTTGGCTGCGCCGGACGGCACTCACGATGACCCTGATCCCGAGGCCGAGGATGACGAGGTCGCTGATCATCTGCGCGGTGACCACAAGCCGGGCGGTCTCGGACTTCGCGGTGATGTCGCCGAAGCCGACCGTGGAGAACACGGTGACAGCGAAGTACAGACCGTCGGTGTGCGAGAGGTGCCCGCTGAAGTTGCCGGGGGACAGCCCGGCCAGGGCCACGTAGCTGCCGGCGAACAGCAGCAGGAAGAACGGCACGCTGATGGCCATCGCCTCGACCGCGCACACGACCGGTAACGGCGACCGGACGATCTGGCGCACCTGGAAGGTGACCAGGACGACGGAGGCCACAAGCCCCGTGACCAGCATCGTGACGGTGGCTGCGAGGGAGGAGCGGTCCAGCGGCAGCACGTAGTACAGGGCCACCAGCGCGGCGACCGACCCGACCACCCGCAGCACGATCCGGGTGACCGCGCCGGGCGAGAGCCGGTTCATGGCCTGGAGGCCGTGCCCCGACCTGGTGCTGCCGTTCATGAGGCCGGCACCTTGAAGGCCCGCCGATGCGACTGCTTCACCGCGGTGGCCACCAGGACGGACCTTCCCTGGGCGCGCTCATGCTCCCTCCTTCCGGCGACTCCGTCCGGAGATCGGAGACCTGCTCGAGCGGCCGGACGCGCGACTCCGACGCCCGGCGATCATGCAGCCGGGCGGGTCTTCACCGCCTCCATCGTCCCCCGTGTCGGCCTTGCCCGCGAGGCGCCCGCCCGGTCGACCAGGACTTCCGCGCCGGGGTCCTCGCAGGCCGGACTTTCGTGCTGCTTCGGCAGTTCGCGTCGCGTTCGGAGGGGCGAGACGAAGACGGGGAGGAAGGCCGTCGCCAGGAAGGCGGCGCCCACCCAGAGCGTGGTGTGGACGGTGGCCAGCTCACCGATCACGCCTGCCACGGCAGAGCCGACGGCGAGTGCACCGGTGAGCAGGAAGCGGAAGGTGGCGTTCATCCGGCCGAGGAGTACATCCGGCGTCGCACGTTGCCGCAGGCTGACGCCCAGCACGTTGTCCATACCCGTCTTGAACATGGCCAGCAGCCAGCCGGTCCCGGCCAGCCAGAGCCAGGGGCCACGACCCACCAGCGGGACAAGGAGTCCGGCGGGCGCCAGCCACAGGCCGAGCAGGCCGAGGGTGCGGCCGTGGCCGAGGCGCCCGGCGATGGGCCGGGCGCAGCGTGCTCCGAGCAGGAGGCCGACTCCGCCCATCGCCCAGAACAGGCCCAGCACCTCGGCCGGGAAATGGAGTTCTCGGACGAACAGCACCGGGAGCATGGTGTTGATGATCTGGGAGCCGAGGTTGCTCAGGGCCGCGGTGAGCGCGAGGGCTCGTAGCTCCCGATTGCCGAGGACGTGCCGCAGACCTTCGGCGATCTGTGCCCTCAGCTGCGTGGGCCTCCCGGACGGCGGTGAGGCCGGCAGGGGTGCGCGGCTGATCGCGGTGAGGCGCAGGGCCGAGGCCAGGTAGCCCACGGCCGCGCAGGCCACGGCCACGGGGGCCGTGAGCAGTTGGACGAGTCCTCCGCCCACGCCCCGGCCCGCCACGTTGGCGACGGCTGTCAGGCTCACCACGGCGGCGTTCGCCCGGACGAGACCGTCACGGCCGACCAGTTGCGGCAGCACGCTCTGTGAACCGACGTCGAAGAAGACGGTGGCGCAGCCGTTCAGCAGGACGGTCACGTACAACTGGCCGAGCGTGAGGGAGCCGAGCCACCAGGTCGACGGGACGGTGGCGAGGAGGGTTGCCCGCATCAGATCGGCGGCGATCAGCACGCGCCGATGCCGCATCCGGTCCACCCATGCTCCGGCCGGCAGGCCGACGAGGAGAAAGGCGGCCGTGCTCAGGGCGGCCAGTGCCCCGACCTGGCCGGGACTCGCGTCGAGGGCGGACACCGCGATGAACGGGATGGCGACGTAGCCGATGTTGGTGCCGAGCTGGCTGAGTGTCGTCGCACCGAACAGGGTGCGGAAGTCGGCCTCCCGCCAAGGGGATTCTTCCTGCGTCATCGGTTTCATCCGGTGCTCGATCCAGAGCTTCGCAGCGGCGCGGCGGCGCCGGACCGGGCGAGGCCGCTGGTCGGGCTGCGCGTCAGTCCGACGCCGACGAGCACCAGGGCCATGCCCGCGATGACCCGAGGGCCCACCCGTTCGTCGAGGACCATCGCGCCCAGCGCCACCGAGACCACCGGCAGCAGGTAGCCGACGCTCGCAGCAGTGGTGGGGCCCTCGTCGGCAATGAGCCGGGAGTTGAGGTGGAACGTGACACCCGTGCCGAAGACGCCCAGGACGACGACGGCGGCCACCGCGGTGAGGGTGGGAGCGGACGGGGTCGTGCTACCTGCGGGCAGGGCAAGGGTGGTCAGGCCTGTGGCGGCGAGGAGTTGGGCCGCCGAGAGGGCGAGCGGGGCGGTCCGGCGGCCGATGAGGTGCCGCGCCATGTAGGCGAAGGCCACCGCGTAGCTGACGGCTGCGGCGAGCAGGGCCGACACGCCCCAGCCGGTCAGGCCGCCACGCTGCCACGGGGCGAAGATGAGCACCGTCCCTGCGAAGCCGAGCAGCAGGCCGGCCAGGCGGACCGGACGGATACCGCGCTCCGTGCCCAGAGCGGCTCCGATGGCCAAGGACCACAGCGGAGTTGTGGCGTTCAGGACGCCGGCCACGCCTGAGTCGACGCTCTGTTCGCCGATGCCGAAGAGGAAGAACGGCAGGGCGTTGCAGAAGAAGGCGGCCACCACGAGGTGGCCCCAGGTCCTGCGGTCGCGTGGCAGGCGCTGGCCGCCGGAGCGGGCCAGGAGCAGCAGAACGCCCGCTCCCAGCACACAGCGGATGACGGTGATGTGGAGCGGGGACAGACCGCCGTCCAGGGCGAGTTTGATCCAGAGGAAGCCCGATCCCCACAGCAGGGCGAGGACGGACATCCGCATGAGGGTTCCGCGTGGGCCGCTGAGCACTGTCCGCCTCCTGGTGGGTTCTTCCTTCCACGTACGGTGCCTCGCAGGCCGTCGTAAGACAAGCGAAAAGATCTTGAGGGAGAGTTAAGCTGTTCTACATGCTTGATATGCGGCGTATGCAGGTGCTGAGGGCTGTGGTCACCAGTGGTTCGGTCACCGCGGCAGCACGGAACCTGGGCTACACGCCTTCCGCCGTCAGCCAGCAGATGGCGGCGCTGGAGAAGGAGGCCGGGATCGGGCTGCTGGAGCGGACCGGGCGGGGCGTGCGGCCCACCGAGGCCGGGAGGCTGCTCACCGAGTACGCGGCTGTCATCGGCCGACACGTCGCCGAGGCGGAGACCGCGCTCGCCGAACTGCGGGCCGGACGGACGGGCCGGGTGGTGGTCCGGTACTTCGCCACGGCGGGCGCCACGATGGTGGCCCCCGCCGTGGCGGCGCTCCGCCGAGAGCAGCCGGGTGTCCAGGTCGAACTCAGACTGAGCGATCCCGAGGATTCCCTGCTGGAGGTGAAGGAGCGCCGGGCCGACGTGGCCCTCGTGGTCCGGCCACGGGACAAGGCCTCCGTGGACGGCCTCCGGTTCGTGCACCTGGCCGACGACAGGTACGTCGCGGTGCTGCCCCGGGGACACCGCCTCGCCGCGAAGCAGGCGCTCGACCTGACCGACCTCGCCGACGAGGCGTGGGTCGGCAGCGACCAGCCCGGCCCGTGCCTGGACCCCGTCCTCGACGCCTGTGCCTCGGCCGGCTTCAGCCCGGACTTCGTCGTCGAGAGCGGGGACTACGCCACCGCGCAGGGATTCGTCGCCGCCGGGCTCGGGGTGAGCCTGATTCCGACGATGGGGCTGGGCAACCGCCATCCCGACGTCGTCGTACGCGAGGTCCGCAACCCGGAGCCGGTGCGGGCGATCTACGCAGCGGTACGGGAGTCGTCACCCGCCCAGCCCGCGCTGCACAGACTGCTCGACGCGCTGCGGAGCGCGGCCGCTCGACCCACCGGGGGCTGAGCAGGCCCGGGCCCTCCGCCCTCCCCTGCTGTCGGTCCATCGCGGCCGGCGACATGGTCGCGTCGCCGGAAACGAAGCACGTACGGCTCTGCGGTCTCAGCGGACTTCGGTCGCGAGTCGGGCGCTGCCGAAACAGGGGCTCGGTCGCGGGTGGGAGTCCTTGACCGCGGTCTGCAGCACGGCGGCTTGGAACAGCACGCCGATGACCGCCAGGGGCAGGACGGCGTGGAGGAGGGCGTGACCGGTGCTGAGCCGGCGGGACCTGCCACGCAGGACGGTGGCCAACTGCCAGGCGCTCCAACCGGCGGCGGCGACGCCCAGCAGCAGGCCGGCCCAGGCGAGGGGCAGGACGTAGGCCGGAGCGCCGGGGCTGTCGCGGCACGTGCGCAACAGCGCGCCCATGTCGTCGTCGGCCAGGATCGTGGGGACGGAGCACGCCCAGGCTGCGACGACGAGAGCCAGCGAGTACCGGGCCTTGAGCCACCCGGGAGCCCCGGGAGTCCGCTTGAGTTCGAGCACGGCCTGTCACCAATCCGGATTCACGCGGACGAAGTGCAGCTTCTGGTGCCCGCGTTGCTCCTGGAAGCCGTCCATGCGACCGGCGATGCTGACGTCCTTCTGGTCGCCGCTGTGCTGGGTGTAGCGGATGTCGCCGTCCGGGGTCACGGCCGTGACGACCGCCGTGTGGTGGATGACGCCCTTTCCGTCCTGCGCGTCCTGGTCGGAGTCCTCCTCGTAGTAGACGAGGTCTCCGGGCTTCACCTGGTCCGGCGCCACCTCCTGGCCGCCGTGGCGCATCATGAAGTCGTGCATGTTCTGCGCGCCGGCCCAGGTCTTCGAGTAGTCGGTCCGTTGGGACAGCCAGTCGTCGCCCGGGTCGTCGCTGCGGCCCCAGGTGTCGTCGCCCCGCCAGCCCCACCAGGAGTCCCACTTGGGTGTGAGGCCGCCTTGCAGCAGTGCCTCGGAGGCGAAGTCGGTGCAGTTGTCGTCGAACCGGTCGACGCTGTCGTCGTTCCAGTGGTCGAGCGCCCACTGCACCATCTTGACCCGGTCGTACTTGGCGCCGGGGCCACCGCGGAGTTCCAGCTTCACGTCGTCCGGGATGCCCGGGAGGTTGGCCAGCGTCACCGGGTCGGAGAGCATCAACTGCCGGCGCTGGTCGTCGGGCAGCGCCTTCCACCAGTCGGCGACCAGACGCGGGTCCTGACCGTCGGGGATGCCGCCCTGGTACATGGTCAGCTCGACCTGGGAAGCCTCGTTCTGAAGGACGTTCAGCGCCTTGTTCGGGTCGGTCTCGCAGGTGGCTGCGCCGAGCTTGGCGAGTTCGGCAGCCGCCTGCTGGTCGGCCTGCGCAGCCTCGCGCAGTGCCTCCCGGACCATGGCGCCGACCTCCTGGACGACGGAGTCCAGGGAGGATGCCGCACCACCGGGAGCAGTGACCGTTCCGGACGCCTCGTCGACGGTCAGCCCGTAGTCACGGGCCATGCCGAGTGCGGAGTCGAGCAGGAGCTGGGCCCGGTTGATCTCGGCACCGAGCCCGTCGAGAACCATGGCCACGCCGCGCATGATGTCGGCGCCGGCCTCCAATGCGTTTGCCTGCGCCTCGAGTTTGCGACCGGCCGCATCACCGACGCGGTCCTTCCAGTTCGCCTTGAGCGGGTCCACGCCGTTGGCGTGGATGTCATTGACGGCCTGCCAGCACTCCTTGGAGAGGGACATCCAGCTGCCGGCAGCGGCATTGACGTCACCGCTCCGCGCGGCTTTGAGGGTTGGGATGTCCACGATCAGCTCTCCGTCGCGTTCAGGTCGGTCAGAGCGGCAGCGATACGCCGATGGGCCTCCTGCTCGGCCGCGTCGTAGGACTGCGCCGAATCGCTCAACTGTCCGGCATAAACGTTGAGTTGATCGACAATTGACGCGATGTGAGTCTGCCAGGCGTCAGTGCAGTCCTTGAGGGTGGATCCGGACTGCCAGCCGGTCAGCGCGGCCGCGGCGGTGGAACTGGCGTCGAGCCAGTGCCCGCTGGCCGCCCCGACCTGCCCCGTGGCGCCCTGCACACCGTTCGCCGAGCTCCGCAACGCAGCCGGGTGGACGCTAATGTCGTTCATGTACCCCCCTTTACTTCCACAACGCCCTGGAGATCTACCCGTTCCAGAGCGCCGTCCATTGTTACAGGTCGTATGGGGAACGAGGGAATGCGTGCAACGGGCACGAACCGTCTTGACGAAAGGGCGGCGGCTCGGTGGTCCGAGCCGCCGCCCGCGGTGGAGCGTCTTCGTCGGCATCAGATGATCAGGCTCAGCGGCAGGATCAGCGCGATCGCCACCACCGAGATCACCGTCTCCATCACCGACCAGCTCTTCAGCGTCTGTCCGACGCTCATCCCGAAGTACTCCTTGACCAGCCAGAAGCCCGCGTCGTTCACGTGCGAGAAGAAGAGCGAGCCCGCGCCGACCGCCAGCACCAGGAGCGCGGTGTGGGTGCTGGACATCCCGGTGGCCAGCGGGGAGACGATGCCCGCCGCGGTGATGGTGGCCACCGTGGCCGAGCCGGTGGCGAGGCGGATCAGGACGGCGATCAGCCAGCCGAGGAGGAGGGCGGAGATGTGCAGCCTGGTCGCCCAGTGGCTGACCGCGTCGCCGACGCCCACGTCGACCAGGGTCTGCTTGAAGCCGCCGCCCGCGCCGACGATGAAGACGATGCCGGCGATCGGGCCGAGCGAGGAGGCCACCGTCTCCGAGATCCGCGCCTTGGTGAACCCGGCTGCCCGGCCCAGGGTGAGCATGGCCAGCAGGACGGCCAGCAGCAGCGCGATCAGCGGGGAGCCGATGAAGTCGAGGATGCGCTGGGCGTGGTCCTTGGGGTTGTCGATCACCACGTCCGCCAGTGCCTTGGCGAGCATCAGCACGACGGGCAGCAGGATGGTGGCGAGGACGGCGCCGAACGAGGGCGCGGGGCCGGAGCGTTCGGGCTGTTCGGCGACGACGGCCTGCGGCGGCGTCAGCGGGCCGACCCAGCGCTCGGCGAGGCGGGCGAAGAGCGGGCCGGCGATGACCAGGGTGGGCACCGCGATCAGCAGGCCGAGGGCCAGGGTGGTGCCCAGGTCGGCCTTCAGCGCGTCGACCGCGACCAGCGGGCCGGGGTGCGGCGGGATGAGCCCGTGCAGCACGGAGAGGCCGGCCAGTGCCGGGATGCCGACCCGGATCACGCTCAGGTTCCCGCGCCGGGCGACCAGCAGCACGATCGGGATCAGCAGCACCACGCCGATCTCGAAGAAGAGCGGCAGCCCCAGCACCGCGGCTGTCAGCGCCATCGCCCAGGGCAGCATCCGCTTGCTGGAGCGGGCCAGCACGGTGTCCGCGATGATGTTCGCCCCGCCCGAGTCGGCGAGCAGCTTGCCGAGCATCGCGCCCAGCCCGATCAGCAGGCCCACGCTGGTCACGGTGGCGCCGAAGCCGGTGGAGAAGCTCGTCATCAGCTGGTCGAACGGCGCGCCCGCGACGGCCGCGAGCAGGCCGGAGCCGACCGTGAGGGCGAGGAAGGGGTGCAGCTTCAGCCGGCTGATCGCCAGCACGACGACGCCGATGCTGAGCAGGGTGGCGAGCAGCAGTCGCCCGTCACTGTGGGCGTGCGGCAGACCCGCGGCGAGGAGGTGGGGGTTCAATCGAGGTCTCCATTGACGGGCCGCAGCAACGCGACGGCCAGCTCGACGAGTTCGTGGGGGGTGTGCGCGCCGAGTTCCAGCACCGCGCCGTGCTCGTCCGGCTGGAGCGGTTCGAGCAGGGCGTACTGGGAGTCGAGCAGCGAGGGCGGCATGAAGTGGCCGGTGCGCAGCACGAGTCGGCCGGCGACCAGGCGGCGGCTGCCGTCCAGGTGCAGGAAGTACGCCGCCGGGCAGCCGGCGCGCAGGGTGTCGCGGTAGTGGCGCTTGAGCGCGGAGCAGGTGACCACTCCCCCGGTGCCGGCCTCGCCGCGCTCGTGCAGCCAGCCGGCCAGGGCGCGCAGCCACGGGGCGCGGTCGGCGTCGTCCAGCGGGATGCCGGCGGTCATCTTGGCGATGTTGGCGGCCGGGTGGAAGTCGTCGGCCTCCGCGTACGGCAGGCCGAGGCGGTCGGCGAGCAGCCGGGCGACGGTGGTCTTGCCGACGCCGGAGACGCCCATCACCACGATCAGCGGTGCGGGGTCCGGCGCTCCGGTCGGCCGGTCGGTCGACGGGCCGGTCGGCTGGTTCTCGGCGCTGAGAGCCATGGGTTCTGCTCCTGACACGTTCGGGGCGGACCCGGCGGTCTGGTTCTCCCCGCGCGGCGCCTGCGATGACGTCACTATCAACCCAAAGGTATGACCTATTCAAGAAGCCGACATCAAATCGTCATACTTGTCGGCGCGCCCGTGCGGGTCCTCCGGGCTGACGCGGGTCCTCTAGGCTGAGCGGATGGAGATCCAGGGACTGCCCGGCAAACTGCTCGCCGAGCTCGGGCCGGCGATCGCGGCGGGCGAGATCCCCGAGGGGGCGGTGCTGCGGATCGAGGAGCTGGAGGCGCGGTTCGGGGTGTCGCGCACGGTGGTCCGCGAGGCGGTGCGGATCCTGGAGTCGATGCGCCTGGTGGCCTCCAAGCGGCGGATCGGCATCACCGTGCAGCCCCGGCGGGACTGGGACGTCTTCGATCCGCTGGTGATCCGCTGGCGGCTGGCCGGCGCCGACCGGGCGGCCCAGCTGCGCTCGCTCGGCTCGCTGCGGGTGGCCGTCGAGCCGGCCGCCGCGGCGCTGGCAGCGCAGTGCGCCACCGCCGACCAGTGCCGCGAACTGAGCGCCCTGGCAGTCGAGTTGACGGTCACCGCACGGGCTGCCGACCTGGTCTCGTTCCTGCGGCACGACATCGCGTTCCACGCCACCGTGCTGCGCGCCTCCGGCAACGAGATGTTCGCGCACCTGGGCGACACGGTGGGCGCGGTGCTCACCGGCCGGACCGAGCACAATCTGATGCCGCACCAGCCGCGGGCCTACGCCGTGCAGTTGCACCGGGAGGTGGCGGAGGCGATCTGCGCGGGCGCGCCCGACCGGGCGGAGCAGGCGATGCGCACCATCGTCACGGGTGCGCTGGCGGAACTGGCCACCGAGTTGGACGCCCGACCGGCTGCCCAGCCGCTCGCCCGACCGGCTGCCCAGCCGGGGGAACAGTCGGGGGAACAGCTCTGACGCACGCGGGGGGCGTGCGCCTGCCGCACGGTTTCGCGCCGGGCGCGGCGGGCAATCGGTACATAAGGGCGCGCCAGACCGCCCAGTTCGCTCACCCGGGGGTTGCCACCGATGTCCGCTGCACGCCGACGGATGCCGGACGAGGTGCGCGCGGCAGCCGTGCGCACCGTGCTCTTCGTGGCCTTCACGCAGGTCGGCCTGACCGTCGCCACGCTCGCCTCGCTCGCCCACGCCCGGCGGACCATGGCGGTGGCGCTGCTGATCAGCGGGGTGGGCGTGTTCGGGATCCTCTGGTGCCTGCTGGAGGTCGTGATCGCGCGTCAGATCGCCGCCCAGCGCCGCCGCGGCCCCGGGCGCGACTCACCCCTCACCGGCAGCCGTCCGCCCCGCTGACCCACACCGCGGGGCGGACGGCGGGTGCTCAGCCCTGGGCGCCGACGGCGACGGCGTACTGCGAGGGCCAGCGGCGCTCGGCACCCAGTTCGCGCGCGGCGTGCTGCGCCCAGTACGGGTTGCGCAGCAGCTCGCGGCCGAGCAGCACGACGTCCGCGCGCCCGTCGGCGATGATCTGCTCGGCCTGCGCGGCCTCGGTGATCAGCCCGACGGCGCCGACCGGCAGCCCGGTGGAGCCGCGCACCTGCTCGGCGAACGGCACCTGGTAGCCGGGCTCGACCGGGATCCGCGCGCCCGGCACCAGGCCGCCGGTGGAGACGTCCAGCAGGTCGATGCCGATGGCCTGCAGCTCCTTGGCCAGCCGCACAGTGTCCTCGCCGGTCCAGCCCTCCCGCTCGTCCTCGGGGTTCTCGGTCAGCCAGTCGGTGGCCGAGGTGCGGAAGAAGACCGGCAGGTCGGCGGGCCAGACGGCGCGGACCGCGGCCGAGACCTCCAGCGCGAACCTGATCCGGTTCTCGAAGGAGCCGCCGTAGGCGTCGGTGCGGTGGTTGGAGTTCGGAGAGAGGAAGGAGTGGGTGAGGTAGCCGTGCGCACCGTGCACCTCCACCGCCTGGAAGCCGGCCGCCAGCGCCCGCTCGGCCGCGGCCGCGAAGGCGCGCACGATCTCGCCGATCTGCTCGACGCCGAGCTCGTCCGGCTCCGGGTGGCCCTCGAACGCCTGCGGGCTGGGCGCCACGGTGCGCCAGCCGCCCTCGCCCTCGGGGATCGCCCGGCCGCCGACCCACGGCGACTGCGAGGAGGCCTTGCGCCCGGCGTGCGCGAGCTGGATCGCGGGCACCGAGCCGTAGCCGCGGATCGCGGCGGTCACCCGGGCGAGCTCCTGCTGCTGGCGCTCGTTCCACAGGCCGAGGTCGAAGGGGCTGATCCGGCCCTCCGGCAGCACCGCGGTCGCCTCGACGATCACCAGGCCGGCGCCGCCGGCGGCCCGGCTGGCCAGGTGGGTGAGGTGGAAGTCGGTGGCCACCCCGGTCTCCGGACCCTCGGCGGCGGCCGAGTACATGCACATCGGGGCCATCCAGACCCGGTTGGGGACGGTCAGTCCGCGCAGCGTGATGGGCTCGAACAGGGCAGACACGCACAGCTCCTAGCAGGTCGGACCGGTTAGTACGGGAATGATCGTACTACGGGATCCGACTTTGTACGAGACTACTCGTACAGTAAGCCGATCGACCCATCCGTGTGCACGGGCCGGTGTCGACCGGCACGCCCGACCGGCGCCGACCGACACACCCGGCCGGTGTCGCCTGGGTCACATTCCAGATTTCGATCTGACGGTCCGTCAATTCGGCTGACGAACCGTCACCCTCCTTGCCCAGCAATCGGGATGGGAGCTGATGTTTCGTCAGTTCCGAGCCGATCACGGCCAGTTGGCCACTTCGGCCACCCGGCGAACGGCGGCGGACCGGACTACCATCGATGGGTTGTTGTGCTCACCACCAGCTCCGTATCACCCGTGCGGGCGGCATTCGCGCAGGTCGGCCCGGGTCTGGTGAGAGCCTGGTGGGGGACGAGGGATGAGGACCGATGGCTGTCATGACGCAGATCAGCACCCAGGGTGACCGGCAGGAGCCGGCCGCCCCCGGTGGCGAGCCCGCGCGCTTCGGCACCCGGCCGGCCCCCGCGCCGCGCACCCTGGTCGACCTGCTGGACGCCACCGTGCGCGCCCACCCCCAGGAGCCCGCGCTCGACGACGGGCGCACCCAGCTCAGCTACCGTGCGCTGGCCGCCGAGGTGGCCGCGCTGCGCCGCCGGCTGACCGCCGCCGGTGTCGGGCTCGGCGACCGGGTGGGGATCCGGGTCCCGTCCGGCACCAACGACCTCTACGTCGGGATCCTGGCGGTGCTCGCGGCCGGCGCCGCCTACGTGCCGGTGGACGCCGAGGACCCGCCGGAGCGCGCCGACCTGGTCTTCGGCGAGGCCGAGGTGACCGCCGTGCTGGGCGCGGGCGGCGAGCTGACCGTGCTGCGGCCCGGCAGCGGCATCGACCAGCGCCCGGGCCCCGAGCACGACGCCTGGATCATCTTCACCTCCGGCTCCACCGGCAAGCCCAAGGGCGTGGCCGTCACCCACCGCAATGCCGCCGCCTTCGTGGACGCCGAGGCCGCGCTCTTCCTGCAGGAGGAGCCGATCGCGCCCGGCGACCGGGTGATGGCCGGGCTCTCGGTCGCCTTCGACGCCTCCTGCGAGGAGATGTGGCTGGCCTGGCGGCACGGCGCCTGCCTGGTGCCGGTGCCGCGCTCCCAGGTGCGCGGCGGCGCCGACCTGGGCCCCTGGCTGGCCGAGCAGGAAATCACCGTGGTCTCCACCGTGCCGACACTGGCCGCGCTGTGGCCCGCCGAGTCGCTGGGCGACGTCCGGCTGCTGATCTTCGGCGGCGAGGCCTGCCCGCCCGAGCTGGTCGAGCGCCTGGTCACCGAGGGCCGCGAGGTGTGGAACACCTACGGCCCGACCGAGGCCACCGTGGTGGCCTGCGGCGCCCTGCTGACCGGCGAGGGGCCGGTGCGGATCGGCCTGCCGCTGGACGGCTGGGAGCTGGCCGTGGTCGACGAGGCCGGCCGGCCGGTGCCGATGGGCGGGAGCGGCCAGCTGGTGATCGGCGGGGTGGGCCTGGCCCGCTACCTGGACCCGGCCAAGGACGCCGAGAAGTACGCGCCGCTGGAGTCGCTCGGCTGGCAGCGCGCCTACCGCAGCGGCGACCTGGTGCGCGCCGAGCCCGAGGGCCTGGTCTTCCTCGGCCGCGCGGACGAGCAGATCAAGCTCGGCGGGCGGCGGATCGAGCTGGGCGAGGTGGACGCGGCGCTGCAGGCGCTGCCGGGCGTGGCGGGCGCCGCGGCGGCCGTGCGCACGGCGCGCGGCGGCAACCAGCTGCTGGTGGGCTACCTGGTCACCCAGGAGGGCTTCGACCGCGGGACGGCGGTGGCGAAGCTGCGCGCCGAGCTGCCGGCCGCGCTGGTGCCGCTGCTCGCGCCGGTCGCCGAGCTGCCCACCCGCACCTCCGGCAAGGTCGACCGCGACGCGCTGCCCTGGCCGCTGGACCTGGGCGACACCGGTCCCGTCGAACAGCTCTACGGCACCGAGGCCTGGCTGGCCGAGCAGTGGAGCGAGATCCTCGGCGTGCCGGTGACCAGCGCGCGCGACGACTTCTTCGCGATCGGCGGCGGCAGCCTGGCCGCGGCCCGGCTCACCACGCTGCTGCGCACCCGCTACCCGTCCGCCGCCGTGCTGGACATCTACCAGCAGCCGGTGCTGCGCAAGCTGGCCCGCCACCTGGAGCGCTCGGGCCAGGGCGACGGCGCCAAGCGCGAGATCGCGCCCACCCCGCGGCGCGCCGGGCTGGTGCAGCTGCTGCTGCTCGTCCCGCTCTTCACCCTGGTCGGCCTGCGCTGGACCACCGCGCTGCTGGCGCTCGGCAACGTGCTGCACTGGTTCGGCCCCTACCCCTGGGCGCCGACCGCCTCGTGGTGGCTGCTGGGCGCGGCCGGCCTGCTGCTGTTCAGCGCACCGGGCCGGCTCGCGATCGCGGCGGGCGGGGCGCGGCTGCTGCTGCGCGGGCTGCGGCCCGGCAGCTACCCGCGCGGCGGCAGCGTGCACCTGCGGCTGTGGACGGCCGAGCGGCTGGCCGAGTACAGCGGTGCCACCCAGCTCTCCGGCTCCTGGCTGAACCGCTACGGGCGGGCGCTGGGCGCCCGGATCGCCGAGGACGTCGACCTGCACTCGCTGCCGCCGGTCACCGGCATGCTGCGGCTCGGCAAGGGCTGCGCGGTGGAGGCCGAGGTGGACCTGTCCGGCCACTGGCTGGACGGCGACCGGCTGGAGATCGGCGCGCTGCGGGTCGGCTCGGGCGCGGTGATCGGCACCCGCAGCACGCTGCTGCCCGGCGCACGGGTCGGCAAGCGGGCCGAGGTGGCCCCGGGCTCCAGCGTCACCGGACAGATCCCCACCGGGCAGCGCTGGGCGGGCGCGCCCGCCGCCAAGCTCGGCAAGGCCGAGCGTGCCTGGCCCAAGCAGCGCCCGCCGCACCTGCGGCGCTGGTCCGTGGTGTACGGGCTGACCGGGTTCGGCCTGAGCCTGCTGCCGCTGCTGGCCGCGGTGCCCGCGCTGCTGGTGGCCGTGCGGTTCGTCCCGTCCACCGCAGGGCTGGGCACGGCGCTGGGCGGCGCGCTGGCGGCCGTGCTGCCGGCCACGCTGGCCTACGGGCTCTGCTACGCGCTGCTGGTGCTGGCCGCCGTGCGGCTGCTGAGCCTGGGTCTGAGCACCGGGCACCACCCGCTGCACGGGCGGGTCGGCTGGCAGGCCTGGACGGTCAGCCAGCTGATGGACCTGGCCCGGGAGACCCTCTTCCCGCTCTACGCGGGCCTGGCCACCCCCGTCTGGCTGCGCCTGCTGGGCATGAAGGTCGGCCGGCGCGCCGAGGTCTCCACCGTGCTCGCGCTGCCCAGCCTGACCACCGTCGGCGACGGCGCCTTCCTCGCCGACGACACCCTGATCGCCCCCTACGAGCTGGGCGGCGGCTGGCTGCGGATCGGCCGGGCCGAGATCGGCCGCCGCGCCTTCCTGGGCAACTCCGGGATGACCGCGCCCGGGCGCGCCGTGCCGGACCGGGGCCTGGTCGGCGTGCTGTCCGCGACCCCGAAGAAGGCCAAGAAGGGCAGCTCCTACCTCGGCATGCCGCCGGTGAAGCTGCCGCGCGCCGCCGACACGGGCGACCAGAGCCTGACCTACGACCCGCCGGCCCGGCTGCTCTGGGCCCGCGGCCTGGTCGAGCTCTGCCGGCTGGTCCCGGTGCTCTGCTCGGCCGCGCTCGGCGTGCTGACCGCCGCCGCGCTCTGCGCGCTGGGCTCGCCGTGGCTGATCGCGCTGCTCTGCGGCCTGGTGCTGCTGGCGGCCGGGGCGCTGGCCTGCCTGGTCTCGCTCGCCGCCAAGTGGCTGCTGGTCGGCCGGTTCCGGGCGGTCGAGCACCCGCTGTGGAGCTCGTTCGTCTGGCGCAACGAGCTGGCCGACACCTTCACCGAGGTGCTGGCCGTGCCGTGGCTGATCGGCGCGGTGCCCGGCACCCCGGTCATGACGCTGTGGCTGCGCGGCCTGGGCGCCCGGATCGGCGCCGGGGTGTGGTGCGAGAGCTACTGGCTGCCCGAGGCCGACCTGGTCACCCTGGGCGAGGGGGTCAGCATCAACCGCGGCTGCGTGCTGCAGACCCACCTCTTCCACGACCGGATCATGCGCATGGATACTGTGGTGCTGCGTGCGGGCGCCACCCTGGGCCCGGGCGGGATCGTGCTGCCCGGCAGCACCGTCGGCGCCCGCAGCACGCTGGGTCCGGCCTCCCTGGTGATGCGCGCGGAGTCCGTCCCGGCGGACAGCCGCTGGCTGGGCAACCCGATCGAGGCCTGGCAGGCGTGACGCGGCGCAGGGCGTAACACGGTGAACGGCACAGAACAGGGAGCGGTCGCAGCGGTGGGTGGCAAGCAGGTCGATCCCTATTTCCCGAACAACGGCGACCCCCGCTACCGGGTGCACCGCTACGAGCTGACCCTGGACTACCGCCCCGGCCCCAACCGGCTGGCCGGGGCCGCCCGGCTCAGCGCGCTGGCCGGGCCCGAGCCGCTGCGCGAGTTCACGCTGGACCTGGCCGACTTCCGGATCGGGCGGGTGCTGGTGGACGGCAAGGCCGCGCACTACGCCCACCGGGGCGGCAAGCTGCGGATCCGGCCGGCCCGGACGCCGGCCGCGGGCGCCGCGTTCACCGTGGAGGTGCACTACAGCGGCAACCCGAGGCCGGTGCGCAGCGACTGGGGCGGGCTCGGCTGGGAGGAGCTGACGGACGGCGCCCTGGTGGCCAGCCAGCCGGTCGGCGCGCCGTCCTGGTTCCCGTGCAACGACCGGCCCGCCGACAAGGCCTCGTACCTGATCTCGATCACCACGCCCTCGTCGTACGCGGTGGTCACCGGCGGGCGGCTGCTCGCCCGCACCACCAAGGCCAGCAGCACCACCTGGGTCTACGAGCAGGCCGCGCCCACCGCGAGCTACCTGGTCGGGATAGCGATCGGCGCCTTCGAGCGGGTCCTGCTGGTGGACGCCGAGCCCGGCGCGGTGCCGCAGGCCGGCTACGTGCCCTTGGCGCAGGTCTCGCGGTTCGCCGCCGACTTCGGGCGGCAGCCGCGGATGATGCGGTACTTCACCGAGCTGTTCGGGCCCTACCCGTTCGACGCGTACGTGGTGGTGGTCGCCGACGAGGAGCTCGACGTCCCGGTCGAGGCGCAGGGCATGGCCTGCTTCGGCACCAACCACGTGGACGGGGTGCGCGGCGCCGAGCGGCTGGTGGCGCACGAGCTGGCGCACCAGTGGTTCGGCAACAGCGTCACCATCGCCGACTGGCGGCACATCTGGCTCAACGAGGGCTTCGCGAAGTACGCCGAGTGGCTCTGGGCCGAGCACGCGGGCGGCCGCAGCGCCCAGGCGCACGCCGCCGACGCGCACCGGCTGCTCGCCGCGCTCCCCCAGGACCTGTGCCTGGCCGATCCGGGCCGGGCGCTGATGTTCGACGACCGCCTCTACGAGCGCGGCGGCCTGACCGTGCACGCGCTGCGCTGCGCGCTCGGCGAGGAGGCGTTCCACCGGATGCTGCGCGACTGGACGACCGGGCGGCGGCACGGCGTGGTGACCACGGCGGACTTCATGGCGCACGTGCAGCGGTACGCGGCCGAACCGGTGGTGGGGCTGTTCGACGCCTGGCTGTTCGCGGGGGCGCTGCCGCCCCTGCCGGTGCTGGGCTGACGCCTGCTGCTGCCCCGCTTCGTCAGGCCGGCTGCGGCTCGACGGGCCGTGCCGGACGGCTTCGGACCGGTCGGGCCACCTGCTTGGCCACGCACGGCGGCAGCCCCGCCGCGGTGCCCGCGCTGCGGCGGTAGGCGCTGGGCGGCATGCCGATCAGCTCGGTGAAGCGGGTGCTGAAGGTGCCCAGCGAGGCGCAGCCGACCGCGAAGCAGGCCTCGGTGACGCTCAGGTCGCCGCGCCGCAGGAACGCCGCCGCGCGCTCGATGCGACGCGTCATCAGGTACGCGTACGGGGATTCGCCGTACGCGAGCCGGAACTGGCGGCTGAGGTGCCCGGCCGACATGTTCGCGCCGCGGGCCAGCGCCTCGACGTTCAGCGGCTGCGCGTACTCCCGGTCGATCCGGTCGCGGACCCGGCGCAGCCGGGCCAGGTCGGCCAGGCGCTGCGCCTCGGCGCGGGCGCGGCCCCAGGCGGGGTGGCACATGCGAGTACTCCCCTCGTCGAGCTCGGCGGGCGCTCGGGTGCGCATGGCTCAGCGCAGTTCCTGGATCCGGATCAGGTTGCCCGCGGGGTCGCGGAAGGCGCAGTCCCGGATGCCGTACGGCTGCTCGGTCGGCTCCTGGACCACCTCGGCGTCGGCCCCCTGCACCTTCTCGAAGGTGGCGTCGAGGTCCCGGGTGGCCAGCAGGATCCAGCCGTAGGTGCCCTTGGCCATCATCTCGGAGATGGTGCGGCGCTCGTCCTCGGTGATCCCGGGGTCGATGGCGGGCGGCGCCAGCAGGATGGAGGTGTCGGGCTGGCCGACGGGGCCGACCGTGATCCAGCGCATCTTGCCCTGGCCGACGTCGCTGCGTACCTCGAAGCCGAGGGCGTCGCGGTAGAAGGCCACGGACGCGTCCGGGTCGACGTGCGGGAGGGCGCTGGTGTGAATGGTGATGTCCATGGCCGCCATGCTAGGTCTGGCCCGACGGCCCGCGCTTCTCGAAAACTGACCGGTCCGGCCGCCGGGCGTGCCGCTCGCGCGGTCAGGCGGCCGGCGGGTTGAAGCGCGAGTAGCCGGGTTCGGTCCAGCGAAGCGGGTGGGCGCCGCGCAGTTCTACGACCTGGAGCACGGTGAACTCCACCAGCCGTTCGGCGCCCGGGACTTCGGCGATGTGCGCGGGGTCCCAGTCGGTGCGGGCGGTGCCGGTGAGCTGGAGGGTGGTGCCGGTCTCCCAGTCGACGAAGAGCAGGCCGGCGGCGGGGTTCTCCTGGAGGTTGCCGAGCGTGCTGAACATCGCGTTGCCGCGGTAGTCCGGAAAGAGGATCCGGTCGGGGCCGAGCACCCGGACGAAGCCGGGGTTGCCGCCGCGGTGCGAGGCGTCCGGCTGCCCGCCGCGGTCGGCGGTGGCGATGAAGAACGTGTCGGCGGTGCCGATGTCGAGCTGCTGTCCCATGGTCAGGGCGCTGCCGCGCAAGGCCGTCACGGTGCCCGCGGCGGGCGGCTGCGCGAACGTGAAGTCCCGGGTCTGGATGTACTTGGGGCAGTTGGAGAAGACCTGGGCGAGGGTCAGGCGCAGGCCCGCGTCGGTGGGAGTGGCGCGGCCGTTCATCCGCATCCGGCGGCGGCGGGCCGGTTCGACGGCGATGCTGCCGACCTCGGCCGGTGCCGCCAGGACCTCCGCCAGCGGGTCGCCGGGCACCGGGCGCGCCTGGATCGCGACGGTGTCCGGTGCGTCGTCGTCCGGGGAGCCGCCCGCCGGCTCCGCCTGCAGGAACCCGGGCCGGCCGGTCAGCAGGCCCGCCCAGACCCGGCCCTCGGCATCGGCCGCGCCGACCACGAGCATCGGCTGGGCGGTGAGGAACTGTGCAGCGACGGCGGGCATCCGCCGGTACCTGGTCGGGCCCGCGTAGCCGGCGCGGGCGAACCCGGCGCGGTGGCGGACCAGCTCCTCGCCGGAGGCGGCGGGGGCGGCGGGGACGGCGGGGACGGCGGCGGAGTGGTCGGAGCGGGCGTTCACGGCTGCCTCCGGGGGCGTGGGGCGGGCGGTACGGGGGCGGGCTCAGAAGAAGCCGCAGGTCGGGGCGGTGCCGCTGGGGGCGGCGCCGGCCCCGGCGATGGACGCGGTGCAGATCTCCAGGCGGGTGCCGTCCGGGTCGGTGAAGAAGATCCCGCCCGAGGCCGCGCCCTCACCGTGCGGCACCACGCCCTCGTGCTCGAACTCGGCGCCCAGCGCGCGCAGCACCTGCTCGGCCCGCAGCACGTCCACGAGGTCCGGCACCTCGAAGGAGAGGTGGTGCAGGCCGGGCGCGGCGGTGGAGAAGCGGCCCTCGCTCTGCTGCCAGAGGGTGATCACCAGTTGACCGTCCCGGCCCAGGAAGTGCCACGGGTGCTCGGGGTCGGCGCTGCGGTCGACCACCTCGAAGCCGAACACCTGCTGGTAGAAGGCGCTGGACCGGTCGAGGTCGGTGACGTTGAGGCCGATGTGGCCGGTCTTCAGGCTCGTCATGGCGGTGGCTCCTCGCGGGATGCGGAACGGGCGGCAGGCGGGGGACGATCTCCGACTAACCTCTGTGATCGAGTATGGAGGTTAGAGAGAAGGAGCGTCAACCACCATTGGCGCCGTACGGTGGTTAGAATCAAGGGTCAGTCGAGGAGAGGAGTCCGATGTCCCTGCAGGTGCCACCGCGGGACCCGCGTCCGCTGCCCGGCGAGCCGCTCAGCCTGGACCTGCTCAACACCCGCTGGAACAGCGGCGGCAGTCCCCGTGACCTGCTGGACTCGGTGGCCGGGCTGGCGGCCTGGCTGGAGTTCAACGGCCTGGCCGACCGGGCCGGCGCCGACCGGGCCACGCTCGACGCGCTGCTCACCGCCCGCGCGGCGATCGGCCGACTGGTGGACGACAGGGACGATCCACAGGCCCGCACGGCGCTCAACGCCGTTCTCGCGCACGGCTGGATCGACCGCAGGCTCGGCCCGGACGGCCCGGTCGACGAGGTCCGCACCGATGACCCCGGGTGGCTGCCGGCCTGGCAGGCCGCCGCCGACTACCTGCGCCTGCTCGCCGAGGCACCCGAGCGGATCCGCTCCTGCGCGCACCCCGACTGCGTGCTGCACTTCCACGACATCTCGAAGAACGGCACCCGCCGCTGGTGCTCGATGGCCTCCTGCGGCAACCGCGCCAAGGCCTCACGGCACTACGCCCGCGGCAAGCCCTCCTGAGCCGCGGGGGCCGTCATCGTCAGGGGGCGTTCAGACCGACTGCAGCTCCTGCTGGAACTGGCTGACGTCGATGACCTGATCGGCGGGCGGGGCCTGGACGGTGAGCGGCTTGTCGTAGTCGGAGAAGTCCACCGTGCCCGGCGAGTCGCCGCCCACCTGCACGATCCGGACCGGTTACGGCTTGGCGGAAGTCGCCACTGAGATCGTTCCGGTCGCGTCACCGTCCACCGAGGTCACCGTGAGGGCGTCGACACCGTTGACGGTACCGGTGCCCCCCACCGTGGCCGAGGACCCTTGGTCGAGCTCGCTACCGAGCTGGTTGGCGATGTCACACGCCGCTGTCACCTGCTTCGTGGCAGCGTCGGTGCCGACCCCGGTGAGGTAGCGGTTCGCCAACCGGCGCGCGACCTGGTCCCCGGTCTCCGGGTGGCCCTGCTGCCCGGCGAGGTACTTCCAGAAGGCGGCGTCCGGCTTCACCCAGGTCCGGTCACCGGAGTGCCGGATCTCCAGCTCGCCCGCGCCGGAGATGCCGACGGTGCCCTGGCAGTCGCCTCCAAGGGTGGTCTGAAGGTTCACGCTGGACGTCCGGCCGCCCGAGACGACGGTCCCCGACACACGCACCGACTCCGCCGATTCCAGTGCGCTCGCGGCCTGCCGGAGGATCTCGTGGCCACTGAGCGAGGCGAGGCCGGAACCGGCGCCCCGGCTCGGCCCCGGGCTGGGACTCGTACTCGCCTGCGCCCCCGCGGCCGACGCACCGTCACCCGCTCCACAGGCGGTGGCACCCAACAGGACGGACACGCCCAGGGCAGCCGGGAGCAGAAAACGCTTGGAACGCATCGGAATTCCTTCGTGACAGCGGGCTGGACCTGACGCGGCGACAGCACCGCGAAGCAAGTGAGCCAATTATCGGATCAGATGATTCGTGCGCGCAGGCATTTTCGTACATCCGACCGCCCAGCCCTGCCTGCGGCCCTCGAAGGCGGCGGAAGTGCCCTGTCAAGACGGCGTTGATCGGGGCTTTCTAACGTCCTCCCCAAGCGGTGCGGGCCTTCCGGCCCGGCACCGACCGAAGGGGAGGGACACGCATGACCATCCGCACGCTGACCAAGGTGGCGCTCACCGCGGCCACCGTCCTGGCGGCGACCGCAGGCTTCATGACCGGGGCCCAGGCCGACACCGGCCTGTCGGGCTCGGTCAACGGCGACGGGGGCAAGTGCCTGGACGTCCGGGCGGCCGGCACCGCCAACGGGACGGCCGTGCAGCTCTACGACTGCAACGGAACCGGCGCGCAGACCTGGACGTACAGCGGCGGCACGCTGTCGGCGCTCGGCAAGTGCCTGGACGTCACCTCGGGCGGGACGGCCGACCGCACGCCGGTCCAGCTCTACGACTGCAACGGCACCGGTGCGCAGCAGTGGACGTACCCCGCCGGCGGCTCGCTGGGCAGCCCGCAGCCAGGGGACGGCGTGCTGGTCAACCCGCAGTCGGGCAAGTGCCTCGACGTGCCGGGCGGCAACGCCGTCAACGGCACCCAGCTGCAGATCTACACCTGCAACTACAGCGCGGCCCAGCAGTGGTCGCAGCCGGTGCCCCAGTTCCAGCCGACGCAGCCCGGGCCGAGCGTGCAGCAGCAGGTGCTCGACCTGGTCAACACCTACCGCGCGCAGAACGGCAAGCCGGCGCTGCAGGCCGATCCGGCCCTCGCCCGGACGGCGCAGGACGAGGCCAACGCCGAGTCCGCGCACGGCCAGCAGGGCCACTTCGCGTTCGGCGACATGTCCAACTCGCTGCGCGCCTACGGCTACGCGCACCCCATCGGCGCGCTCGCGGAGAACGCGGCGGGCGCACCCGGCTTCTGGACCGACGCGCAGTCGGTGGTCCAGGCCTGGACCGGTGACGCGCTGCACCGGAACAACATCCTCGGCGACTACACCTACACCGGAGTCGGCCTGACCGTGGCCAACGGCACCTACTGGTGGGCGCAGGACTTCGCGGCCTGAGGCCGGCAGAACACCTGGTCATCCCTTGATCATCTGATGATCAGCTGTTTATTCGTGACCCCTAGCTTCATCCCGGGTGACCAGCCGCCGTTCCGGCGCGTCACCACTCGGCAGTGGAAACAGTGAAAGGCAGTTGGCATGACTCAGCGCACCGGACGGGCCGTCCGCAGGATCCTCGGGCTGGCCTCGGCGGGCATCATCGCCGCCACCGGGGTCCTGGCCACCGGCGGCACCGCCCAGGCCGCCTACGACCCCGGCTCCGGGACCATCTGGAACGACGAGCCGCTCTACCCGGGCTGGCACGTCGACCGCTACGGCCCCACCGGCGCCGGCCGGCTGATCATGCAGTCGGACGGCAACCTGGTCAGCTACACGACGTCGGACAACAACTGGAACGACGTGCGGCCCGTGTGGGCGAGCAACACCGTGGGCTGCGGCGCCAAGGCGGTCATGCAGTCCGACGGCAACCTCGTGGTCTACGCGGCCGACGGACACGCCTGCTGGGCGAGCTACACGTTCACGGACGGGATCCACCCGACCAACTACCTGACGGTGGAACCGGACGGCCACCTGGACATCTGGGCCGGCCCCGTGCGCAACGGGACGAACGGCATGGTGCCCTACGGCGGGCTGATCGGCGACGGGGGCACACCGGTCAAGACCCTCTGAACCGCCCCGGCGGCGCCCAGGTCAGACCCGCTCCGCCCGGGCCAGCCGCTCGGCCAGCTCCGCCACCGCCCAGCGCGGCCGGGCGGCCAGCCTGCCCGCCGCCGCCCGGATCGCCGACGGCAGGCCCGCGCAGACCGTGACCAGCCGGCCGACGGCGTCCGGCTCGGCGGCGGCGCGGGCCGCGCCGATGATAGCGGCCACCAGTGCGCAGCCCTGGGCGAGGTCCAACGGGCCGAGCACCAGCCGCACCGCGTGGGGCCATGGGTCCTGGGCGGCTCGGCCCCCGGCGGCCGCCGCCGTCGGCGACCGGCTGGTGACCAGCGCCGCGCAGCCCGCCGCCCGGGGCAGCAGCGGTCCGACCTGCGCCTGGTCGGCGGCGTCGTCCAGCAGCACCAGCACCCGCCGCCCGGCCAGCGCCTGCTGGTAGCGGGCCGCCAACAGGTCGGCGGGCCCGTGCGGATCGGCGCCCAGCGCGCGCAGGAAGGCCGGCAACACCTCGGCGGCGCCGGCCGGGGGGTCCTGGCTCGCGCGCAGGTCCGCGTAGAGCTGGCCGTCGGGGTAGCCGGCGCGGGCCTGCTGGGCCGCCCGGACGGCGAGCGCCGACTTGCCGGTGCCCGCCGGACCGCCGACCACCAGCAGTGCGGCGGCGCTGCGAGGGGTTCCGCCCAGCCCGTCCAGCCCGCCCAGCCCGTCCAGCAGGAGCGCGAGCTCCGCACCGCGGCCGGTGAAGTCGGCGGCGTCCGACGGGAGCTGACCGGGCGTCGGCCGAGTGGCAGGCCGCCCGTCGGGCCGCCGGATCCGCTGGTACAGCTCGGTCAAGGCCGCACCGGGAGCCAGGCCCAGTTCCTCGTCCAGGGTCCGCCGCGTCCGCCGGAAGACCTCCAGCGCCTCGGCCGGGCGCCCGCAGGCTTCCAGCGCGCGCATCCGCAGCAGGTGCAGCCGCTCGCGCAGCGGGAACCGCTCGGCCAACTCCGACACCTGATCCAGGACCTCCGCGTGCCGGCCGAGCCGCAGGCCCAGCTCGAAGCGCAACTCCAGGGCAGCCAGCCGGCGTTCGGCCAACCGGGCCCGGTGGCGTTCCGCCCAGGCCCCGGGCACGCCCGTCAGCGCCGGTCCGGTCCACAGCTCCAGAGCGGTGCCGAGCAGCGCCCAGCCGGCGGCCGGGTCGTCCACCCGGCAGGCGGTGGCGTCGGCCAGCGCCCGCTCGAAGCGGTGCGCGTCGATCCGGTCGGGCGACAGCTCCAGCCGGTAGCCGCGGGTGATGGAGGCCAGGACCGAGTCCCGGCCGGCCGCCGGCTCGGCCAACCCCCGGCGGATCCGGCTGATGTGGGTGCGCAGGGCGCCCGTCGGATCGCGCGGCCAGCCCTCCTCGTCCTCACCCCAGACCGCCTCGATCAGCTGACGGTCCGTGACAGGCCGCCCCGGCGCCAGCAGCAGCACCGAGAGCACCGCCTGCTGCTGCGGCCGCCCCACCTCCAGCGCCCGCCCCGCCCGCGTGGCGGTGACCGCGCCGAGCAGTGTGAAGCTGAGCACCCCGGGGTCCCCTTCCCCTCGTCCCGTCCCCGATCGTTCGTGGGTCACCGTAGTGGCAGCGCGGCCCCCGGGGACAAATGGACGAGCCGCCTCCGGCTGGTGACATCAGACGTTTATCCGTCCTCGCCATACTGACCGCTCGGTCCCCGGGGCGATGGAGTACGAGCATGCAGGAAGCGCGATCCGCGCTGGTCACGACGGTACCGGCGGCGAAGGACGGCGCCGGGCAGCGCGCCGCTATCCGCCGGACGGACCGCCAGGAGGGGGACGCGACCAGGCTGCGCTTCGCCCTGCTCGGCCCGCTGCGCGGCTGGGCGGGCGAGGTGGAACTCGACCTGGGCCGTCCGCAGCAGCAGGAGGTACTGGCGATGCTGCTCACCGCCGCGGGCCGCACGGTCTCCGTCGAGCTGCTCGCCGAGGGCGTCTGGGGCGGGCGCGCCTGGCCCGGCAACCCGGTCCAGGTGCTGCGCACCCACGTCTACCGGCTGCGCGCCCTGCTCAAGCAGCATGCGGCCGCCTCCTGCTTGGTCACCGTCGGTGACGGGTACGCCCTGCGGCTGGCTCCCGACGCGCTGGACACCACCGCCTTCGAGCTCGCCCTGCCGCAGGCCGCGCAGGCCCGCCACGAGGGGGCCCCGCCCGGCGAGGTCCGGGCCGTCCTGACCGGCGCCCTCCAGCTGTGGACCGCCGAGCCGCTGACCGGGCTGGCCGGACCGCACGCCGAGGCCGTGCGGCTGGCCCTGACCGAGCGCCGTCTGGCCGTCCTGGAAGCCAAGCTGGAGCTGGACGCGGAGTTGGGCGACCGCCCCGACCTCGCCGCCGAGGTCGGCGACCTGGTTCTGGAACACCCGGAACGGCAGCGGCTGCGGGCCGTGCAGATGCTGGCCCTGCACCGGGCCGGGCGCACCGCCGAGGCACTCGCCGTCCACGAGGACGTGCGCCGCTCGCTGGCCGGGGTCTGCCCGGACCGAGCGCTGAGCGAACTCCAGGCCCGGATCCTGCGCGCCGACCCGGAGCTCTGCCCGGCCCCGTCCCAGGCGGCCCCGGCCGAGCGGACCAGACCCGCCGGGCTGCCGCCCCGGATCACCGATTTCACCGGCCGGGAGGCGGAGCTGGCCCGGCTCGCCGAGGTGCTCGCGACGCCCACCGCCGGCCCCGCTCCCACCGCCGGCCCCGCCCCCACCGCGGTCAACCCGACCGTGGTGATCTCCGCGATCGACGGCATCGGCGGCGTCGGGAAGACGGCCCTGGCCGTCCAGGCCGCCCACCGACTGCGCGGCCACTACCCCGACGGCCAGCTCTACGCCGACCTGCGCGGCCCCGACCGGGCGCCCGCCGAGCCGCTGGCCGTGCTCACCGGCTTCCTGCGCGCGCTCGGCCTCGACGACGCCGCGATCGCCGGCGACCTCGCCGAACGCGCCGCCCTCTACCGCTCGGCGCTCGCCGGCTCCCGCGTCCTGGTGGTGCTGGACAACGCCGCCGACGCGGCACAGGTGGCACCCCTGCTGCCCGGCTCGCCCGGTTGCGCGGTGCTGATCACCAGCCGCGGCCGACTGAGCGGGCCCGCCGGGGCCCACCAACTGCGGCTCGACGTGCTGGGCGAGGAGGAGGCCGTCGCGCTCCTGGTGCGGATCGTGGGCACCGAGCGGGCCGCGGCCGAGCCCGCGCACCTGGCCGCCGTGGTCGCGGCCTGCGGGCACCTCCCGCTGGCGATCCGGATCGCCGCCTCCCGGCTGGTCGCCCGCCTCGACTGGTCGCTCGCCTCGCTGGCCGAGCGGCTGGCCGACGAGCAGCACCGGCTGGCCGAACTGAGCACCGGCGACATCGCGGTGGAGGCGACCTTCGCACTCTCCTACGCGGGTCTGACCCCGGAGCAGGCCCGCGCCTTCCGCCTGCTGTCGCTGCCCGAGGCACCGGACCTGAACCTGAGCTGCGCCGCCGCGCTGCTCGGCCTGGCGCCGGACGCCGCCGAGGACCTGCTGGAGTCGCTGGTCGACCTCAACCTCCTGGAGTCGCGCGCGTTCGAGCGCTACCGGTTCCACGACCTGGTCCGGGTCTACGCGCGAAGCCGCTGCGCACAGGAGGAGAGCGGGCCGACGACGCGTCGGGCGCTGGCCGGGCTGCTTGCCTTCTGCCTGGCGAGTGCGCGCAACGCGGAGGCCGCGGCGCACGCGGTGGAGCAGGAGCGGCGCGACCTGGTCGAGGTCGAACCGGGCACCACCGGTGCGCACTTCCAGAGCGCCGAGCGGGCGACGGACTGGATGCGCTCCGAGGCCGCCGTGCACCGGGCGCTGGTCGAGCGCTGCTGCGCGGACCCCGAACTGCCGCTCGTGCAGGCTGCCAGCCTGATCGACAAGATGGGCGCGGTGCTCTTCGACCGCGGCTACATGGACACCGTCGCGGAACTCGCGGCCCGCATCGCCGCCGTCGCCGCCGAGCGCGGCGAGAACCGGTGCGAAGCCCTGGCCCGGTACGTGCGCGGCAACCTGCTCTGGCACACCAGCGACTTCACCGCGGCCGGGGCCGAACTCACCGCGGCGGTCGCACTCTGCGCCGACGGCTCGGCCCCGCGGCTGCGCGGCTGCGCCCTGCTCTCCCTCGGCTCCAACGCCCGGGTGTACGGGCGGTTCGCCGAGGCGGTGACGTACTGCGAGGAGTCGATCGAGCTCTTCCGCGAGCTGCGCGACACCCACTCCGAGGGCGCGTCACTGGGCGAACTGGCCTTCAGTCTGGCCAAGCTGGGCCGCTGCGCCGAGGCGCGGGCGGCGGCCGAGCGGGGCGTCGAACTGAGCGGTGGCACCGAGTCGATGGGCCGGGCCACCGGTTGGTACTCGCTGGCCCGGGTGCTGCGGATGTGCGGCGAGCCGACCGCCGCGCTGGCGAGCGCCGAGCGCGCGCTGCCGCTCTTCCGCTCGCTGGGCGTGCCGGCCTTCGAGGCGGCGACCGGCAACCTGATCGCGCAGGTCCACGTCGAGACCGGGCACCACGAGCAGGCGGTGCACGCCGCGGAGAGCGCGCTGCCGCTGGCCCGGCGCACCAGTGAGATGCTGGCCGCCGGTCTGCTGCGCTCGCTCGGCCACAGTCTGGGCCGCCTCGCCCAGCCGGCCCGGGCGCGGGCCTGCCTGGGCGAGGCGGTGCGCCTCTTCGAGGGCCTCGGGGTGAGCGCGGAGGCCGCCGAGGCCCGGGCACTGCTGGCCGAACTGGGCTGAGCCGGCCAGGCGTCGGAGCCGTCGGGTCCTAGGACCAGCGACGCAGCCCGCCCGCCGCCGGGCGGGCGACCGCGGCCCGATGCCCGCAAGATCGACTTCCGGGTACGGTCGTGGCCCACCGCTCGCCGCCCGCGAGCCCCGGCAGCCCAGGAGACCGACATGCCGTTGACCGGACAGAGCCACATCCGGATCGCCCGACCGTCGCGCGATCTCGCCGCGGCCGAGCGGTTCTGGGTCCTGGGACTCGGGCTGAGCGTGCTCCACCGCGGCGAGGGCGACCACGCGGCGGGCGAGCACGACCTGCTGATGGTCGGCCTGCCCGACGCGCCCTGGCACCTGGAGCTGGTCGCCGGGCCCGGGCAGGCGCCCCTGGAACCGCGCCCGACCGCCGAGGACCTGCTCGTGGTCTACCTGGACGAGCCGGTCTCCGAGGCGCTGGTCGCCACCCTGACGGAGCACGGCGGCCGGCCGGTCCCCTCGCCCAACCCGTACTGGAACGCGTGGGGCACAACCGTCGAGGACCCGGACGGCTACCGGCTGGTGCTCTGCAGCCGCGGCTGGTCCACCTCCTGAGGCCGGGGCCTCAGTCCGTCGCAACCGCCGCCTCCGCCGGGCGCTTGAACATCCGGGTGGCCGTGATCTCGCCGTGGATCACCGGGCCGTCCGGGTCCTGCGGGGCCGGCAGGCCGGGGCGCAGGTGCTCCTCGACCGAGATGTACTTGAGCCCGGCCCGCAGGTCGGCGTCGTTGCGCAGCCGGATGACCAGCGGGAACTCGGCCAGCGCGGTGGTGTCGAACAGCCCGGTGGTGTAGATCAGCTGGACGCCCAGCGCGTCGGCCACCGCGCGCTGCAGCTCCAGCAGGTAGGTGGCGTTGGCGCGCCCGATCGGGTTGTCCAGGAAGAGCGTGCCCGCGTGCCGCAGCTGTGACTGGCCGCGGTCGTTGGCCCGCAGCGCGGCCATCGTGCAGTAGAGCGCGATGGCCGCCGTCAGCAGCTGGCCGCCGGAGAAGACGTCGGACATCTGACCCACGCTCACCCGCTCGGCGCGCAGCACCGCGTCGGGCTTGAGGATCTCCACCGAGACGCCCTTGGGCCCGATCGCGGCGGCCACCGCGCGCAGCAGCAGGGACATGCCGTCGCGCCGCAGGTCGGAGTTCTTGCGCACGGCGGCCATGGTCGCCTCGTCGATCACCTCGCCGAGCCGTTCGGCGAGCACCGTCTGGTCCGGGTCCTCGAAGCGGATCCGCAGGAACTCCTGGCCCGACCACTCCCCCAGCCCCTCGGGCAGCCGGGAGAGCCGCTGGGCGGCGCGCAGCGTGGCCAGCGAGCTCTCCACCAGTCCGCGCAGCCGGTCCACGATGGAGCCGCGGTTGCGCTCCAGCTGGGTCAGCTCGTCGGTGAGCACCCGCAGCCGGGGGGCGAAGGCGGCGGCCCAGGCGGCGGCGTGCTCGGGCAGCGCGGCGGCCGGCAGTTCGCGGATCTGCTGGCGGGCGGGGGTGCGCACGGCCTCGTAGCGGGCCGCGTTGGCGTGCCGGACCAGCGCGTCGCTCGCGTCGCGCACCGCGAGGTCGGCGGCGGTCAGCTCGGCGGAGGCGGTGCGCAGCGCGCGGCGGGTCTCGGTGGCCGCGCTGCGGGCCTCGGCGAGCGAGTCCAGGTACGGCTCGGTGGGCGCCTCGCCCTCGTCGGGGGCGTGGTCGCGCAGACCGTCGCGCAGCTGGGCGGCCGCCTCGTCGAAGTCGGCGGCGGCCGACTGCGCGGACTGCAGGGTGCGCAGCAGCTCGCCGTGCTCGATCCGGGCACTCTCCAACGCCTCGCGCCGCTCGGCCAGTTCGCCGGTGGCCACGCGCAGCAGCTGCTGGGCGTGCTCGGGGTCGGTGGGGACGAGCTCCGCGGGCAGCTCGGTGTGCGCCTCCTCGCCGCCGGCCGGGGCCGAGCGCTCGACCTCGCCGCGCAGCCGGCCGAGCTGCTCGCTGGCGACGGCCGAGCGCGCCTCGATGGTGGCGACCAGCTCCTCGGCGCGGCCGGCGGCGGCCTGCCGGGCCGGGCCGTCGGCGCCGTCGGGGCTGTTCAGCAGCTCCTCGGCACGGGTGCGGACCTTGTTGGTCAGCCGGTCCAGCTCGGCCTGCGCGGCGGTCTCGTCGCTCTCCGCGCGGGCCTGCTCGGCGCGCAGGTCGGCGCCCACACCGACCTTCTCGTAGAGCTGGGCGGCGGCCCGGTAGGCCTCGCGCAGCGCGGGCAGCGAGGCGGTGGGCAGCTCCTCGGCGGGGGTGACGATGCCGGACAGCTCGGCGCGTTCGGCGCGCAGCGTGCGCGCGGTGCGGCGGGCGTCGTCGGCGGCGCGCTGGGCGGCGCGGCGGTCCTCGTCGCAGGCCTGGGCGCGCTCGGCGCAGGCCGCCTGGCGGCGCTCGCACTCGGCGGCGTCCTCGGCCAGTTCGCGCAGCGAGCGGGTCCAGCTGGGCCGCTCGCGCAGCCGGAAGGCGAGGCCGGCCAGCGCGTCCGCGCGGCGGCGGGTCTGCTGGGCGGCCTCCCGGCGCTCCTCGTGGACGGCGACGGCGGCCACCCGGTCGGCCTCGGCCTCGGTGTGGTCGGCCCGGGCGGCGGCGAGCTGGGCGGCGGCGAGCTCGGCCTGCTCGGCGGCGGCGCTGGTGGCCTCGGCCAGTTCGGCCAGGGTGCCGGGCGGGCAGCTGGCCTGCCAGGAGGCGAGCCGGGCGGCGAGCGCGCGGTCGGCGCCGAGCCGGGCGGCGAGCGTGCGGATCTGCTCGTCACGGGCGCCGGCCCGCGCGCGCAGCTCGCGGCGCTCGGTGTCGGCGGCGGACTCGTCGTGCATGGCCGGGTTCGGCGGCACCAGGAAGAACGTCGGTTCGTCGGTGATCGGGGCGATCAGCGCGGCGGCGGTGCCGACCGCGACGGTGGAGCGCGGCAGCAGCGCGGCGGCCTGCAGCGCCTCCCGGGCCCGCTCGAGCGAGGACGGGTCGGTGACCACCACGCCGTCGACCAGTTCGGGGCGGGCGGCCAGGATCGCCTCGTGGTCCAGCGGGTCGACCGACTGGGCCAGGTAGCGCCAGCCGGGCAGCGCGGGCACGCCCTGTTCGCCGAGGAACTCCACGGTGGCGAGCACGTCGGGGCCGGGCGGCAGCAGACCGCCGTCGCCGAGCGCGGCCAGGATCCGGGAGTCGTCGGCGGCAGCGGTGCGCAGGTCGAACAGGGTCCGCTCGGCGCTGCTCACCGCGCCTTCGAGCAGCTCCGCGAGGTCCTCGGCGGCGCGGTCCAGCACGTCGGGGGTGAGGGCACCCGAGGCGTCGTCACCCTCGCCGTCGTAGTAGGGATCCAGCCCCAGCAGCTCGGCCAGCCGGGGCTCGGCGGCCAGCTGCACGGCGGTGCGCCGCTCGGCGGCCAGCGCGCGCTGGGTGGCGCTGCGGGCGTCGCTGGCCCGCGCGGCGGCGAGCTCGGCGCGGCCCTCGGCGGCGGCGGCCTCGCGGGTGCGGGCGGTGGCCTGCTCGGCGGCGGCGCGGGCCTGCTCCAGGCCGGCGGTGGCGGCCTGTTCGGCGTCGGCGGCGTGCAGCGCGGCGCGGGCCGGGTCGGGCTCCTCGGTGGTCGGGTCGATCCAGCCGGCGGCCACCGCGGCCTGGGTCTCCTGCTCGACCTCGGCCAGGCGCTGGCGCAGGTGCTCGGCGTCCGAACGGGCCTTCTGTGCGGCGGTGGCGGCGGCCAGCGAGTCGGCCTGGGCGCGGGCGCCGTCCTCCTGCAGCTCGGCGGAGCGGGCCTCCTCGGCCTCGGCCCGCTCCTCGGCGGTGCCGGCGGCGGCCTCCAGCGCGTGGGCGAGCGCACCGGCGGCCTGGGCGCGGGCGGCCAGCGCCGGGGCGGCGTCCAGCTCGGCCTCCCGGATCGCGACGGCAACCCGGGCCGCCCGGTCGGCGGCGGCGCGCTGGCGCAGCACGGCCTCGGCGGCCTGCCAGGCGGAGTACAGCGTGCGGGCGTCGAGCAGTTCGCGGCGCAGCCCGGCGGCCTCGGTGGTGGCGGCGGCCAGGCTCAGGGTGGCGTGCCGGTGGGTCAGCTCGGCGGTGATCAGCGCGTGCCGGGTCCGGTCGCCCTCGGCGGCGGTGACCGCGCTCGCGGCGGCGGCCACCTCGATGGCGAGGTCCTGAGCCCGGTCCCGCTCGGCGCCGGCCCGGGCGGCGAGCGCCTGGGCGAGGCGGCGGGTGCGGCGCTCGGCGCCGCGGTGCGCCTCGCGGACCGTCTCGCGGGCGGTGGTGGCCGTGACGATCCGCTCCAGCAGGTCGAGCGAGCCGCCGGTGAAGTCGCGCTCGGCGGTCAGTTCGCCGCGCCGGCCGAGCTTGGCGGCGAAGCCGTGCACCAGGTCGGCCAGGCCGTCGGTGTCCCGGGTGTCGGTGACCGCGCGCAGCAGCAGGTCGGTGAAGTCGGCGTCGTGCTTGACCGCGAAGAGACCGGCCGCCTCGCCCTCGTCGGCGTTCATCTCGCGCTGGTAGCGGAAGAGTTCGGGGTCCAGGCCGAGGTCACCGAGGTGCTCGGTCCAGCGGTCGTGGCCGTCCTCGAAGGTGAGGTCGAGGTACGGGTAGGCCTTGCCGGCCTCGGTGAGGGCGTCGCGGAAGCCCTTCATGGTGCGGCGCCGGCCGCGCGGGCGGGCGCTGGGGTCGCCGAGGGGGGCCCGCTCGGCGACCGGCAGCGCGTCCAGGCTCAGGCCGGGGCCGGGCCGGAAGGAGTACCAGGTCTCGGCGAACTTGCGCGGGTCGGAGGAGACCTGACGCCCGCGCCACTCGCTGACCTTGCCGACCACGATCAGCTCGCCGGTCACGGTGTGCTGCCACTCCAGCGCCACGTGGCCGCAGTCGTCGGCCAGCAGGAACTTGCGCAGCACGCCGGAGCTGGCGCCGCCGAGCGTGTTGCGGTGGCCCGGCAGCATCACCGAGAAGATCAGCTTGAGCAGGACCGACTTGCCACCGCCGTTCTCCAGGAAGAGCACACCGGCCGGGGCCGGGCGGCGCGGCGGACCCTGCGGCTCCTCGCCGAACAGGCCCGGCTGCTGCGGGGCGGGGTTGGCCACCGGCTCACCGACACCGCGCAGGTCCAGCACGGTGTCGGCATAGCGGGCGCCGGCCGGGCCGATGGAGTAGAGGCGGACCCGGTTGAGCTCGTACATGAACCGACTTTCAGCTAGGGAGGTCTCGGGGACTCACGGCGACGGACTCACGGACTCCGAGCGGCTGTCCGCCCGGGCGGGCGGACTCGGAAGCGCCCGGACTCAGAGCGAGTGGAACGGCAGGCCGGCGTCGGCCACCAGTTCCTCGCTCTGGTCGGCGGGCAGCAGGGTGGCCGTGCCGTCGGTCACCGGGACCACCCCCAGGTCGAGCAGCTCGGCCATCGCGGCGCTGCCCGCCAGGTCGCGCACCTGGAGCTGGTAGCGGGCGGTGGTGCGGTAGGTGCCGCCGGCATCGTCCGAAGTCTTCTGCAGGAAGCCGGAGTCGACCAGGAAGGCCACCGCCTTGCCGGTGATCCCGATGGTGGAGCCGGCCAGCCGGCGGGCGTCCTTGGTGGCGCCGGTGGTGGAGCGGCGGGCCCAGACCCGCCAGGCCGCCTCCAGGCCCGGGGCGTCGCTGGCCGGGTCGGTGTTGTCGCCGGCCTGCTCGGCCTGCTCCTCCAGCCGGCGGCAGGCCTGGCGGACGAAGGCGTCCACGCCGTTGACGGTCACCCGGCCCAGGTAGCCCTCGTCGGCCAGGTCCTCGGGGCGGGGGAAGGCCAGGGCGGCGACGGCCAGGTGTGCCAGGCCGTGCAGGAAGCGGTCGGTGGTCTCGGAGGCGGCGCGGCGCGAGTAGTCGCCCATCTTGACCGCGAAGACCGAGTCCTCGGCGGCGGCCAGCGCCATGCCGGCCCGCACCGAGACCTCCAGCACCACCAGGCCGAGCCCGGTGGCCACCGCGTCGGCCAGCCGGGCGAACGGCGGGTCCTCGCGGTGGCGGCGGACCAGCTCGGTGTACTCGGCGTCGCGCGCGGGCAGCAGCTTGGCCTGCAGACCGAACGAGACCAGCCGGGCGGCGTCGGCGACGTCCGCGGGGGTGACCGCGCTCTCGCGCGGCTGGGCGTCGTCGTGCGGCGTCGTCACGAGAGGTGCTCCTGGGTACGGGTGAGGGCCTGGGGCTGATGGGTGCTGGTCACTGGGCGTCCTGCCGGTCCGCCGCCATGCCGACCGCGTCCAGCAGCGCGCTGCCGACGATCAGGTCGGCGCCGCCGAACTCGGGGTCGGCGAGCGTGCTGCCGTCGTCGACCGCGAAGAGCAGCCGCTCCTCGCCCTGGCGGTAGGCGGTGCCGACCGGCGGGCTGGCCGCGTGCACCGCCAGCAGCGCGACCAGGTACGGCAGTTCCGGGTCCTGCCGGCGGGCGTCGGCGAGCAGGCCGGAGAGCCGGCGCGGCGCGTCCGCGGGCAGGTCGAGCAGCACCAGGGCGGCCTCCAGCTGGGCCTCGGAGAAGCGGCTGTCGTCGGGGGTGGCCACCAGGTCGGGGTCCGGCAGCTCGGCGCCCAGGTGCTCGCGCTCCACCGGCGGGGTGAGCAGCAGGTCGACCAGGTCGGCCAGCCGGGTGGCGGTGGGCGTGCGCAGCCCGGTGCCGCGGGCGAAGAACGCGTCGGTGGGCCGGATCGCCTGGTCTATCGGCAGCCGCAGCACGGGCGCCAGCAGGTGCCCGTAGAGGTCGATGCCGGAGCGGGCGGTGGGCGCGGCGAAGGCCTGGCGGTCCTGTTCGGCGCGGAACAGCGGCCCGGCCTCCAGCAGCCTGGTCTGCAGCTGGGTGTGCCGGCGGATGCAGTCCTTGACGATGTCGACCAGCTCGGCGGCCTGCCGCTTGTGCTCCGCGCTCTCGGCCTCGTCGCGGGCCCGGCGGATGTTGGTGAGGATCGCGTTCTCGTGCCGGTAGCGGTCGGCGATGTGGTCGAGCGCCTCGTCGATCAGGTCGGGGACGGCCCGCATCCAGTCGACGGCCCGCACGTTGCGCCGGGTGGCGTCCAGCGCGCGGCGCAGCGTCTCGGCGTACTGGACGGTGCGGTAGCGGGCCTGCTCGGCGGCGAGCTGCGCGTCGGCCAGCCGGCCGCGGCGGATCAGCACCTCCAGCTTGACCTCGGCGGCGATCTGGGCGGAGGTGACGTCGGTGTCCAGCGCGCCGACCAGGACGTTGACCGCCTCGTCGGTGGTGCGCAGGTAGACCCCGCCGTCCGGCCCGGGGACCTCCTCGATCAGCTTGAAGTCGTAGTCGCGCCGGACGTAGCCGCCGTCGGCGGCGAAGGTGCCGTAGACCGCGCGGAAGCCGCGGTCCACGCTGCCGACGTTGATCAGCGACTCCAGCACCCAGCGGGCCACCCGCTGGTGCTCGGTGCCCGAGCGCTCGGGGTGCTGGGCGGCGACCCTGGGCAGCAGGCGGGCGAGCACTATCTCGCGGTCCGCGCCGGTGTCGAAGTCCATGTGCAGGGTGACCAGGTCGATCGCCGCCAGGCCGACCTCGGCCATCGCGTAACCGCCGTACTCGCCGGCCAGGTTCACCTTGCGGTTGTCCAGGTCGTGCAGCGGCGCGGTGCAGGCCAGCGCCTTCAGCCGACGGGCCAGGCCCTCGTCGGCCGCCGGCCCGGGCGCGGGGCGGGTGCCGCCGGCGGGCGGGCGGAGCTCACGCTCGGCGGGTTGATCTGCGATGACGGTCACGGTGGACAAGATTAGGGCCCCACAGGGACATGGTCCGAAACGGGGTGGCTGTACCCCTTTCTCCCGGTACCGGCGCACTCGTACCCAAAGGCCCGGCCGATCGGCCGCCCGGAGCGCGCCGAACCGTCCGCTGCGCAATCAGGCGCACGCCCCGCACAGCCAACGGGGTGACCGGGGCGGCTCCGGCCAACCGAGAGGCCCTACCATCCCCCTTGGGCATCCGCAGCAGCTCTGGGAGGCAATCGCTCGTGACCGGTGCGGTGATCGATCTCAACGCGGACCTCGGCGAGGGGTTCGGACGCTGGACGCTGACCGATGACGAAGCCCTGCTCTCGGTCGTGACCAGCGCCAACGTGGCCTGCGGGTTCCACGCGGGCGACCCCGCCACGATGCGCCGGGTCTGCGCGCTGGCCGCCGAGCGCGGCGTGCGGATCGGCGCCCAGGTCTCCTACCGGGACCTGGCCGGTTTCGGCCGCCGGGCGATGGACGTGCCGCCCGACGAGCTGGCCGACGAGGTGGCCTACCAGATCGGCGCCCTGCAGGTGTTCGCCCGCGCTGCCGGCTCCCGGGTGAGCTACGTCAAGCCGCACGGCGCGCTCTACAACCGGGTGGTGGCCGACAGCGAGCAGGCCGAGGCGGTGGTCGCGGGCGTGCTGCGGGCCGGCGCGGTCTGCGACGGGCCGCTGCCGGTGCTCGGGCTGCCGGGCTCCAAGCTGCTGGCGGTGGCCGAGGGGGTGGGCCTGCCCGCGGTGACCGAGGCCTTCGCCGACCGGGCCTACACCTGGGCCGGCACGCTCGTCCCGCGCACCGACGCGGACGCCGTGGTGCACGATCCCGAGACGGTGATCGCGCGCGCGGTCGGGATGGCCAGGGACGGCCTGGTGACGGCGATCGGCGGCGAGCCGGTGGCCGTCGACGCCCGCTCGCTCTGCGTCCACGGCGACACCCCGGGCGCCACCCAGCTGGCCTGGCGAGTGCGCGGGGCGCTGGCCTCGGCCGGGATCCGGGTCGAGGCGTTCACCTGATGGACCGCCAGGGCACCGTGACGGTCCGGGCGGTGGGCGACCACGCGCTGCTCCTGGAGGTCGACTCGGGGCCGCAGGTGGCCGCGCTCTACGCCCGGCTGCTGGCCGAACGGGCGCGCGGCGGGCTCGGCGGGGCCACCGAGATCGTCCCGGCCGCGCGCACCGTGCTGCTGGACGGCCTGCCCAGGCCCGCCGAGCTGGCCGGGCGGCTCGGCAGCTGGCGGGTGGCCGGGGACGCCCCGCCCGAGGGGCCGCTGATCGAGGTCCCGACCGTCTACGACGGCGCCGACCTGGCGGCGGTGGCCGCGCACTGGGGGGTCACGCCCGCGCAGGCGGTGGCGCTGCACAGCGGGATCGAGTACCGGGTGGCGTTCTGCGGCTTCGCGCCCGGCTTCGGCTACCTGACCGGCCTGCCCGCCGACCGGGCCGTGCCCCGCCGGGCCACCCCGCGCGCCGCCGTGCCGCCCGGCGCGGTGGCGGTGGCCGGCGAGTACACCGGGGTCTATCCGCGCTCCTCCCCCGGCGGCTGGCAGCTGCTGGGCCACACCGACCTGGTGCTCTGGGACGCCGACCGGGAGCCGCCCGCGCTGCTGCGCCCGGGCGCGCGGGTGCGGTTCGTCCCCGTCCCCGGTCCGGTGACGGGCTGAGCGGTGGCCGCGCCCGGGCGCTCCGGTACGTTTCGTGCCGGCCCCGGCGGTGATCGTCCGTCCCCGTTGACCTTCCCCCTGGGGGAAGGCCCAGCATCCTTCCCACCGGGCCGAACGCCCGGTACGAGGAGGACCCACGGATGGACCGGTTCACCATCGGCGCCTTCGCCCGGACCTGCGGGCTGACGCCGAAAGCGCTGCGGCTCTACGACGAGCTCGGCCTGCTGCGCCCGGCCGAGGTGGACCCGGTCTCCGGCTACCGCTTCTACCGCCGCGAGCAGCTGGAGCGCGCCCGGCTGGTCGCCCACCTGCGCCGGATCGGCCTGCCGCTGGCCCGGATCGGCCGGCTCTGCGAGCTGGCGCCCGAGCAGGCGGCCCGCGAGCTGACCGCCTACTGGGACACCGTGCTGGCCGACACCGCCGCCCGGCAGGACCTGGTCGCCCTCCTCGTCGACCACCTCACCGGGAGGACCACCATGACCACCACGCTCGGGCTGCGCTACGCCGCCCGCACCGACCAGGGCCTGGTCCGGGCCCGCAACGAGGACGCCGCCTACGCGGGCGGCGCGCTGGTGGCCGTCGCGGACGGCTTCGGCGGCCCGCAGGCGGCCGGGGCCGCGGTGGCGGCCCTGAAGGGCTTCGACGCGGCCGCCGTGGGTCCGGGCGACCTGCTGAACGCGCTGGCCGAGGCGGTGCGCACCGGCGTCGGGGCGGTGCCGGGCAAGGCGGGCACCACGCTCACCGCGCTGCTGCTGACCGGCTCCCGACTGGCCCTGGTGCACATCGGGGACTCCCGGGCCTACCTGCTGCGGGAGGGCGAGCTGTTCCAGATCACCCACGACCACACGCTCGTGCAGGCGATGGTGGACGAGGGCCGGATCACCGCCGCGGAGGCCGCCTCGCACCCGCAGCGCGCGCTGCTGCTGCGCGCGCTGAGCGGGCCGGTCGGCGACGCCCGGCCCGACCTGTCGCTGCACACCGCCAGGGCCGGGGACCGCTACCTGCTCTGCTCGGACGGGCTGAGCGCGGTGGTGCCCGAGTCCCGGCTGCACACCGCAGTGAGCACGATCGCCGAACCCGAGCAGCTGGTGCAGCAGCTGATCGCGCTGGCCAACCGGGCGGGCGGCCCGGACAACATCGCCTGCGCGGTGGCCGACGTGGTCGCCGAGCCGGCCGGCACCGAGGCGGGCTGAGGCGATGCCGCTGCGCACCGCCTTCCTCGACACCCGGCCGCTGCGACTGCCCGCCTTCCGCCGGCTCTGGCTCGGCTCCGCCGTCACCGCCGTGGGCGGGCAGCTCACCGCCTTCGCGGTGCCGCTCCAGCTCTTCCACCGGACCGGCTCCTCGCTCTGGGTGGGTCTGGGCAGTGCGGCCGGACTGCTGCCGCTGGTGCTCGCCGCGCTCTGGGGCGGCGCGCTGGCCGACAGCACCGACCGGCGCCGGGTGCTGCTGCTCGGCAACGCGGGCATCGCGCTCTGCTCGCTGCTGCTCTGGGCCCAGGCCGCCGCCGGCGGCGCCGACCCGCTCGCCCTGCTGCTCCTGATCGCCGCCCAGCAGGCCTGCTTCGGGGCCAACACCGCCGTCCGCGGCGCGGTGGTGCCCCGCCTGGTGCCCGCCGAGCTGCTGCCCGCCGCCAACGCGCTGCAGTCCACGGTGAGCTGGCTCGGCGGCATCGGCGGACCGCTGCTGGCCGGTGCGCTGCTCGCGGCGGGCGGCCTGGCCCCGCTCTACCTGCTGGACGCCCTCGCCCTGCTGGGCGCGCTGCTCGGCGTGCGGCGGCTGCCCGCGATGCCGCCCGCCGGGGGCGCTGCGCCCCGGCCCGCAGCGCGCTCGATCGGCGCCGGTCTGCGCCACCTGGTCGGCTGTCGGATCCTGCTGGCCGCCTACCTCGCCGACTTCACCGCGATGTTCTTCGGCATGCCGGTGGCGCTCTTCCCGCAGCGGGCCCGCGAGGTGTTCGGCGAGCCGGCCGGCGGGCCGGTGATCGGCGTGCTGTCGGCCGCGCTCTCGGTCGGCGCACTGCTCGCGGGCGGCTGCTCGGGCAGCTTCAGCCGGATCCGGCGGCACGGCGCGATGGTGGTGGGCGCGGTCTGCGCCTGGGGGCTGGCGATGGCCGGCTTCGGCCTGGTCCGCTCGCTCTGGCCGGCGGCGGCGCTGCTGGCGGCGGGCGGCGGGGCGCTGGTGGTGCTGAGCGCCTTCCGCAAGACGATCCTGCAGGACGCCGTGACGGACGCGATGCGCGGGCGGCTGCAGGGCGCCGACACCGTGATCGCCGCCGGCGGGCCACGGCTGGCGGGCCTGGCGCACGGCGCGGCGGGTGCGGCGTACGGGACGAGCTGGGCGATCGGCGGCGGCGGCGTGCTGGTGGTGCTGGTGATGCTGGCCACCGCGGCGGCCTGTCCGGCCCTCTGGCGCTACCGCGCCCCGGCATCGGCGGGCAGCGCGCCGCCGAGCTCCCAGGCGGCACCAGACCCGGTACCGGCGAGCGCGGCGGCCGCAGGCCCGTCGGCAGCGAGCGCGATGGCAGGCCCGGTGGCGGCGCGAGCCCGCGAGCTAAGCCCCGGCCGGGCCGCGTGAGGTCAGCCGGCCACGCACCGCGGCGTGCACCTCGGCCTCCTCGGCGGGATCGGCGGCCAGCCTGCGCAGCCGCTCCAGCACCCGGGCGTCGCCGGTGGTCACCACGTGGCGGGCGGCGAGTTCCCGGGTGGACTCCTCACAGTCCCACAGGCACTCGACCGCGGTGCCGCAGGCGAAGTAGCGGTCGGTGGCGGCCAGCGCCTGCGCGGCCCGGCCGCGCAGGTCGGAGGAGGCCGCCTCACCGTAGATGTGGCGCAGGATCGGAGCGGCGCCGGCGGCGGCCAGCCGCCCCACACCGTCCACCAGGCCGCCCAGTTGGGCGCCGCGCACGCCGTGCACCAGCACCCACCGCCGCAGGCCCGCCACCACCGCGGGGGCGTCCGACGGCTCGCCGATGTCGGCGAGCAGCAGCACCGCGGCCTCGCCGAGCGCGCTGTCCGCGCCGCCGGTGGCCGGGTCGGCCCAACGGCGGGCCCGGGCCAGGGCACGCGGGCCGCGCATCCGGGCCAGCACCTCGAGCGCGGCGCGCACCACCCGCTCGTCGGCGTCGGCGGCAGCGGCCTCGATCAGCTCGGTGAGCGCCGGATCGTCCTGGTCGACCAGGTGCCGCAGCGCGGCCCGGCGGGCGCCCTCGGCACCGTCGCGGGCGGCGGCGAGCAGAGTGTCGCGGTCCTCGGGCCGGGCCACGGCGGCCAGGCAGCGCGCGGCAGCCGCGGCGCGGCGCTCGACCGCCTCCGGCTCGGGGCGGGCCGCGGTGTCGGCCTGGTCGGCCCAGGCGAGCACGTCGGCCACGCTCCAGCCCGGGGTCACCCCGCCCCGGTTCAGCTGCCGTTGCCACAGGTCGAAGGGGGACTGCTCGCTGGCGGCGGCCACCCGCGGGTGGTGCTCGGCCCACAGGCGCCAGGCGCGTGGTTCGTAGGCGGCGCGGATCGCCGCGCGCAGGTCCGCCTCGCCCTGCTCGGTGGCCGGGAAGCGGCCCAGCACGGCGGGGGCCAGCGCCAGCAGCGCCTCGTCCTCGTCGCGCAGCGCCAGCTCGTCCAGCGCCCAGGCCCAGTTGCTGCCGGTGGCGGCGTACTGGCGCAGCAGCAGCAGCGCGTCGCGCCGGCCGTAGCCCGCCAGGTGGCCCAGGACCGCCAGCGCCAGGCCCGTGCGCTGCTCGTCGGGGTCGAGCAGGTCGTCGGGGTGGCTCAGGTGCTGCTCGATGCCGCCGAGCGGGGCTTCCAGGTCCATGTAGACGCGGGCGTAGTAGAGGGAGCGGTTCTCGACCTGCCAGTCGGCGCGCGGGTCGCTGGTGACGCACTCCTCCAGGGCGGCGATCGCCTCGTCACGGTCGGCTGCGAGCGCATGCAACTGCCCGTCACCGCGTCCTCGCTGGAGCAGGCCGAGGAGGCTGGCGCTTGGGGCTATCACGGGCTCGAACATGAGGTCAGCATCCGTTGCGGCGGTCGTCGTGGCAACGGGATTTCCGTCGCCGGGGGTCTGATGGTCACGCTGGGCGGGCGCCCGGGCGCCGGAATCACCGTAGGTTACCGCCTGGCCGCCCTGGACGCACCCGCCTCGGCAGAACCGGCCCTGACCAGTGGTTTTGCCGGGAGCCCGGCCGACCCACCGGCCACTGGGCCACCAGGGCGGGCCGATCCGGCGGCGGCGCCCCGGTCCGGCCGGCCCGCCCTCGCCCACCCCGGCCGGCAGACGCTTCCGGCATATGCCAGATGAAAAGTCCCGCTGTTTCTGCCATTACCCCCACACGGAGGGTGATGGTGTGCGACAGTCGTCCCACACCATCCCACCGCCCGTCACCCTCACCCCCGTGGGACACGTCGATGAGTCTCCACCTGCCCAGCGCTCCCCCGGCCCCGACCACGGCGGCCGTCGAGTGGGACCTGCTCCGCGACACCGTGCGCTGGGAGGCGGACGCCTACCAGGTGCTCGCCCGCGATCCCGGCCTCGGCCCCCTCACGCTCGACCAGCTGCCGGGCCAACTGGTGCCGCAGGACCGCCCGGCGCTCTGCCGGATGGTGACCGCGGCCCTGGTCCACGGCCGGCCGCTGGACGGCGTGGTCCACCTGCTGGCGCCCGGCGACCGGGGCCCCGCCGTGCACTGCTCGGGCCGCCCGGTGCTCGGCCCCGACGGCCAGGTGGTCTCGCTGCGCATGGTGCTGCGCACCGCGGGCTGAGCCGCGGGCCACGCCGCGCGCGTGCCTCCCCTCTCTCTGTACCGCCGCCCCGGGCACCGTGTCACGGCGCCCCCGGCGATCAGTTGCCGCCGAGCGCACATATGCTGTCGGCCGCAGCGTCGGCACAGGGCGGGCCTGCACCGAGGGAGGACCGATCATGGACAGCCAGATTCTTCACAAGGCCGCGTTCCTGCTGCACGAGTGCCACGAGCCCGAGCAGACCGTGGTGGAGCGGCTCAAGGAGTACTTCCCGGCCCTGAGCCTGGTCGAGCGCGAGCGCTACGTCCAGGAGGCCTGGGACCAGGTCCACAGCGCGGCCGTCGACACCCTCTGAGTCGAGACCCCCTGACCAGGGATCCGCGCCGAGCGGTGGGAACCGGTCGGCCTCAGCCGGCAGGGCGGCGGGCCGGTGGCACCGCCGCCCTGATCTCGGCCCGCAGCTCGGCCACCGCGGGCAGCCCCTGGTAGCGCGCGGCCAGCTCGTCCATCCGCCGCAGCCGGTCCCAGGTGCGGTGCGAGGAGGTGTCGCCGATCCTCGCCAGCACCGCCCGGGTCTGCAGCTCGCCCTGCTCCGGCTCCCCGGTGATCCAGTGCACCGCGGCGTACGAGATCAGGTCGAAGATGCCGGACCGCTCCTGTCCCTGCCCCTCGCGCAGCCGGATCGCGTCCGCCACCTGGGCCACCGCCCGCGGCGCCGCCGCCGGATCGTGCTCCGCCAGGGTGCGGTAGACCAGCGACTGCATACCGCGCAGCTCGGCCTCGTTGAAGGTCTGCATCCAGCTCGGCTGCGGCTCGCCCACCCCCCGCACGTACAGCTCCTCGGCCTCCCCGAGCAGCCGCACCACCTCCTGGGAGCGGCCCAGTGAGGCCTGCGCCCAGGCCTCGACCGTGTTGAACATCGCCCGGGTCAGCGGCGAGGTGTCCGGCCCGGCACCGGAACGGGCCATCCGCATCAGGTCGAGCGCCTCGTCGGCCCGGCCGTAGTGCAGCAATTGGCGGGCGCAGCGCGAGATCGCCTCCCCCGCCCTGGGCCGGTCGCCCGCCTCCCGGGCGGCCTGCGCGGCGATCACGAAGTAGCGCTGCCCGGTGACCTCCAGGCCGATGTCGTGCGACATCCAGCCGGCCAGCGCGGCCAGGTTGGCCGCCACCAGCCACAGTCTGCGCGCCAGCTCCGGCGGATGGCGGTGGGTCAGCAGACCGCCCACCTCGTTGAGCTGGCCGATCACCGCCTTGCGCTGCAGGCCGCCGCCGCGGGAGGCGTCCCAGGCCCGGAAGACCTCGAACGAGCGCTCCAGGGCCGCGACCTCCTCCACGCCGGCCGGCCCCGACTCGTAGACGTCCACGATCGGCTTGCCCGAACTCCCGGGCAGTTGCCCGGTGATCACCCGGCGGGCACCGGGACGGTCGGCGGCGTAACTGACGCTCTCGCCGGAGAGCCAGCGGTGCAGGGAGTCGGGGATTGCTGAGAGGCCCGGCAGTACCGGGGCCGTATCGGCCTGTTGACGTCGGTTGAGCATGAGATCCATTCCCGTGAACTCGGTGAGGATCTCGGCCGTCCGCTCCGGCTCTTCGGCCGTGGCGCCACCCGCCCCGGCCGTACTTGATCGCCGATGTCGCGCCAGACCGAGGTCCTCGATGGAGACGACACGGCCGAGCCGCTCGGTGAACACCGCGGCCAGCACCCGCGGCACCGGATCGCGCGGCACCTCCCCGCGCTCGATCCAACGCCGCACGCGCGAGGTGTCGGTGGAGAGCTGCTGCTGCCCCATCGCCGCACCACGCCGGTTGACCAGCCGGGCCAGCTCACCCTTCGACCAACCGGTCAGGGCGAACAGATCGGCGAGTCTGGTGTTGGGTCCGCTGCTCACATCAAGCCCCCAGGCTCCTCGGCTGGTTCGAGCCTAATGCGCTGTCATGTGCCACGCGAGCATTCGCCAGGCTTCGCCAGGGCACGCCAACTGGTGAGCCAGTGCACTCAAGGTGTCAGCTATGAATGCGCAACCCCACCCCGGGGCTCCGGATCCTTCCGGGCCTTGGCAGCACTGGGCTCGGCGGTCCGAACCGGTCCGAGCGCACAGGCTGACGGACCGCCCCGGCGGCCTGGCGAGGGGGGTGGCGCGACCGGGTGGCGCGTCGGCGCCGGGCCCGGCCGCCAGGGCGGACCAGCGCATTTCCCCAGGGTGCGCGGGTCCGGCAAGGCGGCCGGACCCGGTCCGGCGTCCCATCCGACCCGGCCAGCCATCCGGTCCCACCCACCCCGGGCGGCCACCGCGCCGGGTACGCCGGAGCACACCCCCCGTGCGCCGTCGCACGCACCAGCGAGTGGTGACGCCCAGCAGCACCGGTTGACGCGCCAGGGCGCCGCCGTCCAGCCCCGCCGGACAGCCGCAGCTGGCTGACCTGACATATGCCGTCGGCAAGGAAGGGACTCCCTCCCCCTCATGTACTCCTCCGCGACTTCCCCCACCGCGCCCCGGACCGGGACCGTTCAACGGCCGCCGTCCTCCGTGGCGGTCCGCCGGCCCGGGCCGAAGCCAGCTCTGCCCGCCCGCCCTGCCGGGCGCATCGAGGCACCCGGGTTCCTGCCGCGCGCCGGCGAGCGCCTGCTGCGCCCCCGCGCACCCCAGCCGGCCGCCCCCCTGGTCGAGCGGGTCGACACCGCCGCGCTCGCCACCCCGGCCGTGCGGGCCGCGCTCGCCCACATCACGCGGATATGTCCCGCCTTCTCGGCGCGTCAGGTGCTGCGCGAGGACGGGGCGCACATCCTGATCACCGGGCTGATCGGCCGCACCGCCGTGGTCGCCAAGTGCCTCTCCCCGCAGGCGGTGCAGGGCGACCAGCGGGCTCTGCTGGTGGAGCGGTTCCGTCGTGAGGTGGCGATCTACCGCGCCTTCGTCCGGCACCGGCCGCCGGTGCGGATGCCGCGGCTGGTGGCGGCCGACCACGACCGCTGCGTGCTGGTGATGGAACGGATCCCGGGCCGCCCGGCCGCCGTCGAGCGCCACCCGGCCAACGCCCCGACGCCGGGCGAGGTGCGGGCCGTGCTCGGCTCGGTCCGCGCGCTGAACCTCTGGCGCCCGCCCACCGACGTCTTCCAGCAGCCGCTCGACTACCACTTCGAGATCGGCCGCTACCACTCGGTGGGCCAGCTGACCGACCGCGACGCCGGCGACCTGCGGCAACTGCTGCACGGCCTGGCGCACACCGGCTGGCAGCTGTGCCACGGCGACGCGCTGCTCAGCAACATCATGCTGGCGCCCTCGGGCCCGGTGCTGCTCGACTGGGAGCAGGCCGGCTGGTACCTGCCCGGCTACGACCTGGCGGTGCTGTGGAGCGTGCTCTCCGGGGACACCGCGGCGCGGCGGCAGATCGCCCAGCTCGCCCAGCTCGGCGGCACGGTGGCGCGGGACGCCTTCCTGGTCAACCTGGTGCTGGTGCTGATGCGCGAGCTGCGGATCTACGACGTGCCGGGGGCGGGCGAGGAGCAGCGGCTGATGATCCGTCGGCTCTACGACGACGCGGCCCTCGCCCGCCGCGCGGTGCGGGCCGCGGTGGGGACGCGCTGAGTGGGACGGGCAGAACCGGTGCTGCCGGTGCTGCAGCTCCTGGCGGTGCTGCCGGTTCCACCGGTGGGGCCGGTGCGCATGGGGCGGTCGGGACGACGGGATTCGGCCGGCCCCGGTCGGCCGGGGCCGGGCCGTCGTCCGACGGCCGGTCAGACCCCGCGCGAGCGGCCGGCCCGGGCCAGGGCGGCCCGCCCCGTCTGCGCCAGCATCGTCTCCTCGCAGCGCCCGTGCTGCCGGGCGCTGAGCGCGTCGCGCAGGTAGCGCTCCAGCGGGTGGCGCCGGCTCAGCCCCGGGCTGCCGGTGAGCGCCACCGCCCGCTGCACCGCGTCCACCACCGCGCGGGTGACCACCAGTTGGGCCGGGCCGGTGCGCTCCAGGGCCCCGGTCTCCCCCGCGTCGATCCGCGCCGCCAGGCCCGCCACCAGCTCCTGCGCCCCGATCAGCGCGCTCTCCACCTCGCCGAGCGCCGCCTGGTAGCGCGGCAGGGTCCCCAGCGGCTCGGCCAGATTGGCCGGAGTGCGCTGGTTGAGGAAGCGCACCAACCAGTCCCGGGCCGCCCGGCCGATGCCCAGCTGCACCGCCGCCAGCGCCAGGTCCCGCCAGGCGGTGGCCGCCGCGGCCACCGGATCGGCCCCGGTCCCCGCCGCGCCCGGGTCGCCCGGCACCGGCCGCAGCCCGAGAGCCGCCTCGGCCGGCACCTCGACCTCGGTCAGGACCACGTCGTGCCCCGCACTGGCCCGCAGACCCAGCTGGTCCCAGACCGGATCGACCTCGACTCCCGGGCTCTCGCCCCGGACCAGGAAGAGTCCACCGCGCGGGTGCGGCTCGTCGGTCTCGGCCCGCACCACCAGCCAGGCCAGCGCCTCGGCGCCGGTGCAGCCGCTCCACCGGCCGGTCAGCAGCCAGCCCGTGCCGTTGCGCCGGGCGGTCAGCGGCGCGGTCCGGCCCGGCTCCACCTCCAACGTGTTCACCAGCGCGGGTCCGCGGCGGGACTCGGTCAGCAGCCGGCGGTAGGCGGCGGCCGGCCAGTACGCGGCACGCGTCTGCTCGGCGTGGAGCAGCAGGGTGCAGGCGGTGACCAGGGCCACCGAGGCGTCGCCGCGGCCGAGTTCGGCCAGCACCTGGACGGTGTCGGCGAGCGTGCCGCCCGGTCCGCCGAAGCGCTGACCGACCGTCAGGGTGAGCAGGCCGGCCTCGTGCACCGCCTCGACGCCCTGGTAGGGGAAGGTCGCGTCACGGTCGTGCTCCTCGGCGCGGGCGGCCAGCAGGTCGACCACCCGGGGCAGTCCGGCCAGCGCCTCGGCAACCTCGGCCCGCTGCCCGGCCGCTGACGGGTGCTCGACCGATGACTGATCGACTGGCGGGCGTTCGGAACGGGTGGTCATGGCGCTGCTGCCTCCGGTGCGTCCGTGGGGGTCCCCCGGCCGAGGGCCGGGGAGGGATGCCCGGCGTCGCGCGCCCGGCGGGAAATGGCGAGACACGGCCTCAGGGCCTGTCCGGCAGGCTCCGCCGAACAGGCCCTGAGGCCGACGCTTCCTAGCGACAGATCGCGCTGGCGGTCCGCCGCAGGTCCAGATAGCTGCGCCTGGTCAGCAGCGGGCGGCGGGACGGCATGCCGTGACTGTACGAAGTGTTGATCGAGCACGTCAAGCAATGGTCGAACACCTGACGCAACGCTCGTCGCGCCGGCGCATCCGAACGCGCCGGTCGGTCAGCCCTGCTGGAAGAGGTCCGCCGGCAGCGGCTTGAGCAGCTGGTAGAGGTCGTCCGCGATCGGCCGGTCCCAGGAGGCGATGGTGACCTGCACCTGGTCGCTCCGGTCGAACTGGGCGCAGAACACCCGCTCCTCGGAGACCTTGACCTTCTTCACGATCAGCAGGTCGTCGCCGAGCATCACCGGGAAGTCCTCGGCCGAGACGAACTCGACCGGCTCGTCCAGCTCCAGCGCCGCCAGCAGTTGTCTGACCTCGAACGGGACGCCGTCCGCGGTGTCGCGCGCGGGCGAGCCCTCGGGCAGGTTGCCGATGAACATCGCCGGGCCGCGACCGCCGAACAGGTCGTAGCGCAGGAAGATCCCCTGGCAGGAGCCGTCCGGGCCGGTCATCACCGCGGCGCCGAAGAGGCCTGGCCAGTCGCCCGGGTCCATCGCGAGGACGTCGAAGTCCGGGCCCGCGGGGGTGCCGGAGCGGCGGCGGAGAAATGACATGTCGCCATCGTACGTGCCCGGGGGCGCGCGACCGCACGGGGCGGCGCCGAGGCGCGTTTGCCAGACGTTCACACGTGCGCGAGCTCCACGCTCCGAGACGAATGTTGACGCTGAGCAACCGTCCGGGCTACGGTCGCGGATGTACGGCAGCTGCTGTGGTCCGTCCACGTGGGGGTGGCCTGCTGTGGCGCATTCGTGTGCGCCCATCCTCCGTTGGCACACCGTCGTGCGGCGACTGCGGCTGTTGCGCTAGTGAGTTTGCCCGAGTCTGTCACTCTTTCACCCAAAGCCTGGTTCACGGGTTCCCCGACTTCGTCGCGCTCGTGAACCGCGCTCGGGACACCGACGCGTGGGGGCGTTCGGATCCCGGGCACCGGCGGCCTGGACCCTCAGGGTCCCGCCGCCAGCCTCCCGGCGACGGGACCGGTCCACTCGGGCCGGCCCCGGGGAACCTCGGGAGGGAAACCCGGTTTCGCGAACCGGGTCGTACAGCAGGCGCCGTGCACGACCGCGTGGGGGCGGTCGGCACGGCGCCTGCCTGTTGTGCGCGCCGCCTGCGGCGCCCGCCGATACCCCCGGGCCCGGACACGCGAAGGGCCGCCGGTCGGTGGACCGACGGCCCTCGGGCCGGAACTCCGCGGCTCAGGTCAGGTCGAACTCGCCGTCCTGGGCGCCGAGCACGAAGGCCCGCCACTCCTCCGGCGTGAAGACCAGCACCGGGCCGTCGGGAAAGCGCCCGTCGCGCATGGCGATGTAGCCGTCGACGAAGGCGATCTGCACGTCACCCGGAGAGCCGTCCTCCTGCTTCGCGGAGAGCCACTCCGCGCCGGTGGTGTCCAACTTGGGCTTGCGCGCCGCGGGCACGCTCTCCGTGCCCTGGGCGCTCTGGCCGGCCCCGGCGGTCTCGGTTGTCACTGGTCGTGCTCCTCCCGAACGTCCTTCAGGGGGGTCAGCGTAACGGCCGACGACCCGGCCGGGGCGGCCTGTGCACGAACTCCACCCCCGGCGGCGGGCATCGGCGGGAGCGGGCCCCGCACGGGCAGCGATCGTGCTATCGGCGGATCCTGCCCGGGCCGGGCCCGACCGGCGCGGCGGGGCCCGGGCGGCGAGCCGCGTTTGCGAGAGTGGGCACGGCCGGCGCCGGTCGGGCGCGGCCCCCGCACGCGGGCGGCGGGAGAGGCCGGGAGAGCTGGGAGCAGCCGATGGGGCAGATCAGCCCGCGGGGCGGGAACGGGGCGGACGTCATCCCGATCGGGGAGGCGCCCTCGGCCGCCCGGGTGCCGAGCCAGGCCCCGCTCCGCTCGGCCGCGCTGGGCCGGGTCGGCGTCGTGCTGGTCTCGCACAGCGGGGAGCTGGCGCAGGACACCGCCGACCTGGCCCGCGCGATGTCGGGGACCGATGACCCGGCCCCCGTCGCGGCGACCGGCGGACAGCCGGGCGACGGCCTGGGCAGCAGCGCGCTGCTGATCGCGGCGGCGGCCCGGCGGGTGGACCAGGGCCACGGCGTGGCGGTGCTGGCCGACCTGCCCTCGGCCGTCCAGACGGTGGCCGCGGTGCTGGCGGCCGCCGACGAGCACGGTCTGCCGTTCCCGGTGCGGTTCGCCGACGCCCCGTTCGTGGAGGGCGCGGTGGTGGCCGTGCTGACCGCCTCGGCCGGCGGCGACCTGGCCGCGGTGGTGGAGGCCGCGGAGGAGACCTACCGGCAGCGCAAGCTCTGAGCCCGCACGGCGGTCCGCCGGCCCACCGGACGCCTCCGCGGGCCGACGGCCGGCGGAGGCTATGAGTCCGCTCTCATCCGCCGACGGGGTCTACACGGACCGTGTCCGGTCGGCTACGATCGGCTCCGCGTCCCGGCCGCCCCCGGCCCGGACCGACGAGCCCTCGTACTTCCGGGAGGAGGCCCCGCGATGCGCGTGGTCGTCACCGGCGGAGCCGGTTTCATCGGCGCCAACCTGGTGGCGGCGCTGCTGGAGCGTCCCGAGGTCACCGAGGTCCGGGTGGTCGACGACCTCACCGGCGGCGCCAAGGCCGACCTGGCCGGCTGCGACGCCACGCTGTACGACGGCTCGATCCTCGATCCCGGCCTGCTCGACGCGGCCTTCGCCGGGGCCGACGCGGTGGTCCACCTGGCCGCGCTGCCCTCGGTGCCGCGCTCGGTGGCCGACCCGCTGGCCAGCCACGAGGTCAACACCACCGGCACCCTGCAGGTGCTGGAGGCGGCCCGGCGGGCCGGCGGCCTCTACGTCGCGGCGGCCTCCTCGTCCTCGGTCTACGGGGCCAACCGCGAACTGCCCAAGCGCGAGACCATGCGGGCCGAGCCGCTGAGCCCCTACGCGGTGAGCAAGCTGGCCGCCGAGGGCTACCTGGCGGCCTACCACCACTGCTACGGGCTGGACGTGCTGCCGCTGCGGCTGTTCAACGTCTTCGGTCCGCTGCAGCCGGCCGGGCACGCGTACGCCGCGGTGGTCCCGTCCTTCGTGGCCGCCGCACTGGCCGGCCGGCCGCTGACCGTGCACGGCGACGGCCGCCAGAGCCGCGACTTCACCTATGTCGGCACGGTGGCGCGGGTGTTCACCGAGGCGGTGGTGCGCCGGGTGGTCCATCCGGCGCCGGTCAACGTCGCCCTCGGCACCCGGACCACCCTGCTGGAGCTGGTCGACGAGCTCGCCGCCGTCCTCGGGCGACCGCTGGAGGTGACGCACTCCGGGCCCCGGGCCGGTGACGTGCGTGACTCGGTGGCCGACGACGCCCTGCTGCGCTCCCTCTTCCCCGGCCTCGCGCCGGTGCCGCTGCGGGTGGGGCTGGAGCGGACGGTCGAGTGGTTCCGCACCCGGCCGGCCGCCTGATCCCGCCGCCCGCGCGCCACCCCTCTTCCCTGGATCCGCCGCCCCCGCGCAAACCGGTTCAAGGTGTCGTACCCATCGCGTACAACCATCCGGATTACGTACGAGTCGGTAGTACGTAGAGCGATCTCCTTGCCGGGTCCGCCCGGCCGCGCCTTGGGGGCACTGTGCCGCGACCGGATGCCAGTACGCCGGACCAGATGAACACGCCCGACCTGTGGTCGGCCGCGTGGCGGGCGATCACGCCCGGGCTCGTCGGGCCCAGGTCGCGCCCGGCACCGGCCCTCGCCCCCGAGCAGCCGGCGCCGGCCGGCGCCGACCGTCTGGTGCACTGGCTGCGCCACTCCCCCGCGCAGCCGCTCTTCCGCGCCTGCGCGGCCCGCCGGCTGGCGGTGCTGGCCTACCGCCGGGTGACCGACCGGCGCGCCTTCGGTGCGCAGCTGGACCGGCTGTGCCGGGTCGCCGTCCCGGTGTCGCTGCCCGCCCTGGAGCAGGCGCTGCGCGAGGGCCGGCCGCTGCCGCCGCGCAGTGTGCTGATCACCTTCGACGACGCCGACCGCGGCGTGCTGGACCACGCGTTGCCCGCGCTGACCGCCCGCCGGCTGCCCGCGGTCGCCTTCGTGGTGACCGAGCTGGTCGGCACCGACCGCCCGTCCTGGCGCCAGGAGGCCGCCTTCCTGCTGGCCAACGGCGGCTACGCGCGCGCCGTCACCGCCGACGGGCTGCCCGCCCGGCTGGCGCAGCTGGCCGCGCTGCCCGACCCGGACCGCCGCCGCAGCCTGCACGAACTGCGGGTCAGCTCGCCGGTCCGCCCGCCGCACCGGCAGCGGCTGACGCCCGAGCAGCTGCGCCAGCTGGCAGCCGGACAGGTGGCGATCGGCAGCCAGACCCTCGGGGATCCGGAGCTGCGGCACTGCGACGACGACACCGTGCAGGCCGAGATCCGCACCGCGCACCGGACCCTGACCGGCTGGCTCGGCACCGCCCCCACCGCCTTCGCCTACCCCGGCGGCGGCCACGACGTGCGCGCGGCCCGGCTGCTCGCCGAACTCGGCTACCGCAGCGCCTTCCTGGCCGACCACCGGCTCAATCCGCGGCTGCCGCGCGAGGCGCTGCGGGTCAGCCGCCTGACCGTGGACCCGGGCTGCGACGGGGACCAGTTCGAGGCGGTCCTGTCCGGGCTGCACCCGGCGGTCAGCCGCTGGCGCGGGGCGCAGCGCCTGGTCGGCAGCTGACCGCCGGGCGGCGCACGTCATCGACGCGCGCCGCCCGGGTCCGTCGCGTCAGTGCGCGCCGGCCGCCACGCTCTGCGGCTGGCCGAGCGCCCGCCCCTGCGGGTAGCAGGCCGCCGCCGCGGGCAGCGGGTGCGGCCGGCCGGCGTGCAGCACCGTCAGGGTGCCGCTCCCCCGGCGGGCCAGGGCCTCGGCGGGCAGCCGGCGCAGCACCTGGGCGACCACCGCGTCGGCGGAGCCGTGCAGCACCAGCTCCGGGTGCGCGGTCGGCGCCAGCGCCGTGCGGATCGACTCGGCGACCAGCTCGTAGTGCGTGCAGCCGAGCACCACGGCCACCGTGCCCGGCGGGGTGAGCGCGGCGGCGGCCTCGATCGCCGCCGCCCGGCCCGCCTCGTCGGCGTGCTCCACCGCGTCGGCCAGTCCGGGGCACGGGACTTCGGTCACCTGCGCGTCACCCGCGAAGTCCGCGATCAGCGCGCGCTGGTAGGGGCTGCCGGTGGTGGCCGGGGTGGCCCAGATCGCCACCGGGCCGCCGCCGCGGGCGGCCGGCTTGATCGCCGGCACGGTGCCGATCACCGGCAGCTCGGGCTCCAACTCGGCACGGATCGCGGCCAGCGCGTGCACGGTGGCGGTGTTGCAGGCCACCACCAGCGCGTCCGGACGCTGCGCGGCCGCCGCCCGGGCGCAGCCCAGCGCGTGCTCGACGAGGTCCTCGGTGGCACGCAGTCCCCAGGGCATGCTCTCGGGGTCGCTGGAAAGGACGAGATCGACGTCCGGGCGCAGGTTCCGCAGAGCGGCCGCGGCCGGAAGCAATCCAATTCCGGAGTCCATCAGTGCGATCTTCACAGGGTACGACCCTAGCGGATCCGGCCGGGCGGCCGCCTGAAGCGATGCCGCTGCGGCAGACTGCCACCGTGACGCTGCTGCCGTGGGTGACCGGTGTGACCGGACTGTCGCTGCTCTGCTGGCTCTGGCTGGCCTGCTGCCAGGGTTTCTTCTGGCGCACCGACCTGCGGATGCCGCCGCACCGGCCCGAGCCGGTGCTCTGGCCCGCGGTCGCGGTCGTGGTGCCGGCCCGGGACGAGGCCGCGGTGCTGCCGTCGAGCCTGCCGGGGCTGCTGGCCCAGAAGTACCCGGGGCGGGCCCGGGTGATCCTGGTGGACGACCACAGCTCTGACGGCACCGCACAGGTCGCCCGGGCCCTGGCCGACCAGTGCCCGGAGGGTCTGCCGCTCACCGTGACCACCCCGCCCGCGCTGCCGGCCGGCTGGACCGGGAAGCTCTGGGCGGTGCGGCACGGGGTGGAGCTGGCGGGCGGGGTCGAGTGGCTGCTGCTCACCGACGCCGACATCGCGCACGGCCCGGGGACCCTGGCGGCACTGGTCGCCGGTGCCCAGGCCGGGCGGCTCGACCTGGTCTCGCAGATGGCCCGGCTGCGCACCGAGACCCGCTGGGAGCGGCTGATCGTGCCGGCCTTCGTCTACTTCTTCGCCCAGCTCTACCCGTTCCGCTGGAGCAACCGCCCCGGCGCCCGCACGGCCGCGGCTGCCGGCGGCTGCTCGCTGGTGCGGCGCGAGGCGCTGGAGCGGGCGGGCGGGGTGGCCGCGATCCGGGGCGCGGTGATCGACGACGTCTCGCTGGCCCGGGCCGTCAAGCGCAGCGGCGGCCGGACCTGGCTCGGGCTGGCCGAGCGTCCCGAGGAGCTGCGGGTGCTGAGCGTGCGCCCCTACCCCGGGCTCGGCCCGCTGTGGCGGATGGTCTCGCGCAGTGCCTACGCCCAGCTGCGGCACTCGCCGCCGCTGCTGCTCGGAACGGTGCTCGGGCTGGGGCTGGTCTACCTGCTGCCCCCGGTCGCGACGGTGGCCGGGCTGCTGACCGGCCACTGGGGGCTGGTGGCCACCGGCGCCGCGGCCTGGGCCCTGCTGACGGCGACCTACCTGCCGATGATCCGCTACTACGACCGCCCGGCCCCGGCCGCGCTGCTGCTGCCGTTCACCGCTCTGCTCTACCTGCTGATGACCGTGGACTCGGCGGTGCAGCACTACCGCGGCCGGGGCGCGGCCTGGAAGGGCCGGACGTACTGACGGGGGGTCGGGCGGCTCGGGTCAGGCGGTACGGGCGGAGCGCACCTGGCCGAGCATCCGGTCCAGCGCCCCCGGGATCGCGTCCACGCCGCCGGCCTTGGTCGGCGAGGTCCGGTAGCGTCCCTGGACCACCACGCTGGGCAGCTCGTCGACCTCGTACCGGGCCAGGTCGCGGGGCGCCTGGTCGACCTCGCCGCGCACCTGCTCGGACTCGTAGGCCCGGGTGAACCGCGCGCGGTCCACGCCCTGCGTCTCGGCCCAGTCGGCGGCCGTCTCCTCACTGGTCAGATCGCGGTCCTGATCGCGCACGGCGTGGAAGACGGCCCGCTGCAGGCGGTCGACCTCGCCGAGCTGGTCCAGCGTGTAGTAGAGCCGGGCGTGCGCGCGTTCGACCGTCTGGTCCGAGGTGCCGGGCCACACGGCGGGCAGCCGGCGCAGCACCACGTCGGCGGGCTGCCGGGCCGCCCACTCCTCCAGCGGCGCTTCGAGCAGCTGGGAGTGCTGGCAGCCGTACCAGAAGACCTCCAGCACCTCGCGGCCCTTGGTCCCGTGCACCTCCTGCGGGTGGCGCAGGCTCACATACGGCTCGTTCGCGCGGCTCGTGCGGGTCGCGGCGGAGCCGCTCGGCGCGGTGCCGCCGAGCGCACAGGCGACGGAGACCAGCAGGACGAGGGTACGGGTGACGGGCTTCATGCCCGCCACCGTGCCAGCTCGGCACCGGGCCAAGCCAGTTGGAACGCCGCAGTTCCCCCGATCGGGCGGTTCCGGCTACTCCGGGCGGGCTTCCGGGCGGGCCTTCGCCGCGTCCGCCGCGGACTCGAAGAAGCGCAGCAGCTCGACCGGAAACGGCAGCACCAGCGTGGAGTTCTTCTCCGCCGCCACCTCCACCACGGTCTGCAGCAGGCGCAACTGCATCGCGGCCGGCGTCTCGGCCATCCGGTCCGCCGCCTCGGCGAGCTTGGCGGCGGCCTGGAACTCGCCGTCCGCGGTGATGATCCGGGCCCGCCGCTCGCGGTCGGCCTCGGCCTGCCGGGCCATCGAGCGCTTCATCGAGTCGGGCAGCGCGACGTCCTTGATCTCCACCCGGTCGATGTGCACGCCCCAGCCGACCGCCGGGCTCTCCAGCATCAACTCCAGCCCGCGGTGGAGCTGTTCGCGCCCGGTGAGCAGATCGTCCAGCTCGCTCTTGCCGATGATCGAGCGCAGCGAGGTCTGCGCGACCTGGAGCATCGCGAAGGAGTAGTTCTGCACGTCCACGGTGGCCCGCACCGGCTCGACCACCCGGAAGTAGAGCACCGCGTCCACCCGCACGGTGACGTTGTCCTTGGTGATCCCCTCCTGGGCCGGCACCGGCATGGTCACCACCTGCACGTTGACCTTGCGCATCCGGTCCACCACCGGCAACAGCAGCGCGAGCCCCGGCTCCCGCACGGCGCTGCGCACCCGCCCGAGCCGGAACACCACCCCGCGCTCGTACTGCTGGACCACCCGGACACTGGTGACCAGCCAGAGCAGCAACACGACGACCAGCACGACGACGATCGGCATGTCTCGTCCCCCTCGTACGGCGCGGACCACGCCGGGCCAGTATGCGCCCGCCGGCGGCCGCCGCACAGGGGGCGTGCAGCACCTCCGGCGCAGCCACCCGGCCGGTGCGTGCACGTCACATCTGATGAACCGTCAATTCTGTGCACCCGTTAGGCAGAGCGGGTGAATGCGGTTGGACCGCGGCGCCCGCGCCCGGACAGGATGGCGCCGTGAGCGGGGCCGGCCGTCGCCCCGCGTGAACCCCCTGGAGTCAGAGCCGTGTTCAAGGGCTTCCGCAGCTTTCTGCTGCGTGGAAACGTGGTCGACCTGGCCGTCGGCATCGTCATCGGCGCGGCCTTCACCGCCGTCGTCACCGGCTTCGTCACGGCGTTCCTGACCCCGCTGATCGGGGTCGCGGCCGGTGCGGTCGGGGACTTCAGCAAGCAGAGCTTCACGATCGGCGCCACCACCTTCCCCTACGGCGCCTTCCTGAACGCGCTGATCAGCTTTGTGCTGGTCAGCGCGGTGATCTACGTCGCCGTGGTGGTGCCGGTCGGGCGCCTGCAGGCACGGCTGGAGAAGCCGAAGGCGGCCGAACCGGCCAAGGTGGACTGCCCGCAGTGCCTGAGCCGGATTCCGGCCGCGGCCGTGCGCTGCGCCTTCTGCACCGCCGAGGTGGCCGAGCTGCCCGGGTTCCCGGCCCAGGCGATGCAGCGCGGCTGATCAGACGCCAGTTCGGCCGCGTGGCGCGGGCCTGCGGGTGCGCCGGCGTGAGCCCCCCGATCCGGGAGGCTCACGCGTCGACGATGAGCAAGATTGACCGGAATGTGTCGGCAGAATGTCCGAAGTCTGACCATTCATCCGCTTTGCGTTGGCGAAGGTTGCGTAAACACTCGAACTGCCACCCCTCCCAGGCTCCTCAGGGGCGCATTCTGGGCTTACGGTATGCCCCATGACCTCGCCCCGCTCCTACGACGGAGTCGGCTACTACCCTCCGTCCTTCTCGTCGGGCACGCCCATCTACGACAGCTTGGTCGCAGAACGTGGAGTCCCCCAGATCGCGCCGATCAACGTGCCGGCCGCGCTCCCGCCGGCCCCCACCCCGGTGCCCGGCTACGGTTCGGCGATGGAGTCGACCAGCCTGCTCCCGGCCCTGCCGCCGGCCCGCCTGGCACTGGGCCCCGGCCCGAGTTCCGGCCCCGGCTACCAGAACGTGCAACCGGTTCCCGGTCCCGGCGGCCAGCCGTACGTGCCCGGTCCTCGGGTACCCGGGCCGATGCAGCCGGGCTACCCGCAGCCGTCCGCGCCGCAGGCCTGGGACCAGCAGCCCGGCGCCTTCCGGCCGACCGGACCGATGGCACCCGCGCCGGGCGCCCCGATGCGGCCGATGCCGCCCCAGCAGTTCTTCCAGCAGCCCGGGCAGCAGTTCCCCGGGCAGCAGTTCACGGGAGCGCCGCAGCCCGGCCAGCAGCAGCCGCAGGGCTATGCGGGCCAGCAGCCGATGGGTCAGCAGCCCTTCGGTCAGCCGCAGTTCGGCCAGCAGCCGATGGGCCAGTCGCAGTTCGGCCAGTCCCAGTTCGGCCAGGCACCGCAGCCGCCGCAGCCGGGCCAGGGGCAGGCCTTCTGACCGAAGGCAGGCCGGTCGTCCCGACCGGGCGACAACCGAGGGGGATCGGTCATCCACGGGCCGCTGGGACCGCCGTTCGACGGCGGACCCGGCGGCCCGCGCGCATCCGCCCAGGGGCGACCGCCGACGGCCCGCCCCGTGGCCGTCGCAGGCCTCGCGACCTGGCAGGATGGTCATATGCCACTCCTCACCGGCCTGCACCGCTACCCCGTGAAGTCGTTCCACCGGCAGAGCCTGGAGCACGCCGTGGTGGAGCCGTGGGGACTGCGCGGGGACCGGCGGTGGATGCTGGCCCGCCCCAGCGGCCTGGCCGTCACCCAGCGGGACCTTCCGCAACTCGCCGGCTACCGGGCGGAACCGCAGGAGGACGGCACGCTGTGGCTCACCTCCCCCGAGGGCGACCGGCTGCGGATACCCGTGCCCCGAGCCGCCGAGGGCGCCCGGCCCACCGAGGCCGACGTGTTCGGCACCCGGTTCGCCGCCCTGGAGGCCGATCCGAAGGCGCATCTCTGGCTCGCCGAACGGCTCGGTCCGCACCCGTTGGGCGAGATCCGGCTGCTGCACCTGGCGGACCCGCGGGCCCGCGCGATCGTGCCCGGCTTCGGCAACCCCGGTGAGACCGTGAGCATGGCCGTCACCACCGCCTCGCTGGCCGCGCTCGGCGAGTGGCTGGTGGCGGGCGGTTCGCCCGCCGTCCCGATGGAGCGGTTCCGGCCCAACCTGGTGATCGAGGGCACCGAGGCCTGGGAGGAGGACCACTGGCGACGCGTCAGGGTCGGCGAGGTGACCTTCCGGGCGGTCAAGCTCTGCGGTCGCTGCGTGGTGACCACCACCGACCAGGAGAGCGGCGAGCGGGCGGGGGCCGAGCCGCTGCGCACCCTGGCCAAGCGCCGACGTTTCGAGAAGAAATCCGTCTTCGGCGTCAACCTGGTTCCCGAACGCCCCGAGCAGCTGAGCGGCCCCGAACTGGGCACGGTGCGCCTGGGCGACGAGGTGACCGTGCTGGCCCGTGGCGAACGGCTGCCGGCCGCTTGACGCGATCGAGGCCACCCGGGACGCGCTACGGTGTGGCAACGGTGCACCGGACGGCTCGGACGAGCCCCGGCGCGGGCGACCGGCGGCACAGCACGACCAGCGGAAGGCGGACGACGGAGCGTCATGACTGAGCACAGGGTCCGGGTCACGCAGGACAGCGGCTCGCGCTGGCGGCGCCGTGCCGGGGAGTACCAGACGCTGGCCGAGGCGCTGGCCGCCGCCGAGCCCGGCGACACCGTCACCGTGCGGCCCGGCGTCTTCCGGGAGAACGTGCTGCTCGACAAGGCGGTCACGGTGGTGCCCGCCGAGGGCCCCGGCACGGTGCGGATCGACCCGTCCTCGGGCGTGGCGCTCACCATCACCGCCGCCGCCACCGTGCGCGACCTGGTCGTCGAGGGCTTCGACAGCTCCGCCGCCGCCGTGCTGGTCACCGGCCCCGAGGCGGCGGCCACGCTGATCGGCTGCCGGGTGGACACCCACTCCGCGGTCGGCATCGAGGTGACCGAGCGGGCCACCGCCCGGCTGACCGGATGCACCGTCAGCAACCCCGCCGGACTGGGCCTGCGGCTGCGCGGCGCGGCCACCGCGCAGATCGAGGAGTGCGAGGTCGCCGCGGCCGGGCAGGCCGGCCTGGCGGTGCTGGAGGGGGCCGAGGCCAGGCTGGACCGCTGCCGGCTGCACCACGCGGCGGGCGCCGGGGTGCTGCTCACCGACGCCGGCAGCCTGGCCGAGCTGACCGGCTGCGAGCTGTACGAGATCCGCGGCAGCGGGGTGCAGGCCGAGGCCAAGGCGGTGGGCCGGCTGACCGACTGCGCGGTGCACCGGGTGACCGGCAACGGCCTGACCCTGGACACCGAGGCCGAGCTGCACCTGGTGGAGTGCCGGCTGCACGAGCTGCCGGAGAACGCCGCCGACCTGCGCGGCCACTCCACGCTGACGCTCGAGCGCTGCACGGTGCGGGCGTTCGGCCGCGGCGCGCTCTCGGTCTGGGACCCGGGCACCAGGGCCGAGGCCACCGGCTGCGTGATCGAGGACAGCACCGGCGACTACCCGGCGATCTGGGTCAGCGACGGCGCCCAGCTCACCCTGGCCGACTGCACCCTGCACGACCTGCCGGACGCGCTCTTCGTGCTCGACCGCGACTCCCGGGCAACCGTCACCGACACCTCGTTCAGCCGGATCCGCAGCTCCGCGATCTCGGTCAGCTCCGGCGCCACGGTGGCGCTGGAGCGCTGCCGGGTGCGCGAGGCGGGCACCGGCCTGTGGTTCCGCGACCACGGCAGCGGCGGTCTGCTGACGGAGTGCGAGATCGCCGAGGTGGCCACCGGGGTGATCGTCACCAAGGGGGCCGACCCGGTGCTGCGCGACTGCGTGGTGCGGGGCAGCGCGGAGGCGGCGGTCTACGTCTCGGCGCAGGGCAGGGGCAGTTTCGAGAACTGCCGGGCGGTGCAGGGCAAGGGCTTCGGCTTCCATGTGATCGACGGCTGCCGCACCGTGCTGACCCGCTGCCGGGCCGAGCAGAACGGCCGGGCCGGCTTCGAGTTCGCCGAGCCGGGCCCGGTGGTGGAGGCCTGCACCTCGGACGACGTGCCCAGTGCCAAGGCCCCCGCCGAGACCGTCCCCGCGCCGCGCACCGCGCAGCTGACGGCGGGTCCGGCGCTGGTCGCCCCGCCCCAGATCGCGCCGATCCCGGACTGCCGCCCCGCGGACGAGGCGCTGGCCGAACTGGACGCGCTGATCGGGCTGGCCACCGTGAAGCAGGAGGTGCGCACCCTGATCGACCTGATCTCGGTGGGGCGCCGCCGCCAGCAGGCCGGACTGAAGGCGCCCTCGCTCCGCCGGCACCTGGTCTTCACCGGCTCCCCCGGGACCGGCAAGACCACGGTGGCCCGGCTCTACGGCGAGATCCTGGCCTCGCTCGGGGTGCTGCAGCGCGGGCACCTGGTCGAGGTGGCCCGGGTGGACCTGGTGGGCGAGCACATCGGCTCCACCGCGATCCGCACCCAGGCCGCCTTCGAACAGGCCCGGGGCGGGGTGCTGTTCATCGACGAGGCGTACACGCTCTCCCCCGAGGACGGCGCCCGCGACTTCGGCCGGGAGGCGATCGACACCCTGGTGAAGCTGATGGAGGACCACCGCGACGCGGTGGTGGTGATCGTGGCCGGCTACACCGCCGAGATGGAGCGCTTCCTGGGCTCCAACCCCGGGGTCTCCTCCCGGTTCTCGCGCACCATCACCTTCCCCGACTACACCGACGCCGAACTGCTGGAGATCGCCCGCACCCAGTGCGCGGAGCACGAGTACGAGCTCGCCGAGGCGACCGCCGGCGCGCTGCTCGACCACTTCGGCACGCTGCACCGCGGGCCGTCCTTCGGCAACGGACGCACCGCCCGGCAGGTCTTCGAGACCATGGTCGAGCGGCACGCGATGCGGGTCGCCCAGCTGCCGGACCCCTCCACCGAGGACCTCCAGCTCCTGGTGCCCGCCGACCTCCCGCTGCCCCGCGGGTGACCCCCGGGCCGCTGCTCCCCGTCCGGCCGGGCTGACGTGGCAGGATAATCCCATTGAAGGAGCACCGAGAGGCGGGACAGCGCACGTGGCCGACAACAGCAACCTGCTCGCCGAGCAGCGCCGGGCGCTGATCCTCGACGAGGTCCGGCGGCGCGGCGGTGTGCGGGTCAACGAGCTGACCCGGCGGCTGAACGTCTCCGACATGACGATCCGCCGTGACCTGGACGCGCTCGCCAAGCTCGGCACGATCGAGAAGGTGCACGGCGGCGCGGTGCCGGTCGAGGAGGCCCGCACCCACGAGCCGGGCTTCGAGGCGAAGTCGGCGCTGGAGCTGTCCGCCAAGGAGGAGATCGCCCGGGCGGCGTCCTGCCTGGTGGCGCCCGGCAGCGCGATCGCGCTCTCCGGCGGCACCACCACCTTCGCGCTCGCCCAGCACCTCACGTCGGTCGGGCAGTTGACGGTGGTGACCAACTCGGTGCGGGTGGCCGACGTGTTCGAGCGGGCCCAGCGGCAGGGCGAGGCGGTGGGCACCACCGTGGTGCTGACCGGCGGGGTGCGCACCCCCTCGGACTCGCTGGTCGGCCCGGTGGCCGACCGGGCGATCCGCTCGCTCCACTTCGACCTGCTCTTCCTCGGCACCCACGGCCTCTCCCCGGAGGCGGGCCTGTCCACCCCGAACCTGGCCGAGGCGGAGACCAACCGGAACTTCGTGGCCTCGGCCCGCCGGGTGGTGGCGGTGGCCGACCACACCAAGTGGGGCGTGGTCGGCCTGTCGACCTTCGCCGAACTGGCCGAGGTGGACACCTGGGTGACCGACGCGGCGCTGCCCGCCGAGGCGGCCGAGGCGGCGCGGGAGCACGTGCGCGAGCTGCTCCTGGCCCCGGCCGGCGACCGTCCCGACCGGGCTGGTCAGGCCAGGTCGATCCCGTAGTACTTCAGCTCCTCGTCCTGGTGGGTGAAGGTCAGGCCGCAGGCCTCCATCACCCGCTGGGACGGGGTGTTGCCGAGGTCGGTGTCGCCGATCAGGCGCTTGACGCCCCAGCCGGGCGCGGCCGCCAGGATGCCGCGCAGCGCCTCGCTCGCGTAGCCCTGGCCGCGCACCGACTCGGACAGGCCGTAGCCGATGGTGGCGGTGCCGTGCTCGTCGGGCGCCCCGTGGAAACCGATGCCGCCGATCGCCGCGCCGTCCGAGCGCCGACGGATCTCCCAGCCGCCGAACGGCTGGCGGGCGCCGTGGTTCGCGGCCCGCTTGGCGAACATGCCGGCGCCCACCCGCTCGCCCGCGCTCGGGTAGTCGGCGGCCCAGTTGTCGCCGGGCTCCGCCTGGCCCGCTGCCACCCGCTCGGCCTCGGCGACGGTGAAGGGGTGCAGGATCAGACGGTCGGTCAGCAGATCATTCATGTCCGGTGAATATCACACCGCGCTCTGCTCCGACCAGGGGTTTCCCGCCAGGAACGCCTCCAGCGCGCGCTGGTAGGGGGCGATGTCCAGCCCCTGCGCGGCCAGCCAGGAGTCCGCGTAGTACTTGTCCAGGTAGCGGTCGCCCGGGTCGCAGATGAGCGTGACCACGCTGCCGCGCTCGCCGCGCTCGCGCATCTCGGCCACGATCCGCAGCGCGCTCCACAGCCCGGTCCCGCTGGAGGCGCCCGCCCGCTTGCCGAGCACCCGCTCCAGCACCCGGATCCCCGCGATCGACGCGGCGTCGGGGACCTTCATCATCCGGTCGATCGCGCCGGGCACGAAGCTGGGCTCCATCCGCTGGCGGCCGATCCCCTCGATCCGCGAGCCGCTCTCGCAGGTGGCCCCGGCGTCGTGGTCGAGCCAGCCGTCGAAGAAGCAGGAGTTCTCCGGGTCGGCGACGCAGATCCGGGTGTCGTACTGCTGGTAGCGCACGTACCGGGCGATGGTGGCCGAGGTGCCGCCGGTACCGGCGGTGGCCACGATCCAGGCCGGTTCGGGGTGCGGCTCCAGGCGCAGCTGGGCGAAGACCGACTCGGCGATGTTGTTGTTGCCGCGCCAGTCGGTGGCCCGCTCGGCGTAGGTGAACTGGTCCATGTAGTGGCCGCCGGTCTCGGCCGCGAGCCGGGCGGAGACCTCGTAGACCTCGCTCGGGTCGTCCACCAGGTGGCAGCTGCCGCCGTGCAGCTGGATCAGGTCGATCTTGGCCTGGCTGGTGGTCTTGGCCATCACCGCGATGAACGGCACGCCGATCAGCTTGGCGAAGTAGGCCTCCGAGACCGCGGTGGAGCCGCTGGAGGCCTCGATCACCGGCTTGCCGGGCCGGATCCAGCCGTTGCACAGCCCGTAGAGGAAGAGCGAGCGGGCCAGCCGGTGCTTGAGGCTGCCGGTGGGGTGGGTCGACTCGTCCTTGAGGTAGAGGTCGATGCCCCACTGCGGCGGCAGCGGGAAGCGCAGCAGGTGGGTGTCGGCCGAGCGGTTGGCGTCGGCCTGCACCCGACGGACCGCCTCCTTGAGCCAGCCGCGGTAGTCGGCGTCGGAGCGGTCCACGTCCACGGTGCTGGTGAGTGTCACTGCCATGCATCGATTGTAACGGAAAGTAATCATTTTGAGAGGTCCAGGTTCCGCTTATCGGGCCCCCGGAGTGGTCCGGGGGCCCGGCTGGCGGACGTCTCAGGTGTGGTCGGACCCGGTGTCGCCCGGCCCGCGTTCGATCAACACCGCACGCCGGGCGCGGTATTCGTCCTCGTCGATCTCGCCGCGCGCATAGCGCTCACCGAGCACGGCCAGCGGCGACTGCAGGGGGCCCGCGGCGCCGAAACGACCGGCGGGGCCGAAGGAGCCGACCGGGCCGCCGTAGCAGCCGCGCCGCCAGAGGGTGCGACGCAGCGTCACGAAGACCAGCACCAGGAAGGCCAGCCAGAGCAGTGGGAAGATCACGAACCACGGGCCCCCGTGCCAGTGGTCACCGGCCAGCAGGCCGGTCGCGAAGGTGTGCATCAGGATCCATCTCCTCGGGTGCGACCCGGGCGTCACCGGGTCCGTCCCTGTGAGCCTCCCGCGCACCGGTCCCCGGCGCGTCCTGCCGGCGGCGGCACCCTGCCTACCGCCCGTGGAGTAGCCGGCGGCGCGGCGACTACTCCACGGCGATGGGGATGCGGCACGGCCGCCGGTCCTCGGACGAGGAACGGCGGCCGCGGCGGCGGGAGGGCTCAGCTCTTCAGGTGCTCAGCTCTTCAGGTGCTCAGGGTTCAGGTGCTCAGGGGTTCGAGCTCAGTGGTTCGAGCGCTCAGTGCCAGGTCCAGCTCTGGTTGGTCCAGCCGTTGCAGGACCACAGCTGGACCTTGGCACCATTGGCGGGAATGGTGTTGGTGTCGCCGTCCAGGCACTGGCCCTTGTCCGCGTTCCTCAGCGTGCTGCCGTTCCAGATCCAGGTCTGGTTGCTCCAGCCGTTGCAGCCCCAGAGCTGGACCTTGGCGCCGTTGTTGCCGATGGTGTTGGTGTCACCATCCAGACACTGCCATTGGTCGCCGTTCTGGATGGTGTAGTAGCCGGTGGGCTGGCCCGGCGCGGGGGTCCAGTACCAGTTCTGGTTGCTCCAGCCGTTGCAGCCCCAGAGCTGGACCTTCGCACCGTTGTTGCCGATGGTGTTGGTGTCACCATCCAGACACTCGCCACCGTCGTTGTTGGTGAACGCGGTGGTGTGGTAGGTGACGTCGGGCGTCATGGCGTCGTCCGGCCGGGCGTCGCCGACCGCCGGGAGCGCTTGCGTCTGCGAGCCGAGCTCGACGACGTGCTTGCCGGAGGCCGGCCCGGCGGCGTCGCGCACCGCCGGGACGCTGGAGGCGTGCGGGACGGCGGCGTGGGCAGTGGCACCGAGCGCGAGGATGCTCGTCCCGACGGTGAGCGCGAGCATGAACCGGTTGATACGCATGTACTGTCCTCGGATTCGTCGCAGGTCTTGCTCCGTGTACGCCATTACAGGGAATGCGAAGAGCTTCGAGCAAGGGGTTCGAAAATAGAGTGACAGTAAGAAGAAGGGGACGGTGTGCACACAATCAAGCCACCGTCACTCTTTTCTGAGATTCAGTCAGAATGACTTATCCATAGGACGCGTCGGCCACCAGCTGGGGGTCCGCCAGGTACGGCCCCCAGGCCAGCTCCCCGGCGCCCACCAGCCCCGCCCCCCGCAAGGCCGAGGCGACGATCGGGACCTGGTCGCACCGCCCCCACAGGCTGTGCCGGGTGACCGCCGCCGGGAGCCGCTCGGGCGCGGCGGCGAGCAGGTCGCCGTGCAGGCCGCCGAGCACGATCCGGTCGGGGTTGAGGATGTTGGCCAGGCCCGCCAGCCCCAGGGCGAGCCGGTCCACCACCTTGTCCACGGCCGCGCGGGCGAGGGGGTCGTGCGCGGCGGCCCGCGCGAGCTCCTGGGCCTGGTCGAGCAGCGGGCGGGCCGGGTCCGGGGTGCGGCCGGCGGCGGCGAGCAGCGCCTGGGGGTCGGCCTCCACATTGAGGCAGCCGCGGTTGCCGCAGGGGCACGGGCGGCCCTGCGGATCCACCGTCAGATGGCCGACCTCCAGGGCGAGCCCGGCGCTACCGGTGTGCAGCCGGCCGTCCACCACCAGCGCGCCGCCGACACCCAGGTGGCCGGAGGTGACCAGCAGCAGGTGCCGGGCGTCGCGACCGGCGCCGTGGCGGTGCTCGGCAAGGGCGACGAGGTTGGCGTCGTTGCCGACCGCGGTGGGCAACGGGCGGCGGGCCGAGGGGCCCAGGTCCTGGGCGGCGATCGCGTCGGCGAACAGCTCCGCCGCCGGGGTGTCGCCGGGCCAGCCGAAGATCAGCGCGGCCGGCGCGGTCCCCCGCGGCTCGCGCACCGGGTTGGGCAGCGCGAGCGCGGCGCCCAGGCAGCGGCGGCGGTCGGCACGGACCAGCGCGGCGCCGGCGGTGGCGATGGCGGTCAGCAGTGTGGCCGGATCGGTGCGGTCGGGCACCGGGTGGTGCGCCCGCTCGCCCAGCGCGCCGCCGAGTCCGACCAGCGCCACCGACAGGCGGTCGGCGTGCAGTTGGGCGGCGAGCACCACCGGTCCGTCGGCGGCCGGGCCGAGCCGGTGCGAGGGCCGCCCGCGGCTGCTGCCGATCGGGTGCTGGTCGACGGTCACCAGGCCGAGCGCGGCCAGCTCGCCGGCGACGGCGCCGGCCGTGGCCCGGGTGACGCCGAGGGCGCTGGTCAGTGCGGAGCGGGTGGGCGCGCGACCGGTGTGGATGAGCTCCAGGGCCGGGCCGAGCAGGCTGCGGCCCCGGTCGGGGGCGCGGCGGTGGGCGGGTTCGCCGAGTCTTGTCGGAGTGTGCTGCACTCCTCTATTCTGACTTTGTGCCGCTCCTAAACAAAATAAGTCGCCCCACCACCTCCTCACCCCGCTCCACCGCCTCCCCTGCCGCCTCCCCCCTCGACCGGCCGACCGGTCGCGGCTGGTCCTCCGCCCGGCTGGCACTCACCGCGATCTTCGCCATCGACGGCTTCCTCTTCGCCGCCTGGGTGGTCCGGATCCCCGACATCCGCGCCCAGGTGCACGCCTCGCACACCGCCCTCGGCCTCGCGCTGCTCTGCCTGTCGGCCGGGGCGGTGGCCACCATGCCGGTGATCGGCCGGCTCTGCCTGCGCTTCGGCAGCCGCCCGGTCACCGTGGTCGCGCTCACGGTGCTGAGCGGCGCGGTGCTGCTGCCGTCGCACGCGCACTCCGTGCTCACCCTGGGCGCGGCGCTGCTGCTCTTCGGCGCGGGTTACGGCGCGGCCAACGTCGCGATGAACAGCGCCGCCGTCGAGCTGGTGAGCGAGCTGCGACGCCCCGTCATGCCCAGTTTCCACGCCGGCTACAGCCTGGGCGGCCTGCTCGGCGCGGCCATCGGCGGGCTGCTGGCCGGGCAGCTGACGGCGAGCTGGGCACTGGCCTGCAGCGGGGTGCTCGGGGCGCTGGTCACCGCCGGCGCGGGCGCGGTGCTGCTGCGCGCGGCGCCGAGCGCCCCGCATCGGGCCGAGCGCCGGGCCGAGCGCCGGGCCGGGGCCGCGCCGAGCGGGCGGCTGCTGCCGCAGGCCCGGCTCCTGGTGCTGCTGGTCGGCTGCACCGCGCTGTGCAGCTCCTACGGCGAGGGCTCGCTGGCCGACTGGGCCACCCTGCACCTGACCGACGACGTGCATGCAAGCGCCGCGCTGGCCGCCTTCGGGTACGCCGCCTACGCCTTCGCGATGACCGCCGGGCGGCTGGCCGGCACCTGGCTGGCGATCAGGCTCGGCCCCGCACGGCTGATGACCGCGGGCGGGCTGACCGCCGGCGTCGGGATGCTGATCGCCGCGCTGGTCCCCTCCGTGCCGGCGGTGCTGGGCGGCTTCGTGCTGGTCGGGCTGGGCCTGTCCAACCTGTTCCCGCTCGCCATCGCCAAGGCCGGCGAGACCGGTGGGCCGCAGGGCGTGGCCACCGCCTCCACGCTGGGCTACGCGGGCATGCTGATCGGCCCGCCGGTGATCGGCTTCCTGGCCGACGCGGCGAGCCTGCCGATCGCGCTCACCACGGTCGCGGCGGCCGGCGCCGGGGCCGCCGCGCTCGCCGTGGTGGTGCACCGCCCCGGCCGCCAGGCCCGCGGCCGGGCGGGTACGCTGCCCGGATGACCGTCCAGCAACTGCCCGCCGCCGACCGCACCCCCAGCCCCTGGCGCAACGGCGGCGGTGTCACCCGGGAGGTCGCGGCCGACCCGGCGGGCGCCTGGCGGGTGAGCCTGGCGCTGGTGGCGGCGGACGGGGCGTTCTCGCTCTTCCCGGAGTTCGACCGGGTGCTGACGGTGGTCGAGGGCCCCGGGCTCGAACTGACGGTGGGCGACGCCGCACCGGTCACCGTCGGCCCGCTGCGGCCCTTCGCCTTCTCCGGCGCGCTGCCCACCACCGCCCGCCTGCTGGGCGGCCCGGTCACCGCGCTCAACCTGATGACCCGTCGGCCCGGCGCCACCGTCACCGCGACCCCCGGCGGCGGCGAGCTGCGGCCCGCACCGGGCACCGCGGTGCTGGCGCTGACCCTGGCCGGCCAGGACGCGGTGCTGGTCACGCATCCCTCGACGGCCCCGGGCCCGGCCGGTCCCGGCGTGCTGATCACGCTCTGAGACCCCCGGGCGGGGCGAGCCGCACCGGCGCCGTCGTGCCGGCACGCTCAAGGTCGACCAGGCCGACTTCCGACGCCCCAGCACCAGCCCCCGGCCCCGGCCGCCGTGCCATGAAGACGTCGACCTCGTCCGCGCGCTCGGCCACGAAGCCGAAGCGCTCGTAGAGCCGCCGGGCGGGGCTGCCCCGGAGCACGTTGAGCCGCACCGTCCAGCCGCGCTCGTCCGCCCGCGCGAGCAGGGTGCGCAGCACCGCGCTGCCCAGCCCGCGGCCCTGGACGGCCGGGTCCAGGTAGAAGTGCTCCAGCCAGTGACCGTCCGCCGCCGGGCGCAGCGCCACGCACCCGGCGAAGGCGCCGGCGGCCAGCACCACCGAGGTGTGCTCGGGCTGGTAGGCGTCCCGCAGGCGCTGGCGGACCCGCTCGGGGTCGTAGCGGCCGAGGCGCTCCAGGTCGGCGCGCATCACCACCGCGCGCAGCTCGACGAGCGGTTCGAGGTCGTCGGCGGTGGCGGGACGCAGGCGAAGGCCTGCCGAGGGCCGGCTCACGGTGTCGGCTGCCGTCATCGCAGGAGTCCTCAGCCTTCGGTCGGCGGACGCAGGTCCCAGCCCACCAGCGCCCGCAGCTGCTCGGCGGTCACGCCGTCCGGCAGCGGCCTCGGCGGGTCGTTGCGGAACGGCGGCTGCCAGCCCTCCACCTCGCTGAAGCTGCGCACCACGCGGGCGGGCGCGCCGGCCACCACGCTGTGGTCGGGCACCTCGCCGCGCACCACCGAGCCCGCCGCGACCACCACGTTGCGTCCCAGCCGGGCACCCGGCAGGATCACCGCGCCGGTGCCGATCCAGCTGCCCGAGCCGATCTCCACCGGCTCGTTGCGCGGCCACTGCTTGCCGATCGGCAGCGTGGTGTCGCGGTACTCGTGGGCCTGGTCGCTGATGTAGACGTTCGGTCCGGTCCACACGTCGTCGCCGAGCACGATCGACTGGTGCCCCACCAGGTGGCTGCCGCGGCCGATCACGCAGCCGCCGCCGATGGTGATCACCGGCTCGGGGCCGAGGTCGAGCCCGGGCAGGAAGCCCGCCGACATGGTGACCCGCTCGCCGATGATGCAGAACGGCCCGATCGCTATCGACTGCTCGTTGAAGACGGTGCCGAGCGGAAAGGCCAGCTTGCTGCCGTCGCCGAGGGTGTGGAACCGGTAGGGCCCGGGGTTCTGGTTGGAGACCGCGCCGCACTCCTGCACCCAGCGCCAGCCCTGGTGCACGGCCCGCCCGGCGGCGCGGCGGGCCCGGGAGCGGACGGAGGCGAGCAGGGCGGCGGCGTTCGGCATGCGCACACCGTAGCCGCCGCCCACCGGCCGCGGACCGCCGGGGCGATCAAGGTCACACGGACCGGACCCGCCCTACGGCGCGTCGACCGCCCACGGCGCCGGGCGGCGCTCCAGGAAGGCCTTCATGCCCTGCTGCGCCTCGGCGGAGCCGAACAGCCGGGCGGACTGCTCGACCCGGGCGTCCGCGTCCTGCTCGAAGGAGCGCACCACCTCGGCGTTGACCAGCCGCTTGGACTCCGCGAGCCCCTGCGGGGAGGCCAGCCGCAGCGCCGCCAGCACCTCGGCCAGCGCCTTGGCGGCCTCGTCGACCTCGGCGGCGGCCACCGTGACCAGGCCGATCCGGGCCGCCTCGACGGGGCCGAAGGTCTCGCCGGTCAGGTAGTAGCGGGCGGCCGCACGCGGCTCCAGCTTGGGGCGCAGCGGCAGCGAGATGACGGCGGGGGCCAGCCCGAGGCGCACCTCGGTGAAGGCGAAGGTGGTCGCGGGCCCGGCGATCACCAGGTCCGCGGCGCCGAGCAGGCCCAGCCCGCCCGCCCTGACGTGGCCGTTGACGTAGGCGATCACCGGCTTGGGGCAGTCCACGATGGCGCGCTGGATGTCCACCAGCCCGCGCGGACCGACCGTGGGGTCGGCGCCGGTGGCCTCGGACAGGTCCGCGCCCGCGCAGAACACCGTGCCGGTGTGGCCGAGCACCACGGCCCGCACCGCCGGGTCGGCGGCGGCCTGCTCCAGCCCCTGCGCCAGCTCGGCCATCAGCCGGGTGGACAGCGCGTTGCGGTTGTGCGGGGAGTCGAGCTCCAGGGTGGTGACGGCACCGGCCGTGCTGACGCGGACGAAGGGTGCTGCGCTGGTCATCGGGTGGGACCTGCTTTCCGGTATCCGACAGGCGATCTGAGGGTGGATCGCTCGGGCTGGGAAGACTCTGGCACGCCGGACCCGGCGATCACCAGACCCGCCCCGGCCCACCGCGCTCGATCGGGTCACCCGGCGGCCCGCTCGCCGGCTCTCACCCGGCGACGCGCTGCGACCAGCGGGCGACCGGCCCCATCGCCGCCCCCGCGGCGGCGAAGAGGGCACCGAAGGCGAGCCAGCCGAGCGGCCCGTGGCCGACCACGCCCAGGGTGATCAGCGCGGGTCCGGCCATCAGGGCGGCGGCCATGCCGGCGTTGTAGACGCCCTGGTAGGCGCCGGCCGCGCGGTCCCCCGCCAGGTCGTAGCTGAGCGCCCAGCCGCCGGCCTGGGTGAGCACCTCGCCGCCGCCCTCGATCACCACGCCGAGCACCAGCACCACCGAGGCGAGCACCGCCGGCAGCCCGTGCGCCAGCCCGACCACCGCACAGCCCGCGCCCAGCAGCAGCCCGCCGCGCAGGCAGGCCCGGGCCGCCAGGCGCGGCTCCTCGGTGCCCTTGGTCGCGCGGACCTGGAAGAGCACCACCAGCACGGTGTTGACGATCATGACGGCGGCGACCAGGAAGCGCGGCGCGTGGGTGTCGCGCACGACCCACAGCGGGATGCCGATCTCCAGCATCGCGAACTGCAGGGTGAGCACGGCGTTCAGGCCGGTGAGGGCGAGGAACGGCAGGTCGCGCAGCGCGGGGTTGCGGCGCTCGGCCCTGGGTGCGGCGGCGGCCTCGTCGGCCGCGGCCGCGGCGGCGGCCGAGCGCCCGGGCAGCCGCCGCAGGACGAGCGCCACCAGCACGAAGCTGAGCGCGTCGGCGAGCACCGTCGCCTGGTAGGCGGCCCGGCTGTCGAGCTGCAGCGTCACGCCGGCCAGCACCGAGCCCAGGCCCATCGCCACGTTGGTGACCGCCCGCAGGTAGGCGCGGCCGGCCACCCGCTGATCGGCGGTCAGCACCTCGGCGTAGAGCGCGCTGCGGGTGGTGGTGGTACCCCGGTCGACCGCGGTCACCACGCAGGCGAGCAGCGCGAAGGCGGCCAGGCCGTGCACAAGGGTGTAGCCGATGGTCCCCACTCCCTCGGCGGCCACCAGCGCGATCAGCACCCGCTTGCTGCCCCAGCGGTCGGCGGCCCGCCCGGCCGGGATGCTGGCCGCCACCCCGCACAGCCCGGCCACCGTCAGCACCACGCCGACCTGGCCGACGCCGTAGCCGAGGATCCGGGTGAAGTAGAGCGCGCTGACCGTGTAGAACAGGCCGTTGCCGAACGCGTTGACCAGCGTGGTCCAGCTCAGCAGCCGCATGACCGGATCGCCCGGCAACAGGCGGCCACGGGGGCGGATGGTGCTCGCCGGCGCGGCGGCCGAGGTTGTCGTCGTCATGACACGATCTCAGCCCACGGTCCGTACTCTTCGGTATTGATTTAGCTCCAGCCTGAAGCGAAGGGTCGCTATGTACCGGTTCCACCTCGGCCTGGCGGATCTGGCCGCGGTCTCCTTCGCCTGCTCACCGCTCCAGGAGACGGTGCTGAGCCTGCGGATGTGGACGCACCCGGCGAGCTACCCGGCGCAGCAGGCGTGGTTCCGCCGGCTGCGGCCGGACTTCGAGCAGTTGGAGAGCCGCCAGCTGCTGTGCTCGCTGATCGCGGGCAACCGGTACGTCGCCGACTTCCTGACCCCGCGGCCGGCCGGCCCCGCCCCCAGCTTCCGGTCCGAGCTGGGCGTGCTGCGGGCCACCGACCCGGCCACCCTGCGGGTCGAGCTGGAGCGCGCCTTCCTGCCGCACGACGGCCGGCTGCCGACGCCGCTGGCCGAGCGGCTGGCCGAGCCCGCCCGGCTGCTGGAGGAGATCTGCCTGGCGCTGGAGGAGTACTGGGAGAACTGCCTGGCCCCGCACTGGTGGCCGCGCGCCCGCTCGGTGCTGGAGGCCGACATCGTGCACCGTGCCCGGACCCTGGCCCAGCACGGCGTGGGCGTGCTGCTGACCGAGCTGGACCAGCGGCTGCGCTGGGGGGACGGGGTGCTGACGATCGACCGCGGCTGGGGCCGCGGGCGGGACGTCGCCGGCCGGGACATCCGGGTCGACCAGCGCGGCCTGGTCTTCACCCCGAGCTGCTTCATCCGCTCGGCCAACACCTTCATCAGCGACCAGTACCCGCCCGCCATCGCCTACCCCGCCCGCGGCCAGGGCTCGATGGCAGGCGCGCTGGACCGGCCGAGCACCTCGCGCGCGCTGGAGCAGCTGCTCGGCGCGCCCAAGGCCCGCCTGCTCGCCCTGCTGCACGAGCCCGTCTCCACCACCGAGTTGGCGCTGCGACTGGGCGTCACCCCGGGCGCGGTCAGCCAGCACCTGGCGGTGCTGCTGGCCACCCGGCTGGTCAGCCGGGCCCGGCACGGCCGCTCGGTGCTCTACCTGCGCACCGCGCTGGGCGACGAACTGGCCGGCTGACCGGTCCACCGGACACGGCCTAGCCCAGCCAGCCCGGCCGGACCAGCCCGCTCTCATAGGCCAGCACCACCAGCTGCGCCCGGTCGCGCACCCCCGACTTGACCATCGCCCGGCTCACATGGGTCTTGGCGGTGAGCGGGCTGACCACCAGGCGGCGGGCGATCTCGTCGTTGGAGAGCCCCATCCCGACCAGCGTCAGCACCTCCCGCTCGCGCTCCGTCAGCAGCGCGAGCCCGGGTGCGCCCGGCCGCCCGGGTGCCTTGGAGCGGGCCGCGAACTCGCCGATCAGCCGGCGGGTCACCCCGGGCGAGAGCAGCGCGTCGCCGCCCGCCACCACCCGCACCGCGCGCAGCAGATCGGCCGGCTCGGTGTCCTTGACCAGGAACCCGGCCGCCCCGCCGCGCAGCGCCTCGAAGACGTACTCGTCCAGCTCGAAGGTGGTCAGCACCACCACCCTGACCCCGGCCAGGTCGGGCCTGGCGCAGATCTGCCGGGTGGCCTCCAGCCCGTCCAGGCCGGGCATCCGGATGTCCATCAGCACCACGTCGGGGCGCAGTTCGGCGGCCAGCGCCACCGCCGCCGCGCCGTCGTCCGCCTCGCCCACCACCTCGATGTCGCCCTGCGCGTCCAGCAGCGCCCGAAAGCCCGCCCGGACCAGCACCTGGTCGTCCGCCAGCAGCACCCGGATCATCGCGCCTCCCGCGCACTCGTTGCGACCGAGCCCTCGCCGCGCGTCGGGAGCAGGGCCCGCACCCGGAACCCGCCCTCGCGCGGCCCCGCCGTGAGCGTGCCACCGAGGGCGGCGGCCCGCTCGCGCATCCCGGCCAGCCCGTTGCCGCCGCCGGCCGGCTCCCCGGCCTCGGGCGCGGCGGCCGGGCCCGGGTCGTCCACCTGCACGGTCAGCGCGTCGGGCTCGCTCCAGTCCAGCAGCACCTCGGCCCGGCGCGCGGCCGAGTGCCGGATCACGTTGGTCAGCGCCTCCTGGACGACCCGGAAGGCGGCCAGCCCCACCCCGGCGGGCAGCTCCCGGGGCCCGCCCACCGTGCGCACGGTGACGGTCAGCCCGGCGTGCGCGGCCTGCTCGGTCAGCTCGGTCAGCCGGTCCAGGCCCGGGGCCGGTCGGCGCGGCGCCGCGTCGCCGGGCCCGCGCAGCGTGCCGAGCACCTGGCGGACCTCGCCCAGCGCCTCCTTGCTGGCCGCCTTGATGGTGACCAGCGCGGCCCTGGCCTGCTCGGGCCGGTCGTCGATCAGCTCCAGCGCCACCCCGGCCTGGAGATGGATCAGCGAAATGCTGTGCGCCAGGATGTCGTGCAGCTCGCGGGCCATCCGCAGGCGTTCCTCGTCCGCCCGGCGCCGGGCGGCGGCCTGCCGGGCGGCGTGGCGCGCGGCGGCCTGCTCGTGGCGGATCCGCAGCAGCTCGGCGACGGCGGCCAGCAGCAGCGCGACCAGGCCGAGCCCGAACTCCGGCCAGCCGCCGCCCCCGGCGCCCGCCCCGCGCAGCCAGCCGTGCGGCACCGCGAAGGCGAGCAGCAGGTGGCCGCCGTAGAGGGCGAGCAGGCTCAGCACGGCCGCCCGCCGGTGCCCGCTCCACACCGCCACGCAGTAGGCGACCACGAAGCTGGCGAAGACCGGACCGTAGGGGTAGCCGGCCGCCAGGTAGACCAGCGTCACCGCGGCGGTGCCGGCCACCACCGCCACCGGCCGCCGCCGGCGCAGCACCAGCAGCACCGGGCCGGCCACCAGCAGCAGGTAGCCGAACGCGTCCAGCGGCACCCGCCCGGAGGCCTGGTGCCGCCACTCGCCGGCGGTGCCCACCAGCTGGAGCAGGGCGACCAGCGCCGAGGACCGGACCGGCAGACCGCCGCCCGGGCCACCGCCGGGGCCGCGGGCCCACGGCGGTCCGCCGGAGAGCCCCCCGAAGAGGCCCCGGGTACCGCGCTCGCTGCTGCCGGTAGGGCTCATGCCGGAAGGCTAGGCGAGGCGGGCCCCGGCGCACGTCAGCCGACCGGGGTGGTCACCCGTACTCCCCCGGGAGTACGCGGCAGGCACTGCCTACCGCGCGGCCATCGCGGCCAGCCGCCGGGCGGCCCGGTACTGCCGCAGGATCTGGGCGAAGGTGGTGTGTCCCTGGGTGGTCTGGGCGAACGCCCCCCAGGCAGGCTTGATCGTGCAGACCGCCAGGTGGAACAGGTGCGGCCGGCGCTCGAAGGCCGCCAGCATCACCTTGCCGGCCCGCATCTCCACGCCCAGGCCCGCCTTGACCGCGAAGGCGTAGTTCAGGGCCTGGCGGCGCACCTCGCCGGGGCCGTCGGCCTCGGCCACCTGGACGGCCCACTCCCCGGCCAGCCGGCCCGAGCGCAGCGCGTACGAGATGCCCTCGCGGGTCCACGGCTCCAGCAGCCCGGCCGCGTCGCCGGCCACCAGCACCCGGCCGCGGGAGAGCGGCGAGTCCTCGGCCCGGCAGCGGGTCAGGTGGCCGGACTCGACGGCCGGGGTGAAGCCGGCCAGGCCGAGCCGGCGGATGTAGTCCGCCAGGTACTGCTTGGTCAGTTCGCCGTCGCCGCGTGCCGAGATCACCCCGACGGTCAGCGTGCCGGAGTCGGTCTTCGGGAAGACCCAGCCGTAACTGCCGGGCAGCGGGCCCCAGTCCAGGTGGATCCGGCCCTCCCAGGCCCGCACCACCCGCTCGGGCACCGGGATCTCGGCCTCCAGCCCCAGGTCGATCTGGTCGAAGGTCACCCCGACGTGCCGCCCGATCCGGCTGGCGCTGCCGTCCGCACCGACCACCGCGCGCGCCTGCACCGCGCGCCCGTCGGCCAGGGTCACGGCCACCGTGCGGCGGTCCGCACCGCCCTGCTGCTCCACGCCGGTGACGGTCACCCCGGTCACCAGCACCGCGCCGGACTGCTGGGCCGACTCGACCAGGCGCAGGTCGAACTCGCTCCGGTTGACCAGGCCGAAGAGCATCCGCCGGGAGCGGCGGGTGCGGGTGAACCGGCCGTTCAGCGCGAAGGTGACGGCATGCACCCGGTCCTGGAGCGGCAGCTTGAAGTCGGGCGGCAGGCTGTCCCGGGACGGCCCGATGATGCCGCCGCCGCAGGTCTTGTAGCGCGGGTGCTCGGCCTTGTCCAGCAGCAGCACCCGGCGGCCCTGCGCGGCGGCGGCCTGCGCCGCCGAGGCGCCGGCCGGGCCGGCCCCGACCACGACGACGTCCCAGACGCCGTCGAGCGGGTCGGGGGCGGTGTTCTCGGCTTCGGGGTCGGCTTCGGGTTCAGCCGCCACCGGCTCGGCCCGGGCGTCGGGTTCGACGGTCGTCAGGTCGCTGGGCAGGCTCGATTCGGGCGCGGTACCGGAGTCTCTCACGTCGAGTCATCCTATGCGGCGCGGCCCGGCGCACCGCCCTCGCCACCAGCGACAGCCCGGCGCGGCATCGCCGCCCGGGGCTGCGCCTATGCTCGATCGCGCACTGAGCACCGGCATCCGACCGGTGCTCCAGCCGACCGACCAGCCCGACCACGAGCCCGACCACGAGTCCGTCCGACCGACAGACCGACCAGCCTGTCCGACCCGCAGACCGACCGACAGACCGACCAGCCGACGCTTCCGGAGCCCGTTATGACCCAGCCCTCGTCCGATCTCGCCACCGCCGTCCGCGCCCTGATGCCCCGTGCCCACGACGAGCTGGCCGAGCTGGTGGCCTTCCCCTCGATCGCCGACCCCGGGCTCGGGCTGGAGCAGGAGTGCCAGGCGGCCGCCCACTGGGTGGCCGAGGCGCTGCGCGCCGAGGGCCTGACCGGCGTCCGGCTGATCGACACCCCCGACGGCACGCAGTCCGTGTACGGCGAGCTGACCGGGGTGCCCGGCGCGCCGACCGTGCTGCTCTACTCGCACTACGACGTGCAGCCGTCGCTGGACGAGAACGCCTGGACCACCCCGCCGTTCCAGCTCACCGAGCGCGACGGCCGCTGGTACGGACGCGGCGCGGCGGACTGCAAGGGCAACATCCTGATGCACCTGACGGCCCTTCGGGCGCTGCGCGCCAGCGGCGGCCCGCAGCTGCCGGTCAACCTGAAGGTGATCGTGGAGGGCTCCGAGGAGCAGGGCACCGGCGGGATGGAGCAGTACGCGCTGGCCCACCCCGATCTGCTCACCGCGGACGCGATCGTGATCGGCGACGTGGGCAACTTCGCGGCCGGTCTGCCGACCGCCACCGCCTCGCTGCGCGGGATCACCGAGGTGTCGGTGGAGGTCCGCACGCTGGCCGGCAACCTGCACTCGGGCGCCTTCGGCGGCGCCGCCCCCGACGCGCTGGCCGCGCTGCTGAAGATCCTCGCCTCGCTCTACGACGAGCACGGCGCCACCGCGATCGACGGGCTGCCCGCCGACCAGAGCTGGCCCGGCGTCAGCTACCCGGAGGACCGCTTCCGCGCCGACGCCCAGGTCCTGGAGGGCGTGCAGCTGGTCGGCACCGGCGACGTCGCCGACCGGCTCTGGGCCCGCCCGGCCGTCACCGTGGTCGGCATCGACGTGCCTTCGGTGATCGGCTCGACCTCCTCGGTGCAGGCCACGGCGAAGGCCAAGGTCAGCCTGCGGGTGCCGCCCGGCATGTCGACCGGGACGGCGCAGGACGCCCTGGTCGCCCACCTGGAGCAGGCCGCCCCGTGGCAGGTCCAGCTCACCGTCACCCGGCTGCACAGCGGTTCCCCGTTCCTCGCCGAGACCTCGGGCCCGGCCTACGAGGCGCTGGGCGAGGCGATGCGGGAGGCGTACGGGGTGGACATGGTGGTGGCCGGCGAGGGCGGCTCGATCCCGCTCTGCAACACGCTGCGCACGCTCTACCCGCAGGCGGAGATCGTGCTGATCGGCGTGGAGGAGCCGACCACCCAGATCCACGCGGTCAACGAGAGCCTGGACCCGCAGGAGCTGGAGCGGATGGCGCTCTCCGAGGCCCTGTTCCTGCAGCGCTACGCGCAGGCCTGGCAGGGCTGACCGGCCCTCACCCCGCCCCGGCGGCCGCCGGGCCCGCAGCCGGGGCGGGGTCGCCGGCCAGGCCCAGACGCTGGGCCGCGCCGAGAGCGGCCGCGGCGGCCAGGACGCCCGCGCCGGCGCCGAAGCAGAGGTCGGCGATCAGATCGGGCCGGCCGCCCGGGCCGCGCACCCGACGCGCGTGGCGCACCCGGTGCGCCGCCCCGACCACCCCGGCGACGGCGACCAGCGCGCGGCGCCGGGCCGACCCGGCGGTCGCGGCGGGCGTGACGGTCGTGGCAGTCACGGCGGGCGCGGCCGCCACGGCGGTCGGAGCCGTCTCCGCCGGGCGCAGCTCGCGGGCCAGGTAACCGCCCAGGGCCGCCAGCGCGAGCGCCGAACCGCCGTACTGGGCCACCGTGCAGAGCGGCACCCCGGCCACCCGCCGCTCCAGCACCGGGAGCAGCCGCACCCCCGCCCGGCCCGGGTGGGTGAAGGCGTCCCAGCCGACGTGGCTGGCCGCGCCCAGCGCGGCCGAGAGCGCGAACCACCCCGCCCGGCCACGGACCCCGCCCGCCGCCGGGCGCCACGCGGTGGCGGCATCGGCGGTCCGGGCCCAGGGCGGCGGCAGCAGGTCGAGCAGCGGTCGGCGCAGCACCGCGTGCCAACCGCCCACCAGACCGGCCGCGAGCGCGACGTCGAGGGTGGGCACCGCCCACCAACGGTGCGTCAGCCCGCCCGCCGCGTAGAGCCCGGGGCGCACGGAGGCGGCGAAGAACGGCAGGTCCGGCGCCATCGACCCGGCCACCAGCGCCGAGGCGACCAGCGGGCCGCGGGCGCGCAGCCCGCGCAGCAGCGGAAGCACGGCGGCGGGGTGGCTGAAGGTGAACGGCATGCCCCCATCCTGCCGCCACCGCGCGCCGCCGGCCCGCCCGGGTCCGGGGCCCTACCCCTGCGCCGCCGGCCGGCCCGCCTCCAGGTAGCGCGGGGCACCGACCCCGCGTGCCTCCAGGGCCACCGCGAGGCGGCGGTAGCGGCCCGCCGAGAGCAGTCCGCGCGACTCCCCCAGGGTCACGAAGCGCCAGTCCCGCAGCTCGTCCGGCGGCAGCCGCAGCGCCGCCCGCTGGCCGGCCGTCAGGTGTCCGCCGTCATAGACCAGGCGCATCCCGCCGCGGCGCACCCCGGAGCGCGGCTCCCAGTCGACGGCCAGCAGGCGCAGCGCCTCCGGGGCCAGGTTCAGGCCCAGCTCCTCGGCCGCCTCCCGGACGGCCGCCAGGGTCGGCGCCTCGCCGCGTTCGACCACGCCGCCGGGGAACTCCCAGTCCGGCTTGTAGACCGGGTCGACCAGCAGCACCCGGTCGTCCTCGTCGAAGAAGAGCACGGCCGCGGCCACGGTGTCGTCCGCCGAGTCCGCGGCCCGCACGATCGGGCAGTGCCCGGCGCCCTCCTTGACCAGGGCGGCCAGCGTGCGGGCGACCTGGAGGGGCGTCAGCCCGCCGGTCTCCAGCACCCGGGCGTCGCGGTGCAGCCAGGACTGCGCCCGCTGGTAGGCGGGCAGCTTGGCGAAGCGCCAGCGGCGGCACTGCTCGCTCGCCTCGGGGTCGCCGGGATACTCCTCGCTGTGCGCTATCCGCTCGCGCAGGATCGTTTCCTCAGCGTGCAGCACGAAGTGGTGCACGGTCAGGCCGCGGGCCGCCAGCGCGCCGAAGATCTCGTCCCGGTAGTCCTCGCGCAGCAGCGTCATCGGCACCACCAGGGTGCCCGGCACCTCGGCCAGCACGGCCGCCGCCACCTCCGGGACCAGCCGGCGCCAGGCCGGCAGGTCCTGGAAGTCCCTGACCTCGGCCAGCCGGTGGGCCGGCAGGATCCGGCGCAGCGCGTCGCCGACCTGCTCCGGATCGAAGAGCGTACTGCCGGGCAGCAGCTCGACCAGCTCGCGACAGGCGCTGCTCTTGCCCGCGCCGAATGTCCCGTTGACCCAGATGATCACGATTCCCCCTGACCTAGGGCTTGTCCGACCCTGGGGCGAACCCGGCAGCGTCCGCGCCGGACGGTGCCGGCCGCCCCCGCACGGGGCGGCCGGCTCGCCGACGCACCCCGACGCACCGAGCGCCCCGGCACCATCCGAGGTGGTACCCCCCGGGCCCGACCCCTCATTCCTCAAGATCTGACGTCACGTCACTTCGCACCCGCTTGATCCCGCGCACACAGCGCGGCGGCGTACCCCCGCCCCCGCGCACAGGCGCCGCGCGCGCCGTGCGACCCTCCCGGCACGCCCCCGTCAGGTCCGAGCCGACCACCGCCCGGCGGCGGCCCCGACCCTCCGCCCCCACCTGCTGGACTGCCGTACCGGGCCCCGCGGTTCCCGTCCCCCGCTTTCTGGACACCGCCGCCCACCGGGCCCGAGAATCGACCTCATGAGCGCTCTCGAGCCCTGCACCGGCGCGGTCTCCGCCGACGCCTCGGCCCGCCCCTCGGAGGCCGACCGCGAGCACGCCCTCGGGCTGCTGCGCGAGGGCGCGGGGCAGGGCCGACTGTCCCACGACACCTTCATGCGCCGGATGGAGCTGGTGCTGACCGCGCGCAGCTCGGCCGAGCTGGACGCGGTGCTCGCCGACCTGCGTGCCGACGGGCGCCTGGCCCAGCTGGCGCTGCGCACCGTGGGGCGCCTGTCGGCGTTCACCGTGCGGCTGCGCGAGGCCTGGCGGACCGAGCGGCTGCCCGGCCTGACACTGCCCCAGCAGGGTCAGCCGGCCGTCCGGATCGGCCGCGCACCCGGTTGCGGCCTGCGGCTGAGCGACCACTCGGTCTCCCGTCAGCACGCCGAGCTGCGCCTGGGCGCGGACGGCTGGGTGCTGTACGACCTCGGCTCGACCAACGGCACCCTGGTCAACGGCCACCGGGTGACCGGCGGGGTGCGGGTCAAGCCGGGCGACCAGGTGGCGTTCGGCAGCCTGGCGTTCCGCCTCGCGACCACCTGACGCCCCGCCCCGGACAGGCCCTGACGGCCGGTCAGCCCTCCAGCAGCTTCTTCTTCAGCACCTTGCCCATCGCGTTCCGCGGCAGCTCCTGGACCAGCACGACCCGGCGCGGGCGCTTGTGCGCCGACAGCCGGGTGGCGACGAACTCGGTGAGCTGGTCGCCCGTCACCGGCCCCGCCGGGATCACGAACGCCACCACCGCCTGCCCGAGGTCGGGATCGGGTGCGCCGACCACGGCCGCGTCCGCCACGGCGGGGTGGTCGCGCAGCGCGGCCTCCACCTCGCCGGCGCCGATCTTGAAGCCGCCGCTCTTGATCAGGTCCACCGAGGCCCGGCCGACGATCCGGTGGAAGCCGTCGGGGCCGACGGTGGCCACGTCGCCGGTGCGGAACCAGCCGTCGGCGGTGCGCACCTCGGCCTCGGCGTCCGGGCGGTTCAGGTAGCCGTCGAACAGCACCGGGCCGCTGACCTCCAGGTCGCCCACGCTCTCGCCGTCGGCGGGCACCGGTTGTCCGTCCTCGCCGACCAGCCGGGTGGCCACACCGGTCAGCGGCAGCCCGACGCTGCCGGGGCGGCGCTCGCCGCCGGCCCGGGTGCTCAGCGTGATCAGCGTCTCGGTCATGCCGTAGCGCTCGACCGGCTGGTGGCCGGTGAGCGCGGCCAGCCGGTCGAAGACCGGCACCGGCAGCGGGGCGCTGCCCGAGACCAGCAGCCGGGCACCGCTCAGCGCCCGGGCCGCGGCCTCGTCGGCGGCCACCCGGGACCAGACCGTGGGCACCCCGAAGTAGAGCGTGCCGCCCGCCTCGGCGTACGCCGCCGGAGTCGGGCGCCCGGTGTGCACCAGGCGGCAGCCGGTGCGCAGCGCGCCGAGCACGCCGAGCACCAGGCCGTGCACGTGGAACAGCGGCAGGCCGTGCACCAGGGTGTCCTCGGCGGTCCAGGCCCAGGCCTCGGCCAGCGCGTCCAGGTCGGCGGCCACCGCCCGCCGGGAGAGGATCGCGCCCTTCGGCGGCCCGGTGGTCCCGGAGGTGTAGAGCACGAAGGCCGGGCCCGTGGGCTCGGCTTCGCCGCGGCCGAAGTCGTGCCGCTCGGCGAGGTCGACCGGGAGCGCCTCGATGCCGTCCTCGGCCGCCACCTCGCGCACCGCCGCCCCCGCACCGGCGATCAGCTCGGCACCGCTGTCGCGCAGGATGTGCGAACGCTCCACCGGCCCGGCGTCCGGCGGCACCGGGACCACCGGCACGCCCGCCAGCAGACCGCCCACCACCGCCGTCACCGTCTCCGCCGAGGGCCGGGCCAGCACGGCCAGCGCCCGGGCGCCCGCGGCCCGGGCGGCCACCGCCCCGGCGGCCCCCAGCAGTCCTTCGCGGGAGAGCTCCCGGCCGTCGATCCGCAGCGCGTCGGCCGAATCCCCGCGCCCGTCCTGAAGTGCCGTCAAGAGAGTCACGTCGGCACTCTACGGTCCTGTCGGACGCCACAGGGCGTGATCCACACCACTGGGTGGATCACGCCCTGTGCCGGCACCGGTGCCGGATCGGCCCGGGCCCCTCGGGGGCCGCAGGCTCCCGCGTACTCAGCCCTTGCGGGCCTTGACCTCGCCGGTCAGCTGCGGCAGCACGTCGAACAGGTCGCCGACCACGCCGTAGTCGACCAGCTCGAAGATCGGCGCCTCGGCGTCCTTGTTGATCGCCACGATGGTCTTCGAGGTCTGCATGCCGGCGCGGTGCTGGATCGCGCCGGAGATGCCCGCCGCGACGTACAGCTGCGGGGAGACCTGCTTGCCGGTCTGGCCGACCTGGTTGCTGTGCGGGTACCAGCCGGCGTCCACGGCGGCGCGCGAGGCACCGACGGCCGCGCCGAGCGCGTCCGCGAGCTCCTCGACCACTCCGAAGCCCTCGGCGGCACCGACACCACGGCCGCCGGAGACCACGATCGCGGCCTCGGTCAGCTCGGGGCGGCCCGAGGAGACCCGCGGGGTGCGCGAGGTGACCTTGGCGGCCTTGCCGGTGAACTCGACGGTGACGTTCTCGACCGCACCTGCGGCCGGGGCGGCCTCGGGGCCGACGGCGTTCGGCTTCACGGTGATGACCGGGGTGCCACGGGTGATCTTCGACTTGACCTGGAAGGAGGCCGCGAAGACGGACTGGGTGGCGACCGGGCCGTCGGCCCCGGCCTCCAGGTCGACGGCGTCGGTGATGACACCCGACTCCAGGCGCAGCGCGACGCGGGCCGCGATCTCCTTGCCCTCACCGGAGGAGGTCACCAGGACGGCGGCGGCACCGGAGGCCTTGGCGATCTGGGTGAGCGCGTCGACCTTCGGGACGACCAGGTAGTCGGCGAACTCGGCGGCGTCGGCGACGTACACCTTCGCGGCACCGAACTCGGCGGCCTTGGCGGCGATGTCGGCGGCAGCGGCGCCGGCACCGAGGACGACCGCGGAGGGCTCGCCGATGCGGCGGGCCAGGGTGAGCAGCTCCAGGGCGGGCTTGCGGACGGCGCCGTCGGCGTGGTCCACGAGGACCAGGATCTCAGCCATGATTCTTTATCTCCTGATGGAACGTGGGTCCGGACGGCGGGATCAGATGAACTTCTGCGCGGCGAGGAAGCCGGCGAGCTGCTTGCCGCCCTCGCCCTCGTCCTTGACGATCGTCCCGGCGGTACGGGCCGGACGCTCGGTGACGGTCTCGACCGCGGTCCAGGCGCCGGCCAGGCCGACCTCGTCCGCATCGATGCCCAGGTCGTCCAGGTCCAGGTCCTCGACCGGCTTCTTCTTGGCGGCCATGATGCCCTTGAAGGACGGGTAGCGGGCCTCGCCCGACTGGTCGGTGACCGAGACGACGGCCGGCAGCGCGGCCTCGACCAGCTCGGTGGCGGCGTCGCCGTCGCGGCGGCCCTTGACGGTGCCGCCCTCGACCGAGACCTCGGAGAGCAGGGTCACCTGCGGCAGGCCCAGGCGCTCGGCGAGCAGCGCGGGCAGCACGCCCATGGTGCCGTCGGTCGAGGCCATGCCGCAGATCACCAGGTCGTAGCCGGTCTTCTCGAGCGCCTTGGCGACGATCGCGGAGGTGGCGATCACGTCCGAGCCGTGGATGTCGTCGTCGTTGACGTGGACACCCTTGTCGGCCCCCATGGACAGGGCCTTCTTCAGCGCGTCCCGGGCGTCGTCGCCGCCGACGGTCAGCACGGTCACCTCGGCGTCGTCACCGGCCGCCTCCTTGATCCGCAGCGCCTGCTCGACGCCGTACTCGTCGAGCTCCGACAGGAGGCCGTCCACGGCGTCCCGGTCGGTGGTGGTGTCGTCCGCGAAGCGACGGTCACCGGTCGCGTCGGGCACGTACTTCACACAGACAACGATCCTCAAGCTCACGGCCTGTCTCCTGTACTGGTCTTGTCCGGCGGCTGCGGCGGTGCAACGGACGGGTGCGCACTGGGCGGCACCCGCTACGGACAGCGCATTCCTGCTGCCCCGACCGGCACTTCCGGCAGCATACTCGGCAGCATCCCGCTCTGGTTACTCGTCAGTATCTAAATACCGGTCGCCCACATCTTGCCGCAATGTCAGGGCGTTATCCCCCCTGATCATTGTGACGAAGCTCTCGACCTGGACAGTACGCGCCCCACCGGTCCCCGCGGGCGCGAACTGCCCAGCTCAACGGGGGCGACTCGGCACGATCGCCGGGCCCGGCCCGAGGCCCGGCCCGGGGTCCTGTCCGGGGCCTGTCCGGGCCGTCACAGCGCCCGGCCGAGCGCGGCGATCACGTCCGCCCGGCGCGGCTGGCCGGCGGCGCGCCGCACCACCCGACCGGCGGCGTCCAGCACCAGCACGGTGGGGGTGCGCCGGATCTCCAGCCGGCGCACCAGCTCCAGGTTCTGCTCGGCGTCGATCTCCACGTGCGCCACGCCGGCCACCAGCCCGGCGACCTCGGCGAGCACCCGGCGGGTGGCCCGGCAGGGCTGGCAGAAGGCGGTGGAGAACTGCACCAGGGTCGCCCGCTCCCCCAGCGTCACGCCCTCGCCCAGGTCGGCGGCGGACAGCAGCACGGTCTCGTCCCTCCCGCACGCCGCCGTGGCGCGCATCAGCAGTCCCGTCACGCGCCCCAGTGTGCGCCACCGCGCTCCGGGCGCCACGGCCGCCACCGCGCCGCACCTTCCTGCGGCACGGCGCGCCGGGATGTTCGACTGCTACCGACCGCGGTGCCGCGGAGTTCCCGGCCACGCCGATCAGTGATGTGATGACAATCTCCCGCCCGCCGGGCACGCCCAGATGACAGAAGGCACCCCTTCGGGGGACCATCATCACCAGAATCACCCGTGTCAGCCGCGGCGTGCCGCGCCTCGGAGGCCCGGTCCACGCGGTCGGACCCGGGTGCCGTCGCACCGGGCCAGGGCCCGTAAGCAGAAGTAGGGCTGACCGTGGCAGAGTTCGTCTACCCGCCAGTGATCCGCACGGCACTGACCGTCTTCAAGGCGCTCGATTGCCGGATCAGCATCGCGGGTGCCGAGCACGTCCCGGCGACCGGGGGCGCGGTGCTGGTGAGCAATCACATCAGCTACCTGGACTTCCTCTTCGCGGGCCTGGGCGCCTACCGCGGCGGGGACCGCAAGACCCGCTTCATGGCGAAGGACGAGGTCTTCCGGCACTGGATCTCCGGCCCGCTGATGCGCGGCATGAAGCACATCCCGGTCGACCGCACCGACGGCCAGCCCGCCTACGACGCGGCCGTGCGCGCGCTGCGGGCGGGCGAGGTGGTGGGGGTCTTCCCCGAGGCCACCATCAGCCGCTCCTTCATGCTGAAGAAGTTCAAGACCGGAGCGGCCCGGATGGCGGCCGACTCCGGTGCCCCGCTGCTGCCGGTGATCCTCTGGGGCACCCAGCAGCTGTGGACCAAGGGCCGCCCGAAGACGCTGACCAAGCGGCACGTCCCGGTCACCATCATGATTGGCGAACCGATTCACCTGGAGCCCACGGACAAGCCGGTGATGGTGACGCGGCGGCTGCGGGCGGCGATGAGCGAGATGCTCGACCGGGCCCAGCGCGAGTACCCCGCCAAGCCGACCGGCCCGGACGACTCCTGGTGGCTCCCCGCCAGCCTCGGCGGCACCGCGCCGACCCTGGAGGTCGCGGAGGCCGAGGACGAGCAGGAGGCGGCCGCGAAGGCCGCCAAGCGGGCGGCAGCGGGGGCCTGAGCAACCCTGCCGGTCCGACTGTCGACGGCGCGTCACCCGACCGGGAGGCGCGCCGTCTGACGTCGGCTCGGGCCGAGCGGTGCTCAGCGGTCGGCCGCGAGTGCGGCGGCGAGGCGCCGGTTGGTCTCCCTGTCTCCTTCGAGCGGGAACGGCCGCCGGCTCACCACGCCGTCCGCCGCGAATCAGTCGTGCGCCGGAGTCGGACACAAACGCGAGAAAGCCCCGCACCCGGTCTCCCGGGGCGGGGCTTTCTCTGAATGATTGTTCGGCGGCGTCCTACTCTCCCACAGGGTCCCCCCTGCAGTACCATCGGCGCTGTGAGGCTTAGCTTCCGGGTTCGGAATGTAACCGGGCGTTTCCCTCACGCTATGACCACCGAAACACTATGAAACTGTCGACCGCAACCCGCCCGTTCTTTCCCTGGCAGGGGTCGTTGTTTCAGAACAACACAGTGGACGCGAGCAACTGAGGACAAGCCCTCGGCCTATTAGTACCGGTCAGCTCCACCCCTTACAGGGCTTCCACATCCGGCCTATCAACCCAGTCGTCTACTGGGAGCCTTACCCTCTCAAGGAGGTGGGAGTGCTCATCTCGAAGCAGGCTTCCCGCTTAGATGCTTTCAGCGGTTATCCCTCCCGAACGTAGCCAACCAGCCATGCCCTTGGCAGGACAACTGGCACACCAGAGGTTCGTCCGTCCCGGTCCTCTCGTACTAGGGACAGCCCTTCTCAACACTCCTACGCGCACAGCGGATAGGGACCGAACTGTCTCACGACGTTCTAAACCCAGCTCGCGTACCGCTTTAATGGGCGAACAGCCCAACCCTTGGGACCTACTCCAGCCCCAGGATGCGACGAGCCGACATCGAGGTGCCAAACCATCCCGTCGATATGGACTCTTGGGGAAGATCAGCCTGTTATCCCCGGGGTACCTTTTATCCGTTGAGCGACGGCGCTTCCACAAGCCACCGCCGGATCACTAGTCCCTGCTTTCGCACCTGCTCGACCCGTCGGTCTCACAGTCAAGCTCCCTTGTGCACTTACACTCAACACCTGATTGCCAACCAGGCTGAGGGAACCTTTGGGCGCCTCCGTTACTCTTTAGGAGGCAACCGCCCCAGTTAAACTACCCACCAGACACTGTCCCTGATCCGGATCACGGACCCAGGTTAGACATCCAGCACGACCAGAGTGGTATTTCAACGTCGACTCCACAACAACTGGCGTTGCCGCTTCAAAGTCTCCCACCTATCCTACACAAGCCGAACCGAACACCAATATCAAGCTATAGTAAAGGTCCCGGGGTCTTTCCGTCCTGCTGCGCGAAACGAGCATCTTTACTCGTAATGCAATTTCACCGGGCCTATGGTTGAGACAGTCGAGAAGTCGTTACGCCATTCGTGCAGGTCGGAACTTACCCGACAAGGAATTTCGCTACCTTAGGATGGTTATAGTTACCACCGCCGTTTACTGGCGCTTAAGTTCTCAGCTTCGCCCCGACGAATCAGAGCTAACCGGTCCCCTTAACGTTCCAGCACCGGGCAGGCGTCAGTCCGTATACATCGCCTTACGGCTTCGCACGGACCTGTGTTTTTAGTAAACAGTCGCTTCTCGCTGGTCTCTGCGGCCGGCCCCAGCTCGGGCAGCAAGTGCCTCCACCAGTTCCGGCCCCCTTCTCCCGAAGTTACGGGGGCATTTTGCCGAGTTCCTTAACCATAGTTCACCCGAACGCCTCGGTATTCTCTACCTGACCACCTGAGTCGGTTTGGGGTACGGGCCGCCATGAAACTCGCTAGAGGCTTTTCTCGACAGCATAGGATCATCCACTTCACCACAATCGGCTCGGCATCAGGTCTCAGACTATGTGCAAGGCGGATTTGCCTACCTTGCGTCCTACACCCTTACCCCGGGACAACCACCGCCCGGGCTGGACTACCTTCCTGCGTCACCCCATCGCTCACCTAATACCCTGTTGGATCAGCGGCTCCACCACGTCCCTTTGTCCGAAGACTCCGGGCCGGCTTCACGGCTTTAGCATTCAGAGGTTCAGCGTTGGCGCTTCAAAGCGGGTACGGGAATATCAACCCGTTGTCCATCGACTACGCCTGTCGGCCTCGCCTTAGGTCCCGACTTACCCTGGGCAGATCAGCTTGACCCAGGAACCCTTGGTCAATCGGCGCAAGAGTTTCCCACTCTTGTATCGCTACTCATGCCTGCATTCTCACTCGTATACCGTCCACGACTGGATTCCTCCGCCGCTTCACCCGGCACACGACGCTCCCCTACCCATCCACAGCGCCGTTGGGCGTATTCTGTGAATGACACGACTTCGGTGGTGTGCTTGAGCCCCGCTACATTGTCGGCGCGGAATCACTTGACCAGTGAGCTATTACGCACTCTTTCAAGGGTGGCTGCTTCTAAGCCAACCTCCTGGTTGTCTCTGCGACTCCACATCCTTTCCCACTTAGCACACGCTTAGGGACCTTAGTCGGTGTTCTGGGCTGTTTCCCTCTCGACCATGGAGCTTATCCCCCACAGTCTCACTGCCACGCTCTCACTTACCGGCATTCGGAGTTTGGCTAAGGTCAGTAACCCGGTAAGGCCCATCGCCTATCCAGTGCTCTACCTCCGGCAAGAAACACGTGACGCTGCACCTAAATGCATTTCGGGGAGAACCAGCTATCACGGAGTTTGATTGGCCTTTCACCCCTAACCACAGGTCATCCCCCAGGTTTTCAACCCTGGTGGGTTCGGTCCTCCACGCGGTCTTACCCGCGCTTCAACCTGCCCATGGCTAGATCACTCCGCTTCGGGTCTTGGGCATGCAACTCAACCGCCCTATTCGGACTCGCTTTCGCTACGGCTACCCCACACGGGTTAACCTCGCTACACACCGCAAACTCGCAGGCTCATTCTTCAAAAGGCACGCAGTCACGGCTGATCAGCAAGCTGACCAACGACGCTCCCACGGCTTGTAGGCACACGGTTTCAGGTACTATTTCACTCCGCTCCCGCGGTACTTTTCACCATTCCCTCACGGTACTATCCGCTATCGGTCACTAGGGAATATTTAGGCTTAGCGGGTGGTCCCGCCAGATTCACACGGAATTTCTCGGGCTCCGTGCTACTTGGGAGAAGCTCAAGTGAGCCGTACAAGTTTCGTCTACGGGGGTCTTACCCTCTACGCCGGACCTTTCGCATGTCCTTCGACTACCCATACGGTTTCTGACTCACCCGATCGCCGGCAGACGACCGAAGAACTTTCCCACGACCCCGAAGTGGCAACCCCTGCCGGGTCTCACACCACAACGGTTTAGCCTCATCCGGTTTCGCTCGCCACTACTCCCGGAATCACGGTTGTTTTCTCTTCCTGCGGGTACTGAGATGTTTCACTTCCCCGCGTTCCCTCCACATACCCTATGTGTTCAGGTATGGGTGACAGCCCATGACGACTGCCGGGTTTCCCCATTCGGACACCCCCGGATCAAAGCTCGGTTGACAGCTCCCCGGGGCCTATCGCGGCCTCCCACGTCCTTCATCGGTTCCTAGTGCCAAGGCATCCACCGTGCGCCCTTAAAAACTTGGCCACAGATGCTCGCGTCCACTGTGCAGTTCTCAAACAACGACCAGACACCCACCTACACAACCCGGCAAACACCAGGTCGGTCCGTGGGACCGGCACTGAGACAACGATTACTCGTTCCCTCAGGACCCAACAACGTGCCCGACACACCAGATCACCCGTAACCGTTCCACGCCGAAGCAGTACTAGGAAACAACCAACCCTGTGTGCCGAATAGTCAACGTTCCACCCATGAGCAACCGTGCGAGACATTCGCTCGCATCCGGCCATGTGCTCCTTAGAAAGGAGGTGATCCAGCCGCACCTTCCGGTACGGCTACCTTGTTACGACTTCGTCCCAATCGCTGGTCCCACCTTCGACGGCTCCCTCCCAAGGGTTAGGCCACCGGCTTCGGGTGTTACCGACTTTCGTGACGTGACGGGCGGTGTGTACAAGGCCCGGGAACGTATTCACCGCAGCATGCTGATCTGCGATTACTAGCAACTCCAACTTCATGGGGTCGAGTTGCAGACCCCAATCCGAACTGAGGCCGGCTTTTTGGGATTCGCTCCACCTCACGGTATCGCAGCCCTTTGTACCGACCATTGTAGCACGTGTGCAGCCCAAGACATAAGGGGCATGATGATTTGACGTCGTCCCCACCTTCCTCCGAGTTGACCCCGGCAGTCTCCTGTGAGTCCCCATCACCCCGAAAGGCATGCTGGCAACACAGAACAAGGGTTGCGCTCGTTGCGGGACTTAACCCAACATCTCACGACACGAGCTGACGACAACCATGCACCACCTGTATACCGACCACAAGGGGGCGACTATCTCTAGCCGTTTCCGGTATATGTCAAGCCTTGGTAAGGTTCTTCGCGTTGCGTCGAATTAAGCCACATGCTCCGCTGCTTGTGCGGGCCCCCGTCAATTCCTTTGAGTTTTAGCCTTGCGGCCGTACTCCCCAGGCGGGGAACTTAATGCGTTAGCTGCGGCACCGACGACGTGGAATGTCGCCAACACCTAGTTCCCAACGTTTACGGCGTGGACTACCAGGGTATCTAATCCTGTTCGCTCCCCACGCTTTCGCTCCTCAGCGTCAGTAATGGCCCAGAGATCCGCCTTCGCCACCGGTGTTCCTCCTGATATCTGCGCATTTCACCGCTACACCAGGAATTCCGATCTCCCCTACCACACTCTAGCCTGCCCGTATCGAATGCAGACCCGGGGTTAAGCCCCGGGCTTTCACATCCGACGCGACAGGCCGCCTACGAGCTCTTTACGCCCAATAATTCCGGACAACGCTCGCACCCTACGTATTACCGCGGCTGCTGGCACGTAGTTAGCCGGTGCTTCTTCTGCAGGTACCGTCACTTGCGCTTCTTCCCTGCTGAAAGAGGTTTACAACCCGAAGGCCGTCATCCCTCACGCGGCGTCGCTGCATCAGGCTTTCGCCCATTGTGCAATATTCCCCACTGCTGCCTCCCGTAGGAGTCTGGGCCGTGTCTCAGTCCCAGTGTGGCCGGTCGCCCTCTCAGGCCGGCTACCCGTCGTCGCCTTGGTAGGCCATTACCCCACCAACAAGCTGATAGGCCGCGGGCTCATCCTGCACCGCCGGAGCTTTCCACCAACCCCCATGCAGAGGAAGGTCGTATCCGGTATTAGACCCCGTTTCCAGGGCTTGTCCCAGAGTGCAGGGCAGATTGCCCACGTGTTACTCACCCGTTCGCCACTGATCCACCCCGAAGGGCTTCACCGTTCGACTTGCATGTGTTAAGCACGCCGCCAGCGTTCGTCCTGAGCCAGGATCAAACTCTCCGTGAATGTTTACCCGTAATCGGGTCGACACCCGCGTCGAGCGGCACGACAACCACCGGAATAGGGTGGCCTCGCGCACTGCGTCCTCGCTAGTGTTTTACTTCAAAAGGAATCTCCAACCCCAGTCCGAAGACCAAGGCCGGGGATGTCAACATATCTGGCGTTGACTTTTGGCACGCTGTTGAGTTCTCAAGGAACGGACGCTTCCTTCAAGCCGCTCTCGCAAGCTCTCCGGGCGCTTCGTTCTTTCGTGTTTCGAGCTTATCAGACCAGTTTCACTCCGATTTACCGAAGTTCATCTTCCCGACTTCACTCTGCCGCCCCTCTCGGCGCGACTCCGGAACTGTACGGGCAGCGGCCCGCCACAAGCAAATCGCCTCGTCCGGCATTCTGGGGGCCGACCCGAGGGAGGAATGGCCATGGACATGGTCAAGAGGTTGAGTGCGGCGCTGGGTGCCGAAGCGGTCCCGATCGACGGGGCGGCGACACCGAACCGGAGCAGCCACTGGCAGCTCGTCCTGCCGGACTCGACCGCGCCCTTGGTGGTCGACCTGGTGACCGATCCGGCGACGGCGGTACCGCACAGCGTCGCCGTCCTGCTCCCCGGCGGCGGTCTCAATGTCCGGGCGAGCTACTGCACCGCGCAGGACGGCGGCGGTCTGGCCGGATTCCTCGCCGCCCGCGGCCACCTCGTCCTCGGCATCACGCCCCGCGAGGACGCGCTGACCACGGAGAGCACCGGCCCGCACTGTGCCGAGTGGGGCCTCGCCGCCCACCGCCGCGACGTGCGGCAGGTGCTCGCCGCCGTCGACGAGGCGCTCGGCCTCCCCTACGACCTGCTCGGACACTCGGCCGGCGCCGCCCTGGCGCTGGACACGGCGGCCCAGCCCGACGCCCACCCCCGACGCGTCCTCGTCCTCGACACCACCGGGCCCTACGACCCGGCCACCGAACCCGAGCTCGCCGCCCGCGCCGGCGCGCTCACCGATGCGCTCCAGGAGCAGCTCGCCGCGGGCCACTGGACGGTCGACCCCGGCCTCAAGGGCCTGTTCGCCCGCGCCGCCGCCGACCCCGCGGGTGACAGCCCGCTCCCCCGCCCGGGCCACCCCGGCACGGCCTTCGGCAACCTCGCCCTGCTGCACTACGCGCTGACCCGCACCCACCTGCTGCCGGGACCGGCGAACTGGATCTACCACCGCGGCCACAGCAGCGGCTCCTTCGAGTTCGGCGCCACCGCGGTGCAGGACCGCTTCACCCTGGACCGCACGCCGCTGGCCGTCTGGTCCGAGGCGGTCGGCCGGCTCGGCAGCGGGGAGCAGCCGACCGCCCTGCTGCGCGATCTCGCCGCCGTGTGGGGTGGCCGCGAGGAGGTGTACCGGATCGATTGGGCGGCGATCCGCGCCGAGGTGGTGTGGATCAACACCGAACTCGGGCGCGGCGATCACGACCTCGGCGCACGGCTGATCCGCGCGGGCGGGGCGCGGGTCGACTACCGGGTGGTGCCGGGCTACGGCCACGCGGACGTGGTGTGGGCGCCCGATGCCGAGCGGGACGTCTGGCCGCTGCTGCCCGCGCGCTGAGCCGCGAGCGGCGGTCGGGCAGCACGAAAAGGCCTTCGGCCGGCCGGGACAGTGTCCCGGCCGGCCGAAGGCTGGAGTCGAGCAGCGGGCGGAAGGACTCAGAGGCCCCGGCCCAGCTCCTCCGCTATCGCCGCCGCGAAGGCGTCGATGTCCGCCTCGGTGGTGTCGAAGGCGGTCATCCAGCGCACCTCGCCGGTCTGCTCGTCCCAGAAGTAGAAGCGGTAACGCTTCTGCAGCCGCTCGCTGACCTCGCGCGGCAGGATCGCGAAGACGGCGTTGGCCTGCACCGGGCGGACCAGGGTGACGCCGTCGATCGCGCCGACCGCCGTGGCCAGGCGCTGGGCCATCGCGTTGGCGTGCCCGGCGTTGCGCAGCCAGAGGTCGCCGGTGAGCAGCGCCTCGAACTGCACCGAGACGAAGCGCATCTTCGAGGCGAGCTGCATCGACATCTTGCGCAGGTACTTCAGGTTCCGGACCTTCTCCGGGTTGAGCACCACCACGGCCTCGCCGAGCAGCAGGCCGTTCTTGGTGCCGCCGAAGGAGAGCACGTCCACCCCGGCGTCGGTGGTGAACTCGCGGAAGGGCCGGCCCAGCGAGGCGGCGGCGTTGGCCAGCCGGGAGCCGTCCATGTGGACGAGCATGCCGCGCTCGTGCGCGTGCTCGCAGATCGCCCGGACCTCCTCGGCGGTGTACAGGGTGCCGAGCTCGGTGCTCTGGGTGATGGAGACCGCGAGCGGGGCCGCCCGGTGCTCGTCGTCCCAGCCGTAGGCCTGCCGGTCGATCAGCTCGGGGGTGAGCTTGCCGTCCGGAGTGGGGACGATGTGCAGCTTGATCCCGGCCATCTTCTCCGGGGCGCCGCACTCGTCGACGTTGATGTGCGCGCTCTCGGCGGCGATCACCGCGCCCCAGCGCGGCAGCAGCGCCTGGAGCGCGACCACGTTGGCGCCGGTGCCGTTGAAGACCGGGTAGGCCTCGGTCTGCTCGCCGAAGTGCTTCTTGAAGACCGTCTGCAGGTGCTCGGTGTACTGGTCCTCGCCGTACGCGACCTGGTGGCCGCCGTTGGCGACCGCCAGTGCGGCCAGGATCTCCGGGTGGACACCGGCGTAGTTGTCGCTGGCGAACCCGCGCACGGCGGGGTCGTGGCGGCGGATCGCGTCGGTCCCGGACGGGGTGGTGCTCATCGGGCTGTCAGCCACAGGTGCTGTCCGTTCAGTTCTGCTGCGGGGCGGGCCCAGAGGTCCGCGAGGTTGTCGGCCAGGTCGGCGGTGTCGGTGAAGCCGGCGAACTTCGCCTCCGGCTTCTCGGCCCGCATCTCGGGGCTGACCAGGGCCTTGATCACCAGGATGACAGCCGCGGCGGTCGGCACGCCGTCCTCGGCGGTGGTCTCCTTCTGGAAGGAGTGCGCCATGGCGAGCGTCCAGGCCTCGCTGGCGGCCTTGGCCGCCGCGTAGGCGGCGCCGCCACCGGTGGGCTTGTGCGCGGCGGCGGCCGAGACGATCGCGTACCGGCCGGCCTCGCTGCGAAGCAGCGCGGGCTGGAAGGCGAGCGAGGTGTGCTGCAGGGTGCGGACCACCGTGTTGTGCAGGAAGTCCCAGTCGTCGATCCGGGTGTCGTGGAAGCTCTTGCTGCCGCGCCAGCCGCCGACCAGGTGGAACAGGCCGTCGACGTGGCCGTGCTCGGCCTCCAGGTGGTCGGCCCAGTCGTGCACCTCCTGCGGGTCGAGCAGGTCGATGACCTGGCCGCTGACCCGCGCCCCGGGCACGGATTCGCGCACCTTGGCGAGCGCACCGTCGAGGCGCTGCTGGTCGATGTCCGCGCCGATCACCACGGCGCCGCCGGCCGCGAGCCGGCGCATGGTCGCCTGGCCGGCCGGGCCGCTGGCACCGGCGACCGCGATCACCTTGTCCTGCAGGGCGCTCACGCGGCCACCTCCGTCACGCCGGCACCGGTGATGCCGGTGGTCGCGGCGATCACGCCGCTGAGCTTCTTCGACAGGGCCTCGTAGAACATGCTGAGCGGGAACTCGTCGGGGTGGACGGCGTCGCACAGCGCCTTGTTCAGCGCCTTGCCGTCCAGGTCCAGCGGCAGCGCCTCGGGGCCCTTGGCCCAGGTGGAGGCCGGGTGCGGGGTCAGGTAGCGGGAGACCAGCTCGTAGGCGGCGATCCAGTGGGCGGTCTTGGGGCGGTCGATGCCGGCCCGGTAGAGCGCCTCGATCTCGCCGCAGAGGGCGTTGGTGACCTCGGCGACCCGGTCCCAGTCGATGCTCAGCCGGTTGTCGCGCCAGCGCAGCGCGTCGTGCTTGTGCAGGTAGGCGAAGAGCAGCTGGCCGCCCATGCCGTCGTAGTTGCGGACCCGGCCACCGGTGACGGGGAAGCGGAACATCCGGTCGAAGAGGATCGCGTACTGGACGTCGCGGCCCTGCGGGTAGCCCTCGGCCTCCAGCCGGACGGCCTCCTTGAAGGCGGTCAGGTCGCAGCGCAGCTCCTCCAGCCCGTACATCCAGAACGGGCTGCGCTGCTTGATCATGAAGGGGTCGAACGGCAGGTCGCCGTGGCTGTGGGTGCGGTCGTGCACCAGGTCCCACAGGACGAAGGTCTGCTGCGAGCGGGCCTGGTCGGCGATCAGCTCGGCGGCGTCGGCGGGGATGTCCAGGCCGAGCAGCCGCACGGCCGAGGTGGACACGGCGCGGAACCGGGCGGCCTCGCGGTCGCAGAAGATGCCGCCCCAGGTGAACCGCTCGGGGGCCTTGCGGACGGCCACGGTCTCCGGGAAGAGCACCGCGGAGTTCGTGTCGTAGCCCGCCGTGAAGTCGACGAAGGTGATCGGCACGAACATCGGGTTGTCGAAGCGGGTGCGCTCCAGCTCGGCCAGCCAGTCGGGCCAGACCACCTCGAGGAGGACGGCCTCCAGGTTGCGGTCCGGGTTGCCGTTCTGGGTGTACATCGGGAACACGACCAGGTGCTGCAGGCCGTCCACCCGCTCGGCGGCGGGCTGGAAGGCGAGCAGCGAGTCCAGGAAGTCGGGCTCGCGGTAGCCGGTGTCGGCCCACTTGCGCAGGTCGGCCTGGACGGCCTCCAGGTAGGCCGCGTCGTGCGGGAAGAGCGGTGCCAGCTCCGCGATCGCGTCGAGCACGGTGGCCAGCAGCGGGTCGACGGTCTGCCGCTGGACCGCGGCCAGGTCGATCGAGCCGTCCTTGGACTGCAGCGGGCGCAGCTCCTCGACGGTCTGCTTCAGCCGCTGCCAGGCGGGGTGGTCGGAGAGGGGCGCCGCCGGACGGTCGGCCGCCACCGCGAGCTTCGACGAGAGATTCTGCATCGGGGACCTGCTTCGACAGAAGTTATTGAATCAAGGACACGATAAGGACGAAAGGTTCTCCTGTTCAAGGGGGGTTCGATGAGAGAATCTCCACTCGATGGGGTAGATGCCCGATTTCCTTCCGGTGACGGGCCGCTGAACGCCCAGGCCGGACGCCCGGATTGGCCCGCCGGGGGCGGGCGCCCGACCGGAACGACTCTCTCCGCTCCTGTGACGCGATCGCCAGCGCACAGGTCCAGTCGGCCGTGCCGACCGCCCGGGTCCGACCGTCGGCCCGCCCCGCCGACCTGCCCGGCCCCGCCCCCGGCGCGCGGCTCCACCCAGTGCCACCGGCGCACCTCAGTGCGCCCCTGTGCACGCCCTGCTCCGCACCCGTGGCCGTGGGTGATCGTGGTCGGTACCCCCGTTCCGCTTGGCGCGCGCACGCGGCGGGGACGGAGGGGGAGGCATGTACGGACCGGCTGTGCTCAGCTGGCTGCTGGCGCTGCTGACCGCCGGCACCGGCGGGATCTGTCTGATCCGGCTGCACCTCACCCCCCGCACCGCGCCTGGCGGCGGGCGCGGCTCGGACGCGGTGGAGGCCGCGATGGGCCTGGGCACCGCCGCGATGATCGCGCTCGGCGACCGGCTGCCGGCCGCGCTCTGGGTCGCGCTCTTCGGCCTGCTCTGCGCGGGCTCGCTCGGCGCGGCGGCGGGCCGCGGGGCGGGCGGACGGCGGGCCCACCGACTGCACCACGCGGTCGGCGCGGCGGCGATGGCCTACATGGCACTGGCGATGGGCGGCGCACCGCAGCAGCACGCGGGGATGGTGATGCCGATGGGCCGACCCGCGGTCACCGGGCTGCTGCTGGTCTACTTCGGCTGTTACGCGCTCTGGGCGGGCAGCCGGCTGCTGACGGTGCCGGTCCGGCCGGGCGCCACCGGAACGACGGGGCGGGTGGTGCTCGGCGGCCCGCTGCCCCAGGCCTGCCGGCTCGCGATGGGCGTGGGCATGTTCGCGATGCTGCTGGTGCTCTGAGTACCCGACGAGTGCTCGGCGAGCGCCTGGAGAGTGCTCGGCGAGTGCTCGGCGAGCGCCCGAAATCTTGCTCCGCGCGGGAACCCGGCGGCGTTGCCCGGCGTTCACCAGTACGCCCGCGTGGCGTTGGTCACTGCCGGGGAGCGGCCGTTCCACGCCGTCCACCGAGCGCCTAGATTGAGCCGCAGTGTCCGGTCACACCTTCATCTGGGGGGACCCACTGCCATGACGGCCCTGCTCGGCCTGCTGCTGCTCGGCGTGCTGCTCGCCACCGCCGGGCCACTCCTGCTGACCCGGGCCGGCTGGGCCGAGCGTGAACCGGTGCTCGCGCTGCTGGTGTGGCAGTGCCTGGTGATCGCCGTCCTGCTCTGCTGCCTGCTGAGCCTGCTGCTGGCCGTCTCGGCCGCGCTGCCCGAGGTGCGCACCCTGCTCTTCGCCGGGGCGCCGCGCGGCGTGGAGGCGGCGTACGGACTGGGCGAGGCCGAAGGCTGGGGCCGGTTCTGCGCGGCGCTGCTGGCGCTGGGCGGGCTGCGCACCGCGCTCTCGCTGGCCCGTGAGATCCGCTCGGCGCGCGCCGAGCGCGGCCACCGGCACGCCGAACTCGCGACCCGCGCACCCGAGTTGCCGGCCGCCGCCGGAGATCTTCCGGCCCGCCGCGAGCGCCTGGTAGTGCTGGAGAACGTCCAGCCGCAGGCCTGGTCGCTGCCCGGACCGCAGTCCCGCCTGGTGGTCACCACCGGGGCGCTGAGCCGGCTGACCGACCGGGAGCTGGCGGCGGTGCTGAGCCACGAGCGCAGCCACGTCCGGGCCCGGCACCACTGGCTGGCGCAGTGCGCGCAGGCGCTCGCGGCGGGCTTCCCCGGGGTCGGGGTGTTCAGCGCGTTCCGGGACCAGGTGGGCGAGTTGGTGGAGCTGGCCGCGGACGACCGGGCCGCCCGCCGGCACGGGCGACTGATCACGGCGCACGCGATGGTCGAGATCAATGCGGGGCGCGGCGTCTTCGCGTCCTGCCCCGGCGGCCCGGTCCCCGGTCAGCTGGCCCAGGCGCCGCGCCGGGTGGACCGGCTGCTGGCCGGCCGGCCGCGGCTGCCCGTGCTCACCCGGCTGCGGCTGACCGCGGCGGCACTCGCGGCGCCGGGCAGCGTGCTGCTGCTCGCGGTGCTGCCGGGCCTCAGCGCGCTGCACTGAGGCGCGCCACCGGGGCGGCTTCGTACGGATCGGGAGGTGGCGGAGCAGCGGTCGGCGCGGCTCGGGAGTCAGCCGCAGCTGGGCTGTTGGCGCTTGAGCAGCATCCGCTCCAGCACCTCGCGGTGCAGCGGCCGGGCCGCCTCGTAGCGCTCCTGGCCCAGCGGCGCGAGCCGGACGTAGATGCCGCGCCGGTCCAGGTCGCACATGGTCCGCTCGACCAGGCCGGCCTTCTCCAGGCGGCCGATGAGGCGGGAGAGCGCACTCTGGCTCAGATGGACCTTCTCGGCCAGCTCCTGCACCCGCAGCAGGTCGGCGGCCTCGGCCAGGCGCTCCAGCACCTCGAAGTCGCTCATGCAGAGCCCGAAGTGCTCGCCCAGCTCACGGTCCAGGGCACAGGCTGTCGCCGCATGACGGGCCAGCAGGTCACGCCACTCGGAGACCAGGGCGGCCGTCTCGGCCAGGTCTTGTACTGACACACCCGCATGCTACCACATGCATGAGCACTATATGAGTTCACATTATATTTACTTGCATTGAATGCACATGCATGTACTGTTTGGGCCATGACCTCCGCAGGCCACCGTGCGCCAACAGCCAGCACTGTCCAGACATCTGACCGTCCGTCCGACCAGCTCCAATGGAGCCCCCAGCTCTGGGGCGCCCTGATCGTTCTCTGTGCCGCCCTCTTCCTGGACGCCCTGGACGTCTCGATGGTCGGCGTCGCCCTGCCGTCCATCGGCTCCAGCCTCAAGCTCTCCACGTCGGCACTGCAGTGGGTGGTCTCCGGCTACGTGCTGGGCTACGGCGGTCTGTTGCTGCTCGGCGGCCGGGCCGCCGACCTGCTGGGCCGCCGCCGGGTCTTCCTGATCGCGCTCGCGGTCTTCGCCGCCGCCTCGCTGCTGGGCGGCGTGGTCAGCGACGGCGGGCTGCTGATCGCCGCCCGCTTCCTTAAGGGCGCCAGCGCCGCGTTCACCGCGCCCGCCGCCCTGTCGATCATCACCACCACCTTCCCCGAGGGCCCGGCCCGCAACAAGGCGCTGTCGATCTTCACCACCTGCGGGGCCAGCGGCTACTCGCTCGGCCTGGTGATCAGCGGCCTGCTCACCTCGGTGGGCTGGCGCTGGACCTTCCTGATGCCCGTCCCGGTCGCACTGATCGCGCTGGTGTTCGCGCTGAAGCTGCTGCCCAAGCACCCGCACGAGCGCTCCGAGGGCGGCTACGACGTGGCCGGCGCGATCACCGGCACCGCTTCGCTGCTGCTGCTGGTCTTCACCGTCACCGAGGCCCAGGGGGCCGGCTGGGCGAGCCTGCGCACCATCGGCTCGCTGCTCGCGGTGGTCGTGCTCGGCGCGGCCTTCCTGCTGATCGAGCAGCGCGCCGCGCACCCGCTGGTACGGCTCGGGATCTTCCGCAACGGCAACGTCGCACGGGCCAATGTGGCGGCCTTCGTGCTGATGGGCTCCTACGCGGGCTTCCAGTTCATCGTGGCGCTCTACCTGCAGCGACTGCTCGGCTGGTCGGCTCTGGAGATGGGCTTCGCACTGCTGCCGGCCGGCGCGCTGGTCGCCCTCTCCTCCACCAGGATGGGCGCCATCGTGGACCGCTACGGCACCGGCCGGCTGCTGCCGCTCGGCAGCCTGGCGATGGTGATCGGCTACGCGCTCTTCCTGCGGCTGGACACCCACAGCACCTTCGCCGCCCTGGTGCTGCCGACCATGGTGCTGCTGGGCATCGGCTTCGCGCTCTTCTACCCCTCCGCCAACATCGCCGCCACCAACGGCGTGGCCGACGAGGAGCAGGGGCTGGCCTCCGGCCTGGTCAACACCGCCATGCAGATCGGCAACGCGCTGGTGCTGGCCGTCACCACCGCGGTGATCACCGCGGGCAGCCACGGCGGGACCAGCCCGCAGGCCCAACTGGACGGCTACCGACCGGGATTGCTGCTGGTCACCGGGGTCGCACTGATCAGCCTGGTGGTCACCGCGAGCGGCGCGGTGCTGGACCGCCGACGCACCGTCACCCCGCCCGCCGTGCCGGACTACGATTACGGTCGGGTCAACGCCGAGGCGGGCGCTGGCCGGACGCTGACCGAGAAGGTCTGATCACCAAGACCTGGACATGCGGCGGCTGCCGACCGGTCTCCACCGGTCGGCAGCCTGCTGACCAGCCACCGCGCGCCGAGCCCTCGCCGCGCGGTGGTGCCGGTCTCACCAGTCCCCCGTTCTGGTGAGACCCGCACCTGGGTTTCCGTACCCCGGCCGACGTCCGCCTTCGCCTCGGACGTATGCCTGGGCCGCTCCTGGCCACGTATATTGACCGAGAGCCAACCAAAGTACGGAGCTGACACGATGGCACCTCGCGGGGAATCGGTCAACGAGGAGATGCGGCTGCGCTCCCGGCGACGGCTGATGCGAGCCACCGTGGAACTGGTCGACCAGCACGGATACGCCGCCACCACGCTGGCCGACATCGCCGAGCGGGCCGGGCTCGCCCGCGGCCTGGTGTCGTACTACTTCGACGGCAAACGACTCCTGATGCAGTCGGCCACCCACCGCCTGATGCACCTGGAGCTGGCCGCCGCGCTGGAGGCACTGCCGTCCGGCGCCTCACCGCAGCACCGGCTGGCCACGGCGATCGACGCGGTGCTCCACCTCGCCCTGAACCACCCGCGGGTGATGCGCTCGCACCTGGCGCTGATCCTCGACCCGGACATCGGCGGCTTCGTGCAGGACCCCGAGCAGCAGCAGCTGGGCACCATCCTGCGCGAGGTGCTGGCGGACTGGGGGGCGGGCGATCCGATCGCCGAACACGCCGTCCTGCGCAGCGCGTTGATGGGCGGCTGCATCGGCGTCCTGCTGCCCGGGGCGCAGACCCCGCTGCCGCCGATCCGGGCCGCCCTGTTCGCCCGCTACTCGCTGGCCTGGGAGCTGGGCTGCCCGCCGCAGCCGCAGGCACCCGCGCAGCCGCACTGGCAGCCGCACGAGGCCTCGGAGTAGCGCCCGGCAGGAGCGGCCGGACAGGCCCCGGGGCTTGTCAGACGGACCCTAGTGCCGCGTCAGGCAGCCTTTGCCCGTCGCGACGGGGCGAAGGTTGCCTGACGCGGCACTAGTTCTCGGCGAGGATCGAGGCGAGCAGCTCGACCGTCTTCTCGGGGGTGAGACTGTCCACGCACAGCCGCTCCATCACCTGCACGTAGGCGTCGACGTCGTCGCGCTTGTCCAGGTAGAGCGCGCTGGTCAGTTGCTCCAGGTAGACCACGTCGGCCAGGTCCTGTTCAGGAAAGCGCAGGATGCTGAAGGCGCCGCTCTCGCCGGCGTGCGCGCCGAACCGGAACGGCATCACCTGGATCACCACGTTGGGCTGCTCGGCGACGTCGATCAGGTACTGCAGCTGACCGCGCATCACCTTGGGGCCGCCGACCGGACGGCGCAGCGCCGCCTCGTCGATCACGGCCCACAGGCGCGGCCCCTGACCCTCCGTCAGGAGCTTCTGGCGGCGCAGCCGCAGGCCGACCAGGCGCTCGATCTCCTCGTCGCTCAGCACTGGCCGGCTCTGCCCGAAGACCGCCCTGGCGTACTCCTCGGACTGCAGCAGGCCGGGGATGAACTGCACCTCGTAGGTGCGGATGAGCGAGGCGGCCTCCTCCAGGCCCACGTAGGTCTGGAACCAGCCCGGCAGCACGTCGCTGAAACTGTGCCACCAGCCGGACTTGTTGGCCTCCCGGACCAGGCCGAGCAGCGACTCGCGCTCCTCCCCGTCGGTCACCCCGTAGAGGCTCAGCAGATCCGCGACGTCGCGCTCCTTGAAGCTGACCCGACCCAGCTCCATGCGACTGATCTTGGACTCGGAGGCGCGGATGGCGTAGCCCGCGTCCTCGCGCGTGATGTTGCGGCTCTCGCGCAGTCGGCGCAGCTGGGAGCCCAGGAGGATCCGGCGCACCATGGATCCGCCGCCTGGCTGCACTGTGGTCATGCCGTGGGAACCTCCGCGTCGGGAAAACAGCGCACAGTCTGCCATCACTTGGCCGCTCACAGTGCCTGTAGTGGCAGAAGGATCTATCAATTTTGCATCGGCACGTCCATCAGCACGTCCATTGGCACGTTCCGCTGCACGTGCATCCGGTGTCTGCATATGCCAATAGTGCGACTGCACGTGAATCGACTCTTGCATCTGCCGTGAGCGCAGAGCACGATGGTGCACGTGCAGTTGCACGCCCCTGGACATTCCCCGCGGGCTTCGTTGTCGACCGTGCACGCCGGGTCGGGGCGAGGACGAAGCGGCCGAGCGAGTCGGAGGTGACCGGCATGACCCCGCCGGGTCCAGCCGTGTCTGCCCCCTTATGGGAGGAGCTCTTCATGGGCACCGGTGCGGCCCTGGCCGTCGATCCTGACGTCGTGACGTGTACCCTCGCTCCCCGCTATGACGCGGTGAAGACTGCCCGCGACTTCACCAGAACCACTCTGCAGCGCTGGGGACTCGGCGATCTCTTCGACGATGTGGCCCTGGTGGCCTCGGAGTTGGTGACCAACGCACTCCGGCACGCGATCGGCGAGCCCACCGCGGCGAGCCTGCCGGGCGCCAAGGGCTGTCCCGGTGGCCTCTCCGCGATCCCGGCCCAGCCGGGCGCCGGACGCTGCACCGAGGGACAGCCGGCCGAGGGACGGCTGCCGATCCGGATCAGCCTGGTCCACCGGGGTTCCCAACTGGTGTGTGCCGTCAGTGATCCGAGCATCGCCGGACCGGTCACCCGGGAGGCGGACTTCGTCGCCGAGTCGGGGCGCGGGCTGCACCTGGTGGACTCCTTCAGCCACTCCTGGGGCTGGCACCCGCTGGCCTCCGGCTCCGGCAAGGTGGTCTGGGCGGTCTTCCAGGCCGACGGACCGTCAGTCGACCTCGCCAGCGCGATCGCTGACTCCATATCAGCCCCGGCCACGACGGCCGGACGCCACCGCCGCTCCGCCTAGGACCCCGCAGGACGCGCCGACCGGCCGCCCCGGGGTCGAACACCGCCCCGGGGTCCCGCCTGTCCACGACGCCCCGCCGGAACGGATCACCACACCGGCTCCCCCTCGGCACCACTGCGGCCGCACGCCTTCAGCCGTGCGCCAACTCCCCAGCAGCGCAACGCCGAACGCCGTCGCGGCCCCTGCTCCCACGACGGCGCGAACCAGCCTGCCCCACCCGGCCCGATCGGCCACTCAGGCCACCAGGTGGTCGAACTCCCCGTCCTTGGCACCCAGCAGCATCGCCGCTATCTCGTCGCGGGTGTAGATGAGCGCCGGGCCGTCCGGGAAGCGTGAGTTGCGCATCGCGACCGCGCCGTCCGGAAGGGCGGCGAACTCCACGCAGTTCCCCTTGGAGTTGCTGTGCTGACTCTTCTGCCAGACCACGCCATCGAGGTCCGCAGCAGCCATGCCGTTGTACGTGTGGTGCATAGAAATCTCCCAAGAGCCTGGAGTGCTCGTACTGCTCGGCGCCCAACCGATCCGGCCGCCGGCCGCCTCCGGCTCGTACGGGCAGGGCGGATGCCTTACTACTCGTAATGATAACGCTAATGCACGTGCATCGGCATGTGATTTTGCGCGTGCAGCCGCCTGTACGGGAGGTGACCAAACCGCCTCCTGGCGGGCCCATCGGATGTCCCGATCCGGACATATGACAGCAAATCAGCAGACTGACCGTGACCCCGCGTCTGAAGGACGGCCGGAGAGGCTGACCGGTTCGACCATTGACACGGGGGTTCGATTGATCAACTTCGCAGCCGATTCCTCACACTCCGTCACATTGATCGAAGTGGGCTGGCGATTTGTCAGTGATTACCCGGAAATGCCCGCCCGCCGACCGGGCGCACCGGCCAGGCGGCGGCTGCTGATATTCCGGTGGATATGCGACAGACGTGCGGTAACGGCAGCCGAATGCCGGATGGTCCGGCGCATGTCCTACGATCTCCGCCATGAGCACTGCAGCCATCCCGGGCGCGCCACTACCCGTCCGCACGCCAGGCTCCCGCGCGCGGGGGCGCCATCGTCGACCCGAACGGCCTGAGCTGCCGGTCGGCGCCCCGGCCCTCGTGCTCGCCGTCCCGGCCGAGGCGACGCCGCAGGCGGTCGCGGTGGTGGACGAACTGCTCTCGATCCTCCGCGGCGAGCAGCCCGGAATCCTGGCGGCGGCCGGCTGGCTGCCCACCGCGCCGTCCCCGGCGCCCGAGGCCGGCGCCACCGCCTCCGCCGCGGCCGATGCTGACGTCGACTCCGGCGCCGCCGACACCGGCGCGGCGGCCGGCACCGAGGCCGAGGCCGCCGAGCAGGCGGCCGAGGCGAGCCCGGCCCCGGCGGTCCAGCAGGTCGACACGGTCGAGAGCCTGGTCGCCGGCGCACTGGCGGCCGGAATGCCGGCCCCGGTGCTGGTGCCGCTGCTGCCCGGCCCGCACGGCTACCTGACGGAGCTGCACGCCCTGGCCGCGCGGACCGGCGCCCAGGTGACCGACGTGCTCGGCCCCCACCCGCTGCTCGCCGAGGCCGTCCACGTGCGCCTCTCCGAGGCCGGCCTGGCCCGCGCCGACCGCGCGCGGCTGTTCGCGATCGCCACCGCCGCCGACGGCGTGGTGCTCACCACGGTCGGCGGCGAGGACGCCGCGGCGGCGGCCGGGATCACCGGCGTGCTGCTCGCCGCCCGCCTGGCGGTGCCCGTGGTGGCCGCGGCCCTGGACGTGCCCGGCGCGGTGGCCGGTGCCGTCGAGCACCTGCGGGCCACCGGCTCCCAGCGCCCGGCGCTGGCCCCGCTGGTGATCGGCCCCGAGGCCCCCGAGGACCTGCTGCTCGCGGCGTGCGAGGAGACCGGCTGTCCGAGCGCGGCCGCACTCGGCGCCTACCCGACCCTCGGTCAGCTGATCGCCTCGGCCTACCTGGCCGCGCTGCCCGAGCCGGTGGCCGAGCCGCTGCCGACCGAGGAGCTGCTCACCGAGGAGCCCGTCGCCGGCGAGTGACCCCCTGACCAACGGCCCTGCCGGCCCGCTGATGGCCCCGCTCCCGCCCAGGAGCGGGGCCATCGGCATGTCCGGAGCACGGTTCGTCGGCCGGTCGGTCAGGGCGCCCCGGAGGTCCGTTGACGGGCCGATGGCGCACATGTGGTGAATTGGTGACGATTCAGTGTCCAGTCGGGAAGTGGTGGACAGGACCACCCCGCCGACCGATTGGTCGGCGTCGCGAGCTGACGCGATGACAGAAGGGGTAAATCGGACATTCGGTCGATGTCGACCAGTGCGCCGGACCGGGCCGTTCGCCCCGCCGACAGCCGGTCAGGGCGCTCCGGTCCGATCGGCCACCCCCTTGATCACCAAGGCCGAAAACGGACAGCCCATCAGCATCACCAACCCTGAGCCCACGGCACATCCCGTTTCCCGCAGGCACATTGCACGCCCCGGCCGGACCCCTCCCCCGACGCCCTCTCAGGTCCGCCGCCGGGGCGATCTTGAAGGTTCCATGGTGGGCCTGTGACGGCCATCACAGCTGTTTGCGGATTCAACTTATCTCTGTCTAACGTGCTCCCCGTTCGTGGTCACACGGACCCAGCACAGCCGGACGCCGAGTCCTGCCACCGGATGCGCTGGCAGCGCGAAAACGCACCACGGCAGGAGCGGGGGAACCAGGTAAGCCGCCCCGGCACCCGGTCTTCGGACCGAGTGACCGGAGCTAGGGGTGAAGCCGCGCAGCAGCGCGGCCGGGCAACTCCAGTCCGAATCCGACAGCTCACCTCGTAGGCGTAGGAGAGGAACGCGTCTTCATGCTGCCCACCACTGGCACGACCCGTCCGTCCCGCACCGCTCGCCGAGCGATCGCCGCCACCGGCCTGCTCGGTCTCGGCCTCGCCCTGCCGTGCATCACGGCCACCACCGCCTCCGCGGCGCCCGTCTCCACCTGGGACAAGGTCGCCCAGTGCGAGAGCAGCGGCGACTGGAGCATCAACACCGGCAACGGCTACTACGGCGGCCTGCAGTTCAGCGCCTCCACCTGGGCCGCCTACGGCGGCACCCAGTACGCCCCGCAGGCCGACCAGGCCACCAAGGACCAGCAGATCGCCGTCGCCGAGAAGGTCCTCGCCGACCAGGGCCCCGGCGCCTGGCCGGTCTGCTCCGTCCAGGCGGGCCTGACCCAGGGCGGCGCCCCCGCCGCCGTGAACCCCGGCGCCCCCGCCACCAGCGCCCCGGCCCAGCCGAGCGCCCCGGCCCAGAGCGCCCCGCAGTCCTCGCAGTCCTCGCAGAGCGGCAGCCAGGGCCACTGGAACCACCAGTGGAACGGCACCAAGAACTCCGGCGGCCAGACCTACACCGTGGCGCGCGGCGACTGGCTCTCCACCATCGCGCAGAGCCACCACGTGGCCGGCGGCTGGCAGAAGCTGTACGAGCTCAACAAGTCGGTCCTGACCGCCGGTCCTGACACGCTCTACCCGGGCCAGCAGCTGAGCCTGGGCGGCTCGGCCAGCGCCGCCCCGAGCAGCGACAGCGCCCCGGCCGCCAGCACCCCGGCGCCGGCCGTCAACGCCCAGACCACCGCCTCCACCACCGCCGCCACCCCGGCGCCCGCCTCCGGCGCGATGGCCACCGCCGTCGCCTTCGCGGAGTCGAAGGTCGGTCAGGCCTACATCTACGGCGGCACCGGCAACGGTGGCTGGGACTGCTCCGGCCTGACCCAGGCCGCGATGGCCTCGGCGGGCATCTCCATCCCGCGGGTGGCCGCCGACCAGGCCGCCGCCAGCACCCCGGTGTCGATGAACAGCCTGCAGCCGGGCGACCTGCTGTTCTGGTCGAACAACGGCCAGAACTCGGGCGTCTACCACGTCGCCATCTACGTCGGCAACGGCCAGTTCGTCGAGGCCGCCAACCCGAGCGCGGGCGTGAAGTACGAGACCATCGCCAACTACGCCCCGGACTTCGCCGGCCGGGTCTGAACCTGGTGACACAGCGCTGAGCAGCCGCTGGACAGCACCGAGGGCCGCCTCTCCACTCTCCGGGAGGCGGCCCTCGGCCGTGCGGTGAACCGGCGTCACTGCGCCTTCGGCTGCCGGCGCCGGGTGAACCGGAGCAGCGCGACGAAGATCGCCGCGCCGATCAGCGCGCCGATCAGGCTGGCCCCGCGGAACCAGGGCGCGTTCACGTCCATCGTCCGCTGTCCCGCGTGCGCGCCGCTGCCGTCGCCGACCACCACGCCCAGCGTCCACAGCTTCGGCAGCGCGAGGACCAGGGCGACCGCCACCCAGGCCACCCAGGCCACCGAGACCTTCCAGGACCGGCTCCGGCGCAGCCCGAACCAGGCCACCAGGAGCGGCAGCAGGGTGCAGGTGACGCCGGTGAGCAGGCCGAAGAGCAGTCCGCTGGAGAGCCGGCCGTGCACGCTGTCGCCCACCTGCTGGGCCCACCAGCGCGGGATCGTGGCGGCCCACAGGAAGGAGAGGCCGATCAGCGCGGCCAGCGAGCAGCCGCCGAGCAGCAGTCGGCGCCGCCGGTCCGGGTGGACCGACGGCGCCGTGTCGTCGGGTCGCGGTGCGGTGGCTCCCATGCCTCGATGCCGGCACCGGTGGATCTTCGGCGCCCGTCGGGACGGGGCCGACGACTCCCCGCGGCTGCCGCTCGCCGTGGCGGCTACTCCCCGCGGTGCGGCCTGGCCCCGGTGGAGCCGCGCATCACCAGCTCCGGCTGGAACATGTACTCCACCCGCTGGGCCGACTCGCCGCCGACCTCCTCCAGCAGCGCGTCGACGGCTGCGGTGGCCATCGCCTCCACCGGCTGACGGATCGTGGTGAGCGGGGGCTCGGTGAAGGCGATCAGCGGCGAGTCGTCGAAGCCGACCACCGAGACGTCGCCGGGCACGCTCAGCCCGCGCTGGCGCACCGCGCGGATCGCGCCCAGCGCCATCAGATCGCTGCCGCAGATGATCGCGGTGCAGCCGCGGTCGAGCAGCACGCCGGCCGCCGCGTGGCCGCCCTCCACGCTGAACAGCGTGTGGTGCACCAGTTCCTCGATCTCCTGGTCGCCGGCGCCGAGCACCGAGCGCATGGCCGCGGTGAACCCCTCGATCTTGCGCAGCACCGGCACGTAGCGGCGCTGACCGACCGCCAGGCCGATCCGCTCGTGCCCGAGCTCGGCCAGGTGCTGGACCGCCATCCACATCGCCGCCCGGTCGTCGGGCGAGATGAACGGCGCGGCGATCTTCTCGCTGAAGCCGTTGATCAGCACGAACGGGACCTGACGTCCGGTCAGCTTGGCGTACCGGTCGTGGTCGGCGGTCGAATCGGCGTGCAGGCCGGAGACGAAGACGATGCCGGCGACCCCCCGCTCGACCAGCATCTCGACCAGTTCGTCCTCGGTCGATCCGCCCGGCGTCTGGGTGCAGAGCACCGGGGTGTAGCCGTGCCGGCTGAGCTGCTGCTCGATGACCTGGGCCAGCGCGGGGAAGATCGGGTTGCTCAGCTCCGGGGTGATCAGCCCGATCAGGCCCGCGCTGCGCTGGCGCAGCCGGGTCGGCCGTTCGTAGCCGAGCACGTCGAGGGCGGCCAGCACGGTCTGCCGGGTCGCGGCGGAGACGCCCGCCTTGCCGTTGAGGACGCGGCTGACGGTGGCCTCGCTGACCCCCGCCTGCGCCGCGATGTCCGAGAGTCGCGCCGTAGTCACGAGCCCAGAGCCTATTGCAACCATGTCAGACCGCCCACCAGCTGGTGCTGTCGGGCGCGAGCAGTCCCGGCTCGATCCGGTCGGTGGAGCTGAGCAGCAGTCGGCCCTCGGTGGCGAACGGCACCGCCTCGGCGGTGGTGTTGACCAGGCAGACGAAGGAGTCGCGGCGGAAGGCGAGCACGCCCTCGGGGGCCGGCAGCCAGGTCAGCCCGGCGCCCGCGCCGAGCGCCGGGTCGCTGCGGCGGATGGCGAGCGCGCCGCGGTAGAGCTCCAGGGTGGAGGTCGGGTCGCCGGTCTGCGCCTCGACGCTGAGTCCGGCCCACTCGGCGGGCTGCGGCAGCCAGCTGGGGCCGCCCTCGACGGGGCCGAAGCCGTAGGGCGCGGCCTCGCCGGACCACGGGATCGGCACCCGGCAGCCGTCGCGGAAGCCGTCCTGACCGCTGGCGCGGAAGAACGAGGGGTCCTGGCGGACCTCGTCGGGCAGGTCGGTGACGTCCGGCAGGCCGAGTTCCTCGCCCTGGTAGAGGTAGGCCGAGCCCGGCAGCGCGAGCATCAGCAGGGTGGCCGCGCGGGCCCGGCGCAGGCCGAGTCCGCGGTCGCCGCGCTCGCGGATCTGGGTGCCGCCGGGCGGGTTGGCGAAGCGGGTGGCGTGCCGGGTGACGTCGTGGTTGGAGAGCACCCAGGTGGCGGGGGCGCCGACCGGGCGCATCGCGGCCAGCGAGGAGTCGATCACGGCGCGCAGCTCGGTGGCGTCCCAGGCGGTGCCCAGGTACTGGAAGTTGAACGCCTGGTGCAGTTCGTCGGGGCGCACGTAGTTCGCGGTGCGCTCCACGGTGGGGGTCCAGGCCTCGGCCACCGCGATCCGCTCGCCCGGGTACTCGTCGAGGATCCGGCGCCAGGTGCGGTAGATCTCGTGCACGCCGTCCTGGTCGAAGAACGGCATGACGTCGTTGCCGAGCAGCTTGAGCTGGTCGTGGCCGCCGAGGTCGGGCAGGCCGGGAGCCTTGACCAGGCCGTGCGCGACGTCGACCCGGAAGCCGTCGACGCCCATGTCCAGCCAGAAGCGCAGGATCGAGCGGAACTCGTCGGCGACCGCGGGGCTGTCCCAGTTGAAGTCGGGCTGCTCGGGAGCGAACAGGTGCAGGTACCAGTCGCCCGGGGTGCCGTCGGGGTCGGTGGTGCGGGTCCAGGCCGGGCCGCCGAAGATGGACTCCCAGTCGTTGGGCGGCAGTTCGCCGTCCTCGCCCTTGCCGGGGCGGAAGTGGTAGCGCTCGCGCAGCGGCGAGGCGGGGCCCTCGCGCAGCGCCCGCTGGAACCACTCGTGCTGGTCGGAGGAGTGGTTGGGGACCAGGTCCACGATGATCCGCAGGCCCAGTTCGTGGGCGTCGCGGATCAGCGCGTCGGCGTCCAGCAGGGTGCCGAACATCGGGTCCACCGCACGGTAGTCGGCCACGTCGTAGCCGGCGTCGGCCTGCGGGGAGGCGTAGAACGGGGAGAGCCAGACCGCGTCGACGCCGAGGTCGCGCAGGTAGGGCAGCCGGCTGCGGACGCCCGGCAGGTCGCCCATGCCGTCGCCGTTGGCATCGGCGAAACTGCGCGGGTACACCTGGTAGATGACCGCGTCGCGCCACCAGCGACTGGGTTCGCCGGCAGGGGTGGCGACGGCGGACAGCGGCCGGGGGGTGTCGGCCAGGTTCTGGGTCATCAGGCGGATCCCTTGGGAACTAGGTATCGTTTCGCGCACTCACTCGAGTGTGCGATCGACGCACGAGCAACAGGCAGAATACTGGTAGGAGTTGACCGTCCGTCAGGACTTTGCGGCACCCGCGGTCAGCCCGGTGACCAGATTCTTCTGGACCAGGTAGAACAGCGCCGTGACCGGAATCGCGATCAGCACGGCGGTGGCGGCCATCAGGTTCCACTGGCTGTCGTGCTCGCTGACGAAGCTGCTCAGACCCACCGCGAGGGTGTACTTGTCCGAGCTGAGCATGAAGGTGGAGGCGAACGGCACCTCGGCCCAGGCGGTCAGGAAGGAGTAGAAGACGGCGACCGCCAGACCCGGGCGGGCCAGCGGCAGGATCAGCCGCCAGAAGGTGCCGAACGGGCTGAGCCCGTCGACCCGGCCGGCCTCGTCGATCTCCGCGGGGATGGTGTCGAAGTAGCCCTTCAGCAGCCAGGCGCAGTACGGCACCGTGGTGCTGGCGTAGACCAGGATCAGGCCGCCGTAGCTGTCCAGCAGGCCGAGGTTGGCCATGATGTAGTACATCGGCACGATCAGCACGGAGATCGGGAACATCTGGGTCACCAGCAGCGACCACATCAGCGGGCGCAGGCCCGGGAACTTCATCCGCGAGACGGCGTAGCCGGTGCTGGCGGCGATCAGCACGCCGAACAGGGCGGTGCCGCCGGCCACGATCAGCGAGTTGCCGAACCAGGTCAGGAAGTCGGTGTGGTTCAGCACCGTGGTGAAGTTGGCGAAGGTGGCCTTGCCGAGGATCTTCCCGGGGTGCAGGTAGTCCGTCTCGTCCGGGCCGAGCGCGATGTAGAAGATCCACAGCACCGGGAAGACCGCGACCAGCGCGGCCAGGCCCAGGGCCGTGTGCAGCAGGGCGGTGGCACCGGCGCTGCGCTCACCGCGGGCGCGCACCTTGCGGGGCCGCGCCGGGGTGGCGGGCGCGGCCGGGCGGGCCGCGGCGGGCCGGTCGGTGGTGGTGCTCATCGGGTGGCCTTTCCGTTCCTGGGGGTCTGCTGGGCCTGCTCGGCGGGCTGCTCGGGGCGCGGGGCGGTCGGGGATCCCATGGCGGGTCAGATCGCCGTCTGGTCGTTGCGCTTGAGCCAGCGCTGGTAGAAGCCGGTGAAGACGATCAGGATGGAGAGCAGGATGATCCCGTAGGTGGCCGACTGCGCGTAGTCGCGCGGCAGTTGGCCGAAGCCCAGCTGGTAGGCCCAGGTGACCAGGATCTGCGCGTCGGGCGCGTTGGTCTTGCCGAACAGCAGGAAGATGATGGTGAACTGGTTGAAGGTCCAGATCACCCCGAGCAGCACCACGGTGCTGGTGACCGGGCGCAGGCCGGGCAGCGTGACGTAGCGGAACCGCTGCCAGGCGCTCGCGCCGTCCATCTCGGCCGCCTCGTACAGCTCCCCCGGGATCGCCTGGAGGCCGCCGAGCAGCGAGACCATCATGAACGGCACCCCGCACCAGGTGTTGACCAGGATCGCCGCAGCCTTCTGGGCCATCGGGTCCTCCAGCCAGCTGGGCTGCGGCAGGTGCAGCGAGCCGAGCAGCATGTTGACCAGGCCGCCGTCGGCCAGCATCAGCCGCCAGGAGAAGACGGTCACGAAACTCGGCACCGCCCACGGCACGATCAGCAGCAACCGGTAGAAGGTGCGCCCGCGCAGCTTCTGGTTGAGCATCATCGCCAGGCTCAGGCCCAGGCTGAAGTGCAGGCCGACGCAGAGCACGGTCCAGGTCATGGTCCAGATGAAGTGCGACCAGAACCGGTCGTAGGCGCCCTCGCCGAAGAGCACGTCCTGGTAGTTGTGCAGGCCGACGAACTTGAAGGTGTCGGGGATGTGGTTGACCCCGATCGTGTGCCCCACGTTGAGGCTGGTCGCGTCGGTCAGCGTCAGGTAGATGCCGCGGCCGAGCGGATAGGCCACCAGCAGGCCCAGCACGATCACCACGGGCGCGGCCATCGCGTAGGCGTACCAGTACGTGCTGTACGAGCGCTTCAGGCGCTGCACCAAGGCTGTCATGGGGGTGGAACACCTTCTCCGGGTCGGTACCTGACGGCGCACTCGTCCGGCCCGCCCCCTCGGCGGGCCGGACGAGTGCGGGGGCTTGGCAGCCTTACTTGCTGAAGTCCGGCAGCAGCTTGGTGTAGTCCTGGGCGCTGGCGTCCAGGCCGGACTGGATGCCCTGCTGGCCCTGCGCGATCTTGCCGAGGTTGGTGCTCAGCGAGGTGAAGAGCGAGGAGTACTCGGGCAGCGCCGGGCGCGGCTGGGCCACGTTCAGGATCTGCTGGAAGCCGGCGATGCCCGCGTTGGACTTGACGTCCGCGGTGAAGGCGTCGGGGCGGGTGGGCAGCGTGGAGTTCTTCTCCGCGATGAAGACCTCGCTGTCCGCGGAGGTCATGAAGGCGGCGAACTTCTCGGCGGCGGCCTGGTGGGCGGCGTCCGAACCGGCGAAGACGGCGATGTTCTGGCCGCCGGTCGGGGCGCCGGGCTTGCCGGTGGAGCCGGCCGGCACCGCGGCGATACCGAGGTTCCCGTGGTCGGTGAAGGCCGAGCCCTTGTAGATGTTGGTGATCTCCCAGGGGCCGTTGATGATCGCGGCGACCTTGCCGTTGTTGAACGCGTCCATCATGTGCGCGTACGAGTCGGTGGTCACGTCGGCCTTGACGGTGCCGGGCGAGGTGAACAGCGACTGGTAGGTGGTCACCGCCTTGACGGCGGTCGGCGAGTTGACGGTGATCTTCTTGTTGGCGGTGTCGACCAGGTCGGTGCCCTCGCCGAAGAAGAGCGGCAGCGCGTCGTAGGCGTCGCCGGCGTGCAGCTCGAAGCCGTCGACGCCGGTCTTGGCCTTGATGGTGGCGGCGTCCGCCTTCAGCTCGTCCCAGGTGGTGGGCGCGCTGGTGATGCCGGCCTGGGTGAACAGCGCCTTGTTGTAGAGCAGGCCCAGGGTGTCGGTGACCAGCGGCACGCCGTAGGTCTTGCCCTGGTACTGGGCCTGCTTGATCAGGCTGGGCTGGTAGTCCGAGGGCTGCGGCAGCGCGGGGGTGCCGTCCAGCGGGGTCAGGAAGCCGGACTTGGCGAAGGCCGCGGTCCAGCCCACGTCGGAGCGGAAGACGTCGGGGGCACCCTTGCTGCCCATCGCGGTCTGCAGCTTGTCCTGCGCCTGGTCGAACGGCACGTTGACGAAGTTGACCTTGATGTCCGGGTTGGCGGCCTCGAACTTCGTGACCACGGCCTGGTAGTTCGGGGCCTCGTTGGTCGCGTTGGAGGTGTCCCAGTAGGTGATGGTCACCGGGCCGGACGCCGCGCCGGACGAGCCGGAGCCGCTGCTGCCGCAGGCCGCGAGCGACACCGTGAGGGCCGCTACCAGGGCGAAGGCCGCGCTGCCACGCCGCATGAGAACTCCTAGGAGGAAAAGGGTGGTGGGGGTGGGTGCCCGGTCAGGACGGCGGGAGCGCATACTGGCCCCCTGACACCGACCGCACTGGGTGTCGACGCCGGGCTGTGAGCAGGAACGTAACAGCGCTGCAAGCCGGTTTGAAAGTTCTTGCAGCAAGTTTCTGCAAGAAGTCGGGGATCGTTACATCCGCGTGTCCGGAGAGTTGCCGCGGTGCGTCTTGACGGTTCGCCCGGATTCATCTCGGTTCCTCCTGCTGGGCCATGGGCCCACCAGGTCGGTCCTTGACAGCACCTGGCCGCTGGCCGTGGGATTGGTCTTGTCCACCCCCACCCCCGGGTGGACGCCCTGGCCGGCGCAGTCCAGGGTGGTCAGTCGCTCAGGAGGCGCAGATGGCGTACTACCGCACCGTCGGCACGGTGCCGCCGAAGAGGCACACCCAGCACCGCAACGAGGCCGGCGGCCTCTACTACGAGGAGCTGATGGGCGAGGAGGGTTTCTCCTCCGACTCCTCCCTCCTCTACCACCGCGCCATCCCCTCCGCCCTGGTCGACAGCCGGATCTGGGCCCTGCCGGAGGGCAAACCCGAGCCGAACCACCCGCTCAAGCCCTTCCACTTCAAGCTGCACGACCTCTTCCCGGGCGAGGAGTGGCGCCAGACCGATGCCGTGCGCGGACGCCGGGTGGTGCTCGCCAACGCCGACGTGCGGATCGCCTACGTCGCCTGCGGCCGGCCCTCGCCGCTCTACCGCAACGCCATAGGCGACGAGTGCGTCTACGTCGAGTCCGGCAGCGGCACGGTCGAGACGGTCTTCGGCTCGCTGGAGGTGGGCCAGGGCGACTACGTGGTGCTGCCCCGCGCCACCACCCACCGCTGGCTGCCCGCCGGCGAGGAGCCGCTGCGGCTGTACGCGATCGAGGCCAACAGCCACATCACCCCGGCCCGGCGCTACCTCTCCAAGTACGGCCAGTTGCTGGAGCACGCACCGTTCTGCGAGCGCGACCTGCGCGGGCCGGTGGGGCCGCTGCTGGCCGGGGAGGACGAGCGCGACCAGGACACCGAGATCTACGTCAAGCACCGCGGCAACGGCTCCTCCGGGATCGCCGGCACCGTCTTCGTCACCCCCACGCACCCCTTCGACGTGGTGGGCTGGGACGGCTGCCTGTACCCGTACGTCTTCAACATCCGCGACTACGAGCCGATCACCGGCCGGATCCACCAGCCGCCGCCGGCGCACCAGGTCTTCGAGGGCAACAACTTCGTGATCTGCAACTTCGTGCCGCGCAAGGTGGACTACCACCCGCTCTCCATCCCCGTGCCGTACTACCACTCCAACGTGGACAGCGACGAGGTGATGTTCTACTGCGGCGGTGACTACGAGGCCCGCAAGGGCTCCGGCATCGGCCAGGGCTCGGTCTCGCTGCACCCCGGCGGCCACACCCACGGCCCGCAGCCGGGCGCCTACGAGCGCTCGATCGGCGCCGAGTTCTTCGACGAGCTCGCGGTGATGGTGGACACCTTCCGCCCGCTGGAGGTCGCCGAGGGCGGCCGGGCGAGCGACGACGGCACGTACGCGTGGAGCTGGAGCGGGCGCGGCCCGCAGGACGGTGGCAAGCAGCAGTGACCTCCCTTCAGACCTGGGTGCCGGTGCCGGAGGGCTCCGACTTCCCGGTGCAGAACCTGCCCTACGGCGTCTTCACCCCGCGCGGCTCCAGCCAGGCCCGGGTGGGCGTGGCGATCGGCGAGTCCGTGCTGGACCTGTCCGCGGTCTGGGCCGGCACCCCGCTCGGCGCCGACCTGGCGACCGGCTCGCTCAACCTCTTCATGCGACGCGGCCCGGGCGAGTGGGCCTACGTCCGCGAGCGGGTCACCGACCTGCTCACCACCGAGGGCGAACGACGGCTGGTGGAGGCCAACCTGCACCGGATCGACGAGGTGCGCCTCCACCTTCCGGTGGAGGTGGCCGACTACGTCGACTTCTACGCTTCGGAGCAGCACGCCACCAACCTGGGCCACATCTTCCGCCCCGACGGCGAGGCGCTGCTGCCCAACTGGAAGCACCTGCCGGTCGGCTACCACGGCCGGGCCGGCACGGTGGTGGCCTCCGAGACCGGGATCCGCCGCCCCAGCGGACAGCGCAAGGGCCCCGGTGACCCGGCGCCGGTGTTCGGCCCCACCGTGAAGCTGGACATCGAGGCCGAGCTGGGCTTCGTGGTCGGCGCGGGCTCGACCCTGGGCGAGCCGGTGAGCGTGGACGACTTCGCGCAGCACGTCTTCGGCGCGGTGCTGCTCAACGACTGGAGCGCGCGCGACATCCAGGCCTGGGAGTACGTGCCGCTCGGCCCGTTCCTCGGCAAGTCCTTCGCCACCTCCATCTCCCCCTGGGTGGTACCGCTGGCGGCACTGGAGGCAGCCCGGGTGGCCACCCCGGCGCAGCAGCCGCAGCCGCTGCCGTACCTGCTGGAGAAGGAGCCGTGGGGTCTTGACCTCAGCCTCGAGGTCAAGCTGAACGGCGCGGTGGTCTCCCGGCCGCCGTACGGCGGGATGTACTGGTCCCCGGCCCAGATGCTCGCCCACACCACCGCCAACGGCGCCTCGCTGCGCACCGGCGACCTCTACGGCTCCGGAACCATCTCCGGGCCCGAGGCCGGCCAGCGCGGTTCGCTGATCGAGCTGACCTGGAACGGCCGGGACCCGCTGACCCTGCCGGACGGCACGACCCGCACCTTCCTGCAGGACGGCGACACCGTGACGATGTCCGCCTCGGCGCCCGGCCTGGACGGCGTGCGGATCGGCTTCGGCGAGGTCTCCGGCACGATCACCAGCTGACGCCCCGCCGGGCGGCGCATCCGCGCCTCCCGGTCGGGCCGGTGGCCGGTCACCCCCTCTGGGGTGGCCGGCCATTTCTCATGCTTCACACAGGAAGATTTGCACACTCGTAATACCAACTGCCGGACGGACTGCCCTACAGTTGTCGCCGCACCGTCAAAACGGTGGTCCCCCACTGAAGTTCGCGCGACAGCCACACCCTCCTCTCACCCCCACAGGGAGCAGCCATGTCCGCAACTCCTCGCCGCAGCCTGGCCATCGCCGCCGCACTCGCCGCGGTCCTCGCCAGCGCCGCCCCCGCCCTCGCCGCAGGTGCCCCCACCCTGGTCAACGCGCCGATGGCGGTGGGCCCCAACCACCTCACGGCCCACGGCGGGATCCTGCACAGCACCAGCAGCAACTGGTCCGGCTACGCCGCCACCGGCAGCAAGTTCACCAGCGTCAGCGCGAGTTGGGTCCAGCCCGCGGCCAGCTGCAACGGCGACGACACGTACTCCAGCTTCTGGGTCGGCCTGGACGGCGACGGCAGCAACTCGGTCGAGCAGACCGGCAGCGAGGTGGACTGCTCCGGCGGCTCGCCGCAGTACTACGCCTGGTACGAGATGTACCCGGCCTACCCGGTCAACTTCAGCAACTACGTGGCCCCCGGGGACCACTTCACCGCTTCGGTGACCACCAACGGCAGCGGTTCCTTCACGCTCAAGCTCTCCGACACCACGCAGGGCTGGAGCAAGACCGAGAACAAGACCCTGCGCAACGCCGCACTGGCCTCCGCGGAGATCATCGCCGAGGCGCCGTCCGACAGCAGCGGCGCGCTGCCGCTGACCGACTTCGGCCAGGTCAACTTCACCTCGGCCACCGCCAACGGCAAGTCGATCGGCAGCTTCAACCCGGACAACATCACCATGGCCAGCAACGGCACCACCCTGGCCAGCACCTCCGCGCTGAGCGGCGGCAACGCCTTCTCGGTGACCTGGCAGAACGAGAGCTGAGGTGATGTCGGGCGCGGCGGCGCACCCGAACGGGTGAAACACGAGGTCGTTCTGAGTATGTGTCACATCACCGGACCGTAAGACGGGCATAAGGCTTCTCAACGCCAACCCCCGTCCGTACACAACCTTCCGGTGGAGTCGCCATGCCCGTCCCCCGTCGCCGCGCCCTCGCCTGCACCGCCGCCCTGGCGGCGGTGCTCGCCAACGCCGTCCCCGCCCTGGCCACCGCGCTGCCGGCGCCGTCGAACGCACCACTGATCGCCACCTCGCCCGTGCTGGCCAACGCGCAGGACGGTCTGCGGCACGGCACCAGCACCAACTGGTCCGGCTACATCGCCACCAGTACCAACGGCACCAAGTTCACCAGCGTCACCTCGCACTGGACCCAGCCGGCGGTCACCTGCACCGACCAGGACACCTACTCCAGCTTCTGGGTGGGCCTGGACGGCGCGGTCAGCAAGACCGTGGAGCAGACCGGCAGTTCGGCGGACTGCTCCAGCGGCCAGCCGGTCTACTACTCCTGGTACGAGATGTACCCGGCCTACCCGGTCAACTTCTACAACACCGTAGCCCCCGGGGACCAGTTCACCGCCTCGGTGACCACCAACGGCAAGGGCTCCTTCACCCTCAAGCTCTCCGACACCACGCAGCACTGGACCCACACGGTCAACAAGACCCTGCTCAACGCCGAGCTGTCCTCCGCCGAGGTGATCGCCGAGGCACCCTCCACCACGAGCGGCCCACTGCCGCTGAGCAACTTCGGCACCGTCGACTTCAGTTCGGCCACCGCCAACGGCCAGCCGATCGGCGCCTTCAACCCGGAGAACGTCACCATGGCCCGTCAGGGCAGAACGCTGGCCGCCACGTCCCCGCTCAGCGCGGGTAACGCCTTCTCGGTGACCTGGAAGAGCAGCAACTGACCCCTGGTCAGTAGGGCTCGACCAGCACGTGCGCCGCGCCGGGGATGCCGATCTTCAGCAGCTCGTCCTCGGCCGGCGTGGTCGCCCCGCCGGTCTCCTGCCGCAGGACCGCCCGGGACAGCGCCTGCACCCACATGGCCCGCGGCCGGCGCCGCTCCTCCCAGGCGGCCAGCGCCTGCGGCAGCTGCGCGTGCGCGTCCAGCGACTGCGCCAGCACCAGCGCGTCCTCGACCGCCATCGCCGCGCCCTGCGCCAGGTGCGGGGTGCTGGCGTGCGCCGCGTCCCCGGCCAGCACCAGCCGGCCCACGTGCCACGGCGCCTCCACGGTGACCTGGGAGATCCGCGAGTAGACCACCGCGGCCGGGTCGGTGACCTGCGCCAGCGCGGCGGCGACCGGACCGCCGAAGCCCGCCAGCCGCTCGGCGAGCTGCTCGTGCGCGCGCAGCGGGTCGGGGCGGAAGTCGGCGGCCTCCGCGAAGACCGCGCCGAGGTACATCAGGTCCTCGGTGACCGGCGTGAGCAGCGCCTTGGCGTTCCGGTCGCCGGCGCTCATCAGCACGCCCACCACCTCGGGGTCCCGCGGCAGCATGACGCGCCAGTTGGCGAAGCCGGTGTACTCGGGGGTGAAGCGCTCGCCGTACATCCGGGTGCGCAGCGGGGAGCCGATCCCGTCGAAGCCGACCACCAGGTCGTAGCGCCCCGTCGTGCCGTCGGAGAGGGTGGCCCCGACGCCGGCGGCGTCCTCGTGCAGCTCGTCGATCGTGGTGCCGAAGCGGATCCGGGCTCCGGCCGCGCTCGCGGCGGCGCCCAGCACCCGGGCCAGCGCCGGGCGGGGTATGCCGTTGTTCGACGGCACGTCACCCATCCGCGGCTGCGGGATCCTGGCCAGGGTGGCGCCGGCCGGGTCGCAGATGGTCAGCACCTCCCACGCGAAGCCGGCCGCCAGGCACTCCTCGAGCACCCCGATCTCGCGCATCACGTGCAGGGCGTTGGAGGGCTGGATGATGCCGACCCCGAGCGCCTCCAGCTCCGCGCGCAGCTCGGCGACGTCGACCCGGTGGCCGCGGCGGGCCAGCGCGGTGGCCAGCGTGAGGCCGCCGATGCCGCCGCCGTGGATCAGCACGCGAAGGGGTGAAGTGGTCATCAGTGGTGGTCCCTTGGGAGAGGCTCAGACGAGGGCGGGCTGGTTGATCAGGTGGTCGACCAGGGCGAGCAGCACGTCCCGCCCGAACGGGCGCGAGCGCACGTCCCCGATCAGCAGCGGCACCTGCGGGTCCAGGTCGAGGGCGCTGCGGATCTCGTCGGCGGAGCGGTCGTCCACGCCGTCGAAGCAGTTGATCGCCACCACGAAGGGGATGCCGCGGCTCTCGTAGAAGTCGATCGAGGCGAAGCTGGTGTCCAGCCGCCGGGTGTCGGCCACCACCACGCCGCCCAGCACGCCGTTGACCAGGTCGTTCCACATGAACCAGAAGCGTTCCTGGCCCGGGGTGCCGAACAGGTAGACCACCAGGTCGGTGCCGATGCTGATGCGGCCGAAGTCGAGCGCCACGGTGGTGGTGTCCTTGGCGTCCACGCCGTCCAGGAAGTCCACCCCGACACTGGCCCGGGTCAGGTACTCCTCGGTGCGCAGCGGGGTGACCTCGCTGACCGAGCCCACCAGGGTGGTCTTGCCGACGCCGAAGCCGCCCGCGATCAGGATCTTGACGGCGGCGGGGGCCGCCTGGGTGTCTGTCATGTCAGAGTCTCCGGAGTCCGTCGCGTACGGCGGTCAGCAGGCCGAGGTCCACCCCACCGCTCGCCCGGGCCACCGCGATCGGGGCACGGGCGACCAGCAGGCCCTGGGCGATCAGGTCGCCCAGCAGGATCTTGGTCACCGAGACCGGCAGGTCCAGGTCGGCCGCCAGCTCGGCGACCGCCGCCGGCTGGCGCAGGCAGCGGGCCAGGATGGTGCGGTGCTCGGGCTGCAGCCGCCGCCCGGCCTGCTCGGCGGCCTGCGGGACGGCCGTCAGCACGGTGATCAGGGTCAGGTCGTCGCGCTCGGGCGCGGTACGGCCCCGGGTGATGGTGTAAGGGCGCACCATCGAGTCCGCTCCGTCGTCGCCGACTTCGCGCTCCGCCTCGCTCCAGTGCGGGCTCACCCCGCGCTCCGGATCGGGGTGCTGAGCTTCTGCCCGACCTGCTGCACCAGGGTGTGCATGGCCAGCGACATCACCTCGGCGTCCACCTCCTGGGAGGCGATCACGGCCAGGTGGGTGCCCTGCCCGGCGGCGGTGATGAAGAGCCACAGCTCGGCCAGCTCCACGATCACCTGGCGCACTCCGCCGCCGCCGAACAGCGTGCCCACGCCCCGGGCCAGGCTCTGCTGCCCGGTGGCGACGGCGGCCAGCCGCTCGGCGTCCGCCCGGTCGATGCCACGGGACTGGCTGACCACCAGGCCGTCGTCCGAGAGCAGCACGGCGTGTCTGGTCCCGGCCACCGAATCGACCAACCCGTCCAGCAGCCAGTCCAGGTCCTGGTGGGTGGCGGTGGTGCGCGTCATGACGGGTCCTTTGGGGTGAGGATGGGGGTCAGTTCGGTGGTCTCGTCACCGAGTCGGGCGGCGCGCGAACGCCGCTGGAAGGCGCCGATGGCGGCGCCGGAGCGGGCCGGTGCGTCGCTGGGCGACTCGGCCGCCGGGGCCGGTTCGACCGGTTCGGCGCCGTCCGGCGGTGTCTGTGGCAGGCGCAGCTCGGCGACCAGGCTGGCCTGGCGGACCCGCTGCGGCAGTGGGGGCTGGACGGTCTCGGCGGTCCGCTCGTGGTCGGCGCGGCGCTCGGCCCAGGACGGCCGCGCGGCGGGGAGCTCCGCGGGCTCGGGGGCGGGCCCGGGGGCGGGCTCGGTATCGGCCTCGGGTGCGGCCGCGGTCTCGGGCTCCGCTGCAGGTTCGGGTACCGGCTCCGCTGCGCGTACGGGCAACGGGTCGGCGGCCGGTGCTGGTGCCGGTGCTGGTGCCGGTGCCGCCACGGGCGCTGCGCTCACCGCGGCGGTGGCCCCGGCCAGCGCCCGCCCGCGCACCCGGGCCGGCAGCGCGCCGGGCTCGGGGGCGGCGGCCAGCACGGTCGGCGCGGGGACCGCGGAGTCGTCGCTGACCAGCTCATCGGGGATCAGCACCACCGCACGGGTGCCGCCGAAGGCGGAGGGGCGGAACTCCACCCGCAGCCCGAGGGTGTCCGCCAGCCGGGCCACCACGTAGAGGCCGAGGCGGATGTCGTCGGCCTGGGCCAGCACGTCCATCCGGGGCGGACGGCGCATCAGGGTGTTGGCGGCCTCGTACTGTTCGGGCTCCATGCCCAGGCCCCGGTCCTCGATCTCCACCGCCAGGCCCCGCCCGACCATGGCCGCACGCACCTCGACCGGCGTGGGCGGCTTGGAGAAGGCCGCGGCGTTCTCCATCAGCTCGGCCAGCACGTGCACCACCGGGCCGACCGCGCGCTCGGAGAGCCACGGGCTGCCCTCGACGTCGACCAGGATCCGCCGGTAGTCCTGCACCTCGCCCTGGGCCGCGCGCAGCACGTCCAGCAGCGGCACCGGCTTGCGCCACCGCCGCTGCGGCTGGCCGCCGGCCAGGATGACCAGGTTCTCCTCGTAGCGGCGCAGGCGCGCCGTCAGGTGGTCGAGGTCGAAGAGGCCTTCCAGCACCTCGGGGTCCTCGTGCCGGCGCTCCATCTCGTCCAGCGTCTTGAGCTGCAGGCCGATCAGCAGCTGGGTGCGGCGGGCGATGCGCTGCAGCAGGCGTTCGAAGCCGCGGTGCTGCTCGGCCTGGGCGACGGCGGCCGTCAGCGCACTGTGCCGGGCCGCGTTGAGCGCCTGGCCGAGCCTGGTCAGCTCGTCGCCGCCCTGCGGCTCGGTGCTGATCGTCCGGCTCTCCTCGGCCGGCTCCAGTTGCTCGCCGCGGCCGAGCCGCTCCACCACCTCGGGCAGCGTGCGTTCGAGCTCGCCGGCCTGGTCCTGCAGGTCGACGATCCGCCGCCGCAGCGAGCGGGTGAGCCGCCAGGAGGTGATGATCACGGCGATCACGGCGAGCAGGCCGATCACGCTGGTCAGCACCACCCGCAGGAAGAGCGAGAAGATGCTGTTCTTGCCGGTGCTGACCACCGCGTCGGTGCGGGCCTCCAGCAGCGAGACCAGCTGCGGAGTGACCAGGTCGACGGACTCGCGCCACTGCGACTGGTCGGGCGGCAGCGCGATGGTGGCGTCGGGGCCGGCCGCGGCGGGCTTCAGCAGGTCCTGCTCGACGCCGGCCATGCTCTGCCAGGCCGAGCCCCTGGTCATCCGCTGCGCCGCGGCGCTCTCGGCGGCCGGCAGGTAGGGCGCGATCTTGCTGCTGTAGAGGAAGCCCTCCGCGCCGATCAGCTGCTGAACGGTCTGCAGGTCCGCCACCGGGATCCGTCCGGAGGGCCAGCTGCGGGCCAGGATCGCGTCCTCGCGGGAGATGAGCTCCTTGGTCCAGAACTCGTCGACCAGGATCCGCGAGATGTAGCCGACCTCACCGTTGTCGACGTGGCTCAGCGCGGTGAAGAGCTTGAGGTCGACGCTGATCAGGTTGGTGTAGAAGGAGTAGGTGCTCTCCTGGTCGGCGCCGTGGTCGACCGCCGCGCGGCGCTGCGGCAGCTGGGTCATCGCCTGCTGGGCCGTTCGGACCGCGTCGCGCACCTCGGCCGGGGCGTGGTTCTCCGAGACCCTGGAGAGCTGCTGGAAGGTGTGCACCGCCTCGTCGGTGGCCGCGCGCTGGCGGGTCAGCGCGTCGGTCACGCTGCCGGGCTGGGCCAGCTGCTCGGCGCTGAGCCGACGCTCCTCCTGCAGGTTGTAGTACACGATGTTGGAGGGCTGGCCGGCCTTCTGGGCGAGCAGCCCCTGCGCGGCCTGCCGCTGGAAGTCGGAGAAGGTCTGCCCGGTGGTGACGGCCCAGAGCGCGGCGAGCGCGAGGCTGGGGACGATCGCCAGGACCAGCAGGGCGGTTCGCAAGCTCAGGCGGGTGCGCCTGGCTCTGGAGGGACGCGCGCGCAGGGCATTCTCCTCGGGAAAGGCGGCGCTGAGGGACGACTCGCCGTCTGTGGTACGAACTTTGACGCAGTGATACTAGTCATCTCATGTGACTAGTGGGAAAGTCCCAGGCAAACCGCAGGATCGTTACCGAGTGAAACTCCTGGCCGGGCCTCAGCTCGGTGGACGGGTAGTCCGGGTGGTGCGGCGAGTCCGGATGGTGCTGGGTCTCCAGCGCCACCCCGGCGTACGGCCCGTAGGCGCTCCCGCTCACGCCGCGCACCTCGCCCCGGAAGGCGTTGGCCGTGTAGACCTGCACGCCCGGTTCGGTGGTGAGCACCTCGACCGAGCGCCCGGATCCCGGGTCCTGGAGCAGCGCCGCGCGCGCCGGCGGGCCGTCCTGCGGGCGGGCGCGCAGCACCCAGTTGTGGTCGTAGCCGCCGGCTGCGGTCAGCTGCGGGTGGTCCTGGTGGATCGCCTCGCCGATCGGCCGGGCGGTGCGGAAGTCGAAGGGGGTGCCGGCCACCGGCTCGTACGGACCGTAGGGGATCTGCCGCGCGTCGACGGGGGCGTACGCGTCGGCGTCCAGGGTGAGCAGGTGCCCGAGCACGTCGCCGCTGCCCTCGCCGGCCAGGTTCAGGTAGGCGTGGTTGGTCAGGTTGACGACGGTGGCACGGGTGGTGACGGCCCGGTACTCGATGGCCAGCTCACCGGTGGGCGAGAGCAGGTAGCTCACCCAGACGTCCAGCGCGCCCGGGAACCCCTGGTCACCGTCCGGGCTGTGCAGGTGCAGCCGCACGCCGGCGCGCGGGCCGCCCGCCGCAGGCCCGGGCAGCTGCCCCTCGGCCGTCCCCTCCGCCGGCAGCGCCTCGGCGGTCCAGATCCGGTTGGCGAAGCCGTCCGGGCCGCCGTGCAGGGTGACCCCGCCGCCGGTGGGCGCGAGCGGGTGGGCCACCCCGTCCAGGGTGACCGCGCTGTCCGCGATCCGGTTGGCGTAGCGCCCGACGGTGGCCCCGAAGTGCCGGGCCGGGCCGAGGATCTGGCCCAGGTCGTCGGTGCCGAGCAGGACCTGGGCCACCGCTCCGGTGCGGTCCGGGATCCGCACCCCGTGCAGGGTGGCACCCAGGGTCAGCACCGTCACCTCGACGGGCCCGGCCCGCAGCGTCCAGCGCTCGATGGCGGCGCCGGCACCCCCGGGCGCCAGCGGGGCGTGCGAGACCGTCACCGGGTGCGCGGGATTCGGCGCCATCTGCTGCTCCTCGGGCCTGGGGAACCGGGCTTGTGCTGGCAGCCACCCTAAATGTTGTCAGGTCCGGTCCAGGTCACGGCTTCTCGGTGTCCTGGCCTGGCTTCCCGGTGCCCAGGTCACGGCTTCCCGGTGTCCGGCTCAGGGCCCCTCGGTGTCCTGCCCCGGCTTCTCGGCGTCCCGGCCCGGGATGCCGAGGGCCGCGGCCAGCCCCTCCCTGGTGCTGCCGGTCTTGCGGTGCACGGCCGCCAGCCGACGGTTGATCAGGCTCACCGCGACATTCAGCCGCTCGGCGATCTGTACCGGCGAGAGCCCCTCCACGGTCAGCTCGGCGACCCGCCACTCGGCCATGCTGAGCGCGTCCCGCCCTGTGCTGCGCAGCCGGTTGGGGCGCAGCCCGGAGGCCTTGAGCTCCTCGCGGGCCCGGGACACCAGCCCGTCGGCGTTGCACTCCACGGCCAGCTCCATGCCCTGGTGCAACTGCTCGGTGGCCTCGTCGAGCCGACCCACCCGGCGCAGCGCCGCACCGAGGTCGACCAGGGCGAAGGCGTGCTCGTAGCCCGCCGGGGAGCGGCCGAGCACCCGCACCGCCTCGCCGAGCAGTTCCACGGCCTGCTGGCCGTCCGCCACCGCCGCGCTCATCCGCAGTGCGCTGCCGACCGCCGAGGAGGCGCCGAACTCCCTGGCCCGGCGCGCCCCCTGCGCGGCCAGTTCACGGGCCCGGTCCGGCTCCTCGGGCAGCACGGCCTGAGCCAGGTGACCGATCCACGGCGCCCAGATGGTGTTGTGCCAGCCGCGTTCGGCCAGCCGCCCGCCGACCTCGGTGAAGACCTCCGCCGCGGGGCGCAGGTCGCGCTGGGCCAGCAGCAGCTTGCCGTAGAGGGTGGCCGCGTCCGGCAGCACCATCGCGGTGGGGTGGTAGGGCGGCGCGAAGTCGTGGTCGGCGGCCAGCTTCCAGGCCTCCTCGACCCGGCCGCGGGCCAGCAGGGTGTCCGCCAGCACGCCGACCGCGTCCCACTGCAGCGGCAGGCCGGGGCCCAGCCGGCGGGCGATCCGCAGCGCGCTGCGCAGGAACTCCTCCGCCTCGGCCAGCGCACCGCGGCGGAACCGCACCAGACCCATCAGGAAATAGGCGAAGCCGAGGTGGCCGCCGCCCCAGCCCGCCACCTCGAAGGCCGGATCGCCTCCTCGAAGAGCTTCTCGGCGCGGTCCAGCCGGTCGGTGTAGATGTAGGTCAGGCCGATGATCCCGGGCAGCTCCAGGCCCCAGACGCTGCTGGTCCAGCCCAGCCCCTCGGGCAGCCGGCCGTCCGGCAGCAGCGCCGAGTCCACCAGGGCCAGCACCTGGGTCACGTCGGCGCCCTGCAGCGTCAGGTCCCAGGCGCGCAGCGCCCGGGCGGCGCGCGCGTACAGGTCGTCACCCGCCGGGTCGGCGGCGGTCAGCTCGGCGCTGAGCTGCGCGAGCCGTGCGGAGCGGGCCGGGCCGTCCGCCTCCTCGCGCTGGAAGGCCGCCCAGATGAAGTGGGCCACCTGCAGCCTGGTCCGTCCCGGCCCCGGCGCGGTGCGCTCGGCCTCCGCCAACGTGACCTCGGCCGCCGCCACCAGCTGGCCGCTGTGCGCGAGCACCTCGGAGAGCCGGAAGGTCGCGTCCACCCGCAGCCCGCTGCTCAGGCCGGGGTCGTCCAGCGCGAGCCGCAGCTGGTTGACCGTGCTGACCGGGTCGGTGAGCAGCGTGGCGCAGCCCAGCTCGTAGATCACCTCGGCCCGGTCCTCGTCCTCCGGCGGCTCGGCCAGCGCCCGGTCCAGGCAGCGCACCGCGGCGTCCGGGGCGCCGACCGCCAGGTGCTCGCGGGCGGCCCGGCGCAGCTTGGCGACCACCTCGGGATCGCCCTCCGGGTGGGTCTCCAGCAGATGGCGGGAGGACTCCATCAACGGGCGCCCGGCGTGCTCCAACTCCTGCGCCGCCTTGCCGTGCATCGCGGTGCGCATGCCCAGCCGGATGGACTTGTAGAGCGAGGTGGCCAGCAGCGGGTGGACGAACTCCAAGGGGCCGTCGGCCGGACCGTAGAGCACCTGCTGGCGGCGCAGTTCGGCGATCGCCTCGGCCGCGGCGGCCGGGGTCATCCCGGCGATCCTGGTCGCCACCGGGATCGCGATCTGGGTGTTGAGCATCGCCGCGGCCTGGGCGAAGTTGAAGGTGTTCACCCCGAGTTTGCCCAGCCAGTACTCGCGGTCCATGCCCTGCGCCTCGGCGGCCAGGTCGTGCAGCAGCAGCACGTTCTCGTGCACCGGCTCGATGCCGCTCTCGCGGACCTTGGCCAGCAGGGCGTTGACCAGGAACGGGTTTCCGTCGGTGACCGCCCAGACCTGGCGGCAGAAGGAGTCCTCGGCGGTCTCGGGGAAGACCTCGCGGACCAGCTTCTCGGTGGCCTTGGGCTGCAGTCCCTGGAACTCCTGGTGCTGGTGCGAGTTGCCGGCCACCAGGGCGCGGAAGGCCTGGGCCTGCTCGGGCAGTTCGCCCGAGCGCCAGGCGACGGCCAGCAGCACGGGCAGCTCGGGACAGCGCTGCGCGAAGGACTCCAGCCAGCCCAGCGACTCCAGGTCCGCCCACTGCAGGTCGTCCACCAGCATCACCAACGGCGCCCTGAGGCGGGCCAGCTGGGTCATCACGTAGTCCAGGCCGACCCGCACGCTCTGCGGGTCGGCCGCCTCACCACTGGGGACCGCCAGGCCGATCGCCGGCCCGGCGACCTCGTGCCAGGGACCGAGCACCTCGCGGCGCTGCTCGGGGTCCAGCCGCAGCAGCTCGGGCAGCAGCAACTGGCGCAGCAGGTAGTACGGTTCGTTGCCGCGCTGCTCACCGGCCCGGCCGCTGAGCACGGTCAGGCCCTCGCGTCCGGCCAGCATCCTGACCTGGCGCAGCATGCTCGTCTTGCCCAGGCCCGGCTTGCCGCTGTAGAGCAGCAGCGAGCCGAGCTCGATGCCGCCGGCCGCGAACTGCCGCCCCAGGGTGTCGATCGCCGCCTTGGCCGCGCCGATCGCGGCCTCGCGCTCATAGAGTCGCGGGAGCGCCGGCGCCTCGTCCGCTTCCTGCCCGTTCTCCCGTTCGCTCACCGTCGGTCCCCTCCGCCTCTCCCGGGCCTGCCCCAGCTTGCGCGTCGAGTCGCGCGCTGCCGGATTTCGCGCACTCCTGCCGATGCCACGAGCTCTTTCCGTGAGGCTAGCGCCGTTACGGGCCCGACGCCGTCTCTTCGCGCAGGTAGCGCCTCTGATGATGGTTCAACTGCAGGTGCCGCGGGCAATTGCTGCGACAGTCAGGCCATCCGATGGTGTGATCGGCTACCCTGCGGCCCGGGCGACCCAGGGATCATGGCACGACTCACGGCGCCACCCAAAGCAGGCGTCACCCGTACGACCGGCCCTCACCTCCCGGGAGTCCGATGTCCGATGCAACCACCCTTGACGTCCCCTACCCCTACCGCCGCAACCCTCACCGGGTTGACGCCGAGACCCATCACCGGGCCTGGCTGGCCGAGCACCGGATGCTCGGCAGTGCGCTGACACCCGAGGCGTACGACCGCTGGGACGTGCCCGACCTGGCCGCCCTCAGCTACCCCGACTGCACGGCCGAGGAGCTGGCGCTGGCCACCGACCTGATGGGGTTCTACTTCCTCTTCGACGACCAGTTCGACGGACCGCTCGGCTACCAGCCCGCCGCGGTCGCCCAGCTCTGCGACCGGCTGATCGGCGTGCTGCACGGCACGCCCGCCCCCGAGGACACCCCCTGCGCCCGCGCCTTCGAGGACCTCTGGCAGCGGATCAGCCGCGGCATGTCCCCGCGCTGGCGGGCCCGCGCCACCTACAACTGGGAGTCCTACTTCGCCAGTCACCCGGCCGAGGCGGCGGGCCGGCGGGCCGGGCGGCTGCCCGACCGCGAGGCCTACCTGATCCTGCGCCGGGGCACCGCGGCGATGGAGTCGGTGCTGGACATGGTCGAGCGACTGGGCCGCTTCGAGGTGGCGCCGGCCGCCTTCCACAGCCCCCCGCTCAAGCAGCTGCGCCAACTCGTGGCCGACATCCCCTCGCTGAGCAACGACATCCGTTCCTACCCGCAGGAGGCACCCCGCGGCGACGTGAACAACCTGGTGATGATCGTGCAGCAGGAACGCGGCTGCTCGCTGGAGGAGGCCGGTTCGGTGGTGCTGGCCGAGGCCCAGCTGATGGTGGACCGCTACACCCACTTGGTGGACGAACTGCCGCGCACCTACCGGGAACTGGAACTGGGACCGGACCAGAGCCAGACCGCGCAGCGCTACGCGGACGGCCTGACCGCCTGGCTCTCGGGCTACCTGAGCTGGGAGAGCGGCACCGGCCGCTACCAGCCCTAGTGAGCACTTCGGTACACACCGTAGCCGATCAGCCCGCGCCCGGCTAGGGTGCCCAGAGCACGCCACAGTCGGCCACCGCCTGGCGAGGAGAAACCGGACTTGACGATCTTTCAGCCGCCCACCAGCTTCAAGTCCCGCTACGAGAACTGGATCGGCGGCGCCTGGGTGCCGCCGGTCCGCGGCCAGTACTTCCAGAACCCGACCCCGGTCACCGGTCAGGTCTTCTGCGAGGTCGCCCGATCCAGCGCCGCCGACGTCGAGTTGGCCCTGGACGCGGCGCACGCCGCCGCGCCCGCCTTCGGCCGCACCTCCCCCGCCGAGCGGGCGCTGCTGCTGAACCGGATAGCCGACCGGATGGAGAGCAACCTCGAACTGCTCGCCGTCGCGGAGAGTTGGGAGAACGGCAAGCCGGTGCGCGAGACGCTGGCCGCGGACATCCCGCTGGCCATCGACCACCTGCGCTACTTCGCCGGCGCGATCCGGGCCCAGGAGGGCTCGCTCTCGCAGATCGACGAGGAGACCGTCGCCTACCACTTCCACGAGCCGCTGGGCGTGGTCGGCCAGATCATCCCGTGGAACTTCCCGATCCTGATGGCGATCTGGAAGCTCGCCCCGGCCCTGGCCGCGGGCAACGCGGTCGTGCTCAAGCCCGCCGAGCAGACCCCCGCCTCGATCCTGGTCCTGATCGAGCTGATCGCCGACCTGCTGCCGGCCGGGGTGGTCAACGTGGTCAACGGCTTCGGCGTGGAGGCGGGCAAGCCGCTGGCCTCCAGCAGCCGGATCCGCAAGATCGCCTTCACCGGCGAGACCACCACGGGCCGGCTGATCATGCAGTACGCCAGCGCCAACCTGATCCCGGTCTCCCTGGAGCTGGGCGGCAAGAGCCCCAACCTGTTCTTCGCGGACGTCGCGGCCGAGCAGGACGCCTTCTACGACAAGGCGTTGGAGGGCTTCACCATGTTCGCCCTCAACCAGGGCGAGGTCTGCACCTGTCCCAGCCGGGCGCTGATCCAGTCGTCGGTCTACGACCGGTTCCTCGGCGACGGCCTGGAGCGGGTGCGGGCCATCAAGCAGGGCAACCCGCTGGACACCGAGACCATGGTCGGCGCCCAGGCCAGCAACGACCAGCTGGAGAAGATCCTCTCCTACATCGAGATCGGCCAGGCCGAGGGCGCCAAGGTGCTGGCCGGCGGCGAACGGGTCGAGCTCGGCGGCGATCTGGCGGGCGGCTACTACGTGGCGCCGACCGTCTTCGAGGGCCACAACGGGATGCGGATCTTCCAGGAGGAGATCTTCGGACCGGTGGTCGCGGTGGCCCGCTTCGAGGACTTCGAGGACGGCATCGCGCAGGCCAACGACACGCTCTACGGGCTGGGCGCGGGCGTCTGGAGCCGGGACGGCTCGACCGCCTACCGGGCCGGGCGGGCGATCCAGGCCGGGCGGGTGTGGACCAATTCGTACCACCTGTACCCGGCGCACGCGGCCTTCGGCGGCTACAAGAACTCCGGGATCGGCCGCGAGACCCACAAGATGATGCTGGACCACTACCAGCAGACCAAGAACCTGCTGGTCAGCTACTCGCCGCAGGCACTGGGCTTCTTCTGATGAACGGGCTTGCGACGGGCGGGACCCGCTGATGGCACGGGTGGCGATCACGGCGGCGGCGGCCGAGCTGCTGCGCGAACTCGCGCTGGAGCACGGGCCGCTGATGTTCCATCAGTCCGGCGGCTGCTGCGACGGGTCGGCGCCGATGTGCTACCCCGCCGGGGAGTTCCGCACCTCCGAGAGCGATGTGCTGCTCGGCGAGCTGACGGTGACCGGGCTGCGCGACCCGGTCGGTGTCTGGATGGCCCGCGACCAGTTCGCCTACTGGTCGCACACCCACCTGACCATCGACGTGGTGCCCGGGCGCGGCAGCGGCTTCTCGCTGGAGACGCCGACCGGGCAGCGGTTCCTGACCCGCTCGCGGCTGCTGACCGACCAGGAGACGGCGGAACTCGGCTGAACCGGTGGGCCGCCCGGCCTCGCGTCGGGCGGCCCACCGTCGGGCCTCCCGGAGGGACCCCCGGAGGGAGCGCCCTCAGGCGGCGAGGCAGGACCGCACGGCCGCGATCAGCCCCCGCGAGCGGATGTCGCCGGTCACCCCCGGCTGCATCCCGCAGGTGACGTAGCCGAAGCCCAGCCCGAGCTCCGGATCGGCGAACCCCAGCGCTCCGCCGCGCCCCGGGTGTCCGAAGGCCGCGGGCGAGGTCATCGGCGAGGTCGAACTGTGCCGGAAGTAACCGTGCCCGAAGCGCGAGTTGACGATCAGCACCCGGTCGGGCCCATCGGCGGCCGGCCCCACCGCCTCGGCCAGCGTCGCGGGCGAGAAGAGCGCGGGCAGCGGCTGCCCGGGCGGGCCACCGGGCCGGTCGGCCGCACCGATCAGCGCCGCGTAGAAGCGGGCCACCGCGCGGGCCGTGCCGACCCCGTTGGCGCCGGGGATCTCGGCGGCCTGCACGGCCGGGTCGTTCAGGTCCAGCCGCGGTTCGACGGCCCCGAAGGCGCGGGCGGTCAGCGAGGCCGGGTCCTGGTAGGCGGCCACCACCGAGCGCTTGGGCCGCAGTCGCAGCCCGCCCGACCCCTCACCGACGGCGACCGGCGGCGCGGGCAGGTCCACCAGCCGGCCCACCCGGGGCGCGGCTCCGCCCGGCAGCCCGATCCACAGGTCCAGGCCGAGCGGCCGGGCGATCTCCTCGGCGAAGTACCGCCCCACCGTGCGTCCGCTCACCCGCCGCACCACCTCGCCGACCAGCCAGCCGAAGGTGTAGGGGTGGTAGCCGTGCGCGCTGCCCGGCTCCCAGGCCGGCGCCTGCGCGGCGACGGCGGCCACCGCGGGCTCCCAGGCCAGCACGTCCTCCACCCGCAGCGGGGTGTCCAGCGCGGGCAGCCCGGCGCGGTGCGAGAGCAGCCAGCGCACCGGGATCCGCTCCTTGCCGGCCGCCTTGAACTCCGGCCAGTACCCGGCCACCGGCGCGTCCAGGTCGAGCAGGCCGCGCTGGGCCAGCAGCAGCGCGACGGCGGCCGTGCAGCCCTTGGTCACCGAGCGCAGCACCTGGGCGGTGTCCGCCGTCCAGGCCACCGCGGGCGCCGGCCGGCCGCCGACCTCGGGCCGCGCGTCGCCTCCCCACAGGTCCACCACCTTGTGCCCGCGGACATAGAGCGCCACGGCCGCACCGAGCTCGCCGTAGTCGCGGAAGTTCCGCTCGAAGGCCGCCCGCACCGGCTCGTACCCCGGCGCCGTCTCGCCCCAGATCTCCACCACCGCGCGTCCATCCCGCCGTCTTCGCCCCGCCGATTCCCTCAGCAGCCTAGTCTGATCATCATGAGTGATCCTCGGGATGAACTGCTGGACGTGGTCGACGAGCACGACCGGGTGATCGGCACCGAGCCGCGCGGCGAGGTCTACCGGCGCAACCTGACCCACCGCTGCGTGATGATCCTGGTCCGCGACGCCGAGGGGCGGATCTTCGTGCACCGCCGCTCGGCCGACAAGCTCTTCGCGCCGGGCGCCCACGACGTCTTCGTCGGCGGGGTGGTCGGCACCGGCGAGAGCTACGCCGAGGCCGCCGTCCGGGAGGCCGAGGAGGAGCTGGGCGTGACCGGCATCAGCACCGAGCCGCTGTTCCGCTTCCTCTTCGAGGAGCCCGGCCACTCCTGGTTCTGCGACGTGCACGAGGCCCGCTGGACCGGACCGGTGGCGCCGCAGGCCGAGGAGATCGACTGGCACGGCTGGCTCACCGACGCCGAGGTCGCCGACCGGCTGACCCGCTGGGAGTTCGTCCCCGACGGGCGCGAGGCCTACCGGCGCTACCTGGCCCGCGGCTGATCCGGCAGCCGCGCGGGGGCGCGGCCCGGACCGCTCGTCCGGTCGCCCTCCTCCTCGGTGGGCTCCCACTGCGGGTGCTCGCGCACCGCCCAGTCACGCTCCACCCACCCGGTGCGCATCCCGCGCCGGGCCTGCGGGTCGCGCAGCGCCATCCACAGGTGGCCGCCGACCACCACGCCCACCGCGAGCGCCAGCCAGTCGTGCACGAAGGTCGCCCCGGTGCGCCAGCTCAGCGGGGCCAGGCCGGTGAACCACATCAGCAGCCCGGTGCCGAGCATCACCAGCGTGGCGCCCGCGATCCAGCTCGCCCAGAGCTTCTGCCCCGCGTTGAACTTCCCGGCGCTGCGCCGGTAGGAGCGCCACAGCGCCGCCTTCAGCCACTCCCGGTCGTAGGGCGCGAAGCGGTTCAGCCGGCCCAGGTCCCGGCGCAGCGCCCGGGAGCCGAGGCCAAGCAGCAGTGGCACCGGCAGCGCCAGCCCCGACCACTCGTGCACCGTCTCCACCAGGCGCCGGCGGCCCACCAGCTCGGCCAGCTGCGGCAGGTAGAGGCAGGCGGCGGTGGCGATGCAGATCAGCATCAGCGTCGCCGTGCAGCGGTGCACCCAGCGCTCGGCGCGGGTGAACCGGGGCAGCGGCCGGTCCCCGTCCATGTCAGCTGGTCGGGGCATCGTCGCGCCCGTTCGACTTCCCGACCCAGGCGTCGACGTCATAGCCGTAGTTCTCCCAGTAACCGGTCTCGACCTTGGGTGTGACGGTGATGCCGGAGAGCCACTTCGCCGACTTGTAGAAGTACATCGGCGCCACGTAGAGCCGCACCGGGCCGCCGTGGTCGTGGGTGACCGGTTTGTCCTGCATCTTCAGCGCCACCAGCACGTCATCCCGGCGTGCCTGGTCCAGCGTGAGGCTCTCGGTGTAACTGCCGTCGAAGCAGGTGAAGTGCACGGCGGTGCCGCCCGCCTGGACTCCGGCCGCCGTCAACAGGTCCGCGAGCCTGACCCCTTCGAACGGCGTGCCGGGCACCCGCCAGCCGGTCACGCACTGCACGTCGTGCACCAACCGGGTCTGCGGCAGCGCCTGGAGGTCGGCCAGCGTGTAGCTGCGCGGCCGGTCCACCAGGCCACCGATGGAGAGCCGGTAGTCGGCAGCCGTCCTGACCGGAACCGGGCCGGTGACCGAGTAGTAGCGGAAACCGCCGGAGTCGGGCAGCAGGCCGGTCAGCCCGGTCGGGTCCTTCTGCGCTATCCCGGCCAGCGCCGAGTTCACGGCGTTGGACAGGGTCGGGCCCGCGGCGACCCCGGCCACGCCCAGGCCGAGCATCCCGAGCAGGACACGTCGGCCGACCGGAGTGCCTCGGGTCGGTGCATCGTCGTTCACGTCCGCCATTGTCACCGCCGTTGATGAGGGCCGGGCCGCTCGCGGCCGGGACGTCAGACTTTCGTCACATCCGCGAGCGGACCTCCGGCCCCCTGACAGGGGTGGGGCCGGATCGCAGGGCTGGATAGGGTGACGCCCATGTCCCCCCGCACGCCGCACGCGGCGTCCCAGCCCGCGGCCAGAGCCCAGCCGCGACGGCGGTTGAGCGTCGACGAGCGGCGTGAGCAGCTGATCGCCGTCGCCCTGGAACTGTTCAGCGCCCGGCCGCCGGAAGAGGTGTCGATCGACGACATCGCGGCGGCGGCGGGCGCCTCCCGGCCGCTGGTCTACCACTACTTCCCCGGCAAGCAGGCGATCTACGAGGAGTCGCTGCGCCGGGCCGGGCAGGAGCTGGCCGGCCGCTTCGAGGAGCCGCACACCGGCCCGCTCTCCGAGCGGCTGGCCCGAGTGATGGACCGCTACCTGGACTTCGTGGCCGGCCACGGCCCCGGCTTCGCGGCCCTGCTGCGCGGCGGCTCGGTGGCGGCCAGCCCCGGCACCAACGCGGTGATCGACGAGGTCCGGCAGGCCGCCCAGGACCAGATCCTGGCCCACCTCGCACTGGCGGATCCGAGCCCCGGGCTGCGGCTGGCGGTGCGGACCTGGATCGCCAACGCCGAGATCAGCTCGCTCGCCTGGCTGGCCGACCGGCAGCAGCCGCCCCGCGGGCAGGTCCGCCAGCGGCTGGTGCAGGACTTCGTGGCCGCCCTGGTGGTGACGGCCGCGCGCGAGCCGGAGCTGGCCGCCGCGCTGCCCGGCTTCCTGGCCGCCGAGCACCCGGGCACCCCGACCGGCGCGCTGGTGCGCGACCTCAGCGGCCTGCTGACCGTGCCCGGCCTGCCCGAGGCCCTCGGTGCCCTGGTCGCCCCGGCGCCGGATCCCGAGCAGGCGGGCACGTAGCCAGGGCCGTCCGGCCGGTCTGATACAACAGCGGAGCGGACGGAACAGCACGACAGAGAGCGATCGGGGGCTGCGGAGCATGACGCAGGACGGCCACGGGGGCGCGCCCATGGGCCTGGCGGGAGCAGGCGGTCAGGCGGCGGTGGGCCTGGCGGGAGCGGCCGTGGTGGCCCCCGCCGAACGGATCTCCGCGACGCTCGACTCGCTGGCCGAGGCGCTGCTCGGTCCCGACGTCAGCCGGCAGGCGCCCGAGGCCCTCTTCGCCGGCCCGCGCGCGGCCGGCGCGGAGCAGTCGCCGGGCCCCGCCCTCTTCGACACCTGGCTCCACCAGAGCGGCCACGGCCGGCTGGCCCGCCCCGGCCGCGGCACCCTGGTCTCCTGCGCCACGCAGCCGCCCACCGGCTCGGCCGCCGGCACCGTCGAGCAGTTGCTGGTCCGCTACGGCCGCGAGCCGGTGCGCGGGGTGGCGGCGACCACGCTGGCCGCCTTCCAGCTGCCGGTCACCGCCGAGCCCTCGGCCGCCCGGCTGCGGCCACCCTTCGCCGCACCGCTGGCCGAGCTCGCCGCCGGCCGGCAGACCCTGTTTCCCGCCGAACTGCCCACCGGCAGCGGGGTGGAGGTGCGGCTGAGCGTGCCGCCCGCCTTCCACGCGCTGACCGCGCGCGGCGGCGACCAGGCCTCGGCCGAGCAGCTCGGCGAGGTGGCGGAGGAGCTGTTCGCCGCCGAGGGTCCGTCCGCCCGCCGGGACTGGGCCGTGCTCAACGCCGCGCTGCTGGACGAGAACGCGGCTGCCGACGTGCGGTTCAGCGCGATCGCGGCGGTGCGGATCGAGGGGCGGCCGAGCAACGCCTCGCTGGTCGTCGCGCTGCACCGGGACCGGACACCGATCGCCGAGCTCGCCGCCGAACTGGCCACCTCCCGCCCCCAGGCGGAGGTGTGGACGGTGATCCTGCCGTCCGGTCCCGCCGTGGTGCTGGTCCAGGGCCGGACCGGGGCGATCCCGGCCGCGCTGGCCGCCGACGGCACCCGGCGCTGGGTGGTCTCCTCGGTGGTCCAGGCGTTCCTGCCGCTGCCGGACGGCGTCTCGCTGCTGACCGTGCAGCTGGGGACCGCGCACGGCGAGGACTGGGAGCTGTACGCGACCGTCTTCGCGGAGCTGCTGCAGAGCGTGGAGTTCGGCTGGGACGGGGTGGACGGGCGGCTCGACCCGGGCTCCGGCGCCGCTGCGTTCGCGCCGGCGACGGTGACGCCGGTGGCCCAGCCGCCCGCCCCGGCACCAGCCCCGGCTCCGGCTCCACAGCCGGCACCCGCTCCGGCACCTGCTCCGGCGCCCGCACCCGTACCTGCACCCGCGCCGCTGCCCGCGCAGCCCGCTCCCCCGGTCGCCGCACCGCCGCCACCCCCGATGCCCCCGACCGCGCCTGCGGCCCCGCCCGCGCCGCCCGTCGTCGCGCCCGCACCCACCCCCGCGCCCGAGCCGCAGCCCGAGCCCGCCAGGAAGGGCACCCCGGTCAACGTCCCCCCGCCGGACTTCGACCCCTTCGCGCCGCAGACCGAACCCCAGAGCGCACCCGAGCCGGCCGCAGCTCCCACCGCGGCCCCGGTGGCCGCCGCCGCGCCCGAACCGCAGCCCGAGCCCGCCCCGTCGGCGCTCGACCCGTTCGGCACGGTGGTGAAGAACGAGCCGCTCGACCCCTTCGGCACCGTCACCCGCAACTCGCCCAGCGCGCCGGCCAAGCCCACCACGGCCCCCACCGCCGCACCGGCCACCACCGCCGCGCCCGCCCCCGCACCCGGCAAGGGCACCCGCGTCAACGTCCCGCCGCCGGACTTCGACCCGTTCGCCCCGCAGACCGAGCCCCCGAGCGCACCCGCCGCCGAGCCGGCCGAGGCGCAGGCCCCCAAGGGCACCCCGGTCAACGTCCCACCGCCGGACTTCGACCCCTTCGCGCCGCAGACCGAACCCCAGAGCGCACCCGAGCCGGCCGCAGCCTCCAAGGGCACCCGGGTGAACGTCCCACCGCCGGACTTCGACCCGTTCGCGCCCGACAACCACGTCGCGCCCGCACCGGTGACCAGCAACGCAAGCGAATCGTCAGCGCCGCTCAAGCCCGATCCGTTCTCCTAGCCGCAGCAGCAGCTGACGGGGCGCCATCCGCCGGGCTCCCCTGGGGCCGCCCCCACCGGCCCGTCCCGGCAGGTCCCCCACACCGGCGCCCCGTCAGCAAGCTGCCCGGCCGGACACCCCCTGGTCCTGCTCGCCCTCCGGGCACTGGTAGACGCGGCGGACGCTGCTGCCCAGGCGCAGCACGTCCGCGCCGTAGAGGTGGATCGAGATCGCGGTGCCGCTACAGGAGTTGCGCACCAGGTGGATGTCCCCGGGCGGCGCGAAACCGGCGACCGAGCCGAGCGGGTTGACCACGTCCTCGGTGGCGACCAGCCGCGCCGTACCGGTGCCCTCGGGGACCAGCCGGTAGCGGCGCTCGCTCTCCTGGCCCTGGTGCACCCCGGCCACGCACCAGGAGACGTGGTCGTGGATCGCGGTCTGCTGCCCGGGGAGCCAGACCAGCGCGACCACCGAGAAGCTGCCGTCCACCTCGGCGTGCAGCACGTGCTGGCGGTAGTGGTCCGGGTCGCCGAGCTGCTGCTCGGCGGTGAGCAGTTCGGGGTCGCCGAGGAAGCCGCGCAGCTCCTCGGCCGCCAGCCCGGCGGTCAGCGCGGGGGTCAGACCTCGGCTCACCACGGCGCGGATCCGCGCCACCAGTGCCTCGGCCAACGGTGTGATGCGAGCGGCCGGACGGGCCGTGGTGGTCGCTGTCATGCCAGCAGCTTCCGCCCCGGCCCTCGGCCGCGTCCAAGCAGCGTTTCTTGGCGTTCCCCTACGCCCGCTTATCGATCCGCCCCGGTCCTCGGGGTGACGGCTCCTCAGCATCACTGCCCGAGAACCTGCCTGACGGCGACTCAGCAGCCGAGCCGGGCCGCGGCGGCCGAGCGCAGTCCGTCCAGCACCAGCTCGGTGGCGGGCAGCAGCAGGTGCTCGCGCAGCACGTAGGCGCAGACCTGGCGGCGGACGTGCGGCTCCAGCGCCCGCCCGGTGACCTTGCGGTGGCACAGGAAGGACAGGACCAGCGAGGGCGCCACCGCCAGCCCCACCCCGGCCGCCACCAGGCTCTGCAGTGCCAGGTTGTCGTCCGTGGTGAAGACGATGTCGGGTTCGAAGCCCGCCTCCGTGCAGATGTGCAGGAAGTTCGCCCGGCAGCGCGCGCACCCGGCGATCCACCGGGCCTGGGCCAGCTCGGCCAGCCGCACGGCGTGCCGGCGGCCCAGCGGATGGCCGACCGGCAGCAGCACCGTCAGCAGGTCCTCCATCAGCGGAATCTCCACCAGCTCGCCCGGCAGCTCGGCGCGCATCCCCGGGTAGCTGAAGGAGAGCGCGATGTCGCACTCGCCGGCCAGCAGCTTGTTCAGCGACTCGGGCGGCTCGGCCTCCAGCAGTTCGACCCGCACCGCCGGGTGGTCGGCCAGCAGCCGGGCCATCGCCGCGGGGATCAGGGTGGCGTTGGCGCTGGGGAAGGCGCAGACCCGCACCCGTCCGGCCCGCAGCCGGGCCAGCGCCTGGAGCTGCTGCTGCGCGGCGCCGAGGTTGCCGAGGATCACCGCGGCGTGCCGGGCCAGCGTCTCGCCGGCCTCGGTCAGCCGCATCCGGCGGCCGTCCCGGGTGAAGAGCGGGACCCCGGTCTCCCGTTCCAGCGCACGGATCTGCTGGGTGACGGCCGGTTGGGTGTAGCCGAGCGAGCGGGCGGCGGCGGTGTACGAGCCGGTGCTGACCACCTCGTGGAAGGTCCGGATGTGTCGGGAGTCCAGCATCCCTGAATCATAAGCAGAAGTTGGCAATCGCTCACCAAGGCCTACTTGCAGTGATCACTGACGCCGGATCCCGGCTGGTGGCGCGGGCTACCGCCCCTCGCGTCGGCCCTTGAACAGGTAGCCGATCACCCCACCGATCAGCAGTGTCGCGGCGAGCGCGATCCAGAGCGGTGCCGTCACGGTGAACACCCAGAACTGGATCTTGACGTTGTTGAGATTGGCCAGCAGGAACCACAGCGCGAGCGCGAAGAGCACCACCCCGGCGATCAGCCTGGTAGGGATGCCGGCGATGTCGCCCTGCCGCTTCTGTCCTGCGAACGGGTCCGATTTTCTGGTCACCCGGGCAGTCTGCGCCCCGCGGCCCCGACTGATCGTGCGATCCGCCGCCAGCTGCCCCGAACGGAGTAGCGCGGGGCGCCCAAGCGGGTGGCCGACGGCCCGGACCAGGCACAATCCGCCGCGCCGGGAACACCCGGAAGCTGCCGCTTGTTGACCCGACGGCAGAATTCGACAACCCCGAAGGGCCACCACAGCTCGTGAGCACCATCCCCACGATCACCCTGAACAACGGCGTCGCGATCCCGCAGCTCGGTTTCGGCGTCTGGCAGGTTCCCGACGACGAGGCGACCGCCGCCGTGCGGACCGCCATCGAGGCGGGCTACCGCAGCATCGACACCGCCGCCATCTACGAGAACGAGACCGGCACCGGCCTCGGCATCCGACAGGCCGGCGTCCCCCGCGACGAGCTGTTCATCACCACCAAGCTGTGGAACAGCGGCACCCGCGACTGGAGCGGCCAGGCCGGCCGGGAGGCCGTGCTCAGCGAGTTCGACGCCTCGCTGGCCAAGCTCGGCCTGGAGTACGTCGACCTCTACCTGATCCACTGGCCGCGCCCGATGCACGGCAGCTACGCCAACGTCTGGCAGGGCCTGGAGGAGCTGCTCGCCTCAGGTCGCACCAGGGCGATCGGTGTCTCCAACTTCGGCCGGGCCGAGCTGACCCACCTGTTCGAGACCACCTCGGTGGTGCCGGCGCTCAACCAGGTCGAGCTGCACCCGCACTTCCCGCAGCACGAGCTGCGCGCCTTCCACGCCGAGCACGGCATCGCCACCGAGGCCTGGAGCCCGCTGGGCCAGGGCAAGGACCTGCTCACCGAGCCGGTCCTGACCGAGATCGCCGCCAAGCACGGTCGGACCACCGCCCAGGTGGTGCTCCGCTGGCACCTGCAGAGCGGTCTGATCGCGATCCCGAAGTCGGTCACCCCCTCGCGGATCAAGGAGAACCTGGCGGTGACCGGCTTCGAGCTGGACGCCGAGGACCTCGCCGCGATCGCCGGCATCGAGACCGGCAAGCGCCTGGGCCCCGAGCCGACCACCTTCGACTGGAACTGAGTCACCGGCTCATGGGATCGGCCGATCCGGCCTCTCCCGGAGCACTGATGCTTCCGGGACTAACTGAGTGCGGATAGTTGAACCGCGCTCAGTCCGGGTCCGTTTTTTCAGGTGTGGGCTCCCGTCAGTCGACGGGCGCCCACACCTATGCGTAACTTCAGGTAATTCCCAGACAATTCCCAGGAATTTCCGGGCGAATCGTTACGCCACCGGTGCGAGTCGAGCCGCCTTTGCCAGCAGGGCAATGGCCGGCTGGTGCTCGGCCGGATCCAGCGGTTCGAGCAGCAGCCGCTCCACTTCCGCCACTCCGGCCGCGGCGCTGTGCAGCAGCTCCTGACCGGTCGGCGAGAGCGAGAGCAGGTTGCGCCGCCCGTCCGAGGGATCGCGCCGACGCAGCACCAGACCGCGCCGTACCAGTCGGCTGACCATCTCGGCCATCGTCGCCTTGTCCAGCGAGGCCAGCTCGCCGACGGTGCGCTGGTCAGCCCCTGGTTCGCTCTCCAGGGCGTCCAGCACGGCGAACTGAGGTGCCGTCAGCTCCGATCCGACGTGCTCGGACCAGAGCTTGGTGTGCACCTGCTGGCCGACCCTGATCAGGTAGCCGACCGCCCGCTGCGCGTCCAGCAGCGGCCTGGTGTCGGTCAGCGCGGCCACCGCGGCCGGCTCCAACTTGGCTATCTTGGCCAGGAATCGAACAAGATCGAGCTGCTCGTCGCTGGTCAGCGGCTCGAACAGGGTGCGCTGAACGCGCACCACGCCGCCGGTGGCCTCACGGACCGCCTGGGCGCCGTTCTGCGAGAGCGCGAGCAACTTGCGCCGGCCGTCCGCCGGATCGCGGCGGCGCAGCACCAGGCCACGCCGTACCAGCCGAGCGACCATCTCGGCCATCGTCGCCTTGTCCAGCGAGGCTCGTTCGCCCACGGTGCGCTGGTCGGCGCCCGGTTCGAGAGCGAGCGCGAGCAGGACCGCGAATTGAGGAGCCGTCAGTTCGGCTCCCACGTGTTCGGACCACAGCCGGGTGTGCACCTGCTGGGCCACGCGGATGAGGTGACCGGGCGACTGCTGAAGCCGTCCGGGCACACGGGTCGTCGGGATCTCCCCCAGCACCATGAATCCGTCCTGATGTCACACCCGGCGTGCTGTGGGACACCCGGGCGGGGCAGTAGCGGCGTGCTGGCCTCCCCCGGCCCGAATCGAGATCAACCGCACTGATTTCGACCCGAATCGAGGGGAGCTCCGCCGTGCAGCCGACGGCTGCTGGCGCACACTATACAAACGGAGTCCGCCCAGCGGCAGGCAGGGGCAGATAGTAGACGGATGTTCGGCGGACTTGTGGTATTTCTCCCCCAGCGTTCGGTCAGGAACAGCCCGGCAAGGCGCTCTGGTCCCCTCAACTACCCGCCGGTAGGGTGACCGCACAACGCTCTCGCCCCCAACTCCGGGGCGCTCCGGCACCAGCGGGACCGCGGCCACCTCCGGCCCACTCGGCCCGACCGGCCCTTCCGAACCAAGAGAGATGAGTACGACGCATGACGGAACAGAGCAGCACGCCCCGGGTCGCGATCGTCACCGGCGCCGCCCGCGGCATCGGTGCCGCCACCGCCCAGCGACTGGCCGCCGACGGCTACGCCGTCGCGGTGGTGGACCTGGAGGAGTCGGCCGGCAAGGACACCGTCGAGAAGATCATCGCCGCCGGCGGGCAGGCCCTGGCCGTCGGCGCGGACGTCTCGGACGAGGCCCAGGTGCAGGCCGCCGTGGACCGGATCGCGGCCCAACTCGGCACGCCGGTGGTGCTGGTGAACAACGCGGGGGTGCTCCGCGACAACCTGCTCTTCAAGATGTCGGCCGCCGACTGGGACACCGTGATGAGCGTGCACCTGCGCGGCGCGTTCCTGATGACCCGTGCGGTGCAGAAGCACATGGTCGACGCCGGCTTCGGTCGCATCGTCAACCTCTCCTCCTCCTCGGCGCAGGGCAACCGCGGCCAGGCCAACTACTCGGCCGCCAAGGCGGGCCTGCAGGGCTTCACCAAGACCCTGGCCATCGAGCTGGGCAAGTTCGGCATCACCGCCAACGCGGTGGCCCCCGGGTTCATCGCCACCGACATGACCGCCGCCACCGCGGCCCGGGTCGGCATGGAGTTCGAGGCCTTCAAGGAGGCCGCGGCCACCCAGATCCCGGTCCAGCGGGTGGGTGCGCCCGAGGACATCGCGCACACCATCTCGTTCCTCGCCAGCGAGGGCGCGGGCTTCGTCAGCGGACAGGTGATTTACGTAGCCGGTGGTCCGCTCGACTAGTCCGTCCGTCGTAGCGCCTCTGGTCATCGCGGGCAGAAGATGACCAAAGGCGCTACGTCTTTTTCCGGTCCGGAACCGGGCGCCGCCGAGGCGCACGGACAGACGGATCCCCGCCGGGGATGCGGCCCGGTGCACAACGGCGCACGCCGGGCGGCACCGCCGGACACGACTGTGCGCCGGGCGCGGCCGGCCGCGCCGAACCATGCGTTCGAACACGTCGCAGCACGTTCGCAGCTCCGGAGAGGGCGCAGCCCGGACGCCTGCTCGACCGAGCGATCAGCGCTCGCGCATCGCGCGTAACCGGGCTGCCTCCACGACCATCGCGGCCCGCTCGATCCGGCGGGCCTTGCGCGCCTCGTCCGCGCCGAGCGGCTCGACCACGTGGAAACATGCACCGCAGACGTAGCCACCCTCCGGCCCCTCGGAGACCGGGGTGCCGCAGTGGGCGCAGTACCGGGAGTAGGTGACGGTGGCGACCATGACGACCTCGCATCGACTACGAAGAGTACGTCCACGGTAGCCGCTTGACGCGGGCCCAGAAAGAGCGAACTGATGGTCGATCAAGCGTCGACGGGGTGGCTCCCGGTGATCGACCCCGTTCCGTCGCAGGTCCGGCACGGTTCCTCGCGGTAAGCCTGCTTGCTGCCGTCGGCCGAAACACGATAGCGGGTGTAGGTGCCGGTCCCGCTGCACAGGAAGCAGTTGCCGCCGCCGTCCCGCTCGGTGGTGCCCGTGCCCTTGCAGGTCCGGCACTGCAGACCGGCCAGCCGTCCGGTCCCGGTGCAGATGGTGCACACCGCGATGCTCACGCCGGATCCTCCGTTCCTCGCGCTCCCGCCAGGGGGCGAAACGCCACGACGCCGAGCCTACCGCCGGAATAACCCGGAGCGGCCGGGGTACCCCGATCCGGACGGAGGTGGACAGCATGCGCTATGCGACCACACCGCGCCGCTGGCGCAGCGGGACCGAGCCGGCCACCGCACGCAGTGCCCTCAGACTGCGCTTCCTGCTCTCAGTGATCTTCATACCGGTCTTCGCCCTGATGACGGCCGCCTTCGCCGTCGTCGCGGCGATGGCGAAGCCGACCGGTGTGCCCTCCCGGGGCGCGCTGACCGGCTTCGCCGTCGTCTGCTTCGTGCTGACCGTCGTCGCCGTCGTCGATCTCTACGTGGTGATCAAGAGACGCCGGGTCGAGCTGTGAACCGGACAGCACGGCCCGGCCGGGCCGGCGCTACCGGTTGCCCACCGCCTGCTTGACCAGGGTCTTGCCGAAGTCCCACATCAGCCCGCCGCCGCTGTGCGCGTCGTCCATCACCTCGCTGAACGCGTCCACGAACCGGTCCACCTCACGCTCGGTGATGATCAGCGGCGGGATCAGCTTGATCACCTCCAGGTGGTCGCCCGAGACCTGGGTGAGGATCCGGTGCCGCTGCAGCAGCGGCACCACCACCATCTGCGCGAAGAGCCCCTTGCGGGCGGCCTGCAGCGCGGTCCACCCGGTGCGCAGCTTGAGCGAGCGGGGTCGGCCGAACTCGATGCCGATCATCAGACCGCGCCCGCGGACCTCGGCCAGCATCTCGTACTTCGCGGTGAGCGCGGCCAACCGGGTGCGCAGCAGGTCGCCGACCCGGCGGGCATTGGCCACCACCTGCTCGTCGCGCATCACCTGCAGGGTGGCCAGGCCCGCCGCCATCGCCTGGGCGTTGGAGCCGTAGCTGGCCGAGTGCACCAGCACCCGGTCCATCGAGGAGTAGACCTTCTCGAAGATCCAGCCCTTGCCCAGCGTGGCGCCGATCGGCACGTAGCCGCCGGAGAGCGCCTTGGCCGCGCAGACCAGGTCGGGCTGCACGCCCTCCTCGCCCTGGTAGGCGAAGAAGGCCCCGGTGCGCCCGATGCCGGTCTGCACCTCGTCGCAGATGAGCAGCGCCTTGTTCTCGTGCAGCAGCTCCTGGGCGGCGCGCAGCCAGCCGGGCGGGGCGGCGTGCACCCCCTTGCCCTGGATCGGCTCGACGATCAGCGCGGCCACGTCGCCCTTGCGCAGTTCGCGCTGGAGCGCGCCGAGGTCGCCGAGCGGGATCGCGGTGTCCGGCAGCAGCGGGCCGAAGCCCTTGCGGAAGCCGCCCTCGCCGTTGATCGACAGCGATCCGGTGGTCAGGCCGTGGAACGCGTGGTCGCAGTAGAGGATCCGGCCGCGCCCGGTGGCGTAGCGGGCGAACTTGATCGCCGTCTCCACCGCCTCGGTGCCGCTGTTGCCGAAGAAGACCCGGTCCAGGCCGGGCGCCTCGGCGAGCAGCCGCTCGGCCAGCAGACCGGGCAGCGGCGGGCAGTCGAAGCGGGTCAGGTCGGGCAGGTCGAGGTCCATCACCTGCTGGATCGCGTCGCGCACCACCGGGTGGTGCCGGCCGAGCGCGAAGATACCGAAGCCGGCCAGCATGTCCAGGTACTCGTTGCCCTCGGCGTCGTAGAAGAAGGGGCCGCGGGCGTGGTCGTAGGTCTTGTCGAAGCCGATCGTGTGCAGCATCCGCGGCAGCTGCGGGTTGAGGTAGCGGCCGTGCAGCTCGTACCGCTCGCCGCCGCGCTCGGCGAGCAGGGCGGCGAGGTCGAGGGCACCTTCAGGTCGGTCAGCTGGCACGGGGTTCGTTCACTCCTCGGTTCGGCAGCAGGTACTTGGCGAAGGCGGCGGTCTGGGCGGCGATCCCGGTGCCGGTCAGCCCGGCCTCCTCCATGATCTCGCCGCGCCCGGCGTGCTGGAGGAACTCCTGCGGGATGCCCAGGTCGCGCAGCGGGGTGGCCACCTCGGCGTCCCGCAGCGCCTGGGCGATGGCGGCACCGACGCCGCCGGCCCGGCCGTTGTCCTCGACGGTGACCACCAGCTTGTGCGCGGCCGCGAGTTGGACGAGCGCCGGGTCGACCGGCTTGACCCAGCGCGGGTCGACCACGGTGGTGGCCAGGCCGTCGGCGGTGAGCAGCGCGGCGGCGTCCAGGCAGGCGCAGGCCATCGAGCCGACCGAGACCAGCAGCACGTCCTGGCCGGCCCGGCCCGGCACCCGGGTGCGCTGCAGCACGTCCACCCCGCCCAGGTGCTCGACGGCCGGGAGGTCCGGTCCGACCTCGCCCTTGGGGAAGCGCACCACGGTCGGCGCGTCCGTGACCTCCAGCGCCTCGCGCAGCTGGGCGCGCAGCTGCGCGGCGTCGCGCGGGGCGGCCAGCCGCAGCCCGGGCACCACCTGGAGGATCGACATGTCCCACATGCCGTTGTGCGAGGCGCCGTCGTTGCCGGTCACCCCGGCCCGGTCCAGCACGAAGGTGACACCCAGCTTGTGCAGCGCGACGTCCATCAGGACCTGGTCGAAGGCCCGGTTGAGGAAGGTCGCGTAGACCGCGACCACCGGGTGCAGTCCGGCGGTGGCCAGGCCCGCGGCGCTGGTGACCGCGTGCTGCTCGGCGATGCCGACGTCGAAGGTGCGCTTGGGGAAGGCCTTGGCGAAGTCGGCCAGGCCCACCGGCTGGAGCATCGCGGCGGTGATCGCCACCACGTCCGGGCGCTGGGCGCCGACGGCCAGCATCTCCTCGCCGAAGACCGAGGTCCAGGAGGTGCCGCCGGAGGGCGAGATCGGCAGGCAGGTGTAGGGGTCCATGGCCCCCACCGCGTGGAAGCGGTCCGCCTCGTCGAGCTCGGCGGGACGGTAGCCGCGGCCCTTGACGGTCAGGCAGTGCACGATCACCGGGCCGCCGAAGCCGCGCGCCTTGCGCAGCGCGGACTCCACCGCGGCGATGTCGTGGCCGTCGATCGGGCCGAGGTACTTCAGGCCCAGGTCCTCGAACATGCCCTGCGGGGCGAAGGAGTCCTTGAAGCCCTTCTTCGCGCCGTGCAGCGCCTCGAAGATCGGCTGGCCGACCACCGGAGTGCGCTGCAGCGCCTCCTTCCCCCAGGCCAGGAAGCGCTCGTAGCCCTGGGTGGTGCGCAGCGTGGCCAGGTGGTTGGCCAGGCCCCCGATGGTCTTGGCGTAGGAGCGCTCGTTGTCGTTGACCACGATGACCAGCGGCCGGTCCTGGGCCTCGGCGATGTTGTTGAGCGCCTCCCAGGCCAGCCCGCCGGTGAGCGCGCCGTCGCCGATCACCGCGACGGTCTGCCGGTCGCTGCGTCCCTGGATCTGGTGCGCCTTGGCGATCCCGTCGGCGTAGCCGAGCACGGTGGAGGCGTGCGAGTTCTCGATCACGTCGTGCTCGGACTCGGCCCGCGAGGGGTAGCCGGAGAGCCCGCCCTTGGCCCGCAGCCGGCTGAAGTCCTGCCGGCCGGTCAACAGCTTGTGCACGTAGGCCTGGTGGCCGGTGTCCCACAGGATCCGGTCGCGCGGCGAGTCGAAGACCCGGTGCAGCGCGATGGTCAGCTCCACCACCCCGAGGTTGGGTCCGAGGTGGCCCCCGGTGCGGCTGACCGCCTCGATCAGGAAGTCGCGGATCTCCTGGGCCAGTTGCGGCATCCGGTTGGCCGGCAGTCGCTTCAGGTCGGCTGGTCCGTGAACGGAGGACAGGAGTGACATGGCTCCACCTCTCGGCTTGGTCTACAGCTCGGTTTGCTCTACAGGGGCCCGGCCGCTGGCTGGGGGCGGAACTTCGGATCTCTCAGCCTGCCGCGATCACCGCCGGTACGCCCGCTGGGCCGCCGTCGGCCTGGTACCGCTCGGCGAGTTGCAGGGCCTCCTCGATCAGGGTCTCGACGATCTTCGACTCGGGCACGGTCTTGATCACCTCGCCCTTCACGAAGATCTGCCCCTTGCCGTTGCCCGAGGCCACCCCCAGATCCGCCTCGCGCGCCTCACCCGGACCGTTCACCACACAGCCCATCACCGCCACCCGCAGCGGCACCTCCATGCCCTCGAGCCCGGCGGTGACCTCCTCCGCGAGCTTGTACACATCCACCTGCGCCCGACCGCACGACGGACACGAAACGATCTCCAACCCGCGCTGACGCAGGTTCAACGACTCCAGGATCTGGATCCCGACCTTGATCTCCTCCACCGGCGGCGCCGACAGCGAGACCCGGATCGTGTCCCCGATCCCCTCCGCCAGCAGCGCACCGAACGCCACCGCCGACTTGATCGTCCCCTGGAACGCCGGACCCGCCTCCGTCACACCCAGGTGCAGCGGATAGTCGCACGCCGCCGCCAACTGCCGGTACGCATTGATCATCACCACCGGGTCGTTGTGCTTCACCGAGATCTTGATGTCCCGGAAGTCGTGCTCCTCGAACAGCGAGCACTCCCACAACGCCGACTCCACCAACGCCTCCGGCGTCGCCTTGCCGTACTTCTCCAGCAGCCGCTTGTCCAGCGAACCCGCGTTCACACCGATCCGGATCGGCACACCCGCCGACTTCGCCGCCCGCGCGATCTCACCGACCTTGTCGTCGAAAGCCTTGATGTTGCCCGGGTTCACCCGCACCGCCGCACAACCCGCATCGATCGCCGCGAACACGTACTTCGGCTGGAAGTGGATGTCCGCGATCACCGGGATCTGCGACTTCCTCGCGATGATCGGCAGCGCGTCCGCGTCGTCCTGCGAGGGCACCGCCACCCGCACGATCTGACACCCCGAAGCGGTCAGCTGCGCGATCTGCTGCAGCGTCGCGTTCACGTCCGAGGTCAGCGTCGTGGTCATCGACTGCACCGACACCGGCGCGTCACCACCGACCGGAACGTTGCCGACCATGATCTGACGCGAGACGCGGCGGGTGGCGAGCGGCTTGAGCGGCAGGGACGGAACACCGAGCGAGATCGCGGTCATGGCTGTACGCACATCCTTGCTGTGATGGTCTTGATGTCATGGTCGGGCCCGGCGCGCGCTCTCGCACGCGCGCCGGGCCCGGCGCTCAGCGGGTACCGGCCACGGTCTCCCGCATCGCGCGCAGCGACTCCTTGAGCGAGCCCATGGTGGCGAGCACCGCCGTGGGCTCGTAACCGCAGTGCGCCATGCAGTTCTCGCAGCGCGGGTCCTTGCCACGGCCGTACTTCGACCAGTCGGTCTTCTCGATGAGCTCCCGGTAGGTGGGCACGTACCCGTCGGACATCAGGTAGCAGGGGCGCTGCCACCCGAAGAGCGAGTAGTTCGGGATGCCCCAGGCGGTGCACTCGAAGTCGACCTTGCCCTCCAGGAAGTCCAGGAAGAGCGGGCTGTGGTTCAGCCGCCAGCGGCGGCGGTTGCCGCCGGCGAAGGTCTTGCGGAAGAGCTCCCGGGTCTGCTCCACGCCCAGGAAGTGCTCCTGGTCGGGAGCCTTCTCGTAGGCGTAGGCCGGGGAGAGCATCATCTCGTCGACCTTGAGCTCGTCGTTGAGGTAGTCGAGCACCTCGATGATGGTCTGCGGGGTGTCCGTGTTGAAGAAGGTGCTGTTGGTGGTCACCCGGAAGCCGCGTCGCTTGGCCTCCTTGATGGCCGCCACCGCCTCGTCGAACACCCCCTCCTTGGCCACCGACTCATCGTGCCGCTCGCGCATGCCGTCGATGTGGACCGTAAAGGTGAAGTACGGCGAAGGAGTGAACTTGTCCAACTTCTTGCGCAGCAGCATGGCGTTCGTGCACAGGAAGACGTACTTCCGCTTCGCCACCAGCTGACGGACGATCTCGTCGATCTGCGGGTGCATCAGCGGCTCGCCGCCGGCGATGGAGACCATCGGAGCACCGGACTCCAGCACCGCGCCGACCGCCTGGGCGACCGGCATCCGCTGCTTCAGCACCCCGGCCGGGTGCTGGATCTTGCCACAGCCCTCGCAGGCGAGGTTGCACGCGAAGAGCGGCTCCAGCTCGACGATCAGCGGGAACTTCTCGCGGCGCTTGAGCTTCTGCTGCATGAGGTACGTACCAACCCGCATGGTCTGGCGCAGCGGCATGGCCATGGCTAGCTCGCCTCCTGAGGGAGCGTCGGCAGGGAAGAGTGGGTCAACAGGGCAGGATCTGCCGGCTCCGGTATCGAACGGAGGTGCTGTGCACCGGCCCCGGCGCCGACCACGGCGCGGTGCCAGCCGAGCAGTGCGGGCACCAGGGCCCGCAGGGTACGGAACGCGCGCAGGCCGGCCGGCACGGTGCCGGGCCGGAACAGCTCGCGCTCGGGCGTGTCGACCACCACCCGGACCGCCGCCATCGGCAGACCGTCCGGTACCTGGTCGAGCACGCTGTCGAACACGGCCGCGGACTCCATGTCCACGGCCAGGATCCCCTGCCGGCTGAGCACGCGGCGCTCGTGGCCGCTCACCACGTGGTCGGCGGAGTGCAGGGTTCCGGTGCGGACGCTGAGTCCGAGGCCGGTCAGCGCCCGGGCGAGCGGCGCCGGCTGGTCGGTCGTCCGCACCCGGCCGGCCGGGCAGTGCACCCGGTCGGAAACGATCACTTCACCCGGTCTTGTCCCCGACACGGCCGCGGCGCAGAATCCGGTCATCAGCACCGCGCCGTAGCCCTGCGGGGCGGCCGACAGCAGGGTGCCCGCCGTCCGTCCGGCCCGCGCCGGGCCCATGCCGGTACGGGCCAGCACCGGCGGGCCACCGAGGGCCTGCGCCCAGTCGCCGCGGCGCAGCGCCCACTCCTCAGCGGGCAGTGCGCACAGCACCAGGAGCGGTGCACTCATGTCAGCCTCCCCAGCACCGGATTGCCGTGCAGGTAGCGGCCCAGCGCGGTGACCGGGAAGACCAGCCGGTAGAGGTGGTAGTTGATCGAGAAGTCCCACGGGAACCCGGTCCCGGTGAACTGCGGCTCGTCCCAGCTGCCTTCGGCCAACTGGGTGGCCGCCAGCCAGCGCACGCCGCGTTCCACCGCGGCGCTGCCCCGCTCCGGTCCGGGAGCGAACCGGCCGCCGGGCCCTTCGCCGGCCGACAGCAGCGCCATCAGCGCCCAGGCGGTCTGCGAGGCGGTGGACTCACCGCGCCCCGACCAGTTCTCCGGGTCCTCGTAGGAGCGCATGTCCTCGCCCCAGCCGCCGTCCGGGTTCTGCCGCTCCTCCAGCCAGCGCACCGCACGCCGGATCGCCGGATCGGACTCGGGCACCCCTGCCGCCACCAGGGCCGGCAGGACCGACCCGGTGCCGTAGATGTAGTTGGTGCCCCAGCGGCCGAACCAGGAGCCCTCGGCCTCCTGGTTGCGCAGCAGCCACTCCACGCCCCGCCTGGTGCGCGGGTCGTCCGCCTTGCCGACCTCGGCCAGCATCTCCACCACGTGGGCGGTGACGTCGGCCGACGGCGGGTCGACCACCTCGCCGAAGTCGCAGAACGGCAGCTTGTTCGGCAGCGTGCTGGTGTTGTCCACGTCGAAGGCGCCCCAGGCGCCGTTCTTGGACTGCATGCCGAGGTTCCACTCGACGCCGCGGTGCACGGCGCCGGCCACCCGCTCCGGCTCCGGGTGGTCCACCCGGCGCAGCGCCAGCACCACCTCGGCGGTGTCGTCGATGTCGGGATAGGTGTCGTTGTGGAACTCGAAGGCCCAGCCGCCCGGGGCCAGCTGGGGCCGCTGCACCGACCAGTCGCCCTTGGTGGTGATCTCCTCCGCGAGCATCCAGTCGGTCGCCCGGACCAGCGCCGGGTGGTCGGCCGGCAGACCCGCGTCGACCAGCGCGATGGTGGCCAGGCAGGTGTCCCAGACCGGGGACTGACAGGCCTCCAGCCAGCGCTTGCCGTCCTCGGTGTGCACGGTGAAGCGCTCGAAGGCGGCCAGCCCGGAACGCATCACCGGGTGGTCCAGCTCGTAGCCGAGCAGGTGCAGCGCGATCAGTGAGTAGACGGCGGGCGGCTGGATGCCGCCCCAGCAGCCGTCCGCCTCCTGGCGCTCGACGATCCAGCGTCCGGCCTGGCTCAGTGCCAGCCGGCGCAGCGGTCGCACCGCGCGCTTGTGGTAGGCGTGCAGCACCAGGTCGAGCCGCTCGAAGAGTCCGTCCCAGCTGGCGGGCGGGGCGAGCGGGCGCAGCGGGAAGGGGTTGGCCGGGTCGGTGTGCAACTCGGTGAGCTCGAACGGACCCGGTCTGACCGGGCGGTGCGCGGAGACCACGGTGAGCGGCACGATGGTCTGACGGGCCCAGCAGCCGAACGCGTAGATGTTCAGCGGCAGCCACTTGGGCAGGAACATGATCTCGGGCGGCATCTCCGGCAAACGCTCCCACGGCCACCAGCCGAAGAGCGCGAGCCAGATCCTGGTGAAGACCCGGGTCGCCGCGATGCCGCCGGCGCCCCGGACGTACTCGGCCGCGGCCCGCATGTGCGGGGCGTCCGGTTGGTCTCCGGCCAGGCGCAGCGCGACATAGGCCTCGACCGTGGTGGAAATCTCCGGCGGACCTCCGTGGAAGGTCCCCCAGGTGCCGTCCGCGCGCTGCTGCGAGCGGATCCACTCGGCGGTGGCCGCGGTCTGCTCCACCGTGCGGATTCCCAGGAACTGACGGAGTAACAGGTCCTCCGCGTCCATGGTGACGTTGGTCTCCAGGTCCCCCTTCCACCAGCCTTCGGTGTCCTGCAGGGACAGCAGGTGGGTGGTGGCCCGGTGCAAGCTCTGCTCGATCGCCGCGCGGTCCACGGGCGCCGGCGCGATCAGCTCCTCCAGAGCTTCGGTGCCGTGCCCGGCCACCTGCCACGGGCCGGCGTCGGCCGGACCGGCCAACGGGGCCGGTGGCCGCTCGTCCACCGCGACCGGCTCGGAATCGTACTCAGGGTCGAGCCGGCCGTCCGCGGTTGCTGTCAACTTGATGTCACCTCTCTCGTACCACCACGAATTCGGCGAGCGCGACGAAGCGCTCGCGCACCTCGTCGGCCATCGGGACCTCGTCCAGTGCGGCGAGGGCGGTCGTGTGCTGGCGGCGCGCCTCCTCCTGGGTCCAGGCACGGCCGCCCGCCTGCTCGATCAGCGCGGCCCGCCCGGCCAGCACCTCCTCGGACTCCTCGCCGCGCCCCTGCGGGTCGGCGAGCAGTTCGGCCAGCCGGCGGGAGGCCGCGCCGCCCTCGGCGAGGGCGGCGGCCACCGGCAGCGACTTCTTGCGCTGGCGCAGGTCGCCCCAGTGCGGCTTGCCGGTCACCTCGGTGGCACCCCAGATGCCGAGCAGGTCGTCCACGGCCTGGAAGGCAAGGCCCAGGTGGTGGCCGTACCGCTCCAGCGCGTCGGCCGTGCGGTCGTCGGCACCGGCCAGGACCGCGCCGATGGCGGAGGCGGCGGCCAGCAGCGCGCCGGTCTTGCCGCCCTCCATCGCCAGGCACTCCTCGACGGTGACCGCGTCGCGGTGCTCGAAGGAGAGGTCCTGGGCCTGGCCGTCGATCAGCTTGCGGGTCGCGGTGGTGAGCAGGCGCACGGCGCGGGCGGCGTCGGCCGGGGTCGCGGCGCCCTGGCCGGCGTCCAGCAGGACCTCGGTTCCGAGGGTGGCCAACGCGTCGCCGACCAGGATCGCCTGCGCCGGGCCGAAGACCGTCCAGGCGGTGGCCCGGTGCCTACGGGTCTCGTCACCGTCCATCAGATCATCATGCAGCAGCGAAAAGTTGTGCACCAGCTCAACGGCCACCCCACCAGGTACTCCGGCAGGTGCCTCGGCGCCGGCGGCCTCCGCCGAGAGCAGCGCGAGCGCCGGGCGGATCGCCTTGCCGCCGTCGCTCGCCGTCGGGTTTCCGGCCTGGTCGGTCCAGCCGAAGTGGTAGGCGGCGACCGCGTCCATCGGAGGGGCCAACCGGGCGACGGCCGCGCGCAGCGGCGGGGTACAGAGCGTGCGGCCCCTGGCCAGCAGCTCGGGTACCGAGACGGGCTCGGCCTGGGCCGTCGCTCCCGCGGCCGTGCTCGGGCGTGCCTCCACGTGTGTTCCCTCTCCCTGGGCCGGTGTGCTGGTGTCGGTGGTGGTGGGCGCGGCCGACCCGGCCACGGCGGCCGGCCTGCTCGCCCTCGGCGTGGGCGCCGCTTGAGTGGTCGCCATCGGGCGCCGGGGTCCGCTCATCGGGGCCACCGCCCGTCCCCGTGGTCCACCGGCACCCGCTCGCCCGCGGCGCGCAGCGCGGCGTCGGCGGCGGCGTGGCCGCTGCGCACGGCGCTCTCCATGGTCGCGGGCCACCCGGTGGCCGTCCAGGAGCCGGCCAGCAGCAGGCCGGGGATCCGGGTCGCGGCCACCGGACGCAGCGCGGCGGTGCCCGGGGCCGGATCGAAGGTGGCGGTGCGCTCGCGGGTGACGAAGAAGTCGAGCACCTCGGCGTTGCGGGCGGCCGGCAGCAGGCGCTCCAGCTCCGGCAGGTAGCGGGCCCTCAGCTCGGCGACCGGCAGGTCGATCTCGTCCCGCACGGCGGACTGGGAGAGCGCCAGGTACTGCGCGCCGGGGTGCCCGGTGGTGACCCCGGAGTGCGGGGTGCGGTCGAAGACCCACTGGACCGGGGAGTCCAGCGCGGCGAAGAACGGCCGGCGCAGCACCTGGCGGTCGTAGACCACGTGCACGTTGAGGATCGGCGCGGTGCCGAGCTCCGCCAGCCGGTGCTGCTCGGCGATCGCGCCCTCCGGCAGCAGCGCGGCCGCCGAGTCCTGGGCGCCGGCCAGCACCACCACGTCGGCGCTGAGCAGCTCGCCGTTCTCCAGCCGCACGGCGTGCGGCGGCCCGGCGGTGGTCGAGACGGACTTCAGCTCGACGACCTTGGTGCGCAGCCGCACCGTGACCTCGGCCCGGGCCAGCTCGGCCAGCGCCGCGTCATGGTGCAGGACGCCGAGCGGGACCGCCGCGACGCCGATGTCGCTGGCGCCCGGATCGGTGAGCAGACCGGTCTTGAAGACCATCGCGGCCAGCGCCAGCGAGACCTCCGCGGCCTTGGCGTTCAGGGTGGCGACCCCGACCAGGTCCCAGAGCGCGGCGATGGTGCGGTCGTTCTGGCCGTGCGAGCGCAGCCACTCGCCGAAGGAGAGCCGGTCGAGCGCCGGGTCGGCGAGGTCCAGCCGCTGCAGCGCGAGCGCGCCGCGCACCACCCGCAGCCGGTCCAGCGGCCGCAGGTGCGGGTAGCTCGCCAGGCTGGCGGCCAGGTGCAGCGGGACCGGCAGGCCGGCCCGGCGCAGCCGGCCGAGCCGGTGCCGGTCGCCGCGCACGGCGAGCACCGGGACGTCCAGCCGGGGCTGGATCTCGACCTGGCCGCCGGCGCCCAGGCGCTCGATCAGGCCGCGGTAGGCGGTGCAGCAGCGCAGGAAGACGTGCTGGCCGTTGTCCACGGTCAGCTCGCCGCGGCGGAACGAGAAGGCCAGGCCGCCCAGCCTCGGGCGGGCCTCCAGCAGGGTGACCCGGTGGCCGGCCTCGGCCAGCCGCAGCGCGGCGGTCAGTCCGGCCAGCCCGCCGCCCACCACGACGGCAGTCCGCTGGGCTTGCCCGCTCATCACACCTCCCCGCTGTTCGGTTCGCGCGCCTCGATGCGCACCCGTCCCACGCGCAGCATTCGCCACAACAGTGCCGGTGCTTGCGATGATTCCCCGTCGATGACGGCTGACGGAGGGTCGGACGGGTTCAAGAACGTCCTCCGGCCAGGCCGGAGAGCGCGACGTAGGCCTTCTCCCAGCCCGGCAGCGAGACCCGGCCGCGCAGCACCGACTCCGGCTCGGCGGCGATCCGCCCCAGGAGGCGGTGGTAGATCCCGGCCATCGCTGCGGTGCAGGCCCGGCTGCGCCGGTCCAGCATCGGCAGCAGCCGCAGGCCCTCCTCGAAGTAGCCCTGGGCCCGCTCGGCCTGGAAGGCGACCAGGCCGGTGAAGTCGGCGCCGACCGGCGGCGTGGGCAGCGCGAAGCCCTGCTCGCAGCCGAACCGGGCCAGGTCCTCGGCCGGCAGGTAGGTGCGTCCGTTGACCGCGTCCTCGCGCAGGTCGCGCAGGATGTTGGTGAGCTGCAGGGCCAGGCCCAGGGTGTCCGCGTACTCGGCGCCGCGCTTGGGGTCCGCGCAGCCGTACACACCGAGCGAGAGCCGGCCGATCGAGCCGGCCACGCAGCGGCAGTAGACCTTGAGGTCCTCGAAGGTCTGGTACTCGGCGCCGCGCAGGTCCATCTCGACGCCGTCGATCAGCTCGTCGAAGGCGTCCAGCGGGATCGGGAAGCGCCGGGCGGCGTCCGCCAGTGCCACCTTGATCGGATCGGTGTCCTCCTCGGTGACCTCGCCCGCCCGCACCTCGTCCAGCAGGGCGCGGGTGGCGAGCAGCTGCTCGGTCTTGCGCTGCTCGGACAGCTCGCCGTCGCCGATGTCGTCGACCCGGCGGGCGAGCGCGTAGAGAGCGGACATGGCCAGCCGCTTGGGCTCCGGCAGCAGCCGGATCCCGTAGCTGAAGTTGCGGGCCTGCAGGGCGGTGACCGCCTCGCAGTACCGATAGGCCGCCATGACCGGTGCCGACGCCAGTGGTGATGCCGCCACTCGGGCGTTCACCTTCCCTTCGCGAAGATGGCCGCCGCCTTCATCGCCAGGCGGCGCTTGTCGGGCTTCGGCTGCTGGGCCAGCACGTCGTACCCGGCGGCCTCGACGGCCGCCAGGGCCGCGTACCCGCCCGCGGTGAATCCCGCCAGGAGAAGTCGAAGCCTCCCCCGAACCGTACCCACCAGCGGGGCGCCGTGATCGAGCAGGGTCCGTGCCCGAGCCGCCTCGAACGCCACGAGTTCGCGCACCCTCGCGTCGGCGCTGGGGGCGGCGAGGTCGGCCTCGGTGACGCCGTGGCGGGCCATGTCCTCGGTGGGCAGGTAGATCCGCCCGCGGGCGAGGTCCTCGGCCACGTCCTGGAGGTGCTCGATGACCTGGAGCGCGGTGCAGATCGCATCCGAACGCTCGATCCGTTCCGGGGTCGCGACGTCGGCGAGCGCGAGCACCAGGCGGCCCACCGGGTCCGCGGACAGCGTGCAGTAGCCGACCAGACTTTCGAAGGTCGGGTATCGGGTGGTGGTCTGGTCCACCCGGTTCGCCTCGATCAGACGGCGGAACGGCTCCGGCGTCACCGCGTGGCGGCCGATCAGCGGCACCAGGGCGCCCATCAGCGGATGCCGCGGCGGCTCGCTGACGGTCCCGGGCAGCGCGGCCTCGAAGGCCCGGTCCAGATCGCGCTCCAGGCCGTCGAGCAGCCCCAGCCGGAACACCGTCTCGTCGCCGGCGTGCGCGGGCGCTCCCAGCACCGCGGCCGTCCCCGCGGGGTCCGCGAGATCGCCGTCGCCGGCGTCGTCCACCAGGCGGGCGAAGCCGTAGACCGCCATCAGGTCGTCGCGCCAGGCGGCCGGCAGGAAGCCGGGGGCGACCGGGAAGTTCTCCCGCGCCGCCTTGGCCAGCGTCTCCTCCTCAGAGGGACCGCCCACCCCACCGCTCCCCGGCCGCGCCGAGAACTGAGCCGAAGTCGTCACTGCCGTCACTCCCCCGTTCTACACCGGTGTTGACCATGGACCCGACTCGGACACGCTTCCCCCGCGCAGGCTGGACCGCTCCCGGACCCCCACCCTTTCACTTCCGGTCACGAGTCGAAAAGACCACCCCCCGGCGCGCCGACCCCCCTCACCCGCCCGGCGCACACGCGGGGGCGCGAGGGGCGCGGGAAGAGGCAGACACAACACGCGCGTCATGGTGGGCAGCCGATGCTTCACAGCCTCCGGTCCACCCGCCCGGAGGGGGCAAGCGCGAAATATTCGGGACAAATCAAGGCGAATTCCGAGAATACAGGCATTTATTGCCATAGCCACCCGCAGACCATCCGGGCAGTAATGAAGCACACGTTTGGATGCGGAAAATCAACGCCCCGTAGCGAGCTTGTCCGATTTTCCTTGCCCGGCTCACCCCAGGTCCCACGGGACGTAATAGTGGAGCCATATGCTCCATAAAAGAATCGCTAACAAGCTGGCAGGCGAGTCTTCTTCCGCCATAGGGTCACAACAGCTCCACAACGGAGAGCGCTCGCTTATCGCAGAGCAGCGCGTACACATACTCCAGGAGCAGCCTCACGCGTCACGTCAGTCCACGACAGGGGGGATCTTGATCATGAACAAGAAGCGCATTGCCAAGTTCGCCGTCATGGCAGCTGCGGTACCCGCACTGCTCCTGGCCAGCAGCGGATCCGCGTTTGCCGACGGCCACGGTATCTACTGGACGGACAACTCCACGGGGAACTGTCTGGAGTGGAAAGCAAACGGGACGGACGTAACCACACTCGGCATGGATACGCCCCCGTACTCCTGGCAGCCCTGCGCTTCCAGTGACGATCGACTCAAGTGGGATGACACCCAGGGCAACATCGTGAACCAGGATGGCAGCTACTGGAGGGAATCCCCGATGGACCAGGACAACATCTGCCTCGCCGCCGCTGGCAACTCGGTGTACTTGGAGAACTGCGCCAGCCCGGCCAACTACTACGAGCAGTGGCAGGAGAGGTGGACCGGTAGTGGCTTCAACCTGGTCAACCGGGAAAGCGGCTACTGCCTGGACAGCAACGTCGCGGGCAATGTCTACGCTCTGCCCTGCAACGGAGGCAAGTACCAGCTCTGGCACTGAGCCCCGATGAACGCGCCCACCTCACTGTTCGCGCCGTAATGGCATGACCCGGTCACGGGCTCAACCGTATGCGCAGCCGACGACACCGTAACAGCGATAGGCCGGTGGGGTCCGACCTCGTCGGACCCCACCGGCCTATCGGGTTGCCACTACGGCCGCTCGCCGCGTTCGTACATGCCGACGACCTCTTCGGTCGGGCCGTCCATGATCAGCTTGCCGGTCTCGATCCAGACCGTCCGCTCGCAGGTGTCACGGATCGCGTTGTTGTTGTGGCTGACCAGGAAGACCGTACCGGCCTCCTTGCGCAGTTCGCGGATGCGGGCCTCGCTGCGGCGCTGGAAGGCCTGGTCACCGGTGGAGAGCGCCTCGTCGATCAGCAGCACGTCGTGGGTCTTGGCCGCCGCGATGGAGAACCGCAGGCGGGCCGCCATGCCCGAGGAGTACGTGCGCATGGGCAGGTTGATGAACTCGCCCTTCTCGTTGATGCCCGAGAAGTCCACGATCTCCGGGTACCGGGTCTTCACCTGGGCCGGGCTCATGCCCATCGCCAGGCAGCCGAGGACCACGTTGCGCTCGCCGGTCAGGTCGTCCATCAGGGCCGCGTTCACACCGAGCAGCGAGGGCTGGCCGTTGGTGTAGATGCCGCCCTTCTCGGTCGGCAGCAGGCCGGCGATGGCCGACAGCAGGGTCGACTTGCCCGAGCCGTTCGAGCCGATCAGGCCGACCGCCTCACCCTTGTACGCGGTGAAGCTGACGCCGCGCACCGCGTGCACCTCGGTGATCGCGGGCGAGCGCTTGCGGGAGATCAGGCGGCTGAGCGCCGAGGTGGCGCTGCCCTTGCCCGCCGAGGCGCCGTGCACCTTGTAGACGATGTGCACGTCGTCCACGACGACGGTGGGGACGCGGGTCTCCTTGGCGGCGGCGACCGCCTTGGCGTCGCGCTCGCGGCGGAGGGCAGCGCGCTCCTCGCCGGTGAGCTCGGCCTCGTCGGTAGTGGTCACAGTGTCAGCCACGGCCGTACTCCTCCTCTGCCTTCCAGAAGAAAACGTACCCCGCAACAAAGAGCACCACGGCCCACGCGGTCGCGACAGCCCAGACGTGCGGGGGCAGCACCTGGTGCTGGCCCGGGTACTTGTGCGGGCTGTAGATCGACGGCATCATCGCGTGGCGCATCAGCTCCATGAACACCGACGCGGGGTTGATCTGCATGCAGATCTGCGCCCACTTCGGCCAGTGCGAGATGTTGTTCGCGACGCTGTACATCACGCCGGAGGTGTACATCCAGGTGCGCAGCAGGAACGGCATCAGCTGGGAGACGTCACTGGTCTTGGCGCCGATCCGGGCCATCACCAGGGCGAGGCCGGTGTTGAACATCGACTGAAGGATCAGCGCGGGGATGACCTGAACCCAGGTCTCCGTCAGCGGATAGCCGAACCCGAGCACGATGCCGATCAGGACGACCATGGAGATCAGCAGCTGCTGGAGCTGGATCAGGGTGAAGCCCATCGGCATGCAGGCGCGCGGGAAGTGCAGCGCCCGGATCAGCCCGAGGTTGTAGGAGATCGCCCCGGTGCCGGCCTGGATGGCGCTCTGGGTGAACTGGAAGATGAAGACGCCGATGCACAACCAGGGAATGTAGTAGGGCATGTCGCCCCGGTTGTGCAGAATGACACCGAAGGTGAAGTAGAAGACCGCACAGTTCAGCAGTGGCGTGACAACCTGCCAGACCTGGCCCATCTTCGCCGTCGTGTACTGCGCCACCAGCCGGGCGGTCGCGAAGGCGATGATGAAGTGGCGGCGCCCCCACAACTGCTTGGTGTAGGCGAAGAGCCCTGGCCGGGCGCCGCTGACGCTCAGACCGTACTTGTCGGCGAGCTGCTTCGGGGTCAGTCCGGTGTCAACACCCCCTGGTAGTGAGAGGTTGATCGGTTCAGTCACTGTCGACACATTCGTCCTTCACGGGCTCGGAAGTCCGGCTGCTGGCCGGGGGGCAGTCGCCGGGCTCTCGGCGGGGAGATCCATGGGGGATCACGGGGGTCCGGGTGGCGGTGTGGTGGTCCGCTGACCGGGTGATCAGATGACCGGCGGTCTGCCCAACCTGGTCAATCGCCATACAGTACGCCATCGCATCGGCCGTCGCTCGCCGCACGGCTTGCGCCAGCCTTCCCGGAAGCCGCCCCACCAGGCCTTCATCGCCTCCCCGGAGGGGCGGCGGGCCAGGGTGAGCAGCAGCCAGGTGCACAGGTAGAGAGGCACCAACGGGGCCGGGAGGTTCCGTCGGGCCAGCCACACCCGGTTGCGCGCCACGTTGTGGAAGTACGAGGCGTGCCGGGCGGGCGAGGTGGTGGGGTGGTGCAGCACGATGTCCGCGCGGTAGTCGATCGACCACCCTGCGTCCAGCGCCCGCCACGCGAGGTCGGTCTCCTCGTGGGCGTAGAAGAAGTCGGCGGGCAGCTGCCCGGCCTGCTCGAACACCGTCGAGCGGACCGCGCTGGCGCCGCCGAGGAAGGTGGTGACCCGCGAGGAGCGCAGCGGGTCGGCGGCGCGCAGCCGCGGGACGTGCCGGCGCTGGGTGACGCCGGTGTCGGGGTCGGCGATCCGGAAGCTGACGATGCCGAGCCCCGGGTCGGCGGTGAAGGCCTCGCGCAGCAGGCGGGCCGAGTCCGGGTTGGGCAGCGAGCCGTCGTCGTCCAGGAAGAGCACCGCGTCGACGTCGCGGCCGTCGGGGCCGAACAGCTCGATCCCCACGTTGCGACCGCCGGGGATCCCGAGGTTCTCGGGCAGCTCGACGGCGCGCACGCCGGCGGGCAGCGGCGGCAGCGGGGCGCCGTTGCCGACCACGGCCAGCTCGACGGCCGGGCCCTGCTGGCGCTGGACCGACTCGATCAGCGCGTTCAGTTCGGCCGGGCGGTTGCCCATGGTGATGATCACGGCGCCGAGACGGAAGTCGTCGGCCCTGGTGCCCGCGGGCGTGGTGTTCGTCGTGGTGTTGTTCGTGGTGTTGTTCATCGAAGCTTTCACCGCAGCCGACTGGAGAGGACGATGCTGAGCAGGTGGAGAACGGTCTGCAGCATGGCGATCGCGGCCAGCACGACCACCGCGAGACGGGTGAAGAGGAGCCCGCCGTGCACCGCGTCGGCGATCCCGGCGGCCAGGATGAGGAGCGAGGCCTCGACCGCACCGACCAGCCGGTGGAACTTCAGCAGCGAGGCGACCTGGCGGGCCCTGGCCACGCCGGCGGAGCGCGGCACCGAGGCGCTGTCGGCCACCGCCGTCATTCCGCTGCGGGCCCGGGCGACGTCGACCAGGTCGGTCTCGGACTTGATCAGGATCGCGCCGAGCGCGGCCAGGGTGCCGAGGAAGGCCCACTCCCAGTGGGTGGCGCCGCCGCTGCGGTGCAGCAGGTCGGCGCCGCGCAGGCCGAGGCCGGTGAGCAGCGCGGCCTCCGACATGTAGTGGCCGACCCGGTCCAGGTAGACGCCGGTCAGCGAGGTCTGCCGGCGCCAGCGGGCCACCTCGCCGTCCACGCAGTCGAGCAGCAGGTAGAGCTGAATCAGCAGCGCGCCGACGACCGCACCGGCGAGGCCCGGGAGGAGCAGCCCCGCACCGGCCAGGACGCCGGTGCACATCATCGCGTAGGTCAGGCCGTTGGGCGTGATCGCGGTGACCGTCGACAGCACCCGGGTGATCCGCAGCGAGATGCCGCGCATGTAGAGCCGGCCCGCCCAGTGCTCGGCGCTGCGGCGCTGGAGCATGCCCGCCGGGTGGATCACCGCGCGCAGCTCCTCGATCGAGGGGCGAACCGCGAGGTCGACCACGGCGCGGCCGGCGACCGGGGGCGCGGCGGCGGCCGAGGCTCGGGGCTCAGCTGTTGACGGCTTGGACATAGTCGGCGTACGCGTCCCTGATCGCTGCTGGGGAGAGGTCGAGGTACTCAAGAATCGTGAAGCGCCCCGGGCGGGTATTCGGAGCGTAGTGCACCGCTTCGATGAACTCCGCCTCGGTGAAACCGATCTGATCGGCAGTCACCGGCAGGCCGTGGGCCCGCAGACGGTCGACGATCAGCCCGGTCAGCTCGTGCTCGCCCCGCAGGAAGCTCGCGAAGGCCGCGCCGAGGCCGACCTGTTCGCCGTGCTGAGCCGAACGCTTGGGATAGAGCACGTCCAAGGCGTGCGAGATCTCGTGACAGGCACCCGAGGAAGGCCGGGTGCTGCCCGCGATGCTCATCGCGATGCCGGACAGTACCAGTGCTTCCGCGAGCGCCGTAAGGAGGTCCGCGTCCTCCAGGGCGCCCGGGTGGTGCAGCAGGTTCTCGCCCGCCGAGCGGGCCATCGCCACCGCCAGTCCGTCCACCTTCTCGCCCGTTTCGCGCTGGGAGAGTTCCCAGTCGGCGCAGGCCGAGATGTTGGACAGGACGTCACCGATGCCGGCCGCCACGAAGCGCTGCGGGGCCTGCTGGATCACGTCCAGGTCGACCACGATGCCGATCGGTCCGGGCACCCCGTAGGAGCCCCGCCCCGCGTCGTTGTCGAGGGTCGAGACCGGCGAGCAGATGCCGTCGTGCGCCAGGTTGGTGGCGACGGCGACCAGGGGCAGCCCGACCCGCGCGGCGGCGTACTTGGCGGCGTCGATGATCTTACCGCCCCCGAGGCCCACCAGGACGTCGTAGTGGCCGCTCTTGACCTCGTCCGCCAGCCGCACCGCGCCGTCCAGGGTGCCGTCCCCGGCCTCGAACCAGTCGGCGTTCGGCAGCATCGGCAGCAGGCGGTCGCGCAGCCGGGCCCCCGAGCCGTTGCTGATCGCCACCGCGACCCGCCCGGCGGTCGACAGCCGCTGGTCGGCGAGGATGCCGGCCAGCGAGTCCAGGGCGCCCGGGCGGATCTCGACGAAGACCGGCGAGGGAATCAGCCGGGTCAGTACTGGCACGCGATCTCCCGGGCCTTGGCCAGGTCCTCGTGGTTGTCGACCTCGACCCAGGAGACCTCGCCGATCGGCTGCACGTCGATCCGCAGGCCGCGGTCGGTCATCTCCTGGTAGCCGTCCTCGTAGTAGAGCTGCGGGTCGCGCTCGTAGGCGGTGCGCAGCGCGTCGGCCAGGTCGGCGGCGGCGGACGGGTTGATCACGGTGACGCCGATGTACTCGCCGGTCGCCTCGGCCGGGTCCATCAGCTTGGTGATCCTTTGCATGCCCTTGACCGGGTCGACGACGACCTTCATCTCCTCGTCGGCCAGCTTCTTGTGGGTGTCCAGCGCGAGCAGGATGCCCGGGGTGCGACCCTCGGCGATCAGGCGGTCGTTGCCGTCCAGCATGGTGCGCTGCACCGAGGCCGGGTGCACGGTGTCGCCGTTGGCCAGCAGCAGGCCCTCGGTGAACAGCTCACGGGCGCACCAGAGGGAGTAGGCGTTGTTCCACTCCTCGGCCTTGTCGTTCTCGACCAGGGTGAGCTTGACGCCGTACTTCTGCTCCAGTGCCTCCTGGCGCTCGTACACGGCCTCCTTGCGGTAGCCGACCACGATCGCGGCCTCGCGCAGGCCGACCTCGGCGAAGTTGCCGAGGGTGAGATCCAGCACGGTCTTCTCGCCGTCGACCGGCACCAGCGCCTTGGGCAGGGTGTCGGTGTACGGGCGGAGCCGGCGGCCGGCTCCGGCCGCCAGAACGAGGCCGATCATGCGGGGTCTCCTGTTTCGTCGGTACCGGGTGCGCAGTGCCGCCCTGGGGTTCCCCTCGACCGTCCGCGGGCCTGCCGGTGCACATCCGTACCCGCATGTGCCCGCCCACGGAACGACGCCCCGGTCCCGCCGCTCGGCGGTGCACCGTGTCGTTAGTGATGGTAGGCGACCGGCACCACCGGCCCGAACGCCGCCCGGCCCCCGCAGGTGCGCCGCGGGAGGCGGATCCGGCCCTCCGGTGAGGGTGCTCGGACGGTTGCGTGGCGGTCACGTGTCGGACTGGTGTACGAACATATCGACCCACTCGGACATCCGTTCTGGTCGATGCTGCTCCCCGGCTCCCCCGCACCGGTGATCCCGGGGATGGTGCGTCGAATCCGTCCCAGCACCTCGGGCATACGGCAGACTGGCACCGATGCCCTCCGTACGCGACACGGCACTGTTCGCGCCCGGGGGTGTGCTGCCGTCCGCTGGACCGGGGGGGCTCGCCCGGGTGGCGTATCCGGGTGGCGGCGCCGGTCCCCGTGCCGAAAGAGGCGCTATGCCCGAGAGTTCATCGACCAGCCTTGCCACCGACCCGGCCGGCGGGGTCGCGGAGCCCGCGGCCGCTCCCGAGATCCTGCTCGAGCTGGTGGACGACGAGGGTGCCACCATCGGCACCGCCGAGAAGCTCTGGGCCCACCAGCAGCCCGGCCACCTGCACCGGGCATTCTCGGTCTTCCTCTTCGACCAGCAGGGCCGGCTGCTGCTGCAGCGCCGCGCGCTGAGCAAGTACCACTCCCCCGGTGTCTGGTCCAACACCTGCTGCGGCCACCCCTACCCCGGCGAGCCGCCGTTCGTGGCCGCCGCCCGGCGCACCGCCGAGGAGCTCGGCGCCGCCCCCAGCCTGCTCGGCGCGGCGGGCACCGTGCGCTACGACCTGCCGGACGAGGCCTCCGGGCTGATCGAGCGGGAGTGGAACCACCTCTTCGTCGGCCTGCTCACCGACGAGCTGCGGCCCGACCCGGAGGAGGTCGACGACACCCGCTTCGTGACGGCCCGGGAACTGAAGGAGCTCCAGCAGGAGCGGCCGTTCTCGGTCTGGTTCAACACGGTCTTCGAGGCCGCCCTGCCGGGGATCCGGGAGATCGCCGGACCGAGCTGGTAGGTCCGGGCCGATCGGCGCCCTCGTGGGGCCGTTCAACGGCTGCTCGCGCCGCTCCCCGCCCGCTCGGCGGCGGGGAGCGGCAGCGAGGCCCAGATCACCTTGCCGCCGTCGCCGGTCCGCTCCACGTCGCAGGCGCCGCCGGCCGCCAGCGCGATGCTCTTGACCAGCAGCAGCCCGCGCCCGCCGGTCTGCTCGGGATCGCTCTGCACGGCCTTGGGCCGGTGCGGGTGCCCGTCCTCCACCGCCACCCGCACCTGGCCGCGGCCGATCGACACCTCCGTGGTCACCCGGGGCGAGAGCACCGCGGCATGCGTGACGGCGTTGGTGACCAGTTCCGAGACGATCAGCAGCAGGCCGTCGGTGAGGTCCTCGTAGCACTCCCCGGCCAGCCCGCGGGCCCGTAGCAGGTCACGCACCGCGTGCCGGACCCGCGGCACCGAGGACTCCCGCGCCCCGGCGACGATCCGCCACAGCCCGTCGGCGGCCCGCTCCACCTCGACCCCGTCCGGCACCTGGACCGGCGCCACCACCGTCGAAGTCCCCGTCGTCGTCCGCTCCACGTCCAGCCACCCTTCGTCGGGCCTCGGGAGGCACCGCCGGCACCGGCCGACCATCCGGGAACGGGGTGTTCCGTTCAGGGCTCCCCTTCATGTCCGAGGCTAGGAGAGCGACCGGAATCCCCGCGCCCGGTCGAGGAACTTGCCCCTGGCAGACCGCTTCCGACCGACCATGACCACAACAGCCCACTTCCTGGCCGACTTTCCCTGCGCCACCGACCCACGACCGTTCATCCACCCCGACCCGCCGTCGTCGCCGGTCGCAGCCGCCCCCGCGCCCGGGACCTGGGCAGCCACCCGGACGCCCACGGGGAGCGAGAACCGCAGGTGGGCGGCGGGGACGGGTGGGTCGGAGGTACCCCGAAAGCCTGATAGTGTTCTCTCTGTCGCCGCGGGGGACAGCACGAAGAACCCCGAGGCACACACCCTGTCCGGGTGGCGGAATGGCAGACGCGCTAGCTTGAGGTGCTAGTGCCCTTTATCGGGCGTGGGGGTTCAAGTCCCCCCTCGGACACGACCCATTGGCCAACATGGTTGGCCAGGGAATGCAGGTCAGGAGCGATCCTGACCTGCATTTTGCGTTGTGCGTGGTTGTAGTCGCAGCGTAGGCCGAGAGCGGCGTAGGTCTGGCGCTTGATCTCGGGGTTGGCGTCGTGCAGGACGTCGACCATGCTGCCGGCCTGGTTCACGAGGTCGGTGATCTGCTGTTCGGTCAGGGCTTGGGTGCGGCGGGTGCCGGAACCGTGAAGGGTGCCAAAACTCCGATCAGGCCGCTGAACTGGGCCTTTGATGAGAGTCAAGAGGTGGGCTGATTGAGGTGGCGTGGTACTCGTTGAGCAGGCCACCGAGCACTCGGCGGCGCCTGATCGCGGCAGCGGGCAGAGGGATGACATTCGGTTCGTCACCCGGGGCACGTAGGTCGAGGCCGCGATGGGCTCTTCCGGTGTTGTAGTGCTCGGCGTATTCGCCGAGCACGGCACGCAGGTGCCGCTCACCGGCGATGAGCAGACGGTCGGTGCATTCGGCTCGCACAGTGCGTATCCACCGTTCCGCGAAGGCGTTCGAGCGCGGGCTCTGCGGCGGGGTCAGGATCACCGTCGTGCCGTTACCGGCGAGGACGGCGTCGAAGGCGGCGGTGAACTTCGCGTCGCGGTCGCGGATGAGGAACCGAAAGTCACCGGCTCGGTCGCCCAGGTCCATCAGCAAGTTCCGGGCGAGCTGAGCCACCCACTCCCCCATGGGATGCGCTGTGACACCAAGGACATGGACCCGCCTGGTCTTGATCTCAATGACGAAGAAGACGTACAGGCGCTGAAGGAAGACAGTGTCCACGTGCATGAGGTCGCAGGCAAGGAGCGTGTGAGCCTGCGTCTGCACGAAGGTCCGCCAGCTCTGCCGACTGACGCGCTGGGGTGCGGGCGGCAGGCCCAGGCGACGCAGGACTCGACGGATGCTGGCTGCGGCGACCCGGTGGCCGAGCCGCCGCAGCTCGCCCTCGATCCTGACGTACCCCCAGGTCGGGTTCTCCCTGGCCAGGCGCTGGATGAGCGCGACGATCTCTTCGGGCACTGGTGGCCGGCCGGGTCTGGCCGGTGGCTGTCGCCACTTCCAGCGCACCAAACGCCGATGCCAGGACAGCAGCGTGCCCGGAGTGACGAGCCGATGCCGACGCAGCATCGACGGCAACTGGCGGGCCAGCGCGGATAGCACAGCGCGGTCCACCCAGGACATCCGCGGCCGCTCCACCTGGCGGCGCAGTACGGCCACCTCGTGCCGCAGGGCCAGGATCTCGGCATTCTTCACGGCAGAGGAACGACCCAACAGGGCAAGCCGGCCCAGCACCCGGCAGAAGATCAAGTAAAGCAGACGAAGAGCCACGGTCAACGATCATGCCCAGAACCCGCCCGCTCGGAAAGCCGCTGCTCAGCCACCGTAGCGACAGTGCAGACACCCTTCAGGGGTTAGGGCTGAGGCCGGCTCGGTTCGGCAGCGCGTCGGTCGAACGCTGCGTTGATCAGCAGACGAAATAGTCCTTGGCGTACTGGATGGCCCAGAGGACATAGTCAGCATCAAGGTCAAGTTGGCCGTTGATGCTGAAGTACAGGTGCTGCTGATCGTCGTCCCGCTGGCTCACGGCCATGTCGAGCCTCCGTGACGGAGAGAGTGAGTTGAACTCGAGGGTTTCGCACTCTCCGACGATGTCGGCGAATGCCGTGATCTCGACCATCGCACCCTTGAACTCTCGAATCACCGACACGCTGGCAGCCTTTCCGCCTCAGACGAATCCGACAAATGTTCCATCCATCTCGAATCTGGCACCGATCCCGCTGCCATTTCGGAATGAATGCAGATCATGGTACACACCTGCCACTCTTCCCTGTTCGACGGAATAGCTTGTCGATGGATCACCGAGTAGGCCATCAAGGAATTTCTTCGCCGAATCGTTGTAGCCAGCCTCGTTCGTCTTATCGGGCCGGAGGTGGTCCCACTTCGGAGCCTCTGGGCCGCGGCCGAGCTTCTTGGTGAGCGCCCGTCCGGCATTGGTGAAAGGAGTGTCCTTGAACTGATCGTAGGCCGAGTCCTTCATCTTTTGAATGTCTTCATCGCAAGGGAACAGTCCGAGTGGGTCGCTCCACGTGTGCGGGTTGTGGACGTAGGTGGCGGGGTTGGGTGCGGGCGTGAGGCCGAGGGGGTCGGGGGTGAGGTAGCGGGCGGTGTCTGGGTCGTAGTGGCGGTGGAGGTTGTAGTGGAGTCGCGTCTCGGGGTCGTGGTACTGGCCGGGGAAGCGGAGTGGGGTTGTGGTGGTGGCGCTCTTGGGCTGGGTGGTGGTGCCCCAGAGGGTGGTGCGGGCTTGCCAGGCGGTGGTGCCGTCGGTGGGGTTGAGGAGGTGGGTGGGGGTGCCGATGAGGTCGGTGACGATGGCGAAGAAGCGGCGGTCGACTTCGTCGTCGGTGAGGTGGAGGTGTTCGGTCTGGGTGAGGGGGTGCAGCCCGTCGTGGTCCCAGGTGAGGGTGTAGGGGCCGGGGAGGGTGGGGCCCTGGGCGGTCTGTTCGGCGAGGGTGGTGCTGTCCCAGGTGAAGAGGGTCCACTCGGCGGTGGCGGGGCACTGTTTGGCGATGCGGCGGCCGAAGGGGTCGTAGTGGTAGAGCCATTCGATGCCGTCGGGGGTGGTGACGGCGGTGAGGCGGTCCTCGGGGTCCCAGGTGTAGTGCCAGGTGTCGGTGCGGCCGGAGAGGGTGCGCCGGCGGCGGGTGGTGACGCGGCCCTGGGCGTCGTGTGTGTAGCGGATACGGCCGGCGGCGGTGATCCGGGTGCCGGTGTAGCTGCGGGGGCCGTGGGCGCTGTCGTCGCGGGCGGGCCAGTCGGCGTGGGTGAGGTTGCCGGCGTCGTCGTAGGCGTAGCGCTCGGTCCAGTCGGCGGCGTGGACGGCGGTGACCCGGCCGGCGGGGTCGAGGTCGAAGCGGCGGGTGCCAGTCTGCCGGTCGTCGATGCCGGTGAGGTTGCCGTCGGCGCGGTAGCGGTAGGCGCGGTGCTGGAGGACGTCGGGCCCGACGGTGAGGGCCTGGGCGGTGCGGCGGCCGAGCGGGTCGTAGCCGCTGGTGACGGTGACGGTGTCGGTGAGGTGGCGGGTGGTCTCGCGGCCGGCCGCGTCGTAATCGAAGGTGAGTGTGTGCCCGCCGGTGGTGAGGGCGAGCGGATTGCCGGCCGGGTCATAGGCCCAGGTGCTGAGCGTGCCGCCTGGGGTGGTGCGGGAGGTGCGGCGGCCGAGCGGGTCGTAGGTGTTGGTGAGGGTGCGGCCGTTGACGGTCTCGGTGAGCAGGCGGCCCAGCGGGTCGAGGGTGCGGGTCAGTTCGACGGCAGGGCCGGTGGCGGTGAGCAGGCGGCCCAGCGCGTCATGGGTGTAGCTGGTGAGGTCGCCCTCGACGTCCTTGCCGGTGAGGTTGCCCAGCAGGTCGTAGGTGTAGCCGATGCTCTCGCCCAAGCCGTTGGTGCGGGCGGCGAGCTGGCCGGCCGCGTCGTGGGTGTAGGCGAGGGTGCGGCCGTCGAAGTCGGTCTCGGCGGTGAGGCGGCCGGCTCGGTCGTGCTGGTAGGTCCAGGTCAGGCCCTGGGGGTTGGTGACCTCGATCAGCCGCAGTTCGGTGTCGTGGGTGAAGGTGTGGCGGGCGCCGTCGGGGGTGGTGCGGGCGGTGAGCAGGTCGAAGTCGGTGTACTCGAAGGTGGTGGTGGCGCCGAGTTGGTCGGTGTGGGTGAGGGTGTTGCCCTCGCCGTCGTGGGTCCAGGTCTCGGTGGCGCCGTCGGGGGTGGTGCGGGAGGTGAGCAGGCCCTCGGGGCTCCAGGTCAGGCGGGTGGAGTTGCGCAGTGGGTCGGTGATGGTGACGGGCCGTCCGAAGCCGTCGCGCTGGTAGGCGGTGGTGGCGCCGAGCGGGTCGGTGGCGGACAGGACGAGACCGGCCGCGTCGCAGTGGACGGCGGTGGTGTGGCCGAGGGCGTCGGTGAGTGAGGCGAGGTGCCCGTGGGCGTCGTAGCCGAAGAGTGTGGTGGCGCCGGCGGGGTCGGTGACCGAGGTGCGGTTGCCGTGTCCGTCGTAGGTCTGGCGCCAGTTGGAGCCGTCGGGGCCGGTGACGGTGACGGGCAGGCCCTGCGTGTTGTACGCGGCGGTGGAGCGGGCACCGTCGGGGCGGGTCACGGTGGTGGTGTTGCCGGCCGCGTCGTACTCGAAGGCGGTGGTGCGCCCGAGTGGGTCGGTGGTGGCGAGCAGGCGGTGGCGGTGGTCGCGGGTGTAGCGGGTGGTGTGGCCGAGCGGGTCGGTGTGGGCGGTGATCTGGTGGCGCTCGTTGACCTCGTAGCGGTTGACCGCGCCCAGGGAGTCGGTGGCCAGGGTCAGGCCGGGGCGGTAGTCGTAGCGCCAGCGCAGGTGGCCGCCGGAGCCACCCTGGGATATGCAGCGGTCCTGGTCGTCGTAGACGTAGTCGTAGCGGGATTCGTTGCGGTCGATCCACGCGGTCATCCGCCCGGCCGTGTCGTACTCGAAGCGCAGCGGCAGGCCGGAGGAGTTGACGATCTCGGTGAGGTGGCCCTCGGTGTAGCCGTAGCGGACGAGTTCCAGCCCGGCCGTCCGCAGGGCCGTGATCCGGAAGTCGGTGACGTCGACTTCCAGGTGGTAGCCGGCCGAGTGCCGGATGCCCATCAGGATGCCGTCGTGGTCGTAGTCGAAGACCAGCTGGTGGCCGGCCCGGTCGGTGATGGAGTCGAGCGGGGCCAGCACGTGGCCGGCGGCCTGGGCGGGGCTAGCGGGCTGGGCGGGGTCGGGGCGGAAGGTGCGGATGTGGCCGGTGGCCGGGTCGGTGACGGTGTACCGGCCCTCGGCGTCCACGGCCAGCGGCCAGCGCGCACCCGTGACCGGCAGCGTGGGCGTGCCGGGCGCGGGGTGCGGGTAGGCCAGCGCGATGCCGTCACCGCGCAGCAGGACCACGCCCTCGGCGTCGACCTCCAGCCGCTCGTCGAACGTGCACGCCCAGCTCGGCCCCATCCAACGCCCGGCGCGGTAGTGGGAGTCGTGGGTGCGGGTGAACAGGAGTGGGAGTACGCCCGCGAGGTGGGCGTCGGTCTGGGTGAGCGTCATGTAGCCGGTGGCCATGTCGATCGGGTCGCTCTTGCAGACGCGGTCGCCCGGGTCGCGCCCGTTGATGTCCGGGTCCTTGACCGCGTCACGCCCCCCGCCGCCGGCCGCGTCCTGGGCGGCATCCTTGGCGGCGTTCTTCCCCGCGTCCTCGGCGGTGGTCTTCGCGGCGGCCGCGGCGGTGGTCTTCGCGGCGGCCGCGGCGGCATCCGCCTCGGGACCCGCCCCGTCGGTCAGGGCACCGAACGCGACGTTGGTCAGGAGTTTGCCGCCGGCCTCGAAGGGGTCGGAGCCCCAGCCGGAGCCGACCAGGGACTTGACAACGTCGGTGGGGTGCATGTTGGCGTGGACCAGGCCGGCGGCGGTCTGGTTGAGGTGGTCGAGGTAGGTGGCGGGGTGGGTGACGTTGTAGACGTCCATCGGGTTCAGGCCGCGCCCGAAGTCCACGATGTCGGCGGCGCCCTTGAAGATCCCGCCGTACAGGTGCGCGCCGCCCATCGCGCCGCCCTCGGCCAGGTCCATCGAGTCCAGCTTCATCCGCTGCGTGAAGCTGGGCGTGGTCGGCGCGGTGGCGGTGGCCGCCTGCAGCGCCTTCGCCGCGCTGTCGGCCGCTTGGTCGCGTCCGGTGCGGGCGGCGCGCAGCAGGTCCTGGGCGTGCGTGAGCTGATCGGTGGACGGATCGTGAAAGTCGCCCGGATCGGTGGGCTTGGGACCGGGGTTGGGGTTGGGCTGGGCGGCGGCCTTGTTCCAGGTCTTGACGGCGTCGTTGTAGCTGCTGACGCTCGCGTTGTAGGCGGCCTGGGCCTGCTGGTGCGCCTTCTTCGCCGCGTTGTACGCGTCGATGGCCTCCTTGGCCTGCCCCTGCGCCCAGGTGACGGTCTGCGCAAAGCCGTCCAGCGCGGTGGCGGCGGCCGCGCACGCGTCGGCGGCGGTCAGCCACAGCGCCGGGTGCGGCTCGAACTTGGCACGGAACGCATCCGCGGCCTGGCCCTGCCAGTGCGAGGAGTCCAGCGCCTGCAAGCCGCTGCCGGTCTCCTGGAACGCGTCGTGGAACTTGCGCAGATGCGCGGCCGTGTCGCCGAGCGCCTTGGCGTCGCCGTGGACCAGGTCCTTGGGATCCTCGGACTGCCCCAGCTGCTTCTCCCCGACCTGCGCACCCAGGTCGTCGGCGACACTGTCACCCCAGTTGTCGACCATGTTCGCCGCGTCGTGCAGGCCCACGAAGTCGAGCATCCCGCCCACCGTGTGGGCGTTCTGGTCGAGGACCTGGCCGACCTGCTTCTTACCGTCCTTGTACAGCCCCTCCAGGCCGTCCCCGACGTCGTCCAGAAACCCCATCAGCCCTTACCCCCTGCCCCGGAGCCGGCATGAAGACCCCCGGCAGACCGGGCACGGGAACATGACCCTCGACGTCCTTGCCCTCCGCGGCCCACGTCTTACGGGTGTCGGCCGCCGCCTGGTCGAACGACGCCTTCGAGTAGTCCGGATCGGTGACCTGGGTGTACGGGTTGTTCTCCCACGTCTGACCCCAGGACTGCTTCTCCACCTGCTCCTGCGTCAGATCCGGGTTACCGATCGCGGCATTGACCACGTCCTTCATCACACCGGAGGCGTACTGCTCCTGGTCGTAGTACCGGCCCGCCGACAGACCCAGCCGATCCGCGATCTCGGTACCGTCGTGCACCAGAGTGCGCACCCCCCAGCCCCACCGGTCGCAGAAGTCGTCCAGCGCCGACTGCAGACCCGGGTTACCGACCTGCAACCCCGTCAAAGACAGACCGGAGAACCCGCGGCCCACCTCCGCGCTCTCATCGATCCCCAGCGTCTTCAACTCGGCGACCGCATCATTGATGCCCTTCGCCGTGTTCTTCAGCGCGTCCGGATCGACCTGATACGAATCAGCGATGAGCCGTCACCGCCGAAGCCGGGAGCAGGAACGGCGCGGGGCCGGCCACGTCCAACGCCACACCCGCCGACTCGCCCAGCGCGGGCACCGCCACATCCAGCAAACGGGAACCACGCACCGTCAGGTACTCCACTTCGCCGATGGCTCCACGTGCGGATGCGAACCTGCCCAGCGCCGCCTCGTCCGTGAACGCGTACAACCAGCGCACACCCTCCGAGTCAGCCGCCACCGGCTCCCCACCCCGCGTCGGCAGCAGCACCAGTGCCTCACGCAACTCCCCCACCAGTGCCGGACCATCCACATGACCCTGGTGCAACGCCGCCAGACGCGCCGTCAACCCCACCCCAGACACAAGCACCCCGTAACACTCGGCAACCAGTTCGATACGAATCTCAGCCTAGCCGACGGGAACGACAGTTCGGTCGCAACACCCAGCATGGCAACCGCCCAGGCAACTGTCGCGCGCCACGCGACTCACAGGAGTTGCGTCACACGGCCCGGCCGCGAATCCATCCCCGCTTCACAGTCGACCATCTGACAGATGCAAGACCGTGTCCCACTTCGACGATGCAGTCGATCCGTAGGGCAGTACGGCAGGCTCCCGGGCAGCCTTGCCGGATGGAGCCAGCCCGTTCGCCTCCGAGGTCACCCCAGTGGAAGGCGAAGCACTCGTCAAGGCGCCCCGAGGCCGTCCAGGTCCAGCACCGTATGGGCCCACTCGAGGTTGGAGGATGGTGCAAGTCCGGCCTCGGACACCGACTGATACCCCACGGGGATCGTTCAAGTGCTGGTCGAGATTCATCTCGACCAGCACTTTTTGCTTTCCGGAGTCGTAGGTGAGGATCAGGCCCAGCTGTTGGTAGAGCGTAGCCCGGTGCACTGGCTCGGCCTCGGCGAGGACTCTGACCAGATCAAGTGACCGCGGGCAAGGGTGGCGATGTCGTCGCGGGTCAGGTGGCCGGTGCGGGCTTGCTGGGCTGCGCGAAGTTCGGCTTCCCACTTGGCGTCGATCGCCTGCTTGGCCTGGTCCTGCGCCCAGCTGACGGTGTGCGAGAAGTCGTCCAGCGCCTTGGCCGCCGCCGCGCACGCGTCCGCCGCCGTCAGCCACTGCGCCGGGTGCGGGGCGAACGTGGCACGGAACGCCTCCGCGGCCTGGCCCCGCCAGTGATCGGCGTCCATCGAGCGCAGACCGCTGCCGGTCTCCTCGAACGCGTCATGGAAGGCCAGCAGATGCTTCGCCGACTCGGCGATCGCCTTCACGTCACCGTGCACCAGGTCCTTCGGATCGTCGGAGTCACCGAGCTGCACCTCCCCGACCTGGGCACCCATGTCGTCGGCCACCTGATCGCCGAACCTGTCGACCGCGTGCGCAACGTCGTGCAGGCCGACGAAGTCCAGCACCCCGCCGACCGTGTGAGCGTTGCCGTCGACGACCTTCCCGACCGCCTTCTTGCCGTCCTTGTACAGCCCCTCCAGGCCGTCTCCGACCGAATCCAACAACCCCATCAGCACCCCTCCCCCGTCAGCCCTGGCCACCCTGCGGATCGGCCATCGCCCGCAGCCGCTTCGACTCCGCCAGCAGGCGCTGCTGCTCCGCCGTGTCGGCGCCCGTGGTCCCGGTCAGCGCGGCGAGCGCCTGCGCCTGCGGGTCGCTCCCCAGCACGTCGGCCCCCTCGGCGTCCCAGGTCGCGGCCGAGTCCAGCATCGCCTTCTGGAAGGAGGCGGCCGAGTAGTCCGCGTGGCCGATCTGCGTGACCTCGTTGTCCTTCAACGTCGTGTCCCACGACTGCGCCTCGACCTGGTCCTGCGTCAGGTCCGGGTTGCCCATGGCCGCGTTCACCACGTCCTTGAGCATGCCCGAGGCGTACTGCTCCTGGTCGTAGTACATCCCCGCCGACAGTCCCAGGCGCAGCGCTATCTCGTCGCCGTCGTGGACCAGGCGCCGCACCCCCAGCTCCACCGTTCGCAGAAGCCGTCCAACGCGCCCTGCAGCCCCGGGTTGCCGACCTGCATACCCGTCAGCGAGACGTTGGAGAAACCGCGCCCGACCTCACCGCTCTCGCTGATCCCGAGCTTCTGCAGCTCCGCGATCGCGTCCTTGATCCCTTTCGCCGTGTTGTTCAGCGCATCCGGGTCGACCTGGTAGGAGTCAGCCACGATCCACCGCCACCGCATCCGGCACGATCCCGTGCACCGGCGGCAGCAGGAACGGCGCCGGCCCCGCCACATCCACCGCCACCCCCGCGGCAACCCCCATCGCCGGAACGGCCACATCCAACAACCGCGCCCCCGACACCGTCAGGTACGGCGCCGCGGCCCCCAACCCACGCGCCACCGCGAACCGGCCCAGCGCATCCTCACCACTGAACGCGTACAACCACGTGATGCCACCCAGATCACCCGCCAACGGCTCCCCGCCCACCGTCGGCACCAGCACCACACTCCGACGCATTTTTGTGTGTGCGCGTGGTCGCAGGGAGGCGTGGAATTCAATTCCGGTCGGACGGGCGAAGGCGACGTTCCGTGGGCGGGGATGCGCGGAGGGTGGCCGACCGGGCGGCGGTGCGCGGTCGAATCGCGCCGGGGGCGTGGAAGGTTGACGATCGACCTATGAGAGCCCTACCCACCCGCAAAGCAATCGCGGCTGCCGCGCTGGCCCTTGCCGGGCTGCTGCAGGTGGCGGCCGTACCGGCTCAGGCCGCCGCCCCCGCCCGGATGGTGCAGCAGGACCAGCCCGGCACGGAGGCGGGCAGGCTCGACAGTGCCATCCAGCAGGCGTTGCAGCAGACCGGTGTACCGGGCGCCATCGTCGGGTTGTGGCAGCCGGGGCAGCCCGACTACGTGCGTACGTTCGGCTATGCCGACTCCGCGACCAAGACGCCGATGAGCACCGACCTCCACATGCGGCTCGGCAGCGAGACCAAGACCTTCACCGCCACGGCCGTGCTCCAGCTCGTCGACCAGGGCAAGGTCGGGCTGGACGATCCGATCTCGAAGTACGTCTCCGGGGTCCCGAACGGCGACAACATCACGCTGCGTCAGCTGCTGGAGATGCGCAGCGGGCTGTTCCCGTACACCTCCGACTCGACCTTCATCAACAAGTTCCTCGCGAACCCGACCGCGCCGTGGACGCCGGAGCAGTTGGTCGCGCTCGGGTTCGCCCATCCGAACCTGTTCGCACCCGGCAGCCAGTTCCTGTACGACAACTCCAACTACATCCTGCTCGGCCTGGTGGTCGAGAAGGTGTCCGGCCAGGACCTCGCCGGCTACCTGCACGACCACGTGACCGGCCCGGCCGGGCTCAGCAACACCTACCTGGCCAGCGGCACCGCGCTCGCCGACCCGCACGCCCAGGGCTACACCGTCCAGACCCCGACCGGCCAGGAGGCCATCTCCACGAACTGGGACCCCAGTTGGGCCTGGGCGGCCGGCGCTGAGGTCTCGACGCTGAACGACCTGCACAAGTGGGCCGTCGACGTCGCCACCGGCACCCTGCTCGGCAATGCGGTCCAGGCTCAGCGGACCAACTTCATTCCCGTCAACTCCGCCAATCCGCAGGCTGGTTACGGGCTGGGCCTGGTCGACATCAGCGGCTGGATCGGACACAACGGCTCGCTCCCGGGCTACGAGAGCGTCGCCGTCTACCTGCCGTCGCAGCAGGCCACGCTGGTCGTGCTGATCAACTCCGACATCACGTACCAGGGGTACGAACCGAGCACGGTGATCGCAAAGGCCATCACCGGCATCGCGACTCCGGGCAACATCTACGACATCCCGCCGACCGGCTGACACGGCCCAGGGGCACCCCGGTCGCGGGGTGCCCCTGGGCTGCGGGCCGGGCAGGGTCGGTCAGACCCGGTCGGCGGCGATCAGCAGGTACTGGAAGGAACCGTCCCTGTAGGACGAGAGGAACGCCTCCTCGATGCCGGTGACCAGCGAGGAGGTGGCCCGCAGCTCCCAGTACGGCAGCGTGGCCGCGGTGAGGTCGATCACGGCGTTCGGGACGAGGCGGTTGTCGGCCATCGCGCGCAGGTACTCGCGGCGGGAGTGGATGTTGCACTCGAAGTGGGCGTTGATCTGCGAGACCCACTTGGAGGGCTGCCCGTAGACCGGGTTCCAGCAGCCGGTGATGGTCACGTAGCGGCCACCGACCGAGAGGATGCGCGCGTGCTCGGCGAACAGGTCGTGCAGGTCGACGTACATGCTGGACTCGTTGTTCCACGAGGCGGCCGCCTGGCCGGTCTCGAACGGCATGTCCAGCATGTTGCAGACCTGGGACCGGACATAGGACTCGATGCCGAGCTGCCGGACCCGCTGGTTGGCGAAGTCCGCCTGCTTGGCCGAGAGGGTCAGGCCCTCGACCCGGCAGCCGAAGCGCTGGTGCGCCATCACCATCGAGCCGCCGCGCCCGCAGCCGGCGTCCACCAGCATGCTGTCACGGGTGATCGCGCCCAGGTTGTCGAGCAGCACGTCGGCCTGCGCGGACTCCAGCCGGTGCAGCTCGGCGATCACCTTCTTCTCGCGCTCGCTGTCGTCGGCGGCACCCAGGGCGGCGACGTCGACGTCCCCGATCCCGTAGTGGTGGTGGTAGAGGCCGTCCACGTCGCCGAGCTTCAGGTTGACGGGGCGGGCCTCCTGGTCCCAGTAGCGGGCGATGTCGTCCTGATATGCCGTCGCGGGGCCGGGGATCGCGGCTGCGGTCTCGGTGGCGGGGGTGAGATCCATCGTGGTCACTTCATCAGCTCCATCGTTACCAGAAATCGGGCAGGCTGTAGCGGTAGGTGTTGGTCTGGTGCCAGTGGTGGTTTCCGTCGATCCAGGTCGCCACTCCGCGCAGGAAGCGCAGCAGCGTCGGATCGGGATGCGTGGCAGCCAGCGCCGCCGCGGTGGCCTCGAAGGTCTGCATCAGGTCGTTGTGCACGTCGACCGCCTTCAGGTAGGCCTCGCGCTCCGAGCAGCTCTCCTGCTCCGCGATCACCACCGGCAGGTTCAGGTGCTTGCCGGGAGAGGCGAGCTCCTTGGTGTACGAGTACAGGTCGTTGACGATCGTGGTGGCATTGGAACCGAGCGCGATGACCCGCTGCACGGCGGGCAGGGCGTGCAGGTGGGCCGGGAGTTCGTAGCCGCCGACGGTGTCGGTGATGGTGGGGCAGGGGCGGAAGTTGTTGAACTGCCGCATCGACAGGTACTCCCACGTCTGCGGGGTGTAGCCCGTCTCGGCCCAGGCGGCCTCGGCGAGGTACCCCATGTGCAGGCGGGCCATGTCGTGCCGGAAGCGGTCCGACTGGGCGGGTGTCGCGGACCGGGTGAAGTAGTCCATGGCGGAGCGGTAGCCGCGCCGCGGGGCGTCCGAGCTCAGCGACTCCTCCCACTGGGGGTGGTACTCCTGCGTGGTGTGCAACGGATCGAGTGCCGTGTGCGCGAGCAGCAGCCGGCCGCCGAGGCCGATCGGCGAGCCGCCGTGGTCCTCGCAGTAGCAGTCGTCCAGTGCGTTCTCGGCCGCCATGAGCCGGGTGGCGATCATCAGGTGGTCGACGGTCGGGGCGTCCGGGTGGCAGGCGACCATGTACCGGCCGAGCGAGAAGCCGTCGAACTGGTCCTCCCACTCGGGCGGGTAGAGCTGGACCTCGTCCAGGGCCCAGGACTTGATCCGCCGGCTCACCTCGGCCACCCGCTCGGGGTCGGGCTCGGCGATCGGGTGGTAGTAGAGCCCGGGAATCGGGTCGCCCGGCTGGGGCGGTCCCTCGCGCTGGGGTGCCTGCGGGCTCTGCGCCGCGGACGGGGCCTGAGCTGCGGACGGGCTCTGCGCCGCGGACGGGGTCGGCGAGGAGAGGCCGTCAGCCGGTGCGCCCGGGGCCGGGAGCGCGCATTCCGGCAGCGTCGCGGCCGACGCGGAGGCGGTCCGCTGGAGCGGTTGCAGACTTGCTGTACCGATTCCGCTGGGGCCGCGCAGAATCCGTTCCAGGGGGCTGGAATTCACGACCGCACCAGCGCGAACTCACCGGTGTGCGACCGCGGTTGCGGTTGGCATGCGGTGGCCTCGGGCAACGGAGGGACGGGCTGGGAAAACCTCGTGGAATGGGCGAAGCGGCCTGACCGCAATTCACCGGGGAATCCTGTGCGGGGCATTGACTACTCCTAGATCAGAGCTGCCGACTCTTCCAGATAACTGGACCGCGAGCGCAGGCGTCAATCGCATCCCACCCAGCGCATAGGCGCGCGCTGATGGCGCACGCCCGCCGAATGACACCAGATTCATCCGTGCCGTGGCGTTATTCGTACGCCATGACGTAGTAATCAAAAATACTTTCGTCCGACGGCCGGCCGGGGCAGCGGGTCGGCGAGCGCCGCCGGCGCCCGTGCCACCAGGGGTGCGAAGCGCCGAACCCGGCCACCTCGCACGGTCTTTGGGTCGTGCCATTGTGCTGGTCCACTCGCTCGGGGCCGCCTATCCTGATGCCACTGGCAACATCATGATGGAGCGTCAGATCGCCTTTCGCCCAAGGTCGTTGGTCTGACCTGCGCGGATCCGGCCGTGACTGGCGAACCGGCGGAGCTCGACGGCAAGGGGACGGTGCATGGCGCAGCTCGCACTGCTGCTGCTCGTGGTGGTGCTGGTCGGTGCGGGCGGCGCCGCGGTGGTTCGGCACAGACGCGCCTTGGACCCGGCCGCGGTGGGCCGCGCGCTCGCCAAGGCGGCGGCACAGGCCAGGGCCGGGCAACGGGAGCAGGCCCGGCGGCGGTATGCCCGGCTGGTCCGGCGGCTGGCGGCGGCACCGGAAGGGCTGCGGGCCCAGCGCGGCCTGGCCCTGCTCGGGCAGGCGGACGCCACGGCCGCGCTGGGCGATGCCCCCGCGGCACTGCCGCTCTACCGCGAGGCCTTCCCGCTCCTGCCGGAGCCGGCCTGGCAGTTGCCCAGGTGGAGCCTGCGCCAACTCGCCGGGGAGGCGGTCCGGTCCGCCGGTGGTCCGGCCGCCGATGACGGCCTGCCGCCGGTGCTCGCCTTCCTCCAGGCGACGGCGCAGGGCGCCGAGCCGGGGGCCGAGGCCGAGGCGGCGGCCGAGGCGCTGGACTGGCTGCAGCGCCGCTGCCGGGAGGGCCCGGACGCACAGCGCGAGCGCGCGACGACGGCCGCCCTGGCCGCACTGCCGGGACGGGACTGGCCGGTGCTCGCCCGGACGGCGCTGCTGCACGGCGCCGGCCGCCCGCAGGAGGCCGAGGCGCTGCTGGCCGCTGCCGCGCCCGCCGGCGGCGGCGAGCTCTGGTTCCGCCGGGGTGCCCAGCTCAGCGCGCGTCAGCAGGACGCCGCGGCGGTGGCGGCCTTCGAGGAGGCGCTGCGCCGCGGGCCGGGCGAGCCCAGTCCGTGGTCCCGGGGGCCGCTGCTGCGCGCGGAGTCCCTGCTCTTCCGCGGTCTGGCCCGGCAGCAGCTCGGCGCGTTGGAGGCCGCCGAGGCCGACCTGCGGGCCGCGGTCGCCGAGGCGCCGCGCGATCCGCGGCCACGCTACGCGCTGGGGCGACTGGCCCTGCTGCGTGGCGAGGACGAGCAGGCGCGGGAGCAGTTCACAGCCGCGCTGGGCACTCAACACACGTATGCACCTGCTCGGTTGGGCCTGGCCCTGCTGCACGAGCGGGCGTCCAGGCCGGCCGATGCGGCGGCCGACTACCAGGCGGCGCTGGCCCTTTCGCCGCACTGGCGGCCGGCCCGGGTGCGGCTCGGCGCCGCGCTGCTGGCGGCCGGCCGGGGCGCGGAGGCGGAACCGCTGCTGCGCGCCGAAGCCGCGGACCGGGCGCCGGGTGACACGGGTGACGCGGGTGACATGGGTGACGGGGCGGGCGCAGGGGCGGACGGCTGGCGCAGGACCGCCGCCTTCCACCACGGTCTGGCGCTGTCCCGGGCGGGCGACCCGGCGGGGGCGCTGGCCCGCTGGGAGCCGCTGCGCGGGGTGGACCTGCTGGACCGGCTCGCCCTGGCCCGGGACCAGCTGGCCCGCCGTCAGCTCGCGGCGGACCCGGCGGCGGCCCGCGCGCTCTGGCAGCAGGCGGTCACCGACGCACCGGCCGCGCCCGGCTACCGGTCGGCGCTGCGGGAGGCCGCACTGCGCGAGGCGGCGCAGCTGCTGATCGGGCGGCGCGACCTGACGCAGGCCGCCGCGGCGCTCGCGGTGGCCGCCCCGCCACCACCGGGGACGGCCGGACCGAGCGTGGCAGGCACACCGCACCCGGCGCCGGTCCCCGCGACGGCGGCCCGGCGGACGGCAGACCGGCAGACGGCAGACCGGCGGACAGCGCGGCTGCGCGCAGCGCTCGCGCTGGCCCAGGGCGCGGCGGACGGCGTGGCCGCCCTGCTCAGCCCGGTCGACGGCCCGCGCGAGCGCTACCACCTGGCCGCTGCCGCCCTGGTGACGGGCCGCCCGGTGCAGACCGTGGCGCTGCTCGCACCGCTGGAGCCCGCACCGACGGGCGACCCCGGTACCGCCCGGCTGCGCGCGCTGCTCGCCGAACGGGCCGGCAACTGGCCCGCGGCGCTGGAGTGGCACCAGCGCTTCCTGGACAGCCCGGCGGGGCACTCCCCCGCCACCGGCCCCGCGCCTGGCGTCGTGCCAAGCTCCGCGGCGCCGCATTCGCCGTGCGGCGCCGCCGTCGACACCTCCTGCGCCCGCACGGCCACCGGCGCCTGTGGCAGCTGCGGCCGGGAGGGCTGCGCCGACCACCTGTACCGCCCCGAGCAGGCCGGCGCCGGGTCGCCGCGCTGCGCCGGCTGCGTCGGCCCGGCGCTGCGCGCGCTGCTGGACTGCGCCCGCCGCGCCGGGCTCGTGGAGCAGGCCGAGAGCGCCCTGTCCGCCTGGGCCGCCGTGCTCGGCGAGGGCAGCGCCGATCCGGTCCGCCGCGACCTCGCGCTGCTCCGCGCCGAGCGGGGCGACCTGGCGGGTGCCCTGGCCACGCTCCCGGCCGGTGCGGCCCGCGAGCGCGGTGCCGTGCTGGTGCGCAGTGCCGCCGCGGCGCTGGCGGCCGGGCAGAGCGCCCGCGCGGCCGGCGAGCTGCGCCAGGTCGTCGACCTGATGCCGGAGCATCCGCAGGCCGGCGCCGCCCTCGCGCTGCTGGCCGAGCACGAGACCCACCTGCACGCCGTCGAGGGCCGCTACCAGCAGGCCTGGGAGGGCTACCGCGCGCTGCTGCTCAAGGACCCGACGCACCCGCGGCTGCAGCACGCCCTCGGGCTGATCGGCTACCGCCTGGCCACCGCGGGTGCCGGTGGTGGCGGCACGGGCAGCGACGCCGGCCCGGACGGCACGGCGGTCGAGCAGGACGAGTCGCTCTGGCAGTGGACCATCGGCTCGCTGACCGCCGCGCTCCACCAGCCCGAGCTGTGGCACGAGGCCGCCCGCAGCACCGGGCGGGCGGCCGAGGCCGAGCGCACGGCCGCCGCCCGCGCCGCACTCATCGACCGGCTCCGCGAGGACCTGCGCCTGCTCGACCGCGCGCACGGCCGCAGCGGCGACGAGGTGGCCGCGTGGACCGTCCGGCTCGGCATGGAGGCCCACAGCGCCGAGGCCTTCGCCCAGGAGGAGGAACTGCGGATATCCGCACCGAGCGGCGACAGCCGCCGGCTGATCCTCGGCCCGACGCTGGCCGGACTGCTGGAGGGCGCTTCGACGGGCCCCGAACTCCTCGACTGGCAGCGGGGGCTCGCACGCGCTGTGCAGCCCTGGCGGCGGCCGGGTCCGTTCGGCGTGCACCCGGTGACCCAGGCGCTCGGACTCTTCGGCGCCCTCGGCCCGCACCGCTACCTGCTGCTCCAGGGGCGGCACGCGGCAGCCGTCGCCGCGCTCGACGCGATACCCGGGCCCGAGCGGGACGAGGCCTGGCGCGAGCTGCTCCGGGAGGCGCTGACCAGCCAGGCCACCGAGCACCACCGCCAGCAGGACTGGCGCGAGGCGCTGGCCTGCCTGACCCGGGCGCGGCAGCTGGACGACGCCCCCACCCCGCCGGCCCTGGCCGAGATCGCCGCCGACTGCGGCCTGCGCGCCGCTCGCGCCCTGCTCAAGGAGACCGGCGACGACCAGGCGGGCGCGGTGGCCCTGCTGGAGCAGGCCCGGGCGCTGGCCCCCGAGCACGCGGAGGTGCGCAGCAACCTGGGTGCCGCCTACGCCCAGCTGGCCCGGAAGATCAGCAACGAGGACAAGGAGTTCACCCGCGCGCTGGCCCTGCTGCGCCAGGCGATCGAGCTGGCTCCGCAGGATCCGACCGCCCGGCACTTCCTGGCAGCTGCGCTGGGCAACCGGGCCCGTGAACTCAGCGCCCCCGGGCCGGAGCAGAGCCTGGTGACGGCGGTGGGGCTGTGGCAGGAGCTGATCGCCCTGGAGCCGCAGGAGAAGGAGCACCGGCTCGGCCTCGCCCACGTGCTGGGGCTGCTGGCCCGTACCGCCGCGCTGGCCGAGGACCGCGTGCAGGCCGTCGGCCGGATGACCGCCGCGCTGCAGGCCGATCCGGACTGGAACGGCAACACCGCCCGGGAGGCCCCGCGCCGGCTCGCGGTGCTGCTGGCCAACACCCTGGAGGAGTACCGGGACCGCCCGTTCCGGGAGCGGTCCGCGCTGCTGCAGCTGGCCCGTTCCTACGACGACTCGGTCGAGCTGCGCGGGTTGATGCTCGCCGTCTGGCGCAGCGAGGCGGCGGACCACTTCGGCGCCAAGCGCTTCCAGGACGCCACCACGCTGCTGGAGGAGGCACTGAAGCTGGCGCCCAACCCGGTGGCGGCCGGCAAGGTGCGCGAGGAGCTGGGCATCGTCTGCGGCGCGCACGCCGTCCGCCAGGCGAACATGCGCCAACTCCGGCAGGCCAGAAGCCTGATCGCACAGGCCGTGCAGTACGACCCAAAAGACCGGAACCTGCGCAACCTCCAGCGGCGGATCAACTCGCTGCGCTGATCCGCCCGTTCCCGCATCCACCCGCAAGGCCCGTCCACACCAGGGAGACGAGACCGCCACCATGCCGCTGCACGAACCGTCGCCGTACGAGGTCCTGGGTGTCCCGCTCAGCGCCGGCGTACGCGAGATCAACCTCGCCGTGGGACCGGCGGTCAAGCGGGGCCGCTTCACCCGCCAGCAGATCCAGGAGGCGGCGGCCCTGCTGCGCAACCCGGACCGGCGGCTGGAGTTGGACGTCCAGCAGGTGCTGCCGCCCGACCCGGTGTCGGGCGTCGCCGAGTTGCTGGCCCCGGCCCTGGCCGAGCCGCTGCTGGTGATCGACCGGCCGCCACTGCCGAGCGCCGAGTCGCTTCTGGTGCTGCACCGTGCGGAGTTGGCGGCGGACTTCGCGGAGCCGCCGCCGGCCGGCGTGGACCCGGAGCCGCCCGTCCCCGCGCGCTTCGCCGCCGACCTGTCGGTGCTGCCGCCGATCGAGATCCCGGAGTGAGCGGCATGACGACGCCCCAGACGCACGAGCCGCACGAGCCGCCACTGACGCCTGTGCCGGGCGAGCCCCTGGCGGTGCCGCAGCGGGCGCTGGAGGTCGATCTGGCCCAGGCGTTCAGCCAGTTGCTCTACCGCTGCTCGCTGCTGCAACGGCTGCGGGGTGAGGAGGCGCGGGCCGCCCGGGAGGCGCAACAGGAGCTGCTCGGGCTGCTGGTCGAGGTGGACGACGCGCTGGTGGCGCTGTCGCAGGACCGGGAGTCGGTGCTGCCGGGGCGGCGCGCGGGGATCGACGCCACCCGCCGCCGGCTGCTGGGCAAGCTGGCCAAGGCGGGCGTGCGCCCGATGCGGCTGGACGGGCTGGCGGCGGACCCGGCGCTGGCCGAGATCGTGGGCGGCGAGCCGCGGGCCGACGTGCCACCGGAGACGGTGGTCCAGACGGTGGTCACCGGCTTCTTCTGGCAGGACGAGGTGCTCCGCCGGGCGCAGGTGGTGGTCGCCACCACCCCCGCCACCACCCCCGAGACCGTCCCCGACACCACCGACGCGACCGCGGCCCCCTGGGCTGGGCCGGCCCCCGAAGCCGCACCGCCCACGGAACCGCTCACGGATGCCGCCCCGCCCACGGACACCGAGCCGCCCGCGCTCCCCACGGCCGGCCCCCCGAAGAGCGCTCCCCGCAAGGCCCGGACGCAAGCCCGCGGGACTCGTAAGGCCAAGGCCCGGCGCGGGCGACGCAAGCGATAGTCAGAGGGGAACGACATGTACCGCACGCTCGGGATCGACCTGGGGACCACCAACTCCGTGGTGGCCCATCTCCGCCGTGGCGAACCGGAGATCCTCTTCAACCGGCAGAACCAGGAGGCCACCCCCTCCGTGGTCGGCCGGGGCCGGCGCGGCGAGCTGCTGGTCGGCTCCACCGCCCGCGGGCGCCTGGCGCTGGACGGCGAGAACGTGATCCGCTCGGTCAAGCGCTTCATGGGCCGCAAGTTCCGCGACCCACAAGTGCAGGCAGCCCTCGACGAGTTGGACTACAAGGTCACCGCCGGCACCGACGGCGACGTCAACGTCTGGTTCGACGGCCGTTCCTACACCCCGATCGAGATCTCCGCGATCATCCTGCGCCGGCTCAAGGAGGACGCCGAGCAGCGCCTCGGCGAACCGTTCCACCGGGCCGTCATCACCGTCCCCGCCTACTTCGGCGAGCGTCAGGTCGCCGCCACCCAGGAGGCCGGCCGGCTGGCGGGCCTGCACGTGCTGCGGGTCATCAACGAGCCCACCGCGGCCGCCCTCGCCTACGGGATGACCGGCGAGGCCGGGGACGAGGCCCGCACCGTGCTCGTCTACGACCTGGGCGGCGGCACCTTCGACATCTCCATCCTGCTACTGGTGCCCGGCTCGGTCTCGGTGCTCGGCATCGAGGGCGACAACCTGCTCGGCGGTGACGACTTCGACCGCGCCATCACCGGCGCGCTGCTGGCGGACATCCGCGCCGAGCACGGCAGCGACTACCAGCCCGACCGCCGGGACCGGCCCCGGATCGCCGCCGCCGCCGAGGTGGTCAAGATCGAGCTGTCCGACCAGGAAGCCTCGGAGGTGGTCCTGCCCGGCCTCGGCGCGGGCCAGTTGGTCCTGGAGACGGTCTTCGAGCGCTCCCGCTTCGAGGAGTTGATCAGGGGCCGGATCGAGCGCACGATCGAGCTGACCCAGAAGGCCATCATGCAGGCCAACCTCACCGTCGGGGACATCGACGAGGTACTGCTGGTCGGCGGCTCGACCTCGATCCCGCTGGTGGCACGGCGGTTGGGCGAGGTCTTCGGCCACCAGCGGATCCGCCGCGGGGTCAACCCGATGCAGTGCGTGGCACTGGGCGCGGCCGTGCAGTCCGCGCTGGTCGCCGAGGTGGAGTGCCCGGAGTGCCGCGCCCCGGGCGACCTGGCCGCCTCGGCCTGTGCCAACTGCGCCGCCTCGCTGCTCGGCGGCCCCCGCCTCTCCTGCCCGGGGTGCCGTCTTCCGGTGGACGCCGCGGCCGAGGCCTGCCCCAAGTGCGGCCACCGGCCGGTCGCCGAGGCCGCCGACGCCGGGACCACCCCTGCCGGCGGATCCGCCGGCGCCACCAGCGCACCGACCGCGACGACGGCTGCCCCCGCCCCCGCCGCACCGGCCCACGGCTGCCCGCGCTGCGGCACCCCGGCCGCCCCCGGCACCACCAGCTGCGAGCTGTGCGGGATGTCGCTGACCGGCGCCGCCGGTAACACCAGCGCGGCCGAGGACGTGGGACTGCGCTGCGCGAGCTGCGGCACCGTCAACCCGCCCGGCACCGAAGTCTGCGCCTCCTGCGGCGAGTTGATGCAGGTCACCGACCCCTTCGACATCACCCCGAAGAACCTGGGCATCGAGCTCAACGACGGCCGGCTGGCCGTCATCATCCCCAAGAACACCAGCTATCCGACCACCTCGCCGGTCAGCCGCGAGTTCGTGGTCTCCGGCAGTGGCCGCCAGCGCCTGGAGGTCGCGGTCTACGAGGGCGAGCACGAGACCGCCCAGCAGAACGAGTTGATCGGCCACCTCTCCCTGCGGCTGCCCGGCGGCCTGGGCGGACGCACCCCGGTGGACGTCTCCTTCGGCCTGGACCGGGACCGCACCATCACCCTCTCGGTGCGGATCCAGGGCGGCGAGCAGAAGACCGTCAAGCTGGAGCGGGTCACCCTCGACCCCGAGCTCAAGGTGCAGGTGGAGGACCAGCAGCGGCAGATCGAGAGCTTCACCGACCGCTGGGGCGAGGAGCTCACCGAGGCCGAACTGCGCGAGGCCAGGCAGCTGATGGACACGCTGGACGACATGGCCGCGGGCCAGACCAGGGGCCGGTCGGTGGACGCGGCACTGGAGCGGGCCCAGTTCCAGCTCCAGGCGCAGCGCTGGGTGCGCGGCTCGGAGGCGTACCTGAGCCTGTTCATCCACTACTGCGAGAAGCACCTGGACCCCAGTGACCTGGTGCGGCTGCGCGCGGTGGCCGCGCGGCTGCGCGACCGGCGCGAGGCAGCGGACTGGGAGGGCGCGGTGGCCGCGGCCTCGGAGGCGGACGAGCTGTGCGCCTCGCTCGGGCACACCTTCCGGATGCTGACCATGTGCAACGTCTACGTCAGCCAGAGCCTGGTCTCCCCCGCTCTGGCCCAGCGGATCCTGGCCGAGCTGCGCGGGCTGGACGAGGCGGTCGAGTCGGCCAACATGGCCGCTGCCAACCGGCACAACTCGGCCCTGCTGCTGCTCTACGCCGAGGCGCAGCGGGAGTTGGGCGACGAGCCGGCACCGGAGTCGCTCGGCCCGGTCCGCCCCGAGGAGGCCGGCCCCCGATGAGCACCGCCGCCAACCCGCCGGACCTGCCGCCCATCGAGGTGCCCTGCCCGCAGTGCGCGGTGCCGGCGGACCAGGAGAGCCTGCGCTGCCCGTCCTGCCGCGAGGACCTGGCCGTGCTGGTCCGGCTGCGCTACGCCGGCCGGATCGACTACAACGAGGCCCTCGCGCAGCTGCGCGGCGGTGACGCCCCGGCGGCGCAGGTCCTGCTCCGCCGCGCCCTGACCACCGAGCCGGACCTGCGCCCGGCGCTGACCCTGCTCGCCGACCTGACCGGCGCCCGCGTCGCGCCGGCCGCCCGCACCGAAGCGGCCGACCGGTGACCCGCCGTCGGCGCCCGGCGGCCTGACGGGCACAATCACCGGTATGCGGCACATCCTCATCATCGGCATCGGCGCGGGCGACCCCGACCACCTGACGCTGCAGGCGGTCAAGGCCATCGCCCGCACCGACGTCTTCTTCATCCTGGACAAGAACGAGCAGCGCCAGGACCTCATCCAGCTGCGGCGCCAGCTGCTCGCCGACCACGCGCGGCCCGGCCACCGGGTGGTCGAGGTGCCGGACGCCGAGCGCGACCGCCGCACGCCCGCCTACACCGAGGCGGTGGACGACTGGCGCCGGCGCCGGGCCGACCTGGTCGAGGAGTTGATGGCCGAGCACCTGGGCCCGGAGCAGACCGGCGCGTTCCTGGTCTGGGGCGACCCGAGCCTGTACGACAGCGTGATCGCGGTGGTCGAGCAGGTGCGCGAGCGGGCCGGGGCGGACTTCGACTACGAGGTGATCCCCGGCATCAGCAGCATCTCGGTGCTGGCCGCCCGCCACCGCACCACCCTGACCCGGGTCGGCCGCGCGGTGCAGGTCACCACCGGGCGGCGGCTCGCCCAGGGGTTCCCCGAGGGGGTGGACGACGTGGTGGTGATGCTGGACGGACGGGCCGCGTTCACCGAGATCGATCCGCAGGGCCTGGAGATCTTCTACGGCGCCTACCTGGGCACGCCCGACGAGATCCTCGCCGCGGGTCCGCTCGCCGAGACCGCCGAGCGCATCCGCGAGGTGCGCGACGAGGCCCGGCAGCGCAAGGGCTGGATCATGGACAGCTACCTGCTGCGCCGCAGCACCGACTGACAGCGGGACCACGAAGCGGGTCGGTCGCCCTCCGGAGCGGAGGGCGACCGACCCGCACGGGGTGCACCGGAGATCAGCGGTGGGTGAAGGACGCCGGCCGCTTCTCGACGAAGGCCGCCATCCCCTCCTTCTGGTCCGCCGTGGCGAAGGTGGCGTGGAAGAGCCGGCGCTCGAACCGGACGCCCTCGGCGAGCGTGGTCTCAAAGGCCCGGTTGACGCTCTCCTTCAGCATCAGCACGGCCGGCGCCGACATCCCGGCCACCGTCTCGGCCACGGCCAGCGCCTCGCCGAGCAGGTCGCCGGCGGGCACCACCCGGGAGACCAGGCCGGAGCGCTCGGCCTCCTCGGCGTCCATCATCCGCCCGGTCAGGCACAGGTCCATCGCCTTGGCCTTGCCGATCGCCCGGGTCAGCCGCTGCGAGCCGCCGATGCCCGGGATCACGCCGAGCTTGATCTCCGGCTGGCCGAACTTCGCGGTGTCCGCGGCGAGCAGGACGTCGCAGAGCATCGCCAGCTCGCAGCCGCCGCCCAGCGCGTAGCCGGCCACCGCCGCGACGATCGGCTTGCGCACCCGGCCCAGCTCGTCCCAGGCGGTGAACCAGTCGCTCAGGTAGGCCTCGGCGAACTCCAGCGCCTGCATCTCCTTGATGTCGGCGCCGGCCGCGAAGGCCTTGGCCGAGCCGGTGACCAGCAGGCAGCCGATCTCCGGGTCGCGGTCGAACTCCTTGGCCGCCGCGACGAACTCGTTCATCAACTGGGTGTTGAGCGCGTTGAGCGCCTTGGGCCGGTTGAGCGTGATCAGACCGACCCGGCCCTTGCGCTCGACCAGGATGGTCTCGTACTCGGTCACTGACCGTCCTTCCGAAGGGTGGTGACGATCGCCGAGAAGTCCAGGGCGGCGCCCTGGCCCTCGGCGAACTGGGCGAACAGCTCGGCGGCCTTCAGGCCGAGTTCGGCCGGCACGCCGCCGGCCCGGGCGGCGTTGGCGGCCAGCCCCAGGTCCTTGGCCATCAGCGCGGCGGCGAAGCCCGCCGCGTAGTCGCGGTTGGCCGGGCTGGCCGGGACCGGGCCGGGGACCGGGCAGTTGGTGGTCAGTGCCCAGCACTGGCCGGAGGCGGTGGAGGCCACGTCGAACAGCGCCTGGTTGCTCAGGCCCAGGCTCTCGCCCAGCACGAAGGCCTCGCTGACCGCGATCATCGAGATGCCGAGGATCATGTTGTTGCAGATCTTCGCGGCCTGCCCGGAGCCGGCCGGACCGCAGTGGACCACCTTGCGGCCCATCGCCGCCAGCACCGGCTGCACGGTGGCGAAGTCGTCCTCGCCCGCGCCGACCATGAAGGTCAGCGTGGCACCGGTGGCGCCGACCACGCCGCCGGAGACCGGCGCGTCCACCGCGCGGTGGCCGGCCGCCACCGCCAGGGCGTTCGCGGCCCGGGCGTCGGCGACGTCGATGGTGGAGCAGTCCACGAAGAGGGTGCCGGGGCGGGCCGCGGCCAGCAGGCCGCCGTCGTAGGCGGCCAGCACGTGCCGGCCGGCCGGCAGCATGGTGATCACCAGGTCGGCCTCGGCCACCGCCTCGGCGGCCGAGGCCGCCGTCAGCACCCCGGCGGCGGCCGCCGCCTCCAGCGCCTGCGGAGCCAGGTCGAAACCGGTCACCCGGTGTCCGGCCTTGATCAGGTTGGCGGCCATCGGCCCACCCATGTTGCCCAGCCCGACGAATCCGATCGCGAGGGTCATCAGCGCTCCTGGGGTGTAGTGGTGGCAAGGCCGAGCTCGCGCTCGCCGAGCGGGGCGAAGAAGCGCGCCACGGCCTCGTCGGTGACGTCCGCCAGGGTCGGCGGGTCCCAGCGGGGGTTGCGGTCCTTGTCGATCACCTGGGCCCGGATGCCCTCGGCCAGGTCGGGCCCGGCCAGCGCGGCGCAGGAGGTGCGGAACTCCTGGTCCAGCACCTCCTCCAGGGTGTCCAGCGAGCGGGCCCGGCGCAGCGCCGCCAGCGTGGCCTTGACGGCGGTCGGCGACTTGGCGGCGATCTGCTCGGCGGCCTCCTTGGCCGCCTGGCGGCCGTCGGCGGCCAGCCGCCGCAGGATCTCCTCGACGGTGTCGGCGGCGTAGCACGCGTCGATCCAGTCGAGCTGCTCGGCGAGCACGCCCTGCGGCGCGGTGCCGGTGTGCTTGGCCAGCGCCTGCGGTACCGGCAGCTCGGCCAGGTCGGCGATCAGCAGCGGCAGCCGCTCGGCGGGCAGGTAGTGGTCGGCCAGCCCGCACAGCAGCGCGTCACCGGCGCCCACCGTGCCCGCGGTGAGGGCGATGTGGGTGCCGAGCTCGCCGCGGGAGCGGGACAGCAGGTAGATCCCGCCGACGTCCGGCACGAAGCCGATCCCGGTCTCCGGCATCGCCACCTTGGTCCGCTCGGTGACGATGCGCACGCTGCCGTGCGCGGAGACCCCGACCCCGCCGCCCATCACGATGCCGTCCATCACGGCGACGTACGGCTTGGGGTAGCGGGCGATCCGGGCGTTGAGGTGGTACTCGTCGCGCCAGAAGTCCTCGGCCAGCTGCGGCTCGCCGCTCACCGCGGCCTGCCGGATGGCACGGATGTCGCCGCCGGCGCACAGCCCGCGCTCGCCCGCCCCGGTGATCAGCACCGCGGACACCCGGTCGTCGAGCTCCCAGGCGTCCAGTGCCCCGGCGATCCGCCGCACCATGTCATGGGTGAGGGCGTTGAGCGCCCTGGGCCGGTTGAGGACGATGTGGCCCAGGCGCCCCTCGCGGCGTAGCAGGACCTCCTGCTCCTCGTCCGAGACGGCCGCCACGTTCGCGTTCAGGTCGGACTGGCTCATCAGGCGGCCCCGATCAGGCCGCGGGCCACGATGACACGCATGATCTCGTTGGTCCCTTCCAGGATCTGATGCACCCGCAGGTCGCGGACGATCTTCTCCAGACCGTACTCGGCCAGGTAGCCGTATCCGCCGTGCAGTTGCAGAGCGGCGTTGGCCACCTCGAAGCCGGTGTCGGTGACATGGCGCTTGGCCATGGCGCACAGCTGCGGTGCGCGCGGGTCCTTGTGGTCCAGCGCCCCCGCCGCGCGCCAGAGCAGCGCCCGGGCGGCCTCCAGCTCGATGGCCATGTCGGCCAGCCGGAACTGCAGCGCCTGCGCGTCCAGCAGCCGTGCCCCGAAGGCCTGGCGGTCCTTGAGGTACCGGGTGGCCCGTTCCAGGGCCTCCTGGGCGCCGCCCAGCGAGCAGGAGGCGATGCCGAGGCGTCCGCCGTTGAGCCCGCTCATCGCGATCCGGAAGCCGCCACCCTCCTCGCCGAGCAGCCGGTCGGCGGGCAGCCGGACGCCCTCCAGGACGACCTGGCGGGTGGGCTGGGCGTTCCAGCCCATCTTGTGCTCGTTGGGCCCGAACGACAGGCCCGCGTCCTCGCGGTCCACCAGGAACGCGGAGATCCCGCCGGGGCCGGGCCCGCCGGTGCGCGCCATCACGACGTACACCTGCGAGGCGCCGGCGCCGGAGATGAACTGCTTGACGCCGTCCAGCACCCAGCCGTCGCCGTCGCGCACCGCGCGGGTGCTCAGCGCGGCGGCGTCCGAGCCGGCGCCGGGCTCGGTGAGGCAGTAGCTGGCCAGGTGCTCCATCGAGCAGAGCCCGGGCAGCCACCGCTCGCGCTGCTGCTCGCTGCCGTACTGGTCGACCATCCAGGCGACCATGTTGTGGATCGAGAGGTAGGCGGCGATCGAGGGGCAGCCGGTGGAGAGCGCCTCGAAGATCAGCACCCCGTCCTGCCGGGTGAGCGCGGAGCCGCCGAACTTCTCGCCGACGTACACCCCGCCCAGGCCCAGGCCCGCCGCCTTGCGCAGCACGTCCACCGGGAAGTGCTTCTTCTGGTCCCACTCCACCGCGTGCGGAGCCAGGTGCTCGCGGGCGAACTCCCGCGTGGTCTCCGCGATGGCGAGCTGGTCCTCGCTCAGGTCGTGCACGGCGCTCAGTCCATCGTGGGGATGCTGAAGCTCGCGCTCTCCTTGACCCCGGAGGGCCAGCGCGAGGTGACGGTGCGGGTGCGGGTGTAGAAGCGGATCGAGTCCGGGCCGTGCTGGTTGAGGTCGCCGAAGCCGGAGCGCTTCCAGCCGCCGAAGGTGTGGTAGGCGATCGGCACCGGGATCGGCACGTTGACGCCGACCATGCCGGTGTTGACCCGGCGGGAGAAGTCGCGGGCGGTGTCGCCGTCGCGGGTGAAGATCGCCACGCCGTTGCCGAACTCGTGCTCGCTGGGCAGCCGCAGCGCCTCCTCGTAGTCCGCGGCGCGGACCACGGTGAGCACCGGGCCGAAGATCTCCTCGCGGTAGATCCGCATGTCGGTGGTGACGCGGTCGAAGAGCGAGGCGCCCAGGAAGTAGCCCTCCTCGTGGCCGGCGAGCTTGAAGTCGCGGCCGTCCACCAGCAGTTCGGCACCCTCCTCGACGCCGATGCCGATGTAGTCGCGGACCCGGTCCAGCGCGTCACGCCCGACCAGCGGGCCGAAGTCGGCCTTCGGGTCGTCGGAGCGGCCCACCTTCAGGGTGGCGATCCGCTCCCGGAGCTTGGCGACCAGCTTGTCGGCGGTCTCCTCGCCCACCGGGACGGCCACCGAGATCGCCATGCAGCGCTCGCCCGCCGAGCCGTAGCCGGCGCCCACCAGTGCCTCCACGGCCTGGTCGAGGTCGGCGTCCGGCATGATGATCATGTGGTTCTTGGCGCCGCCGAAGCACTGGGCGCGCTTGCCGTGGGCCGCGGCGGTGGCGTAGACGTGGGCGGCGATCGGGGTGGAGCCGACGAAGCCGAGGGCCTGCACCCGCGGGTCCTCCAGCAGGGTGTCCACCGCCTCCTTGCCGCCGTTGACGACATTGAGCACGCCGGCCGGCAGCCCGGCCTCCAGGAACAGCTCGGCCAGCCGCAGCGGCACCGAGGGGTCGCGCTCGGAGGGCTTGAGGATGAAGGCGTTGCCGCAGGCGATGGCGGGCGCGGCCTTCCAGAGCGGGATCATCGCGGGGAAGTTGAACGGCGTGATGCCGGCCACCACGCCCAGCGGCTGGCGCATCGAGTAGACGTCGATGCCGGTGCCGGCGTTGTCGGTGAACTCGCCCTTGAGCAGGTGCGGGATGCCGGCGGCGAACTCCACGACCTCCAGGCCGCGCTGCACGTCGCCGTCGGCGTCGGCGATGGTCTTGCCGTGCTCGGCGGAGAGCATCCGGGCCAGCGCATCGCGCTCGCCCTCGACCAGCTGCAGGAATCGCATCAGGACCCGGGCCCGGCGCTGCGGGTTGAAGGCGGCCCACTCGCGCTGGGCGCGCTCGGCGTCCGCGATGGCGGCCTCGACCTCGGCACGGTTGGCCAGCGGCACCCGGGCCTGGACCTGGCCGGTGTTGGGGTCGTAGACGTCTCCGAAGGCACCCGAGGTACCCGGGACGTGCTTGCCCCCGATGAAATGCGTCAGTTCACGGACCATCGGTTCCTGCTCTCTCGTGGGGTGGTGAGAGGAGGACGGGCGCTGCGCGCCCCGGCCGAATGCGCTGGTGGCGCGGTGCTGCCGGTGCCGTCCTCATGAAGCGACACGGCGGCGGGACCGTGCCGGATCTGCCCGACTTCCCGACACCGCGGACCTGCGAACCGACCATATAGTTGGACGTCCTAGTAAGTCTAGAAGGCAAATCAGGACGTCCACCGGGGTGGGGTTGGTGTCGACAGGGGTCCGTCACGGGATATCTTGATATCAAGACGTTGTAGCCGTGAAGCGGAGCACTGATGACTGACTCGACCATCATCTATACGCACACTGACGAGGCCCCGGCCCTGGCAACGTATTCGTTCCTGCCGGTGATCCAGGCCTACGCCTCGACAGCGGGCGTCAAGGTGGAGACGCGCGACATCTCGCTGGCCGGGCGCATCATCGCCAGCTTCCCGGAGTACCTGGAGGAGGGCCAGCGGATCGCCGACGCGCTCGCCGAGCTCGGTGAGCTGGCCAAGACCCCCGAGGCCAACATCATCAAGCTGCCGAACGTCTCGGCCTCGATCCCGCAGCTCAAGGCGGCCGTCGCCGAGCTGCAGAGCCAGGGCTACGCCCTGCCGGACTACCCGGACGACCCGAAGACCGACAAGGAGCGGGAGGAGCGCGCCCGGTACGACAAGATCAAGGGCAGCGCCGTCAACCCCGTCCTGCGCGAGGGCAACTCCGACCGCCGGGCGCCCGCCTCGGTCAAGAACTACGCCAAGACCCACCCGCACCGGATGGGCGCCTGGAGCTCGGACTCCAAGACCAACGTCGCCACCATGGGCGTCGACGACTTCCGCCACACCGAGAAGTCCGCGGTCATCGCCGAGGCCGGCACCCTGCGGATCGAGCTGGCGACCGCCGACGGCACCACCACCGTGCTGCGCGAGTCGGTCCCGGTGCAGGCCGGTGAGGTCGTCGACGCCTCCGTGATGCACGTCGCCGCGCTGCGCGAGTTCCTGACCGCCCAGGTGGCCCGGGCCAAGGCCGAGGGCGTGCTGTTCTCGGTGCACCTGAAGGCCACCATGATGAAGGTCTCCGACCCGATCATCTTCGGCCACGTGGTGCGCGCCTTCTTCCCCAAGACCTTCGCGCAGTTCGGCGAGGTGCTGGCCGGTGCCGGCCTGAACCCGAACAACGGCCTGGGCGGCATCCTCGGCGGCCTGGACGCGCTGCCGCAGGGCGCCGAGATCAAGGCCTCCTTCGAGGCCGAGCTCGCCGAGGGCCCGGCGCTGGCCATGGTCGACTCCGACCGCGGCATCACCAACCTGCACGTGCCGAGCGACGTCATCGTCGACGCCTCGATGCCGGCCATGATCCGCACCTCCGGCCACATGTGGGGCCCGGACGGCAAGGAGGCCGACACCCTGGCCGTGCTGCCGGACAGCAGCTACGCGGGCGTCTACCAGGTCGTCATCGACAACTGCCGCGAGCACGGCGCCTTCGACCCGACCACCATGGGCTCGGTGCCGAACGTCGGCCTGATGGCGCAGGCGGCCGAGGAGTACGGCAGCCACGACAAGACCTTCGAGATCCCGGCCGACGGCACCGTGCGCCTGGTCGACGCGGCCGGCAACGCGGTCATCGAGCAGCCGGTCAGCGCCGGCGACGTGTTCCGCGCCTGCCAGACCAAGGACGTGCCGATCCGCGACTGGGTCAAGCTGGCCGTCAACCGCGCCCGCGCCACCGGCAACCCGGCCGTCTTCTGGCTGGACGAGACCCGTGCGCACGACGCCAACCTGATCGCCAAGGTCAAGGCGTACCTGCCGGAGCACGACACCGAGGGCCTGCAGATCGAGATCCTCGCCCCCGAGCAGGCCACCGCCTTCTCGCTGGAGCGGATCCGCCGCGGCGAGGACACCATCTCGGTCACCGGCAACGTGCTGCGCGACTACCTGACCGACCTGTTCCCGATCCTGGAGCTGGGCACCAGCGCCAAGATGCTCTCGATCGTCCCGCTGATCAACGGCGGCGGCCTGTTCGAGACGGGCGCCGGCGGCTCCGCCCCGAAGCACGTCCAGCAGCTGGTCAAGGAGAACTACCTGCGCTGGGACAGCCTGGGCGAGTTCTTCGCGCTGGCGGCCAGCTTCGAGCACCTGGCGCAGACCACCGGCAACGCCGACGCCCAGGTGCTGGCCGACACCCTGGACCGGGCCACCGGCACCTTCCTCAACGAGGACAAGTCGCCCAGCCGTCGCCTCGGTGGCATCGACAACCGCGGCAGCCACTTCTACCTGGCGCTCTACTGGGCCCAGGAGCTGGCCAACCAGACCGGCGACGCCAAGCTCGCCGCGGCGTTCGGCCCGCTGGCCCGGACGCTGGCCGAGCAGGAGCAGACCATCGTCGACGAGCTGATCGCCGTGCAGGGCTCGCCGGTCGAGCTGGGCGGCTACTACCAGCCCGACCCGGCCAAGGCCGCGGCGGCCATGCGCCCCTCGAAGACCCTCAACGAGGCTCTCGCCACCCTCGGCTGATCCGGTCACCCTCCTCCTCGGCCCCCGGGTCCGCTGCTGCGGACCCGGGGGCCTTGCCGTGCCGTGCCGCGTCAGGAGGCGGCCCACAGCTCGGCGCGGCGGGCGGCGAGCTGGGCCCGGATGCGGGCCACCGCCTCGGCGACCGGCAGCGGTTCGAGCCGCCGGCCGTCGCGCAACCGCAGCGCCACCGCCTCCCCGGCCGCCTCCCGGGGGCCGATCACCGCCTGGTACGGCACCAGCCGCGCGGTGCGGATCCGCGCCCCCAGGCCGCCCTCCTCGGGCAGCACCAGCTCCGCCCGCAGCCCCTCGGCCACGCACCGCTCGACGAGCGCGGCGGCGGCCGGCACCTCGGCGTCGCCCACCGGCAGCGCGACCAGCTGCACCGGCGCCAGCCAGCCGGGGAAGGCGCCCGCGTGCCGCTCGATCAGCTGGGCCACCACCCGCTCCACGCTGCCGATCACCGCGCGGTGCACCATCACCGGGCGGTGGCGGGCGCCGTCCGGGCCGACGTAGCGCAGGTCGAACCGCTCGGGCTGGTGGAAGTCGACCTGGATGGTGGACAGGGTGGCCTCGCGCCCGGCGCCGTCGGCGACCTGCACATCGATCTTGGGGCCGTAGAAGGCCGCCTCGCCCGCCACGCTCTCGTAGTCGATCCCGGCCGCCGCGAGCACGCCGCCCAGCAGTTCCCCGGCCCGGCGCCACATCGCCGGATCGTCAACGTACTTGCCGCCCTCGCCGGGCAGCGAGAGCCGGTAGCGGGCGGCCTCGATGCCCAGCACCCGGTAGGCCTCGCGGATCAACTCCAGGGCGGCACGCACCTCCTGGGCCACCTGGTCCAGGGTGCAGAAGATGTGCGCGTCGTTGAGCTGGATCGAGCGGACCCTGGTCAGCCCACCCAGCACCCCGGAGCGCTCGGCGCGGTACATCCCGCCCAGCTCGGCCATCCGCAGCGGCAGTTCGCGGTAACTGCGGGCCCGGGAGCGGAAGATCACCGCGTGGTGCGGGCAGAGGCTGGGCCGCAGCACCAGCTGCTCGCCGCCCAGGTCCATCGGCGGGAACATGTCCTCGCGGTAGTGCGCCCAGTGCCCCGAGATCTCGTACAGCTCGCGTTTGCCCAGCACCGGCGAGCAGACGTGCCGGTAGCCGGCCCGGCGCTCCACCTCGCGGACGTACTCCTCCACCGCGTGCCGCACCGCAGCGCCGGCCGGCAGCCAGTACGGCAGGCCGGCGCCGATCAGCGGGTCGGTGTCGAAGAGGTCGAGCGCGCGGCCCAGCCTGCGGTGGTCGGGGGCGGGTTGGGCGGATTGGTCGGGCATGGGTACTCCTCGGATGGTGCGGAGCGAGTACCCACATGGCGAAGCCCCGGGGCACTCGCCCCGGGGCCTGGTCGACGTGAAGCAGCTGTCAGCGCACCGGGACGGTCTCCGGCGTCGTCGTCGCGACTGCGTGCTTCGGGAAGTTCATGTCTGCCAGCGTAACAGCGGCCCCCTCGGCCGGACATCGGATAAACGCCCCGGGAAACGCCACGGCCCCGGCCTCTTGTGGTGGCCGGGGCTGTGGCGAACGGCGGCCGGCCTAGCGGGCCGGGCGCCAGAGAGCGGGGAGCTGGTCCGGTCGGACCGAACGCTCGCCTCTTGGGGGGACGAGCCAGGCGAACAGCTTCTTGAGCATCGTAACCTCCTTTCATCGCGAACATGTCACGACTATGGCTACACCATGCGCATGAACGAATCCACTGGGTGAGGCCACTGGGGGCGGGTTCCGGCCAAAGAATGGCCGGGAGGGCGCACTTGCCCCTTGACACGCCCGCGGCGCCCGGCAGTCCGCGCCGGACGGTGCCCGGTCACCCCTGCCCCGCCCTGCGGGTGACCCAGCCCGGCAGCGCCAGGCCCAGCGCACGGCAGTAGTCGAGCACCCGCCAGGCCGTCGCCCGCGCCGCGCGGACGGTGGCGTCCGGCAGGTGGAGAGCCGCGGAGATCTCCCGCTCGGTCCACCCGTGGTTGAGCAGCAGCAGCACGACGCCGGGGCGGTCGCGCTCGGTCGGCGGCAGGCCCGCCGCGAGGAGCCCCTCCACCAGGCGCACCGCGCCCTCGCCCAGGGCCAGCAGCGCACTGCTCTGGCGGCGCAGCACCAGGCGCTCCATCGGCGTCAGCCCGCCCCAGATGCCGTCGCTCTCCCCGTCCGCCACCGCCTGCCGCAGGCAGGCCTGGCGCACCGGGCAGCACCGGCAGACGCCCTTGGCCGCCGCCACCCGGGCGCCGTTGTCCATGACCTGCCCGGCCTCGGCGCCGCGCCCGCAGGCGAAGAACAGCTCCGGGTCGACAAAGCGACATGCCGGCCCGGTGGTGGCGACCGTGGCCCCACCCGCCCGGCCGCCGGCCGAAGACCGTGACATTCCCGCCTCCTCGGCCCGTCCGTGGGCCGCACCGGCGGTACGGCCCCATCAGCTGTCACGGACCATCCGACCTGCGGGTTCACCAGGACCCGGGCATGAGCTCGGCCGAACGGCCGCAGCCGCGCACGGCGGCGGCGATGCGCAGCTGCTGAGCGGGCGTCAACCGCGGCGCGCCGCACCCGCCCGCGCCCCGCCCGGCGCGAGACCGGTACGACGAATCCCCCGGGTGCACCCGCAGGCCCGCCAGGTGGACCAGCGAGTGCAACATCACACCCGGTGACCCTGCTGCGGCTTCGGGCGCGGGCACTAACCTGCCCACATGACGGTCCCGCCCGAAGGGCTCCCCCTGGCCGCCGAGTTCCCGGATGCAAGCCGTGAGCAGTGGCGGCGCCTGGTCGAAGGCGTCCTGAGCAAGTCAGGTACGCAAGCCGCCCCCGGTTCGCCGGCCGAGGACGCGCTGGCCAGCACGCTTCAGGACGGGCTGCGCGCCCGTCCGCTGTACACCGCCGAGGACGCCCCGGCCCCGGCCGCGGCCGGCTACCCCGGCTTCCCGCCGTTCGTGCGCGGCGGTCGCCCGCAGGGTCCGGCGGTGGCGGGCTGGGAGGTCCGCCAGTACCACGCCGACCCGGACCCGGCGCGCGCCGCCGAGGCCGTGCTGGCCGACCTGGAGCACGGCGGCGGCTCGGTCTGGCTCGCGCTCGGCCCGGCCGGCCTGCCGGTCCCGGCGCTGCCGACGGCTCTGCGGGACGTCTACCTGGACCTCGCGGCCGTGGTGCTGGACGCCGGGGAGCAGACCAAGGCGGCGGCCGAGCGGTTCTTCGAGCTCCTGACCGAGCGCGCGGTGCCGAACGCGGCGGCCTCCGGCAACCTCGGCGCCGACCCGCTGGGCCTGCTCGCCCGCACCGGCAGCGCTGGCGACGGGGCCGACGCCGGCACCGACGCCACCACCGCCCGCCTCGCCGAGGCCGCCGAGCTGGCCGCACGCTGCCACCGCGACTACCCGGGCCTGCGCGCCCTGACCGTCGACGCCCTGGCCTACCACGACGCCGGCGCCTCCCCCGCCCAGGAGCTGGGCGCCGCGCTCGCCACCGGCGTCGCCTACCTGCGCGAGCTGACCGCCGCCGGGCTGTCCGTGGACGCGGCCGCCGGCCAGCTGGAGTTCCGCTTCGCCGCGACCGAGGACCAGTTCCTCACCATCGCCAAGTTCCGCGCCGCGCGCCGCCTGTGGGCCCGGGTCGCCGAGGTCAGCGGCGTCTCGCCGGAGGCCGCGGCCCAGCGCCAGCACGCCGTCACCTCGTCCGTGATGATGACCGCGCGCGACCCGTGGGTGAACATGCTGCGCACCACCGTGGCCACGCTGGCCGCCGGGGTCGGCGGCGCCGACGCGGTGACCGTGCTGCCGTTCGACAGCGCGCTCGGGCTGCCCGACACCTTCGCCCGCCGGATCGCCTGCAACACCCAGGCGATCCTGCTGGAGGAGTCGCACCTGGGCCGGGTGATCGACCCGGCCGGCGGCTCCTGGTACGTGGAGCAGCTGACCGAGGAGCTGGCGCAGGCCGCCTGGAGCTGGTTCCAGGAGATCGAGCGGGCCGGCGGCCTGCGGGCCGCGCTGGACTCCGGGCTGGTCGGCGGGACGATCGCCGCCACTTGGGCCGAGCGCTCGGCCAGGATCGCCAAGCGGCGCGAGCCGGTCACCGGCGTCAGCGAGTTCCCCAACCTCGGCGAGCAGCCGCTGGTCCGCGAGCCGGCTCCGGCCCCGCCCGGCGGCGGCCTGCCCCGGGTGCGCCGGGCCCAGGCCTTCGAGGCGCTGCGGGACCGCTCGGACGCGCACCTGGCGGCCACCGGCAGCCGGCCCAAGCTCTTCCTGGCCGCGCTCGGCCCGGCGGCCGTGCACACCGCGCGGGCCACCTTCGCCGCCAACCTGTTCCAGGCCGGCGGCATCGAGACGGTGCTCGCCGCGGGCACCGAGCCGGCCGCGCTGGCCGCGGAGTTCACCGCGAGCGGTGCGACCACGGCCTGCCTGTGCTCCAGCGACACGCTCTACGCTGAACTGGGCGAGGCGGTGGCCGGCGCGCTGAAGGCGGCCGGTGCCGGCACCGTACTGCTGGCCGGACGGCCCGGCGAGCAGCGCGAGGCCTACCAACGAGCCGGGGTGGACGGGTTCGTCTCCGCGGGCGGCGACGCGGTCGCGGTCCTGACCTCGCTCCTCGACCAGATCGGAGTGGCGCGATGATCCCCGACTTCACCACCATCGGGCTCGACGGGGAGCAGGCCGCCGCGGCCACCGCCGAGCAGTGGCAGGACGCCTGGCGCGAGGCCACCGGCAAGGACGTGGGCGAGCAGCTCTGGGAGACCCCGGAGGGCATCGGCGTCAAGCCGCTCTACACCGCCGAGGACCTGGCGGGCCTGGACTTCCTGGGCACCTACCCGGGCATCGCGCCCTTCCTGCGCGGCCCGTACCCGACGATGTACGTCAACCAGCCCTGGACGGTGCGCCAGTACGCGGGCTTCTCCACCGCGGAGGAGTCGAACGCCTTCTACCGCCGCAACCTGGCGGCCGGGCAGAAGGGCCTGTCGGTCGCCTTCGACCTGCCCACCCACCGCGGCTACGACAGCGACCACCCGCGGGTGACCGGCGACGTCGGCATGGCGGGCGTGGCGATCGACTCGATCTACGACATGCGCCAGCTCTTCGACGGCATCCCGCTCGACAGGATGTCGGTGTCGATGACCATGAACGGCGCCGTGCTGCCGGTGCTGGCGCTCTACATCGTGGCGGCCGAGGAGCAGGGGGTGCCGCCCGAGAAGCTGGCGGGGACCATCCAGAACGACATCCTCAAGGAGTTCATGGTCCGCAACACCTACATCTACCCGCCGCAGCCCTCGATGCGGATCATCTCCGACATCTTCGCGTACACCTCGCAGAAGATGCCGCGCTACAACTCGATCTCCATCTCCGGCTACCACATCCAGGAGGCCGGTGCGACGGCCGACCTGGAGCTCGCCTACACGCTGGCCGACGGCGTGGAGTACCTGCGGGCCGGGCTGGGCGCCGGGCTGGACGTGGACGCCTTCGCGCCGCGGCTGTCGTTCTTCTGGGCGATCGGGATGAACTTCTTCATGGAGGTCGCCAAGCTGCGCGCGGCCCGGCTGCTCTGGGCCAAGCTGGTCAAGCAGTTCGCCCCGTCGAGCCCCAAGTCGCTGTCGCTGCGCACCCATTCGCAGACCTCGGGCTGGTCGTTGACCGCCCAGGACGTGTTCAACAACGTCACCCGCACCTGTGTGGAGGCGATGGCCGCCACCCAGGGCCACACCCAGTCGCTGCACACCAACGCACTGGACGAGGCGCTCGCGCTGCCCACCGACTTCTCGGCCCGGATCGCGCGCAACACCCAGCTGATGCTCCAGCAGGAGTCGGGCACCTGCCGGGTGATCGACCCGTGGGGCGGCAGCGCCTACGTCGAGAAGCTCACCCACGACCTGGCCCGGCGCGCCTGGCAGCACATCCAGGAGGTCGAGGCGGCCGGCGGCATGGCCAAGGCGATCGACGCCGGCATCCCCAAGCTGCGCGTCGAGGAGGCCGCCGCCCGCACCCAGGCGCGGATCGACTCGGGCCGCCAGCCGGTGATCGGTGTCAACAAGTACCGGGTGGCCAACGACGAGCAGATCGACGTGCTCAAGGTCGACAACTCCTCGGTGCGCACCCAGCAGATCGAGAAGCTGCGCCGGCTGCGCGCCGAGCGCGACGAGGCCGCCTGCCAGGACGCGCTGCACGCGCTGACCCGCGCCGCCGAGGCGGGGTCGAGCAGCTCGCTGGAGGGCAACCTGCTGGCGCTGGCCGTGAACGCGGCCCGGGCCAAGGCCACCGTCGGCGAGATCTCGGACGCCCTGGAGAAGGTGTACGGGCGGCACTCCGGCCAGATCCGTACCATCTCGGGTGTGTACCGTGACGAAGCCGGAGCCTCCTCCACCGCCGTGCAGCGCACCCGTGACCTGGTCGAGAAGTTCGAGGCCGCCGAGGGACGCCGCCCGCGCATCCTGGTCGCCAAGATGGGCCAGGACGGCCACGACCGCGGCCAGAAGGTGATCGCCACCGCCTTCGCCGACCTCGGCTTCACGGTGGACGTCGGCCCGCTCTTCCAGACCCCGGCCGAGGTGGCCCGCCAGGCGGTGGAGGCCGACGTGCACATCGTCGGCGTCTCCTCGCTGGCGGCCGGGCACCTGACCCTGGTCCCGGCGCTGCGCGCCGAACTGGCCGCGGCCGGCCGGGAGGACATCACCATCGTGGTCGGCGGCGTGATCCCGCCGCAGGACTTCGAGGCGCTGTACGCGGCCGGTGCCGCGGCGGTCTTCGGGCCCGGCACGGTGATCCCGGACGCCGCGTACGAGCTGCTGGTCTCGCTCGGCGCCGAACTCGGCCACGAGCTGTGAGCCGCTGACCGATGGCTCGCACGATCGACCTCGACCAGTACCGGCAGGGTGTGCTCGACGGCTCGCGCGCCTGGATCGCGCGGGCCATCACCCTGGTCGAATCCACCCGGCCCGACCACCGCGAGCTCGCCCAGCGCCTGCTGGTCGACCTGCTGCCGCACTCCGGCAGGGCGGTGCGGGTCGGCATCACCGGCGTGCCCGGTGTCGGCAAGTCGACCTTCATCGAGGGTCTCGGCACCCGGCTGACCGGGCGCGGCCACAAGGTGGCGGTGCTCGCCGTCGACCCGACCTCCAGCAGGACCGGCGGCTCGATCCTGGGCGACAAGACCCGGATGGAGAAGCTCTCCGCCGACCCGAACGCCTTCGTCCGCCCCTCCCCCACCTCCGGCACGCTCGGCGGGGTGGCCCGCGCCACCCGCGAGTCGATGGTGGTGATGGAGGCGGCCGGCTACGACGTGGTGCTGGTCGAGACGGTCGGCGTCGGCCAGTCCGAGACCACGGTGGCGGGCATGGTCGACTCCTTCCTGCTGCTCACCCTGGCCCGCACCGGCGACCAGCTCCAGGGCATAAAGAAGGGCGTGCTGGAGCTGGCCGACCTGATCGCGGTCAACAAGGCCGACGGCCCGCACGACCGCGACGCCAGGGCCGCCGCCCGCGAACTGGCCGGCGCCCTGCGCCTGCTCCAGGCCCCGGACGCCGTCTGGACGCCCCCGGTGCTCACCTGCAGCGGCCTGGACGGCACCGGCCTGGACGAACTCTGGGAGCGCCTCACCCAGCACCGCGAGCTGCTGGAGGCCACCGGCGCGCTCACCGCCAAGCGGCGCGACCAGCAGGTCGCCTGGACCTGGGCCATGGTGCACGACCAGCTCTACGCCCAGCTCCACGAACACCCCGGGGTCCGCCGCCTGACCCCCGCGCTGGAACGCCAGGTCCGCGAAGGCACCCTCACCGCGACCCTGGCGGCCCAGCAACTCCTCGCCGCCTTCCAGCACCCCGGGGAGTAGGCAGGGAGCCACGGGCGTGGGGCGCCTGCGTCACGGCCGCCCCCGCCCCAGGCCCGCCGCCGTCACCGCGCCCGCCAGCACCGTGAAGGCCACGGCGAGCATCCAGTCGCCCGTGCGCTGGTACGGGGTGGTGCCCGAGACCAGCGGGACCTGGGTCACGAAGGCGCCGCGGTAGCCATCGCCGTGCCAGGCCAGCAGGTGGCCGTGCGCGTCGAAGACCGCGCTGTCGCCGGTCAGGCCGACCTGGACCGCGGGGCGGCCGGTCTCCACGGCGCGCACCGCGGCCAGTGAGGCGTGCTGGGGCTGGGCCCAACTGCCCTGGAAGGTGGACGTGCTGGTCTGGTACACCAGCAGCCGGGCGCCGTGCGCGACCTCGGTCCTGGCCATGTCGGGGAAGGTCGACTCGTAGCAGATCAGCGGTCCGAAGCCGACCGGCCCGGCCCGCATGACCACCGTCCGGTCGCCGCGCAGCACGTTGGTCGGCGCCGCCTTGCTGATGCCGGTCAGCCAGCCCAGCGCCGACCGGAACGGGATGTACTCGCCGAACGGGACCAGCCGGATCTTCGCGTACGTGCCCAGCACGCCGCCGGGGTCGATCAGCAGCGACTGCTTGTAGAAGCCCGAGCCGTCGGCCGCCGGCGCGTCGCCGTTGACCAGCAGGTCGCCGCCCACGGTACGGGCGAGCGCGGCGAGCGAAGCGTTCGAGGACACGCCGCTGTTCACGTTGTCCGCCAGCGAGCTCTCCCCCCACACCACCAGGGCCGGGTGCTGCGCGGCGAGCCGGCCGGTCGCCGCGACCTCGAAGGCCTGCTGCTCGGCGGGGGTGGCCACCCCGGGCTGCACCACGGCCACCGGCACGCTGCCGGTCACCGGCAGCCCCGGGCGCACCGCCGACCAGAGCGGCCCGGCCGCCAGGCACCCGGCGGCCGTGATCAACGCCGCGACCCGCAGCCGCAGCCGACGCTGGATCAGCACCACCGCCAGCGCCGTGTTCACCACGGCCACCAGGAACCCGGTGAGCCAGACCCCGCCCAGCGCCGCGGTGGAGAGCATCTCGGGCTGGTTCCACTGGGTGGCCCCCAGCAGCGCCCACGGCCCGCCCAGGCTCTGCCAGGACCGCGCGCCCTCCGCGCAGAGCCAGGCGCTGGGGACCACCACCAGCGCCGCCACCGTGCGCCGGCCGGTCAGCGGAGCGGCCAGCAGCCGGTGCACGGCCCAGCCCCAGGGCAGCCAGAGGGCACCGAGCAGCACGCCCGCCAGCGCGAGCGCGGGGCCGATGTCGGGCACCAGCCAGTACTGGGTGGCCATCTCGAAGCCCGCCAGGCCCCACCAGGCCCGCAGCACGCCCTCGCGCCGGGTCGGCGCGGCACGGACCACCAGGGTCAGCGGCACCAGCGCGAACCAGGCCAGCCACCACCAGGCGGGCGCGGGAAAGGCGAGCGCGGGCAGCATGCCGACGGCGAGGGCGCCGAGCCGTCCCCGGTAGCGGCCCGGCAGCTTCGCCCGCCGCTGCCGTCCGCCGGTCAGCCGGTGCGCCAGCCGCTCACGGGGCCGCCAGCCCTGTTCGACCGCCCCGAACACCACCCACCCGGCGGTGAAGCCGGCCGCCACCCACCACAGCAGCGCCCGCTGGTGCCCGGACTGCCACCAGGGCACCATCACCAGGCCGGCGAGCACGAACGAGACGTTGTAGAGCATGTCGTAGATCGCGAAGACCCGGCCGCGCGCCGCATCGGGCGTCGCACCGCCGACCAGCGCGTCGGTGCAGACCTTGAGCACCTGGAAGGCGAAGGCCGCCACCCCCACGCACGGCACCAGCACCCAGATCGAGGGCAGCAGCCCGCCGACGTAGGCCGCCGCGGCGGCCGGCAGGAAGGCCGCCGGCAGCAGCGCGCGGGCCCCGTAGCGGGCGGCCAGCGGCGGCGCCGCCGCGCTCGCCGCGAAGGTGGCGACCCCGGTGACGGCCAGCGCGATCCCGTACCCGGAGGCCTTCAGCCCGTACTGCGAGTCGGCGACCAGCACCAGCAGCACGAAGCCGGCCCCGAGCAGCAGCCGGTGGGTGGCCACCGCCAGCAGGGGCCGCCGGATCGCGGTGCTGCCGCCGGCCACCTTCACGCCGTCCCAGAGGTCCACCGCCACCCGGCGCAGCCGCACCAGCACGCGCTCAGCCCCGGCGCCGGCGCCCCGCCCGCCCAGGTAGGGCAGCGGCGCGAAGACCAGGGCGGCCGCCACGTACAGCAGGCCCGCCGCCATGAACCCGGCCGCCGCCGACCACCCCACGAACTGCGAACCGCCGACCGCGCCGAGGAACGCCGAGGCCGATCCGGCCAGCGCGGAGAGCGCGTTGGCCGGCACCAGCCGCTCCCGGGGCACGGTGCGCGGCAGCGCGGCCCCCTTGGCGGTGAGCACGAGGCGGGAGGAGGAGAGCAGCAGCAGGGTCGCCACGTACGCCGCCGGGGTCCACCGCTGCGCCACGATCACCGCGCCGGCCAGCACCAGCACCGCGCGCAGCACCGAGACCACGACCAGCGTGCGGCGCCGGTCGAACCGGTCCAGCAGCACCCCGGCGAACGGCCCCAGCAGGCTGAACGGCAGCAGCGTCACCGCCAGCACGAGGGCGATCCGGCCGGGCGTGGCGCCGCGGCCCACGTCGAAGAGGACGAACTGGGCGAAGGCGATCTGGGCCAGCCCGTCGCCCGCCTGGCCCAGGCACTGTCCGCCGATCAACCCGCGCAGCGGGCCGCTGAGGTCCTGCCGGACGGACCCGCCGCCCGGCCCGGTGGCCGCGCGCGGCACCGGCTCGTCGGGGGTCGGGCCCCGTCTGAGCCCCGTTCGTTCGCGCATCGGTGCAGATCACCCGCTGCCGTGCTGGTCAGTGGCCCGCGTCGGCGGGCCAGTGGTCCGCCGCGCCGATCTCGCCGTCGGCCCGGGCCCGCAGCTGCCGGGCCAGCGCGTGCAGCGCGCGGGAGGCGGCGAGCTCCTCGCCGATCCGGTAGTCGGGCCTATCACTCGTCTGGCGTAGTGCCGCACCCTGGCCGTGCAGGGCGGGGGCGCGCTCACCGGCCAGCCGGGCCGAGCAGGCCGTCCTGGTGCCGTCCTCCTCGAAGCTCAGCTCGATGTCCCACTGGTTGTCCAGCCGGTAGTTGCGCATCTGGCACCTCCCTGGCCGGGCACCACCCGACGGCGGTGCCCACCACCAGCGTGCTCCGGCCCGCGCCCGACCGGCAACGGCAACGGCTCAGCCCTGCGACGGCCGCTCCACCGCCCCCGGCCGGCCCTCCTCGCGGACCTCCACCACCTGCGAGGCCTGGGACGCCTGGGATGCCTGCGACGGCTGCGCTGCCTGGGGCTCCGGCGACCCCTTGGGCGTCGCGCGCTTCAGCACGTCCAGGATCGCCAGCCCCTGCCCCACGATCCCGGCGGCGACCTGGCTGACGCCCTCGCTGCCGTTGAGGATGGTCAGGTTCGAGCCCGCGATGCCCTGGGCCGCCGCCTCCACCAGCGCCGGCAGGTTCTCCACCACCCGGTTGGCCGCGATCAGCTCCTGCGCGCCGTCGCGCAGCGAGTCGGCCCGCACGGAGTTGGCGGCGGCCTGCGCCTCGGCGGTGGTCCGCTCCGCGTACGCGGCGCCGTCCGCCTGCACCCGCGCCGCCTGGGCCTCGGCGGTGGCCAGCGTGGTGCGCCGGTAGGCCTCGCCCTCGGCCTCGAACTTCGCCCGGTCGCGCTGCGCCTCGGCCAGCGCGCGCAGCCGGTAGGCCTCCGCGTCGGCCGGGCGGCGCACCTCGGCCTCCAGGCGCTGGGCGGCCAGCTCCGCCTGGCGCTGCGCCAGTGCGGTCTGCTCGGCGATGACCTCCTGCGAGGCCTTCGCCTGGGCCAGCGGTCCGGCCTGCGCGGCGCGGGCGTTGGCCTGCTCGGTCTCGGCCACGAAGCCGGCCCGCTTGATCGCGGTGTCCCGCTCGTACTGCGCCTTGAGGGCCATCGCCTCCTGCTCGCGCTCGGCGGCCTCCTGGTCGGCCCTGGCCTGCGCGATCCGGGCCTGACTGGCGACGGCGGCGGCGTGCGGGGCGGCCAGGTTGGTCACGTAGCCGGTGGCGTCCTCGATCTCCTGGATCTGCAGGGCGTCGACCACGATGCCGAGCTTCTCCATCTCGTTGTGGCTGCCGGCCTTGACCTCCTGGGCCACCCGGTCGCGCTCGCGGATGATCTGTTCCACCGTCAGGCCGCCGATGATGGACCGCAGATGGCCCGCGAAGATCCGCCCGACCAGCTCCTCCATCCGCGCCTGCTCGGCCAGGAACCGGCGGGCCGCGTTCGCGATCGAGACCGAGTCGTCGCCGACCTTGAAGACGGTGACGGCCCGGACGGTGAGCCGGATGCCCTGCTGGGTCACGCAGTCCTCGGCGATCTCCGCCTCGCGCAGCGCCAGCGAGAGGATCCTGGCCTTCTGCTTGATCGGCATCACGAAGCTGCCGTGCCCGGTGACGATCCGGAACTGGGTGTCCTGGGCCTGGCGCTTGGAACCGGAGATCAACAGCGCCTCGTTGGGCGCCGGCACGTGCCAGAACAACATCGCGAACTCCTCACGAACGTCCTATGTACGAGGGAACAGCACCACCAGTACCGACCTCGCCGATATCCGCTCCACGACCATGACCTGCGTGTTCCGCGCGATCGGCACATCGGCCCAGGCCGCGAACGCCTCGCTGCCCCCGCGCACCGGCAGCAGCACCTCGCCCGGCCCGTCCGCCGGGATCGAGACGGTGACCCAGCCGACCGCTCCGACCGGGCTCTGCTCGGCGTCGTCAGGCACCGCCATCAGGTCCACCCGCTCTCCGGCGCCGGTCCGCGGGCCCCGGCCATGGGGACCCCTGCTCTCCAATCTAACGAGCCCGCCACCGGAAAGAGCCGCCCGCGCCACGACGCGCGCGGGCACGGCCCTGACCCACCCGGTGGACGCCCCCGCCGCCCGGCCGCGCGGCTGCCCCGGCGGCCGGGCACCCCGTGCCAGGCTGACCGCCAGCACCCCACCACCTCAGCCGGAGGCCGCCGATGACCACCGTGAAGCCCGTGCCGGACGACTACCCGCGCGTTGTGCCCTACCTGAGCGTCGACGGCGCCGCGGCGGCGATCGAGTTCTACGTCTCGGTGCTCGGCGCCCAGAAGCGCGGCGGCGTGCTGACCGGCCCCGACGGACGGGTCGGCCACGCCGAACTCGCGCTCGGCGACTCGGTGATCATGCTCTCCGACGAGTACCCGGAGGTCGGCTCGCGCGGGCCGAAGAGGATCGGCGGCTCGCCGGTCACGCTCCACGTGTACGTCGAGGACGTGGACGCCGTCTTCGCCAAGGCGCTGGAGGCCGGCGCCGTCGAGCTGCGGCCGGTCACCGACCAGTTCTACGGCGACCGCGCCGGCACCTTCGAGGACCCCTTCGGCCACCGCTGGAACGTGGCCACCCACATCGAGGACGTCCCGCCGCAGGAGATGGCCCAGCGGGCCGCCGCCGCGATGGGCGACAGCTGACCGCGGTGTCCGACGACTCGGCGGCGAGGCCGCCGCACGCGGCCCGGCCGCACATGCCGGGCTACGGCATCCTGGGCGCGGACCAGGGCAGCGGCCTGCTGCCCTGGTCCTGGGCCGAGCGGCGGCTGACCGACTCGCACGACTACTGGGTCTGCACGGTGCGCCCGGACGGCCGCCCGCACAGCATGCCGGTGTGGGGCGTCTGGCTGCGGGGCGCGCTCTGGTTCAGCAGCAGCCGGCGCTCGCGCAAGTACCGCAACCTGGCCGACCGCCCCGACTGCGTGCTCACCACCGACAACCCCCACCAGCCGGTGGTGCTCGACGGGGTCGCGGAGGTGATGGCAGCGCCGGTCGACGTCGCCGCGTTCCTGGCCGCGCTCAACGCGAAGTACCGGACCAGCTACGGCCCGGAGTTCCTGGACCCGGCGGTGAACGCGACCATCCGGGTCCGGCCGGGCTCGGTCTTCGGCCTGACCGACGCCGACTTCACCGGCTCGCCGACCCGCTGGACCTTCGACTGAGCCCGGGCGCTGCTCCCCCCTGAGCGGCTGCCCCGGCCGCCCTTCGCGGAACTACCCTCGCCCGCCTTCGCAGTGTCACCCCCGCCCGCCCTTCGCAGCGCTACCCCCGCCCGCCCTTCGCAGCGCTACCCCCGCCCGCCCTTCCCTGTGACCGCCGTTCGCGCGATCTGCGACAGCTTCGCCACCTCGAACGCGCTGTACACGCCGCCCGCCAGCAACGAGAACTTCAGCCCCGCGCGCCCGCCCGGGCGCTTGAAGCCCGCCGGCAGGTAGCGCTGGTAGTGCTCGGCGGCCCGGTGGAAGAACCGCGGCCGGGCCGCCCGGGTGACACAGCCCGCCAGGTCGAAGACGAAGAGGTAGTGCCGGATCATCCGGCCGAACAGGTGGGGCCGCAGCACCTCGTGCTCCGGGCGCCGGTCGAGCAGTTCGAAGCTGCGCTCGTACTGGTCGAAGAGGTCGAAGGTGCTGCTGCCGGGCGACCCGGTGGGGTGCACGGTGTGGCGGCGCCGGATCTGCACCAGGTCCCGGTCCAGCACCGCGACCCGCTCGGCCGCCAGCAGCGCCTGGTAGGCCACCGGCACCTCCTCGTACTCGCCCTCGGGGAAGGCCAGCTCCTCGTCCTCCCAGAGCCGGCGGCTGATCAGCCGGTCCCAGACCTGGGCGGGCGCGCCGAGCAGTTCGGGGTGGTCGGCCACCCGGAAGCAGCCTGCCCCGGCCGCTTCCTGGACCGAGCCCAGCAGGGCGGCGGCGCCGCCCGGCCAGACCTGCCCGGCGTGCAGCCGGGTGTGGCCGAAGAGCAGCACCTGCGGATCCGCCGCGCTCACCTTTTCGGCCAGGGCCAGCAGTGCCCCGGGATCGAGCACGTGGTCGCTGTCCAGGAAGAGCAGATAACGCCCGGTGGCGCGCGCCGCCCCCGCATTGCGGCTGCGGCCCACGCCCACCGTGGCGTTCAGCCGCAGCACCGACACCCGCCCGTCCTGCGCCGCGTGCGGGACCCGGCTCGGGCAGTCGGGCGAGGGGTCCGTCACCACGATGACCTCGAAGCCGCCGAAGGACTGCTCGAGGATCGAGTCCAGGCAGTCGGCGAGCTGTCCTTGCAGGTCATAGGCGGGCAGGACGATGGAGATGAGGGGTGCGGGCATGCGCCAGAAGGTAAGCCGATGTCAGGAACGCAGCAAGGCCCATGAGGTGACTAATCCGGCATATCGCACGTTCCGCCAGTCATGCTCACAACACCCTCACCAGCCACGCAGATCCCGTCCACGTCAGCCGCCCGCCCCGCCCCACCCGCCGCAATATTTCTCGGCCCCCGAAGCCCGCGACCGCATTTGTCCGCCGATTCCGCGCCACTCGGGAATTTCTTTTGCGCTTTTCCCTCCAAGGCCCGCCCGCAGTAGGGTTTTCGGATCCGCGGACATTTTCCGGATCCGAAATTCACCAGCCCGCGCCACGAATTGTGCGAAGGACACCGAGTGACCACCTCCCCCGCCCTCGACGGCGCCCGGCTGGCCCGCACCGCCGCCGAGCACGGCACCCCGGCCTGGGTCTACGACGCCGGGCACATCCGCGCCCAGATCGCCCGGCTGCGCAGCTTCGACGTGATCCGGTTCGCCCAGAAGGCCTGCTCCAACACGCACGTCCTGCGGCTGATGCGGGCCGAGGGCGTCCTGGTGGACGCCGTCTCCCAGGGCGAGTTGGAGCGGGCACTGGCCGCGGGGTACGAGGTCGCGGGCCCGGACGAGCCGGTCGTCCTGACCGCCGACCTGCTGGACCGGCCCACGCTGCGCCGGGTGGTCGAACTGGGCGTCCCGGTCAACGCCGGCTCGCCGCAGATGCTCGACCAGCTGGGTGCGGCCAGCCCGGGCCACCAGGTCTGGATCCGGATCAACCCGGGCTTCGGGCACGGCCACAGCCGCAAGACCAACACCGGCGGCGAGCACAGCAAGCACGGCATCTGGCACGAACACCTCGCCGAGAGCCTGGAGTTGGTCGACCGTCACGGCCTCGACCTGGTCGGCCTGCACATGCACATCGGCTCGGGCGTGGACTACGGCCACCTGGAGGCGGTCTGCGAGACGATGGTCAAGCAGGTCCGGCTCTGCGGGCGGGACGTGCGGGCGATCTCGGCCGGCGGCGGCCTCTCGGTGCCCTACGCGCCCGGGCAGCCGGAGGTCGACACCGAGCGGTACTTCCGGATCTGGGACGCGGCCCGCCAGGAGCTGGTGCGCGAACTGGGCCACCCCGTACGGCTGGAGATCGAGCCGGGCCGCTTCCTGGTGGCCGGCGCCGGGGTGCTGCTCAGCGAGGTGCGGGCGCAGAAGCCGGTCGGCAGCAACCACTTCGTGCTGGTCGACGCCGGCTTCAACGACCTGATGCGGCCCGCCATGTACGGCAGCAGCCACCGCATCTCGGTGCTGGCGCCGGACGGCACGCCGCGGATCGCGCCGGCCCGCGAGACGGTGCTGGCCGGGCCGCTCTGCGAGTCCGGCGACGTGTTCACCCAGACCGCGGGCGGTGAGGTCGAGTCGGTGCTGCTGCCGCGCGCCGAGATCGGCGACCTGGTGGTCTTCCACGACACCGGGGCGTACGGCGCGAGCATGTCCTCCACCTACAACTCGCGCCCGCTGATCCCGGAGGTGCTGGTCGACGGGGCCGAGACCCGGCTGATCCGCCGCCGCCAGAGCGTCGCCGAACTGCTCGCACTGGAGACCGGACTGCCCGGCTGACCGGGCCACCGGCAGGGCCGCCGACCGGACCACTGGCGGATCGCCCCCTGGATCGACAGGCAGACTGCTAAGCTTTCCTCATCAGTCTGCCTGTCGATCCAGGGAGTACCGCTGTGCCGGATGACGCGCAGGACCAGCAGCAGCACCAGCAGGGCCAGCAGGGCCAGCAGGGCGCACCGCAGCAGCTGCAGGAGACCGCCGAGGAGCTGGCCCTCTCCCTGGGCCTGCTGGTGCGCCGGCTGCGCGCGGAGGCCTCGACGAGCGGCCTCACGCTCTCCCAGGAGGCCGCTCTCAAGCGGCTGGAGCGCGAGGGACCCCGGACGGCGGCCGAGCTGGCCCGGGCCGAGCAGGTCCGGCCGCAGTCCATGCTGGCCACCGTCGGCGCCCTGCTCGCCGAGGGGCTGATCGAGCGCACCCCGCACCCCGAGGACGGCCGGCAGCTGCTGATCTCGCTCACCGAGCCGGCCCGGACGCTGCTGCGCGAGCGCCGGGCCGCCGGCCGCGGCCGGCTGGTGGAGCTGATCGCCACCCGGCTCGACCCGGCCGAGCAGCAGACCCTGCACGAGGCCGCCGGCCTGCTGCGCCGCCTGGCGACCGACTGAGCGCCACGCCCTCCATCAGGCAGCCCTCCCCCCAGAACACAGGCAGCCCTCCCCCCCCCAGAACAAAGGAACCCGCTCCCATGTCCGAGATCGCCTTCTCGCCCGAACTGACCATCGACCCCAGCACCGCGCTGGTGCTGATCGACCTCCAGCAGGGCATCCTCGGCGCACCCACCGTCACCCCGGGCCCGGAGATCCTGGCCCGCGGCGTCCGGCTGGCCGACGCCTTCCGCGCCAAGGGCCTGCCCGTGGTCCTGGTCCGGGTCACCTTCTCCGCCGACGGCGGCGACCTGCCGCCGCAGCGCACCCTGCAGGCCACCCCGCGCGGCGGCTCCTGGCCCGCGAACTTCGCCGAGTTCCCGGCCGAGCTGACCACCGGCGAGCACGACATCGTCATCACCAAGCGCCAGTGGGGCGCCTTCACCGGCACCGAGCTGGACCTCCAGCTGCGCCGGCGCGGGGTGACCCAGATCGTGCTGGCCGGCATCGCCACCAGCATCGGCGTGGAGTCCACCGCGCGGGCGGCCTGGGAGCACGGCTACCACCTGACCTTCGTCGAGGACGCCACCACCGACATGAGCGCCGAGTCGCACCTGCACAGCTTCACCCGGATCTTCCCGCGGCTCGGCGAGATCGGCAGCACCGACACGGTGCTCACCGCGCTCGGCTCCTGACCGCGAACGCCTTCACCGGCAAGCTTTCTGACACTGCGTCATGTCCGCGCGGATACACCGTTCAGATAACAGACCGTCAGGTTTGATTTCATTCGGCGCGGATGAGAAGTTGGGCACGGCTTCCCAACTGACCACGCAGTAGCGGAAAGGACCGCCGCCCATGAAGGCAGTACGGATCCACCAGCCCGGCGACCACCACTCCCTCGTCCTGGAGGACGCCCCAACCCCCGTACCCGCCACCGGTGATGTGCTGGTGCGGGTGCACGCGGCCAGCTTCGTCCCGGACGAGCTGCACTGGCCGGGCAGCTGGGTGGACCGTGCAGGGCGCGACCGCACCCCCACCGTGCCGGCCCACGAGGTGGCCGGGGTCGTCGCCGAAGTCCGTTACGGCAGCACCGGCTTCTCCGTCGGCGAGCGCGTCTACGGGCTCGGCGACTGGCACCGCGACGGGGCGGCGGCGGAGTTCATCGCGATCGAGGCCCGCAGCCTGGCTGCGCTGCCCGATGCGGTCGACTTCAGCACGGCCGCCGCCCTGCCGCTGGCCGGACTGACGGCCTGGCAGGGCCTGTTCACCCACGGCGGGCTGGCGGCCGGGCAGCGGGTCCTGGTGCACGGCGCGGCCGGCGGCACCGGGAGCCTGGCCGTCCAGCTCGCCCACCGGGCGGGCGCCCAGGTGATCGCCTCCGGCCGCGGCAAGGCGGCGGCGCTGGCCAAGGAGCTGGGCGCGGAGCAGTTCGTCGACCTGGAGCAGGACCCGCTGGCCGCCACGGCGGGCCAGGTGGACCTGGTCTTCGACACCATCGGCGGCGAGCTGCTGGCCGCCTCCGCCCAGCTGGTGCGGCCCGGCGGCGTACTGGTCTCCGTCACCGCCCCGCCGCCGGTCGCGCCCGAGGCCGGCCGCAGCGCCTTCTTCATCGTCGAGCCCGACCGCGGCCAACTCGCCGAGCTGGCCCGTCAGACCGCCGCCGGGCTGCTCAAGCCCCAGGTCGGCGCGGTCTTCCCGCTGGCGCAGGCGCGGGAGGCGTTCGCGGCCAAACTGCACGGCATCCCGGGCAAGGCCGTGCTCCGAGTTCTCTGAGTCACCACTGATGACCGCTCAGCAGCGGCCGCCTTCACCACACTCGGCCCGCATTAAACCGATGATCTCAAATTGATATAGTCTCCCGCCAAGCGCCCAGGGGGAGGACCTGGCACAGCCAGAGCTTGGTGGTCAACCGCATGACGTTCGACGGCAACGGCCCTACCGAGGGCGGAAATCCGGGCGAGGGGCAGTTCGGGCCGGACGGTGGTCCTGGTCCGACGGGCAACCCTTCCGGAGCTCCCCAGCCCGCCGGTGGCCGCGCCGCCGCCCGCAAGGCCGCGAAAGCGGGCCCGGGCCGCCGCACCGGAACCCAGAGCGCGGCCGGCCCGGACGCCGGCGCCCCCGGCACCCCGCCGGCGGGCGGCCGGGCCGCCGCGCGCCGCGGCGCGGCCGGCGGCAAGCTCACCAAGGCCGCCAAGCGCAAGCGGATCCTCAAGTACACGGCGATGGGCGTGGGCTTCGTGGTGGTGGCCAGTGTCGGCGGCGGCTACCTCTACGTCCAGGAGCTCAACTCCAACATCCGCAAGGGCGCGCTCAACAACGGCGGCTCGGCGCTCGCCCCCGAGTCCAAGCCGAACGCGGCCGGCCAGACCCCGCTCAACATCCTGATGATCGGCTCGGACGGCCGGACCAGCGCGGACGACTGCAAGCTCGGCGGCTCCTGCGACGGCAGCGCCCCGCACGCCGACACCGAGATGCTGGTCCACCTGTCGGCCGACCGCAGCAACGCCTCCATCATGAGCATCCCGCGCGACACCCAGGCGGACATCCCGGCCTGCACCAATCCGACCACCAAAGCGGTCACCAAGGCCAAGCACGACATCATCACCGACAGCCTCAACGTCGGGGACGCGGGCTGCGTGGTGGACACCTGGGAGAAGCTCACCAAGATCCACATCGACCACTACATGATGGTCGACTTCGCGGGCGTGGTGAACATGGCCGACGCCATCGGCGGCGTCGACGTCTGCACCAAAGAGAACGTGATGGACTACCAGCCCTCCACGGACAAGGAGGGCGTCTTCCACCAGGTCGGCTCCCACCTGGAGCTGCCGGCCGGCACCCACTCGATCAAGGGCGAGCAGGCGCTGGAGTGGCTGCGCACCCGGCACGCCTTCGGCGACGGCACCGACCTCGGACGCGCCCAGGCCCAGCACCTCTACATCAACTCGATGATCCGCGAGCTGAAGTCGGCCAAGACCCTCGCCAACCCGCTGAAGCTCAACGACCTCGCCCAGGCGGCCACCAAGGCGCTGACCGTCGACAACGGCCTCGGTTCGGTGAACGCGCTGGCCTCGCTGGCCCTGGATCTCAACAAGGTGCCCACCAACCGGATCACCACGGTGACGGCGCCGACCGTCTACCAGGACAACCCGGCCAACCCCGACGCCGCCTTCGTGGTGACCACGCCCGACTCGTTCAAGCTCTTCCAGATGATCGCGGCCGACGTCCCGCTCGACCGCAACGCCCCGCCGCCCACCGCGGCGCCGGCCGACCCCGCCACCAGCAGCGCGCCGGTGGCGGCGACCAGCGCGCCCGCCCCGTCGCCCTCCGCGCCGGCCGCGCCAGTGGAGAAGTCCGCCGTGCGGGTCACGGTGCAGAACGCCAGCGGCGCCTCCGGCCGCAGCACCGCGATCAGCGACGCGCTCACCGCGCAGGGCTACACGCACGCCACGCTGGACCCCAGGACCGCACCCAAGTCGCCCACCAAGCTGCTCTATCCGGCCGCCGAGCAGGCACAGGCCAAGGCCGTGGCAGCCTCCCTCGGCCTGCCCGACAGCGTGCTGAGCGAGTCCACCGCGTCGGCCCATCTGACCCTGCTGGTCGGCACCGACTGGACCAGCGGCACCAGTTGGCCGAGCGGCGCGCCCGGCGGCGGCAACGCGGCGAGCCCGGCCGCCGCGCCGCCCGCACCCACCGCGATGCCGACCGCCGCGGTGGCGCAGAACGCGCAGGACGACGCCAACCAGTGCATGGACGTCAACCCGTCGCCGTACCACTCGTTCAAGGACGGCCAGTCGCACTACATCTACAGCTGGACCGGTCCGAACGCGCCGAACGTGCCGCAGCCCTGAGGCCGCCGGGTCCGCCCCGCCCCGACGCGTTTGACGGTCGTCCGCGCGGCGGGGCAGACTTTCACTATATTCCTAGTGATTTGGCGATCCGATGATCGAGTACCTCATCGACCGGCGCAGCGGCGTGGCCGCCTACCTGCAGATCGTGCAGCAGACCAAGCGGGCCCTGCGGCTGGGGCTGCTGCACGCGGGCGACAAACTGCCCACCGCGCGCGAGGTGGTCGAGGCCACCGCGATCAACCCGAACACCGTCCTCAAGGCCTACCGCGAACTCGAACGCGAGGGACTGGCCGAGGGGCGCCGCGGGGTGGGCACCTTCATCCGCCGCTCGCTGCCGGACCCGCGCCGCACCGCCGACTCCGCGCTGAGCGCCGACCTCACCGCCTGGGTCCGCCGGGCCCGCGCCGCCGGCCTCGACCGCGAGGACGCCGCGGCGCTGGTCTCGCTCGCCCTGGAGCACGGCTACGCCGGGCCGCCCGACGCCGCCTGAAGCGGTCCGGCAGCCGCCCGGCGATCCACCGGACCGGCCGTAAAGCAGTACGGGCGGCCCGTTGCGGGCCGATAGACTGGCAGCACAGTTTCGCTCTACCACCAACATGAACGGGAGCATCCCAGGATGGCTCGACACCTGATCACCAGCGCGCTTCCCTATATCAACGGGATCAAGCACCTGGGGAACATGGTGGGGTCCATGCTCCCGGCGGACGTCTACTCCCGGTACCTGCGCCAGCGCGGCCACGAGGTGCTCTACATCTGCGCGACCGACGAGCACGGCACGCCGGCCGAGCTGGCCGCCAAGGCCGCCGGCCAGTCGGTGGCGGACTTCTGCGCCGCCCAGCACGACGCGCAGAAGGCGATCTACGACGGATTCGAGCTCTCCTTCGACTACTTCGGCCGCAGCTCCTCGCAGCAGAACCGGGAGATCACCCAGGAGTTCGCCCGCGAGCTGAAGGCCAACGGCTTCATCGAGGAGCGCGCGATCCGGCAGGTCTACTCGATCGCCGACGGCCGCTTCCTGCCGGACCGCTACATCGAGGGCACCTGCCCGCACTGCGGCTACGACAAGGCCCGCGGCGACCAGTGCGAGAACTGCACCCGCCTGCTGGACCCGACCGACCTGATCAACCCGCGCTCGGCGGTCAGCGGCTCCACCGAGCTGGAGGTCCGCGAGACCACCCACCTCTTCCTGCTGCAGTCCAAGCTGGCCGGCGAGGTCGAGGCCTGGATCGACGAGCACGGCAAGGAGTGGCCGACGCTGGCCTCCTCGATCGCTCGCAAGTGGCTGACCGAGGGCCTCAACGACCGGGCCATCACCCGCGACCTGGACTGGGGCGTGCCGGTGCCGGCCGACACCTGGCCCGCGCTCGCCGCCGAGGGCAAGGTCTTCTACGTCTGGTTCGACGCCCCGATCGAGTACATCGGCGCCACCAAGGAGTGGTCCGACGCCGACCCGGCCAACCGCGACTGGAAGTCCTGGTGGTACGAGGCCGACGACGTGCGCTACACCGAGTTCATGGCCAAGGACAACGTCCCGTTCCACACCGTGATGTTCCCGGCCACCATCATCGGCACCCGGGCGCCGTGGAAGAAGGTCGACTACGTCAAGGCCTTCAACTGGCTGAACTACTACGGCGGCAAGTTCTCCACCAGCCAGCAGCACGGCATCTTCACCAACGCCGCGCTCGAACTGCTGCCGGCCGACTACTGGCGCTACTTCCTGATGGCCAACGCCCCGGAGTCCGACGACACCAGCTTCAGCTGGGAGATCTTCGCCGCCACGGTCAACAAGGACCTGGCCGACACCCTGGGCAACTTCGTCAACCGGGTGCTCTCCTTCTCGCTCAAGCGCTTCGGCGACACCGTCCCGGCGGGCGAGGCGCCGGGCGAGGCCGAGCGGGCGCTGGGTGCGGAGATCGCGGGTCTGCTGGCCGAGTACCAGAACCACCTGGACACCCTGCAGTTCCGCAAGGCGTCCCAGGCGCTGCGTGCGCTGTGGAGCGCGGGCAACGTCTACCTGGAGACCAAGGCCCCCTGGCTGGAGATCAAGACCAACGAGGCCGGCGCCGCGCTCACGCTGCGCACCGCGATGAACCTGATCCACCTGTACGGGGTCATCTCGGCGCCCTTCATCCCGGGCACCAGCGCCGTGATGCGCTCGGCCTTCGCGGGTGCCGAGGCCGGCGACCCGCTGTGGGTGACGGCCGAGCAGGCCGCCGAGCTGGACTTCGTCGCGGCCGGAACCGGCTTCACCATCCCGCCGGTGCTCTTCGCCAAGATCACGGACGAGGACCTGGCGGCCTGGCGCGAGCGGTTCGGCGCGCAGTAGCCCGCCCGGAGCCGTTTCCCCGGGGCCCGGTCACCGCACGGTGGCCGGGCCCCGGCGCTTCAGGAGAGCACCCGGCGCCGGAAGTTGCGCAGCCCCAGGCTCAGGAAGATCACGCAGAACGCGATCAGCACCGGGTAGACCACGTACAGCTGCAGGTGCGAGGCGTCGGTCAGCCCCGCCCGCATGCCCTCGGCGATGTAGATCAGCGGGTTGACCAGCACCAGGGTCTGCAGCCAGGGGAACCCGCCGACCTGCACGGCCCCCAGCTTGGTCCACTGGTAGTAGGTGCCGCCGAGGAAGACCAGCGGCAGCACGATGAAGCCGAACATCAGCCCGATGTTGCGCGGTTCGAAGGTGGTGCCGAGCACCAGCCCGAGCGAGGTCATCGCCAGGCAGGCCAGCGGGATCAGGGTGATCACCACCCACCAGTGCACCGACAGGTGCGCGTGCACCCCCGGCGCGTGCACCACGGCCGCGATCGGGAAGACCAGCACCGCCGAGATCAGCCCCTGGGCCGAGCCGGAGAGCACCCGGGCCACCGCGACCAGCCAGAGCGGGCAGGGTGCCTGCACCCGGTCCTCGATCTCCCGGGTGTAGCCGAACTCCTGGGAGAGCTGGATCGCCACCGACTGGATGCCCTGGAACATGATGGTCACCGCGACCACCCCGGGCACCAGCACGGTGGCGAAGTCGGACTCCCCGCTGCGGCCACCACCCGAGCCCACTCCCTGTCCGATGGTCGGGAAGACGTACAGGAAGACGAAGACCAGCAGCAGCGGCTGCATGACGGTCCGGCCGGCGAACTCGCCGAAGTTCTTGCGCAGCACCAGCAGGTCGCGTTTGATCAGGGCACCGAGCGCCGCCCGGGAGGCGGCGAAGGCCGAGCGCGGCGGGCGGACGCTGATCATGGGCAGGGTCGTGGTGGTCATCAGTCCCGCAGCTCCTTCCCGGTCAGGCTGATGAAGACGGTCTCCAGCGTGGGCTCGGCCACCGACAGGTCGGCCACCTCGAAGCCGCCGGCCTCGGCCGCGCCCAGCACCCGGGGCAGCAGCCGGTTGGCGCCGCCCTTGACCTGGAGCTCCACCCCGCCGGGCAGCAGCCGGGCCCGGTTGACCCCGCCCACCTCGCGGCTGAGCAGCTCGGCCAGCGCGGCCGGCTCCCCCGCGGCCGACACGGTGACCACGGTGTCGGCGTCCACCGCCTGCTTGAGCGCGGCCGGGGTGTCCAGGGCCAGCACCCGGCCGTGGTCGATGATCGCCACCCGGTCGCAGAGCTGGTCGGCCTCGTCCATGTTGTGGGTGGTGAGCAGGATGGTCTGGCCCTCGGCGATCAGCTCGGCCAGGATCTCCCAGAGCGCGAGCCGGCTCTGCGGGTCCAGCCCGGCGGTCGGCTCGTCCAGGAAGAGCACGGCGGGGCGGTGGTAGATCGCCCGGGCCACCATCAACCGCTGGGCCATGCCGCCGGAGAGCGCGAAGACCGAGGCGTCGGCCCAGCGGCCGAGGTGGAAGCGCTCCAGCAGCTCGTCCGCGGTGCGCCGGGCAGCGCGGCCCGCCAGGCCGAAGAGCAGCCCGTGGAAGACGAGGTTCTCCCGCACGGTCAGCGAGCGGTCCAGCGTGTTCTGCTGCGAGACGACCGCGATGACCTGCTTGACCAGCGTCGAGCGGCCGATCACGTCGATCCCGCCGATCCAGGCCCCGCCCGAGGTCGGGACCACCCGGGTGGTGAGCATGCCGACGGTGGTGGTCTTGCCCGCGCCGTTGGGGCCGAGCAGGCCGAACAGCTCACCCCGGTTCACCACGAGGTCGAGCCGGTCCACGGCGGCGACCTCGCTCTTGGGGTAGACCTTGGTCAGCGCCGCCGTCCGGATCACCGCGCCCGCCGCCTCGTCCGGCCCGGGACGCCCGTCCGGCGCGCCAGCCTGCTTCCAGGCCACTGGACACCTCGTTCCTGAGCCCTTCCTCCACGATGCGCCCGGCCGGGGGACCCGGCAAGCAGGAGGCGCGCGGGCGCGCGCCCGGTCCGCGCCCCTGCACACACCGCAGTGCGCCCTAAGTGGGCTTGCACGCCCCCTGGTTGACCCGAGCACGACCCCTTACCGTCGGTAGCGAGCCGCTGACGCCTGGAGGTTGCCGTGACTCCCGACCACCGTGACACGCCCGCCGCCCTCCCGCTGGTCCCCCTGCACTGCCTGCGCGCCATGGAACCCGGACCGCCCACCCGCACCGAACTGCTCACCGGCACCCCGGTCTGGATGGTGCGCCGGCACGCCGACGTCCGCCAGGTGCTCACCGATCCGCGGCTGGGCCGTGCCGAGCTCTACGCCCCGAACGCACCCCTGCTGACCCCGTACCCGAACCTGACGGACGCCCCGGACGGCCTGCTCAACCTGGACGGCCCCGAGCACCAGCGCCTGCGCCGCACCGTGCAGCGGGCCTTCACGCCCCGGGCGATCGCCCGGTGGCGGCCCTGGGTGGCCTTGGTGGTGGAGGAACTGCTCGACGCACTGAGCACCGCCGAGCGCCCGGTGGACCTGGTCGCCGCCGTCGGCAGGCCGCTGCCGGTCGCGGTGATCAGCCGCCTGATGGGCCTGGACGGGGTCGACTTCGAGCGGCTCTCCCGCTGGAGCGACCAGGCGCTGTCGACCAGCGCCTACACCCCGCAGGAGGTCATGACGGCGATGCGGGAGTTCGGCGAGTTCGCCGGGCAGCTGGTGGCCGAGCGCCGCGGCAAGCCGACCGACGACCTGGTGAGTTCGCTGGTCCAGGCGGCCGACCAGGACGGCGAGGTGACGGAGCCGCAGATCGTCACCCTGGTCGTCGGACTGGTGGTGGCCGGTCACGAGACCACCATCACCTCGCTCGGCAACGCGCTGGTGTACCTGCTCGACGAGAACCGCACGGCCTGGCACGCACTGGCGGACAGCGAGGAGCGGGCGGGCGCGGTGGCCGAACAACTGCTGCGCGCAGTGCCGCTCGGCGACCGCAACGTCACGCCGGGCCTGCTGCGCCGGGCGGTCGCGGACGTCGAGATCGGCGGGGTGCTGATCTCGGCCGGCGACGTGGTGGCCGCCGACACCTTCGCCGCCAATCACGACCCCGAGACCTATCCCGGCGACTGGCGCACGAGCCTGTTCGAGCCGCCGGCCACGCCGCACCTGACCTTCGGCGCCGGGCCGCACCACTGCCTGGGCGCCTGGCTGGCCCGGATGGAGCTGGAGCTGGCCCTGCACCGCCTGGCCCGGCGGCTGCCCGGACTGCGGCTGGCGGTGCCGGTCGAGCAGCTCGCCTGGCGCACCGGCCTGCTCACCCGCAGCCCGCAGTCCCTGCCGGTGACCTGGTGAGCGCCGGGCAGGAGGTGGTGGTCTCGGTGGACCGGGCCCGCTGCGTGGGCACCGGACTGTGCGCCGCCACCGCCCCCGCCGACCTCGAACTCGGCCCGGACGGCCGGGCCCGCCCGCGCCGGCCGCGCTCCGACGCGCTGGCGGAGGTCACCGACGCCGCCGAGCTGTGCCCGATGGAGGCGATCGCCGTCCATCGGGCCGGCACCGGCGAACGGGTCGCCCCGCTCTGGTGAACCGGTGGGCGGCGCCCTGTGGTTCAGGGCGCCGCCCACCGGGCAGCTAGCGGAAGTCCGCCCTTGCGTGCGGCGCCTGACGCTGCGCCGGCGGCACGACCGCGGCACGGACCGTCGGCGCCTTGCCGACCGGCAGGTGCGCGGCGCCGCCGACCAGCGGCAGCTGCAGCGAGGAGTCGGCCAGGTCGACGCTCAGGGTCGGCTGGGTGTCCGGCGGGTCGATCAGCCCGTTGTCGGTGCCCGCCACGATCAGCGCCAGCCGGTGCCCGGCCGGCACCACGTGGTCGGTGGCCGCCAGTTGCACGGTCATCCGGTACGGCGTGCCGGGCGTGAGCGCGACCGTGTGGTCCAGCCCCGCGTAGTGCCCCAGGTCCGCCCAACCCCGGCTGAAGACGGTCGCGTCGACCTGGCTGGTGTCCGCGGCCGTGTCCAGGAAGCAGGCGCTGTCACCGGCCGTGCTCTGGCCCCAGCAGGAGCGGGTGGTCAGCGTCTTGATGCCCGCCCCGTCGGCCTGGTAGTTGCGGATGGTGGCCGGACCGAGGTCCACCAGCACCGCACTGAGATGGGCGCTGCTGGTGCTCGACGTCACCGTCAGGCTCACCGAGCCGCTGCCCGAAAGCCGCAGGTCCTTGGTGAGCGCCCCGGTGGTGAAGGCCGTCTTGTCCGGGGTGACCTGGTCGACCTGGGCCGCCCAGGCGTTCTCGTCCTGACTCGGGTCGTCGGTGAAGGAGACCGTCCCGCTGTTCGAGGAGCCGCCCAGCGTGCCGGGGTTGAGGTGCACGGTGCTCTGCACGGTGCCGGGCGCGGGCCAGGTCGCATCGGTGGACCACTGGTCGGGGGCCCGCTCGACGTCGGCCATCGGCGCGTTCTGGATCCCGTTGTCCACGCCCATCAGGTAGTGGTCGAACCAGCTGTGCAGGGTGTCCACCCAGGCGCTGCGCCGGTAGTCGAACGGGTCGACGTGCCCGGTCTGGGAGAGCCAGATCTTGCGCTGCACCCCGTTCGCGGCCAGCGCGTCCCACCACTGCCCGAAGTTGACGGTCCGTACGTTGAGGTCCTGCATCCCGTGCACCACGAAGACGCTGGCCTTCACCTTGGCCGCGTCGGCCACGTAGTCGCGCTGCTGCCACAGCGGCGTCCAGTCGCCGTCGTAGGGGGCGCCGTCGGCGAGCGTGGACTGCTCGGCGGCACAGGTGCTGGTGGTCCCCGGATCCTCGACCAGGCTGGACAGGTCCGCGGGGGTGCCGCCGTAGAGCGGGGCGCCCTGGGAGCGGTAGTAGTCGTACCACGAGCTGATCGCGGAGATCGGCACGATCGTCTTGAGGCCGGCGACCCCGGTGGCCGCCACGCCGTTGGCGATGGTGCCGTCCCAGGACTTGCCGATCATGCCGACCGAGCCGTTGGCCCAGCCGGCCTTGACCGCGCTGCCGCCGGTGCGGGCGCTGTAGCCGGTGGCCCGCCCGTTCAGCCAGTCGATCACGGCCTTCGCGCTGGTCACGTCCGAGGTGCCGCCGACGTCCACGCAGCCGTCCGAGCGGTTGGTGCCCGCCAGGTCGACCAGCACCACCGCGTAGCCGCGCGGGACGAAGTAGTTGTCGTAGTAGAGCGGGAACTGGACCGGACGGCCCTGCGCGTCATAGGTCTTGACCTGGTCCTCGTTGCCGCGCCCGCAGCATTTGTAGTACGGGCTGGCATCCATGATCACGGGTATCTTCTGGCCGGCCGCCGCCGGCTCCTTGGGGCGGATGATGTCGGCGGCCACCCGGTCCCGGTGGCCGTCGCCCTCCCCGTCCAGACCGGTGTCGACCCAGACGGTCTCCCGGACGGCGTTGGCGTAGGAGTAGACGGGCTGGCTGGCACCGTTGTGGACGGTGCCGGCCCAGGCCGCGCCGGCAGGGGCGAGCAGCGCGGCGGCGAATGCGAGCAACACGGTGGCGAGGGCCGCCACCGGACGGATGCGGTGAGATCTCACAAGCGGAGACCGTACCCCGTCATGTCCATGTTGATTCGTCAGGTACAGAACAGAGCCGCGCCGCCGCGCCCGCCCCTCACCCCGGCTGCCGCGCCCCGCCTCACATCAGCGGATAGCTCGGCACCGGCCCGAGTTCGTCGATCTCCCCGTGCGCCTTCTCCAGCAGCTGCCGGGCCAGGTCCTGCAAGGCCCGGGCGGCGGCCACCTCCTCACCCACCCGCAACTGCTCCGGGTCGGCGGGGTGGCGACTGGTGTCGCCGTGCGCCCGCAGCTCCCGTCCGTCCGGCAGTCTGACCAGGGCGGCCGCCCTGGTGTGGCTCTCCTGCTCGGTGAACTCCAGCTCGATGTGCCAACCGACCAGCGTGTGTGTCATCACCGTCACCTCCAGCACTCACCTCCAGGATGCACCCGCCCGGCCTCACCCACAGTGAGCGGCGAACCGACGCTGCGAACCGACCGTCACACGTTCGCACGCTGTGTGGTGGCACGGTCACCGGGCGCAGCGGACGGTGGAGCATGCACCCCCGGATGTTCCCCTGGTCGACGGCCTGTCGGCCCGTCCGTCGTGTGCGAAGGGAACTCAACCATGCGTCGTGTATGTCACCTGGCCGCTGCCACCCTCTCCGCCGCCGCGCTGAGCCTGGCCGCCCCCGCCGTCGCCTTCGCCGACCCCGCCGGCCACGGCAGCCGGCCGGCGACCTCGTCGACCTCCACCACCGATGACGCGAAGAAGGCGCAGGACGGCTACCAGAAGGGCGATGACAAGAAGGGCGACGACAAGCGCGGCGACGACCGCGACAAGGACCGCGACAAGCGCTGGGACGACGGCAGGGACAAGGACAGGGACCAGGACAAGGGCCGCGACGAGGACGGCCGCCGCCCGCACGGTGGTGTGCACACCGGCGGCGGCTTCGCGGCGCTGAACAGCGGCAGCGCGGTCACCGGCGCGGCGCTGCTGGTCGGCGGCCTCGGCGTGGGGGCGCTCGCGCTGCGCCGCCGCCGTCCGAGCGAGTACTGAGCCACCGCTTCCCGCGCGCGCCGTGCCACCGCCCTGTCCCCGGCGGTGGCACGGCGCGCAGGGCGTACCGGCCGCAGCGCAGCGCCGTCCGGCCCGGTACCGCCTCACCCCGCTCGCCCCGCCCCGCAGAAAGGCTCCCCGCCATGGGCAACCACGCCGATCCGAACGGTGACCCGCCCACCACCGAATCGCTCGGCCGCCAGCGTCGCAGCGTGCTGTTCGCCGCCGTGGGCGCCTGCGTGCTCGGCCTGGTGATGATCCGCCACGCCGGCTCGCCGCCCCCGCTCCCGCCGCAGACCAGGGCCGTCGTGGCCGCCTCGCCCAGCGCGAGCGCCACCCCCGTGCAGCGCGCCCCCGTCCGTGTCGTCCCCGACGCGCACCCCGTCCGGCTGACCATCCCGGCCATCGGCGTCAACGCGCCCTTCACCGGCCTCGGCCTGGGCGCGAACGGCGTGCTCAACCCGCCGCCGCCGAACGACACCAACCTGGTCGGCTGGTACCAGGCCGGCACGGTGCCCGGCAACAAGGGCACGGCGATCGTGCTGGGCCACGTCGACACCAAGACGGCGCCCGCCGTCTTCTGGAGCCTGAGCGCGCTCACCAAGGGCGCCACCGTCGACGTGGCCCGGGACGACAAGGTGACCGCAACCTTCACGGTGGACAGCGTGGAGGTCTTCCCCAAGGACCAGTTCCCGGACGACCGGGTCTACGGCAAGTCCCCCAACGCACAGCTGCGCCTGATCACCTGCGGCGGCGTCTACGACCGCAAGCGCGCCGACTACACCGCCAACGTGGTGGTCTTCGCCCACCTCACCGGCTTGCGGGAATCCTGATCGGATCGGCGGACAGCCGCCACCGTCGCCCCATAGTCTGGCGGCTTCTCGCGGTCCCCCCACCGAGGAGGAGCAGGCCCATGGACCCCCTGAGCGCCCGTCAGCCCGCCGTCCCCAGCTGGCTCGCCGACGCCGTCCTCTACCAGATCTACCCGCAGTCCTTCGCCGACTCGAACGGTGACGGCATCGGCGACCTGCCGGGCGTCACCGCCCGCCTGGACCACCTGGCCGCCCTCGGGGTGACGGCCCTGTGGCTCAGCCCGTGCTTCAGCTCCGAGTTCGGCGACGCGGGCTACGACGTGGCCGACTACCTGACCATCGCCCCGCGCTACGGCAGCAACCAGGACCTCGCCGAGCTGGTCCGGGCGGCCGGCGAGCGCGGCATCCGGGTGCTGCTCGACCTGGTGCCCGGCCACACCTCGCACCGCCACCCGTGGTTCCGGCAGGCCGCGCACGACCCCGCCGACGACCGCTACATCTGGTCCGAGCGGATCGCCGCCCCGGTGCACGAGTGGATCCCCAACCAGGGCCGGCGCGGCGGCTTCTACCGGGCCAACTTCTATCCGATCCAGCCCGCCCTCAACTTCGGCTACGCCCGCCCCGACCCGGCCGAGCCCTGGCGCAGCCCGGTGGACGCGCCGGGCCCGCGGGCCAACCGGGCCGCGCTGCGCGAGATCATGGCGCACTGGTTCGCGCTCGGGGTGGCCGGCTTCCGGGTGGACATGGCCGCCTCGCTGGTCAAGGACGACCCCGGGCACCTGGAGACCGCCAAGCTCTGGGGCGAGATGCGCGGCTGGCTGGACCGCGAGCACCCCGACCGGGTGCTGATCGCCGAGTGGGGCGACCCGGCCCGCTCGGTCCCCGCCGGGCTGCACGCGGACTTCTTCCTGCACTTCAACGGGCGCGGGCTGCGCTCGCTGTGGGACAACGGCACCGGCAGCCAGGGCAGCTGGGCGCACGGGGAGCCCTGCTACTTCGACCCGGAGGGCGGCGGCTCGATGGCCGAGTTCCTGACCGCCTGGCGGGACGCCGAGGCCGCGATCGACGGCCGGGGACTGGTGGCCCTGCCCACCGCCAACCACGACTTCTCCCGGCTGTCCTGCGGCCCGCGCACCCGTGAGCAGCTGGCCTGCGCCTTCGCCTTCCTGCTGACCTGGCCCGGCCTGCCGGTGATCTACTACGGCGACGAGATCGGCATGCGCTACGTGCCCGGCCTGCCCGACAAGGAGGGCAGTCAGTTCGGCACCGAGGCGCGCCAGGGCTCGCGCACCCCGATGCAGTGGGACGACAGCCCGGGCGCCGGCTTCTCGGGCGCCCCGCCCGCCGACTTCTACCTGCCGCTGGACCCGGACCCGCAGCGCCCGAGCGTCGCCGCCCAGCGGCCGGATCCCGACTCGCCGCTGAGCCACGTCCGGCGGCTGATCCGGTTGCGCCGCGACACGCCCGAGCTCGGCACGGACTGCACGGTGACCGCGCTCAGCGACGGCTACCCGTTCGCCTATCTGCGCGGCGAGCGCCACCTGGTGGTGGTCAACCCGCGCCGCGCCCCGGCCGCACTGGCCCTGCCGCAGCTCGCGGGGCGTACGGCCGAGCCGCTGCTGGTCCACGGGGTGACGGCCGAGGGCGATCGGGTACGTGCCGAGGGGTTCGCGTACGGGGTCTTCCGCCTCTGACCCGGCGTCACCATCCGCTCGGGTCACCACCGAAGGGCCCACTTCGGCTCGCACGGTGATTCGTCCGTCTTTATGCTGGTTCGCGATGAGTGTGAACCGCCGCAGCATCCTGCGGACCACTGCCCAGCTGGCCACTCTGACCGCGGCCGGCGGCCTGCTCACCGGCTGCGGCCAGGAGGCCGCCACCGGTGGCGGGGCCACCGGCGCGGGCCACCCGGAGCACCCGAGCCCCGCGCCGGGCGCCCCGACGGTGCTGACGCCCAACCGGATCCCGGCCGCGACGCCCAGCGCCGCCGTGAGCGGCTCACCGGCGGCCGCCGGTGCCTCGCCCGGTCCGCCGGACCAGCCGCCGCTGGCCGCAGGCACCCCGGCCGAGGTGATCAGCGGGCCGCCCGACCGCCCGCAGGTCGCGCTGACCTTCCACGGGCAGGGCGACCCGGAGCTGGCCACCGCCCTGCTGACGGCGGCCGAGCAGCACGGCGCCAAGGTCACCGTGCTGGTGGTCGGCAGCTGGCTGGACCAGCAGCCGCAGATGGCCAAGCGGATCCTGGACGGCGGCCACGAGCTGGGCAACCACACCCTCAACCACCTGGACATCTGCTCGCTCTCCGCGGACCAGGCCTACGCCGAGATCGCCGGCTGCGCGGACCGGCTCAAGGAACTGACCGGCTCGATCGGACGGTGGTTCCGCCCCTCGGCCGCGCAGTTCGCCACCGCCCGGGTGAAGGCCCAGGCCCGCAAGGCGGGCTACGAGCACTGCCTCTCCTACGACCTGGACCCGCGCGACTACGCCGACCCGGGGGCGGAGGTGATCCAGCGCCGGATGCTCGGCTCGATCAAGCCCGGTTCGATCGTCGCCCTGCACATGGGCCACCAGGGCACGGTGGACGCGCTGCCGGCCGTTCTGGAGGCGCTCCAGCAGCGCGGCCTGAGCGCGGTGACGGCCAGTCAGCTCTGCTCGTGACCCGCTCCGGTACCGCTGGTCGCGCTCAGAGCGTGGCCCGGAAGTGGGCCAGCACCCGGTCCAGCGCGGCTGTCACGGTGGCCTCGTCGTCGTAGAAGTCGAACTGCGTGCCCGGCAGCCAGTGCAGTTCCTTGGGCGCACCCAACTCCGCGTGGAACCGCTCGGCGCCGGCCGGGATCGCGGCGTCGCGGCTGTGCACCAGGACGGTCGGCACCGTGACGCCCGGGACGGCCGCGAACGCGTCGAAGCCGAGCCAGCCCAGCCAACCCATTTCGGCGAACCGGTTGGTCCACTGCGGGAGGCCGCCCCTGGACTCGTCCAGGTAGTAGTCGAACGCGCCGACCATGGCCGCCCGTTGGTCGTCCCGGCTGACCGCGGGCACATAGCGCACCTCGCCGCTCTCCCGGTACCGCACCGCGGCCTCGGCGCCCCGCTCGCGCCGCGCCGCGACCTGCTCGGCCCCGCCGTAGAGCTCCAGCAGCAGCTCGTCGTCGTGCAGCCAGGGCGCGACCATCGCCAGCGAGCGCAGGCCCGCGCCGCGGGCGGCGGCAGCGGCGCTGTACCCGGCACCGGCACAGATGCCGAGCGCGCCGACCCGGTCGGCGGCCACGTCCTCGCGCGAACGCAGGTAGTCGACGGCGGCGGCGATGTCGATGCTCTTGCGCTCGGGCTCCTCAAGTTCGCGGGGGGCGCCGCCCGACTCGCCGTAGCCGTGGAAGTCGAAGGCGAGCGCCCGGAATCCGGCCTCGGCGAGCCGCTCGGCGTAGCCTCCCGCCATCTGCTCCTTGACCGTCGTCCAAGATCCCGAGACCACCACGGCCGGCCCTGGCCGGGCACTGCGCTCGGCGGCCGGATGGAAGAGGTTGCCGACGAGTTCACCGCCGGAACCGGTAAAGACGATCTTCTCAAGCTCGGTACGGTCTGCCACGGAACTCTCCTTCACAGGGCGGGCTGGTGAGAGCGACCGGGCCGCTGGCACCTCACCCGCCGGCCGGGGAACGTCAGCATAGGCAAGACGCTCGACGAACTGTCAAGGACGCCAAACCACCCACCGTCAGCGGAAGTTGACCGGAGAAGCGGAGCACGCCCAGCCGGTTCCAAGCGCCGCGGGACGGCCCTTTCAGGGCGAGTTGCCTGCCCAGTTGACCTGTACGCGACGGCGAACGGGGCGAACCGGGGCCGCCCCGGGTCAAGAGTTGACCAAGTATCAGGCAGCTTCAGCCACAGGCGACTTGACCGGAGCCGGCAGCACGCCGGCCACTACTACGGTAGGTTCCACCGCCCGGCCGCCCCGCTGCCCCGCTGCCCGGGCCGGCCCTCAGGCCAGCGGATCGCCCGGGCCGTACGGCCGCAGCCGCAGGGTCCGGGCGTCGGCCGCCCGGATCTCGGCGGCCTGCGCCACCAGGTTCTCCAGGTTGTCCTGTCCGGCGTGCAGGAACCGACCGTGCAGGGCGTCGAACCGCCCGCGCGCGGTGTCGACCGCGATGGCGGCCAGGTAGGGCAGGCTGTTCCACTCCTTCATCCCGGCGAACCGCGGCATCCTGGCGGTCATGTCGGTGGGCGAGGGCCCCGGGCTGATGTCGAGCACCACCACACCGTGCGCCGAGAGCGAGTCGGCGATGTTGCCGGAGAGCTGCAGCAGCGCGCCCTTGGAGGTGGCGTAGGCGGTGTAGTTGCTGTCCCGGCCCACCGCCAGGCCGGAGTTGAGGTTGAGCACCCGCCCGCGCCGGCGCGCCACCATGCCGGGCAGCACGCAGCGCAGCAGGTTGGCCGGGCCGCGCAGGTTGACCTCCACCACCTGCCACCACTGCCCGAGGTCCGCCTCCCAGAACGGCACCTCGGCCTGGTCGATCTGCCCGGCGTTGTTGACCAGCAGATCCACCGGGCCCAGGTCCCGCTCGACGCTGCGCACCGCCTCGCGCACCGCGCCGGGCCGCGCCACGTCCGCCGGCACCGCCACGCCCTTGGCGCCGATCCGCACGCAGGCCTTGAGCGTGTCGGTGAGCGTGTCCCGGGTGCGGCCGACCAGCCCCACCGCCATGCCCTCGGCCGCCAGGCCGAGCGCGATCGCCCGGCCGAGCCCTCGCCCCGCGCCGGTGACCAGCGCCACCTGTCCCGCCAGCGAACCGCCGCGCATCACAGCTCCCTCTGCCCCGTCATCCGCCTGAGCCGTCCGGCCCGGCCCTGTCGGACAGCATGCTGGCTGCACCCGCCCGGACCGCCTCGGCCACACGGCGGGAGGACACGGCTCATGCGAACGGCGTAGCCGGTTTCGCGGGGCCCCCGAGCCTTGATCTACCGGCAAGTAGTAACGTCGAGCGACATGGGCGGCGACCCCGCCCGGCTGGTAACCCGGGAAAGGCAAGTTCAGTGAGCGACATCGCGCGCGTCGGAGTGGTCGGCTGCGGACTCATGGGATCGGGGATCGCCGAGGTCTTCGCCCGGGCAGGGCTGGACGTGCTGGTCTCGGAGGCCACCGGCGAGGCCCTGGAGCTGGGCCGCACCCGGCTGACCAACTCGCTGGAGACCGCCGTCAAGCGCGGCAAGCTCACCGAGGAGCAGCGCGAGCAGGCGCTGGCCCGGCTGAACTTCACCACCGACCTGGCCGACTTCGCGGACCGCGACCTGGTGGTCGAGGCGGTCGCGGAGCGCGAGGACATCAAGATCCAGATCTTCCAGACCCTGGACCAGGTGGTGCGCCGGCGCGACGCGATCCTCGCCTCCAACACCTCCTCGATCCCGATCGTCAAGCTGGCCGCGGCCACCTCCCGCCCCGAGCAGGTGATCGGCCTGCACTTCTTCAACCCCGCCCCCGTGCAGCGCCTGGTCGAGGTGATCCCCACCCTGACCACCTCCGCCGAGACCACCACCCGGGTGGAGACCTTCGCCATCCAGGTCCTGGACAAGGAGCCGATCCGCGCCCGCGACCGGGCCGGCTTCGTGGTCAACGCCCTGCTCGTCCCCTACCTGCTCTCGGCGGTGCGGATGTTCGAGACCGGCGTGGCCACCGCCGCCGACATCGACAAGGGCATGGAGGCCGGCTGCGCCCACCCGATGGGCCCGCTGCGCCTGTGCGACCTGATCGGCCTGGACACCATCGCCTCGATCGCGGAGTCGATGTACGCCGAGTACAAGGAGCCCCTCTACGCGGCCCCGCCGGTCCTCTCCCGGATGGTCGACGCGGGCCTGCTCGGCCGCAAGTCCGGCCGCGGCTTCTACGACTACTCGGCCGCCGTCTGAGCCGACCGGCCCGCTCCCGCAACGCCTCGGCCCGTCAGCCCGTCAGCCCTCGGTGAACGAAGCACCCGGCGCGGACCGCGCCGATCTAGGCTGCGGACATGGATCTCGTGGAGGTACTCCCCCAGCTGCACCTGCTCCGCTTCGACGTCGGCCAGGCCTACCTGTGGAGTGACGCCGACGCGCTCACCCTGATCGACGCGGGGCCGGGCGGCTCGGCCCCCGCGATCGCCGAGGCGGTGCGCTCCCTCGGGCGCCGGCCCGGCGACATCCAGCGGATCATCATCACCCACGGCCACGAGGACCACGTCGGCGGCGCCGCCGAGGCGGCCGGCTGGGGTGACGCGCTGGTGCTGGCCGGCGCCGCGGACGCGGCCGTGATCCGGGGTGAACGCCCGGCCGCGGAGCCGGTGTTCGTCGCCGACTGGGAGCGCGAGCTGCGGGCGAGCCTGCCGCCGCTGCCCGCGGTCGACCCGGTGCGGGTCGACCGCGAGCTGCACGAGGGGGACACCGTCGACTTCGGCGGCGGCGCCCAGGTGTTCGCCGTCCCCGGCCACACCGACGGCAGCATCGCGATCTACCTGCCCGGCCCGCGGGTGCTCTTCACCGGGGACACCATCGCCAACGTCGGGAACGACGCCCGGCTGGGCGTGTTCAACACCGATCCCGAACGCGCCGCCGAATCCCTGGCCCGGCAGGCCGAGTTGGACACCGAGACGGCCTGCTTCGGGCACGGCGAGGCGATGGTCACCGGAGCCGCCGAGCGCCTGCGCCGGCTGGTGGGCTGAGACGCGGACGGCGGGAGCCGGTGGCCGCACGGCCACCGGCTCCCGCCGCACCAGCTCCCGGCTACGCCCCGCGCAGCACCGCGCCGGTGCGCGCCAGCGCGGCGGCCACCGCGCTCTCGCGCGCCGCCGAGGCCTCGTCGGCCGTCAGCGTGCGGTCGGTGGCCCGGAAGCGCAGCGCGTAGGCCAGCGACTTCTTGCCCTCGCCCACCTGCTCGCCGGTGAAGACGTCGAACAGCCGGATCGCCTCCAGGAGTTCGCCCGCGCCCTCGCGCAGCGCGGCCTCCACCTCGGCGGCCGGCACCGCGGCGTCCACGATCAGCGCCACGTCCTGGGTGGCGACCGGGTAGCCGGAGACCGCCGGGCCCTCGACCGTCCGCTCACCGTCGGCGCTCAGCAGGTCGAGGTCGATCTCGGCGACCGCGGTGCGCTCGGGCAGGTGCAGCGCCTTGATCACCCGCGGGTGCAGCTCGCCGGCGTGGCCGACCACCCGGTCGGTGCCGGCCACCAGCAGCTCGGCGCAGCGGCCCGGGTGCCAGGGCGCGTACTGGCCCTGACGGACCGTCAGCTCCACACCGGCCGCGCGCGCCACCGTGCGGGCCGCCTCGACGGCGTCCGCCCAGCTCGCCTGCGCGCCCTTGCCCCACCAGCCGGAGGGCAGCCGCTCCCCGGCCAGCGCGACGGCCACCCGCAGCGGCTGGCGCGGCAGCGCGGCGTTCAGCGCGGCGATCTCCTCGTCGCTCGGCCGGCGGTCGATCGCAGGCCGGGGGGCGACCTGCTGCTCGGCCTCGGGCAGGAAGACCAGACCGGTCTCGAAGATCGCCAGGTCGGTGTTGCCGCGCCCGATGTTGCGCCGCAGGGCGCCGAGCAGGCCCGGCAGCAGCGTGGTGCGCAGCGCCGGCTCCTCGTCGTTCAGCGGGTTGACCAGCTTGACGGTGCGCCGGCGCACGTCGTCCGCGTCCAGGCCGAGGCCGTCGAAGGCCGCCGCGCCGAGGAACGGGTAGTTGTGCACCTCGGCGTAGCCGGCGCCGGCCAGCGCCACGCCCACCCGGCGGTGCCGGCGCTGGGCGGCGGTGAGCCCCTGGCCCGGCGGCACGGTGGGCATCCGGACGGGGACGTTGTCGTAGCCCTCCAGCCGGATCACCTCCTCCGCCAGGTCGTTGGGGTCGGTCAGGTCGGGGCGCCAGGTCGGCGGGGTGACCTCCAGCAGGTCGGCGCCCGCCACCGAGCAGCCCACCTCCTGCAGCCGGCGGGTGACGGTCTCGCGGCCGTACACCATGCCCGCCACCTTGTCCGGCAGGTCGGCGGCGATGGTGATGGTGCGCACCGGGTGCGGGGCGGCGATGTCGGTCACCCCGGCCTCGGCGGTGCCACCGGCGATCAGCACCAGCAGGTCGACGGCGCGCTGCGCGGCGGCCCGGGCGGCCTCGGGGTCCACGCCGCGCTCGAAGCGCTTGGAGGCCTCGGAGGGCAGCTTGTGCCGCTTGGCGGTGCGGGCGATGGAGACCGGGTCGAAGTGCGCCGCCTCGATGATCACCTCGGTGGAGCCGGTGACCTCGCCGGTCTCCGGGTCCGTCACCGGGTCGATGATCTCGGTGGAGGCGCCGCCCATGACCCCGGCCAGGCCGATCGGCCCGGAGTTGTCGCAGATCAGCAGGTCCTCGGTGGACAGTTCGCGCTTGGCGCCGTCCAGCGTGGTCAGCCGCTCCCCGGCGAGCGCGCGGCGCACCTGGATCGGGCCGTCCACCCGGCCGCGGTCGTAGGCGTGCAGCGGCTGGCCGACCTCCAGCATCACGTAGTTGGTGATGTCGACGGTCAGCGAGATCGGACGGACGTGCATCTTCTGCAGGCGGCGCTGCAGCCAGATCGGCGACTTGGCGCCCGGGTCGATGCCGGTCACGGTGCGGGCCACGAAGCGGTCGCAGCCGGCCGGGTCGGCGACCTTGACCAGGTAGCCGAAGGAGTTGGCCGGCGGCACGTCCAGCAGCGCCGGGTCGGCCAGCGGCAGCCCGTACGCGGCGGCGGCCTCGCGGGCCACGCCGCGCATCGACAGGCAGTAGCCGCGGTCGGGGGTGACCGCGATGTCGAGCACCTCGTCGACCAGCTCCAGCAGCTCGATGGCGTCGGTGCCGGGCTCGTAGTGCTCGGGCAGCACGATGATGCCGTCGTGATCGTCGCCCATGCCGAGCTCGCGGGCCGAGCAGATCATGCCGGCCGAGGTCTGGCCGTAGGTCTGGCGGGCCGCGATCGGGAACGGGCCGGGCAGCACGGCACCGGGCAGCACCACGACGACCTTGTCGCCGACCTTGAAATTGCGGGCGCCGCAGACGATCTCCTGCGGCTCACCGGTGCCGTTGGCGTCGCCGACGTTGACGAAGCAGTGCCGGATCGGCTTCTTGAAGCCGGTCAGCTCCTCGATCGACAGCACCTCGCCGACCACCAGCGGGCCCTTGAGGTCGGCGCCGAGCTGCTCGACGGTCTCGACCTCCAGGCCTGCCCGGATCAGCTTCTCGGCCAGCTCCCGACCGGTCACACCGGCGGGCAGGTCGACGTACTCGCGCAGCCAGGAAAGCGGGACGCGCATCAGATCTCCATCCCGAACGGGAGAGTGAAACGCACGTCACCCTCGACCATGTCGCGCATGTCCGCGACGTTGTGACGGTTCATCAGGATCCGCTCCAGGCCCAGGCCGAAGGCGAATCCGCTGTAGCGCTCGGGGTCCACCCCGGCGGCGACGAGCACCCGCGGGTTGACCACGCCGCAGCCGCCCAGCTCGATCCAGCCCTCGGAGGAGCAGGTGCGGCACGGCGCGTCCGGGTTGCCCACGCTGGCGCCCCGGCAGACGAAGCACTCCAGGTCCACCTCGGCGCTCGGCTCGGTGAACGGGAAGTACGAGGGCCGCCAGCGCAGCTCCAGCTCGTCCCCGATCAGCTTGCTGACCAGCAGCTCGATGGTGCCCTTGAGGTCGGCGAAGGTGATGCCCTCGTCGACCGCGATGCCCTCGACCTGGCGGAAGACCGGGGTGTGGGTCGCGTCCAGCTCGTCGGTGCGGTAGACCCGGCCGACCGAGACGGCGTACAGCGGCGGCTGCTTGTCGAGCATCGCGCGGATCTGCACCGGCGAGGTCTGGGTGCGCAGCACCATGCCCGAGTCGGGCGAGCCGTCGCCGGCGGCGACGAAGAAGGTGTCCTGCATCGAGCGCGCGGGGTGGTCGGGGCCCAGGTTGAGCGCGTCGAAGTTGAGCCACTCGGCCTCGACCTCGGGACCCGAGGCGATGCTGTAGCCCATCGCGACGAAGGTGTCCTCGATCCGCTCGGCCAGCGTGGTCAGCGGGTGCCGGGCACCGCGCGGGGCGCGGTCGTAGGGCAGCGTGACGTCCACCGCCTCCTCGACCAGCACGCGCGCGTCGCGCTCGGCCTCCAGCTCCGTCTGACGCTTCGCCAACGCCTGGTTGACCGCGCCGCGGGCCTGGCCGATCAGCTTGCCGGCCGCGGCCTTGGCCTGCGGCGGCAGCGCGCCGATCTCGCGGTTGGCCAGCGAGAGCGCGGAGCGGTCGCCGGTGTGCGCGACCTTGGCCTGCTTCAGCTCCTCCAGGCTGGTGGCGGCGGCGAAGGCCGCGACGGCCTCGTCCCGGGCACGCTCGACCTCTTCCGGCTTCAATGCCTCAACCTCTACCGGGTCGTAGGACTTGTTGGGTGCCGACATCTCTATCTTTCCCGTGCTCCTGCTCGTCCGTGCTCGGATATGCAACCGCGGATACGCAACCGCCACGCCCTGCGTGGCCGGACAGCGGGCAGGCAGACCCCGCCGGTTCGGGCGGGGAGGGTGTCCGCGGCTCGGCCGCACGGGGCGTTACACCAGGTCGAGTGTAGTCGCAGGGCGCACACCGCCTGGTTTTCGGCCGGTCGCAACAGCCCGCCGGGCCCCTGGCAGGTCTGTGGTCAGACCATGAAGTCGGGCACCCCGGCGGGCAGGATAAATCGGAACCGGGCGCCGCCACCGGGCGCGCGGTCGATCCGGATCGTCCCGCCGTGCGCCTCGACGATGCCCTTGACGATGTAGAGGCCCAGGCCGGTGCCGCCGCGCTTGCTGCCGCGCCAGAAGCGGGTGAAGACGCGCGGCATCGACTCCTCCGGGATGCCGCTGCCCTCGTCGCTCACGGTGACCGCCGTTCCTTCCACGATCCGGGGCGGGGTGCCCGGGTGCTCCCAACTGGCGGCCTCGACGATCTCCTTCGCGGGCGCCACCTCGATGGTGACAGTTCCCTCGCCGTGCCGCACCGCGTTTTCCAGCAGGTTGGCGAGCACCTGGTCGATCTTGTCCGGGTCCGCCCACTGCTGCGGCAGGTCCTCGGCGAGCCTGATGTCGAAGCGCTCGGGCGCGATCCCGGCGGCCACCTTGCCCTCCACGTGCCGGCGCACCGCTGCCGCCAGGTCCACCACCTGCTTGCGCACCTCCAGCCGGCCCGCGTCGATCCGGGAGATGTCCAGCAGCTCGGCGATCAGCCGGGTGACCCGGTCGGCGTCCGAGTTCACCGTCTCCAGCATCAGCCGCTTCTGCCCGTCGGTGAACCGCTCCCACTTGTTCAGCAGGGTCGCGGTGAAACCCTTGACGCTGGTCAGCGGGGAGCGCAGCTCGTGCGCCACGGTGGCGATCAGCTCGGCGTGCGCGCGCTCGGTGCGCCGACGGGCCTCGGTGCCGCGCAGCGCGACCACCAGCTGGCGCAGCGGGCCGCGCGGGCGCTCGCGCAGGTAGGAGGCGGAGACCAGCAGCTCGCGGTTGGCACCGGCCAGCAGCAGGTTGCGCTCGGGCTGGCGGGTGCGGATGGCCAGCCCGCCGTACGGGTCGGTCAGCTGCCACCAGCGGCGGCCGTCCAAGTCCTCCAGCGGCAGCGCCTCGGCCAGCGGGCGGCCGAGCGCGGCGGGCCCGCTGATGCCGGTCAGCCGGGCGGCGGCGCGGTTGAAGCAGACCACCAGGCCGGCCCGGTCGGCGATCACCAGGCCGTCCGGCAGCTCGTCCGGGTCCAGCGGTGGGGCAGCCGGCACGGCCAGCCGCCAGTCCTCGCCGCCGACCATGAGAGCCCTCCCGATCCGCCGATCCGTGCGCCGCGCCCCCTTGGCGGACCGCACACCCGACCGGACCCCTGGCCCAGCCCGGCCCCCGCCCGGCCCGGCCCCCGTCAGGAGGACCGTGTTGTCAGACTGACCCTAGCGCTCCGTACCCGGCTCGCGACAGCCTGCGGGCGAACGCTGTGCGCGAGCGGAGGCGTAGAGGCACACGGCGGCGGCGGTGGCGAGGTTGAGGCTCTCGGCGTGACCGTGGATGGGCACGCGCACCACCTCGTCGGCGAGCGCGCGGGTCTGCTCCGGCAGCCCCCAGGCCTCGTTGCCGAAGATCCAGGCGCTCGGGGCACCCAGCGTGCCCTCGTCCAGCTCCTGGTCCAGGTCCCGCTCCCCCGCCCCGTCGGCGGCCAGCACCCGCACGCCGTCGGCCTTGAGCTCGGCCACCACTTGCTCGATCGGCACCCCGACGGCGACCGGCAGGTGGAAGAGGCTGCCGACCGAGGCGCGCACGGCCTTGGGGTTGTAGAGGTCGACCGAGGCGTCGGTCAGCACCACGGCGTCCGCACCGGCCGCGTCCGCGGTGCGCAGCACGGTCCCGGCGTTGCCGGGGTCGCGGACGTTGGCCAGCACCGCGACGAGCTTGGGACGAGCCTTCAGCACCTCGGCGAAGGGGGTGTCCAGGAAGCGGCAGAGCGCCACGATGCCCTGCGGGGTGACGGTGTCGCAGATGTCGGCGATCACCTCGTCGGTGGCGGTCAGCACCGGCAGGTCCGCCGCCCGGGCGGCAGCGACGATCTCGCCGTGCCGCTCGGCGGCCTCCGGCGTGAGGTAGATCTCCACCACCGCGTGCTCCCGCCCGCCCGGCAGCAGCCCGTAGGCGATCGCCTCGCGGACCGCCTGCGGGCCCTCGGCCAGGAAGCGGCGGTCCTTGCCGCGCTGGGCGCGCCGCGCCAGCTTGCGGGCGGCGATCACCCGCGGCGAGCGGAGCGAGCTGAGCTGGGGAGTGTCGGTGCTGGCCATGGTCACTTTCGACGGGGTGGGCAAGCGGGTCCGCGGGGACCTTCAAAAAGACCCGCAGGCTCGCGAGGAGCCTGCGGGTCCGGGTACTGCGGTGGATCAGGCGGCGTCAGCGGCGACCTTCGGCGCGTTGACGTCGGTCGGCAGCGCCTTCTGGGCGGCCTCGACCAGCGCGGCGAACGCGTTGGCGTCGTTCACGGCGAGCTCGGCCAGCATCTTGCGGTCGATCTCGATGCTGGCGGCCTTGAGGCCCTGCACGAAGCGGTTGTAGGTCATGCCGTTGGCACGGGCCGCAGCGTTGATGCGCTGGATCCAGAGCTGACGGAAGTCGCCCTTGCGCTTCTTGCGGTCGTTGTAGTTGTAAACGAGCGAGTGGGTGACCTGCTCCTTGGCCTTGCGGTACAGGCGCGACCGCTGGCCGCGGTAACCGCTGGCCCGCTCAAGGATGACCCGGCGCTTCTTGTGGGCGTTCACTGCCCGCTTGACGCGTGCCACTTCATTACTCCTAGGGGTTGGACCACGGACTACTTCACGTGGTCCGTCAATCGAATCGGTCGGAAAGGATCAGCCGGGCTCCGCGGCCGGCAGGGCCGCGGCGGGCGATCACTTACCGAGAAGCTTCTTGATCGTCTTGGTGTCGCCGGGGGCCATCTCGGCGGTGCCGGTCAGACGGCGGGTCACCCTGGAGGACTTGTGCTCCAGGAGGTGGCGCTTGCCAGCGCGCTCGCGGAGCACCTTGCCAGAGCCCGTGATCTTGAAGCGCTTGCTGGCGCCACTGTGCGTCTTCTGCTTCGGCATGTCGCCGTATCTCCTCGTCGGTCCGCTCTGGCCCGCGTGTTGCCACGCGGGCCCGAGCGCTTGGTGTTCTCCGGTCACCGGGACGGGAGCCCCGGGACCGCGGTGGCCGGATCACCCGAGCCCAAACCCGAAGGCTCAGGCGTCCTGAGCGACCTCGGCCGGCTGCTCGGCGGTGGCAGCGGTGTCGCCGGCCTCCGCCTGGTCCTGGACCGCCTCGGCGGCCTGGTCTGCGTCGTCGTTCTGCTCGGCGTCGGTCAGCTCGACATCGTCGGCGGACGTCGCCTCAGCGTCCTCAGCGTCCTCGGCCTCGTCGGCCTGGGCGCCACGGCCCAGGCGCTCGGCCTTGCGGGCGTCCTGCGCCGCACGGGCCTCGGCCATCGCCTCGGTCTTCTTCTTGTGCGGGCCGAGAACCATGATCATGTTACGGCCGTCCTGCTTGGCCGAGGACTCCACGAAGCCCAGGTCCTGGACGTCGTTGGCGAGCCGCTGCAGCAGTCGGAAGCCCAGCTCGGGGCGGGACTGCTCGCGACCACGGAACATGATCGTGATCTTGACCTTGTCGCCCTGCTTGAGGAACCGAACGACGTGACCCTTCTTGGTGTCATAGTCGTGCGGGTCGATCTTCGGCCGGAGCTTCATCTCCTTGATGACCGTGTGCGCCTGGTTCTTGCGCGCCTCACGGGCCTTCATGGCCGACTCGTACTTGAACTTGCCGTAGTCCATGAGCTTGCACACCGGCGGCCGGGCGGTCGCCGCGACCTCGACCAGGTCGAGGTCGTACTCCTGCGCAAGCTCCAGCGCCTTGGCAAGCGGCACGATGCCGACCTGCTCGCCACTGGGACCGACGAGTCGCACCTCGGGGACGCGAATCCGGTCGTTGATGCGGGGCTCGGTGCTGATGGGGCCTCCTTGGTTGCACCTTCTGCGATGCGGCCGTCAGGGAGGCGGTCGCACGTAGTGGACTTCGACCACTGGGCGGGGCTTCATTCGTGCTGCGCTGCCGTCCGGTACTCCGAAGCACCGCGGCACGAAAAAAGCCCCGCTCGTCACAAGCGGGGCTCCACACATCCGGGGGCGGCGTCCGGTGAGGGACGCTGCTCGGCGACGCACGGCCTTGAGAGCTGCTGTCGCGGACCGGGACCCGTCGACCCGCAGGCCGATCAGGTGGGAGACTGTCGCGGTTGCCCTCTCGGGCCTCCTGGGTGGAGCCTCCACTTGCTGGCCGGGCACGGTGAAGCGCTCAGCCGGTCGTTAAGCCACTTTACACTACGGGCGAGAGCACTGTCTGCCGGTACCCTCCCAGGGGTACGGATCCACCCCGAGGGAATGAGCCTTCCTTGAGCAGCCAGCCCGACAACGCTTCCGAGTCCTTTGACGAGACCGTCGGGTACGACGACCTGACCCGCGACATCGCCGAGGTGCCGGCCGTCGAGGTGATCACCACCGTGGCGGTGCACCTGATGAGCGCGGCGGCCGTCAAGTGCGGTCTGGCCGAGGGCGGCGAGAAGGACAAGGACCTGGACGAGGCCCGCAAGCTGATCACCGCGCTGGCCGGCCTGGTGACCGCGGGCGCCCCGGAGATCAGCAACTTCCACGCCGCCCCGCTGCGCGACGGCCTGCGCTCGCTCCAGCTGGCCTTCCGCGAGGCCTCGATGGTGCCGGACGCGCCGGGCACCGGGCCGGGCGAGAAGTTCACCGGGCCCGTCTACTCCTGATACTCCTGAACCGCCGCGGCCGTCATCCGGCCTGGTAGAAACCGCTGCCCGTCGGCCGTGCGCCGGCGGGCAGCAGTGCGAGGTCCAGGCCCCGGGTCAGGCGCACCCGCAGCACCGGGTCCGCCGCCAGCGCCGCGGCCAGCCGCTGGGCCAGCGCGGGCACGTCGGCGCCGTCCGCCGGCTCGAGCCCGAGCACCACGTCGGTCGTCCCGCCCGGGGTCAGCTCGGCACGGAGCACCTGCGGCTCGCCGGCCAGCAGCGCGCGCAGCGCGTCCAGCACCTCGGGGTCCTGCACCGGCGGCAGCCAGACCCGGTTCTCGGCCACTGCACGCATCCGGGCACCGGTCAGCTGGTAGGTCACCGGACCGGCCGGGTCGATCAGCAGGGTGTCGGCCCGCTCGGCGTAGGCCGTCATCACCGCCTGCGGCGCGTTCACCGGCGCGGGGCGGGCGTCGGCCTGCCAGGCGGCCAGCGAGGCCAGCGAGGTGAACGCGGGCAGCGCCCGGCGCCCGTCGGCCGCCTCGATCACCGGGACCGCCATGTCGCTGGTCTTCTCGTGCTTGAGGCCTGCCGCGTCCGTCTCCACCTCACCGAGCAGCGCGACGATCGGCACCATCAGGCGGGCCTGGCGCAGCGCGGCCAGCAGGGCCGGCTCGGCCGCGCCCTGCTGCTGCGACCAGTCGGCCAGCGCCCGGGCGAGGGCCGGATCGGCGCTGCCGTCGTCGGCGGCGAATCCGGGATTGGGAATGTTCTTACCGTCCACCCGGCGAGCCTAGCCGCTGGCCGGGCGCCCTCGAACCGTGCCGTGCGGCGCCGTGCGAAGCCTCTTTGCGGCACACCTATACCCAGCGGTAGCACCGCTGTGGCACGCTGCGCCCATGACGAGCTCACCGGACGCCGACCGAGCACGCTTCGACCGGGCCACCGCGCAGTTGACCGCCCCGCTGGCCATCGTCGACCTGGACGCCTTCGACGCCAACGCCGCCGATCTGGTGCGCCGGGCCCAGGGCAAACCGGTCCGGGTGGCCAGCAAGTCGCTGCGCTGCCGGGCCCTGCTGGAACGCGTGCTGGCCGGGGACGGCTTCGCCGGGGTGATGAGCTTCACGCTCGCCGAGTCGATCTGGCTGACCCGGGCCGGGGTCCAGGACGTGCTGCTCGCCTACCCCTCGGCCGACCGCGCGGCCTTCGCCGAGCTGACCGCCGATCCGAAGCTGGCGGCCAACATCACCGTGCTCGTCGACGATCCGGCGCAACTGGGCCTGATCGACGCCGCACGCGGCGGCGAGGAGCGGGTGCGGGTCTGCCTGGACCTGGACACCTCGCTGCAGCTGCTGGGCGGCCGGGTGCGGGTCGGCGCGCGGCGCTCGCCGCTGCGCACGCCCGAGCAGCTGGTGGCGCTGGCCGAACTGGTGCGCCGCCGGCCCGGGTTCGCGGTGGTCGGGCTGATGGCCTACGAGGGGCACATCGCCGGGGTGGGCGACTCGGTGGCCGGCCGGCCGGTGCGCTCGCGGGTGATACGGCTCATGCAGGCCAGGGCGCGCGCCGAACTCGCCGAGCGGCGCGCCGCGGTGGTGCGGGCGGTGCGGCAGGTGGCCGAGCTGGAGTTCGTCAACGGGGGCGGCACCGGCAGCGTGCAGAGCACGGCGGCCGAGGCCGCGGTGACCGAGGTGGCGGCCGGCTCCGGGCTCTACCTGCCCCGGCTCTTCGACAACTACCAGGCGTTCCGGGGCACTCCGGCGGCGCTCTTCGCCCAGCCGGTGGTGCGGCGCCCGGGGGTGGGCGTGGTGACGGTGCTCGGCGGGGGCTACCCCGCCTCCGGTCCGGCGGGTGCCGACCGCTCCCCCGTGCCCTATCTGCCGACCGGCCTGCGCTACGACCCCCAGGAGGGGGCCGGCGAGGTGCAGACGCCGCTGCTCGGCTCGGCGGCGGACGACCTGCTGGTGGGCGACCGGGTCTGGTTCCGGCACGCGAAGGCCGGCGAACTGTGCGAGCGCTTCGCCGAGTTGCACCTGGTGGCGGGCGACCGGCTGGTGGCCACGGTGCCGACCTACCGGGGCGAGGGGCGCACCTTCCTGTGACCGGACGCGCCCCGCCGCCGGGGGGAGGCAGCGGGGCGCGCGATCGGTGAGCCGAGCCGGCGTCAGGTGCTGCTGCCACCCGCCGCGTTGCCGCCGCCACTGCTGCCCGCGGGGGCGGCGTAGTCGGTGATCCCGCTGACGATGGTGTCCATCTGCGAGACGGCCGGGGCCTTGTCGGCGATGTCGAAGCCGAGCCGGACCGCGATCAGGCTCTTGCCGTCCGCGGTGGGGAAGACCACCGACTCCACCGTGCCGTTGTTGCCCTGGGCGGCGGTGACCTGCCAGCGGACCAGGTAGCCCTTGCGGCCGTCCACGGTGACCGCCCCGGACTTGAGCTCCTGGTGGGACTTGCTGCCCGGGTAGGAGGCGTCCACGGCGGTCTGGATGTCCTTCTCGGCGGCGGCCTGCGGGTCGGTGCCCTGGAGTTCGGCGGTGTTGACGCCGCCCAGCGAGCAGACCTGGTCCGCACCGCTGCCGCCGCCGGAGCCACCGCTGCCACCGGAGCCGCCGGAGCCGCTGCCGCTGGAACCCGGGCACTGGTACTGGCCGACGGTCAGGAACGCGGTGCCGTCATTGGCGGTGCCGCCCTGCCAGCCGCTCGGGACCGGCAACTGGATGTTGCTGTTCAGGTCGGCGGCCACGGTGCCCTGCCCGCTGCCACCGCCGCTGCCGCCGCCCGGCAGCCCCGGGAAGCCCGGGAAGCCGGGCAGGCCGCCCAGCCCGCCGCCGCCACCGCTACCACCGCTGCCACCGCTGCCACCGCTGCCACCGCTGCCACCGCTGCCGCTGCCACTGCCACCGCTGCCGCCCGAACCGCCGCCGCGCTGGCGCCCGGTCCCGTTGTGGTTGCCGTTGCCGTTGCCGTTCGGCTGGGAGTTCTGCTGCTGCGGGGCTGCCTGCACCTGGGCGGACGAGTCGTGGTGGTCCGTGGCCAGGTAGGTGACGCCGGAGCCCACCGCGAGCCCGAGCACGCCGGCCACCGCCGCCGCGACCAGCACCGGGCGGCTCATCCGCTTGAAGACGGAGGGCTTGCGGGGCAGCGGCTCGCCGTACAGGGCGCCGCTGGGGCCTGGCTCGGCGGGCGGCTCGGGGAACCGCACCGTCCCGTTCTCCAGCACCTCGCCCTCGATCACCCGGGCGCCGTCGAGCACGACGGTCTGCTCGATGCCCTCGCCCTCGGGGACGGGCTCGACCCCGGAGACGGTCTCGGCATCGGAGGCGCCCGAGGCGCCTGGACGGGTGGTGGCCGTCCAGCCGGTGCCGTCCCACCAGCGCTCGGTCCTGGGGTCACCGTCAGGGTCCTGCGGGTCCGGGTACCACCCGGCCGGAATCTTCGTATCGCTCACACCAGGAAATGTATGGGCAGGCGGATAAACGCGATATCAACTGAACGCCACAATCGGGTCGATTCGGATGAGATTACGGTGAGAGGGCTGATCGGACCCCCGAAAAGTGGAACGACAACGGTCACCACTGCAGCCTTTGGATCTCCGTCCGATATGCGGTTCACTTCCCTGCAGGGCACCCCCTCGATCACTCCCCGCGTTCAGGAGACGACCGCGATGGCCGGCCACACCGAGCACCCGCACACCCACACGCACGACGACCACGAGCACTCCCACGACCACGGCGAACAGGGCGGACACGGCCACGGCGGGCACGGGCACGGCGGACACGGCCACGGCGGGCACGGGCACGGCGGGCACGGCCATTCGCACGGTGTCGCGGCCGACGCCGACCGCCGCTGGCTGACCAGCGCGCTGGCCCTGATCGTCGTCTTCATGGCCACGGAGGTCGTGGTCGGCTTCGCCGCCGGCTCGCTGGCGCTGATCTCGGACGCCGCGCACATGCTCACCGACGCGGCCTCGATCGTGCTCGCCCTGGTGGCCATGCGGCTGGCGGCCAAGCCGGCCCGCGGCGGCTATACCTACGGCCTCAAGCGCGCCGAGATCCTCTCCGCCCAGGCCAACGGCGTCACCCTGCTGGTGCTCTCCGCCTGGCTGGGCTACGAGGCGGTCACCCGGCTGATCTCGCCGCCGCAGGTCGAGGGCGGTCTGGTGCTGGTCACCGCACTGGTCGGGGTGGTCATCAACATCGCCGCCGCCTGGTGCATGTCCAAGGCCAACCGCAGCTCGCTCAACGTCGAGGGCGCCTTCCAGCACGTGCTGACCGACCTCTACGCCTTCATCGCCACCGCCGTGGCCGGCGCGATCATGCTGACCACCGGCTTCCTGCGGGCGGACGCGATCGCCTCGCTGATCGTGGTGGCGCTGATGCTGCGGGCCGGCATCGGCCTGGTCCGCGACTCCGGGCGGATCTTCCTGGAGGCCGCCCCGGCCGGCGTCGACCCCGACGCGCTGGCCGACAGCCTGGTGACCACCCCCCTGGTCGAGGAGATCCACGACCTGCACGTCTGGGAGATCACCTCCGGGCAGCCGGCGCTCTCCGCGCACATCCTGGTCACCCCCAGCGGCGACTGCCACGCCGTGCGGCGCGACCTGCAGCGCCGGCTGCGCGAGGAGTACCGGATCACCCACGCCACCCTGCAGGTGGACCACCTCGGCGAGGACGACGACCAGCAGCTGCTGCAGATCACCGACTCCGCCGAGGCGCTGGCCGCCGAGCACTGCGCCGACTCGCACGGCCCCGTCCACCGGGCCGGACCGCATTCGCACTGAGCGGGCCCCGGCGACCGGCCGGAATGATCGGCACACCGCCCGCGTTGCGCCGATCATGACGACTGTTCTGCGTTACGCGGCTTTCACCACCGACCCCGCCGGCGGCAACAAGGCGGGTGTGGTGCCGGACGCCACCGGCCTGACGGACCAGCAGATGCTGGCCCTCGCCGCCGAGCTGGGCTACTCCGAGACCGCCTTCCTCACCGCCGTCCCCGGCACCGCCGACCGCCGCTACCAGGTGCGGTACTTCGCCCCCACCCTGGAGGTCCCGTTCTGCGGGCACGCCACCGTCGCCGCCGCCGTGGCGGTGGCGCACGCCGAGGGCCCCGGCGAGCTGGTCTTCGAGACGAAGGCCGGCACCGTGCCGGTCCAGGTCGCCGAGCAGGACGGCGTGCTGCACGCGACCCTGACCAGCGTCGAGCCCAAGGTGCTGCCGATCGGGGCCGAGGAGGTCGAGCAGGCGCTGGCCGCGCTCGGCTGGGCGGCTGCCGATCTCGACCCGGAGCTGCCGCCGCGGATCGCCTACGCGGGCGCCCACCACCTGGTGCTCGCCGTGCGCACCCGCGAGCGGCTGGCCGCCCTGGCCTACGACTTCGACGGGCTGGCGGCCTTCATGACGGCTCGTGACCTGGTCACCCTGCAGCTGGTCTGGCGCGAGTCCGAGACCGTCTTCCACGTCCGCGACCCGTTCCCGGTCGGCGGCGTGGTGGAGGACCCGGCCACCGGCGCGGCCGCCGCCGCGTTCGGCGCCTACCTGCGGGAGCTGGGCGGGGCCGGCGAGTCGGCCGAGCTGACCCTGCACCAGGGCGAGGACCTGGGCAGCCCCGGCCTGCTGCGGGTGAGCCTGGTGGCCGGCGACTCGCGGGTGCGGGTGACCGGCGCCGCGGTGCCGCTGCCGGAGGCCGCGAGCTGAGTCCCGGTGTCGGGTTGGGGGGTTGTCGGCGCGGTGCGCGATGATCGGGGCGTGACCGCACCGCGCCTGATGCTCCTCGACACCGCCAGCCTCTACTTCCGCGCGTACTTCGGCGTCCCGGAGTCCGTGAAGTCCCCCGACGGCGTTCCGGTGAACGCCGTCCGGGGCCTGCTGGACTTCATCGCCCGCCTGGTCCAGGACCACCGCCCGGACCAGCTGGTGGCCTGCATGGACGCCGACTGGCGGCCGCAGTGGCGGGTGGACCTGATCCCGACCTACAAGACGCACCGGCTGGCCGCCGAGGGCCCCGGGGTCGGCGCGGGCGCCGAGGAGGTGCCCGACACCCTCTCGCCCCAGGTCCCGGTGATCGAGCAGGTGCTGGACGCCCTCGGCATCGCCCGGGTCGGCGCGCCCGGCTACGAGGCCGACGACGTGATCGGCACCCTGGCCACCCGGGCCGCTGGGCCGGTGCGGATCGTCACCGGCGACCGGGACCTGTTCCAGCTCGTGGACGACGCCCGGCAGGTCACCGTGGTCTACCCGGTCAAGGGCGTCGGCGCCGCCCAGATCATCGACGAGGCCGCCCTGCGCGAGAAGTACGGCGTCACCGGCAGCGAGTACGCCGACATGGCGGCGCTGCGCGGCGACCCGAGCGACGGCCTGCCGGGCGTCAAGGGGATCGGTGAGAAGACCGCCACCCAGCTCATCCGCGAGTACGGCGACCTCGCCGGCATCCGCGCAGCCGCCGCCGACCCCTTCTCCAAGCTCACCCCGGCCCGCCGCAAGAACATCCTCGAAGGCGCCCCCTACCTCGACGTCGCGCCCACCGTCGTCCGCGTCGCCACCGACATCCCGCTGCCCGACTTCGACGCCGCGCTGCCGCGCGAGCCGCTGGACCCGATGACGCTGGAGGAGCTGGCCACCCGCTGGGGCCTCGGCAGTGCGCTGGAGCGGGTGCTTGCGGTGCTGACGCGCTGAACCGGTGGCGGAGTTGTGCAGCCAGCTCCGGCGGCGTTGTGCAGACATCTTTTTGCCGAAGAATGGTCGACCCGCGTTCTTCCGGTCGTACCCACCGGTAGCTACGGTTCCGGCTGTCATGCACAGCTGACCCCTTCTCAGGAGCCGTACTCCCATGACCCTGCGCCGTACCGCCGCCGCGCTCTGCTCGGCCGCCGCTGCGATCACCCTGCTCGGCGGCTTCGTGCCGCAGGCCGCCACGGCGGCCGGCGCGCCGGCCGGCAGCACGCTGTCGGTCCTCACCTGGAACGTCGACCTCGGCACCGCCGTGGTCGACTGGAGCCAGAACGAGAAGGCCAGCACCCGGACCCCGGTGATCGAGTCGATCGTCCGCCAGCACAGCGCCGACGTGGTGGTCCTGGACGAGCTGTTCAACAACTCCTCGATCAGCGACATCAACAGCAAGCTCGCCGACCTCTACCCCTACCGCACCCCGGTGGTCGGCGGGACCTGCTCGGGCGGCGGCTGGACCGGGACCAGCGGCAACTGCTCCAGCTCCCCGTTCGTGATCAACGGCGGGACGATGATCCTGTCGAAGTACCCGATCACCGCCCAGTACCAGCACGTCTTCACCAACTCCACCTCCGGCACCTGGGACTACCACGCCGACAAGGGCGCGGCGCTGGTGCAGGTGGACAAGGGCGGCGTGAAGACCTGGGTGGCCGGCACCCACCTGCAGGCCGACGAGTCCGACGTCTCCACCGACACCACCCAGGCCACCCGGCTCGCCCAGCTCGGCGAGATCAAGTCCTGGGTGAACGGGATCGTGGGGGCCGGCGCCCCGGTGCTCTTCGGCGGCGACCTGAACGTGGAGTACTACAACGGCCAGGCGCGCGGCGACTACGCCAACGCCCAGGCGGCGGTGGGCGGGGTGCTCGGCTCGCCGGCGCTGGACCCGAGCCAGAGCCTGGCCACCATGGACTGCACGGTCTCGGCCTGGTGCCAGTACATGTCCGGGGTCGAGACCTTCCCGGTCGACTACCGCGACGACCTGGACTACCTCGGCTACCTGAACGCCCCGGGCCGCCCCGTCCCGCTGGCGCTGCCCACCGTCGCGATCGACTTCGACCCGCAGGCCGGCTGGAGCGCCGGGCAGCTGGACACCAACGCGCCCAGCGACCACTACCCGGTCCAGGCCACCTTCCAGCTCGGCTGAGCGCCAGCCGCACCAGCCGTCGGCGGGGGCCGGATCACCGGCCCCCGCCGACCCGTCGTCAGCCCACCGACGAGTAGGCGATGATCCCGCGCCGCAGCGCGTCCACCGCCTTGCGCGCGGTGGTGCGCAGCTGGGCGTCCTCGCCGGCCGCGTCCTGGATCTGGCCGAGCACGTCGATCAGCTGCTTGGTCCAGCGCACGAAGTCGCCGGCCGGCATGTCGGCGTCGCGCAGCACCGCGTCCAGGCTGTGCCCCAGCGCCCAGCGGTAGGCGACCCAGGCGAAACCGAGGTCGGGCTCGCGCTGGCCGACGCCCTCGCTGGTGTTGATCCGGTGCTGCTCCTCCAGCGCGTCCAGGTGGCCCCAGATCCGCACCATCCGGCCCAGCGCCTGCTTGGCGTCGCCCTCCGGGAGCCGGGGCGCCGCCGCGTCGTCGGCCTGCCGGGACTCGTAGACCAGCGCCGAGGCGCAGGCGGCGAGCTCGGCGGCGGCCAGGTCCTTCCAGACCCCTTCGCGGATGCACTCCGAGGCGAGCAGGTCCAGCTCGCCGTAGAGCCGGCCCAGCCGCTTGCCCTCGGGCGTCACGGTGTCGCCGACCAGGTAGCCGAGGTCGGTGAGCAGGCCGCAGACCCGGTCGAAGGTGCGGGCGATGGTGTGGGTGCGCGAGCGCATCTTGCGCTCCAGCACCTCGGTGTCGCGGTGCAGGCGGTGGTAGCGCTCGGCCCAGCGGGCGTGGTTCTCCCGGTCGTCACAGCCGTGGCAGGGGTGCTGGCGCAGCTCGGTGCGCAGCCGGGCCAGCTCGCTGTCGTCGGCGGCGGCCGCGCGCCCCTTGCGGTAGCGCTCGGGCTCCAGGTGACCGGCCTTGGTGCGCAGCGCGGAGGCCAGGTCGCGGCGGGACTGCGGGCTGCGCGGGTTGAACGACTTGGGGATCTTGACCCGCTCGATGGCGACCACCGGGTGCGGGAAGTCGATCATCGCCAGCCGCTTGACCTGCCGCTCGGCGGTCAGCACCACCGGGCGCGGCCCGTCCTGGTAATCCGGGTGGCGGGTGGTGCGCGGGGAGCGGCTGACCGGCGGCAGGCCCGGGTCGATGACCAGCGCCAGCCCGGCGAACTTGCCGGTCGGCACGTGGATCACGTCGCCCGGCTTGAGCGCCTCGACCGCCTCGATGGCCGCCGCCCGGCGCTGGCTGCCGCCCTCGCGGGCCAGCTCGTTCTCCCGGTCCTTCAGCTGCCGGCGCAGGCTCATGTACTGCTCGAAGTCCCCGAGGTGACAGGTCATCGCCTCGCGGTAGCCCTCCAGGCCCTCCTCGTTGCGCTGCACCTGCCGGGAGATGCCCACCACCGAGCGGTCCGCCTGGAACTGGGCGAAGGAGGTCTCCAGCAGTTCGCGCGAGCGGTGCCGCCCGAACTGGCCGACCAGGTTGACGGCCATGTTGTAGGAGGGCTTGAAGGAGGAGCGCAGCGGGTAGGTGCGGGTGCCGGCCAGCCCGGCCAGCGCCTCCGGGTCCAGGCCGCGCTGCCAGAGCACCACCGCGTGGCCCTCGATGTCGATGCCGCGCCGCCCGGCCCGCCCGGTGAGCTGGGTGTACTCGCCGGGGGTGATGTCGGCGTGCATCTCGCCGTTCCACTTGACCAGCTTCTCCAGGACCACCGAGCGGGCGGGCATGTTGATGCCCAGCGCCAGCGTCTCGGTCGCGAAGACGGCCTTGACCAGGCCCTTCAGGAAGAGCTCCTCGACCACCTCCTTGAACCGGGGCAGCATGCCGGCGTGGTGGGCGGCCACCCCGCGCTCCAGGCCGTCCAGCCACTCGAAGTAGCCGAGCACGTGCAGGTCCTCGTCGGGGATCGCCGCGCAGCGGTCCTCCACGAGGGTGCGCACCTGCGCCCGCTCCTGCTCGTTGTTGAGCCGCAGCCCGGAGGTGAGCACCTGCTGGACGGCGGCCTCGCAGCCGGCCCGGCTGAAGATGAAGGTGATCGCGGGCAGCAGGCCCTCGGCGTCCAGCCGGTCGATCACGTCGACCCGGCCCGGGGTCCAGACCCGCCCCGGACGGCCGCCTCCCATCGAGCGGCCGCGGCCGCGCCCGGCGAAGCGGGGGTTGCGGTCGGCCTCCGAGCGGGCCAGGCGGACCAGCTCGGGGTTGACCGCCTTGGCCGGGTTCTTCTGGCTGAACTTGGGGCGGCCGTCCACGTCCGGGTCGGAGAACAGGTCGTACATCCGGTTGCCGGCCATCACGTGCTGCCACAGCGGGACCGGGCGGTGCTCGGAGACGATCACCTTGACGCCGCCGCGCACGGTGTCCAGCCAGTCGCCGAACTCCTCGGCGTTGGAGACGGTGGCCGAGAGCGAGACCAGCGTGACGGACTCCGGCAGGTGGATGATCACCTCCTCCCAGACCGCGCCGCGGAAGCGGTCGGCGAGGTAGTGCACCTCGTCCATCACCACGTAGCCGAGGCCGTCCAGGGCGCGCGAGTTCGCGTAGAGCATGTTGCGCAGCACCTCGGTGGTCATCACCACCACGGGCGCGTCGCCGTTGACGGAGTTGTCGCCGGTGAGCAGACCGACCTTGGCGGCGCCGTAGCGCTTGACCAGGTCGGCGTACTTCTGGTTGGACAGCGCCTTGATCGGGGTGGTGTAGAAGCACTTGCGGCCCGAGCGCAGGGCCAGGTGGACGGCGAACTCGCCGACGATGGTCTTGCCGGAGCCGGTGGGCGCGGCGACCAGGACGCCGTCACCGGCCTCCAGCCGCTCGCAGGCCTCCAGCTGGAAGACGTCGAGCGGGAAGTCGTACAGCTCCCGGAACTCGTACAGGGCGGTGGCCTGCTCCTGGCTGCGGCGGCGGGCGGCGGCGTAGGCCTCGGCGGGGCTCAGCGCGTCGTCGTCGGGCAGGGCGCTGCTCATCGGCGTCACCTTCTTCTTCCCGTGGTGATGGGTCGCAGACGGTGACGCCTGCGGCTGCGGGGCCGGCTCCTCGGACTGGGCCGAAGGGGGCGCGCAGCTGGTGTGGTCGGTGTGGTGTTCCAGCATCTCAGCCTGAGATTACCCGGCAGGGCTGACATTGATCGCACCGTTTTCCCGACCTGTACCGATCACCCACGCTCCCGACCGATCCCCGCCGAGCGTCTTCGATCAGGTGTGATCAAGGTGTGATCATTCGTCAACCCAGCGTTGTCGCCCTCCTTAGAGTCGGCGCCAGAATCCAGACCGGACGAGAGGCGAAGAGACATGGCGAATCTGGACACCGCACTCAAGGAAGCGTTCGGGATCGAGGGCGCGATCGGTGTGGCTCTGGTCGACTACGGCAGCGGGATGGCGCTCGGCACCCTGGGCGACAACCCCGAGCTGGACCTGAACGTGGCGGCGGCCGGCAACACCGACGTGGTACGGGCCAAGATGCGCACGATGGAGTTGCTCAAACTGCACGACAATGCGATCGAGGACATCCTGATCACGCTGAGCAACCAGTACCACCTGATCCGGCCCTTGACCACGCCCAGCGGACGCGGCCTCTTCCTCTACCTGGCGCTGAACCGGAACCAGTCCAACCTGGCCATGGCCCGGCACCAGCTCAGGCTGATCGAAATGTCTCTGGAGGTCGCCTGAGCAGTTCGGCCAGACCGGCCGCCAGCGCGTGGTACTCCTCGGCCCGGTTGTAGACCTGTGCGCTGATCCGCAGCACCCCGCCGCCCGCCCACGGCCGCACCGCGACCCGCGCGCCGAGCCGCCGGTGGACGGCCGTCATCAGCGCGAGCGCCTGCTCCTCGGTCTCGGCGACCCGCGGCGGCAGCCGCAGCGCGCGCATCGCCACCCCCGGCGAGGCCGGCAGTGCCGCGAGCCCGGCGACCTCGCCGAGCACGCGCTGCCCGTGGGCCGCCAGGCGGGCGTTGTGCTCCCGCACCCGGGCCAGGCCCAGCCCGTCCAGCAGGGCCAGCGCGCCGGGCGCGGCCAGCCACCCGGTGTAGTCGGCGGTGCCGCGCCACTCCACGTTCAACGGGAAGCCGCGCCCGTGCTCCCAGGAGTAGGTGAGCGGGCGGATCCGCTCGCGCCACTCGGGGCGCACCGCCAGCACGGCGGTGGGCCGGGGCGCGAAGGCCCACTTGTGCAGGTTGCCGAACCAGAAGTCGGGCCGGCCGACGTCCAGGTCGGCGTCCAGCATGCCGGGACCGTGCGCCGCGTCCACCGCGGTCAGCACCCCGCGCTCGGCCAGCGCCCGCAGCAGCGGTGCGGTGGCGATCTCCCGGGCGGTGGGCGAGGTGACCCGGTCGAGCACCGCCAGCCGGGTGTGCGGGCCGACCGCGGCCAGCACCAGCTGCGCCGGATCGGCCCCGTCCAGCGGGAGTTCCACGGTGCGTACCCGGGCGCCGCACTCGGCGGCCCGGCGCTCGGCGGCCCGGTTCACCACGCCGTAGCCGTGGTCGAGCACCAGGATCTCCTCGCCCGCCCGGAACGGGATGCTGTCCAGCACCACGGCGACGGCCTCGGTGACGTTGCTGAGCAGTGCCAGGCCCTGCGCGTCGGCGCCCAGCCAGCGGGCGACAGTGGCCCGGGCCTCGGCCAGCCGCTCGGGGGCCGCACGCAGGAAGCCGTCCGGGTCGGCCTCCTGCTCGGCCCGCAGCCGGGCCTGCTCGCGCTGGACCCCGATCGGGACGGCGCCGTAGGAGCCGTGGTTGAGGTGGGCCAGCGCGGGGTCCAGGGTGAAGAGCTCGGCCGCGCCGGCGATCGGCTCGGGCGCTGCCGTCGGATGCCGGGTCACGCCGCCCGACCCTCCTGGGCCCGGCGCAGGGTCAACAGCCCCCCGCGCGGCACCCGGACGGCGAACTCGCGGTCCGCCGGTTCGGCTTCGACGGCGGCGCGGGTGGCGCCCTGGCAGTCCTGGACCAGCACGGCCAGGCGTCCGGGCGGCGCGTCGAAGTCGAGCCGCACCAGGGTGTCCGGGTCGGCGTTGGCCACCAGCAGCAGGTCCCACCGGCCCGACACCCGCAGCGGCAGCGGCGCGTAGCGCCCGAAGGCGCGGGCCGCGCCGTGCCCGGCCTCCAGCAGCGGGTAGCCGAGTTCGGGGCGGTGCGGGCGGAAGGCGCCGCGCTGCAGCAGGTCGACGTGCTCGCGCATGACGGCCAGCCAGAAGCGCAGCGCGGCCAGCTGGTCGGGGCGCTGGCGGGCGAGGTCGACCGAGACCTGCGCGGTGGCGAAGAGCACGGACTGGAGCAGCACCGCGATCCCGGCCGGCTCCTCCTCGGGGTGCCAGGTCAGCGGGTCGGCGTGGACGGCGAGCGGACCGGCGGTGAGCCGCAGGTCGGTGGTGCGCTGGCGGTTCTCGGCGGCACTGTGCGGGCAGTCGGTGGCACGCACCATGGTCGCGTACGGCCACAGGCCCGGTCCCGCATAGGGCTGGCGGTGCTCGACCAGCACCTCGGGGCGGGCCGCGCGCAGCCGGGCGTCCAGTTCGGCGAGCAGGCTGTGCACACCCTCGGCCACCGCGGTCGGGTCGGTGGCGTACCGGGCGAAGGTGTCGATGAAGTCGATCTTCAGGCCGTCCACCCCGTGCCGCTCGACGAGCTCGCCGAGCCGGTCCACCAGGTCGGCGCGCACCCGCGGGTCCGCAGGGTCCAGCACGGAGGTCTCCAACTCCGGTATCCGCGCGAGCCGCCCGCTCGGGCCGCCGCCCGCCGCACTGCGGTCGCCGGCGAACGGCAGCGCGACCCAGAGCAGGTAGCGCAGCCCCAGCGCCCGGGTCCGCCGGACGTGCTCGGCGAAGTCCGGGAACGGGCCGGCGGCCGGCTGCCAGTCGCCGGTGGTGGCGTACGACCGCGAGGTCTCCTCGGTCTGCCAGCCGTCGTCCACCAGCACGGCGGTGAAGCCCAGTTGGGCCGCGAGGGCACCCAACTGCTCGACCTGCGCGGCGGTGATCGTCAGGTGGCTGACGTACCAGGTGCAGAAGACCGGCTCGAAGGCCGCCGCCGGCACCTGCGCCGGCCCGACCAGGCCGGCCCACCAGTGCGCCATCTCCTGTACGGTCTGCGCGAAGTGGCGGTGCGTCAGATCCAGGCGGAGCAGCAGCGGCGCCCCCGCCTCGTGCTCGACCCACCAGGCGAACTCGCCGCTCTCCTCCACCGCGCCCTCGCCGATGCTCACCGGGCGGACCAGTTCGCCCACCGCGAAGGTGCACAGCGCCGCGTCCCCGGCCCCCACCAGGCTGCCCACCGGCGCGCCCGCGGGCAGCGAGGCGGTGCGCGGGGCGCGCCAGGCGGGCGGCAGCCAGCGGGTGCCGGTGGCCGGGGTCCACAGGGCGGTGGCCCCGGTGCACGGCAGCCGCCACTCCACCCGCAGTCGCACCGGAGGCCCGTCCGGGCTCTCCGGTTCGAGCGGCACGACCTCGACGAGCAGCCGCCGGTCTCCGGCGGTGACCTTGACGTCCAGGGCGTGCGCGCCGATCGCGGTGGCCCGCAGGCCAAGGCCCGGGATCCCGGTGGCGATCTCCCGGGTGCACTCGCTGCGGCCCGAGGGCGGCGCGCTGCCGTCCCAGCTCAGAGGGGACACGGTGGGTCTGCCTTTCCTGTGGGTGCGAAGGGGGCGTCAGATGTCCGGCGTCAGGCTCCCGGCGCCAGGCTTCCGGCGTCAGGCTTCCGGGAAGTGGCAGGCGACCTGCCGCTGCCCCGGGCCGTGGTCCGTCAGCTGCGGTGCCTGGCTGCGGCAGATCGGCTGCGCCTTGGCGCACCTGGGGTGGAAGGTGCAGCCGCTGGGCGGGTCGGCCGGGCTCGGCGGGTCGCCGAGCAGCACGATCCGCTCCCTGGCCCGCTCGGCCGCCGGATCGGGCAGCGGCACCGCGGAGAGCAGCGCCTTGGTGTACGGGTGCGCGGGCGCCGCGTACACCTGCTCCTTCTCGCCGATCTCCACGATCCGGCCCAGGTACATCACCGCCACCCGGTGGCTCAGGTGCCGGACCACCGCCAGGTCGTGGGCGATGAACAGGTAGGCGACGCCCAGTTCGCGCTGCAGCCGCTCCAGCAGGCCGACGATCTGCGCCTGGATGGAGACGTCCAGCGCCGAGACCGGCTCGTCGGCCACCACCAGCGCGGGCCGGGTGGCCAGCGCCCGGGCGATGCCGATCCGCTGGGCCTGACCGCCGGAGAACTGGTACGGATAGCGCTCCAGGTGCTCGGGCGCCAGGCCCACCAGCTGGACCAGCTCCCGCACCTCGCGCCGGATCCGCTCCCCGGCCACCCCCTGCGCGCGCAGCGGCGCCGAGATGATCTGGGCCACCGTCCGCCGCGGGTTCAGCGAGGCGAACGGGTCCTGGAAGATGATCTGCAACTCGCTGCGCAGCGGCCGCAGTTCGCGCTGGCCCAGCCCGGTGATGTCCTGCCCGCGGAAGTCGACCCGGCCGGCGGTGGGATCCAGCAGCCGCACCAGCAGCCGCCCGGTGGTGGACTTGCCGCAACCGGACTCGCCGACCAGGCCGAGCGTCTCGCCCGCCCGCACCTCGAAGCTGAGCCCGTCCACCGCCTTGACGCCGGGCCGTCGCCGCAGCCCGTCACGGGCGCCGGGGAAGGTCTTGCCGAGGTCGCGCACCGTCAGCAGCGCACCGGTCATGCCGTCACCTCCGAGTGGATGCAGGCACTGCGGTGCCCGTCGGGCGTCAGCTGCCGCAACGGCGGCCGGGTGCCGGTGCAGGCCGGCTGCGGGGCGGCGGCGTAGACGGGGCAGCGCGGATGGAAGGCGCAGCCGGGTGGCGGCGCCAGCAGCGAGGGCGGGCTGCCCGGGATCGCCCGCAGCTCCTGCCCCTGCCCCGGGTCCGGGTCCAGACGCGGCAGCGAGTCCAGCAGCCCCTGGGTGTACGGGTGCCGGGGCGCGCCGAACAGCGCATCGGCGTCCGCCTGTTCGACGGCCGTGCCGCCGTACATCACGAGCACCTCGTCGGCCACCCGGGCGATCACGCCCAGGTCATGGGTGATCATGATGATCCCCAGCCCCCGTTCCTCCTTGAGCCGCATCAGCAGGTCGAGCACCTGGGCCTGCACGGTGACGTCCAGCGCCGTGGTCGGCTCGTCCGCGATGATCAGCTCGGGCTCGCAGGAGAGCGCGAGCGCGATCATCGCGCGCTGGCGCATGCCGCCGGAGAACTGGTGCGGGTACTCCCCCGCGCGCCGGGCCGGTTCGGGAATGCCGACGTCGCCGAGCACCTCCACCGCCCGCGCCCAGGCGGCCCGGCGGCTGGAGCCGAAGTGCTCGCGGTGCGCCTCGGCGATCTGGTCGCCGATGGTGAAGTACGGGTGCAGCGCGGTGAGGGCGTCCTGGAAGACCATCGCCATCCGCCGCCCGCGCAGCCGGCGGACCGTCTCGGCGGGCGCGCCGATCAGCTCGGTGCCGTCGAAGTCGACCGAGCCGGTGACCCTGGCCCCCGGGTGCAGGCCCATCACGGCCAGCGAGGTGACCGACTTGCCGGAGCCGGACTCCCCGACGATCCCCAGCGTGCGGCCGCGCTCGACGTCGAAGTCGACGCCCTTGACCACCTTCACCGGCCCCTCGCCGGTGGTGAACTCGACCGCGAGGTCGCGGACCTGAAGCAGCGTCACGAAAGTCTCGCTCTCGGGTCGATCCAGGCGTAGAGCAGGTCCACGACCAGGTTGGAGGTGACGATGAAGAAGGAGGCCAGCAGCGTGATGCCCATCACCACCGGCTGGTCGGACTTGTTGAGCGAGTCGGCGAACAGCTTGCCGACGCCCGGCAGTCCGAAGAGCGACTCGGTGATCATCGCGCCGGCCAGCAGGCTGCCCAGGTCCATCCCGAGCATGGTGGCCACCGCCGTCAGGGCCGGGCGCAGCCCGTGCTTGCCGACCACTCTGCGCTCGCGCAGCCCCTTGGCCCGCGCAGTGCGGACGTACGGCTCGGCCAGCGTCTCGATCACCGAACTGCGCGTCATCCGGGCGTACATGGCGGCCGTCGCGAGCGCCAGTGTGATCCACGGCAGCAGCAGGTTCTGCGCCCAGCCGACCGGGTCGTCCGTGAAGTCGACGTAGCGCGGGTACGGGATCAGGCCGAGCACCGTGACCACCACGTAGAGCAGGATCATCGCGGTGAAGTACACCGGCACGGCGGCCGCGCCGATGGTGGCGACCATCACCGTGCGGTCCACCCAGGTGTTCTTGCGCAGCGCCGAGACGACGCCCGCGCCCAGCCCCAGCAGCAGCCAGCAGGCCGCCGCACCGATGGCCAGCGAGAAGCTGGTCGGGAGCCGGTCCATCATCAGGTCCCAGACCGGCCGGCCGCTCTGGAAGGAGTAGCCGAAGCAGGGGAAGCCGCAGTGCACCGCGTACTGCCCGGTGCCCATCGTGCGGCCGGCGAAGATCGCCAGCACGTACCGGCCGAACTGGACGATCAGCGGCGCGTCCAGGCCCATCTGCTTGCGGACCAGCGCGATCTGGTCGGGCGCGCAGTCCTTGCCGCAGAACTGCACGGCCGGATCGCTCGGCAGCAGGTAGAAGATGGTGAAGGTGACCGCGCAGATCACCAGCAGGGTACCGGCGATGCCGAGCAGCCGGCGGATCAGGAAGGCGGTCATTCCCGGCCGCCCTTCGGGTCGAGGGCGTCGCGCAGCGCGTCGCCGAGCAGGGTGAAGGCCAGCACCACCAGGAACAGGCAGGCGCAGGGCAGGACGAAGAACATCGGGTCGACCTTGTAGTACAGCTGGGCATCGGTGATCATCTGGCCCCAGGACGGGGTGGGCGGGCGGACCCCGACCCCGAGGTAGGTCAGGCCGGCCTCCGAGCCGATCAGGCCGGGGATGGCCAGCGTGACGTAGACGATCACGGTGCTGGTCAGGTTCGGCAGGATCTCGGTGAGCACGATCCGCAGGCTCGGCGTGCCGCTGGCCCGGGCCGCCTCGATGTACTCGCGGCGCTTGAGCGAGATGGTCTGCCCCCGGATCACCCGGGCGATGTACGGCCAGGTGAACAGGCTCATCACGGCGACCAGCAGCAGCACCCGGTTGGCGTTCTGCACCACCGAGAGCAGCGCGATCATGAAGATCAGGCTCGGGAAGGACATCATGACGTCCATGAACCGGCTGATCACCGCGTCGGTGCGGCCGCCGAAGTAGCCGGCGGTGACGCCGAGCGCCACGCCGATCAGCGTGATCAGCAGCGCGGCGCTGAACGAGACCAGCAGACTGATCCGGGCGCCGTAGAGCAGCCGGGCGAAGATGTCGCGCCCCAGCATCGGCTCGACGCCGAGCCAGTGCTGCGGACTGATCCCGCCCAGGGCGCCGCGCGGCAGCCCGCCGAGGTAGGGGTCGATGGCGTACTTGTCGGTGTCGGCGGGGCCGTGGCCGCAGATCGCGGTGAGCACCGGGGCGAGCAGCGCGGCCAGCACGAAGAAGGCGATGATGCCCAGGCCCACCATCGCCGCCGGCCGGCGGCGCAGCCGGCGCCAGGCCGACCGCCAGGGCGATCCCGTGTCCTGATGCTCCGTCATCATGACGGTAACGGGCGGCGATTCGACCGTCATTTGACGGACTTCAGGCCGACGTTGGCGTAGTCGATCTGCCCCGACCAGACCGGACTCGCGAAGGCTCCGGCGATGTTGGTGCCGACCAGCAGCGGCTTCTTCTGCCAGGTGAGCGGCACGGTGGGCGCCTCGTCCATGAGCTTCGCGTCCAGCGCCAGCCAGGCCGCGTTGGCGGCGTTCACGTCGCTCAGTCCGGCGATCCGGTCCATCTCGGCGTCCACCGACGGGTCCTTGAAGCGGGACATGTTGCCCTGGTTGCCGGTGTCGACGATCACCCGGCTGTCGAAGAGCATCGGCAGGAAGGTGGCGGCCGAGGGGTAGTCGGGGCACCAGCCGGTGATCGCCAGGCCCGTCTGCTTGCTCTTGTCGCCGACCACCGAGTTGACCACGCTGGCGTCCAGCGCGTCGATCGTGACGTTGATGTCGATCTTCTTCAGCGCGGCCTGGATCGCCTCCGCCTGCTGGCGCTGGCCGGTGGAGACGGTGATCTCGGTGGAGATCGGGCCACTGACCCCGGCCTGCGCCAGGTACTGCTTGGCCTTGTCGAGGTCGCCGCCGACCGGGATGCCGAAGTGGTCGACCGCCTTGCCGCCGGTCAGCTCCGGCGGCAGGTAGGTGGTCGCGATGTCGGCGAGCGCCGGGCCGCCGACCGAGGACTGGAACGCCTGCTTGTCGATCGCGTACTCGACCGCCAGCCGCAGGTTCTTGTTGTCGAACGGCGGCTTGCTGTTGTCCATGGTCAGCATCGTCGTGCAGTTCTCGTTCTCGCTGACCAGGCGGGACTTGACGTCCGGATTGGTGATCACGTCGGGGATCTTGGCCGGCGTGAGGTCGGTGTACGCGATGGCGTCCTGGTCGTCGCCCTGCGAGGCGATCAGACGGTCGGCGATGCCGGCCGAGCCGAGCGTCTGGTCCACCACGATCTTGTCCGGATAGGCCTTGCGGACCGGGTCGGTGGCCTGGTCCCAGTAGGGATTGCGGACCAGCACCAGCTGCTTGCCGCGGTCGTACGTCTGGATCTTGTACGGCCCTGAGGAGAAGGGGTGGTTGCTGTAGTTGGCGCCGGCCTCCTTGGCGATCGGCACCGGCGCGAAGGTCGGCAGCGTGACCGTGTAGCCGAACTCGGCCACCGGGCGCTTGAGATGGAAGATGATCGTCTTCGCGTCGGGGACCTCGATCGCCTCCGGGCCCAGTCGCTGGCCGTGCAGCGGACCGGCGTAGTCGGCCGGGGCGTTCAGGTACTGCTTGGCGTAGTTCGGGCCGCCGGGCAGGTCGGGGGAGAACGAGCGCTCGACGTTGTACTTGATGTCGTCGGCGACGATCGGCGATCCGTCCTCGTACTTCAGGCCGTCCTTGAGGTGGAAGGTCCACGTCTTCGCGCCGTCGCTCGGCTCGCCCAGGTCGGTGGCCAGGTCCGGGACGATCTGCAGGCCCTGCGCGCCGGGCGCGGACTTGAAGGTGGTCAGCGTGCGGTAGAGCGTGCGGATGCCGAAGTCCATCTCCGGCTCGACCCAGTTGCGGGTCGGATCGAGCTGCGAGAAGTCCTGGTTGGACAGGATGTGCAGGGTTCCGCCTTTGACCGGGGTGCCCCCGACGATGCCGTCGCCCGCGGTGGTGATGCCGGCGCCGTCGTCGGTGCTGCCGCCACCGCTGCTCTCGTGGCCGGTGCACGCCCCGAGACCGAGGGTCAGGGTCGCCGCGAGCGCTGCCGCGAGGGCGGCATGGATACGTCTGGTCATGTGCACTCCGCTGTCATGGGACTGGCTCATCCGAGGTGTGACCCGTAACATAGTAATGTGAAATTGTACAAGCAAGAGGCTGTCTGACCCGTTACCCAGCTGTGTCCAAACGGTCAGTCAACTCCTGTGCACCACACGGATATCAGCACAGCTCAGCAGTGTGAGCCCGGACCCTCTGGAGCCCTCCCGTGACCCAGCCCCTCCCGTCCGCCAACACCGGGAGCCATGACCTCCCCGTCTCCCCCGCCCTCGCCGCATTCATGGCCACCGACTGGGCCGCCACCCCGCTGCCCGCCGCCGAGCGCGTTCCCGGCCACCAGGTCATGCCCGCCCGCCGGGCCCGCCTCTCCGCGCGTTTCCCGGGCGAGCGCCTGGTGGTGCCGGCCGGGCAGCTCAAGGTGCGCAGCAACGACTGCGACTACCGCTTCCGTCCGCACACCGCCTTCAGCTGGCTCACCGGCCTGACCGGCGAGGAACAGGCCGGCAGCGTCCTGGTGCTGGAGCCGGACGGCGACGCGGGCCACGAGGCGGTGCTCCACCTGCGACCGCGCTCGCCGCGCGACGGCGTCAGCGAGGAGTTCTACCGCGACCGCCGCTACGGCGAGTTCTGGGTCGGCCGGCGCCCCGACCTGGCCGAGACCACCCAGCTGACCGGCCTGCGGGCGGAACACCTGGACGGCCTGGAGAAGCTGCTGACCGGACGCCACCTCACGACGCGGCTGCTGAGCGGGGTGGACCCGGTGCTCGACGCGCTGCTCGACGACCGGTCCGACTCCGGTGGCGACGCCCGACTCGCCACCGTCCTCAGCGAGTTGCGGCTGGTGAAGGACGCCTGGGAGGTCGAGCAACTGCAACTGGCCGTCGACCACACCACCGCCGGCTTCGAGGACGTGGTCCGCGCCCTGCCCGCCGCGCTGCGCCACCCGCGCGGCGAGCGCTGGATCGAGGGCGTGTTCAACCTGCGCGCCCGGGCCGAGGGTGCCGGCACCGGCTACGAGACCATCGCGGCCTCGGGCGCCCACGCCGGTGTACTGCACTGGATCCGCAACGACGGCGCGCTCGACCCCGCCCAACTGCTGCTGCTCGACGCCGGGGTGGAGACCGACACCCGCTACACCGCCGACATCACCCGCACCCTGCCGCTGAGCGGCACCTTCTCCCCCGTCCAACGGCAGGTCTACGAGCTCGTGCTGGCCGCCCAGGACGCGGGCATCGCCGCACTGCGCCCCGGCGCCGCCTTCCGCGACTTCCACCGCGCGGCGATGCGGGTGATCGCCGAGGGGCTGGCCGACTGGGGCGTGCTGCCGGTCCCGGCCGAGCAGGCGCTGCGGGAGGAGAGCGGCCTGTACCGCCGCTACACCCTGTGCGGCAGCGGGCACATGCTGGGCCTGGACGTGCACGACTGCGCGAAGGCCCGGGCGGAGGCCTACCTGGACGGAGTGCTGGAGGCCGGTCAGGTGCTGACCGTCGAGCCCGGGCTCTACCTGCAGCCGGACGACCTGACGCTGCCGCCCGAGCTGCGCGGGATCGGGGTGCGGATCGAGGACGACCTGGTGATCACCGAGGACGGCGCGCGACTGATGTCCGGTGCGCTGCCGCGCACGGTGGCCGGGATCGAGGAGTGGATGGGGGCGCTGCTCGGGTGACGGTGCCGTCAGCCCGCCGTCCGCCTCCCGGTCGGCGGGCTGACGAGATGTCACTATGCGGGCGTATCCGAGATGTTATCGCCGGATGTTCCGCCCGAGGAGGACCTGCACGATGCCCCGCCCCACCACCCGACCCGCACTGCTGGCGGGCCTCGCCCTTGCCCTGCTCTCCCTGGCCGGTTGCGCCGGCGCCGACGAGAGCCCCGTCGCGGCCGGCGGCCCCCCGCCGCCGGAGAAGCCCTTCGGCCAGAGCTGCGCCGCACTGCCCGCGGACGGCCCGGGCAGTCTGGACTCGATGGGCGGCATCCCCGTGCTGTCGGCGATCGAGCAGTCCAAGGACCTGACCACGCTGGCCAAGCTGGTCAAGACGGCGAAGGCCAAGGACGTCTTCGACTCGATGGACAACGTCACCGTCTTCGCCCCCGACGACGCCGCCTTCGCCAAGCTCCCCGACGACCAGCGCAAGGCGCTGGACACCCAGCCGGGCGCCGGCGAGCTGCTGCGCAAGCTCATCGTGGTGCGCGACCTGAAGAAGAACGACCTCACCGACAAGTCCTACACCTCGCTCCAGGGCGCGGTGCTGAAGGCGACCGGCACCGGGGACGACTACCGGATCGGCGGCGCGCGGGTGCTCTGCGGCAGCATCCGAACCTCCAACGCCCGCCTCGCGACGCTCGACCAGGTACCGGCCTTCGGCGGCTGAACCACCCACCGCTGGGCGCCGCCTCCCCTGCGGAGGCGGCGCCCAGCGGTGTGAACCGGGCAGGCCCCAAGGACGTCCTGGTGCCGCGTCAGGCAGCCTTCGCCCGACGGGGCGAAGGCTGCCTGACGCGGCACTAGATCACCGACTGCCAGACCCCCAGCAGGTACGCCCCGTACCAGCTCCCGGCCAGCAGCGCCGCCCCCGCGACCGGCCAGGCCACCCGCCCGCGGGCCCTGGCCAGCGCGACGGCGCCGGGCAGCAGGAAGAGCAGCGCCGGCACCAGCAGGCGCGGCTTGCAGGAGGAGTAGTCGCTCTGGCCGATCGCGAGGGCCGTCACCAGCAGCCCGTAGAGCGCCAGCGGCGGCCAGGGCCGCCAGAGCAGCGCCAGCAGGCTGCCGCCGAGCGCCGCCAGCACCAGCAGCGCGATGCTGACGTCCACCCAGCCGGTGCCGCCGGTCAGCTGGTCGGTCACGTAGTCCCAGCTGTGCGCGCCCCAGTCCAGCGCGGTGCCCCACCCCGCCTGCTGGATCCGGAACCACCCGTCGGCCCGGCCGGTCCGCAACCCCACCCAGAGCAGGTAGCCCGGCGTGGCCGAGCAGGCCACCAGGGCGGCGACCAACGGCCGCACCCACGGCTTTCTCTGATGGATCGTCAGCCAGGCCGCCAGGGCGACCGCCGCGCCGACCGCGAGCCCGCTGGGACGGGTCAGCCCGGCCAGCACCCCCCAGGCCGCAGCCGCCGGCCACCGTTCGCGGTGGGCGGCCAGCAGCGCGCCCACCGCGCAGGCCAGGAAGACGGCCTCGCTGTACCCCATGCCGAGCACCACGGCCATCGGCTGCGCGACCGTCAGCAGCACCATGAAGAGCCCGGTCCGACGGTCGTACAACCGCCCGAACAGCCGGTAGAGCAGCACCACCGCGACCGCCCCCGCCACCCGGGAGACCGCCAGCGCCGCGTCCCCGAAGCTCGCGCCGGTGGCCAGGTGCACCAGGCGGATCGCGGCCGGGAAGACCGGGAAGAAGGCGAGATTGCTGCCGAGCCAGGCGCCGCTCAGATCACGCGGCGCGCCGGGGGCGGGGTAGCCGTGCTGGGCCACGTCCAGGAAGAGCCGCGCGTCCCAGCCCAGCAGCACCCGGCCGAGCTCGGGCGAGCCGGGCTGGCGCAGCAGCGCGAGCAGGCCGAGCTGGAGCGCGCAGGCCACACCGTAGAGCAGCAGCGGCGGCCCCCAGTCCAGCGCCAGGCGGCGGGCCGGGCGGGCTTGCGGGCCGCGGCACGCACCGGGCGCGAGGGTCACCAACCCCGGGGCGTCGCCCGAGACCGGCCCGGCGGTGGCGCCGGTCGGCCGCCCGTCCTCGGGGTCGGGCGGCGCGGGGCGCGGCTGGAGTGCGAAGTCGGTCATGCACGCGACGGTACGGTCGCCGTCGGCGCCGCCCCGCCTTGCTCGGACGTGTTGCGGCGCGACTGCACCGAACGGCGCCGAACGCTAGGCCGAAAGCGGGGAATCATATTCAAAGCACGATGACACGACGTCAGCTGATCATTTTTTAATCTCTTCTCCGGCTACTCCTTGACGCGCATGTGTGTTCGCGGGGGTCGCGAGAGGAGACGCCGGTGCGTCCGATGCGGTCCAGGGCTGGCTTCGAGGGTCGGCTCTCCACGGTGGTGCGGTGCGTCCTCGCACTCCTCTGCCTGATCCCGCAAGGCGGTTTCGCCCTCGCAGCCACCCCCGTGCGCCTGTCGGCGGCCGCCCCCACGCGCGCCACCGCGCCGGCGGCCACACCGGCGGCGACATCCGCGGCCCCGTCTGCTGCGTCGGCGTCCGCCTCCGTCCCCGGGAGCGCACCGGCGGCCTCGTCCACACCGACGGCAGCGTCCCCCTCGGCCTCCGCGCCCGAGCCGACGGCCACGCCGACCGGCACATCGACCGGCACGTCGACCGGCACATCGGCCGACACAGGCGAGTCGACCGCGCAGGCCGCGACCGACGCCCCCGCGCAGGCCGCCCCCGAACAGGCGGGCTCCGCCGACCCCGGCGAGCAGCAGCGTGCCGTGGTCTCCTGCACGCCCACCGGCAGCTTCACCAACTGCTCCCGGTTCACCTACAGCGGCGCCGACCAGTCCTTCACCGTGCCGCCCGGCGTGAGCAGCGTCTTCGTCCGCCTCTGGGGCGGTGGTGGCGGCGGCTCGCCGAGCGCGTACTACACCGGCCAGCGCGGCGGCGGTGGCGGCGGCTACACCACCGGCACCGTCGCGGTGACGCCCGGTCAGAGCTTCACCGTCACCAGTGGCCAGGGCGGCGTCCAGAACGGCACCAGCCGCACCTACGGCGGCGGCGGGGCGGGCGGTGTCGGCAAGAGCCTCGCCTCCGGCGGCAGCGGCGGTGGCCTGAGCGCGCTGTGGAACGGTGCCTACGCCGCCACCCCACTGCTGATCGCCGGCGGCGGTGGCGGCTCCTCACCGGGCGCCGACACCCTCAACCCCGCCGGCGGCAGCGGCGGCGGCAGCACCGGCGGCCAGGACAGCCAGCCGACGGTCTCCGGCCGGGGCGGCACCCAGAGCGCCGGCGGCGCCGCGGCCACCGACATCCGCTGCGGCGCCGGCGCCCCGGCCACCGCGGGCGGCCGGTACCTGGGCGGTGCGGGCGCCGGCGACACCGGCTACGAGGGCGGTGGCGGTGGCGGCGGCGGTCTGTTCGGCGGTGGCGGCGGCGAGTGCCAGCGCTCCGGCGGGCCCGAGGCCAACGGCATGGGCGGCGGCGGCTCCGGCTACACCGGCGGCAGCGGCGTCAGCGGCGCGCAGATCGCCAACGGCGGGATGAGCACGCAGAACCAGGTCGGCGGCACCGCGGGCGGCAGCAACGACCCGCTCTACAGCAGCGGTGTCGGTGCCGGCGGGGCCAACTCCAACGGCGGCAACGGCGAGGTGACCATCGAGTGGGTCACCCAGGTCGCCCTGGCGATCAACAAGACCGCGGACAAGGCGAGCTACACCCCCGGCGAGAGCCTCACCTACACGATCACCGCCACCAACGCGGGCCCGGCCCCGGCGCTCGGGGCAGCCATCCGCGACACCCTGCCGTCCGCGCTCGCCGGGTTCACCTGGACCTGTTCGGCGACCGCGCCCAGCACCTGCAACAGTCCGACCAGCGGCACCGGCACCATCGACACCACCGCGGACATCGCGGTGAACGGCACGGTCAGCTACACCGTCACCGGCACCGTCCCCGCGAACACCACCGGCACCCTCGCCAACACGGCCACCGTCACCCGGCCCGCGGCCACCGCCGACGACAACTGCGGCCCGACCTGCTCCAGCACGCTCAACACCCCCGCACTGCCCAGGACCGGCCTGTCCGTCACCAAGACGCCGGACAAGAACCCGTACGTCCCGGGCCAGTCGCTGACCTACACCATCGTGGTGCGCAACGCCGGCCCCTCCGACGCGACCGGTGTGACCGTGCAGGACACGCTGCCCGCTGCGATCCAGGGCTTCACCTGGTCCTGCACGGCGACCGGCGGCAGCAGCTGCGGCAGCACCAGCCGCGGGACGGGGAACATCAACACCACGGTCAACATCCCGGCCGGCGGCCAGGTCACCTACACCGTGACCGGCACCGCCCCCTCGACCGCCACCGGCTCGCTCGACAACCGCGCCACCGTCACACCGCCCAGCGGCGCCACCGACCCGAACTGCTCACCGAACTGCACCAGCACCGCCAACCCGCTGCCGCCCGACGGGCAGGCGAACCTGGTGATCTCCAAGGTGCTGCAGACCAACCCCGTGGTGGCCGGGCAGCAGATCCAGTGGCAGGTCCGGGTCACCAACAACGGACCCTCGCTGGCGCGCAACGTGGTCGTCCGGGACCGGGTCCCGGTCGGCGTCACCGGCGCCACGATGACCGCCGACGCCGACGGCACGCCCTGCCCGATCAGCGGCGGCACCGCCACCTGCCCGGCCGTCGAGATCCCCGTCGGTTCCTCGCTGACGTGGACGCTCACCGGCACCCTGTCGCCCGACGCGACAGCAACGCCGGTGAACACCGCCACCGTCACCGGCGGACCCGACCCCTCCGCCTCGGTCCGCACCGCCATCGCCTCACCGTCCACCTCACCGTCGGTCCAGGCGAACCTGGCGATCTCCAAGGCGCTGCTCACGAGCCCCGTCGTGCCGGGGCAGCAGATCCAGTGGCGCGTCACCGTCACCAACAACGGACCCTCACGGGCACGGAACGTCGTCGTCACCGACCAGATCCCCACAGGCGTCACCGGCACCACCATGACCGCCGACGCCGACGGCACCCCCTGCCCGATCAGCGGCACCACCGCGACGTGCCCCGCTGTCGAGATTCCCGCCGGCGGTTCGCTGACGTGGGCGGTCAGTGGCACGCTCGACCCCAACGCCACCATCGCACCCACCAACACCGCCATCGTCACCGGCGGACCCGACCCCTCGGCCTCGGCCCACACCGGCATCGCCTCGCCCTCCAACTCGTCCACACCGCAGGCGAACCTGACCATCTCGAAGGTGCTGCTCACCAATCCGGTCGTTCCCGGCCAGCAGATCCAGTGGCACGTCACCGTCACCAACAACGGACCCTCCCGCGCCCGTAACGTCGTCCTCACCGACCAGATCCCCACCGGCATCACCGGCGCCACGATGACCGCCGACGCCGACGGCACCCCCTGCCCCATCACCAACGGCACCGCCACCTGCCCGGCCGTCGAAATCCCCGCAGGCGGTTCGCTCTCCTGGACGGTCAGCGGCACCCTGGCGGCTGACGCCACAACGACACCCACCAACACCGCGGTGGTCACCGGCGGACCCGACCCCTCGGCATCGGCCCACACCGCCATCGCCTCGCCCTCCAACTCGCCCACACCGCAGGCGAACCTGACCATCTCGAAGGTGCTGCTCACCAACCCGGTCGTCCCCGGCCAGCAGATCCAATGGCACGTCACCGTCACCAACAACGGACCCTCCCGGGCACGTAACGTCGTCCTCACCGACCAGATCCCCACCGGCATCACCGGCGCCACCATGACCACCGACGCCGACGGCACCCCCTGCCCGATCAGCGGCACCACCGCCACCTGCCCCGCCACCGAGATCCCCGCAGGCGGCTCTGCCACCTGGACCGTGACCGGCACCCTGGCCGCCGACGCCACGACAACGCCCACCAACACCGCGGTCGTCACCGGCGGCCCCGACCCCTCGGCCTCCGCCCACACCGCCATCGCCTCGCCCTCCAACTCGCCGTCCCCCCAGGCGAACCTGGCAGTGACCAAGACCCTGTTGACCAACCCGGTCATCCCCGGTCAGCAGATCCAATGGCGCGTCACCGTCACGAACGACGGACCCAGCCGCGCCCGCAACGTCGTCGTCACCGACCAGATCCCCGCCAGCCTGACCGAGGCGACGATGACGGCCGACGCCGACAGCACCCCCTGCTCTGTCACCAACGGCACCGCCACCTGCCCAGCCACCGAAATCCCCGCAGGCGGTTCCGCGACCTGGACGGTCAGCGGCGTACTCGACCCCAACGCCACCACCGCGCCCGACAACACCGTCGTCGTCACGGGCGGCCCTGACCCCTCGGCATCGGCTCACACTGCCGTCGCAACACCGTCGACCTCGCCCTCGCTCCAGGCGAAGCTTGCGATCTCCAAGGTGCTGCTCACCACCCCGGTCGTCCCCGGCCAGCAGATCCAATGGCGCGTCACCGTCACCAACAAGGGCCCCAGTCGCGCCCGCAACGTCATCGTCACCGACCAGATCCCCACCGGCATCAACAACGCCACGATGACCGCCGACGCCGATGACAGCACCTGCCCGATCACCAACGGCACCGCCACCTGCCCCGCCGTCGAGATCCCCGCAGGCGGCTCGCTCTCCTGGACGGTGCGCGGCACGCTCGACCCCAACGCCACCGCCACACCCACCAACACCGCCGCCGTCACCGGCGGCCCCGACCCCTCGGCCAGCGCCCACACCGCCGTCGCCTCGCCGACGAGTTCGCCCGCGCTCCAGGCGAGCCTGACCATCTCCAAGGCCCTGCTCACCGACCCCGTCGTTCCCGGCCAGCAGATCCAATGGCGCGTCACCGTCACCAACAACGGGCCGTCCCGGGCTCGGAACGTCGTGGTCACCGACCAGCTCCCGGCCGGCGTGAACAACGCCACGATGACCGCCGATGCCGATGACAGCACCTGCCCGATCACCAACGGCACCGCCACCTGCCCCGCCGGCGAAATCCCCACGGGCGGCACGCTCTCCTGGACGGTCAGCGGCACCCTGGCCGCCGACGCCACGACAACACCCACCAACACCGCGGTCGTCACCGGCGGACCCGACCCCTCCGCCAGCGCCCACACCGCCATCGCCAGCCCCACCGGCTCCCCCGTGGCCCAAGCGAACCTGGCCGTCTCGAAGGTCCTGCTCACCAACCCGGTGATCCCCGGCCAGCAGGTCCAGTGGCGCGTCAGCGTCACCAACAACGGCCCCAGCCGCGCGCGGAACGTCGTCGTCACCGACCACATCCCCGACGGTGTGGCGGACGCCGTGCTGCAGTCCGACTCCGACAGCACGGTCTGCCCGATCACCAACGGCACCGCGACCTGCGCGCCCCTCGAGCTGGCCGTGGGCCAGGTGCAGTCCTACACGCTCACCGGCACGCTCGCCCAGGACGCGACCGCCACGCCGACCAACATCGCCGTCGTCACCGGCGGGCCGAACCCGTCCGTGAGCGCGTACACCGCCGTCGCCTCGCCGAGTGGCCTGCTCACCCCACAGGCGAACCTGACCATCGCCAAGGCCCTGCTCACCAATCCGGTGGTGCCCGGCGGGCCGATCCAGTGGCTGGTCACGGTGACCAACAACGGCCCCTCGCTCGCCCGCAACGTCGTGGTCACCGACCGGATTCCGGCCGGCGTCACCCATGCGACCATGCAGGCGAACGTCGACGACCGCAGCTGCCCGATCACCGGCGGCATCGCCACCTGCCCGGCGATCGAACTCACCGTCGGCCAGTCGGCCTCGTACACCGTGACGGGCGTGCTCGACCCGAACGCCACCACCGCACCGACCAACATCGCCGTGGTCACCGGCGGCCCCGACCCCTCGGCCAGCGCCCACACCGCCGTCGCCAGCCCCACCGGCCTCCCGGGCCTGCGGGCGGATCTCGAGATCGGCAAGGTGCTGCTCAGCAGCCCGGTGGTTCCTGGCCAGCAGATCCAATGGCGCGTCACCGTCACCAACAACGGACCCTCCCGCGCCCGCAACGTCGTCGCCACCGACCAGATCCCGGCCGGCGTCACCAACGCCACCATGACCGCCGACACCGACAACACACCGTGCCCGGTCAGCAGCGGTGTCGCGACCTGCCCGGCCATCGAGCTGGCCGCCGAGGCATCGGTCTCCTACACAGTCACCGGCACGCTCGACCCGAGCGCGACGAGCACACCGGTCAACGTCGCCTCCGTCAGCGGCGGCCCCGACCCCGACCCATCCAACAACACCGCCACCGCCCAGCCCTCCGAGAGCACCCGGCCGCAGGCCGCGCTCAGCATCTCCAAGGTGCTGCTGACCAACCCGGTGGTACCCGGCCAGCAGATCCAATGGCGGGTCGCCGTCACCAACAACGGCCCCTCGCTCGCCCGCAACGTCGTGGTCACCGACCGGATTCCGGCCGGCGTCACCCATGCGACCATGCAGGCGAACGTCGACGACCGCAGCTGCCCGATCACCGGCGGCATCGCCACCTGCCCGGCGATCGAACTCACCGTCGGCCAGTCGGCCTCGTACACCGTGACGGGCGTGCTCGACCCGAACGCCACCACCGCACCGACCAACATCGCCGTGGTCACCGGCGGCCCCGACCCCTCGGCCAGCGCCCACACCGCCGTCGCCAGCCCCACCGGCCTCCCGGGCCTGCGGGCGGATCTCGAGATCGGCAAGGTGCTGCTCAGCAGCCCGGTGGTTCCTGGCCAGCAGATCCAATGGCGCGTCACCGTCACCAACAACGGACCCTCCCGCGCCCGCAACGTCGTCGCCACCGACCAGATCCCGGCCGGCGTCACCAACGCCACCATGACCGCCGACACCGACAACACACCGTGCCCGGTCAGCAGCGGTGTCGCGACCTGCCCGGCCATCGAGCTGGCCGCCGAGGCATCGGTCTCCTACACAGTCACCGGCACGCTCGACCCGAGCGCGACGAGCACACCGGTCAACGTCGCCTCCGTCAGCGGCGGCCCCGACCCCGACCCATCCAACAACACCGCCACCGCCCAGCCCTCCGAGAGCACCCGGCCGCAGGCCGCGCTCAGCATCTCCAAGGTGCTGCTGACCAACCCGGTGGTACCCGGCCAGCAGATCCAATGGCGGGTCGCCGTCACCAACCACGGCCCCTCGCTGGCCCGCGACGTCGTGGTCACCGACACCGTGCCGAACGAGGTGGTCGGCGCCACCATGACGGTCGACGAGACCGGGGCCGCGTGCCCGATCACGGGCACCACCGCGACCTGCCCGCCGGTGCAGATCGCGCCCGGCGCCACCGCGTCCTTCACGCTCAGCGGCACCCTCGCCCAGGACGCGACCGCTACGCCGACCAACATCGCCGTGGTCACCGGCGGCCCCGACCCGTCGGCCAGTGCGCACACCGCCGTCGCCTCGCCCACCGACTCGCCCGCCCCGCAGGCCGCGCTCAGCATCTCCAAGATCCTGCTCACCGACCCGGTCGTCCCGGGCCGCCAGATCCAGTGGCGGGTCACGGTGACCAACCACGGCCCCTCGCTCGCCCGCGACGTCGTGGTCACCGACCGCATCCCCGACGGTGTGTCGGGTGCGGCCATGGCCTCCGACACCGACGCGACCCCGTGCCCGATCGCCAACGGCACCGCCACCTGCCCGGCGATCGAGCTGGCGGCGGGCCAGTCCCACAGCTACACGGTCAGCGGTGTACTCGACCCCAACGCGACCGGAACGCCCGGTAACACGGCAGTCGTCACCGGCGGCCCCGACCCCTCCGCCAGCGCCCACACCGCCGTCGCCTCGCCCACCGACTCCCCCGCCCCGCAGGCCAACCTGACCATCTCCAAGGCCCTGCTCACCAACCCCGTGATCCCCGGCCAGCAGATCCAATGGCGCATCACCGTCACCAACAACGGACCCTCCCGCGCCCGCAACGTCATCGTCACCGACCAGATCCCCACCGGCGTCACCAACGCCACCATGACCGCTGACACCGACAACACCCCCTGCCCCATCACCAACAACACCGCCACCTGCCCCGCCACCGAAATCCCCGCCGGCACCACCCTCACCTGGACCATCACCGGCACCCTCGCCCCCGAGGCCACCACCACCCCCACCAACACCGCCACCGTCACCGGCGGCCCCGACCCGGCCACCCCCACCCACACCGCCGTCGCCACCCCGACCGGGTCGCCGGAGCGACAGGCCCACCTCGACATCGCCAAGGTGCTGCTCACCTCCCCGGTGATCGCCGGGCAGCCGATCGCCTGGCGGGTGACGGTCACCAACAACGGTCCCTCGCTCGCCCGTGACGTCCAGGTCACCGATCAGGTCCCCGAGCAGGTCGACGGCGCGGCGATGAGCGCGGACGCCGACGGCACCCCGTGCCCGATCGCCAACGGCACCGCCACTTGCCCCGCCGTGGAGCTGGCACCCGGTCGGACGATCAGCTACACGCTCACCGGCACACTGTCGCCGGATGCCACCAGCGTCCCGGTGAACACCGCGGTGGTCACCGGTGGCCCCGACCCGTCCGCCTCCGCGCACACCGCGGTGGCCACGCCGACCGAGCCGATCACGCTCCGCCCTGACCTGCGGCTCGACAAGCAGGTCAGCCCCGCCCACCCCAAGCCCGGCGACCGGGTCACCTACACCGTGACCGCGACCAACAACGCGACCGCGACGTACTTCGGCGCCACCATCGTCGACGACTTCACCGGCGTGCTCGCTGCGGCCGTGTACGAGAGCGACGCCAAGGCCAGCACCGGCCAGACCTCCTACGTCGAGCCCAGGCTGACCTGGACCCTCGACATCCGTCCGGGTGCCACCGAGACGCTCGTCTACAGCTTCACGGTGCGGCGCGACGCCGGTGGCAAGCAGCTGCAGAACGTGATCGTCTCGCTCGGCGACGGCACCAACTGCCCCGCCGGTACCAACCTTCGCGCCACGGACACGTCCGGCTCCTGCAGCACCGACATCACGGTGACCCCGTCCAGCCCGTCCCCGTCCCCGTCCCCGTCCCCGTCCCCGCACCCCACGCACACCCACCGCCCGAGGCCCACCTCGGAGCCGTCGCCCGGCGGGAGGCCGGGCCCGCTGCCCGGGACCGGTCTGCGGGACGTCGCTCTGGCGGCCCTGGTGGCCACGCTCCTGCTGGGCGTCGGCGGTGGCATGCTGATCATCCGCCGCAGCCGCCGCTGACCGCAGGTCACCGACCGGGAGTGAACCGATCCGCCCGTACGCCGCTCTCCTACGGCGAACGGGCGGATCGCGTTCCCCCGGCCCGGCGCGGATCGGCGCACCGGGCAGGGCACCGCCCAAGGATGGCGCCACGCCGGCCCGCCGACCCTCCGTTGCCCTGCGCGCGGCCATCAGCAGCAGCTGGACCGGCCCGCTCCTGGTCACCCTGCTCGCCGGGCTGCTCCGGTTCTGGTACCTGGGCAGCCCGCGCGCGGTGGTCTTCGACGAGACCTACTACGCCAAGGACGCCTGGTCCCTGCTGCAGTACGGCTACGAGGGCAGCTGGCCGGACCAGGCCGACGCCCAGCTCCTCACCCATCCGGCCACGATCGGGCTCAGCCGTGCACCGGAGTTCGTCGCGCATCCGCCGGTCGGCAAGTGGCTGATCGCGCTCGGCGAGGGGCTCTTCGGCATGACGCCGTTCGGCTGGCGGTTCGTCCCCGCGCTGCTCGGCACCCTCTCCGTGCTGCTGCTCTGCCGGGCCGCCCGCCGTCTGCTGCGCTCCACCGCGCTGGGCTGCCTGGCCGGCCTGCTGCTCTCGCTGGACGGGCTGCACCTGGTGATGAGCCGCACGGCGCTGCTCGACATCGTGCTGATGTTCTGGGTGCCGGCCGCGTTCGGCTGCCTGCTGCTCGCCCGGGACGCCCTCGCTGCTCTGGTGGACCGCCCTGCTCGCCCTGGCCTACCTCGGCCACCTCCTGCTACGCCACCGCGACCCCCGTGCCGCCGCCGTGCTGGGTGCGGTCGCGGCCGGCTACCTCCCGTGGTTCCTCTACCAGGGCCGCACCCTCCTTCTACGCGGTCGCCTTCGTGCCCTTCCTCTGCCTGGCCGTCGCCGTCCTGGCACAGGACCTGCTGCGCACCCCGACCCGCCCGCGCATCCTCGTCGCCGGTCTGGCGCTGACCGCGATCGCCACCAACTTCGTCTGGTTCCTGCCGCTCTACACGGCCCACCCGATCCCGACGGCGGCCTGGCAGGCACGGATCTAGTTCGACGGCTGGCTCCGAAGCTCCCCGGCGGCGCGCAGCGGCCTCACCGCGGCTCCCGCTCCTGTGCCGTGCCCGTCCGCCAGGGAGTGTCCTGCCGCTGCGCCTCGTGCCACAGCCGCGCGGTGATCTCGCCCGCCGTCCCCGGCCGGGCCTTGGCGAAGGCGGTGCCCGCCCACAGGTGCATCTGCTGGGTGTCGGCACGGGCGGTGGCCGCGGCGCGCAGCGGGGCGGTCAGGTGGTGCACCTCGGGGTAGGCGTGGGGGGCGTGCCCGGCGTGCTCGTCGATGAAGGCGTTGCGCAGGCCGCGGGCGACCCGGCCGGTGAAGGCACGGGTGCCGACGGTCTCGGTGAAGGCCGGGTCGGCCAGTGCCGCGCGGTGCGGTGCGGAGGTGCCGGCCTCCTCGGCGAGCAGGTAGGCGGTGCCGAGTTGGACGGCCCTGGCCCCGGCCCGCAGCGCCGCGGCGATCGCGGCGCCGTCGCCGAGCCCGCCGGCCGCGATCAGCGGCAGGTCGACGGCGGCGCGGACCAGGGCGAGCAGCTCCAGCAGGGGTTCACCGCCCGGTTCGGGGCCGGCCTGGTGGGTGCCCCGGTGACCGCCCGCCTCCGGGCCCTGGACACAGAGCGCGTCCACTCCCAGCGCCACCGCCGCGCGGGCCTCGGCCACGCTGGTCACGGTGGCCACCTGGGCGGTGCCCGCCGCCCGCAGTGCGTCGGCCTCCTGACGGGTCGGCAGGCCGAAGGTGTAGGAGACCACGGGCACCGGATCGGCGAGCAGTGCGGCGATCTTGGCGTTCCAGTCCTCGTCGTCCGGGGCGATCCGCTCCGGCAGGGCGACGCCCCGGCGCTCCGCCTCGGGGAGCAGCTCCGCCCGGTAGGCGGGAACGCCGGCCAGCGCGGCGGGGTCGGTGGCGGCGGGGACGAAGAGGTTGACGCCGAACGGACGGTCCGTCAGTTCGCGTGTCCGGGCGATCTGCTCGCTCATCGCGTCGGCTCGTCTGTATCCGGCGGCGAGGTAGCCGAGGCCGCCCGCCTCATTGACGGCCGCGACCAGCGCGGGAGTTGAGGCGCCACCGGCCATGGGGGCGGCGATGATCGGCAGGGTCGGCTCGGGAAGAGTGGACACGCGCCCCACTGTACGACGCTGCGGGTGGGACGGGCGGGCCGGGCCGCGCTTGATCGCGGGCCAGGTGACCGTCGGGTGTGCGGGCCACGGGTCAGCCGGGCAGCCCGCGCGCCGCCGTCCGGATGGCCGTGAGCCGCTCGGGCGGGCAGCCGGCCCCGCAGGCCAGGCGCACCGCGGCATCGGCCACCGCGACGCAGACCGTCTCCGTCGCGTGTTCGGCGCACTGTCGCGAGACGGCCACGGTGCCCTCCACCAGGCCGAGCACCAGCTCGGCCCGCAGGGTCAGCTCCGACGCGGGCAGACCGTCCAGCCCGGCCAGCAGGGTGCGGTAGGCAGCGCCGAGTTCGCAGCGGAGCCGGCGGAAGTCGGCGAACCGCTCGCCTCGCACCTCGGGCAGCAGGTAGAGCGCGCCCAGGTTGGAGAAGCCGCCGAGCAGCAGAGCGGTGTCGAAGTGGACCATCGACCAGAGCCGGGCACCGGGCACCGGTTCGGCGGTCTCCAGCAGGCGGTTGGCGTGGGCGAGGGCGGGGGTGACGGTGCCTTCGAGCAGGGTGGCGAGGATGGCGTCCTTGCTCGCGAAGTGGTGGTACAGGGTGGACTGGCGCAGTCCGGCGCGTTCGGCGACCGCACGGGTGGTGGTGGCCGCGTAGCCGTCCCGGGTGAACAACTCGGCGGCGGCCGCGAGGACCTGGGCGCGGCCGGCGGTACCGCGCGCGACCGCGGCGGTGGGGCTGGAGTTGGAGGCAGCGGCGGCGGGGGACGGTGAGGCGGGGGGCATGGCGCGATCCTCCCACAGCCGGGTTGCATCAGATTCTCCTGATGCAGGCCGTTTCGTCAGCGGATCGTCCGCTTTGCCACCCCGGAAGCCGTAAAATCTTTTGCCTTGTCATGTCCGAGGTATGGACGCTCCCAGGGCCGGGCTGCTTGGGTAGGGCGTGTCACCCCCATGCGCCCCGCGCTTCCTCGGTGCCCATCGCCATCGGCAGGCCGTGCCGCCGTATGACTGGTACCCGCGTACAGCAGGGCTGAGCCCCGCGACGCCCCCGGTTCCCGGGCGGCCCGGCCTTGACGTGCGGTCAGGCCGAGCCGCCCGGCCACAACCGGTCTCCGGGTGCCCTCGGAGACCTCCAGCGGCTCCGGACGCCCTCCGTTCAGCCGGCGCGGTGTCAGCCGGCGCGGATCAGGCCGCTGCTCAGCCCGGCGGCGATCGCGGCGGTGCGGCTGTCCACGCCGAGCTTCTCGTAGATGTGCACCAGGTGGGTCTTGACGGTGGCCTCGCTGATGAAGAGGCGCTTGGAGATCTGACGGTTCGCCAGCCCCGATGCGAGCAGTTGGAGGATCTCGGACTCGCGGGGCGACAGCGTGGGCCGGCCGGCCCGTACCCGCCCGAGCAGGCGCGCCGCCACCGGCGGTGCCAGCACCGTCTCGCCCCGGGCGGCGGCCTGGACCGCGGCGACCAGCTCCGGTGGCGGGGCGTCCTTGAGCAGGTACCCGGTCGCACCGGCCTCGACGGCGGCCAGGATGTCGGCGTCGGTGCTGTAGGTGGTCAGGATGAGCACCGCGGGCGGGTCGGGCAGGGCGGTGATCCGCCGCGTGGCCTCCACTCCGTGCATGCCGGAGCCCATCTGCAGGTCCATCAGGACCACGTCGGGCCGCCGGGGCAGGGCGTCGAGCAGGCGCAGCGCCTCCGCTCCGTCGCCGGCCTCGCCGACGGCCTCCAGCTCGGGCAGCTCGTCGACCATGGCGCGCAGGCCCCGCCGCACCACCGGGTGGTCATCGACCAGCAGCACCTGGATCATCGCGGGGCCGCCAGACTCTCGCCCGAGCTCGCGGCCCGGGGACCGAGCAGGCGCGCGGCCAGGGCGTCGAGCCCCTCGTGGCCGTCCTGCGCGCTCAACCCGTCGAACGACAGGGGCCGCACCGGGCCGGACGGCTCGTCCGAGCCGTCCGGCCCGGGTGGGCCGCCCAGCGTGCCCGGCTCGTCCGGCTCATCAGGCTCGTCCAGCCCGTCCAGCCCGTCCAGCCCGTCCAGCCCGATCGGGCCCGTGAGAGCAACGAGCCGCAGGGAGGCCGCGACCACCGTGCCCTCGCCCGGGGCCGACTCGACGGTGAGACTGCCGCCGAGCGCCGCGATCCGCTCGTGCATCCCGTGCAGGCCGAAGCCGCTCCCGACCGCCGGGTCGGCCACCGCTCGGGGGTCGAAGCCCACCCCGTCGTCGAACACGTCGAGCGTCACCTCGTCGTCGAGGTAGCTGAGGGTCACCGCGATCCGCTCGGCCGCCGCATGCCGCTCGGCGTTGGCCAGCGCCTCCTGGGTCAGCCGGAGCAGGGCCACCTCGGCCTCCACCGGGAGCGCGTACGGTTCGCCGTCCAGGTGGAAGACCGCCCCGCGCCCGGCCGCCAGCCGGCGCAGCGCCTCGGCCAGCGTGGCGTCGTCCAGCGCGGGCGGGGTGAGCGCCTGCACGAAGCGGCGGGCCTCGGCCAGGTTCTCGGCGGCGGTGCGGCCCACTTCGCGGATCCAGTCGGCGGCGGCCTGCGGGTCGGCGGGCAGGGCAGCCTCGGCGGAGCGGGCCAGCATGACGATGCTGGAGAGCCCCTGGGCGAGCGTGTCGTGGATCTCCCGGGCCAGGCGCTGACGCTCCGCCAGCCGCCCCGCCTCGCGCTGGCTGGCGACCAGCTTGCCCTCGGTGCGCACCAGGTCCTCGATCAGGTGCTGCCGCTGGCGGTTCTCCCGGTAGAGGGCCGCGTAGCCGTAGGCGGTGAGAAGCGCGACCGCGGCCCCGGCCAGCGGGCCGAGCACCTTCGCCGTGCTCAGCCCGCCCGCCGTGCCGGCCTGGGCCGCTACCACCAGGCCGGTCAGGCCCAGCACGGCGGGCACTGCCCAGCGCACCGGGAGCAGGTGCAGGCAGATGAAGTAGAGCGGGAAAGCGAGGTAGCAGAACTCCGGGTGGCCGAGCGTGAGCGCCGCCCAGAGGAGCACCACCACGCCGAGCCAGGCACCGGCCCAGCGCCGATCGAACCGGATCCGCCGCACCAGCCCGCCGACGGCGTAGGCGGCGCCGAGCGCCAGCGCCGCGGCCAGCCCGGCCGCCCCGAGCTGGCCGTCCAGCAGACCGCGCAGCACCAGCACCGCCAGGAGGGTGAAGAACAGCCCGTGCAGGGCGAGGTTCATCACCCGCAGGGCGGGGGTGCTCACAGAATGTCCGGCGAGGGCGAGGGCAGGGACGGGGGCAGGGGTGGGACGACCGGGGTGATCGGCCCGGTCGGCACGGTTGAGGCGGCTCACGCCTTCCGAGGGTACGGGCCGGGCACGGCATCGCCGCACCTCTCGGCATCAACCGTTCGATGGATTCCGGGCTCCACCAGACGAGCGGCTTGCGAGCCGCTCCTCTCGGCGATGGCAGGCAGCCCGCCGGCCGACAGAGTGGAGCCACAACCTCTCCCCCGACCACGACACGACCACGACCACGACCATCCGCCCGCCCGCCCTCGACCAAGTAGGTTCCCGTGTTCGTCGCTCTGCGTGACCTCCGCTTCGCCAGGGGCCGCTTCGCCCTGATGGGCGCGGTGGTCACCTTGATCAGCACCCTGGTGGTCTTCCTCTACGGGCTGACCGGCGGCCTGGCCTCGGCGGCCTCCTCCACCATCGCCGGGCTGCCGGCCGACCGGATCGTCTTCGGCGCGCCCGCCGGCGCCGCGCCGACCGTCTCCTTCAGCTCCAGCTCCATCTCGTCCGAGCAGCAGGCGGGGTGGACGAGTGCGCCCGGGATCTCTTCGGTCGAGCCCCTCGGGGTCTCGATGACCAGGCTGACCGCCGGCGGGAGCGCCACCTCGGTCAGCGTGCTGGGCGCCGGCGGCCCGCTGCTGCCGCCGCTGCGCTCGGGAGCCGCCCCGGGCGACGGTCAGGTCGCGGTGGGCACCGACACCGCCGCCGACAGCCACCTGGCGGTCGGCCAGCAGGTCCGGCTGGGGCCCCGGACGCTGACCGTCAGCGCGATCACGGACCAGCGCTCCTATGCACACGCCCCCACCGTCTGGACCACGCTGCCCACCTGGCAGGCGCTCAGCGGCCAGACCCGCCCGACCGCCCTGGCGATCACCGCGGGCCGCGCCGCCGACCTCGGCGCCCTCGATCGATACCAGAACACGAAGGCCGCCACGCTGGACGGCGCCCTGGCCGGCATCGACGGCTACGCGGCCGAGCAAGGCAGCCTGCAACTGATCCAGGGCTTCCTCTTCGCGGTCAGTGCGCTGGTGGTCGGCGCCTTCTTCACCGTCTGGACGATCCAGCGCAAACCCGATATCGCCGTCCTCAAGGCGGTCGGCGCGAGCAGCGCCTACCTGGTGCGGGACGCACTCGCCCAGGCCACCGTGGTGCTGCTGGCCGGCGCCCTGCTCGGCGGGGCGGCGGGTGCGGCCGGCGGGGCAATCGCCGCCACCGACGTCCCCTTCGACCTGAGCGCGACCAGCGTGGCCGTACCGGTGGCCGCCATGGTGCTGCTCGGCCTGCTCGGCGCCGTGCTGGCCGTGCGCCGGATCACCGCCGTCGACCCGATCACCGCCCTGGGAGCCGCCCGATGACCAGTACCCTGACCACGCCGCGCACCCGCACAGGCCTGGCGCTGCGTGGGGTGACCCTCACCTACCCCGACGGCGAGCAGCGGCTCACCGCGCTGGACGAGGTCAACCTGGAGGTCGCGCCCGGCGAGTTCACGGCGGTGGTGGGGCCCTCGGGTTCCGGCAAGTCCAGCCTGCTGGCCGTGGCCGCGACCCTGCTGCGGCCCGACCGCGGCCAGGTGCTGATAGACGGTCAGGACGCGGGCGCGCTGTCCGCCAAGGCCCGCACCGCGCTGCGTCGCGAGCGGTTGGGCATCGTCTTCCAGCAGTCCAATCTGCTCGCCTCGCTCACCGCGGTGGAGCAGTTGCTGGTCCTGGCGGACCTGCGGGGCGAGCGCCCCGGCCGGGTCCGCTCCCGGGCCGAGCAGTTGCTCGCCTCGGTCGGGCTGGACGAGGCCAAGCAGCGCCGCCGCCCCCACCAGCTCTCGGGTGGTGAACGCCAGCGGGTCAACATCGCCCGGGCACTCTTCGGCCGGCCCTCGGTGCTGCTGGTCGACGAGCCCACGTCCGCGCTGGATCACGAGCGCGGGGCCCAGATCGTGCGGCTGCTGGCCGAGGCCACCCGCGAGCACGGCACGGCCACGGTGATGGTCACCCACGACCGGGCGCTCCTGAGGGAGGTGGACCGGGTGCTGGAAATGGCGGACGGACGTCTGCGCGGGTGACGGTCGACCGCGAGCGCTACCGCGTCCCCAGGCGCAGGGCCGGCTTCTCCGCCGCGGCCTCCTCGCGGCCGGCCGCCCACAGGGAGCGGACGTGGCTGAGGTGGCGGGCCATGCAGGCCTCGGCGGCCTCGGCGTCGCCGGAGATCATCAGGTCCAGCAGTTCCAGGTGCTCCTCGGCGGAGGAGACCAGCTCGCCGCGCTGGTCGAGGCGGGTCAGGCCGTAGAGGCGGGAGCGCTTGCGCAGGTCACCGACCACCTCGACCAGGCGGGCGTTGCCGGCCAGGCCCAGCAGGGTCAGGTGGAACTGGCGGTCGGCCTCCAGGTACCCGATCAGGTCGTGCTGGCGGGCGGCGGCCACGATCTCCTCGGCGACCGGCCGCAGCGCCTCCAACTGCTCGGCCGTGGCGCCGCGGGCGACCCGACCGACCGTCGGGACCTCGATCAGCTCACGGATCTCGGTGAAGTCGTCCAGGTCCCGCTCGGTCATCTCGGTGACCCGGAAACCCTTGTTGCGCACGGCCTCGACCAGGCCCTCACGGGCCAGGTCAAGCATCGCCTCGCGGACCGGGGTGGCCGAGACGCCGAAGTCGGCGGCCAGCGCGGGCGCGGAGTAGACCACACCCGGGCGCAGCTCACCGGAGATCAGCGCGGCCCGCAGGGCGTGGGCGACCTGGTCGCGCAGACGCTCCTGAACGGAGATGAGGGGGCGGGGCTTTGACTCGGTCACTGCGGTCCTCCGGAGAGTGCGGAGCCCCCAGCGTACAATGTCACGTTTCGACTGGTCAGCACGGCTGAGCGACGGATCGGCGCCGAATCGCCCGGCCGGCGAACCGCGAACACCCCACAGACGGTCCACGGATGCTCCACGGATGGTCCGCGCATGCCGCACGGATGACCCACGGGTGATCCACGGACGGCCCCCGGACCGCCCGGCCGGCCACCTTGCGGGCACGCCCGCCGTCCGGCACGCCCCCGCACTCCCTTTGACGCCGGGTCAGCCGTCAACGTCGGCGACGGTGAAGTTCCGCGGCGAGGGCGAGGTCCTGCCAGGCCATGCCGACGCTCTTGAAGAAGCGCGGCCGGTCCGTCGGGACGGCGGCCCTCCCGTTCACCAGCTCGGTGAGGTTGGCCCACGCCTTCGGCGCCTCGGGCCCGGCCCCGCCGTCCGCGAGCAGCAGGTCCCCCGCCTCCAGCCGGGCCGCCGCCCGGGCCTCCACGTAGCAGGCGGCCCGGGCCACCAGGACGCCGTCCACCTCCCGCGCCCGCGGGCTGTGCGAGCCGACCGCCGCCACCACCGCGTGCTCGCGGACGAGCGCGCCGTCGAAGAGCGGCGTGGTCGCGGTGGTGCAGCAGACCACCAGGTCGGCCCCGGCGACCGCGTCCGGCTCCCCCGCCAGCGCCGAAAGCCCCAGCTCTTGGGCGTACCGGACCAGCCCCGCAGCCGGTTCGGCCCGGCGCGCCACCACCGTGACCCGTCCCAGCGGCCGGACGGCGCACAGCGCATCGAGGTGCCCGTAGGCCTGCGGCCCGGCGCCGAAGAGCACCAAATGCTCGGCATCGGCAGCGGCCAGCCGGTCCACGGCGACAGCGGTCACGGCAGGCGTGCGCAGCGCCGTGAGTGCCGCACCGTCCAACAGCGCGAGCGGCAGCAGGGTGGCGCCGTCCAGCAGCAGATAGCTGCCGGTGATCCTGGGCAGGCCGAGCGCCGGGTTGGCCGGGGCCACGCCCGCGATCTTGACACCCGCGTACCCGTCGGCGGCGGCCGGCATCAGCAGCAGCTCGCCGCTCGGTACGGCCACGTTGCTGCGGCCCGGGCAGGCCTCCACATCGAGTCCGGCCCGCAGCACCTCGGCGATCGCGTCGATGGCCTGACGCATCGTCAGATCGACCGCCAGCTCGGTGATCACAGCAGGAATCCGGTGCCGAGCAGGTCGGCCGGGTCCAGCACGAACGTGTGCTCGCCGGTGCGATGGGCCTGCCCGGTGACCTCGGTCAGCACACCGCCCGGCCCGTGGCCGAGGACCCGGCCGGTGAAGACGGTGCCGATCACCGACTCGTGGCGCAACTCCTGTCCGGGGCCCAGCCGCCCGTCGGCCGCGAGCAGGGCCAGCCGCGCCGAGGTGCCGGAGCCGCAGGGCGAGCGGTCGATCTGACCGTCCGTGAAGACGGTGACGCTGCGCTGGTTCGGGCCGGCCTCGGTGTCGGGCAGCTCCTCATGGAAGATCACCCCGTACAGGTCGTACGTGTCGAGCAGCGCGGCCCGGATCTCCCGCCCGAGCGGGACCAGCGCCGCCAGCGCGCCCGGGGCCACCCGCGCACCGGAGCCCGCCGCCGCGAACGGCCCGCCGCCCGGCACCGCCAACGAGGCGTAGCGGGCCCCGGAGTCGGCCACGTCGACCTCCAGTGTCCCCACCGAGGTCGCCACCGGCAGCTTGCGGGCCAGGACCCGGGTCGGGACGTTGCGGAAGGTCACCGCCGTGGTGCGCCCGGCACTGCGGTGCACCAGCGCGGCGACCCGTCCGGACGGGACGTCGATCCAGACCCGGGCGGTGCCGTCGTCCGGCGCGGCGACCAGCCCGCTGTCCACGGCCCAGGCACCCAGCGCCATGGTGCCGTGACCGCAGGCGGTGGAGTAGCCGTCCTTGTGGAAGAAGAGCACGCCCAGCTGCGCCTCGTCGTCGTCCGGCGGCACCAGGAACCCGCCGTACATCCCCGCGTGTCCGCGCGGTTCCCGGGTCAGCAGCTGCCGCACGGTCTCCAGCGGGCCGGGCCGCGGCACCCGCGCGCCACCGACACCGACAACCGAACCGGCGGCCGGCCGCAGCGCGATGGCCCGGCGCTCGGCCACGCTCCCGCCCGGAACGGGCGGCAGACCGGCGGTGACGATCCGGAACGGCTCACCGGCGGTGTGGTAGTCCACCGTCCGGACTTCGAGTCCCGCCGGTGGCAACGGCTCCGATCCGGGCCCGCTCACCGCACCTCCCCCGCCGGCAGCAGCGAGATCGTGCGGCTCGCGGTGTAGAAGTCCAGCGCCGCTGCCCCCTGCTCGCGGGCGCCGTAGGAGGCCTGCTGGGTGCCGCCGAACGGCAGGTGGAAGTCGACCCCGCTGGACGGCGCGTTGATCCGGATCATCCCGGCCGCCAGCCGGTCGGCCGCCGCGAGCGCGACGTCCAGGTCCCGGGTGTGCACCGAGGCCGCCAGGCTGTGCCGGGTGGCGTTGGCCAGCGCGACCGCCTCGTCCAGATCGGCGGCGGCCAGCAGCACCGCGACCGGCCCGAAGAACTCCTCGGTCAGCAGCGGATCCCCGTCCGGCACCTGCTCCAGCAGCGTCGGTTCGACGAACCAGCCCGCCCGCTCGGGCACCCGCCCGCCCGTCAGCAGCTGCGCCCCGCCCGCCACCGCCGAGGAGACCGCGCCGGTCAGCCGCTCCCGCGCCGCCTCGGAGATCACCGGCCCGCACTCCACCTCCGCCAGCGCCTTGACCAGCGCCGCGCGCAGCGGTTCGAGCGCCGCGCCCACCGCGATCACCCGGCTGGTGGCGGTGCACTTCTGGCCCGCGTACCCCGCGATGGCGAAGGCCAGCTGGGCGGCCGCCTGCTCGACGTCGGCCGTCGGCAGCACGATGGCCGCGTTCACCCCGCCCAGCTCGGCCTGCACCGGCACCGAGCGCTCGGTGGCCGCGCGGATCACGGCCTGCCCGGTGCCGGTGGAGCCGGTGAAGGAGATGACGTCCGCCGCGGAGACCAGCGCCGCCCCCTCCGCCGCGCCGCCCGGCACCACGGTCAGCACGTCCGCGGGCAGCGCGAGCAGCTCGGCCAGCCGCAGTGCGCAGGCGCTCGCCTCCGGCGCGGGCTTGAGCACCACGGTGTTGCCGACTGCCAGCGCGGGCGCGGCCTTCCAGAGCGGAATGGCGTACGGGAAGTTCCACGGCGTGATGAGCCCGGCCACGCCGTGCGGGCGACGGCGGGTGAGCAGCAGCCCCGGCCCCGCGGCGGTCTCGTGCACGGCGCCGGAGGGTGCGAAGGGCGCCTGTGCGTAGTAGCGCAGGATGGCGACGGTCCTGGCCACCTCCCCCTGCGCCTCGGCGACCGGCTTGCCCACCTCGCGCACCGCGAGCGCGGTCAGCTCCGCGGCGTGTGCCTCGACCGCGTCGGCGGCCCGCCCCAGCGCGGCCGAGCGAGCGGCGGCGCCGAGCGCCAGCCAGCCCGGCTGCGCGGCCCGGGCCCGCTCGACGGCCGCGGTGGTGCCGAAGGCGCCGGGGGCCGGGACCTCGGCGACCAGGTCGGCCGGGTCGGCGGGGTTGTAGGAGCTGACAGTGGCGCTCACAGCAGGAAGCCTCCGGGGAAGGGGTCACTCGGGTCGAGGAAGTACTGGGCGGTGCCGGTCAGCCAGGCCCGCCCGGTGACGGTCGGAACCACCGCGGGCCGCCCGGCCACCTCGGTCGACTCGACCAGTCGGCCGGTGAACCGGGTGCCGATGAAGGACTCGTTGACGAAGTCCTGACCGATCGCCAGCTCACCGCGCGCGTGCAGCTGGGCCATCCGGGCCGAGGTGCCGGTGCCGCAGGGCGAGCGGTCGAACCAGCCGGGGTGGATCGCCATCGCGTGGCGGGTGTGCTCGGCGGTGGAGCCGGGGGCCAGCAGGTTGACGTGGTGGACGCTGTGGAAGGACGGGTCCTCGGGGTGCACCGGGCGCTCGGCGGAGGCGTTGATCGCCTCCATCAGGGCCAGGCCCGCCGCCAGCAGCTCCTGCTTGCGCGCCCGCTCGAAGGGCAGCCCGAACTCGGCTGCCGGCAGGATCGCGTAGAAGTTGCCCCCGTACGCCAGGTCGTAGCTGACGGCGCCCCAGCCGGGCACCTCGATCTTCCGGTCCAGCGCGACCGCGAACGAGGCGACGTTGCGGATGGTGACGGCGGTGGCGGCGCCGTCCGTCACCCGCACCTCGGCGGTGACCAGCCCTGCCGGGGTGTCCAGGCGGACGGTGGTGACCGGCTCGACCACCGGCACCATGCCGGTCTCCACCAGCACGGTGGCCACCCCGATGGTGCCGTGCCCGCACATCGGCAGCAGCCCGGAGACCTCGATGAACAGCACGCCGTAGTCGGCGTCCGGCCGGGTCGGCGGCTGCAGGATCGCGCCGCTCATCGAGGCGTGGCCGCGCGGCTCGTACATCAGCAGGGTGCGCAGGTGGTCCAGGTGCTGCTGGAAGTGGACGCGCCGCTCGGCCATGGTGGCACCGGGGATGACGCCGACCCCACCCGTGATCACCCGAGTGGGCATGCCCTCGGTGTGCGAGTCGACGGCGTGGAAGACGTGGCGGGTGCGCATGGGTGACCCTTCGTCAGCTGATATGAGGGGGGGTTGACGGCAGGCCCTAGCTCAGGCCCTCCGCGAGCGCCTTCTCGGTCGCGGCCCGGACGGCGGCCTCGACCTGCGCGGGCAGCGGTCCGCGCGGCGGCCTGGTGGGCCCGCCGGGCAGCCCGGCGATGTCCATCGAGAGCTTGATCGCCTGGACGAACTCGGTCTTGGAGTCCCAGCGCAGCAGCGGGTGCAGCGCCCGGTAGAGCGGCAGCGCGGTGGCCAGGTCGTGGGCGACGGCGGCCCGGTAGAGCGCGACCGAGGCCTCGGGCAGCGCGTTCGGGTAGCCGGCGATCCAGCCCACCGCCCCGGCCAGCGCGAGTTCGAGCAGCACGTCGTCCGCGCCGATCAGCAGGTCCAGCCCCGGCACCAGCTCGGCGATCTCGTAGGCCCGCCGGACATCGCCGCTGAACTCCTTGACGGCCACGATGCTGCCCTCGCCGTGCAGTTCGGCCAGCAGCTCGGGGGTGAGGTCGACCTTGGTGTCGTACGGGTTGTTGTACGCCACCACCGGCAGGCCGACCTTGGCCACCTCGGCGTAGTGCGCGCGCACGGCGGCGGCGTCGGCCCGGTAGGCGTTGGGCGGCAGCAGCAGCACCGACCCGGCGCCGGCCTCGGCGGCCTGCTCGGTCCAGCGCCGGGACTCCGCGCTGCCGTACGCCGCCACGCCCGGCATCACCCGGGCGCCGTCGCCCGCCGCCTCGACGGCGGTGGTGACGACTCTGGCGCGCTCCTCGGCGGTGAGCGTCTGGTACTCGCCGAGCGAGCCGTTGGGGACCACGCCGTCGCAGCCGGCCGCGATCAGGCGCTGGACGTGCTCGGCGAAGGCGTCGTAGTCGACGGAAAGGTCCGGGCGCAGTGGCAGCGCGGTGGCGACCATGATGCCGCGCCACGGACGGGTGCGATCGTGCTGGGGGTGGGTCACGAGCGACTCCTTGGTGAGGTGTGACATTTTATGAAGGGGGAACGAGATCGTGCAAGGGGGCGCTCCCGGTGTTCGCGTCCCCGGTGGATCAGTCCGACGGCAGCTCCGCCAGGTCACCGAGCCGCACCGGACAGGAGAACGGCCGACGGTCGGCAGCCGGCTCCTCAGCCCCGGCACCAGCACCGGCCAGGCAGGCGACGGCCGGACCGCACATCCGGCCCTGGCACCAGCCCATCCCGGCCCTGGTGAGCAGCTTGACGGTGCGGGCGTCACCGGCGCCCAGCTCCTGGACCGCCTCGGTGATCCGGGCCAGCGGCACCTCCTCGCAGCGGCAGACCTCGGTCTCCGGGGAGAGCCAGCCCGTCCAGCCGGGCCCGGGCCGGTGGACGGCCGCCATCAGCTCGGCGAAGGCGCGCAGTCGCCGGCGCCGGGCCAGCAGCGCGGCGGGCGGCTGCTGGCCGGCGATCGTCGCCGCAGCCAGTTCGCCCTCGGCCAGCGCGAGTTCCGCGCCGCCCACCCCGCAGGTCTCCCCCGCCGCCCAGAGGCCGGGCACGGTGGTGCGCTGGCCGGCGTCGACCCGCAGCGCCAGGGTGCCGTCCGGCACGGTCCTGGTGGCCGCGCCCAGCTCGGTGGCCAGCTCCAGCTGCGGCACCAGACCGTGCCCGACGGCCAGCGCGTCGCAGGCGATCCGCCGCTCGGTGCCGGGCAGCGGACGCCAGGTACGGTCCAGCCTGGCCACCGTGACGGCGCGCACCCGGTCGGTGCCGTGCGCCTCGATCACGGCGTGGGCGGTGCGCGGACGCACGGCGTGCCGGGCCAGCGCGGCACCGTGCACGACGCCCTCGGCCAGCTTGCCGGGGACCGCGGCGAGCGTGCCGGGGCTCCGGGCGTACCCGAGGTAACCGCCCGCCTCCAGCAGCGCGGGCACCTCGGCCCCGGCGGCGGCCAGCGAGGCGGCCACCGCGAGCAGCAGCGGCCCGCTGCCGGCCACCACGATGCGCCGGCCCGGCAGCACCAGGCCGGCCTTGAGCATCGCCTGCGCCCCGCCGGCGGTGACCACCCCGGGCAGCGTCCAGCCGGGGAAGGGCAGCTGGCGCTCGTAGGCTCCGGTGGCCAGCAGCACCGCACGGGCGTCGACCCGGCCGGTGCTCCCGGCCCCGGACTCGACACCGGAACTCGTGTGCAGGCGCCACCCCGTCGACGCCCCGGACACCGGCGGCGCTCCCGGCAGCGGCACTCCTTGCACCAGCACGACGTGGTGCCGCAACCGGACCTCGACCCGCCCGGCTTCGCGGTGCTCCGCCAGCCGCCGGGACAGCGCCGTGAAGGTCGACCAGTGGTGGTGCAGCCGGTCGGGGCGGGCGGCCCGCAGCTCGGCGGCGGGGTGACGGTAGTACTGGCCACCGAGACCGCCGCCCGCGTCCAGCAGCACGCAGCGCAGGCCCCGGTCGGCGGCGGCCACCACCCCGGCGAGCCCCGCGGGGCCGGCGCCGATGACGGCGAGGTCGTAGCCGGCGCCGCCGGCCGCGACACCCGTCGACCCGGACAGCTCGGACGACCCGGACGACCCGGACGGCTCAGACGGCGAGTTCGGCATGGCCGTGCCCTTCCTGCGTCGTGACGGTGTCGCCGGGCGCGGCCGGGAGCAGACAGGTGCGCTGGTTGGGCCGGCCGTTGACAGTGGCCAAGCAGTCGTAGCAGGCGCCGATCCCGCAGAAGGCCCCGCGCGGCCGGCCGCCCACCCGGGTGGTGCGCCAGGCCACGATGCCCTGCGCCCAGAGTGCGGCGGCGATGCTCTGGCCCGGCAGCGCGGGGATCGCCCGGCCGTCGAACTCGATGGTGTGGGCCGGCCCCGGGGTCGCCGCGACCAGCGCGGCGGGAGTGCGGGGACCAGGGCGGGGACGGCGCATGGGCGGGGTCCGTTCTGCGCGGGGGCGGACAGGAGCGGCGGACAGGATCAGGGCGGACGGGAACGGGACGGGCAGGAACAGGACGGGCAGGGCAGGCGGTCGGCGGTCAGTCGTCGAAGCGCTCGGGCCGGAGCGCCGCAAGGTCGACCCCCGCGCGATCCACCGCCCGCCGCCCGGTCAGCTGGTCGGCGATCAGCAGCCCGGTGGCCGGCGCCAGGCCGATGCCAGCGCCCTCGTGACCGCAGGCGTGGTAGAGGCCGGGCGCCCGGGGGTCCGCGCCGATCGCGGGCAGGTGGTCCGGCAGGTAGGGGCGGAATCCCCGGTAGGCGCGCAGCACCCGCACCCCGGCCAGCACCGGGAAGAGCGCGGTGGCCTGGGCGGCCAGCCGCTGCAGCGCCTCGACGGAGACCGTCCGGTCGAAGCCGACCCGCTCCCGGGTGGCGCCGATCAGGACCGGGCCGCCCGGGGTGCCCTCCACCACGGCGGAGCTCTGCAGCGCGGCCGACCCACTGGCCACGTCCGCCACGTAGTCGGCGGCGTAGACCTTGTGCCGCACCACCCGCGGCAGCGGCTCGGTGACCAGGACGAAGCCGCGCCGGGGCAGCACCGGCAGGCGCACCCCGGCCAGCGCGGCCACCTCCCCGCCCCAGGTGCCCGCCGCATTGACCACCGCGCCCGCCGCCAGCTCGCGCCGGGCGGTGCGCACGCCACGCACACCTGGCGCGCCGGACCGACCGGCCGCCGGGTCGAGCAGCAGGGCCGTCACCCGCTCGCCGGGGTAGAAGACGGCACCGGCCCGGCGCGCCTCGCGCAGCAGGTGCGCCGCGGCCAGGGCGGGCTGCACCTGGGCATCCTCGGGGTAGTGGAAGCCACCGGCCAGCCCGGGGGCCAGGTGCGGCTCGTGGTCGGCCAGCCGATCGGCGGCGACCTCCTCGGCCCGCACCCCGGCCGCTGCCTGCCGGGCCGCGAAGGCGCGCAGCGCCTGCTGCCCGGCCGGCTCGGCGGCCACCACCAGGCCGCCCTTGGCCTCGTACTCGATCGCTGCGGGCAGCTCCTCGGCCAACTCGCGCCAGAGTCGGGCGGAGAGCCGGGCGAGGTCGAGCTCGGGGCCCGGCGCCTTGTCGGAGAGGAGCAGATTGCCCTCGCCCGCACCGGTGGTCCCGCCCGCGACCGGTCCGCGGTCGACCACGCCGACGGACAGGCCGGCGCGGGCCGCGTAGTACGCGCAGGCGGCACCGACGATGCCGGCACCGATCACCACGACGTCATGGGATGGTCTCGTGAGCACACCAGTAATATGTCACATTGCCTTCATCGTGCCAAGGTCCTCCGGGGTCCGGACATGCGCATGCCCCGGTCCGCGGCAGCGGTCCGGGGCATGCGGCACAGCGAGGGCCGGGAGTCCGTCAGGTGATGTCGTCGTCCACCTGCTCGCCGCGCGCGGGCGGGACGGAGGCCACCGGCGCAGCCGAGGCGACGGCGGGGGCCGAGGCGGCGACCGACTCCGCGCCCTCGACGCCCTCGACCGACAGGTCCAGGTGCGAGGCTTCCTCGTCCGACAGGGCGGCATCCGGGTTGCGGCGCAGCCGGCGGCGGTCGTTGAGCAGGGCGAAACCCACCGCCACGAAGTAGAGCACCCAGATCGGCGAGGCCAGCGCCAGCATGCTGACCGGGTCGGCGCTGGGCGTGGCGACGGCGGCGAAGACCGTGATCGCCATGACCATGGCGCGCCACCAGCCGAGCATCCGCTTGCCGGAGAGCACTCCGCCCAGGTTGAGCATCACCAGCAGCAGCGGGAACTCGAAGGCCAGGCCGAAGACCAGCAGCATCCGGGTGGCGATGTTGAGGTAGTCCTCGACCGGCAGGATCTGCTCCGCGCCGATCGGGGTGAACGAGCCCAGCACCTCGATGGTGGTCGGCATCAGCAGGTAGCCGCAGGCGACGCCGCCGAGGAAGAGCGGGGTGCCCAGCCCCAGGAAGGTCAGCGTGTAGCGCTTCTCGTGCCGGTGCAGGCCGGGCGAGATGAAGGCCCAGGCCTGGTAGAGCCAGATCGGGACAGTGGCCACCAGGCCGGCCAGCAGACAGACCTTCAGGGTGAGGTTGAAGGGCTGGGTGACACCGATCACCGCCACCTTGGCGCAGTGCTTGATCCCGGGCAGCGGCTTGCCGTCGGGCCCGCACTCCGGCAGCGGCCGCATCAGGAAGTGCAGCAGCTCGTTCTTGAAGTACGCCGCCACGATCGTGCAGAGCACGATCGCCAGGACCGACTTGACCAGCCGGTTGCGCAGCTCACGCAGGTGGTCGCCCAGGGACATCCGTCCGTCATCGTGCTTGGGCGGCTTGGAAGACTTGCTCAACCCCGGTCCTCAAACTCGTGCGTCATGGCGCGCCGGGCGGCGGCCACTGGGTGGACCGGTCGCCCGCTCAACGCGTGCGGCCGGTTCGCTGCTCGGTGGCCGGCCGCGCGGTGGAGGAATCACCGGGTGCGGCCTTGATGGTCAGTGCCGGGTCGGCCTGCGGCGGCGCGACCGGCGGCTTCGCTTCCTTGTCGAACTCCTCGCGCAGAGCGGCGGTCTCGCTCTTCAGGATCCGCAGTGACCGTCCCAGGGCGCGGGCCAGATCGGGCAGCCGCTTGCCGCCGAAGAAGACCGCCGCCATCAGGATGATCACCAGGAACGCCAGGATCCTGCCCATGGACGACTACCTTCTGACTCGGCGCGGTTGTCCGGGCCCGACTGGACCCCGGCCGCTGCTGGACGGGACGACGCGGCCCGCGGGTACACCCGGCGCCACGGTGAGAGCCTAACCCGCGCGCTGCGGCGGCAGGAGACCCCCGGCTCACCCACGGGTGAAGTTTGGGCGGCCGCGGGGCACCCGCGAGGTGGTCGGCACCGGCCGCGGCCTCAGCGGCGCACGCTCTCGACGCTCTCGCCCAGTTCCTCGGCCGCGCCGGTCAGCGCCTGCGCGGCGCCGTCGACCTGCTTGGCCAGGCTCCGGACATCCAGCCACAGCCGCATCCCGAGCACCCCCAGCACCAGCAGCCCGGCGGTGGCCAGACCCACCGCGCCCATCAGCACCCAGGTCCCGGTCATCCGTCCACCGCCTGGAGCAGGCGGATGGTGGAGACCCCCGCACCGGTCAGCGCCGCCACGATCTTCTCCCCGGCCGGCTTGCGCACCGCAGCCCCGCAGGCGGGGCAGGTGAAGCTGTAGAAGGTGCGCTCCTTGGTCCGCCCGAGCGCCAGGCGGAACTCGGCCGCGGCCAGTTCCACCTTCTCCCGGCACTGCGAGCAGTAGACCTTGAACCGGGTGTCGGCCGTCGTCTCCGCGGCGTCGGCGGTCGCAGCGGTGTCGGCCGTCGCAGCGGTGTCGGCGCTCACGGCTGCTCCGGGTACCCGGCCAGCGCCGCGAGCGCGGCGGCCCTGGCCTGCTCGGCCAGCGGCCCGGGTGCCACGATCCGCCCGTCGCGGCCCAGTCGCAGCGCCAGCGTGCGCAGGCCCGAGGGGTCCGAGCTGCGCAGGGTGATCCGCAGGCCGCCGTCCGGCAGTTCCTCGGCCAGGTCGTGCGTGTAGTACTCGGCCACCCAGCGCCCGCCGGGGCCGACCTCGACCACCACCTCGGGGTCGTCGGCGGCCGGGTTGACCAGGCCCTGGGAGAGGTCGCGCGGCTCCAGCCGGGGCGGATCGGCCGGCTCGTCGAGGATCCTGATCTCGGCGACCCGGTCCAGCCGGAAGAGCCGGCGGTCCTCGGAGGTGCGGCACCAGCCGTCCAGGTAGGTGTGACCCTCCGTCAGCAGCCGGATCGGGTCGACCTCACGCTCGGTCATGCCGCCGCGCCCGTGCGAGTAGTAGCGCAGCCAGATCCGCCGGCCCTCGCTGAGCGCGCGGTCGATGTCGGCGAAGACCTGGCCCTCGGCCTCGAAGGTCACCCCGACCCGGGCGCTGCCCTCGGCGCTCTCCCCCGCCGCGTTCTCGATCTTGGCGACGGCCCGGGTGAGCGCCTGGCGGTCCCGCTCGCGCAGGCCCGGCAGACCGGCCACCGCCCGGGCGGCCACCAGCAGCGCGGTGGCCTCGTCGGCGGCCAGCCGCAGCGGCTGGGCCACGTCGTCGACGTTGTGCCACCAGATCCGCTCACCGTCGGTGTCGATGTCCAGCAGGTCGCCGCCGCGGAAGCTGGTGCCGCACATCGGCAGCACGTTCAGGTCGGCGATCAGCTCGCGCTCGGTGATCCCGAAGGCCCGGGCCACCTCGGCGACCTCCGCACCGGGGCGCTCGCGCAGGTAGGTGACCAGCGAGAGCATCCGCCGGGTCTGGTCGATGGCGTTGCTCACCCTCAGGCTCCTTCGACGGTGTCGACAGCGGAAACGGCGGACGCACCGGCACCGGTGCGCCCGGGCGGGGCGAGCGGCGGCAGCCCCGCCACCGCGCGCAGCCGGTCGACGACCTCGGCACGCAACTCCTCGGGCGCCAGCACCACCAGGTCGGGCCCGTACTCGGCCAGGTTGGCACCCAGCCCGTGGCCGTAGGGGATCTCCAACTCGTCCCAGTCGGCGTCCAGCTGACGGGTGGCCAGCGCCTTGGTGCGCAGCGGGAAGCCCGCCCCGCGGCGCAGCCGCACGGTGGCCGAGGCGGTGGCGCCCTCGCCGGCGAAGGTGGCCACGTAGGCACGGACGTCCACGTGCTCGGGCACCGGCGCGGTGAAGGCCGCCGCCCGGGAGCGGACCTTGCCGGTGATCCGGCTGAGCCGGAAGACCCGCACCGCGCCGCGGTCGCGGTCCCAGCCGGCCAGGTACCAGTGGCCGCGCCAGCACTCCAGCGCCCAGGGCTCCACCGAGCGCGGCTCGGTGACGGCGGCGCCGGCCTTGCGGTAGTCGAAGGCGACCGGGCGCCGGTCGCGGGCGGCGAGCAGCAGCGGCTCGAAGGCGGCCTCGCGCGCCGGGATGGTGGGCTCCAGCGCGGTGCGGCCCTCGGCGGCGTCCTCGGTGAACGGCACGCCGGCCGCGCGCAGCTTCTGCAGCGCGCCGCTGGCCGCACCGGAGAGCCTGGCCTGCTGCCAGACCCGGGCCGCCAGGCTCAGCGCGGCGGCCTCCTCGGCGTCCAGCGCGATCTCCGGCAGCCGGTTGCGGTCGCGCCGGGCCAGGTAGCCGGCCTCGCCGTCCAGGGTGTTCTCGTCGACGTCGATCACCAGGCCCAGCTCGCGCAGGTCGTCCTTGTCCCGCTCGAACATCCGGTTGAAGGCGTCCTCGCTGCCGGACTGCCAGGCCTCCCGATAGGCCTCGACGGACTCCCGCAGTTCCCGCTTGGAGAGCGGCCTTCTGGTGTTCATCAGGCACAGGGCGAGATTCATCAGCCGCTCTGCCTTGGCGATCGCCATCGCTGACCCTTCCGATATCCGCTGTCGGCCGCGCCGAGCGCGGGGCCGGCCCCGATCTTCCGGGCCCGGCGACCCTGACCGTACCGGGTGCGGGACCTGCGGCGAAAGCCGAGATCGCGCGGCGCGTCAGGAGAAGCGAACGGCGCCGGCCGCGCCTGCTGGTGGCAGGGTGCGGCCGGCGCCGGAACGGGATCAGACCGAGATGAGGTCGACCACGAAGATCAGCGTCGAGTTCGGCGGGATCAGCGGGGTCGGCGACTGCTTCCCGTAGCCCAGGTGGGCCGGGATGGTCAGCTTGCGGCGGCCACCGACCTTCATGCCCTGCACGCCCTGGTCCCAGCCCTTGATGACCCGGCCGCCGCCCAGCGGGAAGCGGAAGGTCGAGTTACGGTTCCAGCTGGCGTCGAACTCCTCGCCGGTCTCGAAGGTGACACCGACGTAGTGCACCTCGACGTTGGCGCCGGCCTTGGCCTCGGCGCCGGTGCCGACCTCGATGTCCTCGATCAGCAGCTCGGCCGGAGCCTCGCCACCCGGGAAGTCGATCTCCGGCTTCGTCTTCTGCGTCACAACTGCCTCTTTTCATCGGCCGCCGTCGGCGGCCCCACGTCACGTCCACACAGCACGGCGGCGGATCCGCCGCACGACGGCTTGGTCACAAGCCACCGTACGGGCATCCGCCGCCCGTGCAGTTCAGGCCCGGCCGCGGGTCACCCCGCGGACCGGAAGCCCCCATCTTGTCATCCGCTCTGGCCGGAACCCTGCCCCGCGTCCAGGATGTCGACCACGAAGACGAGCGAGGCGTTGGCCGGAATGCCGCTGCCGGCCGGCGGCTGGTCCTTGTAGGCCATCGACGCCGGGATCACCAACTCGATCCGGCTGCCGACGTTCTGGCCCACCACGCCCTTGTCCCAGCCCTCGATGACGTTGCCGCCGCCGACCGCGAAGCTGAACGCCTGGCCCTTGTCGAGCGAGGAGTCGAACTTCTTGCCGTCCTTGAGGGTCACGCCGGTGTACTGGACCAGCACCTGGTCGCCGTTGGCGATCTTCGGGCCCTTGCCCTGGATCAGCACGGCGGTCTTGAGGTCGGTCGGGTCGGTCACGTTGGCCGGCGGGGTGATGGTGTCGGCCTTCTTGTCGCCGTTCACCTTCACCTGCGGGAAGTCGGCCGGCGGCGGCGTCATGTCACCGCTGACCCGCGCGTCGGGCGCGTTCACCCGCTGGATGTCGGCCACCAGCACCAGGGTGTCCTTCGGGGCCAGACCCATGCCCTGGTTGCCCTGGTCGCCGAAGGCGGCTGCCGGCGGAGCGACGATCAGCACCCGGCTGCCCGCCTTCTGACCCACCAGGCTGGAGTCCAGGGCCGGGATCACACCGCCGGTGCCGGGCTGCAGCAGCAGCGGCTTGCCCAGGTCGTAGGAGCCCTGCAGGTCCTTGCCGCTCTGCCAGTCCTTCAGGGTGTAGTCGACGGAGACCCAGTCACCCTTGTTGATCTTGGCGCCGTCGCCCTCGGAGATCGGCTTGACCACGAAGGTGCCGTCGGGCGCCTCGGAGGGCACCGTGATGGTCGCCTTCTTGCCGAAGTCGCCGGAGACCGTCGGCAGCACCTTGGCGGTGTCCTTGATCGGCGGCACCGGCGCCTGGCTGGGCGAGGGCGGGGTGCTCGGCGCACTGGTGGCGGAGTCCGCGGCGCTGCTCTTGTCGTTGTGCTGGTTGACGACGTAGATGCCGATGCCGCTGCCGACCAGCAGCACCGCCAGCACCACGCCCAGCACGGCGCCCAGCCGTCCGCCGCCGCCCACGTTCTCGTAGTCGGCCTCGGAGATCTGCTGCTTGCGCACCGTGGAGGCGAAGACCTGCGGCTCCTCCGGCTGGGCACCGGCCGACGGAGCGGCCACGCGCTCGCCGGGCGCCGTCCAGCCGGCCTGCTGCTTGAGCACCGAGGGCGGGATGACGATCGATTCGCCGTCTCCCGACACCGGGCCACCCGGCCGCGACGCCGCCGGGCCGGTGACCGCGCCGCTCACGCCGTCGTCGGTCTCGCTCGGGTCCGGTGGATTCTCAGCCATTTCTCCCCATCCTCGCCATCAGGTCGCTCGCCGCTGTGCGAATCGGCAGCAGTATGTCAGTTCGCCCTGAGCACGGGCACTCATCGAGTGTGCATGACACACCGGAATTTCCCGCCCGCCCGGTGGACCGGCGCCCGCCTGGTCCCGCCGCCGGTCAGACGGCCGCCAGGATGTCGATCACGAAGACCAGCGTGGAGTTGGCCGGAATGCCGTTCTGCGCTTGGTCCTTGTAGCCGAGCGCGGGCGGGATCACCAGCTCCACCCGGCTGCCCACCGGCTTGCCGACCAGCCCCTGGTCCCAGCCCGCGATCACACTGCCGTTGCCGATCTGCAGCGCCTGCGCGCCGCCGTGGCTCCAGGACGAGTCGAACTGCTGGCCGTTGCTCCACAGCACCCCGGTGTACTGCACCAGCAGCGTCTGGCCCGACTGCACCGGCTTGCCGTCCCCGGTGATCAGCACCGAGGTCTGCAGCTGGGTCGGGGCCGGCTCGCCGGGCGGGATGGTGATCGTCGGCGCGGCCTTGCCGTTGTCCTTGACCTGCGGCATGTTCGCGGGCGGCGCGGTGGGCGTGCCGGTGACCACCGAGTCCTGCGGCACGGCCTGGGTGATGTCCAGCGCGAAGACCACGGTCTCGTTCTTGCCGACCCCGAGCTGCTGGTTGCCGTTGTCGGCGAAGGCCGTCGCGGGCGGCGCGACCACCAGCACCCGGCTGCCCACCTTCTTGCCCACCACGCTCTGGTCGAAGGCCGGCACCAGCTGGCCCAGCCCCGCCTGGTAGAGCTGCGGCTTGGAACCCGCGTCGTAGGAGCTGGGCACGTCCTTGCCGGTGGTCCAGTCCTTGGCGGTGTAGTTCACCGTCACCCAGTCGCCCTTGTTGACCGTGGCGCCGTCGCCCTCGATCACCGTGCTCACCACGAACTGGCCGCTCGGCTGGCCGCTCGGCAGCGTGATGGTCGCCTTCTTGCCGAACTCCCCGCTCACCATCGGCATCGGCGAGGCCGAGCCCACCGGGGCCGGCACACTCGGCGAGGCGCTGGTCGGAGCCGGGGACGGCCCGCTCTTCGCAGGCGTGCCGCTGCTGCACGCGGCAAGCACCAGCATCGGCAGCAGTACGAGCAACCCGGCTCTGCGGCGCACGGTGGTCCTCACTGTCGGTCACATCATCTACGGATCGGTGGACTCGACCACCCTAGGCCGTGAATCCCCGTCACCGGAGCAAGGCGGGCCGACGACATGCGGCGGGGAGGTGATCAGTCATCCGACCTGATCACCTCCCCGCCGCCGAGCAGCCGTCACATGCCCGCGATCAGCTTCTCCACCCGCTCGTCCACCGAACGGAACGGGTCCTTGCACAGGACCGTGCGCTGCGCCTGGTCGTTCAGCTTCAGGTGCACCCAGTCCACCGTGAAGTCGCGGCGCTGCTCCTGCGCCTTGCGGATGAAGTCGCCGCGCAGCCGGGCCCGGGTGGTCTGCGGCGGCACCGACTTGGCCTCGAAGGTCTTCAGGTCGGTGGTCACCCGCTGCGCCTGGCCCTTGTTCTGCAGCAGGTAGAAGAGCCCGCGCCGACGGTGGATGTCGTGGTAGGCGAGGTCGATCTGGGCGATCCGCGGGTTGGACATGCTCATCTGGTGCTTCTCGCGGTAGCGCTCGATCAGCTGGTACTTCATGATCCAGTCGATCTCGGTGCCGGCCTTGGCCAGGTCCTCGGTGCGCACCGCCTCCAGCGTGCGGCCCCACAGCTCGAGCACCCGGGCCACCGTGCCAGTGTTCAGGCCCTTGCGGTCGGCGAAGTCCAGCGCCTTGGTGTAGTACTCCTCCTGGATCTCCAGGGCGCTCGCCTCCCGCCCGTTGGCCAGGCGCACCTGGTGGCGCCCGGTGAGGTCGTGGCTGACCTCGCGGATCGCCCGGATCGGGTTCTCCAGGGTGAGGTCGCGCATCACCACACCGGCCTCGATCAGGCGCAGCACCAGGTCGGTGGCGCCCACCTTGAGCAGCGTGGTGGTCTCCGACATGTTGGAGTCACCGACGATCACGTGCAGCCGGCGGTACCGCTCGGCGTCCGCGTGCGGCTCGTCACGGGTGTTGATGATCGGGCGCGAGCGGGTGGTGGCCGAGCTGACGCCCTCCCAGATGTGCTCCGCGCGCTGGCTCACGCAGAAGACGGCACCGCGCGGGGTCTGCAGGACCTTGCCGGCACCGCAGATCAGCTGCCGGGTGACCAGGAAGGGGATCAGCACGTCCGCGAGCCGGGAGAACTCCCCGTGGCGGGCCACCAGGTAGTTCTCGTGGCAGCCGTAGGAGTTGCCGGCCGAGTCGGTGTTGTTCTTGAAGAGGTAGACGTCCCCGGCGATGCCCTCCTCGTGCAGCCGCCGTTCGGCGTCCACCAGGAGACCTTCGAGGATCCGCTCGCCCGCCTTGTCGTGGGTCACCAGCTCGGTGACATCATCACACTCCGGGGTGGCGTACTCGGGGTGCGAACCGACGTCAAGATAGAGGCGGGCGCCATTGCGCAGGAAGACATTGCTGCTGCGGCCCCAGGAAACTACGCGGCGGAAGAGGTACCTGGCCACCTCGTCCGGAGACAGACGCCGTTGTCCCCGGAACGTACACGTGACGCCGTACTCGTTCTCCAGCCCGAAAATTCGGCGGTCCATGCCTGGACTTTACGCTTTTGCCGGGGTCCTGAAACCGTTTCGGACACGCCAATCGGATCACGATCCGTGCCGGCGCCGTCACACCCGGGCACGCCGGTGGGGTGCGGCGCCATCGGCTCCGCACCCCACCGCGGGGGCCGCCCTCACTCCTCGGAGGAGGCCTCCGCGGCCGTCTCCCCCTCGGCGCCGTCCGCGCCCTCGGCGCTCGCGTCGCCGCTGAGCAGCCGGCTGAGCTGGGCGCCCAGGACCCGCTTGAACTTGCGCTGCTGGGGCCGGTTGCGGTCCAGCACCGCCACCTCCAACTGCTCGGCGGTCAGGATGCGCGGCGTGCCGCCGTTGGGGTCACGCGCCAGCGACTCGACGGCCAGCTTGAGCGCCTCGGCCAGCCCCAGGCCCTCCTGGTGACGCTGGCTCAGGTAGGTGCCGATCGAGTCGGCGTTGCCGCCGACCACCACGGTGTTCCGCTCGTCCACCACCGAGCCGTCGGGGGTGAGCCGGTAGATCTGGTCGTCCTCGGCGCCCCGGCCGACCTCGGCGACGATCAGCTCCACCTCGTACGGCTTCTCGCCGGTCGAGGAGAAGATGGTGCCCAGCGTCTGGGCGTAGACGTTGGCCAGCCCACGGGCCGTCACATCGGCCCGGTCGTAGGAGTAACCGCGCAGATCGGCGTAGCGCACGCCGCCGATCCGCAGGTTCTCGAACTCGTTGTAGCGACCGACCGCGGCGAAGGCGATCTTGTCGTAGATCTCGGACACCTTGTGCAGCGCCCGGGAGGTGTTCTCCGCCACGAAGACGATGCCGTCGGCGTAGGTGAGCACGACCACGCTGCGACCGCGCGCGATGCCCTTGCGGGCGTACTCCGCGCGGTCCGCCATGGCCTGCTGCGGCGAGACGTAGAACGGTGTGGACACCGGCTGGTCATCCCCTTCTGGATGGGCCTCTCCCGCCCGACGGCGGGCAAGGAGGGAGGGTGGCGGACTAGAGGAGCGGGGCCTGCGGGCCGTCGGGCTGGCTGCGGCGGTGCTCGGTGACGGAGACCGCGACCGCGGACACCTCGTCCTCGGAGAGCCGGCGCAGTCCGTCCTCGGTGATCAGGGTGACGATCGGGAAGATCCCTCGCGCCAGGTCGGGCCCGCCGGTGGCGGAGTCGTCGTCGGCCGCGTCGTAGAGGGCCTGGACCACCAGGGTGGCGGCCTGGTCCTCGGTCAGCCCGGTGCGGTAGAGCTTCTTCAGCGAGCCACGGGCGAAGACCGAGCCGGAGCCGGTCGCGGCGAAGCCGCGCTCCTCCGAGCGGCCGCCGGTGACGTCGTAGGTGAAGATCCGCCCGCGCCCGAGGTCCAGGTCGTAGCCGGCGAACATCGGCACCACGGCCAGGCCCTGCATCGCCATGCCCAGGTTGCCCCGGATCATGGAGGTCAGCCGGTTGGCCTTGCCCTCCAGCGAGAGCACGGTGCCCTCGATCTTCTCGTAGTGCTCCAGTTCCAGCTGGAACAGCCGGACCATCTCGACCGCGAGGCCCGCAGTGCCGGCGATGCCGACCGCGCTGTACTCGTCGGCCGGGAAGACCTTCTCGATGTCGCGCTGGGCGATCACGTTGCCCATGGTGGCCCGACGGTCACCGGCGATCACCACCCCGCCCTCGAAGACCGCCGAGACGATGGTCGTCCCGTGCGGCGCCTCGATCGTCAGTCCCTCCGGCAGGACCCGCCGTCCGGGCAGCAGCTCGGGCGAGTGGGCCGCCAGGAAGTCCACGAAGGAGGAGGACCCGGGCGTCAGGAAGGCAGCCGGTAGACGCCCGGTGCCACTCATGTTGGCTTCCACACGATTCCTTCCAGGTAGTCAGCGGCCCGGCGAGGGGCGTCGAGCCGGTCCCGCATTGCTGTCCCAGCGCCGCGCCGCGCGCGAAGCAGAGGATGCCACGGACCCTACCCGTTTCGTGGTCGTGATCCACATGCTCGGCGGGCTCGGTCGCAAGAGACCGGCACCCGGCGCCGGCGCGGGCAGAACGGGACGCGCTGCAGGCACGACAGGGCGCCTGCAGCGCGTTCCATCCGATCGGTTCTTTTACGGCATCAGCGCTCACCGATACCCGACCGCATTTCGGCACTGCTCCGCGAAATGCGATTCGGATACGGACTACTCGCCGCCCTTCTGGACAAATCCCCGGACAAAGTCCTCGGCGTTCGACTCGAGTACTTCGTCGATTTCGTCCAGTACGGAATCGACGTCCTCGCCCAGCTTCTCCTGGCGCTCCTTGAGCTCCTCGGACTGCTGCGCCTCCGCGGCCTGCTCCTCGACCTCATCCGAGGAGCGGTTGGCCCGCTGCTGGCCGCCGCCGGTGTCCTTGGTCGCCATGTCCCTCACCCCGCTCGCATTCGTCTGGCACGTTGGTCCGGGCTTGCTGCTCAGACCCTATACACCGGGTGGCGACTAGCGCTGCCCGTTTGGATCGTGTCCACGGGTGCCGCGGACACGGCCGGATCGCCGTTCGGTCCTGCTCCTTGATGAACGCTCGGACCGCACCTGGATGATTCCCCGCCGGGACTGTTTCACCCCACGTCAGCGATCAGTCACCCACCGGAAAGGAAGCGGACCAGCTCCTCCGCGGTGCGGCAGCGGTCCAGCAGCTCCTTGACGTGGTTGCGGGTGCCGCGCAGCGGCTCCAGGGTGGGCACCCGCTGGAGCGAGTCGCGCCCCGGCAGGTCGAAGATCACGGAGTCCCAGGAGGCCGCGGCGACGTGCTCGGCGTACTGGTCCAGGCAGCGGCCGCGGAAGTAGGCCCGGGTGTCCTCGGGGGGCTGGTGGACGGCGCGCAGCACGTCCTCCTCGGTCAGCAGGCGCTCGAAGCGGCCCCGGGCGACCAGGCGGTTGTAGAGGCCCTTGGCCTCGCGGACGTCGCTGTACTGGAGGTCGACCAGGTGCAGCCGGGGGTTGTCCCAGTCGAGCCCGTCGCGCTGCCGGTAGCCCTCCAGGAGCTCCTTCTTGGCGATCCAGTCGAGCTGCTTCGACAGGCTCATCGGATCGCGTTCCAGCCGGCCCAGCACGTCCTCCCAGCGGGAGAGCACGTCCTTGGTCTGCTCGTCGGCGTCGTGTCCGTAGCGGTCCTCGACGTACTTGCGGGCCAGCTCGTAGTACTCCGACTGCAACTGGACCGCGGTGAGTTTGCGGCCGTTGCGCAGTGTGATGAGGTACTGCAGCGAGGGGTCGTGGGAGACCCGGTGCAGGGTGCGCACCGGCTGGTCGACGGCGAGGTCGACGGCGATGAAGCCGTCCTCGATCATCGACAGCACCAGCGAGGTGGTGCCGAGCTTGAGGTAGGTGGAGATCTCCGAGAGGTTGGCGTCGCCGATGATCACGTGCAGCCGGCGGTACTTCTCGGCGTCCGCGTGCGGTTCGTCGCGGGTGTTGATGATCGGGCGCTTGAGGGTGGTCTCCAGGCCGACCTCGACCTCGAAGTAGTCGGCGCGCTGGCTGATCTGGAAGCCGTTCGCGGAGCCGTCCTGGCCGATGCCGACCCGGCCGGCGCCGGTGACCACCTGGCGGCAGACGAAGAACGGGGTGAGGTGGCGCACGATGTCGGCGAACGGGGTGGCCCGCTGCATCAGGTAGTTCTCGTGGGTGCCGTAGGAGGCGCCCTTGTTGTCCGTGTTGTTCTTGTACAGCAGGATGTTCTGCCCGTTGGGCAGCTCCAGCGCGCGGGCGGCGGCCTCGGCCATGATGCGCTCGCCGGCCTTGTCCCACAGCACGGCGTCGCGCGGGTTGGTGACCTCAGGCGAGCTGTACTCGGGGTGGGCGTGGTCGACGTAGAAGCGGGCCCCGTTGGTCAGGATGATGTTGGCCAGACCGATGTCCTCGTCGGTGAGCTGGCTCGCGTCGGCCACCTCCCGGGCGAGGTCGAATCCCCTCGCGTCCCGCAGCGGGTTCTCCTCCTCGAAGTCCCAGCGGGCGCGGCGCGCCCGGTGCATCGCCGCCGCGTAGGCGTTGACGATCTGGGACGAGGTGAGCATGGCGTTGGCGTTGGGGTGTCCGGGTACGGAGATCCCGTACTCGGTCTCGATGCCCATCACGCGCCTTACGGTCATGCGGCCCTCCTTGCCCGTCGCCCCGCCCCTAGCGGGCGGGACACCGACGTCCCTGCTGTGCACCGCGGCTGACGGTCCGTTGGATCCGTCAGCCGCGGGTCGTGCCTGGCGTTGTCAGAGGTACTGTCCGGTGTTGGCGACGGTGTCGATCGAACGGCCGGACTCGGCGCCCTGCTTGCCGGTGACCAGGGTGCGGATGAACACGATCCGCTCGCCCTTCTTGCCGGAGATCCGGGCCCAGTCGTCCGGGTTGGTGGTGTTCGGGAGGTCCTCGTTCTCCTTGAACTCGTCCACGCAGGCGGCGAGCAGGTGGGAGACGCGCAGGCCGCGCTGGCCGTGGTCGAGGAAGTCCTTGATCGCCATCTTCTTGGCCCGGTCCACGATGTTCTGGATCATGGCGCCGGAGTTGAAGTCCTTGAAGTACAGGACCTCCTTGTCACCGTTGGCGTAGGTGACCTCCAGGAAGCGGTTCTCCTCGGTCTCGCCGTACATCCGCTCGACCACGGACTGGATCATGGCGGCGACGGTGCTGTCCACCGAGCCGTCGTGCTCCTTGAGGTCGTCGGGGTGGAACGGCAGCGAGTTCTTGAGGTACTTGGAGAAGATGTCCTTGGCGGCCTCGGCGTCCGGACGCTCGATCTTGATCTTGACGTCGAGCCGGCCCGGGCGCAGGATCGCCGGGTCGATCATGTCCTCGCGGTTGGAGGCGCCGATCACGATGACGTTCTCCAGGCCCTCCACGCCGTCGATCTCGGCGAGCAGCTGGGGGACGATGGTGTTCTCCACGTCCGAGCTGACGCCGGAGCCACGGGTGCGGAAGAGCGACTCCATCTCGTCGAAGAAGACGATGACGGGTGTGCCCTCGCTGGCCTTCTCCCGAGCCCGCTGGAAGACCAGGCGGATCTGCCGCTCGGTCTCGCCGACGTACTTGTTGAGCAGCTCGGGGCCCTTGATGTTGAGGAAGTAGCTCTTGCCCTGGGGCCGCCCGGTGACCTCGGCCACCTTCTTCGCCAGCGAGTTGGCCACCGCCTTGGCGATCAGCGTCTTGCCGCAGCCGGGCGGGCCGTAGAGCAGCACCCCCTTGGGCGGGCGCAGCTCGTACTCCTTGAAGAGGTCGGCGTGCAGGTAGGGCAGCTCGACCGCGTCGCGGATCTGCTCGATCTGGTTGCTCAGGCCGCCGATCTGCCGGTAGTCGATGTCCGGGACCTCTTCGAGGACCAGCTCCTCGACCTCGGACTTGGGGACCACCTCGTAGACGTAGCCGGAGCGCGGCTCCATCAACAGGGCGTCGCCCGGGCGCAGGGTGATCTCGCGCAGCGGCTCGGCCAGCCGCACCACCCGCTCCTCGTCGGTGTGCCCGACGACCAGCGCGCGTTCGCCGTCCTCCAGCACCTCCTTGAGGGTGACCAGATCGCCGATCGACTCGAAGGCGAAGGCGTCGACGACGTTGAGCGCCTCGTTGAGCAGGACCTCCTGCCCACGGCGCAGCTCGTCCAGCTCGATGGTGGGGCTGACGTTGACCCGCAGCTTGCGACCGCCGGTGAAGATGTCGGCGGTACCGTCCTCGTTCTGGGCGAGGAAGGTACCGAAGCCGGCCGGCGGCTGAGCGAGCCGGTCGACCTCCTCCTTCAGGGCGACGATCTGGTCGCGGGCTTCGCGCAGCGTGGCGGCGAGCCGCTCGTTCTGCGCGGTCACCCCGGCCAGGTTGGTCTGGAGCTCGACGATCCGGTCTTCGAGAACCCTCGAAGAGCGCGGAGAGTCGGCCAGCTTGCGACGCAGCACGGCGATCTCCTGCTCCAGGTACGAGACCTGTGCGGCCTCGTCGGAACCACGGGCGGGCTTTCCGGCACTGCGGTTGTAGTCGTCTTCGTGGGCTGCCACGGTCCTCACCTCCTCCGGGGAGCGGGATGCTTCCAGACCCTACCTGCACCAGGGGTCGTGTAAACCCCTAGATCAAGAAAGACGGAAGGGGTGTGTCCGATCTTCACCCGTGTGTGCTTCCCCTCTGCCAACCAGATACCCACCGCACCCCTCGGGAAAGCGGCCGGATGTATGGTCGAGCGAGTCAATACCCGATCGTGACCGTTCCTCCTGGACGGATCGTCGGACAGCGGATCAGAACGGCAGGAAGTGGGATGTCAGTGACCAGTGGGACCGGCGCTGCCGAGCAGCTCGAGGTGTGGATCGATCAGGACCTCTGCACCGGTGACGGGATCTGCGTCCAGTACGCACCGGAGGTCTTCGAGCTGGACATCGACGGGCTGGCCTATGTGAAGGGCGAGGACGACGAGTTGCGCCAGCAGCCGGGTCAGAGCGTCCCGGTGCCGCTGACGCTGCTTCAGGACGTGGTCGACTCGGTGCGCGACTGCCCGGGCGACTGCATCCACGTCCGCCGGGCCGCGGACCGCGTCGAGGTCTACGGCCCGGACGCGGAGTGAAGTGAACGGGCCGGCCGGTGGCGGGCCCGCCGGCCGGGCACCGGCCCGCCGGAGCGCACTCGGTCGGGTCGGCGCCGTTCGAACGTGAGGTCGGCGCCGGTGCTCCGGCCCGCAGGGCGTCCCGAAGAGTCTTCTGACACCCCGTCAGGCTGCGGCCGACGGGGTGTCGTGCTGGGTCCGCTGGTAGCCGGCGCCCTGCCGGGTCCAGTCGAACTGCACGTTCAGATCCGGGCAGCAGCGCGGTACGTCGTTCGTGGAGTAGCCCTTGGCGAGGGCCGTGACGGCGCCGTCGGAGCGCAGCGCGAGGCGGGTGACGGTGAAGCCCTCCTGCCAGCGCAGCAGGGTGTCGTGCACGACGGGGTGCCCGTCGGGGCCGGCCACGAGGATGAAGACACCGTCGGGGGCGGAGCCGCCGCCGGCCTGGCAGTGCGCGGCGGCCACCGTGACCGGGGTGCCGTCGCCGAGGTCGGCGGCGAAGCTGACCGAGACCGCGGTGGGCAGCGGGCCGCAGTCCAACGGGAGCTGGGCCTGCGCGGCGTCCGGCGCCTGGCCGGCCGGCAGGGCGTGCGGCCGACCGCTGGCGCTGCCTGCGGCGCTCCGGGCCGTGGGGGCGACGCCGGGGGCGGCGGCCATCGTGCCGGCCACCAGGGCGGCGCACGCGGCGGCCACCGCGCCCCATCTCCAGGGGCCCGAGCGGGCGGCCGCGCCGGGTTCCGGCCGGCCCGCGGGCGACTGGGTCGTGTGTGCCAGATCGAGCGCCGCGTCCGCTGCGTCCGCCAAGAGGTCCCCTCCACCAACCGGGGTGAACGTGTGTGGGCAGCATCGTCGCACATCACCGGGCCAGGGCCCGCACGGGGGGCTGTCCGGGGCCGCCCGCAAAAACCGGCGGGGCGGCGCTCCCCACACACAGGTGGGCAGCGCCGCCCCGCGGGCGGACGGTGTGTCAGTCCTGGTCGATCACCGGGGTGGCTTCCCGGGCGGCGGCGCGGGCGGCGGCCCGCTCGGCCAGGGTGGGCTCGGGTGCCCCGTTGTCGTAGTCTTCGCCGTAGGCGCCCTTGGCGGGGCGGCGGCGGCGCAGCGGCGGCTCGACGCCGTCGGCGAGCCGACGGGAGGTGAGCAGGAAGCCGGTGTGGCCGATCATCCGGTGGTCCGGGCGGACCGCCAGGCCCTCCACGTGCCAGGTGCGGACCATGGTCTCCCAGGACTGCGGCTCGGTGAAGTTGCCGTGCTCGCGCAGCGCCTCGACGGTGCGCGAGAGCTGCGTGGTGGTGGCCACGTAGCAGCAGATCAGGCCGCCGGGGACGAGCGCCTTGGCGGCGACGTCCAGGCACTCCCAGGGCGCCAGCATGTCCAGGATGATCCGGTCGACCTCGGACTCCACCAGGTTGTCCTGGAGGTCCCCGACCGTGAGCTTCCAGGCCGGGTGCGGGCCGCCGAAGTAGCGCTCGACGTTCTTGCGGGCGATGTCCGCGAAGTCCTCGCGGCGCTCGTAGGAGGCGAGCATGCCGGTGTCGCCGACCGCGCGCAGCAGGTAGGTGCTCAGCGCACCGGAGCCGACACCCGCCTCCACCACCCTGGCGCCGGCGAAGATGTCGGCCATGGCCAGGATCTGCCCCGCGTCCTTCGGGTAGATCACGGCCGCACCACGCGGCATGGACAGGACGTAGTCGGGGAGCAGGGGGCGCAGCGCGAGATAGGGAACGTTCCCCGTGGTGCGCACGACAGTGCCCTCGGGGGCACCGATCAGCTCGTCGTGGGGGAACGCACCCTTGTGGGTGTGGAAGTTCTTCCCGGCTTCGAGCGTGAACGTGTAGTGACGGCCCTTGGGGTCGGTCAGCTGTACCTGGTCCCCGACCGTGAATGGCCCCCGCCTGCGGGTGGCACCGGTCGGTTCGGACATGCGGACAATCCTATCCCGACCCGCGCACCGCTCCGCGCCGCCCGTCGGCGCACCCCGGCGGCCGGCCGGTGGACGGTCAGCGGCCGGTGAGCACCGCGCTCAGGCGCCGCTCGACGTCGGAGACGGCCAGCACCCCGTAGACCGCGCCGTCCGCCTCCACCACCAGGTACTCGCTGGCGGGCACGCTGCGCAGCGCGGTGAGCAGCTCCTCGCCGTCCAGGTCGGCCGAGATCCGCAGGCCGGGTTCCAGCGAGCGGGCCAGCGGCCCCACCGCAACCCAGGGCCTGCGGTGCTCGGGGACCTGGAGCACCGCGGCCTCCTTGACCAGCGCGATCGGGTCGCCGTGCCCGTCGGCCACCACCACGGCCCCGGCCTGCGCCTCGCGGGCCCGGCGCAGCGCCTCGGCGAGCGGGGTGTCGGCGGGCACCGAGACGGCCCGGCGGGTCAGGCCGCGCACCGCCAGGCCCGGCAGCGCCTCCTTGAGCCGGGCGTTGCGCACCGCGCCACCCGCCCCGTTCCAGATCACCACGGCCAGCACCGCGGCCAGCGCGGAGTCGAGCAGCGACTGGCCACCGCTGCGCTGGCCGTGGTCCTGGGCCGCGGCGATGGCGGGCAGGCCGAACAGCACGGCCAGCGCGAGCACCCGCCCGGCCCAGGCGGCGGCGATGGTGCCGGTCATCGGGCGCCCGGTGATGCCCCAGACCACGGCGCGCAGCATCCGCCCGCCGTCCAGCGGCAGGCCTGGCAGCAGGTTGAAGACGGCGACCACCAGGTTGGCGACCATCAGGCCGGCCAGCAGCACGCCGGGCACGGTCTCCAGCTCGACCAGGTCCAGGAAGAGCCAGCAGATCCCGCCGAGCACCAGCGAGAGCAGTGGACCGACGAAGGCCAGCCAGAACTCGCGGCCCGGGGTCTCGGCCTCCTTCTCGATCTCGGAGACGCCGCCGAAGAACTGCAGCTGGATCCGGCGCACGCCGAGCTTGTAGCGCAGCGCCACCACGGTGTGGGCGAGCTCGTGGACCAGGACGGAGGCGTAGAAGGCGATCGCGAAGGAGAGCGCGATCAGGTAGCGGGTGAAGCCGAGGTCCGGCAGCACGTTGCTGAGCTGGTCGCCGAAGAGCCAGGTGATCAGGGCGGCGATCAGGAACCAGGTGGGGGTGACGTAGATCGGCACGCCGAAGGGGCGGCCCACCAGGATGGCGCCGGTCGGCCGGTCCGGCTGCTTGGCCTTCTTCGGCCCGTCCGGGCCGGCCGGCTGCTGTGGCTGCTGGGAGGTCTGCTGCCCCGTGGTGTCGCTCACCGTGACCCCTTCAGGTCGTCGTCCCCGCCGTGCCCCCGGCCACAGCGGACGGGAGGCTGCCCACGCTACGTGATCTCGAACCACGATGGCCTGACTGCCCCCTTGTCATCCTTGTACCCGCTTTCCGGCCTTTCGGTCCGCGGCACCGCGTTCCGGAGCTCCGCCCGCTCGTGGCCCCCGGATGCGGGCCCGACCCCATAGGGTCTTGGGTATGCAGCAGACCGAGACCGCCCGCCCGGCCGTTCCGCCGAGTGGCCTCTCCCCCTCCCGTGCCGGGGATTTCCTGACCTGCCCACTGCTCTACCGGCTGCGGGTGATCGACAAGCTGCCGGAGCCGCCGAGCCCGGCCGCCACCAAGGGCACCCTGGTGCACGCGGTGCTGGAGCGGCTCTTCGACCACCCGGCCGCCGAGCGCACCCCCGAGCGGGCGCTGGCGCTGCTGCGCCCGCAGTGGGAGCGCCTGCTGGGCGAACGGCCCGAGCTGGGCGAGCTGTTCCCGCCGGCGTCCGGCGACGGGACGGTGGACACCGAGGCGGTCGGCGAGCAGCTGGCCCGCTGGCTGGCGGAGGCCGAGAAGCTGCTGGGCCAGTGGTTCCGGCTGGAGGACCCCACCCGGCTGGAGCCGGTGGAGCGCGAGCTGTACGTGGAGACCGTGCTCGACTCCGGGCTGAAGCTGCGCGGCTACATCGACCGGGTCGACGTGGCCCCCACCGGCGAGGTGCGGCTGGTGGACTACAAGACCGGCCGGGCGCCCTCGCGGGACTTCGAGGGCAAGGCGATGTTCCAGATGAAGTTCTACGCCCTGGTGGTGTGGCGCTGGAAGGGCGTGATCCCCAAGCGGCTGCAGCTGGTCTACCTCGGCGGGGGCGGCGACGTGGTCAGCTACGACCCGGACGAGGCGGACCTGCGCTCGGTGGAGCGCAAGCTGCTGGCGCTGTGGGAGACGATCAGCCGGGCGGTGGCCACCGGTGAGTTCCCGGCCACCCGCAACCGGCTCTGCGACTGGTGCGATCATCAGGCCAGCTGCCCGGAGTTCGGCGGGACTCCCCCGCCGTACCCGCTGCCGATCCTGCCGCTGCCCTTGGTGCCCGCGGCCCGAACCGTCGAGGATCCCACGGGGGATGCTCGGATGAGCACGATGAGCAAGGAGTCCTAGGGTGACGATCCGTGTGCTGCTGGTCGACGACCAGCCGCTGCTGCGCACCGGCTTCCGGATGATCCTGGAGGCCGAGGCCGACCTCGTGGTGGTGGGCGAGGCGGGGGACGGCCAGCAGGCGCTGGAACAGGTGCGGGCGCTGCAGCCCGACGTGGTGCTGATGGACATCCGGATGCCCCGGATGGACGGGGTGGAGGCGACCCGCCGGATCGTGGGGCCCGGCCGCGACGGCCCGGTGAAGGTGCTCGTGCTGACCACCTTCGACCTGGACGAGTACGTGGTGGAGGCACTGCGGGCCGGCGCCAGCGGGTTCCTGCTCAAGGACGTGCCCGCCGAGGAACTGGTGCAGGCGATCCGGGTGGTGGCCGACGGCGCCGCGATGCTGGCGCCCTCGATCACCCGCCGCCTGCTGGACATGTACGCCACCCGCCTGCCCTCCGGCGACGAGGCGCCCTCGCCGGCGCTCACCACGCTGACCGAGCGGGAGATGGAGGTGCTGCGGCTGGTGGCCAAGGGCCTGTCCAACGCGGAGATCGCCGCCGAGCTGTTCGTCAGCGAGACCACGGTCAAGACCCATGTCGGCCATGTGCTGACCAAGTTGGGCCTGCGCGACCGGGTACAGGCCGCGGTCTTCGCCTACGAGAGCGGACTGGTGCGGCCCGGCGCCGCCTGACCGCTGCTCCGGCCCGTATCGGCGGGGCCCTCCGCTCCTGCGGACGGCCCCGCCGATACGTTTCTCCGCGCTGTTGCGCGCCGTTGCGCGCAGGTCAGCTGCGGCCGAGCTCGGCGAACCGGACGATGGAGGTCGAGTCCACCGCGGTCTCCACGCCGGTGATGTTCTGCCGCGAGACGTAGAGCGCCTTGCTCTGCTCCAGCGGCAGCATCGGCACGTCGACGGCCAGCTGGTTCTGGATGCTGGCGAAGGTACCGGCCGCCTGGGCGCGGTCGGCCTGGCGCTGGCTCTGCGGCAGCAGTTGCTCGCTGATCAGCGGGTCGTCGAAGCCGTTGTGGAACGCCCCGCCGTCGACCACCAGCGGCGCCACGAAGTCCTCGGAGTCCGGGTAGTCGGCGCTCCAGGCGGTGGTGTAGGCCTGGTAGCTGCCCTGCTGCCAGCCCTTCTGGTAGGTCGCCCAGTCGGCGACCTGCTGGGTGTTCACCTGGAACAGCCCGCTCGACTCCAACTGCTTCTTCAGCGCGGCCGGTTCGTCACCCGCGGCGCCGGAGCCGGTCCAGCTGAGGGTGAAGCTGACCGGGGTGGGGATCTTCGCGGCGGCCAGGATCGCCTTGGCCTTGGCCACGTCGGGCTGGCCGTACTTGTCGAAGAAGGCGGTGGTGTGGCCGGCGATGCCCTGCGGGACGAGCGAGTAGAGCGGCTGGACGGTGTTCGCGAAGACGCCGTTGGCGAGCGCCTCGCGGTCGACCAGCTGGGCGATGGCCTGACGCACCGCCTGCTGCCCCATGGTCTGGTCCTTGGTGTTGAAGACCATGAAGCCGCTGTCGCTGCTGTCCACCGGGGTGACGTTGAGGGTGCCCTTGCCGGCCAGCTGGTCGGCCTGCAGCTGGGCGGCCACCTTCGGGTCGAGGCTGTTGTCGGTCAGGTCGACCGCGCCGCTGTCCAGGGCGCTCTTCAGCTGGCCCGGATCGGTGAAGTAGCGGACGTCGATCTTCGAGGTGGTCGGCTTCTCGTCGCCCTGGTACTTCGTGTTGGCCGACAGGCTGATCTTGCTGGGCGCCTTGCCGCCGCCCGCGCTGGTGGTCTCGTCCACCGAGTCGATCTTGTACGGGCCCGAGCCGACCAGCTGGTTGTTGGGCAACTCCTTGTCGGCCGGGAAGACGCTGTGGTCGACGATCGAGCCGGCGGCGCTGGCCAGCTTGTCGGGCAGCACGGCGTCGGGCTCGGAGAGGTGGAAGACCACGTCGCTGTCGCCCTGCGCCTCGACCGACTTGACGGTGGAGAACAGCACGGCCGGACCGCTCGGGTCGTTGATCTTCTTCATCCGGTCCATCGAGAACACCACGTCCTGCGCGGTGAGCGGGTGGCCGTTGGAGAAGGTCAGGTTCGGGCGCAGCGTGCAGTGGTAGGTCATCGCGTCGGCGCTGAACGAGCAGGACTGCGCCGCGTCCGGCTCCGGCGTGGTGGCGCCGACCGGGAGCCGGAGCAGCCCCTGGAAGGTGTTCTCCAGGATCAGCCAGGAACCGTTGTCGTACGCGCCGGCCGGGTCGAGCACGCTGGTGGTGTTCACGGTGCCCAGGGTGATGGCACTGCTGCCGCCGCCGGCCAGTGACTTGACCGAACCGCAGCCGGCCAGGCTGGTGGCCACCAGGGCCGCGCAGCCCAGGGTCACCAGGCGTCCGGGCGCGCGTCGTATGGCTGAACTCATGCGTTCCTTCTCCGTGCGGGCCGGTCGGGATGGAGCCGGCGGGCAGGCCGAAGGGCAGCCCCGGATCAGGGATCGCCCCACACGCTCTGCCCAAGCGTGTCGGGATAGATCGCAGCAGCCTGCCACACGACCGGCCGGTCGTTTGACCGCAGAGCGCATACGGAGTATGAGAAATCGCTGGGAGTTTCAGCGACTTGTCGCCGATGTCCTGTTTCGACCCGAACCGATCGGCCCAGTGGGATGCGGGCTCGGGGTTGCGAGGTGATCAGCGTCACACGCGGGCGGTGACCGCCGAGCGCAGCAGGGCGAGGTCGAGGTCGGCCAGCGAGCGCAGCACGATGCGACCGGGCGCGGCGGCGATCGGCGCCACCGAGGGCACCGCGATCACCGGGCAGCCGGCCGCCTCGCCGGCCGCCACGCCCAGCGGGGCGTCCTCGATCACCACGCAGCGACCGGGCTCGGCGCCGAAACGGCGCACCGCCGTCAGGTACGGCTCCGGGTCCGGCTTGGTGCGGGCCACCTCGTCGCCCGCCACCGAGAAGGCGAACGGGTGGTCGCCGAGGTTCTTCAGCACCAGGTCGATGATCGGCCGGTGCGAGGCGGAGACCAGTGCCGCCGGGATCCGGTGCTCGACCAGCAGCGCGAGCAGCTCGGCGGCCCCGGGCATCAGCGGCGCCCCGCCGTCCAGCAGCTCGACGAAGCGCCGGTTGATCCCGGCGGCGACCTCGGCCGGGTCCAGTTCGAGCCCGGTGGCCGTGAGCAGGATGTCGATCACCCGGCTCATCGGGCCGCCGACCAGCTGCACCCGGTGGGTGTCGTCCAGCGGGTGGCCGAGGTCCGCGAAGAGCGAAGCCTCGGCCTCCCACCAGAAGTGCTCGGTGTCCACCAGCGTGCCGTCCATGTCCACCAGCACCGCCTGCGGGCCCTTGGCGCCCGGGGCACCGAGGTTCGGGATGCTGGTGTCGACGGTCGTCATGCGGGCACGCCCCTTCGCTGCTGGGCCCCGCCGGTGTCACGGGGTCGTCCAGGATACGCGCACCCTGGCGAACGGCGCGCGACCGGTGGATTACCGCGCGTTGAAGTACGTCGCCTCCGGGTGGTGGATGACGATCGCGTCGGTGGACTGCTCGGGGTGCAGCTGGAACTCCTCGGAGAGCACCACGCCGATCCGCTCCGGCTTCAGCAGCTCGGCGATCTTCGCCCGGTCCTCCAGCTCGGGGCAGGCCCCGTAGCCGAGCGAGAAGCGGGCACCGCGGTACTTGAGCTGGAACATGTCGCGGATGTCCTGCGGGTCCTCGTCGCCGAAGCCCAGCTCGAAGCGGACCCGGGCGTGCCAGAACTCGGCCAGCGCCTCGGCGAGTTGGACGGACAGGCCGTGCAGTTCGAGGTAGTCGCGGTAGGCGTTGGCGGCGAACAGCTCGTTGGCCGCCTCGGAGACCCGGTTGCCCATGGTGACCACCTGCAGGCCCACCACGTCGCGCTCGCCGGACTCCTCGGGGCGGAAGTAGTCCGCCAGGCACAGCCGCCGCCCGCGCCGCTGGCGCGGGAAGGTGAAGCGGGTCCGCTCGGTGCCGTCCTCGTGGTAGACGATCAGGTCGTCGCCCTTGGAGTTGGCGGGGTAGTAGCCGTAGATCACGGCCGGCTCCAGCCAGCCCTCGGTCTGCAGCCGGTCCAGCCACATCCGCAGCCGCGGGCGCCCCTCGGTCTCCACCAGCTCCTCGTAGGAGGGCCCCTCGCCGCTGCGCGCGGCCTTCAGGCCCCACTGGCCCTTGAAGAGCGCGTCCTCGTCCAGCCAGGAGGCGTAGTCGGCGAACGGGATGCCCTTGACGATCCGGTCGCCCCAGAACGGCGGCGTGGGCAGCCGGTTGTCCACCGACACGTCGGAGCGGACCTGGCCGAGGTTGACCTCCTCCGGCTCCGTCACCTCCACCCGGGCGTGGCGGCGCTGGCGCAGCTCGGGCAGCGCGGCCCCCGGCACCCCGCGCTTGACCGCGATCAGCGCGTCCATCAGCCGCAGGCCCTCGAAGGCGTCCCGGGCGTAGCGGACCTCGCCCTCGTAGATGGCGTGCAGGTCCTGCTCGACGTAGGCGCGGGTGAGCGCGGCCCCGCCCAGGATCACGGGGTACTGGGCGGCCAGCTTGCGCTGGTTGAGCTCCTCCAGGTTCTCCTTCATGATCACGGTGGACTTGACGAGCAGTCCGGACATCCCGATCACATCGGCCTGGTGCTCCTGGGCGGCCTCCAGGATCGCCGAGACCGGCTGCTTGATGCCAAGGTTGACCACGGTGTAGCCGTTGTTGGACAGGATGATGTCCACCAGGTTCTTGCCGATGTCGTGGACGTCGCCCTTGACGGTGGCCAGCACGATGGTGCCCTTGCCCTCGTCGTCGGACTTCTCCATGTGCGGCTCCAGGTGGGCCACCGCGTTCTTCATCACCTCGGCGGACTGCAGCACGAAGGGCAGCTGCATCTGGCCCGAGCCGAACAGCTCACCGACCGTCTTCATGCCGTCCAGCAGCGTCTGGTTGACGATCTCCAGGGCCGGACGCTGGGTCAGCGCCTCGTCCAGGTCGGCCTCCAGGCCCTCGCGCTCGCCGTCGATGATCCGGCGCTTGAGCCGCTCCTCCAGCGGCAGCGCCGCCAGCTCCTCGGCCCGGGAGGCCGCGCTGGAGGCGGAGGAGACGCCCTCGAAGAGCTGGAGCAGCTTCTGCAGCGGGTCGTAGCCGTCACGGCGGCGGTCGTAGACCAGGTCGAGGGCGACCTCGCGCTGCTCCTCGGGGATCCGGGCGATCGGCAGGATCTTGGAGGCGTGCACGATCGCCGAGTCCAGGCCGGCCTGCACGCACTCGTGCAGGAAGACCGAGTTCAGCACCTGGCGGGCCGCGGGCGACAGGCCGAAGGAGATGTTGGACAGGCCGAGCGTGGTCTGCACGCCCGGGTGGCGGCGCTTGAGCTCGCGGATCGCCTCGATGGTCTCGATGCCGTCGCGGCGCGATTCCTCCTGGCCGGTGCCGAGGGTGAAGGTCAGGCAGTCGACCAGGATCGAGCCCTCCTCGATCCCGTAGTCGCGGGTCAGCTCCTCGATCAGCCGCTCGGCGATCGCCACCTTGGTCTCGGCGGTGCGCGCCTGCCCCTCCTCGTCGATGGTCAGCGCGATCACGCCCGCACCGTGCTCGCGGGCCAGCGAGGCGATCCGGCCGAAGCGGGAGTCGGGGGCGTTGCCGTCCTCGAAGTTGACCGAGTTGAGCACGGCCCGGCCGCCCAGCTGCTCCAACCCGGCGCGCAGCACGGCGGGCTCGGTGGAGTCCAGCACGATCGGCAGGGTGGAGGCGGTGGCCAGCCGGCCGGCGATCTCGCGCATGTCGGCCACCCCGTCGCGCCCGACGTAGTCGACGCACAGGTCCAGCAGGTGCGAGCCGTCGCGGATCTGGCCGCGCGCGATCTCCACGCAGGCCTGCCAGTCGCCGGCCAGCATCGAGTCGCGGAACTTCTTGGAGCCGTTGGCGTTGGTGCGCTCGCCGATCGCCAGGTAGGAGGTGTCCTGGCGGAACGGGACGGACTGGTAGAGCGAGGCGGCGGCCGGCTCGGGGCGCGGGTCGCGCCGGACGACCTCCCGGCCGCGCACCCGCTCGACCACCTGGCGCAGGTGCTCGGGGGTGGTGCCGCAGCAGCCGCCGACCAGCGCGAGGCCGTACTCGCGGGTGAAGGTGTCGTGCGCGTCGGCCAGCTCGGCGGGGGTCAGCGGGTAGTGCGCGCCGTCCTTGCCGAGCACCGGCAGGCCCGCGTTCGGCATGCAGGAGAGCCCGATCCGGGCGTTCTTGGCCAGGTAGCGCAGGTGCTCGCTCATCTCGGCCGGGCCGGTGGCGCAGTTCAGGCCGATGTAGTCGATGCCCAGCGGCTCCAGCGCGGTCAGCGCGGCGCCGATCTCGGAGCCGAGCAGCATGGTGCCGGTGGTCTCCACCGTCACCGAGCAGATCACCGGCACGTCCAGGCCGGCCTCGGCGAGCGCCGCCTTGCAGCCCAGGATGGCCGCCTTGGTCTGCAGCAGGTCCTGGCTGGTCTCCACCAGCAGCGCGTCCGCACCGCCGGCCAGCAGGCCGGCTGCGTTCTGCTGGAATCCCTCGCGGACCAGCTCGAAGGTGGTGTGCCCCAGGGTCGGCAGCTTGGTGCCGGGGCCGATCGAGCCGAGCACCCAGCGCGGGTGGTCCTCGGTGCTGAAGGAGTCCGCCACCTCGCGCGCGATCCGGGCACCGGCCTCGGCCAGCTCGAAGATCCGCTCGGGGATGTCGTACTCCCCCAGCGCCGCGTAGTTGGTGCCGAAGGTGTTCGTCTCCACGCAGTCCACGCCGACCGAGAAGTACGCCTCGTGCACCCCGCGCACGATGTCGGGCCGGGTGACGTTCAGGATCTCGTTGCAGCCCTCCAGGTCCTGGAAATCCGCGAGGGTCGGATTCTGCGCCTGCAGCATCGTGCCCATCGCGCCGTCGGCGACGACGACCCGGCTGGCGAGGGCTTCGCGCAGCGCGGTGGCGCGGGCTTGCTGGGCGGCTGACTGGGCAGCTGAGGGGACACTGGTGGCCATGGGGCTACTCCCTGGGTGCGACGGCTGTCGGCTATGCGGTCCCCTCCGAACGGGGACGCACCCCGTCAGCGTATCCGGCTCGGGCACCGTCCATCGCGGGCATTCCGAATCGTGGGCCATCGGGGTGAGTCCGGGAACCGCGGCGACGGTTCGCGTGAGGACGGCGGACGGGCTGTGGCAGGTCCGCGCCGGCCTGGCCGGCAGGGGTCGCCGGGGCGGCCGGAGGCCGGTCGCACGGCTGGTCGCACGCCAGGTCGCACGGCCGAGGGCCGGTCCGGCGGGGTCGGCGCGGCAGCCGGGTAGCGTGGCCGGCATGTCTGCTGATCCTCCGATGGTGATACCGCGTCAGTCCGCTGCGGGCGGACTCGTCTTCGAAGGGCTCACCTACGCGGTGGAGCCCGGGTTCCGGCCGCTGCTGCTCGATCTGCACCTGCCACCGGCCCCGGCCGACGGCGCCGCGGTGCCGCTGGTGGTCTGGGTGCACGGTGGCGGCTTCCACTCCGGCGACCGCCGCCACCCGCCGGAGACGGTGCCGCCCGGGGCGCTGTGGGCGGCGCTGACCGGGGCCGGGATCGCGGTCGCCACGGTCGACTACCGGCTCTCCGGCGAGGCCCGGTTCCCGGCACAACTGGCCGACCTGACAGCGGCGTTGGCTTTCCTGCGGCGCAACGCGGCGACGCTCGGGCTGGACGGCGGGCGGATCGCGCTGTGGGGCGAGTCGGCGGGGGCGGCGCTCGCGGCGCTGGCGGCGTTCGCCGATGCGCGCGGCGCCGGCGAACGCTCGGCCGAGGGGGCGGACGGCGCGAAGGGCGTGGCCGCCCTGGTGCTGTGGTACCCGATCACCGACCTGTCGGTCCGCTCACCCCTGGACCCGGACTCCAGCGAGGGGCGGCTGCTCGGCGGCGCACCGCGCGAGCTGGCCCGACTCGCCGCGCAGGCAAGCCCGGTGGCGCAGGTGCCGGCCGACCCGCCGCCGGCGCTGCTGATCCACGGCCTGGCCGACGTGACGGTGCCGAGCGCGCACAGCGAGCGGCTGCACGAGGAGCTGCTCAAGGCGGGCGGGCGCGCCGAACTGCGCCTGGTGCCGGGTGCGGCGCACATCTTCGCGGGCTGTCCGGACGTACCGGCGCTGGTGACCGCCTCGGTGCGGTTCCTGGCCCGCGAACTGGGGTGCTGACCGCTCCGGGGGACCGAGCGCACCGCGGGTCGAGGGCCGAGCACGCCGGGGCCGAGCACGCCGCCGGGCCCGTCGGCAGTGGCCGTCGGGCCCCGGCGGCGTCCGGGCTCAGCTGAAGTCGAGCTCGCCCGTGCGGGTGCGCTTCAGCTCGAAGAACTTCGGGAAACCGGCCAGCAGGCGGGCGCCGTCGAAGACCTTGACGGCCTCCTCGCCGCGCGGGATCGCGGTCAGCACCGGGCCGAAGAAGGCCACCCCGTCGATGTGGATGGTCGGGGTGCCGACGTCCTCGCCGACCGCGTCCATGCCCTCGTGGTGGCTGCGCTTGAGCGCCTCGTCCCACTCGGTGCTGTTCGCGGCGGCGGCCAGCTCGGCCGGCAGGCCGACCTCGGCCAGCGCCTGCGGGATGACCTCGGAGTAGTCCTTGTTGTCCCCGTTGTGGATCCGGGTGCCCAGCGCGGTGTAGAGGTCGCGCAGCACCTTCGGGCCCTGCTGCTCGGCGGCGGCGATGCAGACCCGGACCGGGCCCCAGCCGCGGCCCAGCAGCTCCTTGTACTGCTCGGACAGGTCCTCGCGGCCGTCGTTCAGCACGGACAGGCTCATCACCCGGAAGTTGAGGTCCAGGTCGCGGTGCTTCTCCACCTCCAGGATCCAGCGGGAGGAGATCCAGGCGAAGGGGCAGATCGGGTCGAAGTAGAAGTCGACCTTGGTCGTCGGGCTCTGGTCGGAAGTCGTCATGGGCCCAACGATAGGACGCTGGTCCGACGTCCGGCACCGGCCGTCGATTTTCGGCCACCGGCCGACGGGCAGCCGCCGCGCACTGCGTTCGGTGGGTGCCCCGGCCTCGGGCCGGACCCGTGACCACGGCGACGGGGCACGGGGAAAACCAGTTGCCACCGAGCGCCCGTGCTGTTCTGCTGACCGCATGGATGCTGCGCACGTGCTGGCCAGATTCGACCGTGAGGCCCGTCAGGAGATGCCGCCGGACGGGCCGGGCGCCGTGGTCGAGCGGGTCGGTGGCGTGGTGCGCCAGGACGGCGGGGAGCACGGCTGGTCCGCCGTCCTCTGGTCGGACCTGGACGAGGCCGGTGCCGACGCGGCGATCGCCGAGCAGGTGGCCTACTTCGGCGCACTGGGCCGGGAGTTCGAGTGGAAGCACTACAGCCACGACCGCCCCGCCGACCTGGCCGACCGGCTGCGCGCGGCCGGCCTGGTCCCCGAGCCGGCCGAGACGCTGATGGTGGCCGAGGCCGCTGCCCTGACCGGCGAGGTCGAGCTGCCGCAGGGGATCCGGCTGCGCACCGAGACCGACCGGACGGGCATCGACCTGCTGGCCCGGGCCCACGAGCAGGCCTTCGAGAGCGACGGCTCGCACCTCACCCGGCGACTGCTCGACCAACTGGCCGAGGCCCCGCAGACGCTCGCCGTGGTGGTCGCGCTGGCCGGCGACGAGCCGGTCTGCGGCGCCCGGCTGGAGATGCTGCCGGGCAGCTCGTTCGCCGGCCTGTGGGGCGGCGGCACCGCGCCCGAGTGGCGCGGGCGCGGCATCTACCGGGCGCTGGTGGCCCACCGCGCGCGACTGGCGGTCGAGCGCGGCTACCGCTACCTCCAGGTGGACGCCTCCGACCAGAGCCGCCCGATCCTGGCCCGGCTCGGCTTCACCGCGCTCAGCGTCACCACACCCTTCATCTGTCAGCCGTGAGGCCTCGCCGACAGCCGTGAGCCTCGGACACGCATCGCGGTCGAACCACTACGATGCGTGGCCATGAGCTCTCCGTGCCACCGCACGAGCCGCCGCGGACTGGCTGCTCTCGCCGCACTCCCCCTGCTGTTCCTGGCCGTCGCACCACGCGCCGCGGCCGCGCCCACCGGCTATGTGGCGCTCGGCGACTCCTACGCCGCCGGCGTCGCCGCCGGCTCCTACGACCCGGCCAGCGGCGACTGCCACCGCAGCACCCGGGCGTACCCGGCGCTGTGGGCCGCGGCCCACCCGGGCGGCGCGTTCACCGACCGCGCCTGCAGTTCGGCGACCACCGACGACGTCCGCACCGGCCAGCTCCCCCAACTGCCCGCCGGCACCGGCGAGGTGACGCTGACCGTGGGCGGCAACGACCTCGACTTCAGCGACGCGGTGGTCCACTGCCTGCAGCCGCTGACCACCGAGAGCGCCTGCAACGGCGCACTGGACCACAGCGCGCAGCTGCTGCGCGACACCCTGCCGGGCAAGTACGACCAGCTGCTCGGTGCGATCGCGCAGGCGGCGCCGGGCGCCCGGGTGGTGGTCACCGGCTATCCGCACCTGCTCCAGGCCAAGGCGGCCGGCACCTGCTGGGCGGGCACCGAATCGCGCCGGGCGCGCTTCAACCAGCTGACCGACCGGCTCGACGAGCTGATCCAGCAGCAGGCCGGCGCGCACCACGCGCGGTTCGCCGACCCGCGGGCCGCCTTCGACGGGCACGGCGTGTGCGCGCCGGGCGGCTCCGAGTGGATCACCGGCATCGTGCTGCTGCACCTGTGGGAGTCCTTCCACCCCACCTCCGAGGGCCAGGCGCACGGCTACCTCCCGGCAGTGTCGGACGCCTTGGGCGGCTGACGGCCCGCGCGGCGGGGCCGTCCCGGGGCTGCCCCGGGGCAGCCCCGGGCGGACCGCGCGGGGTGACCCGCGCGCGATAACCAGTGGCACTCGTGGGACGGGCGGCCGAGACTGTCCGCACGCATGTCCCCACGGCCCCCGCAGGCCGGTGGCCCGTCGGGATCGGCGCGCTTCAAAGCCCGTAGGCTGGGCAGGTAGGGTCCGTGGAACGGAGCGTTCCACGTGAGGAGAGCAGTCGGCAGCCGGTCGTCCGCAACTGCCCGCAGGGTCGCCGTGAACCGGTCCCGGGGCGGCAGAGGCGGTCGCGCCGGCCGGAGGGAGACGCTGGGTGATCGAGCTGGAAGATGTTCCCGAGTTGATCGCCCCGGTCATGGTCTGTGCCTTCGAAGGCTGGAACGACGCGGGCGACGCCGCCTCCACGGCGGTCGGACAACTGGACGAGACCTGGGGCGGCAAGGTGTTCGCCGCCCTGGACGCGGAGGACTACTACGACTTCCAGGTCAACCGGCCCACGGTCTGGTTGGACGGCGGCGTGCGCCGGATCACCTGGCCGACCACCCGGCTCTCGGTGGTCCGGCTGACCGACCCCACCCCGCGGGACCTGGTCCTGGTGCGCGGGATCGAGCCGAGCATGCGCTGGCGCTCGTTCTGCAACGAGTTGCTGGCCTTCGCACACGAGCTGGGAGTGGAGCTGGTGGTGATCCTCGGCGCCCTGCTCGGGGACACCCCGCACACCCGCCCGGTGCCGGTCAGCGGTGTCACCTCGGACGCGGACCTGGCCCGGCGGCTGGACCTGGAGGAGAGCCGCTACGAGGGGCCGACCGGCATCGTCGGCGTGCTCCAGGAAGCGTGCGCGCACGCGGGCGTGCCCGCGGTGACGCTCTGGGCCGCGGTGCCGCACTACGTGGCGCAGCCGCCGAACCCGAAGGCGACGCTGGCGCTGCTGAACAAGCTGGAGGACCTGCTCGACCTGCGGATCCCGCCGGGTGAACTGCCCGAGGACGCCCGGGCCTGGCAGCTGGGCGTGGACCAACTGGCCGCCGAGGACAGCGAGGTGGCCGAGTACGTGCAGCAGCTGGAGGAGGCGCAGGACACCGCCGAGCTGCCGGAGGCCAGCGGCGAGGCGATCGCGCGGGAGTTCGAGCGCTATCTGCGCCGCCGGGACAACCAGGGCCCGGCGGGCGAGAAGCCGGTGGCCGGGCGGGCGATCGCGGAACGCGGGGCCGACGGCCCCAGCGGCCCGAGCACCGGCGGCACCGAGCCGGACGCGGACGCGGACGCGGACGAGCAGCACGGCGGCGAGCACCGCGCGGGCGACGGCGAGGCCGGCGACGAGGGGGCCGAGGGCGGCGCGAGCGACGGGCCGGACGGCAGAGGAACCGACGGTGCGGATCGGGACGGCGCCGGCGCGGACGGCGCGGACACCAACGGCGCGGGGGCGGACGGGGCCGACGGCAAGGGCAGCACCCGCTGAGCACGGGTCAGCAGCCGGCTGCTTGCGGTCGATGACCGGCGTCGGGCAGCCGCCGGTCATCGACCGCGACCAGTCCACCCGTCAGGACCGATACCTGTCAAGGGTCTAGACCATTTTCCGCCATGGGCGGCGTGCCGGTCCGCACCGGTCGGCGGGGCCGGGCCGGCGGGTCGGCCCGGGGGCGGCGCCGGCGGTGCGGGGGCCTGGGCGGCGGGGCGGCGGCTGGTCCGGCGGGGCCTGGCCTGGCGGGTTCGGGCCCGCCTCGTCCGTCCCACCTGCGGAGTACCGTGGAGGTCCGAACCGGTGCGGGCCGAGGTGATCAGCCATGTTGATCCTGGATGCGATCCTGGGGGCGATCGGCGTACTCGTCGTGCTGGGCGCGGCCTGGGGGGCACTGAGCATCCGGGTGGTGCAGCAGTTCCAGCGCGGTGTGGTGTTCCGCTTCGGCAAGGTCCGCTCCCAGATCCGTGATCCCGGCCTGGTGATGCTGCTGCCGGTGGCCGACCGGATCCGCCGGGTGAATGTCCAGATCGTCACCATGCCGATCCCGGGGCAGGAGGGCATCACCCGCGACAACGTGACGGTCCGGGTGGATGCGGTCGTCTACTTCCGGGTGGTCGACCCGGTGCGCGCCACCGTCAACGTGCAGGACTACCAGTTCGCCATCTCCCAGGTCGCCCAGACCTCGCTGCGTTCGATCATCGGCAAGAGCGAGCTCGACGACCTGCTGGCCAACCGCGAGCCGATCAACCAGGGCCTGGAACTGATGCTGGACAGCCCCGCACTCGGCTGGGGCATCGAGATCGACCGGGTGGAGATCAAGGACGTCGCGCTGCCCGAGTCGATGAAGCGCTCGATGGCCCGGCAGGCCGAGGCCGACCGCGAGCGGCGGGCCCGGATCATCACGGCGGACGGCGAGTTCCAGGCCTCCAAGCAGCTCTCCGAGGCGGCCGCGATCATGAGCGCCACCCCGGCCGCGCTCCAACTGCGGCTGCTGCAGACCGTGGTGGAGGTGGCCGCCGAGAAGAACTCGACGCTGGTGCTGCCGTTCCCGGTCGAGCTGCTGCGGTTCCTGGACAGCTCGACGAAGAACCAGGAGGCCCAGCGCGAGCGGACCGCCGAGCCGGCCACTGCTCCGGCCGCGCCGGATTCCCCCGAGCCTGCGGATCTGCCACCGGTGGAGGTGCCGCCCGCGGCGGCCGTGGAGGTGCCACCGGTGGAGGTGCCGCCCGTGCAGGTGCCGCCCGTGCCATCCGTGCCGCCGGTGCCGGTGGCGTCGGTGGAGGTGCCCGGTCAGGAGGCGCTGGAGTTCGGTGCGCTCACCGTCCCGGGCTCGAACGGCCACCGTCCGGCCCGGGGGCCCGGCGCGCCCAACGGCAGCGGCGCCGCGGGCCCGGACACCGGGCGGTAGGTAGACCCACCGCGGTGCCGGGCCGCGGCGCCGAAGGTCAGCGTCACAGCCGGTGGGTCGGGACGGGTGCGTCAGCGCCCTCGCATCAGCGCTCTCGCGTCAGCGCCCTCGTGTCAGAGCGCCACGCCCAGCAGCGCGTCCACCGTGCGCGAGACCAGGCCGGGCGCGCCGGTGTCCTCGCCTCCGGTGGCGGCCTGCTGCTCGGCCCAGCGGTCCACGGCGGCCAGCGCAGCGGGCGCGTCCAGGTCGTCGGCGAGCGCGGCCCGCACCTCGGCGAGCAGCTGCTCGGCCGACGGCCCGTCCGGGCGCGAGACGGCGGCACGCCAGCGGGCGAGGCGCTCCAGCGCCTCGTCCAGCGTGGTCTTGGTCCACTCCCAGTCGGACCGGTAGTGGTGCGCGAGCAGCGCCAGGCGGATCGCGGCCGGGTCCACCCCGTCGCGGCGCAGGGCGGAGACGAAGACCAGGTTGCCGCGCGACTTGGACATCTTGTGGCCGTCCAGGCCGACCATGCCCGCGTGCACGTAGGCCCGCGCGAAGGGGTGGACACCGGTGGCCGCCTGGGCGTGGGCGGCACCCATCTCATGGTGCGGGAAGACGAGGTCACTGCCGCCGCCCTGGATGTCGAAGGACATGTCCAGGTACTCCAGCGCGATCGCCACGCACTCGATGTGCCACCCGGGGCGGCCGTGGCCCAGCTCGGTGTCCCAGGCCGGCTCGCCCTCGCGGGCGGCCAGCCAGAGCAGCGCGTCCAGCGGGTGGCGCTTGCCGGGGCGGTCCGGGTCGCCACCGCGCTCGCCGAAGACCGGCAGCATCTCCTCGCGGCTCAGCCCGGAGACCTCGCCGAACCGGGGGTCGGCCTCGACCGAGAAGTAGATGTCGCCGTCCAGCCGGTAGGCGGCGCCGCTCTCCAGCAGCTTCTGGACCAGCGGCACGATCCACGGGATCGACTCGACCGCGCCGATGTAGTGGGCCGGCGGCAGGATCCGCAGCGCCGTCATGTCCTCGCGGAAGAGGGCCGTCTCGCGCTCGGCGAGCTCGGTCCAGTCCTGGCCGGTGGCGACCGCGCGCTCCAGCAGCGGGTCGTCCACGTCCGTCACGTTCTGGACGTAGTGGACGTCGTGGCCGGCGTCCTTCCAGACCCGCTGGATCAGGTCGAAGGTGTTGTACGTGGCGGCGTGGCCCAGGTGGGTGGCGTCGTACGGGGTGATGCCACAGACGTAGAGGCGGGCGGTCGGGCCGCTCGGCACGACCTCCCGGATCGTGCCCGCGGCGGTGTCGTGGATACGCAGGGGGAGTCCCTGACCAGGCAGGGCGGGAACCTCGGAGGCGGGCCAGGCATGCATGAAAATGACTCTAACCTTGCGATCATTTGAAAGGCTAACCAGTATGCGGAATCGGCTGAAACAAGCGGTCGCTCAGGCGGGCCGGAGCTCGCGCCGCCAGTCGGCGTGCCGGCCGGCAGCCGGTGCTCAGACCGGCGGCCAGGGGATCGAGGGCCACTCCTGCGAGGGCACCGGGTGCCGTCCGGCACGCAGCAGGTCCGCCACCCGCTCACGGGTCGCCGCCAGCTCGACCTGCGTCAGGTGGGGACGCAGCCGCTCCCCCAGGCCGCCCGCCAGCTCGGCCCGCAGGCGGTCCAGCATCTCCACCGCCTCCTCGGTCAGCGGCTGCTCGGCCCACCCCCAGAGCAGCGTGCGCAGCTTGCCGGTCGCCGCGAAGGTGACGCCGTGGTCGATCCCGTAGATCCGGCCGTCGGCGGCCGACAGCAGGTGGCCGCCCTTGCGGTCGGCGTTGTTGAGCACCGCGTCGACCACCGCGAGCCGGCGCAGCCGCTGGTCGTCCAGGTGCACCAGCAGCGCGGTGCGGCCCTCGCCGACCTGGGCCTCGATGATCGGCAGCCAGCCCTGCTCGGGCCCGGCCGGATCCTGCAGGGCCAGCAGCGGGGCCGCCCCGGGGTCGGGCTCGACCCAGATCTGCACCATGCCGGAGCCGTACGGGCCCTCGCGCAGCACGGTCGGCGGGATCGGCGCCCAGCCGGTGGCCGCGGCCAGCTCGTAGGCCGCCACCTCGCGCCCGGCCAGGGTGCCGTCGGGGAAGTCCCACAGCGGGCGCTCGCCGGCCACCGGCTTGTAGACGCACGGAGCCGAGAGGCCGTCGAGGGTGAGGGAGCAGTAGAGCGCCGCGTTGGAGGCGTCGGTGATCCGGCCGTGCACGGTGAGCTCGCCGTCGCGCAGCAGCTCCAGCGCGGCCGGGACGTCGGCGGCCAGGGCAGCGCCGGTGGCGGGGTCGGCCTCCGGTATGTCCGGGCCGTCCTCGGCCGGCGCGCCGTCCGGCCGCGGGCCCTCCTCGGCGGCGGGGGCGGCCTGGTCCGTCGGATCCTGGTCGGTGTTCAGCGCTTGTAACCGTTCTGACGCGGGCACAGGTGGCCCTCCGGGTCCAGCGGCAGGTTGCAGAACGGGCACGGCTTGCGGCCGGCCGCCACCAGGTCGAGCGCCCGCTTGGCGAAGACCCGGGCCATCGCACCGGTCAGCCGCACCCGCAGCATGTCCGGGCCGTTCTCGTCGTCCTCGAAGGCCAGCTCGGCCTCCTCGTCGTCGGCGTCCTCGGGCCCCTCGATCACCGCCTGCGCCTCGACCACCAGGTACCCCTCGGTGCTGTCCCAGGCCAGCGCCATGGTGCCGACCCGGAACTCCTGCTCCAGCGGCAGGTCGAGCGGCGCGGTGTCGACCAGCTCCGTCGGCGCCATGGCCGGAATCGGCGCCTGCCCGCCGCTGCGCCGCAGCGCCTCGTCCAGCACCTCCTCGACCCGCTCGGCGAGCGCCGCGACCTGCGTCTTCTCCAGCAGCACGCTGGTGATCCGGCCGCGCGCGCTGGCCTGCAGGAAGAACGCCCGCGAGCCGGGCTGGCCGACGGTGCCGGCCACGAACCGCTCGGGCTGGTCATAGAAGAAGACCTGTCGGGGCACTCTCTCGCTCCGGGGTGTGTAACGGGTCGGGGGTCAGGAATTCTGGGGCGGGTGGGGACGGGCGCGCCTTTTCACCCTACGGCTTCGGCGCCCCGGTCAGTCGGTGCCGGTGGAGCCGCCGACCACCGCGTCGCCGCTCGCGCCGTCGGCGTTCCCGTCCTTCTTGGCGTGCGGCCTCGGGGCCAGGCCGCGCAGGTTGCCGGTGTCGCCCATGCGCAGCAGGAACGGGCGCAGCGGGGTGTAGCGGATCGCGGTGACCGTGCACGGGTCGACGTTGATCCGCTGGAAGTGGTCCAGGTGCAGACCGAGCGCGTCGGCCACCACCGCCTTGATCACGTCGCCGTGGGTGCAGGCGACCCAGACCGCGTCCGGTCCGTGCTCGGCGGCGATCTTCTCGTCCCACTCGCGGGCCGCGGCCACCGTGCGGTGGCTCAGCGCCCGCAGCGTCTCGCCGCCCGGGAAGGCAGCCGCCGAGGCGTGGTCCTGCACCGTGCGCCAGAGCGGCTCCAGCGCCAGTTCGGCCAGCGGGCGCCCGGTCCACTCGCCGTAGTGGCACTCGCCGAACCGCTCGTCGAGCGTCGGCTCGCCCAGCTCGGGGCGGGCCGCCAGCAGCGGGGCCAGGGTCTGCCGGCAGCGCTCCAGCGGACTGCTCACCGCCGCGGCCAGCGGCACGCCGGCCAGCCGTTCGACCAGTGCGTCGGCCTGCGCCCGGCCGTTCTCGTCCAGGTCCACACCGGGTGTCCAACCGGCGAGGATCCCGGCGGAGTTCGCGGTCGACCTGCCATGGCGTACCAACAGGAGAGTGGGCATGCCCCAAGCCTACGGGTCCGGGCGCGGCGGTCCGTAGGCCGAGGGGTACCCGACGGGGCGCTGCCGGGCGGGAGGAATCAGGCGAGGCCGGCCAGTTCCAGCGCCTCGACGCCGGTGCGCAGCGCCGCGACCCGCTCCTCGAGCGTCCAACCCGCCGGGGACAGGGTGAGGGTGGTGACACCGGCCGCGGCGTAGGCCTGCATCCGGTCCGCGATCCGCTCCTTGGTGCCCAGCAGCGCCGTCGCGTCGATCAGCTCCTGCGGCACGGCCGCCGCGGCACCCGCCTTGTCACCGGTCAGATAGCGCCGCTGGATCTCCTCGGCGGCCTGCTCGAAGCCCATCCGCCGCGCCTGCTGGTTGTAGAAGTTCTTGTCCTTGCTGCCCATGCCGCCGATGTAGAGCGCGGTGTAGTCGCGCTGGGTGTCGGCGGCCGCCGCGATGTCCTCGCCGACCGAGATCGGCACCGTGGGGCAGAGGTCGAAGCCCTCCAGGGTCAGCCCGGCCTTGGCCCGGCCCGCCGCCAACGGGTCGAGCGAGGCCGCGGCGTGCTCGGGCGAGAAGAAGATGCCGAGCCAGCCGTCGGCGATCTCGCCCGTCAGCTCCAGGTTCTTCGGGCCGATCGCCGCGATGTAGAGCGGGATGTGCTCGCGCACCGGCACCACCGTGAGCTTGAGCGCCTTGCCCGGGCCACCGGGCAGCGGCAGCGTCCAGTTGGCGCCCTCGTGGGTGAGCCGCTCGCGCGCCATCGCCTTGCGGATGATCTCGACGTACTCCCGGGTGCGGGCGAGCGGCTTGTCGAACTTGACGCCGTACCAGCCCTCGGAGACCTGCGGCCCCGAGACCCCGAGCCCGAGCCGGAACCGCCCGCCGGACAGGGTGTCCAGGGTCGCAGCCGTCATCGCGGTCATCGCCGGGGTGCGGGCCGGGATCTGGAAGATCGCCGAGCCGACGTCGATCCGCTCGGTCTTCGCCGCGACGTAGGAGAGCACGGTGGCCGCGTCCGAGCCGTACGCCTCGGCGGCCCAGCAGACCGCGTAGCCCAGGCGGTCCGCCTCCTGGGCGACGGCGATGTTGTCGGCGTCCAGACCGAGTCCCCAGTAACCGAGGTTGATGCCAAGTCGCATAGCTGCCACGCCTTTCGGGAGGGGGTTTGGAGCCGAGGGTAGCCGGGTGGGCGAGGGCCTGCTACTGACCGGTAGTAGTGGCGCGGGTCACATCGCGCGCGCCGTGCGCCACCGGCCTGGGCGCACCGTTTCTGCAGGTCCGGGAGCGTTGCCCGGCAGGTCTGCGCGGCGGGCCGCGGGCCGCCCACTACGCTCGGCAGTGCCGGCCTTCCGCCGTCCCTTCCGCCGCCGTCCGCCGTCCTTTCCGCCGCCTTGAGCAGGCGCTTCCAGCGCCGCGGACCGGCGCGCGGCGGCGGCGTTCACACCACGATCGAGGGGGTCACCCTGCCATGGAGCAGCGTCATCTCGGCCGCACCGGTCTGCGCGTCTCGCGGCTGGGCCTGGGCACCATGACCTGGGGCCGGGACACCGACGAGCACGAGGCCGCCGAGCAGTTGAAGGAGTTCGTGGACGCCGGCGGCACCCTCGTCGACACCGCGGACGTCTACGCCGACGGCGGCGCCGAGTACCTGCTCTCCCGCCTGACGGACAGTCTGATCCCGCGCTCCGAACTGGTGATCGCCACCAAGTCCGGCAGCGCGCCGGACGCCACGCGCCGCTTCGACGCCTCGCGCGGACAGTTGCTCGCCGGGCTGGACGCCTCGCTGCGCCGGCTGGGCACCGATCACGTGGACCTGTGGCAGGTGCACGCGTTCGACCCGGGCACCCCGGCCGAGGAGACTCTGCACGCACTGGACCTGGCCGTCTGCTCCGGCCGGGCCCGCTACGTCGGCGTCTGCAACTACAGCGGCTGGCAGCTCGCCAAGGCGGCGACCTGGCAGCGCTGCGCCGTGGGCCGGGTGCCGCTGGCCAGCACCCAGATGGAGTACTCGCTGCTGCAGCGCGGCGTCGAGCGCGAGGTGCTGCCGGCCGCGATGGACGCCGGCGTCGGACTGCTCGCCTCCTCGCCGCTGGGGCGCGGGGTGCTGACCGGCAAGTACCGGCACGGCATCCCGCAGGAGTCCCGGGGTGCCTCGCCCTACCTGGCCGGCTTCGTGCAGCCCTACCTCGGCGATCGCAGCCGGCGCATCGTGGACGCCGTGGCCACCGCGGCCGACGGCCTGGCGAGCAGCCCGCTGGCGGTGGCACTCTCGTGGGTGCGCGATCGCCCCGGCACCGCGAGCGCGATCGTCGGCGCGCGCACGGCGGCACAGCTGCAGGCGGCGCTGTCGGTGGAGGCGCTTACGCTTCCGGATGAGATCCGCGGTGCGCTCGACGACATCTCGGCGCCGGTGCGTCGCTACCCTGATCAGGACTGGAACGAACTGTGAGTCAGACGCAGGACCCGGGCGAGGGCCCGCAGGAGACGGAGCCCGAGGCTCGGACGGCAGCTGAGGCGGCGCCCGGGGCGGCACCTGAGGCAGCGCCCGAGGTGGCACCCGGGGTGGCGGGGGCCGAGGCGGCCGGTGCCGGGGCGGTGACGGGGGCTGACGCGGTGGCGGGGGCCGAGGGGCGCGTGGAGGCGGTGCCCGAGCCGCGTTCGGAGGCGGTGCCGGCTGCGGCGGGCGCCGAGGCGGGGGGCGCTGAGGCGGGGGGCGGGGCCGACGGTGGTGCGGCCGACGGCGGTGCGCGGCGGGCGGCGGAGGTGGCCGCGCTGGCCGAGGCGATCCGGACGATCGGGGGCGGTGCCGGCGGAGCTGGGAGTGCTGGCAGGGCCGGCAGCGGTGACGGGGCCGGTTCCGGCGGTGGCGCCGGGTCCGGGGCCGCCGGTGGTGCTGGTTCCGCTCCCGTCGCTGCCTCCGACGAGGCGCGGGCGGCTGCCCTGCGGGCCGTCGGCGAGGTGCTGACGGCCGGCGGCGCTCCCGCGCCCGCCGTCGCCGCGCTGGCGTCGGCCGCCCTGACCGCGTTCGGCGAGGGCGCCGGCGAGGCCCTGCGCGCCGACCCGTGGGCGCTGCTCGCACTTCCCGGGGTACGCCCCGAGCAGGCGGACGGCTTCGCCCGCGCGCTGCTCGGCCAGCAGGCCGGCCCCGGCGACCCGCGGCGGGGGCAGGCGCTGGCCGTCTGGCTGCTGGAGCAGGCCGCCGTCCGCGGCCACTCCGCGCTGGAGGCGGACGAACTGCAGGCCGGGCTGGCCAAGCTCGGCCTGCCCGAACCCGAGCAGGCGCTCCAGGAGGCCGTGCTGGACGGCCGGGTGATGCCCTTTCAGGAGGAGGAGACCGACCCCGGCGCGCACTCCGCCGCCGAGGACGCGGAGCCTCCGGTGCGAATGCTGCTCGCGCTGGAGCGCCTGGCGCTCGCCGAGGACAGCGCGGCGGACGGCCTGGTCCGGATCATGTCGACCTTCGAGCCGCCCGTGCCGGAGGCTGCTGGTGGGGATGACGCTGCCGAGGGGGCGACCGGCGAAGAGGCAGCCGGCGAGGGGGCGGCCGGCGAAGGGGCGACCGGCGAGGAGCCGGTCGACGAGGGCGCGGCTGGTGAGCTCGTCCCGGCGCGGCCCTCCGCCGAAGCGTGGGAGGCCGCTGCCGCTGCCGCGCCGTCGTCCTCCGCCGCCGCCCTGCTGCGGGCCGTCGCCGCGAACCCGCTCGTGCTGCACACCGGCGACGCCGCCGCCCGCGCCGAACTCGCCGCCCTGCTCGCCGCCGCGCGCGGCCTGGGGCTGCGGGCCTGGGCCGCCGCCTGGAGCGAGCACGGCCGGGACGCGCTGACCGAGCTGCTGCCCGCCGGGACGGCCACCGGCAGCGCCCCTTCGCTGACGCTGGCCGAACTGCTGGGCGGCGCCGGCCCTGCCGTCCCCGTCGGCAACGCTCCCGGCCGGGCCGACGACGGCTCGCTCGCCGTCGACCTGTTGATCGTCCAGGACGCACCGCTGCTCGACCTCGAACTGGCCGCCACCCTGGTGGAGGCGCTGGCGGACGGCACCCGGCTGGTGCTGTCCGGCGACCCGGGCCAGCTCTGGTCGGCCGGTCCCGGCCGGCTCTTCGCCGACCTGCTCGCCGCCAAGGCCTGCCCCGTGGTCGCCTCCCGCACCCCTGACCTGAGCCCGATCGGCGAGCTGGTCTCCGGGATCGGCATCGGTGAGCTGCAGAGTGTCGAGGCACCGGACAAGGAGGTGGTGATCCTCACCGCGCGCGGCGCAGGCGAGGCCGTCCACCGCGCCGTCCAGCTGCTCACCGACTCGATCCCGCGCGCGCTCGGCATTCCCGCCGAGCAGACCGTGCTGCTGACCCCCGGCCACGGCGGCGAGGCGGGCACCCGCGCGCTCAACAGCGCCGCCAAGGCCCAGTTGAACCCCGGTCCCGGGCGGTTCGCCGGTTTCGACCCCGGTGACCGGGTGGTCTACTCCCCGCTGCCCGGGGTGAACCGCCCCGGCTCCGTGCTCGGCGGCGAGGCCGCCGGGCTGCGGCTGGCCCTGGCCGACGGCGAGGAACTGCTGCTGCCGCCCACCCAGGTCGACCGGCTGCGCCACGGCTGGGCACTGACGGCCCATCAGGCCGTCGGGCGGCGCTGGCCGGGCGTGGTCGTGGTGCTGCCCGAGGACGCCGCCGCCGCGCTGACCCGTCAGTGGGTGTACACGGCGTTCAGCCGGGCCGAGCGCCACCTGTCCGTGGTGCACGCCGCCGGCCCCGCGCTGGCCCAGGCCGTCGCCGAGCGCCCGGCCGCCGCCCGCACCACCCGGCTGCGCGCGATCCTGGCGGAGCACACGGAACAGGCGTACTGACGGCTGCGGGCCGGGCCGGGCCGAGGGGTGCGGTGCTGCGGAGCACACCCTCGGCCCGGCGGCCGGACAGGCCGTGTGGGCCGGGTGGGCCGGGTAGGCCGGGTGGGCCGTACGGCTTGTCCGACGAGCCCTACTCGATCTCGTCCTCGTCGTAGACCTCGCTGACGTCGAACCGGCAGAGCAGCAGCTGCGGGTCCGGGCTGTCGAACGGCTCGGCCAGCCACTCCCCGGGCTCGGTCGGCTCGGCCACCGTCACCCAGAGCGTCGAGTCGCCCTCCTCGAGGCCGAACTCCTCCGCGCGGGCGGCGATCTCGTCCGGGTCGTACTCGCCGAAGACGATCCCGACCGCGGCCGTCACGCCCTCCGCCGCGTCCGCCACGGCGGGCAGCGAGTCGTCCAGGCGCTCCGCCTGGACGCGCAGCCGCCGGGGGTCGGCGATCCGGTAGTCGCGGCGGATCAGCACGCTGATCGCCTCCGGCTCCTCCGGTCCCTGGTAACTGCCGGGCCCACCGTCGCCGGGGACCTCGAAGGGGGTGACCTCGTCATAGACCTCGTACAGCAGCTGGTCGTAGTGGATGGCCGCCGCGGCCAACTCCTCGTACGCGGCGAACACCGCCGGATCGTCGTCTGCGGTGGTGCTGGACACCGCTTCCAAATGGCGGTCGATGGCGGCCTTGACCGCCTCGGCGGCTTCGCGTACCTCGGTGCGGGTGAGCTGCGCGGCATCAGACATGGGTCAGACGCTATCCGTACCGGGGCCCGGGGCGCACAGGGGTTCCGCTCTCAGTTTGCGAAACCCCGGCAACTTGACCCGTGATGTCCGAACCATGTGCTTCTGCGCCCGCCCTGCACACCCCTCACCACGCCGCCTCCGGGCTCCTGCGAGAACTCGCGCGGGGGTGGTGCGCCCGCCCCCGCGCGCCTCGTGTGCGGCGCTTTCGTGGCCGTCGGCGCGGGTAGAGACTTCCTGACAGAGGGCGGAAGCCGTCGTTCGGGGGGAATTGACCGAGCATCAGCCGGCGTTTCCCCGGAGCCCGGCGTGAGGCCGGTCCGGGCCGAGAACCGGCGCTGGTCTCACCGTCGGAGGCAAGTCGTAGGCTTGCCTGAAGACGTCGCGCAGGAGGCGAATCTTGACCCCACCGAAACTGGTCCGACAGCCCGAGTACGAGTACCAGTCGCTGCGCATGCCGCGTGGCACGACGCGCAACGCGGCCCGGCAGCTCCTCACCGAGCACGCCGAGTACGGACACTGGGAGCTGGACAGGCTACGGCTCTTCCCCGACGGCAGCCGCACGGTGCTGCTGCGGCGCCGGATCATCCGGCAGGTGCGCAGCAGCTGGTAGGAGCGCGGCAGCCGGTAGGAGCGCGGCCGGGGAAGCCGACGGCGGGGCTGGGCAAGCCGGTAGCGGGGCTGGGGAAGCTGGTGGCGGGGCCGGGGACGACGTGGGCCGGTGCCCCCTGGAGAGCACCGGCCCACGTGGAACGTGCCTGACTCAGGCGGCCGTGCGGGAGCGGCGGTACAGCACCCCGCCCGCGATCAGCAGCGCCAGACCGGCCGGCGCGATCACGTCGAGCCCCTGGGAGCCCGTGAACGCGAGCTGCTTGGCAGCCGGCGCCGCGGCCTGGGGGGCCACTGCCGGAGCGGCGGCCGGAGCCACCACGGGCGCCGCGGCGGGCGGCGTGGCAGGCGCGCGGGTGGAGCCGTTGGGCTGCGTCTGGGCCGGCGGGGCCTGCACGGGCGGCGTGTTGACCGGCGTCGCGATGGGGGCCGGGGTGACCGGGGCGCTCTCGTGGTTGGCGCAGTCGTTGCCCATCACCGGGTTGAGCGCGCCGATCACGTTGATCGAGTTGCCGCAGAGGTTGACCGGCACGTCCACCGGGAGCTGGCCCGTATTGCCCGAGGCGACGCCGGGCGAGTGCGAGCCGACCCCGGAGGCGGAGCTGCCGCCGCTGGTCGAGCTGCCGGCGGTCGGTGTGTGGGAGACCGGTCCGCTCTGGGGGCCCGAGCTGTCGCCGCCGGGCATGGCGGGCGTCCCCGGCACTCCGGGCATGCTCGGGGTGCCGGGCCAGTTGCCCTGCTGGGGGCCGCCGCCCGGGCCGTTCTGGCTGCCGCCGCCCTGCTGACCGCCGCTGTTCTGGCCCCCGCTGTTCTGGGTGCCACTGTTCTGGCCGCCGCCGTTCTGGGTGCCACTGTTCTGGCCGCCGCCGTTCTGGGTGCCACCGTGCTGGCCGCCGTGCACGGATCCGCCGTGCGGGGAGCTGTTCCCGCACTGGTTCCCATAGGCCGGGTTCAGCAGCCCGACCACATCGACCGTGTTCCCGCAGACGTTGACCGGCGCGTCGACCGGCACCTGCACGGTGTTGCCCGAGCCGACCCCCGGAGAGCCGACCGCCGCGCCGCTCGCATCCGCACTCGCGTACGCATAACCCGCCGTGGAGGCCAGCACGCTGCCGGTGGCCACCGCCGTAAGGATCCCTTTCCTGGCAACCTGTCGCATAGGTACCCCTGACATGTGATGGTCGGTATTTCCGACGAAATCCATTCCCGCCCACTGCCTAACGAGCCGGCCCCGAAAAGGTTGACCCGGGCGGACCTGCCTCACTCGATCAGGTGGATTAAACCGCGAAAAAGGGCGCCCCGACCGGGACGCCCCTCTTTCGTGCACCGTCAAGCTGTCAAGCCGACTGGCCGACTGGCCTATGGTCAGACGTTCTGGCAGCCGTTGCCGAAGGCCGGGTTCAGCACGCCGATCACGCTGATCGTGTTGCCGCAGACGTTCACCGGAACGTGCACCGGAACCTGGACGACATTGCCGGCCACGACGCCGGGCGAGTGGACTGCGGCACCCTCGGCGCCGGCCCCGCCGTGCGCGGCCGCGACACCCGCGCCGGCCAGCATCAGCCCACCGGCGGCAGCCGAGACGACGGCAATCTTCTTCGCGTTCATCTTTTCCTCCTGATCATCTGAGCAGCCCGGTCCCCGAGCCGCCATAGGAGTGAACGAGGGCTCTGCCGAATGGGGTACGCCACCCGATCGGCATTCACTCGCAGCGGTGAAGTCTCGCTCGGATGATCGACCATGGAGAAAGTGGAAGAAACGATTCGGCAGCGGCGATTTCCGGCGGTGGCTCATCATCCCCTCACATAAAACGGGCCCGCTCCGGAGGCTTTCCATCCTCCCGGAGCGGGCCCATCGCCAGGCCGTTCGTGTTCTGCCGACCTACCGCTCAGCCGGTCCGACGCACGCCGCGATCAGCACGCGTCGATGAAGCGGTCGAGCACCCGCACGCCGAACTTCAGCCCCTCGACCGGCACCCGCTCGTCCACGCCGTGGAACATCCCCGCGAAGTCCAGCTCCGGCGGCAGCTGGAGCGGCGCGAACCCGAAGCAGCGGATGCCCAGGTCCTGGAACGACTTGGCGTCGGTGCCGCCCGACAGGCAGTACGGCACCGCCCGGGCGATCGGGTCCTCGGCGCGCAGCGCCAGCTGCATCGCCTCCACCAGCGGGCCGTCGAAGCTGGTCTCGATCGCCTTGTCCGAGTGCACGCTCTCGCGCTTCACCCGCGGGCCGAGCACACTGTCCAGCTCGGCGAGGAACTCCTCCTCGTAGCCCGGCAGGAAGCGCCCGTCCACGTGCGCCGTGGCCTGGCCGGGGATCACGTTCACCTTGTAGCCGGCGCCCAGCATGGTCGGCTGCGCGGTGTTGCGCAGCGTGGTGCCGATCATCTTCGCGACCCCGCCGAGGATCCGCAGCGTCTCGTCCATGTTCTCCGGGTCGAGCGGCACCCCCAGCGCGTCCGACAGCTCGTCCAGGAAGGCGCGGACCGTCTTGGTGATCCGCAGCGGGAACTCGTGCCGCCCGAGCCGGGCCACCGCCTCGCACAGCTCCGTGATGGCGTTGTCGTCGTTCATCATCGACCCGTGCCCGGCCCGGCCCTCGACCGTGAGCCGCATCCAGTGCATGCCCTTCTCGGCCGTCTCGATCAGGTAGAGCCGGGTCTTGTCGTCCACGGTGAACGAGAACCCGCCGACCTCCCCGATCGCCTCGGTCACGCCCTCGAACAGCCCCGGGTGCTTGTCCACCAGGTACCGCGCGCCGTAGGTGCCACCGGCCTCCTCGTCGGCCAGGAACGCGAGCACCAGGTCACGCGGTGGCTTGCGCCCCGTCCGCAGCCGGTCCCGGACGACCGCCAGGGTCATCGCGTCCATGTCCTTCATGTCCACCGCGCCCCGGCCCCAGACACACCCGTCCGCGATCTCGCCGGAGAACGGGTGGTGCGTCCAGTCGTCCGCGTTGGCCGGCACCACATCGGTGTGCCCGTGGATCAGCAGCCCCGGCCGCGACCGGTCCTCGCCCTCGATCCGCACCACGGTCGAGGCCCGCCCCTTGGCCGACTCGATGATCTGCGGCTCCAGCCCGAACTCGGCCAGCTGCTCCGCCACGTACTCGGCCGCCGCCCGTTCCCCCGGGCCCGACCCGTCGCCGTAGTTGCTGGTGTCGATCCGGATCAGATCGCGGCAGATATCGGCAACCTCCGACTCCCCGGTCACCCGCGACCCACCCGCCTGCTGCGCCTGCGACTCGCCCACACCCACTCCTCGTCGTCCGCTCGACCCGGGCACACGTCCGACCGCCCCGACCTCGCCGGGAACCGTCGAGCACCCTCCCGCTCATCCTCCCCCACGCCCTGCCCCACCCCAAGGAAATCCCCCCAGAACCTCTCCGAACCCTCCCGTCCACCGCCCGGCCACCCCCACTCCCCCAGGCTTTTGGGCCCCTGAGCCGATCTTTGCTACAGTTATGCATGTCAGCGAGACCGCAGGGCCACGCAGACACCACCTAGTCCGGGTGGCGGAATGGCAGACGCGCTAGCTTGAGGTGCTAGTGCCCTTTATCGGGCGTGGGGGTTCAAGTCCCCCCTCGGACACACTCTTTCCCCACGGCGCTCGGTTTCCGGGCACCGTGGATCGGCGCCCGTTCCAGGCCTTCGGCCAGGTGCGGGCGTTCGTCATTCCGCCGCTCTCGCTCAGCTCGCCGCTCGTCTCGCTGGATGGTCAGCCAATCAGGATCCTCTCGGCTCGCTCGGTGCCGGCGGTCAGAGCTTTGGTCACCGCGTCATAGGTCAGCGTGATGCCGCTGGCACGCAGGTACTCGACAGCGTCGAGGGCGGTCGGCGGCTCACCGGCTACTCCCCTATCAGCAGCCGTGAGGCGCAGGATGAGGGCCGGAAGGTGGGCGAGGATCTGGTCCTCTCGCACGTACGCGTTGCGCGGCCGGTCGGGCTGCGGGGTGGTGGCGCTGGTGTGACTGTGGCGGCAGCGGTAGCCGGGGCGTTGGTGGGTCCAGTGGGAGTCCTGAAGGGTGTCAAAACCTCGATCAGGCCGCTGAGCTGGGCGTTTCCTGTGGGCTGCGAGGAGGCCTGAGCGGGGTGGCGTGGTATTCGTTGATGAGCCCGCCGAGTACGCGGCGGCGCCTGACAGCGTTGGCGGGCATGGGGATGACGTTCGGTTCGTCGTCGGGGGCTCGCAGGTGCCCCTCGCCGGCGATGAGCAGACGGTCGGTGCACTCAGCGCGTGCGGTGCGTATCCACCGTTCCGCAAAGGCGTTCGAGCGCGGGCTCTGCGGCGGGGTCGGGATCACCGACGTGCCGTTGCCGGCGAGAACGGCATCGAAGGCGGCGGTGAACTTCGCGTCGCGGTCGCGGATGAGGAACCGAAAGTCACCGGCTCTGCCGCCCAGGCCCATGAGCAGGTTCCGGGCGAGCTGAGCCACCCACTCCCCCGTGGGGTGTGGGGTGACACCGAGGACGTGGACGCGCCGGGTCTTGATCTCCATGACGAAGAAGACGTACAGGCGCTGGAGGAAGACAGTGTCCACGTGCATGAAGTCGCAGGCAAGGAGCGTGTGAGCCTGCGTATGCAGGAAGGTCCGCCAGCTCTGCTGACCGACTCGCTGCGGTGCGGGCGGCAAGCCCAGACGGCGCAGAACTCGGCGGATGGTGGCAGAAGCGACCCGGTGGCCGAGTCGCCGCAGCTCGCCCTGGATCCTGACATACCCCCAGGTCGGGTTCTCTCTGGCCAGGCGCCGGATGAGCGCGACGATCTCGTCGGGCAGTGGCGGACGGCCCAGCTTGGCCGGTGACTGCCGCCACTTCCAGCACACCAGACGCCGGTGCCAGGACAGCAGCGTGCTCGGAGTGACAACCCGATGCCGACGCAGCATCGACGGCAGCTGGCGGGCCAACGCGGAGAGCACGGCGCGGTCCACCCAGGACATCCGCGGCCGTCCCACCTGGCGGCGCAGTACGGCAACCTCGTGGCGCAGGGCCAGGATCTCGGCGTTGTTCACGGCGGAGGAGCGCCCCAGCAGGGCAAGCCAGCCCAGCACCCGGCAGAAGATCGAGTAAAGCAGTCGAAGAGCCACGGTCAGCGATCATGCCCAGAACCCGCCCGCTCGCAAAAGTCGCAGCTCAGCAACTCTACGGCCAGTAAAGACACCCTTCAGGTGTCGAAGAACAGCAGGTCGACTTCGAGGTTGAGGAGGTTCGCGACCTCGTCGAACACCCGCTTCTCCAGGTCGTCGGTCACCTCGTGTAGCCAGTCCATCGCCCGGTAGCAGGCGTCTTCGTCGGTGGCCGGCAGGCCCTCGACATGCACGTCGTGCGTGACCCAGTCCGCGGCGGCCAGCTTCGACGACGGCGCCAGGGCCCGGTTCGCGACCAGGGAGAACAGCACCCGCTCGGTCACCGACATGTCCCGGCGTCGGCCCCGTTTGGGCTGCCCGACCTGACCGACGATCCTGTCGATCCTCAGCCGCCGCTAGAGATGATCGAGCACATAGTGCCACCGAACGGGACCGACGAGACGAACTCCAGGTCGCCCGCTGCCGTCGACGCCAGTGCCTCACCCGGCTCCAGCAGCCTCGATAGAGACGCGACCAGGCGCTTCACCGCATCCCGGTCGAGGTCGTCCTCACAGCCGAAGGTGAACAGGACCTTCGGGACCGCCCGGCCCTTCACCGGATCCCACTCGTTGTGGGCCAGGTGCAGGTACCGGACCGTGCCGGACTTGTTCTCCCGCTTCGTCGTCTTCACGTACACGACTCCAGACCCTACGGACCAAGTCCAGGTCAGCGCAGGCGAATCCGTAAAATCGCGCCTCTAGGCGAATCTGACCGCGTCACCAGTCCCCAACCAGCTGACCTGCATCTTCAACCCGGCAGGGACTCCAGTACCCCTGAATTACGCGGAACGCAGGGATCACATCGTGACCCTGAAGTCACAGCTCAGCGGAGGTGACAAGGTTGTCGGCACCCACAGGCTCGAACAGACCACCCAGACCACCGATATCCAAGAGCGGATCTTCAAGAACTGCGGTATCCCGATGCCGGCAAAGTTGAGCGGCCTCACCACCACCGGATAGGCCCTGATCAGGGCAAACACCCGCCGGAGGCGTGGACACACGCCCTCGACGGCACCTCACGCCCGTTCCCGCAGGTCACAACCGCGATCCGTCATGCTCGTGTGCCCGCCAGCTGTCGAACTCGGGGTTCAGAAGCCGTTGTCGTACCGAACTTGATCGGCGGGTTTCCGCAGTTCAGGCATGATGCCGGCATGGCGAGGCATGCTCGGGCCGTTGGGTTGTCTCGTTGGTGGAGGTGTCGGGATGGCGTCGGTGGTGGGTCTCCTGGAGGAGCGGGAGCTGGCCGCGCGTGAGCGCGTGGAGGAGCTTCGGGAGGTGGCGGACCGGGTACTCGCTGAGCTCGCCGAAGCGGAGACGGCCTGGCACGAGTGGCTGATCGCCCGGCAGCGCGTTGGCGAGGTCCTGTCCGGGCCGCGGCCCGGACAGGCAGGTGAAGCTGGCCCGGGAGCCGGTGAGTCCTCCGGGCCGGAGCCCGCGACGAACGCGCCCGCCGAGGTCCCCCTACCGAGGGCCGCGCGATCGGGCTCGATCGTCCCGGTGTGGCGTCCCGCGCTTTCCATGGACGCGCTCGCTCCCCACTACCAGCGCATCCTCGCTACGCTCGCCGAACACGCATCCAGCGGGAAGCCAGTGATGTCCTGTCAGGAGATCACTGCCGTACTCGGACTGGAGCCGGTTGCGGCATGTGTGGAAGGAGTTCGGTCGAAGATGAAGCGGCTGGCCGACCGGGGCTGGGCCGACGAGCCCACCCCGGGACGGTTCACGCTCGCCGCCGGGCCAGCCGGCAGCTCATGAGCATCGTCATCGACCACAGCACCATCTGCTCATGCACGGCGGGGCAGCGAATCGTCTCGTCCTCGCGTGATCGCCAACGAAAGAGCAAACGATGCAACCGATTGTCCTGTTCGACCTAGACGGCCTTTTGATCGACTCCGAGCCGATCTGGGACGCGGCAAAGCGTGAAGTGTTCGGTCCGCTCGGCCTGCACCTCACCACGGAGATGCAGGCGGCGACGCGCGGGCTGCGGCAAAGGGACATGGTGGCCTACTGGTTCGACCGGGCCACCATTCAAGCCGACCCCCACGACGTCGAGCAGCAGATCGTGGCCGCCGTGTGCCGTAGGTTGGAGGGAGTGGCGCTGAAACCCGGCGCCGAGCACGCCGTCGCGGCGTGCGCGCGTGCATCGAGGGCGATGGCCGTCGTGTCATCTTCGCCGGAGTCGGTGATTCGGGCTGCGCTCGCGAGCACCGGCCTTGACCGATCTTTCCATGCCGTGTTTTCGGCCGAAGACGACGAACACGGCAAGCCCCACCCGGGCGCCTATCTCCGCGCAGCCGCCGCCCTCGGGGCGTCACCCGCCGAATGCATTGTGATCGAGGACTCGCTCAACGGCGTCCTCTCCGGCGCGTCAGCCCAGATGACGGTCGTCGCCGTTCCCGAGGCCGCTGATCGCTGCGATCCTCGCTTTGCGATTGCCACTCTGGTACTGGAGTCCCTCAAGGATCTCGATACCTCTGTATTCGGCGCGTATGTGTCCAGGGGGAGCCGGGACGCCACGTGGGCATCGCGTGCTGCGGATCCTCAACCGTTCCGCGAACCAGATCATGCTGTATGACGCCCTCGATCATGGGCTCGGGCCTTCACGGGTGAAGGCCCGAGCCCTCCCCGGGACGGTTCACGCTCGCCGCCGGGCCAGCCGGCGGCTCATGAGCATCGTCATCGACCACAGCACCATCTGCTCGTGGACGGCGGGCAGCGTCTCGTAGTCGCGTACCAGGCGCCGCGAGCGCATCAGCCAGCTCAGCGTGCGCTCCACCACCCAACGCCTGGGTAGCACCACGAAGCCGGACGCGTCGTCGCTCCGTTTGACGATCTCAAGAGTGAGCCGCAGCGACTGCTTCGCCCAGGTGACCAGGCGGCCCGCGTAGCCGCCGTCGGCCCACACCAGGACGATCTTCCGGTAGCGGGCCCGCACACGTTCCAGCAGCGGCATCGCGGCGTCCCGGTCCGTCACGTTCGCCGCGGTGACCATCACGGCCAGCAGCAGCCCCAGGCAGTCGACCACGATGTGCCGCTTGCGCCCCGGCACCTTCTTGGCCCCGTCGTAGCCGCGGGTGGCCGCCGGCACCGTGGCCGCCGCCCGCAGTGACTGCGCGTCGATCACCGCCGCGGTCGGCTCCGGATCGCGGCCGGCCTCCTCGCGCACCAGGCCGCGCAGCCGGTCGTGCAGTTCCGCGAGCAGGCCCTTCACCCGCCACCGCCGCGCGAAGGCGTAGACGCGGTCCCACGCCGGGAAGTCGCTCGGCATCGCTCGCCAGGTGATGCCGCCCGCCACGAGATAGCGCACTGCGTCCAACATCTGCCGGTGGCAGTACCCCTCCGGCTGCCCGCCCCGCCCCTCCAGCCACGGTGGCACCGGCAGCGAGTTGCGCACGAGGGCCCATTCCGCGTCCGTCATGTCTGACGGATAGTGAGGCACACGGCCCGGACGGCCACCCGCGTTCCCGAACCGGTGAGCGAGGCAATCACACGATGGGGCGGTCGAGTTGGACTCCACCGGCACGAGAGCGTAAGACTGCAACAACAGGGCCTCCTGGTGTGCTCCGGCTTCGACAACCAGGAGCTGAACCGGAGGCCCTGCCTTCATGCGCGCACGAGCGGAAGATCACCCGACAGCGTCGCCACACTCGAACCGATGTCCACCATGATCGGTACGACAACAGCTTCTCAGGCCTCGTCCTCGCCGTCTTCGTCAGTACCGTCGTTTTCCTCGCTGTGGATGGCCTGCGCCATGTCCCACAGGCTCCGGCCGTCCGCAACGCACCAGCGGGCCGTGCCCTGGTTTGACACGGGTTGGTCGTCCCATCCAGATTCCAACCAGATCTTCGACACCAGTCCGGACGCAGAGTACTGCTGCTGATCGTAAGCCCAGAGGATCGACCTTGTACGGTGGTTGACCCACGTAGCCTGCCGACGGCTCTCGTCCTCGGCAAGCCACTCAGCCACAGCGATGCGCTCCGGCTCGGTCAGCGGCTCGTAGTGGAGCGGGGTTCCGTCCTTGATGAGACGACGGTCGACCAGCAGCGGCACCGTGTTCCTGCGGCGCGGCTTTCGCGGCTTCACAGGCTGTTCGGGGACAGCGATGCCATCAGCGAGCTGGCCGAGGACCTGTTGAACCAGCTCTCGGCAGGCCGCTGCGTCTTGGAAGGTCGTTCTGATCTGAGCGCGTGCCCCGTAGAGCGTAGCGATGAGGTGCGCAAGTCGTTTCACAAGCTCCGGGACCAAGGTTTCGATCTTCTCGAGGACCTCGCTGTCCCAGTCGAAATCAGGATCATCAATGCTGGCCGCGCCGAGGTGCTGGAAGAGCAGGTGAGCGATGAGGAAACCGCCATGCTCCGCGACCGTTGCCTCCCGGTCCTCGCGCTTGTTACCCAGCTCATAGACCCGGCTGCGGGCGGCACGCAACGTCAGTACCGAGCGCCAGACCTTCTGCGGGGAGGGTTCCCGGCCGAACAGCAGGGTGTGGCTGCCGTTGGGCCCCTGCTCCCAGAGGTTCTCCGTCGAGCTGGCGACCCTAGCGGCTTGCTCGGCATCCGGATGTAGGCAGGCAAGAGCGAGGGCGAGTTCATCCAATGAGCAGCCGATCGCCGGGGCAGGTACCGGCTCGCCTCGCTTGATGACGTACTGCCTGCGAAGTTCGGCACGCAGGTTGGCTTTTATCCTCTGGTGCACCGGCTCGAGAGCAACGTAGTCGCGCGCCTCGATCGCGTTTTGCCGGTTCGCGGCCTGGGAGACTCGAACGCCGAGGTCCTTGTCTCCCCCCGTGTTGATCACCTTGATGCTGAGGGTGGCATTCGCGGCGGCCTCACCCTCATCGCGCATTGCCTTGGCGACGGCTCGTACTGTCTGGGCACCGTTGACGATACTCACCCCGGTCACCGAGAGCGTGGTCGGCCTGCTCTGCGGGGCCTTCGCACTGTCGTGGCGCGCCTTGAGCGAGTCACAGATCATGGTGAGGCCGTTGTTGAGGTGCCAGAACATGGTGGGCTCGGAGGTGAGCGTCTGGCCGATCTCGACATTGGTGACGGTGATCCCCAGTGGAGCTCGAAGGTTCTGCTCGAACAGGCCGGCACCACACTGCTCGTACCACTCCGAGACGCTCTCTGCGGACACCGTGCCCTGGTATGCCTCCAGAGTCCCCTTCTGCTGGTACCAGTCGTCCAGGCGAACCTCCAGGTTGATCGGCTCCGGCCGGAGGTCCTCGTGGATCTGGTTGTAGAAGTCGGAGGCGAGCAGCACCCGGACGCTCAGGCGCGTGCCGTACTTGTTGAACTCCTCCAGCGCGTTGTCCAGGACCTCGCGGGTCTGCGGGGAAAGGTCGACCGTTCCCATCAGCGCGATGACCAGAGTGGCCTTCTCATTGACCAGCAGTGACCTCGCCTTTACCGCGAGGTCGGCGGCGCGCTGATTGAACTGCTCGTAGAGCTCGTTCTCGATCCGGTTGAGGCCGTCAACCATGGCCTTGGCTGCCGCCGGGTCCAGCGTGGCCGAACCCGCGTCACTCCACTTGGCCTGCACGAACAGCACCTGGCCGAGCTCGGGCAGCGGGGCGATGGCGTCCAGTCCCTGGTCGGCGATACCGTCAGTCACGTACTGGGCGGCCTCAGCGGCACTGCACTTGGCCACCCGCCGTACAGCGAGAGCCGCGAGAGCACGCGACAGGAAGCGCTGCTCGTAGCCGTCGCCTCGGAAGTGAGCGATGTCGCTCACGTTGAGTACGTCGTCGAAGACCTCGTGCAACTGCTCACGGACCTGCGTGACCTGACGAGGTATGTCAGCCCCCGGGGTAGCCATGGATGCTTGCCTTCCTTCTGGAGACTCTTGGGTGATCTAGCTGCGCTTGCCAAGGCCGGAGCCCTGGCTGCTGAAGTCGACTACAACCGGGGCAATGCCGACGATCTCGCGGGGTCCTTTATGCGAGTACGAGTGACATCGAGTAGCCGGGGTCAGTCCACGGCCCCGCCCACGAACCGGATCTTGGTGAGCAGATCGCGGATCTCCATCGTCTCTTGGTCCTCGGCTCCGTACCGAGCCGTCATGTCGATCATCAAGCCTTCGAGTTCCGCGATGGCTTCCGATCGTCGTTGGGCGGCAGAGAGCAACAGGCCGACGTGCCGACGGAGTCCGAAGGTCTCCTCGTCGTGCTCTCCATAGCGGGCCCGGACCCTCGCCAGGACCGACTGGCACTGCACGAGGGCTTCGACGGAATCGCCCAGTTCCGCACGGCAATAGGCAGCCTGTCGAGCACAGTCGAGCGCTTCGACGTCGTCAGGGCCGCCGAGGGCGATGTATGCCTCTGCGAGGACGTCGAACTCTGGCAATGCCTGGCGGTAGTCGCCGCCCAGGAAGAGTGCGGCCGCCCGAGTCCGACGGATCTCCAGTACCCGGGGGTCGTGTTCCCCTCGGGCTGCCGCCCCGGCGAGCACCTCGGCGAGCACCTCGGCAGCCTGCGAGAACCGCTCGTCCTCGACCAGCGACACCGCATGGTTGTAGGCCTCGTCCAACTCCTCGCTGCTGACCTCAGGCACCCGTGGCTGTACGCCAGTCAGTGGAGGAAGCGGAGGCACGGCGGCGTCGAGCACTGTGGGAGTCGGCCGGGCAAGTCGTGGATCAGAGACACGGGGGCGGGGCGCGAGTGGCCTGCGATAGGGACGGGTCGGGTCAGGCAGCGCGCCGATCGGGTCGGCCTGCTCACGGACTGATGGATCGTCCGGAGCAGGAAGGTGAGGGGCAAGCCGCTCGTACACCTCGTGGGCGTCCGCCGGACGATCCTCCGGCCGCTTGGCCAGCAACTGCAGGATGAGCTCTTCGATATCAGCGGTGAGGCCGCCACGCAGCTGGCGCACCGGGGTAGGAGGCTCGGTAACGTGCTGACGCATCAGGGTGTAGTCACCTGGCCCGTCGAAGACCTGAACGCCGGTCAGCAACTCATGCAGGATGCAGCCCAGAGCGTAGAGGTCGCTGCGCGGGCTGACCGCGCCGCATTCAGCCTGCTCGGGCGACATGTACGCCTTCGTGCCGATGATCTGACCCGCCGTGGTGATCTGCGTGACATCGGTGCGCAGAACGGCGGCAATGCCGAAGTCGAGCACCTTGACGGCACCACCGCGGGCAACCATGAGGTTGCCTGGCTTGAGGTCCCGGTGCACCACAGGCAGCGCGTGGGCATGCACAAGTACGGAGCAGATCTGAGCGGCGACGGCGGCGGACCAGCTCAGTGAGAACCGGCCCCGTTCCTTGATCAGCTGACTGAGTGGGACTCCGTCGACCAACTGCATCACAAGGTAGAGCCGGTCAACCTGGTCGTCAAAGGCCGCGTCGTAGACGGCAGGGACACCCGGATGGTCGATCTTGGCCGTGACCCTCGCCTCACGCCGAAAGCGCGCGATAAACTCCTCGCGCAGCGAGGAAGAGCCGGACGCAACGTCGGGGCGGATCAACTTGACCGCGATTTCCCGGTCCAGGACGGTGTCGTAACCGCGCCATACCTGGCCCATGCCACCGGTACTGATCGGCGCCACGATTTCGTAGCGGCCGGCGATGGTTTGCTGTGGCATGGTCGGAGCGCCCCTGTTCTCCCGTGTGCACCGGCAGTCACCGATACGGTACGAAGTGATCATTGTGACGGGCGGAATAGCGCCCCGTCCAGACCGTTTCCGTACGGCCCGTGGCCTGCCCGTCACAGTGGGCAGACCACGAGCGAACTCAGGTCGTGTCCGAGAGCCCGTGCCGACGGCGGATCATTCGGTACGCAGCCCGGCGCGCCTCGCGGGTGAGGCGACCCTGGAAGTCGTCGTCCGAGAAGAACCGCTCGGTTAGCTTGGTGTCAGCCTCGGCCCGTTCCACCATGATGTCCTTGAAACGATCATCGAAAGGCAACTCGAAGTCGCCCTCGTTCCGGCTTGCGACCGCTGCCTGCTCCAGGTCCGGGTCCTCCGCAGCGGCGACGATCCGTTCCTCGTACATCAGCCGGTCGGCTTCACTCAGGCCCAGGCCGAAGCGATCGTTGAACTCCTCAATCAGCTCGGACAGCAAGGCCTTGCGCGGGTCGTGGACGATGCCGGCGGCGCTGCTGTCGAAGCCGGGCAGCAACTCGATACTGTCTCCCTCCAGGTGGAGGTCGTGCTCGCCTGTCTTGTTCACCCGAAGGTGAGTCAGGTCGATCTCTCCTATGTCCACCGCCGGGTCCTGACGGGCGGGCAGGCGGTTGAGCAGGTGCTTGCCGAAGAGGTAGAGCCGCTCCAGGTCGGTGTCGATGAACTGCATGACTTGGGAGAGGAAGCCGTACTTCTTGAGGTAGTCCTTGAGGTCTGAACGGAACAGCTCGGCGGCGTCCCGGTCCTCAGCGGCAAGCCGCTCGAAGCGCTGCAGTGCCGGGTCGGTGAACTGGTAGAGCGCCGAGTGCCGCTTGTCCCACTGCCGGCCGCCTTCGTCACCGCCAGGCTGGGCGCCGAGGAAGGCGTCCACGAAAGCCTGCATTTCCGGCACCATCAGCAGTTGATGGCCCATCACCGCCCGCTGGGCGGCGTAGAGGATGTTGGGGTCACTGGGGGTGGTGCGGGCTTCCGTGAAGTAAGGCCTGAAAGCCTCCTGGACGTCGTCGGCCTCATTGGCGAAGTCGAGGACGAAGAGGTCGTCCTGGCTCTTCTTGGGGTGGGTTCGATTGAGCCTGGAGAGAGTCTGCACGGCAGCCACGCCCGCCAGCGGCTTCTCGACGTACATCGTGGTCAGCAGCGGCTGGTCAAAGCCGGTCTGGTACTTGTCGGCGACCACCAGGATGCGGTACTCGCTGCGCGATGGTGCGCCTCCGGGCTTGCCAGTACGAGCGGCGGCGTGCTGGTCGCCGGCTCGGGTGTAGGCGAAGGCCGCCGGCAACTCGCTCTCCGAGAAGCCATTGAGCTGTGCCTCGCTGACCTCGATGCCGTCCACGGTGAGCGAGCCGGAGAAGGCAACCAGGATGCCAGCGTCGGTCAGGCCGAGGTCGTCCGCCGCCTCGCGCAGCGCGTAGAACATCCGCACCGCGCTCTCCCGAGAGCGCGTCACCACCATAGCCTTGGCCTGGCCGCCGAGCCGGCGCTTGGTGTTGCGCTGAAAGTGGTCGACGATCACCTCCGCGTGGGCGCTGAGGGTCGCCGGGTTGAGGTAAACCAGTCGGGCCAACTGCGCACCGGCCTTGTCCGGATTGACCTCAATATCCTCCGCGCCCTCCTTGGCGACCTTCCAGTAGGTCTTGTAGGTGGTGTAGTTACGCAGTACATCGAGGATGAACCCCTCGTCGATGGCCTGGCGCATGGAGTAGATGTGGAAGGCCCGCATCTCGTCGGCGGCCGGATCGTGGACACCGAAGAGGTTGAGGGTCTTCTGCTTGGGGGTGGCGGTGAAGGCGAAGTAGGAAAGGTTGGGATGCCTGCCTCGGGAAAGCGCGGACGAGGTGAGGGGGTCGAGGTCCTCGTCGGTGTCATCGGCCCCGAGACCGCGCAGCACCTTTTTCAACTTGGTGACCGAATCGCCGGATTGACCGGAGTGCGCCTCGTCAACGATGACAGCGATCCGCTTGTCGGCGAGACCGCCGACACCTTCGAGGATGTAGGGGAAGGTCTGCACCGTCACGATGAGGATCTTGGTGGCAGTGTTGGAGAGCGCCGCCTTCACCTCGGCGGACTTGGAACCGCCTGAGCCCGTGATCCGCTCGACCACGCCAGGGGTGTGATCGAACTGGAAGATAGTGTCCTGGAGTTGCTTGTCCAGGACGGAGCGGTCGGTAACCACGACAATCTTGTGGAAGACCGGCTTGTTGACCTCGATGCGCCCGTTCTCCACCGTCTCTGGGTCGAGTGCACCGGGCTCGGCCGAGCCGTGCAGAGTGGACAGGCGGTGGGCGAGCCAGCCGATTGTGTTCGACTTGCCAGAGCCGGCCGAATGCATGACGAGGTAGTTACTGCCGGAGCCGTACCGAGCCACGTGCGCGGCGAGCTCGCGGACGGCGTGCCACTGATGATATCGCGGGAAGATGAGTGTCTGGCTGTGGACGCTCGTACGCCCCGCGACCGCGACGCCTCCGTTGGCACGACCCTTGGACTTCGCCGTCTTCGGGTCCTCAACGTGCAGGAACCGCTTGATGAGGTCCAGCCAGTTGTCCGGCTGCCAGACCTGTTCCCAAAGGTAGGAGGTGCGATAGGCGGGCACGTTGGGCTGGGTCGGGTCGATGGCAGGGTTTCCGGCGCTGCCGTCGTTTCCAGGGCCGGAGGTGCCCTGGTTGAAGGGTAGGAAACCGGTCTGCTGACCCTTCAGACGAGTGGTGAGGAAGACGAGATCCGGGTCGACTGCGAAGTGGACGAGGGTGCGCTTGGCGAAGATCAGCTCCTTCGGGTCACGGGCGGCGCTGCGGTACTGCTCCTTGGCGTGCTCAACGGTCTGGTTGGTAGCCGGGTTCTTCAACTCGGCCGTGGCCACTGGGATGCCGTTAACGAACATGACCAGATCAAGCTCGTTGGAGTTCAGGGCTGAGTAGCAGAGCCGAGGAACGACGGAGAGCCGGTTGCCGCGGTACTCGTCGAGAGCGTCCTCGGCAACGGTGTGAGCCGGCAGGAAATAGGCGAGGTTGATGCGGACGCCGCGGTCCTTGACACCATTGCGCAGGACGTCGAGGGCACCGCGGGTGTCGAGTTCCCGAGCGAGGAAACGCGCGAACTCGGCCATGGCGAGGTCAGCATCGCCGCCAGAGAAGGCCTTCAGCGTTTCCAGGACCAACGGCTGCGTAGCGCCGATGAAGTCCCAGAGGTATGCGGTATCGAGAGCGAGTTCGCGGCTGTAGTTGTCTTGCTGGCCCAGTTTCCAGCCGGCGGCAAGTAGGGAAGCAACGATCGCGTCCTCGAATGCCTGTTCCGTGTGGACGCGTCCGGTCATGAGCGCGTTCCCTCCTTACTGATTCGGAAGCAGCCGACGTCGTGCCAGGACGCGTCGAGCGACGGGGGGATTGGACCTGCCGGCCGCAGCTACTGGTGGCGCAGGTGTCAGTGAACTCAGGACACGTTCGCCCCTCGGGCCGTAGTGACATCGAACTGGCCGGTGACGGCTGCGGTGATCAGGGCTTGGCGGCGTTCAGCAAGGAGAGCAAGCTGACGAGCCACCGCATCCACCAAACGATCAATCGCGGCGTTCTGATCACGGATGGCGCCCACGATTCGCTGCTGCTCGCGGATGTCTGGCAGCGGAATCCGCAGCATCTGCAGATCGGGAACATAGATCGTCTTGTGAGTGGAGCCCATGGCCAACCGACCGAGCAGATCTTGCCGCATCGCTCTCAAGCACCAGAGCAGGTAGAACGGGTCGAGCCGGGGGCCGCATGTCCAGGTGGCGAAGTCCTGGCTGGTCGCCATGTCCGACCCCATGACCGCCGAGTAGCCAGCGGACGCAGTACGGCAGAGTACGACCGTGCCAGCAGGGTGAAGCTCAGCGGCGCTGTTCGCGAGACCTAGCTCGCTGATCTTTTCCCGGGTCTCTGTGATCACCTCGCGGCGGTCATCACGAACTTGGCTGACCTCACCTGTCGTGATCCACGGGATAGACGGAGCGACCCACCATTCGGGGCGCGACCTACTCGGCGTGTGGCCACTACCCATGCGGGCCAGCAGGCCCAGCCGGACCTCCGGCCAGTCCTCCGGGAGCGAATCGGCCCATTCGAGGCGCGACGCCCGATGGTCTGCATGATCAGCCCCAGTGACGTGCTCAATTACACCAGCTTCGCGGCGCTCGAGGAGGAGCTTTGAGAGGGCTTGCTGCCCCTTCACCAGGGCATCAATGCGACCAGTCTCGCCATCGAGGAAGTTGGCAACGCGGAATTGCTCCTCCATCTGGGGAATATGAAGCCTCAAATTCCCCACTTGTTCGAAATTCAACCCATCGCGATTTCCTCCGACCTGCAGCGCAGAGATCTGCTCCTGAACCGTCAACGACGAGAGCGCATAGGTCAGGAATCGAGATTCCACACCGTAGGCCGGCCGCACAATACACACGTGCTGGTTCACGTTCGCGCGAGGGAATCCAGCTGGAACGTAGGTAGTCCGCCCAAGCGAAGCCCCGGTAATATTTAGAAGAACATCTCCGTCACGCACCTGTGACGCTCTCATCTCACGATGGGTCACATCGTCGATGTATGCGACATCATTGAGCCGGAGCCCATCAAAGTGAATATTCTGGCTCCGCAGAAAGACAACTCCACTCTCCTGATAGGACTCACCACCCCCTGAAGGGGTCTTCCCACTGCCAATTTTCACAGCAAGTGTCTTGACCCTGCGCACATCCCAGGTACCGTCGAGCATCACACTCACCCCGTCACCTCGCCCAGAAGGGCCTGGATCTCGGCTTCCAGCGACTTCAGCTCAGCGTCAATCTTCTCCAGCGGACGCGGTGGCTGGTAGACGTAGAAATGGCGTGTAAAGGGGATCTCGTATCCCACCTTGGTCTTCTCGTGGTCCACCCAAGCGTCCGGTACGTGCGACAGGACCTCGCGCTTCATGTACGCATCGATATCCTCGTCCAGTGGCACGTTCTCGTTGTCACGCAGCTCCGGGTCGGGCTCGGGGTCGCCCTTCTTCAACTGGACCTCACCATGCGGGTCACGCACCGACAGCGCGGCCCACACCGCCTTCTCGACAGCGGTCGGCGGCTTGTCCACGCCACCAGCCGCATACGCGCCCCGCAGGGCCGTCGCGAACTCGATCTTCTTGAACGTGGGCGTCTCCCCCACCAGACTCCGCAGCGCGACGATGAGCTGCTCGCGGTACTCATACTTGGCGGTAGTCTTTCCTGCCGCCAAGGTAGCTTCCAGCTCAGTCAACATTTCCGCTGTGACCTCAAAACGCAGTTTGAGTGGCCGCTCGACCGTGATTCGGCGGTACCCGAAGTAGCGATTACCGAAGATCTTCACCTTTGCATGCAGCTCATGCTCAGGATCAGCCGCAGCCGTCGGCGCCTCTGCGTACAGCCGCATGATATCGTCGATCTGCTGATCGGTGATCAGCTTCCGCTTATCGCCGAGCGACTTAGGCATCTTCGCCCACTGGTCTCGCGCGTCAATCAGCATGACTTTGCCCTTGTGCGCAGCGTCCTTGCGGTTGGTGAGGATCCAGAAGTACGTCGAGATACCGGTGTTGTAGAAGAGCTGATCGGGCAGCGCGACAACCGCCTCAAGCAGATCCTTCTCCAGGATCCAACGGCGGATCTCCGACTCGCCAGACCCGGCCGCCCCCGTGAACAGCGGTGAGCCGTTGAAGACGATGGCGCAGCGGCTTCCGCCCTCGCTGACGGGCTTCATCTTGTCGATCATGTGCTGCAGGAACAGCAAGGAGCCGTCGTTGATCCTGGGCAGGCCAGCCCCGAAGCGGCCACGCCAGCCCAGGTCCTCACGCTCTTGCTCGACCTCATCCTTAACCTTCTTCCACTCCACACCGAAGGGCGGGTTGGAGAGCATGTAGTCGAACTTCTGGTAGCGAAGCCGGTCGTCGCTGAAGGAGTTGCCGAGCTTGATGTTGTCCGGCTCCTGATCCTTGATCATCAGGTCGGACCGGCAGATCGCCCAGGACTCCGGGTTGAGCTCCTGGCCGAATGCGAAGACGTTGGCCGTGGCGTTGTGCTCGAGGATGAAGTCTTCCGCGGCTGAGAGCATCCCGCCGGTGCCGCACGCAGGGTCGTAGACAGTGCGAGATGCCTTGGGAACCTTGATCTCGTCCAGGTCAGGAGCGATGAGCAGACCCGCCATCAGCTTGATGACCTCGCGCGGGGTGAAGTGCTCGCCGGCTGTCTCATTAGAGGCCTCGGAGAACTTCCGGATCAGCTCCTCGAAGAGGTAGCCCATCTCATGGTTGCTGACCACCTTGGGATGCAGATCCGTGTCGGCGAACTTCGAGACGACCAGATGCAGCAGCTTCGCCTCCGCGAGCTTGCCGATCTGCTCTGCGAAGCGGTATCGGTCGAAGACCTCGCGGGCGTTCTCGGAAAAGCCGTTGACGTATCGGATGAGGTTGGCGGCTCCCTGCTCGGGCGCGTCAGCGACCGACTTCAGGGTGTGTCCGGTGGAGTTGAAGAATCGGTGCTGGGCCTCCTTTCGAAGGAACGGCGTGATGTCCATGGACTTGCCGGACCAGCGCTCCTTCTCCTTGAGCACTGCTTCCCTGGTCGGCTCAAGGACGCACTCCAGCCGCCGCAGCACGGTAAACGGCAGGATGACCTTGCCGTAATCCGCCTGCTTGTAGTCGCCCCGCAGCAGGTCGGCTACCTTCCAGATCAGGTCGGCCAGGTTCTTGGGTGTGGTGGTGTCGCTCACCAGTGTCCTCTCCATCGTGCCGCCGTCGTGCGGCACGCCGTCATCCGTGCTGAGGGAAGTCTGTCGTGGGCCCAGCAGGCCCACCCAATGAACCCGCCGGTCAGGTAGCTCTGACCGGCTCCGCCGCGAAGCTGAGCGCGCATGGGCCATCCCCAACCCCACTAAGCTCCGCAGTGATCGCATCGGTGGCATCGCGTACCAATTGCTGACCCAGGTCATGGGCCGCACTTAGCGTCCGGTTGAACTCGGCGAGACGGCGGAACTCATCGCCGTATGCCCGCTGGGTGTCCAGAGGGAGAAGCGGCACCCGCACTCGACGTGGTTCGAATCGCGTCGACGCACCCAGGGTGCTGGTCAGTCGCTCAGCCTGTCGGCTGCCGTCACTACTCGACAGGTAGCCCGCGACGAACCACGGGTCGAGCACGGACGGGTCGACTCGGGCCAGGTAGACAGTGGGTGACAGGTAGGCTCCCGCATCGTCCGCCGTGGCCACTCTGGCGACCATCCGGTCGCCGAGGGTAGGGATGAGGACGTCCCCTTGCCGGATGGGCGGGTTGCGTAGCTCGTCGGCGGGAATCTGATCAACCTTTGAGGGCGTCTGTCCGCGCAGAACGTCCCCAGCAGTCAGAACCCGACCTTCAATCAAATTCTCGGCCACCTCCTCGGCGCCCCGCCCAGCAGCAGTCGGCGCTGCACGCCGCAGGAACAGCGCGCCGGACTTTGCGAGTTCGTCGAGTGTCGCCGTCCTTGCGTCTGCCACGACAGTCGGGGCGAGTGTCGGCGGGCTCGGCACTTCAGGGAGCTGGCGGATGAGTTCGGACAGTATCGCGCTCAAACGCTGATGCTTGGAGATGAGCTGAGCCCGGGAGATTCCAGGCACAGTGGGCAGTGGCAGGTGTCGGCGGGGCGAGAGATCGACTTCCTCATCGAGGAGATCTATCACCGGCACCGCACGCGCTACGCCGCCCCATGAGGCGGGGCCCTCACGTTCACCGAATCCGTCGGGATCCGCTGTGAAGTCTGTCCAGGCTTCCATGACGAGACCGCGGACGGTCGCCCACCCGGCATCATCGGCTCGCCACGGGCCCGCCGCCTCGCGTCCAGCCGCATCCACCATCAGCAGACGCTGCGCCGGCGCATCTTGCCCCGGGCGCTTTAGCACCCACAGTTGCAGGGCTAGCGCATAGTGCGCGGCGGCACCTGGCGGCAAGGAGACCACCGCGCGCAGGGCTCCGCGCCGGAGTAGCTCCGCACGGATGCGCCGTCCTGAGGGCCTTGCCGCCACTGCCGGAGGCAGCAGCATCACCACGGCTCCATCGTGACGGACGTGCGCGAGCGCCTGCTGGAGCCAGGCGAGTTCCGACTCGGGCCTGGCGGGCACGCCGTACTCCCAGCTCGGACTGTGCGTCAGTTCGTCGTAGCCCCAGTTGCGTTCAGCGAACGGAGGGTTGCAGACAGCAGCCGCAGCTCGTCCACGAGCGTATTCGGGCTGCCGTAGAGCGTCGTTCGTCCGGATGTCGAAGGACACTGGTGCCTCCGCGGCATTGCGGAATGCCAGGCGCAGTGCCGCGAGTCGAGCCAGCGCCGGATACAGCTCCTGGCCGTGGACGCGGGTGTAGCCGTGCTCGGCTCCGGCGAGCAGGAGCGTTCCACTTCCGCAGGCGAGGTCCAGCATCGTTCCTTCGGCTGGACCCGCGAGTTCCACCATGAGCTGGGCTAGGCCCGGCGGGGTCGCCGCGAAGCCAGCCCGAGGGCCTCCCTCGAGGAGACGAGAGCAGAGCGTGTCGAACGTCTGCGCCGGACCATCTGCAGCAGCGGCTTCAGCAGCGGCGCTGAGCAGGTGGAGCTGTCGAGCACCGTACTCGAAGGGGAGCGCGCGAGCCGCGAGGTCCGTAACACCAGCTCCCACTCCGCGTCCAGCGACGAACGAGTGCTCGGCCTCCTGCATCAGCCGACTGAAGCCCTCCCGGCTCGCGGGAAGGTCGACGCCCGGGTGCTGTCGCAGATGGAGCAGGAGCAGCCCGACCATCCCCAGCGCGTCATCGGGAGCCATGACTCCACGCACGGAGTCGAAGGCCTGCCAAAGGCGCTGCCCTGCCGGGATCACGGCGGTCTTGCCCTGTCCCCTGAGCCATGCCTCCACCTGGGCCAGATCGAAACGCGGGCTGCGGTCGGTCCCGCCTACTGGTTGAGGGAAATCGTCGTGCCGGCGGCGCCAGTTGCTCACTGCGGTGGGCTTCACCTCAGCGATCCGGGCGATGTCGGCCGAGGTGACCTCGACTCGTTCGCGCGCCATCGTGCCTCCTTCGTCGCAGATCGTTTTCCGTGAAGTCAACCATACACAGCCAGGCCAGCATCCCATATACACATGCACCGTGATCTATACCAACGAGCCTGGTTGACGCTATTCACACCCGCATGGTCTCATCGGAGGCACCAGCCATCCCGACTGGGACGCACGGCACCCTGCCTGGCTAGGCACGAGCCGTCTGGAAGAACAGCAGGGGGAAAGAGTTCGTGGTGCGTCAGTGGCTGCTGCCTCCCGCAATGGCAGGCGACCCTGGGTTGGTGCGGATCGGTCCGGGAACGGTCGGCGACGAGGACTACAGCTGTCCGGAGCAGCAAGCCGCCAGGGCCAGGCCCGCTGTCTACGCCAGGGCAGGGATGAGGCTGCCCAAGCCCCGCCTGGAGACCTTCACCCTTGCGCCCGTGATGGCAGCATTGGACCGGATCGAGCTCCACGGAGACAGCGTCGAAGCTGCTCTGGAGTTCGCGCGGCGCGGAAAGCCCGCGCACCCAGGCGTCCTGACCTTCGCGGAACACGCGGTGCGTTCCTATGTCGGCCGCAGCATGTCCGGCATGCGGCCGGTACCCGACTTCTGGGTCGCGCAGAAGAACAACGGCACGCTCTGGGAGCTCTACGCCTGGGGCCGTCGCTACGAGTCGCAGGACGGGCGGCGGCGCGAGTTCGTGTTTCTCCGCTTCGGCGAGGCAGGGGCGCGCGAACGCGATCGCGGACAGATCGCGATCGCCGCCTACGCCACCGCGTTCGGCGCCCCGGCCCGCTGGCCCCAGTCGTGGAGCGAACCGTTCACTCCGAACGGTTCCGCGACCGCGGTCGAACAGGTTCGAGTCGTCGAGGTCGGATTGTCCGGTGGCCCACCGCTGCTCCTGTTCGAGGGAACGCCCTCCCAGGTCACAGCGTATTTCGCCGACTACGGCCGTCGGGAGATCACCGAGATCGCGGCAGGCGGCCTGTCCCGACCCGGTTCCCCCTGTGCCGGTTGCAAGCTCTTGACCTCCTGTGACGCGCTGCCCCGCATCCCAGGCCTCCTTGGCATCAGCAGTCGGAGGGCTCCGCTACGCAAGGTCTCGGTGAGCGATCTGCGGTACTACGGCAAATGCCCAGCTCAGGCGCACATGAGCAGCGTTCACCTGCCTCGTGCGGCCGAGTACAGCGACGAGGCCAAGCTGGGCCAGGCCGTGCACGGTTGGCTGGAGACCAGCCACCGGGGCCGCATCCGGGCCGCATGCAACGGGCATGACGTGCCGAGAGGTGACCGGGACTGGACCGGCGGACGGTGGACGATGACCGGCGAATGGGCCCGGCTCGGCTCGCAGATGATCGCCCATCACACTGATGTCTGCCCCTATCGCGATGCCAGCTCGATCACGGAGGTAGAACTGGAGCCGGCCCTGGCCTTCCACGACACGGCGGCCCAGACCATCGTCATCGCGAAACCCGACATGATCTATCTCCAGGACAACTCCTGGGTATGGCGCGAGACGAAGACCACCCAGAAGCCCCGCTTCTACCACAGCGACCTCCTCGACGAATTCCCGCAACTCGCCTTGGCGTTGGTGCTCCTCGCCGAAGGCGCGCTGGGTGGTGAACTGACAGGCTCCCGCGTCGAACTCGAGGTTCTGCGGCCTCAGGGACAGGACCTCCTGTACGAGGACCCAACCGATCCACTGCGCGTGGCGAAGGCCCGAGAGGTGTTGCGCAAGCTGGCCGAGCCTTGGCGCGGCGACGAGGACTTCGAGGCCCGGCCGGGCCGGGCTTGTCAGACCTGCCCGGTATCCCGGTGGTGCCCGAGCTCTCCCGGCATCTCCCCTACTGACGAAGCGACAGGAGCGACCAATGGTTAGTCCCCCCAAGGCGGCGGCCGCCTCGTCGTTCTTCCACGGGGAGAACCTACTTCGCCTCATCGCCACCGCTCTGGTGCAGCTGTCTCGGCAACGTGGCCCGCAGGACCCGGTCTACGGGCATGCGGTACAGAGCGCCTACAACCACCTGGTTCTGCTGTGCCTGCGCTGCGGTGAACCGCCTCCCGACAGTGTGCCGGGCATGGTGCGCTGGGCCGCGGAGCGCACTCTGCGCGACTGGCCGCTGGCGCTGCCGACGGATCTGGAAGCGGCTGACGGATACCTTGTCGACACCGTGACCCGCATGCCCACCCAACAGTGCTTCGAGTGGGCGATCTCCGCGCCGGACCCTGCAGCAGAGGAGTTCGAGAACCAGCTGCTCCGCGAGGCGCTGACCACCACTCGGGCTGCAAAGGAACCGCAGGCGTACACCGCCTTCCGGAAGTTGCTGATTACCAGGCCGGTGCTGACCGGGACCGAGCTGGCTCTGCTGGGCGCGGATCTCTACCTCGCACTGCTCCACGACACGATCAAGCGGTCGTACGAGCCGGCGCCAGCCTCGTACCTGCACGACGACCAGTTCGCCGAGTGCGAGCGCTGTCATTGCTTGCTCGTCCCCGTCGGCCTTGGTACTCAGCGTGGCTGGCGGTGCGAGCTCGACCGCTGTCAGCGGGAGCGGCACGCACGGATCGGGCGTCGGCTGTCTCCGGCGCTCGCAGGAGGCGTCTACCAGCTGACCCGGCCGCTACGGATGTTCATCACCGGCCCCGGCCTTGCCGAGACCGAATTGGAGACAGCACTGGTCGCGCTCAATCTCAAGCCCGAGATGTGGCCCAACTTCGATGCGTACGACCTTCGGATCACACTCCCTGACCAGCAGGTCTGGGCCATCGATGTGAAGGACAGAGCCAACCCCGCCCTTCTCGGGCGCAATGCGCAACCGCTACGCCCTGATCCACCCTACGACCGAGCGCTCCTAGTCGTTCCGCAGTACCGCTTCGACGAGCGCGAGGCCTATCAGAGGATCTTCAACCACCACGGACCCGACGAGATCATCGGCCGGCTCGAACTGCTCTCCGACTCCCAACTGCTCCGCCGGGTCAAGACCGAGTTGCGGCGCATCCGGCACCGCTCGTCGGAGCCCGCCGCGCCTTCCCAGGAAGGGCCCAGCCATGCGTGATCGCAGCAACTGGCACCGAAGCCTCATTCCCGCATTGAAGGACGTGTGGCCGGCTGACCTCCGATCCTTCTCCCCCGGTGACCTGCTGGACGTCGAATGCGGCCTGCATCTGCTGACAAGCGTCATACCGACGCGGCCGGCCTCCGACGCCTGGACCCTGTTCGGCGGCTACCCCTACAGCGAAGCCTTCGGGGACGTGCGCACCGACGCTCAACGGCTCAAAATCCAGCGAGCCCGGCACTACCTCTGGGACATGCGCCGTCGCCGAGCCTGGCGAGAGGCAGTCCAGAGGTACCTCCAGGTGCCTCAGGAGCTTCGCGGTTACGATCTCGCAAGTCTCGATTCCGTACCTGAGCGGCGGTCACCAGCGCGGGCTGCCAAACGCTTCGCTGTGTACGAGCAGTTGCTCACCTCACCGCCTTCCTTCGAACGCAAGCCGCTGCCACTCGCCCAAGCTGGTGAGTACTGGTTTCGGGTACGCGACCGCAGGCACTCCGTCACCTTCACCTCAGACCTGGTACCCGGACCCGACCCGCGCCCGCATGATCTCGACTCGCTCCCGCCAGAGGCCGGCAGGCTGCTGGAAGTCACCTGGACAGAGCTGGAGGACGCCGCTGCTGAAATGGACACCATCGAGGCAGCCGCCCCGACCGGCAAACTCCACGAGTGGGCCAAGCGGCTCGGGCGGGTGAAGCTCCTTGTACGCGACGAAGCTGCTGGGGAGTTCACCACCAGTACGGTCCTGCGCATCGACAAGCTGCTCAATCTGGTCGGCATGGTCGGAGCCGGCAAGTCGACCGTGCGCGACATCCTGGCCTTCTGGGCCGCCACCCGGACCGGCCGACGGATCACCATCGTGGTCGGGGATGTCGCCGAGACACTCACCGTGGTTGAACAGTTCAACCGCCTCGGGGTAACGGCCGCTCCGATCCTCGGCCATTCGACCCGCGAGCGGAACATCCAGCGCCTGCACCGCCGGACCGCCACTGCCGGGGCCGCGACGATGCTCGCGCACGACAGCCCCGGGTTCAGCTACCTCAGCAGCGCCTGCCCACTCGATGCACTTCGAGGGCTGGAGGCGACACAACCGCTAAGGATCGGCGAGGCACCGTGCCTGTCCCTCTATCCCGTGGCCAAGACCAACGCGCAGCACCTCACCTCTGACCTCGAAGCCCTCGGGGTGGAGGCTGCCAAGCCGCACACCACCACGGCCCGGAAGAAGGGCGAGGACAAACCACCGACGCGGCACGCCTGTCCGCTGTGGACCCAGTGTCCCCGACATCACGGAGCCCGTGCCCTGGTCGACGCGCAGATCTGGGTAGCCACTCCGGCCGGCCTGGTTCACAGCGGAATCCCCCAGCATCTGCACGCCGAGCGGCTGCGCTATCTCGAACTGGCCTGCCGGATGAGCGATCTGGTTATCGTGGACGAAGCGGACCGGGTGCAGATGCAGCTGGACACCGCCTTCGCACCCGCGACCACCCTGGTCGGCCGCTCCCCGAACTCGTGGTTGGACGAGGTCGCCGGGCACAAGATCACGGAACTGGCTCGTCAGGGTCGGCTGCAACTATCTGCGCGCGAGGTCGACGACTGGAGTAACGCCGTCAACTCGGTCAGCAGCGCTACAGACCGGCTGTACGCCCTGCTGATCCGAGACGCCCCGTTGCGTAAGTGGATCACTGAGGACTACTTCAGTGCGCTGACCCTGCACCAGTGGCTGATCGGTGCTTGGTTCCCCGAGCTACGGCAGGACGCCGAAGCTGAGACCGGGTCCCAGGCCCTGCCCAGCGGGGTAACGAGGGAGCAGCGGGAGGCCACGAGAGGTCGCGTCGGCCGGATCCTCGATCTCTTCCGGGACGAACCGCTGCAGGAGCAACGGGGTGCAGACCTCGACCCCGATGTCACCGCCGCTGCCAATTCCCTCGTCCATCTCACTCTGGAGCTGCTGCACGCGCCACTGGAGTCCACCACTCGGGACCGGCTGCGAGCCGCGCTGCTGGAACTCCTGGACAACGACCCTCTGGTCGTCAAGGATCTCGACACCCATGCCACCCGGTTCGAGTTCACCCTGCTACTCGCGGCGCTGCACCATCGATTGGACTTCATGACGGTGCTGTGGCCAAGGGTTGAGGCCGCACTGAATCTCGAATCCACCTCCAACGTCTTGTCCCGACGGCCGCCCAAGGACTACGAGCCGGTAATCCCGGAGTCCCCGATGGGCAATGTGCTGGGCTTTCAATTCCAGCTGGGCGACCGCAATCGGGATGGAGACCAGAGTGGTGAGCTGCGGTTCTTCCGGTGCAGCGGAGTCGGCCGAGAGCTGATGCTGAGCCTGGCCGAGCTGCCGGCGGTCGATGACCGCCCCGGGCCCAAAGTGCTGCTCATGTCTGCGACCAGTTGGGCAGGGACTTCGAGCCGCTATCACGTCCATGCTCCGGTCGGCGCGATTCTGCGCCCCAACGACGAGGAGGTCGAGGCCGTCCTCCGCAGCGAGTTCCGAAAGGAGTTTCTCTACTGGCCCGGCACCTCCAAGGCCCTGCGGCTCTCCGGGAGTGCTTTGGAGGACCGCCCGCAGGTTCTCACCCAGATGCTGCACCAACTGGCCGTGCCCGACCGCAGCCTGACCGGCTCGGCCAGTCTGCTCGACTTGGAATTGGCCGACATCGAGGACCCTGACCGCCGCCGGATCCTGCTGCTGGTCGGCAGTTACGCCGAGGCCAAGCGGGCGGCCGAGTACCTGAACGCCGTCCCTGAGTGGACGGGCCGTGTCACCTTGCTCGTCTCGGACGACGCCGACCTCGACAATGCGTGGACCGCCATGCCCAGAGATCCTGCGGTCAGGACGCTGAGGCGCGGCGACGTCGCCTCCTTTGCCAAGACCGGCGGCGAGATCCTGGTAGCACCCCTCCTCGCTGTCGAACGCGGCCACAACATCGTCGTACCTGGAGGCAAGGCGGCAATCGGCAGCGTGTACTTTCTCGCCCGGCCGCACCCTAGGCCCGATGACATCGCGCTGGCGATCCAGGCCATCAACGATTGGGCCGTAAAGCAAGTCCGCGGCCCTGGACGTGAGTTCCGGCAAGCCGCGCTGGCAGCGGGAAGCCCGGATCTCGCCGGGCTGGCCTTTCGCCGCTCGGCCCGCAAGAAATGGAACCGCTTCCTGACCCGCCAGGTCTCCTGGACGAGTCTCCCAGCGGCGGAGAAGACCGCGTTCACCTGGGACCAGCTCGTGGTGATGTGGCAGGTCATCGGCCGTCTTGTACGGGGCGGGGTGCCTGCACGAGTGGTCTTCGTCGATGCAGCGTTCTCTCCTCGTGAGGCTGGCTTGAACGCCGTCGACACGCCCACGACCGGCCTGTTGGCCAGCATGTGCGAGCTCCTTGCCCCGTATTTCAACGACCAGTCCACGGTACCCGCGATCGAGCGCTCCCTCGTCAAGGCCCTCTACGAGCCGCTTTACCGCGCCCTCGCGGATATGGACTGACCCCCTCCGCTCGACCTGATCCCAAGGAGACCAACCGACATGGCGTATGATTCGATCCAGCCCGCCGCCTTCGTCCCAGATCCGAGCGCTGGTCCGTTCTACACCTCGCACCACGCGCTCACGTTCCCCGCGGCCTGGCGCCGGCCGATCCTCGACCTCTACCGGCACGGAAAGCCGGAGAAGAGCCAGGCGAAGATCAAGAACGTGCCGATTCGCAAGCTCAACCAGGCCATGCGGGCGGTGGCTCCCGACCTGGTAGCCGTGGACGCCACCGCCTCGTTCGACGCAGCAACGCCCTGGCTTTACGCAGACGCCGAGTACCCACCTGCGGTGATGGACACCTTCATCCATGCGTGGCTCCGCGACATGCAGCCGAGCCCCGAGGCGTACTCACTGTTCAAGGACACGGTGCGCTCTCTCGACACGAGGTCGCTGCGGTGGAACCTCGTGGGCATCGACATGCTCCAACAGTCCCGCTCCGAGGGCGGCACAGCGATGCCCGCCCCTCATCTGTACCGCCTGCTCACCGAGACTCTCGCCGCTCGCATCGCCCGGCTGCAACCGTACGAGCACGGCGGCGAGCGCCTCCACTTCCGTCAGGTCGCGGGCGACGCCCGAGCCAATGGTGCTGAGTTGGTCTCCTGGCCGCCTCTTGAGGAGATCAGCCGCACCAAGGACGACGGTCAACGGGTATGGCACTACTCTGCAGTCCTTCGGGTCTCGCTGCGAACCGTGCCCTTCTCACCCATTCCCCGACTCCACCTTGGGGCTGGTATCCGTCGTTGGGTCAATGGCCCAGTCTGGCTGCCATCCGAGGGGAGTGCGTCCACCTTCCTCCTCGCCGACAGTGCCTTCGTCGCGGACGCGCCGGCCCCGGCACGCTTTGCCGTCGCGCAACTGGCCTGGGACAGGAAGACTCGCAAGACCGGCTGGGCGCACGGCGGCCCGGAGGGTCTGTTGCCGCGCCTGTCCGCGCTGGACAATCTGCCCTCACCCGATGTCCTGGCCAAAGAGCCGGAGACCTGGATCGCAGGTCGAGACGGTGTGACCGCCGCAGTGGTCCATCACACCATGATGGGCCGTCACGCCATCGGGGCTGGACTGATGCCCAGTGAGCGCCGGCGCCTGGTGGAGTGGGCCGGCCAGGCACTGGAGCCAGAGTTCAAACCAGTCGGTGCTCTCCGGCGCAGCTCCATCAAGCGACAGACACCCACTCGCGTGCTTGAACGAAACGCATCGGTCCCGAAGGAGGGGACCGATGCGGAGCTTGCTGAGATCGCGGCTCTCAATGAGCAGGTCGCCATGCGAAATGCGGGCGAACGTCGCTCCCTCGTCGCGGCTGCCGTCGGTCGACACGGTCTGTCCACGTTCCTGCTCTACCAGTCCGATGCCATGCGGGACCATCTGATCCGGGCCGCCGAGAGCAGCCTCAACCTGTCCGAGTACCGGGTCGAAAGCGGGCCCTCGGTTTGGTCCTGGGAGGCACCAGAGCTGACAGTTCGCATCCATGCCCGGCCGCTCGGTGCTCTCGGCGCCCCTCTCGGAGACGAACGGGCTCCCCGAAAGGGAGCCGAGCAGGACCAGGCGATCCGTGACCGCCGCACCGAGACTTCCGCCTTCCTCAGGCAGCTTTCGCAATCCGTCGACTATCCCGGGAAGCTCACCTTCGTCGAGCTTGACGGGAAGGACGCGTTCAAGAAGCGGACCACCGATCCCAAGTTCGCCCTGCGGCTCGGCTGCGCCGATGCCGACACCGTCAGTCAGTTCATTCGGCCTCGCGATCCGGAGGCCGCCGATGAAAAGGACGACTCCGGCTTTCGCGCTGCAGCCAGCTGGGCCGACGGGCTGCGCCAGCTCGGAGTTCGCTTCGTTCCCCAGCACACGCTGGGCGACATCATCCCCACGCGGCTGAATCAGGTCGCATTCTGGCTCGTCAAGCGGCAGCACGACGGCCCCACCTACTACACCCAGTTCACACCCATCGCTATCTTGGTGCGTCCCGGCCAGGACTGCGTCATGGGCCGCAGTGCCGACATGCAGTCCTGGGTGCCCTATCCGGAACTGCTGAAGGCTCTGACCGGGAAGATCCGCCCCGAAGAACTGAAGACCGCTCAGCAGCAGTCCGACGCCACGGCGGCTTTCGTACGAACGACGCTCTACCAGATGCGCGGCGAGCCGACGCTGGTCGTCACCCACGCGCAGAACACCCGCTACCGCTGGCCATGGCTGCAGAACAACGGTCTGGTCCAGGACCGCATCCAGATCGGCGGCGGTCCACTGCAGCGACTTGCCCTCCAGGGCAAGCAACTTCGCATCGTCCGCGTGGCCACCAGCGACCGTGACGAGACCCCCGAGTGGTGGGCTCCAAAGCCCGAAGGCCGCGGCGGTATCGCCAAGGGCCTGTGGGTGCCAGAGGGCGAGGCTGAAGCTGACCGGGTGTTCTACAGCACCACGGACAAGGCAAGCACTCACACCCTGAGTGTCGACGCCGCGAAGCTGACGCCGCACCTGAACGCAAAGGGTAAGTCCGAGTTCAAGCCGCGGAAGAACGCCTGGAACCCTGAGCTGCTGGAATTCGCCATGGTCGGCCTCCAGGCGGGTGACTCGGCGGAGGACTGGGCGATGTACCTGCACCAGCAGCGGTTCAGCGAAGACTACCGGGACGGACTCGGTCTCCCACTGATCCTTCACCTGGCCGAACTCACCTCCGACTATGCCCTCCCTCACGCAGAAGCAGAGAAGGCCGGCGCCGACACCGAGGCCAGTCCGGATCAGCCCGAACAGTTGTCCTTCGACCTATTCAGTGAGGGGGAAGCCCTTGACTGACGATGCGAATTCGTACTGTACGAGGGAGCCCTCAACAGCACGAGCGCGTAAGGCTGGAGCCGCCCGGGAACGTGAGTCGGTGGCTCGGACGGGAGCGGGCAGAAGCCGAACTGGCGATCGCTACGCCTGCGGCGACGAGCACCGATCGCGCCGGCACTCGGCCCGCAGGCGCTCCTGGCCGGTCGGCACCGTGGCCGTCCCGAAGTCGGTACGCTGACGGCGTCCGCAGTGCCGTCCCGAGCGAGGCCTTTGATCCATGCGCATGTTCTTCGAGCCCGAGGACGAGGACGGCTACGCGGCAACCTGCGAGCTGCTGACTGGCCGCCTTGCGGCCTGGAGCCGGGCGCAGGGCCTGGCGGCGGAGCCCGTGGTGGTGGAGTCGGCGTTGGACTACCGCCATCGCGGCACCGTCGATGGTCGGCTGGGGCTGTGGCAGGCGCGGCATGTGGAGGAGTTCCTGCTCGATTGGCTGCCGCGCATGCTCACCCAGCTGCCCGGCGAGCCAACGGCGGACGGCCCCGCAGGGCTGCGCACGCTGCTGAGCTACCTGTGCGCCATGGGGCTGGACGATCCACGCGGTGAGCCGCTCGATGTCCTGGAGCGCGCGATCGACGCGGTGTCGCCCATGTTCGCCGAGGCCATGGCCGACCGGACTCGCTGGGGGATGGCGAAGTTCTGGGCGACCACCGCCGCCGAGCAGGGCGTCGACATCTTCGACCAGGTAGCGATGGAGCGGTTCACGGAGCGCGCGCGTCGTGGCGAAGTCCCCTACGACGAGGCGGCGCTGGAGGCGATCGCTCGCCGCCACCAGGTGACCGGCCCGCCCCAGATGGCGCGCGCTGAGCCCCAGCTGCCCGTCACATTGCCCGCTGAGGACGAGCTTCGAACCACCGCGACAGCGGTCCCGCTCATCGGCCAGCTGGCCGCTCTCGCCGAGTGGGCCGGGAAGGACGGGCGGGAACTGACGAAACTCGGACGGCTCAAGATCGCCGACGCCCGCGAGCTCGTCGCCACGCTTCGCACCGGTGACCGTCCAGGCTCGCCGCGCAGCAGCGCCGACCTGCCGCTCCTCAACCTGGTCTTCGAGTGGGCGAAGAAGGCCCGCCTGGTGCGCCCGGCCAAGGGCCGCCTGTACGCGGTTGCCAAGGCCCGGCCAGTCCTCAACGACCCGCTCGCGCTGTGGCAGCGGGCCTTTGAGGCACTCTTCGAGCTGCGCGAGGCGTTGATCGGTGACCGCGACGGCTACCGGCCGACCTCGATGCTCTATGCCGTGTACGAGGACATCCTGCCCGACATCCTCAACACCCTCTACAGCCTCCCCCATCCCATGCCCTGGCCCCGGCTGCGGGAATCGACCCACCTGGCCTACCGCGCCCGCTACCGTTTCAGCGGCGACGACACCGCGCAGGAGCGGATGTGGCTCCGGGCAGCCGACGCCGACCTCCACGACGTCCTGGACGCCCTGGAGCGGCTCGGCATCCTCACTCGCGAGCAGGGCATGGCCCACCCGCTCTTTCTCGACATGCCGGCCGTGCCGTCCGCGCCGACGCTGCCTCCAGGGATGCCGCCGGAGCTCGCCTTCCTCCTCGGCGCCCCGGCCCCCGACCCCGACGCACCACAGCGCGCGCAGGAGCTGCGCAAGGAACTCACCGCCGGCCCGGTCGAGCTGATCCGCCTCACCGACCTCGGCACCCGTGCCGTGCGGCTACAGCTGCTCGCCGAAGGCCGCGACGCTCCCCTCGTCGGCGAACTCGCCGACGCCCCGGCCGGCGGGCTGCTCGGCGTCCTCGCCGAGCACTACGACCCCGACTCCGCCCGCACCGAACTCGCCACGTGGACAGCCGCGCACGGCGGAGACCAAGCCGCGCTCGCGGAACTCGTCCAGGCCGTACGCGACACACCGTGGCGCAGCCGCGCCGAAGCCATACTCGACACCCTCACCACCGCCCTGCCCGACGGCGCGGGCGAGCATCTCCTGCGCGCCCTACGGAGCGATCCACAGCTCGCCCCGACCGCGCTCAGCGTCCTCACCCGCCGCGAGATCCTCGTCCCGGACGACCTCACCGAGCCGGAGTCGCTGCTGATTCTGGCCGAGGGCCTGCTCCAGCTGCTGGAGGTCGCAGGACAGGACTCCGCCATGAACTCCCTGCTTTCCCAAGGCCGCAAGCAGGCCCGCGAGATCATCGCCGCCGCCCTGGCCTCGGGGCACCCCGACCAAGCCGGGCTTGCCGCGCTCCGCTCCCTGGCCGACGGCCCGCTGTGGGAACGCTCCGCACAGCTCGGCCGCCAGAACGCCGCCCGCGCCCGCAAAGGCGGCACACGGGACAAGCGCAAGCGGCGACGCTGAACCCGGCCGCCGGGGGCTGTTGACTGCGGACTCCGTCCACGTCTTCGGCCCCGGCCCCAGGTGAAGGCCACTCGAACGAGTGAAATCCAGCTGCCGCCCTTCCCGCAGCCCCCTGCGCACTGGCACACTCTCTGCAGAGGACGAAGGAAGCCCGGGCCTCACCCATCCGAGACCAAGCCGTCGATCGCTACAGGCACAGCTCCCCACGCAGCAACGGCATGTGTGTATGGGTTGTGTCCGGCCTCGGACACATATGTCAGATGACCTGATCCGGCACTTGATCAGGTCATCTGCTTTTTGGGGCTGCCGGGCAGTCTGCGCGGGGCGGTGAATCTCGGTTGCCCGTCATCGGGTTGCACGGCGATGATCCCTGCATGTCCGACACCACCTCCGCGAGTCCCACGTGGCGGCCCTATCCCAAGGTCTCTGCCAGGCAGCGGCCTGCCGGATCCGGGAGCCGGGAGTGGGTCGCGGTGGAGAAGGTGCACGGGGCGCACTTCGCGGTGGTCTGCGACGGATCCGGAGTTCGTCCGGCGAAACGGCGCGAGCTGCTGGGTGACGATGCACTGGACGACTTCTTCGGCGTCAGCAGGGTCTGGCCGGCGCTCTCGGTGGCGGCAGCCCGCTTCGCCTCGTCAGTGCGCAGCAGCTGGGGCAACACTGCCGCAGTGACGGTTTACGGCGAACTGGCAGGCGGCTGCTACCCGCATCCGGATGTTCGCGTCGTTGCCGGAGTCGAGCCGGTGCAGACCGGCGTGTGGTACGCACCGGGCCTGCAGTGGCTGCCGTTCGAGGCCTCGGTCGAGCGGGCTGACGGCCGGTGGTGGCTCTCCGACCGTGCGCTGCGTGAAGCCGCAACCCCCGCCGGGCTCAACTGCGTTCCGGCGCTCGGGTACGGCGCGCTGAACAGGCTTCAGGAGTTGCCCAGCGCCTTCCCCACCAGAGTCCCAATCCTTTTCGGGCTTCCGGAACTGATGGACAACCTCGCCGAGGGCTACATCCTCAAACCGGCCGGCGAATGGCGGGAGGCCGATCCCGCAGGCACCGACCTGCGGCCAATGGTGAAGGTGAAGCAGAAGGCCTTCGCGGAGGACGCACGCTTCGACGGCGCACGTCCCTACCTCCCCCCATCGCAGGGCGCGGCCGGGATCCCCGCCTGGCTCCTGGTCCAGGCATCGGCACTCCTCACCCCCACCCGCGCGGCCGCCGCGGTCAGCAAGCTCGGACCCCGCACTCCCCCGAACGCCGTCGCGAGGGAGATCACCCAGGACGTAACGGAGGAACTCGCCGAAGCCCTGGGAGGACTCGAGGATGAGCTCCTGCACGCCCTGGAGCAAGCACTATGGCCCGGAGCCCACGCCCTGGCAGCGTTCGACGCCAAGGATCGCCACACTTCCCAGTGACGGGCGCTGGATGCGGAAGCCGATGTCATCAGCTGATCACCGGTGCCGAGATCACCCGCCTGGCCGGCGTGACCAGGGCCACCGTCTCCTACTGGCGACGGCGCTGCATTGCGGCTCTGACTGAGCGTTTCCTGGACGTCACCCGCCGCGCGGGATCCGACCAGGTCTCCTCCCCCAGATCGTGCGCACCGTGCAGCACTTCGCGGACCCCCTCCCCAGGACGGCACACATCCTCGACCCAGCCTGTGGCATCGGCAGCATCCTGCTCACTCGCGGCCCAGCTGCTGGACCGATCCGGCACGGCCAGGAAATAGACCCAGCGTTGGCTGAGTTCGCCCGTCGTGCCGCTCTCACCGGCCGCCAACAGGCGCCGTTCCACCGGTGCCAGTGGCACCTTCCGGGTCGACACCCGCGGTTCCCGCATCCCCCGGATGGGCATCGAGGAGCAACGCCGCTACGGCGCTGCCTTCCGTATGCTCCAGGAGTTCGACGAGTGCGCCAGGAAGCCGGCCCAGCTCAGCGAGCAGGCCGCCACGCTGGCCCGTGAAGGGCTTACGACCGGTGGCCTGCACCCGCCACCACTGGTCAAGGGCAACCGACCCTTCCACTCGGGCGCGCACGGGCAGGAAGTCGCTCGGCGCCGCACTTCAGGAGACGGCGAGCGCCTCACGGGCACGGGTGCAGGCCACGAACAGCGGGCAGCGCTCGCGCAACAGACCCGTCTCGTGCGGCGGGCGGTCCACGGCAGCCGGGGTGATCTCGCGGACGAGGGGCACCGCACTGGCGGTCGCACCGAGTACGGCGACCGCCTGGAATTCGAGGCCCTTCATGGCATGCATCGTGGCAATCCGCACTCCGGCTACCTGCGGTGCGGGGGGCTGTCCCTTACCCTCGCGACCGGGCGATCCAGTTCGGCACCCGGTCGACGAGGGCGGCGAGCTCCGCCTGCTCGGAGCTGTGCCCGTCGAGGTGCGGCCTGCGGCCGTGCAGCGGTGACCGGTACCCGGCGAGGCTGTCGTTCCCCTCCCCGCCGGGATCCTCGGCAGGCACGGTGCCGGCGTCAACTGCTCAATGGCGACGACGTTGCCGACCTCCAGGAGTTGCGTCGCCCCGGCTTCTCCAGGACGTCGTAGCTCTCCTGGAAGCTGTTCGCGAACGCGAGTTGGGCACTGGCGGAATCCCTGGCCCTGACGGATCTGCAGGTCGTGGTCAGACCGCTCGGTCGGCCGCCATCTGCCTGGCCAGAGAGCGGACTTCGCCCAGCAGCTCGGCGGGCGACCGGTCGAGGTCCAGCGCGTGCTGATGGATGACGATTCCGGCCTGACGGACCTGATGGGCCGTGTGCGGGGCGTTGCCCTTCGCGTACACGAGGTGTCCCTCCGGCAGGCCCAGGGCGGTGCAGTAGGCAAGCATCTGATAGAGGTCGGCGTCTGGATAGCCGTCGGGCTTCTCGGCCTTGTACTTGGCATCGGCGACGGCCTGCGGGGTTCCGGCGGGCCCGTACAGGACGAGGTCCGGCCGCATCCGAATCAGGGAGGCCTCGTCGAGGTGGTGCGGGTCCTGGAGGCGGCAGGTGAGGTCCGTTGCCCGGTAGGCCTCGCGCAGGGCGAGCGTCACGAAGTCCTCGAAGAGCTTGTTCATGTTGAACAGGAAGCCGTCGATGCGCAGTCCGCCGGCGAAGTGCTCGGGCGAGGACCCATCGAGAACCGCACGAGCGAGATGGAGGGCCTGGTGGTAGCGGGAGTTGAGGCGAGTCGGGTGCCAGGACGGGATGGCCTGGCCGCGCACCAGCGGAGTGACGTCGGCAAGGCGGGAGCGCTGGTGGAGCAGGCGGCGACGTACGTTCTGGGGTACGCCCGGCAGCCGGAGCAGCCGTTCGACGGCAGCGCGCAGGATGCGGTTCTCCGCGATGTCGGTGGTGAACTCGTCGTACGCGATCTCGACCGGCAGGGTCGCGCCGAAGCGGCGGCGGATCTGCTCGGTCTCCCGGATCCGGCCGCGGACGACGAGCGAACTGTCCTCAACGGCGCGGTATCCCTGCAGCAACCCCTGACGCAGAGCCCGGTCCACCTGTCGTTCCACGGCGTGCGCGAGGGCCGGCAGGAGGTCATGACGCTCGCCCAGCTCGACCTGGCCGTCGCGCCAGCCGTGCGGGTTGAGGCTGTACCCGATCAGGAAGAAGAGACGGGCGATGGGCACCTTGGGGGTAATGCGGACGGTGACGGGTTCGCCGCCCGGCACGCCCAGAGTCACCGCGCCGACCTTGCTGCCGGCGCGCAGTGTCCAGTGGCCTGGCCGGTAGGGGTCGGGGGTGGCGGTGTCGAGGATGCGGGAGGCGGCAAGCGCCTGACCGGCCGCATCCGGGAGCGGGACCGACAACGCCGGCGCGTGCTCGGCCAGTTCGACGATGGTCACGACTCGGCCGGGCCGGCTCCGGACCGGCCCTCGTCCTCCCGGGCCAGGTCGCCCGGCTGCGTGACGAACCTGGCACGCCGGGCAGCCGATTCGGCTTGCAGCACCGCGAGGCCGTACCGCTTCTCGATGTCGATGCCTTCGCCGTAGTGGTGCTCCTCCAGCAACGGAAGGATCTTGGTCCGCCAGGTGCGCTCCAGGCCGCGCTCGCGGTAGACGCCGGGCTTCATCAGATAGGAGGGTCCGATCCGGAACTCCGTTTCGTCGATACGGGAGTTGAGCGCGTCCAGCAGGTCGGCCGGCTCACTGTCGTGTCCCTTGGCGGCGAGCCACCGCCGCAGCAGGCCGCTGGTCGGCTCGGTGCGCGGCGACAGCTCGACGAACGCGAACCGACGCCGCATCGCCGCGTCGACGAGGGCGATCGACCGGTCGGCGGTGTTCATGGTGCCGATCACGAACAGGTTCGGCGGCAGCGCGAAGTCGTCGCCCGAGTACGTGAGCCGCACCGACTTGTTGCGGTACTCCAGCAAGAAGTACAGCTCACCGAAGACCTTCGCCAGGTTGGCCCGGTTGATCTCGTCGATGATCAGGAAATGCGGTACGTGCCGGTTGCCCTCGCGGGAGGCGAGGTCGGCCAGCTCGCGGAGGGGGCCCGGGGTCAGACGGAATGCGACCTCTCGGGTCTCCGGGTCCTCCTTAGGGCGGAAACCCTCGAAGAAGTCCTCGTAGGCATAGGAGGGGTGGAACTGGACGAGCTTGACCTGTTCGGGCCCTCCGCCCAGGAACTCGGCGAGCTTCTGCGCAAGGTACGTCTTGCCGGTGCCCGGAGGGCCGTACAGCACCAGCTGGCGCTCGTCCCAGAGGAGGTCGCGGACTTCCCGGAGCCATGTCACGTCATGGACGAGAAGGCCTCGGGCGAGCTCGGGGGTGGGCTCGGGCAAGGCCAGTTCGCGCCGGGCGATGAGGATCTCGACGCTCGGGTCGCGCTCTATGGCCTCGGCCTCCTCCTCCAGCTCCTGGTCGCTCAGTCCGAGGCCCTTGATCAGAGACTGCATGGAGGTGAGATCGACGACGTCGTGCTGCACGGAGAGCTTCTGCTGAAGCTCCTCGGGCAGGTCGGAGTACGGGTACCCCTCGCTCTGCCACTCCACCGGTCGGCGCAGGTTGGACCGGCCGTCCTCGGTGGCCATCTGCTCCGCCGGCCCGGTCACCTCACCCACGTAGAACAGCCCGCCGGAGATGGTGCACACGATGTCGCCGGGCTTGATCCGAGAGAGGAAGGCGTGCAACTGCTCGACGAGATCCTGCTGCTGACTGTACGTGGCCGTGGACTCGTAGTCGTCCTGGACGAACTCGCGCAACTGCTCCTTGCTCGTGCCCTGACCGACCCCCTGCCGCAGCCGGGACGCTGCGAGGCTGATCAGGCCGTCCGGCAGCCACAGCCGTTGGACGAGGTCGAGGCCGGTGACGTTGGAACCGCGAACCAGCCAAGCACGGTTGGGGCCGGCCCAGACGCCCGGCATGAACTCCGACAGCGGCCTGTCATCCTTCGTCCGCCACCGCGTCCAGCCGTTGGCCGATCGGCCCAGCAGAATCTCCGCCGCGGCGGAGGGAGAGCCACACTCCACATCCTCGGTCAGTTCGAGGTACCCCGGCCAACTCTCGGACGGGCGCAACTTGCCCTCTTCGATCAGCTGCGTCCGCAGGCGGTAGGAGGATGCCCTGCGCTCCGCGTAGTACGGCACGACACTTGCCTTGGCAGGCGCCCCCGCGCACACCAGGAACTTCTGGCTGCCGTTGCTGCCCTTCTCCGGCAGCAGCCGCCCGCGGGCGACCGGCCCTCCGACTGCCAGCCGCAGCTTGAACTCCTGGTACTCGTCCTCCACGACCCGTTCCCGCCCCTCAACCTTGAAGATCCTGCACGCACAATAGGGCCTGCCACCGACCGGCGAGGGCAACGGGTCGAGGGGTCAGGTCTCGCGCATATCGCTCACACCGGCGAGCGATCCACCAGGCCTCGCGCCGGGAGCCAGGTCGACTCGTCGAGTACGACCTCCCTGGCCAGATCGTTGCAGGCAGCGAGACGGCGGTCGCCGGGATCCACCACGAAGACGTAAACTCCCGCGTCGTCTGCGAAGGCGCGGGCGGGGCGTGTGGCGGAGTTCTCCGTCACGACCATCAGCCGTCGGCGTCGCGCGGCCGCGCTGCCGTACAGTCGCTGCACGTCCCCGAGGCCCACGCTCTTCGAGCGATTCCACCACTCGACGCGGAAGATATCCGACTCAAGTCGGCTGCATGTGCTGTCCGGTACGACGTCTGCGAAACCCATCCGAGTCAGCTCGCGGGCGACGCGGTCGACCAGGGTCGAGCCCTCCGGCCGGGTGTCCGTCTGTGGCAGTTGGGCGGGCAAGCCCTCCCGGCCGACGGACCTGCCGTCCACGGTGAGGACGCGGGGAAGGCCGACCAGCTCGGCAAGGACCTCCGCAAGCCTGGCCCGGGAGACGCGGCCGGACCCCACTCCCGGGACGACGGACGGCTCGCCGAAGAGGAGCTCTCCCAGGTCGAGCCGCCGCGAGACAGCCCCGCGCTCATCCCGCCGGACGTCGGCGCTCCAACCCGACACCTGATGGACGGCGGCCCGTGGCGCCGAGGGCACCCGCGAAAGCGACAGTGCGCGTGGGGGCCGGAAGGCGGGCAGACCGGCTCAGGTGGCTTCGACCACGCCGAGTGCGGCTGTGCTCGGCGGCGCGAGCCAAACCAGTCGCAAAGTCGCAATGCCGACGCAGCACCGTGTCCGGCTGAACCAGCAGCGCGATTGGTCCACCTCGACCACGCGATGTCGCGCCGTCCCAGGTGAAGAGGGTCCGTTCACCGGTGGCGGGACAGTGCTTCGCGGCGCGGCGGCCGAAAGGGTCGTAATGGTAGAACCCGTTCGGTGCCGTCGGGGGTGGTGACGGCGATGAGACGGTTCTCAAGGTCCCACGTGTAGCGCCAGGTGTCGGTGCGGCCGGACAGGCTGGTCTGGCGGCGAGTGGTGACGCGGCCCTGGGCGTCGTGGATGCAACGGGTCCGGCCGGCGCTGGTCGTGCGGGTGCCGGTGTAGCCGCGGGTACCGAGGGCGCTGTCGTCGCGGGTGGGCCGTGCAGCGTCGGTGGGAAGGCGATCGCCCCCGAGAAGGGCACGCGGCTGGTGGTCGAGGCCGAGGGCTGGATGGTGGCCAATGGCGTTCAGCTGATCGTGCCGTGGTTCACCCGAGAGGCGGGCCGTTGTGGGTGACGGGCTGGGGGTGGGCCGTCGGAGGGGTGCTCTGCTGGGGCGGGCACGGGATCGGCTGTCGCGCGGGTGAAGGACTCGCCGGTCATGGCGGCGGTCAGGGTGCCGCCGTCGGCCGGGTCGATCAGGAGGAACGAGCCGGTCAGCCGGTTGTCGGCGTAGGCGTCCAGGGCGAGCGGCTCGGCGGTGCGCAGGAGGACGTGGCCGATGTCGTTGACCTTCAACTCCTGGGTGTCGCCGCGCTGTTCGAGGGTGTCGATGTCGATCCGGTAGCTGATCTCCTTGACCAGTGCGCGCACGGTGCGGGTGGTGTGCTTGAGCAGTACCTTGTCGCCGGTGCGCAGCGGGCGTTCGTGGAGGTGGCAGACGGTGGCCTCGACGTCCTTGGTGGGGCGAGGGGTGGGGCCTGCGGCGATGAGGTCGCCGCGGGAGATGTCGAGGTCGTCGGTGAGGCGCACGGTGATCGACTGCGGGGCCCAGGCGATGTCGGTCTCGGTGCCGAGGGCGTCGATGCCGGCGATGGTGGTGGTGTGGCCGGAGGGGAGGACGGTGACGGTGTCGCCGGTGCGCAGCACGCCGGAGGCCAGCTGGCCGGCGTAGCCGCGGTAGTCGTGGTGTTCCTCGGACTGGGGGCGGATGACGTACTGGACGGGGAAGCGGGCCGGGTCGGTGCTGGGGTCGGTGCCGGTCTGGACGGTTTCCAGGTGTTCGAGGAGGGTGGGGCCGCCGTACCAGTCCATGTGGGCGGAGGGTTCGACGACGTTGTCGCCGGCGAGTGCGGAGATCGGGATGGCGATGATGTCACCGATTCCGAGGGAGGCGGCGTAGGCGGTGAATTCGGCGGCGATGGCGGCGAAGACGGGTTCGGCGTAGTGGGCCAGGTCCATCTTGTTGACGGCGAGTACGACGTGGGGGACGCGTAGCAGGGCGGCGACGGCGGCGTGGCGGCGGGTCTGTTCGACGACGCCGTTGCGGGCGTCGACCAGGACGACGGCGAGTTCGGCGGTGGAGGCGCCGGTGACCATGTTGCGGGTGTACTGCACGTGGCCGGGGGTGTCGGCGAGGATGAAGCGGCGCCGGGCGGTGGCGAAGTAGCGGTAGGCGACGTCGATGGTGATGCCCTGTTCGCGTTCGGCGCGCAGGCCGTCGGTGAGCAGTGCCAGGTCCGGTGCCTGCTGGCCGCGCTTGCGCGAGGCGTGTTCGACGGCTTCCAGCTGGTCGGTGAGCACCGACTTGGAGTCGTGGAGCAGGCGGCCGACCAGGGTGGACTTGCCGTCGTCGACGGAGCCGGCGGTGGCGAAGCGCAGCAGCGAGGTGGCGCCGAGGACTTGGGCGTCGGGGGGCTGGTCGCCGGTGGTGATGCTGACCATCTCTAGAAGTACCCTTCGCGCTTGCGGTCTTCCATCGCGGCCTCGGAGAGCTTGTCGTCGGCCCGGGTGGCTCCGCGCTCGGTCAGGCGGCTGGCGGCGATCTCGGTGATCACCTGGTCGATGGTGGCGGCGTCGGAGTCGACGGCGCCGGTGCAGGACATGTCGCCCACGGTGCGGTAGCGGATCAGGCGGCGCTGGACCGTTTCGCCTTCCTTGGGGCCGCCCCAGTCGCCGGCGGTCAGCCACATGCCGTCGCGGGCGAAGACGTCGCGTTCGTGGGCGTAGTAGATCTCCGGCAGGTCGATCGACTCGCGCTCGATGTACTGCCAGACGTCCAGCTCGGTCCAGTTGGAGAGCGGGAAGACGCGGACGTGTTCGCCCACGGCGTGCCGGCCGTTGTAGAGCGACCAGAGTTCGGGGCGTTGGCGGCGCGGGTCCCAGGCGCCGAACTCGTCGCGCAGGGAGAAGACGCGTTCCTTGGCGCGGGCCTTCTCCTCGTCGCGGCGCCCGCCGCCGAAGACGGCGTCGAACCTGCCCGTCTCGATGGCGTCCAGCAGCGGGACGGTCTGCAGCGGGTTGCGGGTGCCGTCGGGGCGCTCGCGCAGCCGGCCCTCGTCGATGAACCGCTGCACCGAGGCCACGTGCAGGCGAAGGCCGTGTTCGGCCACCACGCGGTCGCGGTAGGCGATCACCTCGGGGAAGTTGTGGCCGGTGTCCACGTGCAGCAGCGAGAACGGGACCGGCGCGGGAGCGAAGGCCTTCAACGCCAGGTGCAGCATGACGATCGAGTCCTTGCCGCCGGAGAACAGGATCACCGGCCGCTCGAACTCACCCGCCACCTCACGGAAGATGTGCACCGACTCCGCTTCCAGGGCGTCGAGGTGGGAGAGCGGGTGGGGGCGTCCGGGGCCGGACGCCGGGTACTCCGCGGTCGGCGGCAGCGGGTGGGGCGCGGTCGTCATGCCAGGCCCCTCTCGGCCAGGAAGGCGTGCAGCTCCGCCGCCGACTCGGCCACCGAGCGGCCCTGCGTCTGCAGGCGCAACTCCGGTGCGGCCGGCACCTCGTACGGGTCGTCGACCCCGGTCAGGCCGGTCAGCTCGCCGGCCGCCTGCTTGGCGTAGAGGCCCTTGACGTCCCGCTCGGCGCAGAGCTCCACCGGAGTGGCGACGTGGATCTCCAGGAGTTCGGTGCCCTTGGCCACGTGCAGCTCGCGGACCGCGGCCCGGGAGTCGGCGTACGGGGCGATCACCGGGGCGAGCACGGTGACACCGTGCGAGGCGAGCTTCTCGGCGACGAAGCCGATCCGGGTGACGTTGGTGTGCCGGTCCTCACGGGTGAACCCCAGGCCCTTGGAGAGGAATTCGCGGATCTCGTCCCCGTCCAGCACCTCCACCCGACGGCCCTCCGCCCGCAGCCGCTCGGCCACGGCGAGGGCGAGCGTGGTCTTGCCGGCACTGGGCAGCCCGGTCAGCCACACCGTGGCCCCGCGCTCGCGGCGGGCTGCCGCGGGGACCGCCTCCGCGACTCCCCCGACGACCGGGATGTCGACTGTGATCACGATCAACTCCAAAGGGGGAAAGCTTCCTTGGGGTCCGTGGGCGAGCCGGCTGCGGACCGCGGGCGCGGCGAGCCGCTGCCACCGCCCCCCACGACGTCTTCGGCCGTGCACGAGGAATCCCCGCCCGCAGATCTGGCGCATGCGCTCCATCCGGTTCGAGCTGTCCCAAGCCGTGACGACCGCGGCCGTCCGCACGCACCGCTCTTGAGGCTGCGGTCGCCCTGGTCCGGCCCGCGAGGGTTCGGACGTCAGGGATCAGGGTTCGTCGTGGGGGCGGCCAAGCGAGGCCACGACACCGAGCCGAGGTGAACCATCGCCGTGTCACTGCCAGTTCACTGTGGTGAGGGTGGATCGGTGGCGACTAGCCCTCCTCGTATGCCAGGAGGGCACGCTACCCGATCGTACGATCGGGGCCAAGAGGGCGCGGGCGCGGCCGGGGCGGCCTCCGGAGGGACGGTCGGCCGACTGCCGGGCACGGTGGGATTCCGAGTGATTCACCTCGCCGATCCATTGACATGTACTCGCAACTTGGGTTTAACCTAACGGCGTTACTGCCCAGTAGTCTCAGGTTGGACCGGATCGCGGGATGGCGCAACGGCGCCCCCGAGCAGCGAAGTTCGCGTCGCGGAAGGGCGCGTCGCGCCCTTCCGCACTTGCTCATGCCCCAGTTGCACCAGGATCCGACGCGGCCCGTGTTCCCCTCCCACCCCGCTGCCGAAGGAACACACCCCTTGTCTGCCACCCCGCTCGCCCTCACCCTGGCCAATCTGCTGCTCCGGCCGGGCTTCGGCACGCGTCGCAACCCCGACCGGGCCTTCGACCGGCTCATCGCCACAACCGCGCAGGCGGACGGAGACCAGCCGTTCGCGGACGACTTCCGGCTGCTGCTGCGCAACTGGTCGAGGGACGACAGCCTCACCCCGGTCGGCTGGGCCTCCGCGCAGGCCCACGTCCGCAGACAGCTCGGCAACCGGGCCCGGATCCGCCGGCTGATCTCCCAGCACCCCGCGATCGAGCGCGAGCCCATCGAGCAACCGGTGTTCGTGGTGGGCCTGCCGCGCACAGCCACCACCCTGACCCACAGCGTCCTGTCGCTCTCGGCCGAGCACCGCTGCCCCCTGCTGTGGGAACTGCTCACGCCCGATGTGGAGCCGACGCCCGATCAGCGCAGAAGGGCGATCACCACCGCGCGTCGGATGGTCGGCGCGATCGACCTCTTCGCCCCGCGGTTCCGCGACATCCACCCGCTCGACGCCGAGGGCCCCGACGAGTGCACCTTCGCCCTCCCGCACACCGTCATGCCACTGTCCCAGGCCCGCATCCCCAACTACACGGTCCGGCACTACGAACGGGACTTCATCCCCGACTACCGCTACCTCAAGCAGATTTTCCAGGTACTCCAGTACGGTCGCCCGCGCCGCCGATGGGTGCTGAAGTCACCCATGCACCTGGAGAACCTCGACGCACTGCGCACCGTCTTCCCGGATGCCACCATCGTGTGGACGCACCGCGACCCGGTCGCCGTCGTGGCGTCCTTCTGCAGCCTGGTCGAGCACGGGATGGCCATCACCGTCCGCCCCCTCGACCTGCACGGAATCGGCGCCACCTGGCTCGACGTACTGAGCCGCGCCATGACACGGGGCCTGGCGGCCCGTGCCTCGATCCCCGCCGAGGCGCTGGTGGACGTCCCCTACTCCTGGCTCGGGTCCCACCCCGCCACCGGCGCCCCCAGACTCTACGAATCCATCGGCGCCCGCTGGACGAGCGCCACCGCGGCCCGGCTTCCCGAGATCACCGCTCGCCCGAAGGGCACCCGCCCGCACAGCTACGACCTGGCGCGCTACGGCCTGACCCGCGCCGACGTCGAGGCGGCGTTCGCCGACTACAACACCGTGCGCGCCGAGGTCGACCGGAGCTGATGGCGCAGGGCGAGGATCTCCGCATCCTTCTCGCCCTCCCGCACCTGCGCATGGTGATCGAGACGGACACCGCCGACCTGGCCGGCCTCGAGCACGACGCCCCCACCGCACCCGGCCACCGCACGCCGTGGGACGACGGTGCGGGGGCCGGGTGCGGTGGGGCCGGTGAGGCGGTGGTCAGGCGGAGTGGGCCCGGTGTTCGGCGGGGGCGGGGTGGTGGCGGACCGGGCCGGCGGCGACGGTGGCGGCCAGCAGGTCGAGGGCGGCGGCCGAGGCGGTGTCGGGCTCGGCGCTGTAGAGCAGGACGCGGTGGCCGCTCTCGTCCGAGAAGCGCATGCTCTCGAAGGAGAGCTCCATCTCGCCGACCAGCGGGTGGTGGAAGGACTTGGTGCCCACGGTGCAGTTGCGGACCGGGTGACGTGACCACAGAGCCCCGAACGTCGGGCTCTGGATGGCGAGTTGACCGACCAACTGGGCCAGTCGCTGGTCCTCCGGGTGGCGGCCGACGACCAGTCGCAGGGCGGCCAGGGCGACCCGGGTCTCCTCCTCCCAGTGGGTGTACAGCTCCCGGGTGTGCGGGTCGAGGAAGAGCAGCCGGGTGAGGTTGGGGCGCTCGGCCGGGCGGTCGGGGCTGTCCAGGTCCAGGTGGCCGGCCAGCAGGGCGTGGCCCAGCGGGTTCCAGGCCAGGACGTCGTTGCGCCGGTCGAGCACCACCGCGGGGACCTGGGCCATCGCGTTGATCAGGTTGCGGGTGGCGGCGCGGACCCGCTCCGGACGCACCACCGGTGCCTTCGCGGCCCGCTCGGGACGGGCCAGGTTGCGCAGGTGCGCGTGCTCGTCCGGGCTCAGTCGCAGCGCGCGCGCGACGGCGTCGAGCACGCCGTCCGAGGCGTTGGCGCTCTGCCCCTGCTCCAGCCGGGTGTAGTAGGTCACGCTGACGCCGGCCAGCATGGCCAGTTCCTCGCGGCGCAGCCCGGGGACCCGCCTGCGGTTGCCGTGCGGGTTCAGGCCCACGTCCTCCGGACGCAGTTGGGCACGCCGGTTGCGCAGGAAATCTCCCAGTGCGGTTGATGTCTCCATGCGTCCAAGTCTGCCCGCGGGGTGGCTCGCGCGGGTGGCTCAAGCTGTCCCTGCGAGTGCTACTTTCGGCAGTCGTACCCAGCCGCTGGCTACCTTTCCCAGGGGTCTGGGTAGCCCCGCCGCGGCAGTGCAGGCTCGTTCTCGTACCCAAGACGACGAACGAAGGGTTCCTTGCCATGTCGGCGGTTGACGATCTGAACGTGCGGGAGCAGCGCCTGGCGGCGCCGGCCCCCAAGACCGATGAATCCCGGTTGTCGGGGCGACTGCTGCTGGTGCTGATCGTCCTGCTGGTCGCCCAGTTCATGCTCGCGGTCGACTTCTCCATCCTGAACGTGGCACTGCCGGTGATCGGCAAGGGCCTCGGCTTCTCGCTCGGCAACCTGCAGTGGATCGGCACCGCGTTCGCGCTGTCCGCGGCCGGTTTCACCCTGCTGTTCGGCCGGGTGGCCGACCTCTTCGGCCGCCGCAGGCTGTTCCTGCTGGGCCTGGCGCTGCTCGGCGCCGCCTCGCTCGCCGGCGGTCTGGCCACCAGCCCGACCATCCTGCTGATCGCCCGTGTCGCCCAGGGTCTGGCCACCGCCGCCGTGACGCCGGCCGGCCTGTCCCTGCTGACCACCTCCTTCCCCGAGGGCCCGCTGCGCGACAAGGCGCTGGGCCTCAACGGCGCGCTGATGTCGGCCGGCTTCACCACCGGCGCGATCCTCGGCGGGGTGCTCACCGACCTGCTCTCCTGGCGCTGGGCGTTCTTCATCAACGTGCCGGTCGCCCTGGCGGTCCTGCTGATCGCGCCGAGCGTGATCAAGGAGAGCCGCCCGCAGACCCGGCCCAAGCTCGACCTGCCCGGCGCCGCGACCGTCACCCTCGGCCTGCTCTCGCTGGTCTACGGCCTGACCCAGGCCGGCCAGCACGGCTGGGGCAACCCGACCGCGCTGGTCACCCTGGTCCTGGGCATCGTCCTGCTGGTGGCCTTCTACGCCGTCGAGAAGCGGGCCGCAGCACCGCTGGTGCCGGTCTCCATCCTCAAGCGCCCCACCGTCATCTGGGGCAACATCGCCGGCCTGATCGCCTTCCTCACCGAGACCTCGCTGGTCTTCCTGATGACCCTCTACCTGCAGGACGTCCTCAACTTCTCGGCGCTCGCCGCCGGTCTCTCCTTCGGCGTCCTGGGCCTGGGCACCGTCATCGGCGGATCCACCGCCGCCAAGATGATCGCCCGCACCAGCACCCGCAGCACCCTGGTGATCGGCGGACTTCTGCAGGCTGCCGCGACCGCTTCGCTGCTCGCCCTCGGCCAGAGCCACTCCTGGCTCGGCCTGCTGCTGCCGGCCACCTTCATCGGCGGCGTGGGCAACATGTTCGTGATCGTCGGGTTCATGGTCACCGCCACCTCCGGTCTGCCGGACCACGAGCAGGGCATGGCCACCGGCCTGGCCACCATGACCCAGCAGATCGGGATCACCATGGGCACCCCGATCATGAGCTCCATCGTCGCCACCCAGACCACCGCGCACACCAACGCCCACAGCGTGCTGGACGGCGTGGGCCTGGCGGTGCTGGTGAACGCGCTGCTGGTGCTGGTCGGCGTCCTGACCACCGTCTTCCTCCGCCGCCGCAAGGAGCAGCACAGCGGCGCCGCGGGGTAGGACGGGAATCGCGCGCCGACCCCTGCGGCGCGCCCGAGGGGAGCGGGACGGCCACCGGGCCGTCCCGCTCCCCTCGTTTTCCGTGCCGCTTTCCGTGCCGCTTTCCGTGCCGTTTTCCGTGCCGTTTTCCGTGCCGTGCCGGGCCCGGTGCTGCCTGTCCCTGGCAGTGCTAGCCACACCGGTGCTACCCGGCGCAGGGGCCTGGCTGGGCCCGGCGGACCACGGCAGGGTTGGTCCCAACAGGCCGTCAGGAGGAGTACAGCGATGGCGATCCACGATCACATGCGGCGGGACACCGTCCGCTGGCACAGCGTCCGGCTGCCGGCCGGCCGGCACCTGGTGGGGGCTCGGGTCTTCACCCCCGCGACCCCGCCGGAGGGCTGGCTGGTGTGGGCGCACGGCGGCAGTTGGCGGGCCGGCTCGGTGGCGGGCTGGCACGGCGCCACCGCCGACCTCGCACGGCACTCCGGCTGCGCCGTGGTCAGCGTCGAGTACCGGCTGAGCCCCGGCCACCGCCACCCGGCCGCCCTGGCGGACGTGCTGACCGCGGTGGACTGGGCGTTCGAGCAGGCCGGGGCGGCGGGCGCGGTGGCGGTCGGCGGCGACAGCGCCGGCGGCACGCTCGCCGCCGCGGCGGCCCTGGCCTGCCGCGACCGGGCACGGCCACTGGCCGCGCAGGTGCTCGCCTACCCGCCGCTCGACCCCGTGTGCGACGCCGACTCCTACACCCGCTACCAGGGCAACTTCCCCACCCCGCAGGCGATGGTCGCCGCCTGGCAGGACTACCGCGCCCCGGGCCGCCCGGTGGCCGAGGACGGCACCCGGCTGTACAGCACGCCGTTCGAGGCCGCCGACCTGCGCGGCCTGGCCCCGGCCGTGCTCGCCGTCGGCGAGTTCGACCCGGTGGCCGACGACGTGCGCCGCTACCGGGAACTCCTGCTGGCGGCGGGCGTGCGGGCCGAGCTGCGGGAGTTCCCGCAGACCTTCCACGGCGCCTTCCTGGACCCGGGGCAGCAGCCGCCCTCGACCGCGGAGGAACCCGGCCTGCGGCCCTGGCTGGGCACCGCGTTGCGAGCCCGGCTCGCCCGCGGCGCCCGCTGAGCCGGCCCGTCGCCGACCCACCGCCCCGTCCCATGCCCCGCTTCGCCTTCGCCCTGCCCCGCCCGGCGAGCCGCGTTCCCCCGTGCCCCGCACCGCGAGCCCCGATCAATCGCGCCCGGCTCTCCCGGGCTGCCCGACACCTTACGGAGACCCGATGAACTCCCCTGCCCGGACCTCGTCCCCGGCCGAACTCGACGGCCTGCTGAGGCACTTCGCCGACCTGCGGGACGGCACCCACGGCGACGCCGTCTCCCGCGGCGGCAAGGAGCGGCTCTTCGAGGCCGCCGTCGCCCTGCTCGACCCGTACGCCCGCCAGGCGCTGCGCGAGCTCGACGAGCGGCTGCTGCTGGGCCGCGGCGAGTTGACCGCGACCGGTGTCCGCCGCGGACCGGACGGCGGCGTCTACGCCGCCTGGCGGCTGTCCTGGGCCGAGCAGCGCGAGACGGGGATCGATCCGATCACCCTGCTCGCGCACTACGGCACCGGATTCCATCACCCGCACGTGCGCGGCGCCACGGTCGGCGAGTGGCCGCTGAACGTGTTCACCGACGAGCAGGCCGCCGCCGAGCTGCCCACGCTGCGCGCGATCGCCGCCGCCGACCTGCACAACCTGGTGTTCGAGCGGGACTACCGGATCGTGCCGGCCACCATGGCCGATGCCGCGTCCGCCCCGGCCGAGGAGGAGCGGGCATGACGCTGCGCCTGTCGGTCCTCGACCAGACGCCGGTCGGCGAGCACTCCTCCGGGGACCTGGCGCTGCGCTCCTCGGTGGAGCTGGCACGCGCCCTCGACCCGCTGGGCTTCACCCGCTACTGGACGGCCGAGCACCACGGTTCGCCGGGCTTCGCCGGCACCGCCCCGGAAATCCTGGCCACCGCGCTGCTGGGCGCCACCGAGCGGATGCGGATCGGCACCGGCGGGGTCCTGCTGCCGCGCTACCCCGCGCTGAAGGTGGCGGAGGTCTTCGGCGTGCTGTCCGCGTTGTACCCGGGGCGGGTGGACCTGGGCATCGGCCGCGCGGGCGGTCCCGCGCACCAGTTCCCCCGGCAGCTCGCCGAACTGCGGGACCACCTGGGCCTGGTGGAGCCCTTCGAGCCGACGGTGCCGCGCGGGGTGCTGCCGCCCAGGCTGTGGCTGCTGGGGGCCGGCACCGGCTCGGCCGAGCTGGCCGGCGAGGCGGGCAGCGACTTCGCCTTCGCGCACTTCCTCAACCCGCGTACCGGGCGCGCCGCGTTCGAGACCTACCGGCACGGCCTCGCGGCGCGGCCGGCGGAGGTGGCCGCCCTCGCCGGCCCGGCCCTCACCCGCCCGGCCGCCGGCACGGCGCGGCCGACGGCCGCGCTGGCCGTGCGGGTGGTCACCGCGGACACCGCGGCCAGGGCCGAGCTGCTGGCGCAGGCGATGCTGCTGTGGCGCAGCCGCAAGGACCTCGGCCACGACCTGCCGCTGCCCTCCGCCCACACCACGCGTCACCACCGCTGGACGGGGGCGGAGACCGAGCGGGCGCTGGCCAACAGTGCGGCCCTGGTGTCGGGGACGCCGGAGCAGGTGCACCGGCAGCTCACCGCGCTGGCGGCCGAGCACCAGGTGGACGAGCTCATCGTCAACACGCTCACCGCGGATCCGGCGGACCGGCTGCGCTCCTACGAGCTGCTCGCCGAGGTGTTCGCGCTGGACGGCGCACCGGCGCCGACGCCGGACGCGGGCCCGGTGCTGCGGGCCTGCTGACAGCTGACGAAGCCGGCTGCCGCCGCCCCGAACGGGGGCGGCGGCAGCCGGCTTCTGCGTGCCGCGGCGAGCCGGTGCTCAGGAGGGTGCCGGGGACGACCCGACCGGCAGCGCGGTGGCGGCAGCGTCCGCACCGGCTCCGGCGGCGGCACTGTCCGCAGCGACGCCGGCACCAGCACCAGCGCCGGCACCAGCAGCGGCTCCGGCGGCGGCTCCGGCACCAGCCGTCGGTGTCACCGCCGTCGAACGCCGGCGGGCGCGGCTGAAGCGGCGCATGGCCGGCATCTCGACGAAGCGCCACAGCGCCCAGCCACCGGCCAGGGTGACCGCGAGGAACAGCGCGAGCATGCCCAGCCCGACCGGCACGCTGTGCGAGCCGGACCCCAACTGCAGGCGCAGCCAGAAGATGGTGACGCCCTGCACCAGGTAGAAGCCGAAGGAGATCTCCCCCAGGCGCACCATGACCCGGCCGTTCAGCCCGGTGCGCCGGCCCGCCTGGTCGGCGGCGGCCACCGCGCTGATCAGCGCGCCGATCGGCACGATGGTGGCGACCACGAAGCTGTACTGGAAGGGCACCAGCAGCGCGGCGCCGTAACCGGCGGCCAGCAGCAGCACGCTGACCCGCACGCCCAGCGGGCGCGGCCAGCGCCCGGCGGCGACGATCCGGGCGAGCAGCATGCCGAGCACGAACTCGAAGAGACGGCCGGGCGGGAAGAGGTAGCCGAACCAGAACTGGAGGTCCGAGACGGGCGTGATGGCCGACTTCGGGGTGTCGGGGATCAGGAACTGGGTGACCAGCTGGACGCCGACCGTCCCGGCGACCATCACCGCGGCCCACCAGTACAGCCGCCGCTCGGCGATCCGGCGCACCGGCCCGATGAGCAGCGGGAAGAGCAGGTAGAACAGCAGCTCACTGCCGAGCGACCAACTGGGCGGACTGACACTGAGGTTGACGGACGCCTGGGGGAAGAAGGTGTGCACCAGGAAGAGGTTCGGCAGCCAGTCGAGAACCCCGTGCACGGCCTTGCCCGCGAAGAGCAGCATCGCGACGGCGAAGACCGCGAGGTGGTTGGGGAAGATCTTCACCAGCCGGCGCCGCCAGAAGGCGGTCATCCGCCCGCCGGGCCGGTGCGACCAGGCGAGCAGGAAACCGCTGAGCACGAAGAAGAACGACACCCCCACGTAGCCGGCCTTGCTGAAGAGCGTCTCGACCGCGTTCGCGACCCCGTGGTCGGCGAACGGGTTGATCGGACCGTTCGGCGGGATCGGGGAGTTGAACAGCGAGGAGTGGAAGCAGAAGACCAGCAGGGCGGCGAGGAAGCGCAACCCGGTCAGGGAGAGCAGGGGCGGTCGGGTGGTGGGGGCCGGCCCGGTGTCGGGGCCGCTCACCGCGGTTCGGGGCATGGCGATGGGCGCCTTTCTGGCGGTCGGAGGTGAGGGGGCACATGAACGGCGTGCGGGGGCGTCCCGAGGGCGCGCCCACGGCAGGGCGGGGCGGCTGCCGTGGCCGCCCCGCCCGAGCCGTGCGTCAGTCGGTGCCGATCTCGTTGCGGTAGAGCATGACCTTGGCGTCCTGGGCGACGTAGTAGTTCTGCACCGAGTAGGCGATGGTGGCGAAGTCGAGCCGGCCGTCGCCGTTGAAGTCGGCGGTCGCGATCCGGGCCACCGACTCGTCGCTGACCCGCCACTTGGCCCAGACGCCGTTCGCCAGGTCCACGGCCTTGTAGTACATGACGCCCTGCCAGGGCCAGGGGCCGCGCAGCGCGACCAGGAACTCCTCCTCGCCGTCCCCGTCGAAGTCGGCGCAGACGATCTGGTGGCCCGGACCCTCGCCGTTCTCGTTGGGGTCGCCGTACACGTCGAGCAGCACGCGGCGCCAGGGCACCTGGTCGGCCGGCCCCTCCTCGGCCTTGGTGTAGACGGCCACCGTATTGCCGTGGAAGGGCTCGATCGCGGCCACGTACGCCATCGGGTCGTCGCCGATCCGGCCGGCGTTGAGGTCGCCGCTGCCCCGGAAGCCGGTCTGCGGGAACTGGGTGAGCTCGCCGGTGCCGATCAGGGTGCGCACCCACTCGCCGACCGCGGTGTCGTAGTGCAGCCAGGTGACGCCCTCGTCGGAGGCGAGCAGCAGCGAGTCGAGGTCCGATCCCGGGATCAGGCCGGCCTTCTTCTCGGCGCCGTGGATCATGCGGAAGTGGGTGTCGTCGATGACGGTCATCGGCCACTCGGCGGCGTTGCGGACGTCGTCGGGCTGGGTGAAGAGCACCACCGGCAGCACCGCGTGCACGTCCTCCTTGGCGACGATCGGCAGGCCGATGATCTCCAGCCGCTCGGTCTGGGTGAAGTGGCCGACGCGCAGCCGGTGCATCCCGGTCGCCCGGCCGACGTAGTGCCGCTGCCAGCGCGACTCGTCCTTGTCCGGGCTGCCCGGGTTCTCCAGCCAGTCGATCTTCCCACCCGTGGTGTTGGCGTCGTGGATGGTGCCGATCGGGCCGTAGAGGTCGTAGCAGACGATGACGTCGGGCTCGCCGTTGCCGGTGATGTCGGCGTAGTCGGAACCGACCGGCATCGGGATCCGGTCGGCGATCAGCCGGCGGGTCCACTGGCCGTCGTTCTGGTACCAGTAGATCTCACCGAGCCGCAGGCCGTAGCCGAACAGGTCGGGGCGGCCGTCCTGGTCGAGGTCGGGCGCCTCCAGCCAATAGCCGTCCCGCAGTTGGTCGGCGACGATCTCCGGGGTGAATCTGGGGGCACGGATGGCGGGGGTGTCCTTGTCGGTCATGGTGCTTGCTCCTGGGAGGGATTGACGAGGGATCAGGACTGTCGGGCGTGGTACTCGACGGCCAGCCAGAGGCTGTCGGTGTCGGCGCGGTACTGGTGCCAGGGGTAGCGGAAGGCACCGTCCGGGCCGAGGTCGCAGAACGGGTCGTGCGTGTGGCCGGGGCTCATCAGGACGTCCTGGCGGAGCGTGGCGTGGTCCTCGGCCCGGAACGTCTGCATCCGGCCGGTGCCCTGGACCTGGGTGTGCACCTCCAGGAACGGGTGCCGGTCGTGCAGCCCGCAGTCGGTGCCCGCCGGCGCGAACCAGAGGTTCACACGGACTCCGAACTCCCGTGGCTGCTCGGTGCTCCGGCTCCCGCCGAGCAGTCGCGCCGGGTCCAGCTCGACGGCACCGAGGTCGTCCTGCGGGCCGCGCCACAGCGGGGTGTCGCGGGGGAAGCCCGGCAGCAGGTCCGCCAGCCGGGCCCAACCGGGCTCCGCGAGGATCACGGCGGCGGGCCGCTGCTCACGGACCCGCACCAGCACCAGCAGCTCGGCGCGGGCGACGGTGGCGTCGACCAGGACGGTGGAGGCGAGCGGCGGGATCACGGTGCGCGGTGTCCCGGCGAGCGGGGCCGGGTGGGCCCCGGCGTTGACCACGATCGTGCGGCCCTCGACCGGGAAGTCCTCGGCGTCCCGGACCACCAGCGCCTCGACCTGCGCTCCGCCGAGGGCGAGCGGGCGGATGCGGTTGGCGGTCCGGGCGGGCGCGGCCGCGGCGGGCGTGGTGGTCAAGGCTGTCGTGGCGGTCACGGCTGTCGTGGCGGTCACGGCGTTCGTGGTGGTCATGGCGTTCGTGGTGGTCATGGCGCTCACGCCGGGACGTAGTCGGCGGAACGGGCCAGCTCCGTGGCGAGTTCGTCCACCTGGACCGCCGGGACGAACGGCGTCACCGCCGGCCCCTCGCCGAAGAAGTGCGCGAGCGCGGCCACGGTCCGCTCGGTGGCCCGGCCGTCACCGTACGGGTTGGCCGCGCTCGCCATCCGCGCGTACTCCTGCTCGCTGCGCAGCAGCCGCAGCGTCTCGGCCACGATCCGCTCGGTGGTCTTGCCGACCAGCCGGGCGGTGCCGGCCACCACCGCCTCGGAGCGCTCGGTGACGTCGGCGAGCACCAGGGTGGGCTTGCCCAGCGCCGGCCCCTCCTCCTGGGAGCCGCTGCTGTCCGAGACGATCACGTCGGCACGCCGCATCAGCTTGCAGAAGCCCAGGTAGGGCAGCGGGTCGACGACGGTGATGTTCGGGTGGCCGCCGATGCCGCCCAGCATCGCCTCGCGGACCGCCGGGTTGCGGTGCAGCGGCACCACGACCCGCACCCCGGGCTCGTTCGCGATCTGCGCCAACGCCGCTGCTATCTCGGGAAGTTGAGGCCAGGCGTCACGACGGTGCGCGGAGGCCAGGACGACCCGGCGCGGGTCGCTGTCCAGGTCCTCGATGGCCGGGTGGCCGTACGAGCGGGCCTGGCCGCCGGCCCACCGCAGGGCGTCGATCACCGTGTTGCCGGTGACCACCACCGTGCTCGGGTCGACGCCTTCGCGCAGCAGGTTGACCCGGTTGCCGGGGGTCGGCGCGAGGTGCAGGGCAGCGAGCTGGGCGACCAGGCGCCGGTTGCCCTCCTCCGGGAACGGGGAGGACAGCCGGCCGCTGCGCAGGCCGGCCTCGACGTGCACCAGCGGGATCCCGTGGTGGAAGGCGGCCAGCGCGCCGGCCACCGTGGTGGCGGTGTCGCCGTGCACCAGCACCGCCTCGGCGGGGTGCGTGCGGAACAGCTCCTCCAGACCCGCCAGCGAGCGGTAGGTGACCTGGGACAGGGTCTGCCGGGGCGCCATGATCCCGAGGTCGACGTCGGCCCGCAGACCGAAGGCCTGCAGGGTCTCGTCCAGCATCTGGCGGTGCTGCCCGGTCGACACGACGGTGGGAAGGAAGCGTGGGTCGTCCTTGAGAGCCCGGATCACCGGAGCGAACTTGATCGCTTCCGGGCGGGTGCCGAGAACGATGGCTATCGACCGCATGGAATCTCTTTCCTTCGATCTTGGAACGGAAGGGCGGCAGTCGCGCTTCGGGAGCACCGTCCGCAGGCCGCGGAACGCGGGCAGGGGGCACCCCCGTGGGGGCGGCGGCGGGAAGCGCGGTGGGACGCGGAGACACGCCGGGACGAGACGTGCGACCGGCGGGGCCGTTCGCTGGGGAACCGGCCGGGAAACAGCTTTCCGGGCAGCCCCGGTGAGCGTCAACCGACTGTCCGGGCTGCCTGAACACCCGTGCGCGGACGGCGAAGAGCCCCGGTTCCCGCGTGCTGCGGGGACCGGGGCTCTTCGGGGTGGCGAGGGTGCGCCGCCGGCTGGGCGGCGGGTGGCGGGCGGCTGGGGCAGACGCTAGGGCAGCTTGACGGAGAGCGAGTGGCGGAAGTGGTCGCTCGGGTCCCAGCGCCGCTTCACCTGCTGCAGCCGGGGATAGTTGTCCTGGTAGTAGAGCGTGGACCACGGCACGCCCGAGCGGTTGTAGCGCGGATCGTCCATGTCCCGGTCGGGATAGTTGATGTAGCAGCCCTGGGTGTCCGCGCCGGGCCTGGGCACGCCGCCGGTGCTGACGAAGAAGTCCTCGTACAGGTCGCGCAGCCAGCCGAGGTAGAAGTCGTCCTGGCTCTCGTCCGCCCAGAAGGTCTGGAAGCACATCTTGAAGACCGAACCGCGCTGCGCGTTCGCGGTCGCGTCCTGGGCCACCGCGTTCACCTGGCCGCCGAAGGAGAACAGCACCAGCATGGTGTCCGGGTTCGTGAAGCCGGGATCGCTCAGGTGCCGGTAGAGGGTGGCGACCTGCTGGTCGGTGAAGTTGCGGCGCATGTAGGCGGACTTGTGCCCGCCGCGCGAGGTCGGGTTGGTGATCACCGGGTTGTTGGTGCCGACCAGGCGGGTGGCCTGGAGCCAGGGCAGCCGCTGCGGCGCGGCCAGCTGCGGCATCGCGGGCAGCTCCCCGGTGGGCCGGGTGAGCGCCTGCGGGGTGACGCCGGTGCCGGCGGTGATCGCCGTCAGATAGTCGTCCAGCAGTTGTCCGGCTCCGGGCACGGTGGCGTCGACCTGGGTGAACATGCCGAGGCTGCCATGGGCCTTGGAGCTGACGTTGAACAGGCTGCTGAGGTGGCGGTAGGGCGAGTCGGGCGCACTGTTCTTCTCGTGCCAGGCACCGAAGTTCTGCAGCAGCCGGGCGAAGCTCGCCTGGGTCAGCTGGTCCCAGGGGATGTCGACCGCGCTGACCAGGACCTCGGACGGCGGCGCGATCAACTGCTGCCCGGGGTCGGTCCCGGTGGCGTCCGGCGAGCGGAACCAGTACTTGGTCACGATCCCGAAGTTGCCCCCACCGCCACCGGTGTGCGCCCACCAGAGGTCGCGGTTGGGGTCGTTCGCCTCACGGGTGGCCACCACCGTCCGCACCTTCCCGCGCTCGTCCACGACCACCACCTGCACCGCGTACAGGTGGTCGGCGACCAGGCCGTGCGCCCGGGAGAGCAGCCCGTAGCCGCCGCCGGCGATGTGGCCGCCGGCCCCGACGCTGTAGCAGATGCCACCGGGGATGGTGACGCCCCAGCCCTTGTACAGCGCCTCGTAGACGTTCAGCAGCCGGCAGCCGGGATCGACGGTGAAGGCGCGGAACCGCGGGTCGTAGTCCACCCCGGTCATCTCGGAGAGGTCCAGGATGACCTCGATCTCCGGGTTGCAGGTGAAGTCGGCGAAGCAGTGGCCGCCGCTGCGCACCGACACCCGCTTGCCGGCCTGCACGGCCTCGCTCAGCGCCTGTTCGGCGTCGGCGGCGGAGCGGATCATCCGCACGTAGTCCGGACGGGCGACGAAGCGCTGGTTGTTGCCCGTGGTCAGCAGTGGGTAGCGGGGGTCGTCGGGCCGGATCGTCACCCCGCCCCGTGGTGCGGCGGCGGCAGGAGCGGCTGCGGCTCCGGCTGCGGGAGCCGGATCGGCGAAGGCTGCGCCGGGCAGGCCGACGGCCACGGCCGCACCGCCCACCGCGGCGGCGCCGCGGGCGATCAGGGTCCGGCGGTCGACACCAGTCATGGTGGTTCACCTCTCGTCAGAACGGAAACGGGTGACGTGCACAGGAGGTCTGCGGGGGATGCCGCAGAACGTCCCAGGGGTCAGACGACGTGGTAGGCGGGGGCTGCGGGCTGCTCGGCGGGACGCGCGGCAGCGCGGGTCCGCCGTTCCAGCAGCCCCGAGCAGGCCGCGGCGCCCAGGCCGGCGGCGGCCAGCACCGCGCCGATCCAGTTCGGCGCGGTGTAGCCGAGGCCGTGGCCGATGGCCAGGCCGCTCAGCCAGGCGCCGATGGCGTTGCCGAGGTTGAACGCGGCGATGTTGGCCGCCGAGGCGAGCGCGGGCGCTCCCTCGGCCTGCTGCATCACCCGCATCTGCAGCAGCGGGACGGTGGCGAAGCCCACGGCACCGAAGACGGCGATGGTGACCGCGGCGGGCAGCTCCGCGTGCGCGGTGGCGACGAAGACCACCAGGACCAGCGCCAGGGAGCCCAGCACGACGTACAGGCTGGGCATCAACCGCCAGTCGGCCGCCCGACCGCCCAGCAGGTTGCCCACGCACAGGCCGACACCGAACAGCACCAGCAGCCAGGCCACCGCCGGATCGGAGAAGCCGGCCAGCGTGGTCATCATCGGCGCCAGGTAGGTGAAGGAGGCGAACACCCCGCCGAAGCCGAGCGTGGTCATCGCCAGCGCCAGCCACACCTGCGGACGCGCGAAGACCCGCAGTTCGCCGCGGAGCCCGCCGGAAGGCTCCGGCGGCAGCACCGGAACCAGGACCAGGACGCCCAGCAGGCCCACCAGGCCGAAGGCGGTGACGCCCCAGAACGTGGCGCGCCAGCCGAAGTGCTGGCCGACCAGGGTGCCGACCGGGACGCCGGCCACGTTGGCGACGGTCAGGCCGGTGAACATCAGGGCGATCGCCCGCGCCTTGCGTTCCGGCGCCACCAGTTGGGCGGCGACCACCGAGCCGATGCCGAAGAACGCGCCGTGGGTCAGCGCGGCCACCAGCCGACCCGCCATCAGCACCCCGTAGGAGGGCGCCAGTGCGCAGATCAGGTTGCCCACGATGAACACGCCCATCAGGACGGCCAGCATGGTCTTGCGCGGCAACCGGGCCCCGGCGGCCGTCATCAACGGCGCTCCGACCACGACGCCCAGGGCGTATCCGGTGATGAGCAGACCGGCGCTGGGGATCGAGACCGAGAAGTCGCCGGCGATCTGCGGCAACAGCCCGACGATGACGAACTCGGTGGTGCCGATGCCGAAGGCCCCCAGGGCCAGGGCGAGCAGGGCGAGAGGCACGCCGCCTCCTTCGTAGTCTTCGGGTGTGTGTGCGTGCGTGTGTACGTGCATGGGTGCGTGCGTGGGTGTGTGCATGGGTGGGTGCGTGCGTGCGTGCGGGGGTTCGTGCGTGGTGCGTGGACGGCGCCGTGGGCGGTTCAGGCCGCGCCGTCCGCGTCGTCGGCCCGCTCGGCCAGCCGGTCGGCCAGCTCCTGCCAGGAGCGGGCGCTCAGTCGGGCGGCCTCGGCGACCGTGGCGGCGCGGTGCGAAGGCACCGTGCGGACCAGTTCCTGCCGCCGCCGCGCGCCGCCGAGCTGGAGGTCGAGCATGCGCAGCAGCAGCCGCCCGGCCTCGGTCAGGCGCAGCGCCGGATCCTGGCAGAGGTTGCGCACCAGTCTCTCCAGCGCCTGGTCGGCCCCGGGGTCGAACGCGACCACGACGCCTTCGTCGCCGAGGTCCTGTACCACCGGCCCGCGCCGCTCGACGGGCCGCAAACGCGGGGGCACCGGGTCCTCGCCCCGGTCGGTGCGCCGCCGCACGTCGCGCACGGTGCCCGGCGAGATCCGGGCCTGCCGTGCCACCTCACGCAGCGAGGCCCGCGGGTTGGCGGCCAGCAGCCGCGCCGCCTGCCGACGTCCTTCGGCGGTGTTCAGCGGCCGCACGACGCCGTCCCGGCCGAGCCGGGCCGGGACGGACTCCGGCCTGGCCGGCACCTCGTACCCGGTCTGCCCGGTCTGCCCGGTGCGGACGCGGCGGCGCAGCACCGCGACGGTCTTGGCCGCCAGACCGGTGCGGGCGGCGATCGCCCGGTCCGACCACTGGGGGTGACTGAGCAGGATCCGGCCTGCCGCCGCGCGGCGGTCCGCCCCGCGCAGCGGCAGGCCGTGACCGATGTTGGCCTCGACCGCGAGGACGAAGGCGTCCTCGGCGGTGCCGTCGAAGAACAGCACCTCGACGACTGCCTGGCCGCGCAACTCGGCGGCCCGCACCCGGTGGACGCCGTCGATCACTCGCATGGTGGCGCGGTGGACCAGGACCGGTGGGAGCGGTGTGCCGGAACCGGCCAGGGCGAGGACGTGCGCCGCGACCTCGCCGGAGGCCCGGGGAGAGTCGTCGGTGTGCAGCCGGTCGAGCGGGACCCGGTGGACCTGGTGGTCCCGGTGCCGCCACAGCCGGTACGGCGTGTCCTGTTCGTACGGCTGCTGAACTGTCCGATGCGTGGTCATGCGCAACACACCCCCGTGGGTTGGCTGGACGCCGGCGGCAAGGGCCGCTCGGTGGTCGGCCGGTCTCCGGCATCAGGAGAATACGTAACTACCGTTCGGTTATCCGGTTTCGAGCCGCGCCCCCGGACGACCTTGGCAACTCGCCCGCCCACCAGCACCGTTGTCGAGGACGACGGCCGGAACGCCGCGCCGGGGCCGGCGGCCGCAGACGCCGCGCCGGCACCGCCGACGGCAGTGTGCAACCGTGCCACCGACCGCAGTTGCTCATCCCACCGGAACCGGAGTCGCCTGCTCGACGAACTCCCGCAGCCAGGAACGGAACTCGGGCCCCAGGTCGGCGCGCTCCCAGGCCATCCGGACCGTGGCGCGCAGGTAGTCCGAGCGGTCGCCGGTGTCGTAGCGGCGCCCGGTGAACACCACACCGTGCACCGGCCCCGCGCCCGGCGTGCGGGCCAGTTCGGCCAGCGCATCGGTCAGTTGAACCTCGCCACCACGGCCGGGGGCGGTGCGGCGCAGCACGTCGAAGATCTCCGCATCGAGCACGTAGCGTCCGATCACCGCGAGGTCGCTGGGCGCCGAGCCCGGGTCCGGCTTCTCCACCAGGTCGACCACTCGGACCACGTCGTCCTCACCGGTGGCCGCCACCGCCGCGCAACCGTACTGGTGGATCAGCCGCCGGTCCACCCGCATCAGGGCCACCACGCTGCCGCCGTGGCGTTCGCGCACCTGCGCCATCCGGCTCAGCAGCGGGTCACGCGGGTCGATCAGGTCGTCACCGAGCAGGACGGCGAACGGCTCGCGGCCCACGTGCGGGGCGGCACACAGGACGGCGTGGCCCAGTCCGCGCGGGTCGCGCTGGCGCACGTAGTGGATGTCGGCCAGTTCCGTGGGGGCGCAGACCCGGGCCAGCCGGTCCAGGTCGCCCTTGCGCTGCAGGGTCTCCTCCAGCTCGTAGTTGCGGTCGAAGTGGTCCTCCAGCGGACGCTTGTTGCGGCCCGTCACCATCAGGACGTCGGACAGCCCGGCGGCCACCGCCTCCTCCACCACGTACTGGATGGCCGGCTTGTCGACCACCGGGAGCATCTCCTTGGGGGTGGCCTTGGTGGCGGGCAGGAAGCGGGTACCGAGCCCCGCGGCGGGGATGACCGCCTTGGTCAGTCGAACACCAGCGGATGAGTTCATGCCCGCCAAGCTAGCCGGGGCGACTTCCGAGCCAGAAGCCAACTTTCCTTCCAGCAGTGCTACTTGAGCAGATCCATACCGTGCAGCAGCAGACTCCAGATCTGTTCGATTTCGGCCTGGACGCCCGGCGAGGCACCCAGACCGCCCTCCTGCCCGGCCGCACACCGCAGGTGCACCTCGACACCGGCCACCAGGTGCCGGGCGAGCGCCACGAGCGGCCCGGCCGCCCCCGCGGGCGACGGCCCGCCCGTCACCCTGGCCGCCAGCCTGCCGAGCGCGGGGTTCCAGGCCGTGCACCAGACGGCCGGACAGCCGGGCCGCTCCCGGCTGAGCCTGGCCGCGGCGCGTACCGTGACGTCGCGCTCCAGCAGTCCGGCCAGGGCCAGCGTCAGGTCCACCACCCCCCGCAGCGGGGGCGGACGCAGCTCCGTCAGCCCGTCCACGACCAGCTGGGTGGTGTGCCGGCCGTGCCACTGGACGGCGTCGGCCAAGGCGTCCTTGGTCGGAAAGTGGAAGGTCAGCGCACCCGTCGACAGGTCGGCCGCGGTGCTGATCCGGGAGAGCGAGGTGCCTCCGTAGCCGTGCCGGTCGAACTGCTCGGCGGCGGCCACCAGGACGGCCCCCCTGGTACGCACGGCCCTGTTCTGCATGGCCAAGCCTCTGCCTCTTCCACTCCTGCGGCGCCCGGACGGCGACCCGCTCCGGCCAGCACACCCAATCCGGCAGGCCTCCTGGGGCCACCGCGCCCGATCGCAGCGCGACTTGGGCAACTCGGTGACGACGCCGCGACGTCGCACGCAGGCCGGGTCGCCACTCTGGATAAAAAAGCGAACGTTCTATATGGTTTCTACGTCGCCACCCGCCGTGCCCCGGCGACTCGGGAGGGAGAGCAGGACTGATGGCACTCGGCGCAAGCCCGCTACGGAACACCGCCCCAGGACAACTCGGCAGACCGTTCGACACGTTCAGCACACTGAGCCCATCCGACGCGGTCGGCACACCCGGCTCGGCCGGTGCGGTCGGCGCACTCGGCTCGGCCGGTGCGGTCGGCGCACTCGGCTCGGCCGACTCGTTCAGCACCTTCACCGAGGAGCTCTTCGGCCATCTGCCCCGCGCGGACCAGCGCAAGTGGGCGAACGGCTATCTCCAAGGGCTGCTCCGGACCCCGGGCAAGAAGACCGTCCGGCGGCTGGCCGCCACGGTCTTCGACTCCCCGACGGCCTCCCAGTCCCTCCACCAGTTCGTCAACTCCAGTCCCTGGCCGTGGGAACCGGCACGAGCCGGCCTCACCCACTGGAGCGCGCGCCGGCTGCCGCTGCGCGCCTGGAGCCTGGGCGCGGCGGTGCTGCCCAAACGCGGCGACCGCTCGGTGGGCGTGCACCGCCGCTTCGATCCCGCCCTCGGACGGACCGTCAACTGTCAGCTCGGACTGGGCCTGTTCCTGGCCGGCGGCCGGCACAGCATCCCGGTCGAGTGGCGGCTCTTCCTGCCGGCCCACTGGAGCGAGGAGCCGGCCCTGCGCGAGGGCGCCCGGATCCCGGACGCCACCCGGCACGAGCCGCTCTGGGCGCAGGCCGTCGACCTGGTCGACACGCTCGCCGCGCGCACCCCTCTCCCGCCGGTGCCGGTGGTTGCCGACCTCGTCGGCTTCCTCAGCCCGACCCAACTGCTCGACGCACTCGACGCCCGGGAGCGGGACTTCGTGCTCAGCGCGCCGACGGACCTTCCGGTGCTCGCGTCCGGCGGCCGGCTCGGCGGCCCCGGCGACCCGGGACCCACCGTCGTCAGCCGCGCCCACCACGTGCTGGGCATCGGACGCACCCGCGAGCCGCTCCCGATCACGGTGGCCACCCCGGACGGCGGGCGGCGCCAGCTGTGCGTCCGCTCCGCCCTGGTCCGTCTGCCCCAGGACCGGCCCGGCACCGGGTCGACCCAGCGCACCTACCGTCTCTTCGCCGCGCGCGAGCCCGGGGAGCCGTGGCCGGCCAAGGTGTGGATCAGCAATCTGGTGCACCGCCGGGTGGACGAGCTGCTGACCCTGGCCCACCTGGCCGCCGGGACCGCGTGCGCCGTCCGAGCCCTGGAGGACGACTTCGGACTACTGGACTTCGAGGGGCGCTCGTTCCCCGGCTGGCACCGCCACCTGACCCTGGTCTCGGCCGCGTACGCGCACCACCGACTCGGGTGGCGCGACCGGGCCCCCGGCGTCCAGCCGCCGTCACCGTCGCGGGTGCCGTTGCAGCGGCGCAGCGCGTGAGCGGTGGCACCCGGACGGCGCGGGCCGACCGGGGCGCCGCCGCCCGCTGCGGGCGCAGGGCCGGTCCGGCGGATCTTGTGGGACACGGCCTAACCGACCCCGAGGTGCGCGCGGTACCAGGCGGCCGCCTCGCCGATCACGTCCAGCGGGTCCGGGTCCGGTGCGCAGCCGGCCGCCCGCCACACCTCCTCGGAGCGGTACCAGTGGTCCTGGCCCAGCAGCGAGAACTGACGTTCACTCACCCACCCCTCGGTGGCGCGCAGCCGCTCCACCGAGCGCGACCAGCTCCAGTCCTCCTGGACCGCCGGCAGCACGCCGGCCTCGGCCAGCCGCGCCAGCAGGTCGCCGAGCCGTACCGGCACCGGATGGCCGGCGTGCCGGACCACGCCCCGGCCGGCTTCGGGCGCCGGCCGACCGTGGGCGGTCAGCAGGGCCACCAGCAGGCGGGCCAGGCTGCCCACTCCGACCAGCGACAGCAGCGCCCGGCCGCCGTCCCACCGGGCCGGGACCCGGGCCACCGCATCGGCCAGCGCCGGCACCACCCAGCGGTCGCCCGCACCCAGGATCAGGCCCGGACGCAGGACGATGCCACCGGCCGCCAGCGCGAACTCCTCGCCAGCCAGCCGGGACCGGCTCGCCGCGGAGACCGGCGCCGGCTCCACCTCGCCCACCGCGATCCCACGGTGCGGCCCGGCCCCGTAGACGGCCGCGGTGGACAGCTGCACGATCCGGCGCACCGCGCTCAGCCGCGCCTCGGCCAGCAGCGCCGCGCTGCCGTGCCGGTTCACCGCCTCGCCGACGGCCGCGTCAGGACCGATGTACGAGGCGAGGTGGAGGAGTGCGTCCGCACCCTCGCAGACGCCGCGCAGCGAGTCGGGACTGGCCAGGTCGGCCCGGACCCACTCCACCTCGGCACCCGGCACCGGCCCGGGCCGGGTCCGCCCGAGCACCCGCACCTGCAGCGGTGCACCGGCCGGGTCCGCGCTCTGATATCTCGTCAGCTCGGCCAGTACGGCGGAGCCGATGAATCCGGTCGCCCCGGTGAGGACGATCCGCCGCGGCCTCACGCCAGGCTCCGACATCGCCCGGCGTCGAAACAGAGCCGCTCCCGTGCCGCGGGCAGCGCCACCCCGGGCAGCAGGTAGCGCCACATCGCCTCGACCCGCTCGGGCAGGTCGGCCCGGCCGGTGGCGATCTGCGAGAAGAGCTGGGTGCCGCTGTAGGCCCCCACCAGCACCTGGGCGAGCGTCAGCTCCTCCACCTCGGGCAGCAGATCGCCCGACTCCCGCGCGGCGCTGAGCTCCTGGCGGAACCGCTCGACCCACAGCTGGTAGGGGGCGTCGTCGCGCATCCCGAACTCGCCCTGCTCGACCGCCAGCCGAACACCCGCCCGGAGCAGGACGTTGTGCTGCAGCTGGTTCGCCAGGTACAGCGTGATGTCGATCAACTGCTGCAGCCCCGGCTCGGCCTCCGGCAGCTCGAGGCCGGAGCCCTGACCGAGCATCACCGCCTGGGCCAACGCCTCCTTGGAGGCGAAGTGGAAGTACATGCTCCCCGCCGTGACCTGCGCACGCTTCATGATCCGACTGATGCTCGCACCGTGGAAGCCCGACTCGTCGAACACCTCCGCGGCGGCCTCGATGATCTGGGCCCGGGTGCGGACCGCCCGCTCCTGCTTGGGTTCTGCCATGCCTCGACCTACCGAAACTCATCGACAAACAAAACGAACATCCTTTATTTTACAGACGGCGGCACACGCCGCCAGAGTTCGGGCCGAACCGGGCTCGTGCGCGAATCGACCGGGGGTAGATCGTCATGTCCGGCACCACACAACTAGCCGTCCCCGCCCAACCCGTCACCCTGACCTCGACGGTGCCCCGCGAGTACGTCCACCGCACCGCCGTGGCCGAGGTGTTCCTCACCGGCTGGCAACCCACCGGCCCGGACGAGTTCCGGGTCACCGCCCAGTGGCCCCGGGCACACGCCTTCTACGGCACCCAGCACGGCCTGTACGACCCACTGCTGCTCTGCGAGACGATCCGTCAGACGTTCCCGCTTCTCTCCCACGCGGCCTACCACGTGCCCTTCGACCACCACCTCAGCTGGGACTACCTGCGCTACACGCTCCGCCCGGACGTCCTGCGGGTCGACCGTGCCCCCGCCGAGGTCGAACTGCGGATCAAGTGCTTCGACCTCACCCGCCGCGGCAACCGGCTGGCGGCCACCTCGATGCACTTCCAGGTCTTCCTGGACGGCACCCAACTGGCCACCGCCACCACCAGATTCGCCTGCCACTCCCCCGCTGTCTACCGCAGACTGCGCGAGGGCCGTGCCGACCACGGCCCGCTCCTGCACCCTCTCCTGCCGCTCGCCCCCGCCGTCGAGGCGAGCCTGGTCGGCCGGGACCGCGCCGGCGACGTGGTCCTCGGCGCCACCGACCGGCCCGGACAGTGGGAGCTGCGCGCCGAACTCACCCACCCCGTGCTGTTCGACCACCCGGTCGACCACGCCCCCGGGATGCTGCTGCTGGAAGCCGCCCGGCAGGCGGCCCAGGCCGTCACCGCCGACCACCCCACCCTGCCCACCGGCATGGACGCCGCGTTCTTCCGCTACGTCGAACTCGACTCCCCCTGCTGGATCACCGCCGAGTCCCCCGACCAGTCCCACACCCTGGTCACCGCCCGCCAGCACGACCGGACGGTCTTCTCCGCGACCCTCACCTCCCACGCCCTTCCGTAGCCCGGATGCCCCCGCCGGGCCGGCGAACCCGCCTCTCCCCGCGCGGATTCGGGGGCGGCCAGCCCGCTGCCAACCCCCACCGCTTCAAAGCCGGGCGCTGAACACCCGAACCGCTACGGCCTCCCCCAGGACACCAGCAGGGACCCCACTTCGCACGGAGTCCCTGCTGCTCCTGCGGGGGTGGCGTGCCGGCCGGCCAGCGCCGCAAGCACGGCGGCCGAGCCGTTCCGAGTCCCGACGGCGGGGCCGGGCCTCGACCGCTCACCGGACCCGGTCGACGCTCCACAGCGGCAGGTACTCGAAGACGGTGACCGCCTCGTCGCGCCAGCGGGGCCGCCAGCGGGCGGCCTCGGCGGAGGCCTGCTCCGCGTGGCGGCGCATGGCCGCACGCAGGGCCGCGGGGACCTCGTGGCGGTGGGCGATGTCGCGGACGGCGGCGATGGTCTCCTCGGGGCAGGCCTCGTCCCCGAGTGCGGATTCCACGACGGCCCGCTCGGTGTCGGTGGCCGCCCGCAGGATGGCGGCCACGGTGTAGTTGCGGCGCCCGTCACGGATGTCGGTCCCGGTGGGCTTGCCCATGGTCGCCGCGTCCCCGAAGAGGTCGAGGTAGTCGTCGCGCATCTGCCCGGCGATCCCCAGCAGCCGGGCGTAGCGCCGCAGTTCCGCGTCGTGGTGGGCCGGCTGCCCGCCGGCGGCGAGCAGTCCCAGCTGCAGGGGGGCCAGGACCGAGTAGCGCGCGGTCTTGTAGTCCGCCACGCCGTGCAGCACGTCCTCGTCCGGGATCGTGGTGAAGTCCCGCTCCATGTCGGCGATCTGGCCCACGAAGGTGGCCGTCATCGCCCGCGTCTGCGCCTCCACCGTGGCCTGGCGCACCGCGAGCGGGGCCGTGGAGTCGAGGAGCACCTGCAGCGAGAGGGCGAGCGCGAGGTCGCCGGCCAGCAGGGCGAGCCCCAGCGCGGCCTGCTGCTGGTCGGGGAACCGCTCGCGGTAGGCGTAGTAGGTCGACGGGCCGCCCCGCCGGGTGGGGCTGTTGTCGATGATGTCGTCGTGGATCAGCCCGTGGGTCTGCAGCAGCTCGATGCTCAGCGCCGCGGCGTCCAGCCCCTCGACGGGCTCGTCGGTCACCAGGCGGGCCGCCTCGTGCAGGAGCACCACGCGCATCCGCTTGCCCCCGCGCAGGGACAGGTCCCGCAGCAGCCGCACGCAGTCGGGCGTGAACCGGCTGAACGACGGCGCGTCCAGGGTGGTGCCCAGGCGCTGGAAGTACTCCTCGAAGAGCGCGTCGAACCGCTGCCCGTGTCCGGCGATACGGGCCCGGATCTGCTCGGTGGGGACGGCTGCACTGGCCACGGGGCATTTCTCCTGTTCGAGGGACTGGTGACACGGTCGCAGAATCCGGGGGTACGGCGAAATCCGCGGGCGCCGGGCCGGTGGCGGCGGCGCCCGGGCCGGTTAGGGTACGGCCGTGATCACCGATGAGAAGCCCCAAGCGCCCTGCCCCGTGCCGCCGAACCGGCGCGGGTGATCGCGGATGCGGAGCCTCGATCTGCACCCGATCTTCCGGAACAACCGTGACATCGAGCTGGCGATGCGTCAGTTCCTCTTCGCTGCCGCCCAGTCGGGCGACCCGGTCGCCGAGCTCATCCCCGGGAAGGGCTCGGGGCAGCTGATGCGGCGGGTGCTGGCGTTCCTGGACCAGAAGCACATCCGCAAGCTGTACGTGCGGCGCGAGCTGGACCCGCGGAATCCGGGTCGGGTGCTGGTGCACTTCCGGGAGGGGTGAGGGCACCCCGGGCGGGGTGGACACGCCGAGGCCCTGTGGCGGCGGGGCGGGGCGCCGGCACAGGGCCTGGGGGACGGAGCCAGGGCCTAACGCGGAGCGGGGTCGGGCTCGGCGGCCGGGACGGAGGCAGCCTCGGGGGCCGCATCCGGGTCGGGGGCCGGGCCGGCCGCGGCGGCTTCGTCGGCGGCCTGCTTCTCGCGGGCCTCGCGGATGTCGCGGCGCAGCAGCACGACCCAGCCGGTCGGGATCAGCGCGGCGAACAGCCACCACTGGATCGCGTACGGCAGGTGGACGCCCTGGCCGACCACCGCGTCGTCGTTGGTGGTGGTGACGTTGGGGGCCGGCACCAGCTCGGCCTCGTCGGCGGCCGGCGGGTTGGGGTTGGTGGAGACCAGCTCCAGGTAGCCCGCGACCACCGGCTGCTTCAGGCGCGCGGCCTGGTCGCTGCTGTTGATCCGCATGAACATCCGGTCCGGCAGTCCGCTGAGCTCGCGCCGGAAGGTCTCGTCGGGACGCAGCCGGCCGGTCACGGTCAGCTCGCCCGAGGGGGCCGGCGGCACCGTCGGGTAGCTGGTGGCGTCCGTCCCCAGGGCGACCCAGCCGCGGTTGACCAGCACCGTGTCACCCGCGTCGGTGACCAGCGGCGTGACCACGTAGTAGCCCATCGTGTCGCCGTCGGCCGCGGTGCGCTGGCGGATCACGAACTCGTGCGCCGGGTCGTAGTGCCCCGTCGCGGTGACCTGGCGGTACGTCTCCGAGGCGGGCACCGTCCCACCGGGGTGCGAGACGACGTCCATCGCGACCGGCGGCGCCTTCATGGCGGCGGCGGTCACGACGTTCTGCCGGTTGGTCTGCTCGTAGCGGTGGTACTGCCATCGTCCGAGCAGGACCATCGCCGGGATGATCGCGAAGAAGACGAGGGTCAGGATCACCCAGCGTCGGGTCATGAGGATTCGGAACAGCACCTGGCGACGCTATCTCCCTTTACCTCCCGACCACGAACCGGCCCCGCCTCGGCGGGGCGGACCGGTGGGCTGACCGGTGGGGAACCGGGGGGAACCGGCCGGCGGCGCGGTGGTACGGGCGGGGCGGGAGACCGGCCGGCGGCGGGGCGCCGGGATCATGTCCGGAATCCTGTGATGCCTGGCAGCCGGACGGGCAGGCGTAGGGTGACCGACATGCCCGCTCCGCTGCGACAGGTCGTGATCATCGGCTACGACCAGGCCGAACTGCTCGACATCGCCTGTGTCAGCGACACGCTGGACGCCGCCAACCGGCTGGGGGCCGAGCCCGGCTACCGGGTGCGGCTGGCATCGGTGCAGGGGCGGCCGGTGCGGTCGGCGAGCGGGCTGGCGCTGGTGAGTCAGGCCGCGGTCGAGCAGGTGCGCGGGCCGCTGGACACGCTGGTGGTCGCCGGTGGCCTGGGCCATGCGGAGGCGGCCGGGGATCCGCTGCTGCTGCAGCAGGTGCGCCGGCTGGCGGCGGGCAGCCGGCGGGTGGCCTCGGTGTGCACGGGGGCGAGCGTGCTGGCCGCGGCGGGGCTGCTGGACGGGCGACGGGCCACCACGCACTGGGCGTACGCGCGGGGGCTGGCCGAGCGGCACCCGAAGGTCGCGGTGGACCCGCGTCCGCTGTACGTCGTCGACGGCGAGATCTGCACCTCGGCCGGGGTGACCAGTGCCCTGGACCTGACGCTGGCCCTGGTGGAGGACGACCACGGCCCCGAGCTGGCCCGCTCGGTCGCCCGCTGGCTGGTCACCTACATGCAGCGGCCGGGCAACCAGGCCCAGGTGTCGCCCCATGTGCAGGACGCCCCGCCGGCCCACCGGCTGTTGCGCCAGGTGGTGCGCCACATCGCCGGCCAGCTGGACGCCGACCTGTCCACCGCCGCGCTCGCCGCCCGCAGCGGCGTCAGCGAGCGGCACCTGTCGCGCCTGTTCCTCGACGAGCTCGGCGAACCGCCCGCCCGCTACGTCCGCGCCGCGCGGACCGAGGCCGCGGCCACGCTGCTGACGAGCACCGCGCTGCCGCTGACCGCGATCGCCCGGCGCTGCGGGTTCCGCTCCACCGAGACGCTGCGCCAGGCGTTCCAGGCCCGGTACGGCACCACGCCCTCCGCGCACCGCGCCGCGCTGGGCCGGGCGCGGTGGGCCGAGGGTCCCGGGCCGTCCGGGACCTTCGCCTCTGGGCGGGGCACGGGGGGCGGCGCAGCATAGGGTGAATGTCCGCGACCATTGATCATGCCCCTTATACGTCGTTCCACCGCCGATTGGCGCTGGCCTGCTCGGGCGGGCCGTTGCTGGACGGGTACATCCTGAGCATCGTCGGAGTGGCCCTGATCGGCATGAAGCCGGAGTTGGGGCTGAGCACCGCGGAGGTGAGCCTGATCGGGGCCGCCGCGCTGATCGGGATGTTCGTCGGCGGTGCGCTGTTCGGGATGCTGACGGACCGGATCGGGCGCGAGGTGATGTACACCGCCGACCTGCTGGTGATCGCCGCCTGCTCGGTGGGCTCGTTCTGGGTGACCGACGTGTGGGCGATCGTCGCGCTGCGGTTCGTGCTGGGGATGGCGGTCGCCGCCGACTATCCGATCGCCACCTCGCTGCTCGCGGAGTGGCTGCCGATCAAGGACCGGGGCCGGCTGCTGGGCAAGCAGATCATCGCCTGGTACGCCGGTTCGGTGCTCGCCTACGTGGTCGGCTACCTCTTCCTGCAGCTGGGCGGGAACGGCAGCTGGCGCTGGATGCTGGCCAGTTCGGCGGTGCTCTGCGCGTTCTTCCTGGTGGTGCGGCGCGGCTCGCCGGAGTCGCCGCTGTGGCTGGCCCAGCACGGCCGGGAGCAGGAGGCCGTCGCGCTGGTGCGCCGTCATCTGGGACGCGAGGTGACGGCCGAGGAGCTGCGGGGGACGCCGGCCGACGGCGGCGAGCGGCTGGACCCGGGGTCGCTGCGGGTGCTGTTCAGCCCCGCCTACCGGCGCCGGACGCTCTTCTGCTGCCTCTTCTTCCTGTGCCAGGTGGCGCCGCTCTTCGCGATGCTGACCTTCGGTCCGGCCATCCTGGGCTCCTTCGGCATGCCGGGCGGCACCGTGATGGACACCCTGGGCACCGGAGTGATCAGCCTGGTCTTCCTGCTCGGCTGCTACCCGGCGCTGCGCGCCATCGACCGGCACGGGCGCCGGCCGACCATCATCTGGTCGTTCGCCCTGATGATGGTGCCGCTGGTCTTCCTCGGGGTCTGGCCGACGGCTCCGGCCCTGCTGGCGCTCTTCGCGCTCTGCGCCTACGCGTTCCTGTGCGGCGGGCCGAACGTGCTCGACTGGACCTACCCCAATGAGCTCTTCCCGACCTCGGTGCGGGCCACCGCCGTGGGCTTCGCCACCTCGGCGAGCCGGATCGGTGCGGCGGTCGGCACCTATCTGCTGCCGATCGCGCTGACCGGGGTCGGCATCGGCCCGACCATGCTGATGGCCGCCGCCCTCACCGCGGTCGGCCTGCTGGTCAGCGTGCGGTGGGCGGAGGAGACCAAGGGCGTGGGGCTGCAGGCCTCGGCGGAGGCCGTGCCCTCGCCCCGGCCGGCCGAGGCCGGCGCGAGGACAGCGGCGCTGCGGACCTGACACCTGGCACCTGACGCGCTGCGAGGCCCAAGGGCCTGTCCGGTCGGCAGGACCGGCCGGGCAGGCCCTACCGCGCCGCGACCGGCTCCGGGACGGCGGCCAGGGCCTGGAGGATGTCCTCGACGCTCTGCTTCGCGTCGCCGAAGAGCATGCTGCTGTTCTCCCGGAAGAACAGCGGGTTCTGGACTCCCGCGTAGCCGGAGGCCATCGACCGCTTGAAGACGACGACCTGTTCGGCCTCCCAGACGCGCAGCACCGGCATGCCGGCGATCGGGCTGGACGGGTCGTCGGTGGCGGCGGGGTTGACGGTGTCGTTGGCGCCGATGACCAGGACGACCGAGGTGGCGGCGAGGTCGTCGTTGATCTCGTCCATCTCCAGCACGATGTCATAGGGCACCTTCGCCTCGGCCAGCAGCACGTTCATGTGCCCGGGCAGCCGGCCGGCGACGGGGTGGACGCCGAAGCGGACCGCGACGCCGCGCTCGCGCAGCCGGCGGGTCAGCTCGGCGACCGGGTGCTGGGCCTGCGCCACCGCCATGCCGTAGCCCGGGGTGATGACCACCGAGCTTGCCCGGGCGAGCAGTTCGGCCGCCTCCTGGGCGCGGATCTCGCGGTGCTCGCCCTGTTCGGCGTCGCCGGTCGAGGGGGCCTCGATGCCGAAGCCGCCCGCGATGACGGACAGGAAGGAGCGGTTCATCGCCTTGCACATGATGTAGGAGAGGTAGGCACCCGAGGAGCCGACCAGCGCGCCGGTGACGATGAGCAGGTTGTTGTCGAGCAGGAACCCGGCGGCAGCCGCCGCCCAGCCGGAGTAGCTGTTGAGCATCGAGACGACCACGGGCATGTCCCCGCCGCCGATCGAGGCGACCAGGTGCCAGCCCAGGGCGAGCGCGAGCAGGGTGACCATGATCATCAGGCCGAGGCCGGGGCTGACGGTGAACCAGATCGTCAGCGCCGCGAAGGCGACGAGCGCACCGGCGTTGAGCGCGTTCTTGCCGGGCAGCGTCAGGGGGCGCGAGGCGATCCTGGCGGAGAGCTTGAGGAAGGCGACGATGGAGCCGGTGAAGGTGACGGCGCCGATGAAGATGCCGATGAACACCTCGGCGTGGTGGATGCCCAGCAGGTCGGCGGCGATGCGGGTCTGTGCCGACCCGTGCGACTCGACCTCCAGGTAGCTGTCCCAGCCGACCAGCACCGCGGCCAGGCCGACGAAACTGTGCAGGACGGCGATGAGTTCGGGCATCTGCGTCATCTCGACCTGGCGCGCCCGCCACAGGCCGAGCGCGCCGCCCAGGGCCATCGCGAGGACGATCAGCACGACCGCACCGGCCGTGATGCTCTGGGCGGCCACCACGACGGTGGCGACCAGGGCCAGGGCCATGCCGGCGATGCCGTAGCCGACCCCGGCCCGCGAGGTGCGGTGCTGGGAGAGCCCGGCCAGGCTGAGGATGAACAACAGGGCGGCGACCAGGTCCGCGGCGTGCGAGGCTGTCGTGGCGGTCATCGGGACTCAGCGCCTTTCCGGGTCCGTCGAGAACGTCGAGAACATGTTCAGCATGCGGCGGGTGACGGCGAAGCCACCGAAGATGTTCACACTGGTCAGCAGGATCGCCACGCAGGACAGCACGGTGACGAGCACGCTCTCGTGCCCGATCTGCAGCAGGGCGCCGATCACCACGATCCCGGAGATCGCATTGGTCACCGACATCAACGGGGTGTGCAGGGCGTGGTGCACCTTGCCGATGACGTAGTAGCCGATGACCACCGCGAGGGCGAACACCGTGAAGTTCTCCGCGAGTTGGGCCGGTGCCCAGGCGACGACGGCGAACAGTGCCAGCATCCCGGCGCCGATCAGGCCGAAGCGGGCCGCGGGGGTGAGCCGCGGCGGCTTCGGCGCCGCGGGGGCCGGAACGGCGACGGTCGGCTGCGCGGCGGGGGCCGCCGAGACGGCCACGGGCGGCGGCGGCCAGGTGGTCTCCCCCGCCCGCACCACGGTCACCGCGCGCTGGACCACGTCGTCGAAGTCGATGACCAGGCGCCCGTCCTTGCCGGGCGTCAGCAGCTTCAACAGGTTGACCAGGTTGGTGCCGAACAGCTGCGAGGCCTGGGCGGGCAGCCGGGCGGCGAGGTCGGTGTAGCCGATGATCGTGACGCCGTTGTCGGTCACCACCACGCGGCCCGGCACGGTGCCCTCGACGTTGCCGCCCTGCACGGCGGCCATGTCGACGATGACGCTGCCGGGCTTCATCACCGCCACGTCCGCGGCGGTGAGCAACCGCGGAGCGGGGCGGCCGGGGATCAGCGCGGTGGTGATGACGATGTCCACCTCGCGCGCCTGCTCGTGGTAGAGCTCGGCGGCGGCGCGGTCGTAGTCGGCGGAGGTGGCCTTGGCGTAGCCGTCGGTGCTCGCCTCCTGGGCGACCTGGACGGCGAGGTACTCGCCGCCCAACGACTTGACCTGGTCGGCGACTTCCGGACGCGGGTCGGTGGCGCGCACGATCGCGCCCAGGCTGGAGGCCGCGCCGATGGCGGCCAGGCCCGCCACCCCCGCCCCGGCCACCAGGACCTTCGCCGGGGGGACCTTGCCGGCGGCCGTCACCTGACCGGTGAAGAAGCGCCCGAACACGTGCGCGGCCTCGATCACCGCGCGGTACCCGGCGATGTTCGCCATCGAGCTGAGCACGTCCATCGACTGCGCCCGCGAGATCCGCGGCACCGCGTCCAGCGACAGCGCGGTGACCTGGCGCGCGGTCAGCGCCGCCAGCAGGTCGGGCCGCTGGGCCGGGGCGAGCAGGCCGACCAGGGTCGCGCCGTCACCCAGCCGGGCGATCTCCTCGGTCGACGGGGCGTTGACCTTCAGGACGGCGTCGGCCGCCCAGGCGTCGCCGGTGCTCGCGCCGGCCTCGGCGTAGGCCTCGTCGGTGAAGCCCGAGCCGGCGCCGGCCCCGGGTTCGACGACGACCTCGTAGCCGAGCGCGAGCAACCCGCGCACGGTCGACGGGGTGGCCGCGACACGGGTCTCGCCAGGGGCGGACTCGGCGACCACACCGATGCGCTGCGGGGGGTGGTGCGTGGAGCCGTCTGCAGACATCTCGTGGCTCTCTCTCGTCACAGGAGCTGTTGCCGGGGATCTGCGATCAGGGGAGGGACCTCCCCTTGGCCGCAGGAACCTACACGCCCGGGACCGGCGGGCTAAGGAGGCGGAGCCGTGACAAGTTTCACCACGGCGCCGGAGCGCCCGATGGGTAGGAGTGCCTGATGGCGAGTCAGGGCACCCGCAGCCGACCGGAGTCGACGTCGGATATATCACCCGAAGCCGGACTTCCGTGACTGCCGCACCGGCAGGAAAACCGCTCTTGTCGTGTCCATGTGATTACAGTAGAGTCACTTCGTGTTGGCGTTGGTGACGGGACCAACTGTTCCGCCGACGAACCACCCGGCCCAGTTGTGCCGCTCCACGGCCGGCATCGCACTCTCCTGACGGAGGGCGAGCCATGCGCACTTCCTCTACCACCGAAGGCTTTTCCAGGGCACTGCCCTGCGTTCACCAGGCACGCTGAACGACCGAACAGGCCGGGATCCGACGGGCACGGATGCCGGCCGTTCCTTCGCGACCAGCCCCTCGGGCGATCCCCACGGCAGGGGACCGCCCATCCGCACCGATTCGTGGGCGATCCGCATCACCCGCGAATTCGGGAAAGGGGCTGGGTTTCCGCTGCGTCCGGCCGTTTCCCGCAGGCCGGACGGCGGCCACCACCCACATCTTCGCCGAGGAGACGGGCGCGCCATGAAAATCATGATCACCTTGCCGGTCGCCGACATGACGAAGTCGGATTTCCTCCGGCTCGGGAACATCGTCCACCGCCCCGATCTCGCCGGCCGGTCGGAGGAGCACCTGCTGGAAGAGCTCGCCGCCCACGGCGCCGACGGGCTGATCACCGCCAGGCGGCCGGCGCCGGAGACGCTGGCCGCCTGGCGGCGAAGCGGCCCGGGGCGGCGGTTCCTCGCCTACACGATCGGCATCCCACCCCGCGACGCCCCGGACGACCTGGCCGAACTCCAGCTCACCGGGGGAGACTTGGCGGCCGTCGGGGACGCCCTGCGCTGGATCGAGCGGCAGAGCACCCTCGGCCGGCTGCCCCACCCACCGCACGGAAGCCGCCCGGTCGACCCGCCGCGATCGCGGGACGTGGTGCTGATCGGGGCGGGGATCGTCAACCTGATCACCGCGCTCGCCCTGCTGGAGGACGGCTTCCGGATCACCGTCCTGGACGGCTCGCCGGCCCCCAGCGAGAAGGACTGGCAGGCCTACGGCTGCACCCACGCGGGCGACGACGCACGGATGTTCACGCTCACCGAGATGGACGACTACAGCAACCAGGACCCCTTCGGCCGGCCACTGGACCTCTTCCGGGTCCCGGTCGACCGGTGCGGCTGGCGGGCGTACGGCGACCGGCCGCTCTCCCCCGCCGAGCAGGACTTCCTGCGCGACTACGAGCGGATCCCCTCCTGGCTCGCCCGCGGCTACAACGACGACATCTTCGGCTTCGCGGCCGAGGCGCTGGACGGCTGGCGCACCCTGCAGCGCGAACACCCGGAGCTGTTCGCCGAGTCGGCGCTGACGCACGGCATCCTGCGGCTGTACGGCGACCGGGACCACCTGGCGGCCTCCCTGGAACGGCACCGGCGGATCGGCGCGCTGCAGCGGGAGCTGACGAACCATCAGCTCGTCGCCGAGTACCCCGGCCTCGCACACGCCATCGGCGAGGGCGAACTGGCAGGCGGCTTCCTGGCGTTGGGCTTCACCGTGAACGTCCACAAGTTCTGCCGGGCGCTCATCGAACGGCTGGAGTCGCTGGGGGCCGTCTTCCAGTGGGACACCACGGTCGCGGGCGTGCAGCGGGACGCCCGCGGCACCGTCACCGGCCTCGACGCCGGCCGCGAACTGCCGCCCGGCGCCCATGTCGTGGCCTCCCCCGGCGCCTACGGTCACGCCGTGCTGGCCGGCTCGGCCTGCGAGGCGAAGATCCACGGCGTGCTGGGCGGCTGGAGCCGGATCAGCAACGCCTCGGTGGGGCTGTCCCAGTCGCTCAAGGTGGCCCGCAAGGGGCACGTGACCGAGGACGCGAACATCACCGTCGCGGTGGACGGCGACGGCCGCGACGTGCTGATCGTCGGTTCGGGCTACGGCTACCTCGGGGAGGCCGTCGAGGAGCCCGACCAGGCGCAGCTCGACACGATCCGGCTCGGCATCGCCGACACGATCACCCGGCTCTTCCCCGGGCACGGCCCGCTGCCGGCGTCCGCGGACCCGGCGGACAACTACGGCTTCAAGTACTGCGTACGCCCGTGGACCGCCACCTCGCTCGGCCTCTACCACGCCGAAGCCACTGCCTGGGGCAGCGAGTTCGTCATCAACGGCGGCCACAACACCGGCGGGTTCGCGCAGTCGCCCGCGGTCGCCGGCGCCGTGCTGGCCACCCTGCGCGGCGAGCACCACCCCATGCACGCGCTCTACCACCCGCGGCGCCTGGCGGCGTTCGCCGACGACCGAAGGAGCTGAACCCATGGTTGCCTCGCGCCCCATCCGCACGGCCAAGGAGCTGCTGGCACAGCAACTGATCGAGGAGGAGCAGCTCGCGACGATCGCCGACGTCGCGAAGCAGTACGCGGTGAGCATCACGCCGGCCATGCACAGCCGGATCGTGGACCTGGACGATCCGGTGGCCCGGCAGTTCGTCCCCAGCAGCGCCGAACTGGTCACCACCCCGGAGGAGCGCGAGGACCCGATCGGCGACGACCCGTTCACACCGGTGCCGGGGATCACCCACCGCTACCCGGACCGGGTGCTGCTCAAGCCCGTGCTGGTCTGCCCGGTGTACTGCCGCTTCTGCTTCCGCCGGGAGGTGGTGGGCCCGGGCGACTCGCTGCTGAAAGAGGACCAGCTCAAGGCCGCGCTGGACTACATCCGCGCCCGGCCGGAGATCTGGGAGGTGATCTTCACCGGCGGCGACCCGCTCATCATGTCGCCCGGCCGCCTGGAGCCGATCCTGCGCGAGCTCGACGCGATCGAGCACGTCAAGGTGATCCGCTTCCACACCCGGGTGCCGGTCGTCGATCCGGACCGGGTGACGCCGGAGCTGGTGGCGGCACTCACGCTGGACACTCCGGTCTGGGTCGTGGTGCACACCAACCACAGCCAGGAGATCGGCCAGGAGGCGCGCCGGGCGCTGCGGCTGCTGGCCGGCTCCGGCATCCCGCTGCTCAGCCAGACGGTGCTGCTCAAGGGGGTCAACGACACGCCCGAGGCGCTGGAGGACCTCTTCCGCACCCTCATCGTGAACCGGGTCAAGCCGTACTACCTGCACCACGGCGACCTGGCCGTGGGCACCAGCCACTTCCGCACCACGATCGAGGAGGGGCAGGAGCTCGTGCGCCGGCTGCGCGGCCGGGTCTCGGGCGTCTGCCAGCCCACCTACGTGCTGGACATCCCCGGCGGCCACGGCAAGGTGCCCATCGGCCCGCGCTACCTCGGCGAGGACGGCGCCTCGGTCACCGACCCGTGGGGCGTGGCGCACGCCTACCCGCCCAAGGCCCCACAAGAGTAGGAGGACCGACCGGCACGGCCGACCGAGGGCGCTACGGAAAGGCAGGCACGCCCATGAGCAGGACGATCCTGGCGAACATCAACAGCGACACCATGGCGGACCACCCCGGCGCCGCGTACCTGCGGGCGATGGCCGTGGTCAGCCCCCGGACGCTGTGGGAGGCGCGGCCCGGCGACTGCGTGGTGCTGCTCGCCCCGTGCGGGCAGCGCTTCCGCGAGTACGTCGCCGGCATCACCGGGGTGCCGACCGGGCAGGTCGAGATCGTCGAACCGCAGGAGATCACCTCGGCGCACGCGCTGGACGTCGCCGAGCAGCGCGGCGCCGTCCCCGGGATCGTCGCCCGCGGCGAACTCGACTGCTTCGCGCTGGACCGGCGGGTGCTGGACTTCGTCCGGCGGCACGGCCTGCGGCTGCACCCGTACGCCGAACCCCCGGCCGACGAGGTGCTCGCCACGGTGCGGCTGCTCAACACCAAGTCCGGGTTCCGGGCGGCGGCGCAGCGGCTCGGCCTGCCGCTCGCCGCGGGTGGCCACGCGGCCACCCGCGCCGAACTCCTCGACCGGGCCGGTGCGTTCCTGGCCGGCCAGGACGCGGTGATCATCAAGCCCGACCGCTCGTCCACCGGCTTCGGCAACGTGGTGGTCCGGGCCGAGCCGCGGGCGTCGCTGGCGGAGCGGCTGCTGGCCGCCGTCGCGGAGCAGGGCGAATGCGGCTGGGTCTACGAGGAGTTCCTGCCGCTGACCGCCTCCCCGAGCGCCGAGCTGATCGCCGAGGAGGCCGGCGTCCGCGACTACTACAGCTGCGACCAGCGCACGGTGAACAACGCCTGGACCGGCATGGTCACCCCCGCCCGCGAGGACGCCGCCTACCAGGAGCTGCACAAGGCGGCCACCGTCTTCGCCGACTGGCTGCACGGCCAGGGCTACCGGGGCGTCTTCGACGTGGACGGCGGGGTGTACGACGGCGGCAGCGACGGGGTGACCACCCAGGGGGTCGTCCTGACCGAGTCCAACGTGCGGGTCACCGGCGGCACTTACCTGGAGAAGCTGGCCCGGCTGCTGCGTCCCGGCGAGGCCCCGGTGCACTGGCGGGCCGACGGGCGCCGGGTCCCGGACTCCCGGCTGGACTTCCCCACCGCGGTGCGCCGACTGGAGTCCGAAGGCCTGCACGGGAGTTCGACCGCCGTACGCGCGGTGCTCAGCACCGACACGCACCACCTCGACGGCAAGTGGCGCTACCTGGTGGTGGGCGAGAATGCGGAGGTGGTCGCCGAGGCGGAACGCACCGTCGAGCTGGCCCTGGAGCTCTGAGCCCGAAACCCCCGAAGGGAAGGTGCGGAACCCCATGTCGCCTGAAACCACCCAGCCCCCGGGCCGGACACTGGTCCTGACGGATACTCAGACCAAGAGCGCGCGGCCCGGCTCCTTCCTGCGCCGCTCGGGCGGGACGCTGACGCTGATCGGCGCCTCGGCGATCTGGGGGCTGTGGACCACCGCCGAGAAGTACTCCCTGCGGGGGCTCCCGGTCATGACGGTGCTCGCCGTCTCGCTGGGCACCGCGACGGCGCTGCTCTGGCTCGTCCTGCTGCGCCGCGGGCACCGGCGCCCGCCCCGCGACCAGCTGCGCCGCCTCGCCCTGCTGGGCCTGTTCGAGCCGATGCTCGGGTACGGCGCCATCGGCCTCGGCCTGTCCCGGATCCAGGCGACCGAGGCGTCGATCCTGGACGGCACCGAGGCGTGCTTCGTGGTCGCGCTGGTCGCGCTGGTCAGCCGGCGGCCGCCCACCCTGCGCGGGGTCGGCGGCGTGCTGCTCGGCCTGGTCGGCGTCGCCGCCCTCGGCGGCAGCAGCGCCCTGCTGGGCCTGCGGGCCGGCGATCTGCTGGTGCTGCTCGGCGCGTTCGCGGCCGCGACGGCCACCCTGATCACCGACCGGGTGGTCCGGGACACCGACCCGCTGGTCGCCACCGCCTACCAGTTCACCTTCGGCCTGCTCTTCACCGTGCCGCTGCTGGTGGGCCAGTGGATCGTGGACGGCCGCCTGACCACGCCGCAGGCCGGCCCGCAGCACTGGCTGGTCGCGGCGGCGGTCTGCGGCGCAGGGCTGGCGAGCGCGTTCCTGATGTACAACTACGCGGTGACCCGCACCCCGGTGACCACGGCGGGGGTCCTGCTCAACAGCATCCCGGTGTTCGGGATCGTCTCCGCGGTGGTCTTCCTGGGCGAGCGCATCGGCGCGTGGCAGTACGTCGGGGCGGCGCTCGTCCTGGCGGGCATCTTCCTGTTCAGCGAGGCGGACACCGATGGCTGATCCGGGCGTCGCGGACGGCGGGCCGCAGTACCCGCTGCCCGGCCTGCAGGAGCCCGTGGAGGTGCTGACCGACACCTTCGGGGTCCCGCACATCTACGCCGCCGGCGAGGACGACCTCTTCCGCGCCCAGGGCTTCAACGTCGCCCGCGAGCGGCTCTTCCAGCTCGACCTGTGGCGCCGGCGCGGGCTGGGCCGGCTGGCCGAGGTGTTCGGCCCGTCCTACCTGGCCAGGGACCGGGCCGCCCGGCTCTTCCTCTACCGCGGCGACCTGCGCGGCGAGTGGCTGGCGTACGGGTCCAGCACCAAGCGGGTGGTGACCGCCTTCGTCGCGGGGATCAACGCCTTCGTCGACCGGTGCCGGGAGCAACCCGGCCTGCTCCCGGTGGAGTTCCGCGAACTCGGCTGCGCCCCCGCCCGCTGGCGGCCCGAGGACGTGGTGGTGATCCGCAGCCACGGCATGTTCGCCAACGTCGAGCAGGAGGTCGCCAGGGCGCGGATGCTGCGGGACTTCGGCCCCGCGGTGGAGGAGTTGCGCCAGGTCCTGGAGCCCGCGCACACCGCGACCGTCCCGGACGGGCTGGACCTCGCGGCGATCCCGGACGACGTGCTCGACGTCTACCGGCTGGCCACCTCGATGCCGGTGCTGGGCGAGGAGGACCTGCCCGGCCCGCGCACCCACGCCGAGGGCAGCAACAACTGGGTGGTCGGCGCCCGCCACACCGCGACCGGCCGCCCGCTGCTGGCCAACGACCCGCACCGCGCCCTGGAGCTGCCCTCGCTGCGCTACCTCGCGCACCTGTCCGCCCCCGGGCTGGACGTCATCGGCGGCGGCGAGCCCGCGCTGCCCGGCGTCTCGATCGGCCACAACGGGCACGTCGCCTTCGGCCTGACCGTCTTCGCGATCGACCAGGAGGACCTCTACGTCTACCGGACCAACCCCGAGGCGCCGCACGAGTACTGGTACGCGGGCCGCTGGGAGCCGATGCGGGTGGTGCGCGAGAAGGTCCGGGTGCGCGGCGGGGAGGAGGCCGAGGTGGAGCTGCGGTTCACCCGGCACGGGCCCGTCGTGCGCGAATGCCCGCGGGAGCACACGGCGTTCGCGGTCCGCGCCGCCTGGCTGGAGGCCGGCATGGCCCCCTACCTCGGCAGCATGGAGTACCTGCGGGCCCGCAGCGCGCAGGAGTTCGTCGACGCGCTGAACCGCTGGGGCTCCCCGGGCGAGAACCAGGTCTACGCCACCCCGGACGGCAGCATCGGGTGGCGCCCCGCCGGCCTGGTCCCGATCCGCCCCAACTGGGACGGTACCCTGCCCGTCCCGGGCGACGGACGCTACGAGTGGGCGGGCTTCCACGACGCCGATCGCCTGCCGGGCCTGACCGACCCGCCCGAGGACTGGATCGCGACGGCGAACGAGATGAACCTGCCGCCCGGCTTCCTGCGCCGGGAGCCGCCCGTCTCCTACGAGTGGGAGCCGCGGTTCCGCCGGGACCGGATCGCCGAGGTGCTGCGCGGTGCGGCGGGCCTGCGGGTGGCGGACTGCGTCCGGCTGCAGGCCGACACCGTCAACCTGGCCGCCCGCCGCCTGCTCACCCACCTGGACGGCCTCACCCCCGCCCCTGAGCTCGGGCCGGACCCCGCGCGCGCGGTCGGGCTGCTGCGGGCCTGGGACTGCGACGAGACCCGGGAGTCGGCCGCCGCGGCGCTCTTCCAGGTCTGGCTGCGCCGGCACCTGCGCCCGGACCTGCTGCGCCACACGCTCTCCGACGCGGTGGCCCCCGACGCGCTGCCCGGCCTGGTGCGCCTGCTGGCCGCCGACGAGACCCTCGGCGTCGACATCCGCACCGACCTGCTGCTGCTGGACCGCCTCGCCACCGACCGCGCGGCCCTCGTGCGCGTGCTGACCTGCTCACTGGCCGCCGCCTGGGCCGAGTGCCGCGAACTGCTCGGCGCGGACCCCAGGCGCTGGCGCTGGGGCCGCCTGCACCACGCCGCACCGGAACACGTGCTGGCCCCGCTGTTGGAGCGCCCGTGGGTGCGGCTGCCCGAGCGCGAGCGGCCCGGCAGCGGCGAGACCGTCCAGTGCACCTACTACGACGCCGACTTCCGGCAGACGGACGGCGCGACCTTCCGGATCGCCATCGACGTCGGGGACTGGGACCGCTCCCTGGCCATGAACGCCCCCGGCCAGTCCGGCCGCCCGGAGTCGGCGCACTGGGCCGACCTGTACGACCGGTGGGCCGAGGGCGGGGCGTTCCCGCTGCTCTACAGCCGCGCGGCGGTCGAGGCGCACACCGGGAGCCGCTACCGGCTGGTGCCGGCCGGGACGGCGGCAGCAGGTGCGGCCCCGGCGGATACGGCGCCCGCGGGGGCGGCGCGCGGCGGGTCGGCGCCCGCGCGGAGGAGTGCGTAACAAACGTTTGGTATGTAGAGTGACGGCGCTGCCGCCCACCGCACCGGCCCACAGGAGACGCTCGCATGCCCGACCCGGACCGCACCTCCCCCACCACGCTCTCGGCCGACCGGCTGCGGCAGGCCCGCGAGCTCGTCGCCCGGGCCGGCCTCGACGCCCTGGTGGTGTCGCCGGGCGCGGACCTGCAGTACCTGACGGGCTATCACGCCGCGCCGCTGGAACGCCTCACCTGCCTGGTCCTGCCGGTCGCGGGCGAGCCGTTCCTGCTCGTGCCGGCCCTGGAGGAGCCCGCCGCCAAGGCCTCGCCCGCCCCCGGCCTCGGCCTGGAGATCGTCGGCTGGCAGGAGACCGAGGACCCGTACGCGATCGCCGCCGGGCGCCTGCCCGCGCGCGCCGCCGTCGCCGTGGACAACCACATGTGGGCGGAGAAGGCCTTCGCCTTCCAGGCCGCCCTGCCCGGCGGGCGCCAGACGCTCGCCGGGCCGGTGCTGAGCGAGCTGCGGATGCGCAAGAGCCCGGCGGAGATCGCGGCGCTGCGCGAGGCGGGCGCGGCGATCGACCGGGTGCACGCCCGGATGGGCGAGTGGCTGCGGGTGGGCCGCACCGAGCGCGAGGTGGGCCGGGACATCGCGGAGGCGATCGTCGCCGAGGGCCACGTCCGGGTCGACTTCGTGATCGTCGGCTCGGGGCCCAACGGCGCGAGCCCGCACCACGAGCTGTCGGACCGGGTGCTGTGCGCCGGGGACCCGGTGGTCGTCGACATCGGCGGCACCACCGCGGCCGGCTACTGCTCCGACTCCACCCGCTGCTACACCCTCGGCGAGCCCCCGGCGGAGTACCGCCGCCTGTACGAGGTGCTGCTGCGCGCCCAGCGGGCGCAGACCGCGGCCGTACGGCCCGGCATCACCGCCGAGGAGCTCGACGCGGTGGGCCGGCGGATCATCACCGAGGCCGGCTTCGGCGCGGAGTTCCTGCACCGCACCGGCCACGGCATCGGCCTGGAGACCCACGAGGAGCCCTACATCGTGGCCGGGTCCGCGCGGCCCCTGGAGCCGGGCATGGCCTTCTCGGTGGAGCCCGGCATCTACCTGGCCGGGCGCTACGGCGCGCGGATCGAGGACATCGTGGTCTGCACGCCGGAGGGCGGCGAGCGGCTCAACCTGACGGAGCGCGACTTCACCGTCCTGCCGGGCTGACCCGAGCGGGTGCCCGCCCGCCATCGGGGCCGGCCGACCTGCAGTCGGCCGGCCCCGATGGCGGGGCGCGGGTCAGTGCTGCTGCTGGGCGGACTTGATCTGCTGCCAGGAGCGGGGCTCGGCGGCGGGGGCGGCGGTGGACAGGCGGGCCTTGGCGGCCGTCGGGAGGGCGGGCTTGGACGGGGTGTAGAGCCAGGCCTGGAACAGGTCGCCGAGCTTCTTGCCGGAGACCTTCTCGGCGAGCGCCTGGAACTGGGCGATCGTGCCGTTGCCGTAGGCGTGCTCGGCGGGCCAGGCCTTGAGGAGCTTGAAGAACGCGTCGTCGCCGATGGTGTTGCGCAGCACCTGGATGGCGAGCGCACCCCGGTCGTACACCGGGTCGGCGAACTGGTTCGCCGCGCCGGGGTCGCCGGGCTTGACGGTCCAGAAGGGGTCGTCGGCCGGGTGCGAGGCGTAGACGTAGTCGGCGAGCTGCTGGGCGGTGCCCTCGTCCTCGTGCTCCGACCAGAGCCACTGGGCGTAGGTGGCGAAGCCCTCGTTGAGCCAGATGTCGCTCCAGCGCTCCAGCGAGACGCTGTCGCCGTACCACTGGTGCGCCAACTCGTGGACGACCACCGAGGGGTTGGCGCCGTTGGCGAACTGCGCCGGGCTGTAGAAGACCCGGGTCTGGGTCTCCAGCGCGTAGTGCGTGGAGACGTCGGGGACGTAGCCGCCGGCCGAGCTGAACGGGTACGGGCCGAAGTAGCCGCTGAGCCAGTCGACCAGCTCGCCGGTGCGCTCGACGCTGGCCCGCGCGGCGTCGGCGTTGTCGCCGAGGTCGGGGCTGTAGGCGTTGACGACGGGGATGCCGCTGGGGCTGGTGCCGGTGGTGATGTCGAACTTCCCGATGGCCAGGGTGGCGAGGTAGGTCGCCTGTGGCTTGTTCTCGCGCCAGTTGTAGCGGGTCCAGCCGAGTGCGGAGCTCTGCGAGGTGAGGACGCCGTTGCTGATCGCCTGGGTGCCGTCGGGGACCAGGACGGAGACGTCGAAGGTGGCCTTGTCCGAGGGGTGGTCGTTGCTGGGGAACCACCACCAGGCGGCCTCCGGCTCGTCGGCGATCACCGCGCCGTCCGGCGTGCGCAGCCAGGCGTCGAACCCGTACCGGTCGACCTTGGACGGCACGCCGGAGTACCGGACCACGATGGTGGCCGAACTCCCCTTGGCGAGCGGCGCGTCGGGCGTGATCTGCAGCTCCTGGACCCCGGTGTTCGTGAACTTCGCCGGATGGCCGTTGACCAGCACCTGGCTGACGTCCAGCGCGAAGTCCAGGTCGAAGCGGGAGAGGTCCTGGGTGGCGGTGGCCAGCAGCGTCGCGGTGCCCTCCAACTGGTCCGTGGCAGGCTGGTACTTGAGCCGCAGGTCGTAGTGCGAGACGCGGTAGCCGCCGTTCCCGTAGGTCGGGTAGTACGGGTCACCGGCTCCTGGTGCCCCCGGGGTCGGGGTGGCCGCCGAGGCCGGGACGGTCAGCATCAGGGTGGCCGCAGCCGCAGCCGAGACGAGCAGCTTCTTGCGCACGGGAATCCTCCGGTTCGGTCGTCGGTTGACGCTGTCCCGGATCCCTGTCCCGCCGGGAGGCCCGGTACGCGCATTCCGTGAAGTGTTCATGCTAAGAAACACGCCAATGATGTGCTTGCACCGGATTGCTAGGGTGCGAACCGTGACCTACGTACCCGCCGGTCCCGTCCCGGACAGTCGCAGTGCCGCCCGGTTCCTCGCGTGGCTGACCATGCGTCAGCGGCGTCGGATCGTGGTGGGAGCAGTGGTGAGCACGACCTGGATGTGCTCCCTCATGCTGCCGCCGTACCTGATATCCAGGGCCATCGACGAAGGGCTCCAGCGGCACGACTCCGGGGCGCTGGCGCGCTGGGTCGCCCTGCTGGTCGGGGTGGGGATCGTCAACGCGTGGCTGGGGCGCATCCGTCATCGCACCATGACGATGATCCGGATGGAGACGGCCTTCGAGACCACCAGGGCCGTGGTCGCCCGGGCCGCCGTGCTGGGCGCGACGCTCGGCCGCCGGGTCTCGGTCGGGGAGGTGGTCACGATCGGGGCGGGCGACGTGGGGGAGATCGGCCAGGCCCTGACCGTGACCGGGCTGGGGCTCGGCTCGGTGATCGCCTACGTCGGGGTGGCGGTGCTGCTGCTCTCGGTCTCGCCGGTCCTGGCGGCCGTGGTCCTGCTCGGCGTCCCGGTCCTGGCCCTGATCATCGGCCCGTTGCTCGGCCGGCTGCAGAAGGCCGAATCCGTCTACCGCGGGCAGCAGGGCGAACTGACCGCCCGGGTGGGCGATCTGGTCAAGGGCCTGCAGATCCTCAACGGCATCGGTGGCAAGCAGCTGTTCGCCGACCGGTACCGGCGGCACTCGGCCGAGCTGCGCCAGGAGGGCTACCGGGTCGGGGCGGTGACCAGCTGGGTGCAGGCCCTGGGGGCCGGCCTGCCCGCGCTCTTCCTGGCCCTGGTCACCTGGCTGGCGGCGCGGATGGCCGCGACCGGCTCGATCACCGTGGGCCAACTGGTCGCCGTCTACGGCTATGTCGCGGTCCTCGCCGGGCCGGTGTCGTTCCTGATCGAGGGCGGCTACGGCCTCAGCCGCGGCCTGGTCGCCGCCGCACGCGTGGTCCGGATCCTGACGATCGAGCCCGAGCAGGCGGACGGCCCGCACCCTGCGGAGCTGCCCGACGCGTCCGCGACGCTCAGCGACCCCGCATCGGGGGTGGTGGTCTCCCCCGGCCGGCTGACCGCGCTGGCCGGCAGCCGGCCCAGGGACCTGGTCGCCGTCGTCGACCGGCTCGGCCGGTTCGCCGACGGAGCGGTGACCTGGGGCCCGACCAGGCTGCGGGACGCGGCGCTGACCGAGGTGCGGCACCGCATCATGGTCGCCGACAACGATGCCGAGATCTTCGCCGGCACGCTGCGCGAGGTGGTGTCCGGGGCCGGGAGCCCGGACGACGACCGGATCACCCGGGCACTGCACCAGGCGGTCGCGGACGACATCCTGCTGGGCCTGCCGCAGGGGCTCGACTCCGGGATCCGGTCCCAGGGCGCCAATCTCTCCGGCGGGCAGCGCCAGCGCCTGCGCCTGGCCCGCAGCCTGCTGGCGGATCCGGAGGTGCTGCTGCTGGTGGAGCCGACCTCGGCGGTGGACGCGCACACCGAGGCCGCCATCGCGGCGCGCCTGCGGGCGGCGCGCAGCGGTCGCACCACGGTGGTGGTCACCACCTCGCCGCTGCTGCTGGAGCAGGCCGACGTCGTGTACCACCTGGTCGACGGCCAGGTGGCCGCGGTGGGCAGCCATCGCGAACTGCTGGACGGGCCGGGCGGGTACCGGGCCCTGGTCTCCCGCGAGGACGGCGGCGAGGTCTTCGGTACGGACGGCGGGGTGCACGCGGCGGACGGCGTGCGCGCGGAGGCCGCGCGGTGAGCGCCGGACCCACGGTGCCCGCCGGGCAGCTCCCGGTTGCCGGGCCCGCGCAGTTCCGCCGCGCCGCGCTGCGCCTGGTCCGCCAGGACGGCCGGACCTTCGCGGTCGTCCTGGCGCTGAACCTGCTCGCCGCCGCGGCCGGGCTCGGTGCGCCCTGGCTGCTCGGCCGGATCGTCGACCAGGTCAAGGCCGGCCACGGGGTGGCCCGGATCGACCGGCTCGCGCTCGCGATCCTCGGCTTCGCCGTGGCGCAGATCCTGCTCACCCGGTTCGCCAAGTACACCAGCCACCGGCTGGGCGAGCGGGTACTGGCCCGGATCCGGGAGCAGGTGGTGGAGCGCACCCTCGCGATGCCCGCCACGCTGGTCGACCGGGTCGGCCTCGGCGACCTGATGGCCCGTGGCACCGGCGACGTCGCGGCGGTCGGCACCACGCTGCGCGACGCCGGGCCCGAGGTCCTGGTGGCCGCGGTCCAGGCGCTGTTGATCGTCGGCGCCGTCTTCGCGGTCGATCCACTGCTCGGGGCCTGCGGTGTGGTCGGCCTGTCCGGCATCCTGGTCGCGTCGCGCTGGTACCTGCGCCGCGCCCACCCGGCCTACCTGGCGGAGGGCAGCGCCAACTCGGCGCTCATCGAGGTGCTCGGCACCACCGTCACCGCCGCCCGCAGCGTCGAGGCGCTCGGACTGCAGGCGCGCCGCCTGGCGGCCTGCGAGGAGGCGATCGGCGCCGCGCGCGGTGCCCGCCGGGGAACGCTCGCGCTGCGCAGCGTCCTGTTCCCGGTCGTGGACGTCTCCTACGTCATCCCGGTGGCGGGCATCCTGCTGCTCGGCATCGCGCTGAGCGACCGCGGAACGGTGACCATCGGTGCGGTGATCTCCGCGGTGCTCTACCTCTGGCAGTTGGTCGATCCGCTGGACAAGATCCTGATGTGGGCGGACCAGATCCAGCGCGGCGCCGCCTCGTTCGCCCGGATCGAAGGGCTCGATGCGGCGCCCGCCGCCCGGGAGTCGACCGGAGCCGAGCCCGCCGGCGACCGGATCACCGTGGTGGACGCCCACTACGCCTACCACGGCGGGCGCGACGTGCTGCGCGGCATCACCCTGACCGTCCGGCCCGGCGAGCGGCTGGCGGTGGTCGGCCCCTCGGGCGCGGGCAAGTCCACGCTGGGGCGGCTGCTCTCCGGGGCCGACTCCCCTCGCTCGGGCTCGGTCGCGGTCGGCGGAGTGCCGCTCGCGGAGCTGGATCCGCAGCGCCTGCGCAACCAGGTCGTGCTCGTCACCCAGGAGCACCACGTCTTCCTCGGCACGGTGCGCGACAACCTCAGGCTGGCCGCACCCGACGCCACGGACGCGGAGCTGCGCGAGGCGCTGGAGGTCGTCGACGCCGACTGGCTGCACGAACTGCCCGACGGCCTCGACACGGACCTCGGCACCGGCGGCCACCGGCTGGACGCCGGGCAGAGCCAGCAGCTCTCGCTGGCCCGGGTGGTGCTCGCCGATCCGCACACCCTGATCCTCGACGAGGCGACGGCGCTGCTCGATCCGGCCACGGCGCGGCACACCGAACGGGCGCTCGCCGCGGTGCTCGAGGGCCGCACGGTGATCGCGATCGCCCACCGCCTGCACACGGCCAGGGACGCCGACCGGGTGGCGGTGATGGAGGAGGGCCGGCTCACCGAGCTGGGCACCCACGACGAGCTGATCGCGCAGGGCGGCAGCTACGCGGCGCTGTGGCGCTCCTGGCAGCCGGCCTGACGGGCGGACCGACACCGGCCCGCCCGCCCCGGGCTCCCTTCCGCGGAGGAAGGGAGCCCGGGGCAGCGGCAGCAGCAGCGGCCTCAGGCGGACTGCCAGGTGGCGCGGACGAGTTCGCGTTCGGCCGCGGTGAGGTGGACCGCCGCCGCCAACCAGGCCTGCGCGTAGTGGTCCTCGTCCGGGTCGCCGAGACGGCCGAAGACGTCGCGCCCGCGCCGGTCGGCGGCGGCCGCCAGGGTGGTGGTGAGGTCCGCGGCGGTGCGGAAGCCGGTGCGGCGCAGCGCGGCGGCGTCGGTGGCCGCGCTGCCGTTGCGGGCGGACTCGACGACGGCGCGCCGGCCGCCGGTGATCGCCAGCTCCACCTGGCGGCGGACCCGCCACAGCGGGGAGTCGTCCGGCGGCAGGTCAGCAGCCGGCGGGTCGGCCGGCGGCGGCGCGGCCGGGGCGGCGCACACCTCGGCGCCCGGCAACTGGGCGCCCTGCAGCAGGTCGTAGCCGAGGTCGGCGCGCCCCTGCCAGCGCGGCGGCAGGATGAGGGTGGCCTCGGTGCCCGGCACCGGGGCCACGGCCAGCGGACGCAGGGTGGCGGCCCGGTCCGGGTCGACCCGGGCCAGCACCCGGACCCGCAGGCCGGGTCGGCCGGCCAGTCGCGCGAGGTTGGCGGTGTGCGCGAGCTCCGGGTGCCCGTTGGCGGCCACCAGGCGGACCAGCGGACCGTGCGGCGCACCGCTCGCCGGGTCCAGCTCGCGGGCCAGCACGGCGTCACCGGCGGCGCCGAGCAGCACCAGGTCGCAGCCGACCGGCCGGCGCAGCAGCTCGGTCTGCTCCGGGTCGCCGAGCGGGTCCTCGGCGAGCCGTTCGGCGGCGGCCAGCGCCAGCGGCCGGGCGAACAGCGCGGCCACCGGGCCCTCGCCCCAGGGCGGCGCCGCCACCGGGGTGGCCCGCACCCCGCGGCCGGCCCCGAGCCGGCCGTCGCCCGAGACGGTCGCCCCCGAGATCAGCAGGCCGCCGCGGGAGAGCCGGGCGTGGTCGAGCCCGACCGCCCCCAGCGCGAGGGGCGCCGCGCCGGCCCCACGGGCGCGGGCCGCGCCGCCGGGCTTGACGTCGGCGACCGACAGCCACCGGCCGTCGTCGGTGACCAGATGGGTGACCACGCCGCCGTACCCCGTGGCGGTCAGCACCGGTTCGCGGCAGGCCCCGTACACCCGCAGCGCACCGCCAGGGCGGTAGGCGCGGCGGGCGCTGCCGAGCACCCCCGGATCGACCGGGCCGGAGCGCACCAGGGCCGTGCTGAGCAGCAGTTCGCGCAGCGCGGCGGCCAGGTCGGCGGTGCGATGGCCGCGGTGGCCGGCCCGGGCGCTGCGCAGGCCGCGGACCACCCGCAGCGCGGCGGCCTCGGCGCGGTACAGGTCGGCCAGCCGGGCGGTGTGCGCGGCCCGCAGCAGCTCGGCCTGCGGGACGGCCCCGGCCGCGGGCACGCCCGCGCCGAGCACGGCGGCAGCCGCCGCCCAGAGCACCTCGGCCGCGCCGCGCTGCGCCGGGGTCGGCTCGACGGGGGTGCGCGGGGATGCCGTGAGCAGCGTGGACTCCTCGGCGGGGGCGGGGTGTTCGGGCTCCCCCGCCGCCTCCGGGGCCTGGGACGCAGCGAGCGGGCAGCAGCTCAGCACCGCCGCCCGGTGCAGGCAGCGCGGCGCGAGCAGGCAGCTGCACCGGGCCTGCTCCGGCTCGGTGACCGCACCGCCGGGGCCCGGGGCCAGGGTCACCAGGGCGTCCTCGCCGCAGTGGACGACGACCGCACCCGGGGCGCCCGCGTCCGGTGCGGGCCGCGGCGTGCGGGCGGCGTACTGCTCGACGGCGGCGTCGAGCCGCTTGCGCAGCCGGGTGGTGAGCGCCTCCACCGCGGCGGCCAGCACCTCGGGGGCGACGGGCGGCAGGCGGAGGTCGTCGGCGGCGGGTGGGGTCGCCGGGGCGGGGGCGGTGGTCACTGCGTCTCCGGTCATCGGGTGTCGCCACGGAGGCGTTCGCCGACCCAGCGGGCCAGGGCGAGGGGGCTGAGGGCGGCCACCGGCATGCCGGCGGCGACGAGTTGCCGCGCGACGGGGACCGAGTAGCGCGGGGTGCCGGTGTCGTCCAGGGCCGCGCAGCCCAGCAGGTGCACCCCGGAGGACGCCAGCGAGCGGACCTCGCCGAGCAGGCCGCCCAGCGGACCGCCCTCCTCGAAGTCGCTGACGACCACCACCAGGGTGCGGCTGGGCACGGTCACCAGGGAGCGGGCGTGGGCCAGCGCGCCGGCGATGTGCGTACCGCCGCCGACCCGGACCTCCAGCAGCAGCGAGAGCGGGTCGCTCACCCGGTCGGTGAGGTCGGCCACCTGGGTGGAGAAGGCCAGGAAGTGGGTGGAGAGCGTCGGCACCCCGCCCAGCACGGCGGCGGTCAGCGCGGACCAGATCACCGAGGCCTCCATCGAGCCGGAGACGTCGACCACCAGGATCAGCCGCCAGTCCGCCTCCCGCCGGGAGCGGGTGCTGAACACCGGCCGCTCGGGCACCACGACCGTGCGGCCGTCCGGCAGCCTGCGGGTGTGCGCGAGGTTGGCGCGCAGGGTGCGCGGCAGGTCGATCCGGCCGCCCGGACGGCGGGTCGGGCGCGGGGTGGCCAGGCCGGTGAGCGTGGGGCGCAGCCGGGTGGCCAGCTCCCGGGACAGCTCGTCGACCAGTCGGCGCACCAACGGGCGCAGCCGGGCGAGCAGGTGCTCGGGCATGCCTCCGGCGAGGTTGAGCACCGAGGTCAGCAGCTCCATCGAGGGGCGGACGGCCGCGGGGTCGAGCTGGGTCAGCACATCGGTGCGACCCGCGTCGGCCGCGGCGGCGAGCACCTCCTCACGGACCTCGGGACCGAACAGCGCCGCCAGCTCCTCGGACCACTCGCGAGCGGTGGGGAAGGAGGCCTCCCGGCCGCCGCCGTTGCCGCTGCCGCCGTTGCCGCGGTCGAGGTCGGCGGCTCCCTCGCCGCGGCCCGCGCCGTACAGCTCGTCCAGGGCGTGCGCGTAGCGGCGGGCGCCCTGGGGCAGCCGCTCGGGTTCGCGGCCGAGCAGCAGCCGCCAGCGGTCGGCGGGCGGGATTCGATCGGGCGACTCGTTCGCCTCTGATAGAACCAGAGTTGACGGCACGTCAGGTGAGCCGGTGACGGCCGGCAGCGGCAGGCCGAGGGCGGTGAGGGCGCCGGCGGCGGCGGTGTCCGCTGCCGCCCAGAGGGCGAGCAGCTCGGCCGGGGCCGCGAGCGTCAGGTCCGGGCGCTCACCCAGGCGTTCGGTGACGGTCTCCAGCAGGCGGGTGCGCGCGGCCGGGCTGAGCGCGTCGAAGCCGGCCCGCAGGGCGGGCAGCCGGGTCAGGAAGCCCTCGTCCGACAGGCCGTCGATCCGGCCCAGCAGCGGGCCGAGGGCGTCCGGCGCGTACTGCAGCAGCGGACCACCGGCCGTCAGCAGACCGGTCAGCTGCCGGGCCAGCCGGCGCCGTCCGGCGGGGTCGCCGGCCGTGTCGAGCCAGCCCGCGGCGCGGGCACCCAGCCGGGCGGCCGGATCCAGGTCGAGCAGCACCCGGGCGGCGAGCGCCGCGCCCTGGAGCAGCGGCGAGCCGCCGGCGGCGAGCGTGTCCAGCGCCTCGTCCAGGCTCAGGCCGAGCCGGTGGTCGCCGGCCCGGGTGGCCAGCGCCACCAGCGCGACCGCGTCCGCGGGATCGTCGCTGCCGGCCAGACCGGGCAGGCCGCTGACGGCCGCATCCAGCAGCGTGGCGGCGAGTTCGGCGGCCTCGGCCCTGGCCGGTGCGCCGGCGCCGGGCAGATGGCCCAGCCGCAGCGCCTCCAACAGGTCGAGCGCGTCGAGGAGTTCGGGCAGCGTTGCGGCCGTCGGCAGCACTTGCGCCGCCTCCGTGAGCCGTTCGGCGACCAGCGCGGGCAGGTCGCAGCTCGCCGCGGCGCGCAGTCCGGCCAGGACCTGCTGCGCGGTCGGTCCGCCGTCCGCCACCGCCGTGCGCGCGGCCTTGCGCAGGGTGCCCGCCGCCGCGAGTTCGGCGGTGACCCCGCGCACGCCGGTCAGATCGAGACGGGCGGCGGTGGACGGCGTCCAGGCCAGCTGCCAGCGGGTGGAGAGTGCGGCGCTGTCCCCCGTGCCCGCCACCGCGAGCGGCTTGCCGTAGTCGATGCCGCAGACCGCCAGGCGCTGCAGCAGCACCTCGCGGCGCCGGTCCAGCGGGGAGCGCAGCGGCTCCAGGCGCAGCTCGCGGGCCTCGGGGTCGTCCGGACCGGGCAGCCGCAGCTCGGCCAACTCGGCCTCCACGGAGGGGCCGAGGCCCGAGCGCGGGGTGCCGGGGGCGAGCCGGCCGCGGTCGGCGCCGACCAGCACCGCCTCCAGCGCCTTGGCCAACGCCCGTCCGCGGCCCAGCAGTTCGCCCTGGCCGAGGACGGCGGTCACCGCCTCCAGCAGCTCACCGCGGCCGGGAGCCGGCAGGTCGCGCAGCCGGGCCAGGTCACCGGCCAGCCGCAGCGCCTCGGCGGCCTCGCCGGTGCCGGCCGGGTGGCCGGCGGCGCGCAGCTCGCGGCACACCTCGGTGATCGCGCGGGCCGCCGCGTCCTGCACCCGCCCGGGGTCGCCCTGCGCCGCCAGCACGGCCTGCTGCCAGCGCGGGTCGCGGATGCCCGCCGGGTAGCCGGAGCGGGCGTCGAGCAGGTCGAAGGTGTACGGGACGAGCGAGGTGGTCGAGGTGGCGGGCTCGGACCGGGGTGCGGGTACGGGGACAGGTACGGGTACGGGTTCATCGGGCTGGTCGGCGGCGGTGAGTGCGGGGCCGTGGAAGGCTCCGACCACCGCCGCGACCCGGCGGCCGTCCGCGCCCGCGCGGGCGATCACCCGGCGCATGTGCGCCTCGCGGGCGAGGTCGTGGACCGCCACCCCGCCGTGCTCGGCGGCGTCGCGGCGCAGCGCCCAGCCGACGGCCAGCGCCGCGCGCCGCACCTCGGCCGGGTCGCTGCCCGGAGCGCGGACCTCGACGGAGCGGTCCCACAGGTCGTCGCCCGCGCGGCCGGTGCCGGCGGCGTCCAGCGCGTCGGCGTAGCGGGGGGCGGCGGGGCCGGTGGGGGCGGTGGGCTCCGCGGGGCCGGGCCGGGTGTCCGGGGCCTCCGCCGACCAGCCGGGGTCGGCCAACGGGAGGTCGCAGCAGAGCACCTCGACACCGTGCTCGCGCGCCCAGCGGATCGCGGCGAGCTCCGGCGAGAAGTCGGCGAACGGGTAGAAGCCGAGCGGTCCGCCCTCGCGCGCCCCGGCCAGCGCCACCGGGGCGACGGTGCCGGGGTCGGCCAGGTGCGGGAGCCAGTGCTGGAAGTCGGTCGGCAGCTCGACGCAGAGCACCTGCGGGTCGGCCTGCGCCAGCAGCGCCGGCACCACCGCGGCCAGCGCGGGGCTGTGGTGCCGGACACCGATCAGATAGGGCCGGGTGCAGGCGGCGAGCGCCGCGACGGCCGCCCGCGGGTCGGCGCCGTCCACCGGGGTCGTCAGGGGTACGGGGCTGGGGTTGGTCACCGCAGGTTCTCCCGGAGGTCCCACAGGCGGCGCCAGAGGGCGGAGCCGTCCTCGGCGCGGCGGCGGACCGGGCCGTCCCAGTAGCCGAGGAGGCGGGTGTGGTCGGCCGGGTCGTCCTTGCGGACGGCGCCCAGCAGGTGGCCGGGGACGAGGTCGAGGACGTCGCCGGCGGGGAGGTAGGCGCGGGCCAGGCCGAGGGAGGCGGCGACCTGCACGGCCTCGGCGGTGGAGAGCACGGTGCTGGGGCGCTCGACGTCCCAGCCCTCGGCGGAGCGGCCGGTGCGCAGGTCGCGGAAGACGGTGACCAGGACGTCGAGCACGGCGTCGTCCACGCCGAAGGCCGCGCCGGCCCGCCGCACGGCGGCGGTGGCCTGGGTGCGGACCAGCTCGGTCTCCCGGGCCGGGTCGGCAATCGGGTGCACCGTCTCGAAGTTGAAGCGCCGCTTGAGCGCGGCGGACATCTCCGAGACGCCGCGGTCGCGCAGGTTCGCGGTGGCGATCACGGTGAAGCCGGGGGCGGCGGCGACCGTGGCGTGCGGGGTGCCGGCCAGCTCCGGGACGCTCACCCGGCGGTCGGAGAGGATCGACACCAGCGCGTCCTGCACCTCGGGCAGGCAGCGGGTGACCTCCTCGATCCGGGCGACCTTTCCGGTGCGCATCGCGGTCAGCACCGGCGAGGCGACCAGGGCCTGCGGGGTGGGGCCCTGGGCGAGCAGCAGCGCGTAGTTCCAGCCGTAGCGGAAGGCGTCCTCGGTGGTGCCGGCGGTGCCCTGGACGGTCAGTTCGCTGCTGCCGCTGACGGCGGCCGACAGCAGCTCGGAGAGCATCGACTTGGCGGTGCCGGGCTCGCCGACCAGCAGCAGCCCGCGCTCACCGGCCAGGGTGACCACGCACCGCTCCACCAGGGCCCGCTCGCCGATGAACTTCGGGGCGACCACCAGCTTCGCGGGCAGCGCACCGTCCTTGCGGCGCTTGGGCGCCAGGGTGAGCGCCCGGCCCTCGCTGCCGCAGACGAAGGTCACCACCGCGCTCGGGGTCAGGGCCCAGCCGGGCGGGCGCGGGCCCTCGTCGTGGGCGGCGAGGAAGGCGAGTTCGGCGGCGTGGCGCTCCTCGGCGGGCAGGACCTGGCGGGCCGGCGCCGCCTCGGTGCCGGGAGCGGTCGTCGGGACGGCCGCGGGGTCGGTGGCGGGATCGGTGGTCGGGACGGCCGCGGGGTCGGTCGTGGCGGGGGTGGCGGTCGGGGGCATGGGTGTGGTCCTCGGTCCTCGGGTCGCAGGGTTGGCAGGTCGTGGCGGGAGCCGGGCGGTCAGCGCCGTCGGCCGCGGCGGGCGCGGGGCGTGCGCAGCTCCTCGAAGCGCGGCAGGTCCCCGTCGAGCAGCCGCTGCCAGGCCCGGCGGTACAGCGCCGCCGCCGGCTCGCCGGGCACCTGGGCGCTCGACGGGGTGCTGTCGAACATCGGCAGCTTCCAGGTCTCCAGCGGCAGGCGCGGGCTGCTCTGCTCGCTCCAGCCGCCGGGCAGGAAGAGCGTGCGACCGGCGCGGGTCCGGGTGGCCTGCACGACCAGGTCGCTCGCGGCCAGCTCGGCCCGGGCCGCCTTCAGCCGGGCCGGCTTCCAGCCCGTCCAGCGGGCGGTGTTGCGGTCGGTGGGGTCGGGCATGGCCAGCAGCATCAGGTACAGCACGGCGGCGTCCGCGCCCAGGCCGTGCCGTTCGGTGACGGCCGCGACCAGGTCGGGCACCGAGCGGGACGGGTCCTGCGGCCACCAGGTGCCGTCCGCGCCGCGTTCGCCCGCGGCCGGGTCCCCGGGGTCGGCGAGCAGGGCCGCGAAGTCCGCCGAGCCCACCGCCTTGAGGGCGGTCTCGGCCGGGAAGGGCTGGGCCCCGTCGGCCCGCAGCACCGGCAGGTACGGGTCCTCGCCGGCCGCGTCCAGCAGGGCGGTGCGGATCGCGGGGGCGGGCTGGTCGTCGTGGGTGGACAGCAGCACCGCGCCGTAGCGCTCGTAGCCCTGGCCGGTCTCGGTCGGGGCGCCCGCGATCCTGCGGAAGCCGGACAGGCTGACGTACCGGCCGAGGTCCAGCAGCAGGTCGGGGTTGGCCAGTCGGGCCCGGACGGCGTCGAGCGCGGCCGGCAGCGTGCTGCGCAGCGGGTCGCCGGCGGGCAGCCGGTGGGCCAGCCAGCCGGCCATGGTGACCACGGCGACCAGGGTGGCCGCGGTGAACCCGGTGCGGGTGGGGTCGGTCGGGTGCGCCCGGTCGCCCTTGACGGCCCAGACCAGGTCCTCGGTCAACTCCCGGGTGGTGGCCGGGTCGAGCACCGCGGCGAGCGCCTGGCGGGCGGAGAATTCGGTGCGCACGGCGCGGCCGGCCTCGGCCAGCAGCGCCTCGGGGACGGCGACCCGGCGGCCGATCAGCTCGTTCCACACCCGGGCAGCCGCCTCGGCGTCCGGTCCGCCGGTCCACAGCTGCTCCGGGTCGGCGGGCAGCAGGGCGGCGAGCAGCCGGCGGCGGGTGAGCGGGGGCAGGGCGCGCAGCTCGTCGCGGGCCACGGCCGCGTCCGCGACCTTCAGCCCGAGCAGGGCGCGGGTCCCGGGGGGCAGGAAGTTGCGGTGCCAGCCCTCCAGCCGGGGCAGGCCGGCCACCACCAGCGCGGCCAGCGTGCCGGTGACGCCGGTGAGTTCGGCGAACCGCGCGGCGGCCTCGGGGAACCACGGGGCCGGCCCGCGCTCGGCCGCGACGGCGAGCACGGCCTCGGCGCGCCCGTCCGGCGCGGTGGCCACCGGCGCTGCGTCGGCGAGCAGTTCGTACGGGGCGGGCACCGCGAACCGCTCGGCCGGGTCGTGGAACAGCGCGGCGCACTCGATGTCCCCGTTGACCTGGGTGCTGTTCTGGGTGACGAGCAGGAAGGCGCCGTCGCCCAGCGGCAGCAGCCGCACCGGGTTGCCGTGCCGCCCGCCGGTGGCGCGGCCGGCCGTCCGCGCCGCGGGCAGCCGCAGCCGGACGCTGCGCCAGCGGGCGGCGCCCGCCGGGCTGGTGAGGCCGAGGCCGGCCAGCACCTCGACGAAGCCGCGCAGCGCCGTCCGGTCCTCGGCGGTGGAGGACGCCGTGACCGCGCGCAGCGCGACGGCCTCGGCCAGCGCGGGCAGCTCGGCCCAGAGCAGCCGCTGGTAGGGCGCCTGCGGGGCGTCCAGGTGCAGGGTGCCCGGCGTCGCGGCCGGGGCCCCGGGGCGGGCCGCCCGGGTGAGGAACCAGAGCTGCTCGGCGCCGCCGCGCGAGTCCTGGCCCCCGTACCAGCCGCCGAGCGCGCCGAGACCGTCGAGCGCAAGCCCGAGCGACGCGTCGTCGGGCCCGGGCGCCTCCTCGGCCGGGGCCGCGCCGCCGGCGAGCTCCAGCTCCAGCCGCTCGGCGACGGCGGCCAGCCGCTGCCGCGGGCCCACCGCGCTGCGCACCACGCCCGCGATGCCCGCGATCAGCGCCTCGTCGGTGACCTCGGGCAGCAGCGCGCGGATCTCGGCGGCCAGCTCGGCCGGGCGCTCCGGGTCGGCCGCGCCGGCGGCCTCGAGCAGGGCGGCGGCCGTCTCGTCGGACACCTGGCGCAGCGCGGCCGAGCCCTGCGGGTCGCGCGGGCGCAGGTAGTGCCAGTAGCGCAGCGGGGGCAGGATCAGGGTGCCCTGGGCGTAGGCGCCGGGGGCGGCGTCGGTACGGGCGGTGGCGGTGGTGACGCCGTCCGCGTCGACCAGCCGGATGCCGTAGCTGCCGTCGCGGACCACGGCCTGCGGCCGTGCGGCGCCCGGGAAGTGCACCAGACGCAGCGGCGTGCCCCGGTGCGGCGCCAGGGTGACGGCACCGCCGGCCAGGTCCTCGCCGCGGTGCGAGCCGTCCGGCAGGTGGATCGTCCGCCAGCCGAGCAGGCCGCCGTCCCCGGTGGGCGCGGGCTTGACCCAGCCGGACTCCAGCACGCTCCCCGAAGGCGCCCCGCGCAGCGCGTCCGCGAGGAAGGCGGGCGCGCTCGCCCGGCCGACGGTGTCGGTGACCGGGTCGTACTCGTGCCAGGCCGACTGCCGGGTGCCCTCCGGGTCGGCCCACACCCAGCAGGACCGTCCGTCGCCGATGACGGCGCGCTCGGCGGGCAACGCGGTGTCCCCGGCCCGCACCACGCCGTGGCCGGTGGTGCGGCCACCGCCGGGCAGCGGCAGGCCGTGGGTGTCCAGCGAGCCGAGCCAGTAGGTGCGCATCCCGCGGCAGCCGGTGCCCTCGGGCATGGTGAACACCTGGTCGGCGGCGGTGTGCCAGTAGCCGAGCACCTGGCGGTTGTTGGCCTTCGAGCGCCACTGGACCAGCAGCGAGCCGTCCACGTAGTGGAAGCCGCGCTCGGCCGGGTCGCCGGCCGGGAACCGCAGGTCGTGGGTGAGCACGGTGCCCTCGGCGTCGAGCACCCGGGCCTGGGAGGCGCCGGAGGCGATCAGGTGCGGCCAGGCGTCGGCGACCACGATCTCGTCGATGTCCTTGCGCGGGACCAGCTCGGCGGCGGCCTGGTCCCAGGCGGGCCAGCCGAGTTCGTCGAGCAGCCCGGCCCGCAGGCAGCCGGCCAGCAGGGCGCCCAGGTCGGTGCCGGCCACCGCCCGGACCTCCTCCTCCGCGAGCGCCAGGACCTCGCCCGGCAGCCAGCCCAGCCGGTCGAAGGCGTTGGCCAGCCCGGGCAGGCCCACCGCGGTGGAGCCGCGGGCGACCTCGGCCATCCAGGCGGCCAGCAGCGGGCGGCCACCGGGCGAGCGGGCCAGCAGACCCAGGGCCTGGCGTCCGGCCGGGCCGTTGCCGAGCCGGTCGGCGCCGCTGCGGAAGGCGGCGTGGAAGCGCGGGTCGGCGGCCAGCGCAAGCAGGTCGCGCCGGTGCTCCTCCTGCGCCCAGTTGTCCAGCCGCAGGCTGGTGCGCTCGGTCGGATCGGCCACCGGCACGCCGAGGGCCAGCAGTTGGTCCAGCAGGTCGAGGTCGGTCTCGGGGATCCGCAGGGCCGTGCCCGCCGCCGCGAGTTCGGCCCGCAGCTGGTCGACCAACCGGTCGACCAGCGGATAGAGCGCAGGGATCCGGGCCCGGCCGCCCCAGCGGCTGCCGTGCCGTTCGAGGAAGCGGCCGAACCATCCGGCGGTGCCGTCGCACGGGCGCTGCCCGGCCGGCAGGGTGCCGTCGCACAGGCCCGCCACCGCCCCGGTCTCGGCGAGGATGTCCAGCCAGAGCGTGCCCGACTCGTCGTCGTGGGCGCTCGGCATCAGGTCGAGCAGCCGGCCGCGGACGGCCGGGTCGCGCCGGCCCAGGGACACCAGGGCCGCGCGGTGGCGCTGCCACCAGCCGGTGGCGGCACGCAGGGTGGCGGGCAGCTCCAGCAGTTCGGCGAGGTACGCGCCCTCGGCGGCCTCCGGGTCCAGCGCGGCCGCCCGGGCCAGCCGGCGCAGGTCGGTGGCCATCACCGCGGACGGCTCCAGGCCGCCGGCGGTGCGGCGCAGGCACAGGTGCCGGAACCGCTCGAAGGCCTCGGCGGCCGGCACCCGGGCACCGAGCTCCTTGGCGTACCCGGACAGCACCTTGACGGGCAGCGCGCCGGCCAGCGCGAACTCCAGGAAGACCGCGTCCAGGCGCTGTTCGTCCACCGGCAGGCCGTGCTGGGCCTCGGCCTTGCGGGCCCGGGTGAACAACTGGGCGGCGTACTGCGGGTTCTCGGCGCCGAGGAAGACCCGGCCCGCCTGCTCGTAGAAGGTCGGCAGGAAGTGCGGCACGGCCGCGGCCAGCCGCTCGCCCAGTGCCAGGTAGCCGTCCAGGGCGGCCTTGGGCCGGCCGGCGGCCTGCCGGGCGAGCCGCTCCACCTCGGGGACCACGCCCAGCGCGTGGTGCCCGTCCTGCGGGTGGTGCGCGAGCACCCACTCGGGGAAGCCCAGCGCCTGGCGCAGGCCGAGGCCCACCTCGGCCGGGGCGCCGTCCGGCTCCAGCCCGAGGAACCCGGCGACCAGGTCCTCCGCCGCGCCCAGTTCGGCCGGCACCAGCCGCACCACGACCCGTCCGTCCAGGCCGGGGTGGCGGTAGCCGCGGGTGGTCAGCGGCACGGCGCGCTCGCCGGCGCCCTCGGTGCCCGGCGGCAGGACCGCGCCGGCCCGCAGCAGTTCGGCGGCCCGCGCCTCGGTCGTCGTCACAGTGCTGTTCCCCCGGGCGTTCGTGGGTGTCGTGGTGGGTGTCGTGGTGGGTGTGTCGGCGGGGGTGCTCATGCCTGCTTGACCTCCTCGACGGTGCGGCCCGCGTACAGCGCGGCGGCCATCCGCATCCCCTCCGACCAGGCGACCGGGCCGACCTCGCGCAGCGTCAGCGCCCGGCCGTCCGCGTCCCGCCAGCTCAGCGCGCCGGTCTCGGCGACGCCGTCCCAGTACGGCTCGCCGATCCACACCGCCGGCTCGACCGTCTGCCCGGCATCCCGCACCCGCCCGGTCGCGTAGCCGCCCGAGACCCGGTAGCCGAGCGAGGTGGCGCGGGCCGCCAGGCCGAACCGCGAGGAGAACCGGCCACCGGCGAACTCCCGTACCTCGGTGGCCTTCTCCGGCTGCTCGGCCGGCTTGCGCCAGGTCGCCCGGTGGATCTGCTCGACCCCCTGGACCACCCCCAGCTCGGCGGCGAACTCGCGCAGCTCGTCCAGGTCGGCCAGCAGCACGGGGTGCGGCAGCGTCACCGTGGCGGGCGCGATGCGCACCGTCTCGCCGTCCAGGTCGACCAGCCGCAGCTCGCCCTCGGGCGTCGCGTCCCGCAGGAACCCGACCTCCTCGGCCCCCTCCCCCACCACCGCGAGGTCGCGCAGCGCCGCCTGCCAGGCCTCGTCCGGCCACACCCGCGCCAGCAGCCCGGTCGGCACCGGCAGCGAGGAGACCATCCAGGCGTCCACCTGCTCGCGGCAGGAGACGGCGTGGCGCTCCAGCCAGGTCGCGAAGCGGCGCAGCCGGTCCGTCTCGGGGTGCTCCCGGACCGCCTTCGGCAGCGACTTCAGCACCCTGCCACCAGAGCGACCGCGCGTCGAGCGCGCCGTCACCCTGCCCTCCACCAGGGCGACCTCATACCCGTCACCCGCCGCCAGCCAACCCATAACGGACCCACCTCGTGTTCGACACGTCGTCAGAAACCCCGCAGCTGAACGGGGGTCCGGACACCCGTTTCGCGGTGATGGGGGAAAGCTAGCGCCCGACACGGACAACGGCCGACGGGTCGGCGGGGCCGCGGCGGCCGCGGGCGGCGGGGTCTGCAGCGAGGTGCGGATGCTCGCTGTACGCACCAGGCCGGGCAGGAGTCGATCATGACGCAGATCACAGGCCGGGGCCGGGCGGCGACCGTCCGTGCGGCCGGAGTGGCGACCCTTGACATGCCGTGGGGATGCTGGATTACTAGGCCGTGCCGCAGACAGACCGAATGGTCGGTCGGTACCAGGGTGGTGGATCGCATGACACGGACGTCCGTGACACAGGGCCCCGACCGGGCGCTCGGGCCGGTGGAGACGATGCTGGCCGCCGACCAGGCCTCGCGCGGGCTCGGCATCGAGCTGCTGGAGCACGGCACCGGACGGGCCGTGGTGCGGATGACGGTGACCGCGGCGATGGTCAACGGGCACCGGATCGCCCACGGCGGCTTCCTCTTCCTGCTCGCCGACACCGCGTTCGCCTGTGCCTGCAACAGCCACGGGCCGGTCACCGTGGCGGCCGGCGCGGACATCGAGTTCGTCGCCCCCGCCCACCTGGGGGACGTGCTGGTGGCCACCGCGCGCGAGCGGGTGCGCTACGGGCGCAGCGGCGTCTACGACGTCACCGTGCTGCGCGGCGACGAGGTGATCGCGGAGTTCCGCGGCCGCAGCCGGGACCTGCGCACCCCGGCCCCACCCGCCGCGGCCCCGTACCCACCGGCAGGCGGTCCGGCGACCGGGCAGGACGGGGAGGCGGGGCAGTGACGGACGGGGAGCCGACCGGAGCGTCGGCCGGGCCGGTGCGACGCCTGGGCGAGCCGCTGCCCGCCGAACTGCTCGACGAGGCCGAGAAGTTGCCGCCCGAGGAGCTGCGAGCCATCCAACTCACCCGACTGCAGGCCACCTTGCGGCATGCGTACGATCATGTCGAGCTCTACCGCCGCAAGTTCGACGCGGCCGGGGTCGGCCCCGAGGACTGCCGCAGCCTGGCGGACCTGGCCAGATTCCCGTTCACCACCAAGGCCGACCTGCGCGACACCTACCCCTTCGGCATGTTCGCGGTGCCGATGGACCAGGTGCGCCGGCTGCACGCCTCCAGCGGCACCACCGGACGCCCGGTGGTGGTCGGTTACACCGAGCGCGACCTGGACATGTGGGCCCGGGTGATGGCCCGTTCGATCCGCGCCGCCGGCGGCCGCCCCGGACACAAGGTGCACATCGCCTACGGCTACGGGCTCTTCACCGGCGGCCTCGGCGCCCACTACGGCGCCGAGCGGGCCGGCTGCACGGTGATCCCCGCCTCCGGCGGCATGACGGCCCGTCAGGTCCAGCTGATCCAGGACTTCCGACCCGAGATCATCATGGTCACCCCCTCCTATCTGCTCACCCTGCTCGACGAGTTCGAGCGCCAGGGCCTGGACCCGCGCGCCACCTCGCTGCGGGTGGGCATCTTCGGCGCCGAGCCGTGGACCGAGGAGATGCGCCGCGAGATCGAGGCGCGGATGGACATCCACGCCGTGGACATCTACGGCCTGTCCGAGGTGATCGGCCCCGGGGTGGTCCAGGAGTGCGTGGAGACCAAGGACGGCCTGCACGTCTGGGAGGACCACTTCTACCCCGAGGTGGTCGACCCGCTCACCGACCGGGCGCTGCCGGACGGCGAGCACGGCGAACTGGTGCTCACCTCGCTCACCAAGGAGGCGCTGCCGGTCATCCGCTACCGCACCCGCGACCTGACCCGCCTGCTGCCCGGCACCGCCCGACCCGCCTTCCGCCGGATCGAGAAGATCACCGGCCGCTGCGACGACATGATCATCCTGCGCGGGGTCAACCTCTTCCCCAGCCAGATCGAGGAGATCGTGCTGCGCACCCCCGGCGTGGCCCCGCACTTCCAGCTCCGGCTGACCCGGCAGGGACGGCTCGACCAGCTGACCGTCCAGGTGGAGGCGGCATCGCCCGCCACCGGCGCCGAGCAGCGCGAGACCGCCGCCCGGGCGATCGCCAGGGCGGTCAAGGACGGGATCGGGGTGAGCGTGGCGGTGGCGGTCGTCGACCCGGAGACCCTGGAGCGCTCGGTCGGCAAGATCCGCCGGGTCAGGGACCTGCGCGGGGCGTGACGCCGGGCCGGCCCGCCCGCCCGCCTACCCGGGGTCACCACGCCGTCACCATGGCGCTTGATCTTGCGTGTGGATACGATTACCGTACGTATGGTTGCCTTAAGCAACCAGCCGTACGGAGACGGGGCATGCCCGGGCCCGAGCAGATCTGCTGGTCCGTCACCACAGGCTGACACCAAGGGATATGACGAAGGGCCGACGATGCGCAGGGGGAGCGCGCGCCGACCGCAGAAGGGACCGGCCGCCATGTCTGGCGACGACCAAGCATTTGGCATGTACGTGGAGGAAAATCTCAACGCGCTCGCGCGCTGGCCCGAACGGGAGGCGGTGGTCCACGGGGAGCGGCGGATCAGCGCGGGCGAGCTGCGCGAGCTGATCTACCGGATGGCCCGCGCGCTGCTCGACCAGGGACTCGGGAGCGGAACGACCATCACCCTGCTGAGCGGCAACCTGCCCGAGACGATAGCGGTGCGCTACGCGGCCAACCTGATCGGCTGCACGGTCAACCACCTCTACAACAAGCTCTCGGCGGACGTGCAGGCGGCCATCGTGCGCGACATCGAGACCACCGCGCTGATCGTGGACCCGCGACTGGCCGACCGCGCCACCGAGCTGCTCGACCTCGCACCGGTGTCCACCGTCCTGACGCTGGGCCCGGCCGGGGTCGGCAAGGACCTGCTGGAGCTGGCCGCCGGCCAGTCGGCCGAGCCGCTGGCCGCGCTGGCCAAGCCCACCGACATCATGAGCATCCGCCACACCGGCGGCACCACTGGCCACCCCAAGGGGATCTGCACCACCTTCCGCCAGGCCGAGGCGTTCCAGCGGAAGCTGGAGGAGCTGGCGGAGGTGGAGCGCCAGCTCGTCTGCACCACCCTGGCCCACGTGGCCGGCCACCTGGCCGACCGGACCCTGGGCGGCGGCGGCACCGTCGTGCTGCTGGAGGACTTCGACGCCGCCGAGGTGCTCGCCACCGTCGAGCGGGAGCGGATCACCCAGCTGTTCGTCCTGCCGCCGCTGCTCTACCAGGTGCTCGACCACCCGGACGCGGCCACCACCGACACCTCCAGCCTGCGCAGCGTGGTCTACGGCGGCTGCCCCGCCTCGCCCGCCCGGCTGCTCGACGCCCTGCGGCGGTTCGGCCCGGTGCTCTTCCAGTTCTACGGTCAGAACGAGGTCGGCGGGATCAGCACGCTGGGCACCGCCGACCACGACCCCGAGCGCCCCGAACTGCTGCGCTCGGCCGGCAAGGTGCTGCCCGGCGTCGAGGTGGAGATCCGCGACCCCGAGGGCCGCGCGCTGCCGACCGGCGAGCTCGGCGAGATCTGCGTGCGCTCCGACGCCGTCATGGAGGGCTACTGGAAGCAGCCCGAGCTGACCGCGGAGGTGCTGCGCGGCGGCTGGCTGCACACCGGTGACCTCGGCCGCTTCGACGAGGAGGGCTACCTCTACATCCTCGACCGGCTGAAGGACATGATCATCGTGGTGGGCGGCCACGTCTACACCACCGAGCTGGAGGAGGTGCTCAACGCCCACCCCCAGGTCCTGCAGAGCGCCGTCTTCGGCGTCCCCGACGCCGACCGGATGGAGCAGGTGCACGCCGTGATCGTGCTCGCGCCCGAGGCCACGGTGGACGAGGCCGAGCTGCGTGCGATGGTGCGCGAGGAGCGCGGCGCGATGTACGAGCCGGCCCGGATCACCTTCGCCGAGGCGCTGCCGCTCACGGACGTCGGCAAGCCGGACAAGAAGCTGCTGCGCCGCCGGGCGGAGGAGCAGGCCGCCTGACCGGACGCCGGCCGCCGGTGCGCGCCGGGCTCCGCGGGGTACTCCCCCGCGGAGCCCGGGCGCCGTTGTCAGCGCCGGCCCCTAGCCTGGGCGCATCGTCCTCACGGACCCCGCTCCCCGGAAGGAACCCGCTCATGACGGCACCGGTGAAGGGCCCCGCCAGCTACTTCCCCTCGATCGAGCAGAAGTACGGCCACCCGGTCGCGCACTGGCAGGAGCTCATCCGCAGTTCGCCCCTTCGCAGGCACATGGAACTCGTCGCCTGGCTGAAGACCGAGCACGGCCTCGGCCACGGCCATGCCAACGCCCTCGTCGCCCACACCCTCGCCGAGGGCCGCTGATCCACGGGGATGCCCGGGCAACGGGCAACGCTCGGCGAATTCATCCCCAGTTCGCGTCGTCGCGGTCTTCCGTTCCGGGCCGGTGGCCACACTCGGCCCCGGCCCGAGCACCATGCCCGCCCCTCGGTGGACGCACCCGGAAGTCCACACGCCCGAGCGCACCTGACGATGAGGACAGAGCGATGACGAACCCGTTCGAGGATGTCGACGGCAGCTACCTGGTGCTGGTGAACGACGAGGGGCGGCACTCGCTGTGGCCCGCCCGAACCGAGGTGCCGCGCGGCTGGACCGTGGTGCACGGCCCGGCCGTCCGCCAGGACTGCGTGGAGTACGTGGAGGCCAACTGGACCGACATGCGCCCCGCGAGCCTCGCCCGCGCGACGACCTGACGCCACCGGCGGGTGAGCCGGTGGGCCGTGACCGCCCGTTGACGGACGGTGTCCGGGACGGGCGGGCGTGCCTGGCCGCGGGGCGGGGCGGCGGATACGATCGATAGAGCCCCACCTCTCCCGGGATGCGTGGTCGCCCATGACATCGATCTCCGAACGGCTGCCCCGCTACGTGCGGCTGGCGCCGTGGGCGCTGATCGCCGCCGGGCTGACCTGGAACGCCCTGGCCCCCGTCGAGTACTGGGGTGATCCCATGCTGGCCGCGGCGGCCGTGACGGCCGGGACGCTGCTGTCGTTCCGCGAGACGGTGCTCGTCAGCGTCGCGATCGTCGTCGGGATCCTGGTGCTGCTCGCCCATGACGGTTCGGTCGGCAACGACTCCGGCTACCTCGAACTGGCCAACACGCTGCTGGCGGTGTCCGTCGGGTTCTGGCTCAACCAGGTGGTGGCCCGGCACGGGCGGCGGCTCGACCTGCTGCAGTCGGTGGCCCGCGCGGCCCAACTGGCCGTGCTGCCTTCGCCACCGCCCGAGGTCGGGCCGCTGCGGGTGGCCACCGGCTACACCGCGGCCCAGACCGAGGCGCTGATCGGCGGGGACGCCTACGCCGTGCAGCAGACCCCGTTCGGGGTTCGGCTGCTGATCGCGGACGTGCGGGGCAAGGGCCTCAAGGCGGTGACCGCCGTCTCGGTGCTGCTCGGCGCCTTCCGGGAGAACGCCGAGCGGGCGCCCGATCTGGTCACCCTGGCCGACAGCGTGGAGCACGCCCTGCTGCGGGAGGTCGCGCACAGCGACGAGGAGCTGCGGATGGAGGGCTTCATCACCGCGCTGCTCGGCGAGTTCGATCCGCTCCGGGGCGAGCTGCGGCTGCTCGACTGCGGCCACCCCGGCCCCTACCTGCTGCCCGCGGGCGGGGGCCGGGTGCGCCGGCTCGACGCCGGCGATCCGGGGGTGCCGCTCGGGATGGCCGCCCTCGGCGGCCCCCGCCCGCGGCCCGACCACTGGCCGTTCGCCGTGGGCGACACGCTGCTGCTGGTCACCGACGGGGTGACCGAGGCCAGGAACGGCGCCGGGGAGTTCTACGACCCCCTGCAGCAGCTGGCCGGGCTGGGACACCGGGACGCGCCGCGGGAGCTGGTGGCGGCCGTGACCCGGGACGTCGAGCGGTGGACCGGCGGCCCCCGGGACGACGACATGGCGCTGCTGGCGGTGACCTGCCGGGCCGACGGGGCCGGGTCGGGCGGACCCTGACCCGCCCTGGCACGGCAGGACCGCCCGACACGACAGCCCCGCCCGGCGCAGCAGGCTAGCCCGGCCCGCCCGGCCCGGCAGGCCCGCCCGGTGCAGCGGGCCCGGCGTCACCCCAGGGCGGCCACCAGCTCGGCGATCGCGTCGAGCGGCCGGTGCGCGGCGAGTTCGGCGCTCAGCGCCCGGGCCCGCTCCCGGAACGCGGGCTCGCCGAGCACCTGGCCGACGGCGTCCGCGAGGTCGGCCTCCGCCGGGCGTCCGGTGCGCAGGTCCAGCCCGGCGCCGCTCCACTGGACCCGGGCGGCGACCTCGGGCTTGTCCTCGCCGGCGCCCGCGACCACCAGCGGCACGCCGTGCCGCAGCGCCGTGTGCACGCCGCCGTAGCCGCCGTTGCTGACCAGCACGTCCGCGTGCGGCAGCAGCCGCTCGAAGGGCAGGTAGCCGGCCACCCGGACGTTGCCGGGCAGCGTGCCCAACCTCTCGGCCAGAGCCTGCGGACCGTCCGGGCGGGCGGTGACCGCGACCACCAGCGCCTCGTGGTCCGCCAGCGCCCGCACCGCGGGGACCAGCAGCTCGGTCAGGTCGTCGTGGGCCAGGCTCCCCTGGGTGACCACCACCACCGGCCGGTCGTCCGTCAACTCGTGCCACCAGGAGGGGGTTTCGAACTCGGCGGCGGCGAGCGGCGGCAGCGCGCCAATGCACCGGAAGGACGCCGGGGCGTCGCTGCGCGGGTACTCGAAGCCCGGCACGGTGAGCTGGAGGTAGTGGTCCGGCGCCCGGACGATCGTGTCGGTCCGGGGCCCCTCGGGGAGGGCGACCCCCACGCTGGCGAAGAGCGCGGCGGCATACTGCCGCAGCGGTTCGCCGCGCCTGGTCGCCTCCGCGTTCAGCGCCAGGTTGCGCTGCCGCCCCTGCTCCCCCGCCAGCGGCGGCAGCCCGGGGCCGAACGGCGCGGTGTCCACGCTCTGCAGGGTGGGCGGGGCGGTGCCGATGCTGACGACGGCCGGCCGCTCGCCCTTCGGCCGCGCCAGGGCCAGCCCCAGCATGCCTTGGAAGAGGCTGTCGCCGATCACCGCCGTCGCCGGGAACTCCGCCAACAGCGCCTGCAGCGCCTGGTACTGAGCGGGTATCGGGTCGATGAAGATGTGCCGGACGTCGAAGAGGGCGCGCTCGGGACCGGCCGGCAGCTCCGCCCGCCCGGGGAAGGCCGCGTTGATGTCGCGGTCGTCGAAGTCGGCCACGGGCGGCAGCGCGACGAACCGCGCGCCGGTGGCCCCGGCCGCCTCGGCGAACCGGCTGCCGCCGAGGAAGGCCACCTCGTGGCCGCGGGCGACCAGATCGGCCGTGATGGCCAGCAGTGGACCGGTGTGGCCGTGCGCGGGCATGGCGACGGTGATGATGCGGGACACAGGTGCTCCGTGATCGGGTGGGCTGATGGTCGGGCTGGTGGTCGGGCCGGCGGGTGCCGGGTCGGGGTCGGCCGGCTTCAGGGGTCGCCCTCCCGGCCCGCCGGGCCCCGGCGGCGCCGCTCGGCGCACGCGAGCGCGCCGGAGAGGGCCAGGCCCGCGGCGAGCGCGAGCAGACGGCCGACGGCGGCGCAGTCGCCGTCCCCGATCCCGTCCAGCAGGTCCGGCCAGGCCAGGGCCAGCAGCACCAGCCAGCCGGCCCGCAGCCACACCGGCCGGGCGCGGCAGAGCGCCACCGTCATCGCCGTGACCACCAGGTAGGAGGGGCCGGTGTCGAGCTCGTGCGCCGCCACGGCCGGCAGCGCGTCGTGGTGGATCCGCCACCACACCAGCGCCTCGGTCAGCGCCGTGACACCCACGTGCACGAGCACCAGCGACACCACGGCTCGGGCCGGGCCCAGCAGCTCCACCACCGTGAAGGTGGCGAGCGCGAAGAGCGGCCACACCCAGGCGGAGTCCGGCGGGACGAAGGCCGAGACCACCAGCGCCCCGACCGGATGGCCCGCGGGCCACGGGTGCAGGTTCGCCAGGTTGGCCGACGACCACTCCTGCAGGTGGTTCAGCCGGCCGGGCGACAGCAGCGCCTCGACCGGCCACCCGAGGGCCAGCGCCGCCACGTACCAGGACGCCGGGTTTCGCAGCAGGGTGCGCCGGGCGGGCGCGGCGGGGGCGGCCCTGAGCAGGGACATCGGTGCTGGCTCCAGAGGATCGGTGCGGAGGCGACGAGCCGCATGATCGCCGACCCGGATCGACAAAAACTTGCCGTCCGCTTGCCGCCCCCGGATGACGGCCACCCGCGACCCCACCACCTAGGCTGGGAGACGGACCACGCCCCGCCCGAAGCAAGGGAGCCCGCGGTGAACGACCAACCCGAGCCTGCGGCCTATCCGCAGGTCAACGTCCAGGTCGACCAGGTCGAACCGGTGCCCCGGCGGATCCGCGCGGTGCTGGCCGGCGAGACCGTTCTCGACACCACCCGGGCCCACTACGTCTGGGAGGTGCCGTACTACCCGCAGTACTACATCCCGCTGGCCGACGTCCGCGCCGGGCTGCTGGTGCCGGAGGAGGGGGACGCGGCCTTCGAAGAGAGCTCGCGCGGCACCGCCCAGCGGCACGGGCTGTGCCTCGGCGACGAGTGGCGGCCCGGCGCGGCCAAGGTGCTGCCGCAGTCGCCGGTCCCCGGGCTCGGCGGCACCGCGCGCTTCGAGTGGGGCGCACTGGACGCGTGGTTCGAGGAGGACGAGCAGGTCTTCGTGCACCCGCGCAGCCCGTACGTCCGGGTGGACGCGCTGCGCTCGACCCGCACGGTGCGGGTCGAGCGCAACGGCACGGTGCTCGCCGAGTCGTCCTCGCCGGTGCTGGTCTTCGAGACCGGTCTGCCGACCCGGTACTACCTCGACCGCACCGACGTGGACTTCCGCTCCCTGGTCCCCAGCGACACCGTCACCGCGTGCCCCTACAAGGGCACCACCACCGGGTACTGGTCGGCCCGGATCGGCGGGCGGCTGCACCCGGACCTCGCCTGGTGCTACGACTTCCCCACCCATCAGCTCGCGCCGATCGCCGGCCTGGTCGCGTTCTACAACGAGCGGGTCGACCTCTGGGTCGACGGCCGCAAGCAGGCACGCCCGTAGCGGCCAGAGCCCGTCCGGCGGATCTTGCCGGGCGCGCGACGGAGCGTCACAGGGCCAGTGAGTCCAGCACCATGGCGGCCGTGGCCGCCGGTTCGCCGGCGGTTCCGACCAGCCACGCGTCCGGTTCCGGGCCGTGCCGGCCGGCGAGTTCCCGGGTCCGGCGCCGGCCTCCGCCGGTGATGTTCAGCAGCACCCGCGCGTCGCGGGGCACCCGGCCGGCCGCGACGGCCTCGCGCAGGCAGGCCACCGCCACCGCCGCGGCCGGCTCGATGTCGATGCCCTCGGTCTCCTCGAAGAGCGCGCCGGCCGCCCGGGCCGCGGCGCCGTCGGCGACCAGCACGTCGCCCGCACTGTCGGCGAGGATGTCGCGCACGCCGCCACGGACCGCGAACGGCGGTGCGGCGTTGACGAGTTCGGGCGCGTGGACGTCTTCCTGCCCCGCCGTCCCGCGCTGCCCGGCGGCCCCGCCGTCGCCCGGACCCGCCGCGACCGCACCGCCGGTGGCCTCCCAGTGGCGCCAGAGCCGGTGCAGCGGCGCGAACTCGCTGTTCTGGCAGAGCAGCATGCGCGGCACGCTCCCGCCGCCGGGCTGCGCGGCGATCCGGCGCGAGGCCTCGTGGGCGGCCACCGCCCCGGTGCCGCTGCCCACCGCCTGGACGTAGTAGTCGGGCAGCCGGCCCATCGCCTCGTACCCGGCGAGCATGACGACGGCGAGTCCGTCGCGCCTGGCGACGTTGCGCACCCCGCCCTCGGGGAAGAACACCGGATCGGCGGCCAGCAGGCCCTGGCTGTAGGCGATCGCGTCGTTGTAGGTGCCGCCCTTGACGGCGACGATCCGAACCCGCCTGCCGATGCCGTGCAGGGCGTCGATCACGCCCAGGTCGGGCAGCGCCCGGTCGGGCACCACGAGCACACAGGGGAGGTCGACCTGGTCGGCGGCCAGCGCGAAGGAGGCCGCGGTGTTGCCGGCGGACGCGACCACCATGACCCCGGCGTCCTCGGGGGTGCGGGCCAGGACGGTGAAGGCTTCCAGCTCCTTGAACGTCCCGGACACCAGGTGGCTGCCCCGTTCCGGCCAGTAGCCGTTGAACGCCACCCAGAGATCGGTCAGACCCAGTGCCGCTCCCAGGTTCTGACATCGGTGCACGGACGGCAGGCTCGAACCCGGGATCTCCCGGGCGACCGGCAGCCACTCCCGGTACCGGAAGATGCCCGACGCCCCGGCCGAGACCGGCAGCGCGGCGGCCCGGTAGTCGGTGCGCAGCAGCGAGGCATCCGCGCAGCCGCGGCAGCTCGTGATCAGTCCGTCGTCCGCGGAGCGCGTCCCGCACTCGACGCAGACGACGGCATAGTGTTCCCCGTTCAACGCCCGTCCCCCTGCTTGTTCTTGGCTGCCCAGCAGCCTTTGCCCCCGCGCGCGGCCGGCGCGGGGGCAGTGCCCCGACCCGGGGCAGCACGAACCGGCCCGGCCGAGGCATGGCAGCGGGGCTGCGGTGTCGGTCAGCGCTCGCGGTGCCGGGCGGCGCGTCGGTGGGACGCGCCGCCCGGCACCCGCGGCCGGCCCGGCAGGCCGGCCGGCGCGCACTACTCGGCGGCCTCCATGGCCTCGATCAGGCTCGCGGGCCGCATGTCGGTCCAGTTCTTCTCGACGTAGTCCAGGCACTCCTGGCGCTTGGCCGCCCCGAAGACCTGGTTCCAGCCGTCGGGCACCTCGGCGAAGGCCGGCCACAGCGAGTGCTGTCCCTCGCCGTTGACGAGCACCAGGTAGTCGGCATCGGGATCTTCAAACGGATTCGTCACCGCGTCGCCCTTCTCGGAAGCACATTGTTCGGAAGCACAGTGTGGATCGCGGTCGGTGGCAGCCACATCCGCTCTGGGGAACCCCCGTTCCACCGCGGCTCCACTATGGCCCAGGGGTCGTGACCGATCAAGTCTTGTTGATCACCCGCCGACGTGCCCGCTCGACGCCGACGGGACCCCGGCCGCCGGTCCGCGGCTGCGCCCCAGCTGCCCCCGGTGCCCCATCGGGAAGCGCGGTCGGGCAGCAACACCCCTGCCATCACGCCATCCTGGCGACGTAAGGACGGTCACAAAGGATCCGTCAAGACCGCAGACCTTCCTGCCACAGAGCATCTTCGACGCAAGATCTTCCACGCTCCCGCGTGGAACCACCCAGTAAAAGGAAGTTCTCACTTTGGTAAAAGATGCAACTTTCTCCACACGATGTCCAGAAACGGTCACCCTGCCAACTCCGGACGACCTCACTCGCCAAGCCCCCTCCACGCCCTGATAGGAATGAGCCGGACGGACCGATCGCGACCCATGCGTCATCGCGAGGCAGCACAACGGTGGCGCCGACGCCCTTTCTTGACGGTCCGTCATCAAATCGGGGGGCCGATTCAGCCATTCCAGTCATGCGCACTCAGCAATGGGGGGACACAGCCATGTCCGACAAGACGAGTACGACCGAACTCACCCGCCGCCGCATGCTCCAGGGCGCCGCCGTCGCCCTGACCGCCACCGCCGGCACGGCCCTGCTGGGCCTGTCCAAGCCCGCCGCGAAGGCCGCTGCGGCCGACGGCGGCAGTGCCACCTTCGACGAGGTCTTCCAGGGCCGCCACATCCAGGGCATGCCGATGAGCGGCGGCATGGCCGGCATGGCCGGCATGCACCACGGCTCCGGCTACATGGTGCTGATCGACGGTCAGGAACTGCACGTGATGCGCAACGCCGACGGCACCTGGATCAGCGTCATCAACCACTACCAGACCTTCAGCACGCCGCGCGCCCTCGCCCGCGCCGCCGTGAACGAGCTGCAGGGCGCCACCCTCACCCCGATCGACCTCTGAGCCCGGCCTGCCACCGCACGTCCGACTCCGCACCCCGAACACGTCACAAGGAGCACCCATGGCAGTCCGCAAGAACCAGGCGACCCTGACGGCCCAGGAGAAGCGCGACTTCGTCAACGCCGTCCTGGCGCTCAAGAAGCAGGGCCGTTACGACGCCTTCGTCACCACGCACAACCAGTTCATCATGAGCGACCAGGACGACACCGAGCGCACGGGTCACCGCTCGCCGTCCTTCCTGCCCTGGCACCGCAAGTTCCTGCTGGAGTTCGAGAAGGCCCTGCAGGCCGTCAACCCGGCTGTCTCGCTGCCCTATTGGGACTGGACCACGGACCGCACCCCGAACGCCTCGCTCTGGGGCCCGGACCTGCTGGGCGGCGACGGCACGGGCTCCGGCGGCCGGGTGACCACCGGCCCCTTCGCCTACGCCGCCGGGAACTGGCCGCTGACCGTACGCCCGGACAGCCGCCCCTACCTGGTCCGCAGGCTCGGCGGCGACACCCCGAACCTGCCCACCCGGGCCGACGTGGACAGCGTGCTGGCCATCACCCCGTACGACGCCGCACCGTGGAACAGCGACTCCGACGGCTTCCGCAACAACCTGGAGGGCTGGCGGGGCGTCAATCTGCACAACCGGGTGCACGTCTGGGTGGGCGGCGCGATGAGCACCGGCATGTCGCCCAACGACCCGGTCTTCTGGCTGCACCACTGCATGATCGACCGGCTCTGGTCGGCCTGGCAGAGCCGCCACCCCGACCAGGGCTACCTGCCCACCGCCACGACCCAGGACGTGGTCGCCCTGGGCGACCCGATGAAGCCGTGGAACGACACCGCCCCGGCGGCCCTGCTCGACCACACCGTCTTCTACACCTACGACAGCGCGTACTGATCCCGGGGCGCACCACGGGGGCCGGAGACCGGAGTTGGCGTCACTCGATGGAGCGATCGCCAACAGCCCACCGGATTCAGCGGTACGGAGACGAATCATCTCCGAGAGGACGTCACCCTACGGCTTCGTCGGGCATTCTCCGCGCTGGCCGGCACGGCAGCCGTGGCGCTCCGCCCGCGGGCGGAGCGCCGGCTCCAACTCCCCTTCACAGCCGCCCGAAGGTCCTCAGCAGGTACTCCTTGCGGTCCAGCGGGTTGCTGTCCGTCCGCTGCCGGGTCGGTACCGCCCCCACCACCGGGGTGAAGCCGTGGAAGCGCGTGAGCAGCACGCCCTCCCCCGCGCTCAGCCCCGGCAGCTGCTGCTCGAACTCCCGCGCCGTACGGGCCGGCAGGTGCCCCTCGACCAGGTAGCTGCCACCCCGGAGCACGGTCGTGGCCACCGTGGCCCCGCACTCGGCCAGGGTGAGCAGCACGGTGCTGACGTGCTCGGCCGGCACCTCCAGCTCGAAGCCGTTCACCGGCTCCAGCACCTGGGTGCCGGCCTGCCGCAGCGCGTTCATCAGCACCAGCGGGGTCAGCCTGCGGAAGTCTCCGGCGGTGCTGATCGGGCTGGCGAAGCCGGTGCGGGTCAGCGTCACCATGACGTCGAGCACCTCCCAACCGTGCAGACCCTGCTGGAGGGTGGCCCGCACCGCCTCCTCGATCCCCTTGTGGAAGGCGGCCGGCAGTGAGCCCGGTTCGACCGCGCGCCGGAAGACCGTCCCCGAGCCCGGCTCGCCGGGCTCCACCCGCAGACCCACGGTGGCCCAGAAGAGCGTCCGGCTCTGCGAGCCGATCTCCTCCACCGCCGCGCCGATCCCGATCGGCCGCTCCACGCAGATGATCCGGGTGTCCTCGAAGACCACGTCCAGTTGGTGCTCCTCGGCGAGCGTGGCCTTGATGACCTCCTTCTGCACCTCGCCGTAGAGCGAGACCGACACCCGGGGCTCCGCCTGCGTCCGGTCGACCCGCACATCGATGAGCGGATCCTGGTCGGCCAACTGCTGCAGGGCCTCGTAGAGTTGGGGAGCATCCCCGGGCCTGGTCGGCCGGATGACGGTCTCCAGCGTGGGCGGCGCGAACAGCTGGGGTCCGCCCGGCCCCGCCCCCTCGCCCGGCCGGTCGCCGATCCGGTCGCCGATCCGGATCCCCTTGAGCCCGCGCAGCTTGGCGATGTCACCCGCCACCGCCGTCCGCTCGACCAGCGCGGCACCCCGCTCGAAGACCTCCACCGCCGTGCAGCGGCCGGTCAGTCCGGTGACCGCGCCCTGGCGCTCGGGCCGGTGGAAGGCGACGTCGGCGCGCGCGGCCAGGGTTCCCGAGTGCAGCCGGACATAGGCGGTCCGCTCGCCGGCCCAGCCGCGTTCGATCTTGAACACCGTCCCGCGCAGCGCACCGTCCCCGCTCCCCGAGCACTGCGGCAGCAACCGCGCGATCGCGTCGGCCAGTTCGGCGACCCCGGTCCCGGCCAGCGCCGAGCCGAAGAAGACCGGGTGGACCTCGCCGGCCCGGACGCACCGGGCGAGAGCGTCCTCGTAGTCGGCGGCGGTCGGCTCCGGCCCCTCGCCGAGGTAACGCGCGAGGAAGGCGTCGTCGTGGTCACCGAGCAGCTCCGCCAGCTCCCCGGCGAAGTCCTGCTGCGCGAGCTGCCGGGCGCTCGCCCGCGCCAGCGGCGTGCCGAGCCCCGTCACCCGGCTCATCAGGACGGTGGCGGGCGTGAGTTCGGCGCGGATCTCGGCCAGCAGCTCCGACTCCCGGGCACCCCGGCGGTCGATCTTGTTCACGAAGACGAGCACGGGCATCCGCAGCCTGGCCAGCGTGCGCATCAGCAGGCGGGTCTGCGCCTGCACGCCCTCGACCGCCGAGACGACCAGGACCACGCCGTCGAGCACGCCAAGGGCCCGCTCGACCTCCGCGATGAAGTCCGGGTGACCGGGGGTGTCGATGAGGTTGACCTTCACCTCGCCGACGGTGAAGGAGACCACCGCCGACCGGATCGTGATGCCGCGCCGGCGTTCGAGCTCGTGCGAGTCGGTCTGGGTGTCCCCGCGGTCGACGCTGCCGATCCGGTCGATCACCCCGGCGGTGTGCAGCAGCCGTTCGGTCAGGCTGGTCTTACCGGCATCGACATGGGCCAGGATCCCGATGTTCACGCTTGTCATGACGTGCTTCTCCACGCTGTTCGGTCGTCAGTTCCATCACCGGAGCAACACGGATCTTTCGGGACATGACGCTCTCCTCAGCGGTGGCGACGACGGGGGCCGAACAGACCGGACCTTATCGGGGCGCACCGTGCCAAGCACCTGGTTTTCCCGCGCCGTTCGGCGTGCGGTTCGGCGTGGGAGGGCCATTGACCCGGCGGGCGGCGGACTATACCTTCCCTCTCATTGGTCTATGCCAATGCCGCTTCCCGCTGCCCGCACCCAGCACCGCCGGCGCGCGCCCTTGGCATCGCCAATTCCCCCACCGTTGCTCCTGCTTGAGGCATCCCGCCGAGGAGAGTCCATGCCAGCGCTCCGCCGTTTTGCCACCCGCCCTTCCGCGATCCGCAGAGCCGCCGTCAGCGCCGCGGCCGCGGCCTGCGCCGTCGCCCTGCTGGGCGCCGCCCCCGCCGGTGCCACGGCATTCGCCCGGACGGGCAGCCAGGCAGGCGACCACCACCGCGGCGGCGACCAGAAGGCACTGACCGGCTACTTCACCCAGTGGGGCATCTACTCCGGCTTCTTCGAGAAGAACCTGATCACCAGCGGCGACATCAAGCACCTCACCGAGCTGGACTACGCGTTCAGCACCGTCTCGCCGGACGGCCAGTGCGCCAGCGCCGACACCTGGGCCGACTACCAGCGCCCCTTCACCGCCGACGAGTCGGTGAACGGCCAGGCCGACCAGCCCGACCAGGCGCTGAAGGGCAACCTCAACCAGCTGCGCGAACTCAAGGCCGCCTACCCGAAGCTGAAGATCGTGATGTCGATCGGCGGCTGGTCCTGGTCGGGCCAGTTCTCCCAGCTGGCCGCCACCGCGGCCGGCCGGCAGAAGTTCGTCTCCTCCTGCGTCGACCAGTACCTCAAGGGCGACATCCCGGGCCTGCCGGCGGGCGCCGCGGCCGGCATCTTCGACGGCTTCGCGGTCGACTGGGAGTACCCGGGCGAGCCCGGCAACGGCAACCCGTACGGCCCGCAGGACACCCCCGACTACACCGCGCTGATGACGGAGTTCCGCCACCAGCTGTCCGGGCTGAGCCGGCAGGCCGGCGCCGGGCACTACCTGCTCACCGCGAACACCTCCGCCAACCCCGCCTTCGCCGCCAAGCTGGAGCTGCGCAAGGTGGCCAAGGTGGTCGACTGGTTCAACGTGATGACCTTCGACTACCACGGCAGCTGGGAGAACACCGGCCCGACCGACTTCTCCTCCGCCCTCCACCAGGACCCGGCGGACCCGAACCCGGCGAACAACCGGTTCACCGTGGACCAGGCGGTGAAGTACTACGAGAGCCAGGGCGTGCGAGCGGGCCAGATCGGCCTGGCGATCCCCTACTACGCCCACGAGTGGACCGGCGTCGCCCCGGGCCCCAACGGCGACGGCCTGTTCCAGCCCGCCACGGCGGGGGTGGCCACGACGCCGGACTACAACCAGGTGCTCACCGCCCCGGGGCAGACCTACTGGGACCCGGCGGCGGACGAGCCCTACAAGTACGACCCGGCCACCGGCACCTTCGCCAGCTACGACGACCCGGCCTCGGTCCGGATCAAGGGCCAGTACATCCGCCAGCAGGGGCTGCGCGGCACCTTCGTCTGGTCGCTGGACGGCGACACCGCGGACGGCAGCCTGACCGCCGCCCTCGGCGAGAGCCTCAACGGCCACTGACCCCCGGGGCCGTTCGGGGGCGCCCCCGAGCGGCGAGCGCGGACCACGGCATCATCGTGGTCCGCGCTCGCCGTTTCACCCCTCACAGAAGAAGCGTGCGCGCCGCACGCAGATGCGCTACAGTTCAGGAGAAGCGTGCGCAGCGCACGCAAAACCCCTGACTCCCCGGAGCTCGCCATGACCCGCACCGACATCACCAGCGCCCTGACCGACCTGCTCTTCAACCCGGAGCTGCCCCTGGACGAGGCCGCCGACCGCCACTTCGCCCCCGAGTACCGCCAGCGCACCGACGGCAGCTGGGCCGACCGCACCGAGTTCCTGGAGCACATCGCCCACCTGCGCGCCGTGGTCGCCTCCGGCTCGGTCGACGTGTACGAGGAGCTGGCCAACGGCCATCTCTACGCCGACCGGCACGCCGTCACCGTCACCAAGAAGGACGGCTCCACGGTCCGCATGGAGGTCTACCTCTTCGGCGAGTTCGCGCCCGACGGCCGGTTCGTCCGGATCGAGGAGACCACGCTGCTGCTGTCCGGCGGCGAGGCCGACCGGAACCTCGGCAGCGCCCGGGCCTGAGGTCCCGCGCAGCGCCCGGCCGGCGGAGGCCGGCCACCCCGGCCGGGCGTTGATTTTCAGACTATTGACACGGATTCTCACAAGTCAGTGACTAGCCGGTAACTTGGGCCTATCCTCACGGCCATGGACCTCGTACACGAGCGCCGGGGCGACGGCCCGCCCCTGCTTCTGCTGCACGGCATCGGACACCGCTGGCAGGGCTGGAAGCCCGTGCTCGACCTGCTCGCCGCCGAACGCGAGGTGATCGCCGTCGACCTGCCCGGCTTCGGCGCCTCGCCCACCCTGCCCGCCGGGATGCCCTACTCCATCGACAGCGCCATCACGGTACTGGGCGACTTCCTGAACTCGATCGGTGTCGAACGCCCGCACGTGGCCGGGAACTCGCTGGGCGGCCTGTTCGCCCTGCACGCCGCCCGGCACTCGCTGGCCTCCTCGGTCACCGCGCTCTCCCCCGCCGGCTTCTACCGAAGGCCCGGCTTCCTCTACGCGGCCGGCATGCTCAGCCTGCACCGCTTCGCCGCCCGCACCCCCGAGTCGGTCCGCGCCTCGCTGGCCCAGCGCCCCCAGGCCCGCAAGCTGATGTTCGGCGTGATCTACGGCCGCCCCGAACGGCTCGACCCCGACGAACTGATGCTGGACACCCGGGCGATGCTGGAGGCCCGCGGCTTCCACCAGACCCTGCGCGCCGGGCTCGGCGAGCACGTCGCGCGCTTCCCCGTGGGCATCCCCGCCGACATCCCGCTCACCATCGCCTGGGGCACCGAGGACCGGCTGCTGCTGAACGGCCAGGGCCGCCGGGCCCGCCAACTCCTGCCCGCCGCACGGTTCATCCCGCTGCCCGGCTGCGGCCACGTGCCGATGGGCGACAACCCCGCCCTGGTGGCCCGGGTGATCCTGGAGGGCAGCAGCTCGCCCCTGCTCACCGGCTGACCGTGCCGGACCGAGCCGGGTCTCCCCGAGCACGCGACCGATCGCCCTCGCAAGCGGGTTCGTCCTCGGGGACGTCCGGATCGAGAACGGCCGGCGGGACGGTCGCCCGCCCCGCCGGCCCGGACCACAGCCTGGATCCCTAACAGATCCGCGGCAGTTGCTCACCGAGCGGCAGGTCGACCACCCGGGTGCCGCCGAGTGCGGTGCGGGCCACCACCATGCCCGGGTGCTCGGCCACGCACTCACCGATCACCGCCGCCCGCGCGCCCAGCGGGTGGGCCCGCATCGCGGCCAGCACGGCCTCGGCGTGCTCGCGCGGCACGAAGGCCACCAGCTTGCCCTCGTTGGCCACGTACATCGGGTCCAGCCCGAGGATCGCGCAGGCGTTGGCGACCTCGGGCGGCACCGGGATCGAGCGCTCGGTCAGCACCACGCCGACTCCCGCCGCCGCCGCGATCTCGTTCAGCGCGGCGGCCACCCCGCCCCGGGTGGGGTCGCGCAGCACGTGCAGGTCCGGGGTGACGGCGAGCATCGCGGTCACCAGGCCGCCCAGCGCGGCACAGTCGCTGCTGATCCCGACGCCGAACTCCAGCCCCTCCCGGACGCTCATGATCGCCACGCCGTGCAGCCCGATCTCGCCGCTGACGATCACCACGTCACCCGGCACCGCGCGCTGCGGGTGCAGGTCGACGCCCGGTGGGATCAGGCCGATGCCGGCGGTGTTGAGGTAGATGCCGTCGCCGTGCCCGGCCTCCACCACCTTGGTGTCGCCGGTGACCACCGCGACCCCGGCCGCCCGGGCGGCCGCCCCCATCGCCTGCGCCACCCGGCCCACCAGGGCCATCTCGACGCCCTCCTCCAGGATCACCCCGCAGGAGAGGTAGGCCGCGCTCGCCCCGCTCATGGCCAGGTCGTTGACGGTCCCGTTGACCGCCAGGTCGCCGATGCTGCCGCCGGGGAAGAAGAGCGGTCGCACCACGAACGAGTCGGTGGAGAACGCGAGTCGGGCCCCGCCCAGGGTGAGCTCGGCCGAGTCGCGCAGTGCGGCCTGGGCACCGCCGAAGGCCGGGGCGAAGATGTTCTCCACCAGTTCGGCCGACATCGCCCCACCGCCGCCGTGCCCCATCACCACCCTCGGGTGGTCGCGCAGCGGCAGCGGGCAGGTCCAGCCGGCGAAGTCGGGCGCGGCCAGGGTCCGGGTCTCAGCCAACGGGGCTCGCCTCCAGCGCGGTCGGAGGCACAGCCCCAGCCGCGGTCGCAGCGGCGGTCGCAGTCGCAGCGGCCGGCGCGCCCAGCCGCCGGTAGAGGTAGTACGCGGCGCAGGCGCCCTCGGTGGAGACCATGGTGGCGCCCAGCGGATTGCGCGGCGTGCAGACGGTGCCGAACGCCTCGCACTGGTGCGGCTTGATCAGACCCTGCAACACCTCGCCGCTGCGGCAGAGTTCGGACTCGCGGGTGGTGATCCCGGTGACGTCGAACCGGTGCTCGGCGTCGAACTCGCGGTAGCGCTCGCTCAGCCGCCAGCCGCTGCCCGGGATCACCCCGATGCCGCGCCAGGCGCGGTCGGCGACCTCGAAGACGTCCTGGAGCATCGCGCGGGCCGCCGGGTTGCCCTCGGGCCGCACCGCGCGCTGGTAGGCGTTCTCCACGGTGTGCTCGCCGCGCTCCAACTGCCGTACCGTGCGCCGGATCCCCTCCAGGATGTCGAGCGGTTCGAAACCGGTCACCACGATCGGCACCTTGTGCCGCTCGGCCAGCTGCGGGTACTCCTCGGTGCCCATCACGCTGCACACGTGGCCCGCGGCCAGGAAGCCCTGCACCCGGCAGTCCGGCGAGGTCATGATCGCCTCGATGGCGGGTGGCACCAGCACGTGCGAGACCAGCATGCTGAAGTTGGTGATGCCCTGCTTGCGGGCCTGGTGCACCGTCATCGCGTTGGGCGGCGCGGTGGTCTCGAAGCCGATGCCGAAGAAGACCACCTCGCGGTGCGGGTTCTCCCGGGCGATCCGCAGCGCGTCCAGCGGCGAGTACACCACCCGCACGTCGCCGCCCTCGCCGCGGACCCGGAACAGGTCGCGGTCGGTGCCCGGCACCCGCAGCATGTCGCCGAAGGAGCAGAAGATCACCTCCGGCCGGCCGGCGATCTCCAGCGCCTTGTCGATCACCTCCAGCGGGGTGACGCAGACCGGGCAGCCCGGTCCGTGGATCAGCTCCACCTCGTCCGGCAGCAGCTGGTCGATGCCGTGGCGGATGATGCTGTGCGTCTGGCCGCCGCAGACCTCCATCACCGCCCAGGGCCTGGTCACCGTCGCCCTGATGTCCTCCAGCAGGACGCGGGCCAGCTCAGGGTCCTGGAACTCCTCCAGATACTTCACCGCTGCACCTCCGCACTCGCCCCGGCAGCCGCCGCTGCCTCCCAGGGATCACCGAACTCCTCCTGCAGCAGGCCGATTTCGGCGAAGAGCTCCAGCGTGCGGCAGGCCGACTCCTCGTCCAGGCGCTGCAACGCGAACCCGACGTGCACGATGGCGTACTCGCCGACCTGCAGGTCGGGCAGGTACTCCAGGCAGACGTCCTTCACCACACCGCCGAAGTCCACCACGGCCATCCTCGCGCCGTCGCGTTCCTCGATCTCCAGCACTCTGCCGGGCACCGCAAGACACATGGGACCATCTCCTCTCAACCGGCGGCTCGCGCCGCAATGATCAGCTGGCCGAGCGCCAACCCGCCGTCGTTCGGCGGCACCCGGTGGTGCCGCAGCACCGTGAAACCGTCCTCGCGCAGGCCGCGCGCGCAGGCCGAGGAGAGCACGGCGTTGGCGAACACCCCGCCGCTCAGCGCCACCTGGTCCGCTCCGTGCCGCTCACGGGCCGCCGCGCAGAGCGCACGGACCAGCGCGGCCACGCCGGCGTGGAAGCGCGCGGCGATCAGCCCGGCCGACGCGCCGGCCCGCAGGTCGGCCAGCACGGCGGCCAGCACCGGAGCCGGCTCGGCCACCAGCAGCAGGTCCGAGGCGTCGTCGCCCGCGCGCAGACCGAAGGCGTACGGCTGCGCCGGGCCGTGCGCTACCGCCGCCGCCTCCAGCTCCAGCGCCGCCTGCGCCTCGTAGCCGGCCCGCTGGCAGACGCCCGCCAGCGCGGCCACCGCATCGAAGAGCCGCCCCATACTGGAGGTCGGCAGGCAGTTCAGTGAGCGCGCCAACTGCTGTTCCAGCACGCGGCGTTCCTCCTCGGAACAGGCCCGCACACAGGGCAGGTCCGCCTCCCACGGCAGTCCCGCGGCGTGCAGCTGGGCCAGCGCCGACCGGTACGGACGGGCCACCGCCGCATCGCCGCCCGGCAGCGGCACGTACCCCAGGTGCGCCAGCCGCCGGAATCCGTCGTAGTCGGCCAGCAGCACCTCGCCGCCCCAGATCGCGCCGTCCTCGCCGTAGCCGGTCCCGTCGAAGGCGACGCCGATCACCGGCTCGTTGCCGGTGAGCCCGTGCTCGGCCATCACCGCCGCGACATGGGCGTGGTGGTGCTGCACCCGCACCAACGGCCGCCCGCGCGCGGCGCGCCCGGCCTGCCGGACCGAGCGGTAGCCCGGATGCCGGTCGGCGGCCAGCAGCTCGGGCACGACCCCGGTGACGGCCGTCAGGTGGGCGACGGCGCGGTCGAAGGCCCGCAGGGTGGCCAGGTCGTCCATGTCGCCGATGTGGGCGGAGAGCCAGGCCGACTCGCCCCGGGCCAGCGCGAAGGTGTTCTTCAGATCGCCGCCGACCGCGAGCACCGGCCGCACCGGCACCGGCAGTTGCACCGGCAGCGGGGCCCAGCCGCGCGAGCGGCGCAGCGGCAGCACCTCGCCGTCCACCACCCGCAGCACCGAGTCGTCGCAGGGCACCTGGATCGGCCGGTCGTGCATCACCCAGCCGTCCACCAGCGGGGCCAGCTTGGCGCGGGCCTCCGCGTCGTCGGTGACGATCGGCTCCCCGGCCAGGTTGGCGCTGGTCAGCACGAGCAGTGCGGGGCCCGGCGGGTCGCCGGGCAGCCCGAGCAGCAGGTGGTGCAGCGGGGCGTAGGGCAGCATCACGCCCAGGTCGGCCGAGCGCGGTGCGACGGCCTCGGCGAGCGCGCCCGCCCCGGGCCGGCGGCGCAGCAGCACGATCGGGCGCTGCGGCCCGGTGAGCAACTCCCGCTCCGCCGCGTCGAGTCCGACCAGGGGGTCGAGCTCGGCCAGGGAGCGGGCCAGCACCGCGAACGGCTTGTCGCCGCGGTTCTTGCGCCGCCGCAACCGGGCCACGGCCTCGGCGTCGGCCGCGTCGCAGGCCAGGTGGTAGCCGCCGATGCCCTTGACCGCCAGGATCGCCCCGGCGGCCAGCAGGTCGCGGGCCCGCTGCACCACGCCGGGCCCGCGGTGCAGCGCCCGCCCCGGCCGGACCAGGGCCAGCTGCGGCCCGCAGTCGTGGCAGGAGATCGGCTGGGCGTGGAAGCGCCGGTTCCCGGGGTCGGTGTACTCGGCGGCGCAGCGCGGGCACATCGGGAAGCCGGCCATCGTGGTGGCGGCCCGGTCGTAGGGCAGCCCGGTGATGATGGTGAAGCGCGGGCCGCAGTTGGTGCAGGTGATGAACGGGTGGCGGTGGCGGCGGTCGGCCGGGTCGGCGAGTTCGGCCAGGCAGTCCGCGCAGGTCGCGGTGTCCGGCGGGATCAGCGTGCGGACCCCGCCGGTGGCCTGGGAGGGCACGATGGCGAAGCCGGTGCCACCGGTGACCGCGATGCTCTCCTGCGCCACCGCGGCCACCTCGGCCAGCGGCGGGGCATCCGCCCCGATCCGGTGGCAGAACGCCTCCAGCGCCGCCGGCAGCCCCTCCACCTCGGCGAGCACGCCCTCGCCGGTGTTGGTCACCTGTCCGCTGAGGCCCAACTCGGTGGCCAGCCCGTAGACGAACGGCCGGAACCCCACCCCCTGCACGATCCCCCGCACCAGGACCCGCCGCCGCTCGGCCTGCCTCGTGTCCGTCAAGAGTGGTCCGCCAAGGGCGCGCCGTGCGCGTGTCCGGCCGGGCGGCCCATCACCGGGCGGTGCACCGGCTCACCCGCCAGCACCGCCAGCGCCCGGTCCAGCAGCGTGCCCACTCCCTGCCCGGTCCGTGCGGAGGTGAGCACCACCTCGACCCCGGGGTTGACCCGCCGGACGTTGGCCAGGAAAGCAGCCTCGTCGAAGCCGACGGCCGCCGCCAGGTCGGTCTTGGTGACCAGCACCAGGTGGGCGAGCCCGAAGGCCGTCGGGTACTTGAGCGGCTTGTCCTCGCCCTCGGTGACCGAGGCGAGTGCCACCCGCAGCGACTCGCCGAGGTCGTAGGAGGCCGGGCAGACCAGGTTGCCGACGTTCTCCACGAAGAGCAGCCGGGTGGCCTGCGGCAACCAGCCGTCCAGGTGGCCGCGGAGCATCACCGCCTCCAGGTGGCAGAGCCCGTCGGTCAGCACCTGCTTGACCGGCACGCCCGAACGGCCCAGCCGCAGCGCGTCGTTCTCGGTGGCGAGGTCCGCGGTGAGCGCCGCGACCGGCACGCCCCGCTCCCGGGCCAGCCCCAGTTCGCGCTCCAGCAGCTCGGTCTTGCCGCTGCCGGGACTGGAGAGCAGATTGACCGCGATCGTGCCGCGGGCGGCCAGTGCGGTGCGCAACTCCTGGGCGCTGTCGTCGTTCCGGGCGAGGACCGCCTGCTGCAGGTCAACCGTACGGCACATCGGGTTCAGCCTTCCTGGTCGGCTCGGGCGAGCACCGGGTCCGCGGCCCAGCGCACCTGAAGGATCTGCAACTCCCGCCCGGCCAGCAGCTCGGTGCGGGCGCCCCCGCACCCCGGACAAGCCAGGTCGGGCGGCATGCCCACCGCCCATTCACGCCCGCAGTCGACGCAGCGGGCCCGGGCCGCGACCGGCTCGACGGTCAGCGTCGAACCCGCCAGCACGGTGTCGGCGCAGGCGAGTTCGTAGCAGAAGTCGAGCGCCTGCGGCACCACGCCGGCCAGTTCGCCGACCTGGAGCAGGACCTCCTCGACGGCCTGCGCACCGTGCTCGGCGGCCGCCTGCTCCACCTGCTCGATGACGGCCAGCGCGATGGACATCTCGTGCATCGACCCTCTCCCCCGTTGTCCGGCAAGGCGGTTGGCTTGATGGCCCGGGAAACGGACCGGCGCGGTGGCCGGACGGCGGGCGGCTCCATTACAGAGCGCGGTGGCGGCAGCGGCTCGAAGCCGCGCCGCCACCGCGCCCGGGAGGTACGCCATTCGCAGCAGTACCGGCAGGCGAGAGGGTGTCTCACATGCGCAGCATCCGCAGATAGCGCTTGAGGTCGGGCAGGTTCTGCCAGACCAGCGTGCCGAGCGCGGCCAGCAGGGCACCGCGGAGCAGGACTTTCAGCATGGATGACGCCTCTCTCTTCGCTTCTCTCTTCGCTCTTCTCAACTCTTCACCGGCCGGCCGGTGCCCGGTCGGCCGCGGCCGGTGCCAGCAGGTCCCGGACCACCGTCACCGCCTCGTCCACCGCGGCCGCCACCGGCGCGCTCAGCCCGATGCCCTCCGCCAGCGAGGCGGGCTCGCAGCCGACCACCAGCACCCGCGCGGGCGGTGTGCCGCCGGTGCCGGCGCTGAGGGTGGCCAGCAGGGCGAGCACCGCGTCCGGCCCCATCCGGTGGCCGTCCAGCAGCGCGGGCCCGGCCTGCTCCACCGGCTGCTCGCCGGCCTCGATCAGGTAGACCGTGCCCGGCGCCCCGCCCCGTGAGGTGGCGTCCAGCAGCACCAGCATCCGGTAGCCGTCCAGGAGTTGGTAGGCGAGGTGGACCCCGCGCACCCCGAAGTCGACCAGCTCGACCCCGGCGGGCAGCGGGTGCTCCCCCAGCCGGCGCACGGCCTCGACACCGAAGCCGTCGTCACCGAGGAAGATGTTGCCCACCCCCGCGACCAGCACCCGGTCCGCAGATCCTGACTGATGCTCCGTCATTTCTCCTCCAGCGGGGCGACCTCGTCCGGCTGGAAGTACCGGAACCGCCCCTGGGCCCGCCACAGGTCGGCCCCCGGGTCACCGTCGACGGTCACCGCGAGGTGCACCGAGCCGTCCACGTCGTGCAGCACCGCCTCCACCAGCGCGGTGCGCCCGTGCAGGAACAGGTCCTGCGCATCGGTGCGCCGCCGCCCCGGCTTGAGCAGCACCCGGCTGCCCGCACCCACCGAGCGGCCGTCCACCACCACCCGGTCCCGGTCCGGATCGACCTCCCGGTCGTTGCCCGGGTCCCACCACGGCTGGTCCTGGTCGGCCGCGGCAGCGGTGGGCCCGGTGACCTCGCGCAGCGCGCGCACCGCGCCGTGCAGCCGCTCCAGCACCTCGGCGGGCATCGAGTCGGCCAGGTCGATCACCGCGCCGGCCCGCTCGTCGGTGCCGCGCGCCTCGCGCTTCTCCCGGTCGGTGAGCGCGGCCGTGCGCAGCGCGAGGATCTCGTCGATCTCGGTGGCGTCGTAGAGCACGCCCGGGCTCTCGGGGGCCACCTGCGGATGGTCCTCCAGGATGATCGGCGAGGAGAGCACCACGTCCTCGCGCCCCGCGCCGCCGACCAGCACCGGCCAGGTGTGCTCGTTGCGGCACTCGGCCACCGCCGCCCGGGCCCACTGCGGCGGATCGGTGGCGGACAGGAAGGCGCCGTGGTCCAGGCCGAGCAGCAGGTGCGCGGAGACCAGCGAGTACGGCAGCGCCTCCTCGCGCCGCCCGCCCGCCGGCGGCAGCCACTCGCAGGTGTTCGCCACCTCCGCGGTCAGCCGCAGCGCCCGGTAGGGCCCCGGGATCTCCTGGGTGCGCAACCGCAGGACGCCGTCGAGTTGTTCGCGCCGGCGCAGCAGCCGCCCGACGGGGGCCGAGTCCGGCGCGCCTCCGTCGTGCAGCAGCTCCTGCTCCTCCCCGGCCGCCAGCCGGAACGGGTGCAGCACGCCCTCCCCGGCCAACTGCTCGACCGGCACCAGCAGTTCGATCCGCTCTTCGACCCCCTCGTGCCAGGGCTGGAGCACCCGGTCGGCCAGCTCCAGCTCCTGGACGGTCTCGAACCGGCCGTCGGGCAGGGCGCGTTGCACGGTGCGCTGCTGGGCCCGCAGGAACCGCAGCTGGACCGCGAGCTGCGCCCCGCGCTTGGGCTCCATCACGCACTCGGTGCGCTGGCCGCTGTGCTCGGCACTGTCCTGCCCGTAGCCGGGCGGCACCAGGACGCCGAACTGCCAGCGCAGCCGGTTCTTGGCCGCCGAGGCCCGGTAGGGGTAGAGCACGTAGCCCTCGAAGAGAACCGCGTCGGCGATCTGCCGGGCCACCGCGAACCGTGCGTCGACCTCCGCCGGCAGCGTGGTCACAGCGCCACCTCCTCGATCAGGTCCGGTGCCACCGCCGGTGCCAGGCTCAGCAGTTCGCGCACGGTGGCCTCCCAGGACGGCAACGCCCGCCGGGAGCGGTAGGCGAGCAGCTCGTCGATCAGGTCGCCGGGCAGCCGCAGCCAGCCGCACCCCGGGAAGTGCTGCTCGATCGCCTCCTGCCAGACCCGCACCGGCATCCGCACCACCGCCTCCTTGTCCCAGGGCACCGGAGAGACCTGGAACCCGCCGGGTCCGGCGAAGGCGGTGCCGGAGAAGAGCAGCAGCAGCGGCACCTCGCCGCTCGCAAGGGCCCGCAGGTAGCGGCCGGCGGCCACCTCCAGGTCGTAGCTGCACGGCACCACCAGGTCCGTCTCGGTCTCGCCCTCGAAGCCGGGGACCATCAGCGAGACCTGGGCGAACTGGATCGGATTGAGCGTCTCGCCCCAGCGCGAGCGCTCGCCGAACAGGTCGGCGAGCTTCTCGCCCTCGGCCTCGCCGTAGGGGCGGCGGGCCGGTTCGATGCGCAACTGGCAGCGCAGCGCGAGCGCGTGCACCCGCACGCCCGGGGCCGCGGTGATCCGCAGGCGGAACACCAGCGTCGGCACGGCCGCATACGCATCGGCGCGAACCCCGGCGCACGAGAAGGCGAGTTCGGTCATGACAGGACCTCCGCCGGTGCCGTCGCCGTGCGTTCGGCCAGCCGGGCGAAGAAGCCGTCCAGCTCGGCCCGGGCCTGCGAGCCGCCGTCGAAGCCGTGCCAGCACAGCCGCAGCCGCCCCACCAGCTCGTAGCAGACGTCGATCGGGACCAGGTAGCAGTGGATCCCCTCCGCCGTGCGGCGCAGCAGCAGCGCCTCGGTGTCCGGGACCAGCTCGGCGGCCAGCCGGCTGCCGTCGAGCAGCGCCTGCGAGGCGGCCTCGTCGAGTTCGCTCTCGGCGGCGCCGGCCGGGCTCGGATAGAGGGTGACCAGCCGGTCCAGCGCGGTGTCCTTGAACAGGAAGGCGCAGCTGACCGGGATCCGCAGCGCCTGCCAGTCCTGCTCGGTCAACCGGTGCTCCGAGTCGGCGAGGTAGCGCTCCGACAGGCCCCGGTAGCGACCCTCGGCGGCGCCCGGCTGGCGCAGCAGCAGCGCGCAGGCCGTGCAGACGCAGACCAGCGAGCGCTCGTCGCGGTCGGCCAGGTGCCGGTGCTCGCCGGGCAGCCGCACGTCGCAGAACTCGCACCGCTCGGGCTGCGGGGGCGCCGGTTCACGCAGCCGGCGCAGCAGCGCGGTGCCGGGGCCCACGAGCTGACGCATGCTCACCTGGCCTCCACCGTGGGACGCGGGCCGATCTGCAACAGCACCGGCTGCTTGGCCAGTTCGACCGCGCTGACCTCGGGCGCGAAGCAGGCCAGCGCCTGCTCGACCCGCTCCTCGCCCTGGGCGGCACCGCAGCCGCATCCGCCGCCGCCCTCGCCCTCGTCCTGACGCAGCGTCAGCACGCCGGTGGCGGCGTCGAAGTCGCGCACCACCCAGCCGGGCGCCGCCGCCAGCGCCCGCCCGATCCGGGTGGGCACGTCCTCCGGGTGCAGGTCGTGCAGCACCAGCAGCCCGGCCGCCAGCTCGTCGCCGAGCGCCTCGGCGGGCAGCAGGGCCGCCATCCGGGCCAGCCCCGCGCCGTAGAACTCCATCAGGGTGCGCACCAGTTCCTCGGCCGCCTCGCCCTGTCCGGCCTCGGCCAGCTGGTCGAGCACCTGCTGGACCCGCAGGCCCACCTGCTCGGCGGTCATCCGCCCAGCCCGCTCAACCCGGTGGGCACGTGCATGGTCTGCACGGTCTTCCCGCCGCCGACGTACATGTGCACCCCGCAGGGCAGACAGGGGTCGAAGCTGCGCACCGCCCGCATGATGTCGATGCCCTTGAAGTTCTCCGGGGAGTTCTCCTCGAAGATCGGCGTGTTCTGCACCGCGTCCTCGTACGGCCCGGGGGTGCCGTAGCTGTCCCGGACGCTGGCGTTCCACGGGGTGGGCGGGTACGGGTGGTAGTTGGCGATCTTGCCGTCCCGGATCACCATGTGGTGCGAGAGCACCCCGCGCACCGCCTCGGTGAAGCCGCAGCCGAGGCCCTCGTCGGGCACCTCGAACTTCTCCCAGGTCTGGGTCTTGCCCGCGCGCACCTCGGCGAGTGCCTTCTCGGTGAAGTGCAGGGCGGCAGCCGCCGCGTAGGCCTGGAAGTAGGTGCGGGCGCGGTTGCGCTCGATCGCGTTGCTCCACTGCGGGATCTTCCACTCGAAGGTGGTCTCCGGCTTGGTCATCGACTTCGGCAGGTTGATCACCACGCTGTGCCCGGTGGCCTTGACGTAGCCGATATCGACCAGTCCGGAGAGCGCGGTGGACCAGAGCCGGGCGAGCGGGCCGCCGCCGGTGTCCAGCGCCAGGTGCTCCTTGCCGTCGAACCAGCGCGGCGACATGACCCAGCTGTACTTGTCGTCGAAGTTGCGCTTCTGCGGCTGCGGGATGGTGTGCTGGTTCCACGGATGGCGCGGGTCGACCGGGTTGCCGAGCGGGTCGTGGGTGACGAACAGCTCCTGGCCCTGCCAGTCCTCGTAGTACGAGCTGCCGAGCAGGATCCGGATGCCGAGGTTGATCTCGGTCAGGTCGTTGGTGACCAGCTTGCCGTCCACCACCACGCCCGGGGTGACGAACATCCGCCGGCCCCAGTCGGTCATGTTCCGGTAGGTGAAGTCGCAGTGGTCGGGGTCGTTGAGGCTGCCCCAGCAGCCGAGCAGCACCCGGCGGCGGCCGACCTCCTCGTAGCCGGGCAGCGCCTGGTAGAAGAAGTCGAAGAGGTCGTCGTGCAGCGGCACGACCTTCTTCATGAACTCCACGTAGCGCATCAGCCGGGTCAGGTAGTCGGTGAAGAGCTGGACGGTGGCCACCGTGCCGACGCCGCCCGGGTAGAGCGTGGAGGGGTGCACATGGCGGCCCTCCATCAGGCAGAACATCTCCCGGGTGTAGCGGCTGACCTGCAGCGCCTCGCGGTAGAACTCGCCCTCGATGGGGTTGAGCGAGCGCATGATGTCGGCGATCGTCTTGTACCCGTGGTCGCCGGCGTGCGGCGCCTCGGTGCGCTCGGCCAGCTCCAGCACGCCGGGGTTGGTCTCGCGGACCATCTTCTCGCAGTAGTCGACCCCGACCAGGTTCTCCTGGAAGATGTTGTGGTCGAACATGTACTCGGCCGCCTCGCCGAGGTTGATGATCCACTCGCCCAGGTGCGGCGGCTTCACCCCGTAGGCCATGTTCTGGGCGTAGACCGAACAGGTGGCGTGGTTGTCGCCGCAGATGCCGCAGATCCGGCTGGTGATGAAGTGCGCGTCACGCGGGTCCTTGCCGCGCATGAAGACGCTGTAGCCGCGGAAGACCGAGGAGGTGCTGTAGCACTCCGCGACCCGCTTCTGCTTGAAGTCGATCTTCGTGTGGATGCCGAGACTGCCCACGATCCGGGTGATCGGATCCCAGGACATCTCCACCAGGCCGCTGCCGTCGCCGGCCGGCTTCGTCGTCGCTGTCATCGTCTTGTCGCTGCCCTTCTGCGCACTGGGGGGGTCGAGCGGTTCATCGGAAAAGCGGAAAAGCGGGGTGTCGGGTCGAAGCGGGCGGGTGCGCAGGTAGGCCGCACGCGCACGGCGTGCGGCCTACCTGGATCCCCGCGTCACCAGGGCGGGCGGTAGCCGGTCGTCAGCTTGCGACCGGTCTGGCGCCACTTGGGCTCCTTGTCCACCGTCTTCGTGGTGATCGAGCGCAGGCGGCGGATCACCTGGCCGTACGCCGAGCTGGCGTTGCTGGAGACGTGCGAGCCGGGCGGCGGGTCCATGAACGGCATGAACTTGTCCGGGAAGCCCGGCATCGTGCAGGCGATGCAGATGCCGCCGACGTTGGGGCAGCCGCCGACGCCGTTGATCCAGCCGCGCTTGGGGACGTTGCACTTGACCACCGGCCCCCAGCAGCCCAGCCGCACCAGGCACTCGGGGCGGCCGTACTCGGTGGCGAACTGGCCCTGCTCGTAGTAGCCGCCGCGGTCACAGCCCTCGTGCACCGTGGCACCGAAGAGCCAGGTGGGGCGGAGCTTGTCGTCCAGCGGGATCATCGGCGCGGAGCCGGCCAACTGGTAGAGCAGGTAGGTCAGCGTCTCGGCGAAGTTGTCCGGCTGGATCGGGCAGCCGGGCACGCAGACGATCGGCAGGCCGGCCTTGGACTTCCAGTCCCAGCCGAGGTAGTCCGGCACGCCCATCGCGCCGGTCGGGTTGCCCGCCATCGCGTGGATACCGCCGTACGTGGCACAGGTGCCGATGGCGACCACGGCGGTGGCCTTGGGGGCCAGCCGGTCGAGCCACTCACTGGTGGTGATCGGCTGGCCGGTGGCGGGATCGTCGCCGAAGCCGCACCAGTAGCCCTCCGGCTTGATCGCCTCGTTGGGGATCGAGCCCTCGACGACCAGCACGAAGGGGTCGAGTTCGCCGCGGTCGGCCTTGAAGAACCACTCGACGAAGTTGTCCGCGCCCTGCACCGGACCGCACTCGAAGTCGATCAGCGGCCAGTGGACGGCGATCTTCGGCAGTCCGGGCAGCGCGCCGGTGACGATCTCCTCGATGCTCGGCTGCATCGCGGCGGTCAGCGCCACGGAGTCGCCGTCGCAGCTCAGGCCGGCGTTGATCCAGAGAATGTGCACCGGCGGCTGCTCGGCGCCCTGGGGGTCGCCGCGGCCTGCCTCAGCCGCGGTGGTTGCTGTCGCACCCATGAGGATGCCTCCTCAAGAAACGGGACGAGGCCGACAAAACGGTCTCGCTCCCCTTCTTAGCAGCCCCCGGAGCTCTTCGTACGGGTGAACGGCCGCGGCGGTACCCCGAACAGCGGCAGCCGCACTGGGCCGACCGGGTGGGCACCCGCGCGTCGCCGGACGCACGACGGGCCGGTGGCGACCCGTTCGGTCGCCACCGGCCCGTCAGCCGGTCAACGGGGCCCACGGCCCCGGAGTCCCAGAAGCCCGGAGTCCTAGAAGAAGGAGTCCCGCTCGATGATCTCCTCGCGCTCGACGATCTCCTCGCCGCCGAAGAAGCCGCCCAGGAAACCGGGGCGCTCGACGATGGTCTCGCGCTCGATGATCTCCTCTCGGCCGAAGGCGCCCCGACGCACGATCTCCTCGCGCTCGATGATCTCCTCGCCCCCGAAGAACCCGTCGCGCTCGATGATTTCCTCGCGCTCGTAGTACTCCCGCACGGTGTCTCCCCTGCCCGGTTTCTTGTTGCTGACGTGCCGACAGGCGTGAACGATAACGCATCCGGCTGAGCGTTCCCGGTACGGCTCCGTCACGCCCGCGTCCTGATCCCGTCACAGCGCCGGGCAGCGGAGAACGAGCAGGTCAGAGCTTGTCGCCACCGAAGGTGTAGGAGCTCCCGTAGGCCGCGAGCACCCGGCGCACCCCGCGCGGCGGGTGCAGCCGGGTGGGCGCGGTGGTGTGGATCGGAAAGACCGTACCGGGGCGCAGCCGCTCCAGCATCCGGTGCAGGTCGTCCTGGCTCGCGTGGCCCGAGCAGCCGATCTGGCGCAGCGGGATGCCCAGTGCGGTCAGCCAGTCGGCGAACGGCGCCCAGCGCGGTTCGAAGGGGCCCAGCGGCTCGCCGTTGGCGTGCACCAGGCAGGCCGGCGGGTAGCCGTCGCCGACCGGCAGGTCGAGCAGCGAGGGCAGGTCGTTCGGGTCCGGCATCAGCACGTAGCGGCCCGGCTCGGCGTGCACCTCGGCCAGCGGCACCTCGGCCGGCGAGAGCGCCTGCGGGACGCCGACCAGGCGCAGGAAGGCCGCGATCTGCTCGGTCCAGACGATCCGCCGCCCGGCCGCCTCGGCGATCTCCAGGAAGGCCCGCACCCGGTCGATGTCGCGCGGGTAGAGCGAGAGCAGCACCAGGCCCGGGGTGCGCTCCAGCGCGGCGGCGAAGTCGCGGGCCACGTCCTGCTCGTCACGCGGGCGCTCGGGGCTGTCCCAGCCGAGCGTGGTGCCCTCGGTGACCAGCACGGCGCTGTCGGCCGCCCGGTCGACGAAGTCCCAGGAGCGCTGCGGGTGGTGGCCGTGGAAGCGGTAGTCGCCGGTGAAGGCCAGGGTGCCGTCCGGGGTGTGCACCAGGTAGCCGCTGGCGCCGGGGACGTCGTGGTCGACCGGCACGCACTCCACCTCCAGCGGGCCCACGGTGACCTTCTGATTGCCCGTCAGGCGCTGCCAGTCGGGCTCGGCGTGGGTCAGGCCCTGCCCGGTGGCGGCCAGCGCGGTGAGCACGTCGACCGCCTCGGTGTGCGCGTACACCGGGACCTCGGGGCGCACGAAGCCGGCCAGGCCCACGTGGTCGATGTGCGGGTGGCTGACGAAGACCGCGGTCTCACCGGTCGGTTCGGCCAGCGGGGAGCCCGGGCCCAGCGCCTCGGGCGCGAACAGGCCGGGCAGCGCGGGCGCGGCGCCCAGCCGCAGCCGGTCGGCCAGCTCCCGGCCCGGGCGCTCGCGCACCGGCCGCCGGAACAGGTCGCCGCCGGAGGGGATGTCCATGCCGATGTCCAGCAGCACCCGGTGCCCGTCCTGCTGGACCAGGACCTTGCTGCCGCCGATGACGCCGACGCCGCCCCAGAATTCGATGGTGGCCATACGGGGGGATCAGTTCCTTTCGATCGGAGCCCGGGACGCGGCCCAGGTCCGGATGGAGTCGAGCAACCCCTCGACGGTGGGGGCGATCGCGTCGGCGGGGCCGTCGGCCCGGCCGAAGCGGTCGATGTAGGTGCTGTGCGCGCCGATCTCGCGGCCCGGCTCGATGTCGTTGCGCCAGTGGTCGCCGATCACGCACAGGCGGCCGGCCTCGGCGCCGGCCCGCTCCTCGTGCAGCAGCCGGCGCAGGCCCTCGGGCTTGCCGGTGCCGGAGACCACGGCGTCCAGCAGCGGCGGCAGTTCGAGCCGGTCCAGCAGCGCCTGCAGGCCCGCGGCCGGGCTGTTGGTGGCGAGCACCACCCGCACCCCCGAGGCGCGCAGCTCGGTGATCAGCTCGGCGTAGCCGGCGGGGACTTCGAGCGGACAGCGGACGGCGTCCAGCATCAGCTCGCGGGTCGCGGCGAAGGCCCGGTTCAGCTCCTCGGTGGCCAGGCCCGCCCGGCGGCCGAGCACCGCGACGGCCTCCCAGCCGTCGATGGCCCCGGCCAGGGCCCCGCCTGCGGCCTTGGCGCCGATCTCCAGGAACTCCTCCACCCCGCCGAGAAGTTCGGCGCGGGCGGCACTCGCGAGCGGGCGGGCGGCCTGCTCGGCGTAGTGCCGGATCGGCGCGTCGCCGCGGTACAGGGTGCCGTCGAAGTCCGTGATCAGTACGGAATGTGACGCTGTCTCAGCCACGGACACCACCTGCCGTCGACATGGCGCCGGTGACGAAGTGCCGCTGCAGCGCGAGGAAGAAGGCCAGCACCGGCACGGTGGTGAAGACGACCGCCGCGGCCAGGCCCGGGTAGTCGGTGCCGTCGGCGCCGGCGAAGGCCGCCAGGCCCACCTCGACCGGCTGCACGCTGGTGTCCTGGGTCATGATGAACGGCCACAGGAAGGAGTTCCAGCAGCCCAGGAAGACCTGCAGGGCGATGATCAGCATGGCCGGGCGCACCAGCGGCATGCCCACCGACCAGAGCATCCGCAGCCGCCCGGCGCCGTCCAGCTCGGCGGCGTCGAACAGCTCGCCGGGCAGGCCCAGGAAGAACTGCCGGACCAGGAAGATCCCGAAGACGCTCGCGCCCCAGGGCACGATCTGGATCCAGTACGTGTTCAGCCAGTTGATGTCACTGGCGATGACGTAGTCGGGGATGATCAGCACCGTGCTCGGCACCATCATCACCGCCATCACCAGGGTGAACAGCACGCCCCGGCCGCGGAACTTCATCACCCCGAAGGCGAAGCCGGCCAGCAGCGAGGTGGCCAGCGCCAGCACCACGGTGCAGGAGCCGATCAGCAGGGTGTTCAGGAACAGCCGCACCCAGGGCGCGGCGGCCCAGGCCCGGGAGTAGTTCTCCCAGTGCCAGTGCGGCAGCAGCAGGTCGGCGATGCTGCTGGACTGCGAGGCCGAGTTCAGCGAGGTGGCCAGCACGTAGTAGAAGGGGAACAGGAAGCAGAGGCCGATCAGCACGGCCGCGCTGCGGCGCAGTACGCCGCGCGGCCCGAGGGGGCTCCGGCCGCGCGGCACCGCCGTGGACGGGACGGTCACTGGTTCGCCTTCTGGTCGGCGACGGCGGCCTGCTGGGCGGCGTTGGCCGCGGACTGCGGGTCGGCGCCCTGCTCCAGCACCTTCTGCAGCGCGACGACCTCCTCGCCCTCCGCCTTGGCGACCCACGGGTAGGCGGGCTGCGCGATCGCGTAGTCCAGCGCCGCGGCGGCGGTCTTCATGTAGGGGTTCTTCGCCAGGAAGTCGCCCATCTGGTCGAGCGCCTTCGGGGTGACCGGCAGGTAGCCCGTGGTGCTGGACCACTGCGCCTGGCTGCTCGCGGAGGCCAGGAACTGCATGTACTTCCAGGCCGCCGCCTGCTGGGCCTTGCTGGCCGAGGCGAACATCGCGATGTTGGTGCCGGAGATGATGTTGCTCGGCTTGCCGGTGGAGCCCGCCGGCAGCACCTCGGTGCCCAGGGTGAACTTGCCGCCCACGGCCTGGTTCTCGAAGTAGTAGCCCGCCGCGCTGGACAGGTCGAAGGCGCCCTTCTTGGCGCCGAGCGCGGTCTCGCCCGGGTAGTTGGTGCCCACCGCGAGCGCGCCCGACTTCTTCAGGTCCGCCAGGTAGGTCAGCGCCTGCACGGCGGCCGGGCTGTTGAGCTGCGGGGTGCCGTCGGGGGCGAAGTCCGGGGTGCCGTTGGCGGCGCAGAGCGCCTGGAACATGTTGGTGCCGCCGCCGGGCGCGGCGGTGGTGCCCGGGTCGACGCTGATGCCGGTCACCCCGTCGGTGCTCACCGCCTTGGCGGCGGTGGCGAACTGGTCCCAGGTGGTGGGTGCGCTCTGGCCCTTGGCCTGCAGCATGTCCTGGTTGTAGAAGAGCACCTGGACGCTCTTGTTGAACGGCCACATCCACAGCTTGCCGTCGGGCAGCCGCAGGTCCTTCTGCACGCCCTGGTAGAAGTCGGTGAGGCCGGCCGGGTTGTCGCTGCCCGCGAACTGCGCGACGGGCAGGATCACCTGGCTCTTGGCGAAGTCGGCGGCCCAGCTCTCGTAGACCTGGCCGATGGTGGGCGGGTTGTGGGCCGCGACGCCGGCCGTCTCCTTGGCGTGCAGGGTGCCGTAGTCGGGCTGGAACTCCAGGTTGACCTTGATGTTCGGGTTGGCCTGCTGGAAGGCGTTGGTCAGCGAGGTGAGGGTGCTCTTCTGGGTGCCGCTGATCATGATCTGCATGAAGGAGATCGTGGTCGTGCCGCCCGAACCCGCGTCGGAGCTCTTGGAGCTGGAGGAGCAGGCGCTCAGCGCGCCGAGCACGGTGGCGGCGGCGAGCACACTGGCGGCGGTCCGGCGCAGTCTGGGGCTGGAGGAGATCACGAGGGTTTCCTTACCTACGGAGGGGACGGACGGGGCAGGGAAGTCAGGGCGGGCAGGCACGGTTCAGAAGTCCGCGGCCAGGCGGCCGCCGATCCGGCGCTGGAGCACCGTGAAGGCGGCGGTCACGATGAACAGCACCACCGCGAGGGCGGCGCCGTAGCCGGTGTCGAACAGCACGAACGCCTCCTGGTAGAGGAGGTAGCTGAGGGTGGTGGTGGCGTAGGCCGGGCCGCCGTGGCTCATCTCGTAGAACTGGGTGAAGGCCTGCAGCGAGCTGATGCTGGTGATCACGATCGAGAAGAGCGTCACGGGGCGCAGCTGCGGCCAGGTGACGTACCAGAACTCCTGGCGGGCGCTGGCGCCGTCCATCCGGGCGGCCTCGCTGAGTTCGGAAGAGACCACGGCCAGGCCGCCGAGGAAGAGCACGACGGTGAAGCCCACCTCGTGCCAGAGGCTGTAGACGATCACCGAGGGCATCGCCCAGGTGCTGGAGAAGAGGAACTGCGAGACCGGCAGGTGCAGGTCCTTGAGGACCATGTCCACCAGGCCGAACTGCGGGTTGAAGAGCCAGACCCAGGCGAGCGAGGTGGCCACGATCGGCGTCGCGTGCGGTGCGAAGACGGCGATCCGGGCGGCGGTCAGCGCCCGCCCGCCGCGCTGCAGCAGCAGGGCCAGCGCCAGGGATATCGCGGTGCCGCCGATCACCATCGCGCCGCAGTAGTAGAGCGAGTTCCAGGCGCTGGTCAGGAAGCTGGGCGAGGTGGACTGGAAGAGCTGCCGGTAGTTGTCCGTCCCGATGAAGGTCGACATCGAGGGGTTGAGGGTGTTCCAGTGGAAGGTGCTGATGTACAGCGTGTAGGCGGTCGGTCCGATGATGAAGACCGAGAAGATCAACAGCGCCGGCGCCGTGTACAACCAGCCGGCCCACCCCTCACGCGGCCGGTTGATCCGGCGGGACCGCTTGCTCAACTGCGCCATCGCACCTTCTCTTTGTCTTCGTTCCTGCTCAACGGCCAAGAGTGAAACGCGCGTAGACATACCCCGGATGTCCATGTCATGAACACTCGGCGAAGCAGTATCGGATACCTGATGACCTATGAGATCCTGAAATATTGGGCACCCTGCAGCCTTCCGCCGGGACCCCGGGGCTGGGCCGGGCCCGCGCCGAGCCGCACCGGAACAGCTGCCCAACCCCCCTTTCCAGTACGCCTCGAAAGACCTTGACACTCCGTCAGACAGCCCTTTAATCTCGTTTGTGGCCGATCAATTCAGAATGCCGGAAAGCGCATTCTTCATATTTAACGTTCAGCCTTGCGATCGGCAGGGGGTCCTCGTTGAACCACCAGCAGCAGGCTTCCGACACCGGAGCATCACCGCAGGTCATCGCCCTAATCGGCGGCCGCCTGGTGGACGGCACGGGCGCGCCGCCCAGCGCCAGTGGCGTCATTCTGATCGAACACGGCGTCCTGACCAGGCTGGCGCCCGACGGCGCCACCGAAATCCCGCCCGGTGCCGAGATCGTGCACTGCGAGGGGCAGAGCATCCTGCCGGGATTGATCGATTCCCACACCCATGTCGAACGCGACATTCCCGACGTCCTGGGCGCCTTCCTGCGCGACGGGGTGACCAGCATCGGCAACACGGGCAGCGGTCCGCAGCTGGTCCCGCAGCTGCGGGCCGCCGGACGCGAACCGGGCGCCGCCCGGACGTTCCTGGCCGGGCCGGCGATCACCGCGCCCGGCGGCTACCCGGTGATCCGCGGCGACGGCTCGGCGGCGCGCGGCGTCGACTCGCTCCCGCAGGCGGTCGCCGCCGTGGACGAACTGGCTGCACTGGGCGTGGACTTCATCAAGATCACCCAGGAGCCGTTCGACTTCGACTTCCGCCACCCCGGGCATCTCCCGGTGCTGGAGCCCGAGTTGATCAAGGCGGTGGCCCGGCGCGCCGCCGAGCACGGTCTGCCGGTGCGCTCGCACGTGCACCACGCCGACCAGCTGGAGGTGGCGCTGGCCGCCGGGGTGACCAGCGTCGAGCACCTGCTCTTCCCGCTGCCGCCGGACGTCGGCCATGTCGAGCTCCAGCGCACCGGCGCCCTGCACCTGAGCGCGCTGCCCGATCTCGCCCGGCAGCTGGACGCGATGGTCGAGCAGGGCATCTACCTGGTGCCGACCATCGGCAACGAACTGGCCGGCATCCGGATGGGTCTGCCGGAGCTGGGCGAGGCAGCCCTGCGCGAGATCGAGGCGTTCATGGTCGCGGTGCTCGCCCGCTTCGTCGCCGCCGGCGGCACCGTGGCACTCGGCAGCGACTGGGTCGGCCTGCCCGGGGTGCCGCCCGGGCTGCCGCGCGGCGAGCTGCGGTACCTGCTGGCCGCCGGCCTGTCCCCGCTCCAGGTGATCGAGTCCGCCACCCGGCACGCCGCCGCGGTCTGCGGGCAGCGCGAGACCCTCGGCGTGCTGGCCCCCGGAAGGCGGGCCGACCTGCTCGTGGTCGGCGGCGATCCGAGCACCGACCTCGCGGCGCTGGACGACCTGCGGCTGATCGTCAAGGACGGCCGTATCGTCCACCGCGCCGGCGCCCCCGAGGTGCCGCGCCAGGCCGCCTCCGCCGACCACGCCGCCCCATTCCGGCCGGCCGGCTGATGGGCTCCCCCGCGCCCCGCGCCGACGAGCGCCCCGCCGGCGGCTCGCCCTGGAAGACGCTGGTCGCGGTCTCGGTGGGCTCCTTCATGACCATCCTGGACGCCACGGTGGTCAACGTCGCCGTCCACGCGCTCCAGGAGACCTACGCGGCGCCGACCGCCGAGGTGCAGTGGGTGGTCAGCGGCTACGCGCTCGCGCTCGGCATCGCCACCCCGCTGGCCGGCGAGCTGGGCGAGCGCTTCGGCGCCAAACGGGTCTTCCTCGCCTCGCTGTTCGCCTTCGCGTTCGCCTCGCTGCTCTGCGGGCTGGCGCCGACCCTGGGCCTGCTGATCGCGGCCCGGGTGCTCCAGGGCCTGGCGGGCGGCTTCGCCCTGCCGCTCGGCTCGGCCCGGCTCTTCACCGCGTTCCCGCCCGAGCGACGGGGCGTGGCCTTCGGCGCCTTCGGGCTGGTGCTGGTCTTCGCCCCGATGATCGGGCCGCTGGTCGGCGGCGTCTTCGTGGACGCCGGTCTGATCAGCTGGATCTTCTTCATCAACGTGCCGATCGGCCTGCTCGGCGTCCTGCTCGGCAGCCGGTTCCTGGCCCCGGACGAGCCACGCCCGACCACCCCGCCCCGGGTGGACCGGGCGAGCGTGGCCGCCGTCTGCCCGGGCTTCGGCGGGCTGCTGCTGGGCGCCTCGCTGCTCGGCTCCGGCAACGGGCGCGGTGCGCTGGTCGCCTTCGGCGTGGGCGCCTTGGCGCTCGGCTTCCTGGTGCTGCACCAACTGCGCGGTTCGGGCCCCGGCCTGTTCGACTTCCGGCTCTACCGGGTGCGCACCTACGGGATCGGCAGCGCGATCAACGCGCTCAGCCAAGTGCCGTTCTTCGGCACGCAGTTCCTGCTCCCGCTGAGCATCCAGGTGGTGCACGGGTCGAGCGCGCTGGACGCGGGGCTGGCCCTGCTGCCACTGGCGATCAGCTCCGGTGCCACCGGGCTGCTCGGCGGGCGGATCCGCGACCGGCTCGGCCCCCGGCTGCCGATGACCCTCGGCTTCCTGCTGCTGGCCGGCGGCATCGCGCTGCTGCGCACGTACGCCGCCGACCCCGCCCCCGCCGCGCTGATCGGACCGCTGGTGCTGGCCGGCGCCGGCGCCGGGGTGATCCCGCCGCTGACCCAGGTCACGGCGCTGGGCGAGGTCCCGCGTGCGGCCGTCGCCCGCGGAATTTCCCTGCTCCAGGCCACCCAGCGGGTCTGCCAGGCGCTCAGCGTGGCGGTGCTGGCCACCATCGTGGCGCGCGCGGTGAGCGGCCTGGGCAGCGCCCGCGCGGACAGCCCCGGCTACCGCGCGCACTTCGCCACCGGGGTGGCCGCGGGCTACACGCTGGCCATGGTGCTGGCGCTCTGTTGCGCGGTGCTGGCCACGCTGCTGCCCGGCTGGCCGGCCCGCACCGCCACCGGCGCCGGGGCCGCCGACGGCCAGGACACGGACGTGGACCGGGTGCCGAGCGTGGGCGGTTGAGGCTCGATGTGCGGCTGCACGGCCCGGGCGGCCGGAGTACCGGACCAGGGACGGACGGTGGCCACGGAGCACCGCGACCAGGCGCGCGCGGCCGGCGCCGTCCACCCCGAGCCGGTTCGCGGTGAGCAGGCCGGACCGCCGCTGCGCGGGCGGGCCGAAGAACTGGCCCTGCTCGACCGGCTGGTGGAGCGCACCCTGAGCAGCTGCCGCGCCGCCGTCGCCCGGATCAGCGGGCCCGGCGGGGCGGGCAGGTCCCGGTTGCTGCGCGAGGGCGAACTGCTGGCCGCCGCCCGCGGCTTCCGGATCGCCCGGCTCACCGCGCCGCCTCCCGCACCCCTGACCGCCCCCGGGTGGACGCAGTCCGCCTGGCGGTCGGTCCCGCTCGGCGCCGCCGGGCCGCTGGCGGCGCTGGTGCCCGTGCTCGCCCGGGCGCTGGAGGTCCGGGTGCCCTCGGGCGCCGAGGAGTGGGACGAGCCGCAGGCCGGCCGGGCGCTGCTCGGGCTGCTGGACGGCCGGCTCCAGCAGGGCCCGCTGCTGCTGAGCTGTGACGGCGGGGCGGGCTGGCCGGCGCTGCTCGGGCAGCTGGTGGCGGCCCGGCGCGGTGCTCCCCTGCTACTGCTGACCACCGGGCACGAGGGCCACCCGCCGGGCCTGCGGCAGTGGCCGGGGCCGGGGCCGGGGCCGGGAGAGCGGTCCGGTCCGGAGGACGGACAGCTGCTGCGGCTGGTGCTCGGGCCGCTGTCGGCGGTGGCCGTCGGGCAGCTCTGCGCCGACCTGCTGGGCGCACCCCCGGACAGCGGCCTGGCAGCGCTGCTCGGCCTGGCCCGGGGCCGGCCGGGCGAGGTGTTCGAACTGCTCGGGGCGCTGGAGCGGGACGGCGCGCTGCGGCCCGGCGCGGACCCGCTCCAGCTGTCCGCCGGCGCAGCGGACGGCGGCCCGGCGGACGGCGGCCCGCCGCGCCGTCTCGGCGAGCTGATCGCGCGTCGGCTCTGCGCGGCGCCGGGCCGGGTGCGGCTGCTGTTGGAGGCCGCCGCCGTGCTCGGTCCGGCGAGCCTGCCGGACGAGGTGGCGCAGATGCTGGACGAGCCGGTGAGCGCGCTGGTCCCGGTCTTCCGCGAGGCGGCCCGCACGGGGCTGGCGCACTGCGAGAGCGAGTACCTGACGTTCCGGCACGAGCTGGTGCGAAGTGCCCTGCTGGCCGGGCTGCCGCCGGCGGTGCGGGCCGCCATGCACCGTCAGGCGCTGGCCGTCCAACTGGCCGGCGGGCGCTCGGCCGTCGCCGTCGCTCCGCACCTGCTGCACGGGGCCTACCGCGGCGACCCCGTCACCGGTCCGCTGCTGCGGCTGGCGGCGGCCCAGTCACTGGCCCGCGACCCGGCGACGGCGGCCGAGCTGGCGCTGCGCGGGCTGGACGTGCTCGGGGTGGGCGAAGGGCTGGGCGACGGCCTGGACGAGGGGCTGGGCGAGAGGCTGCTCGCAGAACCTGAGGCGGGTGCGGGCCCGGGCGCGGCGGGTGCGCCGGACGCGGCGGGCGACGGGGCGCTCGCGGCGGCGGAGCTGTCCGCGCTCGCCGCCGAGGCCTGCGTACGCTCCGGCGCGCTGGACCGGGGCCGTTCGCTGGCCGAGGCCGCGCTGGCCCGCCCCGCCGTGCCGGTGGCCGCCGCCGCCCGGCTGCGGATCGCGCTGGCCGACGCGCTGATGCTGCTCGACCGGCCCGCCGGGGCGCTGGCCCTGGCGGAACGGGCGGCCGGTGATCGGGGCATCCCCTCGACGGTGCGCCAGGAGGCGCTGCTCACCCAGGCCGCGGCGCTCGCCCAGGGGCCCGGCGAGCCGCACCGGGAGCTGGCCCGGCTGCTGCGCCGGGCACACACCCAGGGGCTCGACCTGCGGGCGGCGGTCCGGCTCGCCGACGGGGTCCTCGCCTGGCGGGCGGGGCGGCCCGAGGCGGCGCTGCAGCTCGGGCAGGAGGCGGTGGCGCTGGCCGCGCAGGGCTGCGCGACCGCCTGGCACACCCCGGCCGAGCCGATCCGGGCGCTGCTGCTGGTCCAGGCCGGCTGCCCGGACGAGGCCGCGGCGGCGATCGACCCGACGGCGGCCGACGGGTCGGCGTCGAGTGGCCCGGCAGCGTCGAGCGGCCCGGTTGCGGCGCGCCGGCCGGTGACGGTCGGCCCGTTCGTCCCGGAGCTGATCCGGCGGATCGTGCTGGCCCGGCTGGCGCTGGCCGAGGGCGCCCTGCAGCGGGCGGACGCCGAGGCCCATGCCGCGCTGCGGCTGGCCGAGCGAGCGGCCACCCCGCACTGCGCGGCGCTGGCCCGGCGGGTGCTGGCCACGGTGGCGGTCCACCGCGGCGACCACCCGGCCGCCGTCGAGCACACCGCCGCGCTGCGCGCCACGGCGGCGGCCCAGCGGCCCGTCCCGCCGCAGACGCCCGCTCCGGGCCTCGGCGCCGACCCCGCGACCGCGGCGGCCTGGTTCGAGGCCCAGCTGCTGGCGGCCGACGGCGACCTCGGCCCGGTGGGCCACGCGCTCAAGGAGCTGGCCGCCGACGAGGCCGCCCTCGGCCGGCTGACCCTGGACGAACCGGCCTGCGTGCCCTGGCTGGTGCGCGCGGCGCTGGCCGCCGGTGAGCCGGAGCGGGCCGCCGCGGTGCTGGCCGCGGTGCGGCGGCTGGCCGAGGCCAACCCGGCGGTGCCCGCTCTGCGGCCCGCCGCGGAGCACGCGCGCGGGCTGCTGGAGCACGACCCGCGGGCGCTGGCGGTCGCCGCCCGCGACCACCGGGACGCCTGGGCCCGCGCCTCGGCGGCCGAGGACCTCGGCGTCCTGCTCGGCCCGGCGGACCGCCCCCGGGCGGTGCGCAGCCTGGGCCAGGCGTTGGAGGCCTACCAGCGTCTTGGCGCCGAACGGGATGCGGCTCGGGCCCGGCGGCGGCTGCGCGCCCTCGGCGTGCGGCGGCGGCACTGGACCCGGGCCGAGCCGAGCCCGGCCACCGGGTGGGCGAGCCTGACCCGGACCGAGCGCACGGTGGCGGGGCATGCCGCCGCCGGGCTGACGAACCGGCAGATCGCCGCCCGGATGTTCCTCTCGCCGCACACCGTCGCCTTCCACCTGCGGCAGATCTTCCGCAAGCTGGGCATCCACTCCCGGCTGGAGCTGGCCCTGCGCGCGCCGGCCGAGTGACGACCGGCCCGCCAGGGCCTGTCAGACCAGCCTTAGCACGCCTCACCAGCGCAGCGGCAGCCGCTCCGGCCCGTGGAAGAGCAGGTCCTGGGCGTAGCGCACCGGCTGCTCCAGCAGCTGCGCGCCGGCCAGCCGCCCCAGCAGCTCGGCCAGCGCCAGCTCCACCTCCGCGCGCGCCAGCGCTGCGCCCAGGCAGTAGTGGATGCCGAGGCCGAAGGCGAGTTGCGGTCCGATCTGGCGGCGGTGCAGGCGTGGCGTGTCCGGATCGGCGAACTGGCCCGGATCGCGGTTGGCCGCACCGAGCAGCACGGTGACCTTGGAGCCGCGCGGCACCAGGTGGTCCCCGAGCCGCTCGTCGCGCTGCGCCCAGCGGGTGACGGCCTGGACCGGCGGGTCGTAGCGGGCCAGTTCCTCCACCGCCTCCGCCAGCAGCGCGGGGTCGGCCCGCAGGTGGGCCAGCAGCTCCGGGTTCCGCAGCAGCGCCAGCACCGACTTGCTGATCAGGTGGGTGGTGGTCTCGTGCCCGGCCGTCAGCAGGTGGACGCAGGTGGCGGCGATCTCCGTCTCGGCCAGGCCCTCGTGGCCGAGCAGCAGGCTGATCAGGTCGCGCCCCGGCCGCGCTCGCCGCGAGCCGATCTGCTCGCGGAAGTACCAGGTCAGCTCCCGGGCGGCGGCGTCGGCCTGCGCCGCCCCCTCGGGCGCCTGTCCGGCCCGCGAGCTGCTGCCCTGCTGGAGGCGCAGCGAGGCGGCGCGCAGCCAGCTGCCGTCCCCGGCGGGCAGCCCGAGCAGCTCGGAGATCACCAGCACCGGGAAGGGTGCGGCGAAGTCCTCGACCAGGTCGAGTTCTTGACGGTTCATCAGCAGATGGCGTGCGATCGCCGCCAGTCTGGGCCGCAGGCCGGCCACCATCCGCGGGGTGAACTCCCGGCTGAGGATGGCGCGCAGCCTGGTGTGGCGGGGCGGGTCCAGGAAGACCAGCCAGTCCTCCACCATCTCCCGCACGGCCGTGTCCGCGATCGCCCGGTGGGTGAGCGGGGTGTTGCCGCCGGGGATCCGGCGGCCCAGCCGGGGACTGCTCAGTGCGCGGGCGGCCGGGGCGTACCCGAAGACGTAGTAGCTGTCCGGTCCGCTCCCCTCCCCCGGCACCCGGTGCACGGTGGCGGCCTCGCGATAGCTGCGGTAGAGCGGGTAGGGATCGGCTATCCGCTCGGCCGGCCAGCCGGCCAGCGTGAAGGGGGGCAGCGCCGCGGGGGCCGTCACCGGGCACCCCGTACCGCGTCCGCCAGTACGCCCGGGTCGCGCGGCGCCTCGTCGTCGCGCCAGGCGACGTGGCCGTCGGGGCGGACCAGCACGAAGCGGCGCCGGTAGAGGTCGGCCATCTCCTTGTCGGCGCAGCCGGTGACCGTCAGCGGGACCCTTCGGTCGGCGAACGCCCGCACCACTCCGTCCAGTTGCGCCGGTTCGCGGCCCTGCGCGGTGAAGTCGAGCAGCTGGAAGCCCCGGCCGAACAGGTCCAGGACGGAGTGCCCTGGGGCCAGCCAGGCGTGCGGTGCGCGGGAGCCCGGGCGGCTGTTGGGCCGGTCCAGCGGCTCGTCCGGGTCGGCCGGCACCCGGTCCGGCAGCACGATCGCCGACTCGTACCGGTAGCCCATGTGGATCATCGGGGCGTCGAACTCCCGCCGCACCGCGCTCTCTTCGAGCCGCCGGGCCAGCTCCGCGCGGGCCAGCTCGCCGCGCGGCCCGTCCTCGTGCAGAGCGGCCGGCAGCTCGCGGCCCATGGTGCGGGCCAGGTTGCGGTTGGCCTCCTCGACCGCCTCGACGGCCACCGGCCGGCGCTCGGCGCGGTAGCTGTCCAGCAGCCCAGGGCCGGCCCAGCCGGCCAGCGCAGCGGCCACCTTCCAGCCCAGGTTGGCGGCGGCGGCCAGCCCGGTGTTCAACCCGAAGCCGCCGGAGGGCGACAGGGTGTGGGCGCTGTCGCCCACCAGCAGCACCCGCCCGTGCCGGAACTCCTCGGCCACCCGGTGGGTGAGGTGCCACTCGTGGTCGGAGAGCACCTCGATCGGGGTGTCCAGGGCGATCGCCCGGCGCAGCAGCTCGATCGCGGGAGCCGCCGCCTGCGCGCTGCCGTCGACCCGCACCGAGAGCCGGAACAGCCCGTCGCCGTCCATCGCGCGCATCGGGAAGCGCAGCGTGTCCGAGAGCAGCAGGAAGTAGAAGAGCGCGTTGCGCTCGCCGAGTTGGGCGCGCAGTTCGGGAGCCCGGAACAGGATGTTGCGGAACACCTGGGTGGGGAAGCGGGCGGGCGCCGGGATCGCACAGGCCTTGCGGACCGGCGAGGCGGCGCCGTCGCAGGCGATCAGGTAGCGGGCCCGCAGGGTGGTGCTCCGCTGCCGGGCCAGGTCGGTGGCGGTGGCGGTGACGCCGTCCTGGTCCTGGGTGAAGCCGTCCAGCCGGCAGCGCAGCCGCAGCGGCCCGTGGGGGTGGTGGCCGACCGCGTCGGCGAGCAGCGGCGAGAGCCAGTGCTGCGGGCAGATCGCGTCCGGCTCGGGGGTGTGCCGGAACGGCGGGCGGGTCAGCGCGCTGCCGAACCGCAGCCGGTAGACCTCGTGGCCGCCGACCCGGGTGACCCAGGCACTGTCCAGGGTGTGCTCGGGCGGCCAGCCGGCCGACCGGATCCGGTCCGCCAGGCCCCAGCGCCGGTAGTACTCCATCGAGCGCGGGCCGATGTTGCTGACCTTGGGGTGGCTGACCGAGCCGTCGCCCGCTTCGAGCACCACGCAGGCCACGCCGTGGGCACGCAGGTCCAGCGCCAGGGTCAGGCCGACCGGGCCGCCGCCGACGATCAGCACCTCGGTCTCCTGCTCCGGCCCGGTCGATGGCGCGGTCGGTGAGTGGGGGGTCGCTTCGTGCAGGGGTGCGTCGCTCATGGGTGTGTCGTGTCCTTCCGGAACAGCTCGACCAGGTAGGCCAGGGTCCCGAGGACCTGGTCGGGGACGAGCGGACAGCTGCGGGCCGCGTGCGCCAACCGCTCCAGCCGGGCGACCAGTTCGCGCCGGGTGGCGGCCGGCGGCCCGGCTAACGGGTGCGGGGCGCCACCCGGTTCGAAGGGCGGCCCGGCGGTCCGGCCCGGCACCCCGGAGGGCAGGTTGACCAGCAGTTCGGCGAGCGGACGCACCAGGCCGTTCATCACCTCGATCGAGGCGTTCATCAGTGGCGAGCGGCGCAGGCTGGCGGCGGGCAGCTCGGCGAAGTGCTGGACCATCAGCTGGGCCATCAGCGCGTAGGCCTCGTTGCCCAGCTCGGCCACCTGCCGGGCCACCGGATCGGTGATCAGCTGCTGGGCCGCGCTGCCGGGCCGCAGAGTGGGGTTGCGCAGCACCGGGTAGGCCAGGCGGGGCGCCGGGCCCGGCTGGGCGGCCCCGTGGTCCGGATCGAGGGCGGTGAGCAGGCCGGCGAGCCGGCGGAAGGAGTCGTGGTGCGACTCCTCCCCCGGCGGACGGTCCGGCGCCAGCACGCCGCCCTCGCCCTGCTCGGTCACGAAGTCGACGGCGAACAGCGCGCTGGCCAGGTCGTCGACCTGGAGCTGGTAGTCGGGGTGGCGGGCGTTGACCGAGCGGCGCAGGAAGACGTGGTGCTCACCGCCGCCGGGTCCCGCCTTCGCCGGGAAGAGGTCGGGGATGGTCCGCAGGCCGTGCCGGATCGCGGCGTAGAGCTCGCTGATCGAGTGGTAGGTCGTGCGCTGTCCGGCGGCGGGGCCGTGCCCGGTGGCGGGGTCGTGCCCGGTGGCGGGGTCGTGTCCGGTGACGCCGCGGTGCGGCCGGTCGCCGTAGCGGGGGTCGGCCAGCAGCCGGTCCGGCTGCTCCAGTTCGACGAACCGGTGCACGGCGGCGGGACCGAGGCCCTCCAGGGCGAAGTCGAGCGGGATCGGCAACCGGTGGTTGAGCGTGCCGAAGTCGATCACCGGGAAGGCGAAGGGCTCCCCCAGGGCGATCAGCAGGTTGTTGACGACCAGGAAGTGGGTCATCTCCTCGCGGGCCACCCGCAGCAGCGTGCTGCGGATCGAGTCCTCCAGCGTCTCGCCGCCGTCCCCGCAGACCACGGCGAGCCGGTGGGCGCTCCAGTGGCCGCGCCGCTGGTAGACCAGCCCCGCGCCGTGGGTGGGCAGCGAGTAGGCGGCGTACAGGTACTGCAGGGTGACGGCCAGTTCGATCGTGACGGCGTCGCGCACCGCCGCGACCAGGTCCTCGCGGCGGCTCAGCTCGGGGCCGGCCCGCCGCGGCGCGGGCCTCGCTCCGCAGGTCAGCAGCCGGCGCGGGGCGCTGCGCGCCCGCAGGTGGCCGAGCAGCAGGCGGGCCCTGGGCGCGGAGAGGTCGCGGGTGGGCGGCATGTAGTAGGTCCTGGACCTGTTGGCCGGATCGGACATCTGCCAGCAGAGCCGGGCGTAGGTCTCCACCCGGGCCTCGTCGGCCAGGCTGAAGACCTCCTCCTTCATGAAGGTGGAGGTCAGCTCGTAGTAGGCGAGGACCTCGCGGTGCAGCAGCTCGAAGGTGATCCGCTCGGGCGGCAGCTCGTCCAGGTGCCAGTCGTCCGGCAGCACCCGCAGCGCGAGCGTGCCGGTGCCCGACCAGTAGCGCAGCGCGTCGGCGTCGTCGTAGTGCGCTGCGGCATCCGGCAGTTGGGCACCGGCGGCGGTCAGCTCCTGCGGCAGCGGCTCGCCCGGGGCCGCGAGGAGCAGCCGCGCGCAGCCGGCCCGGGCCCCGCGCAGCACGAGGTGGCCCGCGCCGTCGGGGCCGGTGTCGAGCAGGCAGTCGGCCGCCCACGCGTCCGCCTCATCCGTCTCCGCCGGCTCCTGCTCCTGCTCCTGCTCTGCCGGCCCGCGCTCCGCGGTGGCCCCGGCGCGCAGCCGCGCGACCCGCAGCCCGGCCAGTTCGGCGGGCCCGAGCAGCGGCAGCGCGGCCGGGTTGGCGTACTGGCGCACCCGGATGCCCGTCACCGGTGCGGGCCGGCCGCGGACCAGCGAGCGGACGGTGACGGTCAGATCGTGCTCGCCGTCCCGGGCGTGCCGGGGGTGTTCGACGATCAGCGCGGCCTGGTCGGCCTGGACGTTGATCTCCCGCTCGCGCAGCACCGTGCTCCGCGAGCCGTCGCCCGGCACCCAGTCCAGGCGCAGCGCCTGGTCCTCCACCGCCGGCCCGTCCTGCCGGGCGACGGTGAGCAGCCGGCCGGGCGGCGCACCGAGCCCGCCCGGCAGGACGGCCACCAGCTGCGCCCCGTCCGCGGTGCGCAGCTCCCAGCGGCCGGGGTTCTCGTGCTGCTCCGCCAGGGCGTGCGGATCCGCGCCGATCAGGTTGACGCCGACCAGCCGCTCGCCCACCTGCACAGTGAGCTGGCGGGGCAGCGGGGCGAGCGGGTCGGGCCGCCCCGGCGGCGCGGTGAGCAGCCGGCCCGCCGGGTGGCTGCGCGGCTCGCCGTGGCGCCAGGGGGCGATGGTGCCGGTCAGCGTCCACTCGACGGGGCGTCCGGTCGGCAGCGGCCCGGGCGGCGCGGCGAGCGCGAACTGGACGACGAGCCCCGCCACCCCGGGCTGGGCAAGCGCCGCACGCAGCTCGTCGACCAGCGGCGACCGGTGCTCGGGCGCGGCCGGCGGCCACTGCAGCACCGCGTTCTCGACGGTGAACTGGTGGACCGTCTGGCGCGGCAGGCGCGGCCGGGCACCGCCCGGCTCCGGGCCGAAGCGGTGCCAGCGCGGCGGCTGGAAGCCCTCGACCTCGCCGGTGCAGAGGTAGCCGATGTCGTGCGAGCGCCCGCTGCGGCCGAAGCAGAGCCGGCCGACCATCAGCGTGGTGGTCCACGAGGAGGCCGGATCGACGTCGAAGACCCGGGCGCGGTTCACCGTGGTGGCGAAGTACTCGTTGTAGTGGCCCCACAGGTCCACGCTGCGGCCGAGCACCGGGTCGGCCGCGACCTGCTCGCCCGGGGTGCGCTCGGCGCCGACCACGGTGGCGGCGACGGCGAAGTGGCCGTTGCCCGCCAGGTGCGCACCGGGGGCGTCCAGCAGCCCGAGCCCGGCCAGTTCACGGTGGTACTCCGCGGCCGGGCGGGTCACCGGGAACGGCCGGCGCTCCCCGGTGAGCGCGGTGTTGTCCGTCAGGTCGACCAGACCGCTGCGCGCGCCGGTCGGCAGCTGGGTGGTGGCCGTGCCGGCGAAGTGCAGGCGCGGCAGGTCGAACACGCTCATCCGCCGCTCCCCGCACGCCGCGTCACGCCGGCTCCTCGACCACGGCGGCACAGGCGCCCTCGGCCGCCTCGCCCTGCTGGTGGCCGTCGATCAGCCGCACCGCGTGCTGCGCCGACTCGATCGCCCCCTCGATCCAGGCGGGGTGGCTGGAGCAGTGCTCGCCGGCGAAGAAGAGCCGCCCCTGGGGCCTTGCCACCATCTCCCGCTCGGCCTCGCAGGAGTCGGCGTCCTTGCCCCAGCGGACCGCCGCCGCCCCCAGCGAGGAGGGTTCGGTGCCCCAGACCTGGTCGGCCACGCCCAGCAGCATGCCCGGGCGGCGCAGCTCCGGGTGCACGGCGGCGACCTCGTCCAGCACCGCCGCGAGCCGGGCCCGGCGGCCCAGCCGGCAGAGCCGGTCGGCGTCCTGGCCGATGGTGTAGCTGGCGAGCAGCGCGGCGCCGAGCTTCGGGTCGCCCTCCACCGGCGGGTAGTAGGTCTGCCGGCTCAGCCCGCCGGTGAAGGAGGCGCCGCCGGTGATGCCGTCCCGCTCCCAGAACGCCTCCCGGCAGTGGAAGGCCACCTTGGTGGCCGCCCAGTAGCGCTGGCCGTGGATCGCGGCCAGCTTCTCCTCGTCCAACCCGGCCAGCTCCAGGCCGCGCAGCACCGAGAACGGTATGGTGCACAGCACGTAGTCGCAGAGCCGCCCGGCGGACCCGAAGCCGTGCCTGGTGCGCACCTGGACCCCGTGCTCGGCCACCGCCAGCCCGGTGACCTCCTTGCCGCAGCGCACCGGACCGCTGATCCGCTCGCGCAGCCGGTGGACCAGCTGGTCCATGCCGCCACTGAGCCGCATCAGGGTCGAACTGGTCTCGTTGACGATGTCGTCCACGAAGCGGTAGAGCCGGCCGCGGCAGCCGGCTCTGATCCCCGGGTGGTCGGCGAACAGGGCGCGCAGGTCTATCAGTTCGCCGCCGGCCCCGGGCGCCCGCACGTAGTCGGTCAGGTCGATCCCGGCGACCAGGCCCATCAGCTCGCCGTCCAGGCCGCGCCGGATGCTGTCCCGGAAGTCGCTGGGGGCAAGGGCGTTGACGCGTACCGCCATCCAGGCACCGAAGAGCAGGGTCTGCTCGTCGTACTCCTCGAAGCGGCCTGCGGGCAGCCGACCGCGCAGCTCCTCGACCAGGATCTCGGAGGCCTCGCGGATCCGCCGGTGGCCCTGGCTGGTCTGGACGTAGGCCGCGTCGTCCTGGAAGAGCGTGGTGAACTCGCGCAGCTGGTCGGCGAGTCCGAGCTTGCGCAGGTAGCGCATGGTGCGCCGGTGGGTGGTCGGCACCCGCATCGCGCCGAGCTCCACCAGCGGGCCCTCGCGGCCCGGCACGAAGCGGTGGGTGCGGACCCGGCCGCCGACCTGGAGGTGCCCCTCCAGGATCTCGACGCTGTGGCCGAGCCGCTCCAGTTCGTAGGCCGCCACCAGGCCGGCCACCCCCGCGCCGATGACGGTGACGCGCTTGCGCGGCTGCCACGGTCCGGGCGGCCTCACCTGTTGGGCCGGAGAGTCAGGCGACATGCTCTTCCCCCTACCTTGAGCGGACCGCCCCAGTGTCGGGACTGCCGGGGCGCGGCCACATCCCCGAGACTGACGGCGGGTTGACGGCATCCGAGGGACGGGCGGGCGGTCCTGGGGCGCCGGTCGGGTCGCCACCCCACACGAACGGATGGTTTTTGGCGGCCCGCCCCGAACCACCCCGCCCGGACGGCCATGCTGGAGGCCGTCGAAGGGAGTTCGCGATGGAACGCACGGCGGCCGACGCTCACGTTCCCGGTGCCCAGGTTCCCGAGGGCGGGCCGGGCGGATCGGGCCTCATGCCCGGCCCGTTGGAGCGCGCGGTCTACGGCCTGTTCGTCAGCAGCTCGCTGGATCTGGCGGCCCGGCACGGCGTGTTCGCCCGGCTCGCCGAGCACGGCCCGAGCGGTACCGCCGAACTGGCCTGCGCCCTCGGCCTGGACGAGGACACGCTGGGCCGACTGCTCACCGTGCTGCGCGCCTTCGGCGTGCTGACCGCGGACCCGCGGGGCCGCTACAGCGTGCCCGCCGCCTCGCTCCCCTTCCTCGATCCGCGCGAGTCCCGCTACCTGGGCGGCTTCCTGCGCCACCTGATGGAGAGCACCACCGAGCGGCTGCGCCGGCTGGACGCCTGCCTGACGCTCGGCAGGGCCGGCGCCGAGGCCGCGCTCGCCGAGCCGCTGGACGAGCCGTTCGCCGACCTCTACCGGGACGCCGAGTCCACCGACCGGTTCCTGGACGCGATGTGGCAGCTCAGCTTCGACGTCTCGGCCGAGCTGGTGGAGCTCGCCCAGCTGGAGGGCGCCCGCCACCTGGTCGACGTCGGCGGCGCGGGCGGCCCGTTCGCGGTCGCCGCGCTGCTGCGCCACCCGGGGCTGCGGGCCACCGTCTTCGACCTGCCGCAGGTGGGGCCCAAGCTCGCCGAGACCGGCGCGGCCTACCGGCTCGGCGAGCGACTGTCCTTCAGCGCGGGCGACTTCCACCGCGCCGAGCTGCCGGCGGGCGACTGCCTGGCATTCGGCTACATCCTCTCGGACTGGGCCGACGACACCTGTCTCGACCTGCTGCGCAAGGCCTACCGGGCCTGCGCGCCCGGCGGCGTGGTGCTGGTGATGGACCGCCTCTTCGACGAGAGCGGCTACCTGCCGCCGGCCACCGCCGCGATGAACCTGGCCATGCACGTGGAGACCCAGGGGCGGCACCGCACCGGGGCGCACTACCTCGAACTGCTCCGGGCGGCCGGCTTCACCGGGTGCGAAGTGCGCCACACCAGCCGGGAGAAACACCTGGTGCTGGGGCGGCGGGCGGCCGGCCCCGGCGGAGCGGAGCGGTGAGCGATGGACTGCCAGAACTTCGGCCCGGGTCTCGCACCGGACCGCCCCGGCCGGGTGGCGGAGATCGTCCGGCTCCAGCAGGCCCGCGGCCGCGCGGCGCTGACCGCGACCGAGCGGGCGCTGCTGGCCGACTGGTACGAGCAGACGGGCCCGGCGGGCTCAGCAGGTTCGGTGGGCTCAGCGGGCTCGGCAGGCTCAGCGGGCTCCGCAGGCGGGGAACGCGGGCCGGCGGGCGAGGAGGAGGAGCGCACCGTGATCGCGCTGCTCACCCGCCCGTTCAGCCGCGAGGAGATCCCCGAGTACTACCGGTACACCAGCCTGCACGTCTACGACTGGTTCCTGCGCCCCTACCAGGCCGATCCGCTGCCGGCCGGCATCACCGCGCTGCGGGCCACCCTGCTCGACCTCGCCGCCAAGGAGGCCGAACCGCCACCGGAGCTGCCCGCCTTCGGGGCGGCCGAGTCGACCGAGCGGCGATCACGACTGGCCGCGCTGATCAGCGAGTTGGACGAGCTGCTGGCGCAGACCGTGGCACGGAGCGAGGCGCCCTGGCCCGGCTCGCCGACTCCCGGGCTGCGGCGCCGGCTGAGCGTGCTGACCGGCTGCACCGGGTTCCCGCAGTCGCCGGAGCACCACGAGCACCTCTTCCTGCGCTCGGTCCACGCCTGCGAGGTGGTCTTCTACCTGGCCAGGTGGACGGCCTGCCAGGCGATAGCCGCGGTGCTCGCGGACGATCTCGACCGGGCGATACTGCGCACCCGGCAGACGGCGTCCTGCGCCGAGCTGCTGAACGGCATCCTGCACGTGCTGCGCACGCTCTCCCCCGAGCAGTTCATGACCTTCCGCGCGGCCACCGGCGCGGCCAGCGCCGTACAGTCGCTCAACTACCACCTGGTGGAGCTCGCGGTGTACGGGTACGACCCGCGCAAGGCGGAGGTCTTCCTTGGCATCGCCCACCTGCACGAGCTCAACAGCCGCCCCTACCGCGATCTGTGGCCGCTGCGCTCGGCCGTGCGCGCCACCGACGCGCCGGAGCTGACGGCCGCCTTCGAGGCGGTCGAGCGCGCCCTGCTGACCTGGCGGGGCCGCCACTACGGCTTCGGCGCCCGCTACCTGCCCCGCCAGTTGAAGGGCTCCGGCGGCACCGAAGGCGCCGGCTACCTGAAGCGGATCGTCGACAAGGACCCCTGCCGGCCCGGACCGGTCGGCGGCCCGCCGCCCGAGGCGATGTTCCGCTTCGCGCTCCGCTGAACCACCCCGCCCCCGGCGCGCCTGACTGACTCCTATCCTCCCACCCCTTCAAGCTATATGACACATCGTCACCTACCTCAGGAGTATGGACAGATGACCACCGCACCGATCATCTCCGCCGCCCAGGCCCGCAAGATCCTGGACGCCGCCCTGACCGAGGCGGCCGCCCTCAAGGTCGCCGTCGCGGTCGTCGTGGTGGATGCCGGCGGCAACCAGCAGACCCTGGCCCGGATGGACAGCGCGACCTTCTGGGCCACCACCGTGGCCACCCACAAGGCGGTCACCGCCGCCGGACTCGGCGTCCCCACCGCCGACTTCGGCAAGGTCGCCGGTGGCGACCCGGTCCTGCTCGCCACCATGGCAGCCCAGCCCGGCTTCGCCCTCCTCCCCGGCGGCATCCCGATCTTCGTCAACGGCGCCATCGCCGGCGCCATCGGCGTCGCGGGCGGCACCCGCGGCGAAGACCAGCCCATCGCCGAAGCCGGCGCCGCAGCCGCGGCCAGCTGACCGCCCACACCGTCCCCCGGCCCCCGCTCCGGCCCGCGCCGCAGCGGGGGCGCTGCGCTGCCCCGGCCGGCGGGTCGGCCGGCTCGATGCACCGTCATCGCCCCCGGTCGCCGGGGGAACGGTCACTGGTTGCCCGAGTAGTTCTGCGGGCCCGCCGCATCGACTGCGGCGTACGCTGCGGCGTCCGTCCATGGCGCAGCGCTCTTGTCGGTGCCCAGGCTGATGTAGATGGCCAGCGAGTGGATCAGATAGCGGTGGTGGTTGGTGACATAGCCGGACTGGGTGGCCTGGTCGGTGTTCTCACGATCGTTGCAGATCTGGGAGCCCGCTCCGGTATCCGGACACCAGAGGCCCCAGTCACCGTCGTACGCGTGGGAGAGGGAGTTGTGGCTTGCCGTGGCGGTCTGGGCATCCGCCATCGGCTCCACTTCGACGTCCACCATGATGTGTGACTGTGAGTCGGTGTAGGTCCCGACGATCTGGTTGACGCAGCTGCCATTGCGCAGCACGGTCTGTACGGCTTGGCTCTCGTGGCTGGTCAGGCAACTCTGGGACGATCCACTGTTCCTGGTGTAGACCACGCCTTTCGAGTCCGTGAACGAGTCGGGCAGCAGCGCCTCGCTGGTCAGCGGGGTCTGATCGATCCGGGAGCTGTCGAGCGAAGCCGGATCGAAGGACGGGGTGGTGGGGGCGAACGTGGGCGGGGCGTAGCTCGGCGGAGCGTAGGTCGGCGGGGCGTACGTCGGCGGAGCGTAGGTCGGCGGAGCGTACGTCGGTGGGGCGTACGTCGGCGGGGTGTACGAGGCGGTCGGCGCGGTCGGCGCGGGACCCGGGGCGGCGTTGGCCTGGCTCCTGGGCGCCGTGCAGAGCCGCACCTCCTGGTCGGCAGGGCCGACGAGGATGGTGCTGTCGGTCGAGCCGTCCCACCCGGCGAGGCCGGCGCAGGCGTTGGTCTGCCCGGTGGCGGCGGAGAGCTGCTGGAGCACCTTCCGGTCGGCGGCTGCGGAAAAGCAGGGAACCTCCGCCCAGCCGTGCTGGGGGTCCTGGTGCAGGCAGTCGCCCTGATGCGCGGAGGCAGCGTCGCCGGACAGGCCCATCGTGTCGGTCACGAAGGCGGCGAAGCCCTGATTGCCGTGGTAGAGCCAGGCAAGGATGCCCACGATGACGGCCAGGCTGAGCAGGAGGCCGGCCCGGGCCTCGGAACGAGGAGCGGGCCGAGCGGGCCGCTGGGGAGGCGGCACCCTCGTGTGTCCGTCCCCCCGCAGCGCTTCCTTCCTGGTCCCGTCCCCCTTGAGGCCTTCCCCCTTGAGCCTCTCCCCCTTGAGGCCTTCCCCCGGAAAGACCTTGGTGGGAGGGGACGGCGGCAGGACCACGGTGGTCGGCTCGCCGAGCAGGACGCGCGCCTTGGCGATGGTCGGCCGATCAGCGGGGTTCTTCGCGATCAGTTGGGTGATCAGCGGTGCCATCCACTCGGAGCGCCGTGGCGGTGGAGCCTCGTCGCTGAGCACCGCATGGAGTGAACCGAGAAGGGTCTCGCGCCGGAACGGCGAGATTCCCTCGAGCGCGTGATAGAGCGTCACCCCCAGCGAAAAGAGGTCGCCCGCGGTGCCGCCCTCCTCGCCGCGGGCTCGTTCGGGGGCCAGATATTCAGCCGAGCCGATGATCATGCCAGTTGTGGTCAAGCCACTGTCGGGCTGGAAGTGCGCGATCCCGAAATCGGTGAGCAGAACGGCCCCGTCGTCGGCGAACATGACGTTGGCGGGCTTGATGTCCCGGTGCACGATCCGCTTGCCGTGCGCGGCTTCGAGCGCATCGAGCAGTGCGGTGGCGATCCGCTTGACGGTGGCCACCGGCAGCGGGCCGTCGGCCAGCACCTCATGGAGCGAGCGGCCGTCGATGAACTGCATGACGATCCACGGGACTTCGTGCTCGATCAGGAAGTCGTAGACAGTGACGATGTTCGGGTGGTCGCGCAACTTCTGGGCGTTGCGCGCTTCGCGCTGGGCCCGTTCGAGGTGGCGACCGTACTCGGCCGCACTGGAAGCAAACGGGAGCCGGATCTCCTTCATGGCCACGGACGCGTCGCCGAGTCTCAGGTCATGTGCCAGCCAGACCCGCCCCGCTCCACCGGCCCCCAGCACCTTGACCAGCCGGTAGCGTTCGGCGATGACGGCCCCAGGTTCCGCGTCCAGCCTCATGCAACACCCCCCGATGTCTCACGAGTCGCCACGCCCGAGTCGGGCCAGCGCGTGCGAACGGGGTACTTCTACCGCGATGTTGGCCGTGGGTCAACCAACCGTAGCCGGTCGGGGTTGACGCCTGGGCGCCGCCAAGCCTGTCCCGCTGTCCTGCGAGCGCGTTGCCGAGTTCAATGCTGAAGCGGGTCGATGAACGCCCAACCATCGTGCATCCGAACCCGCGGCGCCGCCTCACCCTGGAGAGCATCGAGCAGACGCACGGCGTAGACCATGCCCAGCTCAGGAGTGCCCCGCCGCACTCGTCGCGTCCGCCAGCGCCCCAGGCGCGGCCTCCCACGGATATGCCGGCGGAGCACCCACCGGCCGCCGGTGACGGAACCGAACCGGGTGGCCCGTCAGCTCCTCGAGCTCACCGATATGTCCTGACATCCAGTCAACTATCGTCGTAGACAGGTTCACGCTGACGTCCCAGCCAGCAGCCTGGGCCTGCTCGATGACCGGCGGCAGCTCCAGGACGGGCGGCGCAGCAGAACCTAGCAGATCCCGGATGCTCCGGCCACGGTCCCACAGCTCGTCGACATGCTCCATGAATCGGCCGAACCTACCCGTCGTCCTTCGGCGCCGGTGGGCGAACCGACCGACGCATCAGCTGAAATGAATGGCAAGTTCTTGTAGCCTCACATCCGTTGACGCCCTCTCCGCAGCACTGCGATGCTCTGGGCAGCACATATGAACGTCTGAGCAGCACCCCCTCACCCGATCACCACGGAAAGGGCTCAACTCTCATGCGCCGTACCGCTGCTGTCATGATGACAACGCTGCTGGCCTCCGCCGTGGCCCTCACCCTCCCCGCCGCTGCCCAGGCGGCGGCCCCGACGAGCACCAAGGCGGCGCCGGCCGCTGCCCAGGACGGCGGGTGCAGCGCCTTCAACAACGGTGGCGGCTCGGCCATCGGGATCTGTACGGGCATCAACCCCCTGCAGTCCTGGCACGTGCAGGCGACGTGCACGTGGTACGTCAACGGCACGGGCCCGTACGTGATGATCGCCCAGGGCGCCACGATCGTCGGCACCGGCCAGAGCATCGCGTTCTGCGGCATCGACAAGACGATCTCGTTCCCGCAGGTCGTCTTCACCGGCGTGGTGACCCCGCCGCCCCCGCCGGTGGCCGGGCCGCAGGGCCAGATCACCGGGTATGTCGGCAAGTGCATCGACGACGCGGGCGCGAAGACCAACAACGGCAACCCGATCCAGATCTACGACTGCAACGGCAGCAACGCCCAGCACTGGACGGTCGGGGTCGACGGGACGCTGCGCGTGCTCGGCAAGTGCATGGACGTGACGGGCGGCGGCACCGCCAACCACACCATGGTGCAGCTCTACGACTGCAACGGCACCGGCTCGCAGCAGTGGAAGCCGCAGCCCAACGGCTCGCTGCTCAACCCGCAGTCCGGCCGCTGCCTGGACGACCTGGGCTTCGGCACCAACAACGGCAACCAGCTCGGCATCTGGGACTGCAACGGCGCGGCCAACCAGAACTGGGCACTGCCCCACTGAGCCACCCCGCACGGCCTGACGGCCCCGGCCGTCAGGCCTCCAGCGCCCCCAGGGGCATGAACTTCGCCGCCTGCTCCTCCGCCAGGAAGTCCAGCAGCAGCTGGTTCACCAGTGCCGGCTTCTCCAGCGGCGCCACATGCGAAGTGCCCGGGACCACCGCGAGCTGGGCGTCCGGCAGTGCGGTGGCGACCGCAGCGCTGTGCTCCACCCGCACGCCGTCGTCGTCGCCCTGCATCACCAGCACCGGCATCGACAGCTGCGCCAGCCGCTCGAAGCCGAAGTCCGGCTCCTCGCGCCACATCTGCAGCCACTTCTCGAAGACGACCGGGAAGTGCTCGGGCCCGTCCGGCGAGAGCGGCTCGTACTGCGGGCGGAGCATCGAGTCGAGCAGCACGGTCCCGGCCTCGCTCAGCAGCGCCTGATCGGCCTCCGTTCCGCCGTCACGCCGGACCCCCGAGCTGATCAGGACCAGCTTGCGGACCAGGTCGGGCCGCCGCAGCGCGAGCCAGAGCGCGACCTGGCCGCCGGCGCTCCAGCCGACCAGGTGCACCGGCCCGGTCCCCAGCTCGTCCAGGAAGGCCGCGGTGTCCTCGGCCATCAGCGCGCTGGTCACCGGGCCGGGCAGGTCGTGGGTCCGCCCGTGTCCGCGGCGCTCCGGCGCGTAGACCCGGTAGTGCTCGGCCAGCGCGGGCAGTTGGGCCCACCAGCTGTCGGCGGTCCTGCCGGCGATCGAGCCGGAGCGCTATCCGCACATGGCGGCCTGGGCCGCCGAGAAGCCGGCCGAGAAGGACGCGGCGTTCACCGCCGGCCTCGCACTGATCATCGGCGGCCTGCGGGCCGAACTCGCCGCGGACGCCTGAACCGCAGGCGCCCGAATCGCAGGCGCGCGAACCGCGAGCGTCCGAACCGCGGACGCCCGAACCGCGAGCGCACCCGCCGCCGGCGCGCCCGAGCCGAACGATCAGGCGGAGAGCAGCGCCTGCCCCACCGGCTCCACGATCGCGCAGTGCGTGGCGACCTCGTCCAGTCGCAGCCCCAGCGCCGCGGCCAGCGCGACCACCGTGAAGAACGCCGGGGTCGGCGCCCGGCCGGTCTCGATCTTGCGCAGCGTCTCGGCCGACAGCCCGGCCTGCGCCGCGACCTCGACCATGCTGCGGTCGCCGCGGGCCCGACGCAGCAGAGCGCCGAGCCGTTCGCCGCGTTCGCGTTCCTGCGGAGTGAGAGGAGTGCGCACCATGGCCGTTATTCTAATGCCGTGATACAAATACCGGTATAAGAATTGGCAGGGCCGGTGCCGCGACATGTCCGCACCCGGCCCGACCTGGCCCGATGGAGGCGACCGGAGATGGTGGAGATCAAGTCGGATGCGTCGCTGGACGCGATGCGCACGGCCGGCCGAGTCGTGGGCGAGGCCCTCGCGGCCGTGCGCCGAGCGGCGGACGTGCGAGTCTCGCTCAGGGAGCTGGACGAGGTGGCGCGCGAGGTCCTGCGCGAGGCGGGCGCCGACTCGCCGTTCCTGAACTACCGCCCGAGCTTCGCCGACACCCCGTTCCCGGCGGTGATCTGCGCCTCCGTCAACGACGCGATCGTGCACGGCATCCCGACGGACTACCGGCTGCGGGACGGCGACCTGGTGAGCATCGACTGCGGCGCCCTGCTCGGCGGCTGGGCGGGCGACGCGGCCGTCAGTTTCACCGTCGGCACCCCGCGCCCGGCCGACCTGGCCCTGATCGAGACCACCGAGCGCGCACTGGCCGCAGGCATCGCCGCCGCGGTGGTCGGCGCCCGGCTCGGCGACATCTCGCACGCGATCGGCAGCGTCGGCCGGGCCGCCGGCTACGGGATCCCGGCCGACTTCGGCGGCCACGGCATCGGCCGCCGCATGCACGAGGACCCGCACCTGCCCAACGACGGCCGCCCCGGACGCGGCATGCGGCTGCAGCACGGCATGGTGCTGGCGATCGAGCCGATGTTCCTGGCCGGGGGCCGCGGCGACTACGACACCGCCCCGGACGGCTGGACCCTGGTCACCACCGACGGCAGCCGCGCCGCCCACGCCGAGCACACGGTCGCGATCACCGACGAGGGCCCGCGCATCCTGACCCTGCCGTGACGGGCCGGGCGGCCGGGCGGCGACCGGCCGGGCGACACGCCGCCCGGACCCCCGATCTCTTGACATCAAGATAAATCAGGGAGCAAGCTCTCCCTGTAGATATCTTGATGTCGAGATACTTGGGAGCCCGCCATGTCCGCTGCCGACGCCACGCCCGCCAACGCCCCCGTCAACCCCCCGGCCAACGCCCCCGCCTGGGACCCCCAGCAGTACCTCCGGTTCGCCGACGAGCGCACCCGCCCGCTGCGCGAGCTGCTCGGCCGGGTACCGGAGCTGCCCGCCGACCCGGTCGTGCTCGACATCGGCTGCGGGCCGGGCAACTCGACGGCGGGCATCCGCCACCGGTGGCCGGCCGCGAAGATCACCGGCATCGACAACTCCGCCGAGATGCTCGCCACCGCCCGCTCCGCGCAGGGCGAGCCGAGCGCCGACTACCTGCTCGCCGACGCCGGGACCTACGACCCCGCACCGGCGGCGCCCGACCTGATCGTCTCCAACGCCACGCTGCAGTGGGTCGACGGCCACCTCGGCCTGCTGCCCCGCTGGGCCGCCGCGCTCAAGCCGGGCGGCGTGCTCGCCTTCCAGGTCCCGGGCAACTTCGAGGCGCCCAGCCACGTGCTGCTGGGCGAGCTGCGCAGCAGTGCGCGCTGGCGCGACCGGCTCGGCACCGAGGCCGTCCGCGCCGGGGTGCACGAGCCCGGCGCCTATCTGGAGGCGCTGCTCGCCGCGGGCTGCACGCCCGATGTCTGGGAGACCACCTACAGCACCCTGCTGACCGGACCCGACCCCGTCCTCGAATGGACCAAGGGCACCGCACTGCGCCCGGTCCTGGCCCGGCTCACCGATCCGGCCGAGCGCGCCGCCTTCCTGGCCGAGTACGCCGCCCTGCTGCGCGAGGCCTACCCGGCCGGACCGCACGGCACGGTCTTCCCGTTCCGCCGGATCTTCGCGGTGGGCGTGCGCACCGCCTGATCAGCCCCGCCCCTCCCGGCCCTGGCCCTGGCCCGGACCGTCGCCCTCGCCGGACGCCTCGCCGGGCACCTCGCCCGCGCGCTCCGGCTCGGTGAGCCCGCTGCGCTCCGCGAGCACTCCGCCCTGGAACCGGCTCTCCGCGCCCAGGGTGAGCAGCACGTCGGCGATGTGCCGCCGGCAGGTGCGCAGCGACATGCCGAGCCGGCGCGCGATCACCTCGTCCTTGACCCCCTCGGCGAGCATCCCCACCAGCGCGCGCCGCAGGCTGTCGCCGACCTCGCGGTAGGCGGCCTCGCTGGCGCCGTGGAACGGCGTGGCGGTGGCCCAGAGCTGGTCGAAGACCCGGCACAGGTAGCCGACGATGTCCGGGTCGCGGACCAGCACCGCCCCCTCTCCCGAGCCGCCCTCGGCGCGGGCCGGCAGGAAGGCCACCGAACGGTCGAAGACCACCGCCCGGTCGGGCAGCTCGGGCGCGGTGCGGTACTGGGCGCCGGAGGCGGTCAGGGTCTCCACGTAGCTCTGGGTGGCGAGGTTGGCGCGGGCGGAGTGCTGGTAGAGGGTCCGCATCCGCACGCCCCGCCCCAGCATCGCCAGGTCACGGCTGACCGCCTCCGCCAGCCGGCCGGGCTGCCGGCCGCCGCCGGGCTGGATGGTGAACACCTCCTCGCGGCACCGGGCGGACTCCTCGGTGAGCATCGCGGAGACGGTGCGCAGGTCCGGCAGCCGGTCGGTGCCGACCTGCCGGCCGCGCTCGCGCAGCGAGGAGCGGTAGCGCGGCATCAGCGCGTGCAGCTCGTCGCGGATGGCCTGCGCGTGCGAGCTGGCCTCGGCGATCCGCGCCTCCAGCGGGCCGAGCGCCTCGGCGGCGGCGGCCTCGGGGCTGGTGGGGATGAGCAGCTCGGGGCGGCCCGGCGCCGGGCGGAGCAGGCGCAGCGCGAGCAGCGTGTGCCGGGCGTGGCGGACCTGCTCGGGGGTCAGGCCGGCCGGCCACGCCGCCGTCCCGCCGTCGCCGGAGGCACCGCCCGACACACCACCGGCCGCACCGCCCGACGCGCCCGCGCCCTCGTCCGCACCCTCGCCCACGGCCTCGCCCGCACCCTCGCCCGCGCTCCCGGAACGGCTCCCGGCGGAGCTCCCGGGCGAGCCCCCAGCGAGGCCCTCGTCGAGGCCCCCGTGGGTGAGTACGTGATCGAACAGCGCGAGGGCCGTCATGTCGAGCTCCGGCAGCTGCTCGAACTCTGTACCGTTTTGCACGATTCACCCCTGTTTGCGACCCCCGAAACTCTCTGCCATGCACGCTATTGCCATCCTGCCCAGCTGGAAAAGCGCACCCCCGGCAGGGTGGACTGGTCTCCCGGGTCCGGGCAACGCTCCCACCACCCGGCATCCAACGCTCGACCGGCCAGTTGCGCCGCCGACGCGACCTTGACGACTCCGACTCACAGGAGCTGGCCCGTGGCCTCGATCCTCCGCCGCTGCGGCACCTCGGTGCTGCTCGCCGCCGCCGTTCTGATCCCCGTCGGCGCCGCTGCCCACCTCGGTCTGCCCGCCAAGGCGACGACCAACCACGGCCGGACCGTCGCCCTCCCCGACACCAGCTGGGGCGACGAGTACAAGCCGAAGCCCGTCCTGAACTGACCGGTTCCCCGACCGGCCCGTCCGCGCACCACTCTCAAGGAGTATCCCGGTGACCCTCGTCCCCTCGCCGAGCGCCGCCCTCAGGCTGTCCCGTCCCGTCCCGCGCCCCTGGGCGGACGACAACGGCTGGCTGATCGACCCGGCAGCCTGAGCAGCAGTCTGCCGGACACCTCCCGGGCCCGACCGGCCCGGCGGTGGCCTTCGTACAGCACCGAGCACACACAGCACGCGCAGCACACAGAGCACAGAGCACATGAAGGTACCCCTGCCCGGCGTCCGGGCAGGGGTACTTTCATGTGGTCACCGGCGGACGAGCCGTCAGATGGTGGCCGTGTCGATCACGAAGCGGTAGCGCACATCGCTCTTCAGCACGCGCTCGTAGGCCTCGTTGATCTGCGCCGCCCCGATCACCTCGATCTCCGAGCCGATGCCGTGCTGCGCGCAGAAGTCCAGCATCTCCTGGGTCTCGCGGATGCCGCCGATCATCGAGCCGGAGAGCGACTTGCGCCCCGGGATCAGCGCGAACGGCGCCACCTCCATCGGGTGCTCGGGGCCGCCGATCTGCACCAGGGTGCCGCCGGTGCGCAGCAGGCTCAGGTAGGCGTTGAGGTCGAGGTTGGCGGAGACGGTGTTGAGGATCAGGTCGAAGCTGCCCGCCAGCTGCTCGAAGGTGGCCGGGTCGCTGGTCGCGTAGTAGTGGTCCGCGCCCAGCCGCAGGCCGTCCTCGCGCTTGCTCAGGGTCTGGCTGAGCACGGTGACCTCGGCGCCGAGCGCGTGGGCGATCTTGACGCCCATGTGCCCGAGGCCGCCCAGGCCGATGATGGCGAGCTTGGTGCCCGGTCCGGCGTTCCAGTGCGCGAGCGGCGAGTAGAGGGTGATGCCGGCGCACAGCAGCGGGGCGGCCTCGTCCAGCTCGATGCCCTCGGGGATCCGCAGCACGTAGTTCTCGTCCACCACGATGTGCGTCGAGTAGCCGCCGTAGGTGGGCTCGCCGTCGCGACCGCGGCTGTTGTAGGTGCTGAACTGCCCGCCGGAACCGGTGCAGTACTGCTCCTCACCGGCCTTGCAGTTCTCGCACTCGCGGCAGGAGTCGATGAAGCACCCGACGCCGACCCGGTCGCCCACCGCGTACTTGCCGACCGCCGAACCGACCTCGGTCACCACACCGGCGATCTCGTGACCCGGCACCATCGGGTAGGTGCCCACGCCCCAGTCGGCGTTGACCTGGTGGATGTCGGAGTGGCAGATGCCAGCGAACTTGATCTCGATCAGGACATCGTGCTCACCCACCGCGCGGCGCGGGATGGTGGTCTTGGCGAGCGGGGCCTTCGGGGCGGGGGAGGCATAAGCAGCGACAGTGGTGTGGGTCATGACCAGAAGTCTGCCAAGCACCGAGGGGCCGAACCAGGCCGTCCTCCGCCTACGATCGCTGTGCGTACCACTGGTGGTATCACCCTCGTCCATACTTGACGTCATGGACCAGCGCACCGAACTGAGTGAGTTCCTCCGTTCCCGCCGGGCCCGGCTTCGCCCCGAGGACGTCGGGCTCGCCCACTACGGCGGCCGCCGCCGGGTACCCGGGCTGCGCCGGGAGGAGCTGGCCCAGCTGGCCGGGGTCAGCGCGGCGTACTACACCCGCCTCGAGCAGGGCCACGGCGAGAACGTGTCGACCGCCGTGCTGGACGCGATCTCCGGCGCGCTGAGACTGGGGCAGGCCGAGCGCGAGCACCTGGCCCGGCTCGTCCGCCCGGTGCGCCGGCGCGGCTACACCGCCACCAAACCGCAGGTGCTGCGGCCCGAGCTGCAGAACCTGATGGACACGATGGAGACCGTGCCCGCCTACGTGGTGGGCCGCTGGCTGGACGTGCTCGGCTGGAACCGGGCGGCGGCGGCGCTGTTCGGCGACTTCGGCGCGATGCCGGCCGAGCAGCGCAACCTGGCCTGGCAGACCTTCCGCAACCCGGCCCTGCAGGAGGTCTACGCCGACTGGCCGGGCAAGGCCGCCGACATCGTCGCCTCGCTGCGGCTGAGCGCCGGGCGCTACCCGAACGACCCGCGCCTCGGTGCGCTCTACGACGAACTCTGCGAGTCCAGCGAGGACTTCCGGCGGCTGTGGGACACCCACAACGTGTCGGAGAAGGGCCACTGCGCCAAGGAGCTGCGGCACCCGGTGGCCGGCCCGCTGACCCTGCAGCACGAGGCGTTCCGGCTGCCGGGCGACCCGGACCAGACGCTCTGCACCTATCACGCCGAGCCCGGTTCGCCCTCGGCCGAGGCGCTGCGCCTGCTCACCACCGGCACGCTCCAGTCCGCCTGACGCAGCGTCAGCTCCGGGCGTCAGGCCTCCGGGGCGACGGTCACCAGGACCTTCCCCACCACCGCGCCCTCGACCGCCGCGTGCGCGTCGGCCGTCTTCTCCAGCGGGAAGCGGTGCAGCGGCAGCCCGGCCGCCTCGCCGACCCGCAGCGCGCCGTCGGCCAGTGCGGCCGAGACCGCCGCCACGGCGTGCGCCTTCGCTTCGACGGGCATCGTGTAGACCAGCACGCCCTGCCAACGCAGGTTGGCGTCCATGATCTCGCGGACCGGGACGCGCACCTCGGCGCCGGGGTTCGCCGCGTAGCAGGCGATCACGGCGTCCGGCGCGGCCACCGCGTGGTCGAGCACGGCGTTCTGCTCGGCCGCGACCTCCACGATGACGTCCACCCCGCCGGGCGCCAGTGCGCGGATCGCGGTGGCGGCGTCCTCGGCCCGGTAGTCGACCACGTGGTGCGCACCCGCCGCGCGGGCCAGCGCGGCCTTGGCCGGGCTGCTCACGGTGGTCAGCACGGTGGCCCCGGCCCAGCGGGCCAGCTGGATCGCCGCATTGCCCACCGCGCCGGCCCCGCCCGCCACCAGCACGGTGCGGCCGTCCAGCGCGCCGGGCGCCAGCCGCTCGGGGCCCCGGTCGGCCACCGTCAGGGCGCGGTGCGCGGTGATCGCCGGGATGCCGAGCGCGGCACCCAGCTCGAAGGAGGCCGCCGCCGGGAGCGCCACGGCCTGCTGCTGCGGCACCACCGTGTACTCCTGCGCGGTGCCGTCGGCGCGCAGCCGGGCAGCCTCCCAGATCCAGACCCGCTCACCGATCCGGCCCTCCGCCACACCGGCCCCGATGGCGTCGATCACCCCCGCGCCGTCCTGGTTCGGCACCTGCACGGTGATCCCGGGGGCCAGGCCCGCGGTGCGGCTCTTCCAGTCGGTCGGGTTGACCCCGGAGACGTGCACCCGGACCCGCACCTGCCCGGGGCCGGGCTCCGGCAACGGCCGCTCGACCAGGGCGAGGACCTCGGGGCCGCCGCCGGCGGTGTAGACGATCGCCTTCATCTTCTGTCAACTCCGGTGCTCGGGTGCGGGCATGGCCGAGAGCCCCGGGTCGGGGCGCTCCCCGCGTGCACGCTACCCGATCACCGCGGCGCGACACCGGCGGCGGGGCGGGGCGCCCGCACTGCCGGACCTGCCGGTCAGTACACCAGGTAGGCCGGGCGCCGGCCCTCGTCGTCGATCTCGCCGGCCGCCTGTGCCCGCAGCTTGTGCGACAGGTCGTCCAGCGCCCGCCAGGCGGCCACCTCCTCACCGATCCTGGCCAGTGGCCGGTCCACCGAACTGCGGACCGCCTCGCCGTGGCCCGCCAGCCCCGGGGCCCTGCTCCCGACCAGCCTGGCGTCACACCGCGTGTTCACGCCGTCTTCCTCGAAGCTCAGCTCGACATCCCAGTTGTTTCGCATGACGCGCCTCCTGCTCCCTACCAGCCTGAACCCGCCGCCCCGCCCCCGGCAAGCGGCCACCGACCATGATCGGCCGCCCCCGGCGGGCCCCCGCCCCGGCCGACGCGCCCAGCACCCGTCCCCCCTTGTCCGCACCGGCCCGACTGCGGATGATCTGACGGTACGTCCGTTCCGGACGCCCCCCGAGGAGCCGCCATGCCGACCCTGCCCGAACCGCCCGAGCTGCCTGAGCCTCCCGAGCTGCCCGAGCCGCCCGAGCTGCCGGACATCCCGGATCTGCCCGACATCCCCGACCTGCCCGAAGCGCCGCAGCTGCCGGTGCCCGGCGAGCTGCCCGACATCCCCGACCTCCCGGAGCCGCCCGACCTCCCCGAACCGCCGAACCTGCCGGAGCCGCCGCAGCTGCCCGAGTAGGACCTGAGTCAGCGTCAACTTCCGTCCCAGGGAGGAGAGACGGCCGTCCTTCTCCATCCGGGGATCGATGCCACCGGCTCGGCGAAGCTGTGATGCTGGGCAGGCGCCGGGCCCCCGGCGCCCACCGAGAGGGAGCAGCATGCCGTACCGCTCGCCCACCCCCAAGCGCCGCCGCCGTGGCCTGCCGCTGGCCGCCGGGCTGCTCGCGGCCACCACCGTCCTCGCGTTCGCCCCGGCGGCCGGCGCCACCGTGCCGCCGACCACCGCACTCTCGCTCGCACCGGTCCAGGGTCGGCCGGACGCCCGGCCCGACAGCGCCGCGCTCCAGCAGGAGCTGACCGCGATCCTCGCCCAGGGCGGCGCCACCAGCGCGATCGCCGAGATCCGCGAGAACGGCCAGGTCGCCTGGCGCGGCTCCGCCGGAGTCGCCCGGCTCGGCAGCAGCGCCCCCGCGCCCCTGGACGGGCGGTTCCGGGTCGGCAGCGTGACCAAGACCTTCCTGGCCACGGTGGTGCTCCAGCTCTCCGCCGAGGGCAGGGTGGGCCTGGACGACCCGATCGAGCGCTACCTGCCCGGCGTCGTCCCGAACGGCGGGGCGATCACCGTGCGCCAGGTGCTCAGCCACACCGCCGGGATCTACGACTACACCGACGACCCCCGGTTCGCCGAGGACACCGAGGCCGAGCAGGAGCAGCTGGCCACCACCGGCCGCTGGACGACCTACACCCCCGAGCAGCTGATCTCCGTCGCCACCAGCCACCCGCCGTACTTCGCCCCCGGGCAGGGCTGGCACTACTCCAACACCGACTACCAGCTGGTCGGCGAGCTGATCGACAAGGTCACCGGCCACTCCTGGCGCACCGAGGTCCAGCAGCGGATCCTGCGCCCGCTCGACCTGCGCCACACCTACCTGCCCGGCACCGCCACCCGGATCCCCGGCCCGCACGCCCACGGCTACCTCCCGCTGGCCACCGGCCCCGCCGACATCACCGACCTCAACCCCTCGGTGGCCGGCTCGGCCGGCGAGATGATCTCCACCACCGACGACCTGGCCCGCTTCAACGCCGCGCTGCTCGGCGGCCGGCTGCTGGCCCCGGCCCAGCTGGCCGAGATGACCAGCACCGTCCCGGCCGGCCAGGGCATGGACTACGGTCTCGGCCTGATGCGCGCCACGCTGCCCTGCGGCGAGGCCTGGGGCCACACCGGGGGGATCTACGGCTACCTCACCTACCTGGTCGGCGACCGCAGCGGCACCCGCCAGATCGCCCTCTCGGTGACCCCGGACGACCCGGCCCGGTTCACCGCGGTCGCCCAGGCCATCAACGCCCTGGTCGGCCAGACCTTCTGCGCCGCTCCCACTGCCCCGGCACCGAGCCCCCGGGGCGGCGCCGGCCCGCAGCTGAGCCTCACCCGCTGACGAACCGCACAACGGCACCGCCGCCTGGACCGGACACCACTGGGCCGGGGCCGGGCCCGGACACCCCTGGGCCGGGGCCGGGGCCGGGCACCCCCTAGGCTCGCCGCCATGACCGAACTCCTCACCCCGCGCCTGCGGTTGCGCTCCTGGCAGCCCTCCGATCTGACCCTGCTGACCGCCCTCAACGCCGATCCGGAGGTGATGCGCTTCATCGGCGACGGCTCGGTGTTCACCCCGGAGCAGAGCGAGCAGCAGTGGCTGCGCATCCAACGGCTCTGGGACGAGCGGGGGTTCGGGATCCACCCGGTGGAGCTGCGGGAGAGCGGGGAGTTCCTGGGCTGGGTCGGGCTGGCCGTCCCCGCGTTCCTGCCGGAGATCCTGCCCGCCGTGGAGATCGGCTGACGCCTGGCCCGGCCGGCCTGGGGCCACGGCTACGCGACCGAGGCCGCGCAGGCCGTGCTCGCCCGTGCCTTCGACGAGCTGGGGCTGGAGCGGATCGTGAGCATCTGCCACGTGGACAACCACGCCTCGGCCAACGTGATGACCAAGCTCGGCCTGACCCTCGACCGCCGCACCACCGTGCCGAGCCACGGTGGTGCGGTGAAGGTGCTGGCGCTGACCGCCGAGGAGTACCGCTCAGGTCGAGGCCAGCGCCTCGGTGGGGGTCAGTCGTGAGGCGCGGATCGAGGGGTAGACGCCTGCCACCACGCCGACCAGGACCGCCCCGCCGATGCCGCCGAACAGCACCGGGAGCGGGATGACCAGCGGCCAGCCCTGGGAGGCGGTGTAGCCGAAGGTCGCCAGGGCGCCGATGGCGGTGCCGGCGATGCCACCGAGCCCCGACAGCGCCACCGACTCGGTGAGGAACTGGCCGCGGATCTGCCCCCGGTTGGCGCCCAGGGCCCGGCGCAGTCCGATCTCCTTGCGCCGCTCCAGCACCGAGATGACCATGGTGTTGGCGACGCCGATCCCCCCGACCAGCAGGGCCACGCCCGCGAGGCCGAGGAACAGGGCGGAGAAGGCGGTCTGGGTCTCCCGTTTCGCGGCCAGCGCGTCGGAGGGCCGGCTGACCTGCACCAGTCCCGGCTGCTGTGGATCGATGGTGGCGGGCATCACCGCGCGGACCGCTTCGATCTGCGACTCCTGGGACTGGACGTAGATCACCGTGGGGTTGCCGTCGAAGCCCAGCTGGGCCTTGGCCGCGTCCCAGCCGACCAGGACCGAGTGGTCGATGTCCGGCGCCAGCGGCACCGGGGCGAGGATCCCGATGACGGTGAACCAGCGGTTGCCGAGGTAGACCTGCGGGCCGGGCCCGCCGGGCGGCAGCGCGGTGATGCCGAGCCGGGTCGCAGCGGCGGCACCCAGCACCGTGGTGGGGAACTTCTCGGTGGCCGCGTCCAGGAAACGGCCCGTCCGGACCGTGCCGTTGACCGCCTGCAGCAGGTTCAGCCTGCTGGCCAGGACGGCGAGGCCGGTGTCGTGGTCGGGGTCGATCCGGTCGGAGCGGGCGACGGTGGTCTGGGTGTTGGCGACCGCGCTGGCGATGGTCACCGGGCCGATCCGGGCGACCATGTCCGGCGATTCGGGCGGGAAGACCACCGGCGGGTTCTGGCCGGGATTGGCCGTGGCCTGCAGCATGTTGGTGCCCAGCGCCGACAGCCGCACCAGCAGGGCCTTCTGGCTGGACGCCGGGATGCCCATGACGATGATCATCGTGGCGATCCCGATGGAGATGCCCAGGGCCGACAGCGCCGCCCGCGCCTTGCGGGTGCGGATGCCCAGCAGTCCGAGGCCGAGGACGTCGGCCGGGGCCAGCCGCACCGGCTTGGTCCGGTCCGCGACGGACCGGTGAGTGCCGCCGTTGCTCATGCGCCGACCCCGGTGCGGCGGTCGGACACCAGGTGCCCGTCCAGGATCTCGATCTGACGTGGCATCAGTTCGGCGATGCCCCGGTCGTGGGTGATGATCGCGATGGTGGTTCCCTCGTCGTTCAGCTTGGTCAGCAGCGTCAGGACCGCTCGGCCGTTGGCCGTGTCCAGGGCGCCGGTGGGCTCGTCCGCGAGCACCAGGGCGGGTTCGTTGACCAGCGCGCGGGCGATCGCCACCCGCTGTCGCTCGCCACCGGAGAGCTGGTGCGGCAGGTGTCCGACGCGGTGGGCCAGTCCGACCCGGCCCAGTGCGTCCAGGGCCAGCGGGCCCCGCCGGCGGCGCGGCACTCCGGCGTAGAGCAGCCCGGTGGCGACGTTCTCCGCGGCGCTGAGTCCGTCCGTGAGGTGGAACTGCTGGAACACGAATCCCAGCCAGCGTCCGCGCAGGGCGGACAGCCGGCGGTCGGAGAGCCGGGCGATGTCGTGGCCGCCGATCTCCACCGTGCCGCTGGTCGGCCGGTCCAGGGTGCCCATGATGTTGAGCAGGGTGGACTTGCCCGAGCCGGACGGTCCGACGATGGCCAGCAGTTCACCCTCGTCGATGGTCAGCGAGACGTCGTCCAGGGCCTTGACGCCGCCCGGATAGGCCATTCCGGCCCCGCGCACCGCAAGCACCGCGGTCATGAGGTGGTCACCACCTCGGTGCCCGCCGCGATGCCGTTCCCGGTGATCGCCACCATGCCCTTGGCGAACATGCCGGTCTGGACCGCCACCAGCCCGCCGCCCTTCAGCTGCACGGCGTAGCCGCCGCCGCTGAGCGCGAGCAGCGAGCCGACCGGAACGGCCAGCACCCCGGTCGCGGTCGCGGAGACGAAGGCCACCTGGACGGTGGCCGAGTCGAAGTTCTTCACCTTCGAGGGGTCGTCGACGGCCACGGTCACGTCGACGGTGGGCGGGGTGTTGAGTCCGGCGCCCGTACCGGAGGTGCCCTTGGCGCTCCCCTGGACGGCGGTGCCGATGCCGCTGACCGTGCCCGGTGTCGTCGAGCTGTCGGGCAGGCTGACGGTGACCTTGTCGCCCTGCTTGATCGAACCGACGTTGGCCGGGTCCACCGGCACGGTCACCACCTTGTCGGTCGGCGTGACCGACATCAGTGCCTCGGCCCCCTGCTCGCCGAGCTGCGTCTGCAGGGAGCCGACCCGGATCGCGCCCGGCAGGACCACCACGTCGCCGATCCCGAGACTTCCGGTCGGCTGCAGGCCGGCGTCCTTCTGCCAGTGCTTGACCGCGGCGATCAGGGAGGTGGTGACGACCCCGTCGCCCGTCCCCACCGTGACCTGGGTCGGCGCCGCGGGCGTGCTGCTGCCCGCGGCCGGGGCGGTGGCCGGGGCCGTCGGCCCGCCGGCGGGCGCTCCCGTGCTGCCCGCGGTCGCAGGTGCACTCGGCCCGCCGGAGGGGCTCGTGCTGCTCCCAGCGGCAGGGGCCGCCGGTGCACCGCCGCCCTTCGGCGAGGGTGCACCGCCGCCGGATCCCGGGTCGGCCACGGGCTGGGTGATCACGGTGCCGACCTTCGGCTGCGTCCCCACGTCGTAGCCGAGCGCCTGCAGGTTGCTCGCGACCACCTGGACGTCGCGGCCCACCAGGCCGGGCTTGTCGAGGGTGCGGAAAAGCGGGGTGCCGCCGTAGAAGAGCGGCACCGGCTGGTCGTTCACCCGGTACAGCTGCTGCCCCCTGGTCACGGTGGTGCCCGCGGCGGGCAGCGCGGTGATGATGCCCTGCTTGGCGCCCATCAGGGTCTGGGGCGTGCCGAATCCCAGGGTGCCGCTCAGGGTCTGGGAGTTCGACAGGTCCGTCCTGACCACGGCGACCGTCTGCACCTGCGCGCTGCTGCTCGCGGCCTTGGCCGGCCTGGCATGGCCGCGCAGCCCCACCGCGCCCGCCCCGATGCCGCCGACCGTCACGACGAGGGCGACGGTGACGACCACGCGCCGCCTGCGGCTGCGCCGCGCGGGCGGATCGGCGGCGGTGGCGTCCTCGGTGCCGGCGCGAGCGGCGTCAGTGCCCGCTGCCACTGAACGCCTCCATCTTGCAGGCCGAGATCACCTGGGTCTGCTGCGCCTGGGGCATCGTGGGCTGCCCGTCGAAGCTCCAGCCGCTGTCCCCGCTGCCGGGCGTGCCGTAGGCCTTGACCTTCAGCCCCTTGCTGTTGATGCAGTTGACCCAGGCGCTGAAGTCGGCGCTGTAGTTCGGGTTGAGCTTCGGATCCGTCTCCGGCGGCATCAGCGGCATCCTGGACTGGCAGGCGGTGAGGGCGGACTGGGGGATCGAGGTGCCCGGGGGCGGCTGCTTCTGGACGGGCTGTCCGGGGTAGCCGATCCCGCCGGTCAGCGGGACTCCGTTGTCGCCCAGGCAGTTGTAGTAGCCCGTCCAGAGCTGCACGTCGTGCTCGGGAGTGTCGTCCAGCCGCTCCTGGGGGCGGTCGGCGCTGGACGCGGGGGACGGCGCACCGGAGGCCGCCCCCGTCGCGGGGGACGCGCCCGCGGTGGGGGAGGCACCCGCGACAGGGTCCGCGCCCGCGGCGGGGTCCGCGCCCGCGGCGGGCCGGCTCGGCGCCGCGGAACTCGGCAGCGAGGCCACGGCGGCGCCCTGTGCGCTGCTCCGCGCACCCGAGCCGGACCCGCACGCCGTCAACGCGGCCAGCGGGAGCAGAGTCGCGGCGGCGAGCACCGCGGTCCGCAGCAGCCGGCGCTCCGCGCGCCGGGAACGATCATCAGTTGGCTTCGGCATGGCTGCGATGATCGCCAACGGATGTGTGGAACCTGTCAGGATGTCTTTCGATTCCGGTGCCGTGACCTGACGCGAGGTCACGGCACCGGGCACCACAGCGGCCCACCTATGATCGAACGCGTGAGCGCATATGTGCTGGTGGCCGAGGACGACCCGAAGCAGGCCGAGCTGGTCCGCCGTTACCTGGAGCTGGAGGGTCACACCGCCGCCGTCGTCCACGACGGACGCGCGGCCCTCGACGAGGTGCGGCGACGCGATCCGGACCTGCTGATCGTCGATGTGATGATGCCCCGGGTCGACGGCCTCGACGTGTGCCGCATCCTGCGCCGCGAGTCCGAGCTCCCGATCCTGGTGCTGACCGCCCGTTCCGCCGAGGACGACCTGCTGCTCGGGCTCGACCTGGGCGCCGACGACTACATGACCAAGCCGTTCAGCCCCCGTGAACTCATGGCCCGGGTGCGGGTCCTGCTGCGGCGCACGCAGCGGGCGCAGGTCCGCGGCACGGACGACCGGGTGCTGCGGGTCGGCGACCTCACGGTGGACCCCGACCGCCACGAGGTCCGCGTCGCCGGCACCCTCGTCCCGTGCACACCAGGGGAGTTCGACCTGCTCGCCACCCTGGCCCCGCACCCCGAGCAGGTCTTCAGCCGGGCGCAACTCCTCGGTGGCGCCAGCGGGTTCGGCTCCTACACCTCCGAGCGCACCGTCGACGTGCACATCATGAACCTGCGGCGGAAGATCGAACCCGATCCCCGGCACCCGGTGCGCCTGCTGACCGTCTTCGGCGTCGGCTACAAGCTCACCGACGGCACGGGAGGGCGCCGCCATGCGCCGTAGGGTGCCGCTGCGCAAGAGCCTGCTGGTCCGGCTGCTGGCCGCCTCGATCCTGGTCGCCGTCTGCTCGGTGGCGGCCACCGCCTGGCTGGCGGTGAACACCACCTCGCACGAGATCCAGCAGGAACAGGTCCAGACCCTGTCCGACGACGCCGGCATCTACGAGACCCTGCTCGGCTACGCGGCGACCCACCAGAACTGGGACGGCGCCGGCCCCGTGCTGGCGGACCTGGCCAGGCGCACCGGCCGTCACATCGCCCTGACCGGCCAGAGCCGCCAGCCCATCGGCGACTCCGCCGCCCCGCCCGCCTCGCCGGTACCGTCCAAGGCGTCGGCGGTGATCGACCCGCTCGACGTGGACCAGACGCTGGCACCGGGCGGCACCACCACCCGCATTGACCCGCGCGCCGTCGGGCCGTTCGCCCTCACCCCGGACGAACGCGCCCAGCTGCGCGCCCAGGCCGGCGCGACCGCGGACTGCCTGCGCACCCGCGGATTCGCCGCCGAGACCGGCACCGACCCGAGCGGCCGACCGAACGTGACCGTCGCCGGACCGACCCCGGACGACGGGACCGCCGCCGCCTGTGCCCTCCCCCAGCTGTCCGCACCCACCCCGACCGAGCAGCAGGCCCTGAGCAGGCTCGGCGAGCTGGTCGACGCCTGTCTGTCGCCCGAGGGGCTGGGGCCGGTCAAGCTCGGCATCGACCCCAGCGGAGTCGTGCCGGGCCCCCAGGTGCAGGGCGCCGGTCGGCCCCCGGCGAGCAGCGTCATCCCGCCCGGCCCGGTCGTCTCCCCCGCCGCCCCCAGCGCCCCGGCCGCCACGCCCGCGCCCCGGCCGAACCCGAGCGCCGAGCGGGACGACCAGGCCGTGGCGGCCTGTGTCGACTCCAGCCGCCGCCAGCAGCTCGCTCCCTATGTCGCCCCCGCCGCACTGCTGTTCATCAGCGACAGCAGCGGAACCACCGCCCCCGCCTTCCACCTGACCCGGGCCGGCACGCTGCGCATCGCCGGTGTCAGCGGCCTGGTCCTGGCCCTGACCGTGGCGCTCTCGGTCCTCCTCGCCACCCGGCTGGTCCGGCCGCTGCGCGCGCTGACCGACGCCGCCCAGCACCCCACCGAGCCGCACGCCCGCGTCCCGGTGACCGGCGACGACGAGATCGGCTACCTGGCCGCCGCGTTCAACGACCTCTCCGAACGCCGCGAGCGGATCGAGGAGCAGCGCAAAGCGATGGTCAGCGACGTCGCGCACGAACTGCGCACCCCGCTCAGCAACATCCGGGGCTGGCTGGAGGCCACCCAGGACGGCGTGGCCGTCCCGGACCAGGCGTTGATCGCCTCGCTGCTGGAGGAGGCCCTGCTGCTGCAGCACATCATCGACGATCTGCGGGACCTGGCGGCGGCCGACGCGGGCAGCTTCCGCCTGCACCGCGAGCCGGTCCGGATCGCCGAGCTCCTCGACCAGGTCGCCGAGGCCCACCGGGCCCGGGCCGAGGCCGCCGGCGTGCTGCTGAGCGTGCCGCCCGCGGACGGCGGGACCGAGCTGGTGGCCGATCCGGTGCGGCTGCGCCAGGCCGTCGGCAACCTGGTGGACAACGCCGTGCGGCACACCCCGCGCGGCGGGAGCGTCACGGTGGGCGCCCGCCCGGCGGGCGATGAGCTGCTCATCGAGGTGGCGGACACCGGCACGGGCATCGCCGCGGCGGAACTGCCGCACGTCTTCGACCGGTTCTGGCGGGCCGAGAAGTCCCGCAGCCGGCAGACCGGCGGCAGCGGCCTGGGGCTGGCCATCGTGCGCCAGCTCGCACACGCCCACGGCGGCACGGTGACCGCGACCAGCCGGCCCGGCGAAGGCGCGGTCTTCACCCTGCGGCTGCCGAGGACGCCGGCGAGCGCCACGGACTGACCGACTCCCCCGGCGGCTCAGTCCCGGCCGGCCAGCTCCGCCACCGCCCGCCGCCGGACCTCGGCCACCGCGGCGGCGCCGCCGAAGGCCTCGGTCACCTGGATCAGCCAGTCCGCCTCGGCGTCCACCGTGCCCGCACCGGGCACCGGCTGGGTCACGCAGGCCGCGGCCGCCGTGGTGTCGCGGGCCCGGCGGCCCGCCCGCCCCGCCTCCAGTGCCGCCGCCAGGGTGGCCGCCTCCACCAGCGCACCGTGCGGCGGGCCGCCGACCGCCTGGGTCACCCAGCCCGCCACCTCGGGGTGGACGTAGGGGCGCAGCGCCAGCTGCCCGTCGCGGATCTCGATGATCCGCCGGTAGAGCGCGAACTCCGCGTCCCGCAGCGCGGGCCGCCGCCCGGCGCCGGCTCCCTCGCCCAGCGCGATGCCGGGCACCGCCGAGTGCAGCGCCGACCAGAGCGGCTCCAGCGCGGTGTAGCGGCGGCGGGCCCGCAGCCAGCGGGCGGGGGCGGTGATCCGCGCACCCCAGCGGGTGCCGCCCCAGACGGTGGCGGTGGCGCCGCTGACGGTCAGTCCGGTGCAGAGCGCGCCGAGGATGTTGGAGAGGGTGTCCTCGCTGTCGCTCTGGCTGCCGTGGACGATCAGCCGCACCGCGTCGTCCAGCGCCCACAGGCTCCACAGCGCACCGACCGCCGCCGCCAGCGTCATCAGCCGCAGGCCGGTGCGCAGCAGGTTGCCGGCCGCCAGCCGGGTCTGGTGGGTCAGCACGCCGCCGAGCACCAGCAGGCAGCTCACCGAGTAGCCCGCGAACAGCAGGTTGTAGCCGACCAGGAACCAGCGGCCGTCGCCGTGCACCATCAACTGCCCACCGTGGTGGGAGGCATCGGCACCGCAGAAGAGCAGCACCAGGCAGAGCGGCACCACCGTGGCCGGCACCGACCAGCGGCGCAGCCGGGCCCGCACCACCAGCGGGTCGCTGCCGCGGGCCTGGAGCAGCAGCGCGACCAGCACCAGCAAGCTCACCGCGCCGATCTTCATCACGTCGCCGACCAGCAGCAGCAGTCCGGAGCCGATGCCGGTGGGGCCGGTGGCGGCCACCAGGCCGGGTGCCCGGGTCACCAGCGCCACGCCCATGCAGAACGCGAAGCCGCAGGCGTAGCGCTGCACCAGGTCGCCACGGTTGGCGCGGACGGCGGCCAGGCGCTGGCCCGCGAAGCCGAGCAGCAGCGCGGCGGCGCTGTACGCCGCGAGGTCGGCCGGACCGAGCTCAGCCACGGCCCGCCCCCGGACCGGCCGACCGGCCGGCCGTCGGCTCCGGGCCGCCCGCGCCGAAGACGGAGTCCGACCAGGAGCCGGGCGTGCCGCCGGCGTCGAGCACCGCGCGGTGCAGGATCAGCGAGGCGACCAGCTCCGCCTCGCGCTCCTGCGGTTCGGAGTAGACCGTGCGCCCCAGCACCCGCTGCACCAGGCTGCCGTTCAGGTGCGGCAGCAGGGTCTGGGTGGCGGGCGCGCTCTCGTGGTGACGGCAGATCAGGTGCGCGGCCTCGTGCAGCAGGATGTGCTGCTGGTGCAGCGGCGTGGTGTCGGCGGCGTACAGGATGCAGTCGGTCTCGTCGGTGGTGACCAGCAGGCCGCACGGCAGGTTCGGCCGCCCGCTGACCGGGATCAGCTCGATCGGCCGCCCCCGCTGCTCGGCCAGCCCGGCGATGAACCGCACGGCGTCGAACGGAGCGGGTAGCTCCAGCGCGTCGACCGTCTGCTGACATCGCTGCCAGGTCCTGCCACGCCGCGTCCGCCACCCGATCCGCACCGCGCATCCTCTCTTGGAGCCGCCGGACCCGCGCAGGCCCGTGGAGGTCCGGTCCCCCCGGCGCGGTCGGCCGGCGGGGACCGTCTCACCCTCTCCCGCCGCCCTCGCGCCGGGCGATCACGTCGATCAGGTCGTTGATCGTCCCCACGCCCTCCGGCGAGAGGTTGACCGCCCGCAGCGCCATGCTGCGGACCCCGGCGTCGCGCAGCGCGCCGAGCAGTTCGAGCTCCTGGGCGATGGCCGCACCCTGGTCGTCGTCGAAGAAGTAGGCCACCGGGACCTGGAAGAACTGGGCCAGCGCCTCCAGGTGGCGCTTGGTCGGGTTGTCCCGGCGCCCGGTGCGCAGCTGCCAGAGATAGGTGGCCGAGAAGCTCTCGCCGGTCGCCTCCCGACAGGCCTTGGCGACCTCCTCGTGGCTGTACTGCTCGCGGTTGGACCGGCGGACGACGCGGAAGAGGCCGTCGATCTTGTCGGCCAGCGTCGTAGCCCCGATCACGGCACCCGGTGCCGCACCCTCGGCTTCCGTCATCCCACACCTCCCGGTCCGCCCGGCACGCGCGGACCCGACATCAGTGGCGTTCATCCTAGTTCACGCCGTGACCCGCTGTCAGCGCACCGCTTCGCATCCGATCCAGAGCGCTGCCCGCCGACCGGCTGCGGGACAAAGAAGTTGATCGGTCATCCACCCAGGGCCTGTGCCGGCCCGCGGGTCCGCCGGGTCGAGCGCCCGCCACCCTTGCCAGCGGCCACCGATGGGAGTTGGATGACCGGTATCGGGTCAGTTGCGCCGATTGCTCCGACCGGCGCCTGCCCCGGGCCCGAGGAGTGTCGCCATGATCACTGAACTGGCTGTGGAGCACGTCGAGTTCACCTGCGGACACTGCTGGCACCAGTGGAGCGCCGACTACGACGTCCAGCACTACCGTGACGAGAGCGGAGCCGACTGGGAGAGCTTCTCCCGCGCCGGCATCCCGGCCGACTCCCCCTATTCGACGGACGGCGCGCCCGCCTGCCCCGAGTGCCACCGGCACTGGCTCGGCCACCTGGCCGGCCGCCACCTGCTCCCGCTGCCCACCGCGCAGTAGGGGCCCGGCGGCGCAGCGGTAGCCGCCCGGTGACACAACGGACGCGCCCGTCACCGGGCGCGTCCGTCACCGTGCGCTTCGCCTGCCGAAAGCCTCAGACGCCGACCGCCGCCTCCTCCTCTTCCTCGATCTCCTCCTCGACCGCCGCGGCCGACACCGCGGCCGGGGTGGCCGGCGCCGCCGCCGGGTGCCGCCGCTCGAAGCGGGCCGCACCGGCCAGCGCGAGCAGTCCGGCCGCCAGCCAGAGCACCAGCGAGAGCACCCGGCCGCCCAGGCCCGCGCCGCCGTCGAAGTACAGGACGCTGCGCACCCCCTCCACGAACCCGGCGCCGTTCCAGAAGTGGTGCAGCACGCCGAACATCCCGGGCTGCAGGTCGGGGCGGAAGATGCCGCCGGAGCTGGTGAAGTTGAGCATCACGAAGAGCACCATCAGGGTCAGCGTGGTCCAGCGCCGCAGGAAGGTGTGCAGGCCGATCCCGAGCAGCACGATGCCCGCCGAGTAGAGCCAGGCCAGTGCCCAGACGGCCGCGTAGTCGTGGTCCACCACATGGAAGACCGGCCCGGCGGTGACGATCCCGATCACGCTGACCACCAGTGCGGTGACCACCCCGACCGCCGCCCGCAGCCGCACGCTCAGCGCGGCCCCGGCCGCCCCGATCACCGCCACGCTGCCGTAGGAGCCGATGCTCAGCGCCACCAGCAGGAAGAAGACGCCCTGCCCGGTCGGGTCGCCCGGCGCGGTCGGCACCAGGTCGGTGACCTGGAGCGGGCTGCCCTGGGCGGCCGTGACCTGGCGGAACACCTGCTCGGCCGCGGTCGCGGAGGTGTCCGAGCCGGCGGTGGCGACCAGCAGTTCCGGGCTCTTCTGGTCCGGCAGGAAGGCACCGACCAGGTCCCGGTCGCGCAGCTGCTGCTCGGCCGCCGCCCGGGTCGGCACGCTGCTGACGTCCAGCGCCGGGCCCGCCTTGGCCTGGATGCCCCGGGTCAGGGCGAGGGCCTGCGGCGACTGGCCGACCACCGCGACCTTGAGGTGGTGCGGGGTGGGCTGGTGGAAGGCGCCCTGGTAGGCGAGCGCCATGCCCAGGCACATCAGCAGCGGGGTGAGCAGGTGGGTGGCGAGGTGGCGCAGCGTGTGCCGCAGGTCGGGTGTGCTGGTCATGACGGTGAGCAACCCTTCTGGCGAGAAAGCTAGGTGGTAAATGCAACCGAGAGTCCGCATGAGTCGTTGGTTTTTACAACTCATCTTGATGCACTTTACAACCAAACACTCGACGAGCCTATTCCTCGCCCACCCTGCGGCCACGCGTGCGGCGTGCGGCGTGCGGCGTCCGGCGTCCGGCGTCCGGCGTCCGGCGTCCGGCGTCCGGCGTCCGGCGGCTACGGCACCACGGTGACCGGCCAGCGTCCGGCCCGCACCAGCCGCACCGCCAGCGACCCGATCAGCCGGTGCCCGAGGTGCTCGGAGGCCCCCACCACCAGCGCGTCCGCCCGCACCTCGTCCGCGAACCGGGTGATCTCGGTGTACGGGTCCCCGGTGCGGGTGCAGAAGCGGATCGCCACCCCGCGGTCGCGGGCCGCCTGGTCGGCCAGCTCCTGCAGCAGCTTGGCGGTCTCCTCGGCGCCCTGCCGCAGCGCCAGCGCCGCCTCCGCACTGGTGCCGGCGAGCGCGCCGATCACCGGGACGTAGATCGCCAGCAGCTGGGCGTGCTGGCGCCGGGCCATCCCGGCCGCGTAGGCGCAGGCACGCAGCGAGGTCACCGAGCCGTCCACCGCCGCGACGATGGTGGTCGGGCCGTCGGTGCCGATTTCGAAGAGGTTCTCAGGCGCGGACATGGCCTCAGTATCGCCTGTCCACTCCTGGCACCCGAGCCCGCCCGGCCCCACCGGAGCCCAGGCTGGGCACGGCCGGGGGTGCGAAAATGGCCAGGCGGGCAGCGCCGCGGAGCGGATGGTCGACCATGGGCGAAGTCGAGCACGGCAGTGGGCAGGGCCGGAACCCCGACCCCTGGGGTGGTGCCGGTGCTGCCCCGACCCGCCCCGAGGCCCTGCTGATGCTCCCGATCGCCACCGCCCTGGTGCAGAGCGACGGCCGGATCCTGCACTGGAGCCACGACGCCGAGGAGCTGCTCGGCTACTCCGCGAAGGAGGCGATCGGCGCCCCCGCCGCCCAGCTGCTGGTGCCCGAGGAGCTGCGCCCCCGGGTGCTCGCGCTCTTCGCCCACATCCTGGCCGGGCACGACTGGGCCGGGGTCTCCCCGGTGCGCCACCGCGACGGCCACCTGATCACCCTGGAGTTCCGCACCCACCTGCTGACCGCCCCCGACGGTCAGCCGCTGGTGTTGGCGCTGGCCGCCGACGTCACCTCGCTGCGCCGGATCCAGAGCGATCTCGCCATCCTGAACGGGTTCTTCACCCAGTCCCCGGTGGGCATGGCGGTCTACGACGACCGACTGCGCTTCGTGCGGCTCAACGAGTCACTGGCCGCCATCAACGGGCTGCCGGTGGCCGACCACCTGGGCCGGCGGATCACCGAGCTGCTGCCCGGACTCAACGCCGACGAGATCGAGACGGTGATGCGCCACGTGCTGACCACCGGCGAGCCGGTCCTGGACGCCCGCTCGCACGGCAGCACGCCCGGCGATCCCGGACACGAACACGCCTGGTCCGCCTCGTACTTCCGGCTCGAGGGACCGCCGGGCGAGGTGCTCGGGGTCAGCTCGACCGTGGTCGACGTCACCGGGCGCTACCTCGCGGAGTCGCGCGCCGCCAAGGCGCAGGAGCGGCTGGCCCTGCTGGTGGACGCGACCGCCTCGATCGGCACCACGCTGGACCTGCGCCGCACCGCCCGGGAGCTGGCCGAGGCGATGGTGCCCCGGGTGGCCGACCTGAGCGGGGTCTTCGTGCTGGAGCACCTGGTCAGCGGCGTGCCGGAGGACGAGGACCAGGTCGCGCCCCGGGTGCGCCGCCTCGCCATCGCCAGCGCCGACCCGTCCTACCCGATCGAGATCCTGCCGGTGGACGAGGTCTACACCATCGCCGCCAGCTCCCCCTACGCCCGGGCGATGGACGGCGGACGCACCGTGGTGGTGCCCTCCTGGGACCTGCCGCCGCTGACCACCCGGCTGCGCGGCGACGCGCTGCGCGCCTTCCTCGGCCGCCGCTCGCGGTCGGTGCGGATCACCCCGCTGACCGCCCGCGGCACGGTGCTCGGCATGGTGGTCTACTCCCGGCGCGGCGAGCGCGAGTCGTTCGCCGAGGCGGACATCACGCTGGGCGACGAGCTGGCCTCCCGGGCGGCGGTGGCGATCGACAACGCCCGGCTGTTCACCCGCGAGCGGGAGGCCGCCGAGGACCGCCGCCGGGCGCTGGACGAGGTGCGCAGCGCCACCCAGCGCCTGGCGCTGCTCAACGAGGCCAGCTCGCGGATCGGCACCACGCTCGATCTGCCGCGCACGGCCGAGGAGTTGGTGGAGGTGGTGATACCCCGGTTCGCCGACTTCGTCACGGTGGACCTGCTGGACGCGGTGCTGGCCGGCGACGAGACGCCGACCGTGCCGCCCTCCGGCTCGGCCACCATGCGGGCGGTGGCGGTCGGCGAACTCGGTCCCGACGGCCTGCTGACCGGGGCGGCCGATCCGGTCGGCGGCACCTCCGAGTCGGCCAAGCTGTACGCGCAGAGCCTGCGCACCGGGCGCTCGATCCTGGTGGCGGAGGTGAACGAGGAGAACCTGGCGCTGATCGTGGCCTCCCCCGACCGGATCCAGCCGGCCCTCGACTCGGGCCTGCACTCCTACGTGATGGTCCCGCTGCTGGCCCGCGGGCGGGTGCTGGGCGGCGCGGAGTTCATGCGCCTGGGCAACCCCGAGCCGTTCACCCCCGCGGACGTGGCGCTGGCCGAGGAGCTGGCCGCGCGGGCCGCGGTCTGCATCGACAACGCCCGGCTCTACCGGCGCGAGCGGGACACCGCGCTGACCCTGCAGCGCAGCCTGCTGCCGCAGCGGGTGCACAACCCGCCGGGCCTGGAGATCGCCTACCGCTACCTGCCGGCCAGCCAGCTCAACGAGGTGGGCGGCGACTGGTTCGACGTGGTGCCGCTGTCCTGCGGCCGGGTGGCGCTGGTGGTCGGCGACGTCACCGGGCACGGGCTGCGCGCGGCTGCCACCATGGGCCAGTTGCGCACCGCGGCCCGCACGTTGATCACCCAGGACATGGACCCGGCCCGGGTGCTGCGACGCCTGGACGAGGCGGCGACCACCGCCGGCGACGGGTCGGACGAGGGCCAGTACGCGACCTGCGTCTGCGTGGTGCTCGACCCGGTGGACCGGGCCTGCACGGCCGCCTGCGCGGGCCACGTCCCGCCGCTGGTGACGGCGGCGGACGGTTCGCTGCGGGTGCTCGAGCTGCCCACCGGGGCGCCGCTGGGCGTGGGCGGGGTGCCGTTCGAGAGCGTGGAGTTCGAACTGCCCCCGCAGGGCCTGGTGGTGCTCTGCACCGACGGCCTGATCGAGCGGCGGGACCGCGACCTGGACGAGGGCATCGAGCTGCTGCGCGCCACGGTGGCCGCGCAGCACGGCGGGCTGGAGCGCTCCTGCGACGCGGTGCTCGCCTCGCTGGTCACCGGCTCCCGGGAGGACGACATCGCGGTGATCATGGCCCGCTCGCACCCGATCGGCCCGGACCAGCTCGCCATCCTGTCGTTGACCGGGGACCGTGCGATGGTCGGCCACGCCCGGCGGTTCGCCCGGCGCACGCTGTCCGCGTGGGGGCTGTCCGCGCTGACCGACCAGGCCGAGCTGCTGACCAGCGAGCTGATCACCAACGCCCTGGTGCACGCCGGGGCGCCGACCCAGCTGCGGCTCTTCCGCGACCACGTGCTCACCGTGGAGGTCTCCGACGTGGACAGCCACGCGCCGCGGCTGCGCCGGGCCCGTTCCGACGACGAGGGCGGGCGCGGGATGCACCTGGTCAACGAACTGGCGCACCGCTGGGGCAGCCGCAGCACCCGGCTCGGCAAGGCGGTCTGGTTCGAGCTGGAGCTGCCGATCGGCACCGCCGGCTGAGGGCGGGCGGGCCCTGCCGGCGGACCCTCCTACCGCGTCCAGCCCGCCGCCGATCCGGTCAGGCGCTCGCGCAGTTCGCGCTTGAGCAGCTTGCCGGAGGCGTTCTTCGGCAGGCCTGCCACGAAATGCACCGTCTTGGGCGTCTTGTAGGCGGGCAGCCGCTCGCGCGCGAAGGCGATCAACTCCTGTGCGAGGGCCGGCTCGTGCTCGGGCCCGACCGGCTCGCGGAGCACCACCACGGCCGTCACCGCCTCGATCCAGCGCGGGTGCGGCACGCCGATCACGGCCGCCTCGGCCACCGCGGGGTGCCCGTAGAGCACGTCCTCCACCTGTCGGGAGGCGACCAGCACACCACCGGTGTTGATCACGTCCTTGACCCGGTCCACCACGAAGAGGTAGCCCTGCGCGTCGCGCCGCACCAGGTCGCCGGAGTGGAACCAGCCGCCCTGGAAGGCGCCTTCGGTCTCGGCGGGCTTGCCCCAGTAGCCGGTGCACAGCTGCGGGGAGCGGTAGAGCACCTCGCCGACCACGTCCGGGCCGACCTCGGCGCCGCTCTCGTCCACCACCTTGACCTCGACGAAGAGCACCGGGCGGCCGGCCGAGTCGGGCCGCTCGGCGTGCTCCTCCGGGCGCAGCACCGTGGTCAGCGGGCCGGCCTCGGACTGCCCGAAAGCGTTGTAGAAGCCGGTTCCGGGCAGCGCCCGACGGAGCTTGGCGAGCACGGGGGCGGGCATGACCGAGGCCCCGTAGTAGGCCTTGGTCAGTGCGCCGAGGTCGCTGCCGGCGAAGTCGGGGTGGGCGGCGACGGCGCCCCAGACGGTGGGCGGGGCGAAGAAGCTGGTCAGCCGCTCCCCCGCGAGCAGGGCCAGCAGCTCGCCCGGGTCGGGGGCGGCGACCAGGTGGTTCTCCGCGCCGAGCAGCAGATGGGGCATCAGGAAGACGTGCAGCTGAGCGGAGTGGTAGAGCGGCAGCGCGTGCAGCGGGCGGTCCCGCTCGGTCAGGTCGAGGCCGGTGATCGCGGAGAGGTACTCGTGCAGCAGCGCCCGATGGGTCATCATCGCGCCCTTGGGGGCAGCCGTGGTGCCGGAGGTGTAGAGCAGCTGGGCCAGGTCGGTGTCCCGCACCTGGACGTCGAGCGCGGGGACCGGCCCCGCGGCGGCCGCCTCGCGCAGCTCCTCCAGGGTCGCGCGGGGCAGCGGGTCCAGCGCGGCCGCCGCGGCGGTGTAGTCGGCGTCGTGCAGCAGCAGGGCGCTGCCGGACTGGGTGACGAAATACCGCAATTCCTCCGTCGTGGCGTTGTAGTTGACCGGTACGTGCACCAGCCCGGCCCGGCCGCAGGCGAGGAAGAGGATCAGGTAGGCGTCGGAGTTGCGGCCGAGCGCGGCCACCCGGTCGCCCGCGCGCAGGCCGCGGTCCAGCAGTGCGGCGGCGGCCCGGGTGACGGCGGCGTCCAGCTCCCGGTAGCTCCAGCGGCGGTCCGCGAAGTGCAGTGCGATCCGCTCGGGCACCCGGGCCGCAGAGCGGCGCAAAACGTCCGGAACGGTACTCGGATGAGTCAGGTTCATGCCGGTGGGTATGTCCTGGCGAGCTGTGCGTGACGCCACGTCAGGCCGTCCTTTACTCTTGCTTGACCTGACATTCGGTCAGCGTACATCGAGGTTCAAACATCACAATCTTGTGATCTTCATAAAAAACTCACGGCGCGTCGAGCCGTGACAGGGCCTCCCATCTGCGATTGTCCGTCTATCGGACATCACTCCCCGATTAACGAAACCCACACCAGGTGTCAACCCCTTGTCGTGGCGGGCTTCGACACGATGAAATGCGTGAGCTTGTCGGGACGGGCGTTCCAGAAGCACGCGTGCGTCCGACCCCGGTACGCGCGGTCTGGCCGCGCCCCCTGACGTCTTATCAGACGAAGGGATGTTCATGATCGGCTGGCGCAAGTCGCAGCTCGCAGCCGTCACCCTCACCGCCGCATCCGTGGTCCTCGCTTTTGGGACCAACGCCATGGGCGCCCCGGCAGTTCCCGCCCCGAACGCCCAAGCGGCTTCGGAGAGCGGCGCGCCGGCTCCGGTGATCGTGATTCTGAAGGACCAGCTCTCCAGCACCCCGGCCGACGCCGGTCACCTGGACGCGCGCAAGCAGGACGCCGCCAAGGCCCAGGCCCCGCTGCTGGACCAGGTGAAGAAGTCCGGCGGCACCGACGTCAAGAGCTTCGTGGTCGGCAACGCCTTCTCGGCCACCGTCAGCCCCGCCCTGCGGGCGCAGCTGGCCGCCAACCCGGCCGTCGCCTCGGTCGTCGACGACCAGACCATCAAGGTCGCCCCGCCGGCGCCCAAGCCCGGTGCCGACCAGGACACCGCCGGCACCACCGCCCCCACCGGCGGCACGTCGAACGCGAAGGTCGCCGCCCCGGACACCAAGGGCGACTCGTACGACCCGAACGCGGTCTGCCCGAGCGACCCGTCCAAGCCGCTGCTCGAGCCCGAGGCGCTGTACTCGACGCACGCCGAGAGCACCCCCGGTCAGCCCGGCGCGCACGAGATCGCCGACGGCAAGGGCGTCAAGGTCGCCTACATCGCCGACGGTCTGGACCCCAACAACCCGGACTTCATCCGCCCCGACGGCTCGCACGCCGTGGTGGACTACAAGGACTTCTCGGGTGACGGCTTCTTCGCCCCCTCCGGTGGCGGCGAGGCCTTCGGCGACGCCTCGGCGATGATCGCCCAGGGCCGCCAGACCTACGACCTGTCGAAGTTCGTGAACCCGAGCCACCCGCTGCCGGCCGGCTGCAACATCCGCGTCGAGGGCATCGCCCCGGGCGCCTCGCTGGTCGCCCTCAAGGCCGGTGGCGAGCTGCTCCCGAACTCCGCGATCCTGCAGTCGATCGACTACGCGGTCTCGGTCGCGCACGTCGACGTGCTCAACGAGTCGTTCGGCAGCAACATCACCCCGGACAGCGGCGCGCACGACACCATCTCGCTCTTCAACGACATGGCCGTCGCCGCGGGCGTCACCGTCGCCGTCTCCAGCGGTGACGCGGGTGTCAACGGCACCGTCGGCACCCCGGCGACCGACCCGAACGTCATCTCGGCCGGTGCCTCGACGGACAACCAGAACTACGCGCAGACCGGTTACGGCGCCTTCCAGTTCTCCAACGGGACCTGGGCCGACAACCGCATCTCGGCGCTGTCCTCGGGCGGTGTCACCCAGGCCGGGCGCACCATCGACCTGGTCGCCCCGGGTGAGTCGGACTGGGCGCTCTGCTCCCCCGACAACAACACCTACGCCGACTGCACCAACTTCAACGGCCAGGGATCGGGCATCCAGCCCTTCGGCGGCACCAGCCAGGCCGCCCCGATGACCGCCGGCGCTGCCGCCGACGTCATCCAGGCCTACCGGGACAGCCACAACGGCGCCTCCCCGAAGCCCGCGCTGGTCAAGCAGTTCCTCACCGGCACCGCCGCGGACCTCGGCCTGCCGGCCGAGGAGCAGGGCGCCGGTCTGCTGAACGTGCGTGCCGCCGTCGAGGCCGCCCGCGGCTACCAGAGCCCGGCCGGTTCGCAGGACAGCAGCACCGTCGCGGTCACCAGCGGCCAGGTCACCGTGACCGGCCAGGCCGGCTCGGACCACACCACCGACGTCACCGTGGTGAACACCAGCTCCAAGCCGCAGACCGTGAGCGCCTCGACCCGCGTCTTCGCGCCGCAGAGCGACGCGAAGCAGACGGTCGCGCTCAACTCCTCGACCGACCCGCAGTTCCCGTACGCCACCAACGGCGCTCCCTGGGTCGCGCACAAGGTCACCTTCAACGTGCCGACCGGTGCCGACCGCCTGGGCGCGTCAATAGCGTGGCAGGGCGCGGCGCAGAAGTCCGGCAACAACGTGGTGACCCCGGTCGTCCGTCTGACGCTGCTGGACCCGTCCGGCCGCTACGAGACCAACACCCGTCCGCAGGGCGGCGCCACCTCGGCCAACTTCGGCTTCGTGGACGTCCCGCACCCGGCCGCGGGCACCTGGACCGGCATCCTCTACACCCCGGTCGGCGCCAACGGCTTCACCGGCCCGGTCCAGCTGGACACCTACACCCAGCGCGCGGTCCCGGCCGGCTCGGTCAGCCCGCAGGTCACCGACCTCAAGCCCGGTGAGACCAAGAAGCTGCACGTGCAGGTGACCACCCCGGCCACCGGCGGCGACACCACCGAGAACGTCGTGGTCGCCAGCTCCAACGGCGCCACCACCAGCGTCCCGGTCGTGCTGCGCAGCCTGGTCCCGCTCAACGGCAACAGCGGCACCTTCACCGGCACCATCACCGGTGGCAACGCCCGTAGCTCCTCGCCGGCACAGTCCAACTCCTGGGCCTTCGACGTCCCGGCGGGCAAGAAGGACCTGCGCGTCGGCGTGACCGTCGCCAAGGACCCGAACCTGGTGATGCAGGGCGTGCTGATCAGCCCCAACGGCACCCCGATCGACGCCGAGACCAACGTCGCCTTCGACGGTTCCGGCAACATCGCCTCCTACGCGGCCGGCGTCTCGGCCACCACCGTCAACCCGGCCGCCGGCCGCTGGCGGTTCGTGCTCAACGTGCTCAACCCGGTCAGCGGTGCCGAGCTCGGCCAGACCTTCAACGGCCAGGTCGCCTTCGACCAGGACCAGGCCACCGCGCCCGGCCTGCCGAACAACACCAAGACCAAGCTGGCGGCCGGCAAGCCGGTCACCGTCAACGTGCAGTACACCAACAACACCGCCGCCGTGCAGCAGCTGCAGGCCGACGGTCGTCTGAACAACCGCGTCGACCTGCCGCTGCTCCCGATCGGCGCCTCGGCCACGATCGCGCTGCCGCAGAGCACCAGCACCGTGACCCCCACCTTCATGGTTCCCCCGGGCACCGACAAGGTGACCACGGTGGCCGCCTCCACCACGCCGGCGCAGCTCGAGTTCAGCGGCCCGACCGCCTCGCCCGACCTGTTCGGCGACCTGAAGCGGGCGCAGAACGGCTCGACCGTCTCGGTCGTCCAGGACAGCGGCAGCGCCTCGCAGCCGATCGTCCCGGGTCTGTGGGGCACCTACGTCCAGCAGATCGGCCCGTTCCCGACCACCGGCGCCCCCGCGGGCAGCTCCACGGTGTCCGCCTCCGCGCACACCCTGGCGTTCGACCCGGCGCTGACCTCCAGCACCGGTGACCCGTACGCCGCCGCCTTCAACGCCACCGCGCCGGCCGTCACCCCGGTGGCCGTCCAGCCCGGTGCGACCGGCAACCTGCAGATCACCCTGACGCCCAAGGGCGCCAAGGGCACCCAGGTGCACGGCGTGCTCTACCTGGTCTCCGGCCCGGCCTCCAACCCGGTCGCGAACAGCGCGCTCAGCATCACCGGGTCGGTCCTGGCCCAGATCCCGTACAGCTACACCGTCAACTGATGCCGGGCGTCGATGACGCCTGATCGGTAGAGGCCGAGGCCGTCCCCGCTGCTGCGGGGGCGGCCTCGGTCGTTCGTCCCGCGGCGGGTGTGGCACCCTCGTGGGGTGAATCCCCCAGCTCAGACCGGTGCCCCGGCAGGCGTCCAGGCCCTCCTCCGCAACCCGATCGGCGCGCACGTGCCGGTGGCCGGGCGCGGGCTGGTCGGCACCGGGCTCGCCTACCTGGAGCAGATCGGGGGCGAGGCCGTGCAGGTCTTCGTCGCCAACCCGCGCGGCTGGGCCACCCCGGCCGGCGACCCCGCGCAGGACGAGGCCTTCAGGGCGGCCTGCGCCGAGCGCGGCATCCCCGCCTACGTGCACGCCCCCTACCTGATCAACTTCGGCTCGGACAGCCCCGCCACCCGCGAGCGCTCCACCGCCTCGCTGCGCCACTCGCTGCTGCGCGGCCGGGCGATCGGCGCGCTCGGCGTGGTCGTGCACACCGGCTCGGCGGTCGGCACCGCCGCCGACGGCTCCTCGCGGCGCGCCGAGGCGATGGCCCAGGTCCGCGACGACCTGCGCCCGCTGCTGGCCGAGCTGGACCGCCTCGGCGAGGACGCGCCCTGGCTGCTGCTGGAACCCACCGCCGGACAGGGCCGCTCGCTCTGCTCCCGGCTGGAGGAGCTGGCCGAGTACGCCGAGGCGCTGGACCACCACCCCCGGGTCGGGGTCTGCCTGGACACCTGCCACGCCTTCGCCGCCGGGCACGACCTGGCGGCCCCCGGCGGCGTCGGGCAGGCACTGGACGCGCTGACCGCCGCGATCGGCCCCGGGCGGCTGCGGCTGATCCACGCCAACGACTCCAAGGACGTGGTGGGCGCCCGCAAGGACCAGCACGCCAACATCGGCGACGGGCACATCGGCACAGGCGCCTTCCGCGAGCTGCTCGCGCACCCGGACACCGCCGGGGTCCCGCTGATCCTGGAGACGCCCGACCGCAGCGCCGCCCCCGGCTTCGGCCACGCCGCCGACGTGGCCCGGCTCAAGGAGCTGCGCGCGGCAGCCGGCGCCCCACCGGCGCGCTGACCGACCGCCGTTTCGCCTCCCCGACCACCCTTTCGCCTCCCCCGCGCACCGGTTCGCGCCCGCACCGCACCTGCGGTGCAGGAATTCTGCAAGGGTCCGGCAGGGCTTTCGCCAGCCCACCCAGGAAGGCCTCCTTCGGCCGCCGCACAGCGGCTGAACTTCCATGCTTCAAGGGGGAATTGACCATGTCGTCGGTTCAGACGCCGTCCCGCCCGGTGCACCGCGATCCCGGCCAGTGGGCGACCGTACCCGACTGCAAGAAGGTCCTGGTCGTCATCCACACCCTGGTCTACGGGATGCGGATCAAAGACCTGCTCGTGCTCTTCCGCGCCGATCTGCGGGTCAGCGTGGTCTTCACCGTCGCCCCGCACGCCTTCAACGACGGCACCGAACGGGTGCTCGCCGAGCTGGGCGGCACCGTGCTCCCCTGGGAGCGCGCCGTCGCGACCGAGTTCGACCTGATCCTGACCGCCGGCTCGCAGGGCATGGAGCAGCTGCGCGGGCCGCTGGTCCGACTGCCGCACGGCGCGGGCCACATCAAGATGTCCCGGCGCGGCGACGCCGCCGAGGGCAGCATCGGGGGCCTCGGCCGCGGCTACCTGACCTGGGACGGCAAGGTGGTGCCCCGGGCCTTCGCCGTCGCGCACAGCGAGGACCTGGACACCCTGGCGCACTCCTGCCCCGAGGCGCTGCCGATCACCGAGGTGGTGGGCGACGCCAGTTACGACCGGCTGGCGGCCGGCCTGCCGCACCGGGCCGCCTACCGCCGGGCGCTCGGGCTGCGCGAGGACGAGCGGTTCGTCCTGGTCTGCTCCACCTGGGGCCTGGGCTCGGCGTTCCACCGGCTCGACTCGCTGCTGCCCCGGCTGCTCACCGAACTGCCCGAGGGCTGCCGGGCCGCACTGCTCGTCCACCCCAATGTCTGGTCCGGCCACGGGGGTTGGCAGGTCAGGTCATGGCTGGCCGACGGCGCGGGCGGGCGGCTGCCGCTGCTGGCACCGGAGTCCGACTGGCGACCGCTGCTGATCGCGGCCGACTACATCCTCGGCGACCACGGTTCGGTCACGCTCTACGGGACGATGACCGGCGCGCCGATCCTGATCTCGCAGTACCCGTTCCGCACCGTCAACCAGAACTCCCCTGGCGCGCAACTCGCCCGCACCGCGCCGTCCCTGTCCCCGACCCGGCCGCTGACCGAGCAACTGGCGTACGCTGCCGAGCAGTACCGCCCCGAGGAGTACGCGGCGATCGCGGCCCGGATCTCCTCCGAACCCGGCGCCTTCAATCCCAACATGCGCCGACTGCTCTACCGGATCCTGGAGTTGGGCGAACCCGCGCACCGGCCGGAGACCGAGCCGCTGGAGCCGCCCAAGAGGCTCGACTCGAAGGAGGCCCGATGAACGGCGTGTTGGACGGCCAGGTGAGGGTGGCCCTCACCCCTGCCGGTCCGGACCGCAGCAGCCTGCTGGCCCAGCTGGAGCCGCCCGCGGGGGCCGACGCGGCGCCGCTGCTGGCCCAGTTGACGGCCGCGGCGCCGTACCGGGGCCCCCGGGTGGTCGACGAGCACCTCAGCGTCGACCTGGCGGGCCCCGGCAGCCGCGAGCCGGCCGATGTGCTGCACGGCGGCCCCCGCTTCGCCGGCTGCGAGGCGGAGCTGCTGACCGCCCACCCCGGCTGCCTGGTGGTGGCGGTCAGGCAGCCGGACGGGGCGGTGCGCACCCGGCTGGCCGGGACCAGCCTGTGCTGGCTGCCCGGCCCCGGTGATCGCCCGGTGCCCGCCGCGCTGCTCGGCTCCCTGCTGCACACCTGGCTGGTCGCCGGCCTGGCGCCGGGGGCGCTGCACTCGGTGGCGCTGCTCACCCCCGGGGGCGCGCTGCGGATGAACGCTCAGTCGGGTGCGGAGGCGGGCTCGGACGCGGGCGCGGGTGCGGGCTCGGGTGCGGGCGCGGGTGCGGGGGGCGCCTCGCGCAGGCGGTCGAGCTTCGCCGTCAGGCGCTGGACGTCGGGGGCGCCCAGCGCCTGGTAGCGCGCCAGGGAGGCCTCGTAGCAGTCCAGGGCCTGCTGCGAGGCCTCGCGCGCCTCGGCCAGCTCTCCGTGCAGTTCCAGGGTCCTGGCCTCCCAGGTCGGCGATCCGGTGCTGCGGAACAGGTCGGCGGCCTGGTCGAGCACCCGCTCGGCCGCCTGGTGGTCGCCGAGCGCGGTGTGCGCCCGGCCCAGGTGGGCCAGCGCCCGGGCGGCCTCGTAGGGTTCACCGATGTCCATCAACGTCTGGTACGCGACCGTGAGTTCGGGCAGCGCGAGGTCGGGTCGGCGCTGGGCGAGCGCGACATCGCCGAGCACCACCCGGGTCAGCGCGGCACCGCGGGCGTAGCCGACGGACAGCCGCAGCGCCAGATCCTCACGGAAGCACCGGGTCGCCTCGGCGAGCCGCCCGGCGAGCAGGTGCGCCTGGCCGATCCCGTGCAGCGCCTGCGCCTCGGCCTTGGCGTCACCGTCCGCCTGGGCCAGCTCCAGCGCCTCCTGGTAGCGGCGGATCGCCTCCTCGGGCCGGCCGAGGTTGCGCAACCGGCCGCCACCATCGGTCAGCATCCTCGCCAGCGCCGCCGGATCATCCGCCCTGCGGGCTGCCGCCAGCCCCAACCGGTGCGCCTCGTCCTGGAGTTCGAAGGCCCGCAGGCGGTGGAAGAGGGGATACATCGCGTCGACCAGCTGCCAACCGAGCGGGAACCAGCCGTGCGCCGCCGCTGCCCGGACGCCTTCCAGCAGGTGGCCGCGCTCCTGGTCCAGCCAGCGCAGTGCGGCCTGGGAGTCCGCCGCCCCGAACGGCGGGGCAGCGGGCGGGCAGGTGTGATCGCGCCTCAGGGTGGCGTGGTTGGGCGTGAGCAGCCGCTCGGCCGCGGTGGCAGTGGCGAGGTACCACTCGAGTATCCGGCGCAGGACCGCGTCCTGCTCGTCCTTCGCCAGCTCTCCTCGCACCTGGTCCCGCGCGTGCAGCCGGACCAGGTCGTGGAAGCGGAAGCGGCCGGTCCCCAGGTCCTCGATCAGGTTCGCCTCGGCCAGTTCGTCGAGCAGGGCGTCCGCGTCCGCGAAGGCGGCTCCGGTGAGCACCGCCGCGTCCTCGGTGCTGAAATCGGTGAACGGGAGCAGGCCGAGCAGCTGGTAGAGCCGGCGGACCCCGGGCACCAGGCCGCCACAGGAGGCGTCCAGCGCACTGCGCACCGCGGGTTCCCCGTCCACCCGCAGGGCGGTCAGCCGCTCGCTGTCACTCGCGAGGGAGGCGGCGGTGGCCGCCAGGGTGAGCCGGGGCCGGGCGGCCACCCGGGCGGCGACCAGCGAGACGGCGAGCGCCAGTCCCCCGCAGTGCGCCGCCACCTCGCGCACCGCCTCGGGCTCGCGCCCGGCCCGTGCCGGACCGATCCGACGGGTCAGGATCTCGGCGGCGGCCGACTCGTCCAGCAGCCCCAGCGGCTGGAACACCGCGCCGTCCACCCCCAGCCCGGAGAGCCGGTTGCGGCTGGCGACCACCACCAGCGCGCTCTGCGAACCGGGCAGCAGCTGGCGCACCTGGGCGGCGGTGAGTGCGTTGTCGAGCACCAGGGCGATCCGCCGACCGGCACTGACGGACCGCCACAGCGCGGCGGCCTCGGCCGGCGCCCCGGGCACCCGCTCGACCCCGAACGCGCGCAGGAGCGCCCCGAGCGTCTCCCCGGCCGGCGCCGGACCGCCGGGTGCGTGGCCGCGCAGGTCGGCGTAGAGGAGGCCGTCCGGACAGTCGGCGGCCAGCGAGCGCACCCATGCGAGGACCAGCGCCGTCTTGCCGACCCCCGCGGGGCCGTTCACCACGATCAGCCGGCGGCAGTCGGCCGGCCCGCCGCGCAGCTCCCCCAGGGCCGCCAATTCGGCCCGGCGGCCGACGAAGGGGCCAGTGGGCGGCGGCAGTTGTTGTGGCACCGGCGGCGGTGCGGCGGCAGGCCCGGCGCCGTGCAGGTGGACCGTGCCGTGGATGGCGCCGGCCTGGATCACCCCGCCGCTGATGCGGGCGGCGCCGGTGATGAGGTTGCGGGTCGCGCTCTCGTCTTCGGTTGTTCCCATGAGTTACCCCCCAGATCACTCATTTGCCGATCAACCGTTCATCAGTTACTGCTCCGTTCAGTCGATTCCGGCCTAATGCTTTTCTCAACTCGAAAGAGGTGATGCAGTGTCCTCTACCCCGCTACCACTCGTGCTATTGCCCTGGCCGCCCTCCAATCTGTCATGAGCACATGCGGGGCACGGGCGGCAACCGACCAGAGGAGGAGCATCTTGCTGGAAGTACGACTCCTGGGAACGGTCGAACTCCTGGTCGGCCGCGCGGCGTTCGCGGTCAGCCCGGAAAAGGTGCGCTGCCTGCTGGCAGCGCTCGCCTGGGACGCCGGACGTCCGCTGTCCCTGGACACCTTGGCCGACCGGCTCTGGGACTCCCACCTGCCCACCGACCCGGCAGGCGGCGTGCACTCCAACATCTCCAAGCTCCGCAGGCTCCTGAACAATGCCGCGAAGGGTGGGGGCGGCTGCCCCGCGCCGCTGATCCTCTCCCGCGGCCATGCCTACACCCTCGAAGTCGACCCCGGCATCGTCGACTACCACCGCTTCCGCCGCCTGACCCAGCGCGCCCGCGACGCCGCCGAACACGGCGACGACGTCACCGCTTTGACGCTCCTGACCCAAGCCGCCACCCTGTGGGCCGGCGATCCCCTGGCCGGCCTGCGCGGCGAGTGGGCCAGCGCCGCCCGCGCCACCCTCACGGACGAGCACCTGGCCGCTGCGGTCACCCATGCCGAAGTCGGCATGCGGATGGGCCACTTCGCCGAGCTCGTGACGGATCTTGCCCCGCTGGTCGCCGCACATCCGACCCACCAGACCCTGGTGGCCCGGTTGATGCTCGCCCTGCACGGCGCCGGCCGCCAGGGCGAAGCGCTGGCCCGGTACCGGGCCACCCGCCGGACCCTCGACCAACACCTGGGCACCGCCCCCGGGCATGAGCTGACCGAGCTGCACGCGCAAATCCTGGACGGAACACCAGCGGAGCGGCTGGTGCCGAGGGCACGGAACCTGGCCGCGAAAGCGCCGGCACCGGCCCCCACACCGTCGCGGCTACCGCAGTTACAACCCCTCGTCGGGCGCGAACAGGACCTGGCGGACCTGGTCCGCGCGGTCACAGGTTCCAGCCACACGCGAACCGTCGCCATCACGGGCACCGGCGGAGTGGGGAAGTCCATGCTGGCCCGCCATCTCGCCGAGCGGCTACGCGATCTCTTCCCCGAGGGGCAGTTCCTGGTCTCGCTGCACGGCTTCTCCGCCACCCGGCAGCCGCTGACCGCCGAGGGCGCGGTAATGGAGGTGCTACGGGCCATCGGGGTGCCGCTGACGAGGCTGCCCGCCGACCATGAGCAGCGCGTCGACCTCTGGCTGCGGATGCTGGCGGAGCGCCGCTATGTGATCGTGCTGGACAACGTCGCCCACGCGGACCAGGTACGACAGTTGATCCCAGCGGACGCGAACTCGCTGCTGATCCTCACCAGTCGAGTGAATCTCAGTGAACTCCCCGCAGTCCACCAGCACGGCGTGGGCCTTCTGACGATTGCGAGCGCGGTCGAGCTCTTCCAGCGGCTGGTGGGCGAACGGGCAGCCGACCAGGAGATCGTCCGGGAGATTGTCGCCCGCACCGGCTACCTGCCTCTGGCAGTCGAAATCCTTGCGACCCGCTTCCGGTCTCGGGCGGCCTGGACCCTCCAACACCTCGCGCAACGCCTGTCCACCACCTCCTCACTGATCGATGAATTCCACTACAAGGAAAATGATCTGACGATCCATCTCGCTCTCTCCTATCGCGCCCTCAGTACCGATCACCAGCGCGCCTTCCGGCTCCTCGGACTCCATCCCGGCCCGCGGTTCGACCAGTTCGCCGCGGCAGCGCTGCTGGGCTCCCCGCTGCGGCAGTCCGAGCGTGCGCTCGAAGCACTTCTCGACTCCCATCTGATCCAGGAGCCCAGCTTCGAGTCCTACGCCTTTCACGACCTGTTGGGCGCCTTCGCAGCGAGCCTGGCCGAGTCGGAGAGTTCGACCGAGGAGCGGGCCTCGGCAGCGAACCGGCTCACCGCGTACGCCCTGTGCGCGACGGACCATGCCGACCGGCTGCTCTATCCGCACCGGCTGCGGCTCCACTTCGCCGACCTGCCACCCGGTCCGGCGACGGGCCTGTCGTGGAACTCGCCTGCACAGGCGCGCCGTTGGCTTCTCAACGAGCAGGCAAGTCTGCTGGCGATCCAGCAACGTGCCGTGAACGATGACAACCGAGCCGACGCGTTCCGCCTCACCCACCTACTGGCCGGCTTCCTTGACGCCGAATGCTTCTGGGTCGACTCCGTACGCCTCCACCAGGCCGCTGCCGAGTTCTGGCACGCGACGGGCGAGCAGCAGGCCGAGGTGCGGGCCCTGCTGGATCTGGCCTATGCCCACCAGCGCGGCACGCAGTACCCGCAGGCGGATGCGATCACGGCAAGAGCACTGAGACTCGCGAGAGCGGCGCATGACGTGGAGGGTGTGGCGGAGGCACTCAATCAGCGCGGGATGCGGCATGCCCGAGAGGGTGACCAGTTGATCGCGCTGGAACTCCAACACGAGGCGCTCGCCGCCAACCAGCGCACCGGAAACCAGCGGCAACGTGATCGGATCATCAACAACATCGGCATCTCCTTCATGCACATGGGTCAGCAGGAGCGGGCGATCGCCGCTCTCGACGACGCGTTGGCCGGATTCCATGCAGCCGGGAACTCACGGCTTTCCGCACAGCTGCTCAACAACCTTGGCTATGCCCAGTCGAAATCCGGTGACACCGCGACAGCACATGCGACCTTCAAGCGTTCCTTGTCCACCGGCACCGGTGTGCTTTCCGAGCTGGAGATCGCCATGATCCAGAACAACCTGGTGGCAACCACCCGACTGCCTGCTGACCTTGATCAAGCGCGCACGCTTCAGGAGTCGGCACTGACGACGTTTCGAAGCGCGGGTGACCGTTGGAACCAAGCCGAGGGGATGATCACCCTCGGCAACCTCCACCAGCGGGCCGAGCACCCGCGGATGGCCGCAGCGCTGCACAGCGAAGCATTGACCCTGGCCAGCCGCATCGGTGCCGACCACAAGCAGGCAGCCGCACTTCTGGGCCTCGGACTTGCCGAGGCACAGCTGGGTCACGATGAGTCCGCGCGGCGGCACCTCCTGGCAGCCGCTGATCTTGCCGCACGGATCCAGGCGCCGGTGGAGGAGGCCCAGGCGCGCACCGCGTTGGCCGAACTTCGTGACCACAGCAACGGAAATCCCAAGGGCGAGCAGCATCGGGCGCTCTGAGCATGCCAAACAGCGATAGCTTTATATTACTTTCCCAGCCGCCTCACCCGGGTCGTGCTTCACCATATCCCCATTTGCCCCAGGGGGTGACAGCTCTGTACGTTAATCCCAACGTTCTGACGATCAGTCAGGATGATGAGATGGATACGTGCATATGGAGCAAGCCAGTTGAGACTCTTTGTCAGCACTGCCCTCATACTCGGGGTAGTGACTGTGGGTACCATCAGCACTGCACCACTGGGAGCCGCGAGCACCATCACGCACCCCATGGCGGTCACACTCGCACATCAGCCGCCAGCAGCTGATCTGTCTGCCGCCGTTGGCGTGACACGGATGCGCACCCAGGAAACAGTGTTCTGGATGTGACGCAAAACGGGCTCCTCCCGCACCCCGCACGGGAGGAGCCCGCGAGCCTGGCCCAGCTCAGAGTCCGACCCTACGGTCCCCCATCCCGAATGGCGGGGTGCTCGGCCGAGACCACCGGCCCCGCCCTCTCGGCCCTCTTGCAAAGGAGTCCGAGTGAAGCACAGTGCACAAGGCAGCCAGGATCTGCGCTATGCCGTGTGGCGGAAGAGCAAGTTCAGCGCTGACCAGGGCAACTGCATCGAGGTTGCCGACGGTTTCCGGGACATCATGCCCGTCCGCGACTCGAAGAACCCCCAGGACCCGGCGCTCGTCTTCACCGCCGACGCCTGGTCGGCCTTCGTCGCGTGCGTCAGGGCTGGCGCTCTTCCGCTCGCCTGACGTGTCGGTGCCGCGTGGGAGACTCCCGCGCGAGTGCAGCGATCACGATGCGGAGGATGTGCGATGGGCATGCAGGCCAAGGGGACGTTCGAGCTCACCTCGTTCGAGCCGGAGGTGCTCGACGAGGGGCCCGGGGCCGCGCTTGGGCGGGTGCGGATCAGCAAGTCGTTCCAGGGCAGCCTGAACGGGACGAGCACGGTGGCGATGCTGTCGGTGGCCGACGTCGAGGGCAATCCCGCCGCCTACGTGGCCGTGGAGCGGTTCACGGGAGAAGTGGACGGCCGGGTGGGCTCCTTCGTCCTGCAGCACAGCGCGCCCGGCAGCCATGGGGAGCGGCTGGCGATCCAGGTCGTTCCTGGGACGGGGGCCGGGGAGCTCGTGGGGATCACGGGCAGCTTCGAGATCATCCAGTCCGGGGACAGCAGCCACTCCTACGTCCTGGAGTACGCGTTGGACTGACTTCCAGGGGCGTGATGGTGATGACGTCGGCAGGCACACGCGCCCGGCGGTGCCGCGGAAAGCGGCAGGGGGAAGCGTGGAGAGTCCACGCCAGACCCCGGGGCCAGCGCTGCTGCGTACGCAGGCTGTGACCGGCGTCTCTTGACGCACCCGGTTATCATCGGGCGTATCTCACACAAGCCGCTGGTGATCCGGGTCACGGCTCCGTAGACTTTGCGGGCCCGCCAAGAGTGAGCCGAGGGTCGTGTGGGGTACTGGAAGAAGCACACCAAAGATCATCAGCAGGTTCTGGAGCTTTTTCACCGGAATGGGTGGACAGTCGAGGACCCGCCGAAGTACTACACCCTGAAGTGCCCCTGCGGAGTACACAAGCGGTGGTATCACTTGACTCCTAGCGGGGCAGACTACGCGAAGAACGTGGTTAGCTGGGGGAAGCGTCAGCCATGTTGGAAGGGGATCCCGTGAACGAGAATCTCCGAGCGAGTGTGCGTTGGACCTTCAAGGTCGTCGGACCAGAGAGCGCCGACGAGCTTTCTGACAGTGCTGAGCGCGTGATGGATGCTCTACTCGATCTTGAAGCGTGCGACCCGCGACTCTGTGACGCCGGCGTGGCCATGGACGCAGACGCCATGACGGTTGACGTGGAGCTGACTGTTACAGGTCCAACCGCTCCTGGGAACCTGGAGCACGCTCAAACAGCGATCCGCGCGGCTATTCACGCTGCTGGAGACGCAACTCCGGACTGGCCCAATGAGCCGTTCTCACCTGGTGGTGAGCCCGCTGTGGTTCCACGACACACCGCCGGGGAGTACCACCAGAAAGAGATCGAGATGCTTGCCTCCTGAGCCGAGGATCCAGAAGCCGCCTGCCGCCTCTGCGCTAGGCGGCTTCTTCGTATCGCGAAGCCCACGTCACCATCCGTGCAGAAGCCTCCCGATGCCCCACAACCCAGTCCCTCGCTCGGTGATCCGGTGGGCGACTGGCTGCCGTGGGTGCCGTCGGCGAAGGGCCGGCGGGACGGCGACCGCGACCAGGGGCGTACGGGAGCGCGACGGGGTGGCCCGGCTGCGGGGGCGGACAGGTCGGTCCCGCCCCGCGCGGGAGTGACGCGGTCGCGACGCCCGTCGGTGCGCGCGAGGATGGGGAGACGGCCGGACGCGAGGAGGTAGGCATGACGACCGACGGATTCACCACGTGCCTGTGGTTCGACGGGCAGGCGGAGGAGGCGGCGAACTACTACGTGTCGATCTTCAAGGGCGGGAAGCTGGGCCGGATCGGCCGGTACACCGAGGCGGGACCGGGGCCGGCCGGCAGTGTGCTGGCGGTCGAGTTCGAGATCAACGGCCAGCGCTTCGTGGGACTCAACGGCGGGCCGCAGTTCACCTTCAGCGAGGCCATCTCGTTCCAGATCGGCTGCGCGGACCAGGCCGAGGTGGACTACTACTGGACCAGGCTGAGTGAGAACGGCGGCCAGGAGGGCCCCTGCGGCTGGCTGAAGGACAAGTACGGCGTCTCCTGGCAGGTGGTGCCGACCCTGCTGCTCGAACTGGTCAGCGACCCGGACCCGGTGAAGGCCGTGCGGACCACCGAGGCGATGTACAAGATGGGCAAGCTCGACATCGCCGCCCTGCAGAAGGCCTACGACGGCGGCTGACCGGAACGGCGGGCCTCAGGCGGGATCGGCCCGGCGCCCCAGGTGGTTGAAGAGCAGGTTCAGCGTGATCGCCGCCAGGCAGCCCGCCGAGATGCCCGAGCTCAGGATCGTGGCGATCTGCTGCGGGAAGGCGTGGTAGAAGTCCGGGTAGGCGATCGGGAAGATCCCGAGCGCCAGACTCACCGCCACGATCAGCGCGTTGGAGCCGGCCGCCAGGTCGGCCTTGCCCAGCGTCCGCAGTCCGGCCACCGCCACCGAGCCGAAGAGCACCACTCCGGCCCCGCCCAGCACCGGCTGCGGGACCAGCGAGACCAGCCCGCCGACCACCGGCATCAGGCCCATCACGATCAGGAAGGCGCCGCCGAGCGCCACCACGAACCGGCTGCGGATCCTGGTCAGCGCCACCAGGCCGATGTTCTGCGCGAAGGCCGAGCAGATGAAGCCGTTGAGCGCCCCGCCGAGCGCGGTGGCCAGCCCGTCCGCGCGCAGTCCGGCCGCGATCGTGCGGTCGTCGGCGGGGCGCTCCACCACCTCGCCGAGCGCGATCATGTCGGCGGTGGACTCGGTCATCGCGACCAGCATCACCACCAGCATCGAGACGATCGAGGCGGTCTCGAAGCGCGGCGCACCGAAGGCGAAGGGGTGCGGCAGCTCGAAGAACGGCAGCGAGGCGAGCGCGTGCAGGTCCACCCTGCCGAACGGGATCGCCACCAGGGTGCCGATCAGCAGGCCGAACAGGATCGCGATCCGCTGCAGGAAGCCCCGCAGGAAGCGGTTGAGCAACAGCACGGCGAGCAGCGTGACCCCTGCGAGGCCGAGGTTGCCCAGCGAGCCGTAGCCCCGCGCGTGCGAGTCGCCGCCCTGTGCCCAGTTGCCGGCCACCGGCAGCAGCGAGACCCCGATCAGGGTGATCACGGTGCCGCTGACCACCGGCGGGAAGAAGCGGACCAGTCGGCAGAGCAGCGGCGCCAGCAGGAAGCAGGCCACCCCCGCGACCAGGGTGGAGCCGAAGATCAACGGCAGTGCGGCCCCCTGCTTCGCCGCCACCACGGCCAGCACCGGCGAGACGGTGGCGAACGAGACGCCGTTGACGAACGGCAGCCGCGAGCCGATCCGCCACACCCCGAGCGTCTGCAGCAGGGTCGCGAGGCCGGCGACGAAGAGGTTCGCGGCCAGCAGCGTGGTCAGCTGGGACGGCGTCAGGCCGACCGCGCCACCGATGATCAGCGGCGGCGCGGCGACCCCCGCGTACATGCTGGCCACGTGCTGCAGCGCGACCGCCGACATCCGCCCGAGCGGCAGCACTTCGTCCACGGGGTGCACGGCGGGCGGCGCGGCGACGTCCGGTTCTGCGACGGCGGTGTCCGGGTGCGACACCAGGTCCTGACGGCCCATGACTGTGGTCCCTCCACATCTGACCGATGGTGGCTTCGGGTCCGGGAACGACGACCGAAGTGCGGGACGGAGCACGGTGACGCTGGGACGACCCTGGCGGACGGCGGGACGGCCGTCCGCCCACCGGTACCTGCGGCGAACAGGACCGGCCCAGGCGAGCAGAGCGAAATTCCAGGAACTCCAGAGGTTTCAGGAGCTCCGTAATTCCATGATGCGGAAGCCGACTTCCGCGATGCAGTGAATCTAGGAAGCCCGGCCCGGCTCGTCAATAGCTCCTGCAGGATCGGCAACGACCAGCCGGACTCTTGGACCTTCCTCCAAGCGCGCTCAGTACCGCATCCCCATCGCCCGCGTCACCTCGGCCAGCGTCGCCTCGGCGACCTCGTTGGCGCGGGCGTTGCCGCGAGCCAGGACCGTGCGCAGGTGGCCGCGGTCGCCTTCGAGGGCGGCACGGCGTTCGCGGATCGGGCGCAGGTACTCGTTGACCGCCTCGATGACCACGGCCTTGAGGGCGCTCGCACCGCCGTCGCCGATCTCCTCGGCGACCGACTGCGGGTCGCGGCCCTGGCAGAGGGCGGCCAGTTGCAGCAGGCTGGCCACCTCGGGGCGGCGCAGCGGGTCGTACCCGATCCGGCGGTCGGTGTCGGTCCTGGCGCCGCGCAGCAGGCGGGCCGTCTCGTCCGCGCTGGCCCCCAGGGCGATCGCGTTGCCGCGGCTCTTGCTCATCTTGCCGCCGTCGGTGCCGAGCAGCAGCGGCAGCGCCGACAGCAGGGCCTGTGGCTCCGGGAAGAGCGGCGAACCACCATGTGGATAGCGGGCGTTGAAGCGGCGGGCGACGGTGCGGGCGACCTCCAGGTGGGGCAGCTGGTCCTGGCCGACCGGGACCAGGGCGGCCTTGCAGAACAGGATGTCGGCGGCCTGGTGCACCGGATAGGTCAGCATCAGGCCGCTGACCTGGGACTGGCGCGAGTGCGCGATCTCGTCCTTGACCGTGGGGTTGCGGTGCAGTTCGGCGGCGCTGATCAACGAGAGGAAGGGCAGCAGCAGTTGGTTGAGGGCGGGCACCGAGCTGTGTGTGAAGATCACCGCGCGCTCGCCGTCGATCCCCACCGCCAGGTAGTCGAGCAGCAACTCCTCGACGTACTCGGCGAGTCGGTCCGCCACGTCGCGGTCGGTGAGCACCTGGTAGTCGGGGATCACCACGAACAGCTCGGCGCCCTCGGCCTGCAGGCGGACCCGGTTCTGCAACGAGCCGAAGTAGTGGCCCAGGTGGAGCGGGCCGGTGGGACGGTCGCCGGTCAGCACGCGCGGGCGGGGCTGGATGGTCATCTGCTTCTCCTGTGGGGTGGCACGGGGTTGGCCGTCCGGCGTGGGCCCGTGCGGTGGAGCAAGCAGAAGGGCCGTCCGTCCGGACGGCCCAGGGCATGCGGGATGCGCGGCCGTCCTAGGACGGCCACCAGCTGATCGGGAGCATCGGCGTGCGCATGGGAACCACTGTAACCCCCGCCGACAGACCCTCCAAGCGTTCAGGGCGGCGCCGAACTCCGTTCACCGGGGCGGTGTAGGCGGCCGCTAGCGTGAACGGCCGTCAACGACCCCCCAGACGAGGAGTTTCCGTGGAGCAGTCCCATGACGCCCCCGAGCAGCACAGTGGCGCCGGCAGCGTGAGCCGGCGGGCCGCGCTGCGACTGACGGCCGGGGTGGGCGGTGCCGCGCTGACCGCCGGGCCGTTGCTCGGTGCGACGCAGGCGTCGGCCGACGACGGGTCGGGCGCGGGCGCCGCGCCCGATCAGGGCCAGGGCTCCCCGCTGCTGCTCACCCGGCCCGAGTCGCTCGGCGCACCGGCGGTCGAGGGGCTGCACCTGACCTTCGGCGCCGACCCGACCCGCCAGATGAGCGTCTCCTGGACCACCGACGGGCAGGTCCGCAACCCCCGGGTGCGCTTCGGCACGCTGGAGGGCGGCTTCGGCCACACCGTGGCCGCCGACACCCGGACCTACACCGACGGCATCAGCAACCGGGTCGTCCACACCCACCACGCGCGGCTGACCAACCTCAAGCCCGGCACCTACTACACCTACGTCGCCCTGCACGACGGCGGCCGTCCGGACGCCGGCACCTTCCGCACCGCCGCGCGCGGCCGGCAGCCGTTCACCTTCACCAGCTTCGGCGACCAGGCGGTGCCGAACACCACCTGGCAGCCGGACGGCAAGGGCGGCTACACCTCGGTGCCCAGCGGCATAGCCTCGCCCGCCTCGGCGGACATCGTGGCCGGCATCGAGCAGGTCGACCCGCTCTTCCACCTGCTCAACGGCGACCTGTGCTACGCCAACATCTCGCCGGACCGGCTGCGCACCTGGCAGGGCTTCTTCGCCAACAACACCCGCTCGGCGCGCTACCGCCCGTGGATGCCGGCGGCCGGCAACCACGAGAACGAGAAGTCCAACGGGCCGATCGGCTTCACCGCCTTCCAGACCCGCTTCGACCTGCCGGACAACGGCGGGGACGACGAGACCAAGGGCCTGTGGTACTCCTTCACGGTCGGCTCGGTGCACGTGGTGGTGCTGCAGAACGACGACGTGGCCTACCAGGACGCCGGCGACGCCTACGTGCACGGCTACAGCGGCGGCGCCCAGCGCGCCTGGCTGGAGAAGGACCTGGCCAAGGCCCGGGCCGACCGCTCGATCGACTGGGTGGTGGTCTGCATGCACCAGGTCGTCATCAGCTCCTCGGACGCCAACGGCGCCGACCGCGGCGTACGCGAGCAGTGGGGGCCGCTCTTCGACCGCTACCAGGTGGACCTGGTGGTCTGCGGCCACGAGCACGACTACGAGCGCTCGCTGCCGGTGCGCGGCACCGTCTCCGGCTCGGAGACGCTGACGCCGAACCCGGTCTCCACCGCCACCGACGTGATGGACACCTCGCAGGGCACCGTGCACATGGTGCTGGGCGGCGGCGGCAACTCCTCGCCGAGCAACAGCCAGTTCTTCAAGCCCGCCCAGGCCAAGGTGATCACCGGGGTCGGCGCGGTGGGCGCCAACGGCAAGCGCACACCGGTGTACGTGCACGAGGACGCACCGTGGATCGGCGTGCGGGACCTGGACCACGCCTACGGCTTCGCCGCCTTCACCGTGGACCCGGGCACCAAGCCGGGCGGCACCACCAGCATCCACGTCACCTACTACCGGGTGGCCCAGCCGGACGGGTCGATCAGCCCGATGGAGAGCTTCGTGCTGCACCGCAAGCGCTCCGACGGGCACTGAGAAGTCCGGCGGAGCCAGGGGCCGCGTCCACCACGGGTGGGCGCGGCCCCGCTGTTTTCGTTGACATCCCCCGCCAGGAGCGAGAGGCTAAGCAAGCGCTTAGTCAGTCCCACTCTCGCCGAGGATGCCATGACCGACAATCCCCCCGGACTCGACCTCGCCGCCCTCCGGGCCCACCTGGGCACCGGAGCGCTGAGCGCCGAGCTGATCGAGGGCGGCCGTTCCAACCTGACCTACCGGCTGACCGACGGCGAGCGGCGCTGGGTGCTGCGCCGCCCGCCGCTGGGGCACGTGCTGGCCACCGCGCACGACATGGCCCGCGAGTACCGGGTGATCGGCGCGCTCGCCGACTCGCCCGTCCCGGTGCCGCGCGCGGTGCGGCTGACCGAGGACCCGTCGGTGATCGGCGCGCCGTTCTACCTGATGGAGTTCGTCGAGGGCACCGCGCACCGCGACAGTGCGGCGCTGGCCGCGCTCGGCCCGGCCCGGGTGCGCGCGCTGGCCGACCACCTGGTGGACACGCTGGTCGCGCTGCACGGCGTCGATCCGCAGGAAGTCGGGCTGGCCGACTTCGGACGACCGGAGGGCTTCCTGGCCCGGCAGGTGCAGCGCTGGGGCAAGCAGCTGGCGGCCTCCCGCAGCCGCGAGGTGGCCGGCATCGACGAGCTGGCCACCAAGCTCGACGCGACCCTGCCGCCCTCCCCCGCGCCCACCCTGCTGCACGGTGACTACCGGCTGGACAACGTGCTGGTCGGCCCGGACGACCGGATCACCGCCGTGCTGGACTGGGAGATGTCCACCCTCGGCGACCCGCTCACCGACCTCGGGCTGCTGGTGATGTACACCGAACTGGCCGCCGAGTTCGCCGGGGTGATCCCGGGCGTCGCGCTGGCACCCGGCTTCCCGTCCGGCGCCGAGCTGATCGACCGCTACGCCGGCCGCTCCGGGCGGGACGTGGCCGCCGTCGACTGGTACGTGGCCTTCGCTTCGTTCAAGCTCGCCGTGGTGCTGGAGGGCATCCACTTCCGCTACGGCCAGGGGCGCACCGTCGGGGCCGGCTTCGACCGGGTCGGCGAGCTGGTCCCGCTCTTCGTCGCGCACGGCCTGACCGCACTCAAGGAGCGCTGACCCGCATGGACTTCGCCTTCGACGCCCGCACCGAGGAGCTGCGCGAACAGCTCTCGGCCTTCCTCACCGAACACGTCTACCCCGCCGAGTCGCGCCTGGTCGTCAACGAGGACTGGTCGACGCCGGCGGTCGTCCGCGAACTCCAGCAGGAGGCACGGGCGCAGGGCCTGTGGAACCTCTTCTGCGAGCTGCCCAACCTGCAGTACGCGCCGCTCGCCGAACTCACCGGCCGCAGCATCCTGCTGGCGCCCGCCGCGGTCAACTGCGCGGCCCCCGACACCGGGAACATGGAGCTGCTGGCGCAGTTCGGCGACGAGGCGCAGCGCAAGCAGTGGCTGGAGCCGCTGCTCAACGGCGAGATCCGCTCCGCCTTCGCGATGACCGAGCCGGAGGTGGCTTCCTCGGACGCCTCCAACATCGAGACCCGGATCGAGCGGCACGGCGGCGACTACGTGGTCAACGGCCGCAAGTGGTACATCACCGGGGCGATGAACCCCGACTGCCGGATCTTCATCGTGATGGGCAAGACCGACCCGCACGGCGACCCGCGCCGCCAGCAGTCGATGATCCTGGTGCCGCGCGACACCCCGGGCGTCACCGTCAAGCGGGCGATGACGGTCTTCGGCTACGAGGACCGCGACCACGGCGGCCACGCCGAGGTGCTCTTCGAGGACGTCCGGGTGCCGGCCGCCAACCTGATCGGCGAGCCGGGCTCGGGCTTCGCGATCGCCCAGGCCCGGCTCGGCCCGGGGCGGATCCACCACTGCATGCGGGCGATCGGGATCGCCGAGCGGGCCCTGGAGCTGATGTGCCGCCGGGTCACCGAGCGGGTCGCCTTCGGCAAGCCGCTGGCCGCGCAGGGCGTGGTGCAGGACTGGATCGCGGAGTCCCGGGTGCGGATCGAGCAGGCCCGGCTGCTGGTGCTCAAGACGGCCTGGCTGATGGACACCGTGGGCAACAAGGGCGCGCACACCGAGATCCAGGCGATCAAGATCGCGGTCCCGCAGACCGTCGAGTGGATCCTGGACAAGGCCGTGCAGGCGCACGGCGCGGCGGGGGTCAGCCAGGACACCCCGCTGGCCCAGCTCTGGGCGGGCAACCGCACACTGCGGCTGGCCGACGGACCGGACGAGGTGCACCGGCGCTCGCTGGCGCGCCGCGAGCTGAGGAGGTACCAGGGGTGAGCGAGGACGATCTGCGGGCGCGGGTCCAGGAGTTGCTGGCCGCCTACCCGCCGCAGGAGGTCGACCGGCTCGACTTCCTGCGCGCACGGTTCGATGCCGGCCTCGCCTGGGTCCACTTCCCCGTCGGGCTGGGCGGCCTCGGCGCGCCGCGCGCGTCGCAGGCCGTGGTGGACGCCGAGCTGGCCGCCGCCGGTGCGCCGGACAACGACCCGCGCCGGATCGGCATCGGCCTGGGCATGGCGGCGCCCACCATCCTGCGCTACGGCACCGCCGAGCAGCAGCACCGCTGGCTGCGGCCGCTGTGGACCGGCGAGGAGGTCTGGTGCCAGCTCTTCAGCGAGCCCGGCGCCGGCTCCGACCTGGCCGCGCTGGCCACCCGCGCGGTGCCCGACGCCGACGGCAGCTGGCTGGTCAACGGCCAGAAGGTGTGGACCTCCTCCGCGCACACCGCGCGCTGGGCGATCCTGATCGCCCGCACCGATCCGGCGGTGCCCAAGCACCAGGGCATCACCTACTTCGTCTGCGACATGACCGACCCCGGTGTGGAGGTCCGCCCGCTGCGGCAGATCACCGGCGAGGCGGAGTTCAACGAGGTCTTCCTGACCGACGTGCGGATCCCCGACACCGACCGGCTCGGCGCCGTCGGCGAGGGCTGGCGAGTGGCCACGACCACGCTGAACAACGAACGGGTGGCGATCGGCGGCCAGCGCACCCCGCGGGAGGGCGGCCTGATCGGCATCGTCGCCGAAACCTGGCGCGAGCGGCCCGAGTTGCGCACCGCCGAGCTGCACCAGCGGCTGCTGCAGCACTGGGTGGACGCCGAGGTGCTCCGGCTGACCGGCGAGCGGCTGCGCCAGCAGCTGGCGGCCGGCCAGCCCGGGCCCGAGGGCGCCGGCGGCAAGCTCGGCTTCGCCCGGCTGGCCCAGCAATTGACCGCCTTCGAGGTCGAACTGCTCGGCGAGGAGGGCCTGGGCTACGACGACTGGACGCTGCGCCGCCCCGAACTCGTGGACTTCAACGGCCGCGAGGCCGGCTACCGCTACCTGCGGGCCAAGGGCAACTCGATCGAGGGCGGGACCAGCGAGATCCTGCGCACCATCATCGCCGAGCGGGTGCTCGGCCTGCCGCCCGAGCCGCGCACCGACAAGGACGTCCCGTGGAAGGAGCTGTCCCGGTGAACCTGCTGTACTCGGAGATCGAGGAGGAGCTGCGGGCCAGCGTGCGCGACCTGCTGCACGACCGCAGCCCGGCCGAGGCGGTGCTGGCCCGGGTCTCGGCCGGCCAGGGCTACGACCCGGCGCTGTGGCGGGCGTTGGCGGTGGAGCTGGGCGCGGCCGGGCTGCAGGATCCGCAGGCCGGCGGCTCGCTGCGCGAAGTCGCTGTGGTGATGGAGGAGTTGGGTCGCTCGGTGGCGCCCACGGCGTTCCTGGGCAGCGCGGTGCTGGCGACGGCGGCGCTCGGCGCCGAGGACGGGCGACTGGCCTCGGGCGAGCGGACCGGGACCTTGGTGGTGCCGTTCTCGGGCGGGGCACCGAGCGTGCGGGCGACGGGCGGCCGGCTGACCGGGCGGGTCACCTCGGTGGCCGACGCGCTCACCGCCGACCTGCTGGTGGTGCCGGCGGCGGGCGGATCGCTGTGGGTGGTGGAGCGCGGCTTCACCGTCGTGCCGCGCACCTCACTGGACCTGACCCGGCCGCTGGCGGACGTCGTCCTCGACGACGCCCCGGGCGAGTTGGTCACCGAGGACCCGACGGTGCTGGAGCGGGCGCTGCTCACCGGGGCCGGGCTGCTCGCCTCCGAGCAGCTGGGGATCGCCGAGTGGTGCCTGAGCAGCACGGTCGCATACCTGCGCGAGCGGCGGCAGTTCAACCGCCCGCTGGGCTCGTTCCAGGCGCTCAAGCACCGTCTGGCGGACCTCTGGCTGGAGGTGGTCGGCGCCCGCGCCGCCGCCCGGGCGGCAGCCGACGCGCTGGCGAGCGGGGCGGCGGACGCGCCGCTGCTGGTCGCGGTGGCCGCCTCGCACTGCGGCACGGTCGCGGTGCGGGCCGCCGAGGAGTGCATCCAGCTGCACGGCGGGATCGGGATGACCTGGGAGCACCCGGCCCACCTCTACCTCAAGCGGGCCAAGGCCGACCAACTGGCGCTCGGCACGCCGGGCCACCACCGCGCCAGGCTGGCCGAGCTGGCGGACCTGCCTGGCTGACACGTGCGTTGAGCACGGTGAGCACGGCGATGCCCCGGGGAGCTGCTCCCCGGGGCATCGACGGTCCATCGCCGGTCTTCAGACCAGGATCACCACGCGCCCGGTGGTCCGTCCCTCGGCGACCCGCTGCACGCCGTCCGCCGCCTGCTCGAAGGCCAGCCGCTCGCTCACCAGCGGGCGCACCAGGCCGGCCTGCGCCAGCTCGGTCAGCTCCTGGTGGGCGGCCCGCACCGCCGCCGGGTCCTTGGTGGCGTAGAGGCCCCAGTGCAGCCCGAGCACCGAGTAGTTCTTCACCAGCGGGTGCCCGAGCGCGGGCGTCGGGATGCTGCCGCTGGCGAAGCCGACCACCACGATGCGGCCCTCGAAGGCGACGCACCGGGTCGAGCCGGTGTAGGCGTCGCCGCCCACCGGGTCGAAGACCACGTCCGCGCCGCGCCCGCCGGTGGCCTCCTTGACGGCGGCCACGAAGTCCTCGGCCGTCCGGTCGACGACCAGGTCGCAGCCCAACTCCTTGGCCACGGCGGCCTTCTCGGCACCACCGACCACGCCGATCACCCGGGCCCCGGCCGCCCTGCCCAGCTGCACGGCCGCGCTGCCGACGCCACCGGCCGCCGCGTGCACCAGCAGGGTCTCCCCCGCCCGCAGCGCGGCCCGGCGGTGCAGCGCGAACCAGGCCGTCTGGTAGCCGATGTGCAGCGCGGCGGCCTGCGCCTCGTCCAGCGCCGCGGGTGCCGCGAAGAGCGCGCGCTCGTCCAGCAGCGCGTACTCGGCGAACGCGCCCGTGCCGGCCACCGGATTGCCGATCACCAGCTCGCCGGAGGGCAGTTCGCCGCAGAGCTCGACGCCCGGGGTGAACGGCAGCGGCGGCTTCACCTGGTACATCCCCAGGCACATCAGCGCATCCGGGAAGTTGACCGCCGCCGCCCGCACCTTCACCAGCACCTGGTGCTCACCCGGGACGGGCACCGGCGCGTCCTCGACCAGCCGCATCACCTCGCGCGGCAGCCCCAACTCGCCCACCTGCCACGCCCTCATGCCTGCCCCTCCACGATCTTGCGCTGCAGGTGGTTCATCGCGCCCAGCCAGCCGTCCGGATCGGTGGCGCGGTTGGCGTAGTAGGCGGCCACCTCGGGGTGCGGCAGGATCAGGAACCGCTCCTCGGCGATCGCCCGCAGCACGTCCTGGGCCACCGCCGCGGGCTCCAGGGCGGTGGCGCCCATCAGCGCCTCGCCCACCGCGCCCGCCTCCTCGAGGATCTTGGTGCGCACGCCCTGCGGACAGAGCGCGTGCACCCGCACGCCGCGGTGCCGGTAGGTGGCGGAGAGCCACTCGGCGAAGGCGAGCGCGGCGTGCTTGCTGACCGAGTAGGGCGCCGAGCCGAGCATGGTGAGCAGGCCGGCGGCCGAGACGGTGGCGAGGAAGCGGCCCTCGCCGCGCTCCAGCCACTCGGGCAGCAGCAGCTCGGCGGCCCGGACGTGGGCCATCACGTTGACCTCCCAGGCCGCGCTCCAGGCGGACTCGGGCGCGTCCGCGCCCCCGCTGGTGCCGACCCCGGCGTTCGCGCAGTACACGTCGATGCCGCCGAGCTCGGCGCGGGCCGCCGTGATCAGCGCCGCCACGCCCTCGCGGCTCGCCGCGTCGCCGGGCACGGCCACCGCGCCCAGCCGGGCGGCGGTCGCCCGGGCCGCCTCGGCGTCCAGGTCGTTGACCACCACCTGGGCCCCCTCGGCCACGAAGGCCTCGGCCAGCGCCGCGCCGATCCCGCGCCCGGCGCCGGTCACCACGCAGCGCCGGCCGCTCAGCGGGCCACCGGGCCGCGCCGTCACAGCCCGCCGCCCAGGGTCACGCCGCCGTCCAGCACCAGGGTCTGCCCGGTGATCCAGGCCGCGTCCTCGGAGAGCAGGAAGGCCACCGCACCCGCCACGTCCTGCGGCACGCCGAGCCGCTTGAGCGGGTAGGGCGCCGCCGCCTCCTCCTCGCGCCCGCTGAACAGCGCCTCGGCGAACTTCGTCTTGACCACGGCGGGCGCCACCGCGTTGACCCGGATGTCCGGTCCGAGTTCGCCGGCCAGCTCCATGGTGAGCCGGGAGAGCGCGGCCTTGCTGACCCCGTACATCCCGATGCCCGGCGAGGTGCGCAGGCCCGCGATGGAGGAGACGTTGACCACCGCGCCGCCGTGCTCGCCCATCCAGGCCCGGTGGGCGAGCCTGGTCCAGGCGAGCGGTGCGAGCACGTTGACGGCCAGGATCTTGGCGGCGGCGGCCGGATCGGTCTCCAGCACCGGGCCGAAGATCGGATTGATCCCGGTGTTGTTGACCAGCAGGTCGAGCCGGCCGAAGGCCGCCATCACCTGGTCCACCGTGGCCTGCTGGTGCTCGGGGTCGTCCGCCTTGCCGGCCACCGCGATGGCGTGCTCGGGACCGCCGAGGTCCTTGACCGCCTCGGCGAGCGGCTCGGGGTTGCGGGCGGTGATGCAGACCCGGGCCCCGTGGGCGACGAGCTCGCGCGCGATTGCCAGGCCGATGCCCCGGCTCGCACCGGTGACCACGGCCACCTGTCCCTTGAACGAAAGCGTCATGGCCGTCCTCAACTAGTAACTAAGCGCTTGCTTAGCATCTGGGCCCCGGGGCACACTGTCAACACTCCGGCGCCGGGAACAGCGCGCCGCCCGTGCGAGGATGTCGCCCATGACCACCGCGCAGCACCTGGCCGAGCTGTGGCCCGGGGAGCGCCCCGAGGCCGCGCGCCGACTGCTGCTCGCCGCCGTCGACTCCTTCGCTTCCCGCGGCTTCCACGCCACCACCACCCGCGACATCGCCACCGCCGCCGGGATGAGCCCGGCCGCGCTCTACATCCACTACCCCTCCAAGGCCGCGCTGCTCGCCGAGATCAGCCGGCACGGACACGCGGCCACCCTGGCCCTGGTGGAGCAGGCGGTGGCGGGCGAGGGCGACCCGCGCTCCCGGATGCGGCAGCTGGTCGAGGAGTTCACCGCCTGGCACGCGCGCGGCCACACGGTGGGCCGGATCGTCAACTACGAGCTGCGCGCGCTGCCCGAGGCGGACTTCGCCGAGGTCGCCGAGCTGCGCCGGCGGATCGAGGAGTCGGTCAAGCAGCTGATCGAGGAGGGCGTGGCGGCCGGCCACTTCAGCGTCGTCGAGACCCGCACCGCGGCCCGCGCCGTCACCTCGCTCGGCATCGACGTCGCCCGCTGGTACAACGAGCGCAGCAGCGAGAGCCCCGAGGAGCTGGGCACCCGCTACGGCGACCTGGTGCTGCGGATGCTGGGCGCTCGGCTCGACTGACCCGCCGCCCAGGTCCTCAGATCCCGGCGCTGAGCGTGTTGGCGAGGTGCGGGCCGAGGTAGCCGAGGTAGATCCGGCCGCCGTGCGGGCTGTCGTCCAGGAAGTGCAGCCGCGGCGCCTTGCTGTTGCCCGCGCCGATCCGCAGGTGGGCGCCCATGAAGGCGGCGCCGCTCGGGTCCACCGCCACCGGCACCGGGAAGGTGCGCTGCCGGCGCCAGCTGCGGCGCCCGGCGGTCTGCGGCGACTCGTCGCGCACCACCTTGCCGGGCGGGAACCGGTGGCCGCCCGCCGGGGTCTCCCGGCACCAGTGCAGGAAGTCGCGCACCGGCGCCCCCTCGCGGCGGGCCCGCGCGTAGTCCTGCAGGGCCAGCAGCGCGTCCCAGGCGGTGGCGGCCCAGTGCGGGCCGAGCACCTGGGCGTCCAGCTCCACGGTGATCCGGCGGCTGCCGGTGAAGCGCAGCTCGGACAGTTCGGCGATCCGCTCCAGCAGCGCCGCGAAGCCGCCCGGGTTGCCGTGCGCGGGGTGCGGGGCGGGGTCGGCGTACGGGGCCGGGTGGGCGCACGGGGCCGGGCGGGCCTGGTGCGGATCGGCCTGGTGCGGATCGGCCGGCCCGCGCCGCAGGTCGCGCAGCTGGGCGCTGGTGCGCCGCAGCTCCTCGGCCTGCTCGGCGAGCTCGACGCTCAGCTCGAAGGCGTGCTCCTCCTGGGCGCGCAGCTCCTGGCGCAGCTCGCCGATCTCCCCGCGCCGCGCGCTCTCCTCGTGGCCGGCCTCCTCCAGCAGCCCGTTCAGCAGCGCGTTCTCCTCGCGCAGCCGCTCCAGCTCGGCCCGGCTCGCGACGGCGGGCGGCTGCGGGCGGCCGTGCAGCGCGGGGACGGTGGCCAGCTCGGCGGGCAGCGGGGCACGGGCGGCCAGCCGCCTGGGCAGCCGGGCCAGCAGGCGGCCGACCCGCTCCAGGTCCTCGCCGAGTCCGGGGCGCGGCATTGCGGGGTGCCGGAACCCGTCGGCCGCCTGGTCCGGCTCGACGCCGGGCAGGTAGCTGCGGGCTCCGCCGCTGGGCACCTGGTGGTGGGCGAGCGCCTGGTTGACGGCGGCCCGGGCCTCGGGGGTCAGCAGGTAGCAGACCGCCAGGCCCGGCAGGTGGCGGGTCAGCGCCTCGGCCGCCGGGGGCGCGGTGGCGAGCAGCACGATCGGCAACCGCCGCTCCGGGTCGCGCAGTTCGGCCAGCAACCGGTCGAGGTCCGCCGGCCCGAGCGGGCGCGGCCCCGCGGTGACCGCCACCCGGCCGTCGCGGGCCGCCAACCCCGCCAGCAGCGGGCCAACCAGCGTCGGCGCCTCGGACCAGCCGGGACGGGCACCGGGCGCGGCGGGCAGCTGCTCGGCCGTCAGGCACACCCGGGGCGTGGCCGCCCCTGGCCTGGCCCGGACCAGCAGCGTGGTCTGCCGCAGCCCCTCGGGACCGCTCTCCCGCAGGCGCCAACGGGTGTACGCGCCGGTGCGGTCGGCCTCGGCATCGGCGTCCAGCCAGGCCCCCGGCGCGAGGCGGACCCGCCCGGGCCCGTCCGCCGCGGCGCCGGTGTCGTAGCCGGCCTCGCCCAGCCAGCCGCGCAGCCGCTCGTCGGCGACGGCGCAGCTGCCGAGGTGGTCGAGTCCGCTGGTGACGACCATCCGGTAGGTACTGGTGTCCACGCGAGCAGAGTCTGTCAGGACACGGACCGCCCGACCAGTAATCCGCCTGGAAGCACCGGGACTTGACCAGGTTGCCAGGGCTTGTCCGGCAAGCCCTACGTCGTGGCGGTCACCGCGGCCACGGCGAGCAGCAGGACGGCCGAGGCGGTGGAGACGCGGCGGGCGCCCTGTTCGGAGCCTGCCAGCGAGCCGCCGGCGCGGCCGGCGAGCAGTGCCACCGCGCCGTATATGCCCGCGCAGGCCAGGATGTTGAAGGCGCCGAGCACGGCCACCTGGCCGCCGATCGGCAGCGCGGCGTGCGGGGAGATGAACTGCGGGATGAGGGAGAGGTAGAGCAGCAGGCCCTTGGGGTTGAGCAGTGCGGTCAGCAGGCTCTGCCGCAGCACGGCGGCGGTCGAGCGGCCGGCGGCGGAGGCGGCCAGGGCGGGGGTGCCGCGGCGGGCGGCACGCAGCATGTTGACCGCGATCAGCACCAGGTAGGCGGCGCCGACGTAGCGCAGCGCGGGCAGCGCCGCGGGTATCGCGCGCAGCGCGGCGGCCAGGCCGGCAGCCGCGAGCAGGGTGTGCACGGCGTAGCCGGCGCAGATGCCGGCGACCGCGGTCAGACCGGTGCGGCGGCCCTGGCCGAGGCTGCGGGCGACCACGTAGAGCCAGTCGGGACCGGGGGTGCAGACCAGCAGCAGGTCGACGCCGAGGAAGAGCAGGAGCAGGTGCGTGTCCATGATGGGGGCGACGCTAGCGGAGTGGCGCTAGCAGCCGATGCCCCGTTCATGCGGCTCCACCGGCGAGCATGGCAGGATAGTGCGCCATGGACCGCATCGACCGCAGAATCTTGCGCGAACTCCAGCAGGACGGGCGTCTCAGCAACGCCGAGCTGGCCGATCGGGTGGGGCTGACCCCCTCACCCTGCCTGCGCCGGGTGCGCCAGCTGGAGCAGGACGGGGTGATCCGCGGCTACCGCGCACTGCTGGACGGAGCCTCGCTCGGCCTCGGCCTCCAGGCCTTCGTGACCGTGGTGATGCGCCAGGAGGACAAGCCGACGGTCACCGAGTTCGAGCGGCAGGTGGCGGCGCTGCCCGAGGTGGTGGAGGCGCACCGGTTGTTCGGCGACCCGGACTACCTGCTCCGGGTCGCCGTGGCCGACCTGGCCGCCTACGAGCGCTTCCACACCGAGGTGCTCTGCGGGCTGCCGGGGATCGCCCAGGTCAACTCGCACCTGCCGCTCAAGCTGGTCCGCCCGGACGAGGGCATCCCGACCGGGGCCTGAGCCGGGCCCGGCGCACCGCAGCTACTGCGGCTGGGGCAGCACGCAGCCGGGCAGGCCGAGGTCGAGCTTGTTGCCGGGATCGAAGCAGGCGTCCAGCAGGTAGGTCTCCTCGGCGTAGTTGGTGCCCTGATGGACCGTCACATTGCCGTTCTGGTCGACCTCGCAGGGGTTGTCGACGGTGCAGGTCTCGCCGTCCTCGTTGCCGGTGTTGTTGACCGCGACCAGCAGACCGGTACTGGTGTCGATCACCGGCGAGCCCGAGGTGCCGCCGATGGTGTTGCAGGTGGAGGTGTAGCGGACCGAGTCCTTCCAGACCCAGTCGCCCTCGTGGAGCTGGTAGACGAAGCCGTCGATCGAGCACGAGTAGGTGGTCTTCCAGTAGCCGGAGACCACCTTGATCGAAGCTCCGGCCGTCGGGTGGTCCGGCGATATGGTCAACGGGCTGATGCCGTAGCGCTGCTGGATCGACGCGTAGCTGGTGCCCAGCTGATAGAGCGTCACATCGGTGTCGGTCATGGTGGAGTAGACGACCTTGCTCGCGCGCAGCGTGGCGACGCCCCGGCCCGAGGCGTTCAGCAGGGTGAACGTGCGACTCGACGGCTGGTTGACGATCACCTGACCGGGATCCGGCATGCCGGTCTCCAGGCAGTGGCCGTTGGTGAGCACCAACGCGGGGTCGCCGGCCTGGGAGTTGGGCAGTCGGACCACCGAGCCGGAGCAGTCGTCCAGCGCGACGGTGCCGGCGAAGCTCACGGTCACCGCGGGGGCGTGGGCCGGGGTGGCAGCACCGGCGGGCGCCGCGCCGGCCAGCGCGCTCGCGCCGCCGAGCAGGGCGGCGACCGCCGCGGCGGCCAGGGGTTTGGGCAGGGCGCGGGAGATCTGCACGGCGGGACTCCTCAGCTGTGGGGGTCCCGCAAATTTGGCCTGGACATGACCAGTTGTCAAGGGATCCGGCACCCCGCCGTGCCCCGGATTCCCTTGGGCGCAGGTGAGTTGGGGCCGGCGGGTCGGGCCTCAGGCCGGGTCGATGATCCGGCGCGCGACCTCCTCGGGCCGCATCGGCCGCCCGAAGTGCCAGCCCTGCGCCCGGTCGCAGCCCATCGAGCGCAGCCGCTCCGCGTGGTCGGCGTTCTCCACGCCCTCGGCGGTGACCGACAGCCCCAGCGTGTGCGCCAGCGAGACCAGCCCGCCCACGATCCGCCAGCCCAGCACCTGCTCGCGCCCGGAGTCCTTGAGGTCCTGGACGAAGGAGCCGGCGATCTTCAGCCCGGAGACCGGCAGATCACGCAGGTAGGCGAGGTTGGACCAGCCGGTGCCGAAGTCGTCCACCGCCAGCGAGACGCCCATGTCCACCAGCGAGTGCAGCGCCCGCAGCGAGGAGTCCTCCGGGCCGACCACGGCGCTCTCGGTGATCTCCAGCTGCAGCTGCTTGGGGTCCAGGCCGGTGTCCCGCAGGATCCGGTCGATGTCCGTGACCAGCCCGGCGTTGCGCACCTGGCGCACCGCCAGGTTGACGTTGACCTGCGGCGCCCGGTCACCGAACTGCCGTACCCAGTCGGCGCCCTGGCCGCAGGCCTGCTCCAGCACCCAGCGGCCCAGCGGCATGATCAGGCCGGTCTCCTCCGCGGTGCCGATGAACTCGTCCGGGCCGAGCACCCCCAGCTGCGGGTGGCGCCAGCGCACCAGCGCCTCCACCGCCGAGAGCGAGCCGTCGGCCAGCAGGCACAGCGGCTGGTAGTCGATGAAGAACTCGCCGCGGTCGAGGGCGACCGGCATCCGCACCGAGACCGCGTAGCGGCTCACCGCGCGGGCGTTGCGCTGCGGGTCGAAGAGCGTCCAGCGCCCGCGGCCCTCCTCCTTGGCCCGGTACAGGGTCAGGTCGGCGGCCCGCACCGCGGCCATCGGCGTGGTCGCCGCCACCGGCCGCTCCAGCACGCCGACGCTGGCGCCGATCGCCAGCCGGTGCCCGTCGATCGGCACCGGCTTGGCGAGCGCGGCCAGCACCGTCTTGGCGGCGGCCACCGCCTCCTGCTCGCCCCGGCAGTCCTCCAGCAGCACCACGAACTCGTCGCCGCCCAGCCGCGCCACCAGGTGGCCCAGCGGGCGCAGCGCCGCCTCCAGGCGCAGCGCCACCGCGGCCAGCAGCTGGTCGCCCATCTCGTGGCCCAGCGAGTCGTTGACCACCTTGAAGCCGTCGAGGTCGACGTAGCACAGGCCGAACCTGGCGCCGGGCTCGGGCGTGTCGAACAGCGCCTCCAGCCGCTCGAAGAAGGCCGAGCGGTTGGGCAGGCCGGTCAGCGGGTCGTGGGTGGCCTGGTGGCGCAGCCGCTCCTGCAGGCGGTAGCGGTCGGTGATGTCCTCCAGCATCGCCACCTGGTAGACCGGGGCGCCGTCGTCGTCGCGGATCAGCGAGACGGTCAGGTGGGTCCAGATCACCTCGCCGTCCTGGCGGTAGTACGGCTTGTCGATCGAGAAGTGCTCGATCTTGCCGCTGACCAGCTCCTCGTAGGCCTCCCAGACCCCCGGGGTGTCCTCCGGGTGCACCAGGTCGTTGACCCGCCGGCCCTGGATGTCCTCGGGGCGGGCGCCGAAGAGGTTCTGCAGCGCCTTGTTGGCCGCCAGGATGGTTCCCTCGACGTCGCCGATGCCGATGCCGATCGCGGCGCTCTCGAAGAGTGCCCGGAACCGGGCCTCCGACTCGCGCAGCGCCCGCTCGGCCTCCCGGCGGGCGGCGTCGGCGGCCAGCCGGATCGCCTCCTGCTCGTGCAGGGTGCGCTCGCGCAGCGCCGCGGCCCAGCCGGCCGCGAAGGCGCCGGAGAGCTCGGCGCCGCGCGGGTGCGCCTGGCCGTCGGCCAGCAGCACGATCGCCTTGGCCAGCAGCTCGGGGTCGGTGAAGTGCGACTCGACCAGCAGCGCGCCGGCCTCGGCGGCCGGGCCCGGGTCCAGCGGCTCGGCGCGCTGGGAGTCCAGCAGCAGCTCGATCACCTCGGCGACCAGCCGGTTCAGGGCGCCCGGGTGCATCGCCGCGCCCTGGCTGCTGTTGAGCAGCCGCGCCCACTGCTCCGGGTCGGTGGTCCCGGCGGCGGCTGCTCTGTCGCCCTCCGGCGGCGGCGCGGTCACTTCAAGAGCCCCACGCCCGCCAGACCGACCATCCGCTCCGGGTTCTCGCCGACCGCCGTCGGCTCGTCCGGGTGCCACTGCGGCAGGTAGACCACGCCGGGGTCGAGCAGCTCGAAGCCGTCGAAGAAGCCGGTGATCCGGTCCAGCGAGCGCATGGTCAGCGGGGTGGGCGTGCGGTTGTAGAGGTCCTGGTGGGTGGCGGCCTGGTCCTGGGCGCCCTCCAGCGAGGCGTGGCAGATGGCCAGCGCGCTGCCCGGCGGCAGCGCGGCGCGCAGGGTGGCCAGGATGCCCTCGGGGTCCTGCTCGTCGGTGACGAAGTGCAGCACCGCGACCAGCAGCAGCGCGACGGGCTCGCCCGCGCCCAGCAGCTCGGCCACCTCGGGGCGGGCGAGCAGGCCCGCGGGGTCGGTGAGGTCGGCGTCGACCACGGTGCTCAGCGGGTCGTCCTGGAGCAGCAGGCGGCTGTGCGCGACGGCCACCGGGTCCTTGTCGACGTAGACCACCCGGCTGTCCGGCTGGATCTCCCGGGCCACCTCGTGCACCGCGCCGAAGGTCGGGATGCCGGAGCCGATGTCCAGGAAACGGGTGAAGCCGCGTTCGGCCAGAAACGTGACGGAACGGCGCAGGAAGGCCCGGTTGGCGCGCATGATCAGCGGCAGGTCCGGCCACATGGTGATCGCCTTGCGGGCCATCTCGCGGTCCGCCGCGAAGTTGTGCGAGCCCCCCAGGTAGTAGTCGTAGACGCGGGCCGCGGCGGGCCGGTCAAGATCCATGTCCTCGGGCACCCACGGTGGTCGCCGCATCAGGGACCCCTTTCGACACAGAAATAGACAAGAGGCACAAAGATCATCCTATGAACCCAGGGCCTACCGCAACCGTACGGCCACCCCCGCGGGGCCCCGCAACAGCAGGCCGGACCCCTGCCGTCGGTCGACGGCAGGGGTCCGGCGGGGAGCTGCGGGCTGCTCCGGGGACTACTCGACGGTGACCGACTTGGCCAGGTTGCGCGGCTTGTCGACGTCGCGCTCCAGCGCCACGGCCGCGTGGTAGGCGAGCAGCTGGAGCGGGATGTTGAGCAGCAGCGGGTCCAGCTCGGGCTCGTTCCTGGGGACCAGCACCGTGTGGTTGGCGAACTTGGCGTCCGGGGTCCGGTGCGCGACGGCCAGCACCCGCCCGGCCCGGGCCCGGATCTCCCCCAGCGTGGTGAGGTTCTTGTCGAGCAGCTCGTCGTCCGGCAGCAGCGCCACGGTGGGCAGGTCGGGGCTGATCAGGGCCAGCGGGCCGTGCTTGAGCTCGGAGGCCGGGTAGGCCTCGGCGTGCACGTAGCTGATCTCCTTGAGCTTCTGCGCGCCCTCGCGGGCCACCGGGTAGCCGCGCACCCGGCCGATGAACATCATGCCCTGGCAGTCGGCGTACTCGGCCGCCAGGTCGGCGATCTCCTTCTCGTGCTCGAGGATCTCGCGGATCTGCCCGGGCAGCGCCTTGAGCCCCTCGACGATCCGGCGCCCGTCGGCCGGCGAGAGGTCGTTGATCCGGCCGAAGTGCAGGGCCAGCAGGGCGAAGGCGACCACCGTGGAAGTGAAGGCCTTGGTGGAGGCCACCGAGATCTCCGGGCCCGCGTGCAGGTAGATGCCGCCGTCGCAGGCACGGGCGATGGCGCTGCCGACGGTGTTGACCACGCCGAGCACCCGGCCGCCCTTGCGCTTGACCTCCTGGACGGCGGCCAGCGTGTCGTAGGTCTCGCCGGACTGGCTGACCGCGACGTAGAGGGTGTCGGCCTCGATCACCGGGTTGCGGTAGCGGAACTCGGAGGCGGGCTCGCTGTCGGCGGGGATCCGGGCCAGCTCCTCGATCAGCTGGGCACCCATCTGCCCCGCGTAGTAGGCGGAGCCGCAGCCGATGATCTTCACCCGGCGGATGTCGCGCAGCTCGCGGGCGTCCATGTTGAGGCCGCCCAGGTGCGCGGTGGCGAAGCGCTCGTTCAGCCGGCCGCTGAGGGTGCGCTCGACGGCGGCGGGCTGCTCGTGGATCTCCTTGATCAGGAAGTGCGAGTGCCCGGCGGTGTCGTAGGAGTCGATCTCCCAGTCCACGGTGGAGGGCTGACGGTTCGTCGGGCGCGCGTCCTCGGTGAAGGTGCGGAAGCCGTCGGCGCGGATCACCGCCAGCTCGCCGTCCTCCAGGTGCACCACCTGGCGGGTGTAGCGGACCAGGGCGGACACGTCGGAGGCGACGAACATCTCCTTCTCGCCGATGCCGAGCACGATCGGGCTGCCGTTGCGGGCCACCACGATCCGGTCGGGCTGCTCGGCGTCGACCACCGCGATGCCGTAGGTGCCGACCACCAGGGCGAGCGCGGCGCGCACCGCCTCCTCCAGCTCGGCGCCCGCGGCGGCGTGCGCGGCGATCAGGTGGACCAGCACCTCGGTGTCGGTCTCCGAGGCGAAGACCGCGCCGTCGGCGATCAGCTTCTCGCGCAGCTGGTCGGCGTTCTCGATGATCCCGTTGTGCACCACGGCGATCCGGCCCGCGTTGTCCAGGTGCGGGTGGGCGTTGGTGTCGCTCGGCTCGCCGTGGGTGGCCCAGCGGGTGTGGCCGATGCCGGTGCTGCCCTTGAACCGGGCCGGCACGGCGGCGGCGAGGTCGGCGACCCGGCCCTTGGTCTTGCGCACCTTCAGGCCGCCGCCCTTGCCGGTGACGGCGACGCCGGCCGAGTCGTAGCCGCGGTACTCCAGCCGCTGCAGACCTTCGAGCAGGAACGGGGTGGCGTCTTTGGGGCCGATGTAGGCAACGATTCCGCACATGGGGACATGGCTCCTGAGGGTGGAGGGACGGGTGGGACGAGACGCGGGCCGGGCCGCGGGCCGCGCGGGTGAGGGTGGACCCGGCGGCGCGGCGCCTGCGGGTCAGCCGTAGACGAGGCGGCGCAGCTGGCGGGCCGAGAGCTCCGGGGCGACCACCCGGCGGGCGGCCAGCTCCTCGGCGATCCGGGCGAAGCTCTGGTCGTTGGTCAGCCCACGGGACTGCAGCTCCCCGTGCCGGCGCTGGACGAACTCGGGCGTGGTCTCGGAGAAGTACGCCAGCACCTCCGCGACCACCCGCGCGGCCTCGGCCGGGCCCAGCACGCTGGTCCGGGTGAGGTGCGCCAGCAGGTCGGCGAAGAGCGGCTGGGTTGGCTGCGGTGAAGGGGGCACGGAGCGTGAGCCTAGGTGGACCGGCTGAAAAAACAAAGAATCCTGCCCGATAGCGGGCAGGATTCTCAGCTTTCCGGTCGAAGCCTGGGTGTCAGCCGGGTGAGCGGCGGCCAGGGCGCACCGGGCGGGGCTACGCGGAGACCGAGTGGTCGCGGCGGAACAGTTTGCGGCGGGCCGGCTGCTCGGGCGCCCAGCCGAAGGCCAGACTGCTGCCGATCAGGCCCAGCAGCATGCCGATCAGGAAGCCGCCCAGGTTGGAGGTGACCCAGGTGGCCAGGGTGGCCAGGATCGCCAGGATCGAGTAGAAGAGCCGCTGGGACGGGTTGAAGAGCAGCAGCAGGCCGCAGAGCACGAGGACGCTCGGGACCAGGTAGGCCGCCAGTCCCATCATGCCGACGTGCAGGACGACCGGCAGCGGCGCCTTCTCGGTGACCAGGATCTCGGCTCCCGCCAGCGTGGTCAGCAGCCCGCCCCAGAACGGGCGGCGGCCGCGCCAGGCCTTGAAGGAGCGGCGCGGGCGCTGCGGCGCGGCAGCGGGCTGCGGGGCCGCAGCGGGCGGCTCGACGGCGGGCTGCGGTGCCGCCTCGGCCGCGGCCACGGGCAGCTCGGTGGTCGGCGCCTCGGTGGTCGGCGGCTCGGCGTCCAGCGGTCTCTCCTCGGGCGACGGCTGCGGGTGCGGAACCGCCGGCGGGGGCGTGGAGGCCCCCGCCGGAAGGTCGTCCGTCATCTCAGCAACCCTGCGAGCTGAAGCTCAGGTGCAGGTTGGGCAGGGTGAACGAGCCCGCCGTGGTGGCGTAGTTGTGCTGCCGCAGGTTGTTGATGGTCACGTGGGTCGCCTGCTGGCCGAAGGAGTACATCGGGCCCTTGACGCCTGCGTCGGTGAAGGTGCTGGCGTCACCGCCGACCTCGATGTTCGAGAAGTTCGCGTCACCGCTCATCGTGTCGGAGTCGGTGGTCAGGTTCTCGGCCGAGACCGGGGTGCCGTTGTCACCGGCCGTGATCTTCAGGTTGGTGCCGCCCAGGTTGACGCTCTGGCACAGGTTGGTCAGCTTCCCGTCCTGGATCACGGAGACCGCCACCACCTGCTGGCCGCCGTTCGCCTTGCCGGCCGGATTGCCCTTGAGCATCGTGTCCAGGCCGCCGAACTGCTCGAAGCCGTTGCCGTCCAGCGAGGTGGCGGTGACGGTGAAGGCCATACCGGAGATCTGGAACTGGGCGGCGAGCACGCCCTGGGCGGTCAGCGCCATCAGCACGCCGCCGGCCACGCAGGCCGGTATCGCCATCAGGGCCGCGCGGCGCAGCCGGACCCGGCCGCGCGGGGCGGGTGTCGCGGCGACGGCGCCGGACGCCTCGTCGGGTATCTCTGCGGACGGGACCATGAATACTCCAGGGAGACGAGTGGGAGACCTGTGATCGCTTTGCACGGCGTCCTGGCGCGGACGACTCCCACGGCGAGTGGCCTGATTGCCAATCAGTTTCCGTCCCTGGCAGAGGATTTGGTGATCTTGGCCGTTGACGTGGTAGTGCCTGGAAGTTACCTCGGGGTAAGCAGAGGGTCAAGACTTCGCGCGCGTCGCGGCCGAACCACTCACCGACCCGACACGAATCGATCCTCCGGGGCCGTCGAGCACGCACGGAAGAACGGGTTTTCTCCAGCCCGCCCCGGCCGCCTCGGCCCGCGCCAGCCGCCGCGTCGCCTCGACGGGGCCGACGAAGGCCGCGATCGCGAAGTGCGCCAGGGTGGGGAGCAGGCCGGGGAGTTCGGCGTGCCGGCCGGCGGCGATGTAGCGGTAGAGGTTGGCGTAGATCCCGCCCACCACGCTGTCCACCAGCAGTTCACCGGAGACCGGGGCCGGCGGCGCGGGGCACTCGGCGAACAACCGCCTCAGCCGCACCCGCAGTTGCTCGCGCACCAGGCGTCCCGCCGGCCCCACCGCGTCCACCTCCACCACGGCCAGGGTCGCGAAGGCGGGCACCTCGGCGAGGATCGCCAGCACCACCCGCAGCGCCGCGTACACCCCCTCGCACCAGTCGCCGCACGCCCCGACGGCCTCCTCCATCCGCCGGATCACCACGGCGGTGCCGTGCCGGTGGGCGGCCAGGAACGCCTCCTCCTTGCCGCTGAACTGCTCGTAGAAGACCGGCCTGGTCACCCCGGCGGCCTGGCAGATGTCGCTCACCCGGGCACCGGCGTAGCCGTAGGCGGCCACCGTGTGCACCACGCCGTCCAGCAGCCGGTCGCGCTGGGTGGCCGCCACCACCTCCGGCGGCACCCGGCTGGGGCCGCGCCGGATGGAGCGGGCCGGGTCGCGACCACTGCGGGTACCGGGGAGCACGGCGTCTTCCGGAACGTCACCTGCTTCAAGATTTATCTGCAACTTACGCACCATCCCTTGACGTTGGCCTGAGCCGGGTTTAGAACCTTCCCAGGTTTCCAATATTGCGGCGCTGTTGCGATCCGCTCACGGCGACGCCGGCGAGCGGCCCGTGCCACGGATCGATCGGCCCGCTCGCGACGCCCCCCACCGGGCGTCCATGTTGATGCGCGGCCCGGGCTCCGGAGACCGGCGGTGGCAGCCGCCGGCCAGGTCGTACCGGTCCTGGGCACCGGACCGCCGAACTCGCTCGTGGCGCCGAGCGGTTCGGCGGCCAGGGCCTGCCCTTCGGCTGTCCGCGCGGGCCCCGGCCCCATGGTCGGCCCCATGGCCGCGTCCGCACTCCCGTCCACCCGCCGTGTCACGAGGAGTCCCGCCATGCTTCGAACTGCCCTGTCCGCCAAGCGACTGCTGCCCGCCCTGGCGGCCGCGGCGAGCGCCGCACTGCTGGCCACCGCCGCCCCGGTCCAGGCGGCACCCGCCGCCGCCCCTGGCGGCCCGTACACCGGGATGGGCAACTGCCCTGTCAGCTCAGCCGCGTTGAGCGATCCCACCAACCTCCAGGTGGGCTGCGTGGTGTCGGTCACCAACAGCGGAAGCTTCACCATCGGCTCCACGACCGTGCCGCTCACCTCCCCGATCACGCTGCAGTTCGGGGTCTACTGGGGCAAGTCCGCCCCGGTTGTCACCTTCCCCGACGGCAGCAAGGCCAACCAGTACGCGACCGTCGCCCCCACCGGCGCCCAACTGCTGACCGGCCAGCCGGCCCAGATCACCATTCCCGGGATCATCAACTTCCTGCCCGGCGTGACCAGTGTCTTCGCACAGGTCGAACTCGCCGGTCCGGTCACCGACTTCACCCCGCTGGCGGCCGGCGAGTCCTACCCGGTCTTCAAGCTGCCGGTCAAGCTCCACCTCTTCAACGCCTTCTTCGGCGACGACTGCTACATCGGCTCGGACAGCTCGCCGATCGTGCTGCAACCGACCACCGGCACCACCGCCCCGCCCGCACCCGCCCAGCCGATGACCGGCAGCCCGGGCACCATCGCGCTGAAGGGCGACCCGAACGGCCACCACGCGCTGATCGCCTCGTTCACCGGCGCCAAGCTGGTCGACAACACCTTCAGCGTCCCCGGTGCCTCGGGCTGCGGCCTCGGCGGCATCCTGGACCCGATCATCGACTGGACCATGGGCATCCCCTCCGGCGCGGGGCAGGGCTCGGTGACCTTCCAGCAGACCAACACCTCGCTCGCCCTGGACGGCAGCCTGAGCGACCTCACCGGTGCGCTGAACGCCTCGGCCGGTCAGTAGCGGCACCCCCTCAAGACCCGTGCGCGGTGCGTCATCCGTGCACGTCCACCCACCGGAACAGACAGAGGATCCCTCATGCGCAAAAGCCTCTACCTCGGCGCGGCGCTGGCCGCCGCCGGGCTCGCCATCCTGCCCGCCCTGCCCGCCTCGGCCAGCGGCAACGTGCTGACCTACGGCAGCGCCGGCGGCAGCGCGGTCGCCGTCGGCGACGTGCTCACCGCCTCGCTGCCCAGCGGCGGCGCCGCCAACTTCTACTCCGACTCCACCGGCGGCACCGGCGTGAGCTGTGCGTCCTCCTCGTTCAGCGCGACGGTGACCAGCAACCCGGCCGCCCCCGGCACCGCCGTGGAGACGCTCAACAGCCAGACCTTCGGCAACTGCAGCGCCCTCAACATCCCCGGTGTCCTCGATGTGAACAGCATCAGCGTGGACAACCTGAGCTACACCAACAACGTCGGTGACAGCTCCGGCAACCCGGTCACCCTGTCGCCGAACTCCGGTCCGATCCAGACCACCATGGTGCTGGACACCTTCCTGGGCCAGGTGACCTGCACCTACCAGGCGGCCCCGGCCAGCCTGAGCGGCACCACCAGCAACGCCTCGCAGTCCATCAGCTTCACCAACCAGCACTTCACCCTGAGCAGCGGCGCCGGGGTCTGCTTCTCGGACGGCTACTTCACCGCCGCCTACGGCCCGGTGCAGGACACCAGCAAGAGCGGCAGCCCCGCGGTGTACACCAACTGACGCAGTACCGGTTCTGAAACGGCCCGGTCGGGGCCGGTCCGCGCCGGGCGACGAGCAGTGGCTCGGCGCGGACCGGCTCAGATCCTGGCGGCCGCCTTCCGGGCGGCCACCAGGACCGGGTCCCAGACCGGGGAGAACGGCGGGGCGTAGGCCAGGTCCTGGAAGATCAGCTCCTGCACCGTCAGCCCGCTGCCCAGCGCCATCGCGCCGATGTCGATCCGCTTCGCCGCGCCGGCGCCGCCGACGATCTGCAGGCCGAGCAGCCGACCACTGCCCCGCTCGGCCAGCAGCTTGACGGTCATCCAGGCCGCGCCGGGGAGGTAGCCCGCCTGCGCGGTCGACTCGACGACGGCGGCGGTCCAGTCCAGGCCCGCCGCCGTCGCCTCGCGCTCGTTCAGCCCCGTCCGGGCGATCTCCAGGTCGCAGATCCGGGTGATCGCCGTGCCCACCACGCCGGGGAAGGCCGCCTCGCCGCCGCCCAGGTTGGTCCCGATCACCAGGCCGTGCTTGTTGGCGTGGGTGCCGAGCGCGACGTGCCGGTGCTGCCCGGAGACCAGGTGGCGCACCTCCACGCAGTCGCCGCCCGCCCAGAGCCCGGGCAGCGAGGTGCCCGCGGCGTCCACCACCCGCATCCGCTCGTCGGTGCGCAGCCCGCCGTGCACGCCCAGCGGCAGGCCGGCGGCGCGGGCCAGCGCGGTGCGCGGACGGACTCCGAGGCCGAGCACCACCAGGTCGGCCGGGTGCTCGCCCGCCGTGCTGCGTACCGCGCGCGGGCGGCCGTCCGGGCCGAGCAGCACCTCGGTGGCCTCGGCCTCCGGCACCACCTCGACGCCCAGCTTGGCCATGCCCCGGCGGATCAGCGCGCCCATCTGCGGATCGAGGCCCGGCATCGGCTCGGGCGTGCGGTGCACCAGGGTGACCTGGTAGCCCTGCCGCAGCACGGCCTCCACCATCTCGATGCCGATGTAGCCGCCGCCGATCACCACCGCCCGGCGCGGGCTCGCGGCTGCGGCACCGTCCGTCTCGCCGAGGCCGCCCGGCGCGCGGAGGCCGGCGAGGGTGTCGAGCAGGGCCCGGCCGTCCGGCAGGGTGTGGGCGGTGTGCACCCCGGGCGCGTCGAAGCCCGGCAGCGCGGGTCGCACCGGCTCCGCGCCGGTGGCGATGACCAGGTGGTCGTAGGGGGTCCACTCCTGCGCACCGGTGTCCAGGTCGCGGCTGCGCACCCGGCGCCGCTCAGGGTCCAGCGCGGTCACCTCGGTGCGCAGCCGCAGGTCGATGCCGCGGGCGCGGTGCTGCTCCGGGGTGCGGGCGATCAGCTCGTCGGCCTCGGCGACCTCGCCGCCGACCCAGTACGGGATCCCGCAGGCCGAGTAGGAGGTGACCGAGCCGCGCTCGAAGGCGGTGATCCGCAGCTCCTCGGGGCCGCGCCGGCGCCTGGCCTGGGAGGCGGCCGACATGCCCGCCGCGTCCGCGCCGATGACCACCAGATGCTCCGTCATGCCCACTCCCGTTCCGTCCGTCTGCCGGTGCCTGCCCGGTTCTGTCCGGACCTGCCCGTACACCGATACCCGCACCCGCCAGGGCCGCTCACGCTCGCGGGCGCGCGCGGCCCCTCCTTAGACTTTCACGATGATCACTTCGCGTCAGCTCGAGTATGTCCGCGCCGTGGCCCGGGAGCTGCACTTCACCCGCGCGGCGCAGGTGCTCGGCATCGCTCAGCCTGCGCTCTCCCAGCAGATCCGCAAGCTGGAGCGCCAGTTGGGCGTGGTGCTGTTCGAGCGGAGCAACCACCGGGTCGAGCTGACGGCCGCCGGGGCGGCGCTGCTGGCCGGCGCGGAGCGGATCCTGGCCGATCTCGCCACGGTCGAACAGGAGTTGCGGGGCTGGGCGGACGGCACGCTCGGGCGGATACGGCTGGGCTGCCTGCCCGGACTGACCAGCCGGCTGGCCCGGGTGCTGCGCGAGTTCGGCGCGGCCTGCCCGGGGGTGGAGGTGGAGCTGCGCGAGCTGACCACGGCGGAGATGACGCTGGCCCTGCGGGCGGGGCAGCTGGACGCGGCGATCGTGGCGCGTCGTACGGACACGACCGAGACCGACGGGGACGGGCTGGTCCACCGCTCGCTGGGCATCGAGCCGCTGGTGCTGATCAGCGCCGCGCCGGTGGGCGCGGGCGCCGGGGCCGCGCCGGTCGAGCCGCCGGTGCCGCTGGGGACGCTGCACGGCACCGATCTGGTCGGCTACCCGGTGGGCTCGACCGTGCGGGAGATCGTGCTCTCGGCGCTCACGCTGGCCGGCGCCACGCCCCGGTTCCGCTTCGAGACCCGTGATCCGGCGGCGGCGCGGGCCCTGGCCGCCTTCGGCGTGGCCGCGGCGATCGTGCCGCGCGCGGTGGCCGAGGGGCCCGGCCACCCCGTGCGGATTCGCCGGCTGACGCCCGAACCGCAGTGGATGCTCACCCTGGCCTGGTCGGCGGAGCGGCGCCCGGGCTCGGCGCTGGCCACCTTCCTCGACTTCGCGGGTGACCACCCCGCGCTGCTGACGCCCGCTTCGTGATCGGCGGGCAGCGCCGGCCGATGCATCCGCCGAGCGGACAGCTCGCGCAAAAGTATTGACATGGCCTCGATTAATAAGGAAACTTTCCTAACTTTCGGAGGCAACCCCAGCTCACTTCTCATTCCCCCAAGGAGAAATGATGCCCCGTCGGATCGCCGCGCCCCCGGCCCGGTCCCTGCTCGCCGCCACCACCGCGCTCGCCACCGCCGCGCTCGGTCTCGGACTGGCCGGCGCCGCCCCGGCCGTGGCCGCCGCGCACGCCGCGCACGCGTTCCCCAGCCACACCGCCTACCAGGTGGGCGTGCTGCCCTCCGCCTCGCAGGCCAGCCGCGACGCGGCCGTGGAGAAGCAGTACGACTCCTGGAAGTCCACCTACCTGCACCACGGTTGCGCGAGCAACGAGTACTACGTCTCCAGCAAGGGCGACGACGACGCCCCCAACAACGGCCCGGTCTCCGAGGGTCAGGGCTACGGCATGAACATCGTGCCGCTGATGGCCGGTTACGACGCCAACGCGCAGACCGAGTTCAACGGCCTGTGGCAGCTGGTCAAGGACCACAAGGACCAGTACGGCCTGATGGAGTGGAAGCTGGACGGCAAGACCTGCAAGTACGCCGACAAGGGCACCCCCGACGGCGCCACCGACGGCGACCTGGACGTCGGCTACGGCCTGATCCTCGCCGACAAGCAGTGGGGCGGCTACACCGCCGACGCCAAGGCCTGGCTGGCCGCCTTCTACGCCCACGACGTGGCCCCCGACGGCCACCTCAAGTGCGAGGACGACGGGCCGAACACCGACACCCGGCCGTCCGACATGATGCTCGACCACCTGCGGGCCTTCGCCGCCTACGACACCGCGCACGACTGGAACAAGGTCGTCCAGCGGACCGAGGCGGTGATCAGCTCGTTCACCAAGTCCTACTCCCCCAGCGGCGGACTGCTCTCCGACTTCGTGGTGAACGCCGACACCAGCAGCCCCAAGCCCGCGCCCGCCGACTACCAGGAGAGCCAGCCGGACAACATCGTCGGCTACAACTCCATCCGCGTGCCCTGGCACCTGGGCACCGACGCGCTGCTCTACGGCGCCGGCACGGCGGCGGTCTCGCTGAGCACCGCCAAGCTCGAATCCGCCTGCCTGAAGAAGGAGTCGGGCGGCAACCCGCAGAACGTCTACCCGCACACCAAGCTCAACTGCACCCCGTACAGCACCAGCGACCAGGCCGAGGAGGCCGGCGACTCGGTCGGCCCGGCCGCGATGGCGGCCGGCGACCAGGCCTGGACCGACGCGATCTGGAAGCAGCTGAGCCAGAACCCCTTCGGCGACGGCTACTACGGCGAGACCATCAAGACGCTGGTCTACCTGGTGATGGCCGGCGACTACTGGCGGCCGTGACCGCCGCACGCCACGCCGGACCGGCCCCGGGTCAGTTCCCCGGGCTGCGCCCACCTGCACCGCGCTCGCGCAGGTGCAGGTGGGCCTCGGTCGGGTGCGGCGGCTTGGGCGGGACCACCGCCGCCAGTCCGTAGCCCGTCTTCTGCGCCACCCGGCAGGACGCTGCGTTGTCCAGGCGGTGGAACAACTCCAGCTGCTCCAGCGGGAATTCCGCGAACGCCCAGTCGGTCAGCACGGCCAGCGCGCGCGGCGCCAGGCCCCGGCCGCGGGCCGCCCCCGTCGTCCAGTAGCCCACCTCGGCCGCCGGTGCGGCCGGATCGGGGCGCTTGAGCACGCTCAGGCCCAGGACCTCATCGCCCACCAGGACCGCGAAGGCGAACCGGTCGCCCCGTTCCCACGCCTGGCGCTGCGCCGCCAGCCACTGCTCGGCCTGCGCCCGGTCGGCCACCGCGAGCGTGTCGACCGACTCGGCAGCCGCCAGGACGGCCGGTGCGTCCTGCTCCGCCCAGGGGCGCAGCAGGAGGCCGTCCGCGCCGGTCAGGGTCATGTTCGGTGTCATGTGTTCTCCCCCGTCTCTCGTGGCCCCATTGGATCACGCGGATCAGGAGCGCGCGGGGGCGGCGGCTCTCCGGGGGTTTCTCTCCGGGGATCCTCTCCAGCGATCTCCCTCCGGCGATTTCCCTCCGGGGATCCTCTCCGGGGAGTTCTTACGAACCGCGAACGTAGCGCTCAGCGGCGGCAGTTCGCGGCCCGTCGCGGCTTAGCGTGTGGGGAGTACCGACGGCGCCCCGGTGCGGGCGCACCACGGGCACCCACCACACCTCCCCGAGGAGACTCCGCCATGCGCTCCACCCTGCGTTCCACCAGCGTCCTGATCGCCGCCGGAGCCGCGCTCGCCGCCACCGTGCTGGGGATCGGCCCGGCCTCGGCGGCCAGTGACCACCAGCAGCACGCCGCACCGGTCTTCGTGCAGAGCGACAACCCGGACGGCAACACCGTCGTGGCCTACACCCGCGCGGCGGACGGCACCCTGCGCCAGGCCGGGGTGTACGCCACCGGCGGTCGCGGCGGAGTGCTGGACGGCTCGATGGTCGACCACCTCGCCTCGCAGGGCTCGCTCGCCTACGACGCCGCCCACCGCCTGCTGTATGCCGTGAACGCGGGCAGCGACACCGTCACCGTCTTCGCCGTGCACGGCGACCGGCTGGAGCGGCGGCAGGTGCTGTCCAGCGGGGGCAGCTTCCCGGTCAGCGTCGCGGTCCACGGCGACCACGTCTACCTGCTCAACGCGCTCGACGGCGGCTCGGTGCAGGGCTTCCGACTGGTCGGCGAGAAGCTGCGGCCGGTCGCCGACCAGCACCGCGCGCTGGGCCTGGACCCGTCCGCCACACCGCAGTTCACCCACACCCCCGGGCAGCTCGCGGTCACCCCGGACGGTCGCGCGCTGGTGGTCACCACCAAGGCCGGCGGCCAGAGCATCGACGTCTTCCCGCTCGGCCCGGGCGGGGCGCCGTCCGCCGCCCCGGTGGTCAACGCCGAACCGGGCGCCGTGCCGTTCGGCTTCGTCTTCGACGCCCACGGCCGCCTCCAGGTCACCGAGGTCGGCCCGGGCGCGGTGGCCACCTTCGCCGTCGGCCGCGACGGACACCTCACCCCCCTCGGCCAGGCCCCCACCGGCCAGGCCGCGACCTGCTGGCTGGCCACCGCCGGCGGCCACCTCTACGCCTCCAACGCGGGCAGCGCGAGCCTGTCGGGGTTCACCGCGGGCAACCTCACGCCCCTCGGCAACACCGCCACCGACCCGGGCACCGTCGACGCCGCCGCCTCCACCGACGGGCACTACCTCTACGTGCAGACGGGTGGCAAGGGCATCGTCGACGAGTTCCGGGTGGGTGGGGACGGCGCGCTGACCCGCGTGGGGTCGGTGACGGTGCCGGGCGCGACGGGCGGCGAGGGCATCGTGGCGCTCTGACGCGGCATCTGGCGAGAAAGGGGCTGGAGAATTGTCGCCCGACCTGTTCCGGGCGAGGGCGGCGGGCGAGCTGGGCCCGGTCGTCGTGCGCTACAACGACCACCTGGCCCAGCTCGCCGTCGGTGATGCCCCAGAAGCCGACCGGCCCCTCGGTGCCGATCTCCGGGAGTTGCTGGAGGGCGTCCAGGGCCGCCCGGTACTCGGGGTCGCTCCACGTGAACGCGGGCCGGCACAAGGACTCGCCCAGGTTGGAGGCCGACAGCGCGGTCCGCGTCTTCGCCCGCCACTCGGCAGGCGGGGGCACCGCGGGCTGAGGTGGCACCGGGGCACGGATCATGCGGGCGCGTGCTGCTCCCGCATGATCCGGACCTCCGGCGGCTGGTAGCGGGAGCTGTCGGCGGTCCAGTCGGCGAGCGCGTGGCGGAACCGGTCGAGGGCGAGCGCGAAGCGGCTGGTGTCCGCTGAGGTGAAGCCGCCGCTGCGCACAGCGCTGTACAGCCACCAGAAGCGCTGCTGCTCGGCGAGCAGTTGCTCGGCCACCAACTCACGGGCGGCGACTGGCTCAAGGCTCTCGGCGGCGACCAGGGCGCCCACCGGGCCGAAGGGGTCACCGGAGTCGGCGAGGTCGTTGGTCAGACAGCCGACGGTCGAGAATGCGCGCAGCAGGGACTGGAGGAGGGGGTCGTGCCAGTCGGGGGTGATGACGCGCTCGGCCAGCTCCGTCCACATCGCGGCAAGCAGCATGCCACCGTCGGGCGGACGGATCGTCAGGTACTCGCGCAGCGTGGGGGTGCGACGCGGTTGCACGAAGTCGAGCAGCTTGGTGGAGGCGGCGTGCACCCAGTCTTCGAGGTGGGTGAGGTACCGCTGCCACCAGAAGGCGGGCATCAGCGCTTGGGTGTCGGCTGCGAGGTCGGCGAGCGCGCGCAGGGTGGGGTGGTCGGCGGCTCCCGGCTGCGTGCTGCCGCATGCCACGAGCAGGAGGGAGAGCGCGAACTCGCCGACGGCCTGCCGGGATTCGTCGAGCATGTCGGTATCGAAGGCGTCATCGACGATCCACGTCCAGAGGGCCCAGCGGGTGGCGAGGTCGAGCTCGACCCCGGAAGCCGTGGGCCACGCGGCCAGGCACAGGTCCACGTACCCGTGGGCGAGGTAGCCGGCGGGGTCGGGGTGGAGGGCGTAGTGGGTGAGGAAGGTGGCGGCGGAGACGTACAGGTCGGTGTGCCGGTGATCGGTGACCTCCATCAGGACACCTCCGCGCTCTGCTCGGCACAGCTGTCCACGACTGCCACCGAGCCCCGGAACTCGCCCCAGGGCGGCTGCGGCGTGCTGATCTCGCCGCCATAGCCGAGTTCACCCGAGGAGGCATCGAGCAAGTGACGACGCCGGGCCGCCTCTTGCGGGGTGCGGGGAACGCGCTTTGGGCCACTGGGACGCTTCACCGTCACAGCCACTCCTGTAGTCGCAGCATCACTGACAGCAAGAGTGTCGCCAAAGCAGAACCCCGGAACTACCACAGTTTGTGGTAGTTCCGGGGTTGCTGATCATTCCTCAGATACCGACCCAGACAGCGAGATTGGCCAGCGAGTCCGGGGCCGCCCGACGAGCTGCCACCAGTCCTGCGACCGTCTCCCGTACGACCGGGTGGTAACGGGTCTGCTGCGGCGCCGCCGCCCGGGCAGCTTGAAGATTCCGCAGCGCCGCCTCGCTCTGACCGATCCACAGCTGCGCATGCGCCACCTCGGCAAGGTGGTGGGCGCGCCGCGACGCCGGCCACGACTCCGGGATCGTGACGTCGGCTGCTGCACTCACCGCCTGCTGGTACTGAGACAGCTCGGCCATCACGCTGACCCGATGCGCCGCCACGTTGGTGGGTCCAAAGCTCAGCCAGTGAACGCGCTCTGCCGGACCGGTCAGCTGCGCGACGCGGTCGGCAGCGTCGAGGTGCCCGTCAGCACTCCCGCTGTCCCGGGCACGAGCAGCTATCACCGCAGCACCCAAGTGCAGCTGGCCGACGGCCACATCCCGTTCACGACTCGCGTCGGCCTGCTGGAGCATCCCCATGCCCACCTTCACCAAGCGCTCGCCAGTGCGGTACTGACCTGCCCGCAGGTAAGCAAGAGAGCGCAGATACTGGCGAACACCGGCGAGCACCGGATCGGAAGCACGCTCCGCGGCCCAGGCCATCCGGTCAAGGGCGACGGCGCACAGGTCCGCGAAGCCGAGCTTCGTGGTCACGTCGTACGCGGTCCGATAGGTGCTCGCCAGGACCGTCCATGCCTCGGCGCTCGGACTGGTGTGCGCGGCGGACGTCACCTCGGTGATCAGCCCGGGCAGTTCACTGGCGACATCCCGCAGGCGCGTCTCGCGGACCGCTGCGCACAGGGCCTCGGCGTGGACCACAAGCGCATTCAGCGGACGCGGCGCCACCTCAGGATCGACCCCGAGGTCGTAGACGTCGAGCGCTTCTCGGATGGGCTGGATCAGGCCATCCAGCTGGTCCTGCTGCAACTCGGAAAGGTAGGGCTGGCCGATGAGTTCGGCCACCGGAATCTGGAGTGCTCGGGCGAGCGCGGCGATCGTGGCGGGTGAGGTCGGCCGCTCTCCTTGCTCGATCTTCGTCAACATGCTGTACGAGATGTGTGCGCGCTCGGCGAGGCCTCGCTGGGTGAGGTGTCGCAGCTTTCGGTAGTGGGCGATGCGCATGCCGGTGTGTTCCGGTCCAGGCTGGGGCATACTGAACTCCGTTGCTCCGTTCCCGACTCGACATCTGGAACGGTACCCGCACTTTGCGGCGGGGAACACGCGAAGGGCCTGCACCGGCGGGCCCTTTCGCATGTCACGGCGAGGCCACCTTCAGCGCCCCCGACACGGCCCTACGCTGAACAGCACAGATCGGTGCAGCAGGAGGTCAGCGTGTCGTCGGTGTGGCGGAATCTCAGCGAACACACGGTCTACGAGAACCGCTGGCTGCGGGTCAACCTCGCCGACGTCGAACTCCCCGACGGGCGCCATCTCGACCACTACGTCCTGCGACAGCGAGCCGTTGCGCTCGCCACCACCGTCAACGAACGCGGTGAAGCGCTGCTGATCTGGCGGCACCGCTTCATCACCGACAGCTGGGGCTGGGAACTCGCGGCCGGAGTGGTCGAGGACGGCGAGCAGGTGGAGGCCGCGGCTGGCCGCGAAATGCTCGAGGAGACCGGCTGGCGGCCCGGGCCTCTCCGCCACCTGCTCACCGTGGAGCCTTCCAACGGCCTGGCCGACGGCCGGCACCACGTCTACTGGTCCGACACCGCCGAGTACGTCGGCCACCCCGAGGACGCCTTCGAGTCCGACCGCCGCGACTGGGTGCCGCTCTCCCAGGTGCCGGAGCTGGTGACGAAGGGCGAGATCCGGAGCGCCAACGCGGTGGCGGCGCTGCTCCTGCTCCACCACCTGCACCGCGCTGGGGCAACCGATCATGCCGAGGCGTGACTTCGAGGGCGATCTCCAGCGCTACCCGTTACCCAGAAGTCGGCGGTGCCGACTTCTCGTGTGACAGATCAGGGAGCTGGGCCTGCGGATCGCGCGTGGCACCGAGGATGCGCAGGAGACCACCGAGGGTGGCGGTCGCTATCGGCCCGCGAGCAGTTCGGCCGGGTGCACCGCTGCCCGGGTGCGGACGGCGTGGCGGGTCTCGGCGACGGCCAGGGCGGTGACCGCCAGCAGGAGTACCGCAGAGCCCGCCACAGTGGCGGGCGAGAGGTGCTCGCCGAGGGCGGTGACGGCGAGGGCGGTGGCGCTGACGGGCTCGATCAGGGCGATGACGGCGGCCGTGGTGGCCCGGACCACGGTGACGCCGGTGAAGTACAGCGCGTAGCCGAGGGCGGTGGGCACGGCGGCGAGGTAGAGCAGCACCAGCAGGGTGCGGCCGAGGCCGTGCGGGCTGGGCCACAGGCCCTGGGCGGCGGCGAACGGGAGCAGCAGCACGGCGCAGACCAGGAACGAGTACAGGGTCGTGGTCAGCGCGTCGGTCCGGCCGGCGCTGCGGCGGCCGTAGAGGGTGACGCAGGCGTAGCCCGCGCCCGAGAGCAGCGCCCAGGCCACGCCGCCGGGCCGCACGGCGGTGGCGCCGCTGGAGGTGCCACCGAGGATCAGCACCGCGAGCCCGGCCAGGGCGCCGAGCACCGCCGCCGTGCCGGCCGCGCCGAGCGGTTCGCGCAGCAGCAGGCGGGCGCCGAGGGCGACCAGGACGGGTGCGGCGCCGAGGGTGACCACCGTGCCGACAGCCAGGCCGGTGCCGTGCACCGCCTCGAAGTAGCCGATCTGGAAGAGGGTCAGGCCCAGACCGTTGACGGCGATGTCGCGCCGGGCGTGGGAAGCGCGAGGGCGACTGGTGGATCCACGGCGGCGGACGGCGAGCGCCACGAGCAGCAGCGCGGAGCCGCCGGCCGAGCGCCAGAAGGTGAGCGCCACCGGGCCGAGGCCGCTGTGGCCGTAGAGCAGGGTGGCGGCGGCCCCGGCGGTGCCCCAGGAGGCGGCCGAGAGCAGCAGGTAGAGCAGGCCCCGCCCGGCGGACAGGGGCCGGGACACGGGGCGAGTGGTTGTGGATGCGGACACGGAGGCTTCTCCCACCGAAGACGTGAACTGGTCGCGTGATCCCGTCTGCGGGCAGCACCGACCGGCCCAGGGGCGCACCCCTGGTCAGGGTCTTCCGTGGCCTTGCCGCCCGCCTAGGCGGCGGGAGGTGGCAGAACAGCGCTCGTCGGCATGGGTCCCACCCTACTCGCGTGCGGGAAAGCCCTGGTGACCAGGGAGTGGGGGCCTTGCGGGGGCCCGGTAGGCTGCCCCGGTGCGCCGCTGGTGCACCCCGTCCCCAGCATCGGAGGAGACCCCGTTGAGCAGCGTCCTGTCTGAGCCGCCGGTGACGGTCGTGGGCATCGGGGCGGACGGCTGGGACGGGCTCGTACCGGCCTCGCGCGAGGCGCTGGCGGCGGCCGAGGCGGTGATCGGCGGCCCCCGGCAGCTGGACCTGCTGCCCGCCGCGGTGACCGCCGAGCGCATCGCCTGGCCCTCGCCGCTGCGCCCGTCCGTGCCGGGGCTGTTCGCGGCGCAGGCGGGGCGGCGGGTGGCCGTGCTGGCCAGCGGCGACCCGATGTTCTTCGGGATCGGGCGCACGCTGAGCGAGGAGCTGGGCGCCGAGCGGCTGCGGGTGCTGCCGCACCCCTCCTCCGTCTCCTACGCCTGCGCGCGGCTCGGCTGGGCGCTGGAGGAGACCGGCACCGTCAGCCTGGTCGGGCGGGACACCGCCACCCTGGTCGGCGCGTTCTTCGACGGGCAGCGGCTGCTGGTGCTGAGCCCGAACGCGAGCACCCCGGCCACCGTGGCGGCACTGCTGAGCGAACACGGCTTCGGGGCGAGCGAGTTGCACGTGCTGGAGCAGTTGGGCGGGCCGGGCGAGCGGATGTCGACCGGGACGGCCGAAGGCTGGGCGCAGCCGCCCGGCGACCCGCTGAACATCGTCGCCGTGCACTGCCGCGCGGACCGGGCGGACGGCGAGGAGCGCCGCCGGCCCGCCCTGGTGCCCGGCCTGGCGGACGAACTGTACGAGAGCGACGGACAGCTGACGAAGCGTCATGTCCGTGCGGCGACACTGGCGACGCTCGCCCCGGCCCCCGGCGAGCTGCTCTGGGACATCGGCGGCGGCTCGGGCAGCATCGCGATCGAATGGCTGCGCGCGCACCGCTCCTGCCAGGCCGTCAGCGTGGAGCGGGACCCGGTGCGGGCCGCCCGGATCACCCGCAACGCAGCCGCCCTCGGCGTGCCCCGGCTGCGCGTGGTGACCGGCGCCGCACCCGCGGCGCTGGACGAACTGCCCCGGCCCGACGTGGTGTTCATCGGCGGCGGGCTGACCGCGCCCGGACTGCTGGCGGCCTGCTGGGCGGCGCTGGGCCCGGGCGGACGGCTGGTCGCCAACACCGTGACACTGGAGTCGGAGGCCCTGCTCACCGAGTGGTACCGGCGCCACGGCGGGGAGTTGCTGCGGCTCGCGGTGGCGCACGCCGTGCCGGTCGGCGGCTTCACCGGGTGGCGGCAGGCGATGCCGGTGACCCAGTGGTCGGTCCGCAAGCCCGTGGAGCCCGTGGAGCCCGCAGCACGCATGGAGCCCGCAGCACGCGTGGAGCCCGTAGAACGAGTGGAGAGTGAGGCGCTGTGACCGTCTACTTCATCGGTGCCGGCCCCGGCGCCGCCGACCTGATCACCGTGCGCGGGGCCAAGACGCTGGCGAACTGCCAGGTCTGCCTGTACGCGGGCAGCCTGGTGCCGGTCGAGCTGCTGGCGCAGTGCCCGCCCGGGGCCCGCCTGGTGGACACCGCCCGGCTGAACCTGGACGAGATCACCGCCGAGCTGCTCGCCGCGCACCGGGAGGGCCATGACGTGGCCCGGCTGCACTCCGGCGACCCGTCGGTGTTCAGCGCGGTGGCCGAGCAGATGCGCCGGCTGGACGCGGCCGGCGTGCCCTACGAGGTGGTCCCCGGCGTGCCCGCCTTCGCCGCCGCGGCGGCGGCGCTGAAGCGGGAGTTGACCGTCCCCACGGTGGGCCAGACGGTGATCCTGACCCGGATCGCCCAGCAGGCCACCCCGATGCCCGCGGGCGAGGACCTGGCCACCCTCGGGCGCAGCGGCGCGCTGCTGGTGCTGCACCTGGCGGCCCGGTACGTCGAGCGGGTGGTGGCCGAGCTGCTGCCGCACTACGGCGCCGACTGCCCGGTGGCGGTGGTGGCGATGGCCAGCCGCCCGGACGAACTGGTGCTGCGCGGCACGCTGGACTCGATCGCCGAGCAGGTGCGGGCGGCGGGGGTGCTGCGGACCGCGGTGATCATGGTCGGCCGCACGCTGAGTGCCGAGCAGTTCCCGGACAGCCACCTGTACTCGGCCCGGCGCGACCGCTCCTGCCAGCTCCCGTAGCGGGTCGGACCGTGCGACACATCCTGATCCTGGGCGGCACCACCGAGGGCCGCCGGCTCGCCGAGGAGCTGGCCGGGCTGCCCGGCCTCCGGGTGACCAGCTCGCTGGCCGGGCGGGTGAGCGCACCGCGGCTGCCACCGGGCGAGGTGCGGGTGGGCGGCTTCGGCGGGGCGGCCGGGCTGGCCGACTGGCTGCGCGAGCACCGGGTGACCACCCTGGTGGACGCCACCCACCCGTTCGCCCGGGTGATCAGCCGCAACGCCGCGCAGGCGGCCGCCGAGACCGGCGTCCGGCTGCTGGCGCTGCGCCGCCCCGGCTGGCAGCCGGTCCCGGGCGACCGCTGGCACCTGGTCGATTCGCTGGAGCAGGCCGCCGACGCGCTGCCGGCGCTGGGCCGGCGCGCACTGCTGACCACCGGGCGCCAGGGCCTGGCCGCCTTCGCCCGGGTCGAGGGCGTGCACCTGGTGGCCCGCTCGGTCGAGCCGCCCGACCCGCCGCTGCCCGCCGACCTGACGGTGCTGCTCAGCCGCGGACCGTTCCAACTCCAGGACGAGCGCGCGGTCTTCCGCGAGCACCGGATCGACGTGCTGGTGACCAAGGACAGCGGCGGTGCGGCCACCGCGCCCAAGCTGGCGGTGGCGCGCGAGCTGGCCGTGCCGGTGGTGATCGTGCGCCGTCCCGCGCTCCCGGACGGCGTCCCGATCGTGCCTGATGTGGCGGGAGTTCTGGGCGAGTTGGGGCTGGGCTGCGATAGCGTCGGCCCGGTCGGACCCGAGTGACGGCTGGGGCGCGGCACGCGCTGACGGCTGGGCGGACGCTGCACGGGGAATTGCCAGTGGCAAGGGGACTCGAGAGGAGCCGGTGATGGGCCGTCGGAGCAAGGACATCGCGGTACCCGACCAGCACGGCCGCCTGGCCGTGGTGACCGGGGCGAACAGCGGGATCGGCTTCGAGACCGCGCGCCGCCTGGCTCTGGCGGGTGCGGACGTGCTGCTGGCGGTCCGCGACGGCGACAAGGGCGAGCTGGCCGCGGCGCGGATCAGGGCGGAGACGGGCAGAACGGGCACGTCCGGCGCGGCAGGCGGGCCGGGCGGCTCGGTCACGGCGGCGGCGCTGGACCTGGCGAGCCTGGACTCGGTCGCCTCCTTCGCCGACGTCCTGCTGGAGCGCGGCCGCCCGGTCGACCTGCTGGTCAACAACGCCGGCGTGATGGGCGTACCGGCCCGGCACACCACCAAGGACGGCTTCGAGCTGCAGTTCGGCACCAACCACCTGGGCCACTTCGCGCTCACCGGGCGCCTGTTGCCGCTGCTGCGCGGGGCCGCCGCGCCCCGGGTGGTCAGCATCGGCAGCCTGACCGCCTGGACCGCCCGGATCGACCTGACGGACCTCAACAGCGAGCGCGGCTACCGCGCGATGGTGGCCTACGGCCGCTCCAAGCTGGCCGGCCTGCTCTTCGCGCAGGAGCTGGACCGGCTCAGCGCACGGGCCGGCTGGGGCCTGCGCAGCACCGCCGCGCACCCGGGCTGCTGCCGCACCAACCTGGCGTACGGCGGTCCGGTGCTCGACCGGGCGCCGGGCGGCGTCAACCTCACTGCGCTGGCGATGAGCGTGCCGGGCTTCTCCCAGGAGCCGGCCCGCGGGGCGCTGCCGCTGCTGGTGGCCGCGACCAGCCCGGGGGCGGTCGGCGGCGGGTACTACGGCCCGGACGGGCTGGGCGAGTTGACCGGTCTGCCGGCCCGCGCCCGACTGCCCCGGGGGGCGGCGGACCTCACCACGGCGGCCCGGCTGTGGCGGGCCTCGGAACAGCTGACGGGCGTCGGCTTCCCGGCCTGAGCCACGAAGGTACCGGGGCACCAAAGGGCAACGGTCGCCGAAAGACAAGGGGCGCCAAAGGGCCAGGGTCGTCGAAAGGCAAGGGTCACCGAAGCCTCCCGCCGGCCGGGGGCGCTCCGGTCGGCGCCGGGCGGGCGAGGCCCACGCCGCCGGAGTCTTCCGCCTCCCCTGGCGGTGCGGCACGGCCGGGTCGGGCCGGCCCCCCGTGGCCGGCCCGGCGCCGGCGGCGCCGCTCAGGAGGAGACGATAGGCGGGCGTTCATTGGCCCGCGTACAACGTAGGGATGACGTTGCGGGTAAACCCTCGCGGTACACCGTCGGCGTCACGACGGAGCCCGGTGGCGGCGGTCAGCGCTCCGGGTAGCGGCGCGGCGTCCAGACCACCTCGGTGCCGTCGCCCCGGCGCACCGCCCGGGTCTGCGAGGAGCCGATCAGCAGGATCGTCCGCATGTCCACCTCGGCCGGGTCGAGATCGGCCAGCCTGACGGTGCGCACCCGCTCGGTCGGACCGCCCACGTCGCGGGCCATCACCACCGGGGTCTCCGGCGCGCGGTGTTCGAGCAGGAGGTCGCGGGCCAGCCCGACCTGGGTGGTGCGGCTGTGCGAGCCGGGGTTGTAGAGCGCGAGCACCAGGTCGGCGGCGGCTGCCGCACGCAGCCGCTCGGCCACCACGGACCAGGGCTTGAGCCGGTCGGAGAGCGAGACCACCGCGTAGTCGTGGCCCAGCGGCGCGCCCGCGCGCGAGGCGGCGGCGTGCGCGGCCGTCATGCCGGGCACGATCCGCACCGGCACCTCGCGGTACGGGTCGGCGCAGGCCGCCTCCAGCACGGCGGTGGCCATCGCGAAGACGCCCGGGTCGCCGGAGGAGACCACCGCGACCCGGCGGCCGCGCCGGGCCAGGTCGAGCGCGAACTCGGCCCGCTCGGCCTCCACCTTGTTGTCCGAGCCGTGCCGGCGCTGGCCCGCCCGGACCGGGACCCGGTCCAGGTAGGTGGTGTAGCCCACCAGCTCGTCGGCGGCGGCCAGTTCACCGCGCGCCTCGGGGGTGAGCCAGAGCGGCCCGGCCGGGCCGAGGCCGACCACGACCACCGAGCCCGCACCCTGGGCGCCGAGCTCGGACGCCTCGGACGGATCCACCGCCTCCGACGACTCCACCGGCTCCGACGGCTCCACCAGCCCCGCCAGCCCCGACGACTCCGCCAGCCCCGACAGCTCCGACGGCTCCGACGGCGGCAGCCCGATCCGGCTGGGCAGCACCGCGAGCGAGAAGTACGGCACCGACTCCGGGTCCACCTCGGCCAGCGGCGCGGTGCGCTCCCCCGCCATGGTGGCGCGCTCCACGAACTGCGCCTCGGCCAGCCGCCCGGAACGCTCCAGCGCGCGGCGCACGGTCGGGAAGGTGCGGCCGAGCTTCATCACCACGGCCGAGTCGGTGGCGGCCAGCCGGGCCGTCAGCTCCTCCTCGGGGAGCGTGCCCGGCAGGATCGTCAGCACCTCCTCGGCCTCCACCAGCGGCCGGCCCAGCCGGGCGGCCGCCGCGCTGACCGAGGTCACCCCGGGCACCACCTCGGTCGGGTAGCGGTGCGCGAGCCGCTTGTGCATGTGCATGTACGAGCCGTAGAACATCGGGTCGCCCTCGGCGAGCACCACCACGGTGCGCCCGGCGTCCAGGTGCGCGGCCAGCCGCTCGGCGGCCTCGGCGTAGAACTCGTCCAACGCGCCCCGGTAGCCGCCCGGGTGGTCGGTGGTCTCGGTGGTGACCGGGTAGACCAGCGGCTCCTCCAGCTGGTCCGCGCGCAGGTGACGGGCGGCGATCGAGCGGGCGATCGAACGGCCGTGCCGGGCGCTGTGGTAGGCCACCACGTCGGCCTTGGTGATCAGCTCGACGGCCCGCACCGTCATCAGGTCCGGGTCGCCGGGGCCGAGGCCGACACCGTAGAGCCTTCCTGCGGTGGTCTTCTGAGAGTCCGTCATTCCACTTCGCTCGCAATCGCGTTGAGCGCGGCGGCGGCTATCGCACTGCCACCGCGACGGCCGCGCACCACCAGGTGCTCCAGACCCGAGGGATGTTCGGCCAGCGCCTGCTTGGACTCCGCGGCGCCGATGAAGCCGACCGGCACGCCGATCACGGCGGCCGGGCGGGGCGCGCCCGCCTCGATCATCTCCAGCAGCCGGAAGAGCGAGGTGGGGGCGTTGCCGACGGCCACCACGGAGCCCGCCAGCTTGTCCCGCCACAGCTCCATCGCGGCGGCGCTGCGAGTGGTGCCGAGTTCGGCTGCCAGCGCCGGCACCGAGGGGTCGGAGAGCGTGCAGACGACCTCGTTGTCGGCCGGCAGCCGCTTGCGGGTCACCCCGCTGGCCACCATCGAGACGTCGCACAGGATCGGCGCGCCGGCCCGCAGCGCGGCCCGGGCGGAGGCGACCACATGCGGGGTCCACAGCAGGTCGGCGACCAGGTCGGTCATCCCGCAGGCGTGGATCATCCGCACCGCGACCTGGGAGACGTCGGCGGGCAGTCCCGCCAGGTCCGCCTCGGCGCGGATGGTGGCAAAGGACTCGCGGTAGATCGCCGCGCCGTCCTTCTCGTACTCGATCACGTGGTCCTCCTGGCGGCGGCGACCGCCGCCGCCATCTGTTGGGTCGTCACTTCAGTTGCACCGTCGGGCAATTGGCTGTCGGTGATGCGGTAGCCGGTCGGGCCGGTGGCCAGCACGTCCACCCAGTGGCCGACCGGGTGACCGCAGCGGCGTGCGCACCCGGACCAGTGGACGGGCAGCGCCGGGCGGGCGGCCCCGGGCGGGCCCGCGGGGGGTGGGACGGTCGGCGGCAGGTCCAGCGCCGCGGCGGCGTCGGCCCGCACGTCCGCGAGCGACTTGGCGCACCCCGGCGCGCCGGTGCAGGCGGTGGCCCGCTCCCAGGGCGAGGCCGGATCGGTGCGCAGGCCGAGCGCCGCGAGCTCCGGCAGCAGCCCGGCCCCGGCACCGGGCAGCACCACGCTGCGCCAGGGGGTGACCCGTAGCTCATCGCCGGCCGACGCCAGCGCCCGCCACTGCCGGGCGGAGGCCCGTCCGAAGCGCAGGCCCACCACCAGCCCGCCGGGTCCGGCACCAGCACCGGCATCGGCACCAGCACCAGCACCAGCACCAGCGAACGTGCCGACCACGGGGCGAGCGCCCGTCGACTCGGGCAGCGGGCGGCGCTCCAGCCCGAGCCGGCCGGCCAGCGCCGCACCGTCCGGGTCCGCCTCGCGCACCCGCCAGGCGCCGTCCGCCAGCGCCACGAACGCCTCCGCCACCGCGAGCGCGGCGCGCGGCCCGTGCGGCACCTCGGCGCACCAGTCGGCGCGTCCCAGCCGCAGCAGCGCACCCGGCGCCGCCCCACCCTGCCGGCCGTCCTCGCCGTGCCCGCCGCCGTGGCCATCCCGGCCGTCCTCGACACCATGGCCGGCGGTGCGTGCGATCAAGGTCACATCGGCGTCGAGCGAGGCGACGTCACCACGCCCGTCGTCCAGGGCGAACAGGAACCGGCCCGACAGCTGCCGGGCCACGTCACTGGCGCAGAGCAGCGCGTCCAGCTGGTGGACCCAGTCGCGCAGTGCCGGCCCGGGGCCGTCCAGGCCGGCCAGCGGAGAGGCGACGATGTTGCGGACCCGGTCGTGCGGCAGCGACGGCAGCAGGCCGACGGCGCCGAGCCGGGCCGCGAGTTCCGCCCCCGCGTCGCCCGCCAGCCCGCGCAGCTGCACATTGCCGCGCGAGGTGGTCTCCAGCGCGCCGTCCCCGAGCTCCTCGGCCGCGCGCGCCAGGGCCAGCGCCTGATCCGCCGACAGCAGCCCGCCGGGCACCCGGACCCGCGCGAGCGCCCCGTCGTCCGCCTGGTGCAGTCGCAGCGCTCCCGGACAGGCGTCGTCACGCCCCCGACCAGCCCGGACGGGGGCAGGCTCGGAGGCGGCGGGTGCGGGTGACATGGGCGCGAGCATACCGATGATCCGACCGGAGGTATGCCCCGCAAAGGGCGTGATCCATCTCTCCAACCCGCCGCCGCCCTGACGGTCAGTCCGGGTCCGCCACGGCCGTCCAGGCCTCGCGCCGGGCCGCGGGGGTGGGCCGGTGAGGCGGGAGCCGTCCGCGCTCCCACGACCGCCGGCTCGCGCTGGAGCCCCTCGCGCGGCACGGCGTGCGCCATCGGCTCCGGGACCGCCGGCGTGCGCGCCCCGACGGCCACGGTTCTCCCCCTTCGGTGCTGTCGCGATGCCGGCCGGGGGGCGGGCAGATAAACCGCGCGCGTCCCGGGCAGCTGCTGTGGCAGGCTCAACCCCGCACTGTGCCACGGCAGATCACCCACCCCGGAGCGTTCGATGACCACCCCCGCACGTCTCGTCACCCTGCTGGAGGAGTTCGACTTCGCCCGCGAGCGCCTCGGCGGACGGCTGGCCGGCCCGACCGTGAACAGCGGCAACGGCGTGGCCGTCCCGGTCCCGGTGATGACCGACGAGGAGTACTTCTGGGAGCCGGTGCCGAACTGCTGGTCGGTGCGGCGGCGGACGGACGGCCCCGGCCCGGGCGCGGCGCTGCTGCTCGGCACCGGTGACTGGGGCCGCGACTCCGCCCCCTCCCCGCACCCCGTCCCACCGCCGTTCACCACCATCGCCTGGCGCCTGAACCACCTCACCGAGATGCTGACCCTGCGGGCGGACCACACGGCCGGCACCCACCGCCTGACCAACGCCGACTTCCGGGCCGCCGCCGACGCCGCCACCGCGATCGCCGACTTCGGCACCGGCGCCACGGCCTGGCGGGCGGCGGTGGCCGGCGCCGACGACGCAGCACTCGACACGGTGGGCCTGTGCAGCTACCCGCACGGCGGTGACCCGGAGGAGGCGTTCATCGACGTCGTCTGGTGGGTCAACCAGGAACTGCTGCACCACGGAGCCGAGATCGCCCTGCTCCGCGACCTGCACCGCGCCCAGCCGTGACGGGGAGCGGGGCAGGCCACCGGCGAACGGCCCGCACCGCTTCGGCCGGACAGGCCTGACGAGGGCCGCCGGCTCAGGCCGCGAAGCCGCCGTCCACTGCGATGGCCGCGCCGCTGACGTACCGCCCGCCCTCCCCCGCGAGGTGCGCCACCATCGCGGCCACCTCGGCGGGCCGGCCGAAGCGGCCCAGGGCCGTGAAGCCCTTCTGCAGATCGGCAGCCGGCCCCTCGTCCGGGTTCATGTCAGTGTCGATCGGACCAGGGTGGACCAGGTTGACGGTGATCCCGCGGGGGCCGAGCTCGCGGGCCAGCGACGTGGTCAGCCCGGTCAGCGCGGTCTTGCTCATCGCGTACAGCGCACCGCCGCCGAACGCGGCCCGCTCGGCCATGCAGCTGCCGATGCTGATGATCCGTCCGCCCTCGGTGAGGTGCCGGGCCGCCGCCTGGGCGACGAGGAAGGGCGCCCGCACGTTGACGGCGAGCACCCGGTCGACGTCCGCCAGTGCCACCGCCTCGACCGGGCCCACCAGGCCGACGCCCGCGTTGTTGACCACGATGTCGAGCCGCCCGAACTCCGCCGCCGCTGCTTCCACCGCCGCCCGCACCGCCGCCGGGTCCGCGCTGTCGGCCTCGACGGCCAGCGCCCGGCGTCCCAGCGCCTTGATCCGCTCGACCAGCTGCGCCGCCTGCTCCGCACCGCTGCGGTAGGTCAGCGCCACGTCGGCGCCGTCCGCGGCCAGCCGCAGCGCCACCGCCGCACCGATGCCCCGGCTGCCGCCGGTCACCAGGGCCGCCCTGCCGTCGAGCACTGCCGTCATCGTCCGCTCTCCTCTTCGTCCTTGCTGGTCACCGGAGTTCGCCGGCACCTCGATCCTGGTGCTCTGCGGGCGGACGGTCCGGCGGCATTCGGACGTCGCGTTCGGGGTCAGGCGCCGGGTGGGAGCACGCCCGAGCACGCCGAAAGGCACCGCGCGGTGGGCGCGGTGCCTTCGGTGGACGGGCTCGGGCGGGATCAGCGGCGCTGGAGGAGCCAGGCCCCCTGGCCGCCGCAGCCGCCCGCGTTGTAGGTGGTGCTGCGGAAACCGGCCGGCACCGGAGAGCCGGGGCAGGTCCACAGGCCGGCCTGGGCGGTCATCTGGACCCAGGCACCGATGCCGTTGCAGCCGGCGCGGTTGTAGTTGGTGGTCACGTAGCCCGACACGATCGGCGAACCCGCGCAGGTCCACAGGCCGCTCTTGGCGAGCTGGTGGTACCAGGCGCCGATGCCGCTGCAGCCGGAGGAGAGGTAGTTGGTGATGACGTACCCGGAGATGATCGGCGAGCCCGCGCAGGTCCAGATCCCGTTCCGCACCGGCTGCTGGTCCCACGAGCCGGCCCCGTTGCAGCCGCTGCGGTTGAAGCCGACCAGGACGTAGCCTGCCGGGATGGGCGTCCCGGCGCAGGTCCACCCGCCTGTCGCGGGCCGTGCGCCACGCTGCGCGGCGGCGGGCGCGGCAGCGGGCGCGGCAGCGGGCGCGGCGCTCGGGTGGGCGGTCGCGGCGACGGGAGCGGCGCTGGCGGTGCCGACGGCGGCGGTGCCGGTGAAGAACGCCGCCAGCAGCGCGACCGCGCCCACCACCCCGGCGAGCCGGCTCCGCAGCGCGGCCGCCGATGAACCGCCCACCGACGAACCGCCCACCGACGAACGGCTCACCCATGAACGGTCAAGAAAACGGCGATACTTGCTGTTCACTTCCCACCAGTCCCATCGACAGGTCCACCGGGCGCCGCACGATGGCCGTGCGGCGCCGCATTGTGGAGATGAGGTGACCCTAGTGGGAACCGAAGCAGTCGATCATCACAGAACGGACACACCATCAACTTGGCCGGAAACCAACCCGGCTAGCCCCGGCGCAGCCTGTGCACCAGGTCGCGGTAGGTCGAGAAGGCGGCCTTCGGGGTGTAGTCGTCGTTGAGCAGCCCGAAGTGGTCGAACAGGTTGGCCGAGGCGGACTTGTCGTCGCGCAGGTCGAAGTACTCGTAGGCGGTGATGTTCAACCGGCCCCGGTCGGCGTTGATCGCGGTCAGCTCCGAGGTCAGCGCGGCGCTCTGCTGCGCCTCGGTGCGCGGCGCGAGGGTGTCCCAGCCGTTCTCCGCCACGTGGATGGCCACCCGGTCCGAGAGCCCGGCGATCGGCATCTCCTGCCGGCGCACCACGTCGATCGCGCTCACCGCCTGCGCGCCCAGGTCGCCGGGTGAGGGGCGGAAGACGTCCGGGTAGAGCTCGAGGCCGACGTAGTCGATCGAGTCGCGGAACCGGTCGCCGCCCGTCGTCGCCAGCGACTGCCAGAACGCCGTCCCGGCCTGGCCGAACGCGCCCTCGTCGAAGCCGATCTGCAGCTTCTTCAGGCCAAGTCGGCGCGCCTCGTCCTTGGCCGCCTCGACCCCGGCGACCACCGCGGGCACCACCGAGGGGTCCGCGGCCGCGGCGAGGTTGACATCGACGCCCAGCGAGATGGAGGCCGCGTGCGGCCCGGCGTTGCGCACCTCGTTGCGGACGTAGGTCTCCCAGCCCGCCAGCGGGGTGCCGTGCCCGGGGTAGCCGAGCACCAGGTCCAGCTTGCGGCCGTGGCCCAGGTAGCCGAAGTACTTGCGGGCGTCCGTGCCGTCCGTCGACGTCCCGTCGTAGCCGACGTACTCGCGGACCAGGAAACCGGGGCCGCCGTGCAGTTGGTCCAGCGCACGGACCACCTTGGCCCCGTCGTCCGGCACCGGGTCGGTCGAGCCGCCGCCCGCATAGCCGCCGGGGTAGATCCCCAGGGCCAGCGGCCGCGGCCCGGCGGCACCCGCCGCGTCGGCCGCGGGAAGGTCCACCGCGAGCCCCGTCGCCACCAGCACCGCGGCGCAGACGGCCCCCCGCCATGATCGCCTCATGAACATCATCCTTCATTCGTGTCGGAACCTGTCCGCGCGATCATGCCAGCGCGGTGTGTCAGGCCCCACCGATGTGCGCCCGCGCCCCCGCTCACCCCTCCGCGCCGCCTGACCTCGCCCGTTAGGATGACGCCGGACCGGCCGTCAGGCCGGTGCACGCCAGCGACGGCACAGGGGCCCCACCGACGGGTCCCCGGGGGAGGAAACCGGTGCGACGCCGGTGCGGTCCCGCCACTGTGACCACGAGCCACCACCGGTCGTGGGAGCCAGGAACTCCCCGCCGTCCCGCCACCTCTCCCGGTCTGGGGCCGGGGGATCCCCCACGGGGCGCGGACCCCGAGGAAGGCTGCCGTTATGCGCACCGTCATGCCCGTATCCGCCCACCACCGCGGGAGGGCCGCCGCGTGATCCTGCTCCTGTCGACCTCCGACACCGATCTGCTCTCCGCCCGCGCCAGCACCGGCCCGGTCGGCTACCGCCTGGGCAACCCGGCCCGGCTCGGCCCCGACGACCTGCCGGCGCTGCTGGAGGGCACCGACCTGGTGGTGGTGCGCCTGCTCGGTGGCCGCCGCGCCTGGGAGGAGGGCCTGACCGCGCTGCTGGCCGGCCCGCGCCCGGTGATCGTGCTCAGCGGTGAACAGGCGCCGGACGCGCAGCTGATGGAACTCTCCACGGTGCCGGCCGGGCTGGCCGCCGAGGCGCACGCCTACCTCGCGCACGGCGGCGCCGCCAACCTGGCGGAGCTGGGCGCCTTCCTGTCCGACACCGTGCTGCTCACCGGCCACGGCTTCGCCGCGCCGGCCTCCGCGCCCGACTGGGGCCCGCTGGAGCGCACGCCCCGCCACGCCGCGCCCGCCGCCGACGGACCGACGGTGGCCGTCCTCTACTACCGCGCGCACCACATGAGCGGCAACACCGGCTTCGTGGACGCGCTGTGCGGCGCGATCGAGGAGGCGGGCGGTGTGGCCAAGCCGCTGTACTGCTCCTCGCTGCGCGGCGCACCGGCCGAGCTGCTGGCCGAACTCGGCCGGGCCGACGCGATCGTGACCACCGTGCTGGCCGCCGGCGGCACCCGGCCCGCCGACGCCTCGGCCGGCGGCGACGAGGAGGCCTGGGACGCGGGCGCGCTGGCCGCGCTCGACCGGCCAATTCTGCAGGCGCTCTGCCTGACCTGGTCGCGGGAGACCTGGGAGGGCAGCGACGACGGCCTCTCGCCGCTGGACACCGCCACCCAGGTCGCCGTGCCGGAGTTCGACGGGCGCCTGATCACCGTGCCGTTCTCCTTCAAGGAGCTGGACGAGGACGGCCTGACGGTCTACGTCGCCGACCCCGAGCGCTGCGCCCGGGTGGCCGGGATCGCGGTGCGCCACGCGCGACTGCGCCACATCCCGGCCGCCGAGCGGCGGTTGGCGCTGGTGCTGTCCGCCTACCCGACCAAGCACGCCCGGGTCGGCAACGCGGTGGGCCTGGACACCCCGGCCAGCGCGGCCCGGCTGCTGCGCCGGCTGCGCGAGGAGGGCTGGGACCTGGGCGAGGGCCTGCCCGGCATGGAGCCGACCGAGGGCGAGCACGAGGGCGACGCGCTGATCAAGGCGCTGATCGAGGCCGGCGGCTACGACCAGGACTGGCTCACCGAGGACCAGTTGGCCCGCAACCCGGTGCGGATCCCGGCCGCCGACTACCGCCGCTGGTACGCCACGCTGCCCGAAGGGCTGCGCGCCCGGGTCGAGGAGCACTGGGGCCCGGCCCCCGGCGAGCTGTACGTGGACCGCAGCCGCAACCCCGAGGGCGACATCGTGCTCGCGGGCCTGCGGGCCGGCAACCTGCTGGTGCTGGTGCAGCCGCCGCGCGGCTTCGGCGCCAACCCGGTGGCGATCTACCACGACCCCGACCTGCCGCCGAGCCACCACTACCTGGCCGCCTACCGGTGGATCGCGGCCGCCCGCAGCGACGGCGGCTTCGGCGCCGACGCCCTGGTGCACCTGGGCAAGCACGGCAACCTGGAGTGGCTGCCCGGCAAGACGGCCGCGCTGTCGGCCGACTGCGGCCCGGACGCGGCGCTCGGCGACCTGCCGCTGATCTACCCGTTCCTGGTCAACGACCCGGGCGAGGGCACCCAGGCCAAGCGCCGCGCGCACGCCACCCTGGTCGACCACCTGGTGCCGCCGATGGCCCGCGCCGACTCCTACGGCGACATCGCGCGCCTGGAGCAACTGCTGGACGAGCACGCCAACATCGCCGCGATGGACCCGGCCAAGCTGCCGGCCGTCCGCGCCCAGATCTGGACGCTGATCCAGGCGGCCCGCCTCGACCACGACCTCGGCCTGGACGAGCGGCCCGAGGACGACGGCTTCGACGACTTCCTGCTCCATGTCGACGGCTGGCTCTGCGAGGTGAAGGACGCTCAGATCCGGGACGGCCTGCACGTGTTGGGCCAGGCGCCCAGCGGCGAGGACCGGGTCAACCTGGTGCTCTCGATTCTGAGGGCCCGTCAGATCTGGGGCGGCGTCGCGGCGCTGCCCGGCCTGCGCGAGGCGCTCGGGCTGGACGAGGCGGCGCTGACGCTGGGCGCCACCGACGCCGCCGAGGCCAGGGCACGCGAGCTGGTCGAGGCGATGGAGGCGGCCGACTGGGACCCGGCGGCCGTCGAGCGGGTGGCCGAGGGACTGCCGGGCGCCGTCGCCGAGGTGCTGGCCTTCGCCGCGCACCAGGTGGTGCCGCGGCTGGCGGCCACCACCGACGAGCTGGACGCCGTGGTGCACGCCCTGAAGGGCGGTTTCGTGCCGGCCGGGCCCTCCGGTTCGCCACTGCGCGGGCTGGTCAACGTGCTGCCGACCGGGCGCAACTTCTACTCGGTGGACCCCAAGGCGGTGCCCAGCCGGCTCGCCTGGGAGACCGGGCAGGCGCTCGCCGAGTCGCTGGTCGCCCGCTACCGGGCCGACAACGACGGCGCCTGCCCGCCCTCGGTCGGGCTCTCGCTCTGGGGCACCAGCGCGATGCGCACCGCCGGTGACGACATCGCCGAGGCCTTCGCACTGCTGGGCATCCGGCCGGTCTGGGACGACGCCTCGCGCCGGGTCACCGGCCTGGAGGCGATCCCGCTGGCCGAACTCGGGCGCCCGCGCGTGGATGTGACGCTGCGCATCTCGGGCTTCTTCCGTGACGCCTTCCCGCACGTGGTCGCGCTGCTGGACGACGCGGTGCGACTGGCGGCGGCGCAGCAGGAGGCCGACGAGGACAACTTCGTCCGCGCCCACGTGCAGGCCGACCTGGCCGAGCACGGGGACGAACGCCGGGCCACCGTGCGGGTGTTCGGCTCCCGCCCCGGCACCTACGGGGCCGGGCTGCTGCAGCTGATCGACAGCCGGGACTGGCGCACCGACGCCGACCTCGCCGAGGTCTACACGGTCTGGGGCGGCTACGCCTACGGCCGCGACCTGAACGGGCGGCCGGCCCGCGAGGAGATGGAGACCGCCTACAAGCGGATCACCGTCGCGGCGAAGAACACCGACACCCGCGAGCACGACATCGCCGACTCGGACGACTACTTCCAGTACCACGGCGGCATGGTGGCCACCGTGCGCGCGCTGACCGGCCGCGCACCGGCCGCCTACATCGGCGACTCGACCCGCCCGGAGACGGTGAAGACCCGCACCCTGACCGAGGAGGCGGCCCGCGTCTTCCGGGCCCGGGTGGTCAACCCGCGCTGGCTGGAGGCGATGCGGCGGCACGGCTACAAGGGCGCCTTCGAGATGGCCGCCACCGTCGACTACCTGTTCGGCTACGACGCGACCACCGGCGTGGTGGCGGACTGGATGTACGAGCGGCTCACCCAGGAGTACGTGCTCGACCCGGTCAACCGCGAGTTCCTCACCGGGGCCAACCCCTGGGCGCTGCACGGGATCAGCGAGCGGCTGCTGGAGGCGGCCGAGCGCGGACTGTGGGCGGCGCCCGACCCGGAGCTGCTGGCCGAGCTGCAGGCGGCCTTCCTGGAGGCGGAGGGCGACCTGGAGGAGGGCGGCGAGGGCTGAGCAGCCCGCTGCCGGGCGGCCGGCCGGGGACTCCTCCCGGTTCAGCCACCCGGCAGCACCGGGATCAGCAGCAGCAGCTGACCGTCCGTCAGATCGCGCACCTCGAAGTGGCCGATCTCGCCGGGCTGGTAGCCGGTGCTGCCGGAGATCCGCAGCTCCGCAGCGGTCGGCGCGGCCGGTGCGCCCGGCGTGCCGTAGCCCGCGACCGGTACGGTCCAGCTGCTGACCGTCTGGTGCCCGCCCTGGACGGAGACGGCCACCAGCGAGCAGCTGCGCGGGCCGCTCACCCCGGCCAGCCGCAGGGTGACCGCGCTGCCCCAGCGCTGCCCGCTCACCCCGACGGTGGCGCTGATCCCGTCCGCCCCGGTGGCGGTGTGGCTGACCGCGGCGACGGCGGGCACGGGGGCCGGCGTGCCCGGGTCCAGCACGGTGGCCCCGGCGGCCACGCCGCCGAGCGTCAGGACGGCGGCCACCGCCGCCACCAGCCAGCGGCGGCGCACCCGGCTGCGGCGCCGGGCCGAGGCGGCCGCGGCCACCTCGGCGAGCACGGCGTCCAGCAGCCGCGGGCTCGGGCCGGCCACCCGCGATCCGTCCGGCCCGGCCCGGTGGATGACCGCCCCGGCCGCCCGCAGCACGGCCGGCCGGCCGGCCGACTCCGCGTCCGGCTGCGCGCCCCGGTCCGCGGCCGGCTCGGCGAGCGGCTCCGCGAAGGTCGCACCGTCCGCCCTGAACTCCGCCAGCAGCGGTCCCAGTTCGCCCAGCCGGCCGATCTCCTCGGTGCACCGCGGGCAGCCGGGCAGGTGCTCCTCGAACCGGGCCTTCTCCAACTCGCCGAGCAGGCCCAGCACATAGGCGCCGGCATCGAGGTGCCGGTCCCGCCCGTCCTGCGGGTCCCAGGGGGCCAGGGGTGCGGTCACGACGTCACTCCCCGTTCCTCCAGGGCGATCCTCAGCGAGCGCAGCGCGTAGAAGATCCGCGACTTCACCGTCCCCTCCGGGATGCCGAGGTCGGCGGCCACCTCGGCGATGCCCCGGCCCTTGAGGTAGCTCTCGACGATGACCTCCCGGTGCGCCCGGGTGAGCGCGCCGAGTGCGTCGGTGATCGCCATCATCCGCAGCGCGCGGTCGAGTTCGTCCTCGGCGGGGAGCAGTTCCAGCGCCGCCGCGGACGTCTCCGGCGGGCGGGCGGCGCTGCGCCGGTGCCCGTCGATGACGATCCGGCGGGCCACCGTGACCAGCCAGGGGCGCACCGAGCCCGCCGATACCTCCAGCCGGTCGGCGTTGCGCCAGGCACGCACGAGCGTCTCCTGGACGACGTCCTCCGCGCGCTGCCGGTCCCCGCCGACCAGATGCAGCACGAAGCCGAAGAGCGGGCCCGCATGCTCCTGGTAGAGGGCCCGGATCAGCTCCTCGTCCGGGCCGACGGCGCCGCCGTCCCGGGGTTCCTCGGTCACAAGCCCATCCTGGCGCACCCGTTCCTCCGGGTCGAGTAGTGGCGCTGCGCTTCCACCGGCCTCGCTCAGTAGCCGTTGCCGCCGATGGTGGTGTCACCGTTCGACGACATGTTCGGCGCGTTGGGGTGGGTGGGCGTCGCGGGCCTGGCCTCGCCACCGGTGGGGGTCACCGCCCACCAGGTCCCGCCGACGCCCTCGCCGTTGACCTGGCCGGCCTTGGTGTCCGGCGCGTAGCGGTAGAGCGGCCAGCCGTTCAGGGTCAGCTGCTTGGTGCCGTCGGCGCCGGTGACCGTGCCGATCAGCGAGGGGCTCACGCCGTTGCCGGTCAGCTGGCCCGGCGCGGCGGCGCCCGGCCACAGGGTGGCGCAGGAACCGGTGCAGGTGGCCCTGGACGGGTGCGCGCTGTCCTGGTCGAAGCGGTACAGGGTGAAGCCGTTGCTGTCGGTGACGATCTGGCCGAGCCCGCTGACCGTGGTCACCTTGACCGCCGCATCGGCGGGCATGCCCGGGGGCGGGGTGGCCGGCGCGGTGGAGGCGGGCGCCTGGGTGGTGGGGCTGGAGGTCATGCCGGGCGAGGCGGTGCCCGTGGAGGCGACGGTCGAGCCGCAGGCGGAGGCGAAAGCGAGGACGGCGGCACCGGCGGCGGTCAGCACCCCGACGCGGCGGATGTTCGGCATGGCGGTCCTCCCGGGCGCTGGGCGGCGCGACCTGCGACGGGGCGGCCGGGTGACCGCTCCACCCGGGGGTACGCAGCCCGCACGGCCGCCGTTCAACGCCCGGCCCGGCTGGACCGGGCCGCGCCGTCAGCTGCCCTCGCCGTCCCCCAGGGCGAGCAGCACGGACCGCAGGGTCTGCGCCAGCGCGGCCCGTTCGCCGCCGTCCAGGGCGGCCAGCAGTCGCTGTTCGGTGGCCAGGTGGTCGGGCAGCGCCCGGTCGATCAGCTCCCGGCCCGCCGCGGTGAGCGCGACGTGCACCACCCGTCCGTCCGTGCTGCTGGGCCGCCGGCTGACCAGTCCGCGCTCCTCCAGCCGCTCCAGGCGCTGGCTGATCGCGCCGGAGGTGACCATCGCCGAGCGCATCAGCTCGGCCGGGGTCAGCAGGTGCGGCGGATCGCTGCGGCGCAGGGTGGCCAGCACGTCGAAGGCGGCGGCGTCCAGCCCGTGCGCGGCGAAGGTGCGGCGCTGCTCGCCCTCGACCACCCGGGCCAGGCGCTTGAGCCGGCCGAGCACGGCCATCGGCGAGACGTCGAGGTCGGGGCGCTGCGCGGCCCACTGGGCGAGGATCCGGTCCACCTGGTCGCGGGGCTCGCCCCGCCGGTCGCCGCTGGGGGCGGAGGCGTCTGTCATGGAAACAGGCTAGCAATTCTCTTAGCGCTGAGATATTTTATCTTAGTGCTAAGGAATCGAGCAGGCATCATCCTGCTGACCGCGCTCGCCCCCAGCGTCTGGGGGACCACCTACTACGTGACCACCCAGTTCCTGCCGCCGAACCGCCCGCTGCTCGCCGCGGTGCTCCGCGCGCTGCCCGCCGGACTGCTGCTGGTGGCGGCCACCCGGCGGCTGCCGAAGGGCAGCTGGTGGTGGCGCTCGCTCGTGCTCGGGGCGCTCAACATCGGCGCCTTCTTCGCCCTGCTCTTCGTCGCGGCCTACCGGCTGCCCGGCGGCGTGGCCGCCACCATCGGCGCCCTGCAGCCCCTGCTGGTCGCCGCCCTCTCCAGCGGTCTGCTCGGCGAGCGGCTCTCGACCAGGACGGTCCTGACGGGGCTTGCGGGCGTGGCCGGGGTGAGCCTGCTGGTCCTGCGCGCCGACGCCGAGCTGGACGCGCTGGGCCTGCTGGCCGCCGTCGGCAGCGCGGTGGTGATGGCCACCGGTGTGGTGCTGAGCAAGCGCTGGCCCTCGCCTGCGCCGCTGGCCAGCACCGGTTGGCAACTGGTCGCAGGCGGACTGCTGCTGGTGCCGCTCGCACTGCTGGTCGAAGGACCGCCGCCGGCCGAGCTCACCGCCAGGAACCTGCTCGGCTACGGCTATCTGACCCTGGTGGGCGCCGCGTTCGCCTACGCGCTCTGGTTCCGCGGCATCCGCGCGCTGGCGCCGACCCAGGTGACCTTCCTCGGCCTGCTCTCCCCGCTGGTCGCCACCCTGGTCGGCTGGCTGGCCCTCGGCCAGTCGCTGTCGCCCGTCCAACTCCTGGGCGCGCTGGTGATCCTGGCCGCCCTGGTCCTCGCCCAGGTCCGCCCCCGGCAGAAGAGGACCCGGCAGCAGGAACGACTCGCAGCAGGCGTATGACGGTCCCGGGGCCGGGGCTCGCGGCTCAGCTGGTGAGCGGCCCGATGGTCAGCGAGTGGATGCTCGCACCGGCGCAGTGCTGGGTCTCCCAGGGCAGGAAGAGCGCCGCCTTCTCGCCGGGCGGGTAGATCCGCAGGCCCTTGACGGCGGTGAGCTGGCACTGGCCGGGGTCGTAGCCGGCCATGCCGTTGGCGTCGTGCAGGGTGGCCTTCGCGGTGCCGTGCGGAGCCAGCGTCACGGTGCGGTACGCATCGCCGGTGCGGGTCGCGGGGTTGCCGGACTGCTGGCCGTCGGCGGCCACGTAGGAGACCCCCGGGAAGCCGGTCAGCGTGCAGCTGTGGCCGGAGGTGTTGGTGAAGACCAGCGTCGAGTAGTACTGGCCCGCGCCCACGCCCGGGTCGCTCTGCACCACGGTCAGTTCGGAGCTGGTGCAGGAACCGGGGCCGGCCGGGGTGGGCGAGCCGAGCGAGGCCGTGGTGGTCCCCGAGGTGGGGGCGGCGGTGGCGCCGCCGCCGGGCGCGGAGGTGCCGGGGGCGGAGGTGGCGGGCGCCGAAGTGACGGGCGCCGAACTCCCGGGCGCGCCACCGGCACCGGTCGTCGGGGCGGTGGCACCGGGGTTGCCGGTGGCGGTGTTCCCGGCCGTCGGGTTGGCGGAGGTGCTGGACGACGAACAGCCGGCCAGGGTGAGGGTTGCCGCGGCGGCCACCAGGGTGGCGGCGGCGAGCGAGGTCCGGGCGAACCTGCGGGACATCGTGGTGCTCCTTCGCCGAGTCGGTCGGGGTCAACTGGGTTGACACGCTCACTGTGCCCGACTCGCCTGTCCGCTATCCGCGCTGATACACGCCTGTGGCAGAACCCGGGCGGCCCCGTGACGGGGCCGCCCGGAACAGCCGCCTCAGATCAGGGTCTTCCAGTAGTACCAGAACCTGTTGAGGATCAGCAGCGCGATCACGGCGTACCAGAGCACCGGAACCACCCAGTGGTACCGGTTCAACTCCCGCACCACCGGCTTCATCCGGTCACCGACCGGGATGACTCCGCTGCGCAGGTTGAAGAGTGTGGTGTACCAGAAGATCGCGATGGTCACCACCCAGACCACCATGCAGTACGGGCAGATCGCGCCGATCACGTAGAGCGTCTGGGTCATCAGCCAGGTGATCAGCACCACGCCCAGCAGCGAGGCGAACTGCAGGCCGAGCCAGAACCACGGCCGGAACCGGGCCCCCGCCAGCACGGCGGCGGCGATGGTCAGCACCACGCCGAAACCGACCAGCCCCAGCAGCGAGTTGGGGAAACCGAAGACCGCCGCCTGGTGGGTGCGCATCACCGAACCACAGCTGATGATCGGGTTGATGTTGCAACTGGGTACGTAGTTCGGGTTCTCCAGCAGCCGGATCTTGTCGATGGTGAGCACCGACGATCCGTACAGTCCCAGCGCGCCGGCGATCGCCAGCAGCCAGGTGAACGCGCGCGCGGGCCGGTACTCGGCCACGGACCCTCTCCCCTCGGCGGCGGTGGTCACTTGGTCCCTGTGCCCTGCTGGATGAGCGCGGTGTACTGGTCGGCGGTGATCGGGTTGCCGGCGTTGTCGAAGAGCGTGAGCGCCTTGCCGTCCAGCTTCATGGTCGGGGTGCCCTGGACGCCGCTGCTGTTGAAGGCGGCGGCCACCTTCTCGGCCCACGGCAGGTAGGTGCCGTCCTGGACGGCCTTGACGAAGGCGTCGGTCTTCAGGCCCGGCACCTTGGCCGCGACGTCGAGGATCGTGTTGACGCTGCCGTAGCCGTCGGTCTCCTCGCTCGGCTGGTTCGCGTAGAGCTCGTCGTGGAACTTCTTGAAGTCGTCCACGCTCTGGTTCAGCGCCGCACCGGCCGCCGCCAGCGCGGTGATCGAGCCCTTGCCGCCGAGGTTGTTGTCCAGGAAGGCGGCCATGTGGTACTGGATCTTGTACGTTCCGTTGTCGGCCAGCTGCTGCACGGTCTGGCCGTCGGTGGTCTCGAACTTCTTGCAGATCGGGCAGCGGAAGTCCTCGTAGACGTCCAGGGTGTGCGCGGCGTCGGCCTTGCCGTAGGTCACCACGGTCCCGTCCGTGCCGCTGGTGTTGGCCGGCACGACCAGCGGGGCGTTGCTGCCGGAGGCGGCGGAGGTGCTGTGGCCGCCGCTGTTGACGGCGATCGCCACACCGCCGGCCAGCGCGACCACCACGGCCACGGAGGCGCCGATCACGACCCGGCGCCGGATCTTCTCGGCGCGCACCTCGCGCGCCCGCGCCTCGGCCAGCCGTTCGCGGCGCGCGGCGCTCTTCTGGTCGTAGGTCTGCTTGCCGTTCGACTTGCTGCTCATGGGTGGGTCCTGTCCGCGTCACCCGGGCACACGGCTCTCGGGAACGCTCGAAGCGGGGAGTGGGCGTCGGTGGCGCACGGACCACTGGCCGACGGCTCCCCGCGAGGCGGAGGACGGGCTCAGCAGGCGAGCGCGAAGGACGCCGGCGGTCCGCGGTGACGGGACGGCGCGAGCGGCAGGTCCTCGGCGGGCGCGTGCTCCGGGCGGGGCTCGGGCAGCGGTGACCCGGGTGCGGGTCGGGCCGGGACGGGGGCGAGCAGCAGCAGGGCGCGCAGCGCGTCCGGCGCCAGCCGGGCCAGCGCGGCGAGCAGTTCGGGCAGCCGCACCAGGGCGGCGTCCGCCAGTCGCAGGCAGAGCGCGGCGACCATGGTGACCACCACCTGCACGGTCAGCAGCACCAGTTCCAGCACGGTCGGGGCGAGCGAGAGCGCGCCCTGGCCGCCGCCCACCGAGCCGCCGCCGCAGACCATGAGGTCCAGACCGTGGCCACCGCCCGCGTGTTGCGCGGACCTCGGTGAACCACAGGTGTCCTGGCCCAGGTTGAAGGTGGTGTTGAGCATCAGCTCGACCGGCAGCATCAGCGCGGCGATCTGGAAGAAGCCGCGATCGGCCCCGGCCAGCACCGCGGCCACCGCGAAGACCACCACCCCGGCGGCGACCACCACGCTCAGCGGCAACGGCCGCCCGGTCACCACCACCTGGCCGGCTGCGGCCAGCGGAACGGCCAGCGCGGCGAAGAGCATCGCGCGCAGCGTCCGGGTCAGGCGGCAGGTGGTCACGGTTCCGGAGTATGTCATGCGACGGTCGGCCGCGACGAGGGTGCGAACGCGACCTCGTCGTGAGAAAAACCGCAGAATTCCGCGGAACTCCTGATCGCCTCTCCCCTTCGGCACGGGGAACCCGCCCGTCCCCTTGTGCCCGAAGTCGCCGTGGCCCGGGGACGTCCGGGGACGGTCCGGGGACGGCCGGCGAATCCCCAGCGCGGCTCAGGGTCGCCGTGCGAGCATGCCCCGGTGACAACGGGGATATCGCGCACACGGGGAACCGACCGGCCGTCCTGGCTCAGGTCGAGGTGGCTCCGGCCGCGCACAGTGATCATGGTGGCGGGGGCGCTGGTCTTCGCGCTGCTGCTCTACTTCGAGTTCGCGGCCGCCAAGCGCAAGGTCGATCCGGTCGGCGCGGTGCTGGGCGCCACGCCGGGCTGGGCACTGCTGGCCGTGCTCGCGACGGCGGCCAGCTACCCGGCGGCCACCCTGGGCTTCCTCGGCTTCGTGCCCGAGCGGATCGGCTTCGCCCGGGCGAGCCTGGCCCAGCTGGCCGGCTCCTTCGTGAAGCTGGTGGCGCCCGGCGGCCTGGGCGGCATGGCCCTCAACACCCGGCTGCTGCTGCGCGCCGGGGTGGCGCCGGGCCCGGCGGCCTCCAGCGTGGGGGCCGGGCAGCTGGTCGGCCTGCTGCTGCACCTGCTGCAGCTCGCCTTCTTCCTCTGGCTCACCGGGTTCCACCCCGACCGGAAGTCGGACGGCAACGGCGAGCTGGTGGTGCTCGGCGGCGCGGGGGTCCTGCTGACGGCGGTCCTGGTCCTGCTGGCCGTGCCGCACTGGCGGCGCCGGGCGCTGGGGCGGCTGCGCCCGCTGACCGAGGGGTCGCTGACCCGGCTGCGCGACCTGGCCCGCCACCCGCGCCACCTGGCCGTCGGGATGCTGGGGCAGCTGCTGGTCTCGATGACACTGGCCGGCTGCCTCTACTGCTGCGTGCGGGCGACCGGCGGCGACGCGCGGTTCGCCACCGTGGCGGTGGCCTTCCTGCTCGGCAGCGCGCTGGGCTCCACGACGCCGACCCCGGCGGGCCTCGGCGGCGTGGAGGTCGTCACCGCGACGCTGCTGACGGCCACCAGCGGGCTGGACGCCACCCGGGCGCTGGCGGCCGTGGTGCTGTTCCGGCTGATCACCGTGGTGCTGCCGGTGCTGCCGGGCTGGGCCGCCCTCGGGGTCCTGCAGCGGCGCCAGGCACTCTGAGCCCGTCGCGGCACACCGCGTTCCGGGCGCCGGTGCCCGAGGATGGCTGACGGAACGTCACCCGTCCGCGAGGAAGTGAGTGCAGATGACCGCCGAGGCCACCGACTTTGACGTGATCGTGGTGGGCGCCGGGCCGACCGGCGAGAACCTGGCCGACCGCACCCGGGCCGCCGGGCTGAGCACCGCCCTGGTGGAGAGCGAACTGGTCGGCGGCGAGTGCTCGTACTGGGCGTGCATGCCCAGCAAGGCGCTGCTGCGCCCGCCCGCCGCGCTGAGCGCCGCCCGCGCGGTGGCCGGCTCGCGCGAGGCGGTCACCGGGCGGCTGGACGCGGCGGCCGTGCTGGCCCGCCGCGACTCCTTCGTCTCCCACTGGAAGGACGACGGCCAGGTCGCCTGGGTGGCCGGCACCGGCGCCGAGCTGGTGCGCGGCCAGGGCCGCCTGGACGGCCCGCGCCGGGTGCTGGTGCGCACCCCCGAGGGCGGCGAGCGGCTGCTCACCGCCCGGCACGCGGTGGCGCTGTGCACCGGCAGCCGCGCGATGCTGCCCGCCGACCTGCCGGGGCTGGCCGAGGCCCGGCCGTGGACCAGCCGGGAGGCCACCAGCGCCCGGGCGGTGCCCGCGCGGCTGGTGGTGGTGGGCGGCGGTGTGGTCGGCGTGGAGATGGCCGCGGCCTGGCAGGCGCTGGGCGCCGAGGTCACCCTGCTGGTGCGCGGCGGGCGGCTGCTGCCGCGGCTGGAGCCGTTCGCCGGCGAGCTGGTCGCCGCCGGGCTGCGCGCGGCGGGCGTCGACGTGCGCACCGGGGTGCAGCCGACGGCGGTGCGACGCGAGGGCGCGGTGGTCACCGTCACGCTCGACGACGGCGACTCGCTCGCCGCCGAGGAGCTGCTGCTCGCCACCGGGCGGGCCCCGCGCACCGAGGAGCTGGGCCTGGCCAGCGTCGGGCTGGTCGACGGCGGCTGGCTGACGGTGGACGACAGCTGCGCGGTGCGCGGGGTGGCCGGCGACTGGCTGTACGCGGCCGGTGACGTCAACCACCGCGCGCTCCTCACCCACCAGGGCAAGTACCAGGCGCGGATCGCGGGCGCCGCGATCGCCGCCCGCGCCCTGGGCCGCCCGCTGGAGCTCGGCGCCTGGGGCGCGCACGCGGCCACCGCCGACCTGGCCGCAGTGCCGCAGGTGGTGTTCACCGAGCCGGAGGTGGCGGCGGTGGGCCTCAGCGCCGAGCAGGCCGAGCGGGCCGGGCACCGGGTGCGGGTGGTCGACTACGAGCTGGGCCGGGTGGCCGGTGCCGCGCTGCTGGCCGACGACTACCAGGGGCGGGCCCGGATGGTGGTCGACCTGGAGCGCGAGGTGCTGCTGGGCGTCACCTTCGTCGGCCCGGGGGTGGGCGAGCTGCTGCACGCGGCGACGGTGGCGGTGGTCGGGCAGGTGCCGATCCACCGGCTCTGGCACGCGGTGCCCTCGTACCCGACGGTCGGCGAGATCTGGCTGCGGCTGCTGGAGGCCTACCGGGACGCCCCGCAGGACGCCTCGGAATAGCCGGGCGGCGGGGGTGGTTGGCGCCACCATGACTACCGTGGAACTCACCAAGGACAACTTCGACGAGGTCGTCACCGCGGACTCCTTCGTCCTGATCGACTTCTGGGCGTCCTGGTGCGGTCCCTGCCGCAGCTTCGCCCCGGTCTACGACAAGGCCGCCGAGAGCCACCCCGACCTGGTCTTCGGCAAGGTGGACACCGAGGCGCAGGCGGAGCTGGCCGCCGCGTTCAACATCACCTCGATCCCCACGCTGGCGATCATCCGGGAGAACGTGATGATCTTCGCCCAGCCCGGCGCGCTGCCCCCGGCCGCGCTGGAGGACGTGATCCAGCAGGCCAAGAAGCTGGACATGGCCGAGGTGCACGCGAAGATCGCCGCCGAGCAGTCCTGAGGCGCGGCGGCCCGGTTCCGGCGGTGGACCGCCGGCACCGAGTGCGGGCTGTCCGGCCACCCCGACCGGAATACTTCGGCCACTCACTTTGGCCGGTCTGACTATCGACGGGCTTTGGCATGCGCGCGCATAATCGCCTGTCATGCAGGTCACACCCCGCCCACCACCCTGAGGCATCTACCCTGGTGGACGTGCTTATTCTCGTCAGGCGTCGCCACGTGGACCTGCTCCGCGTCACGAGCATGTCCTGTCGCGGCCACCGCTGACCCCGTTCTCCCACACTTCCAGGACCCCGGCACCCGGGTCGCGGCGCCATCATCCGCCGCCTCCCCGGTCCACCCGGCCACCGCCGGGACCGTCGGGCCGAACCAGCGGATGTCACCCTCATGTCGCAGCAGCACATAGCCACCCCCACCGCCGCCACCCCCGCCACCGCTCTCCCGGTGATCGACCTCTCGGCCGCCTCGGGCACCCCGGAGCAGCGGGCCGCGCTGCACGCGGACCTCCTCCACGCGGCCACCGAGGTCGGCTTCTTCCATCTGATCGGCCACGGCGTCACCGAGCAGGAGACCACCGAGCTGACCGACGCCATGCACGCCTTCTTCGCCCTCCCCGAGGCGCAGCGGCTGGCGATCAGCAACCTCAACTCCCCGCACTTCCGCGGCTACACCCGGATCGGCGACGAGCGCACCGGCGGTCGCAGCGACTGGCGCGACCAGCTCGACATCGGCAACGAGCTGCCCGTGCACCGCCCCGGTCCCGGCGAGCCGGACTACTGGTGGCTGGAGGGCCCCAACCAGTGGCCGGAGGGCCTGCCCGCGCTGCGCACCGCCACGCTCGGCTGGATCCACCGGCTGAGCGGGGTCGCGCGGCTGCTGCTGCACGAGCTGCTGACCGCGATGGGCGCCAAGGCCGAGTTCTACGACCCCGCCTTCGCCGACCGGCCGCACCTGCGCCTCAAGCTGGTCCGCTACCCCGGCAGCGCCCCCGACGGCACCGGGCAGGGTGTCGGCGCGCACAAGGACTACGGCTTCCTCACCCTGCTGCTGACCGACGGCGTCGCCGGGCTCCAGGTCGAGATGCCCGACGGCGAGTTCCTGGACGTGCCGCCGATGCCGGGCGCCTTCGTGGTCAACCTCGGCGAGCTGCTGGAGGTGGCCACCGACGGCTTCCTGAAGGCCACCAACCACCGGGTGGTCAGCCCGCCCGGCGGTCGCGAGCGCTACTCGGTGCCGTTCTTCTACAACCCGCGCCTGGACGCCCACATCGAGCCGCTCGACTTCCCGCACGCGCACCACGCCCCCGGTGCCTCGGCGGACCCGGACAACCCGCTCTACGCCGAGTTCGGCCGCAACGAGCTGAAGGGCTACCTCCGCGCCCACCCCGAGGTCGCCCGCCGCCACCACCCGACGCTCTGAGCCCCGCTCCTCGAACGGGCGCCGCCCACTGCCCTTCCGGGCAGGGCCGGCGCCCGTTCGCCGTTTCCCGGCGCTGCCGCACTGCTAGTGTCACAGCAGGACTGTCGAACCGGGAGCCCCGATGCCTGCCACTGTGCCCCTTCGTCTGACCGTGGACGAACTCGCCGCGCGGGCCGGGGTCACGGTGCGGACGGTGCGTTTCTACAGCGGGCGGGGGCTGCTGCCGCCGCCCGAACTCGGGCCGCGGCGGGTCGGGTTCTACGGGGCCGGGCACCTGGACCGGCTGGAGCTGATCGAGGAGTTGCAGCGGCAGGGGCTGACGCTCGCCGCGATCGAGCGCTACCTGGCCCAACTCCCGCCGGACATCGGCTCGCTGGACCTGGCGATCCACCGGGCCCTGGTGGCCGCGTGGACGCCGGAGAGCACCGAGGAGGCCGAGGTCGGGCAGCTCTGCCGCCGGGTGGGGCGGGAGTTGACCGAGGACGACCTGGACCGCCTGGTGGCGATGGGGGCGCTGCAACGCACCGAGCGGGTCGGGGTGTTCCGGGTCGAGCCCGGGCTGCTGCCACTGGGGGCGCGGCTGTTGGACCTGCCGATACCGCTGGAGACCATCGTGGCGACCCGGGCGGTGGTCCGCCTGCACAGCCAGGCCACCGCACGGGAGTTGCACCGCCTGTTCCGGGAGACGGTGTGGAAGCCGTTCCGGGAGAGCGAGCCGGCCGAGGCCGAGGTCGAGCGGATGCGCGAGCTGACCGGGCAGATCGAGCCGATGCTGACCCAGGCCCTGGTGACGGCCTTCCACCGTTCGCTGGCCGAGCAGTTGGCCGAGGGCCGCTGACCGCGGCCCCCGGCCCGCCCGCGAACTGGGCGGTTTCTGCTGTCAGTTCACGTAGAGGTCGGCCTCGCCCATGATGCCGGAGCCGGTGAACGGCGGGTTGAACGGCGTCCAGGTGCAGTAGAACGACGTCCACTGATGGTTGGCGACACCCTGGTTGCCGAAGTAGGTGCACTGGTCCTGGTAGTAGTACGTGGCGTGCAGGGTGTAGCCGGGCGGGGTGACCGCCGGGGCGGCGGTCGCCGCGGAGGCGGCGGTGGCGGTACCGGCAGTCGCGAGGCCGGCGCCGACGGCCAGGGCGAGGGCGGCCGCGGTGCGGATGCGTCGGGTCATGGTCATGCCGTGGAGCCTTTCGTGGGGGGAGAGAAAGGAACGGAACGGGAGCCCGGACCCGCCGAAGCGGGGGCAGCACGAGGCTATTGAACTGGTCTGGACCAGTCAATGGTTTCCGTTCATCTCAGCTCACGGCATCCCGGCTCGCGCCACTCCCCTGACGTCACCTCAAAAAGCCCCCAGGAGACAGTCCCCCTTCGGTTGAGCCCGGTGTGCGGTCCCAGCCGTAGAGGCTACGGGACCACCTTCCGGTGGCAGGAGCCCAGTCCTGCCACCGGAAGGTGTCCCTGACTCGGTACCACCGCGGCCTGCCGGGAGTCGACCTGTTCGCGGTCGACACCAACGGCTCACTGGAGGAGCGGACCTGGCTCTGATGCGAGTACAGCCGCGGTACGCTGCCGGGATGTCTGCTGGGATGTCCGTCGACGGCCGCTACCGGCTGGAACAGCGGCTCGGGCAGGGCGGGATGGGCGAGGTCTGGCGGGCCCACGACCCCGCACTCGACCGCCCGGTCGCGATCAAGTTCCTCTCCCGGCAGGTGGCCGTCGACGGCGAACTCCTGGAGCGGTTCCGCCGCGAGGCGAGGGTCACCGCGCGGTTCCAGCACCCCGGCATCACCCAGGTCTTCGAGACCGGCTCCCACGACGGGCAGCTCTACCTGGTGATGGAACTGCTCGACGGGCGCGACCTGGGCGCACTGCTCAAGGAGCAGGCGTCCCCGATGCCCGTCGAGCAGGCGGTGGACCTGGCCGCCCAGGTCGCCGACGCGCTGGCGTACGCGCACCGGAAGGACATCGTCCACCGGGACATCAAGCCCGCCAACCTCATGCTGGTCGAGGGCGGCCGGGTCAAGGTCTGCGACTTCGGAATCGCGGGGTACATCCGGGCCGACTCCGACCTCACCCGGACCGGCCGCCTCATCGGAACCCCCGCCTACATGGCCCCGGAACAGTGCGAGGGGCGGCGGGTCGACGGACGGGCGGACCTCTACGCGCTGGGCTGCGTGCTCTTCGCGCTGCTCACCGGGCAGCCGCCGTTCAGCTCGCTCGGGAGCTACCCGGCGGTGCTGGTGGCCCACCTGCGGACGCCGCCACCGCTGTTGTCCGAGCGCCGGACGGGGGTGCCGGACGCGCTCCAGCGGATCGTCTCGGCGCTGCTCGCCAAGGATCCGGCGGCACGGCCCGGGGACGCGGGGGCGGTGGCGGAGCAGCTCAGGCGGGTGGGGCGGCCGGGCGCGGGGGGCGCCGTCCTCGCGGCTCTCCCGGACCTCGCGGCTCCCCAGGTTGTCCCTGCTCCCCGGCCGATACCGCCCGCCGCCGGCGAACCGGGCCGGCCCTCGGCCCCGGCCGGCTCGGGGATCGAGCTGGAGGTGTGCCAGAACGAGTACCTGCCGCCGGAGGCCGTGACGGCCGACGCCATCGTGACGGTGCGCGGGACGGACGCGGACCCGCCGGACCCGGCGGCCGCCGCGCCGCGCTCGCTCGTCCTGCTGCTCGGGCTCTCGACCGGACTGCCGGAGGCCGACTTCCGGGCCGTCAGGCGCGCTGTCGCCGAGGCGATCGACGCACTGGACGAGGGCGTCGCCTTCGCGGTGGTGGCCGGCTCGCAGTACGCGCGGATGCTGTACCCGGACAGCATGCGGCTGGTCCCGGCGACCGCGGCGACGAAGGCCGAGGCGCGGGCCGCGCTGGAGCGGTTGGAGCCGATGGCGGCGGCGGCCTTCGGGCGTTGGCTGCGGCTCGCCGACCGGCTGTTCGCCGCCCACGCCGACACGGTGCGCACGGCGATCCTGCTGACGGACGTGGACGCGGCGGCGGAGCGGCCGCAGGAGCTGGCCGCGGCCCTCACCGCCACGGCGGGGCGCTTCGCCTGCCACGCGCGCGGGATCGGCACCGCCTGGTCGGTGGCGCAACTCCGGTCGGTCACCAGCGCGCTGAGCGGGACGCTGGGCATCGTGGCCGAACCGGCGGCGCCGACGGACCTCCTCGCCCACGAGCTGGCGTCGATCATCGACAGCACCCGGCACGCCTTCGCGCGCAACCTCGCGCTGCGGATCAGGATGCCGGCGACCGTTCGGCTGCGGTTCCTCAAGCAGGTCGCACCGCTCCTGGAGGACCTGACCGCGCGCGGCGAGCCGGTGGGCCCGGGGACGTTCGAGTACCCGATCGACGTCCCGGGCAACGGGTCGAGCGACTACCACCTGTCCCTGGCAGTGCCGCCGGGTCGCGTCGGCGACACGATGCGGGCGGCCGAGCTGAGGGTCGTCCTGCTGCCCCCGGCGGGCGACGGGCAGACGCTCGCCCGGCAGGCGGTGCTGGTGACGCGGACGGACGATGCGTGGGCGGAGACCGGCCGGCCCGCCCGCTCCGCAGGACAGGAGGTCCGGTACACGGGACAGGAGGACCTGGCCCGCGCGATCCAGGAGGCTCTCGCGGCCCGGCGCGACGGTGGTGAGTCCCAGGCACCGCCGCGCCACTGACCTCGATCGGGCGCGGTGTCCCCCGCCGTGCGGCAGCCGGTCATGACCCCGCGTGCGACAGGTGCTCGGGCGGCACGACCGTCCCGCCGCGGTGCCTGAGGTTGACGGCCGAAGCCCGGGCCAGTGCCACGGGGTTCAGGAAGCGCAGCGGACCGATCAGGCGCGAGGCGAACAGGTACGTGTGCCGCGCCATCGCCTCGTCGCGCGCCGCCGCCGAGAACATCAACCGCTCCATCGGGTTGAACGGACGTGCCGTGGCGAAGTCGGCGGCCAGGTACTGGTGGCCGCGCAACCGGCGCCAGTGCTTGCGTGCGTAGGCCGCGAGCGCCCGGTCGAGGTCGCCCTGCCCGGTCGCGGCCGGGGCGAGGGCCGCTGCCAGCCAGTGCGCGGACTGCAGGGCCCACCCGCACCCCACACCCCACAGGGGGTCGGCGGTCAGGGCGGCATCGCCGATGAGCGCGACGCCCGGTGCGGTCGGTTTGCGGCTGTGCAGCGGGTAGTTGACCGTGCCGATGAGCTTCGAGATGCGCTCGGCGGCGTCGATGGGCGGCGCCTCGGGCAGGGCACGGACGAATGCGGAGAAGCTGCCCTCCAGGTCCTTCCGGAAGGCCGGCAGCCGCTTCTTGTCCGGCAGCACCGCGACGACCGTCACCCCGTCGTCGTTGGGGAACGCGTACGCCATGTCGGGCTCCAGGAACCAGACATGACCGATTCCGCCGGGCAGCGGGAGATCGCGGTACTGGGCGAGATAGCCGAACCGCGCGTTCTCGTGCAGCCGGACAGGCGCCCCGGCGTACTTCGCCACGGCCGAGTCCTTGCCATCGGCCCCGACCACCAGGCGGGCCCGGATCTCGCGCTCGCCCTGCGGTGTCGAGACACGCACCCCCGAGGAGCGCCCGGCCTCCCGGAGCAGCCCGGTCACCTGGTGACCGAGGAGCAGATCGACGCCGGGAGTGTCCCCCGCGCGGGACCTGATCAACGGGTCGAGGGTGCTGCGCCGGACGTTGTAGGCGTACGGCAGCTCGGGGCCGCCCGGCGCCGCCCTGGGCTCTATCCATCCCCAACGGGTGTACAGGCGGGACTGGTTGCGGACGGCTCCGGCCTCCTCGAGAGCGGGTATGAGGCCGATCTCGTCCAGCACCGGGTAGGCGTTGGCCGTGATGGAGTGGGTGCAGAGCACCTTGTACGCATCGGGGTCCGAGCGGCGTTCCAGCAGCGCGACGCGGACACCGCGTCGAGCGAGCAGGATCGCCGCGGCGCTACCGGCGAGGCTGGCCCCGCTGATGACGACGTCGTAGTCGTACCCCGCACTCTCAGGCTTGGTCATGTGCTGATCGCTCCCTTCGAGGTGGTGCCGTTCATGGGAGTGGTGCCATGCCAGTGCTGTCAGGAACATGAGCAGTTGTCAAGACTTCCGGCGCTCCCCAGGACCGCACGGCGGGCGGGCCCTCGGGCGCCGCACCACACCGTGGCGGGATCCGCTATCCGTTCCCGCGGCGGATCTGCGGACGTTTTCGGATAGCGCGGCCGCCACGCGGCTGGTGATGCTTGGCGAGGCCCGCGTTCCGTACGGCGGGCGCCGTTCTCAGCACCAGTACCCGGGAAAACAGCCACATGCCCAGCACACGGAAGCCCTCCGGTCCCGCCCGCGCCCTCGCCCCACTCCTCGCCCCAGCCACCGGCGTGGGCACTCCCGGGTCCGCCAACTAGTCCGGGACCAGCGGCAGACGGTCACGCCGAGCGGCGGAGCGTCTGGGACGGCGTGACTCCGTAGCAGTGGCGATAGGTCTGCGCGAACCGGCCCAGGTGGGTGAAGCCCCAGCGGAGCGCGACGTCCGTCACCGTTCCGGTGCCGCGTCCGTCGGCGATCGCCTGCAGGTCGCGGTGGGCCAGATCGAGGCGGACCCGGCGCAGATGGGCGAGCGGGGTGGTCTGCAGGTGGGTGCGGAAGCCCGCGCGCAGGCTCTGCGGGCTGACCCGGGCGGCCCGTGCCATGTCGGCCACCGAGATCGGCTCGTGGGCGTGCTCGGCGCAGTAGGCCGTGGCGCGGCGCAGCGCGCTCGGCAGGATGCCGGCGCCGCGGTCGGACAGCGCATCGGCGAGCGAGTGCGGCTGGGCGTCCAGCAGGCCGTGGACCAGCAGCTGCTCGTAGTGGCCCTGGCCGAGCGGCGACCGGTCGAGCAGACCGGCCCCGGCCCAGTCCGCGAATCCGGCCAGGCCGCGCAGCCAGGCGCCGGTGGCGCCGTCACCGGCGAGCACCGACTCGAACCGGGGCGGGCCTGAGGGCACTTCACCGAGGCGGGCGGCCAGCGCCTGCTCGATCGCCTCCCGGCGGATGATCACCACCCGGGCCAGCGTGTCCGCACTCCAGGCCATCGACAGCCGCTGCCCGGGGCCGGCCATGCTCAGGGTCGAGCGGAGCTGCCTGCCGTCGATCGCGACCGAGCCGCTGCCGGCGAGCGGGACCTGAACGTAGAAGTCGGGCAGCTCGCCCGGCTCGATCGCGACCGACGCGCCGTAGCCGATCTCGTACATGGACACCGTGCCCTGGCGCAGGCAGCGGAAGCTGGCTTGAAGACCAAGCGAATTGACCGAACGATCGTTCAGAATTCTTAGCCTGTGTGTAGTGAAATGCCGGCTCACCGCCGCTTGCATCCCCGAGGCGTCCTCACCCGCGAACACCACGCCGGGCGCCCCGGCCGGTGGAGCCGCACTGGTGCCGACCAGCCCTGTCCCCACGCTCACTCCTCTGACCTGTGCTGATGACGACGACGGACGCTGCAGCCTAGCTGTCGCGTGGCACGCTGACCATCAGGATCGAGTCATGAGCCGTACCTCCGGCTCGAGTCGCCGACCGACGGCCGTCAGCAGGCGGCAGCGATCTGCCGGTGCCGTGACAGTGCGGGCTGCGACCTTGGGAGTGGTCAGCGCGCCCTGAACGCGCAAAGGCCGTCCACAACCGCCAGTGAGAACGAGGGGGAATCGAGCAATGGACCAGTCGCTCGTGGAGCGCATGCGGGAGTACCTGAACGCCGGCCTCGCCATGGACCTGGAGGCACTCGACGCCACCTACGACCCGGACTTCGAGAACATCAGGGTCGACGACGCCGGTCAGGTGGTGACCCTGACGAAGGCCCACTTCATGGCACGCTTCCGAGCCCTGCGGGACCAGGGCCTGAGGATCGGCGAATCGATCGACGACGTACGCTTTCTGGCCACCAGCGTCTACGACGACCACGGATCGATCATCATGCACAGGCACCAGGACGGCGTCCCGGGGCTCTACAACTTCGTCTGGCGCCGGAAGGACGGACGCTGGGCCACGCTCCTGCGCGAGTTCACCGTCGACAAGGACCTGACCGACCTGGTCAGGACGACGGAGAGCGCGAACCGCCTCGCCGGATGACCCGGTGCCTCCTCCGGTGGACGCGTGCCGCATCATCGGGGACGTCCGCGGGAGGAGGATCGGTTGTCCGCACCGATCAGAGCCAGCCGCGCCTGGCCGCCTGGACGCCGGCCTGGAAGCGGGTGGTGGCGCCCAGCCCGGCCAGCAGCGCGGAGACCCGGCGCACGACGGTGCGGCGGCCCAGTCCCAGCCGTCTGGCGATGGCGTCGTCGGTCGCGCCACCGGCCATCAGCGTCAGGATCTGCCGGTCCCGGGCGTCGATCCCGGGGCCGATGCCCGCCGTCGACATCGGAACGGCGAGCCGCCACAGGCCGTCGAAGACGTTGGCCAGGGCCCGGAAGAGGCTGGAGGGGCGGACCACGAGCGCGATCACACCATGGTGGTCGTCGGCGTCGAGCGTCACGACGGCCGACTCGCGGTCACCGATGGCGAGCTTCATCGGCGGATCGTCCAAGGTCCGGGCCTGCTCACCGGCCTCGATCATGCGCGCCAGATTGGGGCCGGCGATCGGGTCGTCGAACGCGGTCCCGTGGTAGATGACCCGGTAGACGACCCCGGCGGCCATCCGCTCGCGCTGCAGCGCCTCCTGGTCGGGGTAGTAGTCGGGCGTCCCGGAGTACGGCGGCATGTCGATGACCCGCACCTCGTGACGGGCGGACCGCTGGAGCTGCCGCACGGCCGCCAGGACGCGGCCGGCGCCCTCGACGACCTCCAGCGCACCGTAGTGGCCCGCATCCCTGCGGGCGAAGCGGTAGAGCCGCTCCAGCTCCGCACCGGCCCGCCGCAGCTCGGCCCGGCGTACGGCGTCGCGTTCGAGCATCGCCCCGACCACCTGCGCGGGCGGCAGGGCGTCCCAGGCCCGGGACTCCGGGTCGAGCGTCACCACGGCGTCATCGGCCGCGAGTTGCTCCAGCGCCGCCCGGACGACGGCCTCGCTCAGGCCCGCCCGCGCCGCCAACTCGCCCGCCGACGCGCGCGGCAGGCCGACGAGCGAGCGGTAGACCCGCCCGCTGTCGGAGTCGGGATCCAGCACCGTGTCCACGCCGCCCCCACTTTGCCGTGTCCATGCCGAGAGTCTCGCCAACGGAAGCGTACCGCGCGCATGGCGCACATGGGCCGATGGCCCGTATGCGCCACCCGTCCGCTCTGGCACTCGGCGCTTCGGCACTGAGAGTGTCGTCATCCGAACACCCAGTGCCGAGCGGAAGAGCAGAGAGGAAGCGACACCTGTGACGTCAAACCCGGCCCCGAGCCACTCGGTGCCCCACCTGCGAGCGATAGCGGCGATCCTGATCACCTGTTGCATCGCCCTGGGGATCACGGCATCCCCGTTCTCGGCGGCCAAGGCCCACGCGGACACCGGCTGCGCCGCGCAGCTCCAGTGCCTGACGTTCACGTCCCTCAGCAACGGACGCCACCTCGACGTGCAGAACGGGACGATGGGCGCCGGCGCCTACATCGTCACCAACTCGGCGCCCGGCTACCACCAGTCCTGGCACCTGAACGTCAACCCGACGGACTCGTCCTTCAGCATCGTGAACAACGACACGGGCAACTGCATCGACCTCGCCATCCTGGTGCCGGCGCTGCGGCAGCAGGCCTGCCAGGGCCAGGCCAGCCAGAACTGGTACTTCCAGCCGGTGCCCGGGGCCACCGACGCGTTCATGATCCGCCACCAGGGCGACAACACCTGCCTCGACCTGATGCTCGGCGCCCAGTACGACGACGCCTGGACCGACCAGTACACCTGCAACGGCACGGCGAACCAGGAGTGGTCCACGGGTGCGCCCGCGGCGGCGATGAACCTGGCGGTCGACCACGGCGCCAAGCAGTGCCAGCAGGATCCGTCCAGCTGCACCTGGACCGAGAAGAGCGAGGCGGCGGCGGCTCCGCTGCCGAAGCAGTGCGTCTCGTCGGTCTGGTTCAACAACACGAGCAGCACGGTCGCGCAGGTCTTCGGCGTCCAGCAGATGAGCGGCTGGTCCAACACCATCGGGGCCGACATGGGAACGCAGTTCACCGCGGGGACCCCGAACAGCGTGGGCGTGCTCCAGGGCATGATCAAGGCCGACCTGACCACCAGTCACGTATGGAACGGTTCCACCACGGTCAACAACAGCGTCACGGTGACCGTGCCGCAGCAGCAGTACGGCTGGGTGACCCTGTCGGAGCTGGCGAAGAAGGTGACCGGCACTTGGACCTTCGACGCCCGCGGCATCCCGTGGACGGCCGACGACACCATCACCGTGCCGCTCGCGGACGACCCGAGCGGCGGCGCCACGCTCTACGTCGCGAACACCAGCCCGACGTTTACTTCGTGCTCGTGACCTGCTGAGCTAGAGGAGATGGTCGGCCTTGCCCGCCTTGATGTCGAGGATGAAGGCGCGCAGGGCGGCGAGGGAGTCGGTGATGGGGTGATCCTCCTGGCCGGCCACGGCGATGTAGGCGTTGCCGGCGGAGTCGGTGCCAAGACGGAAGCAGTTGCTGCAGTCCTGGCAGAACGGGTCTTCCCAGGTGATCTCAGGCATCGGGTCTCCGATCGATGGCGTGTGGGGCAGCGCGGACGCGCTGCCCCTTCGCGCTACAGGAGATGGTCGGCCTTGCCCGCCTTGATGTCCAGGATGAGCGTTCGGAGAGCCGAGACCGAGTCGGTGATGGGGTGATCCTCCTGGCCGGCCACGGCGATGTAGCCATTGCCGGCGGAGTCGGTGCCAAGACGGAAGCATGAGTTGCCCTCACCGCAGAACGGTTGCTCCCAAGTAACGCCAGGCATAGAACTCTCCTTACAGATGGTGAGCGATCTCGCGGATGACGTCACGAGATCGTTCTGGACTCAACGCCAGTTCTTCCAACCTGTCCAGCTGAGCCCGATATTTCGCGAGCTGGCCATCCGCGTCCAGGAATTCGGGCCCGTGCGTCCTGTCCACCTGCACGGTGTCGAGCTGTGGCACGGGCCCCTCGGCATACAGGACGGTCTGTCCGGCTCCCGGGAAGGCGCCGTGGTCAAACGGGACAACGCGGAGCGTGATGTTCGCCCGCTCGGACAAGTCGAGCAGGTACTCAAGCTGCGCCCTCGCGACCTGTCGGCCGCCGAACTGCATTCTGAGCGCAGCCTCGTGGACGACCGCAACACAGGGAATCAGTGCGTCGCCCGTGAGTACCTGCTGGCGCTCAGCGCGATGTGCAAGGCGTAGCCCAACCTCGTGCTCGGGCAACGCCGGAAGCACGGCACGAAAGACGGCAAGCGCGTAGTCCGAGCTCTGCAACAGCCCCGGAATGTGCACCGTGTTGCTGGTCCGCAGCCGCGTCGCGTGGGCTTCGAGTTCGGCGATGTCGAGCAAGCCCTGCGGAAGGCTGCCGCGATACCGCTCCCACCACCCCTTGCTCCCGGGCTGCACCATCTCGACCAAGGCATCGATGTACTTTTGCTCCACGCAGTGGCAGTTGTGAGCCAGCGTGCGCAAGCGCTCGGCACTGATCGGCCGCAGGCCTGACTCCATATTGGAGATCTTGCCGCGATCCACTCCGAGCAGGCCCGCCGCGAACTCGGCGCTCATGCCCGCCGACGTCCGGATCTTCCGCAGCTCGCTCCCGATGCGCTTCTGCCGTTCGGTGATGGCCATCCTGGGCGTCATGCCGTTCCTTCCCTGTGACGTCCCATGCAGTCTGCCGCCCGCGAGCACTGACCCACCATCACCTGGATGAGTTACCTCGATCTACTGGCAAATTTACCCCACGGCGAGCTACTCTCGGTGTTGCAAGGATCACACACGGCTAGATCCGGAAGTGCACCGCGCGAGCATGCCCACCATCCCTGGACCAGGCATGCCCGGGCCCAGGGAGGCAAGCCACCGGCGCGGCCGATTCACCATCGCTCAACCACCGCACACCCGCGAGGAGTCAGCCATGTCTGTTATCCCGCTCCCGGCCGCCGCCACCGCGCGTCCCCTCCCCACCCTCCCCTCCATCCCGGCGCACTGGCGCTTCCCGGCCGCGCTGGCGTCCGTCTCCGAGGCCCGGCGCGCGCTCGCTGCCGCGCTCCCCCCGCACACCCCTCCCCAACTCTCCTACGAGCTGCGCCTCCTGACCTCGGAACTCGTCACCAACGCGATCCGCCACGGCGCCCGCGCCGACGAGGACGAACTCGTGGAGCTCATCTACTGGATCGCCGACGGCCACCACTGGCTCGCCGTCTCCGACCCCGGCCCGAACCAGCCCGTCCTGCTCTCCCCCGGCCCCAGGACCTGCAACGGCCGCGGCCTGCTCCTCGTCGACTCGCTCAGCGACGTGTGGGCCGTCGTCCCCCGCCTCCCCCGCGGCAAGACCGTCGTCGCGGGCCTCCGCCGGCACACCGGTTCCTGACCACCGCTCACGCCGCGCCGGTGCGCTGCACAGAGTCCCGCAGCCCCGGCAGCGCGGCCGGTCCGCACAGCAGACTTACCGTCAGCACGTCTACGGCGGGCGGTATCGTCCGCGACCAGGACACCGAATGTCAGCCGATCCGCTCCGACAGCTCGACGACGATCCCCTCCGGACCGCGGACGTAGCACATCCGATAGCCCTTGTACCGCTCCAGCCCACCGACCAGATGTGCGCCGCGGGCCGCCAAGTCGGCCACGACGGCGTCGATGTCCTCGACGGCGAAGGCGACATGGCGGATGCCCGGCGTGTTCGCCGGCGCACCGCCATCGCCTCCCGGGCCTTGCGGCGCGTGGTACTTCGTCAGCTCGAGCCGCCCGTGGCCGTCCGGGGTCTGCACGATCGCGAAGTCCGCCCTGACGCCCTCGAGCCCCACGATGCGCTCCACCCAGCCGCCCTCGACCGACCCTTCGCGTTGCACCTCGAGCCCGAGCCCGACGAAGAACGCCGTCGCGGCCGGGAGGTCCTCGACGACGATGCCCACGTGGTCCATCCGCTGGATTGTCATGCCACCGAGCATAGGGTCCGGCCATCGGGCTCCACCAGCACCCCACAAGAGCCCCCGACAGCACCGGCCCCCTCCTGCAGCCCCGCCCACAGAGCACCGTGGAATCCCCAACTCGCGGACACCACCGGCCCCGTGCGACCCCTGGGCCTCGCACGCACCCTGTGCCGCGGCGAGCCGGGGCTGAGGCCGTCCGACGCCGTCCGGGAGCGTCCGGGAACGTCCGGGACGGTGCTCGACCGGTTGTTCCGCGTTCCGCCGGCTGCTGAGGTTCGGGGTGTGCCCCGGTGCCGACTCCGGGGCGGCACCGACTCATTGGAGGAGCTCCATGCGATTCACCAAGACCAGGAAGCGCGCCGCGGCTGCCGTCATCGCCGCGGTGGCGATGGCCGGGATCGGGATCGGGACCGCGTCCTCGGCCCAGGCCGCCGAGGGCACCTGGGGGTTCGGCACCGGTGGCTGTGCGGCGACGGAGATCATCCAGCTCGAGGGCGGCCACGACTACATGGCGATCGACCCGACCGCCAACCCCGGCCACTGTCTGTTCGGCATCTTCGACCGGAACAGCTGGAGCTGGATCTACGGCGCGACCACCAGCGGAGGCGAGTCGCCGTACTACTACGACGGTCCGGGCCAGAGCCTGGAGGCGTGCCTGATCGACACGAACACCAACACCTGGGCCTGCGGCCCGGTCAACTGACCGAGGTGCGGTGAGTGCGGCGGGCGCGGGCCCTCGGGTCCGCGCCCGCCGCGAGGGCAAGGCGCAAAACCCGACCATCACAGGAGGAGTACCGTGCGATTCACCACAACTGCCGGACGCGCAGCGGCCGTCGCGCTCGCAGCGGCCACGCTCGGCCTGGGCGCCACGACCGCGGCCCAGGCCGTCACGATAGGCGGCAGCACCACCATCACCAACGGCAGTTGCACGGTGCTGGCGGAATACTTCAACGGCGACCTGGCCTTCCGTCTGGCCCTCGGCGGCGTCGGCTGCTCCTTCGGCATCGTCGACTCGACCACCGGGAGCTGGATCCAAGTACCGGCGCCCCTCGCCCCCGAGGGGTGGTACTCACGCTATGTGGGCCCGGACAGGAAGCTGTCCGGCTGCGTGTACTCGGGCATGAGCACCATCCCGGTGTGTGCCCCGATCGCCCCCAGCGCGTGACCCACTCGGCTGAGCGCGGCCCGGCCCCCGCCCGACCTCACCCCGCGTACTGGTACGCCGGATACGTCAAGTACCCCGCATCGCCGCCCTGGTAGTACGTGGCCTCGTCCACCGGCGCGATCGGGAGCCCGCCCCGCAGCCGTTCGACCAGGTCGGGGTTGGCGATGAAGGCGCGGCCGAAGCTGATGAGGTCGGCGCCCAGGGCGAGCCAGTGGTCGGCGTCGTCCCGGCCGGTCTGCTTCGGTCCGAGCGGGAACACCGGGTTCATGATGAGGGTGCCCGGCCACGCCCGGCGCAGCGCGACGAGCACCTCCTCGTCGGTGGTGGCTTCGAGGTGCACGTACGCCAGCCCCAGGGGCGCCAGTTCGGTCAGCAGCGCCGTGTAGAGCTCGCGGACCTCGGTCTCCTCGACGCCCCAGAAGGTCACGCCGGGTGAGAGCCGGATGCCGGTCCGCTCCCCGCCGACGGCCGCCACGGTGGCGGCGACGGCCTCGACGGCGAACCTGATCCGGTTGGCGATCGGGCCGCCGTAGCGGTCGGTGCGCAGGTTGGCGTTGGACGAGAGGAACTGCGAGATCAAGTAGCCGTTGGCACCGTGCAGTTCCACGCCGTCGAAGCCCGCGTCGAGGGCACGGCGGGCGGCCGAGGCATAGGACTGCGCGTGCTCGGGCACCTCGGCGGTCTCCAGCGCGCGCGGCATCGGAGCGGGCTGGGGCCCGGTGGCGGTGAACACCTCGCCGAGAGCGGGGACGGCCGAGGGCCCGACCGGCTGCAGGCCGGTGGTGTCCGGGTGCGAGACCCGGCCGCCGTGCATGAGCTGGGCGAAGATCCGGCCGCCGTTGGCGTGGACGGCGTCGGTCACCGGGCGCCACGACTCGACCTGCTCGTCGGTGTGCAGGCCCGGCGTGCCCGGGTTGGACTGTCCGATCAGGCTCGGCTGCACGCCCTCGCTCACGATCAGCCCGGCCGTGGCCCGTTGGGCGTAGTAGCTCGCCATCGACGGCGTCGCCAGACCGCCCGCGGCGGCGCGGCTCCGGGTCATCGGGGCCATGACCGTCCGGTTGGGCAGCGTGAGGCCGCCCAACCGGTAGCTGGTGAACAGGGTCGTCATGTCAGGACTCCTTCGTGGTCCGCCCGGCCCGTGCCTCGGGCCTGGCAGCTACGCTAGAACCTCACATTGACGTCAGAGGCAAGCCTCTGTGACACAGACCTCAGTGGGGAGGACTCGGTGCGGATCGGGGAACTCGCGTCGCGAGCCGGAGTCAGTGTCCGGTCCGTGCGCTACTACGAGGAGCAGGGGCTGCTCACCAGCACCCGCAGCCCGAGCGGGCAGCGGCACTACACGGACAGCGACGTCGAACGGGTCGCGTTCATCCAGCGGTTGTACGCCGCGGGCCTGTCCAGCCGGACCATCATCGAGCTACTGCCCTGCGTGGACGCGCCCAGCGAGCAGCACTCCGACCTCGCCCTGGAGCGGATGGCGGCGGAGCGCCGGCGGCTCACCGCGCACATCGCCGACGTCACGCGGACCAGGGACACGCTCGACCGGCTGATGGCCACGGCCCGGTCCCACCGGGACCGGCAGGGCGACGACCACGCCCACGACGACCACGCCCACCCGTGCGGAGCCCAGTGACCGGCGACGCCTCACCGGCCGTCTGGCGGGCCACCGGGCTCGCCTGGAGCACGGGGGCGGCGGCGCTGGAGTGGTCGACCCCCGGCGACGGCGCCCCGAAGACGAGCCCGCTCGACCTCGGCGCCGCCGCCGAGCGCGCCGCCGCCCTGCTCGCGACTGCCGAAAGCGCCAAGTCCCTGTCCTGGCCGGAGGGGCAGACCCGCACCGACTCTTGAGTCGAAGGGCTTTCCGCACTCCTCAGTCGGCGCCCGGCAGCCACCCCTGCTGGACGGCGCGGACACCAGCCTCGAAGCGGCTGCGGGCACCCAACCGTTCCATCAGCTCGGTGGCCAGACGCCGGGCGGTACGGGTCGAGACGCCCAGCCGTTTGGCGATCGCCTCGTCGGTCAGCCCGCCCGCGAGCAGTTGGACGGCCGCCGTCTCCTGGGTGCTGAGCCCCCGGGCGTCACGGACCAGAATCTCGCCGAGAGGCTGCGCACCGGACCAGACGCACTCGAACAGCGCGCACAGCGCGGCGAGCGTGCCGTGTCCGGTCAGCACGACGGCACCCGCGGCGGAATCCTCGCTGCTGACGGGGATCACCGCCGTTGTCCGGTCGGTGATGATCATGCGGGTGGGCAGGGTCGGCGCGGTGCGGACCTGGCCACCGCGCTCAGCCAGCCAGTTGGCATGCAAGACGGTGGGCGCGTTGTTGCGCAGACTGTCCAGGTAGACGGTACGCATCCGCACGCCACGGCGCAGCAGGTCGTCATTGAGCGGACGCGACGCCTTCATGTTCTCCTCGGTCTGCGCGCCGTCGGGCGCGAAGGCCATCACCTCGCTCCGCACTGCCCGGGTGAGGGCGGCCAACCGGTCCCGGATCGCGTCCAGGCCGGTCAGCTGCTCGACTTCGACACGCCGGACAGCGGGCCGCAAGTCGGCGTAGTCGGCGATGAGCTCGGCCGCGGCCACCCGGGACGCCTCGATCCGCATCTGCTGGGCGGCGAGTTCGCTCTGTTGCCGGGCCATCAGCAGTTCCATGCCGATCTCGGGGGAGACGGCCCGCAGTTCGCCGTTCCGCTCGTGCGAGGGCCGCAGCAGGGACAGGTCGCTCAGTCTGTCCAGGGCCTCGCGAACCGACTCCTCGGCGAGGTCGAGCCGTTCCGCCAGCGCCGCGAAGCCGTCCCCCGGATGCGCGAGCATGCTGCGGTAGACGGCCTCCGACGTTGCATCGAGACCAAGCGCAACCAGCATTTGTGTCCCCCCGACACCAAGAACCCCCGTTCCTTACGCACGCGATCATTTCATACTACGTTTTTGTGAACCAGGGCCCGGTACCTGGCCTCTTCTGGCCAAGGACCGAAGCGTCCAGGCGGATCCTCTATGAGCCCGATGCCCGTTTCGGGAGAGTCGACACCATGTACCTGATCCATGCGAGATTCCGCCCACCGACGACCGGGCACCCGTTGCCGCCTCGTCTCGCCGCCCTGCTGCAGGCGACGGCGGCACCGCAGGACGGTATCGAACACATCGCGGTGCACGCTGAGGCCACCCCGTACCCGACGCTCGGGGTCTACCTGCTGGCGGACTGCCTGCGGGATGCGGAGGAACAGGTGACCCGGCTCAGCCGGAACTGGACAATGGACACCGCGCCGCTCGGGGGCTGGAGCCTGGTGAGCGCTGAGGCTCCGCTCGTCGCGCCCTTCTACGAGAAGCTGCTGTCCGAGTCCGCCTCCCCCACCGACCCGGCTCGGTGGACTCTTTGGGCCAGGGACACTTCGGGCCAGTTGATCTCTCTTCTCCGGCGGTTCGGATACGGCGAAGCTGATGACCACAGCCGGGGAGCAACGCCCGGCAGGCAAGCAGAAACCGCACCCGCATCACCTGGGGCAGCGTCACCGCGAGACGCGACAGGCGGGTCGGTACCTCTACCGGTCACCTCAAGGAGAATTCGCATGATCCGCACCCCTCTGGTGCTGACCGCCATGACCGCCGCCCTCGCCCTCGGCGGACTGCTCCCGGCGGCCGCCCTGGCCGCGGCCCCGCAGCCGACCGTCAGCGCGGTGTCCGTCGTCGCACCGAACGACATGGGCTGGCAGTAGCCGTACACCGTTCGACCTGACCGCTGCCCCGGTGGGGCAGCCGTCCCTTCGGATTCCCGGCCGGCCCGACGCCCTGGGGGGGCGCTCCACGGACCCGGTCCCATCCACCTGAACCGACACCTGGCACCGACAGCCGGGTGTTCAGCATGCCCGAAGCGGGGGAGCTCCACTGTGAACATCACGAAATCGATGGTCCTTCGAGCAGCGGTTGCACTTTCCGCGCTCACCACGGGCGTGGTGGCGACCGTGACACTCGGCGGCGGTGCGAGCGCCTCCGATGTTGCGCGGGGCAGTGCAGCAGCGTCACAGGTCTCGCCGGGCTCCGCAACCGGTACGCCGTCGACGGGTTCGCCGGGCGCAGTCACGCCGAGCGCATCCGCAGGCAGCGCCGCCACGGCTGCCGCCACGCCGGCTGCGCCCGCACCACAGACCGACAGCTCGGGCCAGAACGGTCGGCCTGAAACGGTCAGCGCGGCTCCCAGCGCCGCCACCCCCAAGCCGACCTCTTCGAAGGCCTCACCGAACGCATCGGTCAACGCCCCCTCGAACGCCCCGGTCGGTGCCTCCGGCGCGAGTCCCGCGGCCGGCGCCGCGCAGCCGGCGCCCGCTCCACTGCAGCCGGCTCAACTCCCGGACAGCGCAGCCGCCTCCTGGCAGCCGATCGCGCCGCCGCACACCCAGGCGGTCACCCACCAGGTCCGGCTCAACGAGTGCGCCGCGGTGGACAGCGCCGCGAACTGGCAGCAGCAGGGGTACGTGAGCTCGTTCCAGACCCCGGCCATCCAGGACTCCTTCACCTTCGCCGACAGCGCCGACGCACAGAGTGCCTACCGCGCCCTGCTGACCGCGATGGACGGCTGCCAGGACCGGTCCCAGACCTTGCAGACCAACGCGAAGATCACCGCTGACGCGAAAGTGACCAAGACCGCCACCAGCACCGACGGCACGGCCTACACCCGCGTGTGGACCGGCGTCGCCGGGATTTCCGCTCCGGGGCCGCAGACCGACCACGTCTACTTCGTACAGCGCGGCAGTGTGCTGACGGTGCTCCAGTACGGGGTACCCGCTGGCACCGACGGCGACCGCTCGCAGACGGTCTCCGACGACCAGGCAGCGCTGGCCGCCCTGTCCAACGGGCTCGACACCCCCGCTGCCGGCTGAACCAGCCCGCGACTCTCCACGCCCAGCTTCCGTTCCGGCTCCATCCTCCCCATCCCTTTTGACCAGGAGTGGACTTCTCCATGTCTCGTCTCACCCGTACCGCCTCCCGTTCCCTGGCGGCCTTCGTCGCCGCCGGCCTCGGCAGCACCCTGTTCGCCGTCGCTCCCGCCGCCCACGCGGCGTCGAGCGTGGGGGGCCAGATCACCCGCAGCGAGGTGCTGGCCCGGGCTCAGAGCTGGGTGGACCAGGGTGTCCCGTACAGCGAATCCGCCAACCACTCCGACGGCAACGGCTCGTACCGCGAGGACTGTTCGGGATTCGTCTCGATGGCCTGGCACCTGAACGACAGCTACGTGACGCAGACGCTGCACGAGGTCTCCAACCCGATCAGCCGCTCCCAGCTCGCTCCCGGAGACATCCTCGACTACGAGGCGGCGCACACGTTCCTCTTCGCCAACTGGACCAACCAGGGCAACGGCGACTTCACGTACTACGCCGAGAGCAACTCGCACTACCCCACCCACGGTCCGACCTCGGCCAACATCAACGACTCCACGCTGGAGGGCTGGCCGAACAGCTACTACACCGCCTTCCGCTACAAGAACATCGTCGACGACCCGGCGCCTGCTCCTTCGCGTCCGGCGCGCACCGCGGTGGGTGACTTCAACAGCGACGGCAAGCTCGACGTGGTCGGCATCGACGCCAACAACAACATGATGCTCTACACCGGCGACGGCCAGGGCCACGTGGGCGGCGGCTCCCCGATGCTCGGCACCACCGGCCTGTGGGCCAACTTCAAGGCCATCGCCACCGGCGACTTCAACGGCGACGGCAAGACGGACGTCGCCGGCATCGACGCCAACAACAACCTCATGCTCTACACCGGCGACGGCCAGGGCCACCTCGGCGGCGGCACCCCCATGCTCGGCACCAACGGCCTGTGGGCCAACTTCAAGGCCATCACCGCCGGCGACTTCACCGGCTCCGGCCACACCGACATCGCGGGCATCGACGCCTACAACAACCTGATGCTCTACCGCGGCGACGGCCAGGGCCACCTCGCCGCCGGCACCCCCATGCTCGGCACCAACGGCCTGTGGGCCAACTTCAAGGCCATCACCGCCGGCGACTTCACCGGCACCGGCCACCTCGGCATCGCCGGCATCGACGCCAACAACAACCTGAAGTTCTACCAGGGCGACGGCAACGGCAACGTCGGCGGCGGCATCAACATGCTCGGCGACAACGGCCTCTGGACCGGCTTCCACTCCGTCATGGCCGGCGACTTCGGCACCGGACACCTCAGCATCGCCGGCATCGACGCCAACAACAACCTCAAGCTCTACACCGGCGACGGCCAGGGCCACGTCAGCGGCGGCACCGACATGCTCGGCGGCAACGGCCTCTGGGCCGGCTTCTGACAACTGGCGGGCCGCCAGGATCTGACCGCCCCTGGCGGCCCGTCGGCTTCCATCACCCGCGCTGCCACCAACTTCCCCGTGCAGCCACTGCCTCGTGCCATGAACATCCAGGAGATTCCCGTGCACCGATCCACCGCTCTCCAGGCCGTCCGGAAGACAGCTCTGTTCTCCGCCGTCCTGTCCGGAGCACTGCTCTGTGTCCCGGCCACCTCGGCTCACGCCGCCTCGATCGCCACCTGGGACAAGGTCGCCCAGTGCGAGAGCAGTGGTGACTGGAGCATCGACACCCATAACTCCTTCTACGGGGGCCTGCAGATCTCCAGCCAGACGTGGGCCGCGTTCGGCGGCACCGCCTATGCCCCGGAGGCCAACCTGGCCAGCAAGGAGCAGCAGATCCTCATAGCGGAAAAGATACTCGCCGGCCAGGGTCCGGGTGCCTGGCGAAAGTGCGGGGCGGATGCCGATCTCGGTGCCGACCACGCCGACCCGTACCCGTCCGACCCGACTCCGCCTGCTCCTTCGCGTCCGGCGCGCACCGCGGTGGGTGACTTCAACAGCGACGGCAAGCTCGACGTGGTCGGCATCGACGCCAACAACAACATGATGCTCTACACCGGCGACGGCCAGGGCCACGTGGGCGGCGGCTCCCCGATGCTCGGCACCACCGGCCTGTGGGCCAACTTCAAGGCCATCGCCACCGGCGACTTCAACGGCGACGGCAAGACGGACGTCGCCGGCATCGACGCCAACAACAACCTCATGCTCTACACCGGCGACGGCCAGGGCCACCTCGGCGGCGGCACCCCCATGCTCGGCACCACCGGCCTGTGGGCCAACTTCAAGGCCATCACCGCCGGCGACTTCACCGGCTCCGGCCACACCGACATCGCGGGCATCGACGCCAACAACAACCTCATGCTCTACACCGGCGACGGCCAGGGCCACCTCGCCGCCGGCACCCCCATGCTCGGCACCAACGGCCTGTGGGCCAACTTCAAGGCCATCACCGCCGGCGACTTCACCGGCACCGGCCACCTCGGCATCGCCGGCATCGACGCCAACAACAACCTGAAGTTCTACCAGGGCGACGGCAACGGCAACGTCGGCGGCGGCATCAACATGCTCGGCGACAACGGCCTCTGGACCGGCTTCCACTCCGTCATGGCCGGCGACTTCGGCACCGGCCACCTCAGCATCGCCGGCATCGACGCCAACAACAACCTCAAGCTCTACACCGGCGACGGCCAGGGCCACCTCAGCGGCGGCACCGACATGCTCGGCGGCAACGGCCTCTGGGCCGGCTTCTAGGCCGTGTCTCACAATTCCCGCCAGGCGCGCGACGCCGGGCGCCCAACGCCGCGCGCTGATCCGACGCGAATTGTGAGACACGGCCTAACAGCGAGAACCGCCCCACCCGCTCGAACTCCCTTTTCGCAGAACCTGGATGACGAAGTGAAGCGCTTGACCTCGTTTGCCGTCCTGGCCGTTGCCGGTCTTCTCAGCCTCCCGCTCGCCCCGACCGTCGCGTCCGCCACGCCGTCGGGACCGCCGGAGCTGAAGGTCATGCCGCTCGGCGACTCGATCACCGCCGGCTGGCAGAGCTCCACCGGAAACGGCTACCGCGAACCGCTGTTGGAGCAGGTGGCCCAGCAGTCCCGGTACACCGTGAACCTGGTCGGCTCGTCACACAGCGGGACGATGGCCGACTCGGCGAACGAGGGGCACAGCGGCTTCGTGATCGACCAGATAACCAACGGCATAGACGGCTGGCTGGCCGCCGCCCACCCGGACGTGGTACTGCTGGACATCGGCTCGAACGACCTCGACCGCAACCTGGACCCCACGCACGCGGGCGACCGCCTCACCACCCTGGTGAACCGGATCTTCGCCGACCAGCCCGGCATCACGGTGATCATGCAGGGCGTGATACCAACCTCGACCTCACCGGGCGTGCAGGCTGGATTCAAGGCGTACAACCAGCAGGCCCTCCTGCTGGCGGGCACCGAGCAGCAGGAGGGCAAGCACTTCTGTTACGTCGATGCGCCTTCTCTTGTCCCCTACGGGCAGCCCGGCGCCGAGATGGCCGACGGCCTGCACCCCAACGACGCCGGCTACGTCAAGCTGGCGCAGGCCTTCTACGCGCCCCTCGACCTGGCGTTCTCCTACGGCTGGGTGACGGGCGGTCCGGCGACCGTGCCGTGGCGTCCGGCGCGCACCGCGGTGGGTGACTTCAACAGCGACGGCAAGCTCGACGTGGTCGGCATCGACGCGAACAACAACATGATGCTCTACACCGGCGACGGCCAGGGCCACGTGGGCGGCGGCTCCCCGATGCTCGGCACCACCGGCCTGTGGGCCAACTTCAAGGCCATCGCCACCGGCGACTTCAACGGCGACGGCAAGACGGACGTCGCCGGCATCGACGCCAACAACAACCTCATGCTCTACACCGGCGACGGCCAGGGCCACCTCGCCGGCGGCACCCCCATGCTCGGCACCACCGGCCTGTGGGCCAACTTCAAGGCCATCACCGCCGGCGACTTCAACGGCGACGGCCACACCGACATCGCGGGCATCGACGCCAACAACAACCTCATGCTCTACACCGGCGACGGCCAGGGCCACCTCGCCGCCGGCACCCCCATGCTCGGCACCAACGGATCGTGGGCTAACTTTAAGGCCATCACCGCCGGCGACTTCAACGGCGACGGCAAGACGGACGTCGCCGGCATCGACGCCAACAACAACCTCAAGCTCTACACCGGCGACGGCCAAGGCCACGTCAGCGGCGGCACCGACATGCTCGGCGACAACGGCCTCTGGACCGGCTTCCACTCCGTCATGGCCGGCGACTTCGGCACCGGACACCTCAGCATCGCCGGCATCGACGCCAACAACAACCTCAAGCTCTACACCGGCGACGGCCAGGGCCACCTCAGCGGCGGCACCGACATGCTCGGCGGCAACGGCCTCTGGGCCGGCTTCTAGGCCGTGTCTCACAATTCGCGTCGGATCAGCGCACGGCTCCCCCAGCCTTCGGCCGGGAGGTACCCCCACCACCCCGCCTGGCGGCTGGGTGGCGCCCGGCTGGGCGTGCCGGCGAAGCGTCCTCGTACTGGGTCGTACGTGGATGATTCGCCGGTGCGTCCAGGCGGGCAGCGACATCAGCAGCTGACGCTGCGGGCCGGCGTCGCGCGCCTGGCGGGAATTGTGAGACACGGCCTAACAGCGAGAACCGCCCCACCCGCTCGAACTCCCTCTTCGTAGAACCTGGATGACGAAATGAAACGCCTCACCTCGCTCGCCGTCATAGCCGTTGCGGGCCTGCTGAGCCTCCCGCTCACCCCGGCCGTCGCATCGCCCGCGCCCTCGGTACCGCCGGAGCTGAAGGTCATGCCGCTCGGCGACTCGATCACCGCCGGCTACCAGAGCTCCACCGGAAACGGCTACCGCGAACCGCTGCTGCAGCAGGTGGCCCAGCAGTCCCGGTACACCGTGAACCTGGTCGGCTCACAGCACGGCGGGTCGATGACGGACTCGGCGAACGAGGGCCACAGCGGCTCCGAGATCCAGGGGATCAGCAACGGAATCGACAGCTGGCTCGCCGCCGCTCACCCTGACGCGGTACTGCTGCACCTGGGCATCAACGACCTCAACAACGCCGATGACGACAAGGCGACCGCCGCGAACCGCGTCGAGGCGCTCGTGAACCGGATCTTCGCCGACCAGCCGGGGATCACGGTCATCATGCAGGGGCTGATCCCGACCACGCAGGGCGTACCCGCGAACCCGAACATGGCGAGCCTGGTCGAGGGGTACAACGATCAGGTGCGGCAATGGGCTCCCAGCGAGCTGCAGGCGGGCAAGCACTTCCGCTTCGTCGACGCGCCCGCGCTGGTCCCGGCCGGAGAGCCCGGCGCCGAGATGGCCGACGGCCTGCACCCCAACGACGCCGGCTACGCCAGGATGGCCCAGGCCTTCTACGCGCCCCTCGACCAGGCGTTCACGGACGGCTGGGTGGTGGGCGGTCCGCCGACTCCGCCTGCTCCTTCGCGTCCGGCGCGCACCGCGGTGGGTGACTTCAACAGCGACGGCAAGCTCGACGTGGTCGGCATCGACGCCAACAACAACATGATGCTCTACACCGGCGACGGCCAGGGCCACGTGGGCGGCGGCTCCCCGATGCTCGGCACCACCGGCCTGTGGGCCAACTTCAAGGCCATCGCCACCGGCGACTTCAACGGCGACGGCAAGACGGACGTCGCCGGCATCGACGCCAACAACAACCTCATGCTCTACACCGGCGACGGCCAGGGCCACCTCGGCGGCGGCACCCCCATGCTCGGCACCACCGGCCTGTGGGCCAACTTCAAGGCCATCACCGCCGGCGACTTCACCGGCTCCGGCCACACCGACATCGCGGGCATCGACGCCTACAACAACCTGATGCTCTACCGCGGCGACGGCCAGGGCCACCTCGCCGCCGGCACCCCCATGCTCGGCACCACCGGCCTGTGGGCCAACTTCAAGGCCATCACCGCCGGCGACTTCAACGGCACCGGCCACCTCGGCATCGCCGGCATCGACGCCAACAACAACCTGAAGTTCTACCAGGGCGACGGCAACGGCAACGTCGGCGGCGGCATCAACATGCTCGGCGACAACGGCCTCTGGACCGGCTTCCACTCCGTCATGGCCGGCGACTTCGGCACCGGCCACCTCAGCATCGCCGGCATCGACGCCAACAACAACCTCAAGCTCTACACCGGCGACGGCCAGGGCCACGTCAGCGGCGGCACCGACATGCTCGGCGGCAACGGCCTCTGGGCCGGCTTCTGACAGCGAAAACCCGACACCACGGCCCTCGTCCTGATCGCGGCTCCACCCGGAGCGCACGATCGGGACGAGGGCCGTGGTGCGTTGACCGGCACGGTCGCCCACAGCAACCGGCACTCCCCCGCCGTCGGTAACATGCAGGTCGTGGTGAGAGAAGAGTGACCGGCGAGGCCTCGCCGGCCGTCTGGCGGGCCACCGGGCTCGCCTGGAGCACGGGGGCGGCGGCGCTGGAGTGGTCGACCCCCGGCGACGGCGCCCCGAAGACGAGCCCGCTCGACCTCGGCGCCGCCCTCGCCTTCACCACCGGCGCCGACCGTCGCTGCACGGGACTGCGCCGCGCGGGACGCCGCCACGCCTGCCCCACCGCCGCACCCCTGCCCCCGGCCTCCCGCAGCGCGCAGTGTCCGGCCTGCCAGACGGCCGACCGCGCCGACTCCATCGCCGCCGACACCCGCCTGCACGACCCGCGCCCCTTCGCGGTCTACCTCGCGCACCACGGCAGCACCGTCAAAGTCGGCATCACCGCCGTCGAACGCGGCCAGGCCCGACTGCTCGAACAGGGCGCGCTGGCTTCCACCGTCATCTCCACCGGCAGCCTGCTCGCCGCCCGCCGGGTGGAGAACCTGCTCGGCCAGGCGCTGGGCCTGCCCGACCGGGTGAGCACCTCCCGCAAACGCGCGGCCCGCGCCCACCCCGGCACCGCCGCCGAGCGCGCCACCGCCCTGCTCGCGACTGCCGAAAGCGTCAAGTCCCTGTCCTGGCCGGAGGGGCAGACCCGCACCGACCCGCAGATCGCCGACCACACCACCACCTACGGCCTGCCCGCGGACGGCCTGCGTCCCGATGCCGCGATCCTGCCGCCCACCCCCGGCAGCGTGATCGCCGGCCGGATCACCTGCCGGATCGGCGCCGACCTCTACCTCCACACCCCCGCAGGCCTGGTGCTGCTCGACACCCGCCTGCTCGCCGGCTGGTCCCTCACCCGCGCCGAGCCCGACTTCCCCCTCACCGCCCACCTCGAACCCCTCACCGCCCCGGAGGCCCCACACTCCCCGAGCGACCAGGCCTCCCTCTTCTGAGCCACGGGGGCACGGCACGCCGCCGTCGTGCCGTGCCCCGGTGGTGCAGCGCTCCCGCCCCGGCAGGGCGGCACGCACCTGTCAGGCGCGGGTGTTGGGGCTCCAGATGGCGCCGCCGATTCCCTCGCCGCCCTCCTTCTTGTAGACGACGATGTTGCCGTCGTCCTGGAGCTTGAAGTAGGCGCCGGCGGCCCAGAAAGTGCCAGTGTTCCAGAGGCTGCCGGTGCCGCCTCCGCCGCCGTCGCGGTAGACGACCAGGTTGCCGTCGGACTGCATGGCCAGCCAAGCGCCGGGGTTGCCGGGGGTGCCGCTGGACCACAGGGCCGCACCGTCGCTCTTGCGGTAGAGGACGAGGTTGCCGTCGTCCTGGAGGCGGAGGTAGGCACCGGAGTTGGGGTAGGTGGCGCTGGCCCACAGGGCGCCGGTGCCGGCGGCGGGGTTGCCGTCGGGGGCGTAGACGACGAGGTTGCCGTCGGTCTGCATCTGGGCCCAGGCGCCGGGGTGTCCTGCGGTCTTGGTGCTCCACAGCACGCCGCCCGGGATGCCGCGGTGGGTGACGGTGAGGTTGCCGTCACCCTGCATGGTGAGCTGCAGGTCCTTGCCCGCGACGCTCTGGCCGGAGGCGATCTTGGTGCCTGGGGCCAGCAGCGGACCACCCTGGTTGGCGGCGGTGCTCACCCAGCCGGAGAGGTCGTCGACGCGGGTCTCGACGGCGCCGGTGCGGGTGCCGCTCTCGTTGATGCAACCGGCCTGGCCGGAGCGGCTGCTGACGGCGGCCAGCTCGACGGTGCCGTTCGTCTCCCGCAGGGCCGGTCCGCCGGTGTCGCCCTTGCAGACGGTGGCATCCGTCTTGGGGCTGATGCCGATCGTGGTAGCGGCGGCGGGTGTTCCGGTGGAGGGGTTGATGGTGAACGCGCCGGTGTGCAGCCGGGTGGTGATCCACTCGTCCTTGGTGCGGCCGTAGCCGGTCACCGTCAGTGCCTCGCCCGCCTTCGGTTCGCTGGTGGCGATGGCGGCCGGGGTGATGCCGAAGACGGGGTGGGAGAGCTTCGCCATGACCAGGTCGCGGTCCTGACGCGGGATGAGCTGCACGACGTCGGCCACCTGCCCGGCGCTCGTGGTCAGGTCGGCCCGCTACTCCGCACTGGACGCCGGCAAGGACGCCCGAGCCGCCGACCAGGATGCCCGGTCCGCCTACGCCACCGCCGTCGACAAGCAGCAGCAGGAGTGGCAGGCCTGGCTGGAGGCCAAGAAGAAGGAACAGGCCGACGCCTGGGCCAAGAAGAAGGCGGACCGGGAGGCCGAAGACCAGAGGATCATCAAGGAGACCGACGAACAGCGCAAGAAGTGGCTGCAGTGGAAGCAGCAGCAGGAAGACGCCCAGCAGGCGGCCCACAAGGACAGCGGCATCAGTGCCTGGGTGCACAGCGGCCTCAACTACCTTGACGACAAGGCCAACAAGGTCGCGCACGTCCTCCACCCCTTCCTGAACCCCGACCTCTGGCAGGGTGGCGCTCAGATCGCGGGCGGCTTCATCATGGTGGACGCAGGTGCGAGCGGATTCGTCGTCAGCGGCGGTTTCTGTGTCATCACCCTCGGCGTCGGTTGCGAGGTCGGTGTCCCCGCCGCCGCCGTGAGCGCCGCCGGCGTGGGCGTCGGGGCCGGCATGATGGGCGATGGCGCCAGGAAGTTCGGCAAGGGCCTGGGGGACGCACTCCGAGACGCCAGGACCGCAAACGGTTCCGGGAGCAACGATGTACCGTTGTCCAATCGGATCCGCCCGATCCGGGAGGGCGACAGGGAATATAGGGTCGATGATCCGAACAACTTCTCGGATACGATCACTGACATCGATCGCGTGGAGAAGGGGACCCTTTGGGAGGAGAAGACGGCCACCGGACAGGATCCTCGGATGAATATCCAGAGCTGGCTCCAGAAAAATGTTGTCAAGAAGCTTGACTCCTATGTCCGTGCCCGTCAGTATCTTTCCGGATATGAGAATGCTCCCATGGGCATCGATTTCACCGAACCCGGAGCGACCGCCGAGTTTAAATCCGCCGTAGAGCAGTCGGTTGAGCAGTGGAAGGCCGAAAATCCCGGCGTGGACGTCTCAGTAAGGTGGGCAAAATGAGCTGCACATTCCAGATCCAAGACAATGTCCTGTGGAGTCCCGCAATCAGGATCGGTCATCTTTTCAAGGGACAAGCAGAGGCGGCAGCTACAGCATTTCGGCTCACTTCCGGCCTTGATGACATCATCGAGGACGAATGCGAAATCGATCTCCCTATCTTCGAGAAGTTTGTGACGGAGATGCTCCGCGAATACAGCTCCGCTACCCATCCGGTGCTCCGCGCGTTGACACGAGACTTCATCGCCGCAGCCTCCGTGCTGGTTGAACGAGCCGGTGGCAGGTTCCCCGACCTCGGCGAAGAGCAGGACAGGATGTGGGATCAGCTGCGCCAGGAGTACGCGCGATCCATGCCGCGATAGTCATTGATGTGAGCCGTGCAGGAGCGTCGGGTCGCGGTCGGGCGCTCCCCGCACAGCTGCGGGCGCAATCTTTCTGCCTTGCCAATGTCTTGCACCCGCCTTCGGGGCAAGCGTGGCTCGCACCCAACGCCGTGGGTGCGGGCCACTGACTTCTTCGGGTGGATGGGTGCCACGTTTCCTCCGTGATGAGATCGCGCGAGCGGTCGAGTGCCCTAGCCGAGGCCGGATTCTGCGGACTGTCCCCTAGTATGCAGAACGGGGAATCTCGGTAGCTCCGTCCAATCTTCTTTCCGACACGTGAAAGAAGACCAGTTCTGCCCGCCTGCTTCCTGAGGGCGCTCGCCGAGGAATCGACGAACAGCAGGACGACATGGTCCGACTCGCGTCCGGCTTGCTGGAGAGGGTCCAGGGTGATGCAGTCCTGAACTTTCAGTCCGAGGTCATCTGGTTGCTACGGCGCGATGGTGACCTGAGCTTGAACGAGCAGGAGGACATCTGGCCGCGTCAGCGCCTGGCAGCTGTCTCCCAGCCGTTCCGTCGTGCCACCTACACGTACGAGTGGTGAGCATCCGCCGTTGAGGTTCTGCTGTACTCATCGCACAGCTTGATCCCTGTGCAGCTCCCAGCCTGAACGGTGCGCCGGCCCAATCCAGAAAGGACTGGGCCGGCGCACCGTCATCTGTACGACCGACCACGCGGCCGATCTCCCGGCGATAGGGACCACCGTAAGCATGTACCACTATGTCTTCATCCAGGCCGCGTCGCCCGAGGCGGACATCGTCACCGACCTTGAGGCGTCCTGTGGCAGGGCTCTCGCTCGGCGCACTGGCGATGGCGTCGACTACTCGGCGCAGCTGGACCGGGCAGCGCTGGAACTCCAACTCACGCATGACTTCGACGAGGACCGGGGCATCCCCTTCGACCGGTACCAGTCGGTCCTGGTCGTGCGCGACTTCGACCGGGACATGGAGCGACAGCTGGCCCTTGCCCGGAGGGTCGTTCGCAGTCTCGCCGACACCGGAAGGTACTGGGTGCTGCTGGTGTACGAGTTGCAGCAGTTCCTGGAGGCAGCCGCACCTGCCGGTGCGAGCTTGTCCGACATCTGGCCGCCTGCAAAGGCAACCGAATAGCTCAGTGATCAGACGGCCCGCACCCGGTCAAGGGGGCGGGCCGATCACCTGCTCGAGGTACAACATCTACGCCGTGGGCGACCTTGACTGGCGGCAGGTGAGTGCTTCGCTGGCGCGACAGTTCCCATGGTCGTCATTCCCGGTCAGGCTCAAGCCCCGGCGTCGCCCCCGCCCGGCATCGGTTCCGCGAGCGCCGCGCGCCAGTCGGGGGCGGCGAAGGCGTCGGTGAAGTACTGCGTCTCGTGGACCACGTGTCCGTCGGCGAACTCCATGATGCTCACCGCGTGGCTGGGCACCCCGTCGTAGGTGATGACGCACTCGCTCACCCACAGGTCCCCGCTGCCGGTGATCCGTTGGACGGTGAAGCGCCGATCGGCCGGGTGCCCGCCGCGCTGGGCCGCGATCGTCGCGCGGCCGCGGAAGCGTTCGCCCGACTGGGGGTAGTCGAGGATCGCGTCGGCGGCGTAGACGGCGTGCTCGGCCTCGGTCTCCCCACGGTCCGACGCTCGCCAGTGCTCCTGCAGTGCGGCCCTGGTCCGGGCATCAGGATCCATCGCTGTCGTCCTTTCGCTAGACAGTTGGAACGATCCAATGGCACTCTAGTGGCCGGAGGGCGATATCTGACGGACCGTCATGTCGCTTTCCGGTCACGTCGCGTAGGTCATGCCATCTGCACAGTCCCGGCGCCGCGCAGCTGTCGTGCGGCGCTTCGTCGAACCGTTTCGATTGGACCGGTGTGTGAAGTGAACCTCAAGTATCCTCGCCTGCAAAGTCGTTCATGGTTGGCGCCGGCCCGGAGCCGGCTCGCCGCGGCGGTGGGGGTGGTCGCGCTGCTGCTGGCCGTCATCACCGGCACGGCCGCCGGTACGGCCAGTGCGGCGCCCCTGGCGGCACCGGCCGCCGCCGCACCGCACGTGTCCCCCGGGTGGGTCTGTCCCGGCACGCCCATACCGGCGGGCTGGGTGATCACCCAGCGCGCGCCGGCCGCGTGCAACCAGGCCGGCGCCTGGTACATGCAGCCCGTGCAGGACGGGATCTGGACCTGCGCCACTTCGCCGATCCCGCCCGGTTACGTGATCACCATGCACAACGCCGTCGGCTGCAGCGGCATCGACTCCTGGTTCCTGCAACTGGTCCGCCCCGCCCAGTGGACCTGCGCGGGCTCGCCGATTCCCCCCGGCTACGTGAACACCGGTCACATGGACTCCGGCTGCGGCAACATCGGCTCGTGGTACATGCAAGTGGCCCACGCCGGGCTGTGGATGTGCCCCTACCAGCCCGTCCCGGCCGGCTTCCGCCAGGGTGCCCCGAACGCGAGCATGTGCAGCGGCCTCGGCGGCTGGTACCTGATCGCCGCCTGATCGGATCGGATGCGTCAGCCGGCATCCGGCATCCGGCATCCACTGGAAGGCGCCGCGCCTCGTGCGCGGTGCCTTCCGCCCCGGCCCGGAATAACCCGTCGCTCCCCCACGGACGATCACCTAGCATCCCAAGCCATGGCCATGTTCGTGCACTTGACGTCGGCGGCGACCGTTCCGCGGATCCGGCGGTCCGGGATCCGGGCGGTCAGCCATGGGCAGGGCGGCGCGCGTGGTGCCTACTGCTTCCCGGCGCTGGCGTCGTACACCCTCACCCATCAGTGGACCCGCGAGCTGGCGCGGTTCGGCAGTCGAGGCGGGCTGGTGGCCGTGCAGGTGCGGCTGGACGACGAGCAGCGGGTACTGGTCGGGCGGTACGGGGACCGGGTGCGCGGGGCCCAGGAGACCGTCCGCGCGGCGGAGGCGGTGCGGCGGATCGCGGCGCTGGCGGACCCGCGCGGGTGGGAGGTGTTCGTGCCCCGGGCGATCCGGCCCCGGGAGGTGCACCGGGTGCGCGGCGTCTCGCCGGTGACGGGGTGGCGGTACGTACCGGATGCGCACGGCACACGCCCTTGCACCTGTTTCGGCTGCCGGGTGCGCGGCGGCTACGGGTCGCGGCGGCTGCTCGAACGGCTGCCGCATCCGTTGGACGGCCCGCCGCCGCCGGTCGGGGTGCTGCTCGCCAGGATCGCGGCGGCGGGCGAACCCGGCGACCCGGCGGTGCTGCGCGAGGCGCTGCACTGGTTCGCCATGCGCCGACGTGGTCCGATCGCCCAACTGGCGTTCCTGGCAGGCCATCCCGACCCCGCGGTGCGGGAGGAGCTGGTCTGGGCGGTCGGCCGCTGGCGCACCCCCGGGGTGGCGGAGCTGCTCGCCGCCCTCGCTGGCGACCCACACCCGGACGTCCGCGAGGCCGTGGAAACGATGGCCGAGTTGACCCCGCGTTAGGCCGCCTCCCGGTCAGGCGGAACCTGGTTGACGTGGGCGTATGACGGGTTCGTAGGGTGGGGGCATGCCCGACGCGACGCCCGACACCCCCGACCGTCCCCCGACCGCCGAGCCCCCGCTGATCGGCAGCCTGCGCGCGGCCGTGGCTGCGGCGCCCCAGGACGTGCCCCTGCGGCTGCACCTCGCCGAGTTGCTGCTCGACGCCGGGTACGGCGACGCGGCGGTGACGGAGGCGGCCGTTGCGCTCAGTCACGCGCCCGGGGACGCGCAGGCGCGGGCCGTGATGGCGCGCGCCATGGGCGGCGGGCCGGCGGTCGAGCGGCCCGCGGCACCCGTCCAGCAGCCCGCGGCACCCGTCGAGCAGCCCGTAGCACCGCTCCAACCGCCCAGCCAGCGCGCCGGGTTCGACTGGGCCGCCGCCGAGCAGGAGGTCGGCGACGCCGTCCCGCCCCGGTTCGCCGTGAGCCCCGGCGCCGACACCTACGCCGCCACCGACGTCGGCCCCGGCCCCGGACCCGACGCCAAGGAAGCCCCGCTCGCCGTCGACGGCGGCACCGCCACCACCACCGGCACCGCCCGGGTGAGCGCCTACGACGTGGCGGCGCCCGACGCACCCGGCTCGGTGCGACTCGCCGACGTCGGCGGCATGCAGGAGGTCAAGGACCGCCTGGAGGCCGCCTTCCTCGCACCCATGCGCAACCCGGAGCTGCGTCGGCTGTACGGCAAGAGCCTGCGCGGCGGGCTGCTCCTGTACGGGCCGCCCGGTTGCGGCAAGACGTTCATCGCGCGGGCCGTCGCCGGCGAGCTCGGCGCGAACTTCGTCTCCGTGTCGATCAACGACGTGCTCGACATGTGGATCGGCAACTCCGAGCGCAACATGCACGAGGTCTTCGAGACCGCCCGCCGCAAGGCGCCGTGCGTGCTCTTCCTCGACGAGCTGGACGCCCTCGGCGCCAAGCGCAGCCGCACCCAGCACAACGGCATGCGCACCACCGTCAACCAGCTGCTGACCGAGCTGGACGGCGTCGACGACGTCAACGACGGGGTGTTCGTGCTCGCCGCGACCAACGTGCCCTGGGACGTGGACGTCGCGCTGCGCCGCCCGGGCCGGCTCGACCGCACGCTGCTGGTGCTGCCGCCCGACGGCCCGGCCCGGGACGCGATCCTCCGCTACCACCTGCGCGAACGCCCCATCGAGTCGGTCGACTTGGCGAAGCTGGTCAAGGCGACCGACGGCTTCTCCGGCGCCGACCTCGCGCACGTCTGCGAGAGTGCGGCCGAGTCGGCGCTGCTCGACTCCGCCCGTACCGGGACCGTCCGCATGATCAACACCAAGGACCTGCTGGGCGCCGCGAAGGCGATCCGCCCGTCCACCGAGCCGTGGTTCGCGGCGGCCCGCAACGTGGCGATGTTCGCCAACGAGGGCGGCCTGTACGACGAGTTGCTCGCCTACCTGAAGAAGGCACGGAAGCTGTGACCGCACCGCACCCCCTCGTCGAGCAGGCAGCCGCCCTGATGGAGCTCGACCGTTTCGACGAGGCCCGCGTCCTGCTCGCCCGGCGGCTCGCCGAGGACCCGACCGACGTGCGCGGCTGGGTGCGCCTGGCCCGCTGCCACCTGTCGGTCCGGGAGTACGAGGAGGTGCTCGCCGCCACCGGTGAGGCCCTCGCCCTCGCGCCGGAGGACTTCGACGCCCACCAGGTGCGCGCGTACGCGCTGCGGCGGCTCGGCCGGCCGGACGAGTCGCTGGCCGCGGCACAGGAAGCGGTCCGGATCGACCCCCAGCGCTGGCAGGGGTTCGCAGCCCTCTCGGAGTCCCTGATCGCCTGGCAGCCGCGCTGGCCGGAGGCGTTCGACGCGGCGGCGCAGGCCGTGCGGCTCGGGCCGCAGGAGACCGGTGCGCACTACGCGCTGTGGAAGGCCGCGCTGGTGAACGGCCGTGCGGACGTGCTGCGGCAGGCGCTGCTGGAGACGCTGCGGATCGACCCGCAGAACGCCTGGGCGCTCGGCGAGCTGGCCGCACACGCGGCGAAGGACGCCGCCGGGCCGCCGCTGACCGGCGCGGGCGCCAGGCTGCCGGCCGCCGCGGACGCGTACGCCACCGCACTCGCCGCCGACCCGCAGGACGCCGGGCTGCGCAGGGGCCTGGACGCGGCGGTGTTCCGGATGCTGCGCGGCACCCGCTGGCTCGCGCTGCTCTGCGCGGTGATCGCGGCCCTCGCCGGACGGGTCTTCCCGACCGGCGACGACCCGACGGCCCTGCCGGGACCGCTCGGCACCCGGCTCTACGGGCTCGCCCTGATGGCCGCCGTCTGGGGCTTCGGCGCCTGGCGCCGTTACCGGCGGCTGCGCACCGGCGTGCGGATGAGCCTGTGGTCACTGGTCCGGCAGGTCGGCTGGGCGCGGCTGGTCGTCGCACAGTCGGCCTGGTGCACGCTCACCGCCGTGCTGGTCGTGACCGTGCCGTGGTCCCAACGGACCGTCCCGCAGGTGCTGTTCTGGGTGGCGCTGGTGCCGACCCTGCTCACCGTCCGGTTCGAACGCGCGGCGATCCGCTCCTGAGGGAGTATGACCGAGTCTCTTTCATTACCGGGTTGCTTTTTTGCCCCGGTTGCGTTTTCGTGGACCCAGCACGACGACGAGACGGACGAGACGCGGCGGAGGAGTACGGATGACCAGCGTGTTGATCGTGGGGGCCGGACCGACCGGGCTGACCCTGGCCTGCGACCTGGCGCGGCGCGGCATCGCGGTGCGGATCATCGAGAAGTCGCCCGAGCACCCGCGCAGCTCACGGGCGAAGGGGCCCAACCCCCGCAGCCTCGAGGTCCTCGCGGACCTCGGTGTCGTCGACGAGGTGCTCGCCGCCGGGACCGCCCCGCTGACCATGCGCAAGTACCGGCACGGACAGCCGGTCGCCGACGCCCAGCCGTTCCTCGGCTCCAGGCCGACCCCCGACGCGCCCTACGACCGGCCGTGGCTGCTCCCCCAGTGGCGGCTGGAGGAGATCCTGCGCTCCCGGCTGGCCGACCACGGCGTGCGGGTCGAACTGGGCACCGAGCTGGTCCGGTTCACCCAGGACGCGTCCGGGGTCACCGCCGTCCTCGCCGACGGGCGGCAGATCGACGCGCGCTACCTGGTGGGCTGCGACGGCGCCCACAGCACCACCCGCAAGCTGCTGGGCGTCCCGCTGGCCGGCCGCACGGCCGAGGAACTGGTGATGGTCTGCGGGGACGTGGAGCTGGACGGGCCGGACCGCGGCTACTGGCACCAGTGGCTCGACGAGGACGGCGGAGTGATGCTCTGCCCGATCCCCGGCACCCGGGCGGGCTGGTGGTTCCAGGCCTCGCCCGAGCGGGACGCGCAGGGCGAGCCGCTCGCACCCTCGCGGGACGGCTTCCAGCGGCTGCTCGACCGGCACGCCAGGATTCCCGGCCTCCGGCTGGCCGACGCGACCCTGCTGTCGACCTACCGGGTCAACGTGCGCATGGTCGACCGCTTCCGGGTGGGCCGGGTCCTGTTGGCCGGGGACTCCGTGCATGTCCACCCCGTCGCGGGCGGACTGGGCATGAACACCGGTATCCAGGACGCCTTCAACCTGGGCTGGAAGCTCGCCCTGGTGCTCACCGGGCAGGCGGGGCCCGGCCTGCTCGACACCTACGAGGAGGAGCGCCTGCCCATCGCCGCCTGGACGCTGGACATCACCTCGGAGCGCCTGCAGGCCACCCTGGAGGCCATCAAGGAGCCGGGCGGCGGCCTGGACTCCGTGTTCACCCCGGAGACGAACACGCTGGGGCTGGGCTACCGGTGGAGCTCGCTCGCCGTCGGCCGCGAGAAGCCGGACGCGCCGGACGGGCAGAGCGGGCAGAGCGGGCACGACGAACAGGACGCGCACGACGCCCGGCTGCAGCCCGGCGACCGCGCCCCGGACGCGCCCTGCCGGGACGCCGCGACCGGCGCCCCGGTCCGCCTCTTCGAGCTGTTCGCCGGACCGCACTTCACCCTCCTCGGCTTCGGCCCGGGCGCGGCGCGGGCCCTGCGGGAGACGGCCGCCGAGCACGGCAGCGACAGTCTGCGGGCGTACCAGGTGGCCGACGGACCGCACGGGCCGGCCGGACAGGTCCTCGACGAGCACGGGCTCGCCCGCTCGGCCTACGGGATCACCGAGGACGCGCTGGTGCTGGTCCGGCCCGACAGCCACGTCGCGCTCATCGCCCCGGCCGGCGACACCCGGGCGGCGGCGGACTACCTGGACCGGCTGAAGCGCTTGGGGGCCTGAGGACCAGCCCGGATGCCGCCGGTCAGCCGGGCCGACCGGCAACGCCCGTGCGCTGCGGACCCGCGAGGTAGTGGTCGAGCACCGGGGCTCGGCCGATGACGATTCGTCAACTCAGATGACTGGATCGATCAAAACCACACACACCAGCTAACGTCACGCAGTAACCTTGGCTCGCTCAGTCACCACCGTGACATCCGGTTCGCAGGACTACAGTCGTCCCAGTCCGCGGACCGTTCGGCTCCACCCCAGGTGTACCTCGTCAACGTTCATCCAGGGAGACCGCTATGTCCGACACCACCGCACAGCCGAGCTTCGACCTCCAGGACTTCGACCTGGACCTCAGCTCCCTCACCGTCACCTCGCTGCGCGACACCGCCGCGCTGCCGGAGAACGGAGCGTCCCAGGGCGCGTGTTCCTGCGAGTCCTCGTCCTCCTGCGCCATCATTCCGCCGGTGGTCTCGCGGCCTCCGGCCGCGGTCTGACCGTCCAGGGCGCACACGGTCGCTGACCGGTGCGGGTCGCACGGCTCCTCGTGCGGCCCGCACCGGGCCGCAGCACGGCCGAACCACGGCCGAACCACGGCTGCAGCACAGCCGCAGCACGGCCGCACCAGGGCCGCACCAGGGCCCGCGATGTCGACGGGACCCACCGATGCCGCATTCCGCAAGGCCCGGCGCCACCGACGGCGATCCCGGCCGCCGCCCCACCCCGACGCCCGCTTCCGCTGCCGGGGGCTACCGCGTCCGGTCGGCGCCCTACGCGCTGGCGCGGTCGAACCTGCTGTGCCAGCCCGCCCAGAGCCGTCCTGCCTCCGCGTTCCGCGCCCTGCTGGCCGAGTTGACCGAGCTGGAGGCCGAAACAGCCTCCCTGCTACCGGTGTTGGGCGACACCCTGTACGCCAGCCAGGGCGGCCACCCGCAGGCGTTCCACCGCGACACCGTCCTGCCGCTGCGCCGCGCGCTGCACAACGGGCGCGAACCGCGTGCCGAACTGCTGGGCCGGCTGGGCGACCTGCCCGAGCGGCTGCCGCAGCTCGCCCGCTGGCTGACGCTGCGCGAGCAGCAGGCCCTGCTGCTCGACGAGTTGGCCGCGTCGGCCGAGGCCGCGCTGACCGCCGAGCGCGCCGCGCTGTCGGCCCTGTGCCGCGAACCGGCGCTCCTGCGGGCGGTCGCGCTCACCAGCTCCGACCTGCTGCGGGCACTGACGCGGACGGGCGCGGGCGACGCCGGGTCCGACCGCAGGGCCCGCAAGGAGGAACCGAACGTCCTGCGCTACGCGCTGCGGGCCGGCACCAGGACCAGTCCGCTCTCCTGGTTCACGGCGGTCGGGTGGGGTCTCCTGGACACCCCCGCGACCGCAGCCGCGACCGACTGGGGCGAGGCCGACCTGCCCGCCGCGGCACCCGCCTCGGTGGTCCGGGCCAGCCGGACCCTGGTGGGCGCACTGTGCCAGGCCCTGCTGGACGATCCGCGCCGCCGCGCCGCGCTGCCGCACCGGTTGGCCAGCTCCGCGCGGACCGTCGAGGGCCGCGCCTGCTTCTCCCGCAGCACCGTGGTGTTCGCCGGGGGCCGCTACCTGGCCACCCGGGAGGAGGAGATCGGGCTGCCGGCCGGCGGCCCGCTGGCCTCCCTCGCTTCGCTCGGCGCGGACCCGCGCCCGCTGAGGGAGTTGGCGCACCGGCTGAGCGGGACCCGGGACCCTGGTGACCGCCGCCCGGACGGGACCGCCCAGGTCACCGAGGAAGTCGAGGACACCGAGGACACCGAGGACACCGGGGCTGTGGCGGCTGCCGCCGGCTACCTGCAACGCCTGGCCGGTGCGGGCCTGTTGGTTCCCGCCGAGCCGGTCGACCCGCAGGACCGCGACCCGCTGGCCAAGGTCGCCGGCTGGCTGCGCACCGCCCCCGAGGACACCGGGCTCGCCGACCGGGTGGACGCGATCGCCGAGCGCACCCGGCGGTTCGCCACCGCCCCGGCCGACCTGCGGCCGGCCCTGCTCACCGATCTCGCCGATCGCTGGACCGACCTGCTGGCCCGCGCGGGCCGGCCGGTCCCCGAGCACAGCGCGCCGTTGAACGTCCTGTCCGAGGACGTGGTGGCCCGCCGTCCGCTGCGGCTGGGCGGCCTCCTCGACCGCGCCGACCACGAGGCGCTGGGCGAGGCGACCGCCCTGGCCGAACTCTTCGACGCGGGGCAGGTGATGCGCCGGATCGCCCGCGACCGCTTCGTGGACCGCTACGGGGCCGGCGGCGTCTGCCACCACCCGTGGGAGTTCGGCCCGGTCGTCGACGCCGCCTGGGCCGAGGCCGGCCGGCTGGCCGCACTGCCGCCCCAGGACGAGCGCGAGGGCGAACTCCCCAGCGGATACGGCGAACTGGCGGCGGTGCGCCGACTGCTCATCGACCGGATGCGGCCGGCCGTCCCCGACTCCGGCACCGACTCCGGCACCGACCCGGGCGGCGCCGACACCGACGCCGTGCTGCCCGCGGACCTGCTCCGAGGGCTCGGCGAGCGGCTCCCGTCCTGGATCCTGGCCCGCCCGTCGAGCTACGCGTTCTTCCTCCAGCGGGACAGCGCCGACGGCCTGCTCTGCGTCAACCACCTGTACGCCGGCTGGGGCCGGTTCACCAGCCGCTTCCTGGACGCCATGGAGCCCGTGGCCACCGCGGAGGTCGCCCGGCAGATCCGGCACGGGCTGCCGGAGCAGGCCCGGGCCGCCCAGATCCGCCCGGTCGGCGGCTTCAACGCCAACCTGCACCCGCTGCTGGTGCCCGACGAGATCGGGCCCGACCGCCGCTGGTCCTCGCTCGCGGAGTCGGAGCTGGACCTGGTCCACGACCGGGACAGCGATCAGCTCCGGCTGCGGCTGCGGGCCACCGGCGAGCTGCTCGACGTCCTGTACGGCGGCTTCCTCGCCCCGGTGCGGCTGCCGCAGCGGATCGCCCCGCTGCTCGCGGACCACCCGCAGGGCGCGGTCCGCCTGCGGTCCCTGGTGCCCCGGTACACGCTGGCGGCTCCCGGCGGCCGGGTGCTCCGCACGCCCCGGCTGCGGCACCGTCACGTCGTACTGCGCCGGCGCCGCTGGCACCTGCCGGCCGGCGTGGTCCAGGCGCTGCGCGCCGACCTCTCCACCGGCCCCGCGCTGCCGGTGGCCGCCACGGCACGCTGGCGGACCCTGCTCGGCCTGCCCGAACAGCTCTTCCTTCGCCCCGAGCCGGCCACACCGCCGGCCCGGCCGGCCGCGGACCCGGACGGCTACCTGCGGCGGCCCAAGCCGCAGTTCGTCGACCTCGGCAACGCGCTGCACCTGCAGGTGCTGGGACGGTGGCTGTCGCGCCACTCCGGCGGCGTCGTGCTGGAGGAGGCGCTGCCCGCGCCCGGCGGTCGGAGCCACCCTTTCCGGGCGGTGGAGCTCGTCCTGGAGACCTACCGCGCCGCACGGCCGGCCTGAGGACACCGTGCCGGGCCGGCGCCGGGGGCTGCTCGCCCGCCCGGCACCGGCCCGGGTCCGTGGGCCCTCGGCCCGCCGGGTCAGCTGCCCTGCGGCGCCGGGATTTCGCGGGTCAGCTGGGAGTGCCAGGGGCAGAAGGTGCTGTGCGGGAAGAGCGAGCCGCCCACCTGGTCCAGGTTGGCGTTGGCGAAGGCGATGTTCCCGTCGCACGCCTCCATCGCCATGCTGAAGAAGGTGATCGAGTTCGGGTCGAGCGTGAAGTTCCAGGGCTTGTTGTACGGGGCGGGGCTCTTCACGATCGTCCCCATCACGTGGGTCGGGTCGGTCTGCGCGCCGCTCAGGATGGACCGGGCCTCCTGGATCTTGGCCGGGTCGGTGAGCTGGATCACCATGGTGTCCGAGCTGTCGGTGAACTCGAAGTAGGCCGGCGCGGTGGCGTCCGCGGGGCGCACCGACACGGTGGGCTGCGCCGCCTGGGCGGGCTGGGCCAACGCCACCGCGAGCATCGAAACCGCCGCGAGACTACCGAACTTGGTCAGGGCACGTCGCATGTTGAGCACCTCCGGAGTCTGGCGGGCCGCGTCCACGACCCGTCCGCAACGAACCGTAATCGGACGGGCAACGGAACGGTCTCTTCTCTCCCAAGGCTGCCCCATTGGGCGACCAAAACCATGTAAAGCCTGCCCCATAGGGATGTTTGACACATGATCAAAGCCGGGAGCCCCCGGCCCGACCTGCGAAGAGGTCGGGCCGGGGGCTCCCGGGTGCGTGGGGCGGCGCTCAGTCCTTGAACGTCCCGCCCTCGGCGACCACTCGCTCCAGCAGCGCCGGCGGCGCGAACCGCTCGCCGTAGGCGGCGGCCAACTCCTGGGCGCGGGCGGCGAATCCCGCCGGGCCGCCCGGGTAGCCGTTGATGTACTGGAGCACCCCGCCGGTCCAGGCCGGGAAGCCGATGCCCAGGATCGAGCCGACGTTGGCGTCCGCGACCGAGGTCAGCACGGACTCCTCCAGGCAGCGCACCGAGTCGAGCGCCTCGGCGAAGAGCATCCGCTCCTTGAGGTCCTCGAACGGCACCTGCACCTCGGGGCGGGTGAAGTGCTCGCGCAGGCCGGGCCACAGGCCCAGCCGGCGGCCGTCCGCGTCGTAGTCGTAGAAGCCCGCGCCGCCGCTGCGGCCGGGGCGCTCGAACTCGTCGAGCATCCGGTCCATCACCGCGTCGGCGGGGTGCGGCTGCCAGACCCCGCCCGCCTCCTCGACGGCCCGGCGGGCCTCGCCGCGGATCTTGCGCGGCAGGGTGAGGGTCAGCTCGTCCAGCAGCGAGAGCACCTTGGCGGGGTAGCCCGCCTGGGCGGCGGCCTGCTCGATGGAGGACGGGTCGACGCCCTCGCCCAGCATCGCCACGCCCTCGTTGATGAACCGGCCGATCACCCGGGAGGTGAAGAAGCCGCGCGAGTCGTTCACCACGATCGGGGTCTTGCCGATCCGGCGCACCAGGTCGAAGGCCCGGGCCACCGCCTCCTCCCCGGTCCGCTCGCCCTTGATGATCTCCACCAGCGGCATCTTGTCGACCGGCGAGAAGAAGTGCAGGCCGATGAAGTCGGCGTCCCGGTCGACGCCCTTGGCCAGCAGGCCGATCGGCAGCGTGGAGGTGTTGGTGCAGAGCAGCGCGTCGGCGTCCACCACCTCCTGGATCTCCTGGAAGACCCGCTGCTTGAGCTCGACGTTCTCGAAGACCGCCTCGATCACCGCGTCGCAGCCGGCCAGGTCGGCGGCCGTGGCGGTCGGGGTGATCCGGGCCAGCAGTTCGGCACGCTGCTCGGCGGTGCTGCGTCCGCGCGCCACGGCCTTGTCCAGCAGCCCGGCCGAGTAGGCCTTGCCGCGCTCGGCCGCCTCGATGCTGACGTCCTTGAGCAGGACCTCGAGCCCCGCCTTGGCGCAGGAGTAGGCGATGCCCGCGCCCATCATGCCCGCGCCGAGCACCGCGACCTTGCGCACCGGGCGCTCGGGCACGGAAGCCGGTCGCGAGGCACCGGAGTTGACGGCCTGCATGTCGAAGAAGAGGGCCTGGATCATGTTCTTGGCGGTCTGCCCGCCGACCAGCTCGGTGAAGTAGCGGGCCTCGATCACGAAAGCGGTGTCCACGTCCACCTGGCTGCCCTCGACCGCGGCCGCCAGGATGTTGCGCGGGGCCGGGTAGGGGGCGCCGTTCAGCTGCTTGCGCAGATTGGCCGGGTAGGCGGGCAGTTGGGCCGCCAGTGCCGGGGTGGCGGGGGTGCCGCCGGGGATCTTGTAGCCCTTGACGTCCCAGGGCTGCTCGGCGCTCTCGTGGGCGGCGATGAAGGCCCGCGCCTTGGCCAGCAACTCATCCTTGTCGGAGGCGAGTTCGTGCACCAGGCCGGCCTCGACGGCAGCCGCCGGGCGGTACTGGCGCCCGGTCAGCAGCCACTTGAGCAGCGCGTCGGCCAGCCCGAGCAGTCGCACCGTGCGGACCACCCCGCCGCCACCCGGCAGCAGGCCGAGCGTCACCTCGGGGAAGCCGAGCTTGCTGCCCGGCGCGGTCAGCGCGATCCGGTGGTGGCAGGCCAGCGCCAGCTCCAGGCCGCCGCCCAGCGCGCTGCCGTTGATCGCGGCGACCACCGGCCTGCCCAGGGTCTCCAGGCTCCGCAGCGCGCGCTTGAGCCGCAGCGAGCCCTCGAAGAACTCCGCGGCGCCCTCGGCGTCGACCTTCGAGAGCATCCGCAGGTCACCGCCGGCGAAGAAGGTCTTCTTGGCGGAGGTGATGATCACGCCGCGCAGGCCCTCGAAGGCCGCCAGGCGCTCCACCGCGGCCTCGAAGTCGGTGGTGAAGGCGGCGTTCATGGTGTTGACGGACTGGTTGGGATCGTCCAGGACGAGGGTGACCACGCCCTCCTGATCCTGCTCCCAGCGGATAACGGTCAGCTCGCTCATGGGAATTGTCTCCGGGATCCAGGAAGGGGGGTCAGATGCGCTCGACGATGGTGGCCACGCCCATGCCGCCACCCACGCACAGGGTGACCAGGCCGTAGCGCAGTTCGCGCCGCTCCAGCTCGTCGATCAGCGTGCCGAGCAGCATCGCGCCGGTGGCGCCCAGCGGGTGGCCGAGCGCGATGGCGCCGCCGTTGACGTTCACCTGCTCGTGCGAGAAGCCGAGTTCGCGGATGAAGCGCAGCGCGACCGCCGAGAAGGCCTCGTTGATCTCGACCAGGTCGATGTCCGCGGCGGTCAGCCCCGCCTTGGCCAGCGCCTTGCGGGTGGCCGGCGCCGGGCCGGTGAGCATGATGGTCGGCTCGGAGCCGGAGACGGCGGCCGAGACGATCCGGGCGCGCGGGCGCAGCCCGTAGCGCTCGCCGATCGCCGGCGAGCCGATGGCCACCAGCGAGGCGCCGTCCACGATGCCGGAGGAGTTGCCGGCGGTGTGCACGTGGTCGATCCGCTCCACCCAGTGGTACTTCTGCAGCGCCACCGCGTCGAAGCCGCCCGCCTCGCCGATGCCCGCGAAGGCGGGCTTGAGGCCGGCCAGCGTCTGCGCCGTGGTGCTGGGGCGCAGGTACTCGTCGCGCTCCAGCACGACCAGGCCGTTGCGGTCGCGCACCGGGACCACCGAGCGGTCGAAGAGGCCGTCCGCCTGGGCCTTGGCGGCGCGGGCCTGCGACTCGGCGGCGAAGGCGTCCACGTCGGAGCGGGTGAAGCCCTCGATGGTGGCGATCAGGTCGGCGCCGATGCCCTGCGGGATGAAGGAGGCCTCGAAGTTGGTCATCGGGTCCATCGCCCAGGCGCCGCCGTCGGAGCCCATCGGCACCCGCGACATCGACTCCACGCCGCCCGCCAGCACCAGCTCCTCCCAGCCCGAACGCACCTTGGCGGCAGCCAGGTTGACCGACTCCAGGCCGGAGGCGCAGAAGCGGTTCTCCTGGACGCCGGCCACCGTGTCCGGCAGCCCGGCGGCGATCGCGGCGATCCGGGCGATGTCGGAGCCCTGGTCGCCGATCGGGCTGACCACGCCGAGCACCACGTCGTCGATCGCCGCCGGGTCCAACTCGGGGAGCCGGGCGCGCAGTTCCCGGATCAGGCCGACCACCAGGTCGATCGGCTTGGTACCGTGCAGGGAGCCCTTCTTGCCACGCCCGCGCGGGGTGCGGATCGCCTCGTAGACGTACGCTTCGGTACTCACGATTGCTGCTGCCTCTCAGGGGAGTCGGTTGGTCCGGCGGCCTTGGGTGAGCGGACGGTCAGGGGGCGAGGCCGGGCACGGCCCAGTCGCGGGCCACCTCGGCGGTGTCCGCGCCGGGCCGGGCCGGCGGGCGGCGCAGCTCGGCGGGGGTGGCCGAGAAGCGCGGTGCGGGGGCGGGTTGGGTCACCCCGTCCAGGGTCGGGTAGGTGCCGCGGGCCGCCAGATGGGGGTGCCGCACGGCCTGATGCATCGTCAGTACCGGCGTCACGCAGGCGTCCGTGCCCTCGAAGACGGCGGTCCACTCGGCGGTGGTGCGGCCGGCGAAGCGGGTGGCGATCAGCGCGCGCAGCTCGGGCCAGCGGGCGGTGTCGTACTGGCCGGGCGCCTCGGGGCCGAGGCCGAGCAGCCGGGCGAACTCGGCGTAGAACTGCGGCTCCAGCGCGCCGACCGCGAAGTGGCCGCCGTCGCTCGCCTGGTAGACCGCGTAGCAGGGGGCGCTGCCGTCCAGCAGGTTGCCGCCGCGGCGGTCCTGCCAGCGCCCCTCGGCGAGCAACCCCCAGAAGAGCGTGGCCAGATGGGCCGTGCCGTCGACGATCGCGGCATCCACCACCTGGCCCTGACCGGTGCCGCGGGCGTGCTGCAGGGCGGCCAGCAGGCCGACCACCAGGTAGAGCGAGCCGCCCGCGTAGTCGCCGAGCAGGTTGAGCGGGACGCTGGGCGGCCCGTCGGCCGGCCCGATCATGGAGAGGACGCCGGTGAGCGCGGTGTAGTCGATGTCGTGCCCGGCGGCGGCGGCCAGCGGTCCGTGCTGCCCCCAGCCGGTCATCCGCCCGTAGACCAGCGCGGGGTTGCGGGCCAGGCACGGCTCGGGGCCGACCCCGAGCCGCTCGGCGACCCCGGGGCGGTAGCCCTCGATCAGCAGGTCGGCGCGCTCGACCAGGTCGAGCAGCAGGCCGGGCCCGTCCGGCGCCTTGAGGTCGAGCAGCACCGAGCGCTTGCTGCGGTTGGTCAGGTCGAGCGCCGGATCCCCGGTCAGCGGCGAGCCGTTCGGCCGGTCCACCCGCACCACGTCGGCGCCCAGGTCACCGAGGAGCATCGCGGCGAACGGGCCGGGGCCGATCCCGGCCAGCTCGACCACCCGCACCCCGGCCAGCGGCCCCGCGCCCCGGCCGTCGGCCTCCCGGTCACCAGTCACCCGGCCGCCTCCTCGCGAGCGTGACAGTAGAGCTGTAACACTCGGGATGGTATGCCGGTGACCCGCCAGTAACAAGAGCCGCCGGGCCGCCGTCGACCGTAGGCTCGACCGGTGATCGATGCAGCGGAACTACGCGACGCCTACGACCGACAGCTGCGCAGCGGCCTCGACGGGCCCGACACGGTGCGCGACCAGGACGGGCCGCTGATCCGGCACACCGGTGAGAGCAGCGGCTTCGTCAACGCACCGCGCGACCTGGGCCTGCGCGGAGCCGAGCTGGACGAGCTGATCCACCGCCAACTCCGGCACTTCGCCCCCCGCAGCCGCCGCCTGGAGTGGAAGGTGCGCGGGCACGACCTGCCCGCCGAGCTGCCCGAGCGCCTGCGCGCGGCCGGTTTCACCGCCCAGCCCACCACCACCGTGCTGGCCGGGCGCAGCGAGCTGCTCGCGCCCCCGCCCGGCCGGGAGCCGGCGCTGCCCGCGGGCGTGACCGTGCGCCGCCTCACCGACCCCGCCGAGGCGGACCGGATCGCGGCTCTGGAGGCGGCCGTCTGGGGCGAGTACCACCAGTCCCTCGCCGACTTCCTGCACGGCCAACTGACCGACCACCCCGAGGGGATCGCGGTCCTGGCCGCCGAGTCCGGGGGGCAGTTGATCAGCACCGGCTGGCTGGTGCTGCGCCCGGGCAGCGACTTCGGAGCGCTGCTCGGCGGGGCGACGCTGGCCGAGTGGCGCGGGCGCGGCGTCTACCAGGCGCTGGTGGCACAGCGGGCCCGGATCGCCCACGCGTGCGGCCACCGCTACCTCCAGGTGGACGCCTCCGAGCACAGCGCGCCGATCCTGCGCCGGCTGGGGCTGATCCCGATCACCACCAGCACCCGCTACATCTGGACGCCGCCACCCCTCCCCCGCACGGGGGAGGACGGTCCCACCGGAGCCTGACGCCCCGCTATGGCTCGTGCCCCACGACTACTGCCCGGTAGAGTACGTCGACCCCCACCCGTACGACAGATCCGGTGAACGCCATGCACATCTGGACCCGACCCACGCTCTGGTGGCGCCTGGCCATCGTCCTGTCGAGCGGGTTCGGGCTGATCCTGGGCACCAGCTCGCTGGTGTACTTCACGGTCCAGAGCAACGTGCTGGTCTTCGGCTACTTCGCCGGCGCCGTCTACTGGATGACCAAGCGCGGCACGGCGGACGCGCCCGCACCCCGGCTGCGCGGCGCGGCGACGCTCTACATCATGATCACCGGCCTGGTCGCGCACATCCTGCTGAACCACGGCGCCGACCCGCTGCCCGGCCTGACCTCCGGGCCCGACCGGCTGCAGAACTGGTCCTCGTTCCTGCTGCACTACACCACCCCCGTGCTGGTGCTGCTCGACTGGCTCTGCGCCCGCCCGCGCAACGCCTCGCGCTGGCGCGACCTGCCGCTCTGGCTCTCCTTCCCCCTGACCTACGCGGGCCTGACGATGGCCCGGGCCGCGCTCTTCCCGGACTTCCCGAACAAGTACCCGTACTTCTTCTTCGACCCGAGCGGGCACGGCTACGGCTACGTCTGGGGACAGATCGCGCAGCTGACGGTGGAGTTCATCGTGCTGGCCGCCCTGGTGGTCGGCCTGGACCGGCTCGGCACCGCGGTGCGCGCCAGGCTGCGGCCCACCACGAGCACGTCCGCCGCGGCACCGGGCCAGGCCGAGGCGCAGGCCGTCCCGGCCGGGGAGCGGATCCGGTAGGGCGCGGGTCGCTGGACGGTCTACGGCTGGAGTGCTTCGCGGGTCAGGGCGCGGAAGCTCTCCAGCGCCTCCAGCAGGCGGCGGGCTTCCGGGCGGGCTGCGGGCGGCAGGCCGGCCGTCAACTCGCCGACCAGCACCGGCTCCCGTTCGGCGAGTCGGCGCAGCAGCGGTTCCACCTGCTGCCGCGTCAGCGTGGTGCGCAGCACGTGCCCGTTGGCGGCGCACAGCAGCGCTCCGTCGGCCGGCTCGTACAGCACCCGGGCACGGGCGCGTACCGCCGTGCCGTCGTCCAGGGGCTGCGGCACCTCGGGCGGCGGGGCGGGGCACAGACCGGACGCGCTCCAGTTGCGGAGCGAGACCGAGGCGACCCGGTCCCGCATCCGGTCGGGGTCGCCGTACTCCTGGAAGACGCGCAGGGTCTGCTCCAGCGCTTCGGGCAGCGCGCCGTCCGTCGGCGGTTCGGGCACCGACAGCGGGGCGGTGGCAGCGGGCAGCCGCACCAGGCCGGCGTCTGGATCGACCATCGCGTCCGGGGCCTTGCCCAGCAGCAGGTCGTCCACGTCGTAGACCGCGCGGTGCGCCTCGCGCGGCACGCCGACGTTGACGCTGGTCGCGGCCGTGGCGTCGACGCTCTCACCGACGTGGTAGTAGTCCGCGGGCCAGTACAGCAGGTCGCCGGGCTCGGGCTCGGCGGTGAACGAGGCGGCCAGGTGGGGCCGGTAGTCCAGCACGGTGGTCACCGGCTCGGTCCACGGGCGCTCCCGCCAGAACCGCATCCGCTTGCGGCCTTCGAGGGCGAACAGGAAGGTCGCGAAGCGGTCCTTGTGGACGCCGACCGGGGTGTGCTCGTAGCTGCCGTGGAAGAGCGTGGTGATCGCCCCCGACAGGGGCAGCCCGGTGCGCTCCCACAGCGGCTCGAAGAACGCGCGCTCGCGCTCCCACTGCCCGGCGTGAAAGGCGTGGAAGGCGTGCACGACCAGCGCGTACCGCCGCTCCTTCGAGAAGGCCGCCAACTCGGCGTCCAGCCGCTGCCGGTAGCCGTCGAACGTGCCGTCCTCGGCGCGCGGGAACCAGTTGGCGGGCTCGGACTGCTGGAAGCGTCCGACGGCGAACTGCGCGTTCGGCGGCATCAGGTACGAGCCGGGCGGCCGGGTGGCGAGCGCGGCGGCGGCGAAGACCTCGCGCAGTTCGAAGGGCGCCGGGTGGAGGGCCTTGATCAGCACCGGGCGGCGGTCCCAGTAGCGCGCGGTGAACTCGTCCCAGTCCAGGGGTCCTTGGACGATGGCCAGGTCGCTCACGGGTGCTGTCGTCATCCGTCCGTCCGCTCGTCGCCGGTCAGGTCGATCCCACGCAGCCGGTAGAGCTTGCGCAGCAACGCGGTCACGACGCCGTTGTGTTCGTCCGCGCCCACCGCCCGGCACAGCTCACCGACCGTCAGTTCGCGTCCGGGCCACAGCTGCTGGGCGATCCGCTCCCCCGCCGCCCCGCCGATCGGGAAGGCGTGCCCGTTGACGGCCCAGATCCGGCGGCCGGGCCCGTCCGGCACCCGGACGATCGCGCGCACCACCCGCAGCCGCTGCCCGGGGACGAGCGGGACGTCGGCGCGCGGCTCGGGTGCGGGTTCCAGCCCGGCCGAGGAGCACCAGGCCGCCCACCGGGTGCGCAGCGCGGCGGGCAGCTGCGCGCCCCCGGCCGCCGCGCGGGTCGCCTCGCCGACGGCGATCACGGCGGGAGCCGGGGCGGCCGGCCCGTCGGCGGGTGGGGGGTAGGGCAGGCAGGGCACCGTGCCGTCGTACTCCAGGCGGTCCCGCACGTCCTCGGCCAGCAGGTTCTTGACCGCGCCGGTCGCCAGGCGCTGCGCACGCGGGACGGAGATCCGCAGCGTCGTGCAGCCGTCGAGGTGGTGTTCGCGCCAGCGGGAGCCCTCCGGCCAGTACAGCAGCTCGCCGGCGGCGGCCCGCAGGACGCGCGGCCCGCCCGCCACCTCGTGCAGTTCGACCTCCAGGACGCCGTCCAACACCCAGGTCAGCACCGCGTGTTCGGAGTCGACGGCCAGGCCCCGGACGCGGGTGCAGTCGTCCCCCTCGGTCAGCTCGGCCTCGACCGGCAGGCACGGCCAGCCCACCTGGCGCCACAGCTCGGTGAGGGTGTCGCGGACCGCCGACCACAACGGGTAGTCGGTGTGCAGGGGCTGGCGGACGCTCAGCAGGAATCCCGCGTCCGGCCCGCTGCCGGGCGGCTCGCGGCGCAGCCGGGCCCGATAGCCGGCCGGGCTCGGGTCGGCGGCATCGGGCAGGAGTCTCCCCGGCGCGCCGAGCCAGCCGAGCGGGGTGTGGAAGCGGACCTGCGGGAAGGTCCGGAACACCGTTCCGGCGCGGAAGGACTCGCAGGCGGCGACGATCGTGCGGTGGAGGTGCCCCAGGTCCGCCGGGGCGGCGGCCCGGAGCAGGGCGGGCTCCTTGCCCCAGGCGCGGGCGAGGGGTTCGGTCCAGTCGGTCGCGATCACGCCTGTACCCCTTCGTTCGCGGGTGCCGGGTACGTCTGCGCCAGCAGGGCCGCGTAGTCGGCGAGCGGGCCGAGGACGACGGCCGCGCGGCGCTCGTCCACCCGGTCCTCGTCCTCGATCGGGCACGGCCGCAGTTCGCCGCCCGCGACCCGTTCGAACTTCGTGCCGTACAGCTGCGGTCGGCCCTCGGCTCGGCGCAGCGAGTCGGTGAGGTAGGCGGCGTCGCGCCGCAGCATGTCGCCGTCCTCGGCCGCGGCCTCGATCAGGGCCAGGCACTCGCGCCGGAACGCGAGGTCGCCGGTGTGGTGCTGGAGCAGTGCGCTCGCCACCGTGGCGGCCTCCGCACCGACCAGGCCGCGGCCGGGCCAGCCGTGCTCGGCGACCACGCCGCGCAGCCAGGCGATCCCGGCGCCGGTCAGCCGGTCGAGCTGCGCCTCCAGGTCGGTGTCGGTGAAGCCCCCGGCGGCCCAGGGGGCACGCAGCGAGGCGTCGATCCGGCCCAGGCGCAGCAGCCGCTCGCGGATCTCGACGGCCGTGCGAGCCGGGTCGGCCGTGCCGGTCAGGGGGTCGATGCGCAGCCGCAGCTTCGCCTCGTCCCAGGCGTAGGTGATGCAGCGGGCCGCCTGCGGCCAGTCGAAGGACACCTCGCCCTCCCGCGGGCCGCGCCGGCTGAGCCGTACCCCGCGCTCGGGATCGTGCACATCGCTCTGTTCTGGTGTCAGATCACCGTAGACGTGTTCGACCGCGTCGCGCAGGGCGATGCCGAGCCCGGCGAGGTCCAGCTTCCCGCCCTCGCGGACGGCAGCGACCGGCGGCCAGGGTCGGTCCTCGTCCCACCCGGGGGCGTCGGTCAAGTCCGTGCGCAACGCGCGGCCGGGCGGCATCCGCATCGCCAGCAGTGGGCCGCCGTCGGCGGCGCGGAAGAAGTACGGGACGTCGCCGCGGGCGAGCTGCGCCGACTCTCCGTCGGTGAAGGGGACTTCGCCGCCGTCCGGGTAGTCGGCCGTCGGGCGGGCGATCACCCGCACCACGTGACCGGCGGCCCGCTCCCCGATGAACTCGGCGATCCGGGCGCGGTTGCGGCACATCAGCGTCCAGGCGTCGAACATGCCGCGCAGCAGTGCCGCCAGGTAGGGGCCGTATCCGGCGCGGCCCTCGGTGTCCCCGACCACTGTGCGGGTCTCGGTCCGGGTCAGGGACAGGGTCCGCCGTTCCAGCCGCAGCGAGCCGTCCGGCTGCGGGCGCCAGCAGGTCGCGGGGCCGTCCAGCTCGCACCAGCGCGCGACGTTCTCCAGGCCGGCGTGGTGGTGCGCGCAGACCGCGGGATCGGACAGCAGCCCGGTCTCGAACAGGCGGTCCAGATCGGCGAAGTACGCCTCCAGGTCGACCGGGAACGGCAGCGGCTCGCCGTCCCCCGGGCGCTGCCCGATCAGCACGTTGCCGCCGATCAGGTCGGTGATCCCGAACGCGAACGCGGCGGCGGCCAGTGACCCGGCGCGGTGCCAGTAGCGGGCCGCCGCCGCTGGTTCGAGAACGGCGCCGCGCAGGCTCAGCTCGCCGTCGGCACGCAGGACGCCCCACGTGTCCGGCGGCTCGATCCACTCCTGCCAGGAGTAGCAGGCCCGGTCCGGGCCACTGCTCGTCCAGGTCCGCATGGTCGGCAGCCGGATCGGACCGGACGCCGGGGGCAGCGCGTTGAGCAGGGCGAACACCGAGTCCTCGGTGGCCAGGAACAGGATCTCGCCGGTCGCGGGGCGTGGCTTGTACGCGAGCCGGGTGCCGTCGGCGAACTCGACGCGCAGCACCCGCTGGCCGCCGTTGTGCGTCTCCTCGCCGTTCGCCCACAGGCCGGTGACCCGGTGGCCGGGGGGCTGGTCGCGGGCCAGCCGCTCCAGGAACAGGGCCAGGAAGTCCAGGTACTGCTCGGCCCGTTGGGCGACGAAGGCGGCGGCGCGCTCGGGCGGTCCGGCCACGCAGGCCTCCAGGGCCTCGGTGAGCAACGGCCCGAACAGGTCCGCGTTCTCCGGCCGCAGCACCTGCGGATCGAACCGCCGGGCGTCGGCGTCGACCCGCGCGGACCAGGCGTCGATCCGCCGCAGCACATCGTGCAGCGGCGCGAAGCGGGCGTCGGCCAGCGCATGCGCCAGGGCCCGCGCGTCGGACGGGCCGCCCAACAGGCGCTCGACGGCGAGCGTGCCGTCCGGCCCGGGGACGGCCACCGGCGGGAACGCCCGCCCCGCCCGGCCCTCGGCCAAGGCCTTCAGCAAGGGACGTGTGGTGGAGGGGAGTTCGGGCGAACCGGTGGCGTCGCCGGGATCGCGCAGTTCCATTCGGCCCCTAGCCAGGAGATCGATGTACGGCCGCGCGGCGCGGCCGCTCGGGCCCGCGCCGCGCGGCGTCGTGGTCTGCGCTGTGCCTGGAAGCAGCGACGTTGTCAGGGGGCTGTTCCCCGGGACGACCTCAGAAACGCCTGCTACAGAGCGCAGTAGACGTGGAAACAGGTCCCGGCACTCGGCGTGCTTTTCGGAGCATCCTGCTCCAGGTCACCGATCACGAGGTCGAACTCCTCGTCGGTGATGAGGGTGTCGTCCTGCGGAGCTTGTGCGGTGGGAGCTTCCATGGAGAGTCCTCCTGACACAGATGTGGCACCACAGGCCACCACGGCTCGGGTGACCAGGCGTCGTGCGGTTTCACTGAATATGCCTCGGTCGCGCGTACGCGACCGGAAGCCAGTGTTGCCCAGCCGAACAGCACCGTCAACAGAACTGCCACACCGGTACGCCGACTTCGGTTCCTCGTCGCGGGTCTAGATCCGCCACTCCCGGATCCGGTCGGCCGCCGCGAAGACGTCGGCCTTGGCGTCGGCCACGTCGCGGGCCAGCTCGACCAGGGCGCCGTAGGGCGGGTCGATGCCCTCCTTGGCCGCGTGCATGTAGGCGGCGGTCGCCATGCAGGCGTAGAGGTTGTTGCGCACCGGCAGCGGGCGCAGCAGCACGATGGTGTGCATCAGCGTGGCGGCGCACCAGGCCGGGTCGGCGTCATGGCCGAGCTGGGCGGTGTTCACCCGGTGCCGGGCCACGGCGGCCTGCAGCGCGGAGTAGTCCCGCACGCTCAGGTCCTCCGGCGAGGCCTGCTCCTGGACGTCGAGGAGCCAGCAGATGTCGACGTGCAGGATCATCACGCCGCACTGCGCCGGGCGGCGGGCGTGTCCTCGGGGAAGGCGGCGTCGAACTCCTCCAGGTGTGCGTTCCAGAACGCCACCGCGTGGTTGACGAAGGTCCGCCGCTGCTGCTCGCGCACGCTGAGGTCGTGCACGTACGCCTTCACGCTCTTGCCGTCGGCCGCGGCGGCCTCACGGATCGCGGCCAGTTCGGCCTCGGTGTACTCGATGTTGAGAGCCGGCATGCCGCTCAGGGTACCTGAGCGGTACCGGCCCCGGGACCGGTCCTGAGAATTCCCCGGACTACCCTGCAACATGACCTTCGGCCCACAGCGTTAGCCAGGCATGGACCACTCACCGACGACCGATCAGGCGCCACCAGGGCCGCTCGATTTCCTGGAGTTCGCCACGGCCCGAGGCGGGCAGCTCTACCAGACCGCCTACCTGCTCACCGGCGGCGACCGGCACCTCGCCGAGGACCTGGTGCAGGAGGCGCTGAGCCGGATGTTCGTGCGCTGGAAGCGCCTGTGCCGGCTGGAGAACCCGGCCGGCTACGCGCAGACCGTGCTCGTCAACACCTTCCTGTCGATGCGCCGCCGGCGCAGCAGCACCGAGCGCACGATCTCCGAGTTCCCCGAGGTCGCCGTCACGGACGCCGACCCCACCACCCGGGTGACCCTGCTGCGTGCGCTGCAGGAGCTCTCCGCGCCGGACCGCGCGGTGGTGGTGCTGCGGTTCTGGGAGGACCGCAGCGTCGAGGAGACCGCGAGCATGCTCAGCCTGAGCTCCACCGCCGTGCGCTCGCGCAGCCACCGCGCGCTGGCCAAGCTGCGCACCCGCCTCGGCGACAGCTTCGCCGAGCGGCTGCAGGCGCAGCCCCGGCGGCAGCCGCAGCAGCAGCCACAGCCGCACTGACCGGCCCTCGCCGGGTCGGATCCCGGCACGCCTCGGTCCTCTGCCCCTTCCCCGACCTCAGACCGAAAGCGCGGTTCCGCCATGCCTTTTGAAGACGATCTGGGCCTTGCCCTGCGGGAGGCCGTCGACGCCTCCCCACCCCCGCGACTGGACCTGCTGGCGACCGGCGCCGCCCAGCGCGGGCAGCGCCGCAAGCGCCGGCGCACGGTGCTCGCGAGCGTCGCGTCCGTCGCCGTGCTGGCGGGCGCGGGCGCGGTGGCGCTGAACCAGGGCCCGGCCGACGGCCCGACGGGCACCAGCGTGGCGGCCGGCCCGACCACCGCCACCCAGAGCACCACCGCCACCCCACCGCCCACCGCCACCCCGAGCCCCGGTTCCTCCCCGGGTGCCACGACCGCCGTCCCCAGCTCCCAGGTGCTGAAGCTGTTCAAGAGCAAGCTGCCCGACGGCTTCCAGACCAGCCACCCGGTGAACCTGGACCTCACGGAGCCCGAGCCCGGTGTACGGGCCGGCGTCGCCATCAGCAACGGCAGCGGCAAGGGGACCGCCTCGATCACCATCACCCGGGGGAAGTCCGGGCCGTGGCTGGCCCCCGGCTGCGGGACCACCACCACCGTCTCCCACTGCACCGACACCCCGCTGCCGGGCGGCGCCGAGCTGATGCTCTGGCTGCCGGACCGCGTCCCCAACGGCACGCAGGTCTGGAACGCCACCCTGAAGCGCTCCGACGGGATCACGCTCACGGTCGAGTCGGGCAACGTCCCGGACCAGGGCTCCGGCGACACCGACGTCTACCCCAACCCGCCGCTGCTCACCGGGGCGCAGCTGACCGCCCTGGCCGAGGACCCGGTCTGGCTCCCGGTGATGGCCTCGATCCCCGCGCCCTGAGCCGCGCGCGAACCAAGCGGCGAACCAAGCGCGAACCCCGGGCCCGTGTGCCGCCCTCCCGCACCGGGGACGGGAGGGCGGTGCGCGCCTCACATCGGGTCCACCCGGCGCAGCCCGGACTCCTCCAGCCGCAGCCACCTGGTGAGCCCGAGGCCGCGCAGGAACGGCAGGTCGTGGCTGACCACGACCAGCGCGCCCTGGTAGGACTCCAGCGCGTCGGTGAGCTGGCGCATGCTCGCCAGGTCGAGGTTGTTGCTCGGCTCGTCGAGCAGCAGCAGTTGCGGGGCCGGGTCGGCCAGCAGCAGCGCCGCCAGTGTGGCGCGGAACCGCTCGCCGCCGGAGAGGGTGCCGGCCCGCTGGTCGGCGCGCCCGCCGCGGAACAGGAACCGGGCCAGCCGGGCCCGGATCTGGTTGTCCGTGTGACCGGGGGCCAGCGCCTTGACGTTCTCCGCCACGCTGAGCGAGTCGTCCAGCAGATCGAGCCGCTGCGGCAGGTACCCGACCGGCACCGGACGGGTGATCTCGCCCTCCAGCGGTGGCAGTTCACCGGCGATGGTGCGCAGCAGGGTCGACTTGCCGGCCCCGTTGCGGCCGACCAGTGCGATCCGCTCCGGGCCGCGCAGGTCGAGCTTGACCTGGTGGCCGAAGGCGAGCCGCACGTTCTCCATGGTCAGCACGGTGCGCCCGGCCGGGACCTCGGTGCGCGGCAGGTCGATCCGGATCTCGGCGTCGTCGCGCAGCGCCTCCTCGGCGGCGGTCAGCCGCTCACGGGCGTCGGCCAGCCGCTCGGCGTGCATGCCGCGCACCCGCCCCGCGGTGACCTCGGCCTTGCGCTTGAACGCGCCGGCCAGGATCTTCGGGTCGTTGCGCTGGACGGAGAGCTTCTTGCCGTAGCTGGCGCTGCGGGCCAGGCGGATGTTGGCCTCCACCAGATCCCGCTGCTGGCGGGTGACATCGGCCTCGGCGTTGCGCACCAGCCGCTCGGCCGTCTCCTGCTCGGCCTCGCGCGCCCGCTCGTAGTCGGCGAAGTTTCCGCCGTACCAGGTGACTTCGCCCTCCCGAAGATCGGCGATCCGGTCCACGTGCTGGAGCAGCTCGCGGTCGTGGCTGACGATCACCAGCACGCCCGGCCAGCTCGCCACCGCCTCGTGGAGCCGGGCGCGGGCCACGCCGTCCAGGTTGTTGGTCGGCTCGTCGAGCAGCAGCACGTCGGGGCGGGCCAGCAGCAGCGCCGCCAGCCGCAGCAGCACGGCCTCGCCGCCGGAGAGCTCGCCGGTGCTGCGGTCCAGGTCGAGCCGGGCGAGTCCGAGCTTGTCCAGGGTGGCCCGGGCCCGCTCCTCCACGTCCCAGTCGTCGCCGAGCACGGTGAAGTGCCGCTCGTCGACGTCCCCGGACTCGATCGCGTGCAGTGCCTCGCGGCGCTCGCGCACGCCCAGCGCCTCGTCCACCCGCAGCCGGGTGTCCAGCGCGAGGTCCTGCGGCAGGTAGCCGATCTCGCCGCCCACCCGCACGCTGCCGCCGGTCGGCGTGAGCTCGCCCGCCATCAGCCGCAGCAGGGTCGACTTGCCGGCCCCGTTGAGGCCGATCAGGCCGGTGCGGCCGGGGCCGACGGCGAGGTGGAAGCGGTCCAGGACGGGCTTGCCGTCCGGCCACTCGAAGCTGAGGTCGGTGCAGAGGATCGCGGTGGTCGCTGATGCCATGGGGGCCTCCTGCGGGTTGCTCGTCAAGGGAATGGGCAACACGAGAGACACCGCGAGAGGGCTGGAAGGGCGGACGGCGGAACGACGAAGGCTCCCCACCGAGGCCGAGCACACTCCTCAACCGCGCGAGGACTCAGCGCGGGAGCGGTGTCTCATGACCTCAGTAGAGCAACGGCCTTCTCCTGTTCCGGTGAACCGACGGGCGCCGGTGGACCAACGACGACCACGCTACGACGGCCGGCGACGACCGGCAACGCATTAATTCGGGCCACCTCACCCGGCCGTCTAGGATCGTGGCCATCATGAGTGCCACTCTCGTAACCAAGGACCTCGCCGCCGGCCACGGCGACCGCACCCTGTTCGCCGGGCTCGACCTGGTCGTCTCCCCCGGCGAGGTGACCGGGCTGGTCGGCGTCAACGGGGCCGGCAAGTCGACCCTGCTGCGGCTGCTGGCCGGCCTGGACCGCCCCGAGAGCGGCTCGATCACGCTCAGCCCGCGCAGCGCCAACGTCGGCCACCTGCCGCAGGAGCCGGAGCGCCGCGCGGACGAGAGCGTCGGCGCCTTCCTGGCCCGGCGCACCGGGGTCACCGCCGCCCAGGCCGCACTGGACGCGGCCACCGAGGGCCTGGTGGAGGGCCGCCCGGGCGCCGACGACGCCTACGCCGAGGCGCTGGACCGCTGGCTGGGCCTGGGCGGCGCCGACCTGGAGGAGCGCGCCGAGCAGGTCGCCGACTCGCTCGGTCTGCGGATCGGCCTGGAGTCGCAGATGACCTCGCTCTCCGGCGGCCAGGCGGCCCGCGCGGGCCTGGCCTCGCTGCTGCTCTCCCGCTACGACGTCTTCCTGCTCGACGAGCCGACCAACGACCTCGACCTGGACGGGCTGGACCGGCTGGAGGCCTTCGTCACCGGCCTGCGCGCCGGCACCGTGCTGATCAGCCACGACCGCGAGTTCCTGGCCCGCACGGTGACCCGGGTGCTGGAGCTGGACCTGGCCCAGCAGCAGGTCAACCTCTACGGCGGCGGCTACGACTCCTACCTGCAGGAGCGCGCCCGGGCCCGGCAGCACGCCCGCGAGGAGTACGAGGAGTACGCCGACACCAAGGCCGGCCTGGAGGCCCGCTCGCGGATGCAGAAGGGCTGGGCGGACAAGGGCGTGCGCAACGCACTGAAGAAGAGCCCGGACAGCGACAAGTTCCGCAAGGCGGCGGCCACCTCCTCCTCCGAGAAGCAGGCCGCCAAGGCCAAGCAGACGCAGCGGATGATCGAGCGCCTGGACGTGGTGGACGAGCCGCGCAAGGAGTGGGAGCTGCGGATGGAGATCGCGGTGGCCCCGCGCTCCGGCGCCGTGGTGGCGACGCTGCGCCAGGCCGCGCTGCGGCGCGGCGAGTTCGGCTTCGGCCCGGTGGACCTGCAGATCGACTGGGCGGACCGGGTGGCGATCACCGGTGCGAACGGCGCGGGCAAGTCCACCCTGCTGGCCGCCCTCCTCGGGCGGCTCGAACTCGACTCGGGCCAGGCCACGTTGGGCTCCGGCGTGGTGATCGGCGAGGTCGACCAGGCGCGCGGCCTGTTCTTCGGCACCGAGCGGCTGCTGGACGCCTTCGAGGCGGCCGTCCCCGAGCAGCCGCCGGCCGACGTCCGCACCCTGCTGGCCAAGTTCGGGCTGAAGGCGGCGCACGTGCTGCGCCCGGCCGACACCCTCTCCCCCGGCGAGCGCACCCGCGCCGCCCTCGCCCTGCTGCAGGCGCGCGGGGTCAACCTGCTGGTGCTGGACGAGCCGACCAACCACCTGGACCTGCCCGCCATCGAGCAGTTGGAGGCGGCGCTGGCCTCCTACACCGGCACCCTGCTGCTGGTCACCCACGACCGGCGGATGCTGGAGACGGTCTCGGTCAACCGCCGGCTGGTGGTGACCGACGGGAAGGTCGCGGAGGTTTAGACCACCGGCCGGGCTCCCATACAGGTCGTATGACGACCTCCTACCCGACCGTCCCCCTGCACCCGATGCACGTGCCGGCCCACGAGGCCGAGGCACGTGCCCGGGACTTCCACGACGTGATGGCCCAGCGCCGCACCGTCCGCGACTACGACCGCCGCCCGCTCCCCGAGGGGGTGCTGGACTGGGCGATCCGCACCGCCGCGACCGCGCCCAGCGGCGCGCACGTGCAGCCCTGGCGGTTCGTGGTGATCACCGACCCGGACCGCAAGCGGCGGCTGCGCGAGGCCGCGGAGGCGGAGGAGCGCGAGTTCTACGACCACCGGGCCTCGGCGGAGTGGCTGGCGGCGCTGGCGCCGATCGGCACCGACTGGCACAAGCCGTTCCTGACCGACGCGCCGGCAGTGATCGTGGTCTTCGAGGTGCACAAGGGGCCCCACTCGCCCCGGCCGTACTACACCAAGGAGTCGGTGGGGATCGCGGTCGGCCTGCTGCTGGCCACCCTGCACCAGGCCGGACTGGCCACCCTGACGCACACCCCGAGCCCGATGAAGTTCCTCAACGAGATCTGCGAACGGCCCGCCGAGGAGCGCGCCGCCTACGTGATCCCGGTCGGCTACCCCGCCGAGCGGGCGCAGGTGCCCGATCTGCACCGCAAGGAACTGGACGAGGTGGTGGTCCGGCTCTGAGCGAACGCCCTCCGGCAGCCGCTTTTTCGCTGGTCGGCGGCGCGCACGGGCTGCCATGATGCGTGTCATGAACCAGACCGCGGGTGACCCCGTAACCTCCGCCGCGCCGCCGACCGCCAGCCGCCCGCCCGAGTGGCTGGAGCTGCCCGACGGCTTCGCCCTGCGCCGCCGCACCATCGAGCACGCGCGCGAGGTCAACGCGGCGGTCACCCGCAACCTGGAGCACCTGCGGCCCTGGATGCCCTGGGCGACCGTCGCGCCGTCGCTGTCCCGCACCGAGGAGATGACCCGGCGCGGCTGGCAGCTCTGGGAGGACGGCTCGGACTTCCTCTACGTGCTGGAGCACAGCGAGCGGCCCGGCAGCGTCCTGGGCATGTTCGGCCTGCACCGGCGGGTGGGCCCCGGCGCGATCGAGATCGGCTACTGGATCGACCAGGAGCACACCGGCCGCTCGCTGGCCACCAACGGCGCCGCCGCGCTGACCGGGGCCGCGCTCGGACTCCCGGACATCGAGCGGGTGGAGATCCACTGCGACGAGGCGAACGCGGCCAGTGCCACCGTCCCGCGCAAGCTCGGCTACCGCCTCGAGCGGATCGACCAGACCCCGACCACGGCCCCGGCCGAGACCGGGCGCAAGCTGATCTGGATCCAGCAGCGGCCCGCCCGCTGAGGCTCGCCGGGTACGGGTGGGCGCCCCGGGCCGCCCACCCGCCCGCCGGGGTTCAGGCCGCCGGCACCATCCGCGCCCGGCCGATCAGCGCCGTGGTGTCCACCCCGGTGGGCAGCGTGCCGAAGGCGTTGCCGTGGTCGCCGCCCAGCCGCGAGGCGCAGAAGGCGTCCGCCACCGCCGGATCGCCGTGCCGCACCAGCAGCGCGCCCTGCAGCACCAGCGCCATCGTCTCGACCAGCCGGCGGGTGCGGTACTCGATCTCGCCCGGGTCGCCGATCTCCTTGCGCAGCCCGGCCACCGCCGCGTCCAGCCGCCGGTCGGCGCCGGCCACCGCGTCGAGTTCGGCGAAGTAGGCCTGGACCGACTGCGGGCTGCGGGCCATCGCGCGCAGCGCGTCCAGCGCGGCGACGTTGCCCGAGCCCTCCCAGATCGAGACCAGCGGCGCCTCCCGGTAGAGCCGCGGCATCCCGGACTCCTCCACGTAGCCGTTGCCGCCCAGGCACTCCAGCGCCTCGGCCGCGTGCGCCGGACCGCGCTTGCAGACCCAGTACTTGGTGACCGCCAGCGCCAGGCGCTTGAAGTGCGCCTCGCCCTCGTCGCCCGCCGACGCCCGGTCGGTGGCCTCGGCCAGCCGCAGCGCCACCGTGGTGGCCGCCTCCGACTCCAGCGCCAGATCGGCCAGCACGTTGCGCATCAGCGGCTGGTCGATCAGCTCGGCGCCGAACGCCCGCCGGTGGGCGGCGTGCTGCACCGCCCGCTGCACGCCCAGCCGCATCCCGGCGGCGGCGCCGAGCGTGCAGTCCAGCCGGGTCATGTTGACCATCTCGATGATGGTCCGCACCCCGCGGCCCTCCTCGCCGACCAGCCAGCCCACCGCCTCCTCGTACTCCAGCTCGGCGGAGGCGTTGGAGCGGTTGCCCAGCTTGTCCTTGAGCCGCTGGATCCGCAGCGCGTTGCGGGTGCCGTCCGGCAGCACCCGCGGCAGCACGAAGCAGCTGAGGCCGCCCGGCGCCTGGGCGAGCGTCAGGAACACGTCCGACATCGGCGCCGAGGTGAACCACTTGTGGCCGGTCAGGTGGTAGGTGCCGTCGCCGGCCGGCAGTGCGACGGTGGTGTTGGCCCGCACGTCCGAGCCGCCCTGCTTCTCGGTCATCGACATGCCGGCGATCAGCCCGCGCTTGCCGGACGGCTCGCGCAGCCCGAAGTCGTAGACGTTGGCGGCGAGCAACGGCTCCAGCCACTCGGCCAGTTCGGGGGTGGCGCGCAGCGCGGGGACGGCGGCGTAGGTCATCGAGACCGGGCAGCCATGGCCGGCCTCCACCTGGCTCCACAGGTAGAACTTGGCGGCGCGGGCGGTGTGCGCGCCCGGGCGCGGGTCGCGCCAGGGGGCGGCGTGCAGGCCGTGTTCGACCGCGACGGTCATCAGCTGGTGCCAGGCCGGGTGGAACTCGACCTCGTCGATCCGGTGTCCGTAGCGGTCGTGGGTGCGCAGCACCGGCTCGTGCTCGTTGGCCAGGCGGCCCCACTCGGCGGCCTGCTCGGTGCCGGCCAGCGTGCCCAGTTCGCGCAGCTCGGGCTCGGCCCAGCCGGCACCGGCCCGGTGCAGGGCGGCGAGCAGCGCGGGGTCCTCGGCGAGGTTGTGGCCGTAGGGCGGCGGAACCTGGTTGGTGACCTCGTGGGTGTGCGGCACGGCCTGCTCCCTACTCGCGAGTAAGTTGGACAGCACCAGAGTAGGGGTTCCGCCCCCGCGCGTCGCCTGTCCGTCGGAGGCGGCGATTACGATCACCGGATGACACCCAGCACCGATCTCAGCAGCCCGCCCGAGGACCGCTTTCCCGCGCTGTTCGCGCCCCAGCGCTGGGAGTGGGGCGGCATCGACGCGCGGTTCGCGATGGCGCAGCCACCGGACGAGCTGATCACCAACATTCACCTGATCGGGTTCACCGGCGAGTCGGTGGTGCTCTGCCGCGACAGCCGCGGCCACTGGTTCCTGCCCGGCGGCACCCGGGAGCCGGCCGAGTCCGTCGAGGCCTGCCTGGCCCGCGAGTTGCGCGAGGAGGCCGGCGCCCGGGTGCTCGGCGGGCCGCTCTGGGTCGGCGCCCACGAGGCCGTGACGGACCGCGCCGCGCCCTACCGCCCGTGGCAGCCGCACCCGCGCAAGTTCTGGCTCTGGGGCTGGGCCGAGGTGACGGTGGACGGCGCGCCGACCAACCCCGAGGACGGCGAGCTGGTGGAGGAGGTGCGCGCCGTGCCGGTGGCCGAGGCGGTGGCGCTGCTGTCCGGCGAGGGCGAGCCCTGGCGGGGCGAACTGGTGGCGCTGGCCGCCGAGCTGCGGGCCGCCGCCCGCCGCTGACCGCAACGGGCGTGGGACGTCGACCGGATCGACCTCCCACGCCCGCCGCCGCGCCCGCGCGGACCGCTACGTGCCCAGCCCCGCCCGCCGCAGCGCGTCCGCCATCGCGCTGTTGGCCACGGGCGCGGAGCCGCCGCGCTGCTCGCCGCCGCGCCGGTCCTGCCGCGGCGGACGCTGCCCGCGCTCGCGCTGGCCCTCGCCCCGCTGGGCAGGCCGCTGACCCTCGCCGCCCTGGCCTCGGGCCGGCCGCGCCGCCTCGTCGTCCAACCGCAGGGTCAGCCCGATCCGCTTGCGCTGCACGTCCACCGAGACGACCTTGCAGCGCACCACGTCACCCGACTTGACCACCTCGCGCGGGTCCTTGACGAACCTGGTGGAGAGCGCCGAGACGTGCACCAGGCCGTCCTGGTGCACGCCGACGTCCACGAACGCGCCGAAGGCCGCCACGTTGGTGACCACGCCCTCCAGCACCATGCCCACCTCCAGGTCGCCGATCTTGTCGACGCCCTCCCGGAAGGTGGCGGTGCGGAAGGCCGGCCTGGGGTCGCGCCCGGGCTTGTCCAGCTCGCCCAGGATGTCGGTGACGGTCGGGATGCCGAAGGTCTCGTCCGCGAAGTCGCCGGGGCGCAGCGCCCGCAGCGCGGCGCCGTTGCCGACCAGGTCCGCCAGCGTGCCGCCGGTGGCCGCCAGGATCCGGCGCACCACCGGGTAGGCCTCGGGGTGCACCGCGGAGGCGTCCAGCGGGTCGTCACCGCCAGGGATCCGCAGGAAGCCCGCGCACTGCTCGAAGGCCTTGGGGCCCAGCCGCGCCACGTCCTTGAGCGCCTTGCGGGTGCGGAAGGGGCCGTTGGCGTCGCGGTGCGCCACGATGTTCTCGGCCAGCGTGCCGGTCACCCCGGAGACCCGGGTGAGCAGCGGCGCGGAGGCGGTGTTGACGTCCACGCCCACCGCGTTCACGCAGTCCTCGACCACCGCGTCCAGCGAGCGGGAGAGCTTCACCTCGCTCAGGTCGTGCTGGTACTGGCCGACCCCGATCGACTTCGGGTCGATCTTCACCAGCTCGGCCAGCGGGTCCTGGAGCCGGCGGGCGATCGAGACCGCGCCGCGGATCGAGACGTTGAGGTCCGGCAGCTCCTGCGAGGCGAAGGCCGAGGCGGAGTAGACCGAGGCGCCGGCCTCGGAGACCATCGCCTTGGTCAGCTTCAGCTCCGGGTGCCGCTTGATCAGGTCCTCGGCGAGCTTGTCGGTCTCCCGCGAGGCGGTGCCGTTGCCGATCGCGATCAGGTCCACCCGGTGCTCGGCGGCGATCCTGGCCAGGGTGGCGATCGAGGCGTCCCACTTGTTGGCCGGCTGGTGCGGGTAGATCGTGTCGTGCGCGACCACCTTGCCGGTGTCGTCCACCACGGCGACCTTGACGCCGGTGCGGAAGCCCGGGTCCAGACCCATGGTGGCCCGGGTGCCGGCCGGCGCGGCCAGCAGCAGGTCCCGCAGGTTGGCGGCGAACACCTTGACCGCCTCGTCCTCGGCCTCCTGGCGCAGCCGGGTGCGCAGGTCCAGGCCGAGCCGGACCAGGATCCGGGTGCGCCAGGCCCAGCGGACGGTGTCGCCGAGCCACTTGTCGGCCGGTCGGCCGTGGTCGGCCACGCCGAACCGGGCGGCGATCCGCTGCTCGTAGTCGCTGGCGCCGGGCAGGTCGCCCTCCTCGTCGCCGTCGAAGGGCGACAGGTCGAGGTCGAGCACCTCCTCCTTCTCACCGCGCAGCATCGCCAGGATCCGGTGCGAGGGCAGCTTGGTGAACGGCTCGGCGAAGTCGAAGTAGTCGGCGAACTTGGCGCCGTCCTGCTCCTTGCCGGCCCGCACGGTGGCCACCAGCCGGCCGCGGCCCCACATCCGCTCGCGCAGCGAGCCGATCAGGTCGGCGTCCTCGGCGAAGCGCTCCACCAGGATCGAGCGGGCGCCGTCCAGCGCGGCGGGCGCATCCGCCACCTGCTCGTTCAGGAACGCCCCGGCCGCCGCGGCCGGATCGAGCGAGGGGTCGGCGAGCAGCTGGTCGGCCAGCGGCTCCAGGCCCGCCTCGCGGGCGATCTGCGCCTTGGTGCGCCGCTTGGGCTTGTAGGGCAGGTAGATGTCCTCCAGGCGGGCCTTGGAGTCGGCGGCCAGGATCTGCGCGCGCAGCGCGTCGTCCAGCTTGCCCTGCGCCTCGATCGACTCCAGCACCGCGGACCGGCGCTCCTCCAGCTCGCGCAGGTAGCGCAGCCGCTCCTCCAGCGTGCGCAGCTGGGCGTCGTCGAGCTCGCCGGTGACCTCCTTGCGGTACCGGGCGATGAACGGCACGGTCGAGCCGCCGTCGAGCAGCTCGACGGCCGCCCTCACCTGCCCTTCGCGGACCCCGAGTTCCTCGGCGATCCGCCGCCCGACGGCCTGTTCGGCCGCCGCTGCTGCCTGTGCTGCCTGCTCGGCTGGCGTGGTCACGAAGCCGGTCACCTTCTCATGAGTTGCCTTGCGGGTACGCCCCGCATTCTGTCAGCTGCGCAGCTCGGGAAAGTGTTCGTCACGCCACTCCTGCGGCAGTTCGCCGGCTCCCTCCTCCCGGGCCCGCAGCTCTACCCGGCGGATCTTGCCGGAGATGGTCTTCGGCAGCTCGAAGAACTCCAGCCGGCGCACCCGCAGATAGGGCGCCAGGTGCTCGCGCGCGTAGGCCAGGATCGACAGCGCCGTGGCGCGGTCCGGCGCCCAGCCGGGGGCCAGCGCCACATAGGCCTTGGGCACCGCGAGCCGGGTGGCGTCGGGCGCGGGCACCACGGCCGCCTCGGCCACCGCCGGGTGCTCGATCAGCACGCTCTCCAGCTCGAACGGCGAGACCTTGTAGTCGGAGGCCTTGAAGACGTCGTCGGTGCGGCCGATGTAGCTGAGGTAGCCGTCCGCGTCCCGGCTCGCCACGTCGCCGGTGTGGTAGTAACCGCCCGCCGTCACGGCGGCGTTGCGCTCGGGGTCGGCCAGGTAGCCGGTCATCAGGTTGACCGGGCGCCGCGCCAGGTCCAGGCAGATCTCGCCCTCCTCGGCCGGCTTGCCGCTGACCGGGTCGACGAGCACCACCGGCACCCCCGGCAGCGGGCGGCCCATCGAACCGGGCTTGACCGGCAGCCCGGGCGTGTTGCCGACCAGCAGGGTGGTCTCGGTCTGCCCGAAGCCGTCCCGGATGGTCAGCTCCCAGCGCCGCTCGATCTGCGCGATCACCTCGGGGTTGAGCGGTTCGCCGGCCGCGATCAGCTCGCGCAGCGCCGGCGGGCGCTCGCCCAGCTCGGCCTGGATGAGCATCCGCCAGACCGTCGGCGGGGCGCAGAAGGTGGTGACCTCGGCCCGGCGCAGCTGCTCCAGCAGGCGGGGGGCGTCGAACCGGGTGTAGTTGTGCACGAAGATCGTCGCCTCCGCGATCCACGGCGCGAAGAAGCAGCTCCAGGCGTGCTTGGCCCAGCCCGGCGAGCTGATGTTCAGGTGCACGTCGCCCGGGCGCAGACCGGCCCAGGCCATCGTGGTGAGGTGGCCGACCGGGTAGGAGACCTGGGTGTGCTCGACCATCTTGGGCAGGCTGGTGGTGCCGGAGGTGAAGTAGACCAGCAGCGGGTCGTCGGGCGCGGTGGTGGCGGTGAACGGCGCGGGGTCGGCGAGCCGGTAGCCGGCCTCGAAGGGCGCCCAGCCGTCGGCGGCGCCGCCCACCACGATCCGGGTGTAGCCGGTGCCGGTGAACTTCGCCGTGTCGCCCGCGTTGGCCACCACGTGCCGGGCGCCGCCGCGCCCGATCCGGTCGGCCAGGTCGGCCGCGCCCAGCGCGGTGGTGGTCGGCATGATCACCGCGCCGAGCTTCATCACCGCGAGCATCGCCTCCCACAGCTCGACCTGGTTGCCGAGCATCAGCAGCACCCGGTCGCCCGCCGCCACGCCGAGCCCGGCCAGGTGGTGGGCGAGCTGGTCGGAGCGGTGCGCCAGCTCCGCGAAGCTGTACTTCGCCTCCGTGCCGTCCTCCTGGACGATCCACAGCGCGGTGCGCTCGTTGCCCCGGGCGATCGCGTCGAACCAGTCGACGGCCCAGTTGAAGCGGCCCTCGATCACGGGCCAGGCGAAGTCCTCCTGACGCAGCAGCACGTCACGGGCCGCGCGGTAGCGTTCGGTGGCGGTGGGGCTGGTCACGGCATCTCCTCGCAGGACGGCTGCGGCCGATCATAGGGCCACGTCAGGTTCCCGTCCTGGCGTGTATACGTCGCCCCCGCGGGCTGTCCGGCCCCCGGCCCCGCACCCACCATCTGGACATGAGACTCACCCCTCACAAGCGGCTGCGGCGCGTCCTCGCCACCTCCGGCGCCGTCCTCCTGCTCGGCCTGGTCCCCGCCCTGGCCGAGGCCCCCGGCGCCCTCGCCGCGCCGCACCCGACCCGTCCCGGCAGCTACTCCGCCGCCGCGCCCACCCTGCACGCCGCCCCGGCCCGGCACCGCCCCGGCACCGACCAGGTCTCCTACAACGGCGGCCCGGTCCAGCACAGCCCGGTGGTCTACCTGGACTTCTGGGGCAGCCAGTGGGACAGCGACGGCAACGGCGTCCAGCCGTACATGACCAGCCTGTTCAACGGGCTTGGTACCAGCCAGGACCACTGGTCCACCATCACCGCGCAGTACCCCGACTCCTCCGGCAGCGGTCCCGCCTTCACCGGCCCGGTCCTCGGCGGCAGCTGGGTGGACGACGCCTCCCCCGCCCCCGCCTCCTCCCAGCAGCAGGACATCGCCGCCGAGGCCGACAGCGCCGCCGCGCACTTCGGCGTGGCCGGCGACCCGGACGCACAGATCGTGGTGATGAGCCCGAGCGGGACCTCCCCCGACGGCTGGCCGGCCTCCGGCTTCTGCGCCTGGCACGACTACACCGGCAGCGTCTCCTACACCAACATGCCCTACCAGCTGGACGCCCCGGCCGGCAGCCGCTGCCCGAACAACCTGCTCGGCGACAAGCTGTCCGCCTTCAGCATCGTCGAGGGCCACGAGTACGCCGAGTCGATCACCGACCCGCAGCCGTCCAGCGGTTGGCTGGACCCCTCCGGCGAGGAGATCGGCGACCTGTGCGAGAGCAACTTCCAGAACGTCACGCTGCCCACCGGCACCTTCCCGATGCAGCCGCTGTGGAGCAACAACGGCGGCGGCTGCGTGATCAGCGGCTGACCCGGGCGGCCCTCGGAGCTCACCCCTGGTAGGGCGCCAGCTCGGCCTGCTTCGGCGGCCGTCCGTCACCCGACGAGCGGCCGGTCAACCGCCGCCCCAGCCACGGCAGTACGTGGATCCGCAGCCAGCGCAGGTCGCCGCGGATCCGGGCGGCGCGGCCGGCGGGCGCGGCGGGCGGCAGCGCGGCGCGCCAGTCGAAGGCCGCCGGGCGGCCGAGCGCCTGGCGGACTGCCTCGGCGACCCGGCGGTGCCCCTCCGCCGACAGGTGCAGGCGGTCCTCCGCCCACAGCCGCCGGTCGTCGAAGCAGGGCGCGGTGAACAGGTCGACCACCGCGACCCGCGGGTGGGTACCCAACTCCTGCACGAAGTGGCGCAGTTGCCGGATGGCGGGGAGCAGCCGGGCGCTGCCCGCCATCCGCCGGGTCGGGTCGGTGCTGGTGAAGAGCACCACCGTGGCGCCGGTGGCCAGCAGCTTCTCGGCCGCCTCCCCCAGCTGCGCCCGCACCGCCTCGATCTCGCAGCCCGGTCGCAGCACGTCGTTGAGGCCGCCGGCCAGGGTGACCAGCTCGGGCCCGGCCGCGACGGCCGGCGCCAGCTGCTCGGCGCCGATCTGGCCGATCAGCTTGCCACGCACGGCCAGGTTCGCGTACCGGAACTGCGCGGGCGCGACCTCCGCCGCCAGCGAAGCCGCGAGCCGGTCGGCCCACCCCCGGTAGTGGCCGTCGGGGCGCAGCTCGTCGCACATCCCCTCGGTGAACGAGTCACCGACGGCGACGTAGCTGCTGAAGCGGGTGAAGGCGGGTTCCTGGTCCATGGCGCTCCCGATGCTACCGGGGCCTGTCCGGCGGATGTTGTCGCGCGCCCGGCAGGATCCGCCGGACAGGCCCCAGCGGTCTGCGTCAGGCGGCAGGCGGCGTCCAGACGTAGCGCAGGTCCGGCTCGCGCTCCTCGTTGCGGCTGCCGTCGGTGCGCTCGGCCTCGACGAACCCGTGCCGCTGGTAGAACCGCTGGGCCGGGCCGTTGACCTGGAAGGTCCACAGCGCCAGGCCCGCCGGACGCAGGCTCTTGGCCAGCTCGACCAGGCGGTCGCCCAGGCCCTTGCCGCGCCAGTGCGGCGCCAGGTAGAGCTGCTCCAGCGAGCCGTCCTCCAGCACCAGCAGCCCGGCCAGCTCGCCCTCGGGCGTCTGCGCCACCCAGGTCTCCAGCTGCGGCACCACCACGTGGCGGAACCAGCCGTGCACCTCCTCGGGGCTGTGCGCGAGCCGCACGGTGGGCAGGGCCGCGGCGAAGGAGGAGAGGTAGAGCGCTGCCGCGGCGTCGGCGTCCGGCTCGGTGGCGCGGCGCAGTTCGAGGTCGTTGATCGTCACAACCCGCAACGATGGACGCCGAACTCCCTGATCGGCAACCGGTTTTCCGGGGCCGCCCGGGCGGCCCCGGCCCCCGGTGCTCAGGCGCTGGTGACCCAGTGCCCGCGCACCGCGTCCGTCGGCCGCTGCTCGCCCAGCGCCGGCAGGCCCCAGCTGCCCAGCGCGTCGACCACCTGGCGCAGCTGCCGGCCGCGCTCGGTCAGCTCGTACACCGTCGCGTTGGCCGGCCGCTCCAGCTTGCGCCGGGCCACCAGGCCCTCGCCCTCCAGCTGCTTGAGGCGGGCGGCCAGGATGTCCGTACTGACCCCGGGCAGGTCGGCGTGCAGGTCGGTGTACCGGCGCGGGCCGCCGAGGAGTTCACGGACGATCAGGAGGCTCCAGCGCTCCCCCACCGCGTCCAGGGCCCGGGCGACAGCGCAGTACTGGTCGTAGCTTCGGCGTGACATGGCATCAGCATAGCCAATAGGTTGGACTTTCCAAGTGCTTACTTGGTAGAACAAAGCGACCACGTTGGCGGCCCACGCCGGGAGGCACCAGATGGAGTTTCGGCAGTCCAGCAAGCTCGCGGGAGTGTGCTACGAGATCCGCGGCCCGGTGGTCGACCAGGCGAACGCGCTGGAGGAGGCCGGGCACAGCGTGCTGCGCCTGAACACCGGCAACCCGGCCCCCTTCGGCTTCGAGGCGCCCGAGGAGATCCTGCAGGACATCATCCGCAACCTCCCCAACGCGCACGGCTACAGCGACTCGCGCGGCATCCTGCCGGCCCGCCGCGCCGTGGTGCAGTACTACCAGCAGCGCGGCGTCACCGGCGTGGGCGTGAACGACGTCTTCCTCGGCAACGGCGCCTCCGAGCTGATCCAGATGGCCGTGACGGCACTGGTGGACGACGGCGACGAGGTGCTCGTGCCGGCCCCGGACTTCCCGCTGTGGACCGCGGTGGTGCGCCTGGCCGGCGGCAAGGCGGTGCACTACCTGTGCGACGAGGAGGCCGAGTGGTACCCGGACCTCGACGACATCGCCGCCAAGATCACCACGCGGACCAAGGCGATCGTGGTGATCAACCCCAACAACCCCACCGGCGCGGTCTACCCCAAGGAGCTGCTGGAGGGGATCCTGGACCTGGCCCGCCGGCACGGCCTGATGGTGCTGGCCGACGAGATCTACGACAAGATCCTCTACGACGGCGTCGAGCACCACTGCCTGGCCGCGCTCGCCGACGACGTGCTCACCCTCACCTTCAACGGCCTCTCCAAGGCCTACCGGGTGGCCGGCTTCCGCAGCGGCTGGCTGGTGGTCTCCGGGCCCAAGCCGCACGCGAAGGACTACCTGGAGGGGCTCACCATGCTGGCCGGCATGCGGCTGTGCCCCAACGTACCGGCCCAGTACGCGGTGCAGGCCGCGCTCGGCGGGCACCAGTCGATCCACGACCTCACGCTGCCGAACGGCCGGCTGACCGAGCAGCGCGACGTCACCTGGCGCGCGCTCAACGAGCTGCCCGGGGTCAGCTGCGTCAAGCCCAAGGGCGCGCTCTACGCCTTCGCCAAGCTGGACCCGGCGGTGCACAGGATCAAGGACGACGAGCGCTTCGTGCTCGACCTGCTGCTCCGCGAGAAGATCCACATCGTCCAGGGCACCGGCTTCAACTGGCCGCGCCCCGACCACTTCCGCTTCGTCACACTGCCCCGGGCGGACGACCTGGAGACGGCGATCAGCCGGATCGGGCGCTTCCTGACCACCTACCGGCAGTAATCCACGCCGCCCGCCGGCAGGCCGCACCTTCATCGCTCGAACTTCACTCGAAAGATCAAGGTGCGGCCGATTTCGCACGCCTCCCCGCACTGCCATACGCGTCTTTCGGACCGTCGAACCACTCCAGAGACTGGGTGCGAGCCCAGACTTGACGATGATCGACGGTCCGAATTCCTGGTAGGGGGATCCCATGGCGAAACCGTTCACGCTGCCCGAGTTCTATCTGCCGCACCCGGCCACCCTCAACCCGCACCTGGAGGGCGCCCGGGAGCACACCCGGGCCTGGGCACGCGAGATGGGCATGCTGGAGGGGTCCGGCATCTGGGAGCCGAAGGACCTGGAGGACCACGACTACGGCCTGCTCTGCGCCTACACCCACCCGGACTGCGACAGCGCCGCGCTCGACCTGGTCACCGACTGGTACGTCTGGGTCTTCTTCTTCGACGACCACTTCCTGGAGACCTTCAAGCGCTCGCTCGACCGCTCCGGCGGCCAGGCCTACCTGGACCGGCTGCCCGCCTTCATGCCGATGGACCTGAGCGAGGGGTTCCCCGAGCCGACCAACCCGGTCGAGGCGGGCCTGGCCGACCTGTGGGCGCGCACCGTGCCGCACATGTCGCTCGACTGGCGGGCCCGGTTCCGGGAGAGCACCGAGCACCTGCTGAACGAGTCGATCTGGGAGCTCTCCAACATCAACGAGGGCCGGGTCGCCAACCCGGTCGAGTACATCGAGATGCGCCGCAAGGTCGGCGGCGCCCCCTGGTCGGCCGGCCTGGTCGAGTTCGCGGCACAGGCCGAGGTGCCCGCCCGGGTGGCCGGCAGCCGCCCGCTGCGGGTGCTGCGCGACACCTTCTCCGACGGCGTGCACCTGCGCAACGACCTCTTCTCCTACCAGCGCGAGGTCCAGGACGAGGGCGAGCTGAGCAATGGCATCCTGGTGCTGGAGCGCTTCCTCGGCTACACCACCCAGCAGGCCGCCGAGGCGGTCAACGAGATCCTGACCAGCCGGCTGCACCAGTTCGAGAACACCGCGCTGACCGAACTTCCCTCACTCTTCGCCGAGTTCGCACTCCATCCGGACGAGGTGGCGAAGGTCGCCCGCTACGTCAAGGGCCTGCAGGACTGGCAGGCCGGCGGCCACGAGTGGCACATGCGCTCCAGCCGCTACATGAACGACCGGGCCGGCGCCGACGCCCCCGGCGGCACGTTCTCCGCCGTCCCGGTGGGCCTGGGCACCTCCGCCGCCTCCTTTCGCCGGTACGTCGACCTGCCCGGCGCGCTGCGGCAGTTCAGCCACGTGCCGTACCAGCAGGTCGGCCCGACCCCGCTGCCCGAGTTCCCGATGCCCTTCCCGCTGCGGATCAACCCGCACCTGGCGGCGGCCCGGGAGCACAACTACGCCTGGTGCCGGGAGATGCGCTACACCGAGCCGACCCCCGGCCTGTCGGACTCCGGCGGCTGGACGGAACGCTCGATGCGCAACGCCGACGTCACCCTCTGCGGGGCCGGCATCGCGCCGGACATCCCGCAGAACGCGCTCGAACTCAACTCCGACTGGCTGGCCTGGGGCACCTACGCGGACGACTGGTTCCCGATGGCCTTCGCCTACCCGCCCAGCCCGCTGGGCGCCAAGGCCTGCGCCGACGGACTCAAGCCGTACATGCCGCTGGACTCGCCCGACCGGGGCCCGCTGCCCACCACCGCCCTGCAGCACGGCCTGGCCGACCTCTGGCAGCGCACCGCCACCCCGCTCACCACCGCGCAGCGGCAGATCCTGCGCGGCAGCATCGAGGAGATGCTGGACTCCTGGGTCTGGGAGATCGGCAACATGGCGCAGCACCGGGTCCCCGACCCGGTGGACTACATCGAGATGCGCCGCCTCACCTTCGGCAGCCAACTGACCAGCAACCTGGCCCGGTTCGGCGCCGAGGAGGCGGTGCCGGCGGAGGTCTGGCGCTCCGGCACGGTCAAGGCGCTGGTGAACTCGGCCTCCGACTACGCCTGCCTGATGAACGACGTCTTCTCCTACCAGAAGGAGGTCCAGTTCGAGGGCGAGGTGCACAACGGCGTCCTGGTGGTGCAGAACTTCTTCGGCTGCGACCGGGACCAGGCGCTGGGCATCGTCCACGACCTGATGTCCTCCCGGCTGGACCAGTTCCAGCACGTCGCGGCGAACGAACTGCCGATCCTCTACGAGGACTTCAAGCTCGACGCGGCAGGCCGCCAGGCGCTGGAGGACTACGCGCAGGGGCTGCGGAACTGGCTCTCCGGGATCCTCAACTGGCACACCCATGTCGGGCGCTACCGCGAGGAGGAGCTGGAGTACCAGCCGGACGCCTACGTCCGGCGGATGACCGCCCAGCCGCCGGCCCCCGCACCTGCCGCACCGGCCCCTGCCACAGCTGCCCCTGCCGCACCTGTCGCACCCGCCGCCGCGGCTCCCGCCGGATTCACCCCGCCCACCGCCGCCGGCCTCGGCACCTCCGCCGCCCGGATCGCGCGCGAGCTCGCGACGGCCCTCAGCCACTGACCGGGCCCCGTGGCCGCTGCCTTCCCCGAGGCAGCGGCCATCGCGCACCCCCGCGCCCCGTAGGCTGACCGGCATGACCGTGCTGCGCTCCGCCGCCCTCTTCGTGCTGGCCGCCCTGGCCGAGATCGGAGGCTGCTGGCTGATCTGGCAGAGCGTGCGGGAGTCACGCCCCTGGTGGCTGGCGGGCCTGGGCATCGTGGCGCTCGGCGGCTACGGGTTCGTCGCCGCCTTCCAGCCGGACAGCCAGTTCGGCCGAGTGCTGGCCGCCTACGGCGGGGTCTTCGTGGCCGGATCGCTGGCCTGGGGCGTCGTGGTGGACGGCTTCCGCCCCACCCGCTACGACGTGCTCGGCGCCCTCATCTGCCTGGTCGGCGTGGGCGTGATCATGTACGGCCCGCGCCGCTGACGCCCCGCCGCCGATCGCCTCAGAGCTCCAGCAGCTGCGCCACCGCCGCCGCCAGGCTCGCCGCGGTGGTCGCCGGGTCGCCCAGCGCTGCGCCCACCATGGCGCCGTCGCGCAGCAGGATCAGCACGTCCGCCCGCCGCTCGGGCCCGCTCAGGCCGGCCTCGCGGAGCAGGCGGACGATCAGCCCGCGCAGCCAGGCACGGTGGTCGGCGATCGCCAGCGAGACCGGGTGCTGCGGATCGGGGTACTCGGCGGCGGCGTTGATGAACGGGCAGCCGCGGAAGCCCGGGCCGCACATCTCCTGGCCCAGCCGCTCCAGCAGGATTCCGAGCAGCTGGGCGGCCGTCAGTCCGCTGCCGAGCCCGGCCGCCACCTCCGCCCGGATACCCGCGTCCCAGCCCTGGATGTACTCCCGGACCAGCTCCTCCTTGCCGGGGAAGTGCCGGTAGAAGGTCGCCCGGGTCACCTCGGCCTCGGTGACGATCCGGTCCACGCCGACCGTGTGGATCCCCTCGGTGTAGAACAGCCGGGTCGCGGTGTCGAGGACCCGTTGGCGGGCGGCGGAAGGTGTACTCACACCACTGACCGTACTACTATCAGCGAGGAAGAACGAACGTTCTGTCCGCCCTTCGCGAGCGCTAAGGACCCACCATGGCCAAGTCCCCCGAGGTCGGCACCCCCGCCCCCGGCTTCACCCTGCCCGGCCTGCTCCTCACCGAAGGCTCCGCCGAACGCCGCGACTACCGCCTCGCCGAGGCCCAGGGCAGCCCGCTGGTGCTGGTCTTCTACCCCGGCGACGACACCGCGGTCTGCACCAAGCAGCTCTGCTCGTACACCTCCGACCTGGACCGCTTCAAGGGCCTGGGCGCCACCGTCTGGGGCATCAGCCCGCAGGACGTGGACAGCCACGAGGCCTTCGCCCGCAAGCACCGCCTCGGCTTCCCGCTGCTCGCCGACACCGACCGCGCGGTGGCCAAGGCGTTCGGCATCGCGGTGCCGGGCCTGGGCCTGCGCCGCTCGGTCTTCATCCTGGACGCCGACGGCACGGTGCGCTGGAAGCACGTCGCGCTGGCCGGTCTGACCTTCCAGCACAGCGACACCCTCACCGCGCAGCTCGCCGCGCTGTGAGGGTGTCGCCCCGGTGCGGTGGCGGTCAGTGACCCCGGGCCACCCACTCCTCCAGGTGCGGAGCCTCCTCGCCGATCGTGGTGGTCGGCCCGTGGCCGGTGTGCACCACGGTCTGCGGGGGCAGCACCAGCAGCCGCTCCTGGATCGAGCGGATGATGGTCGGGAAGTCGGAGAACGAGCGCCCGGTCGCCCCTGGGCCGCCCTGGAAGAGCGTGTCCCCGGTGAACACCGCGTCCAGCGCGGGCACGTACACGCTCACCCCGCCGGGGGTGTGGCCGGGCGTGTGCCGGATGTGCAGGTAGAGCCCGCCCACGGTGATCCGCTGACCGTCCCGCAGCTCCTCGTCCGGGTGGTCGCCCGGGTGGGCCTGCTTCCACAGCGGCAGGTCGTCGGGGTGCAGCAGGATCGGCGCACCGGTCAGCTCCGCCAGCTCGGGCGCGGCGTTCACGTGGTCGTTGTGCGCGTGGGTGCAGATGATCGCCACCACCCGCCGGTCGCCGACCGCCGCCGCGATCGCCGGGGCGTCGTGCGCGGGGTCGATCACCACGGCGTCGCGGTCGTTGGCGATGATCCAGACGTTGTTCTCCACCTCCCAGCTGCCACCGTCCAGGTCGAAGGTGCCGGCCGTGACGAGGTGCTCGATCTCGGGCTCGGGGGGCAGCAGCTGCATCAGAACACCACCACCGAGCGGAGCACGTCGCCGTCGCGCATGGTGGCGAACGCCTGCTCGACCTCGTCCAGCGTGATCGTCTCGGTGACGAACGCGTCCAGGTCGAGCCGGCCCTGCAGGTAGAGGTCGATCAGCATCGGGAAGTCCCGCGAGGGCAGGCAGTCCCCGTACCAGGACGACTTGAGCGCGCCGCCGCGCCCGAAGACGTCCAGCAGCGGCAGCTCCAGCTTCATCTCCGGCGTCGGCACGCCGACCAGCACCACGGTGCCGGCCAGGTCCCGGGCGTAGAAGGCCTGCCGGTAGGTCTCCGGTCGGCCCACCGCCTCGACCACGACGTCCGCGCCGTGACCGCCGGTCAGCGCGCGCACCGCCTCCACCACGTCGGTGCCGTCGGAGGCGTTCACCGTGTGGGTGGCCCCCAGGCCCTTGGCGCGCTCCAGCTTGCGCGGGTCCAGGTCCACCGCGATGATCTTCGCCGCGCCGGCCAGCTTGGCCCCCAGCACGGCGGCGTTGCCGACCCCGCCGCAGCCGATCACCGCGACGCTGTCGCCGCGGGTCACCCCGCCGGTGTTGATCGCCGCGCCCAGCCCGGCCATCACGCCGCAGCCCAGCAGCCCGGCCGCGGCGGGCGAGGCCGCCGGGTCGACCTTGGTGCACTGCCCGGCCGCCACCAGCGTCTTCTCCGCGAAGGCGCCGATCCCGAGCGCGGGGCTCAGCTCGGTGCCGTCCAGCAGCGTCATCTTCTGCTCGGCGTTGTGGGTGGCGAAGCAGTACTGCGGCCGGCCGCGCCGACAGGCCCGGCACTGACCGCAGACGGCACGCCAGTTGAGGATCACGAAGTCGCCCGGCGCCACCTCGGTGACCCCGGCGCCGACGCTCTCCACCACACCGGCGGCCTCGTGGCCGAGCAGGAACGGGAACTCGTCGTTGATCCCGCCCTCCCGGTAGTGCAGGTCGGTGTGGCAGACGCCGCACGCCTGGACCTTGACCACCGCCTCGCCAGGTCCAGGGTCGGGCACGACAATCGTCGCCACCTCCACCGGTTCGCCCTTGCCCCGGGCGATGACGCCCCTGACCTGCTGTGACATCCGGCCTGCCCCTTTCGTGACTGCCCCGAGAAAGCCGAACGGCCCCTCGGGAGATCATTCTCTCCCGAGGGGCCGCCCGCGACGCCCGTTCCGTCAGCCGGCGTCGCTCGGAACGCCGGTGCCTCGGCGTCCCGCACGGGCAGTTGGCTGGTGAAATCCGTGCCCGGTGGACGCGTCAGCGGTCGCCCGCGCTCCAGCCCCAGCCGCCGCCCTGGCCGTCGTCGTCCGAGTCGCTGTCCCAGCCCTCGCCGACCGTGCGCACGATGGTGTAGTGGTCGATCTGCTGGCCGGTCTCGGTCAGCGCGGTGACCTTCATCGAGGACTTCTGCCCCAGGTGCGCCGGGGTGACGTCGACCTTGATGAAGGAGTAGCCCAGGTAGCGCACCCGCGACCACTCGACGGTCTCGGCGACCTTCTGCCGGCCCTTGGCGTTGTAGAAGCTCTGGACCTCGTCGACCCGGTTCTCGTGGCCCTCGTAGGTCTGCGGCGCGCCGAAGCTGTAGAGGCTGCGGCCCGCGGCGCCGGCGGTCACGTAGACCACGCCGTCCTTCTCGGGCTCCAGGGTGGCGCCGCTCGGGACCGCCTTGGAGACCTTGTTGCCGAGGATCGCGTCGGTGCGCTCGTACACGTGGTTGTGGCCGTTGATCACCAGGTCGACCCGGTACTTCTCGAACAGCGGCACCCAGGCCTCGCGGACCCCGCCCTCGGAGGCGTGCGAGGTGGTGGTGGAGAAGGCGCAGTGGTGGAAGAAGACCACGACGAAGTCGATCGTCTCGTCGTTGCGGAAGTCCTTGAGCTGGCGCTCCAGCCACTTGGTCTGCCGGCCGGCGGTCAGGCCGAGGTTGGCCGGGATCTCGTAGGACACGTCGTTGGCGTCCAGCGAGATGACACCGACGTTGCTGTACCGGAAGGCGTACACGCCGGGGGCCTTGCGCGGGTCCGGGCCGTTGTCCGGCAGGAACCAGCGGGCGTCCTCGCCGCCGTAGCCGTTGTGCGAGTACCAGGCCTCCATGTCGTGGTTGCCGTAGGCGACCATCCACGGGATCTTGGCGGCCACGGCCTCGGTCTGCACCAGGAAGGCGTCCCAGGTCTTGGCGTTGAAGTCGGCCTTGTCGGCGTCCAGGCCCTGGCCGTCCGGGTCGGCGTAGCAGATGTCACCGGCGTGCAGGTGGAACTTGGGGTTCTGCGCCAGGATCACGTTGTCGTTGTTGACCGCGTGGGCGCTCACGCCCTGGTCGCCGAAGGCGGTGAAGGTGAACGGCTCGTAGACCTTGCCCCAGCGGTCGTCGCGCGAGGCGGCGGTGCGGAAGGTGCCGAGCGAGGAGATCGCCTGCTGGCCGGCAGGGTCGAAGCCCTTGTGGCCGACCGCGTAGTAGTACGTGGTGTCGGGGCCCAGGTCCTCCAGGGCCACGTGCACGTAGTACTGGTCCAGCGGGCTCTGACCGGGCACCAGCGCCGGGGTGTGCAGCGAGCGGATCTCCGCGTCGATCTTCTCGCTCAGCTCCCAGGGGGTCCGGCCGTAGCGCACGAAGGGCTTCTTGACCGGGAGCGGGACCTGCCAGGAGATCCGGAACTGGGTGTCCGGCTCGGCGCCGAACTGCAGGTGCCGGCCCACCGGGATCACCTTCGAGCCGTCCACGGCCGAGGCCGCGTCACCGACCAGCGTCGGCGTGCTCTTCGGCGCGGCGTACGCGTTGCCGGAGCCCAGCACGCCACCCACGGCGAGCGCCCCGACCGCCACCGCGCTGCCCCGCAGCACCCGGCGGCGGGAGAGCTTGCCCCGCAGGTACTCGTGCTGCTCGGCCATGCTCATCCGGGCGGCAAGCTGCTGCGGCACACCCATGTTCGGAATATCCATCTCCATGCGGGGGACTTTGCCAGCCGTTGAGGTACACCGCTCGGACGCTCGATGAACAGCTACCGACGAGTCGGTGGCCTGCGTGTCACTGACTTGTGATCAATCCGTTTGCCAAGAGGGTCCGCCAGTAGGGGGACCCTCTAAGCCGTCGCTTCGGCCGCCGCGCGGCCCGCCGTGCGGCCGGAGAAGAGGCAGCCGCCGAGGAAGGTGCCCTCCAGCGAGCGGTAGCCGTGCATCCCGCCGCCGCCGAAGCCGGCCACCTCGCCGGCCGCGTAGACGCCCTCCAGCACCGAGCCGTCGGCGCGCAGCACCCGGGCGGACAGGTCGGTTTCGAGGCCGCCGAGCGACTTGCGGGTGAGCACGTGCAGCCGCACCGCGATCAGCGGGCCGGCCTTGGGGTCGAGCAGCCGGTGCGGGGCGGCGGTGCGCACCAGCTTGTCGCCGAGGTAGCGGCGGGCGCCGTGGATCGCGCCGACCTGGAGGTCCTTGCCGAACGGGTTGGCGATCTCGCGGTCGCGCGCCTCGATCTCGCGGCGCAGCGCGGCCTCCTCGATCAGCTCCTCGCCCGCTCCGGAGGAGTCGACCAGCCGGTTCATCCCGCGCACCAGGTCGCCGAGCCGCTCGGCGACCACGAAGTCCGCCCCGTACTTCTTGAACGCCTCCACCGGCCCGGGCGCGCCGGGCAGCGCGCGGCCGAGCACCTTGCGGGGGCTACGGCCCGTCAGGTCCGGGTTCTGCTCGGAGCCGGAGAGCGCGAACTCCTTCTCGATGATCTTCTGGGTGAGCACGAACCAGGTGTGGTCGTACCCGGTGCGCCGGATGTACTCGAGCGTGCCCAGGGTGTCGAAGCCGGGGAAGAGCGGCACCGGCAGCCGGTTGCCGCGGGCGTCCAGCCAGAGCGAGGAGGGCCCGGGCAGGATCCGGATGCCGTGCCGGGCCCAGACCGGGTTCCAGTTCTCGATGCCCTCGGTGTAGTGCCACATCCGGTCACCGTTGACCAGGTGTCCGCCGGCCGCACCGGCCACCTGCTGCATCAGCCCGTCGACGTGCGCGGGCACGCCGCTGAGCAGGCGCGCGGGCGGGGTGCCGAGCCGGGCCGGCCAGGCCTTGCGGACCAGTTCGTGGTTGCCGCCGATGCCGCCCGAGGCGATCACCACCGCCTGCGCGCGCAGCTCGAAGGCGCCGGCCACCGCGCGGGAGCTGGCCACCCCGCGCGCCACGCCGCTGGGCACCAGCACCTCGCCGCGCACCGTGTCGGTGACGCCCGCGGTGCTCGCCAGTCCGGTCACCCGGTGCCGGAAGAGCGGGCGCACCAGCCCCTTGGCGACGGCGGCCCGCACCCGGCGGGCGAACGGCTCGACCAGGCCGGGGCCGGTGCCCCAGGTGATGTGGAAGCGCGGCACCGAGTTGCCGGGGCCGCTGGCCAGCAGCCCGCCGCGCTCCGCCCAGCCGACCACCGGGAAGAACCGCACCCCCTGCGCGTGCAGCCAGGCGCGCTTCTCGCCCGCGGCGAAGTCCAGGTAGGCCTTGGCCCACTGGCGCGGCCAGTTGTCCTCGGGCCGGTCGAAGCCGGCCGTGCCGAGCCAGTCCTGCCAGGCCAGTTCGTAGGAGTCGCGGATCCGCAGCCGGCGCTGCTCGGGCGAGTCGACCAGGAACAGGCCGCCGAAGGACCAGTGCGCCTGGCCGCCGAGGGAGGCGGCCGGCTCCTGGTCGAGCAGGATCACCGTGCGCCCCGCGTCGGCGAGTTCGGCGGTGGCGGCCAGGCCCGCCAGGCCGGCTCCGATCACGATGACGTCGGCGTCCAGTGCCATGGGGTTCTCCTTCGCGCAGCCCGTTTCCCGATCCTCGTGCCTGCGCTTCGCCCTCGTCAACGGCCACGTCGGCGGCCACTCTGACGGTCCCTCGGCCGTCGACGGACCGCTGAATGCACCGGTATGTCCGCTACTGTCGGTTTCGGCACCACGCCTAGCCGCCCCCGGGAGGACCGCATGCGACACCCCGACGCGTACCCGTACCGGATCACCCGCGAGGACCTGCGGATCCCGATGGCCGACGGCGTCGAGCTGTACGCCCGCCTCTGGCGCCCCGTCACCGAGGAGCCGGTGCCCGCGCTGCTGGAGTACCTGCCCTACCGGCTGACCGACTGGACCGCCCCGCGCGACGCCGAGCGCCACCCCTGGTACGCCGGCCACGGCTACGCGAGCGTGCGGGTGGACATCCGCGGCCACGGCAACTCGGGCGGCCTGCCCGGCGGGGAGCACGACGCCCAGGAGCTGGCCGACGGCGTCGCGGTGGTCGAGTGGCTGGCCGCACGGCCCTGGTGCACCGGTCGCGTCGGCGTGTTCGGGATCGGCTGGGGCGGCACCGGCGCACTGCAGCTGGCCGCGCTGGCCCCCGCACCGCTGCGCGCCGTGGTCGCCGTCTGCGCCACCGACGACCGCTACGACAACGACGCGCGCTACCTCGGCGGTTCGGTGCTCGGCGCGGACCTGCACGCCCGGTCGGCCGGCCTGCTCGCACTCGCCGCCCGCCCGCCGGACCCCCGCTACGTCGGCGATCAGTGGCGGCGGCTCTGGCTGGCCCGGCTGGCCGCGCTGGAACCGCACAGCCACGCCTGGCTGAGCCACCAGACCCGCGACGACTACTGGCGCCACGGCAGCGTCGGCGAACGGTACGGGGCGATCGGGGCCGCGGTGCTGGCCGTGGGCGGCTGGGCCGATCCGCACCGGGACACCGTGCTGCGCCTGGTCGAGCACCTGCGGGGGCCGGTGCGCGGGCTGATCGGCCCCTGGCCGCACCAGTACCCCGACCGCGGTCTGCCGCCGGGCCCGGCGATCGGGTTCCTCCAGGAGACGCTGCGCTGGTGGGACCAGTGGCTGAAGGACCAGGAGACCGGGATCATGGCCGAGCCCCGGCTGCGCAGCTGGATGCCCGAGCCGGCGCCGCCCGGCGCCACCGGGGACCTTGCCGGGCGCTGGATCGGCGAGGACCAGTGGCCCTCCGACGACGTGCGGGAGATCCACTACGGCCTGGCGGACACGCTGCGCACCGCGGGCACCCCCGAGGGCGAGCGCTTCGTGCCGGTCCGCTCGCCGCAGCACACCGGGACCGACGCCGGGCGCTACCGCCCGGTCGGCGCCGCCGCCGACCTGCCGCCCGACCAGCGCGCGGAGGACGGCCGCTCGGTCTGCTTCGACACCTCGCCGCTGGCCGAGCGGCTGGAGATCCTCGGCCGCCCCACGCTCCAGCTGCGGCTGCGCTGCCCGGCGGCCCGCGGGCAGGTGGTGGCCCGGCTCTGCGACGTGGCCCCGGACGGCTCGGCCAGGCTGGTCACCCGCGGCGTGCTCAACCTCGCCACCCGGCAGGGGCGCGAGCAGGCGGTGCTCTGGGAGCCGGGCGCGGTGGCCGAGGTGGCCCTCGAACTCTCCGGCATCGCGCACGCCTTTGCGCCCGGGCACCGGATCCGGCTCGCGCTCTCCTCGGCGTACTGGCCGTGGGTCTGGCCGCAGCCCGGGGCCGCCGGGTTCGAGGTCGACCCGGGCCACAGCGCGCTGATGCTGCCGGTGCGCCACCTGGCCGCCGACGTGGGGCGGGCGCCGATCGCCTTCGCCGAGCCCGAGCAGGCCGCCGGGCCGGAGGTGCGGCACACCACCGCGAGCGACCCGCGGCCCGAGCGGCTGGTGGTGCAGGACGTGGCGGCGGGCGAGTGGCGCCTGGAGGTGGACCCCAGCCACCAGGGCTCGCGCGCCTACCCCGACGGCCTGATCTGCACCGAGCAGGCGCTGGAGACCTACCGGATCCGCGAGGACGACCCGCTCTCCGCCGCCGCCCGGGCCGCCTGGACGATCCGCCTGGAGCGGCCCGAGGACGGCTGGGACGTGACCGTGCAGACCCGCTCGGAGATCGGCTGCGACGCCGAGGCGTTCACGGCGCGCAGCCACCTGACCGCCTGGGAGGGCGGCGCGGTGGTCTTCGAGCGGGACTGGGAGCAGCGGATCCCGCGCACGGCGGGGTGAGCGGGATCGGTGGGATCAGCAGGGTGGGCGCGGCCGGTGCGGCCTACGGCATCGGGTAGGAGCCGGGCGGCACCGTGGAGGTGCTGGCGTTGCCGCCGACCACCGGCTGCAGGGTGATCTTGACGGTGGAGTACGTGGTGCTGGTGGTGGTGAAGTCGGTGCTGTCGTCGAACTTGGTGTAGTCGCAGTTCTCGGTGAACTTCTTGCTGGCGTCGTCCCAGTCGAAGCCGCCGGCGAAGTACATGTCGTACGTGCCGTCCTCGATGCCGGTCAGCTTCGCGCTCTGGCCCTTGACCACGTAGAAGGAGTAGGCCGACTGGCCGCCCTTGACCAGGGTCAGCACGGCGTCCACCGTGCCGCCGCTGTTGTCCACGGTCAGCTCGCCGGCCCCGTCGTTCGCCCCCTGGCGCACCAACGCGCCGTTGCTCAGGGCGCGTTGCTGCTGCTGCGGGGTCTGCGGCACGTTGAAGGTGGTGGTGTAGCCGCCCTGCGCCAGGGTCTGCAGCGCGGTGGGCACGTCCTTGAGGCCCTGCGCCGCGCCGGTCTCGGCGAGCGCGGAGGAGGTGGCGCAGACCTTGTCGTCGCCGATGTCGGTCTGCACCGCGCCGAGGTTGGTGGCCAGCGTGTCCAGCGCCACCGACAGCTGGCGGTTGGCGTCGGAGACGCTGGGGGGCGGGTTGGCGCCCGACAGCGACTGCGAGGCGGTGCTCGCGGCCTGCTGGGCAGTGGCCAGGTCGCCGTTCAGGTCGTCCACGCTGCCGGCCTGGGTCAGCTTCGCGAGCGCGTCGTTGACCGGGCCGATGGCGCCGCTCAGCGTGATGCCGTACGGGACGGTGTAGGGAGTGGGACTGCTGGGCGCCATGGTGCCGATCGAATCGGCCCCACCGTCGCCGTTCGCGCTGCTGCTCGCATGGGTCGAGCTGCAGGCGGTGACCAGGAGCAGTGCACCGGTGAGGACCGCGGCGTGGCGCAGCGGCCGACGGACGAGACTCCGCTCAGCGGTGCTGGTGGTGCGTGCTGAACCGTGCAAGGTGAAGCCCCCCAAATGGCCCTGGCGTGCGGGTGCGCCGCACAGCGTCTCAAAACCGGACTGACCGGGTCAATGCCGCTGGCCGCGGCGGTGCGCGGTGGCCCCGACCGGTGCCGGAGGGGCCCGGCCGAGGGGGCCGCCGACGGCCGCGCGTATCGTCCCATAGGATCGCCGGGTGCTCGCGCTGACCGGACTCCCCCTGCAGATCATCGCCTCGCTGCTGGCTGTGGCGGCCTTCGTCGTGACCATCTGGCTCTGGCCCAGGCTCGGCGGCAAGGGCGTCAAGGCGGTGCTCGGGCGGCTCGGCGCCTTCCTCGGCACCCAGGCGCTGGTGCTGGTCGCGATGGCGCTGGTGGCCAACTCCTACTTCGGCTTCTACACCACCTGGACCGACCTGCTCGGCACCGCCGGGGGTCCCGGCACGGTGGTGGACCACAAGCCGAGCAACGGACTCTCGGTGACCGGCGAGCAGAAGTTCTACTCCTCGCAGGGCTCGGCCGAGGACCGCTCCGGGGTGATCCAGAACGTCGAGCTGACCGGCGCCCGCTCGGGGCTGACCAACCAGGCCTACGTCTACCTGCCGCCGCAGTACTTCCAGCCGGCCTACGCCGACAAGAAGTTCCCGATGGCGCTGATCCTCTCCGGCTACCCCGGCTCGGCCGAGAAGCTGATCTCGCTGATGCAGTACCCGGCCAGCACCCTGAAGGCGATCAACGCCAAGGAGCTGCCGCCCACCGTGCTGGTGATGATGCGGCCCTCGCCGATCGCCAACCGGGACACCGAGTGCATGGACGTGCCGAACGGCCCGCAGGTGGAGACCTTCTTCACCGACGACCTGCCCAAGGCGCTGGCCACCGGCTACCGGATCGACCCGCAGGCCGGTGCGCACGCCGCGATGGGCGACTCCACCGGCGGCTACTGCGCGCTGAAGTTCGCGCTGCGCAAGCCGGACGCCTACGGTGCGGCGATCGCGCTCTCCGCCGACTACAACGTGAGCAACGACCCGACCACCGGTGACCTGTTCGGCGGCAGCGAGCAGCTCAAGCGGGAGAACGACCTGCTCTGGCGGCTGCAGAACGCCCCCGCGGTGCCGGTCTCGCTGCTGCTGGCCACCAGCCCGAACGAGGACAACTACCGGGCCACCCAGCAGATGGTGGCCGCCTTCAAGGCGCCCACCAAGCTCTCCACCATCACGCTGAACAGCGGCGGCCACAACTTCCACACCTGGGGCCGCGAGATCCCGCCGGCGCTGGCCTGGCTCGGCCGGCAGTGGGCGCAGCTGCCCTCCTCGACCGCCACCCCGAGCACCCCGAACGCCGCCCCAGGCACCCCGCGCACTGCCCCGAGCACCCCGGCCAGCGCCTGACGGCACGGCAGCACCGGCCCGGGTCAGCCGGCCGCCGGCAGCTCCAGGAACTCCGCGAAGAACGCCAGCAGCTCCGCCAGTTGGGCCGACCGGGCCGGCCGGCCGCCGCGGGCCCCCGCACCGCGGCCCGGTCCGGCCGCCCGGCGCAGCAGCACCGGGCGCCCCGAACTGCTCGCCTGCTGCAGGGCGGCGCACATCTTGCGGGCGTGCAGCGCGTCCACCCGCTCGTCCGCCTCGAAGGCCGTCAGCAGCACGGCGGGGTAGGCCGTGCCGGGGCGCACGTGGTGGTACGGCGAGTAGCCGAGCAGCCAGTCCAGCTCCCTGGGCTCCTCGCGGGAGCCGAACTCCTCCGTCCAGTAGGGGCCGTGGCCGCTCAGCTGATAGCGGGCCATGTCCAGCAGCGCCGCCGAGAGGGCCACCGCGCCGAACAGCTCGGGCCGCTGGGTCAGCGCCGCGCCCACCAGCAGACCGCCGCCCGCGCCCCGGCCCAGCGCACCCAGCCGCCCGGGGGCGCAGCGACCGGTGTCCAGCAGGTACTGCGCGGCCGCGCTGAAGTCGTCGATGCCCTGCTGCTTCTGCTCGCGCATCCCCGCGCGGCGCCAGTCGGCGCCCTCCTCGCCGCCACCGCGCACACCGGCCACCGCGAACTGCCCGCCGCGCTCCGCCCAGGCCAGCGCCGCCGCGTGGTAGCCGGCCAACTGCGCTGCACCGAAGGCACCGTGGGCCTGGAGGATGGTGGGCAGCGGCCCGGCGGGGGCGGCGGCCGGGCGGGTCAGCAGCAGCCGCACCGGTGACCCGTCGGCGGCGGGGTAGCCGAGCTCGGTCACCAGGACCTCGGGGGCACCCGGCCCCGAGCGCCCGCCCGCGCGCCAGAGCGTGCGGCGGCCGGCAGCGGCGTCGTAGCGGTGCACGCCCTGCGGGGTACGCGGGTCGGCGTAGCCGAACCAGGCCCCCCGGCCGTCCGCGGCGCGGGTCAACCCGGCCACCACGCCCGGCCCTGGCAGCTCGACCGCTCCCAACGCCGCACCGCTGTCGAGCCGGTGACGGGTGAGCAGGGAGCGGCTGCCGCTCGACCGCAGCACGAGCAGCTCGGGCGCCGGGAGCCCGGCGCCGTCGAGCACCGCGAAGGAGTCCAGCCGGGTGTGCTCGTCCCCGGCCAGCAGGGTCCGCACCGGCGCACCGGGGGCCGCGGCGAGCAGCCGTCCGTGCGGTGCCCGGTCCCGGTCGAGCAGGTAGAGCGTGCCGTCGGCAGCCGGCCAGGGCAGGCCCGCGCCCCAGTCCTCGATCAGTTGCTCGCGCAACTGCGGTCGCTCCAGCGGGCCCTGGCGCAGGTCGGCGACCCAGAGCCGGTGGCCGGCGCCCCGGCCACCGGTGGCGGTCACCACCAGCGTCCGGCCCGGCGCACCGGTGGTGGCGTCCAGTCGAGTGCCCGCCGGCAGTCCGGCGCCGAAGACCTCCTGGTCCACCGGCCGCCCGAGCCGGTGCAGGTGGAGCAGTTCGCCGCCGTCCTCGGTGCCGCGGCTGTAGTAGAAGGCGTCGGCGTCGGCCGTCCAGGCGACGGTGCCGTACCGGCAGCCGTCGATCGGCGCGTCCACCAGCCGCCCGGTGGCCACCTCCAGGATCCGCAGCGTGTACCGCGTCGAGCCCGCGCCGGCGCCCTGGGAGCGGGCTCCCTGGTAGGCGACCAGCCGCCCGGTGGGATCCGGCGACCAGCCGCCGAGCACACCGCGCCCGCCCGGGTCGACCAGCACCCGGCGCCCGCCCGCCTCCTCGACCACCAGCACGGGCTGCCCGCCGTCCGGCGCGCGCACGGTGCAGAAGACGCGGCCCCCGGCGAAGCGCGGCACACCGGGCTGCTCGAAGGCGGTCAGCCGCTCCAGCGCACTCCGGAACGCCCCGATCCCCGGCCAGCCGCGGGCGACGCGGCGGAACAGGTCGTCCTGCGCGGCCGACCAGCGCCGGGTGTCGGGGTGCGCGGCGTCCTCCAGCAGGCGGTAGGGATCGGCGACCGCACGCTCCCCCAGCCGCTCGACCGTCTCCCCGCGCGGCGCGACGGGGTACACCAGGGGCGGCGGATCCCCGGACGGGAGCGGATCGGACGAGGAACGCACACTTCCCCCAGCAGGGTTGGTGGACGGCAGGACGACCCCGCCGCGCCGCCCTCACCCCGTGCAGAAGCCGGCTGACCGCGCGCCATCATAGGCACGCGGTCAGCACGGGCGTCAATGAGGATGCTTGACGAATCGTCAGCTCTCGTTGGCGGGCGGGTTGGTGGCGCAGTGCGTACCCGCCGCCGGCATGGTGCCGTCGATCAGGAACGCGTCCACGTCCGACTTGATGCAGCTGCTCTTGTCGTACCCGGTGTGTCCGTCGCCGTCCCGGGTGAGCAGGGTGGCGTTGGCCAGGCTGCTCGCCAGGTGCTGCGCCCAGGCGTAGGGGGTGGCGTCGTCACCGGTGGAGCCGACCACCAGGATCGGGGCGCTGCCGGTGGCCTTGAGCACCTGCGGCGGCGTGGAGCCGTGCACCGGCCAGTCGGCGCAGTCCATCGCCGCCCGCACGTCGTCGGCGTTCATGTGGTTGGTCAGGTAGGGCGCCTTGGTGTGCAACTGCTGCAGGGCCTGCTGGATCTGGTCGTCGGTGGGCGGCGTGGAGCCGTCGTCCGCGCAGTTGATCGCCTGGTTGGCGTCGGCCTGGTTGCTGTAGTGCCCCTGCTGGTCCCGGCTGTTGTAGTCGTCGGCGAACTCGATCAGCGCATCGGGGCTGTGGGCCTTCATGGCGTTGCTCAGCCCGATCCGCAGGTACCCCCAGGACTTGGCGTCCCCGTAGAGCATGTCCATGGTGCCGGTCCAGCCCAGCGCCTGGGTGAGCGTGCGGCCGCTGGTGGCCGAGGTCAACGGGTGCGCCTCCAGGCCGTCCAGGAAGTCGGCGGCCTTCTTCGCGGCGGTGGAGGCGTCGCTGCCGAGCGGGCAGTCGGACTGCTTCACGCAGTCGGCGGCGAAGTGCTCGAAGACGCTCTCGAAGCCGACCATCTGGGCGATGCTGCTGTCCAGGTTGCTGACGCTCGGGTCCATCGCGCCGTCCAGCACCAGCCGCCCCGTGCGGTCGGGGAACTGGTTGGCGTAGAAGGTGCCGAGGTAGGTGCCGTAGGAGAAGCCCAGGTAGTTGAGCTTCTGGTCGCCCACCGCCCCGCGCAGCACGTCCAGGTCGCGGGCCGCGTTGACGGTGCCGACGAACGGCAGCAGCTTGCCGGACCTGGCCTCGCAGGCGGCCCCGAGGTCCTTGACGCTGGTCGGCCCGGCGTGGTTCTGGGCGTCGAGCCGGTCGCGGGCGGAGTCGTCCAGGCAGTGCACGGCGGTGGACTTGCCGACGCCGCGCGGGTCGAAGCCGATCAGGTCGTAGCGGTTGTTCAGGTTGCCGAACGAGCTGGTGGCCGCGTTGGTGAGCAGGTCGAGCCCGGAGCCGCCGGGGCCGCCCGGGTTGAGGAAGAGCGAGCCGAGCCGCTGGTCCTGGTGGATCGCCGGCTTGCGCATCAGCGCCAGGTCGATGGTGTCCGCACCCGGGTTGGCGTAGTCCAGCGGGACGTGCGCGGTGCCGCACTGGAAGGCCGACAGGTCGACGTCCTTCTGCGCCGGGTCGGCCGGGCAGCTGCTCCAGGCGATCTGCTGCCCGTAGAACGGCTTGAGCGCCGGGTCGGCGTCACCCGTCGGCGTCGGCGTGGGGCTGGCGGAGGGCGGCGGCGGGGCGCTGGCCGAGGCGGCGGTGCTGGGAGCGGCCGGGGCGGCGGAGGACGACGTGCCCTTCGCGACCGGCGAGTTGCCGGACCCGCCGCAGCCGGCGAGCACGGTGGCTGCCAGTACGGCGGGCAGGATGCGGCGCGACAGACGCGCCCAGGTGGTGTTCACCGCAGAGAAATATCATCTTCTGATCGCACAAGCACCCCGATAGCTGCAGCTCAGCCCTCGGTCAGCCCTCGGTCATCCGTCGGATCAGCCGCCGATCGCCGACATCGGCCGTTCGGGCCGGCGGAAGTCGGCGGAGTTGATCTCGTGGCCGGGTCCCTTGCGCCCGATGGCACCCCGCCAGGCCCGCTCGATCTCCGCGTCCCCGGCCCCACCGCGCAGCAGCGCCCGCAGATCGGACTCCTCGGTCGCGAAGAGGCAGTTGCGCAGCTGGCCGTCGGCGGTCAGCCGGACCCGGTCGCAGGTGCCGCAGAACGGCCGGGTGACCGAGGCGATCACCCCGACCACGGTGTCCGTCCCGGCGATCCGCCACTCCTCGGCCGGCGGGGTGCCGCGCCCGGCGGCCAGCGGCTCGCGCGGCACCGGGACCAGCTCCCAGCGGCCACCGAGCACCTGCAGCAGCTCGTCCGCGGTGATCATCGCCGACCGGTCCCAGGCGCCCTGGGCGTCCAGCGGCATCGACTCGATGAAGCGGATCCGGTAGCCGTGCCCGGCGGCGAACTCGACCAGGTCGAGCAGCTCGTCGTCGTTGACCCCGCGCACCGGGACGGTGTTGATCTTGACCGGCGCAAGGCCCGCCTCCCGCGCGGCGGCCAGCCCCGCGAAGACGTCCGCGATCCGGTCGCGCCGGGTGATCTCCGTGTAGCGCTCGCGCCGCAGCGTGTCCAGGCTGACGTTGACCCGCCGCAGCCCGGCGGCCCGCAACTCCCCCGCCGTCCTGGCCAGTCCGATCCCGTTGGTGGTCAGCGACAGCTCGACACCGAGCCCGGTCAGGCGGGCCACCAGCCCCGGCAGCCCGCGCCGCAGCAGCGGCTCGCCGCCGGTCAGCCGCACCGAGGCGATCCCCAGCCGCTCGACCCCCACCCGCACCAGGCGGACGATCTCCTCGTCCGTCAGCACCTCGGCGCGCGGCAGCCAGGCGAGGCCCTCGGCCGGCATGCAGTAGGTGCAGCGCAGGTTGCAGCGGTCGGTCAGGGAGACCCGCAGATCGGTGTGGACCCGGCCGAAGCGATCGAGCAGCGGGGCAGGTGCGGTGTGCATAACGGCCAGTAGAAGCGGGCGGGCGGCAAAGATCCAGGGGTGCATTGCCCGGCTTCCCGCCAAGGTCACCGCCCCTGCCTTGTGCGATCACACAGGACCGCGGCGGCCCGCCGACCGCCATCCTGGTGCCATGACTCCGGCCGCCGCCCCCACCCCGCCCCCGGTTCCGACCCCGCCCGTCGCCGCCCTGGTGCTGGCCGCGGGCGGCGGGCGGCGGCTCGGCGGACGGCCCAAGGCCCTGCTGCCGTTCCGCGGCCGGCCGCTGGTCGAACACGCCGTGCGCGTGGTGCGCGAGGGCGGCTGCGACCCCGTCCTGGTGGTGCTCGGCGCCGCCCGCGCGCGGGTGCCGGTCGAGGCGGAGCTGAGCGGCTGCACCCTGGTCACCAACCCCGACTGGGCCGAGGGCATGGGCGGCTCGCTGCGCGCGGGCCTGGCCGCCGTGCCGCCGGGCTGCTCGGGCGTGCTGGTCTTCCTGGTCGACACCCCCGGCGTCACCCCCGCCGCCGTCGCCCGGCTGCTCGCCGCCCACCGGTCCGGCGCCGCCCTGGCCGCCGCCGGCTACGCGGGCCGCCGCGGCCACCCGGTGCTGATCGGCGCCGCCCACCTCGCCGAGGCCGCCGCCGGAGCCCGGGGCGACGCCGGCGCCCGCGAGCTGCTGAACCGCCGCCGGGCCGAACTCCGCCTGGTCGAGTGCGGCGACATCGCCGTCCCCGACGATCTGGACACCCCCGCCGATCTGGCCCGCTGGTCGGCCGGATAGCGCCACGACGGCCCAGAACCTGGGCCGTTGATCCTGTTCACCCTGAAAAATCCCTGATCATTAGGGGCAATCGCTGCCACCGCAGGGCTGGATCGGGAAGCATGGGCGACGGGGAGCACCGGAAGCGACCCCGCCCACTCGACCCGAACGGACGGTGTGCCTTGTCCGGACTTCCGCTGCCCGACGACTTCACCGGCCGCGACCCGCGGGAGGGCGGTGGGCCGCACGGTGGCCACGGTCCGTACCCGGGCGACGAGCCGTACGCCGCCGCCGAGTTGCCCGAGGCGGCCACCACGCCGCCCAGCGCGCGGGCGATCCGCTGCCCGGCCTGCCGCCGCGAGCACGTCTACGAGCCGCCGACGCTGCCCTGCCCGTGCGGAGCGGCGCTCAAGGTGCCGCTGCTGCGCGGCGGGGTGCCGGTGCAGGTGCGGTTCCGCTCCTGGGAGGACTCCTGGCTGAGCATGCGCTGCCCGAACTGCGGACGCTCCGACCAGTGGCCGCAGCCGGAGTTCACCTGCAACTGCGGCGCCACCGTGCGCCTGCCGGTGGACCGCGCGCCGCGCCCCGGCGCGAGCGGCCCGCAGGGCTCGCGCCCGCTCGGGGTGCGCCCGCAGGTGCCCGCGCCCGGCGCGTGGCAGGGCGACGGCGCGCTCTACGCCGACCACCCCGGCTCCCTGGGAGCGCCGGGCGGCTCGCGCCGGATACCGCACGCCGACTCGCACCCCGGGCCCGGCGCACCGGCCGTGCCGCCCTCGGTGCCGCAGGGCGGGCGCTGGCAGAACCGGCCGCCGTTCCGCCCGCAGCCCATCCGCACCGGGCAGGACGCGGTGCTGGCCGCCGCCCGCTACCTGGAGTGGCTCGGCTTCGGCGAGCTGGAACTGACCGAGGGCCAGGAGCGGGAGTCGGTCACCCTGCTCGGCGACCGCCTGGTGGCCCAGGTGGACAGCTGGCCCGAGCAGGCCGACATGCGCGCGGTGGAGTGCCTGTGGCTGCAGACCCTGCACGCCGAGGAGATGGCCGCCGCGATGTTCACCACCGCCGGCTACTCGCACCAGGCCACCGTGCGCGGCGAGCAGTTGCTGGTGGCGCTCTTCCTGCTGGACGACGGCGGTGTCCCGCAGCCGGTGAACGGCGCGGCCGAGGCGCTGCTGGAGACGGGCTGGACCTCCTGACCCACCCTTCCCACCTGCCCCGTGGGGCCCGGACGGGCGCACGGGGACACCGAAATACGTCACGCTCGTGATCTGGTGCACAAGCTCCCTCGCGTGTTGAATTGCGGTGCTCCAGGGCCCTGGCCGTCTGGGGGCACCGCATGGCCGTGGGGCACCGCACACAAGGAGGTGGCGTTGTCGGAGCACGGAACGGCCCCGCTGAGCGGGGGGACACGTGGCCGGCCGGCGGATGCCGACCACAGTGGCGGGCCACCACGTCTGGCCGGTCCACCGGGGGTGCCGCCGCACGGCGGCGGGCTCCATCCGGGCAAGGACGGCCACCTCGACGAGATCACCAGCGGCACCGTGTGGCGGCTGCGATCGCGCGCCTGCTGGCAGGAGGCGGCCGAGCTGCTCGGCCAGGGCGCCGAGCGGGACCCGCGGACCGCCCTGGTCCGTGCCGAACTGCTGATCGAGCAGTGCCTGTTCACCGCCGACCACTGGGAGGAGGCGGAGTCCGCGTTACGGCTGGCCGAGGCCGGGGTGACCAGCACCGAGCAGCGCGCGGCGGCCGCCTGCGCGCGAGGCTTCCTGGCCTACCTGGGCAGCGTGCTCGGTCCGCGCGACCGGCTGGACGAGGCCCAGGCCGCGCTCGGCCGAACCTCGGCGCTGCTGCCCGCGGGCGCACCGGGCCGCCCGCTGCTGGACTTCCGGCGCGGGCTGGTCGCCGAGAACCTGCTGCGCGACCACACGGCCGCCTGGATCGCCTACCGCCGGGCCCACGACGGGGCGTTGGCCGGCGGGGACTCCCTGCTGGCCTCCTCCACCTGGCGCCACCTGGCCGCGCTCGCGCTGGCCGGCGGCGACCGGGTCAGGGCCCGGGAGGGGTTCACCGCCTCACTGCGGCTGCGCGAGGAGCTGGGCTTCATGGTGGGGGTGGCGCCGGCACTCGCGGCGCTGGCCGAGGTCGCCGAGCCGGCCGAGGCGCAGCGGCTGCGGGCGGAGGCCGGGCGCCTGGTGCAGTCGCTGGGGGGCGTGCCGGTCTGGCTGGTGGGCCGGCTCGGCGAGGACGCCGCGGCCCTGACGCCCGGCGGCCCACCGGGTGCACCGCGCGGCGCACCACCGAGCGCGCGCCCGGGTGTGCCGGGCGGGCGCGCGGGCGGCGGCACTCCGGCGCCACCGGGCACGCCCGGCAGCACCGCGTGGGCCGGGCGCCCGACCGACCCCCCGGACGGACGCGGCGAGCGGGACAGCCGACGGCCTGTCAGCTAAGGTGAGCCTAACCTGATGGGTGAGGTGCGCGCGGAGACCGTCCGCGCGCACCTCACGCGTCCGGGCCCAGCTCACCCGGGGCCGCGCGCGGTCACCCGGCCGATCCGATGGGGCACGCCTTGACCGAGTGCACCGACCTCAGCCCCGGGCGACACCCGACACCCCCCTTCGCCGGCGCCTACACCGCCTTCGCCCAGGTCTTCCCCGACCTGCGGATCCACCACCGCACCGAGGTCCCGGCCCACGACGGCTGGGTGACCACCCGTCAGCTGCTCGCCGATCCGGCGCTGCGCGCCCGCCTGGTCGCCGCCGAGGCCCGGCACGGCCGGGCCCGGTTCGGCACGGCGCCGCGCGCCGATGTCGCGGCCGGCTTCTGGCTGCACCGCTATGCCTGGCCGCTCTGCCTGGTCTTCACGCTGCCCTGGCTGCTGGAGCAGCGGGTGCCGCTGCTGCCGGTCGAGCAGCTGGCCAGCCGCCGACCGGCCGGCGGCTGGGGTCCGGCCGAGCTCGCGCTGCTGCCGGGCACCGGGCCGCTCGCCTTCGCCTGCCTGCCCGGCGACCCGGCGGCCGGTCTGCCCGGCGCCCGGGTGGTGGCCGACCCGGCGGCCCTGCGCGCCACCCTGCGCACCACCGTCGCCGCCCAGTTGGACCCCCTGCTGACCGCCTTCCGCCCGCTGCTGCGGCGCGGGCCGCGCACCCTGTGGGGGCTGGTGACCGACGAGCTGGTGGAGGGGCTCTGGTACGCGGCCGGACTGCTCGGCGAGGAGGCGCGGGCGGTGACCGCCCTGACGGCGCTGCTGCCGGAGCCGCCCGCCGAAGCCACTGGGGCCACCGATGCCACCGATGCCGGCGGGGCCGACCGCATCGACACCGCGCCGTTCACCGGCGCCGCCGCGTTCCGCCTCGCGGCCCCGCGGCAGCCGGGGGTCGCCGCGGCCCCGACCCGCACCAGGGTCAGCTGCTGCCTCTACTACACCGTGCGCCCCGCGGACCTCTGCCCCGGCTGCCCGCGCACCTGCGGCTGAGCCGTCGCCGGGCCCCTGCAGGACCCGTGTTCCGCGCGTCGGTCATACCATCATCATGACGAAACGTCAGTTCACGCTCTCTCCAGTGTATTTGAGCGCAAAACGCCCGTACGGCCGCCGGGCATCGGCCATGATGGGCGTCCTCTCGGGTGGCGCCGCGCCACCCGACCACCGAGAGAGCGAGGCTGGCTCAGACCATGAAAATGCCGGACATACCACTGGGCTGGGCCGTCGCCGCCGTCGCCGTCCTGCTGCCGGGGGCGCTCCTGGTGGCGATCATGCGCAGCCGGGGGGCCACCGCCGCGCGCGGCGCGGACTCCTGGGAGCGCACCGAGGAGCGGCGGCGGCGCAAGGAGTCGCTCTACGGCGGCGCCTCCTACACCCTGCTCTTCTGCTGCGCGGCCGTGGCCGCCGCGCTCTCCTTCCACGGCCTGGTCGGCTTCGGCACCCAGAACCTGGGCCTGTCGGGCGGCTGGGAGTTCCTGGTCCCGTTCGGCCTGGACGGCGCCGCGATGTTCTGCTCGGTGCTCGCGGTGCGCGAGGCCAGCCACGGTGACGCGGCGCTCGGCTCGCGCCTGCTGGTCTGGCTCTTCGCCGGCGCCTCGGCCTGGTTCAACTGGGTGCACGCTCCGCGCGGCTTCGGGCACGCCGGCGCACCGCAGTTCTTCGCCGGGATGTCCCTGTCGGCCGCGGTGCTCTTCGACCGGGCGCTGAAACAGACCAGGCGGGCCGCCCTGCGCGAGCAGGGGCTGGTGCCCAGACCGCTGCCGCAGATCCGGATCGTGCGCTGGCTGCGGGCCCCGCTGGAGACCTACGCGGCCTGGTCGCTGATGCTGCTCGAAGGGGTGCGCAGCCTGGACGAGGCGGTGGAGGAGGTGCGCGACACCAAGCGCGAGGCCGTGGTCAACCGGGAGCGCCAGCGGCTGGCCAGCCGGCGTGAGCGGGCCGAGATCCGGGCGATCAACCGCTCGCACGGGGGCTGGGGCCGGGCCAGGGGTGCCGCCACGGCGCCCCAGCTGGAGCCCGGCGGTGCGGAGCCCGCGATAGCGGCGGGTGCCGCGGAGCCGCCCGCCGTGGCCGCCGCGCCCGTGCCCGGCCTGCTGACCGGCCCCGGTCGGCGGACCATCGACCTGACCGCCGACGACGAGACCATGACGCTGCCCCGGCTCGACTCGCTGGAGCAGAAGCTCAAGGACCTGGAGCGGCAGTTCGGCTGAGCATCAGCAGGCGGTGGCGGCCCGACCCCGCGGCCCTTCCCAGGGAAGGCCCGCGGTCAGGCCGCCTCGCCCGCCGACAGCTCGAACCACATCCGCTTGCCCGAGCCGCGCGGCTCCACGCCCCAGGCGTCGGCCAGCGCCTCGACCAGCATCAGTCCGCGCCCCGAGGAGGCCTGCTCGCCGGGGGTGCGGCGCTTGGGCCACAGGTCCGACTCGTCCTCCACCTCGATCCGCAGCCGCGGCTCGCGGCGGTCCTCGCGGTAGAGGCGCGCGGTGAACATCGCGTCCCGGTCGGTGTGCCGGATCGCGTTGGTGACCAGCTCGGAGGCGAGCAGCTCGGCGGTGTCGATCAGCTCCGGCACGCCCCAGCGGCGCAGCGCGTCGCGCAGCTCACCCCGCAGCTCGGCCACTCTGGCCAGATCCGCCTGGCCGATCCGGCGGCGCAGCTGCTGGGCGGCCAGCCCGCCCTCGGGACCGTCCCAGCGCAGCAGGAGCAGCGCTATGTCGTCCTCCCGCTCGGCGGAGTCCGCGGCCCGGGCGGCGATCCGGTCGGCGAGCTCCTCGATCGGGTCCACGCCTCCCTGCTCCAGCGGGGGCAGGTCGCCAGCCACCGCCTCGCACAGCCGGGCCATGCCGGTGTCCAGGTCCATCTCGCGCGACTCGACCAGGCCGTCGGTGCAGAGCACCACCGTCTCGCCGGGGTCCAGGCTGAACCGGGTGACCTGGTACTCCTGCGCGGCGCCGATCCCCAGCGGCAGGCCGCCGACCACGCTCTGCACGGTGCTGCTGCCGTCGGCCCGGCGGACCACCGGGTCCAGGTGGCCGGCCCGCACCGCGTAGACCACGCCGTAGTCGACGTTGACCTCGGCGTAGGTGCAGGTGGCGAAGTGGTCGGTGTCCAGATCGGCCAGGAAGCGGGAGGCGCGGGCCATCACGGCGGCCGGCGGGTGGCCCTCGGCGGCGTAGGCGCGCAGCGCGATCCGCAGCTGCCCCATGATGCCGGCCGCGTGCACGTCGTGGCCCTGCACGTCGCCGATCACCAGGCCGACGTGCCCGCCCGGCAGCGGCACCACGTCGTACCAGTCGCCGCCGATCTGCAGGCCGGAGCCGGCCGGCAGGTAGCGCACGGCGGTGGTCACCCCGGGCACGGCCGGCACGGTGCGCGGCAGCATCACCCGCTGCAGACCGGCGGCCAGCTCGTGCTCGGCGTCGTGCAGCCGGGCCCGGGCCAGTGACTGGGCGACCAGGCCGCCCAGGGTGGAGAGCAGGGTGCGCTCGTCGGCGTCGAGCTCGCGGGCGTCGTCGAAGCTGACCACGCACAGGCCGATCGCCCGGCCGCTGGCCACCAGCGGCAGGAAGGCCCAAGCGCTGCGCCCGGTGTCCTTGGCGCGCGGCCAGGCCTCGGGAAAGCGCTCCCGGTACTCCTCGCGGCTGGCCAGGAAGACCGGCAGCCGGCGGCGGATCGCCTCGGCGGCGGGCTGGAACGGCTCCAGCGGCATCCGGTCGTAGAGGGCCACCGACTCCTGGCGGTAGCCGCTGGCGCCCAGGATCCGCAGCCGTCCGGCCTCCAGCGCGGCCAGCACCAGGCCGTCCGGCGGCAGCCCCGGCAGCGGCAGCTCGGTGAAGACCCGGGCCACGTCCCGCACGGTGACCGCCTCGGACAGCGCCCGGGCCGCCTCCTTGATGAACCGCGAGCGGTCCTCGCGCAGCGCGGCCCGGCGCCCCGCGTCGGCGCGCTTGTGCAGCTCGGCGGTGGCGTCCCAGACGAAGCCGACCATCTGCGAGGGGCGCCCGAAGGCGTCCGCGAGCACCCGCCCGCGGAACCGCACCGCGTGCAGCTCGCCGCCGGGGAAGACGGTGCGGTAGTAGGCGCCGCACTGGCCCAGCTCGGCCACCGCGCGCTCGACCCGGCGGCGCACCACCGGCGCGTCCTCGGGGTGCAGCAGCGCGAGGAAGGCCTCGGAGCTGAGGTCGAAGGTGGTGCCGTTGACGCCGATGATCGCGCAGGCGCGGTGGTCGGCCTCGATCACGTCGCGACGGATGTCCCAGTCGAAGGAGCCGATGCCGTTGGCGGCCATCGCGGGCTCCAGCCAGTCCGGCATGGCGTCCCCGGTCCGGTTGGGCAGGCTCTGCACGGCCGGGGCGGCGGTGGCCGCGGCCAGCCGCCCCGCCGCGACGCTGGTGGCGCGTACTCCGGCGCGCCGACCGCCCTGGGCCTGCGGGCCGAGCGGAAGACGCGCGGTCCCCTGTGGCTCGGGCTCAGTCGCCATGGTTCTCCTGCCCCTGCCGGGTCCGTCGGTTGGGTGGGTGTGCTCCGCGGACCGCCCCGCTGCGAGGGCCCCGGTCCGGACACACATTCTCACTATCCTGTCGAATGTTCGACCACGCGGCAATAACACTCCGGACCGCGGCCCGGATCGGGCCGTGCCCGTCAGGTGCCGGCGGCCCGTCGCCCGGGCTGCGGACGCGGGGGCGCCAGCTCGAACCAGGTGATCTTGCCGTCGGCGTGTCGGCGCACGCCCCAGCCGTCCGCCAGCACCTCGACGAGCAGCAGCCCGCGCCCGCTGGTGGCCGTCTCGGGGGCCCGGCGCGGCCTGGGCAGCTGGGGCAGCCGGGCGCCGCCGTCCCGGACCTCGACCCGCAGCCGCCCGTCGAGGCCGAGCCGGGCCTCCAGCGCCGCGCCGCCGCCGGTGTGCTGGAGCGCGTTGGCCAGCAGCTCCGAGGCCAGCAGCTCGGCGGTGTCGGCCAGTTCGGGTACGCCCCAGCGGCGGAGCGCGGCGCGCAGGGCGGCGCGCAGCGGGGCGATGGCCCCGAGGTCGGCGGGGGCGAGCACGGCGTGCAGGCCGTACTCGGGCGCGCGGTCGGGCCCGCCCGCGCACTCGGGCTCGGCTGCGGGCTCGTGGTCGGACGGGCGGTCGGACGGGCGGTCGTCGTCGGGCAGCTCGGCACCGACGCCGAACCTTTGCTGACTCTCCATCAGTTCTGTCCCCCCAGCAGTGCTCAGCTCCATCGTGAGTCCCGCGCACCCGCGGTCGCAACGGTGCACGAAACGTCGACTGGAGTACACGGGGGGCTCACGGCGCGCGAGTTGCTGACACTCTGTCAACATCCGCCGTCCGGCGGCGCTGGCGCCGGGCCCCCGACCAGGGCCTCTCCCGCGGATCCGCCCCCGGAGCACGGCCCCGACCGGCGCCGCCCGCCACGCAGGCGTGCCGGCGGCACCGGGCGGTCACCCCGACGCGCAGCACAACGCGCAGAACCCCGCAAGCCAGGCGAGGCTGGACAGTGCGACCCGATCGGGGTTCAATGGCCAGCACTAGTTTGAACGCCGTTCTAACTCCGCCTACCGCGAGCGAGGCACCGTGCGACTCACCCCCACCGAACGGGACCGGCTGCTGATCTTCACAGCCGCCGAACTGGCCCGCGCCCGGCGTGCCCGGGGCTGCCTGCTGAACGTGCCCGAGGCCACCGCGCTGATCGCCGACACCGTCTGCGAGGCCGCCCGCGACGGCAGGCGGCTGGCCGAGGCGATCGAGGCGGGCCGCACCGTGCTGAGCGCGGCGGACGTGCTGCCCGGGGTGCCCGACGTGGTCACGGTGATCCAGGTGGAGGCCGTCTTCGACGACGGCACCCGGCTCGCCGTGGTCAACGACCCCTTCCAGGGCGCGGGTTCGCTCGGCGAGGACGGCCCGGGCGCGGCCCTGCCCGGCTCCGGCGAGGGGTACGACCCGGTCGAGGAGACGGTGGTCGTCACCGTCCACAACACCTCCACGGTGCCGATCTCGGTCACCTCGCACTACCACTTCTTCGAGGTCAACCCGCGTCTGGCCTTCGACCGCGCCGCCGCCTACGGCACCCGGCTCGCCGTCCCGGCCGGCTCCTCGGTCCGCTTCGACCCGGGAGCCGTGGTCGAGGTCGGCCTGGCGCCGATCGCGGGCGAGCGGGTCGCGATCGGCTTCGCCGGCCTGGTGGACGGCCCGCTGGACGCCCCCGGCGCCCGCGAGGCCGCACTCGCCAAGGCCCGCGCCACCGGCTACCTGATCAACGCCGACGACCAGGAGGTCGAGTCGTGACGTCCATCTCCCCGCACGACTACATCTCCGTGCACGGGCCGCGGGCCGGCGACCGGATCCGGCTCGGCGACTCCGGGCTGATCGTGCGGGTCGAGTCCGACTCCCAGGCGCCGGGCGAGGAGTTCCTGGCCGGCTTCGGCAAGACCGCCCGCGACGGCCTGCACCTGAAGGCCGCCGCCGTCCGCGACACCTGCGACGTGGTGATCAGCAACGTGCTGGTGATCGACGCGATCCAGGGCATCGTCAAGACCTCGATCGGCCTGATCGGCGGCCGGATCGCGGCCATCGGCCGGGCCGGCAACCCCGACACCATGGACGGCGTCGAGGTGGTGGTCGGCACCGGCACCACGATCGTCTCCGGCGAGGGCCTGATCGCCACCGCCGGCGCCATCGACACGCACGTCCACCTACTGTCGCCGCGGATCATGGAGGCCTCGCTGGCCTCCGGCGTGACCACCATCATCGGCCAGGAGTTCGGCCCGGTCTGGGGCGTGGGCGTCAACTCCCCCTGGGCACTGCGGCACGCCTTCAACGCCTTCGACGCCTGGCCGGTCAACATCGGCTTCCTGGGCCGGGGTTCGTCCTCCGACGAGGGCCCGCTGGTGGAGGCGCTGGCCGAGGGCGGCGCGAGCGGCTTCAAGGTGCACGAGGACATGGGCGCGCACACCCGCGCGCTGGACACCGCGCTGCGGGTCGCCGAGCAGTACGACGTCCAGGTGGCCCTGCACACCGATGGGTTGAACGAATGCCTGTCGGTGGAGGACACCCTCGCGGTGCTGGAGGGCCGCACCATCCACGCCTTCCACATCGAGGGCTGCGGCGGCGGGCACGTGCCCAACGTGCTGAAGATGGCCGGCGTCGCCAACGTGATCGGCTCCTCCACCAACCCCACGCTGCCGTTCGGCCGCGACGCGCTCGCCGAGGCCTCCGGCATGATCGTCTCGGCCCACGACCTCAAGCTCGACCTGCCCGGCGACGCGGCGATGGCCCGCGACCGGATCCGGGCCGGCACCATGGGCGCCGAGGGCGTGCTGCACGACCTGGGCATGATCGGCATCACCTCCTCCGACGCCCAGGGCATGGGCCGGGCCGGCGAGACCGTGCGGCGCACCTTCGCGATGGCCGGCAAGATGAAGGCCGAACGCGGGCCGCTGGACGGCCCCGACGGCGGCTACGGCACCCACGACGGCGGCGACGACAACGAGCGGGTGCTGCGCTACATCGCCAAGCTCACCATCAACCCCGCCATCGCGCACGGCCTTTCCCACGAGGTCGGCTCGATCGAGATCGGCAAGCTCGCCGACATCGTGCTCTGGCGGCCCGACCACTTCGGCGCCAAGCCGCAGCTGGTCCTCAAGTCCGGCTTCCCCGCCTACGGCGTGGTGGGCGACCCGAACGCCTCCACCGACCGCTGCGAACCCCTGGTACTGGGCCCGCAGTTCGGCGCACACGGCGCCACCGCCGCCGACCTCTCGGTGGCCTTCGTCGCCCAGGCCGCCGCCGACGGCGCCTACCTGGACCGGGCCGCCGACCAACTCCCCACCCGGCGACGGCGGGTGGGCGTGCGCGGCACCCGTGGCATCGGCCCGCGCGACCTGGTGCGCAACGCCCGCACCGGCCAGGTCGGCGTGGACGCCGGCACCGGGCTCGTCTCGCTGGACGGCGAACCGCTGCGCTCCGAGCCCTCCGAGAGCGTCTCGCTCAGCCGCCTCTACTTCCTCTGACCCTCCCCCACCCCCGAGGACCCCTCACCATGACCACCCCCGCTTCGCTCGGCTACTCGATGCCCGCCGAATGGCACCCGCACGAGCGCACCTGGATGGCCTTCCCCACCGCCAACCAGACCTTCGACACCCCCGAGGGTCTGCACGCCGCCCGGCTCGCCTGGGCCCGGGTGGCCGACACCATCGTCCGCTACGAGCCGGTGACCCTGGTCGTCAACCTCGGCGAGACCGCCACCGCCCGCGAGTACGTCGCCGAGCAGGTCGAGATCGTCGAACGCCCGCTGGACGACGCCTGGATGCGCGACATCGGCCCCAGCTTCCTGACCGACGCCCAGGGCGCGCTGGCCACCGCCGACTGGATCTTCAACGGCTGGGGCGCCCAGTCCTGGGCCAGCTGGGAGCACGACCAGCACATCGCCGAGCACATCAGCGAACTGACGGACGCCCAGCGCTTCGCCTCCCGCCTGATCAACGAGGGCGGCGGCATCCACGTGGACGGCGAGGGCACCGTGCTCGTCACCGAGACCGTCCAGCTCGGCGAGGGCCGCAACGCCCACTGGACGAAGGAGGAGGTGGAGGCCGAGCTGCACGCCCACCTCGGCACCACCAAGGCGATCTGGCTGCCGCGCGGACTGACCCGCGACTACGACGAGTTCGGCACCCGCGGCCACATCGACATCGTCGCCGCCTTCGTGCGCCCCGGCGTCGTGGTCGCCCACGTCCAGCCCGACCCCGCCCACCCGGACCACGCCGTCTGCCAGGAGCTCGTCGCCATCCTGCGCGCCGCCACCGACGCCCGCGGCCGCCGCCTGGAGGTCGTCGAGCTGCCCGCCCCCACCGTCCTGCACGACGAGGACGGCGAGCCGGTCGACTACTCCTACATCAACCACTACGTGGCCAACGGCGCCGTCATCCTGTGCGCCTTCGACGACCCCCGCGACCAGGAGGCGGCCGACCTCCTCGGCGAGGCCTTCCCCGGCCGCACCATCGAACTCGTCGACGCCCGCGAGATCTTCGCCAACGGCGGCGGCATCCACTGCATCACCCAGCAGCAGCCGAGGGTGTGAGAAGGTACGAGGTCAGGGGAACGACCTGCGGGGATGCGGATGCACAATCCGGGACGAGCGGGGCCGATCCCGGACCTGCGGCGGCAGTTCGACGCGATCGTGTGGCGGTGTTCCACCCCCGATGGAGTGGAAGTCGTGAGAGGGTGCCGCCCAGCGGGCGGCACCCGCCGACAGTCCCCTCTGCCTGCTCCCGTATCAGCTCGTCAGTCCGGCCCGTCGGCGCTCCGGTCACGGCGGCTGAACGACCTCTTGGCCAGGAGTTGCGAGTAGGCGGCCGCCTCCGGCGTGAGTTCCTCGTAGTAGTCGATCGGGTCGCCCTTGTACACGGTGGCTGAAGCGCATCCGACGCACCAGGCGTATCCGGTGTCCAGGTCGCGCAGCGCGGGCAGGGCCGTCCTGCACCAGAAGCACTTCTCAGCGAGGACGACGGTGCGCATGCATGCCTCGCACCAGTCGCTCCCGGTCTCGTGGTCACGGAAGCGCGGGCCTGGTGCCTGGCACCCGCCGCACTTGCGGCGGTGGCGCCCCCAGCCGGCCGAGGAGCGTGCCCCGGTCAGCGGGTCACCCCGTAGACGGCCAGTTGCTGGCTGATGTGGATCGGGCCGCCGGCCTGCGCCGGATCGAGGCCGGCCAGCCATGCCTGGAGCGTGCTGGTGGTGTCGCCCACGATGTCTTCGACGTGCAGCGCGCTGAGGTTCGGCGGGAGGGCGGCACGCATCTCGGGATGCTCGGCGGCCTGGTCGGCGAGCTGCTGGAGGACCCAGTGCCGTGTCAGGAGCTGCACGCCGAGGGTGATGTGGATGGACTGCTGGTCCTCGGTGTGGCCGAAGTGGATCCAGCCGCGAGGGATGTACAGCACCTGGCCTGCGGTCAGGGTCACGGTGCGCGCAACGCGGTGGATCTGGTCGAGCTGCTCCTGGGTGAGGCCGACCCGGGTCCAGGGATGCCGTTCGAGCGGGTCCGTGAACACGGGCGGGTGCAGGCGCCAGACCTTCATGCCGTCGACCTGGGCGAGGAACACGTGATGGGTGTCCCAGTGCGGCCCGTACCCGGTCGCGTCGGCCGGGGTGCGGTACACGTTGGCGGTGACCGGGTGCCCCAGCTCGGCCGACAGGAGCCGGGCGGCGTCGCGCAGCGGCGGCCACGACAGGTGCAGGCCGTTGAGGACCAGCGTGTCCCTCGGGTGGTCGGCGTCCGGGGCGCTGGTCAGCGCCGTGCCGCTGGTGACCATGCCCATGCCGATCGGCCGCAGGGCCGGATCGGTGACGATGCGGCGGGCGTCGCCGTGGGTGAACAGCTCGGCCAGGTCGGCGGCGTCGCGCTGGTAGACGGTCGGCTCGGCGGGCCAACCGGCAGTGAACTCCTGCGGCTCACCAACGAGACGGGCGAGGGTGGACATCTACAGCCCCCTGGGATGGGTGTGCGGGCGGGGCGGGCTCCCCCCGGTCCGAGGAGGAACACGGGGAGCCCGCAGCGGTGGTGGGTCAGATCAGGTGGTCGAAGTCGCCGGCCTGGGCGCCGCGCACGAAGGCGCTGAGCTCGTCGCGGGTGGCGGTGAGCGGGATCTGGTCGGGGTCCGTGGTGATGCCGATGCGGACCCGGTCGCCGTCGGCCGCGAGGCCGATGCAGTCGTCGAGCTGGGTCGGCCGACACATGCTGCTCTTGATCCACTCCAGGCCCGGCGCGCCGGCGGGGTCGTATCCCTGGACGGGGACGGCGTTACTCATGGCGTTCTCTCCTTGTGCGTGAGGTGCCGACTCGCCGGGTTGGCAGGCCGGAGCATCTGGGTACCTCTGACCACTTGGGTTGTGGCGTCGGGCCCGCCCCGGCCGCTGCACGGCAGCAGGCAGGTAGCCGACGCGGGAGTCTGATCGGCAGCGTCCGCGTCACGCCACCAGCCGCAGCCGCCGAACTCGCAGCGGCACCGGCGCCGGGGCGCACGGCAGTGCGAGGCCCCGGGCCACCGGAGCCGTGATCCGCAGGCGGGCCGCGGACATCCTCGTGAGCAGCCTGTCCAGTGCCCTGTCCGGGGCGCCGCTGACAGCCGCGATGTCCAGGCGCCGGCCGAGCGCACGCAGGTGGGCGTGCGCGTCACCGCCAGTGTCCTGCTCCGGCGCGGGGTCGACTGGCTCGGTCACCGGGCGACCTGCGGTTCGATCAGCGCGTACCGGGTGCTGGCCCTGGTCCAGGCGGTCAGGGCGTAGCGGAACCGGTCGAGCGACCGGGCGAACTGGACCGTGGCGGGGTCGAGTTCGTCGTCCCGGACAGCGGTGTACAGCCACCAGAACCGGCGTTCTTCTGCCGCCAGCAGCGCCAGTGCCTCCTGCCGGGCCTCGGTCGGTGGGAGGCCCTGGCTGGCGGCCAGGGCGGCGATCGCCGTGAAGGTGTCCGTGTCGGGGGCGGCGAGGTCGTTGGTGAGGAAGCCGACCGACGAGAACGCGGCGACCAGGCTGCGGACCAACGGATCGTTCCAGTCGGGCGTGACGCACTGCTCGGCCAGCTCGCACCACATCGCGGCGAGCACCATGCCGCCATCGGTCGGACGGAGCGCGAGGTACTCGCGCAAGGTCGGCGTCCGGTGCGGCTGCAGGAAGTCGGTGAGCTTGTCCGCTGCGGCGTCCAGCCACGCGAAGAGGTGGCGCCGGTAGCGCTCCCACCACTGCGCCGTCATCATCGCGCAGGTGTCCCGGCACAGTTCGGTCAGCGCGAGCGCGAGCGGGTGGCCGGTGGTGAGTCGCGCGCCGTCGATGGGCGCGGCCAGCAGATCACGGTAGAGCGCGTGGATCTCGTCCCGATCGGCGGAGCGCAGACCGTCGTCCAAGTAGTCGTCGGCCGTCCACGTCCACAGCGCCCAGCGGGTCGCGAGGTCGAGCTGCGCGCCGCGGGCCCCCGGCCACGCCGCGAGGCACAGGTCGACGTACCCGTGCGCGAGACAGGACGCGGGGTACGGATGCAGGCGGTACTCGGTGAGGAAGGCGGCGACGGAGGCGTACAGGTCGGCGTGCCGCGGATCGGTGACGGTGGCCATCACGGCCCCTCGCCAACGTGGTTGGCGCACGCCACCAAGGCCCACGCGAGCTGCCCCGGACCGGACGGCGGCGTCACAGCATGGCCAGCAGGCACGAAGGCACTGCCCTCGGCCCCACAGACGATGCAAGCCGCCGAATGCAGCTGAGCGAGGGTTACGAGCATCCGCTGAGGCGCTGAGCCCAAAGGGTGATACTCCGCCACGGCGGCGGTGCGCACCCGGTCCAGGGCGCGCCTTAGCAGGCCCGCGTCCACCAAAGCGCCCGGGTCGTCCGGATCGGGAGGAACAATCCAGCATGGCCCGGGCGACTCCAGCGTCGTTGGCCCCGGAACCGTGACGAACGAACCGGCCGTCAGCAAGCGCTCGTGGGTCCATGCCAGAGGCGAGGCAACTGGGATGAGGAAGTACAGCCGGGGCCAGCCGGGGCTATCCCGGACAACCGGGCCAGGGCGCCGCATTGAAGCCTGTCCGAGGTTCTCCAGGGCCGCAAGGCCGATGTGCTGAGGGACGGCGACCGCGTCCCAGAACTGCCCGGCTGCTACGGCCTCAACCGTGCCCTCCGGCGGAACCCATCGCGCGGTAGCGCGCTCCATCACGTGCACTGCTGCTCCTGACTGGTCGTCTGCCAGTAGAAGCGTGCCGGGCTGCAAGGGAGCCAACTATCACGACCTGGTGATAGTGAGTCAGATACCCAGCCAGGCAGCGAACCCGGTGACGGTGTCGGGTACGGTCCGGCGGGCACGCACGATGGCGAACATCGTCTCCCGTACCGTTGGGCTGTGCCGTGACTGCTGTGGAGCGAGCTCACGGGCCCGTAGAAGGTTCTGGAATGCCGCGTCGTGCTTGTTGGTCCACAGCAGTGCCCGGGCGATCTCCGCATGATGTCGGGCAGTCCTGCTGGCAGGCCAGTCGGTTGGGACGGTGACGGTAGAGGCGACCTGTAGGGCCTCTTGGTAGAGGCATTGATCGATCAAGGCGCTGGTCCGGTGGACGGACACGTTGGTGGGTCCGAAGGTCAGCCACCTAACACGGTGGATCTCGCCTACCTCGTTGGCAATGCGGTCTGCGGCGGCCAACTGCTCTTCTGCCTCATCTCGTTGCCCTGCGCGGGCGGCCAGGACCGCCGATCCGAGGTGCAGTTGCCCGATCACAGCTTCTCTCTCAAGACCGTCGGCGGCCTGAGCGGCAAGCTGGCGGCCGACCTCCGCAATGCGCATCCCGGTGCGGTATTGACCAGCCCGCAGGTAGGCGAGGGAACGCAAGTACTGGCGAGTGCTGGCGCTAACAGCATCGGATGCTCGTTCGGACGCCCAAGCCATGCGGTCCAGGGCGAGAGCCGAGAGGTCGTGGAATCCGAGCTTATGGGCGATGTCATACGCGGAGCGGTACGTGCTGGCGAGGGCCTGCCACAGGCGATCGTCTGGGGTCGTATAGGCAGCGCTCGTAATTTCGGCGATCAGGCCCGCAAGCTCTGCAGCGACGGTCCGCAGGTCGCCGCCGCGGATCAGGCCGCACATGCGATCCGCATCTGCCACCAGCTCCTGGATCGAGCGGATGGACAGGTCATCGTCGGCACCGAGGTCAAACAGGTCCAGGGCCTCGCGAATGGGCTGGATCAACCCGTCGAGCCGGTCTTGGCAGAGCGCGTCCACGTACGGCTGGCCGGTGAGGTCCGCGACCGACACCGAGAGCGCCCGTGCAAGCGCCGCGAGGACTGGAGGGCTTGCGGGTTTGTCGCCCTGCTCGATCTTGAACATGAGGCTGTAGCTGATGTTCGCCCTGTCAGCGAGGCCTCGCTGGGTGAGGTGGCGGACTTTGCGGAACGCGGCGATGCGGGCGCCCACGCTGTCAGGATCTGGATTGGCCATGGCGGATCCCCTGGTCTGACTACCGAGTGCGATGACGATACCCCCGAACGTGGTCACTGTGATCCGGATCTCGTACTGTCAGCGGCATGCCGACTGATCGAGTGCTCTATCTGCTGGGGTCCGCAGCACCGCCCGTGCTCAACCTCGCACCAGTTATCGAACAGGCCCAGACCGATGGGTGGCGTGTGTGCCTGGGATTGACGCCAACGGCGGCCGACTGGCTGACTGGCGAGCTCGCCGAGCTGGAGCGCCTCACTGGTCACCCTGTACGCAGCCGCCACCGACGCCCGGGCGAGCCCGATGTCTGGCCTCCCGCCACGGCCGCCCTGCTGGCGCCAGCCACCTTCAACACCCTGAACTCGTGGGCACTCGGCCTGACGAGCAGCTTCATCGTTGGCTTCGCGGCTGAGGCCATCGGCAAGGGGATCCCGCTGGTCACGATGCCCTGCGTGAACTCAGCGTTCCTCGCGCATCCGCAGTTCGAACACAGTGTTGCCGTGCTCCGCGGGGCTGGTGTGCGTGTGCTCCTCGGCCCGGGCGGCTTCGTGCCGAACATCCCTGGCCAGGGCAACCCTGCCGCGTATCCGTGGGGCGCGGCGCTGGCGACCGTCAGGAATGTGACCTGACACCTGCGATGGAACGTCGCATTGCGGGTTCCCTGCAGGAGCGGCCGAGAGGTCGACAGGCGGCGGCATCCACTGCATCACCCAGCAGCAGCCCCAGGTCTGACGCTGGCTCAGCCCGCAGCCCCCGGCGGGGCCTGAGGCGGCCGGGGCGGGCGGCTGCCCTTGCGGGGGCCGGGCGTGCCACGGCGCCCGCCGGGGTGGGAGGGGCCGGCGGCGCCCGGCGGCGGGACATGGCCGCCCGGGGCGGGTCGGGGGGCGCCGGCCAGAATCCAGGCGTAGAGCGGGTCGCCCGGGCACTGGGTCGGATAGCCGTCCCGGTGCCCCTTGACCTCCGACCCGGCGCCGCCCTCCCGCCTCAACCACTCGATGGCGTCGCACACTCCGGCCAGCAGCGCATCGTTCGGCTCGGTGAGCCCGGAGTCGCCGAGCATGGCGCAGACCGCGTAGTGCGCGAGGTTGAGCGGCTGGTTGCCGTTGGCACCCGTCTCGTGGTGCGGGCCGCGTCCCTCGAAGACGTAGGAGTGCGGGCAGATCACGGCGTTGTAGGCGATGTCGATCCAACCCTCGGTGGGGTTGGCCAGGTGCGCCGCCTGGATGGCGCGTACCCGCCCCGCGCACCACTCGTGATGGTCCACCAGATCGGCCGGGACCGGCTCACCTTCGTAGTGGACCTTCACACCCTGGGTAGTCGCCACGTACGTCCAGTCGGCCTTGGGCGGTTGCGCACCCCACTCGGCGCGGGTGACCAGCTGCATGCGACCAGGCTAGCGACGTCCCGCAGGGCCTGTCACCCGACCTGCTGTCACCTAACCTGAGAAGCACCCCGCCCCCGGCCCCAAGGAGTCCGCAGCATGGCAGAGCCCCGGTCCCGGCGGCCCGCGCGGCCTCGGGAGGAGGTGCTGGCGGTGGCGATGGCGGCGATCGCGGAGCACGGGCTGGCGAAGCTGACCATGGCGGGCCTCGGCAAGCAGCTGGGGATGAGCGCCGGGCACCTGCTCTACTACTTCGGCAGCAAGGACCAGCTGCTGCTGGAGACGCTGCGCTGGAGCGAGGACCAGCTCGGCGAGCGGCGGCGGGCGGCGCTGGGGCAGCCGGGGTTGAGCGCCTGGCAGCGGTTCACGGCGTACGCGGAGCTGTATCTGGCCGACGGGCCCGGGGATCCGCGCTGGATCCTGTGGGTCGAGGTGTGGGGGCGCTCACCGGCCAGCGAGGAGATCCGGCAGGGGCAGCTGGCGATCGAGGCACCGTGGCAGGCGGACCTGGCGGCACTGATCGAGGACGGGGTGGCGCGGCGGGAGTTCCGGCCGGGCTCGGCCGAGGAGCGGGCGGCGCAGTTGCGGGCCGTGCTGGACGGGTTCTCGGTGCCGCTGGCGATCGGGCTGCCGGGAGTGGCGCGGGAGAGTTCGGCGGCGCAGGTGTCCGCGGTGGCGGCGGCGCTGCTGAAGCCGCTCGCCGCCACCGCGGAGTGCTGATCCGTCAGTCCGACCAGAGCGCGGCGGCCGTGCGGTCGTCCGCGTAGCCCTTGGCACGGACCTGGACCTGGCGCAGGAAGTCGACCGTGCCGGGCGGGTGCGGGTGGGACCAGTGGGTGGCCAGGAAGTGGGCGACGGCCGGCTCCTCGGCGATCGGCTCGGCCAGCCCCGGCGAGCAGAGCAGCAGGATGTCGCCGGGCGTCACCGGGACCAGCCGGAACCGGAACGGGCGCGGCTCGGGCACGGCGGCCGGGCCGTCCGGGTGGTGCAGCAGACGGGCGCCGTAGGCGTCGATCCAGTGCCCGGCCCGGAGCAGGTAGAGGCCGCCGGGGCCCAGGCCGAAGGCGGCCCGGTGGGTGGCCGCCGGGTCGAGGGAGATCAGCAGGCAGTGCAGCGCCCCGGCGTCCGGCGCCACCGCGCGCAGGCCCGCGGCGGCGCGCGCGGTCAGCCGCTGGAGCCCGTAGCGCAGCCGGTCGCGGGCGCCCTCGCGCAGGTCGGCGGCGAGTTCGGCGCACGAGCGGCCGATCGCCTCGGCCAGGTGGGCGCAGGCCTGCTGGATGGTGTCGGGCAGCGGTTGGGCCGGGTCGGCCGCGGCCCCGGCCGCGGAATCGACGCGCGGATCGACCCGGGGGCGGGCCCGGCTGCCGAGGACGGCGAGCACCAGGCCGTCCGGCGCCTCACCGAAGCGGGTCACCAGGAGCGCGTCCCCGCGCGGCTCGCCGCGGTAGCGGGCGGAGTCGCCGCGCACGGAGGCGGCGCGCAGGGTGAAGCCCGGGTACTGGGCGCCGTCGAGGACCGTGTCGGGGACGACGGCTGACGCGCGTTCGGGGAGCGCGGCGGGCAGCACGGTGGGCTCGGGCCCGTAGGTCGGCGGCCGGGAACCGACGTGCGGCGCGGGGGCGGGCGGGACTACGGGGGCGGGCGGGGGCACCGGGGCAGGCGGGGCGGCGGGGGCGGGCGGGGCGGCGGGAGGACGAGCGGGCTTGGTGAGGTCCAGCTTGGCGGGAGCGGGCGCGGGCGTGGGGACGGGCACGGGTGCGGGCGCGGCCTCGGAAGCGGGCTGCGACTCAGGTCCGGGCTCGGGCTCCGCCGCCGCCGGCTCAGGCTCCGGCTCCAGGTCCGGCTCCGCCGCCGGCTCGCCCTCCCCCGAGCGCTGCGTCCCGATCAGGCCCACCGCCGAGGCGATCGAGTCGAACCAGTCGTCCACGCTGCCGTCCCCGCCCGCCGCCTGCGGGGTGTCGGGCAGGCGGCCGGCCGGACCCTCGTAGACGTGGGCCCACCAACCGTCCCGCGCGTCCCCGTCCTCCGGGCGGCGCTGTGCTGGGGCGCCCTGGTTGGTCATCTTCCGGCTCCTCGTCGCTTGGCAGGCGTGCGTGCGGGTCAGCTGCGGGGGTGGGCCACCAGGTCATTCTGCCCACGGGCTCGGCCGCTGTCCGGGCTTTGTCCGGGCTTTCCCCGCGAAGGCGACGATCCGGCCTCCGCCGCGGAAACACCCGATCCGGCACGGTTTCAGCCAAAAGAAGCGACCTATAAGGGGGACCCCACCACCCATCTGGCTGATTAATATGTGCGCATGACCGCGCCAGGACCTGTCCGACCGAAGCCGGGGAGTGCCGCTTTCGCCGGCCGCCCGGGCGGCGTGTCGTGGATCCTGCCGCTGGTCGGCCTCCTGGTGGCGCTGCTGGTCGCGCTGCCCTGCGCGGGCTCGGCCCACGCAGCGACGCCCGTCCCGACGCCCGCGCCCGTTCACACGGCGACGGCGGCACCGTCGAGCGCGGCACCGTCCGCTGACGAAGCCGGCCGGTCCCACCTCGGCAAGGGCCGCCCCGGCAAGGACCGGGTCGCACCGGGGTACCCCTTCCAGCCGACCCTGTGCATGGTCAGCGACCCCGATCGCAGGCCCGGCGACGGCTGCTCCAGCCACCCGTTCAGTGCCCAGGAAGCACAGCTGCCGAACGCCCCGCCGCACCCCGGCAAGGCCGAGCCGCCGCTGCTGGTGACGGTCGCACCGGCCCCGGCGCTCCGCCCCGCGGACACCGAACCAGGGCCGAGGACCGCCCCTGATCTCCACCTGCTTCAGGTCAACCGGACCTAGAGCGGAACCCCCGCCGGTCCGGCCCCGGGCACACCGTGACGTCCCGTTCGACGGTGTCCGCCCCTCGCCCGGCCTGCGGTCTCCACCCCTTCCTGTTACACCTCATTCCGCCGTGCGCACACCCCGCCGGCGGGGACAAGGATGATCTCCGTGGGTTCCGCCTCCAAGCAGACCAACAACGGCCCGGGCGGCAAGAACGCCGGCGCCGCCAAGTCGGACGAGCCGCTGGTGACCAACCGCTCGGCGAAGGCCAAGGGCGGCAAGCAGGCCGACCGCCGCGAGCGCATCGCCCAGCTGCGGGCGGAGGAGCAGCGCCGCGAGAAGCGGATGAAGGTCATCGCCTTCTCGGTGGCCGGCGTGCTGATCGCGGCCACCGTCGGCGTCGGCGGCTACATCGTCGTCGACGCCAACAAGAAGCACGACAAGGAGGTCGCGGCCGCGAAGGCGCCGATCCCGGGCGTGCAGACGTGGACCGGCCTGACCCGCAACCACGTGCAGGGCACGGTCAACTACCCGCAGACCCCGCCGGTCGGCGGCGACCACAACCCGGTCTGGCTGACCTGCATGGGCAACGTCTACGACAAGCCGGTGCAGAACGAGAACGCGGTGCACTCGCTGGAGCACGGCGCGGTCTGGGTCACCTACAACGACAAGGCCACCGCGGACGACATCAAGACGCTGTCGGACAAGGTCAAGGTCACCCCGTACTCGATGATGAGCCCGTACCCGACCGAGAAGGGCACCATCACCCTCAGCGCCTGGGGCACCCAGCTCGTGCTGGACAGCGCCAAGGACCCGCGGGTGAACGAGTTCTTCACCAAGTACGTCCAGGGCCCGCAGACCCAGGAGCCCGGCGCGTCGTGCAGCGACGGGGCGATGTAGTGGCCGCCGCGCAGGGTGGCGCCGAGCCGCCTGCCGCCGACGAGCTGCCCGGCTTCGACGAGACGGACCGGCTGGACGACACCGGCGCCCTCGAGTCCGCCGCCGCGCCCGAGCGGCGGCGCACGCTCTGGTGGCCGGCCGCGCTGGCGGCGGTCGTGGCGCTCTGCCTGGGCGTCCCGGCGCTGGTGGCCAGCGCCTCCTCGGCCTCCGGCTCGTCGGTGTCCGCGCCGTCCACCAGCTCGCCCGAGGCCGGGTTCGCGCGGGACATGGCGACGCACCATCAGCAGGCGATCGACATGTCGTTCATCGTCCGGGACCGGACCGACAACGCCGAGGTGCGCGGGCTCGCCTTCGACATCATCAACACCCAGGCGAACCAGCGGGGCATGCTGATGGGCTACCTCGACCAGTGGGGGCTGACCCAGGCCTCCTCGGCCCCGCCGATGGCCTGGATGAAGATGGCGCCCTACCAGGCGCACGACGGCTCGCTGATGCCCGGGATGGCGACCAACACGCAGCTCGCCCAGCTCCAGCAGCTCAGCGGCACCGCGGCGGAGATCTTCTACCTGCAGCTGATGCTCAACCACCACAAGGGCGGCATCGCGATGGCGCAGGCCTACGCCGACGTGGCGCAGAACGCGGCGGAGAAGCGGCTGGCGGACTCGATGGTGGCCTCGCAGAGCTCCGAGATCCAGCTGATGACGACCATGCTCGCGGAGCGCGGCGCCAAGCCGCTGCCGTCCTAGCCGTCGCAACCGCTGTCGCAGCCGCAACCGCTGTCGCAGCCGCTGTCGTACGAGTCGGGCCAGGACCGCGCCCGTCGGCCCGGGGTCTCCACGGAGATCGCCGGGCCGGCGGGCGCGGTCGTGTCCGGACGGGCGTGCGCGGCTCCGACCGGGCCGTCCGACGCGGAATCAGCAGCGGCAAACCGCTACGCTGTCGCCCATGTCCGCCGCGCCCCGCCCCCTGCCGCCGACCGACCCGGCCGATCAGGCCGATCAGTCCGGCCACGCCGGTTCCGGCCCGGAGCGGGCCCAGGGCCAGGACGCCGCCCGGCAGCTCGGCTCGGCGCTGGAGGAGGCGCAGGCCATCGAGCGGGCGCAACGGCTGACGGACGTCGTGACCCGGCTGCGCCGCGCGCTGCGCAGCAGCATCAGGACCGACTACCCGTGGGAGTCGCTGCCCATGGCGCAGGTGGAGCTGCTGCAGACGCTGGCCGCCGCCCCGCTGCGGGTCGGCGAGCTGGCGGCCCGGCAGAAGCTGGCGCCGAACACGGTCAGCGGTCTGGTCGGCAAGCTGCTGGACGCCGGCTTCGTGGACCGCCAGGCCGACCCCGGCGACCGCCGCACCGCCCGGATCGCGCTCACCGCGGCCGGCCACCAGCAGCTCGCCGACTGGCAGCGCGCGCACGAGCGCCGGATCGCGGGCGCGCTGGCCACGCTCTCCCCCGCGGAGCACGACGCGGTCATGGCCGCGCTGCCCGGCCTGGACCACCTGGCCAGGGCGCTGGCGGGCGGCATCCCGGCCGACGCCTGACCCCTGCCGCCCGCGCTGCGACCGTCCGCGCTGCGACCCGCCCGCGCTACCTCGCGTCCGACGCCGACGCCCCGTCCGAAGGCCCGTCCGACGCCGACGCCCACAGCTGGTGCACCGCGTACGAGCGCCACGGCGACCAGGCGAGCGCCGCCGCCGCAGCCGACCTGGCGTCGCCGGGTGCGCCGAGCCGGACCAGGCCGTGCCGCACGCCGAGGTCGCCGGGCAGGAAGACGTCCGGGTCGCCCAGTGCCCGCATCCGCAGGTAGCCCACCGTCCACGGGCCGATACCGCGCAGCGCGAGCAGTTGCTCGGCGGCCTGCTCGCGGTCCACGCCGGGATCCAGCCGCACGGTGCCCTCGGCGAGCGCCGCACACAGGCCGCGCAGCGCCTGCTGCCGGGAGGCGGGCATCGCGAGGTCGGCCGGGTCGGCGTCGGCCAGCGCGCCCGCCTCGGGGAAGAGCACGCTGAGCCCGCCGCTCGGCTCGCCCTCGCCCTCGCCGCTCGTAGGCCGCGCGGTGCCCATCGAGAGCGGGGTGCCGTAGCGGGCGGCCAGCCGGCCGGCCAGCGTGCGAGCGGCGGCCACGGTGACCTGCTGGCCGAGCACCGCGCGCACCGCGAGCTCGTGCGGGTCGACGTGGCCGGGCGAGCGCAGTCCGGGGCGCCGGGCGACCAGCGGGCCGAGCAGCGGGTCGGCGCCGAGCTGTTCGGCGACCGCCTGCGGGTCGGCGTCCAGGTCGAAGAGCGCGCGCAGCCGGTGCACGGCGGTGGTCAGGTCGCGCAGGTCGGTCAGCCGCAGCCGGCAGTCCAGCCAGCCCCGGTCCGGCCGCACCGCGTCACCGGGCGGGAGTGCGTCGACCTCGGCGATCGCCTGGCCGTGCGGCAGGCGCAGCGTGCGGCGGTAGGTGCGCACGCCCCGGGCACCGCTGACCACCTCCTCCACGCCGGGGACGGCGCGCAGTGCGAGGAAGTCCATCAGGTGCCCGGTGTCGATCGACCCCCGGTAGGCGAGCCGCAGGCTGAGCGCACCGGCCACCGCCGCCTGCGGGCCGCCGGCGCTCCCGCCGCCGCCCGCGCCGCGCGCCTCGGCCCGCAGGCCGCTGGGCGTGCGGTCGTAGACCTCCCGCACGGTGTCGTTGAACTGCCGCACCGAGGCGAATCCCGCCGCGAACGCGACCTCGGTGACCGGCAGCCGGGTGGTCTGCAGCAGCAGCCGGGCCGCCTGCGCGCGCTGCGCGCGGGCCAGCGCGATCGGGCCGGCGCCCAGCTCGGCGGTCAGCTGGCGCTGCAGCTGGCGGGCGCTGTAGCCGAGCCGCTCGGCCAGCCCGGCCACGCCCTCGCGGTCCACCACGCCGTCGCCGATCAGCCGCATCGCGCGGCCGACCAGGTCGGCGCGGTGGTTCCACTCCGGGGAGCCGGGCACCGAGTCGGGGCGGCAGCGCCGGCAGGCCCGGAAGCCGGCCCCCTGCGCCGCGGCGGCGGTGGGGTAGAAGGTGCAGTTGACCCGCTTGGGCGTGACCGCCGGGCAGCTGGGCCGGCAGTAGATGCCGGTGCTCGTCACCGCCGTGAAGAACACCCCGTCGAAGCGGGCGTCCCGACTGTCCACCGCTCGGTACCGCGTCTCGTCATCGATCACGGGTCCAGTGTGCGCCGCGACGGGAGGCCGGACTGGCGGGAATCGGACATGACCGTCAGCGGCTCGACCCGGTCACGGGCGGATGTGGTCCCGCGCTCCCTTCGTGCGCAGCTTCCAGACCCGCGCCCGCTCGGACGCCAACCGGGCGTCGGTGCGCGAGGCGATCCACTCGTTCTCGCGCTGGAGCTTGAGATAGCTGTCCATCCGGCGCTGCGGCAGCGTGCCGTCGGCGAGCGCGGCCTGGACCGCGCAGCCGGGCTCCGAGCGGTGCGAGCAGTCGTCGAAGCGGCACTCCTCGGCCAGCTCGGCGATCTCGGCGAACGCCTGGTCCAGGCCCTCGCCACCGTAGAGGCCCACGCCACGCAGGCCGGGCGTGTCGATCAGCACGCCGCCGCCCGGCAGCGGGATCAGCTCGCGCGTGGTCGTGGTGTGCCGGCCCTTCTGGTCCACGTCGCGGGTCTGCTGAACGGTCATCACCTGCGCGCCCGCCAGCGCGTTGGTCAGGGTGGACTTGCCGGCGCCGGACTGGCCGATCAGCGCCGTCGTGGTGCCGAGGCAGGCGCGCAGCACGTCCAGTCCGGCGCCGGTCTCGGCGCTGACCACCAGGACGGCGACGCCGGGCGCGACCCGCTCGACGTCCTCGCGGACGAACTCGGCGTCGTGCACCAGGTCGGCCTTGGTGAGCGCGACCAGCGGCTGCGCACCGCTCTCCCAGGCCAGCGCGACGAAGCGCTCGACCCGGCCGAGGTCGGGATCGCCGGCCAGCGAGACCGCGATCAGCACGGTGTCGATGTTGGCCGCCAGCACCTGGCCCTCGGAGGCCTTGCCGGCGCTCTTGCGGATGATCGCGCTGCCGCGCGGCAGCAGCGCCGCGACGGCGGCCAGCGGCTCGTCCCCCTCTCCGCGGGCCGTCGCGGACCTGCCGAGGTCGAGGGCGACCCAGTCCCCGGTGCACGGGTTCTCGATCGTCTCGGCGCTGCCCACCGCGCGGGTGTCGGCGCGGACGGTGCGCAGCTCGCCGCTGTCGGGATCGGCGATGACGACGTCGGCCCGGCCGCGGTCGACCCGGGCGAGCCGGCCCGGGACCAGGCCGGCCTCGGCGAACGGGGTGAAGAGGTCGGCCAGCTCGGCCGTCCAGCCGTGGCCGCCCAGCGGGAACGGCACCGGCTCGGCCGCCGGCGCGGCCGAGGAGTCGAGGGAGAGCGAAGAGGAGGAGGAAACGGAGAACGCGTGAGCGTCGAACAACGTGGTGAAGCCCTTCGGGAGGAAAGCGCGGTCCCGGGGGCTGAACGATCGTCAGCCGGCGGCCGGGGAGGAGAGCGGGGTACGAGTGCTGCGCGGGGCAGCCGTGAGCGCGGTGACGGTCATCGGGGCCCACCTCCTGCTTCTGCTTCCAGGGCCGTCGTACGGCCTGACGATCACGTGGACGAGCACGTGCGGGTGGCAGCCTAGAACACGCCGCCACCCGCCGCACCTGATTTTTCTACCGTGCCGCGGGCGAAGGGCCCGAGGACCTCAGGAGCCGTCCCACGGCGGCCTCGGCGGGTGGCTCGGCAGCGCCGAGTCCACCGGCCCCAGCTCCCCCGGGAACCGCCCGTCCCCCGCCCACGGCTCCACCGGCCGCTCGGCCGGCGCGCCCGGCAGCGGCTCGGCCGCCCGGTGCGGGGCGGCCCGGCGCGGCGCGGGGCGGTCGGTGTCCGGCGGCGGCGGCTGGACGCGCCGGTTGTGCCGGCGCGAGGGGCCGAGCCGCCCGCGGACGTTCTCCGGCGCCAGGAAGTCGGCCCACCGCTCGGGGTACTCCGAGGGCGCCTCGTCCTCGCCCTCGCCGTTCTCGTCCTCCTCCTCGAAGCCCTCGGCCAGGCCCAGCGCCCGGGCCCGCTGCGCCCGCTCGGCGGCCCGGCGGGCGCTGATCTCGCGGACCACGGCGGCGGCGTGCTGCTCGCTGGCCCGCTCGTTCTCGGCCCGCGCGTCAGCGGTCTCCACACTGGGCCAGCGGCGGTCTATCGCCGCGTTCATGGCCGCGCCGATCAGCACCGCGAGGGCGAGCACGAAGATCCACAGCAGCACCGCGATCGGCGCGGCCAGCGACCCGTAGATGGTCTGGCCGCCCTCGACCGAGTGCACCAGGTACAGGCGCAGCAGCAGGCTGCAGATCACCAGCATGCCGAGCGCGACCAGCGCGCCGGGGATGTCCTCGCGCCAGGGCGTGCTGGCCGGGACGGCCAGGTGGTAGAGCGTGGTCAGGAAGATGATCAGCAGCACGATCGCCACCGGCCAGTAGAGCGCGCTGACCAGTCCGGAGATGCTCGGCACCGCCGACATCACCAGCCCCGGTCCGGCCACCAGCAGTGGCAGCACCAGGGAGCCGATCACCAGCGCGCCCAGGTACAGGCCCAGCGACATGGACCGGGTCTTGACGATGCCGCGCTTGCCGTCCAGGCCGTACATGACGGTGATGGTGTCGATGAAGATGTACAGCGCCCGGGAGCCCGACCAGAGCGAGAAGAGGAAGCCGATCGAGATCAGGTCGGGGCGGCCCTTGGCGAAGACGTTGAGCAGCAGCGGCTTGACGGTCTGGTTGATCGAGGAGGGCGAGAGCACCGTGCCGGCCGCCGTCAGGATGTCCTGCTGGAGCTTCTGGATGGTGCCGGCGCCGAGCAGGTCGTCCAGGTAGCCGAGGGTGCCGGCCAGGCAGAGCAGCAGCGGCGGGATCGACAGCAGCGTGAAGAAGGCCGCCTCGGCGGCCAGCCCGGTGACCCGGTACTCGACGCAGGTGTTGGTGGTGTCCTTGATCAGCGCCCAGGCCGTGGCCTGCCAGTTCGAACGCCGTGCCGCCCGGCGGGCGCCCTTGCCCCGTCGTCGGGAGGGTCGCTCGGCCCCCGCTCTACTGGTCTCACCTGGTGCTTGCACACCGCATACGGTATCGGGCGGCCCGCGGCACCCGACCCCCCTCGGCTCGAACCGGCGGTCCGTCTTCACTCGTGGCGGCTACGGCAGTCACGCGTGGCGGCACTCGCGGTCGCGCGTGACGGCAATCGCCGTGCCACCCGACTCTCGGCCGCATCTCGCTATACGGAACAAACTCGTCCAGCTTTTGGACACCAGTGGACCGCGCCTCGCTCGCCGTGCGAATCTCTTGCCATGCCTAGCGCCGGAACCACCTTGGTAGGTCGACTCCACGTCGATCTCCTTCGCGTGTCCAGCGCCATCTGTCCGGTGATCTGAAGCCCCACCCCGGCCGCCGCCACCGCACCCGGCGCCACCCTGCCGCTCCTCTTGCCGCCCCGACTGCGCGAGCGCCCAGAGCCACGATCACCACCCCCCACCTCCTGCTGCGAACTCGCAGGTCAGCGTGGGTGCGTGCAGGTCCGAGGCCTGAGCGGGCACAGCCTCGTCAGAACCACCTGCCCGAAGGACGTCTGTTATGGCCACCACTCCCGACCCGGTCGAGCCCCAGCCCGCGGGCGCCGTCGCGCCGCGCGCCGGCGCGGCCCGCAAGGTGACCCGCCACCGCGGCGAGGGCCAGTGGGGCATGGGGCACTACACCCCGCTGAACGCCAACGAGCAGTTCAAGAAGGACGACGACGGTCTCAACGTGCGGACACGTATTGAGACGATCTACGCCCACCGGGGCTTCGACTCGATCGACCCGTCCGACCTGCGCGGCCGGATGCGCTGGTGGGGCCTCTACACCCAGCGCAGGGAGGGGATCGACGGCGGCAAGACCGCGATCCTGGACCCGCACGAGCTGGACGCCGAGTACTTCATGCTGCGGGTGCGGATCGACGGCGGCCGCCTGACGGTGGCCCAGCTCAAGGCGGTCTCCGAGGTCTCCCAGCAGTACGCGCGCGGCACCGCCGACCTGACCGACCGGCAGAACATCCAGTTCCACTGGATCCGGATCGAGGACGTCCCGGCGATCTGGCAGAAGCTGGAGGCGGTGGGCCTGTCCACCACCGAGGCCTGCGGCGACACCCCACGCGTCATCCTCGGCTCGCCGGTGGCCGGCGTCGCCGAGGACGAGATCATCGACGGCACGCCGGCGATCGAGGAGATCAACCGCCGCTTCATCGGCAACCCCGACTTCTCCAACCTGCCGCGCAAGTTCAAGTCGGCGATCTCCGGCTCGCCGCTGCTGGACGTGGCACACGAGATCAACGACGTCGCCTTCGTCGGCGTGGTGCACCCCGAGCACGGGCCGGGCTTCGACCTGTGGGTCGGCGGCGGCCTGTCCACCAACCCCAAGCTGGGCGTGCGGCTGGGCGCCTGGGTCCCGCTGGACGAGGTCGCCGACGTCTACGGCGGCGTGATCGGCGTCTTCCGCGACTACGGCTACCGCCGGCTGCGCAACCGCGCCCGGCTGAAGTTCCTGGTCGCCGACTGGGGCGTGGCCAAGTTCCGCCAGGTGCTGGAGGACGAGTACCTCAAGTACCAGCTGGTCGACGGCCCCGCGCCGACCGAGCCGAGCGGCACCTGGCGCGACCACGTCGGCGTACACCGGCAGAAGGACGGCCGCTACTACGTCGGCTTCGCGCCGCGGGTGGGCCGGGTGGACGGCGCGCTGCTCGGCAAGGTCGCCGAACTCGCCGCCGGGCACGGCTCGGACCGGCTGCGCACCACCGCCGAGCAGAAGATGCTGGTGCTGGACATCGCCGAGGAGCAGGTCGAGTCGCTGGTGGCCGGCCTGGAGGCGCTGGACCTGCGGGTCACCCCCTCGCCGTTCCGGCGCGGCACCATGGCCTGCACCGGCATCGAGTACTGCAAGCTCGCCATCGTCGAGACCAAGGAGCGCGGGCGCACCCTGATCGACGAACTGGAGCAGCGGCTGCCCGACTTCGCCGAGCCGCTCACCATCAACATCAACGGCTGCCCGAACGCCTGCGCCCGTATCCAGGTGGCGGACATCGGTCTCAAGGGGCAGCTGGTGACCGACGCGGACGGCAGGCAGGTGGAGGGCTACCAGGTCCACCTCGGCGGCGCGCTCGGCCTTCAGGCCGGCTTCGGCCGCAAGGTGCGCGGCCTGAAGGTCACCTCCGAGGAACTGCCCGACTACGTGGAACGGCTGCTGACCCGCTTCCAGGCCGAGCGCCACGAGGGCGAGCGGTTCGCCCAGTGGACCGCCCGGGCCGGCGAGGAGCAGCTGTCGTGAGCGAACGTGCAGCCCCTTTCTACTGCCCCTACTGCGGTGACGAGGACCTCCGTCCGTCGGAGACCGGCGGTCACGGCGCCTGGGAATGCGCGTCCTGCCGCCGCGCCTTCCAAGTGAAGTTCCTCGGCCTGCTGTCAGCTACGAACGGGGTACCCGCAGATGAGCACCGACCCTGAGACGACCGCCGCCGCCCGCGACCTGGCGGCGCTGGCCACCGCCGCCGCCCGCGACCTGGAGGAGGCCCCGGCGCAGGAGATCCTGCGCTGGGCCGCCGACACCTTCGGGCGCGGGCTCTGCGTCACCTCCTCGATGGAGGACGCGGTGGTGGCCCACCTGGCCTCCACCGCGCTGCCCGGCATCGACGTGCTCTTCCTGGACACCGGCTACCACTTCCCCGAGACCATCGGCACCCGGGACGCGGTGGCCGCCACCATGCCGCTCAACGTGATCACCCTGACGCCGCGCCAGAGCGTGGCCGAGCAGGACGCCGAGTACGGGCCCGACCTGCACGACCGGGACCCGGACCTGTGCTGCTCGCTGCGCAAGGTCGAGCCGCTGCAGCGCGGGCTGATGGGCTACGACGCGTGGGCCACCGGGCTGCGCCGCGACGAGTCGCCGTCACGGGCCGCCACCCCGGTGGTGGCCTGGGACGCCAAGCGCCGCAAGGTGAAGATCGCGCCGATCGCCCGCTGGACCCAGGACGACGTGGACGCCTACGTCCAGGCCAACGGGGTACTGCTCAACCCACTGCTCTGGGAGGGTTACACCTCGGTCGGCTGCGCACCGCTCTCCTGCACCCGCAAGCCCGGCGAGGGCGAGGACGCCCGGGCCGGCCGCTGGGCCGGGTCCGGCAAGGTCGAGTGCGGCATCCACCTCTGAGCAATTTTTTTGACCCTTCGTTACTTAATTTTGGAGCGAAACGTGAGCACAGCCGACACCTTGGCTGCCGCCGGGGAAGCCGCGGAGGCGGCCCCCGCGGCCGCCCCCTGTGACCGCGGCGCCACGGTGTGGCTGACCGGGCTGCCGAGCGCGGGCAAGACCACACTGGCCTTCGCGCTGGCCGAGCGGCTGCGGACCGAGGGGCACCGGGTGGAGGTGCTCGACGGGGACGAGATCCGCGAGTTCCTCTCCAAGGGCCTCGGGTTCACCCGCGAGGACCGGCACACCAACGTCACCCGGATCGGCTTCGTGGCCGAGAAGCTGGCCGCCAACGGCGTGAAGGTGCTCGCCCCGGTGATCGCCCCCTACGCCGACTCGCGCGCCGCGGTGCGCGAGCGCCACGCCGAGCGGGGCAGCGCCTTCCTGGAGGTGCACGTCGCCACCTCGGTCGAGGTCTGCTCCGAGCGCGACGTCAAGGGCCTGTACGCGCAGCAGGCCGCCGGCACCCTCACCGGGCTGACCGGCGTGGACGACCCCTACGAGGTGCCGGCCGCACCGGAGTTGCGCCTGCACACCGAGGGCCGCACGGTCGCCGAGTCGGCCGCCGAACTGCACACCTTCCTGACGACGAGGGGCCTGGCATGACGACCGCGACGCAGCGTCTGCTCGACACCGCGAAGAACCCCTTCGCGCTCTCCCACCTGGACGTGCTCGAAGCGGAGTCGGTGCACATCTTCCGTGAGGTGGCGGGTGAGTTCGAGCGGCCGGTGATCCTGTTCTCCGGCGGCAAGGACTCGATCGTCATGCTGCACCTGGCGTTGAAGGCCTTCGCTCCCGCGCCGGTCCCGTTCTCGCTGCTGCACGTGGACACCGGTCACAACTTCCCCGAGGTGATCGCCTACCGCGACCGCGTGGTGGCCGAACACGGCCTTCGTCTGCACGTGGCCTCAGTGCAGCGGTTCATCGACGAGGGCCGGCTGCGCGAGCGCCCCGACGGCACCCGCAACCCGCTGCAGACCGTCCCGCTGCTGGACGCCATCGAGACGGGCAGGTTCGACGCCGTCTTCGGCGGCGGGCGCCGCGACGAGGAGAAGGCCCGCGCCAAGGAACGCGTCTTCTCCCTGCGCGACGAGTTCGGCGCCTGGGACCCGCGCCGCCAGCGTCCCGAACTCTGGTCGCTCTACAACGGCCGGCACGCCGTGGGCGAACACGTCCGCGTCTTCCCGCTCTCCAACTGGACCGAGCTGGACGTCTGGCAGTACATCGAGCGCGAGTCGATCGACCTGCCGGAGATCTACTACGCCCACGAACGCGACGTCTTCGCCCGCGACGGCATGTGGCTGACCGCCGGCGACTGGGGCGGCCCCAAGGAAGGCGAAACGGTCCAGCGCCGCCTGATCCGCTACCGCACCGTGGGCGACATGTCCTGCACCGGCGCCGTCGACTCCGACGCCGCCACCATCGACCAGGTGATCACCGAGATCGCCGCCAGCCGCCTGACCGAGCGCGGAGCCACCCGGGCCGACGACAAGCTCTCCGAGGCCGCGATGGAAGACCGCAAGCGCGAGGGGTACTTCTAACCATGCCCAGCACCACCGAACTCACCCCCGCGGGGCAGAACGCAGCCACCTCGCTGCTGCGCTTCGCCACCGCCGGCTCCGTCGACGACGGCAAGTCCACCCTGGTCGGCCGCCTGCTCCACGACTCCAAGTCGGTCCTCACCGACCAGCTGGAAGCCGTCGAACACGCCTCCCGCAAACGCGGCCAGCAGGCACCGGACCTGGCACTGCTCACCGACGGCCTGCGCGCCGAACGCGAACAGGGCATCACCATCGACGTCGCCTACCGCTACTTCGCCACCGCCAAGCGCCGCTTCATCCTGGCCGACACCCCCGGCCACGTGCAGTACACCCGCAACATGGTCACCGGCGCCTCCACCGCCGAACTCGCCGTCGTCCTGGTCGACGCCCGCAACGGCGTCGTCGAACAGACCCGCCGCCACGCCGCCGTCGCCGCCCTGCTACGCGTCCCCCACGTCGTACTCGCCGTCAACAAGATGGACCTGGTCGACTACGCCGAACCCGTCTTCGCCGCCATCGCCGCCGAATTCACCGCCTACGCCGCCTCCCTCGGAATCGGCGACATCGTGGCAGTCCCGATCTCCGCACTCGCCGGCGACAACGTCGTCGAACCCTCCGCCCACATGGACTGGTACGGCGGCCCCACCCTCCTCGAACACCTGGAAACCGTCCGGACCGGCACCGACCCCAGCACCGACCCGGCCCGCTTCCCCGTCCAGTACGTCATCCGCCCCCAGTCCGAGGAACACCACGACTACCGCGGCTACGCCGGCCAACTGGCCTCCGGCGTCCTGCGCACCGGCGACACCGTCACCGTCCTCCCCTCCGGCCACACCACCACCGTGGCGGGCATCGACGTGCTCGGCGAGCAGCGCGACATCGCCTGGGCCCCGCAGTCGATCACCGTGCGCCTCACCGACGACCTCGACATCTCCCGCGGCGACCTCATCACCGCAGGCCCCACCCCTCGTCCCACCAAGGACGTCGAGGCCACCGTCTGCCACCTGCACGAGCGTCCGCTGCGCGCCGGCGACAAGGTACTGCTCAAACACACCACCCGCACCGTGCGCGCGCTGGTCAAGGAGATCAGCTACCGGATCGACATCGACACCCTCGAACAGCGCGGCGAAACCCAGGAGTTGAAGGTCAACGACATCGGCCACGTCCTCCTGCGCACCGCCGAGCCACTCGCCCTGGACCCCTACGCCGACAACCGGCTGACCGGCTCGTTCCTCCTGATCGACCCGGCCGACGGCAGCACCCTGACCGCCGTCATGGCCGGCGAGTCCTTCACCCGCGCGACAGCCGAGGGCGCCCCGGCGGCCGAGGAGGAGTGGGTCTGATGGCCGGCGAGGCGTTCTCCGGCATGGACAAGGAAGGCGGCCGCATCGGCAGCGGCGCCCGTGGCAGCGGCCGGGGCGGCATCACACGATGTGCCTGCGGACGGGGTCTCTGACGACGGCCCCGTCACCGGGTCCAAACGGCGACAGCGGCGCGTGAGCCCACCCACCGCTTCCCACCCGGCGTGCCGACGCACCACCCTCCCTTGACCGTTCCAGCCCGAAGGACGCTTCGATGACTCCTCCGCAGGCCACAGGCCATAGCCTCCCCCGCCCGAACGCCGGTCGCGCCAGACGGGTCGCCGCGATGGCCCTGGCCGGCCTGACCGCCGTCAGCCTGCTGACCGCCTGCAGCTACGGCTCCAAGTCCGACAAGACCGACGCGGCCCCGGCCCCGGCGGCGTCGGGCGGCCCCAAGCTCTCCGCCGACACGGTGAAGATCGGCTACTTCGCCAACCTGACCCACGGCACCGCGCTGGTCGGCCTCCAGGAGGGGCTGTTCCAGAAGGAGTTGGGTGCCACCCAGATCAAGACCCAGGTCTTCAACGCGGGCCCGGCCGAGATCGAGGCGCTGAACGCCGGCTCGATCGACATCGGCTGGATCGGCCCCTCGCCCGCGATCAACGGCTATGTGCAGTCCAAGAGCCAGTCGCTGAAGATCATCGGCGGCTCGGCCTCGGGCGGCGTCGAACTGGTGGTCAACCCGAACAAGATCAAGACCCTGGACGACCTCAAGGGCAAGAAGATCGCCACCCCGCAGCTGGGCAACACCCAGGACGTGGCCCTGCTCAACTACCTGGCGGGCAAGGGCTACAAGGAGGACCCGCAGACCGGCGCCGGCGACGTCTCGGTAGTGCGCACGGACAACAAGGTCACCCCGGACGCCTACGCCTCCGGCTCCATCGACGGCGCCTGGGTGCCCGAGCCGACCGCCTCCACCCTGGTGGCGAAGGGCGCGAAGGTGCTGCTGGACGAGAAGTCGCTGTGGCCGAACGGGCAGTTCGTGATCACCAACATCATCGTCTCGCAGAAGTTCCTCAAGGCCCACCCGGACGTGGTGGAGGCCGTGCTGCGCGGCTCGGTGAACACCAACGCCTTCATCAAGGCCAACCCGGCCAAGGCCGAGCAGGACGCCAACGACGCGATCAAGGCGGCGGGCGGCAACTCGCTGCCCGCCGGCATCCTCGACCCGGCCTGGAAGAGCATCGACTTCCTGGACGACCCGCTGGCCGGCACCCTGCAGGCGGAGGCGGACCACGCGGTGACCGCGGGCCTGCTCAAGAAGCCGGACATCAGCGGGATCTACGACCTGTCGCCGCTCAACAAGGTGCTCACGGCGGCCGGAAAGCCCACGGTCTCCGACGCGGGCCTCGGCACCGGCTCCTGACGCGACGTCAGGCAGCTTGCCAAGCACCGCGCAAGACTCCGGGCTCCGTCCCCGGCCCCGCCCAGTCGATGCCCAGTCACCGGGCCGGGCCGGGGCGGAACCCGGCTCCAGCAGCCTTCTCCGCTCGCCCCACTCATGCCAGGAGGTGCCCGCAGATGAGCCAGGCACTGACCACTCCGGACGACACCCGCCGCGACGCCGGTGCGGACGGTACGCCCGCCGTGCGGATCGCCGGCGTGCACAAGTCCTTCGGTCGTCCCGGCGCCGCCGTCGCGGTGCTGGACGACATCACCCTCGACGTCGCCCCGGGTGAGTTCCTCTGCCTGCTCGGCGCCTCCGGCTGCGGCAAGTCCACCCTCCTCAACCTGGTCGCCGGCCTGGACCTGCCGACCGCGGGACAGATCGAGGTGCCCGGCGGGCGGCCGGCCCTGATGTTCCAGGAGCACGCGCTCTTCCCCTGGCTGACCGCCGGCAAGAACATCGAACTCGCGCTGCGCCTCAACGGCGTGCCGCGCGCCGAGCGCCGGCCGGAGGCCGAGCGGCTGCTCGAACTGGTCCGGCTCGCCGGTTCCTACGGCAAGCGGGTGCACGAGCTGTCCGGCGGCATGCGCCAGCGCGTCGCCCTGGCCCGCGCGCTGGCCCAGGGCAGCAGCGTGCTGCTGATGGACGAGCCGTTCGCCGCGCTGGACGCGATCACCCGCGACGTGCTGCACGAGGAGATCACCCGCATCTGGCAGGAGCGGCGGCTCACCGTCCTGTTCGTCACCCACAACGTGCGCGAGGCGGTGCGCCTGGCCCAGCGGGTGGTGCTGCTCTCCTCGCGTCCGGGCCGGGTGGCCCGCGAGTGGCGGATCGACCTGCCGCAGCCGCGCCGCATCGAGTCCGCCGCCGTCGCGGACCTGTCCGTCGAGATCACCGAGCACCTGCGTGGGGAGATCCGCCGCCATGGCCAGCACTGAGACCACCTCGATCCCGGCCCCGGCCGAGGCCGACCCCCGGGCCGCGACCGGGCCCCAGGCCCATGCCGACCTGGCCGGCGTCGAGGCCGGACTGGACGCGCTGGACAGCGTCCAGATCCAGCGCCCCTCGCTCGGCCAGCTGCTGCGCGAGAAGCTGCTGCCACCGGTGCTCGGCGCGCTGTTGGTGGTCGGCGCCTGGCAGCTGACCTACGAGCTGCACGTCACCGCCTCCTACAACCTGCCCAGTCCACTGGACGTCTGGCACAGCCTGACCGACCTCTGGTACCAGGGCACGCTCTTCTCGATCATCTGGACCAGCGTCTGGCGCGGCATCTCCGGCTTCGCGATGGCGGTGGTGATCGGCACGCCGATCGGGCTGGCGGTGGCGCAGGTGAAGTTCCTGCGGGCCGCCGTGGGCCCGATCCTCTCCGGGCTGCAGTCGCTGCCCTCGGTGGCCTGGGTGCCGGCCGCGGTGATCTGGCTGGGCATCAACGACCAGGCGATGTACGCGGTGATCCTGCTCGGCGCCGTCCCCTCGATCGCCAACGGCCTGATCTCGGGCATCGACCAGGTGCCGCCGCTCTTCCTGCGGGCCGGCCGCACGCTGGGCGCCCGCGGGCTCAGCGGCGCCCGGCACGTGCTGCTGCCGGCGGCGCTGCCCGGCTACCTGGCCGGCCTCAAGCAGGGCTGGGCCTTCTCCTGGCGCTCGCTGATGGCCGCCGAGCTGATCGCCAGCTCGCCGGACCTGGGCCTGGGCCTGGGCCGGTACCTGGAGAACCAGCGCGACGCCTCGGACATGTCCGGGGTGATGCTCGGGATCATCCTGATCCTGGTGGTCGGCGTCGCGATCGACCTGCTGATCTTCACCCCGCTGGAGCGCCGGGTGCTGCGCACCCGCGGCCTGCTGCAGAACGCCCGCTGATCTCCTACTCCTGAGAGGTCGTCAGATGCCTTCCCCCCCAGCCCTTTTGCTGATCGCCCACGGCAGCCGCGACCCGCGGCACGCCGCGACGGTCGAGGCGCTGGTGCGGCGGGTACGCCTGCTGCGGCCCGGCCTGTCCGTCGCCACCGCCTACCTGGACCACTGCGCGCCCCGCCTGCCGCAGGTCGTCCAGCGGCTGGCCGGGGCACCGGCGGTGGCGGTGCCGCTGCTGCTCAACCGGGCCTTCCACGCCAAGCACGACATCCCGGCCGCGCTGCGGGCCGCCCGGGCGGGCTGCCCGGTGGCCGCGGTGCTCGGCCCCGATCCGTTGCTGCTGGCCGCGCTGGAGCGCCGGCTGGCCGAAGCCGGCCTGGACCTCGCCTCGGCCGCCGCCCGCGCCCGCACCGGTGTGGTGCTGGCCGCGGCCGGCTCCTCGGACCCGGCCGCCGACGCCACCACCCGGGCGCTGGCCGCCCGCTGGCAGCGCGAGCGCGGCTGGGGCGCGGTCACCGTCGCCTACGCCTCGGCCGGCGGCCCCCGGGTGCCGGACGCGCTGGCCGCGCTGCGCGCCCAGGGCCTGCGCCGCACGGCCGTCGCGCCCTACCTGCTGGCACCGGGGCTGCTGCCGGACCGGATCGCGACCGCCGCCGAGGAGGCCGGGGCCGACGTGCTGGCCCCGGTGCTCGGCGCCGCACCGGAGGTGGCCCACCTGCTGCTGCGCCGCTACGCCGAGGCCGGCCAGGGCCTGCGGGCCGTCGCGGCCTGAGCCTCCCGGCCCTACGGCCCCTGGGGCGTGTCGTGCGCGGGCTCCGCCGCCCCGCGCAGCGGCACCTCACGGATCAGCCAGGCGAGCAGGAAGACCGCACCCGACAGCAGTGCGCCGCCGACGAACACCCCGTACAGCCCGTGCGTCACCCCCTGCTCGAACGCCGCCCTGGCCGGCCCCGGCAGTCCCTTGAGCGCGGCCGGCGGGATGTGCGCCGAGATCAGCGCGTGCCCCTGCGCCCCGAGCCGCCCGGTGAGCTGGTGGTCCAGCCCGCGGGTGTAGAGCGAGCCGAGCAGCGCGATCCCCAGCGAACCGCCGATGGTGCGGAACAGCGTCACCGAGCCGCTGGCCGCTCCCATGTCCCGCAGCGCCACGCTGTTCTGGGTGATCAGCATGGTGTTCTGCATCAGGAAGCCGAGCCCGATCCCCACCACCACCGTGAGCAACGAGCCGACCAGCACACTGGTGTCCACCCGGAGCAGCAGCAGGACCAGCATGCCCACGGTGAGCACCGCGCCGCCGGTGATCACGAACGCCCGGTACCTGCCCGTCCTGGTGGTGATCTGAGCTGTCGTCAGCATCACCGCGAGCATGCCGAACATCAGCGGCAGCAACAGCAGACCGCTCGCGGTGGGCGACGCGCCCTGGACGTACTGCATGTACTGCGGAAGGAAGTTGACCGCGCCGAACATCGCCGCACCGACCAGGAAGCTGAGCACCTGGGCGACGGTGAAGTTGCGGTCCCGGAACATCCGCGGCGGCAGGATCGGCTCGGCGACCCGGTGCTGCGAGACCACGAAGGACGCCAGCGCCAGCACCGCGAGTGCGGTCAGGGCGAGGATCGGCGCCGAGCCCCAGGCGTACTGACCGCCGCCCCAGCTCGCCACCAGGGTGATCGCCACCACGCCGACGGTCAGCAGCGCCCCGCCCAGGTAGTCGAGCCGGGCCGTGCTGCGGCGCCGCGGCAGCCGCATACCGAGCCCGGTGACCAGCAGCGCCAGCACGCCCAGCGGCAGGTTCACGTAGAAGCACCAGCGCCAGCTGAGGCTCTGGGTCAGGAAGCCGCCGAGCAGCGGGCCGCCGACGAAGGCGATGGGCATCATCGCGCCGATCATGCCCATGTAGCGACCGCGTTGGCGCGGCGGCACCAGGTCGCCGAGGGTGGCCATCGCGCCGACCATCAGGCCGCCGGCGCCCAGCCCCTGGAGCGCGCGGAATCCGATCAACTGGTCCATGTTCCGCGAGAGTCCGGCCAGCGCCGAGCCGCCCAGGAAGACCACGATGGCGACCATGAACATGCTCTTGCGACCGTGGAGGTCGCCCAGCTTGCCCCAGAACGGAGTGGTGACGGCGGCGCCCAGCGCATAGGCGGTGACCACCCAGGAGAGCCGGGCCAGGCCGCCCAGGTCGCCGACGATGGTGGGCAGCGCGGTGCTGACGATCAGGTTGTCGAGCATCGCCATCAGCATCCCGAGCATCAGCCCGGTCATGGCGACGTAGATGGTCCGCCGGCTGACGGGCTGCTGATCGGTCTCGGGGGAAACGGCCTTGGTGTCGCTCATCGACACGCTCCTCGAATGGAGCCGGTACCTCCTTTCACGGTACCCAGTCGCCGACACCTGCGAACGATGTCGGGCAGGGGATGATTGGATCTTCCTATGACAGAACTCCACATCCTCCGGGTCTTCTGCGGCGCCGACGGCGGCGCGGGCAATGCGCTGGGCGTCGTGCTGGACGGCGGCGCGGTGCCGGGCGAGCCGGCGCGGCAGGCGCTCGCGGCCGAACTCGGCTTCAGCGAGACGGTCTTCGTCGACGACCCGGCGCAGGGGCGGGTCGACATCTACACGCCGAGCGTGCGGCTGCCCTTCGCCGGGCACCCGCTGGTCGGGACGGGCTGGCTGCTGCGACGCGAGGGCCTCGCGCCGGACGTGCTGCGCCCGCCGGCCGGGGACGTCCCGGTGCGCCAGGACGCGGAGTTCAGCTGGATCCGCGGCCGCGCCGAGTGGGCCGCCGGGCGCAACACCCGGCGCTACGACTCGGTGGCGGAGGTCGACGCGCTGCCCACCCCGCCCGAGGGCACCGGCTGGCTCTACGCCTGGGCCTGGCAGGACGAGACCGCGGGCCTGGTCCGGGCGCGCGCCTTCCCGCGCCGCGGCGACAGCATCGCCGAGGACGAGGCGACCGGCGCCGCCGCGCTCGTGCTCACCTCGGAACTCGGCCGCGCGCTCGACATCCGCCAGGGCGTCGGCTCGCAGATCCTGACCCGGCCGCACGGTGACGACACGATCGAGGTCGGCGGCCGGGTGGCCCTGGAGGGCTCCCGGCCGCTCTGACGCCGCCGCGGGCTCTCAAGTCGCCTAGGCCATACGGCTGATATGCGCGATGCCAGGTTGTATGCGCACGGTGTCACTGTGTGATCGTTTCCCCATGCGTCGTACCGCCCTCACCGTGCTCATCGCCGCCGCCACCCTCATCGGGGTGGCGGCCGCGCCCGCCCAGTCCGCCAGCGGCAATGTCGTGGTCTTCTCGACCGAGCTCCAGCCGCTGACCGTCTACCCGAACCCGCAGGGGTGCCAGCAACTGCCCAGGCTGGCCCATGTGCTGAACAACGAGACCAGCAGCGACATCCAGGTCTTCGGCGACCCGTTCTGCACCGTCCCCGCCACCCTGCCGATCAGCGGCATCGGCATCCTCCCGTCCGGCTACGGCACGCACGTCACGGGGGCGGGCAGCTTCCGCGCCCAGTGACGGCCTGACGACCGACGGGCCGTCAGCCGCCCAGCGGGTAGGTCCTGAGCACGTTCCCGGTCGGGCTGATCTCCAGGTATCCGCCGCCGTAGGTGTTGGTCAGGTAGAGGTCGAGCGTCGGGGCGCCGGTGATGATGTCGGCGCTGACGGTCAGGTAGGGCTCGTTCGGCGCCGGGACCTTCAGGGTCGCCTGGGCCTGCTGGAACAGCGCGGGCAGCTTGTCCCAGTCGAAGCCCTGGAGGTCCACCGGCTTGACGACCGGGGGCTCGGTGCCGCCCGGCGAGCGGGTGGGCCTGCCATCGCGGTACTCGACCTGGTCGTACAGCTGCGGGTTCGCGGCGACCGGGACGTCGGCGTTCGCGTAGTCCGGATAGATGGTCAGGCGAAAGACCTTGGTGCCGCCCATGGTCGGGCTCATCGCCGCGATCGTGGCGCGCACGTCGGCCGGGGCGAACCCCTTCGGCACGCCGACCGGGGCCGAGGCGGGTGTGGCGCTCGCCGACGGGCCGGCTGCCGGCGGGCTCGGCACGGGCGAGTCGCTCGGCACGGGCGAGTCGGTCACCGGCGGACTCGCGGCCGGCAGGCCGGACGGCGCGCCGGCGGTCGTCCGTGCACCGCCCGCGCGGTGGCCGTCCGCCTGGGTGCCGGGCCGCAGCGTCCATCCGAGCACCCCGGCGACGGCCACCAGGGCGACAGCCAGCGCTATCAGGCCACCGCGTCGCCCACCCGCCGCCCGCTGCGCCGCAGCCGGCACCCGGTCCGCGACCGGCGTGCCCGGCGCGCTCGCCGAGTCCGCCGCGCCCGGCGGCGTGAGCAGCACGGTCGGCCCGCCCGGCCGCGCGCCCCGCTCCGCCTCGTGCACCAGCCGCGCGAGCGCGTCGTCGAGCTGCGCCGCGTCCGGCCGCGCGGCCGGGTTCCTGGCCAGCATCGCCGCCAGCAGCGGGCCGAGCGCCCCGGCCCGCGCCGGGGGCGGCAGCGGTTCGTCGAGCACCGCGGCGAGGGTGGCGATCGCGCTCGCCCGGCGCAGCGGGTGGTGGCCCTCGACCGCGACGTAGAGCATCATGCCCAGCGACCACAGGTCGGAGGCGGGGTTGCCCTCCTCGCCGCGGATCCGCTCGGGCGCCATGAACTCGGGCGAGCCGATCAGCATGCCGGTGCTGGTCACCGTGGTGGCGCCGGACATCGCGGCGATGCCGAAGTCGGTGAGCACCGGGGTGCCGTCCGGCCGCAGCAGCACGTTGCCGGGCTTGACGTCCCGGTGCTGGATGCCGACGGCGTGCGCCGCGCGCAGGGCGCCGAGCACGCCCCGCCCGAGCCCGGCCGCCTCCAGGACCGTCAGCGGCCCCTGCTCCAGCCGGTCGGCGAGGCTGCCGCCGGTGACCAGTTCCATGACGAGCCAGGGGTGCGGGTGCTCGTCGGTGTCGACGATGTGGTGGATGATCACCACGTTCGGGTGCTGGAGCCGGGCCAGCGCCCGCGCCTCGCGCAGCACCCGGGCCCGGGTCTCGCGCACCTCGGCCGGATCGGTGGCCGCCGTCCCGGGGTCCGGCGGGCGGACCTCCTTGAGCGCGACCTCGCGGTGCAGGGCGTTGTCGCGCGCCCGCCAGACCAGGCCCATCCCGCCGCCGCCGAGGCGTTGCAGCAGTTCGAAGCGGTCGTCGATGAGCCGTCTGCCCGACTCCCCTGTAGTCATGCGCGCCATCGTAGAGAACCGGACCGACGGCGTCCGCCGCGGGCACCGGACCTGGCCAGCCGGACTCCCCGCACAATCTGACGTTCCGTCAGACTGTCCACCACCCAGGGGTTGAGCGCGGGTGGAGAGCACGCCTCCACCCGCGCGTTGACGACCGCCCGGCCCCACTCCCCCGATGCTGGAGGCACGCATGATTCGGCACGGCGCCGCCCGGCTGCGCGGCGCGGCGCGGCGGCGCGGCGCGGCGCGGCGGCGCGGAAGGGAGTGCTTCGTGTTCCGCACAAGGACGTTCCGCACCTCGCCGGGGCTGCTGGCGGCCGGGGCCGCCACGCTGAGCCTGCTGCTCACCGCGGCAGGCCCGGCGGGCGCCGCGACGGGCGACGACGGCAGCACCGCCGCCAGTACCCGGGACTGCCGCACCGGCACCTCGGTGGGCCGGGTGCAGGGGCTGCCCCAGGGCGGCGTCTGCTCGTACCTGGGCATCCCCTACGCCGCGCCGCCCGTTGGTGCGCTGCGCTTCGAGCCGCCGGTTGCGGCGGCCCCCTGGCACGGGACGCTGCAGGCCACCGCCGCCAAGCCGGGCTGCCCGCAGGACCTGAGCGTGATCGACCAGGGAGTGGAGGACTGCCTCTACACCAACGTCTGGCAGCCGCGCACCGGCGGTGCCCACAAGCCCGTCATGGTCTTCATCCACGGCGGCGCGGACGAACTCGGCTCGGCCGGCGAGCCGCTCTTCGACGGGGCCGGGCTGGCCGCCCGCGGCGACGCGGTCGTGGTCGACCTGGACTACCGGCTCGGCATCCTGGGCTGGACCGAACTCGGCGGCCTGGACCCGAAGTACGCCGGCTCGGGCAACAACGGGCTGCGCGATCAGATCGCGGCGCTGACCTGGGTGCACAAGCACATCGCCTCGTTCGGCGGCGACCCCTCCGACGTCACCGTCTTCGGCGAGTCGGAGGGCGCGATCTCGATCGACGCGATGCTCGCGGGCGACCACCCGGAACGGCTCTTCCACCGGGCCATCCTGGAGAGCGGTCCGGGCTACCTGGTGCACACCCAGGAGTACGCCGAGGACGCCGCCGCGCACATCCTGGCGGCCGGAAACGTCACCAGCGCCGCGCAGTTGCAGGCGATGAGCACCACCCAGGTGCTGCAGCTCCAGGAGAAGGCGCAGCAGGGCATCGCGGGGCTGGCCGACGCGCTCTTCTTCGGCCCCTCCATCGACGGCCGGCTGATCCCCGGCCCGGTGGTCGACCGGATCGCGGCCGGCAGCGCCCGCGACGTCGAGATCATGGCCGGCAGCAACGAGAACGAGACCGACTACTGGGCGCTGTTCGAGCCGCAGGTGCTGGACCTGCCGCTCAGCGGCTACCGCAGCTTCCCCGCCGAACTGGCCGACGACAAGCAGCGAATGTACGAGGTGTACGCCGCCGACCGCCCGGGCCGGTCGCAGGGGCGGGTGGTGAACGCGATGATCACCGACCAGACCCAGCGGGTGCCCACCCTGCGGCTGGCCGAGGCCCAGTCGCGCTGGCGGCCCACCTACGTCTACCAGTTCGACTGGCACGTGCCGTACGTCGCGGGGCTGCCCGCCGCGCAGAACCTCGGCGCGATGCACACCCTGGAGCTGCCGTTCGTCTTCGGCAACCTCGACCTCGACGGCATCCCGCGCGGGGCCGCCACCCTGGCGGCGCAGCGCCCCCGACTCACCGGGCTCTCCGACGCCATGATGGACTCCTGGACCTCCTTCGCGCGCACCGGACGGCCCGGCTGGCCGTCCTACACCCCGGCGGTGCGGGCCACCCGGATCTGGGACCTGCAGCCGAGCGTGCAGAACGCCCCGCAGGAGCAGGAGCGGGAGCTGTGGAACGGCTACGCCTTCCCGGCCTGGAGCTTCGAGAGCTGGCCGGCGCAGTAGCCGCCCGGCCCGGTCCTCGTCAGGCCCGCAGCCCGGACCAGTCCAGCGCGAGCTGCTGACGGCGCGGCAGGCGGGCCACGATCAGGTCGTAGGAGTCCTCGATCATCTCGCCGACCAGCCGGTCCGGCAGCGAGCCGTCGAGCAGCACGGTGTTCCAGTGCCGCTTGTTCAGGTGCCAGCCCCCGGTGATCGCCGGGTGCGCCGCCCGCAGCTGCACGGCGATCTCCGGCTCGCACTTGAGGCTCACCCGCAGCGGCTCACCGTCCAGCGCGCTGATCGCGAAGATCTTCCCGCCGACCTTGAAGACGGAGGTCTCGGGGCCGAACGGGAACAGCTCCTCGGCGCCGTTGAAGTCCAGGCAGGCGGTGCGGAGCTGATCGGGCGTCATCGTCATGAGCACATACTGCTACGCGCCGCCGACAGCCCTTGCCGGGCTGTCGGCGGCGCGTGGCCAGGAGTGCTGCGAAGGTCAGCGCGCGGCGCGGCGCTGGCGTCCGGTCCCGTAGTTGGAGCCGCTCTTCGAGCCGCTGCCCGGGGTGGCGCCCGAGGAGGCCTTGCCCGAGAAGCCGGCCGCGGTGCGGCCGCCGCCGGCGGCGGCGGTGCCGGTGCCGCTGCCCATCCGCTGCTTGGGGCGGCGGCGCTTGGGGTTGCCGTTGATGTCCACGTCGGTCGGCCGGCTGGAGCGCGGGCCGGAGGAGCGGCGCTTGGCGGTGCCGGCGGCCGGGGCGGGCTCGGCGGTGACCGGCGGGGCCAGCGTCACCGCGACGCCCGAGGGGGTGCGGGCGCCGGTGATCCGGGCCAGCTCGGCGTCGCCGGGGCGCACCTTGGTGGTGACCGGGCGGATGCCGGCGGTGGACATCAGGCGGGTCATGTCCCGGCGCTGCTCGGGCAGCACCAGGGTGACCACGGTGCCGGACTCGCCGGCCCGGGCGGTGCGACCACCGCGGTGCAGGTAGTCCTTGTGGTCGATCGGCGGGTCCACGTTCACGACCAGGTCCAGGCCGTCGATGTGGATGCCGCGGGCGGCGACGTTGGTGGCGATCAGCGCGGTGACCTGGCCGTCGCGGAACTGGTCCAGGGTGCGGTTGCGCTGCGGCTGCGACTTGCCGCCGTGCAGCGCGGCGGCCCGCACGCCGGTGGCCAGCAGCTGCTTGGCGAGGCGGTCGGCGCCGTGCTTGGTGTGCACGAACATGATCACCCGGCCCTCGCGGGAGGCGATGTGCGCGGTGGCGGAGACCTTGTCGGCCGCCTCCAGCTGGAGCACGTGGTGCTCCATGGTGGTGACCGCGCCGGCCGAGGGGTCCACCGAGTGGGTGACCGGGTCGGTCAGGAAGCGCTGCACCAGGCGGTCGATGTTCTTGTCCAGGGTGGCGGAGAAGAGCATCCGCTGCCCGCCCTCGGCGACCTGCTCCAGGAGCTTGGTGACCTGCGGCAGGAAGCCCATGTCCGCCATCTGGTCGGCCTCGTCCAGGACGGTGATCTGCACCTCGTCCAGGCGGACGTCCTGGCGGTTGATCAGGTCGTCCAGCCGGCCCGGGGTGGCCACCAGCAGCTCGGCGCCGCGCCGCAGCGCGTTCGCCTGACGGGTGATCGACATGCCGCCGACCACGGTGGCGATGCGCAGGTTGACGGCGGTCGCGTAGGGCGTGAGCGCGTCGGTGACCTGCTGGGCCAGCTCGCGGGTGGGCACCAGCACCAGGGCCAGCGGCTTGCGGGCGTCCGCGCGCTTGCCGGCGGTGCGGGCCAGCACGGACAGGCCGAAGGCCAGCGTCTTGCCGGAGCCGGTGCGGCCGCGGCCGAGCACGTCGCGCCCGGCCAGCGAGTCCGGCAGGGTGGCGGACTGGATCGGGAAGGGCTCGGTGACGCCCTCGCGGGTCAGCGCGGAGAGCAGCGCCTTGGGCATCTCCAGCTCGGCGAAGGTCGCCGCCGGCGGACGGGCGGGGGTGCCGACGACCACCGTGAAGTCGGCGGAGGCGGCGGGCGCCGTGGTGCGCGGGCGGCCCTGGCCGCGACCGCGGCCCTGGGACTGGCCGCGCAGCCCGCCGGAGCTGCGCCCGGCGCGGGCCTGTGCGTCGCTGAAGCCGCCGGTGCTGCCGGAGCCCTGCGAGCGGCTGCCGCCCGCACCCTGGGCGCGGGAGCGGCCACGGCCGCCGGTGGGGCGTGACTGATCGGTCATACGAGTACTCCGTCCTAGCGGTCACCGTCGAGGGGTGACCCATGGGTCGGCCGCCAGGAGTGGAGAGCGCCGCCCCGGCCGTTGGGCGACATGGGCGAAGGCCCGCACCGTGCGGTACGGGCCTTCGCTGCGTCGTGCGAATCCAGCAGTGCCGGAAACGTCAGATGACGCGGATGTTCTCGGCCTGCGGGCCCTTCTGGCCCTGGGTGACGTCGAACTCAACGTGCTGGCCCTCGACGAGCTCGCGGAAGCCGTTGGCGTTGATGTTGGAGTAGTGGGCGAACACGTCCGGGCCGCCACCCTCCTGCTCGATGAAGCCGAAGCCCTTTTCGCTGTTGAACCACTTCACGGTGCCGGTAGCCATAACCGTCTCCTCTAAATACTGGGGCAACGAGACCACACCTCGTGGACCTCGCGTAGCCGCGATCCCCATCCGGAGATGACACCGGACAAAACAAATGCGCCTGTTGGTTGAACCAGCAGGCGCACACAAACGTTCATGGGAACCAAAACTGCAACTGACTCGACTGTAGCACGGGAGCACCGCAGATGATCGGGTTATTTTCCGCCTACGTCACGTCGTCCGCACCTCGGGCGCACCCCGTGGCGGCGGCCCCCACGACAGCCGGGCCGCCCCCGGGGAAAGTCCCCGGGAACGGCCCGTGACGCACGGCTGACGTGTCGGTGCCGTGCTACTTGGGGTAGCGAGCCGTCACCAGTTCGTCACGCTCGGTCCACTCGCCGGGCGCGACCGGCGCCGGCTCCTGGTGGCCGGGCCACCAGGCCTTGCGGCCGAGCAGCGCGGTGAGCGCCGGGGTGAAGAACATCGCCATCACGAAGGCCGACAGCGCGATGCCGAAGGCGATCGAGAAGCCGATCTCGCTGAAGAGCACGTTGCCCGCCAGCATGAAGGTGGCGAAGGAGGCCGCCAGGATCGAGCCGGCCGAGGCCACGGTCGGACCGCCGTGCTTGATCGCCTCGTAGGCCGCCTCGCGCGGGTTGCGGCCCTCGCGGGCCTCCTCCCGCAGGCGGGCGATCATCAGGATGTTGTAGTCGGTACCGATCGCCACCACGAAGAGGTAGATGAAGATCGGCAGCATGAACATCAGGCCGGACTGGTTGTCGAGCTTCTGGAACACCATGCTGGTGGCGCCCAGGGTCGCACCGAAGCCGAGGCCCACCGAGGCCATCAGGTACCACGGGGCCACCACGCTGCGCAGCAGCAGGCCCAGGATGACCATGATCAGGACCGCGGCGATCGGGAAGACCGTCTTGTAGTCGTGGTCCATGGCGGCGTTGATGTCCGCCTCGACGGCCGTCTGGCCGCCGACCACGGCCTTGGTGCCCGCGGGCGCCGCGGAGTGCGCGGTGGAGCGCAGCCCGTCCATGGTGTCGATGGCCGCGTTGGAGGCCGGGTTGTCCTTGAGCGTCACGGTGAAGTCGGCGGTCAGGCCGTCCTTGCTCAGCGCGGGCTGCGCGCCGACGTCGGCGACGCCCTTGACCCCCTTGAGCGCGTCCGTGTAGGCCGAGAAGGTCGACTTGTCCAGCGGGGCGCCGTTGGTGGAGGTGACGAAGACCTGCGAGGGGTCGGCGGCACCGGCCGAGAACTCCGACATCACGGCGTTCTGGACCACCATCGACTCGGCCGTCTTCGGCATCGAGCTGCCGGCCAGGTCGAAGGTGCCCTTGTAGCCGAGCGAGCAGAGGGTCAGCAGGATCAGGAAGCCGCCGGAGACGGCTGCGACCAGGCCGGGACGGCGCTGGGTCATCCGGCCGAGCGCGGCGAACCGGGCCCCCGGCTTCTCCACGCGCCACTTCTTGCCGGGCCAGAAGAGCGCCTTCTCCGGGATCACCGAGAGCACGGCCGGCACCAGGGTGATCGAGGCGATCGCGGTGGTGACGACGGCGATGGCCAGGGCCGGGCCGATCGCCTTGAAGAGTCCGAGGCTGGAGAGGATCAGCACCGCGAAGGCGACGGTGACCGCACCGGCCGCGGAGGCGATCGCCTCGCCGACCCGGCCGATCGCATTGACCATGGCCTCCTTGCGCGGCTCACCGGCCCGCAGCCGCTCCCGGTAGCGGAACATCAGGAAGAGGAAGTAGTCCGTGCCGACCCCGAGCAGCACCACGATCAGGATGGCCGACATGGTGCTGTTGGCCTTGAGGCCGAACAGCTTGGTCGCGTCCGCGATCAACGCGTTGCTGGTCGGCATGATCACGGCCATGATCAGGATCAGCGGCAGGATCGAGATGATCGCACTGCGGAAGATGATCGCGAGGATCAGCACGATCAGCAGGAAGCTGCCCAGGAAGATCAGCGCGTCGGCCGTGTTGGACGAGTCCGACTGGTCGAGGCTCTGCGCCGCCTGGCCGCCGAGTTGCACCTTCAGGTTGCTGTTGCCGGCCAGCGTCTTGGCGTCGGCGCGCAGCTTCTTCGCGGTGTCGGTGTTGGACTGCGGTGCGTCCTTGGTGTAGCCGATCAGGGACAGCGCGTACTTGCCGTCCTTCGACATCGACTGGTCGCTGACCGGGACGACGGCGGAGACGTACGGGATGTGCTCGGCCGTCAGCCCGTCGGTGACCTTGGTCATCGTGGCCTTGTCGTCCGCGGTCAGCTGGCTGCCGTCGGTGCGCTGGAAGAGCAGCATCGCGCTCGGCGTGAACGCCGACGGGAAGGCCTTCTGCTGCAGGTCCGCGGCCACGATGGACTCGTAGTGGCGGGGCAGGAAGTCGCTCTCGTCGTCCGAGGAGGCCAACTTGGGGGCTGTCACGGAGATCGCGACGGCAGCGACGAGCCAGGCGACTATCACCCACCAGGCACGCTTGACGACGAATTGTCCGATTCGGTGGAACATGCTTGCGATGCCTCCTGGCATGGTTCACCGCAGCCCTTGGGGGACGGGACGTTGGGCGACGGCTGAGACGGCTGAGACCTCGTCGGTCATTAGCCGGTCGGCAGGTAAGTACTGGAGGAAGCATCATACGAGAACTTACTAGCCGGCCGGTTAGCAGCCCCCCGTGGACCGACAGCCTCGGCTGAGTACCCCCTCGGGGCCTTCCAACGGCCCCGCACCATCCTGACGGGTCACCCCCCGCCCGTACCTCGTCCCCCGGGTGGAGATCCCTCCCCCTCAGGGTGGACTTCCGCCCGTACCCAGGTCGGAGGGCATGGTGGGGTAAACCCCACCCCCGACCCTGAGGCCACTCCCAGGGTCACCGGGCCCGCTGGCCGCATTCTCCGGCAACGCGCCCGTCCCTAGGGTCAGTTGTGAGCCCGGGAGCAGCCCCGGGCCGTCACGCCGGCGGGCCGCACCGCCGCGTCCCAGGGGGAGTCCACCCGTGCCAGCCACACCCGTCCCGGCCATGCCCGCAGCCCGTCCCAGAACCGGCTTCGCCGCCGCCATGGGCGCCTGGAGCGCCCGCCACCGCAGGACCGCCGTCTTCGGCTGGCTGCTCTTCGTCGTCCTGGCCGCCTACCTGGGCGGCGCGGCGGGCAGCCACAAGGTGACCGATGCCGAGTCCATGCCGGGACAGGTGGCCCAGGCCGCCCGGATCCTGGACCAGGCGGGGCTCAAGCCCCCGTCCGGCGAGAGCGTCCTGGTGCAGAGCGCCACGCTGACCGCCGACGCCCCGGCCTTCCGGGCCGAGGTCGGCCAGGTGGTCGCCGCCGTCGAGGCCACCGGCCGGACCACCGACCTGCGCTCGCCCTACGACAGCAAGGCGATCTCCGCCGACCGGCACTCCGCGCTGGTCCGGTTCACCGTGGTCGGCGACAGCGACCAGGCCACCGTGAACGTGACCGCGCCGCTCGACGCGGTGGCCGCGATCCAGCGCGGCGACCGCTCCTTCACCGTCGCGGAGTTCGGCGACGCGAGCTCGAACAAGTGGTTCGCCGACCAGTTCGGCCACGACTTCGCCCGCGCCGAGTGGACGGCCGTGCCGCTCGCGCTGGGCATCCTGCTGATCGCCTTCGGCGCGGTGGTCGCCGCCGTGCTGCCGGTGGGGCTGGCGCTCACCGCGTTCGTCGCGGCCGGTGGGCTGGTCGCGCTGAGCAGTTCCTTCCTGCACACCAGCGACGACGCCGGCTCGGTGATGCTGCTGGTGGGCCTGGCCGTCGGGGTCGACTACTGCCTCTTCTACCTGCGCCGCGAACGCGAGGAGCGGGCGGCCGGGCGCAGCGCGGCCGATGCGCTGGCGGTGGCCGCCGCCACCTCGGGCCGGGCGGTGCTGGTCTCCGGGGTCACCGTGGTGGTCGCGATGGCCGGGATGTTCCTCACCGGGATCGCCGACTTCCAGGCGATGTCCTACGCGACCATCGTGGTGGTGGTCACCGCCGTGCTCGGCTCGCTCACCGTGCTGCCCGCGCTGCTGTCGATGCTCGGCGACCGGGTCGAGAAGGGCCGGGTGCCGCTGCTGCGCCGCCGGGGGGCCACAGACCCGAGCGGCGGCAGCCGGATCTGGAACGCCGTGCTGACCCCGGTGCTGCGCTTCCCGCTGGTGGCGGCCGTCCTGGCCGGCGGCCTGCTGCTCGCACTGGCGGCCCCGCTGCTGACCATGCACACCGCCAACCTCACCTTCCAGCAGATGCTGCCCCAGGGCAACGCGCTGGTGCGCACCTCCGAGCAGATCGAGGCCGCCTTCCCCGGCAGCCCCGCGCCGGCCACCGTGGTGGTCAAGGCCGCCGACCTGTCCTCCCCCGCGATGACGCAGGCGCTGGCCGACTTCCAGACCCGGGCGCTGGCCACCGGCCGGATGCACGGCCCGATCGAGATCACCCGGTACGCCGCACAGAACGTCGCCACCATCGACGTTCCGCTCAACGGCAGCGGCAACGACGCGACCAGCACCGCCGCACTGCGGACGCTGCGCCAGGACGTGGTGCCGGACACGCTGCTCAAGGTCCCCGGCACCCAGGCTCCGGTGGCCGGACAGACCGCCGGCTCCTACGACTTCAACCGGCAGATGACCGGCAGCATGCTCCCGGTCTTCGCCTTCGTGGTGCTCTTCGCCTTCCTGCTGATGCTCGCCTCGTTCCGCTCGCTGGGGATCGCGATCACCGCGGTGCTGCTCAACCTGCTCTCGGTGGGCGCCGCGTACGGGGTGCTGACCCTGGTCTTCCAGCACGGCGTGGGCGCCTCGCTGCTCGGCACGGCCGGGGTGGGCGCGGTGGAGTCCTGGGTGCCGCTCTTCCTCTTCGTGATCCTCTTCGGACTGAGCATGGACTACCACGTCTTCGTGGTCTCCCGGATCAAGGAGGCGCACGACCGGGGCCTGCCCACCCGGGCCGCGGTCTCGCACGGCATCCGCTCGACGGCCGGGGTGGTCAGCAGCGCGGCGATCATCATGGTCGCGGTCTTCGCGGTCTTCGGAACCCTGTCGATGCAGTCGATGAAGCAGATGGGCGTGGGCCTGGCGGTCGCGGTGCTGGTGGACGCGACGGTGATCCGCGGCGTGCTGCTGCCCTCGGTGATGAGCCTGCTCGGCGAGCGCAACTGGTACCTGCCGCGCTGGCTGTCCTGGCTGCCGGACCTGTCGCACAGCGAGCCGGCGGCTCCGGTGCCGGCCGCGGTGGCGGAGGGCCCGCGGCACCGACGGGTCGTGGTCTGAGCCCCGACCTGCTGCCGGTGGCCTGCCGGTCGACCTCCGCCCCCGGGGTCGACCGGTAGGTTTCGGCCATGGTCTCCCTCTCGTCGTCCCCCTTCACCGAAGCCCGGGCCCGCGCACTGCTCGCCCGGGCCCGCGCCGCCGCGGGCATCCCGGGTGGGACCGGGCGGCTGCTGGCCCTGGGGGAGAACGCCGTCTTCGGGCTCGACGACCTGGCGCTGGTGGCCAAGGTGGGCCGGGAGCCCGCGCTGCGGGCCCGGGCGGCGCGCGAACTGGCCGTCGCCCGCGGGCTGGACGACGCGGGCATCCCGGTGGTGCGGCCCGCCGACTCCCTGGTGCCGGCCCAGCGCGAGGCGGTGGTGACCGCCGACGGGCACCCGGTCACCTTCTGGCAGCAGTTGGCCCCGGCGGTTCGCCCGGCGGGCACCGCCGACCTCGCGCCGCTGCTGCGCGCGCTGCACGAACTGCCCGGGTCCGCCGGGCTGGCGCCGCCGGGCGAACCGCTGCCGCGCCGGGACCTGTTGGCCCCCGTCGAGCACTGGCTGCGCACCGCCGAGGGCCATCTCGACCCGGACGACGCCGCGTTCCTGCTGGAGCGCCGCACCGAGCTGGCCGCCGCCCTCGAGACGCTGAGCCCGGCGCTGCCGCCCGGTGTGATCCACGGCGACGCGCTGCCGCGCAATGTCCACGTCGGCCCGCACGGGCCGGTGCTGCTGGACCTGGAGTACGTCTGCGACGACCTGCGCGAGCACGACCTGGTGACGCTGGCGCTCAGCTGCGACCGGTACGGCGTGCCGGAGCAGGAGTACCTCGCCTTCACCCGCGCCTACGGCTGGGACGTGCGGGACTGGGACGGCTGCGCGGTGCTGCGCGGGGCCCGGGAGACGGCCAGCGCGGCGTGGGTGGCGCAGCAGGTGCCGGGCAGTGCGGCGGCGCTGGCGGAGTTCCGGCGCCGGGTGGCCTCGCTGCGGGAGGGGGACGCGGCGGTGCGCTGGTTCGCGTTCTGAGCCGGGCCGGGGCCCGAGCCGCAGGAGGGCCCGAGCCGGAGCGGGGCGCCCGCGGAGCACTGAAACGGACTCCCAGGCTTCGGTGAGATTTGTCTCAAGATGCTTTCATCATTTCGGAACTGCCTGATCGGCGGCCATCGTCGTAGGGAACAGCCGCGACCACCCGGGGGCGGCTGGTCCACGTCAGGAGTTGCCGCATGCCCGTTCCCGGCACCCACCGCACTCTGCTCCGCCGCGCCGCCGGCGGCTGCGCCGCGATCCTCACCCTCGCGCTCGCCTGCGCGTGCGGGAGTTCATCGGGCGCGACCACGTCGGCGGACCGGGCACATCCGAGCGTGACGCTGACCGCCGCCCCGAGCACGAGCGCGGGCGCGGCCCCGACCGTGGTGGCGAGCACGAGCCCGACCACGGCAGCGAGCCCGACCACGACCCCGAGCGCGGCAGCGACACCGACCCCGACACCGAGCAGGGCGGCGAGCACGACGCCGGGCGCGGCAGCGGGCCGGACGCCGAGCGCGGCCGCGAGCACCCCCGCCTCGCCGGCCCCGGCGACCACCGCGGGCGCACCGGTGCCCGCGAAGGACGCGCCCGGTTCCTCGATCTCCTACGCGACCGCCACCGGCGGCCGGACCGTCGCGCTCACCTTCGACGACGGCCCCGGCAAGGCCACCGGCCAGGTCCTGGCGCTGCTCGCCCAGTACCACGCCAAGGCGACCTTCTGCGAGATCGGCCCGCAGGCCACCGCCAACCCCGCCCTGGTCAAGCAGATCCTGGCCGGCGGCCACCGCCTGTGCGACCACACCGTGCACCACCCGCAGCCGATGCACACGCTCTCGCACGACAAGCAGGTCTACGAGATCGACGCGGCCAAGGACATGATCACCGCGGCCGGCGGTCCGGGCACCCAGGTCAGCTGGTTCCGCGCGCCGGGCGGCGACTTCAGCGCCGACAACCGCCAGATAGCCGTCCAGGACGGCCTGCGCCCGCTCGGCTGGACGGTCGACACCCGCGACTGGTCCAAGCCCGGCGTCCCGGCGATCATCGCCAACGTCAAGAAGGAGCTGCACCCCGGCGGCATCATCCTGATGCACGACGGCGGCGGCGACCGCAGCCAGACCGTGGCCGCCCTCCAGCAGTTGCTCCCCTGGCTGGTGCAGCAGGGCTACACCTTCGACTTCCCCGCCGCCTGACGCCGAGTCGGCCCAGGTCGGCCCAGGTCGGCTCAGCTCACCGGATCGGCCAACGGGCGTCGACCACGGCCTGCGGGTCCTTGCCCTTGCGCAGCCAGGCCTGCAGGCCCTCGGCCCACTCCCGGTACCAGTGCACCTGCTGCTCGTGCAGCGCGGCCAGGGGCAACTCCCCCACCTGCGCCGGGTAGCGCTCGCCCAGCGCGACGGCCACCCGGACCGCCGCGAGTGCGTCGCTGGCGGCGTCGTGGGCGTCCAGCAGCTCCACCCCGTAGACCTCGCAGACCCGTTGCAGACCGCGCGAGCCCTTGCGGTAGCGGTCCACCGCGCGGTCGATCACCAGCGCGTCCAGCACCGGCGCGACCAGTCGCCCGGCCAGCCGCTCGGCCAGGCCCACCCGGCCGTGGCGGCGCAGCTCGGCGTCGAGCAGCGAGAGGTCGAAGGGGGCGTTGAACGCCACCACCGGGGTGCCCTGCGCCAGCCGCTCGCAGAGCGCGGCGGCGATCTCCTCCACCGCGGCGCCCGCGGGGCGGCCCCGGGTGCGGGCCTGTTCGTCGCTGATCCCGTGGATCGCCCGGGCCTGCTCGGGTATCGGCACCCCGGGGTCGAGCAGCCAGCGCGTGGTGCGCACCGGCACGCCGCCGACCGTCTCCACCAGCGCGGCGGTGACGATCCGTGACTCGGCCGGCTCGGTGCCGGTGGTCTCCAGGTCGAACCCGATCAGCGGGCCCTGCCACCACCGCACCCGCGCGGCCGTGCGCACCGCCCCAGCGGCAGGTCTCGCCGCATTGCCCAGCTCACCCATCAGCAGCGCCTTCCGTCGGGGTGTCCTCTGACGTCCCCCATCATGGCCGCCGCCTGTGACAACGCCGCCCGCCCACGGCCTGCGGGGCCGTGGGCGGGCGGGTGTCGCAGAGACTCCCAAGGGGTCTCAGGGGGTCTCAGGCCGCGGCGAACATCGCGCGGCCGAGCCAGTCGTTGGTGTCCCGCACGCCCGGCAGCACGAAGAAGTAGCCACCGCCGGTCGGCGAGATGTAGTCCACCAGCGGCTCGTCGATCAGCCGGGTCTGGGTCGCCTCGAACTGGCGCACCACGTCCTGCTGGTAGCAGCAGAACGCCAGGCCCATGTCCAGGTTGCCGACCTTGTCGACGCCGCGGTCGTAGTTGTAGCCGCGGCGCAGGATGCGCGAGTCGTCCGTCTGGTCGGTGCGCGGGTTGGCCAGCCGGATGTGGGCGTCCACCGGGATCGCGTTGCCCTGCGGGTCCCTGGCGTAGTCGGGGATGTCGGTCTCCTTGGCCCCGTCCAGCGGAGCGCCGGTGTCCTTGCGGCGGCCGAACATCTTCTCCTGCTCGGAGAGCGAGACCCGGTCCCAGAACTCGACCAGCATCCGGATGATGCGGATCACCTGGTAGCTGCCGCCGGTGGCCCAGGCCGGTTCGCCGCCGCCGTCCTTGACCCAGACGAGCTTGTCCATCTCGCGCCCCGAGGTGACGTCGGGGTTGGCGATGCCGTCCTTGAAGCCGAGCAGGTTGCGCTGCGCGCCGGCCGGACGCGGGGCGTTCTGGAACCCGTCGATCCGCCACTTGATCTGCATCGCACCGCGGGTGTGCTTGGCGATGTCGCGCAGCGCGTGCAGCACGGTGTCCTGGCTGTTGGCGCAGATCTGCAGCGACAGGTCGCCGTGCAGCTCGGCCGCCTGCAGGTTGTCGTTCGGGAAGGTCTTCATCGGGTTCAGCTTGACCGGCTTGACCTTGCCCAGGCCGTAGCGGCCGTCGAAGAGCGAGGAGCCGACCCCGACCGTCACCGACAGGCCGTCACTGGGCACCGTCGGGCCCAGGATGCCGTTGTCGGAGGGCGGCGCGCCGACGCCCAGGTCGGGCGGGGTGCCGCCGGCGGTGAGGAACCTGATCCGGTCGGTGAGGATGTGGAAGAGGTCTTCCAGCGCCTTGCGGTCGGGGGCGATGACGTCGAAGGAGAGGAACATCGCGGCGGTCTGCTGCGCGGTCAGCACGCCGGCCTGGTGCTCGCCGTGGAAGGGCACCAGCGCGTTGGCACCCGTGGCGTCGGCGGCCTGTGCCCGCCCGGCGCCACCCAGCGCGAGCGCTCCGCCGGCCAGCGCGGCACCGGCCGCGCCGACGCCGAGCGCCGCGCCCAGGAAGCTGCGGCGCGCGGGGGCGGCCGGGCAGCCGGCCGCATCGGCCCGGGCGGCCTCGGCGGCGGCGAGCGCCTCGTGCGGGAAGGGGCAGGAGCCGGTTCTGGGCTGGCTGGTCATCAGGCGGACTTCCTGATCTCAAGAAGGTCGGGAATGGGGGCGAGGTCTTCGAGCAGCTGGCCGGTGGCGCCGTTGAGCTGCGTGCGGACCGAGGGGTCGAGCTGCTCGACCGGGGTCCAGCTGCCGTCCTGGTGGCGGGCGCCGGCCAGCAGGTCGCCGAACCGCTTCAGGTCGGCGTTGACGGTGCCGAGCAGCTGCGGGCTGCGCTGCTGGATCAGCGGCGTCAGGACGTTCAGCAGCTCCTGGGTGCCGGCCAGGTTGGCCTGGGCGGTGGCCAGGTTGGTGCCGCTGCCCTCGTCGGTGTCGGCCGTCAGCTCGAACTGGAGGGTGTTCTCCAGGATCTCGTGGGTGCGCAGCGGCAGGTCGGTGGGGTCGAAGTCCTGGGTCGGGAACGCCTTGCCGAGGCCGTCCACGTCGGTGACCAGCTGGTCGGCGACCGGGGCGAGGTCGCTGGCGCTCTGGCCGTGCCACAGGCCGTACTCCAGGCGGTGGAAGCCGGCGAAGTCCTTGTCGGCGACGCCGTCCGGCAGGCCGTCGGCCCGGCCGTTGATCTTCTTGTCGAAGTCGGCGAAGGTGCCGTAGGCGGCGCCCAGCGAGGAGTACTGCAGGTGCGCGGTGAGCCAGTCGGCCTTGGCGGCGTCCAGGTCGCCCGCGTGCAGGTCGGCCTGGAGCTTCTGGGTCTGGGTCAGCAGCGTGGCCAGGCCCGCGTTCACGTAGGACTTGTACTGGTCGAGCGGGCCCTTGAGGTCGTCCTCGGAGACCGGCAGCACGGCGTTGACGCTCTGTCCGCCGCTGACGTGGAAGGTGGCCGAGGTGACCGGGTCGCCGCTGCTGGGCACGCAGCGCCAGGCGAGGTCGCCGCTGCCGATGGTGGCGGTCAGCGGGCGGGTGGTGCCCGGGGCCAGGCCCTCGATCTCGCCGTAGACGGCGTTGGTGGCCGGGTTGACCAGGTAGACCTCGGAGGTCTTGCTGCCGGCGTTGTGCATCTGGAAGGTCTGCTGGCCGGGCTGCGGGGTGCTGAAGCCCTTGCCGCAGTCGCTCTTGGCGTCCGAGACGGTGACGGTGCCGGCGGCGGCGGGCTTGCCGTCGCTGGCCGCGATCACCACCCCGGCCACCACGGCCGGGACGGCCACCAGGGCGGCGGGGAGCAGCCAGCGGTTGCGGGAGCCGGCGGGCCGCGGCTCGGGCGCGCTCGACGGCTCGGCCTCCGCAGCCTTCTCCGTCACCGACTCCGCAGCCTTCTCCGTCGCCGGCTCCGGAGCCTTCTCAGCAGCGGCCACCGCCGGCTTGGGCGCACTCGCCCGCACGCCGCGCACGAAGAGCGTCATCACCAGCGCGAGGTAGAGCACGTACGCGGCCACCTGCAGCCAGGTCATCGTGACGGTGATGTTGAACACGCCCTGCATCAGCGTCGCGTACCAGGACCCGCCGTCCAGCGAGCCGCTCAGGTCGAAGGCGTACGCGGTCGAGCCGGGCAGCACGCCGCCCTCCTGCAGGTCGCGCAGCCCGTAGCTGAGCACGCCGGCCGCGATGACGATCAGCACCACGCCGGTGCAGGTGAAGAACTTCGTCAGGTTGATCTTCAGCACCCGGCGGTACAGGCCCCAGCAGAGTCCGGCGGCCAGCACCAGGCCGATCCCGGCGCCGATCGCGGGCCCGGTGGCCTCACCGGCGGAGCGCGCGGTGGTCCACAGGAAGAGCGAGGTCTCCAGGCCCTCCCGGCCGACGGCCAGGAAGCTGGTCAGCACCAGCACGCCGCCGCCCATGGTGAGCGCGGAGGCGACCTTCTCGCGGATCTCCGAGGAGAGGTTGCGGGCCGAGCGCCGCATCCAGAACACCATCGCGGTGACGAAGGCCACCGCGATCAGGCTCAGGGTGCCGCCGAAAGCTTCCTGCGCGCTGCCGGAGAGGTTGGCGGCGGTGAAGGTGAGCACCGCGCCGAAGCTGAGGGCGAGCGCGATGGCGGCCAGCACACCGGTCCACACCTGGGGCAACCGGGCCTTCTGGCCCGAGCGGACCAGGGTGGCGACCAGGATCGAGACGATCAGGCCGGCCTCGAGACCCTCTCTGAGCCCGATCAGAAAGCTTGGAAACGCGTCGTCCCACATGGGTGGTGAACTCTCCTAGGCATGGCAGCGCCGCTAAGCACGGCCCGCTTAGCTTAGGCATACCTTAGCCAGAGAGGATGAGAACGTCGATGCCCGGGGGGCGGTCAAGGCGACACGCCGGGAATGCGCCGGTCCGAGCCCGCCTCAGCTGACCGGGCGTGAGTCGGTCCAGACCCCCTCGAACTCCTCCCGGTAGACCTCCAGCAGCCCGGGCTCGCCCTCCTCCGCACCGGGCTGGGCCGCCCGCAGCACCAGGGCCGGCGACTCGATCCCGCGGGCCCGGCGCAGGTAGGGCTGGACCACGCCGAGGTCGCCGCCGCGCCGCCGCACCCCGGGCGGGCGGGCGCCCTCCACCAGGTAGGCGGTGAACCGGGGCGTCTCGTCGAAGACCCGGATCTCGAAGGCGCCCTGGTCGCGCAGCCGGGCCCGGACCCGGCGCACGTGCATGATGTTGGTCTCGATCGAGCGGGACAACTCACCTCGGCCCAGCCCCAGTTCCCGCTCCCGCCGGCGCACCGCGCTGCTGGCCGGGTTGAGGAAGAGCAGCCGGATCCGGCAGCCCTCGGCGGCCAGCCTGGCCAGCCGCTTGCCGGTGAAGTTCTGGCAGAGCATGCCCAGCGCGATGCCGAGCGCGTCCAGCCGACGGGCGCCCTCCAGCAGGTCCTCCACCGGCAGGTCGCGCTGGAGCAGGATCCGGTCGGCGTGCACCGCGGCGACGTCGGCGTAGCGGCCGGCCACCAGCTCCTCGATGACGTCGGAGGGCAGCCCGGCCCCGGCGGCGGGCCGCCCGTCCAGCAGGCCGAGCACCCGGGCCGCGGCCCGCTCGGTCTGGGCCAGCACGGTGGGGGTGAGGCTGCGGTTGCGCGAGACCACGTGCCGGGCGACCTCCAGCTCGTCCAGGGTCAGCTCGATCTCCCGGCGGTCGTCCAGGTACGGCTCGAAGCACGGCCAGTGCTGCACCATCAGCTCGCGCAGCTGGGGCAGGGTCAGGAAGACCAGCGGGTCGTCGTCGACCGGGTCGAGCAGGTAACCCTTGCGCCGGCTGACCTCGCGCACGGCGGAGGCCCGGCGCACCCACTCCTCGCCGGCCGGGCCGGCCGCGGCGGTCACCCAGTCCACGCCGTGGGCGGGCTCGTAGACGGGGCGCAGCAGGTCGTCCAGCAGGGCGCGCAGCCGCTGCTCGACGAGATTGAGCCAGACGTAGGCCCGCCCGGTCAGCCGGACCCGCTGGTAGGCGTGCTGCCACCGCTCGCCGTCCCAGGCCGGCTCGATCGCCTCGGTACCGGGCTGAGCGGGGCTCAGGCGGCCGCCGCCGGGGGAGCCCAGCACCGCGGTCGGCGCCTCTGCCCGGACCCCGGTACCCGCCGCCCCGCTGGACCCTTCGGGCCATTCGTCGGCGGGATAGACCATCTGATTACCTCAACTCTCGGCACCCGGCCCTGTGACGATCAAGGGTACTGCCAGGGCGCCCCGCCAGGCAGCCCGTTGCCCATCCGCAACTCGAACGCGCACCACTGGCCGGACCGTCCCGAACATCTGATACGAGTGCGCCGGACACCCGTTCGGGCGAAAGGAAGCCGAAAGAGCGTCAGAACAGCACGGGAGCGGCAACGATGGCCATGACAGTGCGTCGATCGGCAGTGTGCCGTGCGTCACGCTGAGCGGCGCACAGACATGTGACGCGCGCCACGGGGCATACCGCACCCAGCGGTGCGCCAACGTCCCGAGGGAGCATCAGATCCCCTTGACATCAGGGAAGTTGAGGCTTATGCAGGTCTGGCCGGGGCAACCGTACCCCCTGGGTGCCACCTACGACGGGGTGGGCACCAACTTCGCGGTGTTCTCCGAGAGCGCGGACCGGATCGAGCTGTGCCTGCTCGGCCCGGACGACACCGAGACCACCATCGAGCTGCGCGAGACCGACGCGTTCGTCCGGCACGCCTACCTGCCCGGCATCCAGCCCGGCCAGCGGTACGGCTTCCGGGTCCACGGACCGTACGAGCCCGCGCGCGGCCAACGGCACAACGGCGCCAAGCTGCTGCTCGACCCGTACGCCAAGGCGATGAGCGGCACGATCGACTGGGACGAGTCGGTCTACGGGTACCACTTCGGCGCGCCCGAGCGCCGCAACGACCTCGACTCGGGCCCGCACACCATGCACTCGGTGGTGATCAACCCGTACTTCGACTGGGGCAACGACCGCCCCCCGCGCACCGACTACCACCGGTCGGTGATCTACGAGGCGCACGTCAAGGGCCTCACCCAGCTGCACCCGGGCATCCCCGAGGAGATCCGCGGCACCTACGCCGCGCTCGCCCACCCCGCGCTGATCGAGCACCTGGCCAAGCTCGGCATCACGGCGATCGAGCTGATGCCGGTGCACCAGTTCGTGCGCGACCACCGACTGCGTGACATCGGACTGTCCAACTACTGGGGTTACAACACCATCGGCTTCTTCGCCCCGCACGGCTCCTACTCCTCGGTGGGCGACCGCGGCCAGCAGGTGCAGGAGTTCAAGTCGATGGTCAAGGCGCTGCACGCGGCCGGGATCGAGGTGATCCTGGACGTGGTCTACAACCACACCGCCGAGGGCAACCACCTGGGCCCCACCCTTTCGATGCGCGGCCTGGACAACGCCTCGTACTACCGGCTGGCCACCGACCGCCGGTACTACATGGACACCACCGGCACCGGCAACAGCCTGCTGATGCGCAGCCCGCACGTGCTCCAGCTGATCATGGACTCGCTGCGCTACTGGGTCACCGAGATGCACGTGGACGGCTTCCGGTTCGACCTCGCGGCCACCCTGGCCCGGCAGTTCCACGAGGTCGACCGGCTCTCCTCGTTCTTCGACCTGGTCCAGCAGGACCCGGTGGTCTCGCAGACCAAACTGATCGCCGAGCCCTGGGACGTCGGCGAGGGCGGCTACCAGGTGGGCAACTTCCCGCCGCTGTGGACCGAGTGGAACGGCATGTACCGGGACACCGTGCGCGACCTGTGGCGCGGCGAGAACGCCACGCTGGCCGAGTTCGGCTCCCGGCTGACCGGTTCCTCCGACCTCTACCAGCACGACGGGCGGCGCCCGATCGCCTCGATCAACTTCATCACCTGCCACGACGGCTTCACGCTGCGCGACCTGGTCTCGTACAACGAGAAGCACAACGAGGCCAACGGCGAGCACAACCGGGATGGCGAGTCCTTCAACCGCTCCTGGAACTGCGGCGCGGAGGGCCCGACCACCGACCCGCAGGTGCTCCAGCTGCGCGGCCGCCAGCAGCGCAACTTCATCGCCACCCTGCTGCTCTCCCAGGGCGTGCCGATGCTCTCGCACGGCGACGAGCTCGGCCGCAGCCAGCTGGGCAACAACAACGCCTACTGCCAGGACTCCGAGCTGTCCTGGGTCGACTGGCCCGGCGACGGCGACCTGCTGGAGTTCACCCAGGGCATGGTCTGGCTGCGCCGCAACCACCCGGTCTTCCGCCGCCGGCGGTTCTTCCGGGGCCGCCCGGTGGCCGCCGCCCACGACGACCTGACCGACATCGCCTGGTTCACCCCCGGCGGCGAGGAGATGACCGAGCAGGACTGGAGCGCCAGCTACGCCAAGTCGCTGACGGTCTTCCTCAACGGCGCGGCGATCTCCGAGCCGGACCGGCGCGGCGGGCGGATCACCGACGACTCGTTCCTGCTGATGTTCAACGCGCACCACGAGTCGCTGCAGTTCACCGTCCCCCGGGAGCACGGCGAGCAGTGGCAGGTCGTGGTCGACACCACCCTCGCGACACTCCCGACCCCGGGGGCCGGACTTCGGGTGAAGGAGGGCGACGGGCTCTGGCTCGCCGACCGCTCCTTGCTGGTGCTTCAGCGGTCCGCCTGAGAAACGCGGTCGCCCGGGTGCCGCAAGCGGGTCGTGCGGCCCCGGGCGACCGGGTAGGCATGGGGTGTGATCACACCCCCTACAGCGAGCTACCGGCTCCAGCTGCAGCCCTCGTTCACGCTCGCGGACGCCGCCGCGGCCCTGCCGTACCTGGCCGGGCTCGGCATCTCCCACCTGCACCTGTCGCCCCTGCTGGAGGCGACACCCGGCTCCACCCACGGGTACGACACGGTCGACCACACCCGGATCAGCGAACAGCTCGGCGGCGAGGGCGCCCTGCGCGCCCTCGCCGCCGCGGCCCACGAGCACGGGCTGCGGCTGATCGCCGACGTGGTCCCCAACCACATGGCGCTGCCGGTCCCCGAGCGCCTCAACACCCCGCTCTGGCACGTGCTGCGGGACGGGCCCGAGTCGGCCTACGCGCACTGGTTCGACATCGACTGGGCGGCGCACGGCGGCCGGATCCTGCTGCCGGTGCTGGGCGACCGGCTGGGCGCGGTGCTCGACCAGCTGAAGGTGGATCAGGACACGCTGCGCTACTACGACCACGTCTTCCCGCTGCGCCCGGGCACCGAGCACCTGCCACTGGCCCAGCTGCTCTCCCGCCAGCACTACCGGCTGGCCTGGTGGCGACTGGCCGGCACCGAGCTCAACTACCGCCGGTTCTTCAGCATCAACGAGCTGATCGCACTGCGGGTGGAGGACCCGGAGGTGTTCCGGGCCACCCACGGGGTGCTGCTGCGGCTGCGCGAGGAGGGGGTGCTGGACGGCTTCCGGGTCGACCACCCGGACGGCCTGGCCGACCCGCGCGCCTACCTGCGCCGGCTGGCCGAGACCAGCGGCTGCGCCTACACGGTGGTGGAGAAGATCCTCACCGGACACGAACGGCTGCCCGGCGACTGGCCCTGCGCGGGCACCACCGGCTACGACGCACTGCGGCACATCGACGGCGTGCTCACCGACGGGCCCGGGGTGCACCGGCTGACCGGGCTGTACGCCGAGTACACCGGCCTCGACTCCTCGGCCGCCGAGCAGGCCCGGATCGGCCGTGCCGAGATGACCGGCCCGAGCGGCGAACTGGCCGCCGAGATGAACCGCCTGGTCCGGCTGGCCGAGCAGATCGGCGCGGCCGAACCGGCGCTGGCCGACCACGCCCCGCTCGCGGTGCGGGCCGCGCTCTGTGACCTGTTCACCCACTACACGGTCTACCGGCCCTACCTCTCCCAGGCCGAACGGACCGTCACCACGCCGCAGTCCACCAAGGAGTTCGTCGAGCTGCTGACCCAGGGCCACCTGGGCTCGGGCCCGCTGAAGGACGAGTTCCGCACCCGGTTCGCCCAGACCGCCTCGGCGGTGGCGGCCAAGGGCGTGGAGGACACCGCCTTCTACCGCTGGTACCCGCTGCTCTCGCTGAACGAGGTCGGTGGCGACCCCGGCCACCCGGGCGTCGAACCGGCCGACTTCCACCGCTGGTGCGAGGACATCCAGCGCCACTGGCCGCTGACCATGACCACGCTGTCCACCCACGACACCAAGCGCAGCGCGGACGCCCGGGCCCGGCTCGCCGTGCTGGCCGAGCTGCCCGAGCAGTGGACGGCCGAGTGCCGCGCGTGGTCGGCGCTGGCCGGCGGGCTGGCCGACCGCAACGCCGAGTGGCTGCTCTGGCAGACCCTGGTGGCCGCCTGGCCGATCGACGTGGAGCGGCTGCGCTCGGTGCTGCTCAAGTCGGTCCGCGAGGCCAAGCTGACCACCAGCTGGACCGCCCAGGACGCCGACTACGAAGCCGCCCTCGCCCAGTACGCCGAGACCGTCCTGAGCATTCCCGAACTCACCGCGCGGATCGAGGCGTTCGTCGCCTTCCTGGAGCCGTACGCGCGCAGCAACAGCCTGTCGGCCGCGCTGCTGCACCTCACCATGCCGGGCGTGCCCGACCTCTACCAGGGCTCCGAGCGCCCGCTGTACACCCTGGTCGACCCCGACAACCGCGCCCCGGTCGACTTCACCCTCCCGGACGCCGCACTCGGCGACTTCGCGCGCCGCAAGCTGCACCTGACCCGCACCGCCCTGCACCTGAGCCGCCCGCTGGGCCGCTACCGCCCGCTGGCGGCGGGCGAGCACCTGATCGCCTACCAGCGCGGGCCGAACCTGACGGTGGCCGCCACCCGGCTGCCGTACGCGCTGGCCGGGCGCGGCGAAGGCGCGACCCTCGAACTGGCCGGACGCTGGCGGGACCTGCTGACCGGCCGGCCGTTCACCGGCACCGTGGACACCGTCGCGCTACTGACCAAGGAGGCATCGTGAGGTACCAGGTCTGGGCTCCGGCGGCCGGGCGGGTCGAGGTGGAGGTGGACGGTGTGCGCAGCCCGCTGGCCGCCGAGCCGGGCGGCTGGTGGCGCGGCGAGGCAGCAGCCGGGCAGGACTACGGCTTCGCACTCGACGGCGGGCCCGCCCTGCCCGACCCGCGCTCGGCCCGCCAGCCGCACGGCCCCGACGGCCCGAGCCGGCTGGTCGACCACGCGGACTTCCGCTGGTCGCAGAGCGACTGGCACGGGCGGGCGCTGCCCGGCGCGGTCGTCTACGAGCTGCACGTCGGCACCTTCACCCCGGCCGGCACCTTCGCCGGCGCCGAGCAGAAGCTCGACCACCTGGTCGAACTGGGCGTGGACTTCGTGCAGTTGCTGCCGGTCTGCCCGTTCCCCGGCCGGCACGGCTGGGGCTACGACGGGGTGGCGCCCTGGGCGGTGCACGAGCCCTACGGCGGCCCGGAGGGCCTCAAGCGCTTCGTGGACGCCGCGCACCGCAAGGGCCTGGGCGTGATCCTGGACGTGGTGCACAACCACCTCGGCCCCTCCGGCAACCACCTGCCCGCCTACGGTCCGTACTTCACCGAGCGGCACCAGACGCCCTGGGGCGCGGCGGTCAACCTGGACGCGCCCGGCTCGGACGAGGTGCGCGCCTACCTGATCGGCAGCGCGCTGGCCTGGCTGCGCGACTACCGGATCGACGGCCTGCGGCTGGACGCGGTGCACGCGTTGGTGGACGACCGCGCGGTGCACTTCCTGGAGGAACTGACCACCGCCGTACGGGCGCTGGCCGCAGCCGAGCGGCGCCCGCTGTTCCTGATCGGCGAGTCCGACCTGAACAACCCGCGGGTGACCGATCCCCGGCAGGCGGGCGGCTACGGGCTGGACGCCCAGTGGAGCGACGACTTCCACCACGCGCTGCACGCCGCGGCGACCGGCGAGACCCAGGGCTACTACGCCGACTTCGGCCGGGCCCCGCTGGCGGCGCTGGCCCGGACGCTGACCCGCGGCTGGTTCCACGACGGCACCTGGTCCTCCTTCCGCGGCCGCCACCACGGCCGCCCCTTCCCCGCGGCGGGCGGCGGGCACCGGCTGCTCGGCTACGCGCAGACCCACGACCAGATCGGCAACCGCGCCCAGGGCGACCGGCTGAGCGCCGGCCAACTCGCCCTGACCGCACCACTGGTGCTCACCTCGCCGTTCACCCCGATGCTCTTCATGGGCGAGGAGTGGGGAGCCGCGACCCCCTGGCAGTACTTCACCGACCACACCGATCCGCAGCTCGCGGAGGCGGTGCGCCAGGGCCGGCGGCGGGAGTTCGCCGCCTACGGCTGGGCGGCCGAGCAGGTGCCCGATCCGCAGGAGCCCGCCACCGTGCTGCGCTCCACCCTGGACTGGACCGAGCCGCGCGCCGGACAGCACGCCGAACTGCTCGCCTGGTACCGGCGGTTGATCCGGCTGCGGCGCGAGAACCCGCAGCTGGTGGACCCTGACCTGACCGCGGTCGCGGTGGAGTTCGACGAGGCACAGGGGCAACTGACCGTGCACCGTGGCCCGTTCAGGATCGCGGTGAACTTCGGCGACAAGCCGGGCGAGCCGCCGGCGGGCGAGGTGGTCGCCCACTGGGGCGAGCTGGGCGCCGGCCGCCTGGGGCCGCGCTCCTGCGCCATCACCCGCGTGGCAGGAAGCTGACGATCCGCTGCCGCAGTCCGGGCGCGGTGAGGCCGTAGGCCGCCAGGTGCTCCTCGATGCTCCCGTAGTGCCGGTGCTCCTCGCGCGGCACGCCGAGGCCGAGCACCCGGTGCGGCAGGTCGGCCAGCGCCCGGTTCACCTCGCCGCCGGAGGTCCCGGCGAGGTAGGGCTCGACCAGCACCACGTCGGTGGGGCCCGCGGCGCGCAGCGCGGCGGCGTCGAAGGGCCGCACCGAGGTGGCGTAGAGGACGGTGACGTCCAGCCCCTCGGTGGCGGCCAGCACCGCGTCCAGCATCGGGCCCACCGCCACCACGGTGGCGGCCGCGCCCCGGCGCAGGGTCAGGAACCGGCCCGGCACCACCGGCCTGGCCTCGGCGTTCTGATGCGCGGAGAGCCGCACGTAGACGTTGCGCTCGCCGTCGGCCACCGCGTGCCGCAGCAGCGTCTCGGTCTCGTCGGGGTGCCCCGGCACGTGCACCGTCCAGTCGGGCAGCGTGTCGAGCAGCGCCACGTCGCCCGGCGCCATGTGGGTGCGCCCGCCGGCCGGCCAGTCGTACGAGCCCAGCGCGCTGACCAGCACCGCGCCCACCCCCTGGTGGCCAAGGTCCAGCTTGACCTGCTCGAAGGGCCGTTCGACCAGGAAGCTGGCGAAGGTGTGGGCGATCGGGCGCATCCCGGTCAGCGCCAGGCCCGCGGTCACCCCGATCAGCAACTGCTCGCGGATGCCCACGTTGAGCACCCGGTCGGGGTGGGCGGCGGCGGCCCCGGTGAGCTGGGCCGCGCCGATGTCGGCGAGCACCAGGGCGGTGCGGGGGTCCTGGTCGAGCAGGTCGCTCGCCACGGTGGCGAAGCGCTCGCGCATGGTGTCCATCGTTCTTCTCCCCGTCGGTGGTGACTAGTTCTTGGGCTCGACCCGGGCGATCACGGCGTGCGGCCGGCCCGGGTGCTCGGTGGTGTACGCCTGGTACAGCGCCTCGTGGTCGTGGCCGTCCACGGTCACCGCCGACCAGCCGGCCGCCGCGAAGCGGGAGGCGATCCCGCCCTGCCAGCCGTGGGTGGCCGAGGTGTTGTCGATCACGATGGCGTGCAGCCGCTCCAGCCCGACCGCCCCGGCGTAGGCCAGTGCCTCGTGGTTGCTGCCCTCGTCGAACTCGGCGTCCCCGATCAGCGTCCAGACCGCCGGATCGGTCAGCCCCTGCGCCCGCAGGCCCAGCGCGGTGCCCACCGCGAGCGGCAGGCCGTGGCCGAGCGAGCCGGAGCCGATCTCGACGCCCGGGACCAGCAGCCGGTCCGGGTGGTGGCCCAGCGGCGAGTGGTAGCCGCCGAACCCGTCCAGCCACTCGGCGGGCAGGAAGCCCTTGGCGGCCAGCACCGCGTAGTACGCCATCGGGCCGTGGCCCTTGGAGAGCAGGAACCGGTCCCGCGCCGGGTCGTCCGCCCGCTCGGGGTCGATGCGCAGCACCCGCTCGTACAGCACCCAGAGCGCGTCCAGGGTGGAGGTGGCCGCCGGGCCGTGCTTCTCGGCTCCGGTCATCCGGCCCAGCAGGCCGGGGAGCTCCTCGTAGGTGGTGATCATGCGGATGATCCTGCTACCTCAAGTCGACTTGAGGTCAAGCCCTAGAATCGCGGTCATGACCGCCCAGCAGCCCCGGATGACCATCGGCGAACTGTCCGCCCGCAGCGGCCTCGCGCCCAGCGCGCTGCGCTACTACGAGGAGCTGGGCCTGATCCACGCCGAGCGCACGGCCGGCGGGCGCCGGCTCTTCGCCCGCCAGATGCTGCGCCGGGTGGCCTTCGTCCGGGCCGCCCAGGCCGTCGGCCTCTCGCTGGACGAGGCCCGCGAGGCGATGGCGGGCCTGCCGGTCGACCGCTCCCCCAGCGCCGCCGAGTGGGCCCCGGTCGCCACCGCCTGGCAGGAGCGGATCGACCGCCAGATGGCCGACCTGCAGCGCCTGCGCGACCACCTCACCGGCTGCATCGGGTGCGGCTGCCTCTCGCTGGGCAAGTGCGCCCTGTACAACCCGCACGACATCCAGGGCGCCCAGGGCCCCGGAGCCCGCCGGCTTCAATCCTCGTTCAGTCGCGACAAGTCCGTGTCGCAGGCCCCCCGCAGGCCTTAGGCTCTGCCGGGACGCCGCCACGGGGCGGCAACCTTGAGCCGGGAGAACAGCGATGACCGACCATCAGTTACGTGTCGATCGGAGTTGGATGTCCTGGTCGGACGACGCACCGCCGCCCGCCGAGCTGCACCCGGAGATCCCGCACCCCGCGCGGATGTACGACTACTACCTCGGCGGCAAGGACAACTTCCCCGCCGACCGGGCCGCCGCCGAGCAGTTGCTGTCGTCCAGCCCGATGGTGCGGGTCGCCGCCCGGGCCAACCGGGACTTCCTGCAGCGGGCGGTGCGGGAGCTGGCCGGGCTCGGGGTGCGACGGTTCATCGACGTCGGCACCGGGATCCCCACCGCCGGCAACACCCACGAGACGGCGCAGCAGGTGCACCCGGAGTCCCAGGTGGTGTACCTGGACAACGATCCGATCGTGCTGGTGCACAGCCGCGCACTGCTCTCCGGCAGCACGGCGGGGTGCACCACGGTCGTCCAGGCCGACCTGCGCGAACCGGCGGTGATCCTCCAGGACCCGGCCGTGCAGCGGCTGCTGGCGCCGGGCGAGCCGGTGGCGCTGCTGCTCTTCGCGATCCTGCACTTCGTCGACGAGGCGGACGACCCGCACGCGATCGTGCGCGAGCTGGTCCGGGCACTGCCGCCGGGCAGCTACCTGGCGCTCTCGCACGGCACCGCCGACTTCCTGCCGCCGGAGGAGCGCGGCCTGGGCCCGGCGGTGTACCGCAACGCCTCCGCCCAGCTGACCCTGCGCGGCAAGGACCAGGTGGCCCGGTTCTTCGACGGCCTCGAACTGGTGGACCCGGGCCTGGTCACCGTCGCCCAGTGGCGGCCCGACCAGCCGCCCGCGCAGACCGACGCCCAGGTCGGCATCTGGGCCGCGATCGGCCGCAAGCCGTAGGTCCTGGCCCCGCGGGCAGACCGTAGGGTGGCCGGATGATCACACACACCGCACTGCTGGTCCGCGACTACGACGAGGCCATCGACTTCTACGTCCGGGCGCTCGGCTTCGAGCTGCGCGAGGACAGCCCGCGCGCCGACGGCGGGCGCTGGGTGGTGGCGGGCCCCAGGGACGGCGGAGCGGGCCTGCTGCTGGCCCGGCCCGGCAAGCCCGAGCAGCTGGCCCGGGTCGGCGACCAGACCGGCGGGCGGGTCGGCTGGTTCCTGCAGACCGCCGACTTCGCGGGCGACCACCGGCGGATGCTCGCGGCCGGGGTGCGCTTCCTGGAGGAGCCGCGCACCGAGCCCTACGGCACGGTGGCGGTCTTCGCCGACCTCTACGGCAACCGCTGGGACCTCATCCAGCCGTCGACGTCAGGCGCTGCCACAACGCCGTGACCCGCTCGGCGAGTTCGGCCTCGGTGCCGTTGTTCTCCACCACCAGGTCGGCGACGGCCAGGCGCTGCTCGCGGGTGGCCTGCGCGGCCATCCGCGCCCGGGCCTCCGACTCGGCCATGCCGCGCAGCTCGACCAGGCGCCGCACCCGGACCTCCTCGTCGGCGTCCACCACGACCACCTGGTCGAACAGCGTCTGCAGCCCGTTCTCCGCGAGCAGCGGCACGTCGTGCACCACCACGGCGTCCGGGTCGGCCGCCGCCTCCAGCTCGGCCGAGCGGGCCCGCACCAGCGGGTGGACGATCGCGTTGAGCGCCGCCAGCCGCTCGGGGTCGGCGAAGACGACGGCACCCAGCGCGGGGCGGTCGAGCGCACCGTCGGGGCCGAGCACTCCGGGGCCGAACTCGGCGACCACGGCGGCGAGTCCGGGCGTGCCCGGGGCCACCACCTCACGGGCGATCCGGTCGGAGTCGACCAGTACCGCGCCGTGGGCGACCAGCAGCCCGGCGACCGCGCTCTTGCCCGCCCCGATACCGCCGGTCAGTCCGATCTTCCGCATGGCGGCAGACTACACAGCGTCCAGCTCCAGGCCGGCACCGGAGGGCAGGTACCGGTAGGGCGCCCCCGTCCCCGGGCCGCCCTCCCCCAGCATGCGCTCCCCGATCCCGCGCCCGATGTCGTTGAGCACCCCGTCGTGGATGCCCAGCGCCTGGGCCGGCTTCACCTCGCGGACGTAGTCGATCAGTTCGCCGATCTTGTTCCACGGCCCGGCCATCGGCAGCAGCAGCGTCTGCACCGGCTGCTCGGGGACGGTCAGCGCGTCGCCGGGGTGGAAGACCCGCCCGCCCAGCAGGAAGCCGATGTTGCCGACCCGCGGCAGGTCGGGGTGGATCACGGCGTGCCACTCGCCGTGCACCGAGACGTCGATCCCGCCGACGTCGAACGCATCCCCGGCGCCGACCGCGTGCACGGCGGCGCCGAGGCCGGCCAGCTGGTCGGCGACCGCGCGGTTGGTCCAGATCTGCAGGCCGGGGTTGGCCGCGAGGGCGGCGCGCACCTGGTCCTCGGTGAAGTGGTCGAAGTGCTCGTGGGTGATCAGCAGCGCATCGGCGCCCTGGACGGCCTCGGGCTCGGTGAACGCGCCCGGGTCGATCACCAGTGTGCTGCCGTCCTGCTCGATGCGGACGCAGGCATGTCCGAACTTGGTCAGTCGCATGGGAAAAACAGTACAGCAATGCTGTGCAGTTCTGCTGGATAAATTTCCGGCCGCCGCTAGAGTTGACCCCATGAGCACCGACCCCGCCTCGCTCCAGCTCGCCGCCGACCTGCGCGCCGCCGTCGGCGAGCTGGTGCGCCTGGTGCGGGCCGACACGGTGCTGCCGCAGAACCAGGTCGGCGCGCTGGGCTGGCTGGTCCGCGAGGGCCCGCACACCACCGCCGAACTGGCCGACCGCCAGCGGGTGCGCCACCAGTCGATGGCCCGCACCGTCACCCTGCTGCTCCAGGCCGGCCTGATCCGCCAGCAGCCGCACCCCAGTGACGGGCGCAAGGTGGTGCTGAGCGCCACCGAGGCGGGCGTCGAGACGCTGCACGAGCAGCGCCGCCGCCGCGAGCAGCGGCTGGCCGAGGTGATCGAGCGCGAGCTGACCGAGCCGGAGCGGCAGGTGCTGCGCCAGGCGGTCGGGCTGCTGCGGCGGATCGGCTGACCGGCGGCAGTCACCTTTGCCGACCGGCCGTCGTTGTGCTGGGCAGATCCGTCCCGCCCAGCCCTAAGGACCCTCGCGTGACCTCCCTGCGCACCGACGACGCCCCGCCCGCCCGGCCGGCGCCCGCCACCTCCCTGCTGTCGAAGCGCCGCGCGCTGCCGCTGCTGACCGTCACCCTGGTCGGTCTGATCCTCGCCGGCGCCGGCAGCGCCGCGGCCTGCGACTCCGCCAACCTCGGCGGCCTCGGCAACGCCGGCTTCGGCAACGCCTGCGTCAACTCGGAGTAGGCACCGGCTCCTCGGCCACCGCCCGCGGGGTGCGCGGGCCCGGCACCGCCGCCGCGGCGGGCACCTCGAGCGGCGGCAGCGCCACGTGCTCGCGCAGCCCGAACCGGTTGTACAGCCGGCGCAACGGCGCCGGCGCCCACCAGTTGAACTCGCCGAAGAGCGACATCGCGGCCGGCACCAGCAGACAGCGCACCAGGGTCGCGTCCACCGCGACGGCCACCGCCAGCGCGATGCCCATCTGCTTGACCATGAGCATCTGCCCGGCCGCGAAGCCGGCGAAGACGATCACCATCAGCAGCGCCGCCGAGGTGATGATCCGGCCACTGCGCTGCAGGCCCAGTTGCACGGCCTCCTTGCAGTTGTAGCCCTGGTCCCGCAACTCCTTGATCCGGGCCAGCAGGAAGACCTCGTAGTCCATCGACAGCCCGAAGGCGAAGGCGAAGACCAGCACCGGGATGAAGGTCTCCAGCCCCCCGGTCGGGGTGAAGCCCAGCAGCCCGCTGAACCAGCCGAACTGGAAGACCATGGTCAGCGCGCCCAGCGAACAGCCCAGCGAGAGCACGTTCATCAGCAGCGCCTTGACCGGCATCACCACCGACCCGGTCATCAGGAAGAGCAGCACCAGGGTGCCGACCGCCACCAGCCCCAGCGCCCACGGTCCGCGGGCCAGCAGCTCGTGCTGGAAGTCGACCACGCTCGCCGCGTCGCCCGTCACGTAGGTGGTCAGCCCGCCCCGGTCGGCGCGCAGCTCGTCCACCACCGACTTGGCCGCGCTGCCCTGCGGGTCGCCGTGCACCAACACCTCGACGGTGCTCAGGTCCGGGCCGGCCGGCTGCACCGCGCGCACCCCGGCGACCTCGGGCAGCTTGGCGACCACGGTGTCGGCGTAGTGCGCGGCGGCCTGCTGGTCGCCCTGCACCACCACCGTCACCGGGGCCGAGGCCAGCTGCGGGAAGCGCTGCGCGATGGTGTCGCTGACCTGGCGGCCCGCCGAACTGGTCGGCAGCACGGCGGCGCCGGTGCTGCGCATGTCGGCGTGCAGGAACGGCGCCCCGGCCGCCGTCAGCAGCGCCACGCAGATCAGCGCGACCGGCACCGCCCGGCGCTGGACCCGGCGCACGGTGCGGGCGAAGAAGCCCTCGTCGGGCTCGGAGTGCTTGGGCGGCTTGATCCGGTGCCCGGCGAAGCCGAGCAGCGCGGGAACCAGGGTGAGCGCGGCGAGCACCGCGATCACCACCACGCTGACGCCGGCGGCGGCCACCGCCCGGAAGACCGGGCTGGTGAAGACGAAGAGCCCGCTGAGCGCGACCGCCACCGTCAGCCCGGAGAAGGCCACCGTGCGCCCGGCCGTCGCGGCCGTCCGCTCCACGGCGGCGGCCTGCCCCGCGCCGGCCCCGCGCTCCTCGCGGAACCGGTTGACCATCAGCAGCGCGTAGTCGATCGACAGGCCGAGGCCGAGCACGGTGGCGATCGGCAGCACCGTGGTGTCGATGTCCATGATCTGGCTGAAACCGAACATCGCCAGCAGCGCGCCACCCACCGAGGCGACGGCACCGATCACCGGCAGGCTGGCCGCGGCGAGCCCGCCGAAGACCAGCACCATCACGATCAGGGTCAGCGGCAGGGTGACGATCTCGCCGAACTTCGTGTCCGACTGGGTCTGCGCCTTGACCTCGTGCTGCAGCACCAGGTCACCGCCGACGGTCACGTGCGCGCCCGGCACCTCGAGGTTCGCCAGCTGCTGGCCGACCGCCTGCTGCTGCTTGGCGGTGGAGTCGGCGGCGAGCCGCACGTCCAGCACGCTCGCCGACCCGTCGGCCGCACGCAGCGCCTGCTGGCCGCCCTGGTAGGCGTCGGAGACCGAGAGCACGCCGGGCAGCTTCGCCAGGTCCTGGGCGGCGGCGGTGACGGCGTCGCGCACCGCGGGGGTGTCCACCGGTGCTCCGTCGACGACCGCGGTGACCGTCCCGGCCGACGGGTCGGCGGCGGCCACCACGGCGGTGCCCTTGGTGGACTCGTAGCCGTCGGAGGAGGTGTTGGTGACGGAGCCCTCGAAGACCCGGCCACCGATCAGGACGCCGAGCGCGAGCACGCCCACCCAGAAGGCGAGGACCCAGCGCCGGTGGCGGTGGCAGAAACGGCCGAGCACGGCGAGCCGCCCGGGAGCGGCGGCAGGGGCTGAGGTTGGTGCGGCGAAGGAGCGCATCAAGCGGGTGGCCTAGCGTGCGAGAGCGGGGAAGCCACCCGGCCGTTGACGGTGCGGGTAACTCGTCCCACGCTAGGCGTTGTGTCCTAAAAGACCCATAAAGTTGGCATGAGCGCCTTATCACATCGATGCACTCCGGTGGCACCCATCAGGCGGGAACCACCGGCAACAGGCCGGTGAACGGCAAGTGGGCCCCCACCCGGTCTCCCGGGTGGGGGCCCACTCTCAGTTCAGCTCAGCCCAGCCGAGCTGCCCTGGTGCGATCAGCTCTGGCCGCCGGCCAGCTTCTCGCGCAGGGCGGCCAGCGCCTCGTCCGAGGCGAGGGCGCCGGAGCCCTCGTCGCTGGAGGAGGTGTAGTTGCCACCGGCGGCGGCGGCAACAGCGTCGCCACCCTCGGCAGCGGCCTCGGCGTCGGCCTCGCGGCTCTTGATGACCTGGGCCTGGTGCTGCTCGAAGCGGGCCTGCGCCTCGGCGTACTGGCGCTCCCACTCCTCGCGCTGCTTGTCGAAGCCGGGCAGCCAGTCATTCGCCTCGGGGTCGAAGCCCTCGGGGTAGATGTAGTTGCCGGCGTCGTCGTACGAGGCAGCCATGCCGTACAGGGTCGGGTCGAACTCGACCGAGGCCGGGTCGGCACCGAGCGACTCGTTGGCCTGCTTCAGCGAGAGGCTGATGCGGCGGCGCTCGAGGTCGATGTCGATGACCTTGACGAAGATCTCGTCGCCGACCTGGACGACCTGCTCCGGGATCTCCACGTGGCGCTCGGCCAGCTCGGAGATGTGGACCAGACCCTCGATGCCCTCGTCCACGCGGACGAACGCACCGAACGGAACCAGCTTGGTGACCTTACCCGGGACGACCTGGCCGATCTGGTGCGTACGGGCGAACTGCTGCCACGGGTCCTCCTGGGTCGCCTTCAGCGACAGGGAGACGCGCTCGCGGTCCATGTCAACGTCGAGAACCTCGACGGTGACCTCCTGGCCGACCTCGACAACCTCGGACGGGTGGTCGATGTGCTTCCAGGACAGCTCGGAGACGTGAACCAGACCGTCGACGCCGCCCAGGTCCACGAAGGCACCGAAGTTGACGATCGAGGAGACGACGCCGGAGCGCACCTGGCCCTTCTGCAGGGTGGTGAGGAAGGTCTGGCGGACCTCGCTCTGGGTCTGCTCCAGCCAGGCACGGCGGGACAGGACCACGTTGTTGCGGTTCTTGTCCAGCTCGATGATCTTGGCCTCGAGCTCCTTGCCCACGTAGGGCTGGAGGTCGCGGACGCGGCGCATCTCGACCAGCGAGGCCGGGAGGAAGCCACGGAGGCCGATGTCGAGGATGAGACCACCCTTGACGACCTCGATGACGGTACCGGTGACGATCCCGTCCTCTTCCTTGATCTTCTCGATCGTGCCCCAGGCGCGCTCGTACTGCGCACGCTTCTTGGACAGGATCAGACGACCCTCCTTGTCCTCCTTCTGGAGAACCAGGGCCTCGATCTCGTCGCCGACCTTGACGACCTCGTGCGGGTCGACGTCGTGCTTGATCGAGAGCTCACGGGAGGGGATGACACCCTCGGTCTTGTAACCGATGTCGAGGAGCACCTCGTCACGGTCGACCTTCACGATGATGCCCTCAACGATGTCGCCATCGTTGAAGTACTTGATGGTCTCGTCGATCGCCGCGAGGAAAGCTTCCGCGTCGCCGATGTCGTTGACCGCAACCTGCGGGGTGGTGCTGACAGAGGTGTCGGTGGGGCTCGTCATTAGGAAAAGGGCTCCGGTACGGACATGAAGTCGTAGGTAATGCCACGCGGAGGGCCCGTATCGCTCCCACCGAAAGCCGGACAGCCCAGAACACGGCCCACCGTCCTGGAAATTCAGGAGGGGTCCGTCTTGCGACCGTGGGGTCTTCGACAGACGCGAGCGCGACCTGCTCCGTCCGAGGCGCGCAGGCCCGCAGCGCAACTTGTAGCATACGGGGACAGTCAGCCATGGTCAACGCCGAAGAAGACGAGACCGGCAGTCTGGTATGGATCAGGCCATATCCTCCAACTGCGCACCTCACGCGAGCCACCCGGGCCGCGTGGGGAGTGGCAGTCGACAGGGCCCGCTCCCCGGATGCCACCGCCTGCTCCCGACCCCCGAAAGGGACGGTCGCACGCAGCGGCGCTTTCCGCATCCCCCACCCTACGCGAGGCGCATCATGATCCCCGACACCGCCCCTGGCAACCCGGCCGACGCGGCCTTCGAGGACTCCGACGACGAGGACTTCGCGCTGCGCCGCCCGGCCCCGGCCGCGGAGAGCAGCCGGGCCAGCCGCCACTGGTGGGACCGCAACGCCGACGAGTACCAGGACGAGCACGGCGCCTTCCTCGGCGACGACCGCTTCACCTGGTGCCCCGAGGGCCTGGACGAGGCCGAGGCGCACCTGCTCGGCCCCACCGCCGAGCTCGCCGGCCGCGAGGTGCTGGAGATCGGCGCGGGTGCCGCGCAGTGCTCGCGCTGGCTGCGGGCGCGCGGCGCCAGGCCGGTGGCGCTCGACATCTCGCACCGGCAGCTGCAGCACTCGCGGCGGATCGACCTGTCCCGCGGGGACGTGCCCGTCGCACTGGTGCAGGCGGACGCGGCGGTGCTGCCGTTCGCGGACGGCTCCTTCGACCTGGCCTGCTCGGCGTACGGCGCGGTGCCGTTCAGCGCGGACACCGCGGCGCTGATGCGCGAGGTGCACCGGGTGCTGCGCCCGGGCGGGCGCTGGGTCTTCTCGGTCACCCACCCGATCCGCTGGGCCTTCCCGGACGAGCCCGGGGTGGAGGGGCTGACCGCGACCGCCTCCTACTTCGACCGCACGCCCTACGTCGAGCAGGACGAGCAGGGGCGGGCCAGCTACGTCGAGCACCACCGCACGCTGGGCGACCGGGTGCGCGAGCTGGTGGCCGCCGGGTTCACGCTGCTCGACCTGGTGGAGCCGGAGTGGCCGGCCGGGCTGCGGCAGGAGTGGGGCGGCTGGAGCCCGCTGCGCGGCAAGCACCTGCCGGGGACGGCGATCTTCGTGAGCCGGCGGGCTTCGTGAGCTGACGGCTTCGTCGAAGGGGCGGGCTTCGTCGAAGGGGCGGGCTCCGTCGAAGGGGCGGGCTTCGTCGAAGGGGCGGGGCTGAATACTGGCACCCGTGACCTTCGACCTCCCCGTCCGCAGCGCCCTGCCCGCGCTGGCCGCCGCCCTCGACGAACGGGGCGTGGCCGTGCTCGCGGCGCCGCCCGGCACCGGCAAGACCACCCTGGTGCCGCTCGCGCTGGCCGGGCTGCTCGACTCCGCCGGCCCGCGGCGCACGGTGCTGGTGGCCGAGCCCCGACGGCTCGCGGTGCGGGCGGCCGCCCGGCGGATGGCCTACCTGCTGGGCGAACAGGTGGGCGGGCGCGTCGGCCACACCATCCGCGGCGAGCGGGTGGTCGGGCCCGCGACGGTGGTCGAGGTGGTCACCACCGGCGTGCTGCTGCAACGGCTGCAGCGCGACCCGGAGTTGCCCGGGGTGGACCTGGTGCTGCTGGACGAGTGCCACGAGCGGCACCTGGACGCGGACACCGCGCTCGCCTTCCTGCTGGACGTACGCGCCGCGCTGCGGCCCGAACTGGCCGTGGTGGTCGCCTCCGCGACCTCGGACACCGCGGCCTGGGCCCGCCTGCTGGACGACGGCCCGGTGGTGGAAGCACACGGCAGCGCGCACCCCGTCGAGGTCGTGTGGGCGCCGCCGCCGAGCGCCGTGCGACCGCCCCAGGGCACCCGCACCGACCCCGCCCTGCTGGAGCACGTGGCGGCCGTGGTGCGCCGGGCGCTGACCGAGCGCGGCGGCGACCTGCTCTGCTTCCTGCCCGGGGTCGGCGAGATCGCCCGGGTGGCGGGGCGGCTCGCGGACCTCACCGGCGTCGACGTCCTCCAGCTGCACGGGCAGGCGCCGGCCGCCGTGCAGGACGCGGCGCTCACCGCCGGGGCGCGGCGCCGGGTCATCCTGGCCACCTCGGTGGCGGAGTCCTCGCTGACCGTCCCCGGCGTGCGGATCGTGGTGGACAGCGGGCTGGCCCGCGAGCCGCGCACCGACCACGCGCGCGGCCTCGGCAGCCTGGTCACCGTGCGGGCCTCGCTCGCCGCCGGGCGCCAGCGCGCGGGGCGGGCCGGGCGTGAGGCGCCGGGGACGGTGTACCGGTGCTGGGCCGAGGTGGCCGACGCCCGCGCCCCGCGCTTCCCCACGCCGGAGATCGCGCTGGCCGATCTGACCGGGTTCGCGCTGCAGGCCGCCTGCTGGGGCGACCCCGACGCGCAGGGGCTCGCACTGCCCGACCAGCCGCCGGCGGGCGCGCTGGCGGCGGCCCGGCAGACGCTGCTCGCGCTGGGCGCGGTGACGGCGGACGGGCGCGCCACCGAGCGCGGGCGCCGCTTCGCGCGCACCGGGCTGCACCCGCGGCTGGCCCGCGCACTGCTCGACGGCGCGCCGCTGGTCGGGGCGCGGCGGGCGGCGGAGCTCGTCGCGCTGCTCTCCGAGGAGCCGCCGCGCGCACTGGGCGACGACCTGGTGGCGGTGTGGCGCGCGGTGCGGGAGGCCGGCGACCCCTACGCGGGCCGCTGGCGGCAGGAGGTGCGCCGGCTGCGCGCCCAACTGCCGGGTGCCCAGGCGAAGGCGCCCGACGGCGCGCTGACGGATGCGGGCGCCGCCGGGCTGGTGGTCGCGCTCGCCCACCCGGAGCGGGTGGCGCGGGCCCGGGGCGACGCCTTCCTGATGGCCTCCGGCACGGCCGCCCGGACCGCGCCGGGCTCGGCGCTCGGCGGCGCGCCGTGGCTGGCCATCGCGGTCGCCGACCGGCCCGCGGGGGCGCCCTCGGCGCGCGTCCAGCGGGCCGTGCCGATCGACGAGAGCACCGCGCGCACCGCCGCCGCCCACCTGCTCACCGAGCGGGACGAGGTGCACTGGGCGACCCCGCCCGGCAGCCGGCGCGGCGACCTGACCGCGCGCCGGCTCACCGCCCTGGGTGCGCTCGAACTCGACGAGGCCGCGCTGCGCTCCCCCGCCCCGGCCCTGCTGCGGGCCGCGCTGCTCGAGGGCCTGGCCCGCGAGGGCGTGAGCGAGCTGCTGCGCTGGCCGGAGGGCGCGCTCTCGCTGCGCGCCCGGCTCGCCTTCCTGCACCACGCGCTCGGCGCACCCTGGCCCGACGTCGGCGACCAGGCGCTGCTGGCCGCCGCCGAGCAGTGGCTGGAGCCCGAGCTCTCCCGCGCCAGGCGCCGGGCCGACCTGGAGCGCCTGGACGTCACCTCGGCGCTGCAGCGCCTGCTGCCCTGGGCCACCGGGGAGGCGGGCCGGCTGGACGAGCTGGCCCCCGAGCGGATCACCGTGCCCAGCGGCTCGCGGATCCGGGTGGACTATTCGAGCGAGCGCCCGGTGCTGGCGGTCAAGCTCCAGGAGCTCTTCGGCTGGTCCGCGGCCCCGGCACTGGCCGGCGGCCGCGTGCCGCTGACCATCCACCTGCTCTCCCCGGCCGGCCGCCCGGCCGCGGTCACCGGCGACCTCGCCTCCTTCTGGCGCGAGGGCTACCGCGCCGTCCGCGCCGACCTGCGCGGCCGCTACCCCCGCCACCCCTGGCCCGAGGACCCCACCACCGCGGAGCCGACCAGGCGGACCAACCCGAGGAAGTGATCCGTGCCACGAACCGGTCGTCCAGAAGCCCTGGGCCGGGGCGAGTCGGACCTGGAGGACGGATGTACGCGCACCGTCTCGACCTGATCGAGGGAGACCGGGAGGGAAGGTCCGGGACTACCCCCGGACGGGGATCCCCGCCTACCTGATCGTCGACCCCGGACAGCAGACCGTGATGCTGCTCAGCGAGCCCGGGAACGACCGCTACCGGCTCCGGGAGGACGCCGTCTTCGGGGAATCGGTCCACATCCCCGCGCCGTTCGGGTTCGTTCTCGACACCACCGGTCTCCTGCCGTACCGACCGGCGGGCCGGGCCGCCGGGCTCCGCACGGAACCCGGCGGCCCTTGGCCTCAGTGCGCCGCCGCCTCCCAGTCGGGGCCGACGCCGACCGAGACGTCCAGCGGGGCGCGCAGGTCGTAGGCGCCGGCCATCTGCTCGCGGACGATGGCCTCGACCGGCTCGCGCTCGCCGGGGGCCAGTTCGAGCACGATTTCGTCGTGCACCTGGAGCAGCATCCGCGAGCGCAGCCGCGCCTTCGTCAGCTCGGCGTCGACCCGGAGCATCGCGATCTTGACGATGTCGGCGGCCGAGCCCTGCACGGGGGCGTTGAGCGCCATCCGCTCGGCCATCTCGCGGCGCTGGCGGTTGTCGCTGGTGAGGTCGGGCAGGTAGCGGCGACGGCCGAGCAGGGTCTCGGTGTAGCCGGTGGCGCGGGCCTCCTCGACCACCCGGTGCAGGTAGGTGCGGATGCCGCCGAAGCGCTCGAAGTAGGTGTCCATCAGGCCCTGGGCCTCGGCCGGCTTGATGCCCAGCTGCTGGGAGAGCCCGAAGGCGGACAGGCCGTAGGCCAGGCCGTAGGACATCGCCTTGATCTTGCGGCGCATCTCGGCGTCGACGGCCTCGGGGGCCACGCTGAAGACCGAGGAGGCGACCGTGGTGTGCAGGTCCTCGCCGCTGGCGAAGGCCTCGATCAGCGCCGCGTCCTCGGACAGGTGGGCCATGATGCGCAGTTCGATCTGCGAGTAGTCGGCCGTCAGCAGCGACTCGTACCCCTCGCCGACCACGAAGGCCCGCCGGATCAGGCGGCCCTCCTCGGTGCGCACGGGGATGTTCTGCAGGTTCGGGTCCTGCGAGGAGAGGCGGCCGGTGGCGGCGACCATCTGGTTGAAGGTGGTGTGGATCCGGCCCTGCGGCGAGACCGTCTTGAGCAGGCCCTCGACCGTGGTGCGCAGCTTGGCCTGGTCGCGGTGGCGCAGCAGGATGACCGGCAGCTCGTTCTCGGTCTGCCCGGCCAGCCAGGTCAGCGCGTCGGCGTCGGTGGTGTACCCGGTCTTGATCTTCTTGGTCTTGGGCAGCGCCAGCTCGCCGAAGAGGATCTCCTGGAGCTGCTTGGGCGAGCCGAGGTTGAACTCGCGCCCGGCCGCGCGGTGCGCCTCCTCCACCACGCGCTGGATCTCGGCGGCGAACTGCTGCTCCAGCGACTGGAGCCAGGCGCGGTCGGCGGCGATGCCGGTGCGCTCCATCCGGGCCAGCAGGGCTGCGATCGGCAGCTCCATGTCGCGCACCAGCTCCACCGCGCCGGCCTCGGCCAGCCGGGCCTCGAAGAGGGCGGCCAGGTCGAGCACCGTGCGGGCCTGGACCATCAGCGCGCGGGCCCCGGCGGTGGTGTCCTCCTCCGGGGCGTCGAAGGCGAGTTGGCCGCTCTCGGCCGCCTCCACCGGGGCCAGCGAACGGCCCAGGTACTCCTCGGCGAGCACCTCCAGGGTGAAGGTGCGCCGTCCGGGCTTCTCCAGGTAGGCGGCGAGCGCGGTGTCGGCGGCGATGCCCTCGATCGCCCAGCCCCGCTCGGCGAAGGCCCGCAGCACGTGCTTGGCGATGTGCAGCGCCTTGGGGCGCTCGGGGTCGGCGAGCCAGCCGGCGAAGGCGCGTTCGTCCTCCTCGGCGAGCTGGCTGGGGTCGAACCAGGCGGCGGACTCGGCGGTGGCCAGCGCCACTTCCTGCACCTCGCCGCTGCCCAGCGCCCACTGGTAGACGGCCGCCAGCGCGACCTGCCCGGGGCCGGCCGCGTGCTCGGCCAGCCAGCCGGCCAACGCACCGGGCTCGGTGAGCAGTTCGCCCGCCACCTCGATGCCGGGGGCGGCCACCGCCTCCTCGGCCGCCTCGGCGCCGCCCACGTCCAGCGCGAAGACGCGGTCGCGGAAGTTGGCGTTGCGGAACTCCAGCGACTCCATCAGCTGCCCGACCGCCTCGCGGTCGAACGGCTCGCGGCCCAGCTCGGCCACGCCCACCGGCAGTTCGACGTCGCGGACCAGCTCGGTGAGGACCCGGTTGCGCTTGACCGAGTCGAGGTGCTCGCGCAGCTTCTCGCCGATCTTGCCCTTGACCTCGTCGGCCCGGGAGACCAGTTCGTCGAACGAGCCGAACTGGTTGACCCACTTGGCGGCGGTCTTCTCGCCGACGCCGGGGATGCCGGGCAGGTTGTCCGACGGGTCGCCGCGCAGGGCGGCCAGGTCCGGGTACTGGCGCGGGGTCACGCCGTACTTCTCGGCGACCTTCTCGGGGGTGTAGCGGGTCAGTTCGGAGACGCCCTTGGTGGGGTAGAGCACGGTGACGTGCTCGGTGACCAGCTGGAGGGAGTCCCGGTCGCCGGTGACGATCAGGACGTCGAAGCCGTCCGCCTCCGCGGCGGTGGCCAGGGTCGCGATGATGTCGTCGGCCTCGAAGCCCTCCAGCGAGAGCCGGGTCACCTTCATCGCGTCCAGCAGCTCGCCGATCAGGCCGATCTGGCTGCGGAACTCGTCCGGCGTCTTGGCGCGGTTGGCCTTGTAGTCGGGGAACTCCTCGGACCGGAAGGTCTTGCGGGAGACGTCGAAGGCGACCGCGAGGTGGGTGGGGGCCTCGTCGCGCACGGTGTTGGCGACCATCGAGGCGAAGCCGTACACGGCATTGGTGGGCTGCCCGGTGGAGGTGTTGAAGTTCTCCACTGGCAGCGCGTAGAACGCCCGGTAGGCCAGCGAATGGCCGTCGAGCAGCATCAGCCGGGGCCGGGCCCCGGCCGCCGCGCCAGTACCGCCCGCGTTCTGCACCGCACTCCGCGTAGCCACGTCAACGTCCGTTCCTTGCCGGTTTCACTGCCGCCCCCGATCCTAGGGCGCCCCGCCGACAACACCGACCAGCCACGGCCGGGCTCACCGGCGCCCGGAGCCGCCTCGGCCGTACGATCACGAAAGGCGATCACGAGAGGCGATCACCACCGTCGACCAGGAGAGAGACCGATGACCGAGCAAGCCCCGACCGACAGCCCCGCCCAGGCGCCCGCCCACCAGGCGCCGCTGGTGCTGGACGTGCCGCAGGACGTGCTGGACCACTTCGCCAAGCTCGGCGTGGAGCCCGGCACCTTCTCCGGCGGCACCCTCGGCGACAAGATGGGGATCCGGGTGGTGGAGGCCTCCGGCGACCGGGTGGTGGGGACGATGCCGGTGGAGGGCAACCAGCAGCCGTACGGGCTGCTGCACGGCGGCGCCTCGGCCGCGCTGGCCGAGACGCTCGGTTCGATAGGCGCGATGCTGCACGCCGGCCCCGGCCGCTACGCGGTGGGCGTGGATCTCAACGTCACCCACCACCGCTCGGCCACCTCCGGACTGGTCACCGGTGTGGCCACCGCCGTCTTCAAGGGCCGCACCGCCGCCACCTACGAGATCGCGGTCACCGACGACACCGGCCGCCGCCTCACCAGCTGCCGCCTGACCTGCGCGCTGCGCGACCTGTAGCAGCCGCACCACCCACAAGACCCTGACGCGCCCCCTCGTTTGGCCGCCGCCCGCCCTGGGCAGGTCCCTGGCCTACGAGGGGGCGCAGCCATGTCACCGGCCGACCGCGCCGGGCGACGGCCACCCCCGTTTGTAACGCTGCGTAACAAGCAGGTCATCCGCTCCACCCCTCGCCTTCATGATCCGAGCACCGCACGAGGCCTGTCCCAACACTTCGTCAAGTCCGTATTTCGGACATGCGCGCCCGGATCAACCCGTCTGAACACTGACGTTCGGTCAGCGAACGGACGGCCAACCACCACGGGATTCCACGGCACTTGGCACGCGACGCAACAATCGCCCGCCCTCCGGCCGGCCCCGCCGATGCCTCCCGGGCCCATGATGCGAGACGACCCGCATGCCTCACTGATAACAAGAGAATCACAGCAGGCGCACACCCCTGCCACCATCGCGCCCCTCGCTCTAGAGTCACCGCCAGTCACCGCGCCACCGGATCGGGCCACCAGTTCGGGCTGCCCCAGTGCGCGAACCGGCCGTCGGCCGCCCCCGGCCACTGCCTTTCAGACCAGAAGGGGACCCTCGTGCGTCATCGTTCACTGCTCGTGCTGAGCATCGCCCTCACCGGAGCCCTCACCGTCACCGCCTGCGGCTCCCGCGGCGGCAGCAGCGGGAGCACCAACTCCGCCGGCGGCGTGACCGTCACCATCGGCGTCGACGCCCCGCTGTCCGGCGAGAACTCCTCGACCGGCCTCGGCATCGAGTACGGCGTGAAGATCGCCGTGGACGACGCCAACGCCAACCACCTGGTGCCCGGCGTCACCTTCGCCGTCAAGGCGCTGGACGACCAGGCGCAGCCCGCCACCGGCCAGCAGAACGCCACCGCACTGGTCGCCGACAACAGCGTGCTCGGCGTCGTAGGACCGCTCAACTCCGGCGTGGCGCAGTCGATGCAGCAGGTCTTCTCGACCGCCAACCTGGTCGAGATCTCGCCCTCCAACACCAACCCGCAGCTCACCCAGGGCCCCAACTGGGCCAGCGGCCAGAAGGTGCGCCCGTACAAGACCTACTTCCGCACCGCCACCACCGACGCCCTGCAGGGCGCCTTCGCCGCCCAGTACGCGAGCGGCATCGGCAAGAAGAAGGCCTTCGTCGTCGACGACAAGCAGACCTACGGCGCGGGCCTGGCCAGCATCTTCAAGGACTCCTTCCAGAAGGACGGCGGCTCGATCGTCGGCACCGACCACGTCAACACCGGCGACAAGGACTTCTCCACCCTGGTCACCAAGATCAAGTCCTCCGGTGCCGACCTGCTCTACTACGGCGGCCAGTACGACGAGTCCTCGCTGCTCACCAAGCAGCTCAAGGCGGCCGGCGCCGCCATCCCGCTGATGGGCGGCGACGGCATGTACTCCACCACCTACATCTCCACCGCCGGCCAGGCCGCCGAGGGCGACTACGCCACCGCCGTGGGCGTCCCGGTCGACACCCTGGACACCGCCAAGGACTTCATCGCCAAGTACAAGTCCGCCAACTACCCCGGCGACTACGGCTCCTACGGCGGCTACTCGTACGACGCGGCCACCGCGATCATCAAGTCGGTGGGCACCGTGCTGGCCGCAGGCGGGAACAAGATCTCCTCGGACACCCGCAGCAAGGTCGTCGACGCCGTACAGAAGATCGACTTCAACGGCATCGCCGGCCACGTCTCCTTCGACCAGTACGGCGACACCACCAACAAGCAGCTGACGGTCTACCAGGTCACCGGCGGCAAGTGGGTCTCGGTCAAGACCGGTACCTACAACGGCTGATCGAGCCCCGCACCACCGTCACGGGGCCGCCGCCCGAAGGCGCGCGGCCCCGCTCCACCCGCCCCGGCCCCGGCCCGGGGACCCCCATCCCGTGCGGGCGCCGCAGACCCCCGTGGCCCGCGCGCACCCACGCGACGTCAGCACAGCGACCTGGAGGCTGCGGTGCACACCCTGCCGCAACAACTCGCCAACGGCCTGTTCCTAGGCTCCACTTACGGGCTCATCGCCATCGGATACACGATGGTCTACGGCATCGTGCAGCTCATCAACTTCGCCCACGGCGAGATCTTCATGACCGGCGGCTTCGGCGCGCTCACCGTCTGGCTGGTCCTGCCGCACGGCACCAGCCTCTGGCTCGCCCTGCCACTGATGCTCATCGGCGGCGCACTGACCTCCGTCCTGATCGCGCTGGGCGCCGAGCGGTTCGCCTACCGGCCGCTGCGCAACGCCCCACGGCTGGCCCCGCTGATCGCCGCGATCGGCCTCTCGCTCGCCCTGCAGCAGGCCGTGCACAACCTCTACCCCAAGGCCACCAGCCCCCGCACCTTCCCCCAACTGGCCGCCGGACCCTGGCACCTGGGCAGCATCCGGATCCAGGCCGGCGACCTGTTCACCGTCCTCGCCGCCCCGGTCTGCATGATCGTCCTGGCACTGTTCGTCCAGCGCTCCCGCACCGGACGCGCCATGCAGGCCACCGCCCAGGACCCGGACACCGCCCAGCTGATGGGCATCGACACCAACAAGATCATCGCCGCCGCCTTCGCCATCGGCGCCCTGTTCGCCGCCGTCGCCGCCGTCTGCTACGGCCTGCGCTACGGCGAAGTCGACTACAGCATGGGCTTCGAAGCCGGACTCAAGGCCTTCACCGCCGCCGTCCTCGGCGGCATCGGCAACATCTACGGCGCCATGCTCGGCGGCCTGGTCCTGGGCCTGGCCGAAGCCCTCGCCACCGCCTACGTCTCCGACATCCCCGGCATGCAGCAACTGGGCGGCGGCAGCTGGGCCTCCGTCTGGGCCTTCGTGCTGCTCATCCTGGTCCTGCTGCTACGACCACAGGGACTGCTCGGCGAACGCGTCGCGGACCGGGCCTGAGGCCGAAGGAGAAGCAGAGATGACCACCAGCCCCACCACGGCCGCCCTGCGCCGCACCGCCACCGCCGCACTCGCCCGGCTCCAGGGCACCGTCCCCGCCCCCGTGGCCCGCGCCCTGATCGCCGCCGGCGGCGTCCTCGCCATCGCCTCCGCGTTCCTCTCCTGGACCTGGACCGCCCGCTTCCCCGGCGACCTCACCGTCACCGGCTACCCCGGCGGCCTGCAGTGGCTCACCATCGCCACCGCCGCCCTGCTGCTCCTCCAACTGCTCGGCGCCCACGGCGTGCCGGTGCTGCGCGCCCTGGCCCCGCACGGCCACACCGCGCCGCTGCGCCTGCTCGCCCTGGCCACCCTCGCCACCACCTGGTTCACCCTGATCGCGATCGCCGCCGAACTCGGCGGCCTGGCCAACCTGACCACCGGCGGCTGGATCGCCGGCATCACCGTCCTGCCCGCCCTCTACGGCGCACTCGCGCTGCCCGACGAGCAGCGCACCACGGCGCGCGCCGCCGCACCCGCACCCGCACCCGCACCCGCCTGGATCGAACGCCTCCAGGTCACCCTGCTCGCCGCCCTGGGCCTGGCCGTCTTCACCTACGGCATCGACACCGCCTACGGCGAACTCTTCGAGGGCTTCCTGATCGCCGTCGCCCTCAGCGCCGCCGCCTACCTCAAGGGCGGACTCCTCGAACACCTGGCCACCCTGCTCCAGCGCCAGCGCCCCTTCGCCCTGGCCGCCGGCTTCGTGGCCGCCGCACTCTTCCCGCTGACCCAGAACAACGACCACGACGCCAACGTCGGCGTCAACATCCTGATCTTCGCCACCGTCGCACTCGGCCTCAACATCGTCGTCGGCCTCACCGGCCTGCTCGACCTCGGCTACGTCGCCTTCCTCGGCGTCGGCGCCTACACCGCCGCCCTCGTCTCCGGCTCGCCCTACTCGCCCTTCCAGCACGCCGAAGTCCCCTTCTGGGCCGCCGCCCTGATCGGCGCCGCGGTCTCCCTGGTGTTCGGCGTACTGATCGGCGCCCCCACCCTGCGCCTGCGCGGCGACTACCTGGCCATCGTCACCATCGGCTTCGGTGAGATCTTCCACATCACCGTGCAGAACCTCGACGGCACCTCCGGCCCGAAGATCACCAACGGCCCCAACGGCATCCCCGCCATCCCCGACATCAGCCTCTTCGGCCTCGACCTCGGCACCCCCCACCAGCTCGGCTCCATCACCATCGGCCGGTTCGCCAACTACTTCTTCCTGATGCTGATCGTCACCCTGATCGTCATCGCCGTCTTCAGCCGGGCCGGCAACTCCCGCATCGGACGCGCCTGGATCGCCATCCGCGAGGACGAGACCGCCGCCGAGGCGATGGGCATCAACGGCTTCCGCACCAAGCTCACCGCCTTCGCCCTCGGCGCCTCCCTCGCGGGCCTGGCCGGCACCGTCAGCGCGCACGTCACCTACAGCGTGGTCCCCGACCCGTACGTCTTCGCCGGCTCCACCCCGCCCAACTCCGCCTTCCTGCTGGCCGCGGTGGTCCTCGGCGGCATGGGAACCGTCAGCGGACCGCTGCTCGGTGCCTCGCTGCTCTACCTCATCCCGGAGAAGCTCTCCTTCCTGCAGAACTACCAACTGCTCGCCTTCGGCGTCGCGTTGATCCTGCTGATGCGCTTCCGCCCGGAGGGCATCATCGCCAACCGGCGCCGCCAGCGCGAGTTCCACCAGGACGATGCGGCAACCCCCGACCTGCCCGCCCAGAGCGGCGGTCCTGGCACCGGCAAGCTGAACCTCGACACGGCAGGGGCGTGACCGATGAGCACCACCACCGCGACCACCCTGCTGGACGCGCGCGGCGTCACCATGCGCTTCGGCGGCCTGACCGCCGTCAACAACGTCGACCTCACCGTCGGCGAAGGCGAGATCATCGGTCTGATCGGCCCCAACGGCGCCGGCAAGACCACCTTCTTCAACTGCCTCACCGGCCTCTACGTGCCCACCGAGGGCACCGTCAGCTACCGCGACAAGGTGCTGCCGCCCAAGCCCCACCTGGTCACCCAGGCCGGCATCGCCCGCACCTTCCAGAACATCCGGCTCTTCGCCAACATGACCGTGCTGGAGAACGTCCTCGTCGGCCGGCACAGCCGCACCAAGGAGGGCCTCGTCTCCGCACTGCTGCGCGGCCCCGGCTACCGGCGCGCCGAAGCCGACAGCCGCGAGAAGGCGATGGCCCTGCTCGAATTCACCGGCCTCGCCGACAAGGCCGACCACCTGGCCCGCAACCTCCCCTACGGCGAGCAGCGCAAACTGGAGATCGCCCGCGCCCTGGCCAGCGAACCCGGCCTGCTGCTGCTCGACGAACCCACCGCCGGCATGAACCCCCAGGAGACCCGCGCCGCCGAGGAACTCGTCTTCGCGATCCGCGACCGGGGCGTGGCGATCCTGGTCATCGAGCACGACATGCGCTTCATCTTCAACCTGTGCGACCGGACCGCGGTGCTGGTCCAGGGCGAGAAGATCGTCGAGGGCGACCGCGAACTCGTCCAGAACGACGAGCGGGTGATCACGGCATACCTGGGCGAACCGCTGGTCACCGAAGCTGCCGGAGCTGCTGGAGCCGTCGATGCCGCTACCGACGCAGCCGTCGACGCCACTACCGACGCCGCCGCCGATGCCGCTCCCGACGACACCACGGAGAACCCCGCATGAGCAACGCCCTCCTGGACGTCCAGGACCTCCGGGTCGCCTACGGCAAGATCGAGGCCGTCAAGGGCATCAGCTTCACCGTCGCCGCCGGCGAGGTCACCACCCTGATCGGCACCAACGGCGCCGGCAAGACCACCACCCTGCGCACCCTCTCCGGCCTGCTGCGCCCCACCGCCGGCAGCATCACCTTCGACGGCCAGGACCTCGCGACCGTCCCCGCCCACCGCATCGTCGCCCTGGGCCTGGCCCACTCCCCCGAAGGCCGGCACATCTTCCCCCGGATGACCATCGAGGAGAACCTGCTCCTCGGCGCCTTCCTGCGCAAGGACCAGGCCGGCATCACCCAGGACGTCGAGCGCGCCTACACGCTCTTCCCGATCCTCGGCGAACGCCGCAAGCAGGCCGCCGGCACCCTCTCCGGCGGCGAGCAGCAAATGCTGGCGATGGGCCGGGCCCTGATGTCCCGGCCCAAGCTGCTGATGCTGGACGAGCCGTCCATGGGCCTCTCGCCGATCATGATGCAGAAGATCATGGCGACCATCGTCGAGCTGAAGGCCGCCGGCACCACCATCCTGCTCGTCGAGCAGAACGCCCAGGCCGCCCTCTCCCTCTCCGACCACGGCTACGTGATGCAGACCGGGCGGATCGTCCTCACCGGGACGGGCGCGGAACTGCTGCGCGACGAGTCGGTGCGCAAGTCCTACCTCGGCGAGGACTGAGCCAAGGACTGAGCCCGTACACGCCGAGGGCCGGCCACGCGAGCGTGACCGGCCCTCGGGGCGGACCTGCTTCCGTCCTGCCTACCGCGCTACTTCCCGCTCTGCTCCCCGGCGGAGTCGGCGCTCTTCTTGTCCTGCGCCGCACCCTCCTCGATCACGGCCTCCGCCACGGCGGCCATGGTCATCCGGCGGTCCATCGAGGTCTTCTGGATCCAGCGGAAGGCCGCCGGCTCGTTCAACCCGAACTTCGTCTGCAGCACGCTCTTCGCCCGGTCCACCAGCTTGCGCGTCTCCAGCCGCTGGGTGAGGTCGGCGATCTCCTGCTCGAGCGTGCGCATCTCGGTGTACCGCGAGACCGCCATCTCGATCGCCGGCACCAGGTCGCTCTTGGAGAACGGCTTGACGATGTACGCCATCGCCCCCGCATCCCGCGCCCGGTCCACCAACTCCCGCTGCGAGAACGCGGTCAGCATCAGCACCGGCGCGATCTGCGCCTCATGGATCTGCTCGGCGGCGGACAGCCCGTCGAGGATCGGCATCTTGACGTCCAGGATGACCAGGTCGGGCCGCAACTCCTCGGCCAACCTGAGCGCCGTCGCCCCGTCCCCGGCCTCCCCGACCACGGTGTAGCCCTCCTCCTCGAGCATCTCCTTCAGGTCGAGACGGATGAGCGCCTCGTCCTCGGCGATGACAATTCGGGTGATCTGGGGCGAGTCGGTCTCAAGCGCCTGGGGCTGCTCGTCGGCGGTGCTCACGGGACTCCTCGTTCCGGCGGGGGGTGCATGCACGAGGGTACCTAGACCCTGTATGTTTGAGATTCGCAGGGTCGAGGGGAACCTTCGATTCAACGGGCGCCCCGGTAGCCCAGCGGGAGAGGCACGGTGCTCAAACCACCGACAGCGTGGGTTCGAATCCCACCCGGGGCACTTTTCCTTTGATTCGAAGGTTATCAGGATATTCGAACAGTCGCCGATCTTCGTGCATCCGGGTGATCTTTCTCGGCTTTTTGGTGCCAATCGGCATAATGCCGTCGATCCTCGGCCGTATGTACGACCAGGCCACTCGCTCACGCGCCATCGCGCTGCACCGCTCAGGCCTGACCCTCAGTGAAGTCAGCCGAGCCACCGGCATCTCGCGCCACTCCCTCCGGCAGTGGACCCTCAACGGCACCGCCCCGAGCGCCCGGATGACCGCCGAGTGCCCGGTCGCATCGGGCAGCCTATGGCGTGCTGCGCGTCCCGGCCCCCGGTTGCACGTCGGTGGTGAGCACCAGCAAGCACTGGCCCTGCCTCTTCCCCCAGCACGGCCCCGGCAAGAAGCACGAGCACCCATCATCCTCGCGCCGTGGCAGCAGGGGATCGTGGACGCCCACCCCTGGGAGCTGCTGCGTGGCCTGATCCACTCCGACGGTTGCCGGATCGTCAACTGGACCACCCGGGACAGCAAGAGGTACGAGTACCCCCGGTACTTCTTCACCAACACCTCCACCGACATCCTGCGCATTTCCACCGACACCCTCGACGCCGTCGGCGTCCAGTGGAAGGCCGCCCGCCGAGCCAACGGCGCCGTCAACATCTCCATCGCCCGCCGCGCCTCCGTCGCCCTGCTCGACCAGCACATCGGCCCGAAGTACTGACCACCCCGCAGCTGGTCAGCTCACGCCGACCCCGAACACCGTGAGCCGCCCGCCCCCCGTGTGCGAGGTGGCGGCGTCGTCCTGCTCGTAGTCGCCGGCCATGAAGCGCACCAGGTGCCCGCTCCAGGCCGGCGGCACCGGAATGGTGACCGGGGAGCCGGCCTGGCAGCCGGGGGTGCCGGCGCAGTCGCCGGTGAAGGTGAGGGTGCCGTTGCCGTTGTCGGTCACGGTGTAGCCGAACGGCGTCCCCAGCCGGACCCCGCTGAGCAGGTGGTACTTCAGGATCTTCTCGCCGGCCGGCGCGGGCCCGACCGATCCCTCGCTCTTGGGCACCGTCTCCAGCGTCACCCCGACACTGTCGCCCTGGACGGCCAGCATGACGAAGGGCGCGGCCTCGTCGGCGTCCGTGCCGTGGATCTGTCCGATGGTGATCTCGTGCGACACCTCCGGCAGTTGGCCGACGGACAGGCTCTCGGTCAGGTGGTGGCAGGCGGTGCCGGGGGTGAACGTCCCGAGCGCGGCCAGCTCGGTGCGGGAGTGCAACGAGTGCGCGGTGGTGGCACCACCGGCGGGGGCCCAGAAGGTGAGGCTGCCGCCGGGGCCCTGGGTGAGGTAGGGGTCGGTGGGCCGGGCGGGGGTCAGTTGCTCGGCCGCCTTCGGATCGCCGGGCTTCGCGACGGGGAGGATCAGCTGCCAGGCGTTCAGGTCGACCGGGGTGACGGCCGGGCCGGCGCCGGACGCGGGCGCAGCCGTCGTGCAGCCGCCCGCCGGAGCCGTCGTGGCTGCGGTCGGGGCTGTGGTCGGGGCTGTGGTCGGGGCCGCGGTGGGGGCCGACGCCGCTGCCCGGTGGTGGCCGCTGGCCCCAGCGGCCCCACCAGACCCACCCGTCCCACCGCACCCGCTCAGCAGAAGCGCGCCGGCCACGGCCGCCGCCGCCCCGCCTGCCCGGGCTCGGGATCGGGCCGTGGCACGCTGGGTGTCCGTCATGTGGGGGGGGTCCTTCCGGATGCGATCGATCCCTGCGCCCGTCATGACGCACCGAGGCGGCCCCCGGTTCACACCTCCGCGGCCACGACCCCCACCGGTGCCGCCGCCCCCGCCACTGGCGTCACCACTGTCGCCGCCACCGCGTGTCGCGCGGCGGTGAGCAGTGCCTGCGGGTCCGTCTCCCGGCTCAGCCAGGCCAGGTGTCCGTCGGGGCGGACCAGGGCCGCGCTGACCCCGGGCCAGTGGGCCCGGCCCTCGACCGGCGGCGCGCTGTGCACGTCCAGGCCGGGGCCGGTGCGGTGGGCGAGCGCGGCAAGCGGGGCCGGCGGAGCGAGGTCGCCACCGAGCCGGCCGGTCAGGTCGAGCAGCACGAAGCGCCCGGGACGCAGCAGCCCGAAGAGGCTGCCCGTGCCCGCCAGTGCGAGGTCCGGTGCGCGGGTGCCGGTGAGCGGGTGTGCCGCCGCGCTGGCCGCCGGCGGGTAGGCGACCGCGAGTCCGGCCACCCGGTTGGCCAGCTCGGTGGAGAACTCCCCGACCGTGGTGATGAGTTCGCCGATCAACTCGCGCAGGGCCAGCGTCTCGGGGGTGTAGCTGGTCATGAGTCCGGTCTGTGCCCGGGTACTGCGCAGCAGTTCGGCGCCGACCGGGTGGCGTTCGGTGTGGTAGCTGTCCAGCAGCCCGGCGGGGGCGGTGCCGGAGAGCGTCTGGGCGAGCTTCCAGCCGAGGTTGGCGGCGTCCTGGAGGCCGACGTTGAGTCCGGGGCCGCCGGAGGGGAAATGCATGTGCGCGGCGTCGCCCGCGAGCAGCACCCGTCCCTTGCGGTACTGGGCGGCCTGTCGGGTGGCGTTGCCGAAGCTGGAGAGCCAGCCGGGGTCGCGCATGCCGAAGTCGGTACCGGCGATCCGGCGGACCTTGGCGCGCAGTTCCTCGAAGGTGGGCGTGCCGGGGCGGGTGCGGACGCTCTCGGCGTCGTTGCCGACCACCCGGTGCACTCCGCCGGGCAGGGGCCAGACCATCACGGCGCCCTGGGCGTTGGAGACGGAGCGCCGGTGGGGCGGTTCGTCGAGGACGACGTCGGCCATCCAGGCCCAGGCGGTCGCGTCCGTGCCGGGGAAGTCGATCCCGGCTGCGGTGCGCACGGTGCTGCGCGTGCCGTCGCAGCCGACGAGGTAGGCGGCCCGCAGGTGCCGTTCGCCCTGCGGCCCTTCGACGTCCACGGTCACCGCGTCGCCGTCCTGGGCCAGTCCCGTCACCCGGTGGCCGCGCAGCAGGCGGACGCCGACCGCCTCGGCGTGCGCCGCCAGCAGTGCCTCGGTGCGGGCCTGCGGGAGGGCGAGGGTGAACGGGAACGGCGTGTCCAGTTCCGTGAAGTCCATCCGGTCGGGGAGGGCGGCGAAGTGTCCGCTGGGGATCTTGAGTCCCTCGGCGAGGAACGGCTCCACCAGGCCTCGGCAGGCGAGCAGTTCGAGGGTGCGCGGGTGGAGGGTGAGGGCCCGGGAGTGCGGGTCGGGTTCGGTGCGGCTCTCCAGCACGGTGACCGGGATGCCGTAGAGGCGCAGTTCGGCGGCAAGCCAGAGGCCGACCGGGCCACCTCCGGCGATGACGACCTGTTCCATGTGCTGCTCCATGATCCGCTCCCCTTTTCTTGGTCGGTGACCAATGGCGTGCCTTCAGTAGACTAGGTCAGTGACCAAGAATCAAGCCCAGCCCTCCCCCCGGACCCGACTGGACCCGGACACCGTGGTGCGCGCCGCCCTGGAGCTGCTGGACGAGAAGGGCGCCGACGCGGTCTCGGTGCGCGGCACCGCGGATCGGCTGGGCGTGCGGATGAACACCGTGCTGTGGCACGCCAAGACGAAGGCGCGCCTGCTGGAGCTGATGGCCGAGGCGATCGTCGGCGGGATCTCGCTGACGGAGCTGCCCGAGCCGTGGCCGGACCGGGTGGCCGAGCTGGCCCGCCGCTACCGGCGCTGTCTGCTGGCCCATCGCGACGGCGCGGCCATCGTCGCGGGTACGTACGCCGCCGAGCCGGCGACGCTGGGCTTCGCCGACGTCGCGATCGAAGCCCTGCTCGGCGGCGGGCTGGACGAGCGGCAGGCGGCCTGGGCGTTCTGGAGCATCCAGTACCTGACGCTCGGACTCACCCAGGAGGAGCAGTCGCTGGCCGCGCAGGGCGACGGCGAGCACTCGCTCACCGGTGCGCTGGCCGCGGGGAGTTACCCGTCACTGGCGCGGGTGGCGGCCCACCTGGAGGACACCGCCTTCGACGAGCGCTTCGAGTTCGGCCTCTCGCTGATCCTGCGCACCCTGGAGACACTGCCGCACGCGCGCCCCTGACCGGCCCCCGTCCCGCGCGCGGGACCTCGATGTGCTCCCTCAGGCCTCCCCCTCGGCCACCCCCACCACCGTCGCCACGCCCGGGTGCGTCGCCGCGATCCCGGCCACCACCATCGCGAGCCCCCGCTCGAACCGCTCCTCGAACCCCGTGAAGAGCCCCTTCCCGGCGCCGGCCGCGAGCGGGAGCTCCGGGCCGATCCGCTCGGCCCGCGCCGCCACGTCGAAGTAGGGGTCGCTCTCGCCGGGCACGGGGTGGACCGCCTGCTCCTCGACGACGAAGCCGATGGTGAAGGCGTAGGCGGTCGACGAGACGAGCACGGCCTCGTCCAGCGTGAAGCCGGCCGCGCACAGTGCGCCGAGGTGGCGATCGAGCTGGACGGCGTGGTCGTTGCCGACGAAGCGGGTGCCGCTGAAGACCTTCGCACCGTCCCGGTACCCGAGCAGCGCCCGGCGCAGCGTGCGGGCGGAGGCGGTGATCCACTCCTGCCAAGGGGCGTCCGCCGCGGGCGGCGGCGTGGCGGCCATCCGCCGGTGGATCTCGGTGGCCATGGCGTCGAGCAGCGCCTGCTTGTTGGCGAAGTGCCAGTAGAGGGCCGGCGCCTGGACGTCCAGCTCCTTGGCGATCCGTCGCAGGGTCAGGCCTTCGAGGCCGGTCTCGTTGAGCAGCCGCAGCGCCGTGTCGGTGACCTGGTCGGGGTCGAGTTTGCTTGCCACCGCCCCATCCTCTCAGGCCGGCGAGCCGGAGCCCCATTGACAACTTAACACCGTTAAGCCGACACTGGGCGAGCTCGAACTTAACAACGTTAAGGAGACGGCTCATGACTCTTCCCTCCGCACAGCCCGAGGCCCTGCCGCCCGACGCCCTCGCCGACGTGCTGGTGGTGGGCGCCGGCGCGACCGGACTCGCCCTCGCCTGCGACCTGGCCAGGCGCGACGTGCGCGCGCTGGTCATCGAGCAGCAGGACGGCCTCTTCCCCGGCTCGCGCGGCAAGGGTGTCCAGCCGCGCACCCAGGAGGTCTTCGACGACCTCGGCGTGATCGACGCGATCCGGGCCGCCGGCGGCCGGTACCCGAAGATGCTCACCTGGCGGGGCGACCAGCCGGTGCGGGAGTGGGACCTGATCGCGCAGGACGCGACCGAGCCCGGCACGCCCTACCCGGCGCCGCTGATGATCCCGCAGTGGCGCACCCAGGAGATCCTGCACGAGCGGCTGCTGCAGCTCGGCGGCTCGGTGGCCTTCGGCACCCGCCTGGCGGAGTTCACCCAGGACGCCGAGGCGGTGACCGCCGTCCTGGAGTCCGCCGACGGCGACCGGCGCACCGTCCGCGCCCGTTACCTGGTCGGCGCCGACGGCGGGCGCAGCACCGTGCGGCGGGCGCTCGGCATCGCGATGGACGGCGAGACGGTCGACCCCCGGCCCGCCCTGGTGGCCGACGTGCGGATCGACGGCCTCGGCCGCGGCAACTGGCACGCGTGGCCCGAGGCGCCCGAAGGTGCGCTGCTGCTCTGCCCGTTGGCGGGCACCGACCTCTTCCAGCTCTTCGCCCAGTACGCCACGGGCGAGCCGGTCCTCTCCCTGGACGAGGTCCGGCGACTGATCGGCGAGCGGACGCCGCTCGACCCCGAGGCGGTGCGCGAGGTGCGCTGGGCCTCCGACTTCCGCCCCCGGGCCGCCCTGGCCGACCGGTACCGGGCCGGGCGGGTCCTGCTGGCCGGTGACGCCGCGCACGTCCACTCACCGGCGGGCGGGCAGGGGCTCAACACCGGCGTGCAGGACGCCTACAACCTCGGCTGGAAGCTCGGCCAGGTGCTCCGGCACGGCGCCCCGGACTCCCTGCTGGACAGCTACGAATCCGAGCGCCGCCCGGTCGCCGCCGACGTCCTGGGCCTGAGCACCAGGCTGCACCGGGCCGGGCGCAGCGGCGACCCGGTCTCCGTGCAACGCGGCAAGCAGACCTCACAGTTGGGCGTCGGCTACCCGGACAGCCCGCTGACCGCCGAGCGTCGCACCGGCCTGCCCGAGGACGCGCTGCGCGCGGGCGGGCGCGTGCCGGATTTCGAACTCCCCGACTCCACAAGGCTCTTCGACCTGCTACGCGGCCCGCACTTCACCCTCCTCGCGGTCGCGACCCCGGCACCTGCCACCCACCCGGGCATCCTGACCAGGGAGTTCGCCGCCCTGGATCCCCTGTCCCCGGGCCTCTACCTGATCCGCCCGGACGGCTACCTGGGCCTGGCCACCCGCGACGCGGCCGACCTGGCGGACTACCTCGCCCTGGTCTCCGGCCAGCATGCAGGCAGGGCCATGTGACGATACGTCAGCTTCCTATTCCGGACCTCCGCTGACCACGACCGACGACCGGAGGCCGACCTCACCACGGAGACTTCCCTGGGCAGCCACCGATGGCCACGACGAATGCCGAGCCAGCCGCCCAACTGCAGGACCACAGTCCTTGGAAGCGCGGTCCTGACGGAACGGCGAGCGGAACGGCATCTGCCACACCTCGAACAGCCGGACCGCGCGGGGGATCTTGCGACCAGGAAAGCGGAGCGCCCGCGCCGTGAAACGGCGCGGGCGCTCCGCCCTGCACAGGACACGAGCCTCGAACGCGCAAGAGGTTGCTACCCACGAGCCTTTTCAGCCACCGGCCGGGAAGCCCCCGGTACGCACGCCCGCCAGGAACAACCGCCACGCCTCGGCGCTGAACACCAGTGCGGCGCCATCCGGATCCTTGGAGTCGCGGACCGGCAGCAGCCCGGGGAGACCGTCAGCGACCTCGATGCAGTCGCCGGAATCGCCACTGAAGGTGCTCTTTCGCCACCGGGCGCCACGGAAGTTCTGAGTGAGCATTCCTGATACCTCTCAACTGTCCTAGCGGTTAGAGTTCTTGCTTGACCCTAGTGATCATGTCGAGGCTCTCGGTAGGGCTCAGGGCAGCCGATCGCAGCGAGTCGAAGGTAAGCGTGTAGGCGTCCGTCTCCTCTGGCGTCTCCATGTACAGGGTGCCCGTCCGGTGCTCCACGCACACGACATCAGAGAACGCTGGTGTCGGGAAGCTGAACAGCACGAACGACCCCATGACACCGGCATGAGCTCCGGCGCTGAGTGGCAGCACCTGGAGTTCGACCACCTCGGCCAGCTCCTGGAGAGCTCCGAGCTGAGCTTTCATGACCTCAGGTCCGCCCACTTGAGCCCGCAGCGCAGCCTCACCCTCGATGACACAGACGCGAGGGGCGCTATCGGCGGTCAGGATCTCCTGCCGCTGCATGCGAACCGCCACCAGCTCCTCCACGCGATGCGGAGCGATCCGGGTGGGTGAGGCTGGAACGAGCGGATGTAGTCAGCCGTCTGCTCGTAGTCGATGTAGTCCGCGTAGGACGGCAGCGCTATTCCCACACGCTGGGTCCAGCCCCGCTCACCACTCCGGCGAGCGAGATCCACCAGGTTCTCCACATAGTCGGTGTCCGCCACCCCGTAGAACGAGAGCAGGTCCCGAAGTTCGCTCATGGACAGCGGCAGACGAGCATTCTCGATTCTGCTGATCTTCGTACGATGGCAGCCGATTCGCTCAGCCGCCTCCTCTGGCGTCCTGCCGGCCTGCCCACCCACCGGGGGCGCAGAGGCGCGGGCGCGCGCCTGAAAGTGCGCAACAGCGAAGGCTGGCGGGACTGCACCCCCTGCGCCGAGCCACCCGTCCATCACTACGGACTGGAACGGGCTTCTCACCGTGAGCACTTGACGTTCCGGCAAGCCTGCGACACCGTAGCGCAAACACGTAGAAGCGACCTGTCATCGGAGGACGCCACGTCGCTACTGTTCACTGGCATTGACCCGAACACCGGCGGTGGCGGCTCGCCGACGGTGTGGGTGGACGACGAGAACTGGGACATCCTGGTGCAGAGCACCACCGCCGACGGCGCCACCATCACCAAGATCGGCGACACCGAATGGGTTCCCGGGCACGCCAAGGGTGTGCCCGCCCACGAGTCCGTGATCCGGATCCCGTCCCGTATGGTGCCGATCTTGAGGAAGGCGTGCGATGTTGCAGAGCAGCGAGCAGCCGCAGACGGTTCCTGACTTCGCAGCGCTGCTGCGGAGGGCGACCCGATCGGCCGCCCACCTGGAGATGCGTGACCTTTACAGCGTCGGCGACGAGTCCGAGATCATCAGCAAGTTCAAGCGCACTGGAAAGGCCGCTCTCGACCCCACCGACCCTTACTGGGCCGAATGGCTGGGGATCGTGCGGGAAGCCGTCGGGCGCGGTGTCGTGATGCGCCGTGCCCGGATCGTTTCCGAGCCGGTCACCGACTACATCCGGTGGGAACACGCCGTCACACCGTTGAACTTGAACGCCGGCGAACAGGTCCGCTGGCTGCCCCGTCGGCTCTCGTCCGACATCGCGCTTCCCGGCAACGACTTGTGGCTGATCGACGACCGTCTGATCATGTTCCACTGGTTCACGGGTGATGGAGACTGGGCCGGCCACGAGTTCAACGAGGACCCGGCCACGGTGAAGATGGTGACGGATGCCTTCGAAGCGGTGTGGGCACGCGCCATCCCGCACGACCAGTACGCCGTCTGACCCTCCGAGCACCGGACAGCCCGCCCATGGCCACCCTGCCGTCATCCAGCGCCCAGGGCGCCCGCGAAGCGGTCGCCTCACGCCTGCGTGAACTGATGCTCGACGCCGGCCTCAGGGGCCAGGAGCTGGCTGCCCGGTGCGGGTGGAACCCGTCGAAGACCTCCCGCATCGTCAACGGCATCACGCCCCCGTCCGAGGGCGACATCCGGGCGTGGTGCACGGCGTGCGACGCCGACGACCAGGCGACCGACCTGATCGCCACCTCACGTGCCGTTGAGTCGATGTACATGGAGTGGCGACGACTCCACCGCACTGGGCTGCGCCGGACACAAGAGGACTTCTACACCCGGCACAAGGAAGCCCAGATCTGTCGCGTCTACGTCTCCAACGTGGTGCCGGGGTTCTTCCAGACCCCGGGCTATGCGACCGCACTGCTGAAGTCGATCACCCAGTTCCAGGGAACACCTGATGACGTGTCCGATGCGGTCGCCGCCCGCGTCGCCCGCTCCCGCTTCCTGTATGAAGGCGGGCACCGCTTCGCCGTCGTCATGGAGGAAACGGTGCTGCGGCACCGACTCGGTGACGCGGCCACGATGGCCGGCCAACTTCGGCATCTGCTCGCGGTGATGCCGCTCGCGTCCGTCTCCCTCGGGATCATCCCGTTCGGCGCCGAGCGGACCGTGTGGCCGCTCGAAGCCTTCTATCTCTACGACGACCGATCCACCCTGGTGGAGACGCTGACCGCAGAGATCAACGTCAGGCAACCACGCGAGATCGCCGACTACGTAAGGGCGTTCACTCAGCTGTCGCACTCTGCCGTGTACGGAGATGCCGCACGCGAGCTGATCCATTCAGCGTTGACCGCCCTCGGGTGAATCCGTGCAATCACGTAGAAGTCTGTGGCGGGTGCGCGGGCTTGCTCCCTACCGTCGACCTCGTCGCCCGGAGTAACGGACTGGGAGCTCAGGGGGACGCACCGCTCGACGACACCGAGAGGGAGCACTGATCGTGACCATCACCACCTTGGACAACCCCACTGCCGTGCGCACGCGGGATCCTCGTGAGCTGCTGAACGCTGTGCAGCCCCACGTCCAGCACCTGAGCATCAATGTGCTCGACTCCGGCATGACCATCTGGGACCGCGAGGTGGCGCTGCTGCTCCGCGACGAGGTCATGGTCCGGGACCTGGCCGAGCGGATCCTGGGCAACGCGATCATGTATGTGGTCGCCTCCATGGAACACCCCGAGGTCCACCTTGGCGTGGGCAAGATCGTGGACATCGGCGTTCACCAGGTCATCCTCGACACCCCCGTGTACTTCGCCCTGTGCGAGCTGTACAACGGCAGCGCCTACAAGCACCACGCGCCGTTCATCCAGCGCCGCAACGACGGGACCGTCGCCAGCACCGCCGACTTCCTGCGCTCGATCGGATTCGACCCCGACGACGAGTTGTGGGCCCGCGACGGCGCCGAGTGCTCCCCGTGTGACAGCAAAGTCCCTGACAGCCACTGATGGCTGACGGATCGTTCAAGGGGAGGGGCTCCACAGGCTAGGCCACGGCGGAGCCCCTTCCATTCCCACCCGAGTGAGGAAACTCCCGTTGCCGACCGCTCCGCACAACCTCGACCACGAACGGCAGCTCTGGGACACCTACGCCGAGTCGGCGTTCACGGACGACTTGGAGCCGGCGTTCGGGTGGACGCAGTACCGCGACCACCCCGGAGCCCCGGGGCCGGAACTGCTGGGCGATGCCGGGTCGGTTCTTGAAATCGGGTGCGGCACCGGCCGCGCCCTGGCCCACCTCGCTCAGCGGGGCGTCAAGGGCACCGGTGTGGACCTGTCCAGGGTGATGGTGGAGCGCGCCAGCGAGCAGTGGGAGCAGCTCGGGGTGGAGTTCGTCCAGGCGGAGATCCTGGAGTACCTGGGTAACACAGGGCAGCGGTTCGACGCCGTGTACTCCATCTTCGGCGCGGCCTGGTTCACCGACCCCGAGCGCCTGTTCCCGCTCGTGGCCGCACACCTGAGCCCGAGTGGCGTCTTCGTCTTCTCCCAGCCACCGGCCATTCCCGGCGCGTACGGGCCGCAGGGCATGTACAAGGGCGGATTCGCCGGGCCGGCGATGTACACCTACCGCTACAGCTACGAACCGGCGGGCTGGACGCGCTTCCTCACCGAGGCCGGGTTCGTCCACGCGGACGTCCGCGTGATCACCGCCCCCACCCCGGGCCACATCGGCACACTGATCGGCCGCGCCGTACGCCCCTGAGCAACACGTGAGCGCCCGGCACATCCGGCCACTCTGCGCGGGCGCCGGCGGACCCGTCATGGACTGCCACCTAGCAGTGAACCTGAACGACCCCGTAGGCGCCGCTGGTCCGCCACTTCTCCCCCGTGGCGTCCAGCCTCGCGACCACGGGAGCATCAAGTCCGACGACGACGTCCGACTTCAACGTGCGCAGCGCCGCCACCGGGGACGGGAAGTGGCCGGCCCGCTCCCCGAACGGGGTCGTGGGGTCCCAGAGCTGGTCCCCCACCAGGCGGCGGTAGTTGAGGTCGCCCTTGACGAGGGTCAGCGTGGCGCCGGAGAGTTCGGCCCTGAGGTCGGCGGGCATGGCGTGGAACGGGAGCGGTGCGCTGAAGAACGGGTGGGTGCGGACCACGAGGGCGCCGCTGTTCATCGCCTGCCAGAGCCGGCGCCCGATCCGCTCCGCCTCCCGATCCGCCTCCTGCCCTGCCTGCTGCCCCGCTTCCGGCCCCGGCGCGGTGCGAAGGCGGCGGACGGTCGCGAGGACGTCGGCCGTCGTCGCGTCCGACACGTAGTACGGGGAGGGCTTGACGTACAGCACCACCTCGGCGGCCTGCCCGCTCACCAGGAGGTGGTCGATCAGGACCAGGTCGGGCAGCAGCTCCCGCCCGGCGTTGTCCGCGATCACGCAGACCTTCGGGCTGCCCGCGGCGGCGAGCGCGGACCACAGGAGCGCGCTGTCGTCCGCGATCAGGGCCGAGGAGTGGCCGGCGTCCCCGCGCGAGGCCGTGATCTGGAAGCTGAGGTCCGCCCGGTTCCCCCAGAGCGCCGACCCGAGCAGCGCCTCTCCCCGCTTGTCGGCCGCGAGCGCGACCAGTTCACCCAGCGCTGCCAACTCGGCATCGACCGCGGGGCCGGCCAGTTCGGCGTCCTTGAACGGCGCGAACGGGTCGATGCCCTGCCACGCTCCGGGGCGGAAGTAGCCGGTGGCTTCGAGCAGTCTGCGGTAGAAGTAGCTCTCGGCCCACAGGAAGGGCGCTTCACCCCACGGCCGCCCGAACAGGCCCTGGCCCCACTGCAGCCACTGCTCGTGGTCGTGGGCGTCCGGGCCGAGCGGCTCCAGCACGCCGCCGGTGCTCTCGGCGAGGAGCTCCTCGATCGCCGCCCGCTCGGTGGGCCCGTACGGCAGCGCGTCGAGCACCTGTCGGATCAGCTTCGGGTGCCGCTCGTGGAAGACGCTCCAGGCGAAGGAGCCGGGTGCGTCACTGCGGATCACGGGCGCGGTGGTGGGCATGCGCGGACCGTATCAGCCTGGTCGGCGGCGGTGCTCGAAGACCCGCACGGGGGTGCCCGCTCGGCGGACACCCCCGTCCGGGAGGGTCAGTTGTCCAGCTCTCCCACGTGGTGCACCCGCACCAGGTTGGTCGAGCCCGCCAGTCCGGGCGGGGAGCCCGCCGTGATGATGACGATGTCGCCGCGCTGGCACCGCCCCAGGCTGAGCAGCGCGCTGTCCACCTGGGCGACCATCTCGTCGGTGGTCGGCACGAACGGGCCCAGGAAGGTCTCCACGCCCCAGGTGAGCGCCAACTGGCTGCGCACGGAGGGCTCGTAGGTGAAGGCCAGGACCGGGATCGGGGAGCGGTAGCGGGTCAGCCGGCGGGCGGTGTCGCCGCTCTGGGTGAAGGCGATCAGGTACTTGGCGCCCAGGAAGTCGCCGATCTCGGCGGCGGCCCGGGCGACCGCGCCGCCCTGGGTGCGGGGCTTGTTGCGCTCGGTCAGCGGTGGCAGGCCGGCGGCCAGCACCTCCTCCTCGACCGCCTCGACGATGCGGCCCATGGTCTTGACCGTCTCGATCGGGTACTTGCCCACCGAGGTCTCGCCGGAGAGCATCACCGCGTCGGCCTGGTCGAGGATCGCGTTGGCGACGTCGGAGGCCTCGGCCCGGGTGGGGCGCGAGGCGTGGATCATCGAGTCGAGCATCTGGGTGGCGACGATGACCGGCTTGGCGTTGCGCTTGGCCAGCTTGACCGCGCGCTTCTGGACCAACGGCACCTGTTCCAGCGGAAGTTCGACGCCCAGGTCGCCGCGGGCGACCATGATGCCGTCGAAGGCGCTGACGATGCCCTCCAGGCCGTCCACCGCCTGGGGCTTCTCGATCTTGGCGATGACGGGGAGGAAGCGGCCCTCCTCGCGCATCACGGTGTGCACGTCCTCGATGTCCTTGCCGCTGCGGACGAACGAGAGTGCGATCAGGTCGGCGCCGACTCGCAGGGCCCAGCGCAGGTCGGCGACGTCCTTGTCGCTGAGCGCGGGCACCGAGACGGCGACTCCGGGCAGGTTGAGGCCCTTGTGGTCGGAGACCAGGCCGCCTTCGATGACGATGCAGTGGACGCGCAGCCCCTCCACCCGGGTGACTTCGAGGCAGACCCGGCCGTCGTCGATCAGGATCCGCTCCCCGCGCGAGACGTCGCCCGCGAGGCCGGAGTAGGTGGTGCCGCAGATCTCCTTGTCGCCGGGGACGTCGTCCACCGTGATGGTGAACTCGTCGCCGCGTTCGAGGAGTACGGGGCCTTCGGCGAAGGTGCCCAGGCGGATCTTCGGGCCTTGAAGGTCGACCAGGATGCCGACGCTGCGGCCGGTCTCGTCGGAAGCCTTGCGGACCCGGCGGTACCGTTCCTCGTGTTCGGCCTGGGAGCCGTGGCTCAGGTTGAAGCGGGCGATGTCCATGCCGGCGTCGACCAGGGACTTGATCTGGTCGTACGAGTCGGTGGCCGGCCCGAGAGTACAGACGATTTTTGCTCGGCGCATGGTCCGAGCGTATGCACTACCCGTGCGTAACAACGACGCTCCGACGGACCGTCACATGTCCACTACCAGAAGCTTCGTTGAACTTTCCGACGCAACGCGACCCTGCGTGATCGAATCCGCGGTCGGCCAACGGCCGCCGCGTCGGCGGTGCCACGGATGCGGATCCGTGAAGGCCTGTTCACCCCTGGTTCACCGAGGCGTCGGCCGGCGCTCGACCCCCGGCGGGAGGCTCTGCACCCGAGCCGCGACGGCCCGGGGTGGCGACGGGGAACGGGGAGGGGCGCCATGGGACGACGGCTGCTCGGGCTCATCGTGGCACTGGGACTGGTGATCGGTGTCCTGGTGCTGGTCCAGCAGCAGCACCGGCCGCCCAAGCCCGGCCCGCAATCGTCGGCCACGGCCGGCACCATCGCGCTCACCGGCCTGATCGGCTCCGAGAAGAGCGACTTCTTCACCTCCGACCAGGTCCGGCAGGCCCTGCGGGCCAAGGGGCTGGCGGTCTCGGTGCGCACCTCGGGCTCCTGGCAGATGGCCGACGAGGCCAGGGCCGAGCCGCCCGGCGCGGCCTTGGGCCCGGCTTCCGGTCCACCGCCCGGCTCGGCCTACGACTTCGTGATCCCGGCCAGTTCGGTGGCCGCCAAGGCGATCGGCACCCCGATCACCACCACCCCGGTCCGGCCGTTCTACTCCCCGCTGGTGGTGGTCACCCACCAGCAGACCGCCCAGTTCCTGAAGGGCGTGGGCCTCGCGTCGCCGGACGCCGACGGCGTCTGGACCTTCCACATGGCGCAGTACCTGACGGACGTCCAACAGCACCTGGGCTGGGGCGATCTGAAGGGCGCCACCCCGCCGCCGGACCTCGCCGGGAAGATCTACATCGCCACCACCGACCCGAACACCTCCTCCTCCGCCTCGCTCTACCTGGCGGTGATGTCCTACCTGGCCAACGGTGACCAGGTGGTGTCGGATCAGAGCGGAATCGACCGGACCGCATCGCTTCTGCGCTATCTGATGGCCAATCAGGGTGCCCTGCTCGCCAGCAGCGACCAGTTGTTCCGGGACTTCGTGGCCGGCACCGGCAAGCCGCTGAGCTGGACCTACGAGTCCGAGGTGGCCGAGCAGGCGATGAAGGGCAAGCTGCCCGGCGACATGGTGGTGCTCTATCCGGATATCGGCATCACGAGTGACCACACCGTGGTGGAGTTGACGCCGAAGGCGGACGCGCTCGCCCAGGCGCTGCTGAACGACCCGGCACTGATCAGCCTGGAGGCCCAGTACGGGTTCCGGCCCACCGCCGATCCGCAGGCGATGGTGGCGGCCCTGAAGGCCAAGGGGCACGCCCAGGGCTTCCTCGCCGACCTGACCTCGCTCGGCTCCCAACCACCGCCGCCGACCACGGACATCCTGCAGAAGATCGTGGCGGCGGCCTCCCCGGCAGGAGGTGGCAACTGATGAGCCAGGAACCTTCGAGGCTCACCCGCCGCCGGCTGGTCGGCGCGCTGGCGCTGGGCCTGGCCGCTGCGACGACCGGATGTGACAGCGGCGGGGGCGCGAAGCCGCAGCCTGGCCCGGCCCGCAGCACGGCCACCGCAGCGACGCCGAGCCCCACCGGGCCGTCGCCCACCGGCGCCCCGTACACCCTGCGGGTGCTGGCGGGCAGCGAACTGCAGGACATGCAGCCGGTGCTGGACGACGTCCGCAAGGCCACCGGCGTCACCGTCACGCTCAGCTACACCGGCACCCTGGACGGCGCCCAGACGGTCGCCGGCGGCAAGGCGGACGGGAACTACGACGCGATCTGGTTCGCCTCCAACCGCTACCTGCGCCTGGACCCGACCACGGCCGGCAAGCTCCTCTCGGACACCTCGGTGATGGTCTCCCCGGTGGCACTCGGGGTCCGCTCCTCGGTGCTCACCGCCCTGGGCTGGGATCCGGCGGGGACCACCTGGTCGCAGGTGGGCGCGGCGGTGGCGGCGGGCATGCTGACCTTCGGCATGGCGGACCCCTCGCAGTCCAACTCGGGCCTGTCCGCGCTGATCGCGCTGGCCTCCGCGTTCTCCGGGGCGCAGGCGGCGCTGACCCAGGACGACGTGGCCAAGGCGGCCCCGGCGCTGCACGCGTTCTTCGCCGGGCAGAAGCTGACCTCGGGCTCCTCGGGCTGGCTGGCCCAGGCCTACCAGCGCACGGCGCAGGGCGGTTCGGGCGAGCAGGTGGGCGCGCTGGTGAACTACGAGTCGGTGCTGCTCTCGCTGAACCGCACGCTGCCCTCCAGCGGCCAGCTGACGGTGATCCGACCGACCGACGGGGTGGTGTCGGCCGACTACCCGCTGACCCTGCTGAGTTCGGCCGGCGCCGCGGCCGTGGACGCCTTCTCCCGGCTGACCACCGAGCTGCTGCGCCCGGAGATCCAGCGCGAGCTGTCGGACGTCACCGAGCGGCGCCCGGTGGTCCCGGGAGTGGCGCCGGGGCCGGGGCTGGGCGCCGACCGGCGGCCCGAACTGCCCTTCCCCGGCAGCCGGGCGGTGGCGGACGCACTGCTGGCGGCCTACCAGAACCAGCTGCGCCGCCCGTCCCGGACGGCGTACGTGCTGGACACCTCGGGTTCGATGCAGGGGGCCCGGCTGGCCGCGCTGCAGCAGGCGCTGGAGCAGCTGACGGGCGCCGGCGGCAACCTGGTGGCGAACGGGTTCCGGGAGCGCGAGGAGGTCACGCTGATCTCCTTCGCGGACGGCGTGAAGTGGCAGCACACGCACCAGATCCCGGCCGACGCCCCGCAGGCGGCGCTGGCGGCGATCACAGCCGATGTGCAGAGCCTGACGGCCGAGGGCGGCACCGCGATCTACAGCACGCTGGAGCGGGCCTACCAGCTCCTGGCCCAGCAGCAGGCGGCCGAGCAGGACGACCGGTTCACCTCGATCGTGCTGATGACGGACGGCGAGAGCAACGAGGGCGCCTCGGCGGACGACTTCACGGCGTTCTACAAGAAGCTGCCGGCCTCGGGCCAGGCGGTGCCGGTCTTCCCGATCCTGTTCGGCGAGGGCGCCAAGCAGCAGCTGCAGGGGATCGCCGACCTCACCGGCGGCAAGCTGTTCGACGCGCTGACGGACGGCTCGCTGGGCGGCGTCTTCGAGGAGATCCGTGGCTACCAGTGACCGGCGCGGCGCGCTGCCGGCCTGGTTCGGCAGCCGCGCGCACTACGCGGGCAGCGGCGGGGCCGTGCTGGGTCTGGTGGTCTCGCTGGTGGACGGGCTCGGCCCGGTCGGGGTGGCGGTGGTCGGCGGGCTGTACGCAGCGGGCGCACTGGTCGCGCTGGTGATCGCGCCACCCGCACCGCCTCCACCGCCTCCACCCCCGCCGCCTCCCCCGCCGCCGCCTCCCCCGCTGCTGGACGAGCTGGCCGCCCAGCGCGAGCGGGTGGCGCTGTCCCGCTGGCCGGAGGCGAGCATCGTCCGCGCGGAGCAGCTGCTGGAACAGCTGGCCGACCGCCTCGGTGCACCCGCCGGCCACCCGGCCGAGGAGCTGCACGAGCTGAACGGGCTGGTGGACGCCACGGTGACCGCCCTGGACCACTACGAGCGCGACCGCTGCTGGGCCCGCCTCGAACCGGCCGACCCGCCGCCCGAGAGCCGCTTCGGCGAGCGGCTGGAGGCGGTGCTGGCGCGGCTCGGGCAGCCCGCCGCCCAGGCATGAGGAGCCGGCACCCCGCGCCTGCGGGGTGCCGGCTCCTGGCGGCCGTGAGTCGGCTCGCCCGCGCCTGCCGGCGTCAGTGCGCCGAGTGCCGCTCCGCACCGCGGTGCCGGTGGCCCTTGAGCTCGGCGTGGCCGGGTTGCGCCCCGGTGTGGGCCCGCTCCTCCGGGGCCCGCCGTCCGCCGTGGCTGAAGGGTGTCTCGCCGGCCAGCGCCGCGTACGTGCCGTGGCCCACGGCTCCGCTGCCGCCGCCGTTCGTCCCGGTGTGCAGGACCGGGCCGAACGGGCGGGGCTTGGCGCCCGCGCCGGACACCATGCCGCGGCTCGCCAGCAGCTCCTGGGTACCGCGGCGCAGCTTGTTCGTCTTGCCCGTCGGTCGCTTGGTCATGCCTGGCCTCCCATCCGTCTTTCTGTGATGGTATGTCCAGGTTCGCCAGCTTTCACCCGGCCGGTCCCAGAGGGCCGCAGCCCCACAGCCCCGCAGCCCCGCAGCCCCGTGGAGCTTCTCAGCCCCGCAGACCCGAAGCCCCTCAGAACGGGAAGCGGCTGCGCCCGTGCTGGATCGAGATCCACTTCAGCGTGGTGAAGGCCTCCACCGTGGACTCGCCGTTCAGCCGCCCGAGCCCCGAGTTCTTCTCGCCGCCGAAGGGCACGATCGCCTCGTCGTGGATGGTGCCGTCGTTGACGTGGATCATGCCGGTCTCGACCCGCCTGGCCACCCGCACACCGCGCTCCAGGTCGCCGGTGTGCACCGCGCCGCTGAGGCCGAAGGGCGTGTCGTTGGCGAGCGCCACCGCCTCCTCCTCGCCCTCGAAGGGCACCAGCAGCACGACCGGGCCGAACAGCTCGCGCTGCAGGATCGGCGCCTGCGGAGCCAGGTCGGTGAGCACTACCGGGGACATCAGGGTGCCCACCGTGCTGCCGCGCAGCAGCGCCGTGGCGCCCTCGGCGAGCGCCTGGTCGACCTGCGCGGTGAGCGCGTCGGCCTGGGTGGTGTTGATCAGCGGGCCGATCTGGGTGGCGGGGTCCTTGGGGTCACCGACCGTGAGCGAGGCGACCTTGGCGACGAACTTCTCGGTGAACTCGGCCAGCACCGCGCGGTCCACCAGGATCCGGTTGGCCGCCATGCAGACCTGGCCCTGGTGGGCGAAGCGGCTGAACACGGCGGCGTCCACCGCGTAGTCGACGTCGGCGTCGTCCAGCACGATCAGCGCGCTGTTGCCGCCGAGCTCCAGCACCGAGCGCTTGAAGTGCGAGGCGGCCACGGTGGCCACGTGCCGCCCGACCCGGTCGGAGCCGGTGAACGAGATGACCTTGGGCACGGGGTGCTCGATCAGCGCGTCGCCGATCTCGGCGATGTCGGTGATCACCACGTTGAGCAGGCCGGCCGGCAGCCCGGCCTCCTCGAAGATCTTGGCGAGCAGGGTGCCGCCGACGATCGGGGCGTCCTGGTGCGGCTTGAGGACCACCGCGTTGCCGAGCGCCAGCGCGGGCGCGACCGGCTTCATCGACAGGAAGAGCGGGAAGTTGAAGGGGCTGATCACGCCGACCACGCCGACCGGCAGCCGGTAGACGCGGTTCTCCTTGCCGTCCACCGCCGAGGGCAGGATGCGGCCCTCGGGGCGCAGCGCCAGCTGCATCGCCTCGCGCAGCATGTCCTTGGTCAGCGAGAGCTCGAAGGCGGCCTTGAGGCGGGTGCCGCCGAGCTCCGCGATGATCGTCTCGGTGATCTCCTGCTCGCGCTCCTCGATGATCCGCAGGGCGCGCTCGAAGACCAGGCGACGGGCGTAGGGGTTGGTCTCGGCCCACGCGCGCTGGGCGCGCTCGGCCGCCCGGTAGGCCTCGTCGACCTCGGCCACCGTGGCCACGGTGATCACCGCGAGCTTCTCGCCGTTGTACGGGTTGATGTCCACGATGTCCCAGGAGCCGCTGCCCGGGCGCCACTGGCCGTCGATGTACTGCAGGGCGAGGTCCGAAAAGTGAGACACCTGACTCCCCTTCAAGGCTGACTGGGAATCATCCTACTGACACGTCAGGCCTCTTGGAGCAAAGTGCCCAAAAGCGCGCGACTGCGCTCGGGGCTCAGGCTGTCGGCCCGCAACCGCTCCAGGGCGTCCACGTATTCGGCCACCTCGCGCGGCCGGTCCAGGTAGAGCGCGGTGGTGAACTGCTCCAGGTAGACGACCTCGGCGAGGTCCGGCTCGTCGAAGCCGAGCAGCGAGAACGCCCCGCTCTCGGCGACCAGCCCGTCGAAGCCCAGCGGCATCACCTGGAGTTCGAGCCGCGGCAGCTCGGCCAGCGCCAGCAGCCGGGCCAGCTGGCCGCGCATCACCTCGGGTCCGCCGCACGGCCGGCGCAGCGCGGCCTCGTCGATCACGGCGACCAGCTTCGGCCCGCTCTCGCCGGCCAGCAGCCGCTGGCGGCGCATCCGCACCGCGACCCGGCGCTCGATCTCCTCCTGCGGGGCGTTCTGCGCGCCGAGCCGGATCACGGCGCGGGCGTACTCCTCGGTCTGCAGCAGGCCCGGGACGAACTGCACCTCGTAGCTGGAGATGGTGCCGGCCGCCTCCTCGAAGCCCAGGTAGGTCTGGAACCAGCCGGGCACCACGTCGGCGTAGGCGTGCCACCACGGCGTGGCATTGGCGGCGCGGACCATCGAGAGCAACTCGGCACGCTGATCGGGGGCGTTGACGCCGTAGAGGGTGAGCAGGTCGGCGACGTCGCGCTCCTTGAAGCTGACCCGGCCCAGTTCCATCCGCCCGATCTTGGACTCGGAGGCGCGGATCTCGTAGCCGGCGTCCTCCCGGCTGACGCCCCGGGCCTCGCGCAGCCGGCGCAGCTGCGAGCCCAGCAGCAGCCGGCGGACCGTCACCCCACCGCCGGTCTGACCGGTGCCCGCGCTCATTGCCCTCTCCTCCCCAAGTGCCGTTCCGGGCCGCAGTCTGCCATGTCGCACGGATACAAAGCACGGGCTGGAACCTGTGAGTTCACCCAGACGTCCAACCGCGGTCCCGACGAACCGTCAGCTATCCCGAAGGAGTTGAGTTCCGCGATGACCTGGCGCATCTTCCGGTCGCTCCCCGCCGCGCTGCTGCTTCTCGCCGCCCTGGCCGGCTGCGGCAGCACCGGCGCGTCCCACGGGCCCGTCGGGGTCCCGGTCCACGTGACCCTGCCCCCGGCGACCGGCAGCCCGAGCGGCCCGCAGCTGGCCCGGGCCACCGCGGTGGCCCGGGCCTGGCCCGGCTCGCCGTCGGCGCGCAGCTGGGACCACGGCTACGCCCCGGTGGCCGTGCCGAACGTCTGGCTGCCGGCCGACGGCTTCCACAGCCCTGCCGACGCCCTCGCCTACCAGAACGACGAGTTGGACCTGCGGGCCGCCCTGCCCTACTCCCCCGAGACCGGCACGGTGCGCTGGGCGGACGGCTCGACGCTCACGCTGCCGCTGCTGGCGGCCGCGCAGCTGATCAAGGAGCCGCCCGCGGCCTCGACCTGCTCGGCGTCCACGGAGTCCTGCGCACCGCCGCCCGGCCGGCCCAGCGGGGGCAACCCCGGCTGCCCGAGCCACCAGTGCACCGGCTGGCTGGTCGTCACGGCCGTCACGCCCGGCACCCGCGAGGTCGACACCAGCCGGGGCACGGCGACCATCCCCACCTGGCAATTCACCGTCCAGGGCTACGGGACCCCGTTCAGCTACCCGGCTGTCAGCGCCCCGCCCGCCACCCCTCTGCCCGGCGGCACGCCCGTCGCCGGCCTGACCGCCGTGACCGACTGGACCTCGGTGTCGGGGGACGGCCTGACCCTCACCGCCCATCAGGAGGGCGGCGGCTGCCGCCAGCCGCTGCCCGGCGAGGTCTACGAGACGGACACGGCCGTCGTCCTCCTCGGCCGCTACACCCCGCACACCGGCAGCGGCGTCTGCCCGCTCTACGCCTCCATGGCTCCCGTCGCCTTCCGCCTCAGCCACCCGCTCGGCACCCGCGACGTCCTGGACGCGGCCACCGGCACCGCCCTCGCCCGCACCCCGATCCAGCCCGGCGGCCCGATCGGCTCGCCCACGCCCTGAGCGCAGGACGCCGGGCACCTTCGGGCGGGTCCGGACAGCACCCGACGGCACCTGCCCGCAACTTGGTCGGGGAGTGGGCAGGCGCCGTCGTTAGTGCTCCGCTGAGGGACCGGCGGCTCTGGCGGGTCAGCGGGTGGTGCGGCCCGCTGGAAGCAGCGGGCGGTGTGCGGGAGGGTTTTTCCCGGTATGGCTCTTCGGGGGCGGTCGGACCGGCAGCGGTCAGACCACCAGGGGGCGGTCGGTGGGGCGGATCGGGGCGGGCAGCGGGCTCTTGCCGCCGAGGTGGGCGTCGACCGCCGCAGCGGCCGAGCGGCCCTCGGCGATCGCCCACACGATCAACGACTGACCACGGCCGGCGTCACCGCAGACGTAGACACCCTCCACGTTGGTGGCGAACCTGCCGTCACGGGCCACGTTGCCGCGCGCGTCCAGCTCGACGCCCAGTTGCTCGACGAGGCCGTTCTTCACGTCCGTCCCGGTGAAGCCCATGGCCAGGGTGACCAGCTGCGCCGGGATGGCCCGCTCGGTGCCGGGCACCGGCTCGAATCGGCCGTCCTTGAACTCCACCTCCACCAGGTGCAGCTCGGCGACGTTGCCGTCCGCGTCCCCCGTGAAGTGGGTGGTGTTCACAGAGTACACGCGCTCCCCGCCCTCCTCGTGCGCGGAGGTGACCTTGTAGGTCATCGGCATCGTCGGCCACGGCTGGTGGGCCGGGCGCTCGTCGCCGGGGCGCGGCATGATCTCCAGCTGGGTGACCGAGGCCGCCCCCTGGCGCAGCGCGGTGCCCAGGCAGTCGGCACCGGTGTCGCCGCCGCCGATCACGATGACGTGCTTGCCCTTGGCGCTGATCGGGGCCTCGACGTAGTCGCCCTCCTGGACCTTGTTGGCCAGCGGCAGGTACTCCATCGCCTGGTGGATCCCGCCCAGCTCGCGCCCGGGCACCGGCAGGTCGCGCGCGGTGGTGGCGCCGGCGGCGACCACGACCGCGTCGAACCGCTCGCGCAGCTGCTGGCCGGTGAGGTCGGTGCCGACCTCCACGCCGGTGCGGAACCGGGTGCCCTCCGCGCGCATCTGCTCGATGCGGCGGTTGATGTGGCGCTTCTCCATCTTGAACTCGGGGATGCCGTAGCGCAGCAGGCCGCCGATCCGGTCGGCCCGCTCGTAGACGACGACCGTGTGCCCGGCCCGGGTGAGCTGCTGGGCGGCGGCCAGGCCCGCGGGGCCCGAGCCGACCACGGCCACCGTCTTGCCGGACAGCCGCTCGGGCGCCTGCGGGCGGACCCCGCCGTTGTCCCAGGCCTTGTCGATGATGGTGACCTCGACGTTCTTGATGGTCACCGCGTCCTGGTTGATCCCCAGCACACAGGCCGACTCGCACGGCGCCGGGCACAGCCGCCCGGTGAACTCCGGGAAGTTGTTGGTCGCGTGCAGCCGCTCGATCGCCCCGGACCAGTCGTCCCGGAAGGCGAGGTCGTTCCACTCGGGGATCAGGTTCCCCAGCGGGCAGCCGTTGTGGCAGAACGGGATGCCGCAGTCCATGCAGCGCCCGGCCTGCTTGCTGATGACCGGCAGCAGGCTGCGCTCGACGTAGACCTCGTTCCAGTCCCGCAGCCGCACGTCCACCGGACGGCGCTCGGCGAGCTGCTTCGGGGTGGTCAGGAAGCCCTTGGGGTCAGCCATGTGCCGCCTCCATCATCTTGCGAGTGGTCTCGGACTCGGAGAGTCCATCGCGCTGCGCGGCGTCCTTGGCGGCGAGCACTGCCTTGTAGTCGGTGGGCATGATCTTGGAGAAGCGGGAGACCCCGCTGCCCCAGTCGGCCAGCAGCTCGGCGGCGATCGTCGAGCCGGTCTCCTCGTAGTGCTGCTGCACGGTCTCGCGCAGCCACTCGCGGTCCGCCGCGTCGGGGGCCTCGATGCCCACCATGCCGCCGTTGACGTTGGCCGGACGCAGGTCCAGCACGTAGCCGATGCCGCCGGACATGCCCGCGGCCAGGTTGCGCCCGGTGGCGCCCAGGATCAGCACCCGCCCGCCGGTCATGTACTCCAGGCCGTGGTCGCCCACGCCCTCCACCACCAGGGTGGCGCCGGAGTTGCGCACCGCGAACCGCTCACCGGCCTTGCCGCGCAGGTGGATCCGGCCGCCGGTGGCGCCGTAGCCGATGGTGTTGCCGGCGATCACGTGGGCCTGCGCGTCGGCGCCGATCGCGGCCGCGTCGCGGGCCGGGCGGACCACCAGCACGCCGCCGGACAGGCCCTTGCCGACGTAGTCGTTGGCGTCGCCCTCCAGGCGCAGCGTGATGCCGCGCGGCACGAAGGCGCCGAAGGACTGGCCCGCGCTGCCGGTGAAGGTGACGTCGATGGTCCCCTCCGGCAGGCCCTCGCCGCGGTAGCGCCTGGTCACCTCGTGGCCGAGCATGGTGCCGACCGTGCGGTTGACGTTGCGGATCGGCAGCTGGATGCGGACCGCCTCGCCGCGCTCCAGGGCGTCGGCGGCCAGCTCGATCAGCTGGTTGTCGAGCGCCTTGTCCAGCGCGTGGTCCTGCGCGGTGGTGCAGTGCAGGGCCGCGCCCTCGGGCAGCTCGGGGACGTGCAGCAGCGGGGCGAGGTCGAGCCCGGCGGCCTTCCAGTGGTCGACGGCGGCGGTGGCGTCGATGTGCTCGGCGTGGCCGACCGCCTCCTCGATCGAACGGAAGCCCAGCTCGGCGAGGATCTCGCGGACCTCCTCGGCGATGAACTCGAAGAAGTTGACCACGAATTCGGGCTTGCCGGAGAAGCGCTCGCGCAGCACCGGGTTCTGCGTGGCGACGCCGACCGGGCAGGTGTCCAGGTGGCAGACCCGCATCATGATGCAGCCGGAGACCACCAGCGGAGCGGTGGCGAAGCCGAACTCCTCGGCGCCGAGCAGCGCGGCGATCACCACGTCGCGGCCGGTCTTGAGCTGGCCGTCGGTCTGCACCACGATCCGGTCGCGCAGGCCGTTGAGCAGCAGGGTCTGCTGGGTCTCGGCCAGGCCGAGCTCCCAGGGGCCGCCCGCGTGCTTGAGCGAGGTCAGCGGGGAGGCGCCGGTGCCGCCGTCGTGGCCGGAGACCAGCACCACGTCCGCGTGCGCCTTGGAGACGCCGGCCGCCACCGTGCCCACGCCGACCTCGGAGACCAGCTTCACGTGGATGCGGGCGGCCGGGTTGGCGTTCTTCAGGTCGTGGATCAGCTGGGCCAGATCCTCGATGGAGTAGATGTCGTGGTGCGGCGGCGGCGAGATCAGACCGACGCCGGGGGTGGAGTGCCGGGTCGTGGCGATCCACGGGTAGACCTTGTGGCCGGGCAGCTGGCCGCCCTCGCCGGGCTTGGCGCCCTGGGCCATCTTGATCTGGATGTCGTCGGCGTTGACCAGGTACTCGGAGGTGACGCCGAAGCGGCCGGAGGCGACCTGCTTGATCGCCGAGCGGCGGGCCGGGTCGTACAGGCGCTCCGGGTCCTCACCGCCCTCACCGGTGTTGGACTTGCCGCCGAGCCGGTTCATCGCGATGGCCAGCGTCTCGTGCGCCTCCATCGAGATGGAGCCGTAGGACATCGCGCCGGTGGAGAAGCGCTTGACGATCTCGGAGACCGGCTCGACCTCCTCCAGCGGGACCGGCGGGCGGCCCTGGCCGTCCAGCTTGAACAGGCCGCGCAGCGTCATCAGCCGGGTCGACTGCTCGTTCACCCGCTCGGTGTACTGCTTGAAGATGTCGTAGCGCCGGCTGCGGGTGGCGTGCTGCAGCCGGAAGACGGTGTCCGGGTCGAACAGGTGCGGCTCGCCCTCGCGCCGCCACTGGTACTCGCCGCCGATCTCCAGCGCGCGGTGCGCGGCCGGGATCCCGGAGGCCGGGTAGGCCTTGGCGTGCCGGGCGGCCACCTCGCGGGCGATCTCGTCCAGCGAGATGCCGCCGAGCTTGCTGGTGGTGCCGGTGAAGTAGGCGTCCACCGTCTCCTGGGAGAGGCCGATCACCTCGAACACCTGGGCGCCGCGGTAGGAGGCGACCGTGGAGATGCCCATCTTGGACATCACCTTGAGCACGCCCTTGCCGAGCGCCTTGATCAGGTTGCGGATCGCCTTCTCGGGCTCGACGCCGGTCAGGAAGGTGCCCTGGGCGACCAGGTCCTCGACCGACTCCATGGCCAGGTAGGGGTTGATCGCGCTGGCGCCGTAGCCGATCAGCAGCGCCACGTGGTGCACCTCGCGGACGTCGCCGGCCTCCACCAGCAGCGAGATCCGGGTGCGCTGCTTGGTGCGGATCAGGTGGTGGTGCACCGCGGAGGTGAGCAGCAGCGAGGGGATCGGTGCGTGCTCGGCGTCCGAGTGGCGGTCGGAGAGCACCAGGATCCGGGCGCCGTCGGCGATCGCCGCGTCCGCCTCGGCCGCGATGGCCGCGAGCCGTGCGGCCAGCGCCTCGCCGCCGCCGGAGACCTTGTAGAGACCGGAGAGCGTGACCGCCTTCAGGCCCGGCTGGTCGCCGTCGGCGTTGATGTGGATCAGCTTGGCGAGCTCGTCGTTGTCGATCACCGGGAACGGCATGCCGACCGAGCGGCAGGCGGCGGCCTCGGTGGCCAGCAGGTTGCCCTCGGGGCCGAGGTTGCTCAGCAGGGAGGTGACCAGCTCCTCGCGGATCGCGTCCAGCGGCGGGTTGGTGACCTGGGCGAAGAGCTGGATGAAGTAGTCGAAGAGCAGCCGGGGCTTCTCGGAGAGCGCGGCGATCGGCGAGTCGGTGCCCATCGAGCCGAGCGCCTCACCACCGGTCCTGGCCATCGGCGCCAGGATGACCCGCAGCTCCTCCTCGGTGTAGCCGAAGGTCTGCTGACGGCGCGTCACCGAGGCGTGGGTGTGCGCGATGTGCTCGCGCTCGGGCAGCTTGGAGAGCTGGATCTGCCCGCCCGCCACCCACTCCGCGTAGGGGTGCTCGGCCGCGAGCTCGGACTTGATCTCCTCGTCGGTGACGATCCGGTGCTGCTCGGTGTCGATCAGGAACATCCGGCCGGGCTGGAGCCGGCCCTTCTCGACCACCTTCTCCTGCGCCAGGTCGAGCACGCCGACCTCGGAGGAGAGCACCACCAGGCCGTCCTCGGTGATCCAGTACCGGGCCGGGCGCAGGCCGTTGCGGTCCAGCACGGCGCCGATCTGGGTGCCGTCGGTGAAGGTGACGCAGGCCGGGCCGTCCCAGGGCTCCATCAGGTTGGAGTGGTACTGGTAGAAGGCGCGCCGGGCCGGGTCCATGGTGGCGTGGTTCTCCCAGGCCTCCGGGATCATCATCAGCACCGAGTGCGGCAGCGAACGGCCGCCGAGGTGGAGCAGCTCCAGGACCTCGTCGAACGAGGCCGAGTCGGAGTGGTCGGGGGTGCAGACCGGGAAGATCCGGCTGAGGTCCTGCCCGTTGCGGTTGGCCGGGATCAGGTCGGTGGCCAGCTGCGACTCCCGGGCCTGCATCCAGTTCCGGTTGCCCCGGACGGTGTTGATCTCACCGTTGTGCGCGACGAACCGGTACGGGTGGGCCAGCGGCCAGCTCGGGAAGGTGTTGGTGGAGAAGCGCGAGTGGATCAGGCCGATCGCGGAGGCGTAGAGCCGGTCCGACAGGTCGGGGAAGAACGGCTCCAGCTGCCCGGTGGTGAGCATGCCCTTGTAGACGATGGTGCGGGCGGAGAGCGAGGGGAAGTACACCCCGGCCTCGCGCTCGGCGCGCTTGCGCACCACGAAGGCGACCCGGTCCAGCGCGAGGCCGGCCTTGCCGTCACCGGCGAGGCTCTGACCATTGCTCGCTGCCGCGAGGCTCTGTTCATTGCTCGCTGCCGCGAGGAAGAGCTGCCGGAAGCGCGGCATCACCGAGCGGGCAGTGGCGCCCAACAGGTCGGGGGCGATGGGGACTTCGCGCCACCCGAGGACGGTCAGGCCCTCCTCGTCGGCGATCCGCTCGATCTGCGCCACCGCGGCGGCGTCGGCCGCGTCCTCGTCCGGCAGGAAGGCGATGCCCACCGCGTACTCGCCGGCGGTCGGCAGCTCGAAGGCGGTGCGGGCGCGCAGGAAGGCGTCCGGGATCTGGGTCAGGATGCCCGCGCCGTCCCCGGAGTCCGGCTCGGCGCCGGTGGCGCCGCGGTGCTCCAGGTTGCGCAGGACGGTCAGCGCCTGCTCGACGATGGTGTGGTCGGCGATGCCGGTCAGCGTGGCGACGAAGCCGACGCCGCAGGCGTCGTGCTCGTTTCGTGGGTCGTACAGGCCCTGAGCTGCAGGTCGCGCATCCGGAACGAGCGCGTACGGGGAGCGGCTGCTGCCCTGGGGCTCGTTGGCGGAGTGCATGGATGCAGACAGCATCGGCTCTCCCGTCGTCGTCTTGGCATGAGGGGCATCCACCCGGCCGATGGCCAGGGGAGCGGTGGTGCAACAGGGACGACGTTGGCCCTCTGCGATTTCGTGCAGGTTACATGATGCGGCAAATCCCGGGAAGTGGAATCTGACGTCCATATGGCGGACACAGTCCCAGCTCAGGGGCCGTTACCGGCCAGTAGTCACGCGCCCGGAAATCGTCTTCCCGGCGGCTGCGTGCCTCACCAGTGTGCCCCGGGCTCCGGCGCCTGAAACAGGGGCGACATCCCGCCGACCACCACCGCACCACCGCCCGCCTGCGATTCCGCCCCACGGGAACGACGCGAGGCGCTGGACCGATGGTCGCCAGCGCCTCGCAGCAGGGAATCCTGCATGGTTATGCAGTTACCTGAGTGATTTTCCACACACGGTCAGCCCACGTGGCCGCCGATCAGAGCGCCCAGCAGGTACGTCACGCCGGCTGCGGCACCGCCCAGCACCAGCTGGCGCAGCCCGCTGAACCACCAGCTGCGGGCCGTCACCCGGGCCACCACCGCACCGCACAGGAAGAGGCCGAGCACGGCCAGGACCAGCGCCGGCAGCAGCGAGGTGGCACCCAGCAGGTAGGGCAGCAGCGGCAGCAGCGCACCGAGCGCGAAGCAGCCGAACGAGGAGACGGCGGCCACCAGCGGGCTGGGCAGGTCGTGCGGGTCCAGGCCCAGCTCCTCGCGCGCGTGCACCTCCAGCGCCTGCTCCGGGTCGCGGGTCAGCTGCCGGGCCACCTCGCGGGCGAGCTCCGGCTCGACCCCGCGGGAGATGTAGACCTGCGCCAGCTCGGCGAGTTCGCCCTCCGGGTTGCGGCGCAGCTCGATCCGCTCGGCCTCGATCTCCGCCAGCACCAGCTCGCGCTGCGAGGCCACCGAGGTGTACTCCCCCGCCGCCATCGAGCAGGCACCGGCCGCCAGCCCTGCCAGGCCCGTGAGGATCACCGTGCTGTTGGCCGCCGCGCCGCCGACCACACCGGTCATCAGCGCGAGGTTGGAGACCAGTCCGTCCATCGCACCGAAGACCGCGGGGCGCAGCCAGCCGCCGTTGACGTCGCGGTGGTGCCCCTCGGCCGGCACCCTCGGCTGGGCGGGCTCCTCGACGACGGGCTTGGTCATGGTCACGGACATGGTGCTGCGCCCTCCTGTTGCTGCTCCCCCCTGCCAGGCTGCGTCCGAGCACGGCGAAGAGCCGTGAGACCAGTGCTGCCGCCAGGGCTTCTCACGCCTCGAACGTAGCCCGATGATCTGACGTTTTCCAGCAAGCAAGCCCTGGCTTACCTCGCTGACCTGCGGCTTTGTCGAGCGGGGCAGCAAAACGGGCCCCGGAGTGCGTGCACTCCGGGGCCCGTTCGACAGGGCGGGTCAGGGGGTCGGGCGCTTCTCCTCGGACGCCTGGGCGCCGCCGCCGGCCGCCTCGGGGCCACCGGCGTCACCCGGAAGCTCCGGCTCCGCCGGCGCGTCCGCCACCGGCTCGCCCTCGACGGGCACCGGCCGGGCGGCCGGGTCGATCGAGTCGGGCGCCTCCCGCCCGGGCCGCTTCCTGCCGACGATCACCAGGTAGGCCACCGCACCCAGGAAGACGACGATCGAGGTCCAGTCGTTGAGCCGCAGGCCCAGGATGTGGTGCGCCTCGTCGATCCGCAGGTACTCGATCCAGGCCCGGCCCACCGTGTAGGCCGCGACGTAGAGCGCGAAGGCCCGGCCGTGGCCGAGCTTGTAGCGGCGGTCGGCCCACAGGACCAGGAAGGCCACGCCGACGCACCAGATCGACTCGTACAGGAAGGTCGGCTGGAAGATCCCGTCGGTGACCGTGCCGTCCGGGTTCACCTTGTGGATGTGCAGGCCCCAGGGCAGCGTGGTGGCCTTGCCGTAGAGCTCCTGGTTGAACCAGTTGCCCCACCGGCCGCAGGCCTGAGCCAGCGCGATGCCGGGCGCGATGGCGTCGGCGTAGGCCGGCAGCGGCACTCCGCGGCGGCGGCAGCCGATCCAGGCGCCGACCGCGCCCAGCGCGATGGCGCCCCAGATGCCGAGGCCGCCCTCCCAGATCTTGAAGGCGTTCCAGGGGTTCTGCCCCGGGTCGAAGTAGAGCTGGTGGTCGGTGATCACGTGGTAGAGGCGACCGCCGACCAGGCCGAACGGCACCGCCCAGACCGCGATGTCACCGACCGTGTGCTTGGCGCCACCACGGGCGACCCAGCGCTTGCTGCCGAGCCAGACGGCGACGGCGACACCGATGATGATGCAGAAGGCGTACGCGCGCAGCGGGATCGGTCCGAGGTGGATGACGCCCCGCGACGGGCTCGGGATGTAAGCGAATTCCATGGCGCCTCCGACGCTACCGCCTCGTGACCTCCGGACCAGCACCGACGGGGGTACCGGTTCGGAAACGGCCGGCCCGCACCCCGGGGCGGCGGGGTGCGGGCCGGCGCGGGTCCGGCCTGCCTCAGCTGCCGGGGCTGGCCGGCGGCTGGTTCGGGTCGGTCTCGGCGGCCGTGCTGGTCGGCGCGGGGCTGGCCGAGGCGCTGCCGGTGGTGCCCAGCTGCTTGCCCTGGTTGGCCTCGTTCACCCACTTGACCAGGTTGTCCGGGGTGATCTCGTCGTTGCCGTTCTTCGGGTAGATCGGCTTGCCGTTGAGCAGCACGGTGGGGGTGGAGCTGTAGCCGGACTTGTCGAAGTCCTCCTCCACCGCCGAGACCCAGCCGCCGAACTTGTTGGTGTTGACGCAGGCCTCGAAGGTCGGCGAGTCCAGCCCGGGGACCTGCTTGGCCAGGTCGATCAGCTTGGACTTGTCCTTCCAGCTGTCCACCGTCTCGTCCGGCTGATTGCGGTAGAGCACGTCGTGGTAGGCCCGGAAGTAGCCCGAGTCCTGGGCGCAGGCCAGCGCGTTGGCGCCGTTCTTGGAGCCCTTGCCATTGTCGTGCCGGTCGATGAACGAGACGATGTGGTAGTTGCCGAAGAGCTTGCCCTGGTCCTGCAACTGGTCGACGGTGGGCGCGAATTCACGCTCGAAGGCGCCGCAGGCCGGGCACCTCGGGTCCTCGTAGACGGTCAGCGTGGAGGGCGCGTTGGCCGGGCCGTCGGGGATCACCAGGTTCTTGTTGCCGATCGCGCCGGCCGGCGCGGCCTTCGGGGTCGAGGAGCTGGACCGGCCGCTCTGCACCGCCACGCCGATGCCCGCCCCCAGCACCAGGACGGCGAGCACCGAGCCGAGCACGATCAGCTTCTTCCTGCGGGCGTCCTTGACCTCCTGGGCGGCCCGCTCATCGCGCATCCGCTCGCGGGCCGTGCGCTTGCCTTCTCGGTTCTTCTCACTCATGTTCTTTTGCTTCCAGGGGTTTTGGAGCCAGTCGGGATGCCGGTCGGGGGCGCGGGACCATCGGACACGGGGCCATCGGGCGCAGGACCATCGGGCGCGGGACCATCGGGCGCAGCGCCGTCAGAGGGCGAGCCAGGAGTCCACCGACACCCTGGAGCGCGGCCTGACGACCAGCCAGAGCGCCACCAGCAGAAAGCCGATGTCGCGCAGGATCTCCTGCAGGTACTGCGTCTGCGAGGCGGCCACCGCTCCGCCGCCGCCGAAGCAGCCGCAGTCGATGGCGATGCCGCGGGCCCAGGTGGAGGCGATGGCGGCGATGAAGGTCAGCAGCAGGATCACCGAGATCACCGCGGCGATCCGCACCCCGAGGCCGATCACCAGCAGCAGCGCCAACCCGATCTCCAGGAACGGCAGTCCGTAGCCGACCGGCTTGACCAGCCCCTCGGGCAGGATCCGGTAGGCGCGCACCGCCTGGGCCGCCACCGCCGGATCGGAGATCTTCGCCAGCCCCGCCCAGGCCCAGACCACGGCGAGCCCCAACCGGGCCACCGTGCTGATCCACGGGGCCGCCACCGCGAACCGCCGCCCCACGACCTGCTCGCTCCCGGCCATCCGGCCCACCCCCTCATCAGACGTCCGCCACGGGGGCACCGCGCCCGCCGGAGTTCCTGATGAACCGTAGGGGATTTCTGCCGCTTACTCCAATCTCGCCCCATTCACCCGAATGGGTGAGGATAGGTCATCTGTCCCTTTTGGCGATCCCGCCGGGGCTCTGCGGCGCGCCGCTGGTGCCGTTCTGCCGGGCCGCCAGCTCGGCGCCGCGCTTGGCCAGTGCGTGGCCCACCGCGTGCTCCCCGCCGAACGCCGCGGCCAGCACCAGGGCGGCGGCAACGGCCCTGAGCAGGACGCCACGGTGCAGGGCGACCACGGCGGCACCTCCCTCTCGTCGATCCCGGATGGTGGAGAAGTACACGAAGGGCAGCGACCCGAACCATTCCCCACGGAGCACCCGGTGCAACGGCCCGACAAACCCGATGACACGTCAGGCCGTGTCGATTCACCCGTACGGGCCGAGGAAAGCCGACGGCCCGCCACCCACTTGGGGTGACGGGCCGTCAGGCCGCAAGGTTCAGCGCTTGCGCACGCCCTCGGCGAGGTCGGCCGCCAGCGCGCGGACGGCCGCCAGCGCGCCCGCCTCGTCCCCGTCGGCGTCCAGGATCCGCTGCACGAAGGCCGAGCCGACGATCACGCCGTCGGCGAAGCCGGCCACCTGGGCGGCCTGCGCCGCCGTGGAGACCCCGAGGCCCACGCAGACCGGCAGGTCGGTCGCGGCCCGGGTGCGGGCGACCAGGTCCTCGGCCAACTCGCCGACCTGCGCCCGGGAGCCGGTCACGCCCATCACGGCGGCGGCGTAGACGAAGCCGCTGCCGGCCGCGGTGACCTCGGCCAGCCGCTGGTCCCGGCTGCTCGGCGCGACCACGAAGACCGTGTCCAGCCCGTGCTCACCCGCCGCCGCGCGCCACTCGACGGACTCCTCCACCGGCAGGTCGGGCAGGATCACGCCCGCGCCGCCGGCCGCGGCCAGGTCGGCGGCGAACCGGGCGACGCCGTAGCGGTCCACCGGGTTCCAGTAGGTCATCACCAGCACCGCCGCCTCGGGGTGGGCACCGGCCACCTCCTGGACGGTGCGCAGCACGTCCTTGATCCGCACGCCACCGCGCAGCGCGATGTCGTCGGCGGTCTGGATGGTCGGGCCGTCCAGCACCGGGTCGGAGTGCGGCAGGCCGACCTCGACGATGTCGCAGCCGCCCTCGACCAGCGCGTTGACGGCCTTGATCCCGCCCTCGACGGTGGGGAAGCCGGCCGGCAGGTAGCCGATCAGCGCGGCCCGGTCCGCGGCCTTGGCAGCGGCCAGAACCGTGCTCAGCTTGGAGGCGCCCATGGTCACTTGCCCTCGCTGTCGTAGAGGCCGAAGTACTGCGCGGCGGTGTGCATGTCCTTGTCGCCGCGCCCGGAGAGGTTGACCAGGATGGTGGCGTCCGGGCCCAGCTCGCGGCCCAGCACCAGCGCGCCGGCCAGCGCGTGGGCGCTCTCGATGGCCGGGATGATGCCCTCGGTGCGCGACAGCAGGCGCAGCGCCTGCATCGCCTCGTCGTCGGTGACCGGGCGGTACTCGGCCCGTCCGGTGTCCTTCAGGAAGGCGTGCTCGGGGCCGATGCCGGGGTAGTCCAGGCCCGCCGAGATGGAGTGGCTCTCGATGGTCTGGCCGTCCTCGTCCTGCAGCACGTAGCTGCGCGCGCCGTGCAGCACGCCGGGCTCGCCCTTGGTGAGGGTGGCCGCGTGGCGCGGGGTCTCCACGCCCTCGCCGGCCGCCTCGCAGCCGATCAGGCGCACCCCGGCGTCCGGGATGAACTCGTGGAAGATGCCGATCGCGTTGGATCCGCCGCCCACGCAGGCGACCACGGCGTCCGGCAGCCGTCCGGTGCGCTCCAGCACCTGGGCGCGGGCCTCCACGCCGATCACCCGGTGGAAGTCGCGGACCATGGCCGGGAACGGGTGCGGGCCGGCCACCGTGCCGAACAGGTAGTGGGTGGAGTCGACGTTGGCGACCCAGTCGCGGAAGGCCTCGTTGATGGCGTCCTTCAGCGTGCGGCTGCCGGACTTGACCGCCACCACCTCGGCGCCGAGCATCCGCATCCGGGCCACGTTGAGCGCCTGGCGCTCGGTGTCGACCTCGCCCATGTAGATCGTGCAGTCGAAGCCGAAGAGCGCGCAGGCGGTGGCGGTGGCCACGCCGTGCTGCCCCGCACCGGTCTCGGCGATGATCCTGGTCTTGCCCATCCGGCGGGTGAGCAGGGCCTGGCCGAGGACGTTGTTGATCTTGTGCGAGCCGGTGTGGTTGAGGTCCTCGCGCTTGAGCAGCACCCGGGCCCCGCCGGCCTCGGCGGAGAACCGGTGCACGTCGGTGAGCGGGCTCGGCCGCCCGGTGTAGTCCTTGAGCAGCAGGTCGAGTTCGGCGGCGAAGGCCGGGTCCTGCTTGGCCTTGGCGTACTCCTCGGCGACCTGCTCGACGGCGGCGACCAGCGCCTCCGGGATGAAGCGGCCACCATAGGCGCCGAAGTATCCCCGGGCGTCGGGGACCTGAGGGTCGGTCAGATTTTCGGGCATGCGGAATCCTGGGGTGATCGGCCCGCCCGGCGCGAGGCGCGACAGACGGACAGGCGGACGGAACGAACTTAGGCCCGTGCCGTCCGACGCCATCGGCGCCCGGGCACCTGCCCGGGCTCGCAGCCGATCACGTAGCGCACCCGGCGCCCCAGCACACGGCGTGCGGGCGCGCGGCAGCCGCGCGGGCGGCAGCCCTTCTGGAGACGGGTGGCGATGGCCATCGGGTGCCGGTCAGCCCCGCCCGTGGCGCAGCGCCGGGTGGGCGCCGGCGGCGACCAGGTCGGCGACGGCCGCCTTCGGGTCCCGGCCGGTCACCAGCGACTCGCCGACCAGCACCGCGTCCGCACCCTCGTTCGCGTAGGCGATCAGGTCGTGCGGGCCGCGGACCCCGGACTCGGCCACCTTGACGATGTGGGCCGGGATCGCGTGCGCCACGTTGGCGAAGGTGTTGCGGTCCACCTCGAGCGTCTTGAGGTTGCGCGCGTTGACGCCGATGATCTTCGCGCCGGCGTCCACCGCGCGGGCGATCTCCTCCTCGTCGTGCACCTCGACCAGCGGGGTCAGCCCGATCGACTCGGCCCGCTCGATCAGCGAGACCAGCGCCGGCTGGTCGAGGGCCGCCACGATCAGCAGCGCGAGGTCGGCGCCGTGCGCGCGGGCCTCCCAGAGCTGGTAGGCGGTGACGATGAAGTCCTTGCGCAGCAGCGGGGTGTCCACCGCCGCCCGGACCGCGTCCAGGTCGGCCAGCGAGCCGCCGAAGCGGCGCTGCTCGGTGAGCACGCTGATCGCCGCCGCACCGCCGGCGGCGTAGTCGACGGCCAGCGCGGCCGGGTCGGCGATCGCGGCCAGCGCGCCCTTGGACGGGCTGGAGCGCTTGACCTCGCAGATCACCCGCACGCCTTCGCCGCGCAGGGCGGCCACGCCGTCCTTGGCGTCCGGCGCCTTGGCGGCCAGCTCCTTGAGCTCGTCCAGGGAGACCCGGGCCTGCCGCTCCGCGAGGTCCGCACGGACCCCGTCGATGATCTCGTCGAGCACGCTCACGCGGGCGCCCCCATCAGTGTCTAGCCGGATGTTCCAAGCGGTGACGCGGGTTCCGTTCGGCTCCGCACGCCCCCGCCGGCACTTCGATGGTATCGGCACCGGGGGGCGCAGAGCGCATCCGCCCGGCGCGCGTCTCGCGGAACGGACCGGTTTCCGGGCAGGTGGGGCCGGTGGTGCCGGTGACCGGACAGGCGCGGTCGGGGGCAGCCGGGGCGGGTGTGGAACCGGTCACGGTGCCGCGCTGCAGCGGCCGCTCAGACCAGCGGGGGCGCCAGCCCGGCGCCCCCGGGCAGGTTGCGCACGACCGTGAAGGCGAGCACCAGCACGCCCAGGCCGATCAGCCGGGAGCGGCTCAACTCGATCCGGGGCGGGCGTCCACCGGTCAGCGCGGCCCAGAACCAGCCCGCCCAGAGCACGCCGAGCACGCCGAAGAGCGCGACGGCGAGCAGGTTGTCGTGGCAGGCGGTGGTCAGGTCGCCGCGGCTGAGCGCGTGCACGCAGCGCAGGCCGCCGCAGCCCGGGCACCACCAGCCGGTGGCCTGGAGGAACGGGCAGGTCGGGTAGTGGCCCGGAGCGTTCGGGTCCACCGCCGAGACGTAGAGGGCGGGCAGCGCGACGGCGCCGAGGGCCGCGAGCGGACGGGCCAGGCGGCGCAGCGCACGCGGGCCGGCCGGAGTGCTGGGGGCGGTCACGGTGCTGATTCTCCCCCTGTTCGGGTGGCCGACGCGCCACGCCGCGCAGCGGGCCGCACGACCGGGCGCACGACCGGGCCCGCGCGCCCCACCGGGGCCCGGCACGGACCGGAACGCACGCGGACCGGGGCGCCGGGCTGCTGGAGCTCCGGCGCCCCGGTCCGGGGCACGCGTGGGAGGGTGCTGCGCGATCAGTGCGCGGCGGCCGTGGCGGTCGCGGCGACCTCGGCGACCTCCGGCTTGGCCGTGACACCGCGGCGCGCGTCGGCCAGCACCTTGGCGACCGCCAGGTCCGGGGTCTTGCCCATGCCGGCCATCGACATCGCCTTGCCGACGACACCGCCGATGAGGATCACGGCGATCCCGGCCCAGAAGATCGGCACCGACGCCATGATCATCGCGGCGCCGCTGACGCAGAAACCGACGAAGACGATGGCCGAACCGGTCCAGGCCGCGGGGGTGTGTCCGTGGGCTTGCGACGACATCTGGGTACTCCTTGGTTCTGCGGCTCTACCGGGACCGGCGGCCGGGTCGGCGTACGGGACGCCCCCAACCGGCAACGGCCGATTGTCACCCTCCATTGTTGCGGACGCCCCCACGAGCCCCAAAGCCGGGTCCGGGTGAGGACGGTCACGGTTGACCCGCGGCGGTGCGGGTAGCCCCGTGGTCAGCCGAGGGTGGGGTCCTCGCCGCGGTCCAGCGCCTTCCACAGGTCGGCGGGCGTGTGCGCACCGCCGGTGGGGGCCTTCGCCTTGGCGACCGGGGCGTCGTAGCGGGTACCCATGCTCGGCCAGGCCCTGCCGCGCAGCACGGTCAGCCCGCCCGCCGCGGCCAGCAGCAGGCCGCCGAGCAGCGCCACCCAGGGCCAGGCGGTGTGGCTGACCTGCTCGGCGGTGGTGCCCAGCAGCCCCAGCTTCTTGGCCGCCTCGGAGTCCACCGCGCCGCTGTCCACCGAGCCCATCCCCGCCGCGACGGCCGCGCCCAGGCCCGCCAGCGTCACCAGCGCGCCCACCACGTACCGCCCGACCCCGCGCACCGCGAAGATCGCCACCGCCGAGGCCAGTCCGACCAGCGCCAGCGCCCCCGGCAGCCCCGAGACGTCACTGCCGGTCGCACTCACCGCCAGCCCCTTGACCTGCCCCTCGCTCCAGGTCCGCCCGACCGCCACCAGCACCAGGACCGCCCCGGCCAGCGTGAGCAGCAGCATCAGCAGCAGGCTGCGCCGGTCGGCGGTCCTGCGGGCGGGGGCGGCGGAAACAGCGGGAGCGGGCGACGGTGTGGCGGTCATCCGTCCACTATCCCCCGACTCCGCTCCCACCCCCGCACCGGGTCACCCTCAGTCGCGCATCACACCACCGGCGCCCGCAGCGTGTTCGCGGTGGCGACGGCGCGCAGGACGGCGGCGGCCTTGTTGTGGCACTCGGTGTCCTCGCTCACCGGGTCGGAGTCGGCGACCACGCCCGCGCCCGCCTGGACGTAGGCGACGTGGTCGCGCAGCACGGCGGTGCGGATCGCGATCGCGGTGTCGGCGTCGCCGGCGAAGTCGAGGTAGCCGACGCAGCCGCCGTACAGGCCGCGGCGGGTGGGTTCGAGCTCCTCGATGATCCGCATGGCGCGCGGCTTGGGGGCGCCGGAGAGGGTGCCGGCCGGGAAGCAGGCGGTGAGCACGTCGAAGGCGGTGCGGCCGTCGGCGACCTCGCCGGTGACGGTGGAGACGATGTGCATCACGTGGCTGTAGCGCTCCACCGACATGAAGTCGACCACCTCGACGCTGCCCGGGGTGCAGACCCGGCCCAGGTCGTTGCGGCCCAGGTCGACCAGCATCAGGTGCTCGGCGCGCTCCTTGGGGTCGGCGAGCAGCTCGGCGGCCAGCTCGGCGTCCTCCTGCGGGGTGGCGCCGCGGTGCCGGGTGCCGGCGATCGGATGCACCATCGCCTGACCCTGCGTCACCTTGACCAGTGCCTCGGGGCTGGAGCCGACCACGTCGAAGGCGCCCTCGGCGCCGCCGTCGGGGCCGGGGAAGCGGAACAGGTACATGTACGGGCTGGGGTTGGTGGTGCGCAGCACCCGGTAGACGTCGAGCGCGGAGGCCGGGCAGGGCGCCTCGAAGCGCTGGGAGGGGACCACCTGGAACGCCTCGCCGGCCCGGATCCGCTCCTTGATCTGCTCCACCACGGCCTGGTAGGGCGCCCCGCCGAAGGCCGACACGGCGTCAGCGGCGGTGGGGGTGACGGTGGCCAGGCCCGGCTCGACCGGCTTGCCCAGCTCGGCCTCCATCGCGTCCAGCCGGGCCACCGCGTCCGCGTAGGCCTCGTCGACCCCGCTGGCCAGGTCGTTGTGGTTGACCGCGTTGGCGATCAGCAGCACGCTGCCGTCCACGTGGTCGAGCACGGCGAGGTCGGTGGCGAGCAGCATGGTCAGCTCGGGCAGCTGGAGGTCGTCCGGGTTGAGGTCGGGCAGCTTCTCCAGGCGGCGCACGATGTCGTAGCCGAGGTAGCCGACCAGGCCGCCGGTGAGCGGCGGCAGGCCGTCGTCGACCGGCCGCGGGGTGTGCAGCGCGCTCAGCGCGACGCGCAGCACCTCCAGCGGGTCGCCGTCGCGCGGGATGCCGACCGGCGGGGTGCCCAGCCAGCGGGCCTGGCCGTCCGGGCCGACCGTCAAGGTGGCGGCGCTGCGCACGCCGACGAACGAGTAGCGCGACCAACTGCGGCCCTGCTCGGCCGACTCCAGCAGGAAGGTGCCGGGCCGCTCGGCCGCCAGCGAGCGGTAGAGGCCGATCGGCGTGAGGCCGTCCGCCAGGAGCCGGCGGGTGACCGGGATGACCCGGGTGTCGGCGGCGAGCTTGCGGAAGGCTTCGAGGTCCATGGGTCGGGCACCGATCTTTCTGGGGTGGGCGGACGGGAGCGCGGCGGGCCGCTCAGCCGGGCAGCAGGACGTCCTCGTCGAAGCAGGTCCTGGCCCCGGTGTGGCACGCGGCACCGACCTGGTCGACCTGGACCAGCAGGGTGTCCCCGTCGCAGTCCAGCGCCACCGACTTGACGTGCTGCAGGTGGCCCGAGGTGTCGCCCTTGACCCAGTACTCGTTGCGGCTGCGGCTCCAGTAGGTGCAGCGCCCGGTGGTCAGGGTGCGGTGCAGCGCCTCGTCGTCCATCCAGCCGAGCATCAGCACCTCACCGGTGTCGAACTGCTGCGCGACGGCGGGCAGCAGCCCGTCCTCGGTGCGCTTGAGGCGGGCGGCGATGGCCGGGTCGAGGTCGGTGCTGCCGGGGGTGGCGGGGACGGACGGCGTTACGGAGGACATGCGGACATTGTGGCAGGCCCGGGCCGGGCACGGGGACCTCCCGCGATCTTCGGCAAAGGCCCACCGGGGCGGGCCGCGCTGCGGGATTCTGGTGTCCATGACCCAGTCCGCACGCCGCACCGGACCGTTGCTCGCACTCGCCGTCGTGCTGCTGCTCACCGCGGGTGCGGTGACGGCGGCGCTGCTCTGGCCCGCATCCGGGCACCGGGCGGCCGAGCCGCCGCCCAGCCCCTCGCCGTCGGCCTCCCCGTCCCCCTCGCCCTCGCCCTCCCCCAGCCCGAGCAAGGCGCTGCCGTATCCGTGGTTCGCGGTCGGCAGCTGCCTGGACCACCCGCAGTTGAGTCCGGTGATCACCACCGTCCAGCCGCGCCCCTGCGACCAGCCGCACGACGCGGAGGCGATCGCCAACCCGAAGCTGCCGGACGGGCTGACCAAGGAGAGCCAGATCGCCATGGCGATGCTGACGGCCTGCCGGCCCTCGGTGGACAGCTGGCAGGCCAAGCAGGGCGGCGGCACCTTCTACAGCTTCCCGCTGGGCCTCTCGCTGGCCTACTACGACCAGGGCTTCCGCGACGTGACCTGCCTGCTGACGGTCTCCCAGCACGAGGGCGGCCCGAAGCTGACGGGCCCGCTCAAGAGCTGACCCGTCAGCAGCAGGGCGCGCCTCAGCGCACCGGGTGGCCCGCCTCGCGCAGCGCGCTCTTCACGTCCCCGATCCGCAGGTCGCCGAAGTGGAAGACGGAGGCGGCCAGCACGGCGTCCGCCCCGGCCTCGACCGCCGGGGCGAAGTCGGCGAGCTTGCCGGCGCCGCCGGAGGCGATCACCGGGACGCCCACCCGCTCGCGCACCGCGCGGATCATCGCCAGGTCGTAGCCGTCCTTGGTGCCGTCCGCGTCCATCGAGTTGAGCAGGATCTCGCCGGCGCCCAGCTCCGCGGCGCGCTCGGCCCATTCGACGGCGTCCAGGCCGGTGCCGCGGCGCCCGCCGTGGGTGGTCACCTCGTAGCCGCTGGCCGTCCCGGTGCCGCCCTGGACCTTGCGGGCATCCACCGAGAGCACCAGCACCTGGCGGCCGAACCGCTCGGCGATCTCCCGGAGCAGCTCCGGGCGGGCGATCGCCGCGGTGTTGACGCCGACCTTGTCGGCCCCGGCCCGCAGCAGCTTGTCCACGTCGTCGACGGCCCGGATGCCGCCGCCGACGGTGAGCGGGATGAAGACCTGCTCGGCGGTGCGGCGCACCACGTCGTAGGTGGTCTCCCGGTCACCGGACGAGGCGGTGATGTCCAGGAAGGTCAACTCGTCGGCGCCCTGGGCGTCGTAGGCACGGGCCAGCTCGACCGGGTCGCCCGCGTCGCGCAGGTTCTGGAAGTTGACGCCCTTGACCACCCGGCCCGCATCCACGTCCAGGCAGGGGATCACTCGTACGGCCAGGGTCACGGGGTACTACCTTCCAGAGTCTTGCCCAACCCGGCGCGGTAGGCGTCGAGTTCGACCTCGACCATCATCCGGGAGTCGATCAGTCCGGCCACCACCAGCATGGTGGCGGCCGGCCGGACGGCGTCGAACAGCTGCTTGTGCGCCCGCCCCACCTCGTCGGCGTCACGGACATGGGTGAGGAACACCCGGGTGCGGACCACGTCGTCCGCCGTCAGACCGTAGGGGGCCAGCGCGCCGAGCGCGGCGCCGAAGGCGGTGAGCGCCTGGTTGTACGGATCGTCGTGCTCGATCCGGCCGTTCACCAGCGCGGTGCAGCCGGACACGTGCACGTGGTCGCCGGCCGCCACCGCACGCGAGAAGCCGAACTGCTCCTCCCAGGGCGAGAACCCCGACACCCGGCCGCGAACGATCTGACGATCTGTCACGAGACAGCCTCCAAGGCCTCTTCGAGGGTGAACTTCTGCTCGTAGAGGGCCTTGCCCACAATCGAACCCTCGACACCCTCGGGCACCAGGGTGGCGATCGCGCGCAGGTCGTCCAGCGAGGAGACGCCGCCGGAGGCGACCACCGGACGGTCGGTGCGGGCGCAGACGTCGCGCAGCAGCTGCAGGTTGGGGCCGGTCAGGGTGCCGTCCCGGTTGACGTCGGTGACCACGTAGCGGGCGCAGCCCTCGGCGTCGAGGCGGGCCAGCACCTCGTAGAGGTCGCCGCCGTCCTTGGTCCAGCCGCGCCCGCGCAGCGTGGTGCCGACCACGTCCAGGCCCACCGCGACCTTGTCGCCGTGCTCGGCGATCACCTTGGCCACCCACTCGGGGGCCTCCAGCGCGGCGGTGCCGAGGTTGACCCGGGTGCAGCCGGTGGCGAGCGCCGCGGCCAGCGACTCGTCGTCCCGGATCCCGCCGGACAGCTCGACCTTGATGTCCAGCCGCCCGGTCACCTCGCGCAGCAGTTCGCGGTTGCTGCCGGTGCCGAAGGCGGCGTCCAGGTCGACCAGGTGCAGCCACTCGGCGCCGGCCTGCTGCCAGGCCAGCGCGGCGGCCAGCGGCTCGCCGAAGGAGGTCTCGGTGCCGGAGGCGCCCTTGACCAGGCGCACGGCCTGGCCGTCGCGGACATCGACGGCGGGGAGGAGTTCGAGGCGGCTCATCGTGTGCAACTTTCCTGGCTTCAAAGGGGCTTCAGAGGGTGTTGACCCAGTTGGTGAGCAACTCGGCGCCGGCGTCGCCGGACTTCTCGGGATGGAACTGGGTGGCCCAGAGCGGACCGTTCTCGACCGCCGCGACGAACGGCTGACCGTGGGTGGTCCAGCTGACCAGCGGAGCGTTGATCTTCTCGTTGGTGATCGTAAGCTCCCAGCGCCGCACCCCGTAGGAGTGCACGAAGTAGAACCGGGTCTCGGGGTCCATCCCGGCGAAGAGCCGGCTCTGCTCGGGCCAGTCGACGGTGTTCCAGCCCATGTGCGGGACGACCGGCGCCTCCAGCGGCTCGACGGTGCCGGGCCACTCGTCGCAGCCCGCCGTCTCGACCCCGTGCTCGACCCCGCGCTCGAAGAGGATCTGCATCCCCACGCAGATGCCCAGCACCGGGCGGCCGCCGGCCAGCCGGCGGCCGATGATCTGCTCGCCGCGCACCGCCCGCAGCCCGCGCATGCAGGCCTCGTAGGCGCCCACGCCCGGCACCAGCAGACCGTCCGCGTCCAGCGCCTGCTGGAAGTCGGAGGTCACCGTGACGGTGGCGCCGGTGCGCTCCACGGCCCGCTGCGCGGACCGCAGGTTTCCCGATCCGTAGTCGAAGACCACGACGTTCTTGCCCATGGTGAATTCTTTCCGTGGTCCGGGACTAGAGGCGCATGACGCCGGCAGCCAGGCAGAACGCCGAGCTGATGGCGAGCAGGAAGACGACGCCCTTGGGCAGCTTCTGCTTCCAGAACGAGTACACGCCGCCGCCCAGGAAGAGGCCGACGACGATCAGGATCGTGGCCTTGCTCACAGCGCGCCCTTCGTCGAGGGGAGGATGCCGGCCGCGCGCGGATCGAACTCCGCGGCGTAGCGCAGGGCCCGGGCCAGCGCCTTGAACTGGCACTCCACGATGTGGTGGGCGTTGCGGCCGTAGGGGACGTGCACATGCAGGGCTATCTGGGCCTGGGCCACGAAGGACTCCAGGATGTGCCGGGTCATGGTGGTGTCGTAGCTGCCGATCATCGGCGCCATGTTCTCCGGCTCGGTGTGCACCAGGTAGGGGCGGCCCGAGAGGTCCACGGTCACCTGGGCCAGCGACTCGTCCAGCGGGACGGTGCAGTTGCCGAACCGGTAGATGCCCACCTTGTCGCCCAGTGCCTGCTTGAAGGCGGCACCCAGCGCGAGGGCGGTGTCCTCGATGGTGTGGTGGGTGTCGATGTGCAGGTCGCCCTCGGTCTTCACGGTGAGGTCGAACAGGCCGTGCCGGCCCAGCTGGTCGAGCATGTGGTCGTAGAACCCGACGCCCGTGGAGATGTCGGTCTGGCCGGTGCCGTCGAGATCGATCTCGACCAGGACCGTGGTCTCCTTGGTGGTGCGCTCCACGCGCCCGATGCGGGACATGTCCGGTTACAGCTCCTTGATCGCGGTGGCCACGGCGGCCAGGAAGGCGTCGTTCTCGGCGGGAGTGCCGGCGGTGACGCGAAGCCGCCCCGGTACGCCGTTGTTGCGCACCAGCACGCCCTGGTCGAGCACCGCACGCCAGACGGCCTGCGGGTCCTCGAAGGTCCCGAACTGGATGAAGTTCGAGTCCGAGTCGGTCACTTCCAGGCCCATCGCGCGCAGCGCCTCGACCACCCGGTCGCGCTCGGCCTTGAGCTTCTCGACGTAGCCGAGCAGCGTGTCGGTGTGCTCCAGGCAGGCCAGCGCGGTCGCCTGGGTGACGGCGGACAGGTGGTAGGGCAGCCGGACCAGCTGGACGGCGTCCACCACCGCCCGGTCCGCGGCCAGGTACCCCAGCCGCAGGCCCGCCGCGCCGAAGGCCTTGGACATGGTCCGGGTGATCACCAGCAGCGGCCGGCCGTCGAGCAGCGGCAGCAGCGAGGCGCGGTGCGAGAACTCGACGTACGCCTCGTCCACGATCACCAGGGTCGGCTTGACCGCCTGCGCGGCCTCGTACAGCGCGAGCACCGTCTCGCGCCCGACGGCGGTGCCGGTCGGGTTGTTCGGCGAGCAGATGAAGAGCACGTCGGGGCGGTGCTCGGCCAGCGCCGTGACCGCGTTCTCGACGTCGATGGTGAAGTCGGCCCGGCGCGGGCCGGCGATCCAGCGGGTGCCGGTGCCGCGCGAGATCAGCTCGTGCATCTGGTAGGACGGCTCGAAGCCGAGCGCGCTGCGGCCCGGGCCGCCGAAGGTCTGCAGCAGCTGCTGGATGATCTCGTTGGAGCCGTTGGCCGCCCAGACCTGCTCCAGGCCGCGCTCGAACCCGGTGGTGCGGGTCAGGTAGCGGGCCAGCTCGGTGCGCAGCTCGACGGCGTCGCGGTCCGGGTAGCGGTTGAGGGTGCGGGCCGCCTCGGCCACCCGCTCGGCGATCCGGGCCACCAGCGGCTCGGGCAGCGGGTAGGGGTTCTCGTTGGTGTTCAGCTGGACCGGGACGTCCAGCTGCGGGGCGCCGTAGGGCGACTGTCCGCGCAGCTCGTCACGGACCGGCAGGTCGTCGATGTTCAAGAGTTCGGCACCGTCCAGTCGAACCGAGCGCGAATGGCGTCGCCGTGCCCGGGCAGGTCCTCGGCGTTGGCGAGGTTGACCACGTGCTCGGCGATCTCCGCCAGCGCCTCGCGGCTGTAGTCGATCACGTGGATGCCGCGCAGGAACGACTGTACGGACAGGCCCGAGGAGTGGCAGGCGCAGCCGCCGGTGGGCAGCACGTGATTGGAGCCGGCCGCGTAGTCGCCCAGCGAGACCGGTGCGAAGCGGCCGACGAAGATCGCGCCGGCGTTGCGCACCCGGGCGGCCACCGCGGCGGCGTCCCGGGTCTGGATCTCCAGGTGCTCGGCGGCGTAGGCGTTGACCACGGCCAGGCCCTGCTCCAGGCCGTCCACCAGCACGATGCCGGACTGCCGGCCGCTCAGCGCCTCGGTGACCCGCTCGCGGTGCTTGGTCCTGGCCACCTGCTCCTCGAGCTCGGCCTCCACCGCGTCGGCGAGCACGGTCGAGTCGGTGACCAGCACGGAGGCGGCCATCGGGTCGTGCTCGGCCTGGCTGATCAGGTCGGCGGCCACCTCGGCGGGCACCGCGCTGTCGTCGGCCAGGACGGCGATCTCGGTCGGGCCGGCCTCGGCGTCGATCCCGATCCGGCCCTTGAGCAGGCGCTTGGCGGCGGCCACGTAGATGTTGCCCGGCCCCGTGACGAGGTTCACCGGCGGGCACTCGGCGGTGCCGTAGGCGAACATCGCGATCGCCTGGGCGCCGCCGACCGCGTACACCTCGGTGACGCCCAGCAGCGCGCAGGCCGCCAGGATCGCGGGGTGCACCTTGCCGCCGAAGTCCTTCTGCGGCGGGGAGGTGACCGCGATGCCCGGGACGCCGGCCTCCTGGGCGGGAACCACATTCATCACAACGGAGGACGGGTAGACGGCCAGGCCGCCCGGCACGTAGAGGCCGACCCGGTCCACCGGCACCCAGCGCTCGCTGACCGTGCCGCCGGGCACCACCTGGGTGGTGTGGTCGGTGCGGCGCTGCTCGTGGTGGACCAGGCGGGCCCGGCGGATCGACTCCTCCAGGGCCGCGCGCACCTTCGGGTCCAGCGTCTCCAGCGCGGCGGTGATCTCCGCCTCGGGCACCCGGGTGCGCGTCAGTCGGACCCCGTCGAAGCGCTCGGTGAGCTCGACCAGCGCCTCGACCCCGCGATGGCGTACGTCCTCGCAGATCGGCCGCACCTTCGCAAGGGCGGCCTCCACGTCGAACTCGGCACGGGGCAGCAGGTCGCGCGGGTCGCCGGTGGCGCCGCGCAGGTCGATTCGAGAGATCACAGGCCCAAGTGTAAGGAGTGGCCGGAATAGGTGGTCCCGCATTTCAGTCCGTGATACGAACACTGAGATCGGACAGGCCGAGGGGGGAGCTGGGCATGAGCGAGGTGCCGGCGGACTGGAATCCGGTGGAGCAGCGGCTGTGGGAGGACTTCCGGCGCGGTGCGGTGTGCGACCTGTCCGTACACGACCAGGCCGCCGACGACCCGGGTTCGCCTGTCGACTGGGGCCCGGAGCGAACAGTACGAGCCACCGTGCTCGCGCTGCTGCTGCTCAGCGGCCCCACCGCCGTCCCCGGCACGGTGCGCGGCCTCAAGCTCACCGGCGCGCTGATCACCGGGCGCCTGGACCTGGCGGGCGGGCGGCTCGAGGACTTCGTCGAGCTGCGCGGCTGCCGCTTCGACACCGGCGTGCTGCTCTCCGAGGCGCAGGGCGGCACGATCCGCTTCGACGGCTGCTGGCTGCCCCGGCTCGACGCCTCCCGGCTGGTCACCAGCGGGGACCTGGTGCTGGCGCGCTGCGCGGTGGCCTCCGGCGTGCGGCTGACCGACGCCCAGATCGGCACCGACCTGATCGTCAACCACCTGGTGGTCGGCGGCGACCAGTACGGGCACGCGTTCTCCGCCGACGGCCTGGCCGTCCACCAGGACTTCGAGGCCGACCGGCTGGTCACCTACGGCGACCTGAGCCTGCGCACCGCCCGGATCGGCGGTCGGCTCTCGCTGCGCGGCGCGCAGCTGTACGCCCGGCCCGGGCAGGGCAACTGCCTCAACGCGGCCCGGATCAGCGTGGGCAGCACCTGCTACCTGTCCGGCTGGCTGCCCGCCCAGGCGGGCAGGTCGCGGACGGACCTGTCCTGGCAGGCGCCGGCACCGGTGGGCTACAGCCTGCGCAGCCGGGACCCGGGGCCGTACTACCGCGACCCGCAGAGCAGCGACCCGGGCGCCGCCAGGGCCGCACTGGACGTACCGGACGCACCGGACGCACCGGCGGCGCCACAGACGCCACAGACGCCGCAGGCCAGTGGCGTACCGGGCCCGCCGGGCCTGCCGGCACCGCGCTCCGCGGCCGGTGAGCCCGGGAACGGGCCCGCCGGTGCGGCCCAGGCGCCCCTCGCGCTGGGCAGCGACCCGGGCAGCATGTACGGCCAGGGCTTCGGCCAGGTGGAGCCGGCGGGCAGCCGGAGCATGCCGTTCCGCGCCTTCGGCGGGGTGCGGCTGGACGACGCCCGGTTCGAGAGCGCCTGCCTGATCTCCAACGCCGAGTTCCACCTCGGCCACGGCCAGGAGCTGTCGCTGCGCCGGATCCAGACCCCCGAACTGCGCTTCACCTGCCCGGCCCCGCCCACCGGCACCGTCGCCCTCTCCCGCGCCCGGGTCGGCAACCTGGTCGACACCCCGCAGGCCTGGCCGCGCAACGGCAGGGTCCGGCTGACCGGCTTCGCCTACGAGTCGCTGCGCCCGCCGGAGGACTCCTCCTTCACCGTCGAGCAGCGCATCGCCTGGCTGGACCACGCGCTGGACACCTACCACCCCGAGCCCTACGAGCAGCTGGCCGCCGCGCTGCGGCGCGACGGCCTGGACGAGGACGCCCGCGAGGTGCAGTACGCCAAGCAGCGCCGCCGTCGCCAGGGCCTGCCGCTGCCGGGCCGGGCCTGGTGCTGGTTCCAGGACATCACCGTCGGCTACGGCTACCGCCCGGGCCGGGCCGCGCTGTGGCTGGTGGCCGCCTGGGCGCTGGGCACCTTCTGGTTCGCCGGCCACCAGCCCGCACCGGTCAAACTCGACGAGCACCCGCACTGGAACCCGGCGCTCTACTCGGCCAGCCTGGTGCTGCCGATCGTCAACCTGGGCCAGGACGGCTGGGCCCCGGCCGGGTTCGACCAGTGGCTGAGCGCGGCCCTGGTGCTGACCGGCTGGCTGCTGGCGAGCACGGCCGTCACCGGCGCGACCAGGGTCCTGCAACGGGGCTAGTGCCGCGTCAGGCAACCTTCGCCCCGTCGCGACGCCCGGCACGCACTCTCGCCGCACCGGCCGAAAGCCCAAGTACGTCCAGTACGAGGACTTCCGGCCGGCACGCCGACAGCACGCCCCGGACGCCGCTCCTTGACGGGCAAAAGTTGCCTGACGCGGCACTAGGACATGTCCCAGAGCCTTGGCCCGTCCCGCACTTGGCCGCCGGTCCCACTTTGGACCACAGTCCGCTGATTCACCAACTCCCGTCACGCAAGCGGCAGATGGACCGACCGCGGGATCGTCTCATGTGGTGTGGACCGGTGACCTGGGGCTGTCGGGCGGACCGGCCCGGCGGCCGGCCGCGTGTCGCATGATGGGTGCCATGGTTGATGTCCTGTCACATCGACTGGTTCCTGATCGGCTGTGGAAACTGGTCGAACCGCTGCTGCCCGCCTTCCTGCCGCGCCCCCAGGGCGGCGGCAGCGCCCCGCTGGACGACCGGACCGTCTTCACGGCCGTCGTCTACGTCCTGACCAGCGGCTGTTCCTGGCGCCACCTGCCGCCCGAGTTCGGCGTCTCGCCCGCCACCGCGCACCGCCGGTTCCGCACCTGGGACCGGGCCGGACTGTGGCAGCGACTGCACCAGGCCGCCGCCGAGCAGTGCGGCCCCCGCTCCGAGGGCCACTGGCTCACGATGATCGTGCGCGCCGCGCTGGCCCGGCAGGACCGCTGACCGACCCACGGCCGGCCGCGGGGCACCCCCTTGCCGTCCCCTTGCCCGCAACCCCCGCGCCCCGGCCGCGAAACCGCCCCGACCCTTTGCCGCCACCCCTCCGCGGGAATGCGGTCACGCTCGGAATCAAAGATTCCCCCTCCCCTCCCCCAGCTGTTCGGAAAAAATCCCCGTGCGATCGAACAGACATGCCGGTCACCCTTATCCGCCAGCCCTTTCAGTGGGCCTCCCGATCACCCGTCCGAGGTCACCACATGAGACGGGTGAACGAAAAATGAGAAATTCCTGAACGCTCCGAGCGCCCCTTGCCTCACTTGCGCGGACCGGCATAGTGTCCGTTGCGTTAAATCACCGAAAGGTGATTGGGGGACGTCCGCCCCGCGGACGCAGTGCCATGTTGCCGGTCGCACACCGGCGGGGAATCCGCCGACTGTGCCAAGTACCGCGCGGGCACGGGGGATTGAGCAGATCGACGATGCCGCCACGTCGATCGCCGGGCTGTGCGCAGGTCACGCACGTCAACCGGGGCAGCTCCAGAGGTTTGCCACGGTTTTACCAGGGCGCGCCGAAAGCGCTTTCGCAGCTTTGCGCCGCCCACTGTCACAGTTATTCCGATCATCGCCCGAATGCCCGATGAAGGTGTCGAGCGTTAAATCAACGGCTGTTGCAACCACCGCTACTCTCCTGCGGACAGGAGGAATCATGCCGAGAGTTGAATCGCCCTCGCAGCACAGCGAACCGCGGGGCGGCCCGGACGTTTCGGAGCCCGCCAGTCACTGGATTCTGCCGTCGGTCCCGTGGCTGGCCCGGTACTTCGAGCGGACCTGCGACCGGGTGCCGGACAATACCGCCGTCAGTTGCGGCGCCGTCCACCTCAGCTATGCCGAACTCGACCGTCGGGCCAATCAGCTGGCCCGGCTGCTGCGCGAGCGGGGAGCCGGGCCCGGCGCGAGCGTGGGAATTCTGCTGGAACGCTCCCCGGAGTCCTACGTCACCCTGCTCGCGGTCCTGAAGTCCGGTGCGTCCTACGTGCCGCTGGACCCCTCGTTCCCCGCCGACCGGGTCGGCTTCATCGCGCGCGACGCCGGGCTGTGCGACCTGGTGACCACCTCCTCGATGCGCCACCGGACCCCCGAGCTGCCCTGCCGGGTTCTCGAACTGGACGGGCTGGCAGACCAGTTGAGCATGCAGTCGGCAGACCGGCCGAACGTCGCGATCGACCCGTCGTCGGTCTGCTACGTCATCTACACCTCCGGAACCACCGGACGCCCCAAGGGCGTGGCCGTCTCGCACGCCAACATCGTCAACTTCCTGCAGTCCGTCGCCCCGATCTACCAGGTCCGCGAGGAGGACCGGGTCTACCAGGGGCTCTCGCTCGCCTTCGACTTCTCGGTCGAGGAGATCTGGCCCGCCTGGGTGGTGGGCGCCACCCTGGTGGCCGGGCCCACCGACGACCGGCGGGTGGGCGAGGGACTGGCCGCCTTCCTGGTCGAGCAGGCGATCACCGTGCTCTGCTGCGTGCCGACCCTGCTGACCACCATCGAGGCCGAGGTCTCCTCGCTGCGCAGCCTGCTGGTCAGCGGCGAGGCCTGCCCGCCCGACCTGGTCAGACGCTGGTCCAAGCCGGGCCGGCGGTTCCTGAACGTCTACGGGCCCACCGAGTCGACGGTCAGCGCCACCTGCGGCGAACTGTCGCCGCGCCGCCCGGTCACCATCGGCACCCCGCTGCCCAGCTACCGGGTCTACCTGCTCGACGAGAAGCTGCGCCCGGTGCCGGAGGGCGAGAGCGGGGAGATCTGCATCGGCGGCCCCGGCGTGGCGATCGGCTACCTCAACCGGCCCGAGCTCACCGCGGAGAAGTTCGTCACCAACCCGGTGGCGCACGACCGCGCGCAGAGCCCGCGGATCTACCGCACCGGCGACCTGGGCAGGCGCACCGCCACCGGCGAGATCGAGTTCCTGGGCCGGATCGACACCCAGGTCAAGATCCGCGGCTACCGGATCGAGCTGGCCGAGATCGAGGAGGTGCTCCGCGAGGACCCCGCCGTCGAGAACGCGGTGGTCGTGCCGCGCGAACTCGACGGCGTGGTGCAGGACCTGGTCGGCTACCTCACCCTGGCCGGCGGCCCCGCGGCGGACGGCGAGGAGCTGCGCGAGCGGCTGCACACCACGCTGCGCGGCCGGCTGCCGGAGTACATGATCCCCTCCTTCGTCGAAGTCCTGGCCGCCTTCCCGCTGCTGGCGGCGGACAAGGTCGACCGGTCCGCACTGCCCGCACCCACCTCGCCGCCGCTGGCCAAACGTTCCCGCCCGCACGCGCCCGCCGAAACCGCGACCGAACGCCGGCTGGCCGCCGCCTGGCAGGAGGTGCTCGGCCTCACCCAACTCTCCGTGGAGGACGACTTCTTCCTCGACCTGGGCGGCCACTCGATGGCCGCGGCCCGGCTCATGTCGCGGCTGCGCAGGCTGCCGGAGCTGTCCCACCTGGCCATGGCGGACCTCTACGGCCACCCCACGGTGCGCGCGCTGGCCGGCTTCGTCGACCGGGCCGCCGCCGAGGCCACCGCCCCGCAGCCCGAGCGGCCCCAGGGCCCGCCACCGCGCCGCCACACGACACTCCGGACGGCCCTCTGCGGCAGTGCCCAACTGGTGCTGCTGTATGCCTGGTTGATGGCCTTCGGGCTGCCCGCCCTGGTGCTGCTCTACCGGCTGCTGGCCGCCTGGCACGAGCCGCTCGCACGGGTGGCCCCCGGCAGCCCGCTGGACCACCTCGCGCACCTGGGGATCGGCGCGTTCATCCCGCTGGAGATCGGCTGGACACTGCTGGACCTGCTGCTGCTCCCGGTGCTGGGCTGCCGGCTGCTGCTGGCCGGCGTGCGGCCGGGCTGGTACCCGCTGTGGGGCGTGACCTACCTGCGGTTCTGGCTCTTCACCAAGGTGATGGCGACCTCGCCGGTCGCGCTGCTGGCCGGCTCACCGCTGCTGCCGCCGTTCCTGCGGCTGCTCGGCGCCCGGATCGGGCGCGGCTGCCACATCTCGACGCCCTTCGGCCTGCCCCGGTTCGTCGAACTCGGCGACCACGTGAGCGTGGGCTACGGCGCCCGGGTGCAGTCCTACACGGTCGAGGACGGCTGGCTGCGGCTGGCACCCGTCAGGCTCGGTGACGGCAGCTGCCTGGGGACCAACAGCGTGGTGCTGCCCGGCGCCGTGCTCGGCGCGGGCGCCTCGGTCGGCGAGCAGTCGCTGGTCTGGGCCGACCACGCGGTGCCGGCCGGCGAGCACTGGGCGGGTGCGCCCGCCAGCGCGCAGGAGGCCGCCCCGCCGGTGCTCCAGGCGATGGCCGAGCAGCCCGACGAGCGGCCCTGGCCGCTGCCGGTGCTGGCCGGCTTCGCCGGCGGCGCGCTGCTGCTCATCCTGCTCCCGCTGCTCATCGCGGCCGCCGGATCGGCGCTGATCGGCTGGGTGGCCTGGCAGGACGGCTTCGGCTCGGCGCTGCTCTCCACCCTGGCGGCCGGACCGGTCTTCGTGCTGACCACCTGCACCCTGGTGGTGCTGATCAAGCGCGCGGTGCTGCCCCGGGTGCGGGCCGGCATCCACACCGAGCGCAGCGGCTTCGGGGTGCGCAAGTGGATCGGCGACGGCCTGCTGGCCACCAGCCTGACGCTGACCCACTCGCTCTACTCCACGCTCTACCTGGTGCCGTTCCTGCGCCTGCTCGGTGCCCGCACCGGCCGCCGCTCCGAGGTGGCGACGATCAGCTTCGTCGACCCGGACATGCTCATCATCGGCGAGGAGAGCTTCGTCGCGGACGTCAGCGTGGTGGCCCCCGCGGTCTTCCACCGCGGCCGGATCGCGCTGGCGCCCGCCGAGGTCGGCAGGCGCAGCTTCGTCGGCAACGGCGCGCTGCTGCCGGGCTCCTGCCGGATGGGCGACAACAGCCTGCTGGGCGTGCACTCGGTGGCACCGGCCAGGCCGGTCGGCCCGGAGACCACCTGGCTCGGCTCGCCGGCGATCTTCCTGCCGCGCCGCGAGGAGAGCCGGCGCTTCCCGTCCAAGTACACCTACGACCCCAGCCCCGGGCTGATCGCCGCCCGCCTGGCCATCGAGTACCTGCGCGTCACGCTCCCCTCGACCATCGCCGCGCTCGTCGCGCTCGGCGCCCTGTACGCGGGCATCGCGCTGGCCAGGACCGGCTCACCGCTGCTCCTGCTGCTGCTGGGACCGGCCCTGCTGCTGGGCGCCGGTCTGGCCGCGACCCTGCTGGTCGTGCTGCTCAAGTGGCTGGTCATCGGCCGCTACCGGCCCCGGGTGGAACCGCTGTGGGGCATCTGGGTGCGCCGCACCGAGCTGATCACCGGCCTGTTCGAGAACCTGGTGGTGCCCGCCCTGCTGAACCTCCTCACCGGCAGCCCGCTGGCGCCCTGGGTGCTGCGGCTGTTCGGCGCCCGGATCGGGCGCCGGGTCTGGCTCAACACGACCTACCTCACCGAGTTCGACCTGGTCGAGGTCGGCGACGACGCGGCCGTCGGCGAGGTGACCTCGCTGCAGACCCACCTGTTCGAGGACCGGGTCATGAAGATGTCCGACGTCCGGGTCGGGCGGGCCGCTTCGGTGGGCCCGCGGTGCGTGGTGCTGTACGACGCCGAGGTCGGCGCCGGCACCTGCCTGGACGCGCTCTCGCTGGTGATGAAGGGCGAGCAGCTGCCGCCCGGCACCCGCTGGCGCGGCATCCCCGCCCGCCGCTGCTGAACCACCCCACCCGCCCCCACACCTTCCTACCGGAGACCTCCATGACCTCGTTCCACCAGCTCGACGCCCGCACCGCCCCCCACGTGACCGGCGACCTGCCGGGCCCCCGCTCCGCCGAGTACCTGGCCCGCCAGCAGGGCTACGAGTCCAACGCCCGCAGCTACCCCAGGCGCCTGCCGATCGCCATCGCGCAGGCCGCCGGCAGCCTGGTCCAGGACGTGGACGGCAACGTCTTCATCGACTTCCTGGCCGGCGCCGGCGTGCTCTCGCTCGGCCACAACCACCCCGAACTGGTGGCCGCCGTCACCGCGCAGCTCGGCGTGCTCACCCACGGACTGGACTTCCCCACCCCCGTGCGGGAGGCCTTCGTCGAAGCCCAACTGTCCCTGCTGCCGGAACCGATGCGCGATCGCATGAAGATCCACTTCTGCGGGCCCACCGGCGCCAACGCCGTGGACGCCGCGCTCAAGCTGTGCAAGACCGCGACCGGCCGCGGCGACGTCATCACCTTCCAGGGCGGCTTCCACGGCAGCAGCCACGCGGCGATGGCGCTCACCGGGCTGGTCTCGCAGAAGCGGCCGATCGCCAACGGCGTGCCCGGCGTGCACTTCTTCCCGTACTCCTACTGCGCCCGCTGCCCCCTCGGCCTGACCCCCGACAGCTGCGCCACCAACTGCGTCACCTACCTGGAGCGGGCGCTGACCGACGGCAACGGCGGCGTGCCGCTGCCCGCCGCCGTGGTGATGGAGATGATCCAGGGCGAGGGCGGCATCATCCCCGCCACCACCGACTTCGTCCGCCGGGTCCGCACGCTCACCCGTGAACTCGGCATCCCGCTGGTGGTCGACGAGGTGCAGACCGGCTGCGGCCGCACCGGGACCTGGTTCGCCTTCGAGGAGTACGGCATCGAGCCGGACGTCATCATCGCCTCCAAGGCGCTCAGCGGCATCGGCGCCCCGGTCGCGCTCATCCTGTACGACGCCGCGCTCGACACCTGGGCGCCCGGCGCCCACACCGGGACCTTCCGCGGCAACCAACTGGCCTTCGCCGCCGGGGTGGCGGCCGCACGCATCGTCCAGCGGGACGACGTCCTGGGCAACGTCCTGCGGCGCGGCGAGCAGATCGCCGACCTGCTCAAGCCGCTGCTGGACGACCCCTGGGTGCTCGACGTGCGCGGGCGCGGGCTGATCCGGGGCATCGAGTTCGCCGACCCCGCCACCGGACGTCCCGCGGGCGCGCTCGCCGCCGCCGTCCAACGCGCCGCGCTGCAGCGGGGGTTGATCGTGGAGGTCGGCGGGCGCGAGGACGCCGTGGTGCGGCTGATGCCGCCGCTCAACGTCACGGCGGCCACCGTGGAGACCGCCTGTTCGATCCTGCTCGACGCGATCCGCACCGCAAAAGCCACTCAATCGGAGGTCTGAGCCATGAGTCTGATCGTGCAGAAGTACGGCGGCTCCTCCGTGCACAGCACGGAACGGATCAAGCGGGTCGCCGAACACGTCGTGGCCACCCGGCGACAGGGGCACGACGTGGTCGTGGTGGTCTCCGCCATGGGCGACACCACGGACGAACTCCTCGACCTGGCAAGAGCCTTGACGCCAGCGGCGGCCCCGCGCGAGCTGGACGTGCTGCTGACCACGGGCGAGCGCATCTCCAACGCGCTGATGGCCATCGCCATCGAGTCCCTGGGCACCGAGGCGCGCTCCTTCTCGGGCGCGCAGGCCGGCGTCCGCACCACCGGCGCGGCCGGGCGGGCGCGGATCGTCGAGGTGGTCCCGGACCGGGTCCGCAGCGCCCTGGACCGGGGCGCGGTCGCCGTGGTCGCCGGATTCCAGGGGATCAGCCGCGACACCGGGGACGTCACCACCCTGGGCCGCGGCGGCTCGGACACCACCGCGGTCGCGCTGGCCGCCGCGCTCAAGGCCGACCTCTGCGAGATCTACACCGACGTGGACGGCGTCTACAGCGCGGACCCGCGCCTGGTGCCCGACGCGCGACTGCTGGAGAACGTCGGCTACGAGGTGATGCACGAACTGGCCATGAGCGGCGCCAAGGTGCTCGCGCCGCGCAGCGTCGCGTACGCCGCCCGGCACCAGGTCCCGATCCGCGTCCGGTCCTCGTTCAGCACCAACCCCGGCACCATGGTGGCCGGTTCGGCGGACCTCCCGCCCGCCGAACACTCCAGCGTCACCGGCGTGGCGCACGACTCCTCGAAGGCGAGGATCACCCTCGCCGGGGTTCCGGACGCGCCCGAGCTCACCAGCCGGATCCTGCACCTGGTGGCCGACGTCGAGGCCGAACTCCACTTCGCCGTCCGGGGCCGGACCGACATCTCCCTCGTCCTGCCCGCGGCCGACGGACCACCCGCCCTGCGCGCGCTGCGGCAGGAGTGCGCGGACCTCGGCGTCGAGGAGCTGCACTACGACGAGCAGATCGGCAAGGTCTCCCTCGTCGGCAACGGCCTGCTCTCCCACCCCGGTGTGCTGGCCACCTGCTGCGAGACCCTCACCGAGGCCGGCGTGCACCTGGAGACCATCACCACCTCCGACATCCGCATCACCGCCCTCTGCCCCGCCCCCCAACTCCCCCACGCCGTCCGCGCCTGGCACACCGCCTTCGCCCTCGCCGCCCCCGAACTGGCCACCGTCCATGCGGGCAGCGGTCGCTGACTAATCGTCAGATAAGGACAGGATGGTGGCCCCGGCGCCCCAACGCCGGGGCCCGCCATCCCCTGCCGGTTCAGCGACCACGCACCCCGCGCCGCCGCCGGTAGTAGTCCACCGTGACGACCGCGAGCAGCGGCCCCCACAGCAGGAGCGGTGCGTAGCAGGCGTCCATCAGGACGAGGGCCGGCCCGGTCGGCGCTCCCTTGGCCCCGCCGAAGCCACGGGCGTTGGGGATCGTCAGCAGGAGCAGGACGGCCGCGCCGAGCGAGGCCGGGACCACCGCGGCCAGCGGCGCGACCCGCCTGCCCCCGATCAGCGGGATCCAGCCCGGCACCACCTCGCCCCAGGGCCGGACCAGGCCGAGCGTCAGGAACGTCAGCCCTTCGACGCCCAGGCTCATCGCGACACACACCACGGTGAACCAACCGGGAACGCTCAACTCCCTGGTGTCGAAGCCCACCGGAATGCCGAGTCCCATCACGGTCCGCCACACCCCGGACGGTACGGCGGTGAGGGCCGCGACCTGCGCGGCCCGCACCGCCCAACGAGCGGGCGGCGCACTCGCGCGGACGGCGACGGCTGACGGTGTCCCACAGATGACCATGGCTCCATGCTGTCCGGCCGGCCACCCGAGCGGATCCTCCGCAGGGGCCGACCCGGCTCCCCCTCCCGGGGGAAGACGCCCCGTCGCCCTCCGCCGGAGGGCCGAGCCCCGCAGCCCACTACCCCGCGAACTCCACGTCCGGGTACGCCGCCGAAGGCCCGTCGAGCAGGTGGTCGTCCGTGCCCCGCAGCCAGCGGTCGAAGAACGAGGCCAGGTACGCCCGCTGTTCGGCGACGGCGCGGGTGGGCGCGATGGTGCCGAGGGCCTTGGTGACGGTGTCCGGCGGGAGGTTCAGCTGCCGGACGATCTGCGGCAGCATCGACTCCTTGTCGGTCATGGTCGTCTCGGTGGAGCCGCTCAGGGTCAGGTCGCGGTGCCAGCCGGTGCTGTGGTCCCACAGCGCACCCCAGGACGGATCGGTGCGGATGTCGTCGCCCTGGCTGCCCAGCAGCAGCACCGGGCGGTCCACGCCGTCGGTGGCGGCCGTCGAGGGGTTGGCGGAGTCGTTGTCGTCCCCGACGTAGCCGAGCAGGCCGTCCAGGTCGGCGGCAACCTTGATCCGCGGGTCGTCGTGCATCGCCTGGATCGCCGTGAAGCCGCCGCCGGACTGGCCGAACATGCCGATCCGGTCCGGGTCGAGCGCGCCGGCCAGCCCCTGGGGCAGCTGCTGGTGGTCGGCGTCCGGGTTCCGTCCGGCGGCCAGCGCGTCCAGCTGGTCGAGCACGAAGCGGGTGTCGGCCACCCGCACCCCGACCACCTTCTTCAGCAGCGCGGTGATCTTCGCCGGGTCGTTCCCGACCTGGCCGGCCTGGTCCCGCAGGACGCTGGTGACCACCCGGTGGCCGGGGAACTCCACCGCCGGCGCCTCGTAGGTGTGGTCGATGGTGACCACGACGAAGCCGCGCGAGGCCAGGTCGTCGGCCAGGGTGCTGTTCAGCGAGCGGGGATCGCCGGCACCCGGCGAGTAGAGCACCACCGGGAGCGGGCCGCCGCGCCGGTCCACCGGCGCGCCCTGGTGGGCGTGGGTGAGGGTGGCCGACCAGTCGACCCGGTCGAGCGGCACGTCGTCGGCGTTCAGGTACTGGCCGGGGAAGGCCGCCGCCTCGCCCGCCGTCAGCTGCGGCGCGAGCGGGTAGCGGTCGGCGTCCCGGGCCGGGTAGCGGATGCTGACCATCAGCTCGCGATCGGGCTGCGTGGCGACCCACGGGTCGGGCCGCGAGGTGTCCACCAGGTGCAGCGAGACCGTGCCGACCTGGTGCGGGCCGCTGGGCGCGGGCAGTGCCACCCGGGCCTGCCGCGTCGGGCCGGCCGCCACCGCGGCCGGCCCGCCCGTCCCGGGCTGTGCCGAGGCGGCACCGGCCGTGCCGACCGCGCCCATGGTGGCCAGCAGCGCCGCCGCGAGCACCAGCCCGCTGCGCGGCCGACGACGCCGGGGGGTGCCGGTGACGGCCTCGATCATGGCGGACATGGCGCAACTCCCTTGTCTGGTGGGCGACGGAGCCGTTCCGCCGCCGGCTCAAGACTTTCGCAGCCGCGCGTCCGGCAACAGCGTGGCACCACCCCGGGCGGGGGTGGTGCCAGCACGAGTGGCGACCGGCGCAGCGGCCCGGCAGCCTCCGAGCGTCGGGCTGACACCGCGGGCGGCTACGCTGTGCGCCGTGACAGAACGGCTGCCGATCTTCCCGCTGAATGCCGTGCTCTACCCCGGGCTGGTGCTCCCCCTGCACGTGTTCGAGGAGCGCTACCGCCGCCTGGTCGCCGATCTGCTCGCCGGGCCGGAGGACCAGCCGCGGCGGTTCGGCGTGCTGGCGATCAAGGACGGCCGCGAGGTCGCCCCGGTCACCGAGAGCGACGAACCGGCGGGTCCCCTGGACGGCCTCGGCACGGCCACCGGCGATCCGCTGGAGGCGCTGCACCACATCGGCTGCGTGGCCGACGTCGCCTCGATCACCCCGCAGCAGGACGGCCGCTACGAGCTGCTGATCACCGGCACCACCCGGTTCCGGCTGCGCGAGGTGGAGACCGGCGGCCCGTATCTGACGGGCCGGTGCGAGCTGATCGAGGAGGAGCAGGGCACCGGGGCCGGTGCGCTGGCCGGCGGTGTGGAGCGGGCGTTCCGGGCGTACCAGAAGCGGCTGGCCGGTGCCCGGCAGGCCAGTCTGACCGGCGACCAGGAGCTGCCCGACGACCCGCAGGTGCTCTCCTACCTGGTGGCGGCGGCCTCGGTGCTGGAGGTGCCGGTCAAGCAGCAGCTGCTGGCCTGCCCCGACACGACGACCCGGCTGAGCACCGAGCTGGAGCTGCTGCGCCGGGAGACCGCGCTGCTGGCCTGGCTGCCCTCGGTACCGGCGGTGGAGCTGACCCGGCAGGCCTTCAGCCCGAACTGAGGCCCGAACTGAGGCCCGGACCCCGAGGTCTCGAACCGAGATTCCAGGAGCGCCCATGGCGAAGGCGAAGAAGAGCAAGGGCGGCACCCCCGCCACCGTGACCCTGGAGGCCGCGGGCGTGCCGTTCGCCCTGCACGCCTACGAGCACGACCAGGGGGCCGCCTCCTACGGCGGCGAGGCGGCCCAGGCGCTGGGCGTCGACCCGCTGCGGGTGTTCAAGACGCTGGTGGCCGAGGTCGACGGCGCCCTGACGGTCGGCGTGGTGCCGGTGGCCGGGCAGCTGGACCTGAAGGCGCTGGCCACCGCCGTGGGCGGCAAGCGCGCCGCGATGGCCGACCCGGCGGCGGCCGAGCGCAGCAGCGGGTACGTGCGCGGCGGGATCTCGCCGCTGGGGCAGCGCAAGGCGCTGCCCACGGTGCTGGACGCGAGCGCGCTGGCCCACGACACGATCTACGTGTCCGCGGGCCGGCGCGGTCTGGAGGTGGAGCTGGCGCCCGCCGACCTACTGCGGCTGACGGGTGCTGTCAGCGCCGAGATCGGCCGGGGCTGACGGACTGCCCACGGTCTGACCGGCCGGGGTCCCCGTACCCTGGCCGCCCACCGCCTGGGCGCCGACCACCGGCCCCGCCCCCGGCGAGGCCTCCGGCTTCTCCGCGGCACCGGCGTCCGCAGCCGACGGGTCCGCAGCGCCCGAAGCGTCCGACACCCCCTCGCCCTCGGCGGCCGTCGGCACCGGGAGCTCGTCCACCGGGCCGCCCGCCGAGGGCAGCACCGGACCGGCCCAGTACGGCGGCGGGTCCTGCTCGCGCTTGCCGAAGGTGGCGGTGAGCGCCAGCAGCGCGAGCAGCGCGGCGAACGGCCAGGCCAGCAGCGCCCCGTAGGCACTCAGCTGGAGCGCCTCGTTGAAGGTATGCCCGTCGCCGACCTGCTTGGCGTGGGCGATCAGGTTCGTGGTGGGGCCCAGTGCCATGCCCAGCCGCCAGGCGATCAGCGAGCCCGCCAGGCCGCCGAGCCCCAGTGCCAGCGCGACCACGACGCCGCCGCCGCGCTGCCGGGTGCGCAGGAACGCGGCCCCCGCGGTGACCAGGCCGAAGGCCAGGCCGAGCAGCACGAAGGTGCCGTCGGCACCGGCCCGCTGCTCGCCCTCCGGGTCCACGTACAGCACGCTCTGGCCGTGCACCACGAGCGGCACCTCGGGCGCCAGCCAGTACCAGAGCGCCCCGAGCAGCACACCGAGCAGCAGACAGGCGCCGAGGATCGGAGCGCCGACCCTGAGCTCGTCCATCAGCCGGTTCCCGTGGGCGGAGCGGGTCAGTCCGGTCCACCGGCCCGACGGCTGCGCGGCCGTCGTCTCCGGCGTCTCGGAGACCGGCTGCGCGGCCTCGCGGTCCGACGCCGCGGGAGTGTCCTGGGCCGCGGCCGGCTCCGCGGCGGTCGGCGCCTGCCCCCGGGCGCCGTCACCGGTGTCCTTCGGCAACCCCCCAGCGCCCTTCGGCAGGCCGCCGGAAGCGTCGCCCTGGTCGGCCCCCTGCGGCAGATCCTCGGAGATACCCAGCGGGTTGCCGCCCTGAGGGGCACCCGGAGGCGTGTTCGGTACGGTCACGTCACCCATCGTTTCACGCCGAGTGCCCAGATCCGGCTAGCGGGTCGTGGCGCGGCGGTAGGACCATGTCGCGATTGCCAGCGAGAGCACGCCGACGCCCGCGCAGACCGCCAGATCGCCCAGCACCAGCGCCCAGTCGGGCCGGCGCGCGAAGGTGGCGGCGAAGGCGTCCACCCCGTAGGTGGACGGGAGCAGGTCGCGCAGCGCCCGCACCGCCGTCGGCAGGTGCGAGGCGGGCAGCACGCCGAGCAGCAGCGCAGCGGACATGCCGAGCTGCCCGGCCATGGTGGCCAGCTCCTGCTTGGGGGCGAGCAGGCCGAGCGCCGCGCCGATGCCGGAGAGCGCGGCGCCGGCCAGCGGGACCACCACCAGCAGCACCCACAGGTGCGCCGGCGAGAGCCCGAAGAGCACCGCGCCGAAGCCCGCCGTGACCAGCGCCCCCGGCAGCGTGAAGGAGGCGTAGGCCGCCGCCGCGCCGAGCACCACGGAGGCTGCCGGGACGGGCAGCGTCGCGTAGTGGTCCAGGCCGCCGGTGGCGCGCAGCCGGCCGAAGTACTGGGCGAGCAGGTTGAGTGCCACGAAGGCGACCACCAGCACGCTGGAGCCCGCCACCACCGCGCGCGCCGAGGGGTTGTCACCGCTGTCGACCACCCCGCGCATCATCACCAGGATGCCGATGGACTGGAAGCTGGCGACGAACATCAGCGGGATCCGGGCCACCTTGGCGCGGGCCAGCTGGGCCCGGTAGACCGCCGCGAGCGCGGGCAGCAGCCGGGCGGCCGGAGCCAGCGGGGCGGCGGCACGGGTGGCGGCCGGCGCGGGGGTGGGGGTGAGTACGGTCACTTCGCCAGTCCTTGGTGGCGGCCACCGAGCCGGAGGTAGACGTCCTCCAGGCTCGGCGTGGCCAGGGTGAAGTCGTCCAGGGCGGCGAAGGCCGGCCCGGTGGTGACGGCGGCGACCAGCTCCCTGGCCTCCTCCGGTGTGGTCCGCACCGTCCAGCGCCGGCCGGTGCGCTCCGCGCGCTCGGCCAGCCGGGCGACCGCGGGCACCTCCACCGGCGGCTCGGTGCGCCAGACCAGGTCGAGCCGGACGTCCCCGTCGACCATCGCCTTGAGACCGCCGGGGGTGTCGCAGGCGATCACCCGGCCCTCGTCCAGCACGGCGACCCGGTCGAGCACCGTCTCGGCCTCGATGACGTTGTGGGTGACGAGCAGCACGGTGGTGCCGCGCTCGGAGCGGCGGCGGTCCACCGCCGACCAGACGGCGCGCCGGGCCACCGGGTCCATGCCGGTGGTGGGCTCGTCCAGGACCAGCAGCGGGCGCTCGCCGACCAGGGTGGCGGCGAAGCAGGCCAGCCGGCGCTGCCCGCCGGAGAGCTTGGCCAGCGGGCGCGCGGCCAGCGGGGTCAGGCCCAGCTCGTCGAGCACCTCGGCGCTCGCGGCGCGGGCCGCGGCGCGGCTCAGGCCGCGCAGCCGGCCGGTGGTCTCGGCGGCCAGCGCCACCGTCAGCTCGTCCAGCGCGGTGGATTCCTGGCCGAGGTAGCCGAGCAGCCGGGCCGCCCGCTCGGGGTGGCGGACCACGTCGTGGCCGAGGATCTCGACGCTGCCGGCGTCCGGCTGCAGCAGGCCGGTGAGCTGGCGCACCAAGGTGGACTTGCCGGCGCCGTTGGGGCCGAGCAGGCCGAAGATCTCGCCCTGGCGGATCTCCAGGTCGACCCCGTCGTTGGCCCGGATCTCGCCGTGGCGCTTGGTGAGGCCCCGGACGGAGCAGCAGGGCAATGGGGCGTCACTCACGAGCGAAGACTCTACGCGCCGACCATGAGGAAACCGGACCAGGGGCCCGTTCGGCACCACTGTCAGCCGCCGACTCCCCCGATCAGTCGTCCACCACGATCAGCTCGCCGCCCGGCACCCGGGCCGCCAACTCCTTCCAGAAGCCGGCCCGGATCGCGTACCGGTCGTGCTCGTCGATCTGGTCGTCCTTGTGGGCGAGCAGGCCGAACCGGGCCGCGTAGCGCAGCAGCTCGCCGTCGACCCGGTGCGGGATGCGCGGGTAGTCGCCCCAGATCGGGGTGAGCCGTTCGCGGTCGCCCAGGCGCTCGGTCCAGCGGCGGGCGAAGACCTGGCCGACCTCGTGCGGGTCGCCGCCGATCGCGGTGATGTCCTCCTCGCGGTCGGCCCAGCGCTGCTCGGCGGTGGTGAGCTGGGCCAGGGTGGGCAGCGCGTCGGCGGCGGTGGGGGCCTCGGTGGGCGGGCGGTCCACCCAGCCGCGGTCGGAGGACCAGCGCAGCACCGGGCCGTTGCTCGCGGTGGCGGGCGGCTGCTGGTGCTGGTGCGCCTGGGCGGTGCGGCCGGCCAGGTCCTTGGGGGTGGGGACGACCTTGAGCGCGGCGGGCGGCATCGCGGCGGGCGTGGCCGGCGCTTCGGAGGCCTCGGCGGCGGCGGGGCGGGCGGCCGGCGGGGCGGCCAGGATCTTGGCGATCTCCGGGCGCGGCCCGGCGGGCGGGAAGGCCACCGCGGGTTCGCGCAGCCGCACCGAGCGGGTGATCCACTCCCGGTCCAGCACCCGGCGCTCGTCGGCCTCGCCGACCAGGTCCTCGGACTGGTTGAAGTCGCCGTCGGCGGCCTGCAGCGCCCACAGGTGGACGGCCACGCCGTGTTCCTTGGCCGACATCATGCCGGGCAGCAGGTCCCCGTCGCCGGTGACCAGCACCACGTCCGCGCAGGCCCGGTTGCGGGCCAGCTCGGAGAGTTCGGCGTGCATCGCGGCGTCCACGCCCTTCTGCACCCAGCGGCCCTCGGCCCGGGTGAGCGCGCCGAGCCGCACGGTGACCCGGGGCAGCACCCGCAGCCGGCGGTGCTCGGGCATCGGGCGGCGCTCAGGGGCCGCGTCGAACCAGTAGATCCGCAGCAGCGGCAGGCCGGTCTCCTCCTCGGCCCGGTCGCGCAGCGAGGCGATCAGCGCGGTGTGGTCGACCGTCACCCGGGAACGGGCGGGCTCCCCGGCCAGCAGGCTGGCGGCGGCCCCCAGCAGGTATCCCGCATCCACCAGGACGACACAGCGGTCCATGAGGTACCCCTCTTCCTGTGCTCTGCCGCTGAGCACGGGCAGTTCGTGCAGTCTGCCCGAGCGAGGCTCACCTGGGCACCCTGCCGGACCGTTGCGGTCTCCATTACCCCCCGAAGGCGTCGTGAATCACCCGGCTGCGCGGGCTTCGCGGTAGGCCGGCCGAGGGACACGGACGGCGCGGCGACTCCGTTCGGCCCAGTTGACGGGGCCGCGGTGGGAAAGCCGCGGGGGCTCCTGACACCTGGTCAGGAGCCCCCGCGGTCCGGCTTCGCCCGGTCGGCCCAGTCCTGGTCGACGCAGTCCCGGTCGGCCCGGTCCCGGTCAGCCGAGCTCGGCGGCGACCAGCTCGGCGATCTGCACGGCGTTGAGCGCCGCGCCCTTGCGCAGGTTGTCGTTGGACAGGAAGAGCGAGATGCCGTTCTCCGCCGTCTCGTCCCGGCGGATGCGGCCCACGTAGCTCGGGTCCTGGCCGGCCGCCTGCAGCGGGGTGGGGATGTCGGTCAGCACCACGCCCGGCGCCCCGGCCAGCAGCTCGGTGACCCGCTCGGGGCTGATCGGACCCGCGAAGCGGGCGTTGACCTGGAGCGAGTGGCCGGTGAAGACCGGCACCCGCACGCAGGTGCCGGAGACCTTGAGCTCGGGGATGCCGAGGATCTTGCGGCTCTCGTGGCGCAGCTTCTGCTCCTCGTCGGTCTCGTTCAGACCGTCGTCCACGATCGAGCCGGCCAGCGGGATCACGTTGAACGCGATCGGACGCCGGTAGACCTGCGGCTCGGGGAAGTCGGCGTTCGACCCGCCGTGGGTGAGCGCCGCGGCACCGTCCACGACCTTGTGGGCCTGCTCCTGCAGCTCGGCGACACCGGCCAGGCCGCTGCCGGAGACGGCCTGGTAGGTGGCCACCACCAGCGCGGTCAGCCCGGCCTCCTGGTGCAGCGGGCGCAGCACCGGCATGGCGGCCATCGTGGTGCAGTTCGGGTTGGCGATGATGCCCTTGGGACGCTCGGCGATCGCCTGCGGGTTGACCTCGGCCACCACCAGCGGGACCTCGGGGTCGCGCCGCCAGGCGGAGGAGTTGTCGATCACCACGGCGCCGGCCGCGGCCACCTTGGGTGCCAGCTCCTTGGAGGTGCCACCGCCGGCGGAGAAGATCACGATGTCCAGGCCCGTGTAGTCGGCGGTGGCCGCGTCCTCGACGGTGACCTCGCCGCCCTGCCACGGCAGCGTCTTGCCGGCCGAGCGCGCCGAGGCGAACAGGCGCAGCTGCTCGACCGGGAACGAACGCTCCGCCAGGATCTCCCGGACCACGCCGCCGACCTGGCCGGTGGCGCCCACAATGCCGATCTTCATCCGTACTTCCTCCTCCGATGTGCTGCTCAGCTTCATCTTGCCTGCTCGCCGACATATCCCCGCACGGTATTCACCACGTGGACACCGTTCACCGGATGGACACCGGCAGCCGCTCCAGCAGTTCCACCGCGGCGGCCACCGACGCCGGGCTCGCGGGCAGCAGCGGCAGCCGCACCGCCGCGCTCGGGATCCGCCCCTGGGCGTGCAGCACCCCCTTGACCACCACCGGGTTGGGCTCGGCGAAGAGCGCCGCCGAGAGCCCGGCCAGCCGGTGGCCCGATTCCCGTGCCCGCGCCGCGTCCCCGGCCGCCCACGCCTCGGTCAGCTCGACGAAGTGCCGGGTGGCCAGATGCGCCGAGGCGAGGATCCCGCCGCTCGCGCCGAGCGCCAGCATCGGCGACAGGAAGGTGTCGTCGCCGGGCAGCACCGCGAAGCCGGGCGGCGGGTCGGCCAGCAGCGCCACGGCCGGCGCGTCCAGCGCGCCGGTGGCGTACTTCACACCCACGATGCCGGGCAGCCGGGCGATCGCGCCGAGCGTCCGGGCGTCCAGCTGCTGGCCGGTGCGATAGGGGATGTGATAGACGATCAGCGGCACCGGGCTGTGCGCCGCGAGGTGCTCGAAGTGCGCCAGCACGCCCGCCGGGCCGGGGCGCACGAAGGCCGGCACGGTGGTCAGCGCGGCGACCACCTCGCGGCGGCCGCCCAGCTCGGCCAGGGCCGCCAGGCACTGCCGGGTCCCGCCACCGCCCGCGCCGACCACCAGCGGCACCCGGCGCCGGTCGGCGACGCGGGCGCAGACGTCCAGGACGGCGGCCCGCTCGGCCGGGTCCAGGGCGGCGGGCTCGCCGGTGGTGCCGAGCGCGACCAGCCCGGCCGCCCCCTCGTCCAGCACCTCGTGCGCCAGTGCCTCCAGCGCGTCCAGCGCGACCGTGTCGTCGTCGGTGAACGGAGTGATCAGCGGGACGAAGATCCCGCGCAGTTCGTGATCCATGCCTTGAGCCTGCGGCCCGGCCACTGTGCGGGTCCAGTTCGCGTTTCCACCGCAAACCGTAAGCTGTGCTGATGCTCGACGTCCGCCGCCTGCGGCTGCTGCGGGAACTGGCCCACCGCGGCACCATCGCTGCCGTCGCCGAGGCGCTGGCCTTCAGCCCCTCGGCCGTCTCCCAGCAGCTCACCGCACTGGAGCGGGAGGCCGGGGTGGCGCTGCTGGAGCGCACCGGGCGGCGGGTCGCGCTGACCCCCGCCGCGCACGGCCTGGTCCGGCACGCCGAGACGGTACTGGCGGTGCTGGAGGCGGCCTCGGCCGAGCTGGCCGGGGCCCGCCGCGGTCCGGCCGGTCCGCTGCGGATCGGCACCTTCCCCTCCGCCGCCCGGGTGGTGATCCCGCCGGCCCTGGTGCTGCTCGCCGAGCGCTGGCCGGAGCTGGAGCCGATGGTCGCCGAGGTCGACCCGGCGGGCGTGGCCGACCTGCTGCGCGCGGGCGAGCTGGACGTCGCCCTGGTGCACGACTACGACTTCGTCCCCGCGCCCGCCGAACCCGGCATCGCGAGCGAGCCGCTCTTCGCCGAGGCGATGTACCTGGCCACCGCAGAACCTGGCGCCGGACCGGCCGACGGCCCCCCGGACGACGGCACGCTGGGCGCCCACGCCGAGGGCTCGTGGATCCTCGCCACCCACGGCACCCTCTGCCACGCGATGGCGATCCGGGCCTGCCAGGCGGCCGGCTTCACGCCACGGATCCGGCACCGCGTCGACGACTTCGACACCGTGCTCGCCCTGGTCGCCGCCGGCCAGGGGGTGGCGCTGGTCCCGGAGCTGGGCCTGCTGGCCCCGCCGCCGGCCGTGCGGCTGCACCGGCTGCCGATGTCGCGGCGCACCACCGTCGCCTTCCGCCACGGCGCGGGCGGCCACCCGGCCGTCGCGGCCTTCGGGGCGGCGGTCCGTGCGACGCTCCCGGTAATTCTCCGTAACAGTTGATCCCCAAGCCTTCCTAAAGGAATGTCAGGCCCGCTAGACATCTGGGGGTAAGCCACCACGAGACGAGCGGGCAGATGACCAACGAACCCCCCGGCTACGGCTATCCGTCGGACCAGAACCCGTACGGCCAGCCGCCGCAGCCCGGCCAGCAGAACCCCTACGGCCAGCAGCCCCCGGCACAGCCCGGCTACGGCGTCCCGCAGGGCCCGTACGACCCGCAGCCACAGCAGCCCGGCTACGGCACCCCGCCCCCCGGCGACTACGGCCAGCAGCCCGGCTACGGCTACCCCCCGCCGCCCGGCGGCTACCAGCAGCCGGGCCAGCTGCCGCCGTGGCTCGGCCCGACGAACCCCTACGGCCCGCCGCCGCCCGGCACCCGCACCCTGGCCGGCCCCGGCGACCGCTTCCTGGCGCGCCTGATCGACGTCGGCGTGCTGCTGATCCCGTTCCTGCTGGTGGAGGCCGTGCTCGGCTTCGGCAGCATCGTGTCCGACATCGTCGTCGCCCTGCTCGTCTTCGTCTACGAGGGCGCGATGATGCTCAGCCAGCAGCAGCAGAGCGTCGGCAAGAAGGTCATGAAGCTGCGGGTCGTCTCCGCGGCCCACGGCGGGCGCCCCAGCGACAACGAGCTCTGGGCCCGCTCCGCCGTCTACGGCCTGCCCCAGGCCGTCATCTGCATCGGCACGCTGTTCGCCCTGGTCAACGTGCTCTCGCTGCTCTGGGACAAGCCGCTGCAGCAGTGCTTCCACGACAAGGCCGGGAAGACCGTGGTGGTCAAGGAGGGCTGAGTCAAGGCGAGTTGAAACTCCTCGGCCGGGCCCGGTAGGGTCCGGCCGAGGTGCTTTGCGGCCCCGCGGGCGACCGGTACCACAGCGACACCGGTCACCGCGAGTGGCGTCGGGGACCAGGGTGGCGGCGCGTTAGGGTGGAAGGCCCCCAGCCGCAGACCTCACGCTTAGGAGCCGTCCCTCGTGGCCGACAGCTTCGTTCACCTGCATGTCCATACCGAGTACTCCATGCTCGACGGGGCGGCCAAGAACGGCAAGCTGGTAGCCGAGGCCGCGCGACAGGGCATGCCGGCCATCGCCATGAGCGACCACGGCAACATGTTCGGCGCCTACGAGTTCTTCCACAAGGCGACCCCGGACAGCGGCGTCAAGCCGATCATCGGCATCGAGGCCTACGTCGCCCCCGGCTCGCGCTTCGAGAAGAAGCCGGTCTTCTGGTCGCCCGGCGGCCAGCGCCCGGCCAGCTCGGACGGTGAGGGCGGCAAGGACGTCTCCGGCGGTGGCCGCTACACCCACATGACCATGTGGGCACAGAACGCCACCGGTCTGCGCAACCTCTTCAAGCTCTCCTCGCTCGCGTCGATGGAGGGCTACTACATGAAGCCCCGCATGGACCGCGAGCTGATCGCCGCCAACGCCACGGGCATCATCGCCACCACCGGCTGCCCCTCCGGCGAGATCCAGACCCGGCTGCGCCTGGGCCAGTACGACGAGGCGGTCAAGGCTGCCGACGCCTACCAGCAGATCTTCGGCAAGGAGAACTACTTCCTGGAGCTGATGGACCACGGCCTGTCCATCGAGCAGGACGTCCGGGCGGACCTGCTGCGCCTGGCCAAGCAGCTGAACATCCCGCTGCTGGCCACCAACGACTCGCACTACGTCACCGCCGACCAGGCCGACGCCCACGACAGCCTGCTCTGCGTCGGCGTGGGCAAGAACAAGGACGACCCGAACCGGTTCAAGTTCCAGGGCACCGGCTACTACGTCAAGACCGCCGAGGAGATGCGCGCGCTCTTCAGCGAGCTGCCCGAGGCCTGCGACAACACCCTGGCGATCGCCGAGCGGGTGGAGTCGTACGCGGAGGTCTTCAACTACGTCGACCGGATGCCGCAGTTCGACGTCCCCGAGGGCGAGACCCAGGCCTCCTACCTGCGCAAGAAGATCAGCGCCGGCCTGCGGCACCGCTACGGCGACAACCCGAGCCAGGAGGTGCTGGACCGGATCGAGCTGGAGATGGGCGTCATCACCCCGATGGGGTTCGACGCCTACTTCCTCGTGGTCGCCGACATCTGCCAGTACGGGCGCGACAACGGCATCCCGGTCGGCCCGGGCCGTGGCTCGGCGGCAGGCTCGATGGTCGCCTACCTCACCGGCATCACCCAGCTGGACCCGCTGGAGCACGACCTCCTCTTCGAGCGCTTCCTGAACCCCGAGCGCATCAACCCCCCGGACGTCGACATCGACTTCGACGACCGCCAGCGCGACCAGATGGTGCGCTACGTCACCGACAAGTACGGCGAGGCGTACACCGCCCAGGTGAACACCTTCGGCACCATCAAGGCCAAGGCCGCCGTCAAGGACGCCAACCGGATCCTCGGCTACCCCTTCGCGATGGGCGACCGGATCACCAAGGCGATGCCGCCGGACGTGATGGGCAAGGGCGTCCCGCTCGCCGACTTGTTCAACGAGAAGCACCCGCGCTACAACGAGGGCACCGAGATCCGCTCGCTGTACGCCAACGAGCCGGACGTCAAGAAGATCATCGACACCGGTCTCGGCATCGAAGGCCTGATCCGCGGCACCGGCGTGCACGCCGCCGCCGTCATCCTCTCCTCGACCCCGCTGCTCGAACTGATCCCGCTGCACAAGCGGGACAAGGACGGCGTGATCATCACCGGCTTCGACTACCCGTCGTGCGAAGCCATGGGTCTGATCAAGATGGACTTCCTGGGTCTGCGGAACCTGGGCATCATCGACCACTGCATCAAGATCGTGAAGTCCAACCGCGGCATCGACGTCGACATCGAGAAGATCCCGATCGACGACCCGACCACCTACGAGCTGCTGGCCCGCGGCGACACGCTGGGCGTCTTCCAGCTCGATGGCGGCCCGATGCGCGCACTGCTCAAGCTGATGAAGCCCACCGAGTTCGCCGACATCTCCGCCGTCTCGGCGCTGTACCGCCCCGGCCCGATGGGCATGAACTCGCACACCAACTACGCGCTGCGCAAGAACGGCCAGCAGGAGATCATCCCGATCCACCCGGAGCTGGAGGAGCCGCTCAAGGAGGTCCTCGGCCCCACCTACGGCCTGATCGTCTACCAGGAGCAGGTGCAGCGAGCCGCGCAGGTGCTGGCCGGCTACAGCCTCGGACAGGCCGACCTGCTCCGCCGCGCGATGGGCAAGAAGAAGAAGGAGGTCCTCGAGAAGGAGTTCGTCCCGTTCCACGCCGGCTGCAAGGAGCGCGGCTACTCCGACGAGGCCATCCAGGCGGTCTGGGACGTGCTGGTCCCGTTCGCCGGCTACGCGTTCAACAAATCGCACTCGGCCGCCTACGGCCTGGTCTCGTACCAGACCGCCTACCTCAAGGCGAACTATCCCGCCGAGTACATGGCCGCCCTGCTCACCTCGGTCGCGGACGACAAGGACAAGATGGCCGTCTACCTGGCCGAGTGCCGGTCGATGGGCATCAAGATCCTCTCCCCCGACGTCAACGAGTCCGTGGTCGACTTCACCGCCGTCGGCTCCGACGTCCGCTTCGGTCTCAAGGCCGTGCGCAACGTCGGCGTCCCGGTCATCGAGTCGATGATCAAGACCCGCAAGGAGAAGGGCAAGTTCTCCTCCTTCGCCGACTTCCTGGACAAGGTCGAACTGGTCGCCTGCAACAAGCGCACCGTCGACTCGCTGATCAAGTCCGGCGCCTTCGACTCGCTGAACCACACCCGCCAGTCGCTCTGCGCGGTGCACGAGCAGGCCATCGACGCCGTCACCGGGGTCAAGAAGCAGCAGGCGATCGGCCAGGACGACCTGTTCGGCGCCCTCGACACCGGTTCCGACACGCCCACCATCGGCCTGGACTTCGAGCTCACCGACCGCGAGTGGCCGCGCCGCCAGCTGCTCAGCCTGGAGCGCGAGATGCTCGGCCTCTACGTCTCCAGCCACCCGCTGGACGGCGCCGAGCACATCCTGGCCCGCAACCGCGACGTCTCGATCGCCGAGCTGATGGGGTCGGGCCGCACCGAGGGCGAGGTCCGGCTCTCCGGGCTGATCACCGGGGTCGACCGGCGGATCAACAAGGCGGGCAACGCCTGGGCGATCATCACCCTGGCCGACCGCGACGGCTCGGTCGAGGTCCTCTTCTTCCCGGCCACCTACAACCTGATGGCCGACCAGATGATCGAGGACAACGTCATCTCGGTGCGCGGCCGGCTCAACGAACGCGACGGCGCGCTGAGCATCTTCGGCCAGGAGATCATCAGCCTGGACATCTCCGCGGCCGAGCACGGCGGCAAGCCGCCGGTGCAGATCACCGTGCCCTACCCGAAGGTGACGGCCACCATGGTGCGCGAGCTCAAGCTCACGCTCCAGGCGCACCCCGGCGACGTGCCGGTCCGGCTGCTCACCACCAGCCGCCAGCGCGACGTCCTCTACGAGCTCGGCTTCCTGGTCAACCCCGACACCGCCTTCGCCAGCGAGGTCAAGACGCTGCTCGGCCCGGCCGCCTGGAGCGCCTAGCCCTCGGAGCCCAGGGCTCCCGGTGCACGCTAGTCTCAGCGCGCACCGGGAGCCGTGGAGACGCCATGGCCCCGCCGTCCGGAGGGGACACCATGAGTTACGCGCCGCCCGTCGGAGGCTTTCCGACCCCGCAGCGGGCACCGGCCGGAGCCCGCCCGGCGGCACTGCCCGGGCTGGCGGTCCTGATGATCGTCGACGTCCTGCTCGAACTCGCGCTGCTGGGCTTCGACCTCATCAAGCAGGGCGCGGCCTACCTGCCGACCGCGCTCGGCATCAACTACGACCACTTCGTGCGGGACTCCGCGGTCAACTTCGCCGCCACCGACACGGCGTTCGTGGTCGCGCTGGTGGTGCTGATCGTCGGCGCCTTCTCCGGCGCCGGCTGGGTGCGCGGCGCCGGGGTCGCGGTGCTCGGGGTGAGCGCCTACGGCTCAGCGATGGTGGAGATCGCGCAGCTGACCGGGAACCAGTACCTCTCGCACGCCTTCGGCTCGCCGGTCTCCAACCTGCTGCTCAACCTGGACCTCATCCTCCAGGTGATGATCGCCTTGGCCTTCGTCCTCGCGGTGGCGGTCACCCGGCGACCGGCCGGGGCACAGCCGGCCGCGGCGGCGGCACCGGTCGGCTACCCCGCCGCCGGCGGCTACCCGGCCCCGTTCCCCTCGCAGGGCGCCCCCGGCTACGGCGCGCCCGTCGCGCCCCAGCCGGTCGCCGGCTACCAGACGCCGGTGGCCCCGCCCGCCCAGCCGCCCGCGTACGGCTACCCGTCCCAGCCGCCGCAGGCTCCGCCGACGGCCTGACCGCCCGTCAGTCCTGCTACTCGGCGAGCTCGTCCAGCTCGGTCAGGAAGTCGAGCGCGGCGGCCCAGGCGGTCTCGGCCGCCTCGGCGTCGTAGTCGGGCAGCTCGGCGTCGGTGAACAGGTGCCCCGCGCCCCGGTAGCGGTGCACCTCCACCTCGGCGCCGGCCCGGCGCATGCCCAGGTACCAGGTGTTCAGCCAGTCCTCGGTCTCGAACGGGTCGGGCTCGGCCACGTGCAACTGCACCGGGATCCCGGTGGCGGCGTCCTCGCGCAGGTCCGAGGTGCCGTGCAGGAGCAGCAGGCCGAGCGCGTGCTCGTCGGCCAGCGCCAGGTTCTGGGCCAGCCCGCCGCCGAGCGAGAACCCGGCGTAGACCAGCCTGGTCCCGGCGGCGCCGAGCAGCGGGGCGGCGGCGCCGACCGCCCGGCGCAGCAGCTCGTCGTTGCCGAGCTCCTCGCGGTAGGCCATGCCCTCCTCGACGGTGTCGAAGACCTTGCCGTCGTACAGGTCCGGCACGTGCACCTGGTGTCCGGCCGCGCGCAGCCGCTCGGCGGCGGCGTGCACGGCGGGGCGCAGCCCGTAGGCGGAGTGGAGGAGCAGGATCTGGGCCACGGGGGGACTCCGTACATCGTTCGAGGCGGTACCCGCCCATCCTCCCCTACGAGACGATGTCCTTGCGCGCGAACCCCCGGAAGGCCAGCGCCAGCAGCACGGCCGCGTAGGAGAGCGAGAGCGAGACGCCCTGGAGCATCCCGCCCCACTCCAGCTGCGGCTGCAGCGCGTCCGCCCAGGCGTACTGCCAGTGCGCGGGCAGCCACTCGCGCAGCCCGCCGAGCGCGGTGATCGCGTCCAGCACCCCGGTGATGATGCTCAGGAAGACGGCGCCGCCGACCGCGCCGAGCGGGGCGTCGGAGGCGGTGGAGAGGAAGAAGGCGAGCGCGCCCACCACCACCTCGCTCAGGATCACGAACCCCACCGCGATGGCCAGGCGGGGCAGCGCCTCGGCGGCGGGCAGGCTGCCGCCGGCGGGCAGCTTGAGGTCGCCCCAGCCGTAGGCGGCGGTGCCGACGCCGAGGCCGACCAGCGGCAGCAGCACGATGGCGGCGGCCGAGAAGAGCAGCCCGACGGTGAGCTTGCGGGCCAGCAGCTGGGCCCGGGGCACCGGCGCGGCCAGCAGGTAGCGCAGCGAGGACCAGCCGGCCTCGGCGGCCACCGTGTCCCCGCAGAACAGCGCGACCGGGATCACCAGCACGAAGCCGGTGCCCATGAAGAGCAGGGTGGCCGCGAAGTTCGGCCCGGAGGCGGTGGCCAGCGAGACGAAGGTGACCTGGTCGGGCCGGCTCGGGGTGCCGCCGATCTGGAAGGCGGCCAGCACCACGAACGGCAGCGCGAAGAGCGCCGCCGCGATCACCAGGGTGCGGCGGCGGCGCAGCTGGCGCAGCGCCTCCACCCGCAGCGGCAGGGTGCGCTGGGGGCGGTAGCCGGGCGCCCGGTCCGCCAGGGTGCTGCTCATGCCGGGCCTCCGATCATCGACAGGAACGCGTCCTCCAGGCGGCGGTGCGGACCGGCCCGCTCCACCGGGACGTCGAGGCGGACCAGCTCGGCGACCAGCTGGTGCGCCGTCAGTCCGTCCAGCCGCACCAGCAGCCCGTGCCCGGCGACCTCCGCCGAGCCCACGCCGGGCAGCCCGGCGGCCTTCTCGGCCGCCGCCGCCAGCTCGGCGGCGCCGTACGAGGCGGGGGTGCCGACCAGCAGCAGCTCGCCGCCGCCGATGATCTCCGCCACCGCGCCCGCGCTGACCAGCCGGCCGCGGTCCATCACCACCAGGTGGGTGCAGCTCTGCTCGACCTCGGCGAGCAGGTGGCTGGAGACGATCACGGTGCGTCCGGTGGCCGCGTAACGGATCATCACCTCGCGCATCTCGCGGATCTGCGGCGGGTCGAGCCCGTTGGTCGGCTCGTCCAGGATCAGCAGGTCCGGCAGGCCGAGCATGGCCTGGGCGATCGCCAGGCGCTGGCGCATGCCCTGCGAGTAGGTGCGCACCGCGCGCTCCAGCGCCTCGCCGAGGTCGGCGATCGCCAGCGCCTCGGCCAGGTGCGCGTCCTCGGCGGGGCGCCCGGTGGCCCGCCAGTACAGCTCCAGGTTGGCCCGTCCGCTCAGGTGCGGCAGGAACCCGGCGCCCTCCACGAAGGCACCGACCCGGGAGAGCACCGGGGCGCCGGCGCGCACGGCGTGGCCGAAGATCCTGATCTCGCCCTCGTCCGGGCGGATCAGGCCCATCAGCATCCGCAGCGTGGTGGTCTTGCCGGCGCCGTTGGGCCCGAGCAGGCCCAGCACCTGGCCCGGCTCGACGGTGAAGCCCAGCTCGCGCACGGCGTAGCGGTCGGCGGCACCCTTGTAGCGCTTGCTCAGCCCGGTGATCTGCAGCGGGACCTGGGCCAGCGCCGGGTCCGGCGGCGGCACCGCGCGGCGCCGGCGCACCGTCAGCAGCAGGCCGGCGGCCACCACCAGCGCGAGCAGCGGCAGCTGCCAGACCCGGGCCGGCAGCGGGGCGGCCTCGGTGTGCAGGGCGCTGTCGGTGGGGACGGTCAGCGGACTCACGGCCGCCACCTGGTAGGTGGCGGGGGCGTTCGGCGAGGCGTAGGCCAGGTCGGTGCTGGCGAGCACCAGGCGCATCCGGTGGCCGGCTGCGAAGGAGTGGTCGACGGCGGGCAGGTCGACGGTCACCGTCCGGCCGCCGGGCGCATCCGCGCCGGTGACCCGCAGCGGGGCGGCCAGCTGCTGCGGCAGGGTCTGGCTGCCGTCCGGGGCGACGTCGTAGAGCTTGGCGAAGAGCACCGCGTCCGGCTGGTCGGCCTGCACGGTGACCTTGACGGTGGGGCTGCCGGTCAGCTGGATCCCGTCGGCCAGCGGGGCGGAGTCGAAGGTGGCGGACTGCCCCGGGAAGTCGAGCGAGAGTCCGACGCCGAGTTGGGAGGCCTGGGCGAGCGCCCCGAGGCCCGGCACGGTGGAGATCGCCGGCGGCGCGCCGCCGGGCGGGTTGGCGATGGTCTGCTGACCGCCGGTCAGCTGCACGGCGGTGCTCGCGGTGCCGCCGAGGCCCGGGTAGCGGTCGGCATCGGCGCCGCGCAGCACGGCCTGGAAGCCGGTGGAGTCCACGCCCCCGGTCCGGGTCACCCGGAAGGTCGGCCCGGTGTCGCTGCCCTGGTGCTTCAGGTACTTGTCGAACCAGGCGATCACCCGGTCGTCCACCCGGTCGCTGGTCTCGGTGCCGCCGTCGTGGCCGCCGGCGAACCAGTCGACCGAGACCGGCGCGCCGTTGGCGGCGATCGCCTTGGCCATCGCGTCGCCCTGGTCCAGCGGGAAGAGCGAGTCCTGCTCGCCCTGGACCACCAGGGTGGGCACCTTGATCTGGGAGGCGAACGTCGACGGGCTCGACTTCTCCAGCAGGGCGACGGCCTGGGCGTCGGGCCGGCCCGCGCTGGCCACCCGGTTGTACATCGCGCACAGGTCGGCGGTGAAGCGCCCGCAGCCCACCGGGCCCGGGCTGCTGACCGCGGGCGCGGGCTTGCCGGTGGTGGACGCCGTCAGGTCGCCGGCCGAACCGTCGGTGAAGAAGATGCCGGCCCAGAGCTTCTTGAACACCCCGTCGGCCGCACTGCCGCCCTGGACGTTCTGCGGGAAGAGCGCGTCGGCCAGGTTCCACCAGGTAATCCGGGGAGCGATGGCCTTGATCCGGGGGTCGGCCGCCGCCGCCAGCAACGCGATCGCGCCGCCGTAGGAGGCACCGGTGATGCCGACGACCGGGTCGCCGGGCCTGTCCTTGAGCACCTCGGGCCGCTGGGTCAGCCAGTCCACCAGGTGCTTGACGTCCTGCACCTCGCCGTCCGGCGAGTCCAGGCCGATCTGCCCGGTGGAGTGTCCGAAGCCGCGCGAGGACCAGGTGAGCACCGCGTAGCCGGAGCGGGCCAGCTTGCGCGCCTCGCCCGCCTCGTCGGCCTTGCTGCCGCCGAAGCCGTGGGCGAGCAGCACCGCGGGGCGCGGGCTGCTGCCGGTGGTGAAGAAGGAGGTGTCGATGGAGACCTGCTGGGAGCTGCCCGGCGCCTCGGGCATCGAGAGGAAACGGTCCTCCTGGTGCACCGCGGCCGGGGCGCCCGCCACCGCGGTCGCCGTGCCCAGGCCGGCCAGCACCACCAGCGCCAGCCCCCCGGCCAGCAGCCGACGGCGGGTCGGCTTGCCACGTGCGCGCCAACGCCGCCAGGGGCCAGGGAGGTTCATGGATAGCGATCCTATCCGCGCCGTGTGAAGACCGGTTAAGAACCGGTCGAGCTGCGGCGGTTTGCCCGACTTGTCCGCGTATCGTGTGTGCCGTGCTGCAGCCCCTGCTCACCCTGCTCGCCACCGTCGCCGTCACCCTGGTGGCCGGCTGGCTGGTCGACCAGGCGCTGCAGCGGGTCAGCGCCCGGCACCCCGGGCACCCCCTCTGGTCCCTGCTGCGGCGCTGCCGGATCCCGCTGCAACTGGTGGTGGCCCCCGCCCTGCTGCTGGCCGCCCGCCCCGTCGCCCAGCTGGCCGACCAGGGGGTTCGCCACGCGCTGCTGCTCGTGCTGCTCGCCGCGCTGGGCTGGCTGACCACCCGGGTCATGGCGGCGGTGCTGGCCGCGGTGCAGATCCGCTACGAGTCGGCGGCCGGCGATCCGTCCCGGCTGCCGCGGGTGCGCACCCAGCTCAACATGCTGCGCCGGGCGGTCAGCGCGGTGATCGTGACCGTCACCGCGGCCGTGATGCTGCTGACCTTCGCCGAGATGCGCACCATCGGCGCCAGCCTGCTCGCCTCGGCCGGCATCATCGGCGTGGTGGCGGGCATCGCGGCGCAGAACACCCTGGGCAACTTCTTCGCCGGCCTGCAGATCGCCTTCGGCGACACCGTCCGGATCGGCGACACCGTGGTGGTGGAGAGCCAGCAGGGCACGGTGGAGGAGATCACCCTCACCTACCTGGTGGTGCGGCTCTGGGACTACCGGCGGCTGATCCTGCCGGTCTCCTACTTCGTCAGCAAGCCGTTCGAGAACTGGACCCGCAAGGACCCCGGCCTGCTCGCGGTGGTCCTGCTGCACCTGGACCACACCACCCCGGTCCCGGCGCTGCGCGAGCGACTGCGCGAGACGCTGGCCCGCTCGCCGCTGTGGGACGGCGCCGAGTGGGCGCTGCGGGTCGTCGACACCACCCCGAGCACCATCGTGGTGCGGGCCACCATGACCGCCCGCACCCCGGAGGACACCTTCCTGCTGCGCTGCGAGGTCCGCGAGGACCTGCTCGGCTTCCTGCGCGACGAACATCCGCGGGCACTGCCCCGGGTGCGCACCGACTGACCTCAGAGGTTCGTGAGCTTCTCGCCCTTGAGGTCCTGCAGGGTGTGGTCCACGCAGACTGCCAGGACGATCAGCAGCACGGCGTCCTGCTGGCTCAGCACGTCCACGGCGTAGGCGTCGCGGATGCTGAACCAGCGCCGGGAGATGTGCGCCAGTGTGGTGCCCTCGTGCCGGATGTCGAACTCCCGGTCCCAGACGTTGCCCACTATCTTCAACTGCCGCCCGTCCCGCAGCCGGACCTTGAAGCGGTCGCCGAACAGCTTGAGGAACCGCTTGCTGATCTTGGCCACCACCTCACCCTCGTGCTTGATCAGGATGGTGTGGTGCCAGGTCAGGGCCTTGCGCACGATGGTGGCCACCACCGCGCCCTGGGTGTCCACGAAGTGGAAGGTGCTGCGCAGCCGCAAGAGCTTCTTGTTGACCCGGTAGAGCTTCTCGCGGTGCTCGGTCTCGATCCAGGCCTCCTCGTGGAAGGCGAACATCCGGTCACGGATCAGGTAGCGCATGGGGTCCCCCCGCAGCTGAGTGGTGTGCCGCCCCAGAGCGTAGTGCGAGAAAGGTCAGAAGGCCTTGACCATGGTGCGGTGCGGTATCCCCGCGTCGTCGTAGACCGGCCCCTCGGCGGTGTAGCCCAGGCGCTGGTAGAAGCCGAGCGCCTGGACCTGGGCGTGCAGCTCGCACTCGGTGGCGCCCAGCTCGATCCCGGCCCGCTCGACCGCGCCGACCAGCGCCGACCCCAGGCCAGTCCCGCGCGCCCGCGCGCTGACCGCGAGGCGGCCGAGCAGCACCCGGCCCGCGACGCCGGTCAGCTCCATGGCCGGCTCGCCGCTGATCAGCCGCGCGGTGCCGACCGGCGCGCCGGTCGGGTCGAGCGCGAGCAGGTGGGTCGAGCCGGCGTCCAGCTCGTCGTACTCCAGCTCGGGCGCGATGCCCTGCTCGACCACGAAGACCTCGTGCCGCACGGCCTTGGCGAGCTCGAACTCCCGCTCACTGCCGACCACCCGGATGTCCACCGTCCCGTCCCCCACCGGCTCAGCTCTCATCGGCGATGATCTCCAGCGCCTTGCGCAGGTCCTCGGGGTACTCGCTCTCGAACTGCACCCACTCGCCGTCGGCCGGGTGCTCGAAGCCGAGCGCGACGGCGTGCAGCCACTGGCGGGTCAGCCCCAGGCGCTTGGCGAGCGAGGGGTCGGCACCGTAGGTCAGGTCGCCCACGCACGGGTGGCGCAGCGCCGACATGTGCACCCGGATCTGGTGGGTGCGGCCGGTCTCCAGCTTGACCGTCAGCAGGGAGGCGGCCCGGTAGGCCTCGATCAGGTCGTAGTGGGTGATCGAGGGCTTGCCCTCGCGGGTCACCGCCCACTTCCAGTCCGAGCTGGGGTGGCGCCCGATCGGAGCGTCGACGGTGCCGCTGAGCGGATCGGGGTGGCCCTGGACCAGGGTGTGGTAGGTCTTCGAGGTGATCCGGTCGTGGAACTGGCGCTTGAGATCGGTGTAGGCGCGCTCCGACTTGGCGACCACCATCAGCCCCGAGGTGCCGACGTCCAGGCGGTGCACGACGCCCTGGCGCTCGGCGGCCCCCGAGGTGGAGATCCGGTAGCCGGCGGCGGCCAGGTGGCCGATCACGGTCGGGCCGGTCCAGCCCGGGCTCGGGTGCGCGGCGACCCCGACCGGCTTGTCGACCAGCACGATGTCCTGGTCGTCATGGACGATCCGCATGCCTTCGACGTGCTGGGCGACGACCTGCACCGGGGCGGCGGGCGCCGGGATCTCGACCTCCAGCCAGCTGCCGGCCATCACCCGGTCGGACTTGCCGGCCGTGGCACCGTCGATCCGGACCTTGCCCTCGGCGGCCAGCTCGGCGGCCTTGGTCCGCGAGAGGCCGAACATGCGGGCGAGGGCGGCGTCGAGACGCTCGCCCTCAAGGCCGTCGGGTACGGGAAGCGTGCGGATCTGCGCTGCGGTGCTCACCCGTACGAGTATGCCGCAACCGGCCGCCCGCTCCCGCTGCCCGCGGCGGCCCTCACCGCCGCGGGGTCACTCCCCCTTGGCGGTGTTGTGGTTCGAACCGTCCGGGTTGCTGCCGCGGAAGGAGAGCAGCACCACCAGGATCCCGCCGCAGACGATGGCGGAGTCGGCCAGGTTGAAGACCGCGAAGTGCTGCACCGAGATGAAGTCGACCACGTGGCCGCGCAGCACCCCCGGGGCACGGAAGAGCCGGTCGGTCAGGTTGCCCAGCGCCCCGCCGAGCAGCAGGCCCAGCGCGATCGCCCAGGGCAGGCTGTACAGCCGGCGCGAGATCCGCCAGATCACCACGATCACGGCCGCGGCGATCAGCGTGAAGACCACCGTCATGGTCTGGCCCATCCCGAACGCGGCACCGGCGTTGCGGATCACCTGGAAGGTCACCACGTCACCGATCACCTGGATCGGATCGTGGCCCTCCAGCTTGGCCACCACCAGCAGCTTGCTGCTCAGGTCGATCAGGTAGGCCAGCAGCGCCACCGAGAAGAGCAGGACGAGCCGGCGGCGGCGCACCGCGGCGCGCGCCTCGGCCAGCGGGCTCGCACCGGCCGGGCCGTCCGGCGTGCCGGTCGACGCTTCGGCGGTGTCGGCCGGCTCGGTGGGCTCGTCCTGGGTCTGGGGGGAACCTGGGGTAGTGATGATCCGCTCCGCTACCGAGAAAAAGGGGCCGACGTTACGGGGTCGAGCGTACGCCACGCGGTGCGCGCGACCGCTCGACCCCGTCCCGGTCGACCCCGGCGACGGACCGTCAGCGCCGCTCCTGCTTCGCCTTGCAGGCCACGCAGAGGGTCGCCCGCGGGAAGGCCTGCAGCCGCGCCTTGCCCACCGCCTGGCCGCAGGACTCGCAGTCGCCGAAACCCACGCCCTCCAGCCGGGTCAGCGCGCGCTCGGTCTGGTCGAGCATGTCGCGGGCGTTGTTGGCCAGCGCGAGTTCGCTCTCCCGGTTGATGTTCTTGGTGCCGGCGTCCACCTGGTCGTCGCCCGCTCCGTCGTTGGAGTCGCGCATCAGGCCGGTGATCGCCGCCTCGGCGCTCTCGATCTCGTCGCGCAGCCGTGCCAGCTCGCCGTTCAGCTCGGCGTGCACCTCGGCGACCTCGGCCGCCGTCCACGGGTCCTCACCCGGGCGGACCGGCAGCTCGGCCGGGTCGACGGACTCGGCTCCGGCCGGCGCCGGGACCGTGGCCCGGGCTCCGCTGGCGACGGGGGTGTGGTTACGGCTGGTGGCCGCGCCGCGCCCGGTGGTGGTGCTGGTCTTCCGCCGTGTCGTGGTCACGGAACCCTCCCCTTGGTCGCCTGCCACGGCCTTCCGAGTCCGCCTGGTGGCGGTGCCCGCGCCCGTTGCCTTCTCAGCCATGGCTCGACCCCATCTACGAATGACTCCGGCCGACGGTTCCCGTCGGCCTCTGGTGCCGGAACGATAATCCTGATCGAATCCGGTCACAACGGGACATACCGATGCCGCGAATCGATCCCACTCGGGCAGCCGCCGGGCCCGAAGCCCGATGGACGCCGTGCCTGGGCATTGACAAAGTTGTGCCCAGATCGTCACCGGCTAACCGTTTCCCCGCGCGCTGGCGAAACTGCCTTGCCCTCGCCCTATAGACTGGGCCGGCAAGGCGCAGATGGGACGAGTACCGACGTACGCAGCCATGAGCGACCCGGGGACGGTGTGAGCCCGGGGGTGTGCGCGACGGGAAGATCACCCCGGAGCCGCCGGAAGAACGGCCCCACCCGTGGGGCCCACTAGACCCGGCCGCAAGCCCAAGGAGTGGGCCGTCGAGAGTGTCCGACGGCCAAGGAGGGTGGTACCGCGGGGCGCTTTTGGCCTCGTCCCTCCGTCGGAATGCCCGTCCACGCATCCGCCGGAGGCGCAGTGAGTACGTACAACCCCGTCCCCGCCCAGGTCGACCTGCCCGTCCTCGAGCACGGCATCCTGAGCTTCTGGCGCGACCAGAAGATCTTCCAGCGCAGCCTGGAGCAGTCCGAGGGCCGTCCCGAGTGGGTCTTCTACGAGGGCCCGCCGACCGCCAACGGCATGCCGGGCGCGCACCACATCGAGGCCCGCGTCTTCAAGGACGTCTTCCCGCGCTACCGGACCATGAAGGGCTACCACGTGGCCCGCAAGGCCGGCTGGGACTGCCACGGCCTGCCGGTGGAGCTGGCCGTCGAGAAGGAGCTGGGCTTCTCCGGCAAGCCGGACATCGAGCGGTACGGCATCGCCGAGTTCAACGCCAAGTGCCGCGAGTCGGTCACCCGGCACACCGACGAGTTCACCAAGCTCACCGAGCGGATGGGCTACTGGGTCGACCTCGACGAGGCCTACCGGACGATGGACCCCTCCTACGTCCAGTCGGTCTGGTGGTCGCTCAAGCAGATCTTCGACAAGGGCCGGCTGGTCCAGGACCACCGCGTCGCCCCCTGGTGCCCGCGCTGCGGCACCGGCCTGTCGGACCACGAGCTGGCCCAGGGCTACGAGACCGTGGTCGACCCCTCGGTCTTCGTCCGCTTCCCGCTGACCAGCGGCCCGCTGGCCGGCCGGGCCGCGCTGCTGGTGTGGACCACCACCCCGTGGACGCTGGTCTCCAACACCGCCGCCGCGGTGCACCCGGAGGTCACCTACGTGGTGGCCACCGACGGCACCGAGCAGCTGGTGGTGGCCGAGCCGCTGGTCGCCAAGGCGCTCGGCGAGGGCTGGGAGGTCACCGGGGAGTCGTTCACCGGCGCCGAGATGGAGCGCTGGGCCTACCGGCGCCCGTTCGACCTGGTCGAGATCCCGGACGCGCACTACGTCCTGAACGCCGACTACGTGACCACCGAGGACGGCACCGGCATCGTCCACCAGTCCCCCGCCTTCGGCGCGGACGACCTGGCGACCTGCCGCAAGTACGGCCTGCCGGTGGTCAACCCGGTGGAGACCGACGGCACCTTCGCCCCGGAGGTCCCGCTGGTCGGCGGCGTCTTCTTCAAGAAGGCGGACGAGGCGCTGGTCGCCGACCTCAAGGAGCGCGGCCTGCTCTTCCGCCACCTGCCCTACGAGCACAGCTACCCGCACTGCTGGCGCTGCCACACCGCGCTGCTCTACTACGCGCAGCCGTCCTGGTACATCCGGACCACCGCCGTCAAGGACGCGATGATCCGCGAGAACGAGGCCACCAACTGGTTCCCGGAGACGGTCAAGCACGGCCGCTTCGGCGACTGGCTGAACAACAACATCGACTGGGCGCTGTCCCGCAACCGCTACTGGGGCACCCCGCTGCCGATCTGGCGCTGCGAGGAGGGCCACCTGACCTGCGTCGGGTCGCTGGCGGAGCTCACCGAGCTGACCGGCACCGACCAGAGCGGGCTCGACCCGCACCGCCCGTTCATCGACGCGGTCACCTTCGCCTGCCGCGACTGCGGCGGAGCAGCCACCCGGGTGCCCGAGGTGATCGACGCCTGGTACGACTCGGGGTCGATGCCGTTCGCGCAGTACGGCTACCCCTACCAGAACAAGGAACTGTTCGAGAGCCGCTACCCGGCGCAGTTCATCTCCGAGGCGATCGACCAGACCCGCGGCTGGTTCTACACGCTGATGGCCGTCGGCACCCTGGTCTTCGACAAGTCGGCCTACGAGAACGTGGTGTGCCTGGGCCACATCCTGGCCGAGGACGGCCGCAAGATGTCCAAGCACCTGGGCAACATCCTGCAGCCGATCCCGCTGATGGACCAGCACGGCGCCGACGCGGTGCGCTGGTTCATGGCGGCCGGCGGTTCGCCCTGGTCGGCCCGCCGGGTCGGCCACGGCACCATCCAGGAGGTGGTGCGCAAGACGCTGCTCACCTACTGGAACACCGTCGCCTTCCAGGCCCTGTACGCGCGCACCGCGAACTGGGCGCCCAGCGCGAGCGACCCCGCCCCGGCGGACCGCCCGCAGCTGGACCGCTGGGTGCTCTCCGAGCTGAACACCCTGGTCCGCGAGACCGACGCGGCGCTGGAGGCCTACGACACCCAGCGGGCCGGCAAGCTGCTCTCCGGCTTCGTCGACGACCTGTCCAACTGGTACGTGCGCCGTGGCCGCCGCCGCTTCTGGCAGGGCGACGCCGCCGCGCTCGCCACCCTGCACGAGGCACTGGAGACGGTGACCCGGCTGATGGCGCCGCTCACCCCGTTCATCACCGAGCGGGTCTGGCAGGACCTGGTGGTCCCGGTCGCCCCCGAGGCCCCGGCCTCGGTGCACCTGAGCAGCTGGCCGGTGGCCGACGAGTCGCTGATCGACCCCGACCTGTCCCGGCACATGGCGCTGGTGCGCCGACTGGTCGAGCTGGGCCGCGCCACCCGCGCGGAGTCCGGCGTGAAGACCCGTCAGCCGCTGTCCCGCGCACTGATCGCGGCCCAGGGCTGGGAGGAGCTGCCCGGCGATCTGCGCGCGCAGATCGCCGAGGAGCTCAACGTCGCCACCCTGGAGTCGCTCGCGGCCGTCGGCGGTTCGCTGGTCGACACCACCGCGAAGGCGAACTTCCGCGCGCTGGGCAAGCGCTTCGGCAAGGGCGTCCAGGAGGTGGCCAAGGCGGTCGCCGCCGCCGACGCCGCCACGCTCGCCGCCGAGCTGCGCGCTTCCGGCACCACCTCGGTGCTGCTGGACGGCGAGCCGATCAGCCTCTCGCCCGATGAGGTGATCATCACCGAGACCCCGCGCGAGGGCTGGGCCGTCGCCAACGAGTCCGGCGCCACCGTCGCCCTCGACCTGGCGATCAGCCCCGAACTCAAGCGCCTGGGCATCGCCCGCGACGCCATCCGCCAGATCCAGGAGGCCCGCAAGAACTCCGGTCTGGACGTCGCCGACCGGATCGTGCTGCGCTGGCAGTCGGCCGACGCCGAGACGGTGGCGGCCGTCACCGAGCACGGCGCCCTGGTCGCCGAGGAAGTGCTGGCCACCGACTTCGCCGCCGGCGAGGCCGACTGGCAGTCGCCGGACTTCACCGACGAGGGCCTCGGCCTGACCTTCCAGCTGCGCAAGGCGTAGCGGGAGCGGATCGGGGGCTCACCCGCCCGGCGGGTGAGCCCCCGTACGCACGCGCGAAGGCGCCCGGCCACTTCGGTGGTCGGGCGCCTTCGCACACCGGTCAGGAGGAAACGGCCGAGGCGCGTGCACCGGGCTCAGCGCAGGAGCCCGGGGCACGCGCCTCGGTACGAACCGACCTAGTTGTCGCCGTCCTCGTCGATCAGGAAGCCACGCATCGGAGCGGGGGCCTGCTGCATCGGCTGCATGGGCTGCGGCGGCTGCGGACGGACCGCGGCCATCGGCTGGGTCATGCCGGCCGGAGCCATCTGCGGGGCACCGTTGGCCGAGGGCTGACCACCGAACGACGGGGCACCGGAGCCGCCGCCGAAGGACTGGTTGCCACCGAACGACGGGTTGCCGCCGAAGGAGGGCTGGCCGCCACCGAAGGAGGGGGCGCCCGCGGAGGCCATCGACGACGCGGCCGGCGGCAGCGAAGCGGTGGCCGGGATCCGCGGCGGGGCGAGCGAGTCGTCGGCCTGCGACTCCAGCTGGCGCAGCTGGGTCTCCAGGTAGGACTTCAGGCGGGTGCGGTACTCGCGCTCGAAGGCACGCAGGTCCTCGACCTTGCGCTCCAGCGTGGCGCGCGCCGACTCCAGCGAGCCCATCGCGACGCGGTGCTTCTCCTGCGCGTCCCGCTCCAGCGCGTCGGCCTTGGCACGGGCGTCGCGCTCCAGACCCTCGGCGCGGCTGCGAGCCTCACCGACAATCTTGTTGGCCTCGGACCGGGCCTCGGAGATCGCCTGGTCGGCGGTCTGCTGGGCGAGCGCGAGCACGCGGGCCGCGCTGTCGCCGCCGGGGCCCTGCTGCTGCATCGGCGCGCCGAGCGGACCGCCGAGCTGCTGGCCGAGCGGGCCGCCCATCGGGGCGAGCTGCTGCTGGCCGCCCATGGTGCCCATCGGCTGCTGGCCCATCTGCTGCTGCATCTGGCCGCCCATCGGCTGCAGCATCTGACCGCCCATCGGCTGCACCAGCTGCTGCTGGCCGCCCATGGTGCCCATCGGCTGCTGGCCCATCTGCTGCTGGGGCTGCATCTGCTGCGGCTGCATCTGCTGCTGGCCGGGGACCTGCTGCTGCATCGGGGCGCCCTGGCCGGGCGGCAGCTGCGGGGCGCCGGACGGCAGACCCAGCGGCTGCTGGCCCATCTGCTGCTGCGGCGGCTGCTGCTGGCCGGGACCCTGCTGGCCGGGGACCGGCGGGCCGGATATGGCGGCGGGCACCGGACCGCCCTGACGCGGAGCGTCCTGCGGCTGCTCCTTGCGCATGTTCGCCTGGTTCTGCGCGGCGGCCCGGGTCGCCGCGGCCAACTTGGCCCGCAGGTCCTCGTTCTCGCGCAGCAGGCGGGTCAGCTCGGCCTCGACCTCGTCGAGGAAGGCATCGACCTCGTCCTCGTCGTAGCCTTCGCGCAGCCGGACGGTCGTGAACTGCTTGTTCCGAACGTCCTCGGGGGTCAACGGCATCTCTTCACCTCAACGTGATCGTCGGCACACTGGCATCCTGCCGCATCGCTCACCACGGCAGACGCTGCACGAGCGAGATCAGGACATACACAATGATCATCAGTACGAAGAAGGACAGGTCGAGCGCCACGCCCCCGAGACGCAACGGCGGAATGAACCGCCGAAGAAGCTTGAGTGGCGGATCCGTGACAGTGTACGTGGCCTCCAGGACCACCACCATGGCCTTGCCCGGACGCCACGAGCGGGCGAACTGGAAGACCCAGTCCATGACCAGGCGGAAGAGCAGAATCACCAGGAAGACGGTCAGTGCGTAGTAGAGCACCGCCCCCACGATCCCCATCGGGTATCCCTCTCCCAGTTCTTCCGACTCTGCCTGTTCACGAAACTGCTAGGTCACTCACTGTCCATCAGGTCCACACATGACGTCGTGGCCGGGTCAGCTCTGGTTGAAGAACCCACCCTCGGCGATTCGTGCCTTGTCCTCCGCCGTGACATCGACGTTAGCAGGAGACAGCAGGAACACCTTCTGCGTCACGCGCTCGATACTGCCGTGCAGACCGAAGACGAGTCCAGCGGCGAAGTCTACGAGGCGCTTCGCGTCGGTGTCGTCCATCTCGGTCAGATTCATGATCACCGGGGTGCCGCCACGGAACTGTTCCCCGATGGTACGGGCCTCGTTGTAGGTCCTCGGGTGCAGCGTGGTGATGCGGTACGGCTCCCGCTCGTTCACGACCTTGGGCATGATCACCGGCGCACTCTTCTCCAGATTCTGACGACGTTCGGGTGTGATGGACGACACGGGTGCCATCCGCGGCGGCTCCTGCCGGATCGGCACCGCGGCCGGCACCGGCTGGGGCGCGATCGAGGCGACTTGCGCCGGTGGGGCGGAGGCGGGCCGCGGGATGTCCTCGGTCCGCCCGGTCCGGATGGGCTCGGGGTCCGTGTCGTAGTCGTCGTCCGGGTCGTAACCCTGACCGTCGTACGTCTCGTCCTCCACGAGGCCGAGGTAGACCGCCATCTTGCGCATTGCGCCGGCCATGCTCCTGTCCTCCGCTCTGTGGTGGATCGGCTTCGTCACCGGCCAGGCCCGCGAAATCCGTCACCGTGAAGTACGGTGGGTTTCCCGGGCCCGCGGTCCGCTCACGATCTGTCAGGCCACGGCTACGGAGAGCCGATGATCTGTCAGGGTGTGTGCGTGGCCGCGGACATACGATCCACGATTGATTGGCATCCTCAGGACGAATCGGTGCTTTGTCCTGATTTGTCCTGCAGTCTGATCTACTACCCGGTGACGTTACCCGAGCCGTGACCGCGCACCGAGCACCGCCGTACCGACGCGTACATGTGTCGCTCCGGCCGCGATCGCCTGCTCAAGGTCACCGCTCATCCCTGCCGAGACCATCGTGGCAGCAGGATGGGCCGCGCGTACGGCGGTTGAGATTTCCGCCAACTTCGCGAACGCCGCGGCCGGGTCGCCGGCCAGAGTTCCCGTCAGCGGAGCGACCGTCATCACACCGTCAAGGCGCAGCCCGGGCGTGTCGGCGATGCGGTCCGCCAGGGCCAGCACGTCCTCGGCGGCGACCCCGGCCCGGCCCTCACCCGACTCGCCGGCGCCGGCCTTCTCCTTCTCCAGCGCCACCTGCACCAGGCAGCCCAGCGGGGGCCGTTCGGCCTTCGACACCGCGTCAGCCAGTGCCGTGACCAGCCGCTCCCGGTCGACCGAGTGAACATGGTGTGCGTAGCGCACCACCGAGCGCACCTTGTTCGTCTGCAACTGTCCGACGAAGTGCCAGGTCAGCGCGAGATCGGCACACTCGGCCGCCTTGGGGGCGGCGTCCTGGTCGCGGTTCTCGGCCACCTCGCGGACACCGAGCGAAGCCAGCAGCCGGGTGTCCGAAGCCGGGTAGGTCTTGGTGACCACGATCAGGGAGACCTCGGAGCGCGCTCGTCCGGCTGCCGCACAGGCGGCCTCGATCCGGCGCTCCACGGCCGCAAGACCGCTCCTGAGCTGCTCGAGGCGGTCGGGCGCCGGGAACTCGGCGGACTGCTGGTTCGTCATATTCACTGCCTATCACACGCGACGATGCCCACCCCAGCCGTCCGGCCGGGGTGGGCATCGAGCCCTGCACGAATTACTTCAGGAAGTCCGGAACGTCCAGCTCCTCGGCCGGGCTCTCCACATAGGGCGAGCGGACCGGCTGGACCTGCGGCGGCACCGGCGGGGCCACCGTGGTCTCGGTCTTCGAGGCGGCGGTCGAGCCGTTGGCGCCCTCGTCCGACGAACGGCCCGTCACCGAACCCAGCCCCCCGCTGCCGTACGGCCGGCCGGCCGCGCTCATCGGACGCTCGGTCGGGGCGGGCGGAGTCGCCTTCACCACCGGGTCGCGCACGATGGCCGGCGGCTGGCCGCCGTCGAACCCGGCCGCGATCACGGTGACCCGCACCTCGTCGCCGAGCGCGTCGTCGATCACGGCACCGAAGATGATGTTCGCCTCGGGGTGCGCCGCCTCGCTGACCAGCTGGGCCGACTCGTTGATCTCGAAGAGACCGAGGTCGGAGCCGCCGGAGATGGAGAGCAGCACACCGCGGGCACCGTCGATCGAGGCCTCGAGCAGCGGGGAGGAGATGGCCATCACGGCCGCCGCCTTGGCCCGGTCCTCGCCGCGCGCCGAGCCGATCCCCATCAGCGCCGAACCGGCGTCCGACATGACCGACTTGACGTCGGCGAAGTCGAGGTTGATCAGGCCCGGGGTGGTGATCAGGTCGGTGATGCCCTGCACGCCGGAGAGCAGCACCTGGTCGGCCGAGCGGAACGCGTCCAGCACGCTGACCTGGCGGTCGGAGATCGACAGCAGCCGGTCGTTGGGGATCACGATGAGGGTGTCGACCTCCTCGCGCAGCCCGGCGATGCCGTCCTCGGCCTGGTTGGCGCGACGCCGGCCCTCGAAGGTGAACGGCCGGGTGACCACGCCGATGGTCAGCGCGCCCAGCGAGCGGGCGATGTTGGCCACCACGGGCGCGCCGCCGGTGCCGGTGCCGCCGCCCTCGCCGGCCGTGACGAAGACCATGTCGGCCCCCTTGAGGACCTCCTCGATCTCCTCGCGGTGGTCCTCGGCGGCCTTGCGGCCGACCTCGGGGTTGGCGCCGGCGCCCAGACCCCGGGTGAGCTCGCGGCCCACGTCGAGCTTGACGTCGGCGTCGCTCATCAGGAGGGCCTGTGCATCGGTGTTGATCGCGATGAACTCGACGCCCTTGAGACCGACCTCGATCATCCGGTTGATGGCGTTGACACCGCCGCCGCCGATACCGACGACCTTGATGACTGCGAGGTAGTTCTGCGGTGCTGCCACGTCGAAGGCCTCTCGCCTCGGATGTCCGGGTCGGCTCCTGGGTCGTGACAGTTGCACGAACCACGATGCCGACGGATGTCGATGGGTGGGGGAGCCCGATTCCTGACTGATTGTCCGAAAATGCGGACCGCCGACCCGAACCCTAAACTTGACGTTGAGGGTTCATGCTGTGCCTGCGTCAGATCCTGAAGACGCATCAGATCCCCGACCGCAGATCAGCGCTCCGTCAGATCGCCACTGCGTCAGATCACCGTAGTGAACAGCCTGGTGACACAGGACACTAAGTGCCGGGCGGGCCCGTGTTCAACGAACACGCCGAGCTTCCCTTTTTTCTTTTGAGCCTATGTGATCATCACCCGGCAGTCAGCACCGGGGTCGATCACCCAGGGTCGGGGAATCACCGATGGATCGTCAATAGTGACGAATCGACCGGTCAAGATCCCGACAACCCCGAGGAGTACAGAACCTACCGGATTTCCGTTCAGCCCGAGATCGCCGGGGCGTCCGGGGCGCTGACGTCGTAGGTCGCGGCCTTCTGCTTCAGCAGGGCGAGCAGCACCGTCGCCTTGCGCTGCCCCCGGTCAGGGCTCCCCCACCGCACGGTGGCACCCCCGGGCAGTCGCAACTCGATGTCGTCATACGAACGAACCAGTAGTGCCGGGCTCTGCTTGGCCACGTCGGGCGGCAGCGCGGTGGCCACCCTGACCGCGCCCTGGACCAGCCGGCTGGCCGGAAAGACCGCGGCGGCGTCCTGGGCCGGCTGGCTGAGCTGGAGTTCGACCACCGGAACACCGGGCGGCGGCGTTGGTTCGGTGGCGAAACTCACCCCAGATGCATCCATCTGAGTGAACTTTCCATCAGAAGTCTTGACAGCCGCAACAGGTTGACGCTCGATCACCTTCACCCGCAGGGTGTGCGGCCAGCCCCGCCAGACCTCCGCCCTGGCGACCCGCGGGATCGCCTGGACCCGGCGCTGCACCGCGTCCAGGTCGACGCGGGCCAGCGGGCCGTGCTGGACCGGCCCTATGGCGGCCCGGACCTCGTCGACCGTCAGCTGGTCGTTGCGCAGCCCCTGGATCGCCACCGACTGGACGTCCAGCACCGAGGAGAAGAAGACCAGCCAGGCCAGCAGGCCCAGGACCGCAGCCCCGAGCCCACCGAGCACCAGGACCCCGCGCCGCGACAGCCGCAGCGCGGGGGGCTCGTCCTCCTCGTCCTCCGCGGCCAACTCCTCGTCGCTCGGCGCGGCGGTGAGCCGGTCAGCCACGACGCCGGCCACCCCGGGCCGCGTCGATCGCCTCGTACACCATCCCGACCAGCAGGTCGTCGGCGTCCCGGCGGCCGAACTCGGCGGCTGCCCGGCTCATGTCCCACAGCCGCTGCGGGTCGGTGAGCACCGGCAGGACATTGCTCAGCACCCAGTCCGGGGTCAGCTCGGCGTCGTCCACCAGCAGGCCGCCGCCAGCCTTGACCATCGGCTGGGCGTTCAACCGCTGCTCGCCGTTGCCGATCGGCAGCGGCACGAAGCAGGCCGGCAGGCCGACGGCGGCGAGCTCGGCCACCGTCATCGCGCCGGCCCGGCAGAGCATCAGGTCGGCGGCAGCATAGGCGAGGTCCATCCGGTCCAGGTACGGCACCGCGCGGTAGGGCGGCATGCCGGGGATGTCGTCGATCCGCGGCAGCTCGTTCTTCGGGCCCACCGCGTGCAGCACCTGGACGCCGTACTGCTGCAGGCGCGGCGCGATCGCCTGGATGGTCTCGTTCAGCCGACGCGCGCCCTGCGAGCCGCCGGAGACCAGCAGGGTGGGCAGCCGCTGGTCGAGGCCGAAGTAGTGCCGGGCCTCGGGGCGCACCGCGTTGCGGTCCAGGGTCGCGATGGTGCGGCGCAGCGGGATGCCGATGTAGCGCGAGTCGCGCAGCTTGCTGTCCGGGGTGGAGACCGCGACGAAGTCGCTGTACCGGGCACCGATCTTGTTGGCCAGGCCCGGTCGGGCGTTGGCCTCGTGCACCACGATCGGCACCCCGGCCCGCTTGGCCGCCAGGTAGGCGGGCATCGCGACATAGCCGCCGAAGCCGACCACGGCGTCCGCCTTGACCCGCTCGATGATCTCCTGGGCGGCCCGGACGGTGCCCCGCAGCCGGCCCGGCACGGTGATCAGCTCGGGGGTGGGCTTGCGCGGCAGCGGGACGGCCGGGATCAGCTCCAGCTGGTAGCCGCGCTCGGGCACCAGGCGGGTCTCCAGGCCGCGCTCGGTACCGAGCGCGGTGATGCCGATGCTCGGGTCGTGCCTGCGCAGCGCGTCCGCGAGCGCCATGGCCGGCTCGATGTGTCCTGCGGTACCCCCGCCGGCGAGTACGACATGCACCGAAAATCACCGCTCCCTGCGCGGCGGCCGGGCGGCCGGGCGCGCTGTGGTTCGTCGTGGCAGCACCCGGCGCAGACCTGTCCTGAACCGGGACTTCGAGCTCCGGGCGGCCAGTGCCGCCTTCGCCCCCGGGACGCTGCGTGCGAAGCAGAGCAGCATCCCCAGGGCGCACATGGCCGACAGCATGGCGGACCCGCCGTAGGAGAACAGCGGGAGGGGCACGCCCGCGATGGGCAGCAGTCCCAGCGCCGACCCCAGGTTGATCATGGCCTGGGCCATGATCCACGTGGTGGCGGCTCCCGCGGCGTACCTGACGAAGGGGTCCTTCGTGCCGATGGCCACTCGGATACCCGCATACCCTAGTGCCGCGAAGAGACCGATCACCGACAGCGTCCCCACGAGACCGAGTTCCTCACCGGTCGCGGCGAAGATGAAGTCGGTGTGCGCCTCCGGGAGCTGGCCCCACTTCTCGTAGCCGGCCCCGAGGCCGGTGCCGAAGGTACCGCCCAGTCCGAAGGCGTACAGGCCGTGCAGCGCCTGGAAACAGTCGTGGTCGACCGACGGCTTGGTGGTGCCGATGCAGGCCAGCCGGTCCAGCCGGTGCGGCACGGTGATGATCAGCGCGGTGCAGGCCACCACGGCGACCCCGAGGGTCGCGACGAAGAGCCGCAGCGGAGCGCCGACCATCCACAGCAGCGCGAAGACCATCGCCACCAGGATCATCGAGGTGCCCATGTCGCCGCCGAGCATGATCAGCATCAGCAGCACCAGGGCGCCCGGCACCAGCGGGACCAGCAGGTGCTTCCACTGGGTGAGGGTGCCGGCCTTCTGCTTGCGGGCCAGCAGGTCGGCCCCCCAGAGCAGCAGCGCGAGCTTGGCGAACTCCGAGGGCTGGACCTGGAAGAAGCCGAAATTGAGCCAGTTCCGGTTGCCGTTGACCTTCATCCCGATGCCGGGGATGGCCACCAGCACCATGGCGCCGATCGAGCCGAGCAGCACCGGGTAGGCCAGCACCCGGTGCACGGCGACCGGCACCTTGGCGGCGGCCACCAGCAGCACCGATCCGAGCACCACCGCAACCAGCTGCTTGCGGAAGTAGAAGAGCCCGGGCAGGCCCTGGTGGATGGCCGTGATGTTGGAGGACGAGAAGACCATCACCAGGCCGAGCACCAGCAGCAGCGAGGCCGCGCCGAGGATCAGGTAGTAGGGCGTCAGCGGACGGCCCAGGGTCCAGCGCAGCCGGTCGCGCAGCGCACGCAGGCGTCCGGTCAGACCCTCGGTCTTGAAGATCGTGCTGGTCGCCGAGATCAGCGACGGGCCGGGGCCGCCGCCGGGCGGGGAGGCGGCGGCACGCTCCGGCGCCGCGGCCCCGCCGCGCTCCGGCCGGGTGGCCGCCTTGCCCTGACCCGCCACGGCGCCTGCCCCTCTCCCGGTTCCCGTCGTCAGTCCGTCAGCCCCCGCACCGCCTCGGCGAACAGGTCGCCCCGCTCGCCGTAGTGGGTGAACATGTCCATCGAGGCGCAGGCCGGGGCGAGGAGCACGGTATCGCCCGATCGGGCGAGGCCCTGGGCGGTGCGGACCACCTCCGCCATCGCCACCGCGCCAGTCTGGCCTTCGGCCGCCTCGATCACTGGTACATCCGGGGCGTGTCGCGCCAGCGCCGCGCGGATCAGCGCGCGGTCCTCGCCGATCAGCACCGCGGCGCGCAGCCGGGTGGCCGCGCCCTTGACCAGCTCGTCGAAGGTCGCGCCCTTGGCCAGGCCGCCGGCGATCCACACGATCGGCTCATAGGCCGCCAGCGAGGCGGCGGCGGCATGGGTGTTGGTGGCCTTGGAGTCGTCGATCCAGCGCACCCCGCCGACCTCGGCGACGAAGGCGATCCGGTGCGCGTCCGGCCGGAAGGCCCGCAGCCCCTCGCGCACCGCCTTGGCCTCCACGCCGTAGGCGCGGGCCAGCGCGGCGGCGGCCAGGGCGTTGGCGATGTTGTGCGGGGCCGGCGGCTCGACGTCGTCGACCGAGCCGATCTCGGCCGCGTTCTTGGCCCGGTCCGGGACGAAGGCCCGGTCCACCAGCAGGCCGTCCACCACGCCGAACTGGGAGAGCCCGGGGGCGCCGAGGCCGAAGCCGATGGCCCGGCAGCCCTCCTCGACGTCGGCCTCGCGGACCAGTTCCTCGGTGGCGGGGTCGGCCAGGTTGTACACGCAGGCGACCTGGTTGCCCTGGTAGATCCGGCCCTTGTCGGCGCCGTAGGCCGCCATCGAGCCGTGCCAGTCCAGGTGGTCGGGGGCCAGGTTGAGCACGGCCGCCGAGTGCGGGCGCAGCGAGGGCGCCCAGTGCAGCTGGTAGCTGGACAGCTCGACGGCGAGCACGTCGTACGGCTGCTGCTCGCTCCCGGCGGCGGCGTCGAAGCCCGCGAGGACGGCGTCCAGCACCGAGACCCCGACGTTGCCGACGGCGGCGGTGCGCCGGCCGGCCGCGGTCAGGATCGAGGCCAGCATCTGGACCGTGGTGGTCTTGCCGTTGGTGCCGGTGACGGCCAGCCAGGGGGCCGGCTCGCCGGTGGCGGGCAGCGGCCTGCGCAGCCGCCAGGCCAGCTCGACATCGCCCCAGACCGGCACGCCGGCCGCCTCGGCGGCCGCGAACAGCGGGCTGCTCGGCGGCCAGCCGGGCGAGGTGACGATCAGTTCGGTGCCCTCGGGCAGCGTGTCGCCGTCGCCGAACCGCACCCCGATCCCGTCCAGTTCGGCGGCGCGGGCGCGCAGCGCGGGGCTGTCGCCGCCGTCCACCACGGTGACCTCGGCGCCCAGGTCGCGCAGCACCCGGGCCGCGCTGATGCCGGAGACGCCCAGGCCCGCCACCACGACCGGCAGCCCCGGCCAGTTCGGGGTCGTGCTCAACTGCTCACCCATCCCGCGTAGAAGATGCCGAGGCCCACCGCCACACAGAGGCCCTGGATGATCCAGAACCGGACCACGATCAGCACTTCGCTCCAGCCCTTGAGCTCGAAGTGGTGCTGTAGTGGTGCCATTTTGAAGACGCGCTTGCCGGTCAGCCGGAACGAGCCGACCTGGATGATCACCGACAGGGTGATGATCACGAAGAGGCCGCCGAGCAGCGGCAGCAGCAGCTCGGTGCGCGAGCAGATCGCCAGACCGGCCAGTGCGCCACCGAGGGCCAGCGAGCCGGTGTCGCCCATGAAGATCTTGGCCGGTGAGGTGTTCCACCACAGGAAGCCGAAGCAGGAGCCCATCAGCGCCGAGGCCACCACCGCCAGGTCCAGCGGGTCGCGGACCTCGAAGCAGTTGGCGGTCGCGGTCACGAACCGGTCGCAGGACTGGCCGTACTGCCAGACGCCGATGAAGACGTAGGCACCGAAGACCATCACGGAGGCGCCGGTGGCCAGGCCGTCCAGACCGTCCGTCAGGTTCACGCCGTTCGACATGCCGGCGATCATGAAGTACGCCCACATGACGAACAGCACGGGGCCGATCGACCAGCTGAAGTCCTGGATGAAGGAGAGGCTGGTGGAGGCCGGGGTCAGCCCGCGCGGGTCGTGGAACTGCAGCGACAGGATCGCGAAGGCCAGACCCACGAAGGACTGCCCGAGCAGCTTCGCCTTGGCCCGCAGGCCCAGCGAGCGCTGCTTGACCACCTTGATGTAGTCGTCCAGGAACCCGACCAGGCCCAGACCCGACATCAGGAACAGCACCAGCAGGCCCGAGGCCCGCGGCTGGTCACCGGTGATCACCTTGGTCAGCGCGTAGGCGATCAGGGTGGCCAGGATGAACGCGATGCCGCCCATGGTCGGCGTACCGCGCTTGCTGTGGTGGGCCTTGGGGCCGTCGTCGCGGATCATCTGGCCGTAACCGTGCCGGGCCAGCAGCCGGATCAGTGCCGGGGTGCCGAACAGCGACAGCACCAGGCCGATCAGTCCGGAGTAGAGAATCTGCTTCACTGAGCGGCACCGTCCGCCAACAGCGCCTGGGCGACCCGCTCCAGGCCGACCGACCGGCTGGCCTTCACCAGCACCACGTCCCCTGGCCGCAGCTGACCGCGCAGCAGCTCGACCGCCGCGTCCGCGTCGGACACCAGCACCGACTCCTCACCCCACGAACCTTCGTTCCTCGCGCCCAGTTCCATGCAGGCCGCCTCCCGTCCGCCCACCGCCACCAGCTTGGTGACGTCGAGTCGGACCGCGAGCCGCCCGATGGCGTCGTGCTCGTCGAGGCTCTCCTCGCCGAGCTCCCGCATCTCTCCGAGCACCGCCCAGGTGCGGCGGCGCTCCGGGCCGCGGCCCCCCATCGTGGCGAGCGTGCGCAGCGCGGCCCGCATCGACTCCGGGTTCGCGTTGTACGCGTCGTTCACGACGGTGACCCCATCGGCCCGGTCGACGACCTCCATGCGCCAGCGGGACAGCGCACCCGCCTCGCCCAGGGCGGCGGCGGTGTCGTCGACGGACAGTCCGAGCTCCATCGCCACCGCGGCGGCGGCGAGGGCGTTCGAGACGTGGTGCTCACCGTACAGGCGCAGTTGTACGGGTGCGGAACCGGCCAGGGTGCTCAGCGTGAACGATGGCCGACCGGTGGCGTCCAGGCGAACGTTCTGTGCCCGGACGTCGGCGCCCGGGGTCTCGCCGAAGGTGACCACCCTGGCCCGGGTGCGCGAGGCCATCGCGCGCACCAGCGGGTCGTCCGCGTTCAGCACCGCGACGCCGTCCTCGGCCAGCGCCTCGACCAGCTCGCCCTTGGCCTCGGCGATGCCCTCCTTGGAGCCGAACTCCCCCAGGTGGGCGCTGCCGACGTTGAGGACCAGGCCGATCGAGGGGCGGGCCAGCGAGCACAGGTAGGCGATGTCGCCCTTGTGCCGGGCCCCCATCTCCAGCACCAGGTGCCGGGTGTCGGTCTCGACCCGGGTCGCGGTCATCGGGAAGCCGAGCTCGTTGTTGAGCGAGCCCTCGGTGAAGACGGTCGGGCCGATCCTGGTCAGCAGTTGGGCGATCAGGTCCTTGGTGCTGGTCTTGCCGGCCGAGCCGGTCAGTGCCACCACCGTGGCGCCGGCCCGGTCGGTCACCGCCTGGGCGAGCCGGCCCATGGCCACCTGCACATCGGCGACGACCACCGCGGGCACGCCCAGCGCACGCTCGGCGAGCACCGCCACCGCGCCGGCCGCGACGGCCCGGTCGGCGTAGTCGTGTCCGTCCACCCGCTCGCCGCGGAAGGCGGCGAAGAGGCCGCCGGGCGCCGCCTTGCGGGAGTCGACCGCCAGCGGGCCGGTCACCAGCGCCTGCGGGTCGGCCCCGTCGACCAGTTCGCCGCCGGTCACGGCGGCCACCTCGGCCAGGGTCAGTGCGATCACGGCTGCTCCACTCCTCGGGACTGGGGGTGGCTGCGGACAATGGCCTCGCGCAGCACCTCCCGGTCGTCGAACGGGCGGACCTCGCCCTTGACGTACTGGCCGAGCTCGTGGCCCTTGCCGGCCACCAGGACGGTGTCCCCGGCGTGCGCGCGGGCCACCGCGGCGGCGATCGCCGCCGCCCGGTCCGGCACCACCAGGACCTCGCCGCGCTCGGCCTCGGGGACCTCCAGCGCGCCGCCCAGCATGCTGGCCAGGATCGCCAGCGCGTCCTCGGAGCGCGGGTTGTCACTGGTCAGCACGGCGGTGTCGGCCAGCAGGGCGGCGCTGCTGCCCATCGGGGCGCGCTTGAAGGGGTCGCGGTCGCCGCCGCAGCCCACCACCACGTGCAGCCGGCCCTTGGTGACCTCGCGCAGCGAGGCCAGCACCGCGTTGAGCGCGTCCGGCTTGTGCGCGTAGTCGACCACGGCGACGAAGTCCTGCCCGGCGTCCACCCGCTCCAGGCGGCCCGGCACGCCCGGCACGGCGGCCACCCCGGCCACCGCGTCGGCCAGCGGCAGCCCGGCGGTGGCCAGCGCGGCGATCGCGGCCAGCGCGTTGGCGACGTTGAAGGGCCCGGGCAGCGGCACCGCGGCGTCGGCCGCCTGGCCGCCGGGGCCCAGCACCCGGAAGGTCGAGCCGGTCGGGCCCAGCTGCACGTCCACCGCGCGCCAGTCGGCCTCGGCGGCACCGGTGGCGGAGAAGGTGCTGACCGGGATGGCGGCCTCGGCGGCCAGCCGGCGGCCGTAGGCGTCGTCCAGGTTGACCACCCCGGCCCGGCTGCGGCCGGCCTCGAAGAGCCGTGCCTTGGCCCGGTAGTAGTCCTCCATGTCCGGGTGGAAGTCGAGGTGCTCGGGGGTCAGGTTGTTGAAGACGGCCACGTCGTAGCTGACGCCGTCGGCCCGGCCGAAGACCAGCGCGTGGCTGGAGACCTCCATCACCACCGCGTCGGCCCCGCGCTCGCGCATCACGGCGAGGATCGCGTGCAGGTCGGTGGCCTCGGGGGTGGTGCGCTCGCTCTTGATCCGCTCGGCTCCGACCCGCATCTCCACCGTGCCGATCACCCCGGGGGTGCGGGCGGCGCCCTTGAGGCCGCCCTCGATCAGGTACGAGGTGGTGGTCTTGCCGTTGGTGCCGGTGATACCGATGGTCAGCAGCGCCTGCGAGGGGTCGCCGTAGATCCGGGCGGCCAGCGTGCCCATGAACGCGCGCGGGCTGGCCACCACCAGGACCGGCACGGACAGCCCGCCCGTCAGGGCGCTCGCCGCCTGCTCGGCGCCCGCCGGGTCGGTGAGGACCGCGACGGCTCCGGCCTGCGCGGCCTGGGCAGCGAAGGCTGCACCGTGGTGGTTGGCCCCGGCGAAGGCCACGTAGAGGTCGCCCGGTCGCACCGCGCGCGAGTCGTGGGTGATGCCGGTGGCCGGCTCGCCCTCGACCGCCGCGACGCCCAGCAGTTCGGCGATCTCGGCGAGCGGGACGGGCACCGCCGCACTCGGGCGGGGTGGGCTCACACGGGTTTGGTCTGATTTCGGCACGGCGGGCAGGCTATCGGCCCCAGGGCTCCGGAAGCCAAGTGAGCCTCGGTCAGCCCCTTGGGCGGGACCGGTGGATGTGAGGTGGTTCACAGGTGTGGCCATGTTCTCAGGGCTTCCAGTCGACGGGCAGGTTGGGTGCCGCGCTGCCGCTCGGCGGCACCTGGAGGGTCTTGAGGGTGAACTCCATCACCTGCTTGAAGACCGGACCGCAGAGCTGGCCGCCGAAGTGGCCGTTGACCGGGTTCTGGATCACGCAGGAGACCGTGACCCGGGGCGCGTCGGCGGGCGCGAAGCCGATGAAGGAGGCGGTGTAGCCGTTGTACTTGCCGGTCTTGGGGTCCACCCGGTTGGCGGTGCCGGTCTTGCCGGCCACCCGGTAGCCCGGGATCTGGGCGGCGTTGCCGGTGCCCTGCTCGTCGGTGACCACCGACTCCAGCATCTCGCTCACGGTCTTGGCCGTCTCCGGCTTGACCACCCGGGTCTGCGCGGGCGCGGCGGCGGGGGTGTAGCGGCCGTCCGGGCCGGTCACCCCGGCCACCAGGCTGGGCGCCACCCGGACGCCGCCGTTGGCGATGGTGGAGAAGACCGAGGTGGCCTGCAGCGCGTTGACGGACAGGCCCTGGCCGAACGGGATGGTGTACTGCTGCGAACCCTTCCAGTCGGCCGGGTTGGCCAGGATGCCGCGGGTCTCGCCGGGGAAGCCGAGGCCGCTGGGCTGCCCGATGCCGAACTTCTGCAGGTAGGAGCCGAGGATCTGGTTCGACTGCTGCTGGTCCTTGCCCAGGTGCTCGGCGGCCTCGATGGTGCCGATGTTGGAGGACTTGGCGAGCACCCCGGCCAGGGTCAGGTACCAGGTGTCGTGGTCGACGTCGTCGTGGAAGACCCGGTCGGCGCGCTGCAGGGTGCCGGGGACGGTCACGTGGCTGTCCCAGTCGGCGCTGCCGGTGTCCAGCACGGCGGACATGGTCATCAGCTTCGCGGTGCTGCCCGGCTCGTAGGCGTCCTGCAGGGCCGGGTTGCCGAGCTGGTCGGCGCTGGCGGTGCTCAGGTCGTTGGGGTTGAAGCCGGGCGAGGTGGCCATGGCCAGGACCTGACCGCTCTTCACGTCCTGGACGATCACGTAGCCGCTGGAAGCGCCGGCCGCGCTCACCTGGTCGGTGATCGCCCGCTGGGCGGCCCACTGGATGTCCTGGTCGATGGTCAGGCGCACGTCGCTGCCCGGCACCGCGTCCTGCTGGGTGGTGCCGCTGCCGGTGGGGATCGGCTGGCCGCCGGAGACCGCCGAGGTGCGGTGCCCGGCCTTGCCGGCCAGCAGGTTCTGGTACTGCAGCTCCAGGCCGCCGGCCCCGGTGCCCTCGCTGTTGACGAAGCCGACCAGGTTGGAGGCCAGCCCGTTGGCCGGGTAGACCCGGCTGGAGGTCTCCTTGGAGAAGATCCCCTCCAACGGGTTGGCGCAGGCGTCGTCGATGCTGGTGCGGCCGCCCTGGCCGGCCGGCTTGCCGGCCTGCTGCTTCTGGGCCCGGCAGGTCTTGGTGTCGACCTTCTTGGTGAGCGCGGTCTGCAGGTCCATGATCTGGTTGCGGGTCTGCGGGCTCTGCTGCGGGGCCACCGTGATGCCCTTGGTCCTGGGCGTGCGCAGCTTGGCGATCACCTTGTCCCGGGGCATGTTCAGGATCGGCGCCAGCAGGTCCGCGGCCTGCTCGGGGCCGTCGGGGATGTGCAGTGCCTCGGGGGTGAACATGGTCGGGTCCGCGGTGATGTCGTAGGCGTCCACCGTGGTGGCCAGCGCCACGCCGTCTGCGGTCGTTATCGAGCCGCGGGTCGCGGGGAGCGTGACCTCGACGTAGCGGTAGGTGCTGGCGTCGGCGGCCAGCGCGCTGGAGTCGACCAGCTGGATCTGCACCAGGCGCCCGGCGAAGATCGAGAAGACCACGGCCAGCGCGATGGTGACCACCCGCAGCCGGCGCCGGGGGTCGGCCAGCGTGAGCCGGCGCACCTGCGGGCGGGCGGCGGGCCGACGGGCGGGGGCCGGGCGCTTGGCGGGCGCCGGTCGCCGGGCGGGCGGGCGGGCGGCGGTCCGGGCCGCGCCCGACGGCTTGGCGGCGGCCTTCGGCGGCTGCTCGCCCGGCCGGCGCGGCCGTTCGCCCGTGCGGCGCTGCTGGGGGGCGGCGGGCCGCTCACGGCGCTCGCCTGGGTTGCTGGGGCGGCGTGGGGTGCTCATCGGGGGCTTCCGCTCGGGCTCGGACTGGGAGTTGCGCTGGCGCCGGGGCTCTGGCTCGGCTGCGGGCCGACCGGGTCGACCCGCAGCGATCCCTCGGCAGTGGCCGCCGGATCGGCTGCCCCGCCCGCCGCGGCCGAACCGGCGGGGGCCGGGGCGGCGGCCGGCGCGGGCGCCGAGGGCCCGGCGGCCGGCCACAGGTCGGCGCCGGAGCGCTTGACCGGCGGGCTGTCCTTGGCGGGCCCGGGGCTGCCGAGCACCTTGCCGTCGTCCTGCAGGAAGGCCGGGTCCCCACCGGGCACCATGCCGAGCTGGCGGGCACTGCGCTCCAGCGCGTCGGGGGCCGCGGCGTGGTCGATCTGCTGCTGCAGGCTCTGCTGCTGGTCGGTCAGGGTGTTGGTCTGCTTCTGCAGCTTGGTCAGCTCGAACGAGCCCTCGTTGAGCGCCGTGTTCAGCATCAGCAGTCCGAGCAGCCCGGAGGCCAGCAGCAGCACCATCAGCACCGCGAACGGCATCCGCCCGCGCCCGCCGCGCGGCGGGCGCCCGGGGCGCACGGTGATCCTGGCGCGTCCCGGCTGCCCGGGCAGCAGCCTGCCCCGCTGGTCGCTGCCGGCCGCCTGCACCCTGTTCTCCCGGTTCACCTTCACACCCTCGCCCGTCCTCGCCCCCCGTACGGCCTTGGGTCCGGTCAGGACCTAGCCCCGGGTCTTCGTACTCCGGATCCTCTCCGCCACCCGCAGCCGCACGGGCGCGGCGCGCCGGTTCTCCTCGATCTCCGCCTCGGTGGCCAGTTCGGCACCGCGGGTGATCAGCTTGAGCCAGGGCTGGTGCTCCTCGGGGATGAACGGCAGCCCGGGTGGTGCGGTGCTGGTGGCGCCGGCCGCGAAGTACTGCTTGACCAGCCGGTCCTCCAGGGACTGATAGGACATCACGGCGATCCGCCCGCCGAGCGCCAGCACCCCGAGCGCGTTCGGGATGGCCCGGTCGAGCACCTCCAGCTCGCCGTTGACCTCGATCCGCAGCGCCTGGAAGGTCCGCTTGGCCGGGTTGCCGCCGGTGCGCCGGGTCGCCGCCGGGATCGCGTTGCGTACCAACTCCACCAGACGCGCGCTGTTGCTGAACGGTTCCTTCTCGCGCTCCCGCACGATCACCGAGGCGATCTTGCCGGCGAACCGCTCCTCGCCGTAGACCTTGAGGATCCGGGCCAGCTGGCCGTGGGTGTAGGTGTTGAGCACCTCGGCCGCGCTCAGCCCGCGGCTCTGGTCCATCCGCATGTCCAGCGGGGCGTCCTGGGCGTAGGCGAAGCCGCGCTCGGCCTCGTCCAGCTGCATCGAGGAGACGCCGAGGTCGAAGAGCTGGCCCTGGACCTCGCCGATGCCGAGGTCGGCCAGCACCTCGGGGATCTCGTCGTAGACGGCGTGCACCAGGGTGGCCCGCTCGCCGAACGGCGCCAGCCGTTCGCCGGACAGTCGCAGCGCCACCGGGTCGCGGTCCACCGCGACCAGGCGGACCTCGGGGAACTGACGCAGCAGCGCCTCGCTGTGCCCGCCCAGGCCCAGGGTGGCGTCCACCACCACGGCACCGGGGGCGCTGATCGCCGGGGCCAGCGCGTCCATGCAGCGTTGCAGCATGACCGGGACGTGCTTGGGTTCCGGTGTGCCAGTGGCCATGCGCGGGGGCGCCTTTCCTCGGTGCGGGTGCCGCCCGTCAGCCGCCTGCGGGCGCCGGGAGCCGTGATCCGCCCCATTCTCGCCCACAACACCGGCGCTCCCGGACGCCGCCCGGGGTCCCCGCCCGCTCGCTGGGGGGAAGGCGCTACCGCCCGGCGCCGGGGAAGGTGCGTCAGGTGGCACGGAGCGGGAGGAGGCCGCGGGCTGTGTACGGACCGTCAGACTACCGTCCGCGCCCCTGGCGTCGACTTGCGCCACGCGCACCCCTATGCGCTCCATCACACCGGCCGACGGATCGGGCACCGGGCCCACCACGCCCACTCAATTCCTACTAACGTCACACCTATGACAGTGACCCCAGACGGTATCTCGCCCGCCGGCCCCACTGCCTCGGCCGTCGGGACGATCATCGATCGCTTCGTCACCGCCAACCGCGCCTACGCCGAAGGCTTCGAGGACGGCGGCATGGACGCCCGCCCGGTGCAGAAGGTCACCGTGGTGGCCTGCATGGACGCGCGTCTCGACCTGTTCGCCGCGCTCGGTCTCGAACTCGGCGACGCCCATGTGATCCGCAACGCCGGCGGCGTGGTGACCGACGACACCATCCGCTCGCTGACCATCAGCCAGCGTGCGCTCGGCACCCGGTCGGTCGCGCTGATCCACCACACCGGCTGCGGCCTGCTCGGCCTGACCGAGGACTTCCGCCACGAGCTGGAGCTGGAGGTGGGCCAGCGCCCGCAGTGGGCGGTGGAGTCCTTCGTCGACCTGGACGGCGACGTGCGCCAGTCCATGCAGCGGGTGCGCACCTCACCGTTCCTGCCGTACACGGACGATGTGCGCGGCTTCGTCTTCGACGTGCACACCGGCCTGCTGCGCGAGGTGCACTGACCCGGGCTCCGACCCGCCCGCGTCCGCCCCGTCGCCCCATCGGGTGACTTCTGGCCGCCGCTCAGGGAAGAATGCGGCTGCGGACCGGCATCTCGACCACCGGAGACGGTCCGCCCGCGAGCCCAACCCCGAGCTTCGATCGGACCCTGATCCGAACCGGGCCCTGGCCGCGTCTGACCGGGTGGGGCCGGTTCCGGTTCAACGGACCGGTGTGAGCAGGGGCGAGGAGCGAACGGGTGACGACCTACAACGAGCAGGCCGGTCTCGACAGGCACGGGGACATCCCGCGGTCTGCGGCGGCGGTCCCGATGGGACCGGTGGGCCTGCCCGAGTTGAGCGCGGTCATCGAGCGGGTCCGGTCCTCGGTCGAGAGCGTGATCGAGGGCAAGCCGGAGGCGGTGCGCCTGGCACTGACCGTGATGCTGGCCGAGGGGCACCTGCTGCTGGAGGACGTGCCGGGCGTCGGCAAGACCATGCTGGCCAAGGCGCTGGCCCGGTCGGTGGACTGCACGGTGCGCCGCATCCAGTTCACCCCCGACCTGCTGCCCTCGGACGTCACCGGCACCAACGTCTTCGACCAGCAGCGGATGGACTTCGAGTTCCGGCCCGGCGCGATCTTCGCGCAGATCGTGGTCGGCGACGAGATCAACCGGGCCTCGCCCAAGACCCAGTCGGCGCTGCTGGAGTCGATGGCCGAGCGGCAGGTCACCATCGACGGCACCACCTACGAGCTGCCGCTGCCGTTCATGGTGGTGGCCACCCAGAACCCGGTGGAGATGGAGGGCACCTACCCGCTGCCCGAGGCCCAGCGGGACCGCTTCATGGCCCGGATCTCGATCGGCTACCCGAGCCCCGAGGCCGAGCTGGCGATGCTGGACTCGCACGGCGCCAGCTCCCCGCTGGAGGACCTGCAGCCGGTCGCGCACGCGGACGACATCCTCAAGCTGATCGACGTGGTGCGCACCGTGCACGTGGCCGAGAGCATCCGCCGCTACGCGGTCGACCTGGTCACCGCCACCCGCCAGTCGCCCGAGCTGCGCCTGGGCGCCTCCCCGCGGGCCACCCTGCACCTGATCCGGGCCGCCCGCGCGGCGGCGGCGCTGGCCGGACGCGAGTACGTGCTCCCCGACGACCTGCAGGCGCTGGCCGTGCCGATCCTGGCGCACCGCCTGCTGCCCACCGCCGAGGCGCAGCTGAGCCGGCGCAGCGCCGAGCAGATCGTCGCCGAGCTGGTCACCCGGGTGCCGATCCCGCACCCGCAGGGTCCGGGCGCCGGCGGCCTGGGTCGGCGGTCCTGAGGTGGCGCCAGCCGGTGAACCGTCCGGCTTCCGTGCCGGGATGCGCGGCCTGACCACCCGCGGCCGCTCCTTCCTCGCCGCCGGTGTGACCGCGGTGGTCTGCTCCTACCTGCTGGGCCAGAACGCGCTGCTGCGGGTCGGCATGCTGCTGGCCGCGCTGCCGCTGGCCGCCGTGCTGCTGATGCTGCGCACCCGCTACCGGGTGGCCAGCGGGCGCCGGCTCACCCCGCACCGGGCAACCGCCGGCCAGGAGGCGCGGGTGCACCTGCGGGTGGACAACATCTCGCGCACCCCCACCGGCCTGCTGATGCTGGAGGACAGGGTCCCCTACGTGCTCGGCCCGCGCCCGCGCTTCGTGCTCGACCGGGTCGAGCCGCGCGGCTTCCGCGAGGTCTCCTACCGGGTCCGCTCCGACCTGCGCGGCCGCTACCCGCTCGGCCCGCTCCAGCTGCGGCTGAGCGACCCGTTCGGGATGGTCGAGCTGACCCGGGCGTTCACCGCCTCGGACACCCTCACCGTGGTTCCCCAGGTGCAGGCGCTGCCGCCGGTGCGGCTGTCCGGCGAGTGGGCCGGCTACGGCGACAGCGTGTCCCGCGCGGTGGCGCTGGCCGGCGACGACGACACCGTGCCGCGCGAGTACCGGCACGGCGACGACCTGCGCCGGGTGCACTGGAAGTCCACCGCCAAGTACGGCGAGCTCATGGTGCGCCGGGAGGAGCAGCCGCTGCGCGCCCGCGCCACCGTGCTGCTCGACACCCGCGAGAGCGGGCACCGGGGCAGCGGCCCCGCCTCGTCCTTCGAATGGGCGGTCAGCTGCGCGGCCTCGGTCGGCAACCACCTGATGGAACGCGGCTACCAGACCCGGCTGCTGACCGACAGCGGCATCCAGGTCCCCGGGACCAGCGCCGGGGGCAGCGGCTCGGTGAGCGAGTCGGTCGGGCTGCTGCTCGACTCGCTGGCCGTACTGGAGCACTCCCAGGGCAGCGGGCTGGCCCGCGCCGAGGAGGTGCTGCGGCTGGGCGGCGAGGGGCTGGTGGTGGCGATCCTCGGCACGCTGGAGGACGGACAGGTGGCCGAGCTCGGCCGACTGCGGCGCCGCGCGGGGGCGGCGATCGCCTTCGTGCTGGACACCGCGACCTGGGCCGGCCTGCGCCAGCTCTTCCCGGACAGCGCGTCCGAGGAGTACGACCGGCAGCTGCGGCTGCTGCGCGAGGCCGGCTGGACCGTGCTGCCCGTCCGGGCCGGGGACTCGGTGCCCGAGCTGTGGCGACTGGCGGACCGGCACCAGGCCCAGGCCGGCAGCGGCCGGGGCGCGAAGGGGGTGGGCGCGTGACCACGCGCGCAAGACTGACCTTGTACGCGGCGCTGGCCACCGCGCTGGCGATGCTGGGCCTGACCCCGCTGCTGCGCCCGGCCGGCTGGGTGCAGCCCGCCGTCCTGCTGATCCTGGCGGTCGCCCTGATCGGCGCCGGGCTGCGCCGGCTGGCGGCGCCGCGCCCGTTGATCGTGCTGGCCCAGCTGGTCGTGGTCTGCTACCTGCTGCTGCTCGGCTCGGTGCACCCGAGCTTCACCGCCGGGGTGCTGCCCGGTCCGGGCACCGTGGCGGCCTTCAACGACCTGCTCACCTCCGCCGGCAACGACATCAGCGCCTACGCCATCCCGGCCCCGGCCAGCACGGGCCTGCGGTTCCTGCTGGTCGCCTCGGTGGCCCTGGTGGCGGTCGCGGTGGACGCGCTGGCGGTCACCTACCGCAAGGCGGCGCCGGCCGGCCTGCCGCTGCTGGCCCTCTACTCGGTGGGCACCGGCCTGGCCGGTTCCCAGGACGGCGCCACCTGGCTCTGGTTCCTGGCGGCCGGTGGCGGCTACCTGATGCTGCTCTTCGCCGAGGGCCGCGACCGGCTCTCCCGCTGGGGCCGGGTCTTCCGCGGCTCCGGCTCCCCGGAGAGCCGCGACGGGCTGCCCACCGGTGGCCACCGGATCGGGCTGATAGCGCTGGTCTGCGCGCTGGTGCTGCCGGTGCTGGCGCCCAACTGGGACCTCAGCCTGGTCAACGGCGGCTTCGGCGACAACGGCTCCGGCTCGGGCAACGGCAGCATCAACGCGCTCAACCCGGTGGTCTCGCTGACCGACGGGCTGCGCCGCCCGGACAACCAGGAGCTGATCGAGTACCACGGCGACGACCCGGCGCTGGCCACCACCTACCTGCGGATCACCGCGCTGGACGAGTTCAACGGCGTCGAGTGGAAGCCGGGCAACCAGCCGGCCGAGGTGGTCCCCAGCACCGTGCCGCGGCCCGACGGGCTCTCCAGCGACGTCACGGCCCCCCCGATGGAGACCCAGATCCAGGTGTCCAGCAGCCTGAGCACCGACTGGCTGCCGGCGCCCTACCCGATCAGCCGGGTCGACGCGCCGGGCAACTGGCGCTACGAGCCGGAGGTCGGCGCGGTGATCGGCGACCGGGGCCAGAAGGCCACCGGCCTGAACTACTCGGTGACCTCGCTGACCGTCATGCCGACCGCCGACCAGCTGCGCGCGGCACCGCCGGCGCCCAGCTCGATCACCAGTCGCTACACCCAGCTGCCCAGCAACCTGCCGCCGGTGGTCAAGCAACTGGCCCAGCAGGTCACCAACGGCAGGAGCTCGGACTACGACAAGGCGGTGGCGCTGCAGGACTGGTTCACCACCAGCGGCGGCTTCGTCTACAGCTCCTCGGTGGACCCGGGCACCGGGCCGAACGCGATCGCCACCTTCCTGCAGGACCGCAAGGGCTTCTGCGTGCACTTCGCGGCCACCATGGCCGCGATGGCCCGCACGCTGGGCATCCCGGCCCGGGTGGCGGTGGGCTTCGCGCCCGGCGCCGACCAGGGCAACGGGAACTACGTGGTGGGCAGCAAGGACTACCACGCCTGGCCCGAGCTCTACTTCTCCGGCGCCGGGTGGATGCGCTTCGAGCCGACCCCGAGCCGCGGGGTGGCGCCGGACTACAGCGGGCCGCAGGTCGCGCCGAGCCAGAGCGTCCCCACCGCGCAGCCCTCCGCCCGGGCCGACGCCCCGGCGCAGTCGGCGCCCTCGGCCGACTCCAGCTGTGCGGGGCCGACCCGCAAGCAGGGCGGTTGCGGCCAGCAGGAACCGCAGCAGCTGCCGACGGCGGCGGCGCCCGCCGCAAGCGGACCGTCCGGGCAGGTGCTGGCGCTGATCGGCGCCGTTGCGGCCGTGCTGCTCCTGCTGCTGTCGCCCATGCTCTGGCGGACCAGGCTGCGCCGGCGCCGGTTGGGCGGCGGCCGGCGCGGGCCCGGCGGCCCCGGCGGGCAGCTCACCGACGAGCAGGTGCTGGCGGCCTGGGCGGAGCTGATCGACACCGCCTGGGACCTGGGCATCCCGCCCGACCAGGCGCACAGCCCGCGGCACACCGGGGAGCGGATCAGCCAGGCGGCCGAGCTGGACGAGCCGGGCCGGGCCGCGGTGGGCCGGGTGGCGCTGGCCACCGAGCAGGTGCTGTACGCCCGGGCGGCCGGCCCGCAGCCCTCGCTGGGGTCCGACGTGCGCGCGGTGCACCAGCGCCTGCGGAACTCGGCCGGGCGGGGGAAGCGGCTGCGTGCGCTGCTGCTGCCGCCCTCGGCGGTACGGCTCGTCTGGCGGCTGGCGGACCGGCTGCTGTCGGCGCGGCTGCGCGGGCAGGCCGCCGGGCGGCGCCTGACCGGCGTGCTCGGACGTCCGTTGCGCCGGCTGCGGCGCTCCGGGCAGGACTAGGGCCAGAGCCGGTCCAGGGCCTGGGGCCCCGGACCGGCGGGGCACGACAGCAGGTGGGCGGGTGATCCTCTCGGATCACCCGCCCACCTGCTGCGTTCGGTTGACTTCGCGCGCCCGGTTCGTACCGCCCGGCTTGCCCCGGCCGACCTGCCTAGAGACCGTCGTGCTCGTCCCGGCGGCGCTGCCAGCGCTGTTCCATCCGGTCCATCACGCCGGCCTTGCGCCGGACCGGCGGGGCCGCCCGCAGACCGGGGCCCGGCCCGACCACGGGGTTCTTGCGCCAGCCCGCCACCGCGACCAGCGCGCAGCCGAGCATCACCAGGAAGCCGATCACGCTCAGCCAGATGAGCTGCGGCTGGATGATCATGCCTCCCATCAGGAGGGCCACTCCGACCACAAACCCCGCCGCGGCCAGGTACACCCGCCGGCGGGTGTGTGTGCGCAGCCCGGTTCCCTCAAGCGCCGTCGCGAACTTGGGATCTTCGGCGTACAGCGCTCGCTCCATCTGATCGAGCAGTCGCTGCTCGTGCTCCGAGAGCGGCACGGAGTCCTCCTACTCGTCGGTCGCGGGGCGACCGGTCCGCCACCTGGCCTTGTTGTGGTCCATATGCCCCATGCGTCAGGCCGTCATGCGTTCTGGCTTTACCCAGATCATACGGTCCGTCGACGGGTTACGGGGTGGGCGGCGGCCGGTCGTGTCCGCCACATCCGCCCCTCCCCACCACCAGGGAAACGCGCGTGGTGGCCGTCGAGTGCCCGCCCAGGTGAACCGGGGCCCCGGCGGGCTCAGCCGAGGTGGGCGAGCAGGTGCAGCTGGGTGGCGACGGCGTGGAAGGCGGGCTGCTGGGCAGCGGCCTCCTCCAGCTTGAGCAGTGCCTCCATGGCACCCGGCTCGGTGTCCACCAGGACGCCGGGCACCAGGTCGGCGAAGACCCGCACGCCGTGCACCGAGGCCACCTGCAGGCCGCTGTCGGCGGCCAGCTCGTGCAGCTCCGCGGCGGTGAAGCGGCGCGGCATCGGGTCACCGGCGCCCCAGCGGCCGTCGGGGGCGTCCAGCACGGTGCGGGCCTCGTCGAAGTGGCCGGCCAGCGCGCGGGCCAGCACGGCGCCGTTGCGGTTGGCGGCCAGCAGGCTGACCAGGCCGCCCTTGTGCAGGGTGGCGGTCAGGTGGCCGAGCGCCTCGGCGGGGTCGTCGACCACCTCGAGGACACCGTGGCAGAGCACCGCGTCCACCGAGGCGGGGGCGATCACCTCGGGCAGCGTCTGGGTGTCGCCCTGCACCGCGCGGACCAGGTCGGTCACCCCGGCCTCGGCCGCCCGGCGTTCGAGGGCGAAGAGCGCGTCGGGGCTGGGGTCCACCACCGTGACGCGGTGGCCGAGGCGCGCCACCGGCACGGCGAAGTTGCCCGTCCCGCCACCGGTGTCCAGCACGTCCAGCACCGGCTGGTCCAGCTCGCTGGCGCGGCGCTCCAGCGCCGCCCTGACCACCTCCCAGACCACGGCGGTGCGCAGGGCGCTGCGAGGACGCGTCGGGTACAAGGGTCGTCTCCTTCAGGAGGCCGGCGGCTCAGTCGCTCTCGATCCTATTGCCTCCCAGCTGCAGGACTCGCTCGACCAAGCGGACGAAGAGGGCGGCGTTGCGGATCAGGTCGTCGGCGTCGCGGGCCGAGGCCGCGCCGGGCACCCCGGCCTCCGCGGCCGAGCGCTTGGCGGCCCCGGCGGCGAAGTAGAGCGCCCACTCGGCGAGCTCGGGGGCCACCTCGGGCAGCACCTCCCAGGCACTGCGTATGGCCTTGCGCCGGCGCGGGTTCTTCTCGGGGCGGCCCCGCACCGCGAGCACCGCGGCGGTGGTGCGCAGCGCGGCCAGGTGCGCGGTGGCGTAGCGCTCCAGGGGGTCCTGGGCGGCGGCGGCCCGGAGCAGGGTGCGGTGGGCCTGGGCGAGCAGGTCGCGGGCGGCGGGCGGGGCACCGGCCTTGAGCAGCACCGGGTGCACGTCGACGGAGCGCAGCGGGAGCTGGCCCCCGGCCTGCGGCCGGGACGTGCCCCCATGGAGGTCGGCGACGGTCATGGTCTCTCCCCCGGTCCAGAGCGGGCGGTGCGGGCCGGTCGACCCGTCCACCGCCATGCTCGCGCCCGGCACTGACAATCCGGCCCGGCGCCCGACCGGCGCCGGTGGACCGGGCGCCGCTCGCTCCTGCTCGACCTGCTGGGCTTCGGCCTCAGCGACCGGCCCACCGACTTCTCGTACACGCTGGAGGCCCATGCCGACGCCGTCGCGGGCGCCCTGCGCGCGGCCGGGGTCGGCGGCGCGGAGCTGATCGGGCACAGCATGGGCGGAGCGGTGGCGATCGTGCTGGCGCACCGGCACCCCGAGCTGGTCGCGGCGCCGGTGCTGGTGGACGCCAACCTGGATCCGGTCCCGCCCCGGGCCGGGCACGGCGGCAGCCGCGGGATCGCCGCCCACTCGGAGGCGGAGTTCCTGGCGGGCGGCTGGCGCGAGGTGCGCGAGGCGGTCGGTCCGCACTGGTGGTCCACCATGCGGCTGGCCGGGCGCACCGCGCTGGACCGCAGCGCCGTGCAGCTGGCCCGGGGCACCAGCCCGACCATGCGCAAGCTGCTGCTGGAGCTGCCGATCCCGCGCGCCTTCATCCACCCCGCCGCGGACGGCACCGCGCACCTGCCGGGCCCGGGGGTGCGCCACTTCGCGATCCCCGACGCGGGGCACAACGTGATGCTGGACAACCCCGACGCCTTCGCCCGTGCCGTGACCGAGGCACCGGCACCAGCACCAGCACCAGCACCGGCGGATTAAGATCACGCGTCATGGCACGGATCGTCATCATCGGAGCGGGCATCAGCGGACTGGCAGCGGCGGCCCGGCTGGCCACCGTCGGGCACCGGGTGACGGTCTGCGAGGCGGCCGGGACCTACGGCGGGATGCTCGGGCACCACCAGTGCGACGGCTTCGCCTTCGACACCGGACCGACCCTGCTGACGCTGCCCGCCGTCTATCGCGACCTGGCCCTGAAGACCGGCCGGGAGCCGCTGGAGCAGCTGGTCGAGCTGGCCCCGGTGGACCCCGAGAGCCGGCACCTGTTCGCCGACGGCACCACGCTGACCCTGCCCAACGCCTCCCGCGGCGGCGTCGCGCAGGCGCTGGACGCGGCGCTCGGCACGGGGGCCGGCGAGCGCTGGGGCGCGGTGATGAACCGCGGCCGGGCCGTCTGGGAGGCCACCCGCCGCCCGCTGCTGGAGGAGCCGCTGCCCGCCGACCCCGGCGCGCTCGGCACCGACCCCTACCCCGCCGCCCCGCGCCGCGGCCTGGCCCGGCTGCGGCCCGGCGCCCCGGCGCCGACCCTGGACCAGATCGCCACCCGCGAGCTGGACGGGCACCCCGCGCTGACCGCGCTGCTCACCGAGTACGCGCTGCGGTTCGGCTTCGACCCGCGCACCGTGCCGGCCGGCGCCACCGTGATCCCCTACATGGAGCAGACCTTCGGCGTCTGGTCGGTGCGGGGCGGACTGCGGGCGCTGGCCGAGGCGGTGTACCGGCGGTGCGAGCAGCGCGGGGTGGAGTTCCGCTTCGACACCCGTATCGAGCAGGACCCGCCGGAGGCCGACCTGGTGCTGCGCCCGGCGCCCGCCGAGGCCACGCTGCCGGGGCGGGTCAGCGTGCTGCTCGCGCTGCGCGGCGCCCGCCCGCCCGGCACCGCGCAGCGCACCGTGGTGCACGCCGCCGACCGCGACGCGGAACTCACGGCGCTGTTCGCGAAGGTGCCGGGCCTGTGCGACCGTCCGACCGTGCAGGTGCTGCGTCCTGACGACCCGTCGACCCGCCCGGACGAGGAGCACGAGGCGGTCACCCTGACCGTGACCGTCCCCTCGCAGGCGCGGCTGGACTGGACCGCCCCGGGCGTCGCCGACCGCTTCGCCGACCAGGTGCTCGCCCACGTGGACGCGGCCGGGCCGGGCCTGGGCGAGCGGGTGCTCTGGCGGGTGGTGCGGACCCCGGCGGACACCGAGCGGGAAACCCTGGCCCCGGGCGGCGCCGTACCGCGCCCGGCCCTGGCCGGCGCCGGCAGAGCCTTCCTGCAGCCCGCCAACACCACCGGGCGGGCCGGGCACTACCTGCTCGGCGGGGCCGCGCACCCGGGTGGCGGGCTGGCGCGGGCCGGCATGTCGGCCTGCGTGGTGGCGGGGCTGATCGGGCCGGCCTGAGCGCGCTCCCGGGCCGGGGCGCCGGGCGGTGCTACTGCCAGGCCTCGGGCTGCGGCTGCTGGTAGTACTCGTACGACTGCTGCTGCGGGATGTGCTGCTGCGGCACGACGTAGTCCGGCTGGTACTGGCTCGGGTCGTAGGGCTGCTGCTGCCACTGCGGCTCGTACGGCACGTAGGGCTGCTGCTCCTGGTAGTACCCCGGGTACTCCTGCTGCTGGTAGCCGTACTGCGGGTCGAACTGCTGCTGCTCGGCGTACCCGTACCCGGGCTGCTGCTGACCGGGCGTCATCAGCTGCTCCTGCATCACCGGCCGGCCGTCCATCGACGGGCCGTTCATCGACTGGGCGCCCGCGAACTGACCGCCGGTGTACTGGCCATCCGGGAACTGACCGGCCGTGAACGAGCCGTCCGTCGACTCGTAGGCGGTCTCGTACACGCCGTAGTCGCCGTCCTCGGCCGCCGGCGGCACCGCCGGCTCCGGCAGCACCTGCTGCCCGGACTCCTCGATCGGCCCGACCTCGCCGACCTTCTCCGCCGCCACCGCCGCGGCCGCCACCGCCGCCGCGCCCCCGGTGGCCGCGCTGAGCAGCGGCACCTTGGCGAGCGGTCCGGGCAGTGAGCCGTCGGCCCCCCGCAGCGACCAGCCCTTGGCGTAGCCGCGCTTGACGGAGAGGGTCACCATCGCCTGTCCCCCGGCGAACGCCAGCGCCCCCACCGAGATCACCGGCACCGAGTGGATCGCCATCCCGGCCGCCACCAGCAGGAATCCGCCGAGCGCGAGACCCCGCCAGTGCAGCGGCGCGCGGTTCTGCAGCAGCAGCTCGGCCAGCAGCCAGAGCGCGACCACGGCGAGCGCCGCGTACAACGCCAGCATCCCGATGCCCATCAGCGTCCTCCAGCACAGCCCGGCGCGCGGCCGCGCGCGTGCGGCGACTGTACCTGTTCGACCGCCGCCGCCCCACATCCCCCGATGCCGCGGCCGTCAGCCCCGGTGCAGGCCGAGGTTCTGGTAGATCTGCAGGGTGGCCGTCGAGCCGTTGAGGGTGATGAAGTGCAGGCCCGGCGCACCCTCGGCGAGCAGTCGCTCGGACATCGCGGTGGCGTGCTCGATGCCCACCTCGCGCAGCGCCGCCGGGTCGTCGGCCACCGCGCGCAGCCGGGCGTCCAGCTCCGCCGGGAAGGCCGAGCCGCTCAGTTGCGGGAACCGCTCCAGCTGCTTGACGTTGGTCACCGGCATGATCTCCGGGATGATCGGCGCCTCGCAGCCGGCCGCCACGACCTTGTCGCGCAGCCGCAGGTAGTCCTCCACCTCGAAGAACATCTGGGTGATCGCGTAGTCGGCACCGGCCCGCATCTTGGCCACGAAGTGCCGGATGTCCTGGTCCCAGTCGCTGGAGCGCGGGTGCATCTGCGGGAAGGCGGCCACGCCCACGCAGAAGTCGCCGATCGACTTGATCAGTTCGACCAACTGGTAGGCGTAGCTGACGCCCTGCGGGTGGCGCACCCACTCGGCGCTCGGGTCGCCGGGCGGGTCGCCGCGCACCGCGAGGACGTTGCGCACGCCCTGGTCGGCGTACTGGCCGATGATGTTGCGCAGTTCGGCCACCGAGTGGTCGACGGCGGTCAGGTGGGCGACCGGCGTCAGCGTCGTCTCGGTGGCGATCCGGCCGACCATGTTGACGGTGCGTCCCCGCGAGGAGCCCCCGGCGCCGTACGTCATGCAGACGAAGTTCGGGTTGAGTCCCTCCAGGCGACGGATCGCGGCCCAGAGCTTGTGCTCGGCCGCCTCGCTGCGCGGCGGCATGAACTCGAATGAGTACGAACGCTTCCCAGCCGCCAGGAGTTCGCGGACCGTGAGCGCGCGGTCGGTTCTGGTGGACGGAGTGCCGAGTGCCATGCTCGCAGAGTAGCCGTCGCAGTGGCGGCGCGGACAAACAATGCCCAACTACTGAGACAATCTGTCCGCCCGCTGGGGCGGGTGCCCGGCTCCGGTGGCTGCTGGCCGGTGGTGCGCCGTGCCGGTCCGGCCGCCCGGCTAGTCTGATCTCCACCCACGTGACTCCGGAGTGCCTCGTGACCTCGCCCAGCCCCACACCCGCGCGACCGCTCGACCAGGCGGGTGCCCGCACCCAGGTGGACGCCGCGCTCACCCGGTTCATGGCCGAGCAGCACGCGCTGCTGAGCTCGATCTCCCCGGACCTGGTGGCAGCGGCCGACGCGCTGCGGGACTTCCTGCTGGACGGCGGCAAGCGGCTGCGCCCCGCCTTCTGCTACTGGGGCTGGCGCGGCGCCGGCGGCGAGGACGGCACCGACCCGGCGGGCGCGGGCAGCACCGGGATCGCCAACGCCGCCGCCGCGCTGGAGCTGCTGCAGGCCAGCGCCCTGGTGCACGACGACCTGATGGACCGCAGCGACACCCGGCGCGGCCTGCCCTCGATGCACCGCCGCTTCGAGGCGCTGCACCGCGAGCAGGGCTGGCGCGGCGACCGCGAGCAGTACGGGGCGGCGGCGGCGCTGCTGCTCGGCGACCTGCTGCTGATCTGGTGCGACCAGCTCTTCGTGCGCTGCGGGCTGGACGCGGCGGCGGTGCTGGCCGCCAAGCCGGTCTTCGACCTGATGCGCACCGAGGTGATGGCCGGTCAGTACCTGGACGTGCTGGAGCCGGTGGCCGGCGACTCGACCGACGACCTGGCGCTGACCCGGGCCACCACGGTGCTCCACTTCAAGTCGGCCAAGTACACCATCGAGCGCCCGCTCCAGGTGGGTGCCCGGCTGGCCGGGGCGAGCGAGGAACTGGTCGCCGCGTACGGGGACTTCGGGCTGCCACTGGGTGAGGCCTTCCAGCTGCGCGACGACCTGCTCGGCGTCTTCGGCGACCCCGCCGTCACCGGCAAGCCGGCCGGTGACGACCTGCGCGAGGGCAAGCGCACCCTGCTGGTCGCGCTCGCGCTGCGCGCGCTGCCGCGGGCCGAGGCGGCCCGGCTGGACGGGCGGCTGGGCGCGGCGGACCTGACGGCCGCCGAGATCGCCGAGCTGAGCGCACTGGTCGCCGCCAGCGGTGCGCCCGCGCAGGTGGAGCAGCGGATCGAGGCGCTGATGGAGCGCTCGCTGGCCGCGCTGGCCGCCGCGCCGCTGAAGGACGAAGCGGCCCGGGAGACGCTGCTCGCGCTCGCCCGGGCCGCCACGGTCCGTCGTTACTGACCGGCGCTGCCGGCTGTCGCTACCGGCCCGCCGAGCGGACCCGGCGGGCCAGCTCGGCCGCCGCGGCGCCCGGGTCGTCGGCGGCGGTGATCGCGCGGACCACCACCACCCGGCGGGCGCCCGCCGCGAGCACCTGGTCCAGGTTGCCCAGGTCGATCCCGCCGATCGCGAACCACGGCCGGTCGGTGGTCGCCCGGGCCGCGTACTCCACGAGGCCGAGGCCCGGTGCGTGGCGGCCCGGCTTGGTCGGGGTCGGCCAGACCGGTCCGGTGCAGAAGTAGTCCACCCCCGGCTCGGCGACCGCCCGGTCCACCTCGGCCTCGGCGTGGCAGGAGCGGCCGATCAGCACGTCCGGGCCGAGGATCGCCCGGGCCGCGGGCACCGGCAGGTCGTCCTGCCCCAGGTGCAGCACGTGCGGCCCGGCGGCGTGCGCCACGTCCGCCCGGTCGTTCACCGCGAAGAGCTTGCCGTGCCGCTCGGCCGCCGCGGCGAAGACCTCCAGCAGCTCCAGCTCCTGCCGGGCCTCCAGGCCCTTGTCCCGCAGCTGGACGATGTCCACGCCGTTCGCCAGCACGGTGTCCAGGAACTGCGCCAGGTCGCCCTGCTCGCGGCGGGCGTCGGTGCACAGGTAGAGCCGGGCGTCGGCCAGCCGCGCCCGCGCCGGGGTACCGGGCGTCACAGCGACATCGCCTGGGCGCGCCGCTTCACCTCGGTACCGCGGTTCTCCTGCAGCGCCTGGATCGGGCTGCCCGGCAGCGAGGGGTCCTCGGTGAAGAGCCACTCCAGGATCTCCTCGTCGGTGAACCGGCCGTCCCGCAGCACGGTCAGCGTCCCGGCCAGGTGCTTGACCAGGCCGTCGTCCGTGATGAAGGCCGCGGGGACCTGCAGCGACCGGTTGGGACCGCGGCGGACCGCGATCAGCTTGTGATCCTTGACCATCTGACGGACCTCGGTGACCAGCACCCCCCAGCGCTCGGAGATGTCGGGCAGGTACATCCAGTCGTTGACCAGGGATTCGATCTTGGCTTCCATGTCGCTCACGGCACCAGCCTGCCACCTTTGCCGGGCCCCGCGCACCCACCCGCCCGTCAGGGGGGCGTCAGCGGACGGCCGACTTGAGCGGCAGCGCGGGGTCGGCGGCCAGCGCCGGGTCCAGCACCGCACCCTGGTCGATCAGCCGCCGGGCCTGGGCCAGGTCGCGCGGGCGGTCCACGGCGAGCACCGCCACCGGCCGCTCCTCGCGCAGCCACAGCACGCTCCACTGCGCGTCCTCGGGTGAGCCACGCCACAGCAGCCGGTCGCCGGCGCAGTGCCGCCCGACGTACTGCACCATCCGCCCGAACTGCTCGGACCAGAAGTACGGCACCGGGTCGTAGGCGACCTCACCGCCCAGCAGCGCCGCCGCCACCGCCCGGCCCGAGTGCAGCGCGTGGTCCCAGTGCTGGACCCAGACCCGCTCGCCGTAGCGGGCCGAGGGGTAGCTGACGCAGTCGCCCGCCGCCCAGACCCCGGGCAGCGTGGTGCGCAGCGCCGCGTCCGCCAGCACGGCGCCCCCGGCGTCCAGCTCGACGCCGGAGCCGGCCAGCCAGCCGGTGTCCGGGCGGGCGCCGATCCCGACCACCACCTCGTCGGCCGGTACCAGTTCACCGGTGGTCAGGTGCACGGCGCCCGGCTCGATCCGGTCCACCCGGGCGCCCAGCCGCAGCTCGACACCGGCCTGCGCGTACCACTGCCGCATCGGCGCGGTCAGCTCGGCGGGCAGCGCGCCCGGCAGCGGGGCGTCGGCGGCCTCCAGCACGGTCACCCGGCAGTCGAGCCGGCGGGCCGCGGTGGCGGTCTCGGCGCCGATCCAGCCCGCGCCGACCAGGACCAGGTGTGCGCCCGGGCGCAGGACTGCACGCAGTGCGAGGGAATCGTCGATGGTCCGCAGCACCCGGGCCGAGGCGGCCCCGGGCAACCGGATCGGGGCGGCTCCGGTGGCCAGCACCAGGCGGTCCCAGGGCAGCTCGCCGGCGTCGGTGCCCAGGCTCCCCGGGGCCACCGAGGTGGCCCGGCGACCGGTCAGCAGCTGAACGCCGAGCGCCTCCCAGTCCAGGTCGAGGGCCGTCCGATCGGCCTTCGCGAGCAGGACGTCCTTGGAGAGCGGCGGCCGGTCGTAGGGGTTGTGCGGCTCCGCGCCGACCAGACTCAGCGACCCGTGCCAACCCCCCTCCCGCAGCGCCACCGCACACTGTGCGGCCGCCACCCCCGCGCCGACCACGACCACCCGATCCGTGCTCTTCAGCTCTGCCATCTGGCGAACTCTACTGAGCGCGTCCGCCGTCCACCCGGCGATCGGCGCCTTCAGTCCCCAAGGCGCCCGGCGTTATGGTGGGGGCATCCTCACGGGAGCCCGGTGCACCGGGCTGAGAGGCGGGCTGCGGCGGCCTGCGACCGTCCGAACCTGATCCGGGTCATTCCGGCGAAGGGAGAACCGGTTCTCTTGGCACGCGATCTTTCGACAGACTCCCGAACCGACACCGACGTGCTGGTGATCGGCGGCGGGATCATCGGTCTGGCGGTCGCCTGGCGCACCGCGCAGCGCGGCCTGCGGGTGGCGCTGGTCGACCCGGCCCCCGGCGGCGGCGCGGCGCAGGTGGCGGCCGGCATGCTGGCCCCGGTCACCGAGCTGCAGTACGGCGAGGAACCGCTGCTGCGGCTGGGCATGGCCTCCAACAGCCGGTACGCCGACTTCGCCGCCGAGTTGACGGCGGCCACCGGGCAGGACACCGGCTACCGCGCCACCGGAACGCTGGCCGTCGCGCTGGACGCGGACGACAAGGCCGAGCTGAGCGAGTTGCACGCCTTCCACCACCGGCTGGGCCTTGCGTCGAGCTGGCTGACCGGTCGCGAGGCCCGCCGGCTCGAACCGATGCTGGCCCCCGGCGTGCGGGCCGGCCTGCACGTGACCGGCGACCACCAGGTGGACGGGCGGCGGCTGGCCGCGGCCCTGGTGACGGCCTGCGAGCGGGCGGGGGTACGGCTGCACCGGGCGGAGGCGGGCGAGCTGCTGGTCGAGGCCGACCGCGCCCGCGGGGTGCGGCTGGGCGGCGGCGGCGAACTGCGGGCCGACCAGCTGGTGCTGGCGGCCGGCTCGCGCAGCCACCAGCTGCCCGGCCTGCCGCCGGGGGTGCTGCCCGCGATCCGTCCGGTCAAGGGCCAGATCCTGCGGCTGCGGATCCCCGGGGCCTACGCCCCCTTCCTGTCGCGCAACGTGCGCGCGGTGGTGCGCGGCGGCCACCTCTACCTGGTGCCGCGGGCGAACGGCGAGCTGGTGATCGGGGCCACCACCGAGGAGCAGGGCTACGACACCACGGTCACCGCCGGCGGCGTCTACGAGCTGCTGCGCGACGCGCACGAGCTGGTCCCCGGCATCACCGAGCTGCCGCTGGTGGAGACCAGCGCGGGCCTGCGCCCCGGCTCCCCGGACAACGCCCCGCTGCTCGGCCCCACCGCGCTGCCCGGCCTGCTGGCCGCCACCGGCCACTACCGCAACGGCGTGCTGCTCACCCCGGTCACCGGCGACCTGCTCGCCGAGTGCCTGGCCACCGGGACCGTGCCGGAGCTCGCCGTCCCCTTCTCCCCCGCCCGCTTCGCCGCTGTTCCGACCCTTGCCGGGAGTGCCCGATGAACCAGATCCCCCTCACCGTCAACGGCGAGCCGCGCGAGGTGGCCGGCTCCGCCACGCTGGCCGAGCTGGTGGCCCAGCTCTCCAAGGCGCCCTCGGGCGTGGCCGCGGCCCTCAACGAGACCGTGGTGCCGCGCGGCAGCTGGCCCGAGACCCGGCTCGCGGCGGGCGACCGGGTGGAGATCCTCACCGCGGTGCAGGGGGGCTGAGCGGCGATGGCTGACGACCTTCTGACGATCGGCGACACCACCTTCGCCTCCCGGCTGATCATGGGCACCGGCGGCGCACCGAGCCTGGAGGTGCTGGAGCAGGCGCTGCGGGTCTCCGGGACCGAGCTGACCACGGTGGCGATGCGCCGGGTCAAGGCGGACACCCAGGGCTCGGTACTGGAGGTGCTGGCGCGCAACGGCATCCGGGTGCTGCCCAACACGGCCGGCTGCTTCACCGCCGGCGAGGCGGTGCTGACCGCCCGGCTGGCCCGCGAGGCGCTGGGCACCGACTGGGTGAAGCTGGAGGTGATCGCCGACGAGCGGACCCTGCTGCCCGACCCGATCGAACTGCTGGACGCCGCCGAGACCTTGGTGGACGACGGTTTCACCGTGCTCCCCTACACCAACGACGACCCGGTGCTCGCCCGCAAGCTGGAGGACGTGGGCTGCGCGGCGATCATGCCGCTGGGCTCTCCGATCGGCTCCGGCCTCGGGATCCGCAACCCGCACAACTTCCAGCTGATCGTGGAGAGCGCGGGGGTGCCGGTGATCCTGGACGCCGGTGCGGGCACCGCCTCGGACGTGGCACTGGCCATGGAACTGGGCTGCTCGGCGGTGATGCTGGCCTCCGCCGTGACCCGGGCGCAGGACCCGGTGCTGATGGCGGACGCCATGCGCCGGGCCACCGAGGCCGGGCGCCTGGCCCACCGGGCGGGCCGGATCCCGCGCCGCTTCCACGCCGAGGCCTCCTCCGCGATGGCCGGCCGCGCCGATCTGGCACCGCACCCGGACCACCGCGAGCGGCCCGCCTTCTGACCTGCCGTCACCGGTACTGATGACGAACCAGGACACCAGGGTCACCCAACCGTGTTCTGACCGCCCCTAGACTCCTGGGGTGGACACGACGTTGAACGACCCCCTGGTAGGAGTCCTGCTGGACAACCGGTACCGGGTCGAGGAGCGGATCGCGGTGGGTGGCATGGCCACCGTCTACCGGGGCACCGACACCCGGCTCGACCGGGTGCTCGCGCTCAAGGTGATGCATCAGGCGCTGGCCGGCGACACCGGGTTCACCGACCGCTTCATCCGCGAGGCCAAGGCGGTCGCCCGGCTCTCGCACCCGAACGTGGTCAACGTCTTCGACCAGGGCGCCGACGGCAACGCGGTCTTCCTGGCCATGGAGTACGTGCCGGGGCGCACCCTGCGCGACGTGCTGCGCGACCGCGGCGCGCTCTCGGTGCGGGCCGCGCTCGACGTGCTGGAACCGGTGCTGGCCGCGCTCGGTGCCGCGCACCGGGCGGGGCTGGTGCACCGGGACGTCAAGCCGGAGAACGTGCTGATCACGGACGGCGGCCTGGTGAAGGTCGCGGACTTCGGCCTGGTGCGGCTGCTCTCCGGGGCGGACGCCGCGGTGACCAACACCACCACCCCCGGCGTGATCATGGGCACGGTCTCCTACCTGGCCCCCGAGCAGATCCAGCCGCAGGCCGCCACCGACCAGCGGGTGGACGTCTACGCGGCCGGGATCATGCTCTACGAGCTGCTGACCGGCAGCCGGCCCTACCTCGGCGACAACCCGATGCAGGTGATCTACCGTCACCTGCACGAGGACGTGCCACCGCCCTCGCAGACCGTGCCCGGCCTGGCGCCCGGGCTGGACGCGATCGTGGCCGCCGCCACCGCGCGCGACCCGCAGGCCAGGCCGTGGGACGCGGTCGAGCTGCTGGGCGCGGTGCAGCGGGTGCGCCGGGCTCTGACCCCGGCCCAGCTGGACGCCGAACCGCCCGCCGCCACCCGGCCCGCGCCGCGCTTCGCCCCCGGCGAGGCGACCTCGGTGCTCAGCGGCATGACCCCCGTCACCGGCCCCGAGCACACCAGCGTGATGGCGGTCCCGCCGCCCGAGCTCTTCGTCCAGCCCCGCCCGTACGACGAGCCGCCCCCGCCGCGGCGCGCCAAGCGCACCCGATCGCGGCGCACCAAGCGCTCGCTGGTCTGGGGCTCGGTGCTCGGCGCGGTGCTGCTGGTGGTCGCGGCGATCAGCTACTTCCTGTCCGGCGCCGTCTACGCGACGGTGCCCAGTGTGCTCGGCCAGACCCAGGCGCAGGCCACCAGCACCCTGGACGGCTCGGGCCTGCGGGCCAGCTTCAGCCAGGCGTTCAGCGAGACGGTGCCGGCCGGCCAGGTGATCGGCAGTGATCCCGGGGTGGGCGGGCGGGCCCGCAAGAGCGACGCGGTGAAGGTCACCCTGTCCAAGGGGCCGGAGCGGATCGCGGTGCCCGACGTCACCGGCAAGCCGCTGGACCAGGCGCAGCAGCAGCTGACCGCCGCCCGGCTGACGCCCGGCACCACCACGCAGGACTACAGCCCGACCGTGCCGCAGGGCTCGGTGATCTCCACCTCCCCGGCCGCCGGGCAGCAGCTGGCGGTCAACGCGCCGGTGGCGCTGGTGGTCAGCCAGGGCGCGGCGCCGGTCGCGGTGCCCGACACCACCGGGCAGCCGGTGGCCGCCGCGCAGAGCACCCTGACCGGGGCGGGCTTCAAGGTGGCGCTGGCCACCGACCAGACCTGGTCGGACACCGTGCCCAGCGGGTCGGTGGCCGCCCAGGACGTCACCGGCACGGCCTCGCCGGGCAGCACGGTGACGCTGACGCTGTCCAAGGGCCCGCAGCCGGTGCCCGTGCCGTCGGTCACCGGGATGAGCCAGTCGGACGCCACCAAGGCGCTGACCGGTGCCGGGTTCAAGGTGAAGAGCACCGGGCTGAACTTCTTCGGGCTGAGCAGCGTCTCGGGGCAGAGCCCGTCGGCCGGCACCATGCTGCCCAAAGGCTCGACGGTGACGATCAACTTCTAGCCCCCGCCCGGGCCCGGGACGGCCCTGCCGCTGCTGCCGCGGCTCAGCGCAGCGGGCCGTCCCCGGGCTCCTCCTGGTAGGAGTAGCGCTGCTCGCGCCACGGGTCGGCGCGGTTGTGGTAGCCGCGCTCCTCCCAGAAACCGCGGCGGTCGGCCCGCATGTACTCCACCGCGCGCACCCACTTGGGGCCCTTCCAGGCGTAGAGCCCGGGGACGATCAGGCGCACCGGGAAGCCGTGCTCGACGGTCAGCGGCTCGCCGTCGTGGTGGGTGGCGAAGAGGGTGCCCGGGTCGGCGAACCGCTCCAGCGGGAGGTTGGCGCTGTAGCCGTACTCGGCCCAGACCATCACATGGGTGACGTCCGGGGCCGGCGGTGCGAGGTCGAGGACGGTGGCGGCGGCCACCCCGCTCCACTCGCTGCCGAGCATGGAGAACCTGGTCACGCAGTGGAAGTCGGCGCGCACCGTGCTGCGCGGCAGGCGGTGGAAGCCCTCGTGGTCCCACCGGCTCTTCTCGGCCGAGGCGGTCGCCCCGAAGACCTGGAAGTCCCAGCTCGACGGCTTGAACCGGGGCACCGGACCGTAGTGCAGGACGGGCCAGCCGCGCTGCACGCGCTGACCGGGGGGAAGCCGGGGGTCGACCTGCGGCGATCGTTCGTGTGGAGAACGTTCGCTCGGAGACCGTTCCTGTTCCGGCTGACCCATGGCTCCATGGTGACAGACGGCGGACGCCCGAGAACGCGCGCCCCTCGGCGCAGCCGCACGCCCCTGCGAACAGGTCATTAGCGGGCAAATCGGAAAATCCGCCACAGACCCGAGTGAGTGTGAACTTACTGGAAATATCACCCACAGTGCTGCCAGGATGCGTCCACCCGGTTCCCGCAGCGCAACGCAGGAAGGCACCGCCATGAAGGGCGACCCCGAGGTCATCGAGTTCCTCAACGAGCAGCTCACCGCCGAGCTGACGGCCATCAACCAGTACTTCCTGCACGCCAAGATGCAGGAGAACTTCGGCTGGACGAAGCTCGCGAAGTACACCCGCCACGAGTCCTTCGACGAGATGAAGCACGCCGAGATCCTGACCGACCGGATCCTCTTCCTGGACGGCCTGCCCAACTACCAGCGGCTCTTCCACGTGCGGATCGGCCAGACGGTGAAGGAGATGTTCGAGGCGGACCGGCAGGTGGAGGTCGAGGCGATCGACCGGCTGCGCCGGGGCATCGTGGTGATGCGGGCCAAGAACGACGTCACCTCGGCCAACATCTTCGAGGACATCCTGGCCGACGAGGAACACCACATCGACTACCTGGACACCCAGCTCGAACTGGTGGAGAAGCTCGGCGAGGCGCTCTACATCGCGCAGCTGATCGAGCAGCCGGAGAGCTGACCCGGCAGCCCTCAGGCGGTGCGGCGAAGGGCGAGCGGCCGATCGAGCGGTCGGCCCAGCACCGTGGCCAGGGGCTGGTTGGCGGGCAGGTCGGCCTCGGGATCGGCCAGACCGAGCTTGGCGGCCAACCGGGCCGTCGGGCACGGACGGCCGCCGTGCTCACCGAGCATCGCCTGGATCCGGCGCACGCAGGAGCCGCAGTCCGTCCCGGCCCTGCAGCCCTGGGCTATCTGGCGCGGGGAGTTGGCACCGCCGTCGATGGCCTTCTTGACCTGGTCCTCGGTGACCGCATGGCACATGCACACGTACATCGCGGTCACTCCCGGGGTCGGTGGCCTGTGAGCCAAGGTCTGCGGCGCTCGAGGGCCGCGGCTTTTCAGCTAAGCCTTACCTTACCTGCCCCGTCGGGCACGCAGAAGGCCCTGCTCCTCCAAGAGGAGCAGGGCCTTCGTCACATTCCCGGGTCACCGGCGCCGGCGCCGGCGCCGGTCACTGCCCGCGGTACATCTCCGCGACCAGGAACGCCAGGTCCAGCGACTGGCTGCGGTTCAGCCGCGGGTCGCAGGCCGTCTCGTAGCGCTGGTGCAGGTCGTCCACCAGCACCTCGTCACCGCCGCCGACGCACTCGGTCACGTCGTCGCCGGTCAGCTCCACGTGGATGCCGCCCGGGTGGGTGCCGAGCCCGCGGTGCACCTCGAAGAAGCCCTTGACCTCGTCGAGCACGTCGTCGAAGCGGCGGGTCTTGTGCCCGGTCTCGGCCTCGAAGGTGTTGCCGTGCATCGGGTCGCAGATCCACACCGGCTGCGCGCCGGAGGCGGTGACCTTCTCCACCAGGGTGGGCAGGTGGTCGCGGATCTTGCCCGCGCCCATCCGGGTGATGAAGGTGAGCCGGCCCGGCTCGCGCTCCGGGTCGAGCCGCTCGATCAGCGTCAGCGCCTCGTCGACCGAGGTGGTCGGGCCGAGCTTGACGCCGATCGGGTTGCGGATCCTGGAGGCGAACTCGATGTGCGCCCCGTCCAGCTGACGGGTGCGCTCGCCGATCCAGACCATGTGGCCCGAGACGTCGTACAGCTCGCCGGTACGCGAGTCGACCCGGGTCAGCGCCGTCTCGTAGTCGAGCACCAGCGCCTCGTGCGAGGAGAAGAACTCGACGGTCTTGAACTCCTCCGGCGCGACCCCGCAGGCCTGCATGAAGTTCAGCGCGTTGTCGATCTCCTTGGCCAGGCGCTCGTAGCGCTGGCCGGCCGGCGAGTTGCGCACGAAGTCCTGGTTCCAGGCATGCACCTGGCGCAGGTCGGCGTAGCCACCGGTGGTGAAGGCGCGCACCAGGTTGAGGGTGGCGGCCGAGGCGTTGTACATCCGCTTCAGGCGCTCGGGGTCCGGGCGGCGGGACTCGGGGGTGAACTCGAAGCCGTTCACCGAGTCGCCGCGGTAGACCGGCAGGGTCACGCCGTCGCGGGTCTCGGTCGGCTTGGAGCGCGGCTTGGAGTACTGGCCGGCGATCCGGCCCACCTTGACCACCGGGACGGAGGCGGCGTACGTCAGCACCGCCGCCATCTGCAGCAGGGTCTTCAGCTTGTTGCGGATGTGGTCCGCCGAGACGCCGTCGAAGGCCTCGGCGCAGTCGCCGCCCTGGAGCAGGAACGCCTCACCACGCGCGACGGCACCGAGCCGGGCGCGCAGCTGGTCGCACTCGCCTGCGAAGACGAGCGGCGGATACGAGGCGAGGTCCGCGAGAGCGGTGCGCAGCGCCTGCGGGTCCGGCCAGTCAGGCTGCTGCGCCGCGGGCAGGGATTGCCAAGAGTGGTGATTTGTCACGGTCACGGTGTCAAGGCTACGGGGTGTGACAACCGATTTGTGCCCGCCTTCCAGTGGATGAGACGCCCGGCGGACATTTCCCGGGAGTCCGGCTCACCCTCCGGGGAGTCCGGCTCACCCCGTCGGCCGATCCGCTACTGTCATCACCATGCACGCGCCACACACCTTTTCCTGGTGGTGGGCCAACCCCCGGGTCGGCCCACAGCTCGCGCGTCCCTGAGACGACACGACGGCCGCCCCACTCGGGGCGGCCGTCGTCGTATTCCCGGACGGCCTTCCCGGCAGAGCGGACCAGCCCCGCCCCTCCCTCCGGAAAGAAGCCGACCGTGATCCGTGCCACCACCGCCGCGCTGCTCGACCGTCTGACCGCCCCGGACGCCCCCGCCTTCGCCCTGCTGCACCGCCGCACCCCGCGACTGGCCCCCGACACCGTCGAGCTGCTGCTCGGCGAGGTCGGCTCGTACGACACGCTCGCCCAGCTGCCGCTGCCCACCGGCGCCCCCGCCGACGGCCGGCCGCGGCACGACCTGCTCGCACTGGTCCCCTACCAGCAGATCCGCGAGCGCGGTTTCGAGGCGCACCAGGACGGCACCCCGCTGCAGGCGCTGCGGGTGGCCGAGCAGTACCAGCTGCCGCTCGGCCAGGTGCTGGCCGAGCTGCCGCAGCTGCCCGTGCGGCTCACCGGGGGCGGCTTCGACATCGACGACGAGCAGTACGCCGAGATCGTCCGGCAGGTGATCCGGGAGGAGATCGGCAGCGGCGAGGGCGCCAACTTCGTCATCCGCCGCGACTTCCACGGCACCCTGCCCGACTTCTCCACCGAGCTCGCGCTCAGCCTCTTCCACCGCCTGCTCGACCAGGAGCGCGGCGCCTACTGGACCTACCTGGTCCACACCGGGGACCGGGTGCTGGTCGGCGCCTCGCCCGAGGTCCACGTGCGGCAGAGCGGCGGCACCGTGGTGATGAACCCGATCTCCGGCACCTACCGCTACCCCGCCGAGGGGCCGAGCCTGCCCTCGCTGCTGGCCTTCCTGCACGACCCCAAGGAGCTGGAGGAGCTCACCATGGTGGTCGACGAGGAGCTCAAGATGATGTGCACGGTCGGCGACCTGGGCGGCCAGGTGCTCGGCCCGCGGCTCAAGGAGATGGCCCACCTCGCGCACACCGAGTACGAGCTGCGCGGGCGCACCTCGCTGGACGTGCGCGAGGTGCTCAGGGAGACGATGTTCGCGGCCACCGTCACCGGCAGCCCCGTGCAGAACGCCACCCGGGTGATCCGCCGCTACGAACGCACCGGGCGCGGCTACTACGCCGGCGCGCTCGCCCTGATCGGGCGCTCGGCCAGTGGCGGGCAGCAGCTGGACTCGCCGATCTGCATCCGCACCGCCGACATCGACCCGGCCACCGGCTGCCTGGTGGTCCGGGTCGGCGCCACCCTGGTGCGCCACTCCGACCCCGCCTCGGAGGTGGCCGAGACCCACGCCAAGGCGGCCGGCGTGCTGGCCGCGATCGGTGCCCGCCCGGCGGCCGCCCGCCCGGCCGGGCGCGACTGGCCCCGGCTGGGCGAGAACCACCGGGTGCAGGCCGCGCTGAACGGCCGCCGCGCCGACCTGGCGCCGTTCTGGCTGCGGATGCAGCAGCAGGTGACGCCCGACCAGCCCGAGCCGACCCTGGTGGTGGACGGCGAGGACACCTTCACCGCGATGCTGGCCCACCTGCTGCGCGCGATCGGCCACCAGGTCTCGGTGCTGCGCTACGACACCCCCGGTCTGGCCGGGCTCGTCGCCGCGCACCGCGGACCGCTGGTGCTCGGTCCCGGGCCGGGCGACCCGGCCGACCCCGCCGACCCGAAGATGGCCGTGCTGCGTCCGATCGCCGCCGAGGCGCTGGCCGACGCCCGGAGCGGGCAGCGCACGGCGCCGCTGCTCGCGGTCTGCCTCAGCCACCAGCTGCTCAGCGCCGAGCTCGGCCTGCCGCTGCACCGCAAGGCCACCGTCTACCAGGGCGCGCAGGAGACCATCGACCTGTTCGGCAGCCCGCAGACGGTCGGCTTCTACAACACCTTCGTCGCGCGCTGCTCCCCGGCGGACGCGCAGCGCCTCGCGCAGGCGGGCGTCGAGGTGGCCCGCGACCCGCTCACCGGCGACGTCCACGCGCTGCGCGGCCCCGGCTTCGCGAGCCTGCAGTTCCACCCGGAGTCGGTGCTGACCATGGACGGCGTGACCGTGGTGGCGCAGCTGCTGCGCACGGCGGTGCCGGTGGTCGGCTGACGGCTGACGGCCGTGGACGGTCGGCGGGGCGCGGCCCCGGCGGCCGTCGTCGGCCGGTCGCCGTGCCGCCGTGCCTGCCGCCGGGTCGGGGTGACGCACGCCACAATGGCCGCATGCGCATCGGAATCCTCGGCACCGGCACCGTCGGGCAGACCCTCGCCGACAAGCTGCTCTCCCTCGGCCACGAGATCACCCTCGGCTCCCGGAGCCCGTCCAACCCCGCGGGCCTCGCCTGGGCGCAGGCGGTGGGGCCGCACGGGCACAGCGGGACCTTCGCCGAGGCCGCCGGGTTCGGCGAACTGGTGGTCAACGCGACTCCCGGCACGGTCTCGCTCGACGTGCTGGCAGCCGCCGGGGCGCAGGCGCTGGCCGGCAAGATCGTGGTGGACGTCTGCAACCCGCTGGTCTTCGCCGCCGACGGCACGGTCACCCTCGACCCGGTGAACAGCGACAGCATGGGCGAGCGGATCCAGCGGGCCTGCCCGGACTCCCGGGTGGTCAAGGCCCTCAACACGCTCGCCGCACCGGTGATGGTCAACCCGGGGCGGGTGCCGGGCCGGCACAACCTCTTCGTCGCGGGCGACGACGCCGGCGCCAAGCAGGAGGTCACCGCGCTGCTGGAGTCCTTCGGCTGGCCGGCGGCCGACATCGTCGACCTGGGCGGGATCCAGGCGGCGCGCGGGATGGAGATGCTGATGCCGTTCTGGCTGAACCTGATGCGCCACTACGGGCACACCGACTTCAACTACCGTCTCCAGGTGGCCGACTGACCGACGCGCTCAGCCGAGCTCCTCGTCCAGGCCCTGCTCGATCGCGTAGCGGACCAGCTCGACCCGGTTGTGCAGCTGGAGCTTGCCGAGGGTGTTCTGCACGTGGTTCTGCACGGTGCGGTGCGAGAGCGTGAGCCGCTCGGCGATCTGACGGTACGACAGCCCCTTGGCCACCATCCGCAGCACCTCGGTCTCCCGGGCCGTCAGGTGCGGTACCGGCGGCCGCCCCGCGCTCGCCGCGGCGGGCGGCTCGGCGGCCAGCCGCCGGAACTCGCCGAGCACCAGGCCGGCCAGCCCCGGGGTGAAGACCGCCTCACCGGCCGCCGTGCCGCGGACCGCGGCCAGCAGCTCCTCACGGCCCGCCGACTTCACCAGGTAGCCGGTCGCGCCGGACTTCACCGCCTCCAGCACGTCGGCCTGCTCGCCGCTGGCGGAGAGCACCAGCACCCGCACCGCCGGGTCGCGCGCCAGCACCTGGCGGCAGACCTCGACCCCGGGCAGCAGCGGCAGGTGGAGGTCCAGCAGCAGCACCTGCGGACGGGCGGCGGCGGCCCGGCGTACCGCCTGCGCGCCGTCCCCGGCGGTGGCGACCACCTCGAAACCCGCGTCGGCCAGGTCCCTGGCCACCGCCTCACGCCACATCGGATGGTCGTCGACCACCATCACCCGCAGCCGCTGCTCCATCAGCCCTCCCTCGGAACCCGCAACTCGACCTCGACGCCCGCCCCGGGCTCCGAACTGAACTCCGCCGTGCCACCGAGGTCGCGCAGCCGGCCCTCGATGGACTGGGCCACCCCGAGCCGCCCGTCGAGCCTGGCCCGGGCCAGCCGCCCGGCCGGGAACCCGGGGCCGTCGTCGCGGATCGACACGGTCACCACGGCCGGCTCGTCCTCCAGCAGGATCCAGGCCCGGGCCCGGGCCCCCGCGTGCCGGTGGACGTTGTCCACGGCGGCGCCCACCGCAGCCGCCAGCTGCTCGGCCCGCGGCCCGGGCAGCAGCACCGCGGTGCCCGGGACGGCCAGGGTGACCCGGTCGCTCTCGTACCGGGCGAGCAGCGCCCGCAGGTCCTGTTCGGCCCTCGCCCCTGCGGCCCCGGACGGCGGCCGCGCGGCGACCGAAGCCCCCGTCATCAGGGCCCGCAGCGCCCGCTCCTGCTCCCCCGCCAGCCGGCCGAGCTCCACCGGGTCGAGGACACGGCCGGCATCCGCCGTCGCCGCCTCGCCCGCCTGACGCTGCACCAGGGCGAGCACCTGGAGCACCCCGTCGTGGATGTCGCGGGAGAGCCGCTCCCGCTCCCGGTTCGCCGCCTCCACCCGCAGCGCCTCGCCGAGGGTGGCCTCGCTCGCCCTGGCCAGCTCGATCACGTAGCCGATCGCGCAGCCGGTCAGCAGCAACAGCACGCAGTCGTGCACGTTTCCCAGGGTCAGGCCGCCGTGCCCGAGGACGTTCGCACCGCCGACCACCAGTCCCGCCACCGCCGCGAGCCGCCAGCCGCCCTTGGCGGCGAAGCCGAGCACCGTGCCGGCCGCCCAGATGGTCGGCACCGTGACCGCGCCGGCCGCGATCCGCGCCGGGGTGTCGATCGCCCCGCTCAGCACCACCCCGGTGACGGAGACCACCAGGTCGACGCCGAGCATCGGCCAGGGGCAGCGGGCCGGGTTGCCGAAGGCACGCGAGGTGGCCAGCGTCCAGAGCACCAGGGCGCCCAGGTAGATCCAGCCGGCCACCGGGTGGCGGTAGTGCAGGTAGGCGAGGTCGTAGCGGACCAGCGCGTAGACCATGGCGAGCACCCGGTACCAGCTGATCGCACGCCAGAGCGGCAGCTCCACGGACATGCCGCCGGCCGCCACCGCCCCGCTCGGGCCGTGCTGCGAAACCGCCATCGCTCCCCCTGGCGAACGCGGACCTAGGGACCGCCGGGCAGACCCCTGGGAGCCGCCCGGCTCAGGAGTCGCCCGGCTCCTTCTCGCCCGACTCCTGCCGGGCGGCCTCACGCTCGGCTGCCTCGGCCTTCTCGGCCGCCTGCTTCTCCTTCTCCGCCGCCCGCTCCGCGCGCTGCTCGGCCCGGCGCTCGGCGTCCGCGCGCTTCTTCTCCTCGGCGATCTGCCGCTTGGCGGCGGTCGCGTAGATGTCCACGTACTCCTGGCCGGAGAGCCGCATGATCTCGTACATCACCTCGTCGGTGACCGAGCGCAGGATGAAGCGGTCGTTCTCCATGCCCTGGTAGCGGGAGAAGTCCAGCGGGCGGCCGATCCGGATGCCGGGGCGGATGCCGAAGCTGGGGATCACCTGGCCGGGCGGCTGCACCTTCTCGGTGTCGATCATCGCCACCGGGATGACCGGCGCGCCGGTCTGCAGCGCGACCCGGGCCAGGCCGCCGACCTTGCCCCGGTAGAGCTTGCCGTCGGGCGAGCGGGTGCCCTCGGGGTAGACGCCGAACAGCTCGCCGCGGTCGATCACCGCGATCGCGCTGCGGATCGCCGCCTCACCGGCCCCGCGCACCCCGGAGCGGTCCACCGGGAGCTGGCCGACGCCCTTGAAGAAGGCGGCCGTCAGCTTTCCCTTGAGGCCCGGGGTGTTGAAGTACTCCGCCTTGGCGATGAAGGTCACCCGACGCTTCATCAAGGCAGGCAGGAAGAAGGAGTCCGAGAACGAGAGGTGGTTGCTCGCGATGATCGCCGGGCCCTCGTCTGGGATGTTCTCCGCACCTTCCATCCACGGCCGGAAGAAGATCCGCAGCATCGGTGCGACGATCATCTTCATCAGTCGGTAGAACAACCCGGACCTCCTGTATTGCAGACCGGTCGATCCTAATGCCCCAAAGGGGTCCCCGACGCACGGCAGGGGTGACGGCGGGCGGCGGAGAGGGTCTGTACGCCCCGCCGACCCCGTGCAACGATGGCGACGCCGTTGCCTCGTCTGCCCCGTCGAAGTCGAAGGAGTCCACGGATGCCGCCGCTGCCCGGTGCCGAGCCCTACCACCACCGCGGTGGCCCGATCGGTGTGCTGCTCTGCCACGGGTTCACGGGCTCCCCGCAGTCGCTGCGCCCCTGGGCGGAGTACCTGGCCGAGGCCGGCCTGACCGTCTCGCTCCCGCTGCTGCCCGGCCACGGCACCCGGTGGCAGGACCTCGCGGTGACCCGCTGGGAGGACTGGTACGCCGAGCTGAACCGGGCCTTCGAGCAGCTCACCGAGGAGTGCGAGCGGGTCTTCGTCTTCGGCCTCTCGATGGGCGGCGGCCTGAGCCTGCACCTGGCCGCCGAGCACCAGGAGAAGGTCGCCGGACTGGTCCTGGTCAACCCCTCGGTGCGCGCGGACAACCCGGCCACCCCGCTGCTGCCGGTGCTGCGCCACCTGGTGCCGAGCCGGCCGGGGATCACCGGCGACATCGCGCTGCCGGGCGCCGTCGAGATCGGCTACGACCGCTTCCCGCTGCACGCCGCCTGGTCGCTGAGCCGGCTGTGGCACACCGTCCAGCAGGAGCTGGTGCGGGTCGGTCAACCCGTGCTGCTGCTGCGCAGCCCGCGGGACCACGTGGTCTCCCCGGCGAACTCCGCTCTGGTGCTGGCCCGGATATCCTCGGTCGATGTGACGGAGCGGCTGTGCGAACGCAGCTTCCACGTCGCGACCCTGGACTACGACGCCGAACTGATCTTCGAGGAGTCCCTCGGGTTCGTCCGCCGTCTGGCCGGGGTCCCGCAGGCCACCGACGCCACCGACCAGCGGGGCTGAGGGCCACCAGGACTGAAGGGCCGGCAGTGCACGAGCACGAGAACAACACGGCGGGCGACGACGAGGACCGCCCCCAGGAGAGCGAGCAGCGCCCCGCGCCCACCCCCAGCAGCCAGGCCGAGCACGACGCGATCTTCGCCCAGCTGGTGGCGCAGTTCGACGACCCGGTGGACCTCACCCGGCCCGACTGGCCCGAGATCGAGAACCTGCGCGCCCGCAACGACCTGGCCACCCGCGGCGACACCGGCCTCGGCACGCCCCAGCCCCGCCCCCGCGCTGCCGAACCCGCGCCGCTCGACCCCGCCCGGCTCGGCCCGCGCGACTGGGACGCCGCCGAGGACCCGGACGAGGGCCACTTCGTGCCGCCGGAGCCGCCGCCGCTGCCCACCGGCGACACCACCGCCAAGTTCGCCTGGATCGCGGTGCTCGGCGGCCCCGCGCTGCTGCTCTTCGACGCCCTGGTCTGGCGCGAGGTGGCCGGCTGGCCCGCCTGGGTGGGGCTGACGGCCTTCCTGGGCGGCTTCACCACGCTGATCGTCCGGATGAAGGACCGCGATCCGGACGAGCCGCACGACCCGCACGGCGGTGCGGTCGTCTGACCCGCGCGCAGGGCGCCCCCGGGACCGATGTCCCGGGAGCGCCTTCGGTGTTGACGCGGGATCAGAAACCGGTGGTCACCGTGACGCCCGCGAAGGCGCTGGTGCCGTAGAGGCTGATGTAGTTCCAACCGGCCTTCGGGGAGGCGATGGTGAGGGTGTGGGCGGTCCCCGGTCCGGTGGTGTGGGCGGTGGCGTCGGCCTGGGTGGCCCAGGTGCCGTCGTCGAAGTAGAGGTTGGCGTCGCCGGTGCCGCCGCTCGCGGTGATGGTGAGCTGCTGGGTGCCGGCCGGGACGTCGACGTAGAGGTAGCTGTAGTCGCCGGCGGGCGCGGTGAGGTTGCTCCGGCCGCAGTTCCGGCCGAGTTCACGGGGGTCGGGGGCGGCGCAGTCCGTCGACGCGGCCACCGTGACGGTCGCGGTGGTGGCGGCCGAGGCGCCCTGGCTGTCCAGCACGGTCAGGTGCACGGTGTAGGTGCCCGGCGCGGCGTAGGTCTTCGTCGGGTTGGCGTCGGTGGAGCCGGTGCCGTCGCCGAAGTCCCAGGTGCGGGCGGTGATGGTGGCGCCGGGTGCGGTGGAGGTGTCGGTGAAGGCCGCCGTGAGGCCGTCGGTGGTCCTGGTGAGGGCGGCGGTCGGCGGCTGCGGGATGTTGTCGCTGCAGGCTCCCGCGGCGCAGGCGGCCAGCCAACTGGACCAGTCGGCGTCGTAGCTGGTGCCGATGCCGGTGAGGAGGTTCAGCGCGCCCTGGTAGTCGCCGGACCGGTAGAAGCCGAGCAGGCTGTCGACGTCGGCGCGGTGGCGCTCCAGCATGTAGCGCACCGAGAGGTAGCCCCACGGGTAGATCCGGTCCTGGCCGCTGTCGTAGGTGTTGGCGAAGATCGTGCTCAGCGGGTAGGCGGCGGTGGCCGCGTCGGTGACCGCGTCGGTGTCGGCCAGGCCGCGGTAGGTGTAGGAGTCGTACTCGGCCAGGCCCTCGATCCACCAGATGGTGTCGGGCGTCGAGGTGGCCGCGGTGAAGTCCCCGGCGGTGTCGAAGCGGCCGTCCAGGTAGTGGGTGAACTCGTGGTTGAGGTTCCAGATCTGGAAGGCCGGCCGCAGCCAGTCGGCCTCGTAGGCGACGAACCGGGGCACGTTGGCGGGGTTGGTGGGGTCGCCCTCCATGTACATCCCGCCGTTGTCGGTGCTCATGCCGAAGATCTCGCCGGCATAGGTCTGGTAGTCGGCGGTGGAGTGGAAGACGTCCAGCGTGAGCGTGGTGTTGAGGTCGCCGGGCAGCGGGCCCGGGTCCTTGACCAGGTTGTGGAAGAACGCGGTCTCACCGATCAGGCTGTTGCAGGTGGCGCTCAGCTCGTCGTCGGTCAGCGCCTGGGCCTCGATCTTGATGTACGGGCTGCAGGTGTACTGGATCGTCAGCACCGCGGCCTTGAGCCGGTCGGCCAGGTCGCAGGTGTTGTAGTCGGCGCAGTTGCCCTGGTCGTACTGGTCGGCCTGGGTGGCGACGCCGACCCACAGCGGGGCCGTGGCACCGGTCATCGCCGAGTCGGCGAGCAGGCCCTCGACCAGCGGGCGCACCGTCGGCAGCAGCGTGGCGTCCTGCAGGAAGCGGGCCAGCTCGGTGCCCGCGTTGGCGGCCAGGAAGCTCTGCGGGCCGCCGAGCAGCGCGAGGTTGCCGGTCGCGAAGGTGTCGAGGGTGGTGAGGATGCTCGGGTCGGCCTCGGTCGCGGCGACGAAGTCGGCGTTCTGGTGGCCGCGGAAGAGCACGGTATAGACGTTGTTGACGGCGTTCACCATGTTGTACGAGCTGTTGTACGCGGTGGTGTAGCCGGCCAGCAGGCGCTTCTCGACCGGCAGGTAGCGGGCGTTCTGGCCGGCGCTGTCGATCAGCGTGACGGCCTCCGCGAGCACCGCCCCGTTGGCGTCCGTGACGTCCTGGCTGTGCGGGGCGGCGTAGAAGGCGTCCAGCGCGGCCTGGATCGCGCTCTGCAGCGTGCTGCCGTAACTGCCCACGTCGGCGGCGTCGTTCCACTGCACGTAGTAGCCGGCCCGCAGGTAGAGCACCAGCTCCAGCAGGTGGCTGCTGTCGTCGCCCGGGTAGCTCGGCGCGGCGGCGGCCAGCGCGTTCGCGACGGTGGTCATCTGCGACTCCTGGAAGGCCTGGTGGGCCTGGGAGCCGGTGAGGTTGAAGAAGGTGTTGACGCAGTCGGAGCCGGCCGACTCCACGGCCTGGACCAGCGCGTCACCGGTGTCGGCGCTGATCGCGGCCGGGTCGCAGGCCGTTGCCGCCCTGGCCATCGGGCGCGTGGGCTTGTCGTAGTCCTGGTGCAGTGCGGAGTCGTCGGCGGGCAGCGGCGGGCGGTCCTTGGCGCTGACCCGCTGCGAGTCGTCGGGCCGGGCGGCGCCGGTGGCCGGCTGCGGGGCGAGGCCGGGGCGGGTGGCGGGACCGGCAGGCCCGGGGGTCGCGGGCCCGGGCGCCGGGGCCTTGGCGGCCGGAGCCTTGGCGAGGGGCGCGGCGTAGGCCTGGCCCTGGGTGCCGGCCAACCCGAGGCCGAGGGTCAGCGCCAGGGCGGATATCAGGAGTCGGGGCAGCTTCGTCCCGAGGAGTGGAGGTCTCACGTGAGGTTCTCCCGGTGTGGGGGGCCGCGCGCGGGGGCGCGGCGTACGGCGGGGACCGTGGCAGGCGCGGAGCATGACGATGCGTCAGCCCTGCTCGATGGGCGCCGGTGTCGTGGGGTGGGACAGGCGCCCGGGCAGGTTGGGGCCGCTTGAGCATGCACACGGCTAGACGTGTGACATGTACCATTGCATACATCACATGCTTCGTGAAGACATCCGGAGAACCTCCTGAGAACAGCCCTCGGCGCCCCGCCGGACCGGCGGGGCGCCGAGGTCGGCAGACGGTCAGGAGCCGTCAGGGCGCGGCGGGCACCCGCAGCACCGCCACCACCGGCAGGTGGTCGGTGGCCGCCAGCAGCTCGGCGACCGGCAGTGGCGGCACCCCGCAGGAGAGCACCTCGATCCCGGGCGAGGCGAAGACGGCGTCCAGCCGCTGCAGCGGGTCCCCGGGGCGCGAGGTGTACTCCCCGCCCCACGGACTGGTCGCCCAGCCGTCCTGGTACGCCTCGGCCAGCTTGCGCCAACCCGCGTCCTCGGGATGCTCGTTGAAGTCCCCGGCGATCACCGAGTACGGGCTGATCGACCCCTGCTCGTGCAGCAGCTCGAACTGCTGCACCCGCTCGGGGCCGATGAAGCTCAGGTGGCAGCTGGTCAGCGCGAACGGCACCGCGCGCCCGATCCGCAGCACCGCGCTCGCGAAGCCGCGCGCGTGCATCCCGCGGTGCTTGGGCAGCAGCCGGTCGTGCCGGCCGAGCACCTCGACCCTCAACCCTCCCAGCAGCAGCGGTCCGGCCGCCGTGCGCCCGCCGCCGGCCAGCACCACCGTCCCGGTGTTCCTGGCCAGCCAGGCCGCCTGGCCCTCGGGGCGCCAGTAGCGCGGTGACTCCTGCACGCAGACCAGGTCGGGCTCGCAGGAGCGGATCACCCGGGCCAGCGCCCGGCGGTCGTCCCGCTGCGAGCGGATGTTGTAGCTCAGCACACGGACGAGTTCGGCTCCGTCCGGCTGGGGACCGGAGCGCGGCAGGTCGAGGGTCACCCCCGACACGCTACCGGCTCCGCCGGGGCGGAGCCGGTCGGACCTGACGACCACTCAGGGGTCGGGCCTGCCGCTGGAGCTACGCGGTGCGGGCCAGGTCGCCCGCGCCCACGATGCCCGCCGAGGAGCCCATCGAGGCCAGCACGACCTCGGCCCGCGGCCGGTGCACCCCGCCCGTCAGGTACTTCTCGAAGTCCTTGGCCACCGGGTCGAGCAGCAGCCGCCCGGAGTCCGAGACGCCGCCGCCGAGCACGAAGACGCCCGGGTCGAAGAGCGCGGCCAGGTCGGCCATCCCGCGGCCCAGCCAGTCGGCCAGCTCGGCGTAGCACTCCAGTGCCAGCGGGTCGCCGTACTCGGCGGCCTCGGTGATGTGGATGCCGCGGATGGTCTCCGCCACTCCGTCGTTGAGCTCCAGCATCCGCCGCCCGCGCACCGGGTCGGCCGCCGCCCGCTCCCGGCCGTAGCGGCGCAGCGCCCGCCCCGAGCCGTACTGCTCCCAGCAGCCCTTGCCGCCGCAGCCACAGAGCAGGCCGTCCGGCACCATGTTCAGGTGCCCGATCTCGCCGGCCACGCCGAACCGGCCGCGGTGCAGCCGCCCGTCCAGCACGATGCCGCCGCCGATGCCGGTGCCCACGGTGATCAGCACCATGTCGGTGTGCTCGGCCGCGGCACCGAAGCGGAACTCGGCCCAGGCCGCGCAGTTGGCGTCGTTCTCCACCACCGTGTCGAGGCCGGTGAGCTCCTCGATCCGGCCGCGCAGCGGCTCGTTCTCCCAGGCGATGTTGGGCGCGAAGATCACCGTGGAGCGGTCGCGGTCGACGAAGCCGGGGGCGCCCACGCCCACCGCGCTGACCTCGGTGTACTGCTCCTTGAGCTCGCGCACGGCCTGGGCGATGGCATCGACCGCCCACTGCGGGTCGGCCGGGGTGGGAACCCGGGTCCGGGCCAGGATCTCGCCGTTCTCGTCGACCACGCCGGCCGCGATCTTGGTGCCGCCGACATCGACGCCGATGGTCAGAGCCATGTGTCCCTCAGTCATTCGCTCGTGCCCGATGGGCGGAACGGTACCCGCCCGGCCGTGCTCCCGTACACACCTGGCCATACATTATCCGAAGACAAGGTTGCGAAAGCCCCGCCGCAAGGCTTCAAAAGTCGTACGATTCAAGCCCCTGCGTAGCCCCGGGATTCCCCTCGGTGATGAACACGGCGAGCGCTATTCGTCCAGGTCGATCCGCTCGGAGTCGGACGGCTCGGGGGCCGACCAGCGCCGCTCGTGCCCGGCCACGGCGGCCCGGTAGGCGGCCAGCAACTCGGCGCCGGCGGCGGCCAGGTGCTCGAAGACCTCGGGGTTCTCCGCCTTCACCCGCCCGTAGACGCGCTCCGCCTGCTCCCCCACGGTGGCGGCGAGCTTGCGCACCTCGTCGATCAGCGGACTGCCCTCGTCCTGGGGGTTCTCGTTGTCGACAGGATCTGAATTGTTCATGACGTGCGCCTTCCGGTGCCGGTGCCGCGGACGCACCAGGGAGCGCGCCCGCTCGGTCCCTTCAGACGCTACCGGTTACCGGCCACCGGTCGGCCAGAGGTCCGGGTCGGGCGCGAAGCGCAACGTCAACTCACCGCCGCGCAGCGCCGCCCCGGCCACCGTGCAGCGGCGCAGGGCGCCCGGCAGCGGCAGGATCCGCCGGTAGGAGCCGAGCCCGACCACCAGCTCGTCGCCGCGGCGCATCAGCTCCAGGTCGGCGCGCTCGGCGCCGGGCGCGGCCAGCCGCCAGAGCAGCACGCCGTCCTCCGCCAACCGGTCCTCGGCGGTCCACGGCCAGCGGGTGCTCGGCTCGGGGCCCGTCCCGGCGCCGTACAGCTGGTCGGCCACCGCCGGCAGGTCGGCGGCCAGCTGGTCGGCGACCAGCAGCGGCACGTCCAGGCCGATCGCGGCCAGCCGCTCCCGCTCGCGCCGGGCCTGACCGGCCAGCCACGGATCGGCGGACTCCAGCGCGGCGGCGGGCAGCGCGCGGTGCGCGGCCACGGCGTCCAGCCGGTGACCGAAGAGCGCCAGCCCGGCGGCGGCCCGGCGCAGCGCGGGCACCGAGCAGGAGCCGGCGTCCACCGCCAGGCGCACCGAGGTGCGGCTCGACTCGATCACCGCACGGGTGGCGGTCAGCTCGCCGCCCACCCAGGCCCGCGCGGAGTACAGCCAGTCGGCGGGCATCGGCACCCCGGCCACCGCGGCCAGCAGCGGGCGCAGCGCCCGGGCGGCCTGGCGCTGCTCGGGCAGCAGGCGGCTCAGGTAGCGGTCCAGCTGCTCGGGCAGCGCGAGCGCCATGGTCAGCTCGGCGGGCGGCGGGGCGGCGGCCACCACCAGGTCGTAGCTGTCGGCCGGCACCCGCAGCGCGCGCAGCAGGGCGAGCTGGCGGGTGCCCGGCAGCGCGGTCAGCTCGTCGGGCTCCAGCGGCTCGACGCCGAGCAGGTCGAAGCCGGTGCGCAGTTTGCCGTCCAGGGCGCCGAGCGCCCGGCGGAACGCCTGCTGCTCCTCGATCCGCACGGCCCACAGGTGGTGGTCGATCTCCGCCGGCTGGTCACCGAGGCGCGCTCCGAGCACCTCGTCGACCGCGCGGTGCGGATCGTCGGCGGCCAGCAGCAGGGTGCGCAGGCCGCGGCCCGCGGCGTGCAGCGCGGTGGCGGCGGCCACCGCGGGCACGGCGGCGGCGTCACCGGTGACCAGCACCGTGCGGGTCATCGCGGGGTCAGCTCGCGCCGGTGGCGGGGGCGGACCCGCCCTCGGGCCGGCTCTCCACCCGCTTCTTCAGGCCGGCCAGCGCCCGGTCGATGATCACCTTCTCGGCCTTGCGCTTGATCATGCCCAGCATCGGGATCTTGACGTCCACCGCGAGCTGGTAGGTGACCTCGGTGCCGCCGGGGGCCGGCGCGAGCGAGTAGGAGCCGTCCAGCGAGCGCAGCATCTGGCTCTTCACCAGGGTCCAGGAGACCTCGCGCTCCGCGTCCCAGGTGTAGGCGAGCACGTGCTCGTCACGGATCGCACCGGCGTCGAGCAGCAACCGGACCTGGGTCGCACGGCCCTCCTCGGTGCGGCCGAGCACCTCGATCTCCTTGACCTCACCGGTCCACAGCGGGTACGCCTCGAAATCGGCGATCACCGCCATCACCTCGGCCGCCGTCGCCTCGACGACGATGCTCGACCTGGTGTGTTCCGCCATCGGTGGGCCTCCGCGTTGTCCCGTGCCACTGGTCAGGTGCCACCGAAGGCTATCGCGGCCGTCGCCACCCCCGAGCCCGTGGGGCACCGGCGAGCGGCCCGTGGAGGGCTACCGGCGGGTCACCTGTGCGCTGCCGTAAGGTGCGAAGCACAACGATCAGTGCCTCCCCAAGGGGTGTGACACTTCGAACACCGCGGCTGACCCCCCTACCCGAATCTGGCTACCGGGCAGTAACGTCCTGCCGTCCCGCAGCGTCGCAGACGAGGAGCAGTAGTGCTCGACTTCAGCCTTCCGGCCCGATACCAGGTCCCGAGCGGTGGCAACCTCTCCGACCTGGTCCACCAGAACGCCGCGGACCACGCACAGGTCGCGGTGCTCAGCCGGAAGCTGGACGGCCGCTGGCAGGACGTCACCGCCGCCGCCTTCCTCGCCGAGGTGCACCGGACGGCCAAAGGGCTGATCGCCTCCGGCGTGCAGCCGGGCGACCGGGTCGGCGTGATGTCGCGCACCCGCTACGAGTGGACCCTGCTCGACTTCGCGATCTGGAGCGCCGGCGCGATCACCGTGCCGGTCTACGAGACCTCCTCCGCCGAGCAGGTGCAGTGGATCCTCGGCGACTCTGGCGCGGTCGTGGTGGTCACCGAGACCGACAGCCACGCCGCCGTGGTCGAGTCGGTCCGCGACCGGTTGCCCGAGCTGCGGCACACCTGGCAGATCGAGCGCGGCGGGATCGAGGAGCTGAACACGGCGGGCGCCGACGTGCCGGACGCCACCGTGGCCGAGCGCCGCTCGATCCCCGGCCCCGACACGATCGCCACCATCGTCTACACCTCGGGCACCACCGGCCGCCCCAAGGGCTGTCAGCTCACCCACGGCAACTTCATGGCCGAGCTGGGCAACGTGGTCGCCCGGATGCCGGACCTGTTCCGCACCGGTGAGAGCTCGGTGCTGCTCTTCCTGCCGCTGGCCCACGTGCTGGGCCGGATCGCCGAGATCGCCGCCGCGATCGCGCCGATCAAGCTGGGCCACGTCTCGGACATCAAGGACGTCACCGCCGAGCTCGCCTCCTTCCGCCCGACCCTGATCCTGGGCGTGCCGCGGGTCTTCGAGAAGGTCTACAACACCGCGCGGGCCAAGGCCCAGGCGGACGGCAAGGGCAAGATCTTCGACCAGGCCGCCGACGTGGCCATCGCCTACAGCCGCGCGCAGGAGCTGGGCGGCCCCGGCCTGCTGCTGCGGCTCAAGCACGCGGTCTTCGACAAGCTGGTCTACAGCAAGCTGCGCGCCGCCCTCGGCGGCCGGGCCACCCACGCGATCTCCGGCGGCGCGCCGCTGGGCGAGCGTCTGGGCCACTTCTACCGGGGCATCGGCTTCACCGTGCTGGAGGGCTACGGGCTGACCGAGACCTGCGCGGCCACCGCCTTCAACCCGCACGACAAGCCGAAGATCGGCACGGTCGGCCAGCCGCTGCCCGGCTCCGCGGTGCGGATCGCCGAGGACGGCGAGGTGCTGCTGAAGGGCCCGCAGATCTTCACCGGCTACTGGAACAACCCGGTGGCCACCGAGGAGGCGCTGCGGGACGGCTGGTTCGCCACCGGTGACCTCGGGTCGCTGGACGAGGACGGCTACCTGACCATCACCGGCCGCAAGAAGGAGATCATCGTCACGGCCGGCGGCAAGAACGTCGCCCCCGCCGTGATCGAGGACCGCATCCGGGCGCACCCGCTGATCGGCGAGGTGATGGTGGTCGGCGACCGCAAGCCGTTCATCGGCTGCCTGGTCACCATCGACCAGGAGTTCCTGCCGCGGTGGCTGGAGCTGAACGGCCGTCAGCCCGCGAGCGTGGCCGAGCTGCTCCAGGACCCGGCCCTGCTGGCCGCCGTCCAGGAGGCGGTGGACGAGGGCAACAAGGCGGTCTCGCACGCCGAGGCCGTGAAGAAGTTCCGGGTCCTGGACACCGAGTTCTCCGAGGCCAACGGCTACCTGACGCCCTCGCTCAAGCTCAAGCGCAACGTGGTGCTGAAGGACTACGCGGGCGAGATCGAGGCGCTCTACCAGCGCTAGGCCCGGCCCCCGGCCTAGAGCCAGGCCCTGGGCCTGGCTCTAGGCCTGACTTTGGCCCTGGCCCGCCAGCAGATCGCCCAGGCGCTGGGCCAGCAGGTCCCAGCGCCAGGCCTCCTCCACCCAGCGCCGCCCCGCCCGGCCCAGCCGCCGGCGCAGCGCCGGGTCGGCGAGCAGCCGCACGATCCGCTCGGCGACCTGCTCCAGCGAGCCGCCGGGGACCACGTAGCCCGTCTCGCCCTCCAGCACGGCGTCCGGGGCACCGCCGGAGTCGCCCGCCACCACCGGCAGCCCGGTGGCGGAAGCCTCCAGGTAGACGATCCCGAGCCCCTCCACGTCCAGTCCCCCGCGCCTGGTGCGGCACGGCATCGCGAAGACGTCGCCCGCACCGTAGTGGGCCGGCAGCTCGGCCCACGGCACCTCGCCGGTGAACCGGACCGAGGCGGCCACCCCGGTCGCCTCGGCCAGCTTGCGCAGGTCCGCCAGGTAGGGGCCGCCGCCGACGATCAGCAGCACGGTGTCCGGCTCGGCGGCCAGGATCAGCGGCAGCGCGCGGATCAGCGTGTCCTGCCCCTTGCGCGGCACCAGCCGGGAGACGCAGACCACCACCGGACGGTCCGTCAGCCCGAGCCGGGCCCGCACCTCGGCGCCGCCCGAGTCCGGGTGGAAGGTCTGCTCGTCCACCCCCGGCGGCAGCTGCGCCATCCGCGCGGCCGGCCCCGGACCCACCGCCCGGGCGATCCGCGAGCGGGTGTACTCGCCGAGGTAGGTGAGCGTGTCGGTGCCCTCGCCGATCCGCCGCAGCAGCTGGCGCGAGCCCGGGAGTTGGGCCCAGGCGGCCTCGTGGCCGTGCGTCATGCCGAGCAGCCGGGCCGCCCCGGCGCGGCGCAGCGCGGGCGCCATCAGGCCCAGCGGCGCAGCCGCCCCGAACCAGACCGTGTCGCAGCCCTCGGCCCGCAGCAGCTCGGCCGCCCGCCGGGTGACCCGGGGGGTCGGCAGCAGCATGGTGCTGCGGTCGCGGATCACCGGGAACGGCTGCTCGGCGTCGAAGCGCGCGACCTCCCGGCCGTCGCGCCACGATGAGGCGTACACCACAATGCTGCCCGCCGGCCGGCGCACCGCCATGTTGTGGACAAAGGCCTGAATTCCGCCTGGACGCGGGGGAAAGTCGTTGGTGACGACAAGGGTCTTCGGCATACTGTCCACGGCTCGCTCGGTCGGGGGGTGCTCGGTTCACCGCTCGGTGATCCGTACCATAGGTCACCATGCCGACTCGGCGGGAACGAACGGAGCGGGGGCGGGCGGACCGTCGGGAACGGAAGGCCGGGCCGGAACCGTTTCCCTCCTGAGTCTGTCCTAGTCGAAGCCGGCCCCGCCCGGTACGCACCGGCGCGCGTGGACAGGCGCCGGCTCGGGCGCGGGCAGCCGCGCGCGACGAACGCGGTCGCGCGCAGAGAACGAGGGAGCACAGTGGAGTTGGCCCAGGACGGCCCGGCGGACGAGGTCGCCAGCGGCGGCAGCGGTGGTCTCGCGCTCGCCGCACCCCCCGCACCGGGCGCCACTGCCGTCACCCCGGCCGCCCCCGCGCGTGGCGCGCTGTGGGGCATCGGCGCCACCTGGCTGGCCACCAGGGTCCTGCTGATCCTGATCGTCACCGGCGTCATCCGGTTCGGCCTGGACGTGACCACCGACGTCTCGGTGATCTACCACGCCTGGTACGGGGTGTTGCAGACCGGCACCTTCCCGATGGACGACGTGACCTGGCAGTACCCGCCGGGCGCGGCGCTGGTGATCCTGGCCCCCGGGCTCTTCCCCTGGTCGTACCTGATCTCCTTCTTCGTGCTGTGCGGGATCTTCGACACCGTGGCGATCGGCATGCTGGTGCGCTACGGGCTGCGCCGCGGGCGCAGCCTGGCCGGTGCCTGGGTCTGGGTGGCCGGGGTGCCGCTGCTGGGCCCGACCGTCTACTGCCGCTACGACATCCTGGTCACCGCGCTGGCGGTGGCCGGCCTGCTGGTGATCCTGCGACGCCCGGTGCTGGGCGGCATCCTGCTGGGCATCGGCGGGCTGATGAAGCTCTGGCCGCTGCTCGGACTGGCCGGCACCCCGCGCGGCCGGCGCACCCGGCGCTCCTGGACCTCGGCGGTCGCGGCGATGAGCACGCTGGCGTTCCTGCTGGCCGCGGGGATGAACGGGGCCTTCGAGTTCCTCACCTTCCAGGCCGACCGCGGCATCGAGGTGGAGTCGCTGGCGGCACTGCCGCTGCACTTCGCCAAGCTGTTCGGCGACTGGCAGGGCAAGACGATGATGCACTACGGCTCGGTGGAGTTCATCGGCACCGGCGTCGACGTGATCTCCAAGATCGCGCTCGGCGGCACCCTGGCCGGCTTCGCCTGGCTGCTCTACTGGCGGCTGCGGGCCCGGCGCTGGCAGCCGTCCACCACCTACGACGCTGCGCTCGCGGCCCTGCTGATCTTCACCGTTTCCAGCCGGGTGATCAGCCCGCAGTACATGGTGTGGCTGGTCGGCCTGGCGGCGGTCTGCCTGACCGTGCGGGGCAGCAGCCAGCGCCCGGTGGCCGTGATGATCCTGATCACGACGGTGCTGACCACCCTGGAGTTCCCGCTGAACTTCGGGCAGGTCGTCACCAGCTCCGGCATCGGCGTCACCATCATCAGCGCCCGCAACCTGCTGCTGCTGGCCGCCACGATCGTCTCCTGCCGCCGGCTGTGGCGCTCCACCCAGGCCCCGCAGGCCGCGGCGGCGCCCGCCGCGGCACCTCCCGCGCCCGCGGCCGAGCCGGAGCGCGGCTACCCGGTGCGCCCGGGGATCGCCTACGAGCAGAGCCTGCTGGACGACGTCCAGCGCGGCTGACCAGCACCGCCCGCGCGAGCGGCGGGGTCAGTTGTCCGGGCCGACCTGGCGCAGCACCTCGGCGATCCACCGCTTGGTGAACTCGGCCAGCCCGTAGCCGAGGTGCTCGCCGAACACGCTGTCCAGCTGCTGCTCGCGCCCTGCCCCCGGCCCGGCCGCGCCGACCGCCCGGTAGACGTCGACCAGGGTCTGCGGGCCGTGCTCGGTGGCGATCAGGTTGCAGGCCAGCCAGGAGAGCTCGTAGGCCTGCGCGATTCCGGCGGAGCCGGCCGAGAAGTCGGCGTCGGCGGGCAGCGCGGTGGGCAGCTTGCCGGCCGCCACGTCCTCGGTGAGCTCGGGGGCGATCTGCCGGGCGGTGCGGCCGGTGTTGAGGTAGCCGGTGTAGTCGGCCACGCCCTCGGAGAGCCAGAGCGGGGTCCAGGGGTGGGTGTCGGCCCGGGTCGCCACGTGGGTGCTCTCGTGGGTGAGCACGGCCTGCCGGCCGAAGGCGCTCAGTTGGCGGAACCCGTCGGGGTTGACCAGCACCCGGTCCGCGGGCGTGTGCAGCGGAGCGCCGGCCGCCGCGACGGTGACCGCGGCCATGTCCGAGTAGGTACGCGGATCGGCACCCAGCAGCTGGGTGAACTGGGCTTCCGTGGTGGGCAGTTGCAGCACCAGTCGGCCCGCCCAGGCATCTCCCCAGACCGCGCTGACGGCGGCCACGGCCTGGTCGGCCAGCGTGGCCAGCAGGGTCAGCTCCTCCGGCGCCGCGGGCCCCAGCACCACGCAGTGGGCGCCCCGCACCGGCGTCGGATCGCCCAGGTCCCAGGGCGCGACGGCGCTGCCGGGCGCCGCCGTCTCGCCGCTCACCGCGCCGTCGGCCAGCGCGATCCGGCGCTGGAGCACCACCGGGTCGTCGTCGAAGCCGGTCAGCCGGTAGGAGAGTTCGGCACTGACCGTCTCCGCGTCCCAGGAAGTGGGCCGGTAGTCCAGCTGGGCCAGCCGCAGCGGCGCCAGCTCGCCGGTGCGCAGCGCCTGGGCGTGCGCGGCGAGCAGCGGCGCCAGCCGTCCGGCCGGCAGGACCGCGGGCGTCCCGGCCCGGGCGGGCGCGGGTCTGGGCACCGAGAGCTGCACCAGCGCGCCGCCCACCAGCAGCAGCGCGGCACGGCGCGACACCCCGCCGCCCGCGAGGGGCCGGACGGGGCGGGGCTCGGCGGCGGACTCCGGGGCGGTCAGGGCCGCACCACCGCCGCGACCGGCATCGCGGCCACGCTCTCGTAACGCACCCGGGCGCCGGGGTAGGGCGCGTGGATCACCGTGCCGCCGCCGGCGTACATGCCGACGTGGTGCATGTCGTGGAAGAAGATCACCAGGTCTCCCGGTCGCGCCTCGGACAGGCTCACCCGCTGCCCCCCGAACGCCTGCGCCTGCGAGGTGCGCGGCAGGGTCACTCCGGCCTGCCGCCAGCTCCAGTACATCAGACCCGAGCAGTCGAACGCACCGGGCCCGGTGGATCCGTACACGTAGGGCGAGCCGAGCTTGCTCAGCGCCGCCGCCAGCGCCGCCGCCGCCCGGTCCGAGGAGGGCGGCTGGGTGCCCAGGTCGACCCGTTCCGCGGCGCGGGCCGCCCGCTCGTGCGCCTCCCGGTCGTCCTGCGCCTGCAACTGCGCCCGCTCGGTGGCGGTGAGGCTGCTCAGCAGCGCCTGCGCACTCTTCAGCCGCTGCTGCACCTGCTGCTTGGCCTCGGCCAGCGAGGTGCGCACGGTCTCCAGCTCGGCCAGCTTGCCGGTCGCCTCCGCCCGGCGCTGGTCCAGCCGGCGCTGCTGCTCCTGCACCTCGTGCAGGGTGGCGGCGCGCTGCTCGCCCACCTGGGCCAGGGTGCGGGCCTTGGCCAGGTAGCCGGCCGGGTCGCTGGAGAGCATCAGCTGCACGGTGGGGTCCATGCCGCCGGCGCGGTACTCGGCACCCGCGACGGTGGCCAGGTCCAGGCGCATCCGGTTCAGGGTGTCCTGTCCCCGGGCCACCTCCTGCTGCAGGGTGCCGGCCTCGGCCTGCAGCCGCTTGGCGGCCTCCTCCGCGGCGTTGGACTTCTCCGAGGCCTGCTCGGCCTCCGCGTAGAGCTGGTCGACCTGCGCCTTGACGTCCTTCTTGTCCGGTCCACCTGGAGCACCGTGCGCACTGGCCGTCATCGCCAGCACCGTGGTCGCGGCAGCGGTGACCGCCACCACCCGGGCGAATCGCCGCGCGGTGCCCGACGGGGGTGTACTCGCCATCGCTGACGACTCCTATCGCCGAGTGAGCCCGAAGAAGCCGCCGACGAACCGAGGGCTTCGCCGGAGCTGAGGTCCGAGCGCAGACGTTAGCGAGTCCGGGCGAGCGAGTCCAAACCCCTACCGATACGAATATTTGATCCCAATTCGGACAGCGGAACGGCCGTCCGACGCCGAAGGCCCGGTCTCCAGGAGGAGACCGGGCCTTCGGGGACGACGGTGCGTCAGGGGCGGATGATCGCCGCGATCGGCATCACCGTGGCCGACTCGTAGCGGACCACGGCGCCGGTGTGCGGGGCGTGGATCATCTGGCCGCCACCGACGTACATGCCCACGTGGTGCATGTCGCTGTAGAAGACCAGCAGGTCGCCGGGCTGGGCGTTGGCGATGTTGGTGCCCTCGTTGGTACCGGCCGAGGCCTGGTCCTGCGAGGTGCGCGGCAGCGAGACGCCGGCCTGCGCGTAGGCCCACTGCATCAGGCCCGAGCAGTCGAAGGAGCTCGGCCCGGCGGCACCGTAGACGTACGGCGAACCCAGCTTGCTGACGGCGGCGGCGATCGCGGCCTGCGCGGCCGAGCTGCCGGCACTCGGCGTGCTGGGGGCGGCCGTGGTGGAGCCGGTGCTCCCCAGGTCGGTGCGGGAGGAGCCGCGCGAGGCGGTCTGCGCGTCGGTCTGGGCCTTGGCAGCGGCGGCGGCCTTGGCCTGCGCGGCGGCCTGGTCGGCCGCCGCCTTGGCGTCGGCGGCAGCCTTGGCCTCGGCCGCGGCCATCGCCTGGCGCTGCTGCTCGGTCAGCGTGTTGAGCAGGTCCTGAGCCTGCTTCAGCTTGGCCTGGACGGCGTCCTTGGCGGTCTTCAGCTGCTGCGTGGTGGCATCCAGCTCGGCGAGCTTGCCCTGCGCCTCGGACTTGTCCTGGTCGAGCTTGCGCTGCTGCTCCTGGAGCTGCTTCAGCGTCTCGCTCTCGGTGCTGCTCATCTGGTTGAGCGAGCTGGCCTGGCTCAGGAAACCGTCCGGCTTGCTGGAGAGCATCAGCTGCACGGTCGGCGAGATGCCGTTGCTGGCGTACTGGTCGGCGGCCACCGAGGCCAGCCCGGACTGCAGGTTGGTCACCTGGTCCTGCTGCCGCGCCACCTCGTCCTGCAGGTCACTGACCTGCTTCTGCAGGGTCTGCTGCTTGGCCTGCGCGCCGTCGTACTGCTGGGAGGCCTGCTCCGCCTGGTTGTTGAGGTCGTCGACCTGGGACTTGACCTGGTCGAGCGAGGGCGCCGGGTCGGCGTGCGCCGCCCCCTGCGCGGAGAGCGCCACGGCGGTCGCGGCGGCAGCGGTCAGGATCGACGCGCGAGTACGGCCGACGGGCTTGGGACGACGATGGGACGCCACGAATCCTTCTTCCTCCGACCGCCTACCGGGTGAGCTGACGGGTTCGGGCTGGAAGAGATGCCCTACGACGCCTCACCGGCCTGACGGCCGACCTGGCGCCGATTCACCCCGAGGAACATGGTTCCCCGGCTCCGGTCCGCAGCTCCCCGGTGAGGGGGTCCCCGTCGGGCAGTCAACTGCCCGTGCTGCTTTCCAGACTCGGCGGTAACCCCCGCTGCCACCCGGGTCGGGTGATCACCATCGCGGTGGTCTGATGAGCGACCCTAGTAACAACTCTGTGATCCGTTCAAATCCTTGTCAGAAAAAACGCCTAACTTTGACTCTGGGTGCTATGGAGATCACCCGCGCGTGATCATGCCGGATACGAACAGGTGGCCCCCGTCACACCGCACGAGTGACGGGGGCTCAGCGGCGGTCGGCGCGCGCCGGGGCGACGGCGGGTCAGACCCGGCGGATGATGAAGGACTCGCCCATCGTGGTCGGGTCGGCGATCCGCACCACGTCACCGGTGTGCGGCGCGTGCACCATCTTGCCGTTGCCGATGTACATGCCCACGTGGTGCCGGTCGCCGCCGAAGATGATCAGGTCGCCCGGCTGCGCCTGGGACAGGCTCGGCACCGCGGTGCCCACCGTGGCCTGCTCCTGCGAGGTGCGCGGCAGCGAGACGCCGGCCTGCGCGTAGGCCCACTGCATCAGGCCCGAGCAGTCGAAGGTGGTGGAGCCGGTGGCGCCCCAGACGTAGGAGTCACCGAGCCGGCTGAGCGCCGCCTGCACCGCCTGGCCGGCGTAGCCGCCGGCCGCCGGGAGGTCGAGCGAGCCGAGGTCGGTGCGGGCGCTGCTGCGCGAGGCGCGGTCGGCGGCCTGCAGCGTGGCGCGGTCCGAGGCGCTCAGCGAGTTGAGCAGCTTCTGCGCCGCGGCCAGCTTGCTCTGCACGTCCGCCTTGGCCTGGTTCAGCTGCTGGGTGGCGCTGTCCAGCTGGGCCAGCGTGTCGGCGGCTTCCTTCTTCTCCTGGTCCAGCTTGCGCTGCTCGCCCTGGAGCGACTTGAGCGCGTCCGCCTCGGTGCTGGTCGCCACCTGCATGCTGGACGCCTGGTCCAGGTAGTTCTGCGGGTTGGAGTTGAGCATCAGCTGGACGGTGGGGTCGATCCCGCCGGTGCGGTACTGCTCCCCCGCCACCGTCGCGAGCCCGGACTGCAGCTGGGTCAGCTGGTCCTGGGTGCGGGCCACCTCGTCCTGCAGCTGGGAGGCCTGCTGGCGCAGCTGGTCGCCGCGCTCCTTGGCGCCGTCGTACTTCTCGGCGGCCGCTTCCTGCTGGTTGTTCAGGTCGTCGATCTGCGCCTTGACATCCTGGATGGACGGCTTGGGGTCTGCCCAGGCCCCGGTCTGCGAGGAGATCGCGACCGCGGTCGCCGCAGCGGCGGTGAGCACGGTGATCCGCGCGCGGCTCGACTGCTTGGGACGGCGATGGGACGCCAAGGGACCGCTCCTTCTTCTGCCGGCCTCACCCGATCGGATGAGTGACCGGAAAAATAGGTTTGACGCCAGACCCTAGTGAACATCACTTCCCCGCGCCACTCCCCTGCCGTCACGAACTACCCCTACGGGCAAGGATCTCACGCAACATTCACAGAACCGGTCTTGACCGACTGAGGGGTGGTCAGCCGCGGGAGAGGCGGTTCAGCAGCAGCACCGAGGCCACCGGGCGGGCACCGGCCTTGCGCACACCGTCCGCGACCTCACGGTCCGTCGAGACCACCACCACCGGCCGGCCCTGCGGCTCGGCCCGCACCAGCTGACGGATCAGCTCGTCCGCCGTCTGCCCGGTCCGGCTGAACCGCACCCGGACTCCGCGCGGCGGCGCCATGATCACCGGCACGTCCAGGTCCTGCCCGTCGAAGACGCAGGTCACCTCGGCCTGGGTGCGCTGGGCGAGCATCGCCAGGCCGCCCAGCAGGCGCAGTCGCTGCTTCTCCAGCGGCAGCGTCGGGTAGCCGGTCTTGGTCACGTTGTAGCCGTCCACCACCAGGTGGACCTGCGGGATGGCCAGCAACTGGTCCAGCAGCGCCGGGTCGTCCTCGGCCAGCCCGCGCCGGGCCACGTCGTGCGGCGAGGCCGAGCCCGGCACCACCGCGTCCACCAGGTCCGCCGGGTGCAGCGTGGTGATCGGCAGCGCCAGCTCGCGCTGCAGGCCCTGGGCCGATTGCAGCACCGTGTCGAGCAGCAGCCGCAGCCGCATGTCCTCCACGCTGCGCCCCTCGCGGGCCGAGCGGCGGCTGGCCTCCAGCGCGCTCTCCAGCTCGGCCACCCGGTGCCGCAGGCGCCGGCTCTCGCTCTCGGCCACCCCGCGCTCGGTGCCGGCCGCGGCCGCAGCGGCGGCCAGCTCGGCCTGCAGCTTGCGGGCCTCGGCCTGCGCCCGGCGGGTGTCGCTCTCCAGGCTGCGCACCTTCTTGCGCAGCGACTCCGCCTCCTTGCGGATGCCCTCGGAGTCCGCGCGCTGGCGCTCCAGATCGGCCCGGGCCGCGGCACGGGTGGCGGCCAGCTCCTCCTGGAGCTTCTCCACCAGGCGGGCCGCCTCCGCCGCCGCGTCCTGCGCGCCGGCCCGCTCGGCCTCCTCGCCGGCCTCGGCGACCAGCCTGGTCCAGCCGCTGGTGCGCAGCAGGTAGGCCGCAGCCGCCACGTCCAGCGGCTCGGCGGCGCCCGGCACCTGGCCGGTCTCCAGTGCCCTGACCAGGTCGGGCTGCCCCAGCCGCAGCCGGTCCGCTATCCGCAGCCGGAAGACCGGCTCGGCCTCCAGCGCGGCGGCCAGCGCGGTGCCGGCGTACTTGGCCCGCCGGGCGGGGGTGAACTTCGCGTACGGGCGCAGGGTCGGCGGCAGGTCGGCGGGCGGCAGCCCGCCGAGCGCGTCCGCGGCCAGCCCGATCACCCGCCGGCGCACGCCCTCGGGCAGCGGGCGGTCCAGCTGCTCGGCCGCCGCGGGCTCGGCGCCGAGGTCGGCCGTCGGCTCCGCCGGTTCGCCGCCAGCGGGCACGGGCCCCTGCGACTCGGCGGCCTGGCTGGCTGCGTCCATCGCGTCCTCGGCTCCGATCCTGTCTGTGCGGCTGCCCCGGCCCTGTGCCGGCACACCCTGACTCACCGCCCGGTGACTCACCGCTCCATGCAATTGTCGCGTGCGCGGCGGTGATTTTTCAGCAGCCCCTGGTCCGGGGCGGGCTCAGCCCGCGCTCTCGGCGCCCGGGCGGGCCACCAGCTCGACCTGGTCGACCGCGTTGCACCAGCGGCAGCGGATCGACTCCAGGCTCTCGCTGAGCACCTCGCGCTCCTCCACGCTCGCCTCGCCGGCCAGGTCCAGGTGCAGGTACTCGACCACCCGGGAGGACCGGGTGACGTCGAACCGGGTCAGGTTGCCACAGAGCGTGCAGCGCCAGCGGGTCTCGGCGGTGGGCGCGGGGACGGGCATGAGCTGGGTCCTCTCGGCTGCGGCCTGCTCCGGGCCAATGCCCGGCCGGGCCTCAAGCCTAGGGCCTGACCCCGTGGCGGTGGCCACCGGATACCCCTTCCGACCAGCACCGCCATCCCTCGAACACCCGCGCGGGCCGTCACCCGCTCGCCGTACAGCGCGGGTGTCGCCGACCGCCCGGCGCGGAATGCATCGCCGCATGCCGCTCCCCCGGCCCGCCTGGGCCCAGCCCCCCGACGGCGGTCCGGTCCCGGTCGTCACCTGCCTGCTCATCGCGCTGAACTGCCTGGTCTTCCTGGCCGGCCCCAGCGGCATCAACCCGCACTACGGCACCGGCGCCGCCGTGCGGGCCTGCGCGGCGCAGCACTACCAGCAGCGCTGGGGCGCGATCCCCGTCGAGCTGCTGAGCAACCGTCCGCTGACCCAGGGCCGGCTGGCCACGCTGACCGCGCCGGTGAGCGGCTGCCCGCTGCTGACCACCCCGCACAAGATCCCGGCGCTCTCCGCGCTCAGCTCGCTCTTCGTGCACGGCGGATGGCTGCACCTGCTGGGCAACATGCTCTTCCTCTATGTCTTCGGCGCCGACGTCGAGGAACGGCTGGGCCGAGTCCGCTTCCTCCTCTTCTACCTGACGGTCGGCGCGCTGGCCGCCTACGGCTACGCGGCCGCCTGCGGGCACGGCACCGAGTCGCTGCGCCCGCTGGTCGGTGCCTCGGGCGCGATCGCCGGGGTGCTCGGCGGCTACCTGCGCCTGTACCCGCGGGCCCGGGTGACCGCGCTGGTCCCGCTGCTCTTCTTCCTGCCGCTGCGCTTCCCGGCCTGGCTGGTGCTCGGCCTCTGGTTCGCCGTCCAGTGGTGGTCGGTGCACCAGGCCGGGCCCGGGGTCGCCTATCTGGCCCATGTGATCGGCTTCAGCGCGGGGTTCCTGGCCTTGTGGGTGCTGGGCAGGCGCGCCGGATACCCTGGCCCCACGCTCCCCCAGCCTTCCCCCGGGGGGACCCCCAGCCCAGGAGCCTCGCCGTGATCACCGCCATCGTGCTCATCAAGACCAGCGTCGACCGGATCCCCGAGATCGCCGAGGCGATCGCCGCGATCGACGGGGTCAGCGAGGTCTACTCGGTGACCGGCGGCTACGACCTGGTCGCGATGGTGCGGGTGCGCCGGCACGACGACCTGGCCGAGGTGATCCCCGGACGCCTCAACAAGGTGCCCGGGGTCGCGCACACCGAGACCCAGATCGCCTTCCGCACCTACTCGCAGCACGACCTGGAGGCCGCCTTCGCGCTCGGCCTGGACGGCTGACGGCACCTCTCAGCGCCGGGTGTCGGCGACGCAGCGGCCGCCCTCGTTGCGGTAGTTCCAGCGGGCGCCGTCGCTGACCAGCTCGCGCACGGCGGCCAGGAAGCGGTCGATGTGCTCCTCGGGCGTGCCGGCCCCGAAGCTGACCCGGATCGCGTTCAGGCTGCGCTCGCCGGGCAGCGAGGGCTCGGGCGCCCCGCACTCGGACGGGGCGGCCTGCTCACTGCCCAGCAGGGTGCGCACCAGGGGGTGGGCGCAGAAGAGCCCGTCGCGCACCCCGATGCCGTACTCGGCCGACAGCGCCGCCGAGAAGTGCGAGCTGTTCCAGCCCTGCACGACGAAGGAGAGCACGCCGACCCGCGCCGCCGCGGGGCCGAACAGGCTGAGCACCCGGACCTCGGGGATCTCGGCCAGGCCGGCCGTCAGCCGGTCGATCAGGTACTGCTCGCGCTCCTGCAGCGCCTCGAAACCGGCCTCGGTCAGCGCCCGGCAGGCCGCGGCGATGGCGTAGGCACCGATCACGTTGGGCGAACCGGCCTCGTGCCGGGCCGGGCCCTGGTGCCACTCGACGGCCACCGAGCCGTCCACCTCACGGGCCACCGTGCGGCTCGCGCCGCCGCCCGCCAGGTACGGCTCCGCCGCGTCCAGCCAGTCGCTGCGCCCGGCCAGCACACCCGCGCCGAACGGGGCGTAGAGCTTGTGGCCGGAGAAGGCGACCCAGTCGACGTCCAGCTCGCGCACCGAGACCCGGTGGTGCGGGGCCAGTTGCGCGGCGTCCAGCACCACGCGGGCGCCGTGCCGGTGCGCCACCCGGGTCAGCTCGGCCACCGGCCACAGCTCGCCGGTGACGTTGGAGGCGCCGGTGACGCAGAACAGGCGGGGCTCGGCGGGGCTGCCGGCGGCCAGCGCCTCGGCCAGCGCGGCGACGGCCTGCTCGGGCGAGCTCGGGGCGCGCAGGTAGCTGACCGCCAGGCCGGCCTGGCGCCAGGGCAGCAGCGAGGCGTGGTGCTCGGTCTCGAAGGCGAAGACCCGGGTGCCGGCCGGCAGGGCGCCCGCCAGCAGGTTGAGCGAGTCGGTGGTGGCCCGGGTGAAGACCACCTGGTCGTCCTCGCGCAGGTCCAGGAAGTCCGCGACGGTGCGCCGGCTCTGCTCGAACAGGTCGGTGGAGAGCTGCGAGAGGTAGCCGGCGCCGCGGTGCACGCTGCCGTAGTACGGGGCGTAGGCGGCCACCTCGTCCCAGACCCGCTGCAGCGCGGGCGAGCTGGCGGCGTAGTCGAGCGCGGCGTAGCCCACCTTCTCGCCGGAGACCAGCGGGACCTGGACGTCGGCGCCGAGCACGGCGAGGGGGGCGCAGAGATCGAGGGAAGACGGCATGAGGATGCACTCCTTCGGAGTCAGGACCCCGGGAGTGCGAATATGCCGGTGGTCCGCGCTTGCCACACGGACCTGTCGCCGTCTGGCCTGGTCTTCACCCAGGGCACCCCGCCACGGACGGAGGGTTGCCGGACAGCAAGCTGGGGCTCGTCGCGCTGTCACTCATGACCTGGCGAAGACTTTAGATCAGCTCCCGAAGTGCGGTCAAACACCGTCCCGGCATCCGGACACACATGAGACCCGCAGGCCAGCGGCCCGCGGGTCTCGTGGAACTGACGCCGGGTCAGTGCGCGGTGGCCTCCGCCCAGCGCTTGAGGGTGTCCTGCGCGGCGCCCGAGTCGATGGCCGCGGTGGTGCGCCGCATCGCCGCGGCCAGCTGCTCGACCAGCGGCGCATCCGTCAGCTCCAGGGCGACCAGCGCGGCTGCCGAATTGAGCACCACGGCGTCGCGCACCGGCCCCTGCTCCCCGGCCAGCACCCGGCGCGCCACCGCGGCGTTGTACTCGGCGTCCGCCCCGCGCAGCGCCTCGATGCCGACCAGCTCGATGCCCAGCTCGCGCGGGTCGAGGACGGTCTCGGTGACCCGGCCCCCGCGCACCACCCAGACCCGCGAGGTGGCGCAGACGGTCAGCTCGTCCAGCCCGTCGTCACCCCGGAACACCAGTGCGGAGGAGCCGCGCTCCGCGAGCACCCCGGCGATCAGGCCGGCCAGCCGGGTGTCGAAGCAGCCGACCGCGTGCGCGGTGACGCGGGCCGGGTTGGTCAGCGGACCCAGGATGTTGAAGGCGGTGGCCACCCCGAGGTCGCGGCGGGCCGGGGCGGCGTGCCGCATCGCCGGGTGGAAGGTGGCCGCGAAGCAGAAGGTGAGGCCGACCTCCTCGGCCACCTCGGCGACCCGCCGGGCGCTCAGGTCCAACCGGATCCCGAGCCGCTCCAGCACGTCGGAGGAGCCGCTGGCGGACGAGGCCGCCCGGTTCCCGTGCTTGACCACCTTGGCGCCGGCCGCCGCCGCGACGATGGCCGACATGGTGGAGATGTTGACGGTCTTGGCCCGGTCGCCGCCGGTGCCGACGATGTCCACCGCGGGGCCGGGGATGTGCAGCGGCTCGGCGTGCGCGTACATCGCCTCGACCAGGCCGCAGACCTCGGCCACCGTCTCGCCCTTGGCCCGCAGCGCCACCACGAAGCCGGCCACCTGGGCCGGGCTGGCCTCGCCGCTCATGATCCGGTCCATCGCCCAGGCGGCGTCCGCCTGGGTCAGGTCCTGGCCGGTCAGCAGCGCGTTCAGCAGGTCCGGCCAGGTGCGGACCACCTGCGCGGGGTCCTGACCGCCGTTCGCAGGGTTCACATTCACCATGGCCGACTCCAGCTCGCATCCGGTGCTCGTTACGGGGATGCAGCCAGCCTATCGACCGGCGAAGGGCCGCCGCGGCACCCGCGACGGCCCTTCTCTGCTCGTGAGACACCGGCCGGCGGCCGGCGGCGCCGGCCGTCCAGGAGGCGGAACGCTCAGCGCGCCAGGCTGCGCGCGCCCAGACGGGCGCGGAGCAGGGTGGCCACCGTCTCGGCCAGTGCCACCGGGTCGACCGGCTGCGAGATCGCCGCGTCCGCCCGGCTCCAGGCCGCCAGCCAGGTGTCCTGCGGGCGGCCGATCAGCACCAGCACCGGCGGGCAGCCGTAGATCTCGTCCTTCACCTGGCGGGCCAGCCCCAGTCCGCCGGCCGGCACTGCCTCGCCGTCGAAGAGGCAGAGGTCCACGCCGCCCTTCTCCAGCGCGCGCAGCACGGCGGGGACCGTGGCGCACTCCAGGTACGTAACCTCCGGCAGGTCGGCGGCCGGCCGCCGGCCGAGCGCCGAGGTGACCTGCGCGCGGGTGTTGCGGTCATCGCTGTAGACGAGAACGGTGAGCGTCTCGTCACTCGTGTGCGTCGCCATCGACCTGCTCCCATGTGATCCAGACCACGTCCAGTCACCACCGGATGCTACTCCCGATCACCCCCCGCGGGGCGCGACTGGCGCGATCTCTTCCGGATCCGGCCCGCCGGCGCCGCCCGCCGGGCCGGGCGGGCCGGCCCGGGCGGGCGGCCCGCCGGGCGGGTGGCAAGCTGTCACCCACCCGGGCGAGACGGCGTCACCCTCGGCGGTACAGTCCACCCGGACGGCCCACAGCGGTACGCCACCGGTGCCCCGCTGGCCGTCAGGACACGCGTGGCACCCGGGTGGTCCGGCCCAACGCGCCGTCAGAAAATCACCATCCGCACGACGAAACCCCTCGTCAACCGGCGCGCACCGGATACGCACGGCCACCGGCGCAGCCATCCGGGCATACCGCACGCACCGGACACTCCGAGGGAGACCCCCCGGCGTGAAGACGGAATAAGGGACCGACATAATGTCGGTCGTGGCGACAGCAACAGCAACAGAAACCGGGCACGCTCATGGATCGGTCAACCGACCGAACATGACCAGTGTCGGAACCATCGTCTGGCTGAGTTCCGAGCTGATGTTCTTCGCGGCCCTCTTCGCGATGTACTTCACGGCTCGCTCCGTGAAGGGACCAGACTTCTGGGCCGAGAAGGCGCATGCCCTCAACGTCCCCTTCTCCTCCGTGAACACCACGATCCTGGTGCTCTCCTCGCTCACCTGCCAGCTCGGCGTGTTCGCTGCCGAGCGCGGTGACGTCAAGAAGCTCCGCACGTGGTTCTCGATCACCTTCATGATGGGGGCGATCTTCATCGGGGGTCAGATCTACGAGTACACCAACCTGGTGAAGAAGGACGGCATCTCGCTCTCCTCCGACCCGTACGGTTCGGTGTTCTACCTGACCACCGGCTTCCACGGGCTCCACGTGACGGGCGGTCTGATCGCCTTCCTGCTGGTGCTGGGGCGGACCTACGCTGCCAAGCGGTTCACGCATGAGCAGGCCACCGCGGCGATCGTCGTGTCGTACTACTGGCACTTCGTCGACGTGGTCTGGATCGGCCTCTTCGCGACCATCTACCTGATCAAGTAACCGATCAGGTCGCTGGCCGCCGGCCGGACCCCGTGCCCTCACCGGCTCCGGGTCCTTTGCCCGTGCCCGCCTTTGCCGATGCCTACCGGCACCGGGCCCCTCCACCAGTCGACCAGATCCTGACACCGGGGTTATCTCGTGAAAAAGCTCTCCGCACGACGGCGCCACCCACTGGCGGCGCTGGTCGTCCTACTCTTCGCCCTCGCGGCCATCGGGGGGCTGTACGCCGAGTTCGCGCCCGCCGAGAACGCGCAGGCCGACAGCTCCGCGCAGTCGCTCGCGATCGATGAGGGCAAGCGGCTCTTCGCCGTGGGCTGCTCCTCGTGCCACGGCCTCAACGGCGAGGGCAGCAGCACCGGCCCCAGCCTGGTGGGCGTGGGCTCCGCCGCCGTCGACTTCCAGGTCGGCACCGGCCGCATGCCCGCCCAGCAGCCGGGTGCGCAGATCCCGAAGAAGAAGAACATCTACAGCCAGAGCGACATCGACGCGATGGCCGCCTTCGTCGCCTCGCTGGGCCCCGGCCCGGTGACGCCGACCAAGGACCAGTACACCTCCACCGAGACGGACGCGATCTCCAAGGGTGGCGAGCTGTTCCGGACGAACTGCTCGCAGTGCCACAACTTCGCCGGTGCCGGCGGTGCCCTGACGCAGGGTAAGTTCGCGCCCTCGCTGGAGAACGTCGACCCGAAGCACATCTACGAGGCCATGCAGACCGGCCCGCAGAACATGCCCTCCTTCCCCGACACCACCATGCCGGAGAAGCAGAAGCAGGAGATCGTGGCCTTCGTCCGCTACCAGGCGAACGAGGCGCCCAACCCCGGTGGTCTCTCGCTCGGCAGCCTCGGTCCGGTGACCGAGGGTCTGTTCGGCTGGATCTTCGGTCTCGGTGTCCTGATCGCGATCGCGATCTGGGTCGCCGCTCACACCACCAAGGCCAAGAAGTCATGAGCCACGACATGTCAGACGACAAGCTGCCGCAGGCGCACGCCGCCGGCGAAGGGCACGGCGAAGCCGCCGTTGCCGACAACCCGTTCGCGGACCCGGGGCTGCCGCCCCACGAGCCGCGGCGGACCGACATCGACGAGCGGGCCGCCAAGCGGGCCGAGCGCCAGGTGTCGCTGCTCTTCATCGTCTCGATGCTGGCGACCGTCGGTTTCATCGCCAGCTACGTCAGCATCGACGCCGACCGGATCGTCTACATCTTCCCGCTGGGCCACATCAGCGCGCTGAACTTCGCGCTCGGTATGACCCTGGGTGTGGCGCTGTTCTGCATCGGCGCGGGCGCGGTCCACTGGGCCCGCACCCTGATGTCGGACGTCGAGCTGCCGGCCGAGCGCCACGCGATCGAGGCCGACGACGAGACCCGCGCGGACGTCATCGAGCAGTTCAAGACCGGCGCCGCCGAGTCCGGCTTCGGCCGCCGCAAGATGATCCGCAACACCCTGATCGGGTCCATGGCCCTGGTGCCGCTCTCCGGCGTGATGCTGCTGCGCGACCTCGGCCCGCTGCCCGAGAAGAAGCTCGACGTCACGGGTTGGAACGAGGCCACGCCGAACGCTCCGATCCGGCTGGTCAACATGAACACCAACGAGCCGATGAAGGCCGAGGACATCGCGGTCGGCTCGCTGACGTTCGCCAAGCCCGGCCCGTCCGCGCTGCGTCCGGCCGGTCTGCAGGAGTCCGACGAGGACTTCCAGGAGGCCATCGCCAAGGACGCGCTGATGCTGATCCGCATCCAGCCGAACGACATCAAGGACGCCGACTCGGCCGCCCTGGGCTTCGAGGGTGTGCTGGCGTACTCCAAGATCTGCACCCACGTCGGTTGCCCGATCTCGCTGTACGAGCAGCAGACCCACCACGCGCTCTGCCCCTGCCACCAGTCGACCTTCGACCTGTCGGACGGCGCGCGCGTTATCTTCGGCCCGGCCGGGCACCCCCTGCCGCAGCTGAAGATCGTCACCGATGCCTCCGGCTACCTGGTAGCCCCCGGCGGCTTCGAGCACCCCGTCGGTCCGAGCTTCTGGGAGCGCAGCGAATGAGTTCCGCGTCGACTAGCGCGAAGCAGGCCGCACCGGCCAGCACGCGCGACAAGCCCGCCAACAAGGCGGAGGCCGCAGCCGACTGGGTGGACGGCCGGCTGGGGATCTACTCCCTGGCCAAGGCCAACCTGCGGAAGATCTTCCCGGACCACTGGTCCTTCATGCTCGGTGAGATCTGCCTCTACAGCTTCATCATCATCATCCTGACGGGCGTCTACCTGACGCTCTTCTTCAAGCCCAGCATGGGCGAGGTCATCTACAACGGCTCGTACTCGCCGTTGGACGGCATCCGGGTCTCGGAGGCCTACGCCTCCACGCTGAACATCAGCTTCGAGGTCCGCGGCGGTCTGCTGATCCGGCAGATCCACCACTGGGCCGCGATCGTGTTCGTCGCCGCGATGTTCGTGCACATGATGCGCGTCTTCTTCACCGGCGCGTTCCGCAAGCCCCGCGAGATCAACTGGCTGTTCGGCTTCCTGCTGCTCTTCCTGGGCTTCTTCGACGGCTTCCTCGGGTACTCGCTCCCCGACGACCTGCTCTCCGGCACCGGTATCCGGTTCATGGAGGGCGCCATCCTGGCCGTCCCGCTGGTCGGTACCTACATCTCGTTCTTCCTGTTCGGCGGGGAGTTCCCGGGGACCGACATCGTGCCGCGGTTCTTCACGATCCACGTGCTGCTGATCCCGGGCATCATGCTCGGCCTGCTGGTGGCGCACCTGATCCTGGTCTTCTACCACAAGCACACCCAGTGGGCGGGCCCGGGCAAGACCGAGAAGAACGTGGTCGGCATGCCGCTCATGCCGGTCTACATGGCCAAGGCCGGCGGTTTCTTCTTCCTCGTCTTCGGCATCATCGCGGCGATGTCCGCGATCGCCTCGGTCAACCCGGTCTGGGCCTACGGCCCGTACCGTCCGGACCAGGTCTCCACCGACGCCCAGCCCGACTGGTACATGGGCTTCGCCGAGGGTCTGATCCGTGTCATGCCGGGCTGGGAGATCCGGGCCTGGGGCCACACCCTGAACCTGGGTGTCTTCATCCCGCTGATGCTCTTCCCGCTGGTGCTGGCCGCCATCGCCGTCTACCCCTTCATCGAGGGCTGGATCACCGGCGACAAGCGCGAGCACCACATCCTGGACCGCCCGCGCAACGCCCCCGTGCGTACCGCGCTGGGTGCCGCCTGGATCAGCCTCTACCTGGTGCTGCTCTCCGGCGGTGGCAACGACCTGATCGCCACGCACTTCCACCTGTCGCTGAACGACATCACGTACTTCGTGCGGATCGGTTCGTTCGTCGTCCCGGTGGTGGTCTTCTTCGTGACCAAGCGCTGGTGCCTGGGCCTGCAGCGCCGGGACAAGGAGAAGGTGCTGCACGGTCGCGAGACCGGCGTCATCAAGCGGCTGCCGCACGGTGAGTTCATCGAGGTGCACGCCCAGCTCCCGCAGGGCACGCTCCACACGCTCACCTCGCACGAGCAGTACGAGCCGGTCGAGCTGCCGGCCGAGGTCGACGAGAACGGTGTCGCCCGCAAGGTCGGCCTGGCGACCAAGACCCGCGCCAAGCTCTCCGAGGGCTACTTCGGCGAGGGCAACCAGATCCCCAAGCCGACTCCCGAGGAGCACAAGGAGATCACCAGCGGCCACGGCCACCACTGATCCCCTGCTCTGACAACGCGTCAGCCACCTGAGGGCCCCGTCCGGCACTGCCGGTCGGGGCCCTTGGCGTGGGGGCGGCACAATGGGTGACGCACCATCAGCCCAGGAGAACCGAGGAGACCCGCCCCGTGCAGGTGAGCATCGACCACGCCGTCGCCACACCGCCCTACGAGCAGCTGCGCGCGCAGATCGCCGAGCAGGCCAGGACCGGTGTGCTGGCGGCCGGGCTGCGGCTGCCCACCGTGCGCGCGCTGGCCGAGCAGCTGGGGCTGGCCGCCAACACGGTGGCGCGCGCGTACCGGGAGCTGGAGGCGGACGGCGTGGTGGAGACGCACGGCCGCCGCGGCACCCTGGTGGCCGCCACCGGGGACACCGCGCACCGGCTGGCCGCCGACGCCGCCACCGAGTACGCCGCCCGGGCCCACCGCCTGGGCGTCACGCGGGACGAGGCCCAGGCGGCCGTGTACGGCGCGCTGGACCTCGTCTACGGGGCATCGCCGTCCGGGTCGTCCTGACCCGCCCCGGGGGACGCCGGCGGCTCAGACCTGCGGGCGCAGGGTGGCCGCCGCCTTCGGTACCGGGGGCGTGGCCACGGTGTTCAGCGGCCGGCCCATCGCACTGCCCTTGAGCCAGTCGTCCCAGCTCAGGTTCCAGTCGCCGAAGCCGTTGCCGAACGGCTCCATGTCGTGGCCCCTGCTGTTGACCACCTCGACGATGTCGCCCACCCGGACCTGGTTGTAGAACCACCTGGCGTTGTCGGTACTCATGCCGGTGCAGCCGTGGCTGACGTTCTCCACGCCCTGCGAGGCCACCGACCAGGGCGCCGCGTGCACGTACTCCCCGCTCCAGGTCACCCGGGTGGCCCACTCGACCTTGAGGTCGTAGGCCTCGCTGCTGCCCTTGGCGATGCCGATGGTCTCGCTGCTCATCTGCACCTCCCGCTCCTGGCCGAGCACCACCTTGATGCCGTTGCGGGTGTCGAAGCCCGGCTTGCCGGTGGTCACCGGGATGGTGTTGACCACCTCGCCGTTGCGCTTGAAGGTGAGCTCGTCGCTGGCCGCGTCGACCACCGCCTCCACCCGGTCGCCGGTGCTGAACGAGACGCTGGCGGTGGGGCCGCCGTACAGCCCGCCGTCGATCTGCCGGCCGTCGGCGTCGTAGGTCAGCTTGACCTTGGTGTTGGCCGGCCAGTAGTCCTTCGGCCGGAAGTGCAGGTTCTTGCCGTCGACCCAGTACCAGCCGCCGGTCACCGCCGGTTCGGAGACCACGGTGAGCGCGCTCTCCACCTGCCGCCGGGCGGCCGGGTCCTTGACCTCCTCGGAGAGCTTCACCGTGAGCGGCTCGCCGACGCCGTAGACCTGCCGGCCGAGGTCGGGGCCCAGGGTCGCGTTGAGCAGCCGGTCGGCGGGCTTGGTGGTGAAGTCCTGGGTGGTCTCGCCCCGGCCGCCCTCCGCGTCCACGGCGGCGATCCGTGCCGTGTAGTGGGTGGCGGGCGCCAGCGGGGTGGCGCTGTGCCAGGTGCGCCCGTCGGGGTCCAGGCTCCCGGCCAGCACGCGCCCGTCCGGGCCGCTGAGCGTGACGTCGGTGACCCGGTCGCCGCTGTCCGCGCTGACCGTGAACGGCTTGCCGGGTTCGGCACCCGCCCCGGCCGAGCTGTGCACCAGGTGGGCGGCGTCGACCACCCGCGGCGGGCCGCCGCTGCTCGCCGAGCCGCCGGCCGAACAGGCCGTGAGCGGGCCGAGCACCAGGGGGGTGACGGCCAACAACCAGAGGGCTGCCCGGCCAGCGAACCTGACCTTCGGGCTCTGCCCCCCTACCGCGCATCTGCGGGCCACCGGAGCCTCCTGGGGTTCGGATGATGCATCAGATGGTAGGAACATCACCGCATCTGAACGGCCCGCCCGCACCCCACTGAGCCCGGGCGGGTGACGGCAGCACCCGCCCGGACCAACAGAAGAGGCGCCCGGTCGCCCCGGGCGCGAAACGAAACGGCGGGCCCCCTCCGAGGAGGGAGCCCGCCGTGTGCGTGCCGAGACCTGGAACCTACTGGTTCTGGTTCTCGCCGCGGTAGAACTCGAAGACCCAGCCGAACAGGCCGATCATGATCATCGGAGCGGCCCAGAACATCAGCCACCAGCCGAAGATGACGCCGCAGAACGCGAGCGCGCCACCGATGGCCAGCGACAGCGGCTGCCAGCTGTGCGGGGCGAAGAAGCCCATCTCACCGGCGTCGTCCGAGACCTCGGCCTCGGGGTTGTCACCGGCGCCCAGGTCCACCCGGCGGGCGGTGAAGCCCAGGTAGAAGGCGATGAAGGCGCACAGGCCGAAGGCCAGGAAGAGCGCGGTGGTACCGGCCGCCTCCGTGCCGTGGGAGCTGTGCGTGGTCCACACGCCGTAGACCACTGCCATGATCAGAATGAAGGCGGCGAAGCCCGCGAAGATCTTGCCCTGCTCCTTCATCAGGCGTCGCCCTCCTTCTTGCCCTTGCTCAGCTGCGGGTTGTCGTACTCGGCCGGGACGACGCCCTCCAGGTGCTTGGCCAGGTGGCCGTGCAGCTCCAGGTAGTCGAGCGCGGCGATGTCCGGGTGGTGCAGGTCGAACGCCGGGGATTCGGAGCGGATCCGCGGCAGGGTGAGGAAGTTGTGCCGCGGCGGCGGGCACGAGGTGGCCCACTCCAGCGAGCGGCCGTAACCCCACGGGTCGTCGACCTCGACCTTCTCGCCGTACTTGGCGGTCTTCCAGACGTTGTAGAGGAACGGCAGGATCGACATGCCCAGCAGGAAGGAGCCGATGGACGAGACCACGTTCAGCGTGGTGAAGCCGTCCGACGCCAGGTAGGTGGCGTAGCGACGCGGCATGCCCTCGGCACCCAGCCAGTGCTGCACCAGGAAGGTGGTGTGGAAGCCGATGAACAGCGTCCAGAAGGTGATCTTGCCGAGGCGCTCGTCCAGCATCTTGCCGGTCATCTTCGGCCACCAGAAGTGGAAGCCGGCGAACATCGCGAAGACGACGGTGCCGAAGACCACGTAGTGGAAGTGGGCGACGACGAAGTACGAGTCCGAGACGTGGAAGTCGATCGGCGGGGAGGCGAGCAGCACACCGGTCAGACCGCCGAAGAGGAAGGTGACCAGGAAGCCGACCGTCCAGAGCATCGGGGTCTCGAAGCTCAGCGAGCCCTTCCACATGGTGCCGACCCAGTTGAAGAACTTCACACCGGTGGGGACCGCGATCAGGAAGGTCATGAAGGAGAAGAACGGCAGCAGGACCTGCCCGGTGACGTACATGTGGTGGGCCCACACCGTCACGGAGAGACCGGCGATGCCGATGGTGGCCGCGATCAGACCCGAGTAGCCGAACATCGGCTTGCGGGAGAAGACCGGGATGATCTCCGAGATGATGCCGAAGAACGGCAGCGCGATGATGTACACCTCTGGGTGGCCGAAGAACCAGAAGAGGTGTTGCCAGAGCAGTGCTCCACCGTTGTTCGGGTCGAAGATATGTGCCCCGAATTTACGGTCGACTTCCAGCGCGAAGAGCGCGGCGGCGAGCACCGGGAAGGCCAGCAGCACCAGCACCGAGGTGAGCAGGACGTTCCACACGAAGATGGACATCCGGAACATCGTCATGCCAGGGGCGCGCATGCAGATGACGGTGGTGATGAAGTTGACCGCGCCGAGGATGGTGCCGAAGCCGGAGAAGGCCAGACCCATGATCCACATGTCGGCGCCGACGCCCGGCGAGCGGACCGCGTCCGACAGCGGCGAGTAGGCGAACCAACCGAAGTCGGCCGCGCCCTGCGGGGTGAGGAAGCCGCCGACCGCGATGGTCGAGCCGAACAGGTACAGCCAGTAGGCGAACATGTTCAGTCGCGGGAAGGCGACGTCCGGTGCGCCGATCTGCAGCGGCATGATCCAGTTGGTGAAACCGGCGAACAGCGGCGTCGCGAACATCAGCAGCATGATCGTGCCGTGCATCGTGAACGCCTGGTTGAACTGCTCGTTCGACAGGATCTTGCCGTCCGGCTGCGCCAGCTGGGCGCGCATGACGAGCGCCAGGATGCCACCGATCAGGAAGAACGCGAACGAGGTACCGAGGTACAGCGTCCCGATCGTCTTGTGGTCGGTGGTGGTCAGCCACTTGATGATGGTGGCGCCCGGCTTGCGGGTGCGCGGGGCCGCGCCGGCCCTGGCGGTGCCCCCAGGTGCCCCGCCGGCCGCGGCGGGTTCGTTGAGGATCGTCACTTCGTTTCACTTCCCATGCTCGTGATGCCCGAAGGCACCGCGCCGGCCTGGCCGCTGGCCCGCAGCTGCTGCAGGTGCTTCACGTAGTCGTCATGGCTGACGACCTTCACCTTGAAGAGCATCCGGGAGTGGTCCACACCGCAGAGTTCCGCACACTTGCCGTCGTACTCGCCGATGACGGTGGGCGTGACCTCGAACTTGTTCACCACGCCCGGCACGACGTCCATCTTCATCATGAAGTTGACGGGCCAGAAGTCGTGGATCACGTCACGGGAGGTCAACCGGAACTGGACCGACTCGTCGACCGGCAGCCACAGCGTCGGGATCTGGCTGGGGGTGCCCACGTCGTACGCGGCGGTCTGGCTGGTCGGGTCCGGGGTCTCGGTGTTCTCGTAGTTGAACGCCCAGCTCCACTGGAAGCCCACCACGTTGACGTAGTGCTGCGGCTTGGCGGAGACCTGGGTCAGCTTCGCCTCGTCGCGCGCGACGAAGTAGAAGAGGACCGAGACGATAACGATGGGGACCGCGGTGTAGAGCGCCTCGATGGGCACGTTGTACCGGGTCTGCGGAGGGATCTCGATGCCGGTGCGGCTGCGGCGGTGGAAGATCACACTCCAGATGATCAGACCCCACATCAGTACGCCGACCACCAGCGCCGCGATCCAGGACCCCTGCCACATCTGAAGGACGAGGTGTCCAGTCGTGGTCACAGGGCTGGGGAGGCCAAGCCTGGGCAGGTCATTGGCCGAGCAGCCGGTAGCGGTCGCGATGACGAGGCCCAGTGCCAGCGCCTGAGGCAGCTTCCGCCGCATCGTGCGCCGCGGCGAGCGGTCGGAGCCGTTGGGACTCACGTAGCGCCTTCCCGAAGTCTCGCCCGCGATCGCGCCGCCCCCGGGAGTACTGTGAGCCTCCCCGGCGACCCGTCCACGGGCACGGTTTGAATGCTTATGCGGGCCAAACCCTACTCCAGCCTTATGCGGACCTGACGAGCAGGTCCCGGTAACGCGCCGCCCCGCTACCCGATCAGCCCCGGCAGGCGTGGATTCGCAGGTCATGGTGGACTTTCGGGCTCCGTACACCCGATCGGGGGGCGGCCATACGACGACCGGGTGACGGTCCGTCGGGCGCGGACGAAGCGGACAAAATGCCGCCCCGCGGGGTGATCGGCTGACGGGGTGTGAGGCCCCGGTACGGTGTCGGGCATGCCGTCCACCGAGCCCCTGTATTTCGATGTGGCCTCCACCGCCCCGCTGCACCCCGTGGCCCGGCAGGCGCTGACCGCCGCGCTGGACGAGGGCTGGGGCGATCCGGCCCGGCTCTACCGCTCGGGCCGGCAGGCCCGGCTGCTGCTGGACGCGGCCCGGGAGACGGTGGCCGAGCTGATCGGCGCCCGCCCCGACGAGGTCTCCTTCACCGGCAGCGGGACCCAGGCGGTGCAGCTGGGCATGCTCGGCGCGCTGCGCGGGCGGCGCCGGACAGGCCGTCACCTGGTGCACTCGGCCGTGGAGCACTCCAGCGTGCTGCACACCGCCGAGGGCCACGCGGCCGAGGGCGGCGAGGTCTCGGTGGTCCCGGTGGACCGCGGCGGGCGGGTGGCCGCCGATCGCTTCGCCGCCGCGGTGCGGCCGGACACCGCGCTGGCGGTGCTGCAGTCGGCCAACCACGAGGTCGGCACGGTGCAGCCGGTGGCCGAGGTGGCCGAACTGCTGCGCGCCTCGCCCGGCGAGGTGCCGCTGCTGGTGGACGCCGCGCAGAGCATCGGGCGGCTCCCGGCGCCCGCGGGCTGGTCGCTGCTGACGGCCAGCGCGCACAAGTGGGGCGGCCCGGCCGGGGTCGGGGTGCTCGCGGTGCGCAAGGGCGTCAGGTTCCGCTCCGCACTGCCCGCCGACGAGCGGGAGAGCGGACGGGTGCCGGGCTACGTCAACGTGCCGGCCATCGTGGCGGCCGCCGCCGCGCTGCGCGCGGTGCGGGCCGAGGCCGCGGCCGAGAACGACCGGCTGCACGCGCTGGTGGAGCGGATCAGGACCCGGGTGCCGCAGCTGGTGCCGGAGGTCGAGGTGGTCGGCGATCCGGTGCGCCGGCTGCCGCACCTGGTCACCTTCTCCTGCCTCTACGTGGACGGCGAGGTGCTGCTGACCGAGCTGGACCGGGCGGGCATCGCGGTCTCCTCGGGTTCCTCCTGCACCTCCAGCACCTTGACCCCCAGTCACGTGCTGGCCGCGATGGGCGTGCTGACCGAGGGCAACGTGCGCCTCTCGCTGCCGACCGGGACGACCGGGGCCCAGGTGGACCGCTTCCTCGCGGTGCTGCCCGAGGTGGTCGCCGCCGTACGGGCGCCGCTGGGGCTGGACCTGGCGGTGCCGGCCGCCGATGCGCCCGCGGAGCTGGTCGTCGACGCACTGGGCAAGCGCTGCCCGCTGCCGGTGATCGAGCTGGCCAAGCGGATCGGCGAGGTGCCGCCCGGCGGCCTGGTGGTGGTGCTGGCCGACGACGAGGCCGCCCGGCTCGACATCCCGGCCTGGTGCGACATGCGCGAACAGACGTACGAAGGCGAAGCCCCGGCCAGCGCCTACGGGGCGGACCGGGGCTTCGCCTACCGGGTGCGGCGGGTCGGCTGACCCGCCGCCGGCCCGGCGGCCGGTGGAGCTCAGGCGAGCTTGGCGCGCACCTCGGCCGCGGCGGCCTCGCCGTAGGCGGCGGCGAAGCGCTCCAGGAAGTGGCCGGTGCGCAGCTCGTACTCCTGGGTGCCGACGGTCTCGATCACCAGGGTGGCCAGCGCACAGCCGATCTGGGCGGCCCGCTCCAGGCCCAGGTCCCAGGACAGGCCCGCGAGGAAGCCGGCCCGGAAGCCGTCACCGACGCCGGTCGGGTCGGCCTTCTTCAGCTCGGGGACGCACCCGACGGTCAGCGACGGCTCGCCCTTGCGGTCGATCCGCACGCCCTTGCTGCCCAGCGTGGTGACCCGGATGCCGACCCGGTCCAGCACGTCGGCGGCCGACCAGCCGGTCTTCGACTCGATCAGCCCGGCCTCGTACTCGTTGGTGAACAGGTAGGCGGCGCCGTCCACGATCTCGCGGATGTCGTCGCCGTCCAGCCGGGCCAGCTGCTGCGAGGGGTCGGCGGCGAAGGCGTAGCCGCGGGTGCGGCACTCCTGGGTGTGGCGGATCATCGCCTGCGGGTCGTCCGCGCCGATCAGCACCAGGTCCAGGCCGCCGACCCGGTCGGCCACCGGCTTCAGCTCGATGTTGCGCGCCTCGGCCATCGCGCCGGTGTAGAACGAGGCGATCTGGTTGTGGTCCTCGTCCGTGGTGCACATGAAGCGGGCGGTGTGCCGCGTCTGCGAGATGTGCACCGACTCGGTGTCCACGTTGTGCCGCTCCAGCCAGGCCCGGTACTCCTCGAAGTCCGCGCCGGCCGCGCCCACCAGCACCGGGCGCAGCCCGAGCAGGCCCATGCCGAAGGTGATGTTCGGGGCGACCCCGCCGCGACGGATGTCCAGGGTGTCGACCAGGAAGGAGAGCGATACCGCGTGCAGACGGTCGGCGACCAGCTGGTCCGTGATACGACCCGGAAAGGTCATCAGATGGTCGGTGGCGATCGAACCGGCGACGGCGATGCGCACGACTGGGCTCCTCGGTTGGGGGCAGCAGGTGAACCCCCTTACGGTACCCGGCAGCACCACGGTCAAAGGTCGTAACGGCCGCGCTCACGTCCGGGGGACTACCTGTGGGTAGGTATGGCCCGATTCGCGTCGGCGGCCTAGGGTCGCGAACGTGAGGCTCGTCATACGCCTCCCGCCCGCGCGCGACCGGGCCCAGGCCGCGTGTCCAAGCGCCCCCGTGGATCGGAAGTCACCGATGCTTGCCAGCCACTCCCCCGTCCAGGCCCGCCGAGTACGACAGGGCGAGGCCGATGGCCTCCTGGGCGAGGCGGACACCGACACCCTCGACGAGCTGGTGGACTCCTCGCGCCGGCTCGGCGCCTTCTGGCCGTTGCTGGCCGGGGGCGAGGAGCCCGGCGGCGCACCGGGCGGACCGATCACGGTGCCCGCCCGCACCCGCGCGTTGGTCGCGGGGATGGCCGAGTACGGGGTCTAGGACAGGCCCCAGCCGCCCCCTCCTCTCCTCCTGACCCGTCCGCGTCAGCCCAGCGGAACCGGATCCCGCCGTGCCACGTCACATCCGCGCAGCCAACGCTGCCGTAGGGATCCGCAGACCTCTGGAGGACGTCGCACCATGGACGAGAACACCACCGCCGAGCAGCTCCACCACCGCGCGGCGCCCCGCTCGAACGGGTCGCTCGGGCGCCGGCGGCGGAGTCTGGCAGCCGCCGCCCTGCTGCTCTCGCTCGCCGCGACGGTCAGTGCCTGCAACAGCGACGGGAGCGCCAAGAACACCGCCGCCGCGAGCAGCACCGGCGCGTCGGCGACCGGGTCGCCCAGCGGTTCCGCCAGTGGCTCCGCCAGCCCGACGCCCTCCGCCGGCGGCTCGGCCGGCGCCGGTACGACCACGGCGCCCGGTTCGGCCCAGCCCAGCGCCCCGGCCGGCAACCCGACGCCCAGCGCGCCCATCAAGTCGGCCCCGGGCACCCCGGCCCCCGCCCAGCCGACCACGCCGGGCGGCGGCGCCCCGTCGCCCGTCACCCCGCTGCCGGTGGACCCGCAGGCGCAGCTGAAGCCGTCCAGCTACCTGGCCAAGGGCAACCAGCTGACGATCTTCTTCTTCGGCGGCGTCTGCGACAAGTACGGCCTGAAGGCGGACGAGAGCAAGGCGGGCCAGGTCACCGTGCAGGTGGTGATCACCCAGAAGCCGCCGGCCGGGCAGAACTGCCCGGACCTGGTCAAGCAGCAGGGCGTGACCACGGACCTCGCCCAGCCGCTGCAGGGCCGCACGGTGCTCTCCTCCACCGGGGCGGACGTGCCGCTGGAGTCGGCGCCCAACGGCGGCCCGGTCAGCGCGAGCAACTGACCGCGGGGGCGTACCGGCCCCGAACACGACGGCGGCGGCCCCGGAAGGATTCCGGGGCCGCCGCCGTCGTCAGGAACTAGCTGAACGAGTCGCCGCAGGCGCAGGAGCCGGTGGCGTTCGGGTTGTCGATGGTGAAGCCCTGCTTCTCGATCGTGTCCACGAAGTCCACCGTGGCACCGCCGAGGTAGGGGGCGCTCATCCGGTCGGTGACGACCTTGACGCCGTTGAAGTCCTTGACGACGTCGCCGTCGAGCGAGCGCTCGTCGAAGAAGAGCTGGTACCGCAGGCCGGAGCAGCCACCGGGCTGCACGGCGACGCGGAGCGCGAGGTCGTCGCGGCCTTCCTGATCCAGCAGGCCCTTCACCTTGGCCGCAGCGGCATCGGTAAGGAGCAGACCACTCTCGACGGTGGTCTCGTCCTGGACGGTCATCTGCTTACTCCCGGTCTATGACGACATACTGCCGCCAGTGCCAACCAGCGGCCGCCCGGATTGATTCCGGGCAGTGGGTCCGATCCGCGGACGGTGGTCCGCGCTCCGTCCATCCATGCTCGCACACCGCGCCCGGGGCGGTCACCGAGCGCTCGGCCGGGCGGAGCCCCGACGGTGCTGGTCGGATGCCCGCAAGCAGCCGCGGACAGCCACGGCGAACCGGGAAGATGGACGGATGATCCTGCGTCAGATCCGCGACAGCCGCGCGGACGCCGAGACCGTCCGACTGATCGCGGCCGAGGCCTTCGGCGCGCTGGGGGGCGCCGCGGGCACCGGGGCCGGACCGGCGCCGACCCCGGCCCAGATCGCCCGGCACCAGGCGCGCACCAGGCACCTGGCCGGCACCGACCCGCAGGGCTGCTGGCTGGCCGAGCAGGACGGGCGGGCGATCGGCTTCGCGCTCTCGATGCGCCGCGAGGGCATGTGGATCCTCGCGCTGACCGCGGTGCTGCCCGAGTTCCAGGGCAAGGGGGTGGGCCGGCTGCTGCTGGAGCGGGCCGCCGAGCACGGCCGGGCCTGCCTGCGCGGCATGACCACCGTCTCCGCCGACCCGGCGGCCGCCCGCCGCTACCGCAAGGCCGGCTTCAGCCTGCACCCGACCATGCGGCTGACCGGCCCGGTCGACCGGGCCGGCCTGCTGGACCCCGGCAGCATCCCGGTGCACCCGGGCAACGCGACCCACCTGGAGCTGGTGGACTCGATCGACCGCCGGCTGCGCGGCACCGCCCACGGCCCTGACCACCGGCTGATGCTCGCGCACTACGACGAACTGCTGGTGGCCGACACCGTGTTCGGCAGCGGCTACTGCTACCGGCTGGGCGGCAGCGTCGAGCTGCTGGCGGCCACCTCGAAACGGCTGGCGGTGCGGCTGCTGCGCGAGGCGCTGGCCCGGGTGCCCGAGGACACCGGGGCCACGGTGGGGTTCCTCACCGCCGAGCAGGAGTGGGCGGTGGACGTCGGCCTGGAGCTGGGGCTGAGCCTGACGAACAGCGGCTGCCTCGCGCTGCGCGGGATGCGGCCGCCGGTGCCCTACCTGCCCAGCGGGGCCTTCCTGTGAGCGTCAGACCATCGTGTCCAGGATCTCCTGGACCATCTCCATCGTGGTGCCCGGGTGCAGGAAGGCGAACCGGGCGACCGTCTCGCCGTCCCAGCCGGTCGGGGTGACGAAGCCGATCTGGTCGGCGAGCAGCCGCTGCGACCAGGCGTAGTAGTCCTGCTCGGTCCAGCCGGTGCGGCGGAAGCAGACGGCGGACAGCTGCGGGTCGTGCAGCAGCTCCAGGTGCTCGGTGCGGCGAATCGTTTCCGCAGTCTCCCGGGCCAGCGTGAGGCCGGCCTCGATCGCGTCGGTGTAGGCCTGGGTGCCGTGCACCGCGAGCGAGAACCAGAGCGGCAGGCCACGGGCCCGGCGGGTCAGGTGGTAGGCGTAGTCGGTGGGGTTCCACTCGTCGCCCTCGTGGTGCAGCACGTCCAGGTAGCCCGCGTCCTGGGTGTGCACGGCCTTGGCCAGGCGCGGCTCGCGGTAGATCAGCGCGGCGCAGTCGAAGGGCGCGAAGAGCCACTTGTGCGGGTCGACCACGAAGGAGTCGGCGTGCTCGATGCCGTTGTAGCGCTCGCGCACCGAGGGGGCGAAGAGGCCCGCGCCGCCGTAGGCGCCGTCCACGTGGAACCACAGGCCGCGCTCGCGGGTCACCTCGGACAGGCCCTGCAGGTCGTCGATGATGCCCTCGTTGGTGGTGCCGGCGGTGCCGACCACCGCGATCACCGTCTCCGGGTTCGGGTCGGCCGCCAGGGCGGCGCGCAGCGCCTCGCCGGTGAAGCGGCGGTCCACGGTGGGGACCTTGAAGGCCTCGACGCCGATGATGTTGAAGGTGTTCTTGACCGAGGAGTGCACCTGGTCGGCCACCGCGACCCGCAGCCGGGCCTCCGGTCCGACGCCCAGCCTGCGGCGGGCCGCGTCGCGGGCCACCACCAGTGCGGAGAGGTTGCCCGCCGAGCCGCCCGAGACGAAGGTGCCGCCGGCCGTCTGCGGCAGCCCGGCCCGGTCGGCTATCAGGCGCAGCACCTGGTTCTCGGCCGCGATCGCGCCGGCCGCCTCCAGCCAGGAGATGCCCTGCAGCGAGGCGCAGGAGACCACCATGTCGAAGAGCAGCGCGGCCTTGGTCGGCGCGCACGGGATGAAGGAGAGGTAGCGCGGGCTGTCGGCGGAGATCACCGCGCGGGACAGCTCGTGGTCGTAGAGCTTGAGCACGTCGGCGGGGGCGTTGCCGCGCTCGTTCAGCAGGCCGGCCAGGTGGGCCCGCAGCTGCTCGCCGTCCCCGGGGTGGTCCAGCGGCACCGGGTCGTACTGCAGGCGCTCGCGCATGTAGCCGAAGACCAGGTCGACCAGGTCGTTGTCGGGCTGGTGCATGCGGTGCGGGACGGCTGCGGACACGGGGGGCTCCTCGGGCTCTGACTGCTCTGATCTTCGGCTCAGATCTGAAGATCAGCCTAGGCAGCGGAGCGGAGCGCCCGCGCGTCCGAATGCGCCGGTTCAGGCAGCTTTCGAGCGTGTTCGACCCGGGTCGCGCAGGATTCCTGCGCGGGCACCGGCGAGGGCTCCGGCTAGCCGATCAGCTGCGACAGCACCACCGAGCTGCGGCTGCGCTGCACGCCGGGCTCACGCCGGATCCGTTCGATGACGGCCTCCAGGTGCCGGGTGTCGGCGGCACGCAGATGGACGAGCGCGTCCGGGTCGCCGGTGACCGTCCAGGCGGCGACCACCTCGGCGAACTGGCGCAGGCTGGCCAGGATCTCCTCGGGAGCGGTGCGCTCGCGGCAGTAGATCTCCACGAAGGCCTCGGTCTGCCAGCCGAGCACCTCGGGGTCGAGCACCACGGTGAAGCCGCGCACCACGCCGCGCGAGCGCAGCCGGTCGATCCGGCGGCGCACGGCGGTGGCGGAGAGGTTGGCGAGCAGGCCGATCTCGGCGTACGAGGCCCGCCCGTCCCGGCCCAGGTGGGCCAGGAGCAGGCGATCGGTCTCGTCGAGCACGACGCCCCCGGACGCTCTGAATCGGTCGCTCTGCTCGCTCATGCGGTGCGGGGTCTCCAGGCTCGGGGCTGACAGGTGGGGGTGCCGTCAGGTGGGGCTACCGAACCATTCTCCCGGTCGCCGGTGATCAGTCCACCGGCGAGCCCGGTCAGGAAACCAGCAGCACGATCTTGCCCCGGGTCCGCCCCTCGGCGATCAGGAGCTGTGCGGAGGCGGCCTGGGCCAGCGGGAAGGTCGAGGCGACGGTGACGGTCAGCCGGCCGCTCTCGGCCAGCTCGCCCAGGGCCGCGAGGTCCGCGGCGTCCGGGCGCACGAAGACCAGCCGGCCGCCGACGGCCATCACCTCGGGGTCGACGATCGAGACGATCCTGGCCGGGTCCTTGACCAGCGCACGGGAGGACTCCAGCGCCTCCGCGCCGCCGACCAGGGCGAAGGCCGCGTCCACGCCGTCGGGCGCCAGCGCGCGCACCCGCTCCACCAGGCCCTCGCCGTAGCTCACCGGCTCGGCGCCCAGCGAGCGCAGGTAGTCGTGGTTGTGCGCGCTCGCGGTGCCGATCACCCGGGCGCCGCGGGCCACCGCGATCTGGGTGGCCAGGCCGCCGACCCCGCCGGCCGCCGCGTGGATCAGCAGCGTGTCGCCGGCGCCGACCGCCAGCGCGTGGACCAGGCCCTGGTAGGCGGTCAGCCCGGCCAGTGGGAGCCCGGCGGCCTGCGCCCAGCCGAGCGCGGCGGGCTTGCGCGCCAGGGTCCGCACCGGGGCCGCGACCAGCTCGGCGTAGGTGCCGTGCTGGATGGCGTCCTTGCGCACGTAGCCCATCACCTCGTCGCCGACCCGGTACTCGGTGACCGCGGCACCCACCCGCTCGACCACGCCGGCCACGTCCCAGCCCAGGATCAGCGGGAAGTGCGCGTCCATCACGGGCTCCAGGCGGCCCTCGCGGACCTGCCAGTCGACCGGGTTCACCCCTGCCGCCCTGACCCGGACCAGGACCGTGTCGGGAGCCACCTTGGGATCGGGCAGCTCGACGTACTCGACGACCTCGGGGCCGCCGTACCTGTTGATCGCGATTGCCTTCATGCCCCTAGGAAACACGCTCGTCCGCCGGATCGGCAGCTCCGCGCCGACGTTGCGTCAGGTCCACACGCAGGGCCGAAAGGAGTCGGACATCGCGTCGAGTCGTTCGTGTCACATTGACATGATGGCCATCGTCAGACTGACGCGAACGGGTTATCATAGATAACGTCAGATAGACGAGAAGGCTGGGAGTGTCCGGCCGCATCAGGAGGGCACCCGCCCGTGACCACCACCGTTGACACCACGTTCACCGAGCCGACCGCCACGCCGCTCGCCCTGCTGCTGCTCGGCCGCCAGGCCGACCCGAACAGCGAGCGCGGCGTGGAGTGCCCCGGCGACCTCCCGCCCGCCTCCGACCCGGACCTGGTGGAGCGCGCCCGCGCCGCCAAGGCCGAGCTCGGCGACCGGGTGTTCATCCTGGGGCACCACTACCAGCGCGACGAGGTCATCGAGTTCGCCGACGTCACCGGTGACTCCTTCAAGCTCGCCCGGGACGCCGCCGGCCGTCCGGAGGCCGAGTACATCGTCTTCTGCGGCGTGCACTTCATGGCCGAGTCCGCGGACATCCTCACCGGCGACGCCCAGCGGGTCATCCTGCCCGACCTCGCGGCCGGCTGCTCGATGGCCGACATGGCCACCGCCGAGCAGGTCGCCGAGTGCTGGGACGTGCTGACCGAGGCCGGCATAGCCGACGTCACCGTCCCGGTCTCGTACATGAACTCCTCCGCCGACATCAAGGCCTTCACCGGCCGGCACGGCGGCACCATCTGCACCTCCTCCAACGCCAAGCGCGCACTGGAGTGGGCCTTCGAGCAGGGCCAGAAGGTGCTCTTCCTGCCGGACCAGCACCTGGGGCGCAACACCGCGGTGCGGGACATGGGCTTCTCGCTGGACGACTGCGTGCTCTACAACCCGCACAAGCCGAACGGCGGGCTGACCGCCGAGCAGCTGCGGGACGCCAAGATGATCCTGTGGCGCGGCCACTGCTCGGTGCACGGCCGGTTCACGGTGGACTCGGTCGCGGAGGTCCGCGAGCGGATCCCGGGCGTGAACGTGCTGGTGCACCCCGAGTGCCGCCACGAGGTGGTCGCGGCAGCCGACGAGGTGGGCTCGACCGAGTACATCATCAAGGCCCTGGAGGCCGCCGAGCCCGGCTCCAAGTGGGCGATCGGCACCGAGCTCAACCTGGTCCGCCGCCTCGCCAAGGCGCACCCGGACAAGGAGATCGTCTTCCTGGACCGCTCGGTCTGCTTCTGCTCCACGATGAACCGGATCGACCTGCCGCACCTGGTCTGGGCGCTGGAGTCGCTGGTCGAGGGGCGGGTGCCGAACGTGATCACCGTCGACCCGGAGACCGAGAAGTACGCCAAGGCCGCGCTGGACCGGATGCTGGCCCTGCCGTAACGGCACCGGCCGAGGCAGCGCGAACGGCTGAGGGGCGGCGCCCACCTGTGGTGGGTGCCGCCCCTCAGCCGTTCGTCCCTACTCCGGCAGACCCGGAATCAGTCCGTCGCCCTCGGTCCGCAGCAGCTCGCGGACCTGATCGAGCGACGCGCCCTCGTCCGGCAGGATCAGCTCGGACGGCTCCAGCGAGTCGTCCGGCAGCGGGGAACCGACCTCGCGGACCGCGCTGAGCAGGCTGCCCAGGCTGGCCCGGAAAGCCTTCTCGTCCCCCGATTCCAGAGCGGTGAGCAGCTCGTCGTCGAGCTGGTTCAGCCGGTTCAGGTGCTCGTCCGCCACCTGGAACTGGCCCTCACCCATGATCCTCATGATCATGCTGGCGTCTCTCCCTGCTGTCGAAGCGGCCGACGTTACTTGTGGTAGTTGATGCTCGGCGGCGGGGTGTCCTGCTGTGCCTGGCCACCACCGTGCTGCTGAGCGCCACCACCGTTGCCCTGCTCGATCGCGGCCGGGCCCGACGAGGGCCCACCGCCGAGCTCGGCCTTCATCCGGGCCAGCTCCAGCTCGACGTCGCTGCCGCCGGCCACCCGCTCCAGCTCGGCCTCGATGTCGTCCTTGCGGCCCAGGCCGCTGGAGTCGTCCAGCGCGCCCGAGGCGAGCAGCTCGTCGATCGCACCGGCACGGGCCTGCATCTGCGCGGTCTTGTCCTCGGCCCGCTGGATCGCGAGGCCCACGTCGCCCATCTCCTCCGAGATCCCGGAGAAGGACTCCGCGATCCGGGTCTGCGCCTGGGCGGCGGTGTAGGTGGCCTTGATGGTCTCCTTCTTGGTGCGGAAGGCGTCCACCTTGGCCTGCAGCCGCTGGGAGGCGAGCGTGAGCTTCTCCTCCTCGGCCTGGAGCTGCTGGTACTGCACCTCCAGGTCGTTGATCTGCGACTGCATCGCGGACTTGCGGGTGAGCGCCTCGCGCGCGAGGTCCTCACGGCCCAGGGAGAGCGCCTTGCGGCCCTGGTCCTCGTACTTCGCGGACTGCTGCTGGAGCTGCGTCAGCTGCAGCTCCAGGCGCTTGCGCGAGGTGGCGACGTCCGCCACGCCCCTGCGCACCTTCTGCAGCAGTTCAAGCTGCTTCTGGTACGAGTAGTCGAGCGTCTCGCGCGGATCTTCTGCACGGTCCAGGGCCTTGTTGGCCTTGGACTTGAAGATCAGCCCCATACGCTTCATGATTCCGTCGCTCATGGGCCTCGGGTGCCCCCTTCTCCGGCCTGCGGTTTCTATCTCGTACCGAAATCTACTGCGAGTGTATGTGCAGCGGGGTCACCACCGCAGTACACCTACCTGCAACAAGAGTGCTACGGCCGCGGCCCCGCTGCCTCCTACCCCAGGTGGATCTCCCGGCCCGCTCCCTGACAGGGCCCCGGGGCGATGCCTCGGGGGATGGGGGTGTTCGGGAGGCCAGCACGTACGCTTGTCGTGTGTTCCGACGCCGTTCAGACGAATCCCCCTCCTCCGCCACCGTGCTGGCCGAGCAGGACGACGCGCCCGCAGGCCGCGACCCGCAGGCCCCCAAGGGCCGCCCGACGCCCAAGCGCAGCGAGGCCGAGGCCAACCGGCGCACCCGGGTGACGGTCCCCAAGGACCGCAAGGAGGCCGCCAAGCAGTCGCGCGAGCGCATGCGCTCAGAGCGCGAGAAGCAGCGCCTCGCGCTGCTCAACGGTGACGAGCGCGCGCTGCCGGCCCGCGACAAGGGCCCGGTGCGCCGCTTCACCCGCGACTACATGGACTCGCGCTGGTCGCTGGCCGAGTTCTTCCTGCCGTTCGCCGTGGTGATCCTGGTGCTCAGCGTGCTGCGCGTGCCGGCGCTGCAGCTGCTCTCCACGCTGCTCTTCGCCCTCTTCCTGGTGCTGGTCATCGTCGACTTCCTGCGCCTGGGCCTCGGGCTGCGCAAGTCGCTGGCCAACCGGTTCCCGGAGGAGAGCCACCGCGGCGCGGTCGGCTACGGCCTGATGCGCAACCTGCAGATGCGTCGACTGCGGCTGCCCAAGCCGCAGGTGAAGCGGGGCGAGCACCCCTGACCGCCGAGCCGCTGCCGTACGACTGGGCCCCCGCCGCGCAGAACGCGTCGGGATCCGGTCTGTACGCGCTGCCCGGCCAGCTGGGGGGCCAGCACGACCGGGACCCGCAGCAGGCGGGGTACGGCTACGGCACCCCCCATCCCGGCGGCCACCCCGGCGGCCCCGCCCCCTCCTACGGCAACCCGCACGGGCTGCCGGCCCGCAGCGGCTCCTTCGCCGGCGGGGCGGGGGCCTGGCTGGAGCGCCAGGGCGGCCTGCACAACCTGGTCCGCCAGGAGATGGTGGCCCGCCAGCTGGCCGAGCAGCTCGCCGCGCACTTCGGCGAGCGTGCCCAGCTGACCCCGCTGCGGGTGCTGGACGTCGGCTGCGGCCAGGGCACCCAGGCGGTGCGGCTGGCCCGGGCCGGCCACCTGGTCACCGGGCTGGACGCGGATCCGGTCACGCTCGGCGCCGCCCAGGCGATGCTGGCCGCCGAGCCGCCGGAGGTCCGCGAGCGGGTCCGGCTGCTGAGCGGCGACGGCCACCACTGCGGGCGCTGGTTCGGGCCCGGCAGCTTCGACGTGGTGCTCTGCCACGGCGTGTTGATGTACCTGCCCGACCCGGACCCGCTGATCGCCTCGCTGGCCCGGATGATCGCGCCCGGCGGCCTGCTCTCGCTGCTGGCCCGCAACCGGGACGCGCTGGCCATGCGGGCCGGACTGACCGGCGACTGGCGCGCGGCGCTGCAGGCCTTCGACTCCGACCACTACACCAACCGGCTGGGCCTGACCGCCCGGGCCGACCGGCTGTGCGACCTGGTCACCACGCTGCGCGAGGTCGCGGTGCCGCTGCGGCACTGGTACGGCGTGCGGATCTTCACCGACGCCATGCCGGACCACGCCGCACCGGTCGACGGGCGCCAGCTCGGCCAGCTGCTGGAGGCCGAGGACCGGGCCGGGCGCGAGGACCCGTACCGGCAGGTCGCCGCGATGCTCCACCTGGTCGGGACCAAGTAGCCGCACGCGGCCGGTCCGGGCGCTACGGCTGTCAGGCCTCGCGCAGGCTCATCGGGTAGATCTCCTGGTCGTCCTCCAGCAGGACCACCCGCTCGACGCCGTCCGCCAGCAGCCGCTTCCACTCCTCGCCGATCCACGACTCGGCGTCGCCCTGGCTGGAGAACTCCTCGTCCTCGCCGGCCGGCGTGACGACCGCGCCGTCCGCCGCCTCGTACCGCCACGTCCACACCATGCCCGGCTCCCTCACTTCCGCTGCCCGCCGGCGCTGGCCGGCCGGTGCTCGATCCGCATGTCCGCGCAGGCTACCGCGCAGGGGTCAGGCTGCCCGCCGCACCGCCGCTCAACCCCGTGCAGCAGGATGGGCCGCATGACTCGCACCCTGATCCTCGGCGGCGCCCGGTCCGGCAAGTCCACCCGGGCCGAGGCGCTGCTGCTCGACCAGCCCGACGTGCTGTACCTGGCCACCGGCGGCCACCGGGAGGACGACGCCGACTGGGCGCGGCGGATCGCCCTGCACCGCGAGCGGCGTCCGGCGGGCTGGCGCACCGCCGAGACCGTCGACCTGGTGCCGGTGCTGGCCGACGGCACCGACCCGGCACCGGTGCTGATCGACTGCCTGGGGCTCTGGCTGACCACCGTGATGGATCAGGCGGACGCCTGGGACGACGCGGCCTGGGAGCAGGGCGCCGCCCGCGCGGTGGAGCAGCGGTGCGCCGAGCTGGCCGAGGCAGTGCGGCACACCGGGCGCCGGGTGGTGGCGGTGAGCAACGAGGTGGGGCTGGGCGTGGTGCCGGCCACCGCGGCCGGGCGGCGCTTCCGCGACACCCTGGGCCGGCTGAACATGGCGGTGGCCGAGGCCGCGGACCAGGTGCTGCTGGTGGTGGCCGGGCAGACCATGACGATCAAGGGGGGCGGCCGGCCCGCCACCGGCTGACCCCTGGGTGAGAAGCCCGCCGCACCCCGGACAGCCCGACCCCCGGTTGGTATGGTTCCGCACGATGGACACCACTGTGGATCTCGATTCCTTCGCCTCGCTCGTGGAGCGCCCCGACGACGTCGCCCGGCGCGCCGCCGAGGATCGCTGGCTGGCGCTGGACAAGCCGCGCGGCGGTCTGGGTCAGCTGGAGGAGCTGGGCAGCTGGCTCGCCTCCGTCCAGGGGGGCACCCGGGCACGCGCGCTCAGCGCGCCCAAGGTGCTGCTCTTCGCCGCCGATCACGGCATCGCCTCGCTCGGGCTCTCCAAACTGCCGGCCGACGGCGGCACCGTACGGCGGGTGCGCGCGGCCCTGGACGGCAGCGCGCCGGTGGCCCGGCTGGCCCGCCGCTACGGTGCCGGGCTGCGGGTGATCGACCTGGCGGTGGACGCGGACGCCGAGGAGTTCGGCTTCGAGGTCAGCCGCTACCGGGTGCGCCGTGGTTCGGGGCGGATCGACACCGAGGACGCGCTGAGCGCCGACGAGGCCGCCCAGGCGTTCCGGATCGGCATGGCGATCGCCGACGAGGAGGCCGACCTCGGCACCGACCTGGTGCTGCTCGGCGACCTCGGGGTCGGCTCGACCACGGTGGCGGCCGTGCTGATCGGCGCGCTCTGCGGCACCGACGCCGCCGCGGTCTGCGGCCGCGGCTCGGGCATCGACGACCGGACCTGGATGGTCAAGTGCGCCGCGATCCGCGACTCGCTGCGGCGCGCCCGCCCCGTGCTCGGCGACCAGCTGGGTCTGCTCGCGGCCACCGGTGGCGCCGACTTCGCGGCGATGACCGGCTTCCTGCTGCAGGCCGCCGTGCGGCGGCTGCCGGTGGTGCTGGACGGCGTGGTCTCGGCCGCCTGCGCGCTGATCGCCCAGCGGATCTCCTTCCGCGCCCCGGAGTGGTGGCGGGCCGCGCTGCTGACCGGTGAGCCCGCACTGGCCAAGGCCTACGACCGGCTCACCCTGACCCCGCTGCACGACCATCAGGTCACCATGGGCGAGGGCGTCGGCGCCCTGCTGGCCCTGCCGCTGCTGCAGGCCGCCTCCGACACGCTCGCCGAGGAGTCCTTCGTGCCCGCCCCGGCGGCGCCCGCGGAGCCCGCCAGGCTGCCCACCGCCGCCGAGCTGCTGGGCCGGCTCTGAGCGCCGCTGAAGCTCGCGAACTCCGCCTGCCCGGACTGCGGTTCGCCTTCGGGACGCTCTCCGTGCTGCGGGTACGGGTGGCGCGCTGGGACCGGGAGGCGGGCGGCCGGGCGATGATCGCCGCGCCGCTGGTCGGGCTGGTGCTGGGCGCGGCGGCCGGCGGACTGGGGGTGCTGGTCTGCTGGCGCGGCGGGCCGCTGCTCGGCGCGGTGGCCTCCGTCGCCGCCCTGGCCGCGCTGACCCGCGGGCTGCACCTGGACGGGCTGGCGGACGTGGCCGACGGGCTGGGCAGCGGCAAGCCCGCCGAGGACGCGCTGCGGATCATGAAGCAGTCCGACATCGGCCCGTTCGGCGTGCTCAGCCTGGTACTGCTGATGCTCGCTCAGATCGCGGCGCTGAGCAGTCAGTTCGCACACTCCGAAGGGCGCGGTGCGCTCGCCGTGCTGACCGCCGCGGTGGCCGGGCGGTGCGCGCTCGGCTGGGGCTGCCTGCGTTCGGTGCCCGCCGCCCGGCCTGGCGGCCTGGGGGCGATGGTGGCCGCCACCGTGCCACTGCCGGCGGCGCTGACCGCCACTCTGCTCAGCGCCGCGGGGCTGGCCCTGCTGGGCGCCCACCCGCGCTACGCCCTCGCCCTGATGCTCGGTCAACTGGCCGCCGCCGCACTGCTGCAGCGCTGCCTGCGCCGGTTCGGCGGGATCACCGGCGACGTGCTCGGCGCGCTGGTGGAGACGGCGGCACTGGCCGCACTGCTGGTGCTCGCCCTCGGCCCGTGAGCCCGAGGTGAACCCCGCGGCGGCTGCGGCCGTACTCAACCCCGGTGAACCCGTGCGGAATCTGCCCCGAAATCCGTCCCGAATCCTTACGGACGCCCGGGCGCGGCGGTATCCCACCATGCGGACTACCATGCGGTGAGCACTGTAGCCCTGCGCCGTCACGGCGGAGCATGCTGGGGCTGTTGCCATACCGCATAAATCCGGCCGTGGACCGCGAAAGAACAGGACGCAAATACGTGACTGCATTGTCTGTGAGCACCTCCTCCGCCGCCGCGCTGCGCGCGGATGCCGTGGTCGTCGGCGTGGCGAAGGGCCCCAAGGGCCTGGTCGTGGCCCCCGGCGCCGAGGCACTGGTCGAGGCCTTCGACGGCAAGCTGGCCGACGTTCTGACCACCCTGGGCGCCACCGGCGCCGAGGGTGAGACGGTGAAGCTGGCCGCTCCGGCCGGCCTGAAGGCCGGCTTCGTGCTGGCCGTCGGCCTGGGCGAGGCTGCCGATGCCGGCTACACCGAGGAGGCGCTGCGCCGGGCCGCCGGCGTTGCCGCGCGCACCCTGGCCGGCGCGAAGAAGGCCGGCCTGGCGCTGCCGGCCGAGTCGGCCGAGCAGGTCGAGGCCGTGGCCCTGGGCGGTCTGCTGGGCGCCTACGACTTCACCGCCTACCGCACCAACGGCGGCGGCAAGGAGCCGGTCGGCGAGCTGATCGTGCTGACCACCCGCAAGGGCAGCAAGGACGCCAAGGCCGGCCTGGAGCGCGCCACCGTGCTCGGCGAGGAGATGAACCGGGCCCGCGACCTGATCAACACCCCGCCGAACGACCTGCACCCCAAGGCCTTCGCCGCCATCGCGCAGGCGGCCGGCAAGGAGCACGGCATCAAGGTCGAGGTGCTCGACGAGAAGGCGCTGGCCAAGGGCGGCTTCGGCGGCATCCTGGGCGTCGGCATCGGCTCGGCCAACCCGCCCCGCCTGGTCAAGCTGGCCTACACCCACCCGAAGGCCAAGGCCACGCTGGCCTTCATCGGCAAGGGCATCACCTACGACTCGGGCGGCATCTCGCTCAAGCCGGCCGGCCACAACGAGACCATGAAGTGCGACATGTCCGGCGCCGCCGCCGTGTTCGCCGCCGTGGTCGCCGCCAAGCGCCTGGGCCTGGCCGTCAACGTCACCGGCTGGCTGGCGCTGGCCGAGAACATGCCCTCGGGCTCGGCCACCCGCCCCGGCGACGTGCTGCGGATGTACGGCGGCAAGACCGTCGAGGTGCTCAACACCGACGCCGAGGGCCGCCTGGTGCTGGCCGACGCGATCGTGCGGGCCGGCGAGGAGACCCCGGACGCGATCGTCGACGTGGCCACCCTGACCGGCGCGATGGTGATGGCGCTGGGCACCCGCACCTTCGGTGTGATGGCCAACTCGGACGACTTCCGCGACCGGCTGCACGCCGTCGCCGGGCGCGCGGGCGAGCAGTCCTGGCCGATGCCGCTGCCGGCCGAGCTGCGCAAGGGCATGGACTCGCCGGTGGCCGACCTGGCCAACATGGGCGAGCGGATGGGTGGCGGTCTGACGGCCGGCATCTTCCTGCAGGAGTTCGTGGCCGACGGCATCGACTGGGGCCACCTGGACATCGCCGGCCCGGCCTTCCACGAGGCCGCGCCGTACGGCTACACCCCCAAGGGCGGCACCGGCAGCGCCGTGCGCACCCTGGTGCAGCTCGCGCAGGAGACCGCGCAGGGCTGAGCCTTACGCTGAGCGAGGGGGCCCGGTGTCACTGGACGCCGGGCCCCCTCGGCCTTTCCGGCCCGTCCGGACAGCGGCCCGACCGGGCTAGTTGTCGATGTATCGATTTTTCCGCCGGTTACCGATCAGTAGCAGTCAGGGGCCGTCCACCTGCGGATTCGACCGCTGTTCGCCTCCGGCGAAACTTTGTTCCACAGGGTGGAATCCCGGCCCGGACGGATCGGCACGACCGCCCAGCCGGGCCGCGTCAAGGCCGCGTTGACCTGCGTCGACAGGGTCGACGACGGGTCTTCGCAGCCCTGCGGAGGCGGTCGCACACCCCCCGCAGGGTGGACCCCGACACCAGCGGCCGTGAACAAGTGCGAAGATGTATTTCCGGCACGACTGGGCGCCCCACAAGGGCTTCCCGCACACCGGACCAGCACCGGCCCGGACGGATCCACACCCCATGGCATGGAGGACGTGACGTGGCGAACGACGCCAGCACCGTTTTCGACGTAGTCATTCTCGGAGGCGGAAGCGGCGGTTACGCCGCGGCGCTCCGCGCCGCTCAGCTGGGTCTGAGCGTGGCCCTGATCGAGAAGGGCGAGCTGGGCGGTACCTGCCTGCACCGGGGCTGCATCCCCACCAAGGCGCTGCTGCACGCCGCCGAGATCGCGGACGAGACGAAGGAAGCCGCCGAGTTCGGCGTGCTGGCAACCTTCCAGGGCATCGACATCAACGGCGTCCACAAGTACAAGGACGACGTGATCGCCGGCCTGTACAAGGGCCTGCAGGGCCTGGTCGCCTCCCGCAAGGTGCACTTCATCCAGGGCGAGGGCCGGCTCTCCTCGCCGACCTCGGTGGATGTCAACGGCCAGCGGGTCGAGGGCCGCCACATCGTCCTCGCCACCGGCTCCGTGCCGAAGTCGCTGCCGGGCCTGGCCATCGACGGCGACCGGGTCATCTCCTCCGACCACGCCCTCAAGCTCGACCGGATCCCGAAGTCGGCCGTCATCCTCGGCGGCGGCGTGATCGGTGTCGAGTTCGCCTCCGTCTGGAAGTCCTTCGGCGTCGACGTCACCATCGTCGAGGCCCTGCCGCACCTGGTTCCGCTGGAGGACGAGAACTCCTCCAAGCTGCTGGAGCGCGCCTTCCGCAAGCGCGGCATCAAGTTCGAGCTCAAGGCCCGCTTCTCGGGCGTGGAGTACACCGAGACCGGTGTGCGCGTCTCCACCGAGAACGGCAAGCAGATCGACGCCGACCTGCTGCTCGTCGCCATCGGCCGCGGCCCCGTCTCGGCGGGCCTCGGCTACGAGGAGGCCGGGGTCGCGATGGACCGCGGCTACGTCCTGGTCGACGAGTACATGCGCACCAACGTGCCCACCATCTCGGCCGTCGGCGACCTGGCCCCGACCCTGCAGCTGGCGCACGTCGGCTTCGCCGAGGGCATCCTGGTGGCCGAGCGGCTGGCCGGCCTCAAGGCCGTGCCGATCGACTACGACGGCGTGCCGCGGGTCACCTACTCCAACCCCGAGGTCGCCTCGGTCGGCATCTCCGAGGCCAAGGCCGTGGAGCTGTACGGCAAGGACAAGGTCGTCACGCTCAAGTACAACCTGGCCGGCAACGGCAAGAGCAAGATCCTCAAGACCGCCGGCGAGATCAAGCTCGTCCAGGTCAAGGACGGCGCCGTGGTGGGTGTCCACATGGTCGGCGCCCGCATGGGTGAGCAGGTGGGCGAGGCCCAGCTCATCTACAACTGGGAGGCGCTGCCCGCCGAGGTCGCGCAGCTCATCCACGCCCACCCGACCCAGTCCGAGGCGCTGGGCGAGGCCCACCTGGCCCTGGCCGGCAAGCCGCTGCACGCGCACGACTGATCGCGCCAGCCCGTCCTTACATTCCCTGAACTTCCTGAACGCAAGACTTGATAGGAGTCGCTGAAACCATGGCGGTCTCAGTAACGCTGCCCGCGCTGGGCGAGAGCGTGTCCGAAGGTACTGTCACCCGCTGGCTGAAGGCCGAGGGCGAGCGAGTGGAGGCCGACGAGCCGCTGCTCGAGGTGTCGACCGACAAGGTCGACACCGAGATCCCCGCGCCGGCCTCCGGCATCCTCGCGTCGATCAAGGTCGCCGAGGACGAGACGGTCGAGGTGGGCGCCGAGCTGGCGATCATCGACGACGGCTCGGGCGCCCCGGTCGCGGCTGCCGCCCCGGCCGCCGAGGCCCCGGCCGCCGAGGCCCCGGCCGCTCCGGCCCCGGTCGCCGCCCCCGCTGCCCCGGCCCCCGCGCCGGCTGCTCCGGCCCCGGTCACCGCTCCGGCCGCCCCCGCCGGCGACGCCACCCCGGTGCTGCTCCCCGCCCTGGGCGAGTCGGTCACCGAGGGCACCGTCACCCGCTGGCTCAAGGCCGAGGGTGACACCGTCGAGGTCGACGAGCCGCTGCTCGAGGTCTCGACCGACAAGGTCGACACCGAGATCCCCTCGCCGGTCGCCGGCGTCGTGGTGAAGATCCTGGTCGGCGAGGACGAGACCGCCGAGGTCGGCGCCCAGCTCGCGCTGATCGGCGCGGCGGGCGCGGTCGCGGCTGCTCCGGCCGCCCCTGCCGCTCCGGCCCCGGCTGCCGCCCCTGCCGCCCCGGCCCCCGCGCCGGCTGCTCCGGCCCCGGCTCCGGTCGCTGCCCCGGCCCCGGCCGCTCCGGCCCCGGTCGCCGCCGCCCCGGCCGCTCCGGCCCCGGCTGCCGCCCCCGCTGCCCCGGCCCCCGCGCCGGCTGCTCCGGCCCCGGTCGCCGCTCCGGCCGCCCCCGCCGCCGACGCCGGTGACGCCTACGTCACCCCGCTGGTCCGCAAGCTCGCCGCCGAGCACGGCGTCGCGCTCTCCACCGTCGCCGGCACCGGCGTCGGCGGTCGGATCCGCAAGCAGGACGTGGTCGCCGCCGCCGAGGCCGCTGCTGCCGCCGCCGCTGCGCCGGCCCCGGTCGCGGCTGCCGCCGCGCCGAAGGCCGCTGCCGCCGCGCCGTCGCCGCTGCGCGGACAGACGGTCAAGATGACCCGGATGCGCAAGGTCATCGGCGACAACATGCTGAAGGCCCTGCACGAGCAGGCCCAGCTGACCAGCGTGGTCGAGGTGGACGTCACCAAGGTCATGAAGCTGCGCGGCAAGGCCAAGGACGCCTTCCTCGCCCGCGAGGGCGTGAAGCTGTCCCCGATGCCGTTCTTCGTCAAGGCCGCCGCCCAGGCCCTGAAGAGCCACCCCTCGATCAACGCCCGGATCAACGAGGCCGAGGGCACCATCACCTACTTCGACATCGAGAACATCGGTATCGCGGTGGACTCCGAGAAGGGCCTGATGACCCCGGTCATCAAGGGTGCGGGCGACCTCAACCTGGCCGGTATCTCCAAGAAGACCGCCGAGCTGGCCAGCAAGGTGCGCGGCAACAAGATCACCCCGGACGAGCTGTCCGGCGCCACCTTCACCATCAGCAACACCGGCTCGCGCGGTGCGCTGTTCGACACCGTCATCGTGCCGCCGAACCAGGTCGCCATCCTGGGCATCGGCGCGACGGTCAAGCGCCCCGTGGTCATCGAGACCGAGGAGGGCACCGTCATCGCCGTCCGCGACATGACCTACCTGTCGCTCTCCTACGACCACCGCCTGGTGGACGGCGCCGACGCCGCCCGCTACCTGGTGGCCGTCAAGGAGATCCTGGAGTCCGGCGAGTTCGAGGTCGAGCTCGGCCTGTAGCCCCGGCTTGCCGTCAGCGGTGAACGTCGGCCGGCCCGCCCCGCTCGGGGCGGGCCGGCCGACGGCGTTTCCGAGCACACCACGGCACGGCCCGCCACCCCCCGTTCACCCGAACCGGGGGCGTGGCGCGAGTGGCGCGGGCGCGGATGGTGTGCGTTTGCCACGTAGAACAGGGATGCTGGAGCGGTGATGTACGAGACGGACTTCTGGCAGATCATCGACGAGTGCCGCGACGCCGCCGACGGTGATCCGGACGACCAGGCCGACCTGCTGGTGGAGCGGCTCGCGCAGCTGACGCCGGACGAGGTGATCGACTTCGCGCGACTGTTCGAGGCGCGGTTCCAGCGCGCGTACACCCGGGAGCTGTGGGGTGCCGCCTACCTGATGCTGGGCGGCGCGTCGGAGGACGCCTTCGACTACTTCCGCTGCTGGCTGATCGCGCAGGGCCGGGAGGTGTTCGAGGGGGCGCTCTACCACCCGGACGACCTGGCGGAGCTGGTGCCCGACTTCGACGAGGAGGAGGACGGCGACGCCGAGGAGTTCGGCTACGCCGCCGACGAGGCGCACGAGCAGCTGACCGGGCTGCCGCTGCCGGACCTGGGCAACAACCAGCCCCGGCTGCCCGAGGGGCCGCGGTTCGACTTCGCCGACGGTGCGGAGATGGCGAAACGATTCCCCAAGTTGTGGGAGATCTACGGGGATTGAGGCGCACCTGAGCGCCCGGACGCCGGCCGGCGTCCGGGCGCTCAGGTGGCGTTCGGGGCGGTGGCCGCCGGCTGGATGCCGGTGGCGATCTGGTCCAGCACGGCGGGGCCCGGGGCCTGCGGGTCGTCGTCCACCGAGCCCACCATGGTGGTGAAGCCGCCGCCGGGGGCCGGCAGGGCGATCAGCAGCAGGTAGCCGGGGCCGGCCTGGGCGGGCACCACGTGCCAGCGGACCGCGAAGCCGCTCTGCCCGGCCACCGTGACCGGTCCGCTGGCCAGCTCCTCGTGCGAGTCGAGCTGGCCGAAGAGCTGCGGCGCGTAGTCGGACATGGTCTGGCGGGCCACCGTCTGCGCGTCCGGGCCGCTCGCCGTCCTGCTGTCGATCTCGAAGTTGCCGCGCACGCAGCCGCCCGGGGTGGCGCACTGGTAGGGGCCGGTGACCAGCAGGAGGGTGGTGGCGGCGTCGTGCTGGGCGACGGACCAGCCCTGGGGCAGCGGGACGCTCCAGTTGTGCGCGGCGTCCGGCACCGGTCCGGCGCCGGGCGAGGCCGGGGACGCGTCCGGCGGGACACTGCCCGGCGAGGCCGTGCCGGGGGCGGGGATGCCGGGCGGGAGGGCGCCGGCCCCGGCCGACGGCGGCCCGGCGGGCGTGGTGGCGGGGCCGGTGGGGCGCACGGGTGCGCCGTTGCCGGACGGGCCGGTGGCGCTCGGCAGCGGGCCGTGGCCGGCGGCGGGCGGCAGCGCCGCGGCGACGGGCCTGCTGCGACTGCTGTGCAGGAACACGATCGAGACCCCGACCGTGAGCACCACCACGATCAGCGCCCCCGCCAGCGCTCCGACGATCAGGCCGGTGCGCCTGCGGGCGGGCGGCGGTGCCGGGTAGCCGGGCGACCGGTAGCCGAAGGGCGGCGGCACCGCCGCGGGGCCCGGCAGCAGCGGCGCGGGGGCCTGCGGCTGGGCCGGGGCCTGGGCCGGGGTCGCAACCGGCGCGGGGTAGCCGTAGCCGATGCCCTCGGCCGGCTCGGGTATGGCCGGATGGCCGTAGGCCGGGGAGGCGTCGGAGAGCGAGCTGGGCGGCTCGGCGGGACCGGCGACCACCGGCCGGGCGGACGGCTGGGGGGCCGGTGCGGGGGCGAGCGGCGGGGCCGGCGGGACGGCTCCGGGCGGTAGGACGGCTCCAAGCGGCGGGGCCGTCGGGACGGCTCCGGGCGGCGGGACGGCCGACGGCGGCGCGGCCCCGTCCCGGCTCCCGTGCGGGGCCGTGGCGAACGGCGCACCCGACGGCGGCAGCGGCCGGGTGCGGGCGGTCCACGCCGTACCGTCCCAGAAGCGCTCGCGGGCGCCGTGTGCGCCTGCGGCGGGCTCCGGGTCGGGGTACCAGCCGGGAGGGGTGAAGTTGCTCACCGCCGTACCGTATCGGGCCCGGTGAACCCACGTCAGCGGTGCCCCGACCAGCGGCGCGCAGGCGGGTCGCGGTCCGCCCGGCCGCCGGGTCCTGCCAGGATGGCGGCATGCGCATCGCTGTCACCGGTTCCTCGGGCCTGATCGGCTCCGCCCTCGTCCGCTCGCTGCTGGCCGACGGCCACCAGGTGGTACGGCTGGTGCGCCACCGCCAGGCGCTGGGCCCGCGGCCCGACGGCTCGGTGGCGATCGGCTGGAACCCGGCCCGCGGCGAGCTGGACCGGGCCGGCCTGGAGGGCACCGGGGCGGTGGTGCACCTGGCGGGCGCCGGGGTGGCCGAGCGCCGCTGGACCCCCGCCTACAAACAGGAGATCCACGACAGCCGGGTGCTCGGCACCCGCACGCTGGCCACCGTGCTGCCGACCCTGGACACCCCGCCCGCCGTGCTGGTCAGCGGCTCGGCCGTCGGGTACTACGGGCAGACCGGGGCCCGGCCGATCGACGAGACGGCACCGGCCGGGGACGACTTCCTGGCCCGGGTCTGCATGGACTGGGAGGGCGCGGCGCAGCCCGCCGCCGACGCCGGGATCCGGGTGGTCCACCCGCGCACCGGGCTGGTGCTCAGCGCGGCCGGCGGTGCCGGCGGGCGGCTGTTCCCGCTCTTCAAACTGGGGCTCGGCGGCCGGCTGGGCTCCGGGCAGCAGTACTGGAGCTTCATCTCGCTGGCCGACCAGGTCGCCGCGCTGCGGTTCCTGATCGACCACCCGGAGCTGACCGGTCCGGTCAACCTGACTGCGCCGGAGCCGGTGACCAACGCCGAGCTCACCGCCTCGCTGGGCCGGGTGCTGCGGCGCCCGACGCCTTTCCCGGTACCGGAGTTCGCGTTGCAGCTGGCGCTGGGCGAGATGGCGGTGGAGGTGGTGGGCAGCCACCGGGTGCTGCCGGCCAAGCTGCTGGCGGCGGGGTTCGCCTTCGCCCACCCGGAGGTCGACCAGGCGGTGCGCGCCGCGCTCTGAGCCGGGTCCGTCCGCTGCCGGCGCAGCGCGCAGAGGGGCGCACGCTACGGCGCACGGCGCCCGCGCATGCCCCCAGGCGTGCTACCGGCGCAGGGCGGAGCCCATCGATCCGGGCCAATGCCCTTGCCTGATCAAGCTTCTGACGGGGCATCACCCCGGGGAACCGTCCCGGCACCCCGCAGCCGTCCGCCGGCCGGAGCTCCGGGACCAGGGAGGGAGCTCGCTCGTGACGCCACAGGACATCACCCGCCGCAACCGCGACGACGACCCCGATGTGATCGTCGTCGGTGCGGGTCTGGCCGGCCTGGCCGCCGCCCGGTCGCTGACCTCCGCCGGACTGGACGTCCAGGTGCTGGAGGCGACCGAGCGGATCGGCGGCCGGATGGCCGGCCACCACCTGGACGGCTACCGGCTGGACCACGGTGGTCAACTGCTCAACACCGGCTTCCCCGAGCTGGTGCGCCGACTCGACCTGGACGGGTTGGAACTGCGCCCGCTGGCCCCCGGCGTGCTGGTGCACAGCGGTGGACGCCGCTACCGGGTCGGCGACCCGCACCTGCCGACCGCCCGCCAGGCCACCAGCCGCTCACCACTGGGCAGCCCGCTGGAGAAGGCCCGGCTGGGGTCGGCGCTCAGCCGGCTGGCCGCCGCCCCGGCCCAGCGGCTGCTGGCCCGCCCCGAGACCAGTACCGCCCGCGCGCTGGCGGAGCGCGGACTGCCGCCCAAGATGGTGGACGGCTTCCTGCGCCCACTGCTCACCGCGCTGCTCAGCGACCCGGCGCTCGGCACCAGCAGCCGGGTCGCCGACCTGGTGCTGCGCGGCTACGCCCGCGGTCACCTCGCGCTGCCCGCCGCCGGCACCGCGGCCGTCCCCGAACAGCTGGCCGCCGGCCTGCCGGCGGGCACGGTGCGGCTGGGCGTGCGGGTGACGGCGGTCGGCGCGGACGGGGTGTGGACCGAGGAGCACGGACGCCTCGGCGCGCGCGCCGTGGTGCTGGCCACCGACGCCCGGTCGGCGGCCGAGCTGCTGCCGGGCCTGCGGTTACCCGACTTCCACCCGGTGACGACCTACTACCACACCGCCGCCGGGACGCCGCTGGAGGAGGCGGTGCTGCTGCTGGACGGCGACCGCACACACGGACCCGCGCCCGTCTCGCACTCGCTGGTGCTCAGCCAGGTGCACGCGTCCTACGCCCCGGCGGGCCGCACGCTGGTGGCCACCACCGTGCTCGGCCGCCGCGCCTTCGGCACCGGCGGGCCCGCCGCCCTGGAACCGGCGGTGCGCGCGCGGCTGACCGAGCTCTACGGGGTGTCGACGCGCGAGTGGGAGTTCCTGAGCGTGCGCCACCTGCCGGACGCGGTACCGGCGATGCCGCCACCGCACAACCTGCGCCGCCCGGTGCGGGTGCTGGCCGGGCTCTACGTCTGCGGCGACCACCGGGACACCAGCAGCGCCCAGGGTGCGCTGGTGTCAGGGCGGCGGGCCGCCGAGGCGGTGCTGCGCGACCTGGACGTGTCCCGGTCGACCGAGGTCAGCCAGGCACGGGCGGCCTGAGCGTTCGGACCGGCCGACGGGAGCCCGGGCAGCACGATCGACCTGCTCGTCCACGCCGAGGGCTTCACCGCCGCCACACCGGTTAAGGGGGCGGCGGTGAAGCCGGCGCAGCGGCAGCTCAGCGCGGTCGGTGGCCGATGGGCGCTCAGATCACCCCCGCCTGCCGGGCCGACTCCTCAAAGGCGCGGGCCGCCGGGCTGCCGCGGTAGGGGGCCAGCCGGCGGTGGAAGTCGCGCAGGTACTCCACCGTGCGGGCCGAGCGCATCTCCCCAGCCGCGCGCAGCGCCTCGGTGGCCAGCGCGCAGGACTCGTCCAGGTCGCCCATGCCGAGCCGGGCGGCGGCCAGCACGATCCGGCAGAAGACCCGGCTGCGCGCGTAGGCGGCGCCGCGCAGCCGCAGCGACTTCTCCGCGTGCTGGGCGGCCGGGCGCCACTGCTGGAGGTCCCGGTAGCAGTGGGCGAACTCGTCGGCGAGCTGGGCCTCGTCGAAGTAGCGGGCCCAGCTGGGCAGGTCGTCGCCGCTGCGGGCGAGCGCGAGGGCCCGCTCGGAGCGGACCAGCGCCGTGGTGCACGAGCGGGCGTCGCCCAGGACGCCGTGCCCGCGCGCCTCGGCGGCGTGCATCAGCGCCTGGATGGTGGCCGGGGCCGCGGTGCCGACGCCCTGCTGCGCCACCCTGGCCAGCTGGACCGCCTCCCGGCCGTGGCCGAGGTGCACCGCCTGCTGGCTCATGGTGATCAGCACATGGCCGCCGAGCACCCGGTCGCCGGCCGCCTGGGAGAGCCGCAGCGCCTGGACGAAGTAGCGCTGCGCCAGGCCGTGCGCGGCGATGTCGAAGGACGTCCAGCCGGCCAGCCTGGTGAGGTCGGCGACGGCGGCGAACAGCGCCCGGCCGATCTGCTCGCCGTAGCGGCCCCGCAGCATCGGCTCGGCCTCGCTCTCCAGGTAGCGCACCAGCGCCTGGCGGGCGTGGCCGCCGCCGTAGGCGTTGTCCAGCGCGCGGAACAGGTCGCCGACCGCCCGGACGGCGGCGATGTCGCCGCGCCCGACCCGCAGACCCGCGCGGGCCACCCGCGCGCTCGCCTCGGCCGGGCCGGCCTGGGCCGGCAGGGTCGCCGTCCTGGTGCCGGAGACCAGCGGTCGCCGTGCCTGCGAGGGCACCCGCCCCGCCGGGGTGACCCGGGGCGCGGCGGGCCCGGCCCCGCGGGGCGGCGGGTCGGCGTGGTCCACGGCCGGGTCGAGCCGGGCCAGCGGGCCGTCCGGTCCGGCGACGTAGATGCCCGCCGAACCGTCCCGGGCCACCTGCTCGTCGCTGCGGCCGATCAGCCAGTCCCGGCTGGGCACCACCAGGCCGGCCGGGGTGAAGGCGATCCGGCGCAGCTCGGACTGCGGCCCGGTGTCCTTGCGCCACATGCTGGCGACGATGTCCACGGCCTCCTGCGGGGTCTCGGCGAACTCCAGGCCCGCGTAGACCGGGGCGCAGGCGTCCAGGCCGATGTCCTGGGCGGACAGCCGCCGGCCGAGCCGCCGGGTGAAGACCTCCGCGATCAGGGCGGGGGTGGCGCCCCTGGGCTGCTGACCGCGCAGCCAGCGGGTGACCGAGGTCTTGTCGTAGCGCAGGTCGAGCCCGTGCTCCAGGCCCAGCTGGTCGACCCGGCGGGCCAGGCCCGCGTGCGAGAAGCCGGCCTCCTCGATCAGCGCGGCGAGCAGCGGGTTCTGCGCGCGGGCGGACTCGGCGCGGGCCGGGGTCTCGCCCGGTGGGCTGTGGTGGAGCTCGGCCGGCCCCAGCGGATGGTCGTCGGGGCGGTGCTGGAGGTCGTCGTCGTCCAGGCCGGGCCGACCCTCCAGGGGGCGCGGCTCGTGCAGTGCGTCCTCGCCGTCCAGATCGTCCAGCCGGTGCTGGCCGTCCGGACCGTGCTGGTCGTCCAGCCGGTGCTGGTCGTCCAGATCGTGCTGGTCGTCCAGATCGTGCTGGTCGTGCTGCTGGCTGTGCTGGTCGTCCGGCCGGTGCGCGCGGCGGTCGGCGAGCGGCGAGCCGTCCTGGCGTTGCGAGGGCAGGGCGGGCGCGCCGGAACGGTCCGGCTCGCCACGCCGTTCGTGCGGGGCCAGCGGGTCGAGCGGATCGTAGGCCGGGCTGTCGGTTGCAGGCCGTTGGGACATGTCAGTCAACACCTCTCGGACGCCGCGGTCCGGCCCCCCGGTGCCGTGCGCGACGCCCCTGTCGGGAATCGGCGTGAATGTAGCGAGCATTCGGGCGCTATGGGTGGATCTGGGCGGGCAATCCTCCGAACGGGTGAAGAGCACGCGTCCGTTCTGAGGAAGGTGCGGCGCTCGGGGTTTGGGCCGCGCGCGCCCCGAGCGCGCCCTCCCACCATGGCTTTCACCGCTACTCGTGTGCCGATGACTGTGGCGGCGGAGCACACGTCACGGCCTTCCCGACCGGCGCCGTGATCTGACAGCATGTCGGGCACCATGGACGACCCCGGCGCCCCACCCGCCGGCGACACCGCCGGCGACCCGTCCGTCAACACCGCCGCCCCGGCGCTGCGACGGCTGCTCGACCTGCTCGCCGCCGGGGCCGCCGCCGAGGACTTCCCCGAGGTGCTCGCCGAGGCCCGCCGTCTGGGCGCCTCCCCCGCCGTGCTCGCCGAGCTGGAGGAGGGCACCCGGCAGGCGCTGCGGGTGCACCGGACGCTGCGTCAGCATCGGCGCCGTGAGGTCGAGTTGACGGCGCTCTTCGACACCGCCACCGACCTGGCCGCCTCCCGCGACCTGGACGCGGTGCTGCGCGCGATCGTGCGCCGGGCCCGGCAGCTGCTGGGCACCGACACCGCCTACCTGACGCTGCCCGACCCGGCGGCCGGGGACACCTACATGCGGGTCACCGACGGCTCGGTCTCGCCACTCTTCCAAGGGTTGCGGCTGGGCCTCGGGGACGGCCTGGGCGGCCTGGTCGCGCAGCGGGCCCGGCCGTACGCGACCGGCGACTACCGCACCGACGAGCGGTTCCGGCACACCGGCCGGATCGACGCCGGGGTGCTGGAGGAGGGTCTGGTGGCGATCCTCGGGGTGCCGCTGCTGGTGGGCGCCGACCCTTCCGAGACAGGCCCCAGGGTGATCGGGGTGCTGTTCGCCGCCGACCGCGCGCCGCGCGTCTTCGCGCCCGACCAGGTGGCCCTGCTCTGCTCGCTGGCCGCGCACGCCGCGGTCGCCCTGGACACCGCGGGCGTGCTGGCCGACACCCGCACGGCGCTGGCCGAACTGAACGCCGCCAACGCCGGGTTGAACACCGCCAACACCGTCATCCAGGCGCACGCGACCGCCGTCCAGCGCGCCGAGCAGGCCCACGACCGGCTCACCGACCTGGTGCTGCGCGGCGCCGACCTGGCGGAGCTGGCCGCCGAGATGGCCACCCTGCTGGGCGGCGAGGTCGCGGTCCACGACGCCGAGGGGCACCCGCTGTCGGGCCGTCAGACCGCGCCGCGCCGACTGGCCGAGGCCGTGGAGCGCTCGCGCACCGAGGGGCGGGCGGTGCGGCACGACGGCGGATGGGTGCACGCGGTGCTGGCCGGGCAGGAGCCGCTGGGCAGCCTGGTGCTGCGCGGGCCGGACGCGCTGGACGACCCGGACCGGCGGCTGTTCGAACGGGCCGGCGTGGTGACCGCGCTGCTCCTGCTGCTGCGCCGCTCGGTCGCCGAGGGCGAGAACCGGGTCCGCGGCGAACTGCTCACCGACCTGCTGACCTCCCCCGACCGCGACCAGGCCGGGCTGCTGGCCCGCGGGCGCCGCCTCGGGGTGGACCTCGCCCGCGGCCACCTGCTGCTGGTCGCCGAGGCCGAGCCGGACGGGCGGGCCCGGCTCGCCGGCGCCGCCGCGCAGTACCTGTTCGGGCTGCGCGGCCGGGGCGGCGCCCGCGGGGTGAGCGCCGAGCACGACGAGGCGGTGGTGCTGCTGCTCCCGCAGGACGCCGCCGGCCCGCCCGAACAGGCCGCCCGGGAGGCCGCCGAGCGGCTGGCCAGGCTGACCGGCGGACCCGTGACGGTGGGCGCCGGACGCCCCGCCACCGGGCCGCCGGCCCTCGCGGCCGCCTGCGCCGAGGGCCGGCGCTGCGTGCGCGCGCTGCGGGTGCTGGGCCGGGCCGGACAGGGGGCCTCGGTCGAGTCGCTGGGCTTCCTCGGCGTGCTGCTCGGCGACGGGCACCAGGTGAGCGGCTTCGTCACCCGCACGCTCGGACCGCTGCTGGCCTACGACGCGCGCCGGGGCACCGAGCTGGTGCACACGCTGCGGGCCTACTTCGCCTGCGGCGGCAGCCTGACCCGGGCCAAGGACGAGCTGCACGTGCACGTGAACACCGTCGTCCAGCGCCTGGACCGGGTGGGACAGCTGCTCGGGGCCGACTGGCAGGAGCCGGAGCGGGCGCTGGAGCTGCAGCTGGCGCTGCGCCTGCAGCTGCTGGCCTGAGCCCGCCCGCAGGGCCGTCCGGGTGCCCCGCGACCCCTCTCGGACATCAGATCGAGCGGGCGTACAGTGGCGAGGTTGGGTCGCGGTCGGTCGCGAACGCCTGGGCAAGGAGCAGCGGTGAGCGAGAACGTGCGGTTCGTCCGGATGCGCATCGGCGAGGGCGCGGTGCCGTACCAGGAGGCGTGGGAGGAGCAGCAGCGGCTGCACGCGCTGCGGCTGGCCGACGAGATCCCCGACACCGTGCTGCTGCTCGAACACCCGCCGGTCTTCACCGCCGGCAAGCGCACCAAGCCCGAGGACCTGCCGCTGGACGACACCCCGGTGGTGCAGGTCAACCGGGGCGGCGAGGGCACCTGGCACGGCCCCGGGCAGCTGGTCGGCTACCCCATCGTCAAGCTGCCGGAGCCGATGGACGTGGTCGCCTACGTCCGCCGGCTGGAGGAGGCGCTGATCCGGGCCTGTGGCGACCTCGGCGTCACCAGCAGCAGGGTGGAGGGCCGCAGCGGGGTCTGGGTGCTGGGCCAGGAGCTGCCCGACGCCGCCGTCGACCCGGCCAAGGTGATCGACATCGGCAAGCTGACCCTGCGCCTGGGCCTGCCGCTGGGCATCGACCCGCGCCTGGCCGGCCCCGAGTACGCGCCCTCCAACGCCGGACAGCGCGGGGACGACCGCAAGCTCGCCGCGATCGGGGTCCGGGTGGCGCGCGGCGTGACGATGCACGGGTTCGCGCTCAACTGCAACCCGGACATGACCTGGTTCGACCGGATCATCCCGTGCGGCATCCGGGACGCAGGCGTCGGCTCGCTCTCCACCGAGCTGGGCCGCGACGTGACCGTCGCCGAGGTGGCGCCGGTGGTGGAGCGGCGGCTGGCCGAGGTCTTCGCCGCGCTGCCCGAGCCCGCGCTGGCCCGCTGAGGCCCTGCCCGAGCCCGCGCTGGCCCGCTGAGACCCTGTCCGAGCACCGGGGCGCTCGGGAATCTCCCGGTGCCGAGCGCTGTTGCCCTGCGAATGCGGGGCACACGCCCAGCACAGGCCGCACAAGCAGAGGCGTACCCTGGGGTACCCCGTCCCACTTCGTTCATAGGAGCCGCACGTGTCCGCTGTCGCGCCCGACGGCAGGAAGCTTCTCCGCCTGGAGGTCCGCAACAGCGAGACCCCCATCGAGCGGAAGCCCGAGTGGATCAAGACCCGGGCGAAGATGGGCCCGGAGTACAACGCCCTCCAGTCGCTGGTGAAGAAGGAGGGGCTGCACACGGTCTGCCAGGAGGCCGGCTGCCCCAACATCTTCGAGTGCTGGGAGGACCGTGAGGCGACCTTCCTGATCGGCGGGGACCAGTGCACCCGGCGCTGCGACTTCTGCCAGATCGACACCGGCAAGCCCGCCGAGTTCGACCGTGACGAGCCGCGCCGGGTGGCCGAGTCGATCGTCACCATGGACCTCAACTACGCCACCATCACCGGCGTCGCCCGCGACGACCTGGCCGACGGCGGCGCCTGGCTGTACGCCGAGACGGTTCGCCAGGTGCACGCGATGACCGCCGAGCGGGCCGCCGGTCGCACCGGCGTCGAGCTGCTGATCCCGGACTTCAACGCGGTGCCCGAGCAGCTGGCCGAGGTCTTCTCCTCGCGTCCCGAGGTACTGGCGCACAACGTCGAGACGGTGCCGCGGATCTTCAAGCGGATCCGCCCGGCGTTCCGCTACGAGCGCTCGCTGGACGTCATCACGCAGGCGCGGGCCGCGGGCCTGGTGACCAAGTCCAACCTGATCCTGGGCATGGGCGAGACCCGCGAGGAGGTCAGCCAGGCGCTGGCCGACCTGGTCGGGGCGGGCTGCGAGCTGATCACCATCACCCAGTACCTGCGCCCCTCGGTGCGCCACCACCCCGTGGAGCGCTGGGTCAAGCCGCAGGAGTTCGTGGAGCTGCAGGAGGAGGCCGAGGAGCTCGGCTTCGCCGGCGTGATGTCCGGGCCGCTGGTGCGCTCCTCCTACCGCGCCGGCCGGCTGTACCGCCAGGCGCTGGAGCACCGCGCGCGCACGACGGTCTGACGCGCGCCTGACGCGTGGTGGGGCCCGGAGCACGCTCCGGGCCCCACCGGCGTATCCGGCCGACGGCTGGCGGCTGGCGGCTGGCGGCTGGCGGCTGGCGGCTGGCGGCTGGGGATGCTCGCGAGGGGACGCCCGCGAGGTGACCCGGGGCTGGCGACGGGTGGCGGCCCGTAACGATTTCCTGCTCGGTTGGACCGAATCGGTACCGGGCTTCGATATCCGATGTCCGCGCCACGTACCATGACCATCATGGCGAGGGAAACATCCGAGACTCCTGGGCGACTCAAGCAGATCCGCCAGGCGTACATCATGACCAAGAAGGTCGACACCAAGATCGGCCTGATCATCGGAGGCGTCGGCCTCCTCACCTTCGGCGTGTTCCTCGCCATCGGTTTCCTGATCGGTCACCCCATCTACCTGGGGATCCTGGGCTTCATCGTGGCTTTCCTGGCCTCGGCCATCGTGTTCGGCCGACGGGCCGAGCGGGCGGCCTTCGGTCAGATGGAGGGCCAGCCGGGCGCTGCGGCGGCCGTGCTGAACAACATCCGGCGTGGCTGGAACGCCAACCCGACCCCGGTGGCCGTCACCCGCAACCAGGACGCGGTCTACCGCGCGGTCGGCCGGCCCGGCATCGCGCTGATCGGCGAGGGCAACCCGAACCGGGTGCGCCCGCTGCTCGCCGCCGAGAAGCGGAAGATGGCCCGCGTGGTGGCCGACGTGCCGGTGCACGACATCATGGTCGGCGACGGCCCGGGCGAGGTGCCGCTGAAGAAGCTGCAGGTCCACCTGATGCGCCTGCCCCGCTCGATCACCCCCGCCCAGGTCACCGAGACCAACGACCGGCTGCGTGCGCTGGGCGACATGCTGTCGAAGGCGCCGATCCCCAAGGGCCCGATGCCCAAGGGTGCCCGGATGCCCAAGGGCGGCCAGGCTCGCTGAGCCCCACCCACCCCCTCGCCCGCCCCGGCCCACCCGGCCGACCGGGCACACCCACGCAAAAGGCCCCGCCTCGGCGGGGCCTTTCCTTTTGCTCCTGCTGCTTGCTGTTACTGCTGCTGTTGTTGTTGCTGCTCCTTGTCCGACTCCGGTGTCAGATCCGGACCTCGACCGTCCCGACCGCCTTGTCGTGCAGGCCGCGCTGGTCACGGTCCCAGACCGCCGCCGGCACCACCAGGCAGAGCAGCAGGGTGCGCAGCAGCATCTGCGGGATGCTCGCCCGTCCGCCGTCCAGCCGCACCACCCGCAGACCGAACAGCCGCTTGCCGATGCTGGTCCCGGTGGTGGAGAGCAGCAGCGCGCTCATCGCGAAGAAGAGCGGCAGGCTCAGCAGGTTGGCCTTGGCCGGGTCGCCGTGGGCGAGCGTGCCGTAGGCGATCAGGCTGGCGATCCAGCCGTCCACGCAGAGTGCGCCGATCCGCCGCAGCGGGCCCGCCATCGAGCCGGGACCCGAGCGCGGGCGGCCCAGCCGCTCACCGCGGTAGCCGAAGTCGGCGCCCATCCGCTCGGCGGCGGCCTTCGGGCCGTCCAACCACGATCCCAGTGCTTCTCTACTGTCCACGAACCCACAGTAGCCGGGCTTACCGGGCGGATCGGCGCCGACTCCCCCTGCGAGTGAATCCGCGTGGCGGGCCCCTTTCAAGTGGTCCAGACCACTTGCAGCGAACGGCGCTGCCGGGGGCCCCTTTTGCCCCCACCCGAGTGACTTTGCCGCCCGTTCGGGCCCGCTGGTTAACATGGGTGAAACGATTGGGTCACCGCAAGGAAACGGCCTGTTCCTATGGTGAGCCGCACCACGGCCGGTTGGGACGACTGGTCCGTGCAGGTCTGGTCCCGGTCAGCGCGGCCGGGCAGAGGAGGACAGTCATGTTCCAGGATGCCGATGAGGTCAAGTCCTACATCGCCGAGAACGACATCAAGTTCGTCGATGTGCGATTCTGCGACCTGCCAGGCGTGATGCAGCACTTCGCCGTCCCCGCGGCCACCTTCGACCCCGCCGAGACGCTGATGTTCGACGGCTCCTCGATCCGCGGCTTCCAGGCGATCCACGAGTCGGACATGGCCCTGGTGCCCGACCTGGCCACGGCACGGCTCGACCCGTTCCGCAAGGACAAGCACCTCAACATCAACTTCTTCATCCAGGACCCGATCACCGGCGAGGCGTACAGCCGCGACCCGCGCAACGTGGCCAAGAAGGCCGAGGCCTACCTCGCCTCCTCCGGCATCGCCGACACCGCCTTCTTCGGCCCCGAGGCCGAGTTCTACGTCTTCGACGAGGCCCGCTTCGAGACCAGCGCGAACGCCTCGTACTACCACATCGACTCCGAGGCCGGCGCGTGGAACAGCGGCCGGATCGAGGAGGGCGGCAACCGCGGCTACAAGGTCAAGTACAAGGGCGGCTACTTCCCGACCCCGCCCGTCGACCACTTCGCCGACCTGCGCGCCGAGATGTCCCTGGAGCTCGCCAACTCCGGCCTGCAGGTGGAGCGTCAGCACCACGAGGTGGGCACCGCGGGCCAGGCCGAGATCAACTACAAGTTCAACACCCTGCTGCACGCGGCCGACGACCTGATGCTGTTCAAGTACATCATCAAGAACGTGGCCTGGCGGAACGGCAAGACGGCCACCTTCATGCCCAAGCCGATCTTCGGCGACAACGGCTCCGGCATGCACGTGCACCAGTCGCTCTGGGTCGACGGCTCGCCGCTCTTCTACGACGAGCAGGGCTACGCGGGCCTGTCCGACATCGCCCGCTACTACATCGGCGGCCTGCTGAAGCACGCGCCCTCGCTGCTGGCCTTCACCAACCCCTCGGTGAACTCCTACCACCGCCTGGTCCCCGGCTTCGAGGCCCCGGTCAACCTGGTCTACTCGCAGCGCAACCGCTCCGCCGCGATCCGCATCCCGATCACCGGCTCCAACGCCAAGGCCAAGCGCATCGAGTTCCGCGCGCCCGACCCGTCGTCCAACCCCTACCTCGCCTTCTCGGCCATGCTGATGGCGGGCCTGGACGGCATCAAGAACAAGATCGAGCCCCTCCAGCCGGTCGACAAGGACCTCTACGAGCTCGCCCCCGACGAGCACGCCGGCGTCCCGCAGGTCCCCTCCTCCCTCCCCGCCGTCCTGGAGGCCCTCGAGGAGGACCACGAGTACCTCCTCGCGGGCGGCGTCTTCACGCCCGACCTGATCGAGACCTGGATCGACTACAAGCGCACCAACGAGATCGCCCCGATCGCCCTGCGGCCGCACCCGCACGAGTTCGAGCTGTACTTCGACCTGTAGGAGTGCCTCCGAGCTGCGGAAACGCAGTTCTATCTCTCAGCGTTTCCGCAGGTCAGGCACCCTCCTGACCTGCGGATACGCTGTCTTCGGACGCGCCGTCGGCCGTCCGACGGCTCGCGATGTGAAATGGGTGCGAAACGGAGAACGGGCCCGCAGGCCGCCGAGCCCGACAGCTTCTCCCGTGCATGGGCCGACAGGCGGCCCTCGCCGGAGGGGAAGTCGGCACCGAGGATCTTGTTGCGCACGCCGAGTTCGAGCTGTACCTCCAAAACGGCAGCGCTACCACCGGCGATCTTCTACCGCAGAGCGCCAAGAGGGCTGAGCGCGACGACGGTGGGAAGACATCGAATGGAAAATACGCCTACGGAGACCCCCTCCTGAGAACCGGAACGGTGCCGGCGGCCCCGCCGGAGCGGCGGGACGGGCGGCATGCACCGGAGTGGCCAACCGGAACGGACCAGGGCCACTAGGTATCGCCGGGCGACCGTCCGCGTCCCAAAGTCTCCACCAACACAGCAGCCTCGCCCGGTGATCAGACCTGGACAGTCCCAGCAGCCCTCCCAGGGCTAACCGACCGGATCGACCTCGGACCTTGGACTTCGAGCGAGGCGACTTGTGTGCCATCACGCGGCACCAGTGGAAACTAGCAGAAGCATAAGTGGCAGGACGCGTAACCCACACTCAAGAGGATGGGCACGTCCCGCCGCTTAGCTTCTGTCATCGCCTCCTCCCCCCATGGCCACCAATCCACCGGATTGGAGGCGTGCTGGAGCAGGTACGGCGACGTCGCGTTCGCGAGTCGGTTCATACCGGCATCGTCGCACGATCCGGACTGTCCAGCCCAGTTTCCGAGAGACAGGTGTGTCCAGCCCTACAGACCCACTGGGGCAAGGTCAGCCCGCGCCACATGGCAAGACATAGATGTCGACTGCGAGGCGTTGACCTCAGTTGGTAGGCTCTTGCGTCGAGGGACCGTGGCAGTAGAGATCGTCGGCTGCGAGCGTCCGGTAGGTGACGCCTTCACAGCTGTTGAGGTCGACGGCGAGCCGGGTCTCTGCTTGCTCCCGTAGGTAGTCACGGACCATGCATGCACCACCGCGTTTGCGCTGCTTGTCGACACCGTACGTCACATCGGAGATCGCGCGGTTGGCTTCGATGGCATAGCGCTTCCCGAGCTCGAAGAGCGTGAAGTGGTTCTTGACCCGCGTGGTGAGTGTGGCATCCCAGGACGCCGGTGGGCTGACGAAGAAACGCAGTTGCACTGTGCCGAAATCATGGATCGTACGTGCGTCCAGCCAGCTCTCATGGGAGATCCGGTCGAGGTATGGATGCAGGATCGTGTTCTCTGCATTATCCGGACGCTTATTGCCCTTGATTAAATTACACCGCTCACAGACGGGGACCAGGTTGAGCGGATCCACGCACAGTGCAGGGAAGAGGCTCTTCGGCATGAAGTGGTCGAGCTGGCGGACGGTGCCCTGTCGGCACAACGGGCACCGTTCGTTGGGTGGAGCGGCCATCAGCTCGTCGCGAATTACCCGCCCCCCGACGGTCTGCATGCCGTTTTCGTACACCCATTCCACGAAGGTGCCACCAGCAATCTCAGGAACCGTAAAGTCCTTCGCGTCAAGGTCGTGCAGGTCCCTGGCAGCCGCGGCTTCGCGCAGCATCTGGCTGGCCTTCCGCACGGTGTCAGCCGCCTTGAGCAGCCGCTCGCGCCGCCCTTCCGCCGTGGTGCTGCGGGCGACGCATGCCTGGTAGCTATCACTTGCCTTCCGCATGGGGACCTCCAGGGGCCACATCAGAGGGGACCATCCGTCTTCTCTGCGAGGAGGATCCGGACCAGCCCCTTTGCCTCTCCGCCGAGCTTGCCGTCAAAATGGGCGAGGACTTCTTCGTATGAATCCAGCGCGGCCACCGCCCTGCCGATCTCCGCATAGAAGCCAGACTCCATCACCTCGAGCCCGAATACCTCGTGGGTCAGCACGCCGACGTTCTCACCGTACGTCTCAATCTGAGGGCGCTCGACGCGGCTACTCTCGCCTTGGCGTATAAGCTTGTAGACGCAGGACTGCGGCATCGCCTGTAGCACGACAGGCGAATGTGTAGCGACTACGGCGACACCGTTGCGGTCGGCCAACAAGCTAGACAATGCCTGTATGAAGGAAGCCAGCAGTGGCGGATGCAAGTGGGCCTCGGGCTCGTCCACCAGGACTAGAGACTGCTCCGCCACAAGACGCACGAGCTGTGTCATGGTCAGTACCACAATCGCGTGACCTGAGCTCATCCGCCCAAAGGCAGCGGCCAGGTCACGCACGTCGGAGTCCGTGACTTTCATGCCGGCCCGTATGTCTCGGGCGTAGGCCGCGATAGCGGAGTCTGCGAACTGCGGGTCACGGCTTAGCAGCATCATGGTGTCGCGCCAGCGCATGAGGTCACGCGAGTCGATGATGGCGTGGACTCCAGCGCTGAAGGCCGCTTGCAGTCGTTGCTGCTGGGTGCCGGTAGACAGATCATCGAGCGAAGTGCTTTGCAGGCCGACGTAGGTGTACTTCACCGCTCGGGGATCACTCTCCTCGACCATTTCGACGAAGGGATCGAACGCGCTGAAGGTGACTGACACCACGTTCACAAACCGCTCGCCGTCTGGGGACGTAGACGTCGGGAGCACATCCACGCGGCCGAATTCCGCGTGCCTCTCGGGCAAGACAACCGCAGCGGCGAGATTCCGCAGCAAAGTCGTCTTGCCAACCCCGTTGCGGCCGATGAGGGCGTGGATATTGCTGGACGGCCTGGAGTCAGGATCGACCTTGAAGTCGAGAGTGCTCTCAGCGCCATGCCCCGGTGCGGTGTAGCGGAACCGGTACTCGGTTAGCCGGACTCCGCCACGGGCGATCCGGTTAAACTGCGCCCTGACCGTCTGTTCCTCAACCGTCCGCAACAGTGATGAGCGTGTCACTGGGTACTGCATAGCAGTCTCAAGAAGGTCGGGGTTGTAGGCAACGTCAGAGAGCCCTCGAAGGATCTCTTCCCGTCTGTCGTGTCCGAGCTTCTTGATGTTGTCGTAGTAGTGGTCGCTCTGCCCGAGGGAGAAGAGTTCACCCGGTGGCGAGCCATCGTAAACCCCGGCACGGATAGGGCTGGGGCCGTCCCCCTGCCCGGCGACGGCGACCTTGACAAAACCTAGGTTCGTCTGCTTCTGCGAGTCTCGGTACCAAAGCGTATAGCTGGTACGGAAACCGAAGTCATCCCAGTCATCGGCCACTAGGACCGCAGCCTCGGGGCCTGAGCGCACTGGCGCATCTTGGGGTAGGACAATGAACTTCACCGGGTCGATCCTCCGATTCTGCGGCGGACACCCGCACTTCGGTCGAACTGAGTTCGAATCCTATCGCCCCGCTCCGACAGAACGATCGCGACGTCGCCGGTTCAAGGGCGCGCACCAAACTGGCGAATCACGCCATCGTCACGCCCACTCTTCCTCTGCGAGGGGCGCTTCATTTAGCCGGTCGCGAAAAATCCGCCAATTCGGCATGAATCTCTCCATGAGCTCGATGAAGCGTTCGCCATGGTTGCGTTCGAGATAGTGCACCATCTCGTGAACAACAACGTATTCGAGGCAACCTGGATGTTTTTTGGAGAGCTCCACATTGAACCAAATCTGCCCGGTCTCGCGATTACACGATCCCCACTTGGTTTTCATGCGCTTGATGTTCCACCGCGGCACCGACACCTCAAGGACGGGTTCCCACTTGGCGATCAAGTCCGGGATCACGTGCCGAAGCTGCTCCCGGCACCAGCGGTCGAGCAGCTCCCGCCGCCGTTCAGCCGTGGTGCCGGCCTGGACGTACAGGAGCAGCCGCTCACCGTCCAGCTCGAAGTGAGCCCGCCCAGGACGCTCCACGACCTTCATCCTGCGGCGGACCCCCCACACGTAGTGCGACTCGCCCGTGACCATCTCTCGCACGGACTGCCGTGCAGCCGACCGAAGCTGCTCGCGCTTCTCTCTGATCCACGGCAGGCGTTGGATCACAGCGAGTCGCACCTGCTCATCGTCGAGCTGGTGCGGCGCCGCCACACGGACGCGTCCCGAGGGTGGATACACACCGATGTGCAGGTTCTTGATGTTCTTGTAGACGACATCGATGTCGATGCCACGGATGGTGAGAGAAGTACTAGCGGTACTCATGGCGTGCCTTTAGCAGATCCATGAGCTCATCAAACCTGTCGAAGTCGGAGGTCAGAGCTTGAGCGAGCGCGCGCCTGACCTTCTTCTCCTTCATCGCGTTGCCCACCCACGAGTCGGGCTTGGTGTGAAGGACGGTGGTGTCCACGACCACGGCCAGCTCCGGTGACGGATCGAAGAAATCAATCAGGGCTCGGCGGCCACCATTGTCAGCCCACTCCGGATACTTGGTGCTTGACTCGCCCTTGCCGATCTTGGACGCATGCTCCAGGAGCTTCGCAAGGTAATCCTTGTAGTCCAGGGCCCCCTGCCGCCGCTCTTCGAGAATGGCGTCGAGCAGCTCCGACATCTTGTCGTAGTACTTCGGGTTCATCGGGTGCTCATCGATGATCACCATGCGCATGTTGTTGGCAATCGTTGCCGCAACCGCTTCCGGGTTCCTCCTGATACCCGCGGGAAGCCTCTCTAGCGCGCCGGATCGCATCTCGACGATCAACTGCATCAGGCCGGCTTCCTCGAAATCGGAGACGACCTCGGAGGGGCTGGCGCTGATGTACGTGTCCAGCAAATGCCGCATACCGGCCTCGTACTGCTTGAAATCGACGTTCTCGCCAGCGCCGAGCTTCACCTCGGCACGCACGTCGGCGTAGTGAGCAATCTCTCCCTTGATCGCTGCGGCTTCGGCGTCGCTGAACCCAGCGGCCTGCATTTCGTTGGCGAGGTTGCCGTATGCGCGGGTCACGGCTGCCACGGACTTGTAGAGCTCGACCCGCTTGGGTTCGTTAGCCTTCAACTGGCCAACGTTGCCATGCTCCCGGGAGCAGAAGTACTGCTGGTACTGGAGGGTGCCCTTCGGTGGTTCGACCGGCTCACAGAGCGCCCGGATCTTCTCCAGTGCCTCATTGAGGTTATCCCGGGCCTTATCGATCCGGTCTGACAGCAGCCCTTGTACGTCCTTCGCTTCGTAGCCTTCAAGAGCACCGCTGGTGTAGTCCTTGATCGCGGACTCAAGGGAGTTGAACAGGTCACGGTAATCGACGATGTAGCCGTAGTCCTTGTCCTCGCCGTCGAGGCGGTTGACCCGGCAGATCGCCTGGAACAGACCATGGTCCTGCATCTTCTTATCGATGTACAGGTACGTAGCGCTTGGGGCATCGAAGCCGGTCAGAAGCTTGTCGACGACGATGAGCAGCCGCATCTGGCCCGGTTCCTTGACGAAACGTTCCTTGACGTCCTTTTCGAACTGCTCGACCTTGCCCATCGCCTTGTCGGCAGGCTCGTTGAAGTGGTCTGCGAGCATCCGCCGATAGATCTCGTACTGGCGCAGCCGCTCGGTTGCGCCGTGGCCTGAGTCTTCCTTAGCGATATCACTCGCCTGCGGTGTGTACGACGTGATGATGGCGCACTTGCCCTTGAACCCGGCCTGGGTAAACAGCTCGTAGAGCTTGCACGCCTGGTAAATGCTCTGACTGACGAGGATAGCGTTGCCGCGGCCATCCGCCAGACGCGGCTTGACCTCCATGTCGAACAGGATGTCATTGACTATCTGCCGGGCCCGTGGCTCCGAACTGGCGACCTTCTGAACGGTGCCCCAGCGCTTCTTGAGCTCAGCGCGAGACAGGTCCGTCATACCGCGGGTCTTGGCCTCGAACCACTGGTCGACCTTCGTCGGCGAGGTCAGGTCCTGGTCGATGTTGCGAGCCTCGTACCGCAAGTCGAGCACGACGCCGTCCGCAATGCCCTCGTTGAACTTGTAGGTGTGGATGAAGCCGCCGAACCGCTGGACAGTGGTGTCCTTGTCCTCCTTGAGGAGGGGCGTGCCCGTGAAGCCGATGAACATGGCGCCAGGCATGAGGGCCTTCATGGCGTCGTGCATCTTGCCGGACTGCGTACGGTGGGCTTCGTCCACGAAGACGAAGAGGTTGCCCTTGGCCCGGAAGTCTTTGGGGACGGTTGCTCTCAGTTCACGGATGAACTCACTCTCAGCTTCATCGCGGACAGCTTCGTCTTCCGAGCCGCGGAACTTGTGAACCAGCGAGCAGATCAGCCACTTCTCGTCCGCATTCAACGCGGCGAGGAGGCCAGGGCCGCTCTTGGTTCGGTAGATTTCCTTCCCGACCCCATGGAAGACCTTTTCGATCTGCTCATCCAGTTCGGTCCGATCAGTAATCAGCAAGACCCGTGGGTTCGTCCCGACTTGAGATTCCCGGATCCAATTGGCCAGCCACACCATCGTCAGGGACTTACCGGAGCCCTGGGTGTGCCAAATGATGCCGCCCTCCCGCTTGGCGATCCGCTCCTGAGCCGCCTTGACGCCAAAGTACTGGTTGTGTCGACACGTCTTCTTCTGTCCTGAGTCGAAGACCATGAAGTCGTGAACCAGCTCGAGCAGGCGCCCCTTCGAGCAGAGTTGCACCAAGGAACGGTCGAGGGGATCTTCAATGTCGGACGGCTCACGCCACGCCAACCAGTGCTTCTCTGGCGTGTCGATGGCGCTGTAACGCAACCCCTCTACGTCGTTGCCGGCCATGACGAGCTGCACCGTGGTAAAGAACGACCGAATGAACTCAGGACGCTGATTCCCGATGCTCTGCCGGATGCCGTCAGAGACGGCGACCTTCGAGCGCTTGAATTCGATCGTCCCGAAGGCGATGCCGTTGACGTACAACACGATGTCCGGGCGCTTGGTGTGCTGCCCCAGAACCGTTACTTCCTCGGCCAGGGCGAAGTGATTCGCTTCGGGGTTCGCCCAATCGATGAGCCACACCGTCTCCACCTGCTCGCCGAAACCAGGCTTAACCTTCACCCCGTACCGGAGCAGGCCGTAGACGTCCCGGTTCGCTTCATACAGGTCGCGTCCCCCACCGAGCGATGCGTCGCTCTTCAGGTCGTCGATCGCCTTGTTGATGAGGTTGTCGCTGTAGCCCCGGGTGCGGAGGTTTTGAGTGAGCAGCTCCACATCAACGTTGGAGTTTGCCGCGCGGTGCTCCCAGTTGCCTAGGTACTCGTAGCCCAACGAGTCTCGGAACAGCTTGACGACACGGTCTTGAGTCTTGCGCTCCGACTGGCCGACGTTGCTCACGCTGCGCTCTCCATGACGGGAAGGCGAGTGCGGCCTGTCAGGAGCTGTTGCATCATGCCTTGCTTGACAGCGCGCGCCTTATCGAGACGGACCTCATGGGCAGTGATTTCGGCATCCATATCAGACAACACCTCAGCAATCGCCGCCTGTTCGCGTCGATCAGTAGGCCAAAGAAGACGAAGATTGCTAAGCCTTGAGCTGCCTAGATGCGCAACCGAGGTAGTCTTCGTAGCGATAACAGAAAACGCCCCCGCCCACTGGCAATACCGAAAGAGATGTGCAGCGAATTCGGGAGACGTCCCCGGGTAGGATCGAAATCGGAGCAGCTGATTCTGCATTGCGCAGGGAGTTCCGAATTCACCGCTGTAAATGGAGCAGCGACCAACGAGCTCTAGAGACTGGCCTTCATTGAGTAGAACATCCCCGCATTCAATGCGAAAGCGTTCAAACTCGACATCTGTCATAGGCATCCATAGAACGTCCTCTAGATCGATTCGCCCATCAAGCACGTTCTTTGTCCGAAGGTAGGGACGCAAGGCTCCAGCACCGCTGACGTTCAGTGCCTTGCCAGCAAGGACATCCCCCATCTCAGCAACAAGATGATACTCCCAGACGCCCTCGAACCCCTGCAGGCGTGTCCGACCGGTCAGGAGCTGCTGCATCATGCCTTGCTTAATCGCCCGCTCCTTGGCGATCTGGCGCTCTAGTGCAGAGATCAGATTGTCGCAATCGCTCAGAGCATCGGCGATTACCCTCTGGTCATCGACCGATAGTGGCAGGGAGACCAATTCGCTGTGGAGGTCGTTACGATTGACTCCAGGCACCCCGCTCTTTCCACTGTGTGCTGCGAAGTTGATCCGCTGCAACAGGTAATAAACGAAGCGCTTGTCATTCCCATGGAAATTGGAGACCCACAGGGTGGTGTTGAGTGGCCAGAAGTCGACCTCTTCGAAAAAGACCTCTCCAATGGTTCCATATCGGCCCGTCACGACTCCCGGTGCCTTGACCATCGGCTGGTCGTGCCATCCGCTGATTCCAGATGAGCTCACGATCGGAGTCGTACCGCGGCGCCGGAGCCTTGACGGAAGATCGAAGCCACGCTGGAGCGTCACCACTGCTCCGAGATGGGTCGTTCGCCAGCCGGTCACTGTTCCACCCCCATCATTTCAAGGTGGCCGGCGACTTTCGCTTCGAGCATCCTCAATGTGGCATTTAGCGAGCTGACCGTCTCCGCGTATCGCTCGCCCAGTTCCTGAATACGCGCCACCAGCGCCAAGGTCAGTGAGTTGACAACCTGAGCGACGCGCTCCGCGATCGTCGTATGCCACTTGTCGTCGAGTACAAGCTGCTTGATTTGAGGCTCGGTGAGATCACCATACTTCTTGAGGGTTGCCAGATCGAGCGCGGCCTGAGACTCCTTGGCGGCCTTCTTGGCGACAGCCTCTTCGTTGTACAGCTTGACCAGGTACTGCAGCGCCGTGATCTCCTCCACGTCGGCTCCCTGATATCGGGCCGCCTTGAGTCGCGTCGAAGCAAGCGGCTTGGAGATCTTGCCATCGTCCATTGCCTCAGCAAGTAGGCCGTCCTCCACGGCGTGCTCCTCGATGTACTCCTCGACAGCGCGGCTTGCCTCTTCGGCCGCCGCATGCAGTGAATCAACCTTGGCCTGCTCCTCCGCAAAGTAACGGGCGAGCACTAGCGCTGGCGGGATGAGGTCCATCTTGTACTTGATGGCACTGCGCCCTGAGCCAATGACAAGGTCCGGGGTCTCAGAGAGCTTGCGCTCCTTGTCCTCGATGGTCTTGCGGGGCTTCGCCGCCTCACACCACCCGTCGTTCATGACGAGGAAGACGTCGTCGTGCATGACGCCGTGCCAATAAGTCATGAGCTGCTCGTAGACGTCGTACCCGTCGACCAGAGGGGTGTTCTTGAACCGGGCCAGTAGATCGTCACTGATGCCAGCGATCAGATCCTTGGGGAGGGTGTCCGGGTTGAGCACTTGCAGGGCCGGCCGGTGCGCGGCGAACCAGTCGTCAACCTGTCCACGGACGTCCATAGCGAACTTCTGGAACTCGTCGGAGTCCAGGATGGCCTGTTGTACCTCAGCCACGCTGACAGCCAGATCGCTATAGCCAGAGCGGTTTGGCTTGAAGAGCGTGTGACGAAGGCTTGGGAATGCCTCCCAGTACCCGTCGAGTGCATCCAGGTCGCGGTCCGGGATCCCGCCCTTCATGTGGGCGTGAAGGTCCTGGATGTCTTCTGGATCGGAGGAATCGATGTACCGCGGGATGTTGAGGTTGTAGTCGTTCTTCGGGTCAGCAATCTCGTGGAGCGCCACCATTTGCGAATAGCGCTCGATCTCAGTCTGCTTGTTGAAGACGTCGACGATCTTGTGGATGTCCTGACTCCGAAGGCGATTCTTGTTGCCGTCCTTCATGAAACCCTTGGAAGCATCGATCATGAAGACGCCAGTGCGCGCGTGGGCATTCTCCTTGTCGAGGATGACGATGCAGGCTGGAATGCCGGTGCCGTAGAAGAGGTTCGCGGGCAGGCCGATAATGCCCTTGATGTAGCCGCGACGCAACAGCTCTCTACGAATGCTCGCTTCGGCGTGACCACGGAACAGCACACCGTGCGGCAAGATGACTGCGGCCTTGCCGTTGCTCTTGAGGGACTTGAGGACGTGCAGGAGGAAGGCGTAGTCGCCGTTCTTCTCCGGCGGCCGACCGAACTCGAAGCGACCGTAGTCGTTCTCCAGGCCGTTTCCCCATGACTTGATAGAGAACGGCGGATTGGCGACGGCGAAGTCGAAGGTCTGTAGCCGTGCGCCCTGGGTGAACTGTGGGCTGGTGATCGTGTCGCCCTTGCGGATTTCACGGTCCTCGTAGCCGTGGAGGATCATGTTCATCTGGGCCAGCGCCCACGTGGCGTTGTCCTTCTCCTGGCCATAAATGGTGAGGCCGCGTGGAGCCTCGTCAGCGACCTTGAGGAGCAACGAGCCGGACCCGCACGTGGGGTCGTAGACCGTTTGGTCCTGTCGGGTGCCCGATCCGATACCGACGACCTTGGCGAGCACCCGCGAGACTTCGGCCGGAGTGTAGAACTGCCCCTTCGATTTGCCCGACTCCGTTGCGAAGTGCCGCATCAGGTATTCGTAGGCGTCGCCAAGCAGGTCGTCGCCCTCAGCGCGGCTACCTCGGAAGTCGAGAACAGCGAAAATCGCCACCAGCTTGGAGAGGCGATCCTGCATCTCCTTGCCCTTGCCGAGCTTCTCCTCGTCGTTGAAGTCGGCCAGGTCGATGACCTTCTCGAGTCCGTTGGCCTCAGCGAGCTTGCCGATGATCTTGTTGATCTTGTCGCCGATCTCCTTATCGCCCTTGAGAGCGACCATGTCATCGAAGGATCCGCCGGCGGGGACGTCGATCAGGGAGTTCGGATCGGACTTGGCCTTGTCCGTCACATACTTCACGAACAGCAGCGTCAGGATGTAGTCCTTGTACTGGCCGGCATCCATTCCGCCGCGCAACTCGTCGCAGCTCCGCCAGAGCGAGCTGTACAGGTCAGACTTCTTGAGGGCCACTACCACGTCACCCCATCGATTGCGTCGAGACCAGAGCCAGACCGCGATTCCACGGCAGGGTGTACGTGTGGCCTGTCCATCCTTCGGCGCCCATCCTTCGTGTGTCCATGCGCGACCGCATCATCACTACCGGTGATGCTCAAGCTGAGTGTCTCAACGATAGCGCCGGGAGGTGACGAAGGATCCCGGTACCATCCGGCGCCCAAGGACGCATGTCGAGCTCACCGCTCTACGCAAGGAGAACGCCGATCTGCGGTGCTCGTGCGAGCTCCTCAAGGCCACTTCGGTTTTTTTGCCCAGGAGCTCGACCCCACCCGGCGACGGTACTGAGGCTCATCGACGAGCACCAGCACCGCTTCGGAGCCGAGCCCGTCCTCCGGGAACTGCACATCCCCCGCCTCCCCCTACCACCGCTGGCGCTCCGCGTCCACGAGCCCTGCGAACGCAGACGGTACGACGCCGAGCTGACCGGGCGGATTCACTACATCCACGCCGCCTTTCGGCGCGAGGTCACTCACGTCGGCCGCAAGCGGGTCGAGCCCCTGATGCGCCAGGCCTGCCTCCAGGGCGTCAGCCCGCGCCGGCCCCCGCTCGTTCACCCGCCACGACCAACGGACGACCTCACCCCGGACCTGGTCCAGCGCGATTTCACCGCCGACGCTCCGAACCGGCTGTAGGTCGCCGACATCTCGCTCGTCCCCACCGGCGAGGGCCCCGTGGCGACTGGCCACGATCCGCGACGCCTTCTCCCGCTGGATCGTGGGCTGGCACACCTCCGAGCACGCGGACGCCGCCCTGGCCCTCATCACCTGGGATGCGCCTGCATGGCCAGGGAGGCTCATCCATCACAGCGACCACGACTACCCAGTACATGTCCATCAAGCCACAACCCGCCCGCTGAAGGCAGGAACCGCCCGGGGTGCCGCCAGCCACGGCACCGCCTACCGGCCGACCCCAGGCTTCACGGCTTCCACGGCTCGCGCCAGCTGTGCATTCGCGCTGTGCTCGATGCCCCGGAACCCGTTCCCGAGGTAGCCGCCAATCACGATGACGGTGGCCGCCGCGCCGAGGGCGAGCGCCAGTCGTTCACCTCTCGACAGAGCGGTCGCGCCCTCCGACGGTGCGGTTCGGCGGTAAACGAGCACCCCGGTCGCGAAGGCCCCGGAAACGACAAGGGCAGTGATCAGGTCAAAGGTTATGTACAAGAAGCCCCTCGGGTTCGGAGCCCGCCGCCGAAACGGGACGCCTTGGCGGCGGGCACAGGCAAACGGCCTGGTTCACGGACGGACGCGACGCCCTCGGTCGGGGCCGCATGGGTCGGCTACTCGGCGTCCAGCTTCTGTCGCAGCTGATCCAACGTGGAACCGTCGGGCGTCCGCCAGAGGGTCCAGCCGTTGATGATGTTGCCAGTCACGGCCTCTGCGGCCTTCGACGGCGAGGGAAAGGGAGAGGAGTGCCCGTCGACGACGAGCTGACCATCGGCGGTGACAACGGCGCGGCCCGACCTGTTGGCGCGGCGCTGACGGAACGTGAGGACAGTCCCCGGTTCGAGCAGGTCGGCGCGCATCAACCCAGCCAGGGGCCCCTGGGGAATGACCGGAGCGACCTGCGCGAAGCCAGTCGCTTCACCGAGGGACAGGGTGACGTGGACGGTGACGTCACCGCTCGCACTTACGAGTCGGGCGATGACAGCGGGGTCGAAGTGGATGCTAAGCGTGGCCATGCGCGCCCCTGACGTAGGCGGCCTCCCCCGACGGGATGCCTTGACTTGCCTTCGACTTTAAGCAGCACAAGCCGCTTGAGTCAACTCTGCCATCCAGCAGTTAAGGAGAAGTCTGGGTGTTGGGTTCCGACCGGGTCCCCTGCGGACACGGTTGGCAGTGAGGCGCCGACAGGACGCAGGACCTGCAGACGCCTCAGCGGCCACCCGGGAGGCATTCGGAGCAGCGCCGCGTGCCGCATCCCCCGCGATCGGCGCTGCGGCTGCCTTCATCTCGCCAGGAAGCTGTTCAGCGCTTTGCTGCGGATGTCCCGCGTCGTTGCCAGCTGGTCCAGCAACCGCCGCTCATGGGCATCGAAGCTCGCCATGGCTTCACCGATGGACCGCTGGGTGTCGAGATCGGGAAGGACGACGGGCAGCATCCCGAGCACCTCGAGAGAGATGGTGCGCAGGGCCAGGCTCCCGGTCGAGTGCGCGTCGAGCCACTCCCGAGCCCCAGGGCTGCGCAGGAACGCCGCCAAGTAGTGAGAGTCGACGGTGCCGGGAGGACTGATCACGAAACAGCCGGTGCCGCAGACCCATCCCTGCTGTTCTTCTCCGACCACGGCGCATCGTCCGAGATCGCCACGGCGCGCTACCACGATGTCCCCGATATTCAACCGGAAGCGGTCAAGCCGTTCGGCATGCTGCTCGGAGATGCACTTGATGCCGTCCACGATGAAGCCGACGTCCGAGATGTCCTTCGGCATCACAACGGGGACCCCGCCGACCCCCACGTAGTCCTGGGCCCGGACCCGGCTTCCCGAAGGCCCCGCGAGCAGCCGCACAGGACGCCCACCGGCCGTCGAGTCGCCGCTCACCACGTCCTTCAGCAGCAGGCTCTGGCATCGGATGCCGTCCTGCGCCAGTTGATCCTGTGCGCCGGCGATCTGCGCCAGTTCCGCTCCGAGCTCCGATGCCTCTCGGTTGCGCCGCTCGAAATCGGCCAGCATGGCGCTCAGGTCTGCAGCCCCGCTCGGCCCGCTCTCCGTCCGGAGGTAGGTCCGCGGATCCAAATTTCCTGTGTTCTCGATGAGCTCGGCATAGGAAACCGCTCGGGCGAAACCCGGCTCGTCCACCTCCTCCGAGGTTCCGAGCCAGAGTCGGAAGCAGTCTGCGATGCGATCGACGTCCTCACCCGACAGCACGCGGGGCCGCTCCGACGGCTGGCCCCCCACGCTGCGAGCATCGACGAGGATCACGGAGTCGCTACGCTGCGCCGGCCGGGACCGGCGGCCCCGGCCGAGTACCCAGACGTGCACGGCGATATTGGTACCCGCGAAGAGGTGCGCCGGCAGCGCGATGACCGCGAGAACCGCGCCCAGGGCGACCATCTCACGGCGGATCCGCGCCTCCGCTCCTCCCGCCCAAGCCGCCCGCGCAGGCATCACAACCGCCGCGATCCCCCCTTCCTTGAGCTGGGACCAGGCAAGCTGCAACCAGGCGAAGTTGGCGCTCGACTCCGGTGGCGAGATGAACTGCCGGTGCTCCCACCCGTCGATGCGCTGATTGAACGGCGGATTGCTCAGCACCCGGTCGGCACGGCCCAGGCTCCGGTCCCGCAACAGCGTCGCCGGATCCGCCAGTTCCACCTGCGGCACGCTCACCCCGTGCAGGGCCAGGTTCAACATCGCCGGGCGCACGTTGCTCCGATCCGCCGCGTACGCCTCGAACGAGTTGTCGCCGACCGGCCCCCGCCCGGCCAGGTACCGAGCAGCGGCCGCAAGCACGCTGCCGGTACCACAGGCCGGATCCATGATCCGGTCTCCCGGACGAGGGTCGGCCAGATCGACGAGCAGATCGGCGACCCCGCGCGGCGTGTAGAACTCCCCTCCAGGCAATGCCCCTTCAGCGGCATGCCGTTGGAGCAGCAGCTCACAGACCTCAGCCACCGCGACTTCTCCGAAGCCGGGGCCCCGGTCCAACGCCGCGACGAAAGCCGTCATCCAGGCGGCATCGTCCGGTCCACTCCCGAGGTCGAGGTCGGCCGACCATGGCAGCGGAAAACCCGGATGCCTGGCCGCGTCCTGCAGAGCCCCCCGAAGTTCGGCCACCGGAGAGAAACCGGCTGCGGCCTCCGCCGAAGCGCGTTTCCACCGCTTCACGAAATCGCCCTCGGGCCGGCCTCCCGCCTCCGCAAAGGCGGCCAGCACCAGGATCGCCAGCATCGCGTCGAGGTCACCGACCGTACCGCGGCCGCGCCGGTAGGGCGCATACGCCCGCCACAACCGCTCGGCGAGCTCTGCTGCCGGATTTGCCGCTTCTGCGATCATCGAATGCTCTCCCTCGAAATCCTTCTCCTGCTACTTCACCTGGCTGATGAAGTACGCCCCGGCGGTGACCGTGATCAGCAGGCACAGTCGCAACGTCGCCCCCGTGCTCTGCATCGCCTTACCCAGCAGTTCGATGAACGCCCTCATTGCGCTCGGCTCCCCTCAACGGATCATATGCGCAGTATCACTGCGCAATTAGCCTGACCATGCCAGGAGGCAGCTGACAAACCCCGGCAGGTTGGCGCGGTTCCCACATTAGCGAAGCAAGCCGTCATACATAGAGGGGAGCGGCGAACGAGCAAGAGGCCCCCGGCGCGGTCTGCGGAGCTCTGCGCAGCGTTGCTGCGCAGTATCCCCACGAGGTAACCGCCAGCTCCGGCCACCGATCAACGCGACAGCTCCTGCGGCGACAGCACGTCAACGAAGCTTGCGTGTGACTCAGATCACACCAATGGGATTGGAGACTCCCTGCCCGCAGGAGCCTGGGGCACCCCGGACCGGAGCACCGACGCGACTCCGCTTCGATGTGCGGCTAGAGGAGGCACCGCTGGACGATCGACAGCCAACGGGGCGACGGGGCGACGGCTCCGGCAGTAAGCGAAGTCAGGAATCGGCCTCCACTGGCGGATCGAACGGACAGCGACAGGGACGTCGAGCTACTGCTCGAGCACAGAGGCTGGACGCTGCGCCTGCCAACCCAATTGGACCTGCTTCTCGGCGGAAAGCACCTCCGCCACGCGAAACAGGACGCGAAGCACGGAAAGTCTCCGTCATGTAATAGAAAGTGTCTTATACTGCAACCATGAAGCCACTCCGAGCCGGGACCACCGAGAACATCTCCGTGTCCATGCCCACCGAGCTGGTCAGTGAGCTCCGCTCTCGAACCGGTCGCCGCGGGCTGTCTAGCTACGTCACCGAGGCAGTCCGGCACCAGCTCGCCATGGACGGGCTCGCCGAGATCGTCGCGTCGCACGAAGAGGAACACGGCGTGCTCACGGAGCAGGAGATCGAAGCCGCTCGTCGTGAGCTGTTCGGCGACCAGAACGCCGGTACGGTCGAACGGGGCGCTGCGTGAAGGAGCAGCCGGCCCGGTCGCTGGTACTCGACTCCGAGGCGCTCTCCCTGCTCCTGCTTAACGACCGCACGATGGCGGCTCGCATCGAGGCATCCCGGCAGGTCGGAGTACCTGTCCTCGTGTCTGTGCTCACCATCGTCGAAGCAGCACAGGGAAAGACCGACCCGGCGCGCTTGAAATGGGTGCTCTCCCGGCTGCGGGTGGAGCCAGTCAGCCAGGAGGACTCCCTGACCGCGGTGGCGCTGCTCCGGGACGCCGGCGGGCTGCACGGGCACAAGTACGCCATCGACGCTCTCGTCGCCGCGCTCGCACTACGGGCCCCAACCCCTGTGATCGTGCTGACCTCCGACCGCGACGACTGGTCGAAGCTCTGCGGAAGCCGCGTGATCATCAGAGAGCTGTGATGCCCGCGGACTACTGGGTTTGTGAGTTCACTGGCACCAGTGGCAAACGGCATCGCCGACGGACAGCAGCACCGGCACCCCGTGCCGCTCGGCCTCCTCGAAAGCCTCCGGGCCCCAGGGCCACCAGTCGACCCTGTTGTCAGCGTGCTGGAAGAGCACCGAAGCTCCCCTGGCTGCTGTCCAGTGTCGCTCCACAGTGCGGGTTGGCACAGCTAGCGCAGCACATTCAGTGGTTCCCATCACGAACGTGACCACCGCCATCGCCACGATGACGGACGATCAGATGGTTACTGCCGTCTACGCCTGCCTGGCGGAGCGGGACCTGCTGCCCGGCGGCACGGGGTGACCGCCGGCATGCCAACGCCAACGCCGTGGTCACTGCGCGCCGAGACCACCACGTGGCTCTACACGGCCCGATGAGGCCGGCGACCGTTCCACACACTCGCACCACATACGCGCAGGGCGCCTTCATCATCGGCTGTGACAATCAGCGCGTTACGTGCCCGAACGGGGTGACCAGCACCCAGTGGCACCAGCGCGTTCCAGGGCCGGAGTGCCGACCATTCGGGTCCGGTTCTCCCGGGCCGACTGCCGGCCCGGCCCTGCGCTGCGGGAGTGCGTCAACTCACCCAGAGCCAAGTGCTGGGAGATCAACCTGCGTCCCCGCGAGGAGTACGAAGTCCGCCAGCACGCCCGCGAGCTCCAGCAGAGCGACGGGTGGAAGGCCCGGTACAAGATCCGCGCTGGTGTCGAGGGAACAACCTCCCAAGCGGTCAGGGCCTGCGACCTACGCAGCGCCCGTTACCGAGCCATGCCGAAGACAAGCCCCCAGCACCAACGCACCGGAGCGGCGATCGGCCTCATCCACATCGACGCCTGGCCCACCGACACTCCCCACGCCCGACCGCGCACCAGCATCCTGGCAACGCTTCGCCAACAGCATCCTCTTGCCGGGGCGGCGGCCCTTCCTCTGTGCGGCTCTTCGGACAGAAGCGGTCGCCATCCCTGACCATCGGCTGCCAAAGCAGCACCCAAGCACCCGGAGCACTTGTGACCACGAACACCGTCCATCGCGCCACCCGGTTCGCCGCTGTCTACGCGCTGTTCAGAGCCTCCGCGGACGTGGCCGACCACTGGGTTAACGCGGCAAAGGCCGTGTCCACCTTCCTCTGCGTCTCGCTTTCGAGGGGCATTCGCCGAGCGCGGTCCGCCCGAGATTCCGTTCGGGTGTCTCGGTTAGCGGGCGTCGACAGTGCGCCTCGGAATGCACTCTCGGGGGTGACGGCATGACGACGTCGATCGATCAGCTCGCCACCTTGGCGACGTTCGGTTCCGTCTGGGCTGTGCTGGCTGTTGGTCACAACGTCGCGGACCACGTACTCGGCCAGAGCGATCACCAGGCCGCGAACAAGGGTGCGCCGAGCGCCGATGATGTGTCCGCCGGGGTGAGTCCGCGCCGGGGTTGGATGGCCTGCCTGGCCCATGTTGGCCAGTACCACCTCGTCATGGCCGCGCTTCTCGCCCTGGTATGGCTGTTCATCCCGATCCCGCTGTCCGTGACCGGGCTGGCCGCCGGCTTTGCATGGTCGGCGGCCAGCCATGCTGTGCTGGACCGGCGTTGGCCGGTGCGATGGCTGCTGCAGCACACCGGCTCGCCGGACTTCGCCAGCCTGCGGACGGCCGGGCTCAATGGGATGTACTTGGCTGATCAAGCTCTGCACGCCTTGGCTCTGCTTGTCTCCGCGCTCCTGATCACCCGCTTGTGATTTCCGCTAGATGACTACCTGTTTCCAATCCCCGAAGCCACAGGTCAACCCGCGAATGTCCGAAATGAGGGATTCGTGGAAGTGCTCGTCGAACGGTCACTCCGACCGTTCGACGACCGGAGTGTCGGGGTGGGACACGAAGTACGGGGCGGTCTCCAGGGAGACCTCTCACCCGGAGGCTGGCGAACTCGGTCGGCGGACCGACTCGGCCTTGATCGTTCTCAAGTTGGTGGCCACCTACTTGCCCTGGGGCCCACCTGATACCCAGGCTACCGAGCCCGTCGGCCCGAGGGCTTGAGAGCAAGGTTCTCAAGAGAGCAGGAACACGATTGCGCAGATGATCAGCACGAGGGCGGTCGCGCATCCTCCGCTTGTTGGCGGAGAAGCACTACGCCTGCCGGGAGCTGTTGGCGGAGAAGGGCGACGCCTGGCGGGAGTCCAAACACCAGGGCGATAGCCCTGGAGCTCTCCCCTTCGGTAGACGAATGACGACTTCATGAATTCGTCACGAGCTTGCGCCTTCCATTGCTTGTGCATAGCCGCCCCGACCGCGGCTGGATGTGCACCGTCGGGCACTCGGAATACTAGCCATGCCCGGGGTGGCTCCATGTCGCTCCACAGCATGAACTCACCGCCCGTGACATCGCTGGTCAAGAGCGCCGCGCAAGCCGCAAAGTTTGGCCACTGGCCGTCGCCCTCGCCTAGCAAAAAGGTGCGCAGATCAGAGCTCGCCTGGCTGGCGGTGTCGAACGTTCTGAAGTGCTCGGCACCGTAGGAGCCGTCAGTGAAATCTTGCGAGAAGTCCCTTGGCCCACGCTCCCTGGCCTCCCAGGGGCTCGGAACCTGAAGCCAGGTCCACTTTTCCATGCTGCCTCCCTTGGAATGCAGTCTCTGACCAGCGGTCCGCACGGACGACCCCGGAGCGGAAGACGGCACGGACACCGTCGTCGCCTCACAGTCCGGCCCGTGAGCAAGAGAGGCCCGGCCACCTTCGGCCGGGCCTCTCTTGCTTACTTCGGTTGCCAGAGTGCCATCCTGTCGTTGTGCCGCTTCTTACGGCTAAGCGAGTCCTTCATCCAGACCTCCCGTGCCCGGTGCTGCCAGAGCTGATAGGTCGCTAGAGCAGCACTCTGAACCGAGGACGCCCCCTCGCGCACCGTGAAAACCATCCAGGTTCGATGATCATCGAACCAAATGACGAACTCACCTAGTGGGAACCGCGGCAGGCTGTCCGTTTGATAGTGCACCCGCCCGCCAACGTCTAACAGCCAGCCCCGCAGGTCGATGATGGCCTCGCTGGCGGTCTCGAAGGTCGTGAACGACTTCCCATAGGGATTGAAGTGTGTGTGATGGCGTTGACTGAGCACGCTCGCATCGAGCTGGCCCCAAGGGGGGTAGATCCCCACGCAAGTCCACCTGGCCATGAGGCTCACCTCCCGGATCGCTCGACAGAATTGATGGCACATCGGCGTTGTGGCTGTCGACGGAGTGGTGACTACCCAAGTTCCGCTCGCTCATGCTCACCCGCCGCCAGCGTCTGCATGTGCGTGATCCACACTCCGGGTGCTTCGAATGCCACTCGCTAGGCCACCACGCCCTGAAGGACATAGGCGCTCAGCGGCGGGGCAGGGGGATGACGCTCCCGGCATCGTCCCCTTGCTCCATGTCGGTTGCCAGGGTGGCGAGTTCACCGCTGAACGTACTTCGCTCGCGGCGGAGGCGCTGGAGCTCGTCGTCCTTGGCCGCGAGGGCGGACAGCAGCATTCGGTGGCGTTCCTTGAGCTGGTTGAACTCCGTGTGGGTGCGGGCGAGTTTGCCGGTGAGCCGCTGGTTCAGATCGCGCAACCGGGCGATGCGGGCCTCACGCGGATCGGGCTGCTGGCCAGCTGCCTGGGCGGCCGCCCGCCGTTTCTCGAACTCGTCCTTGAGGTGGCCCCAGGTCCGGTAGAGGGAGGCGCGGGAGATGCCGGCTTCGCGGGCGAGCGTCTTGACGTCGCAGGCCCCGCCGGCAGGAATCTGCCCGGCCAGCAGACGGTCGATGGCCGCCCGGATCCGCCGCTCGATCTGGTCGCGCTGGTCCTGACTGAGCGCCATCTCATTCGGCCTTTCCGGATGCCTTGTCGATCTCTTCGAGGATCCGCTTCGAGCGGTCGAGCTCGGCCCGCAGCCGGCTCTTCTCCCCGGCCGGGACGCGGGGGCTGGCCAGCAGCTCGGCGCCATTGGTCGCGGCGGCCTGCCAGACGGGACGGTGGATGAGGTGATGAGTGGCCTGCGGACAGCGGCTGCTGTCGCACAGCCCGGTCAGCGGGGCCGCTGCGGTCTTGGTGCCGGCGAGCTTGAGGCACAACGCCTTCGCCGGGTCTTCGAACCAGCAGTAGTTCGCCGCGGAGAGGTGCAGCGCCGAGGCCTTCCGCTTCAACAGCAGTTCGACTTGGCGGTCGGTGACCACCTTCGCCGGGCCCGGATCGTGCTGCTCGAGCTCGTTCTCGACGGAGCGGAAGGTGGCCAGCAGGGCGTCGGCCCCGGGGCCGGCCGGGAGCTGGCCTTCTTGGTACTGGCGGAAGGACTCGACGGTCCGGTTGAGCTTCTCCTTCGCCTCCGCCGTCTTCCACTCGTGGTGGAAGACGGCCTGGGCGCCTCCGGGGCGGCCTGCGTATCCCTCGCTGGTGGCCACGGAGAGGTGCTTGAAGTGGACCTTGGTGGCGAAGAGGCCTCCTGGGCGGGCCGCCATCTCCACGGACAGCGTCCGCCGCAGACGTCGGGGGTGCACCGCCACCTCCGGGATCGGTTCCAGGCCGAGCCGCTGTCCGGCCGGCGAGGCGACCCACTTCCGCAGCCAGGTCATCGGCCCTCTGCCCTCGAAGCCGTTGAAGTGGCCGAACAGAAGCTGCCCGGGCTCGGCGTCGGTGAGCTGCTCTGCCAGGGCGATGACGCGGACGACCTCCTCGATGACGACCCACTCGTCGGGCTCGCCTCCCCAGCGGCGGGCCTTGATGACCTTGCCAACGAGGCGGTGGCGGGCCAGGCCGGTGTCGTCGTCGCGGTCCGTGCGGCGGCAGCCGACGACCAGCTCCATCAGCTCGCTGGAGCGCATCCCGGTCAGCGCCGAGGTGGCGACCACGCAGGCGTGGCCGGCGACCCGGACCAGCGAGTCGGCGAAAATATGGGACAGGGGGAGCGACCACGGGACCATCTCGCCGGTGTCCGCGCGAGGGACCTCAACTCCGTTGCGGCACCACACGTACTCGGTGCCGACTTCGGCGACCGCCTCCTCCAGCATCGGCCGGGCCCTGGCCAGGAGGCGCTTGCCGACGTCCCGGTGCCCGATCGGCCGCAGCAGGTGCTGGAAGTTGAAGTCCAGCAACGGGTCGTGGCGGTCCCATCCGCGCCGCAGGCGCTTGGCCACCTGCCACGTCTCGATCTTGGGCAGCGGCTCGGCGGCCCGCAGGTGCTCCTCGACGAGCGAGGCGAGCAGGCCGGCGTCGTTGAGGTTCCGGTTCCATTCGATCTGCTGGCGGGCCAGGCGCTCGGCCCGCAGTGCGGCCCGCAGGCCAACGATGTGGGGGCCGAGCACGTCGACCAGGTGCAGGCACGCGGTCAGCAGCGGGCCGAGGACGGTGTCGTCCAGCGGCGCGGTCTTGATCACGATATGAGGGCGTGTCGGGGCACCGGTGACCTGCCCGGGCGTCCTGTCTCCCCAGGGGCGGAACCCGGGCCGGTGGCGGTCGGCGGACAGCAGCTCGCCGTAGTCGGCGATGTCCTGCATCCCCGACACCACCGACCGCAGCGAGCTCCCGAGCTTGTCCCGCAGGACTGCGCCGGTCTCCTTGTCCCGCACGACGCCGTACTCGCGCAGGAAGGCCTCGCAGTGGTCCTGGGTGACGGCGGCGAGCGAGCTGACCCGGCGTTCGGCCAGCCAGTTCAGCCAGAAGGTGAGGTGGTAGAGCCGGGCCTGGACCGTCCGGGGGTGACGCGGGACGCGGCGGGCCTGCGGCACGGCGAGCACGCGTTCGTCCTGGCTGGCGACCCAAGCGAGGGCGAGCTCCTTGGCGACCACGCGCCAGCCCGAATGGAGGATGCGCTCGAACGGCCAGGTCTTCTCCGCCAGCGACATCTGGACCGGGGCGTCGGCCCAGCCGGTGAGCGACCACACGTCGTCCTCGAAGCGGGGCCGGGGGTGGCCGTCGAGCCAGGAGAGCCGGGCGGTGGTCGCGATGTCCGCCCCGGCGAACACCGACCTGCGGGGCTGCCCGGCCGGGACGGGGAGGGCACTCACGATGTCATCTCCTCGGCTCGCAGCGGCAGTTCCGCGTCATCGTCGTGGACCTCGCCGTGAGCGGCCTCGATGGCGGCTTTCTCGAAGCGCGGCAGGATCTCGGCGGAGAGCCGGCGGGCGTACGGGGCGAGGGTCGCGGCGAACTGCTCGTGCGGCATCTGACGGAACTGTCGGGCGAAGTAGGCCTTCAGCCGGAGCAGGTTGGGCAGGTGACGTGGGGCGAACAGCGCCAGCGGGCAGAGCAGGCAGACCCATGGCCGGGCCGGGCACGGCTTGCCTTTCGGGCCGTGCAGCCCGGCGAGCTGGTCGGAGCAGGCCCCGCTGAACACGTCCCTCTCGCCCGAGAGCAGTTCGGCGAGCACGCCTTCGTCCAGGCCCAGGCGCCGCACTTCCTCCGGCAGGCGGGCGGCGGTAACGGCCTCGTCGACGACCACGGGCGTGCTCGCGCGCCGCAGCAGGTCGCCCTGCGCGTCCCGGGCGATCTCTCCGACGACGGCCTTCTGAGCCGGGGTCGAGGCTGCCAGGTAGTGGTCTCCCTCGACCTGCGGGGAGTGGTTCGGGTCGATCGTGGCCCGCAGCGACCACTGGCGCTGGCCGCGCTCGGCGATGAAGGTCGTTCTCAACCGTCGCCGGTCGATCCAGAGCGGCGCTCCAGCTTCGGAGTGCAGGTCGTGGTCCTTGACCCACTTGCGCAGCACGTGGTTGGCGAAGGTGGCCCGTCCCGGCAGACCCTGCAAGGTCACCAGCCAGAAGTGCACGGCCAGTTCGGCCGGGACGCGCCCGCGCAGCAGCGCGCTGTGCGCCTGCCATCGCTCCAGCAGCCGCGATGCCCGGGCCGGGAGCACCAGGCTCTCGTCGGCGGTGCGGCCCTTGGTGTAGGAGAGGAGGGTCGCCTGCCGTCCGGCCCACCGGATGCCGGAGACCTCCAGGCCGGTCAGTCCGTCCGGGACGATGCCGGTCCACGCTGCCAGCAGCAGCACGTAGGGAACCGCCTGGTCGTGGGAAGGGAACAGCGCGTCGCGGACACGGCGGATGCCGCGATACCTTCCCTTGAACTCCTGCTCCGTCAGGCCCATGTGCTCGGCAACCACAGCCGACCGGACCGGACCGGTCCGCAGCAGCAGCCAGGCCCCGTTCGCCTCGTTCCAGCCGCCGACCGCCGGGTCCTGCCCGCTCTCGGCGAGCGCGACCATGGCTTGGTGCACGTTGTCGAGGCGGCGTACCTCGCGTTTGCAGAGGTCGATGACCCGGTTCCACTCGGCCGGCTCGTAGGGCTGCAGCGGACCGTTGACCACAGGGCGTGTGTAGTTGGTGCCGAACACCATCTGCCGGACCGGCTCGTCGAGCAGTTGGTGATGCTGGTCGAGGGCCCGCAGGATTGTGCGGGTGCGGTATTCGACCAGGTAGTGCGAGCGCAGCCAGAAGGAGCCGAGCATCGCCCGGGTCAGCTCGGCGGCGGAACCCTGGAAGCCGTCCTCGGCCAGTTCACGGACCATCCGCCGCAGGGAGTAGAGGAAGCTCAGGACCGTGGTCCGCTTGCTGAGCGGCCCGTGGGGGTGGACCGAGGCAGCGAGGCCTTCGGCCAGGTCGGCGGCCAGCCGGGCGTTCGGCAGGTCACCGATCTCGATCACGCACGGCTCTTCGCCGGGAAGGGACACTTTCAGCGCGAGCGGCTCGTCGATCACTTCGGCCGGCATCAGAAGTCCTCCTCGAACTCGGAGTCGGCCTCGGCGAGCACGGCCGGGGTGATGGCCCCGTGAGCGTTCTCCCAGGCCGCGCGGTAGATCCGGTGCACGTCCAGCCGCTTGAGGTAGACCTCCGTGGTGACCACGCTGGAGTGCCCGAGCAGGTCGCGCAGGATCAACAGAGGATCGGCTTTCAACAGGTAGAGCGCCAAGCCCGAGGCATCGCCGGTGGCTGCCGCGAGTTGGGCGGCCTGCCGGTAGTGGCCCTCCACCAGCTTCTCCAGCGTGGCCATCGCGAAGGTGTGCCGGCACCGGTGCGGGGCGACGTCCGGGAACCGCGGCTCGAAGCGGCCGCGGATTCGGCGGGCCGTTCGGCGGAACAGCGTTCCCCAGTCCACGAAGGGCCGGCCGTCGTAGCTCAGTGCCAGCAGCAGGGAGCCGCCTTCCGGGCCGACCAGCCGCAGGCGTTCCTCCGGCCGAAGGGCCGACCAGGTCGTTCGTCGGCCGTTGATCCGGCCGCCGTAGAAGTCCGCGTCCTCCGCGACCAGCGGGTTCTTCGGCCTCCACGAGCCGCGCGACATCTCCCGGTCGAGAGCGGCGTAGGAGTGCACCGCCGCCGGTGCGGGGTAGTCGATCCACGTCGTGCGGAACTTGCGGCCCTTGGCTCCCAGCTGCGGAACCGCCCAGGGGATCGGCACCTCGGTTGGCTCAGCGGGCAGCGGCGGAACCTCGTGGACCAGCAGGTAGGTGAACTCCCGGCTCCGCATCCCGGTGCCCAGCACCAGGCCGCCCATCGCCGCGTTCCGGCCTGGGAAGCGTCCGCGGAACGTCGCGTCCTCCAACCCGTCCGGGCCCAGGCCGGCCAGGCCGTAGCGGAAGAGATCAGCGAAGTCCGCCTCCAGGTACTGCACCGTCACATGCGGCTTCGGCCTTCGCATCCGAGCCTGGTTCCGTTCGGTCTCCACCAGCCGGCCCTGCACCATCCGCTTGCCGACGGCCACCGTGAAGGGCACCGCTGTCGCCAGCCCCTCGCTGCCGGCCCAGCTGTAGAACCGGCTGAGCGCGGTGATCTGCAGCTCCCAGGACGAGGAGTCCAGCCGTTCGTTCAGCGGTCCCGACAGCCGACGGTCCGCGTACGTGCCGAGAGCGGCGACCAGGTCCTCCCGGGCGCCGAACACCTCGACACGGTGTCGTCGCAGGTGAACCAGCCAGTCCCGAGCCGCCAGCGCGTACGCCCGCCACGAGTTCGGCGAAGGGGCCCCGCTCGACGGCAGCGTCCGCAGCCACGCGTTCACCGCCCGCGTCGCCCGCGGACCGTCCTCGTCCTCGAACGCGAAGTCGTCATCGAGAAGTACCGGCATCCGCTCAGGGATCAGCGGCTGACCGCCAAGCCCCCAGGACTGCCAGCCCTCGGCAGAGAAGTAGTGCACCAACACACGGCGGGACGGTAGGCCCGCGACACGACCCTCATCAACTGCTAACCCCACGCCCATCCAACGGGAGCTGAGGAATGTGAGACACGCCAAGAAAGCAGCAACAAACTGGATCCAGACCGACCACCAGGCCGCCACCAAAGCTCAGCGGGACGGTGTACCAGGGCAGTCCGGAGCAGCCGGCCGCCGGGCCTGTACCGCCCACGTGGTGTCCTACACGGCGACGCAGGCCGCTGCCCTGCTGTTCGCGAACCGGGCCCTCGTGCTCGGGCTGCGGCCCTCCCGCATCGCGGTCGCGCTTCTCCTCTCTGCCGCCAGCCACTTCGCGGCCGACCGTCGCGAGATACTGCGCCGACTAGCCCGTGCCACCAAGGGCGGCCGCTTCGTCGACCTCGCGGACGGCGGGTTGAACGGCGCCTACCTGATGGACCAGGCCTGGCACCACGGGTTCGAGGCGTGCGCCGCCTTCGTCGCCTCAGGCTGATCGGCAGCCCGGTCAGGTCAAGGCGTGTGAGTCAGCCGCGCAGTCCGGACACGCGCTCCGCCCACCGTGCCAGGTCGATTGTCAGCATCCCCTTGCTGTGGAAGCGCCCGATCCAGAGGTCGTCCAGCAGTCCCCGGGCCCTGCGGTGCCCTAGCTGGAGCCCCTGAGCCAGATGATCCCGGCTGACCTTCAGTACCACCTGACCGGTCCGGCTGCCGGTCTTACGGAGTTCGTCGCGGACGAGCGGCCGCACCAGGGTGGCCAGCCGGACTTCCGCGTCCCCGCGCCCCTGGACCACTGACATCTCGTACGCTCGGTGGGCGAGGTACTTGGTCAGCAGACGCTCAGCCTTCTTGAGTGCCAGAAAACGGTTGAGGCGTTCAGCTTGCCCGACCAGTACTACCACCCGTGTGTGCGCAACGACCTGGGCTGTCCTCGGTGCTTCCGGCTCGATCATGGGCGTCTCCCCGACCAGGTCATCGCTGGCCCGGAAAGCCAGCACCGCCGGCTGGTCGCGATCGTCCTCCCACCGCTCGATCCTGAGGGCGCCGTGCTGCACCACGAAGACCTCGTTCGAGAGGGAGCCCTGGCGGATCAACGGATCGCCTGGTTCGAGCACCTTGGACCGCCATCCGTCGGTCATTTCCTTCCACCAACCACCCATCAGGCTCCGAAAGGTTGTGCCCTCCGGGAGGGCGCGACGTCCATTCCCACTGTCGTACATGCCCAGCAAGATATGACACTCCTACCCATGACCCGTTGATTCGAAGGGTGTTGACGGATCTTCGGACTGATTTCACTCTCCGGTGCTACTCTTCCGGGCTCTCTTCCGGGCGAGCCTCACCTCTTCTCACCGCGCGCGTAGCACTCCTCGATCCCGCGCCGTACTGCCAACGGCACCAAGCCACGGCCCCTCACCGCCCCACACTCGTGAAGGACGAGAACGGACGGCCGGACCGGCTCCACTGCTGGCCGGGACAGCACGCGCTCAGGAGGCTCGATGACCAACCACCCTGCCCACGGCGACCGCACGTTCCTGGGCGTGCCGCTGCCCGACCACCGCGGCGTCGTCGTTCTGGACCAAGAGGCGTTCACCCAGCAGCCGGGTTCAATCCAGGCCGAATTCGCCACGGTGATCGGCGAATTGACCGACGAGGCGCTCTCCCGCGCCGGCCTTGAGTCGGTCCGGGAGAACAAGCTGTTTCTCCGCGACAACGGCGACGGGTTCGTCTTCGGGTGCTCGCCGAAGCACCTTCCGGGGCTGCTGGACCAGTTCCTCCCCGAGCTTCAGGCGGGCCTCGCCCGCCACAACACCACGCCCGGCAGTCGGCAGTTGCGGCTGCGGGCCGCCATCGCGTGCGGCCCGCTGCCTGCCGAGGGCGGGCCGAGCGACGGTTACGGCACGGCCCGCAACGAGGCCCACCGATTGGTGGATGCCGGCATGCTCAAGTGGGCCATGGCAGAGGCGAGTCCGGACGCGACCCACCTGGGGGCGATCGTCTCGGACCGCGTGTACCAGGACGTCGTGGTCGCCGGGTACTGTGCGCTGCACCCGGACCGGTTCGTCAAGATCACCGCTACCGTGCCGGGCAAGACGTTTCACGCACCGGCCTGGATCTACGTACCCGCCCCGTCCGGCGGCCTGCTCACCCTCCCGCCGACCCCGCCCTGTGCACCGCCCGAGGCGGCGATGACGAGCCTGCTCCCAGCAGGCGAGGATCCCGCCCGGGCTCCCGGGGCCCGGATGCGGACGAACACGGTTCAGGACGTGGGCCAGGGAGTGGCGTTGGCACACAGCTCCACCGGGGACGTGACCCTCTCGTTCACCACTACGACGGACCGCGAGGGACAGCGCCAGTGACAGCACCTCCTGCCACCCCGCCCCCGGGCCCGGCTGCCACGACAGCCGACCACCCGCCGGACTCCGTCCCGACCGGCCACTACCAGCAGCTGGTGCAATCCGTCCAGCAAGGCATGACCGTGTACGGCCTGACGGGCAACGTCACTATCACCTTCCAGCTCCCATGCCAGTGCGATCCGCCGCACTCCTGCGAACGTCGCACCTCCCACGCGGCGCACGGCCTCGCCGTCGGCCTCCAAGAGTTGTTCCACGAGCTGCGTGCGCAGTGGCGGCGGCTGGTCGACCCGATCGGCCCTGGCACTGCACCACCCGACTCCCCAGAAGACACCGACCCGTGAAGGCGGTCCCCCGCGTCCCCGGCGTCACCTGTGGTGGCGCTGGCCCGGGGACCGTGCATCGCCCCGAACGGCCATGACAGTGCCTCACACCCAGACTCATTGGAGGACTTCGTATGACCGCCGGCACCTCGTCCGCCCTCGCACTCGCGCAACCGACAGGGCTCGGACCGTTCACCGATCCCGGGATTCGCGCGGCGGACCAGTCGCAGAGCTGTTTCGTCATCAGCCCGGCCGCGGAGCCGCGCACCGAGATCGACTCACCCGCCCGAAAGGCTCGCGCGAGCGCGCTGTTGATCTTCGAGACGATCGTGGAGCCGGCCTGTGCCCGCCTCGGCATCGGACCGGTGCGGTCCGATCAGATCTCCCGAACCGGCGAGATCACCGAGCAGGTCTGTCGGCAACTGCTGGCAGCCGATCTGGTGATCGCCGACGTGAGCGGCGGCAATCCGGATGTCATGTACGGGCTGGGCCTGCGGCACTCCACGGGCAAGCCGGTTATCCACATCGGGGAGACTGGCAAACTGCCGTTTGATATCGCACCGTTCCGCACCATCACCTTCAGGAGCTCACCCGCCGGGATGGCCAAGGCCAGGGACAAGCTGACCGAGGCGCTCTCTCTGATGCTGCGTGAGGGCTTCAACCCGCTCATCCCCGCCCACGTCCTCCATGGCGCGGCCAGGCCTGACGCCGAGAGGCCGCCGTCCGGCGACCCGGCCGGGAATGCGGACCCCTCGGAGGGCGATCCTCTCGGCCTGGTGGAGCGATTCACGGAGCTGGCACCGGATTTGGAGGAGACGTCTGGCCACATCGCGGCGATCATCGCGCTGGTCACCGAAATCGCCGCAGCAGCCGAGCAGTTCGGCCCCGACATGCGGCATGCAGCCCGGTACGGAAGTCCAATGAGCACGCAACTCGCTTTTACCAAAAGGCTGTCGGCCGCGCTCACCGGACCGGCCGCCGAGCTGAGGGAGTCGGCGCAGCGGTTCACCGAGCGCATGGCCGGCATCGACACCATCGTGCAGGCCGCGCTGGACCTCTTCGAGAGGGTTCCGCCCGTTCGTTGGAGCGCCGATGATCGGGGGTTCCTGAGCCAGCTCGTCGACATCTCCGCTGCCGCCCGCCAGGGCGCCGAGACGCTCGCCATGTTCCGGACCATCATGGACGTGATGATCGCCGTGCATCGCGAACTCCGGGGCCCGGCCGGGGACATCGCCATCGCGGTGGCACGACTCAGCGAGGCGATGACTGTACTGGAGGCATGGGACCAGCGGGCCAAGCGGCTGGTGACCTGAGCACGGACTCGACCACGAACGCTCGAGGACAGCGACCGCCGTTCACTGCGGCCCCGTCGGCAAAGGGCTGGCCCTCTGCGGTTCTCTCCACTCTTCTCATGAATCAGATCGGACACCCGAGGACCGGATGTCGAAATCCGGCGATGGGCGACAACCATGGATTGAGGCACGCAGCATGTCAGGCATCTTCCACCAGATCGAGTCAAGCACCCGGAAGATCTTCGGGGACGGCCCGGTCTGCGTGCACGTGGGGAACGTCAAGGACTGCGACATCAAGCGGCACCCCACCTATCCGAAGTTCCGCGCCGAGGCAATCCTGGCGGGGGTCCGCTCCGCTCCGAGTTCCCGGCTCTGGGAGTCCTTGATCGCCATGGGCAGGCTATGCGACCTGGACGGTGACGACACCTGGCGGCTGGTCATCCTCGACTGCATCGTCCCCTGTTTCCGTTCGCTCTCCACCCGGATCGCCCGGGACTTCCGGGTCGAGCTCGAGGAGATCCGCTCGGCGATGGTGGTGGCCGCGCTGGAGGTCTGGGCCGCCACTGCTGCGGGCGTTCCGCCACGCCTCGTGAGGGATCGCATCGTGAAGTCAGCCTTCGAGGTCGCCTTCCAGCGGGGGAAGACTGGCTCACCGGAGCTCATGACGGACCAGCTCGATGTCTTCGCCCCACCAGCGGTGCCCGTCGTCGACCACTCCATGCGGGCGTCCTCGATCATCGACGTCGGCCGTATCCGTAGTGCGGAGGTCGCAGAGCAGATCAGGGGCGAGCGGCTCGGAGCGCTTCTCCACGGACTGGGCTGCTTCGACGCCGTGCAAGACTTCCACGAGGACATGCGCGCTGGCCGCCGATCGGGGTCGATCAGCCAGGCGGTCAAGGCCTCGGGTCTGTCCCGATCGCGGTTCTCCAACAGCAACCTCTACTACTACGCCTCGGACCTCTACCCGTCGTTCATCGGGCTCCGGGAGGCAGCTGGCGTGATCGGGCTCCCGGAGTCCACCGCGTACCGGCTGATCCGGGCGGGACAGTTCCCTCTTCCAGTGGCGAGGGCAGGCCGCAGCTACAAGGTCTCCGTCAGGGCCCTCATGCACTTCACGGACATCCCGGACACTATCGTCCATGCCGACGACATCGAGAACGGCGCTCTCCACGCGAGGGGCGCCACGCAATGAGCGCCTCTCGCCAAGCCCGGATCGAGTACTGGCCGGCTTCCAGTAGCGGCTCAGTCGGCGAACGGGGCGATGAGGCGCAGCTGGGTGCGTGCCACACGCTCAGGCCCTCCGGATGCTCATAGCGCGAATGCCGCATACGGCCGGCCATGCGCGACATCGTGCAGAGCCGTCCCGACCCGCTCGTCCACACCAGTGACCTCGACAAGGCCTGCGGGCAGACCCCAGACCGCGCCGGACCCGCCCATCCGGGCCAGCACGGTCTGCGTCCGCTTGTGATAGGCAGTCAAGTTGAAGCGGGCCCCACTTGGGACGTCCTGATCAGGCAGGTACTCGGAGCCCCGGCGCGCCAGCAACCGTCCGCCGATTCGCGGCTGCTCGCGCACAACGAGCCATCGCGCCCCGGCGGGTGAGGGGCCGCCGAGGAGCTTGAGGTCGGTCTAGGCCGTGTCTCACAATTCCCGTCGGATCAGCGCGCGGCGTTGGGCGCCCGGCTGGGCGTGCCGGCGAAGCGTCCTCGTACTGGGTCGTACTTGGATGATTCGCCGGTGCGTCCAGGCGGGATGCCCGGCGTCGCGCGCCTGGCGGGAATTGTGAGACACGGCCTAGATCTGGAGTGCTGCGTACCGGCCCACTGCGAGCAGCCAACGCGACCTCCTCGTCACCATTCGATGCTTCTCAACGCATCTCGTGGGTCGAGGCAGAGACGTGTGCACCGACCGTGAAATGATCTTCTGCGAGCCCACCATTTCTGCAGTTCAGGGGCATCTTCGAGCTCTATTTCGACCTGTAGGAAAGTCGCTGCACAGCTGGCCCCCGGCGTCCTCCACGGAGGGTGACGGGGGCTCGGCGTGCGATCTCTAGGAGCGTGCCGGGGGCTCCGGGATGCGCCAGGTGATCTGGAAGCGTTCGGCCGGCGGGAGGCCGGGGCGGCCGACGGGGCGGATCTCCTTGATGAGGTAGCCGAAGACCATGTGGTGCGCCTCCTCCGAGACCTCGTACCACGTGTCCGGGGTGATGGCCATGACCTCCCGCATCAGGGGCATGTCCGACTCCGAGCGCAGCATGTCCACCCGGTCCTCGCGGCTCATGGTCTCGTCGGCGCGCATCGCGCGGATCGAGTCCTGGAGCAGGTTGGGTTCGGTCCGCAGGCGCCGGAGGATTTCGCCGCAGCCGTACCGGAACACCGCGAACGCCTCCTCCGTTTCGTGGTCCGGGTCCTGGTAGCCGTAGGGTGCACCGCTCTCGGCGCCCACGTAATCGCCCTTCAGGGTGCGCAGCAGGGCACGCAGGGCGAACTCCGCACCGTGCTCCTCGATCAGCCGCACCCCCGCGCGGACCCAGTCGTCCTCCGAGATCATGGGCTCGTGCGGGCCCGCGAGCGAGGGGTGGATCTCGATGGCGGTGTACGGGTTGATCAGGATTCCGGCGATCTGCTCGGCAGTCCACTGGCCGTCCTCGCCGCCCCAGCCGCTCTGGATGAACTCCTGCGTCGACTTCAGCGCCCCCGACTCCCCGTCACGCATCGTGCGCCACAACCGGAGGAAGCGGGCCACTTCGGCCTGCGGATCGCGCGGCGGACTGCACCGCTCGGCGAGCACCGCGACGATCGAGTGAACGGTCTCCCAGCGCGGCACGCGAAGGCCCTTGAGTGCGGTCCGTACGCCCTCGTGGCTGACCTTGTCCGGGAGATCATCCCGATCCTTGATGAGTCCGCTCACCTTTCGCGGACTCAACCAGCCAGCTGCCCGCTGTAGTTCCTGGAGCGCCTCGACCAATTCGCGGTGAGTTTCTTGCAGTTGAGAGGACGAATCGGTAGCCACGGCTTTGAGGTCTTCCTTTCGCAGAGGTGTCAGACTTCGCCAACATCTTAAACTCAAGGACTTTTCAGGACATTTCACCAAGGATCGGACCGTCTCTTGCCAGACGGTGACTCGGAGTCAGCGGTGACCGGGAGCATGGATGACGGCGCCAGTCATTGTCTGCGCCCCTTCCCGAGGAGCTGCCCGCCGATGCACATCCCTGCCTACGCCCGCGACACAATCCGCGCGGCACTGCCGACCATGCCCACCAGTCGCCAAGTGGGCTGCCTGGACTGCTGCTTGTGCGACGAGCCGTTCGGGGACCGGGTGCCCGTCCCGCTCGGGCCGACCGAGACGTCCGGGCTCTTCGGCTGCCACCCCTGCCTTCGCCGGCTGGTGGCCCGGGCGCGGCGGACACGGGATGCCGCCATGGTCCAGGACGCCGAGCAGGCCCGGGCGGAGGCCGCCGCCTGGGCCGAGGTGCGCGAACACCACCTGATCGAGCTCGAAAGTGTGCGCCAGGCCGCCGAAGCCGTCGCCCGCCTCACCACCGACGAGAGTGTCGAGCCGCTGCGGATCGCCTGGCTGCTGGTATCGCTGGAGTCCGCCTACGCCTGGGCCACCGATGACGCCCCCGAGCCGCCGCCCTCCGCTGCGGCCCGCGACGAGGAACTGTCCGACAGCGGGTTCCGGCTCTCCCTGGAGATGATCTCGGCCAGGGAGGCGGTGGTGGACCGGCTGGCCTACCACCTGATCAACGAAGCGACACCGCCCTCCCCCGAGATGTGCGAGGAGTTCGACTGCCCGAAGGGCTGCTCCGGGCGCCACGACAGCTCGGACATCGACTGCGGGCCGGATGCCGTGTTCGAGGATCTGGCGGAGCACGGAGTCGTCGTCGAGCACCCGGGCACCGCCCCCATCCGCTCGCGGTGGCGCACCCTGCCTCCGGACCCGGCCCAGGGCAGGCCAGTTCCGGAGATGGCTGAGCAATTCACCGCCGCACTGGAGCACTTCGGCATCGATCCCACCGACACCGAGGTCCTGATCAGCGCAGCAGCGGTCGGCCTGGTCGCCGACACGTGGCGCGACGGACCGCTGGACGCCATCCACGCGGCCGCCGCCGGACCGAGCGACGGCGAGATCCTCGCGCAGAGCATCGACCTGTACCGCACCGCCCGGGAAGCCCTCACCGCCGCGCGGACGGACGGCCCCGAGGCGCTGCTCGCCTTCCAGGCCGTCGCCGCGGACCTCCAACTCCCCTGGGCCGGTGGCTCGTCCTTCACGCTGCGCGGGTGCGGGGAGCCCACCGAGGAGTTCGTCCAGCACCTCGACGACCGGGTCTGGTTCACCTCGAAGCTCATCCGCGAGCAGGGCTGGCAGGCAGGGCTGCTGCACCGCGCCGCGTCAGCCGCGCTCAAGGCTCCCACCCACTTCGGGATGGAGCGCTGGCCCGATCGGGTCACCGAGGCGCTGGCTCGGCTGACCGCCGTGGACCGCTCCGGAGCGCCCGAGGCGCTGGCCGACCTCGCGGCGGTCGAGGCCGCGCTGCTCGAAGCACCCGACCGGCTGGGCGTGGCCGCCCTGGACTGGCTCTGCGTGCGAGGCGTGCTCGAGTGACCGGCGGCACCCGGCTCCGACGCACTCCCCACCATCCAGAGAGAAAGCGATACACCGCCGTGAAGTGGGACGACCTGACCCTGACCATCCTCGCCGCGTTCGGCGCCGTCACCCTCCTGCTGACGCAGGTCGGTGAGGTGCTGGCCAAACTGCCGCAGGTCATCCGGGCCTGGCGGCGGGTGCGGCGGGAGCTGCGCCGCGGGGACGGCCCCGATCCGCAACCGCCGCGGAGCCGGACGCTCGCCTGAGGATCAGCGCCCCACCGGGCTCAGGGCCAGCAGGGCCAGGTCGTCGGTGGCCGGGCCGCCGTGGGCCTGGACGTCGGCGCCGACGAAGAGGACGAGCTGTTCGGGGGTGACGCAACTGCGGGTGGCGAAGCGGGTGGCGAGGCGTTTGGTGAGGGGGTAGAAGGTGCCGGCCTCGTCGCGGGCCTCGGTGACGCCGTCGGTGTGCAGCAGCAGGGTCTGGCCGACCGCGAGCGGGACCGAGGTGGGCGGGGTGGGGTGCTGGGTGCGCAGGTGGCCCAGGCCCAGCGGGAGGTCCTGGCGGCAGTGCACGGTCTGCACGGTGCCGCCGGTCAGCAGCACCGGGTCCAGGTGGCCGCGGTTGATCAGCTGCACCGAGTCGGCGCCGGGACGGTGCTCCAGCAGGACGGCGGTGACGAAGAGCTCCTCGTCCTCGCGCTCCACGGCGACGCGGCGGACCTGGCGGTCCAGCAGGGCGGCGAGTTCGGCCAGTTCGGCGGTCTCGTGCGCGGTGGCGCGGAAGGCGCCGAGCAGGTCGGCCACGGTGCTTACGGCCTCCAGGCCCTTGCCCCGCACGTCGCCGAGCAGGACCCGGGTGCCGAAGGGCGTGTCGCACAGCTCGTACAGGTCCCCGCCGATCGCCACCTCGGCCTGCGCGGCCCGGTAGTGGCCGGCCGTGCGCAGCGAGCCGACCTGCTCGGGCACCGGGTGCAGCACGGTGCGCTGCAGCGCCTCGCTGACGGTGCGGGCCCGGACCAGGTGGCGGGCCTGCCGGATGCGCTGGTGGGCGAGCATCACCCCGGCCAGCGCGGCCAGCAGGGTGGAGAGGTAGACCCAGAGGTGGTGGTGCTCGTAGAGGTGGCCGGCCCGGGCCGCGAGTGCCAGCTGGAGGACCAGCGCGCCGATGCCGGAGGCGGCGGTGGCCAGGGCGCCGAAGCCGAAGGCGACCAGCACGGGCAGCCCGGTGAGCAGGAAGCCCGCCGCCGTGGCCTGGGGAAAGGCGACCTCGATGATCAGGTCGATGAGGATCAGCAGGGTGGGCAGCCAGCGCACCCAGTGCGGGGCCAGGTCCGCCTCGTGGTCCGCGGCGGCGGGGCCTGCGAAGCTCGCGCGCAGCCGGGCGCCGAGGGTGCCGCGTGCCGCGGCGGCCTCGGAGCGGGCGCCCTTGGCGGGCGTCCCGGGCCGCACGGGGACGGCGGCCTTCGGCGGCACAGCGGCGGCCTTCGCCGGCACAGCGGCGGCCTTCGGCGGCACGGCGGACCTCGCGGGCACGGCAGACCTCCTCGGCCGCTGGGGAACAGGGGTGAGCCTCCATGGTCGCCCACCCACCGCTTCGGCACCGGAGGCCCTTCGGCCCGCCGCCTCGGGACCAAAGTCCCGGTTTCTGCGGGCGTCAGCCCCGCAGCGCGACCGGCAGTTCCTGGTAGCCGCGCAGCACCAGGCGCGAGCGGCGCACCGGTTCCCCCGCCAGGGTCAGCCGGGGAAAACGGTTCAGCAGGGCGGGCAGTGCGCAGGTCGCCTCCAGCCGGGCCAGCTGGGCTCCCAGGCAGTAGTGCGGTCCGCCGCCGAAGGAGAGCGCCTGGCTGTCCTGGCGGGTCGGGTCGAACAGGTCGGGTCGGTCGTAGCGGGCCGGGTCCCGGTTGGCCGCGCCGATCAGCAGGAAGACCCCGCTGCCGGGCGGTACTGGCACCCCCGCCACGCTCAGCCCCTCGGCCAGCGGCAGCCGCGTGGTGAGCTGCACCGGGGAGTCGTGGCGCAGCACCTCCTCGACGTAGCCGGCCGAGCTGATCCGGCCGCTGCGCAGTCCGTCCGCCGCCCAGCGGTGCTCGAAGGCCAGCGCCAGTCCGTTGCCGAGCAGGTTGGTGGTGGTCTCGAAGCCGGCCACCAGCAGCACGATCAGGTTGGCCAGCAGCTCCCGGTCGTCGAGCCGCCCGTCGGCGCCGTCGGCGACCCGGACCAGCGCGCTGACCAGGTCGGGGCGCGGATCGGCGCGCCGTTGTGCGGCCAACTCGCCGAAGTAGTCGGCCAGTTCGTCGGCAGCGGTATCCGCTGCGGCGAGTTCCCCGTCGCTCACCAGCGGCTCCAGGATCGCCGCGAGGGCACCGGCCAGGCCGCGGAAGCGGTAACGGTCCCGCTCGGGCACGCCGAGCAGCTCGCAGATCACCCCGACCGGCAGCCGGAAGGCGAAGGTCTCCATGAAGTCGACCGGGCTGCCGTCCGCGCCGAGTTCGGCGAGTTCGGTCAGCAGCCGGTCGACGGCGGCCCGCACCGCCGGCGCGAGCGCGGCCACCCGGCGGGCGGTGAAGACCGAGGCGATCAGCGACCGCATCCGGGCGTGGTCGGGCGCATTGCTCTCCAGGACCGAACGGCTGAGCAGCAGCCTGGAGGAGTGCTCGTGGAAGAGCGGATCGAAGTCGTGGCGGGCCCGGGCGTCGGTCACCCCGAAGGCGGAGTCGCGCAGCAGCTGGTGCACCGTGCGGTATCCGGTGGCGAGCAGCATGTCGTCCCAGACGCGGCAGACCGGGCCGAGCCGGTGCGCGCGGGCGTAGAGCGGGTAGGGGTCGGCGGAGCCCGCCGGGGTCAGCAGAGCGTCGATGATCTCCGTGCCGTCCATGACGTCCATACCCGGTATCAACCGAGCGGCGGGGCGGCCGAGTTCCCGCGGCGGCATACCCTGGGCGGATGGAGATCTGGATCAACCCCCGCTGCAGCAAGTGCCGCAGCGCGCTCACCGCGCTGGACGCGGCCGAGCTGAACTACACCGTGCGGCACTACCTGGAGGACCCGCCCTCGGTGGCCGAGCTGACGGCGGTGCTCGGGCGGCTGGGCCTGGAGCCGTGGGACATCACGCGGCTGGACGAGGCGGTGGCCAAGGAGCTGGGCATGCGCCAGTGGGAGCGCACGGCCGCGCAGCGGCAGCGCTGGCTGGAGGCGCTGGCGGAGCACCCGATTCTGGTGCAGCGCCCGATCATCACCGCCGACGACGGACACGCCGTCGTCGCCCGCACCCCGCAGGCGCTCCGGTCGGTGCTGCCCGAGCAGTCCTGAGGCGCGTCGGCCGGCTCCGCGGCGCGGTGCCGGATGCGCGTTCGGCCGGATGCGCGGCCGCACGCCCGGCCGGATGCGCGAGACTGGGCGAGTGGCAGACCAGACGACCTTCATCGCCTTCCTGCGCGCCGTCAACGTGGGCGGTCGCACCGTCACGATGGAGCGGCTGCGCACGCTCTTCGGCGAGCTCGGCCTGACCGGCGTACGGACGTACATCCAGAGCGGCAACGTCTTCTTCACGGCGGACGCCGGGGTGGACCGCGCCGCGCTGACCGGCCGGATCGAGGCGCACCTGAGCCAGGCGCTCGGCTACCAGGTGCCCGTCATGCTGCGCACGGTGGACGAGCTGGCGGCCACGCTGGCCCTGGACCCGTTCCACGAGGTGGAGATCACGCCGGAGGTCCGGCTCTGCGTGGTCTTCCTCTCCGAACCGCTCCCCGCCGGCCTCGCCCTGCCGCTGCGCTCCCCCAAGGGCGACCTGGAGGTGATCGCGGCAACGCCCGGCGAGGCCTTCGTGGTCGCCCGGCACCTGCCCGGACGCTCGGCGGCCAACCCGGCGACGGTCTTCGGCAAGGGCTACCAGGGTCACGGCACCAGCCGCTTCTTCCACACCGCGGTCAAGATCCTCGCTGCGGCGCGCAAGGGCTGAGCGGGGCGAGGGCGCTCCGACGCGGCCGGCGCGAACCGCGGTCGGCCCGGCCCCGGCCCCGGACAGCAGCGCGCGGGTCCGCCGCTCGGGCGACGGGCCCGCGGGGACCGGTCGGCGGCTCAGCCGGCGGCCAGGCGCGCCACGGTGGCGGAGCTCAGGGCGAGCGTGTCGGCGGACAGCGGTGCCAGTGCGGCGCGGACGGCGTCCTGGTCGCCCTGCTTGGCGACGGCGACCAGCGCGGCGGCGTCCTTCTGCAGGGCGGCGAGCCGGTCCTCGGCGGCGGCCGTCGGCAGCGGCGCGGCCAGGCGCTGGATCGGCCCGCCCGGGAGCACCCCGGCCGGTACCGAGGGCGCGGACGGCTCGGCGGCTCCGGAGGGCGCGGCGGCTCCGGACGGCTGCGCCGCGTCGCCGGCCGTCGCGGGCAGCACCGACTTGAGCTTCTCCGCCGCCATCCCCAGCTGTCCCAACCTGCCCTGCAGCGCGGGCTCCTCGGTCGCGGTGCCGGAGCCCGGGGCGCTCACGGTGACCAGCTGGTTCACCGCCTGGAGCACGCCGCCGAGCGCACCCATCGCCGCCATGGTCCCGGCCGCGTCGGGCGCCACCGCCGGACTGATCATCGGATGCCGGCGGTCGGCGGCCAGCGGGCTCGCGCTGCTGACCGCGATGCCGGTGGTGGTGGCGATGGCGCCGGCCAGCGCCGTGCTGAGCAGGACCGTGGTCCACTTGCTGTCCATGGGGTCGGGCTTCCTTCCAAGGAGTCGGGGCCTGAGCGGCCTTCCTCCACCTTGGGCACCCACAGTGACGGGCCGCCATCGCGGATAGTCCGAAAGTGGCCCAACTACTGCGCCGCACCGGCCAGATAGGGGCCTGACCAGCAGCTGAGCAGCGGCACCCCGATGGGCCGGCCGACACCGAAAGTCACCACCGGAGCCGGGCCCCTCACTCCCCGATCGGCGAGGTCCCCCACAGCTCCGCCGCGCATCGCGCGTAGACCGCTTGCCAGTGCGGCCAGTGGCGGGCCGTCAGGTCGTCGCACTCGGCCAGCAGCGCCTCGATCTGCTCCGGCGCGACCCCCTCCAGCAGCCAGGCCAGGGCGTCCGGCGTGCCCGGACCGTCGGCCATCCGCAGCAGGTCGAGCAGCTCGCCCAGGGTGCCGGCCCGGGACTGCGGCGGGAGCAGCTTGGCCATCTCCGGCAGCACCTGCTCCTCCTCGATCCGCAGATGGGTCTCCAGCCGCGCGGCCAGCTCCTCAACCGCGTAGGCCACCGGCCAGGCACTGGCCGGGTCCCGGGTGGCCACCCGCATCAGCGTGGTGGTGCGGGTGAAGGAGTGGTCCAGGTTGTGGTGGTCGTCCTCCAGCCAGTTGACCAGCAGCCGCAGCTCCGGGGCGAAGCGGCGCAGCAGCGGCCAGAGCCGGGCGTCCTCCTGCTCGTGGTGGCAGGTGAGCATCGCGGTCATGAAGTCCCAGTGCCGCTGCAGGGCCGCCGCGCCCGCCTCGTCATCGGGCTGCAGCAGGCGCAGCGCGGTGGGCAGCCGGGCGAGATCGCGACGCAGCGCCGCGTGGACCAGGCGCAGGCCGGCGAAACGGACGGGGCGCACGGCCGGCACCACCTCGTGGGAGCCGCGCGGGGCGGGGACGACAAGCAGATGCGGCTGCATGGCACTCTCTTCAGGACTGTCATGGCGGGGGTTCCGGGGCCGGGCGGCGCCGCTTCCCGGAGCGGGCGTGAGCGGGAGGCGCGACGTTGCGGTTCCAGCGTGCTGACAGTCGATCAGAGGCGAATCAACACCGGGTTGCTGCGCAGCTCAGAGGGGGTGCAAGGAGAAAACGGGCGGCGCCGACCGTTCGTCGGCGCCGCCCGTTCCGCTCGCCCGCCGCAGCGGGGTTCACACCGCAGCGGGGATCACGCCGCGGTGGGCCCCTGGAGGTTCTGGGTGAGCCACTGCAGGGTGTCGGGGATCATCTTCTTGAAGTGCGAGGTGAGGTGCTTGCCGCCCGGCTGCTCGTAGTAGTCGATCTTGGTGGGCGGGGCCGCCTTCGCCACCCACGCCTTGACCAGCTTGACCTCGTCCGGCGTGGCACCGCCGGCCGTGGCCAGCATCCGCACGTCCGCCTTGCTCTGGGCGACCAGCACGTCGGGGCTGTTGGCCAGCCGCTCGGCCTCGTGGCCCTTCCAGAACGAGGAGTCCGGGTTCCAGTAGCCGTCGATCGGCACCGCGGCCTTGTAGGTGTCCGGGTGCTGCAGCGCCATCTTGGCGCTGCAGAACGCGCCGGTGGAGGCGCCCATCAGGCCCCAGCCGTCCCGGCTCTTGAGGGTGCGGAAGTTGGCACGCACGAAGTCGGGAACGTCCTGGGACATCCAGGTGCCCATCTTCGGCTGGCCGGGAATGTCGCTGCAGTCCAGGGTCTGCTTCTCGTCGGAGACCAGGTTCTGCACCGGCATCACCATGATGAACGGGTGTGCCTTGCCCTGCTTGACCAGCTGCTCGTCCGCCACCTGGATCGGCAGCTGGTCGTCGGTCCAGGTGTTGTAGCCGTTGCTCTGGCCGCCCGCGTAGAGGGTGAGCACCGGGAAGCCGTAGTTCGCGTACTTGGGGTCGTTGTACTCCGGCGGGAGCCAGACCCACACCTTGCCGGTCACCCCGGACTTCTTGCCGGCCAGCGTGGTCATCATGATCGGCCCGGCCGCGGTGTCCCGCGCCTTGCTCAGCTGGGTCACCGGACCGGTGGGCATCGCCACCGTGGCCGATTCGCCGCTCGGCGACGCCGGGGCGGACGGCGAGCCGCTCGGCGACGCGGCGCCCGACGGGCCGCCGGAGGCACCGGCGGCACCGGCGGCACCGGGCGAGGCCGGGACGGGGGCGGCGACCGGTGCGGCCTTGGCCGCCGGCTTGCCGCCGCCGGACCCGCACGCGGCGAGCGCGCCCGCCAGGACCAGGGCGACGGCGGAGGACAGGACGACACGTGGACGGGCGAGCGGCGGCTGCAAGGTCGGACTTTCCGGGTGGTGGGTGGCGCCCGGACGGATGGGCCCGGGCGGCGGCGACCTGGGCGGAGGTCGGCGGGGTGCTGTCGATCCTACGACGCGCACCCCGGCGAACGTGGTTGCGACCGGGCGGCCCGGCAGCCGGTGACCGGGGCCGTTCCGGCAAAGATCCGCCGATCGGCGGGGGTCGATCGGCCGGTCGGCGGACGCCCGGACGGCGACCGGGAGCCGCCGATCTGACGGGCGTCACTCGCCCGTCGGAACCCGACGCAGCAGCAGCCGGTCGGTCCGCCCGGTGACCGCGCAGCGGTACAGCTCGGCGTACTTGGGTGAGGGTGTACCCGGTGCGACGGGCGTGGTCACAGCAGCCCCAGGGAGGTGAATGGTTCGGTGATGACCCGCTCCAGCACCGGCACCGCGGAGGACCGCACCAGGGTCCGGGCTCCGAAGACGGCGGGCACGATGTCGGCGGCCACCTCGGCGCCGCGGTGGCTGCGCTCGGCCACCTCGGCCCGCAGGTCGTCCAGGTACTCCTCGGCCACCAGGATCCCGCCGGCCAGCACCACCCGGCTCGGATTGAGCAGGTCGACCAGGGTGGCGATGGCCCGTCCGGCCCGCCGGGCCCGGCGGCGGAGCAGCTCCTGCGCGCGCACGTCCCCGCTGCCGGAGCCGGCCGGGCGGGCGGCGGCCACCAGGCGCTCCAGGTCGAGCGAGCCGCCGGCCGCGCCGTGCCCGGTGGGACCGAGCAGGCCGGCCGAGCGCGCCTCGGCGACGAGCGCGAGGTCGCCGGCCGCCGCGCTCAGGCAGCCGGTGCCGCAGCGCGGGCAGCGCACGCCCGGCTCGTCGGTGGCGAGCAGGTGCTCGATGCCGCCGGCCGCCGCGCCGGGGCCGCGGTGCACGGTGCGGTCCACCACGATCGCGGCGCCGAGCACGTTGCCGATGAAGACCAGCGCGAAGTCGTCCACCTCGCGGCCGGCGCCGAACCACAACTCGGCGCGGGCGATGGCGCGCACCGTCTGCTCCAGCACCAGCGGCCCGGGCAGCCTGCCGGTCAGCTCGTCGAGCAGCGCCACCTCGTGCCAGCCGAGCGGCCCGTGCTCGACCACCTGGCCGCGCGCGCCGTCCACCCAGCCGCCAATGCTCACCCCGGTGCCGACCAGGCGGCGCCCGGCCAGCCGCTCGTCCAGGAAGGCCCGCACGCCTTCGGCGGCCCGCGCGGCGATCCGGCGCGGTGTCGGCTCGCCCTCGTCGCCGTGCGCGAGCTCGCGTTCGACCAGTACCCGGCCGTCCAGGCCGACCAGGCCGAAGGTGGTGCGCAGCAGGCCGATGTGCACGCCGAGCGCCACGGTGCGCTCGGGGTCGACCCGCAGCGGCACCCGGGGGCGGCCCTGAGTGGGCTCCACCGGGGCGAGTTCGCCGAGCAGCCCGGCCTCGATCAGGGTGCTGGTGAGCTTGGTGACGCTGGGCGCGGACAGCCCGGTGTGCCGGGCGATCTCGGCCCGGGAGACCGGGCCGTAGGCGAGGACGGCGCGCAGCACGGCGGAGGCGTTGCCCTGCCGCATGTACTCGGCGCGCTGTCCCGGGGTGATCAGGCCCTGGGGCTGCTCGCTGCGGGTGGTCCCCCTGCGGATCGTCACGGTGATCGCCTCCTCCCCGGCACCCTATCGCCCGGCCACCCTTAGTTATTTTCCGAAACTTAGTGATCACCGGCGCTCCTGACAAGACCGCCGCCACCTGCGGCGCGCTCTTCGGTGCGCTCCTACCAATGACAGCGCCGCACCCGGTCGGCGATCATCGGCTCACCACCAGCCCAGGGAGTCCCGCATGCCGCAGCAGATCGCCGTCGTCACCGGGGCCGGCACCGGCGTGGGCCGGGCCGTCGCGCTCGAACTCGCCGCCGCCGGCTGGCAGCTGGCACTCGCCGGACGGCGGGCCGAGCCGCTGCACGAGACCGCCGCGCTGGCCGGGGCGCCCGCCGCCGTGATCCCGACCGACGTCACCGACCCGGCCGCGGTCACCGCGCTCTTCGCCGAGGCGGCCGAGCGCTTCGGCCGGCTCGACCTGCTCTTCAACAACGCCGGCAGCTTCGGCGCGGCCGTCCCCGTCGAGGACCTCGCCGTCGAGGACTGGCGCGCGGTGATCGACCTCAACCTGACCGGCGCCTTCCTCTGCGCCCAGGCCGCCTTCCGGCAGTTCAAGGAGCAGCGGCCGCAGGGCGGGCGGATCATCAACAACGGCTCGATCTCCGCCCACGTACCGCGCCCGCACAGCATCGCCTACACCGCGAGCAAGCACGCGGTCACCGGGCTGACCAAGTCGCTGTCGCTGGACGGCCGGCCGTACCGGATCGCCTGCGGGCAGATCGACATCGGCAACGCCGCCACCGACATGACCGCCGCGATGGGCCTCGGGGTCCGCCAGGCCGACGGCCGGATCGCGCCCGAGCCCACCATGGACGTGGCGGACGTGGCCCGCACGGTACGGCAGATGGCCGAGCTGCCACTGGAGGCCAACATCCAGTTCGCCACCGTGCTGGCCACGAACATGCCCTACATCGGGCGCGGTTGAGCCGGTCCGCCGGGAGGGACCGGGACCGGGCTCAGAGCGCGTCCGGGCCGCGTTCGCCGGTGCGCACCCGGATCAGGGTGTCCACCGGGACCATCCAGACCTTGCCGTCGCCGATCTTCCCGGTCCGGGCGGCGGCGACCAGGGCCGCGATGACCGGCTCGGCGTCGTCGTCGGCCACCACCACCTCGAGCCGCACCTTGGGGACCAGGTCGACCCGGTACTCCGCACCCCGGTACACCTCGGTGTGCCCGCGCTGCCGGCCGTAGCCGCTGACCTCGGTGACGGTCAGGCCGTGCACCCCGAGGTCCTGCAGTGCGGTCTTGACGTCGTCCAGCTTGTAGGGCTTGAGGACGGCGGTGATCAGCTTCATACCGCGTGATGGTAGCGATCGGTGTGCCGACGACACGTCAACCTCGCCTGCGACCAGCACTTTCACTCAGCACTTGACACACTTTGACTGCTTGTCAGGAGCCGGCCTGCCGCCGGCCGGTCACCGGGGCGGCGGCCGGCAGCCCCAGCACGGTCAACGCCGTCCGATAGGCCGCCATCGCGAGTCCCGTCTGCTCACGCTCGGCCCAGGAGTCGCCGAGCCGGCGCCACAGCAGGGCCACCGAACGGTGCTCACCGGCCCTGGCCAACAGCATTCCGCAGCGCAGCAGCTCGGCCTCGCCGAGAGCCGCTTCGCCGCCCGCCAGATGGGCCCGCCCGAAGGCCAGGGCGAGCGCCGCACGCTCGTGCGCCAGGTCCTCACCGGTCGCCTCCACCAGCAGTACGCCGCGCTCGGCCCACTCCAATGCCGCCTCTGGATCGCCGAGTTGGACCAGCACCTCGGCCAACAGTGCGACGCAGAAGACCACTTCACCGACCCCGGCGCTGTCCCGCAGGATCTCGTAGGCAGCAGGCAGCAGTTGGGCCGCCCTGGCCGGCTCGCCCCGGGCCACCAGCACCAGGGCCAGGTCGCACCGGAGCAGGCCCTGGTGCCGGGCATTGTCCGTCTCCGCCATCAACACCAGTGCCCGCTCGGCGAGTTCCAGCGCCTCGTGGTAGCGGCCGAGCTCCCGGGCGATCAGCGAGGCGTTCCACTCCAGCGCACCGCGGGTCTCCCGGGAGCCGGTCGATCCGGCCAACGGCAGCAGCCGTTCGGCCAGCAGCCTGGCCGAGACCAGGTCGCCGCGCTGGACGTAGCAGCTCGTGAGGGTCGAGCCGAGCTGCAGGTGCTCGTCCAGGAGCGCGGGCCGGCGCAGCCGCAGCTCGCGCAGCGCCCGCTCGCCGACGTCCACGCTCATCGCCTGGTCCCCGACGTCCCGGTAGCAGCGGCACAGCGCCATCGAGAGCAGGGCCCAGTCCGCGCTGCCGACCTCGGTCCCCGGCTCCGCCAGCAGGTCGCGGTAGGCGCCGATCGCCGCCTCCAGGCGGCCCAGCTTCTCCAGCGCCCAGGCCCGCCCGCGCCGGGCACGCCGGGCAGTGGCCGGGTCGGGCGGCGGGTCGGCGGCCAGCACCCGGACGAAGACGGCCAGCGCCTCGGCGTCGCCACCGTTGCGCAGCGCCAGCTCGGCGAAGGCGGTGTCCAGCCGCAGCGTCACGGGCCCGTCCTCCTGTCGTGTTGCCCCCACCGACCACCGACCGTCGACCACCGCTGGCGGATCGCCGACCAGTGCAACTGCCTTCACCGGGTGGTGACTTGAACCCAGGCTACGCGCCCGCTTCAGGGCCCCGCGGGCCGCAGCACCAGCGGCAGCGGAGCCGCGCCCGACAGGCCGGCCGCCGCGAGGCCCTGACGGTAGGCGTTCATCGCCGCCTCCGGCCGGCCGTGACCGAGCCACTGATCGCCCAGCGCCCGCCAGGCCTCCGCGCGCTCGCGCCCGGCGACCACCCCGGCCGTGGCCGTCTCCAGCAGCCGGGCCACGGTCGTCAGGGCCGCGCCCGCCTCCCGCGCGCGGCCCTGCAGCCGGCGGGCCTCTGCCCGGCGACCACCCCGGCCGTGGCCGTCTCCAGCAGCCGGGCCACGGTCGTCAGGGCCGCGCCCGCCTCCCGCGCGCGGCCCTGCAGCCGGCGGGCCTCGCCCAAATGCAGCCAGGCCCGGACGCCGATCATGCCCTGGTCGGTGCCGGCCAGCTCCAGCGCGCGGCGGGCCTGCGCGGCCCCCGCCGCGTACTCGCCCAGCAGCAGCTCCGCCCGGGCCAGGCTCAGCGCGCAGCCGGCCCGGTCCGTCCCGCACCCGCGGCGGGCCAGCTCCCGCTCGGCCGATGCGAGGTACTCCTTGGCCAGCACCGGCTCGGGCGCGGGGCCCTCCAGCAGCAGCGCCCCGTAGCCGGCCCGCAGCAGACCCAGCTGACGGGCCAGCTCCTCCGCCGCGGGCAGCACGAGCGCGCGCTCGGCCAGGGTGAGCGCGAGCCCGGTGTCCCCGCGCTGCTGGGCGCGACGGCTGGCGTGCCGGAAGACGGCGGCACGGGCGGGCGGAGCACCGGTGCGCCCGCTGTGCGGCAGCAGCCGGTCGGCCAGCGCCCTGGCCTCCGCCAGGCGACCACTGCGGTGGTGCGCCTCCAGCAGCACCACGCCCAGGGCCAGGTGGTCCTCGGTGTCGGCGGCGAACACCTGGTCCAGCCGGGCCAGTGCGCCGCGGCCCAGCTCCCCGGCGCTGGCCGGCTCGCCCACCCGCAGGTGGCAGCGGCACAGCGCCACCGCCAGCCGCAGCCAGGCGGCCGATCCCGCGCCGAGCGCCGGATCGCGGTACAGCTCGTGCAGGACGGCCAGCGCCTCGCCCGGGCGGTCCAGCTCCTCCAGCGCGTGGGCGCGGGCGAGCCCGGCCCGGCGCCGGGTGTCCTGGTCGATCGGCGGCGGCTCGGCCAGCACCGCCTCGCAGGCCGCCAGCCCCGAGCCGTACTCCCCGCCGTGCAGCGCGAGCTCCCCGAGGGTGACCCGCAGCAGCAGATCCCGCTGGCGTTCCAGCTCGTGGTCGCGCTCCTGCCCGGTGCGCAGGTACTCCACGGTGCAGCCGAGCCCGCCGGCCAGCCTGCGCAGGATCGCCGGCGTCACGGCGCGCTTGCCGGACTCCAGCAGCGACAGATAGCTGACCGACAACCCCTCGCCGGCCAGGTCGCTCTGCTTCAGACCGCGCTCGCGGCGCAGGTCCCGCAGTCGTCGGCCGATCTCCGCTGTCGCGTCCTGCCCGGATTCCATGCCCGCCCTTGCCTCTACTGTCCGGCGCTGACCAAGCACCGATGGTGACTTGACTCCCTTGTTTACAGGATTGACAACGCCGCTCCAAGAGCCCGGACGCAATGCGCGACAGCCCTTGCCACGCCTGGAAGCCGAAGCCGCGCGAATCCCGCCTCGCACCTGGAGTTGCGAACGCGTAACAATGGAACCCATGTGTGTCCCTCCGACGCGCCCCGATCGCGCGTACCGTGCCGCCTCCCCCACCCCGGTCGGGGGCAGCCGCCTCGCACTGTGGGAGGACAAGCGGTGATGAATCCACGACCAGAGGATGATCGGACGGGTACGGAACGTCTGGCAGACTTCTCGTCCATGGGGGAACCGACCGACACCCGGACGCAGGACGGCGACGAAGCCGCCCAGCTCCGTCACGACAGCTCCGTCCGAGCCACCGGCCGTCCGGCCGACGAGGCCGCGGACGGAGCCGGCGGCAGCACCGCCCTGCGCACCGAAAGGTCGCTGCGCAGTCGGATCACCGCGCAACGCCGCATCCCCGCCCGGCCCCGGCTCTGGTTCGAGCTCGCGCTGATCGGCCTCAGCTACTGGCTGTACTCGCTGGTCCGCAACGCGTTCCCGACCCAGGCGGCGGTGGCACAGCAGCACGCCGACTGGGTCTGGCACGCCGAGCAGTTCCTCGGCATCGCCGTCGAGCGCTCGATCAACCACGGCGTCAACTCGGTCACCTGGCTGATCGTCGGGATGAACTACTACTACGCCACCCTGCACTTCGTGATCACCATCGGCGTGCTGGTCTGGCTCTACCGCAGCCATCCCGGCCGCTACGCGGCCGCGCGCACGGTGCTCTTCATCACCACCGGCGTCGCGCTGCTCGGCTTCTACTTCTTCCCCCTGGCACCGCCGCGGCTGGCCGGTTTCGGCTTCATCGACACCGTCACGGTCCACCACACCTGGGGCTCGCTGGCCTCGGGGGCGGCGGCCAGCGCCACCAACCAGTTCGCCGCGATGCCCTCGATGCACATCGGCTGGTCGGTGTGGTGCGGGCTGACGATCTTCTTCCTGGCCGAACGCACCTGGGTGCGGGCGCTGGGGCTGGTCTACCCGCTGCTCACCCTGACGGTGATCATCTCCACCGCCAACCACTACTGGATGGACGCGGGCGGCGGCCTGCTCTGCCTGGGCATCGGCTTCGTCGGCACCCGGCTGGTGTACCACCGCTGGGCCTACCAGTTCCCGCAGATCCCGGCCTCCTGGCAGAAGGCGGCGGTACCCGAACAGCGGCCCACCCCGGTGGCCGCAGGACGCCGCTAGCACCGGTTCACGCACCGCGCGCCGGGCGCCCGTCACGGGATCACCCATGGCGGGCGCCCGGCGTGTGCAGCGCCGCTCAGCCGCTCGTTCAGCCGTCCGCACGGCCGCTCGGCCGTGCACCCGGCCGCCCGCTCAGCCGTAGAAGAGGCGCTCCACCACCGTCCGGGCGCGCCGGGTGGCCCGCCGGTAGTCGTCCATCAACTCCCCGCTGTGCCCCGCCCCGTACCCCAGGTAGCGGGCCACCTGGGCCAGCTCGCGCGGCTCGTTCGGGAAGCTGTCCCCCGGGCGCCCGCGCACCAGCATCACCGCGCCGCGCACCCGCGAGGCCAGCACCCAGGCGGTGTCCAGCACCTCGGCGTCCTCGCCCGCCAGCAGGCCCGCCCGGGCGGCTGCGAGCAGCGCCTGGCGGGTCCTGGTGGTGCGCAGCCCGGGCAGCTCGTGGCCGTGCCGCAGCTGCAGGAGCTGCACGGTCCACTCGACGTCCGCGAGGCCGCCGCGGCCGATCTTGGTGTGGGTGGTCGGGTCGGCCCCGCGCGGCAGCCGCTCGCTCTCGATCCGCGCCTTGATCCGCCGGATCTCCAGCAGGTCCCGCTCGGGCACCCCACCGAGCGGGTAGCGCAGCGGGTCGATCAGCTCCCGGAACCGCTCCCCCAGCTCCGCGTCCCCCGCCACCGGCTCGGCCCGCAGCAGCGCCTGGCTCTCCCAGACGTGCGACCAGCGCGCGTAGTACGCCGCGTACGAGCCGAGCGTGCGGGTCAGCGGCCCCTGTCGGCCCTCGGGACGCAGATCGGCGTCGACCAGCAGCGGCGGCTCGGTGGAGGGCGCGGCCAGCAGGGTGCGCAGCTCGTTGCAGACGGTGCGGGCGGCGGCGGTGGCGTCGTGCCGGGTGTCGGGCAGCGCCTCGTGCACGAAGAGCACGTCGGCGTCCGAGCCGTAGCCGAGCTCACGGCCGCCGAACCGGCCCATCGCGATCACCGCGAGCCGGGCCGGGAAAGCCTCGCCGTGTGCCTGTTCCCAGCCCGCCGTGCAGGCGGCCAGCGCCCCGGCGAGGGTGGCCGCGTTGAGGTCGGTGAGCGCGGTGGCGGCGGCGTCCAGGGCCTCGCCCGGATCCTCGCCGAAGCGCCCGAGCAGGTCGGCGGCCGAGGTGCGGAACAGCTCGCGGCGGCGCACCGAACGGGCCGCGGCCACGCCCGCCGCGGCGCTCGGCGCCCGGCCGACCGCCGCCCGCACCTCCTGCTCCAGCGCGGCCCGCCCGCGCGGCACCAGCCCCTGCGGATCGCCCAGCATGGCCACCGCCTCCGGCGCGCGCAGCAGCAGGTCCGGGGCCAGCCGACCGGCCGACAGGATCCGGGCCAGCTGCTCGGCCGCCGCGCTCTCGTCCCGCAGCAGGCGCAGGTACCAGGGCGTGCGGCCGAGCGCGTCGGAGACCTGGCGGAAACCCAGCAACCCCGCGTCCGGGTCGGCGGAGTCGGCGAACCAGGCCAGCAGCACCGGCAGCAGGGTGCGCTGGATGGCGGCCTTCCGGCTCACCCCGCTGGCCAGCGCCGTCAGGTGGCGCCGGGCGGCCGGCGGATCGGCAAAGCCGAGCGCCTTGAGCCGCTCCTCGGCCGCCTCCTGGCTCATCGCCGGGGTGCCCGGGGTGAGCGCCTCGCCGGCCGACAGGTCGGCCACGGCCGCCAGCAGCGGACGGTAGAAGAGCTTCTCGTGCAGCCGGCGCACCTCCAGGGCGTGCCGCTTCCACTCGCGCTCCAGCGCCGCCACCGGATCGGCGCGGGTGTCGCCGTTGATCATCGGCGCCATCGAGCGGGCCAGCCGGCGCAGGTCGGCCGGGTCCTTGGGCATCAGGTGGGTGCGCCGCAGCCGGTGCAGCTGGATCCGGTGCTCCAGCTCGCGCAGGAAGCGGTAGGCGGCGTCCAGCGAGGCGGCGTCCGCCCGCCCGACGTAGCCGCCGGCCGACAGTGCGGCCAGCGCCTCCAGCGTGTTGCCGCTGTGCAGGCCCGCGTCGGTGCGGCCGTGCACCAGCTGGAGCAGCTGGACCGAGAACTCCACGTCGCGCAGCCCGCCGGGGCCGAGCTTGAGCTGGCGGTCCAGCTCGGTGGCCGGGATCGCCTCGATCACCCGGCGGCGCATCTGCTGCACGTCCGCGACGAAGTTCTCCCGCTCGGCCGCCTGCCAGACCAGCGGTGCCAGCGCCGCCACGTACGCCTCGCCCAGCTCGGTGTCACCGGCCACCGGGCGGGCCTTCAGCAGCGCCTGGAACTCCCAGGTCTTGGCCCACCGCTGGTAGTAGGCGAGGTGGCTGGCCAGGGTGCGCACCAGCGGCCCGTTGCGGCCCTCGGGACGCAGGTTGGCGTCCACCGGCCAGATGGTGCCCTCCCGGGTGGTGTCCGAGCAGAGCCGCATCATGGCGGCCGCCAACCGGTTGGCGGCGCTCAGCGCGAGGTGCTCGCCGACCCCCTCACGGGCCTCGGCGACGAAGATGACGTCCACGTCGGAGACGTAGTTGAGCTCGCGGCCACCGCACTTGCCCATGCCGATCACGGCCAGCCGGCAGGCGTCGGCGGCGGCCGGTTCCTGCTCGGCGGCGATCATCAGCGCGGTGCGCAGGGTGGCGCCGGCCAGGTCGGCCAGCTCGGCGGCGGTCTGCGCCAGATCGGTGGTGGCGGTCAGATCGCGCGCGGCGATGGTCAGCAGGCAGCGGCGGTAGGCGGCGCGCAGCGCGTCGGCCGGCTCGCCCTCGGCGGCCCGTACCCGCTGCTCCAGCTCGCGCCGGAACTCGCCGGTGCCCGGGTGCATGTCGCGCTGTTCGAAGGTGACCAGGGCGTGCCAGTCCTGCGGGTGGGTGGCCAGGTGGTCGCCGAGCGCGGCCGAGGCGCCGAGCACCCCGAGCAGCCGGTCGCGCAGCGGCTTGGAGGCGGTCAGGGTGTCTCGCAGGGCGTGCCGTTGGCTCTCGCCGAGCGCTTCGAGCAGCCGGGCCAGGCCCAGCAGGGCGAGGTCGGGGTCGGCGGTGGCGCCGAGCCCGTCGAGCAGGATCGGGTCATCGGCCAGCCCGTGCAGGGCGGGGGCGGACAGCCGGCGCACGGCCGCCTCGGGGTCGGTGAACCCCCGGCGGACCAGCCGGTTCTCGGGCCTGCTGACGCGGCTCCCAGCGGAGGTCATCGCACTCCTCGTCGCTCATATGATCAGCATTTAGCCTAGGCGCTTTTCCCAGTCATTCCCCGCCGTGGCCCCCCGACGCACAACCGCCGTGGGCCCGGCCCGGTCCACCCGGACGGCCCAAGGCGCGCTGCGCGCCACGCCGACGACGGTGGAGGGTGGACAGCGCACGGGCCGCTCGGGCCCGCCGCCGCACCCGAGGGGTGTCCATGCGCCTGATCAGCCTGCCGCTCGGCCTGATGACGGCCATCGCGCTGACCGTCTCGACCGCCACCGTCGCCGGCGCCGCTCCCGGCGCCGGCACCTCAGCACCGTTCGCGGCGGCCACCGTCGCCTTCACCGACGACTTCCACACCCTGGACGTGGGCCCGGGCCACACCTGGGGCTGGCAGACCGGCGCCTACCAGGACTGCGTGGACAACCAGCACGACTTCAAGCTCGACCACCTCAGCGAGTCGGCGCTGAGCGCCGCCGGCGGCCACCTGACCATCACGGCCTCCCCGCGTCCCGACGGCAACTGGGACACCGGCCTGCTGACCACCGGCGACTCCTGCGACACCGGCGGCGACGGCACCGAGATCCGCACCGGCGACCTGATCATGGCCCACGTCCGGCTGCCCGACGCCGACTCCGGCGCCTGGCCCGCGCTGTGGAGCTGGCGGGACGGGCAGAACGAGGTCGACGTCTTCGAGTGGCAGGCCGACCACCCCGGCACGCTGGAGTTCGTCAACCAGGTCCACAGCGGCACCGGCCGCTACACCAACGCCGCGGTGTCCGCCGACGGCTGGCTCTACGTCGGCGCCCGGCTGGGCGCCGACAACACCACCTGGTACGTCGGCCCCAGCCTGGACCACCTCGCCGTCGCCTACGCCGACCACAGCGGGGTCGGCCCGGACTTCGCGGCCTACCCGGTGCTCAGCCTCTCCGTCAACAACGGCGTCTACCACCCGGCCCCGACCACCTCGAAGCCGATCTCCTTCAGCGTCGACTCGCTGACCGTCTACCGCCCGGCACCACCCGGCCTGCCCGACTCCTGAGGCCTGTGCGACGCCTGACCGTCCGTCAGCCGCCTCGCCGCGGTGGCCGTCAGGCCTGCACGGATGCCTGCGCGGAGCGCAGCTCGGCGTTGCGCCGGGTCTTGACCCAGCCGTTGCGGCCCTTGACGAACCGTCCCGCCGCCCGCCAGGTGCACAGGCAGTAGAGCCAGATGTAGCAGGAGTAGGCCACGCCCCAGCCGAGACAGCGCCACAGGCCCGCCGCCCGCTCGCACTTGAGCCAGTAGAGCGGGCCCCAGATGGTGAACTGGATGACGCTCAGCACCAGGTAGGCCAGCAGCAGGCCGTAGCCGCCACCGCTCGACAGGAACGCGCCGAGCGCCTCCGGATGGCGTACGAAACGCACCGCCAGCAACACCGCCAGGGCCGGGAAGACCACGCTGCCGAACAGCTGCAGCCAGGGCTGCAGGAGGCAGTAGGTGATCTCCAGGACGCCCATCGTGGTCAGCTTCCGGGAGTCCCAGATCCGCGGCAGGTAGCGCATGCACTGCATGGCGCCCTGGCTCCAGCGGGCCCGCTGGGCGAGCAGTTGCCGGACGTTCCACAGCCCTTCCTGGTCCACCCAGGTGTCCCGGGTGAACGCGGTGCGCCAGCCCGCCAGGGTCAGCTGGAGGCCGAGCTCGTAGTCCTCCAGCAGCGAGCCGCCCCACGGCCCGCCGCCCTCGCCGGTCGTGGTGGCCTCCTGGAGTGCGATCCCCTGCAGCGCGGAGAGCCGGGTGAACTGGCCGTTGCCGCCCATCGCCACCGTGCGGGTCATCCGCCGGCTGAGCTGCACGGCCGGGATCGCGGTGCGGAACTCCAGGTCCTGCATCCGGACCAGGGTGCGGGCCAGCAGGTTGCGCACCAGGTAGGGGTGGGGCAGCGGCCGGCGCTCGTCCCGGTTGGCCATCCGCACCTCGATCTGCACCGCCGCGATCCCGGGGTCGCCGAAGAGGTGGTCGGCGGAGATGATGCCCAGGCAGCCCGGGCCCGGGGTGCCGTCCGCGTCGAACACCCCGACGATCACCCGCTCGGGCGCGACGTCCTCGGGCAGCCACGCGCACAACGCGCGGTAGGCGGCGTTCAGCGCCGCCCCCTTGCCGGTCCTCGCCTGCGGCAGGACGCGCTGGACCAGGTGCACGTACGGATCGGTGGCCGCGGCCTCGCTGATCACCCGCGCCGTCCCGTCGACCGAGGCGTCGTCGATCACCCACACGTGCAAGGCCGGGTGCAGCCCGCGCAGCCGGGCCAGCGTCTGGCCGATGACGGCCTCCTCGTCCCGGCAGGGCACCAGCACGTGCCAGTCCAGTGCCGCCGCGTCGCCCGGCGGCCGCGGCCTGCTGCGCAGCAGCGGCGTCACCAGGACGGCCACGTAGGCGACGAAGACCGCGCCCAGCAGCAGGGAGACCGCCATGGCGAAGCTGAGCACCGTGCCGGCGGAGTGGTTCACGGGGTACCGCCTCTCGATCCGCTGGGCCGCAGGGGTCCGGTCGGCCGCAGCCGCGGGGGCCGGAGCACGCCGTCACGTGCTCCGGCCCCACGGGCCAACTCGCCGACCGGGTGACCGGCCTCAGGCATTCCCGCCGCGCTGGCGCGCGGCCCGCGTCAGCAGGGCACCGCCGAGCACCATGAGCACGGCCAGCACGGTCAGCAGCAGGGTGTGGCTACCGGTGGCGGCGAGTTCGCAGGTACCGGCGGCCGCGGCGGCGCCACCTACACAGGGCTTGTACACGGACGTCCTCCAGGGAGTCGTTGGGTCGTACGGGGTTCGCCGGCGGCCGTCGCGGCCACCGCGTCTGGGGGAACCGGCAACCCGGGCGAACCGCTCGTCCGCCCGGCCGACACGGCCCGGCCACGCGCGTCGGCCAGCGCCAGGGTCAGCGCGGTGATCCGCTCGCCGGCCCGCCCGTCGCCGTACGGGGACGGCAGCGCGGCCAGCCTCGCGGCCAGCGAGGCGTCGGCGATCAGCCGACGCGCCAGCTCGCCGATCGCCGGCCCCGGGCGGAGCAGGGTGGCGAAGCCGGCCTCGACCGCCTCCGGGCGCTCCGTGCTGTTGCGCACCACGATCAGCGGCTTCTTCAGCACCGTGCACTCCTCCTGCACGCCGCCGGAGTCGGAGACCAGCAGTCGGGCCCGGCTCGCCAGGCCCAGGAAGGACGGGTGGTCGATGGGCTCGATCGCCCGCAGCGCCGCGAGCCGCTCGGCCAGGCCGTGCCGGGCGATGCACCCCCGGGTGCGCGGGTGCATCGGGAACAGCACCGGCAGTCCCAGCCCGCCGAGTTCGGTCAGGATCCGCTCCAGCCGGGCCGGGTCGTCGGTGTTCTCCGGCCGGTGGACGGTCGCCAGCACGTACTGGTCCGCCCGCACCCCGTGGCGCCGCAGCAGCGCGGCGCACTCGGCCGGCCCCGGCATCGACTCGGCGACCGCCTCGACGATGGTGTTGCCGGTGAGGTGGATGCGGCTCTCCGGCACCCCCTCCGCCCGCAGATTGGCTGCCGCCACCGTGGTCGGCGCACAGTGGGCGTCGGCCAGCACCCCGACCACCTGACGGTTGATCTCCTCGGGCATCTCCCGGTCGCGCGACCGCAGTCCGGCCTCCACGTGGACCACCGGCACCCCGTGGTAGTGCGCCGCCTGCGCCCCCGCCGAGGTGGTGTTGGTGTCGCCCTGCACCACCACGGCCGCCGGCGGCTCGGCGGTGAAGAGGTCCGACAGCGCCGAGATCATGTCGCCGATCTGACGCCCGCGCACCGCGCCGCCGATGTCGGTGAGCCGGACGTCGGGCGGCGCCAGTCGCATCGCCCGGAAGACCCCGCCGGCCATCGCCTCGTCATAGTGCTGCCCGGTGTAGACCACCCGGGCCCGGTCACCGAGACCGCGGATCACCCCGGCCAGTTTGAGGATCTCGGGCCGGGTCCCGAGCACCACCGCGACCGCCTCCGAGAGCGGACTGGACACCACCGACCGACCTCCTGGGCTCACGTGGTGCCATCCGCACCGCCCAGGAGGATTAACCGAATATCGGCCTGCCCTGCCCACCAGCCCCGAGATCCACCCTGATGGCCCGCCCCATCACCCCACCGGCGCACGAACGGACCCGCCCCAGCCGGCCAACCCTGCCAGCGGGACGGGCCCGTACGTCGCCCGCTTGCTGCGGGGCCTTCAGCGCACCTGGAGGTCAGCGGACCCGGTAGATCTGACCGGTTTGCGCGCCTGGGAGGCGCCCTGGCGGACCAGCTCCAACCGGCTCAGCGCCTTCCCCTGGCGCCGCCGTCTACCTCGCCCACCCAGCCCACCCCGTCCGTCCCCGGACGGGAGACCTCCTCGCGGTGGTCCGGGAAGTGGTGAGCGGCCAGCCGGGGCCGGTTCACCCGCCCCGGCTGACGCTCTGACCTGCGCCTACAGCACCTGCAGGTTCTTCCGCAGCTCGAAGGGGGTGACCTCGGAGCGGTACTCCTCCCACTCCTGGCGCTTGTTGCGCAGGAAGAAGTCGAAGACGTGCTCGCCCAGTGTCTCGGCGACCAGTTCGCTGCGCTGCATCAGGTCGATCGCCTCGCCGAGGTTCTGGGGCATGGGCTGGATGCCCATGGCGCGGCGTTCGGCGTCGGACAGGGCCCAGACGTCGTCGTCGGCGCCGGGCGGGAGTTCGTAGCCCTCCTCGATGCCCTTGAGGCCGGCGGCCAGGGTGACGGCGTAGGCGAGGTAGGGGTTGCAGCCGGTGTCCAGGGAGCGGACCTCGACGCGGGTGGACCCCTGCTTGCCGGGCTTGTACATCGGGACCCGGATCAGCGCCGAGCGGTTGTTGTGGCCCCAGCAGATGTACGAGGGGGCCTCGCCGCCGGCGCCCGCGGTGCGCTGGGAGCCGCCCCAGATCCGCTTGTAGGAGTTGACCCACTGGTTGGTCACGGCGGCGGTCTCGGCGGCGTGCCGCAGCAGGCCGGCGATGAAGGACCGGCCCACCTTGGAGAGCTGGAACTCGGCGCCGGACTCGTGGAAGGCGTTGCGGTCGCCCTCGAAGAGGGAGAGGTGGGTGTGCATGCCCGAGCCCGGGTGCTGGGAGAAGGGCTTGGGCATGAAGCTGGCGTGCACGCCCTGCTCCAGTGCCACCTCCTTCATCACCAGGCGGAAGGTCATGATGTTGTCGGCGGTGGAGAGCGCGTCGGCGTACCGCAGGTCGATCTCCTGCTGGCCGGGGGCGCCCTCGTGGTGCGAGAACTCCACCGAGATGCCCATCGACTCCAGCATCGTGATGGCCTGTCGGCGGAAGTCGTGGCCGACCCCGCGCGGGGTGTGGTCGAAGTAGCCCGACTGGTCGGCCGGCTCGGGCGCGGTGCCGTCCCCCGGGAGGTTCTTGAGCAGGAAGAACTCGATCTCGGGGTGGGTGTAGAAGGTGAAGCCCTGGGCGGAGGCCCGCTCCAGGGTGCGCTTCAGCACGAACCGCGGGTCGGCATAGGAGGGCGAGCCGTCGGGCATCAGGATGTCGCAGAACATCCGCGCGGTGCCGGGGACCTCCGAGCGCCAGGGCAGTATCTGGAAGGTGGTCGGGTCCGGCTTGGCGATCATGTCCGACTCGTAGACCCGGGCGAAGCCCTCGATCGCCGACCCGTCGAACCCGATCCCCTCGTCGAAGGCCTGCTCCAGCTCCGCCGGGGCCACGGCCACCGACTTGAGGAAGCCGAGCACATCGGTGAACCACAGCCGGACGAACCGGATGTCACGCTCTTCGAGCGTACGAAGCACGAACTCCTGCTGCTTGCCCATGGGGACAGTCTCACCTCTGCTCTTTACGTTCGTGTTACGCAAAGACCCCACCCACGAGCACCCCTCGGTGGGACATGCGAACGACTACTGCCCATCATTCCGGATTCCGGCGCCACTGGAGCACCGGGTGGCAGGAACAGCTCGGGAACGGGGTCCGAACGACTCGAACTGATGACGGCCCCCACCCCCCCATAGCGTCAGAACGACGATTACACTGGCCCCATGCCGAATCTCCGCCTCGCACTGGCCCAGTTCGACCCCTCCGTCGGGGACATCGCGCACAACAGCGACGAGGTGGTGCGCTGGAGCAAGCGCGCGGCCGAGCGCGGGGCGCGGTTGGTCGCCTTCCCCGAGATGGCCCTGACCGGGTACCCGGTCGAGGACCTGGCACTGCGGGCCTCCTTCGTCGAGGCCTCCCGGTCCGCCCTGGTGGAGCTGGCCGAACGGCTGGCCGCCGAGGGGCTGGGCGACCTGCCGGTGGCGCTGGGCTACCTGGGGCGGGCGCAGACGACCTCCTCGCCGCAGAACTGCGCGGCGGTGCTGCACGGCGGCAAGGTGGTGACCAGGTTCGCCAAGCACTTCCTGCCGAACTACGGCGTCTTCGACGAGTACCGCTACTTCGAGCCGGGCGACCAGCTGCCGGTGCTGCGGCTGGACGGCGTGGACGTGGCGCTGGCGATCTGCGAGGACATCTGGCAGGAGGGCGGCCGGGTGGCCGCCGCGGGCCAGGCCGGGGCGGGGCTGCTGCTGGTGCTCAACGGCTCGCCGTACGAGCGCAACAAGGACGACGTGCGGCTCGAACTGGTCCAGCGCCGGGCCGCCGAGGCGGGCTGCACGCTGGCCTACCTGAACATGGTCGGCGGCCAGGACGAGCTGGTCTTCGACGGCGACTCGCTGGTGGTGGACGCGGCCGGCCGGGTGCTGGCGCGGGCACCGCAGTTCGAGGAGAGCCTGCTGGTGGTGGACCTGGAGCTGCCCGGGGCCAGCGTCACCGCGGCGGACGGCGAGCGGTTCAGCGACGGGCTGCGGCTGGTCCGCACCGACCTGGGCGGCCAGGTGCAGCCGCGGCCGGCGCAGCCGGAGGGCGAGATCGTCCCCGGACTCACCGACGAGGCGGAGATCTACGCCGCGCTGGTCACCGGCACCCGGGCGTACGTGCGCAAGAACGGCTTCAAGTCGGTGCTGATCGGCCTCTCCGGCGGGATCGACTCGGCACTGGTGGCGGCGATCGCGGTGGACGCGATCGGCGCCGAGAACGTGCACTGCGTGTCGATGCCGAGCCAGTACTCCTCGCAGCACTCCAGGGACGACGCGGCCGAACTGGCCCGGCGCACGGGGCTGCACTTCAGGACCGTCTCGATCGCGCCGATGTTCGACGCCTACATGGGCTCGCTCGGGCTCACCGGACTGGCCGAGGAGAACCTGCAGTCCCGGCTGCGCGGCACGCTGCTGATGGCGATCTCCAACCAGGAGGGCCACATCGTGCTGGCCCCGGGCAACAAGAGCGAGCTGGCGGTCGGCTACTCCACGCTCTACGGCGACTCGGTGGGCGCCTTCGGCCCGATCAAGGACGTCTACAAGACGCTGATCTTCCAGCTGGCCCGGTGGCGCAACCAGGCGGCGGTGGAGCGCGGCGAGGTGCCGCCGATCCCGGAGAACACCATCAGCAAGCCGCCGAGCGCCGAGCTGCGCCCGGACCAGGTGGACAGCGACTCGCTGCCCGACTACGACCTGCTGGACTCGATCCTGGACGCCTACGTCGAGGGCGACCAGGGGCGCGACGCGATCGTGGCGCTCGGCTTCGAGGCGGCCGTGGTGGACCGGGTGGTGCGGCTGGTGGACACCGCCGAGTACAAGCGGCGGCAGTACCCGCCGGGCACCAAGATCTCGCCCAAGGGCTTCGGGCGGGACCGCCGGCTGCCGATCACCAACGGCTGGCGCCGGGGCTGAGGACGGCGGGTGGGCCGCCGGTGCGCAGACCGGCGGCCCACCCGGGGCGTCAGCGGTTGCAGCGGGCGGCCCGGGGCGTCAGCGGTTGTAGCGGTAGTCAGCCGCGATCGCCCGGTGGTCGCTGCCGTCGGCCGGCAGCACCCAGGAGTCGGTGGGCTTCATCCCGCGGCTCATGATCTGGTCGATCCGCGCCATCGGGAACTGCGCGGGCCAGCTGAAGCCGAAGCCGGAGCCGGCCGAGCCCTGGGCCGAGCGCAGCTGCGAGGTGACCGGGGCCAGGCTGCGGTCGTTCATGGTGCCGTTCAGGTCGCCCAGCAGCAGCACCTTGCCCAGCGGCTCGGCCTGGATCGCGTCACCCAGTGCCTGTGCGCTGACGTCGCGCTGCCCGGCCGTGAAGCCGGCGTCGAACTTGACCCGCACCGAGGGCAGGTGGGCGACGTAGACGGCGAGCGGGCCCTTGGGGGTGGCCAGCTGGGTGCGGAAGGCCCGGGTCCAGCCGATCTTGATGTCGACCACCCGGGTGCCGCTGATCGGGTACTTCGACCAGAGGCCGACCGTGCCCTCCACCGTGTGGTACGGGTACTCGGCCGCGAGCCCGCTGGTGTAGGTGGGCAGCGAAGCGCCGGTCAGCTCCTCCAGCGCGACGATCTGCGCGCCGGAGGCGTTGACCAGCCGCACGGTACCGGCCGGGTCGCGGTTGTCGGCGTCGACGTTGTGGGTGAGCACGGTGAAGCTCGAACCGTCGGCGGCGCCCGTGCCACTGCTCTTGTCGCTGAGCTGCCCGCCGAAGAGCATCGTCCACAGCACGGTCGGCAGCAGCAGCGCGATCAGCGCGACGGCCGAGCGGCGCAGCAGTGCGGCCACCAGCAGGAGCGGCACGGCCAGGCCCAGCCAGGGCAGGAAGGTCTCCAGCAGGCTGCCGAGGTTGCCGACCGAGTTGGGCAGCTCCCGGTGGAAGCCGAGCAGCACCCCGACCAGCACGGCCAGCGCCGCGATCAGCCAGCCCCGGCGCCAGGTGGTGCTGCCGCGGCGGTCGCGGCCCCACTGGAGCACCCACGGGCGCCGCCGCCCGGTGCCGGAGCCCGTCGAGCCCGACCCGGCGGGCTCGGTGCCCGCGGCGGGCTCGGTGCCGGCAGCCTCGAGGACGGGTGCGGCCTCCGAGGCGGGTGCGGCCTCGGGGACGGGTGCGGCCTCGGCGCCCGCAGCCATCGGCGCGGCGCCGTCGGCGCCAGCCCATGCCTCGCCGGCCTGCGTCATGCGGTGACCCCCTGCTGGTCTGGGTGCGTGTCCAAGCTGTCGACGGACGTATCCCGAAATATGGGATCTTCGGCTCAGCCTATGCCGTGACAGACGCACCGCAGCACATCGAGGGTTCCGCCGATCGGGCAGCTCAGGCGGCGCCGACCCGCTGAGCCGGGCCACGCAGCCCCTCCAGCAGGGAGTCCACGATGGTGGCGGCGAGCTCGGGGTCGTCCAGCGGCGAGTCGTCCCAGACCACCGCGCGCAGCAGCATCGGGCCGATCAGCATCTCGCCGAGCAGTTCGCTGTCCAGGTCGGCGCGGAACTCTCCGGCGGCCACGCCGCGCTCCACCACCCGGCGGATCTTCTCCCGGCGCTCCAGGACCACCTGGGCGTAGTAGGTCTCCTTGAGCGCGGGCATCGAGTGCATCTGGTCCAGCACCATCCGCAGCACCCAGCGGGAACGCTTGGCCAGGCCGCGCCGCCGCATGAAGTCCAGGATCACCACCAGGTCGTCCCGGGCGCTGGTGCCCGGCAGGGCCGGCTCCGGCTCCTCCAGCCGGACCAGCACGTCGACGAGCAGCGCCTCCTTGTTGGCCCAGCGGCGGTAGATGGTCGCCTTGCCCACCCCGGCGGCCTGGGCGATGCCCTCGATGGTGAGGTCCGCCAGGCTGCCGCCCTCGGTCATCAGCCGCTCCACGGCCGCGTGGATCGCCTGCTCGGCGGCCTCGGAGCGGGGCCGCCCCCGCCGCGGCGGCACGCACGGCGGCGGCGCGGCGGGGGCGGTGAGGGTGGCCTGACGGTCCGTGTCCATGGGGCCATTGTCCATCGTGATGCTCAGGCCTTGGTCGATTCGGCGGCCGGTACGGCACGCAGCGTCGGCGCATCGGCGGGGGCGGCACCGGAGCCCGGGGCCGCGACCTTGCCGGGCAGGAAGAACCAGGCCAGCAGCGCGCCGACCAGGGTGACCACGGCGGACAGGCCCGCCACCACGTGCATCGCGTGGATGAAGGAGTCGAAGGCGGGCTGGACCAGCACGCTGCCCCGGGGCCCCATGCTCCCGGCCACGCCCAGGGTGGCCTCCACCGACTCGCCCGCCTTGTCGCGCAGGGCCGGCGGCAGCAGGGTCAGCTTGTCCGCGATGCCGTCGCGGTAGCTGGTGGAGAGCACGGCACCGAGCACCGCGACGCCGAGCGAGCCGCCCACCTGGCGGAAAGTGTTGTTGAGCGCCGAGCCGGCACCGGCCTTCTCCCGCGGGAGCGAGCCCATGATCGCCACGGTCACCGGCGGCATGACGTGCGCCATGCCGGCGCCCATGACGAAACCGATCACCTCCAGCACCCAGATCGGGGTGGACTGGCCAAGCAGCAGGTAGCCGAGGAAGGCGATCGCGATCAGGGCCATGCCGCCGGCGCAGGTGGCGCGCACGCCGAGCTTGTCGACCACCAGGCGCGCCCTCGGCGCGAAGATCAGCTGGGCGCACGCCAGCGGCAGCATCAGCGCACCGGAGGCCAGCGCACTGTAGCCGCGCACGCTCTGGGTGTAGAAGACGCCGAAGAAGGAGACGCCCATCAGCGCGAAGAAGACCAGGCCGATCACCGTCACCGAGGTGGAGAAGGCCTTGTTGCGGAACCAGGTGACGTCCAGCGCCGGGTGGCTGACCCGCCGCTCGTAGACCACGAACGCGACCAGGGCGAGCACCCCGACCAGCACCGGCACCCAGGCGGCCGCGGCGGTGAAGTCGGCCAGCTCGCCGCCCTTGATGATGCCGTAGATCAGCGCCACCAGGCCGATGATCGACAGCAGCACGCCGACCGGGTCGAGCTTGCCGGGGTTGGGGTCGCGGGAGTCGGGGACCAGCAGGAACATCGCGACCAGCGCCACCGCGACGATCGGGACGTTGACCAGGAAGACCGAGCCCCACCAGAAGTGCTCGATCAGCAGACCGCCGGTGATCGGGCCGATCGCGATCGCCAGACCCACCGCGCCGGCCCAGATGCCGATGGCCTTGGGCTGCTCGTGCCGCTCGAAGACGTTCATGATGATCGCCAGCGTGGCGGGCATCACGAAGGCCCCGCCCAGGCCCATCACCGCACGGAAGCTGATCAGCTCGCCCGGGCTGGAGGCCAGCGCCGAGAGCAGCGAGCCGACGCCGAAGATCAGCATGCCGACCAGCAGGGCCTTCTTGCGCCCGAACCGGTCGCCGAGCAGGCCGGAGGTGAAGAGCAGCCCGGCGAAGACCAGGGTGTAGGAGTTGATCGCCCACTCGAGGTCGCTCTGGGAGGCGCCCAGACCCACCGGCGCCGGGGTCGCGATGGTCTTCATCGCGACGTTGAGGATCGAGTTGTCGAGGACGACCACGAGCAGCGCCAGGATCAGCGTGCCGAGGATCGCCCACCGACGGCGGTGGATGGCTTCCGGCACGCGTGGCGCGACGCCGGCTACTGCGGTGGTCATACGTCTGTCCCGTTCCGTACGGAGGTGTGCGGCGTGCTGGCGAGGTGCCGGCCGGAGCCGCCGAGCGGTAAGCGGAGACTCATCGAGACGGCAGCGTCTCGTAATCCCCCCGGCCCGACTGTACCGCCTTTTGCGATACGAGACGTACTCGTTTCGCAAATCCCTGCTGCCGGGAACCGGCGGGCCCGCCGCGCCGCCGCTGGGCCCCCGGCTCTTTGCGCCGCGCCCGGGCCGTGCAAGCATGGAGGAGATCCGGGGACGCCGTACGGCGCCACGAGACCACAACCCTTCAGGAGCCTGTTCGATGAACGCTTCTCAGCTTTCGCCTGCCCAGACGCCGACCGGCCCGGACCAGACCGGCCAGTCGCACTCCGGCCAGACGCAGCACTCCCTCTACGGCGGGGTCACCAACCGCCGGGTCACCGTCCGGGACCTGGCCGCCGCCAAGCAGCGCGGAGAGCGGTGGGCGATGCTCACCGCCTACGACGCCCTGACGGCCGGCGTCTTCGACGAGGCCGGGATCCCGGTGCTGCTGGTCGGCGACTCCGCCGGCAACTGCCACCTCGGCTACCAGACCACCGTCCCGGTCACCATGGACGAGATGGTGATGCTCAGTGCCGCCGTGGTGCGCGGCACCGAGCGCGCGCTGATCGTCGGCGACATGCCGTTCGGCTCCTACCAGGAGTCCCCCGCGCAGGGCCTGCGCAACGCCGCGCGGCTGATGAAGGAGGCCGGCGTCGGGGCGGTCAAGCTCGAAGGCGGCGAGCGCAGCGCGCACACCATCGAGCTGCTGGTCGACGCCGGCGTGCCGGTGATGGCCCACATCGGCCTGACCCCGCAGTCGGTGCACGCCCTGGGCGGCTACCCCGTACAGGGCCGGGGCGAGGAGGCGGCCCACAAGCTGCAGCGCGACGCCAAGGCCGTCCAGGAGGCCGGTGCCTTCGCGGTGGTGCTGGAGGCGGTACCGGCCGAACTGGCCGCGCACGTCACCGAGTCGCTGGCGGTGCCGACCGTCGGCATCGGTGCCGGGTCCGGCTGCGACGCCCAGGTGCTGGTGTGGACCGACATGGCCGGCATGACGGCGGGGCGGGTGCCGAAGTTCGTCAAGCAGTACGCCAACCTGCGCAGCGTGCTGGGCGATGCCGCCCGCGAGTTCGCCGCCGACGTGCTCGGTGGCAGCTTCCCGGCGCCGGAGCACACCTTCAAGTAGCGGTTTCCGTGCCCCGTCGGCCCGCTGTCGGCGTCCTGACAGCGGGCCGACAGCGGTGACAGCGGGCCGACGGCGGCGGCGGACAGTCTTGAGCCATGACACCGACCGCCACCGCCCCGAACGACCGGGGGCACCTCACCTCTCTCCCCCGCGACAGCCGGCCGAACGCCGTGGAAGCCCGCGGGATCGTCAAGCGCTTCGGCGGCCCGTCGGGGACCACCGCGCTGGACGGCGTCGACCTGACGGTCCGCCAGGGCACCGTCCTCGGCGTGCTCGGCCCCAACGGCGCCGGCAAGACCACGCTGATCCGGGTGCTGTCCACGCTCATCAAGCCGGACGCCGGCACCGCCACGGTCTGCGGGTTCGACGTGCTGCGCCAGCCCAAGCAGCTGCGCCGGACCATCGGCCTCACCGGACAGTACGCCTCGGTGGACGAGCTGCTCTCCGGCTACGAGAACCTCTACCTGATCGGCCGGCTGCTCGACCTCTCGCGCAAGGACGCCAAGGCCCGCGCGAGCGAGCTGCTGGAGCGCTTCTCGCTCACCGAGGCGGCCCGCCGCGAGGCCAAGACCTACTCCGGCGGGATGCGCCGCCGGCTCGACCTGGCCGCCAGCATGATCGGCCGCCCCCGGGTGCTTTACCTGGACGAGCCCACCACCGGACTGGACCCGCGCACCCGCAACGAGGTCTGGGCCGAGGTCCGGCGGATGGTGGCGGACGGCAGCACCGTGCTGCTCACCACCCAGTACATGGAGGAGGCCGAGCAACTGGCCACCGACCTGACCGTGATCGACCGCGGCCGGGTGATCGCCAACGGCTCGGTGGCCGGGCTCAAGGAGCAGGTCGGCGGAAAGACCCTGCGGATCCACCCCGCCCGCCCCGGTGAACTCCCCGAGATGGCCCGGAGCCTGGCCGAGGCCGGCGTCGCCGGTGCCCTCGGCCACCCGCAGCACGAGGTCCTCACCGTGCCGATCAACGACGAGGCACAGCTGACCACCGTGATCGGCGTGCTCGGCAGCCGCGGCTTCGGCATCGCGGCCATCGACACCGAGGTGCCCAGCCTGGACGAGGTCTTCCTCGCCATCACCGGTAAGCCGTCCGCCGCACACATCGAGGGGCCCCAGTCATGACCACCGCGACCATCGCACCGCCGCGCCCCGCCGAGCGGCTGGCCGCCGACGGCCGGACCACCCTGCGCGACCACCTGCGCCACATCGGCGCGCTGACCCGCCGCAACCTGATGCGGGTCAAGGCCGACCCCGAGTCGATGTTCGACGTGCTCCTGATGCCGATCGTCTTCACGCTGCTCTTCGTCTACGTCTTCGGCGGCGCGGTCTCCGGCAACCAGCAGTCCTACAAGCAGTACCTGATCCCCGGACTGCTGGGCAGCACCGGTCTCAACCTGGCCATGGCGGTGGGCACCGGCCTCAACAGCGACCTGGCGACCGGGGTGATGGACCGGTTCCGCAGCCTGCCGATCGCCCGCTCCTCGGTGCTGGTCGGCAAGATGCTGGCCGAGGCGCTGCGCGGACTGCTCTCCTTCATCATCCTGATCGGCTTCGCCCTGCTCCTCGGCCTGCACCTGCCGACCGGCGGGTTGGGCGTGCTGGAGTCGATCGGGCTCTCGATGGTCTTCGCGATGTCGCTGGTCTGGGTCTCGATGCTGCTGGGTCTGACCGCGCGCAGCCCGCAGGCCGTCCAGGGGCTCGGCATGCTGGTGATGATGCCGCTGCAGTTCGGCAGCTCGATCTTCGCGCCTACCGGCACCATGCCCGGCTGGCTGCGCGCCTTCACCCACTACAACCCGCTGTCCAACCTGGCCGATGCCAACCGCAGTCTGATCAACGGCGGTCCGTTGACCCACTCGGTGACCATGGTGCTGCTCTGGTCGGTGGGGGTGACCGCGATCACCGCGCCGCTGGCGGTGTCCCGGTTCCGCAAGCGGGTCTGACGCGCCCGCCGACGGGCCGTCAGGCCTCCTGCGCCAACGCGTCCATCAGGGCCGTGATCGCCTCCCAGGAGAGCGCACGGCCCTGTTCGGCGCACCGGTCGAACTCCGCGGCGCCCAACAACGCGGTCAGGTCCCGCTGCTGGCGCTCGCGCTCGGTCCGGTCCACGAAGGATCCCCGGACGTTGCGCCAGCCGCGGTGCACCCCGAACAGCACGGCGGCCCGCGCGGCGGTGTCCCGGTCACCGTCCCGCCCGGCCTGCGCCAGGAGGACCCCGATCACGGCCGGCAGCACCTGCAGCATGCTGTGCTGCGCGAAGAGGAAGGCCTCCGAGCGCGTGCGGCGCAGCGTGCTCAGCCCCGCCCGCAACAGCCGCGCCCCCTCCTCCACCTCACCGCACCGGGCCGACAACGCGGCGTCGAAGCAGTCCAGCACGCCGCCCATCAGGCCCAGCTGCGCGATGCCGGCCGAGCCCTGCCGCAGCTCGCGCAGCTCGGCCAGGGCGGCGTGCTCGTCCCCCCGCTGCATGGCCAGCGCACCGAGCAGCAGACGGCCGAAGAACAGCGCGCCGCGTTCCTCCTGGCCGCCGTGCGCGCCGGCCGCCACGCCGGTGCGGATCATCCGCTCGCCCTCGGCCTCGTCCAGTTCCAGCAGCGCCTCGCCGAGCCGGATCTGGAGCATCGGCACCTCCTGGGGACCGCCGGTCTCCTCGGCCAGCACGATCGCGCGCCGGTAGGCGTCGATCGCACCGGCCGTGTCGCCGTAGTGGCCGGCCGTCTCGGCCTGGACCCCCAGGGTCTCGGACAGCCCCCAGCCGTCGCCGAGCCGGGTGTAGATCGCGATCGCCTCCTCGCCGTCCAGCCGGGCCTGCTCCAGCCCGCCGACCAGGTCGTTGGTGAACCTGGCGCGCACCTGCAGGACCCAGGCCAGCTCGCTCTGCCGGCCGAACCGGCGGCAGCCCGCGACCACCCCCTCCAGCAGCCGCGGCATGCTCTCGAACCGCTCCGTCAGCAGGCTGGCGAAGATCCGCAGCAGCGGCGGGTGGGTGAAGGACTGCGGCAGGTCCGGGTGGTAGAGCCGGTTGATCTGCCGCACCCGCTCCAGCACATCGATCTCGTCGGCCAACTCCTCCTCGAACCTGAAGCGGGCGACCGTCTGGAAGACCCCGGCCTGCCGGCGGGCCTCGGCCAGCACCGGCTCCGGCCACGGCAGCGGGTGCTCCAGCGGCCCCTGCTCGAGCGGTTCGGGCAGCGCGGCGTCGGCGGTGAACGGGTCGGGCCCCAGCAGGCAGACCTGGTTCAGCCAGTCCGCGGCCTCGGCCTGGAAGTCGCGCAGCATCCAGAACCACGACATGGCGAGCACCAGGCTCAGCGCCTGCTGCTCGGCCCCGGTGTCCACCGCGTGGCGCAGCGCGGCCCGGACGTTGTCCTGCTCCCGCTCCAGCACGAGGAGCGCCCGCGCCTGCCGGCGACCGTGCAGGTCGAAGTAGGCGGTGCGGGCCAGTTCGCGGAAGGCGGCCAGGTGGCGCTCGGTCGCCGCGCCGGCGCCGGTCTCGGCCAGCCGCTCGGCGGCGTACTCGTGGATCGTCTCCAGCATCCGGTAGCGCGGTGGTGCCTGCGGGTCGAGACCGGCCACCAGCAGCGACTTGTCGACCAACGAGAGCAGCAGCTCGGCCACCTGCTCGGAACGCACCGACTCGCCGTCGGCGCAGACCCGTTCGGCGCTCTCGAGGGACGCGCCGCCGGCGAAGACCGACAGTCGGCTCAGCACCGCACGCTCCCGCTCGTCCAGCAGCTCCCAGCTCCAGTCCACCACCGCGCGCAGCGTCTGCTGGCGCGGCAGCAGGACCCGGCTGCCGCCGGTGAGCAGGGCGAAGCGGCTGTCCAGGCGGTCGGCGAGCTGGCGCGGCGTCAGGCCGCGCAGCCGGGCCGCGGCCAGCTCGATGGCCAGCGGCAGCCCGTCCAGGCGGCGGCAGATCTCGGCGCAGGCCACCGGGTCCTCGTTCACCGTGAAGCCGGCCCGGGCGGCCGCGCCGCGCTCGCCGAGCAGCCGCAGCGCGACCGGGTCGGGCAGCGGCTCCACCGGCAGCACCATCTCGCCGGGCACCCCGAGGGGCTCACGACTGGTCGCCACGATGCTCAGCCGCGGGCACTCAGCGAGCAGTTGGTCGGCGAGTTCGGCGGCGGCCTGGATCACGTGCTCGCAGTTGTCGAGCAGCAGCAGCATCCGGGCCGGGCCGCAGTGCTCGACGATCCGGCGCACCGGGTCGTCCGGGCGGCCCTCGGTGAGGTTCTGGTGCAGCACGGTGGCCCGCAGGCCCAGTGCGGAGAGCACCGCGCCGGGGACGGCGGACGGGCTCTCCAGCGGCGCGAGTTCGGCCTGCCAGACCCCGTCCGGCCAGTGCGCGCCCGCCTGGGCGAGGCGGCCCGCCTCCAGCGAGAGCCGGGTCTTGCCGGAGCCGCCGGGGCCGGTGAGGGTGATCAGCCGGGCCGAGCCGATCAGGGCGGCCAGCGCGTCCAGGTCCTGCTCACGGCCGACGAAGCTGGTCAGCCCGGGGCGCAGGTTCCCGGCGGCGGGGACGCCCGCACCGGGGGCGGGGGCGGGTGGCTCGGGCAGGTCGGCGGGGGCCGGGACGGGCGGCGGGCCCGGTATCCGGGGCGGCGGAGCGGCGGGCGCCTGCTGGAGCAGCTCCTGGTGGACGGCCCGCAGCTCCGCCCCCGGGTCGGCCCCCAGCTCCTCGGCCAGCGCGCGGCGCAGCCGCTCGTAGCGCTCCAGCCCCTCGGCGGTGCGCCCGAGGCGGTGCAGCGCGCGGATCCACAGCACGTGCAGCGGCTCGTCCAGCGGGTGGTCGGTGCAGAGCCCGGCCAGCTCGGCAGCCACCTCCGCGGCGTGTCCGAGCGCGAGGTCCGCGCTGATCCTGTCCCGGCGTGCCTCGGCCCGCTGGGCCTCCAGGCGCACCGCGCTGCCCGCCCGGTCCGGCAGGTCGGCCAGCACCGGGCCGCGCCACAGCGCCAGCGCGGCGCGCAGCTGCTCGGCCGCGGTCCCGGCGTCGCCGGCGGCCAGCGCACGCCGGCCTAGCGCGGCCAGCTCCTGGAACCGGCCCAGGTCGCTGTCGACCGCGGTCAGCCAGTAGCCGCTGGGCCCCGAACCCACCTCGGCGCGCCCGATGGTGCGGCGCAGCCGGCCCACCAGGGTCTGCAGCGCGGCGCCCGCGTCCTGCGGGAGCTCACCGTCCCAGACCTCGGCGACCAGGACGTCGGCCGGTACTGGGCGCCCCTGGCGCAGCACCAGCGCGGCCAGCAGCGCGCGCAACCGCGCACCGCCGAGCGCAACCGGGGTGCCGTCGTCGTGGTGGGCGGTCGTGGTGCCGAGGATGCCATAGTGCACGGGGACCATTCTGCGGCCTGTCGGGCGGCTGCCCCGCCGGATTTCCGGGCTCGCGGCGCCACCCGGGCGGTGGCGGCGGAACGGGCCCGGGCGCCGAGGCGTTCACCTGGTGGCGCTTGTCCATCGCGCGGGCCGACCGGCATGATCGATGGGACCGGGCCGACCAGCCCGCCGATCCGCCCCACCAGCCATTCGCCGAACGGCCTGGCGATCCAACGACGGAGACCCGCTTTCATGAGTTTTGCCGACACACGCCGCTCGAACAGCGAGGAGCGCCGGATCAGCCCGGTGTTCTGGGTGCTGCTGGGCATCCTGGGCACCTCGGGCTGGGCGGTCTGGACCGGCTTCGGCTCGGCGGGCTTCGGCGTCTTCCTCTTCGTGGTCGCCGGCTGGATGGTCTCGCTCTGCCTGCACGAGTACGCGCACGCCAGGACGGCGCTGCACGGCGGGGACATCACGGTCGGCGCCAAGGGCTACCTGACGCTCAACCCGTTCAAGTACGCGAACGCGCTGATGAGCTTCGTGCTGCCGGTGGTCTTCGTGGTGCTGGGCGGGATCGGTCTGCCCGGCGGCGCGGTCTACATCGAGCGGCACCGGATCCACGGGCGGCTCAAGCACAGCCTGGTCTCGGCGGCCGGCCCGCTGGTCAACCTGGCCTGCGCGGTGCTGCTGCTGGCCCCGGTGGGCGCCGGCTGGCTCGACAACCTGCCCGGCACCACGCAGGTCGGCCCGTACGAGGTGAGCGTCTTCCCGGCCGCGATGGCCTTCCTGGGCCTGCTCCAGGTGAGCGCCGCGCTGCTCAACCTGCTGCCGGTGCCGGGCCTGGACGGCTACGGGATCATCGAGCCCTGGCTCTCGCTGAAGACCCGGCGCGCGGTCGAGCCGTTCGCGCCCTACGGGCTGATGGCGGTCTTCATCGTGCTCTGGCAGTCCCAGGTGAACGTCTGGTTCTTCAACCTGGTCTACAACATCATGAGCCTGTTCGGCGTGAAGGGCGGCTACGCGGACCTCGGGCAGTACCTGTTCCGGTTCTGGTCCCACTAGGACAGGCGCTGGCTGCCGGGGAGTCCCGCCTGCGGCTCGCACCGCGGGCGGGTCAGGCCCGCTACTGGCCGGCCCGCTGGGCCAGCTTCTCCTTGCGCAGCAGGTACCAGGCGATGTTGCTGGCCACGCCCGCCAGCAGGACCCAGATCACCCCGAGCCAGTTGCCCTCCAGGAACGAGACCACCGCGGCGGCCAGCGCGAGGACGATGACGATCAGGGCGTACAGGGCGTTGCGGGGCATGGCGGTGGGCTCCAGCGGTCGGCGGTTGTCGCGCCCATTCTCCCGGAAGGCCCGGACCCGCCCCAAGCCGGGTGGGTCCGGGCCTTGCGTGTCGTCACACGAAGTCGGCCGTCAGCCGTCTCAGACGTCGGTGATCCGCAGCCCGGCGTGCGCCTTGTAACGGCGGTTGACCGAGATCAGGTTGGCCACCAGCGACTCCACCTGGTGGGCGTTGCGCAGCCGGCCCGCGAAGATGCCGCGCATGCCCGGGATCCGCTCGGCCAGCGCCTGCACCACGTCGGTGGCGGCGCGCTCGTCGCCCAGGACCAGGACGTCGGTGTCGATGCTGTCGATGGACGGGTCCTGGAGCAGCACCGCGGACAGGTGGTGGAAGGCGGCGGTGACCCGCGAGTCGGGCAGCAGCGCGGCAGCCTGCTGGGCGGCGCTGCCCTCCTCCGGGGTGAGCGCGTAGGCGCCCTGCTTGTCGAAGCCCAGCGGGTTGACGCAGTCCACCACGATCTTGCCGGCCAGGTCGCCGGCCAGGTTCGCCAGCAGCTCGCCGTGCCCCTCCCAGGGCACCGCGACGATCACGATGTCGCTCTCCCGGGCGGTCCGGGCGTTGTCCGCGCCGCGCACCCCGAGGCCGATCTCGGCCGCTGCCAGCTCGGCCCGCTCGGCGCTGCGCGAGCCGATGACCACCTGCTGGCCGGCCTTGGCCAGCCGGTAGGCCAGGCCGCGGCCCTGGTCACCGGTGCCGCCGAGGACGCCGACCACCAGCTCACTGATCTCGGGGCGCTCACGGGCGGGGGTCGGGGCCGGGGCGGGGCCGTTGGCTGAGGCGGGACCGTTCGCTGAATCGAGGGAAGTCATACCGAGGATCCTGCCAAAGCCGCGGGCCCAGCTCCATCCTGTCGCCATGGACGTGACGAGAGTGAGCGCGCTGCGCGAGGTGCTGTCCGGCTCCCCGCTGCTGGACGCGACCAGGGATTTCGCCGGCTCGCTGCGCACCGCGGTGACCAGGCGCAGCGCGCGCGGCCTGCTGCTGGTCGGCAGCACCGGCTACGAGCCGTGGCACCTGGCGGCGCACCTGGGCGAGGAGGCCGCCTGGTCCCAGGTCCCGCAACTGGCACCGACGCTGATCCGCCACCAGGTGCCGCCCGGCGCCGCCGTCCCCGCCCAGCTGCGGCACGACCTGCGGCGCCTCGCCGCGGCCGGGCGCGGCGAGACGGTGCTGGTGGTCAGCCCCGAGGCGGCCGGCGTGGGGCTGCTGGAGCGGGTGCGGGACGCGCGCCGGGGCGGGGCGACGGTGCTCGCGCTGGAGGCCGGTGACCTGGAGCTGGCCGGTCTCGCGCACGAGCGGCTGACGGTGGACAGTCCCGCGGAGCCGGGCTTCGACCTGGTGCAGCACCTGGTCAGCGCGGCTGCCGGGGAGCGGCCCCGCTCACGCCTCGGGGCGCTGGCCGGACTCTCCAGGCTGGCGCGGCAGTTCACCACGGAGCCGGTCAACCGCTGGTGAGCGGGCGCCGGCCGGCGCGCTGAGCGGCCCCGCGCAGGCCGTTAAATGCGTTGCGGCGATCCGGGGAACGCCGGAGCATGGCAGCTCGTGAGTGACGAGAACCCAGCGCGGCCGAGCCTGCTGAGCCGACTGCGCCCGGACCTGACGCCATGGCGCTCCTCACGGGACTTCCGGCTGCTCTGGGGCTCGGGCTGCGTCTCCAGCTTCGGCAGCTTCCTCACCTACGTCGCCGTTCCGCTGCAGATCAAGCAGCTGACCGACTCCTACCTCGCGGTCGGCGCCATCGGCGTGGTCGAGCTGCTGCCGCTGATCGTCTTCGGCCTGTGGGGCGGTGCACTCGCCGACGCGCTGGACCGGCGCAAGCTGGTGCTCGGCGCGGAGGCCGGGCTCGGCCTGCTGAGCGGCCTGCTGCTGCTCAACGCGCTGCTGCCGCACCCGATGCTCTGGCCGATCTACCTGGTCGCCGCGCTGGTCGCGGCGCTGGACGGACTGCAGCGCCCGGCCCTGGACACCCTGGTGCCGCGGATCGTGGCGCACGAGCAGCTGACCTCGGCCTTCGCACTGATCTCGCTTTACCGCAGCGCCAGCACCGTGCTGGGCCCGGCCCTGGCCGGTTTCATCGTCGCCTACAGCGGCCCCGGCACCGCGTACGCGCTGGACGTGCTCAGCTTCGCGGCCTCGCTGCTGCTGCTCGTGCGGATGCGCGCGGTACCGCCGCCCACCGGCGCGGTGAAGCCCTCGGTGGCCGCGGTCATGGCCGGCGTCCGGTACGCCTGGAGCCGTCCCGAGCTGCTCGGCACGTACGTGGTGGACATCGCCGCGATGCTCTTCGCCTTCCCCAACGCGATCTTCCCCTTCCTCGCCGACGACCTGCACGCGCACTGGGCGCTGGGCCTGATGTACGGCGCCTCGGCGGTCGGCTCGCTGATCGTCTCGGCCACCAGCGGCTGGGCCGGCTCGGTGCACCGGCACGGCCGGATGGTGGTGCTGGCCGCGCTCGCCTGGGGCGTGGCGATGACGGGGGCCGGGCTGACCGGCTCCGTCTGGCTGGTGCTGCTCTGCCTGGCCGCGGCCGGCGGCGCGGACATGGTCAGCGGGATGGGCCGCTCCACCCTGTGGAACCAGTCCATCCCCGACGAGCTGCGCGGGCGGCTGGCCGGGGTGGAGCTGCTGAGCTACTCGGTCGGCCCGCAGCTGGGGCAGGTCCGGGCCGGCGGCACGGCCTCGCTGGTCGGGGTGCGCGGCTCGGTCTGGATGGGCGGGCTGGCCTGCGTGCTGAGCGTGGGCGCGCTGGCGGCGGTACTGCCGAAGCTGCTCGCCTACGACGCGCGGACCGACCCGCACGTGGCGGCGGTCCGCGCGGCGCGCGAGCGGACGGTGGACCCGGCCGGGACGGTCGCCGCCGGCTAGGGCCGGTCCGGCCGGGCGGCGACCTGCGCGGCCGTCAGTCCTCGTCGTCCTTGGGGCGGTCGTGCCAGCGCGGGTCGTTCTCCCACTCCGTGTTGCGCTCGCGCGCCGTCTCCATCGCGTGGGCGGCCTCGTCCGGGGAGGCGTACGGGCCCAACCGGTCCTTCGCCGGGCACTCCGGGCCCTCCTCGACCTTCTGGTGCTTGATGCAGTAGAACCACTCGCCCGGCTTGCCGACCGTGCCTCGCTTGAACAGCGCCATCATCGCTCCTCCTGGTCAACGCCCGGGCCGTGGGCGCCCGGGCCTGCCCTCCGGTATACCCGGTTCGGGCCCGGGGCCCCGCGGACCGGGCGATAGACTCGCGGCCATGGCTCACCTCGTTCCCGGTACCCAGTCCCCCACCCGCAAGGTCCCGGCGCACATCGCCCGCCCCGAGTATGTCGGCAAGCCCTATCCGACGCCGTACACCGGGCCCGAGGTGCAGGACGCGGAGACCGTCGAGAAGATGCGGATCGCCGGCCGGATCGCCGCGCAGGCGATGGCGGCCGCCGCCGAGCTGATCGCGCCCGGGGTGACGACCGATCAGCTGGACGCGGTCGCCCACGCGTACATGTGCGACCACGGCGCCTACCCGTCCGACCTCGGCTACCGCGGCTTCCCGAAGTCGATCTGCACCTCGATCAACGAGGTGATCTGCCACGGCATCCCGGACTCGACGGTGCTGCAGGACGGCGACATCGTCAACATCGACGCCACCGCGTACATCCACGGGGTGCACGGCGACCTGAACGCCACCTACCTGTGCGGCGAGGTCGACGAGGAGTCGCGGCTGCTGGTCGAGCGGACCCGTGAGTCACTCGACCGGGCGATCAAGGCGGTCAAGCCGGGGCGCCAGATCAACGTGATCGGCCGGGTGATCGAGTCCTACGCCAAGCGCTTCGACTACGGCGTGGTGCGCGACTTCACCGGTCACGGCATCAACACCTCGTTCCACTCCGGCCTGATCATCCCGCACTACGACAGCGACCGGGCGACCCAGGTGATCAAGCCCGGGATGACCTTCACCATCGAGCCGATGCTCACCCTGGGCACCTACGACTACGAGATCTGGCCGGACGGCTGGACGGTGGTCACCAAGGACCGCAAGCGCACCGCCCAGTTCGAGCACACCCTGCTGGTCACCGCCGACGGCGCGGAGATCCTCACCCTGCCGTAGCGGTGACACCGCTCGGCGCCCCGGGGCCTGGCCCCGGGGCGCCTGGGTCGGTGAGTCAGCCGATCAGCCACTGCTCCTCGGCGACCGCGCCGACCTCGGTGCAGGCGTCGGTGAGCACGTCGAGCACCCGCAGCGGGTCCGGCAGCGGCTGCTCGGGCCCGCGCAGCCAGCGGACCTGCGAGCCGTCGGAGAGTGCGGCCGGCGGCAGCAGGGTGTAGGAGCCCCGGCAGTGCCAGCGCAGACCGGGGTGCTCGGACACGGTGTCCGGGTGGGTGTCCAGCTCGCTCGACCACCACTCGTCCTCGTCCTCGGGGGTGCCCCGGGTGGCCGTGAAGAAGAGGTAGCGCTCCTCGCCGACCGCCGCCACCGGCCCCTCCACGCCCAGCGCGGCGAGCCGCTCCAGCGCCAGGCGCCCGGCTTCGGCGGGGACGTCCAGCACGTCGTGGGCGCGGCCGGTGGCGGTGATGAAGTTGGTCTGCGGATCGCGGGAGAGCCAGCGGGAGAGCTGCTCGGGATCGGTGGTGGCCTGCGACTGCCAGGCGAAGGAGACCGGGTGCTGGGCCGGAGCCGGACAGCCGACCCGGTCGCACGAGCAGCGGTGGCCTGCCGGGTGCGCGGCCGGCGCCAGCGGGAAGCCGGCGTGGACAGCACCGAGCAGCAGATCGAGCCGGGCCGCCGGGGAGGTCGCGCTGCCCGCGGCCGACCGCTCGCGCTGGTGATCGCGCCGTGGCCACCAGGCCGTCCACCTGCTGCTGGCTTCCATCGGGCCCCTCTCGCACGGCTGCGACTGGTGTGCCACAGCGTTCGACGCTCCTACGGACGCAACGCCCGACGCCGCTCGTGACTTCCCGGGATCACCGGAGGCCGTCTGGGCGGCGATCGCCGGCCACGCCGACGCGCACCGTTCGCGGCCCGTTGCGGGCCGGCTGGCCCAGGCCGGGCCCGAGGGCGTACAGAGCAGGATAAGGGAGTTCGGAGGCGTCCCCGACCCGGGGGTGTTTGGGTCCGCAGCCCGGATGATGCGAAGCTGGCCGGATGAGGAGCGCGGATACGGAATTCATCGGCGGGCCGCTGGACGGCCGGGTACTGCCGATCTACCTGAGCCCGTTCAACGCCGTACCCAAGGTGTACAAGGTGCCGGTGCCCGCGCACGACGAGGAGCCGGCCCGGACGCTGGTCTACCTGCGGGCCAAGCGGTACAGCGCCAAGGGGCGCCCGCGCTGGGTCTACGAGTACGCACCGGAGCAGTCCGGGCAGCCGGAGCAGCCGGACGGCGCCGACCACCCCGACCTGCCGGACCGGCCGGAGTAGCCCCCGAGCCGGTCCGGACCGGCGCTCACCCCTCCTCGGCGAGGATCAGGTAGAGCTTCTTGCGGGCCTCGACCAGGACCGCGAGCCCCTTGGCCCGCTGCTCCTCGGTGCCGGTCGCCATCACCTGGCGAATCGCGTGCTCCACCGAGGAGAGCGCCTGGCCGACCTCCTGCACCGCCTCCCAGTCGACGCCGCGCCCGGCCTCCTGCCAGGGCTCCGGCGCCCCGGCCTCGGCCGCCGCGCGACCGGCCTCGGTCAGCGTGAACAGCCGCTTGCCGCCGGACTCCTGAGCCTCGATCAGCCCCTCCTCCTCCAGTAGCTGGAGGGTCGGGTAGACCGAACCCGGGCTGGGCCGCCAGGCCCCGGAGGTGCGCTCACCGATCTCGGTGATCATCTCGTAGCCGTGCATCGGCCGCTCGGTCAGCAGCGCCAGCAGCGAGGCGCGCACATCGCCGCGCCGGGCCCGCCCGCCGTGCCGCCCACCACGCCCGCGGCCGCCGTGGCCACCGCGGAACGGACCGCCGAAGGGCCCGCCGCCGAACGGACCGCCGAAGGGCCCACCGGGCCCGACCGGCGGGCCGTAGGCACCGCGCTGCTCGGCGTACTCACCGGGGATGCGGTCGAACGGACGACCGCCGTCTCGGCGGCCCCGGCCGCCATGTGTCCTCTGCATGCGCATGATGCGCACCACCTTCCATGGATCGACCCCGGAGCGGTCACGAAGAGTCACGCCGCTCACGATGAGTCGCGATCGGATCGCGAGCCACTCTCGTACGATCTCGATGCTTCGACGATATATCGCTAACTATCGCTCGTCAACCATGCCCGAGCGCCCCCGCGGCCGGCAGGGGCCCGTACCGCTGGATCCGGCCACCACCCGGGGGCCGATCGCGGGCGTCCGCGGCAAGGACCCGTCAGCGGGTGGCCGAAACCCGTCGGCCCGCAACAAATCCCTGACACATAGCTCGTACATCAACTAGCGTCATGCCGTCGCCGGCTACCGGCGATCACGGGGGAGACGTGTGCATTCCGGGGGCAGCGGGGGACCTGCGCTGCGCTGATGGCTGCTGCCCGCCCTCGCGGCGCCGGCGACAGCGCTGCCGGGCCGGATCCATCCTGCTCACGTCCCCGAAAGGCTTCTCCCGATGAAGCGTGCACTCAAGAAGATCGGCGCGGTCGCGACCGCGACGGCCGCCGTCCTGATGACGGGTGCTCCGTCCGCCTCCGCGACGGTGGGCCCGGGGGTCAAGATCCCGCTGACGACGGCCACCCCGAACTCCCGCTGCGGCGCGGAGTGGATCGCCTACCAGACCTACCTGAAGTTCCAGTGCGACGGGAACCTGGTCCTCTACCGCACCAGCGACAACCACGCCATGTGGGCCAGCGGCACCTACTACGGCTACATCCCGAACCTGCTCGACTTCGCGCACCAGGGCTACATCTCGCTGTGGTCGGGCAGCGACGAGGTCGCCGAGATCGGCAACATCTCCAACCCGGCACCGAACGGCGTGGTGGCGGTGCAGGACGACGGCAACATGGTCATCTACAACACCGCCGGCCAGCCGGTCTGGCAGACCGGCACGTACAACAACCAGCAGGGCTCCGTGCACGGTCAGGGCGCCTGAGCGCGCGGCCGTACCACGCGGCCGTACGCCTGCGTGGTGCGGCCGCGCCCCGGCTCTCGGCAGCGATCGGATCGGCCGGGACTCGCCGTCCCGAAAAGCCCGGCCGCATCCGCGCCGCCCGCTACGGTGACCGGCATGGCCGGTGAAAAGGATCTCCAGAAGCTGCTCGCGGAACTGCGCCCGGAGTTGAACCCGGGCCGCTTCGTCTACTGCACCTTCCCCGGGCGGGTGCCGGCCGGGCTGCAGCCGGTCGTGACGGTGGCCGAGCCGGAGGGCGTGACGGTCGTGGTGGCGCAGCAGGAGGCCGAGGAGCTGGGCCTGGCGTACGACTACGTGGCGGCCTGGATCACGCTGCGCGTGCATTCCGCACTGGAGGCGGTCGGCCTCACGGCGGCGGTCGCCGGGCGGCTGACCGAGGAGGGGATCAGCTGCAACGTGGTGGCCGGCTTCCACCACGACCACCTCTTCGTGGCCGCCGACGACGCCGACCGCGCGCTGCGCGCACTGGAGCGGCTCACCGCCGGGGCCCGCGCCCAGTACGCGTAGGGCCCGGACTACTGGCGTTGCAGCACGACCACCTGGTCGCGGCTGAAGACCACCTTGTAGGTCGAGCCCGGGTGCAGGGCCGCGCCGTACCCGGGCAGGTCGGTCGGGCCGCCCGCCCAGCCGGCCAGGTCGATGCAGAGGTAGTCGGGGGCCGGCTGCTTGGCGCCGCCGAGCCAGTAGGCGTCGTCGCGCGCCGCCAGCCGGGCCAGCGGTGCCATCGAGGCCTCGACCCGCACGTTCGGCGGGATCTGCGCGATCGCCGCGCGCAGCGCCGCCGCGTGCTCCCCGCCGCTCCAGGCGCCCGGGTCGGCGAGGCCGCCGAGCCCGACCGGCAGACTCACCGTGCAGGCCACCGCGATCCCGAGGCTGGCGGGCACCATGCCCTCGGCGAACCCCTTGAGCACCGAGTGCTCGGCCCGGCGGATCCGGGCGACGGCGTCCACCAGGGCCAGGAAGAGGATCGGCATCAGGGTCGCGTTGTAGTGCCAGTCCGGGCCCCAGAACATCGGGTTGGCGGAGCCGAACCGCCAGGCCAGGGTGGGCAGCGCGAGCACCAGCAGCGGCGAGCGCAGCGCCAGGAAGCCGACGATGCCCAGCAGCCAGCCGACCGTCTTCCACACCGTCAGCCGGGTGAACGGGCCGCTCAGCACCTGCCACAGGTGCGGGTGCTCGCCGCCCGGCAGTTTGGACCAGTAGTCGAACTGGTGGTGCGGGTTGAAGTGCGGGATCAGCAGCAGGATGGTCAGCGCGGTGAAGACCACGCCGAAGACGAGCAGCACGGTGCCGGTGTACCAACGGCGCGCGCGCAGCACCAGCACCACGCCGACCGCCGCGGCCGTCAGCCCGAGGTCCTCCTTGACCAGCACCAGCGGCATCGCCCACCAGGCGGCCCGCTCCCAGTTGCCGAGCAGGATCTGACGGCACACCAGCGCGAGCAGCGGAACGGCGAAGGCGATCTCGTGGAACTCCGCGTCGATCGCGCGCTGCAGGCCCCAGGAGAGGCCGTACGCGGTGCCGATCAGCAGCCCGCGGCTGGTCGAGCCGCCGAGCACCCGGGCGGCGGTGTCCGAGACCACCCCCACCGACCAGGCGAACAGCGCCGCCTGCGCGAGCAGCAGGGTGGCGGCCGAGGGGACCAGCCAGAAGGCGGGCGCGAGCAGCGCCAGGATCGGCGACCAGTGGTCGCCCAGGGCGTTGAACCCCTGCCCCTTTATCGAGACCACCGGAGCGTGCAGGTGCGCGTAGCCCTTGACCACTTCGGTGAAGATGCCGAGGTCCCAGGAGGGCGAGCCGAAGCGCTCGTAGCGCACCAGCGCGAGCAGGCCGTAGCCGATCAGGAAGGCCAGCGCGAGCAGCAGGTGCGGCCGGCTGCCGCCCAGCTTGGCCAGGCCGCCGGCGCGCGCGGCACGCGCCACCCGCACCGCCCGGCCCCAGCTGGGGACGCGCTGGATCGGGATCGCGCTCTCGCGTGTCTCGGCCATGCCGGTGCCTTCCGATTGAATGTACGAAAGAGGCACGCTATCGCGAGCCGGATCGAACGGCACGGTCACGCCAGGAAACAGCCCGCACGTCCACCCCTTGGGGCACGCCCTAGGCTGGATGCATGCCTTCCTCATCGCTGCCCGCAGTGCTCCGGATCGTCTCCCGCTCCTCCCCCATGGCGCTCGCCCAGGTGGAGCGGTTCCGCACCGAACTCGCCGTGCTGCACCCGGGGATCCGCACCGAGGTGGTCCCCGTCAGCACCGCCGGCGACCGCTGGACGGGCGCGCTCTCCGCGCTCGGCGGCAAGGGCGCGTTCACCAAGGAGGTGGACGCCGCGCTGCTCGCGGGCGAGGCGGACGTCGCGGTGCACTGCGTCAAGGACGTGCCCGCCGACCGGCCGCTGCCGGCCGGCACCGTCTTCGCCGCCGTGTTGCGCCGCGACGACCTGCGCGACGCGCTGGTTCACCCCGGCGGCCTGACTCTCGATCAGCTGCCCCCCGGCAGCCGGATCGGCACCTCCTCGGTCCGCCGGGTCGCCCAACTGGCCGTCAGCCACCCCCATCTGAGCTGCGTGCCGATGCGCGGCAACGCCAACAGCCGGCTGGCGAAGCTCGCCGCGGGCGAGGCCGACGCCCTGCTGCTGGCCGCCAGCGGACTCGCCCGGATCGGCGAGGAGCAGCAGATCAGCGAGGTGCTGAGCCTGGAGGCGATGTGCCCGCCGATCGGCGCCGGCGTGCTGGCGCTGCAGTGCCGCGAGGAGGACACCAGCACCATCGAGGCGGTGCGCGCGCTGAACGACGAGGCCACCTGGCGGGAGACCACCGCCGAGCGGATGTTCCTGCACGTGCTCCAGGGCCACTGCAACAGCCCGATCGCCGGCTTCGCGCGCGCCGAGCGGGACGGCCGGCTCTCGCTGCGCGGGCGGGTCTTCTCGCCGGACGGCAAGAGCGTGCTGGACGCCCACGAGTGGGCCGGGCCGCTGGACCCGGCCACCCTGGGGACCTCGGTGGCGGTGGCACTGCTGCGGCAGGGCGCGCGCGAGCTGATCGACAGCATCCCGCACTGAGCGCACCCGGCCGGCCACCCCGTCGCGGTGGACCGGCCGGACAGGGCCTGTCCGGCCGGTGTTCGCCGGACAGGCCCTACTTGAACCAGTGGCGGACGCCGTGGTGCTGCGAGCAGGTGCCCTGGAAGTGCGCGGAGTCGGAGGTGCTGCCGTCGGCGCACTCGGCGGTCTCGCCCGAGTGCGCCGGGGTCAGGCCGAGGTCCCAGCCGCAGTCGCCGGTGGTGTGCGAGGCGCAGCTGCCGGCGGGGGCCTTGGTCTGCGCCGGGGGCTGCGACGTCGGCTCGGCCGCGGGCCCGGTGGGCTCGGCCGGCTTCGTCGGCGGTGCGACCGGGGCGGACGGCCGGCTGGTGGGCGAGTGCGTCGGCTGGTGGCTCGGGGCCGCCGCGGTCGGGGCCGCCGGGCTCGCGCTCGTCGGCGTGGGTGCGGGTGCCGACGAGGCGGGCGCGGGCGCCTGAGCCGTCGTCCGCGTGGCTGCCGCCTGCGGCTTCGCCGTGTCCGTCGCGTCCGGGTCGCACCCCGCCGTCAGCAGCACCGCCGCCACCGCGCCGGCCGCGATCCAGCCGCCGGCCCTGCGCGGACCCTTCGTCCAGTTCCCCACTGGTCCCCCACCCCTCGTACGTTTCTCGGACATCATTGCGTCCGATCTTCATACTTTATTAAGGGGTATCGGCACCACCCTTCACCCGGTCACCGATCGGTCACACCGCGCACCGCCCGCTACTCCCCCTCCCGGCGGTGCTCCTCCGCCGCCTCGGCCACGCCCGCCTCGTGCCCGGCCGCGTAGACCCGGCGCACGAAGTCGGCGGCCTGTTCCTGCGTCAGGTCGCTGGTCAGTGTCATCAGCTCGTCAGTGAATCGGATCAGCCAGTGCTGTCGGTGTGCCATGCCTCCTATGACACAGCGTCAGATGTCCACCGCGCACGCCGACCTCACCCGTTCGGGGGTTCGAGCCCCGTACGCGGCACCGATCCGCGAGACTGACCGCCACCATGCCCCGCGAGGCGCAGCCGACACTCTGGGAACCCTGGGAGCAGCCGATGCCGACCGCCCAGCACCTGCCGATGATTCAGCACATCCAGCAGACGCTGTCCGACTATCTGACCCACCATCCGAGCAGCACGCCGAGTTGGCCCCCGCGCTGGCACTGGCCGCCGAGTTGGCCGCCACCCCCGGCGCCGACCCGGCCGAGCACTTCACGGTCAGCACGGCCGTCCAGGGCCCCGGCGGCGTGGTCCTCTACCTGCACCACCGCGCCCAGGCGGCCTGGCTGCTGCCCGGCGGACACCTGGACACCGCCGACGGCTCGCTGCTCGCCGCCGCCGAGCGCGAGTTGGCCGAGGAGACCGGGATCCGCACGGCGGTGGCGGTCGGGGAGCTGCCGCTGGAGTTCTTCCGGTACGTCAGCCGGCTCACCGGCAGCACGGCCTACCACGCCCGGTTCCGGCACACCGTCGATCCGCTGCCCGACTGCCGGCTCCAGGAGTCGGAGGTGACGGCGGCGCGCTGGATCCCGCTCGCCGAGCTGACCGACCGGCGGCTGCGCGAACGGCTGACCGGGCCCGGCCCGGATGCGGCGGTCGGCCGGGGATCGGCGAGCATGTCCGGATGACCTCCACGTACGCGCACGTCGAACGCGAGCGCCGCTTCCTGCTCGCCGCGCCACCGGACCCCGATGCCGTCACCGCCACCCGCCGGATCACCGACCGCTACCTGGACGGCACCCGGCTGCGGCTGCGCCGGATGGCCTGCGTGGACGACGGCACGGTGGTCCACAAGTTCACCCAGAAGGTGCCCGCCGAACGACCCGGCCCGGTCCAGGGGTTGATCACCAACACGTATCTGACGGCCGCCGAGCACCAGGTGCTCGCCGCCCTCCCCGCGGCGGTCCTGAGCAAGACCCGGCTCAGCGTGCCGCCGCTCGGCATCGACGTCTTCGACCCGCCGCTGCACGGCCTGGTGCTCGCCGAGGCCGAGTTCACCAGCGACGAGGCCGCCGAGGCGTTCCGGCCCCCGGCCGGGGTGGTCGCCGAGGTGACCGCGGACGCGCGCTTCACCGGCGGGCGGCTGGTCCGCACCGAGCGGGCCGAGCTGCTCGGCTGGCTGGCCGGGTACGGGATCGCGGTGCCGGACGGGCGGTAGGGTCGCCCCGCACGGCGACCAACAGGGGCGGGGGCGGATCGCATGGCACGGGTACTGCTGCTGGACGCGGCACCGGGCGAGTTGCTCGGGCGGGAGCTGACCAGGCTGCTCGACCACGGGCTCGCCGTCACGCTCAACCTGCGCCGCATCCCCGCCGCCGAGCGCCCGGCGGTGCGCGCCGCCTGGGGCGGCCGGGTCGGGTTCACCGACTTCGACGCCTTCGACCAGCAGGCGCTGATCGCCGCCACCGTCCAGGACGGGCGAGGGCACGACGCCGTCAAGTCCCGCTCGGGTCCGGCCCTGCGCGCCGCCTTCCTGGCGGCGGCCGCCGACCCGGCGCTGGCGCACCCGCTGCGGGTGATCGGCCGGGCGGGCGCGGGCACCGACCACGTCGACCTGCCCGCCGCCACCGCGCACGGCGTCACCGTGACCCATACGCCCGGCGCCAACGCCGCCGCGGTCGCCGAGTTCGCGCTGGCCCAGCTGCTGACCCTGACCCGTCGGCTGCAGGAGCACAACCGGGCCGCGCACCAAGGGCGCTGGCCGACCGCCGTGGCCCCGGCCGCCGAGCTCTCGGAGCTGACCCTGGGGATCGTCGGCGCCGGACGGATCGGACAGGCGCTCGCCGGGCGGGCCACCGCGCTCGGGATGACCGTGCGGACGCTGGGCCGGGAGGGCGACCCAGGGCCTGCCCTGGCGGCGCTGCTCGCCGCCAGCCAGGTGGTCTCGCTCCACCTGCCGCTGACCGGGCGGACCCGCGGCCTGATCGGCCGGGCCGAGCTGGCGCTGCTGCCGCCCGGGGCGATCCTGCTGAACACCGCGCGCGGCGGCATCGTCGACGAGCAGGCGCTGGCCGAGGCGCTGCGCGATCCGGCGCATCCGCTGGCCGCCGCCGCGGTCGACACCTTCGAGCACGAGCACGCCGCCTTCGCCTCACCGCTCTTCGGCCTGCCGAACGCGCTGCTCACCCCGCACGTGGCGGGGATGACCCGGGGCGCGATGGCCACCGCCGCGCTGCGCTGCGCGGACCAGGTGGCGGCGCTGCTGGCCGGCGCCCGCGCGGGCGTGCCCGTGGCGAACTGAGCCGCGACGGCCGCTGAACGGGCGTCAGCAAGGCGTCAGGAGCGGGGCCATGATCGTTGGGATCTCGTCAAGGGCGGGTGAACCCGGGCTGAACTCCGGTGAGCTGGCGGGGTGCCGAATCCTCCACTGCCCGATGTGCCGTCCCCCACCGGCGGCTATCGCAACGCCCCCACCCAGGACCCGCCGTACAACGGACCGAGCCTTCCGACGCTGCCGAGCCTCGACGGCACCCTGGTCGTCGACTTCGCCCTGATCGGCAAGGCGGGGGCCGACGCGGGCAACGCGGCCGACAGCATGGCCACCGCCTGGACCGCCCTGAGTTCCGCCGCGCTGTTCGGTGCGGCGCCCTGGGGGGACGACGCCGCCCTCGGCCAGGGCTTCGACCAGCAGTTCGCGCAGCCGCGGGACGACCTGCTGAAGGCGATACAGGCGCTGCCCGACACCCTGAAGCACCTCGCCGACGCCCTCGGCGGCGCCCACGCCACGCTCAAGAGCGGCGATGAGCAGAGCAAGGACCTCGCCCGGTCGTTCCTGCCGCCCGGCACCGGAGGCGCATGATGGCGGTCGATGCCCCCCACGCCCACCTGTCACAGGACGTCCAGAACCTGATCATGATCCTGGTGGGCAACCAGTGGCCCACCGGGGACGAGACCTCCCTGCGGACCGAGGCGGCGGCCTGGAGCGCGGCGGGGGCCGCGGTCCGCACCTGCATCCGGGACCTGGCAGACGCCAAGGCCCAGCTCGACCAGGGCCTGACCGGCAGCACCAAGGACGCCTTCGACGCCTATCTCGCCAAGCTCGCCACCGCCGACGACGCCGCGATGCCGCTCATCGCCCAGTGCTGCGACGCCGCCGCCGATGCGCTGGACAACCTGGCGAACGAGATCGAGACGCTGCGGATCGAGATCATCGGCGCGGCGGTGGTCCTCGCCATCCAGTTGGCGATCGATCTCGCGATGTGGATCTTCGGCGGCGCGGCGGCGGCACCCGTGGAGATCGCGATCACCCGGGCCACCGTGCTGGCCTTCCTGCGCAAGGCGATGATCAGCGCGCTGGCCCGGATCGCCGAGTCGGTGCTGGCCCAGGTCGGCTTCGACCTGCTGGCCCAGGTGATCGAACTGGCCCAGGGTCACCGCAAGTCGATCGACGGCAGCGAGCTGAACACGGCGGCCATCAACGGCGCGATCGGCGGCGCGGTCGGCGTCGGCGCCGGATGGCTCGGCAAGGGTCTCGCCAAGGGCCTGGGCAAGGGCCTCGGGAAGGGCTTCACCTCGCTGACCGGCAACGAGGCCGGCAAGTTCGCCAAGGGCGCGGCCGACCTGGTCTGGAACACCGGCTACGGCGCGCTGACCGGGATGGCCGAAGGCGCCGCGCAGGACGCGAGGTGGGGGCTGTCGGGCGACTACGTCTCCGGTGCGGCCAACGGTGCGTTCGGCGGGGCGTGGGGTTCGCGACACGCGGCGATGAACCCCGGGAACAAGTTCTCCCTCTCGCCGGCCGACCACTTCGAGGGCTGGCTGAACGGCAAGCTGGAGGGGCCGCCACCGCCGGCCGGCGGCGGCACCCACGGAGGTGGGGACATCGAGCTCAAGCCGCTGCCGCCACTGCCGCCGCCGGACCTCGACAAGCCGCTCCCGCCGCCACCGATCCCCCGGGCCACCAGGCCCTCGACGTCAGGCGGGCCACAGATCACGGTGCTCGACCCGCCGCCGACCGAGGACGCCCCGCCGACCACCGGTGGCCCTCCCGTGCTGCCGCTCCCGGACTTCGGGCCGGAGCTGCCGACGCACCTGTTCGACCCGACCCCGCCGCCGAGTCCCCGCCCGCATCCGCAGAGCGTCTCGGACTCCGTGCTGGCCGAGCTCAACCCCGGTCCGCACGGCGGCTCCTGAGCTCGTCCCAGGAGATCCCCAGCAGCCGCAGCACCGCCGTCGTGCCCGCGGCGGCGAGGATCACCAGCAGGAACGGCGCCCGGCGCCAGGCCAGCACGCCACCCACCAGCACGCCGAGCGGGCGGGCGAATCCGGCCGGGCCGTGGCCGGCGAAGAGGGAGAAGGTCGCCACCCTGATCTCCGAACACAGCTGACCGGCCCCGCGGCAGCGCGGGGCCGGTCAGGTACGGGGCCGGCGGCGGACCGTCAGGTGACGGGCGCGGTCCAGGCCGCCGACCAGGTCTGCGGACCGACGACGCCGTCCACCTGGAGCCCCTTCTCCTGCTGGAACTGACGGCAGATCGAGTCGCTCTGCTGGCCGTAGTAGCCGTCCACGCCGATCGACCAGCCGCGGTCCGCCATCCGCTGCTGCCAGACCCGGACGTTGTTGTCGTGCAGCAGCGGGTCCTGCAGCCGCAGGTACTCCCCGGGCCAGGCCGGCGCGCTCGGCTGGGGTGCGAACGACAGAGCCCAGGAGCGCAGTTGGTCGGTGCTGTCGAGGTGGCAGTAGTCCTTGTCCGCGTCCCCGGTGTCGTCGTACTGGTGGAAGAGCCAGTTGGCCGTGATCCCCGGCTGACCGGCCGGCACCCCGGCGGTGGCGATCCACAGGAAGTCCTGGAAGAACCCGCTGGTGTCGACGTTCTGCCAGTAGTCCAGGTTGCAGTACAGACCGACCGGGCTGTGCGGCAGCCGCCCCTTGACGTACCGCAGCCAGGTGTCCTTGTAGCTCACCTGCGTGCTCGACGCGACGCCTCTGTTGGCTGCGTCGTAGCCCTCCCAGTCCAGGCAGACCAGCTCGCCCTGCTCCGGCTGCACCAGCGAGAGGAAGTAATCGGCCTCCGTCTGCGGCGAGTCGGCCATGTCGGGGTAGTGGTAGTACCCGACCACGAGCCCCGCCCCGCGCGCGTGGTCGCGCTGCGCGGTCCACTCGGGATTGGTGTAGCTGGTGCCCTGGCTGACCTTGACGAATGCGAAGCTCAGGCCGGTCGTGTCCGGCGTGGCCGACTGGTAGCTTGCCCAGTCCTGACCGTAGATCCCCAACGGACTCCTCCGTCTTCGGCGACCCTGGCCGCCCGGCACCGCGCCCGCGGCGCACTCGCACCGTACGGTTCGCGGCGTCGGCCCGGCTGCTGACGTGGTCTGTATGCCCACCTGTCAGCCCGCCACGCGCGGGCGCACGCTGCCGGTACGCCAACGTCGGAGACCGCCCGTCCTGGCGGAAACGCCCTGTTCTGATCCCTTCCCGTGAATCCGTCTCCCGGGCGGGACCGGATGTCCCGCCCGGGAGACGGATTCAGTGGGCCACCGGGCTCAGCTGTTGTTCGGGCAGCAGTACGGCATGGTCTCCCAGCCGGCACAGAAGGCGCTGTCCCAACACTTGTAGACGCTGGCCCGACCGGGGCTGTATGCGCCACAGGTCGAGTCGGTGATGCACCGGCTGTCCTTCACCCACCAGGTCGCCTCGGCGGTGACCTTCGGGGCCACGGCGTTGGCCATGCGGTCCGCGATGCGCTGAAGAGTACGCATGCGCTCTCCTCTCCTCAGGGACCGCAGGGCGCGGTCCGGTGCTCGGACGCTAGGCGGTCGGTGTCGAGGGATCGTTCGGGTGCTTCTGAATCTTTCGCGAATGCGGTCGCCCTAGGCTGCGGCGGACCGGGAAGAGGAGGTCGTCCGTGTTCTGCACTGCTGTTGCCTGCAGGAGTCTGCTCGCGCTGGTCTTCGGCGTGTCGGTCTTCTCGAAGCTGCGCAGCCGCCATGCGTTCGCCGGCTTCGTCGCCGGCGCCCGGGCGCTGCTGCCCGCGCCGGTACCCGCCGGGCTGCCCGTGCTCGGCGCCGCGGTCGCGGCCGAGGCCGCCGCGGCCGTGCTGACCGTCCTGCCGTGGACGGCACCGGCCGGTCTGACCCTGTCCTGCGGGCTGCTGATCGTCTTCAGCTGGGCGATCGCGGCGGCCCTGCGGCGCGGCGCACCGCCGCCGTGCCCGTGCTTCGGACCGTCCGCGCGTCCGGTGGGCCCGGTCCACCTGGTGCGCAACGGCCTTCTGGCGGCCGCGGCCGTCCTCGGCATCCTTGCCACCTCGGCGCAGCACACCGCGCAGCCGGCCGCCGTGCTGCTCGCGCTCGCGGCCGGCGCCCTGCCGGCCGCCGTGGTGATCAACCTCGACGACATCGTCGATCTCTTCGCGACCGGCCGATAGGAACCGTCATGGCACTACTGACCGCAGCCGTCGTCCTCGTGGGCCTGCTCGGCGTCCTCAACCTGGTCCTGACGTACGGGGTGATCCGCCGGCTGCGCACCCAGCCGCCCGCCGGCGCCTCGGGGCAGCGGCCGCCGATCGACGCCGCCAGCGTGGGCACGACCGCTCAGCCGTTCTCCGTCGTCACCGCCGACGGCAGCGAGCTGTCCCGGGAGGGTCTCGAACCCGGCACCGTGGTCGGCTTCTTCGCGCCCGGCTGCGAGCCGTGCGCCGAGCTGCTGCCCCGGTTCGTCGAGTCCGTCCGCCGGGCGGGTCTGCCGGTCGAGCGGGTGCTGGCCGTGATCGCCGACGGGCTGGGGAAGTCCGACTACGCGAACGCGCTGGCCCCGGTCGCGCGCCTGGTCGTCGACCGGGAGGCGGCCAAGCTGGTCACCGCCTTCGCGGTGACGGGCATGCCCGTGGTGTGCCAGGTCGGCAGCGACGGCGACCTCACCGTGCTCACCCGGGAGCTCACGGAACTCGGCAGGCCGGTTGCCGCATGACCGGCCGCACGAACGGCCGGGCGAACAACCGGCTGCTGGCCATCCGCACGGCGCTCGGACTCGCGGCCCAGGCCGCCCCGCTGGCCCTGGCAGGCGTCTGGCTCACCGCGCTGGCGGGCGCCGCACTGCCGGTGGCGATCGCCTGGCTGACCAGGTCCCTGATCGACCGGCTGACCGACGCGTCCAGCGCCGCCCCCGGAGCGGTCGCCACGGCTGTCGCGCTGTCCGTGACCGGCGTGGCCGCCAGTGTGCTGCCGTTCGCCGACCAGCTGCTGCGCGGGCAACTGGCCCGGGAGGTCGGGGTGGTGGCGCAGGACCGGCTGTACGCCGCCGTCAACGCCTATGTGGGTCTGTCCCGGTTCGAGAACCCGGCGCTGCTGGACCGGCTGCGACTGGCCCAGCAGTGCGGCCAGGACGCGCCGCCCCAGATCATCGCCAGCGCGGTGATGCTGACCAGGACGGCACTCTCCCTCCTCGGCTTCACCGTCTCGCTCGCCGTGGTGAGCCCCTGGCTGGCCGGGGCCGTGGTCCTCGGCGCGCTTCCGGTGCTCCGGGCCGAACTGCGGATCGCCAGGGCCTGGAGCACGACGGTGGTCGGCCTCACGCCGCTGGAGCGGCGGGAGATGTTCTACGGTCAGCTGCTGACCAGTGTTCACGCGGCCAAGGAGATCCGGCTGTTCGGGATCGGCGGCTTCCTGCGCGACCGGATGCGGTCGGACCGTCGCGTGATCAACGACGCCCACCGCGCGATCGAGCGGCGCACCGTCGTCAGCCAGATCCTGCCGAACCTCGGCACGGCGGGCATCGCGGCGGCCGGGCTGGTGTGGGTGACCCATGCCGCCGCGCAGGGAGCCGTCTCCGTCGGCACCGTCTCGGTCGTGGTGGCGGGCATCGCGGCCGTCCAGAGCGGGCTGGGGACCGCCGCCGCGACCCTCGCGGCCACCCAGCAGAAACTGGTGCTGTTCGAGAGCTACCTCGACGTCCTGACCGAGCCCTCCGACCTGCCGGTCTCCGGCATCGACACGGAGTTGGAGCCGCTGCGCTCGGGCATCGAGCTCCGCGACGTCTGGTTCCGGTACTCGGACAGCCACGACTGGATCCTGCGCGGGGTGAACCTGACCGTACCGGTCGGCCGCTGCCTCGCACTGGTCGGCGAGAACGGCGCCGGCAAGACGACGCTGGTGAAGCTGCTGTGCCGGTTCTACGACCCCACCCGCGGCCAGATCCTGTGGGACGGCGTCGACCTGAGGGATCTCCCGGTGGCACAGCTGCGCGGCCGGGTCAGCGCGATCTTCCAGGACTTCATGCACTACGAGATGACCGCCGCCGAGAACATCGCCGTCAGCGACCTGTCGGCGCTCTCGGATCCGGCCAGGATCCACGCCGCCGCCGAACGCGCCGGGATGGCGGAGAAGCTCGCCTCGCTCCCGCTGGGCTACGACACCCCGTTGACCAGGTCGCTCTCGCTCACTGCGGGCCGGACCGGCGCCGAGGAGGGCGTCGAGCTCTCCGGCGGACAGTGGCAACGCGTCTCCATGGCACGCGCCTTCCTGCGGGAGGATCCCGATCTGCTGATCCTGGACGAACCCACCGCGGGGCTGGATCCGGCCGCGGAGAACCGGATCCACCAGGCCGTCCGCAGCTACCGCGAAGCGCGCACGAGCTTGCTGATCTCGCACCGCCTGGGCACCGTCCGGGACGCGGACCTCATCGTGGTGCTCAAGGACGGGGTGATCACGGAGCAGGGCAGCCATGACGAGCTGATCGCCGCCGACGGGCGCTACCGGAACCTGTTCGACCTGCAGGCGGCCGGCTACACGGCCACGGCGGCGGTGACGTCGTGACGGTTGCCGCGCGGCTGATCGTGCTGCTCCTGACGTCGACCGCACTGATCGCCCTGATCGCCGTGAGCGCCCTGGCGGTGCGGCGCGGCCGGATCGTCATCACGGTCCGCGGCTCCAGCATGGCACCGGCCCTGGGCGACGGCGACGTGCTGATCGGCCGCCGCGTCGATCCGGCCGCGCTGCGGGCCGGTCAGGTGGTCCTGGTGGAGAAGCCGAGCCCGCTCGGCGGCTGGCACTGGCCCCAGCGCGAGGGACCGCTCGCCCGCCGCACCTGGATGGTCAAACGCCTGGCCGCGCTGCCCGGCGACCCGGTCCCGGACGCGGTGGCCGGCTGCCTCCCGGCGCCGCCACCGGCGTTCGTGCCGGAGGGTCTGCTCGTGGTGATCGGTGACAACACGGAAGCGAGCGTCGACTCCCGGGAGTTCGGGTTCGTGCCGCTGCGTGCGGTGCTCGGCGTGCAGCTGCGGGACCGTGGCTAGGCCGGCCGGCGGCCGGCACCGGCGGATCATCCGGCGATCAGCTCCGCGTAGAGCTCGCGCAGCTCCCGCCCGGCCGGCAGGCCGAGTTCGGCGCGGTGGACCTGGTCGGCATCGAAGTAGGCCCCGGTCACACCGCTGAGCTCACCCAGTACGTGGTGGGCGCGCATCCGAAGTGCCCAGGCACGACTGCGCAGCGGCGACTCGGCGAGCAGTTCCATGAGCGTGTGCAGGGCCGCCCGCGGCTCGTTCAACCGCAGGTACGTCGCGGCCAGGTCCTCGACGGTGCGCGTCCGCTCCTCCTCCAGGTGGGCCAGCCAGCGCGCCAGCGGACCACACCTCGGCACACCGACCGCAGCACTGTCCGACTCCCACAGGCCCAGCGCGGAGTTGAGCAGATCGGCGGCCCGGCCGTGGTCACCCCTCGCGGCGGCGACTCGTGCGGCGGCGATCTCCGCCTCGAAGAGCACGTGGTCACAGGCGAGCGGCGGGACGTCCAACCGGTATCCCCCGGAGGTGTTGAGCAGCCGGGCCGACGGGCCGACGGCCTGCCGCAAGCCCGTCGCATGCGTCCTGATGTTCCCGACGGCGCTGCGCGGCGGCTCGCTGTCCCACAGTGCGGCGACGATGGTGTCAATCGGGACAATCCGATTCTGATACATCAGCAGAATGGCCAGGAATGAGCGAAGCTTGGCGCCTCTCAGCTCAACCGGGATCGCACCTTCTTCGGCACTGACGCGAATGCCGCCGAGCATGCGGAATACAATTCCCAAGCCGTCCACCCCCGAGTTGCGGCAGAGACCGTTCTCCCACCGCACGAGCTATTACCCCTGATAAAGGGAGACTGCCGCCGACCCGTCCCCAGGGTCGGCGGCAGCCCAAGTCGGGGTCATCATACATGCATGAAGAACGGATAGCCACGGCATTAACGGACGTTAATTGCCACCACCCCACCAGCCCCGCCCGGCTGGCGCGTAAATCACTTGACAAGCGAGTCCGGCAGGGGCTCGCGCACGTCCTTCAGCTACGAAGAATACGGATCCCGGCAGGTCTTCCGTACACGTCTGCCGAGGGCGTATTTTAATCGCCATATGCCAGCGGGGGCGGGCGCAACACATCTCGGTCGCCCGACGACTGGCCATCATCATGGGGGTTTCATGCGCCATCGAAAAAGGCGCGCTGCGCTGACGGGTGCCCTCGCACTCCTGTCGACTCTGACCGTGGCACTGCCCGGTAGCACAGCGCATGCCGACGTTCCGAACCCGTCGGCTCAACAGTCGGCCGGGCAGGGCACGCAGCCGCCCGTCGCCGGTGACTCGAAGGTGACCGATCCGGACGCGTCGCTGCCGAAGGGCTGGCAGTCCTCGGGCGACCGCGCGGTGACGACCACCGGCGACTCCTCGGGCTTCCGCATCCTTGTGGCCGACAGTTCCCAGGCGTACCAGTGGCGCACCGTCGCCTCGCTCTCCGAGCCCGGGTTCGACACCGACATGTGGATCGGCAACTCGTGCGTGACCGGCTCCGGCAAGCGCGCGGCCGTCGTCTACGCGCCGCGTCAGTTCACGAACCAGCCGCAGCTCATGCAGCGCGGTGCCTTCGCGGCCATCGTCGACCTGGAGTCGGGCGCGGTCACCAAGCTTCCCGATCAGGTGTCGCTGGCCTACTTCGACCCGGGCTGCGGCGCCGATGAGAACGTCGTCTTCACCCAGAACGGCGATGCCGACCTCGGCCGGACCAGGGTGCTGACCATCGACGCGGCCACCGGCAAGCCGGTCCGCGCCGCGACCGTCGCAGGTCAGCTCACCTCCGCGGTGCCCGTGGGCGACGCGGTCGTCGGCGCGGCCGGCGGTCAGCTCACCAAGGTCGACGCCGCGGGCCGCACCAGCGTCCTCGCGACGACCTCCGGGGCGGCCTCCTCCGTCCACCCGGACGCACAGGGCGGTGTCACCTTCCTGGACCACCAGGGCGACACCGCGGTGGCCAAGCGGCTGGCGCAGGGCAAGGTCTCGACTCTGGCCGAGGGCAGGACCGGTGACGTCGGCGTCCAGTCCGGCTCCGGCGGCCGGGTCTTCCTGACCGGCAAGCCGAAGGACTCGACCACGCTCCCGGCCGAGGTGCAGCAGCTCCCGGTCCCCGCCGACGCGACCGTTTCGACCCAGGGGTCGCTCGCCATCGACCAGGCGGTCTCCGCCCGGGTGCGCACCCTGGCGGACAACCCGCTGGCGGCGACCGGATCCGGCGAGCAGGGCCCGGACGAGATCCAGGGCGAGGTGCCCGGCACCGGCAAGAAGCTGTCCTTCGCGCTGACCCCGCCCAAGCCCACCCCCGACACCAACGCCGGTGCCGCGACCTCTCCGGCGCTGGCCAACGCGGCCTCCGCCACGACGCCGCCCAGCACGAAGACCCCTGCCGCAGCCGCCTCGCGCCTGGCCGGACCCGCCGTCAAGGCGTCGGCCGTCACGGCCTCCGCCACCTCCGCGGGGAGCCCGACGTCGACCATCGACGACGACCGCGCCTGCGCCGTGCCGCGCAACGACCCGAGCCAGCAGGCCTACCAGCCGACCCCGGCCCAGGTGGAGTGGGCGGCCGACATGGCGGTGCGCGGCGACCTGACCAGCAACTGGATCAACCAGGGCGGCTGGCGCGCCCTGGACGGCCTGGGGACGGTCAACCCGCAGGGGATGTTCCCGCTGCCGAGCCTCAACGGCGCCCCGACCGGCCACATTCCGCCGCAGGTCCTGCTCGGCGTCCTGACCCAGGAGTCGAACCTCTGGCAGGCGGAAGGCGGTGCGATTCCCGGCCAGTTCAGCAGCCCGCTGACCGGTAACTTCTACGGTCACCCCCGCTCCAACGGCGACCCCAACCAGGACCCGTGGGCGGTCAACTGGGGTGCCGTCGACTGTGGTTACGGCATGGGCCAGCAGACGGACGGCATGCACTCCGCCAACCAGCTGCGACCGGGCGACCAGGCCTGGCCGGCCGACCAGCAGAAGGCCGTCGCCCTGGACTACGCCTCGAACATCGCGGTCGCGGCCCAGACGCTCGCCACCAAGTGGAACGAGCTGCACGACCCGAACGCGCCCATGAAGCTCAACAGCGACAACCCGGCGTCGATCGAGAACTGGTTCACCGCCGCCTGGGACTACAACGCCGGCTTCACCAAGTACAACCCGGCGAACCCCTCCGCGCCCTGGGGGCTGGGCTACCTCAACAACCCGGCCAACCCGCTCTACCAGGTGGACCGGCAGCCGTTCCTCAACTTCAACCACTACGCCGACGCGGCGCACCCGCAGCTCTGGCCGTACGAGGAGAAGGTGCTCGGCTGGGCGGCCTGGCCGATCAACACCGGCCGCTCGTACGACAACAACGGCAACCTCAACCACGGCAACACCGCGGGCTACGCGGCCGCCTGGTGGGACAACGACGCCCACCGCACCCTGGTCAAGCCGCCGCTGGACACCTTCTGCAACACGCAGAACAACTGCGACGCCACCAAGCCGCCGCGCTGCGAGGTCGACCACCTCGGTCCCGACTGCGACACCCCCTACTGGTGGCACTCCTCCACGGCGTGGAAGACCTGCGACGTGGACTGCGGCCACGAGACCATGACGTACAAGACGCTGCGGATGGAACCCGGCAACGGGACCACCGGTGCACCGGACTGCGCCGGGCCCGGGGCCGGCTACGCCGCGGTGCCGGCCGGCGCGCTGGTCATCGACTCGGTCTCGGGGGCGGTGCCACCCATGCGGGCCGACTGCACCCGGACCTGGACGAACGCGGGCACGCTCAGCTTCAACTTCCAGCAGACGCAGGGCACTTACGAGGCCAAGTCCGACCTGCACCAGATCGGCGGCGGCTTCGGCGCCCACTTCTGGTACGCGCACACCCGCAACGGCAGCAACTACGTCACCAGTGCCTCGAACGACATCACCAAGCCCACCCAGGCCACCGGCCCGATGGCGATCACGGGGACCTGGCAGCTCGGCCAGCCGCTCAACGCCTGGACCAAGGTCGCCGTCCACATTCCGGACTCCGGCTCCCAGACCCGGCAGGCGATCTACACGATCCACCTCGGTGACGGCACCACCGAGAACCGCATCGTGAACGCCAACTCCAACACCAACCAGTGGGTCAGCCTCGGGGTGTTCAACTTCGCGGCCACCGGCAACGACATCCAGGGCGTCGAGCTGAGCAACTTCACCCAGGACGGTACCGGCGCGAGCGGCGACGACATCGCCTGGGACGCCGCCTACTTCCAGCCGCTGCCCGCCAAGCCCACGGACTTCGTGGTGGCGATGGGCGACTCCTACTCGTCCGGCGAGGGAACCGGCAGCTACTACTACAACACCGACGTCAACGGCGCCAACAACACCACCCGCGACGACTGCCACCGATCCCCCCTCGCCTGGTCCCGTCAGGGCGTCCTGCCGGACAGCGCCAACTCCATCGGGACCCGGGCGGACACCGGTGACTCCACGATGGACTACCACCTGATCGCCTGCGGCGGCGCGCGCAGCCACAACATCCTGTCGGTCCAGTCGCCGCCCGACGCCTTCGCACCACCCGGTAAGAACGACTCCGGTTCGCACGAGAACGGGGAGTTCGCCCAGCTCGACCAGGGCTACCTGGACGCGAACACCACGCTCGTCACGCTCTCGATCGGCGGCAACGACGCGCGGTTCAGCAGCGTGGTCATGAACTGCATCCTCAACATCGCATTCAGCGACTGCGCGGCCACGACGCTGAGTGGCGACACCGCTCCCCTCGGTCAGGCCGAGCCCAGTGTCATCAACTCACAGGTCCACGACTCGGTCCTGCTCGACCTCCAGGAGATCCACAAGCGCGCACCCAATGCCAGGATCGTCCTCATGGGCTATCCGCCGCTCTTCGAGAACCACGGGAACTGCCTCCAGAACCGTCTCAACAGCGCGGTGATCACCGCGTACGGCATCCTGGGGCCGCTGGGCGCAGGCGTGGCCGGGGCGGCCGACATCGCCGCCAGCGTGCACATCGGTCCGGACGCCGACTGGATGGACCAGATCGCCTTCACCCTGAACTCCGCCTTGGGAGACGCCGCCGGTGTCGCCCGCCAGTCGGGGATCCCCGTCACGTTCTCCGACCCGACGGCCGTCTTCGCCGGCAAGGCGATTTGCGGCAGCCCGCAGAGCATCAACGACTTCGTGCTCACCAAGGCAGCCGGTGAGAACCCCTCGAACCCGGTCTCCGGGCAGTCGTTCCATCCGACCGCCAACGGTGCGACCCTGTACGGGCAGGCTCTCACCCAGACCCTCAACAGCACGGGCAAGTAGTTGACCAAGCGCTCCAAGCGGACCGCCGCGGTGATCATCGGCATACTCTGCCTGGTCACCGCGGCGGTCGCCGGCCTCGTCCACGTCATCGACCGGTTCACCCGGACCGGTGGTGATCTCGCGTACGCACACGCCAAGACGGCGGCCCGCTCGATCGCCCACCAGGTCCAGCAGGACTTCGACAGGTCCGCGGCGGCGGACAGCGCGTCCGACCGCACGGCGGTGGCGCAAGGCCTGGTGAAGTCCGTCCCCCAAGGACAGCAGGGCAACGGTCTCGTCTTCGCCACCGGCAGCGACGGAGCCACCAGCAGCGTCTCCTTCGCGGTCGACGCCCACGCGTCCAGTCCCGACACGATGGGGGCCGGCGAAGCCGAGTCCTCGATCCGCCTGTGCGTCAAGCTCTCCTGGAACAGCGGGGCGGACAAGCCCTCACGGCTGAGCGACACTCCCTGCCCGGCAGATCTGCAGCCGGGCGGCAAGGGGGAGCCCGGGTACGTCTCCAGGCTCGTCACCCTGTCCGACTGAATCGACGGCTGCCGCAGGGGCCGGAACGGACCTGTGGCAGCCGTCAGTCGGGCGTGCGCCCTGAACTGCGGCGGTACAGGAGGCGGTTGAGTCGGCCTGTACGCCGGGTTCTGTCTCCCGGGGTGCTTGCGCGGCCCGGGGAGGCGGTCATCCATCTAGGGCTGCCGTTGCCGACAGCCTCGTGCGGTCTACCCGCGAGCTCGGGCGAGCAGCCCTCGAACACCCGCGCACGGTGCCCGAGGGCACCGATCTTGACCTTGCTCCGAGTGGGGTTTACCGAGCCGGCCGAGTCACCTCGGTCGCTGGTGGTCTCTTACACCACCGTTTCACCCTTACCCGCCGCCGCTTGCGCGACCACGGGCGGTCTGTTTTCTGTGGCACTGTCCCGCGGGTCACCCCGGGTGGGCGTTACCCACCACCCTGCTCTGTGGAGCCCGGACGTTCCTCGGCGGATCCGTGAGGACCCGTCGCGACCGCCCGGCCGGCTCAACCGCCGTGCTGGCTATCGTAGCCGGTCGGAGGGCGTCGGCCGGACAGCGGGCCGACCCGACGCCGGGGCGGGGGCGGTGGGGTCGAGGCGGGCGGCGACCCGCTCGGCGGTGCCGCGGGCCCAGCCGGTGGTGGTGACCACGCCGAGCAGGGCGATCACCCCGCCGAGGGCGGTGATGATCCACCAGCCGGCGTGGCTGGCCGGGGCCAGGCCGGTGGCCAGCGGGCCCACCACGGCGGCGGTGACCACGGTGCCGATCACCGCGACGCCCAGCGACTGCCCGACCTGGCGGCTGGTCGAGGCGACGGCCGCCGCCACCCCGGCCTGCGCGCGGGGCATACCGCTGACCGCGGCGTTCGTGATCGGCGCGTTGACCAGGCCGAAGCCGAGCCCGAAGAGGCTGTAGGCGAGCAGCAGCAGGGCGGGCGGCGAGGTGGCGGTCAGCCGGGTGAGCAGCGCCCCGCTGGCGGCCAGCGCGGGACCGGCGATCAGCAGCGGCAGCCGCGGGCCGCGCGAGCCGACGATCCGGCCCGAGATCGGGGCGCAGACCAGCGTGAAGGCGGCGATCGGCAGCGTCCACAGGCCGGCCTCCACCGGGCTGTAGTGGCGCACCTCCTGCAGGTACAGGGTGTTGAGGAAGAGGAAGCCGCCGAGCGAGGCGAAGGCGCAGACCGCGATCACGGTCGCCCCGCTGAACGGCGCGCTGCGGAAGAACCGCAGGTCGAGCAGGGGTTCCCGGCGGCTGCGCTCCCAGAGCGGGAAGGCGATCAGCGCGAGCAGCGCGACCACGGCCAGGGTCAGGATGCCCGGCGAGGTCCAGCCCTGCCCCGGCCCCTCGATGATCGTGGCGGTGCCGGCGCCGAGCGCGACGATCGCCAGCAGCTGGCCGACGGGGTCGAGCCGGCGCGGCTTCGGCGCCCGGGACTCGGGGACGAAGCGGGCGGCCAGCACGAAGGCCAGCAGGCCGATCGGGATGTTGATCAGGAAGATCGAGGGCCAGCCGTAGCTGTCCACCAGCAGGCCGCCGAGCACCGGGCCGAGCGCCATGCTGATGCCGACCACGCCGCCCCAGACCCCGATGGCCTGGGCCCGCTCGCGCGGATCGGTGAAGACGTTGGTGATGATCGACATGGCGACCGGGTTGAGCATCGAGCCGCCGATGGCCTGCACGGCGCGGAAGGCGATCAGCCAGCCGAGGCTCGGGGCGATGCTGCACAGCAGCGACCCGAGCACGAAGAGCAGCAGGCCGAGCTGGAATATCCGGCGCCGCCCGACCCGGTCGGCGACCGAGCCGGAGAGGATCAGCAGCGAGGCCAGCACCAGGGTGTAGGCGGCGATCACCCACTGCAGGCCGGAGGCGGGTGCGTGCAGATCGCGCTGGATGGCGGGGAGCGCGACATTGACGATGGTGTTGTCGAGTCCGACGATCAGCAGGCTCAGACAGCAGATCGCCAGGATCAACAGGCGCCGCCGTCGGGTGAGGGCGGTCGGCTCGGTTACGTCAGTCACTCGGCCATCCTATGCATTCGTAGGATGATTTCGGAATGCCTCCCAGGCAGAGGTATTCACCGGATCCGTCAGCGCGTGCCGGCCAGCGCCTCGCAGTACACCTTCAGCCCGGCCGCCTCCAGGGCGAGGTAGCGCCGGGTCAGGCGCCCGAGCAGCAGCCCGGCGAGCCAGGCGAGCGGCCCGTTCTGCCGCAGCTCCAGGGTGACCTCGGTGCCCCGCGGCTCGGCGGCTCCGCGCGGGTACGGGTACAGCAGGTGCGCCGCCACCGTGCGCACCCCCGGCGCCTGGCTCTGCCAGGTGAACGAGCTCGCCGGCTCGAAGACGGTCACCCGCCACCGGGCACCGGGCAGCCTGGGCTGCTTGACCCAGGCCTCGGACCCGACCCCGAACGAGGAGCCGGCCCCGGCGGGCGCTCCCGGGCGGGACAGGATCCGGACCAGCTCCACCGTCGGCGTCCACTTGCGCCAGCCCTGGACGTCGGACAGCACGGCCCAGACCGCCTGCGGCGAGGCGAGGATCTCGACCTGCTCGATGTATCTCGGCATCGTGCACCCCCTCGCCTCCATGGTAGGGAGCCGGTTGGCGGGCCCGGTAGATTTGCACGGCACCATCCGCACCGCTGGAGCACGAAACCGCTGGAGCACGAAAGAGGAGGCCGCGCATGGCGTTCCAGGTCCTGCTGCCGCCGTCCGAGGGCAAGGCCGAGGCACCCGACGGGCCGCCGCTCGCACCCGCCGGGCTCTCGCTGCCCGCGCTGACCGGGGCCCGCGAGCGGGTCCTCACCGCGCTGGTCGAGCTGTGCCGGGGCGATGAGGACACCGCCGCCGAGGTGCTCGGGCTCAGCAAGGGCCTGCGCGGCGAGATCGCCCGCAACGCCGCCCTGCGCACGGCGGGCACGCTGCCGGCCGGCGAGCTGTACACCGGCGTGCTCTACGACGCGCTGGGCCTCGGCAAGCTGGACGAGGCCGCCTACGCGCGGGCCGAGCGCTCGCTGCTGATCTTCTCCGGCCTGTGGGGCGCCGTCCGGCTCGGTGACCGGATCCCGGCCTACCGCTGCTCGGGCGGGGTGAAGCTGCCGCCGCTGGGCGCGCTCGGGACCTACTGGCGCGGCGAACTGGCCGAGGTGCTGCCGGGCGAGGCGGACGGGCTGGTGCTGGACCTGCGCAGCTCGGCGTACGCGGCCGCCTGGAAGCCGGCCGGTGAGACCATCGCCCGCACCGCCACCGTGCGGGTGCTCCAGGAGCGGGACGGCAGGCGCACGGTGGTGAGCCACTTCAACAAGGCCACCAAGGGGCGGCTGGTGCGCGACCTGCTGAACTCGGGCGCGGAGCCGGCCACGCCGGGCGCGCTGCTGGAGGTGCTGCGCGAACTCGGCTACACCGTCGAGGTCGCGGCGGCGGGGACGGCGCGCAAGCCGTGGCAGCTGGACGTGGTGGTCACCGAGATCCACTGAGACGCACCGTCAGGGGCCTTGCCGTGCAAGGCCCCTGACGGATGGTCAGCACAGGTGGCCGGATGGTCAGCGCAGGTGGCCGGTGTCGTTGAACAACCGCAGCGAGGCGTTGCCGTCGCTGTAGTACTGCACGGCGCAGAGCGAGGCGGCCGACAGCTCCATCCGGTAGACCGCGTCCGGCGGGGCGCCGAGCGCGAGCCGGGCCAGCGTCTTGATCGGGCTGACGTGCGAGACCACCAGCACCGTCTGCCCCGCGTACCGGGCCAGGATCCGGTCCCGGGCCGCACCCACCCGCTGGGACAGCGCGGCGAAGCTCTCGCTGCTGCCGGTGGGCCTGGCCCTGGTGGAGGCGAGCCAGGCGTCGAGGTCCTCGGGGTGGCGCTCCTGCACCTCGGCGAAGGTCAGGCCCTCCCAGGCACCGAAGTCCAGTTCACGCAGGCCCTCCTCGATCCGCACCGGCAGGCCCAGCCGCACGGCCGCGGCCTCGGCGGTCTGACGGGTGCGCAGCATCGGCGAGCTGACCACGGCCTCCACGGTGCCGCGCGCGGCCAGCGCCTCGGCGGCCCGTTCGGCCTGCCAGCGGCCCTTCTCGGAGAGCTGCGGATCGCTGCCGGTGCTGCCGGAGAACCGCTTCTGCGGGGTGAGCGCCGTCTCGCCGTGCCGCAGCAGCACCAGCGTGGTGGCAACCACCTGATCGCCCGCCGCGGCCCAGCCGGCCTGCGGCGCGGGAGCCTGGAGCACCAGGGCGGGTGCGGGCTCGTCGACCGCCGCGGCGGATGCGACGGGGTGGGCGCTCGGCTCGCCCCTGGGCTGCCACGGCCTGCCCGCCTGGCCCGCGTCCATCGCCTCGTTGGCCAGCCGGTCCGCGTCCTTGTTCCGCTCGCGCGGGATCCAGGAGTAGCCGACCTGCCCGGGCGGGAAGACCGTGCGCGCCTCGGCGGCCAGCGGCTGCATGTCCGGGTGCTTGATCTTCCAGCGCCCGGACATCTGCTCGACCACCAGCTTGGAGTCCATCCGGACCTCCACGCCCGCGGCCGGGTCGATCGCGTGCGCCGCCCGCAGGCCGGCGATCAGTCCCCGGTACTCAGCCACGTTGTTGGTGGCCCGGCCGAGGTACTCGGCGGCCTCGGCGATGATCCGGCCGGTGTCGCCGTCACGGACCACCGCGCCGTAGCCGGCCGGGCCCGGGTTGCCCCGGGACCCGCCGTCGGCCTCGACGATCAGCCTGCGGGCGGTCACCGGATCAGATGCCCGACTCTGCGGTGCGCACCAGGATCCGGCCGCAGTTCTCGCAGCGCACGACCGCGTCCTTGTGCTCGGCCTTGATCGCGTTCAGGTCGGAGACCGCGAACTCGACCCGGCAGCCCTCGCAGCGGCGCTGGAAGAGGCGGGCCGCGCCGACGCCGCCCTGCTGCTCGCGCAGCCGGGTGTAGAGCTTCAGCAGGTCGGCCGGGACCACCTGGGCCACGGCCTCGCGGTCGCGGCCCACCTTGGCGGCCTCGGCGTCGATCTCGGCGAAGGCCGCGTCACGACGGGTGACGGCCTCGCCCAGCACGACCTCGGCGTGCTCCAGCCGGGCGGTCAGCTCGGTGACCCGGGTCTGGGCCGTCTCCAGGCGCTCCATCACCTCCAGCACCACGTCCTCCAGGTCGGCCTGGCGCTTGGCCAGCGAGCCGATCTCGTGCTGCAGGTTCTCCAGGTCCTTGGCGGAGCTGACAGCGCCGGAGTCCATCCGCTGCTGGTTGCGGGTGGCGCGGGTGCGCACCTGGTCCACGTCCTGCTCGGCCTTGGTCAGCTCGCGGGCGGTGTCGCCCTGCTGGGCCTGGGCGGCGATGACCAGGTCCTTGAGCGCGGTGTGGTCGGCGGTGGCCTTGTCGATCTCCGCGTGCTCGGGCAGGGTGCGGCGCCGGTGGGCCAGCTGGTCGAGCTTGGAGTCGATGGCCTGCAGGTCGAGGAGGCGGATCTGGTCGGCGGGCGCGGCGTTCAAGCGGGGGGCTCCTGTGATGACGGGGTCGAGCGGATGGCAGGTACGGGGGGCGCGCGGGGCGCCGGTGGTCGGCGGCGCTAGCGGGCCGACGGCGGGTCGAACGGCATCGGCGTGTGCGCCGTCCACGGGTCGGTGACCAGGGTGGAGACCCGGGTCGTGAGGTCCCAGCCGGCCTTGGCGGCGGCGGCACCCAGGTCGCGGGCGGCCAGGTTCAGCCAGGGCCACTCGGTGGCCCAGTGCGCCGCGTCGAGCAGCGCGGTGTCCGGGCCGGCCTCGGCGGCCTCGGAGGCCGGGTGGTGGCGCAGGTCGGCGGTCAGGTAGGCGTCCACGCCCGCGGCCCGGACCTCGGCGAAGAAGCTGTCACCGGAGCCGCCGCAGACGGCGACCCGGCGGATCGGGCGCTGCGGGTCGCCGGCCACCCGCACACCGGCGGCGGTCGCGGGCAGACCGGCCGCCACCCGGGCGGCGAAGTCGGCCAGCGCCAGCGGCTCGGGCAGCTCGCCGATCCGTCCGGTGCCCCGGCGGCCGGCCGGGTCGCTCGGGTCCGGGATCAGCGGTCCGGTGATCCGCAGGCCGACGGCCTCGGCCAGCGCGTCGGAGACGCCCGGGTCGGCGTGGTCGGCGTTGGTGTGTGCCACCTGCAGGGCGATTCCGGCGCGGATCAGGGTGTGCACCACTCGGCCCTTGAAGCTGCTCGCGGCCACGCTGGTGGTGCCGCGCAGATAGAGGGGGTGGTGGGTGACCAGCAGGTCGGCGCCCCAGGCCACGGCCTCCTCGACCACCGGCTGCACGGGGTCGACGGCGAACAGCACCCGGCGCACCTCGTCGTCCGGATCGCCGCAGACCAGGCCGACGGCGTCCCATGACTCCGCCCAGTGCGGCGGGTAGAGCTCGTCGAGCGCGTTGATGACGTCGGACAGTTTCGGCACCCGTTGAGACTACCGCGCGCCGGGGCGGCGCCGGGGCCGCGGGCCGGGCGGGGAGCGGGTGCGGGGCGCGCGGGCCCGGCACCCGGGCCGGGCGTCAACCGGGGCACGGTGCCGAGCACGCCGCCGCCGCGACCGCGCACCCGGGCCGCGCGCCGGGAACCGCCATGGCAGAGCGGGACGGGCGTCCGCAGCGGAACGCGCCTGTGGATCACCCTAACGAGTGAAGTGACCCGGCCTGCGTTGAGCGCCCTCGGCCCCAAAAGTAACTTCGCTGGAGCGAAGGGGAGTTATCCGTTCCGGGGGACTCCAGGGGACACCGGGAGCAGCCACGGCGGGTCGGCGAGGAGAGAGTGGGGGTGGGACGCGGATGGGGGTGGGCATACCGCTGCGACCGGCCGGGGAGCCGGCGCCGCTGGGGAGCAGCTGGCGGACCGGGGCGCCCGCGGACGACACGCTGGTGGAGGTGGCCCGGGCGGCCGTGGCCGGCACCGCGGCGCCGGATGGCGGCGGAGCGGGCGGCTGGGAGGCCGCCTTCGACGACTTCTGGTGCACGGTGCGTCCGCCCGAGGCGCTCGCGCACCCCGGGCTGCTGCCCGCGCGGGGCTGGAAGATCCACATCAGCGCGGCCGGCACGGTCGCCACCGAGGTGCTCTCGGCGGTGGCGGGGGTACTGGCCGAGGATCCGTGCGTCTTCAGGTTCGCGGCCGACCGGGAGCGGCTGCACCGGATCAACGCGCGCGCCGGCGATCACGGCCCGGCCTGCGGGTTCATCACCGTCCACCCGATGGACGAGGCGCAGTTCCTGCGGCTGCTCGAAGAACTGCACCTGGCCACCGAGGGCCTGCCGGGTCCGGCGGTGCCCGGCACCCGGCCGTTCGCACCGAACAGCCGGGTGCACTACCGCTACGGCGCCGTCGCCGGGCAGCGGTCCGAGGACGTCCGGGGGACGGGTCACCGGTGCCCGCCGCCGGTGGCCGACCCCGTCGAGGGGAGGGGGCCGGCCACCGGCGGCGGCGCTGGAGGCGGGCGACAGGACGCAGGCAGCGTGCTGGTCGGCGACCGGTACGCGCTGACGGCGGCGGTGCGGTCCGGCGGCCGGAGCCGGGTGTACCTGGGCACCGACACCAGCACCGGCGTGCCGGTGCTGGTCAAGCAGGCCCGGTCCCGCATCGGGGTGGACCGGACGGGCGCCGGGGCCCGCCCCGCGCTGCGCCGCGAGGCCCGGTTGCTGGGCGAGCTGGCCGGGCAGGGGCTCACCGCACGACCGCTGGAGCTGATCGAGCAGGCCGACTCGCTGCTGCTCGTCCAGGAGCACCTCCCCGGCCAGCCGCTGGGCAGTTGGGTGGCGGCCCGGCTGAGCCCGGGCAGCGCGCCGGGCGTGCCGTGGGAGCAGGCCGGGCCGATGGCGCTGGCGCTCACCGATCTGCTGACCCGGGTGCACGCCCACGGGCTGGTGCTGCGCGACCTGTCCCCCGACAGCGTGCTGGTCGCACCGACGCCCCGGGGCCCGCAGCTGCGCCTGGCCGACCTCGAACGCGCCTGCCCGGCAGGCACGGTGGCCGGCCCCGCGGGCGCCCCGGGCTACCGGGCACCGGAGCAGGGGGCGGTGGGCGGGCGGCCACCGGGGTCCGGGGAGAGCCGGCCGGCCGAGCCGGCGGCCGACCTGTTCGCGCTCGGCGGCCTCCTCTTCCTGCTCGCCACCGGGCACGACCCGCTGCTGCCCGAGGATCTGCCCAGGTTCCGGCCGGTGCCCGAACGGCTCGGCCGCTGGCTGGCGCTGGCCGCCCGCGAGAGCGACACGGCGCGGCGGCTGGCCCCGGCGGTGCTCGGCCTGCGGGCCGAACCGCCCGGCCGGCGCTGGACCCTGGACCAGTTGCGGGAGCTGCTGACCCGGACGCGGGCAACGCCGTCGGCGGGCGCGCCCGCCGCGCCGCCACCGGAACAGGTCGACCGCGTCCTCGACCGGGTACTGCTCGACGGGCTGCGCCGGCTGGCCATCAGCGCCACCCCGCGGCGCCCGGACCAGCTGTGGCCCGCCGTCCCCGGCGGGCAGCACGCCGACCCGTGCGGCGTCCGGCGCGACACGGCCGGCGTGCTCGCGGTCCTGGCCCGCGCCCTGCGGCAGCCGGGCCTGCTGCCCGCCGAACCGCGCTCGGCGGTGGAGCTGACCGTGCGCCAGGCCGCGCGCTGGGTCGAACGCCACTGCGCCGCCGCGCCGTTGGCGCTGCCGGGGCCGCCCTTCGCGCGCTCCGGCGCGATCTGGGCCCTGCTGGACGCCGCCGAGGCGCTCGGCGACCCGGCGCTCGGCGAGCGGGCCCGCCGGCTGGCCGCCCCCGTCCCGTGGCAGCGGCCCGGCCCGGCCCGCTGCCACGGCGCGGCGGGTGCCGGGTTCCTGCGGCTGCGGCTGGGCGACACCGAGGCCGCACTGGGCATCGCCCGGGAGCTGCTGGCGGCGGCCGAGCAGGAGGCCTGCGGCACCCTCCGGCCGGTACCGAAGGACGTCGACGCCGACCTCGACCACGTGCCCGGCGTGGCGGGCGTCGGTGCCTTCCTGCTCGCGGTGCACCGGGCCACCGGCGACGCCGCAGCCTTGGCCGGCGCCGAGCGCGCCGCCCGCACCCTGGCGGCCACCGCGTGCCTCGCCGGCGCGGCGGCCCGGTGGCCGCAGCGCGCCGGCGAGCCGCCCGGCGTCCGCCTCGCGCACGGGTGCGGCGGCGCCTCGCACGCGGGCGGCTTCCTGGTCCGGCTCTGGCAGCACACCGGCGACCCGGCCCTGCGCGAACCGGCGGTGGCGGCGGGTCTCGCGCTGCTGGACGGCCACCGGCACGGCGGCACCGGCGCCTGCCGGGCCCTGGCCGACGACGGCGAGTACCTGCTGGATCTGGCCCGGGCCACCGGCGAGCCGCGGTTCCGGGCCGGGGCGCGCGAGCTGGCCCAGCTGATCACGGCACGCGCGACCCTGCAGGACGGCCTGCTGGTGCTGTCGGACGGGACCGGGACGGGCTGCCCGCCGACCCACGGCACCGGCAGCGCCGGACCGCTCGCCTTCCTGCTGCGCCTGCGGCACGGCGGCCCGCGGCTCTGGCTGGACCTGCCGACGGACCCGGTGGCCGCGGTCCCCCGACCCACCGGCAGATTCGAAGAGGTGTCCCCGTGACCGCCGCCCTGCGCACGACGGCGCCGGCCTTGCGCCGGCTGAGCTTCACCTTCGCCGCCGACGGCTCGCACGCCGCCTGCCTGGCGGCCGGCGCCGAAGGCGGCTGGTATGCCGAGAGCTGGCGGCTGACCGCCGACGCGCCGGCCGAGCCGACCGCCCTGCCGCTGCCCGGCGGCCGGTGCGAGCAACTGCGCTCGCAGCTGGTGTCGCTGCCGGACGGACGGGTGCTGGTCTGCCGCCACGACGGCGAGCGCCACGACCTGGTGCTGCTGTCCGCCGCGGCGCAGCCCGGCGGGCCCGCGGTGGAGCAGCCGCTGGCGACCCTGCGGATGGCCGGTCTCCGTCTGCTCCCCCTGCCCATGGACGGTGTTCCCGCGCAGGACGCGCCGGTGGCCGTGGCGCTCGGGACCGATCCCCTCCCCCGCACCAGCAGTGGCGGCGGCCCGCTCGCGACCACCACCGCCTGGCTGGTGTACGCCGACGGCCGCGCCCCGGGCCGGGTCGCCGAACTGCCCGGACTGCACGGCGGCGGCGTCTGGCTGGACCACGACGGCCGGATGCTCGCGCTGGACGGGGTGCGCGCCAAGCTGGTGCGGACCGTCGCGCTCGATCTGCGGCTCGGCACGGCGACCCCGCTGCTGGAGATCGCCGAGCACAGCAACGACCGGCTGCTGCTCTGCGACCCCGCCACCGGCTTCCTGCTGCTGCGCAGCGACGCCCCCGGCGAGGACCGGCTCGGCTGGGGCGTCCTGGGCAGTTCCGACCCGGTGCGCTTCCCCGACTGCCTGCACACCCCCGGGCAGTTGCTGCGGCCGGTGGCGCTGGAGCCCGGGGCGCAGCGGGCAGGGCAGAGCCGGGTGGCCGTCCAGCTCGACCGCGGCGCGGGCTCGGCGCTGGCCCTGTGGCGGCCGGCCGCCGGGCAGTTGGAGCCGCTGGCGGTGCCGCCGGGGCGGCTCGGCGGCATCGGTCACTGGTCGCCGGCCGGGCTGCGGATGCCGTACTCCGCTCCCGACCACCCGGCCGCCCTCGCCGCGCTCCAGGTCGACCTGCTGCGCGGCCAGGCGGCGCCGCCGCTGACACCGGTGGCCAGCGGGCTGGCGCCGGGCCTGGCCAACTCCCGCGCCGGGGCGGCGGCGAGCGGGCGGCCGTGGTCCGCCGACCCGCCGTGGCCGGCCGGTGCCGTGACGGCGCCGCCGCGGGCCGGCTGGCGGCTGGACGGCAGCGCCGCCCCCGCCGGTGGCGGCGCCTGGCACGGTGCACGCTGCCTGGAACTGCCCGGTCCCGCCGGGCCGTTGGAGGCGGTGGTGTACGGCGGCGAGGGCTGGCTGAGCAGCCCTCGGCTGGTGCTCGCGCTGCACGGCGGTCCGGCCGACGCCTGGCGGCTGGAGTTCGACCCCGCGCTGCAGCGGATGGCCGCCGCGGGCCTGGCGGTGCTGGCGCCCAACCAGCGCGGCAGCACCGGCTACGGCAGCGAGCACGCGATGGCGATCCGTGGCGCCTGGGGCGGTCCCGACCTGGCCGACGTGCTCACCCTGCTGGCCGACGTCGCGACCCGGCGCGCGGCGCTGGGCCTGGCGCCGCCCGCCCTGTTCGGGGTCAGCTACGGCGCGTTCCTGGCGCTGCTCGCCTGCGCCCACGCGCCGCGTGAACAGGTGGCGCGCTGCGCGGTGGTGGCCCCGTTCCTGTCCGGCGCGCGCCTGCTGGCCGAGGCCGCCGCGCCGGTGCGCTCGCTGGCCGCCCGGCTCGGCGGCGACGAGCCGATCGAGGACGCCTACGGCCCGCGTGACGTCCTGGCACTGGCCGAGCGGCTGACCGCACGGCTGCTGATCGTCCACGGCGACCGGGACGAGGCCGTCCCGGTCAGCCAGTCCCGCGCACTGCGGCACGCGCTGCTGCGCCTGGGCCGGGTGGAGGGCACCGACTTCCGCTACGTGGAGGCGGTCGGCGCGGGCCACGAGGTGCTGGCCGAGGAGGGCTCGGCGGTCCTGCACGAGCTGCTGGCCGGCTTCCTGCACGGCGACCGGACCGCGTAGGGCGATCGGTCCGGGTCGGCGCGATCGGTTCGGGTACGTCCCGCCGAACATGTGACCGACCGTCGGACACGCCGACGCGCGTACCACGGGCCCCGGCCAGCACAGCCCGTCCTACCAGCACCTCAGCGCCCCGCACCGGCCGACACGGCACATCTCGATAGGTTCTTGTCCCACCCTGCCGTTAGGGTGACTAACCAACGGGGTGATCGCCTCGGCGTGTCGCGGCCCACCGCGGCCCACCAGGTGTCGGTTTCCCCTGTCCGGCCCGGTCACGGCCGGCGGTGCCGTGCGGCACCACAGACCTTGCACCCACGCACGGAAAAGACAGAGCTGATGTCCGAAACCCTCACCGCCACCACCGACCACGGCGCCGACGAGGCCACCTCCAGGGACTCGATCCACGGGCGCCACCGCGGCGGCACCGCTGCCGACGACAACCCCGAGGCCGACCCGCACGGCAAGCACCGCCTGAACGCGGGCGCCCGCTGACCTCCGGGCCGGCCCGCCGGCCGGCTCGGACCCCAGCCCCACCCGAGGGCCCGGCACGTCACCCGCGTGCCGGGCCCTCGGGCGTGCTCCCACCGGCTACCGGGCGGTAACCGGCGCGGCGCCGCCATCGAGTAGGGTCCCGGGGACCAGGGCCCCACCGGCGCCGGACGCCCGACCAGCGGCAGCCGGCCGGGGCCAGTACGAGGGAGCAGCAGCCATGACCGAGACCCGGGAGCAGTCCGTCCCCGCACCCGAGGTGCTCGCGGCCTTCACCGCGGCGGACGGCTTCATGCCCGTGGACGAGGGGCTGGCGCTCTACGCCGCCGCCGTCGAGGCCGCGGCGCGCACCGGGCTGCCGGTGCTGGAGATCGGCACCTACTGCGGCCGCTCGGCGATCCTGCTGGCCGACGCCGCCCGGCGCACCGGCACCGTGGCGCTGACCGTGGACCACCACCGCGGCTCCGAGGAGCAGCAGCCCGGCTGGGAGTACCACGACGCGACCCTGGTCGACCCCGAGGTCGGCCTGATGGACACGCTGCCGCGGTTCCGCCGCACCCTGCACGCGGCCGGTCTGGAGCAGCACGTGATCGCGCTGGTCGGGCGCTCGCCGCAGGTCGCGGCCGTCTGGGGCGGCAAGCTCGCGCTGGTCTTCATCGACGGCGGCCACACCGACGAGCACGCGAGCGGCGACTACCAGGGCTGGGTCCCGCACCTGGCGGCGGACGGCCTGCTGGTGGTGCACGACGTCTTCCCCGACCCGGCCGCCGGCGGCCAGGCTCCCTACCGGGTCTACCTGCGGGCGCTGGCCGAAGGCTTCGAGGAGGTCTCGGTCACCGGTTCGCTGCGGGTGCTGCGCCGCCCGGCGGCCTGATCGCGAGCCGACCGCGGCCTGACCGCGGGTGCCGCCCGCCGCACGCCCCCGCCCCCGCTCGGCGGGCCCGCTCCGCCACGCCGTTTTTCGGCCGGCAGCGCCCCGCCGGAGGCGGCCGGCCGGTACCGTGACGACCGACACCCGGGCCCGCGCACGGCCGCACGCACCGGGCGTCGCCGCACCGCGCACCGCCGAGCCGCCGACGGCGCGGGCACACTGACCACGACCGAGCACCGAGCAGCCACAGGGCGAGACCTGAGGGCGGGGGCCACACCATGACGGACCAGGGCGACATGACACCGGCGGTCTGGGATCCGACCGCGCGCGGTGGCGAAGGCGGCTGGGTGCGGCGCCCGGCGCCGGGGACGCAGCCCACCGGCCCGGGCGCGCCGGTGCCAGCGGCCGGTCCCGGCCCGGTCCCCGGCGCGCCCGGGCCCGGCGACCAGGGACCGCCCCCGGTGGCCCGGCCGTACCTGGCTCCGGGCGCCCCGGCCGGCTCACCACCGCCCCCCGCCGCCGCACCCGCCGCGCCGCCGTGGCAGGGCGCCCGGCCGCCGGCCGCCGGAGGCTTCCCCGACCACGCCACCGCCCAGGGCGCCGGCCGCCCCACCGCTCCCCCGCCGATGCCGCCGTTGCCACCGGGCCCGCCGGGCGGCGGCGACTTCGACGCGACCCAGGCGATCCCGCGCACACCCGCGCAGGCCGGCCCGCCCTTCGCCCAGCAGCCCTTCGCCCAGGCCGGCTACCCTCCGCCGCCTGCGCAGGCCTCGGGCGGCATCAACCTGCCCGGCCGCTACGAGGAGTTGGAGCCCGCCGGACCCGACCGGGACGGGCGCCGGCGCCGCGGCCCGCTGGTGGTCGGCGCCGGCCTGGTGCTCCTGCTCGCGATCGGCGGCGGCACCGTGCTGGCGCTGGAGAACTCCGGCTCCAGCAGCCCCACGGCGAAGGCCGCCCCGCCCGCCACCAGCACCCCGTCGGGCTCGCCGAGCCCGGGCGGCGCGCCCACCGGCACCCCGTCAGGCGCACCCGGTGCCGGCTCCTCGGCGAGCGCCGGCGCCTCCGCGGGGGCGAGTTCCTCGGTGTCGGCGAACGCGCAGGCCGAGGCCCAGGCGCTGGACGCGCTGCTGACCCAGGGCGAGTCGGCCAGGGCCCCGATCAGCAGCGCGGTGGCGCTGGTCGGGAGCTGCCCGGCCAAGTCCGACATCGACAGCGCCGCGCAGACCCTGGACACCGGCGCCCAGCAGCGCGACCAGCTCGTCGCCTCGCTGGACAAGCTGAACATGGCCGACGTCCCCGGCGGCGCGGACGCGGTCGCCAGCCTGAAGACGGCCTGGCAGGACTCCGGCGACATCGACCGCGCCTACGCGGCCTGGGCCCGCACGATCAGTGCCCAGGGCTGCGGCGGCAGCGGCACCGCCCCGAACACGCCCGACAAGCAGCGCGCCGACCAGCTGAACCCCCAGGCCACGCAGGCCAAGAAGGACTTCGTGACGAAATGGAGCGCGCTGGCCGGCAGCTACGGCCTGACCGCCCCCACCTGGGACAGGATCTGACGACCAGTGAAGCGCACCACACGCACCAACCGTGCCGACCGCACCGACCGCACCGCCGTGACCCGCCTGCTGGCCGCGCCGCTCGGCCTGCTCACCCTGCTCGCGCTCGCCGGGTGCGGCACCTCCGCCCGGGCCGGCGCCGACGCGGTCGGCGCGCTGGCAGCGCCCAGCACGGCCGGCACCGGCAGCGCGACCACCCCGTCCGCGAGCCCCAGCCCTGCTCCCGGCACCAGCCCGATCAGCGGCCCGGCCAGCACCCCCGGCGCCGGTGCGAGCCCGAGCCCGGCCGGCCCCTCCGGCAGCCCGGCCGCCGGCAAGCCGCTGGCCGGCCGCACCATCGTGCTGGACCCCGGCCACAACCCCGGCAACGTGGACCACACCACCGAGATCAACCGCCAGGTGGACGTGGGCAACGCCCACAAGGAGTGCGACACCACCGGCACCGAGACCGACGCCGGCTACACCGAGGCCGAGTACACCCTCGACGTGGTGCACCGGCTGCGCGACCTGCTGCAGGGCCTGGGTGCCACCGTGCTGCTCACCCAGGACGGCGACCGCCCCTTCGGCCCCTGCGTGGACGAGCGCGCGGCGATCGGCAACACCGCGCACGCGGACGCCGCGATCTCCGTGCACGGCGACGGCGGCCCGGCCTCCGGCAGCGGCTTCCACGTGATCATGCCCGCCAAGGTGGTGGCCGGAAAGGCCGACAACAGCGCCATCGTCGGCCCCTCGCACCAGCTCGGCCTGGCGATCCGCGACACCTTCCACGCCGCTACCGGCGAGCCGTACGCGGACTACGTCGCCGACCAGGGCCTGGACACCCGCAGCGACCTCGGCGGCCTCAACCTGTCGACCGTCCCCAAGGTCTTCATCGAGTGCGGCAACATGCGCAACGCCGGCGACGCCGGGAAGATGACGGATCCCCAGTGGCGCCAGCGCGCGGCCCAGGGCCTGGCCGACGGTTTCACCCGGTTCCTGAGGCCCGCGGGCTGACCCCGACCGGGCGACGCCCGCAAGCCCAGTCCCGCGGGTCCGGGCCCGGTTGACTAGAATCACTCCCCGTCACGCCGTCACGCCACACCAGCGAGGGGACCGATCAGTGAATCTGCGCGCTCTCACCAGGGGAGATGCCGCCGTCGCAGGTGCGGCCGTGCTCCTGCTCATTTCGTCGTTCCTCCCGTACATCTCCGTCGACTGCTCGCCGTCGCTGAAGCAGTTCGGCGGCTGCTCGACGGTGTACTCCACCAGCGTCTGGACCAGCGACCTCTTCCCGATCCTGCCCTCGGTCTACCTGCTGGGCATCGCGGCCGCCGCGCTGGTGCTGCTGCAGCGCTTCCAGGGCGAGGCCGCCAAGACCCGGCAGATCCTGGGCCTGCGCCTGGACCAGTGGGGCGTCTCGTTCTCGGTCGTCGCGCTCTGGACGGCGCTGTGGGCGCTGGGCAGCGGCTCGGACCACTCGTGGGGCGCCTACCTCGGCGTCGTCGCCGTGCTCGTGCTGGCCGGTGCTGCCGTGGCCGGGCCGCTGGTGCCCGCGCTGCAGGCCCCGCTGCTGACCGACAAGCCCGCGGTTCCGCAGGGCTACCAGCCGCCGGCGGGCGGCTACCCGGGCGCTGCCCAGGGCTACCAGCAGCCCGGCGGCTACGGCTTCCCGGCGCCGGGCGCGGGCCAGCAGGTGCCCGGCCAGAGCTTCGGCGGCCAGCAGTTCGGCGGCCAGCCGCAGCAGCCGGGCGGCTACGGCTTCCCCGCGCCGGACGCGGGCCAGCCGATGGCGGGCCAGCCCGGCCAGGAGTTCGGCTACGGCCAGCCCGCCGCCGGCCTCGGCGCCCAGCCGGTGCCCGCGGCCGCCGCCCAGGCACAGCCGCAGGACGCCGCCTTCGCCCAGGCCGCCGCCCAGGCCCCCGCCGCCGCGCAGCCCGTTCCGGCCGCCGCCGAGCCCGCCCCGGCCGCCCAGCAGGCCCCGGCCGCGCAGCAGGTCCCGGCCCCGGCTCCCGCGGCCGACTTCGCGCCGTTCTGGTTCGCCGTGCCCGAGCCGCGCCAGCTGGCCCCCAAGGACGGTCCGGCCGGTGCGCCGGTCGGCGAACTGCTGCCCGGCACCTGGTACCTGGCGGTGGACCAGCGCGGCACCGCGCTCGTCGCCCAGCTGCAGGACGGCACCCAGGGCGTGCTGGCCGACGTCTCGGGCATCCAGCGCGGCTGAACCCGCCCCGCACGAACGAAGGGCCGACGGGAGTCTCCCGTCGGCCCTTCGCGTTGCGCTCACGCCGCGCGGCTCAGCAGCAGCCCTGGACCGCGAGCCCGTGCGGCAGCCGCTCGGCTCCGAAGACGGCCACCGTCGCCGGGTCGCCGCGCAGCGCCGCGACGGCGAGCAGCAGTGCGCCGGCCGTCCAGGTGGTGCGTTCCTCGGGCCAGATGGCGTCGTCCTCGAAGACGTAGCCGGTCCAGTAGGAGCCGTCCTGGTGGCGCAGGTGCTGGATCCAGCGCAGGATCTCGACCGCGCGCTCGGCGTCGCCCACCGACCAGAGCGCGAGCGCGAGTTCGGCGCTCTCACCGCCGGTCACCCAGGGCCGGTCGCTGACGCAGCGCACGCCGAGCCCGGGCACCACGAAGCGGTCCCAGTCGGCCTCGATGCGCCGCAGCGCGGCCGGTCCGCGCAGGGCGCTGCCCAGCACCGGGTAGTACCAGTCCATCGAGTAGCGGCCCTTGTCCAGGAACCGCTCGGGGTGCGCGGCCACCGCGTGCTGGAGCCGGCCGGTGGCCAACTCCCAGTCCGGCTGGGGCTCCTGGCGGTAGTCGGCGATGGCGAGCCCGCAGCGCAGCGCGTGCAGGATGCTGGCCGAGCCGGTGAGCAGCGCCTCGTCGGCGGGGGTGCCGTCCTCGGCCAGCCGCCAGGCGATCGGCCCGCCGGGCAGCTGGGCGCCGACGGTGAAGTCCAGCGCGCGGCGGACCACCGGCCACATCCGGTCCAGGAAGGCCTCGTCACCGCAGGTCAGGTGGTGGTGCCAGACGCCGACCGCCACGTAGGCGCAGAAGTTGGTCTCCACCGCGCGGTTGCTGACGCCGTCCGCGCCGTGCTCGAAGTAGCCCGCGTACCAGGAGCCGTCCGGGTTCTGACAGTCCGCCAGCCAACGGTAGGCGCGCTCGGCCGCGGCGTGCTCGCCGGCCGCGTCCAGCGCCATCGCGGCCTCGGTGTGGTCCCAGGGGTCGAGGTGGCCGCCGGTGAACCACGGGATGGCGCCGTCGGGCCGCTGCTCGGCCAGGATGCTGCGTACCGTGGCAGCCGCCTGCGGCCCGTCCAGCACGCCGGGCAGCAGCAGCGGCCCGGGGGTGGCCACCCCCTCGTGGGCCGTCACGCGCCGGCCCGGTTGGGCTTGCTGGCGTAGGCGACGAAGCTCTTGCCGATCACCGGGTTGAGCGCGGCCTCGGCGGCCTTGGTGAGCTTGCTGATCACCGGGGTGCCGACGATGTCCCAGACCAGCAGCTGGTGGTAGGCCTTGACCGGCAGCGCCTTGTCGTTGTCGACGCCGACCGCGCACTTGATCCACCAGTACGGCGCGTGCAGCGCGTGGGCGTGGTGGGTGCCGTAGGGGGTGAGACCGGCCTCGCGGATCCGGTCGAGCAGCTCGTCGCCGCGGTAGATCCGGATGTGGCCGCCCTCGACCTCGTGGTACTCGTCGGAGAGCGCCCAGCAGATCTTCTCGGGCAGCCAGCGCGGCACGGTCACCGCGAGCAGCCCGCCGGGCTTGAGCACCCGGAACATCTCGTTGAGCACGCCCTTGTCGTCGGGGATGTGCTCCATCACCTCGGAGATGATGATCTTGTCGAAGGACTCGTCCTCGAACGGCAGCGCCAGTGCGTTGCCCTCCATCGCCACCGCGCTCGCCCCGGCGGGGGCCTCGCCGGCCGCGTCCATCGCGTCGAACCAGCGCTTGACCTCGGCGATCTCCTCGGCGTTCTGGTCCAGTGCGACCACGTTGGCGCCGCGGCGGTAGCACTCGAACGCGTGCCGGCCGCCGCCGCAGCCCAGGTCGAGCACCCGATCACCGGGGGCGAGTGGGAAGCGGGAGAAATCGACGGTCAGCACGGTGTGGAGCTCCCATTCGGTACACGGAGGGTCGGGTAACGCACGTTCAGGCCACGCTCTTCACCGCGGGCCGAGGACCGTCAGGCGACGTAGCGCCAGCCCGCGCCCGAGCGGGCCCGCTGCCCGACGCCGGTGGCGATGGCCGCGCGGTAGCGATCGGCGGTGAGTTCGGCGGCGCGCTCCCAGGTGAAGTGGGCCAGCACCCGCTCCCGGCCTGCCGCGCCGAGCCGGGCGCGCAGGGCGGGATCGTCCAGCAGCCGGCCCAGCGCGCCCGCCAGCGCGCCCGCGTCGCCCGGCGGCACGGCCAGGCAGCTCTCCTCGTCCGGGCCCGCCACCTCGGGGATCGCCCCGCCGGTGGTGGCCACCAGCGGCGTGCCGGTGGCCATCGCCTCGGCGGCCGGCAGCGAGAAGCCCTCGTAGAGCGAGGGCACGCAGGCCACCTCGGCCGAGCGGTAGAGGTCGACCATCTCCTCGTCGCTCAGGCCGGTGCGGAACTCGATGTGCTCCTCCAGGCCGAACCGGCGCACCGCGTCGGCCACCGGGCCCTCGCCCTGCTTCTTGCAGACCACCACCAGGTGCGCGTCCCGCTCGGTGCGGACCTTGGCGAGCGCCTCCACCAGGTGGACCAGGCCCTTGAGCGGCACGTCCGCGCTGGAGGTGGTGACGATCCGGCCCGGCACCACCGCGACCTCGTCCGAGGGCGACCAGCGCCCGGTGTCCGCGCCGATCGGCACCACCGAGACGGCCCGGGGGGCGGCGCCCAGCTGCTCGACGATCCCGGCCTTGGAGCTGCCGGAGACGGTGATGATGTGGTCGAGGCGGGCGGCGACCCGGCGCTGCATCCGGGTGAAGGCGTACCAGCGGCGCAGCGAGAGCCGGCGCAGCCGGGTGGCGGCCGCCGTCAGCTCCAGGCGGCGGTCCTCGGTGACCGGGTGGTGGATCGTGGTGACCAGCGGGAAGCCGTGCCGGGCCAGGCCCAGCAGGCCGTAGCCGAGGGTCTGGTTGTCGTGCACCACGTCGTAGCGGCCGCGGTGGGCGGCCAGGTACTGGCGGGCCCGCAGCGAGAAGGTGAGCGGCTCGGGGAACCCGCCGGTCCACATCGTGGCGACCTCCAGCAGGTCCACCGGGCCGCGCAGTTCGGCCGCCGCGGGGGTGCGGAACGGGTCGTCGGCGCGGTAGAGGTCCAGGCTGGGCAGTTCGACCAGGCGCACCGAGCCGGGCCCCTCGACCTCGTCGAGCACCGGGAAGGGCTGGGCGCCGATCACGTCGACGTGGTGACCGAGCCGGGCGAGCTCCCGGGACAGGTGGCGGACGTAGACGCCCTGGCCACCGCAGAACGGGTCACCGCGGTAGGAGAGCAGCGCGATCCGCAGCGGCCGCTGGTCGGCCGTGGAGGGTGGCTGCCCCGTCATGGATCGGCCCCTTGAACATGTGAACAGTGCGAGACCTCGAAGATACCGGCCCGTAGCTTCGGCATCCCGGGCGGGGAAGGTGATTCACGCCACGCTCCCCCGCGCTCCGCCCGCACGGCGGTTCCACGGCCGCGACCCGGCGGCTCCTTTGCATACGGACGGTCCGGTGGCGGCCGGAAGTGCCCAGCAGCGGTCCGCTTGGAAAAGCCCGTTAGAGTTGCCGGTGGCCGCAACCGGCGCTGACCCGAGCCGTCGGCGGGGACCGCGGACCACCCGCCGTCCAGCGAAAGGCCCCCGCCGCACCATGCTCACGCCCGCCCGTACCGGCGCCGCCCTGCTCACCGCCGCCCTGCTGACCGGTCTGGTCGCCGGGCCCGCGCTGGCCGACACCGGCTCCTCGCCCAGCCCCGCCACCCCGGCCTCGCCCTCGCCGGTGGCCCCGCCGGCCGCGCTGTACGGCAAGGGCGACCCGACCTACGACGGTGTCTGGCGCCAGGCGATGGCACTGATGGCGCTGAACAGCGCGAAGGTGACGCCCGGCGCCGCGGCCGTGGACTGGCTGACCGGCCAGCAGTGCGCCGACGGCGGCTGGCCCTCGTTCCGCGCCGACGCCAAGGCCGCGTGCACCGCCGCCACCGAGGACAGCAACGCCACCGCGCTGGCCATGCAGGCGCTGGTCGCGCTCGGCGGCCACCAGGCCGCGGTGGACAAGGGCGTGCAGTGGCTGAAGACCAATCAGAACAGCGACGGCAGCTGGTCCTACAACCCCGGCAGCCCGGGTGACGCCGACTCCACCGGCCTCGCCGTCAGCGCGCTGCGCGCCGCCGGCGTCGACCCGACCCAGGTGGCCAAGGACGGCAGGACCGGCCTGACGGCGCTCGGCGCCCTGCAGTTGGGCTGCGCCGCACCCGCCGAGCAGCGCGGCGCCCTCGCCTACCAGGCCGCCGCCGCGGGGCAGCCGGCGAGCGCCAACGCGCTGGCCACCGCCCAGGCCACCCTCGCCATCGCGGGCGGCTCGCTGCCGGTGGCCGCCGGCAGCCCGACCGGCCCGGCCCCCAAGGCGCCCGAGTGCGCGACGGGCACGGACGCCGCCGCCGGAGGCGCCGCCTCCGCGGAGAGTGCCGCGGCCTACCTCGCCACGACGCTGGCCGCGGGCGGCCAGCACCTGACGCTCAGCACGCCGGGTGCCGCCGCGCCGAGCCCCGACTACAGCGGCACCACCTGGGCGGTGCTGAGCCTGGTCCGGTCCGGCCACCCGCAGCAGGCCGCCGGAGCGGTGGACTGGCTGGCCGCCAACGGCGGCAGCTGGACCAAGGGCCCGGCGGGCCCGGACGCCGGTGCCACCGCGGCGCTGATCCTGGCCGCCCAGGCCGCCGGCCGCGACCCGCACAGCTTCGGCGGCACCGACCTGGTCAAGCAGCTCACCGACAGCGGGCCCGCGGTGCAGACCGCCGCCAAGGAGAGCAAGAAGAAGAGCGGCTTCTCGCCCTGGCTGCTGGGCTGTGGCGTGCTGATCGGTATCGGCGGCGGCCTGGCGATCAGCCTGAGCCGCAAGCGCGGCCAGTGATCCCGGCCCGGCCGAGCGGGGCGGGGCAGCGCGCCGCCCTGCTGGCCCTGGCGCTGGTGGCCGCCCTCGCCACGCTGACCGTGCTGGCCGGGCGGGCCGAGGCGGCCGGCTACCGGTACTGGTCGTTCTGGCGCGGCGCCGACGGCGGCTGGAGCTACCAGCAGCAGGGCCCGGCCACCTATGTCCCCGCCGACGGCTCGGTCGACGGCTGGCGCTTCGCGCTGAGCCCCGACGGCGGCCAGGACGCCGCCCGCCCCACCGGCGGGGCGGCGGACTTCGCCGTGCTCTGCGCCGACACCCCGGCCAAGCCGGGCCTCAAGCGGGTCGGCGTGGTGCTGGACTTCGGCACCCGGACCGACGCGCCGTCAGGCTCGGTGCCGCCCGCGGCCCGCACCGGCTGCGCCCAGGTGCGGCAGCAGGCCAGCTCGGCCGAGGTGCTCGCCGCGCTCGCCCCGCCGCTGCGCTACGACACCAACGGCATGCTCTGCGCCATCGCCGGCTACCCGGCGGCCGGCTGCGGCGAGGCCGTCTCCGGCAGCAGCGGCAGCACCACCAGCGGCGCGACCAAGGCCCCGAGCAGCGGCCCGAACCTCGGCCTGGCCGCCGGCGGCGCGCTGGTCGTGCTGCTCGGCGCGGGTGCCGTCTGGCAGGTCCGGCGCCGGCGCCGGACCTGATCCCGATGGCCCTGACCGCCCTGCGCCGCGCCCCGCGCCCGCTGCACCCCGCCGCCTGGTGGCTGTGGGCGCTCGGCCTGGCCACGGCCGCCTCCCGGACCACCAACCCGCTGCTGCTGCTCCTGATCGTCGCCGTCGCCGGCTATGTGGTCGCGGTGCGCCGCACCGAGGCGCCGTGGGCCCGCTCCTACGGCACCTTCCTGCGGCTGGGGTTGGCGGTGCTGGTGCTGCGACTGGGCTTCACCGTGCTGCTCGGCTCGCCGGTCCCCGGCACCCACGTGCTGCTGACGCTGCCGCAACTGCCGCTGCCCGGCTGGGCGCAGGGCGTGCGGGTCGGCGGCCGGGTGACCCTGGAGGGGCTGCTCGCCACGCTCTACGACGGGCTGCGGCTGGCCACCCTGCTGATCTGCGTCGGCGCCGCGAACGCGCTCGCCTCGCCCGCCCGGCTGCTGCGGCTGCTGCCCGGCGCGCTCTACGAGGTGGGCGTGGCCGTGGTGGTGGCGATGTCCTTCGCGCCGAACCTGGTCGCCGACGTCCAGCGGCTGCGGGCCGCCCGCCGGCTGCGCGGCCGTCCGGACCGCGGTCTGCGCTCCGTGCTCAGCGTCGGTCTGCCGGTGCTGGAGAGCGCGCTGGAGCGCTCGGTGGCGCTGGCCGCCGCGATGGACAGCCGCGGCTTCGGCCGCACCGCGCCGGTGCCGCGCGCGGTGGCCCGGGCCACCGCCGCGCTCACCCTGCTGGGCCTGCTCGGTCTCTGCGCGGCGGCCTACGGGCTGCTCGCCGACGGCGGCGCCGGCTGGGCGCTGCCGGTGCTGCCGGCCGGGGTGGCCGCGAGCGCGGGCGGCCTGGCGCTGGGCGGGCGGCGCACCGTGCGGACCCGCTACCGCCCCGACCGGTGGGGGCTGCCGGAGTGGCTGGTCGCCGGCTCCGGGGTGCTGGTCGCGGCGGTCATGATCTGGCTGGTCACCCGCACCCCGGCGCCCTTCGCGCCCACGGTGGTGCCGCCCACGGTGCCCGAACTCCCGCTGGTCGCGGCCCTCGCCGTGCTGCTCGGCCTGCTCCCCGCCGTCGCCGCCCCCGCCCCGCGCCCGCTGACCCTGCGCCGCCCCGCCGGCGCCGACTTCCGGAAGGCCGACCGCCCGTGATCACCTTCGACCAGGTCTCGGTGCACTACCCGGACGCCGCCGCGCCCGCCCTGACCGGTCTCGACCTGACCGTGCCCGAGGGTGAACTCTGCCTGCTGGTCGGCCCGTCGGGGGCCGGCAAGTCCACCCTGCTCGGCACCGTCAACGGACTGGTCCCGCACTTCACCGGCGGCGTGCTGCACGGTCGGGTGACCGTGGCGGGCCGCGACACCCGCGACCACCGGCCGCGTGAACTCGCCGACCTGGTCGGCACCGTGGGCCAGGACCCGGGCGCGCACTTCGTCACCGACACGGTCGAGGACGAACTCGCCTACGGCATGGAGTCGCTGGGCCTGGCCCCGGCGGTGATGCGGCGCCGGGTGGAGGAGACGCTCGACCTGCTGGGCCTGGCCGAGCTGCGCGACCGCCCGCTCGCCACCCTCTCCGGCGGCCAGCGCCAGCGGGTGGCGATCGGCTCGGTGCTGACGGTGCACCCCAAGGTGCTGGTGCTGGACGAGCCGACCTCCGCGCTCGACCCCGGGGCCGCCGAGGAGGTGCTGGCGGTGGTGCAGCGGCTGGTGCACGACCTCGGGACCACGGTGCTGATGGCCGAGCACCGCCTGGAGCGGGTGGTCCAGTACGCCGACCAGGTGCTGCTGCTGCCGGGCGACGGGGGCCCGGCGGTGCTCGGCGAGCCGGCCGAGGTCCTCGCCCACTCCCCCGTCCACCCGCCGGTGGTGGGCCTGGGCCGGCTGGCCGGCTGGTCGCCGCTGCCGCTCTCGGTGCGCGACGCCCGTCGCCGGGCCGCCCCGCTGCGCGCCCGGCTGGCCGGCGCCGACCCGGCAGCCGGGCGTCCCCGCGGTGACGCGGCCGGCGCCCCGGTCGCCGAGACCGCCCGGCTGACCGTGCAGCGCGGCCCGGTGCCCGCCCTGCGCGAGGTCTCGCTGACCCTGCGCCGCACCGAGATCACCGCGCTCATGGGCCGCAACGGCGCGGGCAAGTCCACCCTGCTCGGCGCGCTCGCCGGACTGCACGCCCCGACCGGCGGCAGCGTGCGGATCGGCCCGCTCACCCCGCACCGGGCCCGCCCCAAGGAGCTGGTCCGCCAGATCGGCCTGGTTCCGCAGGACCCGCGCGACCTGCTCTGCACCGCGACCGTGGCCGCCGAGTGCGCCGCCGCCGACCAGGACGCCGACGCAGCGCCCGGCAGTTGCCGCGCGCTGCTGGAGCGCCTGCTGCCGGGCCTGGCCGACGACACCCACCCGCGCGACCTCTCCGAGGGCCAGCGGCTGACCCTGGCGCTGGCCGTGGTGCTGACCGCCCGCCCCGCGCTGCTGCTGCTCGACGAGCCCACCCGCGGCCTGGACTACGCGGCCAAGGCCCGCCTGGTGACGATCCTCGGCGCGCTCGCCGCCGAGGGCCATGGGATCCTGCTGGCCACCCATGACGTGGAGCTGGCGGCCGAACTCGCCCACCGCACCCTGGTGCTGGCCGAGGGCGAGCTGGTCGCCGACGGCCCGGCGGCCGAGGTGGTGCTGGCCTCCCCGGTCTACGCGCCGCAGGTCGCCAAAGTGCTGGCCCCCGAGCCGTGGCTGACGGTCCGCCAGGTGGCCGCCGCCCTGCGCGAGGCGCCCGGGGCGCCGGAGCGGGCGGCCGACCGGTGAACCTGGCCCGCCCCGTCCCGCTCGGTCCGCGCTCGATCGCGATGCTCGCGCTCACCTCCCTGGTGGGTCTGGCCGCCTTCGGCTGGCCGCTGCTGGCCGCGCCGTCCTCCACCCTGGTGGGCCACGCCGCGGATGCGCCCTGGCTGTTCGCGCTCCTGCTGCCGCTGCTGCTGGCCGTGCTGGTCGCCCAGCTCTCCGAGCACGGGCTGGACCCCAAGACCGTGGCCCTGCTCGGCGTCCTCGCCGCCGTCGGCGCCGCGCTGCGTCCGCTGGGCGCGGGCACGGCGGGCCTGGAGCCGATGTTCTTCCTGATGGTGCTGGCCGGGCGGGTGCTCGGCCCGGGCAGCGGCTTCGTGCTGGGCGCGGTCACCATGCTGGCCTCCGCCCTGCTCACCGGCGGGGTCGGCCCCTGGCTGCCGTTCCAGATGCTCAGCATGGGCTGGGTCTGCCTGGGCGCGGGGCTGCTCCCCGGCCCGGCCACCCTGCGCGGGCGCGGCGAGCTGGTGCTGCTGGCCGGCTACGGCGCCGTGGCGGCCGTGCTCTACGGCACCGTGATGAACCTGCAGGGCTGGCCCTACATCGGCGGCCTGGGCAGCTCGATCGCCTTCGTCCCCGGCGCCCCGCTGACCACCAACCTCCCCAAGTTCGCGGTCTACTGCCTGACCACCTCGATGGGCTGGGACCTGCCGCGCGCCGCACTGACCGCCACCCTGTGCCTGACCGTCGGCACCCCGGTGCTGCGCGCCCTGCGCCGCGCCACCCGGCGGGCCGCCTTCGACGCCCCGGTGCGCTTCGAGCCGCCTGCTCCGTCCCCGGTGGCAGCCCGGGATACCGCGCAGGGATGACGAAGATCCGGCCCGGCCGCCCTAGGAGGCTCGTGAAGATCTTGGGTTCTGGCCTCGCCGCGCGAGCGGCGGGGCCAGACTGTTTCTTGTGGCGATGGGTGAGTGGTCCGGGGAGACGGTCGGGCCGGATGTCTGGGAGACGTGCCGGGGGTTGATCCCGGTGGGCAGCGTGTTCGCGTTCCTGGCCGAGCACCGTGGTGAGTTGTTCCCGGCGGTGATGTTCGCGGACATGTACCCGTCGGCGAACGGGCGGCCGAGCATGCCGCCGCAGATCCTGGCCGCGGCGATCGCGCTGCAGGCCCTGCACGGCCTGTCGGACTTCGAGACGGTCCAGGAACTGCGGTGCGACCTGCGGTGGAAGGCCGCGTGCGGACTGGGCCTGAACGACACCGCGTTCGACCCGTCGCTGCTGGCCTACTTCCGCCGCCGGCTGGCCCGCTCTCCCCGGCCCAACCGGATCTTCGAGGCCGTGCGTGAGGTCGTGCGGGCCACCGGCGTCCTCAAGGGCAAGCACCGGCGGGCGCTGGACTCCACCGTGCTGGACGACGCGGTCGCCACCCAGGACACCGTCACCCAGATCATCGCCTCCGTCCGGGCGGTGATCCGCGAAGTCCCCGGCGCGGATGCGGTCGCGGCCGTGCACTGCACCGCCCACGACTACACCGACCCGGGCAAACCCCGCATCGCGTGGAACGACGAGCAGGCCCGAGCCGACCTCGTCGACGCCCTGGTCGGCGACGCGCTGCGGCTGCTCGGGCACCTGCCCGAGCAACAACTCGGCGAGAAGGCCGCGAACGCGGTCGGCCTGCTGGCCCTGGTCGCGGGACAGGACGTCGAGCCCGCCGAGGACTCCGACGGACGCGACGGACGCTGGCGCATCACCCGGGGCACCGCCCACGACCGGATGGTCTCCACCGTCGACCCCGAGGCCCGGCACGTGCACAAGACCCGCACCCACCGGCAGGACGGCTTCAAGGCCCACCTCGCCATCGAGCCCGAGACAGGGTTATACACCGCGGTCGCCCTGCGGCCCGGCGCTGGAGCAGAACACCACGAGGCCGCCGTCGGACTCGACCTGCTCGCCGACGAGGACGCCCCGGTGGACGCCTTCGCAGACACCGCCTACTCCACCGGCGACGCCCGCCAGGCCCTGGAACAGCAAGGGCACCGACTGTTCCTCAAACCCGCCCCACTGCGGGCAGCCGTCCCCGGCGGCTTCACCCTCGACGACTTCACCATCGACACCACCGCCGCCACCGTGACCTGCCCCGCCGGACACACCGTCCCGCTCTCCGATCCCGGCGGCCGCCACCAGCAGCGCAAGGCCACCTTCGCCGGCCTGTGCACCGGGTGCCCCCTGCGCGAGCGGTGCACCAAGGCCAGGGCCGGACGCACCCTGACCATCCGCCCGCACCACGACCTCCTCACCGCCGCCCGCCGCCAGGCCGCCACCGACCCCGACTGGCAAGCCGACTACCGCCGCTGGCGACCACCCGTCGAACGCGCAGTCGCCTGGATCGTCCACCGGGGCAACCGCAGACTCCGCTACCGCGGCACCATCAAGAACGACACCTGGCTCCACACCCGAGCCGCCGCCCTCAACCTCCGCCGCCTGATCAACCTCGGACTCACCCACACCGGCAGCACCTGGCAACTCACCCCGGCAACCAACGCATAACCAGAGGGGCAGCCCGGCCTACGGCCGGACAGCCCCTCAACAAGATCTTCACGAGCCTCCTAGGCCGTGTCTCACAATTCCCGCCAGGCGCGCGACGCCGGGCATCCCGCCTGGACGCACCGGCGAATCATCCAAGTACGACCCAGTACGAGGACGCTTCGCCGGCACGCCCAGCCGGGCGCCACCCAGCCGCCAGGCTGGGTGGTGGGGGTACCTCCCGGCCGAAGGCTGGGGGAGCCGCGCGCTGATCCGACGCGAATTGTGAGACACGGCCTAGGCTGCCGCAATGCACAGCGGCATGGCACGGGGGTGGGAGCTGCTCCGCCGGCACCCCGGGACGGTGGACACCGCCCTCGCGTTCGTCATGGGCGGCCTCACCCTGGCGTTCGCCCTGCAGACCCGGCACCAGCTGCACGTCCAGGACCACTACCCGCTGTTCGGCACCTCGGCGATCCTGCTGACCCTGGCGGTCAACCTCCCGCTGGCGCTGCGCCGCCGCCGGCCGTGGACGACCCTGCTGGTCTCCGGCGCGGCCCTGGCCGTCTACACGGCCGCAGGGAACGAGTCCTCGGAGAACCTCTGGGCCCCGCTGTTCGCCTTCTACACGGTGATCAGCCGCCCCGAGCGCCGGGCCACCAAGGCGGCGGTCGCGCTGACCGCCGGGCTGTGGTGCTGGAACGCGCTGGAGGTCGGGGTCTCGGTGCTGTTCGCCGTCGGCCAGACGGCGGTGGGCGTCGGCATCGTCTGGTACTTCGCCGAGGGGATGCGCAACCTGGGCCTGCGCAACGCCCAACTCGCCCGGCTGACCGCCCAGCTGAACGCGGAGCAGGCCGCCCGCGCGCAGCACGCGGTCACCGAGGAGCGGGTGCGGATCGCCCGCGAGCTGCACGACGTGCTGGCGCACCACCTCTCGGTGGTCGCCCTGCAGGCCGGGCTGGCCCGCTACGTCTTCACCGCCGATCCCCCCACCGCCAGCGGCGCCCTGGACACCATCGCCGAGACGGCCCGGCTGGCCCTGGACGAGATGCGCGGCCTGCTCGCGCTGCTGCGCGTCGCCCCCGACGGCGGATCCCCCGGCGACGAACCCGGTGCCTACCTGCCCGCTCCCGGGCTGGCCCAGCTGCCCGAGCTGGTGGAACGGCTGCGCGTCGCGGGCCTGGGGGTCGAACTGACCGTCACCGGCCGGCGGCGCGAGCTGCCCCCGGGCCTGGACCTGGCCGCCTTCCGGGTGCTCCAGGAGTCGCTCACCAACACCCTCAAGCACGCGGGCCCCACCGCCCGCGCCGAGATCGAGCTGCACTTCGACACCCACACGCTGACCGCCCGGGCCGCCGACGACGGCGGCACCGGCGGCCCGGGCGCGGTACCGGTCGCCACGGTGTCCGGCGGCCACGGCCTGATCGGCATGCGCGAACGGGTCCAGCTCTACGGCGGCCGGCTGACCGCCGGGCCCCGGCCGGCGGGCGGCTACGAGGTGCTCTTCACGCTCCCCCTCGCACCGCCCGCCTGACCGGTCCGCCCTCAGGCCTGCTTGGGGCCCGCCGACTGCACGACCTCGAAGGACCACAGCGTGGACCCGGAGGCCGCCGGGCGCTGCGCCCCCTCACTGCCGGCCGGCCGGTGCGCGGCCTGCATCGGCCCGGTCATCCACGCCTGGAACGCCTCCTCGGTGGCCCAGCGGGTGTAGACGAGGTACTGGTCGGTCCCCTCCATCGGCCGCAGCAGCTCGAACCACTCGAAGCCGTCCTGCCCCTCGACGGCCCCGGCCCGCGAGGCGAACCGCTGCTCCAGCACCTCCCGCTGCTCGGCGGGAACGGTCAGCACATTGATCTTCACGACAGACATGTCCCCATCGTCGCACCCCCGCGGCCCGCTCAGAACGACCGCCCCTCGCTGTGCGGGACGTGCTCGCCCGTCGTGCGGTCGGCGCGGTCCGGGCGGTCGCGCTGGTCGCCGCAGAGTGAGTTGCTCAGCCGGGTGAGCAGATCGGCCAGGTCGGCGAACTGCTTCTCGTCCCAGTCGCCGAGCAGTTCGGAGAGCTGGGTGCGGCGGGCCGCCACCAGTTTGAGCGCGGCCTGCTCGCCCGCCTCGGTCAGCCGCAGCGGCAGCCCGTTGCGCAGGGCCAGGCCCCGGCCCTCGACCTCGCGGGCCGCCGCCTCCACCACGCCGGGCGGCAGGATCCGCCGCTCGGCCAGTTCGGCCGGCTCCACCGAGCCCTGATGGTGCATCTGGAGCACCAGCCAGCTGGCGGCCGGCTGCAGGTCCAGGCCAGCCCGCTCGGTGATCCGCCGGTACAGGTCGCGGCGGGCCTCACGGGTGTTCAGCACGGTCAGCGCGCGGGCGATCTCGTCCACCGAGGAGCGCTCCACCGGGTTCATCCCGATCGACTCGCCGAGGTCGGGCGCGGTGACCGAGGCGCGCAGCGGCTCCTCCCGGATGAAGAGCGAGAAGAGGAAGGCGACGAACGCCACCGGCGCGGCGTAGAGGAAGACCTCGGCGATGGAGCTGGCGTAGGCGTGCAGCACGCTGTGCGCGACGGCTGCCGGCAGGGACTTGATCACGTGCGGGTCGGCGGTGATCGAGCTCAGCGCGAAGCCGGGCGGCAGGTGCACCCCGCGCAGCGCATCGGTGAGCTTGTGGGTCAGCTGGGTGGTGAAGATGGTGCCGAAGATCGAGACGCCGAAGGAGGCGCCGATCGAGCGGAAGAAGGTCGCGGCGGCGGTGGCCGCGCCCAGGTCCTGGTAGCCGACGGAGTTCTGCACGATCAGCACCAGCACCTGGAGCACCAGGCCGAGACCCAGGCCGAAGACCAGGAAGTACAGGCTCATCACGGTGGTCGAGGAGGATTCGGTGAGCCGCGAGAGCAGGATCAGACCCACCGTCACCACCGCCGTGCCGGCGATCGGGAAGATCCGGTAGTGCCCGGTCCGGGCGACGTACTGCCCCGAGCCGATCGAGGTGACCAGCATGCCGAGCACCATCGGCAGCATGTGCACGCCCGACATGGTGGGCGAGACGCCCTGCACCACCTGCAGGAAGGTCGGCAGGTAGGTGAGCGCGCCGAACATCGCGAAGCCGACCACGAAGGAGATCACCGCGACCAGGCTGAAGGTGCGCGAGGCGAAGAGCCGGGGCGGCAGCACGGCCTCCGTCGCGGCGCGCTCCACCTGGACGAAGGCGGCCAGCAGCACCAGCCCGAGCACGCCCAGGCCGATGATCTGCCAGGAGCCCCACGGGTAGCTCACCCCGCCGAGCGAGGTCATCAGCACCAGGCAGGTGGCGACCGCCGCGATCAGCACGATGCCCAGGTAGTCGATCCGGTGCTGCCGCTTGACCTCCACGCTGTGCAGCACCGCCGCGATCACCGCCAGCGCGACCACGCCGATCGGCAGGTTGATGTAGAAGACCCAGCGCCAGGAGAGCTGGTCGACGAAGAAGCCGCCGAGCAGCGGGCCGAGCACGCTGGTGGCTCCGAAGACCGCGCCGAACAGGCCCTGGTACTTGCCCCGGTCACGGGGCGGCACCAGGTCGCCGACGATCGCCTGGGTCAGCACGATCAGACCGCCGCCGCCCAGGCCCTGCAGGGCGCGGAAGGCGATCAGCTCGCCCATGTTCTGGGCCACGCCGCAGAGCGCCGAGCCGATCAGGAAGATCACGATGGAGGCCTGGAAGAACCGCTTCCGGCCGTACATGTCGCCGAGCTTGCCCCAGAGCGGGGTGGCGGCGGTGGAGGCCAGCAGATAAGCGGTGACCACCCAGGAGAGGTGCTCCAGGCCGCCCAGGTCACTGACGATGGTGGGCAGCGCGGTGGAGACGATGGTCTGGTCGAGGGCGGCGAGCAGCAGAGCCAGCAGCAGCGCACTGATCGGGACCCAGAGGTTGTGGACGGGCGCGTCCTGGGAGATCAGCGGTTCGGGCTCGGTCTCCGGTGCCGCCATGGCGGTCCTCCTCGGTCCTAATTGCCGCTTATATGATGATCCGTCCGACTTCTCGCCTTCATGGTGTCAGATTTGCCCTGTTCTGCGGCGAACGATTGCGCCATTCGTAAGCCGGGCGCCCCTGTTGGGCACGATGCGGGTCCTGCATAATCGGGCGCAATCCACGCAGTCGACGCTCCAGGAGGACCGGGCCATGCCGGGATTCGCCCCTTACGGCCCCGGCCCGGAGCCCGACGGCCCGTATCCGGACGTCACCCAGCACCCGGACGTCACCGAGACCGCGGTGCTGCCGCACCTGGAGGGCCCGCCGCTGGTGCGCCCGTACGTCCCGCCGGTCGCGGTGACCGACGAGGTCGCACCGCCGCACGTCACCGCCGTCCTGCCGCCCGTGCCGGACGCCGCCCCGGCGCCGCCCAGCGCCCCGGCGCGCGAGCTCGGGCTCTTCCCGCTGGCCGGCGACCTCGCACCGGCCGGCGGCGGGCGGGCGGCGAACCGCCGGGCCCGGGGCCGCGGCAGTAGACGCGGCGGCGTGATCGCCGCCGCGGGCGCCGGGGTGGTCGCGCTCGGCGTGGGTCTGGCCTTCGCCCTCTCGCCCGGTCCGCAGAGCAACCACGAGGCGCTGCCGGTGCTGCCCACCGGCGCACCCGACCCGGCCCCGTCGCCCAGCCAGACCCCGCAGTCCGCCCCGACCACGGCCGCCGCCAGCACCGCCCCCACCAGCAGCGCGCCCGCAACGTCGGCCCGGCCGACTTCCGCCGCGCCGCGGCCGGTGACCAGGACGGTCGCCCCCGCGACCACCCAGGCCCCCGCGCCCCCGCCCGCCACCCCGGCCACCACCGCGGCCCCGGCGCCCGCGCCCTCCAGCGCACCCCCGAGCACCCAGGCCCCGGTCACCACCGCACCGCCGACCAGCGCGGCACCGAGCGGTCCCTCCCCGAGCGCCTCGTTCCAGACGCTGCACCAGGGCGACTCGGGCCCCGCGGTCACCACGCTCCAGCAGCAGCTGCGCGCGGCGGGGTGCGGCAATCGCTTCACCCCGGGCACGTACGACAACCGGACGGTGCAGGCGGTGCAGTACTTCCAGGACCAGAACAACGTCGGCGACTACCGCGACTACGGCGTCTACGACCAGCAGACCCGCGACGCGCTGGCCGCCGGGGACACCTGCTACTAACCCGTCACCGCTCCCACGATGCTCACGCCGGCCAGGATCAGCATCGCCGCCGCGGCCACCCGGATGATCACCTTCATCGGCACGTGCTTGAGCAGCTTCTGACCGCCCAGGATGGCCAGGCCGCCCACCGCGCACAGGGCCAGCCAGGCGCCCAGGCCCACCGAGAGCGGGTCGGCGTACTTCGCGGCCAGGTTGGCGGTCATGATCTGGGTCAGGTCGCCGAACTCGGCCACCGCCACCACCAGGAAGCTGGCCCCGGCCACCTTCCAGAAGCCGGTGGAGGACGGCTCCTTCGCCTCGTGCCCCTCGTCCTCGTCCTTGTGCAGCAGCAGCATCACGGCGCCGGCCAGGAAGAGCAGCCCGCTGACCCCCTCCACCCAGCGGTGCGGCAGCAGCGCCAGCAGGCTGCCGGCCGCGAGCGCCAGGCCGACCTGGACCGCCATCGCCGCCGCGACACCCGCGAAGACGTAGGCCGCCCTGTAGCGGGTGCCGAGCATCAGCGCGGCCAGCGCCGTCTTGTCCGGCAGCTCGGCCAGGAAGATGATGCCGAAGGTCACGGCGAATACGGTCAGTTCCATCGGGGGTGATGTCCCTACGGTCGGGCTGCCCGACCGCACGGCCCCAATAAAAAAGAGACCTCGGCCCGGCAGCACTGGTCACGATCACAGCACTGCGGCCGAAGGTCTCGCCAACACCCCTGACGAGGTGTCCCGGGCGCCGGGCCGCTCCGCGAAGAGCCGGCCAGTATGTCGACGGTCCGGTGGAGGGCTACTCCCCTTCAACGCCTCTACTGTACCGGACGCCGCAGCCGCCACCGGCTGGCCCGCGGCCCGGGGCGACCGGCCCCGCGCACCTGCACCGGGCGCCGGACCAGTCCGCGGCCCACCAGCTCCAGCACCACCACGATCGCCACCGCCTCCACCGCGAGCAGCGCGACCAGCACGAAGAGCTGCACCGCGCCCGCGGCCACCGGCGAGGAGCCGCCCAGCAGCATGCCGACGAAGGCGCCGGGCAGCGTGACCAGGCCCACCGTGCGGGTCTGGTCCAGCGCCGGCACCAGCGAGGTGGCGGCCGCTGTGCGGCAGATCTCCAGCCGGGCCTCGCGGTCCGGCAGGCCCAGGGCGAGGGCCGCCTCCACCTCGCCGTGCCGCTGGTTCAGCTCGTCCAGCGCCCGGCGCCCGGCCAGCGAGGTGGCGCTCAGCGCGCCGCCGATCAGGATCCCGGCCACCGGCACGACGGACAGTCCCTGCAGCGGCAGCAGACGGCCGGCCAGCAGCAGGACCAGCACCGGCAGCACCCCGGCGCCGATCGGTGCCGCCGCCCAGGCCCAGCTCCAGCCGGGCTCGTCGGTGATCCGCCGCCCGGCGGTGCGCACCGCCACGGAGAACATCAGCAGCACGAAGACCGCGGTCCACCAGAGCGAGTGCACCACGAAGGTGATCACCAGCGAGACCGCCGCGAGCTGCACCACCGCCCGCACTCCGGCCCGCAGCACCGCGTGGCCGTGCCCGAGCATCCCGCGCCCGGCCACCGCGACGGCCGCCACCAGCAGCACCACCATGGCCACCCCGAGCAGCGGGGTGACCGGCAGCAACTGCCCCGAGCCGCTGGACGCCGCCAGCGTCGGCGTCACCTCAGATCCAGCTGGTGAACCACATGTGGTCCTGCCACACGCTCATCGGAATCACCTGCGCAGTGTAGAGCGGCAGGAAGTAGAGAAAACACCCCATGACGGCCAGCACGATGCCGCCCGCCGCGACCGAGCCCACCGCCCGCCGGGCCGGGGTGACTCCCGCGGGGCCCACCATGGCGCCCAGCATCTGGGCCACCGCCAGACAGAGGAACGGGACCAGCACCACCATGTAGAAGGAGAAGATGGTGCGCTGCTGGAACTCGAACCACGGCAGGTAGGTGGCGGCCACCCCGCAGAGCACCGCGCCCGAGCGCCAGTCCCGCCGGAAGAACCAGCGGTAGAGCAGGTAGGCGAGCGCGAAGCAGGCCGTCCACCACAGCAGCGGGGTGCCGAGCGCCAGGATCTGCGTGGTGCAGCCGCCCGAGGAGGTGCAGCCCTGCTGGCCGGTCGGCACCGGCTGCCAGTACATGCTCACCGGACGGCCCTGGACCAGCCAGCTCCACGGGTTGGACTGGTAGGTGTGCGGGGTGGTCAGCGTGGTGTTGAAGCGCCACATCTCGGACTGGTAGTGCCACCAGCTGCGCAGCGCCGCGGGCAGCAGGCCCGAGCGGCCGTCCGCCCAGTGCCGGTCGTAGCCGCCGGAGGTGGCGAACCAGCCGGACCAGGAGGCCAGGTAGGTCAGCGCACCGACGACCACCATCGAGCCGAAGGCGGGCGCCGCGTCCCGGCGCAGCATGCTGCGCAGCGGGGAGCGGGCACCGGCGGCCCGGCGGCCCGCCTGGTCCCAGAGCACGGTGAGCAGGCCGAACGCGGCCAGGATCTGGGCGCCGTTCCACTTCACCGAGCAGGCCGCACCCAGCAGCAGTCCGGCGGCCAGTCGCCACGGCCGCAGGCCCAGGCCGACCCGGTCGGCGTCCACGCCGGGCTCGGCCAGCCTGGCGCGCACCCGGTCGCGGTCGATCAGCAGGCAGCCGAAGGCCGCCAGCACGAAGAACATCAGCACGCCGTCGAGCAGCCCGGTGCGGCTCATCACGAACTGCAGGCCGTCCACCGACATCAGCAGCGCGGCCGTGCAGCCGATCAGGGTGGAGCCGAAGAGCCGGCGGCCGATCCTGGCCAGCATCAGCACCGACAGGGTGCCGAGCAGCGCGACCATCACCCGCCAGCCGAAGGGGTTCAGCCCGAAGGCGGCCTCGCCCAGCGCCATCACCCACTTGCCGAGCGGCGGGTGGGCGATGAAGGCGGGGGCCGAGGTGAGCGGGATCACCTGGGGGTGGGCGAGGATCTGGTCGTTGGCGTTGGCCGGCCAGACGCCCTCGTAGCCCTGCTGGAGCAGCGACCAGGCGTCCTTGGGGTAGTACGTCTCGTCGAAGACGAAGGCGTTCGGCGAGCCGAGGTTCCAGAACCGCAGCACCCCGGCGAAGAGCGCCACCGCGAGCGGCCCCAGCCAGCCGGCGTACCGGCCCAGCCAGGGCGCGCGGCGGCGCAGCTCCAGCAGCACGGACGGGCGGGCCGGCGGCGCCTGCGCCGCCGGCCGCTCGGTGACTGCCGTATCTGCCATGACCCCACCGTGCCCGACTAGCCGATCAGTGCCGCCGGCCCTGGCCGACGGCGCTCTCCCCCGTCACCCTCTCATGCCGCCGTCTGCAGCTCGCGGATCGGCACGATCACCGGGGCCGGCGCCTCGGCGTTGTCCTGCACCGGGGTCAGGTGCCGGCGCAGCCGCAGCGCCAGGACGATGATCAGCAGCGTGCAGCAGGTCATCGCCGCCAGGTAGAGCGGCCAGGTGCCGGAGCCGACCAGCAGCACGCCCACCGCCGGGCCCACCGCGATGGCGGTCTGCTTGACCAGCGCGAAGGCCGAGTTGTAGGTGCCCAGCAGCCGGGCCGGGGCCAGGTCGGCGACGATCGGGCCCAGGGTCGGGGCCAGCATCGACTCGCCGACGCCGAACAGCACGTAGATCGAGACGATGGCGACGGTGGCCGCCGCGGCCTCGCCGCGGACCAGCCCGGCCAGCAGCGCGGCGCCCCAGGCGCCGAGCCAGACCACGCCGGTGGCGGCCATCGCGGTGGTGCGCCGGCGCCGGGCGGTGATCCGCACCATGAACATCTGCAGCACCACGATGGTCAGCGCGTTGGCGCCGATCGCCATGCCGAGGGTGGACGGGGCGGTCTTGACCGTGTCGGTGGCGAAGGCCGCCACGCCCGACTCGAACTGGCCGTAGCAGGTGAAGAAGATCAGCCCGGCCAGCAGGCACAGCCGCAGCATCGCCTTGTCGGCGGTCAGCGCGCGCAGTCCGCTGCGCTGCTCGGTGCCCTCGGTGACCAGCACCGGCGCGGGGCCCGGGATCCGGGCCGTGCCGGTGACCAGCGCCAGGCCCAGGAAGGTCAGCGCCTCGATGGTGAACAGCCGGGTCAGGCTCGCCGGGTCGGCCACATTGACGATCTGCCCGCCGACCAGCGCGCCGATGCCCATGCCCAGGTTGACCAGGGTGAACTGCAGCGCGAAGGCGTGCGAGCGGGTCTTCGCGGTGGAGCAGCGCACGATCATGGTGGCCAGCGCCGGCTGGCAGGTGGTGACACCGCCGCCGAACAGGAAGGCCGCGATCAGCAGCCCGGTGGTCCCGCTCGCCTGCCCGAAGGAGAAGGCGCCGGTGGCCGCCAGCGCGCAGCCGGCCAGCAGCACCGGTCGCGGACCGTAGCGGTCGATGCCGCGCCCGGCGAACGGCAGCACGACGAGCGCGGCCAGCGCGAAGAGGGTGAAGACGAGGCCCGCGGTGAGCGAACCGAGCCCGCGCACCTGGTCCACGTACACGAACATGTACGGCATGGTGAAGCCGCTGCCGAAGGCGCTGAGCGCGTTGCCGAGCTGGACGCGACGCAGGGGGCCGCCCGCGCCGTACTTCTGCTGCTTCATGGAGACACCCCTTTGTCGGTCGGGAGCCGGCGGATCACTGGACTGCTTCGGATCGACGCTTCGACTCGCAAGATTTCAGAGCTAAAGTCTATGGATGGAAACACTGTCGTGTCAAAGTCTTAATGGGGGCAGTCGAGCGTGGGAGACTGAGGCCATGAGCGCACCGAAACCCGCGCCGGACGCCGGCAACGAGCTGGACATCTCCGAGCAAGTGGCCATCTACCAGCGGGAGTTCCCCATCGTCGACCCCCAGGTGGAGACCATCGTCTCCTCGCTGTCGCGGGTCGCCCGGCGGATGGGGGTGGCCTACAGCCGGCAGTTGACTGTGCTCGGAATCACCAGCGCCGAGTGGGAGGTGCTCAAGGCGCTGGTGATCGCCGGCAGCCCGTACCGGCTCGGCCCCGGCGAGCTGGCCAAGCGGCTGGGCCTGACGCCGGCCGCGATGACCCACCGGATCGACCGGATGGTGGCCGAGGACCTGGTCACCCGGGAGCGCGACGAGTCCAACCGGGTGCGGGTGATCATCGAGCTGACCGAGAACGGCCGGGACAAGTGGCTGGAGTCGATGCGGATGGCCGCCGTCTTCGAGGAGGAGCTGCTCCAGGACGTCGGCGCCGACGAGCGCGGGGTGCTCTCCGGGCTGCTCGGACGGATGCTGACCCGGCTCGAGGACGGCGGCGCCTGAGCGGGGGCGCGGCGCGCTGAGTGGCGGGAGCACCGCGGCGGCGGCAGGGTGAGTCCGGGGGGCAGGAACGTCTGTCCGGACCACTCTCCGCCCTGGAGGCGACACTCATGCCCGTGGTCAGTACTCCCTACCCACCCGGCACCCCGTGCTGGGTCGACCTGATGGCCCCCGATCTCCAGGCGGCCATCGACTTCTACCGCGACCTGTTCGGCTGGCAGGGCGAGCGCGGCCCCGACGAGTTCGGCGGCTACGCGGTGCTCACCCTGAACGGCAAGCCGGTGGCCGGCATCGGCCCGGCCGTCTCCATGGACGGCAACCCGCCGCCGCCCACCGTCTGGACCACCTACCTGGCCACCGCCGACGCGGACGCCACCGCGAGCAGGGTCACCGCGAACGGCGGCAAGCTGCTCTTCCCGGTGATGGACGTGGGCACGGTCGGGCGGATGTTCCCCGCCGTCGACCCGACCGGCGCGGTCTTCGGCGTCTGGCAGGCGGTGGACTTCGGCGGCGCGGAGATCGTCAACGAGCCCGGCGCGGTGATCTGGAACGAGCTGAACACCCCCGACGTCAAGGGCGCCGCCGCCTTCTACAAGGCGGCGCTCGACATCGAGTTCGCCCCGATGCCGGAGATGCCCGAGTACAACGGGCTGCTGGTGGAGGGCAAGACGGTCGGCGGCGCGCAGGGCCTGGGCAGCTTCCCGCCCGGCACGCCCCCGCACTGGGCCACCTACTTCGCGGTGGACGACGCCGACAGCGTGGTGGACGCCGCGGTGCGGGCCGGCGCCACGCTGCTGGCGCCCGCCACGGACACCCCGGTGGGCCGCATCGCCGGGCTCAAGGACCCGCAGGGCGGGGCGTTCAACGTGATCAAGCCGCAGCCGTTCGAGGCGGGCTGACCGGCCGGCCCCGGCAGGCCGGCGCAGTGGGCCGCGGCCCGGACCAAGGTGGTGCTCGGTCCGGGCCGCGGTGCTGTGCGGGAGCGGCGCGGTGCCGCTCGGCGGGGTGGGTCAGCAGGGGCCGTTGTCGGTCCAGACGCCCCAGGCGCCGCTCTGGCTCGGGTCGTCGCCGGTGGTCCACCACTTGTTGGTGTAGCTGTGGCCCTTCCAGGAGACCTTGGTGCCGGCCGTGGCGTAGACCGCCGAGGCGGACCAGCTGGGGGCGGCGCAGACGCCGGTGGTGGGCGAGGAGGTGACAGGCGGCGTGGTCGGGCCGGTGGGGCCGGTCGTCGGACCCGTCGTCGGACCCGTCGTCGGGCCGGTGGTCGGACCCGTGGTGGGGCCGGTGGTCGGACCCGTCGTCGGGCCAGTGGTGGGGCCAGTGGTCGGACCGGTCGTCGGGCCGGTGGTCGGCGGCGCCGGGCAGCTGGCGGCCGAGCCGTTGGTGGCGTCGACCATCTTGTCGAAGAGCCCGGTCTGGGTGCCCAGGTCGTAGAGCGAGAAGGCGAAGGAGCCGCCGAGGCCGTTGCAGTGCAGGTAGTCCGCCTTGGCCTGGATCGACTGGGCGTCCTCACCGGACCAGAAGTTGGTGCCGTCGTAGAAGTACGCGGCCTGCGCCACCGGGTCCCAGAACGTGTCGGCCGGGTTGTCGACGACGCCGTTCAGCTCCTTGTACATCCGGATGCCGTTGACGTTGCCGGACATCGCCGCGCCGGGCGCGGGGCCGGTCGCGGTCTGGAAGAGGCCGTGCGAACTGCCGGCCGGCACGCCCGTCCAGCCGCGGTAGTAGAACGGCACCCCGATATTGATCTTGTTCGCGGGGAAGCCGCCCGGGATGCCGTACTGCGGATCACCCGCGGTCCAGGCCTTGATGGCCTCGTCGATCGAGTACTTGCTGGTCCCGGGGGCGATCGGGCCGGATGGATCTGCCGGGTCCGAGTACAGCGCCGCCTGGTGGTTGGTCGGCCCGGTGGCCTCCCAGCCGCCGTGCATGTCGTAGCTCATCACGTCCATGAACGTCAGGTACTGGCCGATCTTGTCGGTCTCGACGTTCTGGATCTTGTCCTGGCCGGCGCCGACCGCCGCGCTCAGCGCGTAGGTCTTCCCGTCGGCCTTGCCCTGCGCGTCCAGCTCGGAGCGGAGCTCGGCCAGCAGCGCGGTGTAGTTCTGCTTGTCGGCCGGGGCGGCGTGGTTGCCGGTGTGGCCGCCGCCGCCCGGGTACTCCCAGTCGATGTCGAAGCCGTCGAAGATGCCGGCCGCCGAGCCCGGACCGCCGAAGCCGGCGTCGGTGGGCAGGTTGCCCTTGATGAACATGTCGATGCAGGAGGAGGCGAAGGCCTTGCGCGAGGCGTCGGTGGCCGCCACGTCGGAGAAGTACTTCGAGTAGGTCCAACCGCCGATCGACAGCAGGATCTTGAGGTTGGGGTTCTTCGCCTTCAGCTCCTTGAGCTGGTTGAAGTTGCCCGTGATCGGCTGGTTCCAGGTGTCCGCGACGCCGCTGACGCTGCTGGAGGCGTCGAAGGACTTCTCGTAGTCCGCGAAGGCGTCCGCCGCGCCGTCACCGGCGCTGGGGTTGTTGTCGTCCTGGGAGGCGGCCTTGGTGGCCTCGAAGCACTTCCCGCTGGTCGGGTCGATGTTCTCGAAGTCGTAGATCAGGTAGTCCAGTTTGCCGGCCTCGCCGGTGTCCTGGATGGTCTTGGCGGTGTAGGCGTTCGCGTAGACCGACCACTGGTCGAAGTAGGCCACCTTGAGGCCGCCGCTGGTGGCGGGCGCACCGGTGGTGTTGGTGGCAGCGGCCAGCGCGGTGCCGCCGGAGGTCAGCGAGAGCGAGGCGCCGAGCAGCAGCGAGGCGCAGGCGCCGAGGGCGAGGGCCGCGAGCCCCTTGGAACGGCGGCGCCCGGCGGGGGCGCCATCGGCTCCCCTGGGGAGCGTGCGAGTGAACATGGGTGCGTGACTCCTGGCTGTGGGGGACCGTCACGCCCGCGGGGACCGGCGGGGTGGGTGGGACCACTCAGCCATGGGCATGACATGGGGGAATCGTGCGGACGCCGAGCGCCCCAGGGCCACCGCCAGAGGCCGGAACCTCTGACGGTGACTCAGGGGCTCCCTGCACCTGTCGATTAAAATGGACTAGACCAACATCGGCGTCAAGAGCCGGTATCGGCACTTGAGTTGCCGTTAAGGTTCGCCCCACCGGGCCTTGAGGTCTGACCTGGCCCTAAACCTCTGTGTCCGAAGCAAGGTCCGTCTCAGGATGTAGTCGGGCTGCATCTGGCGTCGCAACCGTGCCCCGTTCGACTCCTCCTCACGCGGCTCGTGGCGTCCGGGGCCGCCACCTAGCGTGGACAGCGTCGCCCGTCCCCCCTCGTTTGAGGACCAGAAAATGATCGAAGCCGTCGGCCTCACCAAGCGCTACGGCCCCAAAACCGCCGTCCAGGACCTGAGTTTCAGCGTCCGCCCCGGCATCGTGACCGGCTTCCTCGGCCCCAACGGCGCCGGCAAGTCCACCACCATGCGGATGCTGCTCGGCCTGGACAACCCGAGCGCCGGCCACGCCACCATCAACGGCCGCCGCTACGCCGACCACCCGGCCCCGCTGCGCGAGGTCGGCGCGATGCTGGAGGCGCGCGCCATCCACACCGGCCGCTCCGCCTTCAACCACCTGCTCGCGCTGGCCGCCACGCACGGCATCGCGCGCTCGCGGGTGGAGGAGGTGATCGACCTGGTCGGGCTGCGCCAGGTCGCCCGCAAGCGGGCCGGCGGCTTCTCGCTCGGCATGGGCCAGCGCCTGGGCATCGCCTCCGCGCTGCTCGGCGATCCCGCCACGCTGATCCTCGACGAGCCGGTCAACGGCCTCGACCCCGAGGGCATCCTGTGGATCCGCAACCTGCTCAAGTCCCTTGCCGCCGAAGGCCGCACCGTGCTGGTCTCGTCGCACCTGATGAGCGAGATGGCACTCACCGCCGAGCACCTGATCGTGATCGGCCGCGGACAGCTGATCGCCGACACCTCGGTGGCCGACTTCACCGAGCGCGCCTCGCGCGGCGGCGTGCTGGTGCGCACCCCCGACTCGGTGCGGCTCGGCGAGCTGCTGCGCGAGCTGCCCGGCGTCACCGTCACCGCGGGTGACGACGCCCAGCTGCTGACCGTGGACGGCACCGACAGCGAGCGGGTCGGCCGGCTGGCCGCGGAGCACGCCCTGACGCTCTTCGAGCTGACGCCGCAGAAGGCCTCGCTGGAGGAGGCCTTCATGGAAATGACCAAGGACGCCGTCGAGTACGACGCCGTGGTCGCACCCCGCACGCTGGTCGAGGAGCACGCCGCATGAGCACCGCCACCGCCACCCCCGCCGCCCCCGCGGCGGCCCCGGCCCGGACCGTGACCGGCAGCCCGGTCACGCTGGCCCGGGTGGTCCACTCCGAGTGGATCAAGTTCCGCACCCTGCGGTCGACCTACTTCACGCTGCTCGCCGCGGTGGTCTTCATGGTCGGTTTCGGCCTGCTCGCCTGCTACGGCGCGATCGACCACCTGAACCACCCGGACGTCCGTGACCACGGCTTCTCGATCAACGCCGCCGACCGCAGCCTGCGCGGCTACCTGGCCGCCCAGCTCGCCGTCGGCGTGCTCGGCGTGCTGGTGGTCAGCGGCGAGTACAGCACCGGCATGATCCGCGCCTCGCTCTCCGCCGTACCGCGCCGGCTGCCGGTGCTCTGGGCGAAGGCGGCCGTCTTCGGTGCGGTGACCTTCGTGGTGACCCTCATCACCGCGTTCGTCGCCTTCTTCGGCGGCCAGGCGGTGCTCTCCAGCCACAACGTGCAGACCACGCTGTCGGCCGCCGGCGTGACCCGCACGGTGATCGGCACCGCGCTCTACCTCACCGCGATCGGCATCTTCGCGGTCGCCATCGGCACGCTGATCCGCAACACCGCCGGTGGCATCGCCGCGATCTTCGGCATGCTGCTGGTGCTGCCCACCCTGGTCGAGGTGCTGCCCGCGAACTGGAGCGCCCACATCTCGCCCTACCTGCCCGGCGCGGCCGGCCAGGCGGTGGCCACCCTCAACCCGGACCCGGGCACGCTCGCCCCGTGGACCGGCTACGGGGTGCTCTGGATCTACGTCGTGGCCGCGCTGATCGGCGCCGCCGCGGTGCTCAAGCGGCGTGATGCCTGACCTGCTCCGGGTGCACAATGGCGCGATGAGTGCGATCGACCAGCTCCCGGCAGCCCTCGGGCGGCGCTTTCCCAGCGCCGCCCGAGGGCTGGCCACGATGCGGGGCTGGCTGCTGGAGGAGCGCTACCCGTTCGCCGTCGACCTCGCGTTCGCCCTGGTGGTGCTCGCCCTGTCCAGCGCGGCGCACGGCCGGGACCTGTCCCGGCACCCGCTGGTCTGGCTCCCGCAGCTCGCGCTGATCCTGCCGCTGGCGTTCCGCCGCCGGGCCCCGCTGGCCGTCTTCGGCGTGATCGCGGGCGTCTCCTTCGTCCAGTGGCTGACCTACCAGGCGATGCCCGCCAACATCGCGGTGCTGCTCGCGCTCTACACCGTCGCGGGCCACTGCGCGCGCCGCAACGTCCTGCTGTCGTACCTGGTCGCCGAACTCGGTGTCGCGCTGGTCGTCTCCGACATCCGCCACGCGGGCGAACTGGCCGACCCGCTGCACACCATGTTCAAGGCCGCCTTCGCGCTCTCCGGCGCCACCACCGCCGCCGCCGTGCTCGGCCTCAACGTCCGGGCCCGCCGTGCCCAGCTGCGCGCGCTGCGCGAGCGGGCCCGCGAGCTGGAACGCCAGCGCGACCAGCAGGCCGCCCTGGCGGTGGCCGAGGAGCGCTCGCGGATCGCCCGCGAGATGCACGACATCGTCACGCACAACCTCTCGGTGATGGTGGCACTGGCCGACGGCGCGGTCTACGCCAACCCGACCGCCCCCGAGAAGGCCACCGCCGCGATGCGCCAGTCGGCCGAGACCGGGCGCCAGGCGATCACCGACATGCGCCGCTTCCTGGGCGTGCTGCGCGCCGACGAGCCCGACGCGCTGCGCCACCCGCAGCCGGGCCTGGGCCAGCTCGCCGCGCTGGTCTCCCAGGTGCGCGCCGCCGGCCTGCCCACCGAGCTGCGGGTGACCGGCGATCGTGCCGCCGTCTCCCCCGGCGCCCAGCTGACCGTCTACCGGCTGGTCCAGGAGTCGCTCACCAACACGCTCAAGCACGCCGCCTCCGGCGCCCGCGCCGAGGTCACCGTGGAGTGCACGGAGCAGGCCCTGCGGGTGGAGGTCCGCGACGACGGGCGCGCGCTGCACCCGGCGGCGCCCGGCGGCTTCGGCGCGGGTGGCGCCGACGAACGCTCCCGCGAGTCCGGGCACGGCCTGGCCGGCATGCGCGAACGGGTCGCCGCCTATGGTGGTGGCCTCACCGCGGGCCCGCTGCCGCACGGCGGCTGGCAGGTGGCCGCCACCCTCGACCTCGGCCCGGACCCCCAGGAGGCACCCCGATGACCATCCGCGTCCTGCTGGTGGACGACCAGCCGCTGCTGCGGGTCGCCTTCACCCTGGTGCTGGACTCACAGCCCGACCTGGCGGTGGCCGGCGAGGCGGAGGACGGCGCCCAGGCGGTGCGCCTGGTGCTGGAGCACCGCCCCGACGTGGTGCTGATGGACGTCCGGATGCCCGGCATGGACGGCATCGAGGCCACCCGGCGGATCGTCGAGGAGTCCCCCGACACCAAGGTGCTCATCATGACCACCTTCGACCTGGACGAGTACGCCTTCGCCGCGCTGCGCGCCGGTGCCTCCGGCTTCATGCTGAAGAACGCCCAGCCGGCCGAACTGCTCAGCGCGATCCGCAGCGTGGCCGCCGGCGACGCGGTGGTGGCCCCCCGGATCACCCGGCGTCTGCTGGACACCTTCGCCTCCCAGCTGCCCGCCGACGGCGGCTCGCCGGTCCGCGCGGAGAGCGCCGTCGAGACGCTGACCGCCCGCGAGCGCAGCGTGCTGGAGCAGGTCGCCCGCGGCCTGTCGAACGCCGAGGTGGCGGCCGAGCTCTACCTCGCCGAAGCCACCGTGAAGACCCACGTGAGCCGGATCCTGCTCAAGCTCGGCCTGCGCGACCGGGTCCAGGCCGTCGTCTTCGCCTACGAGAACCGCCTGGTTCTGCCGACCTGAGGCCTAGGCTGATCAGAGGCGGTCGATGGCGGTGAGGTCGATCGCGATGGGGTAGGGGAAGTCGGTCTTCAGCTCGTCGTGGTAAATACCGGTCAGACCATAGGACTTGGTGGCCGGGTCCCGTTCGTAGACGTAGACGACGGGGCGGCCCTTGTCACCCTTCTCGACCCGCCAGAAGTGCGGGATGCCCGCCTCGGCGTACTTACGGGGCTTGACCTCGCGGTCCCGGATGACGGAGTCGGGCGAGACGACCTCCACGGCGAGCACGACGTCGGCGACCTGGTACCCCGTCTCGTCACGCTCGGCGGTGACCGCCGAGGCACGCACGACGGACAGGTCGGGCTCGGGCCGGTCGCGCATGCCCAACGTGATGGCCATCTCGCGCACCACCCGGACATCGTCCGGCGCGGTGGCACGCAGTCCCACTTCGAACAGGAACATCGCCACCGAGTGGAAGTACTTCTGCGGACTCACGAAAATCAGGCTCCCGTCGAGCAACTCCGTGTGCGGCGGGAGGTCGGGCAGGCGATCGAGGTCATCGGCGGTGAACCCGTCCACCGGCGGAATCAGCCAGTCGGGTACGGCAGTCATGGTTCCTCCCATGGGCGCGATCCTCGCCTACGAGGCCAGCGTATCGGGAGGCCTTCCAGGCCGGATCACTCTTCCGTGCGAGTCCCCAGGGAAGTCACATGCTCAGGTACACCGCGCTGCCGATGCCGGCGAGCATGCAGTAGACGGCGAACGGGGTCAGGCTGCGGTCCTCGAAGTACTTGGTGAGGAACTTCACCGACACGTAGCCCGCCACGAACGCGCAGAGCGAGCCGACCAGCAGCGGGCCGCGGATGCCGGCGTTCTCGGGCTTGAGCAGCTCGGGCATCTTGAGGACGGCGGCGGCGCCGATCACCGGGGTGGCGAGCAGGAAGGAGAAGCGGGCGGCGTCCTCGTGGTTGAGGCCGCGCAGGATGCCGGTGCTCATCGTGACGCCGGAGCGGCTGATGCCCGGCAGCAAGGCGAGGATCTGGGCGGCGCCGATCCAGGTGCCCTGGCGGAAGCTGAGCCTGGCCAGCCGGCGGTCCGATTCGATCGCGGGGTCGGCGCCCGGCGTGTGCGCGACCTGGGCCCCGGCCCGGCGACGCCCTCCACCGCCGCGGCGCAGCCGGTCGGCGCCCAGCAGCACGAAGCCGTTCAGCGCCAGGAAGACCGCCGCGACCACCGGCTTGCCGAGCGCGTCGCGCAGCGCCTTCTCGGCGACCAGGCCCACCAGGCCGACCGGGATGGTGCCGACGATCAGCAGCCAGGCCAGCCGCTGCTCGGAGGTCTCTATTCGGCGCTCGCGGATGGAGCTGAACAGACCCCGCACCACCCGGACCCAGTCCTTGCGGAAGAAGAGCACCAGCGCCAGCGCCGTCGCCAGGTGCAGGCCGACCAGCACCGACAGGTAGGGCGAGGAGGCCGCCGTGACGTTCAGGTCCTTCTGGACGCTGCCGCCGATCAGTGCGGGTATCAGGATGCTGTGCCCGAGGCTGGAGACCGGGAAGAGCTCGGTGACGCCTTGCAGCAGGCCGACGCCGATCGACTCCGGGTAGGTCAGGGACATCGCACACCTTCTGCACTGGTACGGGTCGTGGGAGGGCGACAGCGTACCCAGGCGTGCTGACACGGGCTCGGGCCCCTCCCCGGCAGAACGTACTACGGATCTGTAGACGTCAGCCGGGGCGAGGCCCGAATTCACCTGCTGCTCATCTGCTCGCTACTCGGGCTCACTCTCCATCGCCTTGGCAGCCGCCTCCCGGATGCCGCGCTCGCGCTTGCAGACCACCGAGAAGGCGCCCGCCGCCGAGGCCACGAAGGCCAGCGCACCCAGCCACGGACGGTTCAGCCGGTGGCCGGTCAGCTGGTCGAGCGAGTAGCAGCCGGGCCCGGCGATGCCCAGGGCCAGGCCGCAGACGCCGAGCAGCGCCGGGTACTCGTAGCCGCCCTTGGTGGCGAAGAAGCCGTGCGGGAAGTGCACCACGCTGGCGCCGGCCATGGTGCCCGCCACGATCGGCCCGGCCACCGGGGTGGCAAGCCCGGCGATCAGCAGCGCACCGCCGCCGGCCTCGCCGAGGCCGGCGGCCAGCGCGCTCTGCCCACCCGGCTTGAACCCCATCGCCTCCATGCCGCTGGCGGTGCCCTCCAGGCCGCCGCCACCGAACCAGCCGAAGAGCTTCTGGCCGCCGTGGGCGAAGAGCACCCCGCCGACGGCGGCGCGCAGGGTGAGCAGCCCCAGATCTGTGCGGTTGACGCAGCCCATAGTGTCCTCATCTCCTCTGCCCCCGTGCGCCTCCCATCCCAGCCGACCCCCGGCGCCTCCTCGACCGGAGCAGGCCATCCGGGGGACCCTGGAGGCCTGACGAGGGAGGCCCGCCGATGACGGCGCAGCGCGAGGTCCGGCAGCCCGGGTCCCAGCGGCCCGAGTTCCAGCTGGACGGCACCGGGGCCGGTACCCGGGCCGGCCTGTACGCGGCGCTGGGCAGCGCGGTGAACGGTCCGGGCGGCTACTACGGCCGCAACCTGGACGCGCTGGCCGACTGCCTGCGCGGCGGCTTCGGCCCGCAGCCGCCGTTCACCCTGGTCTGGCACGACTGGACGGTGGCCGAGCACTCGCCCCAGCTGCCGGACGGCTACGCCCGCGCGGTGGTCGACCTGCTGCGTGAGACGGGAGTCACGGTGCGGCTGCGCTGACCCCCGGTGCGGCAGCGTCCCGGCGCGCCCGGGCTCGACGATGCTGTGGGGATGTCGGTTCTCAACCTGAGCAGTGCGTTCATCACCTTCTTCGCCGTGGTCGGCCCGCCCAAGGTGCTGCTGGCCTACGCCCAGCTGAGCCGCACCCGCACCCTTGCGGAGGTGCGCCGGCTGCTCGCGGTCAGCTCGCTGCTGGCCCTGCTGGTCGGCGTGGTGATGGCGTTCAGCGCGGATGCGATCACCAACTTCTTCCACGTCAGCGACGAGTCGCTGCAGCTGGCCGGCGGGGTGATCTTCTTCCTCTACGCGGTCGGCCTGGTGCTCGGCGTGCACTTCGGCGGCGCGAGCGAGGACGAGGAGGACGGGCTGTCCAACCCGCTGGCCGAAGGGGTGCGCGAACTGCTGCTGCCGTACGTGGCGAGCCCGCTGGCGATGACGGCCGTACTGGTGGAGTCACTGACCAAGGAGGAATGGGGCTGGCGGTTCACGGTGGCCGGCGCGTACACCGCGGTGGTGGCGATCAACACCGTGTGCGTGCTGGTGCTGGCTCCGCTGCTGCGGCGCACCCACCAGACCTCGCTGGAAGTGCTCTCCCGGCTGCTCGGTCTGCTGCTCGCGGCGGTGGGCGTGGAGCTGTTCCTGAACGGCCTGCAGGGGCTGGGCGTGCCGTTCCACAGCGCCGGCGGGCACTGACGCCACTGTGTCGGCGGGCGCTGACGCCACCGCACCGGCGGGCGCCGACCCCACTACGCCGCCGGGCGCCGACCGTTCACGGAACGACCACCGGGCGCCAGGGCACCGGGGTGGAGAGGATCATCGAGGTCGCCGGCTGCCCGTAGGTGCCCAGCCGGTCGATCAGCTCCTCGAACCGAGCCATCTCCGGCACCGCCACCAGCAGCACGCAGCAGGCCCCGCCGGTGACCCGGTAGAGCTGGAGCACCTCCGGCCAGGTCGCCACTGCCGGATCGCGCAGCACGCAGCGCGGGCCGTAGCACTGCACCTGCACCAGCGCGGTGATCGGCAGCCCGGCCCGGGTCAGGTCCACGTGCGCGTGGTACCCGCCGATCACCCCGTCCGCCTCCAGCCGGCGCACCCGCTCGGCGACGGCCGGCGCCGAGAGGCTGACCCGGCGGGACAGTTCGTTGTACGAGAGCCGCGCATCGGCCTGCAGCTCGGCGAGCAGGCGGCGGTCGAGAGCGTCCAAGGCCCCTCCTTTCCGAGTGACAGGCCGAACCGGAAAAGACCTTGCAAGCGCAAGGTCAGCGGCCCGATCGGGTCCCCGTCACCCATTCAAGAGCGCGCGGGGCCGCCGCACAATAGGGGGCAACCAGCCACCAAGGGGGAACGAGATCATGGCCCCGTCCACCGTCCAGACACCCAACCTGGCTTTCGACCCCACGCGTGAGGGGGCGGTCGCGGACCTGCGGACCAGCGGCGCCACCCCCTACGAGAGGTACGCCCGGCTCGACGTCCTGCACACCCTGCAGCAGCCGCGCAGCACGGTCGACGCCGAACTCTCCTTCATCATCACCACCCAGGTGATGGAGCTCCTCTTCGACCTGCTCAAGCACGAGTGGACGCTCACCCAGCAGGCACTGCGGGCCGACGACCTGCCCGGCGCGGTGGCCGCGCTGCGCCGCGGCGCCCACGTCCAGGACGTGCTGAACAGCTCCTGGGACCTGCTGGCCACGCTCACCCCGGTGGAGTTCAGCGCGTTCCGGCCGGTGCTCGGCGAGGCCTCCGGCTTCCAGTCCTCGGCCTACCTGCGGCTGGAGTTCACGCTCGGCAACAAGTCCGAGCGGCTGCTGGAGATGTACCAGGGCTCCCCCGAGGTGCACCGGGAGCTGTCCGAGGCACTGACCGGGCCGAGCCTGTACGACGACGTGCTCGCCCTGCTCGCCCGCCGCGGGCTGACCGGCGAGCCGACGGTGAGCAGCGAGCGCTACCGCGCCGACGAGGCGGTCCAGGCCGCCTGGCACACCGTCTACACCGACCCCGGCCAGGCGGAACTCGTCGTCCTGGCCGAGGCACTGCTCGACACGGCCGAACGCGTCTCCCGGTGGCGGCAGCGCCACTACGCTTCGGTGAAGCGGTCGATGGGCGCCAAGCCCGGTACCGGCGGCTCCAGCGGCCTGAGCTGGCTCAAGGCCGCCGCCGATCAGGACGTCTTCCCCGAACTGTGGAACGTACGAGGAGAGTTGTGAGCAGCAGCCTGGTGCAGATCCCCACCTCCCGTGAACAGTGCCTGGCCCTGGACGCCGACGATCCGCTCGCGCTGTTCCGCGCGGAGTACACCCTGCCGTCCAACGGCGTCTACCTGGACGGCAATTCACTCGGCGTGCTGCCGGCCCGCACCCCCGAGATCGTCCGCCGGACGGTCGAGGAGGAGTGGGGTCAGGACCTCATCACCAGCTGGAACAAGCACGGCTGGACCGAACTGCCGTTCACCCTGGGCGACCGGATCGCCCGACTGGTCGGGGCCGGGCCGGGCGAGGTGGTGGTCTGCGACAGCGTCTCGGTCAACCTCTTCAAGGTCCTGACGGCCGCGCTACGGATGCGGCCCGGGCGGCACACGGTGCTCGGCGAGCGCGAGTCCTTCCCCACCGACCTGTACATCGCCGAGGGGGTCACCGGCCTCTTCGAGGGCGCGCGCAGCGTGCTGCTGCCCTCGCTCGACTCCGCCGACGACCTGGACGCCCACCTGGACGAGGGGGTGGCCGCCGTGGTCCTCTCCCAGGTCGACTACCGCACCGGGCGACTGCTCGACATGGGCGAGATCACCGCCAAGGTGCACCGGGCCGGCGCGCTGATGATCTGGGACCTGTGCCACTCGGCGGGCGCGCTGCCGATCGACCTGACGGCCCACCAGGTCGACTTCGCCGTCGGCTGCACCTACAAGTACCTGAACGCCGGCCCGTGCGCGCCCAGCTTCCTGTACGCCGCACCGCGCCACCACGCCGCCGCCGAGCAGCCGTTGACCGGATGGTTCGGGCACGCCGCGCCGTTCGCCTTCGAGCCCGGCTACCGGCCGGCCGAGGGGATCGGTCGGTTCCTCACCAGCTTCCCGCCGCTGCTGGCGCTGGCCGGGCTGCGGGCCACCCTGGAGATCTGGGAGAAGGTCGACCTCGCGCAGCTGCGGGCCAAGAGCCTCGCGCTGACCGGGCTGTTCATCGACCGGTGCGCGGACCTGGAGGTGGTGACGCCCGGTTCGCCCGAGCTTCGCGGCAGCCAGGTGGCGATCCGGCACCCGGACGGGTTCCCGGTGGTGCAGGCGCTGATCGAGCGCGGAGTGATCGGCGACTTCCGGGCGCCGGACCTGATGCGCTTCGGCTTCACGCCGCTGTACCTGTCGTACACCGAGGTCTGGGACGCGGCGCAGGCGCTGCACGAGGTGCTGGCGAGCGGGGAGTGGCGCGAGGAGCGGTTCGGCAGGCGGGGTGCGGTGACGTGAGCCGCTGAGCCCCGGGTGCCGACCTGAGCTGAACGAGGCCGCCCGGCCACCCTGATGAGGGTGGCCGGGCGGCCTCGGTGTTGCGGCTGTCGGGGGCGGCCTTGGGGGTTCGGCCCGTCCGGCAGTTCTCTACCTCGTGGTCGGCTCAGCTGTGGCGGCCTCGACGACGGCGGTTGCCGAAGAGCAGTGCGCCTGCACCGGCCGCCAGCAGCGATCCGGCCAGGCCGAGCAGCGGGACGGTACCGGTCTCGCCGGTGGTCGGCAGCTGACCGGTGTGGCTCGGCGCGGGGTGCGGGCCCTGGCCGTGGTCATGGTCGTGGTCGTGACCGTGGCCGTGGGACGGGGCGCAGGTGGGGGTCGGCGTCGACGTCGCGGTGGGAGTCGGGGTCGGCGTAGGCGTCGGGGTAGGCGTCGCGGTGGGAGTCGGCGTAGGCGTCGGGGTCGGGGTCGGGGTCGGCGTGGGAGTCGGCGTCGGCGTGGGCGTCGGCGTCGGCGTCGGGGTCGGCGTCGGCGTGGGCGTCGGCGTCGGCGTCGGGGTCGGCGTGGGCGTCGGCGTCGGCGTCGGCGTCGGGGTCGGCGTGGGCGTCGGCGTGGGCGTCGGCGTCGGCGTCGGGGTCGGCGTGGGAGTCGGCGTCGGCGTCGGCGTCGGCGTCGAGCAGTCCGGGAGGTCGCCGTTGAACGGGTAGGCGTGGATCTCGTAGCCGCCCGTGCCGGTCTGGATCAGGCTGCCGGCCAGGTAGACCCGCCCGTTCATGCCGGGCTGGGCGAGCGTCATCGTCCCGTTCGGGTTGCCCGCCAGGACCGAGCCCTGGAACTGCGCGCCGCCCTTGATCTCCGCGGTGTCCTGGGTCGGGAAGTTCCACAGCAGCGTGGGCCCGAGGGTGGTCAGCTGGTCGCCCGGCAGCCCCGTCCCCGTATTGGTGTTGATCAGCGCATTGGGCTCCAGCATGTTGACGATCACGGTCGCGCCGGCCGGGATGTTCTTGAAGTTCAGGTCGATCGCCCGGGCCGCCGTGCCCAGGTCCTGGGTCACGTTGAAGACCTGGCGGGCGCTGGTGCCGTCGCCCGTGAAGGTGGCGTCGAAGCTGGTGACCGCCACCGTGCCGGTCGCGGCCGCCGCAGCCGCGCACGCGGAGATGGACTCGATGTCGGTGCGCAGCGGGGCGTAGGTGCTCGCCACCGTGGAGTCCTGGATCTGCTGCCCGTTCGGGACCAGGTTGATCGTCCCGGTGCTCAGCGCGCCGTAGCGCAGGTTGCCCCAGACGGTGGTCTTGGAGTCCGAGCCGCCGATCTCCACCGAGTTGCCCGGCAGCACGGTGACGTTGCCGCCGACCGAGACGAAGTCCGAACCGGTGGGCGGCGGGACCCGCGAACCGACGCCGACCACGCCCATGTTGAACAGGCCCCCGCCGTCGGTCTTCTCCACCGTGAGGTTGCCGAGCGTCACCACCCGGCCCTCGACCTCGGCCGCCCGCCCTGTGACGGTGTAGTCGCCGCCGGTGAAGACGTTGATGTTGGAGTCGCGGCCGGCGAAGTCGCCGTTGCTGACCGGCGGGAAGGGCACCGGGCAGTCCGGCCCGGCGCAGGGCCCCAGCGGCGTCGGGAACGGCACCGCGGACGCGCCGGGCAGTGCGATCACCGCACCTGTCACCGTGGTCGCCACCAGGAGCGCGGCTTTGGTCACGTGTCTCATGCGTCTACCTCCCTGGCCCCGGCGTCTGGGGTGTGCCGGGCTCGGCTGACCAGGGCGGACGCGGACCATCCAAGGCAAACGGTGGGCAAAGGCGGGGTAGGCGGCACCGCCCCAGAGTGATCATCATTCGAATCCCACTCGGACGGCGTAGTTTTGGGCCGGGGTCAAGCCGCCGAACGGGCGAGTGTTAGCGTGCCGGGCGGGGCTGCCGCACTCCAGCGCCCCCGGGCCCCCGCCCGCCACCTCGGACAAGCGCGAAGGCTGTCGATCCCCATGGCCAAGTTTCTGTTGAGCCTGCACGTGCTGGCTGCGATCATCGCGATCGGCCCGGTGACGGTGGCGGCGAGCATGTTCCCCCGCAAGGCGCAGGCCGCGCTGGCCGCCGCCGGGAACCCGGAGGCCGCCGCGGGCGAGTTGGCCGAGAACACCGCCTCGGTGCGCCTGCTCTACCGGATCACCCAGGTCTACGCGCTCCTCGGGATCGCCGTGCCGGTACTCGGCATCGGGACCGCCCAGGTCATGGGCGTGATGGGCAGCGCCTGGCTGATCGCCTCGCTGGCCATCACCGTCGTCGCCGCGCTGGTCCTGCTGGTGCTGGTGCTGCCCCGGCAGGAGGCCGTGGTCTCCGCGCTCGCCGGCCGGCCGGACGCCGACCCGGTGGGCGCGGCCGCGGGGCTCAAGCTGCTCACCATGAGCACCGGGATCTTCGCGCTTCTCTGGGCCGTGGTGACGGTCCTCATGGTGCTCCGCCCGGGCTCCACCACCCACGCCTGACGCCTCATCGGCTGTCCGGTGCACCGGGCCGGACGGCCCCCGGCCTGGTGATCCGCACTCCGGCGCGCTTCACCGCACGCGCCACGATCGCGGTCTCCACCCGGTCGGCACCCAGGGGGCCGAGCACCTCGGTGCTGAAGCGGTAGAGCGCCCCGTGGTCGGGGCAGAAGACGGCGGCCATCAGATTGTGCGGCCCGCTGGTCGCCACCACGCCGTGCACCTGCGGGTGCGCGGCGAGCACCCGGCCCGCCTCGGCCAGCCGCCCGGGCGGTACCGAGAGCCAGAGGTTGGCGTCCACCGTCATGCCGAGCAGGCGCGGGTCGACGGTCGCGTGGGTGCGCAGCAGGCCCGCCGCCGCCAGTCGGCGCAGCCGACGGCGCACGGTGGACTCCGGGGCGTCCAGGGCCTGGGCCAGCCCGGCCGCCGAGCGGCGCGCATCCTCGGCCAACTCCCCCAGCAGCGCCCGGTCCAGCTGGTCCAGTTCCGGCGGCGCGGCCGGCGCGGCGGTCGACGGTGCGGGCTCGGCGGGGGTCGGGTCGGCGGCGGTCGGCGCGGTGGGGGGCAGCGCGGTGGGGGTCAGCGCGGCGACCTCCTCCGGGGTCAGCAGCCCGGCCTGCCAGCGGGCGGCGTCCGCGAACAGGTGCAGCACCGCGTGGACCGTGGTCTCGACCACCGCGTCGGTGGCCGGCAACTGGCGGTAGAGCAACTGGTCGCGTCCGGCCCGGTCGGTGACCACGACCGCGCTGATCTCCTGACCGCCGAGCATCAGATCGACGAACGGCACGTCCGACCTCGCCACCAGCGCGTCCGCCACCGCGGCCACCCGCCCGCTCAGCACCCGTACCCGCAGCAGCAGCGCGCCCACCGCCTCGTCCGCGGCCCGTGGCAGCAGCACCACCCGCAGCACTCCGGTCTCGCGCAGCCGGGCCAGCCGCCGGGTCACGGTGCGCACCGAGACGCCGAGCACCTCGGCCAGCAGGCCCGGCTCGGCCCGGCCGTCCACCTGCAGGGCGCAGACCAGGCGGCGGTCCAGCGGGTCGAGCAGGGTGGCCGGATCCGTCGTTTCGGTGCGCATGGTTGTCCGATCTCCGCCGCCAGGGCGGGTTGCGACGTCGTGATCTGCCGCGGTGACGGTACTCCTTGGGCCGACGAGAACACCACCCGAGAGGAGCCGGACCGATGGAGCAGCTGATCACCGAGATCGAGCAGGTCGCGCAGGTCGAGCAGGTCGTGCGCGAGGTCGGCCATCTGCTGGCCGAGCGGCAGAGCGCCGAACCGATCGCGGCGCGCACCCGCGCCGAGGCGCTGGCCGCGTTCGGCGCGCTGGACCGGCCGGCCACCGGCCTGCTGCGCGAGCGGCTGGGCGCCCTGCGGCCGCAAGCCGGCTGGCTGACGGACGAGTTGGCGACCGCACTACCGGCCGACGGCGAGTGGTGGAGCTGCGACGCCACCGATGGCGCCGTGCAGTACCTGCTGGGCCTGCCGCACTGGGCGGTCACCGCGACGCTGCTGCGCGAGGGCCGGGCCGTGCTCGCGGTGGTCCACGCACCGCGGCTGGGCGCCACCTACACCGCCGTCCGCGGTGCCGGGGCCCGGCTGAACGGACGTCGGATCAGGCCGTCCGAGCGGGAGTTGGCCGTTGCCGTGGTCGCCACCAGCCACCCGCCGACGATCACCGAGGAGCCGGACGCGCTGCGCCGGGTCGGCGCGACCACCTCCGCGGTGATCGGGGCCGGGGTGCTCGCGGTGCGCAACCTCGGGCCGACCGCGCTGCAGGTGGCCCAGGTCGGCTCCGGCCACCTGGACGCGTTCTGGGAGTGCGGACTGGATGCGCCCAACCTGCTGGGCGGGGCGCTGATCGCGGCCGAGGCCGGGGCCAGGGTCACCGACCACGCGGGCCGGCCCTGGCAGCCGTCCACCTCGACCGGCTTCCTGGCCGCGCCGGTCGGGCAGCACGAGGCGCTGGTTCGGGTGCTCGGCGCCGTGGCGTGACGTGAGGGGCGCGAACGGCGCGAACGGCGCGGCGGAGTGAACGGCGGCGCGGCGGAACCACGGTGACCGGCGGCACGTCCCTGCTGGGCAAACCTGCAGCCCGTCGGAGGAGCCCGCATGACCACCAGCGCCACCCGCTGTCTCTACCTCGCCCGGCACGGCGAGGCGCTGCCGGGGCAGCCGGGGCAGGACGGGGCAGGCCTCTCCGAGAACGGGCGGCGGCAGGCGGTGCTGCTCGGGCGGCGGCTGCGGGACGTGCCGCTGGCCGTGGTGCACCACGGTCCGCTGCCGCGGGCGGCGCAGACCGCGCGACTGGTCGGCGAGCAGCTGGGCGCCGTCCCGCTGCGGCTGGACGAGGCGGCCGGCGACTACCTGCCCTGCATACCAGGAAGAGCCGAACTACCGCAGGAGAGCAGCGACTTCCTGCTCGACTTCCTCGGCGAGGTGCCGGCCGCCGAGCGCGAGCGGGGCGCGGCCCTGGCGGCGGAGGCGACAGCCCGCTTCACCGGTCCGGTGGCGGGCGAGGCGGACCGGCACGAACTGGTGGTCACCCACGCCTTCCTGATCGCCTGGCTGGTCCGGCACGCGCTGCACGCACCCGACTGGCGCTGGCTCGGCCACAACAGCGCCAACGCCGCGCTCACCGTGATCCGCTACGCGCCCGACCGCCCGGCCGCCGTGATGACCCTCAACGACCAGCGCCACCTGCCCACCGAGCTGCGCTGGACCGGCTTCCCCCCGGAGTGGCACATCTAGGGAGTGTCCGGGGGCTGGTTCCAGGCCGGGCGCTCGGGGTCGTCCGCCCGGACCAGGACGTCGGCCGCCTCGTCCGGGTGGACGTCCTCCTGGTAGCGGGCGAAGGCCGGCAGGGTCCACTGCTCCGGCTCCGGGGTGCGGCGGCGCAGTGCGGCCTGCGACATCCGCAGATGCACCGTCAGGTCGGCCGGGAACCAGCGCCCGAGCAGCAGCGGGCCGTCCAGCACCAGCACGGCGCCCGGGGGCAGTTCGACGTACGGGCTGCGGGTGGAGCGGTCGGTGTCCGGGTCGCGCAGGTCGGGCAGCACCCGCCCGCTGCCGCCCGGGTCCAGTGGCGTGAACACCTCCCGGAAGAGCGCGTTGTCGTCGAGCCAGAGGTCGAAGTAGGCGTCGGCGTCCTGGTGTCCGTACTCCAGGCGGATCGAGGCCGGGCGCAGGAAGGAGCGCGAGCGCACCCGCTGCACGGCCCGGCCGCGCAGCCGCAGCTCCTCGGCCAGGTCGGCGGCCAGCCGCTCGGGCCGGGCCGCTGGGGCGCCGTCGATCAGCACCCGGGGCCAGGCACCGCCGTCCGCCGGGGTCAGCCGCTCGACGCGGTCGGCCAGTTCGGCGGCGAGCCGCGGCCAGCTGATCGGGTGCAGTCGGACGGCGCTCATCGGTGCGTACTCCTGGTCAACTCGCGGTCTCCAGCAGGGTCTTGCCGAGCGTGGCGCGGGACTCGATGGCCGCGTGCGCGTCGGCCGCCCGCTCCAGCGGGAAGCGCTGGCCGATCACCGGGCGCAGCCGGCCCGCGGCGGCCTCGGCGAGCGCGTGCTCGGTGCAGGCCCGCAGCTGCTCCGGGCTGCGGTCGGCGCTGACCAGCCGTACCTCGCGGGCGGCGGCCTGCGCGTCGGTGATCCCGGCCCACTCGCCGCTGGCCAGGCCGTAGCTGTCCATCCGGCCACCGGACGCGAGCAGTCCGAAGGCGGCCCGACCGACGGCACCGCCGACACCGTCGAACACAACGTCGACCGGGCCGACTTCCTGCTCCACGCGCACGGCCCAGTCGGCCTCGCGGTAGTCGAAGGCGAAGTCCGCGCCGAGCTCACGGGCCAGCGCCAGCTTGCCCGCCCCACCCGCGACGGCGACCACCTGCGCCCCGGCCGCCTTGGCCAGCTGCACCAGCAGGCTGCCGACCCCGCCGCCGGCCGCCTCCACCAGCACCCGGTCCCCGGCCGCCACCTCAGCCGCCCGCAGCTGCATCACCGCGGTCCGCCCGTCGGCGAGCAGCGCGACCGCGTCGTCCAGCGCGACACCGTCCGGCACCGCGAACACCCCGTCGGCCGGGACCGCCACCCGCTCGGCGTATCCGCCCGACCCTCCGGTCCCCGTCACCACCCGCCGCCCGAGCAGCCGCGGATCGGCCCCCGCACCCAGCTCCCCGACCGTGCCGCCCACCCCGTTGCCCGGGATCAGCGGCGGCTCGGCCCGGAACGGCCCGGCCCCGGTCGCCCGGAACTGCGTCTCGACGAAGGTGATGTTCGCGTAGGCGACGTCGACCACCACCTCCCCGGCCTCCGGCACGGGGTCGGGCGCCTCCCCCGCGACGAGGACGGACGGGTCGCCGAACTGCTTCAGCCAAACGGCACGCATGGGTGTGACTCCTTGATCGCTTTGACGGCCGATCAGCATCCTCGCTCATCAAGTGAGCTTGAGGTCAAGCGGCGGCCGGCTCCGCGATCAGGGCGGTTCCCACCGTGCGGAAGCCGAGTCGGGCGTAGATGCGGGCGACGTCCTCGGTGTCCGCCGAGAGGAAGACGGTCCGTACCCCGGCCGCGCGGGCGTCCGCGACCAGGGCGGCGGTGACGGCGAGGGCCAGGCCCCGGCGGCGGGCGGTGGGCAGGGTGCCGAGGCCGGCGATCTCGGCCACCTCGCCGACCGCGAGGCACTGGCCCGCGCACAGGGCCGAGCCGTCGCGGAGGGCGGCGGCCACCGCGGTCAGGCCGGCCCGGATGCGGTCGGCCGTCCGAGGGACGTCGGCGGCGCGCTCGCGGATGGCGGCGGCGAGTTCGGCGGGGCCCGCCGTGCCGACGCGGGTGCCGGGCTCGGCGAAGGCCAGGTGGGGGACGGCGAGGGCGCCCGGCAGGGCCGGGTCCTCGGGCCCGACGATCCGCACCGAGGCGTCGTCCGGCGCGGCGACGGCCGGGGTCGGTGCATCCGGGGCGAGCACCATCAGCGGGTGCTCGTGCACGGTGAGGCCGGCCCGCTCGGCGGCCGGGCGCAGGGTGGGCGAGGTCTCGGCCACCCATTCGAAGGCCTCGGGGAGGCCCAACTCCCGCTGGCGGGCGCGGACCCGGCGCACGTCGGCCTCGGTCACCGGTGCGGTGCCGGGCCGCGCGGGCCGCGCGTAGTACGGCCAGCCGGCGCCCTCGCGGACGAAGAGGGTCAGCGGTCCGAAGTCCTCGGTGCGCGCGGCGGCGCGCGGCACGGCGTCGTAGTAGCCTTCCAGGCGGGCCAGCAGGTCGTCATCGGTGGAGGTCACCGGCGGATCCAAGCACTGAAGTGCCGGCAGCGCCATTGGATTTGCCCCGGACTCCGTCAGCCCATCCCCAACTGCCGGGCCAGCTGCGGCTCCAGTGGATACGGCCGCTCGGGCGGCAGCAGCCGGGCGGCCTGCGCGGTGCGGCCGGAGCGGACCAGCGCGGCGATCCTGCGCACGCGCGGGGTGAGGTCGGTGATGGAGACGGTCCAGTCGTCCGCCAAGGCATCGATGAGAGCGCGCCCGACGCCGACCTGGATGCTGTAGTGGTTGAGTGCGGCACCGGACAGCGAGCGCTCCGGGTCCCACTGCAGGTGCACGACGGCCCGCGCCAGCGCGGCCGGGTCGGCCGTGGTGAGCACGGCCGAGCCCAGCGCCCGCCGCCAGCCCTCATGGGTGATCCGGACCGCCAGCACCCGCTCCTGGCCGGGCTTCCGGGCCCAGTTGCTGCGGTGCATCAGCCAGCGGAAGGAGGGCTTGAGCCAGGTCATCCGGCCGCGCGAGAAGGGCGCCACGAAGCGTCCGGAGGCCACCGCCGGATCGGCGATCGCCGGGGCGTAGGCCTGGTAGAGCACGATGCCGGTGGCGTCGTGGTCGGCACGGATCTCGCGCAGTGGGGTCACCCCGGGAGTCTGCCCCGGCGACCGGCGGACGGAAAACCGGTTTTCACCGCGGCAGGCGCCCGCGCGGACCGGAGGGCACACTCCGGCCCGCACGAGCGCCGATCATTGACGGTGCGTCAGCTTTCGTGGGCCGAGGCGTCGTCGATCAGGAAGGCGGTCGTGGGAGTGAGGCCGCTCTCGTGCGAGACGAGCTGGAGACCGATGGTGGTACCCCAGCCGACCTGGCTGATGAAGGGGCTCAGGTCCACCGACTGCTGCTGGTAGCCGTTGGTCGGGTTCTGGCTGCTCCAGGTCCGCACCGTGCCGAGCGGCTGGCCGGTGTACTGGTCGACCGCCACCAGCGAGAGCGTGTCGGGCGCGCTGCTGGAGGTGTTGGTGGTCTCGGTGTCGAGCCAGAAGGAGAACGTGGCCGAGGAGTAACCGGGGTAGGTGTCCAGGTAGTTGGTGATCGAGTCGGCGCCGGTGTCCTGACCCAGCCAGGCGTACCAGCTGCCGGAGTGCGGCGCGTGCAGGCTGGAGGGCGTGATCACGTTGTAGCCGGAGGGGCTCCACGCGTCGGTCATCACGGTGTGGTCGACGTCCGCCGAGCCGTTCTCGAAGCCCGCGTCGGTGAGCTGCTCGATGCCGCCGCAGCCCGGCTGCCCGGCACTGGTGACGGACTCCCAGAACCCGGTGCTCGCCGTCATCCCCGAGGTGTCGGTCGCGTTGACGGTGACCCGCTGGTAGCCGTTGGTGGCGGCGGCGGTGCCGGAGATGACGCCGGTCGCGGCGTTGATGCTCAGGCCCCCGGGCAGACCGGTGGCGCTGTAGCCGACCGCCGAACCCGCGCTGTCCACCGCGACGGCGGGGATCGAGACGGGGGTGTTCGGCGCGTCGATCCGGTCGCACATGGTGCTGAGCACCACGGGCGGGTTGGTGTAGACCGGGTCCGAGGCCATGCACAGGTGGTCGGTGTTGGACCAGAGCGTCTGCAGCGGGAACGAACCGGTGGACAGGTTCTCGAAGAAGAGGCCGCCGTTGGAACCCTTGGGGATCCAGGCGCACTTGTCGGCGATCTCCTGGCCGGTGCCGTCCGTCCAACCGCCCGGGGTGTCCGGGTCGGTGACCGTCTCGGCGTACTCGTGGCCGCCGATGATGCCGTAGCCGTCGAGCCTGCCGCGCGCGGTGTTCTCGCCGAACCAGTTGGTGCCGCAGCCCGCGACGTCGGTCAGGTAGGGCATGTTGGTGTACGCCAGCTGACCGTAGGACGAGCGCTGGAAGTCGTGCCAGGCGCAGTAGCCCAGCTCGTGCCACTTGTCCGGGTCGGTGCCCTGCGGCGAGTCGATGACGTACTGCACGTTGCGGTTCTGCGCCTCGGTGGTGTTGCCGAAGTGCTGGGCGGCCGCGAGGGCTTCGGCCCCGAGCTGCGGCTCGGTGGCGGCCTGCGGGGCGGCCGTGCCGTTGTCCACCCAGACGCCGGCGAGCACGCTGCCCGCCTGCGGGTAGGGGATGTGCGCCGCGCTGGAGGGGCACTGCACACTGCCGGTCGCGATGCCCTCGCAGTACTGGGTCAGCACCGCGCTCCAGCCGTCGCCGGCGCCGCCGAGGCCCTTGAAGAAGTCCTGCTGGTAGGGGACGGCCTGGTCCTTGTCGCTGGACATCACCACGTCGCCACTGGAGTTGGTGGACGGGGTGCCCCACTGCGAGCCCCACACCACCAGGTAGACCTTGGGCGGCCCGATCACCACGCCGGCGGAGTCCTGGCCGCCCTTGTAGGTGACCTGCTGGTCGTACTCGTTGGCGACGTTGCCGTCGCCGTCGTCCCCGGTGCCCGGGTCGGCGCCGTCGGCGAGGTTCGGCGTGACCTTGCCGCCGCTCTTGCCGGCGGAGTTCGCGGCGAGCTGCGCGGCGGAGGCCGGGTGGGCGGCGCCGATCCGGCCGGGTGCCGCGCGGTGCGGGCCGGCCGGGGCGGCGACGCTCTTCGGGGTGCCGGGCTTGGCCGGCGCGGCCACGGCGCCGGGGTGGCCGGGGTCGGCGGCGGCCGTCAGCGGGCTGGCCAGCCCGGCGGCGGCCAGGGCTGCGGCCACGGCGAGCAGCGCCGTCCGCCGGCCGCGGTGGAGCAGGCCCGATCTGTCTGTGATCACGGGGTCAGCGTCCGTTTCTGGTGGCGTGGAGGACCCGCCCGCGGCCTGCGGGCGGGGGGTGGTCCAGAACGCATGATGCAATGTGCAATACGATATTTTACTGATCGGGGCAGCACAAGACCCAACGCAACCACTCAGAAGTGATACGCGCTTATGGTGCTTTCTGTTTGATATGCGAACGACCCGACGGTCCGGCGGACCCGTCAGCCGGCGCTGCGCTTGAGCAGCGTGATCCCGTCCTGGGTGTCCGCCACCGTGTATCCCGCCTGCTCGGCGTCGCTCACCACGCGGTTCCACCCGGCCGGGCAGTTGGAGGTGTCGGCGGTGGGGTCCTTCGGGTCGACCACCAGCCACTGCACCGGCTGGGGCGGCTTGTGGTACGGGCAGGCCATGCTCACCGTGGTCCGGCTGGTCAGCTGGGCGGCGAGCTGGTTGGTCGCGGCCACCGTCGCGCCGTCGGGGACCTCGGCGGCCAGGCGCAGCGCGGCCCGTTCGTGCAGCGTGGTGCGCCAGGTGGCCGGACTGACCACCTCGGAGAGCGGGAAGGAGGGCAGGGTCGCCACCGTCACCGCCAGGCCGGCCGCCAGCACCAGGCGCAGCCGCAGCCCGGAGAAGTACGCGGGGCGGCGCGCCAGCACGTCGATCATCGCGCCGAACGCGATCGGCACCAGGATGCCGTTGTAGTGGTAGGACTGGCCCCAGTAGGCGGGGTTGTGCGAGATGAAGCGCCAGCCGAGAGTGGGCAGCGCGATCGCGGCCAACGGGGAGCGCAGCGCCAGGAACGCGGTGGGCGCCAGCAGCATCAGCACGGTGTCCAGCCGGGTCGGCGGCCACCAGTGGTTGCCCGGGATGTGCGGGGCGGCGCTGGGCTCCAACTGCTGAAGGTAGTCGTTGGCCCCCAGCGGGCTGGCCATCGGGATCAGCACGAACATCTCCACCGCGGTGGCGACCAACCCCACCACGACGAGCGTGATGCCGAGCTTGCGCGGGCCGCGCCAGGCGATGTAGCAGCCGAACATCGCCACGGTCAGCCCGAGGTCCTCCTTGACCAGCACCAGCGGCAGCGCCCAGAGCGCCGCCTGGCGCCAACGGCCGCGCCCGGCCGCCTCCATGGCGAAGGCCACCAGCGGGACGCCGAAGCAGATCTCGTGGAAGTCGAAGGCGACCACCCGGGCGATGCCCCAGGCGCAGCCCATCCCGAGCCCGGCGGCCAGGCCGACCCACAGGCCCCTGGTCTGCTGGGCCCACCGGGTGATCGGGATCACCGCGAGCGCGAGCAGCAGGGCCTGCGCGACCAACAGCGTGATCGGCGTCGGGAAGAGGCGGTAGAAGGGCGCGATCACGGCGATGATCGGGCTGAAGTGGTCGCCGAGCACGCTGTAGCCCGGGCCCTTGAGGGCGGCGACCGGCGCGTGCAGGTGCGCGTAGCTGCGGATCGCCTGCTCGAAGATCCCGAGGTCGTAGCCGCCGGACATGACGCGCTGCTGGCGCCGGATCGAGACGATCGCGTAGACCACGAAGAAGAGGCCCGCCAGACCGTAGGGCAGCCAGCGCGGCCCCACCCGGTCCGGGGCGGCACTCTGCGGGGAGCCGGTCCCGGTCGCCGGTATCGGCTCGGCGATCGTTTGCTGTACGGCGTGTCCCGTCACGAGACGGTCCCCCTCAGAGTCTGCCCGGCGCCCTCACCTGGGCAGTATTCAGAGCAGCCGATCCTACCATCGGAGAATTGTGCGTCGGCTCACGACCCCTGGGAGGCCTCGCCGACCCGGCCGTCGAGACCGGGGACCGTGGCGGCGATCGGGCCGGACAGGTCCACCAAGGGATCAGGGGCGTTCGGGTAGGCGCCGGCCGGCACGGCGACCTCGACGTACAGGCTGAGCTGGCTGGTGGTGAAGCGGTAGCCGCCGTGGCCGTCGTGCTCCACGAACCACTGGACGCCGTGGGTCTCGGGCCCCAGGTCATGGGAGCCGTCCAGTGCGGCCGGCCTCGGCACCCCGCAGCGCAGCACGGTCCGCGGCGAGCTGTGCCAGACCGCCACGTAGGGCGAGGAACCGGCGGCCTCCCGCGGGTGGCCGAGCAGCTGGTCCGGCAGTGCGGCGGCCAGCGAGCGACAGGCGGCCGCCACCCGTGCGTCGGGGGTCGGCGCAGCGGTCGGCGGCTGCCAGCCGGGCGCGCCGCCGCTCGCGACCACCAGCGCCACCACGGCGGTCAGGACGACCGGGGGCAGCAGCCAACGCAGCGGCGCGGGAAGCCTCTTGAGCAACTGGGTCGGATTCGGCGGCATCGCACGATCGTACGCGTCCGAGTCGGCGACCCTCAGGGCGGCACCGGCAGGTCGGCCAGCGCCGCCGCGGTGGCGGCCCGGGAGCGGGCGTCCAGCGCAGGCGCGGTGCCGCGCAACCGGTGCGCGCTCTCGACGGCGGCCAGCGCGAGCAGGCCGGGGAGCAGATCGACGCTGCGCCGCGCCAGCCAGGCGGTGCCCCTGGTGGCGAGCCACCAGAGGTCGGCGGCGCGCCCCGGCGGCGGGGGTGCCTGGACGGCGGACGGCGGCGGCCCGACCCGGTGGCCGGACTCCGCCAGCAGGAGGTGGAACTGACGGGCGATCAGCAGATGGCCGGCCGGACTCGGGTGCAGCCGGTCGGCACTGAGCAGGGCCCGCTCGCGCAGCCACGGAAGCCCCGCGAGGTGGAGGTGGACCGCCCGGTAGCGGTGGGACAGCTCGTGGACGACGGCGTTGACCGCGGCCATCCGCCGCTCCAGCGGCCGGGCCAGCGCGGCGGGCAGGCCGAGCAGCAGACCCGGGTCGGGCAGGCAGGCGGTCAGCGGCACGGCGCCCCGATCGACCAGCGCGCGCAGCGTGGTGTCCAGCGCGGCGGCGGTGCGGGCGATGTCGAAGCCCGCGCGCAGGGTGTCGTTGCCGCCGATGACCACGGCGGCGAACTGCGGCTCCAGGGCCAGTGCTGCCGGGAGTTGAGTGAGCGTCAGATCGGCGGCGAGTGCTCCGCTGGCCGCCAGGTTGTGGTGCGCGACCAGCGCCGGGTCCGACGCCAGCGCGGGGGCGAGCAGCGCGGTCCAGCCCCGCCAGCCGTCCGCGCAGGGGCTGCCCACCCCTTCGGTGAGCGAGTCGCCGAGGGCGGCGAACCGGACGGCCTGCGGACGGGCGGCGGCTCCGGCGGCCCCGGACCGGGTCGGCGCGGTCATCGCGGCCTCCCGACCAGCTCCGCCTCGCCCGCCCGGTGCGCGGCCAGGAACGCGGAGACCGCGGCGGGCCAGCCGTAGCGCTCGGCCCTGGCGCGCGCCGCCGCCCGCCGCCCGGCCGCCGGACGGGCCAGCAACTCGGCCACCGCGGCGGCGAATCCCGCACCGGTGTCGACGGCCACCGCCCCCGCGGGCCCGACGATGTCCGGCAGCGCGGAGGAGCGGCTGACCGCCACGGGGGTGCCGCAGGCCAGCGCCTCCAGGGCCGCCAGCCCGAAGGTCTCCACCGGCCCCGGGGCCAGCACCACGTCCGCCGAGGCCAGCAGCGCGGCCAGCCCGGCCCGGTCGGCCAGGTGCCCGAGGAACCGGACGGGCAGCCGGGCCCGGTCGGCGCGCTCGGCCAGCCGGGCGTGCAGCGGCCCGGTGCCGGCCACCACGAGGACGGCGTCCCGCCCGCCGCGCCGCAGTTCGGCCAGGGCCGCCAGGGCCAGGCCGGGACGCTTCTCCGGTGACAGCCGGGAGCAGAGCACCAACAGCGCCCGGCCCGGGCCGGCGTACCGGGCGCGCAGCGCGGGGTCGTGGCAGCGCGGGTGCAGCCGCGCGAGGTCGACGCCGAGCGGCGCGCGGACCAGGTTGCGGGTGCCGAGCCGGGCGAACTCCTCGGCGGCCCAGGCGGTGGTGCACACGACGGTGTCGTAGCACCGCGCGGTACGGGAGTTGAGCCGGTCGGCGAGGGCGCGGGCGGCCGGGGCCGGCAGCCCGCGGGTGCGCAGCAGGCCGGTGACGTTCTCGTGCGAGACCATCGCGGCGGGGATCCCCTGACGGCGGGCCCAACTGCCCGTCCAGCGCAGGGTGGTGCGGTCGGAGACCTCCAGGCGGTCCGGGGCCAGCGCGGTCAGGGTGCGGGCCAGCAGGCGGCGGTCGGTGAGCAGCCGGTAGCCGCCGCTGGCCGGCAGTACGGGGCCGGGCAGCGTCACCACCCGTCCCTGGTCGGTGAGTTCGTCCCGGTGCTCGGGGCCCGGCAGGACCAGCACGGGCTCGTGCCCGGCCGCCAGGTAGCCCGCGCCCAGGTGGCGCAGCGCGGTGCGCAGGCCGCCGGAGACGGGGGTGACGAAGTTCGCCACCCGGACGATCCGCAGCCCGGCGCCGCCGGTTGCTCTCGGCGCGCTCATGCCGGCTGCTCCTCGACGGGGGCGGGTGCGGGGACGGCTGCGGGTGCGGGTACCGGGGCAGGCGTCAGCGCGGGCCCGGGCGTCGCGCCCGAGGCCACCTCCAGCACCTCGCCCCGGTGCTCGGCCAGCACCTCGGCGTAGTGCCGCAGCAGCAGGTCCCCCACCGCCTCCCAGGTCCGCGCGGTGACGTCCGCCCGCCCGGCCCGCCCGTAGGCGGCCCGGCGCCCGGGGTCGCCCGCCAGCTCGGCGACCGCCTCGGTCACCGCCCGCCCGTCGCGCGGTGCCACCAGCAGGCCGGTGCGACGGTGGCCGACCAGGTCGAGCGGACCGCCGGCGGCCGGGCCGATCACCGGCACGCCGCTGGCCATCGCCTCCTGGATGGTCTGGCAGAAGGTCTCCAGCGGACCGGTGTGCACGAACAGGTCCAGGCTCGCGTAGCAGCGCGCGAGCTCCTCGCCGGTGCGGCGGCCGAGGAAGACCGCACCGGGCAGCGCGGTGCGCAGGGCGGCGGCGCTCGGCCCGTCGCCGACGATCACCAGCCGCACGCCGGGCAGCGCGCAGACGCCCGCCAGCAGGTCGACCCGCTTCTCCGGCGCCAGCCGGCCCACGTAGCCGACCAGCACCTCGCCGCCGGGGGCCAGCGCACGGCGCAACGCCTGGTCGCGGTGGCGCGGGTGGAAGCGCAGCGAGTCCACGCCGCGCGGCCACAGGTGCACCCGCGGGACGCCGTGCGCCGTCAGGTCCTGGGCGGCGGGGGTGGAGGGGGCCAGGGTGCGGGCGGCGGCCCGGTGCACCGTGCGGATCCGGTGCCAGGCGGTGGCGGCGCCGAGGCCGCCGCCGACCCGGTAGGCCTGGGCGTAGCCGGCCAGGTCGGTCTGGTAGACGGCGACGGCGGGCAGCCCCAGCCGGGCGGCCTCGGCCATCGCCCGGGCGCCGAGCACGAACGGGCTGGCCAGGTGGACCAGATCGGGCCGGTGGGCGGTGAGCGCCGCGGCCAGCCGGGAGCTGGGCAGCGCGAGGCGGACCTGGGGGTAGCCGGGCAACGGGACGGAGGGGATCCGCACGACCGGCAGCGGGGCGGCGTCCGGTCCGAAGGAGTGCGCCGGGCAGCTCGAACCGCGGGCCGGCGCGGGAGTGATGACCAGGGGTTGGTGGCCGCGCCGGACCAGGTGCTCGGCGGTGCGGAGCACGCTGTGGGCGACGCCGTTGACTTCGGGCGGGAAGGACTCGGTGACGAGGGCGACACGCATGCCTAGGTTGTTGCCGGGCCGAACGTGCGCTGGGCCAAAGGGATCTGTCGAACAGGCGAACTGCGGCCAGCTCTTTGCCGCTGCCGCCGGTCGCCGCTGCGCCACGGCGGGTCCGGCCCGGTCAAGCCGAGCCTGCGCGGCCAGGGCTCAGGTTTGCCTCCGCCATGTCAAACAATCATGACAATTCGGTGCGGCACGGCTAGGCAACCGGCCGGTAACCAACTTACGGTCAACTCCCCACCCCCCAGCGTGAGGAGTCGCCCATGACCCGTCACCGCTCCGGCCGTCCGGGCAAGCCCAGACGGCTCAGGTTCCCGGCCGCCGCCCTCGCGGCCCTGCTGGCCGGCGCTCTGCTGGCCGCCTCGCCGGGCGCGGCCTCGGCCGGCGCCCGTCCGGCCGCCGTGCCCGCCGCGGCGCCCGACTACTGCGGCGGCCAGTGCAACGACATCCTGCCGCCCGGCGAGAACGGCAACGCGACGCTGGCCGACATCATCGGCAACAAGCTCTTCGGCACCCGCCCGGCGCACACCGACGACCAGCTCGGTCCGTACGCCTCGCTCGCCTCCGCCTATCCCGGCCTCACCGACGCCCAGTTGGGCGACTTCTTCAACGACTCCTCGTTCGGCGTGCCGGCCGACCAGATGGCCAGCAGCATCAGCCCGCGCCCGGACGTCACCATCGTGCGCGACAAGGCCACCGGGGTCCCGCACGTCACCGGCACCACGCGCTACGGCACCGAGTTCGGGGCGGGTTACGCCGCCGCGCAGGACCGGCTCTGGGTGATGGACCTGTTCCGCCACGTGGGCCGCGGCGAGCTGTCCGGCTTCGCGGGCGGCGCGGCGGCCAACCGCCAGCTGGAGCAGAGCTTCTGGCAGGCCGCGCCGTACACCGAGGACGAGCTGCAGCAGCAGATCGACGCCATCTCGCAGGAGGGCCCGCGCGCCCAGCAGGCGCTGGCCGACGCGCAGGCCTACATCGACGGCATCAACCAGTACATCACCCAGGCGTACAACAGCCGGACCTTCCCCGGCGAGTACGACCTGACCGGGCAGATCAACGCGATCACCAACGCCGGTTCGATCCAGCCGTTCAAGCTGACCGACCTGGTCGCCCTCGCCTCGGTGATCGGCGCGCTGTTCGGCTCCGGCGGCGGCGGACAGCTGCAGTCGGCCGAGGTCAAGCAGGCCGCCGAGGCGCGCTACGGCACGGCGGTCGGCGACCAGGTGTGGCAGTCGCTGCGCGAGGCCAACGACCCGGAGGCGGTCACCACGCTGCACGACGGGCAGTCGTTCCCCTACGCGCTGCCGCCCGCCGACCCGCAGGGCGTGGCGATGCCCGACCCCGGCTCGGTCGTCCCCGAGCAGCTGATCTACGACGCGACCGGCTCGGCCACCAGCAGCACCACCGCGGCCCCCGGCGTGCTGCCGGGCAACCTGCTGACCGCCAAGCACGGCATGTCGAACGCCCTGCTGGTCTCCGGCAAGGACACCGCCAGCGGACACCCGGTGGCCGTCTTCGGCCCGCAGACCGGCTACTTCGCGCCGCAGCTGCTGATGCTGGAGGAGTTGCAGGGCCCCGGGATCAGCGCGCGCGGCGCCGCCTTCGCCGGCCTGAGCTTCTACGTGGAGCTGGGCCGCGGCCAGGACTACGCCTGGAGCGCCACCTCGGCCGGCCAGGACATCACCGACACCTACGCCGTGCCGCTGTGCACCACCGACGGCTCGCCGGTCACCCTGGCCGCCCAGTCCTACCTCTACCACGGCGTCTGCACGCCCTTCGACAAGCTGGTGCAGCAGGACTCCTGGGCGCCGACCACCGCCGACTCCACGCCGGCCGGCTCCTACTCGCTGGTGATGTACAGATCCGACTACGGGCTGGTGACGGCCCGCGGCACGGTCGGCGGCAAGCCCGTCGCCTTCACCTCGCTGCGCTCCACCTACCAGCACGAGGCCGACTCGATCATCGGCTTCCAGATGCTCAACGACCCTGGCGCGGTGCACGATCCGGCGAGCTTCCAGCAGGCCGCCCAGAACATCAACTACGCCTTCAACTGGTTCTACGCCGACGACCAGCACATCGCCTACTACAACTCCGGCAGCAACCCCGTGCGTTCGCCGGTGGTCGACCCCGGCCTGCCGGTCATGGCCGAACCCGCCTACGAGTGGCAGGGGTTCGACCCCGCGACGAACACCGCGCAGTACACCCCGCCCGCCCAGCACCCGCAGTCGGTGGACCAGGACTACTACGTCTCCTGGAACAACAAACAGGCCCAGGACTACGGTTCGGCCGGCTACGGCAACGGACCGGTGTACCGGGCCAACCTGCTGGACTCGCGGGTGAAGGCGCTGGTGGCGGGCGGCAAGGTGACCCGCGCCTCGCTCACCCAGGCGATGGAGGACGCGGCGGTCACCGACCTGCGCGGTGAGGACGTGCTGCCCAAGCTGCTCCAGGTGATCGACAGCGCTCCGGTGACCGATCCGAACCTCGCCCCGGTGGTCGCCGAGCTGTCGGCCTGGCAGGCGGCCGGATCGAAGCGGACCGAGACCACCGCGGGCAGCCAGACCTACACCGACGCCGACGCCATCCGGATCATGGACGCCTGGTGGCCGCTGGTCGCCGACGGGGTGATGCACCCCGGGCTCGGCGACCAGCTGTTCAGCGCGCTGACCGGCGCGCTGCAGATCAACGAATCGCCCTCCGGCGGCCAGACCGGCCCGGTCGGCGGTGGTTCGGTGAGCGCCAACGAGTCGATCCCGCACAAGGGTTCGTCGTTCCAGTACGGCTGGTGGAGCTACCTGGACAAGGACCTGCGCTCGGTGCTCGGCGAGCCGGTGACCGATCCGCTGGCCCAGCCCTTCTGCGGCGGTGGCAGTCTGACGGCCTGTCGGACGGTGCTGCTCGACACCCTCCAGCAGGCGGCGGCCGAGACGCCGGCCCAGGTCTACCCCGGGGACAGCGACTGCGCGGCGGGCGACCAGTGGTGCGCCGACACCATCATCCAGCGTCCGCTGGGCGGGGTGACCGACGGCAAGATCAGCTGGCAGAACCGGCCGACCTACCAGCAGGTGGTGGAGTTCCCCTCGCACCGCTGACATGCCTGGTGGGGGTGCCGACTTCGGCACCCCCACCCGGTGTTCGTGCCGGTCAGTCCTGCTGGACCGGAGCCGGGGCGCCGACCCGCACCCCGCGCAGCAGCACCGCCGCGAGCACCGCGCCCAGCGCCATCAGCACCGCGGCACCGATCGCCGCACCCTGCATGCCACTGGTGAACGCCTGCCGGGCCGCCGCGAGCACCTCGTGCGAGAGCCCGCCCGGCAGCTGCCCGGCCACCACGTCGGCCCCGCCGAGCGAGTCGCGCACCGGGCCGAGCAGGTTGCCCGGCAGACCGGCCGGCAGCAGGCCGCGGATGTCCGAGCGGTAGAGCGCCGTGCCGATGCTGCCCAGCAGCGCCATCCCGAGCGCGCCGCCCAGCTCGGTGCCCGACTCCAGCAACCCGGCTGCCGCACCTGCCCGTTCGGCCGGCGCCGCGGCCATCACCACCTCACTGACCTGCGACATCACGCCGACCGCACCGCAGGCGTAGAAACTGGCGGCGACCAGCAGCAGCCAGAGCGGCGAGTGGGGGGTCACCAGCGCCAGCAGGGCGAACCCGGGCAGCATCACGGCGAATCCACCCGCCACCACCGGGCCGGGCCCGAACCGCCGGCCGAGCGAGGCTGCCACCGGAGCCACCGCGCCGACCAGGAGGCTGGGCAGCACGCTCCACAGCGCGGCCCGCAAAGTGCTCATGGCGAGCACCAGTTGGAGGTACTGGGTGAGGTAGATAGCCATCCCGACCAGCGCGAACATGGCCAGCACGTTCATCGCGACCGAGGCGGAGAAGGCCCGGCTGCGCACCAGCACCAGGTCGATCAGCGGGTAGGGGTGGTTGCGCTGACGGCGCACGAAGACCGCCCCGAGCACCGCGCCGACCAGGATCGCGACCGGCGGCAGCGGCTGGAACCCGTTGCGGGCCAGCTCCTTGACGCCGTAGACCAGCGACAGGATCGCGGCCAGCGAGAGCACGGCGCTCACCAGGTCGAAGCGGCCGTCCCGGCGGCGCGGCGTCTCGGGCACCAGGATCGGGCCGAGCACCAGCAGCAGCGCCATCGCCGGCAGGTTGATCAGGAAGACCGAGCCCCACCAGAAGTGCTCCAGCAGGATGCCGCTGAGCACCGGTCCGACCGCGACCCCACCGCTGGTCACCGCGGTCCAGGTGGCGATGGCCTTGCTGCGCTGGGCGGGGTCGGGGAACAGGTTGCGGATCAGGCCGAGGGTGGAGGGCATCAGGGTGGCGCCCGCCACGCCGAGCACGGCGCGGGCGCCGATCAGGGTGGCCGCGCCACCCGCGTAGGCCGCCAGGGTGGAGGCGGCGCCGAAGGCCAGGGCGCCGATCAGCAGCAGCCGGCGGCGGCCGATCCGGTCGCCGAGCGCGCCCATGGTGATCAGCAGACCGGAGAGCACGAAGCCGTAGATGTCGAAGATCCAGAGCTGCTGGGTGCTGCTCGGGTGCAGGTCCTGACTGATGAACGGCACGGCGAAGTAGAGCACCGAGACGTCCATCGAGACGAGCAGCAGCGGCAGCAGCAGGACCGCGAGCGCGATCCAGGCCCGACGGGTGGCGGCGGGTGCGGGTGCGGTGTCACCGACCGGGCGGGCCGGGCGTTCCTGGGTGTCCATCTGCTGTCCCCCTGGGCGGTCAGGTGCGGCGAGGAGCCGACGCGTACGACGTACGCGCTTCGATGCGTACAGGGTACGCATAGTGCAGTGCGCGGCGCAACGGTCGCCCTAACGAGTTCAGCACAGGGCAGCTTGGCCAGCACCAGTAGTGCACTAGTACACTCGACGGAGAAGGCAGCACGAATGGCGAGGAGAGAACCCATGGCCACCCCTGACGCACCGCCCTACCTGCGGATCGCTGCGGAGCTGCGGGGGCGGATCGCCGCCGGCACCCTGAAGCCCGGCGCGCGGGTGCCGTCCACCCGCGCGATCACCCAGGAGTGGGGCGTGGCGATGGCCACCGCCACCAAGGTGCTGGCGACCCTGCGCCAGGAGGGCCTGGTCCACTCCCGCCCCGGCGCGGGCACGGTGGTCGCCGACCCGCTGCCCGCGCGGCCGGCCGCCACCGTCGTGCCCGCCGCCGCACCCGAGCCCGCCACCACGCCCGACGTCGCCCCCTCCCCCACGCCCACCACCGCACCCGCACCCGCACCCGCCCGCCCACGGCGACGGGAGGCGCGCGGCGGCGACCAGCAGCTGACCCGCGAGCGGATCATCCAGGCCGCCATCACCATCGCCGACGCCGAGGGCCTGGCCCCCGTGACCATGCGCCGGGTCGCCGCCGAACTCGGCGTCGCCCCCATGGCGTTGTACCGCCACGTGGCGAGCAAGGAGGAGCTGAGCGACCTGATGGCCGACACCGTGATCGGCCGCGTACCGCTCCCGCCCGCCGACCTCACCGGCTGGCGCCCCCGGCTGGCCGCACTGGCCCACCTGCAGTGGTCGATCTTCCGCCGCCACCCCTGGCTGGCCGGCACGATCTCGCTCACCCGGCCCACCCCCCTGCCCGCCGCACTGCGGCACGGCGAGTGGGTGCTCAGCAGCGTCCAGGGCTTCGGCCTCCCGCCGACCACCCGGCTCTACCTCCACATCACGATGTTCGCCTTCGTCCGCGGCATCGCCGTCAACCTGGAGGCCCAGGCCCGCGACCACGCGAACAGCACGCTGACCGACGAGGAGTGGATGCAGTCCCAGGAGGCCAACCTGGCGGCCACCTTCGGCAGCGGCCAGTACCCGGTCTTCGGCGCCCTGCTCGCCGAGCTGGACATCGAGACCGGGGAGGACAACTTCGACTTCGACCTCGACCAGCTCTTCGAGTTCGCACTGGCCCGGCTCCTCGACGGGCTCGCCCTGCTCCTCGAACCGCCGGCCGCCCGGGCGGACTGACGCGGCCCCACGGACTCCGGAAATCCGGGTGGCGCTCCACCGGCCCGTTCTTATACGCTGTAGAAGTCATATACGCCGTACAGGAGCGGAGCAGGAATGCCCCAGGTGGAGCGCAGGCAGGACCGGTGGGTGATCCTCGCGGTCATCTGCCTCGCACAACTCGTCGTGATTCTGGACAACACCATCCTCAACGTGGCGATCCCCTCCCTGACCGAGGAGTTGGGCGCGACCACGGCGCAGACCCAGTGGATCATCGGCGCCTACTCGCTCGCCCAGGCCGGCCTGCTGATCGCCGCCGGCGGGCTCGCCGACCGGTACGGCCGCAAGAAGGTGCAGCTGCTCGGACTCGCGCTGTTCGGGGTCGGCTCGCTCGGCGCGGCCCTGGCCGGCAGCCCCGGGCAGCTGATCGCCGCCCGCGCGGGCATGGGCGTCGGCGGCAGCCTGCTGCTGGCCACCAGCCTGGCCATCATCGTGCGCACCTTCGACGCCGAGGAGCAGCCCAAGGCCATCACCGTCTGGAGCGCCATCGCCTCCCTCGGCTTCGCCCTCGGCCCGGTGCTCGGCGGCCTGCTGCTCAACCACTTCTGGTGGGGCTCGGTCTTCCTGGTCAACCTGCCGGTCGCGGCGCTGGGCCTGGTCGCCATCGCCAAGCTGGTGCCCGAGTCCAAGGACCCGCGCGGCGACTCCCCCGACCTGCTCGGCGCGGTGCTGTCCATCGCGGGTCTGGTCGGGGTGGTGTACGCGATCATCCAGGGCCCCGGCATCGGCTGGACCTCCCCGCGCACCCTGCTGCCCGCCGGCCTCGGCCTGCTCCTGCTGCTGCTCTTCGTGCTCTGGGAGCGCCGGGTCGAACACCCCCTGCTGGACCTCTCCTTCTTCCGCAACGCCCGCTTCCGGGGCGCGGTCTCCGGCGGCATCCTGGTCGCCTTCGGCCTGGGCGGCTCGCTCTTCCTGCTGACCGAGCACCTGCAGTTCGTGCTCGGCTACGGTCCGCTCGCCGCCGGCCTGCGCACCGCCCCGATGGCGCTGACCGTCGTCGCGCTCAACTTCACCGGCATCGGCATGCGACTGACCACGAAGCTCAAGCCGCCGTTCGCGATCGCCGGAGGCCTGGGCCTGCTGGCCGCCGGTCTGGCCGCGATCGCCGAGTTCGGCCGCAACGGCTCCTACCCGGGCATCCTGCTCGGCCTGGTGCTGATGGGCACCGGTGTCGCCTGCTCGCAGCCCACCATGGCCACCGCGGTGATGTCCTCGATCCCGCCGGAGAAGGCCGGCCTCGGCTCCGGCCTGATGGGCACGCTCAGCGAGCTGGGCAACTCGCTCGGTGTCGCGGTGCTCGGCGCGGTGCTCACCGCCGGCTTCGCCTCCTCACTGCCCTCGGGGTTCCCGCACACGGCGGCCCGCTCGCTGCCGGACGCGCTCGCCGCCGCCGGCCCGGACGCCGGCCACCAGCACCAGGTCCGCAGCGCCTTCGCGGACAGCCTGACCAGCAGCCAGCTGATCGGCGCGGTGGCCGTCCTGCTCGGCGGACTCGTCGCCGCCTGGCTGCTCAGCCGGGCGGCCGGCCAGCCGCAGCTCACCGCCGAGCCCGAGTCGGCAGCTGCCGAGCCGCTCGCTCCGGCGGGCTGAGCAACCCGCTCGGCGGACGCCCCCTACCATCGCTGCATGGCCGCCGACCAGCGGTCATGCAGCGATGACCCCGAAGGACAGAGCATGGCCGACACGCCCCGCGACCCCGCTGTCAGCATCTGGGTGCGCCCGCCCAAGCGCGCCAAGCGCGGCAGTGCCCCCACCGGCCTGAGCCGGGACCGGATCGTGCACGCGACCGTGGCCCTGCTGGACGCCGCGGACGCGCAGAGCTTCTCCATGCGCCAGCTGGCGGCCGAGCTCGACGTCACGCCGATGTCGGTCTACTGGTACGTCGACAACAAGGACGAACTCCTCGAACTCGCCCTGGACCACGTGCTCGGCGAGACGCGCGCCGTGGCACTGGCCGAGTACGAGACCTGGCGCCAGCACCTGAGCGCCATGGCCCACGCCTACCGCGACTGCTTCCAGCGTCACCCCTGGGCCGCCCTGCTGGTCGGACAGTTCATCGCCCTGGGCCCCAACTCCCTGGCCTTCTCCACCAGCGGCGTCGAGGCGATCGTCCGCACCGGCCTGCCCAAGGACCAGTTCAGCGCCGCCCTCGGCCTGGTCTTCGAGTACACCTACGGCTTCGCGGTGCTCGACGCGCAGTGGACCCGCCGGGTCCGCCAGTCCGGCCTGAACGAGGACGAGTTCTACCAGCGCGTCCACGGCGTGGTCCAGCAGGTCGACCCCCGCTTCACGGAGAACGCCGACGTGGTCGAGTCCCAGCACGCCAACGGCTCCGGCGCCGCCCGCAACCACCGCTTCACCCAGGGCCTGGACCTCGCCCTGGCCGGCATCGAAGCCACCATCGCCGCGGCCCGCCCGAGGAGCTGACCGACCCGCCCTCGCATTCCGCCGGACGCCACCCCCGTTCCCCGCCCCGCCGACCCAGCTGCACCACGCCCGTTCCCCCTGCCCGACGCCGAGCCCCCCTGGTTCCGGCCGGCGATCTAGCATGGGAGGAAGTCCTACTCTCCAGGCCCGCGCCGCAGCGGCAGGGAGGCCCGCATGGCGTTCGACACCGCTGGTTTCGAGCAGACGGACAGCAGCCGCTACATACCGATCTCCGAACACGGCCTGATCGGCGATCTCCGTACGACCGCCCTGGTCGGCACGAACGGCACCATCGACTGGTACTGCTGCCCGCGCTTCGATGCGCCCAGCGTCTTCGGGGCCATCCTCGACGCCGACCGGGGCGGGTCGTTCGAGCTGGCCGCCGAGGTCCCGACCCGCACCCGGCAGTTCTACTTCCCCGACACGAACGTGCTGATCACGCGGTTCTTCGCCGCGGACGGGGTGGCGGAGATCCAGGACTTCATGCCCGTGGTCGACGAGTCGCGCGAGGCGGCCCGGCACCGGCTGATCCGGCGGGTGGTCTGCGTCCGCGGAGCCCTCCCGTTCCGGGCACGGATCGCCCCGCGCTTCGGTTACGGCACCGAACCGCACACCACGCACCTCGAAGGCCACGCCGCGGTGTTCCGCTCCCCTTCACTGTCGCTCGCCCTGACCGCCACCGCACCCCTGGAGACCGACGGCCTGGACGTGTGGTCGCGCTTCAAGCTCCTCGAGGGCGAGTCCAACGTGTTCGCCCTCGACCAGGTCGACGACGAGGTCCCGACCCGGTCGTGCCCGCGGGCCGAGGCGCAGGAGCAGGCCGAGGCGACCGTGCGGTTCTGGCGCCACTGGCTGGCCGGTTCGCGCTACCACGGGCGCTGGCGGGAGATGGTGAACCGCTCCGCGCTGCTGCTGAAGCTGCTCACCTACGCGCCGACCGGTGCGATCGTCGCCGCACCGACCACCAGCCTGCCCGAGCAGATCGGCGGCGGGCGCAACTGGGACTACCGCTACGTCTGGGTCCGCGACGCCGCCTTCTGCGTCTACGCCATGCTGCGCCTCGGGTTCACCTCCGAGGCGGAGGCCTTCATGGGATTCCTGTGCGAGCGCGGCCTCATGCGCGGCAACGGTGCGGCCGGCCCGCTGCAGATCATGTACGGCATCGACGGGCGCAGCGAGCTGCCCGAGTACGAGCTGCCGCACCTGGAAGGCCACCTCGGCTCCGCACCGGTCAGGGTCGGCAACGCCGCCACCGGCCAGCTCCAGCTGGACATCTACGGAGCCCTGATCGACTCGATCTACCTGTACGACAAGTGGGGACAGCCGATCAGCAGCGCCCGCTGGGACGAGGTCGGCACGATGGCGGACTGGCTCTGCGAGCATTGGGACCAGCCCGACGAGGGCATCTGGGAGACCCGCGCGGGCCGGCGCAACTTCGTGTACTCGCGGCTGATGTCCTGGGTGGCGCTCGAACGGGCGATGCGGATGGCGAACCACCGCGGCCTGCCGGCCGACCTGCCCCGCTGGCGGGAGTCCCGGGACGCGATCTACCGGCAGATCATGCAGCGCGGCTGGTCGACCGAGCGGGGCGCCTTCGTCCAGGCCCTGGACGACGGTGACCTGGACGCCTCGCTGCTGATGATGCCGATGGCCAAGTTCATCGCCCCCACCGACCCCAAGTGGCTCTCCACCCTGGACGCGCTCACCACGAACCTGGTCTCCGACTCGCTGGTCTACCGCTACGACCCCACCGCCAGCCCCGACGGCCTGCACGGCCCCGAGGGCACCTTCTCCATCTGCTCGTTCTGGTACGTCGAGGCGCTGGCCCGCGCAGGCCGGCTGGAGGAGGCCCGGCTCGCCTTCGAGAAGATGCTCACCTACGCCAACCACCTCGGCCTCTACGCCGAGGAGATCGGCCCGACCGGCGAACAACTCGGCAACTTCCCCCAGGCCTTCACCCACCTCTCCCTGATCAGCGCCGCCTTCAACCTCGACCGCGCCCTCGGCTGACCCGGATCGTTCCGACCTGCCTCACCCGAGCACACGAGCGGTCACGGGGTGCCCACCAGTACGTGCGCACCCGAAAGACGGGCCGAGCCCAGCCGTTGCCCTCAGTCGTCGAACGCACATGGCCCGGACCGTCATCGGTCCGGGCCATCGATGCTGGTGGGCGCAGACGGTTTCGAACCGCCGACATCTGCTTTGTAAGAGCAGCGCTCTACCGCTGAGCTATGCGCCCCCGCCGCCTGCTGGTCCCGGATGGGGGCGTGCGGTGAAAGGTAAGAGTACCTGGTCCCGGGCGCGGCACGGTGCAGGGTGCGGGGCGGGGCTAGGGAGGTGGGGGGTGATCGGGGAGAATGAGGGGTCCAGTTCGGTGGAGCAGGGAGCACGCGGTGAGGGCGGGTAGCACGCGGGGGTACGCGGGGCGGGTCGCGGCGGAGCTGCTGGTGGTGCCCGTGGCGATGGCCGGGGTCCTCGTGGCGGTGGCCGGGTCGTTCTCCGGGCCGGGGGCCGGCGGTGGGCGGTCCTGGTGGCGGCGTGGCGAGGACGGGCAGCGGGCGGCGGCGGTGGCCGCGCGGGACGCGGCGCAGGAGGCGTTCTACGAGCTGGACTCCGCGCAGCGCGAGGTGGAGCTCGCCGTCGAGACGGTGCGGGCCGCCGAGGAGGGTGCGTCGGTGCGCCAGGTCCTCGCCGACTTCCAGGATCTGAGTGCCCGGATCAACCAGGTCACCATGGCGTACCTGGCGGCGTTGGACTCGATCGACCTGGAGGCCGTGGAACTCGCGCCGGGGGCGGCTGCCCAGGCCAGGCAGCGGCTGGAGCAGGCCCAGCGCGAGCTGGCGGCCAAGCAGACCGAGCTGGCCGACTTCCTGCAGCGGCTGCAGCCGCTGGTGCAGCACGCGGAGGCGCAGCTGGTGCGGGTGGTGCCGGCGGTCGAGCAGGCCAAGCAGGCGCTGCTGGCGGCCGGCGGCGGGCTGGAGGCGGTGCGGGCGGCGGGCCTGGGGGCGGACGATCTGGCGGCCCGGCTGGCCGAGCTGCGGCCGGAGCTGACCAAGCTCAACGAGGGTGCGGCCCGGCACGGCGTGACGGACACGCTGCGACGGGCCGAGGACGTACGCCTGCGGGCGACCGCGATCCTGGCGGACGCCGAGCAGCGGCCGGAGCGGGCCCGCGAGATCGACCGCCGGGTGGCGAGCCTGCGGACCCGGGTGCAGGCGCTGGAGACCAAGGCCGGCACGGTCGAGCCGACGCTCAGCGAACTGCGCCGGCGGTTCTCCGCGGAGTGCTGGCAGGACCTGCAGCGGGTGCCGCAGCAGGTCGCGGAGGCGGGCCGGGCGGCGCAGTCCAGGCTCGCGGAGGCGGCCCGGGCTCGCGACGAGCAGCGGTGGGCGGACGCGGCGTCGGTGCTCGGGACGGTGCGGGCGCTGCTGGAGACGGCCGACGGCTCGGTGGCCGCGGTGGCCGACCGACTGCGGCGGCTGAACGCGGCGGAGCGTGATCCGCAGGCGGAGGTGGAGCGTGCGCGCTTCGCGCTGCGGGACGCGCAGCGGCTGGCCATGGCCGGACGCCAGGCGCCCGATCCGCGCCACGCGGGACCGCTGGACGCGGCGGTGGGGCGGCTGGACCGGGCGGTCGCCGCGTTGTCGGCGGCCGGACGGCACCCGGACTACTGGCGCTTCCTCACCGAGCTGGACGGCGTGCGCGCGACGGCGGCCGAGGTGGTGGGGCTGATCCGCGGCCAGTTGGGCCAGCAGTAGCGAGCCGGAGCCGGAACCACCGCGCACCGCAGAAGCCGCAGAAGCCGCAAAGTCTGCAAGACCCGCACGACCCGCACGACCCGCACGACCCGCACGACCCGCACGACCCGCACGACCCGCAAGCAGCGAACCGCTCGCCGCTCCGGCCCGGACGCGCGGGCCCCGCGCAGCGGCCCCGCACCGCAATCGACCGCTGCCGGGGTGAGTCCGCCCCGGCCGGGTACGCTGCGGGCATGCCACGCTACGACTTCCGCTGCCGTTCCTGCGGTGCGACCTTCGAACTGCGCCGCGCCATGGCCCAGGCCAACGACCCGGCGACCTGCCCGCAGGGGCACGCCGACACCGTGAAGCTGCTCTCCACCGTCGCCGTGACCGGCGCGGGCGGCGGCAGCGCCCCGCAGCCGCCCGCCGGCGGTGGCGGTGGCTGCTGCGGTGGGGGCTGCTGCGGCTAGCCAGTGCCCGGCGGACAGGCCCTAACCGTCGGTGGCCTGGCCGTTCAGCTGCCGGACGCGGGCGAGCAGCGCGCTCAGGATCTGCTCGCCCGCGAGCGCGCCGCGCTGCTCCAGCGCCGTCACCCGCGGGCCGGTCCAGCCCCGCTCGGCCAGTTCGCCGTGGCCGGGGCGCCAGGCGTGGTCGGCGGCGAGCAGCAGGTCGGCATCGAGCAGCGAGTCCCCGGCCGCCAGCACCGTGGCCCGGCCGCCCTGGCGGCGGACCACCTCCGCGACCGCGGCGCTCTTGGTCAGCACGCGGGGGACGGCGTAGAGCTTGCGGCCCTGGAGCGAGACGGTCCAGCCCCGCTCCGCGCACCAGGCGGTCAGCTCGTCGAGCCAGGCGGCGGGCAGCCGCTCACGATCCACGATCGCGTAGACGAACAAGCCCTCGGCCACCCGCTGCCGCAGCAGCCAGCCACCCTCAGCACCACCGCCACCACCGCTGCCGCCACAGCCGGCGCCGCCCGCAGCGCCGCGACCCGCCAGCCGCTCGGCCACCTCCGGCAGCGGCGCGGCGTGTGCGGCGAGCCGCTGCGCCACGACGGCCGCCCAGTCCTGGTCCGGCTCGCCCGCGACCAGCAGCCGGCCCCCGTTGGCACAGATCGCGTACGGCGGACGCCAGTCGGCCCCGTCACCACCGCCCGCCGGGCCGAAGCCACCAGCACCCGCCGGGCCGGGCAGCCGGATCCGCCGGTACTGCTCGACGGTGCGGGTGGTGGCCGGGACGAACACCGCCTCCCGGGCCAGCTCGGCCAGCAACTGGGCAGCCCGCTCGGTGAGATGGCTCAGCGGAGCGCCCTCACCGTCGCGCTCGACCAGCCGCAGCCGCACCGGCGAGCCGGGCGGCAGTTCGGCCGACCGCAGCGAGTAGATCAGCGTGCGGTCCAGATCGCTCGCCACCATCACGGCCGACGCCGAGCGACTCTGACGCTCCGTCATACCGCGTGCCCCGTCGGCCCGGTCGCACCCCGGCTGAACTGCGGGTGGATCAGTCCCACGCACGAGTACGGCAACTCGTCCACCTCCTCCACCGGCACGCCGCGCTGCGCGGCCAGCAGCCGGACGTGGTCCAGATCCGCCCCCGCGCCCCGGCGGGCCAGGATCCGCCACGGCACCCGGCGCAGCAGGACCCGAGTGGTCTCGCCCACGCCGGGCTTGACCAGGTTGAGGCTGCCGATCCCGTACTCGGCGCTGATCCGCTCCACCGCGGCCCAGCCCGTCCAGGTCGGCGCCCGGTCGGCGTCGGCCGGCGGCTCGGCGGCGGCCACCTCCGCGCGGACCTCGGGGAACCACTCGGTCACCGTGTCCAGGAAGGCGCGCGAGACGTCCGCGGGCGCCAACTCCTGGTAGTACTTGGCGCCGTGGAAGTCGCCGGGCCCGATCAGGTCCCGCCGCAGCACGGTGCGCGAAATCAGGCCGGAGACCGTCGAGTTGAGGCAGGCGGACGGGATCAGGAAGTCCTCCCGGGTGCCGAAGGTCCGCACGCAGCGGCCGGGGTCGGCGAGCACCGCGAGGTCGGGGTCGAACGGGGTGCCGGCCAGCGCCTCGGACAGCTCCCGGGTGATCGCACCCTTCCCGGTCCAGCCGTCCACGAAGACGACCTGACGCGGATCATGACGCTCCGCCAGATAGCGCAGCGCGACCGGATCGACGCCCCGGCCACGGATGATCGAGACGGCGTAGTGCGGCGCGTCGATCCGGTGCTCGGCGGCCAGCCAGCGGCGGATCAGGATGCCGACGGGGGTCCCGGCCCGGGCCAGCGAGGCCAGCACCAGGTCCCGGCCGCGCTCACGGACCAGCATCTCCGCGACGGTGCCGACGGCCAGCGCGATCCGCCGGGCCGAGCCGCGCAGCGCCTGCTGGAACAGCTCCAGGTACTCGGGGCCCGGGTGGTACTCCACCGGCAGCGACTCCGCGTAGTGGGCGCCGCCGGACTGCACGGCCTCCTCCCGCTCCTCGGTGGGCGCCTCCAGCGCGACAGCGGACAGATCGGTCAGCAGCCAGCCCACCTCCTCGGCCGCGTAGGAGGAGAAGGCCGGACCACGCAGCGGGACCGGCAACGGCGCGGGCGGCGCACTCGCAGGCACCGGCGCAGACAACGCACCCGCAGGCACCGGCGCGAGCAGCGCCCCCACCGGCGGCGCGGCGGCAGCGCCGGGGTGCCAGACCGGCAGCACCACCAGCACCACCCGGTCCGTCACCGCCCGCAGCTGGTCCAACAGCCCGCCCGCCGAGCGCAGTTCGGGCGTGTCGGAGACGGCGTCGACGACCAGCACGACCGTCTCGAACCGCCGCGCCGCCTCCCGCCCCGGCGCCACGTTGTACGCGAACCGCGTGCCGCCACCCTCCTGCGGCGCACCGTGCGCGGGAAAGGCCAGCCCGCTCCGGATCGCGTAGCCGGGGTCGTCCACCACGAGGACCGGCGAGCGCGTGGTCGTCGAGAAGCGGACCGAGCAGCCCACCGACGCGCCCGCGCCCTCCAGCGCCGCCTCCAGCGCGTGCGCCAGCCGCAGCGGCGCGTAGCTCAACTCTTCGCAGCCCAGCACCAGGACCCGCCGCTCACTGCCGCGCAGTTCCTTGGCCAGCCGCTCCCCCAGATCGGGCAGCGCCGCCTCCAGCGCCCGGCGCTGCGCGGGCCGGAATCCGTGCCGCCCGCCCTCGGGCACCTCGGCCGGCCACGGCAGCTCGGCCCGCACCAGCTCACCGCGCGCCGCCCGGCCGGCTCCCGCCTCACCCGCCCCGCCCGGCACGTGCCCCGCCCCACTCGCCGCGGATCCCCCGTCCGCGGCCAATGCCGCCACCAGCTCCCGCCCCCGCGCATTCGCATCCGCCGGCAGTCGCACCCGCCCCTGGGCCAGCGCCACCACCTCGACGCTCGCACCCAACTCGGCTGCGAACGCGGCCAGTCGGGCCCGGTCGGTGTCACCGCGCAGGTCGACCAGCGCGGCCAGCAGGTACCGCCGACGCGGCCAAATCCGGTGCAGCGCCTCGATCGTGTTCAACACCGTCTGCCCGGTCGACAGTTCGTCGTCCACCAGGACCAACGGCCCGTCACCCGCGAGCAGTTCCGGATGGTCGGGCAGCAACAGGTGCGAGGTGGCGTGCGAGTGCACCTCCTCGAAGCCGGCCGCCGGCACCATCCAGGCCACCGGCCGCCGGGTGGAGTGCAGATAGCACGCGTCCAGCTCGTCGGCCACGCAGTGGCCGAGCCCGGTCGCGGTCTCGGCGAAGCCCAGCACCGTCACCGGCTCCGCCGGGCCCACCCCGTCGCCCAGCCCCTCGCCCGCCCCGCCGTCGCCCAGCCGCTCGCGCACCGCCGCGCCCAGCCGCCGTCCGGCGCCGAGCACCAGCCCGGGCCGCTGCGGCACGTGCTTGCCGAGCACCTGCGAGACCAGCAGCTGCGCCCGCTTCGGATTGTCCCGGACCGCGAGCCCGAGCAGCTCGGTCAGCTCGGGATCCCCCACCAGCTCCATGCCCAGCCGCTCGGTGACCCAGTCCCCGGACCACACCGCACCGTCACACACGCCAGCACCCATCCGATCAGCACCCACCCCTCCGGCACCCACGCGATCAACGCCCACCACGAACCTCCGCATCCCGGCAGGCCGCGAACAGCTCCGCGAACCCGACCCCCGCCCGTGCCACCCCGAACAGCTCAGCGCGCCCCAACACCCGCTCCGCCCAGGCGCGGTGCGGCTTGACCTCGTTCATCTTGTTGGCGTACGCCGAACCCACCACGCCCCCGCCGCGCTCCGCCGCGCTGCCGAGCACGTCCCGCGCGTCGCAGTACTCCTCGTGTCCGACCACCAGGCTGGCGTGCACCGCCGGTACCTGGCTCGGGTGCACGCAGGTCTTGCCCAGCAGCCCGTTGACCCGGTCGAGTGCGATTTCGCGCAGCAGGCCGGTCAGCTCCGCCCCGCTGCGCCCGAGCGGGAAGTACTCCCAGACCGGCCCGGTCACGGTGAATCCGCTGCCGTCCGCCCGGCCGAGCACGTTGACCACGTCCCCGATCACGCCGGCCACCAGGGCCAGGTCGTAGGCCGTCGACTCGGGCGACCGGCGCAGCCCGTAGGCCGCGCACAGGTCGGTCACACCGAGCCGAACGGCCAGCACCCGGTCCCGGTACTTCGCCAAGAGCGCAGCTATGCCGAGCAGTTCCAGGCGGCGGTGCTCCAGGTGGGCGAGTTCCGGCGACTCCAGCACCGGCATGGCGAACATCCGCTGTCCGCAGGCGAGTTCGGCGTCCGCCACGGCGTCCAGATAGCGCGCGCCGTTCTCCTCGGTGAACTTGGGCAGCACGAAGCCGCTCAGCAGCCGGGCCGCCGTGCCCAGCCGACCCACCAGCACCCCGATCTGCTCAGGGACCCGGACCCGCACAAAGAGCAGCGGCAACCCGACCGGCCCCGGACCGGCCGCGCCGACCGGCTCCGCCAGCGCGCGCAGCCCGTCGACCAGGTTCGCCTCGGCGGCGGTCACCTCGCCGTCGGCGATGGCGTCCTCCAGGCAGAGCACCATCGAGGTCACCCCGCGGGCCGCCTGCCTGCGCACATCGCTCACCAGCGTGCCGCGGGTGGCGGGCAGATAGAGGGTGGCGCCCAGCGCGGTGGCCAGCGTCGCCGCCGGGGCATGCCGGTCGAACGCCGCCGGCTCGACCAGGAAGAGCCGACGGCGGACGTCCACGCCGAGGTGGCCGAAATGGCGCAAAATGCACTCCCAGGAGCGTCGCGACGAACGGGCGGAGCGGAACGGAGAAGTCAGCGGACCGACCGGGTGAAGCAGGCGAGGGCGCGGACCGCGGACCGGACGAGCGGCTCGGCGCGGGCGGAACCGACTGCTTTCGCCACGAACCAGAGCGCCCGGCGAACCGTCGGCACCGCGGACCGAAAGCGTCGAATCCACAGCTCGCACCCCCTTCGGCCGCCATCGTACGGTCCACGGCGAGACCTGGCGGCGGCAGGGAACATGGAATTCGCTGAACATTCTCCGCCCGCCCCGAACCACCGCAAAGCCAGACCGGAAGACCAGAGCGAAAGAAGCGGAAGAACACGATCATCGGATTGGCGCCCATAAATTGCTTGCTCAATTGCGCAAGTTTTCAGCCAGCACAATCCGCCGCACCACCCGGCAGCACGCCGCGGACCCTCCCGCACCCACGTTGTCCGCAGCGGTGCCCAGCAGGCAGGATGGACAGCTATGACGCACGTGATGGCGAAGGGCGCCAACATCTCGCTGACCGCGACCGCGGTCCGCGCCGTGCTGCGCTGGAGCGCGGCACCGGGGACCCCGGACCTGGACGCCTCCGCGCTGCTGCTCGGCGCCGCCGGCAAGGTCCGCTCCGATGCCGACTTCGTCTTCTACAACCAGCCGCGGCATCCTTCGGGCACGGTGCGTCACCTGCCCAAGCACCAGAGCCCGGGCGGTGAGGAGATCACCGACGCCATCGAGGTCGACCTCGGGAAGCTGCCGGCCGAGGTCCACCGGGTGGTGCTGGCCGGCTCGGTCGAGGGCGGCGACTTCCGCGCCGTCCGCGGGCTGCGGGTGCTGCTCCACGACGCGGCCGCGCCCGGCGCCGAGCCGCTGGCCGAGTTCCCGGTCAACGAGACCGAGCCGGTCTCGGCCCTGGTCTGCGCCGAGCTCTACCGGCGGGACGGCGGCTGGAAGTTCCGCGCGGTCGGTCAGGGCTACGCCTCCGGCCTCGGCGGTCTCGCCACCGACTTCGGGATCGCGGTCGAGGAGGACGCCGCTCCCACCGCCACCGCCCGGCCCGAGCCGGCGCCCCCGGCACAGCACCCCGCCGCGCCCTCGGCGCGGCCCGCTCCGCGCACCGAGGAGCCCGGCACCTACACGCTCGCCCCGGCCGTCCCGTCCCCCGCCGCCGGCATCCCGGCCGTCCCGTCCCCGGCCGCCGGCGCCCCGACGCCCCCGCCGCCCGCCGCCGCGCCCGTCACCGCCACTGCGCCCGCGCCCACCAGCGCGCCCGGGTACGGCTACCCGCAGCAGCCGCCGACCGCCCCCGCCTACCCGCCGGCTCCGCCGCACCAGCCCAGCTACGGCTACCCGCAGCAGCAGCCCCCCTACGGCTACCCCCAGCAGCCGGCCCCCGCCCCGGCGCCCGCCCCCACGTACGGCTACCCCCAGCAACCGCCGCCCTACGGCTACCCGCAGCAGCCCCCAGCGCCCCTGCCGTCCCAGCCCACCCAGGTGCTCGACCCGGACTTCGCCCTGCCCCCGCAGGGCCCCCAGTTCCAGCCCCGCTGACCCCGCCCCGCAAGGGCGCGGACCCCGGCTACTCCTCCTTGTACCCCCGCTGCCAGTCCATCCCGAACCCGTACAGCCGGTCCAGGTCCGACTGGAACCCGTGCACGTACCGCACCTCGCGACGGACCATCAGCTCCCCGTCCCGGTTCTCGATCAGCACCACCGCGCACGAACGGGCCGCCGCCGCCCGCTCGTCCAGGTTGATCTCCAGCCGCGGCCCGCTCGGCGGCACGATCTGGATCTGCGCGTGCGTCTGGTCGAAGGCCGGCGTGCCGTCGTAGATGTAGACGAAGATCAGCAGCCGCTTGAACTGGTCCTTCTTCTCCAGGTTGATGTACATCGTCTCGCCGGACGGCGCCCCGTACTGGTCGTCGCCGCTCAGCTTGATGTAGGGCGGATGCTGCAGGTCCCCGAAGAACTTCCCGAGCGGCTGGACCACGCCCCGGGTCCCGTCGGTGAGTTCGTACATGCAGGCGAGGTCGAGGTCGACGTTCTCGGCGCCGCCCTGGGTGGTCTCGGTCTGGGACGGGCGCAGCAGCCGGGGCTGGAGCAGCTTGCGGCGCAGCGCGCCCTGCGAGCCGGAGACCAGACGGGCGGTCCAGTGCAGGTTGACGTAGAGGGTGCCGGTGGTCGCCCCGGAGGTGGTGATCGAGTGCTGCGGCCGGGACTTGGTGAGCGTCACCTTCCCCACCTGCCCCATCATGTCGGGCAGGTTCCGCTCGCCGCGCAGGTACTCCCAGATCGTGGCCATCCCGACCGCCCCCAGCCCAGAGGTGTCGCCGTCCGGCTCCGGCGCCGGACAGCTGACGAGTCATTGTGCACTGCGGTCCATACCCAGCAGCGGCTCTGAGCCACCGTCGGTTTCGAACACGACACCGGCTGTCCGGTCCGCCGCCGGCTCTGCCACCCGAGCGGCGGATAGCAGCACGATCGTGACTCCCGTACCATGCCGCCCCGCCAGACGCGATATCGTCTAGCCGCACAGGTGTCCCCGTCACCCGCGCGAGCTCGACACGGCCTGGCCCCACCCGTCCCGTCAGCGCGTTCCTGCGTGCACGACGGACCATCAGGGCGGGTGCTCGCTCTGGGAACTGACGCCGTTCCGGCCATCGCCGGGGACCGTCCACTCCCACCCGACCGCGGAAAGCAGAGGCCAACGCCGCAATGTCATTCTCGTCCACACAGCTGGCCTGGGTCGTCGTCGGCGGCGCGGCCCTGCTCGTCATAGCCGTCCTGACGGCCACGCTGCGCTTCAAGAGTGCCAAGACCCAGGAGAACGGGGACTCCTGGGAGCGCAGCGAGGAGCGCCGCCGCCGCAAGGAGATGGTGTACGGGATCTCCTCCTACGTGCTGCTCTTCTGCTGCGCCGGCGTCGCGGCCGCGCTCTCCTTCCACGGCCTGGTCGGCTTCGGCACCCAGAACCTGGGCTTGTCGGGCGGCTGGGAGTACCTCGTCCCGTTCGGCCTGGACGGCGCCGCGATGTTCTGCTCGGTGCTCGCCGTGCGCGAGGCCAGCCACGGTGACGCGGCGCTCGGCTCCCGCCTGCTGGTCTGGCTCTTCGCCTTCGCCTCGGCCTGGTTCAACTGGGTGCACGCGCCGCGCGGCGGCGACCACGCCGGTGCCCCGCAGTTCTTCTCCGGCATGTCGATCTCGGCCGCCGTGCTCTTCGACCGCGCGCTCAAGCAGACCCGCCGGGCGGCGCTGCGCGAGCAGGGCCTGATACCGCGTCCGCTGCCGCAGATCCGCATCGTGCGCTGGCTGCGCGCCCCGCGCGAGACCTACGCCGCCTGGTCGCTGATGCTGCTGGAGAACGTCCGCAGCCTGGACGAGGCGGTCGAGGAGGTCCGCGAGGAGCGGCAGGCGAAGCTGGACGCCAAGGTGCAGGCACGCAGTGCGGACCGCCGCGAGCGGGCCGAGCTGAAGGCGATCTCCCGGGGCGGTGTGCTGGCCCGCACCCGCGGCGGGCGCCAGGTGCCCGCGCTGACCGCCGGCGCCGGCGACGGCCAGCCCGCTTCGGAGCCTGCCCTAGCCGAAGCCGCCCTCACCGACCACGCCGTGACCGAAGGCGCACCGGCCGGCTCCGACGCCACCCGCAGCACCCTCGGCCGGTCCGCACTGGAGCCCGCCGCGCTCTCCGCCTCCCCGCGCCGCACGGCCGTCGGCGGCAGCCGCAGCGCCTCCGACAGCATCGACCTGACGGCCGAGGACGACACCCTCGCGCTGCCCAAGCTCGACTCCCCCTTCGACTCCCTGGAGCGCAAGCTGCGCGCCATGGAGAAGCGCCTGGGCTGAACCCCCGGCGGGCGGCACGGACAGGCCGCCGCCCCGGGAACGACGGGAAGGGCCCTGCTCGTGCGAGCAGGGCCCTTCCCGTCGGTGGCGGCGACCGGCGGTCAGCGCTTGCCGACCGCCGTCGGCTCCGGTTCGGCCACCGACTCCAGCGCAGCGGTGCGCCGGTTGCGCAGCATCGAGGAGGCGAGGGCGGCGCCGATGAAGGCCACGCCGATCAGCCCGGTGACGATCTCCGGGATCTTGTACTCGATCGAGATCAGCAGGATCGCCGCCAGCGCGCCGATCGCGTAGTGGGCGCCGTGCTCCAGGTAGACGTAGTCGTCCAGGGTCCCCTTGCGGACCAGGAAGACGGTCAGCGAGCGGATGTACATCGCCCCGATGCCCAGGCCCAGGGTGATCTGGAAGATGTCGTTGGAGATCGCGAAGGCGCCGACGACCCCGTCGAAGGAGAACGAGGCGTCCAGCACCTCCAGGTACAGGAAGAGGAAGAACGCGGCCTTGCCGGCCACCTGGACCAGCGACTTGCCGGGCTTCGCGGCGGCACCGGCCCCGGCGGCACCCTCCTCCTCGGCCTCCTCGTCACTCTCCTCGGCAGCCTCCATGTTCGACTCGAAGACACCCGAGAGCCCGTTGACCGCGAGGTAGGTCGCCAGCCCCAGCAGCCCCGCCAGCAGGACCGTTTCCGCGTGCCCCGCCGCGAAGAAGCGGGCCGCCAGCGCCAGCGCGACCAGTGCGATCACCGAGGAGAGCGCCTCCAGCCGGCCGATCCGCTCCAGCGGGCGCTCGATCCAGCGCAGCCAGTGGTAGTCCTTCTCCTCGAGGATGAAGTCGAGGAAGATCATCAGCAGGAAGGTCCCGCCGAACGCGGCGATCGCGGGATTGGCCGCTTCCAGATGCTGGGCGTAGGTCAGACCGTGGTACGTGTGGCCGGAGTTGAGCGCGAGGTCGATCACCGTGCTCGGGCCGATGTGCGCGGTCAGGCCTACGACCAGCAGCGGGAAGAGCAGCCGCATGCCGAAGACGGCGATCAGCACGCCCACCGTCAGGAAGATCTTCTGCCAGAACGGAGTCATCCGCTTCAGCACTGTGGCGTTGACCACGGCGTTGTCGAACGAGAGTGAGATCTCCAGGACCGCGAGGATCAGCACCACGCCGAAACCCTCGGCGCCCCAGATCAGCCCGGCCGCGATCAGCCCGGCGACCGTGGTCGCGAAGGACCATCCGAAAGTGCGGAGGAACACGGTATTACTACCTTTCGGTGACATGGCGCGCCGAGAATTTGACGATGCCTTTACTGTACGTTGACCCCAAAGTCGAGGGCGATTCCGCGCAGACCGGACGCGTACCCCTGGCCGACCGCCCGGAACTTCCACTCGCCCTGGTAGCGGTAGAGCTCGCCGAAGATCATCGCGGTCTCGCTGGAGGCGTCCTCGGTCAGGTCGTAGCGGGCGATCTCCTGACCGCCGGCCTGGTTGACCACCCGGATGTAGGCGTTGCGGACCTGGCCGAAGCTCTGCACCCGCGCGTCCGCGTCGTAGATCGAGACCGGGAAGACCACCTTGTCGACCTGCGCGGGCACCAGGTCCAGGTTGACCACCATCACCTCCTCGTCGCCCTCGTCACCCTCCTGGCCGCCGACCAGGTTGTCGCCCAGGTGCTCGACCGAGCCCTCCGGGCTCTTGAGGTTGTTGTAGAAGACGAAGTACTCGTCGCCGAGCACCCGGCCGCCCGAGCAGAGCAGCGCGCTCGCGTCGAGGTCGAAGGGCGCGCCGGTGGTCGACCGGGCGTCCCAGCCCAGGCCGATCTGAACCTGGGTCAGGCCGGGCGCGGCCTTGCTCAGCGAGACGTTGCCGCCCTTGGCGAGCGTGACACTCATCGTCGTCTTTCCTCCCACTCCCTGGCAGCCGGCACCGTGCGGTGAGACACAGAGGGCGAACTCCACATGTACGCCCTCCGGCCCCCGAACGGTTCCGAACCGCCCACTGAACATGCTGAACTTCGAACCTATCAAGGGGGCGGAACCCCGCTTCAGCCCGGCGTTCGGGTATCCGGCCGCCGGGCCACGCGCTCCCCGGCCGGGCCGTCAGCGGACGCACCTTTTCGCCGTACGCACGGCAGGACCCCGGTCGCCCGAGCGGGCGACCGGGGTCCTGGTCGGGCCATCCGTCCGAGGTGCCGTCAGACGTTCACACCGAAGTCCTGGGCGATGCCGCGCAGGCCCGAGGCGTAGCCCTGGCCGATGGCGCGGAACTTCCACTCGGCGCCGCTGCGGTAGAGCTCGCCGAAGACCATCGCCGTCTCGGTGGAGGCGTCCTCGGTCAGGTCGTAGCGGGCGATCTCCTGACCGCCGGCCTGGTTGACCACCCGGATGTAGGCGTTGCGGACCTGGCCGAAGTTCTGCAGCCGGGTCTCCGCCTCGTAGATCGAGACCGGGAAGACGATCTTGGCGACCGAGGCCGGCACGGCGGCCAGGTTGACCTTGATCGTCTCGTCGTCGCCCTCGCCCTCACCGGTCAGGTTGTCGCCGGTGTGCTCGACCGAACCGTCCGGGCTGGTCAGGTTGTTGAAGAAGACGAAGTCGCTGTCCTTGGCGACCTTGCCCTGCTCGGTGCAGAGCAGCGCACTGGCGTCCAGGTCGAACTCCGCGCCCGTCGTGGTGCGCGCGTCCCAGCCGAGGCCGACGAGCACCGCGGTCAGGCCCGGGGCCTCCTTGGTCAGCGAGACGTTGCCGCCCTTGCTCAGGCTGACACCCACAGGTTCCTCCAAGATGCGGGAGGCACCCGGGCGGCGCCTCGGCGGTGTGGCCGTCGAGCCCTTGGGACCGACCCACGCTCCGACCAACGGCCAGATCGTAGTACCGGGTTCCCGGACCGCACACTAGGCGGCCCGGCGTGGCTGGTGGGGATCTCCGGCCCCGGGCCCCGCCCGGGAGCCCCGGGCCGGAGATCCCCGCCAGGCGCCGCCTCAGAGCGCGGCGAGCACCGTGAGGTACTCCTGCTCGTCCCGGGCGTCCGGCAGGCCGTTGACGACCGACCAGCGCACCACGCCGGCCTTGTCGATCACGAAGGTGCCGCGGACCGCGCAGCCCTTCTCGCCGTCGAAGACGCCGTAGGCCTCGGAGACCGCGCCGTGCGGCCAGAAGTCCGACAGCAGCGGGTAGGAGAGGCCCTCCTGGTCGGCGAAGACGCGCAGGGTGAAGGGCGAGTCGTTGGAGACCGCCAGGATCTGCACGTCCTCGTTCTGGAGCCGCGGCAGCTCCTTCTGGATCGCGCAGACCTCGCCGGTGCAGACACCGGTGAAGGCGAAGGGGTAGAAGACCAGGACGACGTTCTTCTCGCCCCGGAAGTCGGAGAGCTTGACCAGCTCGCCGTGCTGGTTCTTCAGCTCGAAGTCCGGAGCCTGGGTGCCGACCTCGATGGCCATGGTGAGACCTTTCTCAGCGGTGGGCGCGGCGCGCACCGTGCCCACGGGTTCCCGCGGGCGACGCACCGGCCGACCGCGCGATCATCCTCGCATCCGGGCTCCGGATTTCGGCCGTACGAGTGAGCCGGCACCACCCGGCAGGGGCGATTCACGGCCGATTTCGCCGCGAGCGAACAACGGTCTCGGTGATCCCGACAAACCGGCCGCGCAGACGGCGGGACCCCGCTGGAGGCTCCTCCAGCGGGGTCCGTCAGGCTCCGGGTGCGCCGGGCTCGGTGCGGCCCGACGCGGTGCGGCCCGGCTCAGTGCGGGCCGCGCTCAGGGTGGGCCGGAGCCGGGGCGGCCGGGCTCAGCGCCGGCCGGACTTCGCCGCCTTCGGCGTGGCCAGGCGGGTACCGGCCCAGTCCTTGGCCACCGTGATCGAGCTGGTCTGCGAGAGGCCCGCGGTCTGCGCGGCCTCCGCGACCTCGTGCGCCTCGACGTGGCCCTCACGGCCCTTCTTGGGCGTCAGCAGCCAGATCAGGCCGCCATCGGCCAGGTACTCCTGGGCGTCGACGAGGGCATCGGTCAGATCCCCGTCCTCCTCGCGGTGCCACAGCAGGACGGCGTCGGCGACGTCGTCGTAGTCCTCGTCGACGAGGTCCTCACCAGTGATCTCCTCGATGCCCTCGCGGAGCTCCTGGTCGGTGTCTTCGTCGTACCCGAGCTCCTGAACGATCTGGCCGGGCTCGAAGCCCAGCTTGTTAGCCGGGTTGGACTTGTCCGCGGGGTCCGCGGTCGCGCTCACGGGAATAACCTCCAGTATTCGGCCTGGCGTCGATGCCAGGGCTGTGGCCGTAGTCCACACGGGCGCGGCGGTTCGCGCAAGTACCCGACCCCCGATCCCACCCAAAGGTTGACGTCTCGTAGCAAGACACGCCGAGTCCTGTGCCGGGAATCACACCGATTTGCCCTTTTGCGGACCGTTCGCCCATGCTGCGGATGCCACTCGTCCGCCGGCAGGTTCGCGATCAGTCGACCGCCTTCCCGCCCGCGATACGAACGGCATTCGAGACCAGTACGACCACGGGCGTAAAGTCTCCTGTTGGCCCTCACCCCGACCGCCCGCCATCGGACGAGCGGGGCACCTGGAGCAGTCCAGGTACACAGGTCGGACCACCTCTTCGTAAGACCCGGTGGAGTCGGTGACGGCGATGACGCCCGAAGCGCCCCCACCTGACCGATTCGCCCACCAGGCGCTTCGGTTACCCATCGGTAGAGATGACGGATCTCCGAGTTGCGGTACACGATGGAGGCGGCGCGACACACCTCAGTTTCGACCGACAGTGAAGGAACAGCGTGGCTTCCGGATCCGATCGCAACCCGATCATCATTGGCGGCCTTCCGAGTCAGGTCCCGGACTTCGATCCCGAGGAGACCGCGGAATGGCTGGAGTCGCTCGACGCGGCCATCGACGAGCGGGGCCGTGAGCGCGCCCGCTACCTGATGCTCCGCCTGATCGAGCGCGCCCGCGAGAAGCGTGTCGCCGTGCCCGAGATGCGCAGCACGGACTACGTCAACACCATCGCCACCAAGGACGAGCCGTTCTTCCCCGGCAACGAGGAGATCGAGCGCAAGGTCCTGAACGCGACCCGCTGGAACGCGGCCGTGATGGTCTCCCGGGCCCAGCGCCCGGGCATCGGCGTCGGTGGCCACATCGCCACCTTCGCCTCCTCCGCGTCCCTGTACGACGTGGGCTTCAACTACTTCTTCCGTGGCAAGGACGCCGACGGCGAGTCCGGCGACCAGATCTTCTTCCAGGGCCACGCCTCCCCCGGTATCTACGCCCGCGCCTTCCTGCTGGACCGACTGAGCGAGCAGCAGCTCGACGCCTTCCGCCAGGAGAAGTCGAAGGCCCCCTACGGCCTGTCCAGCTACCCGCACCCGCGGCTGATGCCGGACTTCTGGGAGTTCCCGACCGTCTCGATGGGCCTCGGCCCGCTCGGCGCGATCTACCAGGCGCGGATGAACCGCTACCTGGAGCACCGCGGGATCAAGGACACCTCCGACAGCCACGTCTACGCCTTCCTCGGCGACGGCGAGATGGACGAGCCGGAGTCGCTGGGCCAGCTGTCGCTCGCCGCGCGCGAGGGCCTGGACAACCTGACCTTCGTCGTCAACTGCAACCTGCAGCGCCTGGACGGCCCGGTCCGCGGCAACGGCAAGATCATCCAGGAGCTGGAGTCGCAGTTCCGCGGCGCCGGCTGGAACGTCATCAAGCTGGTCTGGGACCGCAGCTGGGACCCGCTGCTGGCCCAGGACCGTGACGGCGTCCTGGTCAACAAGCTGAACTCCACCCCGGACGGCCAGTTCCAGACCTACGCCACCGAGACCGGCTCGTACATCCGCGAGCACTTCTTCGGTGACGACCTGCGGCTGCGCGCGATGGTCGAGAGCATGTCCGACCAGCAGATCCAGCACCTGGGTCGCGGCGGCCACGACCACAAGAAGGTCTACGCGGCCTTCAAGGCGGCCCGCGAGCACAAGGGCCAGCCGACCGTCATCCTGGCGCAGACCGTCAAGGGCTGGACGCTGGGCCCCAACTTCGAGGGCCGCAACGCCACCCACCAGATGAAGAAGCTGACGGTCGAGGACCTGAAGCGCTTCCGCGACCGCCTGCACCTGCCGATCACGGACAAGCAGCTCGACGAGGGCTACCCGCCCTACTACCACCCGGGCAAGGACTCCGAAGAGATCCAGTACATGCACGACCGGCGCCGGGAGCTGGGCGGCTACGTGCCGACCCGCAAGGTGCGGCCGCGCAAGCTGGAGCTGCCGGGCGACGACGCCTACAAGGGCGTCAAGAAGGGTTCCGGCCAGCAGACCATCGCCACCACCATGGCGTTCGTCCGCGTGCTCAAGGACCTGATGCGGGACAAGGGCATCGGCAACCGCTTCGTGCCGATCGCGCCGGACGAGTACCGGACCTTCGGCATGGACTCGCTCTTCCCGTCCGCCAAGATCTACAACCCGCTCGGCCAGACCTACGAGTCGGTCGACCGCGAGTTGCTGCTGGCGTACAAGGAGTCCCCGACCGGCCAGATGCTGCACGACGGCATCTCCGAGGCCGGCTGCACCGCCTCGCTGATCGCCGCCGGTTCGTCCTACGCCACCCACGGCGAGCCGCTGATCCCGGTCTACGTCTTCTACTCGATGTTCGGGTTCCAGCGCACCGGCGACCAGTTCTGGCAGATGGCCGACCAGCTGGCCCGCGGCTTCGTGATCGGCGCCACCGCCGGCCGCACCACGCTGACCGGTGAGGGCCTGCAGCACGCCGACGGCCACTCGCACCTGCTGGCCTCGACCAACCCCGGGGTCGTCGCCTACGACCCGGCCTACGGCTTCGAGATCGCGCACATCATGCAGGACGGTCTGCGCCGCATGTACGGCTCCTCCGCCGAGCACCCGCACGGCGAGGACGTCTTCTACTACATGACGGTCTACAACGAGCCGATCCAGATGCCGGCCGAGCCGGAGAACGTGGACGTCGAGGGCATCCTCAAGGGCATCCACCGCTACCAGGCCGGCACCGCGGGCCAGATCCCGGCGCAGATCCTCGCCTCCGGCGTGGCCGTGCCGTGGGCCCTGGAGGCCCAGCGGATCCTGGCCGAGGAGTGGAACGTCAAGGCCGACGTGTGGTCCGCGACCTCCTGGAACGAGCTGCGCCGCGACGCGGTGGAGGCCGAGGAGTTCAACCTGCTGCACCCCGAGGAGCCGCAGCGCGTCCCGTACGTGACGGAGAAGCTCTCCGGCGCCGAGGGCCCGTTCGTCGCGGTCTCCGACTGGATGCGCGCGGTGCCGGACCAGATCGCGCGCTGGGTGCCGGGCCAGTACCAGTCGCTGGGTGCCGACGGCTTCGGCTTCGCCGACACCCGTGGTGCGGCGCGCCGGTTCTTCCACATCGACGCGCAGTCGGTGGTGCTGGGCGTGCTGACCGAGCTGGCCAAGCAGGGCAAGATCGACCGCCACGCGCTGAAGGAGGCGATCGACCGCTACCAGCTGCTGGACGTGGCCGCCGCCCACCCGGGCGCTGCGGGCGGCGACGCCTGAGCCGGCCGGACCGTCGAACACCCCGAGGGCCGGACTCCTGCTGGAGTCCGGCCCTCGGGCTTTTCCACACCCGGGAGGCCCATCGTCCGGCCCAGTCCAGCGCGCCCGGCGGCCGCCCCGGTGGTGATGATCGCCCCATGCACGACGACGAGATCCTGGCCCGCGCGCGCTGGCTGCTGCGCGAGGTGCAGCTGTCCCCCGCCGAGGCGCACACCCGCCTGTTGGACTACTTCCCGGATCTGGAGCGCGAGGAGCGCAGCCGCTACCTGCGCGAGGCGGCGGCAGTGCCGGTCGAGCGCCCCGGCCTGACCGGCCGGCGCTAAGGCCGGACAGGCCTGGGGCCTCTCCGGCAGACGGCAGACGGGTGGCGCCCGGGCCCCGCCCGTCCCCACGAGCTCGTCGGCCGCGCGGGCGCCACCGCGACGAGATTATGTCAGCAGCTGACAATCGGCAATCAGTGACTTATGGTGCCCGATGAATCACGGCACGGCGTGCCGCCCGGGGGCAGCGGCTTCACCTCCCGGCCGGGCCCGGACCGCGCGCTATCGTGTCGGCATGTCCACCACCACCGCTGCCCCGCCCGCCGCGCCCCCGGGTCTGCGCGAGCGCAAGAAGCAGCGCACCCGGGACGCCCTGGTGGACGCGGCACACCGGCTCTTCCTCACCCAGGGCTACGCGCGCACCACCGTGGACGAGATCGCCGCCGCCGTGGACGTCTCGCAGCGCACCTTCTTCCGCTACTTCGCCAACAAGGAGGAGGCCGCGCTCGCGGTGCTGGCCGACGCCGAGCGGTACTTCCTGGAGCGACTGCGGGCCCGGCCGGCCGCCGAGAACCCGCTCACCGCGATGCACGCGGCCGTCTGCGAGTCCTGGCGCGACCTGCACGACGCGCACCGGCACGACGGGCGCGGCGTCACCGCCGCGCTGGAGCTGGTCGCGCTGATCGAGTCGACTCCCACCCTGCTCGCCGCCCACCTGCGCCGCTCGGCCGAGCAGGAGCAGCGGGTGGTCGAGGTGCTGGCCGCCCGCGAGGGGGTGGACCCGGCCACCGACCTGCGCCCGCGGCTGCTGGCGGCCACCTTCGGGGCCGTGATCCGCTCCGCCCACCAGGCCTGGACGGCCGCCGGGGGGTGTCCCGGCGCCGACGGCCCGGACGGCATGATCGCCATGATCGGGCGTCACCTCGACCAGCTCGGACCGGCGTTGGCCGGCGACTGGCACTGACGAACGAGCGGGTCGCACGGGGGTCACTGTGACTCAACCCACAGTTTAGGGCGGCTCCAGCACTCCTTCGGACCGAATACGCTGGCCGACTGAACGTTGTCTTGTCCCGGCCGCCGTGTGGATCCGATCACTCGATCGTCCCGGCCGCCATAGCACCAGGAGTTGACGCGAATGCAGCGCAGGCGGCTGAAGCGCATGCTGATCGGCGCTTTCGCGGCCTGCTCGGTGCTGGCCGACGCCGGCGCCGCGGCCGCCCAGGCCGCGGCCTCCAACGAGCAGGTCGCGATCACCACCCCGCCGGCCGGTTCCAGCGCCTGGGTGCACGACACCTCGCTCGGCCGTCCGCTGCCCGACCCGGCCACCGCCGACGCGGCCACCGTGGCAGGCTTCTTCGCCACACTCTCCGCCGCCCAGCAGGACCGCCTGGCGAACGCCTACCCGCTGGTGGTGGGCAATCTGGACGGCGCCCCGCTGCAGCTGCGCTACCGGGCCAACGCACTGGCGCTGGCGGCCGAGGTGGCCCGGGCCAAGGCCCAGGCCGCGGACCGCAGGGTGGACCCCACCACCCACGCGCTCGCCGTCTCCCGGGCCAACGACTGCCAGGCGCTGCTGGCCCCGGGCCGCCAGATCCTGGCCTTCGACCCGCGCGGCCGCGGCCTGGTCACCGAGGTCTTCGGCGACCTGGCGAGCGCCCAGCGCGTCTCGGTGATCGTGCCCGGCTCGGACACCGACCTCGGCCACCACGACCGCGCGGTCGACCCGCTGCGCTCGCCGGCCGGGATGGCCCGCGCGCTGCAGGCCGAGGAGCGCAGCCAGGAGCCGGGCGTGAAGACCGCGGTCATCGCCTGGACCGGCTACGTCACCCCGGTGGGCCTGGGCCCCGACGCGGTCACCTCCCGGCTGGCCGACGCCGGCGCGCCCCGGCTGGCCCGGCTGCTCGACGGCCTGGCCAGGACCAGCTCCCCCGTCGCCCCGCCGACCCTGATCTGCCACTCCTACGGCACCGTGGTCTGCGGCACCGTGGCGCCCGGGCTGCACGGCCGCACCACGGACATGGTGGTGCTGGGCAGCCCCGGCATGGGCGTGCAGAACGTGGACGAGCTGGGCGCCGGGGTCCACCTGTGGGCCACCCGCAACCCGAGCGACTGGATCGGCAACGTCCCCTACCTCCAGGTCGGCGGCCTGGGTCACGGGGCCGACCCGACCAGCGCGGACTTCGGCGCCGAGCAGATCTCCTCGGCCGGCGCCGCGGGCCACGTGGGCTACTTCGACCCCGGGACCACCAGCCTGCACAACTTCGCGGCGATCGCGCTGGGCGACTACCGGTCCGTCGTCTACCGCACGGGCTGACCCACCGCCAGGCGGGCGGCTACTCGCGGGCGGTGGCCGTGAAGGCCATGTCCGGGTAGCGGGTGCCGGCGACCTCGGCGGCCAGCGGCTCCAGCGCGGCGAGTTCGGCCGCGTCGAGCAGCAGGGTGGCGGCGGCGGTGTTCTCGGCCAGCCGGCTGCGCTTGCGGGTGCCGGGGATCGGAACCACCGTCAGGCCGTGCACCGCGGCGCGCTGGTGGACCCAGGCGAGCGCGACCTGAGCCGCCGTCACCCCACGCTCGGCGGCGATCCGCTGGATCGGGGCGATCAGCGCGGCGTTGGCGGCCGCGTTGTCCCCGCTGAAGCGCGGCTGGTGGCGACGGAAGTCGTCCTCGGCCAGCTCGGTGGCGCTGGCGAAGGCGCCGGTCAGGAAGCCCCGGCCGAGCGGCGAGTACGGGACGAAGCCGACCCCGAGCTCGGCGGCGGCCCCGACCACGCTCTGCTCCACGTCGCGGGAGAAGAGCGACCACTCCTGCTGGACGGCCGCGATCGGGTGCACCGCGTGCGCCTCGCGCAGCTCGGCCCCGGTCACCTCGGACAGGCCCAGGTGGCGGACCTTGCCGGCCTGCACCAGCTCGGACATCGCGCCCACCGACTCGGCCAGCGGGACCTGCGGGTCGCGGCGGTGCATGTAGTAGAGGTCGATCACCTCGACGCCCAGGCGGCGCAGCGAGGCGTCCACCGCGCTGTGGATGTAGCCGGGGTCGTTGCGGATGGCGCGGTAGTGCGGGTCGTCGGCCCTGCGCTCGATGGCGAACTTGGTGGCCAGCACCACCTGGTCGCGGTGGGCCCGCACGAACGGGCCGATCAGCTCCTCGTTGTGGCCCGAGCCGTAGATGTCGGCGGTGTCGAAGAGGGTGACCCCGGCGGCCAGTGCGGCCTCCAGGGTGGCCAGCGCCTCGGTGGTGTCGGTCGGGCCGTAGAACTCGCTCATGCCCATGCAGCCCAGGCCCTGGACGCCGACGAGCGGTCCGTCCGTGCCCAGGCGGGCGGTGGGGAGGCCGGCCGGGAGGTCGGCGGGGAGGGGGGACGTCGACTGCGTCATGCGGATTACTTCCCTGAGTAGAGGTCGATCTTGTGCTCGATCACCGCGAGGGTGGCGTGCAGGTCGGCGATCTTCTGCCGTACCCCGTCGCGGTGGGCCACCAGCAGGTCACGCCGCTCGTCGAAGGTGCGCTCGCCCCCGCGGGCGAGCTCGACGTAGCGCAGCATGTCCGCCACCGGCATGCCGGTCAGCCGCAGCCGGCTCAGGAAGGCCAGCCGGTTGAGGTCGGCGTCGCTGTACAGGCGGCGGCCCGAGTGCGAGCGGTCCACCGGGTCGAGCAGACCGATCCGCTCGTACCAGCGCAGCGTGTGCGCGGTCAGCCCGGTGCGGGCGGCCACCTCGCTGATGGTGTGGCGCAGCCGGTCGGTGGGTTCGGCAGGCGCGTGGTACTCGGCCAGGCCACAGCTGTTCAGCACCGGGTCGAGCGCGGACTCCACGGCGGGCAGGGCACTCATGACGGACTCCCCCGAAGGTGTGCGGCGTGATGCACTCGACGTTATCGAGTTCGAGTGCACTCGAAGCAAGCGGCTTCGGCCGCCGCACTACAGTTCCTGCCATGCAGAGCTTGCGGATGATCGAGGACTGGCCGGTCGACACGGCGGCGGTGGCGGTGGTGCGGGGCGCGGACGGCGCGCTGCTGGGCGCGCACGGCCCGCAGCACCACCGTTTCCCCCTGGCGTCGGTGACCAAACCGCTGACCGCCTACGCGGCGCTGGTCGCGGTCGAGGAGGGCGTCTTCGAGCTGGACGACCCCGCCGGCCCGGCCGGCTCCACGGTGCGCCACCTGCTGGCCCACGCCTCGGGGCTGGCGTTCGACGACAACCGGCCGATGGCCGAGCCGGGGACCAGGCGGCTCTACTCCAACGCCGGCTTCGACGTGCTCGCCGACACGCTGGCCAAGGCGGCCGGGATCCCCTTCGAGCAGTACGCCGCCGAGGCGGTCTTCGAGCCGCTGGGCATGACGGACACCGTCATCGAGGCGACCCACCGCACCCCGGCCGGGGCCGGCGGCGTCTCCACCGCCGCCGACCTGGCCAGGTTCGCCGCCGAGCTTCAGGCCCCCCGGCTGCTGCACCCCTCGACGCTGGCCGCCGCCACCCGCGAGGTGGCCTTCCCCGGGCTCGGCGGGGTGCTGCCCGGTTTCGGGCACCAGAAGCCCAACGACTGGGGCCTAGGCTTCGAGATCCGCGACCACAAGGCGCCGCACTGGACGGGCGGCACCAGCTCACCCGAGACCTTCGGCCACTTCGGCCAGTCCGGCACCTTCCTGTGGGTGGACCCGGCCGCAGGGGTGGCCTGCGTGGCGCTGGCCGACCGGGACTTCGGGCCGTGGGCGGCCGAGGTGTGGCCGGTCCTCACCGACGCGGTGCTCGCCGAGCTGCGCGGCTGACGGCTACCCGACCTTCAGGTCGGAGTGCATCTCCCAGAGCAGCAGCTCGGCGCCCGCGGGTCCGGCCACCGGGCTGGCGAAGGCCTCCCCGGTGAGCCGCAGGCTGTCCCCCGGCTCCATCGAGCGGCCCACTCCGCGCGGGCCGGGGATGGTGCGGTAGCCGAGCGAACCCGCCGTCAGGTGCGCGTAGCGCCACTGGGCCTCGGGCAGGTCGGGCAGCGCCCGCCCGGGGCCGGCGGTGACCAGGTGCAACGCGGCGTCCGAGCGGCGCAGCCGCAGCGCCTCGGTGCCGGCGTCGCGCTCCATCCCGGAGGCGAGCAGGGTGACCGCGTCCGCGGTCCGCGCCACCCGGCGCAGGCCGTAGGACGGCTCGGAGTCGAAGACGTCGGGCTGCAGCCACATCTGGACGAACCGGACCGGGACGTCGGCCCCGCCGACGTTGCGCTCGGTGTGGCTGGTCCCGCGCCCGGCGCTCAGGTGCTGGACCATCCCCGGGCGCACCACCCCGGCGTGCCCGTCCCCGTCCCGGTGCGCCAGTGCGCCCTCCAGTACCCAGGTGACGATCTCCACGTCACGGTGCCGGTGCGCCTCGAACCCGGCGCCGGGCTGCAGGGTCTCCTCGTTGCAGGCCTGCAGCGCGCCGAAGTGAACGTTCTTCGGGTCGTAATGCCCCGCGAACGAGAAGGCGTGCCGGGTTTCGACCCCGGGTGCGGGCGTCGAGCGGTAGCGTTCGGCGGTACGGCGCAGGTCGGCCCTAGGGCGCGCGGGGTCGGTCATCTGACCCACCGTAGCGGTTGTGCGCGGCCCCATCCGCGTGCAGCGCGAGGGGGGCGGGCGCGAGGTCGGCGCGCGGTGAGGCAGTCTTGTCCCTGTGCCAGCCCCCTCAGATCCAGAAGCTCCAGCGGGCCCGGCGGCGAGCGAACAGTCGCCGCCCGCCAAGCGGCCCGTACGCAAGACCGCCACCTCCGGTGCCACCGCCACCGAGCGCCGGCTCGCCGCCGAGCGTGCCGAGCTGCGGGCCGCCACCCTGAAACGGCTGGAGAAGTCGGCCGGCAAGCTGGCGACCGCCGCCATCGCCCGGATGGACGACCAGCTCGGCTGGTACCGGCGCATGCCACCGGAGCACCGCTCCTGGATCGGCCTGGTCGCCCAGGCCGGTATCGCCGCGTTCACCGAGTGGTACCGCCATCCCGAGGCCCCCCAGGCGATCAGCACCGACGTCTTCGGCACCGCACCGCGCGAGCTGACCCGGGCGATCACGCTGCGCCAGACCGTGGAGCTGATCCGCACCACGATCGAGGTGATGGAGGAGGCGATCCCTGAGGTCGCCGCGCCCGGCGACGAGGACGGCATGCGCGAGTCGGTGCTGGTCTACGCCCGCGAGATCGCCTTCGCCACCGCCCAGGTGTACGCCCAGGCGGCCGAGGCGCGCGGCGCCTGGGACGCCCGGCTGGAGGCCCTGGTGGTGAACTCGCTGCTCTCCGGCGACGCCGACGAGGGCGTGCTGTCCCGGGCCGCCGCCCTGGGCTGGGGTCAGCCCAGCCAGGTGCGGGTGGTGATGGGCAGCGCCCCGGACGGCGACAGCGAGGCAGTGGTCGAGGCGATCCGGCGGGCCGCCAGGTACGCCCGGCTGCACGTGCTCACCGGGGTGCTCGGCAAGCGCCTGGTGGTGGTGGTCGGCGGCGAGAAGGAGCCGGTGCACGCCGCGCGCGCGCTGATCGGCCAGTTCGCGCCCGGTCCCGTGGTGATCGGCCCGACCGTCGGCGACCTGCTCTCGGCGACCCGTTCGGCCCATGCCGCAGCCGCCGGTCTGCGGGCCTGCGCCGCCTGGCCGGATGCCCCGCGCCCGGTGCTCGCCGACGATCTGCTCCCGGAGCGCGCGCTGGCGGGCGACCAGGTCGCACGCCGTCAGCTGGTGGAGGAGATCTACACACCGCTGAACGAGGCCGGCTCGGCACTCCTGGAGACGCTGAGTGTCTATCTGGAGCAGGCGTCCTCCTTGGAGGGTGCCGCACGGATGCTCTTCGTCCACCCGAACACCGTGCGCTACCGGCTACGTCGTGTGACTGACGTCACCGGCTACGCACCCTCGGATGTGCGTTCGGCCTTCACGCTCCGCATTGCGCTGGCCCTGGGTCGGCTGGACTCCACCGGGGATTGAGTCAGTCCTCCTGTAGAGACTCCACAATCCGAGGTCCTTATCTTCGTTACCGTCGCCTACCCGCCCACGGGCGCCTGGCGAGAGAGGGTTGAACCGTGCTCGTAATCGTCGCCCCTGGACAGGGTGCCCAGACCCCCGGATTCCTCAGCCCCTGGCTCGAGCTGGACGGCGTTGCCGACCAGCTGCGCGCCTGGTCCGAGGTGGCCGGCCTCGATCTGGTGCACTACGGGACCGAAGCCTCGGCCGAGGAGATCAAGGACACCGCCGTCGCCCAGCCGCTGCTGGTCGCCGCCGGCCTGGTCACCGCCCGTGCGCTCGTCCCTGATGAGCAGGACGCCGGCAAGCTGATCGGCGCCGTGGCCGGCCACAGCGTCGGTGAGATCACCGCCGCGGCCGTGGCCGGCGTGCTCGGCGCCGCCGACGCGCTGACCTTCGTCCGTGAACGCGGCCGGGCGATGGCCGAGGCCGCCGCGGTCACCGAGACCGGCATGCTCGCGGTGCTGGGCGGCGATCCGCAGGAGGTCGCGGCCAAGCTGGCCGAGCACGGCCTGACCGCGGCCAACAACAACGGCGGCGGCCAGATCGTGGCGGCCGGCACGCTGGACCAGCTGGAGGCGCTGCGCGCCGACCCGCCGGCCAAGGCGAAGCTGGTCGCGCTCAAGGTGGCCGGTGCCTTCCACACCGAGCACATGGCTCCGGGCGTGGCCCGGCTGGCCGAGCTGGCCCCCAGCCTGACGGTGGCCGACCCGGCGCTGCCCTACATCTCGAACAAGGACGGCGAGGTCGTCCAGTCCGGCGCCGAGGTCCTGGCCCGGCTGGTCGCCCAGGTCTCCAACCCGGTCCGCTGGGACCTGTGCATGGAGACCATCGAGCAGCTCGGCGCGACCTGCGTGATCGAGCTCTCCCCCGCCGGCACGCTGACCGGCCTGGTCAAGCGCAACGTCAAGGGCGTCGCCACGCTGGCCCTGAAGACCCCGGCCGACCTGGAGAAGGCTGCCGCCCTGGTGGCCGAGCACGCCGGTGAGGAGAACGCCGCATGACCGCCGCCCAGCAGATCCGACCCGTCGGCGGTGCCGCGTTCGCCCGGATCCACGGTGTCGGCGGCTACCGTCCGGTCCGGGTGATCCCCAACAGCGAGGTGCTGACCTGGATCGACTCCTCCGACGAGTGGATCCGCACCCGCAGCGGCATCACCGAGCGCCGCTGGGCCGGCCCGGAGGAGACCGTCACCGAGATGTCGGTGCAGGCCGCCGGCAAGGCGATCGCCCAGTCGGGCATCGACCCGGCGCAGATCGGCGGCGTGATCGTGGCCACCGTCTCGCACTTCAAGCAGACCCCGGCGGTGGCCACCGAGATCGCGCTGCGGCTGGGCTGCGGCACCGCGCCGGCCTTCGACATCTCCGCGGCCTGCGCCGGCTTCGGCTACGGCCTCAACCTCGCCGACGGCATGATCCGCGGCGGCAGCGCCGAGTACGTGCTGGTGATCGGCGTGGAGCGGCTGAGCGACCTGACCGACGTGCATGATCGTTCCACCGCCTTCATCTTCGGTGACGGCGCGGGCGCGGTCGTGGTGGGCCCCTCGGACACCCCGGGCATCGGCAAGGTCATCTGGGGTTCGGACGCCTCCCAGAAGGACGTCATCACCCAGACCGAGGCCTGGGACACCGCCTTCGCCAAGCCGGACGCCGTCAACGGCCACAGCGAGCACCCCGAGGCCGGCCCCCGGTGGCCCGCGCTGCGGATGGACGGCCAGCCGGTCTTCCGCTGGGCGGTCTGGGAGATGGCCAAGGTGGCCCAGCAGGCGCTGGACGCCGCCGGGGTGAGCGCCGACCAGCTCGGCGCCTTCATCCCGCACCAGGCCAACATGCGCATCACCGATGCCATGATCAAGGCCCTCAAGCTGCCCGACTCGGTGCCGGTCGCCCGCGACATCGCCGAGACCGGGAACACCTCGGCGGCCTCCATCCCGCTCGCCATGGAGCGGATGCTGGAGAGCGGCGAAGCCAAGAGCGGAGACCTCGCCCTGATCATCGGGTTCGGGGCGGGTCTGGTCTACGCTGCGGCAGTCGTTACCCTCCCATAGGCACACATAGCGCCTTACGTACCGTCAAACCGGCGCCGAGCATTCCGCCTGGCGCCACCATCACTCAGAGGAGCAGCCAAGATGGCTACCAAGGATGAGGTCCTGGAAGGTCTCGCGGAGATCGTCAACGAGATCGCCGGGATCCCGACCGAGGATGTCGCACTCGACAAGTCCTTCACCGATGACCTGGACGTCGACTCGCTGTCCATGGTCGAGGTGGTCGTGGCCGCCGAGGAGCGCTTCGACGTCAAGATCCCGGACGACGAGGTCAAGAACCTGAAGACGGTCGGCGACGCGGTGGAGTACATCCTCACCCACTGACCCGTTCCGGGTGGGGGCGGCCGATCCGCCGCCCCCGCCCGGGCCCCCTCCGGCCGGCCCCACCCGCCCCCGCACACGTGAGAGAAGAAGAACCAGTGACCGCTGAAAACCGCACCGTGGTAGTCACGGGTATCGGCGCCTTCACGCCGCTGGGCGGCGACGCCGCCACCACCTGGGAGGGACTGCTCGCCGGCCGTTCCGGGGTTGCCGCCCTGACCGAGGAGTGGGCCGCCGACCTGCCGGTCCGGATCGCCGCGCGCACCGCGGTGGACCCCGGCGAGGTGCTGCCCCGGCCGCTGGCCCGCAAGCTGGACCGCTCGGCCCAGTTCGCGCTGATCGCCGCCCGTGAGGCCTGGGCCGACGCCGGCTACCAGGTCGCGGCCACCGACGAGGCCTCCACCCTGAACCCCGAGCGCCTGGGCACCGTGATCGCCTCCGGCATCGGCGGCGTGACCACCCTGCTCGACCAGTACGACGTGCTGAAGGAGAAGGGCGTTCGCAAGGTGTCCCCGCACACCGTGCCGATGCTCATGCCCAACAGCCCCTCCGCCAACGTGGGCATCGAGGTCGGCGCCCAGGCCGGCGTGCACACCCCGGTCTCGGCCTGCGCCTCGGGCGCCGAGGCGATCGGCTACGCGATCGAGATGATCCGCAGCGGTCGCGCCGACGTCGTGGTGGCCGGCGGCACCGAGGCGGCGATCCACCCGCTGCCGATCGTCGCCTTCGCCAACATGATGGCGATGTCCAAGAACAACGACGAGCCGCAGCGCGCCTCGCGCCCCTTCGACAAGGGCCGCGACGGCTTCGTGCTGGGCGAGGGCGCCGGCGTGGTGGTGCTGGAGTCGGCCGAGCACGCCGCCGCCCGTGGCGCCAAGGTCTACTGCGAGGCGGTCGGCCAGGGCCTGTCCTCGGACGCCCACCACATCGCGCAGCCGGAGCCGACCGGTTCGGGCATCGCCCGGGCGCTGGCCCACCTGTTCGCCTCCACCGACCTGGACAAGGCCGAGGTGGTGCACGTCAACGCGCACGCCACCTCGACCCCGCAGGGCGACGTCGCCGAGATCAAGGCGCTGCGCAAGGAGCTCGGCGAGCACCTGGACCACGTGGCCGTCTCCTCCACCAAGTCGATGACCGGCCACCTGCTGGGCGGCGCCGGCGGCATCGAGACGGTGGCCACCGTGCTGGCACTCGCCACGCGCCAGGCCCCGCCGACCATCAACGTGGACGACCTGGACGACGACGTGGACGCGGACATCGTCCGCTTCGAGCCGCGCGAGCTGCCCGCCGAGGGCCGGATCGCCGCGCTCAACAACTCCTTCGGCTTCGGTGGTCACAACGTGGTGCTGGCCTTCCGCACCGTCTGACCGACCGCCTGACGAAGACAGGGACCGGTCCGCCCGGCAACCGCACCGCCTGACGGACCAGCACGCGAAAGGGGCCCCCTCGTGGGGCCCCTTTCGTATCGGGTCCTCGCCCCGCGCCCTCAGACCACCTGGTGCAGCCAGCGCACCGGTGCCCCCTCGCCGGCGTACCGGAACGGCTCCAGTTCGTCGTCCCAGGGCTTGCCGAGCAGCCGGGAGAGCTCCGCCTCCAGGTCGCTGCCCTCGCTGCGGGCCCGCAGGAGCACCGCGCGCAGCCGGTCCTCGGGGATCAGGATGTCGCCGTGGATGCCGGTGACGGCGTGGAAGATGCCGAGCGTGGGGGTGCTGCTGTAGCGCTCGCCCTCGGCGCCGGTACAGGGCTCGCTGGTCACCTCGTAGCGCATCAGCTGCCAGCCGCGCAGCGCGGAGGCGAGCTTGGAGGCGGTGCCCACCTCCCCCTGCCAGGACAGCTCGGAGCGCCACTGGCCGGGGGCGACCGGCTGGCGGATCCAGTCAAGGCTGACCCGCACGTTGAGCACGCCCGCCACCGCCCATTCGACGTGCGGGCACAGCGCGCGGGGCGCGGAGTGGATGTACAGGACTCCACGTGTCGTCACCGGGACCTCCAGGCTGTGGACGAGGGTCGCCTTCCCCAGCTGCCTCGTGCCGGTGGCCGGTTGGTCCTGGGCGCCACACTTGGCCGACTCCTGTCCGATTCTGATCCTGTTGTGACTCAGATCAACCGACATTAAGTCACTAACTTGAGCAAAACGGACAAGCTTCCACCATGGTAGTCAGTTCCGAGGAGAGGTCTACCCCTGATCGGGATCTCTCCCCCGAACGGCCCCATCGGGTGGCGCTTCGGCGGTGTCCTCACGCTATCGCGCCGCACCCGGGGTCGTCTGACGCTCCGTCGGAACCGGCTGGAACACGCCTTCCGGGGTCGCGCGCGACAACGCCGCGCGCCCCGAGCGGCCTTGACGGCCGATCGGGGCGCGGGCAGATCCTGACGTCGGATCAGGGGGCGAGGCTGACGACCATCTTGCCGGTGTTCTCGCCGTGCATCAGGCCGAGGAAGGCGTCCATCATGTGCTCGACGCCGTCCACCACCGTCTCGTCGTAGTGCAGGCTGCCGTCCTTCAGCCAGCCGGCCACCTCGGCCACGAACTGCGGCTGCAGCGCGGTGTGGTCGCGCACCAGCAGGCCCTGCAGCCGCAGCCGCTTGCCGATCGCCAGCGCCAGGTTGCGCGGACCGGTCGGCGGGGCGGTCTCGTTGTACTGGGCGATCGCCCCGCAGAGCACCGCGCGGCCGTGCACGTTGAGGGCGCCGATCGCGGCCTCCAGGTGGTCACCTCCGACGTTGTCGAAGTAGACGTCGATGCCCTCGGGCGCGGCCTTGGCGAGCTGCTCGGCCACCGGGCCCTGCTTGTAGTCGAAGGCGGCGTCGAAGCCGTAGTCGTCCACCAGCTTGGCCACCTTGGCCGCCGAACCGGCCGAGCCGACCACGCGGGAGGCGCCCTTGACCCGGGCGATCTGACCGACCAGCGAACCGACCGCGCCGGCCGCGCCGGAGACGAAGACCGCATCGCCCGGCTTGATGCCGGCCACCTCGACCAGACCCGCGTAGGCGGTCAGGCCGGGCATGCCGAGCACGCCGAGGTAGTAGGAGAGCGGCGCGTGCGCCGGGTCCACCTTGACCGCGTGCGCCGCCTGCACGGTGGCGTACTCGCGCCAGCCCAGGCCGTGCAGCACCGCGTCGCCGACGGCGAAGCCCTCGGCGGCCGAGGCCACCACGTAGCCGACCGCGCCGCCGTCCATCGGCTGGTCCAGCTCGAACGGCGGGACGTAGGACTTGACGTCGTTCATCCGGCCGCGCATGTACGGGTCGACCGAGAGGTAGGCGTTGCGCACCAGGATCTCGCCCGGCTGCGGCTCGCGGACCGGCGCCTCGACCAGGGCGGCGTCGGAGGGCACCGGCCAGCCGTTGGGCCGGGCCTTGAGGTGCCACTCGCGGGCGGTTGCGGGCACGGACTGCTCAGCCATCGGTTCGCTCCTTGCTGTCGTTCCACCTGAAAGGTTGATGCAATGAAGTAACCATGACCATGAAAGGTTCACTGTGTCAAATATTCAGGTAGACTGACCAGCATGTCGAACGAGGAGCTGACCCGCGAGGACGCCCTGACCCGCGAGGTGGTCGACCTGATGGCCGGCCTGGTCGCGATCTTCCACCGCGAGTACGAGGAAGCCGCCGCCGCCCGCTCGCTGACCGGTGCCCAGGCCAAGGTGCTCGCGCTGCTGCGGCACGGCCCCAGGCCCATGCGCCACATCGCCCAGACGCTCAGCTGCGAGCCCTCGAACATCACCGGCATCGTGGACCGGCTGGAGGCGCGCGGCTTCGTGACCCGGGAGAGCGATCCGCAGGACCGCCGGGTCAAGCTGGTCGCCGCCACCGACCAGGGCCGGGCGGCCTCCGCGGAGCTCCGCGAGTCCCTGAACTTCGCCCGCGAGCCGCTGGCCACCCTCGGCCCCGAGGAGCGCCGGACGCTGCGCGACCTGCTGCACCGGATGCTGGTCGGCGCGAGCGGCTGACCCCGCCGCTCCGGCGGATCCGGCTCAGAACGCCTCGCGCCCCAGCCACCGCCACCAGAGCCAGCGCCCCGCCCCGAGCAGCAGCGCGTACCCGGTCACCACCAGCGCCAGCGGTCCGTAGGCGGCCAGCGGCAGCTCCTCGAAGCCGAGCCGCTCGCCCAGCGCGCTCGGCGGCAGCAGCAGTCCGACGACCGCGAGCAGCCCCGCCGCACACCAGACCGGGCGCGGCGGGCGCAGCCGGGTGCGGCTCAGCCGGTAGAGCACCGGCAGCGCTATCGCCTGGGTGACCAGGTTCTCGGTGAACCAGGCGGTGTGGAACACCGACTCCGAACTCGCGGCCGTGAAGCCGTGGGTGACCGCCCGCATCGCCTGGAACATGGCGATGTCGGAGAGCGAGTTGAGCAGCCCGAAGACGGCTGCGAAGCCGGCCAGGACGCCCCAGCGCAGCTTGACCGGCCGCTCGCCCGGCCCGGCGGCCCGGCCGCTGACCGCGAAGGAGAGCTGGGCCGCGTCGAAGCAGAGGTTCTGCAGCAGCACCTGGGCCGGCTGCATCGGCAGGAACGGCAGCAGCACCCCGCCGGCCAACATCGAGACCGCGTTGCCCAGGTTGCAGGAGAGCGCGATCCGCAGGTAGGCGGCCACCCGGGCGGTGGCCTCCCGGCCCACCGCCAGCGCCCGGCCGAGCGGCACCAGGTCACGCCCGCCGAGCACCAGGTCGGCCCACTCGCGGGCGGCGCCGACCGCTCCGGCGGTGCCGATCCCGAGGTCCGCGGCGCGCAGCGCGGGGACGTCGTTCACCCCGTCGCCCAGGAAGCCGACCGAGCGGTGCGCCCGCCGCAGCGCCCGCACCACCCTGGCCTTCTGCTCGGGTGTGCAGCGGGCGAAGACCGCCTGCTCGGCTGCCGCCGCGGCGATCGCCGCCTCGCTGAGGCCGGCCAGCTCGGCACCGAGCAGCACCCGCCCCGGGGCCAGGCCGAGCCGCTCGGCCAGCCGCAGCGCGGTACTCGGGTGGTCGCCGGTCAGCACCGTGAGGGTGACACCGGAGCGGCTCAGCAGCGCGAGCGCCTCCTCGGCCGAGTCCACCGGCTCGTCGGAGAGCTCGACGAAGCCGAGCAGGGTCAGCTCCTGCTCGTCCGCGAGCCGGTGCGCCCCCAGCCGCGGCTCGTGCTCGGCGCGGGCCACCGCGATCAGCCGCAGACCCCGCCCGGCCCGCTCCTCGATCAGCCGTGCCAGCCCGGCGCGGGCCGAGGGGTCCAGCGGGCGCGGCGGCCGGCCCGGCTGCGCCCCGGCCAGCGTGGTGCAGCGCTCCAGCACGGCCTCCGGCGCCCCCTTGATCACCAGCAGCCGGCGGCCCGCCTCGCGCAGCACCGCACCGGAGCGCCGCCGCTCCGGGTCGAAGGGGATCACCTCCAGCACGCTCGGGGCCGGCCCGGCCAGCAGACCGGCGGCCTCGGCGGCGTCCAGCAGCGCCTCGTCCAGCGGGTCCAGCAGGCCCGGCTCGTCGTGCAGCAGCGCGGCCTCGCCCAGCAGCGCGGCCCAGCGCAGCGGCTGCGGGTCCGGGCGGCCGGCCGGGTCCAGCGCGCCCGCCACGACGAGCTCACCGGTGGTCAGGGTGCCCGTCTTGTCCAGGCAGAGCATGTCGAGGGCGCCCAGCTCGCTGATCGCCGGCAGCCGGCGCACCAGCAGCCCCTCGGCGGCCAGCTGCCTGCTGCCGCGGGCCAGCACCGAACTGACCACCAGCGGCAGCAGCTCCGGGGTGAGCCCGACCGCCGCGGCCACCGCGAACGGCAGCAGCGCGCCGCTCCAGCCGTGCAGCAGGGTGTCGGTGCCGATGGTGACGGGGACGGCGGCGATCATGAAGAGGATCAGCGCCAGCACCGCGCGCCGCACCCCGCGCTCGACCACCGAGGGGCCCTGGTCGACCGGGGTGCCCGGGGCCCCCGGCTGGTGCGCGGCACCGAAGCGGGTGGCGGCGCCGGTGGCCAGCACCACTCCGGTGCCGCTGCCGGTGACCACCGTGCTGCCCGCGAAGCAGAGCTGCGGTTCGTCGAAGGGGCCGCCCGGCGGCTCGGCGGGCGGCAGGTCGAGCGCGTGGCGCGGCACCGCGGCGGCCTCGCCGGTGAGCGCCGACTGGTCCACCGTCAGGCCCTGGGCGCGCAGCAGCCGCAGGTCGGCCGGGACGGCGTCACCGCCGGCCAGCTTGACCACGTCACCGGGCACCAGCTGCTCGGCCGGCACCTCCCGGGCGGTCGGCAGTTCGCTGTGCCCGGCCCGGCGCAGCACGGTCGCGGTGCCCGGTGCCAGGGCGCGCAGCGCCCGCAGGGCCGCCGCGGTGCGGCGCTCGCCGTGCAGCCGCAGCAGGCCGGCGGTCAGCACCAGCAGGGTCAGTATCAGCACGCTGCCCCAGGAGCCGATCAGCGCGCAGACGCCGGCCAGCGCGGCCAGCAGGGCGGCGAACGGGTCACCGAGGGCGGCCCGCAGCCGGCCGGGCCAGGTGGGCTCGAGCAGCGGCAGGACCAGGTTGTCGCCGTGCTCGGCGAGGCGGGACTCCGCCTCGCCCTCGGTCAGGCCGCGCGGGGTGGCGGCCACCGCGCGCAGAGCGGCCAACCGGCTGAGCCGGGCGGGGTCGCCGGGCAGCGGCCCGTGCGGCCCTCCGGGCAGCGGGCGCCGGCCCGGCGCGCGACCGCCGGGCAGCGGGAGCAGGCGCGCCCCCTGGTCAGGCACCGCTGCTCCGGAACCGGTACACCTCGCCGCCGCCGGTTCGCGGCGGCTGGTGGGGCAGGGCGCCGGGGCCCGCGAGCTTCTCGATCATCAACCGCACCAGCGTGGCCACCTGGGGGTCGTCCACGCCGTAGACCTGGCGGCGGCCCTCGCGGCGGTTGGAGACCATGCCGGCCAGCTTGAGCTTGGCCAGGTGCTGGCTGACCGCCTGCAGGGTGCCGCCGACCCGCTCGGCCAGCGTGCCCACGTCGGCCTCGCCCTGGCTGAGCACCCAGACGATGTGCAGCCGCATGGTGGAGGCGAGCAGGCCGAAGGAGGCCGCCGCCGCTTGGAGCAGCTCGGCGGACGGGTCGTCCGATCCGCTGACGCCCGCCATCCGTACCGCCCTCTTTCTGGTCGCCCCTGGTCCCCGCGTGGCCCGTGCATGCGCCCGGGCCGGCCACCCGGGCCGACCACCCATGGTCGCGAAGGCGCTCAGTCTAACCGCGCCGCCCCCCGGCGCGAAGGGTCCCGCACACCACCCCCGAGCGGACCGGTGGCTCGGCGGTCCCTCGGTTCGTGCGAGAATTCGGCGGTCCAGAGTGCCGTGCCGGTGGGGAGTTCGTGTGATAGGCAGCCAGCGGACCGAGGGCCAACGCGGAGCTGATCGCCGCCGCAACATCGAGCTGGTGATGCTGCTCTTCGCCCTCGCGGTCTGCTTCTTCGCCTACATCTACGCCGACGAGGCGTTGAACGACAAGCTGCCGCCGGGCCTGCTGGTCTACGGGGTGTCGTTCACCGTGCTCACCCTGGGCGTCCACCTGGTGGTGCGGCGCTTCGCGCGCTACGCCGATCCGCTGATCCTGCCGTGCGCGACGCTGCTCAGCGGCTTCGGCCTGGTGCTGCTCAACCGGCTGGACCAGTCGTACGCGATCGCGCACGCCGTCAAGGGCGACTACCAGAAGCTGCCCTCCGCACCGTCCCAGGTGATGTGGCTGTTCATCGCGGTGCCGGTGTCCATGGGGCTGGTCGTGTTCATCAAGCACCACCGCTTCTTCCAGCGCTACGTCTACATCCTGATGATCGGCGCGCTGATCCTGCTGGCCGCGCCCGCGTTCTTCCCCGGCGACGACTTCGGCGCCAAGCGGTGGATCCACCTGCCCGGCATCCAGGTGGAGCCGGACGAGTTCGTCAAGCTCGCCATCTGCGTCTTCTTCGCCGGTTATCTGACGATCAGCCGGGACGCGCTGGCGCTGGTGGGCCGCAAGGTCTGGGGCCTGAGCCTGCCGCGCGGGCGGAACGCCGGGCCGGTGCTGGCGATCTGGCTGATCAGCCTGCTGGTCCTGATCTTCGAGCGCGACCTGGGCACCTCGCTGATCTTCTTCGGCGTCTTCATCGTGATGCTCTACGTGGCCACCGAGCGGACCAGCTGGGTGGTCATCGGCCTGGTCATGGCGGTCGGCGGGGCGGCCGTGGTCGGCACCCTGGAGCCGCACGTGCACGGCCGGGTCACCGCCTGGCTGGACCCGCTGGAGTACTACAAGACCAACCCGCCGGGCACCGGGGCGGTCCCCTCCAACCAGCCCGCCGAGGCGCTGTTCAGCTTCGGCAGCGGCCACATCCTGGGCACCGGGCTCGGCTCGGGCTACCCGTGGCTGATCGGCTTCGCCGGGCGCAGCGACTTCATCTTCACCACGGTCGCCGAGGAGCTGGGCCTGGCCGGGGTGACCGCGATCCTGCTCATCTACGCGCTCTTCTTCCAGCGCGGCCTCAAGACCGCGCTGATGCTGTCGGACCCGTTCGGCAAGCTGCTGGCCGCGGGCCTGGCGAGCGCGGTGGCGCTGCAGGTCTTCGTGGTGGTCGGCGGCGTCTCCGGGCTGATCCCGCTGACCGGCAAGGCGCTGCCGTTCCTGGCCGCGGGTGGCTCCTCGACACTGGCGAACTGGCTGCTCACCGCGCTGCTGATCAAACTGAGCGACGCCGCCGGGCGCACCGAGCTGGAGCCCGAGCCGGAGCCGACCGGCAGCATCGCACCGCCGAAGCCGGCCGTGACCGGCGAGGGCGGCGTGCCCGGCCAGCAGGGCGGCACGCTGCACGGCTCGGCGGTCCCCTACGGGTCGCCGACCCTGCACGGGACGGCGACGGGCGGCGGCACCGCGGGCAACGGCGACGGCGGCACCCCGGGGACCGAGACGCCGGACGGCGGGTCACCCGCCCCCGGCACGCCGGCACCGGCCGCGCCCACGGGCGTCGGGATCCCGCAGCCGGCCGCGCCGCTCGGCGGGCCGGGCGACCAGCAGCCGGGCTACCCCGGCGCGCAGCCGGACCAGGCCGGCCACCCTGGCACCCTGCCCGGCCACCAGACGGCGGGCTACCCCGGCGCCCAGGGCGGTCAGGCGCTGATGCCGGGCTACCCAGGTGCCCAGCCGACCCAGCCGGCGGCGCCCGCATACCCGGGCGGGGGCTGGCCCACGGGACAGCAGAACCCCGGCTACCCCCCGCCGGCCAACACCCCCACCGGCTACCCGGCGTACCCCAACTCCGGCTTCCCGACCGGCAGCCACCCCGAGTACCTGACCGGCTCGGCGATGGAGTTCCCGCCGCGCTCCGAGCCGGGCGCACCGATGCCGGGCTTCTGAGGCCTGCTCACCTGACGCGGCGGCCGGGGATCCACCACCCGGCCGCCGCTGTCGCCCACCCGTCTGGCGGTGTTGCCAACGTGTCTTCCATGGCCAATACTTGCTAAATTGCGCAACTGTGCAACCGGCCATCCGGCCGAGCCGTCCTATCGAGCACCCGAACCGGCTCGCCGGCGACCGCGCGGAGACCGCCCCATGACCGATCCCGAGGGCCACCTCGGACCACAGCGCTCCCGTCCCACGGCCGAAGACCCCACCTTACGGCCCGACTCCGGACCTGCCCAGCCGCGACGCCGCCGGCTGATCAGGATCGCCGCCGCGACCGCCGCCGGCCTGGTGCTGCTCACCGCGGGCGCCGGCTTCTGGCTCTACCAGCACCTGACCGGCAACCTCAGCACCTTCGACAGTGCGGGCGTCGCCGCCAGCCGCCCCCCGGCCGGCCCCAGCGACGCCTCCGGCGCGACCCCCGTCAACGTGCTGCTGCTCGGCTCGGACAGCCGGGCCAACGGGAACCAGGAGCTGGCGGGCGGCGAGTCGGGCACCGGCAACTCGGACACCGCGATCCTGCTGCACGTCTACGCCGACCACCGGCACGCCGTCGGGGTCTCGATCCCGCGCGACTCCCTGGTGGACATCCCGCCCTGCCTGCTGCCGGGCGGCCGGTGGACCGCTCCGCAGCACAACCAGATGTTCAACTCCGCCTTCTCGGTCGGGGGCGCGCCGAACGGCAACCCGGCCTGCTCGCAGAACACCGTGGAGACGCTGACCGGTCTGCGGATCGACCACACCGTGGTCGTCGACTTCAAGGGCTTCGCCGCGATGACCTCGGCGGTCGGTGGTGTGCCGGTCTGCGTGCCCAACGACGTGGACGGCTTCGGCATCCGGCTCAGGAAGGGCCGTCAGAACGTCTCCGGCCAGCAGGCGTTGGCCTTCGTGCGGGCCCGGCACGGGATCGGCGACGGCTCGGACATCGGCCGGATGCGGCGTCAGCAGGCCTTCCTGTCCGCACTGATCCAGAAGATCCAGGCCCAGGGCTTCGACCTCACCACGCTGCTCCCGCTGGCCGACGCGGCCACCAGGTCGCTCACCGTCGACCAGGGACTCGGCAGCCCGCTGAAGCTCGCCTCCTTCGTCCAGTCGCTGCACGGCGTCAAGTTGGCCGACATCACCTTCGTCACGGCGCCCTGGCGGTACGCCGGCGACCGGGTCGCACTGCTCCACCCCGACGCCGATACTCTGTGGACGCTGCTGCGCCAGGACCGCACACTGGACGGCCGGAGCACCGGCCGGGCGACCGCCTCCGCCCCGGCCGGCGCGAGCGCCACCCAGCCCGCCGATCTCACGGTGCCGATCGCCGTGCAGAACGGCACGCACACCCCCGGAGTGACCCTCAAGGCGATCCGCGACCTGCGGGCCCAGGGCTACCAGCAGGTCACCGAGGAGGACGACGGCATCGACCGCGCCGTCACCAGCATCGGCTACGGCCCGGGCCACCAGGCCGACGCCGAGCGGCTCGCCCGGCTGTTCCCGGGCGCGGACGTCCGGGCCGACTCCGAGAGCACCACGGTGACGATCACCCTCGGCACCGACTACGCCACGGCGCTCGCCGCCGCGGGCCCCAGCAGCACGCCGAACGCCTCACCGGGCACGGTGCCCGGCGGGATCGCCCAGAACACCCGTCCCGCCGACGCCGACGCCTGCAGCGGACTCAGCTATGGCTGACCCGCCCGCGCACCACCCTTCGAGCCGTTCGACCCCGTTGACCTGTCCGAGCTGCGAAAGGAACGACGCTGACCATGTCCTGGGGGGACCACGCGTCCACCGACTCCGCCACCCTGCGCCTGGCCGCGGCCGTCGCCGAGATCGAGGGCCTGCACGCCGCCCTGGCGCACACCGGCGAGCCGGAGCGCCGCCGTCGGCTGCTGGCCGAGCTGGCCCGCTCCGCCACCCGGCTCGCCGACCTGGCCGCCACCCCGCCGGGCCGGATTCCCGCCCAGGCGCGCCTCAACTCCCGGCGCCAGCGCCGCCGGGCCGCTGTGCTGCGCGGCGCCCGCTGGCTGACCGACCGGCTCAGCTAGTGCCCGGCCGGACACCGCCCGGGCCTGACGCCCGCTCAGGGATGTGATCCTCCCGACGCCGACGGCGTCGGCGGGATGCGGCAGCATGGTCGCCATGAGCCGTATCCGCCATCCCAGGACCAGTGAGATACCCCGTCGACTCGGCCGGCTCAGCGCGGTCGAGCGGCGGGTCTGGCAGGCCTTCCCGCACGGCGACCTGGTCGACCTGCGCTCCGGGGACGAGGAGTTGGACCGTCCGGCGCAGGCGCACCGGTGGGGTGCAGAGCGAGTGGTGCGAGGGGAGGTGATCGCCGCGCTGCTGCTCGGCGCCCGGCCGGCGGTGGCCGGAGCGGTCTCGGCGCTGCGGCTCGCCGGGGCCCTGATCACCGGTCGACTCGACGGGGCACACGGGCAGTTCAGCTCCCAGCTGCTGCTGCAGGGCTGCCGGTTCGAGGGGCCGATCACGCTGGACGAGGCGACCACCGGGCCGATCGATCTGAGCAACTCCCACCTGACCACCCTCAGTGCGTACGGCGCCCAGGTGCACGGCACCCTCGACCTGCGCGACGCGGTGGTCGAGGGCGGCGAGCACTTGGCGGTGCACGCCGACGGCATCATGGTCGAGGGCAGCCTGCTGGCCAACCGGATCACCGTCACCGGTTCGTTCAGCCTGATCAACGCCGTGGTCAACGGCCAGGTGACGGTGAACGACGCGAAGCTGCGCAACACCGCACCCGACGGCAAGTCCCTGAACGCCGGTGGCGCCCGGATCGGCCGAAGCCTGCTGGCCCAGCGTTTGGAGGCGCTCGGCGAGGTGCGGCTGCCGGGGGCGCACATCGGCAGCGCCCTGCTGTTCGACGGTGCCACGCTGACCGGCCCGCAGGGCGCGTTCAACGGCACCTCGATGACCGTCGCCAGTGAGGCCTCCTTCCGCCCCGACCGCAGCACCGCCACAGCGCCGGTCTTCACCGCCCACGGCTCGATGAGCCTGATCGGCGCGCGGATCGGCGGCAGCCTGATGATGAACGGGGCGATCCTGCACCGCCCCCCGCTGACGACCGGCGAGCGGCCGGTGCTGAACGCCGGCCGGATGGTGGTGGCCGGCACCGTGTACCTGAGCAACGGCTTCAGCACCGACGGGGAGATCCGGCTGAACGGGGCCCGCTTCGGCCACCTCGACCTGGGCGGAATGACCAGCCCCGACGCCCTGTTGACCCTCTACGGTGCGACCGCCGAGTCCGGCATCCGCGACGACCTGGCCTCCTGGCCGAACCGGCTGAACCTGGACGGCTTCAGCTACGGCTCCTTCGCCCGCTACCTGGAGGCCCGCGAGCGGCTGCAGCTGCTGCGCCGCCAGGTACGCACCGACCGGACCAGGACCGGCGGCTACCGCGCCCAGCCCTACGAGCAACTGGCCGCCTACTACCGCGCGCTCGGCAACGACGGCGAGGCCCGGACCGTGCTGCTCGCGAAGATGCGCTCGCTCAGCGCCCAACTGCCCTGGTACCGGCGGATACCCGGCCGGCTGCTGGACGCCCTGGTCGGCTACGGCTACCGGCCGATGCGCGCCTTCGGCTGGGCGATCGGCCTGCTGGTCGTGGCCAGCTGCTACTTCAGCACCGTGCGGCCGCAACACATCAGCACCGAGGACGAGTCGGCCTTCAACCCGGTGCTCTACGCCGCCGACCACCTGATCCCGATCATCCACTTCGGCCAGTCCGACGCGTGGCAGTACCACGGGGTCCCGGCGGTGGTCACGGTGGTGCTGACCGTCCTCGGCTGGAGCCTGGGCCTGGCCATCGCCGCCGCGGCCACCCGCACCTTCACCCGGAGCTGACCGGCGCCAACGGTTCGGCCAAGGAGGTGAATTCCGGCGTGGCACCGGGCCCGAAGGCAACCCGGTGCCCTATGCTCTGGCCTGGCGAGCGAGGGTTTCCGCAGGTCAGCCACCGGGATTCGATGGATGGACCCCGAGGATCCTGGAGTAGGGCGGGTGGGACTCGAACCCACGACCCAGGGATTATGAGTCCCCTGCTCTAACCGGCTGAGCTACCGCCCCGACTCACCGCGTCGGTACTGGCCACCACAGTGGCTGTCCATCGCAGCACAGACGGCCCTGCTGGGCCGCCTCGGGCAGCATATCCGGTCGATCAGCCGTGGTGCGCGCCGGGGGCGCACCACGAATGCGCTCCCGGGCCCGGTCCCGCTGGTCACGGGTCGCCCGGAGCCCGGCCGGCGCCGGGGTGGCAGGGCACTGCCGCCCGAGTGAAGCTGGTGCCTCAGGAGCCCGTGGAGGGAGTCTTATGACGGCGCGTAGCGTGCCGCTCGGCCTGGCGGCCGTCATGGTGATCTCGGTCACGGCGACGGGCTGTGGTTCGTCCGCCGGGAGACCGGGCCAGGCGCTCTCCCTCAGCCCCTCGGCCGGTGCGAGCGCCTCGCCGGGCGCGCACCACCACGGCTGGAACAAGCAGCGGTTCCTGGCCGCCTTCGACAAGCACAAGGGCACCACCCGGACCGCCTCCCCCACCCCGGTCAACGCGCTGGTCGGCGCGGTCTTCACCAATGACGCCTCGGGCGACCACTTCTGCACCGCCAGCGTGGTGGACAGCGCGGGGCAGAACCTGATCGTCACCGCCGCGCACTGCGTCTACGACCCCGGCGTGGGCCAGCGGGCCGACCTGGTCTTCGTCCCCGGCTACCGCGGCGGGGACGCACCGAACGGCGTCTGGCCGCTGACGGCGATCACGGTGGACCCGAGCTGGGCGCAGCAGGGCAACCCCGACCTGGACGTGGCCTTCGCCGTCGTCCAGCCGCAGGGCGGCAAGCAGGTGCAGCAGGTGCTGGGGGCCAACAAGCTCGGCGTCGACAAGGGCTACCAGCTGCCGGTGCGGATGACCGGCTACCCGAGCACCGCCGACGTGCCGATCACCTGCATGAACACCACCGCCGAGCAGAGCGCCACCCAGCTGAGGATCGCCTGCCCCGACTACACCGGCGGCACCAGCGGCAGCCCGTGGGTGACCGGCTTCGACCCGCGGACCAAGACCGGCACCGTGGTCGGGGTGATCGGCGGCTACCAGCAGGGCGGGAACACCCCGGACATCTCCTACACCAGCTACTTCGACGACGCCGTCCAGACGCTCTACGACCGCGCCACCGGCTGAGCCGGCGCCGGTCGCCCGCCCCGGACCGGACCGCACCTGGCGTGGGCCGGTGTCGGCCTGGTAGATCTTGAGGCTGACGTCCGGCGCGACCGCGCCCGGAGCGGACCGAAGGGTGCGGCGGATGACCGGGCGGGGGCAGGCGCGCCGCGCGCTGACGATCGGCGCCGCGCTGGCCGGCGTCCTGGTCGCCGCGGGCTGCCGGCCGCCCGGCGCCCACCCGCCGCCCGGGCTGAGCGCCAGCGCCGCCCCACCGGACGCGCTCGACCAGCGGGTCGGGGTGCTGCTGGCCGACCAGGGCACCAGCCGCTCCTGCACCGCCAGCGTGGTGACCAGCCCGGCCCGCGACCTGCTGATCACCGCCGCGCACTGCGTCACCAACGCCGACGGCACCCCGATGACCGGCCTGTCCTTCGCGCCCGGCTACCGCAACGGCGACACGGCGCTCGGCACCTGGACGGTGGACCGGGTGATCACCGACGAGCGCTGGCAGCAGGACGCCGACCCGGAGTACGACGTGGCGTTCCTCACGGTCGAGCCCGTTGACGGCAAGCAGATCGAGGACGTGGTGGGCGGCAACCGGCTGGGGGTGAACCGCGGCTTCGACCTGACGGTCACGGTCACCGGCTACCCGTACGACCACGAGGCGCCGATCACCTGCTCGACCAGGACCACCGCGCAGAGCGCCACCCAGGAGCGCTTCGACTGCGGCGGCTTCTCGGACGGCACCAGCGGCAGCCCCTGGCTCACCGACCTGGAACCGGGCGGGGGCGGCGGCACGGTGGTGGGCGTGATCGGCGGCTACCAGCAGGGCGGCGACAGCCCGGACGTCTCCTACAGCGTGAGCTTCGACGACCGGGTCTCGGCGCTCTACCAGCAGGCCACCGCCTGAGACCGGCTGACGGCGGGTCGGCCCCCTCGGGCCGCCGCCCCGGGGCGGCAGGAGCCGGCGGCGGGGGCGGGAACGACGAAACGCCCCCCGGCGGACCGGAGGGCGTCTGACTGCTCCCCCAATTGGACTCGAACCAATAACCTGCCGATTAACAGTCGGCTGCTCTGCCAATTGAGCTATGGGGGATCACTGCGCCAAGCGACCCGAACCGGATGACACCGGCTCAGTTGCTTGAGCTCCCGCAATTGGACTCGAACCAATAACCTGCCGATTAACAGTCGGCTGCTCTGCCAATTGAGCTATGCGGGATTGTGTTGTTCGCAGCGCACACTGTCGGGCGCTTGCTGCGGGACATACATTAGCGCATCCAGGGGGGTGCTCCGCCAATCGCTTTCGCGGAGCGGCCCCGCCCCGGGCCGGCTTCGCCCCCTCCGGCGTGCCCCGGCGCGCCGCGCGGGTCCGGGGCGGGGATGCTGGACGGGACGCGGGGCGGTTCGCCGGCCGGCGGGACGGGTAGGGCATCGCGGCAGGCGCCGCGTGGAGAGGGTGGAGGCCCAAGAGATGTGGAAGCTGACGTTCGTCGTGGGGGCCGCGACCGGCTACGTGCTGGGAGCCCGGGCCGGCCGGCAGCGCTATGAGCAGATCGCCGCCGCCGCCCAGAAGGTCGCTCAGCACCCGACGGTGCAGAGCGCGACCCAGCGGGCCAAGGAGTCGGCCGGCTCGGCGGCGGGCAAGGCGGTGGGCGCGGTCACCGGACGGGTCGGCGAGAAGCTGCCGAACGCGCTCACCGACCGGGTGTCCTGCTTCAACCGCAAGCGGGAGGCGGACGACAGCTGGGGCACCGTGCGCCCCTGAGCGGGTCCGCCCGTGGGGGCCGGCTCTCGCCGTGCGCTCACGGGCGGCCGCCGTGGGTGACGGCCGGGGCCCACCGGCCGTGGCGGGCGTACCGAGTGGGCAACACTTGCCCGGGACGGCGGAACGAGCGGCCCCGGCTGCGGCATGATCTCTCTCATGGCCATCGTCGCGGGCATCGACAGCTCGACCCTTCGCACCCGGATCGTCGCGTGTGACGCCGACACCGGGGCCGTGCTGCGCTCCGGCAAGGCCCCGCACCCGGCCTCCGAGGCCTCGCAGGCCCGCGCCACCGAGGCGGACCCGCAGTCCTGGCTGCACTCGCTGGGCGAGGCGGCCACCGGCGGCCTGCTGGAGGGTGTGCGGGCGATCGGCGTCTCCGCCCAGCAGCACAGCCTGATCGGCCTGGACGCGGGCGGCGTGCTGGTGCGCCCGGCGCTGCTGTGGACCGACCCGCGCTCCTCGGGCGCCGCGGCCGCGCTGGTGGACGCGCTCGGCGGCCCGGCCGCCTGGACGGAGGCGATCGGCGCGGTCCCGGCCGCCACCTACACCATCGCCAAGCTGCGCTGGCTGGCCGAGTTCGAGCCGGCCAACGCCCGGCGGATCGCCGAGGTGCTGCTGCCGCACGACTGGCTGGTGTGGCAGCTGCTCGGCCACCCGCAGCGGCGCACCACCGACCGCGGCGACGCCTCCGGCACCGGCTACTGGTCGCCGATCACCGGCGAGTACCGGCAGGACCTGATCAAGCTGGCGCTCGGGCACGAGCTGCTGCGGCTGCCCGAGGTGCTCGGCCCCAACGAGCCCGCCGGGCACACCCCCGAGGGCCTGCTGATCTCGGCCGGCACCGGCGACAACATGGCCGCCGCCCTCGGCCTCGGCCTGCGGCCGGGCGACGCGGTGGTCTCGCTCGGCGCCTTCGGGACCATCTTCGCGGTGCACGAGCAGCCGGTGGTGGACCCCAGCGGCACCGTCTCCTCGTTCGCCGACGCCACCGGTCACCACCTGCCGATGATCGGCACGCTCAACGCCGCCCAGGTGCTGCGCTCCACCGCCAACCTGCTCGGGCGCGACCTGGAGGGGCTGAGCGAGCTGGCACTGCGCTCCTCCCCCGGCGCCTACGGGATGGTGCTGCTGCCCTACCTGGAGGGCGAGCGCACGCCCCGACTGCCGCACGCCGCAGGCACTTTGACGGGCCTTCGGGCCGAGTCGATGACGCCCGAGCACCTGGCCAGGGCGGCCGTGGAGGGCATGCTCTGCAACATCGCCGACGCGCTGGACGCGCTGCGCGCCAGGGGCGTGACGGTCCGTCGGGTCTTCCTGCTCGGGGCGGTCGGGCGACTGCCGGCAGTGCGCGAGATCGCCCCGGCGATCTTCGGCGTACCGGTGCTGATCCCGCCGCCGGGCGACCACGCGGCGCGCGGCGCGGCCCGGCAGGCCGCCTGGGCACTGGCCGGCACACCCGAACCGCCGCAGTGGGAGCTGCCCGAGGCGCAGACCTTCGAACCAGATCCTGATCAGCCGTTCGGCACCGCCATTCGGCAGCAGTACGGCGTGGTGCGGGACCAAACCCACCCGGAGATCGCTGAGATGGCCTAGCGTGGAAAGCCCTGGTCTCCCACGAAGGGCTTCTGAGGCATGGCGCTGCACCCCGGCTCGAGCGCGGACCACCGACTGGCCGTCAACGCCCTCCTGGGCGAGGCCGATCCGGTCGGAGCGATGCGGATGGCTCCGCCCAAACACCGGCTGCACCACGCACCGCTGCCGCCGCACATCGCCTACCAGCTGATCCACGACGAGCTGATGCTGGACGGCAACGCCAAGCTCAACCTGGCGACCTTCGTCACCACGCAGATGGAGCCGGAAGCCGACCGGCTGATGGTCGAGTGCGCCGACAAGAACATGATCGACAAGGACGAGTACCCGCAGACCGCCGAACTGGAGCGGCGCTGCGTGGCGATCCTGGCCGACCTGTGGCACGCACCGGACCCGGAGCAGGTGGTCGGCTGCTCCACCACCGGCTCCAGCGAGGCCTGCATGCTCGCCGGCCTGGCGCTCAAGCGCCGCTGGATGCGCCGCAACCAGGACCGGTACGACGCCGGGGCCCGGCCGAACCTGGTGATGGGCGTCAACGTCCAGATCTGCTGGGAGAAGTTCTGCAACTTCTGGGAGGTGGAGTGCCGGCTCGCGCCGATGGAGGGCGAGCGGTACCACCTGGACGCCGAGTCGGCCCTGGCGCTCTGCGACGAGAACACCATCGGCGTGGTGGGCGTGCTGGGCTCCACCTTCGACGGCTCCTACGAGCCGGTCCAGGAGATCTGCGCGGCGCTCGACGAGTTGCAGGAGCGCACCGGTCTGGACATCCCGGTGCACGTGGACGGCGCCTCCGGCGGCATGGTGGCGCCGTTCCTCGACCCCGACCTGCTCTGGGACTTCCGACTGCCCCGGGTCGCCTCGATCAACACCTCGGGACACAAGTACGGGCTGGTCTACCCGGGCGTGGGCTGGGCGCTGTGGCGCGACCACGAGGCACTGCCCGAGGAGCTCGTCTTCAAGGTCAACTACCTGGGCGGCGAGATGCCCACCTTCGCGCTCAACTTCTCCCGGCCCGGTGCCGAAGTGGTCGCGCAGTACTACAACTTCCTGCGGCTGGGCCGCGAGGGCTATCGCGCGGTGCAGCAGTCCTGTCGCCGAGTGGCCCGCCATCTGGCCGCCGAGGTCGAGAAGCTGGGCTCCTTCCGACTGCTCACCCGGGGTGACGAGCTGCCGGTCTTCGCCTTCACGGTGGCCGACGAGGTGACGGCCTTCGACGTCTTCGACGTCTCCCGGCGACTGCGCGAACGCGGCTGGCAGGTGCCCGCGTACACCTTCCCGGACAACCGGACGGACCTGTCGGTGCTCCGGATGGTCTGCCGCAACGGGTTCACCATGGACCTGGCCGACATGCTGCTCGCCGACCTCGCCCGGCTGCTGCCCGAACTCTCGCGCCAGCCGGGCCCGGCACAGGAGCGGGGCATCGAGCCGGAGAGCGGCTTCCACCACTGACCGGACGGGAGGCAGGGGTGGCGGCGTAGTGTACCGAAGATTCGCCGATTGCGTGGGAGATCCTCAGATTTACTACCCTCCGCATGGGAACACTGACGGGGAGTCAGTAGGAGGAACCCGTGCGCATCCTGAGATCCCATCGGCGCCCCTGCCCCGTGCGCCCACCGTCCCGCCCGTCCAACCCCACCCGGCCAACCGGTCCCTGTCGCACCAAGCGCACAACCCGCCCCTGGCGGCGGCAGGGCCCGGCCACCCTGGTCGCCTGCGCCACACTCGTCGCGGCGAGCTGCGCAGGGCGCCCCGCCACCCAGCAACCGGTCGTCGTCCACACAACCGCCGCCTCGGGCGGAGCAGTTGCCGCGACCACGGTCGACGACCCGGCTCAGTACGTGAACCCCTTCGTCGGCACGCAGTCACCCACCGACGACTACGGCGGCGGGGGTATGGCGGGCAATACCTTCCCCGGCGCCGTGGCCCCGCTCGGGATGGTGCAGTGGAGCCCGGACACGGTCAGCAGGCAGCCAGGCGGCTACGTCTACGACGACAACCGGATCCACGGCTTCAGCCTCACCCACATATCCGGCGCGGGCTGCGGCGACTACGACAACGTCCCGTTCATGCCGTTCCTGGGCAGCACACCGGTCGCATCCTCGACCTTCTCGCACACGAACGAGTCCGCCTCGCCGGGCACCTACTCGGTCACCCTGGACGACGGGATCCGCACCGACCTGGCCGCCACCCCGCGCTCGGGCATCGCGCAGTTCAGCTACCCGGCGGGCCAGCAGGCCTCGCTCACCGTCGATGCGGGCACCGCGGCCAACGCCGCCACCGGCAGCATCACCCTGGGCAGCGCGCAGCTCTCCGGGTACACCGACAGCGGCAACTTCTGCAACAGCGGCAACCACTACCGGCTGTACTTCACGGTCGCCTTCGACCACCCCTTCAGCCAGGCCAGCGTCTCCGGCGGCTCCCTGGTCCAGCTCTCCTTCGACACCACGACCAGTCAGACCGTCACCGCCCGCGTCGGCCTCTCCTTCGTCAGCGTCGCGGGCGCCCAGGCCAATCTGCAGGCCGAGCAGGGCTCCGACACCTTCGGGCAGGTGCAGACGGCCACCCGGGCGAGCTGGGACAGCATGCTGAGCCGGATCGCGGTCTCCGGAGGCAGCAGCACGGACACCCGGACCTTCTACACCGCGCTGTACCACGCGCTGCAGGACCCGAGCGTCTTCAGCGACGTGAACGGCCAGTACATCGGCTTCGACGGCCAGCAGCACACGGTCGCCGCCGGGCACACCCAGTACGCGGACTTCTCGGGGTGGGACATCTACCGCTCCCAGATCCAGTTGCTGGCGCTGCTGGCGCCGCAACAGGCCTCGGACATCGGCCAGTCGATCGTCAACCAGGGACAGCAGGACGGCTACCTGGACCGCTGGACGCTGGCCAACACCGGGACCGGGGTGATGGTCGGGGATCCGATGACGATCATCGCCAGCGATCTGTACGCCTTCGGCGCCACCGGCTTCGACGCCCAGACGCTGCTGCAGCTCGCGGTGACCGGGGCCGAGAACGACAAGGAGCGCGGCGACCACGAGGGGTACGACGCGATGGGCTACGTCCCCGCCAGCGCCGACTCGGAATCGGCCTCGGTGACCCTGGAGTACGCCAGCGCCGACTTCGCGATCTCCCAGCTCGCCCAGCGCCTGGGCAACTCCACGGTCTGGCAGGAGTTCCTGCACCGGGCGCAGGACTGGCGCAACCTGCTCAACAGCGGGACCGGCTACATCGGTCCGCGCAACACCGACCACAGCTTCCAGGCCCAGGACCCGACCTCCTCGAGCGGCTTCGCCGAAGGCACCAGCTCGCAGTACACCTGGCTGGTCCCGCAGAACCTGCAGGGCCTCATCGCCACCCTCGGCGGCGACAGCGCGGTGAGCAGCCGGCTCGACGCCTTCTTCGGCCACCTCAACGCGGGCACCAACGCGCCCTACGCCTACCTGGGCAACGAGCCCTCGGTGGCCACCCCCTGGATCTACGACTACGCGGGCAGCCCCTCCCGCACCCAGGCCGTGGTCCGCCAGGCGCTGACGACCCTCTTCTCCGACGCTCCGAACGGCGAGCCCGGCAACGACGACCTCGGGGAACTCTCGTCCTGGGCCGTCTGGGCCGCGGTCGGCCTCTACCCGGAGGTGCCGGGGCGCTCCGAACTGGCCATGGCCAGCCCGCTCTTCCCCGCCGTCACGATCACCCGCGGCAACGGCGTGGTGATCAACCTCAACGCCCCGGCCGCCGCCGACAACGCGCCCTACGTGACCGGACTGACGGTCAACGGCGCCCCCTCCGACCAGCCCTGGCTGCCGGAGAGCCTCATCAGCAACGGGGGCACCCTGCAGTACGCGCTGAGCAGCACCGCCAGCTCCTGGGGCTCGGCTGCGGCGGACGCCCCACCGTCCTTCGACGTCGGTCCTGCCACCCCGGTCACCGGGCAGGTGACCGGACTGGCCGGCAAGTGCATGGACGTGCTGCACAGTCAGACCGCCAGCGGCACCCCGGTGCAGATCTGGGACTGCAACGGCACCGCCGCCCAGCAGTGGACGCTCGCCTCCGACGGCAGCCTCCAGGCCTTCGGCAGCTGCCTGGACGTCACCCAGAGCGGAACGGCCGACAACACCAAGGTGCAGCTGTGGACCTGCAACGGAACCGGGGCCCAGCAGTGGTGGCCGCGGCCGGACGGCTCGCTGCTCAATCCGCCCTCCGGCCGCTGCCTGGACCTGCCGAACAGTGACACCACCGACGGCAACCAGCTGCAGATCTACGACTGCAACGGCACCGGTGCGCAGAAGTGGACCGTGCCGTAGCAGGTGACGGACGGTCAGTCCAGATAGCCGCGCAACTGGTCGGCGAACGCGTGATCACGCAGCTTGGCCAGGGTCTTGGCCTCGATCTGGCGGATCCGCTCCCGGGTCACCCCGAAGAGCGCGCCGATCTCCTCCAGGGTGCGCGGCCTCCCGTCGGCGAGCCCGTAGCGCAGTTCCACCACCTTGCGCTCGCGCTCGCCGAGCGTGGCCAGCACCGCCTCCAGGTGCTCGCGCAGCAGCAGGAAGGCGGCACTCTCGGCCGGGGAGGTGGCGTCGGCGTCCTCGATCAGGTCGCCGAGCGCCACCTCCTCCTCGTTGCCGATCGGGGTGTGCAGCGAGACCGGCTCCTGGGCCAGCCGCAGCACCTCGCGCACCCGTGCCTCGGACAGCTCCAGCACCAGGCCCAACTGGGCGGCGGTGGGCTCGGTGCCGTGCTCCTGGAGCAGCCGGCGCTGCACCCGCAGCACCCGGTTGATCAGCTCGACCACATGGACCGGGACCCGGATGGTGCGCGCCTGGTCGGCGAGCGCGCGGCTCATCGCCTGACGGATCCACCAGGTCGCGTAGGTGGAGAACTTGTAGCCGCGGGTGTAGTCGAACTTCTCAACGGCCCGGATCAGTCCGAGGTTTCCCTCCTGGACCAGGTCCAGCATGGTCAGGCCGCGGCCGATGAAGCGCTTGGCGACCGAGACCACCAGACGCAGGTTGGCCTCGATCAGCCGCCGCTTGGCGATCCGGCCGAGCACCACCAGCTGATCCAGCTCGTCGGCCAACGGGCCCTCGGGCAGGCCGTGTTCAGCGAGGTGCTGCTCGGCGAAGAGGCCGGCCTCGACCTGCCGGGCGAGCTCCACCTCCTCGACCGCGGACAGCAGCTTGATCCGGCCGATCTCGCGCAGGTACTGGCGGAACAGGTCGGCGGCGGGGCCCTGGGCGTCCTGGGCCGATGCCGCGGACGGGCCGCGATCGTCCGGCTCCTCGCCCTCGGACTCGGGCTCCGTCTCGACCTCGGTCTCGGGCTCGGGCTCGGTCTCGGTCTCGAACGCGTCGGCCTCGTCCGCCTCGGGCTCGTCGGCGTCCGACGCCGGCCCCGCCGCGGTGGGGCCGGGATCCGGCGCGGCGGGGCCGAATCCGGCCGCGAACCCGGCGGTCGGCGGCACCGCCTCGGGCGCTCTGACGATCTCCAAGGGGCCCACCCTCCGCGGGCGAGGACGCCCGGACGTCGACGGACTAAGACCCCTTCAGTGTGGGGTACGCCACAGGCCGACGCCGAGAGGGGCGCTGCTGAAAATCCGTCACCAACCGCCCGGCCGGGCAGCCGTGCGGCTCACAGCCCGGCGGATCCGCGCGTCTTGAGGTTGTCGTCGTACTGCTGCAGCGCCCACAACTCCTGCTGAACCGGAGCGAGTTCCTCGGCCGTGGCGCGGCTGCCCAGCCGCTGGAGCTGGGCGCGGACCTCCTGGACCCGGCGGCTGACCGAGGCCCGGCGCAGCTTGACCAGGAACTCGCCCGCGTAGATCTCGTCCGGCTTGCGCCGGGTCCGCACCGGCTCGACCGTCAACTCGTTGATCAGCGAGCGGATCTGGTCGTTCTCGGCGTTCTCCTGGACCTGGGTGAGGAAGTGCGGCAGCGCGGCACCGTAGGTGGTGCCGCCGGCCTTGCCGATCGACCGGCGCACGGCCGCGTACGGCGGCGCCGTGAACTCCTCCTCGCCGTACTGGTCGAAGGCCGGGCTCACCAGCTCCGGGTGCTGCATCGCGAGCTTGAGCAGCTCGCGCTCGACGAACTGCGCCGGGTCGCGCGGGTCCAGGCGCAGCACCGGCCGCGGCGGCGCGGCCTGCGGCTCGATCCGGCGCTGCTGCTGACCGCGGCCCTGCTGCGGCGACTCGCGCTGCCAGCGGGCGATCTGACCCACCCGGCGGACCACGAACTGCTCGTCCAGGATGCCGAGCAGGCCGGCGAGTTGGACCGCGTACTCGTGCCGGATCGACGGGTCCTTGATCTTGGCGACGATCGGGGCCGCCTCCTCCAGCGCGGCCGCGCGACCCTCGGCCGCGTCCACCCGGTGCCGGGCGACGGTGGAGCGCAGCGCGAACTCGAAGAGCGGCACCGGGTTGGCGATCAGCTCGCGGACCGCCTCCTCGCCCTGGGCCAGGCGCAGTTCGCACGGGTCCATGCCGCCGGGGGTGATCGCGATCGAGGTGCGGGCGGCGAACTTCTGGTCGTCCTCGAAGGCGCGCAGCGCGGCCTTCTGGCCGGCCGCGTCGCCGTCGAAGGTGAAGACCGTCTCGCCGCGGTACTGGCTGGTGTCCATCAGCAGCCGACGGATGATCTTGATGTGGTCCTCGGCGAAGGCGGTGCCACAGGTGGCCACCGCCGTGGTGACACCGGCCAGGTGACAGGCCATCACATCGGTGTAGCCCTCGACCACCACCGCGCGCCCCGACTTGGCGATCTCCTTCTTGGCGAGGTCGATGCCGTACAGCACGTGCGACTTCTTGTAGATCGGCGTCTCGGGGGTGTTGAGGTACTTGGGCCCGTTGTCGTCCTCGCGCAGCCGGCGCGCGCCGAAGCCGACCACCTCGCCCGCCACGTCCCGGATCGGCCAGACCAGGCGACCGCGGAAGCGGTCGATCAGCCCGCCGCGCTGGCCCTGCGAGGCCAGGCCGCCCTGCAGGATCTCCCGGTCGGTGAAGCCCTTGCCGCGCAGGTAGCGGACCAGGTGCTCCCAGCCGGCCGGGGCGTACCCGACGCCGAACCGGGCCGCCGCCTCGGCGTCGAAGCCGCGCTCGGCCAGGAAGGTGCGGCCGATCTGGCCCTCGGGCGTCTCCAGCTGCTCGCGGTACCAGGCGGCGGCCACCTTGTGGGCCTCCACCAGCCGGGTCCGCTCGCCCTGCTGCCCGCGCGAGGAGTAGCCGCCCTCCTCATAACGCAGCGTGATGTTGGCCTGCGCGGCCATCCGCTCGACGGCCTCGGCGAAGGAGAAGTGCTCGATCTTCATCAGGAAGGAGATCGTGTCGCCGCTCTCCTGGCAGCCGAAGCAGTGGAAGACACCCTTGCTCGGACTGACGTAGAAGGAGGCGGACTTCTCGTCGTGGAACGGGCAGACGCCCTTCAGCTGACCCCCGCCACCGTTGGTGAGCTGCACGTAGTCGCCGACGACCACGTCGATGGGCAGCGCGTCGCGCACCGCCTGCACGTCTTCATCCCTGATCCGTCCCGCCACCTTGGAAGTGTACGGGGTCGGTTCACGGTCGGGCGGCGGAAACCAGGCGGCCGTGCCAGGCCAGTGCCGAGGCATCGGTGAGGGTGGCGATCTGGTCGATCACGGCGCGTAGCGCCCCCTGGTCGTCCTCGGCCTCGGCGTACTGGGCGGCGAAGACCGGGTCCAGCTCGGCCGGGTCGCCGGCGGCCAGCAGCTCGGCCAGTTCGGCGATCACGATCCGCTGCCGGGCCCGCAGCTGGGCCTGCTCGTCGCGCTGCATCACGTAGCGCACGGCGACCGCCTTGAGCACCGCGCACTCCAGCCGCACGCCGGTGGGGACCACCAGCTCGGCCGCGTACCTGGTCAGCCTCCCCGGGCCGTAGCGCGCCCGGGTGGCCTGCTCGGCGGCCAGGCAGAACCGGCCGATCAGCTGGCTGGTCATGTCCTTGAGCCCGGCCCGCCCGCGCGGCGTGCCGTCGTAGGAGGCGGGCCACCACTCCTCGGCCTGCAGGCGGTCCAGCGCGGCGCCGAACTCCTCGGGCTCGGCGCCGGGCGCGTACCGCTCGGCCACCTTGAACAGCTCGGCCCGCTCGTCCGCGCTGCGCAGCGCGGCCGGGTCGATGTGCCCGGCGTACAGGCCGTCCTCCACGTCGTGGGTGGAGTAGGCGACGTCGTCCGACCAGTCCATCACGGTGGCCTCGAAGCACCGGCGGCCCTGCGGGGCCCCCGAGCGCAGCCAGCGGAAGACCGGCAGGTCGTCGGCGTAGACGCCGAACTTGGCGGAGTCCGGATCGAGCGGGTGGGCGCCGCGCGGCCAGGGGTACTTGGTGGCGGCGTCCAGCGCGGCCCGGGTCAGGTTGAGGCCGACGCTGCGCCCGGGGCGGGGGGCCAGCCGGGCCGGGGCCTCGTCGAGCGGCGCGAAGCGCTTGGGCTCCAGGCGGGTCAGGATGCGCAGCGACTGGGCGTTGCCCTCGAAGCCCCCGCACCGCTCGGCGGCCTGGTCCAGGGCTTCCTCGCCGGTGTGGCCGAACGGCGGGTGGCCGATGTCGTGCGCCAGGCAGGCGGTCTCCACCAGGTCCGGGTCGCAGCCCAGCGCAGCGCCCAACTCCCGCCCCACCTGGGCGCATTCCAGCGAGTGGGTGAGCCGGGTACGCGGGAAGTCGCTGCGCATCGGGACCACCACCTGGGTGGTGCCGGCCAGTCGGCGCAGCGCGGCGGAGTGCAGCACCCGGGCCCGGTCGCGCTGGTAGGCGGTGCGGCCCGGGCGCTTGTCCGGCTCGGGCACCCAACGGGCCTCGGCGTGCTCGTCGGGTCGGCCGCCGGATGGGCCGTTCGGTCGGTCGTCGTGCGGGTCCTGGTGCGCGGCAGCGTACGTGGCGTCCATAGGACAGCTACCGTACGCCGCCGCTGTGACGGTTCCGGAGCAGCGCGCTCGAAATGTTGCAGAGAACTCTCTGCAGAATCTCCTATGCAGAGAACACTCTGCAAGCTAGGGTCTTCACCGTGACCAACGAAACCCCCGCCGGGCCCACCGAGCCCACCCCGACGCCCGGCTCCCGGACCGTCGACCCGCGCAGCCTGCGCGCCCTCGCCCACCCGCTGCGGATGCGGATCCTGGACCTGCTCAGCGACCAGGGCCCCGCCACCTCGGCCAGGCTCGCCGCCCAGCTCGGTGAGAACACCGGCACCGTCAGCTGGCACCTGCGCCACCTGGCCGAGCACGGCTACATCGAGGAGGAGGAGGGGCGCGGCACCAAGCGCGAGCGCTGGTGGCGGCGCAAGGACCGCACGCTGGTACTCAGGACCCGCGACATGCAGGGCGATCCGCAGACCCGCCAGGCCCTGGAGGCCTACCAGCGGCACTACCTGGAGCGGACCTTCCAGCGGGCCGCCCGGGCGCTGTCCGTGCCGCTCACCGGCGACTGGGTCGGCGCCGGTCAGATGTCGGACTGGGGCGACGTACGGATGACGCCCGATCAGCTGCGGGCGCTGAACGCCGAGCTGACCGCGGTGGTCAAGCGCCATGTCCCCGGTCCGGACGCACCGGTGCCGCCGGACGCCCAGCCCGTCCTGATCCAGTTCCAGAACCTGCCCATGCTGCCCGAACCGACCGCGCCGACCGAACCGGCCGCGCCGACCGAGGAGTCCGAGTGAAGACCTCCACCGCCACCGCTGATGTCGCCGACACCTCCTGGGCCGCGGTGCCCCAGCGCAGCCTGCTGCGCCGCCACCGCGACTTCAGGCTGCTCTTCACCGGCGAGGTGGCCGGCAAGTACGGCTCCTCGGTCACCGGCCTCGCGTTACCGCTGATCGCCGTCACCGCACTGCACGCCACCGCCTTCGAGGTGGCCGCGCTGACCGCCGCCACCTGGCTGCCCTGGCTGCTGATCGGCCTGCCGGTGGGTGCCTGGGTGGACCGGCTGCGCCGGCGGACCGTCATGCTGGCCTCGGCCGCCGCCTCGCTGCTGCTCTACCTGACCGTTCCGGTGGCCGCCGTCCTCGGCCTGCTGAGCTATCCCCAGCTGCTGCTCGTCGCGCTCTGTGCCGGCACCAGCGCCGTCTTCTTCCAGACCGCCTACACCGCCTACCTGCCGAGCCTGGTGGCCGCGGCGGACCGCGCCGAGGGCAACGCCAAGCTGCAGGGCAGCGCCTCGGCGGCCCAGATCGTGGGCCTGGGCACCGGCGGCGCCCTCGCGCAGGTCTTCGGCCCGGTGGACAGCCTGCTGGCGAACACCGTGACCTTCGTGGTCTCACTGCTCTGCACCGGCTCGATCCGCCAGCGCGAGGCGCTCACCCCACCGGGCGACCGCAAGCGGGCGACCCTGCTCAGCGAGGTCGGCGAGGGACTGCGGGTGATCGCCCGGGACTCCTGGCTGCGCTGCTTCATGATCTACGGAGCACTGGCCAACCTCTCCCTGACGGCCACCCAGTCGATCCAGGTGGTCTTCCTGCTCGGCCGTGCCCAGCTGCCGGAGAGCGCGCTCGGCACCCTGATCGGCGCCGCCAGCATCGGCGGCATCGTGGGCGCGCTGGTGGCCCGCCGGGTCGGCGCCGCGCTCGGCACCGCCCGGGCGCTGCTCCTCTTCCTGATCGTGCTGCCCGCCCTGGAGCTGCTCGTCCCGCTCACCGGCCCGGGCACCGGGATGCTCTGCTACCTGGTCGGCGCCGCGGCCGTCTCGGCGGGCGTGGTGGCGGGCAACGTGCTGCGCGCCACCTTCACCCAGAGCTACATCCCCACCGAGTTGCTCGGCCGGATCACCGCGAGCGGCTCGTTCGTCAACTACAGCCTGATGCCGCTCGGGGCACTGGTCGGCGGGGCGCTGGCCGGCTGGCTCGGGGTGCTGCCCGCGATGTGGCTGACCTGCGCCGCGCTGCCGCTGGCGGGACTGACCCTGTGGTTCTCCCCGCTGCGCCGCTACCGCGACCTGCCGGCCGGATCGCTCGTCCGGGCCGTGGCCGCCTGAGCCGTCGCTCCGACCGCTGGCGCCGGCTCGACCAGGAAGCACCCGAGCGCCACGCCCAGCAGCGGCACCGCCCAGAGCACCGCGAGCACCCCCTGCGGACCGTGCCGCTCGGCGATCAGGCCGAGCAGCGGAGCGACCAGGCCGCCCACGCTGACGGCCAGGCCCAGCGTCACCCCCGCCGCGGTACCGGGGCGGCTCGGCAGGTAGTCCTGCCCCAGCTTGACCTGCACCGCGAACGGCAGATTGAGCGCCGCACCCGCCAGCAGCGCGAATAGCAGCGGCGGGTACTGCCCCGGCGTCAGCCGCAGGGCCAGCAGCGCCGGCACCGTCAACGCGGTGCCCAACTGGATGGTGCGCACCAGGCCGATCCGGTCCGCGAGCCGCCCGCCACCCAGCGTGCCGGCCACCCCGCCGCCCAGGAAGCAGGCCAGCGCGACGCCGCCGAGCAGGTGCGAGGCGTGCAGGTGGCGCAGCCAGTACAGCTCGACGAAGGTGCTGACGCCGAAGAAGACCACCGAGCGGACCACGTCCACCGCGGTCAGCACCGCGAACGGTCCCCAGCGGTCGCTGCCCGCGCGCACCCCTGCGGCAGCGGTGGCCGCGCCGTGGTGACGCCGCCCGGCCCGCAGCAGCGCACAGGCCATCAGCAGCGCGGGCGGCAGGAAGAGCGCGGTGGCCCCCACGCCCCAGGCCACCAGCGCGGGGGTGGCCAGCACCGGGGCCAGGAAGAAGCCGACGCTGCCGCCGGCCGCGAAGACGCTCATCGCGGCAGCGCTGTCACCGGCCGCCACCCGGGCCGCCTTGCCCGCCGCCGGGTGGAACATCGCCACCCCGAGCCCCGAGAGCAGCACCAGCAGCCAGACCAGTGGATAGGGGCGCACCAACCCGGACAGGCCGAGGCCGAGCCCGGCGACCGCGACCCCGGCCGGCGCGAGCCGGGGCAGCGCGAACCGGTCCACGGCCAGGCCGATGAACGGCTGCGGCACCGAACTGCCCAGGGTGGCGGCCAGGGTGAGCCCGCCGGCGGCCAGGTAGCCGTAGCCGCGGTCGAGCACGAAGTAGGGCACCACGGCCGGGACCAGGCCCTGGTAGAGATCGTCGACGGCATGGGCCAGGCCCCACAGGCGCATCCGGCGCCAGCCGGTCCCCCCGGGTGCCGCCGTACTGGTGGCTGGTGGATTCATACCGCCAGCCTGGCCCGGCGAGGTGGCTGCCGGCTTCCGCTACTCTGCCAACATATGTCGCCAACCCGCCATGACCCGGCCGGACCCGTCCGGCGGCCGCTCACCCACGGGGAGCGGGTCGACTGGCACCTGCACTCCGACAACCAGCTGATCTCGCCGGGCCTCGGAGTGCTGCGGGTCTTCACCCCCGCGGGCAGCTGGGTGGTCCCGCCGCACCGCGCGGTCTGGGTGCCGGCCGGCGTCGCGCACGCCCACCAGGCGCACGGCCCGGCCGAGTTGCGCTGCCTGGCCTTCGCGGCCGCACTCAATCCGCTCAGCCTGGACCGGCCCACCGTGCTGGCCCTCACACCCCTGCTGCGCGAGCTGATCGCCGCCCTGACCGGGCCGCAGGCGCTGGGGCGGGCGACCCTGGAGCAGGCCGTACTGGAGCAGTTGCGGGCCGCCCCGGAGCTGCCGCTGGGCCTGCGCACCCCGCGCGACCCGCGGCTGCGCGACCTGGCCGGGCTGCTGGCCGCCGACCCCGCGGATCCGCGCACCCTGGCCCAGCTCGGCGCGGCGGTCGGGGCCGGCGAGCGGACCCTCAGCCGGCTGTTCCGGCGCGAGACCGGCCTGAGCTTCCCGCAGTGGCGGGCCCAACTGCGGCTGCAGCACGCGCTGGCCCTGCTCGCCGAGGGGCGCTCGGTGACGGCCGTGGCGGCGGCGGCCGGCTACCGCTCGCCGAGCGCCTTCATCGAGGCGTTCCGGCTGGCCTTCGGCACCACCCCGGGGCGCTACCAGCGCGAGTCCTGAGCAGCCGCACCCGGGCGGCGCCGCCCCATCGCGCCCTGAGCCGCCGTCAGCCGCCGTCAGCCGCCGCGGACGCTCCGCAGCACCGCCACCGCCATCCCCTGCTGGCCCGCCGCGTTCGGGTGCAGCGGGGCGCGCCCGGCGGCGGGGAACGGCGGCTCGATCCAGCGGGTCGACTGGCCGGAGCACATGTCGTGGCCGAGCGAGGGCGTGTAGGTGTCCACGAACACCGCGCCGGCCGCCTCGGCCCGGTTCTTGAGCTCCGCGTTCAGCCGCTGCTCCTGCGCGGCCAGGAAGGCCAGATCACCGGCGGTGACCGCACCGCCGAGCAGCGAGCCGCAGCGTGCCGGATCGGCGGGCAGCAGCGCCGGGTAGCCGACCAGGTACACCTTGGCGTGCGGGGCCCGGCGGGTGACCTCGCCCAGCACCCCGGCGACGTTCTGCCCGACGGTGCCGATCACCCCGGTCAGCTTGTCGCTGCCGTCCGCCGCGGTGTACGAGTCCCGGCAGGGCGAGTCCTTGGCGCCCTTGGGATCGACCGCCCGCAGCAGCGAGGCGGCCACGCCCTGCTCGGCGCAGTGCTCCATCACCTTCATGAAGCCCGCGTCGTTGCCGCCGATCCCGATGGTGACCAGCCCGGTCGCGGCGCTGAGCGCGTCCAGCTGCGGCGGGTTGCTGCCGCCGGCCACCTGCTGGGCGGCCGTGAGGTCGGCCGTGGTGGCGGAGGAGCAGCTCACGTCGGTGAACCGGCCCGGCGCCAGGTGCAGGTCCGCGGCGACCAGCGAGGGGTAGTTGGCCGCCGAGCGGGAGCAGCCGCGCACTCCGCCGCCGGCCGGGTCGACCTTCAGCCCGGCCGTGTAGGAGTCGCCGATCGCCACGTACGGGCCGCTCGGCACGGCGGGCCTCGACACGGTGGCGCCCGGTGCGGAGGCCGCCCCGTGCGGGGCCGGCTTCGCACCGCCGGAGCAACCGGCCAGCGCCAGCAGCACGGCCAGCGTGCCCGCGCCCGCACCGGTGATACGGCCACACCTGGCTCGGCCGTTCACCCCCGCCTCCCGAAGGCCGTCGCCATGGAGGTCATGGCCACCCGGTCGTGACGGTCGGTCACCACCACCGAAGCAACGAACGACCGGGCGCCGATGACTCCCGGCGCCCGAGCGGCCCTACTGCTCGCCGCGCTCGTGCTCGGCCAGGAACTCCTCGAAGCGGCGGCCCAGCTCGTCGGCCGACGGGAGCTCGGCGGCCTCCGCCAGCAGGCTCTCGCGGCCCTCGGCGCCGGCCACCGCGTCGTACTGGCCCTCCATGCCGCGGATCGCCGAGCGCAGCTCGCCGTCGCCCTGGGCCAGCTGCTCCTCGATGTCGGCGTAGACCTCACCGACCCGCTCGCGCAGCTGGTGCCCGGGCAGCACCAGGCCGGTGGCGGACTGGACGGCCTCCAGGATCAGCACGGCGGCGGCCGGGTAGGCGGAGCGGGCCACGTAGTGCGGCACGTGCACGGCGAAGCCCAGCACCTCGTGGCCGGCCTCGGCCAGCCGGTACTCGACCAGCGCCTGCGCGCTGCCGGGCACCTGGGCCTTCTCGAACCACTGCGGGTAGCCGGCGGCCAGGTCGAGGCGGTTGCCGTGCGGGGTCAGCCCGACCGGGCGGGTGTGCGGCACGCCCATCGGGATGCCGTGGAAGTCCACCGCCAGGCGCACCCCCAGCTGCTCCACCAGGCCGGCGATCGCGGCGGCGAAGGCCTCCCACTCGACGTCCGGCTCCGGGCCGGTGAGCAGCAGGAACGGGGTGCCGGTGGCGTCCTGGACCAGCTGGAGCAGGATCTGCGGCGGCTCGTAGGAGGTCCAGCTCTCGCGGTCGAAGGTCATCGCGGGCCGGCGGGCCCGGTAGTCGACCAGCCGGTCGTGGTCGAACCTGGCCACCACCTGCGGGCTGCCCTGGGCCAGCAGATGGGCCATCACCTGCTCGCCGGCCTCCCCCGCGTCCATGAAGCCCTCGAAGTGGTAGAGCAGCACCAGTCCGCCCTCGGCGGTCGAGGTCACGGCCGCGTTCGCAGCCGCCACCGCCGCCACGCCCTGCGGTTCAAGCTCGTACAGCGCCTCGGGATCACGCACCGCGCACCCAACCGTTTCTCGTCGTCGGCTCTGACCTGCCCGGAGCGCCGCCCCGCCGTACCGATCCCGGCCGGCGGTGGCACTCCGGTCTACACACCAGCGTGCCGCGCGGCACCGACATTCCCGGCCGCCGGGGCAACGCTGGAATCCTCTCATCCCCGGACCGGGCCCGATGTCCGGCGCCCGGCCGCCACCCGGGCCATCGGTGCAGGTCAGAGCGGGGAAAGTCGGCGGGCCGCTGGCCTTCGATGCCCGGCGGGGCGTAGCATCGGCACACTCGCGCAGCCGACCCGCGTGCCGCGAAGTGACGCACGGGGCCAAGCCGGGTATGGTCCTCTCGCTGCCACGCATCATCGCGTCGTCGCCACGTCGTCTGTCACGCCGTGGGCCGCGGTCCCGATCCATGCACGAGCAGCCACCCACATCGCACCTTGCCTTCACCTGGCCGCCTGCTTCCCTTCGCGCACTCCTTCCCCTCTCGGCCATCTCGCGGACGCACACTGTCCCCCCGCACCTCCCCGCCGGACCGGTTTCGTGAACCGTGCCCGCTCCGGCACCGCGCTGCCTGCCTTCGGGCCACCCCCACCCCGCCGTACGGCCGAGCTCCGGCGTACCCGGGGCGTGGTGGAACACCTCGGGGCGGGGCGAACTGTCCACTCCCGGACGCCCGTCACCCGGGCGCGAGGGTCCCTCCGACTGCCGAAGGACCGAAGGTTCCGTGCCAGCACCTGTCACCCTCACCGGCCGCACCGTTCGGCTGGAGCCCCTCTCCGAGCAGCACGCCGAAGCCCTGGCCGCGGCCGGCTCGAAGGACCGCACGACGTACGCCTTCACCGCCGTCCCGCAGGACCTGGCCGCCGCGCGCGAGTTCATCGCCACCGCGCAGGCCGACCAGGCCGCCGGCCGCTCGCTCGCCTTCGCCACCGTGCGCGCCTCGGACGGTCTGGTGGTCGGCTCCACCCGGTTCCTGGAACTCGACTACTGGCAGGGCCCGGTGGTCTGGCCGCCGCTGCCCGCCGGCCCGATCGGCGACCCGGACACCGCCGTGCCGGACGCCGCCGAGATCGGCCGCACCTGGCTGTCGCCGCTCGCCCAGGGCACCGGGATCAACACCGAGGCCAAGCTGCTGATGCTGCGCCACGCCTTCGAGGCCTGGGGCGTGCAGCGGATCTCGCTGCGGGCCGACGCCCGCAACCTGCGCTCGCGCGCGGCGATCGAGCGGCTCGGGGCCACCTCCGAGGGGGTGCGCCGGGCCCACAGCCGGGGGCTGGACGGGGTGGTGCGCAGCACCGCCTTCTACTCGATCCTGGCCGACGAGTGGCCGGCCGTGCGCGACATCATCGAGCTGCGGATCGCGGCGGCGATCGCGCCGAGCGCGCCGGAGCGGCGGATCGACCGGGGCATGGGACGCGAACTCGACCAGGAGTGCGTCAGACACGCCGGCTCGCTGATCGCGGTCTGACCGGGCCCGGCCCCGCGCGGGGCCGGAGTCAACCTGCGGCGACGGTGACCCCCTGCGGGGGATATTTCGCATACCCACGGTTCTGTTGGGCACCACCCCGCCATGACTGCCCTCGATTCCGTCCGGCTGCTCGGCGCCGACCAGCAGCACATCGTCACCCGCGCGCAGCTGATCGAACACGGGGTCCCGTCGGGGACCATCGCGCACCGGCTGCGCCCGGGCGGGCCCTGGCAGCGGGTCCTGCCGCGGGTGATCTGCCTGCAGAGCGGACGGCTGACACCGCATCAGCGGCTGCGCGCCGCGCTCAGCTACGCCGCTCCGAAGGGCGAGCGGCCGATGCCCGGCTCGGTCCTGCTCACCGGGCTCGCCGTGCTGGCCGACGCCGGGCTGGCCAGCGCCGGGCACCCCTCGGACGTCGAGGTGGTCGACGTCCTGATCCCGGCCGGGCGGCGGGTGGCCAGCCGGGACTTCGTCCGGGTGCACCGCTCCCCCGCGAGATCGAGCGCCTTGCCGGCCGGCTTCGAGCGGGACGACGGCCTGTGGAGCGTCGGGGTGGGGCGCGCGCTGGCCGACGTCGCGCCGCACCTGACCAGCACCCGGCAGTTCCGGGCGCTGTGCGCGGAGGCGGTGCAGGGCCGGCACTGCGAGCGGGCCGACCTGCTGGCCCGGCTGCTGGGCGGACCGCCGGCCACCGTGGCACTGCCCCAGGTGCGGCAGGTGGCCGACGAGCTGACCTGCGGGATCTACTCGATCGCGGAGAGCGAGGCGCGCGAGGTGCTGCGCCGCGGCGGCCTGCCCGAGCCGCTGTGGAACCCGGTGCTGCTGCTGGACGGCCGGTTCCTGGCGATCCCCGACGCGTTCTGGCCGCAGTCCTGCGTGGCGCTGGAGATCGACTCGCGGGCCTGGCACCTGCGTCCGGCCGACTACGAGCGGACCCTGACCCGGGGCAACCGCCTGCAGGCGGCCCGGCTGCCGGTGGTCCGCGCCACCCCGCACCAGCTGCGCACCGACGCGGCCACGGTGCTGCGCGAACTGCGCACCCTGCTGGCGACGGGGCCGCACGGGCCCTACCACCGGATCACCTGGACCCGGTCCCGGGTCGGGTAGCGGGCCTCAGCAGCGGGCGTCGATCCGCTGGAAGGTGGCGTAGTGGTCCGACGTCCAGTACTCCTCGCCCGCGCCGCCGGTGACGATCCGCCGGGCGCCGCGGTCCCCCGAGCCCGGGGTGACCACGGTGTACTCGTGGTAGTAGCCGCTGGGCTCCTTGGGCAGCCGCTTCTCGCGGTTGTCGAAGACCACGCCGTCGGTGCGGTACGGGTAGGGGCCGCCCTTGCCGATCAGCACCAGGGTGTCGCGCGCCTGGCCGGGCAGCCGGCTCTGGCAGACGGTGCCCGCGGCGGCCGTGCCGGCCGTGCGGGTCGCGGCAGCGGGCCCGGACGGGCCGTGGTGGCGCCCGGTCGCGTACAGGGCGGTGGCCGCCAGCGCGCCCAGCAGCACGAGGGCGAGGGCGATCAGGCGGAGGCGGCTGGAGATGCGCATCCGAACAGCGTAGAGCCGGGGCGGGTACGGACGCCGTTGTCCGTACCCGCCCCGGCTCTGTACGGCCGGCGGCTCTCCTGCGCCGAGCGCCGCCGGTCGCCCCTCCCCGTTGGAGGGGGCGCGGGTCAGCGGGAGTCGCTGCCCGCAGTCTCAAGGGCGGCGCGACCGGCCTCCAGGCGCGCCACCGGGATCCGGAACGGCGAGCAGGAGACGTAGTCCAGGCCCGCCTCGTGGAAGAAGTGCACCGAGTCCGGGTCGCCGCCGTGCTCGCCGCAGACGCCGAGCTTCAGGTCGGGACGGGTCGCCCGGCCCTCCTTCACGGCGTGCTTGACCAGCGAGCCGACACCGTCGCGGTCGATGGTCTCGAACGGGGAGACCCCGAAGATGCCCTTCTCCAGGTAGGCCGTGAAGAACGAGGCCTCCACGTCGTCCCGGGAGAAGCCCCACACCGTCTGGGTGAGGTCGTTGGTGCCGAAGGAGAAGAACTCGGCGGCCTCGGCGATCTGGCCGGCCGTCACGGCGGCGCGGGGCAGCTCGATCATCGTGCCGAGCTTGATGTCCAGGCTGACGCCGGTGGACAGCGCGACCTCGGCCAGCACCCGCTCGCACTCGTCGCGCACCAGCTCCAGCTCCTGGACGGTGCCGACCAGCGGGATCATCACCTCGGGACGCGGGTCGCCGCCGGCCAGCCGGCGCTCGGCGGCCGCCTCGGCGATCGCCCGCACCTGCATGCCGAACAGGCCGGGGATGACCAGGCCCAGGCGAACCCCGCGCAGGCCCAGCATCGGGTTCTGCTCGTGCAGCTTGTGCACGGCCTGCAGCAGGCGCAGGTCGTTCTCGTTGGGGTCCTTGCGGGCCTCGGCGAGGGCGACGCGCACCGACAGCTCGGTGATGTCGGGCAGGAACTCGTGCAGCGGCGGGTCGAGCAGGCGGACCGTCACCGGCAGCCCGTCCATCGACTGGAAGAGCTCGACGAAGTCGCTCTTCTGCAGCGGCAGCAGGGTGGAGAGCGCCTGCTCGCGGTCCTTGTCGTTGTCCGCCAGGATCAGGTGCTCGACCTCCTTGCGGCGCTCCTCGCCGAGGAACATGTGCTCGGTGCGGCACAGGCCGATGCCCTGGGCGCCGTAGCGGCGGGCCCGGTTCGCGTCCTCGGCGTTGTCGGCGTTGGCCCGCACCGCGAGGCGGCGGCGCACGTCGGCGTGCGACATCAGGCGGTGCACCGCCTGGACCAGGCCGCCCTGGACGTCGGCGCCGGCGTGCAGGGTGCCCTCGAAGTACTCGACCACGGGGGACGGCAGGACGGGTACCTCGCCCAGGTAGACCTTGCCGGTGCCGCCGTCGACCGAGACGACGTCGCCCTCCTCGATGACCAGGCCGTCGGCGGTGGTCATCTTGCGGCGCTTGGTGTCGACCTCCAGCTCCTCGGCACCGCAGACACAGGTCTTGCCCATGCCGCGGGCCACCACGGCGGCGTGCGAGGTCTTGCCGCCGCGCGAGGTGAGGATGCCCTCGGCGGCGATCATGCCGTCCAGGTCGTCCGGGTTGGTCTCGCGGCGGACCAGGATGACCTTCTCGCCGGACCGCGACCACTTGACCGCGGTGTAGGAGTCGAAGACGACCTTGCCGATCGCGGCGCCGGGCGAGGCGGCCAGGCCCCGGGCGATCTGCTTGGAGGTGGCCTCCGGGGCGAAGCGCGGGAACATCAGCTGGGCCAGCTGGCCGCCGGTCACCCGGTGCAGCGCCTCGTCCAGGTCGATCAGGCCCTGGTCGACGAGCTGGACGGCGATCCGGAAGGCGGCGGCGGCGGTGCGCTTGCCGATCCGGGTCTGCAGCATCCACAGCTTGCCGCGCTCGATGGTGAACTCGATGTCGCACAGGTCGCGGTAGTGCAGTTCGAGCTTGTGCATGATCGCCATCAGCTCGTCGTACGACTTCTTGTCCAGCTGCTCCAGCTCGGAGAGCGCCAGCGTGTTGCGGATGCCCGCCACCACGTCCTCGCCCTGGGCGTTGGAGAGGTAGTCGCCGTAGACGCCGACCGCACCGGTGGAGGGGTCGCGGGTGAAGGCGACACCGGTGCCGGAGTCCTCGCCGAGGTTGCCGAAGACCATGGAGCAGATGTTGACGGCGGTGCCCAGGTCGTTGGGGATCCGCTCCTGGCGGCGGTAGAGCCGGGCCCGGTCGCCGTTCCAGGAGTGGAAGACGGCGTGGATGGCCAGGTCCATCTGCTCACGCGGCTCCTGCGGGAACTCCCGCCCGGTCTCGCGCAGCACGATCGCCTTGAAGGTCTCGACCAGCGCCTTGAGGTCCTCGGCGTCCAGGTCCAGGTCGCTGCCGGTGCCCTTGGCGTGCTTGGCCTCCTCCAGCGCGTCCTCGAACAGCTCGCCGTCGACGCCCAGCACGGTCTTGCCGAACATCTGGACCAGACGGCGGTATGAGTCCCAGGCGAACCGCTCGTTACCGGACTGGGCGGCCAGGCCCGCGACCGAGACGTCGGACAGGCCGATGTTCAGGACCGTGTCCATCATGCCGGGCATGGAGAACTTGGCACCGGAACGGACCGAGACCAGCAGGGGGTTGTCGGCCTGGCCGAGCTTCTTGCCCATCTGCTGCTCGAGCGCTGCCAGGTGGTCGCTGACCTCACGGTTCAGCGAAGCCGGCTCGGCCCCGGTCTCCAGGAAGACCTTGCAGGCCTCGGTGGTGAGGGTGAACCCCGGAGGAACCGGGAGACCGAGGTTGGTCATCTCGGCCAGGTTCGCGCCCTTGCCGCCCAGCAGGTCCTTGAGGTCCTTGTTTCCTTCGGTGAAGGAGTAAACAAACTTCTGCGTCGCCGCCACGGGTCGGTCTCCTCGCACGGGGTTGCCCTGACGCCGGAGAACATACCCATTTCGAAGGCGGTTTCGCGCCGTCGATAGGCCGTCCGATCCCGAGGGCCAGGCTCGACCCATGAGATCAAAAGCTTGTGAAGGCGTTCACCTCTGTTGCTGAAATCGTCCGGCTGACGCTAGCGATCGTTCAAGTCTTGAACGCATTGCCACTGAAGATCGCGTGGAGCGGACGGAGGGTAGCGATGAGAGGACCGCCTCGATTCCCCGGCTTGATTTCCTGCAGCCAAGCGCGCAATCGGCCGCGATGCCCGTTCGGGAAGCGATTTGGACACCGTGGCACTTTCGACACCCCTGACGTGCCGTCAGCCGTGCCACGGTGTGGCCAGTGTCACGGACGCGGCTCGCTCATCGTACGTATCGAAACTCGTCCATTCGTTGCCCAACGCGCCGGTTTGACTGCTCTCCGTGATGAAAATCTGCCAGAAAGGAGCCCTCTTGGCCAGATTGGCCAAGAGGGCTGGGACACCGCGTCCCGCCGCCTTCGCGTGGCTACTTGGACGCTATGGATGAATCATCCGCCAGAGGTGTCCAACTCGGCCTCAACGCTCGGAATGGCGCAGTCGTACGGATCGTCCAACCAGCCGTCCGGCAGAACCACCCGTCCGTTGCCGCTGGTGCGCCCGCGCGGGCCGTCGGCACCGGCCGGCCAGCGCTGCTCCTGGTCCACCTCGGCGAGCAGCCCGGCCAGCTCGTCGAGCGAGCTGGCCGTGGCGAGCCCGACCCGCAGCTGGGAGCCGACCGAGAAGCCCTTGGTGTACCAGGCCACGTGCTTGCGGAAGTCCACCACGCCGCGCTGCTCGTCCCCCATCCAGCGGCCCAGCAGTTCGGCGTGGCGCAGCATCGCGGCGCCGACCTCGGCGAAGCTCGGGCGGACCGGGTCGGTGACGCCTTCGAAGACGGCGACCAGGTCCTTGAAGAGCCAGGGCCGGCCCAGGCAGCCGCGGCCGACCACCACGCCGTCGCAGCCGGTCTCGCGCATCATCCGCAGCGCGTCCGGGGCCGACCAGATGTCGCCGTTGCCGAGCACCGGGATGTGCGCCGGGACCGCCTCGCGCAGCCGGGCGATCGCCGACCAGTCGGCGGTGCCGCCGTAGTGCTGGGAGGCGGTGCGGCCGTGCAGCGCGATCGCCGAGACGCCCTCCTCGGCGCCGATCCGCCCGGCGTCCAGGTAGGTCAGGTGGTCGTCGTCGATGCCCTTGCGCATCTTCATGGTGACCGGCAGCCCGCCCGCGCCCGCCACCGCCTCGCGCAGCAGCTCGCGCAGCAGGTTGCGCTTGTAGGGCAGGGCCGAGCCGCCGCCCTTGCGGGTCACCTTGGGCACCGGGCAGCCGAAGTTGAGGTCGATGTGGTCGGCCAGGTCCTCCTCCGCGATCATGCGCACGGCCTTGCCGACGGTGGCCGGGTCCACGCCGTAGAGCTGGATCGAGCGCGGCTTCTCACTCGGGTCGAAGTGGATCAGCTGCATGGTCTTGGCGTTGCGCTCGACCAGGGCCCGGGTGGTGATCATCTCGCTGACGAACAGCCCCTTGCCGCCGGACTGCTCACGGCACAGGGTGCGGAACGGCGCGTTGGTGATCCCCGCCATCGGCGCCAGCACCACCGGGGGCCAGACCTGCAGCGGGCCGATCGAGAGCGGGGCGAACTCGCCGCCTGGGGCGGGCCCGGCGCCCTGGACGGGCGCGGCGGGCTCGGTCGCGGCAAGGGCGTTGGGGACTTCGGGCGTGGCGGTCATGCGCAGCGGGTCCTCGGCGGGAGCGGGCGGAGTGGACTCTCCATTGTCCCCCACCCGGAGCAGCACCCTTCGGGACCCGATCGGCCAGCCGGCTCGGCCGGCCCGGCCCGGCCCGTCAGCCGCCGGCCGTGTAGTCCAGGCTGGCGTGCCCCGAGCCGACGCTCGCCGTGATCGACCGCGCCGAGGCCGAGTCGTTCAGCGCCGGGTTCGTGTCGGCCGAGCCGCGCACGTTGACCCGGTAGGTGCTGCCCGGCGGCAGCCCCGCGGTGAGCGAGCCCGAGGTGGCGGTCACCGACAGGTCCTGCGGCGGCGCGACGAACTGCAGGTTCAGCGATCCGGAGGTGGTGTGGGCCTGCACCTGGGCGGAGGAGACCCGCTGGGCGTTGAGCGTGCCGCTGGTCAGCTGCGCGGCGAGCCGGCCCGAGACGTCGTCCAGTTGGAACGAGCCGGAGGTGGTGCGCAGGCTCAGGTCACCGCTCAGGCCGCGGATCCTGGTGTCGCCCGAGGTGCTCCGGACCGTGACGGCGGTGCTCGCCGGGGCGCCGATGTCCAGGTCCACCGAACAGGAGGGCTCGTCGATCCCCAGCACCTTCGGGCAGCGGGCCGAGATCTTCAGCGTGTTGCCCACCACGACGCGGCTGATCTGCGGCTGCCGCACCGTCCAGCGCTCGGCCTGCTGGACGGCGATCTGGTCGTCACCGCCGGCGGTGACCGTGGCGCTGGCGTTCTGCAGGTCCAGTTCCAGCGCCGTGACCGTGCTCGGGTAGCGGTCGGGGCGGATGCTGGTCTGGCGCACCAGGCTGGTCCAGGTCTGGCCGGCGCCGAAGAGGATCACCGCGGCTCCGGCCAGCGTCCCGACCACCCGCCAGGCGCGCCGCTCGGCGCCCTGAGGCCGTGGTTCCCCCTGCTGCGCCGCCGTCACGGCTAGCCCTCCCCGAGGAAGCGGAGCACCGCGAGCACCCGGCGGTGGGTCGCGTCGGCGGCCGGCAGGTCCAGCTTGGTGAAGATGCTGTTGATGTGCTTGGCCACCGCGCTGTCGCTGACCACCAGCGACCCGGCGATCGCGGCGTTGGAGTGGCCCTGGGCCATCAGCGCCAGCACGTCCCGCTCGCGCGGGGTCAGCCGCTCCAGCGGATCGCGGTGCCGGCGCACCAGCAGCTGGGCGACCACCTCGGGGTCCAGCGCGGTCCCGCCGGCCGCGACCCGCTCCAGTGCCTCCAGGAAGTCGTCCACATTGGCCACCCGCTCCTTGAGCAGATAGCCCACCCCGCTGGTGTTGGTGGCCAGCAGGTCGGCCGCGTACCGCTCCTCCACGTACTGGGAGAGCAGCAGCACGGCTACCTGCGGCCACTGCCGGCGGATCATCAGGGCGGCCCGGACACCCTCGTCGGTCATGCCGGGCGGCATCCGCACGTCGGTCACCACCACCTGCGGCTGGTGCTCCTCGACGGCGGCCAGCAGCGCCTGCGCGTCACCGACCGCGGCGGCCACCTCGTACCCCACCGCTTCCAGGACCTTGACCAGGCCCACCCGCAGCAGGACCGAGTCCTCGGCGATCACAGCTCGCACGGCAACTCCACAGTGATGATGGTGGGGCCCCCGAGGGGGCTGCTGATGGCGAGGGTGCCGTCCACCGAGGCGGCGCGCTTGCGCAGCCCGGTCAGGCCGGTCCCCCGGGAGGCGTCGGCGCCGCCGACGCCGTCGTCATGGATCACGATCCGCAGCTTCGGGCCCAGCTGGCGGACCGACAGGTCGACCCGGGAGGCGCGGGCGTGCTTGGCCACGTTGGCCAGCGCCTCGGAGACCACGAAGTAGGCGACCGCCTCGACGGTGGGCGACATCGGCGCCGCCAGGCCGACGGTCAGCCGCACCGGCAGCGGGGCCCGGGCCGCGATGCCGGAGAGCGCCGCGTCCAGGCCGCGGTCCTCCAGCACCACCGGGTGCAGGCCGCGCACCAGGTCGCGCAGCTCCACGATGGCCGCCTGCGCCTCCTCGTGCGCCTCGATGATCACCCGCATCGCCTCCGGCGGGACGTCCTTGAGGGTCTTGCGGGCCAGGCCCAGGTTCATCGCGAGCGAGACCAGCCGCTGCTGGGCGCCGTCGTGCAGGTCGCGCTCGATCCGGCGGCGCTCGGCGTCGGCCGCGTCCACCACGCCGGCCCGGCTCTCGGCCAGGTCCTCCACCCGGCGCTCCAGCTCGCGCGCCCGGCTCGGCCCCAGCAGCGCGCGGGCCGCCCGCCGGTCCACCCGGGCCGCGCGCACGGCCAGCCAGGGGCCCACGAAGAGCAGCAGCACGCCGACGGCGGTGAGCGCCAGATCGATCACGCCGTGCCCGCCGCCGCCGCGCACCAGGCTGCCGCGCGGCATCAGCCCGTGCCAGGCGAAGACGGTCGCCATGGCGAGCCCCGCGCCCAGCCCCAGCAGGCCGAGCAGCCCGAACAGGGCCACGGTCGGGCCGATCAGCACGTGGTAGCCCACCTGACGCCAGGTGGACTCCGAGCCCAGCCAGGTCAGGCAGCGCACCCCGGCCGAGGTGCCCGGCGGTGTCAGCGGCGGGCGCTCGGGTATCTCCAGGCCGCCCAGCGCCCGGAACCGGCTGCGCTGGGCGCGGGTCAGCAGCGGCAGCAGGATCAGCAGCAGGACGCAGACCGCGGTGACCAGCTCGGTAAAGGTCACCAGGATCAGCAGCGGCAGCAGGAACGGCAGCCCCGCCGCCACCAGCCGCAGGTCGCGCAGCGCCCGGGCGGACCAGTCCCCGGGTACGTGAGGTCGCTCGCCCCGCTGTCCGGGGGCCGGGTGCCGCTCGTCGTGACCGGACCAGAGCCAGGCCAGGCTGGGGTGCGCGGTGCCCCGGCGCATCCACTCGCGCAGTCGGCGCCGCCAGCTGGTCCTGATCACCCGGACAGCTTAGGGCGCGTGCCCGAGGGCCGGCAGTGCAGCTGGATGCCGCCCGGGGGTGTAGCCAGGTACACCCCCAAGACGGCAGTGCACGACAACGACGGCGGCACCCCTCGGGCGGGAGGCTGGAGCCTGTCGGCGCCCGGAGCGCGCCGCGCCGCACCGGCCGGACGCGGCACACGACGCGACGACGGACGGGGCAGGGACGTGAACGGGGTGGCTCGGATGGACACCGCGCACGAGGTCGCCGGGGACGGGCCGACCGGGGACGCTGCCCGGGACGGCTGGACCTGGCCGGTGGACGGGCCGTGGTCGATCCGGCTGGCCGACGGCGGCGCGCGCCCCGCCCTGGAGGTCTACGAGCACGGCGAGCTGATCGACGTGCTGGTCGCCAGCAGCCTCAGCGAGCACCTGCTGCGCGGGGCGCGGCACCTCGACGGCTCCGGCGTGCTGGACGAATCGGGCGGGCTGGAGGTCGCCGGACCGGGCGACGGGACGGTGGCCGGCTTCGCCTGGGGGCGGGTGGACGCCGACGGCAGCGCGCCGGAGGTCGACTTCGCCGGTGCCCGGCTGCGCCGCACCTGGCGGCCTGCCGAGGTGGTGGTGGTCGGCGGCGCGTTCTGGCTCGGCTGGGCGCCCGGGCCGCTGGTGGACGTGCGGGCCCGCCGGGCCGACGGCGGCACCGAGCGGCTGCGGGCCGGGCGGGCTCGCTGAGCGCCGCGGAAGCAGGACGGGCCCGGGGGCGGGCCTTGGGGACACACCTCGTCGAGGGAGCGGGAGGAAGCGTCATGGGAATCGGGAGCGAGTGGACGGCGGCGCGTCGCCAGGCGCGGCTGCTCGGCGCCGCGGGCCTGGTGCTGCTGCCGTGGATCGCGGTCCTGCTGCTGGCGCTGCGCGACTCGGCGGGCTGGGCCGCGCTCGACCTGGCCGAGGCCGGCTGCCTGCTCGGCACCGCCGTGCTGCTGAGCGCCGGCCACCGGCTGCACCGCCCGCTGGCCGGGTGCGCGGCGCTGCTGCTGGTGAGCGACGCGCTCTGGGACCTCGGCACGGCGAACACGGCCTCGGGGCTGCTGGTCGCGCTCGCGATGGCCGTGCTGGCCGAGCTGCCGCTGGCGGCGCTCTGCGCGGCGCTCGCGCTGCGCGGGCCGGGGCGGATGCCGCGCCGCCGGGTGGCCGGGGCAGCGGTGCTGGCCCTGGCGGCGTAGCTGTTAGCGTCGCCCTGCCGTGCGAGTCGCAGGAGGGGTGTCATGGCGATGGACCACGCGATGGACTCCGAGCCGGGCCCCGGGCTGCACTACGCGACGGACTCCGGGCTGGACGAGGAGGACGCCCAACTCGTCGCCGAGCGCGGGCGGGTGGACCGCCCGCCCACGGCGGCCGAGCTCACCGTGCCCGCCCTCAGCCGCTTCCTGGTGGAGGTCGCCGGACCGGCCACGGTCGAGGAGTACCAGGCCCGGCTGCGCGCGGTGCTCGGCAGCGCCCTGGACCACACGGTGGCCGGGCTGGACCTCGACCACCTGCCGGACTCCGCGGCCCTGGCGCTGGACCGGTCGGTCCGGCCGGTGCCACCGTGGTTCGCGGCGATCAGCACCGGCCCCGGCGCGGCGCACGCCGCACGGGAGACGGCGCCGGAGTTCGCCCGTCAGGGCGCCGGGCGGTTCGTCGCCGCCGGGCACGGGACCGGGTGGCGCCTGGCCGGGTGGCTGGAGCGGTTCGACTGGGACAACACCTTCCGCACCTGGCAGTGGTGGGACGTCACCCGGACCGGCGGGCGGACGGTGAGCATCTGGGTCGACGCCCACGGCGAGGACTTCTTCGCCTGCCAGGAGTTGCGCTGGGCCGCCTGGACCGCCGGGGCCGCCCGGGTCGACGGTCCGGCGCTGGTGGACGCCCGCGTCTGGCTGGCGGAGCGCTCCGGTCATCCGCTGAGTCCGTCCGCCGGACGCTGAGTCCGTCCGCCGGATTCGTCCGCTCATCCGCCGGGACCGGACCCTCTGCCCAAGAAGCCGGCAGCGTAATAGACTGACTGCGCCAGTGACTATTACACCGGGGGATCCGCCATGCTCGTCGACACCACTCCGATCGCCACCACCGACCGCCTGCTGCTGCGCCGGCCCGCACCCGGCGACGGGGCCGCCGTCTTCGCGGTGCACGGCGACCCGGCCACCAACCGCTACAACCCCACCGGCCCGCACCCCGACCTGGCCAGGAGCGAGGCGACGCTGCGGATCTGGCTCGACGACTGGGCGGAGCGGGGCATCGGCTACTGCACGGTGAGCCTGCGCACCGACCCCGAAACGGTGATCGGCTTCACCGGGACGCGGCTGTTCGAACTCGACGGCACGCCCACGCTCAACCTCTACTACCGCTACTCCCCCGCCGCCTGGGGCCGGGGCATCGCCGCCGAGGCCGCCCGGGCCACGCTGGAGCTGGCCGGCGAACTGCGCCCGCAGACGCCCGTGGTGGCGCTGATCGACGCCGCCAACCTGCCCTCCCGCCGCCTCGCCGAGAGCCTCGGCCTGCGCCACTCGGGCGTCGACGACCGCGAGGGACGCGGCATCTACCGCTTCCCGGGCCGGCCGGTGGCGTAACCGGCTTCAGTCCCCCGCCAGTTGCTCCAGCTTGACCCGCCCCTCCTCGTCGCTGGGGCTGTACACGACCAGCCGGGTGCCCTCGCGCGGGCCGAACCACATGTTGGTGTAGTCCATCCGCAGCACACCGACCTCGGGGTGCAGGAAGCCCTTGTTGCCGTTCCCGCGGCCCAGCACCTCGTGCCGCTGCCAGCGCTCCTCGAACTCCGGTGAGGCCTGCCGCAGTCGGGCCACCAGGGCCTTCCAGGCCGGATCGGCCACGTGGTCGGCCATCGCACCGCGCATCCGTCCCACCACCTGCTGCTGGGCCGCCTCCAGGTCGAGCCAACGCGACTGGTAGGCCGGGTTGGTGAAGATCAGCCAGACCACGTTGCGCTCTTCGGGGGGAAGTTGGCCGAAGTCGCCGAGCAGTCGCACGCACATCGCGTTGTAGGCGAGGATGTCGTAGCGGCTGTTCAGCACCCAACTGGGCAGCAGCGTCATCTGGTCGAGCATCTGCCGCACCGCCGGGGTGATCACCGGGCAGTCCTTGCTGGGCGTGGGGTTGCCGGCCCCGGCCAGGATGTAGAGGTGCTCGCGCTCGTTGGGGTCGAGCAGCAGCGCGCGGGAGACCGCCTCCAGCACCTGCCCCGACACCTGGATGTCGCGCCCCTGCTCCAACCACGTGTACCAGGTCACCCCGACCGCGGCGAGCTGCGCGACCTCCTCGCGCCGCAGGCCCGGGGTGCGGCGGCGCCCGGTGTTCGGCAGGCCGACCTGCTCGGGCGAGATCCGCTCGCGGCGGCTGCGCAGGAAGGCGGCCAGCTCCTGGCGACGCATGTCCGGCGCGTCGGACACCGGGGTGGCGGCGCCGGTGCGAGGGGGTTCCGCGGCTGGAACGCTGACTGTGGTGGGCGAGTTCGCGATGCGCATGCCCCCAGCATGCGCCCGGCGCGCGCCCGGGGCGACCCTGGTGCCTGGTAGTCGTTATAACAGGATAACGAGACTCTGGTACCAGGGTGGGAACTGCCGGATCGTAGGACCCGTGACTCAGCAACTGGAACGCCCACAGGCTCTCCCCATCAGCTCATCGCACCTGACCACAGCGGCTCCCGTCCGTCACACCCTGACGACGGCCGGCCTGGTCACCGTCCTGCTCGGCGCCTTCCTGCCCATGCTGGACTTCTTCATCGTCAACGTCGCACTGCCCAGCATCGACCACCAGCTCTCGGCCGGCCCCGCCGTCCTGGAGCTGATCGCGGCCGGCTACGGCATCGCCTTCGCCGTCCTGCTGGTGCTCGGCGGCCGCCTCGGCGACAGCCTGGGCCGCCGCAAGCTCTTCCTGATCGGCGTCACCGCCTTCGCCCTCACCTCGCTCGCCTGCGGCCTGGCCCCCACCGCCTGGACGCTGGTCGCCGCCCGGGTCGCCCAGGGCGCCTCGGCCGCGCTGCTGGTCCCGCAGGTGCTCGCCATCATCACCGCGACCACCGAGGGCGCCCACCGCGCCCGCGCCCTGAGCATCTACGGCGCGGTCGGCGGGATCAGCGTGGTGATCGGCCAGGTGCTCGGCGGCATGCTGGTCCAGGCCGACCTGCTCGGCAGCAGCTGGCGCTCGGTCTTCCTGCTCAACGTGCCGTTCGCGGTGGCCACCGTGCTGCTGGCGCTGCGCTTCGTCCCCGAGAACCGCTCCGCCGCCCCCAGCCGGGTCGACCTGCCGGGCACCGCGCTGCTCAGCGTCGCGCTGCTCAGCCTCTTCGTCCCGCTGATGGAGGGCCGCGCCGTCGGCTGGCCGCTGTGGACCTGGCTGCTGCTCGCCCTCTTCCCGTTCGCGGCCTGGGCGTTCGTGGTCGTGGAGCGCCGCACCGAGCAGGCCGGCGGCAGCCCGCTGGTGCCGCTGTCGCTGCTGCGGATCCCCGACATGCGGCGCGGCCTGGGCATCGCGGTGCCGTACTTCACCAACTTCGGCGCCTTCATGTTCATCCTGGCCATCACCCTGCAGCAGGGCCTCCAGCTCAGCCCCGTCAACGCGGGCCTGGCCCTGGTCCCGCTGGCCGTCGGCTACTTCGCCTCCTCGCTGGCCGGTCCGCGGCTGATCGGCCGCTTCGGCAGCCGCGTCATCACCGCCGGCTCGCTGATCAACCCGCTGGGCACGGTGGTGCTGCTGGTCACCGTCCTGACCGACTTCCACGGCCTGAGCGTCCTCACCCTGCTGCCCGGCATGGCCCTGACCGGCCTGGGCAACGGCCTGATCGGCACCCCGCTGTTCCGGGTGGTCCTGGCCAAGGTCCCGCTGGAGCGGGCCGGCGTCGGTAGCGGCGTCCTGGCCACCACCCAGCAGTCGAGCCTGGCGCTCGGCGTCGCGACGCTCGGCACGCTCTTCCTGACGCTGGTCCCGTCGATCGGCATGGCCCACGGGCTCGCGGTGGTGCTGGGCATCGAGCTGGTGGGCGCGGTGGTCATCACCTACCTGAGCACCCGGCTGCCGCGCAGCATGAACTGAGTCACACACAGCTGATGGGCCATCCGCTCGGCCCTCGTCCGGCCCCGCCCTGCGGGCCCCGGGCGAGGGCCGAGCCGTCTCCGGTTTTCCATTCGCCCTCCCCCGCCCCGCCCTGCGACGATTCCCCCCATGAACCGCCCCGCCGAAGTGAGCCACCCAGCCGACACCCGCACCCGTGACGACCTCGCCGGCCTGGTCGCGGCCGGTGCGCGACCCAAGTACCTCTTCTTCTGGGGCCACCAGCCGCAGCGCGACGGCCGGATCGGCTCCGGCACGCTGAGCCAGTGGTGGCCCTCGCCGTTCACCGTCGACGGCGTCGCGTACGCCTCCGCCGAGCACTGGATGATGGCCGGCAAGGCCCGGCTCTTCGGGGACGGCGGGACCGAGGAGCGGATCCTGGCCGCCCGCACCCCGGCCGAGGCGAAGAAGCTCGGCCGACTGGTGCGCGGCTTCGACGAGGAGCGGTGGACGGCCGAGCGGTTCGCGCTCGTGGTGGCCGGCAGCGTGGCCAAGTTCGGGCAGGACGAGGCGCTGCGCGACTACCTGCTCGGCACCGGCAAGCGGGTGCTGGTGGAGGCCAGCCCGGTGGACCGGGTCTGGGGCATCGGCCTGGCCGCCCACGAGCTGGGGGCCGACGACCCCCACCGCTGGCGCGGGCTCAACCTGTTGGGCTTCGCCCTGATGGCGGCCCGCGAGCAACTGGGCTGAGGCCCGTTGGTGCCCCCGGCCGGACTCCGCACGTTTATTCTGGTCGTCCTGATCCTGGCACCATCCAGCACACCGTCATCATGGGGGAACGAGTCATGCGGGAACCAGACGTTCAGGTACAACCCAATGCATTGGTCACCTACAGCCAGGTGATAGACCAGGAGTACGGCGTACTGAGCCAGATACAGGCGACGCTCGCCCAGGTCCAGATCCCCGACGGGGCGTTCGGCAAGCTGCCGAACTCCGCCGAACTGCTGGACGCGTACAGCGGCCACGCCACCGCCGAGCAGCAGAACTGCAGCGATCTGATGGACTGCCTGGACTACGCCACTGGCGGCCTGCAGACCACGGCGGTCAACTACAGCGGTACCGACGCCGACATGGCCGGGATGTTCGGGGGTGGGCAGTGAGGGCTCCCGACCCGAGCGGCAACGCCTACGGGTGGGCCGGCGCACAGCCGCCGGCGCCGCTGAAGCCGCTGCCGCAGATCCACGGCGACAACCCGGGCGTGATCGGCTCGTTCCTCGACGACGTGGTCAAGGGCGTCCTCGAAGCAACCGGGCTGCTCGACCAGCTCGACAAGGTGACCGGCCAGCCGCAGGCCCTGCTCACCGCCGCCCAGACCTGGCAGGACCAGGCCATGGCGCTGCGCGGTGTCGCCGAGGCACTGCGCCAGGGCGCCGGGCCGGTCTCCCAGCAGTGGCACGGCAGCGCCTCCAACGCGTTCGGCACCCACATGGGCCAGCTGGTCGCCGCCATCGACGCCACCGCCGACGACGCCGCCAACACCGCCCAGATCATCGGCTCGGCCGCGGCGGAGTGCCAGCTCGCCGAGGACACCGTGATCGGCATCATCCGCGAGGCCATCGAGTGGATCGGGATGACGGTGGCGGCGGGGTTCGTCGCGGACATCCTGACGCTGGGCCTGGCCTCGATCGTGGACGGGCTGGTGGCGGACGCGGAGATCACGGCGTTCGTGGCCCGGGTGACCAAGGTGTCGGAGGCGCTCGGGGCGAAGCTGAAGAAGCTCCAGGAGGCCATGAAGGAGCTGCGGGAGGCGGAGAAGATCGGCAAGGAGATCAAGGCGGCCAACGAGGCCCGCAAGGTGATCAAGAACATCCGCACCGGGGACCGGCAGCTCACCAAGCTCAAGAGCTACGGGAGTGCGTACAAGGGCGCCAACCTCGCGGGCCAGCTCTTGGTCAAGCCGATCAAGAGCGGCCTCGCCGCCCCGCTCCTCGGAGCCGTCACCGGCGTGCACCCCGACCTGAAGGGCGAGGCCGAGAAGCTGGCGGGCCAACTGGACGGCCCGCCGCCGGCCGACCCACCGGCGCCCTACCACGTGCCGGCCAGTCGGATCGAGCAGGCGTTCGGCTGAAGGTCCGTCCAAGGGTTCAGGCGCTGAGAAGAGAGAGCATGGCGAACGAGGCACGGAGGCAGCGGCTCCTCACGGAGATTGCGGCCCGCGAGGCGCAACGGGAGCAGGCGACGCGAGACCTGATCTCTCCGTGGCTCCAGCCGCAGGAGCGGGTGCGCGGTGCGATGGACGTCGAGTTGCACGGGCTGATCCCGATGCGCGTTCCTCGGCGCCTGCGGATCGCCAAGCCGGTACCGCCGGACGGCTGGGACACCGGTCTGGGCGATCAGGTGTTCCGGATCATCGCCATTGCGTTGTTCGGTCCGCGAGTTGTCGCCGTGCGGATTCTCTGGCAGTACCCGCACGGCCGACCGTTCAAGGGCGGGTGGGCAAGTCAGGCCGGAGTCTTCCTCCGCATGGTGCGCACCGGCCCGTCCAGGCACCGGTACCACGAGAACCACGAGGCATTCCTCGTCTTCACCGACCGCCGGGTCCTGGTGCTGCACCGCAAGAGCGGTGAGCGCTTGGGCGAGCTGGCCCTGCATCAGCTGGTCGTCGGTGAGCCCAAGGAACGCGAGTGGCGCCAGCCTGAGCGGGTCGACCTGAGCTTCACCGACGGCTCACTGCTCGCGCTGGACGCCGGGATCAGCGAGCGCAAGAAGCTCCGCGACCTGCTCGCCGGCCGAGCCTGACGCAGCGACCACGAAGGGGCCGCCCCCGCCGAAGCGGGAGCGGCCCCTTCACCACGTGGGTGGCCGGATCAGCAGCCGATCAGCCGCGCGCCCAGGTAGGACTTCACCTGGTCCAGCGAGACGCGCTCCTGCGCCATGGTGTCCCGCTCGCGGATGGTGACCGCGTTGTCCTCGAGGGTGTCGAAGTCGACGGTGACGCAGAACGGCGTGCCGATCTCGTCCTGGCGGCGGTAGCGCTTGCCGATCGCGCCCGCGTCGTCGAACTCGACGTTCCACGCCTGGCGCAGGTCGGCGGCGAGGCCGCGGGCCTTCGGCGAGAGGTCGGCGTTGCGCGACAGCGGGAGCACCGCGACCTTGACCGGGGCGAGCCGGGGGTCGAGCCGCATGCCGACGCGCTTCTCCATGACGCCCTTGGCGTTGGGCGCCTCGTCCTCGAAGTAGGCGTCGAGCAGGAAGGCCAGCATCGCGCGGTTGAGGCCCGCTGCCGGCTCGATGACGTACGGGAAGTACCGCTCGCCGGACTCCTGGTCGAAGTACTTGAGGTCCTGGCCGGAGGCCTCGCTGTGGGTCGCCAGGTCGTAGTCGGTCCGGTTGGCCACACCCTCCAGCTCGGAGAACTCGCTACCGCCGAAGTTGAAGCGGTACTCGATGTCGACCGTGCGCTTGGCGTAGTGCGAGAGCTTCTCCTTCGGGTGCTCGAAGTAGCGCATGTTCTCGGTGCGCAGGCCCAGGTCGGTGTACCAGTTCCAGCGCTGCTCGAGCCAGTACTCGTGCCAGGTCTCGTCCTCGCCCGGCTTGACGAAGAACTCCATCTCCATCTGCTCGAACTCGCGGGTGCGGAAGATGAAGTTGCCGGGCGTGATCTCGTTGCGGAAGCTCTTGCCGACCTGGGCGATGCCGAACGGCGGCTTCTTGCGCGAAGTGGTCTGGACGGCCTTGAAATTGGTGAAGATGCCCTGCGCGGTCTCCGGGCGCAGGTAGGCCAGGCCACCCGCGTCCTCGGTGACGCCCAGGTGCGTCTTCAGCATGCCCGAGAACTCCTTGGGCTCGGTGAAGGCGCCCTTGGTGCCGCAGTGCGGGCAGTTGATGTCGGCCAGGCCGTTGGCCGGCAGCTTGCCGTGCTTGGCCTCGTAGGCCTCCTCCAGGTGGTCGGCGCGGTAGCGCTTGTGGCAGGAGGTGCACTCGGTCAGCGGGTCGTTGAAGGTGGCGACGTGGCCGGAGGCCTCCCAGACCTCGCGGGCCAGGATCACCGAAGAGTCGAGCCCGACGACGTCCTCCCGAGCGGTGACCATCGCACGCCACCACTGGCGCTTGATGTTCTCCTTGAGCTCGACGCCCAGTGGCCCGTAGTCCCAGGCGGCACGCGTACCACCGTAGATCTCGCTGCAGGGATAGACGAAGCCACGGCGCTTGCTCAGGCTGACGATCGTTTCGATCTTGTCGGCGGCCACAGTGCTCTCTTCAGACGACGTCGCAACTCGGTACGACGGCACGGTCAAGGCGCGGCTGGTTGCACGCACCCGAATACCTCAGGTTACCGGGCGGGCGGGTGGCGGGTTCAAATCGATAATGTCCGCGCGCGTTCGAGGCGGCGAACAACCTCCCCCCTCCACCGTCGGAAGTTGACAATCATTTCCAATTAAGATGAGAATGGTTGTCATGATGCACCGCCCCCTCCGTACCTCCATAGCCCTGGCGGCCACCGCCACCGTCGGCGCGCTGCTGCTCACCGCCTGCGGTTTGGGCGGCACCGACAGCTCCGACGCCAAGGGCGCGAGCGGCAGGCTGGGCGTGGTCGCCTCCTTCTATCCGATGCAGTACCTGGCCGAGCAGATCGGCGGTGACCAGGTGAAGGTCACCGATCTGACGCCCGCCGGCACCGAGCCGCACGACCTGGAGCTCACCGCCAAGCAGGTGGGCACCGTCCAGAAGGCCGACGTCGTGCTCCACCTCAAGGGCCTGCAGCCCACCGTGGACAAGGCCGTCGCGCAGTCGCACAGCAAGCACGTGGTGGACGCCGCCGCGATCTCGCCGCTGGTCGACCACCACCTCGACGAGGGCACCGAGGAGACCGACAGCGCCGGGCACACCCACGAGCACCCGGGCCCGAGCGGCGACCCGCACCTCTGGCTGGACCCGACCCGCTACGCGGCCGTCGCCCAAGGGGTCGGCGCGGAGCTGGCCAAGGCCGACCCGGCACACGCCGCCACCTACCAGCGCAACACCGAGGAGTTGGTGGGCCGGCTCGGCGCCCTGGACCAGAGCTTCCGCAGCGGCCTGCAGAGCTGCACCGACACCTCGTTCGTCACCAGCCACGCCGCCTTCGGCTACCTCGCCGACCACTACGGGCTGCACCAGATCGCGATCAACGGGGTGGACCCGGAGTCCGAGCCGACACCGGCCCGGATGGCGCAGATCCAGCAGGCGGCCAAGGCCAACGGCGTCACCACGATCTTCTTCGAGACCCTGGTCAGCCCGAAGCTGGCGGACAGCGTCGCCAAGGACCTGAACCTGAGGACCGCGGTGCTCGACCCGCTGGAGGGCGTCAAGAAGGGCAGCGGCGACGACTACTTCTCGATCATGCAGCAGAACCTGACCAGCCTGCGGTCGGCGCTCGGCTGCGCGAGCTGACGGGACAGGAGGTCGGTGACGATGAACACCCCCGACGAGACGGTCCGGCCCGACGAGACGGTCCGGCCCGACGAGACGGTCCGGACCGACGACGTGATCCGGCTCCGCGGCGCGCACGCCGCGCTCGGCGGTCGTCCGGTGCTGCGCGGGGTCGACCTGCGCGTGGCCCCGGGCGAGGTGGTCGCGCTGCTCGGCGCCAACGGCTCGGGCAAGTCCACCACCGTGAAGGCGGTGGTCGGCTCGGTGCCGCTGACCGGCGGCGAGCGCGAGCTGTTCGGCACACCGGGGGCGCGGTTCCGCGCCTGGCACCGGATCGGCTACGTCCCGCAGCGCACCACGGCGGCCGGCGGGGTGCCGGCCACCGTGCGCGAGGTGGTCGCCACCGGGCGGCTGGCGCGGCACGGGCTGCTGCCGCTGCGGCGCCGGGACCGGGCCGCGGTGGACCGGGCGCTGGACGCCGTGGGCCTGCTCGACCGGGCCGGCGACTCGGTGGCGAACCTGTCCGGCGGGCAGCAGCAGCGGGTGCTGATCGCCCGCGCGCTGGTCGGCGGTCCGGAGCTGCTGATCATGGACGAGCCGATGGCCGGGGTGGACCTGGCCAGCCAGCGGGTGCTCGCCGACACGCTGCGCCACGAGGTGGCCAAGGGCGTGGCGGTCCTGCTGGTGCTGCACGAACTGGGACCGCTGGAGCCGCTGATCGACCGCGCGGTGCTGCTGCGGGACGGGCGGGTGTGGCACGACGGGCCACCGGCGACGGCGCCGCGGCCCGACGGCCACCACGACCACGACCGCCACGAGCACGCCGCCACTCCCCCGACCACCCATGACCTCTCCCAGCCTGGACTGTTGATATGACCGGCCTGACCGACATGCTGTCCTTCGACTTCATGCAGCGCGCGCTGCTCGCCGCCCTGCTGGTCGGCATCACCGCGCCGGCCGTCGGCGTCTACCTGGTCCAGCGCCGCCAGGCGCTGATGGGCGACGGCATCGGGCACGTGGCACTGACCGGCGTGGGCCTCGGCCTGGTCTTCCAGACCAGCCCGGTCTGGATGGCGGTGCTGGTCTGCGTGGTGGCCGCGGTAATCATGGAGCTGGTCCGCTCCCGCGGCAACCAGCGCGGTGACATCGCCCTGGCCATGCTCTTCTACGGCGGGATGGCCTGCGGCCGGCTGCTGATCAGCAAGGCACCGTCGGCCAGCGGGACCAGTGGCAGCCTGGACAGCTACCTCTGGGGCTCGATCCTGGCGGTGGACACCGGCGACCTGGTGACCATCGGGGTGCTCGGCGCGGTGGTCATCGCGGTCACCCTCGGGCTGCGGCGCCAGTTCTTCGCGGTCTGCCAGGACGAGGAGTTCGCCAAGGTCACCGGGGTGCCGGTGCGACTGCTCAACCTGCTGCTCGCGGTGATGGCCGCGGTCACCGTCACGGTGGCGATGCGGGTGGTGGGTCTGCTGCTGGTGAGCGCGCTGATGGTGGTGCCGGTCGCGGCCGCGCAGCTGCTGACCCGTTCGTTCCTGGGCACCCAGCTGCTGGCGATCGGGCTCGGCGTGCTGGTGTCACTCGGCGGGGTGGCCACCTCGTACCAGGCTGACGTGCCGCCAGGTTCCGCGATCGTGCTGCTGGCGATCGCCGTCTTCGCGGTGTTCAGCGTGCTGGCCGCACCGCTGGCCCGACGCCGACACCGCGGCGCCGGCACGAGCCACGACACGAGCGGCACCGGCACGAGCGACGACGCTGGTGCCGGGAGCCGCGAGGCCGCCCGCCCGGCGATTCCGGGGCCCGCGAAAGCCGCCGCACCGCACGACCCGGTCGGCAGTGCGAGGCTGGCACAATGAGGTGTGACCCGCCCCGACCTCCAGGAGGAGCACCGGTGACCACCGCAGGCCCGTCGCCACGCGCCCGATCCACCAGGCAGCGCGCAGCCGTCTCCGCGGCGCTGGACGAGATCGAGGACTTCCGCAGCGCGCAGGAACTGCACGACATGCTCAAGCACCGGGGCGATTCGGTGGGTCTGACCACCGTCTACCGCACGCTGCAGTCGCTCGCCGACGCCGGCGAGGTGGACGTGCTGCGCACGGCCGACGGCGAGGCCGTCTACCGGCGGTGCAGCAGCGGACACCACCACCACCTGGTCTGCCGGCTCTGCGGCAGCACGGTGGAGGTCGAGGGCCCGGCGGTCGAGCGCTGGGCCAACACGGTGGCGGCCGAGCACGGTTTCAGCGACATCGCGCACACCCTGGAGATCTTCGGGACCTGCGCCGAGTGCACGGCCAAGCAGCGGGCCGGCGCCTGATCCGGCCGCGCCGGGGCCCGGTCCGGTCCGCCGGCACCGGGCCCATCAGCTCCGGACCGCCGGACAGGCCCTGGCCTCAGGACCAGCCGCGCCACTGCCAGACGGCAGCCGGAAAGGCCGCCACCAGCAGGTCCAACCGCTCGGCCAGCGCGATGAGTTCCTCGTACGGACGGCGCCCGTCGGTCCAGCCGATCAGCCGGGCGCCGTCGATCCGCCAGCCGCAGTCGGCCGCAACGGTCAGCTGCTTGAGCCGGTCGGTGATCAGCAGCTCGCCGAACTCGTAGTCGGCACACACCCGTTCGACGTGCGCGCCGGGCCCGCCGCCCGGCAGCGGACGGCGCTGCCACAGGCCCGGCGGGATCGGCCAGGACCGCTCGCCGCGCCACTTGGCCGCCAGCCGACGCGGCGTCACGGCGGTGGCGGGCAGCGCCCGGGGCAGGTCGAGCGCGACGAGCGAGAAGTCGTGCAGCGCTCCGCCCCGGCTGGGCGCCGCCGGCGCCACCAGCAGGTGCGCCAGCACCGCGTCCCGGCCCGCCACCTGACCGCGCGCCAGGTCGTACAGCCGGTCGGTGCCGGAGCCGAGGGTGAACGGATAGCCCCGGGTGCCGAGGCCGACGTCAGCAGCCGTCGCCCGCCTGCGGTGCTCCCAGTGCGGGTCCTGCCGCAGGCGCCGGATGCTGCGCCGGACCTCGAACACCCGAAACGCCTCGCGGACCCGGGACGCTCAGCGCTGCGCCGGCAGGTCGGCGGCGCCCGGCAGCCCGTCCGACGGCTCACCCGGCAGCTCGTTGGGCAGCGCGCCGCCGAAGCGGCGGTCGCGCATCGCGTACTGCTCGCAGGCTCGCCACAGGTCACGGCGGTCGAAGTCCGGCCAGAGCACGTCCTGGAACACGAACTCGGCGTAAGCCGACTGCCAGAGCCAGAAGTTGGAGGTGCGCTGCTCGCCGCTGGGGCGCAGGAAGAGGTCCACGTCCGGCATGTCGGGGTGGTACATGTACTTGCCGAGGGTCTTCTCGTTGACCTTCTTCGGGTCCAGCTTGCCAGCCGCCACGTCGGCGGCGATCGCGGCGGCGGCGTCGGCGACCTCAGCCCGGCCGCCGTAGTTGACGCACATGTAGAGGGTGACCAGGTCGTTGCCCTTGGTCTGCTCCTCCGCGACCTGGAGCTCCTGGACCACGCTCTTCCAGAGCTTGGGCATCCGCCCGGCCCAGCGGATCCGCACGCCCAGCTCGTCCAGCTCGTCGCGGCGGCGGCGGATCACGTCCCGGTTGAAGTTCATCAGGAACTTCACCTCATCCGGGGAACGCTTCCAGTTCTCGGTGGAGAAGGCGTAGAGCGAGATGTTCCTGACGCCCAGCTCGATCGCGCCCTTCAGCACGTCCAGCACGACGCTCTCGCCGACCTTGTGGCCCTCGGTGCGGGGCAGTCCGCGCTCCTTGGCCCAACGGCCGTTGCCGTCCATGACGATGGCGACGTGCTCGGGGACCAGCTCTCCGGGGATCTTCGGCGGCCGGGCGCCGCTCGGGTGCGGGTCCGGGGTGCGGTAGGTCCGCTGCTTGCTGCCGCCGAAGAGCCGTCGCGCTGCCATGCTCACTTCTCCACGTATCTCATCGAGCGGATACCCCGCTCAAGGTGCCACTGCAGGTAGGCGGCGACCAGACCGCTGCCCTCCCGCCAGTACCGGGGTTCGCTGGCGTCCGCCGTCCGCCAGTCTCCGGAGAGCAGGGCACCGAGCAGAACCAGTGTCTCAGGGGAGGGTACGGCACAACCGGGCACGCGGCAGTCCGCGCAGAGCACGCCGCCGGCCTGCAGCGAGAAGAAGCGGTTCGGGCCGTCCAGGCCGCACTTGGCGCAGTCGGTGAAGCTGGCGCCGTAGCCGTTGACGGCCAGCGAGCGCAGCAGGAAGGCGTCCAGCACCAGGTGGGACTCGTGGGTGCCGGCGGCCAGCGTGCGCAGCGCGCCGATCAGCAGCAGGTACTGCTGGACGGCGGGCTCGCCCTCGTTCTCGGCGAAGCGCTCCGCCGTTTCCAGCATCGCGGTGCCGGCGGTGTAGCGGCCGTAGTCGGTGACGATGCCGCCGCCGTAGGGGGCGATGGTCTCCACCTGGGTGCACAGCGGCAGCGAGCGGCCGACCAGTTCGCTGCCCCGGCTGAAGAACTGCACGTCCACGTGGGAGAAGGGCTCCAGGCGGGCGCCGAACTTGGACTTGGTCTTGCGCACCCCCCGGGCCACCGCGCGGACCCTGCCGTGCTGGCGGGTGAGCAGCGTGATGATCCGGTCGGCCTCGCCGAGCTTCTGGGCGCGCAGCACGACGCCGTCGTCACGGATCAGACTCATTCCCCCATTGTCCCGCACGGCGCGGGCGTCCCGGACAGCCGGGCGCCGCACCGGGCACTCGGGGGGAGCCGATGCGGGCACGGCGGGCCCGGAGGGGGGAACGGGCCCGGCTCGGGCGCCCCGACGCACGAGGCGGGCGAGGAGCTGGGTCGGTGCGAGGTGCGAGGTCAGTGCGGGGTGCGGGCCGCCTCCAGCAGCCGGAGCACCACGTCGTCGGCCAGCCGCAGGCAGCGGCCCGCCGCGGCCAGCGCGGCCCGCTCCTGCGGCAGGTAGCGGCCGTCGGCCAGCGCGATCCTGGCCCCCTGCAGCACCAGCCGCTCGCGCCCCTGCTGGGCCAGGTGCGGGGCCAACGGCTCCAGCGCGGCGTGCAGTTCGATGGCCAGGCCGGCGCCGGGGCCGCGCAGTTCGAGCGGCTCGCCGCTGTCCAGGCCCGACAGCGCGGCGAGCGCGGCCAGCACCTGCGCCTCGCCGCAGTCCTCGAAGCCCGCGGACCGGACCAGCTCACAGGCCTCGGCCCGGGCGGCGGCCGAGCCGGTGCCGCCGGCCGCGAGCAGGGTGAGCGCGATGGAGTACTGCGCGTCCCGCAGCAGCCCGGTCAACCGCCCGCTGGTGGGCTGCTCCAGGCACTCGACGCCGTACCGGCCATGGCAGTTGGTGCACTGCACGGTGCTCAGCACCGGCCCGAGCGGCAGCACCGGGGTGCCGAACAACCGCAGCCACCGCCGACCGTGCTGCCGACGGTAGTTGCGGTCCCCGCCACAGCCCGGACAGAAGAACTCACCGAGCACATCCGTCCGCCACCGCGGACGAACACCCCACAACCGTGTCACGGCGCCAACTCCCCAGACCTGGCAGGCGGCCTGCACGACAACGGGCAGGTCACGCGACCGCAGGCGCCGGCCGTCCCACCGACCGCGCTTCCGGTGGGTCGATGGTGCCACGGTTGCCTGGCGGTGTCAGCACCCCGAACGAGTGCCGAGAGGAAAAAATGTGGCCCAGGACACAGCTGCTCGAAATGCGCCGACTACCAGCCGGTAACCTGGCGGATGTAGACACACTCGTGCCGGGGAACCACCAAAGAGACGAACATGCCCCCGGGCACCAGGGCATCCTGCCCCTTCGGCCCGTCGCCCTCGTAGCCGGTCCCGTCGAGGTAGAACGCCGAAGCGGCCCGGACCAGTTCGTCCGCCTTCTTCTCCACCTCGGCGATCAACGCCGCAGGTGCGCCGCCCGCCACGAACTCCTCACCGGGGCCGTACTCCCTAGCGCTGGCTCGCGTCGCGGCGCATCGCCTGGCGGAGATGGAGCGGCAGAAGAACGAGACGTTCGCGCTCGCCGCGCAGCATGACACCCTCGGCCCGCTGCACGGCTGGCTCACCATCTGGGCCGACGAGGTGGAGATCGAACGGCGCCCCGATCTCTACGAGCGGCGACTGAAGGCCGAGGAGCATCATCTGCTCCTCCTCTGGGCGCTCGATCCGCCCTATGGCACGGTGGCCTGCCGCCCGGCACGGGCGGCAGGCCACCGTGGAAGAACCCGGACGGCGGATATCAGCGCCGGCCGCTCCGGTTGACGGCGCTGATGATCGCCTTCAGCGAGGCGCGCACGGTGTTGGCGTCGATGCCGACGCCCCACAGCACCTGGCCGTCCACCGCGCACTCGACGTAGGCGGCGGCCTGGGCGTCGCCGCCCTCGCTCAGGGCGTGCTCGGCGTAGTCCAGGACGCGTACGTCCACGCCGATGCCGGCCAGCGCGTTGGTGAAGGCGGAGACCGGGCCGTTGCCGGAGCCGGTCAGCTCCACCTCGGCGCCGTTCAGCAGCGCCTGCACCGAGAGGGCGTCGCGACCGTCCTCGGTGGTCAGGCTCTGCTGCTCGCGCAGCGCGATCCGGCCCCACGGGTTCTCGGGGGTCGGCAGGTACTCGTCCTGGAAGACCGCCCAGATGTCGGCCGGGGTGACCTCGCCGCCCTCGGCGTCGGTCTTGGCCTGGATGATCTTCGAGAACTCGATCTGCATCCGGCGCGGCAGGTCCAGCTTGTGGTCGTTCTTCAGCACGTAGGCGATGCCGCCCTTGCCGGACTGCGAGTTGACCCGGATGACCGCCTCGTAGGAGCGGCCCACGTCCTTGGGGTCGATCGGCAGGTACGGCACGCCCCAGGTGTACTCGCCCACCGGGACGCCGGCCGCCTTGGCGTCGGCCTCCAGGGCGTCGAAGCCCTTCTTGATCGCGTCCTGGTGCGAGCCGGAGAACGAGGTGTACACCAGGTCGCCGGCGTAGGGGTGGCGCTCGGGGACGTTCATCTGGTTGCAGTACTCGTAGGTGCGGCGGATCTCGTCGATGTTGGAGAAGTCGATCATCGGGTCGACGCCCTGCGAGAACAGGTTCATCCCGACGTTGACCAGGTCCAGGTTGCCGGTGCGCTCGCCCTGGCCGAACAGGCAGCCCTCGACCCGGTCGGCGCCGGCCATCACGGCCAGCTCGGCCGAGGCGACCCCGGTGCCGCGGTCGTTGTGCGGGTGGGTGGAGAGCGCCACGAACTGCCGGCGGGACAGGTTGCGGGACATCCACTCGATCTTGTCCGCATACACGTTGGGCGTCGAACGCTCCACCGTGGTGGGCAGGTTGAGGATGATCTCGCGGTCCTCGGCGGGCTGCCAGACGTCCATCACGCCCTCGCAGACCTCCAGCGCGAAGTCCAGCTCGGTGTCGATGAAGATCTCCGGCGAGTACTGGTAGCCGAAGACCGTCTCGTCGCCCAGCAGCTTCTCGGCGTACTCCATCACCAGCCGGGTGCCGTCCACCGCGATCTGCTTGATGTCCTCCCGGCTGCCCTTGAAGACCACCCGGCGGAACAGCGGCGAGGTCGCGTTGTACAGGTGCACGGTGGCGCGCGGGGCGCCGACCAGCGACTCCACGGTGCGCTCGATCAGGTCCTCGCGGGCCTGGGTCAGCACCGAGATGGTGACGTCCTCGGGGATCGCGTCCTGCTCGATCAGCGAGCGGACGAAGTCGAAGTCGGTGGCCCCGGAGGACGGGAAGCCGACCTCGATCTCCTTGTACCCCATCGACACCAGCAGGTCGAACATCTTGCGCTTGCGGGCCGGCGACATCGGGTCGATCAGCGCCTGGTTGCCGTCGCGCAGGTCGGTGGAGAGCCAGCGGGGGGCCTTGCTGATCACCGTGTTCGGCCAGGTGCGGTCCGGCAGGTCGACCGCGCCGAACGGCAGGTAGCGCTCGAAGGGCATCCCGGACGGCTTCTGGCGCACCGTCCCCGCGGTGATCGGCGTGGGCCGGTCGACGAAGGGGCGGGCACGGAAAGCGCCGGTGACAGAAGGCTGCTCAGTCATGTGATGAGACTCTCGGCTTCTCTTCGAATGCGGGCGGGTCGGGGGCTCTGGTCACCCGACGGGCCGACTGGGTGCGGCGCTCCACGGTCCACGCGTGCGCACAGCACAGCCTCCGCGACGAGGGAGCCGGCCTTCAACGGTCTTACAGGCCCTCGCCGCGGCAGCTAAGAAGAAGCAGCCCGTAACGCATGATGGGGCCAGCGTAGCCGAGCGACCGGCGAGGCCGAAGCCGGCAGCGCGACATTTCCACTCCGTGAGACGGCACCTGCGTGACACCCGGTGTCTTTGCCCGGACGCTGGGTGCCATGACGCAGCCCAGCACTCCGATCTGCTCGATCGTGCCGCCCTATCTGCTGGACCGACTGGTCGAACTGGGCGACGAGGACGCCCGGCGCTCGCGCGAGACGGACGACGCCCTGCGCGCCACCCGCGCCGCGCTGCCCGCCGCCGCCCGGCCCGCCCCGGCCGGACGCCCCGGGCGGACCATCGCGAACGCCGGTCACCACACGGCGCTGCCCGGGCGCACGGTGCGCACCGAGGGCGGGCCACCGACCGCCGACCCCGCCGTCAACCGCGCCTACGACGGCCTGGGCGCCACCCTCGCGCTGCTCCTGGAGGTCTACGGCCGCCGCTCGCTGGACGGCGCCGGCCTGCCGCTGCACGCCACCGTGCACTTCGGCGAGGGGTACGACAACGCCTTCTGGGACGGCGGGCGGATGGTCTTCGGCGACGGTGACGGCGTGCTGTTCGACGACTTCACCGGCTGCCTGGAGGTGATCGGCCACGAACTGGCGCACGGGCTGGTCCAGTACGGCCCGGCGCTGGCCTACCACGGCCAGTCCGGGGCGCTCAACGAGTCGGTGGCGGACGTCTTCGGCTCGCTGGCCAAGCAGTACGCGCTGGGCCAGCAGGTCGCGGACGCCGACTGGCTGATCGGCGCGGGGCTGCTGGGCCCGGGGGTGCGCGGGGTGGCGCTGCGCTCGCTCAAGGCGCCGGGCACCGCCTACGACGACCCCAGACTCGGCCGCGACCCGCAGCCGGACTCGATGGACGGCTACCTGGAGACCACCGCGGACGAGGGCGGGGTGCACATCAACTCCGGTATCCCCAACCGGGCCTTCCACCTGCTCGCGGTCGAGCTCGGCGGCGCGGCGTGGGAGCGGGCCGGGCGGATCTGGTACGACGCCGTCACCGGCCCCGCGGTGCACCCGGACACCGACTTCGCCGGCTTCGCCCGGGCCACCCTGGCCGCCGCCCGGGCCCGGTTCGGCGAGGGGCCGGTGCCGGAGGCGGTGGCCGGCGCCTGGAAGCAGGTCGGCCTGGCGGTGGGCTGAGGGGGTTCGCCGGTGGGGCCAGTGCCGCCTCTTCTCGGGCCTGACGACACGCAGTTGAGGACTTCTCAGGAAAATCCCAGCATCGGCCAGCGGTGCGTAGCAGACTGGCGACCATGCGTATACAGGTGTGCAGGAGCGGCGGCTTCACCGGACAGGTTCTACGGGCCGAGCTGGACACCGCCACCCGGATCGACGCGCCGCACGTGCACGCGCTGGCCCGCGAGGCGGTGGCCGGCGCCTCCCGGGCACCCGGGTTCGGCGTGCCCGACGGCTACCACTACGAGATCAGCGTGGACGGCCGCACCGTGCACTGCGCGGACCCCCGACTGACCGACTCGCAGCGGGAGTTGATCTCGCTCATCCTGCACCAGGGCATCGAGCTGCCGCCGCTCTCCCCCGGTGGCGGCTGGTTCGCCGCCGGAGCCTGAGCGGCCTGCCACCGACTGCTGGCCGCTTGCCCCTTGCCCGCTTACCGCCCACCGGCGCGCGGTCGGCTACCGCCGACCCTCGAAGCGGACCGCGCCGCGACCGTGCGCGACGGCCCGGGAGACCGGCGAGTGGCCGACCAACTGCACCGGCAGACCGAAGAGTTCACACAGCTGCCCGAGCAGCGGCGCACCAGCGGCCGGCCCGTCGGCGACGGCCGCCGCACGGCAGAGTCCGGCCAGCGCGACACCCCGCCCGGGGTGGCCGGCCATGGTCGCGAGACGGATGCAGCGCCGCTCCCAGTCGGCCCGGCGCGCCGCCGCCCCGGCCGGCCAGTCGAGCCCGGCCGCCGCACCCTCGGGGGTGAGCACCGTGGCGCGGGTGCCGCCCGCCCGGTCCAGCAGGTGCCAGACCGGGGCCGCCAGCTCGACGGCGAGGTCCCGGGCGAACCGGCGGACCCGCCGCTCGCCGGCCGGCTCCGGCCATGGTCCGGGCCACAGTCCCGACCGCAGTCCCAGCCGCAGGCGCGGCGGATCCGGCAGCAGGGCCGTGCCGCCCGGACCGGTCGCCAGCAGATAGCCGCCGGTGCGCATCCGGGGCAGCACCGCGCGGACCTCTCCGGCCGGGACGGCGACACCCACGGCGTGGGTGATCACGGCATTCTGCATCCACTGATGATATTGAATTGTTCAGCTTTCCCAAATCTCTGCCCCATTTGGGCAAAGCATGGGTAAAGCGCTGGCGGTCAGAAGCCGAGCTTGCGCAGCTGCTTCGGGTCGCGCTGCCAGTCCTTGGCCACCTTGACGTGCAGGTCGAGGTAGACCGGCGTGCCGAGCAGCGCCTCGATGTGCTTGCGCGCGGTCGTCCCGACGTGCTTGAGCCGGGCCCCCTTCGCGCCGATCACGATGGCCTTCTGGCTCTGCCGCTCGATGTAGACGTTCGCGTGGATGTCCAGCAGCGGGCGGTCGGCCGGCCGGTCCTCGCGCGGGATCATCTCCTCGACCACCACGGCCAGCGAGTGCGGCAGCTCGTCGCGCACGCCCTCCAGGGCGGCCTCCCGGATCAGCTCGGCGACCATGATCTGCTCGGGCTCGTCGGTCAGGTCGCCGTCCGGGTAGAGCGGCTGGCCCTTGGGGAGCAGCTTGGTGAGCAGCTCGGCCACCAGGCCCACCTGCTTGTCGCCGACCGCCGAGACCGGGATGATCTCCGCCCACTCGATGCCGAGCTCGGCGCCGAGCTGGGAGATGGCGATCAGCTGCTCGGCCAGCCGCTTGGAGTCGACCAGGTCGGTCTTGGTGACGATGGCCACCTTGGGGGTCTTCTTGATCTCGGCCAGTTCCTTGGCGATGAACTTGTCGCCGGGGCCGAGCTTCTGGTCGGCGGGCAGGCAGAAGCCGATCACGTCCACCTCGGCCCAGGTGGAGCGGACCAGGTCGTTGAGCCGCTCGCCGAGCAGGGTGCGCGGTTTGTGCAGGCCGGGGGTGTCGACCAGGACGAGCTGCGCGTCCGGGCGGTGCACGATGCCGCGCACGGTGTGCCGGGTGGTCTGCGGGCGGTCGGAGGTGATCGCGACCTTCGTTCCCACCAGGGCGTTGGTCAGGGTCGACTTGCCCGCGTTGGGTCGGCCGACGAAGCACGCGAAGCCCGAACGGTAGGGGGCTGCCGGGGAGGAGGGGGTGTCGCTCATGGGGACCATTCTCCCTGATCGGCCGATCGCCCCCGGCCACCCCCGCCCGAGCGCCGCGTCGGACCCGGCAGCCGGGGCCCGCGGCGGCCGCAGGACGGGGTGGCCGCGGTCACTTGCGGCGCGACTGCAGCGCCCCGAGCAGGGTGAGGACCAGCAGCGCGATCGATCCGCCCAGCCAGTAGGGCGAGCCGGTCTCGTGCCAGCGCCCCATGCCCATCACCACGGCCAGCAGCGCCGCGAAGAATCCGAGTGCCCCGAGCATGACCCCACCCCCTCGGGCGAGATTATCTGCTTTTCCTACTTACGGGGCTCTGCTGGAGCTCTCGGGTGGCTCAGGCCTCGGCGCGGACCCGCAGGGTGCCGTCCGGCCCGGCGAGCAGCAGCGGCGTGCCCGCGCCACCGAGGTCGCCCACCACGGCCAGGTCGGCCGCCGCCGGGGCCGCCTCGGCCGTCACCACGGCCGCCGCCTCCAGCCCCTTGGCCCCGCTGGCCACCGCCATCGCCACGGCCGCCTGCACGGCGGTCAGCCGCAGCGACGCCAGCTCCACCGAGCCGGCCACGTAGGTGCGCCCGGTCTCGTCGCGCACCGCCGCGCCTTCGGCCACACCGTTGCGGGCCCGGGCGGAGCGGGCCAGCGTGATGATCTTCTGGTCTTCGGGATCAAGGTCAGTCATGCCGCCGAGCATAAGCGGCCACCCGCGGGGCCCCACGCCTCACCCCGCGGGGCGCCACGCGGCCCGGCCCGGAGGGCCGGCCGGCCGGGGTCAGACAGGTTCGCCCTGCTCCTGCTGGACCTGCGGCTGCGGCCCGACCGGCGCGGCCACCACCGTGCCGATCCGGTTGCGCCGCCCGGCCGAGCTCTCCGCGGTCAGCCGGATCGCGGTGATCGCGGCCGGCCCCGAAGGACCGTCCGGCGGCAGCGGGATCTCGCAGGCCGAGCCCGGGATCGGCACCCGGCCCAGGTGCTTGGCGAGCAGGCCGCCCACCGTCTCGACGTCCTCGTCCTCCAGCTCGATGCCGAACAGCTCGCCGAGGTCCTCCACCAGCAGGCGGGCGGTGATCCGGTAGGAGCCGTCGCCGAGGTCCTGCACCGGGGCGGTCTCCCGGTCGTACTCGTCGGTGATCTCGCCGACGATCTCCTCCAGGATGTCCTCGATGGTGACCAGGCCGGCGGTGCCGCCGTACTCGTCGATCACGATCGCCACGTGCGAGCGCATCTGCTGCATCTCGCGCAGCAGGTCGTCCACCGGCTTGCTGTCCGGGATGAAGACGGCCGGGCGCATCACGGTGTCCACCTGGTCGGCCTCCGCCTCCGGGTTGACGTGGGTGCGCCGGACCAGGTCCTTGAGGTAGACGATGCCGACCACGTCGTCCTCGTTGTCGCCGACCACCGGGATCCGCGAGAAGCCGGAGCGCAGTGCCAGGGTGAGGGTCTGGCGGACCGTCTTGTGCCGCTCGATCATCACCAGGTCGGTGCGCGGCACCATCACCTCGCGCACGATGGTGTCGCCCAGCTCGAAGACGGAGTGCACCATCCGGCGCTCGTCGTCCTCAATCAGGTCGTCCTTCTCGGCCAGGTCGACCAGCGCGCGCAGCTCCGCCTCGGAGGCGAAGGGGCCCTCGCGGTAGCCCTTGCCGGGGGTGAGCGCGTTGCCCAGCAGGATCAGCAGCCGCGGGATCGGGCCGAGGACCGCGGCCAGCGGCAGCAGCACGAAGGAGGCCGCGGTCGCGGTGGTCAGCGGGTGCTGGCGGCCGATGGTGCGCGGCGAGACGCCGACCGCGACGAACGAGACCAGCACCATCACGCCGAAAGCCAGCAGGATCGCCTGCCAGGCCTGGCTGAGGTTGCGCACGCAGACCACGGTGACCATGACCGCCGCCGCCATCTCGCTGGCCACCCGGATCAGGGTGGCCAGGTTGAGGTAGCGGATCGGGTCGGAGGCCAGGGTCAGCAGCCGGTCGGCGCCGCGCCGCCCGGCCCGCACGGCCTCCTCGGCCCGGAACCGGGAGACCCGGGAGATGCCGGCCTCCGCACAGGCGGCCAGCCAGCCCAGCATCACCAGCAGGAAGGACGCAACGAGAAAGCTCGTACTATCGCCACTCATACCGGATCAGTGCGTCGTCGGGGCCGGGGAGATCCCCGACAGCCCGCGACCGGCCCGCCAGTCGTCGAGGATCCGCTTCTGGAGGCCGAACATGGCCTGCTCCTCCTCCGGCTCCTCGTGGTCGTAGCCGAGCACGTGCAGCACCCCGTGGACGGTGAGCAGCTGCAGCTCCTCGTCCATCGAGTGCTTGGAGGGCGCGGCCAGGCCCTGCGCCTTGGCCACCTCGGGGCAGAGCACGATGTCGCCGAGCAGGCCCTGCGGCAGCTCCTCGCCCTCCTTGCCGGGGCGCAGTTCGTCCATCGGGAAGGACATCACATCGGTGGGACCGGGCAGGTCCATCCACTGGATGTGCAGCTGCTCCATCGCCTCGGCGTCCACGAGGATCACGGACAGTTCGGACAGCGGATGGATCCGCATCTTGTCGAGGGCGAAGCGGGCGACGTCGAGGATGGACTCCTCGTCGGCCTCCCAGCCGGACTCGTTGGCGATGTCGATGGACATGGAGCGGTGTCGACTCAGCTTTCGGTGCGATGGGGCTGTCGGGGGGTGCGGCTGCGGGGGCCGCGCGGGGCGCTCTTGCGCGAGGACTGGCCCTGGGCCTCGCGGCCCGGGTCCTCGCCGTTCTCGGCGTCCCAGCGCTCGTAGGCGTCCACGATCCGGCCGACCAGCTTGTGGCGGACCACGTCGGTGCTGGTCAGGATCGAGAAGTGGATGTCCGGGACGCCGGCCAGGATCTCCTGGACCACCTTGAGACCGCTGCGGGTACCGCCCGGCAGGTCGATCTGGCTGGTGTCACCGGTGACCACGACCCGGGAGTTGAAGCCAAGGCGGGTCAGGAACATCTTCATCTGCTCGGGCGAGGTGTTCTGCGCCTCGTCCAGGATGATGAAGGCGTCGTTCAGGGTCCGGCCGCGCATGTAGGCGAGCGGAGCGACCTCGATGGTGCCCGCCGCCATCAGCCGCGGGATCGAGTCGGGGTCCATCATGTCGTGCAGCGCGTCGTAGAGCGGACGCAGGTAGGGGTCGATCTTCTCGTAGAGGGTGCCGGGCAGGAACCCGAGCCGCTCGCCGGCCTCGACCGCCGGGCGGGTCAGGATGATCCGGTTGACCTCCTTGGCCTGCAGCGCCTGCACGGCCTTGGCCATCGCCAGATAGGTCTTGCCGGTACCGGCCGGCCCGATCCCGAAGGTGATCGTGTGCCGGTCGATGGCGTCGACGTAGTTCTTCTGGTTCACCGTCTTGGGGCGGATCGTGCGGCCCCGGTTGGAGAGGATGCTCGCGGTGAAGACCGCCGAGGGGCTCTCGGCCGCGCCGTCGGGGTCGGCGGCGGCGCTCTTCAGCATCGCGATGGACCGCTCCACGGAGTCCTCGGTCAGCGGCTGGCCGGTGCGCAGCACCAGCATCATCTCGCTGAACAGCTGCTTGACGAGGGCGATGTCGGCGCTGTCGCCGGTGGCGGTGACCTCGTTGCCCCGCACGTGGATGTCGGTCCGCGGGAACGAGCGCTCGATCACCCGCAGGAGGGAGTCGGTGGCACCGAGCAGGGTGACCATCGGGTGCTTCTCGGGGATCACGATCCGGGCGGTCGATCCGTCACCGTCGCGGGTGGCGGCCCTCGCGCCGTTCTGCGCGCCATGCTGTGCGGTGTCACTCATCGGTTCGCTCATGGGTCGGCGCTGAGGCCTGCCTCATCCCATCCGTCTCTCGGGGTGCCGCTCGGTCGGTTCCGGGGTCACCAGGGTACGCCGCGCAGGTGTTCGCTGTGACGCGGCCCGATCGATGGTGGGCCAGTTCCGCGAGGGACGCCAGCGCTTTTCGCCCCCCTGGGCGGCGCACCGCGGACGTCACCGTCGCGGCGGCACCGGCACCCGGGCGAGGTCCTCGGCGATCACCAGCTCGCCGTCGAAGTGCTCGCGGGCCTCGGCCAGGTGACCGGCCAGGTCCGGGTAGCGCTGCGAGAAGTGGGTCAGCACCAGGGTCCGCACACCCGCCGCGGCGGCCAGCCGCGCGGCCTGGGCGGCGGTCAGGTGGCCGTGCTCCTCGGCGAGCCGGGCGTCGGCGGTCAGGAAGGTCGCCTCGATCACCAGCAGGTCCGCGCCCTCGGCCAGCGCCTCGGCGCCCGGGCAGAGCCGGGTGTCCATCACGAAGGCGAAGCGCTGGCCGCGCCGCACCTCGCTGACCTCCGCCAGGGTGACCAGCCGCCCGTCCAGCTCGATCGCGCCCTCGCGCTGCAGCCGGCCCACCGCCGGACCGGCGATGCCGAGGGCGGCCAGCCGCTCGGGCAGCAGGCGGCGCCCGTCGGGCTCGGTCAGCCGGTAGCCGAAGGCCTCCACCGGGTGCGAGAGCCGCACCGCCTCCAGCGCGAACGGCGCGCCCTCGGCGGGCAGCGCGCCCGCCTCTTCGACCGGGTGCGGGCGCAGCTCGGCCGTCTCGTGGAACGCCGTTGCCCGGCGCAGCCGGTCGAAGAAGACCTGCCCGCCGGCCGGGTAGTAGGCGTGCACCGGGTGCGGGACCCGGTCCAGGTTGATCCGCTGGACCACCCCGGCCAGACCCAGGCTGTGGTCACCGTGGAAGTGGGTGACGCAGATCCGGGTCAGGTCGGTGGCCGAGACCCCGGCGTACTGCATCTGGCGCTGCGTGCCCTCCCCCGGGTCGAAGAGCAGTCCCTCGCCGTCCCAGCGCAGCAGGTAGCCGTTGTGGTTGCGGTGCCTGGTCGGCACCTGGCTGGCCGTGCCGAGGACGACGAGTTCGCGCTGCGACACCGTCAGACCATGCCCTCGCGCAGCGGCTTGCCGCCGAGCACGTGGACGTGGACGTGGAAGACGGTCTGACCGGCGCCGGCCCCGACGTTGGAGATCAGCCGGTAGTCGGCGAGCCCCTCGTCGGCGGCGACCGCGGCGGCCTCGGTGAGCAGCTCGGCGGCGACCTCCGGCTCGGCGGCGGCGAGCTCGGGGGCGTTCGGGTAGTGCGCGTACGGCATCACCAGCACGTGGGTGGGTGCCTGCGGGTTGATGTCCCGGATGGCGATGGTGCGCTCGGTCTTGCGGACCACGGTGGCCGGGATCTCACCCGCCACGATCTTGCAGAACAGGCAGTCCGCCTGCGGCTCGCCGGACATCCGGGGCTCCTTCGCACTACATCGTCGGCATCTGACGGTCTGACGGAACCGCAGCCTAGCCGAGCCGGCCGGCGTCCGCGGGCCCGGCGGGGGTCTCCCGCCGGGCCCGCGGACGGGCCTGGAGCGCTCAGAGCTCCGGCAGCGGCGGCGGCGTCCTGGCAGGCGTGGTCGCCAGGCTCTCCAGCGCGATCCGCACCGCCTCGGCCAGCTGCGGATCCTGCCCGGCCGCCCAGTGGTGCGGGGCGATCGGGACCTCGACGTCCGGGGTGACCCCGCGGTTCTCCAGGCCCCAGCCGTAGCCCTCCACCCAGGTCGCGTACTTGGGCTGGGTGACCGAGGTGCCGTCCACCAGGCCGTAGCGGCTGTCGATGCCGATCACCCCGCCCCAGGTCCGGGTGCCGACCACCGGGCCGATGCCGAGCGCCTGGATCGCGGCGTTGACGATGTCGCCGTCCGAGCCGGCGTGCTCGTCGGCCAGCGCCACCACCGGTCCGCGCGGCGCCTCGCCCGGGTAGGGCTCGGCGGTCGCCAGGCCGCGACCGCGGCCCCAGCCGATGATCCGTCGGGAGAGCTTCTCCAGGATCAGCTGCGAGGTGTGGCCGCCGCGGTTCTCCCGCAGGTCGACCAGCAGGCCCTCCTTGGCCAGCTCCACCCGCAGGTCGCGGTGGAGCTGGGCCCAGCCGGCGCTCATCATGTCCGGGATGTGCAGGTAGCCGAGCCGCCCTCCGGAGAGCCGGCGCACCTCCGCCCGGCGCCCGGCCACCCAGTCGTGGTAGCGCAGCGCCTCGTCGTCGGCGAGCGGGACGGCCACCGGGTGGCGCACCGTGCCGTCGGCCCGCTGGACGGTCAGCTCGACCGGCTGCCCGGCGGTGCCGGCCAGCAGCGCGGCGGGCCCGGTCACCGGGTCGACCGGGCGGCCGTCCACGGCGAGCAGCGCATCACCGGCCTTCACCGCGACGCCGGGGGCCATCAGCGGGGAGCGGGCCCTGGGGTCGGAGGACTCGCCGGGCAGCACCCGGGCGATCCGCCACACCTCGCCGTCGCGCACCAGGTCGGCGCCGAGCCGGCCCTGCGGCCGTGCGCCGGACGCGCCCCGCCCGGGCGGCGAGACGTAGGCGTGCGAGGTGCCGAGTTCGCCGACCACCTCCCAGAGCAGGTCGACCAGCTCGTCGTGCGAGCCCAGCCGCTCGACCAGCGGGCGGTAGCGCGCCAGCACCCCGGCCCAGTCGACCCCGCCGAGGTCGGCACGCCAGAAGTTGTCGCGCATCAGGCGGCCGTTCTCGTCGAACATCTGGCGCCACTCGGCGGCCGGGTCCACGGTGACCCGCAGCCGCGCCAGGTCCACCCGGGTCTCGTCCTCCTCGGCGGCCTTGTGGTCGGCCGGCACGATCCGCAGCTCGCCGCCGTCGAGCACGGCCAGCCGGTTGCCGTCCGCGCTGACCGCGAAGGTGTCCAGGCTGTCCAGCAACTGCTCGACCCGCAGCTTGGCCAGGTCGTAGCGCTCCAGCACCGGACCGGGGCGCTCGTCCTCGGGCGTGGCGGCGTCGTCACCGAGCTCGCCGACCACCTGGTAGCGGGTCCACAGCACGCCGTCCTTGGCCGCCCGCAGCTCGCCGAACCGGCCGCCCTCGACCGGGAACGGCACGATCCGGTCGGCCAGCCCCGCCAGGTCCACCACGGTGGTGGGCGCCGACGGGCCCTCGGCCGCCTCCGCGGCCGGCTGCCCGCCCGCCTCGGGCTGCCCGGTGGACGGCTCGGAGGTCTCGGCGCTCTCCTCCGCGCCGTCCACCGGGCGGCCACCGCGCCGGGGCCCGAACGGCGAGGGGGTGTCCGCGGCCAGCGTCAGCAGGTAGGGCCGGGCTCCGGTGGGGAAGCCCAGGTCGAAGCTGTGCGCGTCGTAGACCGGGTCGAAGTTGCGCATCGACAGGAAGGCGAGGTGCTTGCCGTCGGCGGTGAAGGCGGGCGAGGTGTCGATGAACCGCTGCGGGGTGGCCTCGGCGACCTCGCCCGAGGCGAGGTTCACCAGCATGATCTGGCGCAGCAGCCACGGGCCCAGGGTCGGCTGCGACCAGGCCAGCCAGCCCGAGTCCGGGGCGAAGGCCAGCCCGCTGACCTCGCCGTCCACGCTGCGGGCCAGCTCGCGCACCGCTCCGTCGGCCAGCGCGACCAGCAGCAGCCGACCGTCGTCCGCGGCGACGGCGGCGTGCCGGCCGTCCGGGGCGACCTGCAGGCCGAGCACCCGGCCCAGGCCGCCCGCCGCGTACCGGCGCCGCTCGGCCGCCAGCGCGTCCGGGGCGTACTCCAGCGCGTCGTCGCCCTCGGCATCGGTCACCCAGAGCGCGCCCTGCGGGCCGCCCGCCTCGGTGGGCGGGACCACCCGGGCCAGCCGGGCACGCGCCCCCGGGGTCTCGGCCAGCACCCGCGCCGGGCCCTCGCGGTGGGTCAGCCAGTGCACGGTGCCGCGCACCACCACGGCGGCGGCGCGCCCGGTGGCGTCCGGGGCGGCGGTCGACAGTTGCCCGGCCGCCGGCAGCGGGTAGGGGCGGCGGCCGGTGCGCGGGCCGGCCGGGTGCACCGCGAGGCGGCGCGGCCGGGCCACGCCGTCCAGCGCGTCCAGCAGCCACAGCTCACCGCCGCTGTGCCAGACGACCCGGGTGCCGTCGGTGGCGGCGTTGCGGGCGTAGAACGGGGCGCCGGGCGAGGGGTGGGTGTGGCGGCGCAGGTCCGAGCCGTCGGGGCGGCTGGAGTAGAGGTGGCCGCTGCCCTCGTGGTCGCTCAGGAAGGCGATCCGGTCGCCCACCCAGAGGGGGGACTCGATGTTGCCGTCCAGCTCGCTGTGCAGGCGGGTGAACTCCCCGCCCTCGGTGCCGATCCACAGCCGCCCGGCGGTGCCGCCGCGGTAGCGCTTCCAGCGGGCGGGCTCGGCGCTGTAGGCGGACAGCAGCAGGACCCGGTCGCCGGACGCCTCGTCGGGAGCGGCGTCCGGGGTCGCCTCGGGGGTCGGGGCGGCGGCCTCGAAGGCGAGGTGCCCGATCGGCCCGAAGGGCAGCCGGCGCGGCTGCCCGCCGTCCAGCGGGACGGCGAAGGCCCAGGCCTGACGGGCCGTCGCCTGGCCGGCGCTGGTGACCGCCACCGGCTCGCCCTGCGGGGTCCACCCCCGCAGCAGGGTCCGGGCGGTGTGGCCCCAGTGGGTCAGCCGCCGGGCCTCGCCGCCGTCGACGGGCGCGAGGTGGATCTCCGCCGCACCGTCGCGGGTGGAGGTCCAGGCGATCGAGCGGCCGTCCGGCGAGAAGCGCGGGTGGGAGACCGGGGAGCGGTCCGCGGTCAGCCGCCAGGCCCGGCCACCGTCCAGCGGGGCGAGCCAGATGTCGTCCTCGGCGACGAAGGTCACCAGGTCGCCGTGCAGGTGCGGGTGGCGCAGGTAGGCGCCGGCAGAGGTGCTCTCGGATTCCGTCACGGCGTCAGGTTATGCAGCTCCCGGCCGGTGCCACCAGCGATTCCCAGGAGGAACGGGATCAGGACCAGCGACCGGTGCCGCCCAGCAGCAGGGCGCCCGCCGCCACGCCCGCCGTGGAGGTGCGCAGCACCGAGGAACCCAGCCGGTAGGGGCGCGCGCCGCACTCCGCGAAGGCCGCCAGTTCCTCCGGGCTCACCCCGCCCTCCGGTCCGACGATCAGCACCAGGTCACCCTCGGCGGGCAGCGCGGCGGTGGCCAGCGGCTCGGCCCCCTCCTCGTGCAGCACGGCCGCGAACGCGGCGCCGGCCAGCAGCGGGGCCAGCTGGCGGGTCGTCATCGGCTCGCGCACCTCGGGAAAGCGCAGCCGGCGGGCCTGCTTGCCCGCTTCGCGCGCGGTGGAGCGCCACTTGGCCAGCGCCTTGGCGCCGCGCTCGCCCTTCCACTGGGTGATGCAGCGGGCGGCCGCCCACGGGATCACCACGTCGACGCCGACCTCGGTCATCGTCTCCACCGCCAGCTCGCCGCGGTCCCCCTTGGGCAGCGCCTGGACCACGGTGATCCGCGGCCGGGGCTCGGCCTCGGCGCGCACCTCGGTGAGCGTGACGTCGAGCGCGTCCTTGCCGTGCACGGCGGTCACCGTGCCGTGGCCGCCCAGGCCCAGACCGTCGGTCAGGGTGACCGCCTCGCCGGGCAGCAGGCGCTTGACGGCGGCCGCATGCCGGCCCTCCGGTCCGTCCAGGCGGATGGAGTGCCCGGCCGCGGCGGTGGCCAGCTGGGCGGTCTCGACGACGAAGACGGGTGCGGTCATGGCGCGCTTTCCTCGGTACGGGTCGGGCCTCGAAACGGGTCGGGGTGGGCCTGGATGCTCCGGGCCCACCCCTGTGCCGATGAAACTGGTGGCCGCTCAGCGGCCGTTGAAGGCGTCCTTCAGCCGGGAGAAGAGCCCCTGCTGACCGGGCGAGAACAGGCCCGAGGGCCGCTCCTCGCCGCGCAGCACCGCGAGGCGGCGCAGCAGGTCCTCCTGCTCGGGGTCGAGCTTGGTCGGCGTCTGGACCTCGACATGCACTATCAGGTCGCCCCGGCCTCCCCCGCGCAGGTGGGTGACGCCCCGTCCGTGCAGCGGGATCGACTGGCCGGACTGGGTGCCGGGCCGGATGTCGACCTCCTCCGGACCGTCCAGGGTCTGCAGCGGCACCTGGGTGCCGAGGGATGCGGCCGTCATCGGGATGGTGACGGTGCAGTGCAGGTCGTCGCCGCGACGCTGGAAGGTCGGGTGGTTGATCTCGGCGATCTCCACGTAGAGGTCACCGGCCGGACCACCACCGGGGCCGACCTCGCCCTCGCCGGCCAGCTGGATCCGGGTGCCGTTGTCGACACCGGCGGGGATCTTGACCGTCAGCGTGCGCCGGGCCCGGACCCGGCCGTCGCCCGCGCACTCCGGGCACGGGGTCGGCACCACGGTGCCGAAGCCCTGGCACTGCGGGCACGGGCGCGAGGTCATGACCTGGCCCAGGAAGGAACGGGTGACCTGGGAGACCTCGCCCTTGCCGCGGCACATGTCGCAGGTCTGGGCCGAGGTCCCGGGGGCCGCGCCCTCGCCGCTGCAGGTGGTGCAGGTGACGGCGGTGTCGACCTGGAGTTCCTTGGTGGTGCCGAAGGCGGCCTCCTCCAGGGTGATCTCCAGGCGGATCATCGCGTCCTGGCCGCGCCGGGTGCGCGAGCGCGGGCCGCGCTGGCCCGAGGCCGCGCCGAAGAAGGCGTCCATGATGTCGGAGAAGCCGAAGCCCGCCGCACCGCCGCCGAAGCCGCCCCCGCCGCCGCCCGGCGAGAGCGGGTCCCCGCCCAGGTCGTAGACCTGCCGCTTCTGCGGGTCGGAGAGCACCTCGTAAGCGGCGTTGATCTCCTTGAACCGCTCCTGCGTCTTCGGGTCCGGGTTGACGTCCGGGTGCAGTTCACGGGCAAGGCGCCGGAACGCCTTCTTGATCTCGTCCTGCCCCGCGTCCCGTCGGACGCCGAGTACCGCGTAGTAGTCCGTGGCCACCAAATACTCCGCTTGTTCCGCCTCTAGAAAAGTGCTGCTGGTACTGCCGCTGCGCCACCCAATGTACGCAGGGACCGGTTAGGACTCTGCCAGGATCTGCCCCACATACCGGGCGACCGCCCGCACCGCCCCCATGGTGCCGGGGTAATCCATTCGGGTGGGCCCGATCACGCCGAGCTTGGCGACGCTCTCGTCACCCGAGCCGTAGCCGACCGAGACGACCGAGGTGGAGTTCAGGCCCTCGTACTCGTTCTCCCGGCCGATCCGCACGGTCATCCCGGCCTCGTTGGTCTCACCGAGCAGGCGCAGCAGGACCATGTGCTCCTCCAGCGCCTCCAGCACCGGCTGGATGGTGAGCGGGAAGTCATGGCCGAAGCGGGTCAGGTTGGCCGTGCCGGCCAGCATGATCCGCTCCTCGTTCTGCTCCACCAGGGACTCGAAGAGCGTGGAGAGCACGGTGGAGACGATCGGCCGATCGGCCGGCTCGAAGGCCGCGGGCAGGTCCTCCACCAGGGACGGGACGTCGGGGAAGCGCCGGCCGCCGGCCCGGGCGTTGAGCCGGGCGCGCAGGTCGGCCAGGGTGCTCTCGCGCACCGGGCCCGGGCAGTCGACCATCCGCTGCTCGACCCGGCCGGTGTTGGTGATCAGCACCAGCATCACCTTGGCGGGCGCCAGCGCGACCAGCTCGATGTGCCGGACCGTGGAGCGGGTCAGCGAGGGGTACTGGACCACCGCGACCTGCCGGGTCAGCTGGGCCAGCAGCCGCACGGTCCGGGCGACCACGTCGTCCAGGTCGACCGCACCGTCCAGGAAGTGCCGGATCGCGCGCCGCTCGGGGGCGCTCATCGGCTTGACCTCGGCCAGCCGGTCGACGAAGAGCCGGTAGCCCTTGTCGGTCGGGATCCGGCCGGCGCTGGTGTGCGGCTGCTGGATGTAGCCGTCCTCTTCGAGGGTGGCCATGTCGTTGCGCACGGTGGCCGGCGAGACGCCGAGGTTGTGCCGCTCGACCAGCGCCTTGGAACCCACCGGCTCCTCGGTGCCGACGTAGTCCTGCACGATGGCACGCAGCACGGAGAGCTTGCGCTCGTCGAGCTGGCGGACCTCCAGGCCGCCCGGCTCGCCGCCGGGGCGCGCGGCGGCGGCGCCGGAGGCGCGCCCCGCGGCACGCGGCGGCGCGGACTTGGCCGCTGCCCGAGGGCCGGCGGCGGTGCGCTGCACTCTCGTGGCCTCGGTGGCCGCCGGCTCGCGGCCGCTCGGACGCGGATCGGAATCGGGTTCGTCGAACATGGCACGCACCTCCCTCTTCGCGCGTTGTCCAGGTACCAGGTCCTGCCCTGACAAGTACTGCCCGGTGATCGGCTTGGCACTCTGCCCAGACGAGTGCCAAAACCGTACCTGCCAGTGTAAGGCCCGGGTCCGATCGCAGGAACGCCCTGGCCCGGGATGCCGCGCGGATCACTCCGCATGACGTCCCGGTCCGCCGGGCACGACACGCCTGGTGCGAACGTCTCCGGACAGGGTGGTGCCCGGCGCCGGACGAAGTGGCAGCATCGATAGCAACTGAGACCTGAGCACCCGCAAGGACCGCTCGGGCGATGGAAAACCCGGTGGATACGTTGAAGGACCAAAGAGGAGCAGCCATGTCGGCGTCCGGCCCCCACACCCGCTTCGCTCCCGATCGTGGACTGACCGGGCGGATGGTCACCACGATGTTCCTGATCGGGCTGCTGTACGTCGGCTTCACGGGTGTGCTGATCGTCCTGCTGCGGGGCGCCTGGCCACTGATCGTCCTGCTCATGGGCGGTCTCTTCGTCGCGCAGTTCTGGTTCAGCGACAAGATCACCGAACGGGCGATGGGCGCCCACGCGGTCACCCCGGAGCAGTACCCGCAGCTGCACGGCACCATTGACCGGCTCTGCGCGCTGGCCGACATGCCCAAGCCGCGCGTCGCGGTGGCCGACAACGACATGCCCAACGCCTTCGCCACCGGGCGCAACCCGGAGAACGCCGTGGTCTGCGTCACCACCGGGCTGCTGCGCCGGCTGGAGCCGGAGGAGTTGGAGGGCGTGCTGGCGCACGAGCTCTCGCACGTGGCGCACCGGGACGTCGCGGTGATGACGGTGGCCGGCTTCCTCGGCGTGCTGGCCGGCGCGATCACCCGGATCGCGCTCTACAGCGGCATGATGAGCGGCGGCAACCGGAACAACAACAACAATGACAGCGCCGCGATCGCGATGATCCTCATCCCGCTGGTCAGCATGGTCGTCTACGCGATCAGCTTCCTGCTCACCCGGCTGCTCTCGCGCTACCGCGAGCTGGCCGCCGACCGGGCCGCCGCCCAGCTCACCGGCCGGCCCAGCGCGCTCGCCTCGGCGCTGACCAAGGTGACCGGGCAGATCGCCGCGATCCCGACCAAGGACCTGCGCCAGGCCCAGCCGTACAACGCGTTCTACTTCGCGCCCGCGCTGAGCGCCAAGGAGACCGCCTCGCAGCTGCTCTCCACCCACCCCAGCCTGGAGCAGCGCCTCGAGCAGCTGGGCAAGATCTCCGCCGAACTGGGACGCTGACCTCCGGTCACCCCGCCGCGCTCCCCGGCCCGCGCTGGGGAGCGCCCGCTTGGAAGGAACAACCCGTGGGATTCCTGGACTCGCTGCTCGGCCGGACCAAGCCGGTCAAGCCGGACCTCGACCAGCTCTTCGGTGTGCCCTCGGCCGCCCTGACCCTGGAGGCCGCCGCCGGCTTCACGCCCACCGGCCTCGGCTCGGTCTGCTTCGCCGCGGTCGAGGGCGGCGCGTTCGGCGAGGTGGAGCGCCAGGTGCGGGCCCTGCTGGACGCCGACACGCCGAACGGCGGCACCCCGGTCGAGGCCAGCCGCGACGAGTACGGCTACTCCTGGCTGCTGGCCCGGCACACCCCCGAGGAGCTGCCGGAGCTGGTCAACGACCTGCACGCGGTCAACAGCGAGCTGGAGGCCAACGGCTTCGGCCCGCAGCTGCTCTGCTCACTGGTCGGCTTCCGCAACGAGGCGGGGCAGTCGCTCGCGCTGGTCTACCTCTACAAGCGCGGCTCCTTCTACCCCTTCGCCCCGATGCCCGGCGGCGGCGAGCGGCGCAACAGCCCGCTGGAGCTCCAGGTGAAGGCGATGCTCGGCAACGACCTGCGGCTGGAGAACGACCTGAGCCGCTGGTTCCCGGTCTGGGGCGCGCCCGGCCTGTGAGGCTGACGGGCCGTCCGTCCCGGGGCCGCCCGAGGGCTTTCCTATAGTTCCTCCATGCGCAGCACTCAGTACGGTCCCGATCTCACCCCGCCCTGGAAGCGGCAGCAGCCCGCCCCCGAGGTGGCCGCCGAGCGGGAGCTGGTGGTCGAGGAGGTCGTCACCGGCTTCTGCGGCGCGGTGGTGCGCTGCGAGAAGACGGCCGAGGGCCCGACCGTGACCCTGGAAGACCGGTTCGGCAAGCACCGGGTCTTCCCGCTGGTGCCGCGCGGCTTCCTGCTGGACGGCCAGCTGGTCACCCTGGTCCGCCCGAGCGGGCCCGCGCCGGCCCGGGGGCCCGCTCGCACCGCCTCCGGCTCGGTCGCCGTCGCCGGGGTCCGGGCGCGGGTCGCCCGGGAGTCGCGGATCTACGTCGAGGGCCGGCACGACGCCGAACTGGTCGAGCGGGTCTGGGGCGACGACCTGCGGATCGAGGGCGTGGTGGTCGAGTACCTGGAGGGCATCGACGACCTGCCCGCCATCGTGGCCGAGTTCAGCCCGGGCCCGCAGCGGCGGCTCGGCGTGCTGGTGGACCACCTGCTACCCGGGACCAAGGAGCACCGGATCGCCTCGGCGGTCACCGGCGAGGCCGTCCTGGTGGTGGGCCACCCGTTCATCGACGTCTGGCAGGCCGTGAAGCCGGCCAGCGTGGGGATCCCCGGCTGGCCGGACGTGCCCTACGGGGAGGTCTGGAAGGAGGGCATCTGCCGCCGCCTGGGCTGGCCGGTGGACTCCCCGGCCGCCTGGAAGCGGATCCTGGCCTCGGTGAACTCGTACAAGGACCTGGAGCCGGCCCTGCTCGGCCGGGTCGAGCAGCTGATCGATTTCGTCACGGAGCCCGGGACCTAGCTAGAGCCTGTCCGATGGATGTTGTCGGACAGGCCCGAGCCCCCGCAGGGCCTCAGTCCACCAGGTCGCGCACCACCGCGTCGGCCAGCAGTCGCCCGCGCAGGGTCAGCGCGGCCCGTCCGGCGGCGAACGGCTCGGCGGCCAGCAGGCCGTCCGCCAGTGCCTGCTCGGCCGCGCGCAGCCCGGTGGCGGTGAGCAGGTCGAGCGGGCAGCCGTCGACCAGGCGCAGCTCCAGCAGGATCCGCTCGACCCGCTGGTCCTCGGCCGGCAGCACCTCGCGCCCCTGGGCCGGCGTGCGGCCCTCGGCGAGCGCCTGGGCGTAGGCGGCCGGGTGCTTGGCGTTCCACCAGCGCACGCCGCCCACGTGGCTGTGCGCGCCGGGGCCGGCGCCCCACCAGTCGCCGCCGGTCCAGTAGAGCTCGTTATGCCGGCAGCGGCCGGCCTCGGTGGTGGCCCAGTTGGAGACCTCGTACCAGGCGTAGCCCGCCTCGGCGAGCGCCTGCTCGGCGATCAGGTAGCGGTCGGCGTGCACGTCGTCGTCGACCATCGGCAGTTCGCCGCGCTTGATCCGGCCGGCCAGCCTGGTGCCTTCCTCGACGATCAGCGAGTAGGCGGAGACGTGATCGGGTCCGGCCCCGATCGCGGCGGCCAGCGAGGCCCGCCAGTCCTCGTCGGACTCCCCCGGCGTGCCGTAGATGAGGTCCAGGTTGACGTGCTCGAAGCCGGCCGCGCGGGCCTCGGCGACGCAGGCCTCCGGACGGCCGGGCGTGTGGTGGCGGTCCAGCACCTTGAGCACGTGCGGCCGGGCGCTCTGCATCCCGAAGGAGATGCGGTTGAAGCCGCCCTCGCGCAGCTCGGTCAGGTAGGCCGGGTCGACCGACTCGGGGTTGGCCTCGGTGGTCACCTCGGCGTCCGCGGCGAGCCCGAACTCCTCCCGGATCGCGCCCAGCATCGCCACCAGGTCACGGGCCGGCAGCAGGGTCGGCGTGCCGCCGCCGAGGAAGACGGTGCGCACCGGCAGGTCGACCGGGCCCAGCACCTTGCGGGCCAGCCGGATCTCGCCGATCAGGTTCTGCGCGTAGGTCTCCTGCGTGGCGACGGGGCCACGTCCGGCCTGCGCGTGCAGCTCGGTGGCGGTGTAGGTGTTGAAGTCGCAGTAGCCGCAGCGGGTGGCGCAGTACGGCACGTGCAGGTAGAAGCCGAAGGGCCGTTCGCCCAGCCCTGTCAGGGCGTGGGCGGGCAGCGAACCATCGGACGGCACGGGTTCGCCGTCGGGGAGTGCGGAGGGCATGCGTCCATTGTCCGGTACGGCGCGAGTGACCTGGCCGATCGGTCGCGCCGTACCGGTGTGATCATGCGACTCAGGCCTCGTTGGCGCCCGCGTACATCTGCGCGACGGCCTCGGCGTAGGTCCGCTCGACCACCGGGCGCTTGATCTTCAGGCTCGGGGTCAGCTCGCCGTGCTCGACGTCCAGGTCGCGCGGCAGGATGGTGAACTTCTTGACCGTCTGCCAGCGCTGCAGCTCACCGTTGAGCTTCTTCACGAAGCCCTCGATCAGCGTGTGCACCTCGGGCGAGCCGACCACCTCGGCGTAGCTGCGGCCCTTCTGGCCGTGCTCGGCGGCCCACTGCATGATCACCGGCTCGTCCAGTGCGATCAGCGCGGTGCAGAAGTTGCGGCCGTTGCCGATCACCAGGATGTTGCTGACGAAGGGGCAGAGCGCCTTGAACTTGCCCTCGACCTCGCTGGGCGCGACGTACTTGCCGCCGGAGGTCTTGAACATGTCCTTCTTGCGGTCGGTGATCCGCAGGTACCCGCCGGGGCCCAGCTCGCCGATGTCGCCGGTGTGGAACCAGCCGTCCGCCTCCAGCACCTCGGCGGTCCGCTCGGGGTCCTCGTGGTAGCCACGCATCACGCCGGGGCCGCGCAGCAGGATCTCGCCGTCCTCGGCGATCCGGACCTCGGTGCCGGGCAGCGGCAGGCCCACGGTGCCGATCCGGACGTCCTCGGCGGGGTTGACCGCCGAGCCGGCGCTGGTCTCGCTGAGCCCGTAGCCCTCCAGGATCGGCACGCCGGCACCCATGAAGAAGTAGCCGATCTCGGGGGCCAGCGCGGCGCTGCCGGAGACCGAGCCGCGCAGCCGGCCGCCGAAGGCCGTGCGGATCTTGGCGTAGACCAGTTTGTCGGCGATCGCGTGCTGCACCGACAGCGCCAGCGGAGCGCTGTCGCGGCCGGTGGCGATCCGGTTGTCCTGGGTGGTGCGGGCGTACTCGCGGGCCACCTTGGCCGCCCAGAGGAAGATCTTGTACTTGGCCCCGCCCTCTGCTCTGGCCCGGCCCGCGATGCCGTTGTAGACCTTCTCGAAGATCCGCGGCGCGGAGGCCATCAGGGTCGGCTTGATGACCGGGAGGTTGTGGATGATCCGGTCGACCCGGCCGTCCACCGCCATCACGTGGCCGGTGGCGATCTGGCCCGAGATCAGGGTCTTGCCGAAGACGTGCGAGAGCGGCAGCCACATGAACTGCACGTCCTCGGCGCGCAGCAGGCCGCTCTCCTGCTGCGCGATGCCCTCGTAGGCCCAGCAGTCGTGCACCAGGCGCACGCCCTTGGGGCGCCCGGTGGTGCCGGAGGTGTAGATCAGGGTGGCGAGCTGCTCGGGGTCCAGCGCGTCGACCGCCTCGCGGACCGCCTGCGGGTGCTCCTTGAGGTGGGCCGCGCCGCGCTCCTCCAGCTCGGCCAGGGTGAGCACTGTCAGGCCCTCGGCCTCGGGCCGCTCGGCCGGGGCATCGAAGAGGATCACCCAGGACAGCGCGGGCAGCTGCTCCCGCTGCTCGACCGCCTTGGCGAGCTGGGCGGCGTTCTCGGCGAAGAGCGCCCGGCTGCCGGAGTTGGCGAGGATGAAGCCGGTCTCGTCGGCGTTGGTGCTCGGGTAGACGGTGGTGGTGGCGGCGCCCGCACACATGTTGCCGAGGTCGGCCAGGATCCACTCGACCCGGGTCGAGGCGGCGATCGCGACCCGGTCCTCGGACTCGATGCCCAGGGACATCAGGCCGGCCGCGATGTGCTGCACCCGCACGGCGGTCTGCGCCCAGCTGAGCGAGCGCCACTGCTCGGCGCCCGGTGCACCGTCGGCCGCGTGCTCGTCGACCGGAACGGGGAACCGGTATGCCTCGTCGTCCGGGGTGGCCTCTACCCTACTGAGAAAGAGATGCGCCACTGAGGCCGGGCGCCCGGCGATCTTGTCGGAGCCGATGACGGACTGCGCTGAACTCAACGAGACCTCCGGGGGACCAGGTGGCCGAGGGTGGATTCCGTACGGGGGCTGAGGGGTGGACCACCCGACGGGCTTGGTGACCGGCGAGTAATTAACTGGCGGGTAACAAGACTGGCGACAGCCTAGGCCCAACAGGGCACCCCTGTTAAGAGGGCACGAATGTCTGACACGTCCCAAAGGCACCGGTGCAGCAAACCGGTGGTGGGCACCGGCCCGTTCACCGATGGGGGACGAGCGCAGCGACCCCGGCCCGGCCCCGGCCGGATCGAGTGATAACGCCGCAACCCTGCGGTGGGAAGGCAGAAAATGAGGGTACGAATCCTCCCGTCGACAACGAGAGTGTCCGAGTGCTGATCAGACTCCTGAGGGCCCACCTGAGGCCCTACACCAAACCCATCCTGCTCCTGGTCCTGCTCCAGCTGGTATCGACCGTCGCCACCCTGTACCTGCCCACCCTGAACGCCGACATCATCGACAGCGGGGTGATCAAGGGCGACACCGGCTACATCATGCGGATCGGCGGGGTGATGCTCGCGATCACCCTGGTCCAGATGATCGCCTCGGTCGGTGCCATGTACTTCGGTGCCCGCACCGCCATGCAGATCGGCCGCGACATGCGGGCCTCGGTCTTCGACCAGGTGCAGAGCTTCTCGGCCCGCGAGGTCGGCCAGTTCGGCGCGCCCTCGCTGATCACCCGCACCACCAACGACGTCCAGCAGATCCAGATGCTGGTGCTGACCTCCTTCACGCTGCTGGTCGCCGCGCCGATCATGTGCGTGGGCGGCATCGTCATGGCGCTCAACCAGGACGTCCCGCTCTCCAGCCTGCTGATCGTCGTGGTCCCGCTGCTCGGCCTGGTGATCTATCTGATCGTGCGCAAGCTGCGCCCGGCCTTCCGCGGCATGCAGGTGCGCATCGACGCGGTCAACCGGATCCTGCGCGAGCAGATCACCGGTATCCGGGTGATCCGCGCCTTCGTCAAGGACACCCACGAGCAGCAGCGGTTCGGCGGCGCCAACGACGAGTTGACCGACTTCTCGCTGCGCACCGGCCGGCTGCTGGCCTTCATGTTCCCCTCCGTGATGCTGGTGGTGAACATCTCCAGCATCGCCGTGCTCTGGTTCGGCGCGCACCGGATCGAGAGCGGCGGCATGCAGATCGGGGCCCTGACCGCCTTCCTGTCCTACCTGATGCAGATCCTGATGAGCGTCATGATGGCCACCTTCATGTTCATGATGGTGCCGCGGGCCGAGGTCTGCGCCGAGCGCATCATCGAGGTGCTCGACACCGATTCCAGCGTGGTGCCACCGACCGCACCGGTCACCGAGCTGCGTCAGCACGGCCACCTCGAACTGCGCGACGTCGACTTCCGCTTCCCGGGCGCCGAGGCCTCGGTGCTGCGCGGGATAGCGTTCATCGCCCGTCCCGGCGAGACCACCGCCGTGATCGGCAGCACCGGCAGCGGCAAGAGCACCCTGCTCAGCCTGATCCCCCGGCTGATCGACGCCACCGACGGACAGGTGCTGGTCAACGGCGTGGACGTGCGCGAGATCGCGCCGGCCACGATGGCCGAACTGGTCGGCCTGGTACCGCAGAAGCCCTATCTGTTCAGCGGCACGGTGGCCAGCAACCTGCGCTACGGCAAGCCCGACGCCAGCGACGAGGAGCTCTGGCACGCGCTGGAGACCGCCCAGGCCCGGGACTTCGTGGAGCGCCTGGAGGGCGGCCTCGACGCCCCGATCGCCCAGGGCGGCAGCAACGTCTCCGGCGGCCAGCGCCAGCGCCTGGCGATCGCCCGGGCCCTGGTCCGCAAGCCCCAGATCTACCTGTTCGACGACTCCTTCTCGGCGCTCGACTACAGCACCGACGCCAGGCTGCGCGCGGCACTGGCCCAGGAGACCGCCGACGCGACGGTGGTGATCGTCGCCCAGCGGGTGAGCACCATCCGCGACGCCGACCGGATCGTCGTCCTGGACGAGGGCGCGGTCGTCGGCACCGGGACGCACCACGAGCTGATGGCCGACAACCCGACATACCGGGAGATCGTGCTCTCCCAGCTCACCGAGCAGGAGGCGGCGTGACCACCGTGCAGAAGCCCGGCGGCACCGCCGAGCCGGGCAACGGGACGTCCTCGGCCTCCACGGAGGCGGCGGCCCGCCGGGGACCGGCCGGTCCGGGCCGCATGATGGCCGGTGGCGGCACCGAGAAGTCGATGAACTTCAAGGCCTCCAGCCGCCGGATGCTCGGCCTGCTCGCTCCGGAGCGGGCCTCGCTGATCGGCCTGCTGGTGCTCGGCACCCTCAGCGTGGGCTGCGCGGTGACCGGGCCCAAGGTGCTCGGCCACGCCACCGACCTGATCGTGGCCGGCGTGATGGGGCACACCTTCCGCTCGCCCCAGATGCTGCAGGCGGCCATCCAGCACGGCGGCAAGCAGGCCGACCTGCTGCGCTCGCTGCACTTCACGCCCGGCCAGGGCATCGACTTCGACGCCATCGGCACCGTGCTGCTCTGGGTGCTGCTGATCTACGTGTTCTCCTCGGTCTTCGGTGTGCTGCAGGGCCGGCTGGTGGCGCGCGCGATCAACCGCTCGGTCAACCGGCTGCGCGGCGACGTGGACGCCAAGCTCAGCCGGCTGCCGCTGAGCTACTTCGACAAGCAGCCGCGCGGCGAGGTGCTCAGCCGGGTCACCAACGACATCGACAACGTCGGCCAGTCGATGCAGCAGACCATGAGCCAGGTGATCAACTCCGTGCTCACCATCGTCGGCGTGCTGGCGATGATGTTCTGGATCTCCTGGCTGCTGGCCCTCATCGCGCTGATCTCGGTGCCGCTGTCGGTCCTGGTGGCCGCCCGGGTCGGCAAGAAGGCCCAGCCGCAGTTCGTCGCCCAGTGGAAGACCACCGGCAAGCTGAACGCGCACATCGAGGAGATGTACACCGGCCACGCGCTGGTGAAGGTCTTCGGCCGGCAGCACGAGGCCGCCGAGACCTTCCGGCAGGAGAACGAGGAGCTCTTCGCCTCCAGCTTCAGGGCGCAGTTCATCTCCGGCATCATCCAGCCCGCGATGATGTTCATCGGCAACATCAACTACGTGCTGGTGGCCGTGGTCGGCGGTCTGCGGGTGGCCAGCGGTGCGCTGACCATCGGTGACGTGCAGGCGTTCATCCAGTACTCGCGCCAGTTCAGCCAGCCGCTGGCCCAGGTGGCCAGCATGGCCAACCTGGTGCAGTCCGGCGTCGCCTCGGCCGAGCGGGTCTTCGAACTGCTCGACGCCGAGGAGCAGTCCGACGAGCCGCAGCAGCCGGAGCGGCCCGCCGAGCTGCGCGGGCTGGTCGCCTTCGAGGACGTGGCCTTCCGCTACACCGCCGAGAAGCCGCTGATCGAGGACCTCTCGCTGAAGGTGGAGCCCGGCCAGACGGTGGCCATCGTCGGTCCCACCGGGGCCGGCAAGACCACCCTGGTCAACCTGCTGATGCGGTTCTACGAGGTCAGCGGCGGACGGATCACGCTGGACGGCGTCGACATCGCGGCGATGTCGCGCGAGGAACTGCGTTCCGGGATCGGCATGGTGCTCCAGGACACCTGGCTGTTCGGCGGCTCGATCGCCGACAACATCGCCTACGGGTCCACCGACGCCACCCGCGAGCAGGTGATCGAGGCCGCGAAGGCGGCCCACGTCGACCGCTTCGTGCGCACCCTGCCCGAGGGGTACGAGACGGTCATCGACGACGAGGGCACCAACGTCAGCGCCGGCGAGAAGCAGCTCATCACGATTGCCCGGGCCTTCCTCGCCCAGCCCAGCATCCTGGTCCTGGACGAGGCCACCAGCTCGGTCGACACCCGTACCGAGGTGCTGATCCAGCGGGCCATGGCCCGGCTGCGCAGCGGGCGCACCAGCTTCGTCATCGCGCACCGGCTGTCCACCATCCGCGACGCGGACGTGATCCTGGTGATGGAGAACGGCGCGATCGTGGAGCAGGGCACCCACGACGAGCTGATCGCCGCCGAGGGGGCCTACGCCCGCCTCTACCAGGCGCAGTTCGCCCAGGCCGTCGCCGAGATGGACTGACGGACGGGCCGACCCAGGAGCACTGACCCGGCACACCGAAGGGGCCGCCGTCCGAGCGATCGGACGGCGGCCCCTTCGGCATCGGCGCCTCGGGCGGACCCGGCTACTTCTTGGCGTCCTTGGGGGCGTCGGCATCGGTGGACAGCGCGGCGATGAAGGCCTCCTGCGGGACCTCCACCCGGCCGACCATCTTCATCCGCTTCTTGCCCTCCTTCTGCTTCTCCAGCAGCTTCCGCTTACGGGAGATGTCACCGCCGTAGCACTTGGCGAGGACGTCCTTGCGGATCGCGCGGACCGTCTCACGGGCGATCACCCGGGAGCCGATCGCGGCCTGGATCGGCACCTCGAACTGCTGGCGCGGGATGAGCTTCTGCAGCTTGCCGGCCATCATGACGCCGTAGTTGTAGGCCTTGTCCTTGTGCACGATGGCGGAGAAGGCATCCACCGCGTCGCCGTGCAGCAGGATGTCGACCTTGACCAGGCTGGCGCTCTGCTCGCCGACGGGCTCGTAGTCGAACGAACCGTAGCCGCGGGTCTTGGACTTCAGCTGGTCGAAGAAGTCGAAGACGATCTCGGCCAGCGGCAGCGTGTAGCGCAGCTCGACCCGGTCCTCGGAGAGGTAGTCCATGCCCTGCAGGTTGCCGCGGCGGGCCTGGCAGAGCTCCATGATCGCGCCGACGAACTCGTTCGGGGCCAGGATGGTGCCGCGCACCACCGGCTCGTAGACCTCGGCGATCTTGCCGGTGGGGAACTCGCTCGGGTTGGTGACGGTGTGCTCGGTGCCGTCCTCCATCACCACCCGGTAGATCACGTTGGGGGCCGTGGAGATCAGGTCCAGGTTGAACTCGCGCTCCAGGCGCTCCCGGATGATCTCCAGGTGGAGCAGGCCGAGGAAGCCGCAGCGGTAGCCGAAGCCGAGCGCGACCGAGGTCTCCGGCTCGTAGACCAGCGCGGCGTCGTTGAGCCGCAGCTTGTCCAGTGCATCGCGCAGCAGCGGGTAGTCGGAGCCGTCCAGCGGGTAGAGGCCGGAGAAGACCATCGGGCGCGGGTCCTTGTAGCCGCCCAGCGGCTCGGTCGCCCCCTTGTGCATCGAGGTGATCGTGTCACCGACCTTGGACTGCCGCACGTCCTTCACGCCGGTGATGATGTAGCCCACCTCGCCGACGCCCAGGCCGTTGGCGACCTTGGGCTCGGGCGAGATGACGCCGATCTCCAGCAGCTCGTGGGTGGCGCCGGTGGACATCATCGCGATCCGCTCGCGCTTGGTCAGCTCACCGTCGACCACACGGACGTAGGTGACCACGCCGCGGTAGGAGTCGTAGACCGAGTCGAAGATCATCGCGCGGGCCGGGGCGTCCTTGACGCCGACCGGGGCGGGAATCTTCGCGACCACGTGGTCGAGCAGGTCCTCGACGCCCAGGCCGGTCTTGGCGCTGACCTTGAGGACATCCTCCGGGTCGCAGCCGATGATGTGCGCGAGTTCGGCCGCGTACTTCTCCGGCTGGGCGGCCGGCAGGTCGATCTTGTTGAGGACCGGGATGATCGTGAGGTCGTTCTCCAGGGCCAGGTAGAGGTTGGCCAGGGTCTGCGCCTCGATGCCCTGGGCCGCGTCCACCACCAGGATGGTGCCCTCGCACGCCGCCAGCGAACGGGACACCTCGTAGGTGAAGTCCACGTGGCCGGGGGTGTCGATCATGTTGAGGATGTGGGTCTTGCCCTCGTCGGCACCGCTGCGCGGGGCCCAGGGGAGGCGGACCGCCTGCGACTTGATGGTGATGCCGCGCTCGCGCTCGATGTCCATCCGGTCGAGGTACTGGGCACGCATCTGACGCGGGTCGACCACGCCGGTGATCTGCAGCATCCGGTCGGCGAGCGTCGACTTGCCGTGGTCGATGTGGGCGATGATGCAGAAGTTGCGGATCAGCGCCGGGTCGGTACGGCTGGGCTCTGGCACGTTCGTAGGGGTCGCGGGCACCTTGGTCCGATTCTCCGTTGGTCCGGTGGGCCGGACGCTGTCGTCCGATCCAGGAGCCCTGGGATGTCTCACTCACTACCAGGGTTCTGCCCATCTTCCCACGAGCGCGCCGTCGCACGCCGGTTTGGGGGGCGTGGCAGGGCCCTGGTAGCGTGGGGCGCTGCACCTCGCTTTTCGGCATGCCCTCTCAGCCTGGCGGAAGCGAAGGTCACACCCGTAGAACCCTCCGGCCCATGGGCCAGGGGTGCCCACAACACAGACAAGACTGAGGCTCCTTCGTGGCGAACATCAAGTCCCAGATCAAGCGCAACAAGACCAACGAGAAGGCGCGCCTGCGCAACAAGGCCGTCAAGTCCTCGCTGAAGACCGCGCTGCGCAAGGCCCGCGAGGCCGCTGCCGCCGGTGAGACCGAGAAGGCCGCCGTGCTGGCCCGCGAGGCCTCCAAGGCCCTCGACAAGGCCGTGAGCAAGGGCGTCATCCACAAGAACCAGGCCGCCAACAAGAAGTCGGCGATCACCAAGCAGGTCGTCGGCACCCAGGCCTGAGCCTCGCGCTCACCCTGGGGCCCGCCGCTGGGCGGGTCCGGCAGGACTTTCGCAGTACCCCTCGGGTGACCCCGGCCCTCTACCCGGAGCCCTGAGGCGCACAGACTCGTACCGCACGCGGCCTGCGTTCGCCACGCGGGTGCGGTGCACAGCTTGACCGGCAGGCGCCGTGGCTCGTCCCCTTCCCCGGGACGCCACGGCGCCTGTCGGCGTTCCCGGCGGTATTCGTTCGCGGCGCTCCTGCGTTCCCTGCGGTATTGCGTTCCAGCGCTCTTGCGTTCCCGGCGGATTTTCGGCGATATAGGGTCGAGCAACAGCCGCCCAGCCACGCTCCGTTCGGCCTCGTCACGCTCCGCCACGCCCTGGGGGACCGCCCATGTCGACACCGCCCTCGCACGCTGCGCCCGGCCACGACCGCCCGGGGCGACGGTTGCTGCGGCGGGCCCGGTGGGGGTTCGGCGGGGCGGTCCTGGCTTCGGTGGTCTGGACCGCAGCGGTCTGGACCGTGCCCTCGATGGTCAGACCGCCCTCCGCCGCGCTCCCGGCCGGGCGGTACCGGATCGCGGACAACCTCTGCGCAACGGCGCCGCTGAGCCAGTTCGGCCGGCTCTACCCCGTACAGAGCGGCGCCCCGTACCACTACACGACGCGGACCGGGGCGCTGGACGACATGTACTGCAGCGAGTACCTCAAGAAGACCGGCACCGACAGCGGCTACGTGACCCTCTACCTGGAGGTCCAGCTGCACCACGCGGTCAACCCGGCACCGGAGTTCGAGGCGCAGCGCGCCGGATTCGCGCAGCGTCGGTTCCAGCTGAGCGACGTCCCGCAACTGGGCAGCGAGGCCTTCGTCGCCTACCTGGACGATCAGAGCGGGGCGGACCGCACCCGGCACTACCTCACACAGACGCTCTACGTGCGCGATGGCGCGATGACGTGCTACCTGAACTGGTCCGGCTCCTACCAGGCGGCCACGGAGACACCACCGGACCGGGAGACGATCCGCGAGGCGCTGCTGATCGACACCCGGGACGCGCTGCGGGCACTGGGCGGCCAGGGCTGAAGCGACCGGGGTCGAAGCGGCCGGGGTCGGAGCGACCGGAGCTGCCTCCGGAGCTGCTTCCGGACGGCGGAGGGCCGCCCACCCCGCGGTACGGGCGGGAGGCGGCTCAGTACGGGCGGGAGCCGGACCGGGCGGCCCGGGCCACCGTGACCACGGCGCGTTCCAGGGCGTAGGCCGGGTCGTCCGAACCGCCCTTGACGGCGGCGTCGGCCTGGGCGATCGCGGTCAGCGCGAGGGCCACTCCATCGCCGGTCCAGCCGCGCATCTGCTGGCGGACCCGCTCCACCTTCCACGGGGGCATCCCCAGTTCGCGGGCCAGGTCGGCCGGACGCATCGAGCGGTCCGCGGTGGCGAGCCGGCCGATGCTGCGGACTCCGGACGCCAGCGCATAGGTGATCCCGGTCGGCGGCTGACCCACGGCCAGCGCCCAGCGCAGCCGCTCCAGCGCGTCGGCGGCGCGACCGGTCACGGCGAGGTCGGCGACCTCGAAGCCGGTGGCCTCGGCCCGGCCGCTGTAGTAGCGGGCCACCACCCGCTCGTCGATGGTGCCCTCGACGTCGGCGGTGAGCTGGCTGCACGCGGCGGCCAGCTCGCGCAGGTCCCCGCCGAGCGAGTCCAGCAGCGCCTGGCAGGCCTCCGGACTGGCGGAGCGCCCGAGGGTGCGGAACTCGCCGCGCACGAAGGCGATCCGCTCACTCGCCTTGGTCAGCTTGGCACAGGCCACCTCACGGGCCCCGGCCTTGCGGGCCGCGTCCAGCAGACCCTTGCCCTTGGCCCCGCCGGCATGGACCAGGATCATGATCACTTCGTCGACGGGCGCGTCGAGGTAGGCCTTGACCTCCTTGACCGACTCGGCCGCGAGGTCCTGCGCGGCCCGGACCACGATCACCTTGCGCTCGGCGAAGAGCGAGGGAGTGGTGAGCTCGGCCAGGCTCCCGGGCTGCAGCCCGCCCGGGGCGAGGTCGCGCACATCCGTGTCCGGGTCGGCCGCCTTCGCCGCGGCCACCACCTGGGCGACCGCACGGTCGAGCAGCAGCTCCTCCTGGCCGACCGCGAGGGTCAGCGGGGCGAGCAGGTCATCGGGTGCACTCTTCCTGGCCATCGCGTACCAGCATCCCACGCCCGACCGACAGCACCGGGCGCCCGGGCGGCGGCCGAAGGCGGGGCTGCGGCAGGGAGAATGGCTGTCGTGAGCTCTCCCCACGTCGACGACACCGATGCCCAGAACCACCGCCCGCTGACCCGTGGCCGACAGCTGCTGGTCCTCGCCGACCGCGACGCCGCCGAGGAGGTGGCACGGACCCTGCTCGAACGATGGCCCTCGCTGGGCCCCTTCGAGCTGGTCCGCGACGCCCTGGCCGGCGAGGACGACGCCGAGGACGCGCAGTGGCTGGTGGTCCTGGAGGAGCCCGCGCAGGCCTGGGACCCGGTGCTCGTGGCAGCGGTCGACGCGGTGGTGGCGGCCCACGACGGCTGGCGCGAGGAAGGCTGAGGGGGCGCGCGACCCCAGGGCGCGCGGCGGCCTCGGCGGCCGGGCGGGGGTGGGTGACCGCGCGCAGGGTGGCCGGGGTGTCGCCCAGCACCGCAATGTCACCGGCCCGGTCGGTGCGCAGCACGGTGCTGCCGAGCGCCCGCAGGCGGTCCACCGTGCGCACGGACGGGTGGCCGTACGGGTTGCCCTCCCCGACCGAGACCAGCGCCAGGCGTGGGTGCAGCGCGCGGGCCAACTCCCAGTCCTGGTTGGCCGAGCCGTGGTGCGCCACCTTGAGGACGTCCACCGGCCCCGGCCTGGCCCGGCTCAACAGCTCGGCCTGGGCGGCCGGTTCGAGGTCGCCGAGCAGCGCGAAGCGCAGCGCTCCCGCAGTGACCAGGAGGGCGACGCTCGCGTTGTTCGCCCCGGGCGTCTCGGGGCCGAGCCGCCCGGTCGGCCACAGCACGTCCCAGGACAGCTCCGGGCCGGCGCTGCGGTGCTCCCCCGGCGTGACCCGCAGCAACGGCACCCGGGCCTCGGCCGCCCAGCGGGAGACCCTGGCCACTTCGCCTTCCGGCAGGTCCACGGTGGTCGTCTCGACCGCCCCGACCGACCGGTGACGCAGCACTCCGGGCAGGCCCTCGCTGTGATCGGCGTGGAAGTGGGTCAGCAGGACCAGGGCGACCCGGGTGATGCCGAGGTCGCGCAGGCAGGCATCGGCCGCCGCCGGGTCCGGGCCCGCGTCGACGACCACCGCGGTGTCGGGCGCCCCGGCGGCGGGGCCGGCCGGAACCGGGAGGACGAGCAGGTCCCCCTGGCCCACCGAGCACATGACCAGCCGGGCGCCGACGGGCGGCCAACCGGTGGCGATCCGCACCAGCGCGGGCGGACGGAGCAGCAGGGCGACGAACCCGGCGACGAGCAGGGCGACCACCAGCGCCCGGGCAACCCGGACCAGCCGCCTGCTGCGGCGCACGGCAGGCGGCCCGACGCCGGGCGATCGGGCGTCGGCGAATCGGGCGTCGGCGAATCGGGGGTCGACTGCCAGAGCCTCGAATGACGGGGCGTCGGGTGACAGGGCGTCGAGCGACAGGGCGTCGGATGTCACGACCTCGGGCGGACGGGCAGCCGACCGGGCTCTCGACCACCGGCCCGCAGCGGACCCGCCCGCGCGCTCCTGCTCCCGCCGGCCGGGCGGCAGGAGCAGCGGCGCGGCGAAGCAGGCGGCCAGGACGGTGACCGCGAGGGTGACGGCGCCCAGCCAGCCCGGGGTCCAGGCCAACTCCGCGCCTGGCAGCGCCGCACCGTGCCGGGCCACCGCTGCCAGCCACTCGGTCGGCCATCCGGCCAGCTCGGCGAGGAAGCGGGCCAGGCCGGCCGAGAGCGGGGCACTGACCAGCGCGGCGAAACCGATCAACGTCGCCGGGGCGACGGCGAGTTCGGCGAGCAGGTTGCACGGGATGCCGACCAGGCTGACCCGCGGCGCGAGCAGTACCGTGGCCGGGGCGCAGAACGCCTGAGCGGCGGCGGCTGCGGCGATCCCGTCGGCGAGGTGGTGCGGCCAGCCCCGCTCGTGCAGCGCCGCGGCCCAGCGCCGACCGGCGGTGAGCAGGCCGAGGGTGGCCAGCGCCGACAGCAGGAACCCGTAGGACCGGGCCAGGAAAGGATCCACCAGTAGCAGGACCAGCACGGCGCCGGCCAGCGCCGGCACTGCCTGCCGGGGGCGCCCGAGGGCGAGCGCGAGCAGGCCGAGCAGACCGGTCGCGGCAGCCCGCAGCACGCTCGGATCCGGCCGGCAGAGGGTGACGAAAGCCACCGTGAGGACCGCGCCGAGCAGCGCCGAGACGCGCAGCGGGAGCCCGAGGAGGGCGGCCAGCCCACCGCGCTCGGCGGTACCCGCCCGGGCGGGCGCGCCGAGCAGCACGGCGAGCACGATGGAGAGGTTGGCCCCGCTGACCGCGGTGAGATGGACCAGGTCGGTGACGTGAAAGGCCTCGTCCAGCTCGTCCGGGATCCCGGAGGTGTCGCCGATCACGAGGCCCGGCAGCAGGGCGCGCGCATCCGGGGACAGGCCGGCGCAGGCCTGGCGCAGACCCGCCCGCAGGCGCCCGGCCAGCCGCTGCGCCCAGTTCGGCGGCGACAGTAGCCGTGGCGGGCCCTGGGCGATCAGGACGGCTCCGGTGTCCTGGCCGGTACGGGAGGCAGGCAGGACCCGGGCCTCCGCGGCGATCCGGGCGGACGGCAGCAGGCCCTGCCAAGCCGCGGTGTCGGGGTCCTGGACGATCACGACGACCGGGGTGCGGGTGCGCGTGCGGGTGGCAGCCGCCGGGGCGCCGACCTGGTCGACGGTCGCCTCGACGGTCAGCACCGGCCGCCCCGGGCTCGAACCGCGCGCCCGGGCGGTACGGGAGCGCGGGTCACCGGTGACGGTGAGGTCGACGCTGACCGCGCTGCGCGCCGCGGCGGGGCCCGGCCCGGCACCCGGGCCCCCGTCAACTTCCTTGCTGGCAGCCGATTTGAGCGCGAGCGCGGGGATCGGTCCGCGGTGCAGATCGGCGGTGTGCAGCACGGTGCAGGTAGTGGCTGCCGCACAGGTCAGCAGCACGGCTGCGGTCATCGCGACGGGCGAGCGCGGACGCCGACGGGGGTCTCGTTCGTGGTTCCGGTCGTGATCGTGGTCCTGGTCGCCGTCACCCGAGGGGCCTGGAGGCCGACGGTCGGGGAACGGACGGTCGGGAAGCGGGTGATCGGGCGGAGGGTGATCGGGCGGAGGGTGGCGGCGGTCACGGTGGCGGGCGACCAGCAGGAGCAGGGCGCCGCAGCCGGCGGCACAGGCGGCGGCGATCAGGAGTCCGGGGGCGGCGTGGGCATCGGCGCCGAGCAGCAGCGCGGTGACGCACCAGGCTGCGACGGTCGGCAGCAACAGGCGCAGGTCATGGGAGGGTGGCGACGGGGCCGCCGGGGACCGGCCGGCCGCGGTGCGAGGCTTGGACATCGGAGTCCCCCGAGGGTGGTGACGTGGCAGGTGCGGGGCTGCGGTGGAGAGCGTTCAGAGAGTGAGCAGCGGTTTGAGGTCGCTGAGCTTGCGCTCACCGATCCCGCTGATCTGACGCAGTTGCTCGACGGACCGGAACAGGCCGTGCGAGCTGCGGAAATCGAGGATGTGCCGGGCCAGGACCGGTCCGACGCCGGGCAGTGCGTCGAGCTGGTCCAAGGTCGCGCGGTTGAGGCTGACCGGCGACCTGGGCGCTGCCGACGGCTGGGCGGCGACCGGCGGGGCGGGTGCGCCGACCAGGACCTGCTCACCGTCGACCAGCACCCGGGCCAGGTTGAGCCCGTCGGTGTCGACCCCGGGCAGCGCGCCGCCGGCCGCCCGCAGCGCATCGGCCACCCGCGAGCCGCCCGTCAGGGTGCGGACGCCCGGGTGCGTGACGCGGCCGGCGATGTCGACCACGACGGGTGCGAGGGCAGGCGCACCACGCGCCGCACCACCGCTCGGCGGCGAGGCGGGCCCCGAGCCTGCGGCATCCGCCGGCTCGACCGGGGCAGCCGGGGCAGCCGGTTCCGACTGAGCCGCAGTCTCCGGGCCGGCCGGCTCGGGCGGGGCGCCCGGATCGGACTCGGCGACCGGGCGGGCCACTGGTCTGGCGGCGGCGACCGGGACGGCCACGGCCTGCGGGCGGCCGAGCCAGAAGTGCTGTACCGCATAGCCGACGGCGATCAGGAGCAGCAGCACCAGACCGAGCACCGCCTTGCGGTCGACCCAGAACAGGGACTGGAGAGCGCCGGGCAGGCGGGATCCGAACCGACTGGCACGGTAGGCGTGTTGGGCGGAGGGCACAGCGATCGGGTCGTGCGGGTCGAGCGCAGCAACCGTGCTCAGGGCGGCACGCACGGGGTCGGCCACAGGATCGGCCGCGCGGTCGGACCCAGGCGTGGACGCGGCCCGACGGCGACTGGTGCGGCGCCCGTACCCGTGCGGCCAGTCGTCCGGCAGACTCTTCGCCGCCCGGTCGGCGCCCCGAGCCGAGGCAGCCCCGGACAGTGCGGACGGAGGATCGACCATGGCCACGGAGCCCGCGCCTGGCGGGCCGAGCCCCGGTGCATCGCCCGGCGAGCCGAACGGCGCATCGGGTGACGACTGCGATGGCGGCTCAGGTGGCGACTGGGACGGCGACTCGGGTGGTGCGTCGAACGGCACCTCGGGCGGCGACTCGGATGACAGGAGGACCGCGAGCCGGCTCCGGGTGAGCTCGGCGGCCTCGTGACGGCGGATGGCGGCGGGAGCGATGAGAGCTTTCATGCCGCCGAACGTACGCAGACCCCGCACCACCCGCAGACTCGGCTCAGAATCTGTGGACAACCCCACCACTGTGGACAACTGACCGGCCGTCAGATCAGATCATCGCCACTCATCCCGTCAGATCAGCACACCGTACAAGCAGTGCTTCAGCCACCCACCGGCGCGACCACCACGGCCAGCAGCCCGGGCCCGACATGAGCGCCGATCACCGCCCCCACCTCCAGCACCTCCACCGCGCGCACCCCGGGCACCCGCTCCCGCAGCCGCTCCGCCAGCGGCTCCGCCCGCTCGGCAGCGGCGAGATGGTGGACGGTGATGTCCACCTCCCCCTGGCCGGCCTGCTCGACCGCGATCTCCTCCAGCCGCGCGATCGCCCGCGAGGCCGTCCGCACCTTCTCCAGCGGCTCGATCCGCCCGCCGGCGAGGTGCAGCAGCGGCTTCACCGCGAGCGCCGAGCCGAGCAGCGCGCGCGCCGTACCGATCCGGCCGCCGCGGCGCAGGTGCTCAAGGGTGTCGACGTAGAAGAAGCCCCGGGTGTCCGCAGCCTGACGGACAGCTGCCCCGGCGACCTCGGCCGGGGGCAGTCCCGCCTCGCGCGCCCGGGCGGCGGCCAGCACCGTATACCCCAGCGCCATCCCGACCAGTCGGCTGTCCACCACCTCGACCGGAATCGGCGCCCGGGCGGCGGCCAGCCGGGCCGCCTCGGCCGTGCCGGAGAGCTCGGCCGAGAGGTGGACCGACAGGACCGCCTCGGCGCCCCCCTCGGCCGCCGCGCGGTAGGCGGCGGCGAAGGTCTCCGGGTTGGGTCGCGAGGTGGTCAGTCGCTGCTTGGCGCGCAGCGCCTCGGCGACGTCCTTGGGGGTGATCTCGACGCCCTCGGTCAGGACCTCCTCCCCCAGCACCACGCTCAGCGGGACCACCGAGATTCCGTGCCGGTCGAGCGCCTGCTGCGGCAGGTAGGCCGTGGAATCGGTGACAAGAGCGAGGTCGGCGGGCATGTGCCGGAGGTTACTCCCCGAAGGCGACCGAGGACAGCCGGGCCCGGACGGCCCGGTCTCAGCCCACCGAGGAGCCGGGGTCGGCCTTGCGCAGCCGCTGGCCGAGCCGGCTCAGCGGCTCGCCCAGGTTCAGCGCCTCCTGAGCGCTGAGTCGCCCGACCCGTGCGGCGATCCCCGGCCGGGCGGCCCCGGCACCAGCCCCGGCACCGCTACCAGCACCGGCGAAGCCACCGGCCGCGGACCCCGAACCGGCAGCGGCAGCACCCGGAGCGGCGCCACCAGCAGCACCGGTACCCCGCTGCGCCACCCGGTCCCAGTGCCGCAGCGCCCCCGCCTCGCTCTCGCACTCCTCGCTCAGCCGGCTCAGCTCGTCGTCCGCGAAGCGCTGCATCCGGTCCTGCGCCGCCCAGCGGATCGACTCGGCGGAGTGCGTGATCCGGTCCGCCCGCTCGCACAGCTCGGGCAGCTTGGCCGCGATCCGGGACGACTCCGGTTCGCGCTCCAGCATGCGCAGTTCGGCGTCCAGCTCCTGCGCGTGCGCGTCCAGCCGGTCCAGCAGCCGCAGCGCCTCGGTGAGCTGCCCGTCGGAGCCGACGCCGCCCGCCAGGACCTCGCGGGTGCTGGTGAGCGAGGTGCGCAGCCCCAGGCGGGCCGCGGCGATCTCGCCCTGGGCGCCCGGCTTGGTGAAGGTCTTGGCCTTCAGCGTGACGTTCTCCACCGCCCGGCGGGCCTGCTGCTCGGTCCGCTCGACCTTCGCCGCCACCGCCTTCGTCGCCTTGACCGCGCCGACCACCACCAGCGTGACCACGGCGATCCCGAACAGCGAGAGCAGGATGACCAGTGCGCCGATCGCTTCCATCAGGGGTGCCGCCTTCCACCAGGGCGGGCTCGTACGGGCTCCGCGTCAGCTTCCACGGTAGCCGCCGCGGAGCGGGCGGAACCCGGTCGGCGGCCAAATCGCGGGGCAGATCAGGGTCGCTTCAGGGATGTCCCTGAGCGGGAAAGAGCGGCCCGGCCCGCCCCGTGAACGCACCGGGCCGACCATCCCGTGAACGCACCGGGCCGGCCGCCCCGTGAACGGAGCGGCCGGCCCGGTGGTCGGCGTGCGGAGGTCAGCCCGTGACGATGTTCACCAGCTTCGGCGCCCGCGCGATCACCTTGCGCACCGGCGCGTCCCCGATCGCGGCGACCACCGCGGGGTCGGCCAGCGCCAGCGCCTCCAGCTCGGCGTCCGAGATGGTCGGCGGCACCTCCAGGCGGGCCTTGACCTTGCCCTTGATCTGGACCACGCAGGTCACCGCCTCGTCGACCACGTAGGCCGGGTCGGCGACCGGGAAGTCGGCGAAGGCCAGCGAGTCGGTGTGGCCCAGCCGGTGCCACAGCTCCTCGGCGATGTGGGGCGCCAGCGGCGCGACCATCAGGACCAGCGACTCGGCCACCTCGCGCGGCGTCGAACCACGCTTGACCAGGTGGTTGTTCAGCTCGATCGCCTTGGCCACGGCGGTGTTGAAGCGCAGCCCGGCCAGGTCGCCGCGGATCCCGTCGATCGCCTTGTGCAGCGCCCGCAGGGTCGGCTCGTCGGCCGGCTCCTCGGCGACCACCAGCTCGCCGGTCTCCTCGGAGACCACGTTGCGCCACAGCCGCTGCAGGAAGCGGTAGGAGCCGACCACCGCACGCGGGTCCCACGGGCGGGAGACGTCCAGCGGACCCATCGACATCTCGTACAGGCGCAGCGTGTCGGCGCCGTACTCCTCGCAGATGGTGTCGGGCGCGATCGCGTTCTTCAGCGACTTGCCCATCTTGCCGGCCTCGCGGGTGACCGCCTCGCCCTGCCAGAACCAGCCGCCGTCGCGCTCCTCGACCTCGACCGCGGGCACCGGGAAGCCGCGCGCGTCACGGTAGACGTCGGCGGTGATCATGCCCTGGTTGAACAGCTTGTGGAACGGCTCGACCGAGGAGACGTGGCCCAGGTCGTGCAGCACCTTGTGCCAGAAGCGGGCGTACAGCAGGTGCAGCACCGCGTGCTCGGCGCCGCCCACGTACAGGTCGACACCGCCGGCCGGCTTCTGCTCGGTGGGGCCCAGCCAGTAGGCCTCGTTGGCCGGGTCGACCACCTTCGCGGCGTTGACCGGGTCGACGTAGCGCAGCTCGTACCAGCAGGAACCCGCCCAGTTGGGCATGGTGTTGGTCTCGCGGCGGTAGGTCCGCACGCCGTCGCCCAGGTCCAGCTCGACGGTGACCCAGTCCTCGTTGCGCGACAGCGGGGTCTTCGGGGTGCTGGCGGCGTCGTCGGGGTCGTAGGTGTGCGGCGAGTAGTCGTCCACCTCGGGGACCTCGACCGGCAGCATCGACTCGGGCAGCGCGTGCATCACGCCGTCCTCGTCGTAGACGATCGGGAACGGCTCGCCCCAGTACCGCTGACGGCTGAACAGCCAGTCGCGCAGGCGGTAGTTGACGGTGCCCTCGCCGATCCCGCGCTCGGTCAGCCAGGCGGTGACGGCGGCCTTGGCGTCGACCACCCGCAGGCCGTCCAGCGAGATGCCCTCGCCCGTCGAGTTGACGATCACCGAGTCGTAGGTGTCGAAGGCCTCGTCCCAGGCCGCCGGGTCCGCCCCGCGCCCGTCGGTCGGCTCGACGACGCAGGTCATCGGCAGCGAGAAGGCGCGCGCGAAGGCGAAGTCGCGCTGGTCGTGCGCGGGCACGGCCATGATCGCGCCGGTGCCGTAACCCATCAGCACGTAGTCGGCGATGAAGACCGGGATCGGCTTGCCGGTGACCGGGTTGGTCGCGTAGGCGCCGGTGAAGACACCGGTCTTGACCTTCGCGTCGACCTGGCGCTCGACGTCCGACTTGGCCGCGGCCATGGCCCGGTAGGCGGCGACGGCCTCGGCCGGGCTGTGCGCCTCGCCCTTCCAGTCGGCGTGCGTCTGGGCCGGCCAGGCGGCCGGGACGATCGAGTCGACCAGCTCGTGCTCGGGCGCCAGCACCATGTAGGTGGCGCCGAACAGGGTGTCGGGACGGGTGGTGAAGACGGTGATCGCCCGGTCCTGCGCGCCCCCGTTGTGCGCCTTGACCGGGAAGTCCACCCGGGCGCCCTCGGAGCGGCCGATCCAGTTGCGCTGCTGCAGCTTGATCGCCTCGGGCCAGTCCAGCTGGTCCAGGTCGGAGATCAGGCGGTCGCCGTAGGCGGTGATCCGCATCATCCACTGGCGCAGCTTGGACTTGAAGACCGGGAAGTTGCCGCGCTCGGAGCGGCCGTCGGCGGTGACCTCCTCGTTGGCCAGCACGGTGCCCAGCCCGGGGCACCAGTTGACCGGCACCTCCTTGCTGTACGCCAGGCGGTACTCGCCCAGCACCTCCTCGCGCTCCAGGCCGGACAGCTCGGACCAGGCGCGGCCGTCGGGGGTCGGGCGCGAGCCGTCGGCGAACCGGGCGATCAGCTCGGCGATCGGGCGGGCCTTCCCAGCCTCCTGGTCGTACCAGGAGTTGAAGATCTGCAGGAAGATCCACTGGGTCCAGCGGTAGTACTCCGGGTCGATCGTGGAGATCGACCGGCGGGAGTCGTGGCCCAGGCCCAGCCGGCGCAGCTGGGTGCGCATGTTGGTGATGGCCGCCTCGGTGGAGACCCGCGGGTGCACGCCGGTGGCCACCGCGTGCTGCTCGGCGGGCAGGCCGAAGGCGTCGTAGCCCAGCGTGTGCAGCACGTTGTGGCCGGTCATCCGCTGAAAGCGGGCGTAGACGTCGGTGGCGATGTACCCCAGCGGGTGGCCGACGTGCAGGCCGGCGCCGGAGGGGTACGGGAACATGTCCATGATGAAGCTGTGCGGCTTGGCGGCGACCTCGGCGGCACCGGCGGTCGCGGAGGCCAGCGGGCCGACCGGGTTGGGGGCGTTGAACGTCCCCTCCTTCTCCCAGCTGTCCTGCCAGCGGGCCTCGATGTCGGCGGCCAGGCTCGCGGTGTACCGGAACGGCTCGGTGGCCGCCGCGGTGGCGGCGGGGGTCGTCTCGCTCATGATCCTTCAGGCTCCATCGTGTCAGATCGCGAATCGTCAGCGGGGGTGCCGGGCACGGCGCGCAAGGCCCGGAGAAACAAAAAAGCCCCTCGACAGGAGGGGACGCCACGCTGACTCCGGCGTGGCCCGCTGGGCTCGGCCGGTCCTGGTCAGCGCGGCCGGCTAAGGAGCAGGCGCACGGTTCGCATGGCAGCAGGGTACCGCAGGCGTGCTCGGGGCGTGGTGCGCGCCCCGAGCACGGGGCGCTCAGGCCAGCCGCTCGTCGCGGATCGCGGCCCAGCGCAGCGAGTCGCGGATGCCCTCGGCGAGGCTGAGCTGCGGCTCCCAGCCGAGCAGCCGCTTGGCCCGGTCGCTGCGGGTGTAGGCGCCGGCCACGTCGCCGGGGCGGCTCTCGGTCTCGACCTTCGCCACCGGCGGGGTGACCACGCTGTTGAAGGCGTCGATCAGCTCGTTGACGGTGGTGCCGGTCCCGGTGCCGAGGTTGATCACCGAGGAGCGCTTGCCCTCCAGCGCCGCCTCGAACCCCTTCAGCGCCGCGACGTGCGCGGCCGCCAGGTCCCAGACGTGCACGTAGTCGCGGATGCCGGAGCCGTCGCGGGTCGGCCAGTGGGTGCCGGTGACCTGGAACGGCACGCCGGTCTCCTGCGCCTCGATCAGCTTGCCGAGCGCGTGGCTGGGCCGGCGCACCTGCAGGCCGGTCCGCAGCCGGGGGTCGGCGCCGATCGGGTTGAAGTAGCGCAGCGAGAGGATCCGGATCGGCTGGGTGGCGGCGATGTCGGCGAACATGCCCTCGCAGACGGCCTTGGTGCGCGCGTACGGGCTCTGCGGGGCGATGCCCGACTCCTCGTCGACGCTGAAGTCCTCGCCCGGCAGGTAGATCGACCCGGAGGAGGAGAAGATCATCTTCTCGCAGCCGTTGCGGATCAGGTGCCCGACGAAGTCCAGGCTCTTGGCCACGTTCGCCCGGTAGTACCCGATCGGGTCGCCCACCGAGTCCGGCACCACGATCAGCGCGGCGCAGTGCACGACCGCCTCGATCTCCGGGTGCTCGGCGAAGATCCGGTCCACCAGCGCGCCGTCCGCGATGTCGCCCTGGTAGAAGGCACGCCCCTCGGCGAACTCCTGACGGCCCGTCACCAGGCTGTCCAGGACGACGGGCGTGACACCGGCGTCCAGGCAGGCCGAGGCGACGGTGCTGCCGATGTACCCGGCGCCACCGGAGATCAGTACCTTCATGAGCTGCGAGCCTTCCCGTCCGTCCGCTGTTCCCCGGGAAGCCTAACCGAGCCCTTCCTGCCCGAACTCCGCCCAACGCCCGGGCACTGCCGGGGCGGCGCCCTGTCCGGGGCGCCCGTCCAGCTCCCGCAGCGCCCGGGCGACCACCTGCGACTGCATCCCGGCGGCCAGTCGGCGCGCCTGGTCGGCGGCCTCGGCCGCGCGCACGGCCTCGCCGGTGCGCTGCCAGGAGCCGGCCAGGCGGATCAGCAGCAGTGCCCGGGACCTGGCCCCGGCCGCACCGGCCACCGCCTCGGTCAGCATCGGCCGGGCCTGTTCGTGCTCGTCCAGGAAGAGGTACGCCCCGCCGACCAGGCCGAGCAGCTCGGCCCGCCGCCACCCGCCCTCCGCGCCGAGCAGGGCGAAGGCCTCCTCGGCCGCCGCCTCGGCACCCGCCCGCTGCCCGGACCGGGCGCGGGCCAGCGCCAGCCGGCCCAGCTGACGGGCCCGCTGGCGCTGCGAGAGCCGGTCGCCGACCGCCGCCAGCGCGCGGCCGAGCAGTGCGGCGGGGTCCAGGCCGCGACCGGCGCCCTGGTAGGTGACCTGGACCGCCAGGCTGCCGACCACGCTCATCGCCAGCCGGGGCCGCCCGGCCGCGTGGGCGGCCCGCAGCGCCGCGACGTACGAGCGCTGGGCCGCCGCCTCCTGCCCGAGGTCGGCGGCGGCCCAGCCGACCAGCCGGGCCAGCCGCCCGGCCGCGCCGTAGAGCGCCCGCCCCAGCCGCTCGTCGTCCGCGTAGCCGCCCAGCTCCAGCAACTTGCCCGCCATCGCCAGCTCGGCCCTGGCCGGCTCCAGCACCAGACCGCCGCCGCAGGCCTGGGCCAGCCGGCGCTTGCCGTGGTAGCCGAGCCGCAGATCGGTCAGCTGTCCGCCCGTGACGCGCAGCGCGCCCTCGCCGCCGGTCAGCGGCGGCGGCGGGCTCGACCAGTGCTCGACCGCCGCCGCCAGCTCCCCGCCGCGGAACAGGTCGGTGAGCCGGACCGGCGCGGCCTGCGCCCCCGCCTCGCGCAGCGCCAGCTGCGCGGTGTCCGCCGTCCACGGATCGGTCAGCAGCCGGGCCGACAGCACCTTGGCGCCCCGGTTGCTGCCCATCCGGCCCCACAGCTGCTCATAGGTCACCGCGATGCCCACCGCCCGGCTCAGCACCTCGCAGACCGTCAGATCGTGCGGGGCGCGCGGCACCATGCCGCGGTCCCGCCACTTGTACGGCGCGGTCAGGCTGATCGACAGGCCTGCGGGGAGCACCAGGTTGACCTCGCGCGCCAGCCGCTCCGGGCTCCAGGAGAGCTGGTGGAGTATCCGGGCGAGTTCTTCGTTGCGCTTGCGGACGAGGTCGGCCATGGCCCGACCGTAGCGGGCCGTGGCCGGGACTCGGGCGCTATCACACACAGGTCACCCTCCGTATTCAGAACCGCCGATTGGGTCAGACGATTCACCAGCCCAGGGCCGCACCCGCCGCAGCGCGTAACCAGAAGCGGTCACGGAGCGTAAGACAGCCGGAACCCGGCGTCCGCGTGCTCGGCTGCCCGTCACGCGGCTGGGAGATGAGAAGAGTGCCATGAGAAGAACGGTGATCCCCGTGCAGTCAGCCATCCTGCTCCCCCGCCCCGGCCTCGACGGGGCCGCTCCGCCCAGGCGCCGCCGGCGGATCGGCCGCCGCCGGGGCCTGGTGGCCGCCGCCGTGGTGCTCAACCAGCTCGCCTACGGGGCCATCTACTCCTGGAGCATCCTGTCGGCCGGGCTGCAGAATCCGGACAGCAGCTTCGCGCTCGGCCGCGGGGAGGCCGGGCTGCCGTTCGCCACCGCGCACGCGCTGGTCTTCCTGGGCACCGTGCTGGGCGGACTGCTGATGAGCAAGCGGCCACCGCGCGGGATCGCCCTGCTGGCCGGTCTGCTCTACTCCGGCGGCCTGCTGCTGGCGGGCTGCGCACACGGCCGGGCGGACTTCTGGCTGGTGCTGCTGGGCTACGGCGTGGTGAGCGGAGTGGGCCTCGGGCTCGGCTACATCGTGCCGACCACCCTGCTGCAGCGCTGGTTCCCCGGACACCGGGCGCTCGCCGCGGCGGTGGCAGCGGGCGGCTTCGGGCTGGGCTCGGTGCTCAGCGCGCCGCTCGCCCGGCTGCTGGTGGCGCACTACGCGGCCGACCCGGCGCGGGCGCTGCTGGTGCTCGGCGGGATCTTCCTGGTGACCACGCTCACCGGCGCCGCCTTCTTCCGCAATCCGCCGCGTCCGCTCGCCGTCCCGGCCCAGCACGGTCCGCTCGCCGCCCGTGACTACCGTCCGGCCCAGGCACTGCGCACCCGGCAGTGGTACCTGCTGACCCTGATCCTCTTCTTCAACACCGCGGCCGGGATCAGCATGCTCTCGGTGCTCGCCCCGGCGGCCCGCAGCCTGACCGGGCTGAGCCCGACGGCAGCCGCCGCCGTGACCGGCGCGCTCGGGGTGTTCAACACGGTCGGCCGGCCGATGTGGGCATGGCTGTCGGGGCGGACCGGGCTGACCGGTGCCTTCGTGCTGATGCTCGCCTCGCAAGGACTGTGCCTGGTCGCGCTCTCCCAGGTCAGCACCCCCGGGCTCTTCCTCCCGCTGGCGGCGCTGGTCTGCCTCTCCTTCGGCGGCGGCTTCGCCACGATGCCGGCCATGGCCTCGGAGTTCTTCGGGCTGACCCACGCGGGCGGGGTGTACGGGCTGATGCTGATCGGCTGGAGCCTCGCGGGGATCGCCGGACCGCTGGCGGTCTCCGAGCTGGCCGCGCGGGCCTCGTACGGGACGGCCTTCCTGGTGCTCGGCACGGTCACCGTGGCGGCGGCGCTGCTGCCCAGGTTCGCCCGGTCGCCGCGACGGGTCTGAGCCGGGCACCGGCTGACGGTCACCCGCGAAACGCCCGAGGGTCGCCTCCCGATGTGGAAGGCGACCCTCGGATCACTGTGGAGCTACGGGGAATTGAACCCCGGACCTCTTGCATGCCATGCAAGCGCTCTACCAACTGAGCTACAGCCCCGTATGCGATTTTCGTGGCGCATATTTTTGCCGCCCTGGTCTCCCGCGGCGACACGTCTTACTTTACACGGTCGACGGGATGGTTAACGAATCCGTTCCCCGCCCCGCCCCGGGGAGGCCGGGAGCGGGACGCGGGCGGGTCGGGAACGGACGGGAGATCGCCGCTGCGCCGGGGCCCGGTGCCGGTTCAGCCGAGGGCCGCCGCGCGGCGGGTGCGCGCGGCGAAGCCCGCCGCCACCACCGAGGAGGCCACCAGCACGGCGGTGGTGACGGCCAACGCGTGGCCGGAGACGGCAGCCGGGGCCGGGTAGTGCACCGAGCTCAGAAAGACCGTCCCGACCAGGGAGACGCCGACCACCTGCCCGAGTTGGACCATCGTGACCAGCACGCCGCTGGCGTCCGCCGCGTCCGCGGGTGCCACCCGGCTGAGCGCCCGGGCGAACAGCGGGCTGTAGGCGCAGCCCGATGCCGCCCCCACCACCACCAGCAGCGCTCCGCCGGCCAGGCCCAACTGCCCGCCCGAGCGCATCAGCTGGCCCACCGCCAGGTAGCCGAGCGCCACCACCAGCAGGGCGGCCACCGGCAGCGGCAGGTGCAGGCGCGCGGGCAGCCGCTGCCAGTGCAGGCCGCAGAGCCCGAAGCCGAGCGCGACCGGACCGAACAGCAGGCCCGCGCGGAGCGGGCTGTCTCCCAGGCCCGCCTGCAGGTGCAGCGCGAAGGAGAACATGAAGCCGGAGAAGTTGAGCATGACCACGAAGATCCCCACCGAGGCGGGCAGCAGACCCGCCGAGCGCAGCACCCGCCCGTGGATCAGCGGCTGGCCGCCGCGCGCCGCGATCCGGCGCTCGACCAGCACGAAGAGGGCGAAGGCGAGCACCGATGCGGCCATCGCCAGCCAGCTCCAGCGCGGCCAGCCGAGGTCGTGGCCGAGCACCAGCGGCACCACCAGCAGCCCGATCGCCAGCGCCAGCACCACCAGGCCCACCAGGTCGAGGCGGCGCTCGCGGTCCACCGGCAGCCGGGGCAGCGCCCAGTGCCCGGCCACCAGCAGCAGCACGCCGATCGGCACGTTCACCAGGAAGACCGGCCGCCAGCCCGAGCCGAAGAGGTCGGCGCTGACCAGCACCCCGCCCAGGATCTGGCCGACCACGGTGGCGCCGGCCAGGACGGCGGTGTAGATGCCCAGCGCCCGGGCCCGGGCCGCCCCGGTGAAGGTCTTCTGGATCAGGCTCATCACCTGGGGCACCATCAGCGCCGACCCGATCCCCTGGAGCACCCGGAAGGCGATCAGGCTGCCGGTGTCCTGGGCCAGGCCGCAGGCCAGCGAGGAGGCGGTGAAGACGGCCAGGCCGGCCTGGAAGAGCGGCCGGTGGCCGAACCGGGCGCCCAGCCGGGCACCGGTGATCAGCAGCACCGCGTACGCGATGGTGTAGCCGGCGATCACCAGTTGCAGGCCGGCGCCGGAGGCGTGCAGGTCGAGCCGGATGGTCGGGACCGCGACGTTGACGATCGCCACGTCCAGCACCGCCATGAACTGGCCGGTCAGGATGAGGGCGAGGAGCAGGCCCGAGCGGTCGCGGGCCGCGCCGGTCGGCTTCGGCCCCGAGGGGCGGCTCCGGGTCGGTCCCAGGGACTCGGCTGGTCCGGCGAGCTGAAGGTCCGTCATGGGGACCAGCCTGCCGGGGCGCTGGTACTGGTGGTTAGAGCCTGCTGATCCTGGTACCGGCACTACCTCCCAAAGCCCGCGGTGCTGCGTCAGGATGGGCGCATGACCGTGCTCGACAGCCCTCCCGTGAACGCCGCCGACCCCGGCCCCGCCCCCGGCAGCGGTCGGGCACACGCCCGCCGCACGGAGCTCGCGGCCTTCCTCAAAGCCTGTCGGGCCCGGGTCGCGCCGGGGGACGTCGGCCTGTCGCCCGGCCTGCGCCGCCGCACCCCGGGCCTGCGCCGCGAGGAGGTGGCGCAGCTCGCCGGCGTCGGGGTCACCTGGTACACGTGGTTGGAGCAGGGCCGCCCGATCAACGCCAGCGAGCAGGTGCTGTCGGCCATCGCGCGGGCCCTGCTCCTGGACGAGGTGCAGCGCGCGCACCTGTACCGGCTGGCCGGCCTGCCCGCGGACGACACCGTGGGCGCCTCCTGCCCCGCCACCGACCCGGCGCTGCAGAAGGTGCTGGACGCCCTGGCCCCGATGCCCGCCGCGATCAGCAACCGCGCGTACGACATCCTGGCCTACAACGCGGGCTACGACGCGCTCTTCCCCGGCGCCACCCGGTCGGTGGCCCCGCACGGCAGGCGCAACTCGATGTGGTGCGCGCTGACCGTGCCCGACTGCTGCAACCCCTTCGTCAACCGTGACGAGGAGCTGCCGCGGATGGTCGGGGTGATGCGGGCGGCCTACGCCTCGCACGTCGGCGAGCCGGGCTGGGAGCGCTGGGTGCGCGAGCTGTGCACGACCAGCTCCCGGTTCCGCGAGCTGTGGGCGACCCAGCAGGTGGCGCCGCCCACCACCACGCTGAAGGTGTTCCGGCACGCGGCGGTGGGCGAGATCCGGGTCCAGGCGGCGTACCTGACCATGCCGGGCTCCCCGGAGCTGTACCTGGTGGCCTACACCCCGGAGCGCCCGGTCGACCAGGAGCGGATGGCCTGGATCACGGCCAACCCCGGCGCGCCCGTCGTCGACCACCAGCACTGAGCGGTGCGCGCGGAAACGCTGAAGGGCCGGTACCTGGAGGTACCGGCCCTTCAGCGGTCTGTGGAGCTACGGGGAATTGAACCCCGGACCTCTTGCATGCCATGCAAGCGCTCTACCAACTGAGCTACAGCCCCGCGACACGCACGGCCCTCGCGGACCGCTGGTGCGGAGTGGAGCTACGGGGAATTGAACCCCGGACCTCTTGCATGCCATGCAAGCGCTCTACCAACTGAGCTACAGCCCCGCACTCCCAGGATTTCCCGCCTCCCTTCCGGGCGGCGTTCTCTCCTGCGAACGAGGAAGACTCTAGCTGGTCAGACCCGGAATGACGAAATCCCGCCGTCGCCCGCCCTCCGACTCAGGTGTCGTCGCCGATGACCGGCTCCGGCAGCGACCCCGCGTTGTGCTCCAGCAGCCGCCAGCCGCGCGCACCCGGTCCCAGTACCGACCAGGAGCAGTTGGACAGCCCGCCGAAGCACTCCCACTGACTCGGGTCCAGGCCCAGCAAATGGCCGAGCATGGTGCGGATGGTGCCGCCGTGGCTGACCACCACCAGGGTGCCGTCCTCGGGCAGCTTCTCGAAGGCCGCCAGCACCGGCGGGACCGCGCGGTCGGCGACCTCGGTGCTCAGCTCCCCGCCACCGCGCCGTACCGCCTCGCCGCGCCCGAAGGCCGCGTACTCCTCGGCGTAGCGCTCGCGGATCTCGGTGTGGGTCAGGCCCTGCCAGCTGCCCGCGTAGGTCTCCCGCAGGCCCTCGTGCAGTTGCGCGTCCAGCCCGGTGACCCGGGACAGCTCGGCCGCGGTGGCCGCCGCCCGCTGCAGGTCGGAGGAGATCAGCAGGTCGGGCCGCAGACCGGCGAGCAGCCGGGCCGCCCGCCTGGCCTGGTCCAGGCCGACCTCGGTCAGCGGGATGTCGGTGCTGCCCTGGAACCGGGACTCCAGGTTCCAGGAGGTCTGGCCGTGCCGCCAGAAGACGATCCGCGGTCCCCCCGCGCGGCTGGTCAGCTGAAGTCCTGGATGAAGTAGTCACCGGCGGCGACGGCGTTGCCGGCCTCGTCGGTGTCGGCGTCCTCCGGGCGGTTGCGGGTGGCCATCGCGTCCGCGGGCAGCGGCAGCTCCGGGCAGTCCTTCCAGAGGCGGTCCAGCGAGTAGAAAGAGCGCTCCTCGGAGTGCTGGACGTGGACCACGATGTCCAGGTAGTCGAGCAGGATCCAGCGGCCCTCGCGCTCGCCCTCGCGGCGCACCGGCTTGGCGTCCAGCTGCTCGCGCAGCGCGTCCTCGATCGCCTCGGCGATCGCCTTGACCTGGCGGTCGTTGGCCGCCGAGGCGATCAGGAAGGCGTCGGTGATCGACAGGACGTCACTGACGTCGAAGGCGATCACGTTCTGTGCGAGCTTGTCGGCCGCCGCCTGGGCGGCGACGGTGATCAGTTCCTGCGAGCGTTCGGTTGCGGTCACGGTGTTCTTCCGGTCGATGACATGAATTTCCTCATCCAGGATCTCACGCCGCCACGCGCGCCCCGGCCGGAGTTTCTCCGACCGGGGCCGGTGCCCGTGTCATCGCCGCGCAGGCCCGCTACTGCTTGGGCGGCTGGTAGTCCTTGCCCAGCACCACCACGAGGTCGGCGGTCTGCGCGGTGCTGACCTTCTTCACCACCGAGGTCGGCAGGCCCAGGCTGGTGGCCAGCGACTGCGCGGCCTGCGCCCGGCCGTCGTCGGTGTAGTCGATCTCGGTGGTGGCCTGCGGGCTCGGCGCGGTGGAGCCGCCGGGCACGAAGTTCAGTCCGGCGTCGACCACCTGGATCTGCGCGGCCTGGGCCGCGCTGCCACCGCTGCCGGTGGCGTCCACGATGCTGACCCGGGCCGGGCCGCTGGTGGCGGCCGCGGAGTGCACGGTGCCGCCGAGCACGTCCTTGACCACCGGGCCGGCCTTGCCCTGGTCCAGCGTGCCGTCCGGCTGCACCGGCAGGGTGGTGGTGGCGAGGTGCCCGGCCGCCGACTGCTGGGACAGCTCGACCAGCAGACCGGCCAGCGCCTTCTCCGGCAGTGAGGGGTCGAGCACGGCGCCCATCCGGTGCACGTCGTCGGTGGCGTCCGCGAGCGTGGTGGGCATGGTGGCGATCACCGCCGAGAGCACCTGGCCGAACCGGGCCAGCTGGGCGTCGCGGCTCTCGCCCGGCGCCTGGTAGGTGGCGTAGGCCACCGCGGCCTGCCCGCTCAGCGTGCGCTGGCTGCCCTGCTCGACCAGCGTCTTGCCGTCCGGGCCGGTGAGCTGCGCGTTGGTGTCCACCTTGATGCCGCCCAGCTGGGAGACGAGCAGCTGGAGGTAGGGGGTGTCCAGCCGCCAGGTGCCGGCCACCGGGGCGCCGAGCAGGTTGCTCAGCGCGTCGCGGGTGGCGGCCGGGCCGACCGAGTCCATCGCGCTGCCGAGCGGTGTGGTGGGCGTGTCCCCGCCGGTGGGCAGCTGCAGGGTGTCCGACATCAGCAGGATCGAGCCCTTGTGCCCGGCCGCGTCGTTGATCAGCATCGCGCTGCTCACCTTGCCCTGCAGGTCGCGCATGTGGACCACGACGACGTTGCGCGAACCGACCGCCGCGGCCGCCGACTGGGAGTTGCCCAGCGCACCCGTGTAGAAGAGGTAGCCCACCGTGCCGCCGCCCACCAGGGCCAGCGCGACCGCCCCGCCGATCAGCCGGTTGCGCAGCTTGCGGCGGCGCTCGTCGCGGCGCTCGGTGCGCGACTCGGCGAACTTCAGCCAGTCGATGACGTCCTCGGTCTCCTCCGCCTGCTCATCGACGAAGGTGAACTCGCCCGTCTGGTACGGGTCCTGGTCACCGGCGCGGGCCGGCTTGGCGGTGGCGCGGCGACCGCCGACCTGCTCCGAGGGCTCCTCGGGCGCCACCGCGACGGCACTGGGCGCGGCTGCTGCCGGCCGGGGGCGCGGCGGCGCGGGCACGGTCGGCGCGGGCGCCTGGACGGGCGCGGCGGGGGCCGGCGCAACCGGCGCCGGCTGGACGGGGGCCTGCGGCTGGTACGGCTGCTGGTAGGCCTGCTCCTGGTACGGCTGGGCGTACCCCTGCTGCTGCCCGTAGCCCGGCTGCCCGTACCCCTGCTGCTCGTACCCCGGCTGCTGGTAGACCGACGGCTCGTACGGCTGCTGGCCGCCGCCGTGTCCCGGCTGCTGGTACCCCTGCTGCTGGTAGGCCTGCTCCTGGTACGACTGGGCATACCCCTGCTGCTCGTACCCGGCGTACTGCTGCCCGCCGCCGCTGTAGCCCTGGTGCTGGTGGGCCTGCTGCTGGGCCTGCTGCTCGTACGGGTACGCCTGCTGCGGGTACTGCCCCGTGGACCACTCGCCGTCCTCGGGCCCGCCGTGGTCTGCCGTTCCGGTCACGCCGTCCTCACAAGGTCTTCCGCAAGCTCAGCCCGCGTCCAGGTAGAGCGCTCGCTTGTCGATGTAGCGCACCACGCCGTCGGGGACGAGGTACCAGACCGGCTCGCCCTTGGCCACCCGCTGCCGGCAGTCGGTGGAGGAGATCGCCAGCGCCGGCACCTCGACCAGCGAGACCCCGCCGGCCGGCAGCCCGGCGTCGCTCAGCGTGTGCCCCGGGCGGGTGCAGCCGATGAAGTGGGCCAGCGCGAAGAGCTCCTCGGCGTCGCGCCAGGACAGGATCTGGGCCAGCGCGTCGGCGCCGGTGATGAAGAAGAGATCGGCGTCCGGGTGCTGGTCGCGCAGCTCGCGCAGGGTGTCGACGGTGTAGGTGGCGCCGCCGCGGTCGATGTCGATCCGGCTGACCGAGAACTGCGGGTTCTCGGCGGTGGCGATCACCGTCATCAGGTACCGGTCCTCGGCCGAGGAGACGGCCGTACCGCTCTTCTGCCAGGGCTGCCCGGTCGGGACGAAGACCACCTCGTCCAGGTGGAAGGCGCTGGCCACCTCACTGGCCGCGACCAGGTGGCCGTGGTGGATCGGGTCGAAGGTACCGCCCATCACACCGAGCCGCTTGCGCCGCCGGGGCTCCACCGTCGGCCTGCTCTCTCCCATGCCGAGACACCTTACGCGACCTGTCCGGCGCCCGGTCGCGCCACCTGCGTCGTCCTACACCGAAGGGAGCGTCCCGTCGCCCGGGGCGCTCCCTTTGATCGCACGCGTCTGATCGCACGCGTGCGCCACTCAGCGGTCCCGGTTGAAGCGGGTCACCACGAAGAGCAGCAGGAAGAGGATGAACAGCGCGCTGCCACCGGTGAGCAGCGGGTTCAGGCTCTGGTGGTTGCTGCCCTCGGCGAGGCTGGTCAGGGCGGGCAGAGCGCTTGAGGTCATGATCGGCAAGGCCTTCTCGACTCGGTGGGTGGCCAGGACACGGGGTCCCGGCGAGCCGGGGCGGCCCGCGGGGTCATCGTACGGGGCCCGGGTGTGCAACCGCGCGGCGGCTCCCCGCGTCTGATGGCAGGTGAGGCGTGCCCGCGGTGGTGGCCGGGCGTCAGTTGTTGCGGCCGGCCCGGACCAGGATCCAGGCGAGCAGGCAGACGCCGACCATGGAGCCCAGCACGATCAGGCGCAGGAAGAGCCCCGGGCCGGGGCCGTTGGAGATCGCGGCCAGGTTCACCAGGTCGGCGTGAGACATCGGCGGACTCCTTGGGGAGGGTGGAGACGGTGGTGACAAATCGGGAAGCCAGCCTAGACCCGGTCCCCCGCGGGAGCACCCACCGCCCCCGGTGCGATGTCGCGCCGCCGTCGTACGCTGAGCCGGGGACGAGTACGCGCGAGCAGGCGTTCAGCAGTCGAAGCAGCGGGGGCCGGCGCACCGCCGGGACCGGCGTCGAGCAGGAGGTACTCAGCACATGACCGATTCCACCCAGCCCAGCGGCACCCCGGGATCCCCCAGCCGTCGCCGCCGGCGCTTTCCCGACATCTCCACCCGGGCCTGGGAGCACCCGGCCGACCGCTCGGCGCTGGTCGCGCTGCGCAAGCTCTCCGGTTTCGACGAGGTCCTGAAGAAGCTGGCCGGCCTGGTCTCCGAGCGCAGCATGCGGCTGATGTTCCTGGCCACCGCGGTCAAGACCTCCGAGCGCCAGTACCCCGAGCTGTTCGACATGGTCCGGGACGCGGCCTACGTGCTCGACCTGGAGCAGGTGCCCGACCTGTACGTGACGCAGGACCCCAACGTCAACGCGATGTGCATCGGGATGGACACCCCGGTGATCGTGGTGACCTCGGGCCTGGTGGAGCTGCTGGACGAGGAGGAGCTGCGCGCAGTGATCGGCCACGAGGTCGGGCACGCGATGTCCGGCCACGCGGTCTACCGCACGATGCTGCTGATCCTCACCAACCTGGCCGCCCGGGTGGGCTGGATCCCGCTGGGCAACCTGGCGATCACGGCGCTGATCACCGCGCTCAAGGAGTGGTTCCGCAAGGCCGAGATCTCCTGCGACCGGGCCGGCCTGCTGGCCGGTCAGGATCCGCAGGCGGCGATGCGCGGCCTGATGAAGCTGGCCGGCGGCCACAACCTCGCCGAGATGAACGTGGACGCCTTCCTGGAGCAGGCCGAGGAGTACGAGAAGGCCGGCGACCTGCGTGACAGCGTGCTGAAGCTGCTTCAGGTGCTGCCGCAGACGCACCCGTTCGCGGTGGTCCGGGTCGCCAAGCTCAAGCAGTGGTCGGAGAGCGAGGAGTACCGCTCGATCATGGCCGGTGCCTACCCGCGCCGTTCGGACGACCCGAACGCCTCGGTCGGCGACCAGTGGCGGGCGGCTGCCGACTCCTACGGCAAGTCGATCAAGGAGAGCAAGGACCCGCTCTTCAACCTGCTGCGCGACATCGCGGACGGCGCCGGCACGGTGGGCGGCAAGCTGCGCGACACCTTCACCGGTGCCCGCAGCAGTGGCGAGCGCGGCCCGCAGGACGAGGAGCCGCGCGACCAGGACTGACCGGGGCTACTCCGTCCCCACCCAGTGGTACACCGTGACGCCGCCGCCGCGCGCCACGCTCCGGTAGCCGGCCCGGGTCAGCTGGGCGATCGCGTCCAGCTCCTGGGCCACCGGCGTGGGGAAGCCGTTCGGCCGGTCGAAGGCGGCCACCCAGTCGGCCACCGGCCGGCCGGCCGGGCCCTGCTGCCCCGGGTAGGTCAGGTAGGGGAAGAGCGAGACCTCGCAGCGCCCGGTCAGCTGCGGGGCCAGCTGGTTGCTGGCGGCCACCGACGCACCGTCGGGGATCACCGCCAGCGTCTCGCGGACGGCGACCACCGTCGGGCTCGGCCCCGACAGGTCGGGGATCGGCGCGGCCAGCAGCGCCAGTGCCAGCGCCGCGCCCGGCACCAGGCCGGCCAGCCCCGCGACCAGCCGCCCCGGGCCACGGGCCCTGATCCGGCGCAGCCCGTCCACCATCGCCAGGAAGAGGATCGGCATCAGCACCGCGTTGTACTGGTCGACGGCGTGCCAGTACACCGGGGCCGGGCTCCAGAACCGGCCAGCCAGCGGCAGCACCAGCACCAGAGCGAGCGGCGACCGCAGCGCCACGAAGAGCGTGGGCAGCAGCAGCAGGCCCACCGTGTGCCACTTGTCCATCGGCAGCAGCAGCCGGATCAGCGGGTCGCCGCCGTCCCAGCGCCCGTTGGCCGCGTAGTCGTAGACGCCGTGCACGTTGGCGGCGGGGATCAGCACCAGCACGATCAGCGCGGTGCCGAGCGCGGCCACCGCCACGGCGGCCGCGCCGAGCAGCCGGCGGCGGCCGAGCAGGAACACCAGGACGCCGATCCCGGCCAGCACCAGCCCCTGGTCCTCCTTGACCAGCATCAGCGGCAGCCCCCAGCAGACCGCCGCCCGCCACCGCCCTCGGGCCAGCGCGGCCACCGACCAGGCGATCAACGGCAGCGCGAGCGCCACCTCGTGGAAGTCGAACTCGTCCAACTGCCAGAGTCCCCAGGACAGTCCGTAGGCCAGCCCGACCGCCACCGCCGCCCGACCGCCGAGCACCGACTGGGCCAGCGCGGTGACCGGCAGCACCGAGCACCCGAGCAGCAGCGCCTGGACGACCAGCAGGGTGACCGGCGTCGGGAACACCCGGTAGATCGGGGCCAGCACCGCGAGCAGCGGGCTGAAGTGGTCGCCGAGCTGGCTGTAGCCGGTGCCCTTGAGGGTGGCGACCGGCGCGTGCAGGCCCGCGTAGGCGCGCACCACCTGCTCGAAGATCCCGAGGTCGAACCCGGAGGTCTCCATCCGCCACTGCCGCGGAACGGCGAGCGCCAGCTGGAAGAGCGTGACCGGAAGGGCTACCAGCCACGGGAGCAGCCGCTCGCCGCGCAGCGGGCGCGGGCGGTGCACGAACGGGGCACTGCGGATCGGGGCCGGGTGGGGCGTCAGCTGAAAGGTGGTCACCTCGGCGACGCTAGGAAAGTGCCGCTGAGGGAATCCTGAACGGAGCTGAGGATTCTTTCAGTTGGGATGAACCGGACAGTTCGGACGGCGCCTCGGTGACGGCGCCGGTCAGCTCTTCGACGCGGCCATGACGGCGCAGTTCTGCCAGGCCGGGGCGGAACGGTCGGCCGGGTCGACGACCGCGGGACCCGCGGTGCCCGTGCCGGCGTTGCCGACCGGCAGCGGCTGCAGGTACTCCGCCTGCGCCGCCCCGCAGGAGCTCGGCCCGGCCTGCACGACCGAGTCGGCCAGGGTGAGCTGGCCGGCCGCGATGTCGGTGCGGCTCAGATCGAAGCGCAGCTCGCGGCGGACCGTGTAGAGGCTGACCGGCCCGCTGCTCTCCGCACCGGCCGGGCGCACCGCGTAGACCAGCGTGTGGTCACTGGTGAGCTCCAGGGTGCCGCTGTCCGCCTCGGTCACCCGGACCGTGCCGGCCACCTTGACGGTGTCCGAGGCCAGCGCGGTGCGCATTGGGTCGAAGCGGACCATCCAGCCGGTCGCCGCGTGGTGCTGGTCGTCGCTGGGAGCGGTCAGGCTCTGGTCGAACTGGCTCTGCTCGGTGGGCGCCAGCAGCGCGCGCACCGGCGTCGTCTCGCCCTGCACCAGTACCGCCGGGGCCAGCTCGGAGGCCTCCAGGTAGCGCCGGACGAGGTCCACCGCCGCGCTGACCTGGGCCTGGCCGAAGTGCGCGGTGGAGCTGCCGGCGGCAGGCAGGCCGAAGCCCGCACTGCCGTCCGCATAGCCCGCCGTGGCCGCGAGGGAGCCGAACGGGCTGCTCGGGTCGGCCGCCGCGACGATGCCCGCGGCCGGGGTGAGCACGGTGAGCTCGCTGGTCAGCTCGGCGCCGGAGCCGCCGACCGCCTCGTGCTGCGGCGAGGTGATGCCGAAGTAGACGGCGGCGGTGAAGGCCAGCACCAGGAGCATCAGCAAGGTCAGCGCCTGGCGCGGCAGCGAGCCGAACGGACCCGGGCCGAGCCGGCGCCGGATCGCGTTCGCGGCGCCGCCGTTCAGGCGCTCGCTGGCCGAGAGTTCGGTGATCCGGGCAGCCCTGACGAAGGACTCGTCGAACACGACGGATCGGTATTCGTCATCGCTTCCGGAACCGCCCTCGGGCGCACCCTCCGGAGGCTCACCCGGGTCACCCATGACTCAAGGGTAGAGCGCGCGGCGGGCCCGATACGAGGCCCGGGAACGCAACGTGTCCGAGCGGTGACCTGCGACGGCCCGGCGCCGCGTGAGGTCAGCCGGCCGGCAGCGACATCGCCGCCGCGCTCGGCTGCACGCCGGCTCCGGCCGTGGGCGGCGGCGGGGTGGCCGACTGGTTGGTGCCGACCTCGGGCCGTCGCACCGGCGCCTGGCCGGTGCCCCGGTAGACCGCCGCGACGGCGACGGCCACCAGGCTGACGCCCATCACGATCACCAGCACCCAGGCCAGCGGCCGGTGCCAGCGCTGCTGCGCGATCTGGCCCCGCCCGCCGCCCCGCGGACCGTATCCGGGCCAGCGCACCGCCCGGCGGCGCCCGACACCCCGGTGCGAACCGACCCAGGGGTCGGTGTAGATCCGGTCGTCCTCCAGGCCCAGCGGATGCGGGCGCAGCTCCAGCGGCAGCCCGTCGAAGCGGTCGGCGGCGTAGTCGGTGCCGCGGCCCGCGCCGCCCGGCTCCGGCTCGCTGCGCGCCTCGGCGGCGGCCAGCTGGCGCTCACGGGCGGTCGGTTCGTGGACGGCGGCGGATCTGACGAAGGCCTCGTCAAGTACCACGGTGGCGAACTCGTCGTCCGTTCCACCGTGGTCGGCGCCGTCGGAATACGGCGAGCCCCCCAGATCCTCAGCCACGGAATCAGCGTATTACCGGGCGCGCGATTTGTCTGTGGCTCCCGGCACTTGAGCTGACCTGAGTCGGCCGATCAGCCGCCGACAGTCCGGGTGGCCTCGCCGCGCACATGACCGTCACCGGTGACGATGTACTTGGTCGAGGTCAGCTCCGGCAGGCCCATCGGTCCCCGGGCGTGCAGCTTCTGGGTGGAGATGCCGATCTCGGCGCCGAAACCGAACTCACCCCCGTCGGTGAACCGGGTGGAGGCGTTGACCGCGACGGCGGCCGCGTCCACCAGTTGGGTGAAGCGGCGCGCGGCGCTCTGCGAGGTGGTCACGATCGCCTCGGTGTGCCCCGAGGACCAGCGGCGGATGTGCTCGACGGCGGCGTCCAGCGAGGGGACCACGGCGGCGGCCAGGTCCAGCGACAGGTACTCGGCCGCCCAGTCCTCGTCGGTGGCCGGCAGCACGGTCGCGGGCGAGTCGGCGGCCAGCTTCAGCACCGCCTCGTCGCCGTGCACGGTCACCCCCGCCCCGGCCAGGGCGGCCAGCGCGAGCGGCAGGAACTCCTCGGCCACGTCCTGGTGGACCAGCAGGGTCTCCGCGGAGTTGCAGACGCTGACCCGCTGCGCCTTGGAGTTGAGCAGGATGCCCACCGCCATCGCGAGGTCGGTGTCCGCGTCCACGTAGACGTGGCAGTTGCCGGTGCCGGTCTCGATCACCGGCACGGTGGAGCCCTCCACCACGGTCTTGATCAGTGAGGCACCGCCGCGCGGGATCAGCACGTCGACCAGGCCCCGGGCACGCATCAGCTCGGTCACCGACTCACGGCTCTCGCCGGGGACCAGCTGGATCACGTCGGCCGGCAGTCCGGCGGCGGCGACCGCCTCGCGCAGCACCGCGACCAGCGCGGTGTTGGAGCGGTAGGCGGAGGCCGAGCCGCGCAGCAGCACCGCGTTGCCGGACTTCAGGCAGAGCGCGGCGGCGTCCACCGTGACGTTCGGGCGGGCCTCGTAGATGATGCCGACCACGCCGAGCGGGACCCGGACCTGGCGCACATCCAGGCCGTTCGGCAGCGTGTAGCCGCGCACCACCTCGCCGACCGGGTCGGGCAGGCCGACCACGTCGCACACGTCGGCGGCGATCGCGGCGATCCGCTGCTCGGTCAGGGTGAGCCGGTCGATCACCGACTCGGCGGTGCCGGCCGCCCTGGCCCGCTCGACGTCCTCGGCGTTGGCCGCGGTGATCTCACCGGCCCTGGCGATCAGCGCGTCGGCGATCGCCAGCAGCGCGGCGTCCTTGGCCGAGCGCGGCAGCGGGGCGAGTGCGGCGGCGGCCGTACGGGCGCGGCGCGCGGTGGCGAGGACAGGGCTGTCGATGGTCATGCCCTGAAGGGTAGCGACTGGACGGCCCCGCCAGGGTGCCCCCGTCACCCAGTGAGACGGACCCCTGCCGGCGGACCCACTCAGTAGGGATGCACCCCGCCCAGCTGCGCGGTGGGCTCGCCGAAGCCCTCGGCGACCCGCTGGTGGTAGGTGGCCCGGTCGACCACCTCCAGGCCGACGATCTCCCAGGGCGGCAGCTTGGCGCTGGCCTTGTGCTCGCCCCACAGCCGCAGCGCGATGGCCGCCGCGTCGTGCAGGTCGCGGGCCTGCTCCCAGTAGCGGATCTCGGCGTGGTCGGCGGCGTAGCGGGCCGTCAGGAAGAACGAGTGGTCGTGCGCGAGCCGCTCCAGGCCCGCCCGCAGGCCGGCCAGCGCCGTCACCTCGCCGGCCACGCTGAGCACCACGTGCCAGAGCCGGCCCTGCTCGACGGGCTCGGCGCCGCCGGTCGCCGGGTGGAGCCGGCGGACGGTGGCGCCGCCCTCCCCGGTCGGCTCGGGTAGCGTTCGGTCGCCCCTGCGTGCCACCGGCGGCCTCCTGTTCGACGCTGGATTGTCCCCGGCCCCGCCGCGACCGGACGGGCCGTCAACCGCGCAGCACCACCAGATCGTCCCGGTGGACGACCTCGCGCTCGTAGGCGGCACCGAGCTCCTGGGCCAGGTCCCGGGTCGACCGGCCGAGCAGGCGCGGCAACTCCCTCGCATCAAAGTTGACCAGGCCACGGGCGACGATGTGGCCGTTTTCGGCAAGAAGGTCGACCGGATCACCCGCGGCGAACTCGCCGTCCACCTTGGTGACGCCCGCCGGGAGCAGCGACTTGCCGCCCTCCACCACCGCGCGCACCGCGCCCTCGTCCAGGTGCAGGGCGCCGCGCGGGCTGCTGGCGTGGGCCAGCCAGAGCAGCCGGTCGGCGGTGCGCGAACCGGTGCGGGTGAAGAGCGTGCCGGTGGGGCGCCCGGCCAGCGCGTCGGCGGCGTGCCGGGCAGCGGTGAGCACCACCGGGATCCCGGCGCCGGTGGCGATCCGGGCCGCCTCGACCTTGGTCACCATGCCGCCGGTGCCGACCCCGGCCTTGCCGGCGCTGCCGATCTCGACACCGGCGAGGTCCTGCGGGCCGCGCACCTCGGCGATCCGCCGGGTGCCGGGCCTGCCGGGGTCGCCGTCGTAGAGGCCGTCCACGTCGGAGAGCAGGATCAGCAGGTCGGCCCGGACCAGGTGGGCCACCAGGGCGGCCAGCCGGTCGTTGTCGCCGAACTTGATCTCGGCGGTGGCCACCGTGTCGTTCTCGTTGACCACCGGGACCGCGCCCATCGCCAGCAACTGGTCCAGGGTGCGGTAGGCGTTGCGGTAGTGCGCGCGGCGGCTGGCGTCCTCCGCGGTGAGCAGCACCTGGCCCACCCGCAGGCCGTAGCGGGCGAAGGAGGCGGTGTAGCGCGCCACCAGCAGGCCCTGGCCGACACTGGCGGCGGCCTGCTGACGGGCCAGGTCCCCCGGCCGCTTGGCCAGTCCCAGCGGCGCCAGGCCCGCCGCGATCGCTCCGGAGGAGACCAGCACCACCTCGGGCGCCGTGGGTCCGGTGAGCGTCTTGGCCAGCGCGTCGACCAGCGCGTCCACCCGGTCCGCGTCCAGCCCGCCGGCCGCGGTGGTGAGCGAGGAGGAGCCGACCTTGACGACGATCCGCCGTGCCGACAGGACGTCCTGACGCAGCATCGGATCCGGCTGGGGTGTCGATTCGGTCATGTGTCAATCCTCGCTGCGCCGGTCCGGTCCTCCGCGCAATCTACGCGAAAGGCCGGACCGGACCGAAGCGGGTTTCACCCGGTGGACCAGCCGTCGGGACTACTCGTCCTCGTCGTCGCCGCCGTCGATCGCCGACGGGCGGCCGGAGGAGAGCGCCTCGAAGGCGAGGAACTCGTCCTCGGCGGCGTCCCGGCCCTTGGCCTTCTCGCGGCGGCGGTCGACCGCCGGGCGCGGGGTCTCGAAGCGGTGGTCCTCGCCGCGGCGGCCGAGCATCTCGGCGCCGGCGGCCATGGTCGGCTCCCAGTCGAAGACGACCGCGTTCTCGTCGGGACCGATGATGACGGTGTCACCCTCGTGGGCGCCGACCTTCCACAGCTGGTCCTCGACACCGAGGCGGGCGAGCCGGTCGGCCAGGTAGCCGACGGCCTCGTCGTTGCTGAAGTCGGTCTGGCGCACCCAGCGCTCCGGCTTGACGCCGCGCACCCGGAAGGCGCCGTCCTCCTCGGTGACGGTGAAGCCCGCGTCGTCCACGGCCTTGGGCCGCAGCACGATCCGGGTCGACTCCTCGACCGGCTTGGCGGCCCGCGCCTCGGCGACGATCCCGGCCAGCGCGAAGCTCAGCTCGCGCAGCCCGGAGCGGGAGGCGGCGGAGACCTCGAAGACGCGGTAGCCGCGCTCCTCCAGCGAGGCACGGGTCAGGTCGGCGATGTCCTGGCCGTCCGGGACGTCGACCTTGTTCAGCGCCACCAGCCGCGGCCGGTCCTCCAGGCCGCCGTACTGCGCGAGCTCGGCCTCGATGGTCTCCAGGTCGGTGAGCGGGTCGCGGCCGGGCTCCAGGGTCGCGCAGTCCAGCACGTGCACCAGCACCGAGCAGCGCTCGACGTGGCGCAGGAACTCCAGGCCCAGGCCCTTGCCCTGGCTGGCGCCGGGGATCAGCCCGGGCACGTCGGCGATGGTGTAGACGTTGTCACCGGCGGTGACCACACCGAGGTTGGGGATCAGCGTGGTGAACGGGTAGTCCGCGATCTTCGGCTTGGCGGCGGAGAGCACCGAGATCAGCGAGGACTTGCCCGCGCTCGGGTAGCCGACCAGGGCGACGTCGGCGACGGACTTGAGCTCCATCACGATGTCGCGGACCTCGCCCGGCTCACCGAGCAGGGCGAAACCGGGAGCCTTGCGGCGGGCCGAGGCCAGCGCCGAGTTGCCCAGGCCGCCGCGGCCGCCGGCGGCCGCGATGAAGCTGGTGCCGTGGCCGACCAGGTCGGCGAGCACGTTGCCCTGCCGGTCGAGCACCACGGTGCCGTCCGGCACCGGCAGCACGATGCTCTCGCCGGTGGCCCCGGTCCGGTGGCCGCCCGCGCCCGGCTTGCCGTTCTGGGCCTTGCGCTTGGGCGAGTGGTGGTACTCGAGCAGGGTGGTCACGTTGGCGTCGACCACGAGGGTGACGCTGCCGCCCTCCCCGCCGTTTCCGCCGTCCGGTCCGCCGAGCGGCTTGAACTTCTCCCGGTGCACGGAGGCGCAGCCGTGGCCCCCGTTACCCGCGGCGACGTGCAGTTCGACGCGGTCCACGAAGGTGGTCATGGGGTGTGCCTCCAGTTAGCGACAGGGTGGAGAAAAGCGTGCAGGGTGGACCGGAGAGACCCGATCCACCCTGCACAGGATCCAGCGGAAGAGCTGGATCAGGCCTCGACGGCCACGATGTTGACGACCTTGCGGCCGCGACGGGTACCGAACTGAACCGCACCGGCGGTCAGCGCGAACAGGGTGTCGTCGCCACCGCGACCGACGCCCGCACCCGGGTGGAAGTGGGTGCCGCGCTGGCGGACGAGGATCTCGCCGGCGCTGACGACCTGGCCGCCGAAGCGCTTCACGCCGAGGCGCTGGGCGTTCGAGTCACGACCGTTGCGGGTAGAGCTTGCGCCCTTCTTGTGTGCCATCTCGCTATCCCCTTACTTACTTCGCGGTGTCGATGCTGGTGATGCGGATGGCGGTGTGGCGCTGGCGGTGACCCTGGCGCCGACGGTAGCCGGTCTTGTTCTTGTACCGAAGGATGACAATCTTGTCGCCCTTGGTGTGGTCGACGACCTCGGCGTGAACCTTCACACCGGCCAGCACCCACGGGTCGGAGGTGACGGCCTCGCCGTCGACGACCAGGATGGTCGAGAGCTCCACCGAGTCACCCGGCTTGACGTCAACACGGTCGATCTCCAGCACGTCGCCCACGGCGACCTTGTGCTGGCGGCCGCCGGCGCGAACGATCGCGTACATGCGGTACCTGCTTTCCTTGCTCGGTGCGGAACTCTCGATGCCAGCCACTGGGTATGGACACAGCGGCCTCCCCCACCCTTCTCGCGAACGAATTCGTGAACGAGGCGGGAGGTGATGTGCTCGGGAGCGTGGCGTAGACACGCCGAAGGTCAAGAATACGGACCGCGAGCCCGCTGGGCAAACCGGCCGTACGGGACGCGGGGTGACCATGGCCACCCCGCGTCCTGGGTCACTCCGCCGCCGAATCACCCTCGGCAGCGGCTGCCTTCTTGGCCGCCGCGCTGGTCCGCTTGGTCGCGGTCTTGCGGGCGGTGGTCTTCTTGGCCGCCGTCGCCGTCGTCTTCTTGGCGGCGGTGGTCTTCTTGGCCGTAGTGGTCTTCTTGGCGGCGGCCTTGCGGGGAGCGCGCTTCTTCGGCGCGGCCTCCTCCTCGGCGGCCGGCTCGGCACCCTCGGCCGGGGCCTCGTCGGACGCGGCCTGCTCGACGGGCGCCTGCTCGGCCTCGACGGCCTCCTCGGCGGCCTCGGTGAGCTGCTCGGCCACCACCGGGGCGGCGGCGGCCAGCGCGGCCTCCACGACGGCCTCGGCGCGCGACTGCAGCACCACGATCTCGGCCTCGCCCGGCGTACCGGCCGACGCGGTCGCCTTGCGCACCGCCCGGCGGCGGGTGCGCCCGGCGGCCGGGGCGGCGGCGGCCGGGATCTCCACCAGGCTGGGCTGCTCGGCGGCCGGAGCCTCGGCGACCGGCTCGGCGGCCTCGGCCTCGGGGGCCTCGACGACCGCGGCCTCGGCAGCCGGGGCCTCCGGAGCGACCAGCTCGAACTCCTCGTGCTCGTGCTCGGCGGCCGCCTGGTCCTCGACCAGGAACGGCTGCGGCTCCTCGGGCCCGGCCCCGCCCTTGCCACGGCGACGGCGCTTGCTCGTGCTCTCTCCCGAGGTGCCCACCGGGCCGCCGCCACCGGCGGGGGCGGTCGGCTGCTCCATGTGGACGATCACGCCGCGCCCGTTGCAGTGCACGCAGGACTCGGAGAAGGACTCCAGCAGGCCCTGGCCGACCCGCTTGCGGGTCATCTGCACCAGGCCCAGCGAGGTGACCTCGGCCACCTGGTGCTTGGTCCGGTCCCGGCCCAGGCACTCCAGCAGGCGGCGCAGCACCAGGTCGCGGTTGGACTCCAGCACCATGTCGATGAAGTCGATCACGATGATGCCGCCGAGGTCGCGCAGCCGCAGCTGGCGGACGATCTCCTCGGCCGCCTCGATGTTGTTGCGGGTGACGGTCTCCTCGAGGTTGCCGCCCTGGCCGACGAACTTGCCGGTGTTGACGTCGACCACGACCATCGCCTCGGTCCGGTCGATCACCAGCGAACCGCCGCTGGGCAGCCAGACCTTGCGGTCCAGCGCCTTCATCAGCTGCTCGTCGATCCGGTAGGTGGCGAAGACGTCGACGTTGGACGTCCACTTCTGCAGCCGGTCCACCAGGTCGGGGGCCACGCCGCCGACGTACTCGTGGATGGTGTTCCACGCGTCGTTGCCGGAGACGATGACCTTGCTGAAGTCCTCGTTGAAGATGTCGCGGACCACCCGGACGGTCATGTCCGGCTCGCCGTAGAGCAGGGTCGGCGCGTTGCCGCCGGCCGCCTTCTTCTGGATCTCCTCCCACTGCTGCTGCAGACGCTGCACGTCGCGGGTGAGCTCCTCCTCGCTCGCGCCCTCGGCGGCGGTGCGCACGATGACGCCCGCGTCGTCCGGCACGATCTTCTTGAGGATCTGCTTCAGGCGGGCGCGCTCGTTCTCCGGCAGCTTGCGGCTGATCCCGGTCATCGAGCCCTCGGGCACGTAGACCAGGTAGCGGCCGGGCAGCGAGATCTGGCTGGTCAGGCGGGCGCCCTTGTGGCCGATCGGGTCCTTGGAGACCTGCACCAGCACGGACTGGCCGGACTTGAGCACCGACTCGATCCGGCGCGGACCGCTGTGGCCGAGCTGGCCGAAGTTGACCTCACCGGCGTAGAGCACCGCGTTGCGGCCCTTGCCGATGTCGACGAAAGCGGCCTCCATCGACGGCAGCACGTTCTGGACCTTGCCCAGGTAGACGTTGCCGACGTAGGAGGTGGCCTGCTCCTTGTTGACGTAGTGCTCGACCAGGACGCCGTCCTCCAGGACGCCGATCTGGGTGCGCTCGCCGTTCTGGCGGACCACCATCACGCGCTCGACCGACTCACGGCGGGCCAGGAACTCGGCCTCGGTGATGATCGGCACCCGGCGGCGGCCCAGCTCGCGGCCCTCGCGGCGGCGCTGCTTCTTGGCCTCCAGGCGGGTGGAGCCCTTGATGGACTGCACCTCGTCCGGGTCGAAGGACGGTTCGGTGGAGCGACGGCGCGGCTCGCGCACCTTCACGACCGTGCGGACACCGTCCTCGTCGGCGGTCTCGGCGACCTCGACCCCGGTGTCCCCGCTGCGGCGGCGACGGCGGCGACGGCGGCGGGAGGAGGCCAGGCCACCGGCCAGGTCGTCCTCGTCGTCCTCGTCCTGCTCAGCGCCCTCGGCGAGCTCGGCAGCTGCGGCAGGTCCGGCAGCCGCGGCGGGCTCGGCGACGGCGGCCGCGGCGGACTGCTCGTTCTCCTGGCCCTCGGTCTCGAACTCCTCGGCCTCCCCGCGACGGCGGCGACGGCCACCCCGACGGCGGCGGCGGGAGGACGGACGGCCGTCCTCCTCCCAGTCGCTCTCCTGCTCGGGGCCCTGGGCGGGCGCGGCGGTGGCCTCGAGGTCAGCGGCCGCGGGGGCCGGAGCCTGCGCGGGGGTCTCCACGGCGGCCGGGCGCGGCGGGGTGGCGGTGACCGCAGCGACCGCGGCCCTGCGGCTCTGCGCGGTCGAGCGGCCGGAGGCACCGGTGCCGATCCGGACCGGCTGGCGGCCCCCGCGGCGGCGGCGGCCGACGCCGCTGTACTCGTACTCGTCGTCTTCGGTGGACGCGGCGGGCGCGGCGGCGGCCACCGGCTCGGCGGGCGCCGGGGCCTGCGCGGCGGCCGGCTGCTGCGCAGTGGCGGGGGCCACGTAGGCGGTGGGCTCCTGGAAGACCGGAGCCTGGAAGACCGCGGTCGCCGGGCGCACGGCGCGACGGCGGGCCCGGGGGGCCTCGGTGTGCTGCTCGGCCTCGGGGGCCGGGGCGGCGGGCTGCTCCTCGGCGGCCGGCTCCTCCTCGGCCGCGGGCTCCTCCTCGACCGGGGCTTCCTCGGCGGCAGCGGGGGTCGCGACCGGCGCCTCGACGCGCTTACGGGTCCGGCGCGCCCGCACCGGCTTCTCCGCCAGCGGCTCCTCGACGACCGGCGCCTCAGCGGCCGGGGCCTCCTCGGCGGGGGTCTCCTCGGCGGCAGCGGGGCTGGCCACCGGCGCCTCGGCCCGCTTACGGGTGCGACGCGCCCGCACCGGCTTCTCCGCCACCGGCTCCTCGGCCACCGGCGCCTCAGCGGCCGGAGCCTCCTCGGCGGCGGCCGGGCTGGCCACCGGCGCCTCGACGCGCTTACGGGTCCGGCGCGCCCGCACCGGCGCCTCGGCCTGCACGGGCTCGGCGGCGGGGGCGGACGCGGTCACGGCCTCGACCGGGATGACCGTCTCGGCACTCTCGGAGGCCGCTCCCTGCGGGGTGCCGGCCGGGCGCGACACGGCGCGGCGCCGGCGGCGCGGCGGCGCGGCGTCGCCGCTCGGCTCGCCGCTGTTCTGTGCTGCTTCGTCTCGCTGTGATTCGTTGTTCTCAGGCATGCGGGTGGATCTCCCGTCAGGCCCCCGGGCTCCGCATCCAGGCACGGCCGGGCACCGGTGGCCGGCCCGGGGCGCTTCGGCGCCCAGGCCGACTCTCCACGGTGCCGCCGTGCGAACGCGAGGCCGCACAGGGGCTCGTAGTCTCGCTCGGCGCCCCGCACGGTGCGGGGTGTCGAAAAGTCTTCTGGTCTGGCCAGTGTTCTCAGGTTTTCCCAAGCTGCGCGGCCCCACAACCCAGGGTGGCTCCCGGGGCGGGCCCCACCGGCCCGAAGGCGGCGTGGTTCTCCTGGGGCCCGCCGACCCGGCGGGTCGAGGGGCCACCACAGAAGTGGCCTGTGCGCGACGACGCTCGCTCCCCTGGGGAGCCGCGGGGGCCTGGAGCGCGCAGCACCGGGCGGTTAATCCGGTCCTCGCCTCCGCCCGCTAGGCGGACGCTGCGGACTGCGGCTCAACGGCCGCCTCAGTAAGGACGGCCGGGGCCGCAGCGCGGTCGAGCGCCAGCGGGTCGGTCACCGTGCCGATCTCCTCGTCGAGCGGCCCCTGCGCCAGCCTGGTCACCTCTGCGGGGACCGGCAGCGCCAGGTCAGCCGTCGCCCGGAGACCGGACAAAACGTCGTCTGGTCGTACGGCGGGTGTGGCGTGTCGTACTACCAGGCGCAGTATCGCACAGGCCTGACCGGTACGAACATCGGAGGTGGCCGTGGATTCCCCGAGCGGACCAACGCCGACCTGCGCCGGAACCAGTTCCAGCCGGGCGACGGCCTCGCGCGCGTCGAAGACCCTTAGCCCATTCTTCGTCTGGCGTTGCACCTCGACCCGCTCGGCCGCCAGGAACAGCTCCACCGCCCGGCCCGCGTCCTCCTCGGTCACCTGCGGCAACCGCAGCTCCCAGAGGGAGGCCTCCAGCCGCTCCACGAAGTTCGGGGTGCGCACCTCGACGGCGTCCACGATGTCCAGCCCGGTCGGCAGCGACTCGTCCAGCTGGGCGCGCAGCGCCTGCGGGTCCCGGAAGTCGGCCAGGCCGATCTCCAGATACTCCGCCTCACTGGCCACCCCGGTCGGGGCGGCATTGGCGTAGGACACCTTGGGATGCGGGGTGAACCCGGCCGAGTACGCCATCGGAACGGCGGATCGGCGCAGGGCCCGCTCGAAGGCGCGCTGGAAGTCGCGGTGGCTGGTGAAGCGCAGACGGCCCCGCTTGGTGTAGCGCAGTCGAATGCGCTGCACCGTCGGCGCGGGAGGCGGACCGTCGGGCGTGCGGCGTGCCAGGGTCGCTCAGTCCTTCGGGAGAAGTCGCGTCCGGGGCCGGCGGCCCGATACAGCTGGGCCACCGGGATGGACTCTGTCAAGGAGCAAGGGTACGCGCCCGTACCCACCCCTCGCGTCGCAGCTCAGCCCGGTGGCCCTGGTACCGCTCGATCGGGACTACTTCAGCACCGTCAGGGGCAGCAGCTTCTTGCCCGTCGGACCGATTTGGATGGTCGTGTCCATCTGAGGACAGACACCGCAGTCGAAGCACGGGGTCCAGCGGCAGTCGTCGACCTCGACCTCCTCCAACGCGTCCTGCCAGTCCTCCCAGAGCCAGTCCTTGTCGAGGCCGCTGTCCAGGTGGTCCCAGGGCAGGACCTCCTCGTAGCCGCGCTCGCGGGTGGTGTACCAGGCGACGTCGACGCCGGTGCCGGCCAGGCCCTTCTCGGCGGCCTGCATCCAGCGGTCGAAGGAGAAGTGCTCGCGCCAGCCGTCGAACCGGCCGCCGTCCTCGTAGACCGCGCGGATGATCCTGCCGGTGCGGCGGTCACCGCGGGAGAGCAGGCCCTCGACGATGCCGGGCTTGCCGTCGTGGTAGCGGAAGCCGATGTTCTTGCCGTACTTGCGGTCCTGGCGGATCGCGTCGCGCAGCTTGGCGAGCCGGGCGTCGGTGTCCTCCGCGGACAGCTGGGGGGCCCACTGGAAGGGGGTGTGCGGCTTGGGGACGAAACCGCCGATGGAGACCGTGCAGCGGATGTCGTTCTGCCCGGTGACCTCGCGGCCCTTCTGGATGACGTTCTTCGCCATCTCGGCGATCTGCAGCACGTCCTCGTCGGTCTCCGTCGGGAGGCCGACCATGAAGTACAGCTTCACCTGGCGCCAGCCGTTGCCGTAGGCCGCGGCGACGGTGCGGATCAGGTCCTCCTCCGACACCATCTTGTTGATCACCTTGCGGATCCGCTCACTGCCGCCCTCGGGGGCGAAGGTGAGGCCGGAACGCCGGCCGTTGCGGGTCAGCTCGTTGGCCAGGTCGATGTTGAAGGCGTCCACCCGGGTGGAGGGCAGCGACAGGCCGATCTTGTCCTCGGTGTACCGGTCGGCCAGGCCCTTGGCGATGTCGCCGATCTCGGTGTGGTCGGCCGAGGAGAGCGAGAGCAGGCCGACCTCCTCGAAGCCGGTCGCCTTCAGCCCGCGCTCCACCATCTCGCCGATGCCGGTGATGCTTCGCTCCCGCACGGGGCGCGTGATCATGCCGGCCTGGCAGAAGCGGCAGCCGCGGGTGCAGCCGCGGAAGATCTCCACGGACATCCGCTCGTGCACCGTCTCGGCGAGCGGGACCAGCGGCTGCTTGGGGTAGGGCCACTCGTCCAGGTCCATCACGGTGTGCTTGGAGACCCGCCACGGCACGCCGGGGGCGTTGGGGACCACGCGGGCGATCCGGCCGTCCGGCAGGTACTCGACGTCGTAGAACCGCGGCACGTAGACCCCGCCGGTCCTGGCAAGGCGCAGCAGCAGCTCCTCGCGGCCGCCGGGGCGGCCCTCGGCCTTCCAGGCCCGGATGATCTCGGTGATGTCGAGCACGGCCTGCTCACCGTCGCCGACCACCGCGCAGTCGATGAAGTCCGCGATCGGCTCGGGGTTGAACGCGGCGTGGCCGCCGGCCAGCACGATCGGGTCCTCGTCGGTGCGGTCGGCCGCGTCCAGCGGGATGCCGGCCAGGTCCAGCGCGGCCAGCATGTTCGTGTAGCCGAGCTCGGTGGAGAACGAGAGCCCGAACACGTCGAAGGCCTTGACCGGGCGGTGCGCGTCCACCGTGAACTGCGGGACCTGGTGCTCGCGCATCAGGGCCTCCAGGTCGGGCCAGACGCTGTAGGTCCGCTCGGCCAGCACGCCCTCGCGCTCGTTCAGCACCTCGTAGAGGATCATGACGCCCTGGTTGGGCAGCCCGACCTCGTACGCGTCCGGGTACATCAGCGCCCAGCGGACGTCGCAGGAGTCCCACTCCTTGACGGTCGAGTTGAGCTCGCCGCCGACGTACTGGATCGGCTTCTGGACGTGCGGGAGGAGGGCCTCCAGGCGTGGGAAGACCGATTCGACTGGCATGCGGCGAAACCCTTTGGCTTGACGGAGGGGGTGACCCTCAAGGGTAGCGTGACCGGAGGGCAGAACCTGCTGGCCCGGGTGGTGGTCACCACCGCCCGGGCCGCGCCTCACATCGCTATCGGCCGCTGGGTGCGGACCGCCTGGAGCAGCCCGATGGCGATCCAGCCCGCGAACATCGAGGAACCGCCGTAGCTGACGAAGGGCAGCGGGATGCCGGCCACCGGCATGATGCCCAGCGTCATGCCGATGTTCTCGAAGGACTGGAAGGCGAACCAGGCGATCACGCCGCCCGCCACCACGGTGCCGAACAGGTCGGTGGCCTGGCGGGCGATCCGGCAGGCGCGCCACAGGATCACCCCGACCAGCAGGATGATCGCCAGGCCCCCGACGAAGCCCAGCTCCTCCCCCGCGACCGTGAAGACGAAGTCGGTCTGCTGCTCGGGGACGAACTGCCCTATCGTCTGGGTGCCGTGGAACAGGCCCTTGCCGGTCAGGCCGCCGGAGCCGATCGCGATCCGGGCCTGCGCGGTGTTGTAGCCCACACCCGAGGGGTCCAGCGCCGGGTTGGCGAAGGCGGCGAAGCGGTCGATCTGGTACTTGCTCAGCACGTGCAGCTTCCAGACGGCCGCGGCGCCTAGCCCGCCGGTGGCCAGCAGACCGAAGATCCACCGGTTGGCCACCCCGGAGGCCAGCAGGATGCCCAGGATGGTCACCACCATCACCATGACCGAGCCGAGGTCGGGCATCAGCAGCACGATGCAGATCGGCAGCCCGCCCAGCGCCAGCGCCTGGAGCACGGTGCGCCCCGGCGGTATCGCCCGCTCCCCGGTGTCCACCCGGGAGGAGAGCACCAGCGCCATCCCGAGCACGATGGCCAGCTTGGCGAACTCGGCCGGCTGGATAGAGAAGCCCCCGCCGAACTGGATCCAGGAGTGCGCGCCGTTGATCGTCGAGCCCAGCGGGCTGAGCGTGGCCAGCAGCATCAGGATGGAGAGCGCGTAGAGGACCGGCACCGCGGCGCGGATCCGGTGGTGCCCTATCGCGATGGCGCCGGCACAGAGCACCACGCCGATCACCAGGTTGGTCAGGTGCCGGTAGAGGAAGTACTGCGGATCGCCGTGGGTCAGCGAGTCGCGCCCCCGGGTCGCCGACCACACCAGCATCGAGCTGCCCAGTGACAGCGCGAGCGCGGCCAGGATTATCACCCAGTCCAGCCGGCGCAGCGGGGCGTCCTTGGCCAGCGCCCGGGCCAGCGGGCCGCGCTGCGGCGAGAACCGCAGCTGGCGGTAGGAGCTGTAGGAGGAGGTCATGCCCGGCTCCTTCCGACGCCGCGCTGCGCGGGCTCCAGCGCGTACAGGTCGGTGTAGACGGCCGACCGGGCCGGCACCGGCGGGATGTCGGCGTAGGCCACCGACTTGAGGATCGCGGTGCCGTCCGGGTTGAACTTGGGCAGGTCGGTCTGCGGGGTGGGCAGCAGCGCCTTGCCCGGGTCGACGTTGCCCTTGTCGTCCACGCCGTACAGCGCCTGGTAGATCCGGCGGACCGCGTCACCCGAGCCGCCCGAGCCGGTGCCGCCCTGGCTGATCGTCATGACCACCGCGTAGTCCTTGCTGTAGGTGGTCAGCCAGGAGGTGGTCTGCTTGCCGTAGACCTCGGCGGTACCGGTCTTGGCGTGCAGCTGGATCTTGTCCTGCGGCCAGCCCGCGCCGGTGAACTTCCAGGCCGCGGTGCCCTCGGTGATGACACCGGCGGTGGCCTGGTCGATGTACTGCAGGGTCTTGTCGTCGTCCGGCAGCTTGCCGTCCACGTGCGGGTCGATGTTGCGCACCAGCTGGCCGCTGGGGGTGACGACGGCCTTGGCCACGGTGGGCCGGTAGAGCGTGCCGCCGTTGGCGATCGCCGAGTAGATGGTGGCCATCTGGATCGGGGTGACCAGCGTGTCGCCCTGGCCGATCGCGTAGTTGACCGAGTCACCGGCGCGCAGCACGTTGCCGTCCACGCAGTTCTCGCGGGCGATCTGGGTGGCGTAGTCGGTGCCGCCGCCGGCCGCCTGCTTGCACCAGGCGTCCTTGTTGGCGTTGAAGAAGTCGGTCTTCCACTGCCGGTCCGGCACCCGGCCCGGGACCTCGGCCGGCAGGTCGATGCCGGTCTTGGCGCCGAGGCCGAACTGGTGGGCCGTCTTGTAGAACCAGTCGGCGGGGTCGGCCTTGGGCTTGGTGCCGCCGTCCTTCATCCACTGGTCGTAGGACAGGCCGTAGAAGACGGTGTCGCAGGAGATCTCCAGTGCCTTCTCCAGCGAGATGTCACCGGCCGACTCGCCCTCGAAGTTCTTGAACTCCCGGCCGCCGATGGTCAGGCTCGACGGGCACGGGTAGTGGCCGTCCAGCGAGTAGCCGGCCTGGACGGCGGCGCTGGTGGAGACCACCTTGAAGGTCGAGCCGGGCGCCGACTGGCCCTGGATGGCCCGGTTGAGCAGCGGGTAGTTGCTGTCCTGGCCGGTCAGACCGGCGTAGTCCTTGGCGGAGATGCCGCCCACCCAGAGGTTGGGGTCGTAGGTCGGGGCGCTGGCCATCGCGATGATCCGGCCGGTGTGCACGTCCATCACTATGGCCGCGCCGGAGTCGGCCACGAAGTTCTGGTTGGTCACCGTGTCGTAGGTGTTGCGGGCGTCCTTCATCGCCTGCACCAGGTTGTCCTCGACCACCTTCTGCACCCGGGCGTCCAGGCTGGTCACCACATTGTCGCCGGGCTGGGCGGGGGTGGTGCCGGCGCTGCCGATCACCCGGCCGAGGTTGTCCACCTCCAGGCGGTCGACGCCGGTGGCACCGCGCAGGTCGTTGTCGTAGACCGACTCCAGACCGGCCCGGCCGATCTGGTCGCTGGGCAGGTACTTGCTCTTGCCGCTCTGGTTCGCGGTCTTGGTGACCTCGTCGTCGGTGACCGGCGACAGGTAGCCGAGCACCTGGGCCATGTTGGCGCCGTCCGGGCCCGGGTACTGGCGCACGGCGGTGGGCTGGGCGGTGATGCCGGGGAAGTCCTCGCGGCGTTCCATTATCTGCATCGCCTGCTGGGTGGTGGCCTGGTCGGTCACCGGGATCGGCTGGTAGGGCGAGCCGTTCCAGCAGGGCTGCGGGGTCTTGGCGTCGCAGAGCCTGACCTTGTCCTGGACGTCCTTGGGGTTCATCCCGAGCACCTGGGCCAGCTTGGTCAGCGCCGCCTTGCCGTGGTCCTTCTGCTCCAGCAGCGAGGTGCGGCTGACCGAGACCACGAGCTTGGTCTGGTTGCCGGCCAGCACCCGGCCGTCGGCGTCCAGGATCTCGCCGCGGATCGCCGGTGAGACCACCTCGCGGATGTGGTTGTTGGAGGCCTGGGCGGTGTACTGGCTGCCGTTGCGGATCTGCAGGAACCACAGCCGCCCGCCGAGGGTGGCGAGCAGCGAGAGGACCAGGATCTGCAGGACGACCAGACGGATCGTCACCCGGCGGGTGCGACCGGTCTCCGGGATGTTGCTCACCTCGAGGACTCCCCGCTTGAGAGGTGGTCGGTAGGGGGCCGGCCGGCTATCAGGACTTGGCCCGGATCTTGCGGCTGCTGCTCGGCAGTCCCGAGGCCTCCCGGGTGGTGCGGTAGCGCGCGATGGTGCCCAGGCCCGGCCCGGTCACCTCGCCGCCCGGCCCCGACGGGTCCGCCCAGCGGGCCAGCAGCATCACCGCGGGCACCACGAAGGGGGCCAGCAGCAGGTCGTACAGGAGCGCGGTGCCCATCAGCGAAGGCAGCCCGACGTGCCGGGCGGCGGTGTCGCCGACCAGCGCGCCGACCGCCGCGTACAGCAGCGTGGAGACGATCGCGGCACCGGCCACCACCAGCAGCGGCACCAGCACCGAGCGAGGCCGGCCCGGCTCGGCGCGCAGCAGCCCGGCCGCGTAGCCGATCAGGCAGAGCACCAGCGCGTAGCGGCCGATCGCGTGGTCGGAGGGCGGCGCCAGGTCGGCCAGCAGCCCGGCGGCGAAGCCGGTCAGGCAGCCGCCGGAGGGGCCGAAGACCAGGCCGAGACCGACCACCACGAGCAGCAGCAGGTCCGGGGTGGCCCCGGGCAGCTGCAGCCGTCCCAGCACGCTGACCTGCAGCAGCAGGGCGAGCAGGACCAGGACGGCGGAGAGCAGGGCGCGCTTGATGACCATCGGTCAGTTCCCCCCGGTCGGCGAGTCGGACGGCTGCTGCGGGGCGCCGGAGGGCTGCGCCGCGGGCGCGGCCGGCGGCTGGGCGGGGGCCGCGGGGGTGGGGCTCGGCGGGGCCGGCGGCAGCACCGAGTCCCTGGGGTCGGTGCGCGGCGGCACCACGACCACCCCGACCAGGTCCAGCCGGGTGAACGAGACGAACGGGTCGACCAGCACGGTCTTGGTCAGCTCGCCCGGCGTGGCCTGCACCTGGGTGACGGTGCCCACCGGCACGCCCGGCACGAACGGACGGCCGTTCTGCGAGCCGAAGGTGACCAGCCGGTCGCCCGGCTTGACCTGCGCCTTGCCGTTGAGCAGCTGGACCTTCATCGGACCCTGGCCCTGCCCGGCCGCGAAGCCGATCTCGCCGCTGCCCTCCATCCGGGTGCCGGCGGTGAAGCCGGGATCGGTGGCGAGCAGCACCGTGGCAGTGGTCGGGGCGACCGTGGTGACCCGGCCGACCAGGCCCTGACCGTTGATCACGGTCATGTCCCGCTGCAGGCCGTCGTCGCTGCCCGCGTCGATGGTGATGGTCCAGGAGAAGCCCTGGGCCGCGCCGATGGCGATCACCTGCGCGGCCTTGATGGTGTATCCGCCGGACCCGGCGGTGCGCAGCATGTCGTCCAGCTGCTTGGTCCGCCCGGTGGCGGTGTCCGAGGAGGCCAGCTTCTGGCGCAGCTCGGTGTTCTCGGCGCCGATCTGGTCCAGCCGCTGCTGCTCGGTGCCCGAGTCGCGGATCGCCCGCACCGTGCGGGCTATCGGATCGACGGCCCCCGCGGCGCCGCGCTCCGCCGGACCGAACAGGTCGGCGGCGGTGCGGCGGGCGCCGTTCAGCGGGGAGCTCTCACCGCCCTTGATGTCCACGGTGATCAGCGCGAAGGCTACGGCCACCAGCAGGACGAGCAGCAGTCGGCTCTCTCGTGTGTCCCTCACGGCGACGAGGCTGCCCCTTCTGAATGTGTCGGGTCTGACAGGGTGTCTAACGACGCGGCTGCGCGTCCAGTACCTGCTGCAGGGCCTCGAACTCCTCGACGCAGCGGCCCGAACCGAGCGCCACCGAGTCCAGCGGGTTCTCCGCGATGTGGATCGGCATCCCGGTCTCCCGGCGCAGCCGCTCGTCCAGCCCGCGCAGCAGCGCACCGCCGCCGGTCAGCACCACGCCGCGGTCCATCACGTCGCCCGCCAGCTCCGGCGGGCACTGGTCCAGGGTGGTCTTGACGGCGTCGATGATCGAGTTGACCGGTTCGTCGATGGCCTCGCGGACCTCGGCGGCGGAGATCACCACGGTCTTCGGCAGGCCGCTGACCAGGTCCCGGCCGCGGATCTCGGCGTGCTCGTCCTTCTCGTTCTCCGAGCCCCAGGCCGAGCCGATGCTCATCTTGATCTGCTCGGCACTGCGCTCGCCGAGGAGCAGCGAGTACTCCTTCTTGATGTGCTGGACGATCGCGTTGTCCAGCTCGTCGCCGGCCACCCGGATCGACTGCGCGGTGACAATGCCGCCCAGCGAGATGACCGCGACCTCGGTGGTGCCGCCGCCGATGTCCACCACCATGTTGCCGGTGGCCTCGTGGACCGGCAGACCGGCGCCGATCGCGGCGGCCATCGGCTCCTCGATGATGTGGACCTGGCGGGCGCCGGCCAGGTGACTGGCCTCCACCACGGCGCGGCGCTCCACGCCGGTGATGCCGCTGGGCACGCAGACCACGACCCGCGGGCGGACCAGGTAGCGGCGGCGGTGGATCTTCTGGATGAAGTACCGCAGCATCCGCTGGGTGATCTCGAAGTCGGCGATCACGCCGTCCTTGAGCGGGCGGATGGCGATGATGTTGCCGGGCGTGCGCCCGATCATCTTCTTCGCCTCGGACCCGACCGCCAGGATGCCGCCGGTGTTGGTGTTGACCGCCACGACTGACGGCTCGTTCAGGACGATCCCCTTGCCCCTGACGTACACCAGCGTGTTGGCAGTGCCGAGGTCGATCGCCAGGTCACGGCCGATGAACGACAGATTGTTGGCCATGGAGTGTGGAACGCCTTCCCGAACTGGATGTCATGGGCAGGGAGTTGAGCCTCACACGAGGCCCGCACAGCAGCGCGCGAACCGCGCGCGCCGGGCCGTTCGGGCCCGTAGGGTGCCTCCATCGTAGCCACGCCCGGCGAGCTGGTCGGCGGGATGGGCATGGCGTCCATTCTCCGTCGCAGGATCGGTTCTCCCCGGATTGGGACGCCGTGTCGGACTATTCAGTTCCATATTTGAGGATCAGATTCCCACGGTTGGCTGAGCCTGAGCGGCTCGGCCGACCGCGGGCCGCCCCGATGCCGGGTCAGGCGTGGGCGGGAAAGAAGATCTTGATCTCGCGCTCGGCCGAAGCCTCCGAGTCCGAGGCATGGATCAGGTTCTCCCGGGTGATCGTGGCGAAGTCACCGCGGATGGTGCCGGGGCCCGCGGCCAGCGGGTCGGTGGCGCCGGCCAGCGCGCGCACGCCCGGGACCACGTTCTCGCCCTCGACGATCAGGGCGAGCGAGGGGCCGGAGGTCATGAACTCGAGCAGCGGCTCGTAGAACGGACGGCCGACGTGCTCGGCGTAGTGCGTCTCCAGCGTCGCCCGGTCGAAGGTGCGCAGCTCGACGGCGGCCAGTCGCCAGCCCGCCTTGCGCTCGATCCGGCTGATGATCTCGCCGGTCAGACCACGGCGGACGGCGTCGGGCTTGAGCAGGACGAGAGTGCGCTGGGTCACGGTGCGGCTCCAGAGGTTTCGGGGCTGAATGGTGTATGCCACTGCCCAGAGGTTACCTTGCGTGAACAGCGGGTCGGTGACCGCCACCGCGCGGGGGCAACCGGCGGCCGCCGACCGTTCTAGGCGGTGGCGCCGACGGTCGTGCGGCCCTCGCGCTCCGCCTTGATGACATCGATCTTGCGGCCGTAGTGCACCGAGCACCACCACAGGCCCGCGAAGATCACGCCCAGCGCGTACATCGTCGGCAGCAGCAGCCCGGCCGCGATCAGGCCCAGTTGGAGCGCCCAGCCGACGGCCACCGCGCCGCGGCGGGTGATCATGCCGCACAGCAGCACGCAGCAGAGCATCACCGCCCCGCTGACACCCCAGATCACGGCGGTCGAGACGTCCGTCATCTTCATCGCGACGCAGGCCGCGAAGAGCACCACGAAGACCTCGCCGATGAGCGTGGACGCACAGAGCGTACGCATCGTCACTTCCTCCCGAGCAGCAGGCGGGCCTCGCCCACGGTGATCACCGAGCCGGTGATCAGCACGCCGGAGCCGGTGAGATCGCCCTCCGCCTCGGCCAGCGCCACGGCGGCGTCGATCGCGTCGTCCAGCCGGGGCTCCACCTGCACCCGGTCCTCGCCGAAGATCTCCACGGCCTGGGCCGCGAGGTCGTCCACCGGCATCGCCCGGTGGGTGGTGTTCTGGGTGATGACCACCTCGGCCAGGATCGGCTCGAAGGCCTCCAGCAGGCCGGTGACGTCCTTGTCGCCGCTGGTGGCGATCACCCCGACGAGCCGGTTGAAGGCGAAGGCCTCGCCGACCGCGGCAGCGGTGACCCGCGCGCCGGCCGGGTTGTGCGCGGCGTCCAGCAGGATGGTGGGGCTGCGCCGGACGACCTCCAGGCGCCCGGGCGAGCTGACACCGGAGAAGGCGTGGCGCACCTTGTCGGCGTCCAGCTGGCCCTCGCGGGCCGCGCCGATGCCGAAGAACGCCTCCACCGCGGCCAGTGCGAGGGCCGCGTTGTGCGCCTGGTGCTCGCCGTGCAGCGGGATGAAGATGTCGCTGTACTCGCCCCCGCCGAGGCCGCGCAGGGTGATCAGCTGGCCGCCGACCGCGACCTCGCGGCTCAGCACCCCGAACTCCATGCCCTCGCGGGCCACCGTGGCGCCGACCTCGACCGAGCGGGCCAGGATCGCCTCGGCGGCGTCCAGCGGCTGCTGGGCGACCACCGCGAGGGAGTCGGGCTTGATGATCCCGGCCTTCTCGGTGGCGATCTGACCGGTGGTGTCCCCCAGGAACTTGGTGTGGTCCAGCGAGACCGGGGTGAGCACGGAGACGGCCGCGTCGATCACGTTGGTGGCGTCCCAGGTGCCGCCCATGCCGACCTCGACCACGGCCACGTCCACCGGCGCGTCGGCGAAGGCCGCGTACGCCATGGCGGTGAGCACCTCGAAGAAGGAGAGCGCGACGGGCTGCCGCTCGTCCACCATCCTGATGTAGGGCTCGATGTCGTTGTACGTCTCGACGAACTTCTCGACGCTGATCGGCTGCCCGTCCAGGCTGATCCGCTCCGTCACCGACTCCACGTGCGGGCTGGTGTAGCGCCCGGTGCGCAGCTCGAAGGCGTTCAGCAGCTGCTCGACCATCCGGGCCGTGGACGTCTTGCCGTTGGTACCGGTGATGTGGATGGACGGGTAGGCGCGCTGCGGCTCACCGAGGATGTCCATCAGGGCCGAGATCCGGTCCAGCGAGGGTTCGAGCTTGTTCTCCGGCCAGCGCCGGGAGAGTTCGGCCTCGACCTCCTGCAGGCCGGTCGGCTGGTCGCCGGCCTCCGCGTTGCTGGGACGGCTGGTGTACGGGTTCGGCCCGGCGGAGCTGGTCACCCGCCCAGTGTACGAGCGCGAGGCCCGCCCGCCCGCCGCGGGGCCGCCGGTGCGCCGCGGCGCTGGTGGCGCGTCCTCGGGCCGGCGGCGCGCTCAGCTGCGCGGACGGGTCAGACCGCGGCCGGTACCGGGCTCTGCCGCAGCCGCAGCTCGGCGAGCACTTCGTCGACCTCGTCCTCGGGGAGCAGCGGCAGCATCATGGCGACCGCCTGGAGCAGGCCGCCGAGCAGGAAGGTGGTGTCCGGGGTGGCGGCCACCAGCGCCCGCACCGCGGCCACCTGCCCGCCGCGCACCGCCTCGATCAGCCGCGCCGCGTCCGCCGACTCCTCGTCCACCAGCACCCCGATCTCGCCCTGCGGCGCCCGGCGGGCCAGCGAGCGCAGCACCCGGTCGCCGACCTCGGGGGCGTAGGCCTTGCGCACCGCCTCGGCCGCGACCCAGGCGAGCAGGGTGACCACCTCGCGTTCGGCCTGGTCGTCCAGCAACCGGTCCAGGGCCGTGTCGAAGGCGACCTGGTTGCCGTGCCGGAACGCGAGCAGCAATGTCGCGGCCCGTCCCTTTGCCTCCTCGACCCGCTGCGCAGGAAGTTCGCCGGCCAACTTGTGCGCTGTCACCATGCCCTGCCTTCCCTTCACGAGTGCCCGTACTCGGAACTTCAGCACACCGTATACGGGACGCCTTCGCAGGTCACCGGACCTGGCCGCAAGAAGTGGCAGAAGAACGGAAAAAGCCGGTCACGGGATTAAAGCAATCAGAAATTCCTCGCCCGATTACAAACCGAAACGCCACTGGCCGCACCCCGGTTGGGGGTGCGGCCAGTGGCGTGGTAGGGCGGGTGCGGCTGTCGGTCAGGCCTTGGGCAGGCCGGCCAGCTGCGCGGTGATGCGGGCGATGTCGGCCTCGGCCGCCTGCTGGCGGGCCCGGATCTTCACCACCACGTCCTCCGGCGCCTTGGCCAGGAAGCCCTCGTTGCCGAGCTTGGCGGCGGTCTGGGTGCGCTCCTTCTCGGCGACCGCGAGGTCCTTCTCCAGGCGCTTGCGCTCGGCGGCCACGTCGATGGTGCCGGACAGGTCCAGCGAGACCGTGGCACCGGCCACCGGCAGCGAGGCGGTGGCCGCGAAGCCGTCCTCGGGCCGGGTCAGGCGCAGCAGCGAGCGGATCGCGTCCTCGTGCGCCCCCAGCACCGTGCCGCCCAACTCCAGCTCGGCCGGGACCTTCTGGCCCGGCTTCAGGCCCTGGTCGGAGCGGAACCGGCGGACCTCGGTGACCACCTGCTGGACGGTGGCGATCTCCGCCTCGGCGGCGGCGTCGCGGAAACCGCTGTCCTTGGGCCACTCGGCGATCACCAGCGACTCGGCACCGGTCAGCGAAGTCCACAGCGTGTCGGTGACGAACGGGACGATCGGGTGCAGCAGTCGCAGGGTCACGTCCAGCACCTCGCCCAGCACCCGGCGCGCGGCGTCGGCCTGCGGACCGCCCTTGGCCAGGGTGGTCTTGGAGAGCTCGACGTACCAGTCGAAGACCTCGTCCCAGGCGAAGTGGAAGAGCGCGTCGGAGAGCTTGGCGAACTGGTAGTCGTCGTAGAGCGCGTCGACCTGGGCGACGGTCTCGTTCAACCGGGACAGGATCCAGCGGTCGGCCGCGGTCATCTCCTCGGAGGCCGGCAGCGGGCCCTCGACGGTGGCGCCGTTCATCAGCGCGAACCGGGTGGCGTTCCAGATCTTGTTGCAGAAGTTGCGCGAGCCCTTGACCCAGTCCTCGCCGATCGGCACGTCCGCGCCGGGGTTGGCGCCGCTGGCCAGGGTGAAGCGGACGGCATCGGCGCCGAACTCGTCCATCCAGTCCAGCGGGTCGACCGCGTTCGGGTTCGACTTGGACATCTTCTTGCCGAACTGGTCACGGACCAGACCGGTGAGCGCGATGGTGTGGAACGGCGCCTGGCCGTCCATCGCGTACAGGCCGAACATCATCATCCGGGCGACCCAGAAGAAGATGATGTCGTGGCCGGTGAGCAGCACGTCGGTCGGGTAGAACTTCTCCAGGTCCGGCGTCTGCTCGGGCCAGCCCAGGGTGGAGAAGGGCCACAGGCCGCTGGAGAACCAGGTGTCCAGCACGTCCTGGTCCTGGGTCCAGCCCTCGCCGGTGGGCGGCTGCTCGTCGGGGCCGACGCAGACGACCTCGCCGTCCGGGCCGTACCAGACCGGGATCCGGTGACCCCACCAGAGCTGGCGCGAGATGCACCAGTCGTACATGTTGTCGACCCAGTCGAAGTAGCGGCGCTCCATCTCCTTCGGGTGGATCTGGACCCGGCCGTCACGGACCGCGTCGCCGGCCGCCTGGGCCAGCGGCTCGACCTTGACCCACCACTGCAGCGACAGCCGCGGCTCGACGATGGTGTGGCAGCGCGAGCAGTGGCCCACCGCGTGCATGTAGGGGCGCTTCTCGGCGACGATGCGCCCCTGCTCGCGCAGCTCGCCGACCACGGCCGAGCGCGCCTCCAGGCGGTCCAGGCCGAGGAAGGGGCCGTGCACGGTGATCGCGCCGTGCTCGTCCATCACGGTCAGGTTGGGCAGGTTGTGCCGCTGGCCGATGGCGAAGTCGTTGGGGTCGTGCGCCGGGGTCACCTTGACCGCGCCGGTGCCGAACTCCGGGTCGACGTGCGCGTCGGCGACCACCGGGATGCGGCGGTCGGTCAGCGGCAGCGCGATGGTGCGCCCGATCAGGTGCCGGTAGCGCTCGTCGTCCGGGTGGACGGCCACCGCGGTGTCGCCCAGCATGGTCTCGGCGCGGGTGGTGGCCACCACGATCGAGTCGTCGCCGTCGCCGTAGCGGATCGAGACCAGCTCGCCGGGGCTGTCCTCGTGCTCGACCTCGATGTCGGAGAGCGCGGTCAGGCAGCGCGGGCACCAGTTGATGATGCGCTCGGCGCGGTAGATCAGGCCGTCGTCGAAGAGCTTCTTGAAGATGGTCTGGACGGCGCGCGAGAGGCCCTCGTCCATGGTGAAGCGCTCCCGCGACCAGTCCACGCCGTCGCCGAGGCGGCGCATCTGACCCAGGATCTTGCCGCCGTAGTTCTCCTTCCACTCCCACACCTTCTCGACGAAGGCCTCGCGGCCCAGGTCGTGGCGGGACTGGCCGGAGGCGGCGAGCTGCTGCTCCACCCGGTTCTGGGTGGCGATGCCGGCGTGGTCCATGCCCGGCAGCCAAAGGGCCTCGTAGCCCTGCATCCGCTTACGGCGCGTCAGGGCGTCCATCAGGGTGTGCTGGAAGGCGTGGCCCAGGTGCAGCGCGCCGGTCACGTTCGGCGGCGGGATCACGATCGTGTAGGGGGGCTTGTCGCTCTTGGCGTCGGCGGTGAAGTAACCGCGCGATACCCAGCGCTCGTACAGCTCGCCCTCTACCTCGCCGGGAGCGTAGGTGGTCGGGAGGGCTGCGGCGTTGTCCACGGACACGTCCGTGGAGTTGCCCTCGGACGTGTCGTCGGTGGGGCGCTGGTTCGTCTTGTCGGTCACGACGCACAGTTTACGGAACCGGAGGTAATGCCCTGTGCCCGCGCGCTGTGCGATAGCGTGCCGGTGCTCGGACACACGGTCGGCCGAGCCCGGCGAGGCCGGTGGAGCACGGGTGTTGCGCCGCACGGGCGGCGGGGGAGCGAGAGCGCATGTACGGCCAGGGTCAGCCGCAGTATCCGCCGCCGGGGCAGCCGCAGTATCCGCCGCCGGGCCAGCCGCAGCCCGGCTACGGCCAGCCGGCGTACGGGCAGCCGCAGCCCCAGCCCGGGTACGGTCAGCCACAGCCCGGCTACGGCCAGCCACAGCCTGGGTACGGGCAGCCCCAGCCGGGGTACGGCGTCCCGCCGCAGCAGCCCTACCCGCCGCAGCCGCAGGCCGGTTGGGGCCAGCAGCCGCAGTACGCGGGGGGCTACCCGCCGGCGCCCAAGAAGGGCAAGGGCGGTGTGGTGGTCGGCGTGGTGGTCGGCGTCCTGGTGCTGGGCGGTGGCGGTTTCGCCGCCTACAAGTTCCTGGGCTCCGCCGCGGCCGGCAGCTACAAGCTCTCCGCCCCGCAGACGCTGGCCGGCGGCTACACCCAGAAGAGCGCCAAGAGCGCGCCGGCGGACCCCGCCAAGAGCGCGAGCCTGGGCAGTGACATCACCGCCATGTCGGCCAGCTACGCCAATGACGCCGATCCGGGCGACACCATCACGGTCGGCGGCGACTACGGCAAGCTGGGCGACCCGGACAAGGCGATCTCCAACTTCTCCAGCCAGATGACGCAGAGCGGCGCCACCTGGACCACGCCGCTGACCAGCTACTCGGGCGGCAGCAACAAGGACGACGCGACGCTCAAGTGCGGAGTCCTGGACTTCAAGATCCCCGGTGCCCCGGACGCCGGCGGCCAGTCGGTCTGCATCTGGGCCAGCCACTCCACCATCGCCAGCGTGAGCTTCACGAAGCTGAGCGGGATCAAGGTGGTGGCCCTCCCGCCGGCCGACGCCGCCAAGAAGGCCGAGGCCATCCACGACGCCATGGTGGTGGCGAAGTAGCCCCCGGGGCTGACAGCGCCGCAACGCCCAGGGGGCCCGCGACCGGTTCGGTCGCGGGCCCCCTGGCGTTACCGCCGCCGGGCGGTGGGAGGTCAGGCGCTCTTGTCGCGGCGCTCGCGCTTGATCATGTCGCGCGGGACCAGGGTCGGGATCGCGTGCTTGGAGACCACGTCGCCGGTGACCACCACGCGGGCGACGTCCTGACGCGAGGGGACCTCGTACATCACGGACATCAGCACCTCCTCCATGATGGCCCGCAGCCCACGCGCGCCGGTGCCGCGCAGGATCGCCTGGTCGGCGATCGCCTCCAGCGCGTCACGGCTGAACTCCAGCTCCACGCCGTCCAGTTCGAAGAGCTTGCGGTACTGCTTGACCAGCGCGTTCTTCGGCTCGGTGAGGATCTGCAGCAGCGCCTCGCGGTCCAGGTTGTGGACGCTGGTGATCACCGGCAGCCGGCCGATGAACTCCGGGATCATGCCGAACTTGACCAGGTCCTCCGGCATCACCTGGCGGAAGTGGTCGCTGGCGTCGCTCTCCCGCTTGGAGCGGATGTTGGCGCCGAAGCCGATGCCCTTGCCGCCGGCCCGGCCCTCGATGATCCGCTCCAGGCCGGCGAACGCACCGCCCACGATGAACAGCACGTTGGTGGTGTCGATCTGGATGAACTCCTGGTGCGGGTGCTTGCGGCCGCCCTGCGGCGGGACCGAGGCGGTGGTCCCCTCCAGGATCTTCAGCAGCGCCTGCTGGACGCCCTCGCCCGAGACGTCGCGGGTGATCGACGGGTTCTCGCTCTTGCGGGCGACCTTGTCGATCTCGTCGATGTAGATGATCCCGGTCTCGGCCTTCTTGACGTCGTAGTCGGCCGCCTGGATCAGCTTGAGCAGGATGTTCTCGACGTCCTCACCGACGTAGCCGGCCTCGGTGAGGGCGGTGGCGTCGGCGATGGCGAACGGCACGTTCAGCATCCGGGCCAGGGTCTGCGCGAGCAGCGTCTTGCCGGAGCCGGTGGGGCCGAGCAGCAGGATGTTGGACTTGGCCAGCTCGATGGCGTCCTCGCGGCCGCTGCCGCGCCCCGCCTCGCCGGCCTGCACCCGCTTGTAGTGGTTGTAGACCGCCACCGAGAGGGCCTTCTTGGCGAGGTCCTGGCCGACCACGTACTGGTCCAGGAACTCGTAGATCTCGCGGGGCTTCGGAAGCTCCTCGAAGCGCACCTCGGAGGACTCGGCGAGTTCCTCCTCGATGATCTCGTTGCACAGGTCGATGCACTCGTCGCAGATGTACACGCCTGGGCCGGCGATGAGCTTCTTCACCTGCTTCTGCGACTTGCCGCAGAACGAGCACTTGAGCAGGTCGCCACCGTCTCCGATGCGTGCCACGAGGTGCTTCCCCTTCGCCAGGGGCCCCGCGGGGGTCCGGGGCCTGGTGCTGTGGACCGCGGCCGCCACAGGCGGCGGCAGGTCTCGGTACCGACGGTACTCTGCCACCTCGCAGAATCCGTCGTCTTCGACAGCTCTGCCCTACGCCCTGGGCGAATTGATACCGAACAGATGCCGGCGGGCCGAGCAGGTTCTGTGGGCCGGAGCCCGGGCGGGCGGAGCGTACTCACCGGTACGCTCCGCCCGGATCCGCGGTGGGACTCAGTCGGTGAGCGAGGCCTTGCGCGTCGAGATGATCTGGTCGATCAGCCCGTACTCCAGGGCCTCCTCGGCGGTGAGGATCTTGTCGCGCTCGATGTCCTCGCGGACCTGCTCGATCGCCTTGTTGGAGTGCTTGGAGAGCATCTCCTCCAGCTGCTCGCGCATCCGGAAGATCTCCTTGGCCTGGATCTCCAGGTCGGAGACCTGGCCGCGGCCGGTCTCGGTGTACGGCTGGTGGATCAGGATGCGGGCGTTGGGCAGCGCCATCCGCTTGCCGGGGGTGCCGGCGGCGAGCAGCACGGCCGCGGCGGAGGCCGCCTGGCCCATGCAGACGGTCTGGATGTCCGGCTTCACGTACTGCATGGTGTCGTAGATCGCGGTGAGCGCGGTGAACGAGCCGCCGGGCGAGTTGATGTACATCTGGATCTCGCGGTCCGGGTCCATCGACTCCAGGCAGAGCAGCTGGGCCATGATGTCGTTCGCCGAGACGTCGTCCACCTGGGAGCCCAGGAAGATGATGCGCTCCTCGAAGAGCTTGGCGTACGGGTCGTACTCGCGGATGCCCTGCGAGGTGCGCTCGACGAAACGCGGAACGATGTAGCGGCCTTCTGCGCGGGCGCCCTGGTACTCGCCGCGGGGGGTGTAAAGGGGGTTCATTGCGGGTCCGTCCTCCGGAAGCGTGCCGACGTGTCTGGGATGCGGGGCAAGGGCGCTCAGGCGCCGGTGCCACCGCCGCCGGGGACGTCCGCGGCGCTGTGCATGATGTCGTCGATCAGGCCGTACTCCTTGGCCTGCTCGGCGGTGAACCAGCGGTCGCGGTCGGAGTCCTTGGTGATCTGCTCGAAGGTCTGGCCGCTGTGGCTGGCGATCAGCTCGGACATCCGCTGCTTGGTGCGCAGCAGCTGCTCGGCCTGGATCCTGATGTCGGTGGCCGAGCCGCCGAGGCCCGCGGAGGGCTGGTGCATCAGGATGTTGGCGTTCGGCAGCGAGAACCGCTTGCCCGGAGTGCCGGCGGTGAGCAGGAACTGGCCCATCGAGGCCGCCATGCCCATCGCGATGGTGACCACGTCGTTCTTGATGTACTGCATGGTGTCGTAGATCGCCATGCCGGCCGTGATCGAGCCGCCCGGGGAGTTGATGTAGAGGTAGATGTCCTTGTCCGGCTCGGCGGCCAGGAGCAGCAGCTGGGCGGTGATCTTGTTGGCGATCTCGTCGTCCACCTGCTGGCCGAGGAAAATGATGCGCTCGTTGAGCAGCCGGTTGTAGACCTGGTCGCCCAGTCCGCCGAGCACGTCACCACCGGCGGCGCGCGGCGTCATGAGGCCAGGCATCTGCATCTGCGGGAACGTCACTTAGCCACCTGCTCAGTCGATTCGGACGGCCCATCTGGTTCGACCGTCGCTACGTCACATACGGGGTCCGGGGCTGGGCTTCCTGGGCATGGACCCACGTCAGGCCACCCCGCCCGCGCTGTTGAAAGCTTGCTTTCGTCGACCCTAACGCGCAGGCGAGGCCCGACCATCCCCCACGCTGAACTGTTCGCTGTGAGCGCAGGGTAGCGGCCCGGGAAGCCGGTGAAGACGAACGGGCCCGGACGCACAGCGGCGTCCGGGCCCGTTACCGGGGGTCTGGCAGGATCAGGCCTGCTCGGTGCCCTCGTCCTCGACAGCGGCGGCGGCCTCGGACTCGGCGGCCTCGACCGTCTCGTCCTCCTCGTCGAAGTCGATGACCTTGCCGGTGGTGTCGGTGACCTTGGCGGCCTCGACGACCAGCGCCAGCGCCTTGCCGCGGGCGACCTCACCGACGAGCAGCGAGACCTGGTTGCCCTGGACGACCTGCTGGGCGAACTGGTCCGGGGTCAGGCCGGAGCCGGCGGCGCGGCGGATCAGGTGCTCGGTGAGCTCCTCCTGGTTCACGCCCACCTCCTCCTTGGCCACGATCTCGTCCAGCACGAACTGGGTCTTGATGCCCTTCTTCGCCTGGTCCTCGGTCTCCTGGTCGAACTCCTCGCGGGTCTTGCCCTGCGCGGCGAGGTAGCCCTCGAGGTTCTGGCCGATCGGCTCCAGCTGGTGGTGCTCGAGGTTGTGCTTGCGGGTCTCGACCTCGTCCGCGAGCAGCTTGGCCGGGTACTCGATCTCGATCTTCTCGAGCAGAGCGTCCAGCACGCGCTCCTGGGCCTGGGTGGCCTGGTCGAACTCCTTCATCCGCTCAAGGCGCTTGCGCGAGTCACCGCGCAGCTCCTCCAGGGTGTCGAACTCGCTGGCCAGCTGGGCGAACTCGTCGTCCAGCGCGGGCAGCTCCTTCTCCTGGACAGTGGTGACCGTGACGGTCACCTCGGAGCTCTTGCCGGCCTGGGTGCCGCCCTTGAGCTCGGTGTCGAAGGTCTTCGACTCGCCGGCGGACAGGCCGATGACGGCCTCGTCGATGCCGTCGAGCAGACGACCGGAGCCGATCTCGTAGCTCACGCCGGTGGCGGTGCCGTCCTCGGGGACCTCACCGTCGACCTTGGCCTCGAGGTCGATCACCACGATGTCACCGGCAGCGGCGGCGCGCTCGACGTCCTTGACCGAGGAGAAGCGCTCGCGCAGCTGCTCCAGGGACTTCTCGATGTCCTCGTCGGTGACCTCGATCGGGTCGACCTCGACGGAGATCTCGGAGAACTCCGGCAGGGTGATCTCCGGACGGATGTCGACCTCGGCGGTGAAGGTCAGACCGGCGGCGGCCAGGTCCTCCACGCCCTTGATGTCGGTGATGTCGGGCTGGCCGAGGACCTCGATCTTGCCCTCGTCGACGGCCTGCGTGTAGAAGCGCGGCAGCGCGTCGTTCACGGCCTCCTCGAGAACCGCGGCACGGCCGAAGCGCTGGTCGATGACCCGGGCCGGAATCTTGCCCTTGCGGAAGCCGGGAACCGTGACCTGCTGGTTGATCTTCTTGTACGCCGCGTCGAGGCTGGGCTTGAGCTCCTCGAAGGGCACCTCGACGGTGAGTCGAACCCGGGTCGGGTTCAGAGTCTCGACGGCGCTCTTCACGGTTGGGTCTCCTATGGGGCTTGCGGTCGGCTTGTCTGCATCCGGACCGTGCCCTCACGGGCCGCGGGCCGGGCAGACGGGTGATGAGCCACCTGGTGCGGCATCTCCCGTATGGGGTGGACGGCGAGCGGCCCGTCCCCGGCTGGTTCGCGCGGGAAGGGGCGGTGGCTCTTCCGCCAGCGGCCCATCCTACCGGTACCACAAAGCCACATCGCAGATGGCCGTGATCGATGGCCCTGATCGAGACCATGAGCAGTGATGGTCGGGGTGACCGGATTCGAACCGACGGCCTTCCGCTCCCAAAGCGGACGCGCTACCAAACTGCGCCACACCCCGCACTTCGCGAGAGGAAGCGTACACGCCGAGCCTGCTCCGCTCGGCGATATTCCGGGTGGTGGGCACGGGGCGAGTGGCGCTGCGGATGTCACGTGCGCGCGGGCCGCCCGACCAGGTACGCTGATCCCCGTCCACCTCGGCCAGTCGGCCGGGTGCGGACGCGTATGCGGGCGTAGCTCAATGGTAGAGCCCTAGTCTTCCAAACTAGTCACGCGAGTTCGATTCTCGTCGCCCGCTCCGACCCAAAGGCCCCGGCTTTCGCGAGCCGGGGCCTTTGGCATGCCCGGGCAGGCATGCCCGGGTGCGACTCAGGAGGAGGGCGGGTGGACGCCGAGCAGCGGCTGGCGGTCATACAGCGCGGCGTGGTGCGGGAAATGGCGCGTTACGGGCGGGAGTTCACCGTGGACGGCACCCTGGTGCACGGCCCGGACGGCACCGCCGTGGCGTTGCGCGAGCACCCGGGCCAGGGCGGCGGCCACGTCGACCTGGGCTTCGTGCTGCACCTGGGCAGCGCCGAGGCGCCGGTGCTCTGGGACTGCACGGCGGGCCTGGGCACCACGGAGGAGGAGAAGCTCGACAGCGCGGTGCGGATGTGGGCCTCGACCACGGCCGCCGCGGTGGTCGAGTTCCTGGAGCGGCAGGGTCGGCACGGCGACCACCTGCAGTTGCCGGCGCTGCCGGGCTGGCAGGCGGTGCAGGGCCCGGCCACCGTCTTCGGCTTCCGGAGCGCGCAGTTGTCCGGCTGGCTGGGCGAGCGGGAGCTGCTGGCCGAGCTCGCGCCGTCGCTGGCCGGGGAGTTGACCGACGAGCGGCTCAACGGCGTGAAGCTTTTCTTCGGCGGCCGGGCCGGCGACGAGGTCGCCGAGGTCCGGGTGAACGGCACCGTGGCGCACGAGGCCTCCCGGGTGCTGGGCAGCCTGGACTGGCCGCGCGCCGAACGGTTCTGCTGGGCGCGGCTGTTCGTCCTGCTGGCAGCCGACGGGCAGGAGGACGCGGTGGGCCGCCCGGCCGAGGACCCGCTGCTGTTGCCGGAGGCATACCCGCGGGCGCACGCCCCGGCCGCCGCCGGCCTGGTGGCACGGCGGCGTGCGGCGATCGGCCGTTGGTGGCGGGCCAGGCGCGCCGGGAGTTGACCCGCCGACCCGTCCGCCCGGTCTGCCCGTTCGGCTCCGGACGGCTGCCCGGGCGTCAGGTCCCGATGTTGGAGAGCGTCTTGGCCACCTGGCTCAGGAAGTCCTGAATCGGCTTGGCGGCGGTGGACTGGTTCAGCATGAACCCGAACAGCGCGGCGAGGATCGCGTGCGGCACCTTGATCTGCTTGTTGCGGATGAAGATGATGAGAATGATGCCGAACAGGACCAGCGCGGAGACGGAGAGTGCCACCCGGACTCACTTCCTCGTGTCGTGGCGGAACGGACCCCGGCCTGTCCGACGGTCCCGAGACGCAACCCGCCGCCACCTCCGTTCCCCCGAGATCCGGCCAGTCCCGCCCCGACTCAGTGTGGTCGACCGTGCCGACTGCGTAAAGGACTTGCCGCTGACCCGTGGCCAACATTCTGCGATGTGAGACGAGTTTCCGCCGGACGAGACGATAGCCCACCGAAGTTGACGGAGCGTCGGTGCCCTCTCCCGACTGGGCCGTTCGTCCACCGAACACCCGCCGGCCGGGCCGAACCGAATTGGCCGAAGATCACCGTTGATCGTTGACAGCACCGCCGCCGCTGCTCCCGCCCGCGCAGCCGTGCGGCGGTCCGGATTCGGCTGGTTCACGCCCGCCAGAGCAGCAGCACGGCCCGGTCGTCGTTGATGTCCTTGGCCACCGTCTCGATCAGCCGCACCGCCGCGCCCACGGTCCCGCTGCCCAACTGACCGCCGGCCACCAGCCGGTCGGCCTCCCCCATCAGCCGGTCCATGCCCTCGGACAGGTCCCGCCCCGGCGCCTCGACCATGCCGTCGGTGCACAGCATCAGCACGTCGCCCGGGCCGAGGCGGCCGCGCACGCCCTCGAACTTGGCGCCGTCGTAGAGGCCGAGCAACGGCCCCTCGGTGGCCTCCTTGACCTCCCAGCGCCCGGCCCCGGCCAGCCGCTGCATGCCCGGCAGGTGGCCGGCGGAGAGCAGTTCGTACTCCCCGGAGTCCAGGTCCAGGGCCAGGTGGACGGCGCTGGCGAAGCCCTCGTCCCAGTCCTGGCGCAGCAGGTAGCCGTTGGCGGCGGGCAGGAACTCGTGCGGGGGCAGCGACCCGAGCAGGCCGCCGAAGGCGCCGGAGAGCAGCAGCGCCCGTGAGCCGGCGTCCATGCCCTTGCCCGAGACGTCGGCCAGCACCACCTCAAGCATCCGCCGCCCGGCGCCGGTGCGGGCCGCGACGACGAAGTCGCCGGAGAAGGACTGGCCGCCCGCGGGGCGCAGCGCCATGTCCGCGTGCCAGCCGTCGGGCAGGTTCGGCAGCCGGCTCTGCACCTTGAGCCGCTCGCGCAGGTCGAAGAGCATCGAGCCGCCGCCGCGCCAGGGCACGCCGACCCGGCTGCGGAACTGGGCCAGCAGCAGCCCGGCCACCCCGACCGCGCCGACCACCAGGGCCGCGCCGGGCGTGACGCCGAAGACGTAGGCGTCGGGGTGCCGGCTGGCCGCCCGCTCGCCGGTGTGGATCACCGACTCGGTGGACAGGCCCAGCGCGGCGGTGGCGTAGAGCAGCACCAGCGAGACCGGCCGCAGCAGCAGCGCACCGACGAGGATCGGCAGCACCAGCGCGGTCGGCGGGACCCAGGCCGGGATCCAGACGTTGAACGCGACCAGCAGCGGGACCAGCAGGAGCAGCACCGCGAAGGCGAGCCAGTCGGCGGCGTCGCCGCGGAAGTAGTCCACCCCGGTCCGGCGCAGGGTGCGGCGGGCCCGGTAGAGGCGCTTGCGCAACCGGGCCGTCAGCGGGTCCGCGGCCGTGGTCGCGGCGGTCCCCGTCGCACTCGTCTGGGGCGATGTGCCCGGCGTGGTGCCAGCCATGGGGCTTGACCCTATCCAGCGTTGACGGCCCACGTCGACGGGCGGTCGGCCACGAGCTGCGCGGGCGCTCGATTTCGGCTGCCCAGGCGCTTGCTTTCGGCCGGGAGGTGAGCCCGCGCGGGGGCTCACCCCGGTGGCAAGCGAGGCGGCCAAGGGCGCATTGCCGCACTGTGCGCCGGGGCGTGCGGGTCTCCGCCAGCGCGCCGTCCGAGAATCGGCTCGCCCCGTCCGGGCCCGGGTGATAGCTGTGGCATATGACACAGCCTGCCGACGCCCACGAAGCGCTCAGCCTGCGACCGCTCGCCCCGGCCGACTGGGATGCCTGGTACGACGCGCTGGAGGTGGCCTTCGGCGAGACCGAGTCGCCCGAGCGCCGGGCGCTGTGGCGGGCGCTGACCGAGGTGGACCGCTCGCTCGGGGTCTGGGACGGCAGCACGGCGGTCGGCTCGGCCGGCGCCTTCTCGTTCCGGATGGCGGTGCCGGGCGGCGCGCTGCTGCCCACGGCCGGGGTCACCATGGTCGGCGTACTGCCCACCCACCGCCGGCGCGGGGTGCTCACCGCGCTGATGCGCCACCAGCTGGACGAGGTGCACGAGCGCGGCGAGTCGCTCGCGGCGCTGACCGCCTCGCAGCCGGCGATCTACGGCCGGTACGGCTACGGCCTGGCCACCTGGCAGCTCGCGGTGCGGATCGACCGGGCCCGGGTGCGGGTGGAGCGCGCCGAGGCGAAGGACGACCGGATCCGGCTGCGGCTGACCGACCCGGCGCGCTCCTCGGCGGCCTGCGAGCGGCTGTACGCCCGGCGGGTGCCGCTGCGCCCGGGGATGCTGGCCCGCGGTCCCGGCTGGGAGCGGGTGGCGCTGTTGGACGCCCCGTCCGAGCGGGAGGGGCACACCGCGCTGCAGTGCGTGCTGGCCGAGGACCGGCGGGACGGCGAACTGCTCGGCTACGCGCGCTATTCGGTGCGCGCGGCCTGGCAGCACGCGGGGCCGGCCGGGCAGGTGCGGGTGCGCGAGGTCACCGCCGCCGTCCCGGAGGCGGCGGCCGCGCTCTGGGGCTACCTGCTGGATCTCGACCTGACCGAGACGGTGGAGGCGGCGAACCTGCCGGTGGACGACCCGCTGCTGCACCTGGCCTCCGACCCGCGCCGGCTCAGCTCCCAGCTCTCGGACTCGCTCTTCGTGCGCCTGGTGGAGGTCGGCGACGCGCTCGGCTCGCGGCAGTACTCGGCACCGGTGGACGTGGTGCTGGCGGTCGCGGACGAGTTCTGCCCGTGGAACGCCGGGCACTGGCGGCTGCGCAGTGCCGGGCGGCAGGCCGGGGCGGTCTGCGAGCCGACCGACGCACCGGCGGATCTGGCGCTCTCGGTGCGGGAGTTGGGCTCGGCCTATCTGGGCGGCCGGACGCTGGCGGCGCTGGCCGCGGCCGGCCTGGTGCGCGAGCTGCGCCCCGGCGCGCTGGCCGAGGCGTCCGCGGCCTTCGCCTGGGACGTGGCGCCCTGGCTGCCGCACGGGTTCTGACGACCCGTGCGGCAGGCGGGGCAGCGGCTCAGCCCTGCGGGTGCCCCTCGGGAATGGGCGGCAGCTCGCCGGTGACCTCGTAGCGGGTCAGCATCTCGATCCGGCGGGTGTGCCGCTCCTCGTTGCTGTACGGGGTGCTGAGGAAGACCTCGACGAAGCGGGTCGCCTCGGCCTCGGTGTGCATCCGGCCGCCGACGCTGATCACGTTGGCGTTGTTGTGCTCGCGGCCGAGCGCGGCGGTCTGCTCGCTCCAGGCCAGCACGGCGCGCACGCCCTTGACCTTGTTGGCGGCGATCTGCTCGCCGTTGCCCGAGCCGCCGATCACGACGCCGAGCGCCTCGGGGTCGGCCGCGGTGCGCTCGGCGGCGCGCAGGCAGAACGGCGGGTAGTCGTCCACCGCGTCGTAGATGTGCGGGCCGCAGTCGACCGGCTCGTGGCCGGCCTCCTTGAGCCACGCGACAAGGTGGTTCTTCAGTTCGAATCCGGCATGGTCGGAACCCAGGTACACGCGCATGGGGAGAAGTCTGGCATGCGCGTGCCCCCGGGGCGCCGAAGGGCGGGTACGACGTCAGGTCCGCACCCGCGGGTCAGGAGCGGCGCCCGCCCAGCAGCCGCCAGCCCAGCGGCAGCGCGCCCATCGCCAGCAGCACCTTCAGGCCGTCGCCCAGCAGGTAGGGGTAGAGGCCCAGGTCGGCGGCCCTGGCCAGGGACACGTGCAGCGAGGCGGCCAGCGCCCACCGCGTAGATCGCCAGGTTGCCCAGCACCATCACCCCGGCCACCCGCAGCGGCGTGCGGTCGCCGCCGCGCCGGGCCAGCAGACCGGTGAGGGCGGCGGCCAGCACGAACCCGAGGACGTAGCCCAGGGTCGGCAGCACCCAGCCCGAGCTGTGCTCGGCGAACCAGGGCAGCCCCGAGGCGCCGGCCAGCAGGTAGAGGGCGAGCGAGGCCGCGCCGCGCCGGGCACCGAGCGCGGTGCCGACCAGCAGCGCGGCGAAGGTCTGGCCGGTGACCGGCACCGGCGAGCCCGGCACCGGCAGCGAGAGCTGGGCGGCCAGCCCGGTCAGCGCGGCACCGCCGGCCACCAGGCCCAGCTCGCGCAGGGCGGCGCCGAGCCGGCTGTCGGCGGCGGGCAGCAGGTCGGCCAGCACGGCGCGGGACGGTATCGCGGTGGCGAGGGCCATCGGGGACTCCTTCGTCAGTGGTCGTCGTCGTAGTCGAACGGTTCCTCAGCGGAACGGCTGTACGAACGTATCCCATCACTGTGCGTCACCATTCGTTCCGGATGGTGAGCCCTTCGGGAAGCTCCTTGGCGCCGACCCCCCTCCAACCGGATAGTGAGATGGGTAGTCCGGTTACCGAACGTCTGGATCGCTCGATGCCCACTCCCACCGCCCCGCCGGCGGCCCCCACCGCCCCCGCGGCGACGGCCCCCGCCGGCAGTCCGCAGCTGAGCCACGGCCTGAAGCAGCGTCACCTCTCGATGATCGCGCTCGGCGGCGTGATCGGGGCGGGGCTCTTCGTGGGCTCCGGCGCCGGCATCGCCGCCGCCGGGCCCGCGGTGATCCTCGCCTTCACCCTCTCCGGCCTCCTGGTCATGCTGATCATGCGGATGCTCGGCGAGATGTCGGCCGCCCACCCGGCCTCCGGCTCCTTCTCGGTGCACGCCGAGCGGGAGATCGGCCCCTGGGCCGGGGTCACCGCCGGCTGGATGTACTGGGTGATGCTCTGCTGCGGGGTGGCCGCCGAGGCCACCGCGGCCGGCTCGATCATGAACTCCTGGCTGCCCTCGGTGCCCGGCTGGGCCTGGGTCGGCGTCTTCATGGCCTTCTTCTGCGCCAGCAACCTGACCGCGGTGAAGAACTTCGGCGAGTTCGAGTTCTGGTTCGCCGCGATCAAGATCGCCGCCATCGTGGCCTTCCTGGTGCTCGGCGTGCTCGGCGTCTGCGGTGTGCTGGGCGGCGGTGCGCCCGGCGCGAGCAACCTGACCGGGCACGGCGGCTTCCTGCCCAACGGCGGTAGCGGCCTGGTCGCGGGCCTGCTCGCCTCGGTCTTCGCCTACGGCGGCCTGGAGACGGTGACCATCGCGGCGGCCGAGTCCGACGACCCGCGGCGCAACGTGGCCAACGCGGTGCGCACCGCGGTGTGGCGGATCGCGATCTTCTACATCGGTTCGATGGCCCTGGTGGTCACCCTGGTGCCGTGGAACGACCCCGACGTGGTCAAGCTGGGCCCGTACGTGACGGTGCTGCAGTTCCTGCACGTGCCCGGCGCCGCCCAGGTGATGCAGGGCGTGGTGCTGATCGCGCTGCTGAGCGCGATGAACGCGAACATCTACGGCTCCTCCCGGATGGCCTTCTCGCTGGTCTCGCGCGGCCAGGGCCCGCGCGCACTGGCGAAGGTGAGCGGCGGCGTGCCGCGGCTGGCGGTGCTGGCCTCCTGCGCCTTCGGCTTCGCCGCCGTGCTGGCCGGCTACTGGTGGCCCGACACCGTCTTCAGCTGGCTGATGAACACCACCGGCGTGGCGATCCTGGTGGTCTGGGTCTTCATCGCGGTGGCCCAGCTGCGGATGCGCAAGCGGCTGGAGCGCGAGAGCCCCGAGCTGCTGACGGTGCGGATGTGGGGCTACCCCTACCTGACCTGGATCGCGCTCGCTGCGGTGGTCGGGGTGCTGGCGCTGATGACCACCACGCCCGCCGACCGCGCCCAGCTGTACGCGGCCGGGGTGCTGGTGGCGGTGCTCAGCGGTGCGGGCTACTTGCGCCAGCGCCGGGTGGCCGCGCGCGCCTGACGAGGGCTCCGGGAGCGGGTCCGGGACGCGCAGAACCGGCCGGACCCGCCCGCGCGGGCGCGTGAAAGGATGCCCCGGGGCAGGACCTGCCCCGCCACCTGCACAGCACCGTGCGAGCCGGACAAAGGAGTACCGCAGTGCCGGGCAAGAACCTCAGCCGGGACGAAGCGCACGCGCGCGCCGGCATCCTCAGCGTGGACGGCTACGAGGTTCGCCTCGACGTCAGCGGCGCACCGGACGTCGCCAACGCGACCTTCCGTTCCCTCACCACGATCCGCTTCCGCTGCGCCGAACCGGGCGCCGGCAGCTTCGCCGACCTGCTCGCGCCGAACGTGCGCGCCGTCACCCTCAACGGCCGCGCGCTCGACCCGGCCGTGGTCTTCGACGGTGCCCGGGTGGCGCTGGACGACCTGGCGGCCGAGAACCTGCTGGTGGTGGACGCCGACTGTGCCTACAGCCGCACCGGCGAAGGCCTGCACCGGTTCACCGACCCGGCCGACGGCGAGACCTACCTCTACACCCACTACGAGCCCGCCGAGGCCCGCCGGGTGTTCGCCAACTTCGAGCAGCCCGACCTCAAGGCGCCCTACCTCTTCACCGTGACCGCCCCGGCGGGGTGGGACGTCTACGCGAACGCCGCCGAGCGCGAGGTCACGGAGCACGAGAGCGCCGAGGGCAGCGTCAGGACCTGGCACTTCCTTCCGACCAAGCCGATCTCCACCTACCTGACCGCGGTGGTGGCCGGCCCGTACCACGTGGCGCGCGACCACTGGAGCCGTGAACTGGCCGACGGCAGCACCCTGGAGATCCCGCTCGCGGCCACCTGCCGCAAGTCGCTGGCGCCGTACTTCGACGCCGAGGAGATCTTCACGGTCACCAAGCAGGGCCTGGACTTCTTCCACGACGAGTTCGACTACCCGTACCCGTTCGGCAAGTACGACCAGTGCTTCGTGCCGGAGTACAACATCGGCGCGATGGAGAACCCGGGCTGCGTGACCTTCCGCGAGGACTTCGTGTTCCGCTCCAAGGTCACCGAGGCCGCCTACGAGGGCCGGGCCAACGTCATCCTGCACGAGATGGCGCACATGTGGTTCGGCGACCTGGTCACCATGAAGTGGTGGGACGACCTGTGGCTGAAGGAGTCCTTCGCGGACTTCATGGGCTCCTTCGCGGCGCACGAGGCCACCAAGTACCAGGCCGCCTGGGTGACCTTCGCCAACCAGCGCAAGGCCTGGGCCTACCGCCAGGACCAGTACCCGACGACCCACCCGATCACCGCGGACATCCGCGACGTCGAGGACGCCAAGCTCAACTTCGACGGCATCACCTACGCCAAGGGCGCCTCCGTCCTCAAGCAGCTGGTCGCCTACGCCGGACGGGAGGCGTTCTTCGAGGGCGCCCGGCGCTACTTCCAGGAGCACGCCTTCGGCAACACCGTGCTGGGCGACCTGCTCAAGGTGCTGGCCGTCACCTCGGGCCGCGGCGAGCAGGCGATGGCCGAGTGGTCCAGCGCCTGGCTGCAGACCGCGGGCGTCAACGCGCTCACCCCGCAGCTGACCGTGGACGCCGAGGGCCGGATCACCGAGCTGGCCGTGCTCCAGGACGGCACGACGCTGCGCCCGCACCGGATCGCCGTCGGCCTCTACGACCGCGAGCCGGACGGCACCCTGCTGCGCACCGCACGGGTCGAGCTGGACATCACCGAGGCCCGCACCGTGGTGGCGGAGCTGGCCGGCCGGCCGCGCCCGGCGCTGGTCCTGGTCAACGACGACGACCTGACCTACTGCAAGATCCGCTTCGACGCGGACTCGCTGGCCACGCTGCGCGGCTCGCTCGGCGACATCCAGGACACCCTCGCGCGCGCGCTGGCCTGGTCGGCCTGCTGGAACCTGACCCGGGACGCGCTGCTGCCGGCCCGCGACTACCTGGACCTGGTGCTGCGCTTCGCCGGCCGCGAGTCGGACATCGGAGTGCTGCAGACGCTGCACGCCCAGGCCAAGGGCGCCCTCGACCTCTTCGTCGACCCCGGCCACCGCGCCGAGAGCGCACGGCAGTTGGCCGACTGCGCGGTGCGCGAGCTGCGTGCCTCCGCGCCCGGCAGCGACCACCAGCTCGCCTGGGCCCGGTTCGTGGCGACCACCGCGCAGGACGAGGAGCAGCTGGCCCTGCTGGAGGGCCTGCTGGCCGGCACCGCCCGGATCGACGGGCTGGAGGTGGACCAGGACCTGCGCTGGTCGCTGTGGATCGCGCTGGCCGCCGCGGGGCGGGCCGACGCCGGGCAGCTGGCCGCCGAGCTGCGGCGGGACAACACCGCCAGCGGCAACCAGAAGGCCACCCAGGCGCTGGCCGCCCGGCCGCTGCCCGAGGCCAAGGCCGCGGCCTGGTCGGCGGTGGTCGACGACGACTCGCTGCCCAACGCGATGGTCAGCGCGCAGACCGCCGGCTTCGCCCAGGCCGGGCAGCGCGAGCTGATCGCGCCGTACGCGGCGCGGTACTTCGAGCTGCTGGAGACCATCTGGGCCGAGCGCAGCATCGAGATCGCGATGCGCTTCGTGGGGGGCTTCTTCCCGCGGCTGCAGACCGACGACGCCACGCTCGCCGCCACCGACACCTGGCTGGCGGACCACCAGGACGCGGCGCCGGCGCTGCGCCGGCTGGTGCTGGAGTCCCGCGACGAACTCGCCCGCGCGCTGCGCACGCAGGCCGCCGACCGGGTCTGACGAGGTCAACGCCGAGCGGCCCGCTCCCCTGCTGGGGGGCGGGCCGCTCGGCGTTCGGCGTGGGTCGGGCGCTACTTGAGGGTGGCCGAGGTGAGACCGGCCTGCACCTGGCGCTGGAAGGAGAGGTAGACCACCAGCACCGGCAGCATCGCGATCGTCATGCCGGCGAAGAGCGCCGGGAAGTCGCTGGCGTAGCCGGTCTGCTGGGCCAGGTTCAGCAGACCCTGGGTCAGCATCGAGCGGTCCGGGTCGCCACCGTGCTGCTGCTGCATCAGGGTCACCGGCAGCAGGTACTGGTTCCACTGGCCGAGCACGTTGAAGATGCCGACGCTGATCAGGCCGGACTTCGCCATCGGCACCATGACCTGGAAGAAGGCCCGGGTGTGCGAGCAGCCGTCGATCATCGCCGCCTCGTGCACGGCGGTGGGCAGCGAGCTGAAGAAGGAGTACAGGAAGAAGACGGTGAACGGCAGCGAGTAGGCGACGTACACCAGGATCAGGCCCAGGTAGCTGTTCAGGCCGAGCAGCGGGCTGATGTCACCGAGGTTCTTCACCATGAAGAAGAGCGGCACCAGGGCCAGGTAGACCGGGAACATGGCGCCGGCCACGAAGAAGTAGTAGATGGTCCGGTTGCCCGGGAACTCGTAGCGGGCCAGCACGTAGGCCGCCATCGCGCCGAGCAGCATCGTCAGGGTGATCGAACCCACGAGCACGATCAGGGTGTTGAGGAAGTAGTTGGCGATGCCCTTGTCCCAGGCGTGGGCGAAGGCGTCGAACCGCCAGTGCGAGGGCCAGCTCCAGGCGCTGCCGCCGATCTGCGCGTTGGTCTTGAAGGAGCTGATCACGATCCAGACCAGCGGGGCGATGATCATCAGGGCCCACAGGGCCAGGAAGCCGTGCGAGAAGACGTTGAGCACGCCTCCGCCGTCGGCGAACCGCCCTTCCTTGGACGGTCGCCCGGCGCCCGGGGCGCCGCCGCGCTGGGCCGGGACCTTGGTGCCGGTCTCGTCAGTCTTGGTGGTCATGGCTGGCCCCGCTCAGAACTCGATCCGCTCGCGCCGGGTGACCCGCAGCGAGACGACGGACAGGATCATGGTGATGAAGAAGATCACCACACCCATGGCGCAGGCGTAGCCGGCCTTGCCGAAGGTGATGAAGTTGCGCATCAGGTAGGTCGCCATGACCTCGGAGTGGTTATCGGGACCACCGCCGTAGTAGGCGCCGGGCGTCATGGTGGAGACCAGTGCGAAGGCGTCCATGGCGGCGATGGCCAGGTACACCCACGCGGTCTGCACGGTCTCCCAGAGCAGCGGGAGGGTGATCTTCAGGAAGGTCTGGGTGCGCTTGGCGCCGTCCAGCAGCGCCGCCTCGTAGATGTCCTTGGGGATGTTCTGCATCGCCGCCGAGAAGAGCACCAGGTAGAACCCGACGCCCGACCAGATCAGCACCCCCACGATGCACCACAGGGTCATGTCGGGGTCGGAGAGCCACTGCCAGGGGTGGTTGGCGTCCTCCAGGCCCAGCTTGACCAGCACGCCGTTGAGCAGGCCGCCGTCGTCGGTGCGGTAGACCGCCTGGAAGAGCACCGAGAGGATGGCCACCGACAGGACCTGCGGGAAGAAGAAGACCACCTTGTAGAAGGCCGCGCCGCGCACGCCCTGCACACCGCCGGTGCCGCCCCGGCCGCCGACGTTGAGCATGAAGGCGAAGAACAGCGCCAGCACGATGGTGGCGATCGGCAACACGATCAGCAGGAGCATGTTGTGCTCCAGCGCGGTGAGGAAGACGCTGTCGCCGAACAGCTTGGTGTAGTTCTGCAGGCCGATGAAGTGCATCGTCTGCGAGGCCCCGGACCAGTCGGTCAGGGAGTAGCCGAAGGTCTGCAGGTACGGCCAGATGACCAGCACCACGTAGAGCACGACCGGGATGATGAGGAACCCCACGATGAAGGGGTACTTGCGGTGACGCATGCGCCTGCTCCTGTCCGCCACAGCCTGTGTCAGACAGGCTTTGGTACCGCGGGTATCGCCTGAGAGCGTCCGAAGCACCGGGGTCCGCGCGGCGAACCCCGGTGTCCGTGGACGTCTCTCGCCGGCCCGACGACCGCTCGGGCCGGCGGGACCGTCAGACCTTCTTGGAGGTCGCCGCCTTGGCCGCGGCGATCCACTGCTGCGGGGTCATCCGGCTGTTGACCAGCTCGTTGGTGGCGTTCTGCAGCGCCAGGTCGAAGGCGGTCTGCAGGTCCGGGTAGGTGAAGTTGAAGGTGTTGGCGCCGGCCGCGGTGACCGCCGTCGCCGAGGACTTCGTACCCGGCTTGAGCACCACGTCGGGGCCGATGCCGTCCTTCAGCACGGTGAGCGAGTTGGCCGCCGCGGCGAACTTGCCCGAGGCCTCCTTGGTCAGCATGATCCGCAGGAACTCCAGGCCGCCGGCCTGGTTCTTGGCCTTGCTCGGCACGATGAACGGCTCGCCCGCGCCGGCGCGCACCGCGACCTGCGGGAGCTTGTCGCCGTTCTGCGAGGGCACCGGCAGGAAGGCCATGTCGAAGTCGGCCGGGGTGATCTTGATCATCTCGTTCTCGAGCCAGGACCCGCACGGGATGAAGGCGGCCTTGCCCTGGCACCACGCGGTCTGCGACTCGGTGTGGGTCATGCCGTTGGTGCCGGGGAGCAGGTAGTCCTTCTGCATGATCTCGAAGAACGCGCTGACGCCCGCGAGCGCCGCCGGGTCGTCCCACGCGGTCGGGTCGAGCGCGTCGATCCGCTTCACCAGGTCCAGGCCGCCCTGCTTGGCGATCAGGTCCAGGATCAGGTAGTTGGCGTAGTACGGGTACTTGCCCTGGTGGCAGAAGGGCGAGATGCCGGCGGCCTTGATGGTGCCGCAGAGGGTGATGAAGTCGTCCCAGGTCTTGGGCGGGGTCCAGCCCTTCTCCTGGAAGAGCTTGTTGGAGTACCACAGGCCGTAGACGGTGTAGACGTAGTTCAGCGAGTACATCTTGCCGTCGATGGTGCCCTGCTCGATGGTGCCCGGCAGCAGCACGTCGCGGACCTTCTTCGACGTGTCGTCCCGGTAGGGCGCGTCGAGCAGCACCGTGAGGTCGGTGAGCTGGCTCGCCTTCTCCAGCACGTCGATCTTCATCTGCTGGGCGCCCGAGTCGTCGATGACGTCCGGCGGGTTGCCCGCGTTGAAGCGCGGCTGGAGCTTGCCGCTGATCTCCTGGGTGGCCAGGTGGGTGATGTTGGCCCCGGTGTAGGTGGCCTTGTAGATGCCCTCGATCGCCTTGGCGTAGTCGTCGCCGTAGCCGCCGTTGAAGATCACGACGTCCAGCGGGTCGCTCGACTTGACCCCGAAGGGGTTGGTGGCGGAGCCGGTGGCCGTGGCGCCGCCACCGCTACCGCTGCTACTGCCGCCACCGGCGGCGCAGGCAGCCAGCAGGGGGCCGCCTGCGACCGCCATGACGGTGACGGCGGCCGCGCGCTTGAAGATGTCGCGGCGGTTGTACTCAGTTGCAGAGCCCATGTGTGCCCTAACCCCTCAGTGTCCAGATGGAGCGACGGTGCGTTGAACTCCGCGTCGGGCCACAGTGGTTGGCCGCGCGGACAAAGATTTCGGGTCGACCGACGATCGCGTTGCCAGATCTGACGGATCGTCAACCTGCTTCCCTCGACCGTGCCTTAACCGTGCCTCGCGGCGAAGGTGCCGGTCAGAAGGGGGTTTTGTCGATGCGCAAAGGTATAGTCCACTGTTCACCCGGCGGCAATAGTCTCCCCATTGGTAACGGCCCGCAGCGCTCAAAGCGTTGTCGGCGGTGCAGCATGTGCAATGTTCAGGGAGCCTGCATATTTGCGCCACGCGCCGTCCGAAGCACCGTTGATCACGACATTAGCGTCGTTTTGCTCGTTTGAACATAGAAACGAGCAGCTTTGCGCATCGCGGCTTGGTGTTCCGCGCACCTCGGGCGGGAGGCGCGGGGGGCTCGGCAACGGCTCTCCCGCTCGGCGACGGCTCACCCGCTCGGTCCTCGGTTCCGGCCCGCCGCTCACGTTCCTTCCCGCCGATCAGCGGGTTCGAACCAACTGCCCCGGAAACGACAGGGGCCGCGCCCCTCCCGAAGGAGGAGCGCGGCCCGCTGCCTACGTGCAGACGGCTACCGTCAGCCGATCAGGCTGCGCAGCACGTACTGCAGGATGCCGCCGTTGCGGTAGTAGTCCGCCTCGCCGGGGGTGTCGATGCGCACGACCGCGTCGAACTCGATCTCGCCCGCCTTGACCTTGACGGTCTTGGGGGTGCGGCCCTCGTTCAGCTCGGTCACGCCGGTGATGGCGAAGGTCTCCTCGCCGGTCAGGCCCAGGCTGTCGGCGTTCTGGCCGGCCGGGAACTGCAGCGGCAGCACGCCCATGCCGATCAGGTTGGAGCGGTGGATGCGCTCGTAGGACTCGGCGATGACGGCCTTGACGCCGAGCAGCGCGGTGCCCTTGGCGGCCCAGTCACGGGACGAGCCGGAGCCGTACTCCTTGCCGGCCAGGACGACCAGCGCGGTGCCGGCGGCCTGGTAGTTCTGCGCGGCGTCGTAGATGAACGCCACCGGCGCGTCGGCCTGGGTGAAGTCGCGGGTGTAGCCGCCCTCGGTGCCCGGCGCGATCTGGTTGCGCAGGCGGATGTTGGCGAAGGTGCCGCGGATCATCACCTCGTGGTTGCCACGGCGCGAGCCGTACGAGTTGAAGTCGCGCTTCTCCACGCCGTGCTCGGTGAGGTACTGAGCGGCGGGCGTACCGGCCTTGATGTTGCCGGCCGGGGAGATGTGGTCGGTGGTGACCGAGTCGCCCAGCTTGGCCAGCACGCGGGCGCCGGCGATGTCGCCCACCGGGCTCGGGGTCTTGGCCATGCCCTCGAAGTACGGGGGCTTGCGGACGTAGGTGGACTCGGCGTCCCACTCGAAGGTGTTGCCGGTCGGGATCGGCAGCGACTGCCAGCGGTGGTCACCGGCGAAGACGTCCGCGTAGTCCTTGGCGAACATGTCCTGGTCGATGGAGCCGGCGACGGTCTCCTCGATCTCCAGCTCGGTCGGCCAGATGTCGGCGAGGAAGACGTCGTTGCCGTCCGCGTCCTTGCCGAGCGCGTCGCGGGTGATGTCGACGTTCATGTTGCCGGCCAGGGCGTAGGCGACCACCAGCGGCGGGGAGGCCAGGTAGTTCATCTTGACGTCCGGGTTGATCCGGCCCTCGAAGTTGCGGTTGCCGGAGAGGACCGAGACCACCGCGAGGTCGGACTCGTTGACGGCGGCCGAGACCTCCTCGGGCAGCGGGCCCGAGTTGCCGATGCAGGTGACGCAGCCGTAGCCGACCAGGTTGAAGCCCAGCTTCTCCATGTACGGGAGCAGGCCGGCCTTCTCGTAGTAGTCCATGACGACCTTGGACCCGGGGGCCAGGGTGGTCTTGACCCAGGGCTTGACCTGCAGGCCCTTCTCCACGGCCTTCTTCGCCAGCAGGGCGGCGCCCAGCATGACGGAGGGGTTGGAGGTGTTGGTGCAGGAGGTGATCGAGGCGATCACGACCGCGCCGTTGTCCAGCTCGTAGGTCGTCCCGTCCGGGGCGGTCACCGGGGTGGGCTTGGAGGCCTGGGCGGCGTAGGACGGCAGCACCTCGGCGAACTTCGCGGCGGCCTCGGCGAGGATCACGCGGTCCTGCGGGCGCTTCGGGCCGGCGATCGAGGGGACGACCGTGGCCAGGTCCAGCTCCAGGTACTCGGAGTAGACCGGCTCGTGCGACGGGTCGTGCCACAGGCCCTGGGCCTTGGCGTAGGCCTCGACCAGGGCGAGCTGCTGCTCGTCGCGGCCGGTGAGCTTGAGGTAGTTGATGGTCTCGGCGTCGATCGGGAAGATCGCGCAGGTCGAGCCGAACTCCGGCGACATGTTGCCGATGGTGGCGCGGTTGGCCAGCGGGATCGCGGTGACGCCGGCGCCGTAGAACTCGACGAACTTGCCGACCACACCGTGCTTGCGCAGCATCTCGGTGATGGTGAGCACCAGGTCGGTGGCGGTGGCGCCGGCCGGCAGCTGGCCGTTGAGCTTGAAGCCGACCACGCGCGGGATCAGCATGGAGACCGGCTGGCCGAGCATGGCCGCCTCGGCCTCGATGCCGCCGACGCCCCAGCCCAGCACGCCCAGGCCGTTGACCATGGTGGTGTGCGAGTCGGTGCCGACGCAGGTGTCGGGGTAGGCCTGGCCGCCGCGGACCATGATGGTGCGGGCCAGGTGCTCGATGTTCACCTGGTGGACGATGCCGGTGCCCGGCGGGACGACCTTGAACTCGTCGAACGCGGTCTGGCCCCAGCGCAGGAACTGGTAGCGCTCCTTGTTGCGGCCGTACTCGATCTCGACGTTCTGGGTGAAGGCGTCCTTGGTGCCGAACTTGTCGGCGATGACCGAGTGGTCGATGACCAGCTCGGCCGGGGCCAGCGGGTTGATCTTGGCCGGGTCGCCGCCCAGCTCCTTGACGGCCTCACGCATGGTGGCGAGGTCCACGACGCACGGCACACCGGTGAAGTCCTGCATGATCACGCGGGCCGGCGTGAACTGGATCTCCTCGCTCGGCTCGGCGTTCTGGTCCCAGTTGCCGAGGGCGCGGATGTGGTCGGCGGTGATGTTCGCGCCGTCCTCGGTGCGCAGCAGGTTCTCCAGCAGCACCTTGAGGCTGTAGGGCAGCCGCTCGGAACCCTCGACGGCGGAGAGCTTGAAGATCTCGTACGACTCGTCGCCCACCTGCAGCGAGCTGCGGGCGTCGAAGCTGTTCGCGGACACGACTGACTCCTTCTAGGTGCTTCGTGCTAGGTGCTTCCTGCGGCTGCATGGGCTCGGGTGGACCACGCGCTGAAGCCCGGATCGCCTCTCGGCAGTTATCTTGACGTCAAGATAAAGCATAGTGCGAAGTTATCTCGATGTCGAGATAAACCATAGTGCATGGGTGGACACGGAGCGCCCTCAGGCACCCCCTTGGCGCGTCCGCGTTCCGGTGCCCACCGGCGCGGTTGGACGCACGCCCGGGGTCGCACGAACGGCTACGGTAGCCCCCATGATCGTTGTCGATGCCTCCGCCCTGGTGCTCGCGCTGGCGGAGAAGGGTGAGCGCGGCACCGCGGCCCGGGCCGCACTCGCGGCGGATCCGCAGTGGGCCGCGCCGGAGCACCTGTTGATCGAGGTGATGCAGTCGCTCCGGGGCCGCTACCTGGCCGGGGAGAACACGGCCGAGCAGGTCGCCCAGGTGGCGGCCGAGCTGCCCGCGATCGCGTTCCGCAAGGTGGAGCTGGCGCCGCTGCTGGGCCGGATCTGGGAGTTGAAGGACAACCTGACGCCCGACGACGCCGCCTACGTCGCGGTCGCCGAGCTGCTCGGGGCGCCGCTGGTCACCGCGGACCTGCGGCTGAGCCGGGCCAGCGGGCCGCGCTGCGAGATCCGGGGGATCACCGCGCCGGCGGCCGCGAAGCCGGCCGCCGGCGGGTAGGCAGCGGTCAGGGCCAGGGGCGCCCGGAGCAGGCAGGGGCGCCCCCGCTCAGTCGCCCAGAGTGGCGACCAGCACCGCCTTGATCGTGTGCAGGCGGTTCTCCGCCTGGTCGAAGACGATCGAGTGCGGCGACTCGAAGAGCTCGTCCGTGCACTCCAGCTCGGCCAGGCCGGTGCTCTCGAACAGCTGCCGGCCGACCGCCGTCCCCAGGTCGTGGAAGGCCGGCAGGCAGTGCAGGAACTTGACCTGCGGGTTGCCGGTGGCCCGGACGGTGTCCATCGAGACCTGGTACGGCAGCAACTGCTCGATCCGCTCGGCCCAGACCTCCTTGGGCTCACCCATCGACACCCAGACGTCCGTGTAGAGGAAGTCGGCGCCGGCCACGCCCGCCGCCACGTCCTCGGTGAGGGTGATCCGGGCGCCGCTCACCGCCGCGAGGCGCTCGGCAGAGGCACGGACCTCCGCGCCCGGCCAGTACGCCTCGGGGGCGACGATGCGGATGTCCAGGCCCAGCAGCGCGCCGGTGACGAGGAGCGAGTTGCCCATGTTGTAGCGGGCGTCGCCCAGGTAGGCGAGCGTCACCTCGGTCAGCGGCTTGTCGCTGTGCTCCTGCACGGTGAGCAGGTCGGCCAGCATCTGGGTGGGGTGCCACTCGTCGGTCAGGCCGTTCCAGACCGGGACTCCGGCGTGCGCGGCCAGCTCCTCGACGATCGCCTGGCCGTGCCCCCGGTACTCGATGCCGTCGAACATCCGGCCCAGCACCCGGGCGGTGTCCCTGACCGACTCCTTGTGGCCGATCTGCGAACCGGACGGGTCCAGGTAGGTGGTGGCGGCACCCTGGTCGGCGGCGGCGACCTCGAAGGCACAGCGCGTCCTGGTCGAGGTCTTCTCGAAGATCAGCGCGATGTGCTTGCCGCGCAGCCGCTGCTCCTCGGTGCCGGCGTACTTGGCAGCCTTGAGCTGGGCGGCGAGGTCGAGCAGGAACCGGAACTCCTGGGCCGTGAAGTCGAGTTCCTTGAGGAAGTGCCGGTTCCTGAGGTTGCGGGCCATGCCGGACTCCTGGAATGACGGGACGGGTGGCAGACGAGGACTTGGCAATAGTATACGAATACTCGAATTTATATGCAGCAAGGTCCGTCGTACCGCCCGGAATCGGGCCGGCCCGCCATCCGGAGGGGGTGACGGGCCGGCCTTCCACTACAGCCGCGGGTCCACCGGCTCCGACTCCAGCGCGAGGACGGCGAACACCGGCTCGTGCACCCGCCAGAGCGGCTCGCCGCCCGCCAGCCGGTCCAGCGCCTCCAGGCCCAGCGCGTACTCGCGCAGGGCGAGCGAGCGCTTGTGGCCCAGCGCCCGCTGGCGCAGCGCATCGAGGTGCTCGGTGTAGTCCGGACCGTAGATCAGCCGCAGGTACTCCCGGCCGCGGACCTTCAGCCCCGGCTGCACCAGGCCGCCGGGCCGCCCCTCCCCCGGCGCGGTGCGCACCAGCGAGGCGAGCGGCTTGACCACCATGCCCTCGCCGCCGGCCCCGGTGAGCTCCTCCCACCAGGCGATGCCGGCGGCGATCGAGGCCTCGTCCGTGGTGTCCACCAGGAGGCGGCCGGTGGCCCGCAGCAGCGGCTCGGGCTGAGCCGTGCCGTCCGTGTGCTGCCGCGCCTGCTGCCCGGCCCTGGCCTGGTCGGCCACCCACTGCTCGTCGGCCGCGACCAGGCGGTCGATCCAGGCGAGGTGCTCGTCGTGCGGGCGGACCGCGAGGTTGGCCCCCTCGGCGGCCAGCACCTGGAAGGGCGCGAGCCGGACCCCGGAGAGCCCCTCGGTGGGCCAGCAGTAGCGACGGTAGGCGGCGCTGAACGCCTCCGCGTCCGTCACCCGGCGCCGATGACGCTCGGTCAGCTCGGCCAGCCCGTCGATGCCGCGGGCCCCGGTGCGCTCCAACGCGGCCAGCACCTCGGGCAGCGCCGACCGCGCCGCGGCACCCACCGCCGCGTACTGGCGGCGCAGCAGCTCGACCGCCTTCAGCGACCAGGGCAGCAGCTCGGTGTCGAGCAGCAGCCAGTCGGTGGCCAGCTCGGCGAAGAGGCCGGAGCGCTCGGCGGCCGCCCGCACCCGGTCCAGCAGCGCCTCGGTCAGCTGCTCGTCCCCGAGGAAGGCGCGCCCCGTCCTGGTCCAGATCGCGCCCGGCCCGACCAGGCCGAACCGCTTCTCCAGCGCCTGCGGATCGCGGGCCACCAGCAGCACGGCACGCGAGCCCATGTGCTTCTCCTCGCAGAGCACCTGGCTCACGCCGTCCGCCCGGTAGGCGAAGAAGGCCTCCTCGGGGTGCTCCAGGTAGCCCTCGCGGCGCGAGGTGGCACTCGGCGCCATGGTGGGCGGCAGGTAGCTGAGCAGCCGCGGGTCGAGGGCGAAGCGGCTCATCACCTCCAGTGCGGCGGCGGCGTTCTCCTCGCGGACCGAGACCCGCCCGTGCAGCGAGGTCTCCACCACCCGGCGGCCCGCCACGTCGGCGAGGTCCAGCGGACGGCCCTCCCGGGCGCCCGGGGCATCGGTGATCAACGGCCGCACCGGCGCGTACCACTCCTGCTCCGCCGGGACGGCGACCAGCTCGCGCTCGGGGTAGCGCAGCGCGGTGAGGCTGCCGCCGAAGACGCAGCCGGTGTCCAGGCAGATGGTGTTGTTGAGGAAGCTCGCCGTCGGCACCGGGGTGTGGCCGTAGACCACCAGCGCCTTGCCCCGGTACTCCTCCGCCCACGGGTAGCGGACCGGCAGGCCGAACTCGTCGGTCTCACCGGTGGTCTCACCGTAGAGCGCGTGCGAGCGGACCCGGCCCGAGTTGCGGCCGTGGTACTTCTCCGGCAGACCCGCGTGGCAGACCACCAGTCGGCCACCGTCCAGCAGGTAGTGGCTGACCAGGTCGCGCATGAAAGCCCGGACCTCGGCGCGGAACTCCTCCGGCTCGGCGGCCAGCTGGTCCAGCGACTCCTGGAGGCCGTGCGCGACGGTGACCTGACGCCCGGCCATCGCACGGCCGAGCTTGTTCTCGTGGTTGCCCGGCACGCAGAGTGCGTGGCCGGCCGCCACCATGCCCATCACCAGGCGCAGCACGCCCGGGGTGTCGGGCCCGCGGTCGACCAGGTCGCCGACGAAGACGGCCGTGCGGCCCTCGGGGTGCTCGGCGTCGACCGGGCGGCCCTGGTCGTCGCGGGTGAGGCGGTAGCCGAGCCGGGTGAGCAGGGTCTCCAGCTCGGCGCGGCAACCGTGGATGTCACCGACCAGGTCGAACGGGCCGGTGCGTTCGCGCAGGTCGTTCCACCGCTTCTCCAGCACGATCTCGGCGGCTGCCACCTCGGCCACCCCGCGCAGGTGGTGCACCTTGCGGAAGCCCTCGCGCTCCAGCCCGCCGAGCGAGCGGCGCAGCTCGCGGTGCTGGCGCGGGATGACGTGCCCGCCGAAGTCGCGATCCGGGCGGGAACGGTTGCGCTCGGCGCAGATGCCGGGCGGCACGTCCAGGACGATCGCGATCGGCAGCACGTCGTGCTCGCGGGCGAGCGCGACCAGCTGCTTGCGCGCGGCCGGCTGCACGTTGGTCGCATCGACCACGGTCAGGCGGCCGGCGGCCAGCCGCTTGCCGACGATGAAGTGCAGCAGCTCGAAGGCGTCGGCGGAGGCGGACTGGTCGTTCTCGTCGTCCGAGACCAGGCCGCGGCAGTAGTCGGAGGAGATCACCTGGGTGGGCGCGAAGTGCTCGCGCGCGAAGGTGGACTTGCCCGACCCGCTGGTACCGATCAGCACGACGAGGGAGAGGTCGGTGACGGGCAGGCGCCGGGGCTTGGCGGCGCCGTCAGGGGTGTGCTGCGTCTCGTCGGTCATCGGTTCGCGCTCCTCTCGGGGTGCGGGACGGTGTCACTGGGCTCGGTGTCACTGGGCTCGGTGCCACGGCGGAACAGGGCGAGCTGGGTGGGCGGGCCCACCTCCGGGTCGTCCGGGCCCACCGGCCGGACAACCACCGTGTACCCGTAGTTCGTCGCGACCCGCTCGGCCCAGGAGCGGAACGCGCTGCGGTCCCACTCGAAGCGGTGGTCGGCGTGCCGGTGGTGCCCCGCCGGGAGGGTCTCCCAGCGGACGTTGTACTCGGCGTTGGGCGTGGTGACGATCACGGTCGCCGGGCGGGCCGCACCGAACACCGCGTGTTCGAGCGCCGGGAGCCTCGGCAGGTCCAGGTGCTCGATGACCTCGCAGAGCACGGCGGCGTCATAGCCCTTGAGCCGGGCATCGGTGTAGGTCAGCGCACCCTGGACGAGTTGCACCCGGGCGGCCTGACGCTCCGGCAGCCGGTCCAGGCGCAGCTTTCGGGTGGCGGCCGCCAGCGCGGTCACGGAGACGTCGACCCCGAGGATCTCGGTGATCTGCCGCTCCTTGAGCAGCGCTCCGACCAACTCGCCCTGACCGCAGCCGAGGTCGAGCACCCGGGCCGCGCCCTCCTGGCGCAGCAGCTCGATGATCGCCTCCCGGCGCCGGCGCGCCAGCGGAACGGGCTTCGCCTCCTCGGCGACGTCCTCGGCGGGCTCGCCGGCCGCCCCGGCCGCTGCACCCTCCTCGACCGCCTCGGCCGCCCCGGCCGCTGCACCCTCCTCGACCGTGGCCGGTGCGAGGGCCACCGCGTTGTCCAGTTCCTCGGCCTCGCGGTCGTCGGCCTCGGCCAGCCGGGCCAGCTCCAGGCGACGCATCGCCTCCGTGGCCAGCGACCAACGCCGGTGCAGGTAGCGGCGGGTGATCAGGGCGCGCTCCGGGTGGTCCCCGAGCCAGCCCTCGCCCGCGGCGAGCAGTTTGTCGACCTCGTCGGGCGCCACCCAGTAGTGCTTCGCCCCGTCCAGCACCGGCAGCAGCACGTAGAGCTGCTGCAGCACGTCCGCCAGCACCAGGGTGCCGGTCAGCTCCAGGCGCTGGTAGCGCGAGTCGCCCCAGGCGGGAAACGCCTCGTCCAGCGGGATCGCGGACGCCTCGACCTGCCAGCCGAGCGGCTCGAAGAGCCGGTTCACCAGCGGGAGCCGCTCGTCCGGCCGGCTCTCCCCGCCGCCCACCGCCACCGCCGGCAGCAGCACGGTCAGCTGCCGTGGCTGCTCGGCCAGACCGGGCCGCAGCTCGCAGACGCCCTTCATCGCCGTGCGGAAGACCGTGCGCAGCGCCACCGCGAGCAGCGAGGAGGCCGCGTACGGGCGGTCGTTGACGTACTGCGAGAGGGCGAAGTCCGGGGAACCGGCCCGCCCCCTGCCCCGGCTGCGCCGGACCAGCGTGATCGGGTCGATGTCCAGGAGAAGGGCGGCTGTGCACCGCTGCTCGCTTGCCTCGGGGTAGAAGACGTGCGCCTCGCCGTGGGACGTACTGAAGCGCTGCGCCTTCTCGGGGTGCTTGTGCAGCAGAAAGCCCAGATCGGTGGCCGGGTGCTCGGCAGTGCCTGTGGTGGAGATCGAGATGAACACCTGCTCGAGTATTCCTCTTCCGTCCGGCCCCGAGCACATGGTTTTGTGCTGGCCCCGGCTGGTCGGGCGGGCCGTGCCGAGCCGGCCGGCAGGCCCCGCGCAGCCGCGCGCGAGCCGCCGCGCCCGTCCGCTGCATGGTCGGTTTCGGCAGGGCTGGCCGGAATTGGTTACCGTGCACGGTGTGACTGCTGAAACGACCTCCTCCCGCCTCCGTGGTGCCACCGCGGTCGGCCTGGCGACCATCGCCGCCGACGGCACCGTTCTGGACACCTGGTTCCCCGCCCCCACGCTGACCGACGAGCCCGGCCCGTCGGGTACCGAACGACTGACGGCCGAGCAGGCCGAGGCCGAGCTCGGCGCGGGTGCCGGCGCCGCACTGCGGACCGACGCCCGCCGCGGGGTCGAGGTCGTCGCGGTGCGCACCACGATCGGCTCGCTCGACGAGAAGCCGCTGGACACGCACGACGTCTACCTTCGTCTGCACCTGCTGAGCCACCGTCTGGTCCAGCCGCACGGGCAGAGCCTGGACGGCATCTTCGGGCTGCTGGCGAACGTGGCCTGGACGAGCATCGGCCCGGTGCCGGTGGACTCGGTCGAGCGGGCCCGGCTCGCCGTCCGCGCCGAGGGCGGTGCGCTGGCCGTCTACGGGATCGACAAGTTCCCCCGGATGACCGACTACGTCGCGCCGAGCGGCGTGCGGATCGCGCATGCCGACCGTGTCCGCCTGGGCGCCCACCTGGCCTCCGGCACCACGGTGATGCACGAGGGCTTCGTGAACTTCAACGGCGGGACCCTCGGCACCTCGATGGTCGAGGGCCGGATCAGCGCCGGCGTCGTGGTCGGCGACCACAGCGACATCGGCGGTGGCGCCTCGATCATGGGCACCCTCTCGGGCGGCGGCAAGCAGGTCGTCTCGGTGGGCGAGCGCTGCCTGCTCGGCGCCAACGCGGGCATCGGCATCTCGCTGGGCAACGACTGCGTGGTCGAGGCCGGCCTGTACGTCACCGCCGGCACCCGGGTCACCCTGCCGGACGGCACGGTCGCCAAGGCGGTCGAGCTCTCCGGCCAGGACAACCTGCTGTTCCGCCGCAACTCGCAGTCCGGCGCGGTCGAGGTGATCGCCCGCTCCGGTTCGTGGGGCGGCCTGAACGCCGATCTCCACGCGCACAACTGACCTCCCAGCAGACGAGGTCGAGCAGGTCGGCGCGGTGCCAGCGCGCCACCGCGACCGCACCGCGGTCCGGTCCACCGACAGCTCCTGCGGCCCCGGCCGTGCCACTCGGCACGGCCGGGGCCGCCGTGTTGACGGGGTCGGGCGGCGAGCGTGCGGGACCGAGGCGGTCAGGAGCGGCCCCGGCACTAGCCCAGGCGAGGGGGCAGGGCAAGCCCGGATCACTCGGGAGACTGAGCCGGGGCCGGAGGTGGACCTCATCGGGTGGTCGGCGGTGACCGGCCGCGCCGAGCCGTCGTTGCACTGACGGGGTGACACACCCCCGCGGAGCCCGGTCGCATCGTCATGGCCGCCGCCCGACGCATCAGATCGCACTCCCGAGCTGGAGGGTCCCCTCATGTCCGAGCCCAGGTACGAGGCGCCCTCCCCCGGCCTTCGGCCGGGGGAACCCCCATCACCGGCACCGCAGCCCACCGCGCCGGCCCCGGTGGCCAAGAGCCTGCTCGACCAGCTGCAGGAACTCCTCGCCTCGGTCAACGCCGATCTGGCCGACCTCGCCGGCCAGGGAGCCGAGCCCGGCCCGGCCCTCGGCTCCGCCCTGGGTGCGCAGAACGCGGACTTCGCGGCCGCTCTGGAGCCCTCCGGCGCCCTCGCCGCGGACCGCCCGGGCTCGGCCGAGGCCCCTTGCGACCTGCGGGTCGGCGACCGGTAGCCCGCCGCGGGCGGCGTCGGACGAGTCGGCGGCGGAGCCAGCGTGATCACCAGCCGGGGCTCGTCGTCGGCCGAGCCGCCGCCCCGATCACCGGCCGCCGGCTCGCCCGACGCCGGTTCGTCGCCACCGGGATCGTCACCGCCCGGTCCGGCCTCGGCCTCACCCGTGAGCGCTCCGCCAGTGGGCGGCTCCTCCTCGGCCGCGCTCTCGTCGCCCGGCGGCCCCTCGAGCCGACCGATCGGCACGCCCATCGGCACCCGCCGCGGCACCCTGCCCAGCGACCGCCCCGACGGCGGGCCGACCGGGCCGGGCGAGGGAGCGGCTCGTGGGCCGGTGCCCGCGCGCCGATCACCATCGGGCTCGCCGTCGACCACCGGGCCGTCCTCGTGGGCGAGTCGGCGCAGCACCCGGAGCAGTTCGATGACCAGGGAGCGGCACTCGGCGCTGGCGTCGAGCCCGTCGATCGCCAGCCAGTAGGCCCCCTGCGCCACCGAGTCGCTGGAGCCGGCGATGGCGATCAACGCCTCCGCCGTCTCGACCAGCAGCAGCCGCAACTGCTCCAGCGGCGGCCCGAGTTCACCGACCCGGCTGAGCCGGTCGGCCCGGCTGGCCGCGGCCTGGCCCGCCGGCTCCACAGGGTCGGCCGCGGCTTCGAGCAGACCGACGGCATGCCGGCCGGCGCGGGCGAGCAGACGGGCGACGTCGGCCACCTCGCCGACCGGATGACCGCAGATCCGCTCCGCCAGCGCCTGGGTGAGCGCCGCCCCCTGCCAGGCCTCGGACAGCACCCCCGGCACCGTGCGGGCCTCGGCGAGCGCGCGGCGGGTGGTCTTGATCAAGCGCAGTGCGTCCATGGCGGCGGCCTGCCCTTCGCTCCGGTGTGGGCCTCGGGCCGCTCCGCTGAACGGCCCGTCAGGAGTCGAGGGTGCGTCCGAAACCCGGCCCGTGCAGCCGACCACCGCAGAACTGTGGACAACCCCGGGACTGTGGACAACCGTGCGGCACGATCATCGGATCACGGGAGCCGCGATCGGCCGGGCTCACTCGTCCGGCGCCGCCGGGAACCGCAGCTCGTTGCGGTCGATCTTGGCGTCCAGCGCCGCCAGCGGGTCCACCCCGACGGCCGCGCAGAACTGCAGCAGGTAGGCGAGCACATCGGCCACCTCGTCCCGCACCCGGTGCGCGTCCTTCGGGTCGTCCATCACGGCGGCGGCCTGCTCGGGGGTGAGCCACTGGAAGATCTCCAGGAGCTCCCCCGCCTCCACGCTGAGCGCCGCCGCCAGGTTCTTCGGCGTGTGGAACGGCTGCCAGCGGCGCGCGGCGGCGAACTCCGCCAGGCGTGCGGTGAGTTCGCTGAGCGTGGGCACGTCGGCCGGCGGCTGGGGATCTTCGGGTGCGGTCACCGGTCCAGGTCTACCGCATCCTCGGCCCCCGGCGCCGCCGCACCCCCGGGCTGGGGCGGCACCCGGTGCGCCGGCGACCGCAGCACGCTGTGCCCGCTGGTCGGATCGCGCCGGCACTCCACCAGCTCGATCCCGTCGACCGACTGGGCCGCCGCCGGGTCCTGCACCGCCGCCAGCAGCCGGAGGTGCTCCTTGTCGCACATCTCCCGGGCCAGCCGCAGCAGGGAGGCCGTCTGCTCGGTCGCGAGACCGGCGCCCACGTCCTCGGCGAGCACCGCCAACTGCCGTCTGGCCCACGGCACCTCGATGGCCGGGTCGACGTCCAGCACGTCGGCCCCGGTGAGCAGCACGGCCGCGAAGGCGAGCACCCGCAGCATCCCGTCCGAGGCCTGGTCCGCGCCGGTGCGCCCGAGCACGCCCTCGTCGAAGACCGCGAGCAGCCGCTCCTGCACCTGGGTGCCGCGCCGCGCCACGTCCAGCCCGAGCAGCGGGTGCGGAGCCGCGGCCTGCACCGCCTTCAGCAGCCGGCCGTACCGGCGCGGGCACTCGCCCTGCAGCCGGGCCAGCACCGCCGACACGTTGGCGGCGCTCGGCAGCAGCCGGGCCTGCGGATCGGGCCGCGCCCAGCCGCGCATCAGCGCGGGGACGGGGTGCACCGGGAAGACCTCGCGCAGGGCGGTGAGCATCTGCTCGGCCGCGGCCAGCACCTTGCGCTCGCCCGCGGAGGAGCCGGCCACCCGCAGCGGGAGCTGGGCGGTGATCAGGCTGCCGCTGGGGAACGGCGCCCGGATGTCGCCCTGCCGGCTGTCGTTGTGCCAGCTGACGTTGACCCGGCCGCCGGCCACGTCCTGCTCGCCGGTCTCCATCAGGGTCCGGCCGTCGCAGGCCAGCCACTCGCGGGCCACCCGGACCCGTACGTCGGTGCGGATGACCAGTTCCAGGCGGATCGGGCCGGCGCAGGAGCGCACGGTGCAGCCGAGGATGATCGCATTGCGCCCGTGCGGGACGCAGCCGAGCAACCCGCCGCGGATCGGGGCGGCGAGCGGTCCGCCGGCACCGCCGATCCCGTCCAGCGAGGGCCGGACCTCCTCGCCGTGGGCCAGCCGGGAGAGCACCGCGAGGGCGTCCAGCGCATTCGACTTGCCGACGCCCGAGGGGCCGTGCAGCACGGTGAGCGGGGCGAGCGGGAGGGTGGCGCGGCGGTAGGACTTGAAGGAGGTGAGGCGCAGTTCCTCGACGGTGGGCCGCAGCGTCGGGCGGGCCTGGGGCCTGGCTCCGGCGGTCGCGGCGGCCGAGGGCTCGGTGGGCGGGGTGGCGGTGCGGCGCTGAACGACTTCGCTGGTCACCGAGCCGACCCTACGGACGGAACGTCGGAGCGCGGGACGCAGAAACGTGCCTGCGCCCGTCGATTCATCCCATCGGGGAGTGCCCTTGGACCCGGAAGTCGACGACGCCGACGCCCGGTCCACCCGGCCGCACCTGGCGGCCCGGGATCAGTCGGCCCGCCGGTACCGCGCGACCCGGACCGAACCGGTCACCGGGACCGGGTCGGGCAGCCGCGCGAGCGCGTCGGCCAGGCGCTGCGGATCGGTGTGCCAGGCGTTGGGCCCCATGCCGACCACGGCCGCCGCCGCCGCGTGCCCGAGCCGCAGCTCGAACTCCACCTCCTCGCCGGCCACCGGGACCAGCCAGGGGCTGAGCTTCTGGTCGATCCGCCGGTCCTTCTCCTCGTCGACCGAGAGCAGGCCCAGCGCCGCCACCAGCTCCCGCAGGTGGCGCGGGGTGGGCGAGACCAGCAGCAGGCTGCCACCCGGGCGCAGCACCCGGTGGATCTCGGCACCGTTGCGGGGCGCGAAGACGTTGAGCACCAGGTCGGCGCAGCCGTCGGCCAGCGGCAGCGGGCGCCAGGCGTCGCAGACCACGGCGCCGGCCCCGGGGTGCGCCTTGGCCGCACGGCGCAGGGCGAACTTGGAGATGTCCAGCGCCGCGCCGGCGGCTCCGGGCAGCGCGTCGAGCACCTGGGCGAGGTAGTACCCGGTGCCCGCGCCCAGGTCCACCACCAGGCGCTCCGGCCCGTCGGCGGAGGCGGCAGCCGACCCGGCGACGGACGAGCCGGCGACGGACGAGCTGAGGGCCGCGGCGGCCAGCGCCCGCGCGATCGGCCGGTAGTGCCCGGCGGCGAGGAAGTCGGCCCGGGCGGCGACCATCTCGGCGGTGTCCCCGGTGCCGGTGTGCGCGTCGCCGGGCAGCAGGCTGACGTAGCCCTGCTTGGCCACGTCGAAGGCGTGGCCGCCCGCGCAGCGCAGGGTGCGCCCGGCCTCGTCGAACGCGAGGCCGAGGGCACAGTGGGGGCAGGTCAGGTACCGCTCGATGTCCCGGAGCACCGACCTACCTTAGACCCCCGCCCCCGGCTGCTCCTGCGTCACTCCGTGTCGTCGTCGCCGTCCTCCCCCGGCACCCCTTCGCCGGCCGCCTCGTCGACCACCCAGCCGCCCAGCCGCTCGGCCACCCCGTCGATGCCCAGCCGGCCCTCGCGGATCGCCCGGGCCAGGCTGCGCACCTCCCGGGCGGTGGTGGCGACGTGGCAGCCGCTGGCCACCAGGTAGGCGTAGGCGACCGCGGTGGCGAACAGTTCGTTGGTCCGCTCCAGGGCCGGGACCCGGATCAGCTGGTGCATCAGGGCGGCGGCGCGGTCCTGCGGCTCGGGGTAGACGGCGATGTCGAAGATCTCCGCCTGGTGCCGCGCGACGGCCGCCAGCAACGAGCCGTAGTCGGTCACCTGTGGGTCCCCGGGGGTGTACTGCTCAGCGGTCATGAGCAGCCAGGACAGGTCGACCTCCAGCCTCAACGACGGCCGCCAGGCCGCTCGCCCGCCGCACCGTGCTCGCCGAACTCGGCGAGGAACTCGTTCTCGAACTCCTTCATGAACTGGGCCGCCGCGTCCACGAACGTCAGTCCGGTCTCGCCCATGTCCTGCTGGACGAGTCGCTCGATGTACTGGTTCATGCTGATCCCCTGCTGCTCCGCCCGTTCCCGGGCCATCTCGGCGGTGGTGGCGTCCACCCGCACGTTGAGCTGCTTCTTACCCATGCCCTCGAAGCTAGCGCTGTTGTGCTAGCTCGACAAGGGCGCGGACCGGGCCAACTCGCGCGCCCCCGGCCCGAGTCGCGAGCCGCCCGTTCTGCTCGGACGGTGGAGGGTATGACTCTCTTCCCGAACGACATCCTCCCCGGTCCGCTGCAGCAGTTGGCACGGGCCGCCTGGCAGGCGCTGCTGCTGGCGGGGCTCGCGGCGGCGGTGCTCGGTGTGCTGGTGCTGGCCTGGCCGCACGCGACGCTGGTCGTCGTCGGCGTGCTCTTCGGGCTGTTCCTCCTGGTCAGCGGGTTGGTTCAGCTTGCCGCCGCCTTCGGTACGCACACCGCGACGGCCCTGCGGGTGATGGCCTTCATCAGCGGCGCGCTGTCGATCGTGCTGGGCCTGTTCTGCTTCCGCGGCACGCTGGAGTCGATCCTGCTGCTGGGCCTGTGGATCGGCATCGGCTGGCTGTTCCGCGGGATCACCCAGATCATGGCGGCGGCCTCCGACCCCGGTACGCCGGCCCGCGGCTGGCTGATCCTGCTGGGCGCGATCAACGCGCTGGCCGGGATCGTGCTGGTCAGCTGGCCGATCCGGTCGGTCACCGTGCTGACGGTGGTCGCCGGCTGCTGGCTGCTGGCGGTCGGGCTGGTGGAGATCGCCACCGCGCTGCGGATGCGCCACCTGGGCAAGCGGATCGCCGCCGGCTGAGCAGGCCCGGGCCCGGCCGGAGCGGCGGGCGAACAGACGGGGCCCGTCCGGCGCAATCCGCCGAACGGGCCCCGTCAACGGCTCAGGCCAGGTCCCCGCCCACGGGCTCCAGGATCGCCACGCACTCGAAGTGGTGCGTCATCGGGAACAGGTCGAACGCGCGCAGCGAGACGGGCCGGTAGCCGCCCTCGGCGAAGAACGCCAGGTCGCGCGCGAGGGCGGCCGGGTCGCAGGCCACGTACGCGATCCGGCGGGCCTCCAGACCGACCAGGTGCTGCACGGTCTCGCGCCCGGCGCCGGCCCGCGGCGGGTCGAGCACGATCAGGTCGGTGCTGGTGATCCCGGTGCGCGGCAGCAGGGTCTCCACCTTGTCGCACTCGATCTGCACGTTCTCCAGCTCGGCCAGGTTGTGCCGGGCGTCCTGCACCGCCTGCTTCGAGGACTCGATGCCGAGCACCGCGCCGTCCTCGCCGACCCGGTCGGCCAGCGCGCCGGCGAAGAGCCCGACGCCGCAGTAAAGGTCGAGCGCGTTCTCGCCCCACTGCGGGTCGAGGCCGGTCAGCACCGCGTCGACCAGGGTGTCCGGGGCCTCGGGGTGGATCTGCCAGAAGCCGCCGTTGGTGACCCGCCAGGTCCGCCCGGCCGCCCGCTCGCGCACGAAGTTGCGCCCGTGCACCCGGTGCAGCAGCTCCTGCTCGTCGATCCGGGTGATCGAGACGGGCTTGTCCAGCTCGACCAGCGGCAGCTGCTCGCCCGGCAGCGGGCGCAGGATCAGCTGGCGGTCCGAGGAGCCGGAGGCGGCGATCGCCTCCACCGCGGCGAGACCGGTCCAGTCCCGGGCCTCGATGCCCAGCTCGGTCACGCCGGGCGCGGCGATCAGGCAGCGGTCGATCAGCTGGACCTCGTGCGAGCGGTGCTTGCGCAGCCCGACCTGGCCGCTCTCGCCGTCCACGGCGTACTGCACCCGGGTCCGCCAGGCCGGCACCTCGCCGGCCTGCAGCTTGCCGCCCACCGGCTCCACACTGCCGTCCCAGCCGGCCTCGGCCGGGGTGAGGCCGGCCAGCTTGGCCAGCTGCTCGGTCAGCACCTGGACCTTGAGCTTGCGCTGGCCGCCCGGGCTGACGTGCTGCCAGTCGCAGCCGCCGCAGCGGCCGGGGCCGGAGAACGGGCAGGGCGCCTCGATCCGGTCCTTGGCGGGCTGCAGGATCTCCACGGCGTCGGCGCGCAGGAAGCGCGACTTGGTGGTGCCCTCGGTGACCTCGACGATCGCCCGCTCGCCGGGCAGCGCGTGCCGCACGAAGAGCACCCGGCCCTCGTGCCGCGCCACGCAGTGGCCGCCGCCGTGCGCGACCGCGCCGATCTCGACCTCGTAGCGCTCGCCGACCAGCGGGTCGCCGCCCGGGCCCTTGGGCACGCGCGGCGCGGCGGGCCGAGCGGTGCGCGTCGGCCGCTGCGCGCGGGGGGCGCGCGCCTGCTTGGCGCCACCCTCCTTCGCGCCGCGCTCCTTGGCGCCGCCCTGCTTCGACGCACCGGCGGCCTTCTTCGCCGCCCCGCCGCCCGAGGCCTTCACCGCCCCGGTCCGCACCTGGCCGACCGGCGCCGGGCTCGGCCGACCGCCGGCCTGCCCCTCGCGCGGCTCACGCGGCGGCTCGCCCGGGGCCAGCGGCGCGGTCTGCGCCGTGTAGCCCTCACGGTCGGTGGCGGCCGGGCGTGCCGCCTTGGCCCCCCAGCGCGGCCGGGCGACCTGGCCGACCTTGCCGGCCTGCCCAGCCTTGCCGGCCTTGCCGGACTTGCCAGACTTGCCCGAGGAGCGGGGCGGGGTGTTGCGACTCACGAAGTGGTGTCCTTGCTGGGCTCGGCGGAATTCTGGGCCGCGTCGAGGAGCCCGACCGAACCGGGGCCCTCGACCGCGACGGGTGAAGCGGTGGTGTCGGCACCGCGGTCCTGGACCGGACCGGGGTTCTCGACGGAACCCGACGGTACCGTGCGCCGCCGCGGTTCGCCGCGCCGGACGTCCCCCGGGGCCGACCAGCTGCGCGGCGCCCGGCGCCGCTCGGCGGACTCCAGCTGCCAGGGCACCGAGGTCACCATCACCCCGGGCCGGAAGAGCAGCCGCCCCTTGAGCCGCAGTGCGCTCTGGTTGTGCAGCAGGTGCTCGTACCAGTGCCCGACCACGTACTCGGGGATGTGCACGCTCACCACCGCGCCCGGGGTGGCCCGGCGCAGGTGCTTGACGTACGCCAGCACCGGACCGGTGACGTCCCGGTACGGCGACTCCAGCACCCGCAGCGGCACGTCCACCTCGCGGGCCAGCCACTCCTCGCGCAGCGCCCGGGTGTCGGCCGGGTCGACGTCGACGGTGACCGCCTCCAGCGTGTCGGGCTGGGTCAGCCCGGCGTAGGCCAGCGCCCGCAGGGCCGGGTTGTGCAGCCGGGAGACCAGCACGATGGCGTGGATCCGGGTCGGCAGCACAGCGGCCTCGGCCCGCGGACCGGGGGTCAGCTCCTCGGCCACCCGGTCGTAGTGCCGGCGGATCGCCTTCATCAGCACGTAGAGCACCGCCATGGTGGCGATCGCGATCCAGGCGTGGCCGATCTTGGTGACCAGCACCACCAGCAGCACGGCCGCGGTCATCACCAGGCCGAAGGCGTTGATCGCCCGCGAGCGGAGCATCCGGCGCCGGGCCCTGGGGTCGGTCTCGGTGCGCAGCAGCCGGGTCCAGTGCCGGATCATGCCGGACTGGCTCATGTTGAAGGAGACGAAGACTCCGACTATGTACAGCTGGATCAGCCGGTTCGGGTCGGCGCCGAAGGCGGCGATGAAGACGATGGCGACGGCGGCCAGCAGGATGATGCCGTTGGAGAAGGCCAGCCGGTCACCGCGGGTGTGCAGCTGGCGCGGCAGGTAGCGGTCCTGGGCCAGGATCGAGCCGAGCACCGGGAAGCCGTTGAAGGCGGTGTTGGCGGCCAGCACCAGGATCAGGCCGGTGACGGCGGCGATCAGATAGAAGCCCGGGGTGAAGTTGGCGAAGACCGCCTCGGAGATCTGCGCCAGCGCCGTCTTCTGGTGGTAGCCGGCGGGGGCGCCGAGCAGCTGCCGGGCCGGGTCCTCGGCCATCTGGGTGCCGGTCAGATGGGCCAGGTAGATGATCCCCATGAACATGGTGACGGCGACCGTGGCCATCAGCAGCAGCGTGGTGGCGGCGTTCTTGCTCTTGGGTGCCCGGAAGGCCGGCACGCCGTTGCTGATCGCCTCGACCCCGGTGAGCGCGGCGCATCCCGAGGAGAAGGCGCGCAGCAGCAGGAAGACCAGCGCGAAGCCGGTCACCGCCTCGTTGCCCGCGGTGGGCTGCAGTTGGAAGCCGGCGCTCTCGGCGTGCATCGTGGCGCCGAAGACCAGGTGGCGCACCACCCCGTAGAGCACCATGCCGAGCACGCCGGCCATGAAGGCGTAGGTGGGGATGGCGAAGGCGGTGCCGGACTCCCGCACGCCGCGCAGGTTCATCGCCATCAGCAACAGCACCAGGGTGACGCTGAGCAGCAGCTCATGGCCGCGCAGCGCGGGTAACGCGGAGACCACGTTCGCCACGCCCGAGGTGGTCGAGACGGCCACGGTCAGCACGTAGTCGACCATCAGTGCGCTCGCCACCACCAGCCCCGCGCTCTGGCCGTGGTTGACGGTGGCGACCTCGTAGTCGCCGCCGCCGCTCGGGTAGGCGTGCACGTTCTGCCGGTAGGAGGCGACCACGGCGAGCATCACCATCGCCACCACCAGGCCGATCTGCCAGGAGAAGCGGATCGCCGAGACGCCCGCCAGGGAGAGGGTGAGCAGGATCTCCTCGGGGGCGTAGGCGACCGAGGAGAGTGCGTCCGAAGCGAACACCGGCAGCGCGATGCGCTTGGGCAACAGCGTCTCGCCGAGCTTGTCGCTGCGCAGTGCGCGGCCGATCAGGATGCGTTTGGGGACCTCGGTCAGACTGGGCACGTTAAGAAATCGTAAGGGCTCTTGCCGCCCCGGTGTAGCGCACCTCACGCCCGTCGCGACCTAGTCCGATGAACCGGATAGCGTGTCGAATGACGAACTTACGGGCAACACTCCGGTTGCCGAGCCGCTCCCGCCCGACGGGTGCGGCCCCCACTCGCCCCCGGTCGCCGGGCACGGAAGGATGATGAACGGTGTTTGCGCAGGTCAAGACCCCAACGGACCGGGTGAGGTAAGAGCACCGTGCACATCGTCATCATGGGTTGCGGGCGCGTCGGTTCCGCCCTTGCCAGAGCCCTGGAGAAGCAGGGCCACTCGGTGGCCGTCGTCGACCAGGACCCCACCGCGTTCCGCCGCCTGGGCGCCGGGTTCCGCGGGCGCCGGGTGACCGGTGTCGGCTTCGACCAGGACACCCTGCGCGAGGCCGGGATCGAGGAGGCCGGGGCCTTCGCCGCCGTCAGCAGCGGCGACAACTCCAACATCATCGCGGCCCGGGTCGCCCGGGAGAACTTCGGCGTGGAGCACGTCGCGGCCCGGATCTACGACCCCCGCCGCGCCGAGGTCTACCAGCGCCTGGGCATCCCGACCGTGGCCACCGTGCGGTGGACGGCCGACCAGATGCTGCGACGGCTGCTGCCCACCGGCGCCGAGCCGCTGTGGCAGGACCCGAGCGGCACCGTCCAGCTGGCCGAGGTGGCCTTCGCCCCGTCCTGGATCGGTCACCGGTTCACGGAGCTGGAGGAGGCGGCCGGCGCCCGGGTGGCGTACATCACCCGGCTCGGCGAGGGCGTGCTGCCCACCGCCCAGATGGTGGTGCAGGAAGGCGACCTGGTGCACATGATGCTGCGCCGGGCGGATCAAGCGGCGGTCGAGGCCGCGTTCGCCAAGGGTCCGGAGGAGGGTCACTGATGCGGGTAGCGATTGCGGGAGCGGGTGCGGTCGGCCGGTCGATCGCCGGCGAGCTGCTGGAGAACGGCCACGAGGTGCTGCTCGTGGACAAGAACCCCAACTCCATCTCGGTGGAGCGGGTGCCGATGGCGGAGTGGCTGCTGGCCGACGCCTGCGAGATCACCGCGCTGGACGAGGCTGCGCTCCAGCAGTGCCACGTGGTGATCGCGGCCACCGGCGACGACAAGGTCAACCTGGTGGTCTCGCTGCTGGCGAAGACCGAGTACGGGGTGCCCCGGGTGGTCGCGCGGGTGAACAACCCGAAGAACGAGTGGCTCTTCAACGAGTCCTGGGGCGTGGACGTGGCGGTCTCCACGCCGCGCCTGATGTCCGCGCTGGTCGAGGAGGCGGTGAGCGTCGGCGACCTGGTCCGGCTGATGCGCTTCAGCCAGGGCAACGCCAACCTCGTCGAGCTGACCCTGGCGCCGGACACCGAGCTGGTCGGCACCCGGGTCGGGGACGTCAGCTGGCCGACCGACACCGCGCTGGTGACGATCATCCGCGAGGGCCGGGTGCTGGTGCCGGCCCGCGACGACACCCTGGAGTCCGGGGACGAGCTGCTCTTCGTGGCCGCGCAGGAGCGCGAGGAGGAGCTGGAGGCGCTGCTCTCGGCGGGCTCCGGCGCGCAGTAGGGCGCGGACGCACGCGAGGGCCCGCCTCCCCCGATCGGGAGGCGGGCCCTCGCGCTGTGCGGTCCGTGCCCTGCGGTCAGGAATCCTCGGGCTGCTCGGCCTTGATCGGCGGCGGCGCGGTGAGCAGGATCCGCCAGGTCACGTACATCGCCAGCAGCATCGGCGGGATGCCGAGCGCCACCTTGAGCCAGCCCAGCAGGTTGATGTTGTCGGTGAAGTAGAGCGGGAAGAGGATCACCGGCTTGATGCCCATGATCACCGCCCAGGCCCAGGTGGCCTTGGTATAGGCGGCCAGCCGGCCGGGGTTCTGGGTCCGCCAGGTGAACATCTCGCCCGTCACCGGGCCCAGGGTCAGGCCGATCAGCGGCCAGCGGACCAGTGCGGAGACCGCCAGGCCCAGGGCGTAGCCGACGTTCCACAGCAGCCCGGGCAGGTAGAAGTTCTCCGCCTTGCCGGTCTTCATCGAGATGTACGCGCCGATGGCCACCCCGAAGACGCCGCTGAAGGCGTGCTGGATGGTCTCCCGGCGCAGCAGCCGGATCACCACGAAGACGCCGCTCAGCGCGAGCGCGCCCCAGGCGGCGGTGGAGACCTGGTGGGTCAGGTTGTAGGTGACGATGAAGGCCAGGCCCGGCAGGGTCATGTCGATCATGCCGCGGACGCCGCCGAAGGCCTGGATGATCGAGTCCGCGGCCTCCTTGCGGGCGGCCTCGTCCTGGGCGGCCCGCTCGCGGGCCTCCTCCTCGGTCAGCGCCTCGTCGGGCGAGACCCCCGGGGGGAACTGCTGGTTCTCAGTGATCAGTGTGTGCGGGGCGGCGTGGTCGCCGCCGGGCGGATTGGTCACTGGTGATCGCTCCCCTGTCCCACCGGACGCAGCTCGTAGCGAGGGTTGAAGAGCACGCGGCGCCCGCGTGCGTGGCTGATCCGGCCGCTGGCGGTGAGCCGGCGGCCCGGCTCTATCCCGTTGATCGAGCGGCGCCCGAGCCAGACCACGTCCAGCGCGTCCGTCCCGTCGAAGAGCTCGGCCTCCAGCGCCGGCACGCCGGCCCGCGGGCGGAGCGTGACGGTGCGCAGGGTGCCCGCCACGGTGACCACGTCGCGGTCGCCGCAGTCGGCGATCGGCGTGCAGCCGCACACCACGGAGTCCTGGCGCAGCTCCTCGGCCTGGAGCTCCTCCGTACTGGAGGTGAGCCGGGTGAACATCCGGCGCAGGCGGCCCTGCGGCTGGTCGCTGCTGTTACCACTCATGATGAAAGGCTACCGGCTGGACCCCCGCCACCGGGGCCCCGTGACACGTTCGCCTCAGGGTTCGAAGCGGTATCCCATGCCGGCCTCGGTGATGAAGTGGCGCGGGTGCGACGGATCCACCTCCAGCTTGCGGCGCAGCTGGGCCAGGTAGACCCGCAGGTAGTTGGTCTCGGTGCGGTACGCCGGGCCCCAGACCTCCTGCAGCAGCTGGGTCTGGCTGACCAGCCGGCCGGCGTTGCGCACCAGCACCTCGAGCAGGTGCCACTCGGTGGGCGTGAGGCGGATGTCGGTGCCGTCCCGGTTGACCTTCTTGGCCGCCAGGTCGACGGTGAACGCCTCCGTCGTCACCAGGGAGTCGTCCTCACCGGCCACCGGCTCGGCCCGGCGCACGGCCGCGCGCATCCGGGCCAGCAGCTCGTCCATGCCGAACGGCTTGGTGACGTAGTCGTCCGCCCCCGCGTCCAGCGCCTCGACCTTCTCGTCGGAGGCGTGCCGGGCCGACAGGACGATGATCGGCACCCGGGTCCAGCCGCGCAGACCCTTGATCACCTCGACCCCGTCCATGTCGGGCAGGCCGAGGTCGAGCACCACCACGTCGGGATGGCGGGCGGCGGCCAGTTCGAGGGCGCTGGCACCGTCATGGGCCGCGTCGACCTCGTACTTGCGGGCCTTGAGGTTGATCACCAGGGCGCGGACGATCTGCGGTTCGTCGTCCACGACGAGGACCCGGGTCATGCGAGCTCCGTCTTTCGGGGGGCCAGGGAAGAGGTGGTCAGCGGGGGTTGGGCGGGCGGATCGGGCGCCTGATCGGAGCCGGTGGAGCCGTCCCCCGGCTCGGGCGGATGTTCGACGGCGGGCAGCGAGACCACCATGGTCAGTCCACCGCCCGGGGTGTCCTCGGCCGTGATGGTGCCGCCCATCGCCTCGACGAAGCCGCGGGCCACGGCGAGGCCGAGCCCGACGCCCGCGCCGCGCGGGGCGTCGCCGTAGCGCTGGAAGGGCGCGAAGATCTTCTCCTTGGCCTCCTCGGGGACCCCGCGCCCCCGGTCGACCACGCGAAGCTCGACTCTTCCCGCCGCGCCGGCCGCCCCGAGGCCGGCCGGCGCGGGCTCCAGCACATCGGCCTTGACCAGCACCTTCACGTCCGGCGGGCTGTACTTCACGGCGTTCTCGATCAGGTTGGCCAGCGCCCGTTCCAGCAGCCCGGCATCGGCCGGCACCATCGGCAGGGTCTCCGGCACGTCCAGGCGCACCGACTCCAGCGGGACCCCGCCGAGCGCGAAGGGCACCACCTCGTCCAGGTCCACCTCCTGGATCAGCGGGGTGACCGTGCCGGTCTGCAGCCGGCTCATGTCCAGCAGGTTGTTGATCAGGTGGTCCAGCCGGTCGGCACCCGCCTCGATGCCCGCGAGCAGCTCCCGCTCGTCCGCCTCGTCCCACTGGACGTCCTCGGCCCGCAGCGAGGAGACGTTGGCCTTGATCCCGGCCAGCGGGGTGCGCAGGTCGTGCGAGACGGCGGCCAGCAGCGCGGTGCGGATCCGGTTGCCCTCGGCCTGGCGGCGGGCGGCGGCGGCCTCCTTGGCCAGCCGGCGGCGCTCCAGCAGGACGGAGGCCTGGGCGGCGAAGGCGCCGAGCAGCCGACGGTCCGCGGCCGGCAGGACGCGACCGGAGAGCACCAGCGCGAGGTTCTCGCCCAGCGGCACGTCCGCGTCCCCGTCCTCCGGGCGGCTCGGCGGCTGGGAGCCGCTGGCGGCCGTGCAGGTCCACGGCTCGTGCTCGTCCAGGCGCTCCAGCAGCGCCACCGCGTCCTGCTGGAAGGTCTCCCTGACCTGGTCGAGCAGGGCGCTCAGGCCCTCACCGGTGGGTGCCCGCAGCACGGTGCCGGCCAGCGCGCTGAGCGTCTGGGCCTCGGCCTGGCTGCGCGCCGCCTCGTGGGTGCGCCGGGCGGCCAGGTCCACCACCGTGGCCACCGCGATGCCCACCGCCGTGAAGATGCCCACCGCCAGGATGTTCTGCGGATCCGAGATGGTCAGGGTGTGGGTCGGCGGGGTGAAGTAGTAGTTGAGCGCGGTGGAGCTGACCACCGCGGAGGCGATCGCCGGGAAGAGGCCGCCGACCAGCGCCGCCGAGATCGTCACCGAGAAGAAGAGGAGCATGTCGGTGGGCAGCCCGGTGTCGCGCACCTGGGTCAGCAGCACGGCCAGCAGCGGCGGACCGGCCACGCCGATCAGCCAGCCGCTGATGGCGCGGGGACGGCCGAGATCGGTCACCTTGCGCAGCGGCAACCGCCGGCCGCGACCGTGCGCCACGTGCTCGTGGGTGACGATGTGCACGTCGATGTCGCCCGAGTCGCGGGCCACCGTGGAGCCGACACCGGGACCGTAGACGTACTGCCAGGCCTTGCGGCGGCTGGAGCCGAGCACGATCTGGGTCGCGTTCACCCCGCGGGCGAAGTCCAGCATGGCGTGCGCCGGGTCGTCGCCCAGCACGGTGTGGAAGCTGCCGCCCAGGCTCTCCACCAGCGCGCGCTGCTCGATCAGCGCCTGCGGGGAGCCGCCGGTCGCCAGGCCGTCGGAACGCGTGATGTGCACGGCGAGCAGCTCGCTGCCCGAGCCCTTGGCGGCGATCCGCGCGGCCCGGCGGATCAGCGTGGCGCCCTCGGGGCCACCGGTCAGGCCGACCACGATCCGCTCGCGGGCCTGCCAGGTGCTGTCTATCCCCTGCTCGGCGCGGTAGGTCTGCAGGTACTCGTCCACCCGGTCGGCGGTCCACAGCAGCGCCAGCTCGCGCAGCGCGGTCAGGTTGCCGGGGCGGAAGTAGTTGGAGAGCGCCGCGTTGATCTTCTCCGGCGCGTAGACGTTGCCGTGGGCCAGCCGCCGGCGCAGCGCCTGCGGGGACATGTCGACCAGCTCGATCTGGTCGGCCCGGCGGACCACCTCGTCGGGCACCGTCTCACGCTGGCGCACGCCCGTGATGCCCTCGACCACGTCACCCAGCGACTCCAGGTGCTGGATGTTGACGGTGGATATCACGTCGATGCCGGCTGCGAGCAGCTCCTCGACGTCCTGCCAGCGCTTGGCGTTACGGCTGCCCGGGACGTTGGTATGAGCCAGCTCGTCCACCAGGGCCACCTGCGGCTTGCGGGCCAGCAGCGCGTCCAGGTCGAGCTCGGTGAACTCGGCGCCCCGGTGCTCCATCACCCGCCGCTGCACGGCCTCCAGGCCGTTCAGCAGCTCCGCGGTGTTGGACCGGTTGTGGTGCTCGACGAATCCGACCACCACGTCCGTGCCGCGGGCCAGCCGCCGGTGCGCCTCGCAGAGCATCGCGTACGTCTTCCCCACCCCGGGGGCCGCCCCGAGGTAGATCCGCAGCCTTCCGCGTGCCATGCGTCCCATTCTTGATCGTGCCCACGCCCGGGACCACCCCCGGACGCCTGTTCGCGCAGTCGAGACTACGGGGTGAGGCGGCGCTCGCCTTCGATCAGGCTGGTCGGAAGGTAGATTTAGCGGCATCTTGACGACCTATGGGGGCTCTCGCCAACGCGTTCGACGACCGGCCCGCACCCGGGGTTCACTCCACGATGTGGCCGTCGCGCAGCTCGATCACCCGGTCGGCCAGCTCCATCAGCTGGGGGTCGTGGGTCGCCACCAGGACCGTCACGCCCTCGCTGCGCACCACGGCGCGCAGCAGCTCCATCACCGAGCGGCCGGTCTCCGAGTCGAGCTGACCGGTCGGCTCGTCCGCGATGATCAGAGCCGGCTCGTTCGCCAGCGCCCGGGCGATCGCCACCCGCTGCTGCTGCCCGCCGGACATCTCGGTGGGCCGCTGCTCCGCGTGGTCGGCCAGCCCCACCAGTGCGAGCAGCGTGGCCACCCGCTCCTCGCGCTGGGCCGTCGGGACCTTGCGCAGACGCATCGGCACCCCGACGTTCTCCGCCGCGGTCAGGATCGGGATCAGTCCGAAGGACTGGAAGACGAAGCCGATCCGGTCGCGTCGCAGCCCGAGGCGGCCGGGCTCGTCCAGCTCGGCGAGGTTCTCGCCGTCCAGCGTGATCCGGCCCGAGGTCGGACCGTCCAGGCCGCCGACCAGGTTGAGCAGGGTGGTCTTGCCGGAGCCGGAGCGGCCACGGAGCGCGGTGAGCTCGCCGCGCCGAACACTGAACGAGACACCGCGCAGCGCGTGCACGGCGGTGTCACCACTGCCGAAACTGCGCCAGACGTCCTCGACCTCGATCATGGGCGCGAGCGTGGTGCTCATCTGCTGCTGACTCACAGTGCGGTCCCCTCCCGTTCCGCCGGCATCCGGCAGTCACCTGGATCAGTACGGTAACCCCGAACAGGTGATCCGCGGGGGGTTCGGAGCCGAGGATTTCCCTTATGGGCCGCCCAGGGCGGCAGCGGGCTCTCTCACGCGGCAAGCGCGGCCGGGCGGAATTGGTCATGAACGCGAAAAAGCCCCGCACCCGGTCTCCCGGGGCGGGGCTTTCTCTGAATGATTGTTCGGCGGCGTCCTACTCTCCCACAGGGTCCCCCCTGCAGTACCATCGGCGCTGTGAGGCTTAGCTTCCGGGTTCGGAATGTAACCGGGCGTTTCCCTCACGCTATGACCACCGAAACACTATGAAACTGTCGACCGCAACCCGCCCGTTCTTTCCCTGGCGGGGGTCGTTGTTTCAGAACAACACAGTGGACGCGAGCAACTGAGGACAAGCCCTCGGCCTATTAGTACCGGTCAGCTCCACCCCTTACAGGGCTTCCACATCCGGCCTATCAACCCAGTCGTCTACTGGGAGCCTTACCCTCTCAAGGAGGTGGGAGTGCTCATCTCGAAGCAGGCTTCCCGCTTAGATGCTTTCAGCGGTTATCCCTCCCGAACGTAGCCAACCAGCCATGCCCTTGGCAGGACAACTGGCACACCAGAGGTTCGTCCGTCCCGGTCCTCTCGTACTAGGGACAGCCCTTCTCAACACTCCTACGCGCACAGCGGATAGGGACCGAACTGTCTCACGACGTTCTAAACCCAGCTCGCGTACCGCTTTAATGGGCGAACAGCCCAACCCTTGGGACCTACTCCAGCCCCAGGATGCGACGAGCCGACATCGAGGTGCCAAACCATCCCGTCGATATGGACTCTTGGGGAAGATCAGCCTGTTATCCCCGGGGTACCTTTTATCCGTTGAGCGACGGCGCTTCCACAAGCCACCGCCGGATCACTAGTCCCTGCTTTCGCACCTGCTCGACCCGTCGGTCTCACAGTCAAGCTCCCTTGTGCACTTACACTCAACACCTGATTGCCAACCAGGCTGAGGGAACCTTTGGGCGCCTCCGTTACTCTTTAGGAGGCAACCGCCCCAGTTAAACTACCCACCAGACACTGTCCCTGATCCGGATCACGGACCCAGGTTAGACATCCAGCACGACCAGAGTGGTATTTCAACGTCGACTCCACAACAACTGGCGTTGCCGCTTCAAAGTCTCCCACCTATCCTACACAAGCCGAACCGAACACCAATATCAAGCTATAGTAAAGGTCCCGGGGTCTTTCCGTCCTGCTGCGCGAAACGAGCATCTTTACTCGTAATGCAATTTCACCGGGCCTATGGTTGAGACAGTCGAGAAGTCGTTACGCCATTCGTGCAGGTCGGAACTTACCCGACAAGGAATTTCGCTACCTTAGGATGGTTATAGTTACCACCGCCGTTTACTGGCGCTTAAGTTCTCAGCTTCGCCCCGACGAATCAGAGCTAACCGGTCCCCTTAACGTTCCAGCACCGGGCAGGCGTCAGTCCGTATACATCGCCTTACGGCTTCGCACGGACCTGTGTTTTTAGTAAACAGTCGCTTCTCGCTGGTCTCTGCGGCCGGCCCCAGCTCGGGCAGCAAGTGCCTCCACCAGTTCCGGCCCCCCTTCTCCCGAAGTTACGGGGGCATTTTGCCGAGTTCCTTAACCATAGTTCACCCGAACGCCTCGGTATTCTCTACCTGACCACCTGAGTCGGTTTGGGGTACGGGCCGCCATGAAACTCGCTAGAGGCTTTTCTCGACAGCATAGGATCATCCACTTCACCACAATCGGCTCGGCATCAGGTCTCAGACTATGTGCAAGGCGGATTTGCCTACCTTGCGTCCTACACCCTTACCCCGGGACAACCACCGCCCGGGCTGGACTACCTTCCTGCGTCACCCCATCGCTCACCTAATACCCTGTTGGATCAGCGGCTCCACCACGTCCCATTGTCCGAAGACTCCGGGCCGGCTTCACGGCTTTAGCATTCAGAGGTTCAGCGTTGGCGCTTCAAAGCGGGTACGGGAATATCAACCCGTTGTCCATCGACTACGCCTGTCGGCCTCGCCTTAGGTCCCGACTTACCCTGGGCAGATCAGCTTGACCCAGGAACCCTTGGTCAATCGGCGCAAGAGTTTCCCACTCTTGTATCGCTACTCATGCCTGCATTCTCACTCGTATACCGTCCACGACTGGATTCCTCCGCCGCTTCACCCGGCACACGACGCTCCCCTACCCATCCACAGCGCCGTTGGGCGTATTCTGTGAATGACACGACTTCGGTGGTGTGCTTGAGCCCCGCTACATTGTCGGCGCGGAATCACTTGACCAGTGAGCTATTACGCACTCTTTCAAGGGTGGCTGCTTCTAAGCCAACCTCCTGGTTGTCTCTGCGACTCCACATCCTTTCCCACTTAGCACACGCTTAGGGACCTTAGTCGGTGTTCTGGGCTGTTTCCCTCTCGACCATGGAGCTTATCCCCCACAGTCTCACTGCCACGCTCTCACTTACCGGCATTCGGAGTTTGGCTAAGGTCAGTAACCCGGTAAGGCCCATCGCCTATCCAGTGCTCTACCTCCGGCAAGAAACACGTGACGCTGCACCTAAATGCATTTCGGGGAGAACCAGCTATCACGGAGTTTGATTGGCCTTTCACCCCTAACCACAGGTCATCCCCCAGGTTTTCAACCCTGGTGGGTTCGGTCCTCCACGCGGTCTTACCCGCGCTTCAACCTGCCCATGGCTAGATCACTCCGCTTCGGGTCTTGGGCATGCAACTCAACCGCCCTATTCGGACTCGCTTTCGCTACGGCTACCCCACACGGGTTAACCTCGCTACACACCGCAAACTCGCAGGCTCATTCTTCAAAAGGCACGCAGTCACGGCTGATCAGCAAGCTGACCAACGACGCTCCCACGGCTTGTAGGCACACGGTTTCAGGTACTATTTCACTCCGCTCCCGCGGTACTTTTCACCATTCCCTCACGGTACTATCCGCTATCGGTCACTAGGGAATATTTAGGCTTAGCGGGTGGTCCCGCCAGATTCACACGGAATTTCTCGGGCTCCGTGCTACTTGGGAGAAGCTCAAGTGAGCCGTACAAGTTTCGTCTACGGGGGTCTTACCCTCTACGCCGGACCTTTCGCATGTCCTTCGACTACCCATACGGTTTCTGACTCACCCGATCGCCGGCAGACGACCGAAGAACTTTCCCACGACCCCGAAGTGGCAACCCCTGCCGGGTCTCACACCACAACGGTTTAGCCTCATCCGGTTTCGCTCGCCACTACTCCCGGAATCACGGTTGTTTTCTCTTCCTGCGGGTACTGAGATGTTTCACTTCCCCGCGTTCCCTCCACATACCCTATGTGTTCAGGTATGGGTGACAGCCCATGACGACTGCCGGGTTTCCCCATTCGGACACCCCCGGATCAAAGCTCGGTTGACAGCTCCCCGGGGCCTATCGCGGCCTCCCACGTCCTTCATCGGTTCCTAGTGCCAAGGCATCCACCGTGCGCCCTTAAAAACTTGGCCACAGATGCTCGCGTCCACTGTGCAGTTCTCAAACAACGACCAGACACCCACCTACACAACCCGGCAAACACCAGGTCGGTCCGTGGGACCGGCACTGAGACAACGATTACTCGTTCCCTCAGGACCCAACAACGTGCCCGACACACCAGATCACCCGTAACCGTTCCACGCCGAAGCAGTACTAGGAAACAACCAACCCTGTGTGCCGAATAGTCAACGTTCCACCCATGAGCAACCGTGCGAGACATTCGCTCGCATCCGGCCATGTGCTCCTTAGAAAGGAGGTGATCCAGCCGCACCTTCCGGTACGGCTACCTTGTTACGACTTCGTCCCAATCGCTGGTCCCACCTTCGACGGCTCCCTCCCAAGGGTTAGGCCACCGGCTTCGGGTGTTACCGACTTTCGTGACGTGACGGGCGGTGTGTACAAGGCCCGGGAACGTATTCACCGCAGCATGCTGATCTGCGATTACTAGCAACTCCAACTTCATGGGGTCGAGTTGCAGACCCCAATCCGAACTGAGGCCGGCTTTTTGGGATTCGCTCCACCTCACGGTATCGCAGCCCTTTGTACCGACCATTGTAGCACGTGTGCAGCCCAAGACATAAGGGGCATGATGATTTGACGTCGTCCCCACCTTCCTCCGAGTTGACCCCGGCAGTCTCCTGTGAGTCCCCATCACCCCGAAAGGCATGCTGGCAACACAGAACAAGGGTTGCGCTCGTTGCGGGACTTAACCCAACATCTCACGACACGAGCTGACGACAACCATGCACCACCTGTATACCGACCACAAGGGGGCGACTATCTCTAGCCGTTTCCGGTATATGTCAAGCCTTGGTAAGGTTCTTCGCGTTGCGTCGAATTAAGCCACATGCTCCGCTGCTTGTGCGGGCCCCCGTCAATTCCTTTGAGTTTTAGCCTTGCGGCCGTACTCCCCAGGCGGGGAACTTAATGCGTTAGCTGCGGCACCGACGACGTGGAATGTCGCCAACACCTAGTTCCCAACGTTTACGGCGTGGACTACCAGGGTATCTAATCCTGTTCGCTCCCCACGCTTTCGCTCCTCAGCGTCAGTAATGGCCCAGAGATCCGCCTTCGCCACCGGTGTTCCTCCTGATATCTGCGCATTTCACCGCTACACCAGGAATTCCGATCTCCCCTACCACACTCTAGCCTGCCCGTATCGAATGCAGACCCGGGGTTAAGCCCCGGGCTTTCACATCCGACGCGACAGGCCGCCTACGAGCTCTTTACGCCCAATAATTCCGGACAACGCTCGCACCCTACGTATTACCGCGGCTGCTGGCACGTAGTTAGCCGGTGCTTCTTCTGCAGGTACCGTCACTTGCGCTTCTTCCCTGCTGAAAGAGGTTTACAACCCGAAGGCCGTCATCCCTCACGCGGCGTCGCTGCATCAGGCTTTCGCCCATTGTGCAATATTCCCCACTGCTGCCTCCCGTAGGAGTCTGGGCCGTGTCTCAGTCCCAGTGTGGCCGGTCGCCCTCTCAGGCCGGCTACCCGTCGTCGCCTTGGTAGGCCATTACCCCACCAACAAGCTGATAGGCCGCGGGCTCATCCTGCACCGCCGGAGCTTTCCACCAACCCCCATGCAGAGGAAGGTCGTATCCGGTATTAGACCCCGTTTCCAGGGCTTGTCCCAGAGTGCAGGGCAGATTGCCCACGTGTTACTCACCCGTTCGCCACTGATCCACCCCGAAGGGCTTCACCGTTCGACTTGCATGTGTTAAGCACGCCGCCAGCGTTCGTCCTGAGCCAGGATCAAACTCTCCGTGAATGTCTGCTCGGCAGTGCTTAATTAAAAGCACGAGCAACACCCGCGTCGAGCGGCACGACAACCACCGGAATAGGGTGGCCTCGCGCACTGCGTCCTCGCTAGTGTTTTACTTCAAAAGGAATCTCCAACCCCGATCAGTGATCGAGGCCGGGGATGTCAACATATCTGGCGTTGACTTTTGGCACGCTGTTGAGTTCTCAAGGAACGGACGCTTCCTTTGCAGCCACTTCCGTGGCCCCTCCGGGCGCTTCGTTCTTTCGTGTTTCCAGCTTATCAGATCCGGCTCAGTGCCTTTTCCGCTTCGCTTTCCGCATTTCGCTTCAGGCCTTTCGGCTTTCCACTGTCCCCGACTCTACCAGAGTTTCAGTTTCGCTATTTCCTTCGAAAAGGACGTGCGAAACCGCCAAGCTGTTCGTCCGGGGGTTTCGCCTCCGAACCGCTCCTGCGGTCGGGGCAACTCGGAGAACATTACGCACCAGCGGCTCCGGAGTCAAACCGGCCCCGGGCAGCCGAGCTGCCCGGGGCCGGTCAGGCGCGGGTGATGCCCGCGATCGAAGGCGAGGTCAGACCTCGACCACGACCGGCAGGATCATCGGCCGGCGGCGGTAGTTGTCCGCCACCCACTTGCCGATGGTGCGGCGCACCAGCTGCTGCACCTGGCGCACCTCCAGCACGCCGTTGTCGGCGGACTTGCGCAGCGCCTCCTCCAGCTTCTGGACGACCGGGCCGAAGGCGTTGTCGTCGATGCCGGAGCCGCGGGCCTGGATGGTCGGGCCGCTGACGATCTTCCCGCTGGTGGAGTCCACCACGACGAAGACCGAGATGAAGCCCTCCTCGCCGAGGATCCGGCGGTCCTTCAGCGAGGACTCGGTGATGTCGCCGACCGAGGACCCGTCGACGTACACGTACCCGGCCTGCACCTTGCCGACGATCTTCGCGACGCCGTCGACCAGGTCGACCACCACGCCGTCCTCGGCGATCACGGTGCGGTTCTTCGGCACGCCGGTCTTGATGCCGAGATCGGCGCAGGCGCGCAGGTGGCGCCATTCGCCGTGCACCGGCATCAGGTTCTTCGGGCGGCAGATGTTGAAGAAGTAGAGCAGCTCACCGGCCGAGGCGTGGCCGGAGACGTGCACCTTGGCGTTGCCCTTGTGCACGACGTTGGCGCCCCAGCGGGTCAGGCCGTTGATGACCCGGTAGATCGCGGTCTCGTTGCCCGGGATGAGCGAGGAGGCCAGGATCACGGTGTCGCCCTCGACGATCCGGATCTGGTGGTCGCGGTTGGCCATCCGGGACAGCGCGGCCATCGGCTCGCCCTGCGAACCGGTGCAGACCAGCACGACCTCCTTGTCCGGGAGGTCGTCGAGCTGCTTGACGTCCACGATCAGGTTGCCGGGGACCTTCAGGTACCCGAGGTCGCGGGCGATGCCCATGTTGCGGACCATCGAGCGGCCGACGAAGGCGACCTTCCGCTTGTACTCGTGCGCGGCGTCCAGCACCTGCTGGATGCGGTGCACGTGACTGGCGAAGGAGGCGACGATGATGCGCTTGTCCGCATTGGCGAAGACGTTGCGCAGCGCGGCGGAGATGTCGCGCTCGTGCGGGATGAAGCCGGGGACCTCGGCGTTGGTGGAGTCCACCAGCAGCAGGTCCATGCCCTCCTCGGCCAGCTTGGCGAAGGCCGGCAGGTCGGTCAGGCGGCCGTCCAGCGGGAGCTGGTCCATCTTGAAGTCACCGGTGGCGACGACCATCCCGGCGGGCGTGCGGACGGCGACCGCGAGCGCGTCCGGGATGGAGTGGTTGACCGCGATGAACTCGCAGTCGAAGGGGCCGATCTGCTCGCGCTGGCCTTCGACGACCTCCAGCACGTAGGGCCGGATCCGGTGCTCGGCGAGCTTGGCCTCGATCAGGGCCAGGGTCAGCTTCGAGCCGATCAGCGGGATGTCCGGGTTCTCCCGGAGCAGGTACGGGACCGCGCCGATGTGGTCCTCGTGGCCGTGGGTCAGCACGATGCCGTCGACCTTGTCGAGGCGGTCCCGGATCGAGGAGAAGTCCGGGAGGATCAGGTCGATGCCCGGCTGCTCGTCCTCGGGGAAGAGCACCCCGCAGTCGATGATGAGCAGCCGTCCGGCGTGCTCCAGCACGGTCATGTTGCGACCGATCTCCCCGAGGCCGCCGAGCGGGGTGATCCGGATCGCGTTCGGCGCGAGCGCGGGGGGCGCGCCGAGGTCAGGGTGAGGGTGGCTCAAAAGACTCTCCTTCGCGCCGCGCGCCACATGCCCGGGGGTCTCCCGGCGACATATGGCGCGCGGCTTGTACTAGCTACCTGTCAGGTCGATCCGCCCGTCACCGAGCGGCTGGCTTGCTGCGCCTCGCGCCTGCTCCGGTCCAGCGGCGGATCCCCGGGTGCGGCAACGGGGGTCCGGCGAGCCGGGGGCGCGCACGTCTCTTTGCTACAGGTGTACCCCGCCTGCGGCGAGATCCTGCTTCAATTGCGCGATCTCCTCGGGTGTGGCGTCGACCAGCGGCAGCCGGACCGGGCCGGCCGGGTGTCCCTGCAGGTTCAGCGCCGCCTTGGAGAGGATCAGGCCCTGGGTGCGGAACATCCCGGTGAAGACCGGCAGCAGGCTCTGGTGGATGGCGGTGGCCTCGGCCACCCGGCCCGCGGTGTGGGCCTCGATCATCGCGCGCAGCTGCTCGGAGACCACGTGGCCGACCACGCTCACCACGCCGACCGCGCCGACGGAGAGCAGCGGCAGGTTGAGCATGTCGTCACCGGAGTACCAGGCGAGGCCGGAGCGGGCGATCGCCCAGGCCGCGGCGCCCAGGTCGCCCTTGGCGTCCTTGTTGGCGACGATCCGCGGGTGCTCGCCGAGCCGGACCAGCGTCTCGTGGCTCAGCGCGACGCCGCTCCGACCCGGGATGTCGTAGAGCATCACCGGCAGCCCGGTGGCGTCGGCCACCGCGACGCTGTGCCGGTACAGGCCCTCCTGCGGGGGCTTGCTGTAGTACGGGGTGACCACCAGCAGACCGTGGGCGCCGGCGGCCTCGGCCTGCCGGGCCAGCTCCACGCTGTGCGCCGTGTCATTGGTGCCGACGCCCGAGATCACCTGGGCCCGGTCGCCGACCGCCGCCACCACGGCCCGCACGAGCTCCGCCTTCTCGGCGTCGCTGGTGGTCGGCGACTCGCCGGTGGTGCCGTTGAGCACCAGTCCGTCGTTGCCGGAGTCCACCAGGTGGGTCGCCAGGCGCTGGGCGCCGTCGAGGTCGAGCTCACCATCGGGGGTGAACGGGGTCACCATCGCGGTCAGAACCCGGCCGAAGGGCGCGGTGGCGAGGGCAGCTGTCGGTGTGGAGGTCGGAGCCATGGGTCCAAAAATACTCGTAGCCGATAAGGAGGCCGTGACTCCGGTCCAAGGTTCGGACAGCGGGAGCCCGGAGAGCCGGCCTGAAATCCGGACACATCATAGGATTCCGGCGCCACCCGCTCGGGGGTTCAAGTGGCGCCGGAATCCGTGCCCTGAGCCTAGGGAGCGCCCGAATCGGTCGCAATCCAGACATGCCGGGCCAATGCGTCCATATGCCTATCCGGCCAGGTCAGGGCGCGACCCGACCGTGCTCGTTGAAGGCCGCATGGGTGAGCGGCATCAGCTCGGCCCAGATCGCCTCCATCCGCTCGGCCACCATCTCGATCTCCCGCTGCGGGAAGCTCGGCACCTTGGCGTTCTCCGCCTTGGTGCGCAGCGAGAGGAAGTGCATCAGCGAACGGGCGTTGCAGGTCGCGTACATGGAGGAGAACAGGCCCACCGGCAGCACCGCGCGGGCCACCTCACGGGCCACGCCGGCGGCCAGCATCTCCTGGTACTCGGCGTAGGCCTGGGTGTAGGAGCGCTCCATCGCCGTGGTCACCGTCTTGTGCTGCTCGGCGGTGCCCTCGACGAACTCGTACCGGCCGGGGCGGCCCTGCTGGACCAGCTTGCGCTCCTGGCCCGGGACGTAGAAGACCGGCTGCAGCTCGCGGTAGCGCCCGCTCTCCTCGTTGTAGGACCAGCCGCTGCGGTGGCGGTGGAACTCGCGGAAGACGAAGATCGGCGCGCTGATGAAGAAGGTCATCGAGTTGTGCTCGAACGGGGTGCCGTGCCGGTCGCGCATCAGGAAGTTGATCAGGCCCGTGGACTTCGCCGGGTCCTGCGCCAGCGACTCCAGGGACTGCTCGCCCTTGGTCGAGACGCGGGCCGCCCAGAGCACGTCGGTGTCGGTGGCGGCGCTGCGGACCAGCTCCACCGTGACGTCGCTGCGGAACGTGGGGGTGGCCGCTGCTTCGTCGGTCACGGGTTACTCCTCAACTTGATGGCGTGGTGCATGGTCTTGCGGGCCCGCGGAGTGTCCCCGGCATCCGCGTACGCGACGGCGAGGCGGAACCAGACCCGCCAGTCGCCCGGCTCGGCCTCGGCCTCGGCCCGTCGCTTGGCGAACACCTCGTCGGCCGAGGCGCGGTCGATCCGTCCGCCGGAGGTGCGGCGCAGCTCGTCCACCGGCAGGCCGCCCTCGGCCTCCAACTCGCGCGACATCGCCTCGGTGGTGCGCCCGAACCTGACCGTCTGGCGCAGGAACCACACGCCGATGCCCGGGATGATGAACGCGCAGATCCCGATGCCGATGCCGAACGGCTTTCCGGTGGCGATGAGTTGGACGCCCTCGCCGACGCAGACCAGCGCGGTCAGCAGCAGCACGGCGGCGAGGATGAAGAAGCCGGTACGGGAGGTCATTCGCGGTTCACCGGCTCACAGGTCGAGGAAGTTTTCGAGACCCAGGGTCCGCCCCGGGGTCTGCCCGACCCGGCGCACCCCGAGCAGGATGCCGGGCATGAAGCAGCTGTGGTGCAGCGAGTCGTGACGGATCGTCAGGGTCTCGCCGGTGTCCCCGAAGAGCACCTCCTGGTGGGCCAGCAGGCCGCGCAGCCGCACCGCGTGCACCGGCACCCCGTCGACGTCCGCACCGCGGGCACCGGGCAGCCCGTGGGTGGTCGGGTCCGACTGCCGCGGCAGGCCGGCCGCGTCCCGGGCGGCGGCGATCAGCTGCGCGGTGCGGGTGGCGGTGCCCGAGGGGGCGTCGGCCTTGCGGTCGTGGTGCAGCTCGACCACCTCGACGGACTCGAAGTACTTCGCCGCCTGCTGGGCGAAGTGCATGGTGAGCACCGCGCCGATGGAGAAGTTGGGGGCGATCAGCAGCCCGACCTCGGGCAGCCGGGCGAGCCAGTGGTCCACCTCGGCGAGCCGTGCCTCGTCCCAGCCGGTGGTGCCGGTGACCACGTGGATGCCGTTGTGCAGGCAGAAGTCGAGGTTGCGCATCACCGAGTCGGGGTGGGTCAGCTCGACGGCCACCTCGGCGCCGCTCTCCACCAGGGTCTCCAGCTTGGAGCCCCGGCCGAGCGCGGCGACCAGCTCCAGGTCCTCGGCGGCCTCGACGGCCTTGACGGCCTCCGAGCCGATCCGGCCGGTGGCGCCGATCACGGCGACGCGCAGGGTCATGAGCTGTCCTTTCAGAGCAGGGGGCGTTGGTCAGACGAGGTCGGCGAGCCTGGCCGCGCGCTTGTCGGCGATCGGCCCGATCAGCGCCAGCGAGGGCCGGTGGGCGCCCAGCACGTCCTGGGCCACCTCCTGGACGTCCTCCAGGGTGACGCCCGCGATCTTCTCCAGCATCTCGTCCACCGACAGGTGGTGGCCGTAGGCCAGCTCGGCCTTGCCGATCCGGTTCATCAGCGAACCGGTGTCCTCCATGCCGAGCACGGTGGAGCCGGAGATCTGGCCGATCGCGCGGCGCAGCTCCTCCTCGGTGATCCCCTCGTCGACCACCTTGGCCAGCTCGGTGCGGCAGATCCGCAGCACCTCCTCGACCCGCTTGGGCTGGCAGCCGGCGTAGATGCCGAACAGGCCGCTGTCCGCGTAGGAGGAGGAGTAGGAGTAGACCGAGTAGGCCAGGCCGCGCTTCTCGCGGACCTCCTGGAAGAGCCGCGAGCTCATGCCGCCGCCGAGCGCGGAGTTGAGCACGCCCATCGCCCAGCGCCGCTCGTCGTGCCGCGGCAGTCCGGGCACCCCGAGCACCAGGTGGGCCTGCTCGGTGGACCGGTTGAGCACCTCGACCCGTCCCGCGGTGCGCATCGCCCGCAGGCCGCGGCGGGCCTCGGCGGGCGCCGCGTCGGACTTGGCGAGCAGGCCGGCGAAGGCCCGCTCGACCTGCTTGACCACCGTGCGGTGGTCCAGGTTGCCGGCGGCGGCCACCACCAGGTGCTCGGGCTTGTAGCGGCGCTTGAAGAAGCCGGCGATCTGCTCGCGGGTCAGCGCCTTGACGGTCTCCTGGGTGCCCAGGATCGGACGGCCCAGCGGGGCGTCGCCGTAGATCACCTTGGCGAACAGGTCGTGCACCACGTCGCCCGGGTCGTCCTCGGCCATCGCCATCTCCTCGAGGATGACGCCGCGTTCGGCCTCCACGTCCTCGGGGCGGATCAGCGAGCCGGTGAGCATGTCGCAGACCACGTCTATGGCGAGCGGCAGGTCGGTGTCGAGCACCCGCGCGTAGTAGCAGGTGTTCTCCTTCGCGGTGAAGGCGTTCATCTCGCCGCCGACCGCGTCCAGGGCGGCCGAGATCTCCAGCGCGCTGCGCTTCTCGGTGCCCTTGAAGAGCAGGTGCTCCAGGTAGTGGGTGGCGCCGTTCAGCACCGGGGTCTCGTCCCGGGAGCCGACACCGACCCAGATGCCGAAGGTCGCCGAGCGCACGGTCGGCAGCGTCTCGGTGACGACCCGCAGGCCACCGGGAAGGACGGTACGGCGCACCGTGCCGGCGCCGTCCACGCCCTTCAGCAGGGTGCGGGTGGTACCGGGGCGCTGCGTGGTCGCCGAGGCCTGGGCCACGAAGGGTTCCTCTCAAACACGGGACAACAGGGTGCGGCCCGTACGCTCCGAGTCCGGAACGTACGGGCCGCGGTGTTTCACAGCTGGTGGTGCGTCACTCGGCGGCGGCGGTCTCGCCGCCCTCCTCGCCCTCGATGACCGGGATCAGCGAGAGCTTGCCGCGCGGGTCGATCTCGGCGATCTCGACCTGCACCTTGGCGCCGACGCCGAGCACGTCCTCGACGTTCTCCACGCGCTTGCCACCGGCGAGCTTGCGGATCTGCGAGATGTGCAGCAGGCCGTCCTTGCCCGGCATGAGCGAGACGAACGCGCCGAACGTCGTGGTCTTCACCACGGTGCCCAGGTAGCGCTCGCCGACCTCCGGCATGGTCGGGTTGGCGATCTGGTTGATCGTCGTACGGGCAGCCTCCGCCGAGGGACCGTCGACCGCACCGATGTAGATGGTGCCGTCGTCCTCGATGGTGATGTCCGCGCCGGTGTCCTCCTGGATCTGGTTGATCATCTTGCCCTTGGGGCCGATGACCTCACCGATCTTGTCCACCGGGATCTTGATGGTGATGATGCGCGGCGCGTTCGGCGACATCGCGTCGGGCGCGTCGATCGCCTCGTTCATCACGTCCAGGATGTGCAGACGCGCGTCCTTGGCCTGCTTGAGCGCGGCGGCCAGCACGGAGGCCGGGATGCCGGTCAGCTTGGTGTCCAGCTGCAGGGCGGTGATGAAGTTGCGGGTACCGGCGACCTTGAAGTCCATGTCGCCGTACGCGTCCTCGGCACCCAGGATGTCGGTCAGCGCGACGTAGTGCGTCTCACCGTCGATCTCCTGCGAGATGAGGCCCATGGCGATACCGGCGACGGCGGCCTTCAGCGGCACACCGGCGTTCAGCAGCGACATGGTCGAGGCGCAGACCGAGCCCATCGAGGTGGAGCCGTTGGAGCCCAGCGCCTCGGAGACCTGGCGGATCGCGTAGGGGAACTCCTCGCGGGTCGGCAGCACGGGCAGGATCGCCCGCTCGGCCAGCGCGCCGTGGCCGATCTCGCGGCGCTTGGGCGAGCCCACGCGGCCGGTCTCGCCGACCGAGTACGGCGGGAAGTTGTAGTTGTGCATGTAGCGGCGACGCGTCTCCGGGGAGAGCGTGTCGAGCTGCTGCTCCATGCGGAGCATGTTGAGGGTGGTGACGCCCAGGATCTGGGTCTCGCCACGCTCGAACAGGGCCGAGCCGTGCACCCGCGGGATGGCCTCGACCTCGGCGGCCAGGGTGCGGATGTCGGTGACACCGCGGCCGTCGATGCGGACCTTGTCCTTGATGACGCGCTCGCGCACGATCTTCTTGGTCAGCGCGTTGTAGGCGGCGCTGATCTCCTTCTCGCGGCCCTCGAACTCCGGGAGCAGCTTCTCGGCGGCGACCGCCTTGACGCGGTCCAGCTCGTTCTGGCGCTCCTGCTTGCCCGCGATGGTCAGCGCCTTGGACAGCTCGCCCTTGACGGCGGCGGTCAGCGCGGCCAGCACGTCGTCCTGGTAGTCCAGGAAGACCGGGAACTCGCCGGTGGGCTTGGCGGCCTGGGCAGCCAGCTTGGACTGCGCGGCGCACAGCACCTTGATGAACGGCTTGGCGGCCTCGAGGCCGGCGGCGACGATCTCCTCGGAGGGGGCCTCGGCGCCCTCGGAGACCAGCTGGATCGTCTTGGCGGTGGCCTCGGCCTCCACCATCATGATCGCGACGTCGCCGTCCGGCAGCGCGCGGCCGGCGACGACCATGTCGAACACGGCCTCCTCCAGCTCGCTGTGGGTCGGGAACGCCACCCACTGGCCGCGGATCAGCGCGACGCGGACGCCGCCGATCGGGCCGGTGAAGGGCAGGCCGGCCAGCTGGGTGGAGGCGGAGGCGGCGTTGATGGCGACCACGTCGTACAGGTGGTCGGGGTTGAGCGCCATCACCGTGACGACGACCTGGATCTCGTTGCGCAGGCCCTTGACGAAGGACGGGCGCAGCGGGCGGTCGATCAGGCGGCAGGTCAGGATGGCGTCCTCGGAGGGGCGGCCCTCACGACGGAAGAACGAGCCGGGGATCCGGCCCGCGGCGTACATCCGCTCCTCGACGTCGACCGTCAGCGGGAAGAAGTCGAAGTGCTCCTTCGGCTGCTTGGAGGCGCTGGTGGCCGACAGCACCATGGTGTCGTCGTCCAGGTAGGCCACGGCGGAGCCGGCGGCCTGACGGGCCAGGCGGCCGGTCTCGAAGCGGATGGTACGGGTGCCGAAGGAACCGTTGTCGATCACGGCCTCGGCGTAGAACACGTTCTCTTCCACCTGGAAGATCTCCTCTTTCGTACGTCTCCGGGAGAGCGTCCCCGCGCTTGCCTGCCGGTGGCCCTGACCTGCCGGGCCGGTCTTCGATCGAAGCCCCCGGGTCGTCCGCTCATTCGGACTCCCGGCGGCCACTACCGAGGACCGGCGCCTCTCGGCTGCCAGGCCGCTCAGCGGTGGGCGTCTGGACGCTCTCCTGGATGCGGGCGGCTTCCGTTTGAAGCCTTCGGCCCGCAAGGGGGTCGTGCTGCTCGGGGTGAAGCGCGTGGTCGCGCCACCACCCGGCATGCCCACAACCCTACGGTGCGAATCTCGGCCGCTTTGGGAGGCGGACCGGAAATTCTGGCGCCCTGCGTCTGTCGTCGAGGTCCGCAGAGCGTCTGGAGCTCGGCGGGACGTCGTCGGAAGCAGACGGCCTACAGGGGGATGGTACGCGCGAGGGGCGGCTCCCCGTGTGGGGAGCCGCCCCGGGCGGCGGTCTTAGCGGGCGCCACCGGCGGCACCGCGGCGGATGCCCAGGCGGTCGACGAGCGTACGGAAGCGCTCGATGTCCTTCTTGGCCAGGTACTGCAGGAGGCGGCGGCGCTGGCCGACCAGGATCAGCAGGCCACGACGGCTGTGGTGGTCGTGCTTGTGGAACTTGAGGTGCTCGGTCAGGTCCGAGATCCGGCGCGAAAGCATGGCGACCTGAACCTCGGGGGAGCCCGTGTCGCCCTCCTTCTGGCCGAACTCGGCGAAGATCTGCTTCTTGACGGCGGCGTCGAGGGCCACGGCAACTCCTTCTGGGGTGTCCGAGTGATCCTGGTCTACTGCACAGGATCTTTTGGAACTCGGAAGCCCCAGGGTACCAGCCGGTCAGCTCACGCCGCGGACGAGGGTGTAGATGCCGAGCACAGCCAGGGTCAGCGGGACCAGCGACATCAGCAGCAGGCTGTCCACCATGTCCAGCAGTCGGCCCCAGAAGGGTGACACGCCCAGCCGCGGCACCACCAGGGCGATCGCGATCAGCAGCGTGGCGCCGAGTGCGACCGAGCCGCCCAGCCAGATGGTGCGCAGGTCGACGGCGGTGGTGCTGGTGGCCTTGAGGATGTACAGCGGGGTGTGCAGCGACAGGCCCAGGATCAGCAGGCCCAGACCCAGCAGGCCGGCGATGGTCAGGCTGAAGACCTGCGCGGTGTAGCGGAACAGGCGGGCCCGCAGCATCGTCGAGATGCCCAGCGTCAGCGCCAGCACCTGCGGGAACATCCGGTCGCTGAAGCCCAGCACGGTGCAGGCCCCGATGATCACCGCGGCGCAGCCGCCGACCAGGCCGACCAGCACCTCGTGGCCGCGGCGCGCCTGGTGGGCGATCCGCTCGTACTGCACGGCCTCGGCCCGGCTGTTCTCCTCGGCGGCCCGGCTGCCGCGGGTGCGGGTCTGGCCGGGGGCGCTGAAGCCGACCGGGAGCCGGGCGAAGCGGGCCGAGAGGGCCGGCAGGAAGCCGATCGCGGCGAATGCCGCGACACCGGCCACGGCGGCGATGTGGTCGGCGGAGGTGCCCGGCATCAGCACGGCGGCGAAGGTGGCCAGGCTGCCGGCGGCGGAGAGCACCGCGGCGGCCACGAAGACCGAGTCCTTCTCGGGGAGCAGGCCGATCAGCAGCACCGAGACCACCAGCATGGTCACGCAGCCGACCAGGAACTGCAGGCGGCCCGGCCCGTCGTACTTGTGCGCGACGCCGAGGATGCCGCTGCCGGCGATCAGCGCGTGCGGCAGGGCGCCGATGCCCAGGGTGAGGGCCGCCATGTGGTCCTTGTAGACCCGGGCGCGCACACCGGCGAAGGCGACCAGCACCACGGTGGCCACACCGGAGAGCACCCCGGGCAGGCCGTGCATGTCGTGGGTCAGGTCGGAGAACCACAGGGCGAAGCCGAGCAGCACGATCAGCAGACCGGCGCCGATCAGGCCGAAGGCCCGCATCAGGTCCGGGCTCCAGAACCGGCGGTCGGCCTCGACGGCGCTGGCGATCGCGTCGGCCACGTCGTCGTAGACGGCCGGCGGCAGCGACTCGGCGAACGGGCGCAGACTCAGCAGGTCGCCGTCGCGCACCTGTTGGGCGGCCAGCGGCAGGCCGCTGTCCAGCACCGTGCCGTCGCGGCGCACCAGGTGGAAACCGGTGGGGGCACCGTCGGCCTGGGTCTGGCCGGAGAGCCGCAGCACCTCGGGATAGACGTCGGCGAGCGGCACGTCCTCCGGCAGGGCCACATCGATCCGGCTGTCCGGCGCCACCACGGTGACCCGACAGAATCCGGTCGCTGCGTTCGAACTCACCGGTGCTCCCCCTTGCTCACTGTCCTTCATCAACCGTGCGCCGCGTCCACCGGAGTTGGCGCTGCGTCACCCTACCGCCCGGCGGAGCGTCACCGTCCCGCACCCCGGCCGCCCCCGCCCGACGCCTGCCGCGCGGCAGCAGGACCCGGCCCTGGCTCGGCGCCCGGTCGGGCTCGGTAGGATCTGCCCCTGCGCAGGGTGCGTGCCGGGGGCGGGATGGATCGCCGCGGCGGCGCCCCGGTCCGCGTCGGGGGCAGGGCAGTCACAGGGGCGCCTCCTTCGGGACCCTTCGAGTCGCGTGAGGCTGGTGCGGTTGTAGATGAGTGTCGTGACGGTCAAGCGTCCGCCCCGGGCGTATCCGCCCGTGGTCCAGGACGAGCCCGTGGAGCTGGTCAATCCGCCCGAACTGCCCCGCGGGGGCGGCGACGACTGGGTGATGAGCCTGCTGCCGCTGCTCGGCATGGGCGGCTCGGCGGCCTTCCTGTTCAGTCCGGGTGCGGCCCCGATGATGAAGGTCATGGGCATGCTGATGGTGGCCTCCACCGCCGGCATGGGCATCGCCCAACTGGTCAAGGCCCGCAAGGGCGGCGGCGCGGGGCTGGCCGACGAGCGGCGCGACTACCTGAAGTACCTGCAGCAGATGCGCCGTCAGGTCCGCCGCACCGCCGAGCGCCAGCGCGGCGCGCAGCTCTACCTGCACCCGGAGCCGGACCAGCTGTGGTCGATCGTGGCCGAGGGCCGCCGGCTGTGGGAACGCCGGCCCAGCGACCCGGACTTCGCCCAGATCCGGCTGGGCCGCGGCGCGCAGCAGCTGGCCACTCCCCTGGTGGCCCCGCAGACCGCGCCGATGGACGAGCTGGAGCCGCTGTCGGCCGACGCGATGCGCAACTTCCTGCAGGCGCACGGCACCCTGCAGGACCTACCGCTGTCGGTCTCGCTGCGCGCCTTCTACCACATCACCGTCTGCGGCGACCCGGACGCGGTGTACGCCAACGTGCGGGCGATGATCGCCCAGTTGACCACCCTGCACTCCCCCGACGACCTGATGCTCGGCGTCGCGGCCGCCCCCGGCGCGCTGGACGAGTGGGAGTGGGTCAAGTGGCTGCCGCACACCCAGCACCGCAAGCAGAGCGACGGCGCGGGCTCGCGCCGGCTGATCGCGGCGGGCCTGGGCGAGCTGGAGCTGCTGCTGGAGGACGAGCTGTCGGGCCGCCAGCGGTTCAGCCGCGACGCCGTGCCGACCTCGGACCAGCCGCACCTGGTGGTGGTCCTGGACGGCGCCGCGGTGCCCCAGGACTCGCTGCTGGCCTCGGTGGACGGGGTGCACGGGGTGACCGTGATCGAGGTGGTCCCGGGTGACCTGGACGAGCCGACCGGGCACCTGGTGGTCACCGTCGGCGCCGAGGAACTGCTGCTGGAGTCGGCCTCCGGGGCCTCCTACTCGGGCCGCCCCGACGCCCTGAGCGCCTGGCAGTCCGAGGCACTGGCCCGGCAGCTGGCGCCGTACCGGATCTCGGCCGGCGGCGACGACGAGCCGCTGCTGTCCAACCTGGACTTCACCGACCTGATGGGCGTGGGCGACGCCGGCTCGGTGGACACCGCCCGCACCTGGCGACCGCGTCCCCAGCACGAGAAGCTGCGGGTGCCGATCGGGGTGGGGGCCGGCGGCGAGCTGGTCCACCTGGACATCAAGGAGGCCGCGCTGGAGGGCATGGGCCCGCACGGCCTGTGCGTGGGCGCCACCGGTTCCGGCAAGTCGGAGCTGCTGCGCACCCTGGTGCTGGGCCTGGCGATGACGCACTCCTCCGAGACGCTGAACTTCGTGCTCGCCGACTTCAAGGGCGGCGCGACCTTCGCGGGCATGGCCGACATGCCGCACACCTCCGCGGTGATCACCAACCTGGAGGGCGAGCTCACCCTGGTGGACCGCATGCGCGATGCGATCGAGGGCGAGCTGAACCGCCGCCAGGAGCTGCTGCGCTCGGCCGGCAACTACGCCAACCTCAACGAGTACGAGCGGGCCCGGGCGGCCGGCGCGGCGCTGGACCCGCTGCCCTCGCTGGTGCTGATCATCGACGAGTTCTCCGAACTCCTCACCGCCAAGCCCGACTTCATCGACATGTTCATCCAGATCGGCCGGATCGGCCGATCCCTCGGGGTGCACCTGCTGCTGGCCTCGCAGCGCCTGGAGGAGGGCAAGCTGCGCGGTCTGGACACCTTCCTGTCCTACCGGATCGGTCTGCGCACCTTCTCGGCCGCCGAGTCGCGGGCGGCGATCGGCGTGCCGGACGCGTATCACCTGCCGCCGGTGCCCGGCGTCGGCTACCTCAAGTTCGGCACCGACGTGATGGACCGCTTCAAGGCCGCCTACGTCTCGGGGCCCTACCGGGCGCCGGGCCAGCAGCGGGCCAGCGGCCGGATCTCCACCGTGCAGCCGGTGCTCTTCACCGCGGCCGAGGTGCCGGTGATCGAGACGGTGGTGCAGGAGGTGGTGCCCGAGCCGGAGCAGCTGGACGACGCGCTGGTGGACACCGTGCTCGACGTGATCGTGCAGCGGATGGTCGGGCAGGGCCCGCCGGCCCACCAGGTCTGGCTGCCGCCGCTGGACGAGGCACCGAGCATGGACCAGCTGGTGCCGCCGCTCCAGGCCACTCCCGAACGCGGCCTGACCTCACCGGAGTTCGGGGCGCTGGGCCGACTCGTGGTGCCGGTGGGAATCGTGGACCGGCCGCGCGAGCAGCGGCGCGACGTGCTCTACCAGGACTACTCCGGCGCGGCCGGCCACGGTCTGGTGGTCGGTGGTCCGCGCTCGGGCAAGTCGACCATGATCCGCAGCATGGTGGCGGGCTTCGCGCTCACCCACACCCCGGTGGAGACCCAGTTCTACCTGCTGGACTTCGGCGGCGGCGGCTTCCAGTCGCTGCAGGACCTGCCGCACGTCGGCGGGGTGGCCGGGCGCCTGGACACCGACAAGGTGCGCCGGATGGTCAGCGAGGTGCACGGGGTGCTGAACCGGCGCGAGGAGCTGTTCCGCGCCACCGGCATCGACTCGATCGGCACCTACCGCACCCGCCGGGCCGCCGGCCAGCTGCCGGACGAACAGTTCGGCGACGTCTTCCTGGTGGTCGACGGCTGGCTCACCTTCCGCCAGGAGTACGAGATCCTGGAGCCGGTGGTCACCGACATCGTGGCCCGCGGTCTGGGCTACGGCGTGCACGTGGTGCTGACCGCCGCCCGCTACGCCGAGGTCCGCCCGGCCCTCAAGGACGCCCTGCAGAACCGCACCGAGCTGCGGCTGGGCGATCCGATGGAGTCGGAGATCGACCGCAAGGTGGCGCAGAACGTGCCCAACGGCGCCCCGGGCCGCGGCCTGACCAGCGGCAAGCTGCACTTCCTGAGCGGCCTGCCGCGCCTGGACGGCTCCTGCTCGGTCGACGACCTGGTGACCGGTGTCACCGGACTGGTGGAGGCGGTCAACGCCGCCTGGAGCGGCCCGCGGGCGCCGCAGGTGCGGATGCTGCCGGCCGTGCTGGACGGCTACTCGCTGCCCAAGGGCTTCGAGCAGCCCGAGCGCGGCATCGCCTTCGCCCTGGACGAGGTCGAGATGGCGCCGGTCTTCGTCAACTTCGAGACCGACCCGCTCTTCATCGTCTTCGGTGAGAGCGAGTCCGGGAAGTCGGCGCTGCTGCGGATGCTGATCAAGCAGATCACCGAGCGCTACACCCCCGAGCAGGCCGGCATCGTGATCGGCGACTACCGGCGCGCACTGCTGGGCGCGGTGCCGCCGGAGTACCTGGTGGAGTACGCCGCCGCCCAGCCGGCGATGACCGCGATCGTGGACATGCTGCGCGGGGCCTGCGCGCGCCGCCTGCCCGGCCCGGACGTGACCGCCGACCAGCTGCGCAACCGCAGCTGGTACAGCGGCAAGGACATGTTCGTGATCGTGGACGACTACGAGCTGGTCGCCACCTCCTCGGGCAACCCGATGGCGGCGCTGGCCGAGTTCCTGCCGTTCGCCCGCGACATCGGCCTGCGCGTGATCATCGCGCGCAACGCGGGTGGTGCGGGGCGCTCGCTCTTCGAGCCGGTGATGCAGCGGATGCGCGAGCTGGGCGGGCAGGGCGTCATGCTCTCCGGCAACCGGGACGAGGGCGCACTGCTGGGCACCGTCAAGCCGCAGGCGCTGCCGCCGGGCCGCGGCATGTTCGTGTCGCGGCGGATCACCAGCGGACAGATGGTGCAGACGGGCTGGCTGCCGCAGCAGCAGTGAGGTGACCGGGGCGGCCCGCCAGGCCGTCACCGACAGTGGTCGAGGGGTCGGGTGCGCGCAGTCGCCACCCGGCCCCTCGGCGTTTGCCCTGTCCAGCAGCCGGAAAGTTATCGAGGTTTTTTCGCCGCCGAGCTGCGGTTCTCGTGGTGGCCGCGATCCGGTCCGCAACGCCGCCGCGATACCCGGGAGTGCCTGGACCACTGGCGACTGTTGCCGATGGCAACCTTCGAATCAATCCTCGCAATCCGAGTTCACCTTTGATTCATACGCCGTTGGCCAAAGGTAACAAGTCGGACATCAATCCTGGGCGCCCACCGCGGGCCACAGATGTGGATGCCTATGCGGATTACCGCAACGGATTCCGAAGGTCAACCGCCATTGACGCAAGCTATACGCCCCCGCACCATGGCGATCCAAGGGAGCCAGTAGACCAAACCCCCAGGCAGGGGCCTCGAAGACGTCGCGGAGGCGATACCGCTCCCCACCCCAGCACCGCACAGGACCGCGCACCGCCGCGCTGAGCCGATCGGACCCGCCATGACCGACACGCTTCGCCCACCCGCCGCCACCCCCACGGTGACGGTCAGTACCGCCGAGGCCTCCCGAGGGCTGCAGCGCTCGCTCGGCGTCGTGGGCGGAACGCTGCTCACGCTCTCCTGCGTCACGCCCGCCTCCTCGCTCTTCGTCATCGTGCCGCTGCTGTTCAACTCGCTCGGCACCGCGACCGCGCTGACCATCGGCATCGGCGCGGTCATCTGCGTGGCGGTGGCGTTCTGCTACTCCGAGCTGGGCACCCTGATCCCCAGCGCGGGCGGCGAGTACGCGATGGTGGGCACGCTGGCCGGCCGGTTCGCCGGCTGGCTGGTCTTCATCCAGTCGCTGATCGTGGTGATGATCGTCCCCTCGGTGATCGCCATCGGGACGGCCGCCTATCTGGCCCCGATCGTGCACGTCAGCGGCCCGGTGGCCGGCGCCGCGGTGATGCTGGCCGCCACCGTGGCCGGCCTGCTGGACCTGCGGGCCAACGCCTGGATCACCGGCATCTTCCTGGTCCTGGAGGTGATCGCGGCCGGCGTCGTCTCCGTCCTCGGCTTCGCGCACAGCCAGCGCGGGGCGGGCAGCCTGTTCCACGGCGTGCTGGCCGACGCCCACGGCGCCACCAGCGCGGTGGGCCTGGGCGGGATGATGGCCGCGATGGGCACCGCGCTCTTCGTCACCCAGGGCTTCAGCACCGCGATCTACCTCTCCGAGGAGCTGGAGAACCCGCGCCGCAACGTGGCCCGCACGGTGCTGTGGACGCTCGGCCTGTCGGCGGTGGTCATCATGGCCCCGGTCGTCGCGATCACCCTGGGCGCGCCCGACCTGGCCACGCTGACCGGCGGCGACATCTCCGGCATGGTGGCCGGCTGGAGCGACTCGGCGCTCGGCACCTTCATCAGCCTGTGCATCGCGCTGGCCATCATCAACGCCGGCATCGTCATGGTGATCCAGAACTCCCGGGTGCTGTTCGCCTCCGGCCGCGACCGGGCCTGGCCGGAGCCGATCAACAAGGCCTTCGGCACGCTGAACCGCTTCAACGCCCCGTGGGTCTCCACCCTCGCGGTCGGCGTCCCCGGCGCGGTGCTGTGCTTCGTCCCCGGCGAGACGCTGAGCAACATCACCGGCGTCGCGGTCGCCGCGCTCTACCTGCTGGTCGCCGTCGCCGCGCTGTTCTCCCGCAGGGGCGCGCACAAGCACACCCCCGCCTGGCGCCAGCCGCTGTGGCCGGTGCTGCCCGTGCTGCTGATCGTCGCCCTCGGCTACACGCTGACCCAGCTGGACACCCACGCGCTGATCTGGACCGGCGTGATCACCGCCGCCGCCTCGCTCTACTGGGTCTTCTACCTGCGCCCGCGCCAGGCGACCCGCTGGGTGATCACCCTGCCGGAGGACGAGCAGGTCTGAGCCCACCGGCCCCGCGCACGACGAAGCGGCCCGGACGCCCCGCTGGGGGGTGTCCGGGCCGCTTGCGGCTGTTCCGGGCTTGGTCCGGGCGGTCGGGGCTGCCGACCGGCCGCTCAGCCCTGCTGCTGGCGCCGGTGGTCGCGCAGCACCACGAAGCCGCCGAAGAGCAGCGCCACCAGCAGGACCGCGCCGCCGAGCACGTAGGTGGCGGTGCGCCGGTCGCGGTCGGCCTGGGTCTCGCCCAGGCCGAGCGGCTGGGGCAGGATCGGCGAGCCGGCCAGCTGGACCGCCGGATCGGGCACCGGGTCGTTGGTCGGCGGGTCGGTGTCGGTGACCGCCTTGACCGGGTCGACCACTCCCCAGCCGAGGTACTTGTCGGGGGTGCGCTGGGTGCGCTGCGCGGTCTGCTCGATCCGGGCGCGGATCTGCCGGGCCGTCCAGTCCTTGTGCTCGCCGCGCAGCAGCGCGGCCACCCCGGCCACGTACGGGGCGGCGAAGCTGGTGCCGTTGTCCACGCACTGGCCGCCGCCCGGGACGGTGGAGAGCATGTCCACGCCGGGGGCGGCGACCTTCACGAAGTCGCCGTACTCGGAGAAGGAGGCGCGCTCGTTGTTGCGGTCGGAGGCGCCCACCGCGAGCACCGTGGGGTAGGCGGCCGGATAGGTCGCACCCTCCTGGCCGTCGTTGCCGGAGGCCGCGACCACCACCACGTTGTGCGCCTCGGCGAGGTCGATCGCGCTCTTGAGGGCGCCGCTGCCGGCGAAGTCGGCGTCCCCGTTGGTGCCGCGGACGTCCTGCGAGATGTTGATGACCTGGGCGTTGGCGTTGACCGCGTCCACGACCGCCTGGGCCAGGGTGTCCACGTTGCCGCTGCCCGCGTCGTCGTTCTGCCGGATCGACAGGATCTGGGAGCCGGGCGCCAGGCCCACGAAGCCGACGCCGTCACGGTGCGCGGCGGCGATGATGCCGGCCACCTTGGTGCCGTGGCCGACCGTGTCGGTGGTCGACCCCCCGGCCACCGGCTGGTTGTTGTTGTTCTTGTCCAGCAGCAGCGTGGGACCGGCCTGGACCTTGCCGGCCAGCTGCGGGTTCTGGTTGTCCACGCCGGTGTCGATCACCGCGACCAGCACCCCGCTGCCGGTGACCGTGTTGTTCTGCCAGAGCTGGTCGAGCAGCACCCGCTGCAGCGCCCACGGGGTGCCCGGCACGTCCTTGGCCGGGAAGGTGCAGTCACCGGCCGCTGCGATGCTCAACGGCGACCAGTGGCTCCCCGGCGGATCCGCCGCCACCGCGGGCGCGGCTGCCGTCCCGCCCAGCACACCGAGCACCGCGCCGACCGCCGCGATCCGGCTCAGCCTTCGCCCCAACGCCACCTGGCACCCCTCGACTCGCGTGTTCCGCCCACGTGTCCTGCCGCGTGTCCGGCCCGTCCTCACGGGCCCGCTCCCGGGCCGGCTGCGGCCCGGACACGCGATGGGGGCGGGCGTCCACGGACACCCGCCCCACCTGCTGCGCTTTCGCTCCGCACCGCGCGCGGCGGTGCGGAGCGGTCCGGCCGGGGGCGACTGGGCCGACCCCGGCCGATGGATCAGTTGTGCCAGATCGCGGCGTTGGCCGACTCGGTCTGGGTGTAGCTCTGGTGAGCGTTGTCCAGCGCCGCGGCGATCTGGTTCAGCGTGGTGTGCAGGTCGTTCGCCTTCGAGTCCCAGATGGCCTGGCGGGCGTCGTAGCCCTCCTTGGCCGCACCGGTCCAGGAGCTGGCGATCCGGGTGACACCGGCCTTGAGGTCGTCCAGCTGCTGCTGGACCCGCGTGGCGGTGGCACGGACCTCGGAGCCCGCGTTCTGGATGGTGCTGAAATCGACCTTGATGTGTCCGTCAGCCATGATGGCTCCCTTTCAAGAAGAGGTGGGTCGGGGCGCCCCTCCGGGACGGCCCCGGCTGATGCGCTGCCGCGCAGCTGCGTGCCGGCCAGGCCGGCGGAGCGTCAGGCGCCCTGGACGCCGCTGAGCGAGGAGCGCTGGTCCTCTTCGGTGGCCGAGTACTTCGAGGTGGTGGCGTCGATCGCCTGTCGGATCTCGTCCAGCACCTTGTTGAGCGCGGTCGCGTCCTCGTTCCACCGCTCCTGCAGCTGGTGGTAGGCGGTCGCAGCCGCACCCTGCCAGCCGCCGGCGATCGACTCGACCAGCGCGTTGAGCTTCGAAAGCTCCCCCTGGATCTGCGAGTTGACCTCGGTGATCTTGCCCGAGAAGGCCCGCATCTCCTCAGCGGTCGTCGTGAACTGACCAGCCATAATCCACCGTCCCCCATGAGACAGACTCATTCCGGCTGTGCGGTCACCCTGCCCACCCGGACGACACCACGGTGTGATGCTTCGCAGCACTGTAGCCAACAGCGCCGACAGTCCCAACATCGGGAGCCGTTTGGTTACCAACCCATGACGATCCGCCGGACGTTGGCGCAACCGGCACTGACCTGCAATCAACTGCCGTGGTCAGGAGGTCTGCTCCTGGAGCGCGGCCTTGGTGTTGAGCGCCGGGCCCGCCGGGATCAGGTCCGACCAGGCCCTGGGCACCAGCACCGGCGTCGTGTCCTTGTAACCGAGCCTGGCCTGCGCCTCGTTGACCTGCTGCTGGCTGTCGGACGGCGGGCTCGCGGAGGGCGCCGGGGTCGGTGACGCACCGGAGGCGGGGCCGTCGTTGCCGGCCGGCACGAAGTAGCGCAGCCCGGTCTCGGTGACCAGGTAGTCGCTGCCGGAGCCCTGGGCGGAGGCGTCCACCGCGCGGTAGAACAGCCCGTGCCCCGGGCTGACGTAGGCGCTGGCCGAGCCGGGCACGAAGGCCGCGGGGAAGTCGGTGCCGGCCCACACGCTCCGCTGCGCCGTGCCGCCGTTCATCCCTTCGAGGGTGGAGCAGATCACCGGACGGGCGGCGGCCGGGTCGCCGCCGTTGACCGGGGCGACCGGCTTGGCCGTCGGCCAGTCGGACACCTTGGCCATCGGACCCGAGGTGTCGAAGTCGCGGCCGTAGCGGGCGTTGTCGGCCGGGGTGATCTCGGTGACGGTCGGGTTGCCCTGGTCGTAGGCGTAGCCGGTGATCGGGGCCTGTCGGATCAACTCGGCCTCGAAGGGGGTCACCTGGTAGAGCCGGTCGGTGCCGACCACGTAGTAGGTCCCCTGCGAGCTGACCAGCCGGCCCACGTAGTTCAGGCTGGAGTCGGAGAGCTGCACGCTGGAGCGGGTCTTGGCGGCGGTCATCCCCGGCACCTGCGGGAAGCCGATCGCGCTGCCCTGCAGATCCAGCGTGCCCAGCCAGTCGTCGGTGACCTGCTCCGGCTTGGCCTGGTTGCCGAAGAGCGCGATCCGCAGCGCCCGCAGGTCGGAGTCCGACATGCCCGGGGTGCCGATCACGTGTCCGCGGCCCGCCGAGTCCACCAGGTACTGGGTGCCCGGTGCGCCGTTCTTCTGCACCGCCTGGACCCAGAGCGACTGACTCGCGTTCAGCATCCGGTCGGGCCGCGCCAGGGTGGCCGCGTCCGCGCCGGCCGTCACGAAGACGCCCTGGTTGGGGTGGGAGTCGTCGGAGCCGGGCCGGTCGCAGACCGACCACTTCTTGGCCGTGCCCGCGTCCGCGGCGCTCGGCAGCTTGTCGGGGGCGTACGGAATGCCGATCGTCGGGCCGTGCGCCTTGTAGTTGTCGATCGCCGAGTCGGCGACGATGACCACGCTGGAGTCGGCCGGCAGCACCAGCTTCGCCGAGGACATGTTGAGCACCGGGTGCAGCATCTTGGTGCCGTCGGCGCTGGTCAGCACGACGTAACGGGTCGTCGAGTCCTTGCCGAGGATGACGTTCTTGCCGTTGTCCCAGCCCTGCGGGGCGGTCGGCTTGATCAGGCCCCAGAGCCCGAATCCGGCCACCGCCACCACCGCCATCACCAGCGAGGGGAGCACCGCGCGGATCGGGCGCGGTGCGTCCTCGTCGCTTCCACCACCGGCCGGCTGCAGGAAGGCGCCCACGGTGCGCTTTCGCGCGAAGGTGTAGGCGTTCAACTCGTCCCTGCGTGATGCCATCGTGCTTGGCCCTCCCCTGTTACGGCCGCCCGCTCGCCTCCGGTCCCTGGCGACCCTCTACGATGCGGCAGACGTGAGTACGGTACGGGTACTGTTCAGCACCCGGCCAACCGGGCCGTGACAGCGAATCAGAGAGGGTCACGCGGGGGAATGCCAAGCCAGACCGCGCAAGGGCGACGCAGGGCGGCACGGGGCAGGGGGAACCGCCCGAGCGGCACGACTCCCCCGCAGCCCACCGGAGTCCAGGAGAACGGTGGTGGTGGCCCGGCGCCCGTGCCGGTGCGGGTGCACCCGCGCCCCGGGCTGCTGGGCGGCCGGCTGCGGCTGCAGCAACTGGTGCTGATCGAGGTCGCCGCGGCGCTGGTCGCGGTCGGCTGGACGGTGAACCGCGCGACGGCCGGCGCCCTCGCGGTGCCGGCCGTGCTGCTGCTGGTGCTGGCCGTGGTGCCGGTGCGCGGGCGCACCCTGCCCGAGGCGCTGCGGATCCGCTCGGCCCACCGCGCCCGCCGCCGCGAGGCACCGAACCTGCTGCCGCCGGCCGGCAGCGACCCGGGCCTCGCGCCCGCGCTGGAACTGGAACCGGCGCTGCGCACCTACACCCACGCCACCGAGACCGACGTCGGCGCGGGCCGCCCGGTGCGCCGCGAGACCGGCATGATCGGCGACGGCACCTTCCTCACCTCGGTGCTGCTGGTGCAGGCCAAGGACCAGCCGCTGCGCCCGATGCGCACCGCGCTGCCGCTGCCGCTGGACATCGTCTGCTCGGCGCTGCAGGTGGACGACATCGCGCTGGAGTCGGTCCAGGTGCTCCAGCACACCCAGCCCGCCCCGGCCCCGCACCTGCCCGAGCAGGCCCTGGCCACCCGCGCCTACCAGGAGCTCGCGGACGGGCTGAGCACCCCCGCACTGCGCCTGACCTGGGTCGCCCTCAAGCTCGACCCGGAGCGCGCGGCCACCGCCGTGCTGGCCCGCGGCGGCGGCGAGGAGGGCGCCCGCAAGGCGCTGCAGCGGGTCACCGACCAGCTGGCCGGCCGGCTCAACGGAGCCGGCTTCACCGCCACCGCGCTGGACGAGCGCCAGCTGATCGGCGCGCTGTCCATCGCCACCTGCGCCAACCCGCTGGCCACGGCCGGCCGTCAGGGCACCGGCAGCGGTGGCGGCGGCACCCGCCGCACCCAGGAGAGCAGCCGGTTCTGGCGGGTCGACGACCGCTTCCACACCACCTACTGGATCTCCAAGTGGCCCCAGCTCAGCCGCTCGGCGGGCACGGGCGCCGGGGTCTCGGCCCCCGACCTGGTCAACCTGGCCACCGGCACGCCCGCGCTGGCCAGCGTGTTCAGCCTGACCGCCCGGGCCGGTACCGGCGACGCGGCGGCGATCAGCGGCCACGTCCGGGTGGTGGCCCGCAGCGAGGCCGACGTCGCCCAGTTCGGCCGGCTGCTGGAGCAGCGCGCGCAGAGCGCCGGCCTGGGCCTGTCCCGGCTGGACCAGGAGCAGGCGCCCGGCCTGCTCGCCACCCTGCCTCTGGGGGGATGTGCCTGATGGCCTACCAGACCTACTCCGGCCAGACCCGGCCGCAGCCCGCCGACCGCAGCACGCCGCTGGCCCGGATCCGGGCCGGCTTCGGCCTGCGCGGCCCGCGCCGTGAGCAGCACGTGCTCGGCCCCGAGCAGTTGGCCGCGCTCTCCTTCCCGGTCGGCGACGACGGTGTGGTGATCGGCGAGGACCCGCACCGCCAGGCCGCGGTGCTCGGCCTGTTCCGGCCCACCGCCTACGACGTGGTGCTGGTCGGCGGGGTGTGGACGGCGCAGGTGATCGCGCTGCGGGCCGCCGCCACCGGCGCCCGGGTCGCGGTGGAGACCGCCCGGCCCCAGCTCTGGGCACAGCTGGCGCAGGCCGCCGGCGGCGGACAGCCGTGCGTGACCGTGCACCAGATCGGCCGGCTCGGCGCGCAGGGCGCCTCCGTCTCGGCGCCGGTCCTGGTGGTGCGCGACCTCGGGCCGCGCCCGCCGCGCAGCCGCCTGTCGGCCACCCCCTGGCAGTCCACGCTGACCCTGCTGCCGTTCCTGGGCCCGAACGCGGCCCGGGTGCTCAACGCGGCCGACCTGGTCGGTGTCCAGCGCATCTCCCCGCCGGAGGCCGAACTGATCGGCCGGGTGCTCTCGTTCAGCGGTCAGGACGTGGCCGCGCTGCCGCAGCTGGGCGACGACCTCACGCTCTGGGCCACCAGGATGCACCGCCAGTACGTGCGCACCGAGCCGGGCTCGGCCGAGCACCAGCTGCTGGGACCGCCCCGCCGGGTGGACTGAGCGGTACCCGGTCGGCGGTCGGCCCGCCGCGGCGCCGTCACCCTTGCCGGTGACGCCGCCGCGGGGCCGTGCCCGCACGGTTGCGCCGACGGCTGAGCCCCCATCAGGTCCAACGAGTCGCGACGGCGCAGTCAACCTGGCGACCCGCAGGTTCTAGTCTTGTGCCTACGGCACCGCGACCAGCGGCGGCGAACACGAGGGAGCCCAAGGTGAGCAGCGATCGGGACGGCGTCTACGTCGGCGACAACGCGGCGGCGGAGGACGACGACGACTGGTCCGACGCCCCCGACTACACTCCCCCGTCCTGGTACACGCAGGGCGAGGCGGCACCGGCGGCCGAGCCGCAGCCCGCGCCCGCCGCGACCGGTGAACCGCTGAGCCCCGCTGCGCCGATCCCCGCGCAGGCCGGGCCGGGCGGCGCGGCCGAGGCCCCGCCGGCGGCCGTACCTCCGGCCGTTGTGCCCGCCCCTGCCCCGGCCCCGGTGGACCAGGTGGCGCCGGTCGCCGCACCGGTGGCCGCCGCACCGCCGGCCACCGGCGAGCCGGCACCGGTTGCCCAGCCGGCACCGGCCCCCCAGCCGACGCCGTCCGCCGCGGGCGGTGCCCCGGGCGTGCCCGGTCACCCCGGTGCGCCCGCCTGGCCGGGCGCCGAGCAGCAGGCGTACCAGGCCGGCCCGCCGCAGAGCGGCGTCCCGGGTCAGCCCGGCGGCCAGCAGCCCGCCACCGCACAGCCCGCGCAGGCGTACCCCGCCGCCTACCCCCCTGGCGGGTACCCGCCCCACCTGCAGCAGGGTCAGCCGGTACCGCCCGTGCAGCAGCAGCCGGTCCCGGAGGCCGTGCCGCCGGGCGTGCCGGGCGCTCCGGCGGTCGGCGCGCCGTGGGGCCAGCCGCCGGCGGTCGCGCAGCACCCCGCCACCGCTCAGCCCGGCGTGCCGCAGGCGGGTCCGGTCGACCCGCGCCAGGGCGGCTGGCCGCACTCCGGCCCGGCCGCGCCCGGACCCACCGCGGGCCAGCAGCCCTACCCCGCGCCGGTGGCCTACCCGCACCAGCAGGCCGTGCCGCAGGCGCCCGCCGCCTTCCAGCAGCCCGGCGGCCAGCAGCCGACCGCGCAGGGTGCCCCGCTCGGCTACACCGCGGCCGTGGAGCTCTCCTCCGACCGGCTGCTGCGCAACCAGCCCAAGCAGCAGCGCCAGGCGCCGCGGCTGAAGTTCGGCGGCAAGGCCGCGCAGGCCGAGCGCGAGCGCAAGCTGGGGATCATCCGCACCCCGGTGCTGAGCTGCTACCGGATCGCCGTGATCAGCCTCAAGGGCGGCGTCGGCAAGACCACGACCACCACCTCGCTCGGGGCCACGCTGGCCAGCGAGCGCCAGGACAAGGTGATCGCGATCGACGCCAACCCCGACGCCGGCACCCTGGGCCGCCGGATCAAGCGGCAGACCGGGGCGACCATCCGCGACCTGGTGACGGCCATCCCGCACCTGCGCAGTTACATGGACATCCGCCAGTACACCTCGCAGGACCTCAACAGCGGCCTGGAGATCCTGGCGAACGACGTCGACCCGGCGGTCTCCACCACCTTCAACGACTCCGACTACCGCCAGGTGATCGACGTGCTGGGCCGCCAGTACCCGATCATCCTGACCGACTCCGGCACCGGCCTGCTGTACAGCGCGATGCGCGGAGTGCTCGACCTGGCCGATCAGCTGATCATCGTCGCGACCCCGAGCGTGGACGGCGCCAGCAGCGCCAGCACCACCCTCGACTGGCTCTCCGCACACGGCTACGCCGATCTCGTCCAGCGCAGCATCACCGTGGTCTCCGGGGTCCGCGAGACCAGCAAGATGATCCGGATCGAGGACATCGTCGCGCACTTCCAGACCCGCTGCCGCGGCGTCGTGGTGGTGCCGTTCGACGAGAGCCTGGCGGCCGGGGCCGAGGTCAACCTGGACATGATGCGGCCCAAGGTCCGTGAGGCCTACTTCGATCTGGCCACCCTGGTCGGCGAGGACATCATCCGGGCCCAGCAGGCCGCGGCGAACGGCGGCTGGCAGCAACAGCAGCAGGCGCCCGGCGCGCCGCAGCAGGGGTGGCCCGGCCAGCCCGGACCGGCCCAGCAGCCGTACGGTGCCCCCGGGCCGGAGGCCGGTCAGCCCTGGGGCGCGCCGCAGGGCGGCGGCCCGGCCGGCGGGCAGCCCTGGGCGCCGCAGCCCGGCCAGCAGGGGTACGGCTACCCGGCGCCGGGCGGCCCGCAGGCGGCCCCGCCGCAGGGGTACGGCTACCCGCCGGCACCCGGGCCGGTCAACCCCGGGCAGCAGCAGCCGGGCCCGTGGCCCCCGGCCGCGCCGCAGCCCGGCCCCACCGATCCGGCGCAGCAGCCCCCGCAGCCCGGCTACGGCTACCCGCCGCCACCGCCCCAGCAGTGACCGCACGCGACTGCGCCCGCCCCCGGAGTCCGGGGGCGGGCGCAGTAGCGTCGCGGTGACGGCTCGTCACTCCGTCGCGGTCAGCTCCCTGGCCTGCTTCACGTCGGCGGCCATCCGGTCGAGCAGCGCCTCGACGGTGTCGAACTTCTCCATCCCGCGCAGGAAGGCGAGGAAGTCGACGGCCACGTGCAGCCCGTACAGGTCCAGGCCGACCCGGTCGATCGCGTAGGCCTCGACGGTGCGGTGGGTGCCGTCGAAGGTGGGGTTGGTGCCCACCGAGATGGCCGCCGGCATCCGCTCGCCGTCGGCCGTCAGCCAGCCCGCGTACACCCCGTCGGCCGGGACGGCGCTGTGCGGCACCACGTCCACGTTGGCGGTCGGGTAGCCCAGGTCGCGCCCGCGCTGCGCGCCGCGCACCACGATGCCCTCGACCCGGTGCGGCCGGCCGAGCACCTCGGCCACCGCGCCCATCTCACCGGCCGCGACCAGCCGGCGGGCCAGCGTGGAGGAGAACGGCTCGCCGCCGCCGGCCGCACCGCGCACCTGGAGGTCGACCACCTCGACCTCGAAGTCGGCCTGCTGCCCCAGCTCGGCCAGCAGCGCGACGTTGCCGGCCGCCTTGTGCCCGAACCGGAAGTTCGGCCCCTCGATCACCAGCCGCGCGTGCAGCGCGTCCACCAGCACCTGCTGGACGAAGGCCTGCGGCGACTCCTTGGAGAACTCCGCGGTGAACGGCAGCACCAGCACCGCGTCCACGCCGAGGGTCGCCATCAGCTCGGCCCGGCGCGGGTGCGGGGCCAGCAGCGGCGGGTGGCTGCCGGGGCGCACCACCTCGCTCGGGTGCGGGTCGAAGGTCACCACGACGGCCTTGGCGCCCAGCTCACGCGCCCGGGCGACCGCCCGGTTGATGATCAGCTGGTGCCCCAGGTGCACCCCGTCGAACGAGCCGATGGTGACGACGCTGCGTCCCCAGTCGCCGGGAATCTCCTCCAGGCCACGCCAGCGCTGCACCCTGACCGCTCCTCTTCTCAACAGCTCAAACCCGAACCCCTATAGCGTGCCATGCGCCGCTCCGCGCTCCGGCACCGGAACACCCGCTGCGCGCGGCAGCGCGGCGATGACCGGCCGCACGGCCGTACGCTCGGCCTCGGCCGCCGCGTACTGCGGGTCGCGGCCCTGCGCGAGCAGCACGCGCATCCGGGCCAGCAGCGGACCGCCGGCGGGCGGGTGCGAGTCGGCGGGCCACTCCGCGAGCAACTGGGCGAAGTCGGCGGCCCGGCCCGCGCAGCCCACCAGCAGGGCGTCCCAGCGCTCCGGGCCGCCGGTGCCCTGGGCCCAGGCGTCGGCGATCCGGCGCACCATGGCCCGGGCCCGCTGCGGGTCCTGGCGGGCGGTGGTGTTGGCCAGCCGCTCCAGGGCGGGGGCCAGCACCGCCGGATCCCGCTCGGTGACCAGCAGCCGGTCCAGGAACTCGCCGCGCAGCAGCTCACCGGCCGCCGGGCCCGGCGCCGGCCCGTCCGCGTGCGCATCCGCCCGGGCCGCCGGTGCCGCGGCCCCCGGGGTGGCCAGCACCAGCGCGAAGGCCCGCCGGACCGGCGCCGGCCGCTCGCCTGGCGGCGCGCCCAGCAGCGCGGTGAGGTCGCCCCGGGCGGCCGTCCCCAGCGCGAGCCGCCGGTTGAGGTACTCGGCCACCAGCTCGGCCCGCTCGGGCCGGGCCCGCAGCAGCCGCCCGGCCAGCCGGGTGGCCGGGTCGGGCAGCGAACCCGGGGCCGCCACCGCGCCGGCCCCGGGCGCGGCGTCCGCGAGCACCCGCAGCACGGCGGCAGCGGAGCCGCCGGGCAGCGCCAGCCGCGCCTCGAACGCGTCGAGCACGGCGGCCGCGTCGGTGGCCAGCGCCACCGCGAGGGCTGCCGGCGGAACGAACGGATCGTCGGCCGCGTACGCGCGCAGCGCGCCTGCCAGATGGCGGGCGCGGGTGACCGGATCGCGGACCAGCAGCGCGAGGGCGGCGCCGTGCAGGCCCGGCTCCGCCTCCCGGGCGAGCAGGGTCAGTGCGGCGTGGCGCAGCAGCTCGACCCCCGCGCCGGTGGCGTACGGCGCGGTGCGCAGCGCGTGCACGGCGGCGGCCACGTGGCGCTCGGGACGCGGGTCGTGGCTCCAGCGGTCGACCGCGCGGCAGAGCGCGGAGGGCTCCTCCACGGCGAGCACGGTCAGCAGTGCGTCGGCGCGCGGGTGCGCGACCGCCACCAGGGCCTCCGTCAACTCGTCGACGGCGAGGGCCCGGTGGGCGTAGAGCAGGTCGTGGGCGAGGTCGGCGACGGTACCGCCGGGGCGGGCCGGCAGCCCGTGGCCGTCCTCGAACCAGCGGCACAGCAGGGGGAAGGCCCACGCCCCCGAGGCGGCGAGGCGGGCGGCGGCCGAGGCGAGGAAGCCCTGCTCGGGGCCGTCCGCCCGGCTGAGCGTGCGCAGCAGCGCCCAGTGGCAGTCGGCGGGCAGCGCGAGGGAGTCCCAGAACTCCGGCCCGAACCGGGCCAGTTCGACGGGCGCCGGGCCGTCCGGCGCTCCCCGGCCCAGGGCCGCGAAGCCGCCGGCGCTCGCGGCGGCCTGCGCGATCCGCTGCGCCATCCGCTGGAGCAGCTCCTGGTGCGCCGCCGGCTCGGGGCTGGCGCGCAGCGCGGTGACCAGCAGGCGGGCCGCCCACCAGCGCCGCTCCCGGTCGAGCTCCGCCGTCGGGGCCGTCGCGCCGGCCGGGCCTTCGGGCGCCCCCGCGGCGCTCAGCGCGTCCCAGAGCCGGTGCAGCCAAGGGTCCAGCCCCGCCGCTCCCCGGCTCTCCCCGAGGGCGCGCAGCGCCGCCTCCACCGCGCCGACCCGGTGCCGGGGCATCGGGCGCCGCACGCCGCCTTCCTCGCCGTCGGCCAGCAGCAGCCGCAGCGCGGCGTCCAGGTCCAGATGGGTGCCCTGCAGCCAGTCCGCCAGCTTCGCGTGGGCCAGCCAGTAGCCGTCACCGGCCGGGACGAAGAGCCCCTCGCCCAGCACCGCGCGGGCCCAGCCGCCGGGCGGGAAGAGCTCCTCGAACGCGGACCGCCCCAGGCCGCCCTGGCCCGCGCCGAGCATCCGGCGGGCGGCCTCGTGCACCCGCCCGGCCACCACGGCAGCCAGCCGGCGCACCCGCCCCGGCGCGACGAGCGGTGCGGCTGCCCGCAGCGCACTCCCCTTGCGGTGCGAGGCGGGCCGGTCCCCCTCCCGGGCCAAGTGCTCGGCGATCCGCAGGCAGCGCAGGTCGAGCCAGCCCTGGCAGAGCTCGGCCGCGCTCGCCCCCGCCGGATCCACCCCCGCGGCCCGCAGCTCCCCCGCCATCCGGAGCAGCAGCGGGTCCACCGCCCGCTGCGTCCAGACTCCCTGGGCCGTCGTCAGTCCGTAGTGCTGGACGGCGAGTTCCAGCGCCGCACCGGACCATGGGCGCAGCCGGTGCAGCCGCACCGACTCGGGGCCGCCGCCGAGCCCGGCGCTGCCCACGAGCCCGGCCTCGACCTGCGGCCCGTACCGCTCCCAGCTCTCCGGCCGGCAGGCCACCAGCAGCCGCACCCGGGCGGCCACCAGCCACTCGATCGTCGCCGCCCACCAGGCGGCGCCGAGCACCCCGGGCGCCTCCTCGGGCCCGTCGAGCACCACCAGCAGCGGGCGCCCGGCGGCCGCGCAGACCTGGGCCACCGCCGCCTCGTCGACCGGTGCGGCCGACCGCGCCTGCTCCCGTTCCCGCGTGGCGAGAGCGGCCAGCGCACGGCCCAGGGGCGCTCGCAGGCAGCGGTCGGTGGCCCGCAGATCCGCACCGCGCAGCCAGAGGGTGGGCAGCGGCCGGGCGCCCGCCGACCGGCGCACCGCGAGGGCCGCCAGCTCGGTGCTCGCGCCGCTGCCGGGCTCACCGACCAGGACGGTCAGCACCGCCGCCGGCTCCTCGCCGGCCAGGCCGTCCGCGCGCTCCACCCGCTCCGCGGCCAGCTCGCCGATCCGCCCCGGGCCGGCGCAGGCCGCCGCCAGCTGGCGGACGGTCAGCCCGAGGGCGCCGCCCAGGTTGAGCGAGTGGCCGTAGGCCGGTGCGGCCACCGCGTTGCGGGCGAGCAGGTCGACGAGGGCCGGCGGACCCAGCGAGCGGGCGGTGGCGAGCGGGATCGCGCCGGTCAGCCCGTCCGGCAGCCCGCGCAGGCCCGGCGCCAGCAGGCCGAGCACCACCCGGGTGACGGGGTCCAGCACCGGCAGGCCGGGAACCGGTGCGAGGCCCGGCGGCAGTTCGAGCAGCAGCACCCCGGCCAGCACCCGGGCCGGCGCCGCTCCCGCGGTCAGCGCGGCCGCCGTGCCGTGCAGCACGCCCGTCACGGCGGGCGCCCCGGGGACGAGGACGTGCTCCCCCGGCTCGGCGAGCGGCCCGGTCGCGGGCTGCGGCCCGGCCTCGGCCACCGGCAGCGGCCCTCCCGAGGCCTCCGGGCCGTCCCGCGCCACCGTCAGCCAGGCCAGGCCCAGTTCGGGACAGCGCGTCAGCGTCCCCGTCCCGACCTCGTGCCAGGTTCCGGCGGCCGTGCGGACCCGCAGGCCCGCGCCGTCGGCCGGCTGCTCGGCGACCACCTCGTCGGCGGTCAGCACCGTGCCGCGTGCATCGGCCCAGAACCCGTAGCCGAGCGGGCGCCCGGCGTCCGTGCTGATCGCGACCAGCGCCCCGTCCGGGTCCGCCGGCCCGCCGCCCCGCAGATCACCCGCCATCGTGCTGCCCTCCCCGGCGGCCCCGGTGGGCACCCGTTCGGGCCCGTCACCGCTGCCGTGCTCGCCGCGAGGAGCCTGCCCGGGTGGTGGGCCGAGCGACCCCGGCCACACCGTTCACCACGGGCTTTCACCTCGCGCGCTCGCCCGTTCGGGTGAGCACAGCCTGGGCATGCGCAGACCGGGCAAGCGCAGAGGCGGGTGAGCCCAGCAGGGCTCCGGCGTCTCCGGCGTCAGCCGACGAAGACCGCCACCGGCTTGGCCTGCCCGCCCTGCTCCTCCACCAGGGCGAGGAACTGCTCGCCCGGCCCGAAGACCGCGATCGGCCCGTCCACCCCGAGCCCCGGCGCGGGCAGCCGCACACCCGTCGACAGCCGGCGCGCGTCCTCCTCGCCGACGTCCCAGCGCGGGAAGGCGGCAGCCGCGGCCTCGCCGATCGGCAGCACCGTGAGCTGCTCCTCCAACTGCTCCAGGGTGTGCGCCGACTCCACCGAGTACGGCCCGACCTTGGTGCGGCGCAGCGCCGTCAGGTGACCGCCGACGCCCAGCGCGCCGCCCAGGTCGCGGGCCAGCGCCCGGATGTACGTCCCGGAGGAGCACTCCACGGTGACGTCCAGGTCGAGCACCGGCGTGCCGTCCTCGGCCACCGCCTCGCGCAGCTCGTGGACGGTGAACGAGTGCACGGTGGTCGGCCGGGCCGGCAGCTCGAAGTCCTCGCCCTCCCGCACCCGGTGGTAGGAGCGCTTGCCGTCGATCTTGATCGCGCTGACCTTGGACGGCACCTGCATGATCTCGCCGGTCAGCACCGCGATCTGCTCGTCGATCGCCTCCCGGGAGACCGCACCGGCCGGCACCGAGGCGGTGACCTCGCCCTCCCGGTCGTCGGTGATGGTGGTCTGGCCGAGCCGGATGGTCGCCTCGTAGGTCTTGGCGGTGAGCATCAGGTGCCCGAGCAGCCGGGTGGCGCGCTCGACGCCGATCACCAGCACTCCGGTGGCCATCGGGTCCAGGGTGCCGGCGTGGCCGACCTTCCGGGTCCCGGCGAGCCGGCGCAGCCGGGCGACCACGCCGTGCGAGGTGATGCCTTCGGGCTTGTCCACGATGACCAGGCCGTCGGGGCCGGTGCTCTTGCGCTTCATCAGTTCTTTCTCTGCACAGTTTGCCAACCATGGTTGCGGGGCCCCGCAACGCCTGCGGACCCCGTGTGACGCACCCGGCCGGTACGGCCCGGCCGGTGCGCCGCGCCGTGCCGCGCCGCCTCAGCGCACCGCCCGCGCCAGCGCCGCCCGGAACCGGGCCACCGCGCCCGGCGCGTCCCCCCGCACCGAGAAGCCGGCCGCGAACGCGTGCCCGCCGCCGCCCAGCTCGCCGCAGGCCGCGGCGACGTCGACCGCGCCCTTGGCGCGGCAGGAGCCGCGCAGCGTCCCGTCGGGATCCTGCTTGAGCACCAGCGCGACCTCCGCCTCGGCGGGCTTGCGCAGCACGTCGATCAGGCCCTCGATCTCCTCCACCGGAACGCTGAACAGTGCCAGGTCCTGGTAGGGCACCCAGGTCCACACCAGTCCCAGCCCGCCCGCGGCCTCGGGCTCGTAGACCGCGCGGTCCAGCGCGGCGGCCAGCACCTTGAGGTAGCCGAACGAGGTGGTGTCCCAGAGCTGGCGGGAGATCAGGTCCTGCCGGATCCCGGTGGCCAGCAGCCGCCCGGCCAGCTCATGGGTGGCCGGTGTGGTGCCGGCGTACTTGAACGAGCCGGTGTCGGTGGCCACCCCGGTGTACAGGCAGGTGGCGATGGACTGGTCCAGCCGGACCCCGAGCCGCCGCAGCAGTTCGTCGACCAGCACCGCGGTGGCCGGCGCGCTCGGATCGATGATCCGGTGGCTGCCGAAGCCGGGATTGGAGGCGTGGTGGTCCAGCACCACCAGGTGCCGCGCGGCGAACGCCTTCTCCCGCAGCAGCCCGAGCCGCCCCTCGGAGGCGACGTCGAAGCAGAGCACCAGCTCCGGCCGGTCCGGCACCTCGGCGGCCGGCACGATCAGCTCCTGACCGGGCAGGAAGGAGAGCGACTCCGCGATCACCTGCGGGTCGTCACCGAAGGAGACCCGCACCCGGTGGCCGAGCGCGCGCAGGCCGAGTCCGGCCGCCAGGGCCGAGCCGAGCGCGTCACCGTCGGGGGTGATGTGGCAGATCAGGTCGATCACCGGGCTCTGCTCGACGAGGGCCACGATCCGCCGCCACTCCCGCTCGAAGCCGAGCGGTGTCTCCTCGCGAGGCGCCGGAAGCACCGCGAGGGCGTCCTCCACCGGATGGGTGGAGAACGCCCTCGCCGAACCGGCCGCCGCCGGCTCACCTGCCATGACTACTCGTCCTCGTCCGCGTCGTCGCGCTCGGCGGCCCGCTTGTACGGGTCGGCGTCACCGGCGTACTGCGCGCCGGCCGCGGCGGAACGCACCGCCGCGTCGGAGCTGCGGACCCGGTCCAGCAGGTCGTCGATGGTGCGCGCGGTGTCCGGCAGCGCGTCCGCGACGAAGGTCAGCGACGGGGTGAAGCGCACCCCGGTCTGCTTGCCGACCTCGGAGCGGAGCACGCCCTTGGCACTCTCCAGCGCAGCCGCCGTCGCCTCCCGCTCGGTCTCGTCGCCGAAGACCGTGTAGAAGACGGTGGCCTCCCGCAGGTCGCCGGTGACGCGGGTGTCGGTGATGGTCACGAAGCCCAGGCGCGGGTCCTTGATCCGCCGTTCCAGGGTCTCCGCGACGACCACCTGGATTCGGTCGGCGAGCTTGCGCGCCCTTGCGGTGTCGGTCACGTTGCCTCCTCGTGCAGTGGGCACGGTACGTGGCGCGCCGCAGCGCCCCGCGGGGCCCACGCCCCAACGTACCGGCCCGCGCCCAGCCTTGTGGGCGCTCTCGGTCCTCGTCGGTGTGATGGTGGCGACTTCCCGGGGTCGGTCGTCGGCCATCCGCCGCTCTCAATCATCGTCGTCGCCGTAGTAACGCCTGCGGGCAGCCAGCAGCTGCACCTCGGGGCGGCCGGCGACCAGCCGCTCGCAACTGTCCAGGATCTCGGTGACAAAACGGTGCTCGCCGGAGACCACCGCCAGGCCGATCTCGGCCCGGCGGTGCAGATCCTGGTTTCCGACTTCCGCGGCGCAGACGCTGTACTTGCGCTGCAGTTCGGCCACGATGGGCCGCACGATCGAGCGCTTCTCCTTGAGCGAGTGGACGTCGCCCAGGAGCAGGTCGAAGGTGAGTGTTCCCACGAACATGTGTGACAGGTCTCGCCGACCTGGGGGCCTCGTAGGACCCCCGTGCGATCACGGGGGCTGATGCCGAGGACCCTACACAGCGAGACCGGGGCCGGTCGACGGGAATTCCCGCCGACCGGCCCCGGCTACCGAGCAGCCTTAGGAGCGCGGCTTCTCGCGCATCTCGAAGGTCTCGATGACGTCGTCCACCTTGATGTCGTTGAACGACCCCAGGGTGACACCGGCCTCGAAGCCCTCGCGGACCTCGGTCGCGTCGTCCTTGAAGCGGCGCAGACCCTCGATGGTGAGGCTCTCCGCCACGACCTTGCCGTCGCGGATGAGGCGGGCCTTGGCGTTGCGGCGCAGCAGGCCCTCGCGGACGATGACACCCGCGATGTTGCCGAACTTGGAGCTGCGGAAGACCTCGCGGATCTCCGCGGAGCCGAGGCGCACCTCCTCGTACTCCGGCTTGAGCAGGCCCTTGAGCGCCGCCTCGATCTCCTCGATCGCCTGGTAGATGACCGAGTAGTACCGGACGTCGACGCCCTCGCGCTCGGCCGCCGTGCGAGCACGGCCCTCGGCGCGGACGTTGAAGCCGATGATGATGGCGTCCGAGCCCATCGCCAGGTCCACGTCGGACTCGGTGATCGCACCCACACCGCGGTGCAGGATGCGCAGCTCGACCTCGTCGCCCACGTCCAGCTTGACCAGCGCGTCCTCAAGGGCCTCCACCGAACCGGAGACGTCACCCTTGATGATCAGGTTGAGCTGCTGGATGCCGCCGGCCGCGATCGCCTGGTCCAGGTTCTCCAGGGAGATCCGCAGCGGACGCTTGGCGAACATGGCGTTGCGGTCACGGGCCGAGCGCTTCTCGGCGATCTGGCGCGCGGTGCGGTCGTCGTCGACAACGATGAAGCTGTCGCCGGCGCGCGGCACCGAGGTCAGACCGAGCAGCAGAACCGGACGGGACGGGCCCGCCTCGGCGACGTTCTTGCCGTTCTCGTCCAGCATGGCGCGGACGCGGCCGTGGGCGTCACCGACGGCGATCGAGTCACCGACGCGGAGCGTACCGCGCTGGACCAGGACGGTCGCCATGGCGCCGCGACCCTTGTCCAGGTGCGCCTCGATGGCGATACCCTGCGCGTCCTGCTCAGGGTTGGCCCGCAGGTCCAGCGAGGCGTCCGCGGTCAGGACCACGGCCTCCAGCAGCTGGTCGATGTTCAGGCCCTGGCGCGCGGAGATGTCGACGAACATCGTGTCGCCGCCGTACTCCTCGGCCACCAGACCGAACTCGGTCAGCTGACCGCGGACCTTGGTCGGGTCGGCACCCTCGACGTCGATCTTGTTGACCGCGACCACGATCGGCACACCGGCGGCCTTGGCGTGGTTGAGCGCCTCGACCGTCTGCGGCATGACACCGTCGTTGGCCGCGACCACCAGGATCGCGATGTCGGTGGACTTGGCACCACGGGCACGCATGGCGGAGAAGGCCTCGTGACCGGGGGTGTCGAGGAAGGTGATCTTGCGCTCCTCCCCGTTCACCTCCGCCGACACCTGGTACGCACCGATGTGCTGGGTGATGCCACCGGCCTCGCCGGCCACCACGTTGCTCTTGCGGATCGCGTCGAGCAGGCGGGTCTTACCGTGGTCGACGTGACCCATGACGGTCACCACCGGCGGACGCGGCATGAGCTCGTCCTCGTCGCCCTCGTCGGCACCGAACTCGATGTCGAAGGACTCCAGCAGCTCACGGTCCTCGTCGTCCCGGCTGACGATCTCCAGGATGAAGCCCATCTCGCCGGCCAGCAGCTCGAGGGTGGCGTCCGCGACCGACTGGGTCGCGGTGACCATCTCACCGAGGTTGAACATCACCGAGACGAGCGCGGCCGGGTTGGCGTTGATCTTCTCCGCGAAGTCCATCAGCGAGGCACCGCGCGACAGGCGGACGGTCTGTCCGTTGCCGCGGGGCAGCATCACACCGCCGACGGACGGGGCCTGCATGGCCTCGTACTCCTGGCGACGCTGACGCTTCGACTTGCGGCCACGGGCCGGACGACCGCCCGGGCCACGACCGAAGGCACCCTGCGTGCCACCACGGGCACCCGGGCCGCCGGGACGGCCGCCGAAGCCACCGGGACGGGCACCGCCGCCACCGAAGCCGCCACCACCGGCACCGCCACCCGGACGGGGGCCGCCGAAGCCGCCGCCACCGGCCGGACGCGAGCCCGGACCGGCCGGACGACCGGCGAAGCCGGGACGGGCGCCGCCACCGGCACCCGGGCCGCCAGGACGACCGCCGGGGCCACCGGGGCCACGGCCGCCGGGGCCCGGACGCGGGCCGGTGCCCGGGCCGGGACGCTGCGGCATCATGCCGGGGTTCGGACGGGGCATGCCGGACGGGCTCGGCCCGCCGGGACGCGGACCGGCCGGACGGGGCATCCCGTCGGGACGCGGCGCACCGGCGCCGGGGGCACCGGCGGGACGCGGACGGTCGCCGCCCGGACGCTGCGGGCGGTCGCCCGGAGCACCGGCGGGACGCGGACGGTCGCCACCGGGACGCTGCGGGCGGTCGCCCGGAGCACCGGCGGGACGCGGACGGTCGCCACCGGGACGCGGGGCACCGGCGCCGGGGGCACCGGCCGGACGCGGGCGGTCGCCCTGCGCACCCTGACGGCGCTCGCCGGGACGCGCCATGCCGGTCGCGCTGCCCGAGGTGAAGGGGTTGTTGCCCGGACGCGGACCCGCGGGACGCGGGCCGGGACGGGCGCCACTGCCGGCCGCGGAGCCGCTGGGACGCGGAGCCGGGGCGGGAGCGGCGGGACGCTCGGCGGCCTCGCCACCGGCCGGAGCCGGCGAGGAGAACTCGGCCGCCGGAGCAGCCGGAGCGGCGGGACGCGCCGCCGGGCGCGGGCCCGGGGTCGGGGCGCCGGCCGGACGCGGTGCGGCTGCCGGGGCGGGGGCCGCCGGAGCAGCCGGGGCCGCCGCCGCAGCGGGGGTCGGACGGGGGCCGGGGGTCGCGGCGGGGCGCGGACCCGGCGTGGGGGCTCCCGGCTTGGGTGCGGCCGAGGCGGCACCGCCGGGGGTGGGCGCCGCGGGCTTCCGCGGGCCAGGCTTAGCGGAGGAACCACCGGAGGGCGGCGTCGCTCCCAAAGCGTCAGTCAACTTGCGCACAACCGGCGCCTCGATCGTCGAGGACGCCGAACGGACGAACTCACCGAGCTCGGTGAGCTTGGCCATGACGGCCTTGCTCTCCAAGCCAAGCTCCTTGGCGAGTTCGTATACCCGGACCTTAGCCACTTCGCTCCTGTCTATAAGTCCGGGGTAGTTGTCCGCCGGACCGTCGCTACTTCATGGGCGTACTCATCGCGTACTCATCGAGTGCTCATCGCAATCTCGACCTACTTCCATCTCGCGAGGTACCTGACTGGTGGCGCGGTGCACCGAGGTGCGCGCGCCGTGCTCTGTACGGTGGTTCTCCCCCGTGTCCACGGGGGTGGTGCCCTGCGCTCCGACCGGGGCCCAAGCCTTGCTGGTCAGGGCGCCGCAACACTGTTCGCCCGGGCCTCGAGCCACTCCCGCAGCGCTTCCGTGTCGAGCGTCTCCTGGAGCCGGAAGGCCCTCGGGAACGCCCGGCGGCGGACCGCCAGGTCGAGACAGGCCGGATCGGGGTGCAGATACGCGCCCCGGCCGGGCAGCGAACCCTGAGGATCGGGGACGCAGCCGCCCTCGATCGCCCTGATTCGCAACAGCTCTTGCTTGGCCGCTCGCTTGCGGCAGCCCACGCAGGTGCGTTCAGGGCATGCGCGGACACGCGTCCGGCCGGACACCATCAAGTCTACCCCTCCGCAGGGACTGACCGCGGCCCCGTCGATCAGGACGGGGCCGCTGCACGTGATTGACAACACCGCTACTCGGCGGCGGATTCCCCGCCAGGCTCGGCACCGGCGGTCTCGGTGTCCGGGCGGATGTCGATCCGCCAGCCGGTCAGACGGGCGGCCAGGCGGGCGTTCTGCCCCTCCTTGCCGATCGCCAGCGACAGCTGGTAGTCGGGCACGATCACCCGGGCGGAGCGCTGGGCGTAGTCCACGATCTCGACCTTCGTCACCCGCGCGGGCGACAGGGCGCTGGCCACCATCTCGGCCGGGTCCTCGGACCAGTCCACGATGTCGATCTTCTCGCCGTGCAGCTCGGCCATCACGTTGCGCACCCGGCCGCCCATCGGGCCGATGCAGGCGCCCTTGGCGTTCAGGCCGGCCCGGCGCGAGAAGACGGCGATCTTGGTGCGGTGACCGGCCTCACGGGCGATCGCCGCGATCTCGACGCTGCCGTCGGCGATCTCCGGGACCTCCAGCGCGAAGAGCTTGCGCACCAGGTTGGGGTGGGTGCGCGAGAGCGTCACCGAGGCGCCGCGCACACCGCGGCGCACCGCCACCACGTAGCTGCGCAGCCGGGTGCCGTGCTTGTACTCCTCGCCGGGGACCTGCTCCTGCGGGGGCAGGATGGCCTCCAGCTTGCCGATGTCGACCAGCACGTTCTTCGGGTCGCTGCCCTGCTGGACGACACCGGTGACGATGTCGCCCTCCTTGCCCGCGTACTCGCCGAAGGTCTGGTCGTCGGCGGCGTCCCGCAGACGCTGCAGGATCACCTGCTTGGCCGTGCTGGCGGCGATCCGGCCGAAGCCGCTCGGGGTGTCGTCGAACTCCTTGGGCTCGACGCCCTCCTCCAGCTCGCTCGCGTCCTCAAGCGCCCACACGGTCACATGGCCGGTCTTGCGGTTCAGCTCGACGCGGGCGCGGCGGCGCGAGCCCTCGGTCCGGTGGTACGCGATGAGGAGCGCCGACTCGATCGACTCGACCAACAGGTCGAACGGGATGTTCTTCTCGGTCACCAGCCCACGCAGGGCACTCATGTCGATGTCCACGGCTACGCCTCCTCTGCTCTGCTCTTCTTACTCACTGCTCGTCGCGGTCGGCGTGCGCGTCGGCTTCGGTGCCGTCGCCCTCCGCGGACTCCGCGTCGTCCGTCTCCTCGAGCTCCGCGTCGTCGGCGAGCAGCTGCTCGTCCTCCTTGCGGTTGAACTCCACCTGGATCCGGGCCTTGGCGACCTCGGTGAACTCCAGACGGCGCTCCTTGGCGCGGCCACGGCCCTTGACCGGCTGCACCTCGACCAGCGCGCCGTCCTCGTCGCCCGACAGGATGCGGGCGACGATCTCGCCGCCCTCGACGAGCTGGACCTTCACCAGGCGGCCGGTGTTGCGGCGCCAGTGGCGGGGCTCGGTGAGCGGGCGGTCGACGCCCGGGGAACCGACCTCCAGCAGGTACGCGGCGCTGCCCATCAGGTCGCTCTCGTCGAGCGCCTGACCCACCTCGCGGCTGAACTCGGCGATCGCGTCCAGATCCACACCGCCGTCCGCGTCCACGTCGATCTGCACCTGGCGGCGGCTGCCTGCCTGGGTCACCTTGACTTCCTCAAGGTCCAGACCGGCGCGCTCGGCCAGCGGTGCCAACAGGGCACGCAACCGATCGGTGGGGGTGGTGCTCATCCGGGTGACTCCTCGGCCGCGTCTGCTGTTGTCAGAAGGTCGTAACTCGACCCAAAGCCTATCGGGTCGACCCCCGAACCGCCGATTCCGACCAGGCCGGGCGCCGGGACGGGAGCCCGCGGCAGCGCGGGGGCGCGCCCCCGCGCTCGGCGGCGCGGCGGCGGACGGTACGGTCGAGCGGGGCGGGCACAACTCTTTCACCTGACGGATACGCGCTGGTTCCCACATCAGTCATGGCCGCGGGGGCGTTCGGCGACTTCCCGCACGAACCTCCTGGAGCGCGTCGATGCAGTCCCCCAGCCGACGGACCTTCCTGGCCTCCGGGGCCCTGGCCGTCGCCGGGCTCCTGACCGCCTGCACCTCCTCGGGCGGCAGGTCCGACGGGTCCGGCGGACCGGGTCGCGGGAGTGCCAAGCCCGACCCCGACCTGGCGCTGCGCACCAAGGCGGTCGCCGCCACCGACGCGCTGCTCGCCCAGTACGCGTCCGTCACGGGGGCCGGCGGCGGATCCGGCTCGCCGGTGGCCCAGTTGCGCACCGAGGTGGCGGCCCAGCGGTCCGCGCTGGCCGCCGGGCTGCCGGCCGGCGCCGCCTCGCCCTCCGGCAGCGCCGCTGCCGCCCCGCCCGGTTCGTCCGCCCCGGGTGCCGGCGCATCGGCCGGCGGCGCATCGGGCGGCCCCGGTACGCCGACCGGCCAGGCGGCGCTGGCCGCAGCCGAGTGGAGCACCGCGCAGGCCCGGCTGACCGACCTGGCAGCCGCCTCCCCCGAGCTGGCCCGGCTGCTGGCCTCGGTCTCGGCGGCGGGCGCACTGCACGCGGTCGAGCTGGGCAACCAGGCCCCCTTCGCGGCGAGTGCGCCGCCGTCGGCCTCCCCCGCCGACCCCCCGTCCGCGGGCGGTTCCCCGGGCACCGCGGGCGGCGTGCCGTCGGGCACCGCCTCCCCCGGGGTCGCCGCGTCCGACAAGGCCTCAGCCGGTGCCGCCACACCCGGTGCCGGCTCGGCGGCCCTCCCCGCCGGAGCGGTCACGGCGCTCCAGGCGGCACTGGCCGGCGAGCACAGCGCCGTCTACGCCTTCGGGGTGATCGCGGCCAGGATCGCGCCCGGCGCCAAGCGCGACGACGCCCGCTCCTGCTACGCCGCCCACCAGGCCCGCCGGGACGCCTGGCAGCGCCTGCTGACCGGCGCCGGCGCGAACCCGACCGCGGCTGCACCCGGCTACCAGCTCCCGTTCGCCGTCACCGACGCCGGCTCGGCCGCCCGGCTGGCCGCCGAGATCGAGACCCGGCTGACGGCCGTCTACGCCGATCTGGTGGCGGCCGGCTCCGGTGCGCTGCGGCTGGACGCGGCCACCGCGCTGCGTGCCTGCACCCTGCAGGCCAACCACTGGGGCGCCACTCCCGGGGCACTGCCCGGCCTGCCCGCCCCGGCCTCCGGCGCGGCGTCGGGCCCGCCGCCGAGCCGCTGACCAGCGCGGCTCCCCGGTCACGAGCAGCGCTGGGCGGACAATGGACGGGTAGCACCAGGGGGAGTCGAAGCGGAAGGCCAGCATGTCGCCAGCAGCAGGGAAGTGCACCGTACCGGACCGACTGCGGATGAGCGTGCTGGCCCGTCAGGGCGAGGCCGGCGCCGCCTGGCTGACGGCGCTGCCGGAGCGCGTCGCCCGCCAGCTGGAGCGCTGGGAGCTGACCCTGGACCGGGTCGCCGAGCCCGGCGGCCGGCTCAGCCTGATCGGCTACGTGCGGCGCGCGGACAACACGCCCGCGGTGCTCAAGGCCGGCCTGGTCACCGCCGAGACCGCCCAGGAGCCCGCCGCACTCGCCCACTGGGCCGGCCGTGGCGCGGTGCTGCTGCTGGACGCCGACCCGCCCGAGGGCTTCCTGCTGCTGGAACGCCTGCACGGGGAGATCCCGCTGCGCTCGCTGGCCGAGGCGAAGGCGATGCTGGAGGCCTGCGGCCTGCTCCAGCGGCTGTGGAGCGACCCCGGCCCGCAGCACCCGTTCGGCTCGGTGGCCGAGCATGTCGCCGTCCGGTCCAGCTGGATGGCCGAACATCCGGCGCTGGCAGCGGAGTTGGACGCCGGCCCGCTGCTGGAGGCGGCGCTGCGCACCGCCGCCGAGCTGCTGGGCTCCAGCGAGGAGACCTTCCTGCTGCACGGCGACTTCCACCACGGCAATGTGATGGCCGCCGACCGTGCGCCCTGGCTGGCCATCGACCCGCAACCGCTGGTCGGCGAACGCGCCTTCGACCTGGCCTGGCTGGCCCAGGACCGCAAGGAGACGCTGGCCGCCGCGCCCGGCCCCGAGGCCGCGGTGCGCAGGCGCCTGCACCAGCTGTCCGAGGCGGTGGAGGTGGACCTGGAGCGGCTGCGCGGCTGGGCGCTCTTCCGCAGCGTCGCGGCCGGCCTCGCCTCGCTGGCGGCCGGCGACCGGGCGGGGGCCGAGCTCTACCTGGAGTTCGCGGGGCGGCTGTAGGTCAGGCCCGGCCGGCCGCGTCGGTCCGGTCCAGCAGCGGCAGCCGGGCGCCCATCACGGCGTACGGCCGGTCGGTGTTGGGGAACCGCACCGCGCGGGCCAGGTCGCGGTAGCCCAGCGAGCGGTAGAGCCGGCGGGCGGGGGTCTCGGCGTCGATCGCCGACAGGATGCTGCGCGGCAGGCCGGAGCGCTCGCACAGGCTGCGGATCAAGGTGCTGCCCAGGCCCTGCCCCTGGTACTCGGGCAGCACGTGCAGTTCGGTGACGGCGAAGACGCCGTCCAGCCAGTCGCCGTGCCCGCGGGCCTCCAGGTAGGGCTCGATCACCGTGCTCCACCAGTGCTCGCGCAGGTTGGGCATGCCGTAGCCGAAGCCGACCAGCCGGCCCGCGCGCAGCGCGCCGAGCGCGATCACCCCGGGCTGCAGGGCGTGCCGCCCCACGATGTGCAGCCGCACCGCGATCTCCGAAGGCGACAGCCCGAAGGCCGCCGCCTGCACCTCCAGCGCGTACGGCGCCCAGGCCGCCAGGTCGATCGGCTGGACGGTCACCTCGGTCAGCTGCTCCATGGCCGGGAGGTTACTCCCTCCCAGCGATCACCGAGGCGAACACCGCAGACTCGTGGGCAGCAGCCGGGCTGCCTCAGAAGAGCACCGACATGAAGGCCCCGACCTCGCGGAAGCCGACCCGGTGGTAGGCGGCCCTGGCCGGCAGGTTGTAGTCGTTGACGTAGAGGCTGACCACCGGGGCGACCTCGCGCAGCGCGATCTCCAGGACGGCGGCCATGCCGCTCTCGGAGAGCCGCCGGCCGCGGTGCGCCGGCGCGACCCAGACCCCCTGGATCTGGCAGGCCCCCTCGGTCACCGCACCGATCTCGGCCTTGAAGACCACTTCGCCCTGCTCCGAGATCCGTGCGAACGAGCGGCCGCCGCTCACCAGTTCGGCCACCCGGGCCTGGTAGAGCAGACCGCCGTCACCGGCCAGCGGGGAGACCCCGACCTCCTCGGTGAACATCGCCACGCAGGCCGGCATCAGCAAGTCGATCTCGTCCTTGCGGACCCGCCGCACCAGCGGGTCGGGCGCGACCTCGGCGGCGGGCTCGGTGGTGGCCAGCAGCGGCTGACGGGCCCGCACCTCGCGGGCCGGGCCCCAGCTGGGCTGCAGCAGCTCCCAGAGCGCGGCCGTCGGCCCTGCGGGGCCGACGATCGAGGAGCAGCGCCGCCCCTGGCGGCGGGCCCGCTCGGCGAAGGCCCGCACGGCCTGCGGTCCGGCGTTGATCGGCACCAGGTTGGCCCCGGCGTAGCAGAGCGACGCAAGGCGCCCGTCCGGGCCGAACCAGCCCCACATCTCGCCGCCGAGCCGCCACGGGTCGAGGCCGACCGCCTCGACCCGGGTGGCCACGAAGGCGTTGGCGACCGGGTCCCGGCGCAGCACCTCCAGGGTGTCGGCGAGATCGGGACCCTCCAGCACCCGAGTCGACTCACCCGGCCTGCGGCCGGGCGGACCCCCATGACCGCGGGCGGCCTGCTTCGCGCCGGGGAGCATCACACCTCGATCGAGCACAGCGCCTCATCCACCGTCATTCGGCGGCGATCACGGTGGGGGCACCGGAGGCGACGCCGTCGGCCTGCATCTGCTCGGCCAGCTTGAGGGCCTCCTCGATCAGGGTCTCGACGATCTTCGACTCGGGCACGGTCTTGATCACCTCGCCCTTCACGAAGATCTGCCCCTTGCCGTTGCCCGAGGCCACCCCCAGATCCGCCTCGCGCGCCTCACCCGGACCGTTCACCACACAGCCCATCACCGCCACCCGCAGCGGCACCTCCATGCCCTCGAGCCCGGCGGTGACCTCCTCCGCGAGCTTGTACACATCCACCTGCGCCCGACCGCACGACGGACACGAAACGATCTCCAACCCGCGCTGACGCAGGTTCAACGACTCCAGGATCTGGATCCCGACCTTGATCTCCTCCACCGGCGGCGCCGACAGCGAGACCCGGATCGTGTCCCCGATCCCCTCCGCCAGCAGCGCACCGAACGCCACCGCCGACTTGATCGTCCCCTGGAACGCCGGACCCGCCTCCGTCACACCCAGGTGCAGCGGATAGTCGCACGCCGCCGCCAACTGCCGGTACGCATTGATCATCACCACCGGGTCGTTGTGCTTCACCGAGATCTTGATGTCCCGGAAGTCGTGCTCCTCGAACAGCGAGCACTCCCACAACGCCGACTCCACCAACGCCTCCGGCGTCGCCTTGCCGTACTTCTCCAGCAGCCGCTTGTCCAGCGAACCCGCGTTCACACCGATCCGGATCGGCACACCCGCCGACTTCGCCGCCCGCGCGATCTCACCGACCTTGTCGTCGAAAGCCTTGATGTTGCCCGGGTTCACCCGCACCGCCGCACAACCCGCATCGATCGCCGCGAACACGTACTTCGGCTGGAAGTGGATGTCCGCGATCACCGGGATCTGCGACTTCCTCGCGATGATCGGCAGCGCGTCCGCGTCGTCCTGCGAGGGCACCGCCACCCGCACGATCTGACACCCCGAAGCGGTCAGCTGCGCGATCTGCTGCAGCGTCGCGTTCACGTCCGAGGTCAGCGTCGTGGTCATCGACTGCACCGACACCGGCGCGTCACCACCGACCGGAACGTTGCCGACCATGATCTGACGCGAGACGCGGCGGGTGGCGAGCGGCTTGAGCGGCAGGGACGGAATACCGAGCGAGATCGCGGTCATGTGCGCAGGGTTCCCCGGAGTAGAGGTGACGGACGCCGGGTGCGCAGTCGCGCACCCGGCGTCCAACGGTACGGCACCCCGGGGGGCGCGCACGCACACCCCCTGAGCGGGGCTAGCTGATCTTCACCGGGTTGATCACGTCGGCGATCAGCACCAGCAGCGTGAAGCCGATGAAGATGCTGGCCACCACGTAGGCCAGCGGCATCAGCTTGGCCACGTCGAACGGTCCGGGGTCGGGCCGCTTGAAGAGCTTGGCGGCGCGCCGGCGGACCGACTCCCACACCGCCCCGGCCACGTGCCCGCCGTCCAGCGGCAGCAGCGGCAGCATGTTGAACAGGAAGAGCGAGAGGTTGATCCCGGCCAGCAGGTTGACCATGAAGGCGATCCGCTGCGAGGCCGGCATGTGCAGCGCGAAGACCTCGCCACCGACCCGGGCCGCCCCGACCATGCCGACCGGGGAGTCGGCCTGGCGCGGGGTGCCCTTGACCACCGAGTCCCACAGCGGCGGGATCTTGCCGGGCAGTGCCACCAGCGAGTGGACGCCGGTGTCGGCCATGTCGGACATCTTGCTGAGGCTCTCGCCGAAGCCCAGCTGGACCACGCCGGTGGTCGGGCTGATGCCGAGGAAGCCGGCCGTCACCGGCTTGGCGCCCGGCACCGGGTCGCCGTACTTGTCGAGCTTGGCGAGCTGGTTCTGGGTGATCTGCGCGGTCAGCGTCAGCTGCTGGCCGCCGCGCTTGACCACGATCGGCACGGTCCTGCCGTAGGAGTCGCGGATGTCCGAGGAGAGCTGCTGGTAGCTGTGGATCGCCTGGCCGTCGAAGGAGACGATGCTGTCGCCCGCCTTCAGCCCGGCCGCCGCGGCCGGCGAGGGGGGCGCGTCCTTGCTGCAGGTGTCGCTCGCCTGGGTGGCCGGCACCACGCACTGCGAGACCGAGCCGACGATCGGCAGCGACTTGGGCACGCCGAAGCCCATCATGGTGATCAGGAAGAGCGCGAACGCCAGGATCAGGTTCATGAAGGGCCCGGCGAACATCACGATGATCCGCTGCCAGGGCTTGCGGGTGTAGAAGAGCCGGTTGTCGTCGCCCGGCTGCAGCTCCTCGTAGGAGGCCTCGCGGGCGTCCTCGATCATCGAGCGCCAGGGCGAGCTGCTGCGCTTGGTGATCTTCCCGTCGGCCCCCGGCGGGAACATCCCGATCATCCGGATGTACCCGCCCAGCGGGATCGCCTTGAAGCCGTACTCGGTCTCGCCCTTCTTGCGGGACCAGACGGTCGGCCCGAAGCCGACCATGTACTGCGGCACCCGGATCTTGAAGAGCTTGGCCGTCGACAGGTGGCCCAGCTCGTGCCAGGCGATCGAGAAGAGCAGCCCGACGAAAAAGACCACGATGCCCAGCACCGTCATCACTGCAGTCACCGCTGGTCCTCCGTCACATCGCTCCCATTACCGGCCCCGGCGCGCAGCGTAACGCCCGGTTCTTAACCCGCCGCCAGCTCCCGGGCCCTGGCCCGCGCCCAGCCCTCCGCTTCCAGGACGTCCTCGATCGTCAGGGAAGTTCCCCGACCGGCGCCGTCGTGCTCGGCGACCACCTTGGCGACCGTGTCGACGATCGCGGTGAAGGCGAGCGAGCCGTGCAGGAAGGCGTCCACGCACTCCTCGTTGGCCGCGTTGAAGACGGCCGGCGCCGTTCCGCCGAGCGTACCCACCTCACGGGCCAGCGCCACCGCCGGGAAGGCCTCGTCGTCCAGCGGGAAGAACTCCCAGGTGGCGGCCTTGGTCCAGTCGCAGCCGGGGGCCGCGTCCGGGATCCGCTCGGGCCAGCCGAGGCCGAGCGCGATCGGCATCCGCATGTCCGGCGGGCTGGCCTGGGCCAGCGTTGACCCGTCCGTGAACTCCACCATCGAGTGGACCACCGACTGCGGATGCACCACCACGTCGATGCGCTCGAAGGGGATGTCGTAGAGCAGGTGCGCCTCGATCACCTCCAGGCCCTTGTTGACCAGGGTGGCCGAGTTGATCGTCACCACCGGGCCCATCGCCCAGGTCGGGTGGGCCAGCGCGTCCTTCGGGGTGACCCCGGCCAACTGCTCACGGGTACGGCCGCGGAACGGGCCGCCGCTCGCGGTGACCACCAGGCGGCGCACCTCGCGCGGGGTGCCGGCGCTCAGCGCCTGGAAGAGCGCGGCGTGCTCGGAGTCGACCGGCACGATCTGCCCCGGCGCGGCCACCGCCTTGACCAGCGGGCCGCCGACGATCAGCGACTCCTTGTTCGCCAGCACCAGCACCCGCCCGGCGCGCAGCGCGGCCAGCGTCGGCGCCAGGCCGATCGAACCGGTGATGCCGTTCAGCACCGAGTGGCAGGGCAGCTGGGCCAGCTCGGTGGCAGCGTCCGGGCCGGCCAGCACGGTCGGCAGCGGACGCCCGGCGGCCCGCTCGGCCAGTGCGGCGCGCAGCGCCGGCTCGGCCTCGGGACGGGCCACCGCCACGGTGTGCACGCCCAGCCGCAGGGCCTGCTCGGCGAGCAGCTCGACCTGCCCGCCGGCCGCGGAGAGCGCGACCACCTTGAACCGGTCCGGGTTGCGGAGCACGATGTCGATGGCCTGGGTGCCGATCGAGCCGGTGGAGCCGAGCAGGACCAGCTCCCGTGGGCCTGACGGGTCGTCGACGACCGGAGTGAAGCGCAGCTGCGGGTGGGCGAGCGAGTTCATGGGCTCCATTGTGGCGTGCCGCCGCGCACCGGCCTACCGCTGCCCCGCACCCGATCCGGACGGCGCTACGGCCGCGCCCCCGGCTCCACGCGGGAGCCGGGGGCGCGACCTCGGTACGACGCGACCGTCAGAGGTCCAGGCCGGTGAGCACCAGGACCTTCTCGAAGGTGAAGTCGTCCATCGCGTACTTGACACCCTCGCGGCCCACGCCCGAGTCCTTCACGCCGCCGTACGGCATCTGGTCGGCGCGGTAGGAGGGGGCGTCGCCGATGACCACGCCGCCCACCTGCAGCTCGCGGTGGGCCCGGAAGGCGGTCTGCACGTCGTGCGTGAAGACGCCCGCCTGCAGGCCGAAGGCCGAGTCGTTGACGGCCGCGAAGGCCTCCTCGGTGGAGTCCACCCGGTGCAGCGACAGGACCGGGCCGAAGACCTCGGCGGTGGCCAGGATCGCGTCGGCGGGCAGCTCGGCCAGCACGGTCGGGGCGTACGCCGCGCCCTCGCGGGTGCCGCCGGTGAGCACCTTGGCCCCCTTGGCGACGGCGTCGGCCACCCACTCCTCGACCCGCTTGGCCGCGTTCACGTCCACCAGCGGGCCCACGTCGGTGGCGTCCGCGGCCGGGTCGCCGGTCACCTGCGCCTCGACCTTGGCGACCACCTTGTCGACCAGCGCGTCGTACACCGTCGCGTCCGCGATCACCCGCTGCACCGAGATGCAGGACTGGCCGCCCTGGTAGTTGGCGAAGGTCGCGATCCGGGTGGCGGCCCACTCCAGGTCGGCCTCCGAGGACCAGTCGGCGAGCACCACGGCGGCGGCGTTGCCGCCGAGCTCCAGGGTGACGTGCTTGCGCGGCACCGAGTCCATGATCTGGTAGCCGACCTTGTCCGAACCGGTGAAGGAGATCACCGGCAGGCGGGGGTCCTGGACCAGCGCGGGCATCTTGGCGTTCTCCACCGGCAGCACGCTCCAGGAGCCGGCCGGCAGCTCGGTCTCGGCCAGCAGCTCGCCCAGCAGCAGGGCGGAGAGCGGGGTGGCCGGGGCCGGCTTGAGGATGATCGGGGCGCCGACCGCGATCGCCGGGGCGACCTTGTGGGCCACCAGGTTGAGCGGGAAGTTGAACGGGGCGATGCCGAGCACCACACCGCGCGGGAAGCGGCGCACCACCGCGTAGCGGCCCACTCCGCCCGGGTCGGTGTCCAGCCGCATGGTCTCGCCGTTGGTGCGGCGCGCCTCCTCGGCGGCCCAGCGGAAGACCGAGGCGGCCCGGCCGACCTCGCCGCGCGCCCACTTGATCGGCTTGCCGTTCTCGGCGGTGATCAGCCGGGCGATCTCCTCGGTGCGCTCGGTCAGCCGACGGGCCACGTGGTCGAGCGCGGTGGCCCGCACGTGCGCCGGGGTGGCCGCGAAGACCGGCAGCGCGGCGACGGCGGCCTCGACGGCCTGCTCCACCTGCGCGTCGGTGGGGATGCCGACCGTGCCGACCAGGCTGTCGTCGAACGGGTGGCGGACCTCGAACTCGGTCTCGCCGGTCTCCTGGCGGCCGGCCAGCCAGAATGCGTGGGTCGTGGTCACGGTGCTACCGGCCTCTCCTGTCGGTGAATCGTTCGCCCCAACGGTAGGCGGACAACCGTTCACAGCGGATTGGCCAAGGTGGAGCGGTCGCCGATGCGCTTTACGCCTCGCCGGTGCGCCGTGCGCCTCCTGGACCTCTCAGTCCTCGCCGGAGCGCAGCGCCAGCCAGAGCTCCATCCGCACGTCGGTGTCGTCCAGCGAGCGGCCGAGCAGCTCCTCCACCCGGCGCATCCGGTAGCGCAGGGTGTGCCGGTGCACGCCGAGGTCGGCGGCGGCGGCGTCCCACTGGCCGTGCCGGGAGAGCCAGGCGCGCAGCGAGGCCACCAGGTCACCGCGGGCGGTGCGGTCGTGCTCGCGCAGCGGGCGCAGCAGGCCCTCGGCGAAGGCGGCCACCGCGTCCTCGCCGAGCAGCGGCAGCAGCGAGCCCGCGCCGACCTCCTCGTGGCCCACCGAGCGGCGACCGCCGCGCAGTGCCACCGCCAGCGCCCGCTCGGCCTGCGCGTAGGCGCCGCCGGCCTCATCGATCGCGGCCGGGGCCGAGACGCCCAGCGCCAGGCCCTCGTGCTCCTCCACCGCGCCCAGGCAGGCCCGGTGCACCGCGCCGCCGTCCATCGCGAGCAGCACCAGCCGCTCGCCGTGCGCGACGCCCTCCTTGCCGTCCTTGCCCTCCCGGCCGGCGGGCTCGCGGGCCACCAGCAGCTTCTCGCCGGCCCGGCCGCCGGCCTGCTCGGCACGCTCGGCCAGCTCGGTCAGGTCGTGCACCGGGGTCTCGCCCTCGGCCCGCTCGGCGCCGGGGGCGGCGCCGGCCACCAGCACCCGTATGGTGCCCTCCGGCAGACCGCCGAACAGGCCCGCGGCGACCTGCCGGGCGGTGCCCACCTGCCCGGCCAGCACCAGGCGCAGCAGCGCGGCGCCCATCCGCTCCTCGGCGTGCCGCAGCTCGCGCGAGCGCTCCAGGGTCAGCGTCAGCAGGGCGACCGCGGCGTTCAGCACATAGCGCTCGGTGGGGGTGATCCGGTCCTCGGTGCCCACCGCGAGGAAGCCGCGGGCCCGCCGGTCGGCACCCAGCGACTGGACCACCACGAAGTCCTCGTCGGCGGTGTCGAAGCCGGGTGCGCGGCCCTGCAGCGCGGCGCTCGCCGGGGCCGGGCGGCGGCGCAGCCGGTCCACCTCGGAGGCCAGCCGGGCCGCCCGGCGGGCCGCCCAGTCCGGGGCCACCACCGAGAGCGCGCCCGAGCTGTCGTAGAGCGCGGCCCAGCCGCCGAGCCGGGCCGCGAGTCTGCGCACCACCGCGGCCGTGCCGTTCTGGCCCAGCGCTGCCCGGGTCAGCTCCTCCTGGGCCTCGAAGCTGGTGGTCACCGCCTCGTACTGCTCGGCCGCCAGCGCCGCCGAGACCGCCTTGCTGATCGCGATGAACGGGGTCGGCTCCGGCACCCGCAGCAGCGGCAGCCCCCGCTGGGCGGCCGCCTCCACCAGCGGCTGCGGCACCTCGGTGTGCGACAGGCCCACCCCCAGGCCCAGACCCACCACCCCCGCGTCGGCCAACCGGTGGACGTAGGACTGCAGGCTCTTGGTGCTGGTCCCCAGCTTGATCCCGGTGGTGAGCAGCAGCTCGCCACCTTCGAGGAACGGCGTGGGGTCGTCCAGCTCACTGGTGTGCACCCAGCGGACCGGCCGCTCCAGGTGGTCCGCGCCGGCGAGGACCGTGAGATGGAGCGAGGAGTTGCGCACGACGGAGGCGAGTGTGGGGGGCATGGCACCTTCGATGGGACGACCCGGCGGCCACGTTGCGACCGGGCGGCGGCGGGAGCTTCGCTCTGCTGGAACGCTTTCATTATGGACGCTGCGGACAAGCCGTGACGCCGAATCCACCGCCGCGTAGCTAACCGAATGCCTGTCGAACGACCGCCCTGCGACCGCACCGCCCGCCTGACCGCCCGTCAGGCCCGCAGATCCACCAGGAGCGGCGGCACCTGCTCCCCGCCCACCGTGGTCAGCGAGACCACCGCGTGCCCGGTCGGCAGCGCGTGTGCCAGGTCCGAGGGCGACCAGCGCTCGCGCTCCACCTCCCGAGTGGTCACGCTCTCGGTCTGCGCGGTGGTCCCCGACAGCGCCTTGCGGGCCAGCCGCCCGGCCTTGCGCAGCATCCCGCCCGAGGTGTCCGGGGCCAGCGTCACCGCCCGCTCGCGCACCAGTACCGTGCCCCAGGCCTCGGAGAACAGCTTCCCGTCCCACGGCGCGATCCCCGGGAAGGCCATCCGGCACCCCACCGCCCCGAACAACGGCACCCGCAGCGCCTCCGGCAGGTCGACCAGACTGCGCAGCAGCAGCACCGCACCCGCGTTGGCCCCCGGCAGCCGGCGCAGCCCCTGCACCGCGCCCGCGTCCAGTGCCGCCGAGGCGTCGTCCACCACCAGACCCGCGAAGAGCGAGCGGTCCTCGCGGGCCACCGCGGCCTGCAGGAACTGCCCCACCACCAGCCGCGACAGGATCCGGGCCGCCTCCGGGTGCCCGCGCTCGGGCAGCTTCACCCGCACCCGCAGCGGGTGCTCCAGCGCCCGCATCGCGAAGGCCGGCCGGGCCCCCGACCCCGCGGTCTCGAAGCAGCCGGCGAAGGCCGGCCGGTCCAGCAGCGCCAGCCGGTCGGCCAGCAGCGCCCCCGGATCGTCCACCTTGCCGTGCCGGCTGCGCCGGTGCTGCACGTCCGGCTCGTGCAGCGCCCACAGCTCCTTGGCCCGCAGCCGCTCGACCAGGCCCGACCAGCCCTCCTCGTCCCCACCGAGCAGCGCCCGCAGCTCACGCACCCCCGGGTAGCGCCCGTACCCCGCGTGGAACGGCCCGATCACCTGCTGCAGCGCCATCCGCGCGCTCTGCTCCCGCGCCGAGAGCTCGTCCGGCAGCAGCGCATCCGCCAGCCGGGCCGCCGCCACGTCCGGTTCCCGCGCCGCCCCGTACAGGTCCAGCCCGTACGCCGACCCCGGATCGCCCGGCGCGATCACCACGTCGTACCCCGCGTCCGGCCCCAGCTCGGCCTCGGCCGCACCGACCACCACCACGCAGGCCGTGCGGGCCAGCGCCTGCAGACACAGCGCCTCCGCCACCGGCCTGGCCAGCCGGCTCGTCTTCCCCGTCCCCGCCGGCCCCACCGCCAGCAGCGAGGTCGCCAGCACCTCCTGGTCCAGCGCGAACCCCGCCCCCCGGTGCGTCGCCGGGTTCTTCGGCACCTCCTGCGCCACCCCCAACCGCACCTGCCCCACCAACAGATCGTGCTCGGCCACCCGCACCGGCAGGTCCCGCGCCTCCGACGGATGCGCACAGGCCCCCGCCCCCCGCACCGCCACCTGCTCCCCGAACGCCCCCACCAACCCCGGCTGCCCCACAACCTCCCGCCACACCCGATGGATCCGCACATAGTCGACATCACTGACCCGCCCGGCCCTGGTGTCCTCCTCCACCGCCCCCAACGCCTCCCCGAGCCCCCCCACCCGCAACTGCCCCCAGGGGTCGATGTCCGGTTCCTCCTGCGCCGGGGCCCCGTGGGGCGTCCCGTCGTCGGTCACAGCCTTGGACAGCACCGGGAGAAGGTTGCGCCGAAAACCTTGGGGCGACAGAAAGCGCCGGTACACCTCGGGCCAGCGGCCCATGCGGCCGAAAAGGACGATGAAGAGGATCACCAGAAGCAGGTTTATCAACGTCTCGACCACGCTGAACTGGTCGGGCGAGAGCGGGTGGAACCAGCCGAGATAGCCGATGGTGTACATCACGGCGGGCGTGCCGTAGCGATAGGCGAGGAGGCAGGTCACCAGGTTGGCTGCGGCCCGAAGGAGAAGGGGCCCAACGGGCTGTGGCGGGCTGTCCTCGTCCTTGGTCACGGCAGACGGCAGATATCCGAAGCGGTAGATGCCCGGCTTGGCCGGCGGGCGCTGCTCGGCGATCCAGGTGGTGAGGCTGCTGCGCGCCGGGCGATGGGTCGGCTGGCTCGGCAGCAGGCTCGGTCCGTGGGTCGGGCTTCCCTCCGGCACCAGGTCCACCCGCCGCCCGTATGCGCCGTCCAGTCCCATTGCGGCCCCGCTCCCTTGCCCCGACCTGCCCGGCTGAGTGTTACCCATGCCGCCCGGCGGGCGACACCCCGCGCTCAATGTAGTGGAGGGGCGGCCGGGGCCACGGTTCTTCCGCCGGGTGGGCGGTGCTGGCCGGGCAGGACAAGTCGGACGGCCCAGTGCTCCCCACTGGCGCATGCCGGGCGCGTCGGGGCGGCCGTAGCCTGCGAGGAACAGCCGTCCAGAAACAACGCCGACTGGAGATACCCCATGAGCGCCGCACCGCTGCTCCCGCAGGAGCGCCGACTGGTCACCGCGATCCCCGGCCCGAAGTCGCAGGAGCTGCAGGCCCGCAAGCTGGGCGCGGTGGCGGCCGGAGTGGGCACCACCCTGCCCGTCTACGTCGCGCGCGCCGGTGGCGGCGTGCTGCAGGACGTCGACGGCAACAGCCTGATCGACTTCGGCTCCGGCATCGCCGTGGTCAACGTCGGCAACAGCGCCGAGGCCGTGGTGGACAAGGCCGGCGAGCAGCTGGCCGCCTTCACCCACACCTGTTTCATGGTGACCCCGTACGAGGGCTACGTGGCGGTCGCCGAGCAGCTGAACGCGCTCACCCCGGGCGACCACGACAAGCGCACCGCGCTGTTCAACTCGGGTGCCGAGGCGGTGGAGAACGCGGTGAAGATCGCCCGCGCGTACACCAAGCGCACCGCCGTGGTGGTCTTCGACCACGGCTACCACGGCCGGACCAACCTGACCATGGGCATGACGGCGAAGAACGTGCCGTACAAGCAGGGCTTCGGGCCGTTCGCGCCGGAGGTCTACCGAGTGCCGGTCGCCTACCCCTACCGCTGGCTGACCGGTACGGAGAACTGCGCCGCCGAGGCGGCCGCCCAGGCGATCGACATGATCAACAAGCAGATCGGCGCCGACAACGTCGCGGCGATCGTGATCGAGCCGATCCAGGGCGAGGGCGGCTTCATCGAGCCGGCCAAGGGCTTCCTGCCGGCCATCGTGGAGTACGCGAAGGCCAACGGGATCGTCTTCGTCGCGGACGAGATCCAGACCGGCTTCTGCCGCACCGGCCAGTGGTTCGCCTGTGAGGACGAGGGCATCGTCCCGGACCTGATCACCACCGCCAAGGGCATCGCCGGCGGCCTGCCGCTGGCCGCGGTGACCGGCCGCGCCGAGATCATGGACGCCGCGCCGACCGGCGGCCTGGGCGGCACCTACGGCGGCAACCCGGTGGCCTGCGCCGCCGCGCTGGGCGCGATCGAGACCATGAAGACGCTGGACCTGAACGCCAAGGCGCAGCGGATCGGCGAGGTCATGCTCGGGCGCCTGCGGACGATGCAGGAGAAGTTCGAGGTCATCGGGGACGTCCGCGGCCGCGGCGCGATGATCGCGATCGAGCTGGTGCAGCCGGGCTCCAAGGAGCCCAACCCGCAGGCCGCCGCCGCCCTGGCGAAGGCCTGCCACGCCGAGGGCCTGGTGGTGCTGACCGCCGGCACCTACGGCAACGTGCTGCGCTTCCTGCCGCCGCTGGTGATGCCCGAGCACCTGCTCGTCGAGGGCCTGGACATCATCGAGAACGCCTTCGGCACCATCTGAGCCGGCGTCAACTCCGCTGTACCGGTGCGCCCAGGCCCTCGTCGGCCCGGGCGCACCGGCGCACGGACGCTTGGCCGGCGGTGCAGGTTGCGCCGGTTCCGGTGAAGATGCTGTGCAATCCCGGGGAAGCCCGATCCGCTCGGAATCGGCTTGACGTAGTGTCGAGACAGATGGACAACGAGCCTCGTCCAGCAGTCGGCGTGCCGACCCGCGAGGACAACTCGGCGCCCCCGTCGGCGCCGCCACAGGACCGATCGACCGGCCGTCCGGCCCACACCCCCCGGGGCGCACGGAGCGGCGATCACCCCAGCCGCCCCGGGGCTCTCCCCCCCGCTCCGGGGCGGCTCCTGGCTGTCCCGATCCGCCCACGGCGCGCCGTCGACGCGGCCCTGGCCAGGGCGCGCGAGAGCCTGGCGACCCCACTGCTGCTCGGCCTGCTGCTGGCCCTGGTCTCCTGGCAGGTCGCGGCCGCGGGGCCGCTGCTCGGCCTGGACCGCTGGGTGCGGCGATCGGTGGCGCAGCTGCGCGACACGCTGCACAGCGGCGCCCTGGACTGGTGCGCCCACCTGCTGTCCGACCTCGGCAGCACGGTGCCGGCCATTCCCGTGCTGCTCGGCGCCGGCGGGCTGGCCGCCTGGCGGTCCCGGCGCGCCGGGGTGCGGCGCTGGTGGCTGCCGCTGCTGGTCGCGCCGCTCGCCGCACTGCTGATCCCGCTGCTGGTGGTGCCGGCCAAGGACTACTTCGCCCGTCCGGGGCCGCTCGAGCAGCCGCTGAGCCCGGGGTCGTGGGGCTGGTACCCGTCGGGTCACACCACCACGGCCGGCGTGAGCTACGGGGTCGGCGCCCTGCTGGTCGGCCGCACGCTGTCGGCGGCGGCCCGGCGGATGCTCCACACGGCCACCGTGCTGCTCGGGTTCGGCGTGGGGATCGGGCTGATCTGGTGCGTCTACCACTGGTTCCTGGACGTGCTGGCCGGGTGGTGCCTGTCCCTGCTGGTCCTCTGGTGCCTGACCAGGTGGCTGCCGCGGGCCCCGGCCCCACGGCCGCCCGCCGATCCGGGCGGAGCCGGCTCGGCGAGAAACTGAGCCTGGCTCACCATGTGGCTGGCTCGCTACCGGGGCCGGGCGCTACCCTGGGCCCACTTCCCCCGCCGAGGAGCCCGCGCATGACCAGCTCGCCCACCGACCACTCCCCCCTCGGCGACGCACCTGTGGACACCGCACCCGCGGACGCCACCGCTGTGGACGGCGCACCCGCGGACGGCGTGGCCGAGCTGGCCGACGAGCTGACCCGGGCGATGAAGCGGATCAGGCACCGCACCGTGCACCGCCTGGAGCCCTACGGCCTGACCCCCGGCCAGGGCCGCGCGCTGCGGGTGCTGGCCCACGCCGAGCAGTGCGAGACCCCCGGCCGCGCAATGCGGCTGAGCGAGCTGGCCGACCGGCTGAACGTGGCCCCGCGCTCGGCCACCACCGTGGTGGACGCGCTGGAGCAGGGCGCGCTGGTCGAGCGGGTGCCCGATCCGGTGGACCGGCGCTCGGTCGGTCTGGTGCTGACGGCGGCCGGACGCGCGGCGGTGGAGCGGGTCGCGCAGGTCCGCCACGAGGTCGCCGAGGAGTACTTCAGCGAGGCCGATCCGGCGGACGTGGCCGCGATGCTGCGGGTGCTCAGGGCCGCGGAAGCGGCACACGCCCAGGCGCCGGCTCGCTCGTCCGCCCCCGAGCCGCACTCCCCGCTCCGCTCCGGGTCCCCCGCCCCGCCGGCCGGCGCAGCGCCGCCGCCAGTCGACGCACGGCCGAGGCCGGCAGCGCACTGAGCGCGATCCCCGCGATCACCAGCAGCGCCGCGGCGCCGGCCAGCGGGGTGATCGCCTCGCCGAGCAGCAGCCAGGCCGAGGACATCCCGAAGACCGGCACCAGCAGCGAGTACGGCGCCACCGCGCCCGCGTCGTAGGTGCGCAGCAGGAAGCCCCAGGCGCCGAAGCCGAAGAGGGTGGCGAGCAGGCCGACGTAGGCGACCGTCCCCAGGCCGGCCGGGGTGATCGAGGCCAGCGCGTGCAGGTCGGTCCTCGGCCCCTCGACCAGCAGGGAGAGTGCGAGCAGCGGCAGCGGGGGCACCGCGCTGACCCAGACCATCCAGCGCAGCAGGTCCGGCGGCGCCGCCTTGCGGGTGAGCACGTTGGACAGCCCCCAGGCGATCGCCGCCGCGATGACCAGGGCGAAGGACCGCACCGGCCCGCCCAGTCCGTTGTCGACCGCGGCCAGCGCGATGCCCACCGTCGCCAGCGCCAGCCCGGCGACCCGCCGCGGTCCGGGGCGTTCGCGCAGCATCCCGGCCGCGAAGAGCGCGGTGAAGACGGCCTGGCTCTGCAGGACCAGCGAGGACAGACCGGCCGGCATCCCCTCGTGCATGCCGAGGAAGAGCGAGCCGAACTTCAGCACACCGAGCACGAAGCCGACGGCCAGCACCCAGCGCCAGGCGACCCTGGGCGGCCCGACGAAGAAGACCGCCGGCACCGCGACCACGGTGAACCGCAGGGCGCAGAAGAGCAGCGGCGGGAAGCTCTTCAGGCCGACGTCGATCAGCACGAAGTTCAGGCCCCAGACGGCGGCGACCAGCACGGCCAGGGCGATGTGACGGGGCTTCATGACGCCGGTGGCGCCGGGCGTACTCACAGTGGCGGACATGCCCCGAGGATGTCCCAGCAGGACTCTTCAGCACCAGCGAAGAATTCTGAAGCGAACCGTTCAGCACTGCTAATGCGTGGCGGATAATCGGGCCCATGATGGATCTCGGAAGGCTCCGCGCCCTGCACGCGGTCGCGGTGCACGGCTCGGTCGGCAGAGCGGCGGCGGCGCTCGGGTTCACCTCCTCGGCGGTCTCCCAGCAGATCTCCAAGCTGGAGCGGGAGACCCGCACGGTGCTGCTGGAGCGCCAGGGCCGCGGGGTCGTGCTCACCGACGCCGCCCAGGAGCTGGCCGGTACCGCGCGACGGGTGCTGGCCCTGGTGGAGCAGGCCGAGGTGACGCTGGAGCAGCAGCGCGGCCAGGCGATCGGCCAGCTGCGGGTGGCGTCCTTCGCCACCGGCGCGCGCGGGCTGCTGCCCGGGGTCCTGGCCGAACTGCGGGTGAGCTGCCCGGAGCTGGAGATCCGGCTGCTGGAGACGGATCCCTACCTGGCGGCCGAGCTGGTGGCGCGCGGCGAGGTGGACCTGGCGCTGGTGCAGGACTGGCCCTCCGTCCCGCTGCCGGTCCCCGAGGGCCTGTCCCGGCTGGATCTGGGCCTGGATCCGGTGGACCTGCTGCTGCGCGCCGAGGACCCACTGGCCGAGCTCGCCGAGGTCCCGGTGGCCCGGCTGATCGGTCAGCGATGGACCAGTGTGCCGCCGGGGAACATCTGCTACGACTGGCTGGTGCGCACCATGCGCGAGGCCGGCGAGGAGCCCGATGTGCTCTACCAGGTCGGTGAGTTCGAGACCCAGATCGCGCTGATCGCGGCCGGTCTCGGGCTGGGGCTCGTCCCGCGGCTCGGGCGCGGTCCGCTGCCGGCCGGCGTGGTGGCCCGCCCGGTGGTGCCGCGGCCTACCCGGCGGGTCTTCACGCTCTGGCGCACCCAGGCCTCGCGACGCCCCGCGATCACCGCCGCGCTGGAGGCGCTGCGGCGCCGCTGGCCGCTGCGGGAGGCGGCGCAGGAACCGGGCAAGGCGGCCGGCTGACGTCACGGCGGTCGGAACCGACGCCGGCCGGAGGTGGCGTCAGATCACGGTGCCGATGGTCAACGGCAGCCCCAGGTGGGTCTCGGCCAGCGCACGGAAGCCCGCACCGTCGGCGAGGTGGATCTGGCGGAACTCGGGGGTGTCGATCAGGTCGAGCGCTTCCTCGGAGAAGCCGCCCGCGCTCAGCCAGAGGCCGTGCCCGGCCGACTCCTCCGCGACGGCCTCTGCCAGGGTGCGGACCTCGCCGGCACCCACCTCACCCGGGCGCCGCGAGGCGCAGACCACCCAGCGGCCGGGCAGCGCGCTGTCCGGGGCGCCGGTCCCGGTGGCCACCAGGCCGGAACGCCCGCGCAGCCGCACGCTCCAGTCACGCAGGCCACCGCGGGTCAGCACCTCACGGACCAGCACCACGAACTCGCCCGGCGACAGGTCGCCCACCGCGGGCACCGCCGCACCGGCCGTGGCGCACGGCTGGACGGCCGCCCTGGCATACGGGTCGGGGGTGACCGCCGCGCCCAGCTCGCGCAGCCGCACCAGCGCCTCGTCCTGCTCGGCCGCCGCGTAGACGCCGGGGTCGCCCTCCTCCTCGGCCGGCTCGGCGTCCACCACCAGCCGGGTGCGGGCCAGCGCGTCCCGGTCCGCGTCGACGGTGAGCAGGCAGGTCGGGGCCGGCTCGCGCAGCCACCCGTTGAGCACCACCCCGGACAGGATGCCGTCGGTGTCCACCGCGTCGGCTGCCTGCAGGGCCCGCAGCGCCAGCCGGGAGACCAGGCGCAGGTAGTCCGCGGCGCGGTCGGCGGGCGCGCGCGGCACCGGGTCGATCTCGCCGTCGGTGGTCAGCCGGTAGCCGTCCAGCGAGGGGACCAGGCCGAGCGGCGGCAGGTCCAGGTCGAGAACAACGGTCCGGGTCAGTGGCCGGAACACCGCCCGGCAGGGGGCGGGCAGTTCGGGGGTGGTGGCCTCGGCAGCGGCCAGCGCCCGCTCCAGCAGCGACTCGACGGCAGCCGGCTCGGCCTCCCGGTAGGCCCGCCGGCACTCCTCCAGGCTGTCGTTGTACTCCTGCACCGCACGGGCCCTGGCCTGCTCGGCCTCCTCGTGGGCGAGCCGGGAGGCGGCCTCGTTCGGGTCGACGGCGGCTGCCCGTTCGGACCGCCAGCGCCGCAGCGCACGCTGGTGGGTGAGCCTGGCCTGGGCCAGCTCGCGCTGGTAGCCGGAGTCCAGCAGCCGGCGCGCCACCGTGGCGTCCGGGTCGGCGGCGACGGGCTCGGGCGGCGCGAAGTCCGCCCAGCGCGGCTCGCGCTCGGCCGGCTCCCCGGCCCCGCCCTCGGGGTAGGGCCGCGGCTCGTAACTGCGCCGCTGGCTCTCGAAGTCCATCGCACTGACCGGCAGCGCGAGCCGGACGAGCAGCTCGTTCAGACGCTGCTGCTCGGCGCGGACGGTGGCCGTCCGATGGTGCGTCAGCTCGGCGGCGCGCACGTGCGCAGCCACCGCGGGATCGATCCCCCCGGCGCCCAGGGCGTCACCGCCGCGGGCGGGCGCACCCGGCCCGCCCGCGGCGTCGGCGCCGGACCCGCCGCCCGCGACGCCACCGCCGGGCTGGAACTGCTGGGGGACCGTCTCGTCGGGGCCACCGGTCGAGCCGCCGAACACCGAGGCCAAGAAGCCCGAACGGGCGCCGAGGGCACGGTCGACGTCCGAATGGCGCTTGGTCGAATCCTGCATCGGCGGTCGGTCCCCCGTGCTCGTCCGGCGCTTCTGCGATGGCCGGGCAACTGCGCTGGCGGGGCATGCCCGTGGTGGCGGCATACCCCCCACGAGCATTCTCCACCGCCCGGCGCCCAGATGGTCGGGGTGTCCTCGGTTGGTCCCGGGGTGTCCTCAGTTGGTCATCGTGTTGGTGAGGTGCATGCCGATGTAGCCGACGTAGATCCGGCCGCTGCCCGAGCAGTCGTCCAGGTAGTGCAGGCGGGGCGCCGTCCGGCCGCCGCCGATCCGCAGATGGGCGCCCATGAAGGCACGTCCACTGGGATCCACCGACGGCGGCACGGCGAACATCCGCTCCCGGCGCATCTTGCTGTGGCTGCAGACCGTGCGCGACTCGTTGCGAACGGCCTTGCGCGGCGGGAAGTGGCTGCCCCCGACCGGCGCGTGCTCGCACCACTGCTTGAAGTCCCCGCGGGCCGCGCCGTGCACGGCCACGGTGGCGTACTCCTGCAGCGCGGTCAGCCCCTCCCAGGTGAGCCTGACCCAGTTGCCGCCGACCGTGTGCGCGTCCAGCGCCATGGTCTCCTTCTCGTCCCCGGTGAAGCTCAGCAGCGGGAACTCGCCCATCCGGTAGAGCAGTTCGGTGAAAGTGCCGGGACCGTCCGGGCCCGCCGCGAGCAGCCCGGCCGGATCGGGCACGGCCTCGCCCGGCGGGCAGAGCATGCTGCCCAACGCCCGCAGCTGGGCGCTGACCCGGCGCAGCGCGGTGCCCTGCAACTCGTTCTCCGTGCGCAGGTGCAGCTCGCGCCGGTGCGAGCGGTGCAGGCTGTGCCGCACCCGCTGCAGCTCCTCCGCCCGCACTTGCTGGGTGTCCGTCAGCTCGGTCACCAGCTCGGTGAGTTCGGCGGTGAGCCGGGCGGCCGGGCCGGCGCCGCAGCGGGGGGCGGCCTCCGCCGGGGCGCTCGGGCGCAGTCGCAGCACCGGCACCCGGGCCAGCGGCTCGGGCAACGGGGCGAGGTCGGCCAGCCGCCTGGGCTCCCGGGCCAGCAGCGCGGCCGCGCGGCGCGGCTCACCCTCGATCCGGTGGCGGGGCAGCACGAGGTGCCGCTGACTGTCCCGCCGGGAGGCCGGGTCGACCTCGGGCAGGTAGGTCCGGACGGCACCGCCGTAGACGGCGTGGAACTCCAGGGCGGTGTTGAACGCGACCCGGGCGCCCGAGTCCAGCACGTAGCAGACGGCGAGCCCTGCCACCTTGCCGAGCAACGGCTCCAGTTGCTCGGCCGCCCAGTCCCGCGGATCGCGGTCGGCGGGCACGCTGGCGACCACGATCGGCAGCCGGCGGGCCGGATCGCACAGCTCGTCGATCAGCTCGTCGACCTCGGCGGCGGTGATGATCCGGGGCTGCGTGCGGACCTCGACCGCGCCGTCCAGCGCGTCGATCAGCGGGAGCAGGCTGTGGACCAGCTCGGGGACCGGAACGCCGCTCGGGGTGCGCAGCCCGGGCGCGGCCGCCGACTGCTCGGCCTCCAGGCGGATCCAGCTGGCACCGCCGTCCTCGGTGGCCACGGTGATGGTGAGCTGGTGGGTGCCGTGTGCGGCGGGGGTGCGCAGCCGGCGGCGGGCGTAGCGGCCGGGCGGGGCGCCGGGCGGACCGGCGGGCAGCGGGCCGGCGTCCCGGTCGAGGAGGACGCGCTCGCCGAGGCGGTGCCGAACGGCGGCCGGCGCGGGGCCGGGGGAACTCCCGGGCGGGGCGCCGATCAGCTGGGGCGCGCTCGCGGGCGGATCCGAGGGCAGACCGGGCGAGAGGCCCGGGGGGAGACCTGGCAGCGGGCCCGGCAGGTCTCCTGGCGGGCGGTCGAGCGAGGGGGGCGGGAGCGACTCGGACAGGGGGTCGAGCCGGGGGTCGGGCGGTGGGGCCGGCGGGGGCTCGGCATGGCCCTCGTACTTGAGCCAGGCGCCCAGGCACTGGTCCACCAACGCGACCGCGTCGGTATGGGACTGGCGGGTGGTCACCGTCATCCGGTAGGGCGTGGCATGGCCCGGCTGGAGCGGTCCGGGGCGGGGGGCTGCGGCCGCTGGTGGCGCGGCACGGTCGATGCTCATGGGTGGTGCCTCCGTGGTGCGCTGGTGGGGTCTGACGGTCCTCCATCGATGGGGTGATGTCTGGCTCCGGCCGGCGGGCGCCGACCAAGTCCTTGCCGGGAGAACGCCGCGGCCCGGAGCTGGAGTTCCAGTTCCGGGCCGCGTTCATTCGTTCGAGTGTCAATTGCCCGTCACCTGATGGCCATCACAGCGGGTGTTGTATAAGAGGGTCCGCCAGTAGGGGGCCGGGTGAAGGAGCGCCCGCCGCGTCAGCGGCTGATGTCCGCAGTGGGCCGAGTCTGGGCGGCGCCGACGAGGGAGTCCATGCGGAGCATCGGCGACTGAGGAGAAGCCGTCCAGGCGAGAGTCCGGGCGTCGCGACGCCGGCCCCCTACTGGCGGACCCTCTAAGCCGCGGAGCCATGCAAGGTGGCCGGAAAACGCGGTCGTCACGCGCTGCTGAGCCGCTGCGCCCCGCCGATCCGGCAGGCCGGCACCGCGGACACATCGGGCGGCGGCGCCGGAACCGCCAGTGGACAGCCCTGCGCCACCTGGTAGTTGGCCAGGATCACCAGGGGCTCACTGCCGTGGTTGTAGCCGATGTGCACCTGCTGGGGCAGCTCGACCAAGGGCTCCCCGGGCCGGGTGATCTCCACCGTGCCGTCCTGCAGCACCCGCGTGAGGGTCCCGGAGAGGACGACCGCCTGCACCAGCGCCGGATGGTAGTGCCAGCCGGTGTTCTCGCCCGGCGGGATGGTGATGGTACGGATCACGGCCATCGGGATCTGCTCCTGTGACTCGGCGGTCATCTCAGGCTACTGACCGTCAGCCGTGCGAGAGGCCGATTCCGTGGGCTTTGGCCGAAAGAACATGCGACTGGGTCGATTACCGACAGAATCGTCCGCTCAGCTGCTCATCGGACTGATCAGAGGCCGTCCGACCACGGCACCTCGATGCGGAAGCACCCCGCGGGCATCGCCGTCGCGGTGCCGCCGCTGGCCTCCGCCAGCCAGGCGTGGAAGCCCGCGAGCTCCGGCTCGGGCACCCCCACCTCGATGCGCACCCCCGCCGCCTCGTAGTGCAGTTCGCGCACCGCGTAGCCGGCCGCCCGCAGTTCGTTCTCCAGCCGACCGGCCCTGGTGTGGTCGGCCGCCACCTCCAGCAGCGCCACCGGCCGGCGCTCGACCAGCCCGACCTCGTCCAGCGCCGCCGACACCACTCCCCCGTAGGCACGTACCAGGCCGCCCGCACCCAGCAGCACCCCGCCGAAGTAGCGGGTCACCACCGCGACCGTGTCGGTGACGCCGCGACGGCGCAGCACCTCCAGCATCGGCACACCCGCGGTGCCGGCCGGCTCGCCGTCGTCGCTGGAGCGCTCACGGCGCAGCTCCGCACCGACCACGAAGGCCGTGCAGTTGTGCCGGGCGTCCCAGTACCGCTTGCGGATCCCCGCGATGAACTCCTGCGCCGCCGCCTCGTCGCCGACCCGGGCGAGATGGCAGATGAACCGGGAGCGCTTCACCTCGATCTCGTGGCTGCCGTCCGCGCGGATGGTCAGGTCGGGCTTGGCAGCGGGCTGTGACATGGCGCGGCGGGTCTCCGACCGGTGAGCAGGCGAACGGGCGTCCGGCCAGCCTAACCAGCCCGGTGCCCGGGGCGACGCTGCCCCGGGCACCGGAGCAGGGGCGGCACCGGCGCAGCGCGCGGGTCAGCGACCGCTCAGCGCGTCCAACTGCCCGCGGTCCAGGCCGGTCAGCGCGGTGACCTCGGCCAGGTCCACCGCACCGCAGTCCAGGCCGCGCAGCAGGTAGCCGCTCAGCGCCTTGGCCGTGGCGGGCTCGTCCATCACGTCGCCACCGGCCTTGGCGACGTACGCCGCCAGACGGGCAGCGGCGGCGGCCAGCCCCTCGCGGTAGAAGGCGTAGACCGCCGCGTACCGGGTCGGCAGGTGGGCCGGGTGCATGTCCCAGCCCTGGTAGTAGGCGCGGGCCAGTGAGCGCCGGACCAGCGTGTGGTGCAGTCGCCAGGCGGCGGCCACCTGCTCGTGCGACCCGGTCGGGATCACGTTGGTGGAACCGTCCGACAGCCGGACCCCGGTACCGGCCGCGGCCACCTGCATGACGGCCTTCGCGTGGTCGGCCACCGGGTGGTCCATGCTCTGGTAGGCGGCGCTCACACCGCAGGAGGCGCTGTAGTCGAAGGTGCCGTAGTGCAGGCCGGTGGCCCGGCCCTCGGCCGCCTCGATCAGCAGCGCGACGGTGGCCCGGCCGTCGGGGCCCAGGATCGCCTGGGTGGTCTCGATCTGGATCTCGAATCCGATCCGCCCCGCGGGCAGCCCGGCCCGCCGCTCGAAGTCCTCCAGCAGCCGGACCAGGGCCGTCACCTGTGCCGGGTAGGTCACCTTGGGCAGGGTGAGGACCAGGCCCGCCGGCAGCTCGCGCCCGTCCTCCAGCAGGGTGGCCAGGAAGAGCTCCAGGGTGCGGATGCCCCGGTCGCGGACCGCGGCCTCCATACACTTGATCCGGATCCCGAGGTACGGCGGCGCGGTGCCGTCGGCCACCGCCGCGCTGACCAGCCGGGCCGCGCGCACCGCCGCGGCGTCCTCCTCCGCGTCCGGGCGCGGGCCGTAGCCGTCCTCGAAATCGATCCGCAGGTCCTCGACCGGCTCGCGCTGCAGCTTGGCCCGGACCCTGGCGTGCACCTCGGTGATCAGCTCGTCGGTCGGCAGCCCGAGCGCCTCGGCCAGCTCGGCCGGCGTCCCGGCGTGGGTGTCCAGCACCTCCAGTGCCTGACGGCCCCACTCGGCCACGGTGTCGGCGGCGAAGACGTCGGCCGGGACGTAGACGGTGTGGACCGGCTGGCGGCTGGCGGGCTCGCCCGGGTAGCGGGCGGCGAGTTCGGCGTCGACCGGGCCGAGGAGCGCGTCCACGGCGGCGCGGGCGGCGGCGGAGAAGGTCAGGCTCTCCACGGGTGCGTCGGCTGCGGTGGCACCGCCCGGCTCGGCCTGCGACATCAGGGCTCCTCCACACTGAAAGCTTTCAACAATTTGTTGATGCGTGTGAAGGTAGCCGCGGCCGCCACCGGGCGTCAATGGTCGCCCGGTGGGTGGACTGTTCGCGCTGCTCGCCCTCGCGGCGGCCGGGGCCTGGCCGGAGAGGTCCAGGGGTGACTACTCGCGACCGAGCGTCGCGTAGCGGTCCCGCAGCTCCGGCAGGATCCGGCGGATCTCGCTCTGACTCACCGGGGCGCCCGGGCGCTTGCCGCTGACGCCGTACTGCGTGAAGAGGAAGTCGGCCAGCCGGCCCTCGTCGGGCTCGTGCCCGTACGCGTCCTGGTAGGCGACCAGGGCCTCGACGGCCAGATCCACCGTCAACTGCTGGGCGTGCGAGGCCGGCTCACCCTCGGGGGCTTGGGCCTGGGCGGGATTCGGGGCGGCGGCACCGGCAGGGGCCTCCGGCCGGTTCTGGGCGCGGACCCTCGGGGCGAAGACGTCCATCGCGGGCTCCGGAGCGGGGGCCACCGGGACCGGGAACTCCTCCACCGGGGCCTCCGCCACCGGCAGCGGCTCGGCCTCGGCCACCACGGGCGCGGTCGCCGGAACGGCGGTCTCGCCGGCGTGCGCATGCTCGGACCGGCCGTCGGCCTGCGGCTCGACGCGCTGCTGGGCCTGGGCGGGAGCCGGCTGCGGTTCGGGCTGGGGCTGCTGATGTTGGGTCTGCTGGGGCTGTGGCTGCCGCTGCTGAGGGGGCATCTGCTGCGCCACCGGCTCCTGCGACCGCTGCTGCGGCGGGCGCGGTGCCTGCTGCTGAGGCTGCTGCTGGAGGTGCGGCTGTGCCGGCCGGGGCTGAGCGCCTGCCGGCGCCTTGAACCACGGGGACCGCTGCCCGGCGGGACGCGCCGCGTCCGGAATCGTCTCGGCGACGGGGTGCGGAGCAGCCTCCTGCTGCCCGACCGCCGCGCGGATGTCCCGCAGTGCGGTCACCGGCCGGGCCGGCCGCGCCGGGGCTTCGGCCCCCGCCGGAGACGCCGCGGCCTCCTGTGGATCCTGCGCGTTCTGCCCGTCCCGCCAACGTGCGGCGGCCAGCTTCGCGAGCGTGGGCACCGCAACTGCCGCCGACACCGGCGGAACCTCCACCGATGCCTGCCCCACCGCCCGCTCCGCGGTCGGCGTCGCGGTGGCAGCGGCAGCGGCAGCCGGCACGACAGGCGGATCGATCCGGTCCAGCAGACCAACGTCCAGCGGCACGCCGTACTTGGCCAGCTTGAGCGGCAGCAGCGCCTGGATCGGCGCCGAACGCCGCCAGCCCCGGCCGTACCGGAAGCGCAGCTGCGCGCGGTAGACCAGACGATTCTGCTCCAGCCGCACGACCTCGTCGTAGGACCGGAGCTCCCAGAGCTTCATCCGTCGCCAGAGCCGGAAGGTCGGCACCGGCGAGAGTATCCAGCGCATCAGCCGGACGGATTCCATATGGCGGTCGGCCGAGATGGCCGCAATGCGCCCGACCGCGTGCCGCGAGGCCTCGACCACCACGACGAAGAGCACGGGGATCACCGCGTGCATGCCCATCCCGAGCGGATCGCCCCAGGAAGCCGCCGCGTTGAACGCGATGGTGGCCACCGTGAGCAGCCAGGCCGTCTGACGCAGCAGCGGGAACGGTATGCGCAGCCAGGTCAGCACCAGGTCGAGCGCGAGCAGCACCACGATGCCGGCGTCCACGCCGATCGGGAACGCGTAGGCGAAGTTGCCGAAGCCCTTGTGCAGGGCCAACTCACGCACTGCCGAGTACGACCCGGCAAAGCCGATGCCGGAGATCAGACAGGCGCCGACCGCCACCAAGCCAAGCAGCACGCGGTGCGCGCGGGTAAGGGATGGACGTGCCATTCGTTGATCAACCCCTGGGTCGTGACTCGAGCCATCGGGATCCTACTCGGACACACGTTCAGCCCTGTGCGCGGCACTCCCCCTGGCCTGAAGAACGCTGCCAGGAGAACAGGCCCGGGCAAAATGACGATGAACGCGAAGAAGCCCCCTTCCCGAAGGAAGGGGGCTTTCTTGGAATGATTGTTCGGCGGCGTCCTACTCTCCCACAGGGTCCCCCCTGCAGTACCATCGGCGCTGTGAGGCTTAGCTTCCGGGTTCGGAATGTAACCGGGCGTTTCCCTCACGCTATGACCACCGAAACACTATGAAACTGTCGACCGCAACCCGCCCGTTCTTTCTCTGGCGGGGGTCGTTGTTTCAGAACAACACAGTGGACGCGAGCAACTGAGGACAAGCCCTCGGCCTATTAGTACCGGTCAGCTCCACCCCTTACAGGGCTTCCACATCCGGCCTATCAACCCAGTCGTCTACTGGGAGCCTTACCCTCTCAAGGAGGTGGGAGTGCTCATCTCGAAGCAGGCTTCCCGCTTAGATGCTTTCAGCGGTTATCCCTCCCGAACGTAGCCAACCAGCCATGCCCTTGGCAGGACAACTGGCACACCAGAGGTTCGTCCGTCCCGGTCCTCTCGTACTAGGGACAGCCCTTCTCAACACTCCTACGCGCACAGCGGATAGGGACCGAACTGTCTCACGACGTTCTAAACCCAGCTCGCGTACCGCTTTAATGGGCGAACAGCCCAACCCTTGGGACCTACTCCAGCCCCAGGATGCGACGAGCCGACATCGAGGTGCCAAACCATCCCGTCGATATGGACTCTTGGGGAAGATCAGCCTGTTATCCCCGGGGTACCTTTTATCCGTTGAGCGACGGCGCTTCCACAAGCCACCGCCGGATCACTAGTCCCTGCTTTCGCACCTGCTCGACCCGTCGGTCTCACAGTCAAGCTCCCTTGTGCACTTACACTCAACACCTGATTGCCAACCAGGCTGAGGGAACCTTTGGGCGCCTCCGTTACTCTTTAGGAGGCAACCGCCCCAGTTAAACTACCCACCAGACACTGTCCCTGATCCGGATCACGGACCCAGGTTAGACATCCAGCACGACCAGAGTGGTATTTCAACGTCGACTCCACAACAACTGGCGTTGCCGCTTCAAAGTCTCCCACCTATCCTACACAAGCCGAACCGAACACCAATATCAAGCTATAGTAAAGGTCCCGGGGTCTTTCCGTCCTGCTGCGCGAAACGAGCATCTTTACTCGTAATGCAATTTCACCGGGCCTATGGTTGAGACAGTCGAGAAGTCGTTACGCCATTCGTGCAGGTCGGAACTTACCCGACAAGGAATTTCGCTACCTTAGGATGGTTATAGTTACCACCGCCGTTTACTGGCGCTTAAGTTCTCAGCTTCGCCCCGACGAATCAGAGCTAACCGGTCCCCTTAACGTTCCAGCACCGGGCAGGCGTCAGTCCGTATACATCGCCTTACGGCTTCGCACGGACCTGTGTTTTTAGTAAACAGTCGCTTCTCGCTGGTCTCTGCGGCCGGCCCCAGCTCGGGCAGCAAGTGCCTCCACCAGTTCCGGCCCCCTTCTCCCGAAGTTACGGGGGCATTTTGCCGAGTTCCTTAACCATAGTTCACCCGAACGCCTCGGTATTCTCTACCTGACCACCTGAGTCGGTTTGGGGTACGGGCCGCCATGAAACTCGCTAGAGGCTTTTCTCGACAGCATAGGATCATCCACTTCACCACAATCGGCTCGGCATCAGGTCTCAGCCTTAATGAGTGACGGATTTGCCTATCACTCGGCCTACACCCTTACCCCGGGACAACCACCGCCCGGGCTGGACTACCTTCCTGCGTCACCCCATCGCTCACCTAATACCCTGTTGGATCAGCGGCTCCACCACGTCCCATTGTCCGAAGACTCCGGGCCGGCTTCACGGCTTTAGCATTCAGAGGTTCAGCGTTGGCGCTTCAAAGCGGGTACGGGAATATCAACCCGTTGTCCATCGACTACGCCTGTCGGCCTCGCCTTAGGTCCCGACTTACCCTGGGCAGATCAGCTTGACCCAGGAACCCTTGGTCAATCGGCGCAAGAGTTTCCCACTCTTGTATCGCTACTCATGCCTGCATTCTCACTCGTATACCGTCCACGACTGGATTCCTCCGCCGCTTCACCCGGCACACGACGCTCCCCTACCCATCCACAGCGCCGTTGGGCGTATTCTGTGAATGACACGACTTCGGTGGTGTGCTTGAGCCCCGCTACATTGTCGGCGCGGAATCACTTGACCAGTGAGCTATTACGCACTCTTTCAAGGGTGGCTGCTTCTAAGCCAACCTCCTGGTTGTCTCTGCGACTCCACATCCTTTCCCACTTAGCACACGCTTAGGGACCTTAGTCGGTGTTCTGGGCTGTTTCCCTCTCGACCATGGAGCTTATCCCCCACAGTCTCACTGCCACGCTCTCACTTACCGGCATTCGGAGTTTGGCTAAGGTCAGTAACCCGGTAAGGCCCATCGCCTATCCAGTGCTCTACCTCCGGCAAGAAACACGTGACGCTGCACCTAAATGCATTTCGGGGAGAACCAGCTATCACGGAGTTTGATTGGCCTTTCACCCCTAACCACAGGTCATCCCCCAGGTTTTCAACCCTGGTGGGTTCGGTCCTCCACGCGGTCTTACCCGCGCTTCAACCTGCCCATGGCTAGATCACTCCGCTTCGGGTCTTGGGCATGCAACTCAACCGCCCTATTCGGACTCGCTTTCGCTACGGCTACCCCACACGGGTTAACCTCGCTACACACCGCAAACTCGCAGGCTCATTCTTCAAAAGGCACGCAGTCACGGCTGATCAGCAAGCTGACCAACGACGCTCCCACGGCTTGTAGGCACACGGTTTCAGGTACTATTTCACTCCGCTCCCGCGGTACTTTTCACCATTCCCTCACGGTACTATCCGCTATCGGTCACTAGGGAATATTTAGGCTTAGCGGGTGGTCCCGCCAGATTCACACGGAATTTCTCGGGCTCCGTGCTACTTGGGAGAAGCTCAAGTGAGCCGTACAAGTTTCGTCTACGGGGGTCTTACCCTCTACGCCGGACCTTTCGCATGTCCTTCGACTACCCATACGGTTTCTGACTCACCCGATCGCCGGCAGACGACCGAAGAACTTTCCCACGACCCCGAAGTGGCAACCCCTGCCGGGTCTCACACCACAACGGTTTAGCCTCATCCGGTTTCGCTCGCCACTACTCCCGGAATCACGGTTGTTTTCTCTTCCTGCGGGTACTGAGATGTTTCACTTCCCCGCGTTCCCTCCACATACCCTATGTGTTCAGGTATGGGTGACAGCCCATGACGACTGCCGGGTTTCCCCATTCGGACACCCCCGGATCAAAGCTCGGTTGACAGCTCCCCGGGGCCTATCGCGGCCTCCCACGTCCTTCATCGGTTCCTAGTGCCAAGGCATCCACCGTGCGCCCTTAAAAACTTGGCCACAGATGCTCGCGTCCACTGTGCAGTTCTCAAACAACGACCAGACACCCACCTACACAACCAAGCAAAAACCCGGCGTGTCCGTGGGACCGGCACTGAGACAACGATTACTCGTTCCCTCAGGACCCAACAACGTGCCCGCCACACCAGATCACCCGTAACCGTTCCACGCCGAAGCAGTACTAGGAAACAACCAACCCTGTGTGCCGAATAGTCAACGTTCCACCCATGAGCAACCGTGCGAGACATTCGCTCGCATCCGGCCATGTGCTCCTTAGAAAGGAGGTGATCCAGCCGCACCTTCCGGTACGGCTACCTTGTTACGACTTCGTCCCAATCGCTGGTCCCACCTTCGACGGCTCCCTCCCAAGGGTTAGGCCACCGGCTTCGGGTGTTACCGACTTTCGTGACGTGACGGGCGGTGTGTACAAGGCCCGGGAACGTATTCACCGCAGCATGCTGATCTGCGATTACTAGCAACTCCAACTTCATGGGGTCGAGTTGCAGACCCCAATCCGAACTGAGGCCGGCTTTTTGGGATTCGCTCCACCTCACGGTATCGCAGCCCTTTGTACCGACCATTGTAGCACGTGTGCAGCCCAAGACATAAGGGGCATGATGATTTGACGTCGTCCCCACCTTCCTCCGAGTTGACCCCGGCAGTCTCCTGTGAGTCCCCATCACCCCGAAAGGCATGCTGGCAACACAGAACAAGGGTTGCGCTCGTTGCGGGACTTAACCCAACATCTCACGACACGAGCTGACGACAACCATGCACCACCTGTATACCGACCACAAGGGGGCGACTATCTCTAGCCGTTTCCGGTATATGTCAAGCCTTGGTAAGGTTCTTCGCGTTGCGTCGAATTAAGCCACATGCTCCGCTGCTTGTGCGGGCCCCCGTCAATTCCTTTGAGTTTTAGCCTTGCGGCCGTACTCCCCAGGCGGGGAACTTAATGCGTTAGCTGCGGCACCGACGACGTGGAATGTCGCCAACACCTAGTTCCCAACGTTTACGGCGTGGACTACCAGGGTATCTAATCCTGTTCGCTCCCCACGCTTTCGCTCCTCAGCGTCAGTAATGGCCCAGAGATCCGCCTTCGCCACCGGTGTTCCTCCTGATATCTGCGCATTTCACCGCTACACCAGGAATTCCGATCTCCCCTACCACACTCTAGCCTGCCCGTATCGAATGCAGACCCGGGGTTAAGCCCCGGGCTTTCACATCCGACGCGACAGGCCGCCTACGAGCTCTTTACGCCCAATAATTCCGGACAACGCTCGCACCCTACGTATTACCGCGGCTGCTGGCACGTAGTTAGCCGGTGCTTCTTCTGCAGGTACCGTCACTTGCGCTTCTTCCCTGCTGAAAGAGGTTTACAACCCGAAGGCCGTCATCCCTCACGCGGCGTCGCTGCATCAGGCTTTCGCCCATTGTGCAATATTCCCCACTGCTGCCTCCCGTAGGAGTCTGGGCCGTGTCTCAGTCCCAGTGTGGCCGGTCGCCCTCTCAGGCCGGCTACCCGTCGTCGCCTTGGTAGGCCATTACCCCACCAACAAGCTGATAGGCCGCGGGCTCATCCTGCACCGCCGGAGCTTTCCACCAACCCCCATGCAGAGGAAGGTCGTATCCGGTATTAGACCCCGTTTCCAGGGCTTGTCCCAGAGTGCAGGGCAGATTGCCCACGTGTTACTCACCCGTTCGCCACTGATCCACCCCGAAGGGCTTCACCGTTCGACTTGCATGTGTTAAGCACGCCGCCAGCGTTCGTCCTGAGCCAGGATCAAACTCTCCGTGAATGTCTGCTCGGCAGTGCTTAATTAAAAGCACGAGCAACACCCGCGTCGAGCGGCACGACAACCACCGGAATAGGGTGGCCTCGCGCACTGCGTCCTCGCTAGTGTTTTACTTCAAAAGGAATCTCCAACCCCGATCAGTGATCGAGGCCGGGGATGTCAACATATCTGGCGTTGACTTTTGGCACGCTGTTGAGTTCTCAAGGAACGGACGCTTCCTTTGCAGCCACTTCCGTGGCCCCTCCGGGCGCTTCGTTCTTTCTTCTCTTCGAGCTTATCAGACCCGCCTCTCGGCGTTTCCCGACTCGCTCTCGGTGTTTCCAACCTTACCAGGTCTTCCGCACCGCTCGGCCTCAAGAGGCCTTCGCCGTAACCGACCTGACGGCCTGTCCGACGTGTTGAACTTTAGCCCAGCCCCGCTCCGAAAAGCGAATCCGGCCCACTCACTGAAATACCGGCACGACAAAGAAAGCCAGCCGCATAAGCGTGCGAAAAAGCGACGCGTCAACGACCGACGTTCATGTCGGAAATGGTGTTCCAGGAGAGTGGCCGCCCCGGGACCGTCCGCGCCGATGCGTGTCCGGTGCTCCCTGCCGAGCGACTAGGACACGCTACGCCCTCCGGGGCCGCCATGCAAACGCCGGTTGAACGGCTCCGGCCGGTCCTCCCACAGGGGAGAGACCGGCCGGAGCCGCATGGGGGAACAGGGTGAGCGCTGCCCCGCTCAGCTGTTGGTCGGGAAGCCGAGGTTGATCCCCCCGTGCGAGGGGTCGAGCCAGCGCTGGGTCACCGCCTTGCCGCGGGTGAAGAACTGCACCCCGTCCGCCCCGTACGCGTGCGCGTCACCGAAGAGGGAGGCCTTCCAGCCGCCGAAGGAGTAGTAGGCCACCGGCACCGGGATCGGCACGTTGATCCCGACCATGCCGACCTCCACCTCGTGCTGGAAGCGCCGGGCCGCGCCGCCGTCGTTGGTGAAGATGGCGGTGCCGTTGCCGTACGGGTTGGCGTTGATCAGTTCCAGGCCCTCCTCGTAGGAGGAGACCCGGACCACCGAGAGCACCGGGCCGAAGATCTCGTCGTTGTAGACAGACATGCCCGGCTTGACGTGGTCGAAGAGCGTGGGGCCCAGCCAGAAGCCGTCGGCGGTGTCCTGCCCGTTCACGTCCTGTCCGGTGACCGGGTGGGTCCGACCGTCCACGGCCAGCTCCGCGCCGTCGGCCAGGCCCGACTCGAGGTAGGAGGTCACCTTGTCGCGGTGCTGGCCGGTGACCAGCGGGCCCATCTCGCTGTCGCCGTTGCAGCCGGGTCCGACCTTGAGGGTCGCGATCCGCTGCCTGATCTTCTCGACCAGCTCGTCACCGATCGGGTCGACCGCGACCAGCACCGAGACCGCCATGCAGCGCTCGCCGGCCGCGCCGAAGCCGGCGTTCACGGCCGCGTCCGCGCTGAGGTCGAGGTCGGCGTCGGGCAGCACCAGCATGTGGTTCTTCGCGCCGCCCAGGGCCTGTACCCGCTTGCCGTACCGGGTGCCGGTCTCGTAGACGTAGCGGGCGATCGGGGTGGAGCCGACGAAGCTGACGGACTTGACGTCCGGGTGCTCGAGCAGGCGGTCGACCGCGACCTTGTCACCGTGCACGACGTTGAAGACGCCGTCCGGCAGACCGGCCTCCTGCCAGAGGCCGGCGATGAAGTTCGCCGCCGACGGGTCCTTCTCGGACGGCTTGAGGACCACGGTGTTGCCCGCCGCGATCGCGATCGCGAAGAACCACATCGGCACCATCGCCGGGAAGTTGAAGGGCGAGATGATGGCGACCGGGCCCAGCGGCTGACGGATCGAGTAGACGTCGATGCCGGTGGAGGCCTGCTCGGTGAAGCCGCCCTTGAGCAGCTGCGGGATCCCGCAGGCGTACTCGACCACCTCCTGGCCACGGGCCAGCTCGCCGAGCGCGTCCGAGTGCACCTTGCCGTGCTCGGCGACGATGATCGCGGCCAGCTCGTCCTTGCGCGCGTTGAACAGCTCGCGGAAGGCGAAGAGCACCGCGGTCCGCTTGGCGATCGAGGCGTGGCGCCAGTCGGCGAAGGCCCCGGCGGCAGCGGCGACCGCCTGGTCGACCTCGGCGATGCCCGCGAAGTCCACCTGGCCGGAGACCCGCCCGGTGGCCGGGTCGTACAGGTCGCCGCGGCGGGGTGCGGTGCCCGCGGTCGGCACCGCCGCGCCGCCGATCCAGTGGATGACGTGCTTGTCCATGCCGGCCGGACGCCCGGTGTTCTCGGCGCTCTCAGTGGGCTTGCTCACGGTTCGTCTGCCTCCAAGTCACGGGCGGTCTGCCTGCCGCCGGATCCGCGCGCCGGCCGTGCGCTCAGGGGTGCGGCCGGCCGTCGGGGTCGCGGGGCTACCGCGCTCGGGCTCCAGTCTGGTCGTCGCCCGGTAGCCGCTCAACGAGCACACTGACGGTCATCACCCGGTTGGCCTTACACCTCGTCGCCACCAGAGCGGCCCATCGGGCGCCGGACACCTCACCGGTGCTCCCGGGGCCCGTCGAGCCCGGCCGCGGCCTCGTGCAACGCCAGCTCCAGGGCCATCGGATCGGTGAGCCGCCCCGAGCCGTCGGGCGCGACCAGCCACTGCAGCCCGGGCCCGCGCCGGGCAGGGTGCGGCACCACCACCCAGCTGCCCTCGCCCGCGCCGCGCAGCCCGGTGCCGACCCAGCGCGCGGCGGTACCGACCGGGACGAGGAAGGCGAGGCTGTCGTCCCCGGGGTCGAAGAGCACCGGCCCGCTGCGGACGGCCCTCCCCCGGCCACCGACCGGGGGTGCTCCGCCGAGCAGGCGCAGTGCCGGGCGGCCGAGTGTCCCGGGAGCCGAGAGCACGTCCCAGCGGCGGCCGGCCGGGAGCAGCGCGAGGCCGGCCGCGCTCTGCTCCCACTCCCGCCGGCATGCCTCGGGGTCGGGTGCGGCGGCGGCCAGCCAGGTCACGGCGGCGGCGATGGGTCCATTGGTCTCCATGGCCCGTCCTCTGCTCGGTTCGCACGGCGGCCCTGGGCGGCCGACGTTCTGCGAGGAGAGACGGGTCCGGGGTCGGACTCTTACACCGGTTGGCCCGACGCACCCGGAGTCGGCTCAGTCCCGGTCGCCGAAGACGGTCCGGTGCCAGTCCTTCCTGGCCACCGCCGTGGTGTCGAACATGACGTGCTTGACCTGGGTGTACTCGTCCAGCGAGTACTGCGACATGTCCTTGCCGTAGCCGGATGCCTTGTACCCGCCGTGCGGCATCTCACTGATGATCGGGATGTGGTCGTTGACCCAGACGCAGCCCGCCGCGATCTCCCGGGTGGCCCGCAGTGCGCGGTGCACGTCCCGGGTCCAGGCGGAGGCGGCCAGCCCGTACGGCGTGTCGTTGGCCAGCCGCAGCGCCTCGTCGTCGGTGTCGAACGGGAGCACCACCAGCACCGGTCCGAAGATCTCGCCCTGCACCACCTCGCTCTCCTGGGCGGCGCCGGTGATCAGGGTCGGCCGGTAGTAGGCGCCCCGGGTCAGGTCGGTGCCGTCGTGGCCGGTGTCCGGCGCAGCGCCGCCGGTGACGACGGTGGCGCCGTAGCCGCGTGCCCGTTCGACGAATGCGGCCACCCGGTCGCGATGGGTGTAGGAGACCAGCGGGCCGAGGTCGGTGCGCGGATCGCGCGGATCGCCCAGCCGGACGGCGGCGAACAGCTCGGCGACACCGGCCACGAAGGCGTCGTAGAGCGGGCGTTGGACATAGGCGCGGGTCGCGGCGGTGCAGTCCTGGCCGCTGTTGATCAGCGCGCCGGCCACCGCCCCGTGCACGGCGGCCTCCAGGTCGGCGTCCGCGAAGACCACGAACGGCGCCTTGCCGCCCAGTTCGAGGTGGGTCCGCTTGGCGGTGGCGGCGGCCAGTTCGGCCACTCGCCTGCCGACCGGGGTGGAGCCGGTGAAGGAGACCATCGCCACGTCCGGGTGCCCGGCCAGCCGCTCGCCGACGTCGCGGCCCGCGCCGGTGACAACGTTGACCACACCGTCGGGCAGCCCGGCCGCGGTGGCGGCGCGGGCGAACATCAGCGCGGTGAGCGGGGTGAGCTCGGCGGGCTTGAGCACCACGGTGTTGCCCGCCGCGATGGCCGGCAGGATCTTCCAGGCCGCCATCTGCAGCGGGTAGTTCCACGGTGCGATCGAGCCGACCACGCCGATCGCCTCGCGCCGCACGTAGGAGGTGTGGTCGCCGGAGTACTCGCCGGCGGCCCTGCCCTCCAGGTTGCGGGCGGCGCCGGCGAAGAAGGCCGTGTTGTCGATGGTCCCCGGGACGTCGAACTCGCTGCTGAGCTTGATCGGCTTGCCGGTCTGGGCGGTCTCGACGTGGGCGAACTCCTCGGCCTGCTCGGCCAGCAGGGTGCTGAGGCGCAGCAGCACCTCGGACCGGGCACCGGGCGTGGCCCGTGACCAGTCGGGCAGGGCGGCGGTGGCGGCGGCCACGGCGGTGTCGACGTCGGCGACCGAGGCGAGCCGCACCTGCGCGACCGTGCTGCCGTCGGCGGGGTTGACCACCTCGAACGGCTCCTCGCCGGTGCCCGCGCTCAGCTTGCCGTCGATGTACTGGGCACCGTCCGCGAAGTCGCTCAGGTCCATGTGTCGGCTCTCCTCCATAGGTCCATTCCATCGGCTCCGGTCCGCCGACGATGCCCCTCGGCCGGGAGGCCGGGCAAGGCTCACTCCGACAGCCGAGCCGCCAAGGGGCTTACACAGTGCCAGGGCCGGTTGGCGGCAACAGGTCGTCACGGGGCTGCATGATTCACCTGACACCTTGCTCCCCTCGCCAGTTCCCCCGCCGCCGCCACGCCCAGCCAGGAGGTCCACCGTGCTGCCCACCGTCGCCCGTGTGCTCGATCTGGACGTGATGCGCCGCGGCCTGCCGCAGGTGGTGGCCGGGGCCGACCGGCTGGAGCGGCCGGTGCGCTGGGTGCACGTCAGCGAGCTGCCGGACGTGGCCGGCATGCTGCAGGGCGGCGAGCTGGTCCTGACCACCGGCATCGCGCTGCCCGAGGACCGCGAGGGGCTGGCCCGCTACGTCCGGGAACTGGTCGAGATCGGTGTGGCCGGGCTGGTGGTGGAGTTCGGCCGCCGCTACTTCGACACCCTGCCGCGCGCCCTGGTGCACGCCGCCGAGCAACGCGGTCTGCCGCTGATCGTGCTGCGCCGGGAGCTGCGCTTCGTGGCGGTGACCGAGGCGGTGCACGCGCTGGTGGTGAACGCGCAGTTGGAGCAGTTGCGCGCCTCCGAGGCGGTGCACCAGGTCTTCAACGAGCTGGCGGTGGAGGGGGCCGAACCGGCCGAGGTGCTGCGCCAGATCGCCCGGATGGCGGGGGCGCCGGTGGTGCTGGAGAACCTGAGCCACCAGGTGCTGGCGCACGATCCGGCCGGGCGGACCGAGGACGAGCTGCTGGACCGCTGGGAACGCCGCTCCCGCGCGGTGCGGCCGGCCGGTCGCACCGGCCACGACCCGCGCAGCGGCTGGCTGGTGACGGCGGTGGGCGCCCGGGGCGAGGACTGGGGCCGGCTGGTGCTGGTCGAGGAGCCGGGCGCGCTGCCCGACCAGGAGGCGCACCCCTGCACCATGCTGCTGGAGCGCGGTGCGGCGACGCTCGCGCTCAACCGGCTGCTGGTGCGCGACCGGGAGAGCCTGGAGCGGCAGACCCACCGCACGCTGCTCGCCGGGATCCTGACCCACGCGCTGACGGTCAGCGAGGTCGCGCTGCGGGCGCAGGCGCTGGGCGTGCCGCTGGAGGGCCGGCGACTGGTCGGGGTGGTGCTGCGCCGGCGCGGCGGCCCGCTGCCCGCCGCGCTGGAGGCCCAGGCCCGGCTGCGGGACTTCACCGAGCTCGCGGCCACCGCGGCGCGCGCCAGCCGGCTCCCGGCGCTGGTCGGCACGCTGGACGACGAGGGCGTGGGGCTGCTGATCGCGCTCGGCTCGCAGCAGGACGAGCACGCCGCGCTGGAGGCCTTCGCGGCGGCGCTGCGGCGGTTGGTGACCGACGGCGGCAAGGAGACGGCCGCGCCGGTGGTGGCGGTGGGCTCCTCGGTCGGCTCGGTGCGCGACGCCCGGCGCACGCTGATGGAGGCCACCCAGGTCGCGGATGCGGCGCTGCACGACGCACCGGGCGCGCGGGCTGCCTCGTACTACCGGCTGCCGGACGTGCGGCTGCGCGGGCTGCTGCACCTGCTGCGCGACGACGCCCGCCTGCAGACCTATGTGGAGCGCGAGCTGGGGCCGCTGCTGGCCCACGACGCTGAGCACGGCTCGCAGTTGGTGCAACTGCTGCGGGTCTACCTGGAGCAGGGGCGGAACAAGTCGGCCGCGGCAGATGCGGCGCATCTGTCGCGGCCGAGCTTCTACGACCGGCTGCACAAGGTGGAACGGATCCTGGCGGTGGACCTGGACCAGGTGGAGTCCTGTCTGTCGCTGCACGTCGCCCTGCTGGCGCTGGACGCGGTGCGGCGCTGACTTCCGGGCGGGCGGCCGGCCTGCCCGCCGTGCGGATCAGCCCACGTGGGCGTCGGCCACCGCGAGCGCCTCGTCGAGCAGCGCGAGGCCGGCCCTGGTCTCCTCGACGCTGACGGTGCACGGCGGCGCGACGTGCAGGCGGTTCATGTTGAAGAACGGCCACAGCCCGCGCTTCTTGCAGGCCGCCACGAACTCGGCCATCGGCGTGTTGGCCGCGCCGCTCGCGTTGTACGGAACCAGCGGCTCGCGGGTGGCCCGGTCGCGCACCAGGTCCAGTGCCCAGAAGACGCCCAGACCGCGCACCTCGCCGATCGAGGGGTGGCGTTCCGCCAGCTCGCGCAGGCCGGGGCCGAGCACGTTCTCGCCGATGTGCTTGGCGTTCTCGACGATGCCCTCCTCGGCCATCACGTTGATGGTGGCCACGGCGGAGGCGCAGGCGAGCGGGTGGCCGGAGTAGGTCAGGCCGCCGGGGAAGGGTCGCTCGGCGAAGGTGGCGGCGATCTCGGCGCTGATCGCCACCCCGCCCAGCGGGACGTAGCCGGAGTTGACGCCCTTGGCGAAGGTCAGCAGGTCCGGGACGATGCCCCAGTGGTCGGCGGCGAACCACTTGCCGGTGCGGCCGAAGCCGGCCATCACCTCGTCCAGGATGAAGACGATCCCGTGGCGGTCGCAGATCTCCCGCACCCCTGCGAGGTAGCCGGGCGGCGGCACCAGGATGCCGGCGGTGCCGACCACCGGCTCCAGGATGATCGCGGCGACCGTGGCCGGGCCCTCGAAGGCGAGGGTCTGCTCCAGGTGGGCGAGCGCGCGCTCGCACTCCTGCGCCTCGTTCTCGGCGTGGAAGGCGGAGCGGTACAGGTGCGGTCCCCAGAAGTGCACGATCCCGGAGGTACCGGTCTCGCTGGGCCAGCGGCGCGGGTCGCCGGTCAGGGCGATCGCGTTGGCGGTGGCACCGTGGTACGAGCGGTAGGTGGCCAGGACCTTCTGCCGGCCGGTATGCAGCCGCGCCATCCGCACGGCGTTCTCCACCGCCTCGGCACCGCCGTTGGTGAAGAAGATCTTGTCGAGGTCGCCGGGAGTGCGCTCGGCGATCAGCCGGGCGGCCTCGCTGCGCGCCTCGACCGCGAAGCCCGGCGCCAGCGTGCAGAGCTTGCCCGCCTGCTCCTGGATCGCGGCGACCACCTTGGGGTGCTGGTGGCCGATGTTGGTGTTCACCATCTGGGAGGCGAAGTCGAGGTAGCGGTTGCCCTCGTAGTCCCAGAAGTACGAGCCCTCGGCGCCGGCCACCGGGAGGGGGTCGATCAGGGCCTGGGCGGACCACGAGTGGAAGACGTGCGCGCGGTCGGCGGCCTTGACGGCCTGCCCGGCGGCGGGATCGGCGGTGGGGATGCTCATGCCCGCCAGCGTAGGGAGCGGGCCCGCCGACGGGGAGCGGCATCTTGTCAGGTGGTCACCGGGAACGGCGACAGGGTGGAAAGCCACAAGCAGGCCCGGGGAACACCCCGGGCCCGCTTGGAGGAAGAACCGATCAGAGCGCGGTCATACAGCGCTCAATGGTCATGACCCGCTAGAGCGCGGTCATACAGCGCTCAACGGTCATGACCCGCTAGAGCGCGGTCATGACGTGCTTGATCCGGGTGTAGTCCTCGAACCCGTACGCCGACAGGTCCTTGCCGTACCCGGACTTCTTGAAGCCACCGTGCGGCATCTCGGCGACCAGCGGGATGTGGGTGTTGATCCAGACGCAGCCGAAGTCCAGCCGGCGCGACATCCGCATCGCGCGCGCGTGGTCCTTGGTCCACACCGAGGAGGCCAGCGCGAACTCCACACCGTTGGCGTAGCCGACGGCCTGGTCCTCGTCGGTGAACTTCTGCACGGTGATGACCGGGCCGAAGACCTCGTTCTGGATGATCTCGTCGTCCTGCTGCAGGCCCGAGACGACGGTCGGGGCGTAGAAGTAGCCGACCTCGCCGACCTGGTGGCCACCGGTCTCGACCTTGGCGTGCGACGGCAGCCGCTCGATGAAGCCGGCCACCTGCTGGAGCTGGTTGGCGTTGTTCAGCGGGCCGTAGAGCACGTCCTCGTCGTCGATCCCCCCGGTCTTCGTCTCGGCGGCGGCCTTGGCCAGCGCGGTGACGAAGGCGTCGTGGATGGACTCGTGCACCAGCACCCGGGTGGCCGCGGTGCAGTCCTGGCCGGCGTTGAAGAAGCCGGCCACCGAGATGCCCTCGACGGCCTCGGCGATGTCGGCGTCCTCGAAGACCACCACCGGCGCCTTGCCACCGAGCTCCAGGTGGACCCGCTTGACGTCCTTGGCGGCGCTGCCGGCCACCTGGATGCCCGCGCGCACCGAGCCGGTGATCGAGGCCATCGCCGGGGTGTGGTGCTCGACCATCAGGCGCCCGGTCTCGCGGTCGCCGCAGATCACGTTGAAGACGCCGGCCGGCAGCTCCAGCTCGGCCAGGATGCCGCCGATGATCTCGGCGAGCAGCACGGTGGAGGCCGGGGTGGTGTCGGAGGGCTTGAGCACCACGGTGTTGCCGGCCGCGATCGCCGGCGCGAACTTCCAGACGGCCATCATCATCGGGTAGTTCCACGGCGCGACCTGGGCACAGACGCCGACCGGCTCGCGGCGGACGATCGAGGTCATCCCGTCCATGTACTCGCCCGCGGCCTTGCCCTCCAGCAGGCGGGCGGCGCCGGCGAAGAAGCGGATCTGGTCGGCCATCGGGCCGATCTCCTCGGACTTGGTCAGCCCGCGCGGCTTGCCGGTGTTGCGACACTCGGCGTCCACCAGCTCGTCCGCGCGCGCCTCGACGGCGTCGGCGATCTTCAGCAGCAGCTTCTGCCGGGTGGAGGGGGTGGCGTCGCGCCAGGTCTCGAAGGCCGCGGCGGCCGAGGCCATCGCGGCGTCGACGTCGGCCGCGCCGGACAGCGGGGAGGTCGCGTACGCCTGGCCGTTGGTGGGGTCGACGATCTGCAGGGTGCGGCCGTCCGCCGCGTCGACGAACTGGCCGTTGATGTAGTTGCGCAGCGTACGAAGGTCGCTCACGACTCTCTCCTCGGGTTGCGGTCGGCGCGGTGGCGGCCGATCCGTCGGGGGGCTGTGCCGGTGGACCGGGCGCGGGTGTCGCCGCCCGGCACCGCCGGTGGGATCCCGGAAGCCGGGTCCGGTGGTCCGCACGGTGGGCCGGTGGTCCACTGGTGGGGAGCGTACGCCCAAGGGGGTGGCGCGCGCGTGACCCCGCCAGAGTAGCCGCAACCTTGCCGGTATCGACATAGGGGCGCATCAATCGCAATGAAATCCGCGCCGTTTTCAGATCACGGCAACGAAATCAGCAGTAGGACCACTTGCGTGCACACCGGCGATCGGGCACAGTGGCCACGTGGCCAACCGCGACCGGAACAGCAGCGTTCCCCTCGACTCCGTCTCCAAGGCGATCATCGAGCAGCTGCAGGAGGACGGCCGCCGTGCGTACGCGACCATCGGCAAGGCCGTCGGCCTCTCCGAGGCCGCCGTCCGGCAGCGGGTCCAGAAGCTGCTCGACCAGGGCGTGATGCAGATCGTCGCCGTCACCGACCCGCTGACCGTCGGATTCACCCGACAGGCGATGGTCGGGATCACCGTCGAAGGTGACATCGAGCCGATCGCCGACGCGCTGGCCGCCATGGACGAGGTCGACTACGTGGTCTGCACCGCGGGCTCGTTCGACCTGCTGGCCGAGCTGGTGTGCGAGGACGACGAGCACCTGCTCGAAATGATCAACAAGCGAATCCGTGCGCTTCCCGGCGTGCGGAGGACCGAGAGCTTCGTTTACCTGAAGCTCCGGAAACAGACCTACACCTGGGGCACCCGATGAGCGCCGACCCGGCACCGAAGGACCTTTCGAAGACCGCCTACGACCACCTGTGGATGCACTTCACCCGCATGTCGTCGTACGAGAACTCGCCCGTGCCGACCATCGTCAAGGGCGAGGGCACCTACATCTGGGACGCCAACGGCAAGAAGTACCTCGACGGCCTCGCGGGCCTGTTCGTGGTGCAGGCCGGCCACGGCCGCGAGGAGCTGGCCGAGGCCGCCGCCAAGCAGGCCAAGGAGCTGGCCTTCTTCCCCGTGTGGAGCTACGCCCACCCGAAGGCCGTCGAGCTGGCCGAGCGGCTGGCCAACTACGCGCCGGGCGACCTGAACAAGGTCTTCTTCTCCACCGGTGGCGGCGAGGCCGTCGAGACCGCCTGGAAGCTCGCCAAGCAGTACTTCAAGCTGACCGGCAAGCCGACCAAGTACAAGGTCATCTCCCGTGCGGTCGCCTACCACGGCACCCCGCAGGGCGCCCTGTCGATCACCGGCCTGCCGGGCCTCAAGGCCCCGTTCGAGCCGCTGGTGCCGGGCACCCACAAGGCGCCGAACACCAACATCTACCGCGCCCCCGCCTTCCTGGCCGGCCCCGACGGCACCGTCGACCCGGAGGCCTACGGCCGCTGGTGCGCCGACGAGATCGAGGTCGCGATCCTCAACGAGGGCGCCGAGACCGTCGCCGCCGTCTTCGTCGAGCCGGTGCAGAACGCCGGCGGCTGCTTCCCGCCGCCGCCCGGGTACTTCCAGCGGCTGCGCGAGATCTGCGACCGGCACGACGTGCTGCTCGTCTCGGACGAGGTCATCTGCGCCTTCGGCCGCCTGGGCACCATGTTCGGCGCCGACAAGTTCGGCTACCAGCCCGACATGATCACCTGCGCCAAGGGCATGACCTCGGGCTACTCCCCGATCGGCGCCACGATCATCTCGGACCGCCTGGCCGAGCCGTTCTACAAGGGTGACAACACCTTCCTGCACGGCTACACCTTCGGCGGCCACCCGGTCTCCTCGGCGGTCGCGCTGGCCAACCTCGACATCTTCGAGCGCGAGGGCCTCAACCAGCACGTGCTCGACAACGAGTCGAAGTTCCTCGGCACCCTGAACAAGCTGCGGGACCTGCCGATCGTCGGCGACGTGCGCGGCAACGGGTACTTCTACGGCATCGAGCTGGTGAAGGACAAGGTCACCAAGGAGTCGTTCAACGACGAAGAGGTGGAGCGCGTGCTCTACGGCTTCCTCTCGAAGGCGCTCTTCGACAACGGGCTGTACTGCCGTGCCGACGACCGTGGCGACCCGGTCATCCAGCTGGCCCCGCCGCTGATCTCCGACCAGTCGACCTTCGACGAGATCGAGCAGATCCTGCGGGTCAGCCTCACCGACGCGTGGAACAAGATCTGATCACCCGGACCTGTTGATGCCGCTCGGTGACCTGCGCCGAGCTGCGGGCGGGTACCGCCTCGTTCCTCGGCGATCCCCACCCTCCGCTAGTCGCAGGTCAGTCGCGGGCTGACCACCCTCACACCGCGGGGCGGTCCCGCGCAGTCCCCTTCCCGGGGCTGCCGGGACCGCCCCACGGTGTTTTTCTGACTGATCTGCTGATAGTTCGTCCGGGTTTACCCCAGCTACGTCCCGTGTGCCGCAACCGCAACGCGACCTTGTCGTTCTAATCTGACGACTGTCATTCCCCTGCTCCGGACCGCACCTCCCGTGCGGCACCCGTGCAGAGCCCTCTCGGACCGGCGGAGGAATTCCATGTCAGCGGCCCCGCCCGACAACGACGTGCTGTGGGCCCGGGGGATCGTCAAGTCCCACCAGGGGACCCCGGCGGTGCGGGACGTCTCGATCGCCGTCCGGGAGGGCGAGGTGCTCGCCATCACCGGCGCCCGCGGCTCGGGCAAGTCCACCCTGATCGGCTGCCTCTCCGCGCTGCTGCCGGTGGACTCCGGCGAGGTCTGGTTCAACAGCTCGCCGGTGCACACCCTGAGCCGGGCCGGACGGGAGAAGCTGCGCCGCGACCGGTTCGGCTTCGTCGGCTCGCAGCCCCACCTGGTACCGGAACTGACGGCCCGGGAGAACGTCGCCCTGCCCCTGCTGCTGGCCGGCTCCGGCCACAAGGCCGCCTACAGCGCCGCCGACGACTGGCTGGAGCGGCTCGACGTCACCGACTGCGCCAAGCGCCGCCCCGCCGAGCTGATCCAGAACCAGCGCCAGCGGATCGCGGTGGCCCGCGCCCTGGCCCCGCTGCCCCGGGTGGTCTTCGCCGACGACCCGACCGCGCCACTGCACCGCGAGGCCCAGGACCAGGTGCTGCGGATACTGACCAGCGCCGCCCGCTCCCACCAGCTCACCCTGGTGCTGGCCACGCACGACCCGGAGCTGGCCAGGTACGCGGACCGGACCGTGGCGCTGGTGGACGGCCGCACCCCGGCCCCCGCCGCTCCGGTGCGCCGCGCGGCGGTTCCGGCCGGCCACTGACCCTCTGCCCCGCTGCGCCCCGCACCACCCCACCGGTCACCGCGAAGGACTGAAGGACTATCAGGTGTTCTACTTCCGCCTGGTCAGGGGATACCGGGTCCTGGACCTGGGCCGCTGGCTGCTCACCGCCGCGGCGGCCGCCGTGGTCGCCGCCTTCCTGCTGCGGGCACTGGGCCGCGCGCTGAGCGACCCGCCGGGCAGCGGCGAGACGGTGGAGCGCCTGCTCTGGTGCCTGCCGCCGCTGGTGGCGATCGCCTGGTTCACCGCGGCTGCGGCCCGGGCCCTGCCCGCCCAGCGCCCCGAGCGGATGGCCGGGCTGACCGCCGCGGGAGCCGGACCGCGGCGGCTGCGGCTGCTGATCGCCGGCGAGACCGCGCTGGCCTGCGCCCTGGGCGCGGTGGCCACCCTGCTGCTCTTCCTGGTGCTGCGCAACAACATCGCCGGCCCGGGCCTGGCTCCCGAGCTGGGCATGGGCGTGCCACTGCCGCCGGCCGCGCCGGTGGCCCTGCTCGCCCTGCTCCCGCTCGCCGGCGGGCTCGCGGCAGCCGTGGCCGTCCGGGGAGCGGAGCTGCTGCCCGGCGGCGAGGAGCAGGCCGCGGCCGAGCGCTTCGGCCCCCTGCGCACCACCCTCGCAGCGCTCCTCGCGTTCGGCGGCACGTTCACCGAGCTGTACGCGCTGCGCCCGGCGGCGGCCTACGATCCGCGCCCGCTGCAGCTGCCCGCCGACCTCGGCCACACCAGTGCCACGCTGCTGGCCGGGTGGGTGGCGGCGGCGCTGGGGCTGGCCCTGCTGACCGGGCCGCTGCTGGCCGGGACCGGACGGCTGATCGCGGTGGGCCGGCCCAGCCCCCGGCGGCTGCTGGCCGGCCGCGGGCTGACCGGCGCGGCCCCCGCGCTCGGCGCTCCGCTGGCGGTGCTGGCCTTCACCATGGCCGTGGTGCTGACCTCGGTACGGCACTGGGTGGCCCCGGGCGCGGACGGCACCGGGCCGCTGCCGGCCACCGAGGCGCTGCTGACCACCGGCTGCGTGGTCGCGGCGGTGCTGGCCCGGCTGACCGAGATCCGGGCCGGCCGGCAGCAGGGCGGGGCCGCCCTGCTGCGGCTCGGCGCGCCGCCGCGGCTGCTGTTCGGGGCGGCCCTGCTGCGCTGGGCCGCCGCCGGCAGTGTGGTGCTGGCCACCGGCGCACTGACCGCGGTGCTGGGCGCGGGGATGCTCTCCTAGCGCCCGTCCCGGCCCCGGGCCGCTCGCCCGCCGGGCCGCCTTCCGCGGTGCGTCAGCCGGCGGCCGCGAGCTGGCCGCAGGCGCCGTCGATCTCCTGACCGCGGGTGTCGCGGACGGTGGTGGGCACCCCGTGCGCCTCCAGCCGGCGGACGAACTCGCGCTCGTCCTCGGGCCGCGAGGCGGTCCACTTGGAGCCCGGAGTCGGGTTCAGCGGGATCAGGTTGACGTGCACCCGGTGGCTCCTGATCAGCCGGCCGAGCAGGTCGGCCCGCCAGGCCTGGTCGTTGATGTCCTTGATCAGGGCGTACTCGATGGAGATCCGCCGGCCGGACTTCTCCGCGTAGTTCCACGCGGCGTCCAGCACCTCGGCGACCTTCCAGCGGGTGTTCACCGGAACCAGCTCGTCGCGCAGCTCGTCGTCCGGGGCGTGCAGCGAGAGCGCCAGGCGGCAGCTCAGGCCCTCGTCGGCCAGCCGGTTCATCGCCGGGACCAGGCCCACGGTGGAGACCGTGATGCCGCGCTGGGAGAGGCCGAAGCCGTCCGGGGCCGGGTCGGTCAGCCGGCGGATCGCGGCCAGCACCCGGTTGTAGTTGGCCAGCGGCTCGCCCATGCCCATGAAGACCACGTTGCTCAGCCGCGCCTCGCCACCGGGGATCTCGCCCGCCTTGAGGGCGCGCATCCCGGCCGCGATCTGCTCGACGATCTCGGCGGTGGACAGGTTGCGGGTCAGGCCCGCCTGGCCGGTGGCGCAGAACGGGCAGTTCATGCCGCAGCCGGCCTGGGAGCTGATGCACATCGTCACCCGGTCCGGGTAGCGCATCAGCACCGACTCGACCAGGGTGCCGTCGAAGAGCTTCCAGAGCGTCTTGCGGGTGGTGTCGTCGTCGCACGAGACGTGCCGGACCACCGACATCAGCTCGGGCAGCAGCGCCGTGACCAGCTTCTCGCGCCCGGCGGCCGGAATGTCGCTCCAGGCGGCCGGGTCGTTGCTGAGCCGGGCGAAGTAGTGGTTCGCCAGCTGCTTGGCGCGGAAGGGCTGCTCGCCCAGCTCGGCGACGGCCTCCTTGCGCTCGGCGGGGCTGAGGTCGGCGAGGTGTCGCGGGGGCTTGGCGCCACGCGGCGCGACAAAGGTCAGTTCTCCGGGTGCAGGCATGGTCCGTCCAGTGTCGCAGATGGCCGAAGGCCCCGGACGCGGTGCGTCCGGGGCCTTCGGGTGCCGTCCGCAGTGCGGCGGCGGGGGTGGGCCGGGTCGGTCAGCTGCCGACGAAGGCGGTCAGCAGCAGCCAGACCACCGGGGCGGTCGGCAGCAGCGAGTCGAGCCGGTCCATGATGCCGCCGTGGCCCGGCAGCAGGGTGCCCATGTCCTTGATGCCGAGATCACGCTTGATCATCGACTCGGCCAGGTCGCCGAGGGTCGCGATGACCGCCGCGCAGCCGCCCAGGATCAGGCCCTGCCACCAGTGGCCGTCATCGATGATCCACTGCATCAGCAGCGCACCGGCCAGCATCGACAGGCCGATCCCGCCGGCCAGGCCCTCGCGGGTCTTGCCGGGGCTGATGGTCGGCGCCAGCTTGTTGCGGCCGAACTTGTAGCCGACCGCGTACGCCCCGGTGTCACTGCAGATGGTGACCACCAGGAAGAGCACGATCCGCTGCGGACCGTCGTGGGCGGAGAGGAGCAGGGCCACGAAGGTGGCCAGAAAGGGCACGTAGAAGGCGGTGAAGACACCCGCGGTTATGTCGCGCAGGTAGTTCTCCGGCGGCGCGCTCATCCGCCAGATCATCAGTGCCAACGCGGTCAGTGCGAGCGCCGCCGCCGCGCCCTGCGGGCCGATCCAGTACCCGGCGGTCAGCATGCCCACCCCGCCGAGCAGCAGCGGCAGCAGGGCGACGTTGACGTCCTTGCGCTCGGCCAGCCGGCTGGTCAGCTCCCAGCTGCCGACCGACGCCGCCGCCACCACCACGATCAGGAAGAGCACCTTGACCACGAACAGCGAGACGATGATCACCGCTCCCAGTCCCAGCCCCACCCCTATCGCGGCGGGGAGGTTGCGGCCGCCACGCTGCTTGCGAGGCTGCTGCGGCTCGGGCTGGGCCACCGGACTCTCCTGCGCTGGGGGTAGGGACCCCCGGTCCACCTGCGGCGGGCGCGGTGTCACGGGGGCCTGCGGGGTTGCGCCCCTTTCGCCAGGGGCTTGGGGAGCGTCGTTCATCAGACTTCGAGGAGCTCGGCTTCCTTGTGCTTCAGCAGCTCGTCGATCTGCGCCACGTAGCCCGCGGTGGTGTCGTCGAGCTCCTTCTCCGCGCGGCGGACCTCGTCCTCGCCGGACTCCTTGTCCTTGACCAGCTTGTCCAGGGTGTCCTTGGCCTTGCGGCGGATCGCCCGGATGGAGATCTTGGCGTCCTCACCCTTGTTGCGGGCGACCTTGATGTAGTCCCGGCGGCGCTCCTCGGTGAGCTGCGGGAAGTTCACCCGGATGATGTTGCCGTCGTTGGACGGGTTGACGCCCAGGTCGGAGTCGCGGATCGCCTGCTCGATGTTGCGCAGAGCGCTCTTGTCGAACGGGGTCACCACCGCCATCCGGGGCTCCGGAACGGCGAAGGAGGCGAGCTGGTTGATCGGCGTCGGGGCGCCGTAGTAGTCCGCGACGATCTTGGCGAACATCGCCGGGTGCGCCCGGCCGGTGCGGATGGCGGCGAAGTCGTCCTTCGCGACCGTGACGGTCTTCTCCATCTTCTCCTCGGCCTCGAGGAGGATCTCTTCGATCACAGTCTGCTCCCTGTCCGGTTGCCTTGATGGCGTTCTGACGGTCCGTACGGCCTGGCCGTGCGGATGATTGCTGCTCAGGCCCGGACGGAATCCTGGCTGATGAGTGTGCCGATCTTCTCACTCTTCACCGCGCGAGCGATATTGCCCTCCGCGAGCAGCTCGAAGACCAGGATCGGCAGGCCGTTGTCCTTGCACAGGGTGATCGCGGTGAGGTCGGCGACCTTGAGGTCGCGCGAGATGACCTCGGAGTACTCCAGGGCGTCGAAGCGCACCGCGTCCGGGTTGGTCTTGGGGTCGGAGTCGTAGACACCGTCGACGCCGTTCTTGCCCATCAGCAGCACCTCGGCGTGGATCTCCAGGGCACGCTGCACGGCGGTGGTGTCGGTGGAGAAGTACGGCATGCCCATACCCGCTCCGAAGATCACCACGCGGCCCTTCTCCAGGTGCCGGACGGCGCGCAGCGGCAGGTACGGCTCGGCGACCTGTCCCATCGTGATCGCGGTCTGGACCCGGGTCTCGATCCCTTCCTTCATCAGGAAGTCCTGGAGCGCCAGGCAGTTCATCACCGTGCCGAGCATGCCCATGTAGTCGGAACGGGCCCGGTCCATGCCCCGGACCTGCAACTCCGCGCCACGGAAGAAGTTGCCCCCGCCGATGACCACCGCGACCTCGGTGCCCTGCCGGACGACCGTGGCGATCTCACGGGCGATCTTGTGGACGACGTCGGGGTCGACGCCGAGGCCGCCTCCGCCGGCGAACGCCTCACCGGACAGCTTGAGCAGAACACGACGGCGGGCGCCGTCCTGCGCGGACTCCTGCGTCTTCTGCATGGACTTCTCCTTCTACACCTGCTGGTTCACAGGTATGTCACCTGCTGGCACACGGGCCGGGGTGTGCGGCCCCCGGGCCCGGACGCGCGGCCCGCAGGGCCTGCCGGAGCACCCGGCGGCCCGCGCGTACACGCGAGGAGGCCACTGCCGCGGGAACCGGTACGGTCTCCTGCACGGCAATGGCCTCCTCGTCGTTCTGGTGCCGACTCACTGATGGACAGCGGCGGCCGCGGTTCCTACCTTAGGCGGGAACCAGATGAACGTGGCTCAGGCGCCGACGCGGAAGCGGGCGAAGCGCTTGAGGGCGACGCCGTTCTCCTCGAGGACCTTGGCGACGGACTTCTTGTTGTCCTTCGCGAAGGCCTGCTCCAGGACGGAGTTCTCCTTGACGAAGCCGGTGACGCGACCCTCGACGATCTTCGACAGGGCGGCCTCGGGCTTGCCCTCCTCGCGAGCGGTGGCCTCGGCGACGCGGCGCTCGTTCTCGAGCACCTCGGCCGGGATGTCCTCGCGGGAGAGGAACTTCGGCGCGAAGGCCGCGATGTGCTGCGCGACGTCCTTGGCGACCTCGGTGTTCTCCTTGTCGAGCTCGACCAGGACGCCGACCTGCGGCGGCAGGTCGGGCGAGGTGCGGTGCAGGTAGACCGCGACGAAGCCGTCGGCGAACTGGGCGAAGCGGTCCAGGACGATCTTCTCGCCCAGGTTCGCGTTGGCCTCGTCCACGAACTGCTGGACGGTCTTGCCGGCCTCGATCTCGGAAGCCAGGGCGGCCTCCAGGTCGGCCGGGGCGGCCTTGGCGAGGTGCGCGGCGATCGCGTCGGCGACCGCGACGAACTTGTCGCTCTTGGCGACGAAGTCGGTCTCGCACTTGAGCTCGACCAGCACGCCGGACTTGGCGTCCTCGGCGATCAGGGCAACGACGGCGCCGTTCTCGGCGGTGCGGCCCTCACGCTTCGCGACACCCTTGAGGCCCTTGATGCGGATGAGCTCAAGAGCCTTCTCGACGTCGCCCTCGGCCTCGTCGAGAGCCTTCTTGCAGTCCATCATGCCGGCGCCGGTGAGCTCACGGAGCTTCTTGACGTCCGCGGCGGAGATGTTCGCCATGGTGTGAATCTCTTCTCGCGTCTCGCGTGTCTGCGGGGTGGGTGCGCCGGGGCTCATGGTTCAGCCCCGGCACGTGGAGAGAGGGGCACTCGCCGGTGTTCACCGACGAGCACCCCTCACCCTTCGGTGCGTCAGGCCTGCTCGGCCTCGGCGGCCGGAGCCTCGGCAGCGGGGGCCTCAGCGGCGGGGGCCTCGGCAGCGGGAGCCTCAGCGGACTCGGCGACGGGGGCCTCGTCGGCCTTCTTGTCACCGGTCGCCAGGAGGTCCTGCTCCCAGTCGGCCAGCGGCTGGTCGGCGCCCGGCTCGGCCTTGACGTCGCCCTTGGCGACACCGGCACGGGCCTTGAGGCCCTCGGCGACGGCGTCGGCGATCACACGGGTGAGCAGGGTGACGGAGCGGATCGCGTCGTCGTTACCCGGGATCTTGTAGTCGACCTCGTCGGGGTCGCAGTTGGTGTCGAGGATCGCGACGACCGGGATGTTGAGCTTCCGGGCCTCGCCGACCGCGATGTGCTCCTTCTTGGTGTCCACGATCCAGACAGCGCTGGGGACGCGCTGCATGTCGCGGATACCGCCGAGGGTCTTCTCCAGCTTGTCGTGCTCGCGCTGGAGGACCAGGAGCTCCTTCTTGGTCAGGCCGGAGCCGGCCACGTCCGAGAAGTCCAGCTCGCCGAGCTCCTTGAGGCGCTGCAGACGCTTGTAGACGGTGGAGAAGTTGGTCAGCATGCCGCCGAGCCAGCGCTGGTTCACGTAGGGCATGCCCACGCGAGTGGCCTGCTCGGCGATGGCCTCCTGGGCCTGCTTCTTGGTGCCGACGAAGAGGACGCTGCCGCCGTGGGCAACGGTCTCCTTGACGAACTCGAACGCGCGGTCGATGTAGTTCAGCGACTGCAGCAGGTCGATGATGTAGATGCCGTTGCGCTCCGTGAAGATGAAACGCTTCATCTTCGGGTTCCAACGACGGGTCTGGTGACCGAAGTGGACGCCGCTCTCCAGCAGCTCCCGCATCGTGACGACGGCCATGGCCGCGCTCCTCAGGTGTTGCGCCCGGCTCGTCGTTGCTGCCTGTTGGCACTCGGCGACTACCGGGTCTGCCTCGGTTGTCCGTGCCGGTCGGGTGACCGTCACGCCTGACGCCCCGACGTGCCGAGCCGTCCGGGCCTGGGCGGCGGGGCCGCTTACAGGCTCGGGGGACCGAGCGGCACTCGCACCGGGCGGGGCGGCGGACCGGGCCTGGGGGCGGTGGGCCGCGCGCTTGATCGCCGGTGGCGGGGCGTGCGAAGTCGACCCGAGAGACCGGGTCGCGTTGTGAAGTGTACGGGAAGCGCCGCGTGACCGGCGACTCTGCGGTCAAGGGGCTGGCTCAGGGGCCGCTGAGGGGCTGTCCGGGGGCAGGCTGGGGACTTGCCCAGGAGGGGCTGGCCGGGGCCGGCTGGGCGGATCACGCGAGCTGGTGATCGGGTCGTCGGCTCGCAGATGCGGCTGTACAGGTGAGAGGCACTGTGCACAGGGCCCGGGTTGTCCACAGACTTCGGGACGGGGGTGGTGACGGCGAGCTGCCGGGCGGAGCCTCGCGGCATGACTACTCCGCTCAGGTCCGCTCCCCTGCGGTCCGCACTCCTGAAGTCCGCACTCTTGAAGTCGGCACTCCGCCCCCGTTCCGTTCCTTCCGTCCTCGGCTCGCTCATCCGCTTCGGCTCTCTTGTCACCGGCGGCTCCCGCTGTGCCGGGCGCACGGTGCTCCGCGTGGCGGCGTGCTCGGCCCTGGTGCTGACCGCCTGCGCCGGGCCGTTGCCGGCCAGCGCCCGGGCGTCGCCGCTCGTGGACGGCGCCCCGCCCGGTACGGGTCCCAGCCCCGGGCCCGGGCGAGCTTGGCCCCTGGGCGGTGCGGCCGGGGTGCTGCGCCGGTTCGCGCCACCGCCTGCGGCATGGGCGGCCGGGCACCGCGGCGTCGATCTGACCGCTGCAGCAGGCGAGCCCGTCCATGCCGCCGCGGCGGGGGTCGTCGCCTTCTCCGGCGAGGTCGCCGGGCATCCGGTGGTGACGGTGCTGCACCCGGGCACCGGCACGCCGCCGCTGCGCACCACCTACCTGCCGGTGCTCGACGGCGCCGCAGTGGGGACACCGGTGGCGGCCGGTGCCGTCATCGGCCGCCTCGCGCCGGGGACCGGGCACTGCCCGGCGAGCTGCCTGCACTGGGGGCTGCTGCGGGGCGGGCGCTATCTCGATCCGCTCGCGCTGCTCGGGGCCGGACAGGCACGGCTGCTGCCCCTGCGCCCGGCAGAGCGGATCGCCGTTGCCGCGCCGCGGCCCCTCGCTCTCGCGCCGGGTGGGCCCCCGTCGGCGGGTGCGGCCGATCAGTTCGCGGGCGTGGTGGCCAGGCCGCGCAGGGCCAGTGCCACGGCGGTGTCGGCGATCAACTCGCGCTCGGCGGCGGACCGGCCCTCCGAGTACTTGACCGCCGACTCCACCACACCCTGGAGCAGGGTCGCTGCCAGCCGCGGATCCTGGTGGCCCAGCGCGCTCAGGGCCTCCACCACCAGCCCGACCAGCCCTGCGTGGGCGACCCGGATCCGGTTGCGCGCGGCCTCGTCCAGCTCCGCGGCGGAGAGCGCCACGATGGCCCGGTGCCGCGGATCGCCGGCCAGCACGAGCTGACCGCGGATGTACGCGGCCAGCTGCTCGTCCGCACTGTCGCAGGCGGCCATCCCGGCCTCGATCTCCGCCGCCCAGAGCGGGAAGTCCACCTCGCAGAGCTGCTCCACCACGGCGGCCCGCGATCGGAAGTACTCGTACACCGACGAACGGGCCAGCCCGGTCCTGGCGGCCAGGGCCGGGAAGGTGAGCGCTTCCATCCCGCCTTCGGTCAGGAGCTCGCGGGCGGCGTCCAGGAGGGCGGCACGCTGCAGTTGGCGGTGCTCGGCCAGGGTGGCAGCTCGGATCTTCGGCACCCTCCCACTGTACGGAGCCCATCTGAGAGCCGAGCCCTCGGCGCACCCGCCGGGGCGGGTGGCCGACCCGGCAGCACAGCCCCTGGCATCGAGCCGGCCGACGGGCGGGCCGTCAGCGCAGATCGGAGAGCTTCGCCCGCAGCTGGAGGACCGACTTGGTATGGATCTGACTGACCCGGCTCTCGGTCACCCCGAGGACCTGACCGATCTCGGCAAGCGTCAGGCCCTCGTAGTAGTAGAGCGTCACCACGGTCTTCTCCCGGTCCGGAAGCGTGTTGATGGCCCTGGCCAGCAGCTTGCGCAGCTCACGGTCCTCGGCGACCTCGACCGGGTCGTCGGCGCCCGTGTCCTCCAGGGTGTCCATCAGACTCAGCCGTTCGCCACCCTCACCGGCCGGGTGGAGCAGTTCGTCCAGCGCCACCACGTTGGCGAGCGAGAGCTGACTGAAGATCGCGTGCAGGTCCTCGATCGCGATGCCCATCTCCGCGGCCACCTCGGGCTCGTGCGGAGTCCGTCGCAGCCGGGCCTCCAGGGCGGCATAGGTCCGCTCGACCGCCTTGGCCTTCTGCCGGATCGAGCGGGGGATCCAGTCCAGGGCCCGCAATTCGTCGATGATCGCGCCGCGGATCCGGCTGATCGCGTAGGTCTCGAACTTGATCGCCCGGTCCAGGTCGAACTTCTCGATCGCGTCGATCAGCCCGAAGACACCGGAGGAGACGAAGTCCGCCTGCTCGACGTTGGCGGGCAGGCCGACGCCGACCCGGCCGGCCACGTATTTCACCAGGGGCGAGTAATGGAGGATCAACTGCTCGCGGAGGTAGGGGTCACCGCTGCCCTTGTAGGAGCGCCAGAGCGACTCGAGTGCGCTCTGTCCGCCTGTACCCCGCGCACCCGGCCGCGCGTCGGCCGCGCGGGCCGGAGTGCAGGCGGCCACCGTGGGGGGCGCGGTGGTGGAGGGCACGCGGCCCGAGGGCGGGGTTGCTGACGACTGGGCAGGTGTCGGCGGGGCGGCCGGTGGCGCGGCAGCTGGCGGTGGGGTGCCGGCCGGTGGCGGCGCAGCCTGCTGACCGAGCCGCGGCCGTGCCCCGGTGGCGGGTTCGGCAGCACCGGGTGGGCGGCCGGGGCCGCTCTGCCCCCCGGACGGCCTGGCCGGTGCGGGCACCGCCACCGCCGGATCCGCCGGCAGCGGTCGCGGACCGCAGTCGGCCCCCCGCCCTGCCGAGCCGGTCGGCGTCGGGGGTGCCGGGGCAGAAGGGCGGTCCCGTCCGGCGTGCGGCCCGGGCTCCGCGGCGACCCGGGCCGCACCGCCGCTGCCGACGCTCTCGCCCTGCCCCCGCCGGGCCGGACTGCGGTCCGGCCCGCGTCCGGGTGCCGGCACCGAGGCCATCCCGGGCACCCCGGACGCTCTCTGCGCCACCACTGCGGCCCGCCCCGCCGCACGGCCGATGGCCCGGTTCCCGCCTGCCTCCGCACCGGCGGGCACGATGACGCTCTGCCCGCGCGTGGCGTCGATCCGGCGTGCCCGTGCTGCGTTGCCCGGGCCGGCTCCGGGGACCGCCTGCTGCTCGGGGCTGCGCCCAGGCGCGGGGAGCGCATGCGGGAGAACGTGTGGCGCCCGCGGACCTGGCACGTCCTCACGTCGCCCGGTGGGCGGGACGGCCGTCGGAAAGGCCGGCTGGTCCGCTTGCGGAGCCGGGGGTTGCTCGGCGGAACCGGCCGGGTGGTGCTGCTCAGGGTCGGGCGCCGGGCCGGCGCCGAGGCTGGGGTCGGCGAGCGGTCTCGCGGGCGGGCCGAGTTCCGAGACCGGTGGACGGCCCACAGGGGGGAACGGCGTGGCGTTCGGCCTGGGCAGCCGGGCGGGCGACTCGGCACGGGTGTCGCCTGGCAGCGCCGGCCGGGCCGGCCGAGCTGCCACCGGCGCTGCCCGGCCGGCAGCGCCCACTGGGGCGCCCGCTGACGGCTGGTCGGCCGAGGATCTGCGCGGCTCCCGGGCAGATGGCTCCCCGGAGAGTGCTTCCCTCGGGTGCGCGGTGCGTTCGGCCGCGCGCCCGGTCGGCTCCGGCGCGTTCAGCGCCCGCCCACCGACGACCGCGCCCCCTACCTCCGCGCCCGGTGCGCTGCGCCACTCGGCGCCGTGCTCCGGGCCCGGAGTGCTTGGCGGGACGTCAGCTCCGGACAGCGGCACGGCGACGCTCGGCGGATGACTGCTCGACAGGACGGGCTTCGCGGGCTGGGCGTCGGTGCTGAGTCGCGAGTCGGTGCCGGAGCCCCCCGAGGGCAGGCCGGCACTGGTCACCCTGTGTCCGGGAATGTGTGTGGGCATACGTGGGTCTGCGCCGTTCTGCCGAGTCATGTGCTGATAGGGAAGCCATAGCGAGCGTAGCGTGACCGAGTCGATGCGCTGTGCTACCACCACCTGGCCGTCGCTCGTTCCGGTGGCGTTCACTCCGTCGTGGGAACGGGCGCGCACGATTCGGGACCTCCGGGGCGGCGCCGTCGCGCGGTGCGGATGCCCGTGACCGCACCAACGAGCACCGCGCACCTCACGATTCGTCAGCCGTCAACGGATCACCCTCCAGTGCGATCCCACGCGTTGGACGAAGCCCAGCGAACAGAGTCCGTAGAGCTCCTTGCGGACCTGATCGGCGGGGAAACCGGTGCGCAGCACCAGGTCAGGGACCGATGCGCCGGCCGGCCCGCCCGGGATCGCCTCCAGCAGCTGAGCGGCGGCGTGGTGGAGCAGGTCCCTGGGGCGGGGCCGGGAGTCGCGCGGTGGGGCGAGGTCCGCGCCGATCGAGCCGATCTGCTCGGCCACCTCCGCCGCGTCGGTGACCAGCGTGGCGCCACCGCCGCGGATCAACGCGTGCACACCGGCCGAGAGCTCGGAGGTCACCGGCCCGCACACGCCCATGGTGTGCCGGTTGAGCTCCTGGGCGCGCCGGGCGGTGCTGAGCGCGCCGCTGCGCACCGCCGCCTCGACGACGACGGTCCCCCGGGTCAGCGCCGCCAGCACCCGGTTGCGGAGCACGAAGCGGAAGCGGTTGGGATGCTCCCCCGGCGGCAGCTCGCTGAGCAGCTGGCCCTGTTCGGCGATCCGGCCGATCAGTTCGCTGTTGCCGCGCGGGTAGCGCACGTCCACTCCACAGGCGAGCACCGCCACCGTCATACCGCCCACCGCGAGCGCGCCGCGATGGGCCGCCGCGTCGATGCCGTAGGCCGCCCCGGAACAGACCACCCAGCCGCGCTCGGCGAGTGCGGCCGCGAGCTCCGTGGCGACATGCGCGCCGTAGGCCGTGCAGGCGCGGGCGCCGACCAGCGCGACCGAGCGCAGGGCGAGCAGTCGGAGCGAACCGGTGCCCAGCACCCACAGGCCGATCGGCTGGGCATCGGCCAGGTCGGCCAGCTGGCTGGGCCACTCCGCGTCGGTGGGGACGAGGAAGCGGCCACCGATCGCCCGCAGCCGTTCGAGGTCGGCGACCGGATCGGTGAGTGCCAGCCGCCGGCGCAGCACCTCCAGGCGTTGCTGATCGAGGCTCAGCTCGGGCACCTCCTGCCCGGTCCGCACCAGCTCGATCAGTTCGGCCGCGGACCGCGAGCGCAGCCACCGGCCCACCGCCGTGGTGCCGGGCTCGACCAGCCGGGTCAGCGCGACCCGGGCCAGCCGCTCCTCCCCCGGGAGTGCCGCCCGGACGGCACCCGCACCGGTGTCGGCACCCGTGCGCGGACCGGTGTGCGGACCGGTGCCGGCCGTGAGGTCCAGCGCGGTCTGTCTCTCTGCCCGCTCGGTCATGGCCGCCCTCCCAAGGGCCTGCTCAGCGGCGCCCCCAGCGATCGGACACCGCTCGGAAAGCCACGCCGCAGCACCAGGGCCGCCTGCACCTCGGCGGCCCCGGGGGCGTCGCGGCCTGCCAGGTCGGCGATGGTCCAGGCCACTCGCAACACCCGGTCCAGCCCGCGCGCGGTGAGGTGGCCGTGCTCCATCTCGCGCTCGGCCTCGGTCAGCGACCCCTCCAGTGGCCGCCAACGGGTGCGCAGCTCACGGCCGGGGACCTCGGCGTTGGTGCGCCACGGCGTCCCGGCGAGGCGGGCCGCGGTGCGCTCCCTGGCGGCCCGGACCCGGGCGGCCACCACGGCGGTGCGCTCGGCCGAGCTGTCCCGGTCCAGCAGTGCGGCCCGGGTCACCGGCTCGACCTGGACCCGGAGGTCCACCCGGTCCAGCAGCGGCCCGGACAGCCGCGCCTGATAGCGGCTCACCATGGTCGGCGTGCACTCGCACCCCTCGCCCCGCCGGGAGTGCCGGCCGCACGGACACGGATTGGCCGCCAGGCAGAGCAGGAAGTTGGCCGGCAGCCGCAGCGAGCCCGCCGAGCGGGCGATCACCACCTCACCGGACTCCAGGGGCTGGCGCAGTGCGTCCAGGACCCGGACCGGGAACTCCGGTGCCTCGTCCAGGAAGAGCACGCCGCGGTGGGCCAGCGAGACGGCGCCCGGGCGGGGCAGTCCGCTGCCGCCGCCGATGATGGCGGGCATCGTGGTGGAGTGGTGCGGGGCGCAGTAGGGCGGCAGGTCGACGAGTGGACGCCCGGCGGGCAGCAGTCCGGCCACCGAGTGCACCGCGGTGACCTCCAGCGCTTCGGTCCGGGTCAGCGGCGGGAGCAGCCCGGGCAGGCGCTCGGCGAGCATCGTCTTGCCGGCTCCGGGCGGACCCTTGAGATAGAGGTGGTGGGCGCCGGCGGCGGCGATCTCCAGCGCCTGGCGGGCCTCCTCCTGCCCGGCGACGTCCGCCAGGTCGGGGCCGAACTCGGGGTCGGCGGTGGTCCGGCGCACGGCGGCGCCCGGCAGCAGCAGGCCGGACATCAGCGGGTCGGGGCTGCCGGCGACCGGATCCGGCGGCTCCTCGGGGACGGGCGCATCGGTGAGCAGGGCGATCAGCTGGCGCAGGCTGCGCACGCCGAGCACCGAGACGCCGGGAACCAGCGCCGCCTCGGCCGCGGTCTGCTCCGCGACCACCACCTGCCGGTAGCCGGCATCGGCAGCCGCCAGCACCGAGGGCAGCACGCCGCGCACCGGGCGGACCCGGCCGTCCAGCCCGAGCTCGCCGATGACCAGCAGGTCGGCGATGGCCTCCGGCGGCAGGCGCTCGGCGGCGGCGAGCACCGCACAGGCCACCGCGAGATCGAAGCCGCTACCGCTCTTGGGCACCGAGGCGGGACTGAGCCCGACCGTGAGCTTGCGCTGCGGCCAGCTCTCCCCCGAGTTCACCACCGCCGCCCTGACCCGGTCGCGGGCCTCACTGAGCGCCTTGTCGGGCAGCCCGACCAGGGTGAAGGCGGCCACGCCCGGTTCGAGGTCGGCCTGCACCTCGACCACGACGCCGTCCACCCCGATCAGGGCCACCGAACAGGTTCGCGCGAAGGCCATCTCAGACCACCCCCCGCAGGTGCTCGATCCGCGCGGCACCGCGCGCCCGGCTGACCACCGCGACGAGGTCGATCCGGACCCCGCCGGGCGGCAGCGGCACCACGGTGGCGGGTGGGACGGGTGGGGTCGGCGCCGGGTCGCCCGGCCGGGGCGCGGCTCCGGTGTCGTCGCGGGGCGGCGGCGCCCCGGTCACGCCCTCGGCCAGCCGGACGAAGTGCTCCGGCCAGCGTTCGGCCAGCCAGCGTTCGGCGAGGTGGCGCAGGCGCTGCGCCTTGACCGTGCCGATCGCCTCCGCCGGCTGCTGGAAGCCCTGCTCCGAGCGGGTCTTGACCTCGCAGACGGCGACCGTGTCGCCATCGAGCACGATGATGTCGAGTTCGCCCTCGGGGCAGCGCCAGTTGCGCTCAAGGACCCGCAGGCCCTGTTCGGCGAGCCGGCGGGCGGCCACCTCTTCGCCGTAGCGGCCCAGGGCCGTGTGTGCGTTCTGCACGGCGATCACCTCCGATCACGGAGGTTGCCGTCCAGCATCCGTCCCGACCAGCGGGTGCCGTCGAACTGTGGACAACCCGGGGGGTGTGGACAATCGCCGCCACCCGGACGGATGCACCGGGGCCCCGCCGGCTCGGGGCCCCAGCAGGTTCAGCTGCCGAAGCCCGCCTCGTCCGAGGGCAGCTCCAGGTCGCTCTTCGCCAGTTCCTCGATGTTGACGTCCTTGAAGGTCAGCACCCGCACCTTCCGGACGAACCGGGCGGGGCGGTACATGTCCCAGACCCAGGCGTCGGCCATCGAGACCTCGAAGAACACCTCCCCCTGGACCGAGTGCACCTGCAGCTCGTAGTCGTTCGTGAGGTAGAACCGCCGTTCGGTCTCGATCACGTACTTGAACAGGCCGACGACGTCCTTGTACTCCCGGTAGAGCTTGAGCTCCATCTCGGTCTCGTACTTCTCGAGATCTTCCGCACTCATGCAGGCGTCCCCTCAGCTCGGCATGTCCCTCCCCATTGTGGACCACGCCACCCTCGGTCAGAGGCGGACCGGGTCGACCGGTGACCCCTGTTCCAGCAGGAGTTCCAGCAGCTCCGCCAGCCGCACCGGGTAGACCTGCTCGGTCGTACCGCGCAGTTCCGCCAGCGTCCACCAACGCGCCTCCCGCAGTTGGGCGCGCTCCTGCCGCTCGGAACCCGAACTGTCCGGCTCGGGCCCGGCGCGCCGGATCCGGGCGAGGTGGAAGCTCTGGCGCTGCTCGTACCGCTCGCCGTCGTACGGGAACAGCGCCAGGTCGACGGCGACCACCGGCCCCAGCTCGATCCCGGTCAGCCCGGTCTCCTCCGCCAGCTCCCGCCGCGCCGCCGCCCGGCTGTCCTCCCCCGGCTCCAGCCCGCCGCCCGGGGTGAACCACCAGGTCCGGGCCGGTTCGGCGGGGTCGAAGCCGTGGAAGAGCAGCAGGCGGTCGGCCGAATCCAGCAGCAGCACTCGGGCCGCTTCACGCCGCCGCACCACCGGCTCACCGGCACCCATCCCGTCCACCGCTCCCGTATCCGGCTCTCAGCGCCGCAGCCGCGGCTCAGCGCCGCCCGCGCGCCCGGCGCGCCAACGCGGCCACCGGCCCGGTCAGCGAGGTCAGCACGATCACCGCCGCACCGGCCACCGACGCCCAGGCGGCGGGCACCAGCGGCCCCGGCCGGCTCGCCACCGGGCCGCCCAGCGCGTCGAAGGCCACCGTACGCCCGCGCAGGCCCGCGTGGCCGGACGGCCAGACGGTCGCCTCCACCCGGGCGATCACATCGGTGGCGGGCACCGTCCCGGAGAGCTCCTCCAGGTGCGAGCGGGAGTCCAGCGAGCTGCCGCGGTTGTCGCCGAGCAGGAAGAGCCGCCCCGCCGGGACCTGGATGCTGAAGGGTGTGCCCGGCAGTTGGTCGGGCGCCAGATAGGGCTCGGTCACGGGCTTGCCGTCGACCGCCAGGCTGTGCTCCGCGCTGCCGTAGGCCACCGTGTCGCCGCCGACCGCCACCACCCGCTTGACCATGGTGGCGCCGCCTTCCCAGGTCGGATCGTGGAAGACCACGATGTCGCCGCGCCCGACCTGTCCGCCGTCGACCTTGCGGGCGAGCACCGTGTCACCGGCGGAGATGGTCGGCTCCATCGAGCCGGTGGGCACCGCGTAGGGGCGGTAGTCCAGGGCGATCAGCCCGAACCCACCCAGCAGCAGGCCGAGGCCGAGCACCAGGGCCACGGTCTGCAGCACCGCGCCGGCTCCCCAGCGACGCGGGCGCGCCGCCGGTGCGGCGCCCGGCGCCGCAGCCGCGGTGTCCGTCCCAGCACCGGGCCCGGACGGGCCGGGACCTTCTTCGGTGAGCCTGCTCATCGGGACCGTCCTGGTTCGAGGGCCGGGCACGGCGGCGGGCCGTGACACGTCCGAGCAGATTACTCGTCGGTACCACGGCCCGCGCAAGAGAAAACGGAAGGAAAAGGGACGGGTCAGTCGCCCTTCGTGCGCCGGCGGCGCAGCCACCACGCCACCGGCAGGGTCCCGACGGCGCCGAGCGCCGGGGGCACCAGGCCCGCCGTCGCGATGCCCTTCTGCCCGAAGGTGGACGGCACCGGCAGGGTGGACCAGTGGTTGACCGGCCAGGCCACCACGAAGGCCCGCCCGACCACGTCGTTCACCGAGACGAAGCCGCCGCCGGGCTCGCTCTTGGTGGCCGGCTGGTCCATGTGGAAGCGCGAGTCCAGCGAGTCGCTGCGGTGGTCACCCATCACCCAGATCGCGTTCGGCGGCACCTTGACCGGCCCGAACGGCTTGCCCGCGCACGGGTCCGGCGGCGTGATGCCCGGGGTGTAGACGTAGGGCTCGTTCAGCGCCACGCCGTTGACCTTGAGCGGCCCGTTGCCCTGGCACTCGATCGTGTCGCCGGCCACCCCGATCACGCGCTTGATCAGGTCCTTCTCGTTGGCCGACGGCATCAGGCCGATGAAGCTCAGGACGTCCTGGGCGCCTCGGACCACCGCGTTGGAGCTCTGCTGGGTCCCCTCGCCGTCGAGCCAGCCGCCCGGGTCGTGGAAGACCACCACGTCGCCGCGGTCGGGCTTGGAGCCGAACCACGGGGTCAGCTTGTCCACGAGCACCCGGTCGCCGATCTGGAGGGTCTGCTCCATCGACGCGGACGGGATGGAGAAGGCCTGCACGAAGAAGGTCTTGATGACCAGGGCCAGGACCAGCGCGATACCGACCAGGATCGGCAGTTCCTTCCAGAACGAGCGCTGCTTGCGCTCGCCGGCCCGCTTCTCCTTGTCCTCCGCCGGGGCCCCGGGGGCCTGCGGACCACCGTCGCCGGGGCGCTCGTCGGCCGCGCCCGGCAGCGGGCCACCGCCCTGGCCGCCCGCGCCGTCGCCCGGCTCGGTCGGCTGCCCGGACTCGGTGGACTGGGCCGTACGGCCGCCGGAGCCCTCAGGCTCGCCGGCCCCGCGGGCGCCGATCACCAGATCCCCCACGACATCTCCTCCCTGCTGTGCGGACGACCATCGTCCGCGCTCACCAGTGCCGCGCAGCGGACACCTCGTCTGTGACCGACCGTGAACCCGGCTCAGGCCTGCCCATCAGCGGACGGCCTGACACCAGCACAGCCTTCGGAACCATCCGCACGGCACGGGCCGCGAGGATGTCTGCACTTCTCTATCACTCCGAGTGGTCCACCCGGCTCTCCCACACGGCGGCTCGGCGGACCGGACGGACCGTCAGTCCGGGCCCGCTGATCGCCGGGCCGCCCGCCAGCGGCGTCGGGCCGCGCGCGAGCCGCCGGTGAGCACCCCGGATCGTCGCCGCCGCAGCAGCGCCGGGGAAACGCCCAACATCCCCATAACGAGCGAAGGTTCCAGGGGATCCGGGTTGAGCCCGACCGATTGGCCCGTGCTCCCAGCGGCGAGCGCACCGCCCCCCGGCGACCCGAGTGCGGCCGGAGTCCGGTAGCTGGGCCGGGAGATCCCCTGCAGGCGGTCCAGCGGCCACGCGATCAGGAAGGCGCGCCCGATCACGTTCCCGACCGGCACGGTGCCCTGCCCCGGGCCGCTCATGTGGTAGCGCGAGTCGGCGGACAGGTCGCGATGGTCGCCCATCACCCACAGGCGCCCCTTGGGCACCGTGACCCGGAACGGGATGCGCGAGGGCAGGTTGCCGGGAGCCAGGTACGGCTCCGCGATCGGCGTGCCGTTGACGGTGATCCGGCCCTGGTCGTCGCAGCAGGCCACGGTGTCGCCGCCGACCCCGATCACCCGCTTGATCAGGTCCTGCTCGTTCGAGGAGGGCAGCAGGCCCACGAAGCTGAAGGCGTCCTTGAGGCCGCGGACGACCGGGCCGCCGGCGTCCGTGGCGGGCTGGTTCTCCAGCCAGCCGCCCGGGTCCTTGAAGACCACCACGTCGCCGCGCTGCGGTGTGCTGCCGAACCAGGGGGTGAGCTTGTCCACCAGCACCCGGTCACCGACCTGGATGGTCTGCTCCATCGATCCGGAGGGGATCGAGAAGACCTGCACGAAGAAGGTCTTCAGCACCAGCGCGATCAGCAGCGCCACCACGGCGATCACCGGGAGCTCGCGCCAGAGCGAGCGCCGGCCGGTGCGCGCGGCCCGCCGGGCGGTGCGCCGCCGCTGCGCGCGCCCGCGAAGGGGCACGGCCGAGCCGGTCGGCGGGCCCTCGGCCGAACGCTCCGCCGACGTGGACCGGTCGTCGCTCACGCCCGACGGCCCGGCGCCGCCGTGCGGGTCCGCGGCGCCGTCGGGCCGCGGGTGGCCGCTGGGTGCGGGTCTACCCCTGGTTCCCACGGGCACCGCCCTTCGCTGCCGCGGCGACGGCGGCGAAGCCGGCCGGCGGGTCCAGCGAGGACCAGTGCCCGACCGGGAAGATCACCCAGGCGGCCCGGCCGATCACCTTGCTGACCGGCACGAACCCGCCGCCGGGATCGCCGAGGTGGTCCCGGGAGTCGCTGGAGTTGCTGCGGTGGTCGCCCAGCACGAAGAGCTTGCCGGGCGGGACCTGGACGTCGAAGCCCACGCTGGAGGGGGCGTCGCCCGGGTACAGGTAGTCCGACTCGGCCAGCGGCACGCCGTTGACGGTCAACTCGTGGGCGCCGGCCCGGTAGGTCACCCGGTCGCCGCCCACACCGATCACCCGCTTGACGAAGATCGAGCCGTCCGAGGGCGCCAGACCCAGCGCCGAGCCGAACTTGCGCAGCTCGGTGCCGATGCCGATCGACTCGTTGCCGCCGGGCACGAAGGAGTCGGTGCCGTCGAAGACCACCACGTCGCCGCGGCTCACGGTGCCGCCGAACTGGTAGGACAGCTTGTTCACCACCAGGCGGTCGCCCGGGCGCAGGGTGTTCTCCATCGAGCCGGAGGGCACCACGAAGGGCTGCGCGACAAAGACGTTGACCAGCAGCAGGATCAGGACGCAAGCGGCGACGAGCTTGGCCAGGTCGCGCAGCCGCCAGCCGCCCTCGGGCGCGGGCTCGGTCGGCTCGGCGGAGGCCGGCTCGGGCGCGGTCGGCTCGGCGGCGCCGGTGCTCTCGACGGCCTCGACGGCGTCACTGACATCACCGGCTTCACCGGCTTCACCGAGCGAAACGACCGCGGACCGCGACGGCGGTCCCGCACCCGGAGGTGCGGAGGTGCCGTCGCGGTCCGCGATCGGTTCGTGCGTGCTCATCGGGGCTGAGCTTAGCGGCCCAGCCTGAGCGTGCCGCACCCCCGACTCGCGCCGGGGGCAGCGACTCAGCGGTCGCGCTTCTCCTTGATCTTCGCGGCCTTGCCGCGCAGGTCACGGAGGTAGTACAGCTTGGCGCGACGGACGTCACCGCGGGTGACGACCTCGATCTTCTCGACGACCGGGGTGTGCACCGGGAAGGTGCGCTCCACGCCGACGTTGAAGCTCACCTTGCGGACGGTGAAGGTCTCACCGATGCCCGCGCCGTGGCGGCGGATCACAACGCCCTGGAAGACCTGGACACGGGAGCGGTTGCCCTCGATGACCCGGACGTGAACCTTCAGGGTGTCACCGGCGCGGAAGGCCGGAATGTCGGTACGCAGCGAGGCCGCGTCGACAGCAGCGAGCTTGTTGCTCATGATGCTCTCCATCGCGGGCGCCACGGGCCGCCCACGGAAATTCGTGACAATGGGATGGGTTGCGGGTCGCCTCGGCCATAGCGATCCCCCCGTGGCGGGGGCGCAGGACCACCGGCTCTCCTGGTCGATAAGACCTGTGAAGAGCCCGGCGACAGACAACAGCGGCCTATTCTTCCACAGCCTCGGCTACTCGGAGAAATCGGCCGCGCTCCTCGTCCCAGCCGAGCCCGAGCACGCTCAGCGCCTCGCGCTCCTTCTTGTCGAAGGAGGAAAGGCGCCAGCGCCCCACCAGATCGGGGCGATTGGCCAGCGTGCGGGTGAAAGCCTGCTCGCGCCGCCAGCGGGCGATCTTGCCGTGGTTGCCGCTGAGCAGCACCTCCGGCACCGCCCGGCCGCGCCACTCGGCGGGCTTGGTGTAGACCGGGCCCTCCAGCAGGTCGGCCATCGCGCCGGGGGCGAAGGAGTCGTCGCGGTGCGACTCGGCGTTGCCGAGCACGCCGGGCAGCAGCCGGGCGATCGCCTCGACCATCACGAGCACGGCGACCTCGCCGCCGGCCAGCACGTAGTCGCCGATCGAGGCCTCGACCACCGGCATCCGGGTGGCGGCCTCCTCGATCACCCGCCGGTCGATGCCCTCGTAGCGCGCCGGGGCGAAGGCCAGCCACGGTCGGGCGGCCAGCTCCTGGGCCAGCTCCTGGGTGAACGGCACACCGCTCGGGGTGGGCACCACCAGCGTCGGCAGCTGCCCGGCCGGCCCGGCGGCGCAGACCGCGTCCAGCGCCTCGCCCCACGGCTCGGGCTTCATCACCATGCCGGGGCCGCCGCCGTACGGGGTGTCGTCCACGGTCCGGTGCACGTCGTGGGTCCAGGAGCGCAGGTCGTGCAGGTGCACGTCCAGCTGACCGCGCGCGCGGGCCTTGCCGACCAGCGAGACGTTCAGCGGCTCCAGGTACTCGGGGAAGATCGTGACGACGTCGATCCGCATGCCGTGCGGCTCCTCGGCCACGGCCACGGGCTCCTCGACCCCGTCGGCGGCCGTCATCGGTCGCCCTCCGGTCCGCCGGCCACCTCGGCCCCCTCGCCGTCGATCAGCCCGCCGGGCGGGTCGATGACGGCCCGCTGGTTCTCCAGGTCGATGGTCGGCACGATCTTGCTGACGAACGGGATCAGCACCTCGGTGCCGTCCGGCCTGGTGACCGTCAGCAGGTCCTGGTAGGGCAGGTGGACCACCTCGGTCAGCTCGCCGACCGGGGTGCCGTCCAGCAGCACCACGTCCAGGCCGATCAGCTGGTGGTCGTAGTACTCGTCCTCCTCCTCCGGCCGCTCCTCCGGGTCGACCTCGGCGATCAGCATGGTCCCGCGCAGCGCCTCGGCGTCGGTGCGGTCCTTGACGCCGGCGAAGCGGATCAGCAGCCGACCGCTGTGCACCTTGCCGGACTCCACGGTCAGCGGGCCCACGGTGGCGGGGTCGGTGAGCAGGACCGCGCCGGGCCCGAGCCGCAGCTCGGGTTCGTCGGTGCGGACCTCGACGAAGACGTCCCCCCTGATGCCGTGGGCGCGGCCGATCCGGCCGACGACGAGCTGCACGGTGCACTCCTGAGCGCTAGCTACTACGGGTACGAGCCGCCGGGGCGGGCTCGCTTAAGAAGGTACGGGGATGGGAAAAGAGATCCGGCCGGGACGCGTGGAGCGTCCCGGCCGGATCTCAGGCGACGGTGACCGTCAGCGGATGTTGTCCACGTCGACCAGGTCGACCCGGACGTTGCGACCGCCGAGCGCGCCGACCACGGTGCGCAGCGCACGCGCGGTGCGGCCGCCACGGCCGATCACCTTGCCGAGGTCATCGGGGTGCACTCGCACCTCGATGGTGTTGCCCCGACGCAGATTGCGCGAGCGCACCTGAACGTCCTCGGGGTGCTCGACAATGCCCTTCACCAGGTGATCGAGGGCGTCCTCGATCACGCTCAGGCCTCGGTGGAAGCGGCGTCGGCGTCGGCGTCAGCCTCGGCCTTGTCCGACTTCTTGGCCTTCGGGGTGATGGCAACACCGGTGGTGGCGTCCTCGAAGCCGGCGACGGCCTTCGCGAACAGGTGCGAGAAGTCCTCGACCTTGGGCTCGGCGACCAGCAGCGGGGCCGGGGCGGGCAGGCCCTTGAACTTCTGCCAGTCACCGGTCAGCTTGAGGATGGCGAGCACCGGCTCGGTCGGCTGGGCGCCGACGGACAGCCAGTACTGGGCGCGGTCGCTGTCGACCTCGATCTTCGAGGGGTTGTAGGTCGGCTGGTAGATGCCGATCTCCTCGATCGCGCGACCGTCACGCTTGGTGCGCGAGTCGGCGATGACGATGCGGTAGTGCGGGGCGCGAATCTTGCCGAGACGCTTGAGCTTGATCTTGACTGCCACGGGAGTGGATTCTCCTGGAGTTGACGTGGGTGAGCGACCGCGCTCCCGCGTGGGGTTGCGGGGTCGGTCGTTCGAATGACACGCCAGCCGTAGGCGAGAGGGTTCCTGTTGGCTGCCGGGTATCAGCTATCGATTGTGCCACATCACGCACAGCCGCCCGACCGGGGGCGGAACCCGACCACGGGCTGTGCGTGACGCGGCACAGACCGCGGGCCGGGCCCGGCCGGAGGGCGTACGCGATCAGGCGATCTTGAACGGCTGCTGACAGGCGCCGCACACGATCGAGGCCTGGGCCAGCACCGACGGCACCACCCGGACGTTGCGGCCGCAGCCGCAGACGGCCTTGACCCGCACGCCGCCACCGGAGGAGCCGTGCCGGGCCGCCGGGCCGCGGAACGCGCGCAGCACTCCGCCGTCGGGCGTCCCGGCCACCGCCTGCTGGTGGGCGCCGAGGGCGAGCTCCAGCCGCTCGATGGTCGCGGCGTACCGCTCCTGGGTCTCGGCGAGCATGGTCACCTGGGAGAAGCCGCTGCTGGCATGCGGTTCGACCGGGTGCGCCAGCCCCAACTCGGAGGCGAGCAGAAGGAATCGACGGTTGTGGTAGCGCCCGGCCCGGGAGGTGTCCCGGATCTCGCGGGCGGCGGCCAGTCCGTGGGCGGCCTCGTGCAGCAACCGCTCGAAACCGAGCCGGGTGCCGCAGGCCGAGGACGACTCGCCGATCAGTGCCTCGGGCGAGGCGAGATCGGGGAGGTCGTGATGGTGGGCCTGGATGTCGCTCCAGGCGGCGGCCAGTTCGGCCGCGAGGACGAGAGGCTGTGTCGTGCTCACGCTATGCCAACGAGGGAGTCGGTTCCGACGTTCCATTCTTGAGCACTCACCAGGAATTCCCGGAGAACTCTCAGCTGGGCGTAACAATGCCCGTGTTGAGCGTTCGAAATCTGACGCAAGACCAACCCCCTCGGTGTCTGCACCCGTCGTTCCTCGCCGGGTCGCCCGATTCCCGGGCACGGCAGAGCGCCGCGCCGAGTTGTCCGGCCCGGGCCCTGTACGTGTTTTTGACAGGGCCACGGGCCGTACACCGTACCGCTAGTTCGCCCGCACTGGGAGTTGACCGGCCAGTAGGCGAGACGCCGTCACCCACTGGTTACTCAGCCGGTGAAACAGCGCGCCTAAATCAGTAGGCCCGCGCGACAATCGCGAGGTTGCCTTCCTGGTCGTACGAGTCCGGGACCGAACCGTCGGCGGCGACCAGGCAGCGGACCGAGACACCCTGCTCGGCGAGCTTCGTCTCGCCCTCCGGGCCGAGGTCGGCCCAGGAGATCCGGCCCCAGCCGGTGGCGGCGGCCTCGACGCACTCGTCGATGGTCTTGACGTCCACCGTGCGGGACTCGCGGCGCTCGCGGGACTGGCGCAGCAGCAGCGCCTGGTCCTCCTCCAGGATCCCGGGCACCAGCGCGGCCAGCGCGTCGATGGAGACCGGCTCCTTGCCGCCGGGGATGCGGCGGGCCAGCATCGCGGTGCCGTTCTCCAGGTCGCGCGGGCCGACCTCGATGCGCAGCGGGACGCCCTTGAGCTCCCAGTCCACCGCGCGGCGGCCGAACGGGGTGTCGGTGCGGTCGTCGACCACCACGCGCACGCCCGCCGCCTCCAGGGTGGCGCCGATCTCGCGGACCTTGGCGATCACCGCGTCGTCGCCCTTGATGGCGAGCACGACGGCCTGCACGGCCGCCAGCCGCGGCGGGACCCGCAGGCCGTTGTCGTCGCCGTGCGACATGATCAGGCCGCCGACCATGCGGGTGGTGACACCCCAGGAGGTCTGCCAGACGTGCTCGCGCTCGGCGCCCTGCAGCTGGTAGGTCGTGTTGAAGGCCTTGGCGAAGTTCTGGCCCAGCTCGTGCGCGGTGCCCATCTGCAGCGCCTTGCCGTCGCCCATCATCGCCTCGAGGGTGAGGGTGTTGATGGCGCCGGCGAAGCGCTCCTTGACGGTCTTGCGGCCGAGCACCACGTCGATGCCGAGCACGTTGGTCATGAAGTCGCCGTAGACCTGGGTGTGGATCATCGACGCGTACGCGCGGGCGTCCTCGTAGGTGGCGTGGGCGGTGTGGCCCTCCTGCCAGAGGAACTCGGTGGTGCGCAGGAAGACTCGCGGGCGCAGCTCCCAACGGACCACGTTGGCCCACTGGTTGATCAGCAGCGGCAGGTCGCGGTGGCTCTGCACCCACTTGGAGAAGTACTCGTTGATGATGGTCTCGGAGGTGGGCCGGACCACGACCGGCTCCTCGAGGTCCTTGCCGCCGCCGTGGGTGACAACTGCGAGCTCGGGGGCGAAGCCCTCGACGTGCTCGGCCTCCTTGGTCAGGTAGGACTGCGGGATGAAGAGCGGGAAGTACGCGTTCTGCGCACCGGCCTTCTTGATCCGCGCGTCCAGGTCCTGCTGCATCCGCTCCCACAGCGCGTACGCATACGGTCGGATGACCATGGTGCCGCGCACCGGACCGTTGTCGGCCAGTTCGGCCTTGTTGATCAGATCCTGGTACCAGCGCGGAAAGTCGTCCGCCTGGGGGGTGAGAACGGGAGCCTTTGCCATGGGGCGAATGGTACGGCGTGGGACGGACGGAGTGTGAATCGATTCCATCCGCACGGCCGGGAGCGGGAGCCGGAGCACCCCCAGGGGGCGCACGCCCGCCGAACGGCGATGCTCCGGCGTGCTCCTCTGGACGCCGCGCCCGCGCCGCGCTTCGCTGGAGTCGGGACGAACCGTGGGGGGAGCATCCGCAGCTCGTTGGACCGGACCTGATTGGGAGGCCACCCGATGGCTTCAGCGCACGGCACGGCACCCGCACCGCCCCGCCCGCGGCCCGCCTCACGGGCGCGCGACTGGGCCGAGATCCAGGAGCGCACGCTGGTGCCGCTCTACGAGGCGGTGCACGAGCGTGCGGCCGTCGGCCCCGGGACCAGCCTGCTCGACCTGGGCTGCCGCTCCGGCCTCGCGCTGCTGCTGGCGGCCGGGCGCGGGGCCCAGGTCGCGGGCCTGGAACCGGACCCGGAGCTGCGCGAGCTGGCCCGGGCCCGCCGGCTGGCGGTGGCGGCCGGGAGCCCGGGGAGCAGCCCGGCCCACCGCGTGGTCACCGTCTTCGAACCGCTGCGGATGGCCGAGGAGCCGCACCGGGTGGCCCGGGAGGCCGCTCGCCTGGTGCTGCCCGGCGGGCTGGTGGCGCTGGCCGGCTTCGGGCCGGCCCGGGACTGCCAGAGCGCGGCCGTGCTGGAGGTGGCCCGCCGGCGCAGCGGACCGCGCCGGGCGCCCGACCCGCTGCGGCTCGGCGGGGCCGGCGAGCTGGCCGCACTGGCCGCCGGGGCGGGGCTGCGCGTGGTGGCCAGCGGGCGGGTGAGCTGCCCGTTCGGCTATCCGGACCTGGACAGCGCCGTGCGCGGGCTGCTGGCCACCGGCTGGTTCGACGCGGCGGTGGCCTACGCGGGCGAGGCACCGGTGACCAAGGAGGTCGCCGAGGCGCTGCACCCGTTCACCCGGGCGGACGACACCGTCCGGATGGCCAACGGGTTCCGCTACGTGCTGGCCGAGCGGACCTGACGCGGTCCGCTGCGACCTCACGCAGCCTCAGGCGGAATCCCGCGCAATCCCGGCGGCCCGGTAGGCGGCCTCCTCGTCCAGCGTCTCGTGCTCCAGCAGGGCCGCGGCCAGCGCGTCGAGCCGGGGGCGGTGCTCGTTCAGGGTGGCCAGTGCCTCCTCGTAGCACTCGGCGACGATCCGCCGGGCCTCGTGGTCGACGAGGTCCAGCGTGCTGGGCGCGGCGGACAGGCCGTAGGCGCCCTGGCTGTCGTCGGGGATCGCGGTCAGCCGCCCGACCCGCTCGCTCATGCCCCAGCGGCCGGCCATCCCGCGGGCGATGTTGGTGACCTGCTCCAGGTCGCTCTCCGCGCCGGTGGTGATCAGCCCGTAGACCACCTGCTCGGCGGCCATCCCGCCGAGCGCACCGATGATCCGGCCGCGCAGGTACTGCTCGGTGTAGGAGTAGCGGTCGGCCTCCGGGGTGGACATGGTGACACCCAGCGCCCGGCCGCGCGGCACGATGGTGACCTTGCGGACCGGGTCGGCGCCGGGCTGCAGCATGCCGAGCAGCGCGTGGCCGCTCTCGTGGTACGCGGTCCGCCTGCGGTCCGCGTCGGGCATCACCAGCGGCCGCACGGCGCCCAGTTGGACCTTCTCCAGTGCCTCGGAGAGGTCCCGCTGGTCCACGCTGGGCCGCCGGCGCCTGACCGCCAGCAGGGCCGCCTCGTTGACCAGGTTGGCGAGTTCGGCGCCGGTCATCCCCGGGGTGCTCTTGGCGACCTCGGCCAGGCTGGTGCCCTGGGCGAGCGGCACCTCGCGGGCGTGGATGGCCAGGATCGCGGTGCGGCCGTCGCGGTCGGGCGGGCTGACGTTGACCACCCGGTCGAACCGCCCGGGGCGCAGCAGCGCGGGGTCGAGCACGTCGGCCCGGTTGGTGGCGGCCAGCACCACGACGCCCTCGGAGCCGGAGAAGCCGTCCATCTCGGTGAGGATCTGGTTGAGCGTCTGCTCGCGCTCGTCGTGGCCGCCCATCGTGTTGCCGCCGCCGCGCTTGCGCCCGATGGTGTCGATCTCGTCGATGAAGATGATCGCCGGGGCCACCTTGCGGGCCTCGGCGAAGAGTTCGCGCACCCGGCTGGCGCCGACCCCGACGATCATCTCGATGAACTCCGAGGCCGAGGCGGAGAAGAACGGCACCCCGGCCTCGCCGGCCACCGCCCGGGCGAGCAGCGTCTTGCCGGTGCCCGGCGGGCCGGCCAGCAGGACGCCGCCGGGCATCTTGGCGCCCAGCTTGCGGTAGGCGCCCGGGTTCTTCAGGAAGTCCACCACCTCGGTCAGCTCCGCCTTGACCTCGTCGATGCCGGCCACGTCGGCGAAGGTGGTGCGCTTGCCCTCCTCGGGGGTGACCGGCTTGGGCGGGGCCTTGCGGCCCAGCGGCCCACCGCCCGGCCCGCCGGCCATCCGGCGGGCCAGCAGCACCCAGACGACGATCAGCAGCAGCATCGGGGCCAGCGAGATCAGCAGGTTGGCCAGGAAGCTGCGCTGCTGCACGACCGGTTCTGCGGTGACCTCGACGCCCTGGGTGAGCAGGGTGCTGTAGAGGTTGTCGTTGGCGAACGAGGGCCGCTGGGTGGTGAACTCCGTGTAGCTGCCCTTGCCGCCGTCCGGCTTGGGCGCGGACGCCTTCAGGGTGCCCTCGATCGCGTCGCCCTTGGAGTAGATCTTGGCGATGTTGCCCTTGTTCAGCTCGTTGTTGAACTCGGTGTAGGAGACGGTGGTGCCGCCGCCGTTGCCGAAGAAGCTCAGCAGCAGATCGCTGATCAGGAAGACCACCAGGGCGGTGAGGATCAGTCCGATCCAGCCGCCGGGCATCTTGCGGCGCGGCGGGGTCGGCGGCGGCGGAGGCGGCGCACCCTCGGAACGCCAGGGCTGGTCGGGACTCTGGCGGGGCGGCACGGGTTCGGTCACAGTCCGGACCATACGGGCCGAAAACCGGACAATCCACCAGCAACGCCGCCGCGCCGGTCTACCCCGGAGTGCTCATGAGACCCCCCGCGGCGGCCACTCCTCGGCCGTCAGGGCGAACCGCTCGTGGTCGCGCCAGGCGCCGGCGAGGAAGAGCATCCGCGGAGTGAACCCCTCGTGCCGGAAGCCCAGCCGGCGGGCCAGTGCGATCGAACGCTCGTTCTCCGGCTGCACGTTGATCTCCAGGCGGTGCAGGCCCAGACCGCCGGCCACCTGGTCGGCGAAGCAGCGGTCCACCACCAGCCGCATGCCCTCGGTCATCCGCCCGGTGCCCGCGTAGGGCAGGTAACTGTCGTAGCCGAGGGCGGCGTTGCAGAACCGGCCCATCACGATGTTGGACACGTTGCACTTGCCGACCAGCCCGGCGTCCACCCGGTCGACGATCAGGTAGCTGCGCAGCCCGGGACCCTGACGCTGCAGCAGGTCCGGCAGGCCGTCCGGCTCGACCGGGTTCCACGGCCTGATGTGCTCGGCCGATCGCAGCACCGCGGCGGCGTACGGACCGGTGTCGGTCGATCTGGGGGCACGGATGGTCACTCGGCTCATCGCAACATCATCGGGCACGCGTACGGCCCGCCACCTCATGACGAAGGCGGCGGGCCGTACGGCGATCACCTGCTCAGCGCAGGTCGGACGAGCATCAGAGCAGGTCCTTGAACTCCTTGGGCAGCTCGAAGTCGGCCGGGCCCTTGCCCGCACCGATCCCGAACGCACCGCCGTCGGCGCCGGCCTGCTGCCCCGCGCCCGGGCCCAGCGCCCGGCGCTCGGCGGCGGCGGCCTCCTCCTGGGCCCGCTTGAGCGGGTTGCCGCTCTTGCGCTTGCCCTTGGCGACCGGCGCCTTCTTGCCCGACTTCTTGCCGCCGCCGCCCATGCCCGGGATCCCCGGCATGCCCGGGATGCCCTTGCCCGAGGCCATCGCGGTCATCATCTTGCGGGCCTCGAAGAAGCGCTCGACCAGGTTGTTGACCTCGCCGACACCGACGCCCGAACCCTTGGCGATGCGCAGCCGGCGCGAGCCGTTGATGATCTTCGGGTCGGTCCGCTCGGCCGGGGTCATCGACTTGATGATCGCGCCGACGCGGTTGACGTCCTTGTCGTCGATGTTGTTGATCTGCTCGCGGATCTGGCCCATGCCGGGGAGCATCCCGAGCAGCTTGGAGATCGAGCCCATCTTCTGGACCTGCTCCAGCTGCGACAGGAAGTCGTCCAGCGTGAAGTCCTTGCCGCCGCCCTGCAGCTTGGCGGCCATCTTCTCGGCCTCGGCCTGCGAGAAGGTCTGCTCGGCCTTCTCGATCAGCGACAGGACGTCGCCCATGCCCAGGATGCGCGAGGCCATCCGGTCCGGGTGGAAGGCGTCGAAGTCGTCGACCTTCTCACCGTTGGAGGCGAACATGATCTGCCGGCCGGTGATGTGCGCCACCGAGAGCGCGGCACCACCACGGGCGTCGCCGTCCAGCTTGGAGAGCACCACGCCGGTGAAGTCGACGCCCTCGAGGAAGGCCTGCGCGGTGGTGACCGCGTCCTGGCCGATCATCGCGTCGACGACGAACAGGACCTCGTCCGGGTTGACCGCGGCCCGGATGTCGGCGGCCTGCTGCATCAGCTCGGCGTCGATGCCCAGGCGACCGGCGGTGTCGACGATGACGACGTCGTACTGCTTCTGCTTGGCGTACTCGATCGCGTCCGAGGCCACCTTGACCGGGTCGCCCACGCCGTTGCCCGGCTCGGGGCCGTAGAAGGCGACACCGGCCCGGTCGGCCACCACGTTCAGCTGGGTGACCGCGTTGGGGCGCTGCAGGTCGCAGGCGACCAGCAGCGGGGTGTGCTTCTGCTGCTTCAGCCAGTGGCCGAGCTTGCCGGCCAGCGTGGTCTTACCGGCGCCCTGCAGACCCGCCAGCATGATCACGGTGGGGCCGGTCTTGGCGTACTGCAGGCGGCGGGTCTCGCCACCGAGGATGCTGATGAGCTCCTCGTTGACGATCTTGATGATCTGCTGCGCCGGGTTCAGCGCCCCGGAGACCTCGACGCCGAGCGCCCGGTCCTTGATCTGCTTGATGAAAGCCCGGACCACCGGGAGCGCGACGTCCGCCTCCAGCAGGGCGATCCGGATCTCGCGGGCGGTGGCGTCGATGTCCGCCTCACTGAGGCGGCCCTTGCCCCGGAGGTTCTTGAACGTCGCTGCGAGGCGGTCGGAAAGAGTGTCGAACACGTCGGTCGCGGGTCCCTTGCGGCATCGGTATGAGTACGGTCGTCGCCCACCAGGGTATCCGGACACCCCGGCCACCGGCCCCACCCGGTCAGCGCAGTGCTCCGCGCACCTGCTCGGCCACCGCCTCGGCGGCGGCCCCGGTCAGTCGGGCACCGGCCGCGTCGGTGAGGTAGAAGGCGTCCACCGCGTCCGCACCGAGGGTGCTGACGTGGGCGGTGCGCACCCGCACGCCCGCCTCGTCCAGCGCCCGGCCGATCCGGTGCAGCAGGCCGGGGGCGTCGTGCGCGCGCACCTCCAGGACGGTGGCGGTGGCCGAGACGCCGCCGGGCGCCACCGTGACCGTGGGCGGCGGCACGCTGCTGCCGCGCCGACGGGGCACCGCCGCGTCCCGCTCGGCCAGCCGGCGTCCGGGGTCCAGCGAGCCGTCCAGGGCGCGGCGCAGGTCGGCCCGCAGCCGGGCGGCCTCGGGCAGCTCGCCGAACTCGGCGGCCACCCGCCAGGAGAGCAGCAGCACCGGGCCCGCGCCGATCGGGTCCAGCTCGCGCAGGGTCAGCGTGCGGACGGTGAGGCGGTTGAGCGCCAGCACCCCGGAGACCGTGCCGAGCAGCCCCGGCCGGTCCACGATGGCCAGCGTCAGCTCCGCACCGGTCGGCTCGCCCTGCCCGGTGGCCTCCTCGGACGGCACCGCGGCCGCGGAGGGGAGCATCGCCAGGGCCGGCTCACCGGTGCGCGCCGCCTCCACCGCCAGCCGCTCCTGCGCCACGGTGGCGCCGCCGGCCTCGCCCTGCGGCGACGCCGGCTCCTCCCCCGCCAGCACGCCCGCCACCCGGTCGGCCAGGGTGGCCACCAGCGAGGCCCGCCACGCGCTCCAGGCGGCCGGTCCGGTGGCGAGGGCGTCCGCCTCGGTCAACGCGTGCAGCAGCTCCAGGTGCTCGGTGGTGCCCACCGTCTTGGCGATCAGCTCCACGGTCGCCGGGTCGCCCAGGTCGCGCCGGGTGGCGGTCTCCACCAGCGTCAGGTGGTGGCGCACCAGCAGCGCCAGGCTCGCCACGTCCGCCTCGCCGAAGCCCATCCGGGCGGCCACGTCGCGCACGATCACCTCGCCGGCCACCGAGTGGTCCCCCGGCCAGCCCTTGCCGAGGTCGTGCAGCAGGGCGGCGACCAGCAGCAGGTCCGGGCGGGCCACCCGGCGGGTCAGCGCGGCGGCCCGCACCGCCGTCTCGATCAGGTGCCGGTCCACGGTCCAGGTGTGCACCGCGTTGCGCTGCGGACGGCAGCGCACCCGCTCCCAGTCCGGCAGCAGTCTGGTGATCAGCCCCTCGGCCTCCAGCGCCTCCCAGACCGGCAGGCAGGCCTCGCCCGCGCCGAGCAGGGTGATCAGCTGTTCGCGCGCCTCGTCGGGCCAGGGCACCGGCAGCGCCTTGGTCTCGGCGGCGAGCCGGCGCACCGTGGCGTAGCCGACCACCAGGCCGGCCTGGGCGGCGGCTGCCGCCGCGCGCAGCGGCAGCACCGGGTCGGTGGCCGGGCGGGCGCCCTGGGCGAGCACCGCCTCGCCGTCCTGCTCGACCACGCCCTCGGCCAGCGGGCGCCGCGCCGCGCTCCCGCGGGACAGCGCGTCGGCCCCGCGGGCGGCGGCGCGGCCGAAGCGGAACGGCCGCCGGCCGCGGGAGCGGCGGGCGGCCAGCAGCCGGTCCACCGCGCGCCAGGTCACGTCGCCGGCGTAGGCGATGGTGCGGGCAGCCTGGTAGACCTCGCGCAGCAGGGTGTCCGCATCCAGCACGCCGAGCGCGGCGGCCACCTGGTCCTGCTCCTGGAGCGCGAGCCGCTCGGTGGCCCGCCCGGTGGCCAGGTGCAGCGCGTCACGGACGTCGCTGAGCCTGCGCTGGGCGGCGTCCAGGCCCTGTCGCGGCGCGTCGGCCAGCCAGGAGGCGGCGATCGCGTCCAGCGCCACCACGTCCCGCAGGCCGCCCCTGGCCTCCTTCAGGTCGGGCTCCAGCCGGTAGGCCAACTCGCCGTGGCGCTCGGCCCGTTCCCGCCCGAGTTCACGCAGCTCGGGCAGCCGCTCGGCGGCCCGCTCCCGCCAGTCGGCCAGCACCGCCGAGCGCAGCGCGGCGGTCAGCTCGGCGTCGCCGGCCAGGTGCCGGGCGTCCAGCAGGCCCAGCTGCGCCTTCAGGTCGGCGGCGGCCACCGCACGGGCCTCGGCGGGCTTGCGCACCGAGTGGTCCAGGCCCACACCGCTGTCCCAGACCGGGTACCAGAGCCGGTCGGCGAGCGCGCCGACCGGGGCGCCGTCGTGCAGCAGCAGCACGTCCAGATCGCTGCGCGGGGAGAGTTCGCCGCGGCCGTAGCCGCCGACCGCGACCAGGGCGACGCCGTCCGCGCCACCGCCGGCCGCCGCGAGCAGGCCGGTCAGCCAGCGGTCCGTCAACGCGGCCAGCGCGGTGCGCCGTTCGCGGCCGGTCAGTGCGGGGTCGGCGAACAGGTCGGCCCGGGCGGCCTGGTAGTCCACGGGTTCGAGCGGGTCAACGACGGTCATGGCGGCTCCCGACCGAGCGGGAACGGACCCGCGGTGGGTGCTCTCCGCTGCGGGTCCGTCCGGTGAGGTGATGTCAGACTGGGTGATTCACAGGGCGTCGGGTCCGCGCTCGCCGGTCCGCACCCGGACCACGGTGTCGACCGGGACGCTCCAGACCTTGCCGTCCCCGATCCGTCCGGTGCGGGCGGCCTTGAGCAGGACCTCGATCACGTCCTCGGCGTCGTCGTCGGCGACCAGCACCTCTATCCGGATCTTCGGGACCAGGTCGACGGTGTACTCGGCGCCCCGGTAGACCTCGGTGTGGCCGCGCTGGCGGCCGTAGCCGCTGGCCTCGGTGACGGTCAGGCCCTGGACGCCGAAGGCCTGCAGCGCGTCCTTGACCGGCTCCAGCTGGTGGGGCTTGACGACGGCGGTGATCAGCTTCATCGGGCGTCCACTCCGGTCTTGTGCGTGGTCCTGGGTCCAGCGGGCTCGGCGGCGCCGGGCTTGGCCGCCGCTGTCGCGGAGCCGCCCAGCGCCCGGGCCAGGCTGGCCCCCACCGCGCTGAAGTCGTAGGCGGTCTCGGCGTGTTCGGCCTGGTCGATGCCGGCCACCTCGACCTCCTCGGCGACCCGGAAGCCGATCGTCCTCTGAATCGCCTGGCCGAGCAGCCAGGAGAGCACGAAGGAGTAGCCCGCGACCACCAGGACGCCCAGCACCTGCTTGCCCAACTGCCCCCAGCCGCCGCCGTAGAAGAGGCCCCGGGCGCTCTGGCCGACGTGCCCGGTGGCGAACAGGCCGATCAGCACCGAGCCGATCGCACCGCCCACCGCGTGCACACCCACCACGTCGAGCGAGTCGTCGAAGCCCAGCTTGTACTTGAGGCTGATCGCGGCGGCGCAGACCGCGCCGGCGATCAGGCCGATCGCCAGTGCCCCGAGCATCGAGACCGAGCCGCAGGCGGGGGTGATGGCCACCAGGCCGGCCACCGCGCCGGAGGCGGCGCCGAGCGAGGTGAAGGCGCCGTGCCGCAGCTTCTCGTAGGCCAGCCAGCCGAGCATCGCGGCGGCGGTGGCGACCTGGGTGTTCATGAAGGCCATGCCGGCCACGCCGTTGGCGGCCAGCGCCGAACCGGCGTTGAAGCCGAACCAGCCGAACCAGAGCAGCCCGGAGCCGAGCATCACCAGCGGCAGGCTGTGCGGGCGCATCGGGTCCTTCTTGAAGCCGACCCGCTTGCCCAGCACCAGGCACAGGGCCAGGCCCGCGACCCCGGCGTTGATGTGCACGGCGGTGCCGCCGGCGAAGTCGATCACGCCCAGGTGGTCGACCAGCCAGCCGCCGTGGCCGTTGTCGGTGTAGAAGACCCAGTGCGCGACCGGGAAGTAGACGACGGTGACCCACAGGGCCACGAAGAGCGACCAGGCCGTGAACTTGGCCCGGTCCGCGATCGCACCGCTGATCAGCGCCGGGGTGATCACCGCGAACATCAGCTGGAACGCGGCGAAGGCGGTGACCGGGATCGAGCCGTTCAGGTCGTTCATCCCGATGCCACGCATGCCGAGGTGGTCGAGATTGCCGATCAGACCGTGGAAGGAGTCGTTGCCGAAGCTGAGGGTGTAGCCGTAGAGCACCCAGAGCACGCTGACGATCGCCAGCGAGATGAAGCTCATGACCAGCATGTTGAGGGTGCTCTTGACCCTGACCATGCCTCCGTAGAAGAAGGCCAGGCCCGGGGTCATCAACATGACCAGGGCCGCACTGATGAGCACGAAGGCGGTATCGCCCCCGCTGAAGCCGTCCGGCATCGGCGTCTCCTCCAGGTGTCCGCCGCGCCACCCTCGGGATCCTGTCCCGTGCCACCCGGGGTGTCGGCGATGGACAGGAGAGTGCCGAAGACGGGTTTCGGCCAGTGCGGCTCGGTGTTTCGCCGTCGTGAAGCGGTCGACGCACCGGTTACGGGTACGTGAACTACGGCCGTGCCATGACAGGCCGTGAGGTACCGTACCGCCGCACACCACCCGGGGTGGCCATTCGATCACCCCGGGTCCACCGAACGGACTACCGCGGGGCTAGGCCGTGTCTCACAATTCCCGCCAGGCGCGCGACGCGAATTGTGAGACACGGCCTAGACCGCCTCGTACTCCGGGATCTGCTCCACCACCAGGTCGGCCAGCCGGTGGACGGCCGGAACCGAGCGGTAGTCCCGGGTGGCCGCCGCCGAGGTCTTGCGGACCCGGGTGTTGAGCCGCTCGGAGCGCACCTTGCCCGCGATCTCCACCGCCTCCTCGGCCAGCACCGTGGCCTGCTCCGGCTCGCCGCGCAGCAGGTGCACGCTGGCCATGCCGACCAGGTTGAAGGCGTAGGAGCGGGTGTGGTTCTCCTTGTCGGCGCGGAACAGGTCGACGGCGGTGGCCATCACCGGCTCGGCCATCGAGGCGTACCGCGGGCTGCGGCTGGAGTGGTAGGCGAGGTCGCGGAAGGAGTGCGCGTTCTCCGCGTACAGCTCGGCCTTGGAGAAGAACCGCAGCCAGTCGGGGTCGTTCTCCACCGCGCCGGTGTCGGTGAAGGTGTCCTCCGCCAGCCGCACCGCGCGGGCGCAGCGGTTGACCTCGCCGATGTTGGAGTACGCGCGGGCCTCCATCGCGTAGAGCAGCGCCTGCTGGCGCGGGGTGGCGGAGTCCCGGCTGCCGTACTGGGCCAGGTGGATCAGCTCCAGCGCGTCCTCGCCGCGGTTGAGGTGGATCATCTGGCGGCTCATGTCGGTCAGGATCTGCGCGCCGAACGGGCGGTCGCCGGCCTCCTTGGCCGCGTGCAGGGCCAGCACGTAGTACTTCTGCGCGCTGGGGTGCATGCCCACGTCGTAGGACATCCAGCCGGCCAGGTGGGCGAGTTCGGCGGTGAGCCGGAACAGGCGCTGGGTGATCTGCGGCGCGTAGGTCTCCTGCAGCAGGTCGGTGACCTCGTGCAGCTGGCCGACCACCGCCTTGCGGCGCAGGCCGCCGCCGTTCTGCGCGTCCCACTGGCGGAAGGTTCCCGCGGTCTGTTCCAGCAGCTGCAGCTCCGGCTCGGAGAGCCGGCCGGTGAACGGCTCACCGCCGCCGGCCGCCGCCAGGATCGGGGTGGGCGAGCCGCCGGGGCCGGGTGTGAGCCAGCGCTGCATCGGCTCGATCAGCGCGGCGCCGGCCGTCAGGGCCAGCGAAGTCCCGAGGAAGCCGCGGCGGTTGAGCATCAGGTCGCTGCGCGAGTACTCGCTGATCAGCTGCACCGTCTGCGGGCCGCTCCAGGGCAGGTCGACCCCGCCGCCGGCCACCGTGGAGACCGGCACGACGGTGCGCAGCCCGAGGTCCTCGACCGAGACCACCGAGCCGAAGCGCTCGGAGAAGAGGTCGGCCATGATCTTCGGAATCGGCTCACGCGGCTGCTCGCCGTCCAGCCAGCGGCGTACCCGTGAGGTGTCGGTGCTCACGTGGTGCGCGCCGAGCTGGCGCGCCTGCCGGTTGACCTGTCTGGCGAACTCGCCCTTGGACCAGCCGCTGCGCGCGAACCAGGCCGTCAGTTTCTCGTTTGGCTGCTTCTCTGCCATTGAGGGTCCACCCCAGTCCCGCCGGGCCCCGCTCGGGGGCCTGCCGTCATCCCGCCCACGCACCCACCGCCCCGGTCCGTGTGCTGAACGTAACCTGCCGCGCCGGGCCCGGGGGATGCTTCGCCGGGAATCGCCACCATTCGCCACCCCCACGACGGGAGCCGACGGTCCGTCAGCAGCGCTTCACTGGTAGCCGGATCCCGCCCGGTACCGGGTGGATCGACTCCTGCACTCGACGGCGCACTCCGCTCGCCGCGCGCCGCCACGCGAGAACGCACGCTGGACGCGAGAATTTGACTGTGCGTCACAGTCCCGTAACCGCCGGCAATCGAATTCTGTTGGGGGAGGCATGGACAACCTGTTCGGCGATCTGAGGTTCGGCTCGCGCCGCCGCATCCGCGCCACCGCGTGCCAGGCCGCGGCCGAGTACGCCGGGCGCTGGGGCTGGACGGTCGCCCTCGGCGGCTCGCAGGCCCGCTCGGGAGCCGCGGCCCGGGTGCGACCGGCCCACCCGTGCGCCTGCGGCCGGCCGCACTGCGCGGCGCCCGGGCTGCATCCCCCGCACGGCGCCGCCGCCCGCGAGCTGCCGCCCGGCGCCGCGCCGCACGAGGCGCGCGAGCTGTGGAGCGGCGAGCCCGGGGCCAGCGTGCTGCTGCCGGCCGGGCGCACCTTCGACGTGCTGGACGTGCCGGAGCCGGCCGGGCTGCGCGCGCTGGTCCGGCTGGAGCGGATGGGCACCCAGGTGGGCCCGGTGCTCGCCTCCCCCAGCGGCCGGCTGCTCTTCTTCGTCGCCCGCGGCACCGCCGCCAAGCTGCCCGACCTGCTCTACCGGATGGGCTGGGACGACGCCGCGCTCGACCTGGTCTGCCACGGCGAGGGCACCTTCCTGGCCGCGCCGCCCACCGTGCTCACCGGCCTCGGCCCGGTGCGCTGGCTGCGCCACCCCTGCCGGGAGAGTGCCGCCCGGCCGCCCGAGGCCCGGCTGCTGCTGGGGACCCTCGCCTACGCCTGCCACCGCGGGCGGGAGCGGGCGGTGGCGGCAGAGCCGGCCTGGCTCGCCTCCTGATCCACGGATCCAGTGGTCACGGCTCCACGGCTCCCGAACGCGAACGGGGCGCCCTCCCCCACTGGGAAGGACGCCCCGCGAACCGGCCCCGACGGGGGTCAGTCGCCGATCAGCGCGTCCACGAACGCGGCCGGCTCGAACGGCGCCAGGTCGTCGGCACCCTCGCCCAGGCCGATCAGCTTGACCGGCACGCCCAGCTCGCGCTGGACCGCGACCACGATGCCGCCCTTGGCGGTGCCGTCCAGCTTGGTGAGCACGATGCCGGTGATGTCCACCACCTCGGCGAAGACCCGGGCCTGGACCAGCCCGTTCTGCCCGGTGGTGGCGTCCAGCACCAGCAGCACCTCGTCCACCGCGCCGTGCTTCTCCACCACCCGCTTGACCTTGCCCAGCTCGTCCATCAGGCCGGTCTTGGTGTGCAGCCGGCCCGCGGTGTCGATCAGCACGGTGTCGGCACCCTCGGCGATGCCCTCCTTGACCGCGTCGAACGCGACCGAGGCCGGGTCGCCGCCCTCGGGCCCGCGCACGGTGCGGGCACCGACCCGCTCGCCCCAGGTCTGCAGCTGGTCGGCGGCCGCGGCCCGGAAGGTGTCGGCCGCACCGAGCACCACCGAGCGCCCGTCCGCGACCAGCACCCGGCCGAGCTTGCCGGAGGTGGTGGTCTTGCCGACACCGTTGACGCCGACCACCAGGACCACCGCGGGGCGGCCGTCCTCGTGCTTGGCGGTCTTCAGCGAGCGGTCGGCCTCGGTGCCGATCAGCGCCACCAGCTCCTCGTGCAGCAGCGCGCGCAGCTCGGCCGGGGTGCGGGTGCCGAGCACCTTGACCCGGGTGCGCAGCCGCTCCACCAGCTCCTGGGTGGGAGCCACGCCGACGTCGGCGGTGAGCAGGGTGTCCTCGATCTCCTCCCAGGTGTCCTCGTCCAGCCGGTCCCGGGAGAGCAGCGCCAGCAGGCCCTTGCCGAGCGAGTTCTGCGAGCGCGACAGCCGCGAGCGCAGCCGCACCAGCCGGCCCGCGGTGGGCTCGGGCACCTCGATCGCGGGCGCCTCGACGGCCTCCTCCGGCTCGACCTCGACGGTCTCGACCGGCGCGGGGAGCTCGACCTCCTCGACGGTGGTGACCGGGGCCTCGCGCGGCGGGGCGGCCTCGTCACCGACCTGCGGCTCGGCCGGGGCCGGCTGCTTCGGCTCGGTCGCCTTCGGCTTGGCGGGCAGCGGCGCGGTGGGGGCCTTGGGGGGCAGTTCCTTGCGCCGCCTGCCGCTGACGACCAGGCCGGCGACCGCGCCGACGGCGATCACGGCGATGACCACGGCAAGGATCACGTATTCCACATCAAACTCCTTCGCTGGTACTCCGGCCGTGGCCGGGGTATCGAGTGATCCTCCCGCGGATGACCTTTCGTCACACCGCCGCTACGCCCTGTCACGCACCCGTGCGGTGCCGCTCGGGGCCCGGCCGTCGCGAAGCGTTCGGACGGCCGAGTGAGAAGCCCTCTCGCCGTGAGAGGGAGGAGTCACAACGCGACCCAGTATCCGTGATCGCACCGCCCCACGGGCGGATGCCCCGGCATCGGGCCTGTCCGGCGGCGGCCGTTCAGTCGGCCGGTCGCGGGGCGGCTCCACCGGCGAGGGCCGCGTCCTGCTGGTGCGGCAGCGCCGGGGGCCGCCGCCGCTCCCGGTCCTTCTCGCGCAGCCGCTGGCTGATCACCTGGGAGATGCCGTCGCCCTTCATGGTCACGCCGTAGAGCGCGTCGGCACACTCCATGGTGAGCTTCTGGTGGGTGATCACGATCAGCTGGGAGCTGTCCCGCAGCTCCTCCATGATCCCGATCAGCCGCCGCAGGTTGGTCTCGTCCAGCGCCGCCTCGACCTCGTCCATCACGTAGAACGGGCTCGGCCTGGCCTTGAAGATGGCGACCAGCAGGGCCACCGCCGTCAGTGAGCGCTCGCCGCCGGAGAGCAGCGACAGGCGCTTGACCTTCTTGCCCGGCGGCCGGGCCTCCACCTCCACGCCGGTGGTGAGCATGGAGTCCGGCTCGGTCAGCACCAGCCGGCCCTCACCGCCGGGGAACAGCCGGGCGAACACGCCCTCGAACTGGGCAGCGGTGTCGCGGTAGGCGGCGGTGAAGAGCTCCTCCACCCGCTGGTCCACGTCCCGGACGATCTCCAGCAGGTCGCGCCGGCTCTTCTTGAGGTCCTCCAACTGCTCGCCGAGGAACTGGTGGCGCTCCTCCAGCGCGGCGAACTCCTCCAGGGCCAGCGGGTTGACCCGGCCCAGCTGCTGGAAAGCCTTCTCGGCCGCGCGCAGTCGCTTCTCCTGCTCGGCGCGGACGTAGGGACGGCTCTCGCCCGACGGCCGCCCGTCCTTGCCGGGCTGCTTGCCGGGCTCCTTCGCGGACTCCTTGCCCGGTCCCCCGGCCGGCTCCTTGTCCGGATCCTTGTCCGGTTCCTTGTCCGCTGCCTCGTCGAGCGGGGGCGGCACCGGCTGGTCCGGCCCGTAGCCGCTCAGCAGTTCCTCGCCCTCGATGCCGAACTCCTCCAGGGCCCGGGTCTCCAACTGCTCGATCCGCAACCGCTTCTCGGCCCGCAGCACCTCGTCGCGGTGACCGGCGTCGACCAGCTTGTCCAGCTCGTCCTTCAACTCCCGGCCGCGCTCGCGGATCTGGCGCAGCACCGTCTCGCGCTCCGCCCTGGCCTGCTCGACGGCGGTGCGCTCGGCCTCGGCCCGGCCCAGCGAGACCTCCAGGCAGGTGAGCAGCGCGCGGGCGCCGGCGGCCACCGCACCGGCCACCCGGGCGTGCCGCTCGGCGCGCTTGCGGCGCTCGGCGGCGCGGGCCCGCGCCTCGCGCTCGGCGCGGGCCGCGCGGTCCAGGCTCTCGGCCCGACCGGCCAGCGAGCGGACGCGTTCCTCATGGGTGCGCACCGCCAGCCGGGCCTCCAGCTCGGCCTGCCGGGCCGCGGTGCCCAGCTCGGCCAGCCGGTCGCGCTCGGCCGAGTCGGGCTCTTCGCTCTCCTCGTCCGCCAGTTCCTCGGCCGCTGCGAGCCTGGCGGCCAGCTCCTCGGCGGCGTCGGCCGCCGCGGCCAGGCCCTGCTCGGCCCGCTCGACGGCCGCCGTGGTGCGCTCGGCCTCACCGGCGGCGGCCCTGGCCTGCCCGCCGAGCCGGCCCAGCGAGCCGGCCACCTCGGCCCGCTGCTTCTCGGCCCGGCGGCGGTCGGTGGCCAGCTGCTCGACCGCCGCGGCCAGCTCGCTGCGGTGCTCCTTGGCCTGCGCCAGCCGCTCGGCCAGCTCGGCGCAGCGCCCGGTCAGCTCCTCGATCGCGCGGGCCGCCGCGTCGACGGCGGCCTGGGTCTCCAGCTGGCTGGGCGGGCCTGCCGAGCCGCCCTGGGCGAGCGCGGCGGCGAGCAGATCGCCCTCGGCGGTGACGACGGTCAGCCGCGGGTGGGTGGCGAGCAGGCGCCGGGCGGCGGCCAGGTCGGCGACCACGGCGGTGCGGTGCAGCAGCGCGCGCACGGCGGGCAGCAGGCCGGCGGGGCCGTCCACCAGCTCGGCGGCCCAGCGGGCGCCGAACGGCGCCAGGTCGGGCAGTTCCACACCGCCCGGTTCCGGGCCGCTCGGTTCCTGGTCGGTGCGCGCCAGGCCGGTGAGCGCAAGGTCGGCCGGCTGGGTGCCGGCGATCAGCAGCGCCGCCCGCCCGGCGTCCGCCTCGCGCAGCAGGCGCAGCGCGCCGACGGCCGTGTCGAGGTCGGCCACCGCGACGGCGTCGGCCACCGCCCCCAGCGCCGCGGCCACGGCCACCTCGTGGCCGTGGGCCACGGTGAGCAGTTCGGCCGCCGGGCCGAGCACGCCGGCCAGGCGCTCGGCGGCGCCCAGCAGCGCGCCGGTGCCGTCCTTGCGGCGCAGGCCGAGCGAGAGCGCCTCATGACGCGCGTTGAGCGCGGCGCGTTCCCGCTCGGCCGCGCTCTGCGCCTCCCGGGCGGCGCTCAGCGCCTGCTCGGCGCCGGCCAGTTGCTCGCGCGCCTGCTCGTGCGTGTCCGCGAGCTGTTCGTCGCCGGTCTCCAGTCCGGCCACCTGCTCCCGGAGCAGCTCGAACTCGGCCTGCGCAGCCTCGGCCCGCACCGCGGCCTCGTCCCTGGCGGCCGCCAGCCGGTCGATCTCGGCCTGTGCGCCCGCCGCCCGGCTGGCCGCCGCGGCGGCCTGGCCCTGCAGCCGGGCCAGACCCTCGCGGCGGTCGGCCACCGCCCGGGCGGCCGCCCTGAGCCGCTGCTCCTCGGTGCCGAGCGCACGCTCGGCACCGGCGCGGGCCTCCACCGCCTCGGCGAGCGCATCGGCAGCCGCCTCCAGCGCCTCGGTCAGCGCGGCCTCCTCGGTGCGCACCCGCGCGGCCTCCGCGGCCAGCTCCTCCGGGTCGCGGCCACGCCGCTCCTCGCCCTGCCGCTCGGTCTCGGCGTGCCGGACCCTGGCCTCGGCCAGGGTGATCGTGCCGCGGGTCCGCTCGACCAGGGCGGAGAGCCGGTACCAGGCCTGCCGGCCGGCCTCCAGGCGCGGCCCGAGCTGCTCGACCTGGGCCTCCAGCACCGCCTCGCGCTGCCGGGTGCGCTGCAGTTCCTGCTCGACCGTGGACTGCCGCAGCCGCAGGGCGAGTTCGTCGGCCACCTCGGCCTGTATGGCCTGACGCAGCGTCAGCAGGTCGTCGGCGAGCAGCCGCAGCCGGGCGTCGCGCAGCTCGGCCTGGATGCCGGCCGCCCGGCGGGCGATCCTGGCCTGCCGGCCGAGCGGGCCGAGCTGGCGGCGCAGTTCGGCGACCAGGTCCTGCACCCGGTTGAGGTTGGCCGCCATCGCGTCCAGCTTCCGCAGCGCCTTCTCCTTGCGCTTGCGGTGCTTGAGCACTCCGGCGGCCTCCTCGATGAAGGCGCGGCGGCCCATCGGGTCGGCCTGCAGCACGGAGTCGAGCCGGCCCTGGCCCACGATCACGTGCATCTCGCGGCCGATCCCGGAGTCGGAGAGCAACTCCTGGATGTCCAGCAGCCGGCAGGCGTCGCCGTTCAGCGCGTACTCGCTGCCGCCGTTGCGGAACATCGTGCGGGTGATGGTCACCTCGGCGTAGTCGATCGGCAGCGCGCCGTCGGTGTTGTCGATGGTGAGGCTGACCTCGGCGCGGCCGAGCGCGGCACGCCCGCTGGTGCCGGCGAAGATGACGTCCTCCATCTTGCCGCCGCGCAGCGACTTGGCGCCCTGCTCGCCCATCACCCAGGAGAGCGCGTCGACCACGTTGGACTTGCCGGAGCCGTTCGGGCCGACCACGCAGGTGATGCCCGGCTCGAAGCGCAGCGTGGTGGCCGAGGCGAAGGACTTGAAGCCGCGCAGCGTCAGACTCTTGAGGTGCACGCGCTGCTCTCCCTACCGCTTCCCGTGTCCCGCGAGAGGTCCCACGGGCTTCCCGCGCCCCGACTGTATCCGCCCGGCGCGGCGGTTTCGGGAGGGCTGGCCGTGGGCAGCCTCAGACAAAATGAAGGTCAGGGCCCCGGTAGCAGGCGAGGGGCGGCAGGTGGGGGCCACAGGCAAGGGGAGAGACGACGAAGGGACGCCGGTGAGGGCGTCCCTGATGATCGCGTTCCGTCCGGGATCACGCACGACCCCGACGCGGAGCGAAACACATCCACGTACGGCTGACCCGCCCGGTCTCCATCCGGTCGAGTCGGTGTTGCTTTCAGGTGAGTGCGGGCTCCCGCTGTCCCAGGTCGATGCTGTCGAGCAGGGAGTGCTCGTCAGCGACCGCGACCAGCGCGTCGTTCTCGGCCTGCATCCGAACGAGTTCGGCTTCCAGGTCCTGGACGCGCTGCTGAAGCCGCCGCATCTCGGACAGCATTCGCGGGTCGGGGCCGCCGACGTACCCGAGAAGCGCCTTTGCCATGATGTATGGTCCTCCACGCTGAGTGACCGAACCGGTACGGTACAGGTCGAGGGGAAGGGGTGACGCGCGCGCTGGCGAATCCAGGGCAGCCGAGCTGGCAACACAGGTCAGACACTGTGGATGTACGGCCACAGGGCATGACCCTGCCCGAAATCACGGTCGCGTGCGCGGGCTTCCAGCGTCTCACCAAAGACCGTACGGGTCAACACGATCACCGCGTGCTACAACCCCGCTGTCACCTGCATGGCGGTCGACTCACGCCACGGGCAGCGGACCGTGCCACCGGAGGGACGGTGGATCACTGCACGATGCGGAGTTAACCACGGGTAGGCCCTGATGGCAACCATCACGTCACCCGCTCAGCGGATGGCAAAGCTGTCGTACCCGTCGCCGGTCGCGCTCCAGATCTCGGTCACCCCGGTGACCCGGCCCGGCGTTCCGGGGCCCCGCAGCAGGGCCAGCAGCAGCTCGCAGTCGGCGTGCGTGCCCTCGGCCACCACCTGGACCCGGCCGTCGTCGAGGTTGCTCGCGTAGCCGGTCAGGCCGATCTCCAGCGCTCGGGCCCTGGTCCACCAGCGGAAGCCGACGCGCTGGACGGTGCCCCGCACCCAGGCGGTGGCTCGGACGTTTTCGTGCATCCCCCGAGCCTATGGTGCGCGGCGCGGGTCAGCCCAGCGGGCCGGACCGCTCCCAGCCCGGGGTGTGGATGTCGAGGGTGAGGGAACCCTGCACGACCTCCTCGCCGCAGCAGCGGCAGACCCAGGCCGGATCCAGCTCGTGCTCGGCCTGTCCGCCGCCCGTGTGGCACAGGGTGACGGGCGGCTCGGTCACGGCCCAGCGGTCGCCCCAGACGAGCAGCGCCTGGGTGACCGGGGCCAGCTCACGGCCCGCCCGGGTCAGGTGGTACTCGTAGCGGGCCGGGCGCTCCTGGTAGAGCCGGCGCTCGACCACGCCGGCCTCCTCCAGCGCCCGCAGCCGGGCGGTGAGCCGGTCCCGCGGGGCACCGGTGTTGCGCACGATCCGGTCGAAGCGGTGGTTGCCGTAGAACAGCTCGCGCACGGCGAGCAGCGCCCACTTCTCCCCCAGGATCTGCAGCGCGGCGGCGATCGAGCAGGGCCGTCCGGCGGGCTTGGCGGTCGCCGCCCGGGCGGCGGCCGGACGGCCGGACGGGTCAGCCTGGCCGGCGGCGGGGGCGATGACGGGATCGGTGCTCACAGCGCCAGCCTGCCACAGGGGGTTCCATTCTCAAACCAAGCAGGCCGGGCCCGCTCCCGAAGGAGCGGGCCCGGCCGATCGGCGTGGCGGCGGCTCACCAGTCGCCGCCACCCCCGAAGTCCCCGCCGCCGCCGAAATCGCCACCACCGAAATCGCCGCCGCCGAAGCCGCCGAAGTCGTTGCTGTTGAAGTCGCCGCCGGAGTCGTCGCCGCCCTCGTAGCGCTCGTGACCACCGTCGAAGCCACCGTCGTAGCCGCCCTCGTAGCCCGGACCTGCCGCCCAGGCGCTGGGGCCGGAGAAGACCGAGCCGAGCATGGTGCCGACGAGCAGGCCCGGCAGCAGGCCGGAGCCGTAGCCGCCGAAGTAGCCGCCCGCCCACGGGCCGTAGGCCGGCCCCGCGTTCCAGTACGGCTGCGGCCCCTGGTCGGTCTGCACGGTGCGGATCGCCGGGTCGAGCCCGGTGGCCAGCCGCTGCGCGTCGGCCGCGCAGACCGGCACCGAGCGGGCGGCACCGTCCGCCGGAGCCCAGTCGGCGTCCTGCACCGAGGGCCCGTGCCGCGGGTCGAAGAAGCACGGCGGGCGGCGCTCCGGCAGCGCCCGGCCCGCGCGCCGGGCGGCCAGCGTGGCCAGCGAGAACCGGCCGTCCTCCAGCGCCTCGGTGACCGCCTTGACGTCCTCGGGGCGCTTGGCCTCGTCCATGCTGCGCTTGGCCCGCTCGTAGGCGTCCAGCGCGTGGGTGTAGTCGGCGCGCTGGACGTCGTCGGCACCGGCGGCCCCGGGGTTGAAGTCCAGCCGGTCCAGTTCCTCGCCGAAGGCGGTGATGTCCTCGTCGACCACGGTGCGCAGCGCACGCAGCTCGGCGGCCTGCTGCTCCTCCTTGCGCTTGCGGGCCCGGCGCAGCAGCAGGAAGCCGCCACCGGCGACCAGCGCGATGATCACCAGCGGCACCACGATCACGGCGGCGCTGATGCTGGAGTCCTTGGCGCCGGGCGCGTGACCCTTCACCTTGGGACCCGCGGTGGTGACGAAATCGGTCAGCGTCGCGTTGATGTCTCCGTGGTGGGAGTCGAACGAGGCCTGCGCGTAGTTGCGGGCGGTCTGCGCGTTCATCGCCGTGGGGTCGGTCCGCACGGCGAACTGGTCGCCGCGCCAGATGGCGTAGACCCCGGTGATCCCGGCCTTGGTGCGCAGGTCCTGAAAGACGTTCGCCGCCGGGTACTGGTCACTGGCCGGGACGACCGCGACCATGATCGGCTTGTCGGCGTCCTTGATCTTCTTGGTCAGGGCGTCGGCCTGGTCCTGGCTGAACCGGCCGGTCATCGCCGGGTCGACGTAGACCTTGCCGTGCTTGAGGGCGGCACCGGCATCGTCGAGCCCGCCCGCGGCGAAGGCCGAGCCGGGGATCAGCAGGAGCAGCAACCCCAGCAGCGTCGCCAGGGCCGCGGCCGGGCGCAGGGCCCCGGAGCGGCGAAGAACGATTCTCATGGTCCAGACGCTACCTGGCCGCAGATCGGACCAACGGGTACCAGCCGGGCATCGCGAGGGTGCGCGAATCGCCTGCGAGCCATCAACTCTCCGACTCGACAAGCTGGTTACCATGTCAACCAAGCCAGAACCAAAGTCACATCAAAACTTATTCTCTTACGCGAGCGTTACGTTCCCAGAAGCGCGGAACCGTCAAGGCTCCCGATGCCGTCCAAACGCTTGCTAGATTTCGCAACTGTCACACGCCGGCGGCCGTCGGCTAGACCGCCGGACACACCGGCCGACCGGACGAGGTAGGGGACATGGCAGGCCAGCGGGCGGGTTCGCCCATCGGCGAAGCACAGGACCAGGCGCACTCTCGAACCAGAGCGCGCGGTGCGCAGCTGCCATCCCCCAGACGCGGTGCCGACACCCCGCTGCCCGACCGGCCGTCCGCGGGCCGGGCCGCCGCCCGCTCCCGCGCCGGCGCACCCCGCAGCCGCCGGGCGACCCCCGGAGCGACCGCGCTGGCCGCGCTCGGCCTGCCCGTGATCGGTGCCTTCACCGACGAACTGCTCGGCTCCGCGCCGGGCGGCGTCTTCACCGTGCTCACCGTGCTCGGCACCGCCGCCGCGGCCTGGCTGGCCACCCGCAACGGCTGGTGGTGGGTGCTCACCGGGGTGGCACCGGTGGTGCTCGGCTGCACGGCCGGCGCCGAACTGCTCGCCCACCGGGACAAGTACGCCGACACCAAGTCGGTGGCGACCGGCGCGGCCAGGTGGGCCGTGCACGCCTTCCCCGTGATGGGCTGGGCGATCGGCGCCGCGGTGCTGGTGATCGTGCTGCGGCTGGTCCGGGAGAAGAACGCCCGCTCGAAGTCCGCGCGTGAGGGGCGCGGGCGGCAGAAGGAGAGTCGCCGTGGCTGACCGTCCAAGGGGCGAGCGCCGCCCGACCACCGGCAGGCCCAGGCCCAAGGCGAAGCCCAGGCGCCGCTCGCCGCTGCTGATCGCCGGTCGCACCATGGCCTGCGCCACCTCCCTCGCGGTGCTCGGCACCTGCGGCTTCACCTGGTACGCGTACACCTCGCTGACCAACGGCCTGACCACCTCCAGCGCACTGAGCGAGATCCGGAAGGGTGCGCCGCCGCACCTGGACAACTCGGTCAACCTGCTGCTGATCGGCCTGGACAGCCGCAAGGACATGAACGGCAACGACCTGCCGGGCGAGTTCGTCCAGGACGAGCTGCACGCCGGCTCCAGCAGCGACGTCGGGGGCTACAACACCAACACCCTGATGGTGATGCACATCCCGGCCAACGGCGGCCAGGTCACCGCGCTCTCCATCCCGCGCGACGACTGGGTGCAGACGGTCAGCGCCGACGGGAAGATGCACAAGATCAAGGAGGCCTACGGCATCGCCAAGGCCGCCTTCGAGGCCAAGAACGCGAGCAGGGGACTCTCCAAGGCGGACATGGAGCGGCAGAGCCGCGACGCGGGGCGCCGGGCCACCCTGGCCACCGTGCAGTCCTTCCTCGGCATCCCGATCGACCACTTCGCCGAAGTCAACCTCAAGGGCTTCTACGACATCGCGCAGGCCGTCGGCCCGGTCCAGGTCTGCCTGAAGAACGCCACCAAGGACCCGGCCATGGCGGGCCAGGGCTCGGGGGCCGACTTCACCAAGGGCATCAACACCCTCAACGCCTCCCAGGCCCTGTCCTTCGTGCGCCAGCGCCACAACCTGGCCGGCGGCGACTTCGACCGCACCCACCGCCAACAGGCCTTCATCTCCTCGGTGATCGCCAAGCTGAAGGCCGACGGGGTCATCGGCGACCTGGGGAAGATGCAGAAGCTCTTCGACGTGGTCAAGCAGGACGTGGTGATAGACGACCAGTGGAACGTGCTCGACTTCGCCCAGCAGGCGCCCAACCTGTCGGGCGGCCACGTCGAGGCGAACACGCTGCCGGTCGCCCAGCTCTCGAAGATCAACGGCCAGGACGTCAACATCGTCGACCCGGTGCAGATCAAGCGGATCGTCCAGCAGCTCACCGGGCACGACCCGGCGCCGGCCGACAACCCGGTGGCCGGCGGCGCAGCCCCGAGCCCGGCCCCCGCCGCGCCCAGCACCGCGCCGAGCCAGGCGCCCGACCCGGCGGCCAAGCTGACCGGGACGGTGGACGTGACCAACACCTCCACCGTCCCGCACGCCGCCGACACCGAGGCCAAGGCGCTGGCCGCGCTCGGTCTCACCGAGGGCCGCACCGCGCAGGGACCGCACCAGAGCAGGACCACGGTGACCTACGGCACGGGCGAGAAGGACGCGGCCGAACAGGTCGCCGCCCGCTACGGCGTCACCGCCGCGCCCAGCACCGGCGTGCGGGCCGGGCACATCCAGCTGACCCTGGGCACCGGTTTCACCCCGCCCGACGCCCCGGCCTCCCCGGCACCGGCCTCCCCGGCTCCGGCCGCTCCCGCCGCCGGCAGCTCGGCGCCGGCAGCCGATCCGGCGGCCGGACTCCCGATGCAGGGCAGTGCCGTGAAGATGGGCGGCATCCCGTGCGTCGACTGACCCGCGCCCTGGCTCCCCGGCCACGCGGCTGACCAGCGCGCACGACCGGGAGGGGGTTTCTCCAGACCCCCTCCCGCAGGGCATAGTGGACCCCATCCCGCCCCCCTGTGCTTGTCCGACAAGCCTTGCGCCTGCCGCCCCTCGATCGGAGTACATGTGATCATCGGCTTGGTGACCGCCGTCGCGGCCTCCACCTGCTACGGCCTCGGTTCGGTGCTGCAGGCGGTCGGCTCACGCCGCTCGGCCCGCGAGGAGCGGGAGTCCGAGCAGGCGCAGGTCACCGAGCACGGCGGACCGAGCCTCAGCTCCACCGCGAAGGCCGCGGTCACCTGGGAGTTCATCCTCGGCACCGTGCTCGACTTCGTCGGCTTCCTGCTCGGCGCGCTCTCCGCCCGGCTGCTGCCGCTCTTCCTCTCCCAGACGGTGATCAGCGCCAACCTGGTGATCACGGCGCTGTGCAGCATCAAGCTGCTCGGCATCCGGCTCAAGCGCCCGGAGTGGGCCTCGATCGGCGTGGTCTGCGGCGCGCTCGTGCTGCTCGCGCTGGCCGCCGGCCACGAGGGCACCGGGACCACGTCGATCGCCACCCACTGGTGGCTGCTGGGGATCTCCGTGGTGGTGATCGCCGGCGGCGCGGTGCTGGTGCGCCGGATGGGCACCAACGGGGCGATCGTGGCGGGCCTGCTCTCCGGTCTCGGCTTCGGCGCCCTGGGCATCGGGGTCCGGGTGCTGAACGGTGTGAACCCGCTCGACGTGGGTCAGCTGGTCAGCGACCCGGCGCTGTACGCGATCCTGGTCGGCGGCCTGGGCGGGATGTACCTGCACACGGTGGCGCTGCAGATCGGCTCGGTGAACGGCGCCACCGCCGCCCTGGTGGTCGGCGAGACGGTGGTCCCCGGCCTGGTCGGCGTCCTGTGGCTGGGCGACGCCACCCGGGAGGGGCTGGCCTGGCTCGGCGTGCTCGGCTTCGTGCTCGCGGTGGCCGGCGCGATGGCGGTGGCGCACTTCGGCGAGGGCGAGGGCGCGATCCAGCTGGAGGCCAAGGAGCACGAGGCGGCCCACCACTAGGCCGTGTCTCACACTTCCCGCCAGGCGCGCGAATTGTGAGACACGGCCTAGGCAGCGGTCCGGTCGGACCCGCTCAGCCGGCGGTACGCAGGCGCGGTACGCGCTGGCAGCGCGGGCAGAAGTAGCTGGAGCGGTTCATCCAGGCCGCGCGCCGGATCGGCGTGGCGCAGCGGTAGCAGGGCTGGCCCTCGCGGCCGTAGGCGTCCAGCGAGCGGGAGAAGTAGCCGCTCTCGCCGTTCACGTTGACGTAGAGGCTGTCGAAGCTGGTGCCGCCGACCGCGAGCGCCGCCGTCATCACCGCGCGGGCGTTGGCCAGCAGGGCCTCGGCCGACGGGCGGGTGAGGGTGTCGGTGGGGCGGTCGTAGTGCAGCTTGGAGCGCCACAGCGCCTCGTCGGCGTAGATGTTGCCGACTCCGCTGATCAGGCTCTGGTCGAGCAGGGCGCGCTTGACGGTGGTCCGCTTGGCGCGCAGCGCGAGGAGGAACGCGGCGTCGTCGAAGCGCGGATCGAGCGGATCGCGCGCGATGTGCGCGAGCGAGGCGGGCAGTTCATCGCCGTCCACCGGCGCCAGCGGTTCGACCGCGAGGTGGCCGAAGGTGCGCTGGTCGACGAAGCGCAGCTCGCGCCCGCCGTCGGTGAAGCGCAACCGGATCCGCAGATGCGTCTCGTCCGCGGTGACCGGGTCCTGGACGAGCAGTTGGCCGCTCATGCCGAGGTGCCCGAGCAGGGAGAACCCGCCGTCCGCGAAGGGCAGCCAGAGGTACTTGCCGCGCCGCTGCGCCTCGCCCAGGGTGACCCCGGCCAGGCGTGCCGCGAAATCGGCGGCGCCGGCCGGCTGCCGGCGCACCGCACGCGGGTGCAGCACCTGGGCCTCGGCGACGGTGCGACCGCTGACCCAGCGGGCCAGGCCGCGCCGAACCACCTCGACCTCTGGCAGCTCGGGCACGGTCGGTCAGCTCCTTCGGGCAGCGATGCTCACAGCGGCACCGGTGACGCCGGCTGTGGTCAGGCCGCGGGAGCGGCCGGGTCGCTGTACTTGGCCTTGATCGCCCGCCAGGCGCTCTCGGCCGCCTTCTGCTCGGCCTCCTTCTTGGAGCGGCCGGTGCCGCTGCCGAAGGCCTCGCCGGCCACCCGGGCAGCCGCGTTGAAGGTCTTCTCGTGGTCGGGACCGGACTCCTCGACCACGTACTCCGGCACGCCGATGCCCACCGAGGCGGTGAGCTCCTGCAGGCTGGTCTTCCAGTCCAGGCCGGCGCCCAGCTGCGAGGACTCCGCGATCAGCGGGTCGAAGAGCCGGTGGACGAACTCGGTCGCCGACTCCAGGCCCTGGTCCAGGTAGATGGCGCCGATCACGGCCTCGACGGTGTCCGCCAGGATCGAGGACTTGTCGCGACCGCCGGTGCCCTCCTCGCCCTTGCCGAGCCGGATGAAGGTGCCCAGTTCGAGACCGCGGCCGACCTCGGCCAGTGCGCGCGAATTGACCACCGCGGCACGCAGCTTGGCGAGCGTGCCCTCCGGCACATCCGGGTGGATGCGGTAGAGGGTGTCGGTCACCACCAGGCCCAGCACCGAGTCGCCGAGGAACTCCAGGCGCTCGTTGGTGGGCAGGCCGCCGTTCTCGTAGGCGAACGACCGGTGCGTCAGGGCACGTACCAGAAGGGCGCGCTCGAGTTGGTACCCGAGGCGCCCTTCCAGGACGTCGTATGCGGTCGAGGCCGGCCCGCCGCCCGGTTCACCCCCGCTTTTGCGAGGACCCGACTTGCGGGAGGCGTGAGCGTCCGACATCGATCCGTCCACCCCGCCGATCAGACCGAGAGGACCTGGCGACGGTTGTACGTGCCACAGCTCGGGCACGCGATGTGACCGAGCTTGGGCTCGTGGCAGCGGTCGCACGCCACGAGGGCCGGGACGACGGCCTTCCAGTTGCTACGGCGGTGGCGCGTGTTGCTGCGCGACATCTTCCGCTTCGGAACAGCCACGGCTACTTCTCCTGGTTCTCGGCGAGACCCTCACGGGTGTCGCTGTCCTTGTTCTCGTCACCCTCGTCGCCGGGGGCGGCGGAGAGTCCCTGCAGAGCCGCCCACCGGGGGTCGACGGCGTCGTGGTGGTGGTCCGGGTCGTCGCTGAGCCGCGCTCCGCACTCGGAGCACAGGCCCAGGCAGTCTTCCTGGCACACCGGCTGCAGCGGCAGTGCGAGCACCACCGCGTCACGCAGCACCGGCTGGAGGTCGAAGAAATCGCCCTCCAACCGGTAAGTCTCTTCGTCGTCCTCCTCGGACGACTCCTCCTGGGAGGGGGCCCGGCGGCCGCGCTCGTCGGTCTCGGGGTAGTAGTACAGCTCCTGGAACTCCACGTCGAGGTCGTCCTCGACGGGCTCCAGGCAGCGCACGCACTCACCGGTCACGTGGGCCTCGGCGGTGCCCGAGACGAGCACTCCCTCGACCACCGACTCCAGGCGCAGCTCCAGGGCCATCTCGCTACCGGTCGGAACGCCGATCACATCGACGATGCCGAGCCCCTCGGGCGCCTGGAGAGTGCGCTCGACCGTGCGCATCGAACCGGGGCGACGGCCGAGCTCATGCGTGTCGAACACGAGCGGGTCGCGGTGGTCGAGGCGGTTCACGGTTCCTGACTTCCTGGCGGCGGGCGCATCACTGCGCGGCGCGAGTAGTGGCTTGAGGGTCCGGCCCACCGCTGTCGCGCGGGCAGCCGAACAGTCCGGCAGCAGAGAGCCGGAGTGGTCAGCGTACCCGAGAGCGCGCTCAGGCCCAACTTCGCTCCCCCGGCGGACCGGGCTACCGGCCGCCGAGCTCCCGCAGCCTGGTCATGTCGATCATGCTGGTGTCGAAGAAGCTGGTCTCGTCCAGCGAGGCCGCGGCGGCGGGCGCCGGCGGCGCGGCAGGCTGCTGGTAGTAGCCGTGCTGCTCGTAGCCGGGCTGGGCCTGCGGGTAGCCGGGCTGCTGTTCCTGGTAGTAGCCGGCGGCGTACGGGTCACCGCCCTGCTGGCCCTGGTAGTACTGGCCCGCGTACGGGTCGCCGTGGCCGGTTGCCGGGTCGTAGCCGCCGCCGTAGGCGTCCTGGTAGCCGCCCTGCTGCGGTGCGTACGCCGCTGCCGCGGCCGGCTCGGCGTACTCCTGCCCGCCCGCGAAGCCCTCCTGGCCCGGGTAGGCCGGGGTGCTCTGGTAGACGCTCTCGCCGGGCGCCCCCTGCCAGGCCGGCTCGGCCGCGGGCTCCTGCGGCCAACTCTGCTGGACCGGGACCTCCTCGCGGTACCAGGGCTGCTCCTCCTGGTCGGTGGCGGCGAAGCCCGCCGCCACCGCCTCGGCGCGGTCCTTCTGCTGCTGGGCCTGGTCGGCGGCGGCCAGGTAGGCGCCCAGCTCGTCGATCGGGGCCTTGCCGAGCAGCTTGTCGCGGCCGCGGCCGACCGCCTCCAGGGTGCCGCCGAGCACCGCCTGCAGGGTGGCCAGCTTGGCGTCGACGTACTCGTCGACCTCCGGGCTGGGACTCGCCGCGGACTGGAACTCCTCGCCGTCCTCGATCTCCAGGCCGGCCGCCCCGCGCAGCTTGTCGCGGCCGCGGCCGACCGCGCCCAGCGTCTTGGTGAGGACCACCTCGAAGTTGGCCAGCTTGCTGTCGACGTAGTCGTCGGCCTCCTGGCGCTTGAGGCCGACCTCCTCGCGGGCCTCGGCGAGGATCCGGTCGGCCTCGGCCTGGGCCCGGCGGACCACCTCGGTGTCCGAGATCAGCGAGCCGCGCTCGGCGTGCGCGCCCTGGATGATCCGGTCCGCCTCGCCCCGCGCGTCGGCCACCACCTGCTCGTGGTCGGCCATCACGGACTGGGCCTGGGCGAGTTCGGCGGGCAGTTCCTCGCGCAGCCCCTGCAGCAGGGCCACCAGCTCGGCCCGGTTCACCACACAGGAGGCCGACATCGGCATCGCACGGGCGCTCTCGACCACGGCGATGATGTCGTCGACTTTCTTCTGCACGTCCACGGGGCTTCTGTCTTTCCGTGAGTACCGCGGGGCGGGACTACAGACTGTACGTCAGAATCCTCGGCGCCCTCGTCGCCCCTGGGCGCCCCCGTCGCCCCGCGGTCCCAGCCCCTCGGTGGCCCTAGCGGGCGGCCCGCTCGGCGATCCGCTCCACCAGGCGGCGGTGCACCACCGGGGGGATCAGGTGCGAGACGTCACCGCCGTAGGAGGCCACCTCCTTGACGAGGGTGGAGGACAGGAAGCTGTAGGTCGGCGAGGTCGGTACGAAGAGCGTCTCGACGCCGCTGAGGCCGCGGTTCATCTGGGCCATCTGCAGCTCGTAGTCGAAGTCGCTCACCGCGCGCAGGCCCTTGACGATGGCCGGGATGTCCCGTTCCCGGCAGAAGTCCACCAGCAGGCCCTGGTGCGACTCCACCACCACGTTGCCGTACGGCGCGCAGGTCTCCTCGATGAGGGCGATCCGCTCCTCGATGCTGAACAGGCCCTGCTTGTTCTTGTTGATCGCCACCGCGACGTGGACCACGTCGTAGAGCTTGGAGGCCCGCTCGATGATGTCGAGATGCCCGTTGGTGATCGGGTCGAAGGAACCCGGACAGACGGCGCGGCGCATTGCGGTGTGGCTCCCTTGTCGGCGGTGGTGTTGTCGGCAACAGCGGTGGGCGGCGGGGACCGCCCGGTCAGACGGCCTGGCCGTACCAGAGCGTGCCCTCGCCGTACCGGCGCGAGCGCAGCGCTTCGAAGCCCCCGGGCCAGACGAACTCGCCGCCCCGGGTGCTGCGTTCCACGGTGACGAGTCCCTCGTCCGTGAGCCAGCCCTGAGCCCGGAGTGTGATCAGCATCTCGCGCAGTTCCTCGTCCGTGACCGCGTAGGGCGGATCGAGGAAGAGCAGGTCGTAGGGCTGCGCCGGGGCCGGCCCGGCCAGCACCCGCTCGGCCCGCTCGCCGCGCACCTCGGCGCCGGGCAGCGCCACGGTCTTGACGTTGGCCCGGATCACCCGCGCCGCCGCGGCGTCCGCCTCCACCAGCAGCACGTGCGCGGCGCCCCGGGAGAGCGCCTCCAGGCCGACCGCGCCGGAGCCGGCGAACAGGTCGAGCATCCGGGCCCCGGCCAGGGTGCCGCGCAGCGACTCCAAGGTGGAGAACATCGCCTCGCGGGCCTTGTCGGACGTCGGGCGGGTGCCCCGGCCTGGCGGTACGGCCAGTCGACGGCCGCCGGCCGCTCCGGCGATGACGCGGGTCATGAGTCGTGGTTCCCTCTCTTGCTGGCGGTCACCACGCTATATGGACCGGCCCGCCCGATGTCCGCGGGGCAGCACGACGCGCTGCCCCGCGGACATAGGGCGGGACCGGGATCAGCAGGGGACGTGCCCTGGCGCTACTCCGGTGCGGCCGCGCCGAGCAGGGCCGGCGAGGCGTAGCGGGACCAGGACAGGCAGCCGTCGGGCGGGCAGTACTCGGGGCGGCGCGGGTCGTGCCCCAGCTCGCGCAGCTTGCTGCGCACGGAGTCCGGGGTGCGGCCGAACCGGGCGGCTATCCGGGCGATGGTCTCGCTCTCGTGGAACCGCCGGACCAGCTCCTCCTCGTGCTGCGGCACCCAGGGGGCGCCGTGGCCGGGGTAGAGCTCGCGCAGCACGTCGCGGTCGGGGATGGGCTCGGAGACGTCGGCGACGATCGCCAGGGCGCGCAGCGCGCGGTTGAGCGCGATCCGCAGGCTGGCGACGTCCTCCACCGGGAGGCGGAGCTTGCCGCTGGCCAGTGGGGCGGCGGCGGCGCCCTCGCGCCAGCCGGTCAGGGTGAGGGTGACCTCTCGGTCGTCGTCGCTGGCGAGTTCGATCCGGAAGACCTTGTCGCCCAGCGGGAGCTCGTTGAGATGACGGAATGCCATGGCAGGACCCCCAAGTGTCGCGCCAGGAGCGGAGCTTGACGCTCCGTCCTGAACACCTCCATTGTCGCGCGGGGCACTGACAGTCCGCGGGCCGCAGCCGGCGGCATCCGGGCAGCTCAGCCCTTGTCGAGATAGGCGGCGCGGTCCTCGTCGAGCAGGCCGGCCAGCGCCGCCCGCAGGTCCTGGTGGGCGTCGAGCTGCGGGTCGGCGGCCACCAGCGCGGTGGCCTCGGTGCGGGCCTCGGCGATGACGTCCTCGTCCTCGAGCACGGAGAGCACCTTGAGCGAGGACTTCACCCCGGACTGGGCCTGGCCGAGCACATCGCCCTCGCGGCGCTGCTCCAGGTCGATCCGGGAGAGCTCGAAGCCGTCCAGGGTGCCGGCCACCGCGTCCAGCCGGGCCCGGGCCGCGCTGCCCGCCGGCATCTCGCTGACCAGCAGGCACAGCCCCGGCGCACTGCCGCGCCCGACCCGGCCGCGCAGCTGGTGCAGCTGGGAGACCCCGAACCGGTCCGCGTCCATGATCACCATCGCGGTCGCGTTGGGCACGTTGACGCCGACCTCGATCACCGTGGTGGCGACCAGCACGTCGAGCTGTCCGGCCGTGAAGCGCCGCATCACGTCGTCCTTGGCCTCGGGCGCCAGCCGGCCGTGCAGGATCTCCACCCGCAGCCCGGCCAACGGGCCCTTGGCCAGCATCTCGGCCGTCTCCACCACGCTCAGCGGCGGCCGGCGCTCGTCAGTGGCCGCGCCCAGGTCCTCGGGGTCCTCGGCGGCGGCCTTGCGCTTCTTCTTCTCCGCCGGCTCCTCGGGCTCGTCGCCGATCCGCGGGCAGACCACGTAGGCCTGGTGCCCCTTGGCGACCTCCTCGCGGATCCGCTCCCAGGCGCGGGCCAGGAAGTTGGGCTTCTCCAGCGCGGGCACCACGTGGCTCACGATCGGCGAGCGACCGGCCGGAAGCTGGTCCAGGACCGAGGTCTCCAGGTCGCCGAAGACCGTCATCGCCACCGTGCGCGGGATCGGGGTGGCGGTCATCACCAGCAGGTGCGGCGGCGCTCCGCCCTTGGCGCGCAGCGCGTCGCGCTGCTCGACGCCGAAGCGGTGCTGCTCGTCCACCACCACCAGGCCGAGGTCCTGGAACTGCACCTTGTCCTCGATCAGCGCGTGGGTGCCGATCGCGATCCCGGCGTCGCCGCAGGCCATGTCGAGCAGCACCTGACGCCGGGCGGGCACGCCCATCGAACCGGTGAGCAGCGCCACCTTGGTGCCGTTCTCGGCGCCGCCGAGCATCCCGCCCTCGGCCAGCTCCCCCATCATCGCCACGATCGAGCGGTGGTGCTGCTGGGCCAGCACCTCGGTGGGCGCGAGCAGCACGGCCTGTCCGCCGGCGTCCACCACCGCGAGCATCGCGCGCAGCGCCACCAGCGTCTTACCGGAGCCGACCTCGCCCTGCAGCAGCCGGTGCATCGGGTGCTCGCCGGCCAGGTCCGCGAAGATCTCGGCGCCGACGTGTCGCTGGCCGGCCGTCAGCGTGAAGGGCAGCTTGGCGTCGAAGGCGTCCAGCAGGCCGCCGCCGCGCACCGGTCGGGGCACCGCCGGCAGCGCGTGGGCGGCGGCCCGGCGCTGGGCGAGGGCGACCTGGAGCACGAACGCCTCGTCCCAGCGCAGCCGGTCGCGGGCCCGCTCCAGCTCGGCCTGGTCGTGCGGCCGGTGGATCAGCTCCAGCGCCTCGGGCAGCGGCAGCAGCCCGCGCTCGGCGCGCAGCGCCTCGGGCAGCGGCTCGCCCACCGCGGCGAGGTGGGTGGTCAGTGCCATCTCGATCGCCAGCGAGAGCTTCCAGCTGGGCATCTGGGCACTGGCCGGATAGACCGGGATCATCCGCCCGGCGAACTGCTGCGCGGCCTGCGAGTCGGCGTCGTCGTCGAGCAACTGGTAGTCGGGCGAGGCCAGTTGGCGGCTCCGGTTGAAGACGCCCACCTTGCCGGCGAACAGCCCCTGCAGCCCCGGGCGCAGCTCCTTCTGCCGCCAGCCCTGGTTGAAGAAGACCAGCGAGAGCCGCCCGCGCCCGTCGGTGACCACCACTTCGAGGCGGTCGCCCTTGCGGCCCCGGAACGGGATCAGGGTGACCTTCTCGATCCGGGCGAGCACGGTGACGTGCTCGTCGACCTCCAGGTCGTCCAGGCTGGTCAGCTGGCCCCGCTCGGCATACCGGCGCGGGTAGTGGTGCAGCAGGTCGCCGACCGTGCGCAGCTTGAGGCTGTCGGCGAGCACCTTCGCGGTGCGGTCGCCGACCAGCTTGGTCAGGGGTTCGTCCAGTGCGGCCATCGGAACCTATTGGACACCACGGAGCCGACAGCCCGTGCTACTCCACCCCGATGAGCAGCGGCGCGCTCTCCCGGCCGCCCGCGAATACCACCGTGTCGACCTCCGGCCGCTGGCGCCGGGCGTGCGCCACCAGGTGCTCGGCGAGGCCGGGGTCGACGCCCTCGCCGAGCACCAGGGTGACCAGTTCGCCGCCGGCCGCGAGCATCCGGGAGAGCACCTCGGCGCCGGTCTGCGCGATGCCGGAGCCGATCACCGCCACGTCCCCGTCGATCAGGCCGAGCACGTCGCCGGCCTGGCAGACCCCGGCCATGGTCCAGGACTCGCCCTCGGCCACGGCCAGTTCGGCGTAGCGGGTGGCACCGGCGGCCGAGGTCATGGCGACCACGTCCTCGTCGAACCGGCGCCCCGCCTCGTGCACGGCCAGGGCGGCCAGCCCCTGCACCGGGGAGCGGGTGGGCAGCACCGCGATCCGCAGGCCCTCCTCGCGCAGCTGGTCGGCGGCCGCGCCCGCGCCGGCCCGCAGCTCGGGGTCGTTGAGCAGCACGATCACCTCCCGGGCGGCGCAGCGGCGCACCGCCTCGGCGAGTTCGGCGCTCGCGGGCGGCGCGTCCGGGGCCGCGGTCAGCACGGCCGCGCCGGCCGCACGGCACAGCTCGGCCAGCCCCGCCCCGGTGACGACGCTGAGCACGACCCGCTCCGCCGGCCCGTCGGGGAGGTCACCGGCCCCGGCGCCGCCCGCGGTGCCCCGCGCGCCGGCCCGGGCGGCGGCCTCGGCGAAGTGGGTGATCCGGATCTGGTGCGGGCGCCCGGCCCGCACGCCCGCCTCCACCGCCGCACCCGCGTCGTCCACGTGGACGTGGACGTTCCACAGCCCGTCGCCGCCGCCGACCACCAGCGAGTCGCCGAGCCCGGCCAGCGTGGCCCGCAGCTCGGGCAGGGCCCGGTCCGGGGCGTCCAGCAGGTAGATCACCTCGAAGGCGGGGTGGCCGGGCAGGCGCTCGGGCTCGACGCAGTGGTGCCCGCCGGCGGGCAGGTCCTCGCCGAGCGCGACCGGCCCCATCGGCTGCCGGCCCGCCACCGCGTCGGCCAGCGCGCCCAGCACGGCCACCAGGCCGCGTCCGCCGGCGTCCACCACCCCGGCCCGGGCCAGCACCGCGAGCTGCTCGGGGGTGCGCAGCAGTGCGCCGCGGGCCCCCTGGTGGGCGGCGGCGGCCACCTCGGCGAGCCCGCCGGCCGCCTGGTCGGCAGCTCCGGCGGCTGCCGCGGCGACCGTCAGCAGGGTGCCCTCCACCGGATCGAGCACCGCCTGGTAGGCCGCCTCGGCGCCGCGGGCGAGCGCCCGGCGCAGGTGCACGGGGCCTCCGCCCTGTGCGGCCAGGATCTCGGCGACCCCGCGCAGCAGCTGGGCCAGGATCACCCCGGAGTTGCCGCGCGCACCCAGCAGCGCGCCCTTGGCCATCGCCTTGACCGCGGTCGGCAGGCCGGGGGCGGCACCGGACTCGAAGCAGTGCTCCACGGCGGCGGTGGCGGACTCCACGGTGAGGAAGAGGTTGGTGCCGGTGTCCCCGTCCGGGACCGGGTAGACGTTGAGCGCGTCGATCTCCTCGCGGGCCTGGCCGAGGGCGGACAGCGCGAGGTGGCACCAGGTGCGGACGGCGGGGGCGTCGAGCGTCTCCAGCACCGGGTCTCCTCCAGGTGAACACGACGGGAACGGGCGGTGGGGCTGCTGGCAGGTTATCGGGGCGGCCGGCCGCGGACCGGGCGGCCTCGGGGGTGGCCGGGCGGGCGGATCCGGCGCCGAAAGGCCAGGCCGGACCGGGCCCGGCGGGGGCTTCGGGGCTGGTCACGAGGCCCGGCGATCAAGCCCCCGCGCATGGTAGTTTCGTGGAGCGGGAGTAGTCGATGTATGCTGCTCCGGTTGCCTGGAACAGTCCGGGCTTCCCCCCTTGACCCGACCCGGTCCACGTGAGTGGGCAGGATGGATCAGCCGGGGTTTCGAACGTAAATGATCTGAAGTCTTGGAGTGACTCCTGTGGCTGCCAACTGCGACGTCTGCGGCAAGGGGCCGGGCTTCGGCAACAACATCTCCCACTCGCACCGCCGTACCCGCCGTCGTTGGAACCCCAACATTCAGACGGTGCGCGCTGTGATCGGGCGGACGCCGAAGCGGCTCAACGTGTGCACCTCGTGCATCAAGGCCGGTAAGGTCTCGCGCTGACGCGCAGACCGGTGCGCCGGTCCTCCGGGCAGGCCGATCCATCCTCGGATGGATCGGCCTGTCTGCTTTTCTGCATCACCCCGTAGGGGCCCGGCCGCGGCCGGGCCCCTACGCGTTCAGCCGCGCCACCGCCAGCCGTGGTCCACCGGTCCGATGCCGGCGCCGAGCGCGAAGCCCGCCCGGATCGCGCCGGTGATGTACTCCTTGGCCGCCCCGACCGCCTCCGGCAGCTCGCGGCCCTTGGCCAGCTCGGCGGCGATCGCGCTGGCCAGCGTGCAGCCGGTGCCGTGGGTGTGCCGGTTGTCGTGGCGCGGGGCCCGGAACCAGTACTCCTCGCCGTCCCGGCCGGCCAGCAGGTCGGCCGCCGCACCGCTCAGGTGTCCGCCCTTGACCAGCACCCAGCGCGGGCCGAGCTCCAGCAGCGCATCGGCGGCCGGACGCATCTCGCCCTCCTCCAGCACCGTGATGCCGGTGAGCTGGGCCACCTCGTGCAGGTTGGGGGTGGCCAGCGTGGCCAGCGGCAGCAGCCGCTCGCGCAGCGTGGCCACCGCCTCGGCGGCGAGCAGCGCGTCGCCGTGCTTGGAGACCCCCACCGGGTCGATCACGATCGGCGCGTCGAGGCCGGTGAGCAGCTCGGCGACGGTCTCGACCAGCTCGATCGAGGCCAGCATGCCGGTCTTCACGGCCTGCACCCCGATGTCGTCCACCACGCTGCGGAACTGCGCCCGCACGGCCTCGGCGGGCAGCTCCCAGTAGCCCTGGACGCCGAGCGAGTTCTGTGCGGTGACGGCGGTGAGCACGCTCATCCCGTGCACGCCCAGCGCCAGCATGGTCTTCAGGTCGGCCTGGATGCCGGCACCGCCGCCGGAGTCGGAGCCGGCGATGGTCAGGACGCGCGGGGGTGCCGCGACGGGTGCTTCTTCGGACATGGGCCCAACCTACCCGGCCGGGCCGGGGGCGCTCAGAGCACCGCTTCCGATTCCGCCCAGCGGTCCGCGGGCACCGTCTTCAGCCGGGTGACCGCCTCGCCCACCGGGACCAGCCGGATGTCGTTGCCGCGCAGCGCGGTGAAGTGGCCGAAGGCGCCCTGGTGGACGGCCTCCACCGCGTGCCAGCCGAACCGGGTGGCGAGCACCCGGTCGCGGGCGGTGGGGGTGCCGCCGCGCTGGGTGTGCCCCAGGATCACCGGGCGGGCCTCCTTGCCGAGCAGGTCCTCCAGCTCGTGGGCGAGCCGGGTGCCGATGCCGCCGAAGGTCTGGTGGCCGAACTGGTCGACCGTGCCGTGGTCGAAGGGGAAGGTCCCGGGCATCGGCTTGGCGCCCTCGGCCACCGCGATGATGGCGAACTTCTTGCCGCGCGCGAAGCGCTCCTCGATCATCCGGGCCAGCGCCTCGATGTCGAAGGGCTTCTCCGGGATCAGGATGCCGTGCGCGCCGCCGGCCATGCCCGCGGTCAACGTGATCCAGCCGGTGTGGCGGCCCATCAGCTCGACCACCATGACCCGCTGGTGCGACTCGGCGGTGGTCTTCAACCGGTCGATCGCCTCGGTGGCCACGTGCACGGCGGTGTCGAAGCCGAAGGTGACGTCGGTGGCGTCGATGTCGTTGTCGATGGTCTTGGGCACCCCGACCACCGGGAGTCCGGCGTCGCTGAACATCTTGGCGGCGGTCAGCGTGCCCTCGCCGCCGATCGCGATCAGGGCGTCGATGCCGAGGTTGGCGGCGAGCGTGCGCGCGTTCTCGACGGCCCAGGCGATCCGCTCGCGCCGCACCCGGGCCGAGCCGAGCACGGTGCCGCCCAGGGTGAGCAGGCCGGTGACGTCGTCGTGGCCGACCACCCGGGCCCGGCCCTCGATCAGACCGAGGAACCCGTCCTCGATGCCGAGGATCTCGTCGCCGTGCACATCGAGACCGCGGTGCACCACCGAGCGGATCACCGCGTTGAGCCCGGGACAGTCGCCACCGCTGGTCAGCACACCGATACGCATGGTGGGCAGCCTACGCGGTGGCCGGTGCCCGATCGGGCGGCCGACACTCATTCGGCCGAGAAGTGGTCCCAGCCCGCCGTGCGCTCCCAGGGCGCGCCGTCCACGGTGACCCGGCCGCGCCCCTGGCCCCGGGCGGGGCCGGTGACGGTGCCGACCACCCGCCAGCGGGCGGGCAGCTGGACGCCGGGCGGGAAGGTCGCCACGATCGCGTGGTCCTCGCCCCCGGAGAGCACCCAGACCAGCGGGTCCACGCCGACCGCCTGCCCGATGTCGGCCATCTGCGCCGGCACGTCGAAGTCGGCGGCGCGCAGGTCGATGTCCACCCCACTGGCCGTGGCGACATGGCCGAGGTCGGCGACCAGGCCGTCGCTCACGTCGATCATCGAGGTGGCGCCCAGCTCGGCGGCGGCCGGGCCCGCGTGGTACGGCGGCTCGGGACGGCGGTGCGCCTCGACGAAGGCGCGCGGCGAGCGGAAGCCGCGGGAGAGCACGGTCAGGCCGGCCGCCGACCAGCCGAGCCAGCCGGTCACGGCCACCACGTCACCCGGTTGGGCGCCCGAACGGCGCACCGGATCCCGGCCCTGCAGGTCGCCGAGGGCGGTGATGGCCAGCGTGATGGTCTCGCCGCGCACCACGTCGCCGCCGACCACCCCGGCGCCGGCCACCTGGCACTCGTCGCGCAGACCGTCCATCAGTTCGGTGGCCCAGGTGGTCGGGAGGTCGGCGGGTACCACCAGGCCCAGCAGTATCGCGGTGGGCACCGCACCCATCGCGGCGACGTCGGCGAGGTTCTGGGCGGCCGACTTGCGGCCCACGTCGTAGGCGGTGGACCAGTCGCGGCGGAAGTGGCGGCCCTCGATCAGCACGTCGGTGGTGGCGACCACCCGCTTGTCCGGTGCCTGGACCACGGCCGCGTCATCCCCGGGGCCCAGCTCCACCGCAGAGGTGAGCGGCAGCCGGGCGGTGAGCTCCCGGATGAGGCCGAACTCGCCGAGCTCGCCCACGGTCCCCTGCATGTGCCGTCCTCTCCCGAAGCCCGAATCCCGGACCAGCCGGGAGGGCGCGGTGCGCGCCCCGCGCGAAGCGTACGCCCACGGCCCGGTCCCGGGTCTCCCCTCCCGGGCCCGGTGCGCGGTAGCGTGGTGATCCAGTCTTTTGCGGCGCGCCCGCCCCACCACCCGATCTCCGCGCGGGTCGCGCCCCCTTACCCGTGGCCGCCAGTGTCGTCGCGCCACCACCCCGAGCCGCCGGGAGGTCCTCCGTGGTACAGGCATACATCCTGATCCAGACCGAAGTAGGCAAGGCCACCGCCGTGGCCGAGGCCATCTCCAAGATCGAGGGAGTCATCCAGGCCGAGGACGTCACCGGCCCCTATGACGTGATCGTGCGGGCCGAGGCCACCACGGTGGACGACCTGGGCAGGCTGGTGGTCGCGCAGATCCAGCAGGTCGACGGCATCACCCGAACGCTGACCTGTCCGGTGGTGCATCTGTAGTCCGGCCCGCCGGACCGCAAAGCCGGTGCCGCCCCCACCCAGGTGGGGGCGGCACCGGCTTCTTCGGCTCAGCGCAGCCCGGTGGAGCGGCGCAGCGCGCCCTGCAGCAGGCGGTCGATCAGCTCGGGGTAGGACACCCCGGTGGCCTCCCACATCTTGGGGAAGGCCGAGATGGGGGTGAAGCCGGGCATGGTGTTGATCTCGTTGACCACCCAGCGGCCGTCGTCGAGCAGGAAGAAGTCCACCCGGGCGAGACCCTCGCAGCTGAGCGCGTCGAAGGCGGTGACGGCCTGCGCGCGGATCGCGGCGGTCTCCTGCTCGGTCAGCTGGGCCGGGATCCGCACCTCGGAGGAGTCGATGTACTTGGCCTCGAAGTCGTAGAACTCGAAGCCCTCGCCGACCAGCACCTCGGCCGGCAGGCTGGCCCGCGGACCGTCCTCGAACTCCAGCACCGCGCACTCGAGCTCGCGGCCGTTGAGCATCGCCTCGACGATCACCTTCGGGTCGTGCCGGCGGGCCTCCTCGATCGCCGCGTCCAGCTCGGCCGCGTCCTTGACCTTGGTGATCCCGATGCTGGAACCGGCCCGGCAGGGCTTGACGAAGACCGGCAGGCCCAGCGCCGCGATCCGCTCACGGGCGGCGGCACGGCCCGCCTCGCTCTCCCAGTCGCGCGGGCGCACCACGGTGTAGGGGCCCACGCCGAGGCCGAAGGACTCGAGCACCCGCTTGGTGTACTCCTTGTCCATGCCGACCGAGCTGGCCAGCACGCCGGAGCCGACGTAGGGCACGCCGGAGAGCTCCAGCAGCCCCTGCAGCGTGCCGTCCTCGCCCCACGGGCCGTGCAGCAGCGGCAGCACCACGTCGACCTCGCCGAGCGCCTTGGGCGCGCTGCCCGGCTCGCTCCACACCACCTCGCGCGAGACGGGGCTGGCCGGCAGCGCGAGCTGGCCCTCGGTGGACTCGGCGATCTGCTCGACGTCGGGCATCCGCCCGTCGCTGATAGCCATCCGGGCCGGCTCGTCGGCGACCAGCGCCCAGCGGCCCTCCTGGGTGATGCCGATCGGCAGCACCTCGTACCGGCTCCGGTCGATCGCCCGGAGCACGCTGGCGGCCGTGACCACCGAGACGCCGTGCTCGGATGAGCGGCCGCCGAAGACGATCGCGACGCGCGGCTTCGCCGCCTGGTTCGGGGAGGTCGATTCGATGCTCATATCGAGGGTGAGACTACCTTGCGAGTTCCGTGGTTCCCGGTCAGCGGCGCTCGGGGCCCGCGGAGCGTCCCATCAGGTCCTTGAGCACCTGCTGGGTGGGGCGCCCGTTGTGCACCACCTCGACCACGGCCGCGACGATCGGCATGTCGACGCCGTTGCGCCGGGCCAGGTCGAGCACCGACTCGCAGGACTTGACGCCCTCGGCGGTCTGCTTGGTGGCGGCGATCACCTGTTCCAGGGTCATCCCCTTGCCGAGGTTGAACCCGAAGGTGTGGTTGCGGGAGAGCGGCGAGGAGCAGGTGGCCACCAGGTCGCCCATGCCGGCCAGGCCCGCGAAGGTGTGCGGGTCGGCGCCCAGCCGCTCGCCGAGCCGGGTGATCTCGGCCAGACCGCGGGTCATCAGGGTGGCCTTGGTGTTGTCGCCCAGGCCCATCCCGTCGGCCATCCCGACCGCCAGGCCGATCACGTTCTTCACCGCGCCGCCCAGCTCGCAGCCGATCACGTCGGTGTTGGTGTACGGGCGGAAGTACGGTGTGTGGCAGGCCTGCTGGAGCCGCTTGGCGACCGCCTCGTCGGCGCAGGCGACCACGCTGGCGGCCGGCTGGCGCTTGGCGATCTCCGGTGCCAGGTTGGGCCCGGAGACCACGGCGACCCGCTCCGGACCGACCCCGGCGACCTCGCGGATCACCTCGGTCATCCGCTTGGCGGTGCCCAGTTCGATGCCCTTCATCAGGCTCACCAGGACGGTGTCCGGGCCGATCAGCGGCTTCCAGGCGGCCAGGTTCTCGCGCAGCGTCTGGGACGGCACGGCGAGCACCGCGAAGTCGGCCCCGGCCAGCGCGGCGGCGGCGTCGGTGGTCGGCACGACCGCCTCGGGCAGCACGATGCCGGGCAGGTACTCGGGGTTGGTGCGGGTGGCCGCGATGGTGTCGACCAGCTCCTTGCGGCGGCCCCAGAGCGCGACCTCACAGCCGGCGTCGGCCAGGATCATCGCGAAGGGGGTGCCCCAGGAACCGGTGCCGAAGACGGCGCAGCGGGTCATCGCTCGCTCCCGTTCTGCTCGTCGGTGCGGGTTTCGTTGTCGGTGGCGGCCCCGGCGCTCTGCTGCCCGGCCGCGCTCCGCCCGGCCGCCGAGTGCTGGGCGCGGGCCTCGCCGGCCCGGGCCGCGCGGCGGTCGCGGGCGTCCTTGCGCAGGTCGAAGCGCTCGGCGGGCGGCCGCTCGCCGCGGATCTGGGCGAGCACCTCGGTGATCGCGTCCATGATGTCCTCGGTGGCCTCGCGCAGCACCTGACTGGTCAGCTCCTTGCCCTGGTAGCGGCTCAGGTCGACCGGCGGACCGGCCGCCACCACCACCTTCTTGCGCGGGAACAGGCTCACCTTGGCCGACCGCCCGCCCAGGCCCTTGCCGTACGGCGGGACGATCTCGTGCGCGCCCCAGTGCGCCACCGGGATCACCGGCGCGCCGGTCATCAGCGCCACCCGGGCCGCCCCGCTCTTGCCGGTCATCGGCCACAGCTCCGGATCGCGGGTGATGGTGCCCTCCGGATAGAACTGCACCACCTGGCCGCTGTTGACCGCGTCGATCGCGGCACGGAAGGCCATCGCGGCGTCCGTGGAGTCGCGGTAGACCGGGATCTGACCGGTCTTGCGGAGCATGAAACCGATGAACGGCACCTTGAAGAGGGAGGACTTGCCCAGGATCCGCGGCGGCCGGCCGCTGTTGTACTGCCAGTGCGCGTAGACCACCGGGTCGATCACCGAGTTGTGGTTCACCACCGCCAGGTAGCCGCCCTCCTTGGGCAGGTTCTCCCAGCCACGCCAGTCGGGCTTCACCAGAGCGGTCGTCACCGGCTTCACCAGGACCGCGGCGAAGCGGTACCAGATTCCGTAGTCGGCGTTGCCGAAACTGGCGTACGAGCGGCGGGCCACCCCAGGTCCTCCATCGTGTCGCGCGGCACAAGGGGTGCCGCGACCGTCGTCCATCGCATGATCACATCCGGGCGCCCCGGCCCAGCGGACCGGCAAACCCTGGTCATCCTCGCCCTGCTGACCGGCCGTGTCGAGCAGGGCCGGGCGCGGGTCGGCACCGAGTGACCAATCGCACGCCGGCGCCGGGAGGCGCTCTGGCGGAGCCTGACGGACCGAAGCGAGAATGACATCGATGACCGAGCACACCGTACGCCCCATCCGGCCCGCGCAGCTCCGGACCGCACAGGTCCCGCCCGCGCCGCTCGCACCGGCGCAGCCGGCCCGCGCGCGAGCGGGACGATCGGCCGCGTGGAGCCTGGTGCTGCCGCTGAAGCCGCTGGCGCTGGCCAAGAGCCGGCTCGACCCGTACGCCGGAGCGCACCGGGCCGACCTCGCGCTGGCGTTCGCCCTGGACACCGTGACGGCCGCGCTGAACTGCCCGGCGGTGGCGCAGGTTCTGGTGGTCTCGCGGGACCCGGTGGCCGGTCCGCGGCTGGCGGGCCTCGGCGCGGTCCTGGTCACCGACGAGCCCACCGGGCACCCGGGCGAGGGCCTCAATCCCGCACTGGCGCACGGCGCGGCACACGCGCGGCGGCTACGGCCCGACGCGCCCCTGGCGGCGCTCTCCGCGGACCTGCCCGCGCTGCGGCCGGCCGAACTGGCCCGCGTGCTGGGCGCGGTACCGGCCGGGGCGCGCGCCTTCCTGGCGGACGCCCCCGGGCAGGGCACCACGCTACTGGCCTGTGCGGCCGGCCGGCAGTTGGAGCCGGCCTTCGGTGGCGCCTCCCGGCAGCGGCACGCGCTCGGGGGCGCGCTCGAACTCGCGCTGCCCGACGTGCCGTCGGTGCGCCGGGACGTGGACACCGGGGCCGACCTGGCCGAGGCGCTGCTGCTCGGGGTCGGACCGCACACCCGGCGGGTGGCGGCGGCGCTGGTCTAGGGCTGGGGCGGGCCGCGCTCCCCCGCTCTATGCTGCTGGTATGCAGGCCACCGCGTACACCTTCGACCCCGCCACCCGGGCCGGCTCCGTGCTGCTCGACGACGGCACCCCGATCCCGTTCGACGCGGCAGCGTTCGAGGCGGGCGGGCTGCTGCTGCTGCGCCCCGGGCAGCGGGTGCGGATCCGGCTGGCCGGCAGCGGCGACCAGCGCAGGGCGGTCTTCGTGACCCTGCAGACCTTCCCCGACCCCGAGGCACCCGAGCAGAGCTGACGGCTGTTCAGCCGACAGTGCTCGGCGCCCCCGGCCGGTCACGGAAACCGGACGCAGAAAGCCGCGGCGGCCCGCCCTCATGGCAGAGGGCGGGCCGCCGCGGCCTTGCTCGGTCCTGACGGACCACCAGAAGTCCCAGTTTCCTGGACCCGACCGGACGCGATTACTTCGCGGCGGTCTTGCGGGCCGTGGTCTTGCGGGTGGCGGTCTTCTTCGCCGGGGCGGTCTTCTTCGCCGCGGCCGTCTTGGCAGCGGTCGTCGCCTTCTTCGCGGTGGTGGTCTTCTTCGCCGCGGCCGTCTTGGCGACGGTCGTCTTGGCGACAGTCGTCGCCTTCTTCGCCGGGGTGGTCTTCTTCGCCGCGGCCGTCTTGGCGGCAGTCGTCGCCTTCTTCGCGGTGGTGGTCTTCTTCGCCGCGGTCTTCTTGACGGGGGCGGCCTCGGCAGCGGCAGCGGCGCGCTTGGTGGCAGCGCGCTTGACCGCGGCAGTGGTGCCGCTCTTGCCCGGGGTCAGCGAGCCCTTGGGGGCCTTCTTGACCGAGGGACCGTCCTTCGGCAGCTTCTTGCTGCCGCTGACCAGGTCCTTGAAGCCCTGGCCCGGGCGGAAGCGCGGGACCGAGGTCTTCTTGACCTTGACCCGCTCGCCGGTCTGCGGGTTACGGGCGAAACGCGCGGAGCGCTCCACCTTTTCGAAGGTGCCGAAACCGGTGACCGACACACGGTCACCGGCCACAACGGCACGCACCATGGTGTCGAGCACTGCGTCGACGGCCTCTGCGGCAGCCTTGCGACCACCCAGCTGCTCGGCCACCGCTTCGACAAGCTGAGCCTTGTTCACGTCTTCCCCTTCAGAAACGGGCGCCGGATGATTCCATCCGTTCAATTCGCACGTTAGGCATCTATTTGCGGACTTTCAATTACCAAACGCGCGAATCACCCTAGTGTCGCAATGGATTTGCGCGTCTGCGACCTCAGCCGAGGGGTGGCTGCCCCTCGTCGAGGTCCTGCACAAAGCGACTCAACCGCCGTGCCGCCTCCGGGAGATCGCGCTTGGCGGTCTCGGTGACGATCAACAGTTGCCGGGTGAGAGCGGTCTTTGCTTCCTCCGACGCATGCAGCGCGTGCACACGTGTGTGAGCCTGCTTCAACCGCTCTGCCACTAGCGCGTAGAGCGCCGCGACTTCCGGGTCGTCCGGTCCCTCATCGGCTGAGGTCTCGACGTCCGGCCGATCGTCAATTCGACTCTCGGCTTCCCGGTCCCCGAACTCCGACGACGCGGGTTCGCCGCCCGCGTACGGAGGTTCGTGGTGCCGGTGCATGCCTTGATTGTGCCATCCGTTCGGAGTTGCGACGCGTCGGCCCCGTCTTCATCCAAATCCGGGGCCGGTATCTTGCCACATCTCACGCGGTGTCAGGACCTAACTCCCCCCCGCAACGGACCGATGGCCCGTCCCCCGGGAAGGGGGCGGGCCATCGGCGGTGCTGCGGGTTTGTCGACCTTTGCCGCTCCTCAGGAGACCGGCAGGGTGCGCGGCTTGAAGTTCGGCCGGCGCTGCTCGAAGGCGGTGATGTCATCAGCGTTCCCCAGGGTGATGCTGATGTCGTCCAGCCCGTTGAGCAGCCGCCAGCGGGCGTTCTCATCCAGTTCGAACGGGGCGGTGACGCCTTCGGCGCGCACCTCGCGGGCCTCGAGGTCAACGGTGATCTCGGCCTTCGGATCGGCCTCGGTCAGCGCCCAGAGCCGCTCCACCGTCTCCTGCGGCAACACCACCGTGAGCAGCCCGTTCTTCAGCGAGTTCCCGCGGAAGATATCGGCGAAACGGGAGGAGATCACGGCCTGGAAGCCGTAGTTCTGCAAGGCCCAGACGGCGTGCTCGCGCGATGATCCGGTACCGAACTCGGGACCGGCCACCAGGACGGTCGCACCGCTGCGCTCGGGCTGGTTGAGGATGAAAGAGTCGTCCTTGCGCCAGGCCTCGAAGAGTCCGTCCTCGAAACCCGAGCGGGTGACCTTCTTGAGCCAATGGGCGGGGATGATCTGGTCGGTGTCGACGTTGCTGCGACGCAGCGGAACGGCCCGGCCGGTGTGGGTGGTGAACTTCTCCATCGCGCTTCAGACCTCCAGGGCGACGGTGCCCGCAGCACGGGTTCCGGCGGAACGGTTGGCAGTGAGATCGGACGGTGCGGCCAGTCGGCCCAGCACCGCGGTGGCGGCGGCCACCTGAGGCGACACCAGGTGGGTGCGGCCGCCCTTGCCCTGGCGGCCCTCGAAGTTGCGGTTCGAGGTCGAGGCGCAGCGCTCGCCCGGCGCCAGCTGGTCGGGGTTCATGCCCAGGCACATCGAGCAGCCCGCGTGCCGCCATTCGGCCCCCGCGGCGGTGAAGACCTTGTCCAGGCCCTCCTCGACGGCCTGCAGCGCGACCCGGACCGAACCGGGCACCACCAGCATCCGCACGCCCTCGGCGACCCGGCGGCCCTCCAGGACGGCGGCGGCGGCCCGCAGGTCCTCGATCCGGCCGTTGGTGCAGGAGCCGACGAAGACCGCGTCGACCGCGACCTCGCGCAGCGGGGTGCCGGCGGTCAGGCCCATGTAGGCCAGCGCGTTCTCGGCGGCGGCCCGCTCCTGCGGGTCCTCGAAGGAGGCCGGGTCCGGCACCGAGGCGCCCAGCGGCGCGCCCTGGCCGGGGTTGGTGCCCCAGGTGACGAACGGGGTCAGCTCGCTCGCGTCGATGAACACCTCGGCGTCGAAGACCGCGTCCTCATCGGTGGCCAGCGTGCGCCAGTAGGCGACCGCGGCCTCCCAGTCGGCGCCCTCGGGGGCGTGCGGACGGCCCTGCAGGTAGTCGAACGTGGTGTCGTCCGGGGCGATCATGCCGGCCCGGGCGCCCGCCTCGATGGACATGTTGCAGATGGTCATCCGGGCTTCCATGGACAGCCCGCGGATCGCCGAACCGCGGTACTCCAGGACGTAGCCCTGGCCGCCGCCGGTACCGATCCTGGTGATGATCGCCAGGATCAGGTCCTTGGCGGTCACACCCTCGGGCAGCTCGCCCTCGACGGTGATCGCCATGGTCCGGAACGGCGCCAGCGGCAGGGTCTGGGTGGCCAGCACGTGCTCGACCTGGCTGGTGCCGATACCGAACGCCAGCGCACCGAAGGCGCCGTGGGTGGAGGTGTGAGAGTCGCCACAGACCACGGTCATGCCGGGCTGGGTCAGCCCCAGCTGCGGTCCCACCACGTGGACGACGCCCTGCTCCACGTCGCCCAGCGAGTGGATCCGGACGCCGAACTCGGCCGCGTTGCGGCGCAGCGTCTCCAACTGCACCTTGGAAACCGGGTCCGCGATGGGCTTGTCGATGTCCACCGTGGGGGTGTTGTGGTCCTCGGTGGCGATCGTCAGATCGGTGCGGCGCACCGGGCGGCCGGCCAGCCGCAGGCCGTCGAAGGCCTGCGGGCTGGTCACCTCGTGGAGCAGGTGGAGATCGATGTAGAGCAGGTCGGGCTCGCCCTCCGCGCGCCGCACCACGTGGTCGTTCCAGACCTTCTCAGCGAGTGTCCGTCCCATCGGTTTCCCTCCAGCCGGCCGCTCTGCCGGCCTGATCGTGTCGTTGGGGTGCCCGTTCCCGGGGATGTCACCCGGGCTGCTCCTCCAGGGTGGCGCGTTTCTCCGAAGATTGAACTTGCGTCTCGCGGAATGAGACTGCAGTATCGGCGTATGGACAACACTAGCGGCGTCGGCGTTCTCGACAAGGCCGCTCTGGTGCTCAGTGCACTGGAGTCGGGCCCCGCCACGTTGGCGGGGCTGGTCGCCGCCACCGGCCTGGCGCGGCCCACCGCCCACCGACTCGCCGTCGCACTCGAACACCACCGCCTGGTCACCAGGGACATGCAGGGCCGGTTCATCCTCGGCCCCCGACTTGCCGAACTCTCCGCCGCGGCGGGCGAGGACCGGCTGCTCGCCACCGCGGGCCCGGTCCTGACCCACCTGCGCGACGTCACCGGCGAGAGCGCACAGCTCTACCGCCGGCAGGGCGAGATGCGGATCTGCGTCGCCGCCGCCGAGCGGCTCTCCGGCCTGCGGGACACCGTCCCGGTCGGCAGCACCCTGCCGATGAAGGCCGGCTCGGCCGCCCAGGTCCTGCTCGCCTGGGAGGAGCCCGAGCGGCTGCACCGCGGCCTGCAGGGCGCGCGCTTCACCGCGACCGCCCTCAGCGGCGTGCGGCGCCGCGGCTGGGCCCAGTCGATCGGCGAGCGGGAGCCCGGGGTGGCCTCCGTCTCCGCGCCGGTCCGCGGGCCCTCCAACCGCGTGGTGGCCGCCGTCTCGGTCTCCGGCCCCATCGAGCGCCTGACCCGGCACCCGGGGCGGCTGCACGCGCAGGCCATCATCGAGGCCGCCAACCGGCTCACCGACGCCCTGCGCCGGGGCTGAGCGGCCCCCGCGCCACGGGACGGCACCGGAAGGGGCCGCGCACCAGGATCTGGTGCGCGGCCCCTTCTGCCGTCCGGACCCGGGGTGTTCCGTCCGGGGCGTGAGTTCCGTCCCGGAGCAGCCTGCCCCGAAAACGCAAAAAACCCCCGGATTCACCGGGGGAATTCAGTGGCTGGGATACCAGGACTCGAACCTAGACTAAATGAACCAGAATCACTCGTGCTGCCAATTACACCATATCCCAACAGCAATCAAGCCGATGGTTTTAGACCATCGGCCGAACTGCTGAGTACCCCCGACCGGATTCGAACCGGCGCTACTGCCGTGAGAGGGCAGCGTGCTAGGCCGCTACACAACGGGGGCAAACTGGCGATCCAGCTTCGCCGCCTCCGGGGTCCGACTCGATCGAATCGGCCTCATCCGGATGGTGACTGATGAAGGATCTGGTACCCCCGACCGGATTCGAACCGGCGCTACTGCCGTGAGAGGGCAGCGTGCTAGGCCGCTACACAACGGGGGCTCCTGCTATGCATATGTTCTGCATTGCGTACCCCCGACCGGATTCGAACCGGCGCTACTGCCGTGAGAGGGCAGCGTGCTAGGCCGCTACACAACGGGGGCTTGCTGGACTGACGATACTGCGGGTACTGCGCTGGGGTACCAGGACTCGAACCTAGACTAAATGAACCAGAATCACTCGTGCTGCCAATTACACCATACCCCACCAGAACTCAACCCCCCTACAGGGGTCTTGCTCGATGCTTGCGCCGGTACCGATCGGTGTGGATCCCGGTGAGGCTTCTGGTCCCTCGCCGTTGCCCTCCCGGGCGGCGCAGAAAGAACATTACCCGACGCGTGGCCCCGCTCCAAAATCGATAACCGCAGGCCGGGCGTCGGGCCTGGTCACGGCGGCTCGCCCGACCAGGCCCGACAGCACGTCAGGCCTCCGGCAGGGCGTCCAGCGCCGCCGCGAGGCGGCGCAGCGTCTCCGGGCGGCCCAGCAGCTCCATCGACTCGAAGAGCGGCGGGGAGATCCGCCGGCCCGTGACGGCCACCCGCAGCGGCGTGAAGGCGAACTTGGGCTTGATGCCCAGCCCCTCCACCAGCGCCTCGCGCAGCGCGGCCTGGATCGGCTCGGGGCTGAAGTCCGCCAGCTCCTCGATCGCCTTGATGCTGGCGGCCAGCACCGGGCGGGCTTCGGCGGTCAGCGCCTTGGCCGCGTCGTCGGCGTTGACCGCGAAGGCCTCGGGGGCGACGAAGAGGAAGCCGAGCATGTCGACCACCTCGGAGAGCACGACCATCCGCTCCTGGGTCAGCGGCGCGGCCTTGGCCAGCAGCTCCAGCTGGGCCGCGGTCGGCTCGGCCGGCAGCAGGCCGGGGCCCTGCAGGTACGGGACCAGCCGGGCCGCGAAGTCCTCGGGGCTGAGCATCCGCAGGTGGTCGGCGTTGATCGACTCGCACTTCTTCAGGTCGAAGCGGGCCGGGTTGGCGTTCACCTTGCTGATGTCGAAGGCCTCGACCAGCTCCGCCATGGAGAACCGGTCCCGGTCCTCGGCCAGCGACCAGCCCAGCAGCGCCAGGTAGTTGAGCAGGCCCTCGGGCAGGAACCCGCGCTCGCGGTAGAGGTTGAGGCTGGCCTGCGGGTCGCGCTTGGAGAGCTTCTTGTTGCCCTCGCCCATCACGTACGGCAGGTGGCCGAAGTGCGGGGTGCCGCCGTTGCCCACGCCGATCTCCGCCAGCGCCGCGTAGAGGGCGATCTGACGGGGCGTGGAGGAGAGCAGGTCCTCGCCGCGCAGCACGTGGGTGATGCCCATCAGGGCGTCGTCCACCGGGTTCACCAGAGTGTAGAGCGGGGCGCCGTTGGCCCGCACGATGCCGTAGTCCGGCACGTCCTTGGGCTCGAAGCTGAGGCTGCCGCGGACCAGGTCCTCGAAGACGACGGTCTCGTCGGGCATCTTGAAGCGCAGGATCGGCTGCCGGCCCTCGGCCCGGTAGATCGCCTTCTGCTCCTCGGTCAGCGTGCGGCACAGGCCGTCGTAACCCGAGGGCAGGCCGGCCGCGCGGGCCGCCTCGCGGCGCGCGTCCAGCTCCTCGGTGCTGCAGAAGCACTCGTAGGCGTGCCCGGCCTCGTGCAGCCGGCGGGCGACATCGGCGTAGATGTCCATCCGCTGGGACTGCCGGTAGGGCGCGTGCGGGCCGCCGATCTCGGGGCCCTCGTCCCAGTCGAAACCGAGCCAGCGCATCGCGTCGAGCAGCTGGTTGTAGGAGTCCTCGGAGTCCCGGGCCGCGTCGGTGTCCTCGATCCGGAAGACCAGCGTGCCGCCGTGGTGGCGGGCGAAGGCCCAGTTGAAGAGGGCGGTGCGGACCAGGCCGACGTGCGGGTTGCCGGTCGGGGAGGGACAGAAGCGGACCCGGACGGTGGGGTCGAGGTCCGGGGTGGAGTTAGCCACGCGTACGGCCTTTCAAGCGCGGGAGATGACCTTGTTGGCGAGAGTTCCGATGCCCTCGATGGTGACGGCGACCTCGTCGCCGACCTGCAGCGGGCCGACGCCCGCGGGAGTACCGGTGAGGATGACGTCGCCCGGAAGCAGCGTCATCGCCTCGGAGATGTGCGCGATCAGTTCGGCGACGCCGCGGATCATCTGCGAGGTGCGACCGCTCTGGCGCGGTTCGCCGTTGACCGTGCAGCTGACGGCCAGATCGGCCGGGTCGAGCTCGGTCTCGATCCACGGACCGAGCGGACAGCTGGTGTCGAAGCCCTTGGCCCTGGCCCACTGCCCTTCGCGCTGCTGGACGTCACGCGCGGTCACGTCGTTGGCGCAGGTGTAGCCGAAGATCACCTCGGACGCCCGGTCCAGCGGCACCTCGCGGCACATCCGGCCGATCACCACGGCCAGTTCGGCCTCGTGCTGGACGTCCTCGGAGAACGGCGGGTAGGCGATCGACTCGGTGGGGCCGATCACCGCCGTGGAGGGCTTGAAGAAGGTGAGCGGGACCTCGGGGACCTGGTGGCCCAGCTCCGCGGCGTGCGCGGCGTAGTTCCGGCCGACCGCGACGATCTTGCTGGGCAGCATCGGGGTGAGCAGCCTGACCTGGCCGATCCGATAGCTCTCACCGGTCAGTTGCGGAGTGCCGAAGGGGTGACCGGCCACGGCGTGCACCGTCAGCGACTCCGGCTGGGAGGCGTCCCCCTCGACCACACCGAAGGACACACTGCCGGCGGCAGCGCCTCCTTCTCGGACAGAGAACCTGGCAATTCGCACGGCTGGGCAACCTCTCAGCGCTGGATCGACGAGTGCTCCAGGCTATCGCCCGGTCAATCGCCGAGGGCGCCGCCACCAGCGGTGACGGCGCCCTCGGGACGGAATGCGCGCAGCTCAGCCCTGCTGCTGCTCGGGCACCTTCATCAGGATGGTGCGGCGCGGGTTGGCGGTGCTGGTCGGCAGGTCGGCCGAGTACTCGAGCGGCTCGCGGCTGGTGCGGGCGCCGGGCAGCTGGCTGAAGTCCTCCAGCGAGGCCAGGGTGGTCCGGCGCGGGTTGGCGGTCGCGCGGGAGCCGATGGTCGACTTGCTGACCGCCTTGCTGAGCGGCTTGCTGACCGACACGGCCGGCGTCTGGGACATCGCTTCTGCACCTTCGATTCGGGGGAAGTACCGGTGGTCCGCTGCAACCGGTCGCCTGGGGCACCGGTGGGACTCAGCAGCCAGCGTAGGGATCTCATTCCACAGACGCCGTGACCAAAGCTACACATTGACCTGTGAGTTTGCTCACAATTTCCCGGCCAACGCGCGCATATTGGATATTTCACCCAAGAAGTAAATTCCGACAATCCAGAAGTACCCGGCATACCGGGAAGCCGTCCGAGCGGCGAGTTTCGGACGATGAGCCGTCAACTGTCCGAAAACTGCCGTATTCGCGACCTGCACCGCACCGTCTGTGAGACCGCGCACGCACTCGGTAGCGCCCCTGCAGTCGCCACCCCGCCCCTTGTTGGAGTTCCCGCGCTGTGCTGGAATGCCACGAACCGCCGGAGGTAAACCTCCTTGGCACCGCGAGCGCCGCGAAGCGCGATCCAACCGACCGTCACCGGCCGAACGCAGTGCAGAGGAGCTACCCACGGCGGCTCGTGTGCATGCCCGGATCAGCCGGGTCTGCCGAAATCGAAACTCGCCACCGCCCTGTCCTCGGTAACGCGGAGGGGCGCCCGGTCCAGAGGTTGCGACGCCAGTGCAGGGACGTTTCAAAAGGGGTAGCGGCGCCGCAGGCCAGGCGGAGTCGGCGGAGCCCCTGGCTGCCCCCCACCAGTCGGAGCCGGACGCCGTGCCGGGCGACCGGCTCACCAGCGGCGCCCCGGAGGCTGCCGACGACCACCTCGACGAGGGCGGCGAGGGCCGTGAGAGCGGGCGCGCCAGACTGCGCGGCTCGCTGAACCGTCGCCGGTCCACCGGCTTCAGCCGGCTCCGGCTGCGCAACTGGCGAATCCGCACCCGACTGATCGCGCTGCTGCTGCTCCCCGTGGTGGTCGCGCTGGTCCTCGGCGGCCTGCGCATCTCGAGCTCGACGGCCAGCTCCAAGCAGCTCGCCCAGATGACCAACCTCAGCGACCTGGCGGTCAAGGCCACCGCGCTGGCCGACGCGCTGCAGCAGGAGCGCGACGTCAGCGCCGGTCCGCTGACCACGAACCCGAACCAGCAGTACGACGTGGTCAACAACGCGCGGGCGGCCACCGACGTGGCGACCAAGGCGTACAACGCGCGTGCCGACAGCTTCGACGGCATGGACCTGTCGGGTGGTGACTCGCTGCTCCTGCAGGTCCGCAAGGACATGCAGCTGCTGCCCACCACCCGCACCTCGGCCTACAGCCAGAAGGACAACATCGAGGCGACGGTCACCAGTTACGACACGATCATCAAGGACCTCGTGTCGATCAGCCAGGACATCGCGCTCGCCTCCTCCAACCCCGACCTGGTCAAGGCCACCCGTGCGCTGGAGCAGTTCTCCACCGAGAAGGAGACCAGCTCCGAGCAGCGCGCGCTGATCGCCGCCGCGCTGGCCCGCCCGGGCGGCGCCGACATGTCCACCTCGGACCAGAGCTTCGGCTTCCGTCTGAACACCGCGTTCGACAACGCCGTCTCCAACTTCAACGCGATCTACGGCAACGTCGCCGCGCTGAAGCTGCGCGCCCGCCAGACCAACAACACCAACATCCAGCTGGCCGACCGGTACGCCACCCAGGTGCTCGCCACCAACGGCATCAAGCAGGCCGACCCGCGCACCTACCAGGACTGGTACGACCAGGCCAGCGTCCGGATCGACGCCGACACCGCGATCGAGCAGCGACTGCTCGAGGAGCTCAAGTCCAAGGCGCAGTCGCTGCAGGCGCAGGCCGACAACGACGTGATCCTCAACAGCGTCGTGGTCGCGCTGGTGCTGCTGATCTCCGTGATCGGTGCCGCGCTGGTGGCCCGCTCGATGGTGCGCTCGCTGACCAGGCTGCAGACCGCCGCCGAGGACGTCGCCGAGCGGCGACTGCCCGAGCTGGTCAAGACGCTCTCCGAGACCGACCCGCACGACGTGGACGTGACCGTGGAACCGGTCGGCGTCGACTCCTCCGACGAGATCGGCCACGTGGCCCACGCGTTCGACATGGTGCACAGCGAGGCGGTCCGCCTGGCCGCCGAGCAGGCGCTGCTCCGAGGCAACATCAACTCGATGTTCACCAACCTCTCGCGCCGCAGCCAGGGCCTGATCCAGCGCCAGCTGTCGCTGATCTCCGAGCTGGAGAGCCGCGAGGCCGACCCCGACCAGCTGGCCAGCCTCTTCAAGCTCGACCACCTGGCCACCCGCATGCGCCGCAACGGCGAAAACCTGCTGGTCCTCGCCGGTGAGGACCCGGGCCGCCGGTGGACCCGACCGGTGCCGCTGGTCGACGTGCTGCGCGCCGCCGCCTCCGAGGTGGAGCAGTACGAGCGCATCGAACTCGCCACCGTGCCGTCCGCCGAGGTGGCGGGCCGTGTGGTCAACGACCTCGTCCACCTGCTCGCCGAGCTGCTGGAGAACGCCACCTCGTTCTCCAGCCCGCAGACCAGGGTCCGGGTCACCGGCCACGCGCTGCCGGACGGCCGGGTGCTGATCGAGATCCACGACACCGGCATCGGCCTGTCCCCCGACGACCTGGCCGAGATCAACGAGCGACTGGCCAACCCGCCGACGGTGGACGTCTCGGTCTCCCGCCGCATGGGCCTGTTCGTGGTCGGTCGCCTCTCGCTGCGTCACGGCATCCGGATCCAGCTGCGTCCCAGCGACTCCGGTGGCACCACCGCGCTGGTCATGCTCCCGACCGACGTCACCAACTCGGCCGACCGGCGCGGCGCGCGCCCCGGCCCCGCGCAGCCGAGCAAGGCCCCGCGCACGGCCGCACCGACGCCGCGCCAGCACCGCACGCTGCCCGGCAACCCGACCCCCGCGCTCGGCCAGGGTGCCGGCCCGGGCGCTGCGCCCGGCGGCCGTCCGCAGCTCGGCCAGGGTCCGCAGGGCCCGCAGACTCCGCAGCAGGGCCAGCAGCCCGCGCCGACCGCCCAGGGCGCACCGGCCGCACCGGCGGCCCAGAGCAGCCCGAGCAGCGGCCTGCCGACCCGGGCGCGTGGCGAGTCGCTGCGCCAGAACCGGCCCGGCAGCCCGCCGCAGCAGGGTGGCCGCCGGGCCGGCGGTGCTCCGGCCGGCGCAGCGCCCGCCGGAGCACCGGCCGCCGGAGCACCCGCCGGTGGTCCCGGCCTGCCGCGCCGCGGTGCCCCCGCGGCGCCGCAGGGCGCCCGGACCGGTGAGCAGCCGCAGCACGGCCGCGCCGCCGGCCCGAACACCCGCACGGATGTCGGCCCCGCCGGACGCCCCGGCGGCCTGCCGCAGCGTCAGCCCGGTCAGACGACCCAGGGCCTGCCGCCGGCCGGCGGCCAGGCACAGCGCCCTGCGCGCACCGGCCAGCAGCCGCCCGCGGGTCGCCCGCAGGGCCCGCAGGTCGGCCGTCCCGCGGGCCGGCCGGCCGAGCGCCCGCAGGCGCCGGGCGGCGACCCGCAGGGTCCGCCCACCGTGCAGCAGCCGGCGCTCGGCCGTCCCGGCCCGCAGCCCGCTCCCCAGCACGCCCCGCAGGGCACCGGCCCGGGCGGCAACACGCCCCCGCCGGCCCCGGTGGAGAGCACCGTGCCGTTCTCCCGGCCGCGTTTCGAGGCCAGCGAGATCGACCCGCGCGACCCGCTGGGCCTGGGTCTGGTCGAGCCGGTGCTGCCGAGTGTGGCCAACCCGCGGCCGGCCGGCGAGCAGCGCCCGCAGCAGCCCGGCGGCTACCAGGGCATGCCCCCGCAGGCTCCGCAGCAGCAGGCCCAGCCGCCCGCGCCGTACCAGGGCGCGCCGCAGCAGCCGCAGCAGCCGATGGCCCTGCCGCCGCGCCGCTCGCCCGAGCACGGCACCGCCGTCGGTGACGGCCAGGGTGCTCCCGGGCAGGCCGGGGACGGCTCCGGCTTCCGCAACGGCGGCGCCAGCCGGATGGCCTCGGTGCAGGTCAACCAGCAGCAGGCCGAGGAGGCGGCGCAGCAGCAGGGCCGCTCTCGCGGCTACCAGCCGCAGCGCCCCGGCACCAGCGCCCCCGGCTTCGACCAGCAGCAGGGCCTGGGCCAGCAGGGCCTGGGCGAGCAGGCCCACCGGCCGATGCCGGAGCAGGGTCAGGGTCAGGGCGGCCAGCAGCCGTTCGGCGGTCCGGGCGAGGCGCCGTGGCGTCCGTCGGCCAACGACGAGCGCTGGCGCCGCGCCGAGCAGGTCCGCGAGCCGTCCTCGGACGGGGTCACGCTCTCCGGTCTGCCCCGGCGCACGCCGCAGGCGAACCTGGTGGCGGGGACCGCCGAGGCCGCTCCGCTGACCGGTCCTCAGGTGTCCCGGGCCCCCGAGGAGGTGCGCGGCCGGTTGACCAACCTGCGCCGCGGCATCCAGCAGGGCCGCCGGGCGGGCGCGGAGTCCACCCAGGCCGTGCCGGTCCAGGGCCAGGGTCAGCCGGGCCAGGGCCCCGCCGGCCAGGGAATTGCCCAGCCCGGGCAGCAGTTCGACGGTTTGGGGCGCCCCGCCGGTGCCGACGATTGGCAGAACGGCTACCGTTCTGCCGCGCCGGACGCCTTCGGCGGCGGCGGTCGCGGCAGCAACGGCTTCGGCACGGATAACCAGGAGCGTTGAGTTGAGTCAGATGAGTCAGGCTGCCAGCAACCTGAACTGGCTGATCACCAGTTTCGTGGACAACACCCCCGGGGTGTCGCACACGGTGGTGGTCTCCGCCGACGGGCTCCTGCTCGCCATGTCCGAGGGCTTCCCGCGTGACCGCGCCGACCAGCTCGCCGCCGTCGCCTCCGGCCTCACCTCGCTGACCTCCGGCGCCAGCCGGATCTTCGAGGGCGGCGACGTCAACCAGACCGTCGTGGAGATGGAGCGCGGCTTCCTCTTCCTGATGGCCATCAGCGACGGCTCCTCGCTCGCCGTCCTCGCCTCCCCCGACTCCGACATCGGCCTCGTCGGCTACGAGATGGCCCTGCTCGTCGACCGGGCCGGCGCCGTCCTCACCCCCGCCCTGCGAGCCGAACTCCAGGGCAGCCTCCTGCACTGACAGGGACTCACGTCACCCTCCGTCGGGCCCGGCACACCGCCGGGCCCGGCGACCTACCCACAGCTGACGCAGAATCAGCCGCAGCGCAAGGAGGATCCGCATGACCCCGCCCCCGACACCGGCCGGCTCGTACGGCAACGGGTACGGCTCCGGCTACGGCGACCAGAACAACGGCGGCTACGAGCAGCAGCCGCTGGTGCGCCCGTACGCCATGACCGGTGGCCGTACCCGGCCGCGTTACCAGCTGGCCATCGAGGCCCTGATCTCCACCACCGGCAACGCGGCCCGCACCACCGGCCTGCTGCCCGAGCACCAGCGGATCGTCCAGCTGTGCCAGGAGGTCAAGTCGGTGGCCGAGATCTCGGCCCTGGCCCAGGTGCCGCTCGGGGTGGCCCGGATCCTCGTGGCCGACCTCGCCGAAGCCGGCCTGGTCGCCATCCACCAGCCCGCCGCCGCCGGCGAGTCGGGCGGCACGCCGGACGTCACGCTGCTCGAAAGGGTCCTCAGTGGACTTCGCAAGCTCTAGCCCCGCGGCCGCCACCCGCGCCACCACCTCCGCGAAGATCGTCGTGGCGGGCGGCTTCGGTGTCGGCAAGACCACCCTCGTCGGCGCCGTCTCCGAGATCAACCCGCTGCGCACCGAAGCCGTCATGACCAGCGCCTCCGCCGGCATCGACGACATCAGCAAGGTCTCCGGAAAGACCACCACCACGGTGGCCATGGACTTCGGCCGCATCACCCTCGACGAAGACCTCATCCTCTACCTCTTCGGCACCCCCGGCCAGGACCGCTTCTGGTTCATGTGGGACGACCTCGTCCGCGGCGCCATCGGCGCCGTCGTCCTCGTCGACACCCGCCGCCTCGCCGACTGCTTCCCCGCCCTCGACTACTTCGAGAACAGCGGACTGCCCTTCGTCGTCGCCCTCAACGGCTTCGACGGACACCAGGCCCACACCCCCGACGAAGTCCGCGAAGCACTCCAGCTCGGCCCCGACACCCCGATCATCGCCCTCGACGCCCGCCGCCGCGACAGCGCCAAGAGCGCCCTGATCACCCTCGTCGAACACGCCCTGCTCGCCAGACTCCGCTGACCGAAGGATCGGGGACCTCGCGGGGTCCCCGATCCGTCCTGCGCGTTACGGGTTCTGTGCATCGCATAACGGTTCGGTAGGCATTTCGGACGTTTCGGTGACAACCCGTAGTCGTTCGGGTGCGCTCGGCTTACGGCACCCGAGGGTTTGGGGGAGCCTGTGGCCGAATGTCCTATATGTGCTCCGAGGCGCGACTCAGCTGAGCTGTTTGTCCCGTTCTCCCGCACGTGCTGAAATTCCAGCTACCCCCGAAGTGACCCAGATAGCAGTTCCACCCAGCAGCGGGCTGCGGCCAGGGGTAGCCGCTGGATTGATCCATGGCCGCCGAGCGGCCGAGAGGTTGTTGTCGAGTGAGGCGTAAGCAGCCAGTCACGCCGCAGAAGGGCTCCGAGCCCCGCGAGACGGACCGCAGCGGCCAGAGTTCTGCCGGGTTCTCCCCCTTCGCGGCGAAGCCCGAGCGTCCCCTGCCCGGCTCCGGTACCCCGGGCCGATTGGTCAGTTCGCCCCTGGAGCCCGGTAGCGGCACCGACGAACGTCCAACGCGGACCAGCCGGTACGAGTTCCTGGCCTTCCGCAACTGGCGGGTGCCGGTCCGACTCGTCTCGATCATGCTGATACCGGTCATCATCGCGCTGGTCTTCGGCGGTCTGCGCGTCAACACCTCGTTCGACAGCTACGTCAAGGCCAGCCAGGCCGAGAAGATCGCCGAGCTGGCCCGCGCCGCCACCAACCTGGCCGACGCGCTGGAGAACGAGCGCGACCTCAGCCTGACCCCGCTGCTCACCGGGCAGGACCCGGAGGGCACCGTCGCCAAGCTGCGTGCCACCACGGACCAGCGGATGACCACGTACCGCGCCGCCGTCGCCAAGATCAGCAACAGCGCCGAAATCACCCAGGACGACTACGCGTTCGAGTCGGACGCCGCCTCGCTGGCGCACCTGCGCAGCGTCGCCTACACGCCCGAGCTGTACGCGAGCGCCACCATCGACGCCTACTCGGTGATGATCAACCCGCTGCTGTCGATCGACGGTACGGTCGGCGCCGGCAGCGCCGCAGGGGTGAACCGCGGTCGCGCCATCTACAACATCTCGCAGACCAAGGCCTACTCCTCGACCCAGCGCGCCCAGATGCTGATGCTGCTGGTCGGGATCGGCGCCCAGAAGACCACCCGGTGGGAGAACATCCAGCTGATCCAGGATCTGCTGGTCTCCTCCAACATCCAGCAGAACGCGCTGGCGAGCTTCCAGACCGGCTCCTCCCCGCAGGACAACCACGTCTACGCGGACGCACTGGTCGCCGAGGCCACCGCCGATGCCAAGCTGCCGCTGCGGATGCCGGACAACCAGACGCTGCCCAGCGTGACGGGCCTGATGAGCATCGGCCTGGCCTACCAGCAGGCCGCCTCGGACGGCATGTCCACCCCGGACTCCGCCGCCGCCGCGGCGCAGGCCGCCGCCAGCGCACAGTCCGCCGGCCTGACCCCGGCGAACTGGCTGCAGGCCACCCAGAGCGAGATCAACCCGCTGCGGTCCACCGAGACCTCGCTGCTGAACAGCGTCGTCAACGACGCGGTCACCGCCAAGGACAGCGCCCAGACCGACGCCATCCTGAACGCCTCGATCGTGGTGGCCTCGCTGGTGCTGGCCGGTCTGCTCACCGGCTTCATCGCCCGCTCGATGATCCTCGGGATGCGCGTGCTGAACACCGCCGCGCTGGAGATCGCCAACCACCGACTGCCCGACCTGGTCGAGAAGCTCTCCAAGACCGACCCGGACCGGGTGGACACCAACGTCGAGAAGATTCCGCTCTGGGGCCGGGACGAGATCGGCGAGGTCGCCCGCGCCTTCGACCAGGTGCACAGCCAGGCGGTCTCGCTGGCCGCCGAGCAGGCGCTGCTCCGAGGCAACCTGAACGCGATCTTCTCCAACCTCTCGCGCCGCAGCCAGGGCCTCATCCAGCGCCAGCTGGCGCTGATCACCGACCTGGAGAACAACGAGGCCGACCCGGACCAGCTGGAGAACCTCTTCAAGCTGGACCACCTCGCCACCCGTATGCGCCGCAACGGTGAGAACCTGCTGGTTCTGGCCGGTGAGGAGCCGGGCCGTCGCTGGAACACCCCCGTCCCGCTGGTCGACGTGCTGCGCGCCGCCGCCTCCGAGGTGGAGCAGTACGAGCGCATCGAGCTGTCCGGCATCCCGGAGGCCGAGGTCATCGGCGCGGCCGTGACCGACCTCGTCCACCTGCTCGCCGAGCTGCTGGAGAACGCCACCTCGTTCTCCAGCCCGCAGACCCGGGTCACCGTCACCGCGACCCGGCTGCCGGACGGCCGGGTGCTGGTCGAGATCCACGACAAGGGCATCGGCCTGACCGCCGAGGACTTCGCCGAGATCAACGAGAAGCTCGCCGAGCCGCCCACGGTCGACGCCTCGATCTCCCGCCGCATGGGCCTGTTCGTGGTCGGCCGGCTCTCCGACCGCCACGACGTGCGCGTCCAGCTGCGTCCCTCGGGCGAGTCGGCCGGCACCACCTCGCTGGTCATGCTCCCGGCCGCGCTGACCCAGATGCGCGCCATGCCGGAGCCGGAGGAGGAGTTCACGGTCTCGCGGATCTTCGCGGACCAGGAGCCCTCGACCGCCGGCTGGGACCAGGACGGCTACGCCGCGCCGCGCAGCGCGGCCGAGCTGGGCTTCGACGACAACCTCGCCCTCGGTGGGCGCGGCGCCGGCGGCTTCAGCCCGGCGCTGGACTCGATGCAGCGCTCGCAGCGGCTGGACCAGCGCCGCCGGGCCGCACTGGAGTCCGGCTCCGGCGAGGCCGGCGAGTTCGACGGCGGCGAGCAGGAGTTCGCCGGCGAGGGCTTCCAGCCGGACGGGTTCCAGCAGCAGGGCTTCGGCCGTGACGAGCTGCAGCAGGGCGAGTTCCGCCAGGACGACTTCCAGCAGGGCGACTACGCGACCGCCGAGTTCAGCCGGGCCGAGCTCGGCCACGCGGAGGCCGCCGAGGCGGACTACGTCGAGGCGGAGTTCGTCGAGCCCGAGCCGGAGCAGCAGGACTACGGGCAGCAGGCCCACGAGCAGTCCTACGGCTACGGCCAGCAGCAGGGCTACCAGGACGGCGGCTACTACGCCGACCAGCAGCCCTACGCCGGCCAGGGCTACCAGCAGCAGGCCCCCGAGCAGTCCTACGGCGGCTACGGCCAGCAGCAGGGCTACTACGCCGACCAGGGCGCCGGGGCCTACGGCTACCAGGACGGCGGCTACCAGCCCGAGGGCTACCAGCGGCACGGCTACCAGCAGCCGGCGGACGACGGCTACCAGGACACCGCCGCCCTGCCGCAGGTCTCCGAGCGCGGCTTCGACGGCTTCGCGCCGCGGGGCACCTCGGGCCCCGGCCGCGGCGAGACCCCGGCCGGCCACCCGTACGGTGCCGAGTCCCCGGCGCTGCCGGCGGCCCAGCCGCCCACGCTCGACTCGGGTCTGCCGCAGCGCCGCCCCGGCCAGCAGCTGGTGGGCGGTGGGCTCGGCTCCCGCGCGATCGGCGAGCTGAACTCGGACGAGCAGCCGAACTGGTTCACCGGTGCCAAGGACACCTCGGCCGACGAGGCCGAGGCGGCGCGCGGCCACCAGGTGTCGGGCCTCGGCGCCTCGGGCCCGACCGGCCCGACCGCCTGGCAGTCGGCGAACGACGGGGCCTGGCAGCGCGCCGAGCAGGTGCGCGAGCCGGCTGCCGGCGGGGTGACCGGATCCGGTCTGCCGCGCCGGGTCCCCAAGCAGAACCTCGTCCCCGGCAACGCCAAGTCGGGCAGCAGCGAGGGACCGCAGGTCTCGCGCAGCCCCGAGGAGGTGCGCGGTCGCCTGACCAACCTGCGCCGCGGTGTGGCCCAGGGCCGCAACGCGGGCAGCGAGTCCGGCCAGACCGGCAGCTTCCGGATCGACCCCCAGGACATGTCCCAGCCCGGTCACCCCGGGGCAGGACACCAGAACGACAGCACCGATCTCTTCGGCGGCTCGAACCACCAGGAGCGTTGAGTTGACTCAGATGAGCCAGGCCGCACAGAACCTGAACTGGCTGATCACCAATTTCGTGGACAACACCCCCGGGGTGTCGCACACGGTGGTGGTCTCCGCCGACGGGCTCCTGCTCGCCATGTCCGAGGGCTTCCCGCGCGACCGCGCCGACCAGCTCGCCGCCGTCGCCTCCGGCCTCACCTCGCTGACCTCCGGCGCCAGCCGGATCTTCGAGGGCGGCGACGTCAACCAGACCGTCGTGGAGATGGAGCGCGGCTTCCTCTTCCTGATGGCCATCAGCGACGGCTCCTCGCTCGCCGTCCTCGCCTCCCCCGACTCCGACATCGGCCTCGTCGGCTACGAGATGGCCCTGCTCGTCGACCGGGCCGGCGCCGTCCTCACCCCCGCCCTGCGAGCCGAACTCCAGGGCAGCCTCCTGCACTGACCGGCCGTCAGGGGCTCGTCCCGGCGCACTGCGCCGAACCGACGCCCCTGACGGTCCGTCGGTCAGCAGGCACTGCGGCCACGCCCCCTCGGACCAGCTGTTTTCGGTCCGGCGTAGCGCTCCTGACGGTCCATCGGGTATCACTGACGGGCCATCGGACGTACCCCGGTGAGGGCATGCGGTCACCGTCGTAGTACTTGTAGTATCCAGCCGCCCCTTTCCGAGCCCGTGGCGACGGGCACGGTGTCGGGCTTGTACGGCACCTCGCACCACCGGCACCGGCCCCACAGCCGACGCCGCGCCCGCACCTTGCAACAGCCGCATCCTGTGAGGAGAGGAACCGTGACACCGCCCGACGATCGCCAGGGCTCGTACGGAGTCCCGTACCCCGGCACCGGCCACGACGCGTTCGGTACTCCCGGCGCAGGCCAAGGCCAGAGCTACGGCCGACCGCAGTACGGCGAGTACGGCGACCCGTACGGTCGGCCCCTCCCGCAGCACGGCCAGCCGTACCCGCAGCAGCAGATGCGGCCTGCCCCGCAGGCAGAGCCCGCCGCCGCGGACCAGCGGCAGGCCGCTGGGCTCCAGGACGCGGCGGGTGCCGACGAAGCGGACAGCGGTCCGCTGATCAGACCGTTCGCGATGACCGGGGGCCGCACCCGACCGCGGTACGAACTGGCTCTGGAGGCACTGGTTTCGGCCAATGTCGACCAGGCCCGCCTGGCCACGCTGCTGCCCGAGCACCAGCGGATCTGCACGCTGTGCGCCACCGAGGTGAAGTCGGTGGCCGAGGTCTCGGCGCTGCTCTCCCTGCCACTCGGGGTGGCCCGGATCCTCGTGGCCGACCTCGCCGAAGCCGGCCTGGTCGCCATCCACCAGCCCGCCGCCGGGGGCGAATCCGGCAACCAGCCCGACGTCACGCTGCTCGAAAGGGTCCTCAGTGGACTTCGCAAGCTCTAGCCCCGCGGCCGCCACCCGCGCCACCACCTCCGCGAAGATCGTCGTGGCGGGCGGCTTCGGTGTCGGCAAGACCACCCTCGTCGGCGCCGTCTCCGAGATCAACCCGCTGCGCACCGAAGCCGTCATGACCAGCGCCTCCGCCGGCATCGACGACATCAGCAAGGTCTCCGGAAAAACCACCACCACGGTGGCCATGGACTTCGGCCGCATCACCCTCGACGAAGACCTCATCCTCTACCTCTTCGGCACCCCCGGCCAGGACCGCTTCTGGTTCATGTGGGACGACCTCGTCCGCGGCGCCATCGGCGCCGTCGTCCTCGTCGACACCCGCCGCCTCGCCGACTGCTTCCCCGCCCTCGACTACTTCGAGAACAGCGGACTGCCCTTCGTCGTCGCCCTCAACGGCTTCGACGGACACCAGCCCCACACCCCCGACGAAGTCCGCGAAGCACTCCAGCTCGGCCCCGACACCCCGATCATCGCCCTCGACGCCCGCCGCCGCGACAGCGCCAAGAGCGCCCTGATCACCCTCGTCGAACACGCCCTGCTCGCCAGACTCCGCTGACCTGGGCCCCGGTCCGGCGCTCCCGCCGGTGCGCCGGGGCGGTCGGGGACCCCGTGGGCCGGGGTCCCCGCATCCGTGTCAGCCCTGCTCCGTCTCCCGGTGCCCCGGCTCCCGGTGCTCCGGTTCGAGGCCGGACTTGAGCAGGATGTAGGTGTAGGCGTCGTCCAGCGCGTGCCAGGAGGCGTCGATCACGTTGTCCGCGACACCCACGGTGGACCAGGTCGCGCTGCCGTCGGCGGACTCCACCAGCACCCGGGTGCGCGAGCCGGTGCCGTGCCGGCCCTCCAGGATCCGGACCTTGTAGTCCACCAGCTCCAGCTTGGCCAGCTGCGGGTAGATCCGCTCCAGCGCGGTGCGCAGGGCCTTGTCCAGCGCGTCGACCGGCCCGTTGCCCTCGCCGGTGGCCACGATCCGCTCGCCCTTGGCCCAGAGCTTCACCGTGGCCTCGTTGCCCGTGCCGCCCTCCTGCCGCTGCTCGCTGATGGTGCGCCAGGACTCCAGCGTGAAGAAGCGCTCGCGGCTGCCGTGCACCTCGTCGCGGAGCAGCAGCTCGAAGGAGGCGTCGGCGGCCTCGTAGGTGTAGCCGAGGTTCTCCTGCTCCTTGACCTTGGCGACCACCCGGCCCACCAGCTCGCGGTCGGCGGAGAGGTCGTAGCCCAGCTCCCGGCCCTTGAGCTCCACCGAGGCCCGCCCGGCCATGTCGGAGACCAGCATCCGCATGGTGTTGCCGACCCGCTCGGGGTCGATGTGCTGGTACAGGTTCGGGTCGACCTTGATCGCGGAGGCGTGCAGGCCACCCTTGTGCGCGAAGGCGGAGACGCCCACGTACGGCTGGTGGGTGCCGGGCGTCAGGTTGACCACCTCGGCGATGGCGTGCGAGATCCGGGTCATCTCGGCCAGCTTGCCGAGCGGCAGCACCGGGCGCCCGTACTTGATCTCCAGCGCGCCGACCACCGGGAACAGGTTGGCGTTGCCGACCCGCTCGCCGTAGCCGTTGGCCGTGCACTGGACGTGGCTGGCCCCGGCGTCCACCGCGGCCAGCGTGTTGGCCACCGCGCAGCCGGTGTCGTCCTGCGCGTGGATGCCGAGCCGGGCGCCGGTGGCGGCCAGCACCTCGGCGACGGTCTCGCGGATGCCCGCGGGCAGCATCCCGCCGTTGGTGTCGCAGAGCACCACGACGTCGGCGCCCGCCTCCTGCGCGGTGCGCACCACGGCGAGGGCGTAGTCGCGGTTGGCCCGGTAGCCGTCGAAGAAGTGCTCGCAGTCGACGAAGACCCGGCGCCCGCGCGCGCGCAGGTGGGCGACGCTGTCCCGGATCATCGCCAGGTTCTCGTCCAGCGTGGTGCGCAGGGCCAGCTCCACGTGGCGGTCGTGCGCCTTGGCGACCAGGGTGATCACCGGGGCTCCGGAGTCGAGCAGCCCCGCCAGCTGCGGGTCCGTCGCCGCCTCGCCGCCGGCCCGGCGGGTCGCCCCGAAGGCCACCAACTGCGCGTGCTTCAGGTCGAGTTCGGTGGCGGCCCGGGCGAAGAACTCGGTGTCACGGGGGTTGGCGCCCGGCCAGCCGCCCTCGATGAACCCGACTCCGAAGTCGTCCAGGTGCCGTGCAATGGTCAGCTTGTCGGCCACCGTGAGGTTGATGCCCTCGCGCTGCGCGCCGTCGCGCAGGGTGGTGTCGAAGACGTGGAAGCTGTCGTCGGGGTGACGCGTACTGCCGTCGGTCATGGCCCTGGTTTCTCCGTTCGGGGAGATGTCTCTGCTTGTCTGCCGGTCTTCCGTCCCCGGCTCCACTGTCCACCATCCCGCGCGCCACCCGGCTCCCGCTCCCGCCTGGTGGGCTGGAGCCGGTCCGTCGGGTCCTGGCCGGCCGGCGTGGGGTGGGCCGGACCTGGCAAAAACAAAAGACCCCTCGCGGGTGCGAGAGGTCTGCGCGCGGGTCTTGAGACACGGTGGTCGTCCCGCGGGGATCACTGCGGAACGGTCACTGCGGACCGGCGCGCCTGCTGCCAATAATGAGCGCGAGCGAGGACACGCTGGAAGTCTGGCACATGATCCGGAAGGCGGTCGGGACGTCTCGCGATCCGGGACGGGAGTATCAGGACAGGCGATCGGTGTCGAGGGTGAAGGAGAAGGGCTCGGAGCGGAACGCTTCGAGGCTACCCACCCGGGTGTCCCAGCGCCGTGGAACACCCGGGTGAGGTGGTTCAGGCGATCGGGTGCATCCAGTTGTGGGTGTCCTTGACGGTGCCGCCCTGGAGGGCGAGCAGGGTCTCGCGCAGGCGCATGGTGACCGGGCCGGGCTCGCCCTTGCCGACGGTCCAGTCGGCGCGGGCGGACTTGACCGAGCCGACCGGGGTGATCACGGCGGCGGTGCCGCAGGCGAAGACCTCGGTCAGGGTGCCGTCGGCGTTGCCCTGCTTCCACTCGTCGGTGGAGATCTTGCGCTCCTCGGTGGCGTAGCCGAGGTCGGCGGCGATGGTGAGCAGCGAGTCACGGGTGATGCCGGGCAGCAGCGCGCCGGACAGGGCCGGGGTGACGATCTTCGCGTCCTCGCCCTCGCCGAGGACGAAGTAGAGGTTCATGCCTCCCATCTCCTCGATCCACTTGTGCTCGGCGGCGTCCAGCCAGACCACCTGGTCGCAGCCCTGGGCCGCGGCCTGGGCCTGGGCGACCAGCGAAGCGGCGTAGTTGCCCGCGCACTTGGCGGCGCCGGTGCCGCCGGGCGCGGCGCGCACGTACTCCTCGGAGAGCCAGACCGAGACCGGCTTCACGCCGCCGGGGAAGTAGGCGCCGGCCGGGGAGGCGATCACGATGAAGAGGTACTCGTTGGCGGGCCGGACCCCCAGGCCCGCCTCGGCGGCGAACATGAACGGGCGCAGGTAGAGGCTCTGCTCGGCCTCGGTGGGCACCCAGTCGCGGTCCTGCTGGACGAGCAGCTCACAGGCCTTGACGAAGGCGTCGGCGGGCAGCTCGGGCATCGCCAGGCGGCGGGCCGAGGCCTGGAAGCGGGCCGCGTTCGCCTCCGGACGGAAGGAGGCGATCGAGCCGTCGGGCTGGCGGTAGGCCTTGAGGCCCTCGAAGATGGCCTGCCCGTAGTGCAGGGTCATGTTCGCCGGGTCCATCTCCAGCGGCGCGTACGGGGTGAGCTGGGCGTCGTGCCAGCCGCGGCCCTCGGTCCAGCGGATGGTGACCATGTGGTCGGTGAAGATCCGGCCGAAGCCGGGGTTCGCCAGCCTGGCCTCGCGCTCCGCCGCGGGCAGCGGGTGCGCGGAAGGCTTGAGCTCGAACGTGATGGGCGCCTGGGTGGGCGTGGTCATGGCTTCTGTCCTTCACCGTGTGGTTGGTCAGGGCCGTGACCGCCTCCCGGCGGCGGGTCGGGGGAACCCGGGTACGCCGAAGGCACGGCCCACTGTTGATACTCGCATCTAAGGGGCCGTGCCGAACAGCTGTGGATTTGTAGCGCCCCCGGGGCGCCTCGCTCCGCCTCTCAGCCGGCCCGTCAGCCGGATACTCGGCCGGCGAGCGCGTCGCCGACCTCGGTGGTGGTCCGCACGGCGCTGCCGCGCCCGGCCAGGTCGGCGGCGACGGCCGCCTCGACCTTGGCCGCCTCGGCGGTGAAACCGAGGTGGTCGAGGAGCATGGCCACCGACAGCACGGTGGCCGTCGGGTCGGCCTTGCCCTGGCCCGCGATGTCCGGGGCGGAGCCGTGCACCGGCTCGAACATCGAGGGGAAGGCCCCGGAGGGGTTGATGTTGCCGCTCGCGGCCAGGCCGATGCCACCGGTGACGGCGGCGGCCAGGTCGGTCAGGATGTCGCCGAACAGGTTGTCGGTGACGATCACGTCGAACCGCTCGGGCTGGGTGACGAAGAAGATGGTCGCCGCGTCCACGTGCAGGTAGTCGGTGGTGACCTCGGGGAACTCCTGGCCGACCTGCTGGAAGATCCGGGTCCACAGGTGGCCGGCGTGCACCAGCACGTTGTTCTTGTGGACCAGGGTCAGCTTCTTGCGCGGACGGGCGGCGGCCCGGCGGTAGGCGTCGCGGACCACGCGCTCGATGCCGAAGGCGGTGTTGAGGCTGACCTCGGTGGCCACCTCCTGCTCGGTGCCGGTGCGCAGCGAGCCGCCGTTGCCGACGTAGGGGCCCTCGGTGCCCTCGCGGACGACCACGAAGTCGATCGCCGGGGTGCCGGCCAGCGGCGAGGCGACGCCGGGGAAGAGCTTGCCCGGGCGGAGGTTGATGTGGTGGTCGAAGGCGAACCGCAGCTTGAGCAGCAGCCCGCGCTCCAGCACCCCGGAGGGGACGGAGGGGTCGCCGATCGCACCGAGCAGGATCGCGTCGTGCGTCTTCAGCTCCGCCAGCACCGCGTCCGGGAGGGTCTCACCGGAGGCGTGGTAGCGGCGGGCGCCGAGGTCGTACTCGGTGGTCTCCAGCTTGACGTCGCCGGGGAGGGCGGCGGCAAGCACCTTGAGGCCCTCGGCCACGACTTCCTGGCCGATACCGTCACCGGGGATCACTGCGAGACGAAGGCTGCGAGACATGCTGGGAACGGTACTCCCCTGTCTTGGAGAGTGACATCCGGCGTCCAGAATGCGGACGGTCAGCGGCGGGTCAGCTCGATCTCCACCGGGAACGGGTGATCCAGCTTGAGCACCTCCCGGTGCACACCCGTACCGATGTAGGCGCCGGCGGCGGGGTCGATCTCGTAGGTGTAGGCGACCGGGCGGCCCTCGTCGCTCTCGACCCGCCAGAAGTAGCGGATGCCTGCTTCGGCGTACTTGCGCGGCTTGACGTCCCGATCGCGCTCGACGGACTCCTCCGACACCACCTCGATCGCCAGCAGGACGTCCTCGGGCTGGAAGGCGGTCTGCTTGGGGCCTCCGTAGGCCCCTCGCCTGGCCGCCAGGAGGTCCGGCTCCGGACGGTTCCGCTTGCCGAGCACGACCGACATCTCCCGCCAGACCTCCCATTCGGTCGGCACCGACGTCCGAAGCCCGTACTCCAGAAGCCACATGGCCCAGTTGTGGAATGTCGTCTGCGGGCTCGCGAAGATCAGGCTCCCGTCGATCAGCTCCGTGTGCGGAGGCAGCTCGGGGAGCCGGTCCAGATCTTCCGCCGTCCAGCCACCGACGGGCGGGCGCAGCCAGGCCGGGAACGGTTCGGCGCTCATCATTGCTCCCATGCGGAGATTCTGGCGGTCCACTTCAGGCTACCCGGCGGGTCCTGAGGGGGAATCACCCGAAAGTGGCCGCCGCGCCGCGCCGGGTTCCGCCGTGCTCGCGGTGGGGGTGTACGTGGTGGCGCTGGCGGCGCGGCGGGGGTATCCGTTCGGGGCGGGGCCGCGGGCGGGGACGGTGCTGGCCGAGCAGGTGGTCCCGCTGCACGCGCACCTGTGGGACCTGCTGCACGGGCGCGGTGGCGGGGACCTGCTGGTCAACTGGAACAGTGGTTACGGGGTGCCGTTCCTGCCCGACCTGGTGACCGATCTGCTGAACCCGTTCTCGCTGCTGGTCCTGCTCGTCCCGCGCGAACAGGTGGCTCTGGCCGTCTTCCTCGGCACCCTGCTGAGCATCGGCCTGGGCACCGCGCTGATGACCGTCTTCCTGGGGCGGCTGGCCCCGGGCCCGGGGTGGCTGCGGGCGCTGCTCGCCACCGGGTACGGGCTCTGTGCCTGGGTACTGGTGGAGGGGGTCGGGCGGCCCGCCTGGCTCTGGGGACTGGTCTCGCTGCCGCTGGTCGGCCTGGCCTTCGACCGCTGCCTGCGGCGCACCGGGTGGCCGCTGGGCGCGGTGGCGGTCGCGCTGGCCTGGGTCGGCAATTTCTACACCGCAGCGGCGGCCACCCTCGGGGCCGCCCTGGTCCTGGTGCTGCGCCTGCTGGTGGACCGGCGCCCGGCGGGTGAGCGGCTGCGCTCGCTGGGGCGGGCGCTGGCGATGACGGCGACCGGGGTCGCGGCGGCGGCGCCGGTGCTCTGGGTGACCTTCGAGGCCGGGCGGACCGCGGTGCCCGCCGCCGTGCCGCACCCTGGCACGCCGGGGCTCACCGACTACCTGGCCCGGCTGCTGCCCGGCACTCCCGCCGGGAGCGGGCTGCCCGAGGTCTTCACCGGTGTGCCGGTCCTGCTGCTGGTGGCCGCGCTGCCGTTCAACCGCGCGGTGCCGGTGCGCGAGCGTCTGGTTTGGCCGCTGGCGCTGGCGCTGGTCGCGATCGCGTTCGTCTGGCGGCCGAGCCAGTTGCTGTGGCACGTGGCGACCGCGCCGCAGGGCGATCCGTACCGGTCGACCTTCGTGCTGGCCGGGCTGCTGACCATGGCGGCCTGGGTCGGCCTGGCGCACCGGCCCGGCCCGCTCGCGCTCGGCTGCGGGGCGGCGCTGCTCGCCGGGCCGGCCGCACTGGCCGGGGCCCGCGGGTCGACCCCGCTCACCTGGGTGCTGCTGGGGGCCGGGGTCCCGGTGCTGGTGGGGGCGCTGTGGGCGCTGGCCTCCACCGGGGCCGGCCGGCGGCGCGCCGCGGCGACGGTGCTGGGTTGCGCCGTCCTCCTGGGGTCGGGCGCGGCGGCCTACGCGGCGCTGGGGCCGCGTGACCGCGAGCCGGACGATCCGACGGCGGCGACCACCGCCGCACTGCCCGTGCCGGTCCAGGCCGTGCTGCCGGCACCCGAGCCGGCGGCCGAACAGGCCGCGGCGGCACGGCGGTTGCTCCGGTCGGCCGAGGACTGGCCGGCCGCCCGCGCCGACCCCGGGCCGACGGCACTCACCGGCAACGATCCGATGCTGCTGGGCGGCCAGGGCGGCGGCTACCGCAGCGACTACCTGCCGCTGGCCACCGCGCAGGCGCTGCACTCGCTGGGCGCCGGCTGGCTGCTGCAGGGGCGCCAGACGCTCAGCGCCGCCGATCCGGTCGGGCAGGCGCTGCTCGCGGTGGGCAGCTCGCTCCAGCCCGGCCCGACGGTGCGCCGGTCACCCGCGGCGCCGCTGGTCACCGTGCGCCCGCCCGGGGCGCCGACCCCGCCGAGCGGCGCCCCGGTCTGGGCGCGCCAGCAGGCGCTGCTCGGCGCGGCGGTCTACCAGGTCCCGGTGCTGGTGCCGGGCGCCGGGCCGGCCCCGACCGACCACGGCCGCAGCGGCTGGTCGCTGCCCACCACGCCGGCGGGCGAAGCCGGTACCGAACTCACTGCCGGCTGCGCGCCCGGACGCCTGGCCTACCTCTACGCGCCTTATCTGAACGGCCGGTTGAGCTGGCCGGGCGGTGTGCTGACGGTGCGCGGGGAGCAGAACGCGACGGCGCTGCCGATCCTGCCGCTCGGTCCGGTGCCGGCGGACGGCGTGGTCCGGGTGACGGTGCACGTCGAGCTGGCCACCCAGGTACCGGCCAGCCCGTTCGGCTGCCTGGATCCGGCGGCGCTGGCGCAGGCGGTGCAGGGGCTGCGCGCGGGCGGGGCCCGGTCGGTGCGGGCCGGCGGGCACACCGTCAGCGCCGAGCTGCCGCCGGGCAGCACCGGCAGCGCGGTGCTCGCGGTGCCCGCGGTGCCGGGGTGGCGGTGCGGGGTGGACGGCGGACCGTCGGCACCCGCGGGGTCGGTGCAGGGACTGCTCGCCGTCCCGCTGGGCCCGGGCGCGAGCCGGATCGGCTGCACCTTCGAGCAGCCGGGGCTGGCGCCGGGGCTGTGGGTCTCGGCCGCGGCGGTGGGCGGGTGGCTGCTGGTGACGGTGGGGTCCTGGTGGCGCCGCCGCGAGCGGGCGGCGGCGCCACCGGGGCCCGCTGGGCTCAACCCGCCGGCAGGTCGAGCAGCTGGGCCCGATGTCCGTCGGTGTTGAGGTGGTGCACCAGGAGCAGGCGGGCCGGGGCGGGGGTCGAGCGGCGCACCTCCAGCACGGTGCCAGGGGCCTCGGGCGAGGCGATGGCGCTCGATCCGCCCAGGCCGGAGCGGATGTCCAGGGCCGGGTGGAGCGGATCGAACTCCAGTCGCGGGCGGCCGTCGGTGAGCCCGACGGCGGAGAGCGCGTGCGCCGGGTCGGGTGTGCCACCCACCGAACCGGTCCAGATGGCGTAGCGGATCCGGCCGCCCGCGGGCGAGAACCTGGGCAGCGCGGACATCCGGATCGGCAGGACGACGGTGTCGCTGTCCAGCAGATCGGTGTCGGTATCACCCCATCGGGCGTTGAGCGGCTGGACGTCGAGCTGCGCTCCGCTGCGGGCGTCCAGCAGCCGGGCCACCAGGACGTCGCTGCCCGGCAGCCGGTCGGCGACCACGAACGCGTCCGGCACGCCGTCGCCGTCGGTGTCGAGCGCGGCGCGCACCGCCGTGGCGGCCACCGGAGTGACGGCCGGGGCCCAGCTGGTGGCCGCCAGGTAGAGCCTGGCGTCGGCGGCCGGCACGGTGGGCGCGTCGCCGGCCGCGCCCACCGCTCGCAGGTCGGCCGAGCGGTCGGGACCCTGGGCGGCGCACGGGGCGCCGTCCTGGCTGTGCTCGGGGCGCTCCAGGCTGCCGGGCGCCGCCGCCCGGCCACTGGGCGCGGGGGTGGGGGCGGGTTCGGCAGGCGCGCAGTCCGGCCACCGCGCGCCCTCGCCGCCGAGCTCGAAGGCACTGATCAGCGAGGCCGGCCCGGCGCTGGTGAGCGCGGGGGTGCCGGTGACGGCGAGCCTGGTCACCACCGGCCCGGCGGGACCCGCCTGCGCCGCCTGTCCCGGCTGCCCTGGCTGGGGTCCGGGCCGCACCGCCGGCGTGGTGGCGCCGACGGCCGTCGCGGTCAGCTCGGAGGCGGCGCGCGGGGCGGCGAAGAGCGGCACCCGGAGCTCGGGCGCACCGCTCGCGGCCGGGGTGAGCAGCAGGCGCCCGGAGAGCTCGCCGCGGAAGGTGCGGGCCCGCCCGGACTGGGTGCGGGTCAGGGTGGGATCGGGCACCCGGTCGAGCGGGCCGGGAACGCTCAGGGTGACGTGGACCAGGGCGCTCTCCCCCGGCGCGACCGTCAGCTGGTCCGGCGTCAGGTCGAAACGGGCGCCGGGCAGTTCGGTGTCCGCCTGGTACCCGGTGCGATAACTCATCGGCGCGCCGGACAGGTTGCGCACCGCGACGTCGCGGGTGACGGTGAGCGGCCCGGTCACCGGGACCGGGCCGAAGGAGAGGCCGACCTGGCCGGCGTCGTCGGCCGCGTAGGCGACGGCCGGGGTGGCGACGGCCAGGTCGACGCGCACCCGCCCGGCCCCGGCCCGCTCGGGGCCGAGCAGCGGGCCGCTGCGGCCGTTGCCCGCCCGCAGGTCGGTGGCGGTGTTCATCAGCGCGGCCTTGACCTCGGTGACGCTCCAATCGGGGTGGGCGGCGCGGACCAGCGCGGCGGTCCCGGTGATGTGCGGGGCGGCCATCGAGGTGCCGTCCTCACGGGTGCCCCAGCTGCCGGTGCCGGCCTTGGCGGACCAGATGGTCTCGCCGGGCGCCGCCAGGTCGGGCTTGACCACGCCCGGTTCGCCGATGCCGCGGGAGCTGAAGCCGGTGAGCGTGTCGACCCGGTCGGGCCAGTCCTGGCCGACCGCACCGTGCAGCGGGTTGCCCGCGGTGGCGAGCCGCACGGTGAGCCCACCCCGGCCGGCCGGCGGATCCACGGCCTGGCGCAGCCGGTCGCCGTCCTCGGCGCCGAGCAGCGCGGCGGGGATCCGCTCGTCTCCGCCGATCTCGTCCAGCCGGCCGCCCGCGGCCGGGTCGGCGGCGCCCGTCCCGGCCAGCAGCACGCCGACGGCGCCCGCGTCGGCGGCGTGGTCGGCGCGCGGGGTGGAGCCGCAGGCCCGGTCGGCGTCGGTCCGGGCCCAGTCGAGCAGGGCGATCCGGCCGCGCAGCCGGGCCGCGTCCACCGGGCCGAAGGCGGTGCAGCCGTCCGGGTCGGCGGTGGGCCGCACCACCTCGGCGGTCACCTCGGCGGTGCTCCAGCCGGTGTAGCGGGCGCTCCAGTGGGCGGGCAGCACCCCGGCCAGCGCCGCCGGGGCGAGCACCCGCACGCCGTCGGCGTCGCCGTGGCCGTCGACCGAGGCGGCCACCGCGATGGCCCGGGTGGCCACTCCCGGGCTGCCGCCGATGCCGTAGACGTCGCCGTCGTTGCCGGCCGAGGCGACCACCACGGTGCCGGCCTCGGCGAGCTTGTCGGCGGCCAGCGCGTCGGCGTCGCCGGGGTCGCCGAAGCCGCTGCCGAGCGAGAGGTTGACCACGTCCAGATGGTCGGCGAGGTCGCCCTTCTGGTCCGGGTCGGCGGCCAGGTCCAGGGCGCGCGCGAGCTGGTCGGTGGAGCCCTGGCAGCCGAAGACCTTGATCGCGTAGAGAGTGGCGCCCGGTGCGGCGCCGGGGCCGATCCGGAAGGCGGCCGGGTCCAGGCCCGGGCGGTACGGGCCGCGGTAGGTCTGCCCCTGGGCATCGACGCCGTAGCCGGCCGCGGTGCCGGCCACGTGGGTGCCGTGGCCGTTGCGGGCGCAGTCCAGCGGATTGGGGTCGGGGTGCGGCACCGGCTGGTAGCCGGCGGCGCTCGGGTCGGGGTCGTAGTCGTCACCGACCAGGTCCTGCCCGCCGGTCACCTTGGCATTGGGGAAGAGCCCGGCGGGTGCGGGCCTGGCGGGATCGACCGCGCGGTAGGCGGCCTCCGTCCCGGGGCCGCCGAAATCGGCGTGGGTGTAGTCGATCCCGCTGTCGATGATGCCGATCCGCACCCCCTGCCCGGTGTTCCCGGGCACCCCGCCCCAGAGCGCCGGTGCGCCGGTGAGCGGGACGGAGTGCGCGTTGGAGCGCTGTTTGGGCGCGATCGGGTGCGCCGCACGCACGCCGGGCAGCGAGCGCAGCGCCGCGAGCCGGGCCGTGGGGGCGTTGACGGCCAGGCCCGTGAAGAGGGTGTGGGTGCGGTAGAGCACCCGGACGCCCGACCCGAGCCGCTGCTCCAGACGGGTGAGGGCCGCCTCGGCGCGCTGCCGGGCCGCCCGGCCCGCCTCGGCTGCCGCCTGGCCGGCCTGGGCCGCCGAGCGCTGCTCGCGCCGGGCGCCCTCGGCCGCCCGGCGCCAGGCGGGAGCGGCGGACTCGGTGTCCAGTTCGAGCAGCACCGAGCTCCGGGCGCCGCCCGCGGCCCCGCTCTGCTCGACCGCCAGGCCGGTGGGGGGCACGGCGGCGAGCACCAGCGGTCCGGCCAGCAGGGCCAGCGCGAGCAGCACCCCGGGGAGCCGGCGGCGCGCCGCGCGGTGCCGGGGGCCGTGCCGGTGCTGGGGTCCGTGCTGGTGCTGGGGTCCGTGCCGGTGCAGGTGACGGGGAGCGGAGGATCGGGAGCGGGGTGGCCCGGGGCGAAGTGGTCGGATACGCACCACCTCAGGATCTCGGGCCGCCCGCGACCCCGTCCCGGATACTGACGCCACGTCAGGCGAATGGCCCAACGCGCGGTCCCTGCAACGGCCGGGGCCGCGTGGTCAGTGCCCGGTGGCGCCGCCGTTGTCGCGGCGGTCGAGCGCCCGCTGCAGCGCGGCGGCGGCCTGCCCGGCACTCTGGCCGAAGCCGGCCGGGGCGTGCGGGTCGAGACGGCGCCGGCGGCGGCGCGGCTGTCCCGGGGCGCCCAGGACAGCGGCGTTCCGGGCGGCGATGCCGAGGGGGGCGGCGGTGTGACGGTGGCTGACCTGCTCTGCGGTGGAGGGCATACCGGGCTCCTTGGTCCAGAAGACGCCGTGCGGCGCCGGAAGCGGGAGGAGGGGGGTATACGCCTGGCGGGGATCGCCCGCCGCGCTGCGTACGGCGCACCCGGCCCGCGCGCGCCGGGCGGCTTGGTGGGGCCCTGGCGGGGGAACCGGATGGTCATTTCACGGTACGCCGAGCCCAGGCTGCTGTCTGCACGACTAGTTGGATTTCCTACTATCTGAGACGACTCTCACCCGGGCGGGCCCAACCGGGCCTGACCTGGCCGAAAACGCACGCCGACCCCGGACCGCTCGGCGGTCCGGGGTCGGCGAACTGACGGCGCGTCGGCCGGCCGGATCAGCCCAGGTCGACCCCGCGGGCGAACTTGGCGCCCACCTCGCTGGCGATCTCGGCCAGCACCTCCTGCGGGATCTGGGAGTCGACGGTGATCGAGGCCAGCGCGTCCTTGGTCTCGCCGTCCCGGGCCACCTGCATGCCGGCGATGTTGATGCCCGCGTCGCCGAGGATCCGGCCCAGGGTGCCGACCACGCCGGGGCGGTCCTCGTACTTGAAGAAGGCCATGTGGTCGGTGAGCGCCACGTCCACCTCGAAGGCGTCCACGCCGACGATCTTCTGCTGCTGCTTGGGGCCGGACAGCGTGCCGGAGATGGCGATCTCGGCGCCGTCGGCCAGGGTGCCGCGCACAGTGATCACGTTGCGGTGCTCGACGCTCTCGCTGCTCGTGGTCAGGCGTACCTCGACGCCGCGCTCCTGGGCGAACAGCGGGGCGTTGACGTAGGACACCGTCTCGGCCACGACATCCTCGAAGACGCCCTTGAGCGCGGAGAGTTCGAGCACCTTGACGTCGTGCTGGGTGATCTCGCCGCGCACCTCGACGTCGAGCCGCACCGCCACCTCGCCGGCCAGCGCGGTGAAGATCCGGCCGAGCTTCTCGGCCAGCGGCAGGCCGGGGCGCACGTCCTCGGCGATCACGCCGCCCTGGACGTTGACCGCGTCCGGGACCAGCTCGCCGGCCAGCGCCAGGCGCACCGACTTGGCGACGGCGATGCCGGCCTTCTCCTGCGCCTCGTCGGTGGAGGCGCCCAGGTGCGGGGTGGCCACCACGTTGTCGAAGGTGAAGAGCGGGGAGTCGGTGCACGGCTCCTTGGCGTAGACGTCGAGGCCGGCGCCGGCCACCCGGCCCTCCTTGAGGGCGGCGGCGAGCGCGGCCTCGTCGACGATGCCGCCGCGGGCGGCATTGACGATCCGCACGCTCGGCTTGACCTTGTGCAGCGCGTCGTCGCCGATCAGGCCGATCGTCTCGGGGGTCTTGGGCAAGTGGACGGTGATGAAGTCGGAGACCTCCAGCAGCTCGTCCAGCGAGAGCAGCTTGACGCCCATCTGGGCCGCGCGGGCGGCCTGGATGTAGGGGTCGTAGGCGACGATCTTCATGCCGAAGGCGGACATCCGCTGGGCGACCAGCACGCCGATCCGGCCCAGGCCCACCACGCCGAGGGTCTTCTCGGACAGCTCGACGCCGGTGTACTTGTTGCGCTTCCACTCACCGGCCTTGAGCGCGGAGTTGGCGGGCGCGATGTTGCGGGCCACCGAGATCAGCAGCCCGCAGGCGAGTTCGGCGGCGGTGACGATGTTGGAGGTCGGCGCGTTGACGACCATCACGCCGGCCTTGGTGGCGGCGGCGACGTCGACGTTGTCCAGGCCGACACCGGCCCGGGCGACCACCTTCAGCTTCTTCGCCACGGCCAGCGCCTCGGCGTCGATCCGGGTGGCCGAGCGGATCAGGATGGCGTCCACGTCCGCGATGGCGGTCAGCAGTTCGGTGCGGTCGGCTCCGTCGCAGTGGCGGATCTCGAAGTCCGGCCCCAGGGCGTCGACGGTGGCGGGCGACAGCTCTTCGGCGATCAGTACGACGGCGCTCTGAGAGGTCACGGCCTTGGATGTCACAGTGCTCACGACAGTTGGTCCTTACTGTCCGGTACTCCCCCGCTCCACGGTCACGTGGGTGGCGTGGCCGGCGCAGCGCTCCGGCGGGCGTGGGGATGGTGGCATGCCGCGTAGGTAGACGCACGACGCTGTGGGCCTGACGCGCACTCGGAAGTCTATCGGCGGGCAAGGGCTTTGCCTGTGCCCGTGCGGCGAAATCACCCGCACGGGACCGACGCCGTGTACAGCGGCGCAGCGGGCCCACGCCGGGCGCCGGAGCAACGGTGGGGACGGGCCCGTCGGCTTCCGATCGGGCCCGCCCCCACCACTCACCGACCGGCTGGTCAGGCCTCCTTGACCCAGCTCATCAGCTTGCGCAGCTCCTTGCCGGTGGTCTCCAGCAGGTGCTCGGAGTCCGCGGTCTTGTACTCGTTGTACTTCGGCAGACCGGCCTTGTACTCGGCGATCCAGGTGTTGGCGAAGGTGCCGTCCTGGATCTCGGCCAGGACCTTCTTCATCTCGGCCTTGGTGTCGGCGGTGATGATCCGCGGGCCGGTGACGTAGTCGCCCCACTCGGCGGTCTCGGAGACCGACCAGCGCATCTTCTCCAGGCCGCCCTCGTACATCAGGTCGACGATCAGCTTCAGCTCGTGCAGGCACTCGAAGTAGGCGATCTCCGGCTGGTAGCCGGCCTCGACCAGGGTCTCGAAACCGGCCTTGACCAGGGCGGCGGTGCCGCCGCAGAGGACCGCCTGCTCGCCGAACAGGTCGGTCTCGGTCTCCTCGGTGAAGGTGGTCTTGATGACGCCGGCCTTGGTGCCGCCGATGCCCTTGGCGTAGGAGAGCGCCAGCGCGAAGGCGCCGCCGGTGGCGTCCTGCTCGACGGCCACGATGCACGGCACGCCGCGGCCCTCGACGTACTGGCGGCGGACCAGGTGACCCGGGCCCTTGGGGGCCACCATGCAGACGTCGACGTCGGCCGGGGGCTTGATGAAGCCGAAGCGGATGTTCAGGCCGTGGCCGAAGAAGAGGGCGTCGCCCGCCTTCAGGTTCGGCTCGACGGCCTCCTTGTAGACGTCGGCCTGGATCGGGTCCGGCACCAGGATCATGATGACGTCGGCCTCGGCGGCGGCCTCGGACGGGGTGACCACGCGCAGGCCCTCCTCCTCGGCGGCGGCCCGGGACTTGGAGCCCTCCAGCAGGCCCACGCGGACGTCGACACCCGAGTCGCGCAGCGACAGCGCGTGGGCGTGGCCCTGGCTGCCGTAGCCGATGACCGCGACCTTGCGGCCCTGGATGATGGACAGGTCGGCGTCGTCTTCGTAGAACAGCTCGGCCACGGTGGGACTTCTCCTTGGTTGGTCACGTCGGTGCTCTGGCTACCGTACGCGCAGGTGACAGGGGTTCAGGGGGTCGCGCTCAGCTGCTGAGACAGCGGGGAGACGCGGTTCGGTCAGGCGCTGCGGTCGAGCGCGCGCAGCGAGCGGTCGGTGATCGACCGGGCACCGCGCCCGATCGCCACCAGGCCCGACTGCACGAGCTCCTTGATGCCGTACGGTTCCAGCATTCGCAGCATCGCCTCCAGCTTGTCCGAGCTGCCGGTGGCCTCGATGGTGACGGCGTCCGGCGACACGTCCACGGTCTTGGCGCGGAAGAGCTGCACGATCTCGACGACCTGGGACCGGGTCTCGTTGTCGGCCCGGACCTTGACCAGGACCAGTTCCCGCTGGATCGCAGCGGACTGGTCGAGCTCGACGATCTTTATCACGTTGACCAGCTTGTTGAGCTGCTTGGTGACCTGCTCAAGGGGCAGATCCTCGACGTTGACCACGATGGTCATCCGGGAGATGTCCGGGTGCTCGGTCGGGCCGACGGCGAGGGAGTCGATGTTGAAGCCCCGACGGGAGAACAGGGCGGCGACGCGGGCCAGCGCGCCGGGCTTGTTCTCGACCAGGACGGAGAGGGTGTGCTTGGACATGGTCTCTGATTCCTAGTTCGAGGTTCAGTCGAGGTCGTCGCCGAAGTCGGGGCGCACGCCCCGGGCGAAGAGGATCTCGTCGTTGCTGGTGCCGGCGGCCACCATCGGCCAGACCATGGCGTCCTGGTGGACGATGAAGTCGATCACCACCGGGCGGTCGTTGATCTCCATCGCCTGCTTGATCACCGCGTCCAGGTCCTCGGGGCGCTCGCAGCGCAGACCCACGCAGCCCATCGCCTCGGAGAGCAGCACGAAGTCCGGGATCCGGGTGCCCTGCGGCGGCGGGGCGACGCCGTCGTGCTCGGGGCCGGCGTGCAGCACGGTGTTGGAGTAGCGCTGGTTGTAGAAGAGGGTCTGCCACTGGCGGACCATGCCCAGCGAACCGTTGTTGATGACCGCGACCTTGATCGGGATGTTGTTCAGCGCGCAGGTGACCAGTTCCTGATTGGTCATCTGGAAGCAGCCGTCGCCGTCGATCGCCCAGACCGCGGCCTCCGGGCGGCCCGCCTTGGCGCCCATCGCGGCCGGGACCGCGTAGCCCATGGTGCCCGCGCCGCCGGAGTTGAGCCAGCTGGCCGGCTTCTCGTAGTTGATGAACTGCGAGGCCCACATCTGGTGCTGCCCGACGCCGGCCGCGTAGATCGCGTCCGAGCCGACCAGCTGCCCGATCCGCTCGATCACCTGCTGCGGCGACAACTCGCCGGCGGGGGCCGACTCGTAGCCCAGCGGGTAGGTCTTCTTCCACTCGTTGAGCTTGACCCACCAGTCGCTGTAGTCGCCCGTGCGGCCGGCCTCGTGCTCGGCCTGGACGGCGACGATCAGGTCGGCCAGCACCTCGCGCGCGTCGCCCACGATCGGCACGTCGGCCGGGCGGTTCTTGCCGATCTCGGCCGGGTCGATGTCGGCGTGCACCACCTTGGCGTACGGCGCGAAGCTGTCCAGCTTGCCGGTGACCCGGTCGTCGAACCGGGCGCCGAGGGTGAAGAGCAGGTCGGACTTCTGCAGGGCGGTGACCGCCGGGACGCTGCCGTGCATGCCGGGCATGCCCAGGTGCTGCGGGTGGCTGTCGGGGAAGGCGCCCAGCGCCATCAGCGTGGTGACCACCGGGGCGCCGGTCAGCTCGGCCAGGATCCGCAGCTCGGTGGTGGCGTTCGCCTTGAGCACGCCGCCGCCCACGTAGAGCACCGGCTTGCGGGCGGCGACCAGCAGCTTGGCGGCCTCGCGGATCTGCTTGGCGTGCGGCTTGGTGACGGGGCGGTAGCCCGGCAGCGACAGCTCCACCGGCCAGCGGAAGGTGGTGGTGGCCTGCAGCGCGTCCTTGGCGATGTCCACCAGCACCGGGCCCGGACGTCCGGTGGCGGCGATGTGGAAGGCCTCGGCGATCACCCGCGGGATCTCGGCCGGGTCGGTGACCAGGAAGTTGTGCTTGGTGATCGGCATCGTGATGCCGCAGATGTCCGCCTCCTGGAAGGCGTCGGTGCCGATCGCCTTGGAGGCGACCTGGCCGGTGATCGCGACCATCGGCACCGAGTCCATGTAGGCGTCGGCGATCGGGGTGACCAGGTTGGTGGCGCCCGGACCCGAGGTCGCCATGCAGACGCCCACCTTGCCGGTGGCCTGCGCGTATCCGGTGGCCGCGTGGCCCGCGCCCTGCTCGTGGCGGACCAGGATGTGCCGGACCTTGACCGAGTCCATCAGCGGGTCGTACGCCGGCAGGATCGCACCGCCCGGGATGCCGAAGACGGTCTCCGCGCCGACCGCCTCGAGCGAGCGGATGAGCGACTGCGCGCCGGTCATGGTCTCGACCACCGCGGGAGCCTCCTGGGACGGGCCGCCCTGCTGGTCCCCGCGGCGGGGGGATGCCGTGTGCTCAGTCATCTGCCTGTCTCTTCTCGGTTTCGGCCGGCCCGGCGGGCTCCCCCGGGGCGCTGTGCTGCTCCGCCGGCGAGGGTCCGGTAGCCGGGTGCTGGTCCGTTCCGTCCGATATCCGGAGGGACGAACCGGCGGTACATCGGTGTTCAAACAGTGCGAGTGCAACAAAAAACCCCTCGTGCCAAGGGCAAGCGAGGGGTGGCGCGTCGGCCAGGTACGAGTCCGGACGAGGTCCGGGGCTCAGCCGACGCGCCCGCCAAGTACGAGAATTCGGGTGGTCATGGCACCGACCTTGCTCCTCGGCGCGGGCCGATGTCAAGCAGGTGGGATCGACGTCTCGTTATGCGGACCGGCCGTGGACCCCGGCACGGTGCCGCAGGCGGCCTGGCACTCCGCGGACTCGTGCGCCGGGTGCGGCTGCGCGGGGCGGCCCGCGCCGGGCTCCGGACGTCCACCCGAACGGGTGTCGGCGGCGGACAGGTAGGCGAGCCGGGCCGAGACCGCGCCCAGCGGCCGGGGCAGCGGGTAGAGCCGGCGGGCCAGCGCCCGGCGCAGCCGGAACTCGTCCAGCGGCTGGGCGAAGGCCAGGCCCTGCCCGTACCGGCAGCCCAGCTCCTGCAGCACCGTCACCTGGCGCTCCTTGTCCACCCCCTCCGCGCAGGTGGCCAGGCCCAGTTCGCGGCCCAGCCGCAGCGCGTGGCCCGCCAGCGCCCGGCTGCGCGGGTTGTCGGCCAGCTCCTGGACCAGCGCGCGGTCCAGCTTCAGCGCGTCGAACGACAGCCGGGCCAGCGCGCTCAGCGAGCCGCTGCCGGCCCCGAAGCCGGCCAGCGCGGTGCCCACCCCGAGCCGGCGCAGCGCGGCCAGTTTGCGGCCCAGCTCGTCGGCCATGGCGTCCGATCCCATCCGGGCCAGCTCGATCACCAGCCGCCCGGGCGGCAGGCCGCACTCGCGCAGCGCCGCGGCGATGGTCTCGTGCACCCCGGGCGCGCACAGCCGCTCGGCGGTCAGCCGCACGGTGACCGGCACCGCGCCGGCCGGCCCGCGCCCCGCGCCGCCGGGGCCCACCGCCGAGCGCAGCGCGGCCTCGGCGATCGACTGCTGGAGCAGCCAGCGGGTGAACCGGCCGGCCGCGTCACCGGCCTCGGCGGCGCGCAGGAACTCGGCCGGGGTGAGCAGCAGGCCCTGGGCCGAGCGCCAGCGGGCCAGCGCCTCCACCCCGGCCACGGCGCCGGTGCGCAGGTCCACCACGGGCTGGTGGTACAGCGCGAAGCCGCCCTCGCGCACCGCCAGGCGCAGCCGGTCGTCCAGCTCCCGGCGGTGCTCCACGTCGGCCCGCATCGCGGAGCTGTAGAGCACCACCCGGCCCTTGCCCTCGGACTTGGCCCGGTACATCGCGAGGTCGGCGTCGCGCATCAGCTCGTCGGCCAGTACGGCCACCTCGCCCACCGGCTGGCCGTACTCGTCCAGGCCGCGCGGGCCGAAGGCGATCCCGATGCTGGCGGCCACCCCCAGTTCGGTGCCGCCGATCCAGTACGGCTCGGAGAGCGCCAGGCGCAGCCGCTCGGCCAGCTCCTGCACCCGCAGCCGGCCCAGCGGGCCGCAGACCAGCACCGCGAACTCGTCGCCGCCGAATCTGGCCACCGTGTCACCGGTGCGCACGGTGGCCTGCAGCCGGCGGGCCGCCTGCACCAGCAACTGGTCGCCGACCTGGTGCCCGACGGTGTCGTTGACCGCCTTGAAGCCGTCCAGGTCCAGGAAGAGCACCGCCACCGTGCCGGGCTCCTGGTAGGGGTGCTCGCGCGGGGACTCGGCCCCAGGCGGTTGGAGGGAGCGCCCGCCGAGCGAGGCGCGCAGCCGCTCGGCGAACAGCGCCCGGTTGGGCAGGTCGGTGAGCGGGTCGTGGAACGCGTTGTGCTGCAACTGCGCCTGCAGACTGACGCGTTCGGTGACGTCGCGGCTGTTCAGGATCAGCCCGTCGCGGTAGCGGTTGACGGTGGACTCCACGTGCAGCCACTCCCCGCCGCCGGCCCGGATCCGGCACTCCACCCGGGCGCTGGGCTCCATCGCGCGCGGGGTGGGCCGGTGCGCGGTGGGGGTGAGCTGGCGGGCCAGGCGCTGGCTGCGGGCCAGGAACCGGTGCACCTCGCCGACCACCCGGTCCGCGTCCTCGGGATGCACCAGGTCCAGCAGCCGGCCGCCGACCAGCTCCTCCGGATCGCGGCTGTAGACCCCGAGGGCGGCCGGCGAGACGTAGGAGAGCACACCGTTGGCGCCGGTGATCATGATCACATCGCTGGACCCCTGGACCAGCGAGCGGAAGTGCGCCTCCTTCTGGGCCAGCTCCTGGGCCAGCGACAGGTTGTCGAGCAGCATGATGCCCTGACGGACGATCAGGGCCAGGCCGACCGTGCAGGCGACCACGATCACCACCCGGTCCATCGGATGGCCTCCGAGGGCGTTGTCGAGGATGCCGGCCGTGCAGACCGCGGCGGCGGCGTACGGAGTCAGCGCGCTGAAGGTCGAGGCCACCCGGCGGCGCGGCAGGCCGCCGGCCGAGGGGTGCTCACGGCTCGGGCGCCCGCGCCCCCACCGGGTCGACCAGGGCGCCGAGGCGAGCAGCAGGCTGCCCGCGACCCAGCCCGCGTCCAGCAGGTTGCCGGAGTGGTAGGTGTCGTGCAGGGTGCGCGAGGTGAAGAGGCCGTCGCAGACCACGGTGACCGCCAGGGCCAGCATCACGGTGTGCACGGCGGCCCGGTTGCCGTCCCGGCCGCGGAAGCGCAGGCCGACCACGAGCGAGACCATCAGGATGTCCAGCACCGGGTAGGCCAGGCCCAGCGCCAGCCGCAGCGGGTCGCCGACCTCGCCCTCGGCGGTGCGGCCCAGCGCCAGGCTCCAGCTGAGCGTGAAGAGCGAGCCGGCCACCATCCAGCCGTCCAGCAGCAGGCAGAGCCAGCCGGCCGCGCCGCGCGGGCGCTGGGCCAGCACCAGCAGGCCGGTGATGGCCAGCGGGGCGAACGGCAGGAAGGCGTAGTCGGCCAGCGAGTCCGGCGGCAGGTCGGTGCGCAGCACCACCTCGTACCAGCCCCAGGTGCCGTTGCCGAGCGCCACGGAGGCGGAGGAGAGGCCGAAGAGCAGCCAGGCCGGCCGGGTCGGCCCGGGCACCGTGCAGCCGTGCGCCAGGCAGGACAGGGCGGCCACCATGGCCGCGCCCGCCAGGCCGAAGTCACCCATGAACTTCGCCACTGCCGGCGACCCCCAGCCGGTGGCGGCACCGACCGCGTAACCGAGGCCGAGCAGCGCCAGCAGCACCCCGGGCAGCCGGCCGATCGGCAGCAGCGGTCGGCGCCCCGGCGGCGGGCCGAGGGCCGAGGCGCCGGTGGGCACCGCACCGGGGGCGGGCGCCGCGGTGGTTTGCGGCTGCGTTGCCTCCCGGGGGCGGGCGGGCAGCGTCTGGGGCACGACGTCGGCCGGGCTCACCGGGCACCTCCCCCTCCGGTCCGGGGCACCGGCGGCGCACCGGGTCGGCCGAGCCCGGTACCGCCCGGGGTTCCCAGCCGGGACCCTGCACCACTTCGGTCACTCAATGACACGCGCACTCAACTTAGAGTAATGGTCCGAGAGTAGGGATATGCACCCGCTTCCACCAGATCGGCCCGGTTGGCCGTAGCGCACGCCCGGGAGCACGCGCGCCGGGGCGCGTGCGTCCGTGCGCCGGACTACGCGCCGCCGGATACCGGTACCAGGACGGGCTCGGGGAACAGCCGCAGCCGGTGGGCCAGCGCCGCCGCCTCGCCGCGCCCCGAGACCTCCAGCTTGGCCAGGATGTTGGAGACGTGCACGCTGGCCGTCTTCGGCGAGATGAAGAGCTCCTCGGCGATCTGGCGGTTGGTCCGGCCCTCGGCGAGCAGGCGCAGCACGTCCGTCTCCCGGGGCGTCAGGTGCAAGGCCGCGGCCCCCACCGCCGGCTCGCCGCCCGCCGTCGGCCCGCCCGCGGGCCGGCCCTCGTCGGCCGGCCCGGCGGCGCGCAGGACCCGGGCCACGCCGGCGCGCTCGGCCAGTCGGGCGATCTGCCTGGCCAGCTCCAGGTCACCGCGCAGCTCGGCCAACGGGCCCGCCTCGCGCAGCAGTTCGCCCGCCCGCTCACGCTCGCCCAGCGCTGCCGCCGCACCGGCCGCCCCCAGCAGCGCCAGCACCAGCGGATAGGGCAGCCCGGTGGCGCGCAGCGGCTCGACGGCAGCCGCCCAGTGCGCCGGGGTGTCGCTCCCCGTGGCCCTGGCCAGCTCGGCCTCGGCCAGCGCCAGCCAGCCCCGGTGCAGCGGGGCGAGCGGGCGCGCCACGGCCAGTTCGGCGGCGATCCGGCGCAGCACCTCGGGGCGGTCGGGCTCGGCGGCCGGCAGCCCGCGGGTGTCGGCCTCCACCCCGGCGGCCCGGGCCAGCAGCGGCAGCAGCACGGCGGTGCGGACCGGCGGGAGGGCGTCCAGCAGCGTGGTCAGGGCGCTCCTGGCCTTCAGCGGGTGCCCGGCGCGGGCGGCGAGTTCGAGCTCCAGCAGCGCGCTCGGCACCGTGTGCTGCGGCTGGTGCCGGTCACCGACCCGGGCCAGGGCGAGGAACTCCTCGGCCCTGGCCCACTCCCCGCGGTGCAGCGCGAGTTCGCCGCGCAGCCGGAACAGATAGGGGTCGTGGGCCTCGGGGCGCCCGTCGCCCTCCCAGTCGGCCAGCACGGCGGCCGCCTGCGCCGGGTCCCCGGCCATCAGCAGGCACTCCGCCAGGTTGCCGGCCAGGATCGCCCCGGTGTTGCGCAGCAGGCCGAGGTCACCGGCCACCGCCAGCCCCTCCCTGGCCAGCGCGACGGCCTCCTCGGCCCGGCCCAGCTGGCCGAGCATGCTGGCCAGGTTGTTCAGCCCCCGGGTCAGCAGGTCGGGCACGCTGAGCCGGCGGGCCTCGTCGATGGCCTCGCGCAGCGTCGTGATGCCGCGCTCGGGGTCGCCGAGGTCGGTGTGGATCGAGCCGAGGGTCATCCGGGCGAAGAGCTCGACGCTGGTCGCACCGACCTGGCGGGCGATCGCCACCGCCTGCTCGGCGATCGCCCGGTCGGCCTCGGTGACCTCGCGGAGCAGCGACTGGCCGGCCACCATCGCGTAGACGTCGGCCTTGACGGCCGAGGGCGGCGTGCTCTCGACCAGCCGCCGGGCGTGCGCCAGCTCCTGGTCGCCGCCGAGACGGTTGAGGTGGGCCAGCATCCGGGCCCGGTTCATCCGGAACCAGGCCGCGCGCAGCGGGTTCTCGGCCTCGTCCACCAGTTTGAGGGCCCGCTTGGCCAGGCTCAGGCCGCGGTCCCGGTCGCCGGACCGACGGGCCGCGACCACCGCCTCGGCCAGCACGTCGACCAGGCGCAGCCGGTCGCACTCGGTCCGGTGGGCGGCCGGCTCGCAACAGCACGGCGGGTAGCTCTCGGCCCAGTCGTACGGGCGCAGGGTGGTCCGCAGGCTCTCCTCGTCCACCTCGTCCCACACCTCGATGGCCCGCTCCAGCAGGCTGAGCTGCTCGGCGAAGGCGTTGCGGCGCCGGGCGGCCCGGGCGGCCTCCAGCGCGGACGGCAGCGCGCGGGCCGGATCGTGCGCGTGGTACCAGTAGTTGGCCAGCCGGGCCGGCTGCTGGTCGCCGCCGACCAGGCCGGGATCGGCCGCCAGGGCCTCGGCGAAACGGCGGTTGATCCTGGTCCGCTCGCCGGGCAGCAGGTCGTCCGAGACCGCCTCGCGGACCAGCGCGTGCCGGAACCGGTAGCCCTCGCCGTCCTTGTCCGGCTGCAGGATGTTGGCGCCGACCGCGGTGCGCAGCGCGTCCAGCAGGTCGTCCGCATCGGCCTCGCGCCCGCTCGCCAGGACCGCTTCGAGCAGCTGGTGCTCGACCCGCGAGCCGCCCTCGGCGGCGATCCGCAGCACCCGCTGGGTCTGCTCGGGCAGTGCCTCCACCCGCACCAGCAGGATGTCGCGCAGCGAGTCGCTCAGCCCCACCGAGCAGCCCTCCTGGTGCGAGCAGGCCAGCTCCTCGACGAAGAACGGGTTGCCCTCCGAGCGGCGGTGGATCCGCGCGACCAGCCGGCCGTCCGGCGCCTCGACGCCCAGGATGCCCGCCAGCTGGGCGGCCACCTCGTGCTGGCCGAACCGCTCCAGCTCCAGGCGGTGCACGGTGCGCTGGCGTTCCAGCTCGGCCAGGAACGGGCGCAGCGGGTGGCGGCGGTGCAGGTCGTCGGTGCGGTAGGTGGCCAGGATCAGCACCCGGGACCGGTGCAGGGTGCTGATCAGATAGCTGAGCAGCTCACGGGTGGAGCGGTCGGACCAGTGCAGGTCCTCGATCGCCAGCACCAGGGTGCGCTCGGCGCTCAGCCGCTCGAAGAGGCGGCCGACGTGCTCGAACAGCCGGGCCCGGCCGTACTCGTCGTTGGGTTCGGCGTCGGCCTCGCCGAACTCGGGCAGCAGCCGGGCGAGATGGCCCTCCATGCCGGCGGCGGCCTGCTCCAGCTCGGGGCCCAGCCGGCGGTGCAGCCGGCGCAGGGCGGTGACCAGCGGGGCGTACGGCAGCCCGGTGGCACCGACCTCCAGGCAGTTGCCGAGCATGGTGACGGCGGCCGGCCGCTCCTCGCGCTCGGCCCGGCAGAGGAACTCCTCCAGCAGCCGGGTCTTGCCCACCCCCGCCTCGCCGCCGACCAGCAGCGCCTGCGGCTGCCCGGCCGCGGCACGGCGCAGTGCCCTGGTGAGCGAGGCGATCTCGCTGCCACGGCCGACGAACACAGGACTGACCGAGATCTGCTCCACGGCGCAGAGCATGCCACAGCGGTCCGACGGGGGCCGAACGGTTATCCCGGGGAGCGGACCTGGCGATCCGTCGGCAGGCGTGCGCGCGGACGCGACGCGGGGGAGGGCGCCCTCGGCATCCCTCCCCCGCGTCGCATGCCCCTGCGGTCGCAGCGCTCTCGACGGAGCGTCGCAGACCGGTGGTCCGATCAGCATTCGCCGATCCCGGGCGAGCCGGCCGTGCTCACCACCGGGCGGCGGGCGGCCGTCGTCCGGGCGGCGGGCGCCTGGTGGGCCTGGCGCGGGCCGCGGCGCAGGCCCGCGGCGAGGCGGCCGAGGCGGCCCGTGCCGCCCTGGCGCGCCCGGTCGGCCTGACGGGCCTGTGCCACCAGGCGCCGGTGGGCGGCCTCGGCGCGCAGCTCGGCACCGCGCTGGCTGTAGAGCTGGTACTCGATCTCGGTCATGGTGCGTTCCCCTCGGAATCCCTGCGGGACGCTTCCCGGTCCCCTGCGGCCGGTCCGTCGTCCGATACCTAGAGACTCCTCGCCCAGGGGGGTGCGGCACATCGGCAGCATGCCCGATCTTGGGAGGGGTGGGCGCCTTAGAAGGAGAGGCAAAAGCCCGTGGCCACCCCTAAGGAGGGGTGGCCACGGGCTTCGCGAGGTCCTTAGAGCGCTACTCAGGCGGCGCCGAGCCGCTCCAGACGGCGCCCGATGTCCTTACGCGGCAAGCCGCTCCAGGATCAGGTCCTTCACCTTGGCCGCGTCGGCCTGGCCGCGGGTGGCCTTCATGACCGCGCCGACCAGCGCGCCCACCGCCTGCACCTTGCCGCCGCGGATCTTCTCGGCGACGTCCGGGTTGTCGGCGATCACCTGGTCGACGGCGGCGCCGAGCGCGGAGTCGTCCGAGACCACGGCCAGCCCGCGGGCGGCCACCACCTCGTCCGGCCCGCCCTCGCCGGCCAGCACGCCCTCGATCACCTGGCGGGCCAGCTTGTCGTTCAGCTTGCCCTCGGCGACCAGCGCGCAGACCCGGGCCACCTGGACCGGGGTGATCGGCTGCTCGGACAGCTCGGTGCCGGTCTCGTTGGAGCGGCGGGCCAGCTCGCCCAGCCACCACTTGCGGGCCTGGTCGGCCGGCGCACCGGCCGCGATGGTCTGCTCGATGAGCTCCACCGCACCGGCGTTGAGCACCGACTGCATGTCCAGGTCGGACAGGCCCCACTCGGCCTGCAGCCGGGCCCGGCGCACCCGGGGCAGCTCGGGCAGCTCGGCCCGCAGCTGCTCGACCCACTCGCGGGCCGGGGCGATCGGGACCAGGTCCGGCTCGGGGAAGTAGCGGTAGTCCTCGGCGTTGTCCTTGATCCGGCCGGCGGTGGTGGAGCCGTCCTCCTCGTGGAAGTGCCGGGTCTCCTGGACGATGGTGCCGCCGTCGGTCAGCACGGTGGCGTGCCGCTGGATCTCGAACCGGGCCGCCCGCTCCACGCTGCGCAGCGAGTTGACGTTCTTGGTCTCCGAGCGGGTGCCGAAGGTCTTGGTGCCGTTGGGGCGCAGCGACAGGTTGACGTCGCAGCGCATCTGGCCCTTGTCCATCCGCGCCTCGGAGACGCCCAGCGCCTTGATCAGCTCGCGCAGCTCGGCGACGTACGCCTTGGCCACCTCGGGGGCGCGCTCGCCCGCGCCCTCGATCGGCTTGGTGACGATCTCGATCAGCGGGATGCCGGCCCGGTTGTAGTCCAGCAGCGAGTGCGTGGCGCCGTGGATCCGGCCGGTGGCACCGCCGACGTGGCTGGACTTGCCGGTGTCCTCCTCCATGTGCGCGCGCTCGATCTCGACCCGGAAGGTCTCGCCGTCCTCCAGGCGCACGTCGAGGTAGCCGTTGAAGGCGATCGGCTCGTCGTACTGCGAGGTCTGGAAGTTCTTCGGCATGTCCGGGTAGAAGTAGTTCTTCCGCGCGAACCGGCACCACTCGGCGATCTCGCAGTTCAGCGCGAGGCCGATGCGCACCGCGGACTCCACGCCGACCGCGTTCACCACGGGCAGCGAGCCGGGCAGACCCAGGCAGGTCGGGCAGGTCTGCGAGTTCGGCTCGGCACCGAGCTCGGTGGAGCAGCCGCAGAACATCTTCGTCTTGGTGCCCAGCTCGACGTGGACCTCCAGACCCATCACCGGGTCATAGGAGGCGAGCGCGTCGTCGTAGGACACCAGGTTCATGACGCTCACAGCGTCCCCTTCACTAAAAAGACTTGGGAGGTACCGGTCCGGTCCCGCGGGCGGGACCGGACCGACGGGGCGTCAGCCCGCGAGGACGTCGTCGCTGCCCAGCTGCCGCAGCTCACGGACCAGCAGCAGCGTGCCGGTGAGCAGCGCGGCGGCGCCGACCACGGCGTTGGCCAGCAGCAGCGTGTCGTTCTCGCTGCGAGCCTTCCGGAATTCCTTGACGACGCCCAGCGCACCGAAGGTGCTGGTGCCGATGGACAGCCACAGACCGGGCTTGCTGTGCTTCCAGCCCTTGATCTGCGAACTGCTGGCCTTGGCCTTCTCGATCTTGCTCACAGTGCCGGTGCCTCCTCGAGCAGGGGATGCCCCCACTTGTCGTTGAGTGCGGCCTCGACGGCGCCGCCCACGCGGTACAGGCGGTCGTCCGCCATCGCGGGTGCGATGATCTGCAGGCCGACCGGGAGATTGTCCTCCGGGGCCAGGCCGCAGGGCAGCGACATGGCCGCGTTGCCCGCCAGGTTCGAGGGGATGGTGCACAGGTCGGCCAGGTACATCGCCATCGGGTCGTCGGCGCGCTCGCCGATCGGGAAGGCGGTGGTGGGGGTGGTCGGCGAGACCAGCACGTCGACGTCGGCGAAGGCGGCGTCGAAATCGCGCGAGATCAGGGTGCGGACCTTCTGGGCCGAGCCGTAGTACGCGTCGTAGTAGCCCGAGGAGAGCGCGTAGGTGCCCAGGATGATGCGGCGCTTGACCTCGGGGCCGAAGCCGGCCTCGCGGGTGAGCGCGGTGACCTGCTCGGCGGAGGCGGTGCCGTCGTCGCCGACCCGCAGGCCGTAGCGCATCGCGTCGAAGCGGGCCAGGTTGGAGGAGGCCTCGCTGGGCGCGATCAGGTAGTACGCCGGCAGCGCCAGGGTGAAGGACGGGCAGGAGACCTCGACGACCTCGGCGCCCAGCTCGCGCAGCAGCTCCACGCTCTCGTTGAAGCGCTGCATCACGCCGGCCTGGTAGCCCTCGCCGGCGAACTCCTTGACCACGCCGATCTTCATGCCGCGCACGTCGCGCCGCCGGGCGGCCTCGACCACGGCCGGCACCGGGGCGTCGATCGAGGTGGAGTCCAGCGGGTCGTGGCCGGCGATCGCCTCGTGCAGCAGCGCCGCGTCCAGCACGGTGCGGGCGCAGGGGCCGCCCTGGTCGAGCGAGGAGGAGAAGGCGACCAGGCCGTAGCGGGAGACCGAGCCGTAGGTGGGCTTGACGCCGACCGTGCCGGTGACGGCGCCGGGCTGGCGGATCGAGCCGCCGGTGTCGGTGCCGATCGCCAGCGGGGCCTCGTAGGCGGCCAGCGCGGCCGCCGAGCCGCCGCCGGAGCCGCCGGGGATCCGGGACAGGTCCCAGGGGTTGCCGGTGGTGCCGAAGGCGGAGTTCTCGGTGGAGGAGCCCATCGCGAACTCGTCCATGTTGGTCTTGCCCAGGATGACCACGCCCGCGTCCTTCAGACGGGACGTCAGGGTCGCGTCGTAGGGCGGGATCCAGCCTTCGAGGATCTTGGAGCCGCAGGTGGTGGGGACGCCCTTGGTGGTGAAGACGTCCTTGAGCGCGAGCGGCACGCCGGCCAGCGGGCCGAGCTCCTCGCCCTTGGCGCGCTTGTCGTCCACCGCGCGGGCCGCGGCCAGCGCGCCCTCGGTGTCCACGTGCAGGAAGGCGTTGACCTTCTTGTCGACGGCGTCGATCCGGTCCAGGTGCGCCTGGGCCACCTCGACCGCGCTGACGGTGCCGGCCGCGACGGCGGCGGCGGTCTCGGCAGCGGTGTACTTGATGAGGTCGGTCATCGGTGGTCAGTCCTCCCCGAGGATCTGCGGAACCCGGAAACGCTGCTCCTCGGCGGCCGGGGCGCCGGAGAGCGCCTGCTCGGGCGTGAGCGAGGGGCGCACCTCGTCCGCGCGCATGACGTTCGTCAGCGGCAGCGGGTGGGAGGTCGGCGGGACGTCCGCTCCGGCGACCTCGGAAACGCGGGCGACCGCGCCGATGATCACGTCAAGCTGCTCGGCGAAGTGGTCAAGCTCCTCCGCCTGCAACTCCAGACGCGACAGCCGGGCGAGGTGGGCGACCTCCTCGCGCGTGATGCCAGGCATGCAGCGATCCTCAAGGTGAGTTCTGAATGAGGCCGGCGGCGCCCGATGGGGCGAGCACCGACCCGGACGGGGACCTGCGGGCAGGGCCGCGCCGGTCTCCGTCCTCTTGTCTGTGCTGACCATCCTAGGGGGTTTGACGACAGGCCCTGGGGTGCGCCGGATGTCGCGGACGTTACTGCGGGCTGGTGGGGGCCTCGGTGGGCGGGCTCAGCGGCTGCCGGGGCAGGCCGGGGCAGGGCAGCTCGGCCTGCCCGGTCCAGCGCTCCAGGTGGGTGAGCCGCTCGGCGGAGGGCGGCCCGGTGCGGTGCACCCGCAGCCAGGCGGTGGCCTGGTCGGCGGGCAGCGCGGCGGAGACCAGCCAGCCCTGCACCGCGTCCACGCCCAGGCCGTGCAGGCGCTCCCAGGTCTCGTCGTCCTCCACGCCCTCGGCCACCACGGTCAGGCCCAGCGAGTGGGCCAGCTCCACCGAGCAGCGCACCACGGCCGCGTCGTGGTCGTCGGCGACCATCCGGGAGACGAAGGAGCGGTCGATCTTCAGCTCGCCGACCGGCAGGCTGCGCAGCCGCACCAGCGAGGAGTGGCCGGTGCCGAAGTCGTCCAGCGACATCCCCACGCCGTGCCGGCGCAGCTCGGCCAGGGTGTCGGCGGCCCGCCGCGAGTCGTCGAGCAACAGCCGCTCGGTGATCTCCAGTTGGAGCGCGTGGGCCGGGACCTGGTGGCGGCTGAGGTGGGCGGCCACCCGCTCGGCGAAGCCGGGGTTGAGCACGTCGCGCGGCGAGACGTTGACGGCCACCTGCACCTGCAGGCCCTGCCCGCGCCAGGCGGCGAGCTGGCCGATCGCGGCCTCCAGCACGTAGTCGGTGAGCCGGGGCATCAGGCCGCTGGACTCGGCGAGGCCGACGAACTCGTCCGGGGAGACCTTGCCGCGCCCGGGGCGCTCCCAGCGCAGCAGCGCCTCCAGGCCCACCACCCGGCCGTCGAAGGCCACCTTGGGCTGGTAGTGCAGCTGCACCTCGCCGGTCTCCAGCGCCCGGCGCAGGTCGCCGAGCAGGCCGATCCGGTAGGGGGTGTCGGCGTCCTGCGAGTGGTCGTACTGTTCGACACCGGTGCGTCCGCGCTGCGCGTGGCCCATCGCGACGTCCGCGCGCCGCAGCAACGATTCTGCGTCGCCCGCGTGCTGCGGGTAGACGCAGACACCGGCGCTGGCCTCCAGCACCAGCAGCAGGCCGTCGAGCCGGATCGGCGCGGCCAGCTCGGCGATCAGCGCCTTGGCCAGGCGCTCCAGGGTGTCGGCGTGCCCGACGCCGGGCAGCAGGACGGCGAACTCGTCGCCGCCCATCCGGGCCACCACCGCACGGCGGGCGTGCTCGGCGGCGGGCGGCAGGCAGGCCAGCAGCTCCTCGGTCTCGCGGCGGCGGTCGGCGGCGCCCAGCTGGCCGAGGGGGTCGCCCGGCGGGGCCACGGACGGCAGCGCGGCGAGCGGCGAGGTGAGGGGGAAGGCGGGGACCGCGGGGCCCGGGTCGAGCGGGAGCGGCTGGCCCGGCGGGGCCGGCAGGTAGGGCGGGGCGAGCAGGTCGCGGGGGCCGGACGGCGCCGACGGGTACGGCCCCGCGGGCGATCCGGTGCCGGGCGGTGCGGCGGCGAACGGTCCGGCGGGCGGCGGCGGCACGGCACCGAGGTCGAGCCGGGCGGTGGGAGCCGCGCCGTACCCGGTGGCCGTCGCGGGCGCCGGGGGCGCGGTGCCCGGTCCGGCGCCCGGCAGGCCCGGGCGGGCGTCCAGTTGGCCGCCGCGCAGCACCCGGTGCAGCCGGCGGCCGATGTGCACGAGTAAGCGGTCGCCGGCGGCATGCCCGAGAGTGTCGTTCAACGACCGGAACCGATCGAGGTCGAGCAGGATCAGCCCGACGCTGTACCCCTCCTCGGCCTCGTGCTCGGCGATCGACTCCTGCGCGGCCAGCAGCAGCGCATGTCGGTTCGGCAGTCCGGTCAGCGGATCGGTGAGCTGGTCCCTGGCCCGGTCACGGGCGATCCGCCAGGCCGCCACCAGGACGGCCATCGGGACCGCGAAGAGCGGCAGCAGTTCGGGCTCGTGCCGGCTGACCAGGACGGCCAGCGGGATGAGCGGTGCGGCCCCGGCCAGCAGGACGCCGAGCAGCAGGACCGCACCCGCAACCCCCTGCGGCGGACGCGTCAGCGCACCGCCGGTCGTACGATCCATACGCCCTGTCCTCCGTCAGGCCCGCCCCCGCCAGGCCGCATCGCGGCTGGAACCGACCGGAAGAACAGTCGGTCCTGACACCCCTGATCACGTGTCAGTCGGTCTCAGCCGGGAAGCGCCCCCTGTCGACGCCCTAGGACCCGGTGCCCCCGTCCTGCTGACACACTGTTGCGCTCCAGGGTAAGTCCGCCCTCACCGTGAGGGCGGACTTTCGGTCATCCGGGAGCACGCCAGCACGGGTCCGGCGCCACACAGTGACACGATGCCCCCTTTGCGCGCCCACCACCCTGGTGACGGGGCATCAGCACGATAACAAGAGGGACACGTCAGGCCTGGTCAGCCCCCTCGGGGGTTACCTCGGCCGGCCCCTGCGCGGGGGGCTCAGTGGCGGCCCCGGCGGCGGGGTCGGCGGCGGGCTCCTCCAGCGGGGGCAGGCCCAGGTGCTCGCGGGCCGCCGCCGGGCCGCGCTCCAGCAGCACGGCGAAGCCGGCGTCGTCCAGGACGGCCAGCCCCAGCTGCACCGCCTTGTCATACTTCGACCCCGGATTGTCACCGACCACCACGAAGTGGGTCTTCTTCGAAACCGATCCAGTCACCTTCGCCCCACGCGAGACCAGCGCCTCCTTGGCGCCGTCCCGGGTGTGGTCGGCCAGCGTGCCGGTGACCACCACGGTGAGCCCCTCCAGCGGCCGCTCCCCCGCCTCCTCGGTGGCCTCCTCGACGAAGCGCACCCCGGCCGCGCGCCACTTGGCGACGATCTCGCGGTGCCACTCCTCCTCGTACCACTCGATGATCGCCCGCGCGATGACCGGGCCGACGCCCTCGGTGGCCGCCAGCTGCGCCTCGTCGGCCGCGAAGATCGCGTCCAGGTCGCGGAACTCGCGGGCCAGCGCCTGGGCCGCGACCGGCCCGACATGACGGATCGACAGGCCGTTGAGGTAGCGCCAGAGCGGTCGCTCCCTGGCGGCTGCCAGGTTGTCCAGCAGCAGCCCTGCCGTCTTCTTCGGCTCGCCCTTGAGGTTGGCGAAGAAGGTGACCTTCTTCTCCTTGCCGGTCTTGTCGTCCAGCTTCGGCATGCCGGTCTTCTGGTCGCGCACCAGCACCTTGATCGGCAGCAGCTGCTCGACGGTCAGGCCGAAGATGTCCCCCTCGTTCTTGACGGGCGGCTCCTTGGGCTCCAGCGGCTGGGTGAGCGCGGTCGCGGCCACGTAGCCCAGGCCCTCGATGTCCAGCGACTCGCGACCGCCCAGGTAGGCGATCCGCTCGCGGACCTGGGCCGGGCAGAACCGGGCGTTGGGACAGCGCAGGTCGATGTCGCCCTCCGACATCGGACGCAGCTCGCTGCCGCACTCGTGGCAGTGGCTCGGCATCACGAACTCCCGCTCGGTGCCGTCCCGCAGATCCTCCACCGGGCCGAGGATCTCCGGGATCACGTCGCCGGCCTTGCGCAGCACCACGGTGTCGCCGAGCAGCACGCCCTTGGCCTTGACCACGTCCTGGTTGTGCAGCGTGGCGTACTGCACCATCGAGCCGGCCACCTTCACCGGCTCGGCCAGCACCGCGAACGGGGTGGCCCGGCCGGTGCGCCCGATGCCGACCTGGATCCGGTCCAGCTTGGCGGTGACCTCCTCCGGCGGGTACTTCCAGGCAATCGCCCAGCGCGGCGACTTGGAGGTCGCGCCGAGCCGGCCCTGCAGCGCGATCTCGTCCACCTTGACCACCACGCCGTCGATCTCGTGCTCGACCGAGTGGCGCTGCTCGCCGTACTGCTTGATGAAGGCGCGCACCTCCTCGAGGGTCGAGACCACCCGGTTGTGCCGGGCGGTGGGCAGGCCCCAGTCGCGCAGCAGCTGGTAGGCGTGCGACTGGCAGTCGATCTCGAAGCCCTCGCGGGCGCCGATCCCGTGCACCACCATGTGCAGCGGGCGCGAGGCGGTGACCAGCGGGTCCTTCTGGCGCAGCGAGCCGGCGGCGGCGTTGCGCGGGTTGGCGAAGAGCTTGATCAGGGCGCGCGGGCGCTTGCCCTCCTTGGCGCGCTCCTCGTTCTCCAGCCGGCGGCGCTCGTTCTCGGCCGCGAAGGAGGCGTTGAGCTCGGCGAAGGCCTCGGTGGGCAGGTAGACCTCGCCGCGGATCTCCACCAGGGCGGGGACGTCCTCGCCCTTGAGCTGGTGCGGGATCTCCTTGATGGTGCGGATGTTGGTGGTGATGTCCTCGCCGACCCGGCCGGTACCGCGGGTGGCGGCGAGCACCAGGCGGCCGTGCTCGTAGGTGAGGTTGACCGCCAGGCCGTCCACCTTGAGCTCGCACAGGTAGTGGTAGTCGACGCCGTCCAGCTCGCGGGCCACCCGCTCGGCCCAGGCGGCCAGCTCCTCCTCGTCCATGGCGTTGTCCAGGCTGAGCAGCCGCTCGCGGTGCTCGACCTTGGTGAAGCCCTCGGCGGCCCCGCCGCCCACCTTCTGGGTCGGCGAGTCGGGGGTGACCAGCACCGGGTGCTCGGCCTCGATCGCCTCCAGCTCGCGCATCAGCCGGTCGAACTCGGCGTCGCTGACGATCGGCGCGTCCTGCTCGTAGTACCGGACGCGGTGGTCCTCGACCTCGGCCGCCAGCTCGACGTGGCGCCTGCGCACCTCCGCCGGGACCTCTTCCCAGCCCTCGACAGCCGCCACCGTACGCCTCCAGTTCGCCCTACTCCGGGTTGTCCACCAGGCTCTGGGCTCCCCTCACGCTGAGTGACAGCGCGGTACGGGCGTAGGCCGGGCTCGCGCCCGCCAGCCCGCAGGTCGGCGTCACCAGCACGCGGCGGCCCAGCAGTTCCGGATCGAGTCCGAGCCTGCGCCACAACGTCCTGACACCGGTGACATTACCGGCCGGGTCCGACATTCCCGTGTCGGTGGAAGGCACCACTCCGGCGAGGAACACCGTCCCCGCCTCGATGGCCTCACCGATCTCCTCGTCATTACGCTCCGTCAGCAGGCCGAAGTCGAGCGAGATGCCCGCCACACCGGCCCGGCGCAGCAAGGGGATTGGCACCCCGGGCGCGCAGCTGTGCACGAGCACGGGGACGTCGAGCCCGTTGACCAGCCCGCGCAGCACCTCCTCCGCCACCTGCCGGTCCACCGAGCGCAGCCGCTGGAACCCGCTGGCCGTCTTCACCGCGCCGGCCAGCACGGCGGGCAGCGAGGGCTCGTCCAGCTGGAGCACCAGCTGCGCACCCGGCACCCGCTTGCGCAGCTCGGCCAGGTGACGGCGCAGGCCCTCGGTGAGCGAACCCGCGATGTCGCGGCAGGCCCCCGGATCGGCCAGTGCCTTCTCGCCGTGGCGCAGTTCGATGTTCGCGGCCAGCGTCCACGGCCCGACCGCCTGCACCTTGAGCGCACCGGTGCAGCCCTGGGTGAACTCCTCCAGCGCGTCCAGGTCCTCGCCGAGCCAGGAGTGCGCCCGCTTGGTGTCCCGCCCGGGCCGGTCGGCGAACCGCCAGCCGCTCGGCTCGACCTGCGCGAACAGCTCCACCAGCAGCCCGGCGGAGCGCCCGATCATGTCCGCCCCGGGCCCCCGCGCGGGCAGCTCGGGCAGGAAGGGGAGCTGCTCCAGGGCCCCGACCGAGGTCCTGGCGGCCTCCCGGGCGTCGGTGCCGGGCATCGAGCCGACACCGGTGGCGGCGCCGAGCAGGTCGGGGAAGGTGAGGTTGCTGGTCACGGTGTGCAGACTACGCGCCCGCGCGCCCCGCCACGATGCGCTGCCGGGACGCCTCGTACAGCACGGCCGTGGCCGCGTTGGCGGCGTTCAGCGAGCTGGCCGAGCCGGTCATCGGGATGCTCACCGTGTAGTCGCACAGGTCCCGCCAGGCGCTGCTCAGACCGGAGGTCTCGTTGCCGATCAGCAGCAGCGTCGGCTGGGTGAAGTCGAAGTCGAAGACCTCGCAGTCGCCGTGCTCGTCCGTGCCGACCAGCACCACCGGGCGGCCGGCCGAGCGCTCGCGCTCGACCCAGTCGGCCACCTCGCGGTGCGAGGGCACCCGGACCGCCGGCAGGGCGAAGAGCGAACCGGTGCTCGCGCGCACCGACTTGGAGTCGTAGACGTCCGCCGCGTGGCCCGAGACGATCATCCCGTGGGCGCCGAAGGCGTCGGCCGACCGCAGGATGCTGCCGATGTTGCCGGGGCTGGTGGGGCGGTCGAAGAGGACGCCCAGGAAGTCCTCGCGCACCGGGATCCGGTCCAGGTCGTCGGCGGGCAGGCCGACCACCGCGATCAGCTCCGGGGCGTCCTCGTTCTTCTCCCCCAGCTCGGCCAGCAGCTCCGGCGCCATCGCGACGACCTCGGTGTCGCGGGCGGCGGTGCGCAGCAGCTCGGCGGCCCAGCCCGAGGGCCGCCGAGCCTCGTCGTGGAGCAGCGCGTGGACCGGCCAGCCGTGTTCCACCGCCAACGAGATCGGGCGCACGCCCTGGACCAGGAACTCGCCGAGGCGCTGGCGCTTGTTCCGGTTGCTGAGCAACGACTCCCACTGCTGGAAGCGGGCGTTACGAGAGGTGATCCGCATAGCGGCCCACGCTACCGCCCCGGGCGCACCGTGATGTCGGTGAGCTCGGCGTCGCGCGGCAGGTCGAGGGCGGTCAGCACGGTGGTGGCCACCGACTCGGGCGCGATCCAGCGCTCGGCGTCGTACTCCTTGCCCTCCTGCTGGTGCACCTTCAGCTGCATCGCGGTGGCCGTGCGGCCAGGGTAGACGCTGGTGACCCGCACGCCCGCCGCGTGCTCCTCCTGGCGCAGCGAGTCGGCCAGCGCGCGCAGGCCGAACTTGCTGGCCGCGTACGAGCCCCACTCGGCGTGCGCGCTCAGGCCCGCACCGGAGTTGACGAAGACGACGTGGCCGCGGGACAGGCGCAGCTGGGGCAGCAGCAGGCGGGTGATCTCGGCGGGGGCGATCAGGTTGATGGCCAGGGTCTCGTTCCAGACCTTGACCGGGGTGTCGCCGATCGGGCCCAGCTCGACCGCGCCCGCGATGTGCAGCACCGAGTCGAGCTCGACGGGCAGCGTCTGCTGGCCGAAGGCCCAGGCGAGCTTGGCGGGGTCGGCGAGGTTGCCGACCAGGGTCTGCGCGCCGGGGAAGCGCTCGCGCAGTTCGGTGGCGCGGCGGGCGTCGCGGGCGAGCAGCCAGAGCTCGTCGCCGCGCTCCAGCAGGCGCTGGGCGACGACGGCGCCGATGCCGGAGCCGGCGCCGGTGATCAGATGAGTAGCCATGGTCGGGGATCCTGTCAGGAAGTGGCGGCGAGGTGGGCGAAGACCTCGGCGGGGGTGTCGGCGAAGGTGATCAGCTCGGCGAGCGGGCGGGGCAGGAAGCCCTCGGTGTCCATCCGCCGCAGCTGACTGCGCAGGCCGTCGTAGAAGCCCTCGGTGTCGAGCACCACGACCGGCTTGTCGTGCAGGTTGTGCTTCTTCAGCTCCAGCACCTCGGTGATCTCGTCGAGCGTGCCGAGGCCGCCGACCAGCACCACGATCGCGTCGGCGCGGGCCAGCAGCTCGGCCTTGCGCTCGGCCAGGTCGCGGGTCATCACCAGCTCGTCGGCGCCCTGGTAGGCCTTGTGGGCCAGCAGCTCGACCAGGATGCCGACCAGCTTGCCGCCGGCCGCCTTGACGCCGTCGGCCAGCAAGCCCATCAGGCCGGCGTTGGAGCCGCCCCAGACCAGGGTGTGGCCGCCCTCGCCGAGCAGTCGGGCGAATTCGGCGGCGGGGGCGGAGTAGCGCTCGTCGAGCGAGTACGCGGAGCAGAAGACGGTGATATTCATAGTGGAAAGAGACTTATCAGATCTCCGTCGCCACTAGATCCCCGCGGCTGCGGTCCGACGCTCGGTCGAGGCGATGGTGGCCGACCCCACGACCCGGCTCCCGTCGTACAGCACCACGGCCTGCCCGGGGGCGATGCCGCGCACCGGGCGCTCGAGACGCACCCGCAGCTCGCCGTCGACCAGCTCGGCGCTGACGGGCACCTCCTCGCCGTGCGCGCGCAGTTGAGCGGTGTAGGTCCGGGCGGATCCCCCCTGCTCATCGGGCGCCGCACCGCACCAGCGCGGGCGGATGGCGGTCAGCCCCTGCACGTCCAGGCCCTCCACCGGGCCGACCGTCACCGTGTTGTTCACCGGCGAGATGTCCAGCACGTAGCGCGGCTTGCCGTCCGGCGCCGGGCGGCCGATCCGCAGGCCCTTGCGCTGGCCGATGGTGAAGCCGTAGGCACCGTCGTGCTCGCCGACCTTGGCGCCGGTCTCGTCCACGATGTCGCCGGTCGCGGTGCCCAGGTGCTCGGCCAGGAAGCCCTGGGTGTCGCCGTCGGCGATGAAGCAGATGTCGTGGCTGTCCGGCTTCTTGGCCACCGCCAGGCCGCGGCGCTCGGCCTCGGCGCGGATCTCGTCCTTGGTGGTGTCGCCGAGCGGGAAGAGCGAGTGCGCCAGCTGCTCGGCGTCCAGCACGCCCAGCACGTAGGACTGGTCCTTGGCCATGTCCACCGCGCGGTGCAACTCACGTCCGCCACCGGGGAGTTCGACGATCCGCGCATAGTGCCCGGTGCACACCGCGTCGAAGCCCAGCGCGACCGCCTTGTCCAGCAGCGCGGCGAACTTGATCTTCTCGTTGCAGCGCAGGCACGGGTTGGGGGTGCGCCCTGCGGCGTACTCGGCGACGAAGTCGTCGATCACGTCCTCGCGGAAGCGCTCGGCGAGGTCCCAGACGTAGAACGGGATGCCGATCACGTCGGCGGCCCGGCGGGCGTCCCGGGAGTCCTCCAGGGTGCAGCAGCCGCGGGCGCCGGTGCGGAAGGACTGCGGATTGGCCGACAGTGCCAGGTGCACGCCGGTGACCTCGTGACCGGCTTCGGCCGCCCGGGCGGCGGCGACGGCGGAGTCGACCCCACCGGACATCGCCGCGAGGACGCGCAGTCGGGAGCCGGCGGCAGGCCCGGTCGGGGCACCAGGGAAGTCAGTCATAGTCCCCCCAGGGTACGCAATGGGTGGATCAGCGCTGTCCCGCGTTGCGGGCGCGGGACACCACCGGGCCGATCGCCTCCACCAGCGCCGCCACGTCCGCCTTGGTGGAGGTGTGCCCCAGCGAGAAGCGCAGCGAGGATCGGGCCAGCAGCGGATCCGCGCCGATCGCCAGCAGCACGTGGCTGGGCTGCGGCACGCCCGCCGAGCAGGCCGAGCCGGTGGAGCACTCGATCCCGGCTGCGTCCAGCAGCATCAGCAGCGCGTCGCCCTCGCAGCCGGGGAAGGAGAAGTGCGCGTTGGCGGGCAGCCGGCCGGCCGCGCTCGGGTCACCGTTGAGCACCGCGTCCGGGACGGCCGCCAGCACCCCGGTGATCAGCTGGTCGCGCAGCACGGCCAGGGTGTCGGCGTGCTCGGCCTGCCGCTCGACCGCGAGGGCCGCGGCGGCGGCGAACCCGGCGGCGGCCGGCACGTCCAGCGTGCCGGAGCGCACGTCGCGCTCCTGGCCGCCGCCGTGCAGCAGCGGGACCGGCGCGGCGGTGCGGGCCAGCAGCAGCGCGCCGACCCCGTACGGGCCGCCGATCTTGTGCCCGGTCACGGTCAGCGCGTCCAGCCCGGACCCGGCGAAGGAGACCGGCACCTGGCCCAGCGCCTGCACCGCGTCGGCGTGCATCGGAATGCCGAACTCGCGGGCCACTTCGGCCAGTTCGGTGACCGGCTGGAGGGTGCCGACCTCGTTGTTGGCCCACATCACGGTGACCAGCGCAACCGCCTCGGGCTCCGCCTCGATCGCCGTGCGCAGCGCCTCGGGGTGCACCCGCCCGTACCCGTCGACCGGCAGGTACTCGACCCGGGCGCCCTCGTGCTCGGCCAGCCAGTGCACCGCGTCCAGCACCGCGTGGTGCTCGACCGGGCTGCACAGCACCCGGGTGCGGGCCGGATCGGCGTCCCGGCGGGCCCAGTACAGGCCCTTGACCGCGAGGTTGTCCGACTCGGTACCGCCGGCGGTGAAGACGATCTCGCTCGGGCGCGCGCCCAGCGAGGCGGCCAGCGACTCGCGGGACTCCTCGATCACCCGCCGGGCCCGTCGGCCGGCCGCGTGCAGGGAGGAGGCGTTGCCGGTGACACCGAGGTGCGCCGTCATGGCGGCGATCGCCTCGGGGAGCATCGGGGTGGTGGCCGCATGGTCGAGGTATGGCATAGCCGCACCAGTCTAGGGGCCCGGCGCCCGGGTCCGGCCCGCCAGGGCCCGAGGAGCCCTGCGAGGGTCACGATTTGGCCATTGCACGGGCTGCAACGCGGCGGCTAGCCTCCTGCTGAATTGGGGGTGGGCCATGTCACAGACCGTGGACCGGGCGCTGACGATCCTGGTCTCGCTGGGCGACGGCCCGGCCTCGCTGGAGCAGGCCGCGAACCGGATCGGCGTGCACAAGTCGACCGCACTGCGCCTGCTGCGCACGCTGGAGGAGCACGGCTTCGTGCACCGCCAGTCCGACCACCGCTACCGGCTGGGCGGACGGCTGCTCTCACTGGCCCAGACCGCGCTGGAGGGCATCGACGTCCGCCAGGTCTCCGCCCCCTACCTCGCCTCGCTCAACGAACGCTACGGGCACACCGTGCACCTGGCGGTGCTGGAGGGCTCCGAGGTGCTCTACGTCGACAAGGTGGAGGGCCGCTACCCGGGCGCCACCACCGGCTGGCTCGGCGCCGCCTCGCGGATCGGCCGGCGCGCCCCGGCCGGCGCCACCGCCACCGGCCGGGTGCTGCTGGCCGGCCTGAGCGAGGATCAGCTGGCAGCCGCGCTGGACGGCCAGGAGTTCCCCGCCCGCACCCCGCACAGCCTGCGCTCGGCCACCGAGCTGCGCGCCGAGCTGGCCGCGGTCGGCCGCCAGGGCTGGGCGCTGGACCAGGCCGAGTACGAGGAGACGGTGAACTGCCTGGCGGCCCCGATCACCGGCATCGAGGGCACCGCCATCGCGGCCTGCGCGATCTCGGCGCCGGTCTCGGTGGCCCCGGTGAGCGAACTGAGCCGGCTGCTGCCGGAGCTGCTCTGCACGGTGGAGGCGATCTCGCTGGCCTATGGCGGCTCGCCTACTCCTCGCTGGTGCGAGAACCGTTGCGGTGCCAAGCACGCGGTGCGCGCCAGCCAAACCTGAGCGCGCAGACCCGCAGCACGAAGGCGAGCAGCGCGGCGCTGCTGGCGGTCAGCGTGGTCAGGTGGCCGGTGGCGATCAGCACGGCCACCAGGGTGGAGCCGACCAGGGCGGGCACCGCGTAGATCTCCCGGTCCCAGCGCAGCAGCGAGGGCGGCTCCATCGCCAGCAGGTCGCGGACCACGCCGCCGCCGGCCGCGGTCAGCATGCCCAGCGCCACCGAGGCCACCGAGCCGAGCCCGTAGTCGTGCGCCTTGACGGTGCCGGTGACGGCGAACAGGCCGAGCCCGAGCGCGTCCAGGATCTGCACCACGCCGTTGATCCGCTCCACCTCGGGGTGCAGGAAGAAGACCACCACGCCGGCCGCCAGCGGGGTCAGGAAGTAGCCCAGGTTGGTGAAGGCCGCCGGCGGGGTGGCGCCGATCAGCAGGTCGCGCATCACCCCGCCGCCCAGTGCGGTGGCCTCGGCGAGCACGCAGATGCCGAAGATGTCCATGTTCTTGCGGACCGCGAGCAGGCCGCCGGACAGGGCGAAGACGAAGATGCCGATCAGGTCCAGCGTCTGCTGCACGTCGGGGGAGAAAAGCGAGGTCACCGGGCCAGTGTCCCCCGGGCGGCGCCCGGCCACCGAACGGCGGCGGCCGGGCGCGGGGGTCAGGCCCTGCGGGGACCGGCGTCCCCAGTGCTCCCGGCGTTCGCGGTGTCCCCGGTGTTCTCGGGGAAGTGGCAGGCCGCCTGGTGCCCCGGCGCCAGCTCGGCCAGCGGCGGCTCCTGGCTGGCGCAGATGTCCTGCGCCTTCCAGCACCGGGTGCGGAACCGGCAGCCGCTGGGCGGGTCGATCGGGGAGGGCACGTCGCCGGTCAGCAGGATCCGCCCGCCGCTGCCGCCGGGCCCGCCCGTCCGGTCCTCCTTGCGCCGCGGGTCCGGTACCGGGACGGCGGACATCAGCGCGACGGTGTAAGGGTGGGCCGGACGGGAGTAGAGCGCGTCGCGGTCGGCGATCTCCACGATCTTGCCCAGGTACATCACCGCCACCCGGTCCGAGACGTGCCGCACCACCGACAGGTCGTGCGCGATGATCAGGTAGGTCAGGCCCAGCTCGCGCTGCAGGTCGTCCAGCAGGTTGACCACCTGCGCCTGGATCGAGACGTCGAGCGCCGAGACCGGCTCGTCGGCCACGATCATCTTCGGCCGCAGCGCGAGCGCGCGGGCGATGCCGATCCGCTGGCGCTGGCCGCCGGAGAACTCGTGCGGGTAGCGGTTGTAGTGCTCGGGGCTGAGGCCGCACAGCTCCAGCAGCTCCTGGACCGCCTTCTTCACCCCGCCCTCGGTGGCCACCTTCTGCAGCTTGAACGGCGCGCCCACGATGGTGCCCACCGTGTGCCGCGGGTTCAGCGAGGAGTACGGGTCCTGGAAGATGATCTGGATGTCCTTGCGCAGCGGCCGCATCGCACCGACGCCCAGGTGGGTGATGTCCTGGCCCTCGAACTCGACGCGCCCGCCGGTCGGTTCGTCCAGCCTGGTGATCAGCCGGCCCATGGTGGACTTGCCGCAGCCGGACTCGCCCACCACGCCGAGGGTCTCGCCGGGGCTGACCGAGAAGCTGATCCCGTCCACCGCGCGCACCGCACCGGTGCGGCGGCGCAGCACGCCCTGGCGGATCGGGAAGTGCCGCTGCAGGTCGGTGACCCGCAGCAGCGGCTCGTCCGCGGCCGGCGGCGCGGACACCGCCGCTCGCTGAGTATCCGTCATGATTCCTTGCTCTCAGTCGTGTTCGCTGACGTGGCCGGGCCGGATCCGGGCATGGCCGGGCCGGTCACAGCCGGGGCGCGATCTCGTCGGCGAAGATCCGGCGGCGCTCCTCGATCGGCAGGTGGCAGGCGGCGACGTGCCCGGGACCGGCCTCGGTGAGCAGCGGGAGTTCGGTGCTGGAGCGCCCCCCGGTGCGCTCGGCGTACGGGCAGCGCGGGTGGAAGGCGCAGCCGCCGGGCACGTTGATCAGGCTCGGCGGGGTGCCGCGCACCGGCACCAGGCGCTCCTGGAGCGGCCGGTCCAGTCGCGGCATCGAGCCCAGCAGCCCCCAGGTGTACGGGTGTTCGGGGGCGTCGAAGAGGGTGGTGGCCGAGCCGCGCTCCACGCACCGGCCGCCGTACATGACCAGGATGTCGTCGGCCAACTCGGCCACCACGCCCAGGTCGTGGGTGATGATGATGACAGCCGAGCCGAACTCGCTCTGCAGGTCCCGGATCAGGTCCAGGATCTGGGCCTGCACGGTGACGTCCAGCGCGGTGGTCGGCTCGTCGGCGATCAGCAGTGCGGGGTCGTTGACCAGCGCCATGGCGATCATCGCGCGCTGGCGCATGCCGCCGGAGAACTGGTGCGGGTAGTCGTCCACCCGCCGGTCGGGCTGCGGGATGCCGACCCGGTCGAGCATCTCGATCGCGCGCTTGCGGGCCTCGCGCTTGGTGGCCTTGGGGTGGTGCACCCGGTAGGCCTCGACGATCTGCGCGCCGACCGTGTAGTACGGGTGCATCGCGGTGAGCGGGTCCTGGAAGATCATCGCCATCGAGCCGCCGCGCAGCCGGCGCACCCGGTCGGGCTCGGCGGCCACCAGCTCCTGCCCGTCCAGCCAGATCTCGCCGCTGATCCTGGCCCGCTTGGTGCGGTGCAGGCCCATGATGCCCAGCGAGGTGACGGACTTGCCGGAACCGGACTCGCCGACGATGCCCAGGGTGCGCCCCTTGGCCAGGTCGAAGCTGACCCCGTCCACCGACTTGACCAGGCCGTCGTCGGTGTCGAAGTGGATCCGCAGGTCCCGCACGGACAGGAACGCGTTGCCGGCGGGGGCGCTCGCCTCGGCGGAGGGAGCGGCAGGCTCGGTGGTCATGACAGCCTCACCCGGGGGTCGACGGCGGCGTACAGGAGGTCAACCAGCAGGTTGCAGAGCACGATGAAGAAGGCGGCGACCAGCGTCACGCCGAGGATCTTCGGCAGGTCGTTGTCGGAGATCGAGGAGACCGCGTAGAAGCCGATGCCCTGCAGCGAGAAGACCTGCTCGGTGATGACCGCGCCGCCCAGCAGCAGCCCCAGGTCCATGCCGAAGATGGTCAGGATCGGGGTGAGCGCGGCCCGCAGCCCGTGCCGGACCACCACCTTGTGCTCGACCAGGCCCTTGGCCCGGGCGGTGCGGATGTAGTCCTCGTTCATCGTCTCCAGCATTCCGGACCGGGTCAGCCGGGCGTAGAGCGCGGAGTAGAGGAAGGCCAGCGAGATCCAGGGCAGCACCAGGTTGCTGGCCCAACTGATCGGATCGTCAGTGAAGTTGACGTAGTGCAGATTGCTGAAGATCGGCCACTTGTAGCTGAACAGGGTCAGCAGCAGGGCGCCGGTGAAGAAGATCGGCAGCGAGACGCCGGCCAGTGCCACGCCCATCGCCACGCGGTCGAAGATGGAGCGGGGCCGCAGCGCCGAGATCACGCCGGTGGCGACCCCGGCCAGCAGCCAGAGCACCGCCGCACCGATGGCCAGCGAAAAGGTCACCGGGATCCGGTTGCGGATCTCCGGCCAGACCTCCACGTGGTTCTTGAAGGAGTAGCCGAAGCACGGCACGTGGCAGGTCGCCGCGTCCGGGCCGTAGCGGTACTGGGCGCCGACGAAGATCTGCTTCACGAACCGGCCGTACTGGATGTACAGCGGCTGGTCGAAGCCGAGGTTCCGCTTGATCGCCTCCATCGCGGCGGGCGTGGGGTTCTTGCCGATGTACTGGGCGGCCAGCTGATCAGTGGTCTCGCCCGCGATTTTCGGGAGCAGGAAGAAGATGCCGAAGGTGACCGCGCTGACGACCAGCAGCAGTACCAGGGCGGCGAACGTCCTGCGGATGATGTAGGCCAACACAGTTGGACGGCTCCGGGTGCCCCGCCCCCGTCCGGCGCGACCGCTCGGGTCGCGCCGGACGGAGGCCGGCTCCGCTCGCCTTCACCTGCCTTCGGGGACGGGGAGCCAGGCTCTTACTTGGCGGTGGTACCGATGTTGAGGTAGTCGTACTCGCCGTCGTAGGCCGAGGTGGCCACGACGTTGGTGTTGGTGCTCGGCCGGAAGTTGAAGACCTTGTAGTCGGTCAGCGGCACGATCACGGCGTCGTTCATGACCTGCGCGTCGATCGCCGCGTAGTCCTTCTCGCGGGCCGCCTGGTCGGTGTTGCTCGCGGCGTCGTCGAGCAGCTTGTTCACGGCCGGGTCGTCGAGCTGCGACAGGTTGCTGTTGCCGGAGGCCTTGATCGCGCGGCCGTCGACGATCTGCTGCAGGAAGCCGTAGCCGGTGGGCCAGTCGGCCGCCCACTGCATCATCATCATGCCGACGTTGTTCTTGTTGACGAAGTCCGGCACACCCGCGTAGTCGGAGAAGTACTTGCCCTGCGGGTACTGCTGGATGTTGAGCTTGATGCCGACCTTGGCCAGCGCGGCCTGGATGGAGGTCGCGGCCTGCACCTCGGTGTCGCGCTCACTGCGGGCGATGATGGTGGTGCTGAAGCCGTCCGGGTGGCCGCAGGCCTGCAGCTCGGACTTGGCCTTGGCGATGTCGCCCTTGTTGCCGTCCGACGGGTAGGGGTTGATGTCCTGGTGGCCCGGCAGGTCCGGCGGCAGGATGCTGGTGGCCACCGAGCCGCGGACCGGTCCGCCCTGGGCGGTCTGCGCCGAGACCTTGTCGATCGCGTACTGGACGGCCTTGCGGCAGTCCGCGTTGTCCAGCGGCGCGACCTTGGTGTTCAGCGCCAGGTAGGCGAGCCGGCCACCGAAGGCGTTGTCGGTCTGCGCCTTCAGCTTGGGGTCGAGCAGCAGCTTGGCCTGGGTCTGCGGGTCGACGCCGCCGCCGACCAGGTCGACCTGGGCGTTGCCCGCGATCAGGTCCTGGTCGATGGTGTTCTGGTCGATGTTCATCTTCAGCACGATCTTGTCCGCGAGCTGCTTGCGGATCGGGTCGCTGGACTGGTCCCAGTTGGGGTTGGGCACCAGCACGGCGTCCTTGCCGTCGTCGTACGACTGGAACTTGTACGAGCCGCTGGAGACGATGTGCTTGACGTAGCCGGCGCCGTCGTCCTTGGCCTGCGGCACCGGGGCCGTCTGCGGGGCGCTGACCAGGTAGTCGAAGTCCGCGAACGGGTGCTGGAGGTGGAAGACGATCGTGGTGTCGTCCGGGGTCTGGATCGAGTTCAGCCCGCCGGTCGGGTCGGCGTAGGGGCCCTTGTACGGCGTGGGGTTGTCGACCAGCAGTTCCTGGAAGTAGGTCGGGCCGTTGGAGTTCACGGTGGGCGCGAAGTTGCTGCGCTCCACCGCGTACTTGACGTCCTTGGCGGTGATCGGGGTGCCGTCGTCGTACTTCAGGCCCGCACGCAGGTGGTAGGTCCAGGTCAGGCCGTTGTCGCTGACCTGGCCGAGGCCGGTGGCCAGGTCGTTGACCAGCTTGTCGCCGCTGCTGCCCGGCCCCGGCTGGAAGGTGGTGAGCGAACGGGCGTACAGGCGCGAGAAGTTCCAGATGTAGGCGTAGTACGTGTTGCCCGGGTCCAGGGAGTCCGGGGTCCCCTTCATCTCGTAGGTGACCGTGCCGCCCTTCTGGTCCGAGGCGTTCACGATGCCCTTGGTGGCGGCGTCCGCCCCGGCGGAGCCGGCACCGCCGCCACCACCGGAGGACTTGCTGCTCGAACAGCCGCTCACCACCAGCGCGGTGGTGGCAACCACCGCGGCCAGAGCGAGGGTACGAGATCGGCGCATTGCTGGATCAACCCCTTGTAGTAGTGGCCGAAGTAGTGGCCCGGGCTGGAGAAGTGAGGAGGGTGGAAGCTCAGTTGCTGCGCGGGTCGAGCGCGTCGCGCAGCCCGTCGCCGAGCAGGTTGAAGGCGAGCACGGTGACGAAGATCGCCAGGCCCGGGACCACCATGTACTCCGGGTCGACCTGGTAGTACTTGATCGCGTCGTTCAGCATGCCGCCCCAACTCGCCTGCGGGGGCTGGATGCCGACGCCGAGGAAGCTGAGCGCCGCCTCGAAGAGGATGTTGGTCGGGATCAGCAGGGTCGAGTAGACCAGGATCGGGCCGACCAGGTTGGGCAGCAGCTCCTTGAAGAGGATGAACGGCCCGCGGGCACCCAGGCTGCGGGCGGCGAAGACGAACTCCCGCTCGCGCAGCGAGAGCGTCTGGCCGCGCACGATCCGGCCCATGTAGGGCCAGTTGAAGAAGCCGATCACGAAGATCAGCACCGCCAGGTGCAGCGGCAGGCCGTGCAGTCCGAACGCGCCGCCCTGCAGCGAGGCCGAGATGGAGATCGCGAAGAGCAGCAGCGGGAAGGCCAGGAAGGTGTCCATCACCCGGCTGATCACGGTGTCCACCCAGCCGCCGTAGTAGCCGGCCATCACGCCGAGCACGGTGCCGATCGTGTTGGAGAGCACGGTGGCGCCGAAGGCCACCAGGAGTGAGACCCAGGAGCCCTCGATGATCCGGGAGAGCAGGTCGCGGCCCTGCAGCGGGTCGACGCCCAGCGGGTGGCTCAGGCTCATCCCGCCGAACGAACCGGTGGGCAGGCTGCCGAGGTCGGGGTCCAGCAGGTCCTGGTGCAGTGCATCGGGGCTGAGGCCGAAGGCCGACTCGATCGGCTTGGCCAGGACGGCCAGCAGGACCAGCAGGATGACCACCACGCCGCCGGCGACGGCGGCCTTGTCGCGCCGGAAGCGCAGCCAGGCGATGCGGCCGAGCGAACGGCCCTCGATCGCAGCCGGCCCTGCGGAGGCGCTCGCCGCGGGCTCGCCCGGAGCGGCGGGGGTGGTGTCGGTGGGTGTGGTCATGGGCAGTTGGCGTCCCCTCGCCGACGGTTGTCGGCCCATGGCAGCCCGGCGCAGGCATGACTGTGTCAGGTCCTGGTCAGAACCAGCCGTCGATGCCGCCCGAGCTGCTCGGCTGGTGCGGTGCGCAGAACTCTTCACGCTGGCTCCAGCCTCGCGCCAGCCCTGCCCGGCGAAGGATGCCCAACTGTGATCTTCCACAGTCCATGATCAATAAACCTGACGGCCACTCAGGTGACTTGTGAAGATCATCAGTTCACCGCACCCACACCACGGGGTGATCGGTACACGGACCAGCCGGACGGCGAAAGGTCAGCGCCCGGGCCAGGGCTGCTGCGGCCACCCCGACTGCGGCGGCAGCGAACCGCCGTACGGCGCCTGCGGATAGGCGGCCTGCGGGTAGGTCGGATACGGTGCGGGCGCCACCTGCGGGTAGGGCGCCGGAGTCGCCTCACGGTGGTAGAACGGCCGGCTGTTGGCGCGCATCCACAGCGCCACCGGGTCGAACTCGTCGCTCATCGCGACCGTGGAGACCGCGAGGCCGGGCGGCGCCTGCGCGATCGCGCGCTGCATCAGCGCCCGCACCGCCTCCACCGCCGGCGGCGAAGTGTCGTACAGCTCAAGCCCGATGGCCAGGTACGCCTCGCCCACCACTGGCCGCACCCAGGCCCGGCGCAGCGCCCGTACCGGACGCACCGAGGGCGCCTGCTGCTCCAGCAGCGCGTAGAACCGCTCGGTGCCCGGCAGCTGGGGATCGGACAGCTGCAGCGGACCGGCCGGCAGCCGGTCCAGCCCGGCCGCCACCCGGCGCAGGTCGGCCCAGGGCACGCCGACCCCGCCGCCGGGCGCGTGCGGGTTGAGCCACAGCCCCCAGCGGGTGCGGTAGAGCGCGGCGGCGATCTCCCGCCCGGAGATCACCTCGTGGGCGCGCGCCCAGCCGCTGGAGGCCAGTTGACCGGGCGAGGTGACGGCCGGCGCGTAGCCGTGACCGCCGATGTCCATGTTCCCGTACTGGGCGTCCGGGCTGCCGGGGGTGCCGTGCCAGAGCAGCATCCAGACCCGGCCCGCGGCGAGCTCGCTCAGCAGCTGCTCGTACGCCGCGAAGCGGTCCGGGGCGACCTCGCCCAGGGCCCGCTCCAGGGCGCCCGGGTCCGCACCGGGGGCCGGGCCCCACGGCCCCGCTCCACCGCCCGCCGCTCCCGTCGTCACCGGTACCCACTCCTGTCCATGCCGCCGCCCTCGCCACGGTCCGGCCCACCCACGGCCTGGCCCATCCACGCTCCGGGCGCCACCCTACGGGGCCCGGCCGACACCCGTCATGCCGACGCCCTGGGTGGCACCGCGGTGCGCTCGCGTCGAGGCCCGAGCCCGCTCAGCCCCGTACGTAGAAGGGTGCTACCCGGTACAGGAGCCAATCCACCACCGGGTCGGCCGCCAGGTCCAGCAGCACCATGTGCACCCCGCCGGGCAGCGGCGCGGCCCCCAGCGCCCGCCCCAGCGCGGCGTTGACCTCCACCGGGTCGGCGGGCGCGGCCGGGTCGAGCTGCACGCCCACGAAGAGCACGGTCGGCTCGCCCTCCACCGAGGCCAGCGCCCGTCGGGCCGTCAGCACGCCGCCCAGCGCCGCGAGCTCGGCGCACACGGCCTGCAGGAACACCATCGGCTCCTCGCCCGGCTCCGGCTCTCGCAGCGCGACCCGGGCGCCCTCGGGCATCCCCGCGCCCGCCCCGGTGCTCTCCCAGCGCCCCTCGCGCGGTCCGCGCCGCAACTCGGCGACTCCCGCGGGCGGCACCGGGATGCCCACCGGCGCCTGCGGGTTGACCGCGATGCCGATGCCCAGCGGCAGGCCGCGGGCGAAGTCCCAGGCCGGCGCGACCGCGCAGGACAGTCCCGGGGCGTGCCGCAGGAACTGCTCCTCGGAGGAGAAGACCGGCACGTAGGGCGCACCCGCCAGCTCGATGGTCGGCAGGTCGAGAGCGGCACCGGCCGGGTCGGCGCCGACGGGCAGTGGGATCCAGACCTGGCTGCGGGCCAGCACCTCGATCACCCGGGGCGTGGCACCGGGGTCGCCGATGGCCGCGCTGAGCACCCGCTCCAGCTCGTTGGCCGGCCAGCCGCTGCCGACCGGCGCCCGACCGGGCTCGGTCCACCCCGTCGCCGTCGCGGCGTACCCCTCTGATTCCATCCGCCCCTGCCCCGCTTGTGACCCGGACCGTCTGGCACAAGCGCTTGTCACGCAGTGCGTCCGGTCGAAGCGTACCGAGACGGCCCCCTCTCCCGCCGGGCGGACGGACATGCCATGATGTCCGCGTACTCCACAGGACCCAACTTCATACTGGCCGCTCGAACCCGCGCGGGAGAGCCCGGAGGTGCCCCTGTCGGCACGGACCGGCGCCGAAGGAGCAAGTCCTCCCCGGAATCTCTCAGGCACCCCTACCGCGTAGGCGAGGCGAATCTGGAAAGCGGAACACGGCCGTGCCGTGCGCCCACCCACGGTGCAAGCCGCGTCATCCTTGGTGCGGTGAAGCTCTCAGGTTGTGACGACAGACGGGGAGACTCCACCCCACCCTGCCCGCACCCAGCTTCGGGAGTCTCACCATGTCCCCCCGTCTGACCGCGCTCGACGCGCTGCACCGTGCCCTGGGCGCGACCATGACCGACTTCGCCGGCTGGGACATGCCGCTGCGCTACGGCAGCGAGCGCGAGGAGCACCTCGCGGTCCGCACCAAGGCCGGGCTCTTCGACCTCTCGCACATGGGCGAGATCACCGTCTCGGGCCCGCAGGCCGGCGAGCTGCTGGACCACGCGCTGGTCGGCTTCATCTCCGCGCTCGGCGTGCTGCGCGCCCGCTACACGATGATCTGCCGCGAGGACGGCGGCATCCTGGACGACCTGATCGTCTACCGGACCGCCGAGAACGAGTACATGGTGGTCGCCAACGCCTCCAACGCCCAGGTGGTGCTGGACGCGCTGACCGAGCGCGCGGCCGGCTTCGACGCCGTGGTGCGCGACGACCGCGACGCCTACGCGCTGCTCGCCGTCCAGGGCCCCGAGGCGAACGCGATCCTCTCCTCGGTGACCGACGCCGACCTGCCGGGCCTGAAGTACTACGCCCTGCTGCCCGCGACGGTGGCCGGCCAGCAGGTCTGGCTGGCCCGCACCGGCTACACCGGCGAGGACGGCTTCGAGATCTTCTGCGCCCCCGCCGACGCCGAGCACCTGTGGCAGGCGCTGACCGAGGCCGGCGCCCCGCACGGTCTGGTCCCGGCCGGCCTGTCCTGCCGCGACACGCTGCGCCTGGAGGCGGGCATGCCGCTCTACGGGCACGAGCTGGACACCTCGCTGACCCCCTTCGACGCGGGCCTGGGCCGGGTGGTGCGCTTCGACAAGACCACCAACGGCGGCGAGTTCGTCGGCCGCAAGGCGCTGGAGGCCGCCGCCGCGCAGGCCGAGGTCAACCCCCCGCGCAAGCTGGTCGGCCTGGTCTCCGAGGGCAAGCGGGTGCCGCGCGCCGAGTACGCGGTGGTCTCCGCCGAAGGCGCGGTGATCGGCCGGATCACCTCCGGCTCCCCCTCCCCCACGCTCGGCAAGCCGATCGCCATCGCGTACCTGGACGCCGCCTTCGCGGCGCCCGGCACGGCCGTCGCGGTGGACGTGCGCGGCAAGCACGAGCCGGTCGAGGTCGTCGCGCTGCCGTTCTACAAGCGCGCCCGCTGAGCCCGGCGGACCCGGCCCCTCCCGCTGAAAGTCCACTGAGCGGACTTTCGACCGTCCGCTCGGCGGACCGTTCCCTCGTTCCCGCTTCCCATCCTGGAGAATGACCACCATGAGCAACCCGCAGCACCTGCAGTACAGCAAGGAGCACGAGTGGCTGACCGCCGCCGACGCGGACGGCGTGTCGACCGTCGGGATCACCGAGTACGCGGCCACCGCCCTCGGTGACATCGTCTACGTGCAGCTGCCCGCGGTCGGCGACACCGTCACCGCCGGGGAGACCTGTGGGGAGCTCGAGTCCACCAAGTCGGTCAGCGACCTGTACTCCCCCGCCACCGGTGAGGTGACCGAGGTCAACGAGGCCCTGGCCGACGAGCCCGCCCTGGTGAACTCCGCCGCCTTCGAGGGTGGCTGGCTCTTCAAGCTCAAGGTCTCCGAGGCCCCCGCGGACCTGCTGGACGCCGACGGCTACGCCGAGTTCACCAAGTCCTGACCGGAACGCCGGCCGGGCCGCCCGGCCGGCCTCCGATCCACCCGGCGGGCGGCCGCAGCGCGGCGGCCGTCCGCACCAGGTTCCCCTCGCCCGCCACCCGCCGCCACCCTTGCCACGGCGCGCTGCGCGCGGCAGCCCCCTTTCACGGGAAGACGCCACCATGACGGTTCTCAACCAGTCCCTGCACGCACTCGACCCCGAGATCGCCGCCGCGGTCGACGCCGAGCTGCACCGCCAGCAGTCCACCCTCGAGATGATCGCTTCCGAGAACTTCGCCCCGGTGGCGGTCATGGAGGCCCAGGGCTCGGTCCTCACCAACAAGTACGCCGAGGGCTACCCCGGCCGCCGCTACTACGGCGGCTGCGAGCACGTCGACGTGGTCGAGCAGATCGCCATCGACCGGGTCAAGGCGCTGTTCGGCGCCGAGGCCGCCAACGTGCAGCCGCACTCCGGCGCGCAGGCGAACGCCGCCGCGATGTTCGCGCTGATCCAGCCGGGCGACACCATCCTGGGCCTGAACCTGGCCCACGGCGGTCACCTGACCCACGGCATGAAGATCAACTTCTCCGGCAAGCTCTACAACGTGGTGGCCTACCACGTGGACGAGCAGACCAACCTGGTCGACATGGAGGAGGTCGAGCGCCTGGCCAAGGAGCACCAGCCCAAGCTGATCATCGCCGGCTGGTCCGCCTACCCGCGCCAGCTCGACTTCGCCGAGTTCCGCCGGATCGCCGACGAGGTCGGTGCGCTGCTCATGGTGGACATGGCCCACTTCGCCGGCCTGGTGGCCGCGGGCCTGCACCCCTCCCCGGTGCCGTACGCGGACGTGGTCACCACCACCACCCACAAGACCCTGGGCGGCCCGCGCGGCGGTGTGATCCTCTCCAAGGCCGAGTGGGCCAAGAAGATCAACTCCGCGGTCTTCCCCGGCCAGCAGGGCGGCCCGCTGGAGCACGTGATCGCCGGCAAGGCGGTCGCCTTCAAGGTCGCCGCCTCCCCGGAGTTCAAGGAGCGCCAGGAGCGCACCCTGGAGGGCGCCAAGATCCTGGCCGCCCGACTGCTCCAGGAGGACGCCAAGGCGGCCGGCGTCTCGGTGCTGTCCGGCGGCACCGACGTCCACCTCGTCCTGGTGGACCTGCGCAACAGCGAGCTGAACGGCCAGGACGCCGAGGACCGCCTGCACGAGGTCGGCATCACGGTCAACCGCAACGCCGTCCCGAACGACCCGCGTCCCCCGATGGTCACCTCGGGCCTGCGGATCGGCACCCCGGCGCTGGCCACCCGCGGCTTCCAGGCCGAGGACTTCCGCGAGGTCGCCGACATCATCGCCGAGGCGCTGCTGCCGACCTTCGACGCGGACCGGTCCACCGCCCTCAAGGCCCGGGTCACCGCCCTGGCCGAGAAGTACCCGCTCTACCCCGAGCTGTAAGGCAGCACCCTCGGGCGTGGTCGGCGTCACCCCTGCCGACCGCACCCGGGCCCCGGGGCACCGCGCACACTGGAATGGTGAGCCGGTGCCCCGTCTCATGCACCGCCCTTCTCTCTCCACGAGAACCAGACAAGGACGTCCCCCCGTGGCCATCAGCGTCTTCGACCTCTTCTCCATCGGCATCGGCCCCTCCAGTTCGCACACGGTCGGCCCGATGCGCGCGGCCCGGATGTTCGCCCGCCGGCTGCGCTCCGAGGGCCTGCTGGAGCAGGTCACCACGGTGAAGGCCGAGCTGTTCGGCTCGCTCGGCGCCACCGGCCACGGCCACGGCACCCCCAAGGCCGTCCTGCTCGGTCTGGAGGGCAACTCGCCGCGCACGGTCGACGTCGCCAAGGCCGACCTGGACGTGGCCCGGATCAACGAGGCCAAGCGGCTGAGCCTGCTCGGGACCCACTCGATCGCCTTCGACCCGGACCTCCAGCTGGTCCTGCACCGCCGCCGCTCGCTGCCGTACCACGCCAACGGCATGACCCTGGTGGCGCACGACGCGGCCGGCACCGAGCTGCTCGCCAAGACCTACTACTCGGTCGGCGGCGGCTTCGTGGTGGACGAGGACGCGATCGGCGCGGACCGGGTGGTCCCGGACGACACCGTGCTGCGCTACCCCTTCCGCACCGGCGAGGAGCTGCTGCGGCACACCCGGGAGACCGGACTGTCCATCTCCGGCCTGATGCTGGAGAACGAGAAGGCCTGGCGCACCGAGGAGGAGATCCGGACCGGTCTGCTGGAGATCTGGGGCGTGATGAAGGAGTGCGTGAGCGCGGGCATGTCCCGCGAGGGCATCCTGCCCGGCGGCCTCAAGGTCCGCCGGCGCGCCGCCGCCGGTGCCCGGGCGCTGCGCGCCGAGGGCATAGGCCCGGCGAACGCGATGGAGTGGGTCACCCTCTACGCGATGGCGGTCAACGAGGAGAACGCCAGCGGCCAGCGGGTGGTCACCGCCCCCACCAACGGCGCGGCCGGCATCATCCCCGCCGTCCTGCACTACTTCCAGAACTTCGTCCAGGGTGCCGACGACGAGGGCATCGTCCGCTTCCTGCTCGCCGCCGGCGCGATCGGCATGCTCTTCAAGGAGAACGCCTCGATCTCCGGCGCCGAGGTCGGCTGCCAGGGCGAGGTCGGCTCCGCCTGCTCGATGGCCGCCGGCGGCCTCGCCGAGGTGCTCGGCGGCTCCCCCGAGCAGGTCGAGAACGCCGCCGAGATCGGCATCGAGCACAACCTCGGCCTCACCTGCGACCCGGTCGGCGGCCTGGTCCAGATCCCCTGCATCGAGCGCAACGGCATGGCCTCGGTCAAGGCCGTCACCGCCGCCCGGATGGCCCTGCGCGGCGACGGCCGCCACCACGTCTCCCTCGACAAGGCGATCAAGACCATGAAGGAGACCGGGGCGGACATGAAGGTCAAGTACAAGGAGACCTCGCGCGGCGGCCTCGCGGTCAACGTCATCGAGTGCTGAGCACCACTGCCTGACAAGGCCCGCCCGGCCGGGGAGTCCTCCCGGCCGGGCGGGCCTCGTCATGGGTGCCCGTGGGTGCTACTGGTACATCGAGTCCCAGAGCTGCTGCGCCGTCTTGCCGGTGTGCTGGATCCACCACTGGTCGGCGTTGTCGACGGGGTAGGCCTGGGCGTGGCCCGCGTCGTTGAGTTCGCGCACGATGTTGCTGTCGTAGTGCGTGGCCACGTAGTTGAGGAAGTAGGCCGTGGTGCTGTAGCCCGCCAGGTAGGTGTTCTTGGTGTTCTGGTCGGGGCGGGCCAGGTTGGTGGGCTGGTAGTTGTAGTAGCGGAACCAGTCGGCGCTGCCCTCCACCAGGCCGCTGGGCAGGTTGCTGCCGTCCTGGACCACGTGGACCTGCTCGTGGACCAGGAAGCCGGTGTCGTCCGGGTGCTGGCGGACCCAGTCGGGGTTGACCTTGACGGTGAGGTTGTTCGCCGAGCCGTCCCAGTAGGTCGCCGCGATGTCGCCCGGCGCGTTGTAGGCCGGGTCGAAGACGACCCGGTAGCTGGTGGGCGCCTGGTAGGCGCCGCCGTCGATCAGGTTCACGGTCGGGCCGTACCACTGCTGCAGGATGGACTGCTCGGTGCTCGCCCAGCCGGCCAGGTCACCGGCCTGCGAGGTGTCCATGGTGATGCTGACGCCCGGGGCGGGCTGGGAGCCGCCACCGCCGAAGACCAGGTCCGGGCTGGTCTGGTAGTCGTAGGCCGCGCCGCCGGTCCAGTGCAGCTGGAGCTCGGTCTTGTAGTCGTGGCCCTGAGTGGGGTTGCCCAGCACGCTGGTCGCGTAGTGCTGGGAACCGGTCCGGCAGGTGGCCGAGCTGGTGAAGACCTGCCGGTTGCTGGTGTAGTCCCAGAGGATCACGTCGACCTTGCAGTTGGGGTCGACGCTCTGGAAGTTGGTGTACGCGTCCGCGGTGATGTAGCCGCTGCCGTTGACGCCGATGCAGGCGCTCTCCCAGGCCGGGCCGCCGCAGCCGCCGGGGGTGGTGTCGGCGTGCGCGGCAGCCGCGGAGGTCAAGGACGCCCCCGCGGCGAGTGCGAGGCCGACGCCGGTCAGCGCGGCCCGCTTCGCGAGGGTTCGTATGCTCCGTGCCATGGGCTTCCTCCTTGGGCGAGAGCTGGGATGTCCAGCGGCTCGCATGCTGTCCCCGGCGGATCGACAGCCGATTGACAGCGGGGAAGCCCACCCGGGAAGCCCACCCGGGAGGCCCCGGCTCAGTTCGCGGTGCGCTCACGCACCTTCAGTTCGAACCAGACGGTCTTGCCGCGCGGCAGCAGGTCGGCGCCCCAGCGGTCGGCGAGGGTGTCGACCACGAACAGGCCGCGGCCGCACTCGGCCAGGCCCGGCTCGGCGACGATCAAACAGGGCAGCGCGCGGGAGGAGTCGCGCACCTCCACCCGCAGCCAGCCGGGGCGGCGCAGCAGGCGCAGCCCGATGGTGCGGCCGCCGGTGTGGCGCACGGCGTTGGCGACCAGCTCGGCGGTGAGGAGTTCGCCGACCTCCAGGAGCGGGTGCAGCCCCCAGCTCTGCAGCACCGAGAGCACCAGCCGGCGGGCCAGCGGCCCGGACTCGCCGCGGGAGGGCAGCCGCGCCTCCTCCTCGCCGGCGGGGTCGCGTAACCGGGGCAGGACCGCGCGCTCCAACTCGTAGAAGGAGAGCCGTTCCAGGGCCGCGAGCCCGGAGCGGGACGCCGTCCCCGCGGGGGCCGCCGTGCCGATCCGCTGAGACCCCGGCAGGGGGTCAGCGGCCGGACCAGGCCCGAGATGTGATGACTGCTCGACTTCGCCCCATCCCGCCATGTGCCCATCATTGCGGTTCGCAAGCAGCCGCGTACGGACAATGACGAAACGATCACTATTCATTTGGCATATGACGCTCGCACCCGGTGTCGGCGCGGCTCGAAAGCCGGTCGAACACCGGGTGCGAATGGGGCCGCAGGGGCGCTGGAGACGCAGGCTCTACCAGGTGCTCCAGGCCATGTTCCAGCCGCTCAGGCCGTTGTCCGGGGTCACCTGCGCACCCTTGGAATTGATCACCTTCACCACGTCGCCGACCAGCGAGGCCGCGTAGAACTTGGCCGCCGGGGTGTCGGTGCCGCCCGCGTTTCCGGGAGCGTCCTGCAGGCCGACGCAACCGTGACTGACGTTCGCGCTCCCGAACGTGCTCGCCGAGGACCAGTTGTTGCCGTGCACGTAGGTGCCACTGTCGGTCAGGCGCATCGAGTGCGGGACCTCCAGGTCGTACTCGCCCGGCTTGAGGCCCGGCACCGAGGCCGAGGTCATGTGGGCGGTGCCCTCCTTGGCCTCGATCACCATGGTGCCGTTGTAGGTCGGGTGGTCGTCCGAGCCGGAGCTGATCGGGATCGTCTCGGTGGTCTGCCCGTTCGTCTGCACCGTCATGGTGTGGGCGGCGGCGTCCACCGTGCTGATCTGCGAGCGGCCGATGGTGAACGACTCGTCGCGGTCCGAGCCGCCGTAGACGCCCGGCGAGACCTCGACGCTCTTCAGCCGGATGTGGATCTTCACCTGGGTGTTGGGCTGCCAGAAGTTCTGCGGACGCAGGTCGAGCCGGTTGTTGCCCATCCAGTGGCCCTTGAGCTGGGAGCCGTCGGAGGTCTCGAAGGTGATCGCCTTCTCCACCGCCTGCTTGTTCTGGATCGGCATGCCGAAGTCGAACGAGACGATCATGCCGACGCCGTAGGTGGAGCCGGTGATGACGTTGTCCTGGCTGCGCGAGGTCTTGGCCGGGGTCAGCGTGCTGAAGCTGCTGCTGGCGGTGGTCGCCACGCCCTTGGCGTCGGTGGCCTCGGCCTTCACCTGGTAGGAGTCGGCCACCGACAGGCCCGCGGCCGGCACCCAGCTGGTCCCGTCGGCCGAGATGCTGCCCTGCACCGCCTGGCCGCTCTTGTCGGTCACCGTCACCTGGCTCAGCCTGCCGCTGGCGACCGCGACCTTGAGCGCGTCCGGCGCGGCGTTCTGGGTGCCGTCCTTCGGCTCGATGTCGACCACCGCGCTCGACGCCGGGGAGGCCGAGGTGGCCGGCGCCGCGGGCGAGCCGCCCGCCGCGCCCCCGGACGCACCGCCCGCCGCCGCGGCAGGCGCGGAGCCGGCCTTCGGGCTGCTGCTGCCACCACCGCAGGCCGTGGCCAGCAGCAGGGTGGCGCCGACGGCGAGTGCCGCTCCCACGCGTATCGAGCGCATGCCTCTACTCCCCTGATTCAGTCCCGTACGCCTACACGTCGTTGACGGGCCCCCGGTTCCGCACCGGTTTCGAACAAATCGGCTGATTGTCGCACCTGTTTCCTTCGCCCGTTCGACCGCCTTCATGCCCTCCCCCGGATATCCGCGGCCGAATGGTGACCATCACGCGAATGGCCCACCTCGACAACGTTCCGAGGTGGGCCATTGGTTGCACTCAGCTACCGGTTTTCATGGAATTACCAGCTTGCCCAGGGCAACGTCCAGCCGCTGAGCCCGTTGCTGGGGCTGACCGTCTTGCCCTTGGCGTTCTTGATGATCACGACGTCGCCGATCATCGAGGAGTTGAAGAACTTCCCGGCCACCGAGTTGTCGTCGCCGCCCTTGGCGTCCTGCATGCTGACGCAGCCGTGACTGGCGTTCGACTGGCCGAACGCGTTGCTCCAGTAGTTGCCGTGGACGTACGTGCCCGAATCGGTCAGCCGCATCGCGTGCGGCACGTCCGGCACGTCGTACTCGCTGCCGACCACGTTGGAGACGGTCGCGGAGTTCATCCGGGTGACCTTCTCCTTGCTCTCGATGGTCATCGTGCCGTTCCACGACGGGTTGTCGTCGTTGCCGGCGGTGATCGGCAGCGTCTCCAGCGTCTTGCCGTCGCGGACCACGGTCATCTTGTCGGTGCTCGCGTCGGCGGTGGAGATCTGCGAGCGGCCGATGGTGAACGACTCGTCGCGGTCCGAGCCGCCGTAGACGCCCGGCGAGACCTCCACGCTCTTCAGCTTGTAGTGGATCTTCACCGTGGTGCCGGGCTTCCAGTACGCCTGCGGGCGGAAGTCGAGCCGGCGGTTGCCGAACCAGTGGCCCTTGACCTGGGTGCCGTCCGAGGCCTCGAAGGTGATGCCCTTGACGACGTCGTCCTTGTTCTTGACGTCCTTGTTGAAGTTCACCGAGACGATCATGCCGACGCCGTAGGTGGAGCCGGTGGAGACGTTGTCGTTGGTGGAGACGGTCTTGGCCGGGGTCAGCGTGGTGAAGCTGCTGTCCACCGCGGCCTGCAGGCCGGCCGAGTCCACCGCCTGGGCGCTCACCTTGTAGAGCATGCCGACGGCCAGCGCCGCCGACGGCGACCAGGACAGGCCGTCCGCCGAGATGCTGCCCTGGACCGCGTTGCCGTCCTTGTCGGCCACCGAGACCTGGGTCAGCTTGCCGTTCGCCACCGCGACCTTGACCGCCCCGGTGGGCGCCACGTCCTGGGTGCCGTCGGCGGGCGTCACGGTCAGCTGGGCCGCCGAGAGCTTGGGCGAGGACGCGGCCGACGGCGCGGCCGACGAGGACCCGCCGGCGGCCGCGCCGCCGCCGCCCGAACCGCCGGCCTTGGCCGGGGTGTCGTCCGGCCCGCAGGCGCTCGCCAGCAGCAGCACGCCACCCGCCAGCAACGCTGCGGTGGCCCGGCGAGCGGCCCCCCTGCCCGTCCACATCCCTCTCGCGGCTGCCGCCGCCCGAACCGGCTCCACTGGGCGCTCCCCCTCGTCGTCTGTCGCCGGACCACACCTCGGGGGTCCGCGCTCGCGCAAGGATAACGGGGCCAACTGAGTGAATCTTCGGCGGGAGGGTCGTGGCCGACAGGTGAAAGCGCGTCAGCCGGCCCCGGGTCGCCCTGGCAGCATTTGTCCCGGTTCGCCGCTCGGCCGGCCGGCCGTGCCCACCGCGCGCCCAGCCGATCGGGTCCCGCTGTCCACGATCGGATTCCGCCTGGGGCACGAGGGAACGATTCACTCTGCGGACATCCGTCCGTAACAGTCGCGGGTGACCGGCCTCGGAGGACTGCGGGCATGACGGCATGGCAGGAACTGGAGCAGGACCGCCCAGAGCCCCTCACCGCCACCCACCTGCCACCCGCCGCGCCCTGGCCGGGCAGCTGGCAGCCGCTGGGCGCCCGCTACCGGCACGGCGCCGACGGCAGCCACGGCACCAACTTCGCGCTCTGGGCGCCGGGCGCCGAGTCCGTCGAGCTCTGCCTGTTCGACGAGGAGGGCACCGAGACCCGCCACCCGCTCTCCGAGCAGACCTTCCAGACCTGGCACGGCTACCTGCCCGGGATCGGCCCCGGCCAGCGCTACGGCTACCGGGTGCACGGCCGCTGGGACCCGTGGACCGGTGCCCGCTGGAACCCGGCCAAGCTGCTGCTCGACCCCTACGCGCGGGCCGTCGACGGGGAGTTCACCGGCCACGGCGCCTGCTGCGCCTCGGTGCGCGACTGGCCCGAGGCGGACGTCGCCGACACCGTGCGCGACAACCGCGACTCCGCGCCGTACACCGCGCGCGGCGTGGTGGTGCACGACGACGACGACTGGTCGGACGACCGCCGCCCCAAGACGCCCTGGGCCGAGACGGTGCTCTACGAGCTGCACGTGCGCGGCTTCACCATGCGCCACCCCGGCATCCCGCCCGAACTGCGCGGCACCTACGCGGGCCTGGCGCACCCGGCGGCCCTGGCGCACCTGACCTCGCTCGGGGTCACCGCCGTCGAGCTGCTGCCGGTCCACCAGTTCGCCAGCGAGGACCACCTGCACCGGCGCGGCCTGACCAACTACTGGGGCTACAACTCGATCGGCTGGTTCGCCCCGCACGGCGGCTACAGCGCGAGCGGCACCCGCGGCCAGCAGGTCGGGGAGTTCAAGCGGATGGTGCGCGCGCTGCACCACGCGGGCATCGAGGTGATCCTGGACGTCGTCTACAACCACACCGCCGAGGGCGGCGAGCTGGGGCCGGCCCTCTCACTGCGCGGGATCGACAACGCCGGCTACTACCGCCTGGGGCGCGGGAACCGGGGCGGGCGGGGCTACACCGACTACACCGGCTGCGGCAACACGCTGGACACCCGCCAGCCGCAGGCCGTGCGGCTGGTCACCGACTCGCTGCGCTACTGGGCCGGCGAGATGGGCGTGGACGGGTTCCGGTTCGACCTGGCCGCGGCCCTGGCCCGGGCCAGCGACGGGGTCGACATGCACCACCCGCTGCTGGCGGCCATCTCCCAGGACCCGCTGCTGAGCCGGGTCAAGCTGATCGCCGAGCCGTGGGACGTCGGCAACGGCGGCTACCAGGTGGGCAACTTCCCGCCGCTGTGGGCGGAGTGGAACGACAAGTACCGCGACACCGTGCGCGACTTCTGGCGCGGTGCCCGCCCGGACGTGGCCGAGCTCGGCTACCGGCTCTCCGGCTCCTCCGACCTCTACCAGCGCGGCGGGCGGCGCCCGTACGCCTCGGTCAACTACATCACCGCGCACGACGGCTTCACCCTGCGCGACCTGGTCTCGTACAACGGCAAGCACAACCTGGCCAACGGCGAGGACGGCCGGGACGGCACCGACGACAACCGCTCCTGGAACTGCGGAGCGGAGGGCGAGAGCACCGATCCGGCCGTCCAGGAGCTGAGAGCGCGCCAGCTGCGCAACCTGCTGGCCACCCTGCTGCTCGCCTCGGGGGTGCCGATGCTGATGGCCGGGGACGAGTTCGGGCGCACCCAGGGCGGCAACAACAACGCCTACTGCCAGGACAACGAGACCAGTTGGGTGGACTGGTCACTGCTGGACCAGCCGGCCTGGCGCCGCCAGAGCGAGCTGACGGCCCAGCTGATCCGGCTGCGCCGGGCCCACCCGGTGCTGCGCCAGCGGGCCTTCTTCTCCGGGCGGGCCGCGGTGCCCGGCGGCCGGCGCGACCTGACCTGGTACACCGCGCGCGGCACCGAGATGACCGAGGCCGACTGGTACGCCCCCACCGCCCAGCTCGGCATGCTGCTCAACGGCGACGCGATGTCCGAGCGCGACCAGCACGGCTGCCCGCTGACCGACGACAGCTTCCTGCTGCTGCTCAACGGCGCCGACCACCCCGCGCAGTTCGCGCTGCCGCCCGGCGGCCCCTGGGAGCTGCTGCTGGACACCGCCGACCGCGGGGTCGCACAACCGCTGGCCGCGCGCTCGCTGAGACTGCTGCGCGCCGCCGGACACGAGTGACGCCCCGCGGTGGCCGGTTCCCGGCGGCGCACCACGTCAGGTGTGAAAAACCTGATGAGAAATGTCAGTCGCTCCGCCTACGCTCGGCCCGATGGCCGAGAACGCTGCACCCCCGCATCAGCCGCCCACCGACCGGCCCGACAGGTCCACGGTGCGCTCGCTGCTCAGGCTCAAGCCCTACGCGTACCCCATCCGCTGGTACCTCGTCGGCGCGGTGGCCGCCGCCCTGATCGCCTCCGGCGCGGTCCTGGTGGTGCCGCTCGTGCTGGGCCGGATCGTGGACGGCCCGATCGGCCACCACGACCAGGCCGCGCTCTGGCCGCTGATCGGACTCCTGCTGCTGCTCGGCGCCGCCGAGGCCGGCCTCTTCGGGCTGCGCCGGGTGCTGATCGCCCGCCCGCTGGCCCGGGTCGAGGCCGCCATGCGCAGCGACCTGTACGCCAAGCTGCAGCGCCTGCCGGTCTCCTTCCACGACCGCTGGCCCTCCGGCCAGCTGCTCTCCCGGGCCACCTCGGACCTGTACACCCTGCGGCTCTTCCTGGCCTTCCCGCTGGTCTTCCTGGTCGTCAACACCCTGACCTTCCTCGCCGGTTCGGTGCTGATGCTGCTGCTGGACTGGCGGCTGGGCCTGATCGCGCTGGTCCCCGCGGTGCCGCTGATCCTCATCTGCACGCACTTCGAGGCCCGCTACTCGGCCGCCGCCCGGACCGCCCAGGACCAGAACGGCGACCTCGCCACGGTGCTGGAGGAGTCGGTGCTCGGCATCCGGATCCTCAAGTCCTTCGGCCGCCAGCGCACCATGGCCCGGCACTTCGCCGAGCGGGCCGAGCTGCTGCGCGGCACCGAACTGCGCAAGGCCTGGATGCTGGCCGACCTGTGGGCGGTCATCGTCGGTCTGCCCGAGCTGGCCCTGGGCAGCGCACTGGCCGTCGGATCGGTGCTGGTGGCCCACGACGAGCTGAGCGCCGGCACCCTGGTCGCCTTCCTGTCCACCGCACTGGCGCTGCGCTGGCCGGTGGAGTCGCTGGGCTGGCTGCTGGCCTACAGCAACGAGGCGGGCACCGCCGCCGACCGGCTCTTCGACGTGCTCGACACCCCCGAGCAGCCCGAGCCCGAACCGGCGGCGCCCGGCCCCGCGGGTGACGGCATCCGCTTCAGCGGTGTCCGCTTCCGCTACCCCGACGCGCCCGCCGACAGCCCCGACCTGCTGTGCGGCATCGACCTGCACATCCGGCGCGGCGAGACGATGGCGCTGGTCGGCGCCACCGGCAGCGGCAAGACCACGCTGACCGCGCTGCTCCCCCGGCTCTACGAGGCCACCGCCGGCACCATCACGGTGGACGGCCAGGACACCGCCCACCTGCCGCTGCCCCGGCTGCGCGAGCTGGTCTCGGTCGCCTTCGAGGAGCCGACACTGTTCTCCGCCACCGTGCGCGAGAACGTGCTGATGGGCGCGCCCGGCGCCGGCCCGGAGCAGTTGGAGCGGGCGCTGGCCACCGCCCAGGCCGGCTTCGTGCACCAGCTGCCCAAGGGCGTGGACACCGAGGTCGGCGAGCAGGGCCTGAGCCTGTCCGGCGGCCAGCGCCAGCGCCTGGCGCTGGCCCGCGCGGTGGTCGGCTCGCCGGAGTTCCTGGTGCTGGACGACCCGCTCTCCGCGCTGGACGTGCACACCGAGGCGCTGGTCGAACGGGCCCTGCGCGAGGTGCTCGGCGACACCACCGCGCTGGTGGTGGCGCACCGGCCGAGCACGGTGCTGCTGGCCGACCGGGTCGCGGTGCTGGCCGAGGGCCGGATCCTGGCGGTCGGCACCCACCAGCGGCTGCTGGAGACCTGTCCCGAGTACCGCGAACTGATGTCCGGCGAAAACGCGCTGGAAGCGAGTGTGACCCGATGACCACCACTGCCGCCCCCGAGGCCGACGAGCTGCCGGTCGCCGAGGACGAGGAGATCCCCGTCCCGCCCGGCGCCTCCGCCGCCCTGCTGCGCTCGCTGCTCGCCCCGCACCGGCGCCGGGTGCTGACCGGGGTCATGATGATCCTGCTCCAGCAGGCCGCGCTGCAGTCCGGTCCGCTGCTGGTGTCGCTGGCCATCGACCGGGCCATCCCGGCGCTGCGCCACCACGACAGCGGCCCGCTGATCGCTGTCACCGCCGGCTACCTGGGCTGCGCCGCGCTCAGCACGCTGCTGCAGCGCGCCTTCATCCGGGTCTCCGGGCGGCTCAACCAGGACGTGCTGCTCGAACTGCGCACCCGGATCTTCCGGCACGCCCAGCGGCTCGGCCTGGACTTCCACGAGCGCTACACCTCCGGCCGGATCATCTCGCGCGGCACCAGCGACGTGGACACCCTGCGCGAACTGCTCAACGAGGGCCTGCAGGAGCTGCTCGCGGTCTTCCTGTCGGTCTGCTACATCGCGGTCATCCTGCTGGTGATGGACTGGCGACTGGGCCTGCTGGCGCTCAGCTCGGTGCTGCCGATGACGCTGCTGGTCCGGATGTTCCGCACCCGCAGCTCCCGGGTCTACCGCACCTCGCGCACCGCGGTCGCCTCGGTGATCGTCCGGTTCACCGAGACCATGAACGGCATCCGCCCGGTGCAGGCCTTCCGCCGCGAGGCGGACAACCAGGCCGCGTTCGGCGAGCTCAACCGCGGCTACGCCGACGCCAACGCCAACGGCCTGCTGGAGATGGCGCGTTACGTCGGCTTCTCGCGGGCCACGGCGAACCTGTGGGTCACCGTGGTGGTGCTGGTCGGCGCCTACCTGGTGACCGACGGCAGCCTGGAGCTGGGCGTGCTGACCGGGTTCGTGCTCTACCTGCGACGGCTGTACGACCCGATCGACCAGCTGGCGATGTTCCTGAACAGCTACCAGTCGGCCGCCGCCGCGCTGGAGAAGATCTCCGGCCTGCTGGCCCAGGAGCCCTCGGTCGCCGAGCCGGCCACCCCCGTGCCGCTGCCGGCCACCACCGCCACCGGGCGCACGGTCGAGTTCCACCAGGTGGGGTTTGCCTACCGCACCGGCAAGGAGGTGCTGCCGGCCTTCTCGCTGACCCTGCCGGCCGGCCGGACCACCGCGGTGGTGGGCGCCACCGGCGCCGGCAAGTCCACCCTGGCCAAGCTGCTGGCCCGGTTCTACGACCCGACCTCCGGCCGGATCACCCTGGACGGCGTCGACCTGCGTTCGCTGGCCGCGGCCGAACTGCGGCGCGGCGTGGTGATGGTGACCCAGGAGTCGTTCCTCTTCTCCGGCACGGTCGCCGAGAACATCGCGGTGGGCCGCCCGGAGGCGAGCCGCGAGGAGATCGAGCAGGCCGCCAAGGCGATCGGGGCCCATGACTTCATCGCCGCCCTGCCCGACGGCTACGACACCGACGTGCGCAAGCGGGGCGGCCGGATCTCCGCCGGCCAGCGCCAACTGGTGGCCTTCGCCCGCGCGTTGCTGGCCGACCCGGCGGTGCTGATCCTGGACGAGGCGACCTCCTCGCTGGACGTCCCCGGGGAGCAGGCCGTGCAGCGCGCCATGCGCACGGTACTGGCGGGCCGCACCGCGGTGATCATCGCGCACCGGCTGTCCACCGTGGAGATCGCGGACCGGGTGCTGGTGATGGAGTCGGGCCGGATCATCGAGGACGGCACCCCGGCCGAGCTGATCGCCGGCCGCGGTCGCTTCGCCGACCTGCACACGGCCTGGCGCGACAGCCTGGTCTGACGCCGGCTCCGGACCCGGGTCAGCCGGCGGGCAGGGCGGGCGGCTGGTCCAGCATGCGCAGCTGGTTGGTGCACGGGATCCGCCGGGCGGTGGCCTTGGCCAGCTTCAACGCGATGTCGGCGTAGGCCGCCCGGACGCTGCCGGTCGACGCCGTGCCCAGGTCGGCACTGGCCACCACGATCCGGAGGTAGGGCGAGGGCTTGGCCGCGGCGGCGGCCTGCTGGTAGGCGCAGGCGAACTGGAGCGCCATGGGGCCGGTGCCGGGCGCGAACCACCCGGTCACGTCCGGGCCGAAGCCCACCTGCCGCAGGGTGCTGCCGAGCAGTCGCTGGTCGTCGGCGACATCGGTGCCGTCCGCCGAGCCGATGCTCACGGACAGCATGCTCGAGTGGTGCTTGTCGTTCCACACCAGCCGACAGCTGGACAGCAGCAGCCCGTTGGCGACCGGGCCGTCGATGCCGCCCCGGGTGGTGGCCTTGGCCCGGCCGTCCGGGCCGGCCAGCACCCGGTAGTCGGCGGGGCCCAGCTCGCCCCAGCAGGCGCTCTGCGGCAGCTGCACCGACTGCCACGGTTTCCACCAGAACCCGGTCACCGCCGCCCCGGCCACCAGGGCCGCCAGCACGCCCCAGACCAGTAATCGGCGCCGGCCGTGCCCCGGCGGCGGGCTCTCCCGACCTATTCGACCGGGGAGTTCATCGGTGGTCAACTGCTCGAATTCCAGGCGTGCCATGGTCCCCCCATGCGATACCGCCAGCAACAGAGGGCAACATCCTAACCACGGATTGTGAACGCCGGGCGAACTTTGGCGCATTCCTGACAGGCGGTCCGAAAGGTCGACGGTGTCCGGGAAGTCGACCCACCCGACTTCCCGGACACCAGCTCAACAGCCGGAGGTGTCCGGCACGCCCTACCGCAGCACCCCGGCGTCCATCCCCGCCGACTCCGGCGGCAGCGCCACCAGGCCCAGTTCGGCCGGGGAGGCCAGCAGCGGATGGCTGGGCAGCACCCGGACCGTGTAACCGAACGGCCCGGTGCGGCTCAACTCCAGCGTGCCCTCGTAGCGTTGGCAGCCGTTCAGGTCCGGGCCGCCGACCGGCTTGAGGGTCTGGGCCTCCGCCTCGCGGATGCGGTCGCGCTCGTCGACCGCGCCGGAGACGGCCTGCACCTCGACGTCCTCCGGTGCCAGCCCGCCGAGCGCGACCTGCACCCGCAGCGCGAGCGCCGAGCCCAGCTCGGCGGCCTCGGCCTCGGCCCCGGCGGCGGCCGAGGCGTCCACGTGCTCGACCCGGACGGCCGGCCAGGCCGACCGGACCTTCGCCTTCCAGAGCGCGAGCAGCCGCGCCCCCTCGCCGTCCAGCCCGCGCTGGGCGAGCGCGGCCGGCGCGTAGAGCCGCTCCACGTACTCCCGCACCATCCGCCCGGCCAGCACCTTGGGGCCGAGCGTCACCAGGGTGTGCCGGACCATCGCGATCCAGCGGTGCGGCAGCCCGTCGACGCCCCGGTCGTAGTAGGCGCCCGCGACCTGGTGCTCGATCAGGTCGTAGAGCGCGGCGGCCTCGATGTCGTCGCGCTGGTCCTCGTCGAAGCCGGGGCCGTCGGCCGTCGGGATCGCCCAGCCGTTACGGCCGTCGTACCACTCCTCCCACCAGCCGTCCAGCACCGACAGGTTGAGGCAGCCGTTCAGCGCGGCCTTCATCCCCGAGGTGCCGCAGGCCTCCAGCGGGCGCAGCGGGTTGTTCAGCCAGACGTCGCAGCCGGGGTAGAGGTGCTTGGCCATCGCCATGTCGTAGTCCGGCAGGAAGACGATCCGGTGGCGCACCGCCGGATCGTCGGCGAAGGCCACCAGCTGCTGGATCAGCCGCTTGCCGCCGTCGTCCGCCGGGTGGGCCTTGCCGGCCACCACGATCTGCACCGGCCGGGTGGGGTGCAGCAGCAGCGAGCGCAGCCGGTCCTGGTCCCGCAGCATCAGGGTGAGCCGCTTGTAGGAGGGCACCCGGCGGGCGAAGCCGATGGTCAGCACCTCCGGGTCGAGCACCGCCTCGGTCCAGCCGAGCTCGGCGTCGCCGGCCCCGCGCTGGCGCCAGGAGGCCCGCAGCCGGCGCCTGGCCTCCTCCACCAGCTGGGCCCGCAGCGCGCGCCGCACCCCCCAGATCTCGGCGTCGCCGATCTGCTCGACCCCGCTCCAGCGCTCGGCCCCGCCCACCGACATGGCGCTCTCCGCCCGGTCGGCGCCGATCTCGGCGGCGCCCAGGCGCACCACCGCCGGATCGATCCAGGTGGGCGCGTGCACGCCGTTGGTGATCGAGGTGATCGGCACCTCGTCGGCGTCGAAGCCGGGCCACAGCGCGCCGAACATGGCGCGGCTGACCGCGCCGTGCAGGGTGCTCACACCGTTGGCGCGCTGGGCCAGGCGCAGGCCCATGGCGGCCATGTTGAACAGCTTGGGGTCGCCGCCCGGCCAGTTCTCCAGGCCGAGCGCGAGCACCTGGTCGACCGGCACCCCGCGCAGCGCGGCGTCCCCGCTGAAGTGCCGGGCCACCAGCTCCCGGTCGAAGCGGTCGATGCCGGCGGGCACCGGGGTGTGGGTGGTGAACAGGGTGCCCGCCCGGACCGCCTCCAGCGCGCTGGAGAAGTCGGCCGGCGCGGTGTCCACCAGCTCGCGGATCCGCTCGATGCCGAGGAACCCGGCGTGCCCCTCGTTGGTGTGGAAGACCTCGGGCGCCGGGTGCCCGGTGAGCCGGCAGAACACCCGCAGCGCCCGCACCCCGCCGATGCCCAGCAGCATCTCCTGGAGCAGCCGGTGCTCGCTGCCGCCGCCGTAGAGGCGGTCGGTGACGTCCCGTTCGGTGGCCGCGTTGACCTCGAGGTCGGAGTCCAGCAGCAGCAGCGGGACCCGGCCGACCTGGGCCTTCCAGACCTGTGCGGCCAGCGTGCGCCCGCCCGGCAGGGCCAGCTCCACCCGACAGGCGGTGCCGTCCGTCTCGCGCAGCAGGGTCACCGCCAGCTCGTCGGGGTCGAGCACCGGGTAGCGCTCCTGCTGCCAGCCGTCCCGGGCCAGCGACTGGCGGAAGTAGCCGTGCCGGTAGAACAGGCCCACGCCGATCAGCGGCACGCCCAGGTCGCTGGCGGCCTTCAGGTGGTCGCCCGCCAGGATGCCCAGGCCCCCCGAGTACTGCGGCAGCGCGGCGGCGATGCCGTACTCGGGCGAGAAGTAGGCGATGGCCGCGGGGGCCTCACCGGGCGGCAGGGCCGACTGGTACCAGCGCGGCCCGCTGAGGTAGTCGTGCAGGTCGTCGGTGAGGTCGCCCAGCCGGCGCAGGAAGCGGCGGTCGGCGGCGAGCGCGGCCAGCCGGGCCGCCGGCACCTCGCCGAGCAGCCTGACCGGGTCCTCTCCGACGGCCTCCCAGACCCCGGGCTCGACCGAGCGGAACAGCTCCCGGGTCTCCGGGTGCCAGGACCAGCGCAGATTGAGCGCGAGTTCGTGCAGCGGCTGGAGCTGCTCGGGCAGGACGGTGCGGACGGTGAATCTGCGGATGGCCTTCACGGCCCGAAGCGTAGACCGCCCGGATGGGGTGATGGTGTGTCAACTCTCTTAACACAGCTCCATTCGGGCGACAGATGAGATCGCGTCGGGCGCAGTTCGCAACACAGGGGGCGCAGGGGGCGCACGGCGCGATCCACGCGCACGCTGGGCGCGCGGACAGCCTGCGGGCGGGCGTCGGGCGGTGGCCGGTCTGCTCCCCCGCACCACCACGCTGGCCTCTGACCGAGTGGTAAGAGCTACGAACAGTGCGAGGATGGGCACAGGCCGCAGTCGCAGCGGGTGTGCTTGGGTGGCGAATCCCGTGCGCCGCGGTCGGTCCTCCGCGACTCGACTTCTTCCCCGACCCTCCGTCAGCTCGCCGGCCGTTAGCCCACCCGGCGCACCTGTGGTCCTCCTTGGTGTGCCACCGCGTGTCCCCACACCTGCCCTGATCGTTTGCCAGGGTGGGTCGGAATCGCCCTTCGGGCGTGCCCGCGAGGCCGCGCGCCGGGACACGTGCCGCCTCGCCGTTCCGGGCCGCCGTGGGCGCCGGATCCGGCCAGGTTCCCGGGCACGGCGGCCACGGGCAGGCTCCGGTCGCTCGTCAGTCCCCCCACCCAGCAGTCCTTCCGGTGCTCCCCGGTGCTCGAATCCGCCCGCGGGACCGCCGACCGATCTCGGGCAGGAGTTTGGCATGCACGGCGAGACACGGAATCAGTCCGCACTGGTGTCCGAAGGATTGGAACCGATCCTCTTCGAGCGGTCGACACCCCTCGCCCAACCGGTACCAAATCCGGCCATTTCGGAGCGGGAAACCACACGCGCCCCCCGAACGGCCGAAACCCCGGCCGCGAAGTCCGCCGCCCGCCGCACTCCGGGCACCACCGGTACCGGCACCCCCCGGACCAGCACGCCCCGGAGCACCACCGCCACCCGCACCGCGTCCCCCCGCGCCACCCGGCGGGCGAAGGCGGGCGACCCGCTGATCGGCCGGATCCCGGTGCTGGACGTCGCCCCGCTGGTGGACGGCGGGCGCCGCCCCGCCCGCGCCGTGGTCGGCGAGACCTTCCAGGTCACCGCCACCGTCTTCGGCGAGGGCCACGGCAAGGTCAACGCCAATGTGGTGCTGCGCGATCCGCGCGGGCGCACCGGCCCGTGGACGCCGATGCGCGAACTGGCCCCGGGTACCGACCACTGGGGTGCGGCGGTGACCCCCACCGCCGAGGGCCGGTGGAGCTACAGCGTGGAGGCCTGGAGCGACCCGGTGGCCGGCTGGCAGCACACCGCCGCCGTCAAGGTCCCGGCCGGGCAGGACGTCGAGCTGACCCTGGAGGAGGGCGCACTGCTCCTGGAGCGCGCCGCCGCCGGCATCCCCCGGCGGGCCGGCCGCGCCGAGGTGCTGAAGGCGGTCACCGCGCTGCGCGACCCTGCGCTGCCGCCGCTCTCCCGGCTGGCCGCCGCGCTGGCCCCCGCTGTCACCGAACCTCTGCTCCAGCACCCGTTGCGGGAGCTCGTCACCGCCTCGGCGGCGCTGCCGCTGCAGGTGGAGCGGCAGCGGGCGCTGTACGGCTCCTGGTACGAGTTCTTCCCGCGCTCCGAGGGCGCCACCCTGGACCCGCCCCGCTCGGGCACCTTCCGCACCGCCGCCGAGCGGCTGCCCGCCATCGCGGCGATGGGCTTCGACGTCCTCTACCTGCCGCCGATCCACCCGATCGGCCACTCCTTCCGCAAGGGCCCCAACAACACCCTGACCCCCGGCCCGGACGACGTCGGCTCGCCCTGGGCGATCGGCTCGCCCGAGGGCGGCCACGACGCGGTCCACCCCGACCTCGGCACCATCGAGGACTTCGACGCCTTCGTCGCCCGCGCCCAGGAACTCGGCCTGGAGATCGCGCTCGACTTCGCGCTCCAGGCCTCCCCCGACCACCCCTGGGTCAACAAGCACCCCCAGTGGTTCAGCCACCGGATCGACGGCACCATCGCCTACGCCGAGAACCCGCCCAAGAAGTACCAGGACATCTACCCGATCAACTTCGACCAGGACTTCGACGGCCTGGTGATCGAGACCCTGCGCCTGCTGCGCCACTGGATGGGCCACGGCGTGCGGATCTTCCGGGTCGACAACCCGCACACCAAGCCCGTGCACTTCTGGGAGAAGGTGATCGGCGAGATCAACCGCACCGACCCGGACGTGATCTTCCTCGCCGAGGCCTTCACCCGACCCGCCATGATGCACACCCTGGCGAAGATCGGCTTTCAGCAGTCCTACACGTACTTCACCTGGCGCAACAGCAAGCACGAACTCACCGAGTACCTCACCGAACTGTCCGGCCCGGCGGCGGCCTACATGCGGCCCAACTTCTTCGCCAACACCCCGGACATCCTGCCCCGCCATCTGCAGCACCAGGGCCCCGCCGCCTTCGCGGTGCGCGCCGTGCTGGCCGCCACCCTCTCGCCCAGCTACGGCATCTACGCCGGCTACGAGCTCGCCGAGTCCGCCCCGGCCGGGCCCGACACCGAGGAGTACCTGGACAGCGAGAAGTACCAGCTGCGCCCGCGCGACTGGACCCGCACCGACACCCTGGCCCCGCTGCTCACCACCCTCAACCGGCTGCGCCGCGAGCACCCCGCCCTCCAGGAACTGCGCAACCTCACCTTCCTGCCCACCGACAACGATCAGGTCATCGCCTACACCAAGCGCACCGGCGACGACCAGGTGATCCTCGTCGTCAACCTGGACCCGCACCAGGTCCAGGAGGCCACTGTCACTCTCCCGAGTGACGAGCGGCTCATCGTCACCGACGAGCCGACCGGCGAGAGCTACACCTGGCACCGCCACAACTACGTCCGGCTCGATCCCTCAACGGCGCCGGCCCACCTCCTCACCGTTCGGAGGACCTCCCTGTGATTGTGAACGAGCCCGTCCACGACACCTTCGCGGACACCGAGAAGAAGGACCTGGACCCGGAGTGGTTCAAGCGTGCGGTCTTCTACGAGGTGCTGGTGCGGTCCTTCCAGGACAGCAACGGCGACGGTGTGGGTGACCTCAAAGGGCTCACCGCCAAGCTCGACTACCTCCAGTGGCTCGGCGTCGACTGCCTCTGGCTGCCGCCGTTCTTCGCCTCCCCGCTGCGTGACGGCGGCTACGACGTGGCCGACTACAAGGCGGTGCTGCCGGAGTTCGGCGACCTGGCCGACTTCGTGGAGTTCGTCGACGCCGCCCACAAGCGCGGCATGCGGGTGATCATCGACTTCGTGATGAACCACACCAGCGACCAGCACCCGTGGTTCCAGGCCTCGCGCAACGACCCCGAGGGCCCCTACGGCGACTTCTACGTCTGGGCCGACGACGACAAGCAGTACCCCGACGCGCGGATCATCTTCGTCGACACCGAGACCTCCAACTGGACCTACGACCCGGTGCGCAAGCAGTACTTCTGGCACCGGTTCTTCTCCCACCAGCCCGACCTGAACTACGACAACCCGCGGGTCCAGGAGGAGATGGTCGCGGGCCTGCGGTTCTGGCTGGACCTCGGCATCGACGGCTTCCGGCTGGACGCGGTGCCCTACCTGTTCGCGCGCGAGGGCACCAACTGCGAGAACCTCCCCGAGACCCACGAGTTCCTCCAGCGGGTCCGCAAGGAGATCGACGCCGACTACCCCGACACCGTGCTGCTGGCCGAGGCCAACCAGTGGCCCGAGGACGTGGTCGACTACTTCGGCGACTTCGGCTCCGGCGGCGACGAGTGCCACATGGCCTTCCACTTCCCGGTGATGCCGCGGATCTTCATGGCGGTGCGCCGTGAGTCGCGCTACCCGGTCTCGGAAATCCTCGCCAAGACGCCGACCATCCCGCACGGCTGCCAGTGGGGCATCTTCCTGCGCAACCACGACGAGCTGACCCTGGAGATGGTCACCGACGAGGAGCGCGACTACATGTACGCGGAGTACGCGAAGGACCCGCGGATGCGGGCCAACGTGGGCATCCGCCGCCGGCTCGCCCCGCTGCTGGAGAACGACCGCAACCAGATCGAGCTGTTCACCGCCCTGCTGCTGTCGCTGCCCGGCTCCCCGGTGCTCTACTACGGGGACGAGATCGGCATGGGCGACAACATCTGGCTCGGCGACCGCGACGGGGTGCGCACCCCGATGCAGTGGACACCCGACCGCAACGCGGGTTTCTCCTCCGCCGACCCGGGCAGGCTCAGTCTGCCGCCCATCATGGATCCGGTCTACGGCTACCAGGTGACCAACGTCGAGGCGCAGCAGAGCAGTTCCTCCTCGTTGCTGCACTGGACCAGGCGGATGATCGAGATTCGCAAGCTCAACCCGGCGTTCGGGCTGGGCAGTTACACCGAACTCCCGTCCAGCAACCCGGCCGTGCTGGCCTTCGTGCGCGAGCACGAGGGCGACCTGGTCATGTGTGTGAACAACTTCTCCCGCTTCCCCCAGCCCACCGAGCTGGACCTGCGGCAGTACGGCGGCCGGTACCCGGTCGAGCTGATCGGCGGGGTGCGGTTCCCGTCGATCGGCGAGTGGCCCTACCTGCTCACCCTCGCCGGGCACGGCTTCTACTGGTTCCAGCTGCGCAGGCCCGGCGCGCAGTAACGATCCACCAGCTCTGCCCCGCTCGCACCACGGCGCGCGGTCCGCCCATACGCCCCATGGCGGCCCGCGCGCCCTCTGGTACGGAGAACAGCCCAATGCGTACCCACCCTCAGGCGTGACACCCGAGTCCGTCTCGCGTGCCGCCGCAGCAGCGCCGCCGAAATCCGGAAGACTGGCGGGCCCGGCCTGATCCTGTCGGGTCATCGGTCCGCTTCCGGGGAAAGGGAGTCATGTCGGAAATCTCCCGTTCTCAAGCCCACGCCCATCGCGACCCGGGTACCGCACCACGCGGTTCCGGCAGTCCGGGCGGTCCGGGCGGACCGCGCGGGGCCGCCGGCGCCGGCCGCGTCGTGGCGGGACACAGCCCGGGCGGGCACGGTGGCAGGCTGCGAACGGGCGGCTCACTGGCGGTCGGCGAGCTGGTCGAGGCCGCCCTGCCGCTGATCGCCGACTGGCTGCCGGGGCAGCGCTGGTACGCCGGCAAGGGGCAGGCGATCACCGGCCTGCGCCCGCTCACCGCCACCCCGCTGCTGACCGGCGACCCGGCGATGCTGCACCTGCTGCTGCGGGTGGAGCACGGCGAGGGCGCCGACCTCTACCAGCTGCTGCTCGGCCTGCGCACCGAACCGCCACCGAGCCTGCTCCCGGAGGCCTCGCTCGGCAGCCTCAGCCACGGCCCGTACGACGGCGCCGTACTGTACGACGCGGTGCACGACCCCGAACTGACCGGGCGGCTGCTCGGCCACCTGGCCACCGCCGACCGGTTCGGCCCGCTCGCCTTCCGCCGCACCCCCGGGCCGGGGCTGCCCAGCGACCTGCTCGGCCGGGCCGGCACCGCCGAGCAGTCCAACACCTCGGTCATCTACGGCACCTCCTTCATCCTCAAGCTGTTCCGCCGGATCAGCCCCGGCACCAACCCCGACCTGGAGCTCTCGCTGGCCCTCTCGCGGGCCGGCAGCACCCGGATCCCCCGGGTGGCGGCCTGGTTCGAGAGCCGGCTGGTCGGCGCCGAGCCGGCCACCCTGGGCCTGCTGCAGCGCTTTCTGCCGGACGCGGAGGACGGCTGGGAGCTGGCCCTGGACCAGGTGGCCCGGCTCAAGGGCGACCCCAGCCCCGGCAACTTCGCGGTGGAGGCGCACCGGCTGGGCCGGGCCACCGCCGAGGTGCACCGGGTGCTGGCCAGGGCGCTGCCGGTGGCCAGGCTGGACCGCGAGCAGACCGGCCGGCTGGCCACCGCGATGGCCGAGCGGCTGGACGTGGCGGCTGCCGCGGTGCCGGCGCTGCGCCGCTACCGGGCCGCGCTGCACGCCGCCTTCCAGCAGCTGACCGCCGACCACCTGACCGGGCTGACGGTCCAGCGCATCCACGGGGACCTGCACCTGGGACAGGCGATGCGCACCCCGCACGGCTGGGTGCTGCTGGACTTCGAGGGCGAGCCGGCCAAGTCGGTGGCCGAGCGGCGGGTGCCGCAGCCTGCCCTGCGGGACGTGGCGGCGATGCTGCGCTCCTTCGACTACGCCGCCGCCCACCTGCTGGCCGGCGCCGACCCCGATCCGCAGCTGGCCCACCTGGCGGCGAGCTGGGCGGCCCGCAACCGCACCGCCTACTGCGCGGGCTACACGGCGGCCGGCGGCACCGACCCGGCCGGCTGCCCGGAGCTGCTGCGGGCACTGGAGATCGACAAGGCGGTCTACGAGGTGGTCTACGAGGCCCGGCACCGGCCCGGCTGGCTGCCGATCCCGCTGACCGCCATCCACCGCCTAGCCACCACTCCTTGACGTGTCATCAGGAATCGCCGCGCGGTTCCCGAGGGCGACGCCAGCACTGATCCCCTAGCCGCCAGGAGGAACCCCGCAGTGGCCCCGCTCGACCGCACCAATCCGACCGTTCCCGCCACCTTCCTGTCCGGCGGCGGTCCGCGTGCCGCGCAGGCGCCCCGGCGCGGCACGCCCGCGGCCGAGCCGCCGGCCACCCGGGCCGGCGCCGAGGCACCCGAAGCACCGGCGCCGGGCCCCGCTCCGACCCCGGCCCCGGCCCCGGCCCTGATGGACGCGCCACCGCGCGGGGCCGACGTCCCGGTCCTGCGGCTGGCCGAGGCGCCGCTGCCGCCGGCCGAGATCGACCGGCTGGTGAACGGCGCGCACCACGACCCGCACGCCCTGCTCGGCGCGCACCCCACCACCGGCGGCACCGCGATCCGGGTGCTGCGACCGCTCGCCGACCGGGTGACCATCGAAACCGTGTACGGACCGGCCGAGTTGACCCACCAGCAGGCCGGCCTCTTCACCGGCCTGCTGCCCGGCTCGGCCATCCCGGCCTACCAGTTGACCGTGGCCTACCCGGGCTGCGCGCCGCTGGCCCAGCAGGACGGTTACCGACTGCCGCCCACGCTGGGCGAGTTGGACCTGCACCTGATCCGCGAGGGCCGCCATGAGCAGCTCTGGCGGGTGCTCGGCTCGCACCTGCGCACGGTGGAGGGCGTGACCGGGACGGCCTTCGCCGTCTGGGCCCCCAGCGCCGTCGGGGTGCGCCTGGTGGGCGACTTCAACCACTGGGACGGCACCGGGTTCCCGATGCGCTCGCTGGGCGCGAGCGGCGTCTGGGAGCTGTTCGTACCGGGGCTGGGCGAAGGTGCGCTCTACAAGTACGAGATCCGCACCCGGGACGGGCGGTTGCTGCAGAAGGCCGACCCGCTCGCCCGCGCCGCCCAGTGCCCGCCGGCCACCGCCTCGGTGGTGCACCACAGCGACTACACCTGGAACGACGCCGACTGGCTGGCCCGCCGCGCCCGCACCCAGCACCACCGCGCGCCGATGTCGGTCTACGAGCTGCATCCGGCCTCCTGGCGGCCGGGGTTGGGCTACCGTGAGCTGGCCGAGGAACTGCCTGCGTATCTGCGGGAGTTGAACTTCACGCATGTGGAGTTCCTGCCGGTGATGGAGCATCCCTTCGGCGGTTCCTGGGGCTACCAGGTGTCCGGGTTCTACGCCCCCACCGCCCGGCTGGGCTCGCCGGACGACTTCCGGTACCTGGTGGACGCGCTGCACCAGGCCGGGATCGGGGTGATCGTCGACTGGGTGCCCGCGCACTTCCCCAAGGACGACTTCGCGCTCGCCCGCTTCGACGGCACCCCGCTCTACGAGCCCGCCGACCCGCGCCGCGCCGAGCACCCCGACTGGGGAACCCTCACCTTCGACTACGGCCGTACCGAGGTGCGCAACTTCCTGGTGGCCAACGCGGTGTACTGGTGCGAGGAGTTCCACATCGACGGCCTGCGGGTGGACGCGGTCGCCTCGATGCTCTACCTCGACTACTCCCGCCAGGACGGCCAGTGGGCCCCCAACGAGCACGGCGGGCGGGAGAACCTGGACGCGGTGGCCTTCCTCCAGGAGATGAACGCCACCGTCTACCGGCGCTGCCCCGGGGTGGTCACCATCGCCGAGGAGTCCACCGCCTGGGACGGCGTGACCCGCCCCACCGACAGCGGCGGCCTGGGCTTCGGCCTCAAGTGGAACATGGGCTGGATGCACGACTCGCTGGTCTACATCGCCAAGGAGCCGGTGCACCGCAAGTACCACCACAACGAGATCACCTTCTCGATGGTCTATGCCTACTCCGAGAACTACGTGCTGCCGATCTCGCACGACGAGGTGGTGCACGGCAAGCAGGCGCTGGTCAGCAAGATGCCCGGCGACTGGTGGCAGCAGCGCGCCAACCACCGCGCCTACCTCGGCTTCATGTGGGCCCACCCGGGCAAGCAACTGCTCTTCATGGGACAGGAGTTCGCCCAGGGCGCCGAGTGGGACCACGAACAGGGCCCGCAGTGGTGGGTGCTCGACCCCGACTGGCCCGCCGCCGAGGAGCACCGGGGCGTGCAGCGCCTGATCGGCGAGCTCAACCGCACCTACCGCGCCACCCCGGCGCTGTGGGAGCAGGACACCAGCCCCGACGGCTTCCGCTGGCTGGACGGCGGCGCCGCCGAGGACAACCTGCTCTCCTTCGTCCGCTACCCCCTCGACGGCCCCCCGCTCGTGGTGGTCTGCAACTTCTCCCCGGTGGTCCGGCACGGGCACCGGGTCGGCCTGCCCAGCCTCGGCGGCGCCGACCAGCTGTGGACCGAGGCGCTCAACACCGACGCCGGGCGCTACGGCGGCAGCGGCGTCGGCAACCCCGTCGTGCTGAAGGCCGAGCCGGTGGAGTGGAACGGCCAGCCGCGCAGCACCGAGCTGATGATCCCGCCACTGGCCACCCTCTGGCTGCGTCCGGCCTGACCGACCGGCTGTTCGGTTGCGGGCCCGCGGGGCTCCCAGGAAACTCCCCGCTGACACGCAACCGAACAGCCGTGCCCTAACGTCTCTCCTTGCGCCGGACAGCGGGTCCGGGCGAAAGCGGAGCTGGGTACGAAGAGCGCGATGGCACTGACGGGCACCCCCTTCTTCATTCTGACGATCGTTCTGTTCGTGGGATCGATCGCGCTGGCCATGGTCCAGTGGCTGTCCCGTGGCAACGGCGCGGGCGGCAACGCGGGCGCCGCCCCCCGGGCGGCGGGGCGGCGCAAGCGGTCCGGCGGCGGCACCGGGCCGGTGCGCACCGTCGGCTTCTTCGCCACCATCCTGTTCAGCCAGGCCACAGCCATCGCCCTGGTCTTCGTGATGGTCAACAACGACAACCAGCTCTACGGCAGCTGGGGCGACCTGCTGGGCACCTCCAACCACGTGCGCTCCGTCCCCGTCCCGCCGAAGGACAACGGCCTGGCCGGGGACCAGGCGGCGGCCGCCGCCTCGCCCGGCGCCTCCGCCCCGGCCAAGGTGCTGGCGAAGTTCAAGGAGCCGGACTCCGACGCCGTGCCCCGTGACGTCAAGCAGACCGATCTGAACGGCAAGCTCTCCGGCGTCGAGGGCGAGGTGCTGGTGTGGACCCCGCCGCAGTACGACGACCCCGCCTACAAGGACAAGAGCTTCCCCGTGGTCGAGTTGCTGGTCGGCTACCCCGGCAGCTCCAGCGCCTGGTACGGCAAGTCCGGCATGAACGTCACCAACCAGCTCGGCCCGCTGATGAAGTCCGGCCAGGTGACGCCGTTCATCCTGGTGTCGCCCCGGTTCAACCTGCTGCCCAACAACCAGGACAGCGGATGTGCCGACATCCCCGGCAAGGTCAACGCCGAGACCTGGCTCACCCGTGACGTCCCGCAGATGGTGCTGGACAACTTCCGGGCCCAGGACACCGCCTCCGGCTGGGCGGTGGCGGGCTACTCGGCCGGCGGGCACTGCGCCACCCGGCTGGTGATCGGCCACCCGGACCGCTACCGCGCCGCGATCAGCATGTCCGGCTACAACAACCCGCAGAACGAGGCGGATTCGCTGGTCGGCAAGGACCCGCAGCTGAACCAGGCCGACAACCCGCTCAACATGCTCACCCGGGCCACCACCCCGCCGAACATCGGGCTGTGGCTGAGCGGCGGCCAGGGCGCCGACGGCCTCCCGGACGCGCAGGCGCTGAAGCAGGCCGCCAAGGCACCGACCGCAGTGACCGTCACGGAGACCGCCGGCGGGCACCTGACCTCGGTCTGGAGCCAGCAGGTGGTGCCGGCCTTCAAGTGGCTCTCGGGGATCATCCCGGCCCCGAAGTGAGTGACCTCCGGCACCCCGCCAGGTGACCTTCGCCCCTTGCGCCGCCCGGCCCAGCCCACGTGCGAACACCTCATCCGACTGCGAAGGTATGGTCGAACCGATGACCGGGCCCGTGGGGTGCCGGAGGCAGTGGTGAGGGACGGAGATACTGGCGTGGCACGCAGTGTGTACGTGACCGGGATCGACCGGGGGGACGGGCGGCAGGCCGTCGAACTCGGGGTCATGGAACTGCTGACCCGCCAGGTGGACCAGGTCGGGGTGTTCCGGCCGCTGGTGCACGGGCGGGCCACCGGCGAGGCGGGCACCGACCACGTGGTGGAGCTGCTGCGCGGCCGCTACCGGCTGGAGCTGCCGACCACCGAGCTCTACGGGCTGACCTACGAGGAGGCCGCCGCACTGCAGGCCGCCCAGGGACAGGACGAGCTGGTCTCCACCCTGGTCGACCGGTTCCGCGCGCTGGAGCAGCAGTGCCAGGCCGTGCTGGTGCTCGGCACCGACTTCGCGGACACCAACATCCCCGACGAGCTGGCCTTCAACGCCCGCCTGGCCAACGAGTTCGGCGCCTGGGTGCTCCCGGTGGTGGGCGGGCACGGCCAGGACCCGGCGACCACGGTCGCCGAGGTCCGCAACGCCTACCGCGCCTACACCGACCTCGGCTGCTCCACCCTCGCGATGATCGCCAACCGGGTGGTGCCGAGTGCCAAGCAGCCGGTGCTGCGCGGGCTGACCGGCAAGCTGCCGGTGCCGGCCTACGTGATCCCCGAGGAGCCGGCGCTGGCCGCGCCGACGGTGGCCCAGCTGATCGAGTCGACCGGCGCCGAGGTGCTGCTCGGCGACGCGGCGGGGCTGGCCCGGGACGTGCGCGGGTTCGTCTTCGGCGGCGCGATGCTGCCCACCTTCCTGCCCGCGCTGACCGAGGGGGCCCTGGTGGTCACCCCCGGCGACCGGGCCGACCTGCTGATCGGATCGCTGGCCGCGCACGCGGCGGGCGCGCCGCCGATCGCCGGCGTGCTGCTGACGCTCGCTCAGCACCCGGGCCCCGACGTGCTGGCGCTGGCCGCGCGGCTGGCGCCCGGCACCCCGGTCGCCGTGGTCCCCGAGGGCAGCTGGCCGACCGCGGCCACGCTGACCCACGTGGAGGGCCGGCTGACCGCCGGCAGCCCGCGCAAGGCCGAGATCGCGCTCGGCCTGTTCGAACTGCACGTCGACACCGTCGAGCTCACCAGCCGGATCGAGCTGAGCCGCTCGGACCGGGTGACCCCGATGATGTTCGAGCACGCCCTGCTGGAGCGGGCCCGCAGCACCCGGCGGCACGTGGTGCTGCCGGAGGGCACCGAGGAGCGGGTGCTGCGCGCCGCCGAGATCCTGCTGCGCCGCAACATCTGCGACCTGACCCTGCTCGGCGAGGTGGACGCCGTGCGCCGCAAGGCCGCGGGCCTGGGCATCGCGCTGCCGCACGAGGAGACCGGCGACCGGGCGCAGGTGCGGATCGTGGACCCGGCCACCAGCCCGCTGCGCGAGCGCTTCGCCGAGCTGTACGCCGAACTGCGCGCGCACAAGGGCATGACCGTCGAGCTGGCCCACGACGTGGTCACCGACGTCAGCTACTTCGGCACCCTGATGGTGCAGGAGGGCATCGCCGACGGCATGGTCTCCGGCGCCGTGCACTCCACCGCCGCGACCATCCGGCCCGCCTTCGAGGTGATCAAGACCGCGCCGGGCGCCGCGATCGTCTCCTCGGTCTTCTTCATGTGCCTGGCGGACAGGGTGCTGGTCTACGGCGACTGCGCGGTCAACCCCGACCCCGACGCCCAGCAGCTGGCCGACATCGCGCTCCAGTCCGCCGAGACGGCCGCGCAGTTCGGCGTCGAGCCCCGGGTGGCGATGCTCTCCTACTCCACCGGCACCTCGGGCTCGGGCGCCGACGTGGACAAGGTCCGCAGGGCCACCGAGCTGGTCCGGGCGCTGCGTCCGGAGCTGCTGGTGGAGGGTCCCATCCAGTACGACGCCGCGGTCGACCCGCACGTCGCCGCGACCAAGCTGCCTGGCTCCCCGGTCGCGGGCCGGGCCACCGTGCTGATCTTCCCGGACCTCAACACCGGCAACAACACCTACAAGGCGGTGCAGCGCTCGGCCGGCGCCGTCGCGGTCGGGCCGGTGCTGCAGGGCCTGCGCAAGCCCGTCAACGACCTGTCCCGCGGCGCGCTGGTGCAGGACATCGTCAACACGGTGGCCATCACCGCGATCCAGGCCCAGACCACCGTGAACGGTCAGAGCCCCGTGCCGGACCAAGCCGCCGAGGAGGCGATCGCATGACCGAGGCGACCCGGGTCCTGGTGCTCAACGCCGGCTCCTCGTCGGTCAAGTACCAGCTGATCGAGATGGTGGACGGCGAGCGGCTGGCCGCCGGGCTGGTGGAGCGGATCGGCGAGCAGGGCGGCCGGCTGGTGCACACCCCGCGCAGCGGCCTGAAGCGCGAGACGGCGCAGCCCTTCCCGGACCACGCCGCCGCGCTCAAGGCGGTGGCCGAGGAACTGGCCGCCGACGGACTGGGCCTGGACTCCCCCGAGCTGGCCGCGATCGGGCACCGGGTGGTGCACGGCGGCAAGCGGTTCACCGCACCCACCGAGATCACCGACGAGGTGCTCCGCGAGATCCACCGCCTGGTGCCGGTGGCCCCGCTGCACAACCCGGCCAACATCATCGGCATCGAGGTGGCCCGGGCGCTGCGCCCCGACCTGCCGCAGGTCGCGGTCTTCGACACCGCCTTCCACACCACGATCCCCGAGTACGCGGCCCGCTACGCGATCGACCGGGCGGTGGCGGACGAGCACCGGGTGCGCCGCTACGGCTTCCACGGCACCTCGCACCAGTACGTCGCCCGCGCCACCGCCGAGCTGCTCGGCCGCGATCCGGCCACCGTCAACGTGATCGTGCTGCACCTGGGCAACGGGGCCTCGGCCTCGGCGGTGGCCGGCGGGGTCTGCGTGGACACCTCGATGGGCCTGACCCCGCTGGAGGGCCTGGTGATGGGCACCCGGTCGGGCGACATCGACCCGGGCGTGGTCTTCCACCTGCACCGGGTCGGCGGCCTGTCGATCGACGAGATCGACGACCTGCTCAACCGCCGCAGCGGCCTGCTGGGGCTGTGCGGGGACAACGACATGCGCGAGATCATGCGCCGCGCCGAGGAGGGCGACGAGGCGGCCGAGCTGGCCTTCCGCGCCTACGTGCACCGGCTGCGCAAGTACATCGGCGGCTACTACGCGGTGCTCGGCCGGGTGGACGCGATCGCCTTCACCGCCGGGGTCGGCGAGAACGCGGCGCCGGTGCGCGCGGCGGCCACCGAGGGGCTGACGGAGCTGGGCATCGAGGTCGACCCCGAGCTGAACTCGGTCCGCTCCGGCGAGGCCCGGGTGATCTCGCCCGCGTACGCGCGGGTGGCGGTGGCGGTGGTGCCCACCGACGAGGAGCTCGAGATCGCGCAACAGGTATACGCACTGGTCCACCGGGGTCGATGACCGGCTGTTCGGAGGTTCGTCCCCATGCCTGGGAATAACTCGTACGGATAGGATCATCGATATGCGCCGAGCGAAAATTGTCTGCACCCTGGGTCCGGCGACGGACTCCTACGAACAGCTGAAGGCCATCGTCGAGGCGGGCATGAACGTCGCCCGACTGAACATGAGCCACGGCTCCCACGCGGAGCACGAGGAGCGATACCTCAAGGTCCGCCAGGTCTCCGAGGACACCGGTCGCACCATCGGTATCCTGGCCGACCTGCAGGGCCCCAAGATCCGTCTGGCGACCTTCGCCAACGGACCGGTGACCGTTGACAACGGCGACACGTTCACCATCACCACCGAAGACGTCCCCGGTGACCAGCACATCTGCGGCACCACCTACAAGGGCCTGCCCGGCGACGTGAAGCCCGGCGACCCGATCCTGATCAACGACGGCGTCATCGCCCTGGAGGTCGTCAGCGTCGACGGCCCGCGGGTGAAGACCGTGGTCATCGAGGGCGGTGTGCTCTCCAACAACAAGGGCATCAACCTGCCCGGCGCGGCCGTCAACGTGCCCGCCCTGTCCGAGAAGGACAAGGACGACCTGCGCTTCGCACTGCGCCTGGGCGTCGACATGGTCGCGCTCTCCTTCGTCCGCAACGCCGCCGACATCGACGACGTCCACAAGGTGATGGACGAGGTCGGCATCCGGGTTCCGGTGATCGCCAAGATCGAGAAGCCGCAGGCCGTCGAGGCGATGGAGGAGATCGTCCTCGCCTTCGACGCCATCATGGTGGCCCGCGGCGACCTGGCCGTCGAGTACCCGCTGGAGAAGGTGCCGCTGGTCCAGAAGAAGCTGATCACGCTGGCCCGCCGCAACGCCAAGCCCGTCATCGTCGCCACCCAGATGATGGAGTCGATGATCCACGCCTCGCGCCCCACCCGCGCCGAGGTCTCCGACGTCGCCAACGCGATCCTGGACGGCACCGACGCGGTGATGCTCTCCGCCGAGTCCAGCGTCGGCAAGTTCCCGGTCGAGACGGTCAAGACCATGAGCCGGATCGCCGAGCAGGCCGAGGAGGAGCTGCTGGCCCAGGGCCTGCAGCCGCTCAACCCGGGCCGCAAGCCCCGCACCCAGGGCGGCTCGGTGGCGCGCGCGGCCTGCGAGCTGGGCGACTTCCTGAACGCCAAGGCGCTGGTGGCCTTCACCAAGTCCGGTGACACCGCCCGCCGCCTGTCCCGCTACCGCTCGCCGATCCCGGTGATCGCCTTCACCCCGGACGCCGCCACCCGCAACCAGCTCTCGCTGAGCTGGGGCGTCGAGGCGTACGTGACGGAGCAGGTGGCCACCACCGACGAGATGGTGCTCCAGGTCGACCGCGAGCTGCTGTCGATGAAGCGGCTGGCCGAGGGCGAGACCGCCATCGTCACCGCCGGCTCGCCCCCCGGCGTGCCGGGCAACACCAACATGGTGCAGGTGCACCACCTGGGCTCGCGCAACGCCAAGTGAGCCGTCGCCAGCACGCAGGAGCGGGCCCTCTCCGCTGGGAGGGGGCCCGCTCCGCTGTCCGGGCGCGAGTGACCGTCCTGGTCAGTGCCCGTACTGGTAGGGCGTGGTGTCGTTGTAGAGGTGCATGCCCGGGATGTGCAGGGTGCCGCCGAACTGGCCGGCCTGGATGGCGGTGACCCCGGTCATGGTGATGTCGAGCGGGATCGGGACCGCGCCGATCAGGTCGTAGAGCCAGGTCGGCAGCGTGTCGGGGGTCAGCGTGATGGTCCCCAGCGGCGGCAGCGGGATGCCGTACAGCGCGGAGAGCTCACCGCTGAGGCTCTCCACGTACATGGTGATCGGGCCCTGGGTCATGGTCGAGGTGCTGCCCGGGGCGCCCTGCACGTGGAAGGTCTGCGGCGGCTTGCCGCCGGCCGCGGTGTTCTCGATCGTCGACATGTCGAGATCGCCGATGTCCACCGAGCTGACGGTGAACTTGAGCACCCGCTTGGTGGTGGTCGGGGTGTGCACCTCGTAGACGCCGCCGAAGACCGCGCCGTGCAGGGCCAGCTTGGTGGACTTCAGCGTCCAGTTCTGGTCGGGCACCACCTGGCCGCCCTGGGCGGCGGCGGCCGAGAGGTTGCTGGTGTCCACCGGGCAGAGCGGGCGGGTGTCGCCGTTGGCGAGCGCGGAGGCGACGGCCGAGGGCGCGGCGGTGCCGGTCGGCGCCGGCGAACCGCTCGGGGCGCTCGATGCGCCCGGCGCCGGGCTGCCGGTGGCCGAACCGCTCGGCGAGGCGCTGGGGGCCGTGCTGGGCGCGCTGCTCGGGGACGCGCCGCCGGACGCGCTGGGGGCGCCGGACGTCCCGGCGGACGGCGTCGGCACGGCGGCCGGACCCGAGGACGCGGGCGCCGGTGCGGCGGGGCTCGCCGGGGGCTGCGCGGCGGCCTGGCCGCTCGGGGACGCGGGCGCCGGCGAGGAGGTGTTCGGGGTGACCGGCGCACCGATCCGCGGCGCGGCGGGGACCGCCGGGGTCGCCGTGGCGGACGGGCTCGGCTTCGACGGGTGGCTCGGCGTGAAGATGCCGGTGATCCCGTTGATGATGTCGCCGATCAGGTTCCCGCCGCCGCTGCCGTCGTCCGCCTGCACCACCCGGCTGGTGACCGCCGCGGCGGCCTGCTGCTGGGCGCCCGGGCCCGCGTTCGGCGAGACGAAGGCGGCGCTGATCGCCTGACCGCCGCCGCTCGCCGAGGCCTTGGTGGCACTCGGGTCCGGGACCGGGGTGAGCTGGCTCTTGGGCACCTGGGTGATGCTGCCGGTCGCGTTCGCGGCGGTCGAACCGCTGGCGCAGGCGCTGTTCGTGGTGGTCGCGGCCGAGGCCAGGTCGGGCACCACGCTGCCGCCCATCAGCAGGGCGGTCGGGACGGCCGTGAAGGCCAGCAGCCGGGCCCGCCTGTGCCCGCTCGCGCGCGGCGCGGCGTGCCGGGGGCCCTCGCTGCGCCGCGGCTCTTGCTCGTCCCGGCCGGTCACTTCACGTCTCCCGCCTGCTCGGTCGTGCCGGACTGCTCGGGGAGCTGCACGGTCTGCTCGACCTGCTCGGCAGGGGCAGGCTCGGCGGTGAACTCGGCGGTGGCGTGCTCGGCCGTGGTCTGCGGCGGGAGGGAGGGCGGGATGTTGGGGTCCGCGGCCACCGCGACGGCGGCCTGCTCCTGGTCCTTGACCGGCGCCCAGGCGCAGAGCAGCCCGCCGCCGATCAGACCGGGGATCAGACCGAGGGTGAAGCCACCGAGGTTGGAGACCGGGATCGAGATCAGCGCCAGGATGGTGACCGCGATCCCGCAGAAGTATCTGGTGGCCGGCTGGAACCAGGCCGAGACCCCGAGCGCGATCATCAGCAGCCCGATGACCAGGGCGCCGGCGCCGCCCGTGGTCGCCATCGCCATGGTGAGGTCGCCGATGCCGAGGTGGGCGTAGGGGAAGTAGAGGATCGGAAAGCCCGCGACGGCGGACAGCAGACCGCCCCAGAACGGCCGGGTGCGGCGCCAGGCGCGGAACCTGAGCCGGAGCCGGGTGAAGAGGCCCGCGCCGTCGGGCCAAGCGGGGGCAGATGCGCTGGTCACGATGGAACTCCTCGCGAGGTCTGTCCGAGGGGGGAGCGTCGGTGTGCGGGTAGGGGACGGCCAGTAGCGCGCCGCCCCCTCCCCCTCATGACCGGCTCGGGCCGGTCATGGTGTCCGTTCCGTCCGGTCCTGGGGGACCGTCAGGGCCGGCTCAGTAGCACTCGTTGGCACCCTTGGTGATGCCGAGCTTCAGACCGGGCAGCTTGAAGGTGCCGGCCGAGGTGGCCCAGGCCTCCTGCTGCACGTTGTGCAGCGCGGCGTTGGGCGCGGACTGGGCGAAGCCCATCGCACCGGTCGGCTTCGGGTTGTTCCGGATGTCCTTCCAGTTCTGCGTGGCAGAACCGGTCAGCGTGGAGGCGTCCTGGCCGATGTTGATGTTGGTGAAGGTCGCGTCGGCGTTGAGCTGGTCCAGGTCGATCAGCAGGTTGGTGGCCTGGACCTGGCCCGCGTCGGTCGACGGGTCGTAGCTCGGGTCGTCCGTCGGGTTCTGCTCGGCGGCCTCACCGGCGTGCAGGGTCAGGGTGTACTGGCCCAGCAGCGGGATGTCCGTGACGACGGACTGGCACAGGTTGTGAATGGTGGCGTGGTCGAAGGCGGAGACCGCGATCACGTGCGGCGTCCCGTTCTTCTCCGCGTCCACGGAGCCGAACTGGGCGAAGTTGGTGCCGCGCAGATGGTCGGTGGTGACCTTGAAGCTCTGCCCCGACACGCTGAACGACGCCGCGAGCGCGCTCTGCGCGATGCTGACGCCGACCACGGCGGTGGCGGCGATGCTGGGCACCATCACCAGGGCGAAGCGCTTCCAGCGGGTCTTGCCGTAAGTCTGGGACATGCGTGTCCTCCTTCTCGGACGTACATCTCCGGTCGGGCCCGACACGCTAGGGCGGATCCCGTCCTGGGATGGGAGACGTGCAACGTCCTCGGTAGCCGAAAGCACCGCCGTCGGCCGGAACCGGACGACGGGCGATCACCCCCGAGCGACAACCAACGGCCACGCGGGGCCGCGCGACCGCATCGAGGACAGGACCGCGGTGGGACGCGGTACCCCCCTGCCCTCCCAGCCACCGATGGGTGTCGGCGGCTGCCCGGTGGGGACCCCGCACCGGCATCTGTCCAGCAGGCGGCCGGAGGATGAAGTGAGGGACCAGGCGTGGCCGATGCTGCTGGAATACCGGCCGGAGCACAAGGGGTGCGTTACTGACGGGTAATCCAATAACCGTCCAGGTTGACAATGACCTGTTCATGACATCGACACACCGTGACGAAATCCGAGCGTCGCGCCCGAGAAACATGCTGGAAACAGGAGGGAAACACCCGCGCGCGGTCACCCAAGGTGACCGCGCGCGGCTCTTGTCAAGATTTGATAAACCTCAGCCGGAGTTGACAGCAATGTCGCCTTATCTCCGACGACACCGCAGGTCACCCGCCGTGCCACCTGCCCCAAGGGGCAGTCGCCGAGGAGGCGTCAGAAGAGCACCCGGGCCAGCGCCGAGCGGGCCGCGGTGACCCGCGGGTCGTCCGCGCCGATCACCTCGAAGAGCTCCAGCAGCCGCACCCGCGCGGCGTCCCGGTCGGCGCCGGCGGTACGGCCGACGGTGTCGACCAGGCGCCCGAAGGCGTCCTCGACGTGGCCGCCGACGAGGTCCAGGTCGGCCGCGTCCAGCTGGGCCTGGACGTCCTTGGGGTCACCGGCGGCGGCACCGCGCACGGCCTGGGGGTCCATGCCCTGCACGCGGAGCAGCAGCTGGGCCTGGGCGAGGCCCAGCTGGGCCTCCTGGTTGCCGGGCTGGTCGCTCAGCACGTTCTGGTAGGCCTGCACCGCGCCGCCCAGGTCGCCGCGGTCCAGCGCCTCGTGCGCGGCGGCCAGCGCCGGGTCCTCGGGCAGGCCGGGCAGCGCACCGTCCTCGCCGGCGGGCAGGCCCGCGCCGCCGACGATGCCGAACTTCTGCTCGGCGACCGCGATCAGCTGGTCGAGCACCTTGCGGACGTTGGCCTCGTTCTCGGCGCCCTGGAAGAGCGGCACCAGCTGGCCGGCCACCACGGCCATCACGGCCGGGATGCTCTGGATGCCGAACTGCTGGGCGATCAGCTGGTTCTGGTCGACGTCGATCTTGGCCAGCACGATCCGGCCGGCGTACTCCTCGGCCAGCCGCTCCAGGATCGGGCTCAGCTGCTTGCAGGGGCCGCACCACTCGGCCCAGAAGTCCACCACCACCGGCACTTCGGTGGAGCGCTGGACGACCTCCTCCTCGAAGGTCGCCTCGCTGACGTCGAGGACGAGCTGGTAGCCGACGCCCGGGGCCGCCACCCCGGCGGCCTCGGCAGCGGCGGCCTGGCGGGCGCGTTCGGCCCGGGCCTGCTCGGCCTTCTGCGCGGCCTCGCCGGCCGCCTTCACCGCGGCGAGGTCGACCGCACCGCGCAGAGCGGAGCTGTTCAGATGCGTGTTCCGTGGCTGCATGGCACTATCCTCCCCCGTCCGCGTGGATGCCGGGCGCCATCCGCCCGGAAATGCTGCTCCGGGCCCGACGTCGCCGGCCGGGAGGTGCCCTCACCCCCGGCCCGGCTCCGCGCCGCCTGGGCGCGCAGCCGCTTCACTCCGGTAGCGACCGGCCCAGGGCCGGTCGGTCAGCGGCGCGGATCCCCACCCGCGCTGCGTGCCCGCCCCTCCCACAGGACCGGCACGTGGTTGTCGCTCTATTCGCTACAGGTCGTAGCGTATCTGCCTCCGACCCCCGGTGCGCAAGCCCTCCTCGGCTGTCAAGCGCGTGATGTGGCCCACTCTCGGGCCGCACCCGCCGGGGGCCGGCCGGTCCAGATGCTTTCGCTGGTGCCGAAGTGTCGATACGGTGACATCCCCCACCCAAAAGCTACTCGCCAGTACACGCAAGGAGGCCCGGTGGCCCCCACACCGCAGCCGGCCCCGCCCCGCGCGAAAGGGCGACCCCGCAGCGCCGCCGCGGACCAGGCGATCCTCGACGCCACCCGCGAGGTCCTGGCCGAACTCGGCTGGGGCGGGCTGACCATGGGACACGTCGCGGCCCGGGCCGGCGTCGCCAAGACCACCCTGTACCGCCGCTGGCCCTCCAAGAACGAGCTGGTGGTGGACGCCGTCGCCAGCCTCTTCGACCAGCTGGAGATGACCGACCGGGGCAGCCTGCAGGCCGACATCGAGGACGTGGTCACCCAGTTCGCCACCGTGCTGGCCAGACCGGAGAGCCAGGCCTCGCTGCTCGCCCTGTTCGCCGAGGGCTCCCGCGACCCGCAGCTGCGCCGCCGGATCCGCGAGCACATCGTGGACCCGCAGAAGCGGCTGGTGCACCAGGGCCTGGCGCAGGCGCTGGCCCGCGGCGAGCTGGCCGAGACTCCGGACCCGCTGGCCGCCGCCGAGGAGATCGACATCATCTTCGACACCATCGCGGGCGCCGTGGAGCACCGGATGCTGGTGATCGGCGACCCGGTCACCCCGCAGTGGATCCACCGCTTCACCGACCTGCTGCTCAACCCGGGGCTGTACCGCAGGCTCTGCCCGGAGGGCGCTCAGAAGCCGGCCGGCTCGCGGTAGGTCCCCCATTCCTCCCGCAGCGCGTCGCAGATCTCGCCCAGGGTGGCCTCCGCCCGCACCGCCGCCAGCATCGAGGGGATCAGGTTCGAGCCGTCCCGGGCCGCCGCCAGCATCGCCGCCAGCCCCGCCCGCACGGCCGCCTCGTCGCGCCCGGCCCGGCGCGCGGCCAGCAGCCTGACCTGCTCGCGCTCCACCTCGTGGCCGACCCGCAGGATCGAGAGCTCCTCGGTGACGCTCTGCGGGAAGCAGTTGACGCCCACCACCCGCTTCTCGCCGCGCTCCACCGCCTGCTGGTAGCGGAAGGCGGACTCGCCGATCTCCTGGGTGAACCAGCCCTCCTCGATCCCGCGCAGGATGCCGGAGGTCATCGGGCCGATCCCGTGCTCGGCCGAGCCCTTGGCCAGGATCCTGGCGAAGACCTCCTCCGCCTGCGCCTCGATCCGGTCGGTCAGCGCCTCCACGTACCAGGAACCGCCCAGCGGGTCGGCCACGTTGGCCACCCCGGTCTCCTCCAGCAGCACCTGCTGGGTGCGCAGCGCGATCTCGGCGGCCTGCGCGGAGGGCAGCGCCAGGGTCTCGTCCAGCGCGTTGGTGTGCAGCGAGTTGGTGCCGCCCAGCACCGCGGCCAGCGCCTCCACGGCGGTGCGCACCACGTTGTTGTAGGGCTGCTGGGCGGTCAGCGAGACCCCGGCGGTCTGGGTGTGGAACCGCAGCCAGCGCGCCTTCTCGGTCCGGGCGCCGTAGACGTCGCGCAGCCAGCGGGCCCAGATCCGGCGCGCCGCGCGGAACTTGGCGATCTCCTCGAAGAAGTCCAGGTGGGCGTCGAAGAAGAAGGACAGGCCCGGTGCGAACACGTCCACGTCCAGACCGCGGGAGCGGCCCAGCTCCAGGTAGGCGAAGCCGTCGGCCAGCGTGTAGGCCAGCTCCTGGGCGGCCGTGGCCCCCGCCTCGCGGATGTGGTAGCCGGAGACCGAGACCGGCTTGTAGTCGGGCAGCTGCTCGGCGCAGTACTCCAGCAGGTCGCCGATCAGGCGCAGGTGCGGCTCGGGTGCGAAGATCCACTCCTTCTGCGCGATGTACTCCTTGAAGATGTCGGTCTGCAGCGTGCCGTTGAGCACCCGGTGGTCCACGCCCTGCCGCTCGGCGGCCACCAGGTACATGCAGAAGACCGGCACCGCGGGGCCGCTGATCGTCATCGAGGTGGTCACCTCGCCCAGCGGGATGCCGCCGAAGAGCACCTCGAGGTCGGCGGCCGAGTCGACGGCGACCCCGCAGTGGCCGACCTCGCCGAGCGCGCGCGGGTCGTCCGAGTCGTGGCCCATCAGGGTCGGCATGTCGAAGGCGACCGAGAGCCCGCCGCCGCCGGCCGCCAGGATCATCCGGTAGCGCTCGTTGGTCTGCTCGGCGTTGCCGAAGCCGGCGAACTGGCGGATCGTCCAGGGCCGGCCGCGGTAGCCGGTGGAGTGCAGGCCGCGGGTGTAGGGGTACTCCCCCGGCCAGCCGATCCGTTCGAAGCCCGGGTGGTCCGCGCCGGACGGCGGCCCGTAGACCGGGTCGACCGTCTCACCCGAGAGCGTGGTGAAGTCGGCCGCCCGCTTGACGGCGCTGTCGTAGCGCTGCTGCCAGCGGCGGCGGCCGTGCTCGATCTCCTCGGCGTCCATCGGGCTCCGCTCCGGGGTCGGGGGTAGGGGGTCCCCGAAATCTACGGAGCCGCCGGGCCGACCCGTCGGCGGCGCGGCGGAGCGGGCCTCTTCCGGACACACAGAAGGCCCCCACCTCGGTGGGGGCCCCGCGGTCGGCGGTGGCTCTCAGGCGCTGACCGGCTGCTCGGCGGGCGCCGGGGCGGTGGTCCCGGCGACGTCGCGCATCAGCCGGCGCTCGGCGACGAAGGAGGCGAACGGGATGCAGCCGGCGGCCAGCGTGAAGAGCATCCGGCCGAGCGGCCACTTCAGCTTCTGGCCGAGCAGGAAGGTCACCACGAAGTAGGCCAGGTACAGGTAGCCGTGCAGCATCGCGACGTACATGGTGGCCTGCGCGCCGGTGTCGAAGCCGTACTTCGCGACGATGAAACCGCAGAAGATCAGCAGCGCGCAGCCGGTGGCGATCGCCAGGGCCCGGTACGCGGTCAGCAGGGGGGTGGACTTCATGTTCGGCAGCTTTCGCTCGACAGGGGGGATCTCGATGGGGGGTACTGAGACACGGCGGCCCATCCGAGAGTAGCCGCCGGATTCACACCGGCCGTGCCGGGGGCTCGGCGAAGTCGCCGGCCGCCACGCGCAGCGGTCTGAGCAATTCGAACACCTCGCGGCACTGCTCCTCGTCGTAGGACTCCAGGCCGAACTCGATGGCCATCAGCTCCCGGGTGGCCTGCTCCACCACCTCGCGCCCGCGCGCGGTGATCGCCGCCAGCACCCCGCGCCCGTCCAGCGGGTTGGGCCGCCGGGAGACCAGGCCCGCCTTCTCCAGCCGGTCCACAGTGTTGGTGACGCTGGTCGGGTGGACCATCAGCCGCTCCCCGATCTTGGACAGCGACAGCTCGCCGGTACGGCTGAAGGTGAGCAGCACCAGCGCCTCGTACCGGGCGAAGGTCAACCCGTACGGCTTGACCACCGCGTCGACCCGGCCCAGCAGGATCTGGTGGGCGCGCATCACCGAGGTGATCGCCGCCATCGACGGCACCTCGCCCCAGCGCCGGGCCCACAGCTCGTCGGCACGGGCGATCGGGTCGAAGTCGAGTGCGAGGGGTTTGGCCACGTCCCACACCGTACCGGCGGGCCCTGCGCGGCCCGCCCGACGGCCCGCATGGTGGGACCCGGCCGTCGGCCCCGGCGCCGGCCGGGGCGCCGGTTCAGGCGGTGGCCGGCGCGAGCTCGCCGCGCTCCTCCTTGGCGAGCATCCGCTCGGCGAAGAAGCCGCCGGTCGGCAGCACCGACAGGACGAAGAGCAGGGCGACCCGCTTGAGGTCCCAGCCCTGCTTCTGCCAGGCCAGGCCCAGGAAGGCGACGTAGGCGAGGAAGAGCATGCCGTGGATCATGCCGAGCACCGGGACCGGGTTGAAGCTGGTGTTGTACTTGAAGATCATCCCGACCAGCAGAAGTATGAAGGACAGGCCTTCGGGGCCGGAGACGAGACGCAGGCGGTGGGCGGCGCTGTTCTGCATGACGAGGACCTCACGGGTGACGGGTTCGCTTGTGAACGGGAGCACAAGCCGTCGCCCATTATGAGCAGACCACTGCTGCGGACCCGGCTCCGGGGGGCCCGTGGTGCCGGAGGTCACACTGGGAACGACGCCGGGGACCACCCGGGCGCCGGCTCGCTATCCTGCTTCCCGCACACCCCGAGCGGGTGTACGGGAACCGAACGGGGGAGCTCCACCATGGGCAAGCTGGACTGGAACCTACGCACCTGCGCCAGGCGCGGCCACACCACCTACGCACCGAGCGAGCCGGAGCTGCGCGCCCGGCTGCACGCCAGCACCGCCATCGGCGAGGCCTGGCGCTGCCTGCGCTGCGGCGACTTCGCGCTCGGCGAGCCGCACGGCAGCGGGCCGGCCGCGAACGCGCCGCTGGTGGTGCGCGGCAAGGCACTGCGCGACCTGTTCGTGCTGCGGATCCTGGCCGTGGAGCGCGGGCTGCGCGGGGTGCTGGGGATCCTGATCGCCTGGGCGGTGTGGAAGTTCTCCAACAGCCAGGACGCCCTGCACGAGCTGTTCGACCAGAACCTGACGGTCTTCAAGCCGGTGGCGGACCACTTCCACTGGGACCTGGAGCACGCCTCGGTGGTGGACACCATCCGCAAGACCTTCGACTACGAGCACAAGACGCTGGTCTACGTCGCGGCCGGCGTGCTGGCGTACTCGCTGATCGAGGCGGTGGAGGGGGTGGGCCTGTGGCTCGGCCGCCGCTGGGCCGAGTACCTCGCGGTGATCGCCACCGCCGCCTTCCTGCCGCTGGAGGGCTACGAGCTGTCCGAGCACGCCTCCGCGGTCAAGATCGCCACCACGGTCGTCAATGTGCTCGCCGTCCTGTGGATCCTGCTCTCCAAGCGGCTGTTCGGGCTGCGCGGCGGCGTCGCGGCCTTCGAGGCGGAGCGGCACTCGGCCTCGCTGCTGGAGGTCGAACAGGCGGCCGAGGTGGCCCCGATCGGCGTGTGACACCGCAGGTGGGAGCAGGTGGCGCGGATCCGGCCTCACTGGTTCGAGTGATTCCGGCGGCCAGCAGGGGCCGAGATGCTTCCTGGACCATCCAATATAGTAGAACGTTGAACAATATCGCGTATCATGGCGTCATGGATACGCACGCCACCGAGCCGACCACGGCCGCGCCCGAACCCGCCGCCGATGAGACCCCCTGGCTCAACGCCCGCGAGCAGCGGCTGTGGCGTGCCCACCTGGAGGTCAGCAAGCTGCTGGAGTACCAGCTCAGCCGCGAGCTGCAGCAGCACGACCTGGCGATCAACGACTACGAGATCCTGGTGGTGCTCTCCGAGTCCCCCGACCGGCGGATGCGGATGACCGACCTGGCCACCGCCACCCTGCAGTCCAAGAGCCGGCTCTCGCACCAGATCACCCGGATGGAGAGCGCCGGCCTGGTGCTGCGCCAGGAGTGTCCGGGCGACCGCCGGGGCCTGTACGCCCACCTGACCGAGCAGGGCTGGCAGACGCTGCGCGCCGTCGCGCCCGACCACGTGCGCAGCGTGCGGGCGCACTTCATCGACCGCTTCGACAACGACCAGATCGACGCCATGTACGAGGCGCTGGCCCCGATCGCCGAGCACCTGCGCGCGCTGCGCGGCCGGGCCTAGGCCCGGCCGCTGCGGCGCCCGGACGTCAGCCCCGCTGTTCGTCCGTCAGGCCGGCCACCAGCTCGTCGGCCGCGCCGTACGGGTCGAGCCGGCCGGCCGCGACCCGCTCGGCCAGCGCGTCGAGGTGCCGGTCGCCGCGCAGGTCGCCGATCCGCGAGCGCAGCGACGCCAGCGCGATCGCCTCGATCTCCTGCGCCGCGCGGCGCTGCCGGCGGGCCGCCAGCCGGTCGCCCTCGGCGAGCCAGGCGCGGTGCTTCTCCAGCGCCTCGACCAGCTCGTCCAGCCCCTCGCCGCGGGAGGCCACGGTCTTGACGATCGGCGGCCGCCAGTCACCGGGCCGGCGCGACTCGCCCAGCCCCAGCATGTGCCCCAGCTCCCGCACGGTGGCGTCCGCGCCCTCCCGGTCGGCCTTGTTGACCACGAAGACGTCACCGATCTCCAGGATGCCCGCCTTGGCGGCCTGGATCCCGTCGCCCATCCCGGGGGCCAGCAGCACCACCGTGGTGTCCGCCTGCGCGGCCACCTCCACCTCGGACTGGCCGACCCCGACGGTCTCCACCAGGATCGCCTCGCAGCCCGCCGCGTCCAGCACCCGCAGCGCCTGCGGGGCCGCCCAGGAGAGCCCGCCCAGGTGACCGCGGGTGGCCATCGAGCGGATGAAGACGTCCGGGTCGGTGGCGTGCTCCTGCATCCGTACCCGGTCGCCGAGCAGCGCACCGCCGGAGAACGGCGAGGACGGGTCCACCGCCAGCACCCCGACCCGCCGGCCGAGCCGGCGGTAGGCGGTGACCAGCGCCGAGGTGGAGGTCGACTTGCCCACCCCGGGCGAGCCGGTCAGCCCCACCGTGTGGGCCCGGCCGGTGTGCGGAGCGAGCGCGGCCATCACCTCGCGCAGTTCCGGGGCGGCGTTCTCGACCAGCGAGATCAGCCGGGCCACCGCACGCGGGTGCCCCGCCCTGGCCTGCTCGACCAGGGCCGGCACGTCGGTCATGGAGCTTCTCCTTCGGGTCCTTGCGGTGGGACGGCCGGTGCTCAGGCCTTGGGCACCCGGACGATCAGCGCGTCGCCCTGGCCGCCGCCGCCGCACAGCGCCGCCGCGCCGACGCCGCCGCCGCGCCGGCCCAGCTCCAGTGCCAGGTGCAGCACCAGCCGGGCGCCGGACATCCCGATCGGGTGACCGAGCGCGATCGCGCCGCCGTTGACGTTGACCTTCTCGTCGGTGACGCCGAGGTCCAGCATCGACTGGTGGGCGACGGCGGCGAACGCCTCGTTGATCTCGATCAGGTCCAGGTCCCCGACCGCGATGCCCTCCTTCGCCACCGCGTGCAGGATCGCGTTGGACGGCTGCGACTGCAGCGAGTTGTCCGGGCCCGCCACGTTGCCGTGCGCGCCGATCTCGGCGATCCAGCTCAGGCCCAGCTCCTCGGCCTTGGCCCGGCTCATCACGACCACGGCGGCGGCGCCGTCGGAGATCTGCGAGGCGCTGCCGGCGGTGATCGTGCCGTCCTTGCTGAACGCCGGGCGCAGCTTGGCCAGGCCCTCGACCGTGGTGTCGGCACGGATGCCCTCGTCCTGGCTGAACAGGACCGGCTCGCCCTTGCGCTGCGGGATCGGGACGGGCACGATCTCGGCCTCGAAGAGGCCGTTCTTCTGCGCGGCGGCGGCCCGCTGGTGCGACCGGGCGGCGATCTCGTCCTGCACCTCGCGACCGATACCCAGGCGGGTGTTGTGCTTCTCGGTCGACTCACCCATCGGGATGTTCTCGTAGGCGTCGGTGAGACCGTCGTGGGCCATCGCGTCGAGCAGCTCGATCGAGCCGTACTTGTAGCCCTCGCGGGACTTGGGCAGCAGGTGCGGGGCGTTGGTCATCGACTCCTGGCCGCCGGCCACCACGACGTCGAACTCGCCGGCCCGGATCAGCTGGTCGGCCAGCGCGATGGCGTCCAGGCCGGAGAGGCAGACCTTGTTGATGGTCAGCGCCGGCACGCTCATCGGGATGCCGGCCTTGACGGCGGCCTGGCGGGCCGGGATCTGCCCGGCGCCGGCCTGCAGCACCTGACCCATGATCACGTACTGCACCTGATCGCCCGTCACACCGGCCCGCTCCAGCGCGGCCTTGATGGCGAAGCCGCCCAGGTCGGCCCCGGAGAAGCCCTTGAGCGAACCGAGCAGCCGACCCATCGGGGTGCGGGCGCCCGCGACGATCACGGAGGTGGTTGCGGTGGAATCGGAAGGCATGGAACGAGCCCCTTCGCGCGTCATGGCCAGCGAGTCCTGCCGGATCTAGCACGACGACAGGGCCCGGGGGGAGGATGCAGCTCAATGTACTGACCCGTAACCCGGGCGTCACCGGAGCAACGGTGTGATCAGGCTCGCACGAGACCCGGTGGCGCGAGGCCCGGAATCTGCGCTGCACTGGTGCGACCCACCTTCAGGAGGCTTACCCGTGTTGACCCGGATCGACCACATCGGCATCGCCTGCTTCGACCTCGACAAGACCGTCGAGTTCTACCGGGCCACCTACGGCTTCGAGGTGTTCCACAGCGAGGTGAACGAGGAGCAGGGCGTCCGCGAGGCGATGCTCAAGATCAACGACACCGGCGACGGCGGCGCCTCCTACCTGCAGCTCCTGGAGCCCACCCGGGAGGACTCCACGGTCGCCAAGTGGCTGGCCAAGAACGGCGAGGGCGTGCACCACATCGCTTTTGGCACCGCGGACGTCGACGGAGACGCGGCAGCGATCAAGGGCAAGGGCGTGCGGGTGCTCTACGAGGAGCCGCGGCGCGGCTCGATGGACTCCCGGATCACCTTCCTGCACCCCAAGGACTGCGGCGGGGTACTGACCGAACTGGTCACCTCCGCGGGGACGCACCAGGAGCCCGGCGAGGGCCACTGACCCGGGACCGACCCGCCGGTAACCTGCGCCAGTGCCGACCTCGGCGGTTACAGCCCCGCTCCGGCCCACTACACTGCCCAGGGTCGCAGGGGAGTCCAACCAGGGCACGGCTGAACAGTCGCAGTACGGATCTGTCACCATTCTCCACAAGGCAAGAGTTCGCCCAGGAGTCCACCCGGTCGGCGGAGCGCGATCAACCGTGCTCCACACCGACCGACCGGCTCCGACCCGTGGCGGGTGCCCCAGGACCAGGGGCACCCCCAGTTCCGGCCCGTCCGGGACTGGCCCGCGGTGCAAGGACCAGCGCGGCCGGCCCACCCGACGGGGTCGGGGTGGCCGCACCGGTCGAGGACGCGACCAGGAGATGGATGGGACCGCGCAGTGCGGGGCAACGACCGCTACGAGGTTGATGATCACCTCTCCCAGTTCGAGGCCGAGATGGACCGGCTTCGCAAGGAGCGGGACAAGACCGTCGAGCATGCCGAGGACCTCGCCTACCAGGTGGAGGTGCTCCGGGCCAAGCTGCACGAGTCCCGTCGGCAGCTTGCACAGCCGCGCGCCTTCGACGCCGTCTCCGGGCAGGCCGAGCAGCTGCTGCGCACCGCTGAGCTGCAGGCCCAGCAGCTGCGCGCCGACGCCGAGCGCCAGCTGCGCGAGTCCCAGGCGGCCACCCAGCGCCTGATGGCCGAGGCCGCCGAGCGCACCGCCCGGCTGGAGGCCGAACTCCAGGCCCGCCGCCGCCAGCTCGAAGAAGAGATGGCCGAGCTGCGCCGGGCGGCCGAGCAGCACGTCAACGAGAACGTCAGCTGGGCCGAGCAGGCCCGGGCCGGTACCGAGCAGGAGGCCCAGCGCCTGCTCCAGGAGGCCCGCGCCGAATCCGACCGGCTGATGGCCGCCGCACGCGCCGAGGCCGCCGCACTGGCCGACCAGGCCCGGGCGCAGACCGCCGCCGACGTGGACGCCGCCCGCGGCGAGGCGCAGGCCGCCGCCGAGGCCGCGCTGCTGCGCGCCCAGAGCGACGCCGAGGCGCTGCTGCGGGCCGCCAGCGAGCAGGCCCAGCAGACCGTGGGAGCGGCCGAGGAGCTGCGCGGCAGTGCCGCCAGCGAGGCCCAGCAGCAGCTGGCCGGCGCGCAGGCCGCCGCCGTGCAGCGGCTGGCCGCCGCACAGGACGAGATCGCCCAGCTGAAGCGGCAGGCCGAGGAGGACCAGCAGCGGGCCGAGGCCGCTGCGGCCCGCGCCCAGGCCGAGATCGAGCGGCTGCGCGCGGAGGCCGAGGCGGAGGCCGAACGGGCCCGCCTGGAGGCCGCCGAGCTGCGGGCCACCGCCACCGCGGCCGCCGACCGGCTGCAGGCCGACGCGCAGGCCGCCGCCGAGCAGCGGGTCGCCGACGGCGAGGCGGCCAGCGAGCAGCGTTCGCAGACCGCCAAGGCCGAGGTCGCCCGGATGGTGGCCAAGGCCACCGAGGAGGCCGAGCAGATCAAGGCCGCGGCCGCCGAGCTGCTGGCCAGGGCGCAGACCGCGATGGCCGAGGCGGTGGCCGCCAAGGCCGCCGCCGACGACGAGAACGACCGGCTGCGCACCGCCGCCGAGTCCGTCGCCACCCAGCTGCGTTCCGAGGCCGAGGCCGCCATCGCCGAGCTGCGCGCCGCCGCGATCGCCGAGGCCGCCGAGCTGCGGGCACAGGCCGAGGGCGCCGCCGAGGCGCTGCGCAACGACGCCCGCGAGCAGGGCCGGGCCGAGGGCGCCAAGGACGCCACCGTGCAGCTGGCCAAGGCCGCCAAGAGCGCCGAGGAGGCGCTGGCCCGGGCCACCGAGGACGCCGAGGCCACCCGCGCCGCCGCTGCCGCCGAGGGCGAGCGGGTGCGGGCCGAGGCCGCCGCGGAGGCCGAGCGGCTGCGCGAGCAGGCTCAGCAGGCCGTCGAACAGGCGCAGAACGCCGCGCTGGACGACGCCGCGGACATCCGGGCCCGGATGGAGCGGATGCAGGACGAGGCGGCCCGGCTGCGTGCCGAGGCCGAGGAGCTGCGCACCCAGGCGGCCACCGAGGCGGAGAAGGTCCGCGGCGAGGCGCGCCGGCAGGCCGTCGCGCAGATAGAGGAATCCGCGAAGACCGCCGAGGAGCTGCTCACCAAGGCCAAGGCCGACTCGGACGAGCTGCGCGCGGGCGCCGCCGCCGAGGTCGAGCGGCTGCGCACCGAGGCCAAGGAGCAGGCGGCGCAGACCCAGGCGCGCGCCGAGCAGACCCTGGCCCGGGCCAGGGGCGAGGCCGAGAAGCTCACCGCGGCCACCGAGCAGCAGCACAAGGACACGCTGGCCGCCGCGAAGGCCGCCGCCGCCGAGAACCGCGCCGCTGCCGAGCGGGAGACCGCCGAGCTGCGCCGCGAGGCCGCCGAGTACGACCAGCGGGTACGGGCCGAGGCCGAGGAGCGGGCCACCGAGGTGCAGGCGGCGGCCCAGCAGGCCGCCGAGGAGCGCGAGGCGCAGGCGCTGGCCGAGGCCGAGCGGGTGCTGGCGGAGGCCGAGGCCACCGCGAACGCGCTGCGCGAGGAGACCCGCCGCGCGGCCGAGCAGGCGGCGGAGGAGCTGCGCCGCGAGCGGGAGGCGGCCGCCGCGCAGTTGACCGCGGCTCAGCGGACGCGCGAGCAGGCCGAGTCCGCGGCCGAGGAGTTGACCGAGCGGGTCGACGCCGAGCTGACCGCGCTGCGGGCGGACACCGAGCGGGAGACCGCCGAACTGCGCGCCGCCGCCGAGCGGGAGAGCACGGAGCAGCGCGCCGCCGCCGAGCGGGAGAGCGCCGAGCTGCGCCGCGAGGCCGCCGAGTACGACCAGCGGGTACGGACCGAGGCCGAGGAGCACGACCGGCAGGTCCGCGCCGAGGCCGAGGAGCAGGCAGCCCGGCTGCGGGCCGAGGCCGAGGCCGCCGCGGAGGCGCTGCGCGCCCAGGCAGCCGAGCAGCTGGCGCAGGCCGAGGCCGCCGCCCGGTCCTCGGTGGCCCAGGCCGCCGAGGAGGCCACCGCGCTGCGGGCCGGCGCGGCCGAGGAGTGCGACGCACTGCGGGCCGAGGCCGCCGAGGTGCTGGAGCAGGCCCGGTCGCAGGCCGCCAGTGCGGTCGAGACCGCCACGGCGGAGGCGGCCGAGCTGGTCACCGCCGCCGAGGAGGAGGCGGCCGGCGTCCGTCAGTCGGTGGCCGGACTGCACGAGCGGGCCGCCCTGCAGGTCGGCAAGCTGGTCGAGCGCACCGAGCAGGAGACTGCCGAGCTGCGGGCGACCGCCGAGCGGGAGACCACCGAGCTGCGCGAGCGCACCGAGCAGCAGGCCGCCGAACTGCGCGCCACCGCCGAGCGCGAGACTGCTGAGCAGCGGGCGACCGCCGAGCGCGAGACCGCCGAACTGCGCGAGCGCACCGACGCCGAACTCGCCGCTCTGCGCGCCACCGCCGAGCACGAGACCACCGAACAGCGGGCGACCGCCGAGCGCGAGACCACCGAACTGCGCGAGCGCACCGAGCAGCAGGCCGCCGAACTGCGCGCGAGCGCCGAGCGCGACGCCGCCGAGGAGCGCGAGCAGGCGGCTGCCGCAGCCGCTGCCGAGCGGGAGGCGGCCGAGCGCGAGGCCGCCCGGATCGCCGCCGAGGCGGAGACCTACCGCGAGCGGCTGCGGGCCGAGGCGGACGCCTACGACAGCGGTCTGCGGGCCGAGGCCGAGCAGTACGCCACCCAGCTGCGGGCCGACACCGAGGCCGAGTCCGCCCGTCTGGTCGCCGAGACCCACGAGTACGACGCGGCGATCCGGGCCGAGGCCCAGGCGCACCGCGAGCAGACCGAGGAGGACGCCCGCCGCCTGCTGGCCGAGGCCGAGGCGCAGGCCCAGCACACCGTCGCGGAGGCCGAGGAGCGCGGTGCCGCGCTGCTGGCCGAGGCCGAGCAGTACGCGGCCCGGCTGCGCACCGAGGCGGAGGAGTTCGCCGCCGCCACCCGCACGCTGGCCGAGGAGTACGAGGTCGCCACCCGGGCCCGCGCCGACGCCTTCGACGCGAGCACCCGCGAGCAGGCGGAGCAGTTCGACAGTGCCACCCGGGCGCAGGCCACCTCGGTGCTGGAGAAGGCCTTCGCCGATGCCGAGTCGCTCGGCGAGGAGGCCCAGAGCACCGCGCTGGCCACCACCGCAGCCGCCGAGGAGCAGGCCGACGCCATGGTGGCCGCCGCCCGCAAGGAGGCCGAGCGGCTGGTCGCGGCCGGCGAGGCCGCCGGGCAGGCGGAGGTCGAGCGGGCGCGCGCCGACGCCGACGCGCTGCTCTCCGAGGCCCGCCGGGACGCCACCGCGATCCGCGAGCGCGCCGAGGAGCTGCGCGAGCGCACCGAGGCCGAGGTCGAGGCGCTGCACGAGCGGGCCCGCAAGGAGAACGCGCAGGCCATGAAGTCGGCCGGCGAGCGGGTCGACGCGCTGGTGACGGCCGCTCAGGAGCAGCTCACCGAGGCCGAGGAGCAGGCGGTGGCCGCCGTCGCCGAGGCCGAGGAGCGGGCCGCCGCGCTGGTCACGGCCGCCGAGGAGCGCGCTGCCGAGCTCACCTCGCAGGCCTCCGCCGAGGCGAGCAAGGTCCGGATCTCCGCCGTGCGCAAGGCCGAGGGCCTGCTCAAGGAGGCCGACCAGAAGCTCGCCGCCTCCACCGCCAAGGCCGAGAAGCTGGCCGCCGAGGCCGAGCAGCGGCTCAAGTCCGCCCAGGACGAGGCCGAGGAGCAGCTGGAGGCCGCGGCCGGCGAGGCCGCCAAGCGGGTGCGGGCCGCCGAGGAGACCGCGGCCGAGCAGCTGCGGCTGGCCGAGGAGGAGGCCGACCGGGTGGCGAGCGCGGCCCGCAGCGAGGCCCAGCGGGTGACCGACGAGGGCCGGCGCGAGCTGGACGAGCTGGTGCGCCGGCGCAAGGACATCAACACCGAGATCTCGCGCGTGCAGGACGTGCTCTCAGCACTGGAGGCCTTTGAGGCACCGTCACCTGTCCAGCAGGCGGCGGCTCGCGAGACGCCGGCCACGCAGGGCGGCGGCAAGGGGAACGGAAGCAACGGGGGATCAAAGGCGGGCGCTGGAGTGGGCGCCCCCCGATCGGGTGGCGGTCGCTCCCAAGGGACACCACCCGATTGAGCGGACATTGTCCGTCAGCCATAGGCTTTTCGCCTACGACACTCCGGTAACGTGTCAGGATTCCCTCAACCACCTCAGCGGTTTGACGACAGGAAGCCCAGAACCCCATGAGCGACAGTCACTCCCCTCACGGCTTCGACCTGGTACGCCGTGGGTACGAGCGTGCCCAGGTCGACGAGCGGATCACCAAGCTGGTGGCCGACCGTGACAGCGCATTGACCCGGATCAGCGCGCTGGAGAAGCGGATCGAAGAACTCCACCTGGAGACCCAGAGCGCCCAGGCTCAGGTGGCCGACGCCGAGCCTTCGTACGCTGGTCTCGGCGCGCGGGTCGAGAAGATCCTGCGGCTGGCCGAGGAGGAGGCGAAGGACCTGCGCGAGGAGGCGCACCGCGCCGCCGAGCAGCACCGCGAGCTGGCCGAAGCCGCCGCCCAGCAGGTCCGTTCCGAGGCGGAGAACTACGCCAAGGACCGCAAGGCGAAGGCTGAGGACGAGGGCCTGCGGATCGTCGACAAGGCCAAGAGCGACAGCTCCCAGCTGCGCGCCGAGGCCAACAAGGACGCGCAGAACAAGCGCGAGGAGGCGGACGCCCTCTTCGAGGAGACCCGCACCAAGGCCGCCCAGGCCGCGCTGGAGTTCGAGACCAACCTGGCCAAGCGCCGCGAGCAGTCCGAGCGCGACCTGGCGGCCCGTCAGGCCAAGGCCGAGAAGCGGCTGGCGGAGATCGAGCACCGGGCCGAGCAGCTGCGCCTGGAGGCCGAGAAGCTGCGCACCGACGCCGAGCGCCGCGCCCGCCAGACGGTGGAGACGGCCCAGCGCCAGTCCGAGGACATCGTGGCCGACGCCAACGCCAAGGCCGACCGGATCCGCAGCGAGTCCGAGCGCGAGCTGGCGGCGCTGACCAACCGCCGCGACTCGATCAACGCCCAGCTGACCAACGTCCGCGAGATGCTGGCCACCCTGACCGGCGCGGCCGTGGCAGCCGCCTCGCTGCCCACCGACGACACGCTCGGCGTGCCGGCGCAGCAGTCCCGCTGAGACCTCAGGGCCCGCCCGTCCCGGCCCGCACCAGCGGCGCCCGGTCCCGCGTCAGCGGGGCCGGGGCGCCGCTGCGCTGTCCCGGTGCGCGGCGCCCCGGCGGCCGCGCTCAGCCGACCCGCCGCAGCAGCGCCGTCACCGCCGCGTTGAACGCCGCCGGGGCCTCCAGCGCGCTCAGGTGCCCCACGCCCGGAATCACCGTCAGCTCCGCGTCCGGCAGGGCGTTCGCCATCGCCTGGACGTCCGCGAGCCCGGTCAGCGCGTCGTACTCCCCCACCACCACCGCGGCGGGCACCGTCAGCTGGGCCAGCGTCTCGAAGGAGTCCGGCCGGGCCGCCATCGCCCGCTGCGCCCAGGCGACCCCGGCCGGGTCGGCTGCGGCGATCAACTCCCTGACCTCGGTGACCAGTTCCGGCGTGGACTCGGGGCCGAGCAGTGAAGCCTCGGTCTTCTCCTCCAGCAGCAGCGCCACGCTCCGCCGGGCCAGCACCGCCGCCGCGATCCGCTCCCGGTTGACCACCGCCCCCGGTGCGTCCGCGCTCGCCTTGGTGTCGGCCAGCAGCAGGCCGGCCAGCCGGTCGCCGTGGCGGCGGGCGAAGGCCATCGCCAGGTAGCCGCCCATCGAGAGGCCGCCGAGCACCACCCGCTCCAGCCCGGCCCCGTCGAGCACCTCGGCCACCCGGTCGGCCCAGGTGTCCAGCGCCGGTGCCCCGAGCGGCGCCGGCGAGGCGCCGAAGCCCGGCAGGTCGGGGGCCAGCACCCGGGTCTCGCCCAGCGCCCCGTCGAGCTGGGCCCGCCACATCCCGGCGTGCAACGGGAAGGCGTGCAGCAGGAGCAGCGGCGTCCCCACACCCGGGCCACTGTCACGAACAGCGAGATCGGTCATGGCGCCCACCGTAGGCGGCATACCGGTCTGCCGCCCACGCGGGCCCGGGTGTCCTTTCGGCTACGACCTGCCGGGCGGCGCTGCTTGTCATACCCTGCCGGTGGATGGGCCCCAGGGCCTGGGAGCGGCAGCAGGAGCGGCGATGATCGAACTGCACGAGCTGACCAAGCGGTACGGCGACAAACTGGCGGTCGACGGGCTGAGCTTCCAGGTGCCGCGCGGGGTGGTGACCGGCTTCCTGGGCCCCAACGGCGCCGGCAAGTCCACCACGATGCGGCTGATCCTCGATCTGGACCGCCCCACCAGCGGTCGGGTCAGCATCGACGCCAAGGGCTACGGCCACCTCAGCGAGCCGCTGAAGTACATCGGCGCGCTGCTGGAGGCCCAGGCGGTGCACCCGGGCCGGACCGCCTACAACCACCTGCTCTGGCTGGCGCAGAGCAACCGGATCCCGGTCCGCCGGGTGGACGAGGTGCTGGGCCTGGTGGGCCTGACCGAGGTGGCCGGCAAGCGGGCCCGCGGCTTCTCGCTCGGCATGCGCCAGCGGCTCGGCATCGCCTCCGCGCTGCTCGGCGACCCGGAGATCCTGATGTTCGACGAGCCGGTCAACGGTCTCGACCCCGAGGGCATCCTGTGGATCCGCAATCTGATGAAGCGCCTGGCCGCCGAGGGCCGCACCGTCTTCGTCTCCTCGCACCTGATGAGCGAGATGGCGCTGACCGCCGAGCACCTGGTGGTGATCGGCCGGGGCCGGCTGCTGGCCGACCTGCCGATGGCGGAGTTCATCCGGCGCAACTCGCGCTCCGCGGTCCGGCTGCGCACCCCGCACCCCGAGCAGCTGCTGGACGCGCTGGCCGCACAGTCGATCGTGGTGGAGCCCGGCCCCGACGGCTGCTACGAGGTGGTCAACGGCGACCCGGCCGCGCTCGGCGACCTGGCCGCCAGCCACGGCGTCACGCTGCACGAGCTGAGCCTGCAGCGCGCCTCGCTGGAGGAGGCCTTCATGCAGATGACCGCCGACTCGGTCGAGTACCACGCGGGCGCCGGCGCGGACGCCGGCGCCGGCCCCGTGCAGACGGACGCGGCGGGCGCCCCCGGCGCCTGGGGGGCGCAGTGGCAGCCGGCCGGCGGCCGGCCCGCCAGGAAGCAGCGGCACGAGCAGCAGCAGAAGGGTGCGAACTGAGATGGCCTCCTTCCCCGCGATCCTGCGGTCCGAGTGGACCAAGATCCGCACGGTGCGCTCCACGGTCTGGACCCTGCTGCTCGTCTTCGTGGTGACGGCCGCGCTCGGCGCGCTGCTCTCGCTGCTGACCAAGAACAACTTCGCCGACTTCCGCAAGGGCGTCGGCACCCCCTTCGACGCGACCGCGACCAGCTTCTCCGGCATCGTGCTGGGCGAGATCGCGATGATCGTCTTCGGGGTGCTGGCGGTCGGCAACGAGTACAGCAGCGGGATGATCCGGGTCTCACTGGCCGCCGTGCCGCAGCGCGGCACCCTGCTGACCGGCAAGATGGTGGTGATCGGGGTGCTGGCACTGATGATCTCGCTGCTGACCGCGTTCATCACGTTCTTCCTCGGCCAGGCGCTGCTCGGCGACCACCACACCACGATCGGCGCGCCCCACGTGCTGCGCGCGGTGTTCGGCGCGGCGGTCTACCTGACCCTGCTCTGCCTCTTCTCGGCCGGAGTGACGGCGATGCTGCACAACCAGACCCTCGCGCTGGGCGTGCTGGTCCCGTTCTTCTTCCTGCTCTCGCCGATCCTCTCGGCGGTGCCGAAGGTGAAGAACGTGGCGCACTACTTCCCGGACTTCGCGGGGCGGCAGATGCTGACGGTCTTTCCGACCTCGGACACCCCCTACGGCTGGGTGGCCGGCTTCGCGATCTGCGGCGGCTGGACCCTGGCGGCGCTGCTGGGCGGCGCCGCGGTGCTGAAGACCCGGGACGCCTGAGGGGCCGGTGCGCCCGGCGGTGCGGCCGTCAGTACTTCGGGGCGCTGCGCCCGCGCTGGATCGCCGAGCCGCGCCGCTCGCGGGCGCCCCAGCAGGCCCGGTGCCAGTGCCGCCGGTCCTCCACCCCGGCGCCGTGGTCCGGCCAGGCCACCACATGGCCCATCCCCGGCGGGATCTCCTGGTCGCAGCCGGGGCAGCGGTAGGAGCGGCCGGCCGTGCCGGCCACCGTCTGCACCACCCACTCCTCGCCCCGGTAGCTCTCGGTGCGCCGCAGCGCGCCGCCCAGGGGCATCGGCGCCCCGGCGCGCCGATCGGCGAAAGCGGCGGAATCGGCAGGGTTACTGGTCCGGTTGCGACGCGGCGACACGATTGTTCACCTCTCGGTGGGGGCGCGGTTCGCTCTCCAGGTTACGGTCACTGGGCGGGCGGCCGGCGACCCGCGGGTGGCCGGACCGGCCATCAAGGTATTGACCATTATCACGATCTGGGTGGATCCTGACGGGTTTTCGGGGATATCCACCCGATCTTCCGCGAAATTGGCTGCCTCGCGTGCCAATGGCACATGACATGGGTTACTCACGTGGTGACAGAGCGGGGCTCGCACAGCCTGCGCGCACCCGAGGAGGGTATATCCGTGACCCAGAGCCGCGCCGCCATCGGCAGCCGTCCCGTTGTCGGCAGCCGTCCCGGCGTCGACACCGGCGTCGACAACGACCACCTGCCCAGCGGTCCCCGGGGCAGCCGGGGGCCGCTGGCGCCCCGGGCCCCGCGGGCCGCCCACCCGGTCGGGCTGGCTCCGGCCCCCGAGGCCGAGCGGGGCGGCAGCCATCCCGCGGCCCAGGACACCATCCGGGTCGGTGCGTTCCTGCTCTCCGCCCAGTTCCCCGGGCAGAGCCACGCCCAGGCGCTGGACCGGACGGTGGCGGCCACGCTGGGCGCCGAGCGGGCCGGGCTGGACTCGGTCTGGCTGGCCGAGCACCACTTCGTGCCGTACGGGGTCTGCCCGAACGCCGCCACCCTGGCCGCGCTGCTGCTCGGGCGCACCCGGCGGATCCACCTCGGCACGGCGGTCAGCGTCCTGTCCACCACCCACCCGGTCGCGCTCGGCGAGCAGGCCGCGCTGCTGCACCTGACCACCGGCGGGCGGTTCACCCTCGGGGTGGGGCGCGGCGGACCGTGGATCGACCTGGCGGTCTTCGGCAGCGGGGTGGCCGCGTACGAGCAGGGCTTCGCCGAGCGGCTCGACCTGCTGATGGACTTCCTGCGCGGCTCGCGGGTGCGCGGGGACGGGCCGCAGTTCAGCTTCCCCGAGGTCCCGGTGGTCCCGCGGGCGACCCAGCCGGCCCGGACCGGGCACGGTGAACTGGCCGACTGGCTGGGCCTGCGCGGCGAGCCCGCGCTGCGCCTGCCGCGTCAGCGCACCGAGGCGGGCGCTCCGGTCGGGGCGGGCGAGGCCGGCGGCGGCGAGGCGGGCAGTGGCCGGACGGGCGCCGGCGGACCGCCCGTGGTGGTCGCCTGCACCTCTCCCGCCAGCGTCCGGCTGGCCGCCGAGCGAGGCCTGCCGATGCTGCTGGGCATGCACTCCGGCGACGAGGACAAGCTGCGGATGCTCAACAGCTACCGGGCCGCCTGGCGGGCCTGCGGGCGTGGCGAGGAGCAGCTCGCGCGGGTCGAGCGGGAGCACCTGGCGGCCGGGGTGGCCCAGGTGGCCGACCGGACGCCGGCGGCTCGGGCCACCCTGCTGCGGTCGATGCCCGGCTGGTTCGAGTACGGCCTCGGCGCGCACCGCACGGTCGACGGGCGCGAGCGCAAGATGCGCGACCCCTACGCCTACACCGAGTTGCTCTGCGACCTGCACGCGGTCGGCACCCCGCGGCAGTGCGCGGACCGGCTGCTGGCCACCGCCGAGCGGACCGGCCTGCGGCGGTTCGCCCTGCTGGCCGAGGGCTCGGGCGATCAGGAGGCCACCTTGGAGAACATCGCCCGGCTGGGCGCCGAGGTGCTGCCGCAGCTGAGCTGAGGCGGGCGCTCGGCCCGGGCGGGGCGCTCGGAGCAACTGCCCCGCGTGCGCCATGAGACGCGCGCCGTCAGTGCGGTCGGCCCCCACCGCCGAGAGTGGCAGCCGACCGCATTGACGGGTCAACAGTCGCGCAGCTCCGGCGACTGGTTGAGCAGCTGGGCCCGGACCGAGGTGAAGCGCCGGTGGCGCTCCTCGGCCTCGGCGGACGGCCCGAAGACCGCGACACGGTGGCAGTTCTGGAAGGCCAGCTGCACCCCGAAGTGCCGCTGCAGGGCACCGCGGATCGCGTCACTGGCCATCGCGCGCAGCAGCTGGCCGCGCGCCTGCTCGCTCGGCGGCGGGACCTGGTTGTCCGCGAAGCCGGTACCGTCGACCTCCATCTGGGCGACGAGCGAGCTGATCAGGTCCCAGGCATAGGGCAGGGACGTACGGACGCAGTCGACGAACTCCCGCTCGTCGACCTCGCCTCGCTCGGCCTTCTCCAGAAGAGCCGGTGAGACGTCGAGCGACATGGGTTCTCCTCTCGCGGTCCACCGCGCGCACCTCGCGCGGGTGGTGGTTCCTGGTGCGATGGTGCGGATCGTGCCGTGCCGTGCTCAGTCGGTGGTGGGGCGGCGGCGTCCCCGCGCGCGGGGACAGGCCGGTCGGACCCGGTGCAGGGCGGTACTTGCCGCGGTCGGCACCCCTGCCGGGGCGGACGCGGCCTCGACCAGGGTGGCAGCCCGAGCCAGACAAAACTGGCGAATGCCGCTATTCCCGTCGAAGTCATGGCCAACGCGGCCGAAAGGGCCGGAATGGCCGGAATTCTCTCCAGTGGTACGCGTGGCGCTCCATCTCCACTCCATCCCCGTTGGCTACGCGGGCGTTCGAAGACGTCACCCAACGTAGCGGTCAGCGCCTGCGGGCGCCAGCCTCCGGAAGCGAAACGCTCCCGGCTTCCCATGGTTCGCCCCTTGCTACTCCTCGGCGCACCCCCAGCATGGAGTTGCTTCAACTGGCCCCAGCAGCACGGGTCGGGCGACCGGCCGTCTTGCGGCAGCCGGCCAGGAGACCGGGCATCCCGTCCGCAGTCGAACGGCGACCGCCACCCTTGACGTACGCAGCGTTGCGGACTCGTCACCTCAGGTGATCGTGCTCAGGGCTGCCCGGGGAGCGCCTAGGCTTGCCCCCATGCGTCTTGTCATCGCCCGCTGTTCCGTCGACTACGCCGGCCGGCTCTCCGCCCATCTGCCCTCCGCCACCCGGTTGATCCTGGTCAAGGCCGACGGAAGCGTGAGCATCCACGCCGACGACCGCGCCTACAAGCCGCTCAACTGGATGTCGCCGCCGTGCAGCCTCAAGGAGGGCGACGGCGCCTGGACCGTGCAGAACAAGGCGGGCGAGAAGCTGATCATCACCCTGGAGGAGGTCCTGCACGACTCCTCGCACGAGCTCGGCGTGGACCCCGGCCTGATCAAGGACGGTGTCGAGGCGCACCTGCAGGAGCTGCTGGCCGACCGGATGGAGGTGCTCGGCGCCGGCTGGTCGCTGGTCCGCCGGGAGTACCCGACCGCGATCGGCCCGGTCGACATCCTGTGCCGGGACGCCGACGGCCGCACCGTCGCGATCGAGATCAAGCGGCGCGGCGAGATCGACGGCGTCGAGCAGCTGACCCGGTACCTGGAACTGCTCAACCGCGACCCGCTGCTCGCCCCGGTCAAGGGCGTCTTCGCCGCCCAGGAGATCAAGCCGCAGGCCCGGGTGCTGGCGACGGACCGCGGGATCGACTGCGTGGTGCTGGACTACGACGCGCTGCGCGGCATCGAGGACGACAAGCTGAAGCTCTTCTGAGACACCGTCAGCAGGGCCGGGGGGCACCTGGGGCAGTACACCGGCGCGTGAGCCGGGTACTGCCCCCTCTGCGTGCCTCGCCGGGCGCCCCTCAGGGCGAGGTGGTCGCGCTGCTGGGCACCCCGGTGGCCGGAGCGCTGCTGGGCGAGCCGGGAGGCGTCGTCGACGGGGACGACGAAGGCGGCGGGGTGGTGACCGGTGCGGCCGTGGTGGGTGCGGCAGAGGTGGGCGGCGGCGCCACCGGCGACGTGGGCGGCTTGGTGGGCGGCTGGACCGGCGTGCCCGGCGAGCTCGGGACGGTGACCGGTGCGCCGGGCGTGCTGGGTCCGGGCGGTGCCGCCGTCGGCTGGAGCGGGGTGTCCGGCGCCGAGCTGGTGCCGCCGCTCGGCTGGGCGCTCGCCGTCGGCGCCGTCCCGCCGCGCCAGCCCCACGTGGTGGCGCCCGCACTCGCGCCCGGCGCGACCGGCCCGCTCGCCGAGGCCGAGGCGGTGGCCGAATCGGACGCCGAGGCGTCGGCCGAATCGGTGGGGGCGCTACTGGCCGGGGCCGAGCCCGAGGCGCTGCCGGAGGCCGAAGCGCTCGGCGCACCGCCCACGTTCAGCACGGCGCCGGTGCCGCCGGTGCCGCCGCCGGCGGGGGCGCTGCCACCGCCGGAGACGCCGAGCGCCACCGCCGTCCCCACCGCGCTCAGCGCCAGCAGGCCGCCGACCGCGAGCAGCGCGTTCCGTGGCGACCAGCCGCGCAGCAGCCCGCCCGGCGGCCAGGAGCGCTCGGCCAGCACCCGGATGACGGGCCGGCGGATCATCTGGGTCGGCGCCTCGGCCGCCTCGGGCACCCGCTCGCTGGCCTGAAGCAGCATCAGCAGCCTGCGCGAGGCCGCCAGTTGCCGGCTGTCCCCGGAGAGCTGGCGCAGCGCGCAGGCCGCCTCCACGGCGGCCGTGGCCCGCTCCCGGGCCGGTGTGGCGCCCTCGGGCGCCGTCCCGGAGTCCAGGCAGATCCAGTGGACGCCCAGCTCGTGCTGGAACCAGGCCTCCTCGCGCCGCCGCCCGGTCTCCCGGGCGCAGTCCAGGCCGAGTTCGAGGACCTGGCGCCAGGCCCCCCAGCGCAGCGTCAGCGCCAGCGCCGGCGCGGCCGACTGGGCCAGCCGCAGCACGGAGTCGGTCCGCCCGGCCGCCAGGTCGGCGCGCAGGGCGCCGATCACCACCTCCGCCTCGGCGGCTATCTGTTCGGGGCTCACCGCGCTGTGGCCGACCCACCAGGAGAAGTGCCGGGCGGCGCCCGCGGTGCTCTGCCCGTCGGGCTCGCCGCGCGTCGCGAGTGCCTCCAACACGCCCTCGGTGAGGCGGTGGTGACCACCGATCGACTCGGCCAGGCCGCACTCCACCAGTTCGCGCAGCGCGCTCTCGCCGTGGTCCACGTCGATCAGCGCGGGCAGGTGGGAGGCGGTCGGACACTCACCGCCGAGCGCCACCGCGAGCCGCAGCACCGCCTGCGCCTCCTCGCCGAGGCCCTCCACCAGGAGCAGCGCGGGGGCGGCGGCCTCCGCCACCGAGGGCAGCGGCACGGCGGCCCGCAGCTCGGCCTCGCGGATCGCCGGGTCCGCGTCCGCGGGCTCCGGCTGCTCACCGCCGAAGACGGTGCGCCGGTCCTCCTCGGCGGCCTGCAGGGTGTCCACGGCCAGGTCGCGCCGGCGCAGCAGCGCGGCGGCCCGCACGAAGCGCAGCGGCAGGCCCTCGGACTCGAACCAGAGGTCGACCGCCCAGGAGCGCTCGGCCTCGTCCAGCGCCCGTCCGGCCAGCCGGGCGGTGAGCGCCAGGCAGGCGGCCCTGGGCAGCCCGCCGATCGTCTGGTCCTCCAGCCGGGAGCCGGGCGGCAGCGGGCGCTCGGCGCCGGGCGCCGGGGCCAGCAGGAAGGCGCACTCGGGGGCGCGGGCCAGCAGCTCCTCCAGCTCGGTGCCCGCCTGGGCCACCTCGTCGATGACCACGATCGCGCCCACCGTGGCCAGCAGCTCGGGAAGTTGGGACTCGTCGGGGCGGTAGCCGGGAGCCTGGTAGGCGGCCGTGAAGAGGTCCTGGAGCAGGTCGGCACCGTCGCGCCGGTGGCCGCAGAGCCGGATCACCCCGTGCGGGGCCAGCCCGGCGGCGCCCTCGGCGACGGCCGCCAGCAGCGCGCTGCGGCCCGAGCCGGGCTCGCCGAGCAGGCGGATCGAGCGTCCCTCGGCGAGCATGCCGAGCAGCTGGGCCACCTCGGCCTCGCGGTCCAGCAGCGGCAGGTCGCCCGGGCCGCTGCCCATCGCCAGCGGTCCCACCGCCGGGCTCGGCCCCGGGCCGGCTCCGGCCCGGCCGCCGCCGCGCTGGTCCCCGGTGGTCCGGCGGCGCGGGATGGGCCAGTACTCGGGCGGGCAGGGCCGCAGGTCCGACCCGTCCGGTCCGCCGACGGACACCAGGTAGCGCCCGGCGACCAGGTCGCCCGACCGCACGCGCAGGTTCTCCTGACCGAAATCACCGGATGGCTGTGCCACGATGCGCTCCGCCTGTGCTCCGCCGGTCAGCGGGTGGCCGCCGGCCGCTGTGAGGGACCGGGCCGAGGGAACGCGGGACCGCGTCCGTCGGCCGACGGACCGCCGCGCCGCCGGCCGGTGCCGCCCGGGGCGGGCCCCACGGCGTTCGAACGGTCCTGTCGAGCGCTGACTCTCGCACATCCGGGCCCCGCCGTGCAGCCCGGACCCCTGTGCGGGACGGGATCGGCACTCAGCGCGATGACGTGAGCACGCCGGGTGCGGGTGCGGTCAGTGGGCCGGCAGGGTGGCGCCGTAGGGATCGGCGGTGACGCCCTCCACCGCGAGGATCCGGTGCAGCTTGGTGGCCACCAGCAGGCGCTGCAGCTGCGGCGGCACCTCGCGCAGCACCAGGCGCCGGCCGAGCCGGCCGGCCCGGCGGTGGGTGCCCATGATCACGCCCAGCCCGGTGGCGTCCCAGGCGGCCAGCGCACTCAGGTCGAGCACCAGGTCACCGGTGCCGCCGTCGACGGCCTGGTGCAGCCGGGCCCGCGCGTCGGCGGCACTGCGCACGTCCAGCCGGCCCTCCAGCGCCAGGACAGCATGGCTGCCGGGCACTGGGTACTCCACGATGCGCACGCTGCCCTCCTTCAGCAATGAGGTCCCCACCATCTGACGCCGGACCAGTCGTCCAGGTTGCTGCTCCCCCGGCGAATCTGAAGCGACTTCACTCGTCCGAGGGAATATACGCAGTAGTGCCTGGGGCGCACTCTCGATTACCGCGCAAATCACCCATCTGCGGCAGTGCCGTGAGCAAACTCACCCCACGGCACCCGCCCCGCGACCGGCCGGTCGGGCCGAGGCGGCCGAGCCTGAACCGATCAGCCCTGGTAGCCGTAGAAGCCGCGCCCGCTCTTGCGGCCCAGGTCGCCGGCGGTGACCATCCGGGCCATGATCTCCGGGGCCGCGAACTTCTCGTCCTGGGTCTCCTCGTAGATGTTGCGCGCGGCGTGCAGCAGGATGTCCACGCCGGTCAGGTCGGCGGTCTGCAGCGGGCCCATCGGGTGGCCGAAGCCCAGCCGGCAGGCGGTGTCGATGTCCTCGGCGCTGGCCACGCCGGACTCGTACAGCTTGGCGGCCTCCACCACCAGGGCGGTGATCAGCCGGGTGGTGATGAAGCCGGCCACGTCGCGGTTGACCACGACCACCTCCTTGCCCACCCCCTCGGCGAAGGCACGGGCGGTGGCCAGCGCGGCGTCGCTGGTCTTGTAGCCGCGGACCAGCTCGACCAGGCGCATCAGCGGGACCGGCGAGAAGAAGTGCACGCCGACCACGGACTCGGGGCGCGCGGTGACGGCGGCGATCCGGGTGATCGGGATGGCGGAGGTGTTGCTGCCCAGCACCGCGCCGTCCTTGGCGATCTTGTCCAGCTCGCGGAAGACGCCCTCCTTGACCTCCAGCTGCTCGAACACCGCCTCGATCACGATGTCCGCCTCGCCGACGGCGCCGAGGTCGGTGGTGGTGGTGATCCGGCCGAGCGCCGCGGTGGCCTCCTCGGCGGTCAGCTTGCCCTTGCCGACGAACTTCTCGTAGGAGGCCTCGATCGCGTCCATGCCGCGGCGCAGGGCCTGCTCGGTGACGTCCCGCAGCACCACCGGGTGGCCGGCCTGCGCGGACACCTGGGCGATGCCCGCGCCCATGAGGCCGGCGCCGATCACGGCGATCTGCTGACGCTGCGTGGATACGTTGCTCATGGCTGCTTCTCCCGAAGTCCCGTCCAGGCGCGCTCCGGGGCAGGGATTGCCTTCCCGCAGGGAGCAGCGCCGCTCACCGCTCGGACTGTAGTGCCCCGGGCCGAGCCGTGGGGCGATTGGCAGGTGTGATCTGCGTCCGGACGGCGCCTCAGCGCCGGGGTGGCGCCGGTGGCAGCGCCAGGCCCAGGTCCTGCGCCAGGATCGCGGCCTGGACCCGGCTGCGCAGGTCCAACTTGGCCAGGATCCGGCTCACATGGGTCTTGGTGGTGGCCTCCGCCATCGCCAGCCGGCGGGCGATCTGGCCGTTGCTCAGACCCGCGCCGATCGCGGCCAGCACCTCGCGCTCGCGCTGGGTGAGGCTGGCCACTGCCGCCGGGTCGCCGCCCTCGGGCCGGGCGAAGGTGCTGATCAGGCGTCGGGTGACGGTGGGCGCCAGCATGCCCTCGCCGCGGGCCACCGCACGGATGCCCGCCACCAGGGCGTCCGCCTCCAGGTCCTTGAGCAGGAAGCCGGCCGCACCGGCCCGCAGCGCGCCGTGCACGTACTCGTCCAGGTCGAAGGTGGTCAGCACCAGGACCTGGGCGGCGCCCGCCGCGGTGATCCGCCGGGTCGCCGCGACGCCGTCCAGCCTGGGCATCTGGATGTCCATCAGCACCACGTCGGGCCGCAGCTCCAGCGCCAGCGCCACGGCCTGCTCGCCGTCGGCCGCCTCACCGACCACGTCGAGGTCCGGCTCGCTGCGCAGGATCATCACCAGGGCCGCGCGCACCGCCGCCTGATCCTCCGCCACCAGCACCCGGATCGTCATGCCCGCCCACTCTCGCTCTGCGCCGCCGCACCGACCGGCAGCACCGCCCGTACCTGCCACACCCCGTCGCGCGGGCCCGCCCGGAAGCTGCCGCCGAGCAGCTGGGCCCGCTCCCCCATGCCGACCAGTCCGGCCCGCGCACCGGGCAACGCCCGCCCCGCGTCCGGACGGTACGGACTGTCCACGGTGATCTCGACCTGCTCCGGGCCGTGCTGCAGGCACAACCGCACGGTGCCCCGGCCGGCGTGCTTGAGCGCGTTGGTCAGCGACTCCTGGACGATCCGGTAGGCGGCCAGCTCGACCGGCGCGGGCAGTTCGCCCGGCTCGCCCCGCTGCTCGGCCTCGAAGGCCAGCCCGGCATCCCGGCCCGCGGCCCGCACCTGGGCGAGCAGGCTGTCCAACGCCCCGAGCCGGGGCGCCTGGTAGTTCTCCGGCTCCTGGTCGCCGGCCCGCAGCAGACCGATCATGCGGCGCATCTCGGCCAGGCCCTGCACGCTGTTCTCCCGGATCACCGCGAGCACGGCCACCAGCGGGTCCTCCTCCGGTCGCTGCTGACGACGGGCCAGCGACTGGGCCCCGGTGGCGTGGATGGCGATCGCCGAGAGGTGGTTGGCCACCACGTCGTGCAGCTCGCGGGCCATCCGGGCGCGCTCGGCGACCACCGCGCCGCGCCGGTCCAGCTCGGCCAGCAGCTCGATCTGCTCCGCCCGCAGCCGCTCGCTGTCGGCCCGGTCGCGGTGCTTGCGCACCAGGTCGGCCGTCCACACCGGGGCCAGGAAGAGCAGCGTGGCGAAGATCGCCACCAGCAGCGCGACGGCGACCGTGTTGGTGAGCGCCGTCAGGCAGGTGAGGGCGAGGGTGGTGGCGGCACCGAGGAGCTGCATCACCCGCGGCATCCGGCGCGAGCCGTAGAGGGTGCCGGCGTAGAGCAGGTCGGTGTACATGATGACGGTGGCCGTCAGGGCGCCGCTGAAGAGGGCGGCGACGAGCAGCACCCCGCCCAGCGCCGCCACCAGGACCGGCCGGGTGCGCCGGACCGTCTCCAGCGCCGCCATCGGCACCAGCGTCAGCGCCGGCAGCCAGGGCGGGAAGCCGGGGTTGTACACCCGGAAGGCGATCAGCAGCAGACCGCCGAGCAGCCCGGCGACGGCGATCGCCTGGTCCTGCCGACGCGGGGGGAGGCGGTGCGCGAACACCCTCCCATCTCACCATCCGCCGGGCGCCCTGGCTGTACATCGAAGGTCGCACGGAGCCGGGTCCGCCGGGCCGGCCCGACTGCGCTAGCGGTTCTCCCCCGGCACCCAGAGCACGTCCCCGCGCTCCTTGTTGGCGGTCCTGGCCAGGATGAAGAGCAGGTCGGAGAGCCGGTTGAGGTACTTCGCGGTGAGCGGGTTGATGCTCTCCCCGTGCACCTCGATCGCCGCCCAGGTGGCCCGCTCGGCCCGGCGCACCACGGTGCAGGCCAGGTGCAGGTAGGCGGCGCCGGGGGTGCCGCCGGGCAGGATGAAGCTGCGCAGCTTCTCCAGGTCGGCCAGGTAGCGGTCGCAGTCGGCCTCCAGCCGGTCGACGTAGCCCTGCTCGACCCGCAGCGGCGGGTACTGGGGATTCTCGACCACGGGCGTGGCGAGGTCGGCACCGACGTCGAAGAGGTCGTTCTGAATCCGCGTCAGGACCTCGGTCAGCTCCGCCGGGAGCGCCCCGGCGGCGATCGCCACGCCGAGCGCGGCGTTGGCCTCGTTGGTGTCCGCGTAGGCGATCAGGCGCGGATCGGTCTTGGTCGTGCGGCTCATGTCACCGAGCGCGGTGCTGCCGTCGTCGCCGGTGCGGGTGTAGATGCGGGTGAGGTTGACCATGCGGGCAGCCTAGTCAGGACTTCCTGCGTACAGTGTGGGCGGACGCGACCAGCATCCACAACAGACCCGCGCCGTCGCGGCCGAATCCGTTCCCACTGCTCGAAGGAGCGATCGCCGCTACGCGACGTTGACCCGCTGGCCGGGCGGGGCGGCCTCCAGCCAGGCGAGGAAGCCGGTGAGGGCGTCGTCGCTCATCGCCAGCTCCAGGGGGGCGCCGTTGTGCAGGCAGCGCAGGACGACCGAGCCGGAGAGCAGGGCGAGCTCCTCCTGGCCCTCGGGGTAGCGGCGGCCGAGCACCTCGATCTCGCGGCGGGGCAGCACCCTGCGGGGGCGGGGGGCGTAGGAGAAGACCCGGAACCACTCGATGTGGTCACCGCTGTAGCGCCCGATACCGAAAACCCACCCCTTGCCGTCGGTCACGGGGACCGGGGCCGAGGTGGGCTGTCCGTTCTCGTCGAGATCGGGAAGGATCGAGGCGTCCGCCGGCATTTTGAGTCGGTAACTGCAGTCGAACGTTCCGCCGAGCCGCTGGATGAGGCGGCGGCGTACCGCGAACGCCACCAGGCCGACCACCCCCAGGGCCACGACCGTCGCGCACACCACAAGGGCGAGGACCATGCTCACCGACCTCCTCGCTGACTCGCCGACGCGCGGCCGGCCGTGTCCCACCGGCTCCGCGACTCCCCGTGACCGGCAGTCCTATCGAACGACCGGGTTGTCCCTACCAACCGATACGACTGTCCCGGGGTCACGCTCGCGCGTCCCCGGGACCGTCGGTCACTTGCGTTCAGGCTGCCTGACGGCGGCCTGCCGCGACGAGGCGGACCTCGGCACGGCGCTCCGCGTGGGCGTCGCTGTCGCTCTGGGCGAGCTCCAGCGCGCGCTCCGCGCGGTCCACATCGATCTCGTCCGCCAGCTCGGCGATCTCCGCCAGCAGCGAGAGCTTGTTGTTGTTGAACGAGATGAAACCGCCGTGCACAGCGGCGATGACGGTGCCGCCATCCACGGTGCGGATGGTGACCGGGCCGGACTCCAGCACGCTCAGCACCGGGGTGTGACCCGCCATGATGCCGGTGTCGCCGGAGGCCGTGCGCGCGACAACCAGGGTGGCCGCACCGGACCAGACCTTGCGGTCGGCTGCGACCAGCTCGACGTGCAGCTCAGCCAACGTGGGCTCCTAGGCTCTTGCAACGCCCGATTACTCGGGAGTTTCGGTAAGAATAACGGGCTCGCGCCCCTGGCATGAAACGTGGAGCGCGGAGATGACCGGAATCACAGCCGACGTGCCGTGAGGGGTGGTCCCCAGGATGCGGGAACCACCCCTCACGGTCACGCTGCCATGCGGCCGGTTACTTCTTGGCCAGCTCGGCGGCGTTCTTCTCGAGGTCCTCGATGCCACCGCACATGAAGAAGGCCTGCTCGGGGATGGCGTCGTACTTGCCGTCCGCGATCGAGTTGAAGGCCTCGATGGTCTCCGACAGCGGAACCGTCGAACCCTCGACACCGGTGAACTGCTTCGCCACGTAGGTGTTCTGCGACAGGAAGCGCTCGATGCGGCGGGCCCGGTGGACGGTGACCTTGTCGTCCTCGGAGAGCTCGTCGATACCGAGGATCGCGATGATGTCCTGGAGGTCCTTGTACTTCTGCAGGATCCCCTTGACGCGCAGCGCCGTGTCGTAGTGGTCCTGCGCGATGTAGCGCGGGTCCAGGATGCGGGACGTGGAGTCCAGCGGGTCGACGGCCGGGTAGATGCCCTTCTCCGAGATCGGGCGCGACAGAACGGTCGTCGCGTCCAGGTGGGCGAAGGTGGTGGCCGGGGCCGGGTCGGTCAGGTCGTCCGCGGGGACGTAGATCGCCTGCATCGAGGTGATCGAGTGACCGCGGGTCGAGGTGATGCGCTCCTGCAGGAGGCCCATCTCGTCGGCCAGGTTCGGCTGGTAACCCACCGCGGAGGGCATGCGGCCGAGCAGGGTCGACACCTCGGAACCGGCCTGGGTGAACCGGAAGATGTTGTCGATGAAGAGCAGCACGTCCTGGCTCTGCACATCGCGGAAGTACTCCGCCATGGTCAGCGCGGACAGGGCGACGCGCAGACGGGTGCCCGGCGGCTCGTCCATCTGGCCGAAGACCAGGGCGGTCTTGTCCAGAACGTTGGAGTCGATCATCTCCTCGATCAGGTCGCCACCCTCACGGGTGCGCTCCCCGACGCCGGCGAAGACCGAGACACCACCGAAGTTGGCGGCGACGCGGTAGATCATCTCCTGGATGAGGACGGTCTTGCCGACACCGGCACCACCGAACAGGCCGATCTTGCCACCGCGCACGTACGGGGTGAGCAGGTCGATGACCTTGATGCCGGTCTCGAACATCTCGGTCTTCGACTCGAGGTCCGCGAAGTTCGGCGCCTTGCGGTGGATCGGCCAGCGCTCGGTCACCTGGGTGTTGAACTCGGCCTGGTCGACGTTGAGCACCTCGCCCAGCGCGTTGAAGACCTTGCCCTTGGTGACGTCACCGACCGGGACGGAGATCGCCGCACCGGTGTCGGACACCGTGGCGCCACGGACCAGGCCGTCGGTCGGCTGCATCGAGATGCCGCGGATCAGGCCGTCGCCGAGGTGCTGGGCAACCTCGAGGGTCAGCGTCTTGGTACCCGTGCCGTCGGGGTTGTCGACCTCGACGTGCAGGGCGTTGAACATGTTCGGAATGGCGTCGACGGGGAACTCCACGTCGACGACCGGGCCGATGACCCGGGCGACGCGGCCCGTGGCCAGTCCGGCGCCCGTCGGCTCAACAGTGGTGGTCATTCTCATTCGCTCCCCGCGCTAGCGTCGGCCAGCGCGTTGGCGCCACCGACGATCTCGCTGATTTCCTGGGTGATCTCGGCCTGACGGGCCGAGTTGGCAAGCCGCGTGAGCGACTTGATGAGCTCGCCGGCGTTGTCGGTCGCGCTCTTCATCGCGCGCCGGCGGGCGGCGTGCTCGGAAGCGGCCGACTGCAGCAGCGCGTTGTAGATCCGGCTCTCGACGTACCGCGGCAGCAGTGCGTCCAGCACGCCTTCGGCCGAGGGCTCGAAGTCGTACAGCGGGAAGATCTCCGTGGCGGCCGGCTTGTCGTCGCTGAGCTGGACCTCGTCGAGCTTCAGCGGCAGCAGCCGGGCGTCGATGGCGGTCTGGGTCAGCATCGAGACGAACTTGGTGGAAACCAGGTGCAGCTCGTCGACCCCGCCCGTCTCGGCGGTGAACGCCTCGATCAGGTCCGCGGCCACCGTCTTGGCGTCACCGTAGGTCGGCTTGTCCGAGAAACCCGTCCACGACGCCGCGACCGGCTGGTTGCGGAAGCCGTAGTACTGGACACCCTTGCGGCCACAGATGTACGTGACCACCTCCTTGCCCTCCGCCCGGAGCCGGGCGGTGAGCAGGGTCGCCTGCTTGATGGCGTTGGTCGAGTACCCGCCGGCCAGACCGCGGTCGGCCGTGATCAGCAGCACCGCGGCGCGGCTGGCGTTCGGGTTCTCGTGGGTGAGCGGGTGCTTGGTGTTGGACCGGGTGGCCACCGCCGTCACCGCCCGGGTCAGCTCATCGGCGTACGGAGTGGAGGCGGCCACCGCGCGCTGCGCCTTGACGATGCGCGACGCGGAGATCATCTCCATCGCCTTGGTGATCTTCTTCGTCGCGGTGACAGAGCGGATCCGGCGCTTGTAGACCCGAAGCTGTGCTCCCATGGGTCGTTACGTCCTTTCCCTCGCTACCGGACTCAGGCCTGCTCGCCGAGCAGCTTGCCGTCGGCGGTGGTGAAGCCCAGCTTGAAGGACTTGATCGCCTCGGTCAGCGCGTCGACGGTGCCGTCCTCGAGCTGGCCGGTCTCGACGATGCCGCTGAGCAGCTCCTTGTGCTCGATCCGCAGGAAGTCGAGGAACTCGCGCTCGAAGCGGCGGATGTCGGCGACCGGGACCTCGTCCAGCTTGCCGGTGGTGCCGGCCCAGATGGAGGCGACCTGCTCCTCGACCGGGAACGGCTGGTACTGACCCTGCTTGAGCAGCTCGACCATGCGGGCACCGCGCTCCAGCTGCGCCTTGGAGGCCGCGTCCAGGTCGGAACCGAAGGCGGCGAACGCCTCCAGCTCGCGGTACTGGGCCAGGTCCAGACGCAGACGGCCGGCAACCTTGCGCATGGCCTTGATCTGGGCGGAGCCACCGACGCGGGAGACCGAGATACCGACGTTCACGGCCGGGCGGATGCCGGCGTTGAACAGGTCGGACTCCAGGAAGCACTGGCCGTCGGTGATCGAGATGACGTTGGTCGGGATGTACGCCGAGACGTCGTTGGCCTTGGTCTCGATGATCGGCAGACCGGTCATCGAGCCGCCGCCGATGTCGTCGTTCAGCTTCGCGCAGCGCTCCAGCAGGCGGGAGTGCAGGTAGAAGACGTCACCCGGGTAGGCCTCGCGGCCCGGCGGGCGGCGCAGCAGCAGGGAGACGGAGCGGTAGGCCTCGGCCTGCTTCGACAGGTCGTCGAAGATGATCAGGACGTGCTTGCCGTCGTACATCCACTCCTGGCCGATGGCCGAACCGGTGTACGGGGCGAGGTACTTGAAGCCGGCCGGGTCGGAGGCGGGAGCAGCCACGATCGTGGTGTACTCCAGCGCGCCGGCCTCCTCCAGGGCGCCGCGGACGGCGGCGATGGTGGAGCCCTTCTGGCCGACGGCGACGTAGATGCAGCGGACCTGCTTCTGCGGGTCGCCCGAGCGCCAGTTGTCCTTCTGGTTGATGATCGTGTCGATCGCCACCGCGGTCTTGCCGGTCTGGCGGTCACCGATGATCAGCTGACGCTGGCCACGGCCGATCGGGGTCATCGCGTCGATGGCCTTGATGCCGGTCTGCAGCGGCTCCTTGACCGACTTGCGCATCATGACGCCGGGGGCCTGCAGCTCCAGGGCGCGGCGGCCGGTGGCGGTGATCTCGCCCAGACCGTCGATGGGGTTGCCCAGCGGGTCCACGACGCGGCCGAGGTAGCCGTCGCCGACCGACACCGAGAGGACCTCGCCGGTGCGGTGCACCGTCTGGCCCTCCTCGATCCCGCCGAACTCACCGAGGATGACGACACCGATCTCGCGGGTGTCGAGGTTCAGCGCGAGTCCGAGGGTGCCGTCCTCGAACCTCAGCAGCTCGTTGGCCATGACCGAGGGCAGGCCCTCGACATGGGCGATACCGTCCGCCGCGTCAGTGACCGTGCCGACCTCTTCACGCGAGGCGGCGTCCGGCTGGTACGACTGGACGAAATCGGCCAGCGCGTCCCGGATCTCCTCCGGCCGGATCGTAAGCTCCGCCATCAGGCTTCCCTGCTCTCCTAGGTTGCGATCCTCGGCCCGCCCAAGGAGGGCCGCAAGTATTCGATCCTCGGCCGGTGCTGTTGAACCGGCCGTTCGTATGTGCCGGCTGTCCCGTGGGTGGGACCGGCGCCCGACCGAGGGTCGGATGTTGCTGTGCGGGTGGCTTCAGCCTTCGAGGGCCTGTCGAGCGCCTTCGAGGCGGCTCGACACGGTGCCGTCGATGATCTCGTCACCGATCTGCACCCGGACACCGCCGACGACCTCGGGGTCGACGTCGATGTTCAGGAGCACCGCGCGCCCGTACAGCTTGGCCAGCGCGCCCGACAGGCGCTCCTTCTGGCGGTCGCTGAGCGGAACAGCGGTGGTGACCAGGGCCACCACGCGGTCGCGGCGGTCGGCGGCGAGCCTGGCGTAGGACGCGAGGCCCTGTTCCAGGCTACGGCCACGCGGGGTGGCGACCAGCGAGGTGACCAGACGGACGGTGCCTGCCTGGGCACGGCCACCGAGCAGCTTCTTGACCAGCCCCGCCTTGGCGGCGGCACCGGCCTTCGGCTCGGTCAGGGCGGCGCGCAGCTCGTGCGAGCCGGCCACGACGCGGCCGAAGCGGAAGAGCTCGTCCTCCAGGTCGTCCAGCTTGCCGGCCTTCTGGGCGGCGATGATCTCGCCGTAGGCGGCGAGCTCCTCGACCGAGTCGACCAGGTCGCGTCCACCGGACCAACGGGAGCGGACCAGACCGGAGACCAGGTCCACGGTCGGACCGGAGACCTGGCGGCCCAGCAGCGAGCCGACCAGCTCGGCCTTGTCCTGACCGGACCGCGAGGGGTCGGTCAGCACGCGGCGCAGCGAGACCTCGCGGTCCAGCAGCGTGGTGACGGCGCTGAGTTCCTCCGCCAGCTTGGCCGCGTCCACCGAGGTGTTGTCGGTCAGGCTGTCGAGGTTCTCCCGGCCGGCGGCCAGGGCCTCACGGCTGGCGCCGATCACTTGGCGCCCGCCGCGGTCGCGCTGGCCTTGGCCTCCAGCTCGTCCATGAAGCGGTCGATCACGCCGGTCTGCCGGGCGTGGTCCTCGAGGGACTCGCCGACAATGCGGGACGCCAGCTGGGAGGCGAGCGAACCGACGTCCTGACGCAGGGCGGCGGTGGCCGTCTTCTTGTCGGACTCGATCTGGGCGTGACCGGCGGCGATGATGGCCTCACGCTGACGCTGGCCCTCTTCGCGCATCTCGCTGATCAGGGCAGCGCCCTGCTCACGGGCGTGCTCGGTGATCCGAGCGGCCTCGTGACGCGCCTCGGCGAGCTCGGCGCGGTACTGCTCGAGCAGGGCCTGAGCCTCGGCCTGCGCGGCCTCGGCCCGCTCCAGGCCGCCCTCGATCTGGTCCCGACGCTCCGCCAGCACCTTCTCGATGCTGGGGAGGAGCTTCTTGCCGAGCAGACCGAAGACCACGAAGAAGCAGATCAGGCCGATGATGAGCTCAGGCGCCTTGGGTACCAGAGGGTTGAATTCCTCCGACGCCAGCTGCATCGCGATGAGCGACATATCTGGACCTTCCGTCGAGTCTGTCGGACTTACCGGCCGAAGACGAACGGCATGACGATGCCGATGAGCGCGAGCGCCTCGGTCAGCGCGAAGCCGATGAACATGTTGGAGCGGATCAGGCCGGCGGCCTCGGGCTGACGGGCCATGGCCTGGACACCGTTACCGAAGATCAGACCAACACCGATGCCGGGGCCGATCGCAGCGAGGCCGTAGCCGATGGAGGCGACGGAACCGGTGACGCCAGCAGCGAGAACAGACATCTCAGCTCATCCTTTGCGGGGTGGAGATCCGGTGGTGAGTGCCCACCGGAAGTTTGGGGGGGTTGGGCGGGGTACTGCGAGGGGGCTCAGTGCGCTTCTTCCAGCGCACCGGCGATGTAGCTGCTGGCCAGCGTCACGAAGATGTAGGCCTGCAGGAACTGGACCAGCAGCTCGAAGGCGGTCAGGCCCAGGGTCACCACGAACGAGGCGCTCCCGTACAGCGCGCCAAGGCTCGGGCTCAGCAGGTACCAGGTCGCGACCGAGAACATCGTGATCAGCAGGTGACCGGCGAACATGTTGGCGAAGGACCGGACGGCGAGCGTGAACGGCCGCACGAAGATGTTCGAGAAGAACTCGATGGGGACCAGGATGAACATGACCCAGCCGGGGACACCCGACGGCCAGCAGAGGTTCCTCAGGCCGCCGACGAAGCCGTGCTTCTTGAACGTCAGGCTCATGTAGGTGATCCAGCAGACCAGCGCCAGGCCGGCCGGCCAACCGATCACCGCGGTGACCGGGAACTGCGCCACCGGGATCACGGACATGATGTTCATGATCCAGACGAAGAAGAAGATCGAGACCATCATCGGGACGTACTTCTCGCCCTTTTTACCGATGTTCTCGAAGACGATCGCGCGCTTGACGAAGTCGAGACCGATCTCGCCAACCAGCTGCATCTTGCCCGGCACCACCTTGGGCTTGGCGAACGCCGCCCAGAAGAACCCGATCACCAGCAGGGCACAGATGATCGACAGCAGCATCGGCTTGTTGAAGCCGAAGCCCGCCACGGTGAACATCGGGTGGAACTGGAACTCGTTCAGGCCGGGGGCCGGGAAGCCGCAGCCGGAGAACAGGTGACAGCCTCCTGAGGCAAGCTGCTGCGTGAGCCTGTCAGCACTCACCACGGACTCCTTCGTCGTGACACATAGTTACGGCAACCTCGGTGTGTCGGCGCGGCATTCAGCCACGGTGCGGCACTGGAATGTTTCTTGTTACGCGGGCTGGAGACGCCAGTGAGCTGTGTGGAGACGCAGCCCTGCACGATCCCAGGGATTCTGGAGGCTGTGCGGCGTCAACGGTGATCAGTCCGGCTGGTGGAGCGATCCGGACGCTTCCCGCACTCCGTGGCTGCCCCGGACGATAGCAGCCTGTTGGTTTCGCATAAGCGTCAGCCCCCTCCCTCTGGGGAGGGAGACGGTGACGCTCACGGTTGACGCTCCGTGGAGGTCCCCGCTGCGGCGGCGGGCTCCGGCACCACGTAGAAGATCTTGGCCTTCATGCCGCCCCGCACCATGAACGCGGTCCAGACCGCGGTGCAGCCGAGCACGGTGAAGCCGAAAACCTTGGTGTCGAACAGAGTTGTGCCCTTGAAGAGGGCCAGCACGATGCCCACGGCGAGGAGTTGCGTCATGTAGACGACCATCGCGACGGGGAGCATCATCTGCGGGTTGTTCCTGCTCAGGCGACCGATGGCGATCTGCCCGAAGCTGAAGAAGGCCAACACCAGGAGCGCGGCGAACAGCGCGCCGTACAGGCCTTTCGCACCCGCGATCGCGGTCGCGGCCGCGACAGCGGCAACTCCGGCGACCGCAGTGGGAATTGCGGCGCCTCGAACAAGCGGGGCGTCAGCGGACGGCATGTCGGCAACTCCGGCGGCATGTCGGGGAACGTGGACGGGGGTTGGGGATGAGCACGGGAGGTGCGTGTGCTCAGCGACCGAAGGGCTGACCTGGTCAGCCGGGAAGTCCTCCATACGAGGTGCTTCGGCTCATCCCTTGGTCCTCGTGAACGATATCACAAACTATTTGATGAGAGCTTTACTGAGGGAGTGTGGCGCTAGACACACCAACGGGCGAACCCATCACTCTTGTGGGTGAAAGCGTAGGGGACTGGACGGGCGAAGCTCCCGTCCAGCGCCGGAATCCCTCGCCCGGCCGCTCCAGGAGGGCTTGGCAAGGATGGTGAGCACCGTCGCGGTGCAGGTCCAGCCCGGTCCGGACGAGGTCAGCAAGACGTGGTCGCCGGGGGCGAGTTCGCCGCTCTCCAGCATGTGGTTGAGCGAGACGATGACGTCGGAGCCGCCCATGTGTCCGACGGACCTGCCGAAGTCCCAGCTGCAGTGGTCGAACACGACGGTGGCCCGCAGTCGGAGCCCGGTCACCGTGTTGAGCCGGTTACGGACCTCGACCGCCGACAGCGAGTCGAACCCCGAGCTCCTTGAGCGGCCGGTCCGGCCGCACCGCCTCGGCGGAGGCGTGGCCGAGCACCTCCGCCACCGTGCCGCGGACCAGCTCCAGCACCAGCGCGTCCCGCTCGGCCTCGGGCACCCCCGCCAGCTGCTCACGCAGCGTGGTGGCGGGGCCGGCCTGCACCGTGCCGGCCACCCGCCGGGACGGCGTGCGGACCAGACCGCGGAAGAGCGGCGCCAGGCTGCCCGCCCTGGCCTGGTCGCGCAGCGCCCCGAAGGCGAACCGAGCGGCCACCGGCGAAGAGGACAGCCTGGACGACGTCGACCCGCGCCAGCGTCGGCACACCCTCGGCCTCGCGCAGCACACCGGTCAGCGACCAGTCCACGAAGGGGGCAGTGCGGCTTCGCAGTCGGCGAAGCTGGGCGGTGATCTGATGAACGCCACCAGGCTTACTGCGATGGGCGGTTACCACCGCATCCTGCCCGAGCGGCACCCGGAGGAGATCAACACGCCCACCCTCCTGGCGCGCGCCATGGACCAGATCCCGCTCGCTCCCCGCGGGGCCGGCCCGGACCCGGTCGCCACCGGCCGACTGCACATCGAGTGGCAGCTGAAGCACGCCGAAGTGCCCGTCCCCGGCGCCCACTTCACCATCGTCGAGGGTCATGCCGCGACCAAGCGGACGCGGTCGAGCAGTGGATCGCCGACACCCTCTGAGCCCGGCACACCCCCACCCCCAGCGCGACGAGGCCGCCACCGCCGTCTTCCTGCGGAAGGAGCGCCCGGACGCGGTGGTACTGACCGCCGCCAAGGTCGGCGGGATCATGGCGAACAGCACCTACCCGGTGCAGTTCATCGAGGACAACCTGCGCATCCAGCTGAGCGTGATCGCCGGTGCGCACGCGGCGGGGGTGCGGCGACTGCTCTTCCTCGGCTCCAGCTGCATCTATCCGCGGGTGACGGCGCAGCCGATCACCGACTACGTCGTGGCGATGCCCGGCAACCTCTACGGCCCGGGCGACGACTTCGACCTGGAGACCTCGCACGTCCTTCTGCTGCGCCGTTACGACAGCGACGCACCGGTCAACGTTGGGTGCAGATACGATCTGACGATCCATGAACTGGCGCGTACGGTGGCCGATGCGGTCGGTTTCACCGGCGAGCTGGTCCGGGACACCGACAAGCCGGACGGCACGCCCCGCAAGCTGCTGGACACCAGCCGGCCGGCCGGCCGCCCTCGGGTGGCAGCCGCACATCCCGCTGGGCGAGGGGATCGCGGCGACCTACCAGGCCTGGCGGCAGGCGCAGGCCTGACCGCCTCCGCTCCTCCCGGAAGGTACGTACGCAGTGACGAGAACCACTGATGGGCGAGGCGGTTCCCTCCTCGCCATCAGCGATCTGCACATCAGCTACGCCGAGAACCGCTCGCTGGTCGAGGCGCTCAAGCCGGAGAGCCCGGACGACTGGCTGCTCGTGGCCGGTGACGTCAGCGAGATCGTGGACGACATCGCCTGGGCGCTCGGGCTGCTCGCCGAGCGGTTCGCCAAGGTGATCTGGGCACCGGGCAACCACGAGCTCTGGTCGCACGGCGACGACGCCTCGCAGCTGCGTGGCGTCGCCCGCTACGAACGCCTGGTGGAGGTGTGCCGTGGCTTGGGCGTGGTGACGCCGGAGGACCCCTACCCGGTCTGGCACGGCGAGGGCGGCCCGGTGCGGATCGCGCCGCTGTTCCTGCTGTACGACTACACCTTCCGCCCGGCCGGCACGCTGACCCAGGAGCAGGCGCTGGAGCGCGCGCACGAGGCCGGGGTGGTCTGCTCCGACGAGTTCCTGCTGCACCCCGACCCCTACCCCAGCCGCGAGGCCTGGTGCCGGGCGCGGGTGGCCGAGACCGAGCGGCGGCTGGCGGCCTGCGACCCCGAGGTGCCACTGGTGCTGGTCAACCACTACCCGCTGGTGCGCACGCCGACCGACGTCCTGTACTACCCGGAGTTCGCGCTCTGGTGCGGCACCACCGCCACCGCCGACTGGCACACCCGGTTCAACACCGCGGCCATGGTCTACGGCCACCTGCACATACCCAGGACCACCTGGTACGACGGGGTCCGCTTCGAGGAGGTCTCGGTGGGCTACCCGCGCGAGTGGCAGCGGCGCGCCACCGGTGCCCCCGGGCTGCGGCGGATCCTGCCGGCGGCCACGGCGGCGCAGGCCGGACCGACGGGCGGTGCGGCGTGATCGAGCGGATCCTGCCCGACGCGGTGGTCACCGTCGCCGACACCAGCGGCGCCGCGGTGACCGAGCTGCTCTTCCCCGCCGAGGAGGCGCTGATCAGCACCTCGGTGGCCACCCGCCAGCACGAGTTCCGCGCCGTGCGGCTCTGTGCCCGCCGGGCGCTGACCGAGCTCGGGGTGCCGGTGGCGCCGATCCTGCCGGGCCTGCGGGGCGCGCCGACCTGGCCGGCCGGCGTGGTCGGCAGCATGACCCACTGCCTGGGCTACCGGGCTGCCGCGCTGGCCCACGCGAAGGAACTGCTCAGCATCGGCATCGACGCCGAGCCCGCCGAGCCGCTGCCGGAGGGGGTGCTGGAGGCGATCGCCCGCCCCGAGGAGCTGACCCGGCTGCGCACGCTGGGCGCGCAGCGGCCTGAGGTCCCCTGGGACCGGCTGCTGTTCAGCGCCAAGGAGAGCGTCTACAAGGCCTGGTTCCCGCTGACCCAGGTGTTCCTCGACTTCTCCGAGGCCTCGCTCTCGTTCGACGTCGAGGGCGGCTTCACCGCGCAGCTGCTGGTCCCGCCGCCGCTGGTGGAGGACCGCCCGCTGACCGGTTTCACCGGCCGCTGGCTGGTGGCCGAGGGGATCGCGCTGACCGCGATCGCGGTGCCGCACCGGAGCTGACCGCTCCGGACGTACGGCAGCGGCCCAGGGCTTGTCCAAGAGGCCCTGGGCCGCTGCCGTACGTCCGGGTCAGTGCCGCTCGCCGCTGCGGCCGCCACCGAGCGCGGTGGCGCCGCCCCCGCGCAGGATCTCCCGGTCGGCCGCGGAGAGCTCGGCCGCGGCCGGCTCGGCGGGGGCGGGCTCGCGCAGCCCCCGGGTGGCCGCCCGCAGCTCCACGGTGCGCAGCTCGGTGGTCTGCGGGTCGGCGGCCAGGGCCTCGGCCGCGCGGGCCGGGGCGGTGCGCACCTCGGCCTGGACCGGGCGGCGCCGGCCGGAGCTGCCGCGCCGGTAGCGCGGCGGGACGATGGCCTGCACCGCCGCCGGCGCCTTGGGCCGGAACCAGGGCAGCAGCAGCACCACGATCCCGATCAGGCAGAACCCGGCGCAGGCCAGCACGACGGTGCGACCGGTGTTGGTGACCGAGAAGGCCACCGTGCCGAAGGCGATCAGCGCGGCCCAGAAGTACATGATCAGCACGGCGCGGCTGTGCGAGTGGCCGATCTCCAGCAGCCGGTGGTGCAGGTGCTGCTTGTCGGCGGCGAACGGCGAGCGCCCGGCCCAGGTGCGCCGGACCACGGCAAGGAGCAGGTCGGCCAGCGGCAGCGCGACCACCGCGAGCGGCAGCAGCAGCGGGATGTAGATCGGCACCAGGATGTGGGTGGTGGCGGTCTGCGAACCGGCCTGCGCGGTGATCAGGTCGGGGTCGACCCGGCCGGTCACCGAGATCGCGGCCACCGCCAGCATCAGCCCGAGCATCATCGAGCCGGAGTCGCCCATGAAGATCCGGGCCGGGTGCAGGTTGTGCGGCAGGAAGCCCAGGCACATGCCGATCAGCAGCGCGCTGAACAGCACGGCGGGCGCCGCCTCGCTGATCGAGTAGCCGTACCAGAGGCGGTAGGAGTACAGGAAGAAGGCCATCCCGGCGATGCAGACCATGCCGCCGGCCAGACCGTCCAGACCGTCGATGAAGTTCACCGCGTTGACCATGACGACCACCAGGGCCACCGAGATGATCATGCCCAGGGTGGGGCTGAGCGCCACCGGGCCGACGCCGGGCACCGGGATCGAGATCACCGTGATGCCCTGGTAGACCATGACGCCCGCGGCGATCATCTGACCGCCGAGCTTGACCAGCGCGTCCACGCCCCACTTGTCGTCCAGGACGCCGAGCACCCACATGATGCCGACGCCGGACAGCAGGGCCCGGATGTCGGAGGGGTCGTCGGAGAAGACCTTGCCCAGGTTGGTCAGGTGGTAGGCCACCAGCAGCCCGGCGCAGAGCCCGCCGAACATCGCGATGCCGCCCAGGCGCGGGGTGGGCTCACGGTGCACGTCCCGGGCCCGCACGGCCGGCATCGCCCCGGCGATGATCGCGAACTTCCGGACCGGGCCGACCAGCAGGTAGGTCACCGCCGCCGTACAGAAGAGCACGAGCAGGTACTCACGCACCGACTGGCTCCTTCCACACACGCGGCTGGGTGCGTACGGAAGGTACTCCCGCACGGCTGAGGGGTTCGAGGTGCGTCGCCACGGTACACACCTTATTGAATCGGACGACGGGCGCGTGCATCGCGGTTCGCTCTACCGAGGGCCTTTCGCCCCGGCGGTCCGGACCAGTTCGCGCACCCGCGCCGCCGCCGCGGCCGGTTCACCCCCGCTGAGCAGGGCGCCGATCAGCGCTCCGACCTCGGCGAGCTCGGCCGGGCCCAGTCCGAGCGCCGCCGCGGCTCCGGTGCCGAGCCGGATCCCGGAGGTCTCGGCGGCGGGCACGGGGTCGAAGGGCACCGCGGCCTTGCCGAGCATCAGCCCGGCCGCCGCGCAGCGGCGCTCCGCCTGCGCACCGGTGACGCCCAGCGGGCTGACGTCGGCGGTGACCAGGTGGGTGTCGGTGCCGCCGGTCAGCGGCCGGGCCCCGGCCCCGGCGAGTGCCGCGGCCAAGGAGCGCGCGCCGTCCACCGCCCGCCCGATGTACGCGCCGAACTCCGGGGTGGTCGCCTGGGCGAAGGCCACCGCCTTGGCCGCCACCTCGTTCATCGCCGCCCCGCCCTGGGTGAACGGGAAGACCGCGCGGTCCACCCGGTCGGCCAGCTCCGCGGTGCACAGCAGCAGGCCGCCGCGCGGGCCGCGCAGCAGCTTGTGGGTGGCCGCCACCACCACGTCGGCGTAGGGCACCGGGGAGGGCGCCACGCCCGCCGCCACCAGGCCGGTGATCTGCGCGACCGAGGCGACGAGGTAGGCGTCCACCTCGTCGGCGATCTCCCGGAAGGCCGCCCAGTCCAGGTGGCGCGGGTAGGAGATCGAGCCGGCGATGATCGCCTTGGGCCGGTGCACCCGGGCCAGGTCGCGGACCTGGTCCAGGTCGATCCGGCCGTCCTGCTCGCGCACCCCGTAGCCGATCACGTCGAACCAGCGGCCGGAGAAGTTGGCGCGCGAGCCGCAGGAGAGGTGGCCGCCGTGCTCCAGCGACATCGCGAGCACTCCGTCGCCCGGCCGCAGCAGCGCCGCGAAGGCCGCCAGCATCGCCGAAGTGCCGGACCGGGGCTGGACGTTGGCGTGCTCGGCGGCGAACAGGCCGCAGGCCCGGGAGATCGCGAGGAGTTCGGTGGCGTCCGCCACGGCGCAGCCGGTGTGATGGCGGCGGCCGGGGTAGCCCTCGGCGTACTTGTCCACCAGCGGGCCGGCCAGCGCCGCCAGCACGGCCTCGGTGGCGAGGTTCTCCCCCGCCAGCAGCTGCAGCCCGCCGGCCCGGCGCTCGGCCTCGGCCGACAGCAGGTCGGCGAGTTCGGGGTCGGCCGCGCGCAGCGCCGCGGACGGTTCCCAGCGGAGGGGTTCGGCGGTGTGGGGGTCTTGAACAGCGTGCGCGGCATCAGCGAGGGTCATGGCGGCGCTCCGGGGCCGTTCGGGCGGTGGAGTCCAGCCTAGGACCGAGCGTGGCCGCCGTCCTGATGGCGCGGGGCGGGCACGCCCGTCAGGGCGGTGAGCACCGGGTCCAGCGCGTGGAATATCTCCTCGCCGCAGTTGCGGAACATGCCGATCGGCGCGCCGTAGGGGTCGTCCACCTCGTCGGCCTCGGGGCTGGCGGCCAGCAGCCAGCCGCGCAGCGCGGCAGCCGCCCGCACCAGGGCACGGGCCCGCTCGGTGACCTCGGGGCCGGCACCCACCGCGGGCAGCGTGGCCGGGTCTATCGAGCCCACCAGGCGGGTGAACTCCTTGAGCGTGAAGGTGCGCAGGCCCGCCGCGTGGCCCATCGAGATCACCTGCGCGCGGTGGTCGAGGGTCGCGGTGAGCACCAGGTCGGCCTCCACCACGTGCTCGTCGAGCAGCTCGCGCCCGGCGAAGTTGCCGCTGTCCACGCCGTACTCGCCGAGCACGGTGGCCGCGTGCGCCTCCATCGGGGCGCCCTCGTGGCCCCAGGTGCCGGCGCTCTCCACCACGATCCGGCCGGCCGCCCGCTCGTGCAGCCGGGTGTCCAGCTCATGGCGGGTCAGCCGCTCGGCGATCGGCGAGCGGCAGACGTTCCCGGTGCAGACGAAGAGGATCTTGAAGCTGTCGGCCGGGCGCGGCGTGACGGCCAGGTAGGAGGCCAGGCCACCGGGCGCCCAGCCGGCCTCGATCGGGTCGAACCCGGAGTAGAGCTGGGCCGTCAACTGCCGGCCTCCAGGTCGGGGACGACCTCCCTCAGCTGCTCGATGCTCACGGCACCCGCGCGCAGCAGGACCGGCACCTTGCCGGTGACGTCGACGATGGTGGAGGCCAGGCCGTGCTCGGCCCGGCCGCCGTTCAGGTAGACCGCCACCGAGTCGCCCAGCTGGTACTCGGCGTCCTCGCAGTCGCCGGGGGCCGGCTGGCCCGACTTGTTGGCGCTGGAGACGGCGAGCGGGCCGGTGGTGTTCAGCAGCTCGATGGCGACCGGGTGCAGCGGCATCCGGACCGCGACGGTGCCGCGGGTCTCGCCCAGGTCCCAGCGCAGCGAGGGCTGGTGCTTGGCGACCAGGGTCAGCCCGCCGGGCCAGAAGGCGTCGACCAGCTCCCAGGCCTGCTCCGAGAAGTCGGTGACCAGGCCGTGCAGCGTGGTCGGCGAGCCGACCAGCACCGGGGAGGGCATGTTGCGTCCGCGGCCCTTGGCGGCCAGCAGGGCGGCCACGGCCTCCGGGTTGAAGGCGTCCGCGCCGATCCCGTAGACGGTGTCGGTCGGCACCACGACCAGCTCGCCGCGGCGGATCGCCGAGGCGGCCTCGCGCAGCCCGGTGGCACGGTCGCCTGCGTCGGCACAGTCGTAACGGCGGCTCATCGGAGCAGTCCCCTCTTCGAAGTCACAGCGAAATCCGACGTCACAGCGACGTCTTCCGAGCGGTGGTGAAACGCGGCCGCCCGTTGAGATCCCGGTGGTCGGCCGTGTCCGTCCAGCCGCCCTCCTCGTTGAAGATCCAGGGCACCTGGCCGCCCTGGGTGTCCGCGTGCTCGATCACCACCGCGCCGCCGGGCCGCAGCAGCCGCGCGGCCACCCGCTCGATGCCGCGGATGGTGTCCAGGCCGTCCTCGCCGGAGAAGAGCGAGAGCTGCGGGTCGTGGTCGCGGGCCTCGGGCGCCACGTACTCCCACTCGGTGAGCGGGATGTACGGCGGGTTGCTGATCACCAGGTCGAACCGGCCGTCCCAGGAGCTGTCCCCGGCGAAGGCCCGGGTGGCGTCGCCCGCGTGCAGGGTGACCCGGTCGCGGTCGGGACTGGCGGCGATGTTGCGCCGGGTGTAGTTCAGCGCCCCCTCGTCCAGCTCGAAGGCGTGCACGATGGAACGCGGCAGCTCCTGGGCCAGCGCGAGCGCGATGGCGCCCGAGCCGGAGCACAGGTCGACCACCAGCGGCTCGGCCACGTCCATCTCGCGCACGGCCTCTATGGCCCACTCGACGACGGTCTCGGTCTCCGGGCGCGGCACGAAGACACCGGGGCCGACCTCCAGCTCCAGGTAGCGGAAGAAGGCCCGCCCGGTGATGTGCTGCAGCGGTTCGCGGGCCTCGCGCCGCGAGACCGCCTCCCAGTACCGGGCGTCGAAGTCCGCGTCCTTCACGGTGTGCAGCTGGCTGCGCTTGACGTGGTGGATGTGTGCGGCGAGTTCCTCCGCGTCGAAGCGCGGCGACGGCACGCCGGCCGCGGCCAACCGCTGGGTGGCCTGGGCCACCTCGGCGAGCAGCAGGTTCATCCGTACGTACCCCTCTGCGGTGGTTACTGCTCTTGCGCCGCGGCGAGCTTCGCGGCGGCGTCGGCGTCCACGGCGGACTGGATCAGCGCGTTCAGGTCGCCGTCGAGGACCTGGTCCAGGTTGTAGGCCTTGAAGCCGGTGCGGTGGTCCGAGATGCGGTTCTCGGGGTAGTTGTACGTCCGGATCCGCTCCGAGCGGTCGACCGTGCGGACCTGGCTGCGCCGCGCGTCGGAAGCCTCCTGCTCGGCCGCCTCGACCGCCGCGGCCAGCAGTCGCGACCGCAGGATGCGCATCGCCGACTCCTTGTTCTGCAGCTGGCTCTTCTCGTTCTGGCAGGAGGCCACGATACCGGTCGGCAGGTGGGTGATCCGGACCGCGGAGTCGGTGGTGTTGACCGACTGGCCGCCCGGGCCCGAGGAGCGGTAGACGTCGATCCGCAGGTCGTTCTGGTTGACCTCCACCTCGACCTCCTCGGCCTCGGGGGTGACCAGCACGCCCGCCGCCGAGGTGTGGATGCGGCCCTGCGACTCGGTGGCGGGGACCCGCTGCACCCGGTGCACGCCGCCCTCGTACTTCAGCTTGGCCCAGACGCCCTGGCCGGGCTCGAGGGCGCTCCCCTTGGTCTTCACGGCCACCGAGACGTCCTTGTAGCCGCCGAGGTCGGACTCGTTGGAGTCGATGATCTCGGTCTTCCAGCCCACCCGCTCGGCGAAGCGCAGGTACATCCGCAGCAGGTCGCCGGCGAACAGCGCGGACTCCTCGCCGCCCTCGCCCGCCTTGACCTCCAGGATGACGTCCTTGTCGTCATTGGGGTCGCGCGGCACCAGCAGCAGCCGCAGCTCCTCGGTCAGCTCGTTCTGGCGCTGCTCGGCGGCCTTGGCCTCGGCGATGAAGTCGGGGTCCTCGGCGGCGAACTCGCGGGCGGCCGCGATGTCCTCGCCGGCCTGGCGCCAGGCCCGGTAGGTGCGGGTGATCGGCGTGAGCTCGGCGTAGCGCTTGGCCAGCTTGCGAGCGTTGGCCTGATCCGCGTGCACCGACGGATCGGCCAGCCGCTCCTCGAGGCCGGCGTGCTCGATGAGGAGCTCTTCGACTGCCTCGAACATGTGGGGTGGCCTTCTTTCCCGGAAGCTGAGATGACGGAGTGGGTGGCGCGCTGGACTGCGGGGGGACGCGAACGGCGCCGGCCCTGACGCCCCCGTTCGAGTACGGGGACGCCAGAGACCGGCGCCGCTTGAGCGCTAGGCCCGGTTGCCGCTGAGGCCCTTGCCGAAGCGGGCCTCGAAGCGGGCCACGCGGCCACCGGTGTCGAGGATCTTCTGCTTGCCGGTGTAGAACGGGTGGCAGGCCGAGCACACCTCGGCGCGGATGACGCCGGAGGCCTCGGTGGAACGGGTGGTGAACTCGTTGCCACAGGTGCAGGTCACCGAGGTGACCACGTACGTGGGGTGAACGTCGGGCTTCAAGGGATTCTCCTAGGATTCGGGAGGGCACCGGGTCGGCGGCATGGTGTCGCACGTGAACCGGGACCGACGGACCAGTGTGCCAGCACTGACCGCTTCTTCCCAAACCGGCTCCGGCCCGCCGATATTCCACCGTCGGCCGCGGAGCCGCCGCGCTGCTCCCCGCGAGCCGCGCGCAGTGCTCAGGAGTGCGTGGCGGCGGCCGTGGCGGGGGCGCCGGCGCTCGCCGCGGGGTCGGCCGGATTGACCGGCTGGCTGCTCACGATGGACGCCGGCACCGGCTGGTCGGCCCGCAGCGCGCTCCACACCTGACCGGCCTGCGGCTGCTGGGCCACCACCCGGTTGGGATCGCTCGGCGCGGTGACCACCGGCAGGGTGACCATGGTCAGGTGGTCGGTGCCGATCCCCTTGAGCTCCTCGCCGAGGCCGGTCAGCGCGCTCACCGAGGCGAGCTGGGAGTCGGTGGTGATCGCCTTGGTCAGGGTGTCGCCCACCGAGTAGAGCTTGACCGGGTTGGTGAGCAGACCGATCGAGTCGACCTGGGAGATGATCGACTTCACCATCTGCTTCTGCAGCTCGATCCGGCCCAGGTCGCTGCCGTCCCCCACGCCGTGCCGGGTGCGCACGAAGGCCAGTGCCTGGTCCCCGTCGAGGTGGGTGGTGCCGGCCTTGAGGTTCAGGCCGCTGTCCTGGTCGTGAATGTCCACCGTGGTGGTCACCGTGGCGCCGCCGATCGCGTTGACGAAGGCCGCGAAGCCGGCGAAGTCGATCTCGACGTAGTGGTTCATCCGCAGGCCGGTCAGCTGCTCGGTGGTCTTCACCGCGCAGGCCGCACCGCCGACCTCGAAGGCGCTGTTGTACATCGCGCCGGCGGCGGCCGGCACTGCGGCGCCGCTCGGGGCGGTGCAGGCGGGGCGGTTCACCAGCGTGTCACGCGGGATGGAGACCACGGTGGCGGCCGAGTGGCTCTGGTCGACGTGCACCACCATCGCGGTGTCCGAGCGGGCGGTGCCGTCGGTGGCGCCGCCCGCCAGTGCGCCGTTGGCGCCGCTGCGCGAGTCGGAGCCGAGCACCAGCACGTTGAAGGAGCCGTTGCCGGGCGCCGAGGGGCGGGCGCTGCCGAGTTGGGAGTCGATGTCGACGCTTCTGATGTTCGAGTTCCACTTCCAGTACGCGTACCCGGCCACGCCGGCCCCGGCCAGCAGCAGCCCCGCCACGGTCAGTGCCACCGCCCGCAGCACCTTCGCCCTGCGGCTGCGCACCTTGCGGGGGCGCGCCCCGCGGCCCCCGTCCGGGGCGTCGCCCTGCTGCTCGTCGGCCATCGGTCCTGGTCCTCACGTCGGTCGGCCGATCCGGCCATTCCTCTGAGGATAAGCGACCTTTTGGTGCCATATGTCCGTTCTGCGCAACAGCCCTGCCCCAACCTTGCGACGACACGCAGAACGCCGCCGGCGGCCACGGGGAATCCGTGGCCGCCGGCGGCGTTGGAGCACGGCCGCCGAGGACGGCCGTGCTGCTGATGCGAGGTCAGTCGCCCGAACCGGGGGTGGTCTTGGCGATCTGCATCAGGAACTCGGCGTTGGACTTGGTCTGCTTCATCTTGTCCAGCAGCAGCTCGATCGCCTGCTGCGAGTCGAGCGCGTGCAGCACCCGACGCAGCTTCCAGGTGATCGCCAGCTCCTCGCTGCCGAGCAGGATCTCCTCCTTGCGGGTGCTGGACGCGTCCACGTCCACCGCGGGGAAGATCCGCTTGTCGGCGAGCTTGCGGTCCAGGCGCAGCTCCATGTTGCCGGTGCCCTTGAACTCCTCGAAGACCACCTCGTCGGCCCGCGAGCCGGTCTCCACCAGCGCGGTGGCGAGGATGGTCAGCGAGCCGCCGTTCTCGATGTTGCGCGCGGCGCCGAAGAACTTCTTCGGCGGGTAGAGCGCGGTCGAGTCGACACCACCGGACAGGATGCGGCCGGAGGCCGGCGCCGCCAGGTTGTAGGCACGGCCCAGGCGGGTGATCGAGTCGAGCAGGATCACCACGTCGTGGCCCAGCTCCACCAGGCGCTTGGCGCGCTCGATGGCCAGCTCGGCGACCACGGTGTGGTCCTCGGCCGGACGGTCGAAGGTCGAGGAGATGACCTCGCCCTTGACCGAGCGCTGCATGTCGGTGACCTCTTCCGGACGCTCGTCGACCAGGACGACCATCAGGTGGCACTCGGGGTTGTTGCGGGTGATCGCGTTGGCGATCGCCTGCATGATCATCGTCTTGCCGGTCTTCGGCGGGGCGACGATCAGACCGCGCTGGCCCTTGCCGATCGGCGACACCAGGTCGATGATCCGGGTGGTCAGCACGCCCGGGTCGGTCTCCAGGCGCAGCCGCTCCTGCGGGTAGAGCGGGGTGAGCTTGCCGAACTCGGGGCGGTTGCGGCCGCTCTCCGGATCCATGCCGTTGACCGAGTCCAGCCGCACCATGGCGTTGAACTTCTCGCGGCGCTCGCCGTCGCGCGGCTGGCGCACCGCGCCGGTGATCGCGTCACCCTTGCGCAGGCCGTTCTTGCGGACCTGGGCGAGCGAGACGTAGACGTCGTTCTGGCCCGGCAGGTAGCCGGAGGTCCGCACGAAGGCGTAGTTGTCGAGGATGTCCAGGATGCCCGCGACCGGGATCAGCACATCGTCGTCGCCCACCTGCGGCTCGGCCACGCCGCCCTCGAAGCCGTCGCGGCGGCTGCCCCGGCGGTTGCGGTCGCGGTAGCGCCCGCGACGGCCGCGGCGCCCGTCGCCGAACTCGTCGTCGTCGTAGCCGCCCTGCTGGGCGGCGGCGGGCTGGGCGGCCGGCTGCTGGGCGGCCGGCTGGGCGCCCTGCTGGCGGTCGGAGCGCTCGGGGCGGTCCGCCCGGTCGCGGCGGTTGCGGCGGTCGCGACGCGACTCGCGGCCCTCGCCACCGTCGCCCTCGGCCGTCTCGACGCGCTGCTCGCCGCGCTCACCGCGGTCGCGGCGGTCACGGCGCTCCCGGCGGCCCTCGCGCGCCTCGCCCTGGCCCTCGGCGGTGCGGGTCTGCTCGGCACGGGCCTCGCCCTTGGGCTCGGCGGCGGCCGGCTCGGCGGGGGCCTCGGTGCCCACCACGGTGGAGACCGCGGCGGCGGGGGCCTCGACGGCGCCGGGGGCACCGGCGGCGGAGGTGGCCCGGCGGCGGCCGCGCTCGGCCCGCGCCGGAGCGGCGGCCTCGGGGGCGGCCTGGCCCGGGATCTCGATCTGGGTCGGCGCCTCGGCGGCGGCCGGGGCCGCGGCCTGGGCGGCGGCCCGGGTACGGCGGGCGGGCTTCTCGGCGGCGGGCGCGGCCTCCTTGGCGGCGGCCTTGGCCGGCGCGCTCGCGCCGGCGGAGGCGAGCAGCGGGTCGCCGCCGCTCTTCTCCTTGATGGCCTCGATGAGCTGGCTCTTGCGCATCCGGCCCGTCCCGCTGATGCCGAGCGTCGAGGCGAGCTTCTGCAGCTCGGCCAGGACCAGACCGTCAAGGCCTGCGGCAACGGTGCGGCGGCGCTTGGCCGGCGCCGCGGGGGCGGCGGACGTGTCCGTCGCGTCGGCGTCCGGGCGCGCGCCCATCAGATCGGTGGTGTCGCTCACTAAGGGTCCTTCCCTGGAGCGGACGTCGGCCTGTCTGGCTCGGCGACCGGTTGTGCTGTCTGACCTGCACTCTGCTGTGCGCAAGTCCGATGCGGTATTCCCTCCACGCGGCACGGTGCCGGCTGGGGGGAGGAGGTGCGAAGTGCGGTGCACGAGGCACGGTGGTGCGAAAAGGCGTGGCGGACGGTACTCATGCCGACCGCGCTGCCGGCGAAACCCGGGGCCCCGTCGCGTGGCGGTCTCCCGCGCTCCCGATCGTCCGGGGTCAGCTGGAGGCCGGCCCAGGCGGTTGGGGGTCAGGATCCGACACGGCTTCGGAATGCGGCCTCAGTCGCGCAGGCAGGCTGCGTACGCGCTGTGGCGGGCTCCCGGAGAATCGTGGTCCCCGACAACGCCGTGACCCCGCACGAGCGGGCTCAGAGGTGGGGGACGCGGTGCACCGTGCCCCGCGGGGCGCCTGATGCAGCATTGAGGTTAACACTACCGACCCCCTCACACATTCCCCAGCCTTGTGCTTGCCAATCGTGTCCGTCCCGCCGGCCGACCACGCTGCCCGATTGGGCGCACGGCCGTGCGGACGCCCACCGCGCCGGCCGCGCAGCTCGGACGTCATCCGTCCAACGGCAGGACGCCCGCCCCGTCACGGTCGAGGCGCAGCCGATGGGCGGCGAACGACTCACCGGCGAACGAGAGCAGCTTCTCCGCGCCGGCCTCGTCGGACAGCGCGAGCACGGTGGGGCCCGCGCCGGAGATCGTCGCCGGCACCCCCTCCGAGCGCAGGGCGGCCACCAGGGCGGCGCTGTCCGGCATCGCGGCGGCGCGGTAGTCCTGGTGCAGCCGGTCCTCGGTGGCCGGCAGCAGCAGCTCGGGGCGCCTGGTCAGCGCCTCCACGAGCAGGGCGGAGCGGCCGGCGTTGGCCGCGGCGTCGGCCAGCGGGACGGTCTTCGGCAGCAGGCCGCGGGCGGTCTCGGTGAGCACCTCGGTACTCGGGACGAAGACCACGGGGACCACCTCGGCGGCGGGGTCCAGACGGACCGCCCTGGCCCCGTCCTCGTCGGTCCAGGCGATGGTGAACCCGCCGGCCAGGCAGGCGGCGACGTTGTCCGGGTGGCCCTCCAGCTCGGAGGCGAGGGCCAGCATCGCGGCGTCGTCCAGGGCGGCGGGACCGCCGATGGTGACCGCGCGGGCGGCGACGATGCCCGCGCAGATCGCGGCCGAGGAGGAGCCGAGGCCGCGGCCGTGCGGTATGCGGTTGGCGCAGACCACTTCGAGGCCGCGCGGCTGTCCGCCGAGCCGGTCGAAGGCGGCACGCATCGCGCGGACCACCAGGTGGCGCTCGTCGCGGGCCAGTTCGCCCGCGCCCTCGCCCGCGATGTCGACGCTCAGCCCCGAGTCGGCGACCCGCACCACGATGTCGTCGTACAGGCCCAGCGCGAGCCCGAAGGCGTCGAACCCCGGACCCAGGTTGGCGCTGGTCGCGGGGACTCGGACCCGGACGGCGGCGGCACGGAACGCGGGACCGGCCATGCGGTGGACTCTCCTGGGGAGTGAGGCAGGCCCGTCGTGGGGGGCCGGCGGTGGTACGGCGGCGGGGGTGTCAGTGCGCAGCGAGGGTCAGGTCCTGCCCGTTCGGGGCAACGGCTGAGCCCTTGGCATGTGCCACACCGCCAGGTTCAGAGTATCGAAGAGAGGTTCCACAGCGGTACACCCCGCTCCCTCTCGATCTGCCGTGTTGCAGGTTATGGCCGGAATCCGGCTGGAATTGACATCGCAAAGAACAACGAAAGCGACACCCCGGCCGTTACGAATCGGCACCCTGCTATCGATTCCCGCCCGCTTCTCGTCAGATTCCGGCCGGGCCGGCCACGGCGGCCGGCCCGGCCGGTGGGACCTCCTCGACAGCGGCCCGGCCGGCGCCGGGCGCTGTCGACGGTGCGTCAGTCCAGCAGGCCCAGGCGCTGGGCGGCGGCCTCGGCGCTCACCGGGACCACGTGCGGCTGCGGCGCACCGGCCACCGCCCAGTCCGGGTCCTTGAGACCGTTGCCGGTCACCGTGCAGACGATCCGCTGACCCGGGTCGACCAGGCCGGCCTCCGCCTTGGCCAGCAGGCCGGCCACGCTGGCGGCCGAGGAGGGCTCGACGAAGACGCCCTCGGTCGCGGCCAACAGACGATAGGCGGCGAGGATCTGACGGTCGGTCACCTTGTCGATGAGGCCGCCCGACTCGTCCCGGGCGGCCTCGGCCATGGCCCAGGAGGCCGGGTTGCCGATCCGGATCGCGGTGGCGATGGTCTGCGGCTTGAGCACCGGGGCGCCGTCCACGATCGGGGCCGAACCGGCCGCCTGGAAGCCCCACATCCGGGGGGTGCGGGTGGCCATGCCGTCCTTCGCGTACTCGCGGTAACCACGCCAGTAGGCAGTGATGTTGCCCGCGTTGCCGACCGGCAGCACGTGCAGGTCGGGAGCGTCGCCGAGCATGTCGACGATCTCGAAGGCGGCCGTCTTCTGGCCCTCGATGCGCACCGGGTTCACCGAGTTCACCAGCGCGACCGGGTAGTTCTCGGACAGTTCACGCGCGAGGGTGAGGCAGTCGTCGAAGTTCCCGTCCACCTGGAGGATCTTCGAGCCGTGCACCAGGGCCTGGCCCATCTTGCCCAGCGCGATCTTGCCCTGCGGGACCAGCACCGCGCAGACCATGCCCGCGCGCACCGCGTAGGCGGCGGCGGAGGCCGAGGTGTTGCCGGTGGAGGCGCAGATGACGGCCTGGGCGCCGTCCTCCTTGGCCTTGGAGATGGCCATGGTCATGCCACGGTCCTTGAAGGAGCCGGTCGGGTTGGCGCCCTCGACCTTCAGGTAGACGTCGCAGCCGGTGCGCTCGGAGAGCACCTGGGCGGGGACCAGCGGCGTGCCGCCCTCCAGCAGGGTGACCACCGGCGTGCTGGCGCTGACCGGCAGGCGGTCGCGGTACTCCTCGATGATCCCCCGCCACTGGTGGGTACGGCCACCGACCTGGTCGATCACGGCGTTCATTGGCTATTCCCCTTCAACCCGCATGATGCTGGCCACGTCCCGCACGCTGTCCAGCGCGCGGAGCTTGTCCACGGTCGCCGACAGGGCGGCGTCGGTGGCGCGGTGGGTGACCACGACGAGCGAGGCGTCGCCGTCGCGGCCCTGCTGGCGCACGGTGTCGATGGACACCCCGTGCTCGGCGAAGACCGAGGCCACCTGGGCCAGCACGCCCGCGCGGTCGTCCACGTCCAGGCTGACGTGGTAGCGGGTGACGACCTGGTCCATCGGCTTGGCCGGCAACCGGGTGTAGACCGAGTCGCCGGGCCCGGTGGCACCGCTGAGCTTGTTGCGGCAGACCGCGACCAGGTCGCCGAGGACCGCGGAGGCGGTCGGCGCACCGCCGGCGCCCGGACCGTAGAACATCAGCCGCCCGGCCGCCTCGGCCTCCACGAAGACCGCGTTGTAGGCCTCGCGGACCGAGGCCAGCGGGTGGCTGAGCGGGATCATCGCGGGGTGCACCCGGGCGGTGACCGAGGCGCCGTCGGCGGCCCGCTCGCAGATCGCCAGCAGCTTGACCACGCAGCCCATCGCCTTGGCGCTGGCGATGTCGGCGGCGGTCACCTCGGTCAGGCCCTCGCGGTAGACGTCGGCGGCGGTGACCTTGGTGTGGAAGGCGATGCCGGCCAGGATCGCGGCCTTGGCGGCGGCGTCGAAGCCCTCGACGTCGGCCGTCGGGTCGGCCTCGGCGTAGCCGAGCGCGGTGGCCTCCTCCAGCGCCTCCGAGTAGCCGGCGCCGGTGGTGTCCATCTTGTCGAGGATGAAATTGGTGGTGCCGTTGACGATGCCCAGCACCCGGTTGACCCGGTCCCCGGCCAGCGACTCGCGCAGCGGGCGGATCAGCGGGATCGCGCCGGCCACCGCGGCCTCGTAGTAGAGGTCGACCCCGGCCTCGGCGGCGGCCGCGTGCAGCTCGGCACCGTCCTTGGCGAGCAGCGCCTTGTTGGCGCTGACCACCGAGGCACCCTGCTCGAAGGCGGTGAGGATCAGGTTCTTCGACGGCTCGATGCCGCCGACGACCTCGATCACCACGTCGATGTCGCCCCGTGCGACCAGCGCCTCGGCGTCGGTGGTGATCAGGTGCTCCGGGACGCCCGGGCGCACCCGCCCGGCCCGCCGGACCGCGATGCCGGCGAGCTCGACCGGCGCGCCGATGCGCGCGGCGAGGTCGGCGGCGTCTGTCGTCATGATGCGCGCCACCTCGGAGCCCACCACACCACAGCCCAGCAACGCCACCTTCAGCGGCCGCGTACGCATCATCCGACTCCGCTCATCCTTCTCGTTTCCGGCGGCATTTCGGCAAGCCGCCGGACATTGGCTGGTTCCAGTCTCGGGGACGATTCGGAAAGATCTACGGACGTCTCAGGATTCGAGACGCGATTTCCGTCATCCGACATCGAGACGCAGGAGATCCTCCTCCGTCTCGCGCCGCACGATCACCCGGGCCGCGCCGTCGGCCACCGCCAGCACCGGCGGTCGCAGCGCGTGGTTGTAGTTGCTCGCCATCGAACGGCAGTACGCGCCGGTGGCGGGCACCGCGATCAGGTCACCCGGCGTCAGATCGCCCGGCAGGAAGGCGTCCTTGACCACGATGTCCCCGGACTCGCAGTGCTTGCCGACCACCCGGACCAGCATCGGCTCGGCCTGGCTGCGGCGCGAGACCAGGGCCACCGAGTAGGCCGCGTCGTAGAGCGCGGTGCGGATGTTGTCGGACATCCCGCCGTCCACGCTGACGTAGGTGCGCAGGCCCGCCAGCGGCTTGACGGTGCCGACCCGGTAGAGCGTGAAGGCCGTCGGCCCGACGATCGCGCGGCCCGGCTCGACGCTCAGCCGCGGTGCCCGCAGCCGCTGCGCGGCGCACTCGCGGCGCACGATTTCGGCCAGCGCGGCGGCGATCTCGGCGGGCTCGCGGGGGTCGTCCTCACTGGTGTAGGCGATGCCCAGGCCGCCGCCGAGGTCGATCTCGGGCAGCTCCACGCCGTGCTCGTCGCGGATCCGCGCCAGCAGGCCCACCACCCGGCGGGCGGCCACCTCGAAACCGGCGGTGTCGAAGATCTGCGAACCGATGTGCGAGTGCAGACCGCGCAGCTCCAGCGCCTCGTGGTGCCCGAGCACCCGGGCGACCGCGTCCGCCGCCGCGCCCTGGGCCAGCGAGAAGCCGAACTTCTGGTCCTCGTGCGCGGTGGCGATGAACTCGTGGGTGTGCGCCTCGACGCCCACCGTCACCCGGATCAGCACCGGCTGCCGCACGCCCTGTCCTGCGGCGATGGCGGCCAGCCGGTCGATCTCCTGGGTGGAGTCGACCACGATGTGGCCGACCCCCGCCTTCACGGCCTGCTCCAGCTCGTGCACCGACTTGTTGTTGCCGTGCAGCGCGATCCGGGCCGCCGGCATGCCGGCGGCCAGCGCCACGGCCAGCTCGCCCGGGCTGCACACGTCGAGGCTGAGCCCCTCCTCGTGCAGCCAGCGGACCACGGCCTTGGAGAGGAAGGCCTTGCCCGCGTAGTAGACGTCGGCCCCGGCCCCGAAGGCCTCCCGCCAGGCCCGGGCCCGGGCCCGGAAGTCCGCCTCGTCCAGCACGTAGGCCGGCGTGCCGAACTCGGCCGCGAGCTCCGTCACCGCGACCCCGCCCACGGTGACCACCCCGTCGGCGCCGCGGGCCACCGTGCGCGACCAGACCTTGGGGTCCAGCGCGTTCAGGTCGCTCGGCGGGGCCGGGTGGTGCCCCTCCGGCAGCACATCGCCGTGACGGGGGCCTGCGGGGTGCGCGGAGCGGCTCATCGGGGAAGGTCTCTCTCTGGGCGTGCGCGGGGGCGCAGGTGCGCAGGTGCGCGGGGCTACATCCGCTCGGGGGCGGAGACACCGAGCAGGGCCAGGCCGTTGGCGGTGACCGTCTGGGCCGCCTGGACCAGCCAGAGCCGGGCGCGGTGGGTGTCGGTCAGCTCCTCGTCGCCCTTGGGCAGGAACTGGCAGTTCTCGTACAGGCGGTGGTACTTGCCCGCGAGGTCCTCCAGGTAGCGGGCCACGTGGTGCGGCTCGCGGTGCTGACCGGCCTTGGCCACGATCCGCGGGAACTCGCCGAGCGCGCCGAGCATGTCGGACTCCCACTCGGTGGCCAGCAGCTCGGGCTTGAACTGCTCGGCGGCGCCCTTGTCGACGCCCAGCTGCGCGGCCTTGCGCGCCACGCCGCACATCCGGGTGTGCGCGTACTGGACGTAGTAGACCGGGTTCTCGTTCGACTGGCTGGTCAGGATGTTGATGTCCAGCGTGATCGTCGAATCGGTGGAGGAGCGCGACAGCGTGTAGCGCGCGGCGTCCACGCCGATCCAGTCGACCACGTCGTCGATGGTGATGATGTTGCCGGCCCGCTTGGACATGCGGACCTCCTCACCATCGCGCAGCATCTTGACGAACTGGCCGATCTTGACCTCGATGTTGCGGTTCATGTCGTCGCCCGCGCAGGCCGCGATGGCCTTCAGCCGGTTGACGTAGCCGTGGTGGTCGGCGCCCAGCATGTAGACGCTGACCTCACTGCCGCGGTCGCGCTTGCTGAGGTAGTAGGCGGCGTCGGCGGCGAAGTAGGTGGTCTCGCCGTCGGCCTTGATCAGGACGCGGTCCTTGTCGTCACCGAAGTCGGTGGTCCGCAGCCAGATCGCACCGTCCTGGTCGAAGACGTGGCCCTGCTCGCGCAGCCGCTCGATCGACTTCTCGACGGCGCCCGAGTCGTGCAGCGACTTCTCGGAGAACCAGGTGTCGAAGTGGGTGCCGAACTCGTCCATGGAACGCTGGATCTCGGCCACCATGAGCGCCAGGCCCTCGGTGCGGAAGACCTGCAACTGCTCGTCCTCGGGCAGCGCGAGGACGCCCGGGACGCCGTCGGTGATCGCCTTGGCGATGTCGCCGATGTACTCGCCCACGTAGCCGTCGGCCGGCACCTCGCGCCCGTTCGCGGCGGCCTGCAGCGAGGCGGCGAACTTGGAGATCTGCACGCCGGCGTCGTTGAGGTAGTACTCGGTGCTCACGTCGGCGCCGGTGGCACGCAGGATCCGGGCCAGCGAGTCGCCGACGGCCGCCCAGCGCACGCCGCCGATGTGGATCGGCCCGGTCGGGTTGGCGGAGACGAACTCCAGGTTGATCTTCAGGCCCTTGAGCGCCTCGTTGCGGCCGTACGCCGCACCCGCCTCGACGATCGTGCGGGCCAGCTCGCCCTGGGTGGCGGCGTCCAGCGTGATGTTCAGGAAGCCGGGCCCGGCGATGTCGACCTTGGCGACCCCGGGCAGCTCTCGCAGGCGCGCGGCCACCAGCTCGGCGACCGCGCGCGGCGGCTTGCCGGCCGGCTTGGCGAGCTGGAGCGCCACATTGGTGGCGTAGTCGCCGTGGTCGCGGTTCTTCGGTCGCTCGACCGTCACCGTCTCGGGGACGTCGACGGACAGCTCGCCCGCCTCGACGGCGGTGCGCACGGCGACCTGGACTGCGTGGGAGAGCTCTGCGGGTGTCACGCGCCCAAGCCTAGGCGAGAGCGGCCGGCCCACGGCCACGCGGCCACCCGTTGAGACGGCCGGACCGGTGGTTTCCTGTTCGCTGTGAGCGAAATGGGCGACCTGTCGACGGGGTCAGCCGCTGCCGAACGTCATCCCGCCGCCCGGGCCCGCCGCCTTGATCCCCATCAGCCGCCGCACCAGCGCGACCAGGTCCGCCGGGTCGAACGGTTTGCCGAGGTACCCGTCGACGCCGACCGACTCCCCCTTGTCGAGATCCGCCGGTGTGCACGCACTGACGATCGCGATCGGCAGCCGCGCCGTCTGCTTCTCGGCCCGCAGCCGCGCGGCCGTGCGCAGCCCGTCGAGCCGGGGCATCATCACGTCCAGCGTCACCACGTCCGGCCGCACCCGCCGGACCACCTCCAGGCACTCGGCACCGTCGGCCGCGGTCACCACCTCGAAGCCCTCCAGCTCCAAGTTGACCCTGATCAGCTGACGGATCACCTCGCTGTCGTCCACCACGAGGACCCGCCCGGACACGCCTGACGACACCCCCCGAGCCTACGACCGCCCACCCTCGCGCGTCCGGCCTTTGTGGACTTCGCCGGAGCCCGGTCGACGGCTGATCGAAAACCCCTGCACGGAGCACCCGGCCGAGCTGGTAATGTTCTCTCCGTCGCAGCGATGCGACGCGAAACACCGAGCAGGCCCCCGTAGCTCAGGGGATAGAGCACCGCCCTCCGGAGGCGGGTGCGTAGGTTCGAATCCTACCGGGGGCACTTCGCAGGAAGTGCCGGATGAGGCCCAGGTCAAGCGACCTGGGCCTTCGTCATGTCCGGGGCTCGTACCGCACACCCGCGCAGCACCCGCGCCAACTGCCCGGCCACCACCCACCGGGCGCGCGGTTCATCGACGCCGACGACGGCCTCGCCGGCCCGGCCGGGGCGGTACAGCCTGCCGTGGACGCCCAGCTCCTGACACTCCCTCACCCGGACGGCGACGCACCCCGCGCGCAGGTGCGGGCACATCCGGACAGCCGGGCCGGCGCAGGGGAGGCAGACGGGCGGATGGGTGGCCGCCATCCCCTCGGGCCAGCCCGGCCAATCGCCGCGATCGTCCCTGAGCAGCCAGAGCACCCCCTCCTCGGTCCGATCGGCGGGGCCACCACAGATCTGGCAGAGAAGAAGTCGCATCGCCCGCCGCTGCCGCCCGACGTGCACCCGCCCGAAGTCGGGCCGGCCCCGGCCACGAGCGAGCGTCATCCGCGCCCAGAGAATCCCGTCGGCATCGCGGTCGTGCGGCACTTCGTCGCGATACGCGATCCCGCCGGCGGGATGGGCGACGACCTCGGAGCGGACGAGCCGCCTCCTCGCTCCACGCGGTGATGTAGGGGACGAGGCTCGCTTCCGCCATGAGGACCTCCAGAACGAATGACGCTACATCTCTAGAGAACTCCTCATCTCTAGAGATGTCAAGCGCCCCTCGGTCAGTCGCTCGCCTCGCGAGGCCGCCCTAGGATGTCTAGAGATCAACGAGGAGGACCATGGCCACCAGCGGCGAGAAGCAGCCCAAGTACCAGCGGATTGCCGACGCCCTGAAGGCGGCCATCGACTCCGGCCAGTACCGGGCTGGTGACCGGCTCCCCGGCGAGAACGATCTGATGGAGAGCTACGGCGTTGCCCGGATGACCGCCCGTCAGGCGCTGGGAGTCCTGCAGAGCGAAGGCATCGCCGAGGCGCGCAAGGGCGCCGGGGTCTTCGTCCGCGACTTCCGACCCCTGCGTCGCCGGAGCATCCAGCGGCTGGCGGAGGGTCAGTGGAGGTCAGGGCGGTCGATCTGGGCGGCCGACATCGAGAACCGTGCTTTGGAAGTCGACCCGGTCGACGTCTTCGAACAGCCCGCGCCGGAGCTGATCGCCGGGGTGCTGGGACTGGAGCCGGGCGAGGCCGTGTGCGTGCGGGAGCGGCGGTTCGTGCTGGACGGGAAACCGGTGCTGCTCTCCACCTCGTACCTGCCGGCGGCGCTCGTCGCGGGCACCAGGATCACGCAGCCGGACACCGGGCCGGGCGGGAGTTATGCCCGGCTGGCCGAGATCGGCGCAGGACCGGTGCACTTCCGCGAGGAGGTCCGCTCCCGGATGCCTGTGAAGGACGAAGCCGCCCGACTGGAACTGAGTGCCGGGACGCCCGTGATCCTCGTCTGCCGCACCGCGTACGCGGCGGACGGGCGCGCGGTGGAGGTCAACGAGATGGTGCTCGACGCTGCGTCCTACGTACTGGAGTACGACTTCGACGCGTGAATCACACCGGCGGCGGGGTGACCTGGCAGACGACGACAAGTTCCAGGCGGGGAATGACGTAGTAGGCGATCATGCCTCCCGCGACGTCGAGGTACTGCATCGGCTCACCGCTGCCCTCGTAGGTCGTCCCGTCCAGGTAGCGGGCCTCGGCGGCGCGGACGAGTTCGGCGGCCCTGAGGGCGACCGCGCGGAGAAAGTCGGCCGGGGCGCCGGCGGTGACGTGCTCCTCGCTCGGCAGGTACTCCCAGGCCCAGCTCACCCGTTCACCGCGGCGAAGGCAGTGCGGTAGATCTCGGCGACCTCGACGGCGTGGGACCGGCACTCCAGGGTGCTCTCGGCGTGGTTGGCCAGGTAGTTCCCGCGGTGGTAGGCCTGGGCGGTGTGCGGGTGGCGCTCGATCTCCACGATCGCGGCCCAGTGGGCCAGGAAGGCGCGGATCGGGTTGACGCTGCCCTGGGTGACCGCCTCCGCCATGGCCCGGGTCTGCCCGTCCACCATCTCCGGGAGGCGGTCCGCGGCCACGACGGCGAGCGCCGCCTTGAGCGCGGCCGGGGTCTTCTCCGGTCGGGGGATGATCGCGACTCCGTCGTGCACGGGCTGGCTCATGGCGACACTCCTCTCGTCGGGTGCGAGGCTACCCGTGATCGGCGGCCGCCGGGCGGCGGGGCACACCCGAAGGCCCGGGTCCCTGGGGGCCCGGGCCTTCGGGGTGGTGGTGGGGGGGCTCAGGTGGCGCTGGAGACGGCGTGGGCGTACAGGTTGCCGATGGTCTGGTCGAAGTAGGCGCTGTACGAGGTGTCCGGGGTGTTGCCGCCCTGCTGGTAGCCGCCGATGATGCCGATGATGTTGCCGTCGGCGGTGTTGATCCAGGGGCCGCCGCTGGTGCCGCCGGTGTAGGAGGGGCAGTAGATGCTGCGCTGGTAGGTGCTCTGCTGGCCGGTGGTGTTGGAGCAGAGCAGCGGCGTCTCACCGCTGTTGGGGTAGCCGTAGAGGCGGACGGTGGCGCTGAAGGACTCGTTGAGGCCGAGCTGGTTGCCGCCGACCACGTCCTCGATGCGCTGGCCGCTGCTGTTGGGGGCGACCTGGAGGAAGGCGAAGTCCTGGTCGGGGTCGCCGTTCTGGGTCCAGCCGGTGGTCTCGTAAACCTGGGTGACCTGCCAGACGCCGTACGGGGTCTGGCCGTTGCGGTAACCGGGGGCGAAGACCACGCCGCTGGGGCTGCTCACGCAGTGGGCGGCGGTGACCAGCAGGTTGCGGGTGCTGCTGTGCACCACGCTGGCGGAGCAGAAGTGGTTGCCGGGGGTCGCGGAGCCGCCGCTGAACAGGGCGCCGACCCGGTTGGCCTCGGAGTTCGACGGTGCCGTGCTGGTGGTCGCCAGCGAGCGCGTGGAGTCGGTGGAGTCGGTCGCGTCCGTGGAGTCGCTCGGCGAGGGAGCCGCGGACGGCGTGGCCGAGTCGCTGGGGCTGGGCGTCGGGGTCGGCGTGGGCGTGGGCGTGGGCGTCGGCGTGGGTGTCGGCGAGTTGACCGGCGGCAGCTGGGCCAGCGGCATGGAGCTGGCGGCGGGCGGTCCGGCCGGTGCGTCGCCGGCGGACGGCGCGGGGTCGGCCGACGGGGAGGGGGTGCTCGACGCGGTGCCCTTGGTGTTCTTCACGACCGAGGCGGTCAGGGCGCTGGCCAGCCGGCTGGAGGCGGAGGCCTGCGAGGTCAGCAGGCTGATCCCGGCCACGGCCACGAGCAGCAGGGTGGCGAGCGAGGCCACCAGAACGGTCGGACGCAGGAAGAGGGGACGGGGACTGCGGTGCCGGCGCTGCTGACTTGTCATCAGGTCGGTTACTCCTGCCCGCGATCGGTGGCCTGGCGGCCGATTGGTCGGCACCCGAAGCGTGCCCGGCTACCTACGACTATCGCCCCCCTCGCTGCGAACGCGATGATCCTGCACTGAGAGCCGTGTGAGAATCCACCGGGCGGCTCAGGAGGCCGCAACAGCTGACCGGGACCCATCATGTCGGACGGGTCCCGGCGCGAGAAGAGTGTCTGCCGTTAAAGGCCAGGTCAAAAGGGGCCGACAGGGACCCCGGGCAGCGTTCCCGGTCAGTCCTCCTGCCAGGCCGCCCTGGGGGCCTCCGCCGCGGCGCTCTCCCCCGTCGCCTCGCCGGGCGCGGGCCGGTGGTCGACCATCACGAAGGCGAGCACCGCCGCGAAGATCAGCACGCCCAGCGCCACCGTGGTGGCCACCGTGTAGCCGTGCACCGAGGCGGTCGCCTGGACCAGTTTGCTGCCGGCGTCGCGGCCCACCAGGTAGGTCGTGGTGACGCTGGCCGCGATGGTGTTGAGCAGCGCGGTGCCGATCGAGCCGCCGACCTGCTGGGCGGAGTTGATGGTGGCCGCCGCCGCGCCGGTCTCCCGTGGGGCGACGCCCAGGGTCGCCAGGTTCATCGAGGGCATGAAGACCAGGCCCATGCCCAGCCCGAGCAGGAGCTCGGCCGGCAGCACCGAATCGACGTACGCGCTGCTCACCTTGAGCTGGGTCAGCCAGGCCATGCCGGCGGCGGCCAGCAGCAGGCCGGGCACGATCAGGTTGCGCGAGGGCACTCTGGTCATCAGTCGGGCGGCGAAGCCGGTGGAACTGAGGATGATCGCACCGGTCATCGGCAGGAAGGCGACGCCGGTCATCAGCGGCGAGAAGTTCTTGATCTCCTGGAGGTAGTAGGTCAGGAAGAGGAAGAGGCCGAAGAGTCCGACCACCGCCAGGCCGACCGAGAGCGCCGCGCCGCCGCGGTTGCGGTCTCCGACGATGTGCAGCGGCAGCAGCGGGTGGTCAGAGCGTCGCTCGGCAGCCACGAAGAGCGCCAGCAGGGCCGCGCCCAGGGCCAGGCAGAAGAGCACCAGCCAGTCGCCCCAGCCGCGCGACTCGGCCTCCGAGGTGCCGTAGACGATCGCCAGCAGCCCGCCGCAGCCGAGCAGGGCGCCGGGCAGGTCGAGCGGGATCCGCTTGCCCTTGGCGATGTGGTCGCGGTGCAGCAGCCGGGCGGCGCCGACGGCCGTGACGAGCGCGATCGGCACGTTGACGAACAGGCACCAGCGCCAGTTCAGGTACTCGGTCAGCACCCCGCCCACGATGAAGCCGATCGCGCTGCCGCCGGCGGCGATCGCGCCGAAGATGCCGAAGGCGGTGGACCGTTCCTTCGGCTCGGTGAACGTGGTGGAGAGCAGCCCGAGCGCCGAGGGGGCGAGCAGGGCACCGAAGGCGCCCTGCAGGGCGCGGGCGGCGAAGAGCATCACCGGGGTCACCGAGGCGCCGCCGAGGGCGGAGGCCAGGGCGAAGCCCAGCAGTCCGACCGTGAACGTGCGCTTTCGGCCGTAGAGGTCTCCCACCCGGCCGCCGAGCAGCAGCAGTCCGCCGAAGGCCAGCGTGTAGGCGGTCACCACCCACTGCCGGTCACCGTTGGAGATCCCCAGGTCGCGCTGGGCGGAGGGGAGGGCGATGTTCACGATCGTGATGTCGAGCACGATCATCAGCTGGGCGATGGCGATCACTGCGAGCGCCCGCCAGCGGCGGGGGTCCGGCACCGATTCGACCATGGCGTTTTGCGCGGACACGGCAGGAGCCTTCCGGACGGGGGTGCCGTCGGCGTGCGCGAACGGCACTGTTCTCCAGCCAAGCTCGCGATCGGGGGAAGGGGCAAGCGAAAGTGCTGACAAATACGGACAAAAAGCCATCTTTTGTCCAAGCTTTAACAGGCTTGTCCAGGCTGGTGGGCCCCGCTCCCCCGAGCGGGGCCCACGCCGCAGCGGTTCAGAGCTGCGCGAGCACCGCCTCCAGGTCGTCGAGCCCGAGCGAGCCCTGCGAGAGCGCGGCCATGTGCCAGGCCTTGAGGTCGAACTCCTCGCCGCGCGCCTCGTGCGCCGCCCGCGCCGCCGCCCGGCCGCGCAGCCAGGCGCGCTCGCCGAGCTTGTAGCCGATCGCTTGGCCCGGCAGGCCCAGGTAGCGGACCAGCTCGCTGTCCAGGAACGCGGGGGCCAGGCCGCAGTACTGCCCGAAGAACTCGCGGGCCGACTCCGGCGTCATCAGCTCGCCGGGACGGTAGGGCGAGTCGGCCGGGAACTCCAGGCCCACGTGCATGCCAATGTCCACGATCACCCGCAGCGCCCGCAGCATCTGCGCGTTGAGGTAGCCGAGCCGGTGGCCGGGGTCGGTCAGGTAGCCCAGCTCGTCCATCAGGCGCTCGGCGTACAGCGCCCAGCCCTCCAGGTTGGCGCTCACCCCGCCGAGGCTGACCTGGTAGGTGGAGAGGCTGCCGGCCACGTAGTTCCACTGCGCGAGCTGCAGGTGGTGGCCGGGCACGCCCTCGTGGTACCAGGTGCTGACCAGGTCCCAGACCGGGAAGCTGTCACGGCCCATCAGCGGCAGCCAGGTCCGCCCGGGGCGGCTGAAGTCCAGCGAGGGCGCGGTGTAGTAGGGGGCGCTGGCGGTGCCGGGCGGGGCGATCTTCGACTCCACCCGGGTGACCGGCTCGGCGAGGTCGAAGTGGACGCCCTGCAGGTCGTTGATCGCCTGGTCCATCAGGCCCTGCAGGTACTCCCGGGCGGCCTCGCTGCCGGCGATCGCCGGGCCCTCGTTCTCCAGCCAGTGCATCGCCTCCATCGGCGTGCTGCCCGGGCGCACCTTCTCGGCCTCGACGCGCATCTGCGCGGCCAGGTCGTGGAACTCGGTCCAGGCCCACCGGTAGGCCTCGTCCAGGTCCAGGTCGGCGCCGTTCCACAGCCGCACCCAGCGCTGGTAGCGCTCGCGCCCGATCGGGTCGGGCGTGCCGGCGGCGGCGGGGGCGTAGACCTCGGCCAGCCAGTCGCGCAGCTCGGCCAGGGCGGCGGAGCCGGCCAGCGCGTGCCCGGTCAGCTCGGCCCGCAGCGCCTCGGGCGCGGGCTCGACCAGGGCGCCGAACCAGCCGGCCCCGGCGGCCTCGGGCCGGGCGGAGGCGTCCGGGGCCAGCCACTCGGCGATCTGCTCCAGCACCGTGACGACCTGGCGCGGACCGGAGAGCAGGCCCTGCTCGATGCCCTCGGCCAGCGTGGCGCGGTACTGCCGGACGGCCAGCGGGAACCGGGCCAGGCGCCGGCCGAGCCGGGCCCAGTCCTCCTCGGTCTCGGTGGGCAGCAGGGTGAAGACCTCGCGGACGTTGTGCAGCGGCGAGCCCAGGTTGCGCACCGCGCGCAGCTCCTCGCCGGCCTCGTGCACGGCCAGTTCGGCGGTCAGCCGCTCGCGCAGCAGCCGGGCGCAGCGCTGCTCGGCCGCTGTGTCATCGGCGGCGCCGAGCGCACCGCCGGCGCCGGCCGCCTCGGCCGCGTCGAGCTCGGCCAGGGTGCGGCGGCCGAGATCGGCGACGGCCTTGTGGCCCTCCGGTGACAGGTCGGGCAGGCGGTCGTCCTGCGGGTTGAGCCCGAGGTAGACCGCGGTCAGCGGGTCGAGGTCGGCGAGGGCCTGGACGTACGCGTCCGCGATCTGGCGCGGGGTACGGCCGTCGGCGGCGGGATTCGGTTCGGAAGCCATCCGGACATCTTTTCGCAGCCAGGACGCTTTGCAAGCCCCTTTTCCGGAACCGGGCCTTCGGGATCCGCGGGGCCGTGGCCGAGCGCCTGCGCACCCGCAGGTCGCGCACGCGGGGGTTCCGCCGGGCCGCCCGGCCACTACGCTGACCGGCATGAACGCCAGCGAGCCGGTCGCGGACAGAGCCGACAGAGCGGACGCCGCAGCGCCCGGTGCCCCGGACGAGCGGCCCCGGCGCGCCGGGTACCGCCGCCTGCCGGTGCAGCAGCGCCGCGAGCAGCTGATCGCCGTGGCGCTGGAGCTGTTCAGCACCCGCCCGCCGGACGAGGTGAGCCTGGACGACGTGGCCGAGGCCTCCGGCGCCTCCCGCCCGCTGGTCTACCGCTACTTCGCCGGCGGCAAGCAGCAGCTCTACGAGGCCGCGCTGAACAGCGCCGCCGAGGAGCTGATCAGCCGCTTCACGGTGCCGCCGCGCGGCACTCCGACCGAGCAGCTGGGCGCGGTGCTGGACGGCTACTTCTCGTTCGTCGCCGAGCACGCGGCCGGCTACGGCGCGCTGCTGCGCGGCGGCTCGGTGGTGGAGACCGCGCGCACCGGCGCGATCGTGGACCGGGTGCGCCGCTCCGCGCTGCGCCGCACCCTGCGCTACATGGGCGTGCCCGAGGCCGGGCCCCGGCTGACCCTGCTGGTCCGCTCCTGGATCTCGGTGGTGGAGGCCTCCTCGCTCAGCTGGCTGGACGAGGGCCGGCAGATCCCGCAGCGCCAGCTGCGGGAGTGGCTGGTGGACGAGTTCGTGGCGATGACGGCGGCCACCGCCGCGCACGACCCGCAGAGCGCCGAGGTGCTGACCGGTCTGCTGGCGCTGGAGGCCCCGGACGGACGGGCTGCCGCGCTGCTGGCCCGGCTGGCCGCGCTGCGGGTCGGCACCTGACGAGGACGCACCCGCCGGTCAGGGCCTGCCGCACACGGCTCGGGCCCGGACCGGGCGCGGCTCAGGCCTTGCCGAGCACCTGCCGCTGCCGGCCGAGCCCGCTGACCTCCAGCTCCAGCACGTCGCCGGGCTGCAGGAAGGCGGTGCCGGGCCGGCCCATGGTGACGCCGGCCGGAGTGCCGGTGGTGACCACGTCACCGGGCTCCAGCACCATGAACTGGCTGATGTAGCGGATCACCTCCAGCACCGGGAAGATCATGTCGGCGGTCCGACCGTCCTGCCGCAGCTCGCCGTTGACCCACAGCCGCAGCTCCAGCGCCTGCGGGTCGCCCAGCTCCTCGGGGGTGACCAGGTAGGGGCCCAGCGGGTTGAAGGTCTCGCAGCACTTGCCCTTGTCCCACTGGCCGCCGCGCTCCAGCTGGAAGGCCCGCTCGGTGACGTCGTTGGAGACGGTGTAGCCGGCGATCACCGCTGCCGCCTGCTCCGCGCTCTCCAGGTAGCGGGCGGTGCGCCCGATCACCACGGCCAGCTCGACCTCGTAGTCCGTCTTGGTGCTGCCGCGCGGGACCAGGACCTCGTCGTTCGGGCCCACCACGGTGTTGCTCGCCTTGAGGAAGAGCACCGGCTCCGCGGGGATCGCCGCGCCCGCCTCGGCGGCGTGGTCGCGGTAGTTCAGCCCGACGCAGACCACCTTGCCCGGCCGCGCCACCGGCGCACCGATCCGCTGCCCCGCGAGGTCGACGACCGGCAGCTCACCGCGCCCCAGCGCACCGGTCAGCTCGGCGGTGTCCAGCCGGGACAGGAACGCCCCGTCCAGGTCGGGAGTGCGCCCCGAGAGGTCGTACGCGGTGTCGTCCGGGCCCAGCACGATCGGGCGCTCGGCGCCCGGGGGGCCAACTCGGAGGAGCTTCATCTGCCCATCACCACCTGTGGTCTCGTCGGTCCCCGAGGTATATCAACCGGGCGCGGCGGCCAGCCAGGGGGTGCTCCTCGGCCAGTTCCTATCAATTCCTCCAAGCGCCCGGGGGTCCGGATCAGCCACCCGTACGGTTGACAGGCCCGGGGAACCGTCAGACCGACCCGAGCAGCGCCGCGAGCATGCCCGCCGGGCAGGGGCGTTCGGGGGCGGGGGTGCGGGCGAGCCGGCGCTGGATGTCCTCGACGTCCGGATGCCCCTCGCCGAGGGCCGCGGTGGCGTGCGGGAGCAGCTCGTCCAGCAGGCAGTACGCCTGGTCGAAGGCGCCGACCCGGGTCAGCAGCACCGCGAAGTCGTGGCAGGTGCGCACGGTGCGGCCGTCGCCCGGCCCGAAGGCCAGCGCGAACTGCTCGATCAGCGGCCGGAGCTCGTCGAGCGCCTCGGCGGCCTTGCCCTCGCCGGCCGCCAGGAACGCGGCGTCGGCCCGTCTGCGCAGGTCGCGGATGGTGTCGGCGGCCCGCTCCAGGCGGCGGCCCACGGCGACGGCGTCGGCGGGCCGGTCGGCGGGCTCCTTGGCGAGCAGTTCGAGCAGCAGGTCGGCGAGCTCGACGGGCAGCGCCGGCGGGCGGGCAGGGGGTTCGTCCAGGTGCTGGGCCATCAGGCCGTAGGTGCTGGTGGCGGTGAACGGGCGGGCGCCGGTGAAGAGTTCGAAGAGCACGCAGCCGACCGAGTAGAGGTCGCTGCGCACCGTGCCCGGCTCGCCGCGCCAGCGCTCGGGGGCGAGGTAGGGCGCGCTGCCGATCACCGCACCCTCGGTGGTGATCGCTTCCTGGTTGTCACCGATCTGGGCGATGCCGAAGTCCAGCACCTTGAGCAGCTGCTGGTCGGGCCCGGTGAACATGATGTTCTCCGGCTTGACGTCACGGTGGATCACCTCGGCGGCGTGCGCGGCGGCGAGCGCGTCGCACAACTGGCGGGCCCAGAGCAGCGCGCGCGGGAGCGCCGGGCGCTGATCGGCGAGCACCTGCTTGAGGGTCAGGCCGTTGAGCAGCTCCATCACCAGATAGCTGTAGCTGCGGCCGGGCTCGGCCGCCTCGCCCTGGTCGAAGATCAGCACCACGCTCGGGTGGACCACCCGGGCCAGCACCTTCATCTCCCGGGCGAACCTGGCCAGGTCGGTCCCGGTGCTCGGCGAACCGTGCTGGTGGAGCAGCGTCTTGACCGCCACCTGGCGGCCGAGCCGCTGGTCGTAGGCCTCCCAGACCACCCCGAACCCGCCACGGCCCAGTTCGCCGACCAGGCGGTAGCGGTCTCCCAGCAGCTCGCCGGCTCTCATCTCTCCCCCAGCACCAGGTTCAGTAGACGGGGAGGCCGAGCAGCATCGCCAGCTCCCCGGGGCGGGAGTGGCCACGATTGCGCTTGCGCTCCAGATCACGAGAGAAGGACCACAGGTCCTGTGTCGCCTTCGCCACGTCCTCGTCCCCCGGTCCCAAGGTGGCGGTCATCAGCGGCAGCAACTCGCCCAACAGTCCTGCCGCTCCAGCGATATCGTCAGCCATCCCCCGCCAGATGGCAAGGTCGTAGCAGATCTGCAGGGTCAGCGGATCGGCGGCGCCGAGCAGCCGGGCCGCGTGCGTCACCAGTGCGGTCAGCCGGCCGACGGCCTCGCCCGGTTGCCCGGCCTCGCCGAAGGCCCAGGCCTGGTCGACCTGGGCCTGCAGCTGGTCCCGCGGGTCGGGCTGGACCGGGCCCCGGTAGCCGGCCGCCACCGCGGCGAGCCGGGCCCCGGCGTCGGCGGCGTCCGCCGGGCGGGCGGCCGGCTCCTTGGCGAGCAGCGCCTGCACCACCTGGTCCAGGCCCGGCGGCAGGTCGGGGCGGACCTGACCGGGCCACGGGACGGGGTCGTTCAGGTGCCGGTGCATCAACTCCTGCGCGGACCCGCCGAGGTAGGGCGGGCGCCCGGTGCACAGCTCGAAGAGCACGCAGCCCAGCGCGTAGAGGTCGCAGCGGCCGTCGGCGGGCGCCTGGCGCCACTGCTCGGGCGCCAGGTACGGGGCGTTGCCGGTCTCGGTGGCGGGCGCCAGGTGGGCGGTGCCGAAGCCGAGCAGCTTGATCGCGCCCAGGGGGGCGCCACCGGCGACCGGCTGGGGCGTGAGGAGGAAGATGCGCCCCGGCTTGACCCCCCAGTGCACCACCCCCGCGGCGTGCGCGGCCTTCAGCGCCTCGCAGATCTGCTGGGCCCAGACCAGCACGTGCCCAAGGTCGGCGGGGCCGGCCGCGATCACGGCGTCCAGGGTGTGGCCGCTGAGCAGCTCCAGGGCCAGCGCGCGCGGGGCGCGGTTCTCCACCGCCACCAGGTGCGGGTGGCCCAGCCGGCCGGCCCGCTCGGCCTCGTCCAGGAAGCGGTCCACCGCGGGCGGCGGGGCCGGGGAGTGCGGCGGCACCAGGTGGAGGACGACCCGGTGACCGTCGGACCGGTCGACCGCCTCCCAGCGGTCCCCGGTGACCGACTGACCCAGTCGGCGCACCATCTGATAGCGGTCGTCCACCGGCGGGGCCTGGAGATCTGACATGCGGATCAGCCTATCGGGCGGGGAGGTCGGCGGAACTGGCTTTCCCCGCCCGGCCATCGCCTGCCTTCCCCGCCCGGCCGCCGGTCCGTACCGCGCTGACTAGCCGTCGGACTTCGGCAGGCCCGGCGGGTTGAGCTCGGAGCTCGGCACCGCCTCGTTCGACAGCCCCCAGCGCTGCAGCACCTGCCCGTACGTCCCGTTCCTGATCACCTCGTCGAGCGCCGCCTGGACCGCGGTGATCAGCGGGTTGCCCTTCTTGACGGTGGCCGCGATCTTGCCCTGCAGACTCGCCCCGGCACCCGAGTAGGTGCCGATCACCTGGGTCTGCCCGGTCTGCGCGGCGTGGAAGGCGCTGGTCGGGTTGGGCCCGACCCAGGCGTCGATCCGGCCCGAGCCGAGCGCCAGGTAGTAGTCCGAGGAGTTCTGGTAGTAGGCGATCTTCACCGGCTTGAGGCCGGCCGCCACGTCCTGGGCGCTCCAGTCCAGCAGCAGCTTCTCCTGGTTGGTGCCGGAGGAGACGCCGATGGTGCGGCCGGCCACGTCCCTGGGACCGGTGACCTTCCAGTCGGCGCCCTTCTTGGCCTCGAAGGCCAGGTTGTCCAGCCGGTAGGTGGCGAAGTCGTACTTCTCCTTGCGGGTCTCGGTCACCGTGATGTTGGTGAAGCCGACGTCGTACTTGCCGCTGTCCAGGCCGACGAAGACGTTCTCCCAGCTCTCGGGGTGGAACTGCACCTTGAGGCCGAGGACGTCGGCCACCAGGGTGGCGAGGTCGGGTTCGGCGCCGATCACGGTCTTGTCGTCGGTGGCGTAGAAGTCCAGCGGCGGGACGGTACCGAGGGAGTCGACCACCTCCAGGGTGCCGTGGGCGCGCACGTCCGCGGGGACCAGCGCGGCGATCGAATCCACCTTCGGGGTGCTGATCCGGTTCTGCTGGGGCGTCAGGTTGATGCCTGTGCCCGTGCCGGCGGCGGCGGCCGGGCCGGGATCGGCGGTGGCGCTGGCGCAGCCGGCCAGAGCCAGGGCGGCGGTGAGCGCGAGCAGCAGGCGGGGCAGGCGGGTGCGGGTCATGGGTCGGCTCCTCTCAGAGAACCTTGGCGAGGAAGGCGCGGGTGCGTTCGTGCTGCGGGTGGTCCAGCACCGCGGCGGCGGGGCCCTGTTCGACCACCACCCCGCCGTCCATGAAGACCACGGTGTCCGCCACCTCGCGGGCGAAGCCGATCTCGTGGGTGACCACGATCATCGTGGTGCCGGAGCCGGCCAGGCCCTTGATCACCTCCAGCACCTCGCCCACCAGCTCCGGGTCGAGCGCCGAGGTGGGCTCGTCGAAGAGCAGCACCTTGGGCGTCAGGGCCAGCGCCCGCGCGATCGCCACCCGCTGCTGCTGCCCGCCGGAGAGCTGGCGCGGGTAGGCCTTCGCCTTGTCCTCGAGGCCCACCCGGCCCAGCAGTTCCAGCGCCGCCTCCCGGGCCTGCGCCCTGGGCCGGCCGAGCGCGCTGATCGGCGCCTCGGTGATGTTCTCCAGCACCGTCAGGTGCGGGAACAGGTTGAAGTTCTGGAACACGTAGCCGATCCGGGTGCGCTGGCGCAGCACCTCGCGCTCGCGCAGCTCGTGCAGCCGGTCCCCCACCCGCCGGTAGCCGATCAGCTCGCCGTCGATCGAGACCACCCCGCGGTCCAGCTTCTCCAGGTGGTTGATGCTGCGCAGCAGCGTGGACTTGCCGGAGCCGGACGGCCCCAGGATCACCGTGACCGAGCCGGCCGGCACGCTCAGGTCCACCCCGCGCAGCACCTCCAGCGTGCCGAAGCTCTTGTGGACGCCCCGGACCTCGACCATCGCGCTGGCGCTCATGACTGGACCCTTCGGATCAGACGGTGCAGGGGCGTCGGCGCCGCGGTGCGCTGCGCGCCGCGGGCGAAGTGCCGTTCCACGTAGTACTGCAGGACGGAGAGCACGGTGGTCAGCAGCACGTACCAGACGGTGGCCACCATCAGCAGCGGCACCACCCGGCCGTTGCGCCCGTAGACCACCTGGACCTGGTAGAAGAGTTCGCCGATCGCCATCACGTAGACCACCGAGGTGCTCTTGAGCAGCGCGATCACCTGGTTGGCGGCGTTCGGCAGGATGGAGCGCATCGCCTGCGGCAGCACGATCCGGCGGATCTGGCGCAGCCGCGGGATGCCCAGCGCGGCGGCGGCCTCGAACTGCCCGGCCTCGATCGCGATCACCCCGGCGCGCACCACCTCGGCCGCGTACGCGCTCTGGTAGAGCGCCAGCCCCAGCACGGCCGCGCCCTGCGCGCTGAGCACGTCGACGGTCCGGAAGGACCACAGCTCGGGGCCGAACGGCACGCCCAGCGCCAGGTGTTGGTAGAGGTAGGAGATGTTGAACCAGAAGACCAGCTGGACGATGAGCGGGATCGACCGGAAGACCCAGGTGTAGGTCCAGGCGATGCTCTGCAGCACCAGACTGCCCGACAGCCGCCCGAAGGCCACCACGACGCCGAGGGCGAAGCCCAGCACGGTGCCGTAGGCGGTGAGTTCGAGGGTGGTGCCGACCGCGCGCAGGATGGACGGCGTGGTCAGGTAGCGGGCGAAGGTCGGCCAGTCCCAGCCGGGGTTGACGGCCAGCCCGTGGACGAACTGGCCGACCAGCAGCAGGGCGAGCAGGGCGGCCAGCCAGCGCCCGGGATGCCGGGCCGGCCGCACCGGCAGGGTGGCGGGATCGGCGTCGGAGCCGGGCGGGGCCGCGGCCCGGCGCAGGGTGAGGCTCACGCGGAGGACTCCTGTCGGTGGGGTGGGGAGGACACGGGATCACGTGTGCTCGGGCGGGCTGATCTGCGACTGGGTGATGGCCGAGCCGCCGGTGCCCCACTTGTCCAGGATCCGCTGGTAGGTGCCGTCCTTGATCAGCTGGTTGACCGCCGCCTGGAAGGCCGGGGTCAGCGGGCTGCCCTTCTTGAACGCGAAGCCGACGTCCAGGCGGTGGAACTCGCCGACGAACTTCGTCCCGGCGGCCGGCTGGGCGGCCTGGTAGCGCAGGCCGTTGATGGTGGACATCACCGCGTCGATCCGGCCCTGCTGGAGGCTGGTCAGGATCGCGCCGTTCTCGGAGAAGGACTGCACGGTGTACGGCTTCTTGCCGGCGTCGGTGCACAGGTGCTTCTGCGTGTTGAGCGTGGTCTCGAAGGTGGTGCCGGCGCCGGTGCCGATGGTCAGCCCGCACAGCTGGGTGAGCTGGGTGACGTCGGTCAGCGCGGTGTTGTCCTTGCGGACGGCGAAGCCCTGGCCGTCGTCGATGTAGGTGACGAAGTCGATGGTCTTCAGCCGGGCCGTGGTGACGCCGAAGTTGCCGGTGCCCACGTCGTACTTGCCGCTGCCGAGCGCGGGCAGAATGGTCTCGAAGGCGGCGTCCTCGCGGTCCACCTTCAGGCCCAGCACCCGGGCGACGGCGTCGGTGACGTCCACGTCCAGGCCGGCCGGCTTCTTGGTCGCCGGGTCGGGGTAGTAGGCGCTGGGCGGGGTGCCGAAGGAGCTGCCGACCTTGAGCGTGCCGCCCTGGCGGACGTCGGCGGGCAGCAGGGCGGCGATCGCGTCGACCTTCTGCTCCTGGGAGACCACGTCGCGGTTCGGGTCCACCCCCTGGGCGGCCGGCCGGGCCGTGGCGCCGCTGCTGCCGGAGCCGCAGGCGGTGAGCGCGAGCAGCGGCAGCAGGGCGACGGCGAGGGCGGCGGTGCGGGGTCTCACGGGGTTCGTGCCTCTCGGTTCAGGAACTTCTCGAAGGGCAGCGGGCCCGGGGTCGCGGGCTCGCCCTCCACGAAGAGCGGGGTGTAGCCGGCCGCCAGATAGAGACCCTTGGCCTCGGGCTGGCGCGGCCCGGTGGTCAGGAAGATCCGCCGGTAGCCGGCGAGGCGGGCGCGCTGCTCCAGCTCGCCCAGCACCCGGCGGGCCAGGCCGCGGCGGCGGTGCGCGGAGTGCGTCCACATCCGCTTGAGCTCGGCGCTCGACTCGTCGTAGCGGCGGAAGGCACCGCCCGCCACCGGTTCGCCGTCCGCCAGCAGGAGCAGCAGCAGGCCGTGCGGCGGGGCGAACTCGGCGGCCGGGTAGCGGGCCATCTCCTCGTGCGCCCCCTCGCCGTACCGGGCCACGTACTCCTCGGTCAGCTCGCGGATCAGCGGCTCGGCCAGCTCGTCCGCCAGGCCCGCCTCGCGGAAGGTCAGGACCGGGCTCACGCCTGGACCGCGATGAGCTGGTGGCGGTCCCGCTCGGCCTCGGCCGCCTTGCGGGCCCGCTCGGCCGCCACCGCGGCGTCGCGCCTGGCGACCTCCTCGCGGACCAGCGGGATCACGTAGCGGCCGAAGTCGATCGCGTCGTTCAGCAGGTGGTAGCCGCGCGCCGAGAGGATGTCCACGCCCAGGTCGTAGTAGTCGAGCAGGGCCTGGGCCACCGTCTCGGGGGTGCCGACCAGGGCGTTGGAGTTGCCGGCCCCGCCGGTGGCGGCAGCGGTCGGCGTCCACAGCGCCCGGTCGTAGCGCTCGCCCGCCTCGGCGATGGCGATCAGCCGCTGCGAACCGGTGTTCTCGGGTGCCTCACCAGCGGTGCCGCGCCGGACCAGCTCGCCGCCGGCCTTGCGGGCGTTGATCCGCTCCACCGTCCGGTGCGCCTTCTCCCAGGCCAGCTCCTCGGTGGGCGCGATGATCGGCCGGAACGCCACCTGGATCCGCGGCGGGGTCGTGCGCCCGGCGGCAGCGGCGGCCTGCCGCACCCGCTCGATCTGCGCCGCGGTCTCGGCCAGCGGCTCGCCCCACAGGCAGAAGATGTCCGCCTCGGCCCCGCCGGCCGCGTACGCCGCTTCCGAGGAGCCGCCGAACGAGACGCCGGGGCGCGGCTGCTGGACGGGGAAGACGTCCGCGACGAAGTCGTTGAAGCGGTAGTACTCGCCCTCGTGGTCGAAGGGCTCGTGGCTGGTCCAGGCCCGCTTGACGATCTGGATGTACTCCCGGGTGCGGTCGTAGCGCTGGTCCTTGGTCAGGAAGTCGCCCTCGCGCTGCTGCTCGTGGTCGTTGCCGCCGGTGATGAAGTGGACGGTGAGCCGGCCCTGGCTGATCTGGTCCAGGGTGGCGAAGGTCTTGGCGGCGAAGGTCGGGATGGAGAGGTTGGGCCGGTGGGCGAGCAGGATCTGCAGCCGGTCGAGCTTGCTGGCCAGGAAGGCGGCGCCCTGCGCCGGGTCCGGCGAGCCGGAGCCGTAGGCGAACAGCACCCGGTCCCAGCCGTTCTCCTCGTGGGCCCGGCCCAGCCGCAGCGTGTAGTCGCGGTCGAAGGCTTCGGTGCTGCGGGCGGTGGTCTCCGAGCCGTCACTGGTGGCGGCGATACCGAGGAACTCGACGGGCATGACTGACGACCTCTCAGGTGATGGGGCACGCCGCAGGAGCCCCTGGCGGCGGACGGGCAGCGCGGAGGCGGCCACGGGGCACGGGGCGGACGGCGGGATGGGACGGACGGTGCGGTGGCGCGGACGGCACGGTGGCGCGGACGGCGCGGTGGCGCGGTTCCGGGGCGGCGAACGACGGACGGCGGGCGCGGGCGGGGCACAGGCGCGGAGCAGGCGCGTGCGGGCGATCAGCCTCAGCGGTTGGCGAGGGCGGCGGCAGCGTGCGCCTGGCGGCCGACGGCGGCTCCACGGTGCGCGGTGCGCGTGTGGCGGCGGCCGACGGCAGGTCCCGGCCCGGGAAGGGGCACCGAGGGAGATGGCCGCGTCGAGGAACGCGGCGCCGGGCCGGTCAGACGGCCCGCTGCCGGGTCAGCCGCGACACGCCGCGGACCACACCCGACCGAAGTCGATGTGGTCGCGAGTGACCAGGGGCTGGGCGGCGTTCATGTGCCCAGTTGAACAGTGAGTCATGGACTTCGTCAACCACTGTCCAGAACCGCGGTCCGGCGGCACGGTCACCCTTGACAGCCGTTCACCGGTGCCACGTACGATCGTTGACGGAGCAGAGCAGTGCCGCCGCGTTGAGGGACGCGGCCCGCGTGATCGGCGACCCATCGCCCGCCCGCCTGCTCTGGAGCCCTCCCATGGCCACCTCGAACGAGGTCCTGCCCGCCACCGGCCCACCACCCTCCGCTCCCCCGCCCGATGAGCCCCCGCCCGGCGGACTCCCCGCCGGCGGACTTCCGCTCGCCGAGCTCCCGATCGCCCGCCGCCGGCGCCCGGTGCAGTGGCTGACCACCGCGCTCGCCCTGCTGGTGCTGGCGATGGTGGCCGACTCCGTCGTGCGCAACCCGCGTTTCCAGTGGGACGTGGTCGGCTCCTACCTGACCACCACCGCGGTGCTGCACGGGCTGACCCTCACGCTCTGGCTGACCGCCGCCACCATGGTGCTCGGCTTCACCCTCGGCACCCTGCTGGCCGCCGCCCGGATCTGGGGCAACCTGCTTCTGCGGAGTCTGAGTTGGGGCTACGTCTGGTTGTTCCGTTCGATCCCGCCCCTGGTCCAGCTGCTGCTCTGGTTCAACCTCGGCGCCCTCTACCCGACGCTCGGCCTCGGCATCCCGTTCGGTCCCGAGTTCGTCACCGTCAGGACGGTGCACCTGTTCGGCCCGGTGCTCACCTCGGTGATCGGACTGACCCTGCTGGAGGCCGGTTTCGCGGCCGAAGTGGTGCGCGGCGGCATCCTCTCGGTCGACCAGGGGCAGTTGGAGGCCGCCCAGTCGCTGGGCCTGGGCCGGCTGCGGGTGATGCGCCGGATCGTGCTGCCGCAGGCGATGCGCTCGATCGTGCCGACCGCCGGGAACATGCTGGTCGGTCTGCTCAAGAGCACCAGCATCGTCAGCGTGCTCGCCGTCCAGGACCTGCTCTACTCGGTGCAGTTGATCTACAACCAGACCTACCAGGTGATCCCGCTGCTGCTGGTGGCCACCCTCTGGTACCTGCTGCTGACCACCCTGCTGTCGGTCCTGCAGTACTACCTGGAGCGGCACTTCGCCCGCGGCTCGACCCGCGGCGCGCTGCCGCCCACCCCGCTCGGGCGCCTCGGCGCCCGGCTGTCGCGGCTGCGCGCCGCGGTGGACGCACCTCCGGCGCCGGAGGCTCGGGCATGAGGGCACTCGCGATCATCGGCGCCGGGCCGCGCGGCACCGGCCTGCTGGAGCGGATCGCCGCCAGCGCCTGCGAACTGCTGCCCGCGGAGCAGCAGTTGGAGATCCACCTGATCGACCCGCAGCCGCCCGGCGGTGGCCGGATCTGGCGCCACCGGCAGTCGCCGCTGCTGCGGATGAACTCGATGGCCGCGGACGTCACGATGTTCACCGACGAGACCTCCGTCGTCGAGGGACCGGTCCGCCCCGGCCCCTCGCTCGCCGAGTGGGCCGCCGACCAGCCGGCCTTCGCGCCCTACCGGCCGGTGGCCGACCCGGCGGTGCGGGCCGAGCTGGCCGCCCTGGCGCCCACCGACTTCGCCACCCGGCGGGCCCAGAGCGCCTACCTGGACTGGGTGTTCCGGCGGGCGGCGGCCCAGCTGCCCGACCGGATCAGGCTCACCGTGCACCGCGAGGCGGCCGTCGCCCTGCACGGCCCCGCCGACGGCCCGCAGCACATCACGCTGGCCTCGGGGCGCGAGCTGCGGGCCGACCAGGTGGTGCTGACCGTGGGCCACCTGGGCTCCGCGCCGGACGAACGGCACGCCGCCACCGCCGCGTTCGCCCGCCGCCACGGCCGCTTCCACCTGCCGCCCGCCTTCTCCTGCGAGGCCGCCGTCGCCGCCGTCGCCCCGGGTGAGCGGGTGATCCTGCGCGGTTTCGGCCTGGCCTTCGTCGACCTGATGGCACTGCTCACCGAGGGCCGCGGCGGGCGGTTCGAGCACCGCCCGGACGGCGGGGTGCACTACCACCCCTCGGGCCGCGAACCGCTGCTGCTGGTCGGCTCGCGGCGCGGAGTGCCCTACCACTCGAAGACCGGCTACCCGCTGCAGGGCCCGCCCGCCCCGCTGCCGCGCTACTTCGGCCCGGCCGCCGTCGAGGAGCTGCTCGACCGCCCCGGACCGCTCGAACTGCGCCGGGACGCCTGGCCGTTGATGGCCAAGGAGATCGGCTTCGGCTACTACCACGAGCTCTTCCACGCGCACCCCGAGCGGACGACGCTGCCCTGGGCCGAGTTCCTGGCCGGCTACGACCGGTACGGCTGGTACCAGCCGGAGTTGACGGCCCTGGTCGAGCGCGCGGTGCCAGAACCGGGCGACCGGCTCGACTTCGAGCGGCTGGACCGCCCGCTCGCCGGTCTGCGCTTCACCGACCCCGAGCAGCTCCAGCAGCAGTTGCGCGCGTACATCCGGGCGGACGCCGACCGCCGTGCCGACCCCGCGTACAGCGCGGACCTGGGCGCCTTCCTGGCCCTGCTCTCGCTCTACGGCCAGCTCCCCCGGCTGCTGGCCGCCGGACGGCTGACCGCCCGCTCGACCGCGCGGGAGCTGGACGGCTGGTGGCAGGGCTTCTTCAGCTTCCTGGCCTCCGGCCCGCCGGGCTTCCGGCTGCGCGAACTGCTGGCGCTCTCCGAGGCCGGCGTGGTCCGCTTCCTGGGCGCCGGCCTGACCGTGAGCGAGGACGAGGCGAGCGGCACCTTCGTGGCCGCCAGCGAGAGCCTGCCGGGCCACCGGACCACCGCCACCGCGCTGATCGAGGCCTACCTGCCCCGGCACGACCTGGCGCGCACCGAGGACCGGGTGCTCGCGCAGCTGCTGCGCGAGGGCCGGCTCGCCGAGGAGGTGCTCGCCGACCCGGACTTCATCCACCGCTCCGGCCTGCTGACCGTCGACCCCCGCGACGGGCGGCTGCTCGACCCCGGCCTCGGCGGTGCCCCGCACCCGCGCCGCCTCGCGCTCGGCCCGCACACCAACGGCCGTGCCGTGGCCGCCTTCGCCCGCCCGCGCACCAACGCCCCGGCCTTCCGGCAGAACGACGCAGCCGCCCGCACCCTGCTGCGCGCGCTGGCGGCTCCCGGCCAGGTGGGCCCGGTTGCGGCAGATGACAGGATGGTGGTGGGGCTGACGACGGCGCGGCCCTGATCCCAAGCTGGAGGTGGGCGACAATGGCCAAGCAGGCTCCGCAGAGCGACCCGGCGCAGGACGCCCCCGAGGTCGGCGCCCCGCAGAACGCCGCCGCAGGGCTCAAGGCCGTGCGGCAGAGCCTGTCGATGGCCCACGAGCAGATGAGCCCCCGCCGCACACTGGCCACCCTGACCAAGGTCAACCAGCACGGCGGCTTCGACTGCCCCGGCTGCGCCTGGCCGGAGCCGGACAAGCCGCACGCCGCCGAGTTCTGCGAGAACGGCGCCAAGGCGGTGGCCGAGGAGGCCACCGAGCGCCGGATCACCCGGGCGTTCTTCGCCGAGCACCCGGTGGCCGAGCTGGCCGGGCGCTCCGGCTACTGGCTCGGCCAGCAGGGCCGGCTCACCGAGCCGATGCTGCTGGCCGAGGGCGCCACCCACTACGCGCCGATCGGCTGGGACGAGGCCTTCGCGATCATCGCCGAGGAGCTCAACGCGCTCGACACCCCCGACGGCGCCGCCTTCTACACCTCGGGCCGCACCAGCAACGAGGCCGCCTTCAGCTACCAGCTCTTCGCCCGCAAGCTGGGCACCAACAACCTGCCGGACTGCTCCAACATGTGCCACGAGTCCTCGGGTTCGGCGCTGGTGGAGACCCTCGGGGTGGGCAAGGGCAGCGTCAGCCTCAAGGACCTCTACCAGGCCGACCTGATCATCGTGGCGGGCCAGAACCCGGGCACCAACCACCCCCGGATGCTCTCCGCGCTGGAGCGGGCCAAGCGGGCCGGCGCGACCATCGTCAGCGTCAACCCGCTGCCGGAGGCCGGCCTGGAGCGGTTCAAGAACCCGCAGCACGCCCGCGGCCTGGTCGGCGGCGGCACCAAGCTCACCGACCTGTTCCTGCAGATCCGCCTCGGCGGCGACCTCGCGCTGTTCCGCGCGCTCAACCAGCTGATCCTGGCCGCCGACGGCGGCGTCGATACGGCCTTCGTCGCCGAGCACTGCCACGGCTTCGAGGAGTTCGCCGCCGAGGCGGAGTCGACGGACCGTCAGCAGGTGCTCGCCGCAACCGGTCTGCCCTGGGAGCAGATCGAGGAGCTGGCCCGGCACGTCCTGGCGTCGAAGAAGGTCATCGTCTGCTGGGCGATGGGCCTGACCCAGCACAAGCACTCGGTGCCGACCATCCGCGAGGTGGTCAACTTCCTGCTGCTGCGCGGCAATGTGGGCCGCCCCGGCGCCGGAGTCTGCCCGGTGCGCGGGCACAGCAATGTGCAGGGCGACCGGACCATGGGCATCTTCGAGCGCCCCGCGCCCGCCTTCCTGGACGCGCTGGAGCGGGAGTTCGGCTTCCGGCCGCCGCGCGAGCACGGCTACGACGCGGTGGAGTCGATCCGGGCGATGCGCGACGGGCGGGTCAAGGTCTTCTTCGCGATGGGCGGCAACTTCGTCGCGGCCACCCCGGACACCGAGGTCACCGAGGCCGCGCTGCGCAACTGCCGGCTGACCGTGCAGGTCTCCACCAAGCTCAACCGCTCGCACCTGGTCACCGGCGCCCGGGCGCTGATCCTGCCCACCCTCGGGCGCACCGACCGGGACACCACCGAGCGCGGCGACCAGTTCGTCACCGTCGAGGACTCGATGGGCATGGTCCACTCCTCGCAGGGCCGGCTGCGTCCGCCGGCCCCCGGCATCCTCTCCGAGACGGCGATCGTCTGCCGGCTGGCCCGCGCCGCGCTCGGCCCGGCGGACCCGATCCCGTGGGAGGAGTTCGCCGCCGACTACGGCAGCATCCGCGACCGGATCGCGGGCGTGGTGCCGGGCTTCACCGACTTCAACGCCAGGGTCAAGGCGCCGGGCGGCTTCGCGCTGCCGCACGGCCCGCGCGACTCGCGCACCTTCCCCACCGCCACCGGCAAGGCCAACTTCACCGTCAACGAGCTGACCGCTCCCGAGGTCCCCGCCGGGCGGCTGCTGCTGCAGACGCTGCGCTCGCACGACCAGTACAACACCACCATCTACGGCCTGGACGACCGCTACCGGGGCATCACCGGCGGTCGGCGGGTGGTGCTGGTCAACCCGGCGGACGCGGCCGAACTCGGCCTGACCGAGGGCGGCTACGTGGACCTGGTCAGCGAGTGGCGCGACGGGGTGGACCGGCGCGCGCCGCACTTCAAGGTGGTGCACTACCCGGTCGCCCGCGGCGGCGCGGCGGCCTACTACCCGGAGACCAACGTGCTGGTCCCGCTCGACTCGACGGCCGAGATCAGCAACACGCCCACCTCCAAGGCCGTGGTGATCCGCTTCGAGCCGGACAGCGGGGCCTGATCCGCACTGGACCCGTCGGTCACCAGGACCGACGGGCCCGCGCGGTCAGTGCTCGGCCGGCGCCCGGTCAGTGCGAGGGGCTGTCGGACGGCGTGCCCGAGGGCGGACCGCTCACCGGCGCGGTGCCCGAGGGCGAGGCCGACGGGCTGCCCGAACCGCTGCCCGAGGGCGAGGGGCCCACCGACGCGGTGCCGGAGGGCGACCCGGACGGCGTCGGCGAGGTGCTGCCCGAGGGCGAGGCGCTCACCGGCGCGGTACCCGAGGGCGACCCGGACGGCGTCGGCGAGGTGCTGCCCGACGGCGCGGCCGGCCCCGGGCCGGCCGGCGACGGGGAGCCGCCGGAGGGCGAGGCACCGGAGGGCGAGGAGGAGCCGGGCGAGGGCTTGGCGGCGGACGGCGGCGCCGACGGGCTGATCGGCACCACCGGCAGCAGCGCGGGCAGCGGCGGCTCGCTCGGCAGGCCGGGCGCGGTGGCCGGGCCAGGGGCGATCGGCGTGATCGTCTCGGCGTCCTGCAGCGTGGCGGGCACCTTCCAGGCGCCGCCCGCCTCGTCCGAGGCGTTCTGCGGGTCGGGCCGCACCGCGCCCAGGATCGGCGCCATGCCGATCGGCGAGACCCGCACGAACGCGCCGGTGTGCGGGGCCTGCACGACCAGTCCGCCGCCGATGTACATCGCGACGTGCTCGGCGCTCTCGTAGTAGACCACCAGGTCACCGGGGCGCAGCTGGTTCAGCGGGACGTGCGGCAGCTGGGCCCACTGGTCCTGGCTGGTGCGCGGGATCTGCACGCCCGCGCTCAGCCAGGCCTGCGAGGTGAGGCCGGAGCAGTCGTAGGCTTCTGGCCCGATGCCGCCCCACAGGTACGGCTTGCCGAGCTGGGCGAGCGCGTAGGCCACCGCCTTGCGCCCGGCGGCCGAGGGCGTGCGCTCCCCCTGGCCGAGCGCGCCGGAGGCCAGGAAGGCCAGCTGCGCCTGGTCGATCTGCTGCTGCTCCAACTGCTGGAGCTCGTTCTGCTGGGCGCCGGTGAGCGAGGAGACCACCTGTTCGACGGTGGCCAGCTGGCGGGAGATGTCGGCCTTGTTCTGGTCCTGCTGGGCGAGCAGCGCCTTGCTGGCGTTGACCGCGTCGCCGGACTGCTTCTTCAACTGCTGCAGCGACGCCTGGTCGCTCTTCAGCTGACCGATGAACTCGGCCTGCGAACGGCTGGCGGCGGACAGCAGCGCCGCGAGGTGGGCGGCCTGGTACGGGTCGTTGGTCAGCAGCAGCTCGCCGAAGCCGGAGAGGTCGCCGTTGCGGTACTGCTCGGAGGCGATCTCCGAGGCGACGTCGATGCCCTGGTCGACCAGCGCCTGCTGGGCGTCGACCTTGCTGTCGATGCCGGCCGCGGTGATCTGCTGGGTGGCCAACTGCTGGGCGGTGGCGTTGTACTGCTCGGTGGCGGCCTCGGCGTTCTGGTAGAGCAGGTGGATCTTGTCGAGCAGCGGGCCGAGCGTCGCCTCGGCCTGGGCCAGCGGATCGGCACCGGGGGCGCCCGCAGCGGTGGACGGCGCTGAGGAGGCGCCGGGCGCCGGCTCGCCGGCGGCGAAGGCGCTCTGCCCGGCCAGCGGCAGCACCAGGGCCGCCATCGCGAGCACCGCTCCGCAGCGCAGCGCGGCCCGCAGCCACGGCTGAGTCCCGACCATGTGTTCGCGCCGCACGGCACGCATCGGCCCGCCTCCCCAACGTCCGGTGACACCCCACGGCCCGCCGACGGCGAACCCCGACCGATCCTGCCATGCCAAGGACCGGCTGCGGCAGGGAGCGTCCGTACCCGTGGATGAATTCTCGGCACCGCCGGGCCGTGACACAGATCTCAGCAATCCGGCAGCAAACCGGACGTTGTTCGCATAAGACCAGGCCAGACACCTGACAGACTCCTCTTTGTAAGGTGCAGGAAGGAAACGGAGCCCGGAGTCCCAGCCCAGTTAACCTTCCGTTCACCCGCCATCCCTACGGTCGCGCTGAACACGGCAGCAGAAACCACAGTCCGACTACTACGACGATTGTTTGGTAATGGAACACATCACGTTCCTGGTGGCGGTAGTGATCGTCACGGCCCTGGCCTTCGACTTCACGAACGGCTTCCACGACACCGCCAACGCGATGGCCACCTCCATCGCCACCGGCGCGCTGCGTCCCAAGATCGCCGTCACCATCTCGGCGGTCCTCAACTTCGCCGGTGCCTTCCTGTCCGTGAAGGTGGCAAGCACCATCTCCGGCGGCATCGTCAACGAGAAGGCCGGCATCCACCCGGCGGTGATCTTCGCCGCGCTGGTCGGTGCGATCCTCTGGAACCTGCTGACCTGGCTGCGCGGCCTGCCCTCCAGCTCCTCGCACGCGCTGTACGGCGGTCTGATCGGCGCCACTGTCGTCGGAGTCGGCCTCGACGGCGTGAACTTCAGCACCGTGGTCACCAAGATCCTCATCCCGGCCGTCGCCTCCCCGATCGTGGCCGGCGCGGCCGCCTGGGGCGCCACCAAGATGGCCTACCTCATCACCAGGCGCGGCAACGAGAAGACCACCACCAAGGGCTTCAAGACCGGCCAGATCTTCTCCGCCTCGCTGGTCTCGCTGGCCCACGGCACCAACGACGCCCAGAAGACGATGGGCATCATCACCCTGACCCTGGTCTCGGTCGGCGCGCTGCCCAAGCACGCGCTGCCGCCCACCTGGGTCATCGCCAGCGCCGGTCTGGCCATCGCGCTGGGCACCTACAGCGGTGGCTGGCGGATCATCCGCAGCATGGGCAAGGGCCTGACCGACGTCCAGGCGCCGCAGGGCTTCGCCGCCGAGAGCGCGACCACCGCGGTGATCCTGACCTCCTCGCACATGGGTTACGGCCTGTCCACCACCCAGGTGGTCTCCGGCGGCATCATGGGCGCGGGCCTGGGCGGCCCCAAGGCCCAGGTGCACTGGAGCATGGCCCGCCGCATGGTCTACACCTGGGCGCTGACCCTGCCCGCCGCCGCCGTGGTGGCCGGTGCGGCCGCCTACGTCGCCGTCCAGGGCACCTGGGGCGTCGTGCTGGTCGGCGCCGCGCTGGTGGCCGGCTCGGGCGCGATGTGGATGCTCTCGCGCCGCCAGCCGGTGACCGCGAGCAACGTCAACGAGCTGCCGCAGGAGGGCGCGCGCACCGAGGGCACCGAGCTCCCGGTCGTCGCCGAGCTCTCGCCGGAACTGTCCGACGTGGCCGTGGTGACGCCGCCCGGCATCACCGTCACCCCGGTGACGCCGCCGGCCACGCCCACCACCCCGCCCACCGCCACCGTCGCCGCCTGAGGGGCTCGCCATGCACATCAACTGGAGCGCCCTGGCCGACACCGCGGGCGTCAGCTTCCTGGTCACCGTCGCCGTGGTGAGCGCCTTCGCCCTCGGCATCCTGGCCCTGTCCCGTCGTGAGGCCGCCGTCGAGGCTGCCAAGGCCAGTGCCCCGGGCGGCGGCAGCGGCACCGTGGCGCTGGCCGCGGCCGGCGTCTGCTTCGCCGCCTGCGCCGCCGCGGTGGGCTACGGCCTGACGCTCATCGCGAGCTGACGACCCCGAGACACCCGCAGGACGAGGAAGGCCGCGAGCTGCTGGGCAGCTCGCGGCCTTCCTCGTACCCGCTCCCCCGCGCGCGACCTGCGCGAACCGGCCGTGTGGCACTGCCTAGGATGGGCGCCGACCAAGGGGGATCATGAACAACTACGCCACTGCGGTGCCGGTCGCACCGCCGACCACGGCGCACCGCAGCCACCCGCCGCTGCTCGGCATCGGCTACCCACTGCTGGTGGCGGCCTCCGGGATCCCGGCCAGCGCCCTGGCGATGTGGGCCGACTCGCACTTCGTGCGCGAGGTCATGAGCAAGTGCCACGACAGCAACGGGATCCCCGGCTACGGGCTCGCGCTGGCCTGGGCCGGGGCACTGGCCTCGCTGGGCGCCGTCCTCTGGCTGCTCCGCGGGCTGCTGACCAGGCGCACGCACCCGGTGGGCTGGCTGGTGCTGACGGTCCTGCTGGTCCCGCTGCTGGTCCAGGCGCTGGTGCTGAACAGCGCCGCGCACGACAGCGGTCACCGGCCGACCTACTGCGCCGGACTCGCCGCCCCGGCCACCCCGGCCGTCCCGGCCCTGCCAGCCACGCCGGTCACGCCGGTCACGCCGGCTCGCTGACCGCCTCGGCCGGCGCGGGTGCGGGTGCGGCGGCCGAGGCCGTGCGCAGCGGCACCTCGCGGATCAGCAGCACCACCAGGAAGGCCACCGCCGCGAACGGCGAGGCCACCAGGAAGACGGTGCCCACCCCGTGCCCGAAGGCATCGGTGACCAGCGGGACCAGCGGTGCGGGCAGCGTGTGCAGGTCCGGCAGGTCGCCGCCGCCCAGCGCGGCGGCGCCGGCCGGCGGGATGTGCGCGGCGGTCAGGTTCTGGGTCAGGTAGTGGGTCACCCGGGTGCCGAGCAGTGCGCCGAGCGCCGAGACGCCCATCGCGCCACCCATGGTGCGGAAGAAGGTGACGGTCGAGCTGGCTGTGCCCAACTCCTTGGCCGTGACCGTGTTCTGCACCGCCAGTACCAGGTTCTGCGAGGTCAGGCCGAGGCCCACGCCGGTGGCCGCCATGTAGAGCGAGAGCAGGCCGTAGCCCGTGTCGGCCCGGGCGGTGCCGAGCAGCAGGAAGCCGAGCGCGAGCAGGAAGGTGCCGGCCACCAGGTAGCGCTTCCACTTGCCGTACTTGGTGATCAGCCGCCCGGCGACGGCCGAGGAGACGGCCAGGCCCAGGATCATCGGCAGCGTCATGATGCCGGCCATGGTCGGCGTCTTCTCCTTGGCCAGCTGGAAGTACTGGCTCAGGAAGGTGGTGGCGCCGTACATCCCGATGCCCACGAAGGTGCTGGCCACCGCGGCCAGGCTCACCGTGCGGTGACGGAACAGGGTGAGCGGCATGATCGGCTCGGCCGCCCGGCGCTCGGTCAGGACGAAGAGCACGACGAGCAGCAGCCCGCCGCCGACCATCGCCACGGTCTGCCAGGAGCCCCAGGCGTAGTTCTTGCCGGCCAGCGTGACCCAGACCATCAGCAGGCTGACCGCACCGGCGATCAGCAGCGCGCCCAGGTAGTCGATCTTCGCCTTCCGCTTCACCACCGGCAGGTGCAGGGTGCGCTGGAGCACGATGATGGCGATCACCGAGAACGGGATGCCGACGTAGAAGCACCAGCGCCAGCCCAGCCAGCCGGTGTCCACGATGACCCCGCCGATCAGCGGTCCGCCGATCGTGGCCAGCGCGAAGACGGCGCCGAAGTAACCGCTGTAGCGCCCGCGTTCGCGCGGCGGGACCATCGCCGCCAGGCAGATCTGGCCGAGCGCCACCACCCCGCCCGCGCCCAGCCCCTGGAGCACCCGGCAGGCGATCAGCTCGCTGGTGTTCTGCGAGAGACCGGCCAGGGTGGAGGAGACGATGTAGATCACCAGCGCCAGCTGGACCAGCAGCTTCTTGCTCACCAGGTCGGAGAGCTTGCCCCAGATCGGGGTGGAGGCGGTGAGCGAGAGCAGTGCCGCGGTGATCACCCAGGTGTAGGCGGACTCCCCGCCGTGCAGGTCGTTGAGGATGGTCGGCAGCGCGTTGGAGACGATGGTCGAGGAGAGGACCGCCACGAAGAGGCCGAGCAGCAGCCCGGAGAGCGCTTCGAGAATCTCGCGGTGCGTCATCGGGCGGTCGGAGTCGGCCGCGCCGTGGTGACGGCGGTGGGCCGGCTGGCTGCTGGTCATGGGGGTCCTTAGAAATCGTTGCCTAGGGCAACCATAGGCCAGGATAGTTGACCAGGGCAACCTTTTCGCGGCCGCACCGGACCCCCGTCACGGCGGACGGCCCTCGCAACCCGGCGGACCGGGCGGCTACTCCAACGGCTCCTCGTACCGGCCGGCACCGGCCACCGTGTCGTTGAACCGGGCCAGCAGCCGGGCGAACTGCCGCAGCTCGGCGGGCTCCCAGTCGGCGAGCATCGCGCGGAACGTGGTGATCCGGTACTCGTGGGCGCGCAGGTAGCGACGGGCGCCGTCCTCGGTGAGCGAGACCAGCGAGACCCGGCCGTCCAGCGGGTCCGACTCGCGGGCCACCAGGCCCAGCTCCTCCAGCGCCTTGATCTGCCGGCTGATCGTCGCCTTGCCGACCCCGAAGTGCGCGCCGACGTCGGTCACCCGCACCTGCCCGGCCTCGGCGAGGTGGGCCAGCAGGCTGTAGGCCAGCCCCTCCAGCTTGGGGTGCACCAGTCGGGACATCTCGGCCGAACGGGCCCGCCCCCGGCGGAACATCACCGCGACCTCGCGCTCCACCGCGCGGTAGACCGCGCCGACCTCACCGTTCGTCAGTTGCTCGTCCACGCCAACCCGTCGCTCGTCCGCGCGGCACCGGTCGCCGGCGCGTGATCAGTATCCATCAGCCCGGCGCGGTAGGGATCGCCGGGAAAGTGCTTGATGATATGAATTATCTGCAAGGTCCGTTTTTCTCCGCCCATCGCACCGCCGATCGAGGAGAGTTGATGTCCCACCAGAGCCAGGGCTTCGTCAAGGAACTCAAGGACGCCGTCAGCGGACGCTCAGCACTGCTGGTGGTCGCGGTGCTGCTGCTCCAGCTCGCCTTCATCACCTCGTACGTCGGCGCGCTGCACGAGCCGAAACCGCACCACCTGTCGATCGGCGTGGTGGCCCCGGCGCAGCAGCAGGCACAGGTGGTCGGCGCGCTCGACCAGGTGCCGGGCGAGGCGGTGCGCGCCACTGCGGTGGCCGACGAGGCCACCGCGGTCGCCCGGATCAAGGACCAGAAGCTCTACGCGGCCCTGATCGTCGACCCCTCCGGCAGCCAGGACACCCTGCTGGTGGCCGGTGCCCGCGGCAAGTCGGCCGCCACCGCCGCCCAGAGCATCGTCACGCAGCTGGAGCAGCACCAGGGCCGCACCGTGCAGACCAAGGACGTGATCCCGCTGCCGCCGGGCGACGCCAACGGGCTGACCTCGTTCTACCTGGTGATCGGCTGGTGCGTGGGCGGCTACCTGGTCGCCTCGATCCTGGGCATCAGCGCCGGCTCCCGGCCCGCCAACCGTGACCGCGCGCTGATCCGCACCGGGGTGCTGGCGCTGTACTCGATCGCGGCCGGGCTCGGCGGCGCGCTGATCGTGGGGCCGATCCTGAACGCGCTGCCCGGCAGCACCGCGGGACTCTGGGGCGTGGGCAGCCTGGTGGTCTTCGCGGTGGGGACCGTCACGATGGCCCTGGAGTGCCTCTTCGACCTGGTGGGCATCGGGCTGGCCGTGCTGCTCTTCGTGGTGCTCGGCAACCCGAGCGCCGGCGGGGTCTACCCGCCGCCGCTGATGCCGCCGTTCTGGCGGGCGATCGGCGCCTGGCTGCCGAACGGCGCGGGCACCGACGCGACCAGGTCGATCGCCTACTTCGGCGCCACCAATCTCACCGTCCCGCTGCTGGTCCTGGCCGCCTGGGCGGTGCTGGGGATGGCGGTGACACTGGTCGCGGTGAGCACCAGGCCCCGGGGCGGCCGGGAGATGACCGCCCCGTCGGAGCCGGGAACGACGACCGCCGGGTGAGCCCGGGTCAGTGCACCGGCGTGGACGACTCGGCGGACTCGGAGACCGCTGAGCTGCGGGTGGTGGTGAAGACGAACCGCTTCATCGCCCAGTAGCGGAAGGCCATCGCCACCAGGGTGCCGATGATCATGCCGCTCAGGAAGTCGGAGACCTCGGCGGTGAAGTGGGTCACGTGCGGCGTGCGCAGGTTGAGCACGTAGTGGCTGATGGCCTGCGGCAGGTCGTTGACCCCGACCGCGACCGCACTGACCACGAAGAACGGGATGGCCTCCTTGTGGCTGCCCTCCGAGCGGAACGACCACTGCCGGTTCAGCAGGTACGAAGCCACCGTGGCGATCGCGTTGGCGACGGTCAGTGCGACGAGCGGCTTGTTCTGGCAAACGGTGAACCTGAGCCCGTAGTTGATCACCAGCGTCAGCAGGAAACACGTCCCGCCCACCACTAGGAACTTCACCAGACTTCGGTGCTGCACCAGGAAGGGGCGCAGCGGCCCAGGCACCTTGGCCAGGGCTTTCTGTGTAGGCGACGGCATTGGCGCAGTGTCGCATGACTACCGGGCCGCCTGTCACCCGACTCCCCATTCCCGCGACCCTGCGGGGCCGCGTCGCTGCGCTGCGGCACTGCGGTCCGACCCCCGGCGCCGACAACGGCGCCGGGGGTCGGACCGCGGGCCGCCCGCCGTCAGGCCGCGGCGGCCACCAGGACCTCGGCGGGCTCCAGGGCCAGCGCGAGCACCTCGCGGACGTCGGCCACGGGGTGGACCGACAGGCGCTCCAGCACCTCGGCCGGGACGTCGTCCAGGTCGGGCTCGTTGCGCTTGGGGATGATCACGGTGGTGATCCCCGCCCGGTCGGCGGCCAGCAGCTTCTGCTTCACCCCGCCGATCGGCAGCACCCGGCCGGTCAGCGAGACCTCACCGGTCATCGCGACGTCGGTGCGCACCTTGCGGCCGGAGAGCAGCGAGGCCAGCGCGGTGGTCATGGTGACGCCCGCGCTCGGGCCGTCCTTGGGGACGGCGCCGGCCGGCACGTGCAGGTGGATGCCGCGCTCCCGCAGGCCGGTGACCGGCAGCTCCAGCTCCGCCCCGCGCGAGCGCAGGTAGGAGAGGGCGATGTGGGCGGACTCCTTCATGACGTCGCCCAGCTGGCCGGTGAGGGTCAGGCCGGTCGAGCCGGTCTCGGCGTCGGCCAGCGAGGCCTCGATGTAGAGGACGTCGCCGCCAGCGCCGGTCACCGCCAGGCCGGTGGCCACGCCCGGCACCGCGGTGCGGCGCTCGGCCGGCTCCTGGGCCGCCTCCGGCGTGTGGTGCGGGCGCCCGATCAGGGCCCGCAGGTCGTCGGCGCCGATCGCGGCGGGCAGCTCGCGCTCGCCCAGCTCGGTCTGCGCGGTGACCTTGCGCAGGATCCGGGCCACCGCCCGCTCCAGGGTCCGCACGCCGGCCTCGCGGGTGTACTCGCCGGCCAGCTTGCGCAGCGCGGACTCCTCGACCGTGACGTCCTGCGGCAGCAGCCCCGCCCGCTGCAGCTGGCGCGGCAGCAGGTGGTCGCGGGCGATGACGACCTTCTCGTCCTCGGTGTAGCCGTCCAGGCGGACCAGCTCCATCCGGTCCAGCAGCGGCTCCGGGATCGCCTCCAGCACATTGGCGGTGGCCAGGAAGACCACGTCGGACAGGTCCAGCTCGACCTCCAGGTAGTGGTCCCGGAAGGTGTGGTTCTGCGCCGGGTCCAGCACCTCCAGCAGGGCGGCGGCCGGGTCGCCGCGGTAGTCCGAGCCGACCTTGTCGATCTCGTCCAGCAGGACCACCGGGTTCATCGAGCCGGCCTCCTTGATGGCCCGCACGATCCGGCCCGGCAGCGCGCCGACGTAGGTGCGCCGGTGGCCGCGGATCTCGGCCTCGTCGCGGACACCGCCGAGCGCGACCCGGACGAAGTCGCGGCCCATCGCGCGGGCCACCGACTCGCCGAGCGAGGTCTTGCCGACACCGGGCGGCCCGACCAGGGCCAGCACCGCGCCGCCGCGCCGCCCGCCGATCAGGCTCAGCCCCTGGTCGGCCCGGCGCTTGCGGACCGCCAGGTACTCCACGATCCGGTCCTTCACGTCGGCCAGGCCCGCGTGGTCGGCGTCCAGCACGGCGCGGGCGCCGGTGATGTCGTAGGCGTCCTCGTTGCGCTTGTTCCAGGGCAGCTCCAGGACGGTGTCCAGCCAGGTGCGGATCCAGCTGCCCTCGGGCGACTGGTCGCTGGAGCGCTCCAGCTTGTCGACCTCCTTGAGGGCCGCCTCGCGGACCTTCTCGGGCAGGTCGGCGGCCTCCACCCGGGCGCGGTAGTCGCCCTCCTCGTCGGCGGCCTCGCCGTTCAGCTCGGCCAGCTCCTTGCGCACGGCCTCCAGCTGGCGGCGGAGCAGGAACTCCTTCTGCTGCTTGGCCACGCCCTCCTCGACGTCCTTGCGGATGGTGTCGTTGACCTCCTCCTCGGCGAGGTGGTCGCGCAGCAGCTGCAGGGCGAACTCCAGCCGGGCCACCTGGTCGGCCTCCAGCAGCACCTTGAGCTTCTGCTCGGCGGTGGCGAAGGGGGCGTAGCCGATGTTGTCGGCCAGCTCGCCGACGCCCTCGATGCCGGCCACCCGGTCGACGATCTGCCAGGCGCCGCGCTTGCGCAGCCACTGGGTGGAGACGGCCTTGTACTCCTTCACCAGCTCGGCGGCCCGGCCGCCCACCGGGATCCCGACCGAGGACTCCTTGAACGGCGTGGTCTCCACCCAGAGCGCGGCGCCGGGCCCGGTGGTGCCGGCCCCGATCCGCACCCGGCGGACCGCGCGGACCAGCGCGGCCGGCTCGCCGTCGGCCAGTCGGCCGACCTGCTCGACGGTGGCCAGCGAACCCACCGCCGCGTATGAACCGTCCAGCCGCGGCACCAGCAGCACCTGCGGCTTGCCGCCGTCCACCGACGCCCGCGCGGCGGCCCGGGCGGCCTCCACGGCGGCGCGCACCTCGGTGTCCTTGAGGTCCAGCGGCACCACCATGCCGGGCAGCACGACCTCGTCGTCGAGCGGCAGCACGGGCAGGGTGAGCGAAGCGGACGTCGATGCCATGATCTCTCCCCAGTCAGTGAACTTGAGTCGACATGACTAAGGCTTCGGGAGAGCTGGATGTTCCCGGGACTTTGTTCGCTCTGAGCGATGAAGGAAGATCGGGGGAAGAAGACCGGGAAGGTGCGGCGCCGACCGGTCGGTCAGGCCGACTGGTCGGGCAGCGCGAGCCGGCGCGGCGCCCAGCGCGACAGCCAGCGCGCCATCCCGCCGCGCCCGCCGCCGGAACGCGGCGGCGGTGTGCGGCGCAGCACGCCCCCGAGCGCCATCCCGACCAGCAGCGCGGTCGGATGCCCGATCCCGGTGACCAGGTCGGGGCTGGAGAGGACCTGGTGGCCGACCAGCAGCAGCGCCCCGGCCACCGCCAGGTAGCGCCCGCGCGGCGGCAGCAACCCGGCCATCGCGCCCAGGCTGGCCAGCACGCCGTAGCTGACGCCGATGTCCAGCTCGTCCAGCATGCTCGGCCCGACCTTGCCGGTGGCCACCGCGATCGCCACCACCAGCTGGGAGAGCAGGGTGCCGACCACGTGCCCGGCGGCGAAGACCCCGGCCGCGCGCAGCGAGCCGACCCGCCGCTCCAGCGGGGCGACGGTGAAGGCGAAGGCCCACAGATAGGGCATCCAGGCCGGCCCGGCCACCCAGAGGCCGCTCATCAGCAGCGAGCGCAGGGGGGTGTGCAGCAGGTGGTGGCCGTCGGTGCTGGACATGGTCTGCAACTGGTGCACCAGGTCCGGGCTGGCCGCCTGGGCGAAGACGGTGGTGCCGGCCAGCACCACCAGGTAGCCGACGGCGAAGGGGTTGCGCCGCGGGGTGGGCAGCCGTTCCAGCACCCACTGCAGCGGAACCTCGCGCAGCCCGAACCGCAGGCAGGCCAGCGGCGCGACGGGCAGCCGGCGGCCGCCCGGGCGGCCCGCCGCCCATGCCCGCGCCGGTGCCGCGGGGGCCGGCGATGCCGCCGGGACCGGGCCCGTCGGCGCACCCGCCGACGCACCGAACGACGCGTCCGCCATGGCGCCTCCGTCCCTCACTGCCGATGTACCCGGCGGACCGTGCCACGGCCGCACCCGGTGCGCCCGAACGCTCGCTGCGCGTGCACACCGTGCCATCGTTGGCTGAATTCGTCCACGGTACGACGTACGTCTGAGAGTCCGCTGAGGATCTGCCTGCCGTCCCCGTTACGGCAGTTCAGGAGTTGGTACGGACCAAAGCCGACCGCCCCCCGCGCCGGGACCACCTGCAGGGTTCCCGCATACACACCGTTACGGTGAGGCGACATGGACGGGTAAGGTAGCGGCCCGTACCGGGTCCCCGGGGCGCGTGTGACGGCCCGCGGACCGGAAATCCGCGGACCACCTGCCGGTGCTCGCCGGGTGTCCGTACGCTGCGAGGTGTGCGCGCCCGGACCGGCGGTCAGGCCGCGGTCCACCCGTGCTTGGCGGAGCCGGGGTGCCAGAACCGGTACCGGAAAAATCGACGGAACAAGACTACGAGCGGTGCCCGCCATTCCCACAGGTGGCGGCCCGCAGGCCCTGGGGGCGGTGGCGTGACCGTGACAGAGATTCAACAGGACACCAGCACGAGCGGTGTGATTGCCCAGCGACGCGTCTTGGTGGTGGAGGACGAACCCACCATCGCCGAGTCCATCGCTGCCCGGCTGGGCGCGGAGGGCTTCAAGGTCGCCGTGGCCCACGACGGCCCGGGCGCGGTGGACGGCTTCCACACCTGGCAGCCGGACCTCGTGGTGCTCGACATCATGCTGCCCGGCTTCGACGGGCTCGAGGTCTGCCGCCGGATCCAGGCCCAGCGGCCGGTGCCGGTGCTGATGCTGACCGCCCGCGACGACGAGACCGACCTGCTGGTGGGCCTCGGTGTGGGCGCCGACGACTACATGACCAAGCCGTTCTCGATGCGCGAACTCGCCGCCCGGGTCAACGTGCTGCTGCGCCGTGTCGAGCGCGCGCAGCAGGCGGCCAGAACTCCGGCGCTCGGCAGCCTGCGGTTCGGCGAGCTGGAGATCGACCACGTGCAGCGCCGGGTCCGGCTCGCCTCCGGCGACGTGCACCTGACGCCGACCGAGTTCGACCTGCTGGCCTGCCTGGCCGCCCAGCCGCGCGCGGTGCTGACCCGCGAGCAGCTGCTGGCCGAGGTCTGGGACTGGACCGACGCCTCCGGCACCCGGACCGTGGACAGCCACGTCAAGGCGCTGCGCCGGAAGATCGGCGCCACCTGGATCCGCACCGTGCACGGCGTGGGCTACGCCCTCGAGGCACCGGTCGGCTGAGCCGGGCGCGGTACCAGCTGCGGGGGCCACGGGGGCGCACGGGAGTACGGGGACCAAGCACCGATGAACACCTCACCACGGGCTCACGACGAGCCCGACCGGACGCCACCCTCGGCGCGGCTGCCGGGACGCGTGGCCGCGCGGATCTGGCGGGAGATCCGGCCGTTCGACCCGCTGCGCTCGATCAAGGGCAAACTCGCCCTGCTGGTCATCGTGTCGGTGATGGTCGCCACCGGCCTGGTGGTGATCGCGATCCGCTCGGAGACCCAGATCCGGGTGATCATGGCCTTCTCCATGATCGCCTCGCTGCTCTTCATGCAGCTGCTGGCGCACACCCTGACCGCCCCGCTGCGCGAGATGACCGCGGCGGCGCGCGCGATGGCCGGCGGCGACTACAGCCGCCGGGTGACGACCGGCTCCCGCGACGAGATCGGCGAACTGGCGGTGACCTTCAACAAGATGGCCGCCGACCTGGAGGCCTCCGACCGCCACCGGCGCGAGCTGGTGGCCAACGTCTCGCACGAGCTGCGCACGCCGATCGCGGCGCTGCGCGCGGTGCTGGAGAACATGGTGGACGGCGTGGTGCCGCCCGAACCGGGCACCCTGGGCGCCGCGCTGGAACAGACCGAGCGACTCGGCCGCCTGGTCTCCCACCTGTTGGACCTGTCCAAGCTGGACGACGGCGTGGTGCCGTTGGACGCCCGCGAGTTCGAGGTCGCGCCGTTCCTGGCCGGCGTCCTGCGCGGGCTCACGGTGGACGGTGCGACGGCGGGCGGCGCATGGAGCCGGCGCGACGACGTGCAGTTGCGCCTGGACGTCCAGCCGCAGGGCCTGACCGGACTGGCCGACCCGGAGCGGCTGCACCAGGTGGTGGCGAACCTGGTGGACAACGCCTGCAAGCACTCCCCCGCCGGCGGCACCGTGACGGTGCGGGCCCGGGCGGGCGAGGCACCGCTGGCCCTGCTCCTCGAGGTGGAGGACCAGGGCCCCGGCATACCCGCCGCGGACCGCACCCGGGTCTTCGACCGGTTCAGCCGCGCCGGCACCGCGACCGCGCAGGGCCCCGGCAGCGACGGCGGCACCGGCCTGGGCCTGGCCATCGCCCGCTGGGCGGTGGACCTGCACGGCGGACGGATCGAGGTGGCGGACGGCTCGCGCGGCTGCCTGATCCAGGTCGCCCTGCCCGGCGGCTGAGCCCGCTCCGCCCGGCCGTCCGCCCGGTTGAACGTCCGGTTGAACGACGGGTGAACCGGCACACCGGACCACCACGTCCTGTCCACGTCGGCCAGCTTTGTCACAAAATTGGGACAATCTGGTAGTCGACAGCCTCAGATCGGCCATATCTGGTCGGCCAGGGGCAACTTTGTCCGGTTTGATACCGTTTAATCCGGTGATCAAGAGCGCCCGTTTCCCCGCTCGACCACGTGGCTAACGTCTTTTTCCAGCCAATGTGGCCGACGGCACTGTGATCTGGACGACGCCGACCCCCCGGGGACTGCGCGAGGACTGGTCAGGGGCGTAGCCTTAATCCCCGCTGTCCAAACATCCCAAAAGGAAGCGGAAGAGGGCGGTTGCCGCCGTGTCGCCACAGTCCCCTGAAACCCCCAACAGCTCGGCAAGCTCCACAGGCTTCGGCCCCAATGAGTGGCTCGTCGACGAGATCTACCAGCAGTACCTCCAGGATCCCAACTCGGTCGACCGAGCCTGGTGGGACTTTTTCGCCGACTACAAGCCCGGTACCGAGGTGACCCCAGTGACCCAGGCCGCGACCCAGGCCGGCCCCACGCCGACCGCCGTTGCCGCCCCTGCCCCTGCTGCGACCGCTGCAGCGGGAGCTCCTGCCCCCGCCGCCGCCCCGGTGGCCGCCGCGGCTGCGGCGCCCGCCGCAGCCGCGCCGCTGGCAGCCGCTCCCGCAGCGCCGCCGGCTCCGAAGGCAGCCGCCGCGCCCGCCGCCCCCGTGGCGGCCGAGAGCGCCGGCCCCGAGCTGGTCCCGCTGCGCGGTCCGGCCAAGGCCGTGGCCACCAACATGGACGCCTCGCTCGAGGTGCCGACGGCCACCAGCGTGCGCGCCGTGCCGGCCAAGCTGTTGATCGACAACCGCATCGTGATCAACAACCACCTGCAGCGCGCCCGCGGCGGCAAGGTCTCCTTCACCCACCTGATCGGCTACGCGCTGGTGCAGGCCCTGAAGGCGACCCCGGGCATGAACCACAGCTACGCGGTCAAGGACGGCAAGTCCTACCTGGTCAAGCCGGAGCACGTGAACCTGGGCCTGGCCATCGACCTGGTCAAGCCCAACGGTGACCGCCAGCTGGTCGTCGCGGCCATCAAGAAGGCCGAGACGCTGGACTTCTTCGGCTTCTGGCAGGCCTACGAGGACATCGTCCGCCGGGCCCGCGCCAACAAGCTGACGATGGACGACTTCACTGGCGTCACCGTCTCGCTGACCAACCCCGGCGGCATCGGCACCGTGCACTCGGTCCCGCGCCTGATGCAGGGGCAGGGCACCATCCTCGGTGTCGGCGCCATGGAGTACCCGGCCGAGTTCCAGGGCTCCAACCCGGACACGCTGGCCCGCCTGGGCGTCTCCAAGATCATGACGCTCACCTCGACCTACGACCACCGGGTCATCCAGGGTGCGGCGTCCGGCGAGTTCCTGCGCTCGATCCACCAGCTGCTGCTGGGCGAGCACGGGTTCTACGACGAGGTCTTCGAGTCGCTGCGGATCCCGTACGAGCCGGTCCGCTGGGCCACCGACGTCGCCACCACGCACGAGGACGACGTCAACAAGACCGCCCGCGTGATGGAGCTCATCCACTCCTACCGGGTCCGCGGCCACCTGATGGCCGACACCGACCCGCTGGAGTACAAGCAGCGCAAGCACCCCGACCTGGACGTCGTGGAGCACGGGCTGACCCTGTGGGACCTGGAGCGCGAGTTCGCGGTCGGCGGCTTCGGCGGCCAGAAGATCATGAAGCTGCGCGACATCCTCGGGCTGCTGCGCAACTCGTACTGCCGCACCGTCGGCATCGAGTACATGCACATCCAGGACCCCAAGCAGCGCAAGTGGATCCAGGAGCGGGTCGAGAAGCCGTACACCAAGCCGGAGCGCGAGGAGCAGCTGCGCATCCTGCGCCGGCTGAACTCGGCGGAGGCCTTCGAGACCTTCCTGCAGACCAAGTACGTCGGCCAGAAGCGCTTCTCGCTGGAGGGCGGCGAGTCGCTGATCCCGCTGCTCGACGCGACCATCGACGCCGCCGCCGAGCACCGCCTGGACGAGGCCGTCATCGGCATGGCCCACCGCGGCCGCCTGAACGTGCTGGCCAACATCGTCGGCAAGCCGTACGGCAAGATCTTCGGCGAGTTCGAGGGCAACCTGGACCCGAAGTCGATGCACGGCTCCGGCGACGTGAAGTACCACCTGGGCTCCGAGGGCACCTTCACCGGCCTGGACGGCGAGACCATCAAGGTCTCGCTGGCCGCCAACCCCTCGCACCTGGAGACGGTCGACCCGATCGTCGAGGGCATCGTCCGCGCCAAGCAGGACGTCCTGGACCAGGGCGGCACCACCTACCCGGTGCTGCCGATCCAGATCCACGGCGACGCGGCCTTCGCGGGCCAGGGCGTGGTCGCGGAGACCCTGAACATGTCGCAGCTGCGCGGCTACCGCACCGGCGGCACGATCCACCTGGTGGTCAACAACCAGGTCGGCTTCACCGCCGCCCCGGCCTCCAGCCGCTCCTCGATGTACTGCACCGACGTGGCCCGGATGATCGAGGCCCCGATCTTCCACGTCAACGGCGACGACCCGGAGGCCGTGGTCCGCGTGGCGCGGCTCGCCTTCGAGTTCCGCCAGGCGTTCCACAAGGACGTCGTGATCGACCTCATCTGCTACCGCCGCCGCGGTCACAACGAGGCCGACAACCCGTCGTTCACCCAGCCGCTGATGTACGACCTGATCGACAAGAAGCGCTCGGTGCGCAAGCTCTACACCGAGGGCCTGATCGGTCGCGGCGACATCACCATGGAAGAGGCGGAGCAGGCGCTCCAGGACTTCCAGGGCCAGCTGGAGAAGGTCTTCGCCGAGGTCCGCGACGCGGCCGGGGCGCAGCCCGAGGCGGCCGGCGCCCGTCCGGTGGCCGACTTCCCGGTCAGCATCCAGACCGGCATCTCCCAGGAGATGGTCAAGCGGATCGCCGCCTCGCAGGTCAACCTGCCCGAGTGGCTGACCGTGCACCCGCGCCTGCTGCCGCAGCTGCAGCGCCGGGCCGCCTCGATCGAGGACGGCACGATCGACTGGGCCACCGGTGAGTGCCTGGCCATCGGCTCGCTGCTGATGGAGGGCCACCCGGTCCGCCTGGCCGGCCAGGACAGCCGCCGCGGCACCTTCGGCCAGCGCCACGCGGTGCTGATCGACCGGGTCACCGGCGAGGACTACACCCCGCTGCTGTACCTGACCGAGGACCAGGCCCGCTTCACCGTCTACGACAGCCTGCTGTCGGAGTACGCGGCGATGGGCTTCGAGTACGGCTACTCGCTGACCCGGCCCAACTCGCTGGTGATGTGGGAGGCGCAGTTCGGCGACTTCGTCAACGGCGCGCAGACCGTGGTCGACGAGTACATCGCCTCGGCCGAGCAGAAGTGGGGCCAGCACTCCGGCGTCACCCTGCTGCTGCCGCACGGCTACGAGGGCCAGGGGCCGGACCACTCGTCCGCGCGTCCCGAGCGCTTCCTGCAGCTGTGCGCGCAGAACAACATGACGGTCGCGATGCCCACCTCGCCGTCGAACTACTTCCACCTGCTGCGCTGGCAGGTGCACAACCCGCACCACAAGCCGCTGGTCGTCTTCACCCCGAAGTCGATGCTGCGTCTGAAGGCCGCGGCCTCCTCGGCGGAGGAGTTCACCTCCGGCTCGTTCCGCCCGGTGATCGGCGACTCCACGGTCGACCCGAAGAACGTGCGCAAGGTGGTCATCACCGCGGGCAAGTTCTACTACGACCTGGAGGCGGCCCGCACCGAGCGCGGCGTCACCGACACCGCGATCGTCCGGGTCGAGCGCCTCTACCCGCTGCCGATCGCCGAGCTCCAGGAGGAGCTGGCCCGGTACGGCGAGGACGTCCAGTTCATCTGGGCCCAGGAGGAGCCGGCCAACCAGGGTGCCTGGCCGTTCATCGCGATGAACCTGGTCGACCACCTGGACGTCGTGGTCGGCCGCAAGGCCGGCGCCGCCCGCCTGCGCCGGGTGGCCCGCAGCGCCTCCTCGGCTCCGGCCGTGGGCTCGGCCAAGCGGCACGCCGCCGAGCAGCAGGCGCTGATCGAAGAGGTCTTCAGCCTCTGACGCCTGCTCCATCGAGCTGATGAGCAGTGGGTCGGGCCCGGTCTCCACGGAGACCGGGCCCGACCGTTTGGAACCCGTCGACCGTTTGAACCCGTTCTACGCTGAATCCGGAGAGCACACCGTGTACTTCACCGACCGCGGCATCGAGGAGCTGGAGAGCCGGCGCGGCGAGGAGGAGGTCAGCTTCGAGTGGCTGGCCGAGCGCCTGCGCGAGTTCGTGGACCTCAACCCCGACTTCGAGGTCCCCGTCGAGCGGCTGGCCACCTGGCTGGCCCGGCTGGACGACGACGAGGACGAGGACTGACGGCCACCGCGACAGCGGCGGGGAGCAGTGCAGCAGGGCCCGGCAAGCAACCGCTTGCCGGGCCCTGCTGCGTTCTCGGCACGAGGAAGTGCTTGACTTCCCCGCCACGCGATATATCGTGTTACTTGGAAGACGCGATACATCGCGACTCGCCGGATCGTCGCCCCTCCAGGGTACGACGGCGGCCGCCGGACGGGAGGACGAAGAGATGAGCCAGTGGACAGTCAGCGGGCCTGACCGGATCACCATCGACGAGACGGTCAGCGCACTGCACGTGCGGATCATCGGCGGAGCGGTCAACGTGGTCGCGGCCGAGGGCCCGGCCCGACTGGAGGTCACCGAGCTGGAGGGCGAGCCGCTCGAGGTCACCCTGGTGGACGGCGTGCTGACGGTGACCTACCCCAACCTCAACTGGGCCGACTTCAGCGACAAGCTCAAGTCCGTCGAGGCGGTCAAGGGCCTGCTCGGTTCGCTGCGCCGCAAGCGCCGCGCCGTGGTCTCGCTGACCGTCCCGGCCGAGGCCGCGGTCAAGGTCGGCACGGTCACCGCCGAGGCCACCGTCTCCGGAGTCCGGAGCGGCACCAGCGTCTACGGGGTGGCCGGCGGCATCACGCTGGTCGGCCTGGACGGCCAGGTCAGCGCCAAGAGCGTCTCCGGCGACGTGGACGCCCAGTCGGTCACCGGCGAGTTGACGGTCAACACCGTCTCCGGCGAACTGACCGTCATCGCCAGCACGCCCGACACGCTGCACGCCAACACGGTCGGCGGCGCGGTGACGCTGGACCTGGCGGGCACCGGGCCGGCCACCGTGAAGATCAACACCGTCAGCGGGGACGTCGCGGTCCGGCTGCCGCAGCCGGCCGACACCACGGTCGAGGCGGGCAGCACCAACGGCCAGTTCTCCAGCGCCTTCGACGAGCTGACGGTGGGTGGCAGCTGGGGGGCCAAGAGGCTCAGCGGCAAGCTCGGCGCCGGCACCGGCAAGCTGCAGGTCTCGACCGTCTCGGGGGCGATCTCGGTGCTGCGTCGCACGGAGACCGAGGACGAGGCGCCCAGCCTGGTCAAGGAACTGACCACCGCTGAGAGCGCCGACAAGGCCCCCGAGGACGGTGACCAGGGATGAGCAGCGTCTTCGGACACGGCCGGCTCCGGCTCTACCTGCTGAAGCTGCTGGAGGAGTCGCCCCGGCACGGCTACGAGGTGATCCGCCTGTTGGAGGAGCGCTTCCACGGCCTCTACGCGCCCTCGGCCGGCACCGTCTACCCGCGGCTGGCCAAGCTGGAGCAGGAGGGGCTGGTGGAGCACAGCACCGAGGGCGGCCGCAAGGTCTACCGGATCACCGACGTCGGCCGGGCCGAGCTGACCGAGCGCCAGGAGGACCTCGCGGAGCTGGAGGTGGAGATCAGCGACTCGGTCTCCCAGCTGGCCGGGGCGATCCGCGAGGACGTCCGGGACTCCGCGAAGGACCTGCGCGAGGAGCTGCGCAACGCCGCCCGCTCGGCCCGGCAGGCCGGCGCCGCCCCGGCGGCCGGCGCCGAGGCCGGTGAGGGTGCCTCGGGCGCCTGGTCCGAGCGGCTGCTGGGCGACCCGGCCGGCTGGCAGCGCACCAAGGAGGAGTTCGCCGAGTTCAAGGCCCAGGCCAAGAAGGCCAAGGAGCAGGAGCGGGCCGCCAAGGAGCAGGCCAAGAAGGCCAAGGAGGAGGCCCGCAAGGCCCGCGAGCAGTCGCAGGCGGTGCGGCAGGCGGCCCAGCAGGAGGCGCTGCGGATCAAGCGCCGGGTGGAGCAGCAGGTCCGCGAGCACGTCAGCAAGGGCGACTGGCCCACCGGTCTGGCCGAGGGGCTCTCCGAGCTGACCCGGGGCCTGACCGGGCTGGCGGACTCCAGCCGCTGGGACACCTCCGGGGCCGGCGCCGGCGCGGCCGGCAAGGTCGACCTGGACAAGGACGCCCCGGCGGACCTGCCCGGCTGGGCCCGCACCGAGCCGGGGGCCGACCCCGCACGCGAGTTGGAGCGCCTGCTCGACCGGTTCCGTGACCAGGTCCGCGACGCCTCCCGGGACGGCGGCCCGGTGACCGCCGCCCAGCTGGGCGAGGCCCAGACGGTGCTGGCCTCGGCGGGCGAGCGACTGCGGCGCCTGCTCGGCTGACGGCCGGGCGTCACCAGCCGGACGGCCTGTCCGTGCGCCCCGGGCGCACGGACAGGCCGTCGGCGTCCTGGCGGGTGCCCGTCACGGCTCCAGCACGATCTTGCCGAACACGTCGCCCTTCGCGAGCCGTCCGAACGCCTCGCGCGCCTCGGTCAGCGGCACGACGGAGTCCACCAGCGGACGCACTCCCGCGTGGCCGCACAGGGCCAGCAGTGCGGCCAGCTCCTCCTTGGTCCCCATGGTCGAGCCGACCACCTTCAGCTCGTGGTAGAAGATCCGGGTCAGCTCGGCGTCGGCCGGCCTCGAACCGCTGGTCGCGCCGGAGATCACGATGGTCCCGCCGGGGCGCAGCGACCGCACCGAGTGGGACCAGGTGGCCGCCCCCACCGTCTCCATCACCGCGTCGACCCGCTCCGGGAGCCGGGCCCCGCTCTCGAACGCGGCGGCGGCGCCGAGCCCGATCGCCCTGGCCCGCTTCTCCTCGTCCCGTCCGGTGACCCAGATCCGCAGACCGGCCGCCTTGCCCAGCACGATCAGCGCGGTGGCCACGCCGCCGCCGGCGCCCTGGACCAGCACGGTGTCCCCCGGCCGGACCCCGGCGTTGGTGAAGAGCATCCGGTAGGCCGTCAGCCAGGCCGTGGGCAGGCAGGCCGCCTCGGCGAAGGAGAGCTCGGCCGGCTTGGGCAGCAGGTTCCCGGTCGGCACCGCGAGCCGCTGGGCGAAGGTGCCGTGGTAGCGCTCGGTCAGGATCGAGCGCTGCTCCCCCGCCGGCACCCCCAGGCCGTGCCAGCCGACCACCGGGAAGACCACCACCTCGTTGCCGTGCTCGTCGATCCCGGCCGCGTCGCAGCCCAGGATCATCGGCAGCCGCTCGGCGGGCAGGCCCACGCCGCGCAGCGACCACAGGTCGTGGTGGTTGAGGGTGGCCGCCTTGACGGTCACCACGCTCCAGCCCGGCCGCGGTTCGGGCTCGGGCAGCTCCCCGAGCTCCAGGGCGCTGAGCGGATCGTCGGGATCGATGCGTGCGGCATAGGCGGCGAACATGGCACCGGACACTAGCCGCAGACCACCAGGGCCCGGAACCAGCGGCGGGTGTGACCTGCGCCGCGTGCCCGGGCCCTGACTACTCGTCAGTAGATCAGCGTCGTGCGACGCCCTCGCGGCGGGCCGCCTCGGCGACCGCCTTGCCGACCGCGGCGGCCACCCGCGGGTCGAACGGGGAGGGGATCACCTGCTGCGGAGTCAGCTCGTCGGCCACCACCGCGGCCAGCGCCTGCGCGGCGGCCAGCTTCATGCCCTCGGTGATCTGCCGGGCCCGCACCTGGAGCGCGCCGGCGAAGATGCCGGGGAAGGCCAGCACGTTGTTGATCTGGTTGGGGAAGTCGGAGCGCCCGGTGGCCACCACGGCCGCGTACTTGGCGGCGACCTCGGGGTGGATCTCCGGGTTCGGGTTGGCCATCGCGAAGATGAGGCAGTCCTTGGCCATGGTGGCCACCGCCTCCTCGGGCACCGTGCCGCCGGAGACGCCGATGAAGACGTCCGCCCCCTGAAGCGCCTCGACCAGCGAGCCCTTGAGGCCGGCCTTGTTGGTCAGCTCGGCGATCTCGGCCTTGACGTCGGTCAGGTCCTCGCGGCCCTGGTGCACCACGCCGCGCCGGTCGCAGAGCGACACGTCGCCGATGCCCGCGGCCACCAGCATCTTGGCGATCGCGATGCCGGCCGCGCCGGCGCCCGAGATGACCGCGCGCAGCGCGCCGATCTCCCGCCCGGTCACCTTGGCGGCGTTCCACAGCGCGGCGGTGGTGACGATCGCGGTGCCGTGCTGGTCGTCGTGGAAGACCGGGATGTCCAGCGCCGCCTGGAGCCGGCGCTCGATCTCGAAGCAGCGGGGCGCCGAGATGTCCTCCAGGTTGACGCCGCCGAAGGACGGGGCGAGCCGGACCACGGTCTCCACGATCGCGTCCACGTCGGTGCAGTCCAGCGCGATCGGGACCGCGTCCACCCCGCCGAACTGCTTGAACAGGATCGCCTTGCCCTCCATCACCGGCAGCGAGGCCTGCGGGCCGATGTCGCCCAGGCCCAGCACGGCGGTGCCGTCGGTGACCACCGCGACCGTGTTGGCCTTCCAGGTGTAGTCGTCGACCAGCTCGGGCTGCTCGGCGATGGCGGTGCAGACGCGTGCAACACCGGGGGTGTAGGCGAGGGACAGATCGTCCGCGTCCCGCACCGGAACCGTGGCGCGCACCTCCATCTTGCCGCCGCGGTGAAGCGCGAAGACGGCGTCGACGGGGGCGTCGGTGTCCGGGGTACGAGGGTGAATGAGCTCCGCTGCCACGATGACCTCTTCGTCATGTTCGGTTCGGTGAGGGCACCGGCCCGAGCGCGGTCGGCCTGTTCCGGGAAAACTCAAGCCCCCGGATCCGCTGTCACGGACCCGGGACCCGGGAGGCCGGGGGCGCGTCGAACTGCGCCCTCGGATGAGGGTTTTGTCTACCGCCTGCGTTGCACGTCAGCGCTGAGCCTAGGCCCGGGAATCGGCACCGCACCTGTGCCTTGGATTCCTCGTCACGCACTGTTCACCCCGTGAGCCTCCATGGCGGCGCTCGGGTTTCGGAAGAACCCGAGTACCGGTGGCATCGACGGCGATTCGGTACGCGCACCCGCAGGAGTGAACAGAGGCCTGGAGGGGAACCGGCGCTTCGGATACGGAGTCGGCGTCGTCGACTTCCGGTCCTCGGCACCCCGGCTCTGTGGCGAACCGGTGGTCTCTGTTCGGTGTCGGGGGTCACCCGATACCAGATTCTGACACACCCGCCACCCGGCGCGGCAGATGGGCGCCGGTGGCCGTGGCGGACCTCACTCCGCCGTCACCTGGGACGTCGCACACCCAGACCCCACCACCGGGCGGAAGCTGACCTCCGGTGAGAACCTGACTGCACATGCCGCGGAGCTATCGCTTTATCCACTTTTTGCTGTGCCGAGTGCTCCGCTCGAGCAGGAGGCTCCCATGCGAATCCGCACCCGCCGCTCCGGTCCCGCCGGATTCGGTGCCCTGCTCGCCGCAGGCACCCTGGTCGTCACCGGTTGCAGCAGCAGTAGCAGCAGCACGAGCAGCTCCGCCGGTTCGTCGGCGATCCCCACCCCCAGCGCCGTGGCCTCGCTGGCCTCGCTGCTGCCGGCCGACGTCAAGGCGAGCGGCAAGCTCGTGGTGGCCACCGACGCCTCGTACGCGCCCAACGAGTTCAAGGACGCCAACGGGAACATCGTCGGGATGGACGTCGACATGGCCAAGGCCGTCGCGCAGACCCTGGGTCTGACCGCCGAGGTGCAGAACGCCGACTTCACCTCGATCATCCCCGGCATCACGGCGAACAAGTACCAGCTCGGCATGAGCTCCTTCACCGACACCAAGGACCGCGAGGCCACCGTCGACATGGTGACCTACTTCTCCGCCGGCACCAGCACCGCGGTCAAGGCGGGCAACCCCGCGAACGTCGACCCGAACGACCTGTGCGGCAAGAAGGTCGCGGTGCAGACCGGCACCACCCAGGCCGACGAGATCACGAACGTGATCAACCCCGCCTGCCAGAAGGCCGGCAAGCCGACCGTCCCGAACGGCGGCGACAAGTTCGACCTGCAGACCGACGTCACGCAGGCGCTGGTGGCCGGCCGCGACGACGTCATGCTCGCCGACTCCCCGGTGGTCGACTACGCGGTCCAGCAGACCGGCGGCCAGCTGGAGAAGATCGGCAGCACCACGGACACCGCGCCCTACGGCATCGTGGTCGCCAAGAACTCGCCGCTGACCAAAGCCGTGCAGGGCGCGGTGACCTCGCTGATGGCCGACGGTGTCTACAAGTCGATCCTGACCAAGTGGGGCGTCCAGGCCGGCTCCGTCAACCAGTCCGTGATCAACGGCGCCAGCAGCTGACCGACGCCCGACCTACTCCCCTGGGGCCACCGTGAACCAGTCCGATCAGGGGTCGGCGACCAGGAAGCGGCCTGAGGACATCAAGGCCGTACCGGTCCGCCACCCCGGCCGCTGGGCCGGAGCCGTCGTCGTCGCGGTGCTCGCGGCGATGCTGATCCACGCCCTGCTCTTCAACAAAGCCTTCCAATGGCACGTCGTCGGCACGTACCTGTTCCATCCCACCATCATGAACGGCCTGGTCACCACGCTGGAGCTGACCGCGCTCGCGATGCTGATGGGTGTGGTGGGCGGGGTCGTCCTGGCGATCATGCGCCTGTCGCCCAATCCGCTGCTGTCGGGGACCGCCTGGTTCTACATCTGGGTGTTCCGCGGCACCCCGGTCCTGGTCCAGCTGCTGTTCTGGGAGTTCATGGGCTCGCTGTGGCCCCGGCTGTCGATCGGCATCCCGTTCGGCAGCAGCTTCTGGTCCGAGTCCACCAACCAGCTGATCCCGGTCTTCACCGCCGCGCTGCTCGGGCTCGGCCTGAACGAGGCCGCCTACATGGCGGAGATCGTCCGCGGCGGCATCCAGTCCGTCCCGCTGGGCCAGACCGAGGCCGCGCACGCGCTCGGCATGAGCCAGGCCAGGACGATGCGGCGGATCGTCCTGCCGCAGGCGATGCGGGTGATCATCCCGCCGACCGGCAACGAGACCATCTCGATGCTGAAGACCACCTCGCTTGCGTACTCGATCTCCCTGGTCGAGCTGCTCGGCGCGGCCCACGACATCTACTCGCGCACCTTCCAGACCATCCCGCTGCTGATCGTGGCGAGCCTCTGGTACCTGCTGCTGACCTCGATCCTCACGGTCTTCCAGTACTACATCGAACGCCACTACGCCCGGGGCGCCAACCGGGTGCTGCCCCCGACGCCGCTGCAGCGGCTGCGCGGCCTGTTCCACGGCCGCCCGGTGCGGCCCAGCACGCCGGATGTGGTCCCCGGTCTCGAAGGAGGCGGTCACCTGTGAGCGACCCGCTGAAGTCCGCCGGCCCGCCGACCGCGCCGATGGTCAAGGCCGAACAGGTGCACAAGTCGTACGGCCTGGTGGAGGTGCTCAAGGGCATCGAGCTCCAGGTGCGCCAGGGCGAGGTGTTCGTCCTGGTCGGCCCGTCCGGCTCCGGCAAGTCCACCTTCCTGCGCTGCATCAACCACCTGGAGAAGATCAACGCCGGGCGGCTCTACGTGAACGGCAACCTGGTCGGCTACCGGCAGAAGGGCGACCGGCTCTACGAGCTGCGGGACAGCGAGGTCGCGCTGCAGCGCCGGGAGATCGGCATGGTCTTCCAGCACTTCAACCTCTTCCCGCACATGACCGCGCTGGAGAACATCGTCGAGGCGCCGGTGCAGGTCAAGGGCGAGCCGAGGGCGGGCGCGCGGGACCGGGCCCGGGCCCTGCTGGAACGGGTGGGCCTGTCCGACAAGGCGGACAGCTACCCCTCCCAGCTCTCCGGCGGCCAGCAGCAGCGGGTGGCGATCGCCCGGGCGCTGGCCATGGAGCCCCAGCTGATGCTCTTCGACGAGCCCACCTCGGCACTCGACCCCGAGCTGGTCGGCGAGGTGCTGGACGTCATGCGCGGCCTGGCCCAGGAGGGCATGACGATGATCGTGGTCACCCACGAGATGGGCTTCGCCCGCGAGGTGGGCGACGCGCTGGTCTTCATGGACGGCGGCACGGTGGTGGAGTCCGGGACCCCGCGCGAGGTGCTCGGCAATCCGCAGCACGAGCGCACCAAGGCCTTCCTGTCCAAGGTGCTCTGAGGGTGCGCTGAAGGCGCCCTGGAGGTGCCCTGGGCGGGACGGCGCCGGCCCGGTGGTCGGCGCCTTCGTCATTTCCCGGCCGAGGTAATAGGCTTAAAGCTGGTTACCCGTTACGTATTCGCGGAGGATTTCCGGTGGAGCTCGCCCTGTACGCCGACTTCGCCGTTCGGTTGGTGAACAGCGAGGAGCCGGAGCGCGGCACCGACACGCTGGTCAGCGTGGACGCGGTCCGCGCGCTGTTCAGCAGCCCGGCCTCGCGCGGCGCCCAGTTGGCCGAACCCGCCGACGTGCCCCGGCTGCGGTCGGTGCGGGCCCGGCTGCGCGCGGTCTTCGAGGCCGCGGCGGGCGGCGACGAGGTGGCCGGCGTCAACCTGCTGAACGCCCTGATGGTCGAGTACCCGGTCAGCCCGCTGGTCTCGGGCCACGACCACCTGGACGAGAGCGGCCGGCCGCGCTGGCACCTGCACCTGGCGGACAACGCGCCGAGCGCCACCGCGACCTTCACCGCGGTGGCCTGCATGGGTCTGGCGATCCACCTGACCGAGCTGGGCGCCGACCGGCTGGGCATCTGCCAGGCCGCGCCGTGCCGCAACGCCTACCTGGACACCTCGACCAACCGCTCGCGGCGCTACTGCTCGGACCGCTGCGCGACCCGGGCCAACGTGGCCGCCTACCGGGCCCGCAAGCGCCAGGAGGCCGCGGCCGCCCTGGCCGGCACCGATCCGGGTACCGCCGCGGCCGGTCCGGCCACCACCGCGACCGGGCCGGCTACAGCTCCGGACGCAGGCGCCTGAAGACACCGAACCGGGCGGCCAGACCCGGCCAGCGGCCCAGCGGCCTGGTACAGAGCAGCCGTTCCAGCCAGCCCGCCGGGGCCAGCCAGACCGGGTTCGGCGCGATCCGCAGCAGCACCCGGCCGAGCACCAGATCGTCAGGTACCGCGCCGTACTCCCGGCTGTCGCTCTCGACGAACTGATTGTCCGACAGCAGCCACCAGCCCTTGGCCCGCAACTCGGTGGCCCGCTTGACCACCAGCAGGTCCTGCCGCAGCGGGTGCCGCACCAGCACCACCGCGCCGGGCCGCACCCGGGCTCCGTACCTGACCACCACCCGGTCGCCGTGGTACAGGGTCGGGACCATCGACGGCCCGGCCACGTCCATCAGGCCGAACGGCAGCAGCCCACCTCCCGCGCTCTCCACCGGCTCTGGGTCTGCGTCAGTGTCACGTCGCCGCATCGCCGCCATCGTGCCCGCCTCCTCGTCGCACCGGCTGCGCCCGCCGCTCGTCGGCCGGGCAGAGACCAGCATCCCGCATGGACAACGCGTGCCCGATATCGACCGGTTCCGACTCCGCCTTTTGCCCTAGGCCCCTGTCCCGGCCGCGAGATTCGAGGCGCCGCGGGGTAATCTCAGCCCCGGGAAGACGATCTAAGGAAGGACTTTCCATGCTCTCTCGTCTGTTCGCCCCGCGGGTCACGGCTCACGCCCACTGCGACCTTCCGTGCGGCGTCTACGACCCCGCGCAGGCCCGTATCGAGGCCGAGTCGGTGAAGGCCACTCAGGAGAAGTACCAGGCCAACGAGGACGCGCACTTCCGCGCTCGCGCCATCATCATCAAGGAGCAGCGCGCCGAGGCCGTCAAGCACCACCTCTCGGTGCTGTGGAGCGACTACTTCAAGGCCCCGCACTTCGAGAAGTACCCGCAGCTGCACCAGCTCTTCAACGACGCCCTGAAGGCCGCCTCGGCCACCAAGGCCTCGACCGACCCGGCCACCGGCCAGGCGCTGCTCGACCTGATCGCCCAGATCGACAAGATCTTCTGGGAGACCAAGCAGGCCTGATCGCCGCCCGCGTCATCGGTGCCCCTCACTCCGTGGAGTGAGGGGCATCGCGCGTTCGGGGGAGCCAAGTACGCTCGGCAGCATGATCAGAACCGCTGTCGTCGAGGACGTTCCCACCATCATCGAGCTGATCCGCGAACTGGCGGAGTACGAGAAGGCCCTGGACCAGGCCAAGGCCACCGAGGAGCAACTGCGCGAGGCGCTGTTCGGCGAGCAGCCGGCGGTCTTCGCACTGATCGCCGAGGACGGGACGGGCACGACCGTCGGCTTCGCGCTCTGGTTCCGCAACTTCTCCACCTGGACCGGGACGCACGGGATCTACCTGGAGGACCTCTACGTGCGCCCGAGCGCACGCGGGGGCGGGCACGGCAAGGCCCTGCTCACCGAGCTCGCCCGGATCGCCGTGGAGCGCGGCTGCAGCCGCCTGGAGTGGTCGGTGCTGGACTGGAACGAGCCCTCGATCGGGTTCTACAAGGCACTCGGCGCCCAGCCGATGGACGAGTGGACGGTTTTCCGGCTGACCGGCCCGGCGCTGCGTGAGCTGGGCACCGCAGAACCCGTCAGTGCAGATGAAAACCCGCAGCCCGCGGGGTGAATCCGGTCCAGGGTCGCGACATCCGTCGGCCGATCGCGGTAACGTCTCGGCGGACGGCCCGCGTCCGGCGCCGACCTGTTGGGTAGGACTGGGACGTACCGCACCACCCCTCAAGACAGTTGGGGCGAAGCAGTTGAGCCAAGCAACAGAACGTGCCGCGGCCCTTGGGTCACCAGCACAGCGCGTCACCCAGGAGGTGAGGGTGTCCCAGACCGACGGCGATCCCGGGAGCCTGGACGACCGGGCGGACCAGCCCGCCGAAGCGGCCGAGGCCGCCGAGACGGCTGAGACTGCCGAGACGGCAAAGGACTTCGTGGAGGTGCGGCTGCCCGCCCAGGGCGCCTACCTCTCGGTCCTGCGCACGGCCACGGCCGGTCTCGCAGCCCGCCTGGACTTCACCCTCGACGAGATCGAGGACCTACGGATCGCGGTGGACGAGGCCTGCGCCATCCTGCTCCAGCAGGCGGTGCCGGGTTCGGTGCTCACCTGCGAGTTCCGGCTGGTCGGCGATGCGCTGAGAGTCACCGTCTCGGCCCCGACCACCGACGGCCGGGCGCCCGAGCGGGACACCTTCGCCTGGACGGTGCTCTCCGCACTGGCCGGCGAGGTGGAGTCCTCGGTGGCCGAGGACCGCACGGTCAGCATCAGCCTGCACAAGAAGCGCGGCGGGTCGATCCTCCAGCCGTGAGCCGGCCTCCCGGCCGCGCCACGGCCGCTTCCGGAGCGGAGTCGTTCCCGCTCCGGAGCCCGGTCGCGGTACAACCAATGTGATGGCCCGGCCGCGCCGGCGGCCCGGGCGCTCCCGGAACGGAACGGGGGATCGCCGTGAGTGATCTGGATCGCAACTCTGCCGCCGGAGCGCGGCCCGTGGACGGCCTGCCCACGGAAGCGGTGCCGGGCCACGGGCCCGCCGACGGCGCCGCCGTGCCCGGGAGCGGCCACGCCGGCCCACGCCGCCGTACCGTGCCCGCACCCGCCGCCGCCACCCACGACGCGTACTCGAAGGACTCCCAGCGGATGAGCCAACCGACCGACCCGATGCCGGAGCCGACGGCGCCCAGCCGCCCGACGGCGGACGCGGACGACCTCAGCGGGGAGGCCGCGGGCGGGGCCGAGCAGGAGCTGACCGAGGTGGTCCAGGCCTCGCTGCCCGCCCAGGTGGTCGGGCACCGCACGGCCGCCCCGGACCGGGAGGCCGCCCGGGCGCTGTTCGTGCGGCTGGCCGCGCTGCCCGAGGGCTCGGCCGAGCGGGTCGAGCTGCGCAACCAGCTGGTCCGGATGCACATCCCGCTGGTCGAACACCTGGCCCGGCGGTTCCGCAACCGCGGCGAGCCGCTGGACGACCTCACCCAGGTCGCCACCATCGGGCTGATCAAGTCGGTGGACCGGTTCGACCACGAGCGCGGGGTGGAGTTCTCCACCTACGCCACCCCGACCATCGTGGGCGAGATCAAGCGGCACTTCCGGGACAAGGGCTGGGCGGTGCGGGTGCCGCGCCGGCTCCAGGAGCTGCGGCTGTCGCTGACCACCGCGACCAGCGAGCTCTCCCAGCGGCACGGCCGCTCCCCCACGGTGCACGAGCTGGCCGAACACCTCGGCATCTCCGAGGAGGACGTGCTGGAGGGCCTGGAGTCGGCCAACGCCTACTCCACGCTCTCGCTCGACGTGCCGGACAGCGACGACGAGTCGCCGGCCGTGGCGGACACCCTGGGCGCCACCGACGAGGCGCTGGAGGGGGTGGAGTACCGCGAGTCGCTCAAGCCGCTGCTGGCCCAACTGCCGCAGCGCGAGCAGAAGATCCTGGTGCTCCGGTTCTTCCGGAACATGACCCAGTCGCAGATCGCCGCCGAGGTGGGGATCTCGCAGATGCACGTGTCGCGGCTGCTCGCCCGCACCCTGGCCCAGCTGCGGGACAAGCTGCTGGTCGAGGAGTGACGAGCGGCAGCACGCGCTGAGAAGGGACGAGCCGGGCCCAGGGGGCCCGGCTCGTCCCTTCTCGGCGTGCGGGCCCGGTCAGTCCTCGGTGCGGTAGAGCACGGCGGTGACGGTCGGGTTGAGCAGCATGACCAGGCCGGCCACGCCCGCCAGGCCCACCAGCGCGCCGAGGGCCGCCATCGAGCCACCGCTCTGGCACATGTAGTAGGCCACCGGCAGGCAGGTGGTGTGGGTCAGCACCGCCGGGCTGCGGCCCCAGCGCTGCAGCCGCAGCAGCGCCCCGGCGGCCACCAGCGGCAGCAGTCCGAGCAGCAGGATCACCACGCCGCCGTACTCGACGAGGCCCTGGTTCCTGGTGCTCTCGACCAGTCCGGCCACGATCATGTAGCCGCCCCAGACGGTCAGCGCGGCGCCCTCGACGGCGGTCAGCGCCACGGCGGCGATCAGCTTGGCGGGACGGGCGGCGGTGGAGGTCTCTGCGGTCACTCCAGCAGGGTAGCCGCCACCGGGGCGCCACCGAGCCGTAGGCTGATCCTCATGCGCGCGCTCCTGGTCGTGAACCCGAAAGCCACCACCACAAGTGGCCGAACCAGGGATGTCCTCACGCACGCCCTGCGGAGCGATCTCAAGCTGGAGGTCGCGGTCACCGACCGCCGGGGCCACGCCCGTGACCTGGCCCGCGAGGCGGCCGCGGACGGCACGGTGGACCTGGTGGTCGCGCTCGGCGGGGACGGCACGGTCAACGAGGTCGTCAACGGACTGCTCGCGCACGGGCCCTCCGATCGGGTGCCGCGGCTGGCCGTGGTGCCCGGTGGCAGCACCAACGTCTTCGCCCGGGCGCTCGGACTGCCCAACCACCCGGTGGAGGCCACCGGTGTGCTGCTGGACGCACTGGAGCAGCGCCGGGAGCGGGCGATCTCACTGGGCAAGGCGATGACGGAGGGGCTGCCGGACCGCTGGTTCACCTTCACCGCGGGGCTCGGCTTCGACGCCGGCGTGGTCGGCCGGGTGGAGGAGCAGCGGCGCTCGGGGCGCAAGTCCACGCACGCGCTCTACATCAGAGAAGCACTCCGGCACTACGTGACCGAGCGTGAACACCGCAGGTCCGGCCCCGTGACCTTGGAACTCCCGGGCCGCGCACCGCAGCCGGGGCTGGTGATGACCATAGTCTCGAACACCTCACCGTGGACTTTTCTCGGTAATCGCCCGGTGCTGCCCTCGCCCGCGGCTTCGTTCGAGACCGACCTTGATGTCTTCGGCATCACTCGAATGACGGCGTTCGGAACCGCTCGTACGGTCCGTCAGATTCTGCGGCCGCACACTCCTTCGGAGCAATCCCAGAAGGCCGTTGGAGCTTCCGGGAAGCACGTTGTCTCTTATCACGACGTCCGACACTTCACCTTGGTTTCCCAGGAACCGGCCCCATTTCAGGTCGACGGGGACCACCTTGGTGAGAGGAGTCGCGTCAGTTTCACAGGCGTACGACGGGCACTGCGTGTGATTGTGTGACCAGAAGGGGGTCCCGCCCTTCTTCTCGAACGCGCTAGCCCCCTTCACCCCATAGAAGTACGGCCTGTGAGGTAGGCGACACCGAAGAATCAAAAATTCCTCCTCGAAGGGGGTTGTATCCAGGCCCGAGGTTTGCGAACCTCTACATGGCGAACGGGACGCCTCGCAGCGGGACAAGCGAGACGGCCCCACCGAGCACCCCCTGGCACCTGTGGCTGCCTGGAGCCCTCGGGTTTCGCCCGAACCCCCCTCTGCACAGACTGCCGGGCCGTGAAGGCCTTAGGTCCCTTTTGCCGTTGCGGGATTCGTGAAAGCGTTCACATTCACAAGCCATCGATTGTGTCGGCCGGGCCACCGCCTGGCGACCGGAGGAGTTGGACGACCATGGACTGGCGCCACCGCGCTGTCTGCCGCGAAGAGGACCCGGAGCTGTTCTTCCCGATCGGGAACACCGGTCCTGCTCTGCTGCAGATCGAGGAAGCCAAGGCCGTGTGCCGCCGCTGTCCCGTCATGGAGCAGTGTCTGCAGTGGGCTCTGGAGACCGGCCAGGACGCCGGCGTCTGGGGCGGCATGAGCGAGGACGAGCGTCGTGCGATGAAGCGCCGCGCAGCCCGCAACCGCGCCCGCACCGCCTGAGCGAGTGCCTCGCGCACCGCACCCTGAAGTACCGCACCACTGAAGTACCGATCAACACATGATCACAGGCTTCGACCGCCACTCCGTCGAAGCCTTCCGCAGGAGCCGTCACACACCGGGCTGCCGACCAGGCAGCCGACCGGCGTGGCGACCCCGACACTTCGGCCCGGCTCGGTCCGGACACTTGATACTGTTCACTCAGAGCAATATCGTGGACCTGGGACGCTCACCGTACGCAATATGACGCGATGAGCAGCCCGGCAGTGACCGCCGCCCGTGCCGACGGTGTCACGCATCACCAGAGCCCCCGTTCCGACCGACTCCCCCCGACGGCCGGAACGGGTTGAGAGGCCCTGTCGACCCTCCCCCCCGGTCGACAGGGCCTCGTTTCTTCTGCTCCCAGCGGCCCCCGCTCCCCCTGCGGGCCCCTCATGGCCCCCGGCGCGCATCGATCTGCCGTACTGCGCACCGGAGTTGACGCAGTACGGCGCGCCGCTGAACCGCTTATCGCACCGGGATCTCCAACACCACCTTGGTGCCGCCGTCCGGCGCCGCGACCATGTCGAAGGTGCCGCCCAGCTCACCGGTGGCCAGCGTCCGCACGATCTGCAGCCCGAGGTTGCCGCCCTGCTGCGGGTCGAAGCCCTCCGGCATGCCGCGGCCGTCGTCCTGCACGGTGATCAGCAGGTACTCCTCCGGCTTCGAACCGCCCGTCCAACTGTCGGACCAACCCTTGCCGTTGACCGGCGCCCGGCCGCGCAGCGCGGTGACGAAGACACTGCCGGTGGCCCTGTCACCGAACGCGTGTTCCAGTGCGTTCTGCAGCAGCTCGGTGAGGACCATCGCCAGCGGGGTGGCCACCTCGGCCGACAGGATGCCGAAGCTGCCGCTGCGCCTGGTGTTCACCTGGCCGTCCTGGGACAGCTCCATCACCATCGCCAGCACCCGGTCCGCGATCTCGTCGAAGGCCACCTGCTCGTCCAGCGTCTGGGAGAGCGTCTCGTGCACGATGGCGATCGAGCCGACCCGGCGCACCGCCTCGTCCAGCGCGGCCCGCCCGGCGTCCGAGTCCATCCGGCGGGACTGCAGGCGCAGCAGCGCGGCCACCGTCTGCAGGTTGTTCTTCACCCGGTGGTGGATCTCCCGGATGGTGGCGTCCTTGGTCATCAGCTCCCGCTCGCGGCGGCGCAGCTCGGTGACGTCGCGGGCCAGCACCAGCGAGCCGGTGTGCACGCCCTTGGGCTTGAGCGGGATCGCACGCAGGGTGACCACGCCCCCCTGCGCCTCCACCTCGGACTGGCGCGGGGCCCACCCGCTGGCGAGCTTCACCAGCGCCTCGTGCACCGGCCCGCGCGACGGGGGCGCCAACTCGGCGGTCGTGCGCCCCAGGTGACCGCCCACCAGGTCGGTGGTCAGGCCCAGGCGGTGGTAGGCGGAGAGCGCGTTGGGGCTGGCGTAGGTGACGATGCCGTCGGCGTCCAGCCGGATCAGGCCGTCGCCGACCCGGGGGGCCGCGTCCATGTCGACCTGCTCGCCGGCGTAGGGAAACGTTCCGGCAGCGATCATCTGGGCCAGGTCGGAGGCGCTCTGCAGGTAGGTGAGCTCCAGCCGGCTCGGGGTGCGCACGGTCAGCAGGTTGGTGTTGCGGGCGATCACCCCGAGCACCCGGCCCTCGCGGCGCACCGGGATCGACTCGACCCGGACCGGCACCTCCTCGCGCCACTCCGGGTCGCCCTCGCGCACGATCCGACCCTCGTCGAAGGCGGCGTCCAGCAGCGGGCGGCGCCCGCGCGGGACCAGGTGGCCGACCATGTCGTCCTGGTAGGAGGTCGGTCCGGTGTTGGGCCGCATCTGGGCCACCGAGACGTACCGGATGCCGTCCCAGGTGGGGATCCAGAGCACCAGGTCGGCGAAGGAGAGGTCGGAGAGCAGCTGCCACTCCGAGACCAGCAGGTGGAGCCACTCCACATCGGCACCGGTGAGGGTGGTGTGGCGGCGGACGAGTTCGTTCAACGAGGGCACACCGCGAGGGTAGCCCGCGGGCGGCCCGGGCGGCCGGTCGAGGCGGGCCGGCGGCGGTCGTCGGTCATCGGCGATGGGCCCGGCAGTTGTCCAGACCAATTCTGGGCATCTCCTGGACAACCCAGATTGGTCTAGTCCACAATGGAGGAGCACCAAGGAGAGGCCCCCCGCGCACACTGCCCTGACCGCGCGCGGCCCCTCCTCGGTCGGCCGCCGCGCCGCCGGGACCCCGCACAGTCCCGACAGCGCGCCAAGGCGGCCGACGACAGCTCCGGGCTGCGGTGCCGCACAGGTTGAGGGTCCTGTGTCGGCGCCGTGGCCCGTAGTGCTGTCCGGACTCCTGCGCACTGCGACTCCCCGTGCTCTGCAGCTCCTCGGGCACCCCGGCCGGCAGCGCGAAGCCCGCCGAGGCCGCCGTCCACCTGGTCCCGCCGGCCGAAGACCGCCCGCGATCACCGGCGAGACGTTGTCCACCTAGTGCCGCACTAGGACGGGTTGTTGATCAACTGGTTGATCTGCGCGTCGGCCGCCTTGGTCGCCTGGTCCACCGACTGGCCGGCCAGGATGGCGCCGAGCATGTCGCCCAGCACGTTCTTCTTCTCCACCGCGCCCCAACCCGGGGCCACCGGGGTGAACCAGGCGTCGGGCACCGAGTTGGCCGCCGCCGCGGTCGCCGGCTTGTAGCGCAGCGGGTCGAGCTGGGTCAGGTTGTTCGGCAGGATGTTCTTGCTCGCCAGCAGGGCCTCGGACTTGGCGCTGGTGAAGAGCTTCACCCAGGCCGTGGCCGGCCCGCTCACCTGGGTCTTGGCGGTGATCGCCAGGTCGGAGCCGCCGATGAAGCTGGGCAGCGGCTTGCCGTTCGGGCCGGGGAAGGCGGCCACCTTGAGCGAGTCCTTGAGTGCGGGGTCGCCGCCCGGCGGCGTGACGGCGCTGGTCGCCTCCCAGGCGTTGCCGTAGATCGCCGCGGCCTGCTGCTTGCCCAGCACGTCGGACTGGTGCAGCTCGTTGACCGTCAGATCACCGTGGTTGTACCGCTTCACCAGGTCGATGAAGTGCGAGATGCCCTGCTGGGACTTCGGGTCCTCCAGGGTGCCGTGCCAGCTGCCGGTGGAGTCGAAGCGGGCGATCGTGCCGCCGTACGCGGCGACGTAGGACATCGCGGCGTACCAGTAGGGGCCCGGCAGGTAGAGCGGCGAGAAGGACTTGTCGCCCTTGTGGGCCGCCTGGAGCTTGTCGAGGGCCGCCGTCAGGTCGTCCTCGGTCGTGGGGAAGTCCGCGCTGCCGGTGGCCTGCTGGAACATCGCGGAGTTGTAGACGCCGACCCGGGCGCCCGCGTAGTAGGGCACGCAGAAAAGCTTGTCGTTGTAGGTGCAGGTGTTCTCCAGGCCGCGGATCCAGCTGTCCGAGTTCTCGTAGTCGCTCTTGTTCACCTGGGCCAGCGAGCCGTTCAGGATGTACTTCATGGTCTCGGTGTTGCCCAGTTCGACCACGTCCGGAGCCTTGCCCGAAGCGAGCGCGGCATCCAGGTTGTTCACCTTGTCCGCCCAGGTCTGGTAGCTCAACTTGAGGGTGACACCCGGGTACTGGGCACCGAACTCGTCGTTGACCTGCTGCACCAGGTCGGGCCAGCTGTTCTCCGCGTCGTTCATCAGCCAGACGGTCAGCGTGCCGGTGACGGCCCTGGGGTCAACAGACGCGCTGGCCTTGGGACTTGTGCTGGTGCCGCAGCCGGCCGCGCTCGCGAGGAGCACGGTTGCGACGGACGCGGTGATGAACTGACGCTTCACGCTGTCCTCCTGGAATGGTCTGCCGCCATTGGTTCAGACCAGATTTCTGGAGCCTGGCCCAGGTCAATCCGGCTGTCAATGCCCTCCAGGGAACTCCCGGCGTGCCGTTGTGAATCTGTGTCTTAATCCTTGCTTAAGGCATGACAATTGACGTGCACTCAGAAGGCAAAAACGACAATTGGGCCCCGCGGTGGAGTAATTCCACCACGGGGCCCATTTGTTGAGCGGCGGTCAGAAAGTACCAGCGAGGCACGGCGAGCCTCGCAGAAAGTATCAGCGAGGCACGGCGAGCCTCAGGAGCGCACCGTCGGCTGACCGGTGAGCACCTCGACGGCGGCCAGGCCGCAGACCCGGGCGGCGCCGTGGGTGGCGATGTGCAGCGCGCCGACCGGCGCAGCCTGCGGCACCCCCATCTCCACCACCAGGGCGTCCGGGCGGGCGGCCAGCAGCCGGTGCACGGTCGCCGCCATCCACGCGTGCCGGTGCAGGTCGCGGACGACCAGCACCAGGCGGCGCCCGTCGGACTCGCCCAGCACCCGGTCGACCAGCGCGTCCAGCTGCCCGTCCGCGGCGTCGGCGGGGCCCGCGCTCAGCGCGCGGGTGCCCGGGAAGCGCTCGGCCAGCATGCCGGCCACGCCCCACGGGGTCTCGTCGCCCACCGCGATGTTGGCCTCGGGCGAGAACGAGGCCACGTACGGACGGTCCGTCACCGGCGTGAACGGCTGCGCCGGGTCGGCGGTCACCAGCAGCGCCCGGCGGGCGGCCCGCAGGCCGATCGAGAGGTCCGGCTCGGTGGGCGCGGCCTGCCCTGCCTTTCCGTACCGGGCGAGTCGCGTCCAACTGCCCAGCGAGCGCACCCGCGCGGCGGCGTCGGCCAGCCGCTCCTCGGGGAGCCGGCCCGAACGGACCGCCTCCACGATCGCGTCCCGCAGCCGCAGCACGGTCTCCTCGTCGCAGAGCCCGCCGCCCACGCAGATCGCGTCGGCGCCGGCGGCCAGCGCCAGCACCGTGCCGTCCGCGATGCCGTAGGTGTTGGCGATCGCGCCCATCTCGATGGCGTCGGTGACGATCAGGCCCTCGTAGCCGAGCCCGCCGTCCTCCGGACGGCCGCGCAGCAGCCCGCCCAGCACGGCCCGGCTGAGCGTGGCCGGCCACACGGGGTCGACCGCCGGGAGCATGATGTGCGCGCTCATCAGGGCCTTGGCGCCGGCCTCGACGGCGGCCCGGAACGGCACCAGGTCGCGCGAGCGCAGCAGGTCCTCGTCCACGCCGATCATCGGCAGGCCGTGGTGCGAGTCGATCGCCGTGTCACCGTGGCCGGGGAAGTGCTTGGCGCAGGCGGCCACGCCCGCCGACTGCAGGCCCTCGACCCAGGCGGCGGTGTGCCGGGCGCACAGCTCGGGGTCGGCACCGAAGGAGCGCACGCCGATGATCGGGTTGCCCGGGTTGGAGTTGACGTCCGCCGAGGGAGCCCAGTTGTAGTTGATGCCGCAGGCGGCCAGCGCCCGGCCCAGCTCGCGGGCCACGTCGCGGGTCAGCGCCGGGTCGTCGATCTCGCCGAGGGCCAGGTTGCCCGGCCAGGAGGAGCCGTTGCCCACCTCCAGGCGGGTGACGTCGCCGCCCTCCTCGTCGATCGCGATCAGCAGGTCGGGGTTCTCCTGGCGCAACTGGGCGGTGAGCGCCGCCAGCTGGGCCTGGTCGGTGACGTTGCGCCCGAAGAGGGCCACCGAGCCGAGGCCGGCCGCCAGGTGGCGGCGGACCCACTCGGGCGGGGTGATGGTGCCCTCGAAGCCGGGCTGCAGGACGGTCATCGCGTCGCGGTGCAGCTGGTCGCTGTCCGGGATGCTCGGGATGAGGATGCTCATGGCGGCCGATCAGCCCTTCACTGCGCCGGCGGTCATCCCGCCGACAGCCTTGCGTTGGAGGAACAGGAAAATGACCAGGACCGGGATGGCGAACAGGGTGGAGGCGGCCATCGTGGCGCCCCAGTCGTCACCGAAGACGCTCTGGAACGAGGTCAGCCAGAGCGGCAGGGTCTGCGCGGTGCCGGGGCCGGTGGACTTCTCCAGGATCAGCGCGAGCGGCAGCTCGTTCCAGGCGGTGATGAAGCCGAACAGCGAGGTCGACATCAGGCCCGGGGCGAGCAGCGGGAAGACCACCTTCACGAAGGCCTGGAAACGGGTGCAGCCGTCCACCATCGCCGACTCCTCCAGCTCCTTGGGCACCGCGGCGATGAACCCGCGCAGCGTCCAGATCGTGAAGGGCAGCACCATCATCATGTAGAAGAGGGTCAGCGGGACCAGGCTGTCGAGCATGTCCTTGTCCCGGACGATCATGTAGACCGAGATCGTCATGACCTCCCAGGGCGCCATCTGGGCCAGCATGATCACCAGGACGAAGGCCTTGCGGCCGCGGAACCTCATCCGGGCGACGGCGAAGGAGGCCAGCGTGGCGATCACCAGCGAGGCCAGCACCGCGATGATCGTCACGGTGAAGCTGTTGCCGACCATCTCCCAGAACTGCGCGGCGCCGGTGGCGGCCTTGAAGTGGTCCAGCGTGCCGCTCAGCGGCAGGAAGACCGGGGTCTTGCTGATGATGTCCCGGTTCGCCTTGAAGGCCGTGATGAGCATCCAGTAGACCGGGAACACGAAGAAGACGAAGAGGACGGCCGCGATGATGTTCGGCCAGCTCCGTCCGATGAGCGAGCGCCTCACAGCTCGTCCTCCTGCTTCAGAATGATCCGGAAGTAGTACGCCATCATCACGCCGAGCATCAGGATGGTCAGCACGGCGATGGTCGAGGCGACTCCGTAGTGCTGGTTGCCGGTGCCCTGGATGTAGGCGTAGAGCGGCAGCGTGGCGGTCAGGCCGCCGGGGCCGCCCGCGTTGATGGCGAGCACCTGGGTGAAGGCCTTGAAGACCCAGATGACCTCGAGGAACGTGGTGCTGAGGAAGAACGGCTTGAGGCTGGGGTAGACCACGCACTGGAAGATCTTCCACGCGCCGGCGCCGTCCATCCGGGCCGCCTCGTAGAGCTCGGTCGGGATGGTGGTCAGGCCGGCGTACATGTTGAACGCCACGAACGGGATCGAGCCCCAGACGATCAGCAGGATGATCACGAAGAACGTGCCGGTCTGGGTGCTGTACCAGTTGTACTCGGCCATGGCGTGCCAGCCCAGCTTGTCCAGCAGCCAGTTGACCACGCCGTAGCGGGAGTCGAAGAGCCAGCTGAAGACGGTGGCGCTGGCCACGATGGGCATCGCCCAGGCGAGGATCAGACCGGCCTGGAGCAGGATCCGCATCTTCTTGCCGAGCCGGTTGAGCAGCATGCCGACCAGGGTGCCGCCGACCATGATCGCGACGACGTTGATCAGGGTGAACACCACCGAACGCTCGGTGGTGTGCCAGAAGTCAGGGTCGGTCAGCTGGTCCTTGTAGTTCTCGAACCCGTTCCACTCGGTCAGGTGGAGGATCAGCTGACGCTTGTTCAGGTTCTGGAACGACAGCTCGAAGGTCTTGATCAGCGGCCAGCCGAGCAGGGCCAGGGTGGCCACGATGGCGGGCAGGAGCAGCAGGTAGGGGGTACTGCGCGCCAGCAGGGTCGGACCGACCAGCGGTCTGACCCTGCTCGTGGCGACGTCGGCCGGGCTGCCCCCGGCACCGTTGCCTGGCTCCGGGGATCGAGTGGGCACCCGCTCCGATTGCACAGCCATCGTTCTCTCTTCCTCACACCTGGCCGGACAAGTGGCCATACAGACAGGGCGGCGGCGCCGCCCGCCCGCCCTCCGTGGTGGGGGCGGGCGGGCGACGCCGCTCGGGGACTACTGCTTCTGGCCGAGAAGCTTCGTCATGGTGTCGTCGTACTTCTTCGCGGTGGAGTCGTAGTCCGCACCCTGGAGGACCGCGGCGAGGAAGTCCTTGATCGGGTTCGGGGTGTTCTCCACGTTGGCCCAGTTCGGCGTGTTCGGGGTGGTGGAGCCGTTGGCCGAGGCCGGGATGGCGGCCTGGGCGAACGGGGTGGTGGCCAGCGAGTCCAGCGAGGTCTTGTTCGGGATCAGGCCGGCGGAGGCCATCTGGCCCTCGTACTTGTCCGACAGCATGATCTTCAGCAGACCCTTGGCCAGGTCGGGGTTCTTGGTGTCCTGGGCGATCGCCAGGTTCGAGCCGCCGAGGAAGACGCCGGACGGCTTGTCCGCGGTCTTGCCGGGGAGCGGGAAGTAGCCCACCTGGTCGGCCGGGATGTCCTTCGGGTCCGGGGCCTCCCAGCCCAGGCCGATCATGGCGCCCACGTCACCCTTGGAGAAGACGGTGGTCTGCTCCGGGGTGGCCTCGTCCTTGTCCTTCGGCGCGGTCGAGTAGCTCTGCAGCTTCTGGTAGGTCGCGAAGGCGTCCTTGGCCTCCGGCGACTCCAGGTTGCCGACCCAGGTCGAGCCGTTCTGCTTGGCGATCTGGCCGCCCTGGCCGGCGAGCAGGCCGAAGTAGGTGTACCACTCCTGGCCCGGCAGGTAGATCGGCTGGCTGACGCCCTGGGTGGCCTTCAGCTTGTCGAGGTCGCCGTAGAACTCGTCCAGCGTCTTCGGGGTGCCGGTGATGCCGGCCTTGGTCCACAGCGCCTTGTTGTAGATGACCACGCGGTTGGTGAAGTACCACGGGGCGGCGTACTGCTTGCCGTCCAGCACCGAGGAGGCGTTCAGGTTGGCGGCCCAGTCGTTGCCGCCGAGGTCGGCCTTGGCCGAGGTGAGGTCCAGCAGGCCGCCGCTGGCCGCGTAGCCGGCGGTCTGGGTGTTGCCGACCTCCAGCACGTCCACCGAGTTGTCGGACAGACCGGTGGTGACCTTCGCCCCGATGCCGTCCCACTTCTGGATCTGGATGTTGAGCTTGGCCCCCGGGTACTGGGACTCGAAGTCGGCCTTGACGCCGTCCTGCCAGGCCTGCGAGGCCGAACCGGACATGAGCCACGCGGTGATGGTCTTGCCGTTGTAGTTGGCCGGCTTGCCGCCCGCGCTGTCGTCCTTCTTGCTGGACGAGCCACACGCCGCGAGGCCGACGACCATGGCCGCGACGCCGACCGCCGCGATGAGCTGACGCTTCACGCCATCCTCCTGAGGGATGCCCGGGTGCCCCCCATCGGTGGCCGGCGGCATATCCCCGTAGAAGGGGAGGAATGGTGCCGCGAACCTTGAGATGGTCTGGGGATTCATGAGTTGGTCTGCAGTGGTGTAGACCAGATGCCTGGAGCTTGGCCTAGACCAATGGGCGTGTCAACGGGCCGAAGAGCAATCCGGACGAGCCGTTACCAAGCCGACACCGCTCATCGTTCATCGTGTGATGCGCTCCCCGTCGCCTGGGCATACGTGCAACGATGTGTGCCGTTAACGAGGCAGTGAGGGCCAGGAGGGCCTCACGAGGAGCGGAGAAGCGCCCATGAGCAGCGACGGGGGCAGCACGGCCCAGCTTCGGGCGGAGGAGCCCCAGGCGGAGCCGTCCGCCCAGGTGCCGGCGGGCGATCCCGCCGCGGCGCGGGTGCCCAAGTACTACGGACTGAAGCGCCACCTGCTCCAGCTCACCGAGACCCAGCCGGCCGGCACCCCGGTCCCGCCGGAGCGCGCGCTGGCCGCGCAGTTCGACACCTCGCGCACCACCGTGCGCCAGGCGCTCCAGGAACTGGTGGTGGAGGGCCGGCTGGAGCGGATCCAGGGCAAGGGCACCTTCGTGGCCAAGCCCAAGGTCGCCCAGGCGCTCCAGCTCACCTCCTACACGGAGGACATGCGCGCCCAGGGCCTGGAGCCCACCTCGCGGCTGATCGAGGTCGGCTACATCACCGCCGACGAGCACCTCGCCCCGCTGCTCGACATCAAGCCCGGCAGCCGGGTGCTGCGGATCGAGCGCCTGCGCCTGGCCAACGGCGACCCGATGGCCATCGAGGTGGCGCACCTGTCCGCCAAGCGGTTCCCCGCGCTGCGGCGCAACCTGGTCAAGCACAACTCGCTCTACGCCGCGCTGCGCGAGGTGTACGACGTGGTGGTGGCCGAGGCCGAGGAGACGATCGAGACCACGCTGGCCAACCCGCGCGAAGCCGGGCTGCTCGGCTCGGACCTCGGGTTGCCGATGCTGCAGCTGTCGCGGCACTCCTTCGACGCACAGGGGGCGCCGGTGGAGTGGGTGCGGTCGATCTACCGGGGGGACCGGTACAAGTTCATCACCCGGCTGCAGCGGCCGGGGCAGTAAGGGACGGCTCCTCGGTGATGGCGGTCCGGTGGGAACCGGACCGCCATCACCGTGCTCAGGTGCCGGCGCCGGCCGCGGGCTTGTTCGTCACCAGGCAGAGCACGTAGTTGTTGCCGGTCTCGTGGTGGGTGAACGACTTCTCGTAGTTCGGGTACTTGTCGCAGGCGGTCTCACCGTCGGTGGCGCCGTTGACCCGGCCCAGCACCTTGAGCTCGGCGCTCGGGTCGGAGCAGGGCAGCTGCTTGAGCGCCGGGCTGTCGTCGGTGCCGGTGTTGTGCAGGCAGTCGCCGGTCACGATGTCGAGCGGCAGCGGGGTGTGCAGGCCCGCGGTGGAGTTGAACGGCGAGTTGTCGTTGCTGTTCGTGCTGTGGCCGACCGCGGCGCCGAACACCACCAGGGCGAGGAACAGCGCGATCCCGGCCGCCGGCACGAGCAGCATCAGCGCCGCCGGGCGGCGAAGCAGCGGCTTGCCCGGGTCGAGCTGCGGTCCGAGCGGGCCGGGCGCGGCGGGCGGCAGGCGCTTGATCTTGTTGTGGGCGACCAGGTTGCGCAGCAGGGTGATCGGGGTCATCACCGAGGAGAGGTAGCCCCACCAGCCCTGGACGAGCGTGCGGGCCGACATGTGGCGGACCATCGCCGTGCCGCAGGTCCGGCAGAACGGGCCGGGCTGGCGGAGGAACCGCATGATGATGATCATGCCCTGGTGGCCGCGGACGGTCGTCTGCACGGCCGGGAAGCCGCCGCAGAACCGGCAGGTGAGGACGCCGGGCGGGGCGTAGGCGGGGGCGGGGGCGCCGTAGGGCTGCGCGCCGTAGGCGGGGGCGCCGTAGGCCGGGGCGGGCGCGCCGTAGGCCGGGGCGGGCGCGCCGTAGGCGGGCGCCGGGGCACCGTAGGCCGGGGCCGGGGCTGGGGCGCCGTAGGCGGGCGCGGGCGAACCGTACGCGGGGGCCGGGGCGCCGTAGGCCGGCGGCGCGCCGTACGGAGCGGGCTGCGGCTGCTGCGGCGGGGCGGCGGTGGCGTACGGGTTGGACTGCGGCGGCGGGTAGGGCGAACTCAAGGTGTGATTCCCCGTTGGTGGTGATGGCACCGGTCCCCGATCCGGCGTGCGTGGCCAGCGGGGTCGGGCGACCGGGACGACGCATGAAGATACCGCGTGGTCACCGCTCGTCACGAGCCGCGGGCGGGATTCGGGGCGGGCCGGTAGGGCCCACCAGCACCGGATCTGACTCGCCGTCGCCCTCGCCGGGACGGTGCCCTCGGGCTCCTCGGCGCTCACGACGGCCCGGTCCGCGCGTGGCGCGGGCAGGCACAGGCCGGCCACCGACGGACCCCGCAGGCCCGGCCCTCGCTCTCCCCACCCACTCCTTTGCCGCGTTCGTCGCGACCCTCAAGTCCGGCTCGCCCAGCGCCTCCTGAGGCGACGCTGCGACCCTCGTGCGCCCCTTGACCGTACCGGCGCTTCGGGAGACGGTGGCGCGCAACCGGGCGGGCGTACCCCGGACTCCGAGGGGGCTTGCGATGCCAGTGAAAGCGCCGGACTTCACCACACTGCTGCAGGGCGCACGGCGCACGGCGGCGCACCTGGAGCTGCGCGACAACTACCGCACCACCGGCGAGGCTCCCGGCGTGCAGCTGATCCGCGAGACCGCGGCGCGGGGCGTGGTGCTGCGCCGCGCCCGGATCACGGACGAGCCGGGAGCCGACGCCGCCACCCTGGCCGCCTCCTGCGCCGCCGGCGAGCTGGTCCGCTGGCTGCCGCGGACCAGGGCCTCGGGCATCGCGCTGCCGGGCAGGGACTTCTGGCTGATCGACACCCGCCTGGTGCTCTTCCACTGGTACGCCGACGACGGCGCGTGGGCCGGCCACCACTTCACCGGGGACCCCGGCGCCGTCAGGCTCTGCAGCGCGGCGTTCGAAGCGGTCTGGGCCCGGGCCCTTCCGCATGCGCCGGACCGTGCCGGTGGCACATCGCTCGGCCCGGCGCGCAGCACCTGGGAGCACCTGCACCCGTGACCGCCGCCGCGTGCCCTTGACCTTCCCCTTTGGGGAGGCCGCACAGTGGGCGGTGACCGGGCACCCCGCCCGGGGCGAGGAGGCGAGCCGACCATGGGCCTGATGAGCATCGGCGAGTTCGCGCACCTGTCGCGACTCTCCCCCAAGGCGCTGCGGCTCTACGACGAGCTCGGGCTGCTGGTGCCGGCCCGGGTGGACGCGGCGACCGGCTACCGCCGGTACGCGGACGCGCAGCTGGACCAGGCCCGCCTGGTCTCCTCGCTGCGCCGGCTCGGCGTCCCGCTGGCGCGGATCAAGGAGGTCCTCTCGCTGGAGCCGGCGTCGGCCGCCGAGGCGATCCGCGCCCACTGGGCCTGGAGCGAGGCCGAGCACGCCGCCCAGCGCGTCCTGGTGGCCCGCCTCGTCGACCGTCTTCACGGAGAGAAGCCCGCCATGTACGAGGTCACCGTCCGCGACATCCCCGAGCGCAGCCTGCTCAGCCGGATCAGCCGGGTCCACCAGGACGAGCTGGAGGAGGTGACCCGGGAGCTGTTCATCCGCCGTCTGCGGGGCGGCGGCGCGCCGCGGACCGAGGGGGTCGCCGGAGCACCGTTCATCGTCTACCACGGAGAGGTGAGCGGGGACAGCGACGGCCCGGTCGAGTGGTGCTGGCCCGTCCCCGCGGAGCGGGCCGAGGAGGTCGCCACCGGGTTCCCCGACCTCACGCTGCGCACCGAGCCCGCGCACCAGGAGGCGTTCGTCCGCCAGGACGCGCCGGGGCGGTGGGTCAGCAGCGCGCAGGCGGAAGTCGCCGTCGAGAGCCTGTACGCCTGGGCCGCCGACCGGCACCGCCGACCGTCCGGCGGGCTGCGGGGCGTGCTGGTCCCGGACCCGGCCGGCACGGGCGCCGGGCCGTACTGCGAGTTCGCGATCGCGCTGCGCTGAGCCGGCCGGGAGGCAGCGACGGCACGCACGGCGCCAGGCCCGTAACGTACCGCACCCCTGCCCCGGTTCACCCGAACCCGTCGTTTCGGGCACACACATGACGGATCGGTAGATATCTCGCAGAGCAACCCATCGATCACCCAATTGGTCTGGACCACGCCACCAGCCCCCGGTTAGGGTCGCTGTCGGAGGCCGCGCTGGAGCGCGGCTCCGTCCCCTCGCAACCCATCCGGCGGGCCCGTTCGCCCTGCGCGCGTCGACCGTGCCCGAAGCCGAGCCGTTGCGGAGCGGTCGAGCTTCTCGGCCACAGTCAATTCGAGCCTGGAGTGATGGCATGCCGACGTCTGACGACCGATATCTGCATCGAGCCGCTTCCTCCCTCCCGTACTTCAGCGCGGACGGCGAGGCCTACCTCACGCCCACCCCGCTGCGGGACCTCAAGAAGGTGCGCCCGCTGCGGGTGCTCTCCGAGGCGGACTTCGCGTTCTGGCAGACGTACGGCTACGTGGTGGTCAGGGAGGCGATCCCGGCCGAGGCGGCCCAGCAACTGCTGGACTTCGCCTGGGACTTCCAGGGGCTCGACCCGGACCGGCCGGAGACCTGGTACGAGGAGCAGAGCTTCCGCTCCGAGCTGGAGCAGGAGTTGCACGTCTACGGCTTCGTCGAGGCGTACCAGCACCAGCTGATCTGGGACAGCCGCCAGGCCCAGCGGGTCTACGACGCGTTCGTGGACGTGTGGGACTGCGAGGAGCTGTGGGTGACGCTGGACCGGCTCAACCTCAACCCGCCCAACGTCAGGACCCGCGACCGCGCCCTGATCGCACCCACCGACAAGGGCTTCGACATCGAGCTGCACTGGGACGTGGACTCCACGCTGAGCGTGCTGCCACAGCGGGTGCAGGGGATCATCGCGCTGAACGACACCCGCCCGGAGCTCGGCGGGTTCCAGTGCAACCCCGAGCTGTTCCGCCGCTTCGAGCAGTGGCGGATGGACCAGCCCGCCGACCGGGACCCGATCCGCCCCGCCGTCGACCGCGAGGAGTTCCCGGTGGTCCGGCCCGAGTTGAAGGCCGGCGACCTGCTGATCTGGAACGGCATGCTGGCGCACGGGGTGGCTCGCAACACCTCCGAGGACGGCGTCCGCTCGGTGCAGTACCTGTCCATGATGCCCGCGCTGGAGGAGGCCGAGGAGATGCGGCGCTCGCGGATCGAGTCGTGGCGCACGCTCTCCACGCCCACCTGGAACCGGACGCTGGTCGGCGACGCCAAGCGGCACGAGTCGCTGCGCTACGGCGCCGCCGAGCTGACCGGGCTGGGCGAGAAGCTGCTGGGTCTGCGGTCCTGGAACGCCACGGACGCCAAGCCCGCGGACATCGAGGCGTCGAGCGGGGGACGGTCATGCGACGCATCTGCCTGACCCTGCCCACCAACCGGGCCTGCGAGGCCACGATCTCGGCGATCCGCGAGGAAGCCCGGTACGCGGCAACGCACTTCGAGGTCGAGGTGCACCTGCTGATCCTGGACTCCTCGGACGAGCCGACCTTCGCCGTGCACGCCAAGGCGGTCGACGGGGCCGACCCGGTCCCGGGCGTCGTGGTGCACCACCTGGACGAGGCGGCCCAGCGGGACTTCCTGCAGCGGACGATCGAGCGCTCCGGCCTCGCGGAGCCCGAGCTGCTGCTCGACCTGATGCTGCCCGAGGGCGTCTCCTACGGGGCCTGCACCAACCGCGCCTTCCTGATCGCCGCCGCGCTCGGCTGTGCGTCGGTGCACCGCAGGGATTCCGACAGCGACTACCAACTCAGCGACGGCGAACCGGTCTTCCCGATCCTGCACGAGCTGCGCTCGCTGGGCAGGCGGGCCGGCGAGGCGGCCGATGGCGTCACCGAGAGCACGCTGGACCCGGCGCACGAGCACAAGCCCGTGGTCCTGGTGGGCAGTTCCTTCATCGGTGAACTCTCGGTGGACATCAGCGAGATCCAGCAGCTGGACCCGGAGGTCTACCACGACGTGGTCAGCCTGTGGGCACCGGAGCACTGGTCGGCCGAGCAGAAGCGGGAGTTGGTGGCGGAGTCGTTCCGCGGCGCCGGCACCGACCCGTTCACCGAGGACCTCGCCACGCTGGACATCGTCGACCCGATGCGGCTGGACATGTGCAACATCAGCTTCGCGCAGGTGCAGGAGCTGGTGCCGCTGCCGCCCGCGCGGGACACCATCGGCAGCGACTACTTCCTCATGCACCTGGTGCAGGACGCGAAGCTGCCGGGCGTGCTGCACAACCGGCACATCGTGAACTTCTACACCGGCGAGCGGCGCACCGACGCCGGATTCCTGGCCTACCAGCTGCGGTTCACCAAGTTCTTCCTGTCGATGCTCTACTTCAACGCCGTCTACGAGCAGCTGGCCGCGGCCGGCGAGAGCCTGCTGGACGACCGCCAGCAGGTGCGCCCGCGTGCGGTCGCCGCGATCGTGCGGGAGAGCGCCGGCCTGGACACCGCGGAGAACCTGCGGCGGCTGGCCGTCATCGACCGCTGCTACCGCCGGCTCGGCGGCCGGTACGCGCAGTTCGCCGACCTTCTGGCACCCCGCCACGACCAGCTGCTCGACGAGGCGCGGCTGGACATCGAGAACTTCGCTCTGCTGATCGAGGCCTGGGAGCCGCTGATCCGGGCGAGCAGGGCCACGAGCGTCCATCCGCTGCCCCGGTAGCCCGAGTCGGACCCGGACCATCACCATGACGCACACCAATACCCGGCTGCGCGCTGCCCTGGCAGCCGCCACCGAGGACCAACTCGTCTACGACCTCGCCGGAATCCAGGACCAGTACGCAACGCTGCAGCGGGAGTTGCCCGAGGTGGCGATCCGCTTCGCCATGAAGGCCTGCCCGGTGGACGAGGTGCTCACCGCACTGGCCCGGCAGGGCGCCGGCTTCGACGCGGCGAGCCCGAGCGAGATCGAGCAGGCGCTCGGCACCGGCGTGCCGGTCGAACGGATCCACTACGGCAACACCATCAAGTCCGACCGGAACATCGCCGACGCCTACCGGCTCGGCGTCCGGGACTTCGCCACCGACAGCCTGCCGGACGTGGCGGCGATCGCCGCCAACGCGCCGGGCGCCCGGGTGTTCTGCCGACTGGCCACCAGTGGAGAAGGGGCGCTCTGGGGCCTGAGCCGGAAGTTCGGCTGCTCGGCCGAGGACGCGGTGCTGGTGCTGGCGGCGGCGCAGGCGGCGGGTCTGACGCCGGCCGGGGTGTCCGTGCACGTCGGCTCGCAGCAGATGACGGCCGAGGCCTGGCGCGACACCTTCGAGCAACTCGCGGACGTGATCGAGGAACTGGGTCGGCACGGGATCCGCCTCGCGCACGTCAACCTCGGCGGCGGCCTGCCCGCGCTCGGCTACCGCGACCGGCGCGGCACCCGGCTGGACCCGCCGCTGGAGAAGATCTTCACCGCGATCCGCGAGGGCATGCAGCGACTGCGGGCGGTGGCCGGCTCCTGCGGCGGCGCCCCGCTGCACTTCCTGATGGAACCCGGGCGCTACCTGGTCGCCGACCACGGCGCGATCCGGGCGCACGTCTACCGGCTCTCCGCGCGGCAGCAACTCGACGGGGAGCGGCAGTACTGGCTCTACCTGAGCTGCGGGAAGTTCAACGGGCTCTACGAGATGGACCAGTTGCAGTACCAGCTGGAGTTTCCCTCGCACCCGCAGGCGACGGACGCGGACCACGTGCCCGCCGTGGTCGCCGGCCCCACCTGCGACAGCGACGACGCCTACCCGCACGAGGACGACCTGGTGCGGGTGCCGAGGGCCGTCGAGTCCGGGGAGCCGGTCTGGATCTTCTCCTGCGGCGCCTACGCCACCAGCTACATGACCCAGGGCTTCAACGGGTTCAGCCCGGTGCCCTACACCCTCCTCCCAGGCGAAGGTCCCGACCGATGAACCAGGACATCCGCATCCGGCCGATCCACGACGGCGACTGGGACGCGATCGTCGCACTGGAGGCCGCCACCTACACCGACGGCGAACTCTCGGAGGAGCGAGCCGCGTTGGAGTCCCGGGGCCGGGTCGCGCCCGGCACCAGCTTCGTGCTGGAGCGCGAACGGCGTTTGCTGGGCTACGTGTTGGCGCTGCCCTACCCGGTGGACCGCTACCCGGACCTGAGCCGGGCGGAGCACCGCGCCCACCGGTCGCGCAACCTGCACCTGCACGACCTCGTCATCGCCCCGGGTGCGCGTGGCCGGCGGCTGGGCACCCGGCTGCTGGCCCACCTCACCGCGACGGCCGCGGCCAAGGGCTACGAGCGGATCTCGCTGGTCGCCGTCGGCGGGGCGCACACCTTCTGGGCCGCGCACGGCTTCGCCGCCCACCCCGGGATCGCGCTCCCAACGGGGTACGGCCCGGACGCGCACTACATGTCCAGCACGGTGCCCGAGCACCCGTCCGGCACGGTGCCCGGGCACCGGAGCGAGGAGTCGAAGCCCGTCAGCGACCTGTCCCCCGGGTCACCCTCAGAAGACGAAGTAGGCTGATTTCAGATGTTCCGCGCCCGCGATCCGTTCCGCCGCTCCCAACTGGCGATCGCCGCACTGTTCTGCTTCCTCGGGTTCCAGTACGGCACTTGGGCCTCGCGGATCCCCACCATCAAGGCGCACCTGGGCCTGAGCGCGGCCGAGGTGGGTCTGCTGCTGATGGCCACCGGCGTGGGCGCCGCCGCCTCGTTCCCGCTGGTCGCGCTGCTGATGAGGCGCCTGGGCTCGCGGCGGCTGTCCGTCCTGTCGGCGCTCTGCCTCGGGGTGATCCTGCTGGCGATGGCCGGGCTGCCGAACTATCCCGTCGCCCTGCTGGTCATGCTCTGCGACGGCGTCGCCGTCGGGGCGCTGAACGTCGCGATGAACGCGCAGGGGGCGGCGCTCGAAGTCCGGTACGAGCGGACCACGATGACCAAGCTGCACGCCACCTTCAGCGCCGGTTCGCTCTGCGCGGCGCTGCTCGCCTCCGCAGTGAACGCCTTCACCACCGCCCTGGTGGCGCACTTCGCGGTGGCCGCCGTCCTGCTGCTCCTGCTGGTCGGCTACGCCCGCGCCGACCTGCTGACGGAGGACCAGCAGTCGGCCGCGGAGAAGACGGAGAAGAAGAGCCGCCGCCGGTTCGCCCTGCCCGCGCGCCTGACGCTGTGGATGGGCCTGGCGATGGCGTTCGGCACGGTGACCGAGGGCGCCATGAACGACTGGTCGGCGCTCTACCTGAAGGACGTCGCCAAGGCGGCGGCCTCGTCGGCGCCACTGGGCATCGCGGTCGTCTCGGTGATGATGGTGCTGGCCCGGATCTTCGCCGACGGCTGGCGCGAGCGGGTGGGCGACGCGCGGATCGTGCGGGTCGGCAGCGCAATTGCCGGCGTCGGCCTGGCGCTGGCCCTGCTGGTCGGCGGCGTGCTGCCGGCGCTGATCGGCTTCGCCTGCGTGGGCCTGGGCATCGCCGCCGTCACACCGTGCGTCTACGTGGCCGCGGCCCGGCAGGGCTCGGACTCGCTCACCCTGGTCGCCACCATGGGCACGGTCGGCCTGCTGGCCGGGCCGGCCACGATCGGCTTCATCGCGAGTGCGAGCGGCCTGGTCTGGGGCATGGGCGCGGTCGCCTGCGCCGCGCTGCTGGTCTCCCTGTGCAGCACGCAGATCCCCTGGCCGCCCCGCGCCGAGGCCGCCGCCGAGGCACCGGCCGAGGCGCCCGCCGCAGCCTGACGCGACGGCACCCGGCGGCCGACGAACGGACCGAGGCCGGTGCGGGCTGCTCCCCTGTGACAGCCCGTACCGGCCTTCGCCGTTCCCCGCGTTCAGGCCGCCGCCGGCTCCCCCGCGGCGACCGCCGCCAGGGCCTGCTCGATCGAGCGGTTGCTGGTGAGCGTCAGGCTGAACACCGCGGTGGCCGCCAGCATCACCGCGCCGGCCAGGAACGGCGCGCGCAGCCCCTCGGAGCGGGCCAGCCAGCCGCCGAGCAGGGCGCCCAGCGGGGCCGCGCCGACCGAGAGCAGCCGCCGGGCCGCGCCGACCCGGCCGGCCAGCTCCGCCGGGATCAGGGCCTGCCCGACGGACGGCCCGAGCACCATGGTGGCCGCCATCGCGGCGCCCAGCAGGGCCAGCGCCGCGCCGCCCAGGAACGGGTTGCCGGACAGTCCGAAGCCGAGCAGCGCCGCCCCTTCGAGCAGCGCGGTCGCGGTCAGCGCGCCGCCGGTGCCCAGCAGCGAGCCCAGCCGCCCGGCCAGCGCGGCACCGAGCAGGCCGCCGACCGCCTGGCTGGCGAGCAGCAGGCCGAAGCCGAAGTCGCCCAGGTGCAGCAGCTGGTGGGCGAAGAGCACCAGCACCGCGTCCGCCCCGACGAAGGCGAGGTTGCCGATCGCCGGCCGCAGCGCCAGGCCGAGCAGCACCTTGTGGCGCACCAGGCAGCCGACGCCGGCCCTGGCCTCGCGCCAGAGCGAGGGGCCGTCCGCGGTCTTCTCGCGCACCGGCGCCGGCCGGGCCGTGCTGTCGCCGCCCGGCAGGCTGCGGATCAGCAGCGAGCTGGCCAGGAAGGAGAGCGCGTCCAGGCCGAACGGGAAGGCGCGGCCGAGGGTGAAGAGCAGGCTGCCGGCCGGCGGGCCGGCGAAGTCGGCGAAGACCGTGGTGGTGCCCTGCTGGCGGGCGTTGGCCTGCTGGAGCAGCGTCATGTCCCGGCGCAGCAGCTGCGGCAGGTAGGCCGAGCCGGCGGTGTCGAAGAGGATCTGGCCGATGCCGAGCAGGAAGGCCACCGCGATCAGCAGCGGGATGCTCAGCCGGTGCAGGACGGCGGCGGCGACCGGGACGGCGAGCAGCACGGCCCGGGCCAGGTCGGTCAGCCACATGGTGCGCCGGCGGTCCCAGCGGTCCACCAGCGCGCCGCCGAGCAGGCCGAAGAAGAACCAGGGCAGCAGCGCGGCCGAGGTCACCAGGCCCAGCAGCACCGGGTCGTGGGTCATGGTGGCGGCGAGCAGCGGCAGCGCGGCGTAGTAGACGCCGTCGCCGAGCGAGGAGGACGCCGAGGCGGCCCACAGGCGGTGGAAGGCGGGCGGCAGCTTCGGCGCGGCGGCCGGGCTCCCGGGCGAGGCGACGGGCTCGGCGGTGGACGAGGCGACGGGCCCGGCGGTCGACTGGGCGGGCCCGGCGGTCGTCGAGGCGGTCGGCTCGGCTATCGGTTCGGTGACGCTCATGTCGGTTCCCCCGGTCTGAAGAAGGCAATGGCAAGAGTGGCGTCCGGCTCGGCGGGGTCGCCGGCGGCGCGCATCTCCCGGACGAGCGCGGTGAGGCGGGCGGTGAACTCCTCGTAGGCCGCCTCGCTGAGCCGCAGGTGGGTGAGCGAGACCGCGCGCGGCCCGGGCGGCGCGGCCTCCAGGTCGGCGACCATGTGGCGCATCAGGATGTCCGGTTCGCCGGGTGCGGGGTCGGGCAGCTCGATGCCGCGCGAGGTGCGGCCGTAGTACCGCTCGGTGACACCGCGCACCTTGTTGGTGCTGACCACCTCGACCAGGCCCGCCCGCTCCAGCAGCCGCAGGTGGTAGCTGGAACTGCCCTTGGCCAGCTCCAGCTGCTGGGCCACCTGGGTGATCGTGGCCGGTCCGTCCCGCAGCAGCCCGAGGATCCGATGGCGCGTCACGTTGTTGATCGCGCGCAGCTGTTCGTCGGTGGTCAGCTTCACCGTGCCCTCGGGCACGGCGGGGAAGGCGTTCCCGGACGCGGTGGGCGCTGCGGCGGGCCGGTCGGCGCTGGGGTCGTCGCTCATGGGCACTATGGTCAACGCTTCTTGACCATAAGTCAACGGTTCTTGACCATTCATCGCCCCCCGGACCTGACGCATCGCCCGATCGCCGGTCCATTCACCGAGATTGCCGGTCTTTCCTGGTGACAGCAGGGTGGTTGGTGCCCTACATTCCGGTCCAAGCCGATCACCATGGGCGCTGCTCGGCGGGCGGGGCGGCCACGGGTCGGCGCGCTGCGGCGCTGCTGGGGATCCCTGCCACTGCCGGAGTCGCCCCATGTCCAACGAAACCGACGCTCCGCCGGCGCCCCCGGGGCAGCTGCCGGTCGTCACCCCCGCCCGCGTCCTGGCGGGGGTGAGCCTGGCCGTCCCGGTCGTCGCGCTGCTGTGGGTCTCCTCCTACGCGTCGCTGACGCCCAGGCTCGGCGGAGTGCCGTTCTTCTACTGGTACCAGATCCTCTGGATCCCGGTCTCGGCCCTCTTCACCACCGCCGCCTACCTGCTGCTGAACCACGACGCGCGCCGGCGCAAGGACCTGCGAGGAGGTGCGTCGCGATGAACCACGGCGTCAACACCGTTGCCCTGCTGGTGTTCGTGCTCTTCTTCCTGCTGGTCACGGTGATGGGCTTCCTGGCCTCCCGCTGGCGGCAGGCGGGCAGCGCGCAGCACCTGGACGAGTGGGGCCTGGGCGGCCGCAGCTTCGGGACCTGGATCACCTGGTTCCTGCTCGGCGGCGACCTCTACACCGCGTACACCTTCATCGCGGTGCCCGCGGCGGTCTACGGCGCGGGGGCGGCGGGCTTCTTCGCGGTGCCGTACACGATCATCGCCTACCCGCTGGTGTTCCTCTTCCTGCCGCGGCTGTGGTCGGTGGCCCGGGTGCACGGCTACGTCACCCCCGCCGACTTCGTGCGCGGCCGGTACGGCTCGCGGGCGCTGTCGCTGGCCGTGGCGCTGACCGGGATCCTGGCCACCATGCCGTACATCGCGCTGCAACTGGTCGGCATCCAGGCGGTGCTCGACACCCTCGGGGTGGGCGGCGGGGCGAACGCCAACTGGTTCGTCAAGGACCTGCCGCTCTTCATCGCCTTCGCGGTGCTGGCCGCCTACACCTACTCCTCCGGGCTGCGCGCGCCCGCACTGATCGCCTTCGTCAAGGACACCCTGGTCTACATCGTGATCATCGTCGCGGTGATCTACCTGCCGATGCGCCTGGGCGGCTACGGCCACATCTTCGACGTGGCCGCCAAGAAGATGAGCACCGTCAACCCGGCCACCCACCAGCCGACGGGCGCGATGGTCAGCGGCCCGAAGGCGCAGTGGGCGTACGCGACCCTGGCGCTCGGCTCGGCGCTCGCGCTCTTCATGTACCCGCACACCGTCACCGGCGTGCTGGCCGCCAAGTCGCGCAACACCGTGCGCCGCAACATGGCCATCCTGCCCGCCTACTCGCTGATGCTCGGGCTGCTGGCGCTGCTCGGCTTCCTGGCCATCGCGGCCGGGGTGGGCAAGGGCGTCAAGGGCTACAACCCGCAGCTGGCGGTGCCGCAGCTGTTCGCCGGCCTGTTCCCGGACTGGTTCACGGGCGTGGCCTTCGCGGCGATCGGGATCGGCGCACTGGTGCCGGCCGCCATCATGTCGATCGCGGCGGCCAACCTGTTCACCCGCAACATCTACAAGGAGTTCCTGCGCCCCGAGGCCACCCCCGAGCAGGAGACCAAGGTGGCCAAGCTGGTCTCGCTGCTGGTCAAGGTCGGTGCGCTGGTCTTCGTGCTCGGCATGGACAAGCAGCTGGCGATCAACCTGCAACTCCTCGGCGGCATCTGGATCCTGCAGACCTTCGTCTCGGTGGTCAGCGGGCTGTTCACCCGGTGGTTCCACCGCTGGGCGCTGCTGGCCGGCTGGCTGGTCGGCATGGTCTACGGCACCTGGAAGGCCTACGGGATCGCCTCGCCCGCCACCAAGCACTTCGGCGGCAGCAACGCCACGATCCCCGGCATCGGCGAGATCGGCTACATCGGCCTGACCGCCTTCGTGCTCAACCTGCTGATCGCGGTGGTGCTCACGCTGGTCTTCCGGGCGGCCGGGACCCCTGACGGCGTGGACGAGACCTCCCCGGCGGACTACAGCGCGGAGGAGGGCGACCCCGAGCTTGCCGGTGCGCCCCTGCCGGTGGCAGCGCATTAAGCGCCTCATCGTGCGCCCTGTGATCGCGCCGTCACCCCGCTCAACACTGAGGGGGTGGCGGCGCGATCATATGAGGGGGACACTGCGTGCAGTCGCCCTGCCGAAGGCGCCCCGCTGCCGTCGGTCCAGTACGGTCGCCCCGCCCCCACGCCCTTGACACCCACGGGGAGCAGTCGCCATGCCAGAGCTGAGCACCATCCTCAACGGACATCCGCGCCAGGAGCCCCCCGTCGCGCTGCCGTCCGTCCTGATCGCCACCCGGCACGGCGAGAGCACCGCCAACGTCGAGTTCCAGCTGGCCGAGGCGAACGGCGCACTGGCCGTGCCGATCACCTGCCGCGACGCCGACATACCGCTCTCCATGCACGGACAGTCGCAGGCCCAGGCGCTGGGCCGGTGGTGGGCCGGGCTGCCCGGCGCCGACCGGCCGCGCTCCGTCTGGTGCTCCCCCTACGTGCGCACCACCGAGACGGCGCGGATCGCGCTCGCCCAGGCGGCCGGGCTCGGCGCGGTCCCGGTGGGCCTGCCGGTCCGCTACGACGAGCGGCTGCGCGACCGGGAGCTGGGCGTCCTGGAGATGCTCACGGCCGCCGCGATCGACAAGCGGCACCCCGAGGAGGCCGCCCGCCGGCGCAAGATGGGTGAGCTGTACTACCGTCCGCCCGGCGGCGAGAGCTGGGCGGACGTCGCACTGCGGGTCCGCGACTGCCTGCGCGACCTGTGCGCCGCGCACACCGGGCGCCCGGTGCTGGTGGTGGCGCACGACAACGTGGTGCTGATGCTGCGCTACGTGCTGGAGCGGCTCACCGAGGCGGAGCTGCTGGCCCTCGAACCGGTGCGCAACTGCTCGGTGAGCACCTGGCGTTCGGCCGGCGGCGAGCTGCACCCCGAGCAGTGGAACGCGGTCGGGCATTTGGCGGCCGAAGGGGCCACACACAGCTGACTGTCCATCATCTTCGGTGCTTGCAGCCCTAGGCGGTGGCCGCCGCGCGAGCGTGGTCCACGATCGCCTGGAGCGCGCTCAGGTGCGCCTCCAGCGCCCGGCGGCCCACCGGGGTGAGCGAGAGCCAGGTGCGCGGGCGCTTGCCGACGTAGCCCTTGCGGACCTTGACGTACTCGGCCTGCTCCAGCGCCGAGACGATCCGGCTCACGCTGGCATCCGAGATCCGGCAGTAGTCCCGCACGGCGGCGAACTCCGCCTCGTGGCAGCCGGAGAGGAAGCCCATCAGCGCGAGCCTGGTCGGGTGGTGGATCACCTCGTCAACGGCGGGCGGCGGGCCCTCGGCAGGCGACAGCGGACCCTCGACGGGCGGCGGGGTGCTCATGAGCGGCCCGCTTCGAGCGCCAGGCGCCGCTCGCGCGCGGTGGTCCACCACAGGTGGACGCCGAGCGCCAGCGAGGAGGTGACCGCGCCCACCCGCAGGCCGAGCAGGGCGTCCGCCGTCCACAGGCCGACCGGGATCCCGGGGAGCCAGCCCAGCGGCCAGACCAGCATGCTCCACCAGTGCGCGCGCAGCTTGGCCTGCCGGTGCGGGTCGTCCTTGGGCAGCACGAGGACGCCGCCGGGCCGGACCGCCGCGGCGTGCACGCCCAGGAACGCGAGGATGGCCACCACCGACAGGACGAGCTGCCAGATCGCCGGATGCCGGGTGAGCAGCGTGGTGAAGGTGAGCCCGTAGCCGACGGCTGCGAGGATGCCGCGGGCCGCCGGATACCAGGCCGGGGTGGGCCGCGGCCCGACCGCGGCGCCGCGCGCCCGCTGGTAGTCCCGGAGCGCGGCCGCGGCGGACTCGGCCGACGGCTGGTCGGTGACGGACATGGTGATCCCCCTGCTCTCTTGTTCCACTGACGCACTTTCATCATGCCATCTACTTTCGTGATGCAAAAGTACTTCCGTCAAACCAGGACATCGAAGCCTCCATGCGCGTTTCTGTTCGTTCAGACCGTTCTATTGACAGGAATGAGCGTCAACGCTGCACTGGTTGCGCGCACCAGACCCAGCTCGAACTTCCCCCGCCCCCACGCTCGGAAGGAGCTTCCGTGCCATCGGTCCGCCGTACCCTCGGACACCTGTTGACCGCCACCACGCTCTTCGCCCTCCCCCTGGCCGGCGCCGCCCCCGCCCTGGCCGCATCCACCGCCGCTGCCCCCGCGCCGAGTACCCCGAGCGCCCCCGCGACCCTGGCCGCCACCCCGCCGATGGGCTGGAACGACTGGGCGCACTACCAGTGCGGCATCACCGAGCAGACCATCACCGGCAACGCCGACGCGCTGGTCAGCAGCGGCCTGGCCGCCAAGGGCTACACCACCGTGACGGTGGACGACTGCTGGATGGCCGCCCAGCGCGACAGCGCCGGCAACCTGGTCGCCGACCCGGTCAAGTTCCCGCACGGGATGGCCTGGCTGGGCGACTACCTGCACAGCCGCGGCCTGAAGTTCGGCATCTACGAGGACGCCGGCTCCAGCACCTGCGGCGGCTACCCCGGCAGCGGGGTGCCCCAGGGCGGCGGCGCCGACCACTTCGCCCAGGACGCCGCCTCGTTCGCCGCCTGGGGCGTGGACTACCTCAAGCTGGACGGCTGCAACGTGTGGACCGCGCCCGGCCAGAGCCAGGAGCAGGCCTACCGCCAGGCCTACGACGCCCAGGCGGCCGCCCTGCGCGGCAGCGGCCGGGCGATCACCTTCTCCGAGTCCGCGCCCGCCTACTTCCAGAGCGGCGAGTGGGGCAACCCGAGCTGGTTCTCGGTCCTCGGCTGGGTCGGCCAGGACGGCCAGCTCTGGCGCGAGGGCTATGACATCGCCACCTACGACGCCTCGAACCCGACCGCCTCGCGGTGGTCCTCGGTGCTGTCGAACTACGGCTACAACCGCTGGATCGGCCGCTACGCCAAGCCCGGCAACTGGAACGACCCGGACTTCCTGATCGCCGGGGACGGCGGCCTGAGCGACGACGAGTCCCGCAGCCAGGTGGCGCTCTGGTCGATGATGGCCGCCCCGATGATCCTCTCCTCCGACGTCGCCCAGCTCTCCCCCACCGCGCTGGCCGCGCTGGGCAACACCGACCTGATCGCGCTCGACCAGGACAGCGCGGGGCACCAGGCCGCCGTGGTCTCCAGCAACGCCAGCACCGACGTGCTGGCCCGGCCGCTGGCGAACGGCGACCGCGCGGTGGCCGTGCTCAACCGCGGCAACAGCGCCCGCTCGATCACCACCACGCTGGCCTCGATCGGCCTGCCCGGCTGCTCGGTGAGCGCCAAGAACCTGTGGACCGGGGCCAGTTCGACCACCGCCGCGGCGCTGACCGCCACCGTGCCGGCCCACGGCACCGCGATCTGGCGGCTCACCCCGCAGGGCTGCGCGGCCCCGGTGCCCACCGGCCAGCTGACCGGCAACGGCGCCAAGTGCGCTGACGACTCCAACAGTTCGACCACCGACGGCAACCCGGTGATCCTCTACGGCTGCACCGGCAACCCGAACCAGCGCTGGACCCTGAACACCGACGGGACCATCCGCACCCTCGGCAAGTGCCTGACCGCCGCCGGCAGTTCGGCCGGAGCGGCGGTCACCCTGAACACCTGCGGGGCGAGCGGCGCGGGCAACCAGCGGTGGACGCCGAACGGTGACGGCACCCTGGTGGCCGCCGACTCCGGCCTGTGCCTGGACGTCTACGGCGGCGGCACGGCGGACGGGACGAAGCTGGACGTCTGGACCTGCGGCAGCAACCAGGCCAACCAGGCCTGGTCCCTGCCGGTCTGACCCGACGCCACGCGCGTGCGGCGGTGCCCGACTCCCGACGAGCGGGCACCGCCGCACGTCACCCCCCGAACGCCCGCCGGTAGGCCTGCGGCGTGGTCCCCAGCGACCGCCCGAAGTGGTGCCGCAGCGCCGCCGCACTGCCGAAGCCGACCCGCACCGCCACCGCCTCCACCGACTCGCCGCTCTCCTCCAGCAGTTGACGCGCGAGCAGCACCCGCTGGCCGATCAGCCAGCGCAGCGGCGTGGTCCCGGTCTCCTGCTGGAACCGCCGGGCGAAGGTCCGCGGCGTCATGTGCGCGCGGGCGGCGAGCTGCTCGACCGTCCAGTCCCGCTCCAGTTCCTCGCGCATCCAGCCGAGCACCGAGCCGAACGAGGTGCACTGCACATTGGCCAGCGGCCGGTCGACGTACTGCGCCTGGCCGCCCTCGCGGTGCGGGGCCACCACCATCCGCCGGGCGATCCCGCGCGCCACCTCCACTCCCTGCACCTTGCGCACCAGGTGCAGGCAGGCGTCGATCCCGGCCGCCGTGCCCGCCGAGGTGATCACCGGGTCGTCGTCCACGTAGAGCACGTCCGACTCCACCCGGGTCAGCGGGAACCGCCTGGCCAGCTCGGCGGCGTTGCGCCAGTGCGCGGCGCTGCGCCGCCCGTCCAGCAGCCCGGCCGCGCCCAGCAGGAAGCTGCCGGTGCAGATGGACAGCACCCGCGCACCGCGGTCCACCGCCGCCCGCAACGCCGTCACCAGCTCCACCGGATAGCTCTCCCGGATGCCGGTGGCGGCGGCGATCACCAGGTCCGCCTCCGCCAGCCGCTCGAAGCCGTGCGGCACGTTCACCGTGAACCCGGCGTGCGTGCGCAGGTCGCCCGGCCGGTGCGAGGCGAGCGCGAAGTCGTACCCCGGTAGGCCCTCCCCGGTCCGGTCCAGCCCGAACACCTCGCAGGCCACCCCGAGTTCGAACGGATGGACCTCTTCGAGCACCAGCGCGACGACGTTCCTCAGCATGCCCGACAGGCTAGCGGGAAAGGTGGCAGTAATTCGATGGAGATAGTCGTTCCTGCCACTCGTCCCGGCTCGAACCAATCGCCAGAGTGGAGCCATGACCTCCCCGACCACCCCTGCCGGCACCCCCGCCGGGAAGCCCGTACCGACCAGCACCGGCGACCTCGCCGACCGCCTGCGCGGCACCCTCCCCGCCGCCTCTGACCTGCGCCTTGGCACACTGTTCCGATGGACCTCATCATCCGCCGCGCCCACCGAGAAGACCTCGCCCCCGCCGGCGAGGTGACGGTCGAGGCCTTCGTCGGCGACGGCCACACCGCGCCGGACGCCGAGTACGTCAACCTGCTGCGCGACGCCCACCGCCGCGCCGCCGAGGCCGAGCTGCTGGTCGCCGTCGACCCCGCCGACCTCTCCCAGGGCCCCGGCGGGCGACTGCTCGGCTGCGTGACCTTCGCGGTCGGCGGCACCCCGTGGGCCGACATCGCCACTCCCGAGGAGGGCGAGATCCGGATGCTGGCCGCCGCGGCCAGTGCCCGCGGCCGCGGCGTCGGCGAGGCCCTGGTGCGCGCCTGCGTCCGGCGCAGCCGTGAGCTGGGCCTGACCGGCATGGCCTTCTCCACCCGCCCGGCGATGACCGCCGCGCACCGGATATACGAGCGGGTGGGCTTCACCCGCTCCCCCGAACGCGACTGGTGCCCGCGCCCCGGGATCGACCTGTGGGTCTACGCGATGTCCCTGTGACCTTGCGGGACCGCTGGGGCCGGGTCCGGGTCACGGAAGTGCCACTGGGCGGACCGAACCACCGCTCCGGTCATAGGCATGGCATATGATCCCGAGCCATGACTGATGGCACTGGCGCGCGGGACGGGGTGACCCCGGCGAACGGGGAGCAGCCGGCGCAGCCGAGCGGTGGTACATGGCAGCCCGGGGGGCCTGCGAACGCACAACTCCCCGGCCAGGCAGGAGCGCCCGGAGCGCAGCCGCCGGCTACCGGACCGGTCGTACCCGGACCGGTTCCTGCGGCCGGGCACTTCCCGCCCGCCGCACCGGCCGCACCGGTCGGCCAGTTCCCGCCCGCCGCACCACAGCCGTACCCCTCGCCCGCGCAGCCGGCCCCCGGCCAGTACCCGGGCCAGGGGTCGTACCAGCAGCCGCAGGCGCCGTACCAGCAGCCGGGCGGTCAGTTCCAGCAGCAGCCGGGCGGCTTCAACCCGGCGGCCTCCTCGGGCATGGACTGGGAGGCCCTCGCCGACCAGACCGCGCAGGCCGGCAAGCGCAAGCGGCGGCTGCGGTTCGCGGCCATCGGCCTGGCCGTCGTCCTGGTGGGCGGCGGCGTCGGCGGCTACCTGGCGCTGACCTCCGGCAAGAAGGGCAGCACCCAGGCGGGCAAGTCCACGACGCACGGCAGCCCGACGCCCTCCGGCTCGGCCGCGGCACCGTCCGCCTCCGCCCCGGCCCCGCAGATCACCACCACCAGCGGTGCGCTGGCCGACAGCGGTGGCGCCTACCCGGCCACGATCGGCCCGCACGCCTGGGTCACCGAGGAGAAGGACCGCGGCGGCCACGGCCTGGAACTCCAGGGCGTCGACGGTTCCTTCGCGCAGACCGCGGGGCCGGTGATCGACACCTCGCACAGCTTCACCGTCTCGGCACTGGTCCGCAACGACGCCCCGGTCGGCAGCCGCAGCGCGATCAGCCAGGGCACCACCGCGGGCTTCTCCTTCGAGCTGGGCCGCGAGGGCTACAACGGCGCGAACAAGTGGGCCTTCAAGGTCAACACCGCTCCCGGCGACGGCAACAGCCAGGAGGCGCTCTCCCAGCAGGACGCGGCCACCGGCCGCTGGACCCTGCTGACCGGCGTCTACGACCAGTCCACCCAGAAGATCAGCCTCTACGTGGACGGCACGCTGGCCAGCTCCACCCCGGTCACCGGCGTGCTGAACGTCGCCGAGCCGCTCTCGATCGGCAAGTCGGTCTACAAGGGCCAGCCGGTCGACTTCTGGAGCGGCGCGATCGCCCGGGCGCAGGTCTGGAACCAGGCGCTGCCGGCCGACAAGGTCTCCGAACTCTCCTCCGCCAAGGGCACCGTGGCGGCCACGCCGGCCACCGCCTCGTGGATCATGGACTAGGCCGTGTCTCACAATTCCCGTCAGGCGCGCGACGCCGGGCATCCCGCCTGGACGCACCGGCGAATCATCCAAGTACGACCCAGTACGCGGACGCTTCGCCGGCACGCCCAGCCGGGCGCCCAACGCCGCGCGCTGATCCGACGCGAATTGTGAGACACGGCCCAGAGGCCGCACCGGCCTCCGCCTGGTCACCTCCCCGTCGCCGGTGCCACCCCACAGCCGTGGGACGCCGACGACCGCATCTGCCCGCTTTTCGTTAGGTATCCCGGTGAGCCCAAAGAACAGCACCGCGACGGCGAGCCGCCGTCGCGGTACCCCGGCGCGCCGGAGCCAGCCGCCCGCCTGGCGCGGTCTCCTCCCGCAGCCGCCGGACGACCAGGAGAAGTACTCCTACGCCAAGCGGCACGTGTGGGTGCTGACCGTGCTGTCGGTGGTCTGCTTCGGCTGCCTGGCGGTCAGCCAGTTCCGCTTCTCCTCCTCCAGCCCGTGGTTCTGGATCTTCGCCCCCTTCCTGGCGCTGATCAGCCTCGACTACCTGATCTCGCTGCGGCTGGACAGCTTCACCCACGACTTCGACCTGCGCGCGCACCGTCGGCGGGTGCTGCGCTGGAAGCCGAGCGAGTACCCGAGCGTGGACATCTTCCTGCCGGTGTGCGGGGAGCCGATCGAGGTGCTGCACAACACCTGGACCCATGTGCGCAGGCTCTCCTGGCAGTACCCGGGGATCGCCCGGCCGTACGTCCTGGACGACTCGGACAACCCGCAGATCGCCGCGATGGCCGAGGACTTCGGCTTCCGCTACGTGGTGCGCCCGGACCGCGGCCGGTTCAAGAAGGCGGGCAACCTCAACCACGCGCTGGGGCTCACCGAGGGCGAGTACGTCCTGATCCTGGACGCCGACTTCGCCCCCCGCTCGGACCTGCTGGAGGAGCTGCTCCCCTACCTGGCCACCGACCCGAGCGCGGCCATCGCCCAGTCCCCGCAGTTCTTCCGGATCCTGGACCAGCAGAACTGGATCGAGCGCGGCGCCGGCTCGGTCCAGGAGCTGTTCTACCGCTCCGTCCAGGTGTCCCGGCAGCGCAGCGGCGGTGCCATCTGCGTCGGCTCGTGCGCGGTCTACCGCCGCTCCGCCCTGCTGGAGGTCGGCGGCATCACGCTGATCGACCACTCCGAGGACATCTACACCGGCTTCGACCTGGCCGCTCGCGGCTACACCCTGCAGTACGTGCCGGTGCCGCTCTCCACCGGTGTGTGCCCCGACTCGGTGGCCTCCTTCCAGAACCAGCAGTACCGGTGGTGCGCGGGCTCGTTGAGCCTGGTGACCAGCAAGCGCTTCTGGGAGACCGAACTGGCCTTCAACACCCGGCTCTGCTTCATCTCGGGCTTCCTGCACTACCTGCAGACCGCGCTGTTCACGCTGCTGGCCCCGCTGATCCCGATCTTCCTGCTGCTGCTCCGTCCCGACCTGCTGCGCGCCGAGCAGACCGTCTGGCTGCTGCCGAGCGTGCTCTACACCGCGGTGGCGCTGCCGCTGTGGCACCGCAACCCGTACCGGCTGGAGGCCTGGGCGGTGCGGCAGATGTACGGGTGGGCCCATGTCTTCGCGATCTGGGACCAGTTGCGCGGCCGGGAGATCGGCTGGAAGCCCACCGGATCGGCGGGCGCCCGGCAGACCCGGCCGATGCGCCGGTTCTGGATCGGCATGTACGGCTGGTGCGCGCTGACCGCCCTGCTCTGGGTGGGCGGCGCCGTGTGGCGGCTGCTGACCCTCTACCCGCCGGACTTCGCCCTGGTGTTCAGTGGTGGACTGTTCTACGCGTGCGTCGTCGGCCGGGTGCTGATCCAGCCGCGCACGCAGGAGGCGCTGTCATGACGCACGGGCCCATCGACCGCGCCCGCCCCGCCCGCCGCCGGCGGACCGGGCTCGCCCTGTTCGCCGTCGGCATGCTGCTGGCCGGCCTGACCGGCTGCTCGACCTTCTCCGCCGGCGGCCGTGCGCAGTACAACGCCGACGGGATGGCGCCGCAGCCGCTGGCCCCGACCAGCGCCGCCGCCACCGCCGGCGCTGGCCCCAGCGCGTCCGCCAAGCCGGCCCCCGATCTGCCCTACGACGTCCGCCCGTTGCTCGACCCCGCGCACAAGTACTTCGGGGTCGCGGCGGAGGGCGCGCCGGACTCGATGCAGTCGGTGCAGGACTACACCAACCTGGTGGGCAAGAAGCCGAACCTGGTCGAGTTCTACTCCGCCTGGGGCGACCCGTTCGACGGCGGCGGCTCGGCCAACGCCTGGAACTCCGGCGCGCTGCCGTTCATGTCCTGGGAGCCGAAGACCGTCTCGCTGGCCGACATAGCGGCCGGCAAGAGCGACGACTACATCCGCCAGGTCGCCACCGCGATACGGCAGACCAACCGGCCGCTCGCGCTCAGCTTCGGCCACGAGATGAACGGCGACTGGTCGCCGTGGGGCAACAAGCACGCGACCCCGGCCGACTTCGTCGCGGCCTGGCGGCACATCCACGATATCTTCCAGAACGTCGGCGCCACCTCGGTGATCTGGGTCTGGAGCCCGAACCAGACCAACATCGCGCACAACCCGCTGCAGCCGTACTGGCCGGGCGACGGCTACGTCGACTGGGTCGGGGTGATCGGCTACTACGGCCAGAGCAACCTGCACACCTTCAAGACGCTCTTCGAACCGACCCTGGACGAGATCCGGGTGTTCACCGCCAAGCCGTTCCTGATCGCCGAGACCGCCTCCTCCCCCGGCCCCGGCAAGGGGGACGACATCGACGACCTGTTCAGCACCGTCGAGGCGCGCAGCGACATCCTCGGGTTCGTCTGGTTCAACTTCCACAAGAACGTCGCCGGCGAGACCAACTGGCGGGTCGACAGCAGCCCGCAGGCCCAGGACGCCTTCCGGCACGACGCCGCCGACCCGCGCTTCGGATTCGACGTGCGCCAGCCCTGATGGACACGACCATGAAGACCACCGAACCCATCGAACCCACCGGGTCCGCCAGGTCCACCGATCCCGGTGAGCCCGACAACCCCGGCGACCCCGGCGACCCGCCTGGGCCCGTCGACAGCGGGCCCGCCGAGCCCGAGGGGGCCGCGGCCCGGCCCGACCGCGGCTACCAGCTGCCGACACCGCAGGACGCCGCCTGGTCCGTCGACTCGCGGCGGGCCAGCCGGATCAGCCGACTGCTGCTGCTCGGCATCCTGGCGATCCAGGGCGGCCTGTCGCTGCGGATGCACGGGCGCGCCTTCGAGGACGAGGCGCTCTACATCGCGGCCGGCCACCTGGAGCTGCACCACCTGCTGCACGGTGCGCCGATCCCGTCCGACTTCAACGGCTTCTTCTCCGGCTACCCGCTGCTCTACCCGGTGCTGGCCGGCGCGGTCGACTCGTTCGCCGGCCTGACCGGCGTGCGGCTGGTCAGCCTGGCCATGATGCTCGGCACCACCGGGCTGCTGTTCGGCATGACCCGGCGGATGTTCAACGACCGGGCCGCGCTGGGCGCCGCCGCGCTCTTCTCGGTGGTGCAGTCGACGATCTTCCTCGGCTACTTCGCCACCTTCGACGCAGCCGCGCTCTTCCTCCTCGCGGTGGCCGCCTGGACCGTGGTGCGGACCACCGGCAAGCACCCGGCGACCATCCTGCTGGCCGTGGTGCCGGCGGTCCTGGCGATGGCCGTCAAGTACGCGGCCGGCCTGTTCCTGCCCACCCTGCTGGTGCTCGCCGTGCTCTCCGGCGCGCGGTTCACGCGGCACCAGGCGCTGGCCCGCGGGCTCTGCTTCGGGCTCGGCACCGGCACGGTGCTGGGGGTCGTGGCGTACTTCTCGGGTGCGATCAGCGGCCTCAGCCAGACCACCACGGCCCGCGCGCACGGCACGTCCTCGCCGCTGTCGCTCTTCGAACTGTCCGGCCAGTGGGGCGGGCTGGTCTTCCTGACCGCGGTGGGCGGTGCGATCGCCTACGTCCGCCGTTCCCGGATGGGCGAGATGCCCTGGTCCCCGAACGACACCCCGGGGCGGGTCCGGCGCATCCTGCTCGGCGTGACGCTCTGCGGCTCCGCCCTGCTCGCCCCGGCCTACCAGTCGTACCTGCAGACCGACACCTCGCTCTTCAAGCACGTCGGCTTCGGCCTGTTCTTCGCCGCCCCGATGGCCGGGCTCGGCCTGTCCCGCCTGGTCGGCCCGCACTTCCGGCAGCCGCAGCTCGGCATCATGCTCTACGTGCTGGTGCTGGTCCTCGGCATGGTCCAGGCCCACCACGAGTTCACGCCGCCGGACTCCACCCGGATGGCCGAGGAGGTCCAGCGCCTGACGGTGCCGAACGGGCACTACCTCGCCGAGGAGTACGAGATCCCGGCGTACTACCTGCGCAGGACCACCAGTTGGGACCAGTGGCAGTCCACCTTCGCGATCGACTACGTGGGCAAGGACCACAAGCACCACTACGGGAACGACGGGTTCAGCACCGCGGTCAAGGACGGCTACTTCAACGTCATCGTGCTGACCGGGAACGTCACGCCGGACGCCGACGCCGCCGTCACCGAGGCACTGCAGGGCAGCTCCGCCTACCGACTGGTCGCGACCCTGCCGTTCCACACCCAGTACGGCGACAGCACCTACCGGATCTGGACCCGGCAGTGATCCCCCGCAGCCGACCGGCTTCCGACGGCCCCGGCACCCGACGCCCCCGTCCGACCCCCCAGCCATCCCCCAGCGGAGACTCCCCCATGAGCCTGGACGAGGCCCCGGCCGCCGACCTGGCAGCCGTCCCCGAGCGGGATCCGGACGCCGCCGCGGCACCCCCCGCGGGCGGCCGGCGCGCCAGGCGCCAGGCCGAGCGCGCCGAGCGCGCCGACCGCACCGGCGGGCCGCTCGCCGCCCTGCTGCTGCTCGGACTGCCGGCCGCCACCGCACTGGTGCTCTGCCTGCACGACATCGGCAAGCGGCAGATGTGGCGGGACGAGCACGCCAGCTGGTGGGCGTCCACCCTGTCGATCGGCGACCTCAGCAAGCTGATCCACAACGTGGACATCGTGCTGCTGCCCTACTACCTGTTCCTGCACGGCTGGATCGACCTGTTCGGCGACTCGCCCACCGCGCTGCGGGTCCCGTCCGCGATCGCGATGGCGATGGCGGCGGGGTGGCTGGCGCTGCTCGGCCGCCGGCTCTTCACGCCCGCCACCGGGCTGCTGGCCGGCCTCCTGCTGGCGGTCCTGCCCGGCGCCGTCCGGTACGGCCAGGAGGCCCGTCCCTACGCCTTCGCGGTGCTGGTCGCCATCGCCTCCACCCACCTGCTCGTCCGCGCCCTGGAGCGCCCCTCGCTGAAGGCATGGGCGGGCTACGCGGCGACCGTCCCGCTGCTCGGCTGGACCCACCTGGTGACCCTCTCGGTGCTGGCCGGCCACCTGGCCGCCGTGCTCACCGGCACCCGCAAGGCCGACCTGGTCCCCCGCTGGGCCTTCACCGCCGCCGTGCTGGCCGGCGGCTCGCTGACGGTCCCGATGGTGCTGCAGGGTCAGGCGCAGAGCGCCCAGATCGCCTGGAACAGGACCGGGCTCACCGACCTCAGGAACTACCCGGACACGCTCTTCCTGTCCTGGCACGTCGGGCTCGCGGTGCTGGCCGTGGGTCTGCTGGGGCTGCTGGCGGCCCGTCGGCACGCCGCCCTGCTCGCGGCCTGGGCGCTGCTGCCGCCGCTGGTGACCTTCGCCACCGCAAGCTGGCTGCACCTCTTCCTCAACCGCTACCTGCTCTTCACCCTGCCAGCCTGGGCGCTGCTGGCCGCCGCCGCGGTCTGCCGCATCGCCGGGCCGCTCACCCGCGAGGCCCGCCCCGCACTGCCGCGCCGGCTGCTCAGCTGGGTGCTGGTCGCCGCCGCGGTCGCCGGACTCGGCTGGACGGCCTGGCCCGGGATCCGGGCGACCCATCAGGACCTTGCGGGCGAGCCGGACTACGACCAGCTCACCCGGATCATGCTGCACGACCAGCAGCCCGGCGACGGCATCGTCTACAGCGGGATCCTGCAGGAGCGGATGTCGATGGCCTACGAGCTGCGCGACGTCAGGACCGCCCCGAAGGATATCCTGCTGCAGAAGTCGGCCGCCGTCACCGGCCTCTACTCGGCCCAGGAGTGCGACGACCCGGACGCCTGCGCAGCCAACACCAACCGGATCTGGCTGGTGTCCACCGGCACCGGAGCCGACCCGCTGGCCGCGCTCCCGCCGCAGACCGCCGAGGTGCTCCGCAGCCAGTTCCAGGCCACCCGGACCGACGCCCTCCCCTGGGTCAAGCTGGTCCTGCTGAGCCGGGTCCACCCCTCCCGCCGGGCCTCGGTGGCGGACGACCTCGGCGACCACAACGTGCAGATGGCGCCTGGCACCAGCTGACATTGCGGCCATCTGGTGTCGGTTTCACCACTCCACGCGACACTACATATGGGGTTGCTCGAAGCGGCTACCACTACATGTATGCTCACTCTCGCTGTCGACGCAGGGGAATCCGGTGGAAGTCCGGGACTGCCCCGCAACGGTGAGCGGCTGCGCCCACGGGTGCCCGCGAGTCCGGTTACCTGCCGACGGTGTGCCACCGGGCTTCCCCGCAGACGCCTTCATGCACAGCTGTACCGTCCGGCCTCGCGGGCAGGCCAGGGTGGATGACGCGCGCCGGAAAGTTTCGGCGTGCTGTTCTGCCCTGCCGCGCGCGCGGGCCACGGACTCCGCCAGTCCGCCGCCGCCACAGGAGAGAGCGCCTTGACCGTCGTTGACTCAGTTACCCTGCCCTCACAGGGTTCTTCCCCCAGCCTCCGGCCTGGCGGTGCCTCCAACGACGCCCAGACCGACCCCGGGGCCGCGCTGCTTCGGCTGCTCACCGACCGAAGCACCGACCTCCCCCAGGTGGACCCCGGCCACGTCGCCGCCGCCGCGCTGCGCGGCCGTCACGCCGGTTCGGACTTCGCCGAACTGCGCGGGCTGGCCGTGGACGCCGCAGCCTCGATGATCGCCGAGGACCCCCAGTACTCGAAGCTGGCCGCCCGCCTGCTCGCCCAGGAGATCGCCGACGAGGCGATCGGCCAGGGCGCCCTGTCCTTCGCCGCCTCGATCGCGGTGGGCCACACCGAGGGCCTGATCGGCGACAGCACCGCCGCCTTCGTGGCCAAGCACGCCGAGGCCCTGGACGCGCTGATCGACACCCGCGGCGACGACCGGTTCGAGTACTTCGGCCTGCGCACCGTGCAGTCCCGCTACCTGCTGCGCCACCCGATCACCCGCAAGGTGATCGAGACCCCGCAGCACTTCCTGCTCCGCGTCGCCTGCGGCCTGGCGGTCGGCGACGACGAGCAGTCGGTGCGCGAGGTGGCCGAGCTCTACGCCCTGATGAGCGCGCTCTCCTACCTGCCCTCCTCGCCCACCCTGTTCAACTCCGGCACCCGGCACCCGCAGATGTCCAGCTGCTACCTGCTGGACTCGCCGCTGGACAACCTGGACTCGATCTACTCCCGGTACGCCCAGATCGCCCGGCTGTCCAAGCACGCCGGCGGCATCGGCCTGTCCTACTCCCGGATCCGCTCGCGCGGCAGCCTGATCCGCGGCACCAACGGCAAGTCCAACGGCATCGTGCCGTTCCTGCGCACCCTGGACTCCTCGGTCGCCGCCGTCAACCAGGGCGGCCGTCGCAAGGGCGCGGCCTGCGTGTACCTGGAGACCTGGCACGCGGACATCGAGGAGTTCCTGGAGCTGCGGGACAACACCGGTGAGGAGGCCCGCCGCACCCACAACCTCAACCTGGCGCACTGGATCCCGGACGAGTTCATGCGCCGGGTCAACGCCAACGCCGACTGGTCGCTCTTCTCCCCCGCCGACGTCCCCGAGCTGGTCGACCTGTGGGGCGCGGAGTTCGACGAGGCGTACCTGAAGGCCGAGGCCCAGGGCAAGGCCGTGCGGACCATCCCGGCCCAGACCCTGTACGCCCGGATGATGCGCACCCTGGCGCAGACCGGCAACGGCTGGATGACCTTCAAGGACGCCTCCAACCGGGCGGCCAACCAGACCGCGCTGCCCGGCCGCACGGTGCACTCCTCCAACCTGTGCACCGAGATCCTGGAGGTCACCGACGACTCCGAGACCGCGGTCTGCAACCTGGGCTCGGTCAACCTCGGTGCCCACGTGGCCGACGGCGCCACCGCCGGCGACCTGCTGAACGCGATGGACTGGGCGCGCCTGGACGCCACCGTGCGCACCGCGGTGACCTTCCTGGACCGCGTGGTGGACATCAACTTCTACCCGACCACCGAGGCCGGCGCCTCCAACTCGCGCTGGCGCCCGGTGGGCCTGGGCGTGATGGGCCTGCAGGACGTCTTCTTCAAGCTGCACCTGGACTTCGACTCCGCCGAGGCCAAGCAGCTCTCCACGCTGATCGCCGAGCGCATCATGCTCACCGCCTACGAGCGCTCCAGCGAGCTGGCCGAGAGCTTCGGGCAGCACCCGGCCTACGCCGAGACCCGCGCCGCCCGCGGCGAGCTGCACATCGACCACTTCGCCACGGCGCCGCACTGGCAGGACCGCTGGGACGCGCTGCGCGCGAAGATCGCCGCCACCGGCCTGCGCAACTCGCTGCTGCTGGCGATCGCCCCGACCGCCACCATCGCCTCGATCGCGGGCGTGTACGAGTGCATCGAGCCGCAGGTCTCCAACCTCTTCAAGCGCGAGACCCTCTCCGGCGAGTTCCTCCAGGTCAACCCCTACCTGGTGCGCGAGCTCAAGGAGTTGGGCGTCTGGGACCAGCAGACCCGCGACGCGCTGCGCGACGCCAACGGCTCGGTCCAGGAGCTGGGCTGGCTGCCCGCCGAGCTGCGCTCGCGCTACCGCACCGCCTGGGAGCTGCCGCAGCGCGCGCTGATCGATCTGGCCGCCGCGCGGCAGCCCTACATCGACCAGAGCCAGTCGCTGAACCTCTTCATGGCCGCGCCGACCATCGGCAAGCTCAGCTCGATGTACGCCTACGCGTGGAAGGTGGGTCTGAAGACCACCTACTACCTGCGCTCGCGCCCGGCCACCCGGATCGCCCAGGCCGCCAGCGGCGCCGCCAAGACCGCGGTCCCGGTGCCCTCCCCCACCATGACCGCTGAGGAGCAGGCCGCCGCCATCGCCTGCTCCCTGGAGAACCCCGAGTCCTGCGAGGCCTGCCAGTGACCACCCCCGCGCGCGACAAGATGCTGCTCGACCCCGGCTTCGAGCTGACCCTGCGTCCGATGCGCTACCCGTCGTTCTACGACCGGTACCGCGACGCGATCAAGAACACCTGGACCGTCGAGGAGGTGGACCTGCACTCCGACGTCGCCGACCTCGCCAAGCTGAGCGAGGGCGAGCGGCACATGATCGGCCGTCTGGTCGCCTTCTTCGCCACCGGTGACTCGATCGTCGCCAACAACGTGGTGCTGAGCCTCTACAAGCACATCAACTCGCCCGAGGCGCGGCTCTACCTGTCCCGGCAGCTCTTCGAGGAGGCCGTGCACGTCCAGTTCTACCTGACGCTGCTCGACACCTACCTGCCCGACCCCGAGGACCGCAACGCGGCCTTCGCCGCGGTGGAGAACATCCCCTCCATCCACCAGAAGGCCCAGTTCTGCTTCAAGTACATGAACGCGGTCGACCACATCGACTCGCTGCAGACCAAGGCGGACCGCCGGGCCTTCCTGCTCAACCTGATCTGCTTCGCGGCCTGCGTCGAGGGGCTGTTCTTCTACGGCGCCTTCGCCTACGTGTACTGGTTCCGCAGCCGCGGCCTGCTGCACGGCCTGGCCACCGGCACCAACTGGGTCTTCCGCGACGAGTCCATGCACATGGACTTCGCCTTCTCGGTGGTGGACACGGTCCGCGAGGAGGAGCCCGACCTCTTCGACGACGAGATGGCCAAGCAGGTCACCGAGATGCTGGAGGAGGCCGTCGAGGCCGAGCTCCAGTTCGCCCAGGACCTCTGCGGCGACGGCCTGCCGGGGATGAACACCGCCTCCATGCGCGAGTACCTGCAGGCCGTCGCGGACCAGCGGCTGGCCCGCCTCGGGATGCCGATCCGCTACGGCTCGACCAACCCGTTCGGCTTCATGGAGCTGCAGAACGTGCAGGAGCTGACCAACTTCTTCGAGCGCCGGGTCTCCGCGTACCAGGTGGCGGTCGAGGGGTCGGTCGCCTTCGACGACGACTTCTGATCCACGCTCTGTCCGACCAACGCCGCCTCCTCGCAGGATTCACCTGCGAGGAGGCGGCGTTGCACTTTCGAACGCGGTGCGGTCCGATCAGCCCAGGTAGGTGCCGCTGGACCAGAGGGCGCCACCGGTCGCGGGCCCGCCACCCTGCCGGTAGACGACGAAGTTGCCGTCGTCCTGGAGGACGGCGTACGCTCCCGGGTTCCCAGCGGTGCCGCTGTTCGCCAACGCGCCGCCGGCGCTCGGGCCGCCGCCCTGGCGGTAGACCACCAGGTTGCCGTCCGTCTGCATGGTCAGGTAGGCACCGACGTTGCCTCCGGTGCCCGTGCTCCACAGGTTCTTGCCGTCGGTGTTGCGGTAGATCGCCACGTTGCCGTCAGCCTGGATCAGCAGGGTGGTCTGCGCGGCCTTGACCCATCGGCCCCCGCCGAGGCTTTGGCCACCTGTGACGGTAGTACCGCCCTGCCAGGTGCCCGTGGACCAGACCGCACCGCCACCACCGCCGTACAGAACGACGTTGCCGTCGTCCTGGACCGTCAGATAGTTGCCGTTGCCGTAGGTACTGGTGTTCCAGATCCCGGTCCCGTTCGCCCGGTAGACCACCAGGTTGCCGTCCCGCTGCATCAGCGCGTAGGCGCCCGGGTTGCCGCTGGTGCCGGTGCTCCACATGGCCGGTCCCTGGTGGCCGCCGATCACGGCGTAGGCCACCAGGTTGCCGTCGGTCTGCATGACGATCTTCATGCTGGTGCTGGTGATGCTGTTGCCGGGGTCGAGCTGCTGCCCGGGCTGCATGACGTTGCCCGAGGCCTCCGAGTTGACGTTGACGTTGTCCAGGTCGACGCCCCCCGAGTACCCGCCGTAACTCACGTTGACGTCACCGGAGTACTGGTGGACCCGCCGGCCGCCCGGCCAGTAGCCCGCGCTGGCGGCGGTCAGCCCCATCGCGGCGCTGGTGGTGTCCCCGGCCGTGCCCCAGGACGCCGACCACAGCACGTCGGGCATCGAGTACCCGGAGGCGTTGTAGACGCTCGACAGGTCGGCGACCCCGCTGTTGGCGCTGGCGTAGACGCCGGAGCGGTAGTTGGCCGCGTGGATCGCGTCGGTCCACCCGCTGAGGTAGTTGAGCACCTGGCTCTTGTACGTCGCGGAGTCGTAGCTCTCCATGTCGTTGTAGAGCACCGAGCCCGAGGTGAAGCCCAGCGACTGCGCCTGGGTGACCGCGTCGGTGGCGGCGGCGGCGCCCTGCGAGCGGGCGGTGCCGGGGTCGGTGGCGATCGTGGAGGCGTCGGCACCGACGTAGATCGGCAGGAAGGTCCAGCCACCGGCCGCCCGGTCGCTGACCCAGCCGGCCGTCAGGTTCGGCTGGGCACAGGCGCGCCGGCCCCCGATGTAGATGCCGACCGCGTTGTAGGTGCCGTACCAGGCGTTCATCTGGGCGGCCGAGGGCGCGGTGCAGGCGTCGAAGCCGTTCCCGGAGCCGTTGGTCTGCGGCGCCACCGTGCCCGAGGCGTTCGCGTTCGCCCGCGGCGTGGCCATCAGCGAGCGCGGTGCGCCGGCGGCCGGCTTGTTGGCGCTCCCGGTCACCTTCGCGCCGGCCAGGATGGTGTCCACCTGCTGCGGGCTGTTCCCGTAACTGGCCGTCACCTGCAGCCCGGTGCCGCGCAGCTGGGCCCGCAGCTGGTGGCTGGACGCACCGGCCTTGAGCACGGAGGCGGGCAGCGCGGCGCCGGGCTCGACCACCGGCGCGGCCGGCTGACCGGCCACCGGGGTCGGCGTCGGCTGGATCACCAGGGCCTCGGTCAGGGCGGAGCTGATGTGCGCCGGGCAGTTCTCGTCCGCCCCGGGACTGCCCAGGTAGACGGCGTTCTGGTCGAATCTGACGCAGGCGTTCGGGTTCTGCGCCAGGTCCACGACCTGCCAGGTGCTCGGCACCTGGAGCTGATAGCCCTGGTAGTCCACGGTCCGGGAGCCCGCGGCGTCCGCGGCCTGGGCCCCGGGGACGGCGGCGGCGAGTCCTGCGGTGGCAAGAAGAATGACGGCGGTACTGCCGGCCAAACGGCGTGAAGCCGAGCTCTTTGGCATAGCGGTGGTTCCCACCCCTTCAGTTCGTCCGCGATCTTGATCATTCAAGCGCGACCCGAAAGATAATATGCACAGCCTTCACCGGTTCCCCTTGCGCCCCGGCTGTGACAAACCCACGACATTCTCCGATCGGCGGCATCCCCCGGCCGACACGCCGACAGGCCCGGCGGCAGCACGACGGCGGCCCCGCCGAAGCGGGGCCGCCGTCGTGCCCTTGCCAGGTGACGCAGGGTCAGCTGTTGGGGACCGTCGCGTAGCTCGGGGTGCCGTCGGCCATCTGTCGCAGCGCGTCCTTGCGGTCGCGCTTGGAGAGGCGGTCGATGTAGAGGTAGCCGTTCAGGTGGTCGGTCTCGTGCTGCAGGCAACGGGCGAAGAAGCCGGTGCCCTCGACCCGGATCGGGTTGCCGTCCTTGTCCTGCCCGGTCACCGCCGCGTAGTCGGGGCGGGCCAGCTCGGCGTAGGCGGTGGGCACCGACAGGCAGCCCTCGTTGCCGTCGTCCAGGGTCCGCCGGTCGACCGGGAGGTCCTCCAGCACCGGGTTGATGATGTGCCCGATGTGCCGCACGTTGTTGTCGTCCGGGCAGTCGTAGACGAAGACCTTGGCGTCCACGCCGATCTGATTGGCCGCCAGGCCCACGCCCGCGGCCGCGTACATCGACACGAACATGTCGTCGATCAGCGCGGACAGCTCCGCGTCGAAGGCCGTCACGATCTTGCACTCACGGTGCAGCACCGGGTTGCCGACCACCGTGATGGGGCGCGCGGTGCCCTTGGACAGATCGGGCTCCTCGCCGATCACCTTGACCGGGGCCTGCTCGGCCGACTCGGCCTCGTGGTCGTGCGTGTGCTCGTGCTGCTCCGCCATCGCTGTTTCTTCCGCTCCTCTGGGCTGCTGAGATCACACCCAGAGTAGGGCGTCAGCAGACCTCTTCGACGTCGCGGTAGGCCCGGGTGGTCGGAGAGGCGGCCACCCAGCGGTCCAGCAGCAGCCGCACCAGCCCCGCCGGTGCCGCGATGCCGCACTCGCGCTCGGTCAGCCAGGCCATCCCGCCGCTGCCCTGGCTCAGGTGGCTGAGGTGGCCCGGGTGCGCCGCGTCCCCGTCGTCGTGCGGGTCGTGGTGCACGGTGCGGCCGTCGTCGGTGACCATCCGGCTCTCCGAGCAGGCTCTGCAGAGCAGCCGCACCGAGGAGGTCCAGTCCTCGGCCGCGTAGCCCGCCTCGGCCACCAGGCGCTCCAGCGCGTCCCGGTCGGCCTCGGTGGCGGCCTGCAGCAGCACCACGTAGGTCGGCACCGGCGAGGGCGCCCACAGCTCGATCTCGTCGAAGACGGGGTAGGCGGCGCCGCCCGCGACCCGCTCGCCGTGCGGCGCGCCGTCGTGCAGCACCACCTCGCCCCAGCGGCGGCCGGAGGAGGGCAGCGGGATGGAGAGCACCTCCACCCGGGCCGGGTCCAGCCGGCGGCCCCAGACCACCTCGCTCTCGCCCTCCGGCGACAGCCGCACCGGGGTGGTGCCCAGGTCGAGGCGGACCGGGGCGTCCGGCGCAGCGCCGCCACCGCCGGGCAGCCGCAGGCCGTACGCCTGCCAGGCGCGACGGGCCAGCGGCCAGTCCTGCAGCGCGGTGGCGGTGATGCCCAGGTTCCACCAGTCGGGAGCCCCGTGGTCGCGGTCCAGCAGTGCGACGGCGCGCAGGCCGGCCACCCTGGCCTGCTCCCAGTCCCGGCGGAACTTGTGCAGCAGGGCGAGGTTGAACCAGGAGTCGGAGAGCCAGGGCTCCAGGTCGGCCGCCATCACCAGCAGCGCGCCGGCGTCCTCGTAGCGCCCGTCGCCGATCAGCGTGAAGGCCCGGTCGGTCGTCTGCCGCCAGGTGGCGGACGGCCGATGCCGTGCCCGGTGGAAGATCTTCACGTTGCCCTGCCGCCTGTCCGCTCGGTGCTGCTGAGTCCTGCCGGGAGCCTGGCCGCCCGAGCCGGTCCGGTCGGCCCGCCTGCCTCGGCGGGACCGCCCCGGGCCGAGCGCCCCGGCGGGGTTGTGGCACCCGCTCCCGCCGCGCCCGCCCGGTCCGGCCGTGCCACCCGGTCCCGCTGCCGCCGGCGCCTTCGCCACGGTGGCCGGAGCCGAGGAGCCGACGGCCCCTGCTCGGGTGTTCCACGCTACGACCGCATCCAACCACGGCGGCGGCAGGGTGCGCTCCCCACGCGTCAGGTCACGCTGAGTCACCCGCTCTCGGCCCGGCCCACCGTGCACGGGCCGGAGCCGACGGCGCGCACCCGCTCCAGCGCCGCGACCACCACCGGGTCGTAGAGCCGCCCCTGCCCCGCGCGCAGCACCGCCAGCGCCGCCTCGCCACCACCGGCGGGCCCGGTCAGGTCCTCGTGGGCGTTGGCGACCCGGATGATCCGGGCGGCCAGCGGCAGGCTCCGGTCGGTACGCCCGTCCGGGCCAAGCAGCGGGTCGGCCAGCCTGGCCACCTGCTCGGCGACCGGTCCGGGCACACCGGTGCAGCGGATCACCTCGCTGCCCAGCCGGGCGATCCGCTGCTGCTCCGGCTCGGGGAGGGTCGCCGTGGCGCCGCCGCGCACCGGCTCGACCAGCGAGAGCTGACCGATGTCGTGCATCAGCGCGGCGTACTCCAGCAGGGCGAGGTCGTGGGTGCTCAGGCCGAGCTCCCGGCCGAGCGCGCACGCGGTGTCCGCGACCCGGCGCGCGTGCCCCGGCGCGGTGTACCCGGCCACCTCGGTGGCGCGGGCCAGGGTGGCGATGGTCTGCCCGTAGGTGGCCCGGACGGCAGCCGCGCGCCGCAGCGAAGCCTGGGCCAGCAGCAGCGGCAGGCAGAAGACCGGCAGCGCCCACAGCCCGACCTCGCCGGCCGCCAGGCTGATCAGCATCCCGGTGGCCGCGATCGCCGAGCCGATGCCCGGCAGCGTGCGCAGCTCCTCCTCCAGCGCCGCGCCGAACCGCCCGCCGCAGCGGTGCTGGCAGGCCGCGAGCACCGCGTCCGCCAGCCCGGCCAGCGCCGCCACCAGCACCAGGAACACGCCGTAGGCCGGACCGGCCAGCGGCACCCGGTCCAGGGCGCCGCTGTTGTAGAGCGGCTGGAAGAGGGTGGCCGCGAAGGCCACCGCGAGCAGCCGACGCGCCGCACCGTCGCACCGGGCCACCACCCGGGGGCCGTACGGCCACCCGTGCGCCCGGTAGCGCCGCACCGCCGGCAGGACCGGGCGGCCCGGCGTCCGGGCGGTCGAGCGGTCGAGCCGGCGGGTGCGCCAGGGCAGCGGGAGCGGCCGGCGGGCCGGGCCCGGGGGCCGCGCGAACCCGCGACGCCCGGGCCGGCGGTGCCCGGACCGGTGCTCAGCGCCGCACACCGTCTCGCGCGCCGTTGCGCGCCCGGCATCGCCGCCCGGGCCGCGTACCGCGCCGCGCACCGTGATGCGCCCCGGGCCGGGCGCTCCGGCCGTCCGCGACCTGGGCCGCGGCACCGAGGCCATCACCCGCGAGCGCTCGGTGCCCCGCAGCCGGCCGCACCCGAGCACCAGGGTGCGGACCAGCGCCCCGGTGGCCAGGCCCAGCCCCGCCACCGCCACCACCTGGAGCACCCCGTGCCCGGTGGGCAGCCCGCGCAGCGGCCCGAGCAGCGCGTAGGCCAGCCCGATCGCGGCGCCCAGCGGGGCCTGCGCCCGCCCGCCGGGCGAGCCCACCCGGACCGCCTCGCCGATCGCGATCAGCACCCCGAAGGCCAGCGCCACCGGGGGCTGGGTCAGCCCGTGGGCGAGCAGCGCGGCCAGCGAGCCGGCGAAGAGCAGCAGCGCCGCCGCCCGCACCAGCGAGGCGCCGTTCACCCCGCCGCGCACCGGACCGCCGAGCACCCTTGCCGGCCCGCCGAGCTGCCGCGCGGGGCGGCCGGGCGCCGGCGTCACCGCGCGCCCCGGCTCGGGGACCGCACACCCCGGGCGGCCGGCCGGGAGACGGGCTCCGGCACCCCGAGCGGGATGTCCGGCACCGCCGCGTCGGTCTGCTCGGCCGACGGCAGCACCGGCTGCCAGCCGCACCGGTCCACCGCCGTGACCAGCGCCTCCACCATCACCGGGTCGAACTGGCTGCCCGCGCACCGGCGCAGTTCGGCCACCGCCTCCGGCACCGGGCGACCGCGCCGGTAGGAGCGGGTGGAGGTCATCGAGTCGAAGGCGTCGGCCACCGCGATGATCCGGGCGAACTCGGGGATCCGCTCGCCGGCCAGCCCGTGCGGGTAGCCGCGCCCGTCCATCCGCTCGTGGTGGTGCAGGATCCCGGCGTGCGCCTCGCCGAGGAACTCGATCCCGCGCACCAGGTCGTGGCCGTACTCGGGATGCACCTCCACCGCCCGGCGCTCGGCCTCGTCCAGGGGCCCGTTTCTGCGCAGCAGTTCGGTGGCCACCCCGAGTTTGCCCACGTCGTGCAGGGTGCCGGCGAAGTGCAGGGTGCGCAGCCGCTCCCCCGCCATGCCGAGCTGACCGGCGATCAGCACCGAGGCCCGGCCGACCCGTTCGCTGTGGCCGCGGGTGTAGGAGTCCTTGATCTCCACGGCCTGCACCAGCGCCTCCACGGTGGCCCGGTGGGCGGCCCGCTCCCGGTGGCCCTGGGCGAAGACCCAGGCCGAGATGGAGAGCGGCAGCAGCGCGAGCAGCGCGGCGAACGCCCCGTACGGGCCCTGCCAGAGCACCGCCACCATCAGTCCGCCGAGCGCGTGCAGGAAGGCGGGCGGGCCCAGCACGCTCAGCGCCCCGCGGCGCAGCTCGGCCATCGAGCAGTGCTCGGCCAGCAACCGGATGCCGGCCACCAGCACCCCGTTGACCAGGCAGAAGACCAGGACGGCGGCGAGCGCGGGCAGCAGCGCGTCCGGGTAGCGCGAGCCGAGCAGCAGCCGCGGACCGTTCAGCAGCCGGAACAGCGCGGCGGCCGGCCAGGCCGCGAGCGCGAACTGCGCCGCGTTCCAGGCCCGTCGCAGCAGCCGGGGGGCGGCCGCCGCGCCGGTCAGCGTGGCGGGCAGGGCGACCAGCGCCGCGGCGGCCGGCGGCAGCATCAGCACTCCGGCGAAGAGCACCGGCAGGAAGGTGTTGGCACTCGGCCGCACCGGCTCGTTGACGCTCGCCCGGGGCCTGGTGCCGCGGCCCAGCAGGCGTGCGGCCCAGGCGCGCACCCGCCGGGCCAGCCGCAGGCAGGGCGTGGGCAGCCCCTGGGCCAGCGACTCCCAGCAGGCGTGCAGGAAGGCGAGCAGCGCGACCTTGGGCCAGTCGACCGGCCCGTCCAGCCGGGCGGGCAGCCCGATGCCGGCGGCGACGCCCGGCAGCAGGGGCAGCAGCGCCGCGGCGGCGGCCAGGAGCACCAGCAGGACGTATCCACCGGCCGCCACGGAAAGCCGCGTCGGCGTCTGTCCAGGGAGCGTGCGGCCCCCGCGATCGACAGCGATCTCAGCCTCCCCAGCTCGCCGACGGCCTCGTCTGAGGAGGATAGGTCTCCACCGCGGCGGCTGAACGCGTCAGCGCGCGATACCCGCGTCAGCACGGCCCACACTCACCCGATCGAGTGAGTAGCGAAACTGACGCCACGTCACACTGCCGAAACGCGAACAGGGCCGCCCACGGGAACGACTGGGGCCCGGGAGTGCACGCACTCCCGGGCCCCAGGGGACCGAACGGCCTACTCGGCGATCACGGCCTACTCGGCGGGCGTCGCGGCCTGACCGGCCGCCAGCAGGCCGGCCTCCCCGTGGGCGGGGGCATCCGGAGCCACCTCCACCACGGGCTCGCCGCTGCGCTGGCCGGCCCGGATGCTGTCGATCCGCGCCAGGACCTTGCTCCGCAGGTCCGACGGGGTGTCGTCGCATCCGCAGGAGCGCTTGATCAAGGCCTTGATGGCCTGCTCCAGGCCGTACTTCTCCAGGCAGGGCGAGCACTCCTCGAAGTGCTCGCGCAGCTTGGCGCAGTCGCCTTCGGCCATCTCGTTGTCAAGGAACTCGTAGAGGTGGTCAAGCACCTCGCCGCAGTCCGTGTTGTGCGGACCTCCGCAGCTCATGAGCCCGTGCCTTTCGCCTCGCGCCCAGCCCCGCTGCCGGCCGGGACCAGCCCGCGCTCGCGGGCGTAGTCCTCCAACATGCCCCGCAGTTGGCGGCGGCCTCGGTGCAGCCGGGACATCACCGTACCGATGGGGGTGCCCATGATGTCGGCGATCTCCTTGTATGCAAAGCCCTCGACGTCCGCGAGGTAGACCGCGATGCGGAACTCCTCGGGGATCGCCTGCAGGGCGTCCTTCACGTCACTGTCCGGCAGGTGGTCGAGCGCCTGGGTCTCGGCCGAGCGCAGACCGGTCGACATGTGCGACTCGGCCCGGGCCAGCTGCCAGTCCTCGATCTCCTCGGCGGCGGTGCGCTGGGGCTCCCGCTGCTTCTTGCGGTACGAGTTGATGAAGGTGTTGGTCAGGATGCGGTAGAGCCAGGCCTTGAGGTTGGTGCCCTCGCGGAACTGGTGGAAGGAGGCGTAGGCCTTGGCGAAGGCCTCCTGCAGCAGATCCTCGGCATCGGCCGGGTTGCGGGTCATCCGCAGCGCGGCCGAGTACATCGGGTCCAGGTAGCCCAGCGCGTCGCGCTCGAAGCGCTCGCGGCGGGCCTGCTCACTCTCCTCGGCGGACACCCGGAAGGTGTCCTCACCGATCGCCTCGGCCAGCTCCTCGCCAGTCAGCGGCTCCGCCGCGTGGGCAGCAGAGAGCGGCTCCGCCGCGTGGGCAGCAGAGAGCGGCTCCGCCGCGTCATCGGCAGCGTCGGGCTCGACCACGGAGTCGGCAGCGTGCGACTCGGCCGCGAAGTCGGACCCGGCAGCGGGGTCGTGCCCGCCCAGGCCCACGTTCGGCTCGTCCTCGGTCGCGACGACCGGACCCACCTCCTCGCTGAATCGGGACCGACCCACCGCGAGCCGACCCGGAAGGGAGGATATCGGGCTCACGGGCTTCTCGCCCGCGACAATCCAGTCGGACCACGGGAGGAAGGCGCTCTGCGCGCTCGCCTCATCGGGTCGCTCGGGGCACGCGATCGGACCCATGTGCGCTGCCTTTCGCCTGGGGCACTACTGACAGAGGGGTTAACCCGCCTCCCCGCCCGGGCATTCCCGGCCCTGCACAGAACGACCGCCGCCGCCAGCGGGCGGCCAGGGCCTGTCCGGCCCGCGCCCGCTCAGCCGAGCGGCAGCTCCGCCAGCCAGTCCGCGACCGCCCCGGTGAGCTGCTCCAGCGCGGCCTCCTGCCCCAGCGGCGCCGACTTGGGCAGCGCGAAGCCGTGGTTGGCGTAGGGCACCGGCACCACGCGCTGCCCGGCCGCGAGCGCCGGAACCGCCGGAAACTCAGCAGGGACCCCGAAGCTGTCCCGCTCCCCCTGCACCACCAGCGTCGGCAGCCCGCTGCCGAGCAGCTCCGCCACCCGCGAGCGCTCCGGCTTGCCGGGCGGATGCAGCGGGAAGGCCAGCGCCAGCACCGCCACCGCCCCGCTGGCCGCGCCGGTGCGGCAGGCCACCCGGGCGCCCGCGCTGCGCCCGCCCACCACCAGCGGCACGCCCTCGGCGGCCAGCCGCTCGGCCACCGGCAGCCAGCCGGTGTCCAGCGTCTTCGGGGCCGGCGCCACCTTCTTGCCGGCCACCCGCCAGGGCTGCTCGACCAGCGCCACGGTGATCCCGTGGCCGGGCAGCACGGCGGCCAGCGCCACCAGGTCCGCCGCCTCGATGCCGCCACCCGCCCCGTGCCCGAGGCCGAGCACGGCCCGGGGGCGCCCGGCGGCCCGGTGCCAGCTGATCCTGGCCTCGCCGGCCGGCGTGGCCACCAGGGTTGTCGACGGCTCGCCCATCAGAACAGCGCTCCCTCGGTCTCCGGGGTGGCCTGCGCGGTCAGCCCCGGGTGGTTGTTGCGGATACTGCCGACGGCCGCGGAGACCGGCGTCAGGCTGAGCAGCCCCGGCCGTGGCGCGACCAGCAGCGAACGGGCCCGCTCGGGGTCGTCCAGACCCGGGTCCAGCCAGTCGGCGAAGCTCTCCGGCTGCAGGAAGAGCGGCATCCGCTCGTGCACCGGCGCCAGCAGCGGTTCGGCCTCGGTGGTCACGATGGTGCAGGTCACCAGCCACCCGGCCGGGTGGTCGGCGGGGTGGGAGCGGTCGCGCCAGAACTCGTAGAGCCCGGCCAGCGCCAGCGGCGCGCCGTCCGCCCGGCTGACGAAGAACGGCTGCTTGCGCGGCCTGCCCTTCCCGGAGGCGCTCTCGACGGTCTGCCACTCGTAGTAGCCGTCCACCGGCAGCAGGCAGCGGCGGGAGGCGAAGGCCTGCCGGTAGGAGGGCTTCTCGTGCACGGTGTCGGCCCGCGCGTTGATCATCTTCACCGCGGTCTCCGGCGACCTCGACCAGGCCGGGACCAGGCCCCAGCGCAGCTGTCGCAGCTGGCGCACCGGCGCCGTGCCGCCCTTGGGCACCCGTTCCAGCACCACGAGCACCGGGTCGGTGGGGGCCACGTTCCAGCTGGGCGCGATCGTCTCGGCCGCGTCCCACTGGCTGACGCCGAACAGCTCGACGATGTCCTCCGGCCTGGCACTCGCCGCGAATCGACCACACATACCCGCCAGCCTGCCATGCCCACCGGGCCGCCCGCGGCCGTTCCGCCACAGCCGCCCCCACCGCCCCCGGGCGCCGCCCGCACCGGCGCCTTCCCATCGTCCCGGCGCCTTCTCACCCGTGGCCGGGAACCGGTGGCTACCGCCCGGCGGTCCTGGCATGGGAGGCTGCTGGCCTCCCTCGAACAGCAGGCACTCCCGGCACGGCAGGAACGATCATGAACCAGAGCATCAGCGGGGTCTGGCAGCGGGTTCTGGGCACCCAGCCCGACCCGCCGCGCTGGCTGGTCCTCGGCTGCGCGGCGGTCGCCCTGCTGGCGATCCTGCCGCACCCGCTCTGGCGGGTGAGCCGCAACGTGGTGACCATCGCGCACGAGGGCGGGCACGGCCTGATCGCGCTGCTGACCGGGCGCCGGCTGGACAGCATCCGGCTGCACTCGGACACCTCGGGCCTGACCGTCTCCTCCGGGCGGCCGACCGGGCCCGGCATGATCCTGACCGCCGCGGCCGGCTACACGGCGCCCTCGCTGCTCGGCCTGGGCGGGGCCGCGCTGCTGGCCGCCGGGCGGATCACGGCGCTGCTGTGGATCTCGATCGTGCTGCTCGCCGCGATGCTGGTGATGATCAGGAACGCCTTCGGCCTGCTCTCGGTGGTGCTCACCGGCGGTGCCTTCTTCGCCGTCTCCTGGTACGGCAGCGCCCAGCTCCAGGCCGGCTTCGCCTACCTGGGGATCTGGTTCCTGCTGCTGGCCGGGGTGCGCCCGGTGGTCGAGCTGCAGCGCAAGCGCCGCCTCGGCGGGGCCCGCGACTCGGACGCCGACCAGCTGGCCCGGCTGACCGGGGTGAGCGCGCTGCTCTGGGTGACGCTCTTCCTGGTGGTGGCGCTGACCTGCCTGGTGGCGGGCGGCAGCCAGCTGCTGGCCTGACCGGCGTCCCGGTGGCCGACCGGGAAAGTTCTCCACAGGGGCCGGGTTGTCCACAGGGCGGGATATCTGCGGAGCCCGGACAAGGGGTCCCCCTAAACTGGCCGCATGACCGAGACCCTGTGGCCCGCCCCCGTCGCGACCACCGCTGTCGACGCGACCGTGACCATCCCCGGCTCCAAGTCCGTCACCAACCGGGCGCTGATCCTGGCGGCGCTGGCCGGTGAGCCCAGCTGGGTGCGGCGCCCGCTGCGCAGCCGGGACTCCCAGCTGATGGCGGACGGCCTGCGGGCCCTCGGGGTCGGCATCGAGGAGCTGGTCAACAACTCCTCCGGCGGCACCGGCGGCGGCGAGGCCTGGCGGATCATCCCGGCGGGCCGGCTCAGCGGCCCGGCCCAGGTGGACGTCGGCAACGCCGGCACCGTGATGCGCTTCCTGCCCCCGCTGGCCGTGCTCGCCGACGGTCCGGTCCACTTCGACGGCGACCCGCGCTCCTACGAGCGCCCGCAGCACGGCGTGATCGACTCGCTGCGCGCCCTCGGCGCCCGGATCGAGGACGGCGGGCGCGGCGGCTTCCCGCTCACCGTGCACGGCACCGGCGCGCTGGACGGCGGCACGGTCGAGCTGGACGCCTCGTCCTCCTCCCAGTTCGTCAGCGCGCTGCTGCTCTCCGGCGCCCGCTACAACCAGGGCGTGGAGATCCGCAACATCGGCGGCCCGGTCCCCTCGCTGCCGCACATCCGGATGACGGTCGACATGCTGCGGCTGGCCGGCGTCCAGGTCGACGCGCCGGAGGACGGCGGCGAGAAGGACGTCTGGCGGGTCACCCCCGGCGCCCTGCTCGGCCGCGACCTGGTGGTCGAGCCCGACCTGTCCAACGCCGCGCCGTTCTTCGCCGCCGCGCTGGTGACCGGCGGCCGGGTGACGGTCCGGGACTGGCCCAGGCACACCACCCAGCCCGGCGACCAGTTGCGCGAGATCTACACCCGGATGGGCGGCAGCTGCCGCTTCACCGACGAGGGCCTGGAGTTCAGCGGCACCGGCGTGATCCACGGCATCGACGCCGACCTGCACGACGTGGGCGAGCTGACCCCGGTGATCGCCGCCGTGGCCGCGCTGGCCGACTCCGAGTCGCACCTGTCCGGCATCGCCCACCTGCGCCTGCACGAGACGGACCGGCTGGCCGCGCTGGCCAAGGAGATCAACGACCTGGGCGGCGACGTCTCGGAGACCGAGGACGGCCTGCGGATCCGCCCGCGCCCGCTGCACGGTGGTGTCTTCCACACCTACGAGGACCACCGCCTGGCCACCGCCGCGGCGGTGCTGGGCCTGGCCGCCCCCGGCGTCCAGGTGGAGAACGTGGCGACCACCGCCAAAACACTGCCGGACTTCCCGGCGATGTGGACCGCACTGCTCGATCCAGTGGCGGCCAGGGACTGAGCGGGAGTACCAGCACCATGCGCCGCTACGGCAAGGACGCCGACGAAGACGACATCCGCAACCGCCCGGGCCGCAAGGGCTCCCGGCCACGGACCCGGATCCGCCCCAAGCACGAGGACGCCGACGAGGCGATGATCCTGACCGTCGACCGGGGCCGGCTGACCTGCCTGGTCGAGGCGGGCACCAAGCGCGAGCGCGAGGTGGTCGCGATGAAGTCCCGGGAGCTGGGCCGCAAGGGCGTGGTGGTCGGCGACATCGTCAGCGTGATCGGCGACCTGTCCGGCGAGCCGGACACGCTGGCCCGGATCGTGCGCGTCGAGGAGCGCACCTCGGTGCTGCGCCGCACCGCCGACGACGACGACCCGTACGAGCGGATCGTGGTCGCCAACGCCCAGCAGCTGGCCATCGTCAGCGCGCTGGCCGACCCCGAGCCGCGGCCCCGGCTGATCGACCGCTGCCTGGTGGCGGCCTACGACGCGGGCATGGAACCGCTGCTGGTGCTCACCAAGTCCGACCTGGCCCCGGCCGAGCCGCTGCTGGAGACCTACGCGCCGCTGGGCATCTCCTACGTCGTCACCCGGCGCGACGAGCTCGCGACGGCCGGCGCCGAGGCGGTGCGCGAGCACCTGCGCGGGCTCTCCACCGTCTTCATCGGCCACTCCGGCGTCGGCAAGACCACCCTGGTCAACGCGCTGGTCCCGGAGCACCAGCGGAGCACCGGCCGGGTCAACGCGGTCACCGGCCGCGGGCGGCACACCACCGTCTCGGCGCTGGCGCTGCGGCTGCCGCCGCCCCCCGGGGCCAAGCCGGGCTCGAAGAAGGCGCTGGATCCCGGCTGGGTGATCGACACCCCGGGCTTCCGCTCCTTCGGCCTGTCGCACATCGACCCGTCCCGGGTGATCCACGCCTTCCCCGACCTGGAGCCCGGCACCGTGGACTGCCCGCGCGCCTGCAGCCACGACGAACCGGACTGCGCACTGGACGCCTGGGTCGCCGAGGGCCACGCCGAGCCGGCCCGGCTGTACTCGCTGCGCCGCCTGCTGGCCTCCCGCGACCCCCGCGAGGAGGAGGCCGCCCGGGACGCCAGGGATGCCCGGGAGGACGACTGATGTGTCGGATCACCCATCAGCGGTGATCATAAGAAAGTAGGTTGATCACACCCAACGCCCCGGCCCACCAGAGAGGCGACCCGATGGCATGGTTCATGGTGGTCCTGGCCGGCCTGCTGGAGACCGGCTTCGCGATCAACCTCAAGCTGAGCCACGGTTTCACCAAGCTGGTCCCCACCATCGCCTTCGCCCTCTTCGCCCTGAGCAGCTTCGGCCTGCTGACCCTCTCCCTGAAGCACCTGCCGGTCGGCAGCGCCTACGCGGTCTGGACGGGCATCGGCGCGGCCGGCACGGCGATCTACGGAATGATCTGGATGAACGAGTCCTCCTCCGTCCTGAAGCTGGTCTCGATCTCCCTGGTCATCTGCGGCGTCGTCGGCCTCCAACTGAGCGGCTCCGGCCACTAGGGCCTGTCCGAAGCCTCCTGATGGTCCGCCACGCGAGCCGAACTGTCGATCCGCCGGGCGGCTCGCTACTGTTCGACCCATGGCCGACTACCACGATGATCTCCGCCTTGCCCATGTCCTCGCCGACTCGGCCGACTCGGTCACCCTGGATCGTTTCCGGGCACTGGACCTGAAGATCGAGACCAAGCCCGACCTGACGCCCGTCAGCGACGCCGACAAGGCCGCCGAGGAGGCGGTCCGCAGCGTGCTGCAGCGGGCCCGGCCGCGGGACGCGGTGCTGGGCGAGGAGTTCGGGCTGGCCGGCTCGGGACCGCGGCGCTGGGTGATCGACCCGATCGACGGGACGAAGAACTACATCCGCGGCGTGCCGGTCTGGGCCACCCTGATCGCGCTGCTGGAGGAGGACGCGGACGGCGAGCAGCACCCGGTGGTGGGCATCGTCTCGGCGCCCGCGCTGCACCGGCGCTGGTGGGCGGCGAAGGGACTGGGCGCCTACGCGGGGCGCAGCCTGGCGAGCGCCGGGCGGATCCGGGTCTCGGGCGTCTCCCGGCTGGAGGACGCCTCGCTCTCCTACTCCTCGCTGAGCGGCTGGGAGGAGCGCGGCCGGCTCGACCCGTTCCTCGACCTCACCCGGGCCTGCTGGCGGACCCGGGCGTACGGCGACTTCTGGTCGTACATGATGCTCGCCGAGGGCGCAGTGGACATCGCCGCCGAGCCGGAGCTGAGCCTGTGGGACATGGCCGCGCCGTGCATCGTGGTGCAGGAGGCCGGCGGCCGGTTCACCGGCCTGGACGGCATCGACGGACCGGGCGGCGCCGACGCGGTGGCCTCCAACGGCATCCTGCACGAGGAGATGCTGCAGCGGCTCAGCGTGTGACGCGGCGCGCACCTGGGTGCGGGCCCCGACGGTCAGTCAACTGACCGTCGGGGCCCGCTGCTCACGGGGTGCCGCCGGTCACTGCTTGCGCAGCTCGCGGACGGCGGCCTCCAGGCGCTGGCCGTAGTCGGCGTCGGCCTGGCGGAAGTTGCCGATCGCCCGCTCGACGATGTCCTCGCGGTCGGCGGAGACCTTGGCTATGAAGCCGGCCAGGTTGGCGATCAGGCGCTGCTTCTCGTCCTCGGAGAAGAGCCGGTAGAGGTTGCCGGCCTGGACGAAGTCGGTGTCCTCGCTGTGCGAGGGCGCCTCGGAGGTGCCGGTGAGGCCGCTGACCTCGGTGGCGGCCCAGAGCGGGCGGCCGGTCTCGACCGGGCCACCGAAGCTGTTCGGCTCGTAGTTCTTCCGGCGGCCGTGGCGGCCGTCGTAGAGGTGGCCGTCGCGGTTGTTGTTGAGCGCCTCGGTGGCGTGCGGGCGGTTCACCGGCAGGTGGTCGGCGTTGATGCCGACCCGGTAGCGGTGGGCGTCCGCGTAGGCGAACAGCCGGCCCTGCAGCATCTTGTCCGGGGAGGGGCCGATGCCGGGCACGAAGTGCGCCGGGGAGAAGATCGACTGCTCGACCTCGGCGAAGATGTTGTCGGGGTTGCGGTTGAGCTCCAGCTTGCCGATCTCGATCGGCGGGTAGTCCTCGTGCGGCCAGACCTTGGTCAGGTCGAACGGGTTGAAGCGGTAGTTCGCCGCGTCGGCGGCCGGCATGATCTGCACCTGCACGGTCCAGCTCGGGAACTCACCGCGCTCGATGGCCTCGCGCAGATCGCGCTGGTGGCTGTCCGGGTCCTCGCCGGCGAGCTTCGCCGCCTCGTCGGCCGTCAGGTTCTTGATCCCCTGGTCGGTCTTGAAGTGGTACTTGACCCAGAAGTACTCGCCGGCCTCGTTCTGCCACTGGTAGGTGTGCGAGCCGTAGCCGTTGAGGTGGCGGTAGCTGGCCGGGATGCCGCGGTCGCCGAAGAGCCAGGTCACCTGGTGGGTCGACTCGGGCGACAGGCCCCAGAAGTCCCAGACGTTGTCCGCCTCCTGCGAGCCGGTGTACGGGTCGCGCTTCTGGGTGTGGATGAAGTCGGGGAACTTGATGGCGTCCTTGATGAAGAACACCGGGGTGTTGTTGCCGACGAGGTCGTAGTTGCCGTCCTCGGTGTAGAACTTCAGCGCGAAACCGCGCGGGTCGCGCACCGCGTCGGCCGAGCCGAGGTTGCCGGCCACGGTGGAGAACCGCAGGAAGGTCTCGGTCTGCTTGCCGACCTCGGAGAGGAACTTCGCCCGGGTGTACTGCGTGACGTCGGCGGTCACCGTGAAGGTGCCGTAGGCCGCCGCACCGCGGGCGTGCACCACGCGCTCCGGGATCCGCTCGCGGTTGAAGTGGGCGAGCTTCTCGAACAGCAGCTGGTCCTGGATCAGCGCCGGTCCGCCGATGCCGGCGCTCGCCGTGTTCTGGTTGTCGGCCACCGGCGCGCCGGCCTCAGTGGTCAGGGTTGGCCGCAGCTCGTCCTGGGCAGTCATGGGAGCACCTCCGTGTGGTCCGGTCGTGTGACTTGATCCTAACTTGGACTTTGTCTAAGTCAACACTGGACCTAACCTCGGACCTTGCTATCGTTTGTGTATGAGCGATCTCCTGACACGGCTACGCGAGCAGGGCTGGCGACTCACCGCACAGCGGCGTGTCGTGGCCGAGGTCCTCGACGGCGAACACGTCCACCTCACCGCCGACGAGGTGCACGCCCGCGCGGTCGGCCTGTTGCCGGAGATCAGCCGCGCCACGGTCTACAACACGCTGGGCGAGCTGGTGTCGCTCGGCGAGGTGCTGGAGGTCAGCACCGACGGCCGGGCCAAGCGCTACGACCCCAACGCGCACCACTCGCACCAGCACCTGGTCTGCTCGTCCTGCGGCACCATCAGGGACGTCCACCCGAGCGGCGACCCGCTCGCCGCGCTGCCGGCCGCCGAGCGGTTCGGCTTCGCCGTCTCCGGCGCGGAGATCACCTACCGCGGCCTGTGCCCGGACTGCCGGGCGCACTGACCGCAGCACACCCCGCAGCACCCCAGCTCGCAGCACCCCGGCCCGCACCGCCCCAGCACGCAGCACCCCCGGCGGCGGAGACCTGAGGTCAGGCGCTCAGCTCGGGGTGCAGCGCGTCCAGCAGTCGCGCCGCGCGCTCGGCGACCTCCGGCGGACCGTAGTCGGTGGCCCGCCTGCACCAGTTCTCCGCCTGCACCGGCTCGCCGCGGCGCAGCGCCAGCAGCGCGAGCCGCAGCGCGGCCCGGCCGTGCCCCGCGTCGGCGGCCCGGGTGTACCAGAGCATCGCCTCCGCCTCGCGCTCCTGCCGGGCCAGCAGCAGGCCGAGGTTGAAGGCGCCGCTGCGGCTGCCGTTCGCCGCCGCCCGGCGGTACCAGCTCTCGGCGATCTCCAGCGCGCCGCGCTCGGCGGCCCGCACCCCCATCCGCACCTGGGCCCGGCTGTGGTCGGCGTCGGCGGCCACCGCGTACCAGTGCTCGGCCTCCTCCGGCACGTCCCCGCGCCGGTCCAGCAGCGAGGCGAGGCGGAAGGCGCCCTCGGCGGAGCCGCCGGTGGCCGCCTGGCGGTAGCGCTCCAGCGCGGCGGAGAGGTCGCCGCGCTGCTCCTTGGCCACCGCGAGCTGCAGCGCGGCCTCGCCATGGCCCTCGGCAGCGGCCCGGGCGTACCACTCCTGGGCCTGCTGGTGCTCGCCCCGGTTCGCGTGCAGGATGCCGAGGTTGAAGGCACCGTCCACGCTGCCGGCCTCGGCGGCCTTGGAGAACCAGGGCTCGGCGCCCGACTCGTCGCCGCGCTGCAGCAGGATCACGGCCAGCGCGTTGCACGCCTCCCGGTGACCCGCGTAGGCGGCCCGCCGGTACCACTGCTCGGCCTGCGCCTGGCGGCCGGCGCTCGCGCACAGCAGGCCCAGGTTGAAGGCGCCGTTGTGGTCACCGGCCTCCAGCGCGGCCCGGTACCAGCGTTCGGCGGCGTCGTCCTCGCCGCGGCCCGCGTGCAGCGCGCCGAGCGCGTTGGCCGCGTTGCCGTCGCCGGCCTCGGCCGCCTCCTGCCACCACTCGGCCGCCGACGGCAGGTCGCCGCAGTCGCGCAGCAGGAAGCCCAGCGCGCAGGCCGCCCGCGGCTCGCCGTTCTGCGCGGACTGCCGGTACCAGCGGGCCGCCTCCTCGCGCAGCGCGTGGTCCCCCTTGGCCCGCTCCTCGACCAGCACGCCCAGGCGCAGCGCCGCCCTGGCGTGGCTGCGCGCGGCGGCGGTGCGGTACCAGGTCTCGGCACTCTCCTTGTCCCCGGCCGCCTCGCGCATCCGGGCCAGCCGGTAGGCCGCCTCGCGGTGGCCCGCGTCGGCCGCCGCCTTGAACCAGCGCTCGGCGCGCACGTCGCGCCGGTGCTCCATCAGGTCGCCCAGCGCGTAGGCGCCGAGCGCGTGCCCCTGCTCGGCGGCGAAGTGCAGCCAGTACTCGGCGGCCTCCTCGTCGCCGTGGTCGCGCAGGTGCAGGCCGAGGGCGTGCGCGGCCGGGGCGCTGCCCGCCACGGCGGCCTGACGCCACCAGCCGCCGGCCTCGACCCGGTGGCCGCGCTGGTGCAGCAGCACGCCGAGGTTGTTCGCGGCAGCGCGCAGTCCGGCCGCGGCGGCCTTGCGCAGATACGGTTCGGCGTCGTCCAGATCGCCCCGGCGCAGCAGCAGGGCGCCGAGCTGGCTGGCGGCATTGGGGTCGCCGGCGTCGGCGGCGGCCCGGTGCCTGGTCTCCAGCGCGGCCGACTCGCGCGCGGCCAGCTCACTCTCGAACGAGGCGGTGTCGGACTCGGGGTCCTCCACGGAGCCCTCCGCCGGGGAACGACCGGCCGCGGCGGCCGGGTAGCGGCCACCGACCTGCGGCACGGGGACGTGGACCAGGCTCTCGGGGCCGTACGGACGCCCGGCCCCGGTGCGCCAACTGCCGCGCTGGGCGGGGACCGGAGCGGACTCGGTGTCGATGTCCTGCTGGGGTGCACCGGTCTGCGGCTGGCTCTTGCCGATCAGCTTCATGCCGACTCCCGCTCCCCCCGAGTGCCGCGGCGTCCAACGGGGGCCCCGATCGGCTCACGGCTCGTCAACTGCCGTGCCCCGTCCCCCATGTGTTCCATCGTCGCATCACCCGAACACCCGCGTACACCGACCCGCGCGATTTTGCCGGGCTGGGCCGAAGCCAGCGAGATTGCTTCAGCGTTTTGTCGATTTCCCGACACTTGCGCCTCACAAACCCCGCGGCACCGGGTGATGTGCCGAGTGTCCGTCCATAGTACCGGAGGCGGTGCCACCGCTTATGGGTGACACCGCCTCCGTCAGCTCACGAACCCTCAGCTCACGCTGATGTCATCCGCGTAGTACGTACCCTGCCCATACCAGCCGTGCACCCAGATGGTCACCGACGTGACCGAGGAGCCGGTGGTGAACTTGGTGGAGAGCTGGGACCAGCCGGGGCTGCTGGTCCAGGCCGAGGTGTCCGCGCCGGAGCCGGTGACCCCGAGGTAGGTGTAGCTGCCCTGCACCCAACCGGAGAGCGTGTAGGTGGTGTTGGGCTTGACCGTGACGGTCTGCGAACACTGGGCGTCGTCACTGCTGCTGGCGGCGCCCGCCAGGGCGTGCGAGCCGGAGTGCACCGGGCTCGCCACCACCGATCCCAGGTTTCCGGTGCAGGTCCACGGGGAGAGCGCGCCGGACTCGAAGCCGCCGTTGGCCACGATGCCGCCGGCCGGAGGCGTGGGGGTCGGCGTGGGCGTCGGCGTGGGCGTCGGTGTGGGGGTCGGCGTGGGCGTCGGTGTCGGTGTCGGTGTCGGGGTGGGCGTCGGGGTGGGCGTCGGTGTCGGGGTGGGGGTGGGAGTAGGCGTCGGGGTGGGAGTAGGTGTCGGCGTCGGGCTCGGCGCCGGGCAGGAGGCCGCGGAACCGTTGGTGTCCTGCACCGCCGCATTGAAGAGGGTCGCCGCCGGATCCAGGTCGTAGAGCGAGAACATCATCGTCCCGCCCAGCCCGTTGCAGTGCAGGTAGTCCGCCTTGGCCTGGATCGACTGGGCGTCCTCACCGGACCAGAAGTTGGTGCCGTCGTAGAAGTACGCGGCCTGCGCCACCGGATCCCAGAAGGTGTCGGCGGGGTTGTCGACCACGCCGGAGAGCTCCTTGTACATCCGGGTCCCGGCCACGTTGCCGGAGTCCGCCGCCCCCGGGGCCGGCCCGGTGGCCGTCTGGAAGAGCCCGTGGTTGCTGCCCGCCGGCACGCCGGTCCAGCCGCGGTAGTAGAACGGCACCCCGATGTTGAGCTTGTTCGCGGGGAAGCCGCCGGGTATCCCGTACTGCGGGTCGCCCACCGTGTAGGCCTTGATCGCCTCGTCGGTCGAGTACTTGCTCGTCCCCGGCGCGATGGGGGCCGACGGGTCCGCCGGATTGTCGTACAGCGGCGACTGGTGGTTGGTCTCGGTGGGCTCCCAACCGCCGTGCATGTCATAGGTCATGGGGTCGCCGAAGGTCAGGTACTGGCCGATCTTGTCGGTCTCGACGTTCTGGATCTTGTCCTGACCGGCCGGCAGCGCCGCCGAGAGCGAGTAGGTCTTGCCGTCGGCCGCGCCCTGGGCGTCCAGCTCGCTGCGGAACTCGGCCAGCAGCGCGGTGAAGTTCTGCTTGTCGGCCGTGCTGGCGTGGTTGCCGACGTGGCCGCCGCCGCCCGGGTACTCCCAGTCGATGTCGAAGCCGTCGAAGATGCCCTTGCCGGTCCCCGGGCCGCCGTAGCCGTTCTGCGAGGGCAGGTTGCCCTTGATGAACATGTCGATGCAGGAGGAGACCAGCTTCTTGCGCGAGGCGTCGGTGGCCGCCGCGTCCGAGAAGTACTTGGAGTAGGTCCAGCCGCCCAGGCTCAGCACGACCTTGAGGTTGGGGTACTTCGCCTTCAGCTCCTTGATCTGGTTGAAGTTGCCCACGATCGGCTGGTTCCAGGTGTCGGTGCTGCCGTCCACGCTGGTGCCGTTGGCGAAGGTCTTGCCGTAGTCGGCGTAGGAGTCGCCGGCCCCGTCACCCGCGTTCGGGTTGTTCTCGTCCTGCGAGGCGGCCGAGTTGGCCTCGAAGCAGGTGAGATTGGTGGGGTCGATGTTCTCGAAGTCGTAGATCAGGTAGTTGAGGTTGGCCGCCTCACCGCTGTCGGACACGTTCTTCAGGTAGAACGCGTTCTGGTAGACCGACCACTGGTCGTAGTAGGCCACCTTGAGGCCGCCCGAGGTGGCGGGCGCACCGGTGGTGTTGGCCGGGACAGCGGCCGCGGCGGCCGGTGGGGCGGCCACCGCCGGCTGGCTCTGGGTGGCCTGGGCATGAGCCATGCCCAGCACCGACAGGGCGCCGCCCAGCAGGATGGAGGCTGCCGAGGTCACCGCCCATGCCGACTTGTTCGCTCTGCGCATGCGGTTCTCTCCTGTGATGTGGGGGTTGAGGAGACCGCCGGACCGCTCGCCGCGCGAAGGCGAGCGGGGGCGGGGTCAGGTGGGGGCGGTCGGCTCAGCTCATCTGGTGCAGATGGCCGCCGACCGCGGTGGCGATGGAATTGCCGTTACTGGCATCCCAGTTGGTGGACCAGGTCATCGCACCGCCGATGCCCGGCCAGGTCGCGGGCGGCTTGAAGGAGCCGCAGTTCGTCCCCTTCGCCAGGCAGTCCAGGGCGTTGTCCACGGTCGCCGGGGAGAGGTAGCCGCTGCCGGCCGCGCTGGTCGAGGCCGGCACGCCGAGGCCCACCTGGCTCGGCGCGAGGCCGCCCTGGAGCTGGATGCAGGCGAGCGCGGTCAGGAAGTCCTCGGTGCCCTCGGAGTAGACGTTGCCGTCGCAGCCGTTCATCGAACCCGAGTTGTAGTACTGGGTGTTGACGACGGTCAGGATGTCCTTGGTGTCCAGGGCGAGTTGGAAGTACTGGGTGCCGGTGGACTGCATGTCGATGGTCTGCGGTGCCATGGTGAGCACGAACCCGCTGCCCACCTTCGCGGCGAGCGAGTGCAGCGCCTGGCTCATGTACGTCGCCGTGACACCGTTCTCCAGATCGATGTCCACCCCGTCGAAGCCGTACTGCTGGATCAACGCGTAGGCGCTGGTGGCGAAGTTGGCGGCCGAGGTCGAATCAGCCACCGAGATGGTGCCGTTCTGGCCGCCGACCGAGAGGACCACCTTCTTGCCGGCCGCGTGCTCGGCGGCGATGTCGGCCTTGAACTGGGCATCGGTGTAGCCGCCGAGCTTGCCGGCCAGGGTGGGGTCCAGGCCGAAGGTGATGCCACCGGGATTCGCCGGGTCGGCGTCGGCGAAGGCCACCGCGATGATGTCGTAGGCCGGGTTGACGTCACCGATCCGCTGGTCGGTGGCGCCGTTGTCGAAGTCCTGCCAGTAGCCGGTCAGCAGGTGATGGTTCCCGCCGCCAGGTCCCGTGGGGGTGGAGGTGGTGGTGGGAGAGGTACTGACGGGCGGCGCGGTGGTGGGCGGCGCGGTGCTGGGCTGCGGCGAACTGGTCAGCGTGGGCGAACCGGTGGGCTGCCCGGTGGTCGAGACGGTCGAGGTGGGAAACACGCCGGGGCCGCTGAGCACCAGGTCGTCGGCCTGGTAGGCGCCGGTGCCGTACCAGCCGTGCAGGTAGACGGTCACGCTGGTGGTGGACGGCCCGGTGGTGAAGCTGGTGGACAGCTGGTTCCAGGCGGAGTTGGTGCTCCAGGTCGAGGGATCCGTCGTCCCGGTGCCGCTCGCACCCAGGTAGACGTAGCTGCCCTGGACCCAACCACTGAGACTGTAGGCCGAGCCGGGCTGCACCAGGACCTGCTGGCTGCACTGCGCGTCGTCACTGCCCACCGGCGTGGCCTGCAGGGCGTACTTTCCGCTGTGGACCGGACTGGTGACGACCGCTCCGGAGTTCGCCGTACAGCTCCAGCTCCCGAGGTTCCCGGTCTCGAAGCCCGGGTTCTGCAGCAGGTTGATGGTGTCGGCGTTGGCGCTGCCGCCGGTGGTGATCAGCACCGCCCCGCTCACCGCGAGGGCGAGCGCCGCCACCGAGGCCAGCGCGGTACGGGCCGGCGAAAGGCCACCTGGTCTCGGTGCGCCGGGTCTTCTCTCGGTCTGTCTGGTCGCACGGTGCACGGGGCAGCTCCTCGGATCGGCGGGACGGCGCGGCGCACTCGGCCGCGCCCGGACGCGGACGGGGCGACAGGGAGCGCGCTCTCCCCCGGCACGGCGAAGCCCGCCGGGGGTGAGACGGACTCAGAGTGGACTAGACCAAATAGCCGGTCAAGGGGAGCCGCCACGGCCGTCCGCGCCGAGCGCACGTCAAGAGCCCGACGAGCTCACGCAATGCCGCCTGACGTGACATCGGGGCAGGTCGGACCAGGCGCACCAAGGGATGTCAGCGGGTCGTCAGCATCCGGATTCCATCCCGCGTCCATCCGGCACCGGACCTCCCGCCCGCCCGCCGGTCGGCGCCGCCGGCCGGTCGGCCGGGCGGGCGGCGGCCCGCGCGAAGAGCGCCGTGAGCGGATGCCACCGGTAGCGACCGTCCGGGTCGGCCAGCAGCAGACCGTACTCGGCGAGCAGCTCCAGCAGGTGCTCGGTCTCCCGCTCGGGGCGGCCGAGCAGCGCTGCGGCCGCCGCCGTATCGAAGCCGGTCGGCCCCAGCACGCTCAGCCGCCGCAACGCCGCCACGGCCGCCGCACCACCCGGCGCCCGGCGCAGCCGTGCCCGGGCCGTGCCGAGCGCCTGCGCCACGCCCCGTCCGCCCGGGCTGAGTTCGGCCAGCCGCCCGTCCTCCTCGGCCACCCTGGCCGCCAGCCACGGCAGTCCGCGCCCCGGCCGGGCCAGCAACCGGGCGGCGGCGGCCCGCAGCGCCAGCGGCAGCCCCGCGCAGGCGGCCAGCACCGCCGCCTCGGCCGCCGGGTCGGCGACGGCCTCGTTCGTCTCCCCCGGAGCGACTCCCTGGGCCACCAGCGCCGACGGCTCCGGCCCGGCGACCAGCCGCCGCCAGAGCCGCTGCGCGTCCTGGGCGCCCAGGCAGTCCAGCGCCAGCAGCCTGGCCCCGGGCAGCCCGGCCGGCCGCCCCCGACCGGTGACCAGCACCGCGCAGCTCGGCGAGCCGGGCAGCAGCGCGGTCAGCTGCGCCTCGTCCCGCGCGTCGTCGAGCACCAGGAGCAGCCGGCGGCCCGAACTCACCGAGCGGAAGAGCGTGCCGCGCCGCTCCGCCTCGGGCGGCAGCGACTCACGCGCCACCCCCAGATCGGTCAGCAGCCGGCCCAGCAGCGCACCCACCTCGCACGGTCGCCCGTCCGCCTCGTGCAGGCCCAGGAAGAGCTGCCCGTCCGGGAAGCGCTCACGCAGCCGGTGCGCGGCGTGCACGGCGAGCGCGGTCTTGCCCACCCCGGGCGGCCCGCTCAGCACCACCACCGGCACCGCACCGGCCCGGCGCCCGGCCCCGCCGGCGCCCAGGGTGCGTGCGATCACCCTGGCCTCGGTCGATCTTCCGGTGAAGTCCGCCAGCTCGGAGGGGAGTTGAGCAGGTCGGCAGAGCGCCTGCAGTCGCACCGCCGGCTCCGGCGCACCGGGCCGGTCCAGTTCCAGGCTCGGGTCCGTGCGCAGGATCCGCTGGTGCAGTTCGTCCAACTCGCGCCCCGGCTCAAGGCCCTGATGTGCGATCAGTGACTGCCGGGTCTCCGCGAAGACGGCCAGCGCTTCGCTCTGCCGCCCGGCGCGGTAGAGCGCCAGCATCAACAGGCCGCGCAGCCGCTCCCGCAGCGGCCGCTCGGCCGCCAGTAGCCCCAGCTCGGCGACCACCTCGTGGTGCCGGCCGAGCAGCAGGGCGAGTTCGAACCGCTCCTCCTGCGCGGCCAGCCGCAGTTCGGCCAGCCTGCCCCGGTGCAGCGCGGCGAACGGGCCGGGCAGCCCGTCCAGCCCACCGCCGCGCCAGAGCGCGAGCGCCTGGTCCAGGGTCCCGGCCGCCGTGGCCGGCTCGCCGGCCGCCCGCTGGGCGCGGGCCCGCTGCCGGGCGGCCTCGAACTCGTGCAGGTCCAGCTCACCGGGCCCGACCGCGAGCCGGTAGCCCGCGCCGTGCGAGGCGAGCACCCCCGCCGGTGCCCGCCGCGGCCGGTCGGGCTCCAGGATCTGCCGCAGCCGGGAGACGTAGGTGGCCACCAGGCCGGGCGAGTTGACGGTGGCCCTGGCACCCCAGACCCCCTGCACGATCTGCTCGCGCGGCACCGGTTCGTTGGCGCTGAGCAGCAGGACGGCGAGCACTGCGCACTGCATCGCCGGCCCCGGATCCCGGGCCGCCCCGGCCCGGTGGACCAGCAGCGGCCCGAGCACCTCGTAGCGGAGCGCCGCGTCCGCCCCGGCCCGCGCGACCATCCTCCGCTCCCCTCGCCCGTGGGAGCGGCCCGCGGGGTGGACCCACGGTGGACTAGACCAGAGGCGACGTCAACACGTCCGGCGGAAAAACTTGTCGCGACGGCGACAACAACGGCACCGACCAGCACGGACCGTCCGGGAAACGCCGAAGGCCCGGAGATGAAATCTCCGGGCCTTCGGTTTCAGTAGCGGGGACAGGATTTGAACCTGCGACCTCTGGGTTATGAGCCCAGCGAGCTACCGAGCTGCTCCACCCCGCGTCGTTGTGTCTTAACCATAGCACGGTCTTCGGGCCGGCTGCGCCCACCGCCGGAACGGCGACGGGCGCAGCTGCCCAGCTCAGCGCCTACGGCGAAGCACTCGGCGCCGCGGACAGCGGTGCGGACGGCGGTGCGGACGACGGCGCAGGCGACGGTGCCAAGGGCGGCGCGGCCGACGGTGCGGACGGCGTGGCCGAGGCCGACGGCGCCGGTGCGCCGGCGCTCTTCGGCTCCGCCGCCACCGCCGCGTTCAACGCGTCCTGCAACGCCTTCTGGGCCGCCCCGTACGCCACCCAGTCCCCCGCCTTGAAAGCGTTCTGCGCGTCCGTATTGGCCTTCTGCATCGCGTCCAGCGCCTGCTTCAGCGCCGGGTCCAGGCTGCCGCCACCGCCGCCCGGTGCGGGCGGCGTCGTGCCGGACCCGCCACCCGGCGCCGTCCCGGTGGCCCCGGGAGCGGTGCCCAGAACCTTCGTCAGCGCGTCCGACAGACTGCCCTGGAAGGCCACGTTGTCGTTCCCGTACACCGCGAGGACCTTCTGCAGCACCGGGTAGTTGGAGCCGCTGCCCTTGACGTACACCGGCTCCACGTTGAGGAAGCCACCGCCCACCGGCAGCGTCAGCAGGTTGCCGTAGTCCAGGTTCGAGTCGCTGCCGTTCTTCAGCAGGGTGATCTGACTGGCCACCGTGGAGTCGGAGTTGAACTTCGCCTGCACCTGGGTGGGCCCCGGTGTGTTGCTGTCGCTGGGCACGGTGAGGATGCGGATCCTGCCGTAGTCGGGCCCGGGGTCCGAGTCCACCGACATGAAGGCCGCCAGGTTGCCGCGACCGCTGGGCACGAAGGTGCTGTTCAGCGAGAAGGTGGCGGCCGGCATGTCCGGCATCCGCAACGTCAGGTAGTACGGCGGCTGCACCTGCTTGCTGTCGTTGGTCGGGTCGACCGGCACCTGCCAGATGTCCGTCCCGTTGAAGAAGGCGTTCGGGTCGGTCATGTGGTACATGCCCAGCAGGTCGCGCTGCACCTTGAACAGGTCCTGCGGGTAGCGCAGGTGCGGCAGCAGGTCGGCCGGGATCGCGCTCTGCGGCTGGACCGTGCCGGGGAAGGCCTTCATCCAGGTCTTCAGCACCGGGTCGGTGGCGTCCCACTGGTAGAGCGTCACCTGGCCGGTGAACGCGTCCACCGTCGCCTTGACCGAGTTGCGGATGTAGTTGACCTGGTCGGCATCGCCCACCACCTCGCCGCGCTCACTGCTGAGCGAGTCCTTGGTGGCGTCGCCCAGCGTGGTCCTGGAGGAGAACGGGTAGCCGTCCGAGGTGGTGTAGCCGTCCAGCACCCAGGTCAGCCGGCCCCCCTCGACCACCGGGTAGGGGTCGCCGTCGATCGCCAGCCAGGGCGCGACCTTCGCCACCCGCTCCTTGGGCGTGCGGTCGTAGAGCACCTTGGCGCCCTTGGTGATCGCGCCCGAGTAGAGGATCTGCGGCTCGCTGAACTTGACCGCGTACGCGGCCCGGGTGAGCGGGTTGTCCAGCGAGACCCCGCTGTCGCCGGTGTACTGGTAGGTCTGCGCGCCGCCGTCCGCGGTGTTGTCGATCTCGTGGTTGGAGCCGCCCACGATCGAGTACGTGGTGGTGTTCTCGCCGTAGTAGATCCGCTGCTGGTAGTCGCCCAGGCTGCCGGTGGCGGGCAGCCCCGACTCGGTGAAGACCGGCTGGCCGTTGCCGTTGACCTGGTTGCCCTTGGCCGCCACCACCCCGTAGCCGTGGGTGTACTTGAAGTGGTCGTTGATCCAGTTGTGCTGCTGGACGCCGTTCGGGTTCAGCTCGCGCACGCCGATCACGGTGTCCTGGACGCCGCCCGGCGTGCTGTACCGGTCCACGTCCAGGGTGCTCGGGAAGCCGTAGTAGGAGCGCTGCTGCTCCATCTGCTGGAAGGTCGGCGAGACGATGTTGGGGTCGAGCAGCCGGATGTCCGAGATGGTCCGGCTGTCCTTCTGCACCGAGCCGGCGTCGGCCGTCGCGGTCGGCGTGTACTGCTGGGACTGGCTGCCGGCGATCCCGTAGGCCTGCCTGGTCGCGTCGATGTTCTGCTTCAGGTAGGGCGTCTCCTTGGCCTGCTCGTTCGGCTTGACCTGGAACTGCTGCACGAGCGCCGGGTAGAGCCCGCCGATCAGCACCGCCGAGAGCGCCATCAGGCCGAAGCCGATCAGCGCCGGCGCCCAGGTGCGCCGGATCGGCGTCAGGAAGAAGAGCAGCGCGCAGATGATCGCCACGCAGAACAGGATCGTCTTGGCCGGCAGGAACGCGTTGGCGTCCACGTACCGCAGCCCGGTGTAGCCCGGCACACCCTTGTAGGAGCCGGTCTTGACCGCCAGCGCGTACCGGTCCAGCCAGTACGCGACGGCCTTGAAGAGCACGAAGAGCCCGAGCAGCACCGCGAGGTGGCCCTGCGCGCCCGTGGTGGCCCGCCGGCCCGGACCCTGCATGCGCAGGCCGCCGTAGAGGTAGTGCACCAGCAGCGCGGCGAGCAGCGAGACGACCACCGCGCTGAACGCGAAGCCGAGCAGGAACTGGTACCAGGGCAGGTCGAAGGCGTAGAACGAGACGTCCAGGTGGAACTGGCTGTCCTTCACCCCGAAGTCCGTCGCGTTGGTCCACAGCAGCCACAGCCGCCACTGCCCCGCCGCCGCCGCGCCCGCGATCAGGCCGACCGCCAGCGAGATGCCGGCCAGCAGCCACCTGCGGTAGGGCGCGACCCCCATCCGGTAGCGGTCCAGGCTCTGCTGCTCGACCGACATCGCCGACAGCGGCGGCCGCAGCCGGTGGGCCAGCCAGATGTTCAGCCCGGCGACCACCGCCATCAGCAGCCCGAAGACCACGAAGAGCCCGACCTTGGTCCACACCTCGGTGCTGAAGACCGAGGAGTAGTGGACCGACCTGAACCAGAGCCAGTCCGTCCACAGGCCCGCGAACAGCACGAACCCCAGGAACAGCAGCACCAGGACGCCCACCGTGAGCAGCAGGACCCTGGCTCGACGGGAGGGCGGCCCGATCCTTGGCCGGAAGCCCTGCCCGCCCCGGTCGGGCATCTGGAACACCAAGACGGCACCTCTGCTGTTGTTGTGGTCGGATCGGGCACGGACGAGCAGCCCTTCGGGGCACTTCCCCCGAGTGCAACTTAATCAGCCGTTCGCCGAGTTCCCGGGCCCAGGTCGCCCCCACGCGGGTCCGGGCCCGGAAGGGGCCGCTGACGTGTGAGGATGGGGCCATGTCCGATGCCACCAACACCCCCACCCCGCCGACGGACGGCCTGCCGCCGGCCGCGACCCCGCTCACCCGCGCCGCCCTGGAGATCGACGAGTACGTCGCGGGGCTCGGCTGGGACAAGCCCGCCCGCCTGTTCGCCCTGGTCGACAGCGCCAAGCTGCGCCGGACCAACCCCGCGGTGGCCAGGCAGCTCGGGCTGGACGACGAGACGGCCGGTGCCCTGACCCCGGTCGAGCAGGAGGAGCTGGCGCCGAACACCGTGCTGGACGAGTTCCTGGCCACCATCGCCTGGCCGCCGGAGGTCGCGGGCTGCGCGCTGGTGGTCGAGCGCCTGATGCTCCCGCCGGGGGCGGAGAAGAGCCGCCCGGCCGGCGCCACCGAGGCGCAGCTGGCCGACTGGGTGGCCAACCACCCCGACCGCCAGGAGGTGCGGATCACCGCCGCCGTGCTGCGCGACGGCAAGCGCGAGATCGCGCTGCGGCTGCGCGAGAAGGACCTGGCGCGCGAGGTGCTGACCGGTCCCGACCTGGTGCCGGGGCTGACCAAGGCGCTGCTGGCCACCTTCGCCTGAGCCGCGAAAGGCCCGGGCGCTGCGCCCGCTCCCAGAACCGCCGCCCGGCCCGGGGTCAGCCCCGGACCGGGCGGCGGTTGCGCTCTGCCGGGCCGCTCAGGACGCCGAGCAGGAGGCCAGCGCCGAGTCCTGCCCCGCCCGGATCTGCCCCAGCGCCTTGAGCGCGTCGTCCAGCGTGTTCACCTTGATCAGCCGCAGCCCGCTCGGGGTGTCCTTGCTCGCCTCGGCGCAGTTGTCGCTCGGGGTGAAGAAGAACTTCGCGCCGGCGTTCCGGGCCGCGATCACCTTCATCGAGATGCCGCCGATCGGCCCGACGTTGCCCTTGTCGTCGATCGTCCCGGTGCCCGCCACGAAGGCTCCGCCGGTCAGGTTGGTGGGCGTCAGCTTGTCGATGATGCCGAGGGTGAACATCAGCCCGGCACTCGGACCGCCGACGTCCTGCAGCCCGATGTCGATCTTGAACGGGTAGCTGTGCCCCATCTGCGTCTGGATGCCGACCAGCGCTTTGCCGGTCTGCGGCGACTTGCCCGTGGTGATGGTCACCTGGCTCTCGTCGCCCGGCGCCGGGTTCATGCTGTCCTTGTCGTGCGGCACCACGGTGAAGACCACGTTCTCGCCCGGCGCGTGCTTGGTGACCAGATCGGCCACCTGGCTGTTGTCGGTGACCGCCGTGCCGTCGACCGCGACGATGCGGTCCCCCGCGTGCAGCTTGCCGTCGGCCGGGGTGCCGGCCACCACGGCGGCGATGTTCACCTCGCTGCCGATCGGGATGCCGAGCTCGGTCAGCGCGGCCGTCTTGGCGCTGTCCTGCGAGGAGGCGAACTGCTCGGCGTTCTGCTGCTCCGACTGCTGCTCGGTCTGCCCCTGCGGGTAGAGCGTGTCGTGCGGCACCACCAGCACGTCGTTGCGCAGCCAGCCGACCACCACCGAGACCAGGCTGGGCTGGTAGTCGGCGCCGGTGACCTGGACCGTCGTCATGTTCAGGTGGCCGGTGGTGGGATAGGTCTGATGGCCGGCGATGCTGATCACCGGGGTGCCGGCCTTGTCCTGCGCGCCCAACGTGTCGTACGTCGGGCCGGGGCTCAGCTGCGAGTAGGGCACGGGGATCAGCACGGCGGCACAGAGCAGCGCTATGAGCAGCAGGGTGGCGGCGAGCATCGTCGCAGAGCGGCGTGGCATGCAACGACAGTACGGGACCGATGCTGCACGGCGCCCCCCGGGCCGGGCACCGGGACCGCCGGACCGGCCCTAGGCGGCCGGACGGTCGGTGCTGGCCTCCGGCACCCGGTGCGCGCCGGTGCTGCGCTCCATCGCGGCCAGGAACCGCTGGTGCTCGGCGAGGGATGCGCCGTCACCGGTGGCGCGCGGCGGCCGGGCCGCCCAGGTCGCCCAGATGGCGGCGATCACACCCGCTACGACGGGGATACCCAACCAGGCCAGTGCTCCCATGTCCGGTCCTCCCACTCGTCGCCCGGCTGGTCGTGGGCGGCCGGACCCGCCCTGGCCACTCCCAGCCCGTCGTCGTACCTATCAGCACATTAACCGCCCGGTCTGAGAACGGCCTTGGCACCGTCGCGGTCACGGCACGGCCCAGGACGCCACTCCCCGGATGTATTCGTAGGACTGCTCCACGGCCGAATGGGTTCCCGTTCCGGACGGGATCCGCGCTCGCGCCAGGTCGGCGCCGGTCAGCAGGAGCCTGCGCCGACCCACTCCTCCTCGCCGTCGGTGAAGACCTGGTGCTTCCAGATCGGCACCTCGTGCTTGAGGTCGTCGATCAGCTTGCGGGCGGCGGCGAAGGCCTCGCCCCGGTGCGGGCAGGAGACCGCCACGATCACGGCGGCGTCGGTGATCGCCAGCCGGCCGACCCGGTGCACGGCGGCCAGCGCCCGGACCGGGTAGTCGGCGACCACCTTCTCCGCGATCCGCCGCATCTCCTGCTCGGCGCTCGGGTGGCAGCTGTACTCCAGCGCGGCCACCGACTTGCCTCCGTCGTGGTCGCGGACCGTCCCGACGAAGATCGCGGTGCCGCCGGCGGCGTCGTCGCCGACCGCCGCGTACACCTCGTCCAGCGAGAGCGGGGTCTCCCGGACGGCCAGCAGGCGGATGGGGTCGTGAATCTCGGACATGCCCCCATGATCGGTCATGTCCGGCGGGCGGCGGCAATTGTCGGGTCGTCCAAGACGGCCCGCACCCCGGCCGCCGGCTTCCGTGGCCCCGCCCCCGCGGCCCGGGACGGACCCGGCCTCAGATCCGCCGCCGCTTGCGGGCCCGGCGCACCAGCGCCGCCGTACCCACCAGGGCGACCGTCGCACCCGCCGCGCCCAGGCTGGTGGCGGCCTCCTTGCCGCCCAGCCGTCGCCCGGCCACCGCGTGCTTCCCGGCGACCTGCCCGAGCAGCTCGGCCAGCACCTCCTCGTTGCTGTACCGGGGCCGCCAGCCCGCCTCGTGCAGCCGGCTGCCGGACACCACCCACGGGTACATCGTGTACGCAAGGTCACCGGCCGGTGCCGGGGTCAGGCCGAGCCGGTGCAGCCGGGCCGCGGTGCCGAGCGCGAGCGCGGCCGGCAGCTCCATCCGGCGGATCCCGGAGAGCTCCTCGACCTCCTCCTGCTCCAGCCAGCCGTCACAGCCGACCGTCACCTCCCCCTCGACCAGGCCGAGCACCGCGTACTCCAGCGCGCAGGCCAGGTCGTCCACGTGGCAGAACTGCCAGCAGGGCCGCGAGCCGGCCACCACCAGCAGCCGGGGCGCCTCGAAGTGCCTGGTCAACACGGTGTCCACGCCGGGGCCCACGACCACCGCCGGACGCAGCACGGTGACCTGCAGCCCCGGATGGGCGCGCGGGGCGCGCCGGGCCAGCCGCTCGATCTCCAGCAGGTCGCCGACCAGGCTGGCCTCCTCGGTGGCCCGCAGCTCACCGTCCTCGGCCAGCGGCACCTCGTTGTCCGCCAGCGCGCCGTAGACCATCGCCGAGGTGCAGAGCACCACCCGGTGCACGCCGGCGGCCGCGGCGGCGGTGAGCACCGTCTGCGCGCCCCGGACGTTGTAGGCGCTGCGCGCCCGCGGGTCCGACTCCATGTTCAGGTCCATCGCGAGGTGCACCACCACGTCCACCCCGCGCAGCCGCTCGGCCACCGCCGGGTCCCGGATGTCCAGCACCCGCCACTGCACGCCGGCCGCCTCACCGCGCCGGTCGTCGATCGCGAGCACCTTGCGCACCCCCGGCGATCGCACCAGCCGGGCGGTGACCAACTCGCCCAGGACACCGGCGGCGCCGGTGACGGCCACGGTCAGCGGTCGTCCGCCGTAGGCTGGGGAGGCGGACCCAGGGTCCGCCTGGTCCTGATCGCCTCCGGTCAGCCCAGAGCGAACGTCCGAAGGCGGGGAACTCACCGGCCATCCTCCACGGTTAGCTTATGTGCGTACGTACGAGTGTCACGTACGGTCCATCCTGCCCGAGGAGAGGGCCTGGCGGTGCACCCGGCACGGGCGAGCCCACCGTGGCCCCTGACTCGCTTCCCCCCACTTGCTTTCCCGCCACACCACCCAGCGCGTGACGGCCGACCAGATCGAGGACCCAGTGAGCGACCTCCCCTTCGGATTCGGTGTCCCGCCCGAGGAGCCCGACGAGGGCAAGGACCAGGGCGGCAAGCAGGATGACCAGGCAGCTTCCGGGCAGTCCGGCAAGCCCGGGAACTCCGGCGAGCAGCCTTCGCCGTTCGGTTTCGGCGCCAACCCGCTGGGCGCGATGTTCGGCATGGGCGGGGCCGGCGGTCAGGGCGGCGCGGGCGACAACCCGTTCGCCGCGATGATGGGCGGCCTCAACCCGAACGACCTGGGCGCCGCCTTCCAGCAGCTCGGCCAGATGCTCTCGTTCGAGGGCGGACCGGTGAACTGGCAGCTCGCCAAGGACATCGCGCGCCAGACCGTGGTCGCCGAACCGGCCGAGGGCAAGCAGAAGGACCGCTCGGTGAGCGCCGCCGAGCACTCGGCCGTCGCCGAGGCGGTGCGGCTGGCCGAACTTTGGCTTGATTCGGTCACCGAGTTCCCGTCCTCGTCGGCGAGCGCGGCGGCCTGGAGCCGGGCCGAGTGGATCGAGGCCACCCTGCCGGTCTGGCAGGAGCTGGTCGACCCGGTGGCCGAGCGGGTCGGCAACGCCATGGGCGGTGTGCTGCCCGAGGAGATGCAGGCCATGGCCGGGCCGCTGATGGGCGTGATGCGCTCGATGGGCGGCGCGATGTTCGGCACCCAGATCGGGCAGGCGCTGGGCGCGCTGGCCGCCGAGGTGCTCGGCTCGACCGACGTCGGCCTGCCGCTGGCTCCGGCCGGCAAGGCCGCGCTGCTGCCGCAGAACATCGCCGAGTTCGGCGAGGGCCTGAGCGTGCCCGCCGAGGAGGTGCGGCTCTACCTGGCCCTGCGCGAGGCCGCCCACCAGCGGCTCTTCGCCCACGTGCCGTGGCTGCGGGCGCACCTGTTCGGGGCCGTGGAGGCCTACGCCCGGGGCATCAAGGTCGACACCTCCCGGATGGAGGAGCTGATGGGCCAGCTCGACCTGGAGAACCCCGAGGCGATGCAGGACGCGCTGGCCGGCGGCCTGCTGCAGCCCGAGGACACGCCCGAGCAGAAGGCCGCGCTGGCCCGGCTGGAGACGGCGCTGGCGCTGGTCGAGGGCTGGGTCGACGCGGTGGTGCACGCCGCCGCCGAGCCGCACCTGCCGCAGGCCGGCGCGCTGCGCGAGACGCTGCGCCGCCGCCGGGCCACCGGTGGTCCGGCCGAGCAGACCTTCGCCACCCTGGTCGGCCTCGAGCTGCGTCCGCGCCGACTGCGGGACGCCTCGCGCCTGTGGGCCTCGCTGGCCGACGCGCGCGGCATCGAGGGCCGCGACGGGCTCTGGGAGCACCCCGACATGCTGCCGACCGCGGCCGACCTGGACGACCCGGACGGCTTCGTGCACCGTGACGGCGCGGAGCCGATCGAGGGCGGGCTGGACTTCGACGCGATCACCAAGCTGCTCGGCGAGGCCGCGGGCGAGAGCCAGGCCCCGACGGACAAGCCCACCGCGGGCGAGCAGCCGAAGGACGACGACCAGAAGGACGACCCGACCGCATGATGCACGCCGATGCCGTCCGCGCGCTGACCTCCTGGACGGCCGTCGAGGCCGACCAGGAGCAGTTGCGCGGCGACTACCTGGCCCACCTGGCGCAGCACCAGGACGGCCTGTGGCGCTCCTGCCGGCCCGCGCACATCACCGCCAGCGCCGCCGTGGTCGACCCCGCGGCCGGCCGGGTGCTGCTGACCCTTCACCCGAAGGTCGGGCTCTGGCTGCAGATGGGCGGCCACTGCGAGCCCGGCGACCGGACGCTCGCGGCGGCGGCGCTGCGCGAGGCCACCGAGGAGTCCGGGATCACCGGCCTGCGGCTGCTCACCGGCGCGGACGGGCACCCCGAACCGGTCAAGCTGGACCGCCACCAGGTGCGCTGCGCCGGCAAGGACCAGCCGGAGAACACCCATCTCGACGTGCAGTACGTGGCGGTGGCCCCGGCGGGCGCGCAGGAGCTGATCAGCGAGGAGTCGCTCGACCTGCGCTGGTTCGGCTACGACGAGCTGCCGGAGCTGACCGACGTCTCGGTGCGGCGGCTGGTGGCACGGGCCCGCGAGCTGACGGCCTGACCGGGCCTGGCGGCCTGACGGCCTGACCGGAGTTCAGCCGCAGACCTCGCCCGGATCGGGCGCCTCCTCGGGCATCCCGGGTGCCCGGGCACCCGGGATGTGCGGCAGGCGGGCTGCCGAGGCAACCCCCTCCAGGTAGCCGCGCGCCCGCTCGGTGCGCGGGTAGGCCTCCAGCAGCGCCCAGAAGCGCGGGCCGTGGTCCGGGACCAGCAGGTGCGCGAGCTCGTGCAGCAGCACGTAGTCCAGCACGTACTCCGGCATGCCCTGCAGGCGGTGGGAGAGGCGGATGGTGCGCTCGCTGGGGGTGCAGGAGCCCCAGCGGGAGTTCTGGTTGGTGACCCAGCGGACCTGGTCGGGCCGGGCCCGGCCGCCGAGGTAGGCGGCGGAGAGCCGGCCCGCCCGCTCGGCCAGCGCGTCGTCCCCGAGGGTGCGGCGGCTCTCCTGGGCGGCCAGCCGGTCCAGCATCTGGGCCACCCAGCGGTGCTCCTCGGCCGCGGACATCCGGGCCGGGATCAGCACGATCGTGCGATCACCCTCGCGGTAGGCGGAGACGGTGCGGCTGCGGCGGGCGCTGCGGCGCACCTCGACCGGCCCGTGCGGGTGGTTCAGCGTGTGCGGGCCGGTCGGCGCGTGCGAGCTGTGCGGCCCGTGCGGGCTGTTGGGGGCGGTCTCGGGCCCCGGGCTCGGATGCGCTGCGCCTGGCCACCCGCGTGTACCGGGCGTCGCGACTCCCGACCCGGCCGCTGGACGGGCACGCCGAGGCGACGCCGGGGGCTGGGAGTCCCGTTCGGCTGCCATGGCACAGGACGTTACCCGGTGCTACCGACAGAAGTCCGGTGCCCCGGCCGATTTGTTTGCAGCAGTGACCGTGCGTGGCACGCGAAGCGAATGAGCGAATTGACTGCCGATCGGATCTTCTCCCCAGGCTGTGGATAACCGGCTTGGCCAATTCCCGCAGGTGCGGGAGGCTTTCCTCACCCAGCGCAATCAGTTGATTCCGATCAGCCATCGCGCGTTCGTCGGGAGAATCGCGCGTTCGTCGGGAGAGGAGACCGCCATGCGTCCCATGCTCAAGCCCGCACTGTCGAAGGCCTGGCGCGACCGACAGACCTTGCAGTTCGGCACCGCCCCCGAGCGGGCCCATGTGGTCGACCAGGCCGATGAGCAGTTCTGCGCCTTCCTCGGCCTGCTCGACGGCGAGCGGGACGGTCCGGCCGTAGCGGCCGCTGCCGAGGGTCTGGGCCTGAGCCCCTCCTATGTCGCCCAGGCACTGCGCTCACTGACCGAGACCGGCCTGCTGGACGACGCGCTCGCCGTCGAGCAGGCGCTGGCCGCTCTGCCGCCGGCCCGGCGGGAGCTGCTCGGCCCTGATCTCGCCTCGCTCTCGCTGCTGCACCCCGAGCCCGGCGCGGGGGCCGCGGCGCTGGCCCGCCGGGCGGGGCTGCGGGTCCAGGTGCGGGGCGTGGGGCGGGTCGGCGCGGCGGTGGCGGCGGTGCTCGCGGCCGGCGGGGTCGGCGGGGTGGAGGTGGCGGACCAGGGCCGGGTGCTGCCCGGGGACTGCGCACCCGGCGGCATCCCCGCCCAGGAGGTCGGCCGTCCCCGTGCCACGGCCGCCCGGGAGGCGGTGCGGCGGGCGGCCGGCCTGCCGGGCGGGGCCGCCGCCGCGGTCGCTGGCTCGCCCCGGGCCGCCCCGCCCGCCGAACAGCCGCCCGATCTGGTGGTGCTCGCCCCGCGGGACGGCAGCGGTGCCCTCGCCGGCGACCCCGCCGAGGCCCACGCCCTGATGCAGTCCGGCGTCCCGCACCTGTACGTCGGTGTGATCGAGCATCTGGGCGTGGTCGGCCCCCTGGTGATCCCCGGGGCCTCGGCCTGTGGCCGCTGTCTGGCGATGACCCGCACCGACCAGGACGCGGCCTGGCCCCGGCTGCTCGCCCAACTCACCGCCGACGTCCGGGCCAAGGCACCCGAGCCCGCCTGCGACGGCGCAGTGGCCGCGGCGGTGGCCGGCCTGGCCGGGCTGCACGCGCTGCTGCTGCTCGACGGCGGGCGACCGCCGAGCGTGGACGGCTGGTGCGAGGTCTCCGCCGTCGACGGCATGGTCCGCCGACTGCGACTGCCACCGCACACCGAGTGCGGCTGCTTCTGGCGCTGACCGCCACCGGCGCGTCCGCCACCCGGGGGCCGGTCCGGCGCCGATCCGGCCCAAAGCCACAGCCCAGGCCCTGACCGGCTCTTGGGTGGGAGCGGGCACAATGGCCTAGTGACCGCCGTCCCCCAGCCGCCGCAGCCGCGGTGACTGCCGGCACACGTTCGATTCGGAGGCCCCGGTGAGCGATCTTCCGCGCAAGGCTGTGACCCGCACCGCAAGGCTCGCCGCCCTGCCGTTGGGGATAGCTGGGCGCGCCACGCTCGGTCTGGGCAAGCGAATCGGCGGGCGATCGGCCGAGGTTGTCACCGCCGAACTCCAGCAGGCGACCGCGGACCAGCTCTTCAAGGTCCTCGGGGAGCTGAAGGGCGGCGCGATGAAGTTCGGGCAGGTGCTCTCGGTCTTCGAGGCCGCACTGCCCGAGGAGGTGGCCGGTCCCTACCGGGCGGCGCTGACGAAGCTTCAGGACGCCGCCCCGCCGATGCCGGCCGCCAGTGTGCACACGGCGCTCGCCCAGCGGCTCGGCCGGGACTGGCGGGCCAACTTCCGCAGCTTCGACGACCGTCCGGCCGCCGCGGCCTCGATCGGCCAGGTGCACAGAGCCGTCTGGCAGGACGGGCGGCAGGTCGCCGTCAAGGTCCAGTACCCGGGCGCCGGTGAGGCGTTGCTCTCCGACCTGGGCCAACTCAGCCGGGTGGCGTGGCTGCTCGGGCCACTGATCCCGGGCCTGGACATCAAGCCGCTGATCACCGAACTGCGCGACCGGGTCACCGAGGAGCTGGACTACGCCCTGGAGGCCGAGGCCCAACGGGTGCACGCCGAGGAGTTCAGCGGGGATCCGGACATCGCGGTGCCCGCCGTGGTCGCCCAGGCCGACCAGGTGCTGGTCAGCGAGTGGCTCGACGGCACACCGCTGGCCGAGGTGATCAACAGCGGCACCAAGGCCGAGCGGGACCGCGCCGGACACCTGCTGGCACGTTTCCTCTTCGCCGGCCCCGCCCGCACCGGGCTGCTGCACGCCGACCCGCACCCCGGCAACTTCCGCCTGCTGAAGGACGACGGCCCGGTGGGCGGCTGGCGCCTCGGGGTGCTCGACTTCGGCACGGTCGACCGGCTTCCCGGTGGGCTGCCCGCGCCGATCGGGAACGCGCTGCGGATGGCGCTGGCGGGCGATGCCGAGGGCGTGCTGGAGATGCTGCGGGCCGAGGGCTTCGTGAAGCCGACCATCCAGCTCGACCCGGACGCGGTGCTCGACTACCTGCGGCCGATCATCGAGCCGGCCGCGGTGGACGACTTCCACTTCACCCGGGCCTGGATGCGCGCCCAGGCCGCCCGGATCGCCGACCCGCGGTCCCCCGCCTACAACCTCGGCAAGCAGCTCAACCTGCCCCCGGACTACCTGCTGATCCACCGGGTCACGCTGAGCACCATCGGCGTGCTGTGCCAACTCGGTGCCCAGGCGCCGTTCCGCGCCGAGATGCTCGACTCCCTCCCCGGCTTCGCCGAGGAGTCGTCCGGCCAGTAGCGAGAGGCCCTGACCCCGCTCGGGCGGGCATGACGGTGCCCGGCTTCCGCGATTCGCGGGAGCCGGGCACCGTCACATCAGGGGATTCGCCTCAGGCGCGGACCGGGCGGTCAGAGCACCGCCGAAGCCAGCACCTTGCGGGCGCGCAGCGAGGCACGCTCCGCCTTGCGCCGCAGCCGGGAGGCCCGGACGGCGCGCAGGACCATGCGTTGGTCCTCCGCCTCCTGGAGGCGTTCTTGCATATGGGTTCGGGCCAGGTTTTCGTGCATGAGATGCATCTCAAGGGTCCTGTTCTGGATCAGAAGTTCAGTGGTCTGCTCGGCGCGGGCGCTGGGCCCTGCGGTGATCGCCATGTCGGTGTCCTGCTCGTGGTGCGTCGTCGGGTAGGGGGTCTGGACCGCGGCATCAGCCTGGGCAAGGGCGATGCGTACGGAGTGGCGCAGTGCGCCGTCCGCCGGGGGGCATTCCCGGGGGACTGAGGCTGCTCGATGCGCCGGGTTCACGCCGTGACCTCGGTCTTGCGCGGGCGGCCCCGCGGCCGCTTGCGGGCTACCACGACACCCTGGACGAACAGCTCGCCGCCCCAGACGCCCCACGGCTCGCGGCGGTCGAGGGCGCCGGCCAGGCAGGCCTCCTTGACCGGGCAGGTGCCGCAGAGGCTCTTCGCGTACTCGACGTCAGCGGGGGTCTCGGCGAAGAAGACCTCCGGGTCGAAGGAGCGGCACGGGATGGGGGCGCCAAGAGCCTCGGCGTCGTCGAGCGCGGTGATCTGCATGAGAGAGCCTTCCGGAGGAGGGAATGGAGCGGGCGCGGCCTGGGTCGGCGTTGTCGGCGGTACGGACGGGAGGGGCGGCGTGATGACCGTGGACACTGTTGGCGTCTTCCTCGTCTGGGTTGTGGTTCCGGGCCAGCTGACTGGTGGGGCTGGACCGGAGGCCCCTGGGGGCCTGGTGGTCTGTCGTACCGGACAAAACAAGAGGGCCGCGGATCCCGGTGGACGGGTTCCGCGGCCCTGGAAAGGTGCCGACCTGAGGGTGCCTCAGGTTCGCTCTCTCCAGGGTTCAGGCCCGCGGAAGGCCCGGCTCCGGATGGCCTCAGCGCCGATAAAGGCGGCCTTGGCCTGGTTGATCAGCTGCTCGTCCTGCTTCGGGGCGGCACCGACGACCTGCAGATAGGCGCCCTGCTTGGCCGCCGCTCCTGCTGACTTCGGTGCCTTGGTCGGTCGGTCATCACGCATTACGCGCGGGGAGCCGACGGCGACCATGGCCCAACCGTGGGACAGACCGGTCTCGACAGCCGTCCCCGCGATTGCGCCGGTGAGCACACTGGTGCGCAGGGCACCGGTGGTTCCAACGGCAGCGACACGGGTGGCATCGAGATCCAGACCGCCACGGACACCGGAGAGCGAGACTCCGCCAGTGCAAGCACCGAGGACGGAGGGACGCCGGGAAGCGGCAACAGCGGTCTGGCCAGTCACTTTGTTCATCAGCTGGATCTTCACGGTGTTCTCGCCTCCTCTCGGCGTCTCGCGGTGCCCAGTTCCCCGGGCTCCGGTGTTCGGATGTTTGGTTGGTCCAGCGACCCTGCGGTGAGGCAGGGGGTGAAGCAGGTCATACGTTCATGCGCAGGGGAAAGCCGGTTCAGGAGTGCTCCCGATCGGCTTCGCGGTCGCGTCCCCTTGACCGCTCCGGCAGGCTATTGCGCTTCATGCACGGCGCGCAAACTATTTTTCCGGCGAGTTTCAGGGCTGGTCCGCGGGGGGCTCGAACGGCTCCCCCGACAGCTCCTGCGGAGCCTGCTCCGCATCGTCCGTGGCGTGGTCGCCGACGGCTTCACCCGGGAGTTCCTCCGCCTCGGCGGACGCCTGCCCGGGGTCTTCCCCCGAGCACAACGACAGCACGGCGGCACCGTATTTGTCCAGCTTCATGGCGCCGACGCCCGAGATCAGGCTCAGTTCGCCGGTGGTCGAGGGCGCGTCCTCGGCGATCGCCATCAAGGTCGCGTCGGTGAAGACCACGTAGGCCGGCACGGCCTGCTCCTTGGCCTGCTGCGAGCGCCACTCCCGCAGCCGCTCGTACAGGCCCTCGTCCATCTGGGAGGGGCAGTCCTCGCAGCGGCGCAGCTTGCGCTCCACCGCCTCGGTCAGGGTGCGCCCGCAGACCCGGCACTTGACCGGCCCGCGCGGCGCCCGGCGCCCGGCCGAGCGCTCCGCACCGCCCTCCGCGCCCCCGCGACCGGCCCCGCGGGAGCCACCCGCCGTGGAACCCGGCCGCAGGCCGTCCAGGAAGCGGCTCGGCTTGCGGCTGGCCCGCCCGCCCGGCGAGCGCGACAGCGCCCAGGAGAGCGAGAGGTGCTCGCGCGCCCGGGTCACCCCGACGTAGAGCAGCCGGCGCTCCTCCTCCACCTGCTCGTCGGTCTTGGCGTAGATGATCGGCAGCGTGCCCTCGGTCAGACCGACCAGGAAGACGGCGTCCCACTCCAGGCCCTTGGCGGCGTGCAGCGAGGCGAGCGTCACGCCCTCCACCGCCGGGGCGTGCTGGGCCGCGGCCCGCGCGTCCAGCTCGGCGACGTAGGCGGCGAGGTCGCCCGCCTCGCCGGCCGCCTGCCGGGCGGCCTCGAACTCCTCGGCGAGGCGGACCAGCGCGGCCAGCGACTCCCACCGCTCGCGCACCGCACCGGAGCCGGCCGGCGGCGTCGCGGTGAAGCCGCGGGTGGCCAGCACGGCGCGCACCTGGGCGGCGAGGTCGGGCGCATCGGCGGTCAGCGGATCGCTGCCGGCCCTGGCGGCCCCGCGCAGCAGCAGCCCCGCCTCGCGCACCTCGGGCCGTTCGAAGAACCGCTCGGCACCCTTGAGCTGGTAGGACAGGCCGAGATCGGCCAGTGCCTGCTCGTAGACCTCGGACTGGCCGTTGGTCCGGAACAGCACCGCGATCTCGCTGGCCCGCACGCCCTGGGCGAGCAGCTCCTTGATGCGGTGCGCAGTGCTCTCGGCCTCGGTGGGCTCGTCCACGTACTCGACGTAGACCGGCTCGGGGCCGGCCGGGCGCTGCGAGACCAGCTCCAGCCGGTGCCGGGCGGCCGCGCCGCGGGCCTGGGCGAGCAGGCCGTTGGCCAGGTGCACCACCTGCGGGGTGGAGCGGTAGTCGCGGATCAGCTTCACCACGGTGGCGTCGGGGTGCTTGACCCGGAAGTTCAACAGGTAGTCGGGGGTGGCGCCGGTGAAGGAGTAGATGGTCTGGCTGGCGTCGCCGACCACGCACAGGCTGGCGCCCGCCCCGCCGCCGGTCCACTGGTCGAGCAGCCGCTGCTGGAGCGGCGAGACGTCCTGGTACTCGTCGACGGTGAAGTGGCGGTACTGGGCGCGCACCCGCTCGGCGATCTCCGGGCGGTCCTCCAGGATCGCGGCGGTGAGCAGCAGCACGTCCTCGAAGTCGATGACGTTGCGGTCGCGCTTGGTCTGCTCGTAGGTCGCGTAGACCCGGGCGATCTCGGCGGGATCGCGCGGCGCCTCCCGGCCGGACTTGCCCACCGCGACCGGGTAGTCGTCGGGCACGATCTGGGTGACCTTGGCCCACTCGATCTCACCGGTCAGGTCGCGCAGCTCGGTGCGCTGCACCCGCAGGCCGCTGCGCCCGGCGGCCTCGGCGACCAGCTGGACCTTGCGCTCCAGCAGCCGCGGCACCTCGCCGCCGACCGCGCGCGGCCAGAAGTACTGAAGCTGGCGCAGCGCGGCGGCGTGGAAGGTCCTGGCCTGCACCCCGTCGGCGCCGAGCTGGCGCAGCCGGCCGCGCATCTCGCCGGCCGCCCGGGCGGTGAAGGTGACGGCCAGCACCTGCTGGGGCTGGAAGACGCCGCTGCGCACGCCGTAGGCGATCCGGTGGGTGATCGCCCTGGTCTTGCCCGTGCCGGCACCCGCGAGCACGCAGACGGGCCCGTGCAGAGCGGTGGCGACCGAGCGCTGCTCGGGGTCGAGCCCGGCCAGCACGGCGTCCGGGTCGGCGGGGCGCCCGCCGTACCCGCCGCCGTACCCGTCGTCGGGGCCGCCGTGGTTACCGATCAACAGCTCTTCCTGCATGGGCTCCATCCTCTCAGCCCGCCGGACGCAGTAGCCCGGGTTCGGGCACATCGGCCCGGTCCGGACATCCTGGCAGGAATCACCGACAGCCCACGGCCCGCTGTCCACAGGCCCGGTACGACCATCAGCCCGGGTCGCACCCCACCGGTCGACCAGGAATGGCGGCGCCGTCACGTACGTTGTGCAGCGCGAGACCACCCGATGACGAAGGAGCCCGTTCGATGTCCGGCAGCGTGACGATGTACAGCACGACCTGGTGCGGCTACTGCCAGCGGCTGAAGAGCCAGCTGGACCGCGAGGGCATCGGCTACACCGAGATCAACATCGAGCACGACCCGGGTTCCGCGTCGTTCGTCGAGTCGGTCAACGACGGCAACCAGACGGTTCCCACCGTCCTGGTGGTCGCCCCCAGCGGCAAGGAGACCGTGATGACCAACCCGAGCCTGCGCGACGTCCAGAAGGCGCTCGCCGCCTGACGCCGGCTGCGGGCGGCCCGGCCGGTCAGCCGACCGGCCGGGCTGCCAGCTCGCCGAGCCCGTAGACGAGCCGGCAGCGGTCCGCCGAGTAGCGGGTCTCGATCACCCGGACCGGTCCGCGCCGGTCGTAGGTGACCCGGGTCTGCACCAGCAGCGGCACCCCGGGCCCGCCCTGGAACCACTGCGCCTCCTCGGGCCCGGGCATCCGGGAGACCAGCTGGTCCACCGCCCCGATCTCGCTGCGCCCCAGCGCCGCCAGCACCGCCTCGTCCCCGCCCGGCACCGGGTCGGGCTCCATCAGCGCCGTCCCGGCCGCCACCCCGGCCCGGTAGTGGCTCTCCTCGATCGAGTAGGGCTCGCGGTCCATCAGCCGCAGCTGGCGGCGGACCACCACCGCTTCGCCGGGCCGCAGCCCCAGGCGCTCGGCGATGTCCACCCGGGCTCGCACGATGAGCATCTCGAACTCGGCCGTCAGCGACCGGCCGGCCGCGTCCGCCTCGACGCTGTAGACGGCGCTGGGCGATGCCAGGCCGTTGCGCTGCGCGGGCACCGCGGGGGCCGGCCCGGCGCGGCCGGGCGACAGCAGCTCCGCCGCCGGCCCCACGGCCTGGTGCGCCACCGCGTCCACCGGTGAGGCGGTCAGCGGCGGCCCGAAGGCCCAGTGGTCCAGCACCGGGTGCTCACGCAGGAAGGTGCCCTTGCCTTGCAGCCGCACCAGCCGCCCCTCGTTGACCAGCACGTCGACCGCCAGGCGGACGGTGTTGCGGGCCACGCCGTACTGCTGCTCCAGTTCGGACTCCACCGGGAGGGCGGTGTCGCCGCGCCACTCTCCGGCCGCGATCCGGCGGCGCAGGTCGGCGGCCAGTCGCTGGTACTTGGGGGACGGAACGCTTCCACTGGAGATGGTCACCCTGGGAATGTAGCGACGCCGGCCGGGGCATTTCAGCTAAACCGCCCATAATTGGCCATGATTGCCCGCCGGGAAATTGATCAGAAGATCGAGACAGGGTATCTGACCTGCACAGACACCCAATACTCCCGGACCTGTGACCATTCGAGCGCGCGGCAAGACAACGGGGGGCGTGGGTTATTTCCCACACGCCCCCCGCGCTATTTCCACTCCTGTGCGGGGCGCCGCCGAGGCCGCGCCCCCGTCCGCTACCAGCGCGCAGCGCTCGGCATCGGCCCGCCGTACCAGCGCTCGATCAGGTGCCGGGCGATCGAGATCCCCGAGGGCGGCAGGATCTCGCCGGACTCCATGCCGGCCCGCAGCTCCTCCCGGGAGAACCAGCGCGCCTCGGCCAGCTCCTCGCCGTCCACCGTGATCGCGGTGCCGCCCGGCTCGGCCTTGCCGACGAAGCCCAGCATCAGGCTGGCCGGGAACGGCCACGGCTGGCTGGCCACGTAGCTGACCTCACCGACCCGCACCCCGGCCTCCTCCAGCACCTCGCGGGCCACCGCCTGCTCGATCGACTCGCCCGGCTCGACGAAGCCGGCCAGCGTCGACCAGCGGCCCTCCGGCCAGAGCGCCTGACGGCCCAGCAGGCAGCGGTCCTGCTCGTCGGTGATCACCATGATCACCGCCGGGTCGGTGCGCGGGTAGTGCTCGGCCGCGCAGGAGGTGCAGCGGCGCAGGTGGCCCGCACCGGCCTTCTCCGTCGGGTGCCCGCAGCGCGAGCAGAAGCTGTGCAGCCGGTGCCAGTGCTCCAGGGCCACCGCGTGCACCAGCAGCCCGGCGTCGCGGTCGGAGAGGGTGGCGCCGACCTCGCGCAGCCCGGCCGGGCGCGCGTCGCCGTCGAGGCGCCCCGGCAGCGTCTCACCGGCCAGCGCGAAGTAGGACACGCCGTCCGCGTCGGTGCCCAGGAAGTAGCGGTCACCGGTCTGCGGCGCCTCGAAGGAGGGCAGCAGGACCAGCTCGGTGCCGGTCTCGGTGTCCACCACGAAAGCCTCGCCACCGGCGATCGGCAGCACCTTGGTGCTGGGATGGCTCCAGGCGGCCGCCAGCCACGGCTCGTCCAGGCGGTGCTGGGCCGCCCGGTCCACCCCGGCCCTGGCCAGCACGGGCCCCAGCGGCTGTTCGGTGTCAGGCATGGTGCTCACGTCGATCCGTCCCCGATCCGAGATACGTCAGTTGAGCCGGCACGTCAGCGGCCGGCGGCGGGCAGCCGGTAGTTCTCGGCGAGGTCGCCCCACAGGTAGGCGGCGGCCTCCACCCCCTTGCGCAGCAGGTCGAGTTCGACCTTCTCGTTGATGGAGTGCCAGCCGTCCGAGGGCACCGAGATGCCGAGGAAGAGCACCGGCGCCCCGAGCACGTCCTGCAGGTCGGCGGCCGGCCCGGAACCACCCTCGCGGGTGAAGAGGATCTCCTGCTCGAAGGCCCGGCCCATCGCCCGCACGGTGGACTGCAGCGCCGGGTGGTCCAGCGGGGTCAGGCAGGGACGGGTCGCGGCCCGGAAGGTGATCTCGTGCCGGATGCCGTCCGGCAGCTGCCCGGCCACCCAGTCGGCGATCGCCTGCTCGACCCGCTCGGTGTCCTGCCCGGCGACCAGCCGGAAGGAGATCTTGAGGTGCGCCTCGGCCGGCACGATGGTCTTGCTGCCCGGGCCGGTGTAGCCGCCCCAGAGGCCGTTGACCTCGGCGGTGGGCCGGGCCCAGACCCGCTCCAGGGTCGAGTAGCCGGCCTCGCCCTGGGTGCCGTGCGACTTCGCGGTGCGCAGCCAGCCCTCCTCGTCGAAGGGCAGCTTGGCGAAGAGCTCGCGCTCGTGCCCGGTCAGCTCGACCACGCCGTCGTAGAAGCCGGGCACCGCGACCCGCCGCTCGGCGTCGTGCAGCGCGGACGCCAGCTCGGCGGCGGTGGCGGCCGGGTTGGGCACCGCACCGCCGAAGGAGCCGGAGTGGATGTCGCTGTCCGGGCCGTACAGGTCGATCTGGCAGTCGGCCTTGCCGCGCATGCCGGTGCAGACGGTGGGCGTGGTCTCGCTCCACATCCCGGTGTCCGAGACGAAGACCAGGTCGGCGGCGAGCCGCTCGGCCTGACGACGGATCAGCGCGCTGAAGTTCGGCGAGCCGGACTCCTCCTCGCCCTCGATCAGCAGCTTGAGGTTGACGGCCGGCGCGGTCCGTCCGGTGGCGGCCAGGTGCGCGCGCAGGCCCAGGGTGTGGAAGAACACCTGGCCCTTGTCGTCGGCGGCGCCGCGGGCGTAGAGCCGGTTGCCGATGGTCACCGGCTCGAACGGCTCGGTGTCCCAGCCGTCCGCCTTGGCGGCGGGCTGCACGTCGTGGTGGCCGTAGACCAGCACGGTGGGCGCGTCGGCCTCGCCCGAGGGCCACTCGGCGAAGACCGCGGGCAGCCCGTCGGACTCCCAGACCTCCGCGACCGGGAACCCGGTCTCGCGCAGCTTGGCCACCAGCCACTCGGCCGACCGGCGCACGTCGCCGGCCCGCTCCGGGTCGGCCGAGACCGACGGGATGCGCAGCCAGTCGGCCAGGTCGGCCAGGAAGCCGGCCTGGTGCTGATCGATGAAGGAACGGACGACGCTGTCCGGGGTTTTCGTCATACGGACGACTTTAGTTCGCCCGACCTGCCACGTGTCGCTGTGGTCCGCGACCCGGGACCACAGCGACATGTAACCTCCATCACCCGCCGCGGCCGCTAGCCGGCCCGCCGCAGCAGGACGATCCGCGAGCGGGTCAGCAGGGCGGCCAGCAGCACGGCCAGCAGCGGCAGACCGACCAGGGTCAGCGCGATGTTCGCCCAGGGGAAGGCGATCACCGTGTGCGCGTGGTCGATCGGCGAGGCGGCTGTCCCGTCGACCCGTCGCAGCGCCACCGCCGGCACCATCCCGCAGACCGTGCCGAGCACCGCGCCCATCGCCGCGATCACCCCGCACTGGAAGCCGGAGAGCGTGCGCCGGATCCGCGGCGCCGCGCCGACCGCGGCCAGCGTGGTCAGGTCCTGCTGCGAGTCGGCGGAGGCCAGCCCGGTGGCGATGCCCGCCGCACCCAGCGCCACCAGGACGGCGAAGCCGGTCAAACCGAGCTCCATCAGGCCGTGCTGCGTCTGGTAGCCGCGCTCGACCTGCAGGTCCCAGCCCTGCTGACTGACGGCCGCGACCTGCGCGCGGGCGTGCTGCTCGGCGGCCGACTTCGGCATCGCCGGCGGCACCCAGACCGAGCCCGCGTCGGCGGTGCCGAGCCCGAGCCGGACGGCTGTCTGCGGGGTCATGAACATCCCCCCGAGTGAGTTCGGGAGCGACGCCAGCATGGCGTCCGCCGTGATCTCGTGGCTCGGCGGCGGCCCAAAGGGGGCCTGCTGGGACTGCGAGTAGGGTTCCTCGAGCCGCAGGTAGGCCTTGCCGTCCTGCAGCATCCGCTGGTCGAAGACCAGCACCCGGCCGTCGGCCGCCGCCTGCTCGGCGGCGCTGTCGTGCAGGCCGAAGAAGGTGCGCAGCACGGTGGCGTCGCCGACCACCAGCGAGCCGAAGGCACCGTGGGACAGCATGGTGTCCGCACAGCGCGGGTCGCTCCGGGACTGGTCGTACTCCGCCGGACTGTGCCTCTGGCCGTCCTCCAAGGGGCAGCGCTGGGCCGGTGACGCCTCGGCCAGCACGAGCCCGCACCGGTTGTGGGTCGCATCGCACCCCACGGGGTAGCGCGTGGTGCTGATGTCGGCGCGGGGCCCCAGGTCCGGGATGGAGCGCTCGACCGCGGCGCGCTGGTCGGCGAAGACCGCCGGGCTGCCCACGGCGGCGTTGTAGAAGGACAGGGTGACCCCCTTGCTCGGCGCCGAGGGCTGGTAGGACTGCCGGCTCGCCTCGTCGGCGCTCGCGGTGTAGATCCCCACCGCGACGGCCCCGGCCACCGCCGCCATCACGGCGGCCACCGCCGGCGCGGTCCGGCCGCGGTGGCGCACCGAGTCGCGCAGCGCCAGTCGGGGGCCCAGCGGCAGCCAGCGACCCAGCTTGCCGAAGAGCCCGACCACCATCGGGGTGCAGGCGACCATGCCCAGCTCGGCGATCATCGAGCCGCCGAGCACCGTCGCGCTACGGGCGCCCAGCCCACGGGTCGCGCCGAGCAGGGCCAGCGCCGCCCCGCCGGTCAGCATCAGCAGCCCCAGCAGGGTGACCTTCCTGGACGGCGGCTTGACCCCGCCCCGGCCGGTGAGCGCGGCCACCACGTCCTGCCGGGAGGCCTGGAAGGCCGGCACGACGGCGGCGAGCAGCCCGGTGGCCAGCCCGATCGCGATGATGCCGAGCAGGTCGAGCGGGAGCACCCGCAGCGCTCCGAACCGACGGCCGGCCATCGGTTCGGTCCACGGCCGGGTGACCGCCACGAGCAGCACGGCCAGCAGCACGCCGACCGCCGCCCCGGCCAGGCCCAGCACCACCCCGCCGCCCAGCACCACCGCGCGCACCTGCGCCTGGTCACCACCGGCGGCGGCCAGCAGACCCAACTGCCGCCGGGAGCGCCGGGCCCCGACGGCGAAGGCAGGGCCCGCCAGCAGCACGATCTCCAGCAGCGCCATGCCGGCGACGGTGACCAGCACCACCACGGTGGTCCGGTTGAAGTAGCTGTCGCCCGACACGTTGCCGTGCTGGACGTAGTACGGCACCTGGGAGCGGGCCGGCGGGTTCAGCACCACGCTGCGCGAGGTGGCCACGAAGCCGTACTGGTTCAGTTCCTGGACCTTGGCCCAGTCGACGGTGGCGCCGGCCGGCAGTCGCACCAGCCAGCCGGTGACCGGGGAGGCGTCCGAGGGCTGCCCGCCGCTCAGCGCGCCGGGGCGCGCGACCATGGCGTTGAGCCCGAGCTCGTCCGGGTACTCGACCACCCCGGTGATGGTGAAGGGCGCCTCGCCCAGGCCCTGCAGCCTGGTGGTGCCGCCGAGCTCGAGGCCGGAGTCGTCCAGGAAGCGCTGCGTGACGGCGATCTGTCCGCCGTCCACCGGGGCATGACCGTGAATCAGGTTGATCTTGCCGTGCCAGATCGGGTCGGTCAGGTCGGCCTCGGTCGCCACGGTCTGCAGCTGTCCGTGCGCGGTGCCGGCCTGCAGGCCCTGGCTCTTCTGCAGCGGGACCAGTACCGAGCCGGGCGGCAGCAACTGGGCGGCCAGCACGGCCGGGTCGGTCTGCACGCTGCGCTGCTGCTGGGGGGTGAGCGTCGCGGCGGGGGGTTCGTCGAACTCGCCCTCGCTGGGGAGCGGTGCCTGCTGGACGGTGCCGCCGCGCAGGTGCGAAGCGAGCAGCAGGTCGGCGCGGCCCTGCCCGCGGTCGAGCTGCTCGGCGGGGGTCAGGGTGCTGCTGCGGTAGACCACGTCGATGCCGGTGACGCCGAGCACCGGCATCGCGATCATGGCCAGCACCAGCAGGCTGCGGCCCTTGGCGCGCAGCGCGTCGCGGCGGGCGATGCGCAGCGCGACCTTCCAGGAGAGGAGCTTCCTCACTCGGTCACCGGCCGCTTCAGGCTGTTGGTCGCGGCCGTGACGAGCAGGCTGTCGGCGTCCTGCCGACCGGTCTCGTCGACCAGCCGGCCGTCGCGCAGGAAGACCACCCGGTCCGCCCAGGCGGCGTGCCGGGCCTCGTGGGTGACCATCATGGCGGCGGCGCCCGCGTCGCAGCGGTTGCGCAGCACGGCCAGCACGGTCTCGCCGGTGGCGGAGTCCAGTGCGCCGGTGGGCTCGTCGGCCAGCACCAGGCGGCGCTCGCCGATCAGCGCGCGGGCGATCGCCACCCGCTGCTGCTGGCCGCCCGACATGTCCTCGGGGAAGCGGTTCGCCAGGTCGGCGATGCCCATCTCCTCCAGCGACGTGGCCGCCTCGCGGCGGGCGGCGCGGGTGGACACCCCGTCCAGTTCGCGCGGCAGCATGATGTTCTCCAGCGCCGTCAGCGCCGGTATCAGGTTGTAGTCCTGGAAGACGTAGCCGACCGAGCGGCGGCGGACCTCGGCCAGCTTGCGGCGCGAGAGGTCGCCCAGCGACCGCCCCTCCACCAGGACCCGCCCGCTGGTCGGGCTGTCCAGCCCGCCGGCCAGCGTGAGCAGGGTGGACTTGCCGGAACCCGAGGGGCCCATCACGGCGACGAACTCACCCGGATGGACCTGCAGGTTCACGCCACGCAGGGCGTGAACCTCGGCGGCGCCCTGGCCGTGGACCCGGTTCACCTGCTCCAGGTGCAGCACGGGCTCGGTGCGGTCGCGGGACGGCGTACGGTTCAACGTTCCCCCAGCTGTTCCTTGACACGGCGGCGAGCGGGCACCGCGTCCGGGGCCGCGGCGGGCTGGGCCCGGTGGGCGGCGAGCCGGGTCTCGCAGTGGTCCAGCCAGCGGACCTCGGCCTCGGCCTGGAAGATCAGCTGCTCCAGCACCAGCAGCCAGGCCAGCTCGGCCCCCTGGGCGGCGCCGGCGGCGCTCTCGCCCGCCAGCGCCCGGGCCTTGAGCCGGGTGTAGTCCTGCAGCGCCTGGATGCTGTGCCGGCGCTGGGCCTGGACCACGGCCTGGACGTCGACGCCGGGCACGGTCACCGCCATGGCGAGCTTGATCGCCAGTTCGTCCCGGGGCGGATTGGTCCGCGGCACCGGGCTGTCGAACCAGGCACGCAGTTCCGCACGTCCCTTCTCAGTGACGGCGTAGAACAGGTGCCCATCCTCGTCCTCCCCGTCGGGAACGACCAGGCCGTCGCGCTCCAGGCGGTTGAGGGTGGTGTAGACCTGGCCGACATTGAGTGGCCAGGTGGCACCGGTCCTCGCCTCGAACTCGGTGCGCAACTGGTAGCCGTAACGGGGCCCCTGATCGAGCAGGGCGAGCAGACCGTGTCTGATGGACATACCAGGTATGTATACCTGGTATGCAGTTCACTCTCAAGCTTCGCCACCTTCCTGGCGTACCGTCGCCAAGGTGAGCCCGCTTCGCATCGCGACCTTCAACCTGCTGCACGGCCAGCCGCTGGCCGCCGACGGCAGCCCCCTGCCCTACTCGGACCAGGCCGACGACCCGCTGCACGAGGCGATCGCCGCGCTGGACGCCGACGTGCTGGCGCTCCAGGAGGTGGACCGCTACCAGCAGCGCTCCGGCCTGAGCGACCAGAGCGCGGTGGCCGCCGCCGCGATGGGCGCCGGCGACTGGCGGTTCGCCGCCGCGCTGCACGGCCGCCCCGCGCCGGTGGCCGGCTGGCTGCGCGACCCGGCGGTCCCCGGCCTGCGGGTCTACGGGCCCGAGGAACTGGACAGCGCCACCGACCTGCCCTCCTACGGCACCACCCTGCTCACCCGGCTGCCGGTGCAGCACTGGCGCGCCCGGCGGTTCGCACCGGCCCCGTTCGGGCTGCCGCTGCGGGTGGCGGGCCGGCGCGGGCTGACCCCGGTGCCGGACGAGCCGCGCGCGGCGCTGGCGGCGGTCCTCACCGGCGAGCGCGGTCCGTTCACCGTGGTCGCCACCCACCTGTCGTTCGTCCCGGGCTGGAACATGGCCCAGCTGGCCGGCATCCGCCGCTGGATCGCCGATCTGCCCAGGCCCTACCTGGTGCTCGGCGACTTCAACCTGGTCGGCCCGGTGCCGCGCACCGTGCTCGGCGGGGCCACCGCGCTGGACCGCTCACCGGCCGCGGGCCGCCGTCCGCGCGAGGCGCGGGCCGTCCGCTACCCGCGCCCGCTGCCGAGCGCGCGCCGCCGGGCCGCGCGCGAGGCGGGGCCGCGGCTGCGCGGCTGGCACGACCTGGCCCGCACCCCCACCTACCCCTCGCACCGCCCGACCGTGCAGTTCGACCACGTGCTCGCGGTCGGTGTGCCGCGCACGGCGGTGGGCACCGTCTCGGCGCCCCGGGTCGGGGTCTCGGACCACCGGCCGCTGCTGGTGGAGGTCGACCTCTGAGGGGCTGACGACTACTGGCGGGCCAGCCGGCCGTTCTGGTGCGGCAGCTGCTGCGGGGCGCCGCCCAGCACCGGCTCGTACTGCAGCAGCAGCATCGCCGCGTCGTCGCCGAGCTGCTTGCCGACGTGGCGCACCACGTCGGCGTGCAGCCGGTGCAGCACCTCCACCGGGCCGCCCGTCGCGCAGACGGGCAGCCGCTCGGCCAGCGGGTAGAACTGGCCGGCCCGGTCGCGCGCCTCGATCACGCCGTCGGTGAAGAGCAGCACCCGGTCGCCGGGTGCGAAGGGCACCCGTTGCACCGGCGGCGCGACCTGGTCCGGATCGAGCACGCCCAGCGGCGGCACCGTCTCCGCCAGCTCCAGCACGCGCACCACACCGTCGCCGCCCAGCAGCAGCGGCGCCGGGTGGCCGCAGTTGACGATCTCGGCGCTGCCGTCCGGCGCGACCCCGATCAGCACCAGGGTGACGAACTCCTCCTCGACCCCGGGGTGCTCGTGCTCGTGCAGGGCCCGGTCCAGGCTGACGGCCAGCCAGCCGGCCACCTTGTCCAGGGCCGGCTCCTGGTGCGCCGCCTCGCGGAAGGCACCCAGCACGGCCGCGGCGGTCTCCACCGCTCCCAGCCCCTTGCCCCGCACGTCACCGACGACCGCGCGCACGCCGTGCCGGGTGTTGACCACCTCGTAGAGGTCACCGCCGATCCGGGCGTGCGCGGCGGCGGCGGCGTAGTGCACGGCGGCCCGCACGCTGCCCACCCGGTCGGGCACCGAGCGCAGCAGCACCCGGCGGGCGATCTCGGCCACCAGCTGGGCGTCGGCCAGCGCCTGCTCCTGGCGGACCCGCAGGGTGGCGCTGACCCAGCTGATCGCGGTGACCAGCGCGACCGCGAAGACCGTGGCGCTGTGCACGGACTCGCCGAGCACGTGGTTGTAGCCGGCCAGGGCGAAGGCGGCGATCTCGGCCAGGAAGCCGGTCAGGATCGGGTACCAGACCCGGCGGCTGACGATCGCGGCCAGCGCCGGCACGGCGGTGAGGGCGGGCTCGACCGTGACCTCGGTGGTGCTGAAGTAGTCCAGGCAGGCCACCAGGGCCATGCCGATGAACGGCAGGGCGAGTGCTGTCCTGGGCCAGGTCCCCGTCACGCGAACGGTGGCCGGGCCCCGGGTCGGACCGGCCAGCCGGTCTCTGAACCATCCGGTCGCGCTCAACTTCCCGGTGGCGCTCAACTTAGGTGTCTCCAGCAGAAGGCGCCTGGCGCCCGCTTGGGCACCTGCGGCGATGACTGAGGGTGAGGAAATGGGGCCTGTCCGGCGGCCGAGCAGACGCGGGTGACCGGTTACCGACCCCACAATAGGCGCGAAACGTGCACGACGCATCGGTTTCGCGCGACTCCGTGACGAGTTGGATGCTCTCTGTGACCTATTAGTCACTCTTCCCGATCAGAAGCATTTCCAACACGTTCCGGTCGGGAAGTCCTGGCGGCCGCTCGATCCGCCCGCTGCGGACGTAGCAGAAGGCCGCGGTGACCTGCTCCAGCGGCAGGCCGAGCTGCTCGGCCCAGGCCACCCGGTAGATGGCGAGCTGGAGCGGATCGGCCCGCTCCAGATGGCCGGTCTTCCAGTCCACCACCTCGTAGCGGTACCCGCCTCGTGACCCACAGTCGTCGTCACGCTCGCGGTACACCGCGTCGATCCGGCCGCGCACCACCCGCCCGGCGAGCACCAGCTGCACCGGCGCCTCGACCCGGAAGGGCCGCCGGTTCGCGTAGGGGCCGCGCAGGAAGGCCTCCTTGAGGTGTTCAAGATCACGCTCGTCCTCGATCTCGTCGTCCTCCAGCCCCGGCAGGGCGTCGGGCTCCAGCAGCGGCAGCGGGGCGTACTGGGCCTGGATCCACGCGTGGAACCGGGTGCCGCGGCGGGCCGCGGTGGCCGGGGGCCGGGGCATCGGGCGGGCCAGCTCCTGCGCCAGGCCGTCCGGGTCGGCGGCCAGCCGCATCAGCTGGGTGGCCGAGAGCGCGGGGGGCAGCGGCACCTCGCGGCCCGTGCGCCGGGACCGCTCCAGCTCGCCGAGCAGCGCGGTCAGGTCGCGGTCCCAGGAGTCCACCTGGCGCTGCTCCTCGGGCGCCAGCCGCTCGGGCGCGGGCGCCGGGGCACCGGCCAGGCGCCGGTTGACCACCTCGGCCACCCGGCGGCGGGCCAGCTGGGCGCCCGGGTCCAGCGGCAGCGGCCAGGGCGTGTCACCGGCCCGCCGCAGCGCCGGGTTCTCGGCCCCCTCGACGGGCGGCTCGGCCCAGTGCTCGATCTCGCCCGCACCGGGCCGCTCGGCGTGATCGCGCAACTGCTCCAGGTACTCGGAGGGGCCGCGCACGGTGCTCTGGGTCGGCCCCCACCAGTGGCCGCCGGCCAGCAGCAGCGAACGCGGACGGGTCACCGCGACATAGCCGAGCCGCAGCTCCTCGGTGACGGTCTGGTCCTTCAGCGCCGCCTTGAAGGCGGTCATGCCCTTGGCCGTCCAGCTCCCGACGGCGGGCAGGGTGGCCGCGTCGCCGCGCAGCGGGTAGGGCAGCACCGGTCGCCGGCTGGTCCAGCGCTCCCGGCCGCGGCTGCTCGGGAAGGCGCCCCTGACCAGCCCGGGCAGCACCACCACCTCCCACTCCAGGCCCTTGGCCTTGTGCGCGGTGAGCACCTTCACGGTGTCCTCGCCGCCCGGGAGGCTGCTGTCCAGGCCGCGGTCGTACTCCTCGGCGGCCCGCAGGAAGCCCAGGAAGGCGGACAGGCCCGGATCGCCGTCCAGGTCGGCGAAGCCGGCCGCGACGTCCAGGAAGGCCTGCAGGGTCTCGCGCCGGCGGGCGGCCAGTGCCAGCGGCGAGGCGGACAGCTCGACGTCGAGACCGGTGACGGCGAGCACCCGGTGCAGCACGTCCATCAGCGGCTCGGCCAGCGCCCGGCGCAGGTCGCGGATCTCCCTGGCCAGGTGGGCGAAGCGGGTCCGGGCCTCCGCCGAGAAGGGCAGCTCGTCCGGCTGCTCGCCCGGGCTGACGAAGGTCTCCAGCGCGTCGCAGAGCGAGACCACCTCCGTCGGGTCGGTCTCGGCGACGGCGGCGGCCAGCGCGTCCGGTGCCTGCGGCCGCACGGCCCGCACCAGCTCGGCCGCGCGCCGGCCGAGCAGCGCCAGGTCGCGCGGGCCGATCCGCCAGCGCGGGCCGATCAGCAGCCGGACCAGGGCGGCGTTGGCGGTCGGGTCCTGCAGCACCTCGCAGACCGCGACCAGGTCGGCCACCTCGGGCAGCTGGAGCAGCCCGCCCAGGCCCACCACCTCGACCGGGACCTCGCGGGCCACCAGCGCCGCGTGGATGTCGGGGAAGGCCGCGCCGCCGCGGCAGAGCACCGCGATCGAACCGGGCGCGGTGCCGGTGCGCACCAGGTGGGCGATCGAGTCGGCCAGCCAGTCGATCTCCTCGGCGTGCGTGGGCAGCAGGGCGAGCCGGACGAACCCGTCGAGCTCCGCGCCCGGGGCCGCACGCAGCGCCTCGACGCCCTCGTGGCGCGCCCGCAGCGGCGCGGCCAGCCCGTTGGCGAAGGCCAGCAGGCGCCCGCCGCTGCGGCGGTTCTCGCTCAGCGCGTAGCGGGCGGCCGGGCTCGCGTCGGCCTTGGGGAAGTGGGCGGGGAAGTCGTCCAGGTTGGCCACCGAGGCGCCGCGCCAGCCGTAGATGGCCTGGCAGGGGTCGCCGACGGCGGTGACCGGGTGGCCACCGCGGTGGGCCGGCGTGGCGCCGAAGAGCCCGGCGAGCAGCAGGCGCTGGGCCACCGAGGTGTCCTGGTACTCGTCCAGCAGCACCACCTGGTACTGCTCGCGCAGCAGCCGGCCGACCTCGGGGCGCTGCTGGGCGAGGCGGGCCGAGGCGGCGATCTGGTCGCCGAAGTCCATCAGGCCGGCCGCGCGCTTGCGGCGGCGGTACTCCTCCACCAGGGTGAGCAGCTCCAGCCGGCCCCGGGCGGTCTCGGGGATGTCCCGCAGCTCCTGGTTGGTCAGCTTGGCCACGGCCAGCTCGTCCAGCAGCGCGGTGTCGAAGGCCCGCAGCTCGTCGGGCTCGACCAGGTGCTCGGCCAGCTCGGCGTCGAGCGCGGTCAGCTCGCCGACCAGGGCCGCGAAGCGGTCCTTGAGGTGCGGGAACGGCCCGCGCGCCGAGCGCAGCACCCGGGCGGCGAGCTGGAACCGGGTGGCGTCGGCGAGCAGCCGCACGTCCGGCTCGATGCCGATCCGCAGGCCGTGCTCCTTGAGCAGGCGGCCGGCGAAGGCGTGGTAGGTGGAGATCTCCGGCTCGCCGCCGTCCGGTCCGCTCCCCTCGGGCCCGCCGGCCTCCGCCGGGCCGCCCTCGCGCAGCCCGGCCCTGGCCAGCGCGGTGCGCACCCGCTCGGCCAGCTCGGCGGCCGCCTTGTTGGTGAAGGTCAGGCCGAGCACCTGCTCGGGGCGCACCGCGCCCGAACCCACCAGCCAGACCACCCGGGCCGCCATCACCGTGGTCTTGCCCGAACCCGCCCCGGCCACGATCACGGCAGGCTCCAGCGGGGCGCCGATGGCCAGCATCTGCTCCCGGTTGAAGGGGATGCCGAGCAGCTCCTTGAGCTGGTCGGGGTGGGTGAGCATGGCAGCCACGGTAACCGGGAGAGCGGACAGGTGAGCCGGCCGGGCAGCCCGCCGGCCTCAGTCGAGCAGCTGGCGGCCGTCGCGCTGGGCGGAGCAGCTGCGCTTGAAGGTGCAGGTTCCGCAGCCCTCCCCGGTGGTCGGCACGAAGCGCTCGGCCAGCACCCGGCCGGCCGCGTCCGCGAGCAGGTTCTCGATCCACGGCTCGCCCTCGGGCGGCGGCTGGTGCTGGACCTTGGGCGCCTCGGGGAGCTTCTTGTCCTCGAAGCGCAACTGGACCAGCTCGGCACCGCCCAGCGGCGGCCGGTCGTTCACCAGCCCGTCCAGCGCGCCCTCGCGGACGGCCAGCTGGTAGACCGCGAGCTGCTTGTGCTCGGGCAGCGACTTGTCGGTCGGCGCCCGCTTGCCGGTCTTGAAGTCGACCACGTACGCCCGGCCGACCGCGTCCTGCTCGACCCGGTCCATCACCCCGCGGATCCGCACCGCCAGCTCGCCCACCGGCAGGGTGAGGTCGAAGCCGTGCTCGGTGGCCAGCGTGGTGCGGCCACGCTCCAGCACGTGCCAGTGCAGGAACCGCTCCAGCGCGGCGCGGGCCTGCGCCTTCTCCTGCGACGACTTCCACGGGGCGTCGAAGGCCAGCGCGTCCCAGACGGTGTCCAGCCGGTCCAGCAGCACCGCGAGGTCGGCCGGGGTCCGCCCGGAGCCCACCTCGTCGGCCAGCGCGTGCAGCACGTTGCCGAAGCCCTGGGCGCCGGAGGTCGCGGTCTGCGCCTTGACCTCCTTGCTCAGGAACCACTGCAGTGAGCAGGAGTCGAGCTGCTCCAGGCCGCTGCCGGAGAGCTGGACCGGGCGGTCCGGCTCGCGCAGCGGGGCCGGGCTGCTGGTCGCCTCGGCCATCCCCCACCAGCGGTCCGGGTGGGCGGCGGGGACCAGCGCGGTGCCGTCCTCGCCGCGCGCCGCGGCCAGCGTGGCCAACCGCTCGGCGGCGGTGCGGCGCAGCTCGGGCGAGCGGGCGGGGTCGACGGTGACCGCGCGCAGCTCGGCGACCAGGGCGGCGACGGACAGCGGTCGGCGGGGGCGGTGGGTGATGTCCGCCACGGTGACCTGCGGGACCCGTCCCAGCACGGCACCGGTCCGGGGATCGACCTGCTCGCGGTAGAGCTCGCGCAGGAAGCGCGAGGGCTCGTCGCCGTCCTCGGCCGGCGCCTTGACCGCGGTGACGATCAGCCGCTCCTTGGCCCGGGTGACGGCCACGTAGAAGAGACGGCGCTCCTCGGCGAGCAGCGCACCAGGGGTGAGGGGCTCGGCCAGACCGTCGCGGCCGATCCGGTCGGCCTCCAGCAGCGAACCGCGGCGGCGCAGGTCGGGCCAGAGGCCCTCCTGGACGCCGGCCACCACGACCAGGCGCCACTCCAGGCCCTTGGAGCGGTGCGCGGTCATCAGCCGGACCGCCTCCGGGCGCACCGTGCGCACGGTCAGGGTGTCGGCGGCGATGTCCTGCGCCTCGACCTCGGCGAGCAGGTCGAGGGCGCCGCGGTGGCCGGTCACCTGGTCCTCGGCGCGGGCGGCCGTCTCGAACAGGGCGCAGAGCGCGTCCAGGTCACGGTCGGCGTTGCGGCCGACGGTGCCGGGGCGCAGGGCGGCGCGCTCCAGGCGCTCGCGCCAGCGCGGGCTGCCGTCCCACAGCTCCCAGAGCGCCTCCTCGGCGGTACCGCCGCCGGCCAGCAGGTCCCGCACCTTGCGCAGCAGGGTGCCGAGCTCGCGGGCCCGGCGGGCGGGCGGCAGGTCGAGGGTCACCAGTTGCTCGGGGTGGGCGAGCGCCTCCCGGATCAGCTCGTCCGACGGGCGCACATGCGTTCGCACGCGCCCCTGCGGTGCATCGACCGCCTCGGGCACCTCGCTGGCCCCAGCGTCCCCAGCAGCCCCATCGTCCTCAGCATCGTCGGCGGCCCGCACATCCTCGACGGCCTCGCCCGGCGCCTGCCGTTCCCGCAGCGCCGCCCGCTCCTCCTCGCGCAGCGCACGGCCCAGCCGGCGCAGGTCGGAGCCGTCCAGTCCGCCGAGCGGACCGGTGAGCAGGGTGTGGGCCAGCTCGACGGTCAGCGAATCCACACCGGAAGTCGATTCCGCCGACTTCTGGTGCACAGCCCCCTCCGCACAGACCCGCAGCGCGAGCAGCAGCGGCACCACGGCCGGCTCCTCGCGCAGCGGCAGGTCGTCGCCGTCGATCTCCAGCGGGACGCCCGCCGCGCTCAGCGCCCGGCGCACACCGGGGATCGCCCGTGCGCCGGCTCGCACCAGCACCGCCATCTCGCCCCACGGCACCCCGTCCTCCAGGTGCGCGCGGCGCAGCAGGTCGGCGACGCTCTCCAGCTCGGCGCCCGGGGTCGGGTAGCTGTAGACCTCCACGCTGCCGGCCACCGCGGGGCCGGGACCGGCCGCCCCGGGGGGACCTGCCGCCGGCCCCCCCGGCAGCAGCGCGCGGTGCTGCGCCAGCTTCTGGGTCGGCAGCCGCCCCATCGGCAGCCGGGTGGCGAGCTCCCGCGAGGCCGCCAGCAGCACCGGCGCCGAGCGGCGCGAGACCCGCAGCACCTTCACCTCGGCAGGGCTCCCGTCGCGCTGCCGGAACTGCTGGGGGAAGTCCAGGATGCCGTTCACGTCCGCGCCGCGGAACGCGTAGATCGACTGGTCCGGATCGCCCACCGCGACCAGGTCCCGCCCGCCGCCGGCCAGCTGCCGCAGCAGCCTGACCTGGGCCGGGTCGGTGTCCTGGTACTCGTCCACGAAGACCGCGTCGTAGCGCGCGCCCAGGTCGACCCCGGCGCGCTCGGCCAGCAGCACCGCCCGGTGCACCAGCTCCGCGTAGTCCAGCACCCCGCGCAGGTCCAGCACGTCCAGGTACTCGGCGAGGAAGTGCGCCGCCGCCTTCCAGTCGGGCCGCTGCACGCCGTCCGCGAACCGGGCCAGCTCCGCCTCGCCCAGCCCGAGCTCGCGGCTGCGGGCGAGCACCGCGCGCACCTCGTCGGCGAAGCCGCGGGTGGTCAGGCAGGCGCGCAGGTCCAGCGGCCAGCTGATCTTCGAGCGCCCGGCCGCCGCGTCCTCGGCCCCGCCGGCCAGCAGCTCGCGGACCATCACGTCCTGCTCGGGCCCGGACAGCAGGCGCAGCGGCTCGGCGTAGCGCTCGGGCTCCTGCTCGGAGCGCAGCAGCGCGTAGCAGAAGGAGTGGAAGGTGGTCGCCTGCGGCGCCGACGCCAGCCGCACCGCCATCCGGTCGCGCAGCTCCATCGCCGCCTTGCGGCTGAAGGTCAGCACCAGGATCCGCTCCGGGTCGGTGCCCCGCTCGACCCGGCGGGCCACCGTCTCGACCAGCGTGGTGGTCTTGCCGGTCCCGGGTCCCGCGAGCACCAGCAGCGGGCCGCCCGGGTGCTCGGCCACGGCGCGCTGGTAGGGGTCCAGCACGGGCGGCGCGGGCGTCACGAGCGGGCTGCGCACCAGACGGTAGGGGGAAGCCACGGAAGTCCTGCGGATCGGCGACAGGTCTGACGGTCAAAGAAGGTGAGGAAAACGGAAGGGAGTCTTAGAGCCTACGAGATCCATCGGCGCGCGCGGGAACGGGTGCGCCGGGCCGAGGTCCGCCGGGGCCGCCGAGGAGGCACGATCGTGGTGTGTCCGCGCTACTGCCCGTCCCACCGGGCCTGCCGCAGGTCCACCCGCGGCGAGTCCTCGGCCCTGCCGCGCAGGGGTGTGGCCTCCTGCCGGTAGGCCGCCAGCGCCCGCTGCTCGTGGCCGGGCAGCAGCGCACCGTCCGCGCGCACCACCCGCCACCAGGCGACCGAGCCGCCGTAGAGCGCCATCACCCGGCCGACCTGGCGCGGACCGCCCTCCCCGAGGTACTCGGCCACGTCTCCGTACGTCATCACCCGCCCCGGCGGGATACGGTCGACCAGTTCGAGCACCAGCTCGGCGTACGGGGGCAGGTGAGGGCCCGCGCTGTTGTCCGTCACTCGGGCATTCTTGCCCATCCGGACCAGCCCGGGGCCTCCTGCGGGGTATTCGCCGCGCCCGGTCCGGCCCCTGTCCGGCGGCAGGCTGCCCGGCATGCCACCATCTTCGGGGCGGTGAGTGGTGATACGAGGACAAGACCAGATGACCGGGACGGTTGACGTGGATGTGGACGAGGGCGCTGGCGAGTCCGCCTCCGCGCTCCCCCCCGTTGTGGAGCCCAAGGTCTCGCTGGTGAAGCAGACGCCGCCGCGGCGGCGTCCCGTCGCGCTGCCCGCACCCGCTGCGACCCCCGCGCCCGGACCGGCGCCCGAGGAACCCGAGCCCGAGGGCCACGAGTCCGAGGACGACGAGGACCACGAGGACCACGAGAACGAGGACGACGAGCTCGCGGTCGACGAGCCGCTGCTCGCGGCCCGCGCCCACCGCCCCACCGACCTGATCCGCTTCGTGGCCGGCCTGCTCGGCATCATCGCGGTCTTCGCGCTCGCCAACTACGCCAAGTCCACCACCAGCGGCATCGGCACGGACATCCACGACAACGTGAAGAACGTGGCGCCCTGGCTGAGCACCGTGACCAGCCTGATCTCCACCGTGGCGGTGCTGGCCGTGCCGCTGGCCTTCGCGGTCGAGCGGCTGATCAAACGCGACGGCCTGCGGGTGGCCGACGGCGTACTCGCCTCGGTCCTGGCCTACGGCGTCTCGCTGGCGGTGGACTGGTGGGTGGCCGACGGCGCCTCGGAGACGATCCGCCAGGCGTTGACCCAGCAACCCGAGGGCGCCGGCCCGCTCACCGAACCGGTCCACGGCTACCTGGCACCGGTGATCGCCTACATGACCGCGGTGGGCATGGTCAGCAGACCGCGCTGGCGCCTGGCGCTGTGGGCCGCGGTGCTGCTCAGCGGCGCCACCGAGCTGGTCAGCAACTACACCACCCCGCTGTCGCTGCTGCTGACCGTGCTGATCGGCTGGTCGGTCGCCTGCGGGACGCTCTACGCGATCGGTTCGCCGAACATCCGGCCCACCGGGCAGCACCTGATGCTCGGTCTGCGCCGGGTCGGCTTCGCCCCGAAGAACGCGCACCGCGCCCCGGACGCGCCCGGCGGCACCCGCCGCTACTTCGTCGCCCAGCAGGAGGGCCCGGCCCTCGACGTCCACATCATCGACCGTGAGCAGCAGGCCTCCGGGTTCTTCTACCGGATCTGGCGCCGGGTCCGGCTGCGCTCGGTCGCGGTGCGGCGCAGCCCGCAGTCGCTGCGCCAGGCGCTGGAGCAGGAGGCGCTGATCGCCTACGCCGCCGCCGCGGCGGGCGCGCACGCCCCGCAGCTGGTGGCCACCTCCGAGCTGGGCCCGGACGCGGCGATCCTGGTCTACGAGAAGGTCGAGGGCCGCACCCTCGACGAGCTGGCGGACCAGGAGGTCACCGACGAGGTGATGGCCTCGTTCTGGCTCTCGGTCAACGCCCTGCACCAGCGCCGGATCGCGCACCGCCGGCTGACCGGCGAGTCGCTGCTGGTGGTGGACGAGAAGCTGGGCGCCCTGGTCAACCTGTCCGGCGGCGACATCGCGGCCGGTGACCTGACGCTGCGCATCGACGTCGCCCAGCTGCTGACCACCTTCGCGCTGCGGATCGGACCCGAGCGCGCGGTCGCCCTCGCCAACCGGGTGCTCGGCGCGGAGCGGGTGGCCGCCGCGCTGCCGCTGCTGCAGCCGGTCGGGATGAGCCGGCAGACCCGCGCCGACCTGGCCCGGCAGACCAAGGAGCGCAAGGGCGCCGCGCAGGCGAAGGCGCTGGAGCAGGTGGCCAGCGGCGAGCGCACCCGGGAGGAGGCGGAGGAGGACATCGCCACGGCCGGCGAGGACCTGCTCAGCCGGATCCGCGGGCAGATCCTGCAGATCGCCCCCGAGGCCCCGATGGCCCCGGCCAAGCTGGAGCGGCTCAAGCCCAAGACGTTGATAACGGTCGTCGCGCTGGCCTTCGCGGGCTACCTGGCGGTGACCAGCATCCAGCCGGGCCAGCTGAAGTTCTCGCACATGCACCTGGGCTGGACGGCCGCGGCCCTGGCCGCCGCGGCGGCCAGCTACGTGGCGGCGGCGATGAGCCTGACCGGCTTCGTGCCCGAGCGGCTGCCGTTCCGGCGCACGGTCGCGGCCCAGCTGGCCGGGTCCTTCGTGAAGCTGGTGGCCCCGGCGGCGATCGGCGGCATCGCGCTGAACACCCGCTACCTGCAGAAGGCCGGCATCCGCCCGGGCCAGGCGGTGGCGAGCGTGGGCGCCTCGCAGCTGGCCGGCCTGGGCGGGCACCTGCTGCTGCTGTTCGCCTTCGGCCTGATCACCGGCAGCCAGAACAACGGCGACCTCGGCAACGAGCGGGCCGCGATCATCGGGGTGCTCACCGCGGCCGTGCTGGCGCTGGTGATCGCGGCGGTCGCGCCGCTGCGGCGGTTCGTGGTGACCCGGGTCCGCTCGCTCTTCTTCGGCGTGGTGCCGCGGATGCTCGACCTGATGCAGCGGCCCAGCAAGCTGATCACCGGCTTCGGCGGCATCGTGCTGCTGACGCTGACCTTCACCGCCTGCCTGGACGCCTCGGTGCGGGCCTTCGGCGGCTCGATGAACTTCGCCACCGTCGCGTTCATCTTCCTGACCGCCAACGCGGCCGGTTCCGCCGTCCCGACCCCGGGCGGCATCGGCGCGATCGAGGGTGCGCTGATCTTCGCGCTGGGCATCGCCGGGCTGCCGGCGGCGACCGCCACCTCGGCGGTCTTCCTGTTCCGGCTGCTCACCTTCTGGCTGCCGGTGCTGCCGGGCTGGATCGCCTACAGCTACCTGCACCGCCAGGGCGCGCTGTAACGGACGAGGCCGGCCCCGCCGTGGGGCCGGCCTCGTCCGTGCGCCGGGATCGGATACCCGGACCGGTCAGTACACCGGCTTCTCGGGCTCGATCTGGTTGACCCAGCCGATCACCCCGCCGCCCAGGTGGACGGAGTTGGCGAAGCCCGCCGCCTTCAGCACCGCCAGCACCTCGGCCGAGCGGACGCCGGTCTTGCAGTGCAGCACGATCTTCTTGTCCTGCGGCATCTTCTCCAGCGCGTTCCCCATCAGGAACTCGTTCTTGGGGATCAGCACCGCGCCCGGGATGTTGACGATCTCGTACTCGCCGGGCTCACGGACGTCGATCAGCAGGATGTCCTCGCCGCCGTCCTGCATCTCCTTGAGCTGCTTGGAGGTGATCGTGGAACCGAGCGCGGCCTCCTGGGCCTCCTCGGAGATCACCCCGCAGAACGCCTCGTAGTCGATCAGCTCGGTGACGGTCGGGTTCGGGCCGCAGACCGCGCAGTCGGGGTCCTTGCGGACCTTGACCTGGCGGTAGTTCATCTCCAGGGCGTCGTAGATCATCAGCCGGCCGACCAGCGGCTCGCCGACCCCGGTCAGCAGCTTGATCGCCTCGGTGACCTGGATCGAGCCGATCGAGGCGCAGAGCACCCCGAGCACGCCGCCCTCGGCGCAGGAGGGGACCATACCCGGCGGCGGGGCCTCCGGGTAGAGGCAGCGGTAGCACGGGCCATGCTCGGCCCAGAAGACGCTGGCCTGGCCGTCGAAGCGGTAGATCGAACCCCAGACGTACGGCTTGCCGAGCAGCACCGCGGCGTCGTTGACCAGGTACCGGGTGGCGAAGTTGTCGGTGCCGTCGACGATCAGGTCGTAGCCGGAGAAGATCTCCATCACGTTGTCGTTGTCGAGGCGCTCCTCGTGGAGGATCACCTCGACGTACGGGTTGATCTCCTTGACCGAGTCGCGCGCGGACTCGCCCTTGGAACGGCCGATGTCGGACTGGCCGTGGATGATCTGCCGCTGCAGGTTGGACTCGTCGACGGTGTCGAACTCGACGATGCCCAGGGTGCCCACGCCGGCCGCCGCCAGGTACATCAGGGCCGGGGAACCGAGACCGCCCGCGCCCACACAGAGCACCTTGGCGTTCTTCAGCCGCTTCTGCCCGGCCATCCCGACATCCGGGATGATCAGGTGGCGGGAGTACCGGCGGACCTCGTCTACGGTGAGCTCGGCAGCCGGCTCGACCAGGGGTGGCAGCGACACGGGGACTCCGATGGTCGTCAAAACGTTGGTTCCTTGAGCCAACAGTGTCACGCCGGTGCCCTATTCCGAGACAGCTGGTCCACTGGTCGAGACAAGCCCCACCGGATGCTGGGAACCGGCTCGCGGTCGGGCGTTCAGACCCGGCAGGCGGTCTCCAGCCAGACGTCCCCCAGCGACTCCTCCAGCGGGGTCTGCGCCCGCCAGCCGAGCCGTTCGCGGGCGGTCCGGACGTCGGCCTGGCGCCAGGGCACCGGCTCGATCACCGGGCGCGACTCGACCGCGGCCGGCGCCGGCGGTGCCGTGGCCGGGCCCGGCTCGGTGGCCGCCTGGGCGGGCAGCAGCACGGTCCGGATCTCCTCGCTCAGCGCCCCCTCGAAGCCCGAGGCGCGGATCAGCAGCTCCGCCGCCTCCCGGGCCTGGACGGCGTGCCCGGTGCCGATGTTGATCACGCCGGTCGCCGCCGAGACCGCCGCCGCCCGGACCGCCTGCGCGACGTCGCGGACATCGACGAAATCCCGGAATGCGGACAGATCCGGCATCCGGACCTGTCCCTCCTGCTGCTCCAGAGCGCGGCGCAGGCCCTCGGCCAGCCGGCCGAAGAGCGAGGCGGCCGGGGTGCCGGGGCCGACCACGTCGAAGACCCGCAGCACCGCCGCGTCCAGCCCCGAGGAGAGCACCAGCTCGGTCCCGGCCAGCTTGGACACCCCGTACGGACCGACCGGGCGCGGCTCGGCGCTCTCGCTGATCGGCGACGACGGCGGCACGACGCCGTACTCGGCCGCCGAGCCGATGTGCACCAGGCGGGCCGGCTCGTGGCTGCGCCGGATCGCCTCGCAGACCGTCGCCACCGCGAGCACGTTGGCCCGCACCAGGGTGCGGGAGGTCCCGTAGGTGGCCCCGGCGCAGTTGATCACCACCTGCGGCATCACCGCGTCCAGGAAGCGGGCCAGCGCCCCCGGACTCCCGGCCGCCAGGTCGAACCGGATGTCGGCCGAATCCCGCCGCCCGAGCACCGTGACCTGGAGGTCACGATCCATCAGCAACCGATCGGCGACCCGACGGCCGATGTAGCCGCCGGCACCCAGCAGCAGCACCCTCATCCCTGACTCCTGACCTGACCGTTGATTAAGCCGTTGATGAAGCCCTTGACGGGCTCTGCGAGCCCGCTTCCAGCAGCCGGCCGGCGCCTGCCCCCGCGCCGGCACCGACCCGATCGGTCCGCCGCCCGCGCCGCCTCCCCAGGGTCGGGGCCGCACGGCGGCCTCACCGGTGGACCTGCGGACGGCCGAGCAGCAGCCAGGACGTCGTGCAGCGGCGGTCGCCCGGCGGCGGTCCGCCGGTCGCACCAGGCATCGCGGGCACGCTGCGCCGAGCAGCGGGCACTCTCGGTGAGCATGGCAATGCGCATGACGACCTCCCAGTCGCACCAGTCCGAACCTGTCGTAGAAAAAGCAGTCGAAGGAACCGTCAGCGGAAGCCGCGACCGCGGTCCTGCCCGGCGCCGCCCCGCGGCCACCGGCCCTGAGAGACACTCAGCACGGCGGCAGACTCCGCCTCTTGGTCAGCGGGCGCCCCCACGCCCCGCCCTGCGGCCGGCCCGCACGGCCGCGCCACCGATGACCGCCCGACCGGGCAGCCGCCCGGCCCCCGGGGCCACTGCGCACATCAACACACCCTCAGGCGCCCGCCGCGGCTCGCCGGCGGCCACGCCCCCCACATCTGTTCGGTCCGACACCACGAAGGTAGAGCGGATTCCGCCGCGGCTGCGCCCCACGGCCCGGCTGCCACCTGAACGAGTGAACGCCCGTAACCTCCGCCCCCGCCACGCGTACGATCCCCCCGGACAGGCTCCCGACGCTCCCTAGTCCCCGGCCTCGCGCAGGAACTCCCGCACCGCCCGCCCCACCTGCACCGGGTGCTCCATCATCGCCACGTGCCCGGACTCCGGCAGCACCAGCAGCCGGGCATCCGCGAAGGCCGCGCAGGCCCGGGCCGCCGAGCGGTAGGAGACGAGCTTGTCGCGCAGTCCGTAGACCAGCAGCACCGGCGCCTCCACCCGCTGCGCCTGGCGCCACAGCGCCTGGTCGCCGCGCTCGGTGTACGCCGAGACGATTCCGCGGGCCGAGCCGACCAGTACCTGCATCGCGTACGGCAGCCCCATCCGCCGCCGGTACTCGGCGACCGCCAGCTCCCGGCGCTCGACCGGAATCGCCCGGACGTTGCCGTAGACCAGGTCGAGCAGCCCGTCGGTGGCCTGCTCCACGCTGCGCCCGCCGGCCGACAGGCGCTGCAGCAGCCGCGGTACGCCCGGCACCGCGAGCAGCCCGGTGGGCAGCGCGGTGCGCTGCGGGGGCAGTTCGGGCAGCGCCGGCGAGATCAGCGTCAGGCTGCGGACCAGGTCGGGCCGCAGCGCCGCCAGCCGCACCGACACCGCCCCGCCCAGCGAGTTGCCGAAGAGGTGCACCGGCCCGCGCCCGGTCGCCTCCAGGTAGCCGATCACCGCCCGGACATGGCCGGAGATCGACAGGTTGCCGTCCCGCGGCGGCGCGGACCAGCCGAAGCCGGGCAGGTCCAGCGCCTCGCCCCGGACCACCCCGTCGAGCTCGCCCATCAGCTCGGTCCAGTTCTCCGCCGAGCCGCCGAGACCGTGCACGAAGAGCGCCTCCGGCAGGCCGGCCGACCGGTCCGCGGTCGGGCCGGTCACCGAGAGCGCGGCCCCGGGGACCTCGACCACCCGGGTCGCCCACCTCTCCCGGCCCTCGGCCGGGCGGGTGCCGGTGCCGGCCGCACCGCCGCCCTGCGCCCCGGCGGCCGCCGCCGGGTCGAAATCCGCCGCCCCGGCCCACTCCTGCTGCTCAGTGCTCATGGGAGAAGATGGTAGTGAGACCCTGGCGCCCGGTGGCGCCGCGCGCCGTATTGTGGGCACCCGACAACCCGAGAGCTGCAGCTTTCCCGGTCCGAGCAGGCGCGTACCGGGTTACCCGAAAGTAGAATCACCACCCGTTGCCCGGACGACCCGAGCACCGAACCGAGCCAGAAGTGAGGAGCGCCGTGACGGCCATCCAGGAGGCCCAGGACCGCCCACGCGGCGCCCGGCTGCCGCGTAGCGCCCGCCGGGAACAGCTGCTCGGAGCCGCGCAGGAGGTGTTCGTCGCGCAGGGTTACCACGCTGCCGCGATGGACGACATCGCCGAGCGGGCCGGGGTCAGCAAGCCGGTCCTCTACCAGCACTTCCCCGGCAAGCTGGAGCTCTACCTCGCGCTGCTGGACAAGCACTGCGACGCCCTGGTCGAGTCCACCCGCAACGCGCTGGACGCCACCACGGACAACAAGCAGCGCGTGGCGGCCACCATGCAGGCCTACTTCGACTACGTGGCCAGCGAGTCCGGCTCGTTCCGGCTGGTCTTCGAGTCCGACCTGACCAACGAGCCCGCGGTGCGCGAGCGGGTGGAGCGCGCCGCCGACCTGAGCGCGACGCTGGTCAGCCGGGTGATCGCGGAGGACACCGACCTGCCCGAGGCCGAGGCCAAGCTGCTCGCCGCCGGCGTCTGCGGGCTGGCCCAGATCACCGCGCGCTACTGGCTCTCGCAGGGGCGCGAGATCCCGCGCGAGGAGGCGGTGCGGCTGGTCGCGAGTCTGGCCTGGCGCGGCCTGAAGGGCTTCCCGATGCACCCCGCGGAGCTGCCGGCCGCAGGCTGATCCGCCCCGGAGCCACCCGGTTGCTCTAAGGTGAAGCCGTACGGCGCGGTGACCGGGAACTCCTGTTCGGACGACACGGCCCCGTGCGTGACTGGCTGCAACCCCGGAGGGACGGAAGCCGTGGAGGTCAAGATCGGCGTGCAGAACGCACCCCGAGAGATCGTCATCGAGAGCGTTCAGAGCGCTGACGAGGTCGAGAGCGCGGTCGCCAAGGCGCTGGAGGGCACGTCCAAGCTCTTCACGCTGACCGACGAGCACGGCCGTCGCATCATCGTCCCGGCGGAGCGCCTGGCGTACGTCGAGATCGGCGAGCAGGCCGCGCGCAAGGTGGGCTTCGGCACCATCTGAGCATGACCGGCGTGATGCCCGCCGCCCCTCGGGGCGGCGGGCATCACGCTTTTCCATCGGATTCCCATCGATTGGGATCCACCGGACGACAGGCACCTTTTCGAGCGGATACTGGCAGGCGTAGAACAACGCGGCCGAGGGTATGGGTGGGCCACCGCGGGCACTCCCCCGGCCGCGGACCGCCCCACCAGTTCGGGAGGCCGACCGTGCCCCTGCCTGTCGAAGCCGTCGTCTTCGCGCTGATCGGCCTGCTGGCCGCGGCCGCGGCGCTGTTCCTGGTTCCCGCGTACTACCCGATGGCGCGCGGCCTGACGATCGGCACGGGCCTGGTGTCGGCGCTGCTCAGCGGCGTGATCACGCGGATCACGCTGGCCAACGGCCATCCGGCCACCACCGTGCTGATCACGCTGGTCTGCACCGGGCTGCTCACCTCGGTACTGGCCCGGCCCGACCAGGCCGCCAAGCGCGGCAGCCACCGCCGCCGCCGGCACGCCGCGTAGCGGTCGGCCGGGCCGCGCGGTCGATCAGGAGGCCAGGCCGAGCGCGCTCATCCGCTTGGTGTGCGCCTCGGTGATCCGGTTGAACATCTTGCCGACCTCCACCAGGTCGAAGCCGCGCACCTCGGCGCCGCCGACCAGCAGGTTGGAGAGCGCGTCCCGCTCGGCCACCACCCGCTGCGCCTGGCTGAGCGCCTCGCCCATCAGCCGCCGGCCCCAGAGCGCGAGCCGGCCGCCGACCCGCGGGTTCTCCTCGATCGCCTGGCGCACCTTGTCCACTGCGAACTGCGCGTGCCCGGTGTCGCTCATCACCCGCAGCACCAGGTCCCGGGTGTCGTCGTCGAGACGGACGGCCACCTCGCGGTAGAAGTCGGTCGCGATCGAGTCGCCGACATAGGCCTTGACCAGGCCCTCCAGCCAGTCCGAGGGCGCGGTGACCCGGTGGAAGGACTCCAGCGGCTCGACGAAGGGGGTCATCGACTCGGTCGGGTCGGCACCGATCTCGGCCAGCCGGTCGTGCAGCAGCTGGTAGTGCGCGAACTCGGCCGAGGCCATCCGGGCCAGCGCCGCCTTGTCGGCCAGGCCCGGCGCGAACTTGGCATCGTCGGCCAGGCGCTCGAAGGCGCTCAGCTCGCCGTAGGCGAGGGCGCCCAGCAGGTCGAGGACGGCCGCCCGGTAGTTCGGGTCGGCCGAGCAGGTGGTCCAGTCACCGATCGAGCCGACCTGGCCGGCCTCGCCTTGAGTCTCCATGGATCGTCACTCTAGACCGCCGTGCCGTCACCGTGAGCCCGCCCAGCTGGCATGTCAGACGCGTCACGTGTTCGAGTCGTCGGCTGACTGTACAGTGGTGCAGAGACCCGTATGCCCGCACGGTCCGCAAACCGCGCGGGTTCGCTTCGCCCGGACGACTCCGGTGCGAGGCGCTTGGGGACTCACGTACGCGGATGCCCGGTCGGAGAGCCGATCGGCTCCGACCTTGGCTTGGACCCCAAGCCAGGCACCGCATCAGTGGCCGAGCGAGGGCCGCCGCGGACCGCGCCGCAGGGCGCCGGTCCCGCGCCGGACCCCTCACGGGACCTCTCCCCCACGCCACGGGACGCCGCGGCCCAGCCAGGGCCCGGCCGCGCCCGGACGCCGCAGGGACCGGCGCGGTCGTGCACGACCTCGCAGCTCGCGAACCGCCCCCCGGGCAGGACGCAGCCGCGAGGCTGCCCGCCGCCTCTCGCTCTGCCCGCCACACGGAAGAGGCAGCACCCTGTCCACCACGACTGAACCGACGAAGACCACGTTCCGCGAACTCGGCATCCTCCCGGAGACCGCCGAGGCGCTGGAGGCGGTCGGCATCATCCACCCGTTCCCGATCCAGGAGATGACCCTGCCGGTCGCCCTCACCGGGCACGACGTCATCGGCCAGGCCAAGACCGGCACCGGCAAGACCCTGGGCTTCGGCCTGCCGCTGATCGAGCGCGCCATCGTGCGCGCCGACGTCGACGCCGGCCGCGCCACCGAGGCGCAGCTCTCCGACAGCCCGCAGGCGCTGATCGTGGTCCCCACCCGCGAGCTGTGCACCCAGGTCACCAACGACCTGCAGACGGCCGGCAAGGTCCGCAACGTGCGCGTGCTGGCCATCTACGGCGGCCGGGCCTACGAGCCGCAGGTCGAGGCCCTCAACAAGGGCGTCGACATCGTGGTCGGCACCCCGGGCCGACTGCTCGACCTGGCCGGGCAGAAGAAGCTCGACCTCTCCAAGGTCCGCGCGCTGGTGCTGGACGAGGCCGACGAGATGCTCGACCTGGGCTTCCTGCCCGACGTCGAGAAGATCATCACCATGCTGCCCGCCAAGCGGCAGACCCTGCTCTTCTCGGCCACCATGCCGGGACAGGTGATCAGCCTGGCCCGCCGCTACATGAGCCAGCCGACCCACATCCGGGCCGCCGCGCCGGACGACAGCGGCCACACCGTGGCCAACACCACCCAGCACATCTTCCGGGCGCACTCGCTCGACAAGGTCGAGCTGGTCTCGCGCATCCTGCAGGCCGACGGCCGCGGCCTGGCGATGATCTTCTGCCGCACCAAGCGGACCGCGGCGGACGTCTCCGACCAGCTGACCCAGCGCGGCTTCGCGGCCGGCGCGGTGCACGGCGACCTCGGCCAGGGTGCCCGCGAGCAGGCGCTGCGGGCCTTCCGCAGCGGCAAGGTCGACGTGCTCGTCTGCACCGACGTCGCGGCCCGCGGCATCGACGTCGAGGGCGTCACGCACGTCATCAACTACCAGTGCCCCGAGGACGAGAAGACCTACCTGCACCGGATCGGCCGCACCGGCCGGGCCGGCGCCTCGGGCACCGCCGTCACGCTGGTCGACTGGGACGACATCCCGCGCTGGCAGCTGATCAACAAGGCGCTGGAGCTCGGCTTCAGCGAGCCGGAGGAGACCTACTCCACCTCGCCGCACCTGTACGAGCTGCTCAACATCGCACCGGGCACCAAGGGCGTGCTGCCCCGCTCGGAGCGCACCCGGGCCGGACTGGCCGCCGAAGAGGTCGAGGACCTCGGCGAGACCGGCGGGCGCGGTGCCCGCTCCGGCCGCGGTGACCGCGGCGGTGACCGCGACCGTGGTCGCGGACGTGGCGGGGCCGACAGCTCCGGCCCGCGCCGCGGCCCGGCCGTCGAGCAGCCGGCGGCCGAGGAGCGGCCGGCCCGCGCCCCGCGCAACCGGCGGCGGACCCGTGGCGGCGCGTCGGTCGCGGGCGAGCAGGCGCAGGCACAGCAGCAGGTGACGGCCGGCGGCCAGAGCACCGCCGCGCCGGCCGGCGGGCCCGTGAGCGTGGACGGCGAGAGCACGGCCCCGCGCCGTCGCCGCCGCCGCTCGCGCGGTGGCGCCTCCGGTGAGGCCCAGGTGGCGGCGGCCGTGGCCGCGCCGCAGAGCGCGCAGGGCGAGGTCACCGTCGCCAAGCCGGCCGCCGCCCCGGCGCCCGCGGTCGAGACCCTCGTGGTCGAGGCCCCGGCCGCCGCCACGGTGGTGCCGAGCCAGGCGGAGGCCCCGGCCGAGGAGAGCGCGACCCCGGCGGTCAAGAAGACCACCCGGGCGCGGAAGAGCGCTGCCAAGCAGGCCACCGCCGTCGAGGCACCGGCCGCCGAGGCACCGGCCGTGGTGGAGACCATCGAGGCAGAGGCCGCACCGGCCCCCGCCAAGAAGACCACCCGCACCCGCAAGACCGCCGCCAAGAAGACCACCGCCCCCGAGGCCACGGTCACCGAGGCACCGGCCACCGAGGTCACCACCGAGCCCGAGGCCGCACCGGCCAAGGCCCGCAAGACCGCCGCCAAGCGCACCACCAAGAAGGCCACCGCCGCCGAGGCACCGGCCATCGAGGCACCGGCCGTGGTGGAGACCATCGAGGCAGAGGCCGCACCGGCCCCCGCCAAGAAGACCACCCGCACCCGCAAGACCGCCGCCAAGAAGACCACCGCCCCCGAGGCACCGGCCACCGAGGCACCGGCCGTGCTGGAGACCATCGAGGCAGAGGCCGCACCGGCCCCCGCCAAGAAGACCACCCGCACCCGCAAGACCGCCGCCAAGAAGACCACCGCCCCCGAGGCCACGGTCACCGAGGCACCGGCCACCGAGGCGGTCCCCGCCCCGCGCCGCCGTACCCGCAAGGCCGTCGCGGAGGCCCCGGTCGCCGACTGACCCGGCGCCGACAGGCACAGCACGCACCGAGAGGGGCGGTCGGACCAGCTGGTCCGACCGCCCCTCCCGGCCGTCCCGGCAGCTCAGGCCCTATGCTCGGGTCGGCGCTGCCAGCCGGCCGACGAAGGAGTTTCCCTTGAGCACGCTGCCCTTCCTCGCCCTTCCCCCGTGCGCCGCCGCCGTGCGGCTGGCCACCACGCGCGGGGAGTTCGCCGCGCTGCGGGCCGAGCCGGCCGGTGTCCCGCGCGGCACCGCGCTGCTGGTGCCGGGGTTCACCGGCAGCAAGGAGGACTTCATCGCGCTGCTGGAGCCGCTCTCGCTCGCGGGCTTCCGGGTCGTCGCCTACGACCAGCGCGGCCAGTACGAGACCGGCGGCGGTGCCGATCCGGCCGGCTACGCGCTGCCCGAGCTGGGCCTGGACCTGCGGGCGGTCACCGAGCTGCTGGCCGCCGAGCCCGCGGCCGGACCGGTGCACCTGCTCGGCCACTCCTTCGGCGGCTTCGTCTCGCGGGAGGCCGTGCTGTCCGGCAGCGCGCCGCTGCCCTGGGCCTCGCTGGTGCTGCTCTCCACCGGCCCCGGGCCGCTCGACCCGCCGGAGGCGGCGCGCACCAAGCTGCTGATGGACGCCCTGCTGGGCGGCATGGACCTGGAGACCATCTGGCAGGTGAAGGAGGAGATGGACGGCGACCAGTCGGACGCCGCCCTGTCCCCGGCGCCCGAGGTCACCGACTTCCTGCACCGGCGCTGGCTGGCCAACGTGCCGCAGGCGCTGGTGGCGATGGGCGAGCGGCTGGTCGGCCAGGAGGACCGGACCGAGGAGCTGGCGGCCGTCGCGCTGCCCAAGCTGTACGTCTCCGGGAGCGAGGACTACGCCTGGCCGGTCGAGGAGCAGGCCCGCACGGCCGCGCGGCTGGGCGTGCCGCACGTGGTGGTGGACGGCGCCGGCCACTCCCCCAACGCCGAGCGCCCGGCCCGGACCGCCGCCGTGCTGCTCGACTTCTGGTCCTCGGTGGGCACCGGCTGACCACCGCTCACCCGTCCCCGGTGCACCGCCACGGCCGCGCACCGGGGATTTCTGCTGGCCCAAAAATCCTTAGTTACGGTAATATTTGATTCTGGCTGGGAATGAACAGCCCCACCTGTGCGGTTGAGCCCCGATGGACGTCACCGAAACCACGACGTCATCAGCGGGCAATCGCCAGGCAAACGTCCGGCGCCACGCTGGCGGACCGGGCCCGATCGGGCCGCCGTCCCGCCGGCAGCGAGGGGGGACACATGGCACTGACCGCCGTACCGCGACCGACGAGCAGCACCCCACCGCCTCGGGTGCCACCGAGGCCAGCAGAGGAGAGGCCCATGCGTTTCGAGATTCTCCGACTGGACGACCAGCAGGGTTCCGCCACCGATCGGCTGATCGCCGACGCCGAGACCGTCCGCCAGCTGGTGGCGGACGCCGCCCTGACCGGCGAACGTCTCTACATCCGTCCGTGCCACAACGCCTGACACCGCACCAGGCCGCCCCGGCGCCCTGCCTGGCCGCGTCCCGCTCCCTGACGCCCCGACCATCGATTCGTCGATGACGGGGCGTCAGCCGTTCCCCCCGGCGCTGCCGTGCGCCCCGGCGCGCCCCGCCGACGTTTGCCGTCGGGCGGGGCGGGACATCCCCTAGCCGGGGCCGCCGCCCCGGCCGAGCGGGCCCGCCACCGGATCCGCTCGCCGAGGCCCTCCGTACGGGTGATCGTCCTTGACGCGGCGGCCCGGAGGGAGGAGCGTTGGCTGTTATGAGGGGCGAGCCAAGTTGCCCGAGGTGCGGCGGTCGGGTGCGTGCCCCCGGGCTCTTCCGTGACACCTGGCAGTGTGACGAGCACGGTGCCGTCCATCCGATGCAGCCGGTGCTGCCACCGAGCATCGAGGCGCTGAGCGTGGCCGTGGCCCGCTCCCAGGTGCCCGTCTGGCTGCCCTGGCCGCTTCCGGTCAGCTGGCTCTACACCGGCATCGCGCACGTGGGTGACGACCTCTCAGGGGCCCGCGCCACCGCCGTGGCCTGCTCCGGCCCCGCGCCGCTCGGTGGCTTCGGCGAGCTGGTCCTGGTGGCCGAGGAGCTCGGCGTCGGTCTCGGCGCCCGGTACGCGGGTCTGCCCGGGCCCGACCCCGGCGACGCCCTCTCGCTGCACAAGCCCGCCGACACCAAGCTGCTGGCCGCCGGCCGGCCCACCCCGATGTGGCACCTCCAGGGCGCCCCCGACGACCGTGCGGTCTACGTCGGCGAGGCGCTGGGTCTGTGGCTCTGGGCGATCGCCTGGCCCGAGCAGTCCGCGCTGCTGATGTACGACGAGCTGGTCCTCACCGACCTGCGGGACGCCGGAGCCGAGCTCGAACTGCTGCCCTGCGGAGCCCTCTCCCAGCAGCTCCTGGGCTGACTATCCTGGGCTGCCTTGACCCGCAGCGAGCCAGGAGCCAGCCCGTGCGCATCGACCTGCACGCCCACAGCAACGTCTCGGACGGCACCGACACCCCGAGCGAGCTGATCGCCGCCGCCGTCGCCGCCGGGCTCGACGTGGTGGCGCTGACCGACCACGACACCGTCGCCGGCCATGCCGAGGCGGCCGAGGCGCTGCACGCGCTGCCGCCCGGCCGACGCCCTGTCCTGGTGCCCGGGGCCGAGCTCTCCTGCCGGGTCGGCGGGATCAGCATGCACCTGCTGGCCTACCTCTTCGATCCGACCGAGCCGGAGTTCGCCCGTGAGCGCGAGCTGGTGCGCACCGACCGGTTCCGCCGCGGGCAGGCGGTGGTCGAGCGGTGCCGGGAGCTGGGCGCACCCATCAGCTGGGAGCAGGTGCAGCGGATCGCCGCCGGGGGCAGCTCGGTGGGCCGTCCGCACATCGCCAGCGCGCTGGTGGAGGCCGGCGTGGTCAAGGACGTCTCGGCCGCCTTCACCGCCGAGTGGCTGGCCAACGGCGGGCGGGCCGACGTGCCCAAGCACGAGACCGACCCGGCCGTCGCGGTGCGGCTGGTCCGCGCCGCGGGCGGGGTGCCGGTCTTCGCGCACCCGGGCGCCGACAAGCGCGGACGCACCGTCTCCGACCAGGTGATCGCCGACCTCGCGGCGGCCGGGCTGGCCGGCCTGGAGGTCGACCACACCGACCACGACGAGCCGACCAGGGTCCGGCTGCGCGGCCTGGCCGCCGAGCTGGGCCTGTTCACCACCGGCTCCAGCGACTACCACGGCACCCGCAAGACCGTGCGGCTGGGCGAGTTCACCACCGCGCCCGAGGCCTACCAGGCGCTGCTCGACCAGGCGACCGGGGCCAAGCCGATCGACTGACCCGGGCCGGTCCGACCGGTCCGCCGACGGGCCGTCAGTCCAGCGCCACCGCGCGCCGCTGCGGGTCCCGCAGGTCGGTGCCGCGTTCCAGCCAGCGCTCCTGCAGCGCGCCCGCGCCGTGCACCCGCTTGTGGGCCGCCTCGTTGGGCGTCATCGGCAGCAGCGGCAGGAAGCGCACCGGGTCGGCGGGCTCGTCCAGTTCGAGGTCCGCGACCAGGCCGCCGCTCTCGGCCGCCAGGACCGAGGTGAACGGCGCACCCTCCCAGAGCGGTGCGCCCAGGTCGAGCGAGCTGCCGGGGGCCACCACCAAGCCCTCGACCTGCGGCGTCGCCGCGAAGGTGGCCAGTGCCCGGAGCACGTCGTCGCGCCCGCCGCGCAAGGTCAGCAGCAGCTCGGCGCGCGGGCCCCGCACCGGGTCGGCCAGCGCCGCGGTGGGGTCGGCCATCGGTGCGGCGGCCATGCCCAGGGTGGCGTACCGCACCAGGCCCTCGGTGTCGGGGCCGAACCGCAGCACCTCGATCCGCTCGGCCCCGAGGAAGGTGATCGAGGCCCGTCCGCTCGGCTCGCCGAAGGTGGTGAGCAGCCGTGCCTCGACGGCGGCCAGCACCTCGTCACGGGTCGGACCCTGCGGTCCGTGCGGTTGGCCGGGGTCGCCGAAGAGCGGGAAGTCGTGCGCCATACCGCGAGCGTACCGGTCGGTAGCCGCCGCTCAGCGGCGCCCGCCGCGCACCACCAGGGCCAGCCCCAGCAGGATCAGCGCCACCGCCGGATAGGCGGCCGCGGCCGGCCACTGGCCCAGCCAGACCGCGGCGATCAGCGCCGCCCCCGGGGTCTCCAGCAGGATCGCCGTGGAGGTGACCGAGGGACCAAGCGTGCGCACCACGCGGTTGCTCAGCGAGTGGCCGAGCAGCTGGGCGGCGAGCATCAGCAGCGCGATCTGCCCCCAGACCCCGGCCGACCAGCCGGTCAGCCCGGTCCCGGTGGCCAGGCAGAGCGCGAGCAGGACGAGCGCGGTGGTGCTGTAGCAGACCAGCGTGTAGGCGGTGGTGCTGACGGTGCGCCGGACCTCGGCGCCGAGCAGCAGGTACCCCGCCGCGGCCAGTCCGGCCCCCAGCGCCAGCGCGTCGCCGAGCAGCGCGCGCGGGGAGACCGTCAGGTCCACCCCGGTGAGCACCAGCACGCCGGCGAAGGCCACGCACATGCCCAGCCAGACCAGCCGGGGCGGGCGCACGCCGGTCAGCCGCAGCAGCAGGATCGTCCACAGCGGGGTGGTGGTGACCAGCGCGGTCGAGGAGGCGACCGAGGTCATCCGCAGGCTGGGCATCCAGAGCGCGAAGTGCACGGCCAGCAGCGCCCCGGCGGCCATCGCGAGCAGCAGCGCGCGCCGGCCGATGGCACGCAGCTCGGCCCGGTGGCGCAGCAGGGCGTAGGGGCCGAGCACGCCCACCGACATGAGGTTGCGCCAGCAGGCGATGGCCAGCGCGGGCGCGGCCGTGGCGCTGATCAAGGGCGCGGAGAGCGAGATCCCCGCGATCGAGACGGCGAGCAGCAGCAGATCGGTCTTCGGCAGCCCGGCCGGGGCGGCGGGTGCGAGGGACGCCGGGGACGGCCCGGCCGCCGCGGTGGTGGTGGTGCGGCCGTGCACCGGGGCGGTGGACTCAGCCACGGCGCTTCAGTCGGCCCAGCACCAGCTTGGGCAGCCCCGCCGGGATCGGCCGCCGGGTGGTGGCGGAGCTCGGCATCGGCGAGGCGGCGTGCGAGTCCTGCGGCATCGCGCCCGGGTGCTCGGTCAGCGGGCCGACCGGCTCCAGCCGCAGCACCCGGCACTCGCGCGCCCAGCGCTCGCCGATGGTGTCGGTGTCGGGCGCGTTCAGCCGCTTGCCCTTGAGCTCCTCGACGGCGCCGGTCCAGGCCTCGCTGTGCGGCTCGGCCACCACCACCTGGGCCGGGAAGGCGACCAGCCGGCCGCCCTTGTCCTTGCTGCGCAGCACCACCTCGGCGCCGGCCCCCGCCGTCAGCCCGTGCAGCGGCTGCTCACCGGCGTCGCCGACCACCACCACGGCGCCGTCGTGCCAGGCGTGCCAGAGCGGACGGCGCTCGGCGGCACCGTCGGCCCGCACCCAGAGCAGACCGGACTTCTTCACGGCCTCCTCCAACAGGGCGCGGTCGAAGAAATCGTCAGCTGTGGCTCGCGTACCGTCCATAGCGCACAGCGTACGGGGCCGCCCGAGCGGCCCCGGGCGGCGGCGCAAGCCTGACGAGCCTGGCTCGATGGCGTTCGGTAGCCTGGCCCCCCACAGCCTGACCCACCGCGAGCGAGAGGACGTGCTTTGGCAGCGCACGGCAGTCGGGTCTTCATCTCCCACCTGACCGGAGTCGCCGTTTTCGATCCCAACGGCGACCAGGTCGGCCGGGTGCGCGACGTGGTCGTCTCGCTGCGGATCGGCGGCCGCCCGCCCCGGGTGCTCGGTCTGGTGGTCGAGGTGATCGGACGGCGCCGGATCTTCCTGCCGATGACCCGGGTGACCAGCCTGGAGTCCGGCCAGGTACTGACCACCGGGGTGGTCAATATGCGCCGCTTCGAGCAGCGCCAGACCGAGACCCTGGTGCTGGCCGAGCTGCTGGACCGCCGCGTCACCGAGACCGCCTCCGGCGACGAGGTGACCGTGCTGGACGTGGCCATGGTGCAGACCCGGCTGCGCGAGTGGGAGATCACCAAGGTCTTCGTGCAGCGCGGCAGGAGCAGCCGGCTGCGCAAGAACCGCGGCGAGGCGCTCACCCTGGACTGGTCCGCCGTCACCGGGTTCACGCTCACCGAGGAGGGCCAGGGCGCGGCCAACCTGCTGGCCACCTTCGAGCAGCTGCGCCCGGCCGACCTGGCCAACGTGCTGCACCACCTGTCGGCCAAGCGCCGCGGCGAGGTGGCCGCCGCGCTGGACGACGAGCGGCTCGCGGACGTGCTGGAGGAGCTGCCCGAGGACGACCAGGTGGAGATCCTCGGCAAGCTGCAGGACGAGCGGGCCGCCGACGTGCTGGAGGCGATGGACCCGGACGACGCCGCCGACCTGCTCTCCGAGCTGCCCGGTGACGAGGCCGAACGCCTGCTCCAGCTGATGGAGCCGGAGGAGGCGGCCCCGGTGCGCCGGCTGCTCTCCTACGAGGAGGACACCGCGGGCGGTCTGATGACCACCGAGCCGATCGTGCTGGAGCCGGACGCCACGGTGGCCGAGGCGCTGGCCCGGGTGCGCGTCGCGGACCACAAGCCGGCGCTGGCGGCGCAGATCTACGTCTGCCGGCCGCCGAACGAGACGCCGACCGGCAAGTACCTGGGTATCGTCCACTTCCAGCGGCTGCTGCGCGAGCCGCCGTACACGCTGGTCGGCTCCATCGTGGACGGCGACCTGGACCCGCTGCCGCCGGACACCCCGCTCCCGCTGGTCACCAGCTACCTGGCCACCTACAACATGGTCGCGGCACCGGTGGTCGACGAGGCGGACCACCTGCTCGGCGCGGTCACCGTGGACGACGTCCTGGACCACCTGCTGCCCGAGGACTGGCGCGAGGCAGCGCTGCACGGCGGCGAGGTGCACCGCAGCACCGAGCAGGAGAGCGAGGAACCTGGTGGACACTGACCGCAAGCACCGCCGGGAGGGCCGCGAGGAGCCGGCCCGCCAGCGCCTGCAGGGCGAGCTGCGCGACCTGCGGCAGCTGCGCGAGCTGCGCGCCCGCGAGGGCAGCCGCAGCCAGACCGTGCACGGCACCTCGGTGCGCTCCCGGCTGGACCAGCCGCGCACCGCGAGCCCGGGCCTCTTCTCGCTGCCCGCCTACGATCCGGAGGCCTTCGGCAAGCTCTCCGAGCGGATCGCCCGGTTCCTGGGGACCGGCCGGTTCATCGTCTGGATGACGGTGGTGATCATCATCTGGGTGCTCTGGAACACGATCCTGCCCCCCGCCGTCCACTTCGACAACTACCCCTTCATCTTCCTCACCCTGGTGCTGTCCCTGCAGGCCTCCTACGCCGCGCCGCTGATCCTGCTGGCCCAGAACCGCCAGGACGACCGGGACCGGGTCAACATGGAGCAGGACCGGGCCCGCAGCGACCGCAACATCGCCGACACCGAGTACCTGGCCCGCGAGGTGGCCTCGCTGCGCCAGGGGCTGGGCGAGGTGGCCACCCGGGACTTCATCCGGTCCGAGCTGCAGAGCCTGCTCAAGGAGTTGGACGAGCGCCGCGACGGGGTGGAAGTGGCCTGACCGGCTGTGACCCGCGGCACGCTACCGGCCAGTCAGGTGGCCGCGGGGCGCGCCGTACCATCAAGGCATGGCCAATGAGACTGAGGTGGCGACCGGCGTGACGGAGGAATCCGTCCGCGAGGCGCTGTCGACCGTGCAGGACCCGGAGATCAACCGACCGATCACCGACCTCGGCATGGTGAAATCGGTGGAGATCTCCGGCGACGGCACGGTACGGGTGGCCGTCTACCTGACCGTCTCCGGCTGCCCGATGCGCGAGACGATCATCGATCGGGTGAAGACCGCGGTCGGCCGGATCGCCGGCGTCACCGGCGTCGAGGTCGAACTCGACGTGATGAGCGACGAGCAGCGCAAGGAGCTCTCCCAGCTGCTGCGCGGCGGCGCTCCCGAGCGCGAGATCCCGTTCGCCAAGCCCGGCACGCTGACCCGGGTCTACGCCGTGGCCTCCGGCAAGGGCGGGGTCGGCAAGTCCTCGGTCACCGTCAACCTGGCCGCCGCGCTGGCCGCCAAGGGCCAGAAGGTCGCCGTGGTGGACGCCGACATCTACGGCCACAGCGTGCCGCGGATGCTGGGCGTCGAGGGCCGCCCGACCCAGGTCCAGGACATGATCATGCCGCCGTCGGCGAACGGCGTGAAGGTCATCTCGATCGGCATGTTCACCCCCGGCAACGCCCCCGTGGTGTGGCGCGGCCCGATGCTGCACCGCGCGCTGCAGCAGTTCCTGGCCGACGTCTACTGGGGCGACCTGGACGTGCTGCTGCTCGACCTGCCGCCCGGCACCGGCGACATCGCGATCTCGGTGGCCCAGCTGGTGCCGAACGCCGAGATCCTGATCGTCACCACCCCGCAGATGGCCGCCGCCGAGGTGGCCGAGCGGGCCGGCACGATCGCGCTGCAGACCCACCAGAAGATCGTCGGCGTGATCGAGAACATGGCCGGCATGCCCTGCCCGCACTGCGACGAGATCGTCGACGTGTTCGGCACCGGTGGCGGCCAGATCGTCGCCGAGGCGCTCACCCGGGCCACCGGCGCCACCGTCCCGGTGCTCGGCAGCATCCCGATCGACGTGCGGCTGCGTGAGGGCGGCGACGACGGCCGGCCGGTCGTGCTGGCGGCCCCCGACTCCCCGGCCGGCGCCGCGCTGCACGCGGTCGCCGACAAGCTGGGCGGACGCCAGCGCGGCCTGTCCGGCCTCTCGCTGGGACTCACCCCGAAGAACAAGTTCTGACCACAAGGTCCGCCGGCCCCTGGCCGGCGGACCTCGTCGGTACGCACGGACGGGCCCTCAGGGCCTGGTGTACGCCGCCAGGTCCGCGATCGCGCTGAAGCCCACGCCGTAGGCACTGACACCACGGCCGTAGGCGCCGAGCAGCACGCCCGGGGCCTCGCCGGCCAGCACCCAGCCGTACTCGGACTCGCGGTAGCGGAAGGGCTGCGGCAGGCCGTTGACCGGCAGGGTGAGCGGGGACCAGCCGGGGCCGCCGAGGTCGTCGGCCAGGTCCCAGGCCAGTGCGGTCTGCTGGTCCAGCCACTCCTGTCGACGGCCGCGGTCCAGCTGGCCCGGCCAGGTGACGGCGAGCAGCCCGGAACCGGCCAGCCAGGCGGCCGAGGCGGCGGAGGTCGCTTCCAGCACACCGGTGCCGTCCGCGCTGCGCCTCCCGGGGCGGCGGGCGACCGTGACCACGACCGCGAACCGGCGCGGCCCCGGGGCCTCGGGCTGCTTGGGCGGCTGCTCGCCGTGGCCGACCGAGCCGTAGTCGATGCTGCGCGCCGGGCCGGGGCGGTTGCCGCCGGCGCCCGCCTGGAGCAGCCAGCGCCGGCCGGTCCAGCCCTCGTCCAGGCCGTACCAGGGGAAGTCGGCCGCCTGGTAGGGCGCCAGCGGGTCGGTGGGCTCGGCCACCCGTCGGCCGGGCACCTCCGCCGCCTTGGCGGCGGTCGTTCCCACCGTACGACTGCTCGTCGCGTCCAATCCGGGACCTCCTTGGCAACCTGTCGGGCACTCAGCACAATAGCGGCGCAACGGCCGACACCCCGTCCGGCGGCTGGCCGGACGGGGTGTCGTCGTCGTACAGGGCCGTACGGGAGTTCGTGCGGGGCGGTCCCCGGTGCTCAGGTGGCGTCGAGGTCGTAGGGCGGGCGCTCGCCGGCCGCCAGCGGCGGACCGGCCGAGGCCGGGCTGGGGACGGCACCGCCCGCCGCGGCGGGGGTCTTGGTGGTGCTGACCCGGCCGGCGGCCGGCTTGTCGTCGAGCACCGACTTGAGGTCCAGCCCCTCGCGCAGGTCCTTCAGCCCCAGCGGGTCCTCCTCGCCGCCGACCAGCGTCTTGCGCACGAAGGTCTTGGGATTGAGGTCCTCGAACTCGAAGTCCTTGAACTCCGGACCGAGCTCGTTGCGGATGTCCTCCTTGGCGTTGTCCGCGAAGGTGCGCACCTTGCGGATGAACCCGGTGGCATCCTGGATCAGCTTCGGCAGCTTGTCCGGCCCGAAGATCACGATCGCCATGATGATGAGAGTGATCCACTCCAGGCCGCCGATGTCGAAGAACACGTGAACTCCCAGCTGCTGGCGGACGATCCCGGTTCGGCCCGCGACACCGGCTCCCTACAGGGTAATAGCCACCGGCCGGTCCTGGCCCACGGGTGGAAGAAGCCGTGGCAAAGACCAGCCGGTGGCCGGGGTACCTCGAGGTGGCGGGGCCAGGGCCTGTCCGGCCCTAGGGCGCTGACACGCGTCCGTGCGCCACCGGGCTGACTCCCCGGGCGGTGGGCCCCGGGCTCAGCAGGTCGTAGCCGTGGTCGGCGGGGCCGCCGAACGGCAGGTCCACCGTCTGCGGGCCGTGCAGCGGAGCCGCCGGGACACCGCCGGGCACCTGGGGGTTGACCGCCGTACCGTGCTGCTCGTCCGAGGGGCTGTCGCCGGCGACCGCGGCCAGGCCCAGGCTGCCGAAGCCGCCCAGTGCCACCGCCGCCACCGAGAAGGCGCCCGCCGCCGCCACCACCAGGCGCCGTCCGCGCGGCGCCGCGCCCGGACCCGAGCGCGGGCCCAGCGCCGCGGGGCGCTGGCTCTCGGCGCTGCCGCCCGAGCGGGAGGCACCGCGCCGGCCGCTCCACAGCCGCCCGTCCGGGCCGCGCCCGGTCTCCGGGTACCACCGGCCGGGGGCCGGGCGGGGGTCGACTCCGGGCAGCGGACTGCCGGCGCCCAGCGCGCCGGAACCGAACGAGGCACCCGCACCGTGGCCGAACGAGCCGCCGGTCAGCCTGCTGCCGCCCAGGGTGGGCGCGCTCGGCAGCACCGAGCCGCCGCCGGGGCGGTGGTCCTCGTCGTCGGGCAGCGCGGCGACCGCGAGCAGCCGGGCCATCAGCTGCCCGGACGGGCCGGGGGCATCGGTCCTGGTGAGCAGCTGCTTGACCGACCGGGCCTCCTCGGCCTCGGCCAGGCAGCCCGCACAGGTCGCCAGGTGCGCCTGGACCCGCTCACGGTCGTCATGGCCCAGCTCGCCGTCCAGGTAGGCGGTCAGCCGGTCACCGAGGTGGTGCTCCTCCACCGGGGACGACTCGCTCTGGCGTACGGCGATCGGCCGCAGCACGGACGCCTCCTGCCGGGCGCTCCCCTGCCCGGCGGGCACCGGGCGCCGGGCGCCGGAGCGGCCTGCGGCGCTCACGATCGCCTCCGCCCGCTCCCGCCCGCACCGGCCTCTCCCACGGCCGCCGCCACCGGCTCCAGCTGCTCCGAACCACCGCGCCGGACCCGGCCGGGCGCGGAACCGGGCGCACGGTGCTTGAGCGCGGCGCGCAGGTGCGAGCGGCCGCGGTGGATCCGGCTGCGCACGGTGCCCAGCTTGACGCCCAGGGTGGCCGCGATCTCCTCGTAGGACAGGCCCTCGATGTCGCAGAGCACCACGGCGGCGCGGAACTCCGGCGCCAGGGTGTCCAGCGCCTGCTGCACGTCGGCGTCGAAGTGGGTGTCGCTGAAGGCCTGGGCCGGGCTCGGCTCACGGCTGGGCAGCCGCTCGGCGGCGTCCTCGGCCAGCGCGTCGAAGCGGATCCGCTGGCGGCGGCGGACCATGTCGAGGAAGAGGTTGGTGGTGATCCGGTGCAGCCAGCCCTCGAAGGTGCCGGGGGTGTAGGTGGACAGCGAACGGAAGACCCGGACGAAGACCTCCTGCGTGAGGTCCTCGGCGTCGTGCTGATTGCCCGTCAGGCGGTAGGCCAGGCGGTAGACGCGGGCGCTGTGCGCCTCGACGATCTCCTCCCAGCTGGGCGGGGTCCAGTTCTGCGCGTCGGGCCCCTCGGCGAAGGTCGCAAGCGCAACGGGAGCCGAGGACTCGGCGGCGGTGCCGTCGGACGACTGGTTCAGGGGGGAGGACGCAGACTGGTTCATCACGGGCTTCGGCGTACGGGCCGACGAGGTGCCGCGGAGTTGCCGCCGCACAGGGACGTCGCCCTCGGCCACACCTCCTCGGTTGGCTCTTCTGCCCAGCAGGGCCACCACCATATCCACCTCACCCGTCAGTTCCGGATAAAAGTGTGCTCATCCACCCGACAGCACCACGAACCGTCTCCCGAGCCCCCTGGCAGGGCAACCCGGCGGGTTGGCACAGTCGCTCTCTGACCGTTCCAACGGCCCGCCGCCGGACGCGGTTCCCACCCGGCCAGTAATCTGTGGCAGGAAATATCGACATCCGGCAGCGCCCCTACTCCCCAGGACCAGATCATCGACTTCGGGCCCGCGGCTGCGACCCTCGCCGACACCTACGTCGGCGAGGACGCCGTGCTGACCTATGCCCGGGCGCAGGCGGCCCGCACCGGCGTCCAGGCGGTGGGTCCCAGCGGCGGCGCCTGCCTGCGGCTGCTGGCCGCGGCGCTGGGCGCCAAGGCGGTGGCCGAGATCGGCACCGGCACCGGGGTGTCGGGCCTGTACCTGCTGCGCGGGATGCGTCCGGACGGGATCCTGACCACCGTCGACCCGGAGCCGATCCGCCAGGAGCTGGCCCGCGAGGCCTATCTGGCGGCGGGCTTCGCGGCCGGCCGGGCCCGCTTCATACCCGGGCGCGCGCTGGACGTGCTGCCGCGGCTCGCCGACGGCCAGTACGACCTCGTCTTCTGCGACGGCGACCCCGCCGAGTCGCGGTCGTATCTCGCAGAATCGTTGCGGCTGCTGCGCCCGGGCGGCGCGGTCTGCTTCGAGGGGGTGTTCCAGCAGGGGCGGCTGACCGACCCCGCACTGGAGGATCCGGCGACCGCCGCCATGCGCGAGCTGGTGCAGGCGGTGCGGGAGAGCAAGGCACTGGTGCCCGCGCTGCTGCCGGTCAGCGACGGGCTGCTGTGCGCCGTCAAGCGCTGACCGGCACGGCCCGGGTGGGCCGGGAGCCCGGCGGGCCCGCGCGGGCCCCGGGAAGGCGGCCGTACGGGCACGAGAGCGGGGCCCGGTGCCGCTGGTGAAACCAGTCGGTGCCGGACCCCGAGAGTGCGCCGTGGCGATGCTGAGTGACGTCGCGGGACGCGTCCTTCGTGCGGGAGTCAGCCGCAGGCCTGCTTCAGGGCCTCACCCAGGGCGATTGCCTCGTCCGGAGTGAGCTCCACCACCAGGCGACCGCCGCCCTCGAGCGGAACTCGCATGATGATGCCCCGCCCCTCTTTGGTGACCTCGAGCGGGCCGTCACCCGTCCGCGGCTTCATGGCCGCCATGCTCGTTCCCCTTCCTGCAACCGCTCAGGTACGTACCAGCAGTCCGTCCACCGCCGGTATCGAACGCATTGATCGGAAGCCATTATCCCGCATACGGCGCCCCGATGACCAACATCACTCTTTCCGCACCAGCGGCCACACCGGTACGGACCGGCTGAATACGCCTCAGTCCCGCCCTCACCCGACCGGGCGAAGACCCATCAGTTACCGCGCCATACCTGCCCGAGCCCGCTACTATCCGGCCGTCCGGAGCCCGCGCGGTGACCGCCGCGCTCCCCGCGCGCAAGAGGCGACAAAGGTGCGCTACCTCACACTCCCGCCCGTCCGCGCGCTCCGGCATGCTGACTCAGGTCCGCGGTGTTACCGAACGGTTGGGAGCCCTCACCGATGTCCGACTCCGTCCTGTACGAGCTCGACGGCGCGCTCGCCGTCATCACCATCAACCGGCCGGACGCGATGAACGCGCTCGACACCCCGACCAAGGTGGCGCTGCGGGACATCGTCACCGAGGCGGCCGGCGACCCCGCGGTGCGCGCGGTGCTGCTGACCGGCGCGGGCGGCAAGGCGTTCTGCGTCGGGCAGGACCTCAAGGAACACCTCGAACTGCTCGGGCGCGCCGAGCAGACCGGCGAGCCGCCGCTGAAGACCGTCGCCGAGCACTACAACCCGCTGGTGCGGGCACTGGCGGGGATGCGCAAGCCGACCGTGGCCGCGGTCGGCGGGGTGGCGGCCGGCGCCGGGGCCTCGCTGGCCTTCGCCTGCGACTTCCGGATCGTCGCCGACAGTGCCGGGTTCAACACCTCGTTCGCGGGCGTGGCGCTGACCGCCGACTCGGGCGCGTCGTGGACGCTGCCCCGGCTGGTCGGGCCGGCCCGGGCCACCGAGCTGCTGATGTTCCCGCGGACGGTCAAGGCCGCCGAGGCGCTCACCCTCGGGCTCGCCACCCAGGTCGTCCCGGCCGCCGAGCTGGCCCAGGCCGCCCACGCGTTCGCCCGGAAGCTGGCGGACGGCCCGACGGTGGCCTACGGCGCGATCAAGGCCGCGGTGGACTTCGGCGCCTCGCACTCGCTGAGCGAGACGCTCGACAAGGAGGACGAGCTGCAGACCCTGGCCGGGGCCAGCGAGGACCACCGGATCGCGGTGCGCGCCTTCCTGGCCAAGGAGCAGCCGAAGTTCCTGGGCCGCTGACCGGTCCCCGAACGCGAACCGGCCCGCTGACGCACGGTCAGCGGGCCGGTTCGCTCTGTCGGATCGGTCGGCTCTGCCGGAGCAGCCGGTCAGCGGGCGTGGCAGCCGGCCAGGTGGTCGTTGACCAGCCCGCAGGCCTGCATCAGCGCGTACGCGGTGGTCGGCCCGACGAACTTGAAGCCGCGCCGCTTCAACTCCTTGGCCAGCGCGGTCGATTCCGGGGTGACGGCGGGGACGTCGGCCAGCGTGCGCGGTGCCGGGCGGGCCGGATCGGGGGCGAATCCCCAGATCAGCGCGTCCAGACCGCCGTCCAGGTCCTGGGCCGCGCGGGCGTTGGCGACCGCCGCCGCGATCTTGAGCCGGTTGCGGATGATCCCGGTGTCCGTCAGCAGCCTGGCCTCGTCCTGCTCGGTGAAGGCCGCGACCCTGGCGATCTCGAAGCCGGCGAAGGCCGCCCGGAACCCCTCGCGGCGGCGCAGGATGGTGATCCAGGAGAGTCCGGACTGGAAGGCCTCCAGGCAGATCCGCTCGAAGAGCGGGTCCTCGCCGTGCACCGGCTTGCCCCACTCGGTGTCGTGGTAGACCCGGTAGTCGTCGGCGGACTCGCCCCACGGGCAGCGCAGCAGGCCGTCCGGGCCGGTCCTGAGGTCGGTCACGCCCGCTCCGCGCGCTCGGGCGCCCCCAGCGTGGCGTCCACCCGCCCGGAGGCGTCCACGGCGGCCTGCACGGGCTCGGGCGCCGCCACGGCGGTGTCCTGGCCGGCGGCGAAGTCCTCCAGGCCGGGCAGCGGCTGCGAACCGGCCTGCTCGGCATCGCCCGCGCGCCCGGCGTCCAGCCCCGCCACGGCCGCCTCCAGCTCGGCGATCCGCGTGTCGCGGTAGGCGAGTTCGGCGCCCAGTCGGTCCAGCACGTCGTCCACCTCGTCCATCCGGTAGCCGCGCACCGCCATCGGCAGCCGGATCTCGTCCACGTCCTGCCGGCTCAGCGGACGCTCCTGCGGCAGCCGGGCCGCGATCCGGTCGTGCACGGCCTCCGGCAGCGAGCCACCGCCGCCCAGTGCCACCAGTGCGGCACCACCGACCACCACGGCCATCGCCACCACGATCACCCAGAACACGAGCTGTCCTCCCGACACGTGAGTATGCGGCCGAGTGAGGGATCATGGTCCCTGGGAAGGCCGGGGCCCCATCATCGCACCAGGGTCCCCCTGGATCGATACCCGGCGATACCAGCGACACCTGCCGAGGACGGCGGAAGGAGCAAGGGTGGCACTGCGCCTTGGACCGCGCGAGTTCGGCGCGGATGAACTGGTCATCATGGCCATCGTCAACCGCACCCCGGACTCCTTCTTCGACCGCGGCGCGACCTTCGCCGACGAGGCCGCGTTCGCCGCCGCCGACCGGGCGATGGCCGAGGGCGCGGCGATCCTGGACATCGGCGGGGTCAAGGCCGGTCCGGGCGAGGAGGTGACGGTCGAGGAGGAGCTGCGCCGCACCGTGCCGTTCGTGGCCGAGCTGCGCAAGCGCCACCCCGGGGCCGTGATCAGCGTGGACACCTGGCGGCACGAGGTGGGCGAGGCGGTCTGCGAGGCCGGCGCCGACCTGCTCAACGACGCCTGGGGCGGGGTCGACCCGCGGCTCGCCGAGGTCGCCGCCCGGCACGGCGTGGGCCTGGTCTGCACGCACGCCGGCGGGGCCGAGCCGCGCACCCGCCCGCACCGGATCGGCTACCCGGACGTGATGGCGGACATCCTGCGGGTCACGGTCGGGCTGGCCGAGCGGGCCGCCGCGCTCGGGGTGCGCCGGGACGCGCTGATCATCGACCCCGGGCACGACTTCGGCAAGAACACCCGGCACTCGCTGGAGGCCACCCGGCGGCTGCCGGAGATGACCGCCACCGGGTTCCCGGTGCTGGTCTCGCTCTCCAACAAGGACTTCGTCGGCGAGACCCTGGACAAGCCGGTCGACCAGCGGCTGCTGGGCACCCTGGCCACCACCGCCGTCTCGGCCTGGCTGGGCGCCCGGATCTACCGGGTGCACCAGGTGGCCGAGACCCGGCAGGTGCTGGACATGGTCGCCTCGATCCAGGGCGTCCGGCCGCCGGCGGTGGCCCGCCGCGGCCTGGCCTGATCCGGGCCCGGGGTCCGATCCCCGGGCCCGGATCAGCGGCCGCCGGACAGGTCCTAGATCTCGCCGTTGGGGCGGCGGCTCTCGGCCAGGATCTTCAGCACCTCGTCCACCTCGTCGGTGACGTGGAACAGTTCGAGGTCCGCCGCCGCGGCCTTGCCCTGGGCGACCAGGGTGTCCCGCAGCCAGGCCACCAGCCCGCTCCAGTAGGCGCTGCCGAAGAGGATCACCGGGAACCTGGTGACCTTCTTCGTCTGCACCAGGGTGAGCGCCTCGAAGAGCTCGTCCAGGGTGCCCAGGCCGCCGGGCAGCACCACGAAGCCCTGCGCGTACTTCACGAACATCGTCTTGCGGACGAAGAAGTAGCGGAAGTTCAGCCCGAGGTCGACGAACTCGTTCAGGCCCTGCTCGTAGGGCAGCTCGATGCCCAGGCCCACGCTCAGCCCGCCGGCCTCGGAGGCGCCGCGGTTGGCCGCCTCCATCGCCCCGGGGCCGCCGCCGGTGATCACCGCGTAGCCGGCCTCGGCCAGCGCCCGGCCGATCGCCACCCCGGCCGCGTACTCGGGCGAGTCGACCGGCGTCCGGGCCGAGCCGAAGACGCTGACCGCGGTCGGGAGTTCGGCGAGCGCGCCGAAGCCCTCGACGAACTCCGAGGTGATCCGCCAGACCCGCCAGGGGTCGGTGTGCAGCCAGTCGGTGGGGCCGGTGGTGTCCAGCAGCCGCTGGTCCGTGGTGCCGGTGCCGACCTGCTCGCGGCGCAGCAGCACCGGGCCCTTCTGCTTCTCCGGCCAGGCCTTCTTGGTCGGCTCCGAATCCGTGAGGTCCGGCTCCACCAGCTCCGGCCCGTGGCCGAAGCGCCGTCCGTCTGCGCCGTCGTGCGCTGATGTCCCTGTCATGACGAAACTGTACGCCTGGCAGGGGTGATTAACGGGCAACCTTTGCCGGGCCGGCAGCTGACGGTACGGCGACGGTCAGGCGGTCAGGCGGTCAGGCGGTCAGGCGGTCAGCCAGTCGCGCAGCCGGCGCTCGCACTCGGCGATCGCGCTCAGCGAGCAGTGCTCGTCCCGCTTGTGGGCCAGGTTCGGGTCGCCCGGGCCGTAGTTGACGGCGGGCACGCCCAGCGCGCTGAACCGCGCCACGTCCGTCCAGCCGTACTTGGCCCGGGCGCTGCCGCCGGTGGCCGCCAGGAAGGCCTGGGCGGCCGGCTGGGCGAGCCCGGGCAGCGCGCCGGGCGCACTGTCGGTGACCTCGACCCGGAACCCCTGGAACACCTCGCGCACGTGCGCCGCGGCCTCGGCCTCGGTGCGGTCCGGCGCGTAGCGGAAGTTGACGGTCACCACGCACTCGTCCGGGATCACGTTGCCCGCCACCCCGCCCTCGATCCGCACCGCGTTCAGGCCCTCGCGGTACTCCAGGCCGTCGATCTCCACCCGGCGCGGCTGGTAGTCGGCGAGCCGGCCGAGCACCACGGCGGCCTGGTGGATCGCGTTGTCGCCGAGCCAGCTGCGGGCCGAGTGGGCCCTGGTGCCGGTCAGCAGCACCTGGGCCCGCAGGGTGCCCTGGCAGCCTCCCTCGACCATCGCCTCGCTGGGCTCCAGCAGCACCGCGAAGTCCGCGGCCAGCCAGTCGGGGTGCTGGGCGACCAGGTGGCCGAGGCCGTTGCGGGCGGCGTCGACCTCCTCGCAGTCGTAGAAGACGAAGGTCAGGTCGCGGTTGGGGTCGGTCAGGGTGGCGGCCAGCCGCAGCTGGACGGCGACGCCGGACTTCATGTCGGTGGTGCCGCAGCCCCAGAGCAGGTCGCCCTCGACCCGGGAGGGCAGGTTGTCGGCGATCGGCACGGTGTCCAGGTGGCCGGCCAGCAGCACCCGCTCGGAGCGCCCGAAGTCCGTGCGGGCCACCACGTTGTTGCCGTAGCGGTCCACGGTCAGGTGCGGCAGGGTGCGCAGCGCGGCCTCCACCGCGTCGGCCAGCGCCTGCTCGTCCCCGCTGACCGAGGGGATGTCGACCAGTTGCGCGGTGAGCGCACCGCCGTCCAGGCTCAGATCGAGGGCGGTCGGGACGCTGGTGGCGGGCTGGCTGCTCATGGCGCAAGCCTAGTGGGGGCGCCGGGAGCGGCTCCGCGCGGCACGGCCGAGGTGATCGCTTGCGTCCCGACGCAACCAGCACAGACCGCACAGTCGTCCGGTCAGGTGGTGACTGAGTACGGTGTGCGGGACACAAACGCGAGGCGAGAGGGGCCACGGTGGTCATTGAGGAGGGGGCGGCCCGTGGCCGCCGTCGGCGCCGCAGGCCGCTGCGCTGGGTGCTGACGTCGCTGCTGCTGGTCGGGGCGGTGATCGCCGGGCTGGTGCTGTGGAACCGCAACCACCTGGGCGAGAGCGCGGAGCAGTGCGAGGTCACCCAGCCCGGCGGCAAGCCGGTCACGATGGACCTGGACCAGGGCTCCAACGCGGCCACCATCGCGGCGGTGAGCATCTCCCGCGGGCTGCCGGAGCGCGCCCTGACCATCGCGCTGGCCACCGGGATGCAGGAGTCCAAGCTGCACAACCTGGCGGGCGGCGACCGCGACTCGGTGGGCCTGTTCCAGCAGCGGCCCTCCCAGGGCTGGGGCACCGAGCAGCAGATCATGGACCCGGTCTACGCCACCAACAAGTTCCTGGACGCGCTGGTGAAGGTGCAGGGCTACGCGCGGCTGCCGCTCACCGAGGCCGCGCAGGACGTGCAGAAGAGCGGCTACCCCGGCGCGTACGCCAAGCACGAGGCCAACGCCACCCTGCTGGCCGAGGCGCTCACCGGCCACACCCAGGCCACCTTCAGCTGCACGGTGAACTCCTTCCCGCAGTCCGACCAGGTCGACACCGGTGCGGCCTCGCCGAGCGGCACGGCGAGCCCGGCCGCCCCGAGCGGGGCGCAGCTGGTGACCCTCCAGGTGCAGCGCGAGTTCGGGCGGGCGGTGGCGGCGAGCCCGGCCACCAGCAGCCCGGCCATCAGCGGGGCCACGACGAGCCCGGCGCTCGCCCTCACCCCCGACCCCGGCCTGAACACCGGCGGGGGCCAGGACGCGCAGCTGCAGAGCGGCTGGGCGGTGGCGCAGTGGGCGGTGGCGCACGCCCAGGAGCTGAGCATCGGCACCGTCGCCTACAACGGCAAGGTGTGGCGGATCGACCGCTCCTCCGGCGGCTGGCAGCCGCTGGCGGGCGCGACCTCGACGACCCAGGTCCTGGTGACCCTCGGGATGCCCTCCGCGAAGCACTGACGCCCGCCCCTCGGGATCGTCAACGCGAATTGACGAACACCGGGCCGTTTGCCCCTCCGGCGAGTGAACATCGGGACGCCGAGTGGACGCGGCCGTCCGGTACGGCGCGCGCCGCGGCCGGTCCGTCCCCGCGCGGGGGCGGACCGGCCGCGCATCCCCGAGCCTTGGCGCGCAACGGAAGTGACGTTCCTTCGGAAGCGCGGCCCGCGGACGAAATGTCCCGGATGTCAGAAAAAAGATCATGCGATCTTTAGGGACTCTTTACCCTCGGTCACCGAAACCTTCTCGCTCCTCAGGCGGTAATCACGGCGTCCGCCCGGCGGACCCGTCGTGTCGTCACCTCTTAGGAGCACCATGTCCCTCCCCCTCTCGCGCCGGATCGCCCAGGCCGCACTCCTGGTCGCGGCCGGCGCGACCCCGCTGATCGCCGCCGGGTCGGCGTCGGCCGCCGAGCTGGTCCCGCACGGCACCGACCTCGGCTCCGGGTTCAGCAAGCTGGACGGCGTCACCAAGACCTCGACCCTGCAGGGGGAGACGCACCAGGCCGGGCAGGCCCTGGGCACCACCGCCGCGGTGCTCGGCCGCACGGCCGTGCCGGCCGCCGCCGACGCCACCGGCATGATGGCGGCCACCGCGCTGCCCCAGACCGACAAGATGGTGGACGAGCTCAACCACCAGGACGGCTCGACCACGGCCGCCAGCGGCCTGCTGACCGAGACCGCCCACAAGCTGGTCCCGCTGGTCGGCGGCTCGCTGCCCGGCGGCGCGACCCGCTCGATGCCCGCGATGCCCGCCTCGCCGCTGTCCGGCACCGGCGCGCTGGCCGCCCCCGGCTCGCTGCCGGGCCCGCCGACCGTGAGCGGGGTGGACAAGGTGGTCAACGCCGACACCGTGAGCAACCCGCTCGGCGCCACCCGCCACCTGCTCGGCCAGGTGCCGGCCACCAGCAGCCTGTCCGCCGCGATGCCGGGCCAGGACCGGCTGGCCGGCGCGCTGCCCAGCTCCGAGGGCCTGGGCAGCGCGCTGCCCGACACCGGCCACCTGCTCGGCGCGGTGCCCGCCACCCAGCACATCGGTGAGCACGGCCTGCCCAGCACCGAGCACCTGACCAGCGGCACCCCGCAGGCCGGCGACCTGGTGCACCCGACCGAGGCCACCGACGCACTGCACCTGGCCCAGCTGAACGGCCAGGCCGGCGAGAGCGCCCACCGGCTGGGCGGCCTGCCCGACCTGGGCAGCGTGCCGAACCTGCTCGGCGGCCTGACCGGGGCGCTGCAGCACACGCCGTCGGTGAGCTGACCGGCCGGCAGCCGCACCTGACGAAACGGGCGGTGGGGACGGTTCTCAACCGTCCCCACCGCCCGTTGTGCTGCCGTCCCGGCCGGGTGTCAGCCGTTCAGCCGCCGCACCGCCGCCGCGACCCGCTCGTCGGTCGCGGTGAACGCGACCCGGACGAACCGCTCGCCCGCGGGCCCGTAGAAGTCGCCGGGCGCCACCAGGATGCCCAGCTCGGCCAGCGCCGCCACGGTGTCCCAGCACGGCTCGTCCCGGGTGGCCCACAGGTACAGGCTGGCCTCGGAGTGCTCGATCCGGAAGCCGTGGGCGGTCAGCGCGTCCCGCAGCGCCGAGCGGCGGGCGGCGTACCGGGACCGCTGCTCGGCCACGTGCGCGTCGTCACCGAGCGCCGCGATGGTGGCCGCCTGGACCGGCGCCGGCACGATCATGCCGCCGTGCTTGCGGATCTCCAGCAGCTCGCGCACCACCACCGGGTCGCCCGCCACGAAGGAGGCGCGGTAGCCGGCCAGGTTGGAGCGCTTGGAGAGCGAGTGCACGGCCAGCAGGCCCTCGTGCGAGCCGCCGCAGACGTCGGCCCGCAGCACCGAGACCGGCTCGGCCTCCCAGCCCAGCTCGAGGTAGCACTCGTCGCTGACCAGCAGCGCCCCGTGCGTCCTGGCCCAGGCCACCGCGCGGCGCAGCTGATCGGCCGTCAGCACCCGCCCGGTGGGGTTCGAAGGCGAGTTGAGCCAGATCAGCCGCACCCGGGCGGGGTCCAGCTCCTCGACGTCCTCGTATTCGACCGGCGTCGCGCCGCACAGGCGGGCGCCGACCTCGTAGGTGGGGTAGGCCAGGCGCGGATAGGCCACCTGATCGCCCGGACCGAGGCCGAGCTGGCCCGGCAGCCAGGCCACCAGTTCCTTGGAGCCGATGGTCGGCAGCACGGCGTCCGGCGCGATCTCGGCGCCGACCCGGTGGCGCAGCCACCCGGCGATCGCCTGCCGCAGCTCGGGCGTCCCCCACACGGTCGGGTAGCCCGGGGTGTCGCTGCTGGCCGCCAGCGCCTTCTGGACCAGCTCGGGGACCGGGTCCACCGGCGTGCCGACCGAGAAGTCGCACAGCCCGTCCGGATGGGCGAGCGCGGTGGCCTTGTACGGCTCCAGCTTGTCCCAGGGGAAGACCGGCAGAAGGTCGGAGACGCGGCGCGCCGCCCCCGGGTGACCCGGGAACGGCGCGCGCGGTTCGTTCGTGCTCACAGGCTCAGTGCTCGCCCTGGTTCTGCGGCGGCAGGGCCGCGATGAACGGGTGGTCCCGCTCGATCAGGCCGAGCTTCGAGGCACCACCGGGCGAACCGAGGTCGTCGAAGAACTCGACGTTCGCCTTGTAGTAGTCCTTCCACTCCTCCGGAGTGTCGTCCTCGTAGAAGATCGCCTCGACCGGGCAGACCGGCTCGCACGCACCACAGTCGACGCACTCATCCGGGTGGATGTAAAGGGAGCGCTCGCCCTCATAGATGCAGTCAACCGGGCATTCTTCGATGCACGCCTTGTCCTTGACGTCGACACAAGGCTGCGCGATGACGTAGGTCACGCTGTCGTTCCTCCTCGGTTGGGCCGGTGCCCAAACTATCTGCTTGCGTGCGCGGGTGAGCGCGGCGTCGTCGATGCCCGCACCTAGTATCGCGGGTCAGAGACTACAAATGCACCGGAGGTTAGCTTGAGTAGCACCCCTATTCCGATCGGTGCCCGCCCCGAGGTCCGGATAGACCGCTCTGACGTGGGACGACGGGTCTCTGTGCGACAGGTCGAGCCGGCGCCCGACCCGGCCACCGGTCGCCCTTCGTTCCGCGATGCGATCGGCGTGCTCACATCCTGGGACGATCATGAGCTGACCGTGGTCACCCGCGACCGCTGCGAGGTGCGGATCCCGCTCGAGCGACTGGTCGCGGGCAAGGCGGTCCCGCTCTTCCCGGCCAGGAACACGCCGCTGCCCGCCACCGGCCCCGTCGAGCTGCAGCGGATCGCCGCGCGCGGCTGGCCCGCCGTGGAGCAGCAGCCGCTCGGCGAGTGGCTGCTGCGCGCCTCGGCCGGCTTCACCCGCCGGGCCAACTCGGTGCAGACCCTCGGCGACCCCGGGCTGCCGCTGCCGCAGGCGCTGGTGCGGGCCCGGCAGTGGTACGGCGAGCGCGGGCTGCCCACCTGGGTCGAACTGGTCACCCCGGGCTCGCCGGCCGAGCTGACCGCGGAGCTGGACCGGCTGGGTGCCCGGTTCGCGCCGACCCTGGTGCGCACCGCGCCGCTGGCCCCGCTCGCCCGGGCCGGCCGCGGCACGGGCGCGGGGGCGGGGGCGGTCCGGCTGTCGCGCGTCGCCGGCCCCGGGTGGCTCTCGGCCTACCAGCGGGTGGAGGCCGACCCGGCGCTCACCGAGGCCGCCCGCCAGGTGCTGCACGGCGGCCCCTCGGTCTGGTTCGCCACCGTCCCCGACCCGCACGGCGGCGTCCCGTCGGCGATCGGGCGGTGCGTCATCGACGGCCCGTGGGCCTGCTTCGGGGCCGTCGAGGTGCGCCCCGACGCCCGACGGCGGGGGCTTGCGACGGCCGTGATGGCGGCGCTGGCGGCACGCGCCGCCGAGGAGGGCGCGCAGGGCGCCTACCTGCAGGTGGAGGCCGAGAACAGTGGTGCGATCACGCTCTATGACGGACTCGGCTTCACGACGAGTCACACTTACCACTACGCCCGTCTTCCTTAGGGCTCGGCCCTCCACGTAGGTTCCCGCCATGGGAATCCCCTCGCGGGGTCCCCGCCCGTCAGCCGAAAGCCGTCACGCACGAAAGCCAGCGCAGCCACCGTGACCGAGCAGAGCAGAACCCGCTTCCGCGCCGAGGCCAGGTCGGAGCAGCCCGATCCGGTGCTGCTCTGCCTGTTGGCCGCCGCAGAGCACACCCTGGCCGACCCCGGCTACACCGAGGACGGCCGCCTGGAGCCGCCGCCCACCCTGGAGGCGCTGCTGGCGGCCTGTCAGGCCGCCCTGGACCGACACGCGGCCGCGGTGCGGCGCGCGGTCGCCGAGCGCTCCCCCGCCACGCCGGAGGAGACCGCGGCACTGCTGGCGGCGGTGCTGGGCGGCCGGGAACGCTTCCACGGCCGGCAGTCGGACTACCGGCGGCTGGAGTCCTCGCTGCTGCCCGAGGTGCTGCGGCGCCGGCGCGGCCTGCCGATCATGCTGAGCCTGGTCTGGTCCGCGGTGGCCGCCCGGGCCGGGCTGACGGTGCACGGGATCGCGCTGCCGGGGCACTTCATCGTCGCGGTGGGCGGCCCCGAGCCGGGCGAGGAGTACGTGCTGGCGGACCCCTTCCACGGCGGGCGGCTGCTCAGCTCGCAGGACGCCGCCACCATCGTGCTCGCCGCCGGCCACCGCTTCACCCCCGACCTGCTGACGCCCGCCCAGCCGCTGGACCTCACGCTGCGGGTGCTGGGCAACATCCGCAGCTGGGCCGCCGACCGGCCGGAGCAGGCCAGGGTGCAGCTGTGGGCCACCGAGCTGTCGCTGCTGCTCCCCCGGCACCCGGCCCAGCTGCGCCTAGAACGGGCCGAACTGCTCGTGCGCACCGGCGACTTCCTGGGCGGGGCGGCCGAGATGGAGGACTACGCGCGGATCCTGGACACCTTCGATCCGGAGTCCGCCGCCAAGGTCCGCCAGGAGGCCCGGTCGGCCCGGCACCGCCTCAACTAGGCGGTCGGGCCGGGCCGGGCCGGGGTCACATCCAGCCCTTCTCCTTGGCGATCCGGATCGCCTCGGCGCGGTTGCGGGCGCCGGTCTTCTGGATCGCCATCGACAGGTAGTTGCGCACCGTGCCCTCCGACAGGTGCAGGCGCCGGGCGATCTCGGCGTTCACCGCGCCGTCCGAGGCCGCCCCGAGCACGTCCAGCTCGCGCCCGGTCAGCGGGTTGGCGCCCTCGGCCAGCGCGGCTGCGGCCAGGGTCGGGTCGATCACCCGCTCGCCGCGCAGCACCCGCCGCACCGCCTCGGCGAGTTCGGCTGCCGGGGCGTCCTTGACCAGGAAGGCGTCCGCCCCGCTCTCCATCGCCCGGCGCAGGTAGCCGGGGCGCCCGAAGGTGGTGGCGATCACCACCTTGGTGCCCGGGCAGCGCCGCTTCAGCTCGGCCGCCGCCTCGATCCCCGTCATCCCGGGCATCTCGATGTCCAGCACGGCGACCTGGACGTCGTGCGCGAGCACCGCGTCGACCACCTCGTCCCCCCGCGACGCCTGGGCGACGACCTGGATGTCGCCCTCCAGCCCGAGCAGCGCCGCCAGCGCCTCGCGCACCATGCCCTGGTCCTCGGCGAGCAGGACCCTTATCCCTTGCACAGGCGTTCCTGCCCCCGTCTTGTCCGTCATGCGGCCAGCCTAGGCAATATCCGCCCGCCGCCTTCCACCAGGAGTGCGGCGTACTACGCCCAACAGGGTGAAAGCGTGCGTACGCGACTAACTGACCCCATGTCAGATAGTGCATTCTCTTGGACATAACGGGCCATAATCATCGGTCCGCCGGAGAAGGGAATACTTATGCGAATTCGCACCGCCCTGGTCGGCTTTGCCCTCGCTGGCATCGCGGTCGCCGGTACCGCGACCGGCGCCAGCGCCCACAGCATCAGCGGCTCCGAGGCGAAGTACCACAACAACAGCGGCACCGCCATGGCGGGCCGCGGCCAGGCCGGCGCCACCTGGAGCAACGAGGGTGGCTCCGAGGGCAGCTTCGACGCCTCGTCCGACTGATTTCCCCCGCGAGTCCCCCGCGCGGATCTCAATCGTGCGGCCGGGCCGGCCAGGCGCACCTGTGCGCCGCCGTCCCGGCCGTTGCCGTTGACGGGGCCTGAGGCGCCGTCAGGCCACCCGGGCGCCCAGCGGAACCAGGGCCCGGATCCGGAATCCCTTGCCGTGCTGGCCCGGTGAGGTCTCCAGGCGGCCGCCGACCAGCGCGAGCCGCTCGTCGAGGCCGGACAGCCCGTTGCCGGGGCCCGACTTGCCCGGGCCGGCCCCGTTGTCGGTGATCTCCAGGACGGCGTAGCGCCCGCCCTCACCGTCCCAGGTCTCGTCCAGGCCGATCGTGCAGAGGGTGGCGCCCTGCGCGTGCCGGACGATGTTGGTGACCGCCTCGCGCAGCGCCCAGGCGAGCGTCTCGGCCTCTGCCGCGCCGAGCCCCGGCCGGTCCTCGGCCAGTGCGGCGGGCGCCTCCAGGGTCACTCCGACGGTGCTCAGCGCCCGGCGGGCGGCGGAGAGTTCGACCGGCAGGGTGGGCCTGCGGTAGCCCGTGATGGCCGCCCGGACGTCGGTCAGCGACTCGCGCGCCACCTGCTCGATGTCGGTCACCTGGGCCCGCGCCGCCTCCTGCTGGCCGGCCTCCATGAACCGCCCGGCCAGCTCGCTCTTGAGGGTGATCAGCGAGAGCGAGTGACCGAGCAGGTCGTGCATGTCGCGGGCCAGCCGCAGCCGCTCCTCGGCCGCCGCCAGGTGCGCCACCGTCTCACGGGCGTCGCGCAGTTCGCGCATCACACCGACCAGGCGCTGCATCCCGATCATCGCGGCGCCGCCGAGGAAGGCCGGCAGGGCCAGCTCCCCGATCGTGCCCAGGTCCTGGGAGAGCGACAGGGCGGTCACCGCCATCGCCCCGGTGACCGTGGCGACCCCGGCGAGCGCCAGCCGCGGCACCAGCACCGCACCGACCGCGACCGCCAGGTAGTTGAACATGACCAGCCAGTCGGTGCCCAGGCCGAGGCTGGTGGCCGGCGCGAGCACCGCCATCACGGCGACCAGCGGGTAACTGCCGCGCCACCGGATGCCCCGCATCGAGCGGAAGAGCACCAGGGTGACGTAGCAGCCCAGGAAGCCGGCCAGGGCGGCCCAGCCGAACGCCTTGGCGGCCGGACCGTGGTGGCTGCCCGTCAGGTCCTTGATCGGGTAGACCAGGTAGAACGCCCACAGCAGCATCCAGCAGAGCTTCACCAGCAGCTGGCGCCGGTTGTCCACCGGACCGCCCGGGACCGCGCCCTTGAACTGCAGCTCGCCGTCCGCGGCGGCCAGCGCCCGCTCGGCGGCGCCGGACGATGAGCCGGCGCCGGACGGTGAGCCGGTGGAACGCCCCTGGTCCGCCGCCTCGGACTCGTCCGGGCGGCGGTCCAGCGGTGTTGTCGACATGGCGGCCATCATGCCTGCTTGGTGTCCCTGCGGTACAGCACGGCCGCCCCGGCCACGAAGACCGCCAGGAACCCGGCCAGCCCGGCCGCGGCCGACACGTCGAAGGAGGTGCCGGGGTGCACGAAGCCCGCCAGTTGGTTGTACAGGTAGACCGGGTTGAACCGGGCCACCGACTTCAGCCCGCCGGTGACCGGGAACCAGGTGCCGCCGAAGGCCGCCATCAGCATGTAGACGATCATCACGATCGGCTGCACCGCGCTCGGCTCCGCCGCGTACCCGAGCGCCACGCCCAGGGCCGCGAAGACGAAGCTGCCCACCCAGAGCGCGGCCACCAGGCCCAGCCACTGCCCGGCGTCCAGCCGCACGCCCTCGAAGGCGCCGAGCACGAAGACCACCAGGATCGAGGGCAGCGTGGTCACCGCACAGGAGCTGATCTTCGCCACCGCGTACGCCCGGCCGGGCAGCGCGGTCAGCCGCAGCTGTCGGGTCCAGCCGCTCTTGCGCTCCAGCGAGATCCGCTGCGCACTGCCGGTGAGCACCGCGCCGACCGCGCCGAAGGTGGCCATCGAGACCATGAAGTAGCTCTTGGCACTGACCCCGGTGGAGACGTTGCCGTTGCTGTAGGCGCTGATGAAGAAGAAGTACATCAGCGACGGGTACAGCACCGTGAAGAAGACGTAGCGCCGGTTGCGCAGCGTGCGCAGGATCTCCAGCTTGATCAGGGTCCTCATCGCGCCTGCTCCGTCCCGCTCAGGGTGCCGTCGTGCTCGTCCTGCTCGTCCTGCTCGCTGGTGATGGTCAGGAAGGCCTGCTCCAGCCCGAGGCTGGTGACCTCCAGACCGCGCGGGTAGCAGCCGGCCCGGTAGAGCCCGGCCACCACCGCGTCGGCGTCGGTGGAGCGGATCCGCACCGTGCGCACCCCGCTCGCCGGGCCGCTGATCTCCAGCGCCACCAGGCTCGGCAGCGCCCGCAGCGCGGACTCCTCGACCTGTCCGTCCGTCGCGTGCAGCTCGAAGCTGACCCGCCGGGCGCCGGCCTTGGCCTTGATCTCGGCGGACGAGCCGTCGGCGATCAGCCGCCCGCGGTGCAGCACCAGCACCCGGTCCGCGATCGAGTCGGCCTCTTCCAGGTAGTGGGTGGCGAAGAGCACCGTGCGGCCCTCCTCGGCCTGCCGGCGCATCGCGCCCCAGAACTGCTGGCGGACCGAGACGTCCATGCCGGTGGTCGGCTCGTCCAGCACGATCAGGTCGTTCTGCCCGGCGATCGCCAGCGCGAAGCGCACCCGCTGCTCCTGGCCGCCGGAGAGCTTGTCCACCCGGCGGTCGGCGATCTCGGTGATGCCCGCGTCCTGCAGCACCTGCTCGACCCGGTGGCCGCGCGGGTGCACGTCACAGGCCAGCTGCACCAGCTCGCGCACCTTGACGTCGGTCATCAGGCCGCCGCTCTGCAGCATCGCGCCCACCCGCCCGGCCGCCACCGCCGCGCGCGGGGTGCCGCCGAACAGGGTGACCTCCCCCTGGTCGGGGTCGCGCAGGCCGAGCAGCAGGTCCAGGCTGCTGGACTTGCCCGCGCCGTTGGGACCGAGCAGCGCCACGGTCTGGCCCGGATGTAGCGTCAGGTCGAGCCCGTTCACCGCCTTGACGTGACCGTAGCTCTTGCTGACCCGTCTGAACGCGGCCACTTCCTCGGGCATGGCGGCTCTCCCCGTCGTCTACTGCCGTTGTGCTGACCCGACCAGGATGGCGGAGCGGCGCCGGGCGCGGCAGTGTGCGTCGTCGCGTCCTCGGCATGACGGATGTCATGCCGAGGACGCCCAGGGTCACGGCGTCGGCTTCAGGCCCAGCTTCTCCTTCAGGAAGTCGACCTGGAGCAGCAGCAGGTTCTCCGCCACCTGCTCCTGCGGCGTCATGTGGGTGACGCCGGACAGCGGCAGCACGGTGTGCGGGCGGCCCGCGGCCAGCAGGGCCGAGGAGAGCCGCAGGGTGTGCGCGGCCACCACGTTGTCGTCGGCCAGACCGTGCACGATCATCAGCGGGCGCTCCAGCCGGGCCGCGTCCCCGGTCAGCGAGTTGGCCTCGTAGACCTCCGGGCGCTCGTCGGGGTGGCCCAGGTAGCGCTCGGTGTAGTGGGTGTCGTAGAGCCGCCACTCGGTCACCGGAGCGCCGGCCACCGCCGCGTGGAAGACGTCGGGACGGCGCAGCACGGCCAGCGCCGACAGGTACCCGCCGTAGGACCAGCCACGGATGGCCACCCGGCCCAGGTCCAGCGGGAACTCCTCGGCCAGCGCCTGCAGGGCCTCGACCTGGTCGTCCAGGGTGACGCCGGCGAAGTCGAAGGCGATCGCCTTCTCCCAGGCCGGGCTGCGGCCCGGGGTGCCGCGGCCGTCGGCGACCACCACGGCGAAGCCCTGGTCGGCGAACCACTGCGAGCTGAGGAAGGCGTTGTGGGCCTGCACCACCATCGCGGCGTGCGGGCCGCCGTACGGGTCCATCAGCACCGGCAGCAGGCCGTCGCGCTCCCGGTCGTAGCCGGTCGGCAGCACCACGGCGGCCGGGATCCGGCGCTCCCCGGCCAGCCGGAACTGCGGCCGGGTGGTGAGCACCGGGGTCTGCGCGTACGAGGTGACGGTCAGGAGGCTCTCCCCACCGCGCAGCACCTCGGCCCGGCGGCCCGGGCGGTCCAGGGCCGAGCTGGAGAGCACGGTGACCTCGCCGCCGCGCACCGCGTCCAGTGCCGCGCCCCGGCGCAGCAGGCGCGGGCCCGAGCCGTCCAGCGGGACGGCGTACAGGCCCTGCAGGCCCGGGGTCTGGTCCTCGGCGCCCTCGCCCGCGCTCGCGGTGCACAGGACCTCCCCGGCACCCACCGCCAGCACGGCCCGCAGGTGCAGGGTGTCGTCGGTCAGCTCGACCTGGTCGACGAGGAGCGCGCGGTGGCCGGGCTCGTCGCTGATCCGCACCAGCCGCCCGTCCGGGGTCCAGGCGGGAGCCCCGGGGAACAGCTCCAGCCAGGCCGCGTCACGCTCGGCGAGCAGCTCGCCGGTGGCGCCGGTGGCCGGGTCGACGGTCAGCAGCAGCTGGCTGCGCTGGTCGCGGGCCTGCACCAGGAGCAGCGGCACGCCGCCCGCCGACCAGTGCACCCGGCCCAGGTACGGGTAGGCGGCGCGGTCCCAGACGACCTCGGTGCGGGTGCCGTCCAGGGTGACCAGCCAGAGCGTGACCTCGGCGTTGGGGGTGCCGGCGGCCGGGTAGGCGACCTCGGTGGGCACCGTCGCGGGACTGGCCGGGTCGGCGATCCACCAGCGCTGCACCGGCGCGTCGTCGGCCCGCGCGACCAGCAGCGCATCGCTGCGCGGGGACCACCAGTAGCCGCGGTCCCGGTCCATCTCCTCCTGGGCGATGAACTCCGCCTGACCCCAGGTCACCCCGGCCGCCTCGGGCTCCGCGAGCGCGCGGTCCGCGCTGCCGTCGGCCGCGATCAGGCGCAGCGCGCCCGCGGTGGTCGGGTAGGCGATCCAGCGGCCGTCGGGCGAGGGGCGCGGGTCGAGCAGCGGTCCGGCGGCGGGCAGCTCGCGGGCCGCGCCGGCCACCAGGTCGGCGGTGAAGAGCCGCCCGGAGAGGGCGAAGGCGGCAAGCGTGGCCGCACCGTCCAGCGCGTAGCCGACGATGCCGGCCGAGCCCTCCCGGCTGCGCTCGCGGCGGGCGCGCTCGGCCGGCGAGAGGTCCTCCTCGCCGCCACCGAGCAGCTGCGCGGGGTCGGCGGCGACGGTCTCCGCGCCGGTGGCCGGGTCCAGCGTCCAGAGCAGGTTGGCCCGGTCCCGACCGGTGGAGCGCAGGAAGACGACCCGGGCCCCGTCGGGTGCCACGGCGAACGAACGGGGCTGGCCGACGGTGTAGCGCAGGGTCCGCGCGTACTGCCGGGGGAAGGTGTCCTGAGCGGTGGCTGAGGGAGCTTCAGTGGTCATGGCACCGCACCTTACGGCGTCGACCTGCCGCCGCTCACTCGTTCGGCGCAGCGTCAGGAAGTCGCCCGCACAGCCCCTCGCACCCCTTCCCACCGGCTGTTGCGCCGCTTCGAGGGCCCGCGCCACGACCGGCGCTGACTCACGGACAGTAATGCGATCCTCACTGATCGGGTATTCCTTGTTCGGGGATCCGGATGATCGATATCCGGTTCGACCCTGTCCGACACGGTCCAACCGCCGCCCGCACGGGCGGCGCACCCGAGAAGGGGTGTGAGCCGTCATGGCTTTGTCCATCTCCGCAGCCATGCTGATGCTGGTCATCGTGGTGGTCCTGGTCCGCCGCTCCGGCCTCAAGCTGGCCCACGCGGTCATCTGCTCGCTGCTGGGCTTCTACCTCGCCTCCACATCGATCGCGCCGTCGATCCAGCAGGTGACCAGCAACCTCGCCGGGATGCTCAATGACCTGAAGCTCTGAGACCTGGGGCAGCGGTCGTGGCGGCGGTCGTTAGGCTGCTCCCCATGACCGCTGCCGCCGACCGGACCACGACCGCAGACCGCCGCCTGCTGCTGGTGCACGCCCACCCCGACGACGAGTCGATCGGCAACGGCGCCACCATGGCCCGCTACGCCGCCGAGGGCGCCCAGGTCACCCTGGTGACCTGCACCCTCGGCGAGGGCGGCGAGGTGGTCCCGGCCGAGCTGGCCCACCTGACGGCGGACCGGCAGGACGAACTGGGCGCCCACCGGATCGGCGAGCTGGCCGCCGCGATGCGGGAGGTCGGCGTGACCGACGTCCGCTTCCTGGGCGGCCGGGGACGGTACCGGGACTCCGGCATGCTCGGCATGCCGGAGAACGACCGTCCCGACTGCTTCTGGCAGGCCGATCCGGACGAGGCCGCCGCGGAGCTGGTCGCCGTGGTGCGCGAGGTGCGCCCGCAGGTCCTGGTCACCTATGACGAGCACGGCGGCTACGGGCACCCGGACCACATCCAGGCGCACCGGGTCGCGATGCGCGCCGCCGAGCTCGCCGCCGACCCCGCCTTCCGCCCCGACCTCGGCCCGGCCTGGCGGATCGCCAGGATCTTCTGGAACCGCATGCCGCGCTCGGTGCTGCTGACCGGGCTGCGGGCCGCCGCCGAGCGCTTCGAGCTGGCCGCCGACCCCGAGGACGTGCCGGGCGTGGTCGCGGACGAGCTGATCGACGCGGCACTCGACGGCGCCGGGTTCGCCGACCGCAAGGCCGCCGCGATGCGCGCGCACGTCACCCAGATCACCGTGGACGGCACCTTCTTCGCGCTGAGCAACGACCGCTGGCAGCCGCTGGTGGCCGACGAGTACTACCAGCTGGCCCGCGGCGAGGCCGGCACCACCCGACCGCTGACCGACCTGTTCGCCGGCCTGTCCGGCGACGGCGCCACCGGAATCGAGTCCTGATGAGCAACCCGCTGCACACCCTGTTCGGCACCCGGGCCCAGCGGCTGGCCGAGCCGCTGCCGGCGCGCCCGGTGCGCATCGCCTGGTACGCGGTGCTCTTCGTGCTCGGCGCGCTGGTCTCACTCTGCGGTTGTTTTGTGCAGGGTCTGTGGAGCCCGGCCGGCCTGCTGTTCGCGCTGCTCGCCAACGGCGCCGTCTGCTACCTGGGCCTGCGGGCGACCGGCACCAAGCTGGGCGCGGGCGTGCCGATGATCGGCTGGTTCCTGGTCCTGCTGGTCCTGCTGTCCCCCCGCCCCGAGGGCGACTTCGTCCTGGCCACCGGGGTCGACTCGTACGTGTACGTCCTGGGCGGCTGGCTGCCCGGTCTGGTGTGCGCGACGCTGCCGACCCGCTCGCCGTTCACCTTCGGCATTCCGCGCCAGCGGGACTGACCGGACCCGACGGGCAGTCAACGCGCCCGCCCCGTAGGCTCGACGGTGCGGAACCGGACGTATCGGGTCCTGGAACCGGACGTATCGGGTTCTAAGGGAAGCAGTTCGCCACCCTGGGGTTCCCAGTATGGTGGTGCCGCAGCAACGTCGGACGAGCCGTCCGGCCGCGAACCCGGAGCAGAGCAGCATTGAGCAGCCGCGAATCTGACAGCGCCTACCCGTCCTCCCGGCGGGCGACGCCCCCCGGCCACCGGGCGGGTGAAGGGCTCGACGCCTACCCGTCGGGCACTCCCCCCTACGGCATCCCGGGGCTGGCGAACGGCTTCGGTGGCGACCCCTTCGGCTCCCCGAGCCCGGCGGCCCACGAGGAGACCGAGCCCGAGGTCCCCAAGACCGAGACGACGCTGACCACCCGAATCTCGATCAACATCCCGGGCTCCCGGCCGATCCCGCCGGTGGTGATGCGAAGCACCGTCAAGCCCGAGGAGCAGGCCGCGGAGCCGGAGGCCGGTGCCCGACGCCGCCCGGCGGCGCCCGCAGCCCCGGGCGCCGGGCCGGAGCCGACGCCGGCGCCGGACTGGCGCACGCCGCCCGGCGGGACCCCGGTGCCCGGCGGTGCCCAGGCGCCCGCCGGGGCCCAGCAGGGCGAGTCCGAGGCGGAGTCGACGGGCGAGTGGTTCCGGCCCCGGCAGAAGAGCCGGCCCGAGCCGGTGGGCTCCACCGCGCCGCGCGCCGCCGCCCCCAGCCCGGCGCCGAGCGTGGGCGCACCCGCCGCCGCACCCACCGGCGCACCCACCGCGCCGCAGGGACAGACGCCGTACCCCCAGGGCGGCGCGCCCGCCGCCCCGCTCTTCTCCGCGGAGAGCACCCTGCAGACCCCGCTGCCCCGGCCCGCCGGCACGCCGCCCTCGCCGTTCGGCGGCGGCGAGTTCGCGGGCAACGAGTTCGGCGGCGGCGGGTTCGGCGGCGGCGTACCGCAGCAGCCGGCCACCGGCAGCCCGTACTCCGACCAGCCGTACCAGCACACCGGCGGCACCTCCTACCCGGGCGCCGACCAGTCGTACGCGCCCGGCTCCCCGTACGCGAACGCCGGGCCGTACCCGGGCGACCCGTACCAGGGCAGGCCCGAGGGCCCGGCCGCCTCGTTCCCGGGTGCCGCCGACCCGCAGCCCGGCCTGGGCACGCCGCCCCCTGCCGCGGACCCCTTCGGGACCACCGCCAACCCGCGGCCCACCGGCACGCCCGGCGCGCCCGGACGGTTCGCCAAGCCGCAGCCGCCGGTCAACCCGCCCGGCGCCTTCGGCCGGCGCGCGCCCGGGTCCGAGGAGCCCGAGGACACCCAGATCGGCGGCTTCGACCCGATCAGCGGTGAACTGCCCGAGGAGGCCATACCGGGCCTGCCGGTCGCCGGCGTGTACGGCGCGGCCCCCGCTGCGCCGCGGCCCGGCGGCGCCGCCACCGCGGCGGGCGCCCCCCGGTCGGCCACCGAGCCGCCGGCCCCCGGCGCTCCGGTGCCCGCCCCCCTGGGCACCGAGCCGCTCGGCGGCGCCGAGGCCGCCCCGGCGGCCGCGCCGCCCAAGAAGCAGGCCGCTGCCAAGCCCAAGGCCCGCTCCAAGGTGCAGAAGCTGCTGGTCACCGGCGTGGGCGGGGTGCTCTTCCTGGGCGCCGCCGCGTACGGCACCGGCCTGATGCTCAACCAGGCGGACGTGCCCCGCGGCACCACCGTCCTGGGCACCGACATCGGCGGTGACAGCCGCGACCAGGCGGTCCACCAGCTCGACGGCACGGTGGGCCAGATCGGCGCGAAGCCGATACAGCTCAAGCTCGGCGACCAGACGCTGCCGCTGGACCCCGCGACCGCCGGCCTGAGCTTCGACACCACCGCCACCGTGGACGGCCTGACCAAGCACAGCTACGGCCCCATGACCGTGATCGGCTCGCTGGCCGGTGGCACCAAGAAGGTGCCGCCGGCCATGCGGATCGACCGGGCCAAGCTCAAGGCCGCGCTGGACAGCCTGGCGGCGAGCTCGGCGCACGGGCTCAAGGAGGGCTACGTCCAGTTCAGCGACACCGGCGACCCGACCGTGGTACCCGGTCAGGCTGGTCAGGCGGTGGACGGCAACTCGGCGGTCGACCAGGTGGTGCAGAGCTACCAGGACCGGGCCAACGGCAAGGCGGACGCCCCGGTCACCCTGGCGGTGACCGCCGCCCAGCCCAAGGTCTCCACGCAGGCGCTGCAGCAGGCCGCCGACGGTCTCGGCAAGGCGATCGTCAGTGGCCGGGTCACCGTGCTGGCCGGTACCGGCAGTGCGACCAGGAAGTTCGTCTTCACCAAGGCAATCGCCGCCAAGACGCTCACACTGGTGCCGGATGGCAACGGAAACTTCGTTCCCAAGTGGGACCTCAACCAGTTGGCGACGGCTGTCGGACCGGTCTTCGACAAGCTCAAGTTCCGTAAGAGCGACGGTACTTTGGCCCCGATCACAACCCAGGACGTGGCCGACGCGATCGCTTCCGTCTATGACAAGAACACGGATGCGGAGCGCACTTCCAAGTTCCATATGTGAGCATGTCAAAAATGCTCGGCCGAAGCCCCGGAACGTCGATCGTTCCGGGGCTTCGACGTGATTCACGGCGACATCTCGCCACTGGCGTGTAACCGACAGCGGGGTTGGGCAGCACCTCTCCCGACGGATTCCGGGAAGCCATTAATGGCTGACGAAAAGTCGCCAGCGGCGGCTTCCCGCCAAATCCGTCCGGATACCGGACGCTGAAAACCGACGAGTATTCACCCCATAGCAGGTCAAAACGGACACCTTTATCTATGCGCGTCAACCTTACAAAGAGCCGCCCTCGGCGTTCAGATACCGGTGCGACTAAGCCCTCGTTACGAACTTATGAACGAGCTTTGCCGGTATATGTCCGTTTTGGTACGTCTCGTCATGAGGCTGTCAAGTATCTGAAAGCTACAACCTGGTGGACATTCCAGAACGAAGCCAAAACTGCCTGTCCAGCTACAGAGAAACTCTTGACGTTCGATAAACGAGTTGCGAGAGTCCGTTCGACCAACTTCTTCCTCGTTGCTGCTGCACAGACCACACCGGCGGGAGCTTTCGCACCATGACGACGCCAACTGAGGACACGACAGAGACCGACCCGGTCCTCGTCGCGTCCGCGACAGGAGACGGCGGCAAGAAGCCCGCCGCGCTCCTCGGGCGCACCCCGGGCCAGATTGCCTGGAGCCGCTTCAAGCGCAACCGCATCGGTGTGTTCTGCGCCGCGATCGTGATCCTCTACATCCTGATCGCGATCCTCGCACCGGTGATCACGAAGTTGTACGGCCAGTCGCCCTACATCCCGTACGGGGTGCGCGACATGTCGCTGCTCGACGACTCCGGCATCCCGATCGGCGCGAACGGCGGCATGAGCTCGACCCACTGGTTCGGCGTCACGCCGAACGCCGGGTACGACATCTTCGCCAAGCTGGTCTACGGCATCCGCACCTCGCTCGGCATCGGCCTGCTCATCACCATCGCCTCCGGTGTGGTCGGCATCGTCGTCGGCGTCGCGCAGGGTTACCTCGGCGGCCGTTTCGACTACTTCGTCGGACGCTTCACCGACATGCTGCTGGCCCTGCCGCAGCAGCTCTTCTTCATCGCCTTCACCCCGATCGTGCTGGCCGTCTTCGTCGCGCCGGACCGGCCGACCCCGGTCTACATGCGCGTCATCGCGATCGTGCTGGTGCAGACGTTCCTCGGCTGGATGGCCACCGCCCGTCTGCTGCGCGGCCTGTCGCTCAGCCTGCGCGAGCGCGAGTACATCGAGGCCGCCAAGATCACCGGAGCCTCCTCCTGGCGCATCATCTTCAAGGAACTGATGCCCAACCTGGCGACCACCATCCTGGTGCAGATGACCCTGCTGCTCCCGGCCATGGTGACCGCGGAGGCCGGCCTCTCCTTCCTCGGCGTCGGCATGACCGAGCCGACCCCCGACTGGGGCCTGATGTTCCAGGACGCGGTGAACAACTACCGCAACGACCTGACCTACCTGATCTTCCCCGGACTCTCGCTGATGATCTTCACCATCGCGTTCAACCAGTTCGGAGATGCGGTCCGGGACGCGCTCGACCCGAAGACCATCCGCTAGCCGCTCCACCCCCCTTGTAACACCCTGTTTCACCTCGCTCCCCCCAGCACCGGCCACCCCGGGGCAACGCAGCCCCGCCGGTCCGCGCTGGTTAGACAGTTCATGACCAGTGACAGGTAGGAACCAATGAGACTTCGCAAGGCAGCACTCATGCCGGCGCTCGTGGCGGTCAGCGCCCTCACGCTGACGGCATGTGGTGGGGGCGGCGGCACCAAGTCCGACAACGCCAAGGGTCCGGCCGCCTCGGTCTCCACGATCGCCGTGGGCACCAAGGCCGACTCGACCGGCCCGGCCGCCGACGTTCCCGGGGCGAAGCAGGGTGGCACCGCCCACGGCATCGAGGCCGCCGGCTTCGACTACCTGGACCCGAGCCAGCAGTACGTCAACGAGTACCAGGCCGTCGGCATGCTCTACAGCCGTCAGCTGACGAACTACAAGACCGACCCGACGACCGGCAAGACCACGCTGGTCGGCGACATGGCGACCGACACCGGCACCGCCTCCGACGGCGGCAAGACCTGGACCTGGACGCTGAAGGACGGCCTGAAGTTCGAGGACGGCACGCCGATCACCTCGAAGGACGTCAAGTACGCCATCGAGCGCCTCTACGCGGACTACCAGACCAACGGTCCGACCTACTTCCCGGTCTGGCTCTCCGGCCAGGACTACCGCAAGGTCTACCAGGGCCCGGACCACGGTGAGCTGCCGGACAGCGTGATCGGCACCCCGGACCCGAAGACCATCGTCTTCCACTTCCAGGCCGTCCACTCGGACGCGAACTTCGCGGCCGCGATGCCCGACGTGACCGCGATCGAGAAGTCCGCGGACACCAAGCAGGACTACAACAACCACCCGGTCTCGATCGGTCCTTACAAGATCAAGGACTACCAGCCGGAGAAGTCGCTGACCCTGGTCCGCAACCCCAACTGGGACCCGAAGACCGACCCGCTGCGCCACCAGTACGTGGACAGCTGGGTGTTCGAGCTCAACGTCAGCAACCCGCAGCTGACCCAGCGCCTGATGGGTGGCGCCGGGACGGACAAGGACGCGCTGACCCTGGTCCAGAACGCGGACCCGAGCCTGACCCAGACGATCCAGAACGACCCGCAGTACAAGGCCCGCACCATCAGCCTGTACCAGCCGTACGTCGACGTCTTCTCGATCAACACCACCCGGGTGACCGACCCCAAGGTCCGCCAGGCGATGGCCAAGGCGTTCCCGTACTCCGCGGTGCTGCGTCAGTTCGGTGGTCAGACGGCCGGTGACCTGGCCGGCAACCTGGTCAGCCCGACCGTGTCCGGTTGGAAGGACACCGACCCGCTGGGCATCAAGGCCAACCCGGCCGGTGACCCGGACGCGGCCAAGAAGCTGCTCCAGGACGACAACAAGGTCGGCTACCACATCGTGCTGGCGTACGCCAACACCACCAGGTGGCAGACCATCTCCGCGACCATCCAGGACGCGCTGAACCGGGCCGGCTTCAACGTCGAGACCAAGGCGATCGACCCGACCACGTACTACACCGAGATCGGCAAGACCGACAACGGCTTCGACATGTACCGCACCGGCTGGGGCGCCGACTGGCCGAACGGCTCGACGGTCATCCCGCCGACCCTGGACGGCCGCACCATCGCCACCGGTGCGCCGAACTACTCGCACTACAACAACCCGGCGATGAACGCCGAGATGGACAAGATCAGCGCTGAGGCCGACCCGGCCCAGGCCGCGTCCGACTGGATGAGCCTCGCTGACAAGATCCTGAGCACCGACGTCCCGCAGATCCCGTACGCGTACGACAAGTTCTTCCAGGTCTACGGCGCCGGTCTTGGCGGCGTGGCCTACAACCCCGGCCTCGGCTGCATCGACCCCTCCAGCATCTTCATCAAGTAAGCACCGGACCCGGAGTCGGCCTCCGGGCCGACTCCCCCGGGCGGGGCCACCCTCATCGGGTGGCCCCGCCCGGGGGACGTGCTGACCGTCTGTGCCCCGGGCGGTCGCACTCTCCACGACGTGGCCGCCGTAGGCGCCCTCACTCGGAAGAGCTCACCCAATGCTCCGATTTCTCATCCGCCGGGCGCTCGGCGCGATCGTCATCATGTTCCTACTCATCTGCCTCACCTTCTTCGCCTTCCACGCGATGCCGGTGGACGCTGCGCAGCTGAACTGCCCCAAGGGCTGCAGCCCGCAGCTGCTGGAGCAGATCCGGCAGAACATGCACCTGAACCGGCCGATCACCACCCAGTTCTGGGACTACATCAGCGGTCTGTTCGTCGGCCAGGACATGGGCAACATCGGCCACTGCGCCGCCCCGTGCTTCGGCTACTCGTACAACACCTCCACCTTCGTGTGGAGCCGGATCGTCTCCAACTACCCGGCCACCTTCGTGCTGGCGATCGGCGGCGCGGCCTGCTTCCTGATCATCGGCGTCGGCCTGGGCATGCTCTCCGCCTGGAAGCAGGGCACGATCATCGACCGGATCGCGAGCTCGATCTCGCTGATCGGCCAGTCGACCCAGATCTACTTCATCGGCCCGCTGGCGATGGCGCTCTTCGTCTACAACCTGGGCTGGCTGAACCGTCCCGAGTACATCCCGATCACCCAGGACCCCTGGGGCTGCTTCATGGGCATGCTCCTCCCCTGCCTGGTGATGTCGGTGATCTTCTGGTCCAACTACACCCGCCAGGTCCGCTCGCTGATGCTCGAGCAGCTGTCGGAGGACCACATCCGGGCCGCCCGCGCCAAGGGCATGTCGAGCTCCTACGTCTGGTGGCGCTACGCGCTGCGCGGCGCGATGGCCCCGATCATCACGATCTTCGGCATCGACCTCGGCACCGTCTTCTCCGGCGCGATCATCACCGAGTTCACCTTCAACATCCAGGGCCTCGGCTTCCTCGCGGTCAAGTCCGTGACCTCGCAGGACATCAACCTGGAGCTCGGCGTGCTGATCTTCAGCTCGGTCGCCATCCTCGTCTTCAACATCATCGTCGACGCCGCCTACGGTCTCCTCGACCCCCGGGTCCGGCTGGGATGACCCCCTCCGCATCCGTATCAGTTCCGCACCACCCCGCCCCAGAGGAGATCCGACCGTGAGCACCCTCACCACGTCCGAGGCCGTTCCCGCGCCCCGGGCCGGCAGCAGCTTCCTCTCGGTGCGCGACCTGCAGGTCCGCTTCCGCACCGAGGACGGCATCGTCAAGGCCGTCAACAACCTCACGTTCGACCTCGAGAAGGGCAAGACCCTCGGGATCGTCGGTGAGTCGGGCTCCGGCAAGTCGGTGTCCAACCTGGCCGTGATGGGCCTGCACAACCCGAAGAACACCACCATCGAGGGCTCCGTCGTCCTCGACGGCCAGGACCTGCTCAAGGCCTCGCAGAAGGACCTCGAGAAGCTCCGCGGCCAGAAGATGGCGATGATCTTCCAGGACGCGCTGGCCGCGCTCTCGCCGTACTACACGATCGGTCGGCAGATCGCCGAGCCGTTCATGAAGCACACCGGCGCGAACAAGAAGGAGGCCCGCGAGCGCGCGATCGAGATGCTGCGCCGCGTCGGCATCCCGCAGCCGCAGACCCGGGTGGACGACTTCCCGCACCAGTTCTCCGGCGGTATGCGCCAGCGCGCCATGATCGCCATGGCCCTGGTCTGCGACCCCGAGCTGCTGATCGCCGACGAGCCGACCACCGCGCTCGACGTGACCGTCCAGGCCCAGATCGTCGACCTGCTCAAGGACCTCCAGCAGGAGTTCGGCACCTCGATCATCTTCATCACCCACGACCTCGGCGTGATCCGCGAGATCGCCGACGACGTGCTGGTGATGTACGCGGGCCGGGCCGTCGAGCGCGGCACCATGCGCGAGGTGCTCAAGAGCTCCCAGCACCCCTACGGCTGGGGCCTGCTGAGCTCGATCCCGCGGATCAACGCCTCGGTGGACGTGCCGTTGGAGCCGATCCCGGGCTCCCCGCCGTCGCTGCTGAACCCCCCGGCCGGCTGCGCCTTCCACCCGCGCTGCGCGTACCGTGAGCTGGTGGTCGGCGACAAGTGCGAGACCGAGCGCCCGGCACTCGAGCTGGCCAACGGACACCTGTCCGCCTGCCACCTCACCGCCGCGCAGAAGCAGTCCATCCTCACCGAGCAGATCCTGCCCCGGCTGAGCAGCTGAGCCTCGGTAAAGGAGCCAAGGAAACCCCATGAGCGCAGAGCAGACTCTGAGCAAGTCGGCCGGCAAGGCCGCCGCCTCCGGCACCCCGCTGCTGGAGGTCGAGGGCCTCACCAAGCACTTCCCGGTGATGGGCGGCTTCCCGTTCAAGCGCCAGGTCGGCGCGGTGCAGGCGGTCGACAACGTCAGCTTCACCGTGGCCGCGGGCGAGAGCCTGGGCCTGGTCGGCGAGTCCGGCTGTGGCAAGTCGACCACCGGCCGCCTGGTCACCCGCCTGTACGAGCCCACCAGCGGCTCGATCAAGTACAACGGCCAGGAGATCGCGCACGCCTCCCGCAAGGAGCTGGCGCCGATCCGGTCCGAGATCCAGATGATCTTCCAGGACCCGTACTCCTCGCTGAACCCGCGGCACACCGTCGGCACGATCATCACCAGCCCGATGGAGATCAACGGGATCAACCCGCCCGGTGGCCGCGCCGCCCGGGCCAAGGAGCTCCTGGAGATCGTCGGTCTCAACCCGGAGCACTACAACCGCTTCCCGCACGAGTTCTCCGGCGGCCAGCGCCAGCGCATCGGTGTCGCGCGCGCTCTCTCGCTCAACCCGAAGCTGATCATCGCGGACGAGCCGGTCTCCGCGCTGGACGTGTCGATCCAGGCCCAGGTGGTCAACCTGCTCCAGGGTCTGCAGCGCGACCTGGGCATCGCCTTCGTCTTCATCGCGCACGACCTGTCGATCGTGCGGCACTTCTCGCAGCGCGTCACGGTGATGTACCTGGGCAAGGTGGTCGAGATCGCCGACCGCGACTCGCTCTACAACAAGCCGCGTCACCCGTACACCCACGCGCTGCTGTCGGCCGCGCCGGACGCCGACCCGGACAACGAGGCCGCCGACCGGATCCGCCTCACCGGTGACGTCCCCTCGCCGCTCAACCCGCCGTCGGGCTGCCGCTTCCGCACCCGCTGCTGGAAGGCGCAGGAGAAGTGCGCGACCGAGGAGCCGCCGCTGGTGCAGCTCAGCGGCAGCGCCGAGGGCCACCTGACGGCCTGCCACTTCCCCGAGGACGGCAGCACCACCGATGCCGTGCGCATCTCCAAGAGCGACACCAAGGCGGCTGCCACGCCGGCCGCCAAGGCCGAGCCGGCCAAGGACTGACCGGGCCGCACTCCGACGAAAGGGCCCCCTCCGCGCATGGAGGGGGCCCTTTCGCGTGGTCACTGCGCGGGGTTCTCGCCCTCCGGCGCGCCGTGCCCGTTCTGCCCGTTCTCGCGCTCCGCCGCGCTCTGCCCGATCTCGCGCTCCGCCGCGCTCTGCCTGATCTCGCGCTCCGCCGCGAAGTGACACGCCGACTCGTGCGCCGCCGGCCCCGTCAGCCAGGACGGCCGGGCCAGCAGCGGCTCCTCGCTCGCGCACCGCTCCTGGGCCTTCCAGCAGCGGGTGCGGAAGCGGCAGCCCGAGGGCGGGTCGGCGGGCGAGGGCACGTCGCCGGTCAGCACGATGCGGTCGCGCCCCTCCCGCGCGCTGGGGTCGGGCACCGGCACCGCGGAGAGCAGCGCCTGGGTGTACGGGTGCGTGGCGTGGTCGTAGATCTCCAGGTCGGAGCCGATCTCCACCATCTTGCCCAGGTACATCACGCCCACCCGGTCCGAGATGTGCCGCACGATCGACAGGTCGTGCGCGATGAAGATGTACGACAGCTCGAACTCGTCCTGCAGCTTCTCCAGCAGGTTGATGACCTGGGCCTGGACCGAGACGTCCAGCGCGGAGACCGGCTCGTCGCAGATGATCACCTCGGGCTTGAGCGCCAGCCCGCGGGCGATGCCGATCCGCTGCCGCTGGCCGCCGGAGAACTGGTGCGGATAGCGGTTGATGTACTCCGGGTTGAGCCCGACCACGTCCAGCAGGTCCTGGACGGCCTTGCGCCGCTCGCCCTTGGGCGCCACCTCGGGGTGGATCTCGTACGGCTCGCCGATGATGTCGCCGACCGTCATCCGGGGGTTGAGCGAGGTGTACGGGTCCTGGAAGACCATCTGGATGTTGCGCCGCACCACCTTGAGCGCGTTGCCGGAGAGCCGGGAGATCTCCTCGCCCTTGTAGCGCACCGAGCCCGAGGTGGCCGGCTCCAGGTTCATCAGGACCTTCGCCAGCGTCGACTTGCCGCAGCCGGACTCGCCGACGATGCCCAGCGTCTCCCCCTTGCGCAGGTCGAAGGAGACCCCGTCCACCGCCTTGACCGCCCCGATCTGCTTCTTCACCACGACGCCCTGGGTCAGCGGGAAGTGCTTGACCAGGTCGCGGATCGCCAGGATCGGTTCGCCCTCGGAGACCGGCCGGCCGAAGGCCGCGTCCTGCGGCACGGGCGCGTTGAGCGCGGTGGCGCCGTCAGTCATCGAGGGTCTCCTTCCAGAAGTGGCAGGCGCTGGCCCGCCCCGGCAGCGGCGCGCCGTTCGCGTCCGTCACCTCGAAGAGCGGCGGCACGGTGGTCCGGCAGATCTCCTTGGCCCTGGGGCAGCGCGGGTTGAAGGCGCAGCCGGGCGGGATCCGCAGCAGGTTGGGCGGCAGCCCCTTGATCGCGTAGAGCTCTTGGCCCTTCTGGTCGAGCCGCGGGATGGAGTCCAGCAGGCCCCGGGTGTAGGGGTGGGCCGGCTTGGCGTAGAGCTCGTGCACCGGCGCGGTCTCGACGATCCGCCCGGCGTACATCACCGCGATCTTGTCAGCCACGTCCGCGACCACTCCGAGGTCGTGGGTGATCAGGATCAGGCCCATGTGGTACTCGGCCTGCAGCTCCGCCAGCAGGTCCATCACCTGGGCCTGGACGGTGACGTCCAGCGCGGTGGTCGGTTCGTCGGCGATGATCAGGTCGGGCTCCAGGGCCAGCGCCATCGCGATCATGATGCGCTGGCGCATGCCTCCGGAGAACTGGTGCGGGTAGTTGCCGACCCGCTCCGCGGCGGCCGGGATGCGCACCCGGTCCATCAGCTCGATGGCCTTGGCCTTGGCCTCCTTGCGCGACGCCCCTTGGTGCACCCGGTACATCTCGCCCAGCTGCGCGCCCACCGTGTGCACGGGGTTGAGCGAGGAGAGCGCGTCCTGGAAGATCATCGCCATCTGCGAGCCGCGGATCTTGCGCCGCTCCTCGGTGCCCAGGGTGAGCAGGTCGCGGCCCTTGAAGACGATCTGACCGCCGGTCACGAAGCCCGGCGGGCTGTCCAGGATGCCCATCACGGCCTGCGCGGTGACCGACTTGCCGGAGCCCGACTCGCCCAGGACGGCCAGCGTCTCGCCGGCCCGCACCGAGTAGTTCACCCCGTTGACGGCCGTCGCCACCCCGTCCCGGGTACGGAACTCCACGTGCAGGTCGCGGACCTCCAGCAGCGGGGACTCCTCGGTGTCCGCGGTGCTCTCGCGCGGCTGGGCGCTGATGCTGCTACTCATCGGTGGTGACCCTTCCTCAGCGCAGCTTGGGGTCGAGGGCGTCGCGGACCGCGTCGCCGAGCATGATGAACGCGAGCACCGTGATGCTCAGCGCGCCGGCCGGGAAGAGCAGCATGTGCGGCGCGATGCTGAAGGTGTCCGACGCGGCCGAGATGTCGATGCCCCAGGAGACCGTGGGCGGCTTGAGGCCGACGCCGAGGTAGCTCAGCGTGGCCTCCAGTGCGATGTAGGTGCCCAGCGCGATGGTGGCCACCACGATGATCGGGGCCACCGCGTTCGGCAGGATGTGCCGGATCATCAGCCGCCCGCTGCCGGCGCCCAGCGCGCGGGCCGCCGTGACGTAGTCCTGCTGCTTGGCCGTGATCACCGCGCCGCGGGCGATCCGGGCCAGCTGCGGCCAGCCGAGGACCACGATGAACGCCACCACGATCCAGACCGACCGGGTGGAGATCACCGAGAGGAAGACCAGACCGCCCAGCAGGATCGGGATACCGAAGAAGATGTCGGCGACCCGGGAGATCACCGAGTCCGACCAGCCGCCGAAGAAGCCGGCCAGCCCGCCCAGCAGGGTCCCGACGATCGCCGAGCCGGCGGTGGCGCAGACGCCGACGGTGATCGAGGCGCGTGCGCCGTAGACGGTGCGGGCGTAGACGTCGCAGCCCTGGGTGTCGTAGCCGAACGGGTGGCCGGAGGTGGGGCCCTGCTGCGACTTGGTCAGGTCGCAGCTGAGCGGGTTGGTCGAGGTGAGCAGGCTGGGCCAGATCGCCACGATGACCAGGAAGAGGATCAGCAGGCCGGAGATGATGAAGATCGGGTTGCGCCGCAGGTCCCGCCAGGCGTCCTGCCACAGGCTGCGCGGCTCCACCCGCTCCTCCGCCGCCGCGGTCTCCGGGTGGTCGGTCAGCCGCTCGGCCTTGATCAGGGTCTCGGCCTCCATGGTGCCGAGATCGAGGGTCCGGCTCTCGACCGCGCTCTGCATCTCCTCGTCTTCGTCGCCGGCCCCCGCCATCGGGTCCGATTGGTTGTACTTCTCCTGGTCAGGCATACCGGATCCTTGGGTCCAGGACCGCGTAGAGCAGGTCGACGAGCAGGTTGGCCAGCAGGAAGACGATGACCAGGATGGTCACGAAGCCGACCACGGTGTTGGTGCTCTGCCGCACGATCCCCTGGTAGAGGGTGTAGCCGACGCCGTGGATGTTGAAGATGCGTTCCGTCACGAGCGCGCCACCCATCAGCGCTCCCAGGTCGGTCCCCAGGAAGGTGACCACCGGGATCAGCGAGTTGCGCAGCAGGTGGTTGATCACCACCCGGCGTCTGGGCAGCCCCTTGGCCACCGCGGTGCGCACGTAGTCCGCCTTGCTGTTCTCCGCGACGGTGGTGCGGGTCAGCCGGGCGACGTAGGCGAGCGAGACCGAGGCCAGCACGATGCCCGGCAGGATCAGCGACTCGAAGGTCACGTCGAAGCCGACCGTGGCCGGCAGGATCCCCCACTTCACGCCGACCAGGTACTGCAGCACGTAGCCGGTGACGAAGGTCGGGATGGAGATGACCACCAGGGTGAGGACCAGCACCGAGTTGTCCGCGATCCGCCCCCGCCGCAGTCCGCTCAGCAGGCCCAGGCCGATGCCGAAGACCACCTCGATGACGAAGGCCACCGCCGTGAGCTTGAGGGTGACCGGGTAGGCGGCCGCCAGCTGCGAGGTCACCGTCTGGCCGCTGAAGGTGGTGCCGAAGTCCCACTGGAAGAGCTTGCCCATGTACTTGACGTACTGGAGCCACAGCGGGTCGTTCAGGTTGTACTGGGCCCGGATCTGCGCCGCCACGGCCGGATCCGGGGCCCGGTCGCCGAAGAGGGCGTTCACCGGGTCACCGAGCGCGTGCACCATGACGAAGATCAGGAAGGTGGTCCCGATGAACACCGGGATCATCTGGAGCAGGCGCCTCAGGACGTAGCGTCCCATGCGAACCTCCACTGGGCGGGCGAAGACCGGCGGCCGACTCCGCACGGGAGCCGGCCGCCGCCGCTGACTAGCTGACAGTGATCTCGGTGTAGACCGGGACGCTGAACGGGTCGAGCATCACGTTGCTGACGTGGCTGGACCAGGCGACCGTGCCGTTCTGGTACCAGAGCGGGATCGCGGGCACGTCGGTGACGAGCATCTTCTCGGCGGTCTGGAAGTCGGAGACCGAGGTGGCCGCGTCGGACGCCGCGTTCGCCGTGTTGACCTGCGCGTCGAACTGCGGGTTGCTGTAGTGCGAGTCGTTGGACGAGCCGCCGGTGGTGTAGACCGGCTGGATGAAGTCCTGGATCAGCGGGTAGTCCATCTGCCAGCCGGTCCGGAAGGGGCCGGTCATCTTCTGGCTGGTGACCTGGTTGCGGAAGTCCGCGAAGGTGCCGATCGGGTTGCCGACACAGGCGTTGTTGTTGCCCATCACCGTGTTGATGCTGTTGCAGGTGGCGTCGACCCAGTCCTTGTGCGGGCCGTCGGCGTTGTAGCTGATGGTCAGCTGGCCGCCGGGGATGCCGCCGCCCTGCTCGATCAGCTGCTTGGCCTTGGTCGGGTTGTAGGTGCAGAGGTCACCGCAGAGCCCGTCCTTGAATCCGCCGGTGGCGCCGAGAACCGGGGAGGTCCAGTCGCTGGCCGTCGTCCGGGTGTTGGTGAAGATGTTCTTGACGATCGTGGGCCGGTCGATCGCCATCGAGATGCCTTGGCGGACCAGCTTCGCGCCATCGGTGTTCCACTGCGGCTGGTACAGCGGGAACGAGATGGTCTGGATGATGCCGGCCGGCGTGTTCAGGAAGCGCGCCGTACTCGGCCCGCCCGCGAGCTGCTTGATCGCCGTGTTGGAGAGCGTGTTGTCGACGTCCAGGGCACCGGACTGGAGATCGGAGTAGGCGGCGTTCGGGTCGGTGTAGACGACGAGGTTGATGCCGCCGTTCTTCGGCTTGTTGGTGCCGCTGTAGTCCGGGTTCGGCACCAGCTGCATCTGCTGGCTGCGGGTGTACGACTGGATCATGTACGGCCCGTCGCCGATCGGCTTGTTCAGGTACCCGGCGTGGTTGCTGAAGAAGCTGGCGGGCAGCGGGTAGTAGGCGTTGTAGCCCAGGGTCTGCGGCCAGGTGGTGAACTTCTGGGTGAGCGCCACCGTGAAGGTGTTGTCGTTGACCACCTTGAGGCCCGACATCGTCTGCGCGGTCGGCGAACCGCTGGCCGGCGCGACGTCGTTGTAGCCCTGGATGTACTGGAAGAAGCTCGCGTTGACCTGCTTGTTGGTGGAGAGCGCGCCGTAGTTCCAGGCGTCCACGTACGACTTGGCGGTCACCGGGGTGCCGTCGCTGAACTTCCAGCCCGGCTTGAGCGTCACCGTCCAGTTCTGCTGGTCGGAGGAGGTGATCGAGTCGGCGTTGGCGTTGCTGGCCGCACTCGTCTTGGGGTCGTACTGGACCAGTCCGGCGAAGATCATGTTCATCACCGCGCCGCCGTTCACCTCGTTGGTGTTGGCCGGCTCCAGCGGGTTCTGCGGGTCGCCCCACCATGCCTTGACGACGCCACCGCCCGAGCCGCCGCCACTGCTGCTGCTGTTGCTACTGCTGCAGCCGGTGGCCGCCAGCGCCACCGATGTCACAGCGATCACGGCCCAGCGCACTCGGGTGGCTGCAGGCATGAAGGACCTCCTCGTGGTGTGTGTGAGGCATCACATCCCATTCGAGGGGCCCAGCCATGGCGGCGCACCCGCAGCAGGGCCACACGGGCACCCGGTGCCGCCGAACGGGTGGCCGGAACGCCGTCAGCCGGCTCCCCCGAAGGGGAACCGGCTGACGGGCTGCGGTGCGAAGAGCTGGCGCTGTGTCAGTTCTTCTTGGCGCGCGAGGCGCTGCGGCCGCGCTCCTTCTGGTCCAGCACGACCTTGCGGATGCGCACGGTCTCCGGGGTCACCTCGATGCACTCGTCCTCGCGGCAGAACTCGAGCGACTGCTCGAGCGACAGCTTGCGCGGCGGCACCAGGTTCTCGGTGGTGTCGGAGGAAGCGGCACGCATGTTGGTGAGCTTCTTCTCCTTGGTGATGTTGATGTCCATGTCGTCCTGGCGCGAGTTCTCGCCGACGATCATGCCCTCGTACACCTCGGTGGTGGGCTCGACGAAGAGCGTGCCGCGCTCCTGGATGCCCATCATCGCGAACGGCGTCACGACGCCCGCGCGGTCGGCCACCAGCGAACCGTTGTTGCGCATCCGCAGCTCGCCGAACCACGGCTCGTGGCCCTCGAAGATGCTGTGCGCGATGCCGGTGCCGCGGGTGTCCGTGAGGAACTGGGTGCGGAACCCGATCAGGCCGCGCGACGGGACGATGAACTCCATGCGCACCCAGCCGGAGCCGTGGTTCGTCATGGTCTCCATGCGGCCCTTGCGGACGGCCATCAGCTGGGTGATCGCGCCGAGGTACTCCTCGGGGCTGTCGATGGTCATCCGCTCGACCGGCTCGTGCACCTTGCCGTTGACGAGCTTGGTGACGACCTGCGGCTTGCCGACGGTCAGCTCGAAGAGCTCCCGGCGCATGGTCTCGACCAGGATGGCCAGCGCCAGCTCGCCACGGCCCTGGACCTCCCAGGCGTCCGGACGCTCGGTCGGCAGCACGCGGAGCGAGACGTTACCGATGAGCTCGCGGTCCAGGCGGTCCTTCACCATGCGGGCGGTGACCTTGTGGCCCTTGCCGCCCTTGCCGACCAGCGGCGAGGTGTTGGTACCGATGACCATGGAGATGGCCGGCTCGTCCACCGTGATCAGCGGCAGCGCGATCGGGTTCTCCAGGTCGGCCAGGGTCTCGCCGATCATGATGTCGGGGATGCCCGCGACGGCGCAGATGTCGCCGGGGCCGGCCACCTCGGCCGGCTTGCGGGTGAGCGCCTCGGTCATCAGCAGCTCGGTGATCTTCACCTGCTGGATCGAGCCGTCCCGCTTCATCCACGCGACCTGCTGGCCCTTGCGCAGCTCACCCTGCTCGACGCGGCAGAGCGCGATGCGGCCGAGGAAGTTGTCGGCGTCCAGGTTGGTGACGTGCGCCTGCAGCGGGGCGTCGGCGTCGAACTCCGGGGCCGGGACGTGCTCCAGGATGGTGGAGAAGAAGGGCTCCAGCGAGTCGCTGTCGGCCGGGACGGTGCCGTTCTCCGGCTTGGTCAGCGAGGCGACGCCGTCACGCGCACAGGCGTAGACGATCGGGAACTCGATCTGCTCCTCGGTGGCGTCCAGGTCCAGGAAGAGGTCGTAGGTCTCGTTGATGACCTCGTCGATCCGGGAGTCCGGGCGGTCCGTCTTGTTGATGCAGAGGATGACCGGGAGCTTGGCGGTGAGCGCCTTGCGGAGCACGAAGCGGGTCTGCGGCAGCGGGCCCTCGGAGGCGTCGACCAGCAGCACGACCGCGTCCACCATCGACAGACCGCGCTCGACCTCGCCACCGAAGTCGGCGTGGCCAGGGGTGTCGATGATGTTGATGGTGATCGGCGCGCCACCCTCCTTGGGGTGGTACTTGACCGCGGTGTTCTTCGCGAGAATGGTGATGCCCTTCTCGCGCTCCAGGTCGTTCGAGTCCATCATGCGGTCGTCGAGGTGCTGGTGAGCCGCGAAAGCGCCGGCCTGCTTGAGCATCGCGTCGACCAGGGTCGTCTTCCCGTGGTCGACGTGGGCGACGATGGCGACGTTGCGGATGTCATTGCGCGTGGGCATGCGGAGCGAACTCTCCCGGAGTCGTGGATTGCGGCGCCCCGGCCTGTCCCGGTCCACCCGCCGGGCTTACCATGCCACGGCTTGTCCTATGGTACGTGGCCGCCCACCGCTGACGCGAAGCGGAGGACCAGCTCAGCGCCGGAAGCCCAGGTCCTGGTAGCGCGGCCAGCCGAATCCGTAGGCGCCCGCACCCGCCACCCCGGCGCGCACCGCCACCAGATCAGGGCGCTGGTAGAGCGGCACCGAGTGGCCCAGCTCCCAGATCGCGGCATCGGCCTGCTGGAGCAGCGCGGTCCTCCTGGCCTGGTCCGGCTCGGCGGCGGCCCGGTCGAAGAGCCGGTCGATCTCGTCCGTCCCGGCGCCGCCGTAGTTCAGACCCGCCACCGGCTTGCCGTCCGGGCCCGGCTGCGGCTTGGCGTAGAGCGGACGCTCGTCGGTGGCGGGGAAGGCGGTCGCGGGCCAGGAGAAGAGCGCGAGGTCCCAGTCGCCGGCGGCCAGCTGGTCGTGGACGAAGCTGTCGGGGGCGGCGGCCTTCGGATGCACGGTGACGCCCTGCGGGGCCAGCTGCGCCACCAGGGCGTCGGCGGTGCGGCGGGCGGTGGCCGAGCCGTCCGGGTAGAGCAGGTTCAGCTCCAGGTGCAGCTGCTTGGCGGTGGCGCCCAGGTAGGCACTGTCGTCCTGGTAGCCGCTCTGGCCGGTCATGAGCAGGTGGTTGCCGAGCGGGGCCGCGGGCAGGCCGAGCGGGGTGAGCGCGGCCTGGACGAGCTTCTTGCGGTCCACGCAGGCGGCCACCGCACGGCGCACGGCGGCGTCGGCCAGCGGGCCGCGGGAACCGTTGAAGGTGAGCTGGGTGTAGGCGGGAGCCGCCGCGCGGTGCAGGGTGATGTTGGGCAGCGTCTGGGCCCGCCGCAGCGCCTGGACGGAGGAGTCCAGCGCATCGGTGGAGCCGGCACCCGGCGGGTGGTCGACGGTGCCCTCCAGTGCGGCCACGTCGACCTTGCCCTGGCCGAGCGCGTCCAGCCGGTCCGTGGTGGCCAGGAAGTCGAGCTCGTCGACCTTGGGCGGGTCGCCCCACCAACGGGCGTTGCGCACCAGGACCGCCCGTCCGCCCTTGGCGTCCAGCGACTGCAGGGTGAGCGGGCCGGCGCTGCGGGGCATGCCGGCGGCCGGGTAGAGCGGGCTGAACAGGCCCTGCCACTCGGCGTACGGGTGCTTGAAGACCACCGTGACCTGGTGCGGGTCGGCGCCGGGCGCGACCGACTCGATCGCCGCGTAGCCGGGGTGGACGCCCCGCTGCGCCGCCCACTGGGCGCTGAAGTCGGCCGCTGTCACCGGCGTGCCGTCGCTCCACACGGCCTTCGGGTTGAGCCGGTAGGTGACCGTGCGGCCCACCGCGTCGGCGCCGGCCAGGTAGTCCGGATCGGCCACCGGGCGGGCGCGGTCGTCCAGCCGGAAGAGGCTGGGCAGCAGGGCGTGGGCGATCAGCGCGGTGTCGGGGGTGGCGTCGGGCTGGTAGACGTCCAGTGAGGCGGGCACCGCGTCCACCGCCCAGCGCAGCGTGCCGCCCTCGCGGACCGAGCCGCGGTCGGCGGAGGTGAGGTCGGAGGCGGACTGGGAGGGCGTGGCCGGACCCTGCGCGCCGGAGCAGCCCGCCAGTGCGCCGAGCAGTGCGGCGGCGGCGAGCACCCTGATGCTCTTCATGGCGCCCACTCAACTCCCGCATCAGGGCGAAGAGCTGACGACACGACAAGTTGTCCTCCGATCGGCGCAGAGTCAATCCCGTCCGAGGTCTTCCGACCTGATGTGATCAAGGTCACACTCACAGGATGGCCATCACGACCAAGCGCGCTGCGATACCGGAACGCACTCTCCGTACCGACCGCTGGTGGTTGCCCCAGCTGAGCACGGCGGCCGGCCTGCTGGTCTTCATCGGCTACTCGACCTGGCGGGCCTTCAGCGGCAGCCACTACTACGCCGCCCCGTACGTCTCGCCGTTCTACTCCCCCTGCCTCGCGACCAACTGCGTGCCGATGCGCGGCGGGGCCGACTGGGCGGTGGTCGGCGACTGGTGGCGGCTCTCCCCCGCCCTGCTGGTGCTGATCTTCCCGCTCGGCTTCCGGCTGACCTGCTACTACTACCGCAAGGCCTACTACCGCGCCTTCTGGGCCTCGCCGCCGGCCTGCGCGGTGGGCGAACAGCACGCCAGGTACACCGGCGAGACCCGGTTCCCGCTGATCCTGCAGAACCTGCACCGCTACTTCTTCTACCTGGCCGTCCCGGTGGCCGCGATCCTGAGCTACGACGCGGCGCTCGGCTTCCGCAACGCCGCCGGCGCCTGGGGGCACGCCGGGCTCGGCACCCTGGTGCTGCTCGTGAACGTGGCACTGATCTGGGCCTACACGCTCTCCTGCCACTCCTGCCGGCACATCGTCGGCGGGCGGCTGCGGCACTTCTCCAAACACCCGGTGCGCTACCGGGCCTGGCAGCTGGTGGGGCGGCTCAACGCCCGTCACATGCAGCTGGCCTGGGCCTCGCTCGCCTCGGTCGGGCTGGCCGACCTGTACGTCTACCTGGTCTCGTCCGGCGTGTTCAGCGACCCGAGGTTCTTCTGAGGAGGGGCACTGTGACGGAGATGCACAGCTACGACGTCCACGACGGGTACGACGTGGTGGTGGTCGGCGCCGGCGGGGCCGGGCTGCGGGCCGCGATCGAGGCCCGCGAGCAGGGGATGCGGGTCGCGGTGATCTGCAAGTCGCTCTTCGGCAAGGCGCACACCGTGATGGCCGAGGGCGGCATCGCGGCCTCGATGGGCAACGTGAACAGCGGCGACAACTGGCAGGTGCACTTCCGCGACACCATGCGCGGCGGCAAGTTCCTCAACCACTGGCGGATGGCCGAGCTGCACGCCAAGGAGGCGCCCGAGCGGGTCTGGGAGCTGGAGGGCTGGGGCGCGCTCTTCGACCGGACCGCGGACGGGCGGATCTCGCAGCGCAACTTCGGCGGCCACGAGTACCCGCGGCTGGCGCACGTGGGCGACCGGACCGGGCTGGAGCTGATCCGCACCCTGCAGCAGAAGGTGGTGGCGCTGCAGCAGGAGGACTTCAAGGAGAGCGGCGACTACGAGTCGGGCCTGAAGGTCTTCCAGGAGTACACGGTCACAAGGATCCTGAAGGACGGCGAGCGGGTCGCGGGGGTCTTCGGCTACCAGCGGGAGAGCGGGCGGTTCTTCGCCGTCGCCGCCCCCGCCGTGGTGCTGGCCACCGGCGGGATCGGGAAGTCGTTCAAGGTGACCTCCAACTCCTGGGAGTACACCGGCGACGGCCACGCGCTGGCGCTGCTGGCCGGCGCCCGCCTGCTGAACATGGAGTTCGTCCAGTTCCACCCCACCGGCATGGTCTGGCCGCCCTCGGTGAAGGGCATCCTGGTCACCGAGTCGGTGCGCGGCGACGGCGGGGTGCTGCGCAACAGCGAGGGCAAGCGGTTCATGTTCGACTACGTGCCCGAGGTGTTCCGCGGCCAGTACGCCGAGACCGAGGCGGAGGCGGACGGCTGGTACGCCGACCCCGCCGGGCACCGCCGCCCGCCCGAGCTGCTGCCCCGTGACGAGGTGGCCAGGGCGATCAACTCCGAGGTCAAGGCGGGGCGCGGCACCCCGCACGGCGGAGTCTTCCTGGACGTCTCCAGCCGGCTGCCGGCCGAGGAGATCATCCGGCGGCTGCCCTCGATGCACCACCAGTTCAAGGAGCTGGCCGACGTCGACATCACCCGCGAGCCGATGGAGGTCGGCCCGACCTGCCACTACGTGATGGGCGGGGTGGAGGTGGACCCGGACACCGCGGCCAGCCCCGCCGTCCCCGGGCTCTACGCCGCCGGCGAGGTGGCCGGCGGGATGCACGGCTCCAACCGGCTCGGCGGCAACTCGCTCTCCGACCTGCTGGTCTTCGGCCGCCGCGCGGGACTGCACGCGGCGCGGTACGCGGCCGGGGCGCCGGCGCGGCCGGCGCTCGACGAGGCCCAGCTGTCGGCCGCCGCCGCCGAGGCGCTGGCCCCGTTCGGCGAGGGGAGCGAGCACCCGTACGCGCTGCACCAGGAGCTCCAGCAGACCATGAACGACCTGGTCGGGATCATCCGCCGGGCCGGCGAGATGAAGCAGGCGCTGGACCGGCTGGCGGTGCTGGGGCGGCGGGCCGAGGCGGTGGCGGTGGAGGGCCACCGGCAGTTCAACCCCGGCTGGCACCTGGCACTGGACCTGCGCAACATGCTGCTGGTCTCGGAGTGCGTGGCGCGCGCCGCGCTGCTGCGCCGGGAGAGCCGCGGTGGGCACACCCGGGAGGACTGGCCGGGGATGGACCGGGACTGGCGGCGGGTCAACCTGGTCTGCTCGCTGGCCGAGGGGCAGCTGACGGTCGAGCGGCAGCCCAACCCACCCGTCCGGGCCGACCTGCTGGCGCTGTTCGACCGCACCGAACTGGCGAAGTACTTCACCCCGGAGGAGCTGGCCGATGAGCACGGATGACAGGGAGTTCCGGATCTGGCGGGGCGAGGGCGGCGCGGGCGGGTTCGTCACGTACCGGGTGCCGGTCAACGAGGGCGAGGTGGTGCTCGACCTGGTGCACCGGCTGCAGGCCACCCAGGCTCCCGACCTGGCGGTGCGGTGGAACTGCAAGGCGGGCAAGTGCGGCTCGTGCAGCGCCGAGGTGAACGGGCGTCCGCGGCTGCTCTGCATGACCCGGATGTCGGTGCTGCCACCGGACGAGCCGGTGGTGCTGACCCCGCTGCGTGCCTTCCCCTCGGTGCGCGACCTGGTCACCGACGTGACGTTCAACTACGCCAAGGCCAGGGAGGTGGCCGCCTTCGTGCCGCCGGCGGGACTGGCACCGGGCGAGTACCGGATGCGGCAGGAGGACGTGGCGCGCTCGCAGGAGTTCCGCAAGTGCATCGAGTGCTTCCTGTGCCAGGACACCTGCCACGCGGTGCGCGACCACGAGGAGAACAAGGCGGCCTTCGCCGGGCCGCGCTTCCTGATGCGGGTGGCCGAGCTCGACATGCACCCGCTGGACGCGGCCGGTGCCGGCGGCCTGGACCGCCGTGCCAGTGCCCAGGACACCCACGGCCTGGGCTACTGCAACATCACCAAGTGCTGCACCGAGGTCTGCCCGGAGCACATCCGGATCACCGACAACGCGCTGATCCCGCTCAAGGAGCGGGTGGCCGACCGCAAGTACGACCCGCTGGTCTGGCTGGGCTCGAAGATCGGCCTGCGCCCGCGGGACTGACCCGGCCGCCGGGCCCCCTTGCGGCGGGGGCCCGGCGCGGCGGTCAGAGGCCCAGCTCGAACCAGACGATCTTCCCGTGCGGGGTCCGCCGGCTGCCCCAGCGCTCGGCCAGCAGGCTGACCAGCTGCAGGCCGCGCCCGCCCTCGTCGGTCTCCTGCGCCCGGCGCCGGCGCGGCTGGGCGTACCCGTCGTCCCAGACCTCGCAGACCACCGTGGTGTCGCGCAGCAGGCGCAACCGGATGTCGCCGCGCCCGTGCCGCAGCGCGTTCGTCACCAGCTCGCTGACCAGCAGCTCGGTGGTGTCCACCAGGTCGTCCAGGCCGCGGGTCAACAGCCAGGCGCAGGCCTTCTCGCGGGCCTTGGCCACCGAGGTCGGCTCGGGGGGCAGCTGCCAGTCGCCCACCGCGTCCTCGGGCAGCGCCCGGACCCGGGCCAGCAGCAGGGCGATGTCGTCCTCGCCGTGGTGCGGGTCGAGCTCGTTCAGCACCTCGTCGCAGAGCGTCTCCAGGACGGGCGCGCCGTTCTCCAGGGCGATCCGGAAGGCCTGCAGGCCCTCGTCCAGCTGGTGCTTGCGGGACTCCACCAGGCCGTCGGTGTAGAGGCCGAGCAGGGCGCCGTCGGGGAGGGTCAGGGTGACCTCCTCGAACGGCTCGCCGCCCACGCCCAGCGGCAGGCCGGGCGGCACGTCGAGCATCCGGGCCGGCTCGCCCGGGCTGAGCAGCGCCGGGGGCAGGTGGCCGGCGTTGGCGAAGACGCAGCGCCGGGTGACCGCGTCGTAGACCGCGTAGACGCAGGTGGCCAGGTAGACCTCGGGGGCGTCGTTGTCGCCGGTGCGCTGGGAGCCGTAGCCGGCCATCGAGCCGGGGCCCGGGTCGCCCAGGCCCCGGGCGATCTCGTCCAGCGAACCGAGCACCTCGGCCGGCTCCAGGTCGAGCATCGCCAGCGTCCGCACCGCGGTGCGCAGCTGGCCCATCGCGACGGCCGCGCGCAGGCCGCGGCCCATCACGTCGCCGATCACCAGCGCGGTGCGGTTGCCCGGCAGCGGGATCACGTCGAACCAGTCGCCGCCGACCTCGGTGTTGTTGTTGCTGGGACGGTAGCGGCAGGCGATCTCCAGGCCGCTGGCCTCCGGGTTGCCCGGGGGCAGCAGGCTGCGCTGCAGGATCAGCGCCCGCTCGTGCTCACGCCGGTAGAGCCGGGCGTTGTCCACGCAGACCGCGGCGCGCGCCGCGATCTCCTCGGCGATCGCCACGTCCCGCGCGTCGAAGGGCTCGCTGCCGATCGCCCGGGAGAGCTGGATCAGGCCGAGCACCACGTCCCTGGCGACCAGCGGGACCACCAGGGTGCTGCGCAGCAGCGGGTCGGGGCCCGGGTCCGGGATCGCGCTGCGCCCGGTGCGCAGCGCCCGGGCGTGCGGGGAACGCGGCGGGTAGCAGAGGGTGCCACCGGCCTCGGCGGCGGCCAGGCGCGCGCCGTAGGCCTGGTCCGGGTAGCCGCCCTGGTCGCCGCCGAGCAGCGAGCCGAAGCCCACCGCGCCCGCGCCGACCACGCTGGAGACCGCCACCCGGCGCAGCTCGCCGCTGCCGTCGTACGGGTGGGCGCCGGACCCGGTCAGCGAGGGACCGCTCTCGCCGGAGAGCAGTGCCGAGTAGAGGTCCACGGTGGCCAGGTCGCAGAACTGCGGGACGACCACGTCGAGCAGTTCCTTGGCGGTGGTCTCCAGGTCCAGGGTGGAGCCGATGTGCGCGCTGGCCTCGTTGACCAGCGCCAGGTTGCGGCGCACCCCGGCCGCCTCGCGCTCGGCGACGTGCCGGCTGGTGATGTCGTTGACCTGCCCGGCCACGCCCATCGGGCGCTCGCCGGGGCCGGTGAGGCGGTAGAGCGAGATCGCCCAGCGGCGTTCGCCGGACCGGGTCGGCACGGCACCGCTGAACCGCAGGTCGACCACCGGGTCGCCGCTCTGCAGCACCTGGCGCAGCGCGGACTCCAGCCGCTCGGCCTCGCTGGTGGTGAACAGGTCGTGCGCGCTGCGCCCGGCCAGCGCCTCGGGTTCGAGCCCGACCGCCTCGGCGAAGGCCCGGTTGACCCGCTGCAGCCGCAGCTGCCGGTCGAACAGGAAGAAGCCGCTCGGGGTCTGCCCGAAGACGGCCTCGGAGGCGGCCAGCTCGGTCTCGATCCGGCGCAGCCGGCCGAGGTCGACGGCCAGGCAGAGCGCGCCCGGCGAGCGCTCTCGCGAGTCTTCGAACTCTGCGCCCGGCTCGCCCGCTTCGTCCTTGGGGCCGACGGCCGGCATCAGGTAGACCTCGGCCAGGCCCTCGCGGCCGTCCGCTCCCCGGTAGGGCGCGGTGCCGACCCACTCCTCGCCGGCCAGCGTGCGCTCCAGCCTGGTGCGGCCCCGCCGCCACAGCTCGCGCGGCACCAGGGTGGTCACCGGATCGGCGCCCAGTGCCTCGGCGGCGGGCACCGCGAAGAAGTCGGCGGCCCGCTCGCTCCACTGGCTGATCAGCCCGTCCGGGCCGATCGCGAAGGTGGCGACGCGGATGAACTCGTAGATCGAGCCCGGATCGCCCTCGCCCCAGCGCGGCGAACCGAGCGGCTGGCGCTCGGCGGCCTCCGCCAGCTCGGCGTCCGTCGGCTCCGCGTCCGTCGGCTCCGCGTCGGCCGCGGCGGCATCGCGCCCGGGGTGGGTCTCGGGGACACGGGGGACGGCAGCGGCGGCTGGCCCGGACACCGGTGCACCCGACTGTCCGGGCACGCCGACATGGCCGCTACCACTCAGCGCCTCCCGCGCCGGCAAGCTGTTCAAGGACCGACCCCTCCAACCCGCGCCCATCCGGATGTCGAGAAGACCTGAGATGACCGAGTATTCATCATCCGAGGGCACGCGCACACGCCCCCAACATCACAACATCAAATCGGGCGAAGGATTTTGCCCCTGGCTTCGCGCCACCAGCCTGCCACCCTCGCGCCCCTGGTCCGCTCCCGTGCGCCTGGTCGGCGGACGTGACGTGAACAAGCCTTGAAAATTCGAATATCTGACCGAATCCCGCCCTGATCAATCCCGTGATCAATCTCGCCCCGGCTCCTTCCCCGGCAATTCCTGTTCGAACCAGACCACCTTGCCCATTCCCTCGGCCCGCGCGCCCCAGCGCAGCGCCAGCCGGCGCACCAGCTCCAGCCCCCGGCCGCCCTCGTCGGCGGCAGCCGCGTGCCGCTCCCTGGGCGGGTCGGGCAGCGGGTCGGAGATCTCCACCAGCAGCGTGTTGCCGAGGGTGAGCCGGACCCCGATCGGCGCGCTGGCGTACCGCACCGAGTTGGTCACCAGCTCGCTGACCAGCAGCTCGGCGGTGTCGCTCAGCTCCTCCACGCCCCACTCCTGGAGCGCGCCGCGCACCAGCCGGCGGGCCCGGGAGACCGCGGTGGGCTCGGCCGGCAGCGTCCAGCCCACGGTGCGGGCGCCTTCCTCGCCCCGGCCGAGGCGGGCCAGCAGCAGCGCCACGTCGTCGGGCTCACGGCCCTGCTCCATGGTGTCGAGCACCGCCTCGCAGGCGTGCTGGATCGACACGTACGGCTTCTCCAGCACCGACTGCAGCCGGCCCAGGCCGACGTCCAGGTCCTTGTCCCGGGACTCCACCAGGCCGTCGGTGCACAGCGCCAGCACACTGCCCTCGGGGATCAGCAGCTCCACCGCCTCGAACGGCACCCCGCCGACGCCCAGCGGCGCGCCCGAGGGCAGGTCCAGCACCTCGCCCTCGCCGCCGGGCAGCGGTCCACCGGAGCGGGCCGGGCCCGGCGTGGGCGGGCGCACCAGCACCGGTGGGATGTGGCCCGCCTTGGCGACCGTCAGCCGCGCGGTGGCCGGGTCGTAGACGGCGTAGACGCAGGTGGCGAGCAGCGCCTCGTCCGGCCCCTGAGCGAGGTCGTCGGCCAGCTCGTGGACGTGGCGCAGCAGCACGTCGGGCGGCAGGTCGAGGGCGGCCAGCACCCGCACGGCGGTGCGCAGCCGGCCCATCGTGGCGGCTGCCCGCAGGCCGTGGCCCATCACGTCCCCGACCACCAGCGCGGTGCGGTCGCCGGGCAGCGGGATCACGTCGAACCAGTCGCCGCCGACCTCGGTGCCGCTGCTGCCCGGCACGTAGCGGTAGGCGACCTCGACGCCGGTGGGCTGCGGCACCTGCTGCGGCAGCAGGGTGCGCTGCAGGGTGAGCGCGGCGGTGCGTTCACGCACGTACAGCCGGGCGTTGTCGAGCGAGCTGCCGGCCCGGTCCGCGAGCTCCACCGAGAAGGCCAGGTCGTCCCGGTCGAAGGCCTCGCGCCGGCCGGCCCGGCTGAGCACCAGCAGGCCGATCACGATGCCCCGGGCGCGCAGCGGGACCACCAGCATCGAGTGCGCGCCGAGCGCCAGCGCGGCCCGCACCTTGGGGTCGCCGGGGTAGGTTGCCTCCGCCAACTCCTCTGCTCCGGAGAGCAGTTCGGGCACTCCGCTGCGCAGCACCCGGCCGTAGCAGGACTCCTCGGCGAAGCTGATCCGGGCGCCCCGGCGGAGCATCACCTCGACGTCCTCGCCGTCCTGGACGGCCGCCACGCCGAGTTGGAGCAGCGAGGTGCGCCGGTCGTGGGCGTGCCGGGGCAGGTCGTCGCCGTGCGCCACCGCCTGGAGCAGGATCGCCGCCGCGAAGTCGGCGAGCCTGGGCACCACCGCGCCGGCCAGCTCCTGGGCGATCCGGCCGGCGTCCAGCAGGTCGCCGATCCGCGAGCCGAACTCGTTGAGCAGGGCCAGGCGGCGGCGGGCGTGCTCGACCTTGGCCACCGCGCGGTAGCGCTCGGTCACGTCCATCACGGTGCCGGAGATGCCGAGCACCTTGCCGCCGCGGTCGGTGAGCCGGCTGTAGGAGATCGACCGGTAGCCCGAGCGGACCGCACTCTGGGCGGCCAGCGTCACGTCGATCACCGGCTCGCCGGTGGCCAGCACCTGACGCTGGATCACACTGACCTCGTCGGCCGCCCGTTCGGGCAGCGTCTCGCCGGTGGTGCGGCCGATGTGGTCCTCGGCCGCCACCCCGTTCATCTCGGCCAGCGTCTGGTTGACGGCCGTGTAGCGCAGTTCGGTGTCCAGCACCGCGATGCCCAGCGGCGACTGCTCGAAGAGCGCGTCGCGCACCGCCAGATCGCGTTCCACGGCCTGCAGGGTGCGCGCCTCGGCGAGCGCGACCAGCAGGAACGGGGTGCCGTCGCCGTCCACCAGCAGGGAGATCCGGGCCTCCACCGGGACCCTGGGGCCGTCGCGGTGGTGCAGCCAGGTCAGCCCCTTCCAGCCGCCGGTGCGCAGCGCGATCCGGAACGCCTCGCGGGTCTGCGCGACGCGTTGCTCGTCGGCCATCAGCTCCTCGATCCGCCGGCCCACCAGCACCTCGCTGGGCCAGCCGAGCAGTTCCTCGGCGGCCGGGCTCCAGAGCACCACCCGGCCCGCGGTGTCGAGCATCGCGATGGCGACCTTGACGACGTCGAAGAGGCTGCCCTGGGTGTGCTCGCCGATCGCCTCGGGCGAGCTGGCGGCGCCGGCGGGGAACGGCTCCCCCGGTGCGCCGCGGTGGGCCGGGGCCGCCCGGGCGGCGGGGCGGGGGGCGGCGCCCGGGGCGGCAGCGGTGGGTGCGGCGCCGGTGGCGGGTACGGCCGATGCGGAGCGGGGGCGCGCTGCGGGCCCGGTGGACGGGCCTGCGGACGGGCGCTGCGCGCCGGGCGCCGGGGCGCTGACGCGCAGGCGCGCGCGGGCGGCTGCCCCACCCGTCCGCCCGGAGCGGGGGGCGCGGGTGCGTCGCGCTCCGTCGGCGCTACCCGTGCTGGTCACCGACGCGGCCTCCCAAGTACCGACGCGGACTGACGCCACTCGACACGCCAAACGTTACGGATCATGCCGAACTGTGACATACCCAGACGCAATGTGCACTATCCATGCGTTCGGGTCATCTTTTCCGATCGGCCTACAGGACCTGACGCCGGGCTCTGCGCTGACGGCGCATCAGCGGCCCTGAGCAGGCCGGCCACCTCCGGGAGCACCGCGCGGTCGTGCTCCAGCCAGTCCACCGCCGTCAGCTCGTCAGGTCCCAGCCAGCGCACCTCGGAGTGGTCCTGCAACGGCCGCGGCTCGCCCGCCACCAGCTCGGCCGCCCAGATCCGCAGCACCAGCCCGGCTCGGACCGGCCACTCGCCCGCCAGCCGGGTCACCGCCCTGGCCCGCACGCCCAGCTCCTCGGCGAGCTCGCGCTCCAGCGCCTGCTGCTCGCTCTCCCCCGGCTCGGCCTTGCCACCGGGGAACTCCCAGCGCCCCGCCAACTCGGCGGGCGCACTGCGCCGGGCGGCCAGCACCCGGCCCTGGGCGATCAGCGCGCCGCCGACCACGATCCGGTTCTCCATGCTGGGGAGCTTAGTCGGGCGGCCGGCGGAAACCGGCGGGCCGAAGGGGGGCCGGGCGGCGGGCCGCAGGAGGCCTGGGCCTGGGCCGACGATGGCGGGCTGCGCCGCGCCGGGCCCGGCTCGGTGGGGGTCGAGTCGGGCCCGGGGCGGTGCCGGTCGCACCCTGGCCCGAGGCTAGGGACGACCCGCTAACGGGACGTACGGACGAGGTTTCGGCGTCGTCACACACCCGGGGAGCCGGGTTAACGGCGCGTAAGACGTTGGGGTTCGCGGGTCGGCCGGACCGCCGGCCCACACCTCCGACACATGATTCGCCTACGACTGGCTCCGCTGATGCGGCTCCCGCACCAGCGAATCCCTACCGACGCGTACACCTGCCCCCGTTTCGCCCCCGTCCGACCGCCGCGCGGGAGGAGCCAGCACGTGGCCGCGTCGAGCCGCCCCCGCCCGGCGGGTGGGCGCAGCGCCGACAGCGGCCGTGGCAACGCGGTCCGCCCGGATCTCTCCGGCGCGGCCACCTCACGGACGACTATCGCAAGGGTGGACCGGCTCCCGCGTCGGCGCAAGGTCCTGGCTGTCTCGTTCCGGGCCGGGTCACCGGGTCGCCGTGCGGCGGACGGGCGGCCGACCGCGCCTCGGCCCCGCCCGGGTCCGGGCGCGCGGGCACCGTGGGCGCGGGCGCGCGGCGGCGCGGGCCGCCGTCGGCCGAGGCCACCGCGGCCGGCCCGGCGCCCGCCTGGCCGGGCCTGGACGGCACTGCGGTGGCCCCCGGTGCCCGTGGGGTCGGGTGCCGGTCCCGCACAGGCACCGGGCAGCGCTGCCCGCCACGGGCCGCGCTGCCCGTACTGAGTGAGGTCCCGACCGCTGCCCCGACGTCAGACGCTGTGCGGGACGTCGTCACTTCGCGGCGAAGCGCCGCCCTGGGCCGGCGGGTTGAGCCAGGACTCGTCGGTGGAGAGCTGGAGCAGCTGCCGGACCGCCTTCTGCTGGTCGTAGCCGCGGTGCTGGTCGGCCTGGGCGATCGCGCGCACCAGGTCACCCGTCCCGGTGGAACCGGCGGCCTGCTGCAGGGCCGGGATCCGCTGCCGCAGCTCGGCCAGCTGCGCGTCGAGCGCGGTGCGGACATCGGGGTCCCAGCTGCCCGCGTCGAGTTCGGTGGTCTGGGTGCGCAGCACGGTGGCCAGGGCGCCGGCCCAGTCGCGGTAGCCGTCCGGGTCGTCCGCGGCCGAGCCGCTCGGGCGCCGGCTCGCGGCCTCGTCGATGGCGTCCATCGCCTTCAGATAGTCGAGCTGGGCCGCGGTCGCGTTGCCGGCGTCCTTGCGGACCGAGCCGGTGTGCTGCTCGTCCGGGTCGGTGAAGAAGCAGGTGGCCTTCCGGTCCCCGGTGTCCCAGGAGGCCTGTTCCGGATAGAAGTAGTGCACCACCATGCCGTCGGGGACGGCCCAGTCGTCCATCGCGTAGTTCTGCGCCTGCTGGTCGCAGACCGTGCCGACCTGGCTCTTGCGCGCGTCCGCGTCCGGGTAGGCCTGGCCGGTGAGCAGGGTGTGGCCGACCACCTCGCCGTCGTGCGCGTCCGTGCAGGAGACCTGGTCCACCAGGCCGCCGGAGGTCCGGTTGAAGCAGTCGCCGACCCCCAGGTCCTCGGCCGAGCTGCCGTGGTCGGCGGCGAACGAGCCGCCGGCGTTGTGGGCGAGCGTGGCGGTGGTCACCACACCGAGGGTGGCCAGCAGCCCGAGGCCGGAGAGCACCAGGCCGCTCACGGCCAGGCCGGTGCCGCGCTGGCGGCGGTTGCGGATCTGGACCAGGCCGGTGATCCCGAAGGCGATGCCGAACGGCCACAGGAAGCAGGTCAGCGCGGTGACCAGGGCGGCGACGGCGAAGCCGTTCACGCCGGTGCGCGGTGGCGGGTAGGGCGCCGGGCCCCAGTACCCGCCGTACGGGGCGTGCGCCGCGCTCGGGGGGTACGGGGCGTAGGGCCCCGGGGCGGCCGGGTGGGGCGGGAGGCCGGGGGTGGACGGCGGGGCGAAGGGGTCGAAGGGGGGCGGGGTGGCGGCTGGCGGGGCGTCGGCGGGCGGTGCGTCGGCGGGCATCGGTGATGCGGAGGGGGCGGGGCCGGCTTCGGCCGGCGGGGTGGCGGCCGGCGGGGTGGCGGCCGGCGGGGTGGCGGCCGGCGGGGTGGCGGCCGGCGGGGTGGCGGCCGGCCCGCCCTCGGCAGCCGCCGTCGGCGCCGGCGGGGTGGCGGCCGGTCGCTTGACGAGCGACACGACCTCCTCCCGCGCCGCGTCCTGCTTGTCCTCTGCCGTCATCAGGCCCTTGCCCCCCTGCCCGCCCATGCGCGCACCAGTTCGATGGATGCGCGGACTCTAACCGACCGGGGCGCCGGCCAGCCGCTCAGCCTCGGGCCAGCACCTCGCCGTGCAGCACGGCGAACCAGCCGTCCGGCTGCACCGTCCAGCGCTGCCAGCCCTCGGCGATCGCGGCCAACTCGGCGGCGTCGGCCAGGCCGTGCTCCAGCGCGGTGGCCGCCAGCCCGGAGCCGCGCACCCGCTCCGCCCAGGACTCGCCCCACCACAGCCGCTCGCCGGGTGTGGCGAAGGTCCAACTGGAGCTGCCCGCCGCCACCTCGGTGAACCCGGCCGCCTGCGCCCAGGCCAGCAGCCGCCGCCCGGCGTCCGGCTCGCCCCCGTTGGCCCGGGCCGTGCTCCGGTACAGCTCCAGCCAGGCGGTCAGCTCGGGCAGTTCGGGGTACCAGGTCATGGCCGCGTAGTCGGCGTCCCGGGCGGCCAGCACCCCGCCCGGCGCCAGCACCCGGCGCAGCTCGCGCAGCACGGCCACCGGGTCGGCCACGTGCTGCAGCGTCTGGTGGGCGTGGATGACGTCGAACTCGCCTTCACCGTAATTCAGTTGGTGCGCGTCGCCGACCTCGAAGACGACGTTGTCCAGCCCCCGCCCGGCGACGTGGGCGGCGGCCTGCGCCAGCACCTCGGCCGAGGTGTCCACGGCCACCACGCGTCCGGTGGGGCCGACCAGCTCGGCCAGGTCGGCGGTGATCGTGCCGGGGCCGCAACCGACGTCCAGCAGCGCCTGCCCGGGCCGCAGCTCGGGCAGCAGATAGGCGGCCGAATTGGCCGCGGTGCGGCTGCGGTGCGAGCGCAGTACCGCCTCCTGATGGCCGTGCGTGTAGACAGTCCGATGCTCGGTCATGACCGGTCCCCTCCATGGCTGGTGTGGCCTTCAGCGGCCCTTCGAGCTTAACCAGCGTCTCAGTTGGCAAGAAATTCTGTCTCGCAATACGGGACGGCAGGACATGGACCTTTCCGGCTCCGAGCAGCCGGGCGAATAATCGAGCCATGGGAAAGAGCTACGACCGAATCGACGGCAGGCTCCGTACGTTCATCGAGGCCCAGCCGATCTTCTTCACCGCCACCGCCCCGCTCGCCGGGGACGGCCATGTGAACCTCTCGCCCAAGGGCCGGGCCGGCACCCTGGCGGTCCTGGACGAGCTGACCCTCGCCTACCTGGACTTCGGCGGCAGCCACGCGGAGACCATCGCGCACCTGCGCGAGAACGGGCGGATCACGCTGATGTGGTGCGCCTTCACCGGCCCGCCCACCGTGGTGCGGGTGCACGGCCGCGGCGAGCCGGTCTTCCGTGACGACCCGCGCTTCGCCGAGCTGCTGACCCGCTTCGCCCCCGAGGCGGACGGGCCGGGCCTGCGGGCGATCGTGCTGGTGCGGGCGGAGCGGATCAGCGACTCCTGCGGGTTCGCGGTGCCGTTCCTGGAGTACCGCGAGGAGCGCCCGCTGCACGCCGACTACTTCGGCCGCAAGAGCGAGCAGGAGTTCGCCGACTACTGCGCCGCCAAGGAGTACGTCGGGGTGAGCGTGGACGGCCTGCCCGGCCTGCCGCTCCCGCTGCCGCCCCGGCCGTGACCGCAGCGGCCCCGCGGCACCGTACGGTGGAGGGCATGCCCAACCGCCCGTACGTGCTGCTCAGTGCCGCGATGTCGATCGACGGCTACCTGGACGACGCCTCCCCCGAGCGGCTGCTGCTCTCCAACGCCGCCGACTTCGACCGGGTGGACGAGCTGCGCGCCGACTGCGACGCCATCCTGGTCGGCTCCACCACGCTGCGCCGCGACAACCCGCGCCTGCTGGTCAACCACCCCGACCGGCGGGCGGCCCGGGTGGCCGCCGGGCGAGCGGCCCACCCGCTCAAGGTGACCCTGAGCGCGCGCGGCGACCTCGCGCCCGACCTGCGGTTCTGGCACACCGGCGAGGGCCGGCTGGTGTACACCACCGACCGGGCGGCCGAGCGGCTGCGCGGCACGCTGGACGGGCTCGCGGAGGTGGTCGCGCTCGGCCCCCTGGTCGACCTCGGCGCACTGCTCGACGACCTCGGCCGGCGCGGGGTCGGCCGGCTGCTGGTGGAGGGCGGCGGCTCGGTGCACACCCAGTTCCTGGCCGAGGGGCTGGCCGACGAGCTGCAGCTGGCCGTCGCGCCGCTGCTGGTCGGGCAGGCGACCGCGCCCCGCTTCGTCAACCCGGCCGAGTTCCCCGGCGGGAGCACCCGGCGGCTGCGGCTGCTGGCGGCCCAGCCCGTCGGCGACGTCGTCCTGCTCCGCTACGCCCCCAAGGAGTCCACCCCGTGACCGACCGGACCGATCTCGACTTCCTCGCCCGCGCCGTCGAACTGTCCCGGCGGTGCCCGCCCTCCGCCGGCGCCTTCTCGGTCGGCGCGGTGATCGTCGGCGCCGACGGCGAGGTGCTCGCCGAGGGCCACAGCCGCGAGGGGGACCCGGTGGTGCACGCCGAGGAGTCCGCCCTCGGCAAGCTGGCGCCCGGCGACCCGCGGCTGCGCGCCGCCACCCTGTACAGCTCGCTGGAACCGTGCAGCCGCCGCGCCTCGCGCCCGCACCCCTGCGCCGACCTGGTGATCGCCGCCGGGATTCCCCGGGTGGTGCTGGCCTGGCGCGAACCGGACCTGTTCGTCACCGGCTGCGAGGGCGTGGACCGGCTCACCGCCGCCGGGGTGCGGGTGGTGGAGCTGGCCGAGCTGGCGGACGAGGCCCGGGCGGTCAACGCGCACCTGCTCGGCTGAGCGCGCCCGCCTTTTGTATCATCGGGGAACATAATCTCCCGCGCCCCGAGGAGCCAGGCATGTCCGCCGTCACCGAACTGTCCGTCCGCGCCCTGCTGCTCGACATGGACGGGACGCTGGTCAACTCCGACGCCGCCGTTGAGCGCTGCTGGCGGCGCTGGGCGGAGCGCCACGGGCTGGACGCGGACGCCGCGATGCACGTGGTGCACGGCCGCCAGGGCCACCTGAGCATGGCGATCCTGCTGCCGGACCGGCCGGTGGAGGAGAACCTGGCCGAGAACCGGATCATGCTCGCCGAGGAGAGCGCGGACACCGAGGGCATCGTCGAGGTCCCCGGCGCCACCGCCTTCCTGGCCGCACTGGCCCCCCACCCGCACGCCCTGGTCACCTCCGCCGACCTGGCCCTCGCCCGCACCCGGATGGCGGCCGCCGGCCTGCCGATGCCCGAACTCGCCATCACCGCCGAGTCGGTCGGCGCCAGCAAGCCCGACCCCGAGGGCTTCCTCAAAGCCGCCGCCGCCCTCGGCATCGACCCCACCCACTGCCTGGTCTTCGAGGACTCCCAGGCCGGCATCGAAGCCGCCCACGCCGCGGGCATGCGAGTCATCGGCGTCGGCCCGCGCGCCGCCGCCCACGCCCCGACGGCGCACGTGGACACCCTGCAGCAGATCCGCCTCACCCCGGGGCCGGACGGCACCCTCCTGGTCCGGGTCACGGCCTGACGGCGGACGCTGCCGGCTTGCCGCTTTGCCGCATCATGGGTGGACAGCGCTGTTGGCGGTGCGTCACACGTTGAACCTGAACGTTGAGTGCAGAGCAGCGACCTGCGGAAACGTCGTTTCGGAGGGGCTCCTCCCAGCACCGTCCCAGCACGGGCGGGTCAGTAGTGGTACCGAGCAGCGAGGATGACGATCTCCTTGTCCGTTACCAGGTAGACAAGGCGGTGCTCGTCGTCGATCCTCCGCGACCACACCCCAGGCAGGTGGTACTTCAAAGGTTCAGGCTTGCCGACCCCGGAGAAGGGGTCACGCCTGACGTCCTCGATGAGCTTGTTGATCCGGGCGAGCATCTTGCGGTCGTTCTTGAGCCAGGATGTGTAGTCCTCCCAGCCCTGATCCTCGAAGACCAGCCTCACGCGGCACCCGTACCCGCGTCCGCCGACTCGGGATCGATCAGCTCACGCTCGGACAGGTTGACGTTGGCCAGGGCGTTCTCATACGCCTTGAGGAGCCGCCGAGCGTTCGCCGGAGAGCGCAGCAGGTACGAGCCCTCACTCAACGCCGCGTAGTCCTCGGCCGAGACAAGTACGGCATTGCCGTGCTTGGAGACGATCTCGATGGCCTCGTGGTTCTCGTTGACCTTCTTGATCAGCGGAAAGAGTTCCTTGCGGGCTTCGCTCGCAGTGATGGACATGACCGGACCCCTCCCTCAAGTGGTACCTAATAACGTACCACTCTCGACGTTCGCTCGACGGGTGAACAGCTGACGGGCAGCCAGATTTCCCAGCACCATGCCAGCACGGGAAACAAGCAGGGCCCGACTCCGTAGAGCCGGGCCCCTTGTGACCTGCATGTTTGCCACGTCAGCGACGTGGTGTTCTTTCATCCGCTCACACGTTGAAGCGGAACATTCAGCACAGGGCTGCGACCTGCGGGAACACAGCCTTGGAAGTGGTCATCCAGCACCCATCCAGCACGGTGCGGACTTGTCCAGCGCATCCAGCACACGCAACCGCGATCACGCCCCACATAGCGAAGCGTTGTGTACACATGGAACACTCGGTACGCTTGGGCGCTATGACGCAGCCACTGCCCATAGAGTCCATCCGGGATGTGCGCGCACACCTGGCCGAGGTCGTGGAGCGAGCCGATCGGGACGACGTGCCCACGGTGATCACACGCCGAGGCAGGGAGGTCGCCGCCGTCGTCTCCATCGAGGTACTGCGCAAGTACCAGGAATGGGAAGAGCGCGAGATCAACCGGATCATCGATGAACGAATGGCGAACCCGGCCCCCGGTATCCCGATCGAGGACATCATGAGGGAGACCCTGGCTCGCAGTGAGTGAGCACCGAACCGTATTCCGACCTGAGGCTCAGGCCGAGCTTCGGAAGATTCCCCGCGACATTGCACTGCGCATCCTGGCCAAGCTGACCGAGCTGGAGAGCGATCCCCTCGGCTTCAACACCACCGCGCTCGTGTCGCAGCCCGAACGTCGGCGCCTGCGAGTCGGCGACTACCGGGTCGTCTACACGATCGACAACGGGGAGCTGGTGGTGTGGGTCGTGCACGTCGGGCATCGCTCCACCGTTTACGGCACCTGACACCGGCTGATCCAGCGTCAGGATATCCAGCACCTATCCAGCACCTATCCAGCACGGTGCGAACGAAGGGGTCGACCCCCAGAGGAGCCGACCCCTTTCGACCTGCATGCTTGACGAATCACCTAGCGTGCAGTAATGAGTCGATCACACGTTGAAGCGGAACTCCACCACGTCGCCGTCCTGCATGACGTAGTCCTTGCCCTCGATGCGGGACTTGCCCTTGGCGCGGGCCTCGGGGATGGAGCCGCAGTCGACCAGGTCGTCGAAGGAGACGATCTCGGCCTTGATGAAGCCCTTCTGGAAGTCGGTGTGGATCACGCCGGCGGCCTCGGGGGCGGTGGCGCCCTTCTTGATGGTCCAGGCGCGCACCTCCTTGGGGCCGGCGGTGAGGTAGGTCTGCAGGCCGAGGGTGTCGAAGCCGACGCGGCCGAGGGTGGCCATGCCGGGCTCTTCCTGGCCCATGGACTGGAGGAGTTCGAGGGCGTCGGCGTCGTCCATGCCGATCAGCTCGGACTCGATCTTGGCGTTCAGGAAGATCGCCTCGGCGGGGGCGACCAGGGCGCGCAGGCCGTCCTTGAAGTCCTCGTCGGTCAGCTCGTCCTCGTCGACGTTGAAGACGTAGAGGAAGGGCTTGGTGGTGAGCAGGTGCAGCTCGCGGACCGAGGTGGCGTCGAAGCCGGCCTCGAAGAGGGTCTTGCCGGACTCCAGGACCTTCTGGGCGGCCTCGGCGGCGGCCAGCGTGGCGGCCGACTCCTTCTTGAGGCGGGCTTCCTTCTGCAGGCGCGGCAGCACCTTCTCGACCGACTGCAGGTCGGCCAGGATCAGCTCGGTGTTGATGGTCTCGATGTCGTCCTTGGGCGAGACCTTGCCGTCCACGTGGACCACGTCGGGGTCGTTGAAGGCGCGGATGACCTGGCAGATCGCGTCCGACTCACGGATGTTGGCGAGGAACTTGTTGCCCAGGCCCTCGCCCTCCGAGGCGCCGCGGACGATGCCGGCGATGTCCACGAAGTCGACGGTGGCGGGCAGGATCCGCTCCGAGCTGAAGATCTCGGCGAGCTTGGCCAGGCGGGCGTCCGGGACACCGACCACGCCGACGTTCGGCTCGATGGTGGCGAACGGGTAATTGGCCGCCAGGACGTCGTTCTTGGTCAGGGCGTTGAACAGAGTCGACTTGCCGACGTTCGGCAGGCCGACGATTCCGATCGTGAGCGACATGAAGCGAGATCCCGTGGGCTTGGAGGGCGTGGAGCGGCACCGTACGGGCCGACCGCCCAGTCTAACGGGGCAGGACACGGAGCAGGTCTTGAGGCGTCATTACCCAAGGTGATGTAAATCGGACCGTACGTTGGGCATGTGGAGCAGAGCATCCGAACCCAGCCGCCCGGGCCCCGACCCCGACCGCCAGCCGGCGGCAGGTCGCGCGAGGCCGCCGTTCCGGGGCCGGCCGCGCCCCGCGATGCCGTCACCGTACGGCCGTCCCGTCTCCGCCCCACCTCCGGTGGACCCGCGCCGCTGATCCGGCTGCGGCAGCGGCTGGGGCGGGGCGGGTCCGGTGCGGAGGCGGCCAGACGGCCCGGGCCGCCGACCCGGCTGACCGCGATCGGCACCGGCCTGCTCTCGGTGCTCGGCACCCTCGCCTTCGGGCTGCTCGACCAACTGTTCTTCGGCGGCCTCGGGGTGCTGTTCGGGCTCGGGTTCCTGGTGGTCTGCTTCCAGAGCGCGGTGCGGGTGCGGCTCGCCGACCTGCCGGCCGCGCCGATCAGCGGGCCGATCGCGTTCGCACTGGCCATCGGGCTGCTCGGGCCCGCACCGCTGCCCGGGGTGATCGGTCAGCTGCTGGCACTGGCCGGCGGGCTGGCGCAGCGCGCGGGGTGGCTGTTCGCCGGGACGGGGCTGGCCACCGTCATCGTCGCCGCGCGGTTCGTCGCCCAGCGCCGGATCCGCCGCAGCCGCTGAGCGACCAGCGGATCCGGCGGGCCTGCCAGCGGGACTGCCCGCGCGCCTGGCGGCGCGTCAGCGTCCGGGACCGGCCGCGGCCATCGCGGCGCCGACGATGCCCGCGTCGTTGCGCAGTTCGGCCGGCACCACCGTGGCCGCCCGCTTGCTGAGCAGCGGCAGGAACTTCTCGTGCTTGCGGCTGACGCCGCCGCCGATGATCACCAGCTGCGGCGAGAAGAGCCGCTCCACCAGATCCAGGTACTCGTCCACCCGGACCGCCCAGTCCGCCCAGCTCAGCTCGTGCCGCTCACGGGCGGCGGCCGAGGCCCGGCGCTCGGCGTCCTTGCCGCGCAGCTCCAGGTGGCCCAGTTCGGTGTTCGGCACCAGCTTGCCGTCCACGAAGAGCGCGCTGCCGATCCCGGTGCCGAAGGTCAGCACCAGCACCACGCCCTGCTGGTCGCGGCCCGCGCCGTGCGCGATCTCGGCCAGTCCGGCGGCGTCCGCGTCGTTGAGCACGGTCGCGGGCAGGTCGAGCGACTCGCGGAACAGGCCCTCGGCGTCCAGGTCGATCCAGCCCTGGTCCACGTTGGCGGCGGTGCGGGTGCGACCGCCGACCACCACCCCGGGGAAGGTCAGACCGACCGGGCCGCGGTAACCGAAGTGGTCGACCACCTCGCGCACCGCGGCGACGACCGCTTCGGGGGCGGCGGGGTGCGGGGTGAGCACCTTGAACCTCGGCTCGGTCACCTCACCGCGGGTCACGTCCACCGGGGCACCCTTGATGCCGGTGCCGCCGATGTCCACGCCGAACAGTACGGATCCTGCGGGTGCCGTCACGTCGCCTCCTCAAGGACACAAGCGAGCGGGTCCGGGCCCGGCCGGCCGGCCGGGCCTCACCGTACGACCGTACGAGAGGTGGCGCCCGAAAGCAGCCGGGACGCCGCCACAGCGTCAGGTCGCCACGGCACCGGTCAGAGCTTGCCCGCCGCCTCGGCGCGCAGGTCGCGGCGCAGCTCCTTGGGCAGCGAGAAGGTGAGCGTCTCCTCGGCGGTGCGCACCGTCTGGACGTCCTCGAAGCCGCGCTCGGCCAGCCAGCCGAGCACGCCCTGGACCAGGATCTCCGGCACCGAGGCGCCGCTGGTCAGGCCCACCGTGGTGACGCCGGTCAGCCAGGCCTCGTCCAGCTCCTCGGCGAAGTCGACCAGGTGCGCGGCCTTGGCGCCGTACTCCAGGCCGACCTCGACCAGGCGGACCGAGTTGGAGGAGTTCTTGGAGCCGACCACGATCAGCAGGTCGGTCTCGGGGGCGATCTGCTTGACCACCACCTGGCGGTTCTGGGTGGCGTAGCAGATGTCGTCGCTGGGCGGGGAGACCAGCAGCGGGAAGCGCTTCTTCAGCTCGCCGACGGTGGCCATGGTCTCGTCCACCGAGAGGGTGGTCTGGGAGAGCCAGACGACCTTGGACTCGTCGCGCACCTGGACGTTGGCGACGTCCTCGGGGCCGTCGACCAGGTGGATCCGCTCCGGGGCCTCGCCCATGGTGCCGACCACCTCCTCGTGGCCCTCGTGGCCGACGAGCAGGATGTCGTAGTCCTCGTCGGCGAACCGGACGGCCTCCTTGTGGACCTTGGTCACCAGGGGGCAGGTGGCGTCGATGGTGGCGAGCTTGCCGGCCTTCGCCTCGTCGTGCACCGAGGGGGCCACGCCGTGCGCGGAGAAGACCACGATCGAGCCCTCGGGCACCTCCTCCGTCTCGTCGACGAAGATCGCGCCCTGCTTCTCCAGGGTCTGCACGACGTACTTGTTGTGGACGATCTGCTTGCGGACGTAGATCGGCGCCCCGTACTGCTCCAGGGCCTTCTCCACGGCGATGACGGCGCGGTCGACGCCCGCGCAGTAGCCCCGGGGGGCGGCGAGCAGGACGCGGCGCGAAGCGGTGGTCGACATGGCACCTATCGTACGGGCGGCCACCGGGGCCGGTGTGCCGCGCCGAGAACCCGGGGCCTGCGGGTCGGGTCCGGCGTTCGGTGATCAAATCTGAGGAATGAGCGATCGAGTCGGACCAGGTGGTCTGCGGCGCAGTCTCGGCCTGCGCGATCTGGTGGTCTACGGGCTGCTCTTCATCGCGCCGATGGCACCGGTGGGGGTCTTCGGGGTGCTGGACGCCAAGAGCCACGGCGCGGTGGCGGCGGTCTACCTGGCGGCCACCGTGGCGATGGGCTTCACCGCCTTCTCGTACGCGCAGATGGTGCGCGCGGTGCCGCGCGCCGGTTCGGTCTTCGCGTACGCCCGGGCCGGGCTGGGCGAGGGGCCCGGCTTCGTCGCCGGCTGGATGGCGATGCTCGACTACCTGCTGATCCCGGCGGTCGCCTACCTCTTCTCGGGCATCGCGCTGCACTCCCTGGTGCCGGGCGTGTCGCGGTGGGTGTGGACCGTGCTGGCCGTGCTGGTCACCACCGCGCTCAACCTGGCCGGGGTGCGCACGGCCGCCGCGGTGGGCTTCGCGGTGCTGGTGATGGAGATCGCGGTGCTGGTGGTCTTCGTGGTGGCGGCGCTGGTGGTGCTGGTGCGGGACGGGGCGGCGCGGCCGCTGCTCTCGCCGCTGGTGGGCACCGGGGGCTTCTCGCCGGCGGCAGTGCTGAGCGCGGTGAGCGTGGCGGTCCTGTCCTACCTGGGCTTCGACGCGATCGCCTCGTTCGTGGAGGAGGCGGTGGGCGCGTCGGCGGCGGTGGCCCGGGCGGTGCTGCTCTGCCTGGTGCTGGCCGGGGTGCTCTTCGTCGTGCAGACCTACCTGGCGGCGCTGCTGGAGCCGCTCACCCCCGAGCAGCTGGCCGCGCGCCCCGCCGCGCAGGGCTCGGCCTTCTACGACACGGTGCAGAGCGCGGTCGGCGGCTGGCTGCACACGCTGGTCGCGGTGAGCAAGGCGATCGGCGCCGCCTTCGCCGCACTGGCCGGGCAGGCGGCGGCCGGCCGGCTGCTCTTCGCGATGGCCCGCGAGGGGCGGCTGCCGCGCCGGCTCTCGGTGGTGGACCCGGGCTCGGGCGTGCCGCGCCGGGCACTGCTGGTCGCGGCGGTGGTGACGCTGGCCGCGGCGGGCTGGGCGGCGGGGCGCGACGACGGGCTCGACCAGCTGACCTCGGTGGTGGACATCGGCGCGCTGACCGCCTTCGCGCTGCTGCACGCCTCGGTGATCGGCTGGTACGCCGTGCGCAACGGCTCGCGGGACTGGCTGCGGCACGTGCTCGCACCGGTGCTGGGCATCGCGGTGATCGTCGCGGTGGTCCAGCAGGCCACGCACACCGCGCAGCTGGTGGGGGCGGTGTGGCTGGCGGCGGGGCTGTTGGTGCTGCTGGCCCAGCGGGGGCGCGGGGCGCGCGGATCGGGCGGCGCTGTCGGCCGCTCGCGCTAGCCTCAGGGGCATGGCCAACAGCAGCTCCCCCGAAGCCCCGCTCCCGGTCGCCAAGGTCTCGCAGCTGATCGGTGGCTGGGTGGACCGGCTGGGCGCGGTCTGGGTGGAGGGCCAGATCACCCAGCTCAGCCGGCGCACCGGCATGCAGTTCCTGACGCTGCGTGATGTCGAGCACGACGTCTCACTCGTCGTCACCTGCTTCCGCTCGGTGCTCGAACCGCTCGCCGACACCCTGCACGAGGGCTCCCGGGTGCTGGTGTACGCCAAGCCCGAGTGGTACACGGCGCGCGGCACCCTCTCGCTGCGGGCCACCGAGGTCCGGCTGGTGGGGCTCGGCGAGCTGCTGGCCCGGCTGGAGCAGCTCAAGCGCAGGCTGGCCGACGAGGGCCTGTTCGCCAGCGAGCGCAAGCGGCCGCTGCCGTTCCTGCCCGGCTGCGTCGGGCTGGTGACCGGCCGCGCCTCGGCCGCCGAACGGGACGTGCTGGAGGTGGCCCGGCGCCGCTGGCCCGCGGTCCGCTTCGAGGTGCGCAACGTGCTGGTGCAGGGCGCGCAGGCGGCTGGCCAGGTGAGCGCGGCGGTGCGGGAGCTGGACGACCACCCCGAGGTGGACGTGATCATCGTGGCCCGCGGCGGCGGCAGCGTGGAGGACCTGCTGCCCTTCTCCGACGAGGAGCTGTGCCGCACCGTGGCGCAGGTCCGCACCCCGGTGGTGAGCGCGATCGGGCACGAGCCGGACCAGCCGCTGCTCGACTTCGTCGCCGACCTGCGGGCGGCCACCCCCACCGACGCGGCCAAGCGGGTGGTCCCCGACGTGGGCGAGGAGCAGGCCCGGGTGCGGCAGCTGCGCGACCGGGCCCGGCGGATGGTCACCGAGCTGGTGCGGCGCGAGGAGCACGGGCTGGCCACCGTGCGCACCCGCCCCGCGCTGGCCGCGCCGCACCGGCTGGTGGCCGAGCGGGGGCAGGAGCTCACGGCGCTGGTCGAGCGCGCCCGGCGGACGCTGGGGCACCGGCTGGACCGGGCCGAGTCGGACCTGGGGCACACGCTGGCCCGGGTGGTGGCGCTCTCCCCCGCCGCCACGCTGGAGCGCGGCTACGCGGTGCTGCAGCGGCCGGACGGGCAGGTGATCACCGATCCGGCGCTGCTCACGGCGGGCGAGGAGCTGCACGCCCGGGTGGCGGGCGGCGGCTTCGGGGTTCGGGTCGGCCGGCTCGACGAGGACGGGCTCGCCGCGGCGCGACCCGACGGGGACGGGCCCGACGAGGGCCAGGTGCCGCGGACTCCCTAGCTAGGGCCGCGGGCGGTTGCGGGAGAGCGGCACCGAGTGCTCGGCGAAGCCGAGGCTGCGGTAGAGCTGCTCGCCGCCCTCGGTCGCGTGCAGGTCGATCCGGGTCACCCGCTGCTCGTCGAACCAGGCCAGCAGCGCCGCGGTGCAGGCCCGGGCGTAGCCGCGGCGGCGGTGCGCCGGGTCGGTGCAGATGTTGAAGACGAAGCCGAAGCGGCCCTCGGGGTGGCCGGGCGCCGGCAGCCGCTGCTCCAGGGTGCCGACCGCGCAGGCGGCCAGCCGGCCGGGGGCCGTGGCGTCGTCGACCACGAAGGCGGGCATGGTGGTGCGGCCCGGGTCGGCGAGCCGCTCGCGCAGCAGCGCCTCGGCCCGCTGCTGCCAGGGGCCGGGGCGGAGCTCGCCCTGCATCGCCTCGAACATCAGCAGGCGCAGCCTGACCAGCTCCGGGGCGTCCTCGGGCCGAGCCTGTCGTACAGCGGTCGTCGAACCTGTGTCGGTCATGGCGCCCGACCGTAGCGAGCGGGCCCGCGCGGGCGCAGCTGGATTTGTCGGGGCCTGCCCCTACGCTGAGCCCATGGCCGACGAGGAGACCGCAAGCAGCACGACACCCGATCAGCTGGGCTACGAGCAGGCCCGGGACGCCCTGATGGAGGTGGTCCGCCGGCTGGAGACCGGGGGCACCACGCTGGAGGAGTCGCTGGCCCTGTGGGAGCGCGGCGAGGAGCTGGCCAAGGTCTGCCAGCGCTGGCTGGACGGCGCCCGGGCGCGGCTGGAGGCCGTGCTGGCGGCCGAGCAGCAGGCGGACGGCGCCGGGGAGGGCGGCAGGGCCGGCGAGTGAGCCGGTCCGGCGGCGGTGCGAGCGGAGTGAGTCAGGTCACTCCACTTGAGAAATGGTTGAAACTTCACCTACATTGGTCCATGTGAGCGGCACTCGGCCGCCCGTACCGATCCAGCATGAGGTGCAGCACCATGACCACCGGCAATGACGCTCTCGTTCTCGACACCGCCGCCCAGGACCTGCTCTTCCGTGAGGCCCGCACCGCCAACACCTTCACCGACGAGCCGGTCAGCGACGAGCAGGTCCAGGCCGTCTACGACCTGGTGAAGTACGCGCCCACCGCCTTCAACCAGCAGGCCCTGCGCGTCGTCCTGGTCCGCAGCGCCGAGGCCCGCGAGCGCCTGGTGGCGCAGATGTCCGACGGCAACAAGGCCAAGACCGCCAGCGCCCCGCTGGTCGCGATCCTGGCCGCCGACAACGAGTTCCACGAGGAGCTGCCGGCCCAGTTCCCGGCGTTCCCGCAGGCCAAGGACGTCTTCTTCAGCGAGCGCCCGGTGCGTGAGAACTCCGCGCGCTTCAACGCCGCGCTGCAGGTCGGCTACTTCATCATCGGTGTGCGCGCCGCCGGCCTGGCCGCGGGCCCGATGACCGGCTTCAACGCCGAGGGCATCAACAAGGAGTTCTTCGCCGACGGCGACCACTCGGTGCTGGCCGTGGTCAACCTCGGCAAGCCGGGCGCCGACGCCTGGTACCCGCGTTCGCCGCGCCTGGCCTACGACGAGGTCGTCACCACCGTCTGAGCCACCGCGCCGCACAGCGTGCCGCGAATGGCCGTGGGCCCGGTCCCCGAGAGGGACCGGGCCCACGGCCATTCGCGTCGGTGCGTCGGACAGACCCTAGGACTTGAGTGCCTGGGCCAGCTCGCCCAGCTCCTGGTAGGAGGCGCTGCCGGTGACCAGGGTGGTGTCCGAGCCGCTGGTGACGGTCAGGCCGCGGTAGCTGTCGCCCTGGTAGCGGGACCAGTCCTGCCCGGCGATGGTCGCACTGCCGTCCGGTGCGTAGCCCGTGACGATGCTCTTGAGCAGGTCGGCCTTCGGCGCGTTGCTCTGCTCCACCGCCGCGTACTTGCCGTCCGGCGTCACGAAGCCCAGGTGCCAGCCGGCGTGGCCCTCGGCATCCGAGGGCTGGTAGGTCACCGAGGTCGCCCGCCACTTGTCCGAGAGCCCCTCGGGAGCCGCGATCGGGTACGGCGCCGCACGCTTGGCCGAAGCCAGCGCGGCGCTGTAGTCCACCACGTGCACGGGGTCGCCGTCGGTGCTGTGCGGGATGGTGAGGTACGCCACCAGGGCGACGCCCATCACGGCCACCATCGACAGGATCATGTCCCGGACGGTCTGCCGCCCTCTGCTGCTTGCTGCCACCCCCACATGGTGAACCATCACCGCTTCCGGGCCGACCACCGGGGTCCTCCGTGGCACCGCAAACCGCCCATAACGACGCAGAAGCGCAGGTAGAGGGGACCCGCGCCACAGACAGTCATTCCATCCACAGATACGATCGGATGACCCTCATCGCAGCGCTCGACCAGACAGTAGTCGACCGCTGACTGGCCGTCGCGTACAGAGAGGTAACGACGATGACCACGCAGCACCCCTCCCACCTTCCGCGTTCGCTGGAGGTGGCCCCGGAGGCCCCGGACCGCAACCTGGCCCTGGAGCTCGTCCGGGTCACCGAAGCCGCGGCCATGGCCGCCGGCCGCTGGGTCGGCCGTGGCGACAAGAACGGCGCCGACGGCGCGGCCGTCAAGGCCATGCGCACGCTCGTCTCGACCGTCTCGATGAACGGCGTCGTCGTCATCGGGGAAGGCGAGAAGGACGAAGCCCCGATGCTCTACAACGGCGAACGGGTCGGCGACGGCACCGGCGCCGAGTGCGACGTGGCCGTGGACCCGGTGGACGGCACCACGCTGACCGCCAAGGGCATGGCCAACGCGGTCGCCGTACTGGCCGTCGCCGACCGCGGCACCATGTTCGACCCGAGCGCCGTCTTCTACATGGACAAGCTCGTCACCGGCCCCGAGGCCGCCGAATTCGTCGACATCACCGCCCCGCCGGCGGTGAACATCCGCCGGGTCGCCAAGGCCAAGGGCAGCTCGGTCGAGGACGTCACGGTGATGATCCTGGACCGCCCGCGCCACGAGCAGCTGGCCCGTGAGGTCCGCGAGGCGGGCGCCCGGATCAAGTACATCGCCGACGGCGACGTGGCCGGCGCGATCATGACCGCCCGCGAGGGCACCGGCGTCGACCTGCTGCTCGGCGTCGGCGGCACCCCCGAGGGCATCATCGCGGCCTGCGCGATGAAGTGCATGGGCGGCGTGATCCAGGGCCGGCTGTGGCCCAAGGACGAGGCCGAGAAGCAGCGGGCGCTGGACGCCGGCCACGACCTGGACCGGGTGCTGACCACCAACGACCTGGTCAGCGGCGAGAACGTGTTCTTCGTGGCCACCGGCATCACCGACGGCGAGCTGCTGCGCGGTGTGCACTACCGCCACGAGACCGCCACCACCAGCTCGCTGGTGATGCGCTCCAAGAGCGGCACGATCCGGCAGATCGACTCCGTCCACAAGCTGTCCAAGCTGCGGGCGTACAGCGCGATCGACTTCGACCGGGCGAACTGACACCTCGCACGAACGGCGCTGGGCGCGGCCCCCTCGGGGGTCGCGCCCAGCGCCGTTCTGTTGCCGCGCCGCCGCGGTCGCCGGGTGCCGGGTCGCCGTTCTGCCGTGCCGCCGGGCGCCGGGTTGCCGCGGCGCACCGCCGGCCGGCGACGGCGCCGCTCAGCCCGCTATCCGCCCGGGCTCGGGCACCCGGCGCCGGGCAGCCCCGCGCTGGCCGGAGACCAGCTGGGCCTCGGCGCGCAGCTCGACGTCGCGGCGCCGCCGACGGGCCAGCACCACCCGCCGCTCGGCCGCCGTCAGCCCGCCCCACACGCCGTACGGCTCCGGCTGGGCGAGCGCGTGCTCGCGGCAGGAGAGCAGCACCGGGCAGCGGGCACAGACCTGCTTGGCGTGCTCCTCACGGGCCAGCCGGGCGGCCGTCGGCTCCTTGGAGGGCGCGAAGAACAGGCCCGCCTCGTCCCGGCGGCAGGCCGCGCCGGTGTGCCACGGGTTCTCCTCGGAGTGGTCGAGCCCGACCGCCGCGGGCGCACTCAGCGGGGCACCCCCGGACCCGCGCCGCTCGGTTGCGGCCCGGACGACGTCGGTGGTGCTGGGCTCGATCTGGTGCAGCACGGCGAACTCCTGACACAGCTCGGGAAAGGCTCGCGACACTGCCCGGCTGCCGCCCTGAGTGCCGTACGACGCCGTCTGACCGCAGCCGTTCAAGAAAACGATGTGCCGGAGGAATTACCCCGCACGATCCCGGTTCATGCACACCGTGTTCGTCCGGCCACAGCCTGCACTCGGGTCAACCAGTCGTGCCGGAAAAGGAGTTGACGGAACACCAGATTCCATCTGATGCTCCGTCAGACCATCGGGCGATGAGCTGCGCAAACCCGCGCCCGTCAGTCGCCCAGCTGCTTGCGCGCCCACTCCTTGAGCTTCTTGCCGCGGCGCGGCTTGGCGTCACAGCCGCCGAAGATCGCACTCCCCTTGACCCGGACCACCGGTGCGTACGGGTCGGCCGCGGTCTGCTCACGCACGTCGAAGCCACCGAAGACGCCGACCCCGCTGCCGATCAGCGTGACGTTCTCCGGCACCCGGATCGAGACCCCGCCGAACATCGCGGAGACCTCGATCAGCACCTCGGGGGCCTCGAAGACCGCGTCCGTCAGGTCGAGGTCCACGCCGCCGAAGATCGCCGTCGCGCGGATGTGCGAGCCGACCCGCCAGCGCCCCTTGCGGGTCGCACCGCCGAAGACCGCCACCAGGCTGGCCGACTCCTCGCGGGCCGGCGGCAGCGGGGCGGCGGCCGGCGCCGGGGCCGGGCGCGGAGCGTCGCCGGGCAGCGGCTGATGGGCGGGAAGGTCGCGGGTCAGCGGAGCCAGCTCGCCCAGCGTCTTGGCGCTGTAGGCCGCCTCGATCCGCTCGGAGTGCTCCTCGACGGTCAGCCGGCCCTCGGCGTAGGCGTCGCGCAGCAGCTCGGCGATCCGCTCCCGGTCGGCGTCCGAGGCGCGCAGCTCGGCCTCGGCCACCGGAGCATGGGGCGCCGGCGCGGCATCGGCCTTGCGCAGCGGGACGGGCTGGTCGGACGGCGCGGGTGACGGCGTATTCTCCACGTCCCTCAGCCTAGGGGCTGCACCCGCCCCGAACGAGGGGTATCAGGGTCGACTCCGGGTGCTCTTAGGGTCGGCAGCGGGTCCCCCTGAGGGTCGCCGACGTGACGCCGGTCACCCCGGCTCACCCGGGCGCGGCGCCACCGCCCGCGGGTTCTAACCTGGAAGGCGCTTCGCCGACGCAGCACCCCCGATCCGTGAAGGACCTCGCATGGCACCCACGCCAGACTTCGCCTACTCCGACCTCCTCCCGCTCGGGGCCGACCCGACCCCGTACCGCAAGCTGACCTCCGAGGGTGTCAGCACCTTCGAGGCGGGCGGACGGCGCTTCCTGCAGGTCGAGCCGGAGGCCCTGCGGCTGCTCACCGCCGAGGCGATGCACGACATCTCGCACTACCTGCGCCCCGCGCACCTGGCCCAGCTGCGCCGGATCCTGGACGACCCGGAGGCGAGCCCGAACGACCGCTTCGTGGCGCTGGACCTGCTGAAGAACGTCAACATCTCGGCCGGCGGCATCCTGCCGATGTGCCAGGACACCGGCACCGCGATCGTGATGGGCAAGCGCGGCCAGAACGTGCTGACGCAGGGCGGCGACGAGGCCGCGATCGCCCGCGGTGTCTTCGACGCCTACACCAAGCTCAACCTGCGCTACTCGCAGATGGCCCCGCTGACCATGTGGGACGAGAAGAACACCGGCTCCAACCTGCCGGCCCAGATCGAGCTCTACGCGACCGACGGCGACGCGTACAAGTTCCTCTTCATGGCCAAGGGCGGCGGCAGCGCCAACAAGTCGTACCTGTACCAGGAGACCAAGGCGATTCTCAACGAGAAGAGCATGCTCTCCTTCCTGGAGCAGAAGATCCGCGGGCTCGGCACCGCCGCCTGCCCGCCGTACCACCTGGCCATCGTGGTCGGCGGCACCAGCGCCGAGTTCGCGCTGAAGACCGCCAAGTACGCCTCGGCGCACTACCTGGACGAGCTGCCGACCAGCGGCGACGCGGCCACCGGCCACGGCTTCCGGGACCTGGAGCTGGAGGCCAAGGTCGTCGAGCTGACCCAGAAGATCGGCATCGGCGCCCAGTTCGGCGGCAAGTACTTCTGCCACGACGTGCGGGTCGTCCGGCTGCCGCGGCACGGCGCCTCGCTGCCGGTCGCGATGGCCGTCTCCTGCTCGGCCGACCGCCAGGCGCTCGGCAAGATCACGGCGGAGGGCGTCTTCCTGGAGCAGCTGGAGACCGACCCGGCCAAGTACCTGCCGGAGACCACGGACGACCACCTGGACGACTCGGTGGTGCGGGTCGACCTCAACCGGCCGATGGCGGAGATCCGGGCCGAGCTCTCCAAGCACCCGGTCAAGACCCGGCTGTCGCTGACCGGCACCCTGGTCGTGGCGCGCGACATCGCGCACGCCAAGATCAAGGAGCGGCTGGACGCCGGCGAGGGCATGCCCCAGTACCTCAAGGACCACCCGGTCTACTACGCCGGCCCGGCCAAGACCCCCGAGGGCTACGCCTCCGGCTCCTTCGGCCCCACCACGGCGGGCCGGATGGACTCCTACGTCGACCAGTTCCAGGCGGCCGGCGGCTCGATGGTGATGCTGGCCAAGGGCAACCGCTCCAAGCAGGTCACCCAGGCCTGCGCCACGCACGGCGGCTTCTACCTCGGCTCGATCGGCGGCCCCGCGGCCCGTCTCGCCCAGGACTGCATCAAGAAGGTCGAGGTCCTGGAGTACGCGGAGCTCGGCATGGAGGCGGTCTGGCGGATCGAGGTCGAGGACTTCCCGGCGTTCATCGTGGTGGACGACAAGGGCAACGACTTCTTCTCCGAGGTCACCGACGGCCCGCTGATCACCAGCATCCGGGTCCGCTCGTAGCTCTCGGGCGCTGTGCCCCGGAGCGGTCCTCGCTCCGGGGCACTGTCATGCCTGGCCGGTCTCGAAGCGGCTGACCTTGCCGTCCTCGACGGTGAACCGCCACGCGGTGCGCATCTCGCCCCAGGTCTCGTTGCGGAAGTTGGCGATCAGCGCCCGACCGCCGTCCGACTCGGTCTGCACCTCCATGTGGCCGCGGCTGGAGAAGATCTCCTTGTCGATCCACTCCACGAGGTCGCGGTCCGAGCCGTCGTCGGTCATCGTCGCGCCCTCGGTGAGCAGGGCGAGGAAGGCGGCGCGGTCTCCCGCGTTGATCGCGGTCACGAGGGCGCGCACGGTCGGGTCGGAGAGCTTGGCGGGGGCGATGGTCATCTGATGCATCCTCATGTGTGGGGGACTGGGGACTACTCCCGCACTGTCGCACGCAGGATCGATGCCCCCGGGCGCGAAAAGCCCGTCTCTTTATGCCTGTTCACCCGTACGGGGCATATGCACCGCGCGCTGGCATCGGCAATGTGGTTCGTCCGCAGATGATGTGAAGGCTCATCACATATCTGGAACCACAAGGATGGTGTCGCATGCTCCTTCGGTCCCCCGCCCGGCCCCGGCGACGTCTGATGACCGCCGCCGCCGTGGTCACCCTCGGCCTTGCGCCGCTGACCGCTGCGGCAGTCGCCGGTGCGGCGACGCCGTCGGACTCCCGCCTCGAGGTCGTCCGGATGAACCCCGACCCGGTTCCGGCCGGCGGGCAGACCGTTGTGCACGGTTTCGTCGCCAACAACGGCCCCGACACCACCGCCAGCCCGATCACCATGACGATCCTGTTCCCCGTCGGGAGCTACGCGGCGGAGCCGTTCTTCCCGACCGACTGCCAGCCCGGCATGGGCGGGCACAGCGTCACCTGCGTCTTCCCGGCCGGTCTGCTCCCCGGGCGGTCGGCCACGGCGCTGATCCCGGCCGACGTCTATGCGGGCACCCCCGCCGGGACCGTGCTGACGGGCGGGAGGGTGACGGTGACCAGCCCCGACGACCCGAACCCGACAGGCCACAGTCAGCCGTTCGAGATCCTGGTGCGCTGACCCGCCCTGAACGCAGCAGAGCCCCCGGAGGTTCCGGGGGCTCTGCGCGCGTAGCTACGGTGGCCAACTACGCGATGCAATCAAGCCAAACTCAGATGCGTCCGACGCCGGTCACTGTGAGGCGACGATCGAACCAAGAGGCCCGACGGTGCCGTTGCCGCTCGCCTGTGCGGGCGCCGCGGGCGCCGGCGTCGCAGCGACGTTGCTGGGCTCAACATGCTGGTCGCCAGCCTGCTCCGTCGCCTGGACAGCGCTCGTCAGGACGCTGTCCGCCTCGTCGGTCTGCTCGGGGAGCGCGATCGGAGTGTTGTTGTCGGCCATCGCCGAACCACCTCTCGGGTGCCAGTACTGAAGCGCCCCGGGCGGTCTGTCCGTGGCGTGGGGACAGTATCCTAGGGTCCGCTAAATGTCTTATAAACGGCCCTCCCGCTGAACAATCCGTCCGTTTTGCCCTTCCTGACCAGGCATTCCGGCCGGAGCATGGAGGCAACGACTTCGAGGTTCGAAGTAACAGGCCATCGGGGGACCCTCATGGAGCTTCAGGCAACGCCGCACAATGCCGTGCTGCGCTTCCAGGTGCTCGGACCCGTCCAGGCCTGGCGCGACGAGCAGCCCCTCGCGCTGGGATCGCCACAGCAGCAGGCCGTTCTGACCGCCCTGCTGCTGCACCGCGGACGGCCGGTGACCACCCAGGAGTTGGTGGACGGCCTCTGGGGCGACCGGCCGCCGCCGCAGGCGGTCGCGGCGCTGCGCACCTATATCTCCCGGCTGCGTTCCGTGATCGAACCAGGGCGAGAGGTGCGGAAGCCCGCAGAACTGCTGATTTCCGTCCGTGACGGATATGCGCTGAGGATTCCGGACGAATCACTCGACCTCGCGGTCTTCGACGCCCGCTGTGCCGAGGCGGCGACCGCCCGGCAGGCGGGCCAGTCGGAGGCGGCGCACCAGCTGATGACGTCGGCGCTCGACCTCTGGAGCGGGCAGCCGCTGAGCGGGATTCCCGGTCCGTACGCGGACTCCCAGCGCCAGCGCCTGGTGGAGCATCAGGTGGCGGCGCGCGAGGAGCGCTGCACCATCGCGCTCGAAATCGATCTGCACGCCGACATCGTCGCCGAATTGGGCCACTTGTCGTCCGAGCACCCGCTGCGCGAACGACTGCGCGAGCTGCTGATGCTCGCGCTTTATCGGTGCGGCCGACAGGCCGAGGCGCTGAGCGTGTACGCGACCACGCGAAAGCTCTTGATCGACGAGCTCGGTGTCGAACCCGGCACCGCCCTCGCGGCCATGCACGCGCGGATCCTCTCCGCCGACCCGACATTGATGAATTCCGCACCGGAATTGCGGATTCCAGCGGCCGAGCCCGTGCCGCTCGCACCGCCCGCGCAGCTCCCCGCCGACGTCTCCGACTTCAGCGGGCGCGGCGAGCTGGTCGGCGAGCTGCGCCAGCTGCTGCGCGGGGCCTCCGGCCAGGCGGTCGTGGTGACCTCGCTGGCCGGCATCGGCGGGGTCGGCAAGACCACACTGGCGGTGCACGTCGCACACAGCGTGCGGTCCGAGTTCCCGGACGGACAGCTCTACGTCGACCTGCGCGGGGTCAGCGCCACACCGGCCGACCCGACCGTCGTGCTGGGCGACTTCCTCTTCGCGCTCGGCATCACCGAGGCACCCGAGTCGTTCGAGCAGCGGGTGGCGATGTACCGCTCGATGCTGGCCGACCGGCGGATGCTGATCATGCTCGACAACGCCCGTGACGTGCAGCAGGTGACCCCGCTGATCCCCGGCGTGGCCGGCTGTGCCGTGCTCGCCACCAGCCGCTCGCGGCTGGCCGGGATCCCCGGCGCCCATCTCTTCGACGTGGAGGAGCTGAGCCCGGCCGAGGCGCTGGAGCTGTTCGCCGCGATCGCCGGGCGGCACCGGGTCGAGTCCGAGCCCGAGGCCGCGCTCGCGGTGGTGACCTCCTGCGGCTTCCTGCCGCTGGCGGTGCGGATCGCGGCGGCCCGGCTGGCGAGCCGGCCGCGCTGGACCGTCACCGACCTGGCCCGGCGGTTAGCTGATCAGCGACGGCGGCTGGACGAGCTGCAGCTGGGGAACCTGGCGGTGGAGACCACCCTCGGGCTCGGCTACGGCCAGCTCAAGCCCGCCGAGGCGCGGGCCTTCCGCCTGCTCGCCCTGATCGACTGCCCGGACCTGCCGCTGTCGGCGGTGGCCGCGTTGCTCGGCACCTCCGAGGACGAGGCCGAGGACATCGCGGAGGCGCTGGTCGAGGCCAACATGCTGGAGTGCTTCACCCCGGGCCGCTACCGCTACCACGACCTGCTGCGGCTCTTCGCGCAGAAGCAGCGGGAGAAGGCCGCGGACCTGGCGGACACCCAGGCCGCGCTGCTGCGCCTGCTCGCGCTGCTGGTCTCCACCGTGCGCAACGCGGCACCGCTCCTGGAGCCCGACGACGACCTGATCGAGCCCCTGAAGGAGCTGACCCATCCCGGTGAGCAGTTCGACAGCGCGGACGCGGCGCGCGGCTGGCTGCGTTCGGAGCTGCCGCTCATCCTGGGCGCGATCGAGGAGTCCGTCGCCGGCTCCGCGGAGTTGCTCCCGCTGGCGATAGACCTGCTGCTGACCCTGAACACCCTGGCCGAGGAGCAGAACCACGCCCAGCGGATCTGCCGCACCCTGACGGTGGCCGCCATGGCCGCCACCGAACTCGGCTCGGACGAGGCTCTGGCCCGGGTCCGCTACGCGCTCGCCTTCTTCGCCTACCTGACGGGCGAGTACCCCGAGGCCGAGCGCTCCCTGCGGGAGTGCCTGGCCCTGCTCAGCCTGCCGTCCCCCGGCCTGCGGTCGGCTGCCAGCAGCCTGCTCGGCACCGTGCTCGCCGCCACCAGCCGCCCGGCGGAAGCGCTGCACTTCTTCCAGCAGGCGCGCGACCTCAGCACGATGCTCGCGGCGATGGCCAGCGCGGCCCGGATCGAGAGCAACATCGCCCGCGCCCACCTGATGCTCGGCCAGGACGAGGAGGCCGTCTCCTCCGCGCAGTCCGCCGTGGCCGCCGCACGTGGCTCGGGCAACGCGGGCGCGCTGGCCGACACGCTCTACCAGCTCGGTGTGGTCCTGCGCGCCACCGGTTCGGCCGCCGAGGCGGCCGGCCATCTGAGCGAGGCGTACCTGCTCTACCAGCGCCAGCAGCAGCGGCTGCGCGAAGGTCTCGCGCTGGCCCGGCTGGCCGGCTGCCTACTGGCGGACGAGCGGGTGGCTGAGGCCGCAGCCGCGGCCGAGGAGGGTCTGAAGATCGCTCAGGAGCTGGACTCGGCCGCCTACTGCGAAGGGCTGGCCTCCGCTGCCCTCGGTGAGGCACTGGTACGGCTGGGCTCCCCCGAGCGCGGCCGTGCGTGCCTCACCGAGGCTCACGAGATCTTCTCCCGGCTCGGTGTGCCAGAGGCTCAGGTCGTCAGGAGCCTCATCGACGAACAGCAGCACACCGAGCCCTCCTCCCCCGACAGCGCCGTGAACACCGGAGTTCCCCCCCAGCAGGGCCCCCGCGCCCCGCTCCCCCGTTGAGACTCCGATGGTTCCCCCGATTTGGAAAGCGCGGCCCCCCGGACAAGGTGGCCCCGCAGCCCCCCGGCTGCGGGATCACCCTGCTGCGCTTCCCCGGCGCTGAGAAGACTCTGACAGTCGGCGATTGACGTTCAATAAACGACGGCAAGTCGCGCAGGTACAGGCATACTGTCAGCTCATCAGCCCAGTTCGGGCGGTCCGCACCTGGATTTCGCGCCAGTGCGGGCGTGCGCCACCGGAGCGCACCACCCCTGTCCACCCCGTCATGCTTCCATCTACCAGGCGGATCGCTGCCGCTTACCACGAGTTGGCCGGAAACGGACTCCAAAGCACGGTGATCACGCATATTCTCAAAGGCCAGGTGGCACATGCGGTGGGCAGTGCCCACCGCGGACCACGACGGACCACGACGACCATGCCGGACGGATGCGGACGGAGCTGACGAGGGCTCGACAGGCGGCGCAGAGCGGGACCACGGCCGGTGCGGCGCACCACGGTCGGTGGCCAGGTGGGAAAGGTGCCTCTCAATCGTGACGACGGGACAGATATCGGACCCCGCCCGGGGTGGGACCGCCGGGCCTGCCCCGACCTGCCGCAGCACCGAGCGAGCGCTGCAGGCGGTGGCCTTCGACGCGATCGGCCCCCGCTACAGCGAGGCCTTCCCCGCCAAGGCCGGCCAGCTCGCCGCCGGCCGCCGGCTGCTGGCCGAACTGGAGCCGGGCGCCCCGGTGCTGGACATCGGCTGCGGCACCGGTGACCCGACCATCCGCCAGCTCTCCGAAGGCGGTCTCGCGATCACCGCGATCGACCTCTCGGACGGCATGCTGAGCCTGGCCCGGCAGGAGCTGCCCGGCGCCGCGGCCTATCACCGGATGGACCTCTTCGACCTCGCCACCCCCCGCGCCGAGACCGCCTGGGGGCTGCCCCGGCTCGGTCCCGCCGGGGCCGGCAGCTTCGGCGCCGCCACCGCCTTCTTCTCCCTGATCCTGCTGCCCCAGCGGGAGATCCGGCCGGCGCTGAAACGGATCCGGACACTGCTGCGCCCCGGCGGTCTGCTGGTGCTGGGCATGGTCGAGGCCGACCTGGACGACTACCCGATGCGGTTCCTCGGCCAGGAGATCCGGATGAGCGGGTTCCTGCGCGAGGAGCTGACCGAGACGCTGCGCCGGACCGGCTTCACCGTGGAAGCGACGAACGGCCGGCCGTACGCGCCGGCCTGCTCCGCGCTGCCACCGGAGGAGCAGCTCTTCCTGCACTGTCGCCGCACCACCTGAGCTCCCCGTCCCACCCGCACCTCGTCCATCCCCCCAAGCCAGCTCCGACCAGTTAGAACGGGCAGCCGTGCGCGACCTTCCCCCTCCCCAGGCCGGCCAGCCGCCCGCCGTTCCGGCCCAGCGCCGGCCGCCGCCCGCCCCGGCCGTCACGGGCGTGCCGGGCGTGCCGGGCGTGCCGGGCGTGCCGGCGGGCAACGGGACGCCGCTGAACCTGCGGGTGCGACAGGCCGTCACCGAGCGCCTGGGCTACCTCAACGACGCGACCCGGTTGATCAACACCAGCCTGGATCCGGCGGTGACGGTGCGCAGCCTGGCCAAGGTGCTCGTCCCGGCGCTGGCGGACGCCGCGCTGGTCCACCTGCGCGAGCCCGACCGGCCCGGCGCCCGGGACCGCGACCGCGGCGCGCCGCCACCCGAGCTGCGGCTGCACCGGGCGGAGGGCACCCGGCTGGGCCTGAACCGCCGGGTGGTCGCCGCCCGGCCCGGCGGAGCGCTGGAGCAGGCGCTGCGCGAGGCTCTGCCCGCCGGCCCGATGGTGCTGGGCACCACCGAGGGCGAACGGCTGCGCCCGCTCTTCGCCGAGCTCTACGGCGCCCGGGCGCTGGCCGGCCTGGCCCGCGGCACGGCGCTGCTGGCGCTGCCGCTGCGCGGGCGGGAGAAGAGCGGGCGCAGCCGGCGGCGGGAGGACCCGGTGCTCGGCCTGCTGGTGCTGATCCGCCGCCCGGACCCGGCCCACGACCGGCACGACGCGCCCGGTGTCCCGGCCCTCCCCCGCCACCAGGAGCGGGATGCCGCCCGGCCCGCCAAGGAGCCCGCGCGGTTCGACCCGGCCGACACCCAGACCGCCGCCCACCTCGCCGCCTTGGCCGGCCTCGCAGTGGACACCGCGCAGCGCTACACCCGGGAGTCGGAGATCGCCAACGAGCTGCAGCGCAGCATGCTCCCGGACCACCTGCCGCAGCCGCACGGGGTCCGGCTCGCCCACCGCTACCTGCCGGGCGAGGCCGGCTCGCAGGTCGGCGGGGACTGGTACGACGCGATCCCGCTGCCGGGCAACCGGGTCGCGCTGATCGTGGGCGACGTGATGGGCCACTCGCTGACCTCCGCGGCCGTGATGGGCCAGCTGCGGACCAGCGCGCAGACGCTGGCCGCGCTCGACCTGCCGCCGCACGAGGTGCTCTACCACCTGGACGAGCAGGCCCAGCGGCTGGGCCGCGAGCAGCACCTGGCCACCTGCGTCTTCGCGGTCTACGACCCGATCGCCAACCGGATCGTGGTGGCGAACGCCGGGCACATGCCGCCGGTCCTGATCCACCCGGACGGGCGGGCCGAGCTGCTCGAGGACCTGCCGGCGGGCGCGCCGATCGGCGTCGGCGGGGTGGACTTCGCCTCCCAGGAGCTGGCGGCGCCGCCGGGTTCCGCGCTGCTGCTGTTCACCGACGGGCTGGTGGAGACCCGCCGCCGGCCGCTCGGCAGCGGCCTGGAGCGGCTGCGCGAAAGGCTCTCCGGGGTGCACCAGCACTCGCCCGAGCAGCTCTGCCACGAGGCGCTGCGGATCCTGCCGCCCGGCGACCGGGGCGACGACATCGCGCTGCTGGCCGCGGCCTTCGACGGGATCCCCGCCAACGACGTCGCCTACTGGTACCTCCAGCCGCGGCACGAGACCCCGGGGCGGGCCCGCCGGCTGGCCGGGCACGCGCTGCGCCGCTGGGGGCTGGACGAGCTGGCGGAGAGCACCGAGCTGATGGTCAGCGAGCTGGTCACCAATGCCGTGCAGCACGCCAAGAAGCCGGTGACGCTGCGGCTGGTGCGCACCTCGGTGCTGCGCTGCGAGGTCGGCGACGACAGTCCGCAACTGCCGCGCCGGCGCAAGGCGGGGCCGGAGGAGGAGCGCGGGCGCGGCCTGGAGCTGGTCGCCAAGTGCGCGGACTCCTGGGGGTCGACGCGGCTGGGCGGCGGCAAGGTGGTCTGGTTCGAGCAGCGGCTGCCGCTGCGGGTGCGGCACGGCTGAGCCGGTCCGGCCCAGGCCAGGTCAGGGCCGGTCAGGGCTGGTCAGGCCCGGTCAGGGGCACAGACCCAGGCGGCGTCCCAGGTCGGAGCGCATGGTGCCGGCGGGGTCCAGGCGGGCGCGGGCCGCGCGCCAGTCGTCGAGCGGCCGGTACATCGCCTCGAAGGCGGCGCGCCCGAGCCGGGCGTCCTTGGCCAGGTAGACCCGCCCGCCCGCCTCCGCCACCCGCCGGTCCAGCTGGTCGAGCACCGCGCGCAGCCGCGCCTGCCCGGCGCTGCCCGCCACCGGCAGGTCGACGGCGAGCGACCAGCCGGGCAGCGGGAAGGAGAGCGGGCCGAGGCCGACGTGCCCGAAGCGCTTGACGGTGCCGAGGAACGGCGCCGCGTGCGCGCGCCGCAGCGCGGTCAGCGCCTCGCCGAGCAGCCCGGCGGCCGGGTCCGGGACGGCGAACTGGTACTGCAGGAAGCCGCGCGGGCCCAGCGAGCGGTTCCACTCGCGCACCGCGTCCAGCCGGTGGAAGAACTCGGACAGGCCCTGGACGCCGGTGCGTTCGCGCGGCGCCTTGCGGTACCAGAGCCCGTTGAAGGCCCGCGCGGTCAGCGGCGTGAACGGGCCGACCGGGAGCCGGGGCGCGCGCGGCGCCCGCCCGGGGGCGTAGGCCAGGGGGCCGTCCGGGGCGTCCAGGTGGTCGCCGCGGTCCACGATGCCGCGCCCGAGGTGGGGGCCGCCGGCGGTGGTGTCGATCCAGGCGACCGCGTACCGGCTGGCCCTGGCGGCCTCGTCCAGTTCGTCCAGCAGGGCGTCCAGGTGCGCGGCCCGCCGGGAGGTGACCGTGAGGCGGCTGCTGCTGATCGGGATGAGCCGGATGGTGGCGGCCAGGATCACGCCGGTCAGGCCCATGCCGCCGACCGTCGCCGCGAAGGCCGCGCCGTCCACCTCCGGGGTCAGCAGCCGCACCTGGCCGGTGCCGTCCAGCAGTTCGACGCTCTCCACCCAGTGGCCCAGGCTCCCGTCCGCCCGCTGGTTCTTGCCGTGCACGTCGGCGGCGACCGCACCGCCCACGGTCAGCCGGCTGGTGCCCGGCAGCACCGGCAGCAGCAGCCCCTCGGGCACCACCTTGGCCAGCAGCTCGGCGAAGCGGGCCGACCCGGCGGCCCGCACGGTGCCGCCCAGCACGTCCACGGTGATCGAGCTGGGGGTGGCGGGGGCCAGCACCACCCCGCCGGCGTTCTGCGCGGCGTCGCCGTAGCTGCAGCCGGCGCCGCGGGCCAGCACCCCGCCCGCGGGACACCCGGCGACCAGCTCGCCCAGCGCCTCGGCCGCCAGCGGCCCGCGCACCCGGGCACGGCTGCCGGTGCTGCGGCCCCAGCCCTGCAGCAGGGTGTCCTGGCGAGGTTCCGTCATCTGTGGCTCCATCACGCCCGTCGCCGGGGCCGTGCACTCCGGCCGGGTGGCTTCGCGAACTGTCCGGCCTGGTCAAGCTCACCCTCCGGCAGGCCGGTCGGCGACGCGAGGACGACGTGCCGGCGCCCACCCGCGGCCGGCCGCCCGAGCCGCCACCATGCCTGGACAGAACGTGATTTGACCGAGCGTCAGAGCAGAGCCGGGAGGCCGGTGCATCACCCGGACGGGCGCATCCCTACGGGCCGACGATCCGCACCGGCAACTCGGCGAGGACCGCGCGCAGCGAGTCGGCGAAGCGGTCGTGCTCGGCGGCCCGGGCCGAGCCGGGGCGGGTGGCCAGGCCGATCCGGCGACCGGGGGCCGGGTCGGCGAAGTGCACGGCGGCCAGCCGGTCGGTGCGCCCGGCCTCGACCGCCAGGGCGGTGGCGGGCAGCAGCGTGACACCGAGGCCGCCGGCCACCAGCTGGACCAGGGTGGACAGGCCCGCCGCCCGGGTGGAGCCGCCACCGGCCTCGGCACCGACCTCGCGGCAGAGGTCGAGCGCCTGGTCGCGCAGGCAGTGGCCCTCCTCCAGGAGCAGCACGTCCAGGTCGAGCAGCACGTCGCGGGGCACGTCGGTGCGGCCGGCCAGCTCGTGCTCGGGCGGGGTGACCAGCACGAAGTCCTCGTCGAAGAGCGGGATGTCGCGGGTCGGCACGCTGCCTCCGGCGGGCAGCGCGAGCAGCAGCAGGTCGAGCCGACCGGCCACCAGGCCGTCGAGCAGCGAGGCGGTGCGCTCCTCGTGGACGTGCAGTTCGAGATCGGGGTACCGGTCGCGGACCAGGCGCAGCACGGTGGGCAGCAGGTAGGGCGCGACGGTGGGGATCACGCCCAGGTGAAGCGGCCCGGTGAACGGGCGGCGGGCCGCCTCGACCTCCTGGGTGAGGTCGTGCAGCGCGGTCAGCGCTCGGCGCGCGTGCTCGGCCACGCGCTTGCCCAGCGGAGTGATGATGACCTTGCGTGTCGTACGCTCCACCAACTGGGCACCGAGCGACTCCTCCAGCGCGGCGACGGCGCCGGAGAGCGCGGGCTGGCTGGTGCCGATGGCCGCGGCGGCGTCCCGGAAGTGCAGGTGCTCCACGACGGCGAGGAAGGCGCGCAGCTGTGCGACGCTGGGCTGCTTGGGGCGGCCGTGCGGGGTGCTGTGGTGGGTACTGATAACTCTCTCCGATCAGATGGATCGAGTCTAGCTATTTCACTGATCACTGCCGACTGTGTCACGCTTGGGTCACGTCGGGATCCGTCGAATCATAGGCAATCCGGACATACTCCCCGCACCTCTACACCCCAGGAGAAGCGAACGTGCTCACGATCGGTGACCAGTTCCCCGCCTACGACCTGACCGGCGTGGTCGGCCCGTCCGCTGACAAGCTGGAGTTCAAGCCCTTCAGCAGCAAGGACGTGGAGCCGAACGGCTGGCGCGTGGTCTTCTTCTGGCCGAAGGACTTCACCTTCGTCTGCCCGACCGAGATCGCCGCGTTCGGCAAGCTGAACGAGGAGTTCGCCGACCGTGACGCGCAGATCCTGGGCGTCTCCGGCGACTCGGAGTTCGTGCACCACGCCTGGCGCAAGGACCACGCCGACCTGGCCGACCTGCCCTTCCCGATGCTGGCCGACATCAAGCACGAGCTGATGCAGGCCTGTGGCGTGCAGGACGCGGACGGCACCGCCCAGCGCGCCGTCTTCATCGTGGACCCGAACAACGAGATCCAGTTCGTCATGGTGACCGCCGGCTCCGTCGGCCGTAACCCCAAGGAGGTCCTGCGGGTGCTGGACGCCCTGCAGACCGACGAGCTGTGCCCGTGCAACTGGAACAAGGGCGAGGACACCCTGGACGCCGCCGCCCTGCTGGCCGGCTGACCCATGGCGCTCGACGAGCTCAAGGCGGCTCTGCCCGACTACGCCAAGGACCTCAAGCTCAACCTGAGCGCGGTGATCGCCAACTCCGAGCTGCCGGCCCAGCAGCTCTGGGGCACGGTGCTCTCCTGCGCGATGGCCACCGGCAGCAAGTCGGTGCTGGCCGAGCTGGAGCCGCAGGCCAAGGAGATCCTGTCCGAGCAGGCGTACACCGCCGCCAAGGCCGCTGCCGCGATCATGGCGATGAACAACGTCTACTACCGGACGCTGCACCTGCTCTCCGACAAGGAGTACGGCACCCTGCGCACCGGGCTGCGGATGAACATCATCGGCAACCCGGGCGTGGAGAAGGTCGACTTCGAGCTCTGGAGCTTCGCGGTCTCCGCGATCAACGGCTGCGGCCAGTGCCTGGACTCGCACGAGCAGGTGCTGCGCAAGGCCGGTGTGGAGCGCGAGGTGATCCAGGCCGCGGCCAAGATCGCCGCCGTGGTCCAGGCCGTCGCCTCGGTGCTGGACGCCGAAGCCGCGCTCGCCTGATCTACCTCCCGTTGATGGGGCCCCGCTCGTTCGAGCCGGGCCCCATCAGCACGTTCGCGGTCAGCACGGTCAGGCCCGCCACCGCCTCCGGGCCGAAGACCAGCGCGGCGCGCGGCGCGGCGCGCAGCCGCAGCATCTCGTAGAGCACGTCCGCGAAGGGCTGCACGGCGAGCGCGTGACCCACCGCCGCCGCCTCGGCCCGCTCGCCCGCCGCGGCCAGGTGGGCCAGGTCGCGCAGCATCGAGCGGCAGCGCACATAGGCCTGGGCCCGGCCGCGCTCCAGCACCGGGCGGTCCAGGCCGAAGATCCGGATCGTCTCGCGGCCCTTGGCGCTGCGCGGACGGTAGGCGCCGGTGGCGAGCACCAGGTCGAGGTGGTCGGCGGGCTCCTCGGCGGTGGGGTCGATCAGCAGCGCGCGGCCCTGACGGTCCATCGGGTAGAGGTCGCGCTTCTGGTTGCTGTTGCAGAAGGCGCAGGCCCACAGGTGGTTGAGCCAGTCGAAGGCGCGTTGCGGGGCCAGGGCGATCGGCTGGAAGTGGTCGATGCTGGTGCCCTCGCTGTCCCCGCAGTACATGCAGCGGGACAGGCCCGCGGCCATCGCGACCAGGTGGACGCTCAGGTCGCGGCGGATCGTGCGGCTGTCGCGCCACAACTCCCGTGCGGCGCCGCCGCGATCCGAGAGCCGTTCGGCTCGGGCGGTCAACCGGGCGGACAGGTCCTCGGGTAACGGCTCGCGCCGCAGCGGGATCACCGCGGGCGTCCCAGCCGGGCCGCCACCTCGTCCACCCGGGCCGAGAGCGAACTCATCAGACGATCCGTCAACTCCTGGTACTCGGCCAGCTCCTCGTCCGTGGAGTCGCCGGCCAGCACCCTGCCCTCCAGGTCGCCGATCCGGCGCCGGGCGTCCTCGGCCCGGGCGGAGTACGGCGACTCCAGGCCGAACAGCTCGGAGAGCACCGCGTCGTCGCCGCTGCCGTAGACGATCCGGCGGTACAGCTCCTCACTGACCGGCTGCGGCGGGGCCTGCTCGTCCAGCCCCGCGATCCGGATCAGCCCGCCGGGGTCGGCGGCCTGGCAGATGTACGGGCTGTGGGTGGAGACGATGAACTGCACGCGGGGGAAGTGCGCCTTGAGCCAGGGGCCGATCCGCTGCTGCCAGCTCACGTGCAGGTGGGCGTCGATCTCGTCGATCAGCACCACACCGGGCAGGGTGATCGCGCCGCTCTCGTCCTGCGGCAGGCCGCCGTAGCAGTTCTGGAACTGGCGGACCAGGTCGAGCACCAGAGCGGCCACCGTGCGGTAGCCGTCGCTGAGTTCGCGCAGCGGGAAGTCGGGCCCGGGGGCCTCGGGATCGGTGGTGCGGCGCACCCAGAGACCGTCCGAGTCGACCCGGGAGACCGCGAAGCCGTCCGGCAGCAGGCCGTCCGAGAGCAGGCCGCTGACCACGTCCAGTGCCTGCTGCGCGCCCGGGCGGCCCTCCAGCCGGCGGACGTGCTGGTCGATCAGCCAGGAGACCCCCTCGGCGAGCGAGGCCTCCTCGTGGAAGAGGGTGGCCAGCCGGCCGACCGGACCGGCCGAGAGCATCAGCCGCTGGCTCTCCCCCGCACCGCCGAGCAGCCGGCGGAACGGGCCGTACCCGGCGAAGAACCAGCCGCGCGGGTTCTCCGCCCACGGACCGCGCTCGGGGCTGGGCGAGCCGAACACCTCCAGCTCGGGGCGCGGGCCGCCGGCCGGCCTGGTCCAGCGCAGGCCGAGCTTGAGGTCGTACTTGGGCGCCTTGCCGCTGCCCGCGAGCCGGTCCACCGACCAGTCGGGACGCACGAAGGCCTGGACCCAGCCGGTGCGCTCGCCGGCCGTGATCCAGCCGGAGAAGTCGCTGACCAGGCTGCGTGCCACCGAGGGCCCGCCGAGCGCCAGCGCGAGGGCGCGCAGCAGGGTGGTCTTGCCGGAGCCGTTGCGGCCTGCCAGCACCGTCCAGCCCGCCTGCGGGAGTTCCAGCTGCCGCACCTCGCGGGCCGGCGTGAAGCCCCGGATGCCCGAGATGCCCAGCCTGGTCACATACATGACGCAACTTTAGGTCGTGGCGGGCTGCTCCGGGGAGGGGTCGGACAGGACCCGCGCGGCGACGGCCGCCTCTTCGGCGGCCTCCTGGGCGGCTTGGGCGGCCTCCTCGGCGGCGTCCTGCGCCGCTCCCAGCGCCACGAAGACCTCGTCGGCCGCGGCATTGCGCCGCCGCTGGTGGCCGATCACCGTGTTGGTGACGGCGATCAGCGGCACCGCGACGATCGCGCCGGCGATCCCGCCGATGATCGAGCCGGAGGCCACGCCGAGCACCACGCCCAGCGGGTGCACCCGCACCGCGCGCCCCAGGATCAGCGGCTGCAACAGGTGGCCTTCGAGGTTCTGCACGGCGACCAGCACCACCAGCACCATGCCGGCGGTGTAGACGTCCTTGGTGACCAGCGCGACCAGCACCGCGAGGGTGCCGGTGACCAGCGCGCCGATCAGCGGCACGAAGGCGCCCAGGAAGATGATCACGGCCAGCGGCATCGCCAGCGGCACGCCGAGCAGCTGGATGCCGATGCCGATGCAGAGCGCGTCGATGAAGGCCACCGCGACGGTGCCGCGGACGTAGGCGGTCAGCGTGGCCCAGGCCTTGGGGCCGGCGCCGGCCATCGCGTGCCGGGACTGGCGGGGCAGGCCGCGCAGCAGCCAGCTCCAGATCCGGGCGCCGTCGTAGAGCAGGAAGTAGGTGGTGAAGGCGGCCAGCAGCACCCCGGTGATCACCTCGATGACGATGCTCACGGTGGTGAAGCCGAGCGAGGTGATCTGGTTGGTGTTGCTGGTGATCGCGATCTTGACCTGGTTGGTGAAGTCGGTCAGCTGGGTGTCGGTCAGGTGCATCGGCCCCTTGAGGAGCCAGTTGTGCAGCTGGTTGATACCGGCGGTGGCCTGCTTGGAGACCTCGCCGAGATTGGTGCTGACCTGCCAGAAGACGAACCAGCCGACCAGACCGATGCCGGCCAGCCCCATCAGGAAGGTGCCGGCCGCGGCCACCACCCGCGGCACGCCGTGCCGCTTGAGCCAGGAGACGGTGGGCTCCAGCAGCGCCGAGATGAGCAGGCCGGCCAGGATCGCGAAGGCGACCAGGCGCAGCATGTCGACCACCTGGAAGACCACGTAGAGCGCGGCGCCGAGCAGCAGCAGCCGCCAGGTCGACTCCGCCGCCACCCGCAGGCTCCACGGCACGGCGTCGGCGGGGGTGGCCGGGCGGCCCGGGTGCGGGTCGCGGCGGTACTGCTCGCGGTAGGGGGCCTCGCGCAGCTCGGGGGTCTCGCGGGGCGCGGCGTCGTGGTCCGGGGCCTCGGCGCGCGCGGCACGGCGCGGCGCCGGGGCCGGGTCGGCCGCCCGGACGGGCTGCGGCACGGGGACCGGAACCGGCTCGGGCCCGGCGGCCGACGCCCGGCGGTGCTCCTCCAGGGCGGCGCGACGGCGCTCCGCCAGCTTGGCCGCCACCGCGGCGCCCCAGGCCACGGCTTTGGCAGCCTTGCCCTCGCGCTTCTCACCCCTTGCCATCGAGGTCCGTCCTCCCGCTTGCGCCGTGGCCGCGTGCCACGGGTCTGCGGTATGACGCTACCCGCCTGGATCACCCGTTCGGCGCACCGGGCTCGAGAATCGCCGGACGGCGCGGCAAACGGGAGGCCCCCGAAAGCCCGATGCCCCCGGCCGAGGGGCCAGGGGCGTCCGGGAAGAGCCGGCGGTCTAGTACCAGCTGTGGGCCTGCCAGAACGACCAGGCGCCGCACGGGCTGCCGTAGCGGTCGTTCATGTAGCCGAGGCCCCACTTGATCTGGGTCGCGGGGTTGGTGCGCCAGTCCGAGCCGGCCGAGGCCATCTTGGAGCCGGGCAGCGCCTGCACCAGGCCGTAGGCGCCGGAGCCGGCGTTGGTCGCGGTGTAGTCCCAGCCGCTCTCGCGCGAAACGATGTTGCTGAAGCACTGGAAGCTCGACGCGTCCATCATGCTGGCCGCGATCGACTGCGCCGACCCGCCGCTGACCGGCGCCGTCGCGGTGTCGTTGGTGACCGCGAGCTGCGACTTGGCTGCCGCCCGGGCAGCGGCCTGCTGCGCCGCCTGCTGGGCGGCGGCCTTGGCCTGCGCATCGGCAGCGGCCTTGGCCTGTGCGTCGGCAGCCGCCTTGGCCGCGGCGTCGGCGGCCGCCTTGTCGGCGTCGGCCTTGGCCTGCGCGTCGGCAGCGGCCTTCAGGCGGGCGGCCTCCTGGGCGGCCTTCTGCGCCGCGAGGTCGGCCGACTGCTGCTGAGCCGTGGACTGGACGGCGAAGTTGTCGCTGATGACCTGCGCCTGGGCAGATGACGGGACGTCGGCCAGGAGCGTGGCTCCCGCGACGTCGACCGACTGGGGGGTCGCGCCCTCGCTGCCCGAGGCCACACCCACGACGGCACCGACAGCGGTGACGGCGGTGGCGGAGGCCACAGCAACTCCCCGGACCGAGATCCGAGTCACATGGTTTCCTTCCAGCGTCGCCCCCGCGTGACCGTGAGGACGCAACATGCCCTGGTCACTGGCCTCCACCTGTGCTGGTCACGGGAGGCACTGGCCCGGTGCCCGGGTGCCGGACGAGCCGGTGCGGGCAAGGAGTTCGGGCGGCGTACGGACCATCGATATTCAGTTGACGCCCAACAAACGGGCCGCACGCGGGGCCTGACAGAAACCTCACCATGCCGCAACCGGACGCCGGCGCGCAATTCCCGGTTGCGTGGCGAAGCTCACATCCACCCCTGGAGCGGGAATTGGCCGTTCGTCGGACAGCACCCGGTCCGATGTGCTGACGATCCGCCCAGTTCCGGACATAGGCCAGGAACCGGACGGATCGTTCGCATGCGCGCCGCGGCGGGCCTACGGCTGGATGTCCTCCAGCATCTCGGTCACCAGGGCGGCGATCGGGGAGCGCTCGGAGCGCGTAAGGGTGATGTGCGCGAAGAGCGGATGCCCCTTCAGCTTCTCCACCACCGCCACCACGCCGTCGTAGCGCCCCACCCGGAGGTTGTCCCGCTGCGCCACGTCGTGGGTGAGCACCACCCGCGAGCCCTGGCCGATCCGGGAGAGCACCGTGAGCAGCACGTTGCGCTCCAGCGACTGGGCCTCGTCCACGATCACGAAGGCGTCGTGCAGCGAGCGGCCCCGGATGTGGGTCAGCGGCAGCACCTCCAGCATCCCGCGGGAGATCACCTCCTCGATCACCGCGGGCGTGGTGACCGCGCCCAGGGTGTCGAAGACCGCCTGCGCCCAGGGGCTCATCTTCTCCGACTCACTGCCGGGCAGGTAGCCCAACTCCTGGCCGCCGACCGCGTACAGCGGCCGGAAGACCATCACCTTGCGGTGCTGCCGGCGCTCCAGCACGGCCTCCAGGCCCGCGCAGAGCGCGAGCGCGGACTTGCCGGTGCCGGCCCGGCCGCCGAGCGAGACGATGCCGACCTCGGGGTCGAGCAGCACGTCCAGCGCCACCCGCTGCTCGGCGCTGCGCCCGCGCAGGCCGAACGCCTCCCGGTCGCCGCGCACCAGCTTGACGCGGCCGTCGTGGGTGACCCGACCCAGCGCCCGGCCGCGCTCCGAGCTGAGCACCAGGCCGGTGTGCACCGGCAGCTCCTCGGCGCCGTCGATGTCCACGGCGGTGTCGTGCGGGGCGCCGAAGAGCTCGTCCACCTGGCCGCCGGAGACCGGCAGTTCGGACATACCGGTCCAACCGGACGTGATCGCCAGCTCCGCGCGGTACTCCTCGGCGAGCAGGCCGACCGCACTTGCCTTGATCCGCATCGGCAGGTCCTTGGAGACGACGGTGACGTCGTACCCCTCGGCCTGGAGGTTGCGGGCGACCGCGAGGATCCGGGTGTCCGCCTCGCCGCCGCCGAGCCGGTAGCCGGCCGGCAGCAGGGAGGGGTCGGAGTGGTTCAGCTCGACCCGGATCGAACCGCCGATCTCCCCCACCGGGATGGGCTCGTCGAGTCGGCCGTAGCGGACCCGGTAGTCGTCCAGCAGGCGCAGGGCCTGGCGGGCGAAGTAGCCCAGTTCGGGGTGGTGCCGCTTGGCCTCCAGTTCGGTGACCACGACCACCGGGAGCACCACCTCGTGCTCCTCGAAGCGCGTCATGGCGAGCGGGTCGGCCAAAAGCACGCTGGTGTCAAGGACGTACGTGCGCCGGTCTGGTGTCCGGCGGCTCTTGGTACTGACCACTAGGCCTCCAGGGCGGGCGACCCTGCGTCACCCGCGGCTCACCGGCCCCCGCGACCCCGATGGGCAGGGTGCCGGTCTGCCATGTCTATTCCCTGACGAAGCGTCCGGCATGCCCGAACAGACGAAGTGCTGGATCACTTCTCATGAACGTCAGACAGTGGTCACGCGCTATTGACGAGCTGTTGGGCGTGGCTGGAGGGACGGGTGGGGTTCCGGACCGCCCTGGCGCGCGGGTCAGCCGCCGTAGCGGCGGTGGCGCTGTTCGTACGCGCGCAGGGCGCGCAGGAAGTCGACTTTGCGGAAGGCCGGCCAGTACGCCTCGCAGAAGTAGAACTCGCTGTGCGCGCTCTGCCAGAGCAGGAAGCCGGACAGCCGCTGCTCGCCGGAGGTCCTGATCACCAGGTCCGGGTCCGGCTGGCCCTTGGTGTAGAGGCGCTCGGCGATGTGCTCGACGTCCAGGATCTCGACCAGTTCCTCGATCGTGGTGCCCCGGTCGGCGTGCTCCTGGAGCAGCGAGCGGACCGCGTCGGCGATCTCGTGCCGGCCGCCGTAGCCGACCGCGACGTTGACCGTGATGCCTTCGAGGTGCTCGGTGGCGGCGGCCGCGTTCTTCAGGATCTCGGCCGTCCTGCCGGGCAGCAGGTCCAGGGTGCCGATCGGGTTGACCTTGTACCGCTTGGCCTCGGCCAGCCCGGTCACCGCGTCCTCGATGATGCCCAGCAGCGGCACCAGCTCCTCGGGCGGGCGGTTGAGGTTGTCGGTGGAGAGCATCCAGAGGGTGACGACCTCGATGTTGGTCTCGTCGCACCAGCCGAGGAACTCGGCGATCTTGTCGGCGCCGCGCTGGTGGCCGAAGACCGTGGTGCCGCCGGCGGCCTTGGCCCAGCGGCGGTTGCCGTCCATGATCACGCCGACGTGGTGCGGGGTGCGGCCGAGGTGGGCCTCCACCCGCTGGCCGTAGAGGCGGTACATGCCGCCGAGGACGGTACGCAGACCTGGTGTGCGGTCGACGAGATCGCGCAGACCCATACGTTCAGCCCCTCCGAGCTTGACCCCTTTTGTCCCCGACCGGCCCTGGCTGCCACGGGTCCTGGAGCAGCGTACTCCCGCTCGATGAGGAGGAGGAAAGCCGCAGGTCGGCTGGGACATGGAGGTATGCGGACACTGTGGTGACGGTCACGTTCCGAGGCGGACACGGCGAGGTCTCCGATTCCTTAAAGAATGCGTAAGCAGGGGGTCGACTCCTTGACGCGTGCCATTGGTCTAGTCCAGCTTGTTCGACAAGCGGTTGCGGGTTCAACTGCCTGGTCTCCCCCCTCTTCGAGCGGTTCCCTCCCTCCCCCACGCGGGGCCGCCGCGACCCCCACCGCGGCGGTCCCTCTCCGCCCCACAGGAGAGTTCGTCATGGCCCGTACGGTCCTCCCCACCCACCGCCGACGCCGCCGGGCGCTGCCCGCGCTCGCCGCCGGCACCACCGCGCTCGCCCTGGCCGGCACCGGCCTGGCGGTCTTCGCCGGTGGCGCCAGCGCGGCGGTGGGCAACCTGGTCGTCAACGGCGGCTTCGAGTCCGGCCTGGCCGGCTGGACCTGCACCAGCGGGGCGAGCGTCGTCTCCTCCCCCGTCCACAGCGGCACCGGCGCGCTGCAGGCGACGCCCAGCGGCTCGGACACCGCGCAGTGCAGCCAGACCGTCTCGGTGCAGCCGAACTCCAGCTACACGCTGGCCGGGTGGGTGCAGGGGTCGTACGTGTACCTGGGCGCGAGCGGCACGGGTGCCGCCGGCGACCCGAGCAGCTGGTCGAGCCAGAGCGGCTGGAACCAGCTCAGCAGCACCTTCACGACCGGGGCGAACACCACGAGCCTGACGGTGTACGTGCACGGGTGGTACGGGCAGCCGGCGTACGGCGCGGACGACATCACGCTGACGGGGCCGGGCGGGTCGGGGACGCCGACGCCCACGCCCACGCCGACTCCCACTCCCACGCCGACGCCGACGCCGACCCCCACGCCCACCCCCACGCCGACCCCGACCCCGACTCCCACGCCGACGCCCACTCCCACCCCGACTCCCCCGCCGGGTGGCAGCCTGCCCAAGCACGTCATCACCGGCTACTGGCAGGACTTCGACAACGGCGCGACCGACCAGAAGCTCGCCGACGTCCAGAGCAACTACGACATCACCGCGGTCTCGTTCGCCAACGCCGACCCGACCACCCCCGGCGGGATCACCTTCGCGATCGACCCGACCCTCGCCACCAATCTCGGCGGCTACACCGCGGCCCAGTTCAAGGCCGACATCGCCGCCAAGCACGCGGCCGGCAAGAAGGTCGTCCTCTCGGTCGGCGGTCAGAACGGCGCGATCACCGTCGGCGACGCGGCCTCCGCGACCAACTTCGCCAACAGCGCCTACGCGCTGATCCAGCAGTACGGGTTCGACGGGATCGACATCGACCTGGAGAACGGGATCAACCCGACCTACATGGCGCAGGGCCTGCACAGCCTGGCGAGCAAGGTCGGCAGCGGCTTCATCCTGACCATGGCCCCGCAGACGATGGACATGTACACCACCACCAGCGGCTACTTCCAGCTGGCGCTGAACGTCAAGGACATCCTGACCGTCGTCAACACCCAGTTCTACAACTCCGGCGGCATGCCCGGCTGCAACGGCAGCGTCTACAACCAGGGCACCGAGGACTTCATCACCAGCCAGGTCTGCAGCTACATCCAGGGCGGCCTGAGCCCGGCGCAGGTCGGCGTGGGCGTCCCGGCCTCCAGCCAGGCGGCGGGCGGCGGCTACGTCAACTCGACCGTGGTGAACAACGCGCTGGACTGCCTGGCCACCGGCACCAACTGCGGCAGCTTCGTCCCGCCGGCCAAGTGGCCCACCATCCGCGGCGCGATGGCCTGGTCGACCAACTGGGACGCCAAGAACGGCAACGACTTCTCCACCAACGTCGGCAACCACGTGCACGGCATGGCGTGACGCCCGACGACCACCGGCCAACTCTCCGGCGCTGAGGCCTCCTCGGGGGAGGGGCCACAGCGCGGGGCGGGGCCCGTCACACCGAGCAGGTGTGGCGGGCCCCGCTTCGTTCGCGCCCGGCTGCCCGCCCGGCTCACCGGTCGGCGGCGGGAGTGGCGGTGGGCCCCCAGCCTGCCGTCCCGGGTGGTACGAGGGTCAAGGGGCCGGACCTCGGCCGGACACCGACCAGTCCCGTGGACAAAATATGATGAATTGGTGGAGAAGATCGAATACCGGCCCGAGGGCCGACTGCTGGGCTGGCTCGCCGTGGGCGTCTGCGCGGGCTGGGGCGTCACCTCGCTCTGCCTGGTGAGCTTCCTCGACGGCTGGGCCGTCTTCCTGGAGCACTGGCGCGAGGGGCGGCACGGGCCGCACGCGCGCAGTGCCAAGGTGCTCTCGACGGGGATGTCCCTGCTGCTGATCGTGCCCCTCGGCGTCAACTTCGTGCTGGCGCGCACCATCAGCACCGCCGCCGGCCTGCGCACCTGGATGCCGCTGCGGTGGCGCTCAGTGCCCTGGGAGCGGATCGAGGACATCCAGGTGGCGAAGCCGACCAGCACCTACTTCGGCAGCAAGTCGTACCGGGTCAGGGTGCGGCTGACGAACGGGAAGGCGCTCACCCTGCCCGCTCCGCTCTCCGATACGGGCGGCGAGGAGTTCATGCGGGCCGCGGACGCGATCATCGGACGCTGGCAGGCGGCCACCGGCGCGGTCAGCCTGACGAAGCGGGGCTGACCGGCACCCGCTGCCGACCGTGCCTTGGAACAAGGCGAACTGACGTGCCAACAGTAACTAAGGTTCGCAGGGCGGGGACGGACGGCGATGAGGGGGCCGACGGTGGATCGGACACAGCAGGTGCGGCTGCGACTCGTCAGGCGATTAGCCGCGGCCCTCATCGGACTGACGATCGCCACGATGACGGCGGGTTGCGGCGAGGACGACCGCGGCAACGGCAACGGCACGACGCCGGGGCCAACGGTGAACCTGGCGCAGTATGCGCAGGGTGTTCAGCAGGCCCAGCAGGAACTTGATCTGGGAGCCCTGTCGTACACCGCCATGAAGACGCTGAGCCCGAACGCCGAGGTCGAGTTCGAGGTGGCCGTCACCGACATGGGGAAGAGGTCCACCCGTCCGACCACGCCGCCCGGCGGCACCGTCGGCGCGCCCGGCAACGTGCCGACCGGGAGCGACCTCACGGTGACGCTGGACTGCTCGCAACCCCTGACCTGCAAGCCGCAGGACAGCAGCCGCAAGACCATCGTCGGCCAGGGCAACGCGGGAGTCTGGAGCTTCTCCGTCCACGCGGACCAGGTCGGCGACGCGCACCTGCACCTCGCCGTGGAGACCTATCTGGGCGACTCGGACACCGTCCTGTCGACGGTGCCGGTCGACCTCGATGTCACGGTCCGGCGCACTTTGCCGTACACCCTTTCGCAGGGCCTGCACTGGCTGTTCAGCACCCTGCCCGGCCTTGGCCTCTTCTCCGGGGGCGCCCTCGCCACGGCGGCCGGAGGTCTGCGACGGTGGCTGCACCTGCGGCAGCGCTCGGACGCCGACCGCGTGTTGGCGGCCATCCCGCGCCGCGCGATCCGGGACCAGCTGCTCTTCCGGCTGATCCACGACACCGGGCGGCCGGTGCGCGAGGTGGTCGCCCTCCGACCGGCTGACGTGCGGCTGAGCGGCGGCGCCTCCGGCGGGGGCCGCATGGCGGCGGCGGTCCTTCTCCCCGGTCCCGGCGGACGGCGCGAGCCCGTCGAGATCACCGACCGGCGCAGCGCACGGCTGCTCCATCAGCAGGTCGCGAGCTGCGCGGGCCGCCAGGGGCTGCTGCTGTCGGGCGAGGTGCAGCTCTCCGTGCCCGAGGTCGAGGAGCTCTGGCGCTGGTACTGCGGGCGCATCGGCCTGGACCTGCCGCTGCGCGATCTCGGCCGGAGGTCGCTCAGCGGCGGGTCTGGAACGACCCGAGCACCCGGCGGATGACCTGGCGGGCGGTGTCGGCCATCGCCGGGCGGGTGTCGCGGTAGTAGTGGAGCTCGCCGAGGGCGGTGGACAGGGCCCAGGCACGACCGCGGGCCCAGCAGGCGTCGTCGGTGTGGTCCGGGGGCAGTGCGGCGCGGAAGGCGGGGTGGGCGGCGGCGGGCAGCAGGTACCAGGCCGCGAGGTGGTCGACGGCGGGGTCGCCCAGGCCCAGGCAGCCGAAGTCGATCACGGCGCTGAGCCGGCCGCCGCTGGTCAGCACGTTGCCCGGCTGCAGGTCGGCGTGGATCCAGACGGCCGGACCGGGGTGGGCGGCGGCATGCAGGCCCGCCGCCCAGACCGCTTCGGCGACCTCGGCGTCGACGGTGCCGGGCTCGGTGACGGCGAGTCCGGCGATCGCGGCGCGGACCGGGGCGTCGCGCGCCGCCAGCGGCTCGCTGCGGTAGGACGGCGGGCCGTCGGCCGGGTCGATCAGGTGCAGCGCGCCGATGAACCGCGCCAACTCCACGGCGAGGGCTTCGGGTTCGGCAAGGGCTTCGGGCTCCACGACGGTCGCGGCCTCGCCGTCGAGCCAGGTGTGGACCGACCAGGGCCACGGGTAGCCCTCCCCCGGCACGCCCTGGCCCAGCGGGAGGGGGACGGCGACCGGCAGCCGGGGTGCGAGGTACGGCAGCCAGCGCTGCTCCTTCGCCACGTCGGCGGCCGAACCGGCGGTCCGGGGCAGGCGCACCACCCTGTCCGCGCCGAGCCGGAAGACGGCGTTGGAGGTGCCCGCGGAGTCGAGCGGCGTCACGGGCAGGCCCGCCCACTGCGGGAACTGGGCGGCGAGCAGGGCGCGTACCAGGGGCGCGCCGGTGTCCGGCTCGGCGGGGTGCAGCTTGGGCGCGGTCATGGGTGTCGATGCAACCGGGGCGGGCGGCGGTCGTCAACCGGGTTCCCACCTGCTGAAAATGGGTGGCCGGCGGTCAGTGGCGGTGCCTAGCTTGTGCGTTCGTGACTGATGATCCCATGATGACCGGGCCTCTCCCGGTCGCCGATCCCCCGCCGGCGCGGACAGCGGTCACCCCGGAGGGCCTGTTCTCCCGGACCTACGCCGCCGTGACCGTGAGCTTCACCGCGGTGATGTTCCTGACCGGTTTCGCCGCGCTCGCCGTGCTGCCCACCCTGCCGGTGGCCGCCCGCGACCTGCACGGCGTGGGCCGCTACCCGCTGGTGGCGGGCTGCTTCGTGGCCGCGAGCCTGCTGGGCGGGGTGCTGGGCGGCAGTTGGGCGGACCGGGCCGGGGCGCGCCGTCCGCTGGCGGCGGGCACCGCGCTGGCGGTGGTCACCCTGCTGGTCTCGGCCACCAGCACCACGATCTGGCAGCTGGCCGCCGGGCGGTTCCTGGACGGGCTGGCGGCCGGGATGGTGGCGGTGTCCGTCAACACCGCGATCGGCCAGGCCTACCCCGACCGCCTGCGCCCGCGGGTGCTGTCGCTGATGAGCACCAGCTGGATCATCCCGTCGCTGGCCGGTCCGCCGGTGGCCGGGCTGGTGGCCGCCTGGTGGTCCTGGCGGGTGGTCTTCTTCGGGCTGGCCGCGCTGACCGCGCTCCCGGCGCTGGCGGTGATCGTGCTGCTGCGGCGCACCGCCACCCCGGCACCCGCGCCGGTGCGCACGTCCGCGGGCGAACGCCCGCCGCGCCCGGGGCTGTTGGTGGCACTGGCGGTGAGCGTGGGCGCGGCGCTCGGGCAGTGGGCGGTGGCCGGGTGGGACGCGGCGCACCTGCTCTGCCTGCTCCTCGCGCTCGGCCTGCTGGTGGCGTTCACGCCGCGGCTGCTGCCGCCGGGCACCTGGCGGGCGGCGCGCGGTCTGCCCGTCACAGTGCTGCTGCGCGGCCTGGGTTCGGGGTCCTACTTCACGCTGGAGGCCTTCGTGCCGCTGCTGCTGGACACCGCCCGGCGGGTGCCGACCGCGGTGACCGGCCTGGCGTTCACCGGTGCCGCCGTGGCCTGGGCGGCCTCCTCCTGGGTGCAGAGCCACCTGCTGGCCGACCGCCCGCGCCAGCAACTCGTGGCCGTCGGCGCCCTGGTGCTGGCGCTGGCCGCCGGGCTCGGGATCGCCGGGACGCTGCCCGCGCTGCCCGCGCTCACCGCGGCGGCGGCGATCGTCGTGGCGGCCCTGGGGATGGGACTGCTCGCGCCGTCCGTCACGCTGCTCTCGCTCTCGCACAGCCCGCCGGACCGGCAGGGCTATGCGAGCAGCGCCATGCAGACCGCCCAGAACCTGGGCCAGGTCGGGGTGTTGGGGATCGCCTCGGCCGTGTTCAACGCCTGCTCGGGCTCGCACGGGGCCGGACTGGCCGGCTACGGCACGGTGTTCGCGCTGCTGCTGGTGCCGAGCCTGCTGGCCGCGCTGCTGGCGGGGCGGACCCGGACCGCCTGAGGGGTCCGCGGCAGGGACCGGACCGGCCGGGCGGAAATCAGGTGCGCGGCCTCAACACGCCGACTATTCTGGCGCGTTCGCTCTTCGTGCCTTCCCGAAGGAATCGCCATGACGGAACTGTTCACCGTGTCCGAACCGTACGATCACGGCCTGCTCGATGTCGGCGACGACAACCAGATCTACTGGGAGGCCTTCGGCAACCCCGAGGGGAAGCCCGTGCTGATCGTGCACGGCGGCCCTGGCGGCGGCCGGGGCAAGGGCCGCCGGTCGAGCTTCGATCCCGAGGTCTTCCGGATCATCCGGTACGACCAGCGCGGCTGCGGCGACAGCCTGCCGCACGCCGCCGACCCGGCCACCAGCCTGGAACACAACACCACCCACCACCTCGTCGCCGACATGGAGCGCCTGCGCGAGCACCTGGGCATCGAGCGCTGGATGCTGTTCGGCGGCTCCTGGGGCCCGACGCTGATCGTGGCCTACGCCGAGAAGTACCCCGAGCGGGTGACCGAGATCATCCTCATCAGCGCCTCGCTGGCCAGCCGGGACGAGATCGACTGGCTCTACAACGGCCTGAGCCGGCTGCTCCCCGGCCCCTGGGAGGCGTTCCGCGACGCCCTGCCCGCCGCGGAGCGGGACGGCGACCTGCTGGCGGCCTACAGCCGACTGCTGAACAGCCCGGACGAGGCCGTCCGTCTGAAGGCGGCACACGACTGGTGCACCTGGGAGGACGCGGTGATCGCCCACGAGTCGCAGGGCCACCCGGGCGCCTACAGCAACCGGTCCGACGAGGCGCTGGTGGCCCTGGCCCGGCTCTGCGCCCACTACTGGTCCCACGGCGCCTGGCTGGAGGAGGGCCAACTGGTGCGCGACGCCCACCGGCTGGCCGGTATCCCGGGGGTGCTGGTGCAGGGCCGGCTCGACCTGGGCTGCCCGCTCAAGGCCCCCTGGGAGCTGGCCAAGGCCTGGCCCGGCGCGGAGTTGACGGTGATCGACGACTCGGGCCACACGGGCAGCGACACCATGACCGAGGTGGTCATGGCTGCCGTCGCCCGGTTCGCCAAGCGGTAGCTAGCGGCGGATCAAGCGGGTGAGGGTGACCCCGTTGGGGAAGGCGGTGCGTTCGGCGACCGTGAAGGCGGTGGGGTCGAACGCGCCGTCGAAGAGCGGGACGCCGGCGCCGGCCACCACCGGGTAGCTCTTGAGCAGCAGCTCGTCGATCTCGGGCTGCAGGGCGCCGGCGAGCTTGCCGCCACCGCAGAGCCAGATGTCCAGCTCGGAGGCCTCCCGCTTGAGCGCGCGGACCAGGGCCAGCGGGTCGCTCGGAACGACGGTGACGGCCGGGTCGGTGTCCGGGGCGAGGGTGCTGGAGACCACGTACTGGCGCAGGTGCGCGTACGGGCTGGTGATCCCGGCGTCCAGCGCGGGGCGGTAACTGCCCAGGCCCATGAGGACGGTGTCGAAGCGGCGGTTGGGCGCGCGGTCGAGCCCGAGCGCGGGGCGCACGGCGGTCGGCACGGTCTCGGGGTAGAGCGAGGTGGTCCAGGACTGGTAGGCGGCGGTCTGCTGCTCGTCGCCGGCCGGGAAGAAGTCGTACTCACCGCCGGGGCCGGCGATGCGGCCGTCGAGCGTGACGGCGACGTAGTACGCGAGCTTGCGCAATGAACAACTCCATCCGCAGTACTCTGCCTGAAGTGACTACATACATAGTACTACGCCTGGAGTGGTTTCAATGGTGAGACGAAACGACCAACGGCGCACCGCACTCGTCGACGCCGCGATCGAGGTGCTGGCCCGGGAGGGCGCCCGCGGTCTGACCTTCCGGGCGGTGGACGCCGAGGCCGCCGTACCCGCCGGGACCGCCTCCAACTACTTCGCCAACCGCGACGACCTGCTCACCCAGGCCGGCGCCCGCGTCTACGAGCGCCTCCAGCCGGACGACGCCACCCTCACCCGCCAGCAGTCGGCCGGCCGCGACCGGGAGACCTACGCGGTGCTGATGCGCGAACTCGTCGGCCGCGTCGCCGGATTCCGCACCGGCTACCTGGCGCTCCTCGAACTCCGCCTGGAGGCCACCCGACGGCCCGAGCTGCGCGAGGTGCTCACCGAGCGGGTCCGCGCCGACCTCGACGCCAACCTCGCCTACCACCGGGCCTCCGGCCTGCCGGGCGACGCCATGGCCGTCAAGCTGCTGCACCTGGCGCTGAACTGGCTGATCGTCGAACAGCTCACGCTGCCGGACGTGTTCACCGAGGCCGAGCGGGAGCAGCTGGTGACAGCGGCGGTCGAGCGCATCGTGACGGCGGACGGGCGCGAGGACAGGTCCTGACCCAGGCCTAACCCGACTGCCCGGCGAGGGCCTGCTCCCGGGCGTCGCGCAGGGCCCGGCGGGCCAGACCGGCGCACCGGGCGGTGGCCGCCGCACCGCCGCCGACCGCGACCGGGCGGGCGCCCAGGCCCGCGCAGGAGCGGCAGATGCCCGGGCGTGGGACGGGGTCGTGGCACCTGGCGCACTCGGCGTAGCGCGGCGCTGGCGGCGGTTCGGGGGGCGGGGCGGCCGGGGGCAGCTTGCGTTCGAGGCGGCTGCGGAGGAAGGCCACCGGGGAGTGGACGGGCGCGGGCAGCTTGCAGCACAGGGCGCGCGCCAGGTCGGTGACGGTGCTGCCGCGCTCCAGCCACGGGATCACCAGTGGAGCGAGCACGCGGGCTTCGGCCTCGCCGATGCGCAGCTGCGGCTCCGGGCGGATCGCCCGGTAGAGCGCGTCGACGGCGGCTCGGGTCTGCTCGTCGGGCTCGGCCGGCCCGGCAGGCCCGGCAGGCCCGGCAGGCCCGGCAGACCCGGGGCTCGGGAGGGTGGGTTCTTTCTCTGGGTACTTTGTCTTATGGCCGTCAGGGGGACCGGCCTTCACCTCACCGGATCCCGGAGGGGCGGCACTCGGTGGCGTCCACTGCTGCTGCGGGAGCTGCGGGGTGTCGAAGACGTGCACCTCGGAGCGGAGCGTGCCGTCGGGCATCCGGACCAGGTCGACGCGGTAGTACCCGGCCCTGGTCAACTCGCCCAGGGCCCGGCGGATCGCACCGCGCCCCTGCGGGCTGGAGTCGGCCATCTGCCGCCCGTCCTCGCGCCAGCCGTCCGGGCGGGAGAGGAGGTCCGCGAGGAGACCCCGGGCCGTGAAGCTGAGTTGGCGATCCTGGAGGACTCTGTTGGAAAGCACGGTGAAAGAGCGCGCCTGCGCGCTACGATGGATGTGCATCGGAGGGCTAACTCCTGGTGTCGGACCCCGGGGTGTTCCTGCACCGCCGGGGTCGTTCCTGTTCTTGATGAAGTTGTGGGTTTTCCGGAAACGTAGCACGGTGAAAATCGGTGTGATCACCGAATCAAGCGTTTGAATCAAAGTGACTGATAGTTCGTCAATTTGATCGTGGCGCTTCGACTTTGCCCGTGCCTCTTCCGACGACGACAGACAGCAGCGCGCGCCGCGCTCGGTGGGTTCTCACCGAGGCGGCGCGTTGCGGTGCTGTGTGGTGCTGTGCGGTGCTGTGCTGTGCTTCGTGCGGATCAGGCCCGGCGGTTGAAGAGCTTCACGGCCCAGACGTAGGCCGCCACGCTGATCCCGACGCACCAGGCGATGGCGGTGAACCCGTCGTGGCCGATCGGGGTGCCGAGCAGCAGGCCGCGGATGGTCTCGATGATCGGGGTGAAGGGCTGGTTCTGGGCGAACCAGCGCAGCCACGGCGTCATCGAACCGGTGGGCACGAACGCGCTGCCGAGGAAGGGCAGCAGCGCGAGCGGCATCACGATGTTGCTGGCGCCCTCGGGGCTCTTGCTCAGCGTGCCCAGCGCCACCGCCAGCCAGGTCACCGCCACCGTCAGCAGGCCGATCAGCCCGATCGCCGCCAGCCAGTGGGCGACGTCCGCGGTGGGCCGGAAGCCCATCGCCACCGCGAGCCCGATGACGATCGCGACCGTGACCATCGTCTGGATCACGCTGCCCACCACGTGGCCGACCAGGATCGAGGCCCTGGAGATCGCCATCGTCCGGAAGCGGGCCACGATGCCCTCGGTCAGGTCGGTGCAGACCGCCACCGCCGTGCTCATCGAGGCGGAGGTCACCGTCATCAGGATGATGCCGGGGGCCAGGTAGTCGATGTAGTCGCTGCCGTGCCCGATCCCGTCGGCGAGCGTGCCGCCCAGCACGTAGACGAAGAGCAGCAGGAAGATGACCGGCACCATCAGCGAGCCGAGCGTCAGTCCCGGGTAGCGCAGCGCGTGCTTCAGCTTGCGCCGCAGCATGGTGGAGGAGTCGCGCAGGGCCTGCGGGCGCGCGGTGGGGGACATGGGGGTGCTGACACTGGTGCTCATGGTGTTCCTGCCCATCGGATCGGTCGTGGTGGTGGTCGCGGCGGCGGTGGTGGCGCTCATCGGGCGCTCTCCAGCGCCGGGGCGGGCCGGTCGGCGGAGGCGGCCGGGCGGCCGGTGAGGGCGAGGAAGACGTCGTCCAGGTCCGGGGTGTGCACGGTCAGCCCGCCGACCTCGATCGCCTCGGCGTCCAGCCGGTCCATCAGCGAGCGCAGGGAGCGCACGCCGCCGTCGCTGGGGACCTGCAGGGTGAGCGCGTCCTGGTCGGCGGTCACCTCGCCGAGGGAGCGGGCGGCCCGCTGGTAGGCGGCGGGGTCGGTGAAGGCCAGGCTGATGTGGCCGCCCGGGACCAGCCGCTTGAGCTCGTGCGCGGTGCCCTCCGCCACCAGCCGCCCGCCGTCCAGCACCGCGATGCGGTCGGCGAGTTGGTCGGCCTCCTCCAGGTACTGCGTGGTCAGGAAGATCGTGGTGCCGCCCGCCACGAGGTCGCGGATGATCTGCCACATCGAGCGGCGGCTGCGCGGGTCCAGCCCGGTGGTCGGCTCGTCCAGGAAGATCACCTGCGGGTTGCCCACCAGCGTCATCGCCAGGTCCACCCGCCGCAGCATCCCGCCCGAGAAGGTCGCCGCCGGCTTCCTGGCCACGTCCACCAGGTCGAAGCCCTCGAGGAGTTCGGCCGCCCGGCGCCGGCCCTCCCGCTTGCCCAGGTGCCGCAGGTCCGCCATCAGCAGCAGGTTCTCCTCCGCGGTGAGGAGCTTGTCCACCGCCGAGAACTGCCCGGTGACCCCGATCGCCGCCCGCACCGCGTCGGGCTGCTGAGCCAGGTCGTACCCCGCGATCCGCACCTGCCCGGCGTCCGCCGCGATCAGCGAGGTCAGGATCTGCACGGTGGTCGTCTTGCCGGCGCCGTTCGGCCCGAGCAGGGAGAAGATCGTTCCGGCCGGGACGCGCAGGTCGATCCCGTCGAGGACGTGCTTGTCGCCGTACGCCTTGCGCAGGCCGGTGGCCTCGATCGCGAGCCGGTTCGTGTGGTGTGACTGGGTCATCGTGTCCGCCTGTTCGGTGGTCGTTCCCTGCTGACAGGACGACTCTCGACGGGGGCGCTGATAGGCGCTGGAGCGACCGCTGACAGACCGCTGATACGGATGGGGAGGGCTCTGTCAGGGGAACGACCCACCGCACACCTCGAACACGGCGACGTGACGGTGGTGACCAGCGACACCGACGACCTGCGCCTGCTGTGCGATGCGCGCATCGCGGTCGAGCAGATCTGAGCTGGGCGTCGGGCGACTCCAGGAGGAGCCGCCCGGCACGCACTCATCACCGGACGACGACTGTCCGACGCGGCATCATCGCCGTGGCCACCCTGCGCGGAGTGCCTGGGGTGGCTCACTCGGCGTGCCCGGGGTGGCTCACTCGGCGTGCAGGATCCACCTCTGGTTGAGCGTGCCTCTGGCCCGCACCAGCGTCACGGGCGCGTCGGGTCCGTTCCCCTGCAAGACCGCACCGCGACTGCCCACCGCGCCGATAGTGGTCTCCCCGCCGGGTTCGACGACCCAGAGCTGCGCGGAGCTCTCACCGTCGCCTGCCTCATGCGTCACAGCGGCGCCCACACCCGCAGCCTGGAGGCACGTGCCCGGGGAGGCGGTACTGCTGAAGGTGCAGATGCCGACGCCGTCGCCGAAGGAGTCGACCTCGGTGAGGATCCACGTCTGAGGCCTCGCCGTGGAGTCGCGGCTCCGCAGCCGCCCTCCCTCGCCGGCGGCGAGACTGGTGCCGTCGGAGTAGTTCCGGACAACTATGGTGGTCTTGGCAGACATTGGGAGTCCCCTATCGGTGCTGACCCCGGCGATCGGAACGTAGCAACCCTAGGCCTGTCCGGCGGATCCCGTCCCCTCCGGGCCGACCAGCGCCCACACGCGCTTGCCGATGCCCTCACGCGGGCCGCAGCCCCAGGAGAGGGAGAGGCGGTCGACCAGGTACAGGCCGCGACCCGACTCACCGTCAGCGGTCGGGCAGAGGCGGGGCTGGGCGCTGCTCGGGTCCTCCACCGCGATCCAGAGCCGGTCCGGGTCGACCCTCAGGCCGACCCAGATCAGCTGGTCGGAGCGGGTGCCGTGCAGGACGGCGTTCGTGGCCAGCTCGGAGAGGACCAACTCCCCGTGCTCCCGGAAGCGTTCACCTCCCTTGACGCGACCGAGGAGGTCCCGGAGCAGGCGCCGCGCCATGGCGGGGGAACGGTCACGGCGCGGGAGCCAGCAGGCGTCGGTGGCGACCAACTCGGAGATGTCGCCGGGGGTATCAGGCATGGCGAAACCCCTTGGCTCCGAACCGGTGCGCGATATTGTGGAGCACGTCGACCTGCTTTCTCGATTCCCAGGTTGGCCAATCCCCGGGGCGCTGGCAGGCGTCGCCGGGGTCAGTTTTCGGCGGTTTCCAGATTGGCCGAAAGGGAAGGCTCCAACCACCCCCGAACTGTTACCAAATCACTGCGGTGGACGCTGATTTGAAAGGGTGTTCGATGGAGCTGCACGAGGATGACGGCAAAGTGACCCCCCGCACGATGCTCGGCCGCCGTCTGCGTCGGATGCGCGACGATGCAGGGCTCTCACTGCGCGCACTCGCTGAGCAAGTGGGCTACCCCCACACGTACCTGAGCCGCGTGGAGCACTGCGAGCAGCTCCCGTCAGAGGCGCTGGTCGCGGCGCTGGATACCTACTTCAAGACGAATGGACTCTTCGCCGATCTCCTGGAGCTCGCACAGGAGAACGCAGTACCTGACTACGGCAGGGTCATTGTCGGCGGGGAGGAAAAGGCGACGCGCATCCAGGTCTTCACCAGCAGCCTGGTCCCCGGCATCCTCCAGACCGAGGACTACGCACGGGCGCTGTTCCAGGTGTCCCAGCCGGGCGCTTCAGACGAGAAGATCAACGCCGTGGTCGACATCCGCATGCGGCGCAAGCGCGTCTTCGCCAAGGAGGATCCACCATTTTTCTGGGCCATCATCGACGAGGCCGCCCTACGGCGTCCCATTGGTGGCCGCAAGTGCATGCGGGAGCAAGTGAGGCAACTGATCAAGCCACCGACGGCACCCCAAGTGACCATCCAGGTACTACCGTTCGATCAGGGAGGCCATCCGCTGCTCGGAGGAAGCCTCACGCTGCTGACGCTGGGGAACGGCACTACGATCAGCTACGTCGAGAGCTTCGCCTCTGGGGAAACAGTGGAGCTGCCCAGGAGGGTTCTGGCCCTCACCCAGAAGTTCGACTTGGCCCGCTCAAAGGCGCTGCCTGAGAAGGAGACCCTCGACCTCCTCCATGCCTACCTGAAAGAGTACGAAGATGACGACCAAGCCTGACGCCCTCGCCTGGCGCAAGAGCAGCTACAGCAACGGCGAAGGTGCCGAATGTGTCGAGGTCGCCGACGGCCTCCCCGCCTCCGTCCCGGTGCGTGACAGCAAGGACCCCGAGGGCCCCGCGCTGACCTTCCCCGCCAGGGCCTGGTCCGCCTTCGTCGCCGATGTGAAGTCAGGCCGCATCCCGCTTGTCTGACGCGCTCGCCGCTGCCACCGGCCGAACCGGGAATCCCTGGGAAAACCGGTGGCCTGCGCCGCGACCGGCCTTGTACGGTCCCCCGGGTGACCGACGACAACAAGATCACCATTCGCCCCGCGGGCCCCGCCGACGCGGCGGAGATCGCCACCGTCCACATGACCTCCCGCGCGGCCACCATGCCGTACCTCCCCCCGCAGCGGCGCACCCATGACCAGGTGACCCGGTGGGCCGAGGACGTGCTGCTCAGGGAGTGCCGCACCTGGGTGGCGGTACGCGGGGCGGAGGTCCTCGGCTACGCCGCATTGGCGGGGGACCTGCTGGAGCACCTCTACCTGCGCCCGACCGTCCGCCGCCAGGGCATCGGCTCCCTGCTCCTCGACGAGGTCCGGCGGCACAGCCCCGCCGGTGTCTCGCTGCACGTCTTCGAGCAGAACACCGACGCGCGCGCCTTCTACGAGCGCCACGGCTTCACCGTCGTCGCCAGCACCGACGGCAGCGGCACCATGGAGAAGCTGCCCGACCTGACCCTGCGCTGGACCCCGAGCGCCAACCGCTGAGCAGGGCGGCACATCAGCGCAGGTCGTCGACCAAGTGCGCGAGGAGCGCCGCACGTTCGGGCATGCCCGCGATCTCGACGTACTCGCCTTCGGCGTGCGCCTTGTCGCCGACCGCGCCCAGGCCGTCGAGTGTCGGACACCCCACCGCGGCGGTGAAGTTGCCGTCGGAGGCGCCCCCGACCACGATGCCCCGCGGGCGCTCCAGCCCGAGCCTGCCCGCCTGGACGCACGCGCGCTCGAACAGCGCCGCGCTCGACGCGGGTGGCAGCGGCGGCCGGTGCGGACCGCCGGTGACGGTCAGCGAGGTGCCGGGGACCACCGTCGTCAGGCCCTTCAGCGCGGCATCGATGCGGGCGGCCTCCTCCTGGCTGGTGACCCGCACGTCGAGTTCGGCGTAGGCGTGCGCCGGGACGGTGTTGCCCGCGGTGCCCGCCGCGCTGAGGGTCGGGGTGATGGTGGATCCCGACTCGGGCCCGGCCAGGGCGTCGACGGCCAGCAGCAGGTGCGCCAACGCGGTGAGGGCGTTGGCTCCCTTCTCCGGTTCCAGGCCCGCGTGCGCGGCGCGGCCCGCCACCTCCAGCCGGTACATGCCGGTGCCCTTGCGCCCGGTCTTCAGCGCGCCGCGCCCCGAGCCTTCGAGGATGAGCGCGGCGGCGGACCGCCGGCCCAGGTCCTCGATCAGCTGCCGGCTGCTGTAGGACCCGATCTCCTCGTCGGAGGTCAGCAGGATCTCGACCCCCGCCCGGTCGTCCAGCACCGAGACGGCGTGGAAGAGCTGAACGATGCCGGCCTTCATGTCGAAGCAGCCCGGGCCCGTGGCGGTGCCGGCCGCCTCGTCCACGGCGAACGGCCAGCGCTCCAGCGTGCCCAGCGGCCAGACCGTGTCGAAGTGCCCGATCAGGGCGACGGTGGCGCCCCCGGGAGGCGCGGGCCACCGCCAGCGCAGCTGGGTCCGGCCGTCGACCTCGACGAACTCGCCCGGCTCGCCCAGGACTTCCTTGCCCAGCTGGGAGACGGCGTGCGCCCCGGCGGCGCAGGCGGCGACGTCCTCCGACGGGGTCTCGACGGATACCAGCCTCCCGAGCTGCTCCACCATGCGATCGGTCCGCCGACGCAGCTCGGCCGGCCTGCCACCCTCGTTGGTCATCTCCATCCCGGCATCATCGCGCACCGTGCGGTGCCGCGACGACAACCGGAGCGGGCTGGTGAGAACCCACAGCCCGTCGGACCGGCCGCGTCGAACGACCGGTGCGATCCCCTCATGGCCCGGCTGCGCACCCCCTGTGTTTGATGGGTGGCACCCCAACGACCCGGCAGGACAAGGGAGGGCAGCATCGTGAGTGTGCAGCAGTACGACGAGATCGGTGAGGCGTTCGAGGGCTTCAAGGCCCTGCCGCTGGCACAGTACGGGGAGGTGCCCGGCTTCCTGGCCTTGGTCGGGGACGTGCGCGACAAGGCGGTCCTCGACCTGGCCTCCGGCACCGGCTTCTACAGTCGCGAGTTCAAGCGGCGTGGCGCCGCCGAGGTGCTCGGCATCGACATCTCCGAGGTCATGGTCGCCGCCGCCGTGGAGTTCGAGCAGCGCGATCCGCTGGGCGTGCGGTACGAGGTGGGCGACATCGCCGAACTGCCGCCGCTCGGACGGCGCTTCGACGTCGCCACGGCGGTGCAGCTGCTCAACTACGCGCCGGACGCCGCCACCATGGAGCGGATGTGCCGCCACGTGCACCAAAGCCTCGTCCCTGGTGGCAAGTTCTTCCTCCTCAACCAGACGCCCGACTACGGCTTCGACGGGCCGCCTCTGGACAAGTACGGCTTCCGCGCCGAACTGACCGGCGAGAAGGCCGAGATGGGACCGCGCGTACGGATCACGGCACTGCTCGACCCGCCGATCTCCTTCGAATCCACCTGCCCGCGCCGCGAGGTCTACGAAGCGAGCCTGCGGGCAGCCGGATTCAGTGAGCTGGCCTGGGTCCCGCTGGGCGTCTCCGACGGCGGCCTGCGCACGTACGGCGCGGACTTCTGGGCCGACTGCCTCGCCAATCCCCCGCTGGTGATGCTGCGCTGCCGCGCGTGAGGGACGCACGGTCGTCCCGGCAGTCGTGTCGTCAGTTCGGGTAGGCGATCAGCTGGCTGGTGGCGAGATCGAAGGAAAACGGCTCCGGGACGGGCACGGTGTCGCCGAACTTGCCGTTCCACTGCCGGTGGTACACCCCGCCGGAGGGCTCGGAGTAGAGCGTGATCCGGCCCTCCCGGGGGTCGATCAGCAGGTAGAGCGGAATACGCATCAGCGGGTAGTCGCGGACCTTGCCCACCAGGTCGTTCTCCGGGTTCGACGGGGAGACGATCTCGACCGCGATCGCGGCCAGCTCCGCCGGCACCTCGTTGCCGCCGCTCTCGACCACGGCGATCGGGATGTACGTGAGATCCGGGTTGCGCAGCTTGCCGACGGCCGGCGAGGCCAGGTCGGTGTTCTCGCTCGGCATCAGCTCCGCGGGGCGATGGGCGTCGAACTGCTCCCGGACGATCTGCAGGTTGCGCTGATGGATCACCGATGGCGCGACCGTGATGGTGATCTGGTTGCCGGACGCCTCGATCTTCCAGCCCGAAGGTGGCGTCAGGCTTCGCGCGTACTCCAGCAGCTTGACGTGACGTTCAGGCATCTGGGACTCGACCATGCCCTCATCCTCCCGCTCCCCCATGTCCAGCCCGCCCCCTCCCATTGTCAGAGTTGGTGACTACTATCTGGTGATCAGCCCGGACCCCGCGTGATGCGCGGGGCCCCGACGGCGACATCGACGGTAGGAGAAGGCCGTGTCGATTCCCGACCCGGAACAGCCGGTACGGAGTGTGGCGCCACCCGCGTACGTCGGCGACTGGCTGCCCGAACTGGTCTACGCGCCCGCCCGGCCGATCATCCGCGAGGGACGCCGGGAGCTCCTGTACGAGGTCCGCCGCTACCCCGACGGACGGCAGGTCCTCCCGGTCTTCAGCACGCTGGAGCTGCTGGTGGCGGCGCTCGGTCCGGCACAGCCCTGGGCGCAGGCGCCACTGCGGGCGGTGCGCGCCGTCATGGCGGCAGCGGGCGTCACCGAGGTGGAGCTGGACCCGGTGGTGGCCGAGGGGGCCTGGCGCTGGAACGAGGCGGACCTGGCCCGGTATCAGGGGGGCATGCGATGAGCGGGCAGTACACCGTGGTCCTGGACGACCTCCAGGGCGCGTCCGACACCTTCCACCGGGAGGCGCAGAGCTTCGCGGCGATCATCCCCACCGACGGCCCACTCCGCCCCGACGGCGGCAGCGAGGCCGTCAACGGGATGCTGCAGTGCGTGCTGGAGGCGATCGGCGGCCTGCACCTCGCCGTTGCGGGCACCATCGGCAACCACGGCGACAAGCTCCGGACGGCACACGACAACTACCAGAAGTGCGAAGTGTCGGTGCGGGAGCTCTACGACGACCTGAGCAATCCCAGCAAGATCACCAAGCTCAACTGAGCGGACGGGGGAGAGACATGGCCGCCAAAACGCCATCGGCGCTCAAGGCGTTCGCGAACACCTGGGTGGGAGGCGACATCCACGGCCTCTCCGCCCTCGCGGGGACGCTGTACGGCTACGCGCCGCAGATCGACGAAGCCGTCACCTTCCTGGACACCAGCGTGACCAAGGTCGCCCACGACGCCGGCTGGACCGGGAGCGCCGCCTCGGCGTTCCAACAGGCCTGGGGCACCGACTCGATGGCGGCCAAGGCGCTGGAGAGCGTGATCTCCTCGGCCGGCGACGTGATCGACACCCTGGCCGTCAACCTCGCCTCGATCGAGTCGGCCCTGGAGGACGGCGCCGACCAGGCCCGCAAGGCGGGCGTGGCCATCGGCGCCGACGGCAAGCCACCCGCCGCCGCGCCCACCGTCGGGCCGCCGACCCCGGCCGAGGCCGCGGGCACGGGCGCGGGCGCGGGCACGGCCAGCGAAGCCGTTGCGGGCGAGTACGCGACGTTGTGGGCGCAGAGCATGCAGCTCGCCGAGGACGCCCGGGTCGACGCGGCCGGCCAGCTGCAGCAGATCTACCAGCAGATCGCACCGCCCGGCAGCGGCGGCAGCTCGCTGACCACCAGCGACAAGGTCACCGTCGGCGACTACCTGCGCGGGCTGTGGGCGGTTCCGTCCGCGTACAGCAAGACGGTCAACGAGCAGGTCGAGAAGCTGAGCAAGGACGCGGCGGCGGCCAAGACCGCCTGGGTCAAAGCGAAGAACGCGCGCCCCAATCCGAACATCGCGATGCCGAAGGACGTCAAGGACGCTCTGCACAATGCGCGTGTGGAGCTGGCGAGTGCGCAGACGGACCTCGCGGCAGCGGAAAAGGTGGAGAGCAGGTTCCCGCTGTCGAGCGAGGTGGACGTCCGGGCATCAACGTTCATGACCGGGCTGACCTCAGAGGCCCGCGCCACGGCGGAATCCGACCTCCTTGAGAAGACCGTCAAGTTCGCGGGCGACATCCCGGTGCTGGACTACGTGGCCGCCGGTGCCGGCACTTACCTGGGGGCCCGGGACGACATACAGAAGGGCATGCCCTGGTACGAGGCCGTACCGGAGAACGCCTTGGCCAACCTCGGCAGCCTCGCGGTCGGCTCTGCGGCCGGCGCGTTCGTCGGCGGCGCGATCGCGGCTGCCGGCTTCGCCGGTGCTACCGTCACCGGCGTGGCGGTCGGTGCAGTGTTCGGTGGCGCGGTCTGCGTCGGCGTCGGCGACCTGACCTCCAACCTCTTCCACGAACACTGGGACGAGGACATCCACAAGGACGGCGTCCTGGGCGGTATCGGCGACGGCATCGGCCACAGTGCGGCCAAGACCGTCTCCGACCTCGGCAGCCTGGCCGGGAATGTGGACCACCTGGGCAAGAAGCTCTGGCACGGTATTTTCTGACGCCCCCACGCAAGGATCAGCACATGCGCAAGCGCGACAAGGCCGTCCCACCGTCCTGGGAACGCGTACACCTGCCGCATCTCCCCGACGGCGTGACGCTGCTCTCGATCCCCGGGGTCGGCCTCGGTTGGTACCTGCGCCGCTGGCGCTACTGGGCAGCCCGTGTGATCATCCTTGCCTTGGCGGCGGGAGCGATGGCCGTGTCACTCCTGATGTACAAGTTGATCCTCGTGGACGACCCCCACACGACCCGCTTCGGCGCGGAGTGGTGGGGGGTCGTGGCCTTCGGGGTCCTCGCCACCATCGAAGGCTTCCGGATGGCCTTCTTCAGCCGCGAACTCCCCTTCCCCGGCCTCCGGAAGCCCCCGAGCAGGGCCATCCGCAACCTGCTCGCTCTTCCCCTTCTCGTCTACATCCTCAGCATCGTCTTCCTCGCCCCCGGCGTCTTTCTTTCCGCGACCATCGATGCCCTGCGCCTCGTCCCCCACCACGAACGCACCGCCCGCGACGACCTGATCGCCCAGCTCCGCGCCCTCCCCGGCTACACCGAGCGCTGACCCGGCCCTCACTTCCCACCCGCCCCCGGGGCCAGCACCGCGCCCAGCAGGCGGTCCGACACCGCTGAGGGGCCGCCGTTGTTGACCGCCGTGCTGGAGACCGAGAACACCGCGCGCAGCGAGAGGTCACGCGTCGCGAACATCCCGTTGACGTAGCCGTAGTCGTGGCCCGTCTTGCCCCACAGCGTCTGGCCGTTCGGCAGCGGGATGGACATCAGGCCCGCGCCGAAGCAGGCCGGGCCGGGCTTGCCGGCGACGGCGCAGTTGAAGGTGTCGGTGTACGGGACGGGCTTGCCGTCGGGGCCCTTGGGCAGCGTGAACATCTCGTTCAGCTGGGCGGGCGGCAGCAGTTGGCCCTTGAAGAGTGCGCTGATGAAGTGGTCCAGGTCGGCCGGGGTGGAGATCATGTTGGACGGGTCGCCGCCCTGCTCGCTGACGTCGACGGGCTGGCCGGCGCTGTTGGTGAGGTAGCCGTGCAGGTAGGGCCTGGGCATGGTCGGGTCGTCCTCGGGCACCGAGGTCTGGTCCAGGTGCAGCGGGTCGAGGATGCGGCTGGTGACCTCGTCCCGGTACGAGTTGCCGGTGATGTGCTCGATCAGCGCGCCGCCGATCCGGAAGCCGAGCGAGTTGTACTCCTGCTCGGTGCCGGGCGCGAAGTGCGCGGTCGGCCAGGGGCGGTCGGTGGGCCGCAGGGTGCCCTCGATCTCGTCGTCGAAGGTGCGGTACTGGAGGTGGTCGGCGATCTGCTGGTCCGCGGTCAGCGCCGGTGCGCCCTCGAAGACGTCCGGCAGGCCGCTGGTCATGTTGAGCAGTTCCCGGACGGTGATCGGGGCGTAGCGGTCCGGGAGCAGGCCGGGCAGGTACGACTGCACGCTCTGGTCCAGGTCGATCCGGCCCTCCTGCGCCAGCTGCAGGATCACCACGGTCTCGAAGGTCTTCGAGATGCTGCCGATGTGGAAGTGCGCGTTGTCCGCGACGCTGCGGCCGGTCACGGTGTCGCCGGAGGCGCCGCGCCACAGCTGGCCCGGCTCGGCGACCCGGGCGATGGCGCCCGCCGCCTGGTCGCCGGGGCGGATGTCGATGGCCGCCTGGAGCGCGGCCGGGTCCAGCGCGGGGAAGCCGGGCGTGGAGACCGGCGCGCCGCCCGAGGAGGCGGGTGCGTCCGCAAAGGCCGTCGCCCCGCCCGCCGCGGTGGTGGCGACCAGCGCGGAACAGGCCAGGCTCAGGGTGGCGATGCGACGGACGAGGGTGTTCATCAAGGACTCCGACTGAGGATGCGTCAACTGGTGTTCGGTACGGGTACATCCTGTCGGCGCGGCGCCCCTGCCGGGTATCGGGTACAACCCTGGAACGCCCCTGAGGAGGACCCCCGAGGGACGCCCCGGTGCCCGCGACGATGTCCGAAACGCGCACAGGGGAGCCTGACTCTCCGTACACCATCGATAGCATGCAGTGGCCACGTGGTGACTGCCCGTGGCGCCCCCGATGAACGGAGTCCCCATGCGTCATCGCCGCTTCCGTCTGGCCGTCATCGCCGTGGCCGCCGTGGGCCTGTCGGCCAACGCCGCGTCCGCCACCACCCGCGCCGACGCCGGTCCCTCGGCACAGGTGTGCAAGGAGGGCTACTTCTGCCTCTGGGAGGGGGAGTACCAGACCGGCCGGCTGCTCTTCGCCGAGGACGCGCATGTGACGGACGAGGGCTTCCAGTTCCCCGACCGGGACGACATCGAACCGCCCATCCACCCGCTCTCCGCCCGCAACCCGGTGCCCGACGACTTCGGCTGCGTCATCCGCCTCAACAACCAGCCGAAGTTCGCGGGCGAGGAGCAGGAGCTCGCCGGTTCCGGCGACCACGAGCTCGACGGCCACCGGGTGGCCTCGATCACCACCGACTGCGGCTGACCACTACCCGCCACGCCTGGTGCGGCGGGCCGGCCCCGGCCCGCCGCACCACCGACGGCCCGCCGCTCAGCTCGCCGCCAGCACCGTCAGCAGCGCCCCGAGCAGCATGCACGGCCCGAACGGCAGCGGGTCCTTGGGTCTGGCCCGGCGGGTCAGCAGCAGGGCCAGCCCCCAGCAGGCGGCGAGCAGGAAGCCCGCGAAGGCGCCGTCCAGCACCCAGCGCCAGCCGTACCAGGCGAGCAACGCGCCCAGGGTCGGGGCGAGTTTGGCGTCGCCCAGGCCCATCGGGCCGAGTGCGGCCAGCGACCAGTAGACCAGGCCGAGCACGAGGGCGGCCAGCAGGCAGCGGAGCAGGACGTCGCCGTGCCGGAAGCCGGTGCCGAGGAGCAGGACGGCGGTGCCGGCGGCCAGCGGCAGGGTCAGCGCGTCCGGCAGGCGGTGCACCGCGGCGTCGACGAAGGCGAGCACCACGCCGAACAGGCCGACCCAGGCCAGCAGCAGCCCGATCGGCCAGCTCGCCGCCGTGCCGACGGCCAGGCCCACCCCCACCGCGACGACCTCCACGGCCAGCGGCGGCGGGCCGGAGAGCTCGGCGCACCCCGGGCAGCGGCCGGTCGGCGGCAGCCACCGGCGGGCCCGCGCGCAGCGGCAGGTGCGCGGCGGCTCGCCGGCGGGCACCGCGTGGCGGGTGGCGGCGGCGCGCAGGACCGGCGCGGCGGCGGCGCCGGCCAGCGTGCCGAGGATCAGACCGATCATGCCGGTGCTCCTCCCCTGCGCACGCCACCGCCAATCACGACGGCCCGGACTGCGCCCGCGCACACCGCTGTTGGTCTTCCCAGCGGGGCGCGCGCCCACCACAGTAGTGATCTGACCGATCGTCACCGAGGACGCACGGGGGACCACACGCATGGGGCTGCAGCCACTCGGGCCGCAGGATCCGCAGGCCATCGGGCCGTACCGGCTGCTGGCCCGGCTCGGTTCCGGCGGCATGGGCCGGGTCTACCTGGGGCGGCCGAGCGAGGGCGAGGGGCCGGGTCCGGTCCGGGCCGTCGCGGTCAAGGTGGTGGACGCCGACTACGCGCGGGGGCGCGACTACCGGCCCCGGTTCCGGGCCGAGGTGACGGCCGCCGGCGCGGTCAGCAGCCCGTACGTGGCGGCGCTGCTCGCGGCCGACCCGGAGGCCGAACCACCCTGGCTGGCCACCGAGTTCGTCCGCGGCGTGGCACTGCGCGAGCTGGTGGAGCAGGTCGGGGCGCTGCCGGAGCGGACGGTGCGCCGGCTGGGCGCCGGGCTGGCCGAGGCGCTCACCGCGATCCACGCGGCGGGGCTGGCGCACCGCGATCTGACGCCCGCCAACGTGCTGGTGACCGCCACCGGGCCGCGGGTGATCGACTTCGGCATCGCCCGCGCCGCCGGGGCGCCCGCCCTGACCCGCACCGGCGCGGTGATCGGCACGCCCGGCTACCTGGCCCCCGAGGCGGCGGCGGGCTTCCGGGCCGGGCCGGCCGGGGACCTGTACGCGCTGGGCGCGGTGCTCTACTACGCCGCCACCGGCCACCGCCCGCATCCCGGCCCGCCGCACCGGAGCAGACCGGGCACCCTCGCCGGGCGGTTCGACCGGCTCACCGGCCACGGCCCGGACCTGCGCGCGGTGCCGGCCGGCCTGCGGCCGCTGCTGCGCGACCTGCTCTCCCGCGATCCGATCGACCGGCCGATCGCCCGGGCGGTACGCCGACGGCTGCTGCCGGACGAGGCCGGGGCGACGCTCGAATACCTGCCGACCTGGCTGCCGGCGGCGACCCGGGCAGTCGTGGCGGACCAGCTCCAGGCGGCGGACGGCTACCTGCACCCCGGCGGGCGGGCCGGATCCGGGCTCGGCCGGGCGCTGGCCCAGCTCGGCGGGGTGCTCACCGGTGCGGGACGGAACACCAGCGGGGAACGGGACCCCGGCGCGGGCACCGCCGGCCCCTCCCCCGCCGGTGAGCACCCCGCATCCGCCGCGGCCGAAGCCCCCGACCCCGCCCCCGGAGCGCCGCCCGCCGCCGCGCCGGTGAGCACCCCGCCGCGCCCGCCCGCCACGCTCTCCCGCCGCACCGCGCTGCTCGCCGGCGCCGCCGCCACCACGGCCGCGGGCGCGCTGAGTTGGGCGGCGCTGGGCCGCCCGGGCCGTACCCCGCTCGCCGCACCGCCCGTCGGGCAACTGCAGCGGCTCTGGGTGCACAGCAGCGACATCACGGACAACCTGCAGCCGCAGTTCGCCCCCTCGCCCGCGAACGACATGCTGGTCTACACCTCCGACGGCCAGCTGATCGCCGTGGGCGGCACCAGCGGGGTGGTCGCCTGGTCGTTCACGGCGCCCGACGCCCCGCTCAGCGATCCCGTGGTGAGCGGTCCGCTGACCCTGGCGCTGGCCGGCAGCACCATCTACTGCTTCAACACCGCCGACGGCTCCCAGAACTGGAACACCGCCAACGCCACCCGGAACCCCGACGGCACCCCCACCTGGCCCCCGGGCCAGCTGGCCACCCAGGTCGGCACCGTCCTGCCGCAGACGCTGGTGCTGGCCAACGACTACGCGCTGTACGGCGGCGGCCCGGTGCTGTCGGACAGCGGCCCGCCCACCCGGTACTCCTGGTTCGCGCTCTCGCTCGGCAACCACGCGGTCAAGTGGGCCTTCTCCGAAAAGATCATCCGGAGCGGCACGATCTTCGCCAGTGACTCCGCCTGCCTCGGTCACTCGCAGACCGGTGCACTGGTCTTCGCCGCGGCGAGCTCCGGCTACGTGACGCTGGTCGACCCGCTGCAGGGCGGCGCGCTGTGGCAGTTCCCGGCGACCAGCGCATCCGACCCGGAGACCAGTACGACCAAGCGCACCAGCTGGATGGTCCCCGAGATCGACCAGCTCTACCTGCCGATCGGGCAGGACGAGGCGACCCTGCAAGCGCTGGCCAACGCGGACGGCAGCGAGCTGTGGCAGGCCGCACTGCCGCGGGGGGCCGGCGGGCCGTGGGCGGCGCCCGCCCCCTACCGCGGCCTGGTGCTCGCCACCTGCGGGCCGCCGCTGGTGTACGCGTTCGACGCGTCGAGCGGCGCCCAGCGCTGGTCCTGCGCACTGCCCGGGCCGCCCGCCGCGGAGCCCGCTCTGGTGGTGAACGACAGCCTCTTCGTGCCGGGCGCGTCGAATCAGCTCTACCGGGTGGATCTGCGCCGACGGCGCGTGGACGGGGTGTTCGCGCCGGATTCGCGGTTCGCGACCGGCTGGCGGCTCGACGCCGACGCGCAGAACGCGCTGCTCTACGCGGCCCTGGGACGCTCGTTCTACGCACTGCCGGTGCCGTGACGCGCGGGCCGGGCACTGGGTGACCGCCGACCGCGTGGTCAAGAACACGCGCGGGCGCACACCCGGGCGCCGTACAGTGACGGGATGCAGGTCATCCAGTCCAGCAAGCTCGCCCATGTCTGCTACGACATCCGGGGTCCGGTGCTCGACGAGGCGATGCGACTGGAGGACCAGGGGCATCGCATCCTCAAGCTGAACACCGGCAACCCCGCCGCGTTCGGCTTCGAGGCGCCGCCGGAGATCCTCCAGGACATCCTGCGCAACCTCTCCACCGCGCACGGCTACGGCGACTCCAAGGGCCTGCTCTCCGCGCGCCGCGCCGTGGTGATGAGCTACGAGGAGCGCGGGCTGCACGGGCTGAGCGTGGAGGACGTCTTCCTCGGCAACGGCGTCTCCGAGCTGATCCAGCTCGCCATGAACGCGCTGCTGAACGACGGCGACGAGGTGCTCGTCCCCGCGCCGGACTACCCGCTGTGGACGGCCTCGGTCAGCCTGGCCGGCGGCACCGCCGTGCACTACCGCTGCGACGAACAGGCCGAGTGGTACCCGGACCTGGCGGACATCGAGTCCAAGGTCACCGACCGGACCCGGGCGATCGTGGTGATCAACCCCAACAACCCCACCGGTGCGGTCTACCCGCGCGAGGTGCTCGAGGGGATCGTGGAGATCGCCCGCCGGCACCAGCTGGTGATCTACGCGGACGAGATCTACGACAAGATCCTCTACGACGGCGTGGAGCACGTGCCGCTGGCCACGCTGGCGCCCGACCTGTTCTGCGTCACCTTCAACGGCATGTCCAAGGCCTACCGGGTGGCCGGCTTCCGCTCCGGCTGGATGGTGCTCTCCGGCGACCGGGGCCGCGCCCAGAGCTACATCGAGGGCCTGCACGTGCTGGCCAGCATGCGGCTCTGCGCCAACATGCCCGCGCAGCACGCGGTGGCGGCCGCGCTCGGCGGCCGGCAGTCGGTCAAGGACCTGCTGCTGCCCGGCGGCCGGCTGCTGGAGTCGCGCGACGCCGCGTACCGGCTGCTCAACGAGATCCCCGGCGTCAGCTGCGTGAAGCCGAAGGGCGCGCTGTACGCGTTCCCGCGGCTCGACCCCTCGGTCTACAAGATCAAGGACGACGCGCAGATGGTGCTCGATCTGCTGCGCGCCCAGCGGATCCTGATCGTCCAGGGCAGCGGCTTCAACTGGCCGGAGCCGGACCACTTCCGGCTGGTCACGCTGCCGCGCCCGGAGGAGATCGAGGACGCGGTGACCCGGATCGGCGACTTCCTGGCGGGGTACGTCCAGCCGTAGGCACGGATGTCGGAACGGCCGCGGTCCCCGGCCCGACGACCCCCGGACGGGGAGGTCGCCGGCCCGGGGACCGCGGCCGTACGGCGCTGACGTCAGAGGTCCGGCCGCCGCGCCACTCCGCAGCGGCGGCCGGACCTGGTCGCAGGAGCCCTCGCGGGCTCAGCCCAGGCGCTTGAGCAGGGCCTGGTACTCGTCCCACAGCTCGGTGGGCGTGTGGTCGCCGAACAGCTCCAGGTGGGCCGGGATCAGCGCGGCCTCCTGGCGCCAGATCTCGTTGTCGACCGAGAGCAGCAGCTCCAGGTCCTCCGCCGAGAGGTCCAGGCCGTCCAGGTCGAGCGCGTCCTTGGCCGGCAGCACGCCGATCGGCGTCTCCACGCCCTCGCCGGTGCCCTGCAGGCGCTCGACGATCCACTTCAGCACGCGGCTGTTCTCGCCGTAGCCCGGCCAGACGAACGTGCCCTCGGCGTTCTTGCGGAACCAGTTGACGTAGTAGATCTTCGGCAGCTTGGCCGCGTCGGCGGCCGCGCCGAGCTTGAGCCAGTGGGCGAAGTAGTCGCCCATGTTGTAGCCGCAGAAGGGCAGCATCGCGAACGGGTCGCGGCGCAGCTCGCCCACGGTGCCCTCGGCGGCGGCGGTCTTCTCCGAGGCGATGTTGGAGCCCAGGAAGACGCCGTGCTGCCAGTCGAAGGACTCGGTGACCAGCGGGACGGCGGTGGCGCGGCGGCCGCCGAACAGGATGGCCGAGATCGGCACACCCGCCGGGTCCTCCCACTCGGGGGCGATGGTCGGGCACTGCGCGGCCGGCACGGCGAAGCGCGCGTTCGGGTGGGCGGCCGGGGTCTGGCTGGCCGGCGTCCAGTCGTTGCCGCGCCAGTCGGTCAGGTGGGCCGGCGGCTCCTCCGTCAGGCCCTCCCACCAGACGTCGCCGTCGTCGGTCAGCGCGACGTTGGTGAAGACGGTGTTGCCGTACAGCGTGTCGATCGCGTTGGCGTTGGTGTCCACGCCGGTACCCGGGGCGACGCCGAAGAAGCCGGCCTCCGGGTTGATCGCGTAGAGCCGCCCGTCGGCGCCGAAGCGCATCCAGGCGATGTCGTCGCCGATCGTCTCGACCTTCCAGCCCGGGATGGTGGGCTGGAGCATGGCGAGGTTGGTCTTGCCGCAGGCGCTCGGGAAGGCGGCGGTGACGTACTTGACCTCACCGTTCGGCGCGGTGAGCTTGAGGACGAGCATGTGCTCGGCCAGCCAGCCCTCGTCGCGCGCCATGGTGGAGGCGATGCGCAGCGCGTAGCACTTCTTGCCCAGCAGGGCGTTGCCGCCGTAGCCGGAGCCGAAGGACCAGATCTCGCGGGTCTCCGGGAAGTGCGAGATGTACTTGGTGGTGTTGCACGGCCACGGCACGTCCGCCTGGCCCTCGGTGAGCGGGGCGCCCACGGTGTGCACGGCCTTGACGAACTCGCCGTCCTCGCCGAGCTGGTCGAGCACGGCCTGGCCCATGCGGGTCATCACGCGCATCGACACGGCGACGTAGGCGGAGTCGGTGATCTCGACGCCGTAGGCGGCCAGCGGCGAGCCGACCGGGCCCATCGAGAACGGCACGACGTACATCGTGCGGCCCTTCATCGCGCCCCGGAACAGCCCGTCCCGGCCGCTGAAGATCTCCCGCATCTCGGCGGGCGCCTTCCAGTGGTTGGTGGGGCCCGCGTCCTTCTCCTGCTCGGAGCAGATGAAGGTGCGGTCCTCGACGCGCGCGACGTCGCTCGGGTCGGAGGCGGCGTAGTAGGAGTTGGGCCGCTTCTGCTCGTTGAGCTTCTTGAAGGTGCCCTGGGCGACGAGCAGGTCGGCGAGGCGCTGGTACTCCTCCTCCGAGCCGTCGCACCACTCGACGCGGTCCGGCTGGGTGAGCTCCGCGATCTCGCTGACCCAGGTCAGCAGCCGCTGGTGGCGAGTGGGTGCCGCCGCGCTGACGGCAGAGTTCTCGTACGACACGATCGCTCCGTTTCACGCCTGCTCGGCCATCGAGCAGGCGTCCGGGGGGTTGAGGGTGCTTGCAGCGTAGCCCCGGCTCGAAAAGCCCAACACAGCGCGATGGCGTTTTTGCCGCAAGTTTTGCTCCTCTATGGCCAAAAACTGGCACTTTCGCGGGCGGTTGCGGCACGTCCGAGTCCTCTCCGGATCACATCCAACTCTGCCATATTGTCCAAAAGTGATGAGAGCCACTTCCTACTTATCAGTAACCTACGCAGGCGTAGGTAGCATGAGCGCCATGACAGCGGATCAGAACCCGGCTACGGACCCGGTCGCCGACGTGACGGCGACGAGCGCGGCGCCCCTGCCCGCCAAACCCGCCTGGCGCGGCTGGCTGCACGCGGGCATGTTCCCGGCCTCGCTGGCGGGGGGCATCGTGCTGATCTGCCTGGCGGACTCACCGCGGGCCCGGCTCGCCTGCGCCATCTACTCCGTGAGCGCCTGGCTGCTCTTCGGCATCAGCGCGGTCTACCACCGCTTCACCTGGGGCCCGCGCGGCGACGCGATCCTGCGCCGGCTGGACCACGCGAACATCTTCCTGATCATCGCCGGGTCCTACACGCCGTTCACCATCCTGCTGCTGCACGGCGGGCGGCGCGAGACGCTGCTCTGGCTGGTCTGGGGCGGGGCACTGGCCGGGATAGCGTTCCGGGTCTTCTGGGTCGGCGCACCGCGCTGGCTCTACACGCCGTGCTACCTGGCGCTGGGCTGGGCCGCGGTCTTCTTCCTGCCCGACTTCCTGCACACCGGCGGGGTCGCGGTGATCACGCTGATGATCGTCGGCGGGCTGCTCTACAGCGCGGGCGGCGTGATCTACGGGCTGAAGCGGCCCAACCCCTCACCGCGCTGGTTCGGGTTCCACGAGGTCTTCCACGCGTTCACCCTCGGAGCGTTCATCGTGCAGTACGTAGGGGTCTCGCTGGTGGCGTACAGCGTGACGAGCTGAGCACGCCCACGGTCCGCCGCCGTCAGTGGGAGGCGCGCTCGCGGACCCGGCGGCAGCGCTCGCAGTGGGCGGCGTCCGGGCGGGCATCGGGGTCGGCCGCGGGCTCGTGGCGGGACTCGACCGGATGACCCAGGTACCGGAACCGCCGGGAGACGTGCACCATCACCAGCAGCGCCTCCACCGAGGCCACCGCCCACACCAGTGCGGCGCCGTCGGCCAAGTAGGCGGCCACCACGGCCAGAGCGGCACCGACGACGGCGACCGTCCCCCAAAGCTGCAGGTCCCGCGTGTCCTTCATGGCGCTCGCCACCTCTCCCCGGTCTAACCCAGTGACACATGGTATCTACCGATAGTGACAGGGCGTAGTCAAAGACGAGCGAACAACACATCAATGTTTCATCAACTCCGGGTGCCGGAACGGCTGCCGGTCCCGCCCGGGGCGTCCAACGCCGAGTGGCCCCACGGGAGATGATCCCGTGGGGCCACTCGGCTGCGCGGCCTCGGTCAGCCGCGCGCCCGGCGGCGGACGGCCAGGCCGGCGCCCGCCAGCGCGGTCACTCCGAGCGCGCCGGCGGCCGTGAGCGCCGGCACGGGCAGGCCGAGTGCGCCGCCCACGGCGCCCGCGCCCTGCTGCGCGACGCTCGCCGTGGTCGGCGAGAAGCCGCCGCCCAGCCCGGCCTTGTCGTAGGCCGAGCCCGGCAGCTTGTCGCCGTACCGCCGGTGCACCAGCTGCTGGTACGCCGCCAGGCTCGTCCCGTTCGCGCCCACCGACTCCCGGGCCTCGGTGTCCAGCGGCAGCACCCGGCCCGCGCGCAGCACGTACCAGGCGTTCACCTGCGGCTCACGGAAGACCGTGCCACCGCCGCCGGCCGCGCCGCGCGCCGCATAGTCGGTCTCGTCGCTGCCGGAGGCGATGTTCACCACCCGCCAACTCCCGTTCTGCTGGACGGCCCAGACCGAGGCCTTCTGCCCGTCGGCGGCCACCGCCTCGGTCGCCGTGAAGTCCGCCCGGGCCACCGGCGATCCCTTGGTGCCCGCGACGAAGCCCGGGTCCAGGGTGTAGACCGGGACCGTCGCGCCGACCAGCGTCGGGTCCGCCTGTGCCGCCGCCTTGGCCTCGGCGGCCGCGCCGAGCTGGAGCGGCTGGGTGGGCGGCACGCCCCTGCGGGCGAAGAAATCGCCCAACTGACCGAGGACGGCCGGGCTCTGGACCGCCGAGCGGGCGGCGGCCAGGTCACCGGCGGCCACCGCGGCGGGTGCCGCCTCGCCGGCCGCCCAGGGTGCGGACTGCGGTGCGGCCTGGGCCGGCAGCGCCAGCGCGAGTCCGGCCGTCGCCGCCAGGACGGCCAGCACGGCTGCCCGATGCGAGAACTGAGTGATCGTCATGGCTCCTCCTCACGCTCCGATCTGGTACAGGGAGTGGGTCCAGGAGAAGGAGTCGTTGCTGACGTAGTAGTTGTAGTCCGCCCAGTTGTAGCGGTTGTCCGAGGGCCACGGGTCGCCCCAGTAGACCCAGTTGTTGCCGGTGTCGTACCCGTACAGCACCTCCATGTGGCCGCCGCCCGAGGACCACTGGATCCGGGTCTCGACCGGCCGGTTGTTGGTGATCTCGTTCTGCACGGTGCTGTAGTACAGGTACCCGGTGACGTAGTTGCCCGGGTTGATCCCGATCCAGCCGAGCGCGTTCTGCACGTCGTCCAGCGCCGCCTGGCTGTTGGGGCAGGAGGAGTTGATGCTGCGGCCAAACGCGGCGTTGCAGAACTGGTTCTGGCTGTAGGTGTAGCCGAACCAGCTCGCGACGGTGTCGCCGCTGGCCGCCCAGCACCAGTTGGAGTTCTGCTGTTGCTGCATCCCGATGTTGAGCGTCTTCCAGCTGCCCGCGTCGGGGGTCGCGGCACTGGGAGCATCGGTCCCGGAGCTGGTGCCGGCGGCGAACGCCGGCTGTGCCTGGGCGAGCCGCCCGGACTGCGCGGGCGGTGCGGCGGCGGCCGAGGCCGGGGAGCTCGCCGCCACGGTCAGGGCCGGGGCGAGCGTGGCCAGCGCGGCGACGGCAAGCGCCTTGCGCAGCCAGGCCGTTCCGGTCGGCCGGGCCGTTCTGGTCGGCCGGGCGGTTCTGGGCAGGGGCATGGGCGTTTCCTCCTTGCGGACGGGCAGGGAAGGGAAGTGGGGGACACGCGAACCCCGGTGCCGTCGCGGGCGGCGGTGGGGTGTGACCGAGCATCAGCCGTTGACCGTCCCTGGTCAACCGTGGTTCGGTGGCCTCCGGACCCGGTGTGAACGGCGCCCTCCGAGTGTGAACAGCACCGGGCGCCGGGCGACGCAGGGCCCACCCCACGGGTGACGAGGGGCCATGGAGGTGTGAATATTCACCGCACCCGCCGCCCCGGGAGGGAGGCCGCGCCATGGGGCGATCGCCACAGCGCACCGCACCGCACGCCGTGCGGCCCGACCTGGCCACGGTCCTGCGCACCGGCCCGTTCCACCTCGCGCTGCGCACCGCGCTCAGCGCGCGCGGCCTGGCCCTGCACCGGGTCCAGCAGCACCTCGCGCAGCGCGGCGTGCACGTCGGAGTGACCAGCCTGAGCTACTGGCAGCAGGGCCGGCGCCGCCCCGAACGCGCCGAGTCGCTGCGCGCGGTGCGGGCCCTGGAGGAGGTGCTGGAGCTGCCCGCGCACTCGCTCACCCGGCTGCTCGGCCCGCGCCGGGCCGCTGCGGACGCCGCGGCCGGGCCGCCGGTGGCCACCCGCCCCTACCGCGACCTGATCGCCCCCGCCGACGCGGTCGACCACCTGCTCGCCGGGCTGCCCGGGCCGCGCGACACTGATCTGCACACGGTCACCCACATCGAGCGGATCCGGATCGGCGCCGACCGCCAGTTGCTGCGCCGCGACTCGCAGCACGCGGTGCGGGCCCACCGCGACGGCATCGACCGGTACCTGGCGATCCACCAGGGCGACCCCGGCTGCGACGTGTCCCAGGTGGTGGTGCGGGCCGAGGAGAACTGCCGCCCGGGCCGGATCAGACGCGACCCCGCGGCCCAACTCGTCATCGCCGAACTGCTGCTCGACCGCCGCCTGCGCACCGGCGAGACCCACCTGCTCGGCTACGGCTTCGACGACGCCCCCGCGCCGCAGCCCAGCACCGAGTACGTGCGCGGCTTCAACTCCGGGACCGGGCAGTACGTCCTGCAGGTCACCTTCCACCCGCAGGCGCTCCCGGTGCGCTGCCACCGCTTCGTCAGCAGCGCACCCGGCGCGCTGCCCGACGAGACCGAGGAGCTCACGCTGGACGGGCACCACTGCGTCCACTTGATCGCCACCGGGCTGGCGCCCTGCCTGCTGGGCATCCGGTGGGACTGGGACTGACCGCCTCAGCCCGTGAAGCTCAGTTCCAGGTTGTCCGCCACCGGCCGGTAACCGATCTTCTGGTAGATCGAGTTGCTCACCGGGTTCGCCAGGTCGGTGTAGAGCAGCACCTCCTGGGCCCCGCGCGCGATCGCGAGCGTGGAGGCGCCCGCGGTCACCGCGCTCGCGTAGCCGTGGCCGCGCTCCTCGGGCGGGGTGTAGACCGGGCCGATCCGGGACATGCCCGCCAGCGTCGGGGAGACCGCCGCGATCGACACCGGCCGGACCTGCTCGTCCGCGCCGTCGGTCTCCCACACGAGGATGTCCCCCTCGGCCGTGCGGCGGGCCACGCTCTCCTCCACCGGGGTGAAGGCAGGTATCCCGGCCTCGGTCAGGAAGGCCTGCCACCAGCCGACCAGCAGCGCGTGGTCGTCCGGCCCGGCGGCGCGCAGCCGGCCCCGCACGGTCGGCAGGACCAACTCGCCCAGCCGATAGAGCCGCAGGCGCTCCCGCACGTCGGTGGTCAGGTCGAACCGCTCGGCCCAGGCGCCGGCGAACGCCTCGGCCACCGCCGTGGTGGCCGCCACCCCGGACAGCCCCGACCACCCCTCGGGCAGCGCCAGTGCCAGCTCGGCCGCGCGCTCGGGCGCCATCGCGCTCAGCCGCAGCGCATGCGGCGGGGTCTGCACGAAGGCCGCGGTCACCGGGGCCTTCGGGCCCGCGCGCCACCAGCCCAGGCGCGGCGGCAGCGCCGGGTCCCCACCGACCGACTGGCCGGCCGCCAGCCGGTGGACGAGGGTCAGCAGCACGGTGTTGGCGGCCGGGTGCTCGCCCAGGAAGCCCTCCGCGTGCGCCCGGAACTCCGCGACGTCCTCAGTGCATGTCCAAGTCATCCACCGATCCTGGCCGCCGCATCCGCCGCCCGCACCTGAATATCCGGGGCGGCGGATGCGCCCGCCTCAGCGCCGGGTGGCCCCCACCTGCTCGGCCAGCGCGGCCGGGTCCGAGGTCGGCACCTGGCAGGCGAAGTGCCGGCAGACGTAGGCCGCCGGCGCCCCGTCCAGCAGCGGCCGGTCGGCGAGCAGCGGCACCTGCAGGCCGGTGCTCTCCCCGGTCGCCGTGCCGAGCGCCACCACCGCGCCGGGCGCGGTGGCCAGCAGCGCCGTGCGGTGCAGCGCCGCCGTGCGCGGATCGTCCGCGGCACCGACCACCGCCACCTCGCGCGGGCCGTCCAGCAGCGCCTCGGCCGCCGCCAGCCCCCATCCGATGAACCGCGGTGCCTGCCCCGCGAGTGCGCCCACCACGCCCAACGCCCGCTCCGCGGCGGCGCGGTGGCGCTCCGAACCGGTGTACGCCGCGTACGTCAGCAGCGCCTGGGCGGCGGCCGTCCAGCCGGACGGGGTGGCGTTGTCGGTCGGGTCCTGCGGCCGGCGGATCAGCTCCTCGGCATCATCGGCCGTGTCGTACAGGCTCCCTGACGCCTCGTCGGTGAAGTGCACGAGCACCGTGTCCAGCAGCCCGCCCGCGAGCCCCAGCCACTCGGCCTCCCCGGTCACCGCGTACAGCGCGAGGAACCCCTCGGCCACGTCGGCGTAGTCCTCCAGCACGCCCGCATTGGCACCCGGGCGACCGTCCCGCGAGGTACGCAACAGCCTTCCGTGCGCGCTGAGATGGACGCTCAGCAACAGATCGGCCGCGCGGCCCGCGGCCTCCACCAGGTCCGGGCGGTCCAGCAGCGCGCCGGTCTCGGCGAGCGCCGCGATCGCCAGCCCGTTCCAGGCGGCCACCACCTTGTCGTCCCGCGCCGGGGACGGCCGCTTCGCCCGCGCCGCCAACAGCCGCTCGCGCAGCCGCTGGTAGCGCGGGACGTCCTCGGGGTCGGCCAGCAGCTGGAGCACCGAGGCCCCCTCCTCGAAGGTCCCGTCCTCGGTCACCGCGAACAGCCGGGCCGCCAGCGCGCCGTCCTCCTCCCCCAGCTCCCGCGCCAACTCCCCCGGCGTCCAGACGTAGTACGCACCCTCCCGGTGCGCCCCGTGCGCATCCTCGCTGTCCGCGTCCAGCGCCGAGGCGAACCCGCCCTCCGGCGTGCCCAGTTCACGCACCAGGAAGTCCGAGGTCTCCAGCGCGATCCGCCGCGCCCGCTCGTCCCCGGTGGCCCGCCACAGGTGCAGGTAGACCCGGATCAGCAGCGCGTTGTCGTAGAGCATCTTCTCGAAGTGCGGCACCACCCAGCCCGCGTCCACCGAGTAGCGCGCGAACCCGCCGCCGAGCTGGTCGTAGATCCCGCCGCGCGCCATCGCCTCGGCCGTCCCGGTCACCATCTCCAGCGCCACCTCGGACCTGGTGCGCGCGTGGTGCCGCAGCAGGAACTCCAGCGCCATCGCCGGCGGGAACTTCGGCGCCCCGCCGAACCCGCCGCGCGCCGGATCGAAGCTCCGGCTCAGCCCCGCCAGCGCCTGGTGCAGCTCCGCCTCCCCCGGCGCGGCCAGCCCCGCCCCCGCCCCGTACACCCCGGCCCGCTCGGCCAGCTCCGCCCGGATCCGCCCGGCAACCTCGGCCACCTCCTCACGCCGCTCCCGCCACGCGGCGTCCACCCCCTCCAACACCTGCCGGAACGAGGGCATCCCGTGCCGCGGCTCGGGCGGGAAGTACGTCCCGAAGTAGAACGGCTCCCGCCCCGGCGTCAGGAACACGGTCATCGGCCACCCGCCCTGCCCGGTCGCCGCCTGCACCGCCTCCATGTACACGGCATCGACGTCCGGCCGCTCCTCGCGGTCCACCTTCACCGCGACGAACCGCTCGTTCAGGTAAGCAGCGGTTGCTTCGTCATCAAACGATTCGCCGGCCATCACATGACACCAGTGACACGCGGCATACCCGACAGACAGCAGCACCGGCACCCCCCGCCGCTCCGCCTCCGCGAACGCCTCGGGGGACCACTCCCACCAGTCGACGGGGTTGTCGGCGTGCTGCTGCAGGTACGGGGAGGTCGCGTCCGCGAGACGGTTCGGCATGCAGTCATCCTCGCGCACAAAGTTGACGAAACCTGTATGCGGCGCAGCAGGAGCAGCGAGGTTGCACTAGTTCCTCGGCCCGCGACACCTCGTGTCCCACCCGCTCGAAGCGCCCCGCAGCCGTCGGCCACCGACGCGCCGGTCGATGGGAGACTCGAACCATGCGAGCCGTTCCCCCGTCCAGCCCCGAGGTCTCGGCCCGGATGAGCCGACAGACCAGCAAGGACACCAGCGCCGAACGAGCGGTGCGCCAGCTCCTCCATGCTTCCGGGTACCGCTATCGGATCCACTATCCGGTGCCGGGCATGCGCAGACGCACGATCGACATCGCCTTCACGCGAGCGAAGCTGGCCGTCCTGGTCGACGGTTGCTTCTGGCACGGCTGCCCCGAGCACGCCACCAGCCCCAAGGCGAACGCCGAATGGTGGCGGCAGAAGCTCGACCGCAACATCGAGCGCGACCGGGAGACGACCGCACAGCTGCTGTCCGAAGGCTGGACGGTCATGCGGTTCTGGGAGCACGAGGCACCGGAAGCCGTCATGCACCAGGTGTCCGAGGCCGTCGACCAGGAGATGGCCGACAGGCGCCGGCGACTCGCAGAGAGCGGGAGCGAAGGCGAGGGCGAGGGCGAGGGCGACTGATCGGAGCCGCCGGGACGCGCAAGAGCAGCGGCCCACCGTCGCCTCATGGGCTGACGGTGGGCCGCTGTGCTGCGGTGCTCACGGGTCAGGGGGCGGAGTCCTGGACGCTCGGGCTCTTGTCGTAGGCCTTGATCGGGCTCATGCCCACCCCGTTGATCGCCACCGTGTCCTGGGTGCTGACCTGGGCGCACTTGGTGGAGTCGTCGGCGGTCTGCGCGTCGCTGTTGCTCAGCGCCTGCTGGGTGTTGACGGGGGCCGGGGCGGCGGCGGGGGCGCCGCTGCCGGAGCCGCCGGCGGGGGCGGAGCCGAAGGTGGTGCCGCTGGTCCAGTCCTTGCCGATGACCAGGGTGATCCCCGGGCCCTCGCCGGGCTTGACGGCGGAGGCGGGCAGGCCGAGCGAGGCGGCGACCTCCTGGGCGTCGGCCTCGCGGCCAGCGGTGTAGGTGACCTCGCTGGTCTCCGCGGTGACCGTCGCGTTGGCGGCGGAGGTGGCGGAGTTGTAGCCGGCCGCCTTGAGCGCGGTGGCGAGGTCACCGGCGCGCCCGGCCACCCCGCTGCCGTTCTTCACGTGGACCGCGATCTCGCTCTTCGGGGCGCCGGAGGGCGCCGCGGGCGGGGCCGAGCTGGTCGCGGGGGCCGGCGTGGGCGACGGCGCGTTGGGGTCCGCGGTCGAGGTGGCGGAGGCGGCGGCCGAGGACTTGTCACCCGTGCCGGTGGTCAGCGCGACGTCGTTGGTGATCGCGGAGAAGAGGTTCTTCGCCGCCGGCGCGACCAGCACCCGGCCGTCCTCGCCCTTCACGTTGTCGGGCTCGTTCTGCATCGTGGTCATGGTGATGCGGTTGGCCGGGACCTTGTTGAGGTCGTTCGCCAGGCCCACCAGGTTGGTGATGCCGCTGAGCCCGTTGTCGACGGTCAGCGCCTTGGTGGCGGCGTTCGCCAGCGAGAGCACCGCGGCGGGGTTGGTCAGCGTGCCCGCGCTCTTGAGCTGGCGGACCATCGAGCTGAGGAACATGTGCTGGGAGACCGTACGGCCCAGGTCGCTGCCGTCGCCGAAGCCGTGCCGGGTGCGGACGAACTCCAGGGCGGCCATGCCCTGCAGGGTGTGGTTGCCCTTCTTCAGCTTGAGGTGCGAGTACGGGTCGTAGACGTTGTTGTCCACGCAGACCGGCACGCCGCCGACCGCGTCCGACATCTGCACCACGCCGGTGAAGTCGACCATCATGAAGTGGTCGATGGGTATGCCGGTCAGCTGGTGCACGGCGGCCACCGTGCAGCCCGGGCCGTAGTCCAGGGTGCTGTTGATCATGTCCCGGTGCGGCTTCATGCTGGTGTGGTTCTGGGTGTCCGTGCAACCGGGCAGCTGCGTCTCGAGGTCGCGCGGGATGCTCATCACCGTCGCGTTGCTGCGGTCCGCCGAGACGTGCAGCACCATCTCCACGTCGGCGTTGGCGCCGGGCCCGCAGTCGCCGCCGATCGCGCAGTCGGCCGCGTTGTCACGCTGGTCGGAGCCGATCACCATGATGTTGATCGGGGTGCGGCCGAAGGCGTCCGGCGTCTCGTGGCCCGCGTCGCCCGAGGTGCCGGCGAAGAGCGCGGAGTGCTTGATGTTGCCGTTCAGCTTCTCGTAGAGGTAGCCGAAGGTACCGCCGGTGACCAGCACCAGGCCGGCCGTGGTGTATGCGAGGATGCGCAGGCCGCGCCGCTTGGGGGGCTTGCGGCTCTTGCGGGCCGCCGCCCGGCCGCCGGTCGCGGGGGCCGACGGCTGGGCGCCGCGCGCACGCCGACGTGGCCCGGGACCGGGGCTGTCCACCTGCATTCCGCTCACGTCCGCTGTCCTTCCGCCGTCGATCTCCGGCTGTGACGCCTGCCACCGGGAGCACGGCGCAGCCGTACGTCCGGTTGCGAAGCAGCCGGTGATCCTCCGGTTCCATCAGTCGCTCGCGGCCGGTGCCGTGAGGCGTTGCTTGGTTCGTGCCTGTCTGGACGTCGGCGTGTCGAGCCTCGGTTCCCAGGCGCGCAGCATAGCCGCCCACCCTTATAAGACTTAAGAGCGGAGCGAGCACTGCCCGCACGGCAGTTGAGTGACCGGCGCCACACAACGGCTGTCCGTCCGGGTCCGGTTCAACGGGCCGCTGACCGGCCCTGTCGGCACGGCCGAGCGGGCCGCGAGGGGCAGGAGCGGCACGGACCCGGGGGAAACGGGTGCGATGGAACGGGAGTTGGCCGGCGCTCGGACAGTGATCGAGGTCACCGGCCGGACGGGCGGCCCGACGGGCGGTGCCGGCGGACCGGTTACTCCTTGGGGCTCTCCGGCTCCTCCGCGAAGTCGACCCGCTTGAAGCGCGAGTTCATCGACTTCAGCAGGAACCAGGTGGCGACGCCCAGCCCGCAGAAGACGACGAAGCCCAGCAGGCCCGGGGTGACCGAGTTGGGGTCGTAGGCGAGCTGGGTGGTGGCGTGGGCGAGGTTCAGGGGAGCGCTCATTGCTCCATGGTGACCCGGCTTCCCACGGGCCGGGTCACCGGGGTGGGGCGTGTCGCGCGCGACGCGCCCCACCAGCGCACCTACTGCGCCGCCTCGCCCGCCAGGCTGGTGGCGCGCAGGCCGGCGAACAGGTCGTCCTCCGGCAGGTCGGTGTCGACCAGCGAACGGGCCAGCTCGTAGTCCTCGGTCGGCCAGACCTCGCGCTGCACCTCCAGCGGCACCCGGAACCACGGGCCGTCCGGGTCGATCTGGGTGGCGTGCGCGATCAGCGCCCGGTCACGGGTCTCGAACCAGTCCGCGCAGTGCACCCGGGTGGTGATCTCGCGCTCCGCCCGGCCGCTCTTCTCCCAGCCCGCGATCCACTCGCCGTACGGGGAGTCGTGCCCGTGCTCGGTGAGGTACTGGTGCAGGGCGCGGATCCGGCCCATCGGGAAGCCGTGGTTGTAGTAGAGCTTCAGCGGCTGCCAGGGCTCGCCGGCCTCCGGATAGGCGTCCGGGTCACCGGCGGCGTCGAAGGCCCGCATGGTGATCTTGTGGGTCATGATGTGGTCGGGGTGCGGGTACCCGCCGTTCTCGTCGTAGGTGGTGATCACCTGCGGCTTGAACTCGCGGATCAGGCGCACCAGCGGCTCGGCGGCCGTCTCGACGTCCTGCAGCGCGAAGCAGCCCTCGGGCAGCGGCGGCAGCGGATCGCCCTCGGGCAGGCCCGAGTCGACGAAGCCCAGCCAGGCCTGCTCGACACCCAGGATCTCGCGGGCGGCGTCCATCTCCTTGCGGCGGACCTCGTGGATGTTCTCCTCGACAAAAGGGTCGCCCTGGAGCTTGGGGTTCAGCACTGAACCGCGCTCGCCCCCGGTGCAGGTGGCCACCAGCACCTCAACGCCCTTGGCGACATACATGGCCATGGTGGCCGCGCCCTTGCTGGACTCGTCGTCCGGGTGCGCGTGCACCGCCATCAGCCGCAACTGCTCAGTCAACGCCTGGTTCCTTCCGGGAATGTCCGGGCTCAGCATCGTCCCCCTATAGTGACGGACTGGAAGGCCCGCACATTCCCGTCGCCCGGCGCGTGGACAGGTGCCGCAGCCCACGGCCTTCCCGGAAGGGACTACCTGCCATGACCGCCACCAGCAGCACCGCCCCCGATTCGCTGCCCCAGAGCCGCTACGGCCGGCAGAGCGACGAGCAGGCGGACCGCACCCTCAAGCTGGTCGGCGCCGTGCTGGCGGTCCTGCTGCTGGGCCTGGTGGCCTGGCTCGGCGGCTCGTACCTGATGTCCGCCACCAAGCTCAACGGAGCGGTCCCGGTCTTCAACCCGGTCTCCGACAGCGAGGTGCAGGCCGAACTCTCGGTGACCAAGGACTCCGGCACCGGCGGCACCTGCACGATCCGCTCGCAGGCCGCCGACGGCTCGGTGGTCGGCCAGCTCGACGTCCCGGTCCCCAAGGCGGGCACCACGTTCGTCCAGACGGTCACGATCCGCACCACCGAGCGCGGCACCACGGCCGAGCTGATGGGCTGCACCCCGGCGAAGTAGCGCCGGGCACCGCCGTCAACCAGGGCCCCCGTCCGCCCTGGTGGGATTGGTCCGGCCGCGGACCGGGCAAGTGACTCGGAACAGCCCGGACAAACTGACCGTTAACGCACCGCTACCGGACTCCCACTGCGGGCCGGACATTGTTAGGCTCGTGGTTTCGCCCCTTCCGCGCCGGACGGCTCGGAGGCGGGCGTTGCTTTGTAGAGAGCACCTGTAGCACCCAGCACCTGTAGCACCGAACTGCTGACGAAAACCCTCAGCACCTCCCAGCACCGACGAGGAGCACCCGTGACCCAGACCAGCGAGACCGTGACCTGGCTCACTCCGGCCGCCTACGACAAGCTCAGGAACGAGCTCGAGCATCTGACCGGTCCGATGCGCGCCGAGATCACGCAGAAGATCGAGGCCGCGCGCGAGGAGGGTGACCTCAAGGAGAACGCCGGCTACCACGCCGCCCGCGAGGAGCAGGGCAAGATGGAGCTGCGGATCCGCCAGCTCACCCAGCTCCTGGAGCGCGCCAAGGTCGGCGAGGCCCCCGCGGACTCCGACGTGGTCGCCCCCGGCATGATCGTCACCGTCGCCTTCGCCGGCGACCCCGACGACACCATGGTCTTCCTGCTCGGCTCCCGCGAGGTGGCCGGCGACGACGACCTCGACGTCTACTCGCCGCAGTCGCCGCTCGGCCGCTCGATCGACGGCAAGAAGGTCGGCGAGGACGCCCAGTACGAGCTGCCGAACGGCAAGAAGGCCAGCGTGCGGATCCTCGAGGTCAAGCCCTTCACCGGCTGACCCGGCCACGCCCCGTGCGACGGCGGTGGGCCCGGACCGATCGGTCCGGGCCCACCGCCGTCGTCCGTACCGGGGCCCCGCTTGACGACAGAACGGCCCCCAGCCAGCGCCGACCGCAGAGCGGCCCAGCTGTCCGGCCGCGGAGCGGCCCCGGCTGTCCGACCGCGGAGCGGCTCCAGCTATCCGACCGCGGAGCGGTACTTGCGCACCGAGAGCCAGGAGAAGACCCCCAGCACCACCAGCGAGGAGACGATCGACACCCCGATCGCGTGCTGCATCGGCCAGGCCTCGTCCACCGGCCCGATCTGGTTGCCGAACAGGTCGCGGCAGGCCTGCACGGTCGAGCTGAACGGGTTCCAGTAGGCGACCGGCTGCAGCCAGCCCGGCATGCTGCTGATCGGCACGAAGGCGTTGGAGACGAAGGTCAGCGGGAAGAGCCAGATCAGCCCCGCCGAGGTGGCCGCCTCCGGGCTGCGCACCGAGAGCCCGATCAGCGCGCCGATCCAGGAGAACGCGTAGCCGAGCAGCAGGAGCAGCGCGAACGCAGCCAGCGCGCGGAAGAACCCGTGGTGGATCCGCCAGCCGACCGCGAGCGCCACCAGCGCGAGCACCAGCAGCGTGAACGCGGTCTGCACCAGGTCGGCGAGGGTCCGTCCGGCCAGCACCGCCGAGCGGGTCATCGGCAGCGAGCGGAACCGGTCCACCAGGCCCTTGGTCATGTCCTCCGCAATGCCGGCCGAGGCACCCGCCACCGCGAAGGTGACGGTCTGCGCGAAGATGCCGGCCATCAGGAACTGGATGTAGATCGAGGAGCTGGACCCGGCCATCGGGATCCTGATCGCGCCGCCCATCACGTACGAGAAGAGCAGGACGAACATCACCGGCTGCAGCAGCCCGAACACCACGATTTCCGGAATTCTGGACATTCTGCGCAAATTGCGCCGGGCGATCACCCAGGAGTCGTGCAGCATCGCCCCGATCCCGTGCCGCTGACGCGGGACGGCGCCGCCGATGGCGTGCTCGGTCGCGGTGGACGCGCTCATCTCAGGCCTCCTTCCGGGCCCGCCGGCCCCGGCCCCCGCCCCCGCCGGGCGCCGCGCCGCTCCCGCCGCCCGGCGCCCGGTCCTCCGGAGCCTCGCCGCTCGAAGCCGCCGTGGCGTGCCCGGTCAGCGACAGGAAGACGTCGTCCAGGGTCGGCCGGCGCAGCCCGATGTCGTCGATCTCGATCTCGCGCGCGTCCAGCTCGCGGATCACGTCGGCCAGCACCCGGGCGCCGCCGGTGACCGGCATGGTGATCCGCCGGGTGTTCCGCTCCACGCTGGGCTCGCCCACCGCGTAGCCCTTCAACGCCTCGACGGCGGTGCCGATCAGCTCGGCCTGGTGCACCACCACCTCCACCCGCTCGCCGCCGATCTGCGCCTTGAGCCGGTCCGCGGTGCCGCGCGCGATCACCCTGCCGTGGTCGACCACCGCGATGTCGTGCGCCAGCCGGTCGGCCTCCTCCAGGTACTGGGTGGTGAGCAGCAGCGTGGTGCCCTGCTCGACCAGGCTCTCGATGACCCCCCAGAGCGCCAGCCGGTTGCGCGGGTCCAGTCCGGTGGTCGGCTCGTCCAGGAACATCACCGGCGGTCGCACCACCAGCGCGGCGGCCAGGTCGAGCCGGCGCCGCATGCCGCCGGAGTAGGTCTTGGCGGTGCGGTCGGCCGCCTCCGCGAGGTTGAACCACTCCAGCAGCTCCAGCGCCCTCGCCTTCGCCGCCCTGGCCGGCATCTGGTACAACTCGCCGACCATCTGCAGATTCTCACGCCCCGTCAGGTACTCGTCCACGGCCGCGTACTGACCGGACAGGCCGATCACGCCGCGCACCCGGCCGGGTTGGCGCAGCACGTCCAGCCCGGCCACCACGGCGCTGCCGGAGTCGGGCCGCAGCAGCGTGGTGAGGACCCGCACAGTGGTGGTCTTGCCCGCGCCGTTGGGGCCGAGCAGGCCGAGCACCGTCCCCTGCGGGACGTCCAGGCTCACCCCGTCCAGGGCGCGCACGTCGCCGAAGGTCTTCACCAGGTTCTCGGCCTGGATGGCTGCTGGCATCGGGCTGTCCCCTCTGCTCGGAGCGGGCCCGGAAGGAGCGGGCGCAGTACAGGTCCACTCTGTCCCGCACGCCCCCGCCCGGCCACCCGGAGGCGCCGAGAGCGCCCCGGTCCCGACGGACCGGAGCGCCCTCACCGCGCCCCAACTCGGCCTGGACGCAGGCCGGAAGGATCAGCCCAGCGCGTGCGCCAGGTCGGCGACCAGGTCGTCGGCGGACTCGATGCCCACCGACAGCCGCACCAGGTCGGCCGGGACCTCCAGCAGCGAGCCGGCCACCGAGGCGTGCGTCATCCGCCCGGGGTGCTCGATCAGCGACTCCACGCCGCCCAGCGACTCACCGAGGGTGAACAGCCGGGCCCGGTTGCAGACCTCCACGGCCGCCTGCTCGCCGCCCTCGATCCGGAACGAGACCATGCCGCCGAAGGCCTTCATCTGCTTGGCCGCCACCTCGTGGTTGGCGTGCGAGGCCAGCCCCGGGTAGAAGATCTGGGTGACCTTCGGGTGCCGGGCCAGCAGCGCCACGATCTGCTCGGCGTTGGCGCAGTGCCGGTCCATCCGCACGCCCAGGGTCTTGATCCCGCGCAGCACCAGCCAGGAGTCGAACGGCCCGGCCACCGCGCCCATCGCGTTCTGGTGGTAGGCCAGCTGCTCGCCGAGCTCGGCGTCCGCCGCCACCAGCGCGCCGCCGACCACGTCGGAGTGCCCGCCCATGTACTTGGTGGTGGAGTGCACCACCACGTCCGCGCCCAGCGCCAGCGGCTGCTGGAGGTACGGGCTGGCGAAGGTGTTGTCCACCACGAGCAGCGCGCCGGCCGCGTGCGCGATCTGCGCGACGGCGGCGATGTCGGTCACGCCGAGCAGCGGGTTGCTGGGCGTCTCCACCCAGACCGCCTTGGTGTTCGGCTTCAGTGCCTCGCGGACCTTCTCGGGGTGCTGGGTGTCGGCCACCGAGAAGTCCACGCCCCAGCGGGTCAGCACCTTGGCGAAGAGCCGGAAGGTGCCGCCGTAGGCGTCGTTGGGGATCACGATGTGGTCGCCGGGGGCGAGCACGGTGCGCAGCAGGGTGTCCTCGGCGGCCAGGCCGGAGGCGAAGGCCAGCCCGCGCTGCCCGCCCTCCAGCGCCGCCAGGCACTCCTCCAGCGCCGTACGGGTCGGGTTCGCCGACCGGCTGTACTCGTAACCGCCGCGCAGGCCGCCGACGCCGTCCTGCTTGTAGGTCGACACCTGGTAGATGGGAGGGACGACCGCCCCGGTGAGGGGATCGGCTTCCTGACCCGCGTGGATGGCGAGGGTCTCGAAGCCCTGAGGGTGCTGGTGCTCAGTCATACGACCGAGCGTAGTGGCACCCGGACGGCCCGGGCGCGCGCTCGGTCCTCCCCGGCCGACCGGACCCGGCCGCGGCGGCGGAATCCCCGGCCCCGCCCGGGCGTTCACCGGACATGCTGTTCAACCGCCACAAGACCGCGCTCGTCACCGCCGACCAGGCCCTGCCCGGGCGTCCGGCGCCCGCCTTCACCCTGGCCGAGCCGCACACCGTGCTCGGCCACCCGCTGACCGGCCCCTACCCGCCCGGTCTCGAGGTCGCCGACTTCGGTCTCGGCTGCTTCTGGGGTGCGGAACGGACGTTCTGGCGCCTGCCCGGCGTCTGGACCACCCTGGTCGGCTACCAGGGCGGCCACACGCCCAACCCGACGTACGAGGAGGTGTGCAGCGGCCTGACCGGCCACACCGAAGCCGTCCGGGTGGTCTTCGACCCCGCGCTGATCTCCTACGAGACACTGCTCAAGACCTTCTGGGAGGCCCACGACCCGACCCAGGGCAACCGCCAGGGCAACGACGTCGGCACCCAGTACCGCTCCGCCGTCTACACCCACTCCCCCGCCCAGCTGGCCACCGCCCAGGCCACCCGGGACGCCTTCCAGCCCGCCCTCACCCGCCTCGGCCTGGGCCCCGTCACCACCGAGATCGCCCCCGCCGGCCCCTTCTACCCCGCCGAGCCCTACCACCAGCAGTACCTCTCCGACGCCAAGAACCCGGGCGGCTACTGCGGCCTCGGCGGCACCGGCGCCAGCTGCCCGATCGGCGTCGCGAAGACGGACGGCTGACCCCGGCCGGGCCCCGGCCGGCTCAGGGCAGGTCGGCCAGGCGGATGCCGAACTCGCGCCGCAGGGCCGCACGCGCCGCCAGGTGGCCGGACATGCCGTGGACGGCCGGGCCGGGCGGGGTGGCGGCGGAGCAGAGGTAGAGGCCGGGCAGCGGGGTGCGGTAGGGGTTCCAGCGCACGGCGGGGCGGAAGAGGCTCTGGCGCAGGCTGATCGCGCCCGCGCCGATGTCGCCGCCGACGTAGTTGGGGTTGTACGCCTCCCACTGCGCGCCGGTGACCGTGCGGTGGGCCAGCACGGTGTCCCGGAAGCCCGGGGCATGGCGCTCGATGGCCGAGGTCACCAGCTCGTGGCGGTCCACCGGGTCGCCGTGCGGGACGTGCGCGTAGGCCCAGACCGGGCGCCGGCCGCCGTGCGCCCGGCCGGGGTCGGTCACGGCGGGGTCGACCACCAGCACGAACGGGCTGGGCGACAGCTGCCCGCGCGCGGTCAGGGTCTCACCCGCGTAAAGCTGGGCCCGGGTGCCGCCGAGGTGCACGGTGCCGGCCTGGCGCAGCCCCGCGTCGGCCCACGGGACGGCCCCGTCGACCAGGTAGTCGACCTTGGCGGCGGCCGGCCCGTAGCGGTAGCGGGCCAGCTGCCGGGCGTAGCCGGCCGGCAGCCGCGGGCCGGCCAGTGCGAGCAGGCCCTTGGGCGCGACGTCGGCGAGCACCGCCTTGGCCCGCGGCAGCTCCCGCAGGTCGGTGACCGGAGTGCCGGTGTGGATCACCCCGCCGTGCGCGGTGATGTCGTCGGCCAGCGCCCGGGCGATCGCCTGCGAGCCGCCTCGGGCCAGTGGCCAGCCGCTGCTGTGGGCGAGGTGGCCGAGCAGCACCGCGATCGCACCGGCGGCCGGCGAGGGCAGCCGCCCCACGCCGTGCGCGGCGACGCCCGCCAGCAGCGCGGCCGCCTGCTCGGTGCGGAACTGGTGGCGGGCCAGCACCGTGCCGTGCCGCAGGATCCGCTCGGCCAGCAGCAGCGGGGTGGCCAGGTCGGTGGGCGGGGTTCGCAGGTCGGAGAGGAAGAGCCGGACGACCTCGGTGCTGTGCTCGACCAGCGGCGCCATCAGCCGGCGCCAGGCCGGGCCGTCCGCCCCCAGCCCGGCCACCGTGGCGTCCAGGTCGTGCCAGGCCAGCGCGGCGGGCCCGGTGGGCAGCGGATGCCCGTAGGCCACCGGTGCCCGCAGCAGCTCGACGCCGTGCGCGGCCAGGTCGAAGGCGCGGAGGAAGGGCGAGGCGGCGCCCATCGGGTGGACGGCGGCGCAGATGTCGTGCAGCACCTGCGAGTCGAACAGCGGCAGACTGCGCAGGCCGCCGCCGATGGTCCCGGCCGCCTCGTACAGCTCCACCCGCAGCCCGGCCCGGGCCAGCGTGACACCGGCGGCCAGCCCGTTCGGGCCCGTGCCGATGACCACGGCGTCGGGCGCACCACCGCTGCCGGTCCTGCCGCCTGTGCGCATGCGTCGATCATAGGACCCGACCCGCTTGCCGCAGCGGAGAGTTCGCGGGGTGGCCGACCGCGGACCGGCCACCCCGCGGCTCAGCCGCTCGGCTCAGCCGGCCCCGCGGCTCAGCCGGCCCGCGGCTCAGCCGATCAGCTCAGCCGGCCCGCAGCGCCTCGGTCAGCCAGCCGAAGGCCGGGCCGAGGGCGGGCTGCGCGGGCCAGCCGTTGATCTGCCCGATCAGCTGCCAGTACCGCTCGTAGCGCGGGTCGTTGCCGTTCTCCATCCGCTCCAGCAGCCAGGCCCGGAACTCCGGTCCGTCCGGGCGCTCGAAGAACCCGGCGAAGGCCCCGGCCAGTTCGTCGAGCACCGGCCCGGCGACGGCCCCGCCCGGGCTGATCCCGGCTGCCAGCGCCGCGCCGGCCCGGCTGAGCACGAGGTCCACCAGCGCCCGGTTGGCGGCCACGTCCTCCTTGGTGCCCAGCGCCCGGTCCTGGGCCTGGTAGGCAGCCGCCTTGCGGACCCCGGCCCGGAACGCCGGGTCCTGGACCAGTTCGGCCAGCTCGACCCAGGCGTCGGTCTGCGCGGGGGTCGGGTCGTCCGGCAGCTCGGGCATCGCGGCGCGCATCTTGGCCACGAACTCGGGCCCCACGTCGAGCCCATCGAAGGCCTCGTCGATGAAGTCGTTGATCAGGCGGCGGCGTTCCCGGTCGGTGAGCTTGGCGAGCTTGTGCATCAGTTCCATCTCCTCGGGTGTGGCCCCCCGCCGGGCCACCGCGCGCAGCACGGAGCGACGCAGCCGCAGCGTGCGGATCTGCACGTCCAGGGCCTCGGCGTGCGCCTGCGCGACCTCGGCGACGGTGACCTCGCGGGCCAGCACCTGCTGGATGGTGGCGAGGTCGACGCCGAGTTCGCGCAGCGTGCGCACCAGGTCCAGTCGGGCCAGCGCGTCGGGTCCGTAGCGCCGGTAGCCGGCGGGGGTGCGGTCGGTCGGCGGCACCACGCCCGTGTCGGACCAGAACCGGATGGTCTTGACCGAAAGGCCGGTCAGCCGGGCCAGTTCCCCGATCGTGTGCAGGGTGTCGTCGTCCATGGCCACCACCTTGGGGTCTCCCGTCACTGGAGACTCAAGCCTAGGAGCGCCCCGCCGGGATCAGAGCGCGCTGCCGGCCTTCCAGTCGGCCCAGGAGAGGTTCCAGTCGCTCAGGCCGTTGCCCGGATCCACCGTGCGGTCACCGGAGTTGACCACCTCCACCACGTCGCCCGCCATCGAGCTGCGGTAGAACTTCGCGCCGTCGGTGCCCGGGTCGCCCGCGCCCTTGACGTCGCGCAGCGCGATGCAGCCGTGGCTGGTGTTGCTCCTGCCGAAGGCCGAGGGCGCCGACCAGTAGTTGCCGTGGATGAAGGTGCCCGAGGTGGTCAGCCGCTGGGCGTGCGGCACGTCGGGGATGTTGTACTCGTCGCCGAGGCCGACCGTGGCGGAGTCCATCTTGGTCTGGTCGAACCGCTCCGAGATGACCATCCGGCCCGCCCAGGTGCGGTGCTGGGGCGAGCCGCCGATCACCTTGTAGACGGCGCTGACCTGGCCGTCGGTGGTCACCGTGAGGGTGCCGGCCGCGAGGTCGGCCACCGAGGTCTGGGCCCGGCCGACGGTGAAGCCCACGTCCTTGGACTGGGTCCCGTAGACGCCGGGGGCGCCCTGGACGTCCTTGAGCCGCAGCTTGAGGGTGACCTTGGTGCCCTTGGCCCAGTACTGCTGCGGGCGGAAGTCGAGCCGGGTGCTGGAGTACCAGTGGCCGACGATCTCCACGCCGGGCTCGGCGGTCACGGTGATCGCCTGCTGGACGGCCTTGCGGTCGGTGACCGGCTTGTTGAAGGTGATCGAGACCGGCATCCCGACGCCGACGGTGGAGCCGTTCTCCGGGGTGAAGTGGCCCACGAAGGTGTTGGCGGGGGTGGCGGTGCTGAACGAGGTGTTGGCGTCCGCCTGCAGCTTGGCGCGGTCGGTCGCGACGGCCGCCACCGTGTACCGGGTGCCGCTGCCGAGCGGGTCGGTGCTGGTCCAGCTCTGCCCGTCGGCCGCGAGCTGCCCGGCCAGCTCCCGTCCGGTGGCGTCGGCGACCTTGACCGAGTCGAGCGTGCCGTCGGCCACGGTCACGGTGACCGGCTTGCCGAAGGCGGCGTTGGGGGTGCCGTCGGCGGGCGAGACGGTGATCACGGCGGCCGAGGTCTTCGGGGTGGGGCCGGCGGCGCCGGGCGAGCTGCCGGCGCCGGACGAACTGACGACGGACGGGCCGCCGCCGCGGCCTGTGCTGCAGGCGGCGACCATCAGGACCGGCGCGCCGAGCAGCCCGGCGAGCACCCCGCGCCGGCTCCAGGTCCCACCGTCCGTGCCACGTTCCCGCTGCTCCTGTGCCACGACCGTCTCCCTGCTGCCGACCCACATATCGGATATAACGACTCGATCCAGGGCGTATCGGTTCCGCCGAAGAGGTTCAGATCGTATGAGATGGCGAGAGATTGCGCCAAAAATGGACATACCGCCCAACTGACCGGCCGTTTGGCCGCCGCTGGACGGTATGCGCAACGCCGCGAGGGGAGTTACTCCACCTCGAACTCGTAGCTGTCCTCCTCCGGGTCGTACGCGACCTGCGCGGACTCCCAGGTGGCCTGCGTGAGTTCCACCCCGGGCACGTCGCCGAGCAGCGCGACGGGGTCGATGAAGTGGGCGAGCGAACCCGAGGGGTCCAGCTCGATCGCCTCGACGGACTGGGCGCGCTCCTCATCGTCGAGGTACTCGTCGGCCTCGACCTGGCCGAGCGCGGCGGCCTTGAGGGCGCCCTCGTCGGTGATCTCGGCGATCAGCTCGATGCTGAGGCGGACATAGCGGGGGGCGTCGGACTCTTCGACACTGGTCTCTTCGGTGCTGGTCATGGGCCGAGCGTAGGCGAGAACGGTGCCGTTGACCCAACGGCACCCGCCGACGCCCACCGGCGCCCGCCAACGGCCCGTCGGAACACCGCAACGCCGGAACGCCGGAACGCCGGGAACGAACACCGGAACGCCGGAACGCGGCGAGGGCCGGCCCCGGTGAACCCGGGACCGGCCCTGCCGGTCGCTCCGCCCTGCTCCCCCACCCGGGAGCCGCGGAGCCGCGCCACCGAGGGCGCGAGGTGCCGTGGGAGCCGCCACACCCTGCAGGCCGGCGCGAACCAGCGGCAGGGGCGGGACGACGGCGGCCCCCTCGTGGGGCCCCTCCACCCGCGAGCGGGCCGGGAGGGAGACACAGTGCACCGGGTCAGGCCGGTGTCGTGTGTCCGATGGCCGCCGTGCCCGGGGAGCCGCTCCCGGACACCGCCTGCCATCACGCTCGGCGTTCTGCCGTGCGCACTACGATGCCGGACCGTTGTTAACCGGGTGCTGCACGCAGATGACGCCGGTGTACCAGATGGTCCGAAAACGAACCATCAGGTAAACCGGCGTCACACCCGGCCGAAGGAGCACCAGCGGCACGGCGCCGCCGGTGCGGTACCGGCGGCGCGGCCCGGGCCCGCGACAGGATCAGTGCGCGGTGCGGGCCATGAAGGCGAGCAGGTCCTGGCGGGTCACGATGCCCTGCGGCTTGCCGTCCACCAGCACCACGGCGGCGTCGTTGGCCTCCAGCACGCTCATCAGACCGGTCACCGACTCGCCCGAGCCGACCACCGGCAGCGGCTTCGACATGTGCTGCTCCAGCCGGTCGGTGAGCTGCGCGCCGCCGCTGAACAGCGCCGCCAGCAGGTCGCGCTCGGCCACCGAACCGATCACCTCGCCGGCCATGATGTCCGGGTGCCCGGCGCCGGGCGAGACCACCGGCATCTGCGAGACGCCGAAGTCGCGCAGCACCTGCACGGCCTCGCCGACCGTCTCGGCCGGGTGCATGTGGACGAACTGCGGGATGCCCTCGTGCTCGATGCCGTCCTTGCGGGCCAGCACCTCACCGATGGTGTGCTCGTCCTCGGCGGTGGGCAGGAAGCCGTAGTCCGCCATCCAATCGTCGTTGAAGATCTTGGACAGGTAGCCGCGGCCGCCGTCCGGCAGCAGCACGACGACCACGTCGTCGGGGCCGAGCCGCTTGGCGACCTCCAGCGCGGCCACCACGGCCATCCCGCAGGAGCCGCCGACCAGCAGGCCCTCCTCCTTGGCCAGGCGGCGGGTCATCTGGAAGGAGTCCTTGTCCGAGACGGCGACGATCTCGTCCGCCACCGTGCGGTCGTAGGCGGTGGGCCAGAAGTCCTCGCCGACGCCCTCGACCAGGTACGGACGGCCGGTGCCGCCGGAGTAGACCGAGCCCTCCGGGTCGGCGCCGATCACCTTCACCGTGCCGTCCGAGGCGTCCTTCAGGTAGCGCCCGGTGCCGGAGATGGTGCCGCCGGTGCCCACGCCCGCGACGAAGTGGGTGATCTTCCCCTCGGTCTGCTCCCACAGCTCCGGGCCGGTGGAGTGGTAGTGCGAGGCCGGGTTGTCCGGGTTGGAGTACTGGTCCGGCTTCCAGGCGTTCGGGGTCTCCCGGACCAGGCGGTCGGAGACGTTGTAGTACGAGTCGGGGTGCTCGGGGGCCACCGCGGTCGGGCAGACCACGACCTCGGCGCCGTAGGCCCGAAGCGTGTTGATCTTGTCAGTGGACACCTTGTCCGGACAGACGAAGATGCACTTGTAGCCCTTCTGCTGGGCCACGATCGCCAGCCCCACGCCGGTGTTGCCGCTGGTGGGCTCGACGATGGTGCCGCCGGGCTTGAGCGCGCCCGAGGCCTCGGCCGCCTCGATCATCCGCATCGCGATCCGGTCCTTGACCGAACCGCCCGGGTTGAAGTACTCGACCTTGGCCAGCACGGTGGCCGAGATGCCCTCGGTGACCTTGGTCAGCTTCACCAGAGGGGTGTTTCCGACCAGCTCGATGATCGAATTGTGGTACCGCACGGGGATCCTCCCGGTCTGTGGCCATGGCCGTTCTTCGGTGATCCAAGCCTATGGCTCCAGATGGTCGACTCCGCCCGATAGCGCGAACCCATCGAGGGGTATGGACGCAGTGGCCGCGCGCGCTGTACCTGGTGCGGGGTCGCAGGCCGGTCGGACCGGCCCCGGACACCGCGGGTGACCGGACGGACGCGAAGGGGGTAGCCGGATGCCAGGGGCGCAGCAGTCGAGGGTGCGGGTCGCCCGCCGGATCGCCACGGCCGCGGCGTACGGCGGCGGCGGGCTGGGCCTGCTGGGCGCCGGGCTGGCCGGGTTGCTGATCACCGAGAGCCGGCTCGCGGTGCGCGCGGTCGGCCTGCTGGAGGGCGACCCGCCGCGGGCCGACGGCGTCTACGGGGACGGCCTGGCCGACCAGAGCAGCGCCGAGCAGGAGCCGCTGGTGCTCGCCTTCCTCGGCGACTCCACCGCGGTGGGCCTGGGGGTGCGGCGCAGCCGGGAGACGCCGGGGGCCCTGCTGGCCACCGGACTGGCGGCGGTGGCCGAGCGGCGGGTCAGGCTGGTCAACGTCGCGGTCTCCGGTGCCCGTTCCGACGACCTGGCGCGCCAGGTGCGGCTCGCGATGGCGGCCCGCCCCGAGGTCGCGGTGATCATCATCGGGGCCAACGACGTGACCCGGCACACCCCGGCCGCCCAGGCGGTGCGCCAGCTCGGCGAGGCGGTGCGGGACCTGCGGATGCTCGGCTGCGAGGTGGTGGTCGGCACCTGCCCGGATCTGGGCACCATCAAGCCGGTCCGGCCGCCGCTGCGCTGGCTGGCCCGGCGGGTGAGCCGGCAGCTGGCGGCGGCGCAGACCATCGCGGTGGTGGAGGCCGGCGGGCGCACCGTCTCGCTCGGCTCGCTGCTCGGGCCCGAGTTCGCCGCGCGCCCCGAGATGTTCGCCTCCGACCGCTTCCACCCCTCCGCCCAGGGCTACGCGACGGCCGCGATGGCGGTGCTGCCCTCGCTGTGCGCCGCGCTCGACCTCTGGCCGCAGGCCGCCGAGGAGGAGCCGGCCACCCGCCGGGAGGCGGTGCTGCCGATGGCGGTGGCCGCGGCGACGGCGGCCGGGCGCTCGGGCACCGAGGTGGCCGGCGCCTCGGCCGGGGCCGGCGGCAGCCGCTGGGCGCTGGTCAAGCACCGGCTGCGGCTGGCCCTGCCGCAGCCCTCGCCGGTCGCCGCGGCGACGGACGACGCCGCGGCGACCGACGACGGGGAGTCGGCCAGTTCACACCCGGGCACAGATGACGTACGCGCTACTTGGGAGTAACTTTCCTCTCCGTAGCAGCCGGACACGCACCCAGGAGCCGTCATGCCCGAAGCCGTCATCGTCAGCGCCGCCCGTTCGCCGATCGGCCGCGCCTTCAAGGGCTCGCTCAAGGACGTCCGCCCGGACGACCTGACGGCGCAGATCATCGCCGCCGCACTGGCCAAGGTCCCGGAGCTGGACCCGCGCCAGATCGACGACCTGATGCTCGGCTGCGGCCTGCCCGGCGGCGAGCAGGGCCACAACCTGGCCCGGATCGTCGCGGTCCAGATGGGCATGGACTACCTGCCCGGCACCACCATCACCCGGTACTGCTCCTCCTCGCTGCAGACCACGCGGATGGCGCTGCACGCGATCAAGGCGGGCGAGGGCGACATCTTCGTCTCGGCCGGCGTGGAGACCGTCTCGCGCTCGATCAACGGCACCTCGGACGGGATGCCGAACACCCAGAACCCGGTCTTCGCCGATGCGGTGGCCCGCACCGCCAAGCGCGCCGAGGAGGGCGGCGGCGAGTGGCACGACCCGCGGGAGGACGGCCTGCTGCCGGACGCCTACATCGCGATGGGCCAGACCGCCGAGAACCTGGCCGCGCTCAAGGGCATCACCCGCGCCGACCAGGACGCCTTCGGGGTGCGCTCGCAGAACCTGGCCGAGGCCGCGCTCAAGGCCGGCTTCTGGCAGCGCGAGATCACCCCGGTCACCACGCCGGACGGCACCGTGGTCTCGGCCGACGACGGCCCGCGCGCCGGGGTCACGCTGGAGGGCGTCCAGGGCCTCAAGCCGGTCTTCCGCCCCGACGGCACGGTCACCGCGGGCAACTGCTGCCCGCTGAACGACGGCGCCGCGGCACTGGTCGTGATGTCCGACACCAAGGCGCGCGAGCTGGGCATCACGCCGCTGGCCCGGGTCGTGTCGACCGGCGTCTCGGCGCTGTCCCCCGAGATCATGGGCTACGGCCCGGTCGAGGCCTCCCGGCAGGCGCTCAAGCGGGCCGGCCTGACCATCGACGACATCGACCTGGTGGAGATCAACGAGGCCTTCGCGGCCCAGGTCATCCCCTCCTACCGGGACTTGGGCATCGACCTGGACAAGCTGAACGTCAACGGCGGTGCGATCGCGGTCGGCCACCCCTTCGGCATGACCGGCGCCCGGATCACCACCACGCTGATCAACTCCCTGCAGTGGCACGACAAGCAGTTCGGCCTGGAGACGATGTGCGTGGGCGGCGGGCAGGGCATGGCCATGGTGATCGAGCGGCTGAGCTGAGACGCAGCGGACCCACCCGGCTCGCCACTCGTTTGGCATAACAGAGCGTAATTGAGGGCCAGATCACCCCGCGGGGTCCGATCTGGCCCTCAACTCGTTGTTCCGGCCATCGACTTCGACCCCCCGCAGTCGTGCAACTGCGCAGCGTACACCAGCACGCCCTTGAATTTTTGGACAATGACCAACGTCACGGACATTTCGGACATCTTCCACTGCAGCACCACCCACCCATACGGCAGTGTGGAGACGTTCCCCTGTTCCACTCCCCGCGAGGAGTACGTTCCGTGAGCGCCGTCTATGTCACCCTGCTGCTGATCCTGATCGTCGTCTCGTCGGCCGTCCTGCTCCAGCTGCGCGCCCTGCGCCGGCTGACCGCCGCCCGGCTCACCGCGCCCGCCCCCGTGGACGAGGACGCGATACGCCGCGCCGTCGCCGACGCGCTGGCCGCCGACCGGGAGCGGGAGATCGCCGAGGCCCGGGCGTTCTGGGCCGAGCAGGAGGCCCGGGCGGCCGAGGACGACCCGCTGCTGGACACCCCCTTCGCGGGCGCGCCGGGCGAGTTGGGGCACGGCCTGAGCGGTCTGAGCGGCCTGGGCCCGGTGGAGACCTGGCCGATCTTCTTCCCGCGGCCCACCGGCCCCGAGGATGCGGTGGACAACGCGGGCACCATGGACCCGGCCTTCGGCGAGGCGCTGCGCTCGGCGCTGGAGGACATGATCAGCGACAGCGGCTCGCTGGCCGCGCCCGGCACCCCGGGCGGCCACCCCGCCGGTCACCCGGGCAGCCACCCCGGCCAGGGCGCGCCGAACGGCGAGGGCAACGACGCCCGGGCCGCGCGCGAGGCCGACCTGCTGGCCACCGGCCTGGAGGCGGGCCTGCTCGACCCGGACCCGGCCGCCGGGGCCGAGCCCGCCGCCGCCCCCGACCCGCGCCGCCACCCCTCGCACCCCGACTTCGTGCCCAGCCAGGCCCCGTCCCGCGAGTGGACCGACACCCGGCTGACCGCGCTCGCCGAGGAGCGGGTCGCGCTGACCGACGTGCGCCCCGGCCCGCTCGGCACGCTGGACGTCTACGCCTTCGCGGACGGCACCACGCTCTGCGTGGCCCCCGGCGACCGGGAGGCCGCCTACCGGCTGATCGACGCGGTCCGGGCCGGCGAGGACGTCCGGCTGCTCGGCGGCTCGCGGTTCTCCGGCTCGTACTCGCTGACCTTCTCCACCGACGAGGAGGCCGTCTACGTACTGGCCGACCGTGTGGTGGCCAGCATCTGACGCACCGTCGGACACTTCCCCCGCCGGCGGCCCGGTGGCCCAGGGGCTGACGGCGTCAGCCGCAGAGCGCGCCGACCTCGGCGACCGCCGCAGCCGCCCGGGCCAGCACCTCGCCGGCGTCGGGCCCCGGGGCGTCGAGTGCCGCCGGGAACGGCGAGGGCGTGACCAGCGCGGTGACCAGGTCGTGGCCGGCCACCGCGAGTTGGTCGCCGACCGCGAAGACGCCCGCGTCCGGCACGGTCCGGGCCGCGGCCCGCGGCCCCTCCTCCAGCCGTTGCGCCGCATCCGCCAACTGCTGTGCCAGCGCCAGCGCGGCAGCCGCGCGCGAGGCGTGACCGGGTACCGCACCGAGCAGCCTGCTCTGCGGCATCGCACGGAACCGGTCCGCCAGCCGCTCGACGGACTCCACGAACTCGGCCAGCGCCTCTTCACCCATGCCGGGAGCCTAGCCCCCCGCCCGCACCGCCCCGGACCCGCCCGGGGCCCCGCTCCGCGACGCGGAGCGGGGCCCGGTGGCACGCGGCCCGACCGGCGGTCGGTCAGTCGTCGCCGCGCAGGATGGCGATCAGCCGCAGCATCTCCAGGTAGATCCAGACCAGCGACAGGGTCAGCCCGAAGGCCGCCCGCCAGGACTCCCGCCGCGGCGCACCGCCGCGGATCGCCTGCTCCACCGCCGCGAAGTCCAGCGACAGGAAGAACGCGCCGAGGCAGATGCCGACCAGGCCGACCACGATCCCGAGCGGACCGGAGTTCAGGCCCAGCGAGGCGCCGAACAGCGAGGCCACCAGGTTCACCAGCATCAGCAGCACGAACCCGAGGGCGATCGCCAGGCCGACCCGGGTGTACCGCTCGGTGACCTTGATCCGGCCCGTCCGGTAGGCGATCAGCATGCCCGCGAAGACGGCGGCCGTGCCGAGCACCGCCTGGAGGGCGATGCCCGGCAGGAGCGTGTCGAGGACCTTCGTCAGGGCGCCCAGGAAGAAGCCCTCCAGCGCCGCATAGAGCAGCACCAGGACCGGACTGACGCTGCGTCGGAAGCTGACCACCAGCCCGACCACGAGGGCCCCCAGCGCGGCCGCCCCCGCGATCCGGAAGCTCGCCTCCGGCAGCGCGAACCAGGCCACCGCGCCCGCCGCCACCACCGTGAGCAGGGTGAGCGCGGTACTGACGACCACGTCGTCGATGGTCATCCGGCCGGTGGCGCGCGGCCCGGCGGCCGGCGCGGCGTACAGCTCCTCCAAGTGCTCGGCCGTGAGCGGCTGGTCGTACCGCCCCGCGTCGTGCCGGGTGCCGCCGAACCCGGCGTATCCGGTGCCGCGGCTGAACGATCCCTCCCGCGAGAAGACCGGGTTGCTGCTTCTCATGCTCTTCCTCCCAGGGCGGCACGTCGCCACCCGCCGGGCCAATGGTAATGCGTTGGTAAAGGAAACGGCATGATCCGCGAAAGCGTTCCCGGACGGCACGAAGAACCCCCAGGTCGGTGAGCCGGCCTGGGGGTGCGGTATTCCTGGCTGATCCTGGTCGTCCTGCGGGTGGTGCCCGGAGCCGGACTCGAACCGGCACGGCCTCGCGGCCAAGCAGTTTTAAGCTGCCCGTGTCTGCGTTCCACCATCCGGGCGGGGACCACTGGGCCCGTGTGTGGGCTACCCCTGAGCCTAGTCGTCCCGATCCCTCTCGCGCATGTTCCCAGCCATGGAAGTTGTCATGTTTCCTTGCCATCTGACGAACAGTCTGCGATCCGGCCACCCGAAGCACTGAAATCGGCCATCAGGGGTCGTGTCATACCGCAGGAGGAGATCGGCGGTCCCGGGTCAACCTCGCGGTCAGCCCGTAACCCTCCATCGGGGCGACCAAACGGCCCAAAGTCCACTGGAGCATGGAGGTATCCCCGAGTGAACCGCCGTCGCCCGACGGCCGACCCCCAGGAGTGCCCCGTGACCACGACCGCAGCCGCCGTCCGCACCGACCGGGCCGCTGCCCGGGCGACCGGCCTGAACAAGGTCTACGGCTCCGGCGAGACCCGGGTGGTCGCGCTGGAGAACGTGGACATCGAGTTCCGGCAGGGTGAGTTCACCGCGATCATGGGGCCCTCCGGCTCCGGCAAGTCAACCCTGATGCACTGCATGGCCGGGCTGGACGCGGTCACCTCCGGGTCCGCCACCATCGGCGACGTCGAGCTGGTCGGGCTGAAGGACAAGCAGCTGACGCAGCTGCGCCGGGACAAGATCGGCTTCGTCTTCCAGGCGTTCAACCTGCTGCCGACCCTGACCGCGCTGGAGAACATCACGCTGCCGATGGACATCGCGGGGCGCAAGGTGGACAAGGCCTGGCTGGACGCGGTGGTGGAGACGGTGGGCCTGTCCGGTCGCCTGTCGCACCGGCCCAGCCAGCTCTCCGGCGGCCAGCAGCAGCGCGTGGCCTGCGCCCGCGCCCTGGCCGGCAAGCCGGACATCATCTTCGCCGACGAGCCCACCGGCAACCTGGACTCGCGCTCCGGCGCCGAGATCCTCGCCTTCCTGCGCAACTCGGTGCGCGAACTGGGCCAGACCGTGGTGATGGTGACCCACGACCCGGTCGCGGCCAGCTACGCGGACCGGGTGGTCTTCCTGGCCGACGGCCGGATCGTGGACGAGCTGACCGCACCCACCGCGGACACCGTGCTGGACCGGATGCGCCGCTTCGAGGCCAAGGGCCGGACCAGCTGAGCCTCTCGGCACCCCCGTCCCCGCGCCCGCACATCTGACCCCTGGACTCCCCATGTATCGCACCGCACTGCGCAATGTGCTGGCCCACAAGGGCCGGCTGCTGATGACGGCGCTCGCCGTGCTGCTCGGCACCGCCTTCGTGGCCGGCACCATGGTCTTCTCCGACACCTTCGGTTCGGCCCTGAGCAACAGCTACTCGAAGAGCTACTCCGACCTCTCCGTCCAGGTCACCGACCGCGCCTCGCAGTCCACCGCCGGCGACAGCGGCACCGGCAAGAGCGCGGCCACCGGCCCGCAGCTGACCGCGGCCACCGTCGACCGGCTCGCCGCGCTGCCGGGCGCGGCCCAGGTGCGCGGCACGGCCGAGAACTTCGCCGCCGTCGCCGACAAGCACGGCAAGGCGCTGGGTCAGGGCCTGGGCTCCTACGGCGCCAACTACGTGCCGAACAGCAGCGGTGCGGACAGCCGCTACCCGATGGCGCAGGGCCGGGGCCCGCAGAAGTCCGGTGAGATCGCGCTGGACCAGCAGAGCGCCGACAAGGCCGGCTACCGGATCGGCGACACCGTGCGGGTGGCCACCAACGGCCCGGCCATGGACACCACGCTGACCGGCATCTTCACCACCGACGACCCCAACGTGGAGTCCGGCGACCCGCTGGTGCTCTTCGACACCGCCACCGCCCAGCGCCTGCTGCTGACGCCGGGCCAGTTCTCCGAGATATCGGTCACCGCCAAGCCCGGCACCAGCCAGGAGGCGCTGCTGGACCAGGTCCTGCCGGTGCTGCCGCACAGCAACTCGGTCACCGCCGAGACCGCCGCCCAGCTGCAGGCCGACCAGCGCACCCAGGTCGACAAGCAGATGTCCAGCGTGCGCACCATGCTGCTGGCCTTCGCCGGCATCTCGCTCTTCGTCGGCATCTTCATCATCGCCAACACCTTCTCCATGCTGGTCGCCCAGCGCACCCGGGAGCTGGCGCTGCTGCGCGCGATCGGCGCCAGCCGCAAGCAGGTCACCCGCTCGGTGCTGCTGGAGGCGCTGCTGATCGGTGCGTTCTCCTCGGTGGCGGGCCTGCTCGCGGGCATCGGCATCGGCGCGGGGATGCAGTCGCTGATCGGCCACCTGGGCAGCGGCACCACCCCCTCGGGCCCGCTGGTGATCTCCCCCACCACGGTGCTCACCGCACTGGTGGTCGGTGTGCTGGTCACGGTGGTCTCGGCGCTGCTGCCGGCCCGCCGCGCCTCCCGGATCGCTCCGGTGGCCGCGATGGCCAGCGGCGACCAGCCGGCCACCCAGAAGGGGCTGGTGGTGCGCAACAGCATCGGCGGCGTGATCACCGGCGGCGGCCTGGCGCTGATCCTGTGGGGCGCCTCGGCCGGCACCAGCGGCAAGTGGATCGTGGCCGGCGGCGCGGTGGCCACGCTGATCGGGACCTTCATCCTGACCCCGCTGCTCTCCCGCCCGCTGATCGCGCTGATCGGCCCGGCCCTGGGCAAGCTGTTCGGCGTCTCCGGCAAGCTGGCCCGGCAGAACGCGGTGCGCAACCCGCGCCGCACCGCCGCCACCGCCTCGGCGCTCACCATCGGCCTGACCCTGGTCAGCGCGCTGACCGTGCTGGCCGCCTCGATGAACGGGTGGCTGGACAAGGAGATCAGCAGCTCGCTGAAGGCCGACTACACGGTGCAGATGTCCAACGGCCTGCACGTCTCGCAGGCCATCGCCGAGCAGGTTGCCAGGACCCCGGGCGTCGCGGCCTCCTCCCCGGTGAACGACACCTACCTCAACCTCGACGGCCAGGACCAGTCGGTCACCGGCGTCGACCCTGCCCAGGTGCCGCAACTGCTCACGCTGACCATGCAGAGCGGTTCCTTCGCCGCGCTGGGCCAGGGTCAGCTGCTGGTCGACGCGAACACGGCCAAGAGCCGGCACCTGGCCGTGGGGAGCACCCTGCCCGCCGCGTTCCCGGACAGCGGCACCGGCACCGGCACCCTCACGGTCGGCGGGATCTACACCACCAACCCGCTGATCAACTCGTCGGCCATGATCAGCAACGCGGTCCTGTCCGCCCACGGCGTCCGGCCCACCTACAACCAGGTGCTGGTGAAGGGGGCGCACGGCGAGAACAGCACGCTGGAGCAGGCGCTGGTGTCCGCCGGCGGGAACAACCCGCTGATCCAGGTGCAGAGCCAGCAGGACATGCGCAACGAGCTGAACTCGGTCATCACCTTCGCGCTGAACATGCTCTACGGCCTGCTGGCCATGTCGGTCCTGGTGGCCGTGCTGGGCGTGGTGAACACCATGGCGATGTCGGTCTTCGAGCGCAAGCGCGAGATCGGGATGCTGCGGGCGATCGGGCTGAACCGTCCGGCGGTCAAGCGGATGGTCCAGCTGGAGTCGGTGGTGATCTCGCTCTTCGGCGCGGTGCTGGGCCTGGGCCTGGGCTGCTTCCTGGCCTGGGCGGTGGCCGGCACGCTGAAGGACGACCTCTCCGGCCTGACCACCGTGCTGCCCTACGGCAAGCTGCTGGTCTTCCTGGCGCTGGCCGGGCTGGTGGGCCTGGTGGCCGCGATCTGGCCCTCCCGGCGGGCGGCCAAGCTCGACATCCTGGACAGCATCAAGGCGGCCTGACCCGGCTGGGGGCCGGTCCGCCGGACCGGCCCCCAGCGGTGAACGGCAAGAAGGCCCCGGCCGGTGGTCCTCTCCACCGGCCGGGGCCTTCTCGTGTCCTGCAGATCCTGCTGGTACCGCTGGTCCTGCTTGTTCGTACTCCGCCCGGTCGCACGGCCGGCTGAGCACCACGGAGGTCGTGGTCCGGCGACACTGCCGGGCGGAGGGCCTCCGACTCACACCCCGGCTCCCTACTGCCGGGGTCAGTCGCTGCTTACTTGCTCGCGAGCGCCTTGTCGGCCTGGTCCGCCTTGCCGTCCACCGGCGCGGCCGGCTTCGGGACGACGACGGGGGTGACCTCCTGGAAGGCGCCGAACGGCTTCTCCATCTCCGAGAGGCCGACCGTCTCGCGCTTGAGGAACATCGCGAGCGTCCAGTCGGTGAAGACCCGGATCTTGCGGTTCATGGTCGGCACCCGGCTGCCGTGGTACAGGCGGTGGAACCACCAGGCCGGACGGCCCTTCAGCTTGTACTTGCCGAAGAGGATCGCCACACCCTTGTGCAGGCCCAGACCGGCGACCGCACCGAGGTTCTTGTGCTTGTACTCGGCCTGCGGGAAGCCCCGCATGCCGGAGATCACGTTGTCGCCGAGCACGATCGCCTGACGCACCGCGTGCTGGGCGTTCGGCGGGCACCAGGCGCCCTCGCCGACGGCGAGGTCCGGCACCTGGGCGTTGTCGCCGGCGGCCCAGACGTAGTCGAAGCCCTGGACCTGCAGGGTCGGGGCGGTGTCGACGTGACCACGCGGGCCCAGCGGCAGACCGAAGCTGGCCACGGCCGGGTTGGGCTTGACGCCCGCGGTCCACACGATGGTGGAGGCGTCGGCCTCGATGCCGTTCTTCAGCACGACGTGGCCGTCGATGCAGGAGTCCATCGAGGTCTCGATGTAGATCTCGATGTTGCGCTCTTCGAGCTTCTGCTTGGTCCACAGGCCGAGGTCCGGGCCCATCTCGGGCAGGATCCGGTTGGCCGCCTCGACCAGGATGAAGCGCATGTCGTCGCGGCTGACGGTCTTGTAGATCTTCGCCGCGTCCCGCGCCATGTCCTCGACCTCGGCGATGGTCTCGACGCCGGCGAAGCCGCCGCCGATGATCACGAAGGTGAGGGCCTTGCGCCGGATCTCGGGGTCCGCGGTGGACTCCGCCTTGTCCAGCTGCGCCATGACGTGGTTGCGGAGGCTGATCGCCTCTTCGACCGTCTTCATGCCGATGCCGTGCTCGGCCAGGCCGGGGATCGGGAAGGTGCGGGAGACCGAGCCGGTGGCCACGACGAGGTAGTCGAAGGGCAGCTCGTAGGTGTCGCCGGCCAGCGGCGCGATGGTGGCGACCTTGCGCGCGTGGTCCACCTCGGTCACGTGACCGGTGAGCACCTCCGCGTTCTTCAGGGCGCTGCGCAGCGGCGCGACGAGGTTGCGAGGCGCGACGTTGCCGCCGGCCGCCTCGGGAAGGAAGGGCAGGTACGTCATGTACGACCGCGGGTCGACGACCGTGACGGTCGCCTCCCCGTAGCGCATCTTCTTGAGGATGCGCATCGCGGCATACAGGCCGACGTAACCACCGCCGACAATGAGGATGCGAGGACGCTCCGTGGTGCTCATATCGGAAAGTATCCAGCACCGTTCGGAGCACCCATCGTGAGGCCCGTCACAACCGTCTGGACAGCCTCTGCTACACTGCCCGCCCCCGTCCGGGCCCCTGAGGGTGGGTCAGCGGGCCCCCGCCCGGACCGTCCGGAGGCTCGGCCTCCGGCGCCCCGGTTGAGCAGCAACGATCCGGCTTCCAGCGATGCGACCGAGCGCTGTTTCGATTCCACCGGCCGATCCGAAGCCCCGCCTGGGATCCAGCGGGCAAGCCCGGTCGGCGGCCTTCGGTCCCACCAATCAGGACGAACCGCCCATCGGAGTGCGCCGAAAGGCGGGATCGCCATGTGAAGAAATTCACGAAGGTTTTTCGCGGCGCCGCGCCCGTCGCACGATCAAGGAGCCCGCAGCGGCCCTTCCGGTCTCTCTCCGCAGCCCACCGGTCTCTCTCCGCAGCCTCGGCGGACCAGTGGCGCCCGGCCCGTCGGGGACTCCGCAGGGTCCCGGCGGGCCTTCGGAACGACCGTCAGCCGGCCACGCTCCAGGCGATCCCGTCCAGGATGTCGTGCTCGCTGACCACCAGCTCCGCGGCCCCGGTCCGCTCCATGATCGACAGGAGCACCAGCGCGCCGGCCCCGATCACGTCCACCCGGCCCGGGTGCATGACCGGGATCGCGGCCCGCTCGGCGTGGGTGCTGCGCAGCAGCCGCCCGGTCACCTCGCGCACCTGCGCCAGCGTGAGCCGCGAGTGGTGCACCGCCTGCGAGTCGTAGGCGGGCAGGTCCAGCGCGATGGCGGCGACCGTGGTGACGGTGCCGGCCAGGCCCACCAGCGAGGCGGCCTCGGTCAGCGGCACCACCTCGGCGGCCAGGTCCAGCGCCGCCTCGATGTCGGCCCTGGCCGCCGCGATCCGCTCCTCGGTCGGCAGCTCGACGCCGGCGAAGTGGCGCTCCGTCAGCCGCACGCAGCCGATGTCCACCGAGCGCGCGGCCTGCACCCGCCCGCCACCCAGCACGAACTCGGTCGAGCCGCCGCCCAGGTCGAAGACCAGGTAGGGGGCGGGCACCGCGGGCAGGCCGGTGAGCTCCTTGGTGGCGCCGGTGAAGGAGAGCTGGGCCTCCTCGTCGCCGCTGACCACCTCGGGCTCGACCCCCAGGATCTCGCGCACGCCCTTGGTGAACTCGGCGGCGTTCTCCGCGTCCCGGGAGGCGCTGGTGGCCACGAAGCGGGTGCGCTCCGGGCCCACGCCGTACTCGGCGATGACGGCCGCGTACTCGCGGCAGGCTGCGAAGGTGCGCTCCAGCGCCTCGGGGGCCAGCCGCCCGGTGCGGTCCACGTCCTGGCCGAGCCGCACGATCAGCATCCGGCGGTCCAGGTCGGTGATCTCGCCGGTGCGCGGATCGAGGTCCGCGATCAGCAGGCGGATCGAGTTGGTGCCGCAGTCGACCGCGGCGACCCGGGTGGCCGTCATTCCTGCTCCTCCTGCTGCTCGCGCTTGGCCGCGCGCTCCGCGGTCTTCTGCTCCTTGGCGGCGATCACGGCCGCGTGGTCCTCCTGCTGGGCCCGCTGGGCCTCGAGGGCGGCGATGCCGCTCTCGACGGCCTGCTCGCTCACGCAGGGGCCCTTGCGCCACCACTCGGGCAGCATCGCGAGCGCCTCGTCCCCCAGCGGGTTGACGCCGGGTCCGGCCGCCAGCGAGTGGCCGACCAGCACGTGCAGGCACTTCACCCGGTCCGGCATGCCGCCGGCCGACGGGAAGCCCTCCAGCACCTCGATGGCGTCACGGCGGGCGATGTAGTCCTCGTGCGCCTTCTGGTAGGCCGCCGCCAGCTCCGGGTCCTCGGCCAGCCGCGCGGTCTGATCCTTCATCACCCCGTCCGCCTCCAGGGTGCCGATCAGCGAGGCGGCCTTGGGGCAGGTCAGGTAGTAGAGGGTCGGGAACGGGGTGCCGTCGGGCAGCCGGGGAGCGGTCTCCACCACGTCGGGGTTGCCGCACGGGCAGCGGTGCGCCACCGCCCGGGTGCCGCGCGGGACGCGCCCGAGCTGGGCCGCCACCGCGGCGAGGTCGCGATCGGCGACCGGCTCGTCCTTGGCGGGCTGGGCGGCGGCGCTCTGGTTCTCAGTGCTCATCAGTTCTGCAGTCTTCTCACGGGGCGGGAGCCCCAGACGGGGCGGGGGTGGGGGCAGGGGCGGCAGCCGCGTCCACCGAGTCCCAGACGGCGGCGTACCAGGGCTTGGCCGCCTTCGCGGCGGCCTGCGGGGACCCGGCGCCGGCGGGCTGGGGGGGCGTGGCCGAGGGGGTGGGGTCGATGGAGACGAACGGGGTCTCGCCGGGCAGCGCGTAGTGCAGGCGCTCGCGGGCCTGGGCCTTGACGAACATCGGGTCCTGCCAGCGGGCCCACTCGGTCTTCAGCTGTTCCACCTGCTGGCGGGCCTGCTCGGCCTTGACCCGCTGGTCGCTGATCTGGGCGCGCTGGTTCATGAACTGCCGGGTCGGGTAGGCGAGGATCGCCACCAGCGAGCAGAGCACCAGGACCAGCACGGTGGCCCGGGAGGTGAACCGCGGCCGGCCGGCCAGGCCCGGGATCTTCCAGCGTGCCATCTCCTGACCCCTCCCGATCCGTCCGCTCGTACCGGCCCCAGTCGTGCCGGTGCCCCGGCGTCCACCCTACGGGGCGACGGCCGGGGCATCGGTCAGGCGTGCTGCGAGGGCGGTGCTCAGCCCTCGGGTTCAGCCCTCGAACTTCCGGTGCTCACTGGTCCGCGAAGCGGAACCGCGGGAAGGCCGCGCGACCCGCGTACTCGGCGGCGTCGTCGAGGATCTCCTCGATGCGCAGCAGCTGGTTGTACTTCGCGACGCGCTCGGAGCGGGCCGGGGCGCCGGTCTTGATCTGGCCGCAGTTGGTGGCGACGGCCAGGTCGGCGATGGTGACGTCCTCGGTCTCGCCGGAGCGGTGCGACATCATGCAGCGGTAGCCGTTGCGCTGGGCCAGCTCGACGGCGTCCAGGGTCTCGGTCAGCGAGCCGATCTGGTTCACCTTCACCAGCAGCGCGTTGGCGGTGCCGGTCTCGATGCCCTGGGCCAGGCGGGCCGGGTTGGTCACGAACAGGTCGTCACCGACCAGCTGGACCTTGGCGCCCAGCTTGTCGGTCATGGCCTTCCAGCCGTCCCAGTCGGACTCGTCCAGCGGGTCCTCGATGGAGACCAGCGGGTAGTTGTCGACCAGGTCGGCGTAGTAGTCGATCAGCTCGGCGGCGGACAGCGGCTTGCCCTCGAACTGGTAGGCGCCGTCCTTGTAGAACTCGGAGGCGGCCACGTCCAGCGCGAGCGCGACGTCCTTGCCGGGCACGTAGCCGGCCTTCTTGATCGCCTCGGTGATCAGGTCCAGCGCCTCGCGGTTGCTGTCCAGGTTCGGCGCGAAGCCGCCCTCGTCGCCCAGGCCGGTGGACAGGCCGCGCTCCTTCAGCACGCCCTTGAGCGTGTGGTACACCTCCACGCCCCAGCGAACGGCCTCGGAGAAGGACTCCGCACCGATCGGCGCGATCATGAACTCCTGGATGTCGACGTTGGAGTCGGCGTGCGACCCACCGTTGAGGATGTTCATCATCGGGACCGGCAGCACGTGCGCGTTCGGGCCGCCCAGGTAGCGGAAGAGCGGCAGGTCGCTGGCCTCGGAGGCGGCGTGCGCGACGGCGAGCGAGACGCCGAGGATCGCGTTGGCGCCCAGCGAGGACTTGTCCGGGGTGGCGTCCAGGTCGAGCATCGCCTGGTCGATCAGCCGCTGCTCGGTGGCGTCGTAGCCGACCAGCTCCGGGCCGATCTGCTCGATCACGGCGAGGACGGCCTTCTCCACGCCCTTGCCGAAGTAGCGGTTCTTGTCACCGTCGCGCAGCTCCAGCGCCTCGAACGCGCCGGTGGAGGCGCCGGACGGGACAGCGGCACGGCCGGTGCTGCCGTCGTCGAGGCCGACCTCGACCTCGACCGTGGGGTTGCCGCGCGAGTCGAGAATCTCACGGGCGACGACGACATCAATGGACGGCACGAGGCATCTCCTAGACGGAAGCGGTCCTGCGGACGTGGAACGGAGTCGTTACGACCAGAGCCTAACCGCACCGGCCGCCCGGGCCGTCCAGGCCTGGGTGCCGTCTCACGGTGTGGCTCGGCTACCCGCGAGTAGTTCACTCGAAAGCGCGCGGGGCGTCGCCGGGGCCACGTTCCGGGGCACCCCGCGCGCTTTCGTCGGCCCGTCAGCCGAAGTGCAGCTGCTGACCCGGCATGATCAGGTTCGGATCGCCGCCCACCGTCGAGTGGTTGGCCTGGTACAGCTGCTGCCAGCCGCCGGTCAGGTGCTGGGCCCGGGCGATGGAGGAGAGGGTGTCGCCGGCCTGCACCGTGTAGCCGTGACCGGCCGGGGCGGCCTGCGCCGCAGCGGCGGGCGCGGCAGGAGCGGGGACCTGGACGGGGGTCTGGACCGGGGCCTGGGCGGGAGCCTGGGCAGGGGCGGCGTACTGGTTGTACACGCTCTGGTGGCTGGTCCAGTACCAGCCGCCGTCCTTCTGGTACCAGAACACCTTGCCGTCCGCGTCCCAGCCGGCCTTCCCCGGGAAGTTCGGCGCGGCCGACTGCTGAGGCTGCGTCTGCTGCTGGGGCTGGGCCTGCTGCTGGGGCTGCGGCTTCGACTGCCGGGTCGCCGACTGCTCCTGCGGCGCGCTCTGCTGCTGGGCCGCGCCCGAGTCGGCGCTCGCGTCGAGGGCGGCCGAGGCGCCGCCCTTGCTCAGCCCGGCCTTGACCGAGCAGACCGGCCAGGCGCCCGGGCCCTGGTCCGCCAGCACCCGCTCGGCGACCGAGATCTGCTGGGCCTTGCTGGCCTGGTTGGCCTGCGCGGCGTACTGGGTGCCGCCGTACGCGGCCCAGGTCGAGGAGGTGAACTGCAGGCCACCGTAGAAACCGTTGCCGCTGTTGATCGACCAGTTGTTGGTGCTTTCGCAGTTGGCGACCTGGTCCCAGACCGAGACCGGTGCGGCGTGCGCGCTGGTCGCGGTGAGCAGCGGAACCGCGAGGCCGACGCCGGCCACGCCGGCCGCGGCGATCGCCTTCTCGGCCTGGGTACGACGGCGGTGCCGGCCATTGCCAGTGAGCAGCATGAAGCTATCCCTCTCCGCACGCCTGCGAGGTGAGCTGTCGGGTTCGGGCCCGTGAGGTTGGCCCGGCCGCTGACGCGGCTTCACCCCTAGCCGTGGGAGACGGCAGAAAATCCTGGGTCCCCCGCCCCTGCCCGGGTGTCGGTCGGTGTCCCGGGAGCGCGACGGGCAGGACTCGGCGTTCCGCACTCCGGGGTTCGCAGCAGCGAACTCCAGGGAGGGTAAGCAGATTGACGGACCGATCACAAGCTCATATCGCGTACATCACATGAAAATTACGGAGCGCGATCGATCGCCTACCAACTGGTCTTGTTTGTCCGGGTTGATGGTCATTCAGGCCGCACCGGACAACGGACTTCGACACGCCGTCAGAGCTGCCGTTCCGTCACTTCGCGGCAGCTTCGGGCGTGAACGAAACAGGGAGTTCGCGCAGGCCGCGCATGATCAGACCGCCACGCCACCGCAGTTCGGCGGGGTCCGCGGCGAGCCGGAGATCGGGCAACCGGGTCAGCAGGGTGGCGAGTGCGGCCTGGCCCTCAAGTCGGGCCAGCGGAGCGCCGATGCAGTAGTGGATGCCGTGCCCGAAGCCGAGGTGCGGGTTGTCCCGGCGGGCCAGGTCAAGGGTGTCGGGGCGCTCGAACCTGGCCGGGTCCCGGTCGGCCGCCGCGAGCACCACCAACACCGGGTCCCCCACCGGGATCCGCACCCCGCCGATGGTCAACGGCTCGGTGGCGAACCGCCAGGTGGCCAGCTCCACCGGGCCGTCGAAGCGCAGCAACTCCTCGACCCCGGTGGCCAGCAGCCCGCTCTCGCCGCGCGCGATGGACTCCTGCAGCCGGGCCCGCTGGAGCGGCTGGTTCATCAGTGAGTACAGGCCGTTGCCGATCAGATTGACCGTGGTCTCGAACCCCGCGAACAGCAGGATGAACGCCATCGCCGCGGCCTCGTTCTCGGTGAGGTGCTCACCGTGGTCGCTGGCCCGGATCAGACCGGAGATCAGGTCGTCCCCGGGGTCGGCCCGCTTGCGGTGGATCAGCTCGGCCAGGTAGGTGCGCATCCGCTTGACCGCGCGCGCCACGCCGCCGCGCGGGCCGCCGCCGTGGCGGATCATCATGCCGGCCCAGTCCCGGAAGTCGTCCTGGTCCTCGGCCGGCACGCCGAGCAGGTCGCAGATCGCGTAGATCGGCAGCGGGAAGGCGAACTCGTGGATCAGGTCGGCCGAGCCGCGGGCCGCGAAGCCGTCGATCAACCGGTCCGTCAGCTGCTGCACCCGGGGCTCGAACTCGGCCACCCTGCGCGGGGTGAAGGCCTTGGAGACCAGGCGGCGCAGCCGGGTGTGGTCGGGCGGGTCGATGTTCAGCAGGTGCGTCATCAGGTCGGCCTGACGCTCCCCCGGGATCCCCACCCGTCCCGTGCGGTGCGCCTGCTCGCTGTGGTGCGCCGGGTTCTTGGAGAGCCGGGCGTCGGCCAGCGCCTGGCGGGCGTCCGCATAACGGGTGACCAGCCAGGCGTCAACCCCGCTCGGCAAGGTGGTGCGGTGCACCGGCGCGTGTTCCCGCAGCCAGGCGTACGCCGGGTAGGGGTCGGCCGCGAACTCCCAGGTGAAGAGGGTGGGCGGGGGCGAATCAGGCTGGTCGGACATGTTCTGACCGTATCCGGTCGCCGCCAGGAGTGAGTCTGGTCACCTGGCGGGTAATCCCTGTTGCGGAGGGTCAGCTGGAGCCTACGATCCTCCGATACGTGGTTGGCGGGCGACGCAGTGCGGCGGTGCCCCCAGGGAGGAGCAGGCCATGCGGGTAGCCGGGGCAGTGGTGGTTATCGCGGTACTCGACGGCGGCGACGGCGACGGGCCGGCCCGTCGGTTCGCCGCGGCGGGCGCCGCCGGCCTGCTGATCGCCGACCCCCGGGTCGGCGTCGCCGAGGACCTGGCCACCGCCCTGGACCGGATCGGCTGCCCGGTGGTCGGCGTCAGCTCCGACATCCACCAGCCGAGCGACATCGCCGCGCTGGTCGACACCGCCGAGAAGCACCTGGGCCCGATCGACCTGTTCTGCGTGGCCGGCCCGGACGGCGAGAAGATCGTCACGATGGCCGAGCTGCCCGGCCGCCTCCACCGCCTCGCCGAGCTGCTCGACCCGCTGAGCGAGGCGATCGGCGAGGCCCTCGGGACGGCGCTCGGCGAGGCCGTCCCGGCCCAGCGGCAGGCCGAGGGCGTCCGCCCGTAGGCAGGCCCTAGGCCGGCAGCCCCTCGGCGGCCCGCACCGCGTCCCGGTAGGCGCGCGCGGCCGCCCGCAGCGCCGCGTCCGGGTCCACCTTCGCGTCGTGGGCCCGCTGCACCACGGCCAGCAGCAGTGCGCCCGCCGACTCCTCGGTCAGCTCGGCCGGCAGCGCGTACGGGGCGTCGGGCACGCCGGTGAAACCGGCCCGGCGCACCCGGGAGACCAGCTTGGCCGCGTACGCCAGGGCCGGCAGGCCCGCCGGCACGCCGTCCAGGACCGACTCCCGGTCCTGCTTCTCGGCGGCCTTGAGCGCCTCCCAGTTGGCCTCCACCTGGTCGGTGGTGGCCGCGTCCGAGTCGCCGAAGACGTGCGGGTGGCGGTAGACCAGCTTGTCGACGATCTCCCCGGCCACCTCGTCGATGGAGAACGGGTCCTCGGCGTGCTCCTCGGCGATCCGGGCGTGGAAGAAGACCTGGAGCAGCACGTCGCCGAGCTCCTCGCGCAGGGTCGCGCGGTCGTCCTGCTCGATCGCCTCGACCAGCTCGTACGCCTCCTCCACCAGGTACTTCACCAGCGAGGCGTGGGTCTGCTCGGCGTCCCAGGGGCAGCCGCCGGGCGAGCGCAGCCGGTCCATCACGGCGACCAGGTCGAGCAGCCGGGCACCGGGCAGGTCGTAGGAGCCCGGCAGCAGCTCGATCTCGGGCGCCTGCCCGGCCTGCTCGACCGCGATCCTGGCCAGCGCGTCGGTCAGCCCCGGGTCGCCGTCCTGGCTGCCCAGGAAGAGCACCGGCGCCCGCCCGGCGAGCAGCCTGGCCAGGGCCGGCGCGCTGTCGCGCGCCACCAGCTCCACGGTCACCCCGGCCTGGGCCAGCGCGGGCAGCTGGGGGTGCGCCGGGTCGGCGGCCAGCACCAGCGGCGCGGCCTGCAGGGCCGACCAGGCGGGCCAGCTGAGCAGGCCGGGGGCGACCCGGTGGGTCGTGGTGAGCAGGGTCAGCTTCGGGGCGTCGATCACGGTGTCCACACCCCCGAACCTACCGCCCGGAGCGGGCCGGCGGGGCGGGCGCGGGGAGTGGTCCGGACGGGGTGGTCAGGAGGCGGCGCCGGACTGGGGCAGCCAGTCCTCGGTGGGGCTGTCCAGCACCGACTGCTGGACGTCCCAGCTGCCGTAGCGCGGGTTGACCGTCACCTTCAGCTCGCTCGCCGCCTCGGCCAGCAGCTGATGGATCGTCTTGTTGCCGTCGGTGGTGCCCAGTTGCTGCCCGCTCTGGGCCACCAGCTTCTGCAGGCCGATCTGCTCGCGGTAGAAGCCGTCGATCTCCCCCGCCGGCACCGCGTGCTTGAGCAGCAGCATCTGCTCCAGCCCCGTCTCGCCGCCCCAGGCCTGCGCCTGGTCGGCCCGGAGCTGGGCCACCTCGGTGTCGCTCACGGACAGCTGGTGCTGGGCCAGCGCGTAGTCGACCACGTCGCCGAAGACCATCCCGGAGACCGTCGCCCCCACCAGGCCGGCCTGCTCCTGGTACTGGCCGCTGGGCAGCTCGGCGGCCTGCGCACGGAACTCGGCCACCCGCGCCTCGACCGCGGCCTCGGTGATCCGGTCCCGGCCCACCACCGCGGCGGCCCCCGGATGCGGTGACTGCGCACCGCAGGCGCTGAGCAGCACTGCCGCCAGCACCACCCCGGCCGCGGGCACCAGGCGGTGTCCGCGGCGGACGGGAACGCGGCGAGCGGCAAAGCGGTGGACGGAGCTGCTGCGGATCACGCGGGGCCTCCCGGGCGGGGCTGCGGCGACGTCTGACTCCTGACGGGACACGACAATAGAGAGCCCGCCCGCCCGTTGCCCAGATGTTGCACCGAACGAGTGAGCTCGAACAGCTCATCTGACTGATCATCACATCCGCTGGGGCGGTGGCCGATCAGAGCCGGTTCGGGTGCCAGGCCGACGCCTGCGGCGGGTAGGACGGCCAGCTGCCGGTGCGCGGGTCCAGTGGCGGCGGCGCGGCGGGCGCGGGCTGCCAGGCCGACGGCGGCACGGCCTGCGGCGGCTGCGGTCCGGTGCGGCGGTGGCGCCCCAGCTGCTCCAGGTGCTGCCGCAGCCGGAGCACCTCCGGGTGGTGCGGGCCCAGCAGCGGCTCGCGGTCGAAGAGCAGCGCGAGCAGCCACTCCCAGGCGCCTTCGGTCTCCCCCGAGCCCGCCAGCAGCAGCCCGATCCGCTCCCGCAGGTCGAAGCAGCGCGACGGGTCGGTGTCCTGGCCCTGCTCCAGGCGCACGGTGTGGTCGGCCAGCAGCGCCCGGTACTCCGCCAACGCCTCGGGTCCCCGCCCCAGTTGTTCCAGACAGGCGGCGGCCTTGCGACGGTGGTCCAGCGCCTGCGGGGCCCGCGGCCCGCCCTCGGCCGCCGCACCGGCCGCCAGCAGCTGGTACTCGGGCAGCGCGGCCCGGTACTGGCCCTCCTGGAGCAGGGTGCGCGCGTAGATCGTGCGCAGGGTGCGGACCAGCGGCGCACCGTCGCCGTGCGCGGCCCGGGCGAGCGGGAGCAGCCGTCCGGCGAGGTCGATCACCTCGGCGTAGCGGTGGGCGGCGAGCAGGTCGGAGACCCGGCCGCAGGCGGCGGCGAGCTCGGTCTGACCGGTGAGGCGGGCGGCGGTGGAACCGGCGGGCGGCGCCGCCAGGGGGGCGGGGGCGGGCGGCGCCTGCAGCACGGGCGGCGCCGGCGGGAGGGCGCCCGCGCCGCCGGGCCCGCCCGGCAGCGGCTGGTTCGGGTGGCGGAACGGCCCGGTCGGATCCGGCACCGGCCCGTACGCCGGACGCGGCCCGCCCGCGTCGCCCGGCAGCAGCGGACGCAGTCGCTGGAAGACGGCCTGCGCGTCGCGCGGGCGGTCGGCCGGCGGCTTGGCCAGCAGCTCCAGCACCAGCGCCTCCAGCTCCGCCGGCACCTCGGGCCGCAGCCGCCGCAGCGGCACCGGCGCCTCGTCCACCTGGCGGCGCAGCACGCCGAGCGCGGTCGGCGCCCGGAACGGCTCCTCGCCCGCCAGCATCTCGTGGAGCAGGCAGCCCAGCGCGTACAGGTCGCTGCGCGCGTCCACCGCCCCGGAGAGCGCCTGCTCGGGCGCCATGTAGGAGGGGCTGCCGATCGGCACGCCGGTCATGGTGAGCCGGGTGTGCTCGCCGTCCAGCGCGGTGGCGATGCCCAGGTCGAGGACGACCACCCGGCCGTCCGGGCGGACCATCACATTGCTCGGCTTCAGGTCCCGGTGCACCACCGGGACGGCGTGCACCACCGAGAGCGCCGCGCAGATCTGGGCGGCCACGGCGACCGCCCACGGGACCGGGAACGGGGCCTCCTCGGCGATCAGGTCGCCCAGCCCGACGCCGGGCAGCCGCTGCATCACCAGGTAGAGCTCGCCGTCGTCCTCGCCCGCGTCGAAGACGGTGACCAGACCGGGGTGGTCGAGACCCGCGGTGATCCGGCACTCGCGCAGGAACCGCCGCCGCAGCTCGGCGCGGCGCTGCTCGATCTCCGGGCCCTGGGCGCCGACCAGCAGCGCCTCGGTGCGCAGCAGCTTCACCGCGACCCGCCGGTCGAGCCGCTCGTCGTAGCCGGCCCACACCTGGCCCATCCCGCCGTGCCCGATCTTCTCGGCCAGCCGGTAGCGGCCGCCGATCACCCGGGCCGCCCCGGCGCTCACCGCCCACCGTCCTCGGCCTGCCGGCGCAGCAGCTCGCCGAGCTGCTGCAGCTCGTCCAGCGGCGCGGCGGCCGACTGCGTCTGCAGTTGGGGCTGGGTCTGGGTCTGGGGCTGCTGGTACATCGGGACGGGCCCGGCCGGCCGGGGCACCGGCTGCTGGTACACCGGCGCCGGCACCGGCTGCCAGTACCCGGGCAGCGGCGCCGGGGACGGCGCGCCCCACACCTGCCGACGGTCCATCAGCAGGAAGTGCACGGGCGCCCCGAGCATCAGCACCCCCACCAGGGCCTGGCCCGTCCCGTTGGCCACCGTCGCGTGCTTGTCCCCGCCCGCGATCACCGCGCAGGCGACCAGCAGCACCGCCAGCGCCCCGACCACCACCGCCCCCAGCACGTCCGCCCGCCGCCTGCGCCGCGCGGCCAGCGCCACCGCGGGAACGAACCCGAGCACGCCGCCCGTCAGAACCGCCACCAGGCAGAGCAGCACCCGCGCGCCCGCCCCGAACGGCCCCTTCGCCGGCGCCGGCACCACCGGCCCGAACTGCCCGGGAAACTGGCCAGCCATGCGTATCCGCCCCCACGCGAAGAAGTCCCCACCGACAAAATCGCGCCCACGCTACGCCCCCTCCCCCGCCTGCGACCAGCACGGACCCGTCCGCGGCGGTGCGCACCCGCGGGCGGACGCCGCTTCCCGGCCCGCTCCCAGCGTGTTGGCGGCGCAACGACCGGCCGCCTCCGGATCATCGGACGCAGGCCCGCAACTCCGCGCGGCCGGCGACCGAGAGCAGGACGACGCGCCATGTTCGACAACAGCAAGGCCTTCAGCAGCTTCTCCGTGAACGACCTCGACCAGGCCAAGCACTTCTACGCCGAGACCCTGGGGCTGAACGTCTCCGACCTGACCATGGAGCAGCAGTACCGGCTGCTGCGCCTGCACCTGCCCGGCGGCGGCGAGGTGCTGATCTACCCGAAGGAGGACCACGCCCCGGCGTCGTTCACCGTCCTCAACTTCCCGGTGGCCGACGTCGAGCAAGCCGTCGACGAGCTGGCCGGGCGCGGGGTGCGGTTCGAGCGCTACCCCGGGCTGGCCACCGACGAGAAGGGCATCTTCCGCGGCGGCGGCCCGCACATCGCGTGGTTCACCGACCCGGCGGGGAACATCCTCGCGGTGCTGCAGGAGAACTGAGTTCCACTCACCCCAGCGACAGCCCGCCGTCCGCCAGACCGTCCGTCAGCCCCTGGGCCAACTGCCGCCCCAGCTCCTCGGCCTGGCGCAGACCGGCGGCGAAGGCGGCGATCCGGCCGAAGGCCTCGCCCAACTCCCGCTGGCTCCCGATCGGCAACCGGGGCACCTGGACCCGGCGGACGTCGAGGCGGGAGGTGGTGGAGGCGTGGCTGCTGGCGGAGCGCGCACCGGCGGTGGAACGCAGGCGTCCCGCCAGGAACTCCGGGTCGAGCAGCGCCGGATCGGGACGCAGCAGGTGCAGGCGCGCGCCGAGAGCCGCGCCGTCGGCCGGGTCGCCGGGGCGGACGACCAGCGCACTGGCGCCGCCCAGGGCCGCGGCCAGCACGTCGCCGGGCCGGGCGAGCAGGGCCGCGCCCTCGCCCGGTGCACCGGCCTCGGCCAGCGCGGCGCTCGGGCGGCGGCCGGCGGCGAGGTCCTGCTCGGTCAGCACGGGGGTGGCTGACAGGTCCTCGGCCCACGGCCGGACGGCCGGGCCTGCGCCGGAGGAGAAGAGCTCCAGGGCGCCGGCGCGGGCCAGCTCGCCGATGGTGGTCATCGGGGCACCCTGGCCGGCCCCGGTCTCCGCGACCACCGGCAGCCGCTGATCCAACTCGGCCAGCATGGAGAGCAGTTCGCCCAGTCGCCCGCGCTGGTCGGCCAGCGCCGAGGCGCCGCCCGCCGGGGTCGGCGGCGGCAGGTGGCGGGCCGGGGCGAGGTCGGTGTCGTCGTCGAGCAGCTCGATCGAGTCCAGCACCCGGTGGACGCCCAGCCGCTCGACCACCTCGCCACCGGCGTCGAAGGCCTGCCAGCCGTCCAGCACCGTGCGGTGCAGGATCGGCCAGTCGAACTGCTCGGGCTGGGTGGCGGTCGCGTCCAGCAGCAGCAGCCGACGGGTCGGCGCAGCGCCCCGCGGATCGGGCCGGCGCAGCAGCCACAGGTGGAGCGGCACGCCGTAGGGCGGTGCCGCCCCCGCCGGCAGCGCGAGGACGGCGCGCAGCGCGCCGGTGCGCAGGAGTTCGGCGCGCAGGCGGCGGCCCGAGCGGCGGGAGGCGACGGTGGGCGGCAGCAGCAGCGCGGTCAGACCACCGGGGCGGGTGTGCGCCAGGCAGTGCAGCAGCCAGGCCAGTTCGGGCTCGGCGCGCGGTGGCGTCCGGTCGAAGAGCCAGCGCGCGTCGTAGCGCAACTCCTCGTACCCCCAGTCGCGTTCGTTGTACGGCGGGCGGCAGAGCACCGCGTCGACGAGCAGCGCGGGGTCGGCGTCGGCACGCAGCGCGTCCCCGGTGGCCAGGTGCAGCGGCAGCGGCACCGGAGCGTCCGGAGCGGCCTGCAGCGCGAGCCGCAGCAGCGCGGCGCCGGCCGTCACGGGGTCGCGCTCCTGACCGTGGCGCACGGCGTCGGCCGGGGCGGCGCGCAGGACGGCGCCGAGCCCGCAGGACGGGTCGAGGATGCTCGCGGGCCCACCGGCGAGCGCGAGGAGCAGGGCCGCGGCCTCCGGCGGCAGCTGGCCGGACTGCCGGGAGGTGGTGAGCAGCGCTTCGTAGGCCGCGGCGGCACCCTGCTCCGCCGTCAGCCGGGCCAGCATCCGGCAGAGTTCGAGCTGCGTGCTGCCGTAGAGCGTCGGCAGCTCCAGCAGCCCGAGCCCCGCGTCGCCGAGCAGCTCGCCCACGACCTCGGCCACCGCCCGGGGCAGCGCCAGGGCGAGCCGGGTGTCCGGCTCGCCGGCCAGCGCGGCCCAGCGCCGGGGCGCCCGGTGCAGCAGGAGCAGGAAGGCGCCGGCCGGCAGCAGCGGGGCCCCCGGGTTCCCGGCCGGGTCGCGCAGCGCGTCGAGCTGCTGGCGGCAGCGCTCCACCAGCGGCAGTTCGGCGATCTTGCCCTGGCGGCGGAGCCAGTCCTCGACCTGGGGCAGCGCGAAGGTGGGGCTGGCCTCGCTGCCGCCCACCGGCTGCGGGAAGTCGGCGTGCCGCTTGCGCCAGTTGCTGACGGCCGCCCGCCCGACCCCGGCGAGCCGGGCGATCTCGACGGCGGTGACCTCGGGACTCGGCGGCATGGCGGCTCCTCGGCGAAGGCGGCAACAGCGACTGTGATCATCCAGCATAGCCACCCGGCCCCGACCTCCCCGTTCACACGTGAACAGAGAGGTTCTTTATTTTTCTGTTGACGATGTTCACAGTACTCTGCTGTGATGGACCTGTCGCCAACCGGGGCGATCACCTGAAAACCGAGGGACCCGCCATGCGCAGCACCACCACCGCCCGCCGCCGCTCCAGCTCGCTCGGTCTGCTGGCGGGCACCGCCCTGCTGGCCCTGGCCACCACCGCCTGCGGGCCGACCGGCACCAGCACGGTCAGCACCAAGCCCGTGCAGAACTCCGCCGCGGCCGGCTCCGCCAGCACCGCGGCCGGCGGCAGCAAGGCCCCCGCCAACGCCAAGGTCGGCGACACCATCGCGCTCAAGGGCATGGACAAGGGCGCCGCCGCCGACGTCACCGTGGTCAAGGTGGTCGACAACGCCCCGAGCGCCAACGACTTCCACCCCGCCGACGGCAAGCGCTGGATCGCCGTGCAGTTCCGGATCAAGAACACCGGCACCGCCGCCTACAGCGACGCCCCGGACAACGGCGCCGGCGTGCTCGACGACAAGGGCCAGTCCTACAGCGCGGTGATCGCCGACACCACCGCCGGCCCGAGCTTCCCCACCCCCGCGAACATCGCCCCCGGCGACAGCGCGCTCGGCTTCATCACCTTCGAGGTGCCCGCCGACGCCAAGATCGCCAAGACCCAGTTCGGCCTCGACAGCGGCTTCGCCGACCAGGCCGGGCAGTGGAACCTCGGCTGAGCCCCGGCGGTGCGGGGCGCCCGGCGGCTGGGAACGACCAAGCGGCCGGGAACGACCAAGCGGCGGGTGGCACGAGGCCACCCGCCGCCCAGGAACCGGGGGTCCGCTACTTCTTCGCCGCCGCCAGCTCCTCGAACATGGTAGTCAGGAAGGTCCCGCACCAGGCCAGCAGCTCCCGTCCGACCACCGGCTTGCCGCCGATCCGCGCGGTCGTCGGCCGCGGCACCAGCACCTGCGAGGTGGCCGCCTTGACCTGGCTGCGCGGGTAGAGCCGGTTCAGCCGCAGCTGCTGGGACTCGCGCAGCTCGACCGGGCCGAAGCGCACGTTCGCGCCCTGCAGCGTGATGTCCGCGACCCCGCAGCGCCGCGCGTACAGCCGCAGCGCCGCCACCAGCAGCAGATTCTCCACCGGGTCGGGCAGCTTGCCGTAGCGGTCGGTGAGTTCGGCGCGCACCTGCTCGATGTCGGCCTCGGAGTTGACCGCGGCGATCGAGCGGTACGCCTGCAGGCGCAGCCGCTCGCCCGGTGCGTAGTCGTGCGGCACGTGGGCGTCCACCGGCAGCTCGATCTTCACCTCCAGCGGCTCCTCCTCCACCTCCCCGCCACCGCCCGCCAGCGACTCGCGGAACTCGGCCACCGCCTCGCCGACCATCCGCATGTAGAGGTCGAAGCCGACGCCCGCGATGTGCCCGGACTGCTCGCCGCCGAGCAGGTTGCCCGCACCGCGGATCTCCAGGTCCTTCATCGCCACGTACATGCCCGCGCCCATCTCGGTGTGCTGGGCGATGGTGGCCAGGCGCTCGTGCGCGGTCTCGGTGAGCGGCTTCTCCGGCGGGTAGAGCATGTAGGCGTAGCCGCGCTCTCGGCCACGGCCCACCCGGCCGCGCAGCTGGTGCAGCTGGGAGAGGCCGAAGGTGTCGCCGCGCTCCACGATCAGCGTGTTGGCGTTGGAGATGTCGATGCCCGACTCGACGATCGTGGTGGAGACCAGCACGTCGAACTCCTTCTCCCAGAAGTCGACCACCACCTTCTCCAGGGCCGTCTCCCCCATCTGCCCGTGCGCGGTGGCGATCCGCGCCTCCGGCACCAGGTCCTTGAGCCTTGCGGCCGCCTTGTCGATCGACTCGACCCGGTTGTGGATGTAGAAGACCTGTCCCTCGCGCAGCAGTTCACGCCGGATCGCGGCCGAGATCTGCTTCTCGTCGTAGGGACCGACGAAGGTCAGCACCGGGTGCCGCTCCTCCGGCGGGGTGGTGATGGTGGACATCTCGCGGATGCCGGTGACCGCCATCTCCAGGGTGCGCGGGATCGGGGTCGCGGACATCGTCAGCACGTCCACGTTGGCCCGCAGCTTCTTCAGCTGCTCCTTGTGCTCGACGCCGAAGCGCTGCTCCTCGTCCACGATGACCAGGCCGAGGTCCTTGAACTTCGTCTCGCTGGAGAAGAGCCGGTGGGTACCGATCACCACGTCCACCGACCCGTCGCGCAGGCCCTCCAGGACCGCCTTCGCCTCGGTGTCGCTCTGGAACCGTGACAGCGCCTTGACCACCACGGGGAAGTTGGCGTACCGCTCGGCGAAGGTCGAGAAGTGCTGCTGCACCAGCAGCGTGGTGGGCACCAGCACGGCCACCTGCTTGCCGTCCTGCACCGCCTTGAAGGCCGCGCGCACAGCGATCTCGGTCTTCCCGTAGCCGACGTCGCCGCAGATCAGCCGGTCCATCGGGACCGACTTCTCCATGTCGGACTTGACCTCGGCGATGGTGGTCAGCTGGTCGGGCGTCTCCGCGTACGGGAACGCGTCCTCCAGCTCGCGCTGCCAGGGCGTGTCCGGCCCGAAGGTGTACCCGGGGGCGGCCATCCGGGCCGAGTAGAGCTTGATCAGGTCGGCGGCGATCTCCTTGACCGCCTTCTTGGCCCGCTGCTTGGTCTTGGCCCAGTCCGCGCCGCCGAGCCGGTGCAGGGTCGGGGCCTCGCCGCCGACGTACTTGGTCACCTGGTCCAGCTGGTCGGTCGGCACGAAGAGCCGGTCGCCGGGGTGCCCGCGCTTGGCCGGCGCGTACTCCAGCACCAGGTACTCGCGGGTGGCGCCCTGGACGGTGCGCTGCACCATCTCGACGTAGCGGCCCACCCCGTGCGCCTCGTGCACCACGTAGTCGCCGGCCGCCAGGGCCAGCGGGTCGATCGCGTTGCGCCGCCGGGACGGCATCCGGCGCATGTCCTTGGTGGAGGAGCGCTGCCCGGACAGGTCGGTCTCGGTGATCACCGTGAGCTTGAGCGCCTCGTCCACGAAGCCGTGCTCGATCGAGCCGCAGGCGACGTGGACGACGTCGCGGGTGGGCGCCTGGGTCAGGTCCGGGACCAGCCGGGCCGCGATGCCCTCGTTGCCGAGCACCTCCGCCAGCCGGGAGGCCGGACCCTGACCCTCCGTCACCATGACGACCCGCCAGTCGGTGGTCAGCCGCTCCTTGGCGTCCGCCACGGCCCGCGCGGTGTCGCCGCGGTAGGCCTCCACCGCGTGCATGCCCAGGGTCAGCGTGTTGCCGTCACTGTGCCAGTCAGCGGCTCCGCCGCGGGCCAGTACCGAGCCGACCTCCGCGTCGCTGGTCGCGAACGGGCTGACCGACCACCAGGGCAGGCCGATCGCGCCGGCGTGCTCGCGCACCTCGGCCAGCGAGCGCAGTGAGGCGGCGGAGACGTCGATCTGCTCGACGTCGATCGGGCGGTCGCCGCCGGAGGCCGCCGCCACCCAGGAGGCGTGCAGGAACTCCTGACTGGTCGCCACCAGGTCGGCCGCCCGGGTGCGGACCCGCTCGGGGTCGCAGACCACCGTGACCGAGCCGGCCGGCAGCACGTCGAGCAGCAGCTCCATGTCGTCCACCAGCACCGGGGCCAGCGACTCCATGCCCTCGACCGCGATCCCCTCGGCGATCTTGTCCAGGATCTCGGCCAGCTCGGGGTGGCGCACGGCGAGCTCCGCGGCCCGTGCCCGCACCTGCTCGGTGAGCAGCAGCTCCCGGCAGGGCGGCGCCCACAGCCCGTGCTCGGCGATCTCCAGCGAGCGCTGGTCGGCGACCTTGAAGTACCGGATCTCCTCGACCTCGTCGCCCCAGAACTCCACCCGCAGCGGGTGCTCCTCGGTCGGCGGGAAGACGTCCAGGATGCCGCCGCGCACCGCGAACTCACCGCGCTTCTCGACCAGTTCGACCCGCGCATAGGCAGCCGCGGCCAGCCGCCGCGCCACCTCGTCCAGGTCCGCCGACCCGCCACCGCGCAGCGCCACCGGCTCCAGCTCGGCCAGCCCCTTGACCTGCGGCTGCAGCACCGAGCGGACCGGCGCGACGACCACCTGCACCGGCCCGGCGGACGGGTCGTCGGCCCGCGGATGAACGATCCGGCGCAGCACCGCGAGCCGGCGGCCCACGGTGTCCGAGCGCGGCGAGAGCCGCTCGTGCGGCAGCGTCTCCCAGGCGGGGTACTCCGCGACGGCGTCCGGCGGCAGCAGCGAACGCAGGCTGGCGGCCAGGTCCTCGGCCTCCCGACCGGTGGCGGTCACCGCGAGCACCGGGCGGCCCCGCTCGCCGGCCCCCGCGGCCAGCGAGCGGGCCAGCGCGGCGACCACGAACGGCCGCGCGGCGGGCGGGCCGACCAGGTCGAGATGCGGGCGATGGCCGCTGGCCGCCGCCTCGATCGCCTCGGCGAGGGCGGTGTCGCGAACCACGACATCGAGCAAACCGGTCAGGCTCATGGAGTCTTCTCGTCCCGTTGCGTCCAGGCGGAGCGCCCGGCCTGACGTTCATCTGCGACCGGGCAGCTTGATGGGCCCGGCACTCGCGGTGCAGGGGCCGGGTCAGGCTCCCAGGGTACGCCGAGCAACCGACGCCGACTCCGTCAGTCACCCGCTCCCGCCTGGCCATGGGCATGACCTGCGGTTCGGACGGGAGGGTCGATTGTCAAGAATTGGACACACTCCTGTCACTGGGAGTCCATGGACACCGCGCAGGATGGATCACGTGCCCGCCGCTCCAACCGTGGGGGATGGCGCAGCGGGACCAGCGCACTCCGATGGGGGTCGGGGTGCGAGGCCGGGCGACCCTGGGTGGGGGCGCCCGCCCGAGCGTCGGGAGTCGTGGCGCCCTTTCCTGGAGGGCGCCACGGGTCCTGGCCCAGTTTCCACTCCGCCGTTCGGGGCCGCCGCGGTCCGGGCTCCTCTTTCCGGTGATCTTTGCGCCGCACGGGTGCTGCCCGCCGACTTCCGCGCCGCCCGCTCCCTACGCTGAGCGCCATGCGTGTCGTCATCGCCGGTCAGGGCTACGTCGGACTCCCGCTCGCGGTTCGCGCCGCCGAGGTCGGCCACCGGGTCGTCGGATACGACATCGACCGGCGCCGGATCGCCCGGCTGGCCGGCGGCGACTCGTACGTGGAGGACATCCCGAACGCGCGGCTGCGGCCGCTGCTCGCCGACGGCAGCTACCGGCCCTCCGCGGAGCCGGCCGACCTGGCCGGCTTCGACGTCGCCGTGATCACCGTGCCCACCCCGCTGCGGGACGGGGTGCCCGACCTCTCCTTCATCGAGGCCTCCGGCCGGCTGCTGGCCGAGCGGCTGCGGCCCGGGGCGCTGGTGGTGCTGGAGTCCACCACCTATCCCGGCACCACCGAGGAGCTGCTCACCCCGCTGCTGGAGAAGGGCTCGGGGCTGCGCGCCGGGATCGACTTCCAGGTCGGCTACAGCCCCGAGCGGATCGACCCGGGCAACCAGCAGTGGCGGCTGGAGAACACCCCGAAGGTGGTCTCCGGCATCGACACCGACTCGCTGCACGCGGTGGACGACTTCTACCGGCAGCTGGTGGAGCGCACGGTGCCGGTCTCCTCGTGCAAGGAGGCCGAGCTGGCCAAGCTGCTGGAGAACACCTTCCGGCACGTCAACATCGCCCTGGTCAACGAGCTCGCGGTGTTCGCCCACGAGCTGGGCATCGACATCTGGGAGGCGATCGACGCCGCCGCCACCAAGCCGTTCGGCTACCTGCGCTTCGACCCGGGCCCGGGGGTGGGCGGGCACTGCCTGCCGATCGACCCCTCGTTCCTGTCCTGGCGGGTCGAGCGGGCGCTCGGCCGGTCGTTCCGCTTCGTCGAGCTGGCCAACGACGTCAACAGCCACATGCCCGACTACGTGGTGCGGCGCCTGGCCACCGCGCTGAACGAGCGCCGCCAGGCGGTCAAGGGCTCGCGCATCCTGCTGCTCGGCCTGGCCTACAAGAAGAACACCGGGGACGCCCGCGAGACCCCCGCCGCCCGGGTCGCCGAGCTGCTCACCCGGATGGGCGCCGAGGTCCGCGCCGCCGATCCGCACGTGGCCCGCGTCCACCTGCCCGGCCAGCGCGGCCCCTTCTCCCGCGTCACCCGCGTCACCGCCAGCCCCGAGGAGCTGACGGCGGCGGACGCGGTGGTCCTGCTGGCCGACCACGACGACTTCGACTACGCCACGATCACCGAACACGCCCGGTACGTCCTGGACTGCCGACGCCGCCTCACCGGCGCGGCGGTCGAGGTGCTCTAGGCCGAGCGCATCGCGCGCTGGCACGCGCGCTCCGCACCGGAGGTCAGGTCCGCCGACGTCCCACGGTGTTCGGCAGCGAGTCGATCTCGGTGCCGTCGTCGATGATCACGATCTTCGGGATGATCCTGGTCTCGTCCTCGGGCGCCGGCCCGGCGACCGGGGCGGCACCGCTGCCCTGGGCGGTCGGCGGCGGGGTGGCCGGGCGGGGCGGGAGCGGCGGCTGGGCGGCACCGGCGGCGCGCAGGGCGGTGCGTGGGTCGACCGGCGGGGTGCCACCCGGGGGCGGCGGCGCGGGCGCGTCGCGCAGGTCGGCGGGCAGGCGCAGCACCGTGGTCGGGGCGTCGGAGGAGGCGGTCGGCAGCGTGGGCGGCGCGGCCGGCGCGGGCGGCAGCGGGACCTCGCCGGTGTCGGCCTCCGGGTCGGTCGCCTGGACCGTCGGGATCACCTCGGTCACCTGGGTCTCCTGGACCGCCGGAGCCGCCGCGGTCACCTGCGTCACCGCGGTGCCGGGCCCGGCCGGCTCGATCATGCCGACGGCCTTGCCGGTCAGCGAGGCGAGCGTGCCCTTGATGTGGTCCAGGTGCGTCTGCACCGTCTCCAGCCGCTTGTCGAACGCCGCGCGCTCCGCGGCGCTGGCCGCCTCGATCTTGTCGGCCTCGCGGCGGGCCTGCTCGATCAGGCGGTCGGCCTTGGCCTGGGCGTCGGTGTCGATCTGCTTGATCAGGCTGAGCACCGACTCGCGGTGCTGCTCGGCCTCCTTGAGGCGGCGCTCCGCGGCCTGCGAGATCTTGGCGTCCTCGGCGGCGGCGGCCGCCTCCTCGGCGGCGAACCGCTCGTCGGCGTCACGGCGCAGCTCGGCCAGCTTGGTCTCGGCCCGCTCGCCCGCCTCGGCGGCGGCGACCCGGATCTTGGCGGCCTCGGCGGTCGCGCCGTCCCGGATCGCGCGGGAATCGGCGTCGGCCTCGCCCCGCAGCTTCTCGGCCTCGGCGCGGGTGCGCTCGTCGATGCGGCGGGCGGCCAGGTCGGCCTCGGCACGGGTGGCGGTCGCGTACGCGGCCGCCTCGGCCTGCAGCTCCTGGCCGGCCTGGTAGGTCTCGTCGCGGGTGTCCTCGGCGAACCGCTCGGCCTTGTCGCGCACCTGGCGGGCCTCGTTGTCGGCGATGGCCATCAGGTCGGCGGCCTGCTCGCTGAGGGTGGTGTAGTCGGGCTCCGGCGCCTCGGCGGCGGCCTTGCGGGTGGCTGCCAGCACCGCCTCGAGCTCGCGGATCTGGGCGCCGAGCCAGCTCAGCCGCTGCCAGGCCTCGTCCCGCTGGGAGGTCAGCGCGATCAGCGCGCGGTCGACCTGCTCGGGCGCGTAGCCGCGCCGGGCAGCGGTGAAGCCGTACGACGGGATGGCGTCGCTCATCTGCTGTCTTCCCCTCAGTGCCGGCTGGGCACGAATTTGCCTGCGCTCGTTTCCTGCGATCCTCTTGACCTATTTTGCGCAGATCATCTGGAAAGCCCAAGGAAGCGACACCACCGGCTGGGGCCGCACCCACGGTGCGACCCCAGCCCCAGCCGTGCTGACGGCTAGAGCAGGCCGTCCCAGAACTGCTCCAGGAGGACCGCCCACCAGGTGTCCGGTGCCTGGAGGGCGGCCGGGTCGATCGCGGCCAGCTCGGCCTGGAAGTCGGTGGTCCAGCGCCCGGCCTGATCCGGGGTCAGGCCGTAGCGCAACGGCCACATCCGACCGAGCAGGGCGAGCGACCGGACGAACTCCGGTACGCCAGTGTTGACGAAGCGCGGGGCCTGCGCGGTTCCCTCCAGGTCCACCGCGACCACGGCCGCTGTGCCGTACTGCACACAGAGTTGCCGTCCGTAGTCGTTTCCGAGCACCAGGTAGCCGCCCGCATCGGGCGCGGCCTGGCGACCGCGCTCGGCGGCCAGCTCGGCCAGCGTCGGGATCGGCCGGTTCTCCGGTGCGTGCGCCCAGAAGAACGGTCCGAAGCTGGTCGGCAGGCCCGCCCAGACCAGGGTCTGCGCCACCGCCTCGGGCACCCCCTGCCGGGAGACCGCCCGCTGCTCGTAGCGGAAGACGGCGGGGCCGAAGTACTGCGCGAGCTCGGCACCGATCTGCTGCGGCGGGACGGGGGCGGCCGGCGGGATGCTGCCGGGAGCGGGCAGCGGCACCCGGACCGGACGCGGGCGGCGCGGGCCGGCGGCCAGCTGGTGCAGCTCGTCCAGGTGGTTGAGCAGGTGCGCCATGCCGGCCTGGCGGGCCTGGTGCTCGCGGCCGTACCCGGCGGTGTGGGTGATCCGCACGTTGGGCCACGAGGAGGCGATCAGCCGGGAGCAGTAGCCGCCGGGCAGGTCGCAGGCCTCCAGTTCGGTGTGCAGCTCCAGCACCTGCTCGGCCGGCACGCCGAGCCGGCGCAGCTCCTGCAGGATCCGCCACTCCGGGTGCGGGGTGCCGGGCTCGCTGCGGTGCATCACCTTCTGCTCGGAGCCGTCGGGGGCGCGGTAGCTGAGCACGGCCAGGTAGCCGGGGCCGACGGTCGGCACGCCCGGCGGCACCGGGGCGCCCTGCGGCGGCAGCCCGGGGACCGGCGCGGCGGCACCGGGCAGGCCGGGGGCGCCGGGCACGTCCGGCGCTCCGGGCACCGGGCCGCCGGGGAAGCCGGGGGCGCCCGGGAGGGCCGAGGCCAGCTGGGTCGCGGCGTGCGCGACGCCACCGCCCTGGGCGCCCTGACGGGACGGCGGGGCGGCCTTGGAGGTGTCGGCGTCGGCCAGGTCCCCGCTACCGGCGGCGGGCGCGGCCGCACCGCGCAGCGCTCCCGGCGGCGGGGGCGGCGGAGCGCCGACGCCGCCACGACCGCCCGCCGGGGGCGCCACCGGCGCACCCGGGTGAGCAGGCGCGCCACGCAGCGCACCGGGCGGCGGGGGCGGCGGCGTGCTGCCGGACCCGCGGCCACCGGCGGCTGCCGGGGCCTCCGCGCCACTGCCACCCGCGTGCAGCAGCCCGCCGGGCGGCGGGGGCGGCGGAGCGCCGACACCACCACGGCCGCCCGCCGGGGGCGCCACGGGGGCGCCGGGCAGGCCCATCAGGCCGGGCGGGCCGTCGGAGGCGAGCATCGTCGGCGCGTACTCGACGCCGGGGGCGGGGGACGGCGGGACGGGGGGCCCGACGGGTGCGGGCACGGCCGGCGCGGGCGGTGCCGACGCGACCGGCGCGCCGGGCAGGCCCATCAGGCCGGGCGGACCGTCCGACGCCAGCATGGTCGGCGCGTACCCGCCCACCGGCGCCTGGGGCGCGGCAGGCGCGGGCACCGGAACAGGCGGCGCCGCGACGGGCGCCTCGGCGGCCGGCGGCGGCATCCGGACCGTCATGGCCTCCGGCGGGGTGGCCGGGGCCGACGGCCGCTCCTCGCCGTGCTCCTCCAGCTCCCAGCTGGGCGGCGGCGCGAGCATGGTCGGTGCGTCACCGGCCGGCCGGTCCGAGACCGGCGGCTCCGTCAGCACGGCGGGCGCCGCCGGCACCGCGGGCGGCGCGGGCTGGGCCATCACCGGCACGGGCGGCACCTGATCGGGCAGGCCCGGGACCGGCGGGGGCCCGGCGATCGGCCCGACGGGCCCGACGGGCTCGACCGGCGCGGCGGGCGCGGCGGGCTCGGCGGGAGCCGGCCCCTGGTCGGCGCCCTGCGCGGCCCCCAGCTGCTCCGCCTCGGCGGCGATCGCCGCCGCACCGGCGTCCAGCATCCACTGCGGCGGGCTGAGCAGGAAGGAGGTCGCCTCGGCCGGAGCGGGCACCGGCTTGACCGCCCCGGGCGCGCTGCCCTGGGCCGGCCGGCCGTACTGCGCCTCGTAGCGGTGCACCACCTCGTTGACCGGCAGCGCGGGCCAGAGCGTGCTCGCCCCGGTCTCCCGGGCGATCACCAGCTTGACCGCCCCGCCGTCCGAGGAGGGGCCGCCGTCGCGGTCCTCGGCCCAGCAGACGAAGCCGAGGTCGAACTCCCGTACCCGCACCTCGCGCTGCTGGAAGGGCGACACCCCGCCGTTGATCCACTCCGTCGCCAGGTCCTGTGCCTGCGCGTACGTCATCATGCTGCCTCGCCCCTGTCCTCTTGCTCCGGCCGTCCGCTCCCACCGATCGCACCGCCGGCCCGCCGGCTGTTCACCGACCGCCTCACGACACCGGCACCGCGCGGGCGAACCCGCCGTCCACCATCAGCTCCGCGACCGTCTCCAGCTCCGGCGGGCTGCCGGCCAGCCGGAGCAGGAAGTCGTCGAAGCTGTCCCCGCAGGGCAGCAGCAACCGCCGTACCCGGTCGGCCGCCTCCTCGGGGGCGCCGTTGTCGCGGGCGTCGTCATAGAGGCAGAACCAGACCGAACCCAGCTGCTCGCCCCGCACCTTGAGGGCCAGGATGCCGCCCTGGACGAAGGCGATGCCGAGGTAGTCCTTGGTCAGGTGGTCCCGCAGGCACTTGTTGACGTAGACCAGGTCCTCGACGCCGTACTCCTCGCTGAGCGTCAGGAACGGCTGGTCGAGCAGGAGTCCGAGGTCGGTGTCGAGCGCCACGCCCGCCGGGGTCCGGCCGCCGGCCAGCTTGAGGAAGCCGCGGTAGGGCCCGGGCAGCCGGTAGCCGAGCCGCTCCTCGGCCGCCTGGACCAGGTCCTCACCGACGGTCAGCGGGTCGGCGCCCTCCTTGGAGAGCGGGAAGTGCACGGCCTTGCGCTCCTGGAGCGGGCGGGTGCCGCGCCGGGCGTGGTCGGCGGCCGAGCGGGCCAGGCCGCCGTGGTGCCGCAGCAGCGCCTTGACCTCGACCGGGATCAGCTCCATCCGGCGCCAGCCGTGGGCCGCGCCGCCGACCGCGTGGTGCCAGGTCCAGCCCGCCGGGGTGGCCACGGCGCACTCCTGATCGGCCCACAGCTCGTGTCCCTGGCTGAACAGCGCGGCATTGGCGGACACGTAGTCGGTCAGCCGCAGCTCGTCCACGCCGAAGCCCTCGGGCGGGTCCGCGACCTCGGCCGCCGCCGCGGCGTACGCACCGAAGTCCGGGTACCCCTGGGCATCGACCCGCACCCCGTCGGGGTACTTGGCCGCCCGCACCGGGTCGGGAAAGTGAACCACCTGACCCGCGTAGGCCGCGTTGGGCACGGCGGCGATGCCGGGCCGACCTGTCGTCATTCTGGGTGCCCCCACTGCGCTGAAGCCGATTTAGCTAGCCACCAGGGTATGGGGTCCCGGGTTCGGACGGACGTCCTGGTCCGGCGGCCGGGGCGAACCGGAGCCCTGTGATCAAGTTGTGAACAATTGGTGCGTCTGACGGAGTCTCAGTACGCGGGCCCGCCCCCCGAGTGATCCACTGTCCGAAACGTTTGGCAGGCTGACGTATGAGCGGGTTCGTCCGACCCGCCCGACAGAGGACCAGCCGACAGAGCGAGAGGAGCAGCCGTGGACGAGGGTCCGCCGGTCGCACCCCTGCTGCGCCACCACCGGGACAGCCTGCTGCCCGCCGTGGCCGCGGCGCTCTCCCTGCGCGGTGGCGAGGTGCACACGCTGGCCGGCCGCAAGGCCGACCAGGAGCCCGCGCTGCACCCGCTGGTCGGTGACTTCCTGGCCCGGCTGCCGCTGGAGCACCGCGAACGCTTCACCGGGCGCTGCCCGGAGGCCGTGCTGCTCTCGCAGTACCTGACCACGGTGGACAGCAGCCGCTCCAAGCGCGCCGCGAAGAAGCCGCTGAGCCTGCACGACGCCCGCAAGGCGCTCAAGGGCGCCAAGCTGACCACCGTGCGGATCCGCGAGCAGGACGACCCGGCGCACGGCACCCACGCGCCGCCCTGCCGCTCCTGCGCACCGCTGCTCGAACACCTCACCGTGCAGAGCGTGGTGGTCGGGCCCAGGTCCGATCCGGCCTGAACCGGCCCGTGGCCCGGCGGCCGAGGCCGTGAACCAGTAGCCCCGCAGCGCCGCCCAGGTCGCGTGCCGCCCCTGTCCCCCGACACCGGAGTCCCCCCTGAACCCGCTCACGTCACCGGCCGCAGGCCCAGCGTCCGCCGCCGTACGCTCCCAGCCCAGGTTTCCCGCCGACGTCGCCGCGGCGCTCAAGCAGGCCGGCTGGCACCCGGGCCGCTGGGAGATCCGCCGCGCCGAGGAGTGGGCCGACGAGCTGCTCTCCCGGCACTCCGCCGACGGCGTCCAGCACGCGGTCTTCCCCGCTGCCATCGAGGCCTGGGCCGAGTTCGGCGGGCTCTCCTTCGACCTCGGCGGCGCCGGGCGCGAACTGGCCCGCACCCCGTTCCTGCTCGACCCGATCTGCGGCCTGCACCTGCCGCGCACGCTGGCCGACCTGTCACGCGCGCTGGACAGCCGGGTGGCGCCGCTGGGCGAGGAGCACTACGGCCAGGCGCTGCTCGCGATCGACGAGGCGGGCCGGGTCTACAGCCTGGACCACACCGGCGAGTGGTTCCTGGGCGCCGACCTCGACCAGGCGGTCACCGCGCTGGTCCTGGGCACCCGGCCGGAGCGGCTGCGGACCGTCACCGACCCGCTCTGAGCCGTGCTCCCGGGCGTGCTCCGCGGCGCCCGGGCGGCGAGCCGGGTTCAGCAAAGTTGTGAAGCTTCCGCACGGATCTCCGCCCGCGAGCCCTGAGCCGGCCTCAGCGCAGCCAGGCCTCAGCTCGGCCGGCCTCAGCCCAGCCGGTCACTGCGCTGCGCCAGCCGCGAGGGCAGCAGCGCCTCCACCCGGAACCCGCCCTCCTGCTGCGGCCCGGCCGTGAAGCTGCCGCCCAGCGCGACCACCCGCTCCTCCATGCCGACCAGCCCGTTGCCCCCGCTGGGCAGCCTGACCTGGTCACCGCCGACCGGCCGCTCGTTCACCACGGCCACCCGCACCCCGTTGGGCACGTAGGCCAGCAGGACGGCGACCCGCGCGCCACCGGCGTGCTTGTGCGCGTTGGTCAGCCCCTCCTGCACCACCCGGTAGGCGGTCTGCTCGGCGTCCCCGCGGTAGGGCCGGCGGTCGCCGCTGACGGTCAGCGTCACCTGCATCCCGGCCGCCCTGGACTGGTCGATCAGCCGCGGCAGTTCGGCCAGCCCCAGCGGGCTCTCGGCCGGCGCCTCCTCGCTCATCCGCAGCACGCCGAGGATCTCGCGCAGCTCGTCCAGCGCCTGGCGCCCGGTCTCGGCCATCAGCTTGGCGCTCTGCGCCGCCTTCTGCGGCTCCCGCAGCGCGATCCGCTCCACGGCGCCCGCGTGCACCACCATCAGGCTGACCCGGTGCGCCACCACGTCGTGCATCTCGCGGGCGATCCGGGTGCGCTCCTCCAGCCGGGCCCGCCGGGCTCGCTCCCTGGCCCGCTCGGCGAGCAGGTCCAGCTCCGCCTCCAGGCCCTGGGCCCGGTCCTTGAGCGATTCGATCAGCCGGCGCCGGGCGCCGATGTAGAGGCCGCCCACCACCGGCGAGACGGTCAGCCCGACCGCCACCAGCACCGAGAAGAGCACGAAGACCCAGGTGGCCGGCAGCTGCTGGCCCGGCTGCGGCTCCGTGGTGAGCATCGCGAAGAGCACCATGCCCAGCGTCTCCACGAAGATCACCGCGGTGAGCGCCACCACCTGTCTGCGCCCCGAGGGCCAGGTCCAGGTGGAGCAGAGCGTGTAGAGCGCGACGACCAGCAGCACGATCCCGAACAGTCCGGGGACCAGGACCATCGAGACCAGCACCGGCACGGTCGGCCAGCGCCGCCGCACCAGCAGGCTGGCGCCGGCCAGCGCACCGATCACCGCAGCCGCGATCGCGTACCCGTGGCCCAGGTGGAAACGGTCGCGGACCAGGCCGTAGCCGCCCAGCGCACACTCCACGGCGGCCAGCAGGGCCAGCACCGCGTCCAGCAGCGCACTGCGCCGCCGGTCCCACCACCACAGGCCGCGGTCCGGTGCGCCCTCCCCAGGCGACATGCTCATACGGGACAGCCTAAGTGAGGCGTCCCCTGCGGCCCCACCCAGTTCTCGGCTCCCCATGCGCCGCGCTGTCCGCCATTCGACCGAGTCGACCGCGGGGCAAGGACCTCCCCATATGCTGGTCCGGTCGGACAGCGCGGTCCGCCGAAGCCGAAGCCCACCACCCCAGGGAGCCAGCCGTGACCGCTCAGGTCCCCACCTCGGCCGACCACCCGAGTGCCGACCAGCCGCCCACCGGGCGTTCAGGCGCCAGTCTGGCCGCCGTGGAGCTGCCGAACGCCGACCCCGCCGCCGACAACGCGGCCCTGCGGGCCGACATCCGCCGCCTGGGCGACCTGCTCGGCGAGACCCTGGTCCGCCAGGAGGGCGCCGAGGTGCTCGGCCTGGTCGAACAGGTCCGACTGCTGAGCCGCACCGACGGCGAGGCCACCGCGGAGCTGCTCGCCAACATCGATCTGGAGACCGCGGCCAAGCTGGTGCGGGCCTTCTCCACCTACTTCCACCTGGCCAACGTCACCGAGCAGGTGCACCGCGGCCGCGAGTTCGCCGCCCGCCGGGCCCGCGAGGGCTCGCTGCTGGCGCAGACCGCCGACCAGCTGGTGGAGGCCGACCCCAAGCACCTGGCCGACACACTGGCCAACCTGGCGGTCCGCCCGGTCTTCACCGCGCACCCCACCGAGGCCGCCCGCCGCAGCGTGCTGAACAAGCTGCGCCGGATCGGTGAACTGCTGGAGCGGATCCACCGCGAGCACGCCGCCGCGGGCATCTCCCCCACCGACTCGGCCCGGCTGACCTCGGCCAAGCGCTCGGCCGACCGCCGCCTCGCCGAGGTCATCGACCTGCTCTGGCAGACCGACGAGCTGCGGATCGCCCGCCCCGAGCCCACCGACGAGGCCCGCAACGCCGTCTACTACCTGGACGAGCTGTACCGCGAGGCCGTCCCCGAGGTGCTGGAGGAGCTGCACGAGGAGCTGGCCCGGGTCGGCGTCGCGCTGCCCGAGGGGGTCCGCCCGCTGACCTTCGGCACCTGGATCGGCGGCGACCGGGACGGCAACCCCAACGTCACCCCGCAGGTCACCTGGGACGTGCTCAACCTGCAGCACGAGTACGGCATCAAGGACGCCCTGGACGCGGTCGACGACCTGCGCAACACGCTCTCCACCTCGGTGCGCCTGGCCGGTGCCTCCGAGCAGCTGCTCGCCTCGCTGGAGGCCGACCTCAAGCTGCTGCCCGAGCTGAGCCCGCGCTACAAGCGGATGAACGCCGAGGAGCCGTACCGGCTCAAGGCCACCTGCGTGCGGCTGAAGCTGGAGAACACCCGCGAGCGGCTGGCCGCCGGCACCCCGCACCTGGACGGCCGCGACTACCTGGGCACCCGCGAGCTGATCGCCGACCTCAAGCTGATCCAGGACTCGCTGCGCTCGCACCGCGGCGAGCTGATCGCGGACGGCCGCCTGGCCCGCGCGATCCGCACCGTCGAGGCGTTCGGCCTCCAGCTGGCCACCATGGACGTGCGCGAGCACGCCGAGGCCCACCACCACGCGCTCGGCCAGCTCTTCGACCGGCTCGGCGAGGAGGCCTGGCGCTACAACGACATGCCGCGCGAGTACCGCCAGCGGCTGCTCGCCAAGGAGCTGCGCTCGCGCCGCCCACTGGCCCCCACCCCCGCGCCGCTGGACGCCGCGGGCACCAAGACGCTGGGCGTCTTCACCACCATCCGCGAGGGCTTCGAGCGGTTCGGCGACGAGATCGTCGAGAGCTACATCATCTCGATGTGCCAGGGTGCGGACGACGTCTTCGCCGCCGCCGTGCTGGCCCGCGAGGCCGGCCTGATCGACCTGCACGCCGGGGTCGCGCGGATCGGCATCGTGCCGCTGCTGGAGACCACCGAGGAGCTGCAGCAGGCGGACCGGATCCTGGAGGAGATGCTCTCCGACCCCTCCTACCGCCTGCTGGTCTCGCTGCGCGGGGACATCCAGGAGGTCATGCTCGGCTACTCCGACTCCTCCAAGTTCGGCGGCATCACCACCTCCCAGTGGGAGATCCACCGCGCCCAGCGCCGACTGCGCGACGTGGCCCACCGCTACGGCATCCGGCTGCGCCTGTTCCACGGCCGCGGCGGCACGGTCGGCCGCGGCGGCGGCCCCTCGCACGAGGCGATCCTGGCGCAGCCCTGGGGCACCCTGGAGGGCGAGATCAAGGTGACCGAGCAGGGCGAGGTGATCTCCGACAAGTACCTGCTGCCCTCGCTGGCCCGGGAGAACCTGGAGCTCACCCTCTCCGCCACGCTGGCCGCCTCCGCCATGCACACCTCCCCGCGCCAGGCCCCCGAGGAGCTGGCCCGTTGGGACGCCGCGATGGACGTGGTCTCGCAGGCCGCGCACACCGCCTACCGGGGCCTGGTGGAGCAGGAGGACCTGCCGAAGTACTTCTTCGCCGCCACCCCGGTCGACCAGCTCGCCTCGCTGCACCTGGGCTCGCGCCCCTCGCGCCGTCCCGACTCGGGCGCCGGACTGGACGGCCTGCGGGCCATTCCGTGGGTCTTCGGCTGGACCCAGTCCCGCCAGATCGTCCCCGGCTGGTACGGCGTCGGCTCCGGCCTGGCCGCCGCCCGCGAGGCGGGCCTGGGCGACGTGCTGCCGGAGATGTACGGCAAGTGGCACTTCTTCCGCAACTTCCTGTCCAACGTCGCGATGACGCTGGCCAAGACCGATCTGCGGATCGCCCGTCACTACGTCGAGCAGCTGGTCCCCGCCGAGCTGCGGCACATCTTCGACCAGATCACCGCCGAGCACGACCTGACGCTGCGCGAGGTGCTGCGGCTGACCGGCGAGAGCGAGCTGCTGGAGCACAACCCGGTGCTCAAGCAGACCTTCACCGTCCGCGACGCCTACCTGGACCCGATCTCCTACCTGCAGGTGGCGCTGCTGCGCCGGCAGCGCGAGGAGGTCGCCGGCGGCCGGCCCGAGGACCCGCTGCGGGCCCGCGCGCTGCTGCTGACCGTCAACGGCATCGCGGCCGGCCTGCGCAACACCGGCTGACGGACCGACAAGCCGAAGGGGCCCGCTCGCCGTGCAGGCGAGCGGGCCCCTGGCGTTTCGGCCGGCTCGGGTCAGCCGGTCTCCTTGTCGGTGCGGCGGCGCTTGAGCCAGAGCGCGCCACCGCCGGCCGCGACCACCAGGCCGCCGGCCACCGCCGGGATGCCGGCGTTGCCGCCCAGGGTGGAGATGAAGGCGCCGGAGAGCGCCGCGGTCTCGGGGGCCGGGGTCGGCGCGGGCGACGGCGCGGCGGTCGCCGGCGGGTCGTCGACCAGCTGGGCGTCCAGCGCGCTGGAGACGGGCTGCGGGGCCGCCTGGCGCAACCGGCCGCTGCCGCCCCGGCCGCCGCCGACCGAGATCGCCGAGGTGCGGTTGGCCGAGGGCGTGGGGGTCGGCGTCGGGCTGGGGCAGCCGCTGGGCAGCTCCGTCGGCGAGGCCCCCGGCGAGGCGGTGGCCGAGGCGTCGGCCTGGGCCGAGGCGGGAGGCTGGGACGGCGGTTGCGGTGCCGCCCCGGCCGACTGCCCGGGCGAGGCGGTGGCCGAGGCGTCGGCGCCCGGCAGCGGCGGACAGCTGGGGCCGGCCGTGGTGCTCGGCGAAGCCGTGGGCGGATGCGGTGCCGCGGGCGTGGCCGCGTCGGTCGGCGGCCCGCTGGCCGCCACCGCGGTGGGCACCGGCGAGGGTGCCGTACTGCTCGCCGCCGGCGTCGGCGAGAGCGTCGCACTCGCCGAGGGCGCGGGTGAGCCGCTCGGCTCGGCCGCGCGAGCGAGTGCGGCGCCGGAGAACAGCGCCGTGACCGCCAGAACCCATGTGCCGGCCATGCGTGCCGAGCCCAACCCCGCGCCCACCAGCGCCCCTATCTTCCCGAGTCCGGGTCGACCGTACCCGATGCGCCAAAGCGATCCGGCCGCGGAGAGGGGGCTGCGGCGAAGAGTTGTACGACTGTTGCCCTATCCGTCATACGAGGGCGCCGAGCTGACGTCAGGTCAGCTGTGAGCCGGCTGGGAGTCAGGTGTTGTAGGTGCCCTGGGCCCGCTCCAGACCCTCGGTCAGCAGCGCCTCGACGGCGTCGGCCGATCGGTCCACGAACCAGTCCAGCTCCTTGCGCTCGGCACCGGAGAAGTCCTTCAGGACGAAGTCGGCGACCTCCATCCGGCCCGGCGGGCGGCCGATGCCGCAGCGCACCCGGTAGTAGTCCGGGCCGAGCGACTTGGTGATCGACTTGAGCCCGTTGTGGCCGTTGTCGCCGCCGCCGAGCTTGAGCCGCAGGGTCGCGTAGTCGATGTCCAGCTCGTCGTGGACCGCCACCACCGCGGCGGCCGGCGCCTTGTAGAAGTCGCGCAGTGCGGTGACCGGGCCGCCGGAGAGGTTCATGAAGGTCATCGGCTTGGCCAGCACCACCCGCTGCCCGACCAGCCGGCCCTCGGCGACCTGGGCGCGGCTCTTGTGCGTCTTGAACCTGGCACCGATCCGCTCGGCCAGCAGGTCGGCCACCATGAAGCCGATGTTGTGCCGGTTGCGGGCGTAGCCCTCGCCGGGATTGCCCAGGCCCACGATCAGCCAGGGGCCGCTGTACGCCTCACCGCTCATCTGCGCTCCTCCTCCGATACCTCATCATCATGGACACACAGCTGCCCCGGCTCCCACACGGGGAGCCGGGGCAGCGGCAGTGGAACTACCGGGAGGCTCAGGCCTCGGCGGCGGCCTCAGCGGCGGCCTCGGCGTCGGCGTCGGCCTGCGAGGCCTGGGCGCCGATGACCTGCAGCACGACGGCGTCGGCCTCGACGGCCAGCGAGGTGCCCTTGGGCAGCGCGATGTCGCCGGCCACGATGGAGGCGCCGGCCTCCAGGCCCTCGATCGAGACGGTGACCGACTCGGGCAGGTGGGTGGCCTCGGCCTCGACCGGCAGCGTGTTCAGCACGTGCTCGACCAGGTTGCCGCCGGGGGCCAGCTCGCCCTCGGTCAGGACCGGGATCTCGACGGTGACCTTCTCGCCGCGCTTGACCAGCAGCAGGTCGACGTGCTCGATGGTGCGCTTGATGGCCTCGCGCTGGACGGCCTTCGGCAGGACGAACTCGTCCTTGCCCTCGATCGGGACGACCAGCAGGGCGTTCGGGGTCTTGAGGGCCATCATCAGGTCGTGGCCGGGCAGGTTCAGGTGAACCGGGGCGTGGCCGTGACCGTAGACGACACCGGGGACGAAGCCGGCGCGGCGGGCGCGGCGGGCGGCACCCTTGCCGAACTCGTTGCGGGGCTCGGCGGCAAGGCGGATCTCGGACACGACTGCACTCCTCGGAAGACTGGCGGGGGGTGCAGGCAACACTCGTACGGTGGTCATACGAGGCCCGAACAGCACGAAGCCGCCGGGACCACACCCTTAAACACTGGGGGGTTCGCTCGGCGGCGGGACGACTCTGCCAACGGTCGGTACTCCGACCCCGGCAGCGCGTCGATCACGGAGCACGCGCCCGATGGGCGCGCGGCATCCCTCGCCGAGCAGTCTCACGAGTCTAACCGCAGCACTCGTCAACCGTGAAATCGGCCCCGTCGCCAGCAGCGACGGGGCCGATCGGACCTGACGGACCTTCAGCGGAGAGCCCGCGGAGAACCCGGTTCACGCACGCTCAGTGCACGCCCTCGAAGAGCGAGGTCACCGAGCCCTCCTCGAAGACCTCACGGATCGCGGCGGCGATCGAGGGGGCGATGGAGAGGGTGGTGACCTTGTCCAGCTGGAGGTCGGCCGGGCAGGGCAGCGTGTTGGTGAAGACGAACTCGCTGACCCGCGAGTTCTTCAGCCGGTCGCCGGCGGGGCCGGACAGCACGCCGTGGGTGGCGGCCACGATGACGTCGGCGGCGCCGGCCTCGAAGAGCGCGTCGGCCGCGGCGCAGATGGTGCCGGCGGTGTCGATCATGTCGTCGACCAGGACGCAGACCCGGTCCCGGACGTCACCGACCACCTCGGCGGAGAGGATGGTGTTGGCCTGGCTCATGTCGCGGCGCTTGTGGATGATCGCCAGCGGGGCGTCCAGGCGGTCGCACCACTGGTCGGCCACCTTCACCCGGCCGGCGTCCGGCGAGACGATGGTGAGCTTGCTGCGGTCGACCTTCTCGCCGACGTAGTCGGCGAGAAGCGGGAGCGCGAAGAGATGGTCGACCGGGCCGGCGAAGAAGCCCTGGATCTGCGCGGTGTGCAGGTCCACGGCCATGATCCGGTCGGCACCGGCCTGGGCCAGCAGGTCGGCGACCAGGCGCGCCGAGATGGGCTCGCGGCCCAGGTGCTTCTTGTCCTGACGGGCGTAGCCGTAGAACGGCAGGATCGCGGTGATGCTCTTGGCCGAGGCCCGCTTCAACGCGTCGATCATGATCAGCTGTTCCATGATCCACTGGTTGATGGGAGCCGTGTGGCTCTGCATCACGAAGCAGTCCGCCCCCCGGGCGGACTCCAGGAAGCGGACGTAGATCTCGCCGTTGGCGAAGTCCAGGGCCTTGGTCGGGACGAGCTCGGTGCCCAGCGCCGCGGCCACCTCCTTCGCCAGCTCGGGGTGGGCACGGCCGGAGAAGAGCTTCAGTTTCTTCTCACCCGACGTCGTGATCCCGCTCACTGCACCGTCTCCTCGTGTTGCTGCCGCATGGTCCCGCCGCGCCGCACCCGGACAGCGGGAGCCGTCCGGGCCGGTGGTCGACGAGGGATTGGGTACGCCACGGCACGGGCTACAGCCCCACGGCGCACGTATGTACACCAGGTTACGCGCCCGCCCGTGAAGCGTCCGGCCCGGGAGGGCCGCAGCACCGCTGAGCGGGGTGGCTCAGGCCTCGGCGGGCTGGCCCAGCGCGGCGGCGGCGGCCTCGGCCGAAGCAGTGCCGGGGCGCTTGCGCGCCACCCAGCCCTCGATGTTGCGCTGCTGTGCGCGGTTCACGCCGAGCGCGCCGGGGGGCACGTCCTTGCTGATCACCGAGCCGGCGCCGGTGTAGGCGCCGTCACCGATGGTGACCGGGGCGATGAGCATGTTGTCGGTGCCGACCCGGGCGTGCGCACCGATCGTGGTGGGGTTCTTGTTCACCCCGTCCCAGTTGGCGGTGACCGTGGCCGCGCCCACGTTGGCGCCCTCGCCGATGGTGGCGTCGCCCATGTAGGACAGGTGCGGCACCTTGGCGCCGGCGCCGATGCTCGACTTCTTGACCTCGACGAAGGTGCCGATCTTGCCCTTGGCCCCGAGCGCGACCCCGCCGCGCAGGTAGGCGAACGGGCCGACGCTGGCGCCCGCGCCGATCTCGGCCTGCTCGACCACCGCGTTGCTCACCGTGGCACCGGCCCCGACCACGGTGTCGGTCAGGGTGCTGTTCGGGCCGACCCGGCAGCCCTCGCCCAGGTGGGTGGCGCCGTGCAGCTGGGTGCCGGGGAGCAGGACGGCGTCCGGCTCGAAACCCACCTGCGCGTCGATCCAGGTGGTGGCCGGGTCGACGACGGTGACGCCGGCCCGCATCGCGGCCACCAGCAGGCGGTCGTTGAGCAGCCGGCGGGCCTCGGCGAGCTGGACCCGGTCGTTGATCCCCAGGATGTCGCGGTGGTCGGCGGCGACCATCGCGCCCACCCGGTGGCCGGCCTCGCGCAGGATCTCCAGGGTGTCGGTCAGGTACTCCTCGCCCTGCACGTTGTCGGTGCCGATCCGGGCCAGCGCGTCGGCCAGCAGCTTGCCGTCGAAGGCGTAGACGCCGGAGTTGATCTCGGTGATCGCCAGCTGGGCGGCGTCGGCGTCCTTGTGCTCGACGATCGCGGTGACGCTGCCGTGCTGCGGGTCGCGCAGGATCCGGCCGTAGCCGCTCGGGTCGGGGACCTCGGCGGTCAGCACGGTGACGCCGTTGCCCTCCAGGGTGTGCTGGTGGACCAGCGCGCGCATGGTCTCCGCGGTCAGCAGCGGGACGTCCCCGTAGGTGACCAGCACCGTGCCGTCCAGCGTGATCCCGTCGGCGGCCAGTGCCTCCAGCGCGATCCGGGCCGCGTGGCCGGTGCCGTTCTGCTCGTCCTGCACCACCGTGCGGGCCTGCGGGTGCTCGGCGCCCAGGTGCTCGGCGACCTGCTCCTTCAGATGGCCGATCACCACCACCAGTTGCTGGGGCGTCAGCTCCTGGGCGGCGGTGACCACGTGTCCCAGCAGGCTGCGGCCACAGATCGGGTGCAGCACCTTGGGCAGGGCCTTCGACTTCATCCGGGTGCCTTCACCGGCGGCGAGCACGATGACGGCGGCAAGGGGGTTGGCGCTCACGCGGGAGGCTCCTTGGGGGTGACCGGAAGCGGGTCGGGTCCGGATGGGCGGGCTCCGCACGCCGCGCCATCGAGAAGGGCCCGAGAAATGACCAGACCCGAGAATAACCGCGCAATCCGCCCATGACCGCACAGCGTCACGCCCAGGTCGGTAAACGACAAGCGCGCGACCGGGGCGATGGACCCCGGCCGCGCGAAGTGCTCCGCCGGTTGGATTCGAACCAACACTGCAAGGCTTCAAAGGCCTGCGGGCTGCCGATTACCCCACGGCGGATGGCTGCTCAGACCATACCGGAGTCCTCCCCTGACTGGGTATCGCCTTCGATCCCCAGGGCGCGCCACACCGTTCGACCCAGCTGCCACGCCGTTCGGCCCAACCCCGCCGACGGTCGGCGCGACCTGCTTCCCTTGGCAGGCACAGCAACCTACGATGCCGTAAGTTACGCATTCGTAGGCTCCGGCCCAGCGACGCCCGGCGCCGAGCACGCTCCATTCCCCCGCTTTCTCCCACGTTTTCTCATAAACGTATTCCCTCAAGGGAGCGCCCATGACGATCCAGGCCGACCAGGCGCCGCCCGGCTCCGCGTCCAATGCCCGGCCCGCCTCCGAGGTCTCCGCCACGCTCGGCGGCGAGAAGCAGGGCCTGCCCGAGCGCCTGGCGCTCGGCCTCTTCATCGCGGTGCCGTTCCTGGCCCTGCTGGCCGCCGTGCCGGTGGCCTGGGGCTGGGGGCTGGGCTGGCGGGACCTGGCGATCGCGACGGTCATGTACTTCACCACCTGCCACGGCATCACCGTCGGCTTCCACCGCTTCTTCACCCACCGCTCGTTCAAGACCGGCCGGGTGCTGAAGATCGCGATGGCGGTGGCCGGCAGCCTGGCCGTCGAGGGGCCGGTGGTGCGCTGGGTGGCCGACCACCGCAAGCACCACAAGTTCTCCGACCAGCAGGGCGACCCGCACTCGCCCTGGCGCTACGGCGAGAGCGTGCCGGCCCTGCTCAAGGGCCTGTGGTGGGCACACATGGGCTGGCTCTTCGACTCCGAGCAGACCCCGCAGCACATCTACGCGCCCGACCTGGTCAAGGACCGCGACATCCGGACCGTCTCGCGGCTCTTCTGGCTCTGGACCTCGATCTCGATGCTGCTGCCGCCGCTGGTGGGCGGGCTGCTCAGCTGGTCCTGGCAGGGTGCGCTCACCGCGTTCTTCTGGGGTTCGCTGGTCCGGGTGGCGCTGCTGCACCACGTGACCTGGTCGATCAACTCCATCTGCCACGCGATCGGGCAGCGCCCCTTCAGGTCCCGGGACCGCTCGGGCAACGTGTGGTGGCTGGCGGTGCTCTCCTGCGGCGAGTCCTGGCACAACCTGCACCACGCCGACCCCACCTCGGCCCGGCACGGGGTGCTGCGCGGGCAGCTGGACTCCTCCGCCCGGCTGATCCGCTGGTTCGAACAGGCCGGCTGGGCGCGCGACGTCCGCTGGCCGGGCCCCGGGCGCATTGACGCCCGGCGCGTCGCATGACCCGTCGCCTACAGCATGATGGGGGGGTGAACGGGAGCAACGGAGACAGCGCAGTCGGCCATCGACCGCCCGCCCGCGGCGGCACCGGGCGGGCGGGCCGGGTCCGGATGACGGGCAAGCAACGGCGCGAACAACTGCTGGACATCGGGCGCTCCGTCTTCGCCGAGCGCGGCTACGACGGCACCTCGGTGGAGGAGATCGCCGAGCGGGCGGGCGTCTCCAAGCCGGTGGTGTACGAGCACTTCGGGGGCAAGGAGGGCCTCTACGCGGTGGTGGTGGACCGCGAGATGCAGCTGCTGCTCGACATGGTCACCGGAGCACTCACCGGGGGGCACTCCCGCGAGCTGCTGGAGCAGGCGGCCTTCGCGCTGATGGACTACATCGACACCTCGACCGACGGTTTCAAGATCCTGGTCCGGGACTCGCCGGTGGCCCAGTCCACCGGCACCTTCGCCTCGCTGATCAGCGACATCGCCACCCAGGTCGAGGACATCCTGGGCCTGGAGTTCAAGGCCCGCGGCTTCGACGCCCGGCTCGCGCCGATGTACTCGCAGATGCTGGTGGGCATGGTCGCGCTGACCGGGCAGTGGTGGCTCGAGGTGCGCAAGCCGGGCAAGGCCGAGGTCGCCGCGCACCTGGTCAACCTGGCGTGGCACGGCCTGGAGGGCATGGAGCGGCACCCCAAGCTGGTCGGCGAACGGCAGACCTGAGGGCGCCCGCCGGGCGGGCGGCGGCGGCCGGGGCCCGGCGCCGCCGCACCAACGGAATGTTTCGGCCAGGGGTTTTCTCGATGTCAAGAGGCTTCATATCGACAGAACCCCCGATACACTGATCCACATGGAGGACGAGGTCGACCGCCTGGTCGCAGCATGGCGCCGAGAGCGCCCCGACCTCGACGTGCAACCACTGCAGGTGCTCAGCCGGGTCAGCCGGCTCGCCCGGCACCTGGACCGGGCCCGCCGCACCGCCTTCGCCGAGCACGGCCTGGAGCCCTGGGAGTTCGACGTGCTGACGGCGCTTCGCCGGGCCGGACGCCCCTACCAGCTCTCCCCCGGGCAGTTGCTCACCCAGACCCTGGTCACCTCGGGGACCATGACCAACCGGATCGACCGCCTGGCCGGCAAGGACCTGGTGCAGCGGCTGCCCGATCCGGACGACCGGCGCGGCGTGCTGGTGCGGCTGACCGAAACCGGGCAGGAGAAGGCGGACCAGGCGCTGGCCGGGCTGCTCGCCCACGAGCGCGAGCTGCTGGCCGAGCTGTCGGGGCAGCAGCAGGGCGAGCTGGCGGCGCTGCTGCGGCAGCTGGTCGCACCGTTCGACAACATCCCGGGCTGAGACCGGCTCAGGAGGTCGGCGCGCCCGCCGGTTCGGCCGGGCCGACACCCGCCCGGCGGGCCAGCGCGACGGCGGCCAGCGTGGAGTGCACGCCCAGCTTGCCCAGCACGTTCTGCATGTGGGTGCGCACCGTGTGCGGGGAGAGGTAGAGCCGCTCGGCCACCGCCTGCCGGCCCAGCCCCGCCACCATGCAGCGCAGCACCTGCTTCTCCCGGGGCGTCAGCGACTCGACCAGCCGTTCGCTCTCGGTACGGTCGCGCCGGGCCGTGGTCAGCTCCCGCACCACGCCGGTGAGCAGGGTGGGTGGCAGATGGGTCTCGCCGCGCAGCACCCCGCGCAGCACGGTCAGCAGCCGGGTCAGCGAGCTCTCCTTGGCCACCCAGCCCGCCGCCCCCGCGTACAGCGCGCGCACGGCCCGGCGCGGGTCCTCCTCGGCGGCCAGCACCACGGCGCGCAGCCCGGGATAGGTGTGGCAGGAGCGGCCGAGCAGCGCGATCCCGTCCACCGGGCGCCGCACCGGCGCCACCGCGGCGGGCTGCTCCGCCGTCACCACCGGCGGTCCGGCCGGGCGCTGCGGGACGAGCACGCTGCCGGAGCGGCGCGGCGCGGGGACCACTCCGGTGGTGGCACGGCGGGCCGGCGCCGGGCCGGCCTCCGGCTCCACCGCCTGGCGCGGACGGCGCGGCGGGACCAGCGAGCCGCCGACGCTGCCGAGGTCGGCGTCGACCAGCAGGATGTCGAAGGGCCGCCCCTCGGCCGCGGCCCGTTCCAGGGCATGCTCGGCGGCGGCCGCACTACCGGCGGCGCCGACCTCGATCTCCGGCTCGGCGGAGAGCGCCGTCGCGAGCGCTTCGGCGAAGATCCGGTGGTCGTCGACCACCAGGACACGGATCCGCCCCATCTGGTGTCCCCCTGAGTCCGGTACGGCCCCCGTCCGATACCGGACTCAGGGTACGGGGTGCCAGGCCTGGAGGTGGCGGTTCAGTGAAATTCCGTCAGGTCCGCGCAGGTCGTGCCGCGAGTTCTCAGGCGAGCCGGCGGGCCCCCGCCGCCGCGGTCGTCGTGAAGACGTTCGGCACCGCATGGCCCGCCGCCAGGAAGGCGCCGGTGACGGCCTGTTCGACCTGCCCGGCCGCGTCCTTGGGCACCAGCGCGATCACCGAGCCGCCGAAGCCGCCCCCGGTCATCCGGGCGCCCAGGGCACCGGCCGCCACCGCCGCCTCGACCGCCAGGTCGGTCTCCGCGCAGGAGACCTTGAAGTCGTCGCGCAGCGAGGCGTGCCCCGCCGTCAGGATCGGTCCGAGCGCGGCGTACTCGCCCTGCTCCAGCAGCTCGACCGCCTGGCCGACCCGCACGTTCTCGGTCACCACGTGGCGCACCAGCGGGCCCAGCTCGGCGGGCAGCTGGGCCACCGCCCCGGACAGCGCGGCGGCGGGCAGGTCGCGCAGCGCGGCCAGCCCGAGCAGTTCCGCCGCCCGTTCGCAGCCGGCCCGCAGCGCGGCGTAGGCGCCGTCCCCGAGGTCGTGCTTGACCCGGGTGTCGATGACCAGCAGCAACAGCCCCTGCTCGTCCAGCGAGAACGGGACCTGGCGCTGCGCCAGGTCCCTGGTGTCGAGGAAGAGCGCGGCCCCCTCGGTGCAGCAGGCCGAGGCCATCTGGTCCATCACCCCGCACGGGACCCCGACGAAGAGGTTCTCGCCGCGCTGCGCGAGCACCGCCGACTCGGCCGCGGTGAACGGCAGTTCGTACAGATCGCGGTAGACCGCCGCCGCCGCGCACTCCAGCGCGGCGGAGGAGGAGAGACCGGCGCCGCTCGGCACGTCGCTGTCGAAGTAAAGGTCGGCGCCGCCGATCGGGTACCCGGCCTCGCGCAGCGCCCAGACCACGCCGGCCGGGTAGCCGGCCCAGGTCGTCACCGCGCCCGGGGCGAGTGCGGCCACCGACAGGTCGGTGACCACGTCGTCGCCCTGGGCGCTGTAGAGGCGCAGCCGACCGTCCGGGCGGGCCCGGGCCGCCACCTTCACCGCCTGCGGGAGAGCGATCGGCAGGACGAACCCGTCGTTGTAGTCGGTGTGTTCGCCGATCAGGTTCACCCGGCCCGGTGCCGCCCACACGCCGGTGGGGGTGGCGCCGAAGATCCGTTCGAACTGCTCTCTCACGTTGCGCTCTCCCGCGGTCTGGCTACTGCTCGGGTCCGGTCACTGCGTGCTGCTGGTGTTCTTGTTCAGGGTGAAGGTCCAGGCGTCGGCCACGATGTCGTCCAGCTCGGGCCGCTTGGGGGTCCAGCCCAGCCGGGTGTGGGCCTGCTCGGCGGAGGCGACCAGCACGGCCGGGTCGCCCGGGCGGCGCTCGGCCATGACCACCGGGATCTCGCGCCCGGTGACCCGCTTGACCGACTCGATCACCTCGCGGACCGAGAAGCCGCTGCCGTTGCCCAGGTTGCAGATCAGGTGCTCGCCCGGCTTGGCCGCGGTGAGCGCCAGCAGGTGGGCGTCGGCCAGGTCGGCGACGTGGATGTAGTCGCGGATGCAGGTGCCGTCGGGGGTCGGGTAGTCGTCCCCGTAGACGGCGATGTGCGGGCGCTGGCCGAGGGCGGCCTGGAAGACCAGCGGGATCAGGTGCGACTCGGGGTCGTGCCGCTCGCCGTAGGCGCCGTAGGCACCGGCCACGTTGAAGTAGCGCAGGCTGACCGCCGCCAGACCGTGGGCGATCGCCTCGCTGGTGATCAGGTGGTCCACCGCCAGCTTGGTGGCGCCGTAGGCGTTGGTCGGCGAGGTGCGGGCGGTCTCGGCGATCGGGACCTGCTCCGGCTCGCCGTAGACCGCGGCGGTGGAGGAGAAGACCAGCTTGCGCACGCCGGCCTTGCGCATCGCGCTGACCAGCTCCAGCGAGCCGGCCACGTTGTTGCGCCAGTACTTCTCCGGGTCCGCGACCGACTCGCCGACCTGCGAGGAGGCGGCGAAGTGCAGCACCGCCTCGAAGGAGGAGTCCAGCACCTCGGCGGCCTGCTGGATCCGGCCGTTGACGAACTCGGCACCGGCCGGGACGCCCTCGCGGAACCCGGTGGACAGGTCGTCCAGCACGGTGACCTGGTGGCCCGCCTCCAGGAGGTGGGCGGCAACCACGCTGCCGACATAGCCGGCACCGCCGGTGACCAGGTACTTGCTCATATCGCGACCTCCCGCAGGCGCTGTGCCGCCGCCTCGGGCGACACATCGTTGACGAACGCGTCCATGCCGGACTCGACGCCGGCAAGGAACTTCAGCCTGCCTACCGTACGTCGGATCGTGAACAGCTCCAGATGCAGTGCCAGCTCGGCGCCGCCCCGCCGGGGCGCCTGGTGCCAGGCGGCGATGTAGGGAGTGGGCGGCGTCGCCCCGCCCGGGGCCGGCCGGGGCGAGGCCGGATCGGTGAAGAGCCGGTCGAAGCGGCGCAGCAAGTCCAGGTAGAGACCGGGGAACTCGGCCCGCTCGGCCTCGTTCAGGCCGGTCAGGCCCGGCACCCGGCGGTTGGGGTAGAGGTGCACCTCGTACGGCCAGCGGGCGGCGAACGGGACGAAGGCCGTCCAGTGCTCGCCGGTGAGCACCACTCTGACGGGGTCGGCGCGTTCGGCGCGCAGCAGGTCCTCGAAGAGGTTGCGGCCGGTGCGGGCGCGGTGCTCGTCCGCCTGCGCGACCATCTTGGCGGTGCGCGGGGTGACGAACGGGAACGCGTAGATCTGACCGTGCGGATGGGCCAGCGTCACGCCGATCTCCGCGCCGCGGTTCTCGAAGCAGAAGACCTGCTCGACGTCGGGCAGCGCGCCCAGTTCGGCGCTGCGGTCGGTCCAGGCGTCCAGCACCAGGCGGGCCTTGGACTCGTCGAGGTCGGCGAAGGAGGCGTGGTGGTCGGCGGTGAAGCAGACCACCTCGCAGCGGCCGACGCCGGGACGGGTCAGGTGCAGGGGGCGGTCGGCCCAGGTCTCCTGGGAGCCGCCCGGGACGCCGGTGGCGCTGGTGGCGTTCGTGCCGCTCGCCGTGCTCGCCGCGTTCGCCGCGTGGACGTGGGCCGCCGCGTCGGCGGCCAGTGACGGGAAGCGGTTCTCGAAGACCACCACGTCGTAGTCGGCCGCCGGGATCTCGCTCAGCCGGCCGTCCCGGCTCGGGCAGAGCGGGCACTCGTCGGCGGGCGGGTGGTAGGTGCGGCTCTGGCGGTGCGCGGCCACCGTGACCCAGTCGCCGAGGACCGGGTCGCGGCGGACCTCGGCCAGGTTGACCGGCGCCTCCAGTGGGCGTCGGTCGCGCACGTCGCGGGAGGCCGACTCGTCCCGGTCGTAGTAGATCAGCTCGCGGCCGTCCGCCAGCTTGGTCGTGGTCTTCCGCACAGTGTCCGCCCTCGCTGTGGCCCGCTGCCGTTGACTGCATCACACATAATCAAACATTACTCATCAGCAGTCAACAGATTCGGGCGTGGACGGCGCGTTCGGGGCAGCACGGAGCAGGGCCGGGCGGCCAGCGGGCCCTGCCCGGCATCAGGTTCTGGGCGACGGCCCTACTCGCGGACCAGGCGGGCGAGCAGGCCGGTGCGGTCGGCCACGGCCGCGGCCTCCAGCCGGGTGCGGGCCCCGAGCTTCATCAGCACCCGCTGGACGTGGGTGCGTGCCGTGCTGGGGGCGATCCCCATCCCGACCGCGATCTCCTGGGTGTCCTGCCCCTCGGCGATCCGGACCAGCACCTGGACCTCGCGGCGGGTCAGCGCGCCGAGCAGCCGCAGCGCCTCGTCGTCCGGCTCCCGCACCGGGTGCAGCAGCCGCTCGAAGGCCGCCTGGAGCACCTCCACCGTCACCGCGGCCTCGCCGGCCTTGGCCCGGGTGATCGAGCGGTCCACCACCTCGATCCGCTCGTCGCTGCGGACGAAGCCCGCCGCCCCGGCGGCGAAGGCGTTCGCCACCCCGCGCAGGTCGTCCACCGGACCGAGCACCACGACGGCGACCTCCGGCCGCTCCTGCCGCAGCCTGCGCACCGGCGCGAAGGCGCCCGGGCTGCCCGGACGGGCCACCCCGAGCAGGCAGACCTCCGGCCGGCGCTGGGCGACCAGCTCGGGTCCGGCCGCCGTGGGACACCCCACCGCCAGCACCCGGTGCCCGCGCACCTGCAGCGCGGCAGCCAGTGCCTCGGCCAGCAACCGGTGATCGTCGACGACGACAAGCCGCACGCCCAAGGGGCCCCTCCCCCACAACCCTGCGCGGAGCCGCATCCGCGCGACGCGTACCGGCCTTACGCCACACCACTGTTGACGCCCCATCACAGCGCATCGCGGACCCGATCGCTAGATACCGGCGGGTTGGATGAGTACGGGATGGAACAGTGGCAGCGAGAATAACGAAAAAGGCCCTCGCCGTGCTGGCGAGGACCTTCTCCGATGGAGCCCCCATGCGGAATCGAACCGCAGACCTTCTCCTTACCATGGAGACGCTCTACCGACTGAGCTATAGGGGCGAACCGGTCGAACGAGGAAGACATTACATGGTCATCGCGGGTCTTGGGAAATCGATGCCCGTCAGGCGCCACGCGCCCCACCGGCCCGGCCACGCCGCCCCCGGGCGCGGCGGACCGGCCCGGCGGCCGGAGCCTGTCCGACCCAGTGCCTGACGCGGCACTAGATCGCCGGGCCCCCGGTGACGGCGGCGGAGGGCCGGCGGCCGGGATGGTCGGTGGCCCGCTGATCGACGGTCAGGTCCTGGCCGTTCGTCTCGGGAAGGGCGAGCAGGCAGAGCACCGAGGCGACGCCCAGCACCGCCAGGCACCAGCCCACCGGCGCCGCCGTCCCGTAGGCGGCGGTCAGCCGGGTGGCGACCAGCGGCGCCGTCGCTCCGCCCACCACGCCGCCGAGGTTGTAGGTGAGCGCGGCGCCGGTGTAGCGCACCGAGGTCGGGAAGAGCTCCGGCAGGTAGGCCCCGACCGGGCCGAGCAGCAGCCCCGACAGCACCCCCGTGGTGACCACCGCGAAGAGGAGCAGCGTCGGCCGCAGCGTCTCCAGCAGCGGGAAGAAGAGCGGCGACCAGACGATCGCGGCCGCGAAGGCGGCCAGCAGGGACCGTCGCCGCCCCCAGCGGTCCGAGCTCGCCGCACTGAACCAGATGGCCAGCGCACCGCCCGGCGCGGCGAGCAGCTGCAGGCTGAGCATCAGCGTCCGGTCCACGCCCAGCTGGCCGGTGGCGTAGCCGAGGGCGTAGGTGCCGGTCAGGTAGAAGAGCGCGTAGCCGAAGCAGAGCAGGCCACCGCCCAGCAGCACCGTGCGCCAGTGCCCGCGCAGCACCGTCAGCAGCGGCACCGGGGACCGCGCACCCGCCTCGGCCGCGGCGAACACCGGCGTCTCCGCGATCCGCAGCCGGACGAAGAGCCCGACCCCGACCAGCACCAGCGAGCCGAGGAACGGCAGCCGCCACCCCCACCCGGTGAACTCCCCCTCGGTGAGCCCCAGCGAGAGCGCCAGGAAGACCGCGGTGGCGAGCGCCGAGCCCACAGCGGCACCGAGCTGCAGATACCCGCCGCTGCGCCCGCGCCGGCGCACCGGCGCGTACTCCGCGAGCAGCAGCGCCGCACCGCCCCACTCGCCGCCCAGCCCGATCCCCTGGCAGAACCGCAACAGCACCAGGAGCACCGGCGACCAGATCCCGATCCGGCCGTACCCGGGCATCAGCCCCACCGCCGCCGTCGACAGCCCCATCATCAGCAGCGACGCCACCAGGACCGCCTTGCGCCCCACCCGGTCCCCGAAGTGCCCGAACAGCACCGCACCCACCGGCCGGGCCACGAACGCCACCGCATAGACCGACAGCGCCGCGAGCAGAGCGTTGACGGGACTGAGCACCGGAAAGAACTCGCGCCCGAAGACGAGCGCCGCCGCCATCCCGTACAGGAAGAAGTCGTAGTACTCGATCGCCGTCCCGACGAAGGCGGCAACAGCCACCCGCCCAAGCCCCTCACCCACACCGGGCCCCGGCCCACCCTGATCTGACACACCATCAATCCCCATGCTCCGACCATCCCCCGCCGGCCACACCCCCGTCATCCGCCGCCCGAGTGACGGGGGCGCACACCCCCACCCCCACTCCCCACCAACACCCCCAGCGCCCACCGGGGGCGACCTCCCCACAACCCGCCCCCGGCCACAACGCCCCTCCGTGCGACCAGTAGGGGCGGGATCCCCAGGGGCTGTTACGCCGCCTTCAGGGCCTCGCGCCAGCTGACGCGGGCGCCGCTGCGGAGGACGGAGTTGCGGTAGATGCGGGCGGCGAAGCGGATCAGCAGAACGGCCAGGGCGAGGGTGAGCAGCAGGGCGGTGACGCTCTGCCAGATCGGCGCCACGCCGAGGGCGATCCGCATCGGCATCAGGACCGGGGCGAAGAGCGGGACCATCGAGAGGACGGTCAGCAGGCTGTTGTCCGGGGTGCCGGGCAGGACCGAGATGCCGATGATCCAGGAGGCCATGATCGGCATGATCAGCGGGAACTGGACGCCGGCCAGGTCCTCCTGACGGGAGACCAGGGCGCCCGCGGCGGCGAAGAGGTTGGCGTAGAGGGCGAAGCCAGCCAGGTACCAGGCCACCGCCCAGAGCACGGCCGAGGCCGAGCCGCCGAGCGAGAGCGACAGGGTGCCGGTGAGTTTGCCCGCGGCCACGCCGGCGCCGCCGACCACCGCGACCTGGACCAGACCGAGCAGTCCTATGCCCAGCACCTTGCCCGCCATCAGCTGCCAGGGACGCAGGGTGGCCAGCAGCAGTTCGACCACCCGGCTGCTCTTCTCCTCGACCACGCCCTGCGCGATCATCGGGCCGCAGGTCATCAGGGAGAGGTAGATCAGGAAACCAGCGACGATCCCCACGATCAGGTGCTGCGTGTGGGCCGGCTTGGGCGGCTGCAGGGTCGACACCTGCACGCTCGCCGCGCCCGCCGCCTCGGCCACCTGGCCCGGGTCACCGCCGAGTCGGGTGATCTGGGCATCCAGCGCCTGTTCCCGCGCGACGGCGCCGAGCACGCCGCGCAGCGTGCCGTCCAGGGACTTGTTCACGGTGACCTGCAGGCCCTGCGGCGCGCTCATCACCAGGGCGTTGAGCTGTCCGCCGCGCACCTGGGCCTGGCCGGCCGCCTGGTCGGGGACGGTCCGGGTGACCACGTGCTGCCCGGCGGCGGTGCCCGCGGCCTCCAACGGCGCGGAGAGCGGGGCGTCCTGGCGCAGCAGGCCGATCGTCTGGGTGCTCTGGCCGCCGGTGTGCACGAAGTGGAAGATCACGCTGGTCGCGACGACCGCCAGCACCATCACGGCGAGGCTGATCCGGTACGCCTTGGAGCGCACCCGGGTGGTCCACTCGCGCCGGGCCACCAGGGTGATGGCGTCGCGCGACTCCAGCCTGATGTCCTGGCCGTTCATCCCGCCGGTCCCGCCGGTCCCGCCGGCCCCGCTGGTGCGGTTCATCCCACTCGTTCCGTTCGTGCCGCTCATGACGCGTCCTCCTGCTCGCTCACCACGTGCCGGAACAGCTCGGTCAGCGACGGCCGCCGGCGGGCGAACTCGCGCACCGGCCCGGTGGCCAGCGCCGCCGCCAGCACCGCCTGGTCGTCGGTGCCCGGCGCGAGTTCGAGGACGGTACGGCTGCCCTCCATCCGGTGCGAGGTGACGCCGGGCACCCCGGCCGCCCAGCCGCCCGGGGCCGCCGGCGCGTCCACCACCAGCAGCTCCCCGCCGCCGGAGCGCAGTTCGTCCACCGGGCCGCAGGCGACCATCGCACCGGAGCGGACGATGCCGACCCGGTCGCAGAGCCGCTCCACCAGCTCCAGCTGGTGGCTGGAGAAGATCACCGGCACCCCGGACGCCGCCTTGTCCCGGAGCACCTCGCTCATCACGTCCACCGCCACCGGGTCCAGCCCGGAGAACGGCTCGTCCAGCACCAGGATCACCGGGTCGTGCACCAGGGCGGCGGCGAGCTGGACCCGCTGCTGGTTGCCCAGGCTGAGCTTCTGGACCTCGTCGCCGACCCGGGCCGCCACGCCGAGGCGCTCGGTCCACTCGCGGGTGGCCCGGGCGGCCTCGGCCGCGCTCAGGCCGTGCAGCCTGGCCAGATACTCCAGTTGCTCGCCGACCCGCATCCGCGGGTAGAGGCCGCGCTCCTCGGGCATGTAGCCGATCCGGCTGCGGGTCCGCAGGGTGACCCGGTCACCGTCCCAGCGCACCTCCCCGGCGTCCGCCGCCAGCACGCCGAGCACGATCCGCATGGTCGTGGTCTTGCCGGCACCGTTGCTGCCGACGAAGCCGAAGATCTCCCCGGAACGGACCTCGAACGTCATCTCGCGCAGCGCCACGGTGTCGCCGTAGCGCTTGGAGAGGCCGTCCACCTCCAGCCTTCGCTCGCTCAGATTCACTGCCCGCTCCTCCCGTTCTTGGCCGGCCCCCGTTTCGACCGCCCAATAAAGTGATATCACTATGCTAGATTGATGCCAAGCGCTGGACGGAAGGAAACCTCGCGATGAGCCAGAACCAGCAACCACCCGTCACCGACCTTCCCGCCATGCCCGCACCCAAGGTCGAGGAACGCATCGCCACCGGCGCCCCCGGCCTGCCGATGCTCGGGCTGTGCCTGCTCCTGCTGCTCGGCGGCATCGCACTGGTCGTCACCGGCATCGCGCTGACCGCGAATCAGCACGGCACCCCGGGCGTCCCCCTGCTCGTCGTCGGCATCCTGGCGGTGCTGTCGGGCCTGGTCTGCACCCGCGGTCTGGCCGTGGTCGCCCCGGGCCAGGCCCGCGTGGTCACGCTGCTCGGCCGCTACCGCGGCACCCTGCGCCGCCCCGGGCTGACCTGGGTCAACCCGTTCAGCAACCTGCGCACGGTGTCCACCCGGATCCGCAACCAGGAGACCGCGATGGTCAAGGTCAACGACGCCGAGGGCAACCCGATCGAGATGGCCGCGGTGGTCGTCTGGCAGGTGGAGGACACCGCGAAGGCCGTCTTCGAGGTGGACGACTTCCGCCAGTTCGTCTCCATCCAGTCCGAGACCGCCGTGCGCCACATCGCCAACAGCTACCCCTACGACTCCCGCGAGGAGGGCCTGGTCTCGCTGCGCGACAGCGCCGAGGAGATCACCCGCACCCTGTCCGCCGAGATCTCCGCCCGGGTCGCCTCGGCCGGCGTGACCGTGATCGAGTCGCGCATCACCCGGTTGGCCTATGCGCCGGAGATCGCCCAGGTGATGCTGCAGCGGCAGCAGGCCGGTGCAGTGGTCGCGGCCCGGACCCGGATCGTCGAGGGCGCCGTCGGCATGGTCGAGCTGGCCCTGGCCCGGCTGGCCGAGCACGACGTCGTGGAACTCGACGAGGAGCGCAAGGCCGCCATGGTGAGCAACCTGCTGGTGGTCCTCTGCGGCGACCGCGGCACACAACCGGTGGTCAACACCGGCTCCCTCTACCAGTGAGCGCAGCTGGTGACCGTCGAACGCAAGAAGATCCTGCTGCGCCTCGATCCCGCGGTGCACGACGCACTGGCCCGCTGGGCGGGTGACGAACTGCGCAGCACCAACGCCCAGATCGAGTTCCTGCTGCGCCGCGCGCTCAGCGACGCCGGACGGATGCCGCGCGACGCGGCAGGAATGGCCCGCCGCGGGCGGCCGCCCAAGGCCACCCGGACGCCCGACGCCACGGCGACGGACGACGCGGCGGGGAACGACACCGCGGGGCGCGACTCCGCGGCGGACGACACCGCGGGGCGCGACTCCGCAGGAGGTGACGGGGACGCGGCGCGGTGAGCGCCGCCGGGCCGGCTCGCCGACTTCTCGGACCTTGCCGGTCCGCCCGACCTCCGGCAGCTGCGCAACACCCCCGCCCCCTGGGAATGACTCACTGCGGCCCCCGGCACCCGGACCGGATTGGAGCATCCGATGGACCTCCCCGACACCCTCCCCGGCAAGCTCTACCTACTGGCATACCCACCGGACGCCGCCTGCCTGCGCCGCCGCGGCGAGCTCGGCCTGGTGCTGCGCGCGGCGGCCCTGACCGACCTGCTCCAGCGCGGCCTGATCGCCGACCGGGCCGGCTGCCCACTGCCGGACCGCCCGGCCCCCGCCCGACTCGACCCGGTGCTGCGGAGCGTGCTGGACCAGATCACCGAGTCCAAGCCGCACGGCTGGGAGCGCTGGGTCAGAACGAAGGACCGTCCCTTCACCCTGGCGGTGCGCGACCGGCTCAGCGAGGAGGGCTACCTGGACCTGGCCGAGCACCGGGTGCTCGGCCTGTTCCCCACCCTGCGCCCGGTCCCGCGCGACCAGTCCGTGCGACAGCGCCTGGCCGCCGAGGTCGAAGCGGCCTTCACCGGCCCGGCCGAGCAGGTCGAGCCCTGGCGGGCCGCCGTGGTCGCGCTGGCCGCCGCCGGCGACATGTCCACCGTGCTGCCCCGCCAGCGCCGACGTGCCGAGCGCGCCCGGATCGCCGAACTGACCGCGCTCACCGGACCGGCCCCGGCTGCCCTGCGCCGCGCCGTCCGGGCCCGGCACGCGGCGTACTCGAGCTGACGGCGGGCCGGTTGGGCCCGCCGAACCGGTTGGGCCGGTGGACCGGTCCGGCCAGTGGGGCCGACGAGGCCCGGCGAGCTGCGGCGTCAGCCCTGCGGCGGCTGCTGGTACGGGCCGGGCTGGGGCTGCTGGTACGGGTTGCCCTGGGCAGGCGGCTGCTGCGGGGGCTGCCCGTACGGCGGCTGACCGGGGCCGTACGCGGGCGGCGGACCGAAGCCCTGCGCCGGCGGGGTGTGCGGAGCCGGCGGGCCCTGCGGGGGCACCGGGTAGCCGTACGGCGCGCCGGGTGCCGGGGGCGCGGTGGCCGCAGCCCCCTTGCGGCGCAGGACGAAGAAGACCACGCCGCCGATGACCAGCACCGCGAGGACGGCACCGCCGATGATCAGCGGCATGCTGCTGGAGGACTTCCCGGACGCGTGGGTCGCGGGCACCGGGGCCGCGGAAGCGCTGTTGGCGGTGGAGCCGGTCGGTGCGGCACCGGTCGCCGGAGCGGAGGCGGCGGCCGAGGGGGAGGCGGGGGCGGATGCGGACGCCGAGCCGGGGGGATTCACGTCGATGCCGGCGGCGATCAGCGGATTCACGTCGGCCGGTCCGGGGTCACCGGTGTAGTGGATCGCGTTGCGGGGGCTGACGTTGCCGAAGCCGATGTAGTCGGACCGGTTGGCGCCGTTGTTGGGCTTGTTGGCGGTGTTCATCAGGACGCGGAGGATCTGGTTGCCGGTCCAGTCGGGGTGGACCTGCCAGAGGACGGCGGCGGTGGCGGCAACCAGCGCAGTCGCGTCGGAGGTGCCGTGGCTCTTGCAGTACCCCGACGGGTCGATGCAGGCACTGATGATGTCCTGTCCAGGTCCCGCAAGGGCGATCTGTGGGCCGTACTCGGATTCGGCCGTGTGGTTCCCCTGCTCATCGAAGGCGGCGATGGCAGCGACGCCCGAGGCCACCGAGGGGTACATCGGCCAGTTGCCCTCCTGCCCGCTGTTTCCCGCACCAGCCACGATCAGCCGTCCCTTGCTGATCGCGTAGTTGACGGCGTCCTGCAGTGCCGAGACATCCGACGGCGAAATGTCAATGTTTCGAATCGCCTGCGAGATGCTGATCACCTTGGCGCCTTGATCAACTGCGTAGGTGATGCCCTCGTCGATCTGCTTGAGGGATGCCGGAGCCCCGATGGCCGTGCTCGAATTTGAGTTCGTGTTGACCTTGATCGGCAGAATCCGTGCGCCGGGCGCAAGACCCTCAGCACCCTTGCCATCGAAGTTCTTGCCTGATCCAGCGATAACGCTTGCCATCCCGGTGCCGTGGCCCTCGGGATCAGTGTTCACTCCGCCGGGGAGGCCGCTGAGGTCCTTGCCAGGCAGGACCTGACCGACCAGATCCGGCAGATCGGCCTTGACGCCACTGTCGATCACCGCGACGGTGACACCCGCCCCAGTGCTGGTCTGCCAGACCTCCGGCATGTGCAGCGCGTCCAGGTGCCACTCATCGCCGCGCGGCGTGTCAGCCGCCTGCGCCGCCGTGGCCAGACCGCCACCCAGACACATGGTCAAGGCAAGCGCTGCGGCCACCCGCCGCCGCATGCCCGCGCCTGATCGCCGCATCACGCTCTCCTCATCGCCGTGGCTGGCCGAACACCGGCTCGACCGAACAGATCTGCCCGGCCACCGAGACTCACCCAGTGGCCGGGCAGGAGATCCGAGCCTTACTCAATCACGTCCGGATTGCTCTCCGGGGTTCCACCCAGCCACGTCTCCTCGTCCTCGACGAGGTAGTCGGCGCGGCCACGGCGGTCCTTGCTCCGCTTCTTGGCACTCCCGTGAGCGCCGGGCAACATGCCGGCCTGGCCCTCGGCGGCCGGGCGCCCCTCGCCGTTGGCACCGGCACGGGCCCGCAGGCCGCTGCCGCCCGGGGTGAACTCACCGCTCGCACCGGGACCACGGCTGCTGCCGACCTCGCCACCCTCGGTGGACACCAACCCGCGACCACGGGCGCCGCTGCCACTGCCGACACCGCCACCACCGAAGCCGCCACGGGCACCGCCACCGGCCCCCATGCCGCCACCGGCCATGCCCCGGCTGCCGGCGCCGCCGCCCATGCCGCCGGCGGACTCCTCCGCACCGATCGCGTTCGCGCCGAGCTGGGAGCGCCCTGACACGGCGCCAGGACGACTGACACCGCCGGAGATCCCCTCCTCCGGACCAGGTCCGCTCGCGCCGCCGAGCCGGTTGGTGGTGCGGGGCGCGGGGAAGCCGCCGTCCGGGTAGCCGGAGGTCTTGCCGCCGGGGTAGCCGCCGAGGCTGCCGCCTGGCACACCGGTCACGGTTCCCGGGTAGCCGCCGAAGCCGATCGGACCGTTCGGACCGGTCGGGACGCTGCCCCCACCCGGGACGCCCTGCGGGGGCAGCCCACCGGTGGTGCCGGTCGGCGGCGGCAGGGTCGGCGCCGGCGGGGCGCTGTCGATGCCGGTGCTCGGCGGCGGAACAACCGGGTTGGAGACCGGCGGGTTCACCGGGACGGGCTGCACCGGAATGGGCTGCACCGGGCCAACGGGCTGGTAGGGCTGCCTGACTGGACCCGTGTGCACCGGCGGGGGCTTCGGCGGGTTGGGCACCGGCGTCGGGCCCGTGACCGGCGGATGCACGGTGGGCGGTGCGGGCTGCACGACGCGCTGCTGCGGAGACGGCTGGTAGGTGGACCCGCCGCCACGGCTACCGCCTGACGTACCGCCCCCGTTTGAGCCACCACCGTAGTTGACGCCAGTGGCACTCCAGACGGACTGCGGCTCCGGCCCCATCACCGACGTCGGTGTCGGCGGGAACAGCGGCGGCGTCTGCGACTGTATCTCCGACGTCGACTGCGTGTACGCGCCCGCCAGCGTCGTCATCGCGGTGATGGCGTCCTCGTGGTCCTTCGTGACGTTGGCCTGCGCGGCCTGCATCTCCGCGGTGGTCACGAAGTTGGGGTTCTGCGCCTTCATCTGCGCCTCGCTGGCGAGGGGCACGCACGGCTGCCAGTTGTACCGGTTGACCGTGTCCATGTCCTTGCTCGGCAGCGGCGGGATCGCCTTGCTCGCCGTGCCCAGCGCGGTGCTCGCCGTCTCCAGCGAGGTGGAGGAGGTCTGCGCGTAGTCGCTCAGGTTCTGGGTGGCGGTGGAGATCTTGCCCGCCCAGTCCCGGAAACTGTCGGCGGCCGGACCGGTCCACTCCAGCTGCCGGACGTTACTCGTCAGCTGCTGACTGATGTCGCTCAGCGTGGTGGACGCGCTGCTCAGCGCACCGCTGCGGTTGGACAGCGTGGTCGGATCCGCGTTCTTGACCATGTCCAGCAGCTGCTGGTGCGACATGCCGGCGAAATAGCTGTGCGTGTCGTCGACGGAAGGATTGGGCATCACAGGCTCCCCGTGCCGGTGTCGATTCGGTTGCTGGGCAGGCTCATCCGACGTTGCTGCCTGTTCCGCCGCCCGTGGTGGTACTGCCACCGGTCGTGGTGGTGCCACCGGTGGTGACCGAGGCCTGAGTCGTCGTGCCGCCGGTCGTCGTCGTGCCGCTCGTCGTGGTGCCGTCGGACGGAACGGCCGCGACGATGCCCGTCGGGTTCACCCCGGAGGTGTACTGCGCGTCGGTCTGGTTGTGGATCTTCCAGAGCGTCTCGCGCTGCGAATCGTCCACGTTCTGGTAGCCGTTGATCGAGATGTTGATCGCGATGCTCATCGCCTCGATCTGGTTCGACAGCGCGGTCGAGAGCGTCTCGAGGTTGGTGTGCACGATGTTGTACGCGCTGTACAGGTCACCGGACTGTGGAAAGCCGGTGCCGAAGTGGGTCTGCTCCAGGCTCTGCTGAGCGATCTTCGGCTGCGACGCGTCCGAGCCGTCCAGCGAGGTCAGCATCGCGTCGACGCGCTTCTTGAACTCGGTCAGCGTCTCCATCTCGAGCGAGAGGTTCTGTGTCCCGCCCGCGTCCACGGCCAGCTGACGCGCCATGTCGTAGGTGGCGTTCTTGGCCCCCTGCTGAAAGTAGCTGGGCGCGGCAACCGGGCCGCCGTCGCCCGCAGACACCATCTCAACCATTGCGGTGCACCTCCCCCGTACACGGACCGGCCAGCGGGCCGCCGTGCCGCAACACTTCATCGCCTTCGAAATCTCACACCGGTACGTGGCCGAGCGCCTATTGGCCAGGCAGCGACAGCCATGGGACATCCTAGCGAGCACCTCTGTCAGCACGGCAGTGGCCATGGGATTGCGGGCCGTTATCGGTACGGACTTGTCATGCTGGCCTCGTCCGGACGTAACGCCACCACGGCAGTGTTCCTGGACGAAGGGCCCTCCGAAACCCCGTCAGGGCAGTGCACCCGGGATTCCCCCAGGAGAGCGGCCCGGCGAGACCGGCCCGGGCAGGAACTGCCCGGCGACACCGGCCCGGCGACAGCGGCACCGCACGGATATGGCAGGTTTGACCCATATGAGCAGCAGTCCAGCCCCACGACCGCCCTGGTGGGCCCACGCGGCCCGGCCGACCCGCCCCGCCGTCCCGTGGGCGCTGATGGTGCGGGCGGCGGCCGGGACGGCGCTGCCGCTCCTCGTGGGACTGGCCTGCGGGCGGCTGGGGTTCGGGGTGTTCGCGGCGCTGGGTGCGATGCACGCCACGATCAACGACCGGGTGGAGCCGGCCTGGTCGCGCGTCCAGCGGATCGGCTCGGCGGTCGGGGCCTCGGCGCTGGGCATGGTGATCGGCGGGGCACTGCGGCACTTCGACGTTCCGCTGCCGGCCGCGGTCGCGGTGCTGACGCTGCTGGGCTTCGCCTCCGGCGCGCTCAGCGCCACCGGGCCGCGCGGCTCGGGCGCGGGGATGCTGCTGCTGGTCTCGGCGGCGCTGGGCGACGGGATGGCCCCGGCCCACCCGTGGTGGGCGGCCGGACCGCTGATGCTGCTCGGCGCGGCCCTGGTGCTGCTGCTCGGACTGCCGTACCGCCCGGCCCGCCCTGCGGACGATCCCCGGGTCCAGGCCCTGGCCTCGGTGTACCAGGCACTCGGCGAGCTGCTGGCGGCGCTCGGCACACCGCAGGGGGCGCCGGCCCGACGGGTGCTGACGGCCCGTCTGAACCAGCTGCAGGACCTGCTGCAGAATCCGCTGGCCGACCTGCTGCCCCGCCCCCGCAGTCCCCGCGGCCAGGCCGGCCCCCGCCCGCAGGACTCCGCCGAGCTGCGCCGGCTGCACCGCGCGTACGAGGCGGCGCTGGCGGCGAGCGAGGCGGCGACCGGGCTGCTCTGGGCCCAGCGCCCGGTACCGCCGCAGGTCGCCGCCCTGCCGGGAGCCCTGGCCCGCCAACTCATTGCTCCCGCAGCCGCCACAACCCCCGACACCACACCCGCGGGCACCCCGGGGACCGCCGCCACCGACACGCCGCAGCTGCCCGACTGGTCCCCCGACACCCCGGCCCGTCAGGCCCTGGACGCCGCCCTGCGCACCGCCGCCGACGCGGTGGCCGGCCGGGCGGGCGACCCGGCGACCGCCGTCCGGGCCGCCGCCGCACCGCCGCCGGACCCGTGGCGGCTGCGGGCGCGCCTGCTGTCCCGGGGCTCGGTGCGGTACGGGAGCCGGGTGGCACTGTGCGTCGCGGTGGCCGAGCTGGTGACGGCAGGACTGCCGCTGGACCGCGCGTACTGGGTGCCGATGACGGTGGCGTTCGTGCTCAAGCCGGACCTCGGCTCGGTCTTCCTGCGCGCGGTCAGCCGCGCGGTCGGCACCGTGCTGGGGGTGGCGCTGACCGCGGCGCTGCTGTCGCTGACCACCGAGCCCTGGCTGCTGGCCGCGGTCGCCGCGCTCTGCGTGGCGCTGCTGCCCTACTCGGCGGCGGCGCACTACGGGCTGAACACCGCGGTGATGACGCCGATGGCGCTGGTGCTGGTGCAGTTGGGCGGCCAGAGCGGGGTGGCCGAGGTCGGGCCGCGGGTGCTGGACACGCTGCTGGCGAGCCTGATCGTGCTGGTCTTCGGCTACCTGCTGTGGCCCGAGCGGGCGCCGCACCGGATCGAGCCGCGGATCGTCACGGCCACCGGCACGCTGCGCGCCTACCTGCTCTCGGTGACCGGGCCCGCCGAGCCCACCGGACCGACCGGGCCCACCGCACCCACCGCACCGACCGCACCGACCGCACCCACCCCACCCCCCGCGAAGGAGCGCGCCCCCTCCCAGGTCTGGCTGCGCCGCACCGCCTACCGCGCACTGGCGGACGCCCGGCAGGAGGTGCGGTACGGGCTGACCGAGCCGCCGCCGGCCGGGCGCCGCGCGGAGGCCTGGCTGCCGGCCACGGCCGCGCTGGAGCGGCTCGGCGGCGCCGTGGCCGCCTACGCGGCACAGCTGCGCTACGGCGGCCGGACGAACGAACCGGCGGAGGTGGCCCGGGTCCTGGCCGCGCTGGACCGGCTGGCCGCAGCCGCCCGCGCGCACCGCCCGCCGGACGGCCGCACCGAGCGGCCGGCCGGCCCGCACAACCCCGAGCGCAGCGCACTCGCCCAAGCAGCCGGGGAGTTGGAGCAGCTACTCGGCTGAAGCCGACCGGACCGAAGCCGACCGAGCCTCAGCACCAGTCCTCAGCACCAGCCCTCCTGAGGCGTTCTCCTGAGGACGCCTCAGGAGGCGTCCTCGGCCAGCTCCAGCCAGCTCAGCTCCAGCTCCTCCTTCTCCTCGCGCACCTTGCGCAGCTTCGCGTCCAGCTCGGCGATCTTGCTGAAGTCGGCGGCGTGCTCGGCCATCTGACCGTGCAGCTTGCTCTCCTCCTTGTCGAGCTTCGCGATCTGACGCTCGATCCGCTGCAGCTCCTTCTTCGCGGCCCGGGTGTCGCCCACCGGCTTCGCGGGCGCCACGGCGATGGCCGGCGCGGCGGCGGCCACCACGGCGGCGCGGCGCTCCAGGTACTCGTCCACGCCGTTCGGCAGCATCCGCATCCGGCGGTCGCCGAGCAGCGCCTGCACGGTGTCGGTGGTGCGCTCGATGAAGAAGCGGTCGTGGCTGATCACGATCATCGAGCCGGGCCAGCCGTCGAGCACGTCCTCCAGCTGGTTGAGCGTCTCGATGTCCAGGTCGTTGGTGGGCTCGTCCAGGAAGAGCACGTTGGGCTCGTCCATCAGCAGCCGCAGCAGCTGCAGCCGGCGCCGCTCGCCACCGGACAGGTCGCCGACCGGCGTCCACTGCTTGTCCTTGCCGAAGCCGAACTGCTCGCAGAGCTGACCGGCGCTCATCTCGCGGCCCTTGCCGAGGTCCACGCGCGAGCGCACCTGCTCGACGGCCTGCAGCACCCGGGTGGCGGGGTCGAGCTCGGCGACCTCCTGGGAGAGGTAGGCCAGCCGCACCGTCTTGCCGACCTTGATCACGCCGGACGCCGGCTGCACGTCGCCCTGCGTGGCGTAGGCCGCCTGCATGGCGCGCAGCAGCGAGGTCTTGCCGGCGCCGTTGACGCCGAGCAGGCCGATCCGGTCACCGGGGCCGAGGTTCCAGGTCAGGTGCTCCAGCAGCAGCTTGTCACCGGCCTTGACGGTGATGTCCTCCAGCTCGAAGACGGTGCGGCCCAGTCGCGCGTTGGCGAACTTCATCAGCTCGCTCTTGTCGCGCGGCTCCGGCACGTCGGCGATCAGCGCGTTGGCCGCCTCGATCCGGTAGCGCGGCTTGGAGGTCCGGGCGGGGGCGCCGCGGCGCAGCCAGGCCAGCTCCTTGCGGGCCAGGTTCTGCCGCTTCTGCTCCTCGGTCGCCTCGATCCGCGAGCGCTCGGCGCGCGCGAAGACGTAGTCGGAGTAGCCGCCCTCGTACTCGCGCACCTCGCCGCGCTGCACGTCCCACATCCGGGTGCAGACCTGGTCCAGGAACCACCGGTCGTGGGTCACGCAGACCAGCGCCGAGCGGCGGTTCTGCAGGTGCTGGGCGAGCCAGGCGATGCCCTCGACGTCCAGGTGGTTGGTGGGCTCGTCGAGCACGATCAGGTCGGGCTCGCCGAGCAGCAGCTTGGCCAGCGCGATCCGGCGGCGCTCGCCACCGGAGAGCGGGCCGATCACGGTGTCCAGGCCGTTCGCGAAGCCGGGCAGGTCCAGACCGCCGAACAGGCCCTGGATGATGTCGCGGATCCGGCCGTCACCGAGCCACTCGTGGTCGGCCCGGTCGGCGATCACCTCGTGCCGGATGGTGGCCTTCGGGTCGAGCGAGTCGTGCTGCGTGAGCACCGCCATCTGCAGCCCGCCGGAGTGGGTGATCCGGCCGGTGTCCGGCTCCTCGAGCTTGGCGAGCATCCGGACCAGCGTGGTCTTGCCGTCGCCGTTGCGCCCGACGACGCCGATCCGGTCCCCCTCGCTGACGCCGAGGCTGACCCCGTCGAGAAGGGCCCGGGTGCCGTAGACCTTCGTGACGGACTCGATGGTGGCGAGGTTGACGGCCACTAGTGCTGCGCTCCTGGGCTGGACGGACTGGAGCCTCCAGCCTAGGGCCTCGCGCTCGCGCCGTCGGCGCTGGTGATCACCCGGGCCCCCGGCACCGGGCCGTGGGTGGGGTGGGCGGTGCGGCAGGTGCCGGAGGCGGTCAGGGCCTCGGCGACGCTGTCGGCCGCGGCGGCGTCCTTGACCAGGAAGGCGCAGGTCGGGCCGGAGCCGGAGACCAGGGCACCGAGGGCACCGGCCGCGAGGCCGGCGGCCAGGCAGTCGGCGAGGGCGGGGCGCAGCGAGAGGGCGGCGGCCTGCAGGTCGTTGGTCAGGGCGGCGGCCAGCGCCACCGGATCGCCCTCGGCCAGCGCGGCCAGCAGCGCGCGGTCGGCGTCGGGGGTGGGCACCTCGCTCTCGGTGTGGCCGGTGCCGGCGGCCTCGCGCAGCCGGTCGCACTCGCGGAAGACGGCGGGCGTGGACAGGCCGCCCTCGGCCACCGCGAAGACCCAGTGGAAGCCGCCGCCCACCGGCAGCGGCTCCAGCAGCTCGCCCCGGCCGCGGCCCAGCGCGACGCCGCCCAGCAGCGCGAACGGCACGTCGGAGCCCAGCTCGGCGGCGAGCGCGAGCAGCTCGGGCAGCGGGGTGTCCAGGCCCCACAGCGCATCGCAGGCGACCAGCGCGGCCGCCCCGTCGGCGCTGCCGCCGGCCATCCCGCCGGCCACCGGGATGGCCTTGGCGATGTGCAGCTCGACGCCCGGCTCGATGCCGTGGTGCGCGGCCAGCAGGCGGGCGGCGCGGGCGGCCAGGTTGCTCTCGTCCAGCGGGACCAGCGCGGCGTCCGGGCCGGTGCAGGTCAGCGTGACCCCGGTGCCGGGCCGGGCCATCACCTCGTCGCCGAGCGCCACCGCGAAGAAGACGTTCGCCAGGTCGTGGAAGCCGTCGCCGCGCAGACCGCCGACGCCGAGCTGGACGTTGACCTTGGCAGGCACCCGGACGGTGATCACTGGTGGGGCCCCTTCGGCTTGTGCTCGGCGATGGCGGCGAACTGCTCGACGGTGAGCATCTCGCCGCGCAGGGTGTGGTCGATGCCGGCGGCGGCGATCGCCTGCTCGGCGGCGGCCGGCGAGCCGGCCCAGCCGGCCAGCGCGGCCCGCAGCGTCTTGCGGCGCTGGGCGAAGGCGGCGTCCACCACCGCGAAGACCTCGGTGCGCGAGGCGGTGGTGACCGGCGGCTGACGGCGGATCAGCGAGACCAGACCGGAGTCGACGTTGGGCGCCGGCCAGAAGACGTTGCGGCCGATCGCACCGGCCCGCTTGACCTCGGCGTACCAGTTGGCCTTGACCGACGGCACGCCGTAGACCTTGTTGCCGGGCTTGGCGGCCAGCCGGTCGGCCACCTCGGACTGCACCATCACCAGGGTCCGCTCGATGCTGGGGAAGGTGGCCAGCATGTGCAGCAGCACCGGGACGGCGACGTTGTACGGCAGGTTGGCCACCAGCGCGGTGGGCGCGGGGCCGGGCAGCTCGGTGACCTCCATCGCGTCGCTGAGGACCAGGTCGAAGCGGCCGGCCGCGGACGGCATCCGGGCGGCGACGGTGGCCGGCAGGTGCTGGGCGAGCAGCGGGTCGATCTCGACGGCGGTGACGTGCGCGGCCACCTCGAGGAGCGCCAGGGTGAGCGAACCGAGCCCGGGCCCGACCTCCACCACCGCGTCCTCGGGGGTCACCCCGCCGGCCCGGACGATCCGGCGCACGGTGTTGGCGTCGATCACGAAGTTCTGCCCGCGCTGCTTGGTCGGGCGGACCCCGAGCGTGGCGGCCAGCTCCCGGATGTCGGAGGCGCCGAGCAGGTGACTGTCAGGGGTGGGGTCGGTGGTGCTCACCGGGCAAGGATAGGCGTTCGCGTGGCCGCTCGATCAGTAACCGAAGGCACGCGCGGTGTTCGCCGCGATCGCGCTGCTCAGCTCCTCCTCGGTCAGCCCCAGGGTCTGGGCCATCGAGCGCACCGTGACCGGGATCAGGTACGGCGCGTTGGGCCTGCCGCGGTAGGGGTGCGGGGTGAGGAACGGCGCGTCGGTCTCCACCAGCACCCGCTCCAGCGGGGTGACGGCCAGCGCGTCGCGCAGCGGCTGGTTGGCCTTGAAGGTGACCGGGCCGGCGAAGGAGAGGTACCAGCCGTGCTCGGCGCAGACCTTGGCCATCTCGGCGTCGCCCGAGTAGCAGTGGAAGACGGTCCGCTCCGGGGCGCCCTCGGCCAGCAGCACCTCGATGACGTCCTGGTGGGCGTCCCGGTCGTGGATCACCAGGGCCTTGCCGTGCCGCTTGGCGATCTCGATGTGGCGCCGGAAGGACTCCTTCTGGATGTCCACGCCCTCGGGGCCGGTGCGGAAGTAGTCGAGGCCGGTCTCGCCGACCGCGCGCACCTGCGGGAGCGCGGCCAGCCGGTCGATCTCGGCGAGCGCCTCCTCCAGCGCCGCCGACCCGCCCGGGGTGCGCCGCTGTCCCGACCACCCGTCGCCCTCCTCTCCGGGCAGAGGCGTGCCGAGGACCAGCCGGGGCGCCTCGTTGGGGTGCAGCGCGACTGCCGCGTGCACCTGCTCGAACTCGGCGGCGAGTTCGGCGGCCCAGCGCGAGCCCGGCAGGTCGCAGCCGACCTGCACCACGGTGGTCACGCCCACTGCGGCGGCCTTGGCCAGCGCCTCGGCCGGGCTGCCGGACTGCATGTCCAGGTGGGTGTGCGAGTCGGCCACCGCGACCGCCAGCGGTGCGGGCGGCGGGGGCGGGGTGGTGCGGTCGTCCTTGGCAGCCATGGTCCAGAAGCCTAGCGGGGCGTGCCGCGCGGGCCCGTCCGGCGGGGGCGGGCCCGCGTGCGGCGGGCGCTCGGCGCGATCAGGCGGCGGGCAGCCAGAACTGGTACCAGTGCTGCCGGTACCTGGTCTCCTTGGGTGCGGCCGGCTCGGCAGGCTCCGCGTGGGCGGCGTAGCCCGGCGTGTGGTGCGGGGAGCTCTCGACCGCGGCCACCCGTCCCGGACGCATGATCCGCACGGTGTGGCCACCGCAGCCCGGGCAGCTCGGCTGCAGCAGCGGCGAGGGAACCCGCACCCCGTTGGCGTAGTACTGGACGATCGTGTGTCCGTCCTCGGCCCGGTGGTGCTGGATGTCGTACGACTGCTCCCAGCCGTAGCCGCAGCTCAGGCAGGCGAAGGAGTAGGCCTCCTGCACCGTGGCGCCGGAGGGGTGCAGCCCACCGACGTGCTGCGCGGCGGCCATGCCGCCGGTGCCCGGGTGGGGGGCACGGTCCGGGGTGTCCGGGGCCGGCTTCAGGTCGGCCACCGGAGTGCCGCCCAGAGGGCTACCGATTGTGTCGCTCATCGCGGTCTCCCAGCGCCCGCCGGACGTTCGTCCGGTTCGGGTCTTTCCATCCGATGAAATGCCCCAGCACCCCGAACCGATGCCCGGCTTGCCGAGACTTGGCCCCGAGTTGGGGATCCCTGTACGGAGGACCGGTAGAACCCCAGGTCAGTGCGGGTTTAGCAGGTCTCCGCTTTACCTTGTCACTGGACCCCGGGCGCGCGCAGGACGTCGGCGGGCCGTCCGGGGACGACGAGGACAACCGGCGTACGCGGTCGTGTCCATCACTCCACCGTACGCGCGTGCGATCCACCGGGCGAGACCGTATTCACCCATTCTGACCAGCCATGATCACGACCAGCCCGCAATGATCACGCTCCGTGCTCCGAGGGTCGGTTCTTCGCCGCCACCACCGCGTCGAAGACCTCGCGCTTGGGCCGGCCGACCGCCAGCGCCACCGCCGCGATCGCCTCCTTGCGGCGCTCGCCGGCCGCCTCCCGGGCGGCCACCCGCTCGGCCAGTTCGGCGTCCGTCAGCAGCTGCGGGGCGGCGGGCGGGGCACCGGCCACCACCACGGTGATCTCGCCGCGCACCCCCTCGGCGGCCCAGTCGGCCAGCTCGCCGAGCGGGCCGCGCTTGACCTCCTCGTAGGTCTTGGTCAGCTCGCGGCAGACCGCCGCCGGGCGCTCGGCGCCGAACGCCTCGGCCATCGCGGCCAGCGTCTCGGCGATCCGGTGCGGGGCCTCGAAGAAGACCATGGTGCGCGGTTCGGCGGCGATCTCGGCCAGCGCCCGGGAGCGGTCACCGGCCTTGCGCGGCAGGAAGCCCTCGAAGGTGAAGCGGTCCACCGGCAGCCCGGACAGCGCCAGCGCGGTGAGCACGGCGGAGGGGCCCGGCACCGCGGTGACCTTGATGCCGGCCTCGACCGCGGCGGCCACCAGGCGGTAGCCGGGGTCGGAGACCGAGGGCATCCCGGCGTCGGTGACCAGCAGCACCCGGGCTCCGCCGGTCAGCGCCTCGACCAGCTCGGGGGTGCGGCCGACCTCGTTGCCCTCGAAGTAGGAGAGCACCCGCCCGGTGGGGGTGACGCCGAGCGCCTGGGTGAGCCGGCGCAGCCGCCGGGTGTCCTCGGCCGCGATCACGTCCGCCGAGGCGAGCTCGGTGAGCAGTCGGGGCGGGGCGTCCGAGACGTCGCCGATGGGGGTTCCTGCCAGCACGAGTACACCTGTCACGCTCCCCATCCTGTCAGGCCCGCGCCCACCGGAGCGCCCCCGGACGGCCCCGGACGGCGCCCGGTGGCGCCGGACCCGCCAAGTGCGGCACCGGCGGCGAATGGTGACGAACCGGGCAGCTTCGCAGGGCGGGGGCCTGCCGTACGGCCTCGCCCCTACGATGTGCGGGTGAATGGCGAGACGGCGGCAGAGACAGCGGTGGTCGAGACCACCGCGCAGACCCCTGGCGACACCGACCAGGACGGCACGCTCCCGGAGGCCGCCGACGCGGGTGTCCCGGCCGCGCGCACGACTGCCGGGCCGGGCGGCGGCTGGCTGCGCCGGCTGGCCGCGCACGACTACCGGCCGCCGCGCCGGGCCCCGCTCGCCGACCGCCTGGTGCCGCCGATGCCGGACGGTCCCGGGGTCACCCCGAAGGAGGTCGCGCCCTCGCCGCTGCTGCTGCGGGCCGGCATCCGGCTGAACCCGCGGCTGTGGAGCTGGCTCTGCCGCTGGGCGGGCTGGCTGGGCCCACTGGCGGTGGCGCTCTTCGGCGGCCTGCTGCGGTTCTGGCACCTGGGCAGCCCGGGCGCGGTGGTCTTCGACGAGACGTACTACGCCAAGGACGCCTACGCGCTCTGGCAGGGCGGCTACGAGACCTCCTGGCCGGACAACGCCAACGCCCAGCTGGTCTCGCACCCCCAGGTGATCCCCTACCGCACCGACCCGGCGTTCATCGTCCACCCGCCGGTCGGCAAGTGGCTGATAGGCATGGGCGAGCAGCTCTTCGGGATGCATCCGTTCGGCTGGCGGTTCATGGTCGCCCTGCTCGGCACGCTCTCGATCCTGATGCTCGCCCGGATCGGCCGCCGGCTCTTCCGCTCCACCCTGCTGGGCTGCGTGGCCGGCCTGCTGCTCTCGGTGGACGGGCTGCACTTCGTGATGAGCCGCACCGCGCTGCTCGACCTGATCGTCATGTTCTGGATCCTGGCCGCCTTCGGCTTCCTGCTGCTGGACCGGGACCACACCAGGGCCAGGATCGCCCGCCGACTCGGCGAGCTGTCCGACCCCGACCTCGCCCACCGGCTGCGGCTGGGCCTGCGGCCCTACCGGCTGGCCGCCGGCGTCTGCGTGGGCCTGGCCTGCTCCACCAAGTGGAGCGGCATGTACGTGGCCGCCTTCTTCGGCCTGCTGACCGTCTTCTGGGACCTGGGCGCGCGCAAGCTGGCCGGTGCCCGCCGGCCGTACTGGTCCGTCCTGGTCCGCGACGGGCTGCCCGCGTTCGCCTCGATCGTGGTCGTCTCGCTGGTCGTCTACATCAGCTCCTGGTCGGGCTGGCTGGCCAGCAGCACGGCGCCGGGCAAGGGCGGCTACGGACGGGACTGGGCGGTGGGCCGGCACGGCCTGTCCACCGAGTTCGTCTCACTGCCGGTGTTCGGCAAGGTCAAGATGCCGTTCCAGGTGGACATGACCTGGGTACCGGGCGGCCTGCGGGCGCTGTGGCACTACCACGCGCAGATGTACAACTTCAACATCGGCCTCAGCACCCCCCACATGTACCAGTCCAACCCGTGGAGCTGGCTGGTGCTGGGCCGGCCGGTCTCCTTCTACTACGAGTCGCCGAAGTTCGGGGAGAGCGGCTGCAAGGCCAGCGCGTGCGCCTCCGAGGTGCTGGCGATCGGCACCCCGCTGCTGTGGTGGGCGGGCGTCATCGCGCTGGTCTACTGCCTGTACCGGTGGGCGCTGCGGCGCGACTGGAGGGCCGGCGCGGTGCTGTGCGGGCTCGGCGCGGGGCTGCTGCCCTGGTTCGAGTACCAGCACCGGACCATCTTCCTGTTCTACGCGGTGGCCTTCGTGCCGTTCCTGGTGCTGGCCGTGACCATGCTGATCGGCGCCATGATCGGGCCCGCGGATGCGAGCCGCGAGCGGCGGCTGGTGGGCGGCGCGGCGGCCGGCGTGCTGGTGCTGGCCGTGATGTGGAACTTCCTCTACTTCTATCCGCTGTACACCGGGCAGGTGATTCCGATCGACGACTGGCGCTCGCGGATGTGGTTCACCAGCTGGATCTGAGGGCCCCACCGGGCCGCTGGTACGCCCGTTCCCACCTGGGAGGTGTGTACCAGCTCTGTCACGAGGTGCCCCGCTGCGCCGGGGCACCCCCGGCGCAGGCTTAGGCTGGGCTGCCGGTTTCGGCCGGTCACCCAGTCCTCGTCGTCATCCCAAGGGGGAGCACCACCATGCGTCAGGGCGCGAAGACCGCCATCGTCAGCGCCATCGCAGCCGCCATGCTCGGCGCGGGCGGGTACGGGGCGTACTCACTGGTCGGCTCGGACAGCAAGAAGTCCGCCTCACCGGCTGCGCCCAAGCCCCGCACGGTGGTCGCCGAGTCACCCTCGCCCGACCTGGCGGCCAACGGCGCCAAGGCCTTCCTGGCCGCCTGGGCCAGCGGTGACCTGCAGGGCGCCAGCAAGCTGACCGACGACCCGGCGAGCGCGCTGGCCGCGCTGACCGCCTTCCAGCAGCAGGTGAAGCCGAGCGCGATCACCCTGACCCCGGGCGTGCCCACCACCCCCGCGGCCTTCGCCTCGGCCACCGCGCAGCCCTCCGGCGCCGCCGCCAAGCCCTCGCCGTCCGCCTCGGCCGGCACCTCCGGCTCGCCGTCCCCGTCGGCCTCGGCCGCACCGGCCAGCCAGGTGCTGCTCACCTTCAAGTCCCACGTCGAGTTCGCGAACACCAGCAACACCTGGGACTACACCGGGTACCTCGGCATGGTGAAGATGAGCGACGGCACGGCCGCGGTGGACTGGGCGCCGACCGTGATCAACCCACACCTCGGCCCGGGCCAGCAGATCGTCACCCAGCCGGTCTACAACCCGCCCACCCGGGTCACCGACCGCAACGGCCAGTCGCTGCAGAACTCCCCCTCGCTCAACCAGATCCTGGCGAACTTCCAGACGAACCCGCCCGCCCAGAACCCGGCCGACGCCGGCACCGGCGTGGCGATCGTGGACCCGGCGGGCAAGACCAAGCCGCAGCCGCTGTTCACCGTGATCGACCCCAAGCCCGGCCAGCCGATCAAGCTGACCATCGACGCGAACCTGCAGGCGGCCGCGCAGAAGGCGGCCGACGAGCAGTACGCCAAGGACCCGAGCCACAAGGCGGGGGTTGTCGCCATCGAGCCGAGCACCGGCAACGTCCTGGCGGTCGCGAACTCGCCGGCGACCGGGTTCAACATGGCGCTCCAGGGCCAGACCGCGCCCGGCTCCACGATGAAGGTGATCACCGCCAGCGCGCTGCTGGAGGCCGGGGTGGACCCGAACGCGACCATGCCCTGCCCGCTCAGCTACGGCAGCGGCACGATCTACCACAACGACGCCAACTTCAAGGCCGACGAGCCCAACAACACGTTCATGCAGGACTTCACCATCTCCTGCAACACCGCCTTCATCAAGCAGAGCATGGCCAGCCTGAAGTCCGGTCAGCTCAACAAGCAGGCCTCGGACGTGTTCGGGATCGGGCAGAACTGGAAGATCGGCTTCCCCACCTTCGACGGCTCGGTTCCCGGCGCGGGCCAGAGCACGGACGAGACCGAGGGCGAGTACTTCGGCCAGGGCAAGGACCTGATGAACCCGCTGACCATGGCCTCGGTCGCGGCGACCGTGGAGAGCGGCACCTTCAAGCAGCCGGTCCTGGTGGCGGGCATGCCGCAGCTGCCGGCCGCCCGGCAGCTGTCGCCGGACACCCTGACCAAGCTGCGCTCGATGATGAACAGCGTGATGACCAACCCGTCGGGCACCGCGTACAACGCGCTGCAGGGCGCCAGCGGCAACATCGGCGGCAAGACCGGCACCGCCGAGACCTCCAGCGACCCCAAGGCCGCCACCAACAGCTGGTTCACCGGCTACCGGGACAACCTGGCGGTCTCCGTCGAGGTGATCAACGGCGGCTTCGGCGCCGACGCCGCGGTGCCTGCCGCGGCCGAGGTGCTCAAGGTCGGCAACGGGAGCTGACCGGTCCGATCGTCCGACGAGACCCCCGTGCCCGCCGTCCTGGCGGGCACGGGGGTCTCGTCGTCAGGTTCCGTACACCGCCGCCACGTTGTCCTGCGGCGGGTGCGCCGCACCCGCCGGGCCGGCCGCGAAGGCCTGCAGCAGGTTCTCCGTCACCCGCTGGGTCATCGCCGCGGTCCGGGCGTCCATCGCGTGGTCCGCACCCGAACTGCCGTCGCCGCTGGCGTCCAGCGACTCCACCCAGCGCATGGTGCCGCTGGCGAAGACGCCGGCCCCGCTGGGCGCGCGGTAGAAGGCGGTGTCGCTGAAGCTCTTGCGGCCCTCGCAGACCACCGGCGAGTGGGCCAGGATCTCGATCGGGCGCGGCGTGTCGAAGCCGGTGTTCACCCGGTCGTACTCGACCCCGACCAGGTGCGCGAAGCTGTCGCCGGCCTGCACGCCGGTGCCGGCGAAGAGCCAGTGGCCCGGGTCGCCCACCACGTAGGGCGCGTCCACCGGGTAGCCGTCGTAGATCACGCCGAGCAGCGAGCTCTCCGGGTCGGCGTGCGGGGCCACCCGGTAGTCGTTGGTCGGCAGCCCGCCGGCCTTGTAGCCCGGGTCCTGCTGGAAGGAGTCCTTGTAGCAGACCACCTGCCGGTCCGGGCCGGTCGGCGAGGGCTCGTAACGCACCCGGCGGAAGCAGCAGTTGGCGCCCAGGATCGCCAGGTTGGTCCCGGCGTCCCGGGCCGCGGCCACGTTGGCGCGCTGCTCGGGCGACCAGTACTCGTCGTGCCCGAGCGAGAGCACCGCGAGCGCGCCCTTGAGCAGGCCAGGCTGCCCGGCCAGGTCGGTGCTGGTGGTGTACGCCAGCGGCAGCCCGAGCCGCTCGGCCAGGGCTATCAGCGGCGTCTCGTAGACCATGAAGAGCCCGGCGCCGTCGTACTCGTGGTACGGGCGGTCGAAGGAGACGACCAGCGAGCGGGTCGCGTACGCGCCGTTCTCGCCGTTGTAGAGGTTGTAGCCGCTCCAGGTGTTGTAGGCCTGCCAGGTGGCCACGGCGTTCACCACCACCAGCTTCCCGGCGGTCACCGCCGAGCGGACGGTGACCGGCACGTACCGCTGCCCGGCGCCGTCCGCGGCGTCCAGCCGCAGCAGGTAGCTGCCCTCGGGCCAGCCGGTGGTGTCCACCGTGGTGCTCTTCGACCAGTCGGTGCTGATCATCCGGGTGTGCGGGTCCAGGGCGGCGGCCGACTGCTTCGTCCCCGGCAGCTGGTCGGACTGCCAGACCAGCCGGCCGCGCGCGCCGCCGTACCAGCCCATCCGGTAGGCCGAGACCTTGTAGCCGGGCGCGGTGGTGGAGACGTGCAGCCCGAAGCTCTCGCCCGGCAGCACGCTGACCTTGTCCGCCCAGCCCTCGATGGCCTGGTCGGGACCGGCGTTGCCGATCCGCCAATCGGGGTTGCCCGGCTTGTCGTTCTCCCGCTGCGGGCTCGGCGCGGCGCTGCCCGTGCCGCCCGGGGCCGCGCCGGAGGAGCCACCGGCACCGCTGCTCGCCGTCGCGGCCAGGGCCCGGTTCGCCGACCCGGAGCCGGTCCCACAGGCCGTCAGGCCCACCCCGGCCGCGGCCCCGCCGGCCAGACCGAGGAACCGCCGCCGGCCGGTTCCCCGTCGCGCGGCACGCTCGTCAAGGGGCCGCCCATCAGGGGCCCGTTCCTCGGGGGACCGCTCCTCGGGGGATTCCTGCCCGGTCATCCGACTGCCTCCCAAGCACTCCGGTCGGACGCGACACGGGCGCCCTCACACGTGGTCAGCGCCCGCTAGTGGACCACCGCGACGCCTTCGGTCTCCACCGTACGTGCGGTCCCTGAGAGCCGCCCGGTCCAGGAGCGGGCGGCCAGTCGGGGCCAGATCGCCAGCACGGCGGGCAGCGCGAGGTAGCCGAACCGCCCGGCCGGCGCCAGCATGAAGGCGATCGTCAGCCCGCCGGCCAGCAGGTCGGCCGCGGCCACCGCCGAGGTCGGCGGTCTCAGCAGCAGCCAGCCGGCCACCGCCACCCCGCCCAGCACCATCAGCACGATCGAGATGGTGTGCCCCACCGGGCCGAGGTCGGCCAGCACCTTGCCGGGCAACGGGCTGCCGGCCGGGGTGCGCACCGCGGCCAGGCCGAGCGGGAAGCGGATCACCTGGTTGAGGAAGTTCTGGGTCCGGGTCAGCGCGAACGGCAGGATCACCGCCGCGCCCACCAGCACGGCGGTCAGCGCGGCCCGGCCGGCCGGGCGCCGCCCGTAGAGCCGCCAGAGCAGCAGGACGGCCACCGGCAGCGCCGGCCAGGCGGTCCATTTGAGGGTGCAGGCCAGCGCCAGCACCAGCCCCGCGGCGATCGCCCGCCCGCGGGCGGCCAGCGCCATCGCCAGGCAGCAGACGCCGATCAGCGGCAGGTCCACCCCGCCGACGGCCAGCGTCAGCGCGATCAGCGGCGAGCCGGTGAGCACGCCGAGCGGCAGCAGCGCGGAGTACTGGCGGGTGGGCCGCAGCAGCCGCCAGCTGATGGTCAGACAGCCCAGGAAGCTGAGGGCGAACCAGATCCTGGCGTCGCCGAACACCCGGCAGAGCAGGCCGTCCGTGCCGAGCAGGGCGCGCGGCAGCCCGAACAGCGCCATGGCCGGCAGGTAGGGGTTGAAGTCGGTGACCTTCGCCGGATGCGGCAGGTAGGGCGTGCCGGTGTGCAGCAGCAGCTGGGCGGAGCGCTCGACCACCATCACCTCGGACTGGTGGTGCCCCTGCGCGGCCAGCACGCCGAGCGGCAGCAGCACCGCGCCGAGCAGCGCGATCACGGCGGCCACCCGCCCGGCCCAGGGGCGCGGCAGGGTGACCACGGCCAGCCCCGCCAGCAGGTAGGCGGGAGCGGCGACGCTCCCCCAGAGCCGCTGGTTGGCCAGGTCGGAGACGATCGGGAAGGCCGCCGCCCAGCCGGCCGCGACCAGACAGCCGAACAGGTGCACCGAACGCATCCCGCCCAGCCGCATGCCCAGCGCCGCGATCCGCTGACCGCGCCCGGACCCCACGGGATCGGTGGCACTCTCCGTCGGACGCTGCCGGGGCAGTGCCGAGCGCGGCGCCGCACCGGCCTCGAGGCGGGTGCGGTGGCCGACCGGGTGGCCGCCGGGGTATCCCGCGGGTCGGCCGGCGGGCGCCTTCGTGCCGCGTCGGACGCCGAACCGGCCGCGGGCCCGAGGGGCGCCGGACGAACGGGTGGTCACCATGGGGGAAGGTTATTTCGGTGAACCGCCCGCTGTCCTCAGACTGCGGGGGCTAGCCAGATCGCAATCCATCCGTTAGAGCGTCAGTCGAACGCACGCTCCGGTACGGCGGACGCACGCGTGGTGACCTCCAGCCGGGAGTGTCGGATGCCGTAGCCGAAGTAGGCAGCGGCCGCGATCAGCAGCGCGACGCCGAAGAAGAGGAAGGTCAGCGGGTGCAGCCCGCGGATCAGGTAGAGGCAGAACCCCACGCTGAGCAGCGGCGTGACGGGGTACCCGGGCACCTTGAAGCCGCGCTGCAGCCCGGGGCTGCGCCGCCGCAGCACGATCACGCCCACCGAGACCACCGCGAAGGCGCACAGGGTACCCAGGCTGGTCAGATCGGTGAGGATGTCGAGCGGGACGAATGCGGCCAGCAGGGCGACGGCCAGGCTGACCACCAGGGTGTTCCAGACCGGCGTGCCGGTGCGTGCGGAGACCCGGGCGAAGCGCGCGGGCAGCATCCCGTCGCGGCCCATCGAGTACAGGATCCGGGTCTGGCCGTAGATCACCACCAGGGTGACGCTGAAGATCGAGACGATCGCGCCGAGCGCGAAGATCAGGGCCGGCCAGGTCTGCCCGGTGAGGTCCTGCAGGATCTGCGCCAGCCCGGCCTCCTGCCCGTCGAACTTCTGCCAGGGCTGGGCGCCGATCGCCACCAGCGCGACCGCGACGTAGAGCAGGGTGACCACCACCAGCGAGATGATGATCGCCCGCGGCAGGGTGCGGCGCGGGTCGCGGACCTCCTCGCCGGCGGTGGAGACGGCGTCCAGGCCGATGAAGGAGAAGAAGATGCCGGAGGCGGCGGTGCCGACGCCGCCGATGCCCAGCGGCATGAAGTCGTGCAGGTTGCCCGAGTGGAAGCCGGTCAGGCCGACCGCGACGAAGAGGCCCAGCACCACGATCTTGATCGCCACCATGGCCGCGTTCACCTTGGCGCTCTCGCTGACCCCGCGCACCAGCAGCAGGCAGACCAGGGCCACCAGGACCACCGCGGGCAGGTTGAAGACCCCGCCGTCGCCGGGCGGCTGCGCCAGCCAGTCCGGGATGGTGACGCCGAAGGCCAGCTGGCAGAACTTGTTCAGGTACTGCCCCCAGCTGACCGCGATCGCCGAGGCCGAGACCCCGTACTCCAGCAGCAGGCAGACCCCGACCACGTAGGCGGTGGCCTCGCCGAGGGTCGCGTAGGCGTAGCTGTACGAGGAGCCGGAGACCGGGATCGCGGAGGCCAGCTCGGCGTAGCAGAGCGCGCTCAGGCCGGCGGTGACCGCGGCCAGCACGAAGGAGAGCACCACGGCCGGGCCGGCCTCGGGCACCGCCGAGCTGAGCACGAAGAAGATCCCGGTGCCGACCGTGGCCCCGATGCCGATCGCCGACAGCTGCCACAGACCGATCGTGCGGCGCAGACCGCTCTGGGCACCGCCGCCGGTGCTCTCGGCGATCAGGGTCTCGACCGGCTTGCGCCGCAGCATGCGCTGAGCGAGGGGGGCGGTGCTGGGCACGACGGGCTCTCTTCCGGGGTTATGCATAAATATCAGTAACGAAGCATACATAACACCATCAGGCCGCACGGCACCCGGGCCGCTCGCTCCCGGCCCTCTTCGCCCTCGAACCACCCCTGGCCGGCCCCGGCCGGACCCCGGCTCAGCCCGTGGAGCCAAGCACCGCCTGCATGACCGACTTGGCGATCGGCGCCGCCAGCTGGCCGCCTGTGACATCGGTCGCATTGCTGTCCGCGATCACCACGGCGACCGCCACCGGCGGCACGTCCGAGGAGCCGGCCGGCTTGGCCCAGGAGATGAACCAGGCGTACGGCGTCCCGGAGTTGTCCACCCCGTGCTGGGCGGTCCCGGTCTTGCCGCCGACCGTGGCGCCGGGGATCCGGGCGTTGCGACCCGTCCCGTTCTGCACCACGTCGGTCATCAGCTGCTGCACCTGACCGGCCACCGCGGGGCTCATCGCCTGCTTGTAGGTGCGCGGCTTCATCAGCTGGACCGTGTCGCCGTCGGACTTCGCCAGCTTGTCCACAAGCTGGGGATACATCACCGTGCCGTTGTTGGCCACGCCCGCCGCGACCATCGCCATCACCAGCGGGGTGGCGGCGGTGTCGAACTGGCCGATCGAGGAGAGCGCCACCTGGGACTGGTTCATCTGGGTGTCGAAGTTGCTCCGTGCGGCGCGCACCGGGATGTCGAGCTTCGGGTCGTTGAAGCCGAAGTTCTCGGCCATCGCCGTCATCTTGTCCAGCCCGGTCTGCACGCCCAGGTTGCCCATGACGCTGTTGCAGGAGAGCGTCATCGCGGTGTCCAGGTCGATGTTCGGCTGGTCGCAGGAGCTGGTGTCGTTGACCAGCGTGGTGGTGGTGCCCGGCAGCACGTAGGGGTAGGGCGTGCTGGTCGGCGCGTTGATGTCGGTGACCACCCCGTTCGCCAGCGCCGCCGCGGCGGTGACCACCTTGAAGGTGGAACCGGGCGGGTAGGTCTGCCGCAGCGCCCGGTTGAGCATCGGCTGGTCGCTGTCGGCCTGCAGCTTGGTCCAGGCGCTCTGGTCGGCGCTGCTCGTCCCGGCGAACGTGCCCGGGTCGTAGGACGGGGTGCTGGCCAGCGCCAGGATCCGCCCGGTGCTCGGCTCGATCGCGGCCACCGCGCCCTTCTGGTTGCCCAGCCCCTGCATCGCGGCCTGCTGGGCGGCGGCGTTGATGGTGGTGTAGACGTCGCCGCCCGGGTTCTGCTTGCGGGCGATCGCGTTCCAGACCGCCCACCCGTCCAACCGGGAGTCGGTGCCGGAGAGGATGCCGTCCTCGGTGCCCTCCAGCTGGGTGTTGCCGTAGATCTGCGAGGAGTAGCCGGTGACGGCGGCGTACTGCTGGCCGGCGGTGTAGGTGCGCTTGTAGTTGAAGCGCCCGCCGGTGGGCGCGGAACCGGTGATCGGGGTGTCACCGACCAGGATGTTCCCGCGCGGCTGGGAGTAGCGCTCGATGGTCAGGCGTTGGTTGGCCGGGTTGTGGTCGTACCCCTTGGCCTGGAAGACCTGGATCCGGGTGGCCTGGGCGGCCAGCAGCAGGATCAGCACCAGGCAGAACAGGCCGGCCCGGCGCCCGGTGATCGAGATACCCGGCAGCCCCTGGGGGCCGTCGCCCCGGCCGCGCGATCGACGGGCCATCAGCGGGCCACCTCCGGTGGTTCGGACTGCGCACGGGCGGACCCGGGCGGGGCGGGACGGCGCGCGAGGTCGCTCATCCGGACCAGCAGCGCCACGATGATCCAGTTGGTCACCACCGAGGAGCCGCCCTGGGCGATGAACGGCAGCGTGGCCCCGGTCAGCGGGATCAGCGCGAGCACCCCGCCGGCCACCACGAAGACCTGCAGTCCGACCGCGGCGGCCAGCCCGATCGCCAGCAGCCGGCCGAACGGGTCGCGCAGCGCGATCCCGATCCGGAAGCCGCGCGAGATCAGCAGGAGATAGAGGAGCAGCACCGCCACCAGGCCGACCAGGCCGAGCTCCTCGCCGATGGTGGCGAAGATGAAGTCGGACTTGGCGGCGAACCCGATCAGCGCCGAGTGGCCGAGCCCGAGCCCGGCCCCCAGCAGCCCGCCCCAGGCGAAGGCGAAGAGCGACTGCGCGATCTGGTTGGCGCCCTGCCCGGCCGCCACCGAGGCGAGCGGGTGCAGCCACTGGTCGACCCGGGAGTGCACGTGCGGCGACAGCCAGCCGACCACCACCACGCCGGCCGCGGCCAGCACCAGGCCGATCGCGATCCAGCTGATCCGGGCGGTGGCCACGTAGAGCATCACCACGAAGATCCCGAAGTAGAGCAGCGACATGCCGAGGTCGGTCTCCACGACCAGCACGCCGATGAACGCCGCCCAGACCAGCAGCACCGGGCCGAGCACCCGCCCCGGTGGCAACGTCCAGTTCTGATTCCTGCTGGGCCAGATCCGCCGCCCGGTCAGCGCCAGCGCGTCGCGGTGCGCGGCCAGGTACGCGGCGAAGAAGATCACCAGCAGGATCTTGGCGAACTCGCCCGGCTGGATCGAGAAGGGGCCGACGGTGATCCAGATCCGCGAGCCGTACACGGCCGGGAAGAAGATCGGCACCACCAGCAGCACCAGGGCCACCAGCGCCCCGCTGTAGGCGTAGCGCTGCAGCAGGCGGTGGTCGCGCAGCAGCAGGATCACCGCGATGCACAGCCCCACCCCGAGGGTGGACCAGAGCAGTTGGGTGGGCGCCGCCGAACTGTGCGGGGTGGTGCGGTCCAGCCGGTAGATGACGACCAGTCCGATCCCGTTGAGCAGCACCGCGATCGGCAGCGGCAGCGGGTCGGCGTACCTGGCCTTCCAGCGGATCACCCCGTGCGCGAGCAGCGCGAGCACGCCGAGCGCCGCGCCGTACTCGGCCGCGTCCTTGGGAACCGTGCCGTCGATGTTGAGCCCGACCTCGATGTACCCGAACACCGCGATCGCCACCGCGGCCAGCACCAGGACGAGTTCGACGTTGCGGCCGGTTCTGGGACGCGGCCCGGACGGCTCGCCGCGCGCGGCGGTGACGGCGGATGTGGCCATGGGCGACCGCTGCTCCTGTCTGGCGCGACGTCAGGGAGTTCTGCGGGCGATTGTAACCTAATGTCCTATTTTATGTTGACTTTACGTCAGTCGTCTGATCCACCCTGTTCAGTCCGATGCCCCGGCGGGCTCGGCCGCATGCATGAGAACGGCGGCGAGCGGAGTGTTCCGCTCGCCGCCGCTGGGATCGGCCGGCCGCCGCCGGGTCAGATGCAGACCGAGTTGGGCCACCGGTCGACCAGCAGCACCGAGAGCATCTCGTGCAGTTGTTCGCGCCCACCCGCCGACAGCCGGGCGAAGAAGGCGAGCTCGGCCTCCTCGGCCACCTGCTGGGTCTCGGCCAGCGCCGCGCGGCCGGCCTCGGTGATGCCGAGGATGTAGCGGCGCCGGTCGGCCGGGTTGCGCCGGCGCTCGACGTGCCCGGCCTTCTCCAAGTCGTCGATCAGGGCGACCACCGTGGTCGGGTCCAGGTTGATCACCTGGCTGAGGTCCTGCTGGGAGAGCTCGGCCTCGCCGGAGAGCGCGGCCAGCACCAGGAAGTTGCGGAGCTTGAACCCGGCCGCGCCGAGCGCCGCGTCGACCTCCTGCTCGATCAGCAGCCCGGCCTTGTGCAGCAGGATGCCGGTGTGATCGGCGAGCGGGAAGTCGTGGCGCAGCGTGGCGGGGGCGCTCGCCGCGGTGGCGGCGGGGCGCTGGGGCGCCGGCTGGGTGCGGGGCATCGGGGGATCTCCCATCCATCGGGAGTCCGGGGCTCCAGGCCAGGTCGTGCCGCGGTCCCATGAACTCTTGGACTCTTGGACTCTTGGATTCGTGGATTTCCCGAATCCTGCCAAGAATCTATCATCGGCCCTTTCGACCATCAATGAATCGCGGCATGCCCGGCGCTCCGCCGGCGAGCCTCAGTGGCCCAGCTCGGCGCCGGCCAGCGCGCTCTCGTGCAGGTCGCGGCCGCGGATGAAGAGGAAGCCGGCCACCGCACCGACCGCCGCCACCGCACCGCAGCCGATCAGCACGTCGGTCAGCCCGTGCACGAAGGCCTCGCGCGCCGCCGTCTGGACCCCCGCCCGCAGCGGCCCCGGCACCGAGGCGGCCAGGGTGCGGCCCGCCCCGGCGGCCACCGCCTGACCCGCCGCGCCGCCCTGCGGCCCGAGCGCGGCCCCGGCCGCGGAGTGGGCGAAGGAGTCGGCCACCCGGTGCTGGAAGAGCGCGCCGAAGCCGGCGATCCCGATCGCGATCCCCACCTGCTGAAAGGTTTCGCCGATCCCGGCCGCCATGCCCGCCTTGGCCGGCTCGGCCACTCCGATCGCCAGCGAGGAGCGCGGCGGGTTGAACATGCCCATCCCCAGACCGGTGAGCAGCATGGCCGGCAGCAGCGCGAGCCAGCTGCTGCCCGGCTTGACCAGGGTCACCAGGAAGAGGCCGGCCGACATCAGGGTGACCGCGGAGCCGACCAGCAGCCGCGGCGCGACCGAGGCGGTCAGGCTGCCGGTGACCGCGGCGGCGACGAAGAGCGTCAGGGTCAGCGGCAGGAAGCGCAGCCCGGTGGCGAGCGGCGAGTAGCCGAGCACGTTCTGCATGTACGACACCTCCAGGAAGATCGCCGACATGCCGGCCGCGTTCGCCAGCAGGGTGGCCACCGAGATGCCGTTGAAGGTGACGTTGCGGAACAGGCCTAGGTCGAGCATGGCCGCCGCGCCGAGCCGGCGCTCGATCAGCACGAACACGGCCAGCAGCAGTGCCGCGCCGCCGAACATGCCGATGATCGGCGCGCTGGTCCAGCCCTCGGCCTCGCCGCGCAGGAAGCCCAGCACCAGCAGGGCGAGCGCGGCCGAGAAGACCACCAGACCGCCCCAGTCCACCCGGTGCGCGGCCGGGTCGCGCGACTCGGTGATCCGCAGCGCGCCGAGCACCATCGCGACCAGGCCGATCGGCACGTTCACCAGGAAGATCCAGCGCCAGCCGATCCCGTCGGTGAGCGCGCCGCCGATCAGCGGGCCGAAGGCGATCGCGAGGCCGGAGACCCCGCCGAAGACGCCGAACGCCAGCGCCCGGTCCTTGCCGCGGAACTCCTGTCCGATCAGCGCCGGACCGACCGCGAAGAGCACCGCCGCACCCACTCCCTGCACGCCGCGGGCCAGGTTGAGCGCCAGGATGTCCGGCGCCGCCCCGCAGGCCAGCGAGGCCGCGGTGAAGACGACGAAGCCGACCCCGTACACCCGCTTGCGCCCCAGCCGGTCGGCCAGCGAACCGCCGGTGAGCAGGAAGGCGGCCAGGGTCAGCGCGTAGGCGTCGAGCACCCACTGCAGCGCGGAGAAGTCGGCGTGCAGCGCGGTGCGCAGGTCGGGCAGCGCCACGTTCACCACGGTCAGGTCGAGCATCAGCATGAACGTGGCGATCGAGACGATGCCGAGCGTCCACCAGCGGCCGGGGGACCTGACCGGTGGTGCGGCGGAGGCGGCATCCGCCTCGGTGACGGTCGGTGCGACGGACATCGTAACCCCCAGTGATAGGAAAACAAATCATCTAGATTCCGATGATTGACGAAACTAGTGATCCGGATCCAGACTGTCAATCAATGGACGGTCCGGGTACGACGAAGGGCCGCCGATCGGTGATCGGCGGCCCTTCGGTCCCTCGTGGCGGCGCGGCTACTCGGTGCGCCGCCCGGCCAGCACGGCCGCGCCGGCGGCCACGGCCAGCAGCAGCAAGGCGGCGAGTGCCGGGGCGAGCAGCGGGTAGCACACGTGCGCCCGCTGCGAGCCGGTCATCAGCGCCCGCACGGCCTGGTTGGCGGGCGACACCGGCAGCACCCAGGCCGGCACCGTGAGGCCGAGCACCGCCAGGATCCCGTAGGAGCCGCGTAGCAGCACCGGGCGGTGGCTCAACGCGCCGACCACCGCGCCGACCAGCACCCCGCAGACGGCCGCGAGCAGGCCGGCCGCCGCCGCGTGCGGCCAGGACACCTCGAAGCCGGGCCGGATCGTGGTGCGCCCGCAGACCAGCCAGATGACGCCCACCTCCAGCAGCGCCAGCAGCAGTCCCGCGCCCAGCGCAGCGCCCAGCGAGGCCAGGTAGACGCGCGCCGGACCGGCGGGCGCCACCAGGCAGGCCCGCGCGGCCGGCGGGTCGGCGGTCAGCGCGCAGCGCATGTACCAGGCGGTGACCGGGATCAGCAGCGCCGCCGCGTAGGCGTGGCAGTCCATCATGGGCTGATCGCCCGCCACCCCCATGCCCAGGACCAGCGCGAAGCCGAGGAACGGCGGCAGCCAGCGCTGGGAGCGGACCAACAGCTCGAACTGATAGCGGAGCAGCGCGATCACCGGACCTCCTCCCGTGCTTCGGCCCCGGGCGCTTCGGTCCCGGGTGTCTCGGCCGCCGTGCGCACGTCGAGCACCCGCACCGGGGCCGACCCGGTCAGCAACCGGCGCAGCAGCGCGTCCGACTGGCCGGCGCCGACCCGCAACAGCACGGTGCCGTCCGGCTCGCGCTCCCAGCTGGGCGCGCCGGGCAGCCGATCGGGCAGCTCGGCCACCGCCACCCGGATGGACACCAGCTGCCGCGGTGCCTGGAGGGCGGGCAGCCGAACCGGCGTCAGCACGCCCTGCTCGACCCGGTGGGCCTCGGTCACCCGTCCCGCCAGCCGGGCCGGGTCGTGGTCCACGAAGAGCACCGCGCCCCCGGCCGCGGCCCGCTCCACCGCCGCCTCGTCCAGGGTGCCCCGGGCCGCCTGGTCGAGCCCGGTCCAGGCCTCGTCGAGCAGCAGCACGTCGGCCTCGGCGAGCAGCGCCTGGGCGATCGCGACCTTCTGACAGGTGCCCTTGGAGAGCCGGCTCAGCGGGGTGCCGGCCCGGTCGGCGATGCCGAAGCGGTCCAGCCAGAACTCCGCGCGCTCGGCCGCCCGCGCCGCGCTCAGTCCGTGGATCCGGCCGAGCCGGCGCAGATAGGTGGCCGGGTCGAAGGGCAGCGCCGGCGGGAAGCGCTCCGGGACGTAGGCCCGGCGCCCGCCGACCTCGACCCGGCCCCGGCTCGGCGGCTCGACCCCGGCGACCAGCTTGAGCAGCGTGGACTTGCCGCTGCCGTTCGCCCCCTCGATCCGCGCCAGGGCACCGGCCCCGAGCGTGAGATCGACCCCGTGCAGCACCCAGGGCCCCGCGCGCCCGTACCGCTTGGCCGCCCCCGCCAGCCGCAACCGATCCATCCGGTCCTCCCGCAAAATGGGTCGCGGCGGGCGCTCGGCGCCCCGCAGACTCCCCCGGTGAACAGTGCTTCCGATCGTACGGTGAGTGTCCTGCTGTCCTGCGGCGAAATGGAGTTGGGGGTGGTGGGGCCGTTCCCGGTCCCCCGGCCCCGCTGGCACGACGTGGAGCCGGTGGCCGCCCGGCTGACGGCGACGCTCGGCGTGCCGGTGGTGGTGCTGCGCCTGCTGGACGTCGAGGGCGGTGCCGATGGCCTGGGCGGACTGGTGCGCTACCACGCCGAGGCGCTGCGCGAGCCGGTGCGCGGGGCGGACCGGCCCGCCACCCCGCAGGAGTCGGCACTGCTCGCGCAGCCGCACCCGCGCCGCGCCCGCTACGCGACCGCCACCGGCGTCCGGGCCGCCCTGGCCTGGGCCGAGCGGGCGCTGGCCGCGGCCGGGCGGCCGGTGACCGGGCCGGTCGAACAGGTGAAGACCTGGAACCTGGCCGGGCTGTTCCGGCTGCCCACCGCGGCCGGACCTGCCTGGCTGAAGACCGGGCGCGGCTTCTCGGTCGACGAGGCCGCGGTGATCGACCTGTTCGACGCGGTGGAGCCGGGCTTCGCGCCGACCGTGCTGGCCGCCGATCCGGACCGGCGCCTGCTGCTGCTCGACCACGTGCCGGGCGAGGACTGCTGGGACCCGTCCGGCGAGGTCGTCGCGGCCACCGTGCCGCGGCTGGCCCGGGCCCAGGCAGCACTCGCCGCCCGCCACCCGGACGGCGCGCCCGCCGGGCTGCCGGACCGCTCGCCGCAGCGGCTGGCCGCGGCCCTCGGACCGCTGCTGGAGGGCCCGGCGGGCGCCGAGCTGACGGCCGCGGAGCTGGTGCGGGCCCGCCTGATGGCCGACCGGCTGCCCCGGCTTATCGAGCAGCTGGCCGCCTGCGGGCTGCCGAACACCGTGCTGCACGGGGACTTCCACCCCGGCAACTGGCGCTCGGCCGGTCGGGGCACGGTGCTGGTGGACTTCGCCGACAGTCACTACGGCCACCCGGCGATCGACGGCCTGCGCCCCAAGGGCTTCACCTCCCCGCAGCGCTGGGCGCAGGCGGCCGGGGCCTGGGCCGCGAGCTGGCGGGCCCTGGTCCCCGGCAGCGACCCGGTGACGGCGCTACGGCTGGCCGAGCCGCTGGCCCTGCTCGCCTACGCGGTGCGGTTCCAGGAGTTCCTGGACAGGATCGAGCCGAGCGAGGAGCGCTACCACGCGGGCGATCCGGCCGCCCAACTGCGCGCCGCGCTCGACTCCTTCGAGACGCTGACGCGGTAGCGCCCGCAGTCCCGACAGCCCCGACAAACCCCGACAGCCCTGCCCGCACGGCCGAGCCCGCCGACACACCGTCGACACGCCCTCCGGCGCCGCCGCTGCGCGCCGGAGGGCGCCCGTCCGGTTTCCATGGAAAGGAGGACCAAACAGCACAATCCGGACAGAGGAGCCCGCCATGCGCCCAGCCCTGCCGACCCGGCCCGCACCGAACAAGGCCGCACCGGACGAGAGCGGACCGGCCTGGCCCGCACCGGGCCGCCCCCTGCTCCTGGCGGCCGACGGCTCCGGGCTGGTCGCCGAGATCGAGGCCTACCTCGCCTCGCTGCCGCTCCCGGCCCGGACACTCGCGCCGTACGTCTGCCCGTACGGCCGCGTGCTGCAGCCCTGGAACGCCGAGCACCCGCTCCCCCGCCGCACCCTGCTCGACCGGCTGGCGCACCGTGCGGCGCGGCCCGTCCCGCTCAGCGCCGCCGAGCACCTGCGGCTGACCTCCCGCTACCTCACCCAGCACGGCTGGCTGCAGGGCGCGATGTGGGACGCGGCCGGCCGGGTCTGCCTGCTCGGCGCCCAGGCCGCCGTGCTGGGCCACGGCTACGGCACCGTCAGCACGGTGCGGACGGCACGCTGGCAGGTGATGGAGGTGCTGCACGCCACCGGACGGCCCGTCAGCTCGCCCGACGCGTACAACGACCGCCCCGGCACCCGCCAGGCGGACATCCACCGACTGCTGGAGCAGGCCGCGCTGCGCGCCCGCCGACTCGGGCTCTGAGGCTCTGCGAGCGGCGCATTCGTGCTGTTGCACCGCTGTGACAGGCGCTCGACAGTAACCGAACCTCCCACCGACAGTCTTTATCTCGTCCGAACAACAACCCACCAGACCACTTCCGGGGGGAAGTTCACCATGGTTGCTCGCCACCGTCGCCGCCCCGCCACCACCGTCGCCCTCGCCGCCGCGCTGAGCGCGGGTGCCGTCATGCTGCTCTCCGCCTGCGGGCCCGACGAGGTTGCGGCCACCTCCCCCGCCCAGAGCGCTTCGGCACCCGCCGCCCAGCCCGCCGGCTCCTCGCACCCGGGGACCGCCGCACCCACCGCGAAGGGCAAGTCCCCCGGAGCCTCGTCGAGCACCCCCGCCGACCCGAGCGGCACCGTCCACTCGCCCCTCACCGTCAGCAACGGCACCCCGCTGGTCATGATGAACGGCACCTCCGTCGACTTCCACACCCCGGTCCGCGACCTGTCCTGGTCCCCCGACGGCAGCAAGGCCGCCTTCGTGAACGGTGACGGCAGCCTGGTGGTGGCCAACCCCGACGGCAGCGGCCAGGTGACCGTGGCGCGCAACCCCGGCGGCCAGACCTGGTCCCACCCCACCTGGCAGGTGAACGCGGCCGGCGACGCGAACGGGGTGGCCGCCAAGAACAACGTCATCTTCACCGTCGACCAGGGCGGCACCACCCACCTGGCCTCGGTCCCGGCCACCGCCGCCGGGGCCGCCCCGGCCAAGTTGGACCTGTCGCCCGGCATCGACGACCCGGCGGTGCCGCAGAGCGCCAACGCCTGGGCGAACACGGCCGGACCGCACGGCATCACCACGGCCTACGAGAACACCGCCGACGGCAAGATCTACCTCCGCGACGACTACACCCGCGAGCAGACCCGCGCGCTCACCGCGGGCTCCGAGCCGGCCCTCGCCCCCGACGCCTCGACCGTGGTCTTCGTGCGCTCCTCCGGCGGCCACGACCACCTCTTCGAAATGCCGCTGGGCCAGCAGAACGCCACCGCCAAGGACCTCACCCCGAACGCGACCACCGACTACACCGAGCCCGCCCTGTCCCCGGACGGCAAGTTGATCGCCGCCCGCACCCCCACCGGCATCGTCACGCTGCCCACCGACGGCTCCGCCGCCCCCACGATGACCGTCAACGCGATCGGCCTGCCCGCCTTCCGGGCATGACCCGCTCCACCCGGTTTCGGCCCGGAGGTCCGGCCGCTGACTGTCCGACAGCTCGGGCGGCCGAACCTCCACCCATCCGAAGTGACCTGCCTCACAAGACCGTCGGGGAGCATCCGGACGGATCCCGGAAAGCAGAAATCCCCGCCCGGCCGAATCGGCCGGGCGGGGATTTCATGACCACTCTCGTGGCCGTTGGGTGGAGCTGAGGGGATTCGAACCCCTGACCCCCTCGATGCGAACGAGGTGCGCTACCGGACTGCGCCACAGCCCCAACGAGAAGAAACAATAGCACCTTCTGGAGGGGTCCCGTGACCACCCCCCGCTGGTGGGGCGGGGTGGGGCTACTCGTTGGCGGCGCGGGGGCGGGTGGCGTAGTGCTCGTCCGACTGGGGGGCCGACGGGAGCGGGGTCTCGTACTGGTCGAACAGGGGGGTGTGGACCGGCTCGACGGGTCGGCCCGAGCTCCAGGTGCCCGGGGCCCCGAGGTCCAGGCCACGGGAGACGCGCGGGGCCACCGGGGCGGTGACGTAGGTGGGCAGCGGGACCGGGACCGGCTCCCAGGAGTCCGGTCCGGCGGCCGCGCGCTCGCGCAGGCCGTCCACCCACTCCTGGTGGTCGGTCGCCTCGACCAGCGCCTGCCGGGCGCCGCGCGGCTCGGGCGGGGCGGTGGCGACCCGCAGCTCCGGGCGGTCCTGCTCCGGCTCGGGCGCCAGGGCCTCGACCGGCGGGACCAGGGCGACCGTGGCGGCCAGCCGGACCTGCTCGCGCTCGCGTACCCGCTGGGCCGCCTGGGCGGCCCTGACGCGGTCCAGCTTCACCTCGTAGCGCTGGCGCTCCAGGCGGCGCAGGTGGCCGATGTAGAGGGTCAGCAGCAGGGCCGGCAGGGCGGGGGCCCAGAGGAAGTCCACGCCGGCCACGGCCGCCGTGATCGCCCCCAGCGCGAAGGCCAGGAAGAGTACGGTGACCATCCGCCGGCGCCGGGCCAGCAGCCGGGCCCGGCGGTCGCCGGCGGCCGAGGCCCCGGCGATGGCGGCGGCGGACAGGGCGGGGCCGGCCGAGGGCGGTGACATGCCGTCAGCCGTCCCGGCGGTGTCCGTGCCGCCGTTTCGGGGGTCGCTCGCGACGGCGCCCGCGCCGTGGTTCGCGTCGCCGCTGTGGTCGGAGTCCGAGGTCGTGGTGGGGTCGTTGTCGCCAAGGGCCCGGGACGCCCGCCGCTCCAGCCCCGACCGCCCGGCGAGCAGGCGGATGGCGGTGCTGAAACGTTCTGTCGGGCGCGCTTCGTTGAGCTCGTCCTGCCTGCGGAGCCACATGGGCACCAGATAGGCAGCCCAGGCCCCTACGATGACCGCGTAGATGAGGCCGCTACTGCTCACGTTTCACACCGTACGGGCGATGGGTAAGGGCGGACAGCAATTTGACGCGGCGTGTCGCCGCGCCAAGCTGATTCTCTGACTATTTTGCCGGAATTTGTCACCGCTTGCCGAGGCGGTGATGCCATATCGATATGAGTTTCGAACACTTATTCAATTACCCCAAGCGCCAACGGTCCAACAGCCCTTCCGGGACCTCCTCGGCGGTCAGCGCGTAGACCAGGTGGTCGCGCCAGTCGCCGTCGATGTGCAGATAGCGGGGCCGCAATCCCTCCGAGCGGAAGTCGAGTTTCTCCACCACCCGGCGGCTGGGCCGGTTCTCCGGACGGATGCAGACCTCCACCCGGTGCAGGCCCAGCGTCCGGAAGCAGTGGTCCACGCTGAGCGCCACGGCGGTGGGCATGATGCCGCGGCCGGCCACCGCCTCGTCGATCCAGTAGCCGACGTTCGCCGAGCACATCGAGCCCCAGGTGATGCCACCCACCGTCAGCTGCCCCACCAGGTGCCCCTGGTAGAGGATGACGAACGGCAGTATCCGGCCCGCCGCGGCCTCGCGGCGCAGGTAGCGGACCATCTGACGGTAGGTCGGCCGCGGCCCGGAGGGCAGGCTCCCGGGCGGGGCCGGGGGGACGGTGGCCTCCCAGCGGCGCAGCCAGTCGCGGTTGCGCCGGCTCGCCTCCTGCCAGGCCTTCTTGTCGCGCATCCGGATCGGACGCAGCACCACCTCGCCCTCGCGCAGCTCCACCGGCCATCCGGCGCTCAGCTGGTACCCCCTTCGGGGGCGGGGGCATCGGCGGCGGGCGCCTGGGCCGGCCCCGGCCTCGGGTGGTCCCCGCCCGCGAGCTGGTCCACTGCGTGCGCCAGCAGCGGTTCCAGCACCGCGAGCCCGTCCTTGACGCCGCCCGTGGAGCCGGGCAGGTTGACGATCAGGGTGCGTCCGGCCAGCCCGGCCAGCCCCCGGGAGAGCGCCGAGGTGGGCACCTTCTCGCGTCCGTGGGCGCGGATCGCCTCGGCGATGCCGGGGACCTGACGGTCGATCACTGTGGCGGTCATCTCGGGGGTGAGGTCCATCGGCGAGATCCCGGTGCCGCCGGTGGTCAGCACCACGTCGTAGCCGGCCGCCACCGCCTCGCGCAGCACGGCTGCCACCGGCTCGCCGTCCGGCACCAGCCGCGGGCCGTCCACCGTGAAGCCCATCCGGCGCAGGCCCTCGACCAGCAGCGGGCCGCCCTTGTCCGGGTAGACGCCCGCCGAGGCGCGGTTGGAGACGGTGACCGCGAGCGCCCTCACGAGGCGTTCCCGTCGGTCGTGGCCGCGCGGGTCCAGTCACCGCTCTTGCCGCCGGTCTTGCTGAGCACCCGGACGTCCTCGATCGCGGCGCCCTTGTCGACCGCCTTGACCATGTCGATCACGGTCAGGCCCGCCACCGCCACCGCGGTGAGCGCCTCCATCTCCACCCCGGTGCGGTCGGCGGTGCGCACGGTGGCGGTGATCTCCACCGCCTCGTCGGTGACCGCGAGGTCGACGGTGACGCCGGAGATCGCGATGGGGTGGCAGAGCGGGATCAGCTCGGGCGTCTTCTTGGCGCCCATGATCCCGGCGATCCGCGCGGCGGCCAGCGCGTCGCCCTTGGGGACGCCCTCGCCGCGCAGCAGCTCGACCACCCTCGGGGCGACCCTGACCCGGCCGGCGGCGACCGCGGTGCGGACCGTGCTCGCCTTCTCGGAGACGTCGACCATCCGGGCGGCGCCCGTCTCGTCCACGTGCGTCAGGCGGTCGCCAGGGGGTGTGGTCACGTCAGTACTCCAGCAGGACGGGGTGAATACCGCGCTACGGTACCGCTCCGCCCGCGCCGGATCGGCGTCGGTCCGTCAGCGGGACGGTGGCGCTAGGCCGAAGGGCGCAGCTCGGGCAGGCCCTTGGGGGCACCGCAGGTCCGGCCGCGGACCGCTCAGTCGGTGAGCAGGACCACCTCGACGTGCTCCCCCGCCGGCACCGCCTGCGTCTCCTCGGGGACCACGATCAGGCAGTTCGCCCGGGCCAGCGCCCCGACCAGGTGCGAGCTCTCGCCGCCCACCGGCTCGACCCGCCCGTCGGCGGTGTACCAGCCGCGCAGGAACTGGCGGCGGCCGGCCGGCGAGCGCAGCGCGCCGGTGCAGACCGCCCGGACCCGCGGGCGGTGCACGTCCGGGGCGCCCAGCATGGTGCGGATCACCGGGCGGACGAAGAGCTCGAAGGAGATGTAGGCGCTCACCGGGTTGCCCGGCAGCGCCAGCAGCGGGATGCCCGCGGTGCCCTCGCCGATCCGGCCGAAGCCCTGCGGCTTGCCCGGCTGCATCTTCAGCTTGCGGAAGTCCATGCCGGCGTAGTCGGCGAAGACCTCCTTGACCACGTCGTAGGCCCCGACGCTGACTCCGCCGCTGGTGACGATCAGGTCGGCCCGGCCGAGCTGGTCCTCCAGCACGCCGCGCAGCACCGCCGGGTCGTCGGGCACCCCGCCGACCCGGAAGGCGATCGCGCCGGCCTGCTGGGCGGCGGCGGTGAGGGTGAAGCTGTTGGAGTCGGAGATCTGCCCGGGGCCCACCGGCTCGCCGGGCTGCACCAGCTCGCTGCCGGTGGAGAGCACGACCACCCGCGGGCGCGGGCGCACCCGCACCGTGCCGCGGCCGATCGCGGCGAGCAGGCCGAGCTGGGTGGGGCCGAGCCAGGTGTCGGCGGTGAGCACCCTCTCGCCGGCCAGGATGTCGCTGCCCCGGCGGCGGATGTGCGCGCCCTCGGCGACCTCCTGGCGCACCCGCACCTCCTCGCCCGCGACCGGCGGCGCCATGGTGTCGGCGGCCTGGCCGCTGCCGCTGCCGCCGTCGGTCCACTCGACCGGGGCGACGGCCTCGGCGCCGGGCGGCACGGGCGCGCCGGTCATGATCCGGGCCGCCTGGCCGGGACCGACCTTGGGCAGCTCGCCGGCGCCGGCGGCGATGTCACCGACGACGGCGAGCACGGACGGGTAGCGGGCGGTGGCACCGACGGTGTCGGCGGTGCGCACCGCGTAGCCGTCCATCGAGCTGTTGTCGAAGGCCGGCAGGTCACCGGCGGCGACCACGTCCTCGGCCAGCCGGCAGCCCTGCGCGTCCAGCAGCTGGAGCTCGATGGCGGGCAGCGGGGCGACGCCGGCCAGCACGTCGGCGAGGTGCTCGTCGACCGTCCAGTGGCGTTCGCCCGGGGCCCGCACCCCGCAGGCGTCCGCCGCGTCCCTGTGCTGTTCGGTCATCGCCACCGCCGCCTTCCGCTCAGTTCTGCTGCATCTCCGTGCCGACGAAGTCCTTGAGCCAGCCACGGAACTCCGGACCCAGGTCCTCGCGCTCGCACGCCAGCCGGACAATAGCGCGCAAGTAGTCCGCGCGGTCGCCCGTGTCGTAGCGGCGGCCGTCGAAGAGCACGCCGTGCACCTGGCCGCCCTCCTCCGGGCTCAGCGAGGCCAGCGTGCGCAGCGCGTCGGTCAGCTGGATCTCGCCGCCGCGGCCCGGCTCGGTCTTCTTCAGCACCTCGAAGACGGCCGGGTCGAGCACGTAGCGGCCGATCACGGCGTAGTTGGAGGGCGCCTCGGCCGGCTCCGGCTTCTCGACCAGGTCGCTGATGTGGAAGACGTCCGGGCCGAAGCCGTTGGCCTTGACCGCCGCGCAGCCGTAGAGGTGGATCTGCGCCGGGTCGACCTCCATCAGCGCCACCACCGAGCCGCCCAGCTCCTGCTGGACCTCGATCATGCGGGCGAGCAGCGGGTCGCGCGGGTCGATCAGGTCGTCACCGAGCAGGACGGCGAACGGCTGGCCCGCCACGTGCTGCTCGGCGACCAGCACCGCGTGGCCCAGGCCCTTGGGGTCGCCCTGGCGGACGTAGTGCATGTTGGCCAGCGAGACCGACTCCTGCACCCGGCGCAGCTTGTCCGCGTCGCCCTTGCGGGAGAGCAGCTCCTCGAGCTCGTAGGCGCGGTCGAAGTGGTCCTCCAGCGCGCGCTTGTTGCGCCCGGTGACCATCAGTATGTCGGAGAGGCCGGCCGCGGCGGCCTCCTCCACCACGTACTGGATCGCGGGCTTGTCGACGACCGGCAGCATCTCCTTGGGCGTGGCCTTGGTGGCCGGCAGGAATCGCGTTCCGAGACCGGCGGCAGGCACGACGGCCTTGGTGACGGGCATGCGGGGATTTGTCGTCGTCATGCGTTGACCTTACTAAGGCGAATGACCGCCCCGACCGGCACGAGGTCATTCGGTGACGAATGCCTCGTCGGTGCCGGTCACGGCAGCGACGATACGGGTGGCGCCGACCTGGGCGGTGGGCGCGGGAGCGGTGCAGGGCGACAGATTACCGTGCCTTTCCGAACGCCTTGTCCAGCTCTGTGCCTCCGGCAGTCCCCGCCGCTTCGCGGCGGCCAGCGAGCGGTCCGCGGCACGCAGGAGCGGGACGGGGTGACCGCCGTCGGCGGGCAGCACCGCGATGCCGGCCGAGGCGCGCAGGCCGTTGCCGCCGCCCGGGGCCGGCTTCTCGGACCAGGGAGCGCCGGACCAGTCGAGCAGCCGGTGGCGGCGCACCGTCCAGCAGAGCCGCTCGGCGACCTTGGCTGCGCCCGCCGCCCCGGTGTCGGGCAGCACCACCAGGAATTCGGTGCCGCCGTAGCGGCCCAGGGTGTCCGAGCGGCGGACCTCCACGCTGAGCCGCTGCGCCAGGTCGCGCAGGATCACCTGGCCGCGGTCGCGGCCGTGCTCGGCGTTGAGGGCCTCGAAGCCGTCGATCTCCAGCAGCACCACGGCCAGCTGCCGCCGCTCCGCCTCGGGCTGGCGCCGGCAGCGCTCCACCTCGCGCTCCAGGGTGAGTTGGAGGTGTCCGAGGTTCCACACGCCGGTCAGCGGATCGCGCGCCGCGCTGCGTGCCAGCTCCTCGCACTGCCGCTCCAGCTCGGCGAGCCGTCCGCGCAGCCGGCTCTCCCGGGCGGCGCCCGCGCCGGTCGCGCGGCGCAGCCGCACCGCCAGCAGGACGCCGAAGCCGGCCAGGGGTGCGCTGAGCAGTGCGGACGCCTGCACCAGGAGCGCGGCGGGCATCGTGGTACCCCTCTCAGGTGGTGGAGACCTCGCCGGGGCGGATACGGCTCCCGGGTCGGGATACCGCTCGCGGGGACCGGGTGCGGGAGGATCGGCTGGTCCACCCCCGTCCCGAGGAGCGGCCATGCCCGACGTCCCGCCGTCCGGTGCTTCCCTGTCCGGCGATCCCTTGTACAACGACAAGGCCGCCCTGAGGTCACACCTGCTGGCCGAACGGCGTGCACTGTCCCCCGAACGGCGGGCAGCGGACGCGCTGGCGCTGGCCGAACGGGCGCTGCCGCTGGCCGCCCCCGGCAGCACGGTGGCCGCGTACGTCTCGGTCGGGGCGGAGCCGGGCACCGGGCCGCTGCTCGAACTGCTGCGCGGGCGCGGTCTGCCGGTGCTGCTGCCGGTGCTGCTGGCGGACAACGACCTCGACTGGGCCCGTTACGAGGGCGCCGAGCAGCTGGCCCCGGCCGGGCGCGGCCTGCTGGAGCCCACCGGGCCGCGGCTGGGCCCGGCGGCCATCACCACCGCGGACCTGGTGCTGCTGCCCGGGCTCGCGGTGGACCGCCGGGGGCTGCGGCTGGGCCGCGGCGGGGGCTCCTACGACCGGGTGCTGGCCCGGCTGGCCCGGGCCGGCGCCGAACCGCTGCTGGCGACCCTGCTCTACGAGGCCGAGCTGCTGGAGCGGGTGCCGGCCGAGCCGCACGACCGGCCGGTGCACGCCGCCGTGACCCCGGCGGGCGTGCACCGCTTCTGACCGCGCCTGACGCGCCCGCCCCGCTCAGGGGGTGAGGGTCAGCGTGTTCTTGGTCGCGCTGTTCACCGCGGCGCTGGAGTACGCCCAGGTCAGCAGCTTGCCCTGGGACCAGAGCGCGGTCTGGTCGTTGTAGTTGGGGCTGAACGCGTGCCCCGACTCACCGCCCACGTTGATCCACCGGGAGGCGTCGAAGGCGCTCAGGTCGACCACCATCCGCATCGACGGGATCCAGTCCACGTCGTAGCCGGCCGCCGCGTTCCAGCCGGCCGCGTCGACGGCCGCCGAGCCTCCGGAGAGGTTGAACGGGCCGCGGTTGAGCAGCCGGTGGGTGATGCCGGAGATCAGCGAGGTGGTGTCCAGGCCGAGCGTCTGCTCCTTGAGGTTCAGCTGGTGCAGCCGGCCCCAGCTCCAGATTGAGATGTCCTTGCCGAGGTGGGCGGTGAGGTCCTGGCGGGCGTCCTTCATCGCCTCCTTCAGGATGTTGTCCAGGCCGTGCTGCTGCTGGTGGTTGGAGTCGATGTAGGTCCACCAGGAGCTGTTGGGGTTGGCCAGCTGCTGGCGCACCACCTCGGTCCAGCGGTCGCCGCCGTCCGGCTGGGCCAGGGCGGGCTTGCGGGTGCCGCACTGGGTGACCGGCTTGGCCTCGCCGCCGACCGTCCCGGCGGGCTGGTTCGGGTCCGCCTTCTGCTGGACCAGCAGGCAGTCGCCCTGGGCCCGGACGGAGGCCGGGAACTTCTGCCCGAAGGCCAGGATCAGCAGCTGGCGCCAGACGCCGTTGTAGTAGGCGGCGGCGGCCGAGTCGGCGTCCTGGTTGTAGTTCCAGTCCTTGAGCAGGTCCTGGGCCTGGCGCACGTACGGGTCGCTGATCTGCTCCTTGAGCAGCAGCGGGACCAGCGTCTTGGCCATCACGCTGGTGTTGTCCAGCTGCATCGACTGCATGTCGTCCGGCGAGATCTTGCCGCCGCCCGCGAGCTTGGCGTTGATCTGGTCGGTGATCTCCTTGGCCCGGGTGCCGTACTCCCAGTCGCTGGTGATCAGGTACTTGTAGGTCGGGTCCACCACGGCCTGGTTGGCGGTGACGATGTAGCCGGCCGGCGGGTTCCAGGCGTAGGGCAGCGACTTGAAGGGCACGTAGCCCTGCCAGGCGTAGCTCGGGTCCCAGCCCGGGGCCGGGTAGCTGCCGTCGCCCTTGCCGCGGATCGGGATCGCGCCGGGGGCCTGGTAGCCGATGTTGCCCGCGGTGTCGGCGTAGATCAGGTTCTGCGCGGGGACGGCGAAGTCGGAGGCCGCCTTCTGGAAGTCGGACCAGTTGGTCGCCCGGTCGAGCTCGAAGACGGAGTCCATCGTCCTGCCCGGGGTGAGCGCGGTCCACTTCAGCGCGACGCCGTAGCCGGTGGTGCCGCGGTCGGGCGCGGCGTTGCCGACCGGGGCGTACATGCCGACCTGCTGGTCCTCGGTGCTCTGGTCGGAGATCAGCGGAGCGCCGTCGGCGGTGGTCCGCACGGTGATCACCCGGCTCTGGCCGCCGGCCACCTTGATGGTCTCCTGGCGGGTGGTGAACTGGGTGTCCTGCCCGTTGTACAGGTAGGTGTTCGGGCCGGTGATCTTCTCCAGGTACAGGTCCTCGACGTCGGCACCCATGTTGGTCATGCCCCAGGAGATGTTCTGGTTGTGACCGATCATCACACCGGGCATGCCCGCGTAGGTGAAGCCGGTCACGTCGAACGGGCAGCTGGCGCTGACCGACCGGCAGTGCAGGCCCATCTGGTACCAGGAGTTGGGCATGCTCGGGCCGAGGTGCGGGTCGTTGGCCATCAGCGGCTTGCCGGTGGTGGTGTTGCTGCCCGCGACCACCCAGGAATTGGAGCCGATGCCCTGGCCCTGCGGGCCGAGCAGCTGCGGCAGGCCGCCCATCTGGTCGGTGATGTTCTGCAGCAGGCCCTGGGTGATGGCCGCGTTCTGCTGGGTGCCCGGCTGGCCCGCCGCGCCGGCCGCCGGCTTGTAGCTGCCGTCGGTGGCCAGCGTGCCGGTCGGGACGATGGTGCCGTTCCTGCTGTACGGGTAGCTCGGGTAGAGCTGGGCGATCTGGTCCGGGCTGAAGGTCTGGCTCAGCAGCGAGCGGTCGATCTCCTCCTGCAGGTTGCCCGACAGGTTCCAGGCCACCGCCTTGAGCCAGGCCACCGAGTCGACCGGGGTCCACGGCTCCGGCTTGTAGCCGCTGTGCTCGGTGCCGAGCAGGGTGTACTCCAGCGAGGCGCTCGCGCCGCCGGGGTGCTGGCCGAGCCAGGCGTTGACGCCGTCGGAGTAGGCCTGCAGGTACCGCTTGGTGTCGGGGCTGAGCTGGGTGTCGTACTCCTGCTGGGCGACGTTGCGCCAGCCCATGGTGCGGATGAAGGCGTCGTTGTTCACCTGCGAGGAGCCGAACATCTCGGAGAGCCGGCCCGAGGTGATGTGCCGTCGCACGTCCATCTCCCAGAACCGGTCCTGCGCCTGGACGTAGCCCTGCGCCTTGAACAGGTCGTCGGGAGTGTCGGCGTAGATCTGCGGGATCCCGTTGGCATCGCGCTTGACGTCCACCGAGGCGCTCAGACCGGGGACCTTGATCGTGCCGCTGACCTGGGGGAACGAGGACTGCACGGTGTGCACCGCGTACCAGCCGCCGGCCGCGGTGCCGCCGACCAGCAGCACGACGAGGACGAGCACGAGCAGACGGGCGCGCCGGAACTTCTTCGAGCTGCGCGAGCGGGGCATCAGGGTCCTAGCGGCAGGGAGCGGGGCAACGTCACAAGAGCTGGGCGGCCGTGACCGCTCACCACATTAGGACGACTCAGGTGGCATGAGCGCACGGGGGACACCCACGGTGGAACCAGAGGGACCATACCGGGCCCGGGTGAGCGGCAGGACGCAGCCGGTTAGGTCAAAGAGATGGCAAAATGTTAGACTGGTTAACGATCCATCCGCTGATCGTTCTACCGGTCAAGCTATCTGGCTGCCCACCGGCGGCCCGTGACCGTACCTCAGCAGGTCAGGACCGGTCCGATCGGCCGGTGACCAGATTTCCCCAGTGACCCTCCCGTGCCGCCAGCCGACCTTTCCACGGCCGCCTAACGACCCTGAGGTGCCCCTGCGTGACTGTCGACCACCTGAACAAGCTCCTGCTCGAATCCTCCGTCGTCCTGCTGGTCGCGGTGGCCGCGGTGCGAATATCCACCCGCTCCGGCCTGCCCAGCCTGCTGCTCTACCTGGGCATCGGGGTGGCGATCGGCCAGAACGGACTGGGCGTCACCTTCAACAACGCGGAGCTGACCCAGGTCCTCGGTTACGCGGCACTGGTGGTCATCCTCGCCGAGGGCGGACTCAAGACCAGCTGGCGGGAGATCAAGCCGGTGATGCCGGCCGCCACCGTGCTGGCCACCGTCGGCGTGGGGATCAGCGTCTTCGTCACCGCCGCCGGGGCGCACTGGCTGGTCGGCCTGGACTGGCGGCTGTCGCTGCTGCTCGGCGCGATCGTCTCCTCCACCGACGCGGCCGCGGTCTTCTCGGTGCTGCGCACCGTCCCGCTGCCCGCCCGGCTGAGCGGACTGCTGGAGGCCGAGTCCGGCTTCAACGACGCGCCGGTGGTGATCCTGGTGGTCGCCTTCGCCACCACCGGTCCGTTCGACTCCTGGTACGTGCTGGTCGGCACGATCATCGCCGAACTGGCGATCGGCGCCGCGGTGGGCCTGGCGGTCGGCAAGCTGGGCGCCTACGGGCTGCGCCAGGTCGCGCTGCCGTCCAGCGGCCTGTACCCCATCGCGGTGCTCGCGCTGGCCGCGCTCGCCTACGCCGGTGGCGCGCTGCTGCACGGCTCCGGCTTCCTGGCCGTCTACGTCTGCTCCGTGCTGCTCGGCAACGCCAAGCTGCCGCACGGTCCGGCCGTGCGGGGCTTCGCCGACGGGCTCGCCTGGATCGGGCAGATCGGCATGTTCGTGCTGCTCGGTCTGCTCTGCACGCCCGCCACGATGGGTTCGGCGGTGCTTCCGGCGCTGGTCATCGGTCTGGTGCTGGTGCTGGTGGCCCGGCCCCTGTCGGTGCTGCTGACCCTCACGCCGTTCCGGCTGCCCTGGCAGGAGCAGGCGCTGCTCAGCTGGGCCGGGCTGCGCGGGGCGGTGCCGATCGTGCTGGCCACCATCCCGCTGGTGGCCGAGGTGCCGCGGGCCCAGGACGTGTTCAACATCGTCTTCATCCTGGTCGTCGTCTTCACCCTGGTCCAGGGGCCCACGCTGCCCTGGCTGGCCAAGCGGCTGCGGATCTCCGAGGGCGCCATCGGGCAGGACCTCGGCATCGAGTCGGCGCCGCTGGAGCACCTGCACGGCCACCTGCTCTCGGTCTCGCTGGCGCCCGGCTCGCTGATCGCCGGGGTGGAGGTCAGCGAGCTGCGGCTGCCCGCCGGGGCCGCGGTGACCCTGGTGGTGCGCGAGGGCAGCAGCTTCGTGCCGGACCGCACCACGGTGCTGCGGGAGAACGACGAGCTGCTGGTGGTCACCACCTCGGCGGCCGAGGAGGCGACCGAGCTGCGGCTGCGGGCGGTGGACAAGGGCGGCAAGCTGGCCGGGTGGCTCGCGAGGCGCTGACAGGCCGGCGGGGGCGGGGGCGGGCGGGGGCGCTGACAGGCCGGCGGGGCGGCGGCGCACTGGCGGAGCGCCGGCGGGCCTGGTGCGTTCCGGCGCGAGGCCCGATGTTCACGAGTGTTTCGTGCCACGTCCGCCTTGGATTTCCAGTCGGACTCGTGTGATCCTCGGTAGGATGTAATCCCATACGTATCAACTGTGTAAGGGCGTGCGCTCCGGTGCCCGGTCTTGCCCATCCATAGACACCCGCAACATCTGCCTGACGCAGAGTTGGCGCGACCGCTCGGCGGCCGCGGTCCACGGCACCTCATGGCCCCCGCTTCCACGAACTGGCCAGCCGGACCCGGTATCAACCCCGGTCGACGCGCGAGAGGACGACTCTCGGCGCCGTCGGGGTTTCCCCAACCCCGGCCGCGCTACCAGGCAGCAGGAAGGACCGACCGTGGCGGCCCGCCCAACGGTCGAAAGCCCCGTCGTCGTCGACACCCCCAGCGCGCCCACGCGCGTCGGGTACGGCACCCTGCTGCGCACCCCCGGTGCGTGGACGTTCCTCCTGCCCGCCTTCGCGGCGCGCCTGCCCTACGCGATGCTCAGCATGGGCATCTCGCTGCTGATCCTGGGCACCCACGGCTCCTACGGCACCGCCGGCAGCGTGGTGGCGGCCGCCGCCGTCTCCCAGGCCCTGATCGGGCCGCAGACCGGCCGGCTGGCCGACCGCTACGGCCAGGCCTCGGTGCTGGTCCCCAGCGTGCTGGTGCACGCGGTCTCGGTCGGCGCGCTGATCGCGCTGGCGCTGGGCCACGCGCCGGTCTGGACGCTCTTCCTGATCGCCGTGCCGGCCGGTGCCACCGTGCCGCAGATCGGCGCCATGGTCCGGGCCCGCTGGGTGGCCAAGCTGGCCGACCGGCCGGCCCACCTGAACACCGCCTTCGCGTTCGAGTCGGTGACCGACGAGCTCACCTTCGCGATCGGCCCGGTGCTCACCGCCGTGATCGCCAGCACCGTGACCCCCGCCGCCGCGCTCATCGTCGAGGCCACGCTGACCCTGGTCGGCGGGCTGGCCTTCGCCGCGCAGCGCCGCACCGCACCGGCCCGGCTGGTGCGCGAGCCCGGCACGCGGCAGGCGTCCGCGCTCGCCTCGCCCGGCGTGCGGCTGCTGGCCGGCGTCTTCCTGGGCGTCGGCAGCGTCTTCGGCGGCATGCAGATCTCCGTCACCGCTACCGCCGAGGCGGCCGGGCAGGGCGGGCTCAGCGGCGTCGTCTACGGGATCTTCGCGGGCGGCTCGATGCTGGCCGGTGTGCTGTACGGCCTGATCGCCTGGCGGCGCTCGGCCCAGCAGCGGATGCTCGGCAGCTACGGCCTGCTGGTGCTGGGGTGCTCGACGCTCTGGGCGATGCCCAACCTGGTCACGCTGGCGGTTGCCGGGCTGGTCTGCGGGCTGGCCATCGCGCCGACCCTGATCACCGGCTACACGCTGGTCGAGACGCTGGTGGCGGACGGCGCCAAGACCGAGGCCTTCACCTGGCTGACCGGCGCGATCGGGCTGGGGCTGGCGGTCGGCTCGACCGTGGCCGGCCGGCTGATCGACCTGGGCGGGCCGTGGACCGGGTTCCTGGTGCCGCTGGCCGGCTCCGGAATCGGGCTGGTGGCGCTGGTCACGTTGCGGCGACTCCTGGTGGCTCCGGCCACCGAGAGCCGTACCGTTGCCAGGAGTGGCAGTGCGATGCCCTCGCTCGTCGGGGCGTCGGAGCACTGAGGCCGCCGGGGCGTCAGGGCGTCGTGGACCCGGCGGAGCGGGGTGCCGCAGCCGACGCGGTGCCGGCGTCATCGGGTCGGCGCTGGACTGATCCAGCGGAATGCCGCATCATGGACCGTCGTTAGCACTCATCAGGCGAGAGTGCCAGGAGGAAGACAAGTGCCCACGTACCAGTACCAGTGCACCGAGTGCGGCAGCGGCCTTGAGGTGGTGCAGAAGTTCACCGACGAGGCTCTGACCGTGTGCCCGAACTGCCAGGGTCGCCTGCGCAAGGTTTTCTCGGCGGTGGGCGTGGTGTTCAAGGGCTCCGGGTTCTACCGGACGGACAGCCGCTCCTCCTCCAGCAGCTCGGTGGGGGCCTCGTCCGGGGCCGCATCGGGCGGCTCGACCGGCTCGACCGGCTCCGGGGCGGGCGCGTCCTCGGCCTCGCCCGGCGCGTCGTCGTCCTCCTCGACGTCTTCGACGTCCACCTCCTCCGCGTCCTCGTCCTCGGCCGGCTGACCCGACTCGGTCGCAGCCGGCGGGAGCCGTCGCTCAACGCCCCTGGTGGCGCCCCTTCGGGGTGCCGGCAGGGGCGTTTTGCGTGCTGGGGCTGGGCTGGGCTGGGCTGGGCTGGGCTGGGCTGGGCTGGGGGAAGTTGTCCACAGGTGCGGGGTTATCCACAGAAATCCGGTGCGGCGTGGGCACGAGGGCGGCGGCAGCGGATCCTGAGCCCATGACCACGGTTCTCCCCACCCCAGCCCTGACCGCCCCAGCCCTGACCGTCCCAGACCCGACCGCCCTGGCGTCCGGGCCACGTCCCGCGATTCGGCACTGCGCCCGACGGCCGCCGCCGACTCGCGCCTCACCGCAGCCGCCCCGGCGCGCCGTACCGCAGTTCCGCCCGATCCGGCGGGGTGGCAGCGGCCGGTACCGCCTCCATCAGGCGGTGCGGCACCGACCGGCCGTGCTGGCCACCGGCCTGCTGGCGGCTGCCGCGGTCGTCGCCGGGCCGCTGCACCCGGGGGTGCCGGTGCCTGCCCCGCCGGCCGTCCCCGCCGTTGCCCAGGCTCCGCCTGGGCCGGCCGGGCTGCCGCACTGCGGGCCGGGGCGCTGACCGACCACCGGTCCTGGGCCGCCCGGCCCAGGAACTCCACCCACGGGAACTCCGCCCACGAGCAGTTGATCAGTCCCCGTGGTGCGGGGGCCGCTGGCTCTGGTACCAGTCCAGGCCGCGCGTGCCCTCGGACTCGCCCCAGCCCCGGTCGGTGTCATCGCTGGTCTGCCGGCTCAACGGGTCGGTGAAGACCAGCTTGGCCGCCTTCGCGGCGGTCGCCGCCCGCGGGGCCTGCCCTGCGTGCTCGTCCTGCTCGTCCCGCTCGTCCTGTGCTGCCATCGTTCCTGCCTCCGGTGTGGTCCGCTCCGTCCAGCCTAGGACTCCACCGGACGAGACCAGGGGCCGGGCGACTGCCCGACCCCTGGTGCTACCCACCCACCGGCAGGCCCTTGAGCGACCCGGCCTCGGCCGGGCCGGGCTCAGCGGCTCGCGGCTCCGCTCAGCCCAGCTGCGAGCTGAGGAAGTTGGCCCCGTTGTAGGAGCCCCAGCCGGTGACCTTGTCGTAGCCGGCACCCGCGCTGTACGCACCGTTGCTGCCGCTCGTCACGTCGTGGAAGGCGGACTTGTAGGAGCTGGAGGCCGCCAGCGTGTAGATCCGGCTGTTCGCGAACCCGAAGGAGGGCTTGCCCTTGGCCTTGGCCTCGCTGTTGTAGACCGCCGTGAAGGCCGCCCAGTTCGGCGCCGAGGCGCTGGTGCCGCCGTACTCGGCCCAGGAGCCCTCGGTGTAGACGGCCCAGCCCGAGGACGGGTCGGCGTCCGAGGCGACATCCGGCACCGACCGGTAGGTGCCGGTGTTGACCTTCGACTGGTAGCTCGGCGTGTTGAAGTAGGAGGAGACCCCGCCGCCGCTGCCGGACCAGGCCTTCTCGCTCTTCCAGACACCGCCCGAGCCCTGCGCCAGCGTGGTGCCACCGGCGCCGGTGACCCACGGGTCGGCGGCCGGGAAGTCGACCGAGGTGCCGCCGTTGCCGGCGTCGTCCGAGCCGCTGTCACCGGAGGCGGCGTAGACCGACTGGCCCTGCGCCGCGGCCTCCTTGAGGTCGGCGTCGACGGCCACCCGGTTGCTCGCGGTCTCGCCGGCCTCGTAGGTGCCCCAGCTGATCGAGATCACCGGGACGTTGTCGCTGACCAGCTTGCTGTAGATCGCGGTCTCACCGGCGTCGCTGTTCGGGGCCTCGTAGACCTTGATCGTCGCACCGGGCGCCAGCGCCTGGACGACCTCGATGTCCAGGTCGACCTCGTCCTGGCCCGAGGTGTCGGTGGTGCCGCCACCGGCATTGACCACGGTCGGGGTGCTGGGCTTGATGCTGAACGCCTTGTCGTAGGCCGACACGTCGGACTGCGAGAAGGCGGAGAACTCCAGCAGGCCGACCGTGACGCCCTTGCCGTTGTAGCCGGCCTTGACCGTGGAGGTCAGGTTGTAGGCGGCCTGGGCGCTGGTCGGGCTCAGGCCGGCGGGCGCCTTGGGGGTGGCGTCCGGCGTGGCCTGGGCGCTCGACTTGGTGCTGAAGTGGGTGTACTTGGCGTAGTTGTTCAGGCCGGAGACGTCGGTCACCACGCCCGCGATGTCGCCGGGGACGGACGGAGCGACGGTGTTGGCGAAGTAGCTGTGGCCGTCCTTGTTGTCCTGGTAGGTGGCCAGGCTGGTGTTGAAGGCCTTCTGCACCTGGGCCGCGGTGCCGGTGGCCTCGATGGTGAGCCGGTTGGCGGTCACCTCGCCGACCTTCAGGCCCTGCGACGCCAGGTAGGCCGAGACCTTGGCCACGGTCTGCGGGGTGGCGCCGAACCGCTGGGCGAACTGGTCCACCGTCAGGTAGTGCTGGTAGCTGGGCGAGTTCGGGTCGGTCACCTGGTTGAGGAAGGCGTCCAGCCCCGCCGTGTCCCGCTGCGTGAGGCTGACGGCCACGGATATCTGCTGGTCGGCAGCGACGTCCCCGGTCCGGACGGAGTGGCTCACGGCGGAGACGACGTCACCGCGCAGCGCGCTCGGTGACTGCGCGTCGGGCGTGGCGGCGAAGGCGGGCACGGCGGCGAGCGCGATGATCGGCAGCGGGGCGGCGAGCAGCCCGATGACAGGCCTGATGCGGGGCTTCACGGAATGTCCTCCTGGGACGGGGCGATCGACCGAGGGCACCGGCTGCCGGAGGTTCGGTCGGAACCCGGCGCCCTGGACTGCGGAGTGGATGGCTCCACGCTAGGTTTGTCAATCCACCGTCAAAAGAGGGGTATCCCTCGCTTGTTGTATGTCGCGATCGTGTCCTGGGGTGTCGCACGGCATCGTGCGATGTCGCGAGACGTCGCGTGATCGGGGTGTGTACGGGCGATGAACGGGGGACGCGCGGGCGGGCCGGGGCTGTGGGGCGGGCCGGGGCTGTGGGGCTGTCCGGAGCTGCGCGGGCGGGCGAGCCGAATCAGTCGGCTCCGGCCAGGGCGCGGGCCAGCGCGGCCCGCGAGCGGACGCCGAGCTTGCGGTAGACCCGGGAGAGCGTGCCCTCGACCGTCTTCACGCTGACGAAGAGCGCGGCGGCCACCTCACGGTTGGTCGCGCCCTCGGCGGCCAGGCCCGCCATCCGCTGCTCACTGGCCGTCAGCAGCCCGCCGTCCACGCCCGGCGGGGCGATGGGCTGGTCCACCCGCTCCGACTCCCGGGCCACCCGGGCCAGCAGCGGCAGCGCTCGGAGGTCCGCGCAGATCTCCCTGGCCTCCAGCAGCGCGGCCCGGGCACCGGGGCGGTGCCGCAGCCGGCGCTCCACCGAGCCGAGGGCCACCAGGGTTCTGGCCACCTCCAGCGGCAGCCCTGCCGCGCGCTGCCGCTCGGCCGCACCCCGCAGCAGCGCCACCGCCTCGCGTCCGTTGCCGACGCCGGCCTGCACCAGAGCGGTCGCCCGGTCCAGCGCGGCGCGGGCCGGAGCCGCGGCGCTCTCCCACCGTCCGGTCAGCTCCTCGCCCCGGCCGAGGACCCGAGCGGCGGCGGCGTGCTCGCCGAGGGCCACCAGGCCCTCCGCGAGCAGCGCCAGCCTGCGCACCGCGCCCGGATCGGCGAACCCCGCGGCCACGCTCAGCCGGTGCGCCTCCTGGAGCACCTCGACCCCCGCCGCCGTGGCGGCCGGCTCCCCGCGCAGCAGGCCCGACTCCCCCAGCACCCCGAGCGCGCGCACCTGGTGCCATCGGTCGCCGAGGGCCGCCCAGCCCGCCGCCGCCCGCCGGGCCAGCTCCCCCGCCCGCTCCGCGCTGCCGCCCACCAGCTCGGCCAGCGCGACCGCGTGCAGCGCCAGGCCATGGGTGGGGGCAGGTGCGCCCGCGCCCACCCCGGGGGGACCGGCGAGCGGTTCCCCCCGCACCGCGAGGACCTCCTGCAGCTGGACGGCGGCCGCCATCGCCGACGCACCATCGCCGAGCCGCGCGTACGCCGCGCAGCGCGGGATCAGCGCCTCGGGCAGCGCGGGGACGGGCGTGGTCTCGGCGGGCAGCACGGTCAGCGCGGTGCGCAACTGCGCCGGCCGCTCGACGGAGAGTTCCGCGTCGAGCAGCCGGTGGCGCAACTCGCGCCGGGCGGGCCGTGGTTCGACGTTCCGCAGCAGCACGGCCGCCTCGTCCAGGGCGTGGCGGGCGCCGGTGAGTTCGCCGCACCCCGCCAGCGCCAGCGCGAAGACCCGCAGCGCGGCCACCTGCTGCTCGGCCGCGCTGCCCGCGACGGAGGGCGGCACGGCGCGTGCCGCCGCCAGCGCCGCCGCCGCGGCGGTGCGGGCCTGGTCCGCCGCTCCGGTGAGCAACTGCCGCTCGGCGGACCAGCGCAGCAGCTCCGACCGCGCCCAGGAGAAGCCGGCGGCCTCCGTCCCGCCGTAGCTGTGGGGGGACACGGGGGCGAGGGTGGCGGTGGGGGCAGGGCGGGGCGCGGCGGCGACCGGATGGGACGGCAGCCGGCTGGTGGCCGGGAGTTCGGCCAGGCCGGCGTCGATCACCTCGCCCAGGCCGGCGAGCCCCTGGCCGGCCGCACGCAGCAGCACGACACGGGCGCGGGTGCGCAGCGCGAGGTGGGCGGCCAGCAGGCCGTCGGTGGGCGGCGTCCGGCGGTGCACCGCGTGGGAGGCCGACTGCGGCACCCGCGCCCCGGACGGTTCGCCGGCGGCCAGGACCTGCAGGGCCAGCGCACGGGCCTGCAGCCAGTGGCCGCTCTGCACCCCGTACTCCGCAGCGGCCACCAGCTGGCCCACCCGGCGGTGCTCGGACCGGTCGGGGGCCTGGTCGGCGGCGGAAGCGCCGCAGGCCCCGGCGCGGGGCCACAACTCCGGGTCGCCCGAGGGGAGACGGGGGCCGATCCCGCGCGCGGGATCGGCCGTCCGGGCCGCGGCCAGCAGGCACGCCTCGGCGTCCCCGCCGACGGCCACCAGGCCCCGTTGCGGGAGCGGCCAAAGCGGCGCCGTGGGAGGGCCGGGAGGCGGGGCGAGCGGAGCCTGGCGGACGGCCAGCAGGGCGAGTTCATAGGCGAGGGCGGGGGCGTCGCGGTCGCGGGCGGCTTCGCGGGCGGCTGCACCGAGCGAGCCGAGGTCGGCGGTGGGGTCGGCCAGCGCGGTCAGGCGCGCGCGCTCGACCGGGTCGGCGATCACGGCGGCGAACGCCGAGCGGGCGGCGGCGAGTTCGGCCGGCGCGGCCTGCTCCAGCAGGACCATCCGCACCACGGGCTCGCGGAAGTCCAGCTCTCCGGAACGTGGTTCGGCCGGTCTGAGCAGTTCGGCGAGCGGTCCCGCCGGTTCCGCCGCACCGGCCGTGGGTCTTTCGCCGAGCACGTCGGCGTCGTCGCGGGGCTCGTCGAGCAGTTCCAGCAGGCCGAGGCGGAGCGGGGCCTCCAGCAGGCGGAGCAGGTCGCCGCCGGGGCACGCAGAGCTGTTGGGGCGCGGAGAGCCGCTGGGGCCCGCAGAGCCACCCAAGCGCCCGAGCGCCGAGCCCAGTTCGGCCAGCGACGGCCGGGTGGCCACCGCCGCCAGCAGCAGGAGCTGCCGTTCCGCCGCCACCAGCGGGCGCACCCGGTCGAGGACCTCGGCGCGCAGGCCGCGCGGCACCCCGTGCGGGCCGGTCGGCCCGAGCCGGAATCCGGCCCGCGCCAGGTCGAGCGCGTGCCGCGGATTGCCCGCCGCCACCTGCTGGACGTCGCGCAGCAGGGCCACCGGCAGCGGGCCGCCGAGGTCGCGGGCGAGCAGCTCGGCCACGGCGGTGGGCGGCAGCGGCGGCAGCCGCAGTTCGACGGTCCCGGGCGGGCAGAGCTCCCACCAGTGGCCGGGGGCCGGGCTGTCCGCGTCCCCGCCCCTCTCCCCGACCCCGACCCCGACCCCGACCCCGTCCCCGTCCCCGTCCCCGTCCCCGTCCCCGTCCGCAGCGTCGTCCCGCGCCGTGGCCAGCAGCCGTACGCCCTCGCTCGCGTCCGTGCGGCGCAGTGCGAAGCCCAGGGCCGCCGCGCTCGGCCCGTCCAGCCAGGGCAGCCCGTCGACCAGCAACAGCAGGCCGCCGTCCGCGGCCAGCGCCCGCAGCAGCTCCAGCAGGCCGAGGCCCAGCGCCAGCCGGTCCACCCCCGCGGTCGGCAGCAGGTCGTGCAGCAGTGCGGCCCGCAGCGCCGAGCCGGCGGGCTCGGCCAGTCCGGCGAGCAGCGCGCCGAGCTGCTCGGGCGGCAGGCCGGTCAGCAGATCACCGAGGCCCGCACCGGGCAGTCCGCGCTCCGCCCGGGTTGGTGCGCAACGCAGCACGGTCGCACCGGAGTCGGCCGCCTCGGCGGCGAGGGCGGTGGCGACGGCCGTCAGCCCCACCCCGGGCGGACCGGTGAGCAGCACCGCCCCGGCGGTGTGCAGCGCCTCGCGCGCGGCACGCAGCTCCCGGCGGCGACCGCTCAGCTGCGGGCGGCGGAAGGCCGGGCCGGGGACGCCGGGGCCAGGACGGTCCGGGCGGTCAGGATCGTCCGGGCGGGGGAAGGCCGGCCTGGTCGCTCTGGGGTCCGTGCTGCCGCCGTCCGCGCCCATCCGCCGAGACACCCCCTCGTCGCCGCCCCCAGACCACCATGGACCTGACAGGCAGATCGCCAGGCCACGACCGGAGGTCCATCTCAACCCGCCGCTGACACCCCGTCAATATCTCCGACCGGGCAAGTGCGCACACGAAACGGGGAGTTCATACCCGCTTGACGCCGGTTGATCCGCCTCACACCGGAGTTCACCGGCGGCAACACCAGGCTCGGCCAACCCGCCAGAACCCGGGCGCACCAGGCCCCGGGCGCACCAGGCCCCGGGCACACCAGAACCCGGGCCCCGCACAGGGACCCGGGTCTCCGGCTCAGGGCCTGCCGACCGCTCGCGACACGAGCGCCGCTCAGGCGGCTTCGAACCCCGCGTGCCCGGCGATCTTCTTCAGCTCGGCCAGCGCGTGCTTCTCGATCTGGCGGATCCGCTCACGCGTCAGCCCGTGCTGCTTGCCGACCTCCGTCAGCGTGCGCTCCCGGCCGTCCTCCATGCCGTAGCGGGAGCGGATGATCGAGGCGGTGCGGTCGTCGAGCCGGCCGATCAGGTCGTCCAGCTCCTCGCGGCGGAGCATCACCAGCACGGCGTCCTCCGGGGAGACCGCGCCGGTGTCCTCGACCAGGTCGCCGAACTGGGTCTCGCCCTCGTCGTCCACCGCCATGTTGAGGCTGACCGGGTCGCGCGCCCAGTCGAGCACGTCCTTGATCCGGGCCTCGGTGGTGTCCAGCTCGGCCGCGATCTCGGACGGCTCGGCCTCGCGACCCAGTTCCTTGGACTTCTCCCGCTGGACCCGCCGGATACGGCCCAGCTCCTCGACCAGGTGGACGGGGAGCCGGATGGTCCGGGACTGGTCGGCGATGGAGCGGGTGATCGCCTGGCGGATCCACCAGGTCGCGTAGGTGGAGAACTTGAAGCCCTTGGCGTAGTCGAACTTCTCCACCGCGCGGACCAGACCGGCGTTGCCCTCCTGGATCAGGTCGAGCAGCGGCAGCCCGCTGCGCGGGTAGCGCCGGGCGACGGCGACCACCAGCCGCAGGTTGGAGCGGATGAAGACGTCCTTCGCGCGCTCGGCGTCGGCGGCTATCGACTCCAGCTCCTCGCGGGTGACCTCGGCGGGCAGCGCGACCCCGTTGTCGTCGGCCGCGTCCAGCAGGTGCTGGGCGTAGACGCCGGCTTCGATGCGCAGCGACAGCTCGACCTCCTCGGCGGCATCAAGGAGGGGGGTCCTGGCGATCTCGTCGAGGTACATGCCGACCAGGTCGCGGTCGGCCTCAAGGTTGGTCGGGCGGGCCGTACGAGTCCGGTCGGCCCTGTCGCGAACGACGGCACGGGTGGCCATGCTTGCTCCCTTGCTGGTGGATGCCCGGGTCTGGCTCGAGGGTCTTCGTGGGGTTCGTTGGTCTACGACACGCCTCTCGCTGATGCGGGACCCCGGGGGCCTCGCACGTAACAATCCAACGAACAGATTCCGGACAACATTCCCAAGTCGCTCAGATTAATCGGGCGATGCAGTATCCTGCGCGTTCCCGCCCCGGATCCGAACAACCCGCGACCGCTCGGATACGCTCCGACAGCTCGCGCCCACGCGCCCCGCGTCGGCGGTACTCCCACCAACGCCCCGGAGTTCGCGATCGATCCCGCACCAGGTCCGCACAAAAGATGCCAAATCGCGATGCGGCTCCCATCAGATCGACTCACGGCGCTGGGAAGGTGTCAGCCATGCACCTGACCAGCGCCCCCGACCGCCGCGCCCTGCGCGACCGGACCACGCTGCTCGCCCGGCTCCCCCGGTACGCCGCGATCGCCCTGGGCGCGCTCTCGCTGTTCGGGATGCTGCTCGCCCTGGTCGAGGGCCACTGGGGCCCGTTGGCCCGCCTCGACCAGGGCTGGGCGACGGCCCTGCACGACGCCGCCCGCCGGCAGACCGCGTGGACCGCCTCGCTGCAGACGATCACCGCACTGGGCGGCCCGCTGGTGATGCGCACCCTGCTCGGGCTCGCCGCCGCCTGGCTCTGGGCGATCGGCGCGCGCACCCTGGCGGCCTGGACGGCCGCCCAGGCCCTGGTGGGCTGGGGCGTCGAGTGGCTCGCGAAGACCGCGGTGGACCGCCCCCGCCCCAGCTGGCCCGATCCGGTGGCGCACGCCGCCGGCCCGGCCTTCCCCTCCGGCCACGCGATGGCGGCGGCGATCACCGCCGCCACCCTGGTCGCCCTGGTCTGGCCGCGGGCCGACCGCGCCGTACGGATCGTCTGCTGCACGCTGGCCACGCTGAGCACCCTGCTGGTCGGCTTCACCCGGATCGCGCTCGGCGTGCACTGGCCCAGCGACGTGCTGGGCGGCTGGTTCCTCGCGGTGGCGGTGGTCGGCGGGACCACCGTGGTGGTCGAGCTGTGGCAGCCGGGGGCGCTGTCGCGCGACGTCCGGCGGGTGGACTGGCGCACCAGGCCCCGGGTGCAGAGCGTGCTCGCTCCGGCAGTGCCGTTCCCGGACCGGCACTCGGGCGCACCGACCGAACCCTACGGACCACTCGCCGACCCGCTCGGCGGGATCTCCGGCCAGCCCGGCGGGACGTTCGGCGAGGCGTTCGGCGGCCATGGGTTCGACCCTCGGACACCTGACTGATCGTGAGATACCTCACAGGGGTGATCCGGCGCACGAAGGGGAGGGAACCGGGCACGACACCCTGAGCCCACCCAGGTCGGGTCCAGCTGGGAGAAACCGGGACCAATTCGGGCAAACAGTCCGGCAAATCAGCCTCTCGCAGCCCTCCTGGCCGTCTGCGAAACGGCCGGTTCCCGCTCCGGAGATCTCCACCACACGGCACCGGACTCCCCACTGAGTGCCTGGGTAGGGCAGACTGCTTCGGCTGGGCATACCCATGCCCAGTTCGGGGAACCGAGCACGACAGCGCGGCGGCGGCCGGTCGTCCGGAACTCGCGCCCATGCGTCAGCTCCGTACACCGACCCGACCAACGCGCTCGCTCTGCGGCAAGCCCCGCAGCAGCACCTGCCCAGGAACCGAGCGACGGGGGTTCGATGACCACGCACACGGAGGGTGAGCCGTACGGTTCGTACGGCCCGCCCGAGTCGTACGGGTCGGCGCAGCCGTACCCGGCGGCACCGACGCAGGGTCAGGCGGATCCAGCCGGAGCGCAGCAGCCGCAGGCGTACGGGCAGCAGCAGGACCCCTACCAGCAGGGACAGCCGTACGGTCAGCAGCAGCCGGAGTACCCGGGGCAGCCGGATCCGTACCAGCAGAGCCCCTACCAGCAGCCCTACCAGCAGCCGTCGCCCTACCAGCAGCAGCCGCAGGCGTACGGGCAGCAGGCCCCCTACCAGCAGCCGGTGTACGAGCAGCAGCAACAGCACGCCTACCAGCAGCAGGCCTACCCGCAGCCGGAGGGCTACGGGAGCGCGGACGGCTTCGGCCCGGCGCAGGCCTACGGCCAGGTGCCGGGGCAGGCCGGGCAGCCGAGCGCCGAGCAGTACTACGCCGGGCACTACCGCAGCGAGCCGGAGCCGTACAACGTCTCCGAGCCGTACACGCTGCCCGCCGACTACGGCATGCCGCAGATCTTCGGCGACCCGCCGACCATGTCGCTCTCGCTGCGCGCCATCGCCGACTACCAGGAGGCCCACGCCCCGGCCGCCCCCGGCCAACTGCCCAAGCAGCGCGACGCGGGCGAGCAGGAGCAGAAGTCCGCACCGTCCGAGGAGGCGGCGGCCGGACGCAACGGGCTGATCATGGCGATCGGCACGATGGCCTCGCGCGGCCTCGGCTTCGTGCGCAGCGCGGTGCTCGCCTACGCACTCGGCGTCAAGGACGTGGCGGCCACCTTCAACATCGCCAACACGCTGCCGAACATCGTCTTCACCATGCTCATCGGCGGTGCGCTCAGCTCGGTCTTCGTGCCCGAGCTGGTGAAGGCCGCGCGCACCCACAAGGACGGCGGCGTCGCCTACACCGACCGGCTGCTCACGCTGTGCACGGTGGCCCTGGTGGCGCTGACCACGGTGGCGGTCCTCGCCGCACCGTTCCTGGTCAGCGTCTACGCGCCGAGCTGGCACGGCGTGCAGCGCGACCTGACCATTGCGCTGGCCCGGTACTGCCTGCCCGAGATCCTCTTCTACGGCCTGTTCACCCTGCTCGGCCAGGTGCTCAACGCCCGCGGCAAGTTCGCCGCGATGATGTGGGCGCCCGCGCTGAACAACATCGTCGCGATCGCGGTCTTCGGGCTCTACGCGGTGATCGGCGGCCAGGCCGCGGAGGTCGGCAAGGTCACCTCCGGGCAGACCGCGGTCCTGGGCATCGGCACCACGCTCGGCGTGGTGGTGCAGGCCCTGGGCATGCTGCCCTCGCTGCGGGCGGCCAAGTTCAAGTGGACGCCGCGCTTCGACTGGCGTGGCGCGGGCCTGAGCCAGCCGCTGCGGGCGGCCAGCTGGGCGCTGCTGCTGGTCATCGTGACCCAGGTGGCGTACACCGCGCTGACCGCGATGACCACCAGCATCGACGGCGGCGCCAGCAACGCGGCGTACAGCAACGCCTACGCGCTCTTCGTGGTCCCGCAGGGCGTCATCACCATCTCGCTGGTGACCGCGATCCTGCCGGGGATGGCCCGGGCGGCCGACGAGGGCGACCTGCCGAAGATCGGCGCGGACCTGTCCCGGGTGCTGCGGAACTCGGCCGCGATGATCATCCCGATCACCGTGCTCTTCATCGCGTTCGCCGGCCAGCTCGCCGGTCTCGCCTACGGTTACGGCTCCGGCGCGTCGGGCACCTCGCTGATCAGCTACTCGCTGCTGGCGTTCGCGATCGGCATCCCGTTCTTCTGCGCGCAGTACGCGCTCGCGCGCGGCTTCTACGCGATGAGCGACGCGCGCACCCCCTTCTGGCTGACGGTGGTCTCCTCCGGCACCAACGTGCTGGTCTCCTACCTTGCGTTCCTGGTACTCAGCCCGCACTGGAAGGTCGTCGGCATGGCGACCGCCCAGACCGTGGCCTGCGTGGTCAGCATGGTGATCACCGGGCGGGCGCTGTCGAAGCGCCTGAGCAAGCTGCCCCCCGCGCCCGAGGACCCGGAGGCACGCGCCCGGGTGCTGCACGCGGCGCTGGCCGGGCCGCTGCGCAGCGGGCTGGAAGGGCGGCGCGTCTTCGGGCTGCACCTCGGGCTGGTGCTGGCCTGCCTGCCCGGTGCGCTGGTGGGGCACTTCCTGGCGGGCGGGATCGGGAGCATGCTCGGCGGGCGCTTCTTCGGCAACCTCTTCGGGCTCGGGGTCGGCTCGCTCTGCGTGCTCGCCTCGCTCTTCGTGCTGGCCAAGCCGTTCGGCGCCGGCTCGACAGTGGCGCCGCTGGCCCGCAAGCTGCGGCTGCCCTACCCGCAGGAGGCCGAGCCCAGCGGTCGGCGCCGGCGCCGCTGAGCCCGGGTCGGGTCGGGTCGGCCGGGGGCTCGGCCACGGGGCCCCAGCCCAGTGGGGCCTCAGCCCAGCGGGGCGGGCCCGCAGAGCAGGGCCGCGCGCAGGTCGAGCCGGTCGTCCAGGCGGCTCAGGTCGCGGCCGGTCAGCTCTTCGATCCGGCGGACGCGGTAGTGCACGGTGTTGACGTGGACGTGCAGCACCTCCGCCGTGCGGGACCAGGAGCAGTCGTGGTCCAGGAAGGTCACCAGGGTGGCGAGCAGCACCCCGCCGGTGCTGCGGTCGTGCTCGGTGAGCGGGTCGAGCAGCCGGCGCCGGTAGGCGGCGGCCACCACCGCCGGGATGCCGCGGACCAGGGCGGCCAGCGAGTCCAGCTCGGCGCTGGCGCCCACCGAGCAGTCGCGCGGGTGGCTCGCGGCGGCCGCGTCCAGCGCGTAGCCCGCCTGTCCCAGGCCGGCGGCCAGCTCGGCCGCCGGGCGCACGACGCGCGGGCCGACGCCGAGCCGTAGCAGGTGGCGCTCGGGCAGCCGGGCCTGCAGGCGGGGCCAGACCTCGCGCAGGCCGGCGGTCAGGTCCGCCGGGTCCGCGCCGGCCACCACGGCGATCGCCCGCCCGCTCTCGTCGGCGCCGACCACGAAGGCGGGCGCGGAACGCGGTCCGGCGGGCGCCGGTGCGGCGGCGGCCACCTGCGCGGACGGCGCCGGGGACGCAGGCGAAGCCGGGGACGGGCACGGCAGAGGGGACAGGGACGGGGACGGCGGCGGGGACGGCAGGACGCAGCGCAGCGCCTCGGCCAGCGCGTCCGCCGCCCAGGGCAGGTCCAGGCCGTCGATCCGGGCCGTGACCGGCACCAGCGGCCCGCCGGTGGGCAGCTCGCACGCGGCCAGCGCCTCGCCCAGCTCGGCGGCGTGCACCGGTGCCGAGCCGGTCAGCAGGCCGGCCAACCGCCCGGCCGCCCGGCGCTGCGCGGCCGCCTCGCCGCGGCCACGGGTCCAGAGCGTGGCCAGCACGTCGGCCAGTCCGTGCAGCACGGCGGCCTGGCCGAGCGCGGCGGCGTGCGGGTAGAGGTACCAGCCGTCGAACGGGGTGTCGCCGCCCGCGCCCACCGGCAGTGCCGGGGCGCCGGCCGACTCGCCGTCGCGGGCGGGCAGCGCGCGGCGGATCGCCTCCGGCTCCGGGTCGGGGGTCCCGGTGGAGGTGGCGATGGTGCGGCCGGCGGCGGTCACCAGCGAGCAGGGTCCGCAGCCGATCCGGGTGACGGCCCGGTCCAGCACCTCGACGGCGGGCGCGCCGGTGTACATCAGCTCGACCAGCTCGCGGCGCACGGCGTCCGGCACCGCCGCGGCCTCGTCGGCCTGCGCCCGCAGATCGCCCCACAGGCGCAGGTAGACCCGGTCGGTGACCGCGCGGAAGCTGGTGCCGGCCGGCACCGAGAAGAGCGGGATCCCGTGCACCCGGCAGGCCTCGACCAGGCCGTCCGGCACCTCGCCGTGGGTACCCTCACCGGCCAGCAGCGCGGCCACCCTGGCGCTGCGCAGCGAGGTGGCGAAGCGCAGCGCCAGGGTCTGCGCGGCGGGGTGGTCGGGCTGCCACCAGACCAGCCCGGAGAGCACCAGCTCGCCGGGCTGCAGGTAGCGGGCCGGATCCTGGAGGTCGGTGGAGGTGACGCCGGTGACCGGGCGTTCCAGCAGTTCCGGCGGGCCCCAGGCCAGCCGCAGCCGCAGGTCCGCCACGTCCAGCAGATCAGAGACGATCACCGCGACACTCCTTGGTACCGAGCGCCCGCCAGAGCGCCGCACCCGGCCGGCCCTCTTAGCAGCCAGGGATTCAGGTGCAGATGCATGGTAAATGCCAGGCGTGCAGGCCAGTAGCCCTATGGGGTGATCATCCATGGAGCGGGCCGCGGACGCCGCCGCGCTTTGGCGGTCCGGCCAGGCGCCGGTCAGCCGCCGGTCAGCCGCCCAGTAGTGCGCGGTCCACCAGGGCCGCGGCGGCACCGGTGTAGTTGGCCGGGTCCAGCAGCTCGGCCAGCGCTGCCCCGGAGAGCACGGCGCGGACCTCGGGCAGCTCGCCGAGCACCTCACCGAGGCCGCGCCCGTCCTTCGCGGCGGCCGTCGCGGCCCGGTTGAGCAGCTCCTGGGCCACGCCGCGGCCGAGCAGCGGCGCCAGCACCGCCGCGATCCGCTCCGAGACGACCTGGCCGGCGGTGAGCTCCAGGTTGGCCCGCATCCGTTCGGCGTCCACCTCCAGCCCCTCGGCCAGCTCGGCGGCCAGGTGCGCGGCTCCGCCGGCCAGCCGCAGGCACTCGCGCAACAGCTGCCACTCGGCGTGCCAGGCGCCGGCCGAGCGCTCGTCCTCGGCGAGCATGCACTGCGCCAACCCGGCCGAGAGCACCGGCACTTGGAGCGCCGCCGAGCGGATCAGCGTGGCCAGCACGGGGTTGCGCTTGTGCGGCATCGCCGAGGAGCGACCGCGCCCGGCGACGGCCGGCTCGGCCACCTCGCGCACCTCGGTACGGCCCAGCGACTGCACGTCCACCGCGATCTTGCCGAGCGCGCCGGTCAGCAGCGCACAGGCCGCGCCCAGGTCCGCGATCGGCGTGCGCAGCACGTGCCAGGGCAGGGCGGGCACGGCCAGGCCGACCTCGGCGGCGAAGGCCTCGGTGAGCCGCCGTGCATACCCGCCCGGACCGCCCTGGTCGGCCGCGACCCCGTCCGCGTACTGCAGGTAGCCCGCCAAGGTTCCTGCTGCGCCGCCCAGTTGGACCGGCAGGCCGTGGTCGGCCAGCTCCGCCAGGCGGTCCCGGGCGACCGCGACCAGCTGGTGCCAGCCGGCTGCCTTGAGCCCGAAGGTCGTGGGCACCGCGTGCAGCGACAGGGTGCGCCCCGCCATGGTGGTGTTCCGGTGCGCGGCGGCCAGCGCCGCCAGCGCCGCCAGCGTGCGGTCCAGATCGGGCAGGATCACCTCGATCGCCCGCCGGGCGACCAGCATCGCCCCGGTGTCCAGTACGTCCTGGCTGGTGGAGCCGCGGTGCACGTACTCGGCGGCGGCGGGCTCCTCGGCCGCGACCACCGCGGTCAGCGCGCGGACCAGCCCGACCACCGGATTGGCGGCCTCCCGGCCCTGCCGGGCGAGGGCGAGCAGGTCCAGGTGCTCGGCCCGGGCCGCCCGGCCGATCGCCTCGGCGGCGGACCGGGGCACCGTGCCGAGCCGGGCCTGCGCCCGGGCCAGCCCGGCCTCGGCGTCGAGCATCGCCTGCAGCCAGGCCCGGTCGCCCGTCACCGGCTCCACCGGGGTGCCGGCCCGCACCGGCGAGAGCAGGCCGGAGTCCGGCTCGATGTCGGAACGAGCGTCCGTACCAGGGCCCATGGCGCGATCTCCGAACAGTCGGTCGGCTGATCCAACTCGGCCACGATAACGGAGTTGACGCCGCGCCACCCGGCGGTGCTGTGAGCTTCGTTACATCTGACCGAACTTCTGTGCCCTTTCCCCGCGCCTGACACGTCCAAGGGACGTCAGTGCCGTCACGTCCATGGAAAAGCGGTGGGGGACCCATGTCCGATGCTGGGAAGCGCGAGGCCGCCACGGGGCGGAAGGCACTGCGGATCGCGGGCCGCGCAGTGGCCTGCGCGACCTCCGGTGCGACGCTGGCGGCCTGCGGTTTCTCCTGGTACACCTACCACGACCTGACCGCCGGACTGACCACCTCCAACGCGATCCAGGTGGTGCAGCAGGCGGCCAAGGCGCAGGGCGTGGCCGCGCCGCCGCCGCACCTGGACAAGTCGGTCAACATCCTGCTGATCGGTCTGGACAGCCGCAAGGACCAGGACGGCAACGACCTGCCCAAGCAGTTCGTCCAGGACGACCTGATGGCCGGCAGCAGCGACATCGGCGGCTACAACACCAACACGCTGATCCTGATGCACATCCCCGCAGGCGGCGGCAGGGTGGAGGCCTTCTCGATCCCGCGCGACGACTACGTGGACCTGGTCAACGTGCCCGGCGCCCACCCACTCGGCAAGGGCAAGATCAAGGAGGCCTACGACCAGGCCAAGTACTACGCCGAGGAGCAGCTCTCGCAGCAGTACTCGGGCGCCGACCTGGAGCACCGGGGACGCGACGCGGGCCGGGCGGCCACCCTGCTGACGGTGCAGAAGTTCCTCAACGTGCCGATCGACCACTTCGCCGAGCTCAACCTGAAGGGCTTCTACGACGTCGCCCAGGCGCTGGGCCCGATCACCGTCTGCCTGAAGAAGGACATCAGCGACCCGATCATCTCCCGCACCGCCACCACCGCCGGCGGCGGCTCCGGCTTCGTGGGCCACGCCGGTCTCAACCAGCTCGACCCCACGATGGCGCTGGCCTTCGTGCGCCAGCGGCACAACCTCCCCGACGGCGACTTCGACCGGACCCACCGCCAGCAGGCCTTCATCGCCTCGGTCACCACCAAGCTCAAGCAGGAGGGGGTCTTCGGCGACCTGGGCAGGATGCAGGGTTTGCTGAACGCGGTGAAGCAGGACGTGGTGCTCGACAACACCTGGGACCTGCTCGACTTCGCCCAGCAGGCCACCAACCTCACCGGCGGGAACACCGAGTTCAACACCCTGCCGATGGAGCGCTACGCGACGCTGTCCGACGGTGAGGACGTGAACATCGTGGACGTGGCGAAGGTGCAGGCGATGGTGCGCCAGGCCATCACGGGCGTCGACACGGCTCCCCCCTCGGCGGCACCCTCCGACAGCGCCACGCCGAGCCCCTCGGGCAGCAGCAGCCCCTCGACCGGCCCGACACCGGGCAGCCCGACCCCGGCGGCCCCGACGAGTCCGGCCGCGGGCACCGACGACTCGGGGGACGGCGGGGACGCGTCCCAGCCGAGCCCGACCGACAGCTACGCGGGCCCGGCGGTCGACGGCGGCGTCCCCTGCGTGAACTGAGGCACCCCGGCAGCGCTCGGCGCCCCGGCGGAAGCGGCGCGTCAGCCTCCGCACGGACCCGCCCCACCGCCGTCCGCCGCAGGAACGCCGAAGGCCCCCGCAGCTGACCGCTGCGGGGGCCTTCGGACCTGCGTCATCTACGTGCCCCAGGCAGGATTCGAACCTGCGACACCAGCTTTAGGAGAGCTGTGCTCTATCCCCTGAGCTACTGGGGCGGGGATGGACGTCCGGTCCACAGACTAGCGGATCGGATCGGCGCAGTTCTCCTGGGTGAGTGATCCCGCCGCGATCCGTGCCGGACGGGTGTCCCGGGGCGGGTTCCTCAGAGCAGGCCGCGGCCGGCCTTGAAGCGGTGGGAGAGCCGGTCGGGGTCGATGATCGGGGCGGGGTAGTCGGCGGGTGGGGTGGGGAGTTGCCAGGGGCGGTGGACGGCGCGGCCCGGGATGTCGGCGAGTTCGGGGATCCAGCGGCGGACGTAGCTGCCCCGGGGGTCGAAGCGGTCGGCCTGGACGAGCGGGTTGAGCACGCGGTTGGGGCGGGTGTCGGTGCCGGTGCCGGCCACCCACTGCCAGTTGAGCTGGTTGTTCGCCACGTCGCCGTCGACCAGCAGGCGCAGGAAGTGCCGGGCGCCGATCCGCCAGTCCTGGTAGAGCGTCTTGGTCAGGAAGGAGGCGGTCAGCAGCCGGGCCCGGTTGTGCATCCAGCCCTCCGCGGCAAGTTGGCGCAGGCCCGCGTCCACGATCGGGTAGCCGGTGCGGCCCTCGCGCCAGGCCTCGGCCTCCGATTCGCTGCGCCACCAGTGGTCGCCGCGGTCGCGGTAGTCGCGGTGGGCGGCCGACGGGCGGGCGGCCAGTACCTGGTGGTGGAAGTCGCGCCAGGCCAGCTGCCGGACGAAGGCCTCGGCACCGGGGCCGCCGTGGCGCAGCGCGAGCTGGAGCAGTTCGTTGGGCGACAGGCAGCCGAAGTGCAGGTAGGGCGAGAGGCGGGAGGTGCCGTCGGCCGTGAGGTCGTCGTGCAGTTCCTCGTACCGGTCCGGGGACCAGGCCCGCCAGCGCCGGCGGGCCGCGCTCTCGCCGCCGGGCGGCAGCGCGGGCGAGTCGGGGCGCACGGTGGGGACCGGCTCGCCGGTCAGGCCCGCGGGCACCCGCAGCGCCTTGGGGGCCGCTCGCACGGGTCGGGCGGCGAGGCGCTGCCAGGCGCGGAAGTACGGGGTGAAGACGGCGTAGTGGTCCTTGCCGGCCGGGGTCACCGCCCCGGGCGCGGCGACGGTGAGCGACTGCTGATGGACAGTCAGGCGATCGCCGAGCCGCTCGCGCAGCTGCGCCTCGCGCCGCCCGGCGAAGGCGCTGACGCCCCCGGCCACGTGCACCGACGCCGCGCCGAGCTGCTCGGCCAGCCGCGCCGTCTGCTCGGCGCAGCGGCCGTGGCGCAGCACCAGGTGTCCGCCGATCGCGCGCAGCGAGGCGTCCAGGTCCCGCAGGCAATCGGCGAGGAAGGCCTGCCGGTTGGGGGTGGCGAAGCCGGTGGCCGCGAGATCGGTGTCGAGCACGAAGAGCGGCACCACCTCCCGGCCCTCGGCCGCGGCGGCGTGCAGGACGGGGTTGTCCCGCAGTCGCAGGTCCTGGGTGAACAGGGCGATGGTGACGGTCACGGGGTGCTCCGCGGGTCGGGGGCGGGGTGCCGGCCGGCGCGGGAGCGGCGCAACTGCCGCCAGTGGTCGCGCAGCCAGCCGACCGGGTCCCAGTCGCCCGGCTGGTTCCAGGTCAGCGGATAGCAGGCCAGGCCGAGCAGGACGGCGCTGAAGTGGCCGATCGCGGTGAAGTTGAGGTCCTCGATCAGCGGCAGGGTGTAGAAGACCACCACCGCGGCCAGGTAGACGTAGCGCCAGGGGCGCACCAGCAGGTAGGTGAGCACCGCCTGGACGCCGGCCAGCGCGTAGCTGACGCCGTAGTCCAGCGTGTACTTGGCCCGTTCGGGCGCGTGGCCGTGGCGGATCGCCCAGTACAGCACTCCCTCGCTGAGGTAGGTGGCGCCGACGTGGGCGAAGGCCACCACACCGAGCCAGCGGGCGGTGCCCAGCCGGCGCTCCACCGGGGCGTGGAAGATGTTGTAGAGCACGAAGTAGAGGAACCAGCCGCCGCCCGCGATGTAGAACGCGCTGGAGATGAGCACCTGGACCGGGTCGATCGCCAGGTAGTGCAGGTTGGTGGAGCGCCGTTCCAGGATGTGGTGGGCCAGTCTCGGCGAGACGTGTCGGATGAAGACGGTCGTCGCGAAGAGGATCACCAGCCAGATGCAGGTGCCGGGGGCCCCTCGCAGAAAGGCCCAGTAGGCGCGGAGCATCTTGCCGAGGCGGTGGAGCATCTGCCCAGTCTCTCGGTGCGGGGGCCGGGCGCGGACCGTGCCACGCCCGGCCGGATCGGCCATTCGGGTGTGGTCAACGATCGACTGTCCGTCACGGACACGGCAAGTCGGCAGCCGGGAAGGGGGCAGACGGCCCGTCAGGGGACCAGCGGCAGCCGGACCGAGAGCTTGGCCCCGGGCAGCGAGGTCGGCGGCTCGGCGAGGACGGTGCCGCCCAGGCCGTGCGCGATGGTGCGGGCCAGGGCCAGCCCCAGGCCCGCGCCGCCGGTGCTGCGGGAGCGGGCGCTGTCCAGCCGTACGAAGCGCTCGAAGACCCGCTGCCGGTCGGCGACCGGGATGCCCGGGCCGTCGTCCGACACGGTCAGCACCGCCCAGCCGTCCGCGCTCTGCAGGACCACCTCGACCTGCGAACTCGCGTGCCGGGCCGCGTTGTCGAGCAGGTTGCGGACCACCCGGCCGACCGTGGCGTCGCGCCCCGGCACCCGGGCCGGTGCCACACTGCCGTGCCAGGCGAGCCCGGGGTCGGTGTGCCCGCGCTCGGCCAACTGCTCGGCGACCAGGTCGTGCAGCTCGACCGTGTGCTGCGCGGCGGCGTGGTCCTCCTCGGTCCTGGCGAGCAGCAGCAGGTCGTCGGCGAGGTCCTGCAGGCGCTCGGTGCCGGCCAGCGCGTCGACCACCACCGTCCGCCACTCGACGTCCCCGGGGTGCAGCAGCGGCACCTCCAGCGTGGTGCGCAGCACGGCCAGCGGGCTGCGCAGTTCGTGCGAGGCGTCGGCGACCAGGCGGCGCTGTTCGGCCAGCGCCCGTTCGAGTTTGGCCAGCGTCTCGTTGGTGGTCTCGGCCAGCCGCGCGATGCCGTCCCCGGAGGGCGGCACCGGGACCCGCTCGTGGAAGGCGCCGTCGCCGATCCGGTCCATCCGGCGGCGGATCGACTCCACCGGGCGCAGCGCCAGGCCGGTGACGAACCAGGCCATCACGGCCACGAAGAGCGAGCCGCCGGGCAGCAGGTACCAGCCGAGGATCGTGGTGACCTGTGCGGTGGTCCGGTCGGTCTCGTCCTCGTCGATCAGCACGTAGCCGGTGGCCCGCCCCGCGGGGATGCCGGTGCGCCCGGTGTAGGCGGCCAACTCGTCGGTGGTGAAGCTGCGGTTGGTGACGAAGGTGAAGAAGTGGTAGGCGGGGCTGCCTTTCTGCTTCGCACCGCGCAGCCGGTCGGGCAGCCGGATCGTGACCACGGGGTAGCCGCCTGCCGGGTTCTCGGCGAGCGGGTCGATCGGCGGGAAGTAGGACGACCAGAAGGAGTCGGTCGGCGGGTCGCCGGTGAACAACGAGCTGGTGTTGGCCCGCAGCAACTCGCCGTCCTGGGCCACCACCACGTAGTCGGCACTCTGGTAGGCCTCGTTCGGGCTGCCCGGGATCTTCGTCCAGATGTTCTGGAGCGCGGTGAAGGCCCGGTCCTGGGCCCGCACCAGCAGCGCGTCGTGCACCTCGCTGCTGACCCAGGCGGTGGCCAGGCCGAAGACGATCGCCGACGCCGCCGCGGCGGCCAGCGCCGCCCGGGTGCGCACCGCGAGCCGGCGCCACAGCGGCAGGACGGGCACCAGCAGCAGCCGGCCCGGGCGCCCCCCGGCCCGCCCGGCCCCTCCCCGCCCACGACGCATCGGGCCAGCGTAGAGGGTCGGCACGGCTGCGGGTCGGGGCGGGTCGGGTCGGGCGGGTCGGGTCGGGCGGGTCGGGTCGGGTCGGGTCGGGTCGACGCTTATCCGTTGTTGATCGCGGCCCCGTAACCTCGGCGTTATGAACGAGACGATGACGCCGCCGCCCGAGTGGTGCGCGGGCACCGACCTGGACAACTTCGTGCTGCTGCTGAACGGGCTCAAGCAGTCGCTGGACCAGGACCTGCGCGACGGTCCCCGGCCGGCGGCGGCCGGGGACCGGTGAGGCGCGGGCCGGCGGCCGGCCGCGCGGGGGATCAGCCCAGGGCGGCCAGCACCTCCTTGGCCGCCCGCTCGCCCTGCTCGGCGCCGCCGTCCATGAAGCCGGGGAAGTTCACCGAGGTGTGCTCGCCGCTCAGGTGGATGTTGCCCTGCGCGGTGGCCTCGTAGCCCAGGTACCGGTGCCAGTAGTTGACGGGGTAGTAGGAGTAGGCGCCGTACGAGTACGGGTTGCGGTGCCAGGCGGACAGCTGCGCCTTGCCGTTCCACTGCGCCCGGGTGCCGGGGTAGGCCTGGTCGATCTGGTCCAGCATCCGGCCCGCCAGCCCGCGCACGTACGGGTCCTGCTGCGCGGTGTTGAACGGCCCGGCGGGGCTGAGCGAGTGCGCCAGCGAGCCGCCGCCGTACTGCAGCAGGATGCCGGAGGTGCCGGGCTGCGGCTTGGTGGCGTCCCAGGTCTGCTGGAGGTCGAGGTCGCTGAACAGGTCGCCGGCCGAGATGCCGGGCCAGGGGCCGCGGCCCTGCCAGGTGCGCCGGTTGAACTGCATGTTGAGCTTGGTGCAGGTGCCCATCCGGTAGTCGCGCAGCAGGCTGGTCATCCGGGCGTCGAAGCGGGCCCGGCCGAGGTCCAGGCGCTGCATGACGCCCAGCGGCACCGCGAGGATCGTGTGGTCGGCGGTGACCGTGCGGCGGGTGCCGCCGACCGAGAAGGTGAGCGTCTGGGTGCCGTCGTCGTTGGCCCGCACCGCCAGCAGCTCATGGCCGAGCCGGACGGTGTCGGCCGGCAGCGCGTCGGCTATCGCGTGCGGGACCTGGTCGTTGCCGCCGACCACGTGGTAGCGCTCGTCGCTGTCGCCCCACAGGTTGAAGCGGGCCGGGTCGCTCTGGCCGCCGAGCTGCTGGATGATCGAGAGCGCGGACTGGCCGGTGGTGTCGGCGCCGTACTCGACGTTGTAGCCGACATCCAGCCAGCGGCCCAGCTGGGAGTGGGTCCCGCCGGGCACCCGGGACTCGATCCACTGCCGGATCGTCATCGCGTCGAAGGCCCGCCCGGCCGCCGTGCTGGCGTTCCAACTGACGTCGCCGGCGGCGGCGTTGTCGGCCTGCAGGCGTCGCCAGACGGGGGCGAAGTCCGCGTCGGCCTGCTCGCGCGGGTAGTAGCGGCCGTCGAACCAGAGCACCTCGCGGGCGCCGGCCGGGCCCGAGTTCAGGAAGTCGACCAGCGGGAGCCCGAAGCGCTTGCAGAGCGCGAGCAGCGTGACGTGGTCGGTGTCGATCAGCTCGCCGCCGACCTCGCTGGTCTGGCCGTTGTCCCAGTACGTGGTCTGCGAGTACATCCGGCCGCCGATCCGGTCCGGGTTGGCCTCGTAGACCGTGCAGCGGATCCCGGCGTCGGCCAGCGTGAGGGCGGCGTTCAGGCCCGCGATGCCCGCGCCGATCACGGCGATCCGGGCGTCCTTGCGGGGCCCCGGGCCCGCCTTGGCCGTGCTCGGCCGAGCCGCGTCGGCCGCGTGCGCCCGGCCCGCGCCGAGGCCCAGGCCGGTGCCGGCGACCGCGAGCACCGCGCCGGAGAGGGTGGCCGCACGCAGCAGCTCGCGCCGGCCCACCCCGCCGGGCGCGGCGGCGGCGTCCGCACGCAGCTCGCGCAGCTCGCCGACGGGCAGCCGCAGCCGGTCGGCGGCGGCGTGCTCGCCGGCGAGTCGGCGCAGGGCGTGCAGGGGGTTGGTGCGGGGCATGGTCGGTGTCCTTTCGACGGGGGCAGGGAGGGTCGGCGGGGAGGAGGGCGAAGGGCAGTCGGCGGGGAGGGGGAGGTCAGCTCCGGGTGGCGGGCACGGGCTGGGGAGCGGGCCGTTCGGCGGCTTCTTCCAGGATGATCCGGCCCATCCGGGCGTACCGCTCGGGACTGCGGCGCTTCATCACCAGCGCGAGCGTCAGGCCGCCCAGGAAGGTGCCGATCACCAGGTACGGGATCAGCTTGAAGAGCAGGGTGGCGGAGGCGGGCCCGGCCGCGGTGCCCATGTTCTTCACCAGCAGCACCACCACGCAGGCCATCGCCACCCCGCCGATCAGCGGCGCGGTCAGGGTGCGCAGCCAGTGCCTGGTCTCCGGGTGCCGGCCCTGGACGTGGAAGTAGCCGATCACCGCGAACGAGCAGAGCGTCTGGACGATCAGGATCGCCATCGTGCCGAGCAGCGCGAGCAGCGTGTAGAGGTGGGTGTAGGGATCCATTCCGGCCACCAGGAAGCCGGCCACCAGCAGGGTCGCGATCACCGACTGCACCGCGGAGGCGACGTACGGTGAGCCGTGCCGGGGGTGGGTGCGCCCCAGGGCGGGGTGGATGAAGCCCTCGCGGCCGATCGCGTAGAGGTAGCGGGCGGCGCACTGGTGGAAGGCCATCGCGCAGGCGAACGAGCCGGTCACCACCAGCCACTGGAAGACCTTGACCGCCCAGGCGCCGAAGTGCGCGCCCAGCGGGTCGAAGAAGAGGTTGTTGCCGTCCTTGCCCGGTACCAGTCCGTTCGCGATGTGGATGGCGTTCTGGACACCGTTGCCGGAGATGATCATCCAGGAGACGAAGACGTAGAAGAGGCCGACGCCGATCACCGAGATCAGGGTGGCCCTGGGCACCACCCGCTTGGGATCGCGGGACTCCTCCCCGTACATCGCGGTGGACTCGAAGCCCACCCAGGACCAGAAGGCGAAGAAGAGGCCGAGCCCGGCCGCCGCGCCCGAGCCGCCGACCCCCTTGAAGGCGTTGACCGGGTCGATCGCCGCCAGCGGGATGCCGTCGGGGCCGCCGCCGGTGACCGCCACCGCGACCGAGGCCGCCAGCAGCACGGTGATCTCCAGCACCAGCGCCACCCCGAGCACCTTGGCGGTCAGGTGGATGTCGAAGAACGCCATCACCGCGATCACCAGCAGGCCGAACAGCGCGTACCAGCCCCAGGGCAGGTCCAGGCCCAGCTGGGCGGCGACCAGGCCGCGCAGCGAGTAGGCGAAGAAGCCGATGATCGAGGCCTCGAACACGATGTAGGCGAGCACCGCGAGCAGGCCGGAGGCCATCCCCACCACCCGGCCCAGGCCGTGCGAGATGAAGCCGTAGAAGGCGCCGGCGGCCGTGATGTGCCTGGCCATCGCGACGTAGCCGACCGAGAAGACGGTGAGCACCAGGGTGGCGAAGACATAGGCGGCCGGGGCACCGATCCCGTTGCCCTGGCCGATGATGATCGGCAGGTTCCCGGTCATCGCGGTGATCGGCGCGGCGGTGGCGATGGCCATGAACACCACGCCGACCAGGCCCACCGAGTTCGCCTTCAACCGGTTGACCTCGCCCCCGCCTTCGCTGTCGGGGTCTGCGGGCATGCGCACTCCTTCGGGGAGGTTACGGGGGCATGTATTCCGATGGACCGTCATGATCTTTGCCCGCGCTTGACCCCCGCAAGCAACAGGTAGTCAGGTGTTTGCCCCGGTCGGTTGACGCTCTGTCCGGGTCCGGAACGGGGCTCCGGGCCGTGTGCCCACCGGCCCCGGGCGGGCCGCGGCGCCCCGCCAGGGCGCCAGGAGCAGGCAGGGGGCGTGGCCGGGTCTGAGAAAATGGCCAGAAATCGGGCTGGCTAACGACCTCCACCTCAGGGTCGCTACCATCGGCACTGGTGATGAACCCCGTACCAGACTCTCCCGGCGGACCAGCCCCGGGCTCTTGGGGCGGTTCCCACACCGATGCGATCGCTGTGTCCAGGGTGGACGCGGCGCAACCCGAAAGGCTCGTACGTGACTGCGCCCCAGGAGCACTCCTTCGCCGACCTCGGCAAGGTGCTGGTCATCATTCCGACCTACAACGAGGCCGAGAACGTCGAACGGATCGTCTCCCGGGTGCGGACCGCCGTCCCCGAGGTGCACGTCCTGGTCGCCGATGACAACAGCCCGGACGGCACCGGCAAGATGGCCGACGAGATCGCGGCGAAGGACGGCAACGTCCACGTCATGCACCGCAAGGGCAAGGAGGGCCTCGGCGCCGCCTACCTGGCCGGTTTCCGCTGGGGCATCGACAACGGCTACGACGTCCTGGTCGAGATGGACGCCGACGGCTCGCACCAGCCCGAGGAGCTCTACCGCCTGCTGACCGGCCTGCGCGGCGCCGACCTGGTGCTCGGTTCGCGCTGGGTGCCCGGCGGCAAGGTGGTCAACTGGCCGAAGTCCCGCCTGATCCTCTCCCGCGGCGGCTCGACCTACTCGCGCCTGATGCTGGGCGTGCCGATCAAGGACGTCACCGGTGGCTACCGCGCCTTCCGCAAGGAGACGCTGCTGGGCCTGGGCATGGACGAGGTCGCCTCGGCCGGCTACTGCTTCCAGGTCGACCTGGCCTGGCGCACGGTGAAGTCCGGCTTCAAGGTCGCCGAGGTGCCGATCACCTTCGTCGAGCGCGAGCACGGCGCGTCCAAGATGAGCCGCAACATCGTCTTCGAGGCGCTGTGGCGGGTCACCGTCTGGGGCGTGCAGTCCCGGGTGGCCAAGCTGACCGGCAAGAAGAAGTAGCTCCCACGCAGACGCCGAGTGGCCCGTACCTCCTGGTACGGGCCACTCGGCGTCCGTGCGTGCGGGCCGCCCTCAGCCGGTGCGGGTCAGCCGGGACATGATCGACGGCGGCGCCAGGTCGTGCTGGAGCGCGACCGGGACCTGCACCCGGGTCGGGCCGGAGCCGGCCGTCAGGGTGCCCACCGTCGTTCCGGCGGCGGCGTTGTGGCCGAGGCCGCCCGGCAGGCCGGTCAGCTGGAGGGTGGTGGAGATCCCGGTGAAGCCGGGCACCGCCACGTCCTTGGTCGCCACCACCGGCACCTGGCCGCCCATGCCGTCGTCCACGTAGCCGACCACGTCGCCCTGCTTGGCCAGGGTCTGCCCGGTCAGCGCGGCCTGCCCGGCCGTGATGATCTTCGAACTGACGGTCTGCGCAGCCTTGATGATGTTGTCGGTCGCGGTCGGCGGCTGGCCCAGGGTCACCCCGAGCAGCATCTGCCGGCTGCCGGCGACGTCCTTGACGGCGGCCCACATCAGGCAGCTGCCGGCCGGGGTGCTGGAGCCGGTCTTCACGCCGATCACGCCGTTCTTGTTGAGCAGCGCGTTGGTGTTGAGGATCTTGGTGCCGGCGATGGTGGAGTCCGGCTCGGCGACGATCTGCTGGAAGATGGCGTTCTGCATCACCACCTCGGCCAGCTTCAGCTGGTCCTTCGCGGTGCTCTTGGTGTCGTTGCTGTAGCCGGCCGCGTCCGCGTAGCGGGTGTTGCCCATCTGGAACTTGGCCGCCTGGTCGTTCATCTTCTTGACGAACGCGTCCTCGGAGCCGGAGTCCCAGCGGGCCAGCAGCCGGGCGATGTTGTTGGCGCTGGGCAGCATCAGCATCTCCAGCGCCTCGTACTCGCTGATCTGCTGGCCCTCGGTCACCTTGGCGGTGGACTGGTCGGCGTCACCGGACTCGGTGGCCGCCGCCTTGTCCACCGTGATGGTCGGGCCCGACTCGCCCTTCTTGAGCGGGTGGGCCTGCAGGATCAGGTAGGCGTTCATCACCTTGGTCACGCTGGCGATCGGGACCGGGGTCTCCGGGCCCGAGCTGCCGAGGCTGCCGACGCCGAACACCTCGGCGGCGGCCTGCCCCTTGGCCGGCCAGGGCAGCGCCGGCGGAGCGCCGGCGAAGGTGAAGGAGCCCGTGGCGGTCATCCGCAGCTGGGGCTTGGGCAGCGGACGCAGCAGCTGGGCGACGGCGGCGGCGCCGGCCAGCAGAGCGAGCAGCACGGTCCAGACGGTGGCCCGCCTGAGCACCCGGCGGGCCAGGGGAGGCTTGGGGCCGGCCTGACCGCCCTGGGCGGCGAGGGCCGCCACCGCCTCCGGGGCGCTCTCGGGGGCGACGGGCCCGGGGCCGGCCTCGGGGGCGGGGGGTGCGGGAGCGGGAGCGGGCGGCAGGGGCGGGAAGACACCGGACGGCGGGGGCGGCGTGGAGCCGACCGCGAGGGCCGCGGGGGCCGGGGGCGGCGCAGGGGTGGACGGGGCAGGGGTGGACGGGGCAGGGGTGGACGGGGCAGGGGTGGACGGGGCAGGGGTGGACGGGGCAGGGGTGGGCGGGGCGACGACAGCAGGGGCGGGGGCGGGCTCCGCGGCGGGGGCCGGCTCCGGAGCCGGGGCGGCCTTGGCCTTGAGCGTGAGGGTCGGCTCGGGGGCGGCCTTGGCCTTGAGGCTGAGGGTCGGCTCGGGAGCCGCCTTGGCCTTGAGCGTGAGGGTGGGCTCGGGAGCGGGCACCGGCTCGGGAGCGGGTGCATCGGCCGGTTCGGGCGCGGGCTCGACCGCCGCCGGCGCGGGCGCCTCGGCCGACGCGCCGTCGGTCTCCGCCGCCACCCCGTCCGTCTCGTCGTCGGTCCGGATGGCGAGACGCGGGTCCTCGGCCTCGGTCTCCTCCGTCGCCAGCGTCTCGGGCTCCGGCTCGGGCAGGCGCAGGAACGTGGTCCTGGTGTCCACTTCCCGGACGCGCAGCTGGACGGTGGGGCCGCTCTTGGGGGGAACCCGCTGACCCGTCGTCGGTGCCGCCTCGGCACCGACGGGCTGCTCGCGCTCGCCGTCCTGCACCTTCTCCGGGGCGTCGCCCACGTGTCCCTACCTCCTCGTGTTCGTGTGCTGCGAGGCCGTCGCCGCGCTGGGGTCAGACCTGAACAGTCTCCGTCACCGGGGGCCGATCACGGCCCGCCACACCCCGTCCGACCGGCGGTTATTGCGACCGACCCGGTCTGCCGCCAGCGATGACGTCACCCTGTCGGCCGCTGGTTCCCCCCTCGCGCGGGCCTCCCGGGTGGTTCCCGGCCCAAGGTCACGATTCGGAGGCGTACTCGACAAGTCCGTGTGAGAGGCGTCACGCTGTCATTCATCCACGCGGGGAGGCTTGGATGGGCAAGAGCCGTAGAACAATTCCCGAGGAACTTTTGCTGCTCGCCTTGGACCCGACCACGGGTACCACCGCGCAGCCGCAAACCCTCGACCTCGGACTCGCCGGGGCACAGCTCGTCGAGCTGTCCCTGGCCGGACGGATCGTCCCGGACGGGGACCGGATCGCCGTGGTGTTACCACGGCCCACCGGTGACCCCACCCTGGACCACGCCCTGGAGCTGCTGCGCCGTCGCGGCAGCCCGGTGCGTGCCGCGCACTGGATCGGCGGGCCCCGGCTGGGGCTGCGGCAGACCTACCTGGCGCATCTGGAGCGGTGCGGCATGGTCGCCGCCGTCCCGGGCCAGGTGTGCGGGGTGCTGCCGACAACGCGTTACCAGGCATCCGACGACTGTACGAACGCCGCGATCAAGCAGCGTCTCGACACGGCCATCAGGACCGGGGTACCACCGGACCCCAGGACGGCCGCACTGGCCGCACTGGCGCACGCCGTCGGCCTGGGCAAGCACCTCTACCCCGGCAACGAGGGCCGGTCCTCACGGTCGCGGCTGCGCGACCTGATCCGCTACGACCCGTTGGGCGGCATGGTCGCGCACGCCGTGATGGACGTGCAGAACGGCCTGCCGGCACCGGCGAACCGCACCGGCTCGGCAGGTCGGGCCCCGGCGGCGCGCAGCGGAGCCGATCCGGTCCCCCGGGCCCGGTCCGGCTCCGTCGCACCCAGCCAGGTCGGCGTCCGCTAGGCCGTGTCTCATGGGGCGGTCGTTTCCGGCATCCGCCGGGCACGACCGCCCCTGAGTCGTCTACAGATCGCATTACCACTGAAATCGCCCCAGCGGGCGGGTTTCCCGGAGTCGACAGGTGGTCGGACCAATTCACGACGGCGAACTGATCGGAGGTGACATGCTGCAGAGAAACAGGGGGCTGGTACCAGAGCCGAGGCCGACGGACGGCGCCGCACCATTGCCCGCCCCCGCCCGCACACGAACTGCCCCAAGCACCGTAGAGGTACCGCCGGAGGTCGATGTGTCCGCCAGCATCAATCCCACCGTCCGCCGCAGACGGCTGGGCGCGGAGTTGCGCAGGCTGCGCGAGCAGCGCGGCATGACCGCCGAGCAGGTCGCCGACCGGCTGATGGTCTCCCAGTCGAAGATCAGCCGGCTGGAGAACGGCCGACGCAGCATCAGCCCGCGCGACGTGCGCGATCTGTGCGACGTCTACGAGGTCATCGACCCCAAGATGCGCACCAGCCTGATGGAGATGGCCCGGGAGTCCAAGCAGCGCGGCTGGTGGAACGAGTTCGGCGACATCCCCTACAGCGTCTACATCGGCCTGGAGGCCGAGGCGTTCTCGATCCGCGCCTACGAGTCCTCCTTCGTGCCGGGCCTGTTGCAGACCCGGGAGTACGCCGAGGCGGTGGTGCACGGCACCCAGCCGGACACCGACGCGGAGGCGATCCGGCGCCGGGTGGAGGTCCGGCTCAAGCGCCAGGAGCGGCTCACCGGGCAGGACCAACTGGCCAGCTACTGGACGGTGATAGACGAGGCGGTGCTGGCCCGTGAGGTCGGCGGCCCGGCGGTGATGGGCCAGCAGCTGCGCCGGCTGCTGGAGGCGGGCGAGCAGGCGAACGTCAACATCCAGGTGATCCCGTTCCAGCGCGGGGCCCATCCGGGGATGACCGGCACATTCTCCCTGCTGGAGTTCCCGGAGTCAGCCGATTCCACGGTTGTGTACTTCGAAGGGGTGACGAGCGACCTCTACTTGGAGAAGGACGCCGATGTCCGCCGCTATACCGGTCTCTACGACCACCTGCGCGCGGCTGCTCTGAGCGTCGCCGAGTCGAGGTCACTGATAACCACCTATGCGGAGGTATACGACAATGAGCTCCAAGACCCTGACCGTAAGCCCGGCTTGGCGTAAGAGCAGCCACAGTGGCGGCAACGGTGCCTGCGTGGAGGTCGCGGTACCGGCTCCGCTGGCTGTTGCCGTTCGGGACTCCAAGGACCCGGCCGGGCCGTGGCTGCACTTCGCCCCTGACGCCTGGGACGCGTTCGCCGCGGCTGCGGGGCGCGGGGAGTTCGGCACCGTCTGAGCGGATCCGCTGCGAACCGGCCCGCCCACGATCCGGCTCGGTCACCGAGCCCACGTGCTGGCGGGAGCGCTCACCCCACCGGGTAGCGCTCGCGCCAGGCCGGTCCGGCCCCCGGGCCGTGCAGTTCGGCCCCGTGGCTCAGCTCCAGCACCAGGTCGTCGGCGAGCTGCAGGATGGTGCCGCGCCCCTCGAGTTCGGCCAGCCACTCGGCCGGCAGCGCGGTCTCCCCGTGCAGCGCGCCCAGCAGATTGCCGCAGACCGTCCCGGTGGAGTCGCTGTCCCCCGAGTGGTTGACCGCGAGCAGCAGCCCCGCGCGGACGTCCTCGGCCACCAGAGCGCAGTAGACGCCGATCGCCAGCGCCTCCTCGGCCACCCACCCCTCCCCCAGCGAGGCGACCCGCTCCGCCGAGGGCTCGCCGGCCCGCACCGCCGTCAGCGCCGCGTGCAGCGCCGCCGTCGTCTCCTCGTGCCCCGCCCGCTCGGCCAGCAGCGCGAGCGCCAGCTCGACGCCCTCCTCCACGCTCCCGCCGCGCAGCACGCTGTGCACGATCACGGCCAGCGCCCCCGCCGACAGGTAGCCGGTGGGGTGGCCGTGCGTCAGCACCGAACACTCGAGCGCCAGTTGGAAGACCAGCGCGGGCTCCCAGCCGAGCAGCAGGCCGAACGGCGCGGCCCGCATCACCGTGCCGCAGCCCTTGGAGTGCGGGTTCTTGGGCGCCGCCAGGGTGCCCAGCCGGGCGGCGTCCGGCCCGGACAGCCCCGACAGGCAGGCCTGGCCCGGGGCGCGCCGGCTGTAGAGCCACTCCTCGCGCCCCAGCCAGCCCAGATCCGCGCGCCGCTCGTCCGGCCCCCAGCCGTGCTGGGTCTCGGCCCAGCGCAGGTAGGCCTGGTGCACGTCGGTGGGCGGGTGCCAGCCGCCGGTGCCCTGGCGGACGTGGGCCCGGATCAGGCCGTCGACGGTGAACAGGGTCATCTGGGTGTCGTCGGTGACCGCGCCGCGCGCGCCGTACGCCGTGACGTAGCCGGTCACCCCCTGCGGGCCGTGCGCGGCGCGGATCCGGTCGAGCGGCTCGAACTCGATGCCCGCGCCCAGCGCGTCGCCGATCGCGCCGCCGAGCAGGCAGCCGCGCACCCGGCTGCGGTAGTCCTGCTGCTGGGCGCGCGACCACAGGGGTATCACGAGGGAACGGCCTTTCGCTGGACGGCAGGACCGCACCAGGGCCTCCCCCGGGGCGCCCCCGCACTGTAATTCGTCCGGGTGGCGCGTGGCGACCGGCCGCGTCCGGTCCGTGACGACCGGGTCCCTCGTGCCCGGGGTGCTACGGCGTCAGGCGGTTCGGGCCGCGGAAGAGGAAGACCGCCTCGCGCAGCGAGCCCAGACCGAGCAGCGCCATCAGCATCCGGCCCAGCCCCATCCCGAAGCCGCCGTGCGGCGGGCAGCCGAAGCGGAAGCAGTTGAGGTAGTCCGTCAGCGGTGCGGTGTCCATGCCCTTCTCCGCCGCCTGCTCGACCAGCACCTCGTAGCGGTGCTCGCGCTGGGCGCCGGTGGTGACCTCCAGGCCGTTCCAGAGCAGGTCGAAGCTGAGCGTCAGGTCGGGCCGGTCGGCCGGCCTGGCGTGGTAGAAGGGGCGGATGCTCGCCGGGTAGTGGGTGACGAAGACGAACTCGTGTCCCGTCTCGCGCCGCATGTGCGCGCAGAGCGCCCGCTCGCCCTCCGGGTCCAGGTCGGTCTTGGTGCCCTCCGGGTCCCAGCCCAGTTCGGTGCGCAGCAGGTGCTGGGCCCGCTCCATGGTGATCCGCGGGAACGGCGTGCTCGGGACGCGGACCTCGACGCCGAACTGCTCCCGGATCTGCTCGCCGTGCCGCTCGGCGACCAGGGCCAGGGCGTGCGCGATCATCTCCTCCTCGAACCGCTGCACCTGTTCGACGTCCTCGATCCAGGCGAGTTCGACGTCCACGCCGGTGAACTCGGTGGCGTGGCGGGAGGTGTAGGAGGGCTCGGCCCGGAAGACCGGGCCGATCTCGAAGACCCGGTCGATGCCGCCGGCGATCGCCATCTGCTTGTAGAACTGCGGCGACTGCGCCAGGTAGGCGCTGCCGCCGAAGTAGTCGAGCCGGAACACCTCGGCGCCGGACTCGGAGGCGGTGCCCATCAGCTTCGGGGTGTGCAGTTCGGTGCAGCCGGCGCCGTACGCGTAGGCGCGCATCCCCTGCTCGAAGGTGCTCTGGACGGCGAGGACCAGCTGGGCGGCGGGCCGTCGGCGCAGGTCCAGGAAGCGCCAGTCGAGCCGGGGTTCGGGCCCGGAGTGCTCGTCGATCGGCAGCGGCCCGGCCGCAGGGTTGAGCAGCTCGACCGACTCCGGGAGCAGTTCGAGGCCGCCGAGCTTGACCACCGGGTTGGCCACCACCCGCCCGGTGATCCGGACGGCGGACTCGGTGGTCAGGCTCTCCAGCAGGCCGGTCAGCTCGTCGGCACCCTTGCGGTGGGTGACCTGGACGACGCCGGTGTGGTCGCGGACCAGCACGAACTGCATGGTGCTCTGCAGGCGCAGGGTCTGGACCCAGCCCGCGACGGTGACCCTCTCGCCGGTGTGCCCGGCGAGGTCGGCGACATGGGTGCGCTCGGCGAAGACTTGGGGCGAAGCCGCTTCGGGCCGGGTTTCGTGGTGGATCATCGCAGTCCTCCGGGGACCTCGGCTGATCCCTTGGACGTGCGGGCGAGAAGGGTGACTCGCGGTGCCACCGCACGTTCGCCGCCACCTGGCCGGGCTCGGTCGGGTGGCGACCTCATTGCACTGCTCGACGCTCCGGAGTGTCTTCACCGTGGGGCACGGGACCGCCTTCACAGCTGCCGGCGGCTCTCTCGGCCCGCGGAATCCCGCGGCTACTCGTCTCCTTCATCGCGCTGAGCAGGAGGATAGAGCGGGTACCGACGGGCACGCAACGACATTCCGCTGCGTGCCCCCGGTCCGTTCCCCACCGCACCCGTCACACCACCTCGGCCAGCTCGCGCAGCAGCTTGGCCTTCGCCCGGGCGCCGACCATCGACTTCACCGGCTCGCCGCCCTTGAAGACGATCAGGGTGGGCATCGAGAGCACCCCATAGGCGGACTGCGTCCGGGGATTGAGGTCCACGTTCAGCGTGACCACCTTGATCCGGTGCGCCTCCTCCACCGCGACGGCGTCCAGCACCGGCGCGATCATCCGGCAGGGCGGGCACCAGTCGGCGGTGAAGTCCACCAGGACCGGCAGTTCGGACTCCAGCACCTGCGCGGCGAAGCTCGCGTCGGTCACTTCCAGCACGTGGTCGGCCATCGGTTCACCCTCCATGGTCGGTCGGCGATTGTCCGGTCAGTTCGCAGCGGGGTTCGGCGTCCGCGCTCGCCACCATCAGCTCCGCGCGGGCCAGTTGCCCCGCCACCTGCTCGCGCACCGCGCCGAGCCGGGCCAGGCAGTCGTCCAGCTCGGCCAGCTTGCGGCGGTACACCTCCAGCGAGGCCGGACAGGTGTCCCCGTCCGGGTGTCCGGCCCGCAGGCACTCCACGAAGGGGCGGGTGTCCTCCAGCTCGAACCCGAACTCCTGCAGCAGCCGGATCTGCCGGACCAGCCGCAGCTCCTCCTCGCCGTAGGCCCGGTAGCCGTTGCCGGCGCGCCGGGCCGTCAGCAGGCCCCGCGCCTCGTAGTACCGCAGCGTGCGGGTGGTCGTCCCCGCCCGCTCCGCCAGCTCTCCGATCCGCATGATCCGTGCCTCCTGCCCGGGCCCTGCCCGCTCCGTCCCTCGACGGTAGACCTTGACCCTGACGTCAAGGCCAGCGCTTCACCGGCCGGCCGCGCCCTCAGCGGGCGGCGAGGCACCCCGATCGCCCGGGACCGGTCGCCGGGCGTGCCCTGGTCGACGGCGCCACCGCCGGGCGGCCGGGCGGTGCGATGCCGACGGGCCGGAGCGGTCCCCTGTTCCGCTCCGGCCCGGGGCCCGCGGCGTCAGTCGATGACGCAGTCGGCGGGCTTGGAACCCTGCGGGCAGGGCAGCCGGGTGACGGTCCTGGCGTAGGCGACGCCCGCGTCCGCGAGGGACTGGGGGATCTTCATCTGCCACTGGGGGCTCAGCGCGATCGCCTCCCAGCCGGGCAGGCCGACCGGCGGCTTGTCGCGGGTCACGGTGATGCCCGGACCGGCGGCGACCTGGTCGAGCGTGGCGTTGGCCGCGGTGATCGAGACCTGGGTGCCGTCGGGACGGGACACCTTGACGGCCTCGTCGTAGAGGCCGTAGCCGTCGGTGCCGGTGATGTAGCTGAACACCTTGGTGCCGTCCGGCAGCTGTCGTTCCTGGCAGGTCGGATGCTCGTAGCCGGGCTTGCGGTCGTGTCCCTCGTCGGTGCCGCCCATCCAGTTGGCACAGGTCAGGGGGACGGGCGCACCGGGCTTGCCCGGCATCGTCGGCGGGGGGGCGTCGCTCACGTCCAGCATGACGGTGGAGGGGCCCGCGCCGTCGTTGTACTGGAGTTCGACATAGCGCCGCTGGGGACCGGTGTTGAACTTGACCGCGAAGGTGTTCAGCTTGGCCAGCTGTCCGCCGGGCGGCAGCTGGTCGTGCAGGATCTTCAGCATCGCCTGCCAGCTGAGGTCCGCCGTGGCGGGCTCGGCGGCAGCGGTGGCGCCGGTGCTCGGCGAGGCGGCGGCACTCGCGGACGCACCAGCCGTGGGCGTGGCGGCGGGGGCGGTGCCAGCCGGGGGGCTGGGCGACGCGCTCACGGCGCTCGCCGCCGTGCTCTGCGACGAACCGCCGCGCTGCGTCACCACCGCCCCCACCGTCACCAGCGCGGCCACCATCGCCGCCGCGCCGGCGGTCTGCAGCCCCCGGCGGATGCGGCGCCGCTGCCGCCCCGCCCGGCCACCCTCCGCGACCATCGCCGCGACCGGCGGGTCCAGTTCGTGCACGCTCTCCAGGAGCATGCCGGTCAGGTCGTCCTCGAAGTCCATCAGGGATGCTCCTGTTCGTGTCACACGTTCGTGCGTCTGCTCGGTTCCGGTCACTTCCGGAACAGCAACTCGCGGTCGTCGGCCAGCAGTTCACGCAGCCTGGCGAGCGAGCGGGTATTGAGGCTCTTGACGGCACCGACGCTGGTGCCCAGCGCCTCGGCCACCGCCTCGATGCTGTAGTCCTCCAGGTAGCGCAGCACCACCACCGCGCGTCCCCGGGGCGGCAGCTGACGCAGCGCCGCCACCAGGGTCAGCCGCAGCTCGGTCCCCTCCCGGTGCTCGCCGGTCGGCCGGTCGGGGATCGCGGCCACCGCCAGCTCGCCGGAGCGGCGCAGCCGGCGGTGCGAGAGGTAGGTGCGCAGCAGCGCCTTGCGCGCGTACGCGTCGATCGCGACGGTCTGACCGCCGCGCTGCAGCCGCCCCCAGACCGCGAACAGCTTGGCGAGCGTCGTCTGGACGAGGTCCTGCGCCTGGTGCCAGTCGCCGCACATCAGGTAGGCGACCTGGAAGAGCTTGCGGGCCCTGGAGGAGGCGAATTCCTCGAAGCTCAGCCCCTCGTGCATGTGGTTCCCCCGGTGGTCCTGCGGTGTTCGGATCGATCGACACCAGCTAGGACGCCGCACCCGGGGCAAGAGGTATCACGGGGGTTCGCGCGACGGCTGGGAAGCAGCGGTTCGGCAGCGGCGGAGCGGCTCCGTACCGCGGGCCGCCGGCTCAGGCCTCGGCGCCGTGCGCCCGGGCGTTCGCGAAGATCACCTCGATCAGCCAGGCGGTGAGGCCCGGCTCGAGCCGGTCGAAGTGGTCGGCGTACCGGGGGTCGTCGAGGTACGTGCGGCCGATGCAGACGTGCATCGCGTGCGGGCAGTCGAAGTGCTGTGCGAGCAGGGCGCGGTGGCGCTCGGCGAGGGCGTTGGCCGCGGCGGAGCCGGGGGCGGTGCCGGCGCGCAGGGCGGCGGCGAGGTCGGCGTTGAGGGCCTCGGCCGTCGCGGTGTAGTCCTGCCAGTCCTGCGGTGTCCGCTCGGCGGCCCGCTCGGCGTACTGCGCCCACTGCTCGGTGTCGCCCCAGCGCTCGCGGGCCTCCTCGACCCGGGCGGGCTGCCAGTCGTCGCCGAAGATCTCGACCTGCTCCTGCGGGGTCAGCCGCAGCCCGGTCCGGGAGGCCGCCATCATGCGGTCGACCGCGCCGACCATCGTCCGCAGGCGGGCGATGCGCTCCTCCAGTTCGGCGCGCTGGCGGCGCAGGTGCTCGTGCGCGTCCACCCGCGGGTCGTCCAGGAGCCGGCCGATCTCGGCCAGCGGGAAGCCGAGTTCCCGGTAGACGAGCACCCGGTGCACCCGGGCGATGTCCTCGCCCGAGTACACCCGGTACCCCGCCCTGGTGCGCTCGCTGGGGCGCACCAGCCCGATCCCGTCCCAGTGGTGGAGCGTCTTCACGCTGACCCCGACCAGCGCCGCCGCCCGGCCGACGGTGAGGCTGTCGCTCGCTGCACGGGGTTCACTGGTCACCGTGTGATTGTCACGCACCGGAGACGGCAGCCGCCGGGATGTCGAAGCCCACCTCCCGCAGGGCCGCCGCCTGCGGACCGCTCGGGTCCAGCGGGCGGGCGGCGGTCAGCACGATCCGCGCGTTCTCCGGCGTGGTGACGGTCAGCTCGACGGAGTTCCACGGCATCTCCCGCGGGCCGCCGGTGCACCCCGGCAGGAGCGCCTCGCAGCGCGCCGCGATCTCCTCGATCTGGCTCGGCACGCAGGCGACGCCCAGGCTCGTCGCCGGCGCCTGGCGAGCGCGCTCGCCGGGGACCAGGAGCACGTCCTGGAAGGCCCAGCGGCGCAGGTGGGTCAGCCGGCCGGGGATGGAGAAGAGGTCGATGAAGCCGAGCCCGCGGATCCAGAAGTCCCGCGAGGCGTCGAGGTCGGGGGTGGGGACGCTGAGGTACATCGGCATCCCGTAGATGCCCCGGTGGACCTCGGGCGCGACCGCGTCGAGGGCGGGCACGGGGACGGGGCTGGTGTAGCTGGAGCTGGTGAATTCGGTCATGCGCCGATCGTGAAGGCTCCTGCAAGGTCAGGGTCAAGCCGGAACGGTCTCGGGCCTCGGGCCTCAGGCCTGATGGCGGGAGCCGTTCATCGGACGGACTTCCCGTGCCTGGCGCACGCGCGGGCCCGGCGACTGCAGGGTGAGGACGTGGTCGGCCAGCGGGAGGAAGGTCTCCTCGTGGGTGATCAGCACGGTGGTGCGCCCGGCCATGAGTCGGCGCAGTGGGGGGATGAGCTGCTGGACGGTGCGGGCGTCGAGACCGGTGGTGGGCTCGTCCAGGACGAGGACCGGTGTGTCGCGCACGAAGGCGCGGGCGATGGCGATGCGCTGGCTCTGACCGCCGGAGAGCTGGAAGCCGTCGTCGCCGATGACCGTGCCGTAGCCGTCCGGGAGCGCGGTGATGAAGTCGTGGGCGCTCGCGTTCCGGGCGGCGCGTTCGATGTCACCGTCCGATGCGTCGGGTCTGCCGTAGGCGATGTTGTCCCGGATGGACGCGTGGAAGAGCGCTGTCTGCTGCGGCAGGAGGGTGGTGACCCGGCGCAGCGAGGTCAGGGTCAGGTCCCGGATGTCGTCGCCGTCGAGGCGGATCGTGCCGGTCCGGGGGTCCATGAGGCGCAGCACGAGCTTGGCGAGGGTGGACTTGCCGCTGCCGTTGGGGCCGACCACGGCGAGGACCTCGCCGGGGTGGATGTCGAAGCTGACCCCGCTCAGTGCCAGGGGGCCGTGGCGGCCGGGGTAGGCGGCGTGGACGTTCTCGAAGGAGAGGCGGCCCCGCACCTCGCCGGTGTCGTGGGCATCGGGGCGCTCCTGGACCGGGCTGGTCAGGTCGTGGAGTTCGAGGACGCGTTCGCCCGAGGCACAGGCGGCGCCGGCGAGCGGGGCGAGTTCGGCGAGTTGCTGGGCCGGTTCGAACAGCTGGGCCATGACGGCGGTGAAGGCGAGCAGGCCGCCCAAGGTCAGCTCGCCGTGGATCAGCTCCAGCGCGCCCACGCCGACCACGACCACTCCGGCGAGCAGCTGCAGGAAGCCCAGGAAGGGCTGGTAGAGGTCGGCCACCCGGGCGGTGGCGAGTTCGGCGCCGAGCAGGGCCCGGCCCTCCCGGTCGACCCGTGCCACCTCGCGCGCCTCCTGGCCGTTGGTGCGCGTGATGACCGCGTTGCGCAGCGTCTCCTCCAGCAGCGCCGTGACGCCGCCGGCGCGGCGCTGGACCAGCCGTTCCCGATCGCGGATGCGCCGTCCGAACAGACCGGTGGAGAGGACGAACAAGGGGACGGCCACCAGAGCGGCCAGGGTGAGGGGCCAGCTCAGGTAGGCCGCGGCGGCCGCGAACAGCAGCAGGTTGACGGCGGCCACCCCGCCCTCGACGAGACCGGTCGCGACCATCTGCTCGATCGCCGCGATGTCGGAGGTCAGCCGGGCCACCAGGTCGCCGCGCCAGCGGGACTCCAGCGTGTCGGGCGGCAGGGTGTGCAGGTGGGCGAGCGTGTCGGTGCGCAGCCGCAGCATGTACCGCTCGGCGGTCCTGGTGCCGGCGTAGGTGCCGGCGAAGGTGAGCAGGCCGGCAACGACGGCCACGCCGAGCATGGTGGAGGCGAGCGGCCAGAAGTCGGCGAAGTGCCGGGGGACGAGGACGTCGTCGATCAGGTCCTTGAAGAGCCAGACCGAGACGAGTTCGCCGAACGCGCCGAGGACGAGCAGGACCGCGCTCACCGGGAGCCAGCGCACGTCCGGGCGTACCCACGGCCAGAACCGGCGGAACAGCTCACGCAGCTCAATGGCGGGAGCGTCGTCCACCGGGCCCGGGTCGGCGGCCGAGGCCGCCGGCTCCGAAGGCGTGGCACCGCGCATGAAGAACATGACGGGGATGGCGAGGGGCCGACGGCGGAACCGTCGACCCCGGGGTGCGGGCTACGCCGGAACCGGCGCAGCCCGCACCCTCAGCGTCACCAGAAGCCGAAACGACGACGGCGGTGACGACGATTCCTGCGCCGATGGCTGTAGTAACTCATCACGACCTGCCTTTCCGTTGTTTTGGCGCACCGCAACCGTGACCGGTACCAGCGGCGCCGGTCACAGGAGTTGCGCATACTGCCCTGTTGCGAGACGGAATCCGGTGGGCGCATCGGGGACACACCCGCCTGGTCTCGTCCCACTCCCTCCAGTATCCGCCTGATGCCCGCACCCGCCTCTGGGGGCCGCAGGCCCGGACGCAGGCCGCCGCCCGCGGGCCGGCCCGCGGACCTGCAGGGGTGCCGTCACCCTGAGGGCGCGTACGGGAACAGCGCGGGCCAAGGGGCGGTGAACCGCTGAACTGCCCTTTCGCGCCGCGCACCTGACGTCGGCTCAGCCCTCCTTCATCCAGGGCGCCGCTGCTCAGGGGCCGTCCGGCCCCTTCCCCCGGTTGAGCGCTCCGGACGGCGGGGGCACCCGGGCCCGGGCAGGCTGTCCGCATGAGGGTCGCTCCCGGGCGGGGTCAGGTGCTCATCGCCGTCGTCATGTTCGCCCTGACCATGGTGGCCGGGTCGATCGACGCGATCACCTTCCTCGGGCTCGGGCACGTCTTCGCCGCACTCGCCACCGGGAACGTGCTGCTGCTCGGCTTCGGGGTGGGCGGCACGGCGGGGACGCCGATCGCCCGGCCGGCCGAGGCACTGGGCGCCTTCGCGGCCGGGGTGGTCCTCGCCCACGTCCTGATCGTGCGTCGGCTCGGCCGCAGCCGGCGCTGGTTCCTGGCGACGCTGGGCGGCGAGGCCGCACTGCTGGCCGGCACCGGGGCCTGGGTGCTGGCCGGCAACGGCACCGCGCGGCTGCCGCTGCACGGGGCGGGCCCGACCGTCCTGCTGCTCGCGGTCACCATGGGCTGGCACAGCCGGGTGGTCGACGAGGCGCGGATCCCGGACATGCCGACGACGGTGCTGCAGACCTCGCTGGTGAAGGCGATCACGGACCTCCTGCCGTTCCGGTCGGCGGCCGAGCCCGCGCCACGGCTGACCCGGATGCGCCGGATGGCGACGGTGGCCGGCATCTTCCTCGGCGGCGTCGGCGGGGCGCTGCTGCACCGGCTCGGGGTCGGCCCGGCGCTGCTCGGCGTCGCGGGCTTCGAGGCGGCGGTCGCGGTGCTCTACTCCCGCACGCCCCGGCTGGGCCCGGCTGGCCAGCGCGGGCCCTCAGTGGGTCAGGGGGCCGGGGAGGGGTAGACCAGAGCGTCGGTGACGGCGTCGACCTGGTACGAGGTCCCCTGCGAGCCGGGGTCGGAGGAGTTCGCCAGGGTCACCGACCAGCAGGGCCGCCACTGGGTGCCGACCAGCGCGGCCACCATCTGGACCTTCAGCACCGCGCCCGGATGCGCCGCGCCCACGGTCGCGACCGCGACCTGCCGCGAGACGGTGGCCGGGACCAGCTGCGGGTCCGGGACGTTGCGCGAGGTGAACTGTTCGATCCGGCCGGTCGGGTCCACCTGGACGTCCAGGCGGAACGGCTCCAGCAGCCCGTCACCCCGGTAGCGGCGGTACTCCACGGTGCGGCGCTGCTTGGCCGGGTCGGCCTGGTAGACCCGCACGGTGGTATCGGCCAGCTCCGGGGCGTACCACTGCCGGGCGAAGGCGTCCGCGACCGCCCGCGCCTGCGCGTCCGCCCGCGCTGCCGAGCCCGAGCCGGTGCTTGAGCCGGTACCCGAGCCGGGCGAGGGCGAGGGGCTGGGAGCGGCGGTGGCGTAGTCGGTGCCCTGGTTCAGCTGCCCCGACGGCCACTCGATGCTGAGCTGCGCCGTCCTGGTGTTGACCACCAGCAGGTCCGGTGTGCTGTCCGTGGCGGCCTCCTCCTGGACGGAGACGACCTCCGCGCCCGGTCCGTAGACCAGCGCGGCGTCCTTGACCGCCAGCGCCCGCTTCTCGCTCGACACCACGGAGGTGACCTTGCCCGTCACCCAGCGCGGGCTGACGGCCGAGCTCTGCACGGCGAACACGACGACGGCGCCGACCGCCAGCGGCAGCCCGCTCCAGAGCAGCTCGCGGCGGTTCGGCAGGGCCAGGGCGCGGCGGCGCCTCCAGCGCCAGCCGATCGCGAGCAGGATGCCGACGAGCGCGCCGGTGGCGTTGCCGACGAAGTCCTGCGAGTCGCAGGTCCGGCCGATCGGGAGCAGTGCCTGGGCCGTCTCGGTGCCGGCCGAGAGCAGCCAGCAGCCGGCCAGCGCGATCAGCGGCCGGTCCAGCAGCAGGGCGGTGAAGAACGCGAGCGGCGCGTACAGCGCGAGGTTCAGCAGCCCCTGCCGGTTGCCGAAGGCGCGCCACAGCTCCGTGCTGTAGGTGCAGATGTGCGAGCTGGTCAGGTTGTGCCCGGTCGGGCTGAGCGTGAGGGTCAGCTCGCCCGCCAGGCAGAGCGCGAGGAGCACGGCGAGCCTGCGGTCGAGCCCGCGGCGCGGGGCAAAGCGCCAGGCCACCGCGCCGGCGAGTAAGGCCAGCACGGCGAAGACCGGTATGAGGCCCGCGTGCGTGCGCAGGATGGCGGGGATCATGGAGTGTCCTTGCTAGGAGTTCAAGCCCAGTCCCGGGACACTACAGCGGAGATCACGGACGTCGGGAGGAGCCCCCGGGCTCGACCGCCGGCACCCGCTCAGAGCCGGTCGTAGATGTCCACCAGCCGGCGCAGCACGTCGGTGGCGACCCGCAGCGCCTGCGTGTCGTGGCCGCCCAGCTCACCGGCCAGCTCCGCGGCCAGTGCGCGGGTGCGCTCCTCGTGCCGGCGCCGCCCGTCCGGGGTGAGCGCGACCAGGACGGAGCGCTTGTCGCCCGCCGGGCGCTCGCGGGTGACGTAGCCGGCCGCGGCGAGGCCGTTGACGAGCTGGGTGGTGGCCGCGCCGGTGGTCTCGGTGCGGGCGGCGAGCCGGCCGATCGGCAGCGGGCCGTCGTCCGCCAGCACCCGCAGGGCGCGGGCGTGGGTGAGGGAGAGGGCGCCCGGGGTGCGGGTGGCGCGGCCGCGCAGCCGGGAGTCGGCGGCGCTGAGGCTGTAGGCGGCGCGGGCCAGGCCGTCCAGTGCCTGCTCGCGGTCGGACTCGGGGGCGGGGTCGGGAGCGGGTGGCGTCGACACGGGCGGGGCCTCCGGACTGGCGGGACGGAACGGGCGAGTTGACAGCCAGCTTAGCTTAAGTACTTAATGATTAAGTACTTAGCAATCACCGCTGAGCACCCCACTGCACTCCCGAGGAGTCCGTCATGACCATCCGTTCGACCGGCCAGAGCTGGGCCCTGGACATCGCCCTCGCCCAGGGCGGCTTCGACGCCCTGCACCCCGAGGCCAAGGGCACCCTGGAGCAGCTCGGCCACGACCACACCGACTTCGACAAGGTCTTCGACCTGGTGCGCAGCGGCGTGATGCTGCCCAAGGCGTGGGCCACCGTCGCCGGGCAGGCCGAGGAGCGCGCCGCCCACCACGAGCGCGGCGGCTTCGCCCAGACCGCCGCCGACCTGTACGTGCGCGCCTGCGTGATGTGGGGCCGCGCCCAGTACTCGATCTTCGACGCCGCCGACCCGCGCAAGCTCGCCTTCCGCGCCCGCGCCAACCACTGCGTGGAGCGCCTGGGCGCCCTGCGCGGCAACCGGGTGCGCCGCGTCGAGCTGGACTTCGAGGGCGGCCGGATCTTCGGCCTGCTGCACCTGCCCGCCGGCGAGGTGCAGGGCGCCCCCGCGGTGATCCTCGGCCCGGGGATGGACATGATCAAGGAGGACTACATCTACGCGGCCGAGCGCTACTACACCTCGCGCGGCATGGTCGCCCTCTCCATCGAGGGCCCGGGGCAGGGCGAGACCCGGGCCAACGGCCTGACCGTCGACCTCACCAACTACGAGCGCGCGATCGGCCGTTACCTCGACCACCTGGCCTCGCTGCCGGAGGTCGACCCGCAGCGGATCGGCATGTTCGGCATCAGCATGAGCGGCTACTGGGGCTCGCGCGCCGCCGCCACCGACCCCCGGCTCGCCGCGCTGGCCGCCTTCGAGGCCGTCACCGGTGACTTCACCACCATCTTCGAGCGGGCCCAGCCCACCTTCAAGAACAACTACATGTTCATGGCCGGCTACACCGACGAGGAGGCCTTCGACCGCGAGCTGGTCGCCCGGATGCCGCTGGGCGAGCTGGTCGGGGACATCACCTGCCCGGTCCTGTACGGCATCGGCGAGTTCGACGAACTCACCGTCCTGGAGCAGGCACTGGCCAGCTACGAGCGGGTCCGCGCGCCCAAGGAGCTGCGGGTCTACGAGAACGAGTTCCACCCGCTGGGCGGGGTCGCGGCCGAGGTCTTCCGGTTCGGCGCCGAGTGGGTCGAGCGCGCCCTGAACGGCGAGTTCCGCGCGCCCGGCCGCGACGTGCGGCACTACGTGCGCCGCGACGGCAGCACCGTCGACGGCACGGCCAACCCGGCCTGGTGGCTGGGCACCGAGCCCGCCCTGATCACCGGGGCCCGCCGGGCCTGAGCCCGGCGGTCCGGCGGCGGGTCAGTCCAGCACCGGCAGCAGCCGCGGCAGGTGCCCGTCGGAGGCCAGCGCCACCGCGCGCCGCTCCCCGTCCACCTCGCCGTAGGTGGTGGTGCGCTGGCGCGCGGGGCGGCCGACGGCCTCGGCGATCGCCTCCAGGTCGCGGATGGACTTGTAACTCCCGTACGCGGAGCCGGCCATCCGGGAGATGGTCTCCTCCATCAGGGTGCCGCCGAGGTCGTTGGCTCCGCTGCGGAGCATCTCGGCCGCGCCGTCCGCGCCCAGCTTCACCCAGCTGGTCTGGATGTTGGGGATGTGCGGGTGCAGCAGCAGCCGGGCCATCGCGACCACCGCGCGGTTGTCGCGGTGGGTCGGACCCGGCCGGGCGATGCCGGCCAGGTAGACCGGGGCGTTGGTGTGGATGAACGGCAGCGTGACGAACTCGGTGAAGCCGCCGGTGCGCTGCTGGATCGAGGCGAGCAGCCGCAGGTGGCCGAGCCAGTGCGCCGGGGTGTCGACGTGGCCGTACATCATGGTGGAGGAGGAGCGGATGCCCAGCTCGTGGGCGGTGCTGACGACCTCCACCCAGGTGTCGGCGGGCAGCTTGCCCTTGGTGAGGATCCACCGCACGTCGTCGTCCAGGATCTCGGCCGCCGTGCCCGGGATGCTGTCCAGGCCGGCCTCCTTGGCCGCGCTCAGCCACTCGCGGATGGAGAGCCCGGTGCGGGTCGCCCCGTTGACCACCTCCATCGGCGAGAAGGCGTGCACGTGGATGCCCGGCACCCGCTCCTTGACCGCCCGCGCGATGTCGAAGTACGCGGTGCCCGGCAGGTCCGGGTGGATGCCGCCCTGCATGCAGACCTCGGTGGCGCCCACCTCCCAGGCCTGGGCCGCGCGTTCGGCCACCTGGTCGAGCGAGAGGGTGTAGGCGTCGGCGTCGGTGCGGCGCTGGGCGAAGGCGCAGAAGCGGCAGCCGGTGTAACAGACGTTGGTGAAGTTGATGTTGCGGGTGACGCAGTAGGTGACGGTGTCGCCGACCACCGACCGGCGCAGGTCGTCGGCAACCTTGCAGAGCGCGTCCAGCGCCGGGCCGTCGGCCTGGAAGAGGGTGAGCGCCTGGTCGTCCGTCAGCCGGGTGGGGTCGTCGGCGGCGACCGCGAGCGCGGCGCGCACGTCGCCGCCCAGGCGGGCGGCCGGCACCGCGGCGGCCTGCTCGCGCAGCGCCTCCCAGTCGCCGTAGACCTCGTCGAAGTCGCCGCGGCGGTCGCCGGTGCGGCCCTCGGTGTCGATCTCGTGGTGCAGTTCGGTGCGGCCAAAGGAGCCGAGGTCCTCCGGCTCCTGCCAGGGGCGGCCCAGCACTGGCGCGTCCTCGCGGGCCAGCGCCGAGCCGGCCTCCAGCAGGCCCTCCACGTGCGGGCGCAGCCGCGGGTCCAGCCAGGGCTCGCCGCGCTTGAGGAACTCCGGGTAGACGGTGAGCCGTTCGCGCAGCCGGTAGCCCTGTTCGGCGGTGCGGGCGGCCAGTTCGGCGATCTGCGGCCAGGGCGCCTCGGGGTTGACGTGGTCCGGGGTGAGCGGCGAGACGCCGCCCCAGTCGTCGATGCCCGCACCGATGATCAGCCGGTACTCCCCCGCGACCAGGTTCGGCGGCGCCTGCAGCCGCATCCCCGGCCCGAGCACCACCCGGGCCACCGCGATGCAGGCGGCGATCTCCTGGAGTTCCGCGTCCGGCATGCCGCGCATCGCGGTGTCCGGCTTGGCCCGGAAGTTCTGGATGATCACCTCCTGGATGCCGTGGTACTCCCGGGAGACGGAGCGGATCGCGAAGAGCGAGTCGGCCCGCTCCTCGTAGGTCTCGCCGATGCCGATCAGCAGACCGGTGGTGAAGGGAATGGCCGTGCGCCCCGCGTCCTGGAGCGCGCGCAGCCGCACGGCGGGCTCCTTGTCCGGCGAGCCGTAGTGCGGGCCGTCGGGCTCGGACCACAGGCGGGTCGCGGTGGTCTCCAGCATCATGCCCATGCTCGGCGAGACGGGCTTCAGGCGCTGGAAGTCGGTCCAGCTGCAGACCCCGGGGTTGAGGTGCGGCAGCAGGCCGGTCTCCTCCAGGACCCGCACCGAGATCGCGCGCAGGTAGGAGACGGTGTCGTCGTAGCCGTGCGCGTCCAGCCATTCGCGGGCCTCGGGCCAGCGGTCCTCGGGGCGGTCGCCGAGGGTGAACAGGGCCTCCTTGCAGCCCAGCGCGGCGCCCTTGCGGCAGATGTCCAGCACCTCGTCCGGGGAGAGGAACATCCCCTGGCCCTCGCGGCGCAGCTTGCCGGGGACGGTGACGAAGGTGCAGTAGCGGCAGCGGTCCCGGCAGAGCCGGGTGAGCGGGACGAAGACCTTCTTGGAGTAGGTGATGACGCCCTCGCGCCCGACCGCCGCCAGCCCCTGGTCCCGCAGCCGGGCCGCGGTGGCGCACAGGTCCGCCAAGTCCTCGTCCCTGGCCTGCAGGAGGACGGCCGCCTCGGCTCTGTCCAGCGCCACCCCGTCCCGGGCCCGGCGCAGCGCTCGGCGCATCGCGTTCGCGGTGGGCCGCGCGGTGGGTGTCGGCAGCGCGGTCGGCCGCGCGCTCGCGGTCGGCTCCGTCGTCGGCGTGGCAGAGGGCGTGGCGTCCATGCGCCGACCCTACGCCAGCAGGAGTACCCGACGTCCCCCAGAACCCTGATATCGCCTCAGGGTTGCCTGGGCCACAAGGCGTACGGCGCGGCCCCCGGCCGGGCGATGTGAGAAAGCCCTGTGCGGGCTCTAATGGAACGTACAAGGGAACGGCAGAACGCAGAGCGCTACGGAGGGGCTGACGCGATGACGACCGGGTACGCGGGATTCGACAGCAACGAGGAACAGCCGGGCGGTGACGACCCGTTCGCCCGCCCCTACCGCGCGCGCCGCCGCACCGCCGTGCGGGTACTGGTACCGCTCTCGGTCGCGGCCCTCGCGGCCACCGGCGTGGCCGTGGTGCCGGCGCTGGCCAGCACGGACGCGCCGACACTGCCTCAGGTGACGGCCCAGCAGCTCATCACGAAGGTGTTCGCCGATCAGACGCAGGCACTGAGCGGCACCGTCCAGGTCTCGACCGACCTGGGCATCCCGAGCCAGGTGCTCGACCTGGCCGGGCAGGGCGGGCTCGCCGGGACGGCGAACGCCGCGGGGGCGGCGGGCGGCAGCGGCCAGGCCCGGGAGCGCAACGGCGCTGCCGCCGCCGACCCGCAGGCCAAGCTGACCGCGCTGCTGGCCGGGGACCACACGCTGCGGATCGCGGCCGACGGCCCGGACAAGCAGCGCGTCGCGCTGGTGGAGCCGCTGGCCGAGTACGACCTGATCCACAACGGGGACCAGGCCTGGGCCTGGGACAGCGCCAGCAACCAGGCGCTGCACCTGGCCGGCGGGCCGCGCACGGCCAAGGACGCCGCCGGGCACGCTGCCGGGCACGCCAAGGACCCCAGGGGTCCGCTCGACGGGGTGCCGACCACCCCGCAGCAGGCCGCCCAGCAGGTGCTGGCCGACAGCGCGGGCAGCTCGGACGTCTCGGTGGCCGGCACCACCACGGTGGCCGGGCGCAGCGCCTACCAGCTGAGCGTCAAGCCCAAGCAGTCCGGCTCGACGATCGCCGAGGTGAAGGTCGCCGTCGACTCCGCCACCGGCACCCCGCTCGCGGTGGTCGCCACCTCGACCTCGGGCAGCACCGTGCTGGACGCGCACTTCAGCGACGTCTCGTTCACCCGGCCGAGTGCGAGCACCTTCGACTTCACCCCGCCCAAGGGCGCCAAGGTGGTCGAGCAGGCCCCCGCGCAGCACGGGAAGGACGAGGCTGACGTCGCGCAGCGGCCGGGCACCGCGAACGGCGCGAAGGTGATCGGCAGCGACTGGACCAGCGTGGTCTCGTTCGCGCTCCCCGCCGCGACCGGTGCCGCTCCGCAGAGCGGCACCGGGCACCACAAGCAGCTGCCCAGCGCCGCCGAGCTGGTCAAGTCGCTCGGCAAGCCGGTGGCCGGCGGCACGCTGATCAGCACCAAGGTGGTCAACGTGCTGATCACCGACGACAACCGCGTCTACGCCGGTGCGGTCACCCTGCCGGTGCTCCAGGCCGCGGCGGGAGTGAAGTAAGTGACGCTGTCTCCGGCCGTCGACACGGCGGAGACCGCCGAGGGGGGCCGGGTCGCCGAGGCGGCCACGGCCCCCGTCGGCGGCCCGCCGGTGATCCGTACCCAGGGTCTGACCAAGCGCTTCGCCGGCGGGCAGCTGGCCGTGGACGGGCTGGACCTGACCGTGCCGCGCGGCAGCGTCTTCGGGTTCCTCGGCCCGAACGGCTCGGGCAAGACCACCACCATCCGGATGCTGATGGGCCTGATCGCCCCGACCTCCGGGGTGGCCGCCGTGCTCGGCGCACCGATGCCGCAGGCCTCGGCCAAGGTGCTGCCCCGGGTCGGCGCGCTGATCGAGGGGCCCGCGCTCTACGGCTACCTCTCCGGGCGCGACAACCTGGTCCGCTACGACTCGGCCGACCCGACCTCCGACCCGCGCACCCGCAAGGAGCGGGTGGCCCGGGCGCTGGAGCGCGTGGGGCTGGCCGCCGCCGCGGGCAAGAAGGCGCGGGCCTACTCGCTGGGCATGAAGCAGCGCCTGGGCCTGGCCGCCGCGCTGCTGCAGCCGCGCGAGCTGCTGGTGCTGGACGAGCCGACCAACGGACTGGACCCGCAGGGCATGCGGGAGATCCGGGCGCTGGTGCGCGAGGTCGCGGCGGAGGGCACCACCGTCTTCCTCTCCTCCCACCTGCTGGACGAGATCGAGCAGGTCTGCACGCACGCCGCGGTGATGTCCAGGGGCCGGCTGGTGGTGCAGGGCACGGTGGCCGAGCTGGCCGCCCGGGCGCAGGGCCGGCTGGTGGTCCGCACGGCGGACACCGAGGCGGCGCTGGCCGTGCTGACCGAGCACCGGGTGACCGGCCTGCGGGTCGGCGAGGGCCGGGTGGACGGCGAGTCGGGCGCCCTGGACGACGAGGAGGCGCTGCCCGGGCTGTGCGCGGCGCTGGTGGCGGCCGGGGTGCGGGTGCGCGGCTTCGGGGTGGAGCGGGGCACGTTGGAGGACGCCTTCGTGGCGCTGACCGGGGAGGGCTTCGATGTCGCGGGTTGAGACCGCACCGGCGGCCGTGGCGGCGGCGGTGGCCGCCGGGCCGCGGTCGCAGACGGTGCCCGGGTTCCTGGCGCTGTTCCGCAGCGAGCTGGGGCTGACCTTCCGCCGGGTGCGCACGATGGCGCTGCTCGGCGTGCTGGCCGTGGTGCCGATCCTGATCGGCGTGGTGGTGCGGCTGGAGACCGGGAACATGCGCGGCGGCGACGGCGGCCCGGCGTTCCTGGCCCAGGTGACCCAGAACGGCGTCTTTCTGACCTTCACCGCGCTGGCCACCTCGCTGCCGATCTTCCTGCCGATGACGGTGGGCGTGGTGGCGGGCGACTCGGTGGCCGGCGAGGCCGCCACCGGCACGCTGCGCTACCTGCTGGTCGCCCCGGCCGGGCGTACCCGGCTGCTGGCGGCGAAGTTCACCACGGCGATGGCCTTCTGCGTGGCGGCGACGCTCGCGGTCGCGCTCTCCGGGCTGATCATCGGATCGATCCTGTTTCCGGTCGGCGACGTCACGCTGCTCTCCGGCGACACCATCGGGCTGGGCGCGGCGCTGCTGCGGGTGGTGCTGATCTCGGGCGTGGTGGCGCTCTCACTGGCCGGACTGGTGGCGGTGGGGCTCTTCATCTCCACCCTGACCAACAGCGGGATCGCCGCGATGGCGAGCACGGTCGGGCTGGTGGTCATCGTCCAGGTGCTGGACAGCTTCCCGCAGCTGCACGCCGTCCAGCCCTGGTTGCTGACCCACTACTGGCTCTCCTTCGGCGACCTGCTGCGGCAGCCGATGTACTGGCACGGGGTCTGGCAGGACCTGGGCCTGCAGGCGCTCTACGTGGCGGTCTTCGGCTCGGCCGCCTGGGCCCGGTTCACCAGCCGGGACATCACCGCGTGACGCCGGCCGACGCCGGGGCCACGGCCGGCGCCCCGGCGTCGGCCGGCAGCGCCCGGTCGGTGCGCATCCGGCGCAACGCGTCCCAGGTGAGCAGCGCGAGCGCCGCCCAGACCAGCGCGAAGCCGGCCCAGCGGGCGGGCGGCATGGCCTCGTGGAAGTACAGGACGCCGCAGAGGAACTGGAAGACCGGCGCCAGGTACTGCAGCAGGCCCATGGTGGAGAGCGGGATCCGGATCGCGGCGGCACCGAACATGAGCAGCGGGACCGCGGTGATCGGGCCGGTCAGCAGGAGCAGCGTGAAGTGGCCCGCGCCGTGGCCGAAGACGGCGTGGCCGGTGACCGAGCGGTAGATCAGGAAGGCGAGCGCGAAGGGGAAGATGAAGGCGGTCTCCAGCGCGAAGCTCTCCAGCCCGCCGAGCGCGATCTTCTTCTTGAGCAGCCCGTAGACGGCGAAGGAGAGCGCCAGGGTGAGCGCGATCCACGGCAGCCGTCCGTAGCCGATGGTCAGCACCACGACGGAGAGCGCGCCGATCCCCACCGCCGCCCACTGCGCGCTGCGCAGCCGCTCCTTCAGCAGCAGGACGCCGAAGCCGATGGTGACCAGCGGGTTGATGAAGTAGCCGAGGCTGGTCTCCACCACGTGGCCGGAGTTCACGCCCCAGATGTAGACGCCCCAGTTGAGCGAGATCGCCGCCGCCGCGAGCGCGGAGAGCGCGAGCCGGCGCGGCTGGCCCAGCAGCGGGCGCAGCCAGGACCAGTGGCCCCGGACGGTCAGGATCAGCACGGCCACGACCAGCGACCAGCACATCCGGTTGGCCAGGATGTCCCCGGAGGCGGTGGGCTCCAGCAGCGGCCAGTAGAGCGGGAACAGGCCCCACATGCCGTACGCGGCCACGCCCAGCCAGACGCCGCGGCCCAGCTCCCGCTGGCTGCCCTGGCTCCCTCGGGTCTCCGGTGCCATGGCAGGCCTCTTCTCCGCTCGGCGCACGTGTGTCGTGGCGACGGTAGCGGGCGGGAGCCGGGCTTGTCATCTCCGTTCTCATAGTTTGGTCATGACAGAGCCGGCAGCCATGACCAGGTCGGTCATGGCAGGCCGGTCATGACCAGGAGCGCGCGGACCAGGGCACCGCGTCGACCGGCGCGGGCACCGCATCCACCGGCGCGGGCACCGCATCCACCGGCGCCGGCCGGGACGACAGCTCCGCTGCCGCCCGGCGGCCGAGCACCTGCACCAGATCGGTGTAGAGGACGGCGCGCAGCTCGGCCCGCCCGGGCGTCCGCGGCTTGCCGAGCGACACCGGCGCCGGCGTCGCTGCCGCCGTCAGTTCGGCCACCAGCCGCTGCGCCTGCGCCGCCGAGGCCGCCGCCTGCTTCGCGGCCCTGGTCGCCCGCGACGCCCGCAGGGCCAGCGCCAACGAGACGAGGATCAGAAAGTAGACAAGGACACTCGGCACGATTCCCCCCGAAGGACGCGATTTCGCCTGCCGCAGAGGCTACGCCCCGCTCCGGACAGGCCCAAGCAAGGGCCTGTCCGGCGGATCTTGCCGGACAGCCCTAGCCCACCCGCTCCCAGGGAGCCGGGCCGCTCAGGCCGTGCAGCTTCGCCGGGTTGACCTGGGCGCGCAGCTCGTGGAGCAGGCCGTCGCGGATCTCCACGGTGAGGCTGCCGATCGGGGCGCCGTCCTTGGTGAAGAGCATCGCCGGTTCGCCGTTGATCCAGGCCGGTTCGGCCAGCACGCCCACCATCTCGGGCTTGGCCAGCACGCCGAGCAGCCAGCGGGCCACGTGGTCCGGCCCGTGCAGCGGGCGGCGGGCGGCGCGCACCACGCCGCCGCCGTCCGACCAGGCGGTCACCTCGGGGGCCAGGAGCTCCATCACCCGGGCCGCGTCGCCGGTGGCGCAGGCCGCCATGAAGCGCTCGGTCGCCTCGCGGCGCCGGCCCGGGTCGGTCTCGAAGCGCGGTTGCCGGGCGGCCACGTGCTCCTTGGCGCGGTGCGCGGTCTGCCGCACGGCCGCCTCCGACTTCTCCAGCGCCTGGGCGATCTCGGCGTTGGAGTAGTCGAAGACCTCGCGCAGCACGAAGACGGCGCGCTCCAGCGGGCTGAGCGACTCCAGCACCACCAGCATCGCGAGCGAGACGGAGTCCGCGACCTCGGCGAACTCGGCGGCGTCCGGCGCGGTCAGCAGCGGCTCGGGCAGCCAGGGGCCGACGTAGGACTCGCGGCGGGCCTGGGCCGAGGTGAGCTTGTTGAGCGCCAGGTTGCTGACGGTCCGCACCAGGTAGGCCTTGGGGTGCTCGACGGCGGCCTGGTCCACCGCGGCCCACTTGAGCCAGGCGTCCTGCAGGATGTCCTCGGCGTCGGCCACGCTGCCCAACAGCCGGTAGGCGGTGGCGAACAGCAGCCGCCGGTTGTCGAGGAAGGGGTCGTCAGCGCGGGATTCGATCACCCACCCAGGCTGCCAGCGGCTCCCGCCCCCCGGCAAGGACCGGGGGGCGGGAGAACCGCCGGGAGCGGGGTGGCTCAGGCCACCGTCCAGGTGTCCTTGCCGGCCAGCAGGGCGGCCAGGTCGCCGGCCCCGCGCTGCTCGACGGCGGTCTCCAGCTGGTCGGCCATCAGCGTGTCGTAGACCGGGCGCTCGACATCGCGCAGCACGCCGATCGGCGTGTGGTGCAGGCCCTCTTGCCCATGTCCCGTGTTGTCGGCGAGGCGGGTGAGCGCGAAGGCCGTCACCGGGCTGGCCGCGTGCGCGTCGTGGACCAGCACCTCGGCCTGGTTGGCCTCGGTGAGCTCGGCGACGGTCAGCTCGCCGGTGGCCCGGTCGCGGAAGACGCCCTGCCCGGCGAAGGTGATCGGCTGCCCGTGCTCCAGGCGGACCAGCGCCCGCTCGGCGGTGGCCGGGTCCTTGAGCACCTCGAAGGCACCGTCGTTGAAGATGTTGCAGTTCTGGTAGATCTCCACCAGCGCGGTGCCCTGGTGCTCGGCCGCCGCCCGCAGCACCGAGGTCAGGTGCTTGCGGTCGGAGTCGATGGTGCGCGCCACGAAGGTGGCCTCGGCGCCGAGCGCGAGCGAGAGCGGGTTGAACGGCGCGTCCAGCGAGCCCATCGGCGTGGACTTGGTGATCTTGCCGACCTCGCTGGTGGGCGAGTACTGACCCTTCGTCAGCCCGTAGATCCGGTTGTTGAAGAGCAGGATCTTCAGGTTGACGTTGCGGCGCAGCGCGTGGATCAGGTGGTTGCCGCCGATCGAGAGCGCGTCGCCGTCGCCGGTGACCACCCAGACGCTCAGGTCCTGGCGCGAGGCGGCGAGTCCGGTGGCGATCGCCGGGGCGCGGCCGTGGATCGAGTGCACGCCATAGGTGTTCATGTAGTACGGGAACCGCGAGGAGCAGCCGATCCCGGAGACGAAGACGGTGTTCTCCCGGCGGATGCCGAGCTCCGGCATGAAGGACTGCACGGCCGCCAGGATCGCGTAGTCCCCGCACCCGGGGCACCAGCGCACCTCCTGGTCGGTCTTGAACTCCTTGGCGCTCTGCGGCGCATCGGCCTTGGGCACCAGCTTCAGCGAGGGGAAGCCCCGATTGTCAGTGGCACTCATCGTCGTCGCTCCCGTCCAGCGTTCCGATCGCCGCCCACAGCACGTCCGCCAACTGCGCCGCCTTGAAGGGCAGTCCGCGCACCTGGTTGTAGGACTGGGCGTCCACCAGGTACTTGGCCCGCAGCAGCAGGGCGAGTTGGCCGAGGTTCATCTCGGGCACGATGACCTTGTCGTAACTGCCCAGCACGGCGCCCAGGTTGGCCGGGAAGGGGTTGAGGTTGCGCAGGTGCGCCTGGGCGATGTGACCGCCGTCGGCGCGCAGGCGGCGCACCGCCGCGGTGATCGGCCCGTACGTCGAGCCCCAGCCGATCACCAGCACCCGCGCCTTGCCGTCCGGGTCGTCGACCTCGATCGGGGGCACCGTGATGCCGTCGATCCTGGCCTGCCGGGTGCGGACCATCAGGTCGTGGTTGGCCGGGTCGTAGGAGATGTTGCCGGTGCCGTCCTGCTTCTCGATGCCGCCGATCCGGTGCTCCAGACCGGCCGTGCCGGGCACCGCCCAGGGCCGGGCGAGGGTCTGCGGGTCGCGCTTGTAGGGCCAGAACTCGCCCTCGGGGGTGTTCGGGCCGCTCGCGAAGTCCGGTTCGATCGCGGGCATTTCACCGACGGCCGGGATCCGCCAGGGCTCCGAGCCGTTGGCCAGGTAGCCGTCCGAGAGCAGGAAGACCGGGGTGCGGTAGGTGACCGCGATCCGGGCGGCCTCCAGCGCGGCGGTGAAGCACTCGGCCGGGGTGGCCGGCGCCACGATCGGCACCGGCGCCTCGCCGTTGCGCCCGAACATCGCCTGCAGCAGGTCGGCCTGCTCGGTCTTGGTGGGCAGCCCGGTGGAGGGGCCGCCGCGCTGGATGTCCACCACCAGCAGCGGCAGTTCGAGCGAGACGGCCAGGCCGATCGTCTCCGACTTGAGCGCCACACCGGGGCCCGAGGTGGTGGTCACGCCCAGCGCGCCGCCGAAGGCCGCGCCCAACGCGGCCCCGATGCCCGCGATCTCGTCCTCGGCCTGGAAGGTGCGCACGCCGAAGTTCTTGTGCTTGGAGAGCTCGTGCAGGATGTCGGAGGCCGGGGTGATCGGGTAGGAGCCCAGGAAGAGCGGCAGGCCCGAGCGCTGCCCGGCGGCGATCAGGCCGTAGGCCAGCGCCAGGTTGCCGGAGATGTTGCGGTAGGTGCCGGCGGGCAGCTTGGCCGGGGCCACCTCGTAGGAGACCGCGAAGTCCTCGGTGGTCTCGCCGAAGTTCCACCCCGCCTTGAAGGCCGTGATGTTGGCCTCGGCGATGGCGGGCTTCTTGGCGAACTTGGTCCGCAGGAAGCTCTCGGTGCCCTGGGTGGGCCGGTGATACATCCAGGAGAGCAGACCGAGCGCGAACATGTTCTTGGCCCGCTCGGCGTCCTTGCGGGCCAGCCCGCTCTCCTTGAGCGCCTCCAGCGTCAGCGTGGTCAGCGGCACCTTGTGCAGATGGAAGGCGTCCAGCGAGCCGTCGCCCAGCGGGTCGGCCGCGTAGCCGACCTTGGCCAGCGCCCGCTTGGTGAACTCGTCGGTGTCCACGATGATCTCGGCGCCGTGCGGCAGGTCGGGCAGATTGGCCTTCAGGGCCGCCGGGTTCATCGCCACCAGCACGTTCGGCGCGTCGCCGGGGGTGAGGATGTCGTGGTCGGCGAAGTGCAGTTGGAAGCTGGAGACCCCGGGCAGGGTGCCCTGGGGCGCCCGGATCTCGGCGGGAAAGTTGGGCAGAGTGGACAGATCGTTGCCGAAGGAGGCGGTCTCCGAGGTGAACCGGTCACCGGTGAGCTGCATCCCGTCGCCCGAGTCCCCCGCGAAGCGGATGATCACCCGGTCGACCCGACGAATGGGCTTGGGCCGCCGGGGCGCCGCCGCGTCCGGCCGACCTGGTGGGTCGCTCGGACTGCCCCCTACTGCTGCTACCTGATCGACCTCGCTGGTCACTGCCGCGAACCTCCCTCAGGGGTACCAGCCGCGGGCGTGAGCCGTGTGCCCCGTCCGCCTGGTGCACCGATCGAATCCTATGCGGGTGGTGATTCGCTGGGATGTAACTACAGCAAAGGCATTCCCTTGAGTATTTCCGCGTCAGCGCCCAGGAACCGCGGCGTCAGCGCGGTGTCACGGCGGCGTCAGGAATTCAGGTGGACGGCAGCGCGGCGTCAGGGCGGCGTCAGGAATTCAGGTAGGTGAGCACCGCGAGCACCCGGCGGTGGTCCTCGGGGCTCTGCGCCAGGCCCAGCTTCAGGAAGATGTTGCTGACGTGCTTCTCCACCGCGCCGTCGGAGATCACCAGCGTCTTGGCCACCGCCGCGTTGGTCCGCCCTTCGGCCATCAGCGCGAGCACCTCGCGCTCGCGCGGGGTCAGCCGGCTCAGCACGTCACCCTTGCGGCTGCGGCTGAGCAGCTGCTGGACCACCTCCGGGTCCAGCGCGGTGCCGCCGCCGGCCACCCGGACCACCGCGTCCACGAACTCGCGCACCTCGGCGACCCGGTCCTTGAGCAGGTAGCCGACCCCGCGGGTGGAGCCGGCCAGCAGCTCGGAGGCGTACTGCTCCTCCACGTACTGGGAGAGCACCAGCACCCCGAGCCCCGGGTAGAGGCCGCGCAGCGTCACGCAGGCCCGCACGCCCTCGTCGGTGTGGGTGGGCGGCATCCGCACGTCGGCCACCACCACGTCGGGCAGCGCGCCGGCCTCGGCCAGGTCGTGCACCGCCTTGAGCAGCGCCGCGCCGTCCCCGACCCCGGCGACCACCTCGAGACCGCGGTCGGTGAGCAGCCGGGTCAGGCCCTCCCGGAGCAGGACCGAGTCCTCGGCGATGACGACGCGCAGCATGTGATGCTTCTCCCCCGCGATGTGGTGCCCTGTGGTGCCGCATGGCGCTCGGTGGCGCCACGCCTCACATGGTACGGATCGCGACGGCGTCGCAGAGCCCCTGCAGGGCCGCCTTGGCCGGGCCCTCGGGCAGCGGGTCGAGCAGCGCGCGGGCCTCCTCGGCGTAGCGCAGGGTCTCGCGGCGGGCCCGCTCCAGCGCGGGGTGGCGGCGCAGCAGGCGCAGCGCCTCGGCGTGCAGCTGATCGTCCGTCAGGTCCTGCTCGAGCAGCTCGCGCAGCCGGGCGTCCTCCGGGTCGCTCTCGTCCAGCGGCATCGACTGCAGCAGCAGCACCGGCAGGGTGGGCACGCCCTCGCGCAGGTCGGTGCCGGGGGTCTTGCCGGACTCGTGGCCGTCGCTGGCGATGTCGAGCACGTCGTCGGCGAGCTGGAAGGCGATGCCCATCTTCTCGCCGTACTGGGTGAGGATCTCCACCACCCAGGGCTCGGCACCGGCCATCAGCGAGCCGAAGCGCCCGGAGACGGCGATCAGCGCGCCGGTCTTGCCGGCCAGCACCTCGAGGTAGTGGTCCAGCGGGTCGTCGCCGGGGCCGGGGCCCGCGGTCTCCAGGATCTGACCGGTCACCAGGCGCTCGAAGGCGTCGGCCTGGATCCGCACCGCCTCGGTGCCCAGCTCCGAGAGCACCTGGGAGGCGCGGGAGAAGAGGAAGTCGCCGGTGAGGATGGCCACCGAGTTGTCCCAGCGGGCGTTCACGGTGGGCACGCCGCGGCGCACCGGGGCCTCGTCCATCACGTCGTCGTGGTACAGCGTGGCCAGGTGGGTCAGCTCCACGACCACGGCGGCCGGCACCACGCCGGGCGCGTACGGATCGCCGAACTGGGCGGCCAGCATCACCAGCAGCGGGCGGAAGCGCTTGCCGCCGGCCTTGATCAGGTGGCTCGCGGTGACCTGGACCAGGGGGAGCTCGCTCTTGACGGCCTCGGCCATCGCGGCCTCCACCGCCTGCAGCCCCGCCTGGACGTCACGGTTCAGATCGCGGTCCTGCACGCTGAGCCCGAAGGGTTCCACGACGGTCACGAAGACCACTCCTGTCGCCGGTCGATCATGCGGTCCGGTCCCTGTTGCGGCCGCTGCCATCCCCAGCAGCGTATCCGGTCACGAGTGGATCACTGTACGGGCGTGCGGGTAGCGCGGCGAAGATCGCGCCGGGTCCGGGGTGTGCGCCCCGGACCCGGCCTGTCATCGGTACCGCCTCGCGGGGCGGCTCAGCGGGCGAACAGCGCCGCCCTGGACGCGAGGTCCAGGAAGTACTGCGGCAGCAGCCCGAGGCCGAGCGTGACGATCACGCCGAGCGAGATCGCCATCGTGGTGAAGACGCTGGGGATCGCCACCGCCGGGCCATTGGGCTGCGGGTCGGAGAAGAACATCAGCACGATCACCCGGATGTAGAAGAACGCGGCGACCGCCGAACTGAGCACACCGACGATCACCAGCGGGGTCGCCCCACCCGCCGCCGCGGCCTGGAAGACCGCGAACTTACCGGTGAATCCGCTGGTCAGCGGGATGCCGGCGAAGGAGAGCAGGAAGAGCGCGAAGACCGCGGCGAGCAGCGGCGAGCGGCGCCCGAGCCCGGCCCAGCTGGACAGGTGGGTGGCCTCGCCCTTGGAGTCGCGCACCAGGGTGACCACCGCGAAGGCGCCCAGCGTGACGAAGGAGTACGCCAGCAGGTAGAAGAGCACCGCGCCCAGGCCCTGCCGGTTGGTGGCGATCACGCCGGTCAGGATGAAGCCGGCGTGCGCGATCGAGGAGTACGCCAGCAGCCGCTTCACGTCCTGCTGGGTCACCGCCAGGATCGCACCGACGATCATGGTGAGGATCGCCACACCCCACATCACCGGGCGCCAGTCCCAGCGCAGTCCGGGGAAGGCCACGTAGAACAGCCGCAGCAGCGCGCCGAAGGCGGCCACCTTGGTCGCCGCGGCCATGAAGCCGGTGACCGGGGTCGGGGCGCCCTGGTAGACGTCCGGGGTCCAGGCGTGGAACGGCACCGCGCCGACCTTGAAGAGCAGGCCGACCCCGACCATCGCCAGGCCGATCAGCAGCAGCGCGTCGTTGTGCGTGGTGACCGCCAGCGCCGGGGTGACCGGGGCGTTGCCGGAGATGACGTCGGCGATCTCCGGGAGCCGGAAGGTGCCCGCGTACCCGTAGAGCAGCGCGCTGCCGAACAGGAAGAAGGCCGAGGCGAAGGAGCCCAGCAGGAAGTACTTGACGGCCGCCTCCTGGGAGAGCAGCCGGCGCCGGCGGGCCAGCGCGCAGAGCAGGTAGAGCGGGAAGGAGAAGACCTCCAGCGCCACGAACATGGTCAGCAGGTCGTTGGCGGCCGGGAAGAGCAGCATGCCGCCGACCGCGAAGAGGGTCAGCGGGTAGACCTCGGTGGCTGCGAAGCCGGCCCGGGTGGCCTGCCTCTCCTGCTCGCTGCCGGGGGTCGCCGAGGCCTGGGCGACGAAGGGGTCGACCGGCACGCCCTCGGGGCGCGGGTCCAGGCGGCGCTCGGCGTAGAGGAGCACGGCGAGCACGGCGGCCAGCAGGATCACGCCCTGCAGGAAGAGCGCGGGCCCGTCCAGCGCCACCGAGCCCATCGCCAGCAGCCCGCTCCTGGTGGTGCCGTAGCCCTGGGCGGCCAGCACCAGCACCGCGACGAAGGCTCCGGCGAGCCCGGCCAGCGCCAGCGTCACCTGGGTGACGTAGCGGAACCGGCGCGGCACGAAGGCCTCCACCAGGATGCCCGCCACGGCACCGCCGAAGACCACCAGCATCGGGGAGAGCTGGCCGTACTCGATGTGCGGGGCGGGGATGCTCGGTGTGTTGCCACCGGCCGCCGCCATCCACAAGCTGTGGACAGTCACTGCTGCTCACCTCCGGCAGGGATGGCCACCGGGTGGGCCGGGGCCGGGTCGGTCCGGTGGACCTGGGAGAGGGTGTCGGCCACCGCCGGGTTCACCAGGTCGGTGAGCGGCTTGGGGTAGACGCCGAGGACCAGGGTCAGCGCGATCAGCGGCGCGGCCACCAGCACCTCGCGCGCCTTCAGGTCGGCCATGCCGCTGACGCTCGCCTTCACCGGCCCGGTCATGGTGCGCTGGTAGAGCACCAGCACGTAGAGCGCGGCCAGCACGATGCCCAGGGTCGCGATGATCGCCAGCACCGGGTAGCGGGTGAAGGTGCCGACCAGGACCAGGAACTCGCTGACGAACGGCGCGAGTCCGGGCAGCGAGAGGGTGGCCAGGCCGCCGACCAGGAAGGTGCCGGCCAGCACCGGGGCGACCTTCTGCACGCCGCCGAAGTCGGCGATCAGGCGCGAGCCGCGGCGCGAGATCAGGAAGCCGGCCACCAGCATCAGCAGCGCGGTGGAGATCCCGTGGTTGACCATGTAGAGGGTGGCGCCGCTCTGGCCCTGGCTGGTCATCGCGAAGATGCCCAGGATGATGAAGCCGAAGTGCGAGATCGAGGCGTAGGCGACCAGCCGCTTGATGTCCTTCTGACCCACCGCCAGCAGCGCGCCGTAGATGATGCCGACGACGGCGAGCACCAGGATCGCGGGCGCGAAGAACTTGGAGGCGTCCGGGAACAGGCCCAGGCAGAACCGGAGCATCGCGAAGGTGCCGACCTTGTCGACCACCGCGGTGATCAGCACGGCGGTGCCGGCGGTGGACTCGCCCATCGCGTTCGGCAGCCAGGTGTGCAGCGGCCACAGCGGGGCCTTGACGGCGAAGGCGAAGAAGAAGCCGAGGAAGAGCGCGCGCTGGGCGGTCGGGTCGATGACCAGCTTGCCGTCCGCGATCGAGGAGGTCAGCGTCTGCAGGTCGAAGGTGCCCTGCCCCTGGTTCTGCGCGACCACGTAGAGGCCGATCACGGCGGCCAGCATGACCAGGCCGCCGAGCAGGTTGTACAGCAGGAACTTGACCGCCGCGTACGAGCGCTGACGGGCCGCCTCGGGGCCGCCCGCCCGGTCGCCGAAGCCGCCGATCAGGAAGTACATCGGGATCAGCATGGCTTCGAAGAAGACGTAGAACAGGAAGACGTCGGTGGCCAGGAAGGAGACGATCACCATCGCCTCGACCGCCAGGATCAGGGCGAAGAAGCCCTGGGTGCGGCGGCGCCCCTCGAAGGTGTTGGGGTCGGAGTTGCCCTCGGGGGTGGGCGCGGGGTCCGCGTCGTGCCAGGAGGCCAGCATGACGAAGGGCACCAGCACCGCGGTGAGCAGCACCAGCACGGCGCCGATGCCGTCCACGCCGAGCGAGAAGCTGATCCCGAAGGCGCGGATCCAGCTGTGCGACTCGGTGAGCTGGTAGCGCGGGCCGCCGCTCTTGAAGTCGCTCGCCACCAGGGCGGCGAGCGCGAGGGTGACGGCGGAGAAGGCGAGCGCCGTGATCTTGGTGGTGCGCCGGCGGGTGTCGCTGGTGCCGGCCGGCAGCGCGGCGGTGAGGACCGCCCCGACGGCCGGAACGGCACACGTCGTGGTCAGCAGGAAGCTCATGCGCAGGCCTCCTGACGATGCGTCATAGTCATACGGACCTCATCAGGAGGGTGGTGGCGACCAGCACCAGCGTGCCGCCGAACATGGACAGGGCGTAGGAGCGGACGTAGCCGTTCTGCACCCGGCGCAGCCGGCTGGAGACGCCCCCGATGGTGGCGGCCAGGCCGTTGACGACGCCGTCGAGTCCCTTGCTGTCGAAGAAGACCAGCGCGGCGGTCAGCGCGGAGCCGGGGCGGACCAGGACGGCGTGGTTGAAGTCGTCCTGGAGCAGGTCGCGGCGGGCCGCGCGGGTGAGGGCGGAGCCGACCGGCGCGACGACCGGCACCGGGGTGCGGCCGTAGACCAGGTAGGCCAGCCCCACGCCGGCCAGCATGCAGGCGGTGGTGAGCAGGGTGATCGCGATCGAGGGCAGCGGCGAGTGGCCCTCGCTGTGCCCGGTGACCGGCTCCAGCCAGTGCAGGAAGGAGCTGTTGACGCTGAACAGGCCGCCCGCGAAGACCGAACCGAAGGCCAGCACGATCATCGGGATGGTCATCGTCCGCGGCGACTCGTGCGGGTGCGGCTCGTGGCCCTCCGCGTCCGGCTGCCAGCGCTTCTCGCCGAAGAAGGTCAGGATCATCACCCGGGTCATGTAGAACGCGGTGACCGCGGCGCCGATCAGGGTGACCGCGCCCAGGATCCAGCCCTCGGTGCCGCCCTTGGCGAAGGCGGCCTCGATGATCTTGTCCTTGGAGAAGAAGCCGGACAGCCCCGGGAAGCCGATGATGGCCAGGTAGCCGAGCCCGAAGGTGACGAAGGTGATCGGCAGGTACTTGCGCAGGCCGCCGTAGTGACGCATGTTCACCTCGTCGTTCATGCCGTGCATGACCGACCCGGCGCCGAGGAAGAGCCCGGCCTTGAAGAAGCCGTGGGTGACCAGGTGCATGATCGCGAAGACGTAGCCGATCGGACCCAGGCCCGCGGCCAGGATCATGTAGCCGATCTGCGACATGGTCGAGCCGGCCAGCGCCTTCTTGATGTCGTCCTTGGCGCAACCGACGATCGCACCGAAGATCAGCGTCACCGCCCCGACGCAGACGACCGCGAGCTGCGCGTCCGGCGCCAGGTCGAAGATCGCGCTCGAGCGGGTGATCAGGTAGACGCCGGCGGTCACCATGGTGGCCGCGTGGATCAGGGCGGAGACCGGGGTCGGGCCCTCCATCGCGTCGCCGAGCCAGCTCTGCAGCGGCACCTGGGCCGACTTGCCGCAGGCCGCGAGCAACAGCATCAGGCCGATCGCGGTCAGCCTGCCCTGGCTCGCCTCGTGCGCGGTGGCGAAGACCGGGCCGAAGGCGAAGCTGCCGAACTGGGTGAACATCAGCATGATCGCGATCGACAGGCCGACGTCGCCGACCCGGTTGACGATGAACGCCTTCTTGGCGGCGGTGGCCGCGCTCGGCTTGTGCTGCCAGAAGCCGATCAGCAGGTACGAGGCGAGCCCGACGCCCTCCCACCCGACGTACAGCAGCAGGTAGTTGTCCGCCAGCACGAGCAGCAGCATGGCGGCCAGGAAGAGGTTGAGGTAGCCGAAGAACCGGCGCCGGCGCTCGTCCTGCGCCATGTAGCCCACCGAGTAGAGGTGGATCAGGGTGCCGACGCCGGTGATCAGCAGCACGAAGGTGATCGAGAGCTGGTCGAGCTGGAAGGAGACGTCGGCCTGGAAGCCGGCCACCGGGATCCAGCTGAACAGGTGCTCGCTGACGGCTCGTTGGTCGGTCGGGCGACCGAGCATCTGGAAGAAGAGGACCAGTCCGAAGACGAAGGAGAGCAGCGCGGCGAAGGTGCCCAGCCAGTGGCCGAAGCGGTCCAGGGCACGGCCGCCGAGCAGCAGCACGGCAGCACCGAGCAGCGGGGCCGCCACGAGCAGCGGAATGAGAGAGTTCACTTAGGGCCCCTACAGCTTCATCAGGTTGCTGTCGTCGACCGAAGCCGAGTGCCTGGTCCTAAAGATGCTCACGATGATCGCCAGGCCCACCACGACCTCGGCGGCGGCGACCACCATGGTGAAGAAGGCCAGGATCTGGCCGTCCAGGTTGCCGTGCAGCCGGGAGAAGGTGACCAGGGCGAGGTTGGCGGCGTTGAGCATCAGCTCCACGCACATGAACAGGACGATGGCGTTGCGCCTGATCAGCACCCCGCTGGCCCCGATGGTGAACAACAGGGCCGCGAGATACAGGTAGTTGACCGGGTTCACTCCGCCTCCTCCGCATCGTCCCGGTTCGGGGTCTCCCTCGTCGGGCTCTCCTTCGTCAGCGCGGCGGTCAGCGCCGCGCGGCCCTGCCCCGCGTCCTGGGCCGGCACCGGCCGCTCGGACGGCGGGCGGCCCAGCCACTCGGAGGTGGCGTTCTCCAGCTCGGCCATCCGGTGCAGCATGTCCTGGCTGACGTCGCGGATCTGGCCGCGCTCGCGCAGGGTGGCCATCACCGAGTCCTCGGCGATGGTGCCGTCCGGCAGCAGGCCCGCGATGTCCACCGCGTTGTGCCGGGCGTAGACGCCGGGCGCCGGAAGCGGCGGGATCTGCTTGTTGTCCTTGATCCGCTGAGCGGCCAACTCGCGCTGGGTGAGCCGGGGTTCGACGCTCTCGCGGTGGGTGAGCAGCATCGCGCCGACCGCCGCGGTGATCAGCAGCGCGCCGGTGACCTCGAAGGCCCAGACGTACTTGGTGAAGATCAGCCGGGCCAGGCCCTGCACGTTGCCCTCGGCGTTCGCCTCGGCCAGGCCGGTGAAGTGGCCGAGCCTGGCGTTGGCGATGCCCGCGATCAGCAGCGCCCCGAAGCCCAGGCCGCAGAGCACGGCGGCGATCCGCTGGCCCTTGAGCTGCTCCTTGAGGGAGTCGGCGGCCGTCACGCCGACCAGCATCACCACGAAGAGGAAGAGCATCATGATCGCGCCGGTGTAGACCACGATCTGCACCACGCCCAGGAAGACCGCGCCCTGGGCCAGGTAGCAGACCGCCAGCGCCAGCATGGTGGCGGCCAGGCAGAGCGCGCTGTGCACGGCCTTGCGCATCAGCAGCATGCCGAGCGCGCCGCCGACCGCGATCACCGCGAGCACCCAGAACTGGACCGCCTCGCCGGTGGAGGTCATGAGCTCACCTCCCGCTCGTGGCGCTCCTGGGTCTCGGTGCCGGGCGCGGCGTGGGTGACCTCGCCGCGGTAGTAGGCGCCCTCGTCGGTCCCCGGGTACATCGCGTGCGGCGCCTCGACCATGCCCTCGGTCAGGCCGGCCAGCAGCTGCTCCTTGGTGAAGATCAGGTCGGCCCGCGAGGAGTCGGCCAGCTCGTACTCGTTGGTCATGGTCAGCGCGCGGGTCGGGCAGGCCTCGATGCACAGCCCGCACAGGATGCAGCGGGCGTAGTTGATCTGGTAGACCGCGCCGTAGCGCTCACCCGGGGAGTAGCGCTCCTCCTCGGTGTTGTCGGCGCCCTCCACGTAGATCGCGTCCGCGGGGCAGGCCCAGGCGCACAGCTCGCAGCCGACGCACTTCTCCAGGCCGTCCGGGTGCCGGTTGAGCTGGTGGCGGCCGTGGAAGCGGGGGGCGGTGGGCTTCTTCTGCTCCGGGTACTGCTCGGTCAGCCGCTTCTTGAACATGGCCTTGAAGGTCACGCCGAAGCCGGCGGCCGGTCCCAGCAGCGACGGCTTGTCGTCGGACTCTGGCATCTCGGTTCAGCTCCCTTCCACATGGTTGGCGCCGTGGTTGGCACCGTTCAGCGCGTCCGCCAGCTCCTGCGGCGGGGTGGCCCGCGGCACCCGGCTGCGCCGGCGCGGCACCGGCGGCAGCTCCTGGCCGGGCAGCGGCGGGACCGGGTAGCCGCCCGCCATGGGATCGAACTCCCCGGTGGCGGGGGCCGGTTCGACCCCCTTCTCCTTGTCCCGGAAGGCGTCCCAGAGCAGCGAGAGGAGCAGCAGTACGGCCACCGGCGCGCCCACGTAGAGCACCACGTTGCCGAAGCCGTTGCCCTCGTTGCGCAGCGCCCGGACGCTGGCCACCATCACCAGCCAGACCAGCGAGACCGGGATGAGCACCTTCCAGCCCAGCTTCATGAACTGGTCGTAGCGCAGCCGGGGCAGCGTGCCGCGCAGCCAGATGAAGAAGAAGAGCAGCAGCTGGATCTTGATCACGATCCAGAGCAGCGGCCACCAGCCGTGGTTGGCGCCGGCCCAGAAGGTGGAGATCGGCCACGGGGCCCGCCAGCCGCCCAGGAAGAGCGTGCTGGCGACCGCCGAGACGGTGACCATGTTGACGTACTCGGCCAGCATGAACATCGCGAACTTCAGCGAGCTGTACTCGGTGTTGAAGCCGCCGACCAGCTCGCCCTCGGCCTCCGGCAGGTCGAAGGGCGCCCGGTTGGTCTCCCCCACCATCGCGATGATGTAGACGATGAACGAGACCGGCAGCAACACCGCGAACCAGGTGGGCCGTTGGGAGTCGACGATCTGCGAGGTCGACATCGAGCCGGAGTAGATGAAGACGGCGGCGAAGGAGAGGCCCATCGCGATCTCGTAGGAGATCATCTGCGCCGAGGAGCGCAGGCCGCCGAGCAGCGGGTAGGTCGAGCCGGAGGACCAGCCGGCCAGCACGATGCCGTAGATCCCGATCGAGGCGGTGGCCAGGATGTAGAGCAGCGCCACCGGCAGGTCGGTGAGCTGCATCGGGGTGCGGGTGCCGAAGATCGAGATCTCGTTGTCGGCCGGGCCGAACGGGATCACCGCGATCGCCATGAAGGCCGGGATCGCACAGACCACCGGCGCCAGGACGTAGACCACCTTGTCCGCCCCGGAGACCACCAGGTCCTCCTTCAGGGCCAGCTTGACGCCGTCGGCCAGCGACTGCAGCAGGCCCCAGGGGCCGTGCCGGTTCGGGCCGATGCGCAGCTGCATCCAGGCGACGACCTTGCGCTCCCAGACGATCGAGACCAGCACGGTGATCAGCAGGAAGGCGAAGCAGAAGACCGCCTTGAGCAGCACCAGCCACCACGGGTCGCGCCCGAAGAAGCCCAGCGTCTCGTAGCCGGCGGCGAGTTGTGCGTGGAGCATTACCGGTCCCCTTCCGCCGGGGCGATGGTCACCAGGTGACCGACCGTGGTGCCGAGAGTGCGGTGGACGCCCTGCTCGACGGAGTTGACGGGCAGCCAGACGGTGCGGTCCGGCATCTCCGGGGAGAGCTCCAGCGGCAGTTCCAGCGAGCCGGCCGGGCCGCTGACCCGCAGGCGCTCGCCCGCTCCGATCTCCGCCGCGGTGCCGGGCGAGAGCCGGGCCACCGCCCGGTGCCGGGTGCCGGCCAGGTGCTCGTCACCCTGCTGCAGCGTGCCGCGGTCCAGCAGCATCCGCCAACCGGCCAGCACCGCCTGGCCGTTGGCGGGCCTCGGCAGTGCGGATGGGTGGCCGGCCGGGGCGGCGGGGTGGTCGCCGGACCACGGCGCGAAGGTGTCCAGCTCCAGCCGGGCGGCCCGGACGTCGGGCAGCCCGAGGCGGTGGCCGAGCGCGTCGGCCAGCATGTGCAGCACCCGGACGTCCGAGTGCAGGTGCCGGCCCATCTGCTGGTCGGGCTTGAGCGCGGCCTCGAACATCCGCACCCGGCCCTCCCAGTTGAGGAAGGTGCCGGCCTTCTCGGCCACCGCCGCCACCGGCAGCACCACGTCGGCGTGCGCGGTGACGGCCGAGGGGCGCAGCTCCAGCGAGATCACGAAGCCGACCCTGGCCAGCGCCTCCTCGGCCAGCTGCGGGTCCGGCAGGTCGTCCGGGTCCAGGCCGCCGACCAGCAGCGCGTCCAGGTCGCCGTGCGCGGCGGCGGCCAGGATCTGGCCGGTGTCGCGCCCGAGCCGGGCGGGCAGTTCGGCCACCCCCCAGGCGGTGGCGGCGTCGAGACGGGCAGCCGCGACGGTCACCGGACGGCCACCGGGCAGCAGGCCGGGCAGCGCGCCGGCCTCCAGCGCGCCGCGCTCGCCGGCCCGGCGCGGCACCCAGGCCAGCCGGGCACCGGTGGCGTGCGAGAGCCGCAGCGCCGCGGTGAGCGCGCCGGCGGTCTGCGCCAGGCGCTCGCCGACCATGATCACGGCGCCGGGGCTGCGCAGCAGCTCGGCGGCGCGTCCGGCCTCGTCGCTCAGCGGCTCCTCGGCCGCCAGCGCGCCCAGCCACTCGGCCTCGGTGCCCGGGGCGGCCGGCAGCAGCGAGCCGCCGAGCTTGGCCAGGCCGCGCGAGCGGTGGTCGGCGATGGCGACGACCTTGAGGCCCGAGCGGCTCGCCTTGCGCAGCCGCAGGAAGACGATCGGCGACTCCTCCTCGGGCTCGAAGCCGGCCAGCAGGACCACCGGTGCCTGCGCCAGCGCCCGGTAGGTCACCGGGTCCGGACTGCCGAGGTCGACCCCGCGCCCGGCCACGGCGGCGGCCAGGAAGTCCGCCTCCTCGGCGCTGTGCGGGCGGGCCCGGAAGTCCACGTCGTTGGTGCCGAGCACCACCCGGGCGAACTTGGCGTAGCCGTAGGCGTCCTCCACGGTGACCCGGCCGCCGGTGAGCACCGCGCTGCGCGAGCCGCGCAGGCCGTCGGCGGCGGCCGCCAACGCCTGCGGCCAGGAGGCCTCGACGAGCTCACCGGTCTCCCGGTCGCGCACCAGCGGGGTGGTCAGCCGGTCGCGCTGCTGGGCGTAGCGGAAGGCGAACCGGCCCTTGTCGCAGTTCCACTCCTCGTTGACCTCCGGGTCCTCGCCGGCCAGCCGGCGCAGCACCTTGCCGCGCCGGTGGTCGGTGCGCTGGGCGCAGCCCGAGGCGCAGTGCTCGCAGGTGCTGGGCGAGGAGACCAGGTCGAAGGGGCGCGAGCGGAACCGGTAGGCGGCCGAGGTGAGCGCGCCGACCGGGCAGATCTGGATGGTGTTGCCGGAGAAGTACGAGGCGAAGTCGTCACCGGCACCGGTGCCGACCTGCTCCAGCGCGCCGCGCTCCAGCAGCTCGATGAACGGGTCGCCGGCGATCTGCTGGGAGAAGCGGGTGCAGCGGGCGCAGAGCACGCAGCGTTCGCGGTCCAGCAGCACCTGGCTGCTGATCGGGATCGGCTTCTGGTAGGTCCGCTTCATGCCCTCGAAGCGGGAGTCGGCGGCGCCGGTGGACATCGCCTGGTTCTGCAGCGGGCACTCGCCGCCCTTGTCGCAGACCGGGCAGTCCAGCGGGTGGTTGATCAGCAGCAGCTCCATGACGCCGCGCTGGGCCTTCTCCGCCACCGGCGAGCTGATCTGGGTGCGCACCACCATGCCCTCGGCGACCGGGATGGTGCAGGAGGCGACCGGCTTGCGCTGGCCCTCGATCTCCACGATGCACTGGCGGCAGGCGCCGACCGGGTCCAGCAACGGGTGGTCGCAGAACCGGGGCACCTGGGTGCCGATGGCCTCGGCGGCGCGGATCACCAAGGTGCCCTTGGGGACCTGGACTTCGACGCCGTCGATGGTGAGCGTGACGAGGTCGGTGGCGGCCTTGACGGCTGATGGCTCCGTGACGGTCATGCGTGCACCTCCCTCTCGGTGACGGGCTCGGGGGTCGAGGAGCGGGGGCTCTCGGCCCAGACGGTGGCGGCGGCCGGGTCGAACGGGCAGCGGCGCTCGGCCAGGTGCCGCTCGTACTCGGCCCGGAAGTACTTCAGCGAGGAGGCGATCGGGCTGGCCGCGCCGTCGCCCAGGGCGCAGAAGGACTTGCCGTTGATGTTGTCGGCGATGTCGAGCAGCTTCTCCAGGTCGCCCTCGACGCCCTCGCCCGCCTCGATCCGGCGCAGCAACTGGACGAGCCAGTACGTGCCTTCGCGGCACGGGGTGCACTTGCCGCAGGACTCGTGGGCGTAGAACTCGGTCCACCGGGTCACCGCGCGCACCACGCAGGTGGTCTCGTCGAAGATCTGCAGCGCCTTGGTGCCGAGCATCGAGCCGGCCGCGCCCACCGCCTCGTAGTCGAGCGGCACATCGAGGTGCTCCTCGGTGAACATCGGCGTCGAACTGCCGCCCGGGGTCCAGAACTTGAGCTGATGCCCGGCCCGCACCCCGCCGCTGACCTCGAGCAGCTGGCGCAGCGTCACGCCGAGCGGCGCCTCGTACTGGCCGGGGTTGGTGACGTGGCCGGAGAGCGAGTAGAGGGTGAAGCCTGGCGACTTCTCGGTGCCCAGCGAGGTGAACCACTCTTTGCCGCGGACCAGGATCGGCGGCACCGAGGCGATCGACTCGACGTTGTTGACCACCGTCGGGCAGGCGTACAGGCCCGCGATCGCCGGGAACGGCGGGCGCAGCCGGGGCTGGCCGCGGCGGCCCTCCAGCGAGTCGAGCAGCGCGGTCTCCTCGCCGCAGATGTAGGCGCCGGCGCCCGCGTGCACGGTGATGTCGAGGTCCACCCCCGAGCCGAGGATGTCCCGGCCGAGGAAGCCCGCGTCGTACGCCTCGGCGACGGCCGCGTGCAGCCGGCGCAGCACCGGGACCACCTCGCCGCGCAGGTAGATGAAGGCGTGGTCGCAGCGGATCGCGTAGGAGGCGATCACCATGCCCTCGATCAGCGCGTGCGGGTTGGCGAAGAGCAGCGGGATGTCCTTGCAGGTCCCGGGCTCGGACTCGTCCGCGTTGACCACCAGGTAGTGCGGCTTGCCGTCGTTCTGCGGGATGAACTGCCACTTCATGCCGGTGGGGAACCCGGCGCCGCCGCGACCGCGCAGGCCGGACTCCTTGACCAGCGCGATCAGCGCGTCCGGGTCCATCGCCAGGGCGTTGCGCAGGCCCTGGTAGCCGTCGTGGCGTTGGTAGGTCGTCAGCGACCACGGCCGGTGGTCGTCCCAGGAGGCGGAGAGCACGGGGCTGAGCAGCTTCTCGGCCGGCTCGGTGGCGGTCATCACGCTTCCGTCCCTTCGTTGCGCGGGGAGACCACGCGGGCACCGGGCGCGCCGGGCAGCGACTCGCCCTTGGCCAGCCGCAGCCCGGCCAGGCTGGGCACACCGCCCGCGCCGGACTCGTCGTTGGCACCCTCGCGCGCGTCCGGGAAGCCGGCCAGGATCCGGGCGGTCTCCTTGAAGGAGCAGAGCCGGGCGCCCCGGGTGGGCCGCACCTCGGTGCCCGCCCGCAGCTCGTCGACCAGCTGCTTGGCGCTGTCCGGCGTCTGGTTGTCGAAGAACTCCCAGTTGACCATCACCACGGGGGCGTAGTCGCAGGCCGCGTTGCACTCGATGTGCTCCAGCGAGACCGAACCGTCCTCGGTGGTCTCGTTGTTGCCGATGCCCAGGTGCTCCTGGAGCCCGGCGAAGATCTCGTCGCCGCCGAGCACCGCGCAGAGCGTGTTGGTGCACACGCCCACGTGGTACGTCCCGGCGGGCTTGCGCCGGTACATCGTGTAGAAGGTGGCCACCGCCGTGACCTCGGCCGTGGTCAGCTCCACCTGCTCGGCGCAGAAGCGGATCCCGGTCGGGCTGACGAAGCCCTCCTCGGCCTGCACCAGGTGCAGCAGCGGCAGCAGGGCGGAGCGGGCCTGCGGGTAGCGGGCGATCAGCTCCTTCGCGTCGGCGGCGAGGCGCTGGTGCACCTCTGGCGGATAGGGCTTGGCCGGCAGCGCCGGCAGCCCGAGGTCGACGCCCGCATGAGGGTCGGATGTCACCGGTCAACGCCTCCCATCACCGGGTCGATCCCGGCCACCGCCACGATCACGTCGGCCACTTGGCCGCCTTCACACATCGCCGCCATCGACTGCAGGTTGGTGAACGAGGGGTCGCGGAAGTGCACCCGGTAGGGCCGGGTCCCGCCGTCGCTCACCACGTGCACACCCAGCTCGCCCTTGGGCGACTCCACCGCCGCGTACGCCTGGCCGACCGGGACCCGGAAGCCCTCGGTGACCAGCTTGAAGTGGTGGATCAGGGACTCCATCGAGGTGCCCATGATCTTCCGGATGTGGTCCAGCGAATTGCCCATGCCGTCCGGCCCGATGGCCAGTTGGGCCGGCCAGGCGATCTTCTTGTCGGCCACCATGACCGGCCCCGGGCGCAGCCGGTCCAGGCACTGCTCGACGATCCGCAGCGACTGCCGCATCTCCTCCAGGCGGATCAGGAACCGCCCGAAGGAGTCCGCGGTGTCCGCGACCGCCACCTCGAAGTCGTAGTCCTCGTAACCGCAGTAGGGATCGGTCTTGCGCAGGTCGTGCGGCAGGCCGGTGGCCCGCAGGATCGGCCCGGTGGCGCCCAGTGCCAGGCAGCCGGCCAGGTCCAGGTGGCCGACGTCGACCAGGCGGGCCTTGAAGATCGGGTTGCCGGTGGCCAGCTTGTCGTACTCGTGCATCCGGGAGCGGAAGAGCTTGACCGCCTCGCGGATCTGGTCGACCGCGCCCGGGGGCAGGTCCTGGGCCAGGCCGCCGGGGCGCACGTAGGCGTGGTTCATCCGCAGGCCGGTGACCAACTCGAAGATGTCCAGGATCAGTTCGCGGTCCCGGAAGCCGTAGATCATCAGCGTGGTGGAGCCGATCTCCATGCCGCCGGTGGCCAGGCACACCAGGTGCGAGGAGATCCGGTTGAGCTCCATCATCAGGACCCGGATCACGGTGGCCCGGTCCGGGATCTGCTCGGTGATGCCGAGCAGCTTCTCCACCGCCAGGCAGTAGGCGGTCTCGTTGAAGAGCGGGGTGAGGTAATCCATCCGGGTGACGAAGGTGGTGCCCTGCACCCAGTTGCGGTATTCGAGGTTCTTCTCGATCCCGGTGTGCAGATAGCCGATGCCGCACCTGGCCTCGGTCACCGTCTCGCCGTCGATCTCCAGGATCAGCCGCAACACTCCGTGGGTGGAGGGGTGTTGCGGACCCATGTTGACGATGATGCGTTCGTCGTCGGCACGCGCGACGGCCTCCGCCACCTCGCCCCAGTCGCCACCGGTGACGGTGAAGACCCGGCCCTCGGTGGTCTCGCGTGCTCCCGCCTCGTATTCGGTGCTCATCAGGAGTACGACCTCCGCTGGTCGGGAGCCGGGATCTGGGCACCCTTGTACTCGACGGGGATGCCGCCGAGCGGGTAGTCCTTGCGCTGCGGGTGGCCCAGCCAGTCGTCCGGCATCATGATCCGGGTCAGCGCCGGGTGACCCTCGAAGACGATCCCGAAGAAGTCGTAGGCCTCGCGCTCGTGCCAGTCGTTGGTGGGATAGACGCTGACCACCGACGGGATCCGCGGGTCGGCGTCCGGCGCGGTGACCTCGATCCGGATCAGCCGGGTGTGGGTGATCGAGCGCAGGTGGTAGACCGCGTGCAGCTCGCGCCCGGCCTCACCCGGATAGTGCACGCCGCTGACGCCCAGGCAGAGTTCGAAGCGCAGCGCCGGGTCGTCGCGCAGTGTGCGGACGGTGGCCAGCAGGTGCTCGCGGGCGATCTGGAAGGTCAGCTCGGCGCGGTCGACCACGGTCTTCTCGATCACCACGGCCGGGTCGAGCCCCTGTTCCTCCAGGGCGCCCTCCAGCTCGTCGGCCACCTCGTCGAACCAGCCGCCGTACGGGCGCTCGGCCGGCGCGGGCAGCACGATCGCGGCGGCCAGGCCGCCGAAGCCCGAGGTGTCGCCGCTGCCGTGGGCACCGAACATGCCCTGGCGCCGGCCGATCACCTCGAGCGGGATCTCCTTGCGGGTCTCCGGGACGGCGGGAGCGTCCGGAGTCTGCGGGCCTTCGGGCTGCTTGGGAGCATCGGGCTGCTTGGGGGTGTCCGTCATTGCAGCAGCCCCCGCATCTCGCTGGTCGGGGTGGCGAGCAGCGCCCGCTCCTCGGCCGCTTCCTCGGCCCGCCGCCTGTTCACGCCGAGCGGCTCGTGCTGGATCTTGTGGTGCAGCTTGATGATCGCGTCCATCAGCATCTCCGGGCGGGGCGGACACCCCGGCAGGTAGATGTCCACGGGCACGATGTGGTCGACGCCCTGGACGATCGCGTAGTTGTTGAACATGCCGCCCGAGGACGCGCAGACGCCCATCGAGATGACCCACTTCGGGTTGGCCATCTGGTCGTAGACCTGGCGCAGCACCGGGGCCATCTTCTGGCTCACCCGCCCCGCCACGATCATCAGATCGGCCTGCCGGGGCGAGCCGCGGAAGACCTCCATCCCGAACCGGGCCAGGTCGTAGCGCCCGGCGCCGGTGGTCATCATCTCGATGGCACAGCAGGCCAGTCCGAAAGTGGCCGGGAAGACCGAGGCCTTTCTCACCCACCCCGCGGCACTCTCCACCGTGGTGAGCAGAAAGCCGCTCGGCAGCTTCTCCTCGATTCCCATCTACCCATCCCTCTCAGTGGCCTCAAGTCCAGCTGATCGCACTGCTGTTGATCGCCCCCGTGGTGATCGCCCGCCCGCTGCGCGCGGCGCCTAGTCCCACTCCAGGCCGCCGCGCCGCCAGACGTAGGCGTAGGCGACGAAGACGGTGGCGATGAACAGGAGCATCTCGACCAGCCCGAAGATCCCCAGGGCGTCGAAGCTGACCGCCCACGGGTAGAGGAAGACGATCTCGATGTCGAAGACGATGAAGAGCATCGCCGTCAGGTAGTACTTGATCGGGAACCGACCGCCGCCCACCGGCTGCGGGGTCGGCTCGATGCCGCACTCGTAGGCTTCCAACTTGGCCCGGTTGTATCGCTTGGGGCCGGTCAGCGAGGCCATCACGACGGAGCCGACCGCGAACGCCGCCGCGATGGCACCGAGTACGAGGATCGGCGCGTAGGCATTCATCTGCCTCGCTCCCTCCGTCCAGTCGTCCTTGACTGCAGATCGGAACCGCCGGGTCACCCTGGGGTGATCCGGTGATCCGGTTCCCGAGATCCACCCCATGTGAGGCAGTTCACAAAGCCCGGATCGAGCGCATCCTATGCCCGTCCGCTTGTGATCTGCGACACGCAGTCAGAGGGGATCTTTGTGATCTACACCACCTCACAGACCGGTAGCCATGGCGTCAGGTCGCACGATATGAACGCAAAGAACTCAGATGGTCGCAAACAGTCACATTTATCGGCAGAGTGGCTGGTCAAAGCCGCTTTCCTATATCAACTATGCGCCGATCGACGCAAATTTCTGAGACTCAGATTGACGTGATAAGGCGGCCACTCGACCGGGTGACGAGGCGATGGCGGGCGCTTGACCCTTGCTTCACAAGGAGGCCGGCTCGGGTTCCGGGAGGTCCGCCTCGGCCGCGGGGGCGGCGGCGGCCTGGCTCGGGAGGACGGCACGACGGCCGGCCTCGGTGCCGAGCAGGACGAGCACGCCGCCGCAGAGGGCGAGCACGCTGAGGCGGTCGCCGCCGAGGGCCATGCCGAAGACCGCGGCCCAGAGCGGCTCGGTGCCCAGCAGCAGGCTCACCCGGGACGGCGAGGTGGCGCGCACCGCCCACATCTGGACGAAGAACGCGAACAGCGTGCAGAACAGCGCGAGATAGAGCAGCAGTGTCCACTGCCCCGGCCCCCACCCCGCCGCCACCCGCCACGGCGCCGGCCCGCCGAACGGGCTGGCGAGCACGAACACCATGGTGGCCGCCGCCAGTTGCACCCAGGTGAGGGCGAGCGAGTCGACCCCGCGCAGCGCCCGGCTGCGCGACATCGCCAGCACGTGCACGGTCCGCAGCACGGCCGCCCCCAGCACCAGCAGGTCCCCGAGCGAGGGTGCGCGCAGCCCCGAGCCCTCGGTCAGCAGCCCGACCCCGAGCAGCGAGAGCGCCGCCGCCCCGACGAAGGCGCGCGGGATCGCGGTGCGGGTCACCACGCTCTCGGCGAGCGGCGTGAGGATCATCGTCAGGCTGATGATCAGCCCGGCGTTGGTCGCCGAGGTGTGCACCACCCCGTAGCTCTCCAGCAGGAAGATGCCGCCCAGGATCCCCCCGAGCACCGCCCCACCCCGCCACTGCGCCGCCCCCAGGCCCCGCAGCCCCCGCCAGGCGAACCCTCCGAGCAGCGGCAGCACCACCCCGAACCGCAGCACCAGCATGGGCACCACCGTCGTGGCCGAGGCCAGGTGCTTCACCGCGAGGAAGCTCGACCCCCACACCACCGCCACCGCCAGCAACGGCAGATCGGCGAACGGCGAACGCGGGGCGGCGGCTCGCGGGGCAGCGGCTTGTGAAGGGCTTCGCATGCGGGATCCGTCCGGGGGGGGTGGGCGGTGCGTGGTCCGTGGATCGATCATCGTCGCGCATGGCCGATCGGATGATCAACGGATTTGTCTGCCCCCTGAGATGCGCTCCACCCCACCGCGAAGCCCCCCGCACGACGGCACCGGCCGGCCGGGCGGCGCGGTGATGGCGATGGTCTCGGCGATGCCGGTGAGGACGGTGGTCGCGCCTCCTGAGCGAGGCAGTCGCCCACCTTCCTCGCCCGGGTGAACCACACCGACACCGTCGCCCCAGCCCTTTCCCGCCTCGCTACTGGCGGCACGCGCGTCGAACTCGCCCTCACCGGGCGGCGGCGCAGCACGGTCCCCTCGCTTCGTCGTCACTCCTCCGCCCCCTCCGGGACGGTCACACAACCGTGGTCCTCGCCACTGTCGGTGGTGAGCGCCGCGAACAGCTCGGGGTCGGAGTAAGCCTCTGCGGTGTGCTTCCAGGCTGCGATGACGGTGCCGATGGGGTCGATCACCCCGAGGGCCGTGCTCGCCTTGGCCGTGTCCACGAGCTCGACAAGGAACTCGCGAACGGCCTCGGCAGGGAGAAACCGTACCCAGGGGAATGCTTCGGGAAAGACCCTGGTCAGCAACGTGACCGCCTGCGGATCGCTCCGCAGCAGAGCAACGAATATCCGGGTGGTGGAGTCAACGATCTCGACCGCCTGCTCGGCCCGGGCGGCAGTAGTCAGGTAGAGATCTTCGTCTCCCCGGCGCGTGAGCCGGATGCCGTGCCCCGGGGCGCGGTCCATCTTGGCGACGGTGTCCTTGGGCCTCTGAAGGAGTTCGGAGAAGGTGGCTCGCGTCGGGCTCGCAGTTAGAAACTAGTTCAGAAGTCTGGCGGTGTCGACGTCGTTCACCATTCGCCGCAGAGGCTCTGCGGCAGGACCTCGCGCCTCCCGGCATCGGCACAGCCCCCACTCAGGCCGCACTGGTGCTCCTCCCCCGTCGTCGCCCTGGTGGCGGGGCACCCGACCGGAAAGCGGCCGCCCGCCCCCACCCGCACCGTGACGACCGGGGTGCGGGCGGGGGCGGGCGGCCTCGGTGTCCCGGAGCGGCTCGGCCGAGCGGGCGGACCCGACGGCAGTGGGTCAGCAGGTGCCGACGGACCCGTTGTGGGTGGACCAGACCGGCGTCCAGGCGCCGTCGCCGTGCGGGCGGTAGACAACGAGGTTGGCGTCGTCCTGCAGCCGCAGCCAGTTCGCGGACGGGTCGCAGCCGTGGTTCGTGCCGCTGTTCCAACGGGCGTTCTGGAAGGTGTCGTAGATCACGAGGTTGCCGTCGTACTGCATGATCACCTTCCCCGGCGCGGTGTTCTGGGTGCCGCTGTTCCACAGCGCGTCACCGAACCGGTCGTACTCGACCAGGTTTCCGTCGCCCTGGTACACCAGGCGGTAGGCACCGTTCGCGGAGATCATCTGGTCACCGGGCAGCAGACAGCTTCCCCAGTTCATGTGGTCCCAGTTGCCCGGGTTCTCCGAGCAGTTCCAGTTGGTCCCCGCGTCCGCCGACGCACTCGTCGCCGCCGCCAGCCCGGCCCCGCTCACGAGCGCCACCGCCGCACCGGTCAACGCCACAGCGCGCTTCAGATCAGCCACCTTCGACATCCGTGGTCCTCTCTCCTTCGTCGCAGCCGGTCCCTCCGGCTGCGAGAAGGAGCATCCAGGGCACCGATCAACAGGAGCTGGACGGCCGACCGGACCCAGCACCGTCACACCTGCTGTGCGCGGGTGGCGGCGAGTTCGCGCACCGCCCCGGCGACGGCACCGAAGTCCTTGCGCAGGATCTTGGAGTGGTTGCTCGCGGCCTTCGCGTGGACCCGGATGTTCGCGTTGCGGGCGAGCACCGGGGCGAGGTCGGCGCGCATCCGTTCCATCTGCGCGGCGTCCCCACCGAGGTTGCCCCCGGTGGCGAGGACGTACCGGACCGGTGCGGTCGTCCCGTCGAAGACGGGGTCGAGGGCCCCGGGTGCACAGAGTTCGATGAGTTCGAGGTTGATCTCGGCATGCTGCGCGGGGCTCATCCGGGCGGCCATGCCGAGCGGGCGCAGGATCGGCATGAGCGGGCCGAAGCGGCGGAAGAGCTTGTGGACCTGTTCCGGGAGCTCCTCGTTGAACATATCGGTCGGCAGGGCGCCGTCCACGGACACCACGGCCCGGACACGGTCGGGGTGGCGGGCGGCCCAGTGCATCGCGATCATCGCGCCGTAGGACCAGCCCACCAGGATCGGCCGCTCGATGCCCCGGGCGGTGAGGACGGCGTCGAGGTCGCGCAGGCAGGCTTCGAAGGAGTAGTCCGTCGCGGTCCGGGACTTGCCGCGGGCCCGCTCGTCGTAGGTGATGTGCCGGTAGTCGTCACCCAGTTCGTCGATGACGCGCCGCCAGTTCTTCTGGGAGGCGTACGAGCCGTTGAGGTAGACCACGGCAGGGCCGGGGCCCCCGGTGTCGGTGACGGCCAGGGCGGTGTCGTCGACCGGCAGCATGCCGGTCCAGGCGGGCTGGTTGATGCTCATGGGGTGCCTTCTTACGCGGTCGCGGGCGGGCTTCGGGTGCGGATGGCGCTGGAGCGGGCGCTGCTGGAGCGGATGATGCCGGGGCGGACGATGCCGGGGCGCGCGCTGCTCAGAGGCTGCGGGCGGTGATGTCGCCGCAGTTGGTGGTGGCGCGGATGGCGAGTCCGGTGGTGCCGTCGTTCCTGAGGGCGTTGCTGATGCGGCCGGAGGCGGTGCCGGCGTCCAGCGCGGCCGAGACGCCGGCGGCGGCGCCGACCGAGATGTCGCCGGACTCGGTGCGCAGCGCCAGCTCGCCGCGCAGGGCCTCGGTGATCCGGATGTCGCCCCGTGTGGTGCTGATCTGGGCGGGGCCGCCCAGTCGGCCGACCTCGACGTCGCCGTCGACCGCGGTCAGGCGCAGGCTCGCGACCTCGTCGAGCTTGATCTGCCGGTACGCGCCCTCGAAGGCGACGTCGCCCAGGCGTCCGACGACGCGCAGTTCGCAGGCGCCGCTGGTGGCCTGGACGCGGGAACCGGCCGGCAGCTTGACGGTGACCTCCAGCGATCCGCTCGGGCCGAAGAGCTGGTTCTTGGGCTCGGCGGCGCTGATCCGCAGGACGCCGTCGGCGTACTCGACGGTCGCCTGCTCGGCGGCCCGCACGTCGCGGCTCTTGTCGGCATTGGCGGGCCGGACCTCGACGACGGTGTCGGCGCGGTCGGCGGCGATGAGCTGGACGCGCCCGGCCGGGACGTCCAGGACGGCGGTGATCGGGGCGGTGGTGGCGAACGTCTGCATCGTGCTCTCCTGAGCTCGTCCCTCGTTTCTGACAACGGAAACGCTACGTTGCTTTCCACATCTCGGCAACGGACTCGTTGCGCCAAAACCGCATCACTGCAGGTAGATAGCGGAAAACTGTTGCAGCGAGCTGAGACTTAATGCAACGTCAGCCATGCCATCCATTGCAATGAACTGAGCGTGAACGCTATGCGGCGACCGGTTGGGTGACGAGCGGACTCAGGGCACGGGCACCAACCACTCGGGCGACTTCCCGCAGGCCCGCCGCGCCGGACTCGCGCCGGAGGAGATCGGCCTGCCGGCCGAGTTCGGCGCAGCCGGTCGCCGGGCAGCCGTCCGAGCAGGTGCTGGATGCCCTCTGCGAGGCGCTGCGGTTCGACGACATCGAGCGGCGGCACCTGTCGCCCTCGCGGGCACCGCAGCCAGGCGCAAGGACCGGGCCGAGCAGGCGTCACGGCTCCGGCCGGATCGCCCGGTCAGCCGACCGCGCCGGACTGCTCCTGCTCGCCGCGGGAACCGGTCTCCGAGGCCCACCGACTGCTGCGGGCCTCGGTCCCACAGGGCAGCCTGACGTCGTGCAAGTCCGCTGTGTTCGACGCGGGTCAGGATCAGCCGGCCAGTGGGCGGATGCGGTCGGCCTGAGGACCCTTCGGCCCCTGGGAGCTGTCGTACTCGACCCGCTGACCGTCGGTCAGCTCACGGAAGCCGTCGGCTTCGATCTCGGAGTAGTGGGCGAAGAGATCGGGGCCCGGCTCGTCCGGCGTGATGAAGCCGAAGCCCTTCTCCGGGTTGAACCACCTCACGGTGCCGGTGCTCCGCTGCGAGGGGATCCGATCCTGCGGCGGGCGCGGCGGCAGCAGACGCTGCAGCGCGGCGGCACGGCGAGTGAACTCGGCGGCGAGCTCGCCCAGTGCGGCGATCTCCTGCCGCAGGCGCTCGACGTCCGCCGCCGAGAGCGGTGCGGGGTCGGGCGCATCGTGCTTGTCGGCTTTGGAAGGCCAGAACCCCATCATCGCCCTCCTATGCCAGTTCGCCGCGCTTGACACCTGCGACGAACGCGGCGAACGAGGCGGCGGGGAAGACGAGCGCGGGGCCGGAAGGGTCCTTCGAGTCACGGACGGGCAGGACACCGGGGAACCCGTCCGCGACCTCGACGCAGTTGTTCGAGTTCGCGCCGCTGTAGCTCGACTTGCGCCAAGCGGCACGGTTCAAGTCGCTGGTGGAAGTTCCCACGCGTACCGTTCCTCCATCACGTTTCGGATGAAGGCGGCCGACATCTCCGGGTCGAGTGCGGCAGCCTGCACCCGATCGTAGATGACAGTGAAGCGGGCAACATCGTCTGGACTCTCGAAGAACTGGCCGGTACTGAGCCCCTCGCAGTATGCCGCCCGGGAGCCGTCCGGCATGGTGAGCAGGCACAACGATCCACCCAGAGCGGTGCTATCGAGCGCACCGAACGGAACTACCTGTACATCGATCCGAGGGCGCTGGTTCAGCCTCAGCAGGTGAGCGAGTTGTCCGGCCATCACCTTGCGTCCGCCAACGTTCCGATAGAGAGCGGACTCGTCCAAGGTGACCCGGTACCACGGAGACTCCTCACCTTTGAGGATCGACTGCCGGGCGAGGCGGACAGGAAGCGTCTCGCTCACGGCTCCCAGTCCAATGTTCTCGCCTGCCGTGAGGATCGCCCGCGCATAGGCCTCCGTCTGGACCAGGCCGGGGATGATCAGACCGTACTCCTGCATGATCCTGGCCTGGCTCTGCCGCAGCATGAAGATCATCGCGTAATCGTCGACTCTGGCAACGCTGATGTGAAACCAGAGGTCAACCAGGTCGCCGTTCGCGTCCAGCGCCGCATCCAGCAGCTTGATCATCTCCCACCCCGGCGGATCGGTCGCCAGCTCGATCTGGGCGATCCGGTTGTGCGAGACGAAGACCAGCTGCCCCAACTGCTTCTGGGTCAGCCCCTTCGCCTCGCGTCTCTTCCGGATCTGGGCCCCGAGATAAGCGGCCACGGATGCCGTGGGATCGAGTTCTTTCGGCGCGGGCATAGCCACTCCTGTTCACACCAAGCCGATTTGAAGGCTTCCCCCCTGGCGATGCTAACTCCGGAGCGCGACGCTTATTCCACGGATCGTGAGATTCGCCCCGCCTTGCGCACTGAAAGTCAGTTATGACAAATCATCAGATCTACACTCCCCCACCCCCGTTCATCGACCGCGGCCTCCCCGAGTGCCAGTGCCCGGCCGACTGCGGCGGACGCCCGGAGGCGATGCTCCGGCTCGCCCCCAGCTACCCCGTCGTCCGCGACGACGGCCGCATGAAGCCGCCCGAGCACCCCCACGCCCCCACCGCCCGCGGCGAGTTGGTGTTCGACACGCTCAACCAGCGGGTCGGCGCCTTCATGGACCGCCAGCGCGACCTCGTCTACCTGCGCCCCGAACGCGGCGGCCCCGAGTGGGAGGTGGACGCGAAGTGGCTCGTCCGGCACTCGTGAGCCTGCCCTCCCGCCGCCAGGCCAAGGCGGCCATGGACGAGTTGGCCGACGCCCTGGACGACGCGGACATCGACGTGGACGACCTCTCCGCCGGCTGGTACGTCACCCCCGACGGCACCGTCCTCATCCAGCTCCGCCCGCTCCACCCCACCGAGGTGCGCCAACTCGCCAAGGCCATCCGCCCCGTGGACGAGGAGGAGTGACCGCAGGACGGATACCAGCGGAAGTCGGCCGGCCCGGCTTCCGCTCCCGCGTACGGCCTTCGTCACGGGTCACCCACGATCGTCACAGGCGTGCAACACAGGCGACCCGGGCACAGGCCCGGCACGTGATGACTGGGTGAGAGCGGCCGCCGGGTCGCCCTTTCGACCCAGGGGGACACTCACCATGCGCAACCGCCGACTCCTCGCCACCACCACGCTGCTCGCCGCCGCGCTGACCCTGTCGCTCAGCGCCTGCGGCCCCGACGAGACGACCGCCGCCGGCCCGGCCAAGAGCACCGGCCCGAGCGCGACGGCGAACCCGAGCGCCACCACCCCCGCCAGCACCCCCGCGACCGCCCCCGCGACCAGCGCCCCGGTCACCGCGCCCCCGGCCCCGACCCAGACCCCGACCCCGAAGACCACCCCCATCGGGCTGCCGTCCTCGCAGCCCACCTCACAGCCCACCCCGCACCCCACCACGAAGCCGACGACGGCCAAGCCCACCGCCGCCGCCCCCACCCCCGGCTCCGACTGCACGGCCGCCGCTAACCACCCCGGCCACAAGGTCATCAACGCCACCGTGGCCTGGGGCGACCCGAACCGGATCGGCGCCAACGCGACGACGTTCGTCTGCGGCCCGGACGTCCCCAACGACGGCTACTACCAGGCCGTCGCGCCGAACACCGGCTACACCTTCGCCCCGGGCGCCAAGGCCACGCTGCTGGGCCGCTACGTCTCGACCGACCCCAGCACGGCCGTCTCGATCACCGACCTGCTGACGCACATCAACCAGTGCGTCCAGCACCCCGGCGCGGACGGCCCGCACCTCTGCTACGGCAACAACTACGACATCACCGTCAACGGCGCGGGCCAGATCACCACCATCACCGAGCTCTACCACCCCTGAGGGGCCCTCAACGCGCTGCTCACCCGGCCAGCGCGGCGAAGCTCGCCTCCAGCCCGCCCTTCGCCGCGCTCAGCCGCCCGGCCACCGTGTCGAGCCACCCGGTGTCGGCCCGCAGCGCCTCCCGGGCCGCCGCGAGCAGCCGCCGGAACTCCGCGGGCTGCGGCCCGCCGAGTCCCCGGTAGCAGGCCACCATGCTGACCGGGTCCAGTGCCGCGCGGAACTCCTGCTCCGTCATCGGGAGTTCGGCGGCAACGCCGTCGAACTCGGCCGCGATCTCGCGGTACAGCCGAAGCGCTTCGGCGAAATCGAGCCGCTCGACCGTCAGACCGGCGCCGCGCCCGTAGGTGACCAGCGCGGAGGCGAACCGGTGGCCGACGTGGAACGGGACGTCGGCGTCGCGCTGCAGCACGTTCGCCAGCTCGGAGGTGGTCGAGTAGTCGGAGCGCACCTCCTCCAGCGCGGCCCGCTCGTCCAGCCGCAGCCCGGCGACGATGGCGTTGACCTCGCCGAGCATCGCGAGGGCTCGGTCCAGGGTGCGCTGCGCCTCGGCCCGCTTGTAGTCGGTCAGCCCGGAGCAGACGTTGTGGGCGGCGAGCGCGGTGGACACCCCGTCGCCTATCACCTCGCTGGCCAGCAGCCGGGCCCGGTTCAGTGCGACGGGGTTGCGCTTCTGCGGCATCAGGGTGCTCGGGCTGAGCAGGTCGGTGTTGTCCAGGGTGATCCACGGCCGCGCGTGGTGGTACTGGGCGTGCACGTCCTGGACGAAGGTGCCGATCGACAGCGCCAGCCCCATCGCGGCCGACGCCACCTCGAAGCCGACGTCGATCGGCGAGAGCTGCGCGGCGTCGAAGGAGTTCTGCACCGGCTCGTCGAAGCCGAGCAGTTCGGCCAGCCGGTCCCGGTCGACCGGGAAGCTGGAGGTGGCCAGCGCGGCGGCGCCCAGCGGGCAGGCGTTGAGGCGCGGGTAGGCCTCGGCCAGCCGGTCGGCCGAGCGCCGCAGGGTCGCCTCGTAGCCGAGCAGCAGGTGCCCGAAGGTGGTCGGCTGGGCCTGGACGCCGTTGGTGTAGGCGGGCACGATCGCCGTTCCGTACCGCTCGGCACAGGCGAGCAGGCCCGCGCGCAGTTCGCCGAGCGCGCGGTGCACCAGCACCAGGCGGTCGCGCAGCAGCAGCCGGTGGACGGTGGGCAGCATGTCCTGGCGGCTGCGGCCCGAGTGGATCCGCGAGCTGTCCGGCCCCACCAGCCGGCGGACCAGCGGCTCCACCTGCAGGTAGTCGGTGGGCCGGTCGGCGCCGGGCGCCTCGGCGTCGGCGAGCACCTTGACGATCGCGGCGGCCGTGCGGGCGCCCACCTCGCGCGGTGCGATGCCCGCCTCCACCGTCATCACGGTGGAGGCCTTGTCCAGCTCGCAGAGCCAGTGGAAGGTGTCCCGGGTCTTCAGATCATCAGTCATACAGAGGCTCCTCAAAACGATGACGTTGGGGCCGGCCGACCGGGGCCGGCCGCCAGACGGCGAGCGCCACCAGGACGCTGACGCCGACCACCGCCGCCAGCAGCGCGGCGCACGCGCTCCACCCGGCGGCGGTGTAGAGGGGTGCGGGTGCGACGGCGCCGATGCTGCCGCCGGCGTAGTAGGAGGTCAGGTAGAGCCCGACCGCGCTGGACCGGGCCGCTCCCCCGGCCTCGGCGGCGTAGCCGATGGCGCAGGCCTGACCGGAGAAGACGCCGGTCGAGGAGGCCGCCAGGCCCACGATCACGGCCGGTGTGGACGGCACGAGGGTCAGCGCGAGGCCGGCCAGCGAGACCAGGCCGACCAGCAGGTAGGTCCGCAGCCGCCCGATCCGGCCGATCAGCCGCCCGGTGAGCGGGGTGACCACCACCGCGACCAGGAACACCGCGAAGACCGCGCCGATCTCGAAGGTGCTCAGCCCGAACGGCGGGGCCTTGAGCCGCATCCCGGCGTAGGTGAACGCACCCACCTGGAGGAAGAGGATCGACGCCCCGATGACGCAGGTGCCGAGCAGCCGGGCGTTGCCGAAGTGCCCGCCGATGCCGCGCAGGCCGGCCAGCAGCGAGTCCGAGGGCGTGAAGCCCCGCTCCCGCGGCAGCCAGGCCACGGTGGCCGCCAGCGTCACCAGCAGCACGAGCGCCAGCACGACGAACGAGGACCGCCAGCCGAACCGCTCGGTGGCCGCCCCGGACAGGAACCGCCCGCAGAAGCCGCCGAACGCCGTGCCGGAGACGTAGAGGGCGTTGGCCCGCTGCGCCACCGGCCCGGTGTACTCCTCGGCGAGGTAGGAGACGGCCACCGCGAAGACGAACGGGATCAGCAGGCCCTGGGCGAGGCGGAACACCAGCATCGCGGCGAAGTTCCAGGCCACCGCGCAGGCGAGGGTGGCGGCGAGCGCTCCCGCGATCGCCGCCACCATCACCCGCTTGCGGCCCAGCCGGTCCGAGACCGACCCGGCGAACGGGGCGACCAGCGCGACGCCGAGGGTGGTCGCGGTGATCGTCCAGGTGCTGCGCCCGAGCGGGACGTGCAGGTCGTGCGCGAGGTCGGGCAGCAGCGGCTGGGTGGAGTAGATGTTGAGCAGGGCGCACAGGCCGAGCAGGAAGACGGCCGTCCTGGCCCGCAGCGACACTACGCCGACCTGTCGGCCGCACCGGCCCCGGCGGACCCGGCGGACCCGGCGGACCCGCCCGGCGCGGCCCCGGCCCCGGCGTGGTCGAGCTTCCAGGTCAGGTGCCGCTTCACCGCGGGCCACTCGCCGGCGATGACGCTGTAGTAGCAGGTGTCCCGCAGCGTGCCGTCGGGCAGGATCACGTGGTTGCGCCAGACCCCCTCCAGCTTCGCGCCGAGCCGTTCGATCGCCCGCCGGCTCGGCATGTTGAAGAAGGCGGTGCGGAAACCGACCGCGATGCAGTCCGCCTCCTCGAAGGCGTGCTGGAGCAGCAGCAGCTTCGCCTCGGTGTTGAGCGCGGTGCGCTGCACGCTGCCGCGGTACCAGGTGTGCCCGATCTCCAGCCGGCGGTTGTCGGGGTCGACGTTCATGTAGGCGGTCATGCCCGCGACCCGCCCGGCGGCGTCGAGCACCGTGAAGGGCACCATCCGGCCCTGCTCGGCCAGGCCGAGGCGCCACTCGATCTCGCGCCGCATGCCGACCGGGGAGGGCACGGCGGCGAACCAGGTGTCCCACACCTGGCCGTCCTGCACGGCCTCCACCAGCCGGTCCTCGTGCCGTTCCTCGAGCGGGACCAGCGTGACGTGGTCGCCGTGCACGCTGAACGGGTTGATCCAGCGGGCGTGCTGCTGCGTGGTGCCGGTCATGCGGACTGCTCCTTGAGGGACGCGGGGGCCAGGGCGGTGGTGAGGGCGGTGGGGTGCTGCCGCGGCGTCAGCAGGTGGTCGGTCATGGCCCGCACGGCCGCGGCGGCGTCCGCGGTGATCCGGGAGTCGACCCCGGGTGCCGGCAGCATGTTGGTGAAGTAGTGCGCGCCCTCGGTGAGGTGGCCCAGTGCGCAGAGGTTCGGCACGACCGCGCCGTCCGCGCCGATCAACCGCCCGGCGGTGTCGATGTCCAGCCCGCCGGGCCGGAATCCGTCGTTGTCGAAGGGACGGGCGTGCCCGCCGGCGAGCAGCGAGCGGACCAGCGGCGAGGCGTCCTGGTCGGGCAGGAACGAGTCGATCGCGGCGCCCACCAGCACGTCGCAGCGGGTCGCCGGGGTGGACTGCAGGCCGCTCTCGATGACGAACCCGGCGCTGTCCGGGTCCGGCCGCACGGCGGCCCCCGGCCCGGCCCCGAGCTGCAGCAGGCCGCTCTCGAAGAGCGCGCGCCACTCGCGCGAGCGGGAGGCGGGCGGTCCCGCGGCCACGGCGTTCAGCATCGGGGCGTACACCTGGCAGAACCGCCGGTGCGATTCGGCCGTCAGCCCCCGGTGCTCGACGGCCCAGCGCAGCACGTCGCGCAGGTCGCGCAACGCGTCGGTGGCGGCCTTGACCGGATTGCGCAGGTTGCCCTCGGCGGCGCGCCGCTCGTCGGTCCGCAGGAAGTCGACGAGTTCGGCCTGGTATTCGCCGAGGGTTCGGCGAACGGGTTCAGGGGTGCGGAGAATCGACTCGATTTCGTCGGAGCCCGGTATTCCACCGGCCGTTTCGGCGGCCCGGCGCAGTTCGGCCCGCAGCAGCGGCAGCAGGTGTTCCTCGAAGTCGAGCTGCCCGTGTCGCAGTTGCAGGGTGCGCAGCTCCTCCGGGGTCAGGAATGCGGGTCGGTACACGTCCGCCGGTGTTTTCTGGTTCACCGCCCGCGGGGAGAAGATCCGGCCACTTCGTGAGTAGACGTGCAGCTGCGGCTCCTCGCCGCTGGGGCGGTAGACGAGGTCGCCGTCGGCGCCCGGCACGAACCGCCCGCCGCGGCCGGTGGTGAGGCTGGCGACCGTGTCGACCGCCGACAGCCCCATGCCGCGGACCGCGACCCGGGCGCCGGGCTCGATGGTCTCCAGCTTCTGCAGCGGGTAGCAGCTGCGCAGGTAGCGCAGCTTGGGGTTGGCGTGGCGGTGGTCGGCGACGAACTGCTGGATCCGCTGGTCCGCGCCGGTCGGGTGGTTCGTGCCGTGCCCGGTGGTCAGGAAGACGAAGTCGGCGGCGACGATCGCACCGTCCGACAGCTGGAGTACCCAGGACCCGTCCCGCAGCGCGCGCAGCGTCTCGGCGCTCGCCCGGTGCTCGTGGATCCGGACCTTGTCGGGCGCGTGCCGGCGCAGCCGCCGGTAGCAGTGGCCGAGGTAGCGGCCGAGGACGGCGCGCGGCAGGTAGGTGTCCTCGGGGACACCGGCCCAGTCGGCCAGGCTCGGGCCGGAAACCGGCTGTCCGGCAGCGGCGCTGTCGCCGGTGCGGAACATCGTGACCTGGCCGGCGACGGTGTTCATGAGCAGATAGTTCGGCTGATCCGGGTAATGCGTACCGGCGCCGGGCTGGTGCGGGTCGATGAGGTGGACCGACAGGCCGTCCCAGGGAATCCGGGCCAGGCCGCAGATCCGCTCCAGAACGCTGAGCCCGCGCGGGCCCCCACCCACGATTGCTACGGACACGTGTGTCGAACTCAAACCCACCCCTAGGTAAAGGAAACGCAATGGTTCCGGAAATCCCCCTTAATGCTGATATTCAACTTAGTCATAACGATCTGATATTGAGAAGTTGACTTCCGGCCAAGAATGTACTGGGGTTCAGCCATTGGTCAGCAGAGGTGAGCGCAGGTCAGGAGGGCCGTCCATCCTGGCGTTGACCTGCCGGGACGACACCGGCCCGCCGATCCGGAATGACTTGTGTGACCGGTGGGCATGACGTTGTGCGCATGACACCCCGCATGACGCCCCTTCAGCCGTCTCCCGAGAGGTCCCCATGGCCCGCACCCGCCTCGCCACCGCAGCAGCAGCCGCCACCCTGGTGCTCTGCGCGACCAGCGCCGCCTCGGCCGCCACCGTCTCGCCGGACGCCAAGCCGGCCCCGGCCGCCCCCGCAACCGCCGGGGCACCCGCCAACTGCGGCTACACGAAGGCCGTGCCCGCCGACAAGTTCCAGGGCATCCCGGTCTTCGACGCCGCGAAGGCCGCGAAGCCGTACCACGCCACGCTGCGCACCAGCCAGGGCGCGGTGACCTTCCAGGCGCTCACGGCGGCGGCCCCGTGCACCACCTTCTCGTTCCGCTTCCTCGCCGACCACCACTACTACGACGACACCCACTGCCACCGGCTCACCACCCAGGGCATCTTCGTGCTGCAGTGCGGCGACCCCACCGGGACGGGCAGCGGCGGCCCCGGCTACTCCTTCAACGACGAGAACCTGACCGGCGCCACCTACCCGGCGGGCACCGTGGCGATGGCCAACGCCGGCCCGAACACCAACGGCAGCCAGTTCTTCTTCGTCTGGAAGGACACCAAGCTGCCCCCGGCCTACACGCCGTTCGGGCGGGTGACCGGCGGGCTGGACGTGCTGCAGAAGATCGCCGCCGGCGGCGAGGACGACCAGAACGGGGCGGGCGACGGGTTCCCGACCCTGCCGGTGAACATCCACGGCGTGCGGATCAGCAACCACTGACCCGGCGCCACTCGCCGAACGCCTGTGCCCCGCCCTGGGGGGCGGGGCACAGGTACGGCGCGGGCCCCGGGCGGGGACCGGTCAGGCGTTCGGCGCCACCTTGGCCAGCCCGTTGATGATCCGGTCCATCGCGTCCCCGCCCTGCGGGTCCGTCAGGTTCGCCAGCAGCTTCAGCGTGAAGCGCATCAGCATCGGGTGGGTCAGCCCGCGCTGGGTGGCCAGCTGCATCACCTTCGGGTTGCCGATCAGCTTCACGAAGGCCCGGCCGAGCGTGTAGTAGCCGCCGTAGACCTCCTTGAGGGTGGCCGGGTAGGCGTGCAGCGCGCGCTCGCGCCCGCCGTCCGTCACCCGGGCGGAGGCCTGCACGATGGTGCGCGCGGCGATCTGGCCGGACTCCATCGCATAGGCGATGCCCTCGCCGTTGAACGGGTTGACCATGCCGCCGGCGTCACCGACCAGCAGCAGCCCGCGGGTGTAGTGCGGCTGGCGGTTGAAGGCCATCGGCAGCGCGGCGCCGCGGATCGGGTCGGTCATGTTCTCGGGGGTGTAGCCCCACTCGGCCGGCATGCTGGCGCACCAGGACTTGAGCACCTCGCGCCAGTCCAGCTCGCCGAAGGCGGGCGAGGAGTCCAGGATGCCCAGGCCCACGTTGGAGGTGCCGTCGCCCATGCCGAAGATCCAGCCGTAGCCGGGCAGCAGCTTCTTCTCGCCGCCGCGGGTGTCCCACAGCTCCAGCCAGGACTCCAGGTAGTCGTCCGAGCCGCGCGGGGAGGTGAAGTACGTCCGGTAGGCGACGCCCATCGGGCGGTCCTCGCGGCGGTGCAGGCCCATCGCGAGCGAGAGGCGGGTGGAGTTGCCGTCGGCGGCCACCACCAGCGGGGCGCGGAAGACGACCTCGCGCTTGTCCTGGCCGAGCTTGGCGGTCACGCCCACGATCTTGCCGGTGCGGTCGTCCAGCACCGGCCCGGAGACGTTGCAGCGCTCGTAGAGCCGGGCACCGGCCTTCTCGGCCTGACGGGCCAGCAGCTCGTCGAAGTCGGCCCGCTTGCGGACCAGTCCGTAGTCCGGGAAGGAGGAGAGCTCCGGCCAGTCCAGTTCCAGCCGGACCCCGCCGCCGATGATCCGCAGGCCCTTGTTGTGCAGCCAGCCGTTGGCGGTGGAGACGTCGATGCCCATGTCCACCAACTGCTTGGTGGCGCGCGGGGTCAGGCCGTCGCCGCAGACCTTCTCGCGCGGGAACTCGGTCTTCTCCAGCAGCAGTACGTCGAGCCCGGCCTGGGCCAGGTAGTAGGCGGTGGTCGCGCCCGCCGGGCCGGCTCCGACCACGATGACGTCAGCGGAGCTCTCGACGGCGGTCTCGGTCACGGTGGGCACTCTCCTGGCACTACGGGACTGGCTGACGGTCCCGAGCAGTCTACGGCGCTTTGACCCGGCGCCCCGGACAGGTCCGACAGCTCCGGCAGGTCCGGCGGCTCCGGCGGGCTCGGCGCCTCAGGCCTTGGTACCCCGGTGCAGCGCGACGATGCCGCCGGTGAGGTTGCGCCAGGCCACCTTGGTCCAGCCCGCCTCCTGGAGCAGCACGGCGAGCGAGGGCTGGTCGGGCCAGGCGCGGATGGACTCGGCGAGGTAGACGTACGCGTCGGGGTTGCTGCTCACCCTGGTCGCCACCGGCGGCAGCGCGCGCATCAGGTACTCGGTGTAGACGGTCCGGAACGGGGTCCAGGTCGGCGTGGAGAACTCGCAGATCACCACCCGGCCGCCGGGCTTGGTGACCCGGTACAGCTCGGCCAGCGCCGCCTCGGTCCGGTGCACGTTGCGCAGCGCGAAGGAGATGGTCACCGCGTCGAACGAGGCGTCGGCGAACGGCAGCCGGGTTGCGTCGCCGGCGGTCAGCGGCAGCTCGGGGTGGCGCTTCTTGCCCTCGGTGAGCATGCCGATCGAGAAGTCGCACGGGACGACCTTCGCGCCGGCGGCCAGGAACGGCAGCGAGGAGGTGCCGGTACCGGCTCCGAGGTCGAGCACCACGTCGCCGGGGCCGGCGCCGACCGCCTCGGCCACCGCGCGGCGCCAGGCGCGGGCCTGGCCCAGCGAGAGGACGTCGTTGGTCAGGTCGTACTTGGCGGCGACGTCGTCGAACATGGCGGCGACTTCGTGGGGCTGCTTCTCCAGCGAGGCTCGGGTCACGCACCCATTGTTCACCCTGGCGCGGCCTGCCCGGCCGCGGGGCTCGGCGCGCCGACCGCGCGCCCGCCGCTCGCGCGCCCGCGGCCCGGCTCAGCGCAGCGCGCGGCGCCCGCCCTTGCGGCGGCGGCGCGAGCGCTTGCCCTGGGTTATCGCAGGCATCCCCTCGGCCAGCGCCTCGGTGGCCAGCGCCACCGTCGCCACCACCTTGGCGCGCCGGCCCCCGACGCCGGCGGAGCGGCGGTGCCGGGTGATCCGCAGCACACAGAGCAGGCAGAACAGCAGCGCCACCGGCACGCTGATCTGTGCCAGCCGGACGCCGGCCGGCTGCGGGTAGTGCTCGTTGCAGGCCCGCACCGCACCCGCGTCCTGGGCGGCGTGCTCCAGGCAGATCGGGTCGCCGACCTTGACGTCGTCGGGCAGCGCGAGGTCGGTGGCGGTGCGCAGCCGGCCGTCGGCCAGGTACTTGACGCCGCTGTAGCTGGCGCTGCCCCCGGGGAGCTGGGTGATCGTGCCCTGGACCTGCACCGGGTCGGCGCCGATCTTGTCGGCCAGCGCGGCCTGGTGCCACCCCAGCAGGCACATGCCGACCGCCAGCACGGCGCTGAGCACCGCCGCGAGGTACCAGCCGCGGCCGATCCTCTTGACGGCGGGCATGGACGGGGATCGCATGGCTGGGCTGACCTGGCTTCCCGTGAGACATGTGGTGAGGCAGGCCCTGCGCCGACCGGGGGACGGCCGGACGGGCGGAGGACCGACCGGGATCGTAACCGCTGACCGGCCCTCAGGTCACGGCGAACCGGAATCAGAACGGCCGCGCAGGAGGTGAGTTCGAGGACCGACCATCCCGCTCCCCGTTGGGAACAGGCCCCTCAGCGCCCCCGGTACACCAACCTACCGGCGAGTACCGTGCCCAGGCACTGGCCGGTCTCCCGATCGAAGATGGCGAAATCCGCCCGTCCGCCGACGGCCAGCGTCCCGTTCGGGACCGCTTCGAAGGCGAGGGCGTGCAGCGGCTGCGGCGGGTCGAACGGGGCCAGCACCCGCAGCCCCGAGCGGCTCACCGCCGTCCGCACCTCGGGCCGCTCGAACGGGCCGGCCAGGGCCGTCGTCCCGTGCCGGAGCATCAGCTGCAGCCCGCGGCGGGCGCTGCCGCCCGGCCCGCCGTACTGTCCCGCCGCGAAGCCGCCGCTCGGCAGCGGCCGGGGCTCGACGCCGATGCCCTCGCGCGGGTCGGGGTGGTAGTGGTGCTCCAGCAGGAGCGCGCCGTACGGCTGCGCCCCACCCGGGGTCAGCCGCGCGCCGGTCCACTCGCGCAGCCGGGCGTCCGGGTGGGCCGCCGCCAGCTCGGCGTACGGGCCGAGCGCGGCGATCCGGTCACCGTGCACCAGCACCGCCCCGTCGTCGATCGACGGGGCGGTGCCGGAGGGCGCCAGGACCGTGGCCCGGTGCAGCGTGAGCACGGCGGCGGGGCCTCAGTTGGTGGAGAGGATCTTCAGCTCCGGGTGCGCCGTGCCGCCCTCGATCGCGGTGGAGGCGATGTGCGAGGCGACCCGCGGGTCGACCGGGTCGTTGGCCGGGTCGTCCAGCACCCGCAGGTGCTCGTAGGTGGTGGCGCGCTGCGCCGGCACCCGGCCCGCGGTGCGGATCAGGTGGATCAGCTCGGTCAGGTTGGAGCGGTGCTTGGCCCCGGCCGCCGAGACCACGTTCTCCTCCAGCATCACCGAGCCGAGGTCGTCCGCGCCGTAGTGCAGCGACAGCTGGCCGGCCTCCTTGCCGGTGGTCAGCCAGGAGCCCTGGATGTGCGCGATGTTGTCCAGGAAGAGCCGGGCGATCGCGATCATCCGCAGGTACTCGAAGACGGTCGCCTGGGTCGAGCCCTTGAGGTGGTTGTTCTGCGGCTGGTAGGTGTACGGGATGAACGCCCGGAAGCCGCCGGTGCGGTCCTGCACCTCGCGGATCATCCGCAGGTGCTCGATCCGCTCGGCGTTGGTCTCGCCGGTGCCCATCAGCATGGTGGAGGTGGACTCGACACCCAGCCGATGCGCGGTCTCCATGATCTCCAGCCAGCGCTCGCCCGACTCCTTGAGCGGGGCGAGCGCCTTGCGCGGGCGCTCGGGCAGCAGCTCGGCACCGGCGCCGGCGAAGGAGTCCAGACCCGCGGTGTGGATCCGGGTGATCGCCTCCTCGATGGAGACGCCCGAGATCCGCGCCATGTGCTCGACCTCGGAGGCGCCCAGCGAGTGGATCACCAGCTGCGGGAAGTCCGCCTTGATCGCGGAGAACGCGCGCTCGTAGTACTCCACGCCGTAGTCGGGGTGGTGGCCGCCCTGGAACATGATCTGGGTGCCGCCCAGCTCGACGGTCTCCGCGCAGCGGCGCAGGATCTCGTCCAGCTCGCGCGACCAGCCCTTGTCACTCTTCGGCGGCACGTAGAACGCACAGAACTTGCACGCCGTCACGCAGACGTTGGTGTAGTTGATGTTGCGTTCGATGATGTAGGTCGCGATGTGCTCGGTGCCCGCGTACCGGCGCCGGCGCACCGCGTCGGCCGCCGCGCCGAGCGCGTGCAGCGGCGCGGAGCGGTAGAGCTCCAGCGCCTCCTCGGCCGAGATCCGACCGCCGGCCGCCGCGCGGTCGAGGACGGCCTGCAGGTCGGTGCTGGACGCGTCGAGAGTCGCTACGGGCTCGGACACCTGGCGGCCTACTTTCTTGCTCACGGATGCCGGGCCGGCCCGGCGACATGACCGAACCAGCCTACGCCAGGCGTTTCGGCCGCCCGTGGGTGTGCCACCGGTGTGCCCTCGGCGGTCGGGGGCCGGGTCAGGAGACGCGGGTGAGGTCGCCCGATCCACCGTCGACGTCGAGGTGCAGGCTGCCGTCGGAGTTCCGGGTGTACACCCGCGGCTGGTCGTCCGCGATGCAGCCGAGGCCGCCCTTCAGCTGCTTGATCATGAGCACCACCTCGTCAGGGCTGGCCGAGACCAGGTAGTCGGTGCCGGTGCAGGTGGTGCCGTTGGACCAGAAGCTGGTGGCGTCGGCCACCACCTGACCCACCGTGCCCTGCCGCAGCGTGACGCGGTAGGTGACCGAGCCGGTGAGGCCCTGGGCGGTCAGGTCCCCTTTCCAGCTGCCGAGGAACGGCTGCGGTATCGCACCGCCCGAGGCGGGGGTGGCGCTCGACGGGGCGGCGGCCGGGGCGGCGCCCGACCCGGAGGGTGCGGACGCCCCGGCCGGGGTCGGCGACTGGCCGGTCGGGGCTGTCGGTCCGGACGCCGTCGCCGACCGGCCGGCCGTCGACGAACCCGCCCCCTTCGACAGCCACAGCGTGGCTCCCACCGCGACCACCGCGACCAGCACCGAGGCGCCGAGCACGGCGGGCCAGCGGCGACCGGCCCGGAGCGGCGCCTGCGGGTGCACCTGCGGGTGCGGGTGCGGCTGGGCCGGGTGGTACGGCTGGGTGGGGGTGTGCGACGGCGATGGGTACCCCGCCGGGGGATTCCCGGGCGCCGGGCGCGGCCGGGCGCCCGGCCCCGCGTCCACCGTCGTCGCGAGCCGGGTCCGGCTTGGACCCGGATCCGGGCCGGGCTCCGGGCCGTGGTCGAGGTGCAGCAGTTCCACCGCCTGGCGGCCCACCGCCGCCGCCAGCGCCGCCGGCAGCCAGGTCCCCCCGCCCGGCCGGGCGGTGCCGGCTCCGGCCGGGTCCAGCCGCTCGCCCAACCGGGCCGGCGTCAGCCGACCGGCGGGGTCCTTCGCCAGGCAGGCCAGCACGGTCGCGTGCAGGCCGGGGTCGAGCTCGGCCAGCCCGTCGAGCCGCGGCTCCTCGTGCAGCACGTTGTAGAGCAGCACGTACGGGTTGGAGTCGCCCTCCCCGAACGGCGGGACGCCGGTCGCCGCGTACGCGAGCAGCGCGCCCAGCGAGAAGACGTCCGAGGCCGGCCCGGCGGCCACCCCCTGGGCCTGCTCGGGGGACATGAACCCGGGCGAGCCGACCAGGTGGCCGGACCGGGTCAGGGCCGTCCCCGCGTCCAGCGCCCGCGCGATGCCGAAGTCGATCAGCAGCGGGCCGTCCAGCGTGAGGAGCACATTCGACGGCTTGACGTCCCGGTGCACCAGCCCGAGCCCGTGCACGGCCGCCAGCGCCTGGGCCAGCCCCGCGCCCAGCGCGCGCACCGAGGCGGCCGGCAGCGGTCCGAAGTCGCGGACGGCCGCGCTGAGCGCCGGCCCCGCGACGTACCCGGTGGCCACCCACGGGGGGCGGCCCTCGAGGTCCGCGTCCAGCACCGCGGCCGTCCAGCGGCCGCCCACCCGCCGGGCCGCCGCCACCTCCTGCCGGAAGCGGGCGCGGAACTCGGCGTCCTCGGCCAGATCGGCTCGGATCACCTTGACGGCGACGTGGCGCCCGCCCGCCGTCCGCCCCAGGTAGACGCGGCCCATCCCGCCGGCGCCGAGCCGCCGCAGTAACTGGTACCCGCCCAGCCGGCGCGGGTCGTCCGGCTCCAGTGGCTCCACGGTGTGTTCCCCTCCCCGGCCGACACCCCGGCCGGCTGGGCACGACCGTACCGGTCGGCGACACGCCGCGGAACCGCGATCAGCGATCCGTGAAACACATGTGACGATCCATCAGCCGAGGCGGGCGGGAGGTCAGGACGCCACCGGCTCCAGCAGCCGGAAGCTCACATCGGGCTCGAAGCCGCTGTCGTGCGCGACCCGGCGGGCGAACTCCGCGATGCCGGCCAGCTGCCGCTCGCCGAGCGAGAAGTCCAGCGCCTCGCTGAAGTAGCGCTCCAGCACCGTTGCGTCGAAGGCCTCCCAGCGCGCCGCCTGCGCGGCCACCTGGTCGGCCTCGGCCAGCGACAGGTCGCGCGAGTCCAGGAACGCCCGGTGCACGGCCGCCACCAGCTCCGGCCGGCGCTCGACGAACTCGCGCCGGGCCGCCCAGACCGCGAAGACGAACGGCAGCCCGGTCCACGCCTTCCACATCTCCCCGAGGTCGTGGACGGTGTAGCCGCTGTCCGCCCGCGCCTCCAGGGTGGCGCGCAGCGCCGGGTCGCCGATCAGCACGGCGGCGTCCGCCTGCGCCAGCATCGCGTCGAGGTCGGGCGGGCAGCTGAAGTACTCGGGGCGGACGCCCACCTGCTCGGCCAGCAGCAGCTGGGCGAGCCGCACCGAGGTCCGGCTGGTGGAGCCGAGCGCGACCGGGCGGCCGTCCAGCTCGTCGAGCGGACGCTTGCTGACGATCACGCAGGACATCACCGGTCCGTCGCTGCCGACGGCGATCTCCGGCAGCAGCACCAGTTCGTCCGCGTGCCGCAGGTACTCGACGCAGGTGATCGGGCCGATGTCCAGCGCGCCGTTGACCAGCAGGTCGCTGAGCTTCTCCGGGGTGTCCTTGGTGAGGTCCAGATCGAGCAGGCTGCCGGTGCGGGCCAGGCCCCAGTAGAGGGGCACGCAGTTGAGGAACTGGATGTGGCCGACCCGGGGCCGGGTGAGCGGTGCGCCGCCCGAGCCGCCGTCACCCGTCGCGCTCGCGCCCACTGCCGCTTCTACCGCCGATTGCACCAGCTCAGCCACGGTGTACTCCCTTGCCCGTCGGTCCTGTGCTGGCAGCGTATGCCCGCGCCTTCCGCGGTTCGGCGCGACCCCCGCGCAACACGCTTTCAGCCATCTCCGACACGCCCCTCAGGTCCCGGCAGACACCTCTGGTCGAGCCCGCGCCTGCGTGCTACGGTTTCATCCAGTTGCAGTTTGATTCCCCTTGCAGTACTTGAAGCCTGCGGAGCATGTAACCGCGGGCTTTTTGTAGTTTTTCAGCATTGCAGCATTATGCGAAAAACTCCGGGTCCACTCCGGAGGCGGGGCGATCAGCGCAGCGGACCGGTTACCACACGGTGTGGTAACCAATACGTCCCTCGCAAGGAGAACGGCATGGCCACGGGAACCGTCAAGTGGTTCAACGCTGAGAAGGGCTTCGGCTTCATCGCCCAGGAGGGCGGCGGCCCCGACGTCTTCGTCCACTACTCCGCCATCAACGCGAACGGTTTCCGCTCGCTGGAGGAGAACCAGCAGGTCACCTTCGACGTCACCCAGGGCCCCAAGGGCCCGCAGGCGGAGAACGTCACCACCGTCTGACCTTACTTCTCTGCTGACTGATCGCTCAGGCCCCGGCCACCACCGGGTGCACCCGTGGCCCTCCCCGGGCCGCCGAGCATGACACGCACCACCAAGGGGGCCTGCCGGGCGATGCCCGGCGGGCCCCCTGCCGTTTTCGCTTCCGGGGCGATTCCGGGCCCGTTTTTGAGGTTGGCTCAATTGTGATGGCGCGTTAACCCCTGCACGCTCCCCGGGCGTGCGCCGCCCGGCTTTCCGGCCGCCCGCTCTTCCAGTCGTCCCGCAGCACCCGGACCGCACGTAGTACCCGGGAGACTTCGCCGCAGAGATCGACCAGTTGGCCGCAGATGTAACGCAGGATCCAGAATCCGCCTGCCAGATACGCCGCAATCGAGGCGGTCCAACCAACCGTTGCCACTGGAGAGTCGCTCTCTCCCCCCGGTGGTGCCGGCACGTCGGGCCGGCCCTGGCCACCGCTCCAGGGTCTGTCGGACAGGCCCTGACACCAGCACGCTACCCGGCGCACCGTGCGCGGAAACGCGCGCGGACGCGGCGCGGGCCGGAGCCGTCCTGCTCGCTCCGGCCCGCGCCGCGTCCCCCCAGGCCCTGCGTCAGGCGGCGGCCGGCACCCGCTCGCCCGCGGCCTGGGCCGGCACCACGGGGGCGTCGGCGTCGGCCTCGTACAGCTCGCGGCTGGTCGGGGCGTTGTAGGCCGTCAGGTCCAGGGTCTTCTCGCGGGCCGAGACCAGAATCGGCACGACGACCTGACCGGCGACGTTGGTCGCGGTGCGCATCATGTCGAGGATCGGGTCGATGGCCAGCAGCAGGCCCACGCCCTCCAGCGGCAGGCCCAGGGTGGACAGCGTCAGGGTCAGCATCACGATCGCGCCGGTGAGGCCGGCGGTGGCCGCCGAGCCGATCACCGAGACGAAGGCGATCAACAGGTAGTCACCGATGCCGAGGTGGATGCCGTAGACCTGGGCGACGAAGATCGCGGCGATCGAGGGGTAGATCGCGGCGCAGCCGTCCATCTTGGTGGTCGCGCCGAACGGCACCGCGAAGCTCGCGTACTCGCGCGGGACGCCCAGCCGCTCGGTGACCCGGCGGGTGACCGGCAGGGTGCCGACCGAGGAGCGGGAGACGAAGGCGAGCTGGATCGCGGGCCAGGCGCCCTGGAAGAAGCGCACCGGGTTCAGCCCACCGGCGAAGCGCAGCAGCAGCGAGTAGACGACGAACAGCACCAGCGCGCAGCCGACGTAGATGTCGGCGGTGAAGGTGGCCAGCGGGCGCAGCAGGTCCCAGCCGTACTTGGCGACGGACTTGCCGATCAGGCCCAGGGTGCCCAGCGGGGCGAGGCGGATGACCCACCACAGCGCGGTCTGCACCAGTTCGAGCACCGACTCGTTCAGCCGGAGCACCGGCGCGGCCTTCTCGCCTGCCTTGAGGATGGCGGCACCGGCCACCACCGCGAGGAAGACGATCTGCAGCACGTTCACCTTGAGGAAGGCGTCGGCGATGTTGGTCGGGATGATGCCGGTCAGGAAGTCCACCCAGGAGCCGGAGTCGGCCGGGGCCTTGAGGCCGGTGGTGGAGAGGTTGGTGCCGTGGCCCGGGTCGGTGAGCAGACCGATCGTCAGGCCGATGGAGACCGCGATCAGGCTGGTGATCCCGAACCAGAGCAGGGTGCGCGCGGCGAGCCGGGCGGCGTTGGTGACGTTCCGCAGGTTGGCGATCGAGACCACGATGGCGGTGAAGACCAGCGGCGGCACCGCCAGCTTGAGCAGCTGCACGAAGGTCTTGCCGATGGTGTCGAGCGTGGTGCTCAGCCAGGAGACGTCGTTCTGCCGGGCGATGAAGCCGAGCACGACGCCGAGCACCAGGCCGGCGATGATCTGCACCCAGAACGGGGTGCGGAGCAGCCGGGCCGGGCCCGAGGGCGTCCGGGTATCAGGGGCGGGGGCGGTGGCGGACATGGCAGTGCGGCTCCGGGGGGCAGGGGGAGGGCAGGAGAGGAGAGGGAGAGGGCGGGCGACGCACCGGACTCGTTCGCGTCCGACCGGTCCTGACCGGCGATCGGCCGGTCGTTCGCGGGATCCGCGGGGAGGTGCGCCGCCTAGCTACAGCTCGGAACGCGACACGCGCCGCGGCAGGCGTCCGCCGCACCACCGGCCCCCAGGCAGGGCGGCATCGACGGCAGCGCGCACGGCATGAGCGGACCGCTCATGTCCTGCTGCCGGAGTGCGCCTGGGGTGGTCATGGTCAACACATTAACAGTAAAAATTTGAGATCTTCAAAGTAGTTGTTTGATATGTGAGACACCCCGTGGTCGCCCCGCGGTCCGCCTCGCGGTCCACCGCACCTGACGGACGGTCGGATTGACCTCGCGTAGTTATACGTATAACTTGACTGTTCTCCGCCGCCGCATGCCCAGCCGTGCCGCCGTGCGGGCCCCGCCCCCTTGCCGTCCGCCACCGCCCGGGAGACCCCCCGTGGGCTACCTCGCCCTGCTCCGCGCCCCCCACGTCACCCGGCTCCTGCTCGGCACCCTGCTCGGCCGGCTGCCCGCCGGCATGACCGCGCTCGTCATCGCCCTCGCCCTGCGCGAGGCCGGGGCGCCGTACAGCAGGATCGGGCTGGCCACCGCCGCCTACGCGATCTGCGCCGCGATCGGCGGCCCGGTGCTCGGCCGGATCGTGGACCGCACCGGACAGCCGCGGGTGCTGCTCTGCGCCGCCGTGGTGGCCGGCTTCGGCTACGCGCTGCTCGCCCTCGCACCCGGCAGCGCCCCGGCCGCGATCGGCGGCGCCGCCCTCGCGGGCCTGGCCATGCCGCCGCTCGAACCCTGCCTGCGCGCCCTGTGGCCCGACGTGGTCGCCGAGGAACAGCTCGACACCGCCTACGCCTTCGACTCCGCCTCCCAGCAGATCCTCTACGTCGCCGGGCCGCTCGCCGTCGCCGCCCTGGCCGCGGTCGCCAGCCCCGTCGCCGCGCTGTGGACCGCCGCCGGCCTCGGCCTGGCCGGCGCCCTGGTGGTCGCCACCGCCGCGCCGGCCCGCCGCTGGCAGGCGCCGCCGCGCGAGCACGGCGCCGGGCTGCTCGGTCCGCTGCGCTCCCCCGGCCTGGTGCTGCTGCTGATCGGCCTGGCCGGCGCGGGCTGGACGGTCGGCGCGCAGAACGTGCTCTTCATCGCCTACGCCGAGCGCCACCCGCACCAGCTGCCCGGCGGCGCCGGCCTGCTGCTCGCCCTGGCCGCGCTGGCCGGCCTGCTCGGCGCGCTCGCCTACGGCGCGGTCCGCTGGCGCAGCAGCACGGCCACCCGCACCTGGGCGATCGCCCTGGCGATGGCCGTCTGCTACCTGCCGCTGCTGCTGCTCCCCGCCCCCGGCCCGATGGCGGTCCTCGCCTTCGTCTCCGGCATCGGCCTGGCACCGCTGCTCGCCGCCGCCTTCGTGCTGGTCGCCGAGCTGGCCCCGACCGGCACGGTGACCGAGGCCTTCGCCTGGCTGGTCACCCTCTTCGCCACCGGCAACGCACTCGGCTACGCCGTCTCCGGCGCGCTGGCGGGCAACTCCCTGACCGGGGTGGCGTACTGCTCGGTCGCCGGGATCACCCTCGGCGCCCTGCTGCTCTTCGCCGCCCGCCGCCGACTGCAGCCGGTGGCCGCACCACAGGCGGTGGCACCGGTGCCGGTGAGCCTGGCGGGTTGAGCCCGGGGCACGGCCCCGTGCGGCCGCCCGGCGCGCAACCCGCTGCCGGGCCCTACGGCTTGGCCGGTCCGGTGGAGGAGCGGACGATCAGCGAGGTTGCCAGCGGTGCGACGGGCGCGACCTCGCGGCCGTCCAGCCGGGCCGCCAGTGCCGCCACGCCCGCGCGGCCCAGGTGCTCGCCGGGGAGGTCGACGGTGGTCAGCGGCGGGGTGAGCAGCGCGGCGACGGCGACGTTGTCGATGCCGACCACCGAGACGTCGGCGGGGATGCGCAGGCCCAGGTCGGCGGCGGCCTGGTAGAGGCCGGAGGCGACCACGTCGTCGTCGCAGACCACGGCGTGCGGGCGGTCGGGCCGGGTCAGCAGCTCGGTGGCGGCGGCCCGGGCGGCGGCCTCGCCGCGGTTGAGGGTGACGCCGACCTCGATCACCTCCAGCCCGTGGACGGCGGCCTCGAAGGCGGCCTGGCGGACCCGGAAGGTGTAGGCGCTGTGGGTGGAGCGCAGGTGGCCCAGCCGCCGGTGCCCGAGCGCGGCCAGGTGCGCGACGGCGGCGGCCATGCCGCCCGCGAGGTCGAGTTCGACGGTGGGCGCGCCGCCGGCCGAGGCCGGGTCGGCGTCCAGGAAGACGGCCGGGGTGCCGGCGGGCAGGGCGCCGAGCTGGCTGTCGTCCGGCGAACAGATCAGCAGACCGTCGAACCGGCTGGTGGTGGCGGCCTCGGCCAGGGTGGCGGCGCTCCAGCCGGAGCTGACCACGACCTCCAGCCCGTGCCGCGCGGCCTCCTCGTGCACACCGGCCAGCACCCGGCCGAAGAACGGCCCCTGCAGGTTGGGCACCGCGAGCAGGGCCAGGCCGCTGCGCCCCAGGCGCAGCTGTCGGCCGGCCGCCTGCGGGCGGTAGCCGAGGCCGCGGGCCGCCTCCAGCACGCGGTCCCGGGTGGCGGCGGAGACCCGGTGGCCGGCCTCGGAGCCGGAGAAGACGAGGGAGACGGTGGCCTGCGAGACGCCGGCCAGCTGGGCCACGTCGCGCCCGGTGGGGCGGCGGGCGGGTCCGGGCGCGGGGGGCGGCTCGGGGCGGCTCGCCACGCGGGTCAGGACTGCTGGGCCGGAGCGGGGGTGGCAGGGCTCGCGGCGCTCGCGGCCCGAGCCGCGTCGTCGGCCGCGTCCTCCTCGGCGTTCTGCTCCGCGATCCGGTCGGCGGTGCGCGAGCGGATGCTGCTGACCTTGCTGACGACCTGCTCCGACATCTCGTCGCGCTGCTTGCTCAGCACCACGTAGCTGATCGGCGCCGAGAGCAGGGCGGCCAGCAGCACCAGGAAGACGAAACCGGTGGCACCCACCACGGGAATGATCCCGAAGTGGCCGAGCAGCGTGGTGACCAGCAGGCAGGCGAGGAAGATGCTGGCCCGCAGGGAGGTGTAGCGGAGCGTGGCGTGGGACTTGCTGCTGCTACCGGGGCTGCTGCTCACGGGTGGCTTCCTTCTCGACGGGCGGTGGGGCTACGGCGGGCCTTCGCAGGAGTGACGGGGCCTCCCAGTGAAGCATGCCCACCGGAGCGCCCCTCGCCCGCCTCGGCACGACGGCGGGCCCGGCCCCGGTGCGGCCGCCCCGGCGCAGGTGTCCCGGCGCGGCCGTCCCGGCGCAGGCGCCTCAGCGCAGGTCGAGCCAGAAGGTGATGTCGTCGCGGTCGTCGCCCGGCGCCACCCGGATCGCGCCGGGCACCCGGCCCACCTCGGTGTAGCCGCAGCGGCCGTAGAACTTCTCCAGCCCCATCCCGCCGCGCGCGGTGAGCTGCAGCCCGGCCAGGCCCCAGCCGCGCGCGATCCGCTCCGCCTCGGCCATCAGCTCGGCGCCGTAGCCCAGGCCCTGGCAGGCCGGGGCGACCATCACCCGCTTCAGCATCCGCCAGTGCTGCATGAGTTCGAAGCGCATGGACTCGAAGAAGAGCACCCCGGCCAGCGGGCCACCGGGCTCGGCCCGGGCGATCAGCAGCCGGTCGGGCCCGCTCCCCCCGGGGCCGCCGAGGCCGGCGAGCTGCTGCTCCGCCGTCGGCCGCACCCGCTCCTCGGTGACCGGCGGCACGAAGCCGACCGCACCGCCCGCGTTCGAGACGTCCGTCCACAGCGTGATGATCTCGGCGCGCAGCCCCGCGGTCGGCTCGGGGTCAAGGGTGAAGTGCAGCGTCATGCTCCCGGATGCTACTGCGCGGCACGGACACCCGGCGCAGGCCCCGGATCGCCGGGGTGAGCAGCAGCGCCGCCACCACCGCGACCGTGACCCCGGCCCCGAAGAAGAGCACCGCCCGCGCCCCGTACGCGTCGGCGGCCGGACCGGCCAGCGCGCTGCCGAGCGGGACCATGCAGACCGAACCGGCCACCTCGTAGGCGTGGATCCGGTTGAGCACCTCGCCCGGCACCTGGGTCTGCACGCTGGTGGCCCACATGACGCCCCAGAAGGTGTAGCCGGTCCCGGCGACCAGCAGGCAGCCGATCAGCGCGGGCACCGGCAGGTCCAGCGCGATGCCCAGCGGGTAGAGCGGCGCGGCCAGCATCGCCAGGCTGCCGGCGGCCAGCGGGCGCACCGGTTTGAACCGGATCGCCAGCACGCCGCCGACGACGGTGCCCACGCCGTAGGCGGAGTTGAGCAGCCCGTACACCGCCGAGCCGTGCGCGGGCACCAGCACGCTCGCGGCCAGCGGGACCACCGGCCCGTAACCGAAGACGCTGTAGCCCATCCAGATCAGGATCACGCCCCACATCCAGCGGCGGGAGCGGAACTCGCGCCAGCCGACCACCAGGTTGCGCCAGAGACTGTCGCCGGGCGGCGGCGCGGGGACCGGGCCGAGCCGCAGGGCGAGCAGGCAGAGCGCGCTCAGCCCGAAGGTGCCGGCCGCGATCACCATCACCCAGCCGGTGGCCGCCGCGCCGACCAGGGCGCCGGCCACCGCCGGACCGGCCAGTGCGGTGACGGCTTCGGCGGTGCGCAGCACGCCGTTGGCGCCCTGGACGTCCCGGGCCACCAGCGGCACCGTGCTGGCCGCGCCCGGCTGGAACATCGCGCCGGCGGCCCCGGCCAGCGCGAGCAGGCCGTAGAGCTGCCAGGTGTGCTGGATGCCGTGGAAGAAGAGCAGCGCCAGCAGGAGCCGGGTGGTCAGGTTGGTCAGGTCGGCGCCGATCATCATCCGGCGGGCGGTGAACCGGTCGGCCAGCACCCCGCCGATCAGGATCAGGGTGGCGAACGGGGCCAGCCACCAGGCCAGCGCGTAGCCGACGGTGCTGACGGAGTGTCCGGAGCCGATCAGGCCGGCCGAGACGGCGACCGGCAGCATCGCGTCGCCCAGCAGGCCCGAGCTGCGGGCGGTGAAGTAGAGGCGGAACGAGCGGGACCAGATGGCGGGGCCGTCAGCAGGCCTGGGGCCGGTGGGAGCTGAGGGGCCGGTGGGAGTGCTGGGACCGTTCACAGGCAGCAGGGTGGTATAGACCACCGCGGAATTCCAGAGGTTTCCGGTCACGATCCGGATGCGTGGCCGACGCGCACGCGCCGTCGCCCGCCACAGGGCGACGGCGGCCGCCGGGTACCCATCCCGGGCGGCCGCCGGTACGGGCCCTGACCCGCACTGGGCGCTCCGCACTCGCCAAGGCGCCGACAGCCGATCCGGCCCGTACGGGCCCGATCCCCCTGGCTGACCTGCCCTTGGCGTCCCCTCGCGACGGAGAGCTCACCCAAGGGTGATCAGCTGGATACGTCACGTCAATGGTTTGTCGGAAATTCCGAAGGGTTGCGCTGGCTTTCGGCCTGCCGACCAGCCGGATCCGGCCGCCGACCAGCCCGGGAGCCGGTCGGCACGGCCCGTCAAGACCGCCCGCCAGGACACCCCGCGCGAGCCCGTCAGGCCGTCAGCATCCCGTGCTCGCGGGCCGACCCGCCACCGGCCAGCGGGCCGCGGTCCAGCTCGCACCAGACCAGCTTGCCGGAGCCCTGCGGGCACCAGCCCCAGCGGGCGCAGAGCAGTTCGACCAGTTCCAGCCCGCGGCCGTTGGTGGCCGAGGCCGCCGCGTGCCGGGGAGCCGGCGCGGTGCCGCTGGCGTCGGACACCTCCACCCGCAGCGGTGCCGCCGGGTCGGGCGGCCAGCTGAGCCGCAGCGCGGCGGGCCGCCCGGTGTGCACCACCGCGTTGGTCACCAGCTCGGAGACCACCAGCACCAGAGTCTCGGCGAACGGCGACCCGGGGTCCGCCCCGAAGGCGAGCACCTGGGCGCGGACCCATCGGCGGGCCCGGCCGACCTCCACGGGGTCGGCGGCCACCGCGAGCTGTACCTGAAGCACCTGCACCGCTCCACCACCTGCATGACGAGCTACCGGTAGGACTGTCCGGGCGTCGGCGGCCCAGGGCCTGTCCGGCGTGACGAAACCTACCGCTCCAGCCCCGGTGACCAGCTGTGGCCACGCGGCGAAACCACCCGTGCGACATATGTCCAGCCGCGCTCGAACAGCTCCACCCAGCTCTTCTGATAGCCGGTCTCATCCGATAGCCCCGTTCTTCCGATCCCGTGCTCTTCCGATCCCGTGCTCTTCCGACAAAGGGCCTCCAAGCGGCGGCACCCGCCACTACCGTGGTGGCATGACCGCCCTCGACTGGGACCAGCAGATGCGGTCGCGGTTGGCCCGCGGCGAGGAGAGCGCGCTCGGCGAGCTCTACGACCAGCTGTCACCCCTGGTGCACGGCCTGGCCGGACGGATCCTGGGCGACGAACAGGCCGCGGCCCACCTGACCCGCGAGGTCTTCGGCCACCTGTGGGAGCACCCGGAGGAGTTCGACCCCGAGCTGCGCTCGCTGCGCTCCTGGGTGGGCGAACTCACCCAGCGGCGCGCCGTGGAGCGGCTGCGCCGGGCCGAGCTGGGCGCCGAGGAGATCCACGACCGGGCCGCCGCCGCGCAGGTGCAGTACGTGGTGGCCGCGCTGCCACCGCCGCTGCGCGAGACCCTGGAGACGACCTGGCTGGACGGCCGGACCTACCAGGAGACCGCCCGCCGCCTGGGCATCAGCGAGCAGGCCGCCAAGCAGCGCCTTCGCCTTGGCCTGCAACTGCTCGCCTCTGAACTGGAGTTCGGGTCATGATGAGAGCACCTTGCTGACCGGCAAGCGGCTGTGACGGGGGATCGGCTGTGACGGGAGATCGGGCCGTGCTGACGGAGCAGGACCACGAGGCGCTGCGCGCCCTGCTCGGTGCCTGGGCGCTGCGCGCCTGCCTGCCCGAGGAGGGCGCCGCGCTGGAGCGGCACTTCGCCCGGTGCCCGGACTGCGCCGAGGAGGGCGAACGCCTGCGCCGGGCCGCCGCCCGGCTGCACACCGACGACCCGCTGGACCAGCCGGACGGGCTGCGCCAGCAGGTGCTCGACTTCTGCCTGACCCGCCGCGCCGCCGAGCTCCCGGTGGCCGCCTGGGCCGCGCCGTACGCCGCGGAGACCGCCAAACTGGACGCGCTGCTGCGCGACCTGGGCCCCGGCGAGTGGCAGGAAACGGCCGAGCTGCCCTGGCACGGCGGGGTGCTGAGGCGCCGTCCGGCCGAGGTGCTCTGCCACCTGGCCGCCGTGGACGGCCTGCTCGCCCAGGCGCTGGGCCTGCCGGACCCGGTGACCGGCGCCGAGGGCCGGGTGCCGGCGCAGGCCGGCCCGTCCGCCGGCTCCGCCGATCCGTTCCACGCGCTGCTGGACCGCTCCGACCGGCTGGCCCGGACCCAGGCCGACGCCGCCCCGCAGGAGGTGCGCTCGCTCTGGCGGGCGCAGAGCCGGGCGATGCTGCGCGGCGCCGAACCGGCCGCCGCCGACAAGTGCGTGGACTACGGCTTCGCCGTCGTGCCGGTCCGCGACGCCTTCCTCGACCGGGCCTTCGAGACCTGGATCCACGGCGAGGACGTGGCCCGCGCGGTCGACTACCCCTACGCCGCCCCGGCCCCGCCGCACCTGCGGCAGATGGTCGACCTGGCCGCCCGGATGCTGCCGGTGGCGCTGGCCGGGCAGCGGCAGGCGGCCTACGCGGGCACCGCGCCCGCCGCCGACGGCTCGGCGCGCACCCTGCGGCTGGTCATCGAGGGGCCCGCCAACGGCGAGTGGCTGATCCCGCTGGACGGCGCCGGGCCGCAGCAGGAGTCCGGCGAGCCCGCCGCGACGGGCGATCCGGTCGCCGAACTGGTGATCGATGGCGTGGAGTTCTGCCAGCTCGCGGCGGCGCACCGGGACCCGGACCGCCTCCCGGTCGGCGAGTACGGCGACCGGGCGGCGATCCGCGAGGTGCTGGCGGCGGTGCCGCTGCTCTCCCGCCCGTAGCCCCGGGGGCTCAGGCGAAGACGACGGTCCGGGTGCCGTTCAGCAGCACCCGGTGCTCGCTGTGCCACTTCACCGCGCGGGCCAGCGCCTGGCACTCCACGTCCCGGCCGAGCGCGACCAGCTGCTCGGGCGTCACGTCGTGCTGCACCCGGGCCACCTCCTGCTCGATGATCGGGCCCTCGTCCAGGTCGGCCGTCACGTAGTGGGCCGTCGCGCCGATCAGCTTCACGCCCCGGGCGTGCGCCTGGTGGTAGGGCTTGGCGCCCTTGAAGCTCGGCAGGAAGGAGTGGTGGATGTTGATCACCCGGCCGCTGAGCGCCTTGCACAGGTCGTCCGAGAGCACCTGCATGTAGCGGGCGAGCACCACCAGGTCGACCCGCTCGGCCTCGACCAGGTCGAGCAGCTGCTGCTCGGCCTGCGCCTTGGTCTCCCGGGTCACCGGGATGTGCACGAAGTCGACGCCGTGCGAGGCGGTCAGCTCGGCGAAGTCGGTGTGGTTGGAGACCACCGCGACGATCTCGATCGGCAGCGCGCCGATCGAGGTGCGGAAGAGCAGGTCGTTGAGGCAGTGGCCGAACTTGCTGACCATCAGCACCACGCGCATCTTCTCGGTGGCCGGGTGGATCTCCCACTCCATGCCGAAGGAGGCGCCGATCGCGGTGAAGCTGGCCCGCAGGCCGTCCACCGTCACCGGCGCCTCGGCGGAGAAGTGCACCCGCATGAAGAACAGCCCGCTGTCGGTGTCCCGGTCGCCGAACTGCTGGCTGTCCATGATGTTGCAGCCGGTCATGAACAGGTAGCTGGAGACCGCGTGCACGATCCCCTGCTTGTCCGGGCAGGACAAGGTCAGCACGTACTGGGTCGGCTCGGTCGCGGTCCGCTGCTCCACCACTGGTTCTTTCACTGGTCCTTCGCTGTCGCCCGGCTTCGAGGGACCGGTCCTGAATTCCGTCAAGGGTGGCACAGCCGGGCACCGGTCAGCCGATCCGGGTGAGGATCCTCAGCACTTCGAGCGACCGCGGCGGCGCCGCCGGGTCCTCGCCGTCGTTGACCGCCAGCAGCTCGTGCGCGGCGCGGGCGGCGGCCACCGCCTCCGGCCAGCCCGGGTGGCCGAGGTAGGCGGCGGCCGGGGCGTCGGCACCCACCTCGTGCAGGATGCGCAGCACCCGCAGCACCGCCGCGTCCACCAGGGCCGCCTCGGTGGCGTCCCGGACCACGGTGCCTATGTACTTCTCGGCGGACCAGCGGTCCAGCCAGCTGTCCTCGACCAGGCGGTAGACGGCGTCGGTCACATCGCCGTAGCCGGGGCGGCCACCGGCCCAGTACTCCTGCTGGAAGGCAGGGTCGGCGAGCATGTGCAGGGCGGAGCGCAACCGGGCGCGCCAGCGCCACCAGGGCAGATCGTTGAGCGGCATGCCGCCCATGGTGCTGGAGCGGCGCCCCGAACGAGAAGGGTTTCGCGGAGAGCCGTCCGAAGAATCTGTGCTGAGCGCCATGGCAGACGATCGTACGTTCCCCGTCCACTCGGCATCTACACGCGTCCACACTCCGAGTTCATCGCCGCGTTCCGCAATGTTCCCCTGGCCGACCTCTGGTGGAGTGAACCCGCGTCAAGGCTGTCGGCCATCGGAACGGCCGTCGGACGTGGGGGTAGCGAGCAGATGAGCACCGTTGTACCCGGGCGACCGGCGGCCCGGCGCCGGCGCACCGGCGGTGCGGCCCTCGCGGTCGCCTTACTCCCCGTGCTCCTGGGCACCGCCGGCTGCGGGGGCCCGGCCGGCGCCGCCGGCGACAAGGCCGAGCTGACGGTGATGACCTGGGCGCCCGCCAACACCGGTTCGGCCGACCGGCCCGGCATGACGGCGCTGGCCACCGCGATCGGCGACTCGCTCAACTCCCAGGGCGGTGTGGCCGGCCACCGGCTGCGGGTGCTCACCTGCAACGAGCACAACACCGCCGACGGCGCCGCCGCCTGCGCCCGGCAGGCCGTGACGGGCGGCGCGGTCGCGGTGATCGGCTCCTACAGCCAGTACGGCGACGCCTTCATGCCGCTGCTGGAGACCAGCGGGATCCCGTACATCGGTGGCTACGGGCTCTCCAGCCCCGAGTTCACCAGCCCGGTCTCCTACCCGGTGGCCGGCGGCACGCCCGCGCTGATCGCCGGCAGCGGCCGGCAGCTGGTGGCGGCCGGCTGCCGCACGGTGGCGCTGATCCGCCCCGACACCCCGGCCGGCGACACCCTGGTCGGCGCGCTGGGCGCGGCCCTGACGCCGGACAACGTCAAGCTGACCGACATCCGGGCCAACGAGACCTCCAGCGACTTCACCAACCAGGCCCGCCAGGCGATCGGCACCGACCAGCCCGGCAACTGCATCACCGCCGCGCTCAGCGCCGTGCCCACCCTCAACCTGCTGGACTCGCTGCGCCGCCAGCCGCACCAGAACACCAGGCTCGCCTCGGTGATCGGCAGCTTCCAGCAGTCCGTGGTGGACTCCACCGGCGGCGACGCGGGCCCGCTCAACGGCGCCTACGCGACCGGCTGGTACCCGCCGGAGGCCTCCAAGGTCTGGGACCCGCTGCGCGCGGTGGTGCGCACCAGGGACGCCGCCGACCTCACCAGCATCGACGTCTCCGACCCCGGGGTGGAGACCACCTGGGTCGCCTACCAGGTCTTCGTCCAGGCCGTGCAGCGCCTGGACAGCCAGCCGGTCACCGGCAAGGCACTGCGCGACGAGCTGGACAACGGCCAGCCGATCAGCACCGGCGGCGCCACCCCGCCGCTCAGCTGGGCGATGACCAACATGCTGGCCAGCGCCAACACCCCGCGCCTGGTGAACACCTCGGTCACCTTCCAGCAGGTCCAGGGCGGGCAACTGGTGGAGCAGCAGCCGGGCTTCGTGGACGTCCGCTGGGTCCTCACCGGCGGCACGCCACCGAGCGGCCCCGACACCCCCTCCCCCGCCCCCTCCTGAGCCGGGACAGGCGCTAGCCCGGCGGCACCGCCGGTGCCGGGCCGAGGGTGGTGGTCCCCGGGGCGGCCTGGTGGCCCAGGCCGCTGCGGTAGACGTCCAGCGCCTCGGCCGGCCGGCCCACGCGGCGCAGCAGGTCGCCCAGCAGCCGGCACAGGTCGGCCAGGTCGGCCACCGCGCCGGCGTCCTGAAGCAGTTCGAGGGCGGTGCGGTAGTGCGTCTCGGCCGCCGCGAGGTCGCCCTCCTCCTCGGCGATCCGGCCCAGCAGCCGGTGCGCGGCGCCCGCGTGCACCGCGCCGCGCCCCGGGTGCAGCGGGCCCAGCAGGTCGGCCAGCAGCGCCGCGGCCTGCGCGGTGCGGCCCGACCGGTGCAGCACGTCGGCGAGTTCGACGTCGATCTGCTGGGTGTAGAGACTGACCCGGCCGTCCTGGCGGCCGCTCAGCAGCTCGCGGGCCGTGCGCAGTTCGCGCTCGGCGGCGGGCAGGTCGCCGTCCTGGGCGCGCAGGTAGCCGCGCATCCAGTGGCAGTGCGCGAGTTCGGTGCGGATGTGCAGCTGCCGGTAGAGCTCCTGGGCCTTGGCGAGCGAGGCGTCGGCCTCCACCGCCCGCCCCTCGGCGAGCAGGGTGCGGGCCACCGAGCGGTGCAGCCGGGCCACCAGGGCGGGGTCGGCCACCTGCGGGGCCAGCGCCAGGGCGAGTTCGGCGGCCCGGGCGGCGCGCCGGTGGGCGCCCAGGTCCAGGTAGGGCGCGATCACGGCCGAGTAGAGCAGCAGCAGGGCCTGCGGGTCGGGCAGGCCGCTCGCGTTGAGCTGGTCGATCGCGCTTTCCAGCAGGTAGCAGGAGTAGCGCAGGTCCCCGGCGAGCAGGTGGGCGACCGCGCGGCCCCGCAGGGCGGGCACCCGCTGCGGCAGCGGGGCCGCGCGCAGCAGCTCCTCGGCGGCCTGGAAGTGCTCGATCGCCTGGTCGAGTTCACCGGTGTCGAGCGCGCAGTCGCCCAGGCCCGTCAGCGCGCCCGCGCGCTGCTCGGGCAGGTCGTAGCGGGCGGCCTCGGCGGCCAGTTCGGCGTACCGGGCCGCGGCCCGCACCGGGTCGCCGGCCGCCAGCTCCTGGTGCGCCTCGGCCAGCCGCAGGCCGAGTTCGGTGGCCAGGTGGGCCGGGCGGCCGGTGACCAGCTGCTCGACGCTGACCCCGAGCCGGCCCGCGAGGTGGCGCAGCGCGGCCTCGGAGGGGCGGACCTTGCCGGACTCCACGGTGGAGACGTAGGCGGCGGTGTAGTCGGGCTCGGCCAGCGCCCGCTGGGTGAGCCCGCGTTCGGTGCGCAGCGCCAGCAGGCGCCGGCCGAGGTCGGTGCGGTCGATCGTCTCGCTCATCACGCTCGTCATTCCTGACCGTCTGCCGGGCCAGGGTATTGCGGGTCCGGCACCCTGCCAACTAGCTTAACCGCCGATGTAAGTGAACTTACATCAGAACTTAACGCCCGTGCCCCCAGCGAACGGACCCCCACCCATGCGCATCCGGCAGACCGTCATCGGCGCCACCACCACTCTCGCGGCCACCCTCGGGCTGCTGGCCACCGCCCCCGCGGCCGGCGCGGCCCCGCTCGCCCCCGCCGTCCCCCTGCTGCCGCACTCGGCCGCGGCGGCGGCCACCACCGGACCGATCTGCTGGTTCGGCGCCTGCTACGACTACGTGAACGGCCGTCAGGTCACCGACGCGAGCGGAGCGACGATGCGGATGATGGTGGCCGCCCCCGCGATCAAGCCGGGCGACACCGACTCGCACTCGCTGCAGGAGCTGGCGCTGCAGTCCGGCGACCAGAAGTCCACCGTGGAGATCGGCTGGACGGTCGACCTCGGGCTCAACGGCGACCTGCGCCCGCACCTGTTCGTCTACCACTGGGTGGACGGCGCGGAGAGCTGCTACAACGGCTGCGGCTTCGTCCAGGTCTCGCACAGCGCGAAGGCGGGCATGGCGCTGCCGGCCGGCTCGGCCGCCCGGTTCGCCATCCAGAACGTCGGCGGCGACTGGTGGGTCTTCTACGACGACCAGCCGGTGGGCTACTTCCCCGGCTCGCTCTGGCAGGGCACGTACACCCGGGCCCAGATGATCAGCGCCTTCGGCGAGGTGGCCCACGCCTCGGGGAGCACCTGCGAGCAGATGGGCGACGGAAAGGCCGGCACCGCGCACGGCTCGGGCTGGATCGACGACTTCCACCTGATCGGCGCCACCGACCGCTCGCACCTGACGGTCACCGCCACCAGCCCGGCGCTCTACGACGCCGGCCGGGTCACGCCGACCTCGTTCCACCTCGGCGGGCCGGGCACCGGCCCCTGCTGACCGGCGCCCGCCCCGGGGAGGGTCCGGTCAGAGCTGGATCGGGCCGTACGAGGGCAGGCCGGCCTGCTGGGCGATCGCGTTCCAGGTTTCGGAGGCCTGCCCCTTGGCGGTGGTCGCGGCGCCGCTGGCCTGGTCACCGGAGGACAGGTTGGGGTCCGAGCCGACCTTGGTCGGGTCGCAGCCCTGGGCGAAGTCGCCGGCCCAGGCCGCATAGGCGTCGTCCGCGTTGGCGGAGGCCTGCCAGGCCTGGTTGAGCTGGTCCACCAGTTGCTTGCCGGTGGGCAGCTTGTCCACCTTGAGGGTGGCCAGCTTGGTCATCAGCTGCTTGCGCTGGGCCGAGGCCTGGGTCAGCGCGGTCTGGGCAGCCGCCGGGTTGTCGCACTTCTTGACCGCGCCGACCGCGCCGACCACCGCCTGACGGCTGGAGTTGGCAGTGCTCAGCAGGGTGGACAGCGCCTGCGCCTGGGCCTGGGCGTCCGCGCTCAGCGCGCTGGAGCCGCTGGAGCCGCTCGGCTGGGGGCTGGCCGAGGTGTCGGTGCCCTGCGCCGCCGTGTGCTTGGCCTTGGCCTTCTCCTTCGTCTTGGTGTCACCGCCGCCACCACCGGCGAGCACCCCGACCAGGATGCCGCCCACCACGCAGAGGCCCACCACACCGGCGACCACCGTCCGGCGGGACATCCGCGAGCCGCCGCCGGACCCGGCCGGGGGCAGCGAGGCGCGGCCCAGGCGGGTGGTCTGCTCGTTGGGGGTCTGGTACTCGCCGGCGGCGTAGCCGGCGGGGGCGAAGGACTGCTGCCCGCCGTAGGTCGGCTGCCCGGCCGGCGGCTGGCCGCCGAAGCCCTGCTGGCCCCCGTAGCTCTGCTGGCCCGGGAAGGCCGGCGGGCTCTGCGGGAACGACTGCTGCCCGCCGAAGCTCTGCCCCGGCGCGGGATGCCCCTGCGCGGGCCCCGGCTGGCCCGGCACGGCGCCCGCCGTCGGGTCGCTGGTCGGGTACGGCGGCAGGTACTGGGTCTCCCCCGCGGCCTGCTGCGCCACCTCGGGCACGTAGGCGGTCGGCGCATCGCCCCAGGACGCCCCCGGGCCGAGGTACTCGGGCCCGCCCTGGCCGGCCTGGGTGACCGCCGGTGGCTGGGGTGCTGCCTGCGGCGGCACTGGCGGCTGCTGCCCCGGAGCCGGCTCCGGGCGGAACAGGTCGTCCAGGTTGAAGTCACCGGAGTTGGGGTACGAGCGGCGCTGGCTCAACGCGAATCCTCACCTGTGCACGGCTGCGGGCGCACCGGGACAGCAAGCGGCGGCCGGGCGGCCCCATGACGGGTGGACCGCCCGCGCTCCCTGTCCGGTGTGAGCACCCGGGCCTTCCTCGGTTCTTCCGCGCGCTAGCTGACGGCGGACCACTTCTGGAGTTCCTCACTACCTCCGGCCCACGCTACCGGTTCACCGCTACGGGTGACCACGCGGGCAGGTGTTCCCGTCCGTTCGCCGCAGGATCGCGCGCGGCACCGTCAAGTTTTGGTCACGCGGCCTCCACGTCAGCACGCTGCTGGAACTCGCGCACCACCCGGTGGTCACGGAACGGCTCCAGCCGCCGCCGGAAGTCGTCCAGGTACTCCACGCCCCGGTTGGAGCGCAGCCCGTTGAGCAGCCGCACCGCCTGGGCCCCGGTCTCGCAGGCCCGTTCGATGTCCCGCTGCTGCAACTGCGCGGTGGCCAGCAGCACGAGGTCCACCGCGCGGCGCCGCACCCGGGTGGGCGGGTGCAGCTCCAGGGCGATCCTGGCCTGCCGCTCGGCCTGCTTGGACAGCTCCAGGTCGCGGTAGCAGTGCGCCAACTCGTCGGCCAGGTAGGCCGCGTCGAAGTGCGCGATCCAGTCCGGGTCGTCCTCGGGGCGGCGCTGCTCCATCGCCTCGATCGCCCTGGCCGCCACCAGCTCGCAGGAGCGGGCGTCGCCCAGCAGCGCGTGGCCGCGCGCCTCGGCGGCGTAGAACATCGCCATCGCGGTCGGGGTCGCCACCGAGCGGGCGCCCTCCTGCGCGGCGCGGGCCAGCTGCGCGATCTCCCGGGGGTTGCCCAGGGTGGCCGCGAGGTGACTCATCGACGCGGCCAGCACATAGCCGCCGTAGCCGCGGTCGTCCGCGGCCTGGGCCAGGCGCAGCGCCTGGATGTAGTAGCGCTGGGCGAGCCCGGGCTGCCCGGTGTCCACCGCCATGTAGCCGGCCAGCTCGGTCAGCCGGGCCACCGCCGCGAACAGCTGGCGCCCGGTCTCCTCCCGGTAGCCGCCGCTGAGCAGCCCGGACACCACGCTGTTGAGGTAGTGCACCACCACCGGGCGGACGTGTCCGCTGCCGAACCGGTGGTCCAGGTCGACCAGCATCTCGGTGGTGGCCCGGATCGCCGCGACGTCGGCCGGCCCGACCCGCGGGCCGCCGCTGCGGGCGACCACCGGGTCCGGCGGGGTGATCAGCCAGTCCCGGCTGGGCTCGACCAACGCGGAGGCGGCCACCGAGGCACCGTTGAGGAAGTCCCGGCGGCTGACGTCGCTGCGCCACAGCTCGCAGACCTGCTCCAGCGCGCCGCTGAGCGTGGCGGCGAACTGCAGGCCGACGCCCGAGGTGAGGTTCTTGCCGTCGGCCATGCCGATCTCGTCCACCGTGACGCCGCGGCCGAGCTTGCGGCCCAGCGCCTCGGCGATCACCGCCGGCGCCTGGCCGCGCGGCTGCTGGCCGCGCAGCCAGCGCGCGACCGAGGTCTTGTCGTAGCGCAGGTCGAGCCCGTGCTCGGCACCGCAGAGGTTGACCCGGCGGGCGAGCCCCGCGTTGGAGCAGCTCGCCTCCTGGATCAGCGACTGCAGGCGCTCGTTGGGCTGTCGTGCGACGAGTGGTCTCGCGGCCATGGGCTTCGCCTCCCCAGCGCCCCCGGTTCCGGCCGGCGGGCGTCGACTCTGCTGCTCTGGTTGCCGAGGCGCCGGACGTGGCTCCGCAGGGGGCCCGGTGGCGCGCCGACTACCCGGCCAGTGAAGGAACTTGAGGCCAGGTTAGCGATCAACGACACCATCGGGATACCCATGTGAACGACTGGATCAGCGTGCGCGCCCTGGAAAATGCTCCTGTGCGCCCCCGCTGCGCCCACCTGGACGACGGGGGGCGAACGCCAGGGCAACGCCGCGCCAACGCCTGCGGAGCGCCACCTTCCGCGCCAGGGTCCGCCACCGCGCGCGGCGGCGGACCGCACCACCGGTCACCACCCGCCCGGCAGTCAGAGCCGTGGCGCGACTCACCGGTTCGGGTGACATTGCCGGTTGCGGGCCGCTCGCCCCCGGGCATCCCGTAACCCGCCCCACGGCCGGTAGTTGTGCAGCACGTGGAAGAGACCCCAGGAGCCCCGCAGCCGGGCAGTGACGGCAAACCGATCTCCCCGCTGCTGATCGAGGCGGTCAGGTACGCGGAGGACCGGCACTGGGAGGTCGTGCCCGGCACCCACCTGATCGAGGACGACGGCCCGGCCCGCTGCTCGTGCGGAGCGCCCAGCTGCCCGCTGCCGGGCGCGCATCCCATCACCCAGGACTGGCACCGGCGGGCCACCTCGGGCCCCGGCGTGGTGCGCCGCTGGTGGACCGAGAGCCCGCACGCCTCGATCGTGCTGCCCACCGGCCGCTCCTTCGACGTACTGGACGTCCCCGAGGTGGCCGGCTGCCTGGCGCTGGCCCGGATGGAGCGCCTGCAGCTGCAGCTCGGCCCGGTCGCCTCGGTGCCGGCCACGCCGGGGCAGCGCGGGCGGCGGCTGCTCTTCCTGGTGCTGCCCGGTGCCCAGGCCAAGGTGCCCGAGGCACTGCGCAAGCTCGGCTGGGCGCCGGGGCGGCTCGACCTGACCTGCCACGGGGACGGCGGCTGGATCGTCGCACCGCCCTCCCGGATCGGCGCGTACACCTTCGCCCAGTGGGCCCGCCAGCCCTCCGCGCTGAACCGGTGGCTGCCGGACGCGGACGAGTTGATCAACCCGCTCGCCTACGCCTGCGGCCGGGACGCGCCGGCCGCCCGGCTGGCCCCGCCGCAGGCGAAGGTGCCGGTCACCGCGCCACCGCGGCGCTAGACAGGCAGTGCGCCACCGCGGCGCCAGGCAGGCAGTCGCTGCGTCGTGATCTGACGTTGCATCAGCCACTTGAGCGGGTCCGGTAATCCGGGCCCGCTGCCGGTGCTGGCGGCAGGCCCCGGTGATCGTCCTGAGGAGCTGGCGTACCCGGTGCCCACCGGGGCAAGCCGCTCGGACGAGTGACAGGGCCCGGGGATTGGCATCCGCCACCCAGGGGATGAATGGCTGCAGACGGGGACCGCACAAACCACGACGAAAGGGACCACCGGGAGCAAGGACAAGGGACCAGGGCCACGGGGAACGGGCCATCGGGGAACCGCCGGAGACGGCCGTCGGGGAACGGCCATGGGGGAGCAGGACCGGGGGAGCCGGGGGAGCGCCTGGACGGGGAAGCCGGGCGTGGCGCAGGAGGGGAAGCAGGAGGGGAGCGGGGGGACCGGGTGGGGATCAGGGTGGGGCCGCCGAGGGCCCCGGCGCGCGGGGACGCGCCGGGGCCCTCGGTTCACCTGCCCGCGCGGCGGGCGCGACGGGCTACGGCTGCGCCACGAAGACGTGCTGGGCGATGTCCTTGCCCAGCTCGGCCGCGTCCGCGCCACTGCCGACCAGCACGCCGCCGACCGCCGGGGCGACCTGCACGGTGGCGCCCGGGCGGATCCCGGCCCGGCGCAGGGTGCGCATCAGCTCCTCGTCGGTCTGGATCGGCTCGCCGATCCGGCGCACCACCACGCTGGCGCCGTCGTCACCGGGGCGCAGCGCGTCCAGGGTGACCAGGGCGGCGTCGAAGCCCTCGCCCTCGGCCTTCATGTCGCCCAGCTCGTCCAGGCCGGGGATCGGGTTGCCGTAGGGCGACTGGGTGGGGTGGCCGAGCATGGCGAGCACCTTGCGCTCGACCGTCTCGCTCATCACGTGCTCCCAGCGGCAGGCCTCCTCGTGGACCTCCTCCCACTCCAGGCCGATCACGTCGATCAGCAGGCACTCGGCGATCCGGTGCTTGCGCATCACCCGCACGGCGAGCCTGCGGCCCTCCTCGGTCAGCTCCAGGTGGCGGTCCCCGGCGACCTGGAGCAGGCCGTCGCGCTCCATCCGGCCGACCGTCTGGCTGACCGTGGGGCCGCTCTGCTCCAGACGCTCGGCGATCCGGGCGCGCATCGGGGTGATGCCCTCTTCCTCCAGCTCCAGGATGGTGCGAAGGTACATCTCAGTCGTGTCGATCAGCCCAGACATCGCCGCAGGCTCCGTTCCTCGGTATCCTCACCGCCAATTCTGACGTACCGCACGGACAACCGAGCCCGGCGCAATCCGCTTCCCGCCGGTTTCGTCCCTGTTGACAGCCGGCCCGGCCAGGCAGCACCGTGCTCGCCGTAGCTTTCTCCACTGGCGGTTAGGGAAGATCTTCATGGATGACCTGGTCGGGCAGTACTTCGCCGCGGCGGCGGCCCACCTGGAGCGGGTGCACGCCGAGGAGGCCGGCGCGATCGACCGCGCCGGCGCGCTGCTGGCCGACGCGGTCGCCGAGGGCCGGCGGATCTTCGCCTTCGGCGCCGGCCACTCCTCGCTGGCCGCCCAGGACGTGGTCTACCGGGCCGGCGGCCTGGTCGTCCTCAACCTGCTGAACGTGCCGGGCACCACCGGCGTCAACGTGATCCCTGCGCACCTGGGCAGCGCGCTGGAGCGGGTCTCCGGGCTGGCCACCGCGACCCTGGACCTGACCCCCGCCACCACCGGCGACCTGCTCTTCGTCATCTCGCTCTCCGGCCGCCAGGTGATGCCGATCGAGCTGGCCGCGCACGCCCGGGCCCGTGGCCTGCACGTGGTCGGCGTCACCTCGCTCGCCTACCCCGGCCGGGTCAGCTCCCAGCACCCCTCGGGGACCTACCTGAAGGACCACTGCGACGTGGTGCTGGACAACAAGGTCGCGGTGGGTGACGGCGAGCTGACCCACCCGGACGTGCCCACCTCGTTCGGCCCGGTCTCCACCATCACCACCAGTGCCCTGATGCAGGCCGTGGTGGTGAGCGCGGTCGGCAAGCTGGCCGAGCGCGGAATCAGCGCCCCGCTGTTCCGCTCCGGCAACGTGGACGGCGGCACCGACTGGAACGCCAAGGTGATGGCCGAGAACGCCGACCGGATCTTCTACGCGTTCTGACCGACCGCGCCGTCCACGCGCACGAGCCCCGCAACAAGCCCCGCGCACTTCAACCGCCCCGACACGGCGGCCGCCAGCCCTGGGCGCGCGCCCGGCGAACGCCCATACTGGGCCGGGCGAAAGGCGTACCCGCCCTCCGCCGCGGGCAGTACGTCAGTGTCCATCGAGAGGACAGCTGACGGACCAGTGGACACCACGCGCACGGGGGGACGGGATGGCAGCCGGCGCACAATCGACGGAGCCGGTCCACGAGGCCGAGCTACTGCCCGAGCTGTTCCGGGTCGCCGACCTGGCCTCGCGGCGCGGCCAGCGCCACTCGATCACGCTGGCCCGCTGGCAGCTGCTGCTGCTCACCGCCGGGGCGGCGGTCGGCTCGCTGGCCGGGCGACCGTACGCCTGGGTCGCCGCCGCGGCCTACCTCGGGGCCGGCGGGCTGGCCGCGCTGGTCAGCCGGCAGAACCCGCAGGGCCTGTGGTACGAGGGCCGGGCGGCGGCCGAGTCGGTCAAGACGCTGGCCTGGAAGTTCGCGGTGCGGGCCGACGCCTACCAGCCGCTCGCGGCCACCCTGCCGGATGCGGAGGGGCTCTACGACCTCCAGCTGCGCGGCATCCTGCGCGGCTTCAGAGACAGCCCGGTGCTGCCGGGCGACGCCGAGCGGCGCGCGGGGGTGACGGCCGCGATGCGGGAGCTGCGCGCGCAGCCGCTGACCGTGCGGCGGGAGGTCTACCTGCGCGAGCGGGTGGCGGTGCAGCACGACTGGTACCAGGCCAAGGCCGGCTACTGCGACCGGGCCGGGCGGACCACCGAACTGCTCGGTGTCGCGCTGCCGGTCCTGGGGCTGGTGCTGGCGGTGCTGCGGGCGCTGGGCGCCGTCTCCTTCGACCAGTTGGGCACCGTCTCGGCGGTGGCCGCCTCGGTGACCGCCTGGGCCCAGCTGCGCCAGTACCGGCCGCTGGCCGCCGCCTACCGGCTGGCGGCCGACGAACTGGAGCTGGTCCGCGCCCAGTTGACCCAGCTCGACCTGTCCGCCGCCGACTCCGAGGAGGTCTGGGCCCGACTCGCCCGGGACGCCGAGGACGCCGTGTCGCGCGAGCACACCACCTGGCAGGCCCGCCGCGAGGTCCGCGGGCCCGGCCACTAGCGGCCTGGCGCGGGCGGTGGCCCGCTCCCCCGGCATCCGCAACAGGCCGTCCGCGGCCTGTGCCGGTCCCGATCCCCTACCCGTGTTCCCCGACTTTGGAGGTCCCCGGCGTGCAGCCCCGACTGGTGAAGACCGCCGACTGCCGCAGGCTCGCCGTGCAGACCTTCGGCGACCCCGAAGGCCGCCCGGTCTTCCTGATGCACGGCACACCCGGCAGCCGGCTCGGCCCGACCCCGCGCAGCAGCGTGCTGTACAACCTCGGCGTCCGGCTGATCTCCTTCGACCGCCCCGGCTACGGCGGCTCGGACCGCCTGCGCGGCCGGCAGGTGGCCGCGGCCGCCGCCGACGTGCAGGCGATCGCCGACGAGTTCGGGCTGGAACGTTTCGCCGTGGTGGGCCGCTCCGGCGGCGGACCGCACGCGCTGGCCTGTGGCGCGCTGCTGCCCGGCCGGGTCCACCGGGTGGCCGTGCTGGTGGGCCTGGCCCCCTGGAACGCCGACGACCTGGACTGGTACGCCGGGATGACCGCCGCCAACATCCGCGACTACCGCGCCGCCGAGCGCGACCACCAGCGGATCGCCGCCACCATGGAGCAGCGGGCCCGGCGGATGCGCGACGATCCGGCCACCCTGCTCGCCGGACTGCGCCGCGAGCTGACCGCCGTGGACCGCGCGGTGGTCTCCGACGCCGGCATCCGCCGGATGCTGCTGAGCAACTACCGCGAGGCATTCCGGCAGAACGCCGACGGCTGGATCGACGACGTGCTCGCCTTCACCACCGACTGGGGGTTCAAGGCGCAGGACGTCACGGCCGCCACCTGGCTGTGGCACGGCGCCGACGACATGTGGTCGCCGGTGGACCACTCCCGCTGGCTGGCCGCGCACATCCCCGACGCCACGCTCTTCCTGGAGCCGGGCGCTGCTCACTTCGGCTCGCTGCGGGTGCTCACCGCCGCCCTGAAGTGGGCGGCGGGGGGCGTCGACTGACGGCACGCCACGGCATCAGATCGGCTGCGGCTCCAGGTCCCGGTTGATCCGCTTCCAGCCCCGGGCCGAGACCGTGTTGGGGTGCTCCTCGCCGAGCTGGCGGATCAGCTCGGCCACCGCGCGGGCACGCAGCTCGGTGGCCTGGTTGACCTTGCCCTGCGAGCGCAGCGTGACGGCCAGGTTGGCCTGGCAGGCCACCGCGTCAGGGTGACGGGGACCGTAGCGCTCGCACAGGCCTCGGTAGGCGGACTGCTCCAGCTCCTCGGCCTCCACCAGCCGGCCCTGGTCGCCGTAGGCGTTGGCCAGGTTGATCATCGCGTTGAGGGTGTAGGGGTGGTCGGCACCCACCGTCCGGGTCAGCGTGTCCACCGTGGCCTCGCCCAGTTCCAGCGCCTCCGCCAGACCGCCGCTGCCACGCAGGTAGATCACCAGGTTGTTGGCGCAGACGAGGGTGAACGGGTGCTCGGGCCCGTAGAGCTGCTGGTGGCCGACGTAGACCTGACGGGCCAGATCGCGGGCCGCGTCCTTGTCCCCGCCCGCGCTGTAGTCGGCGGCCAGGTTGAGCGCGCAGGCCAGCGTGTCCGGCGCGTTCTCGCCGTAGCGCTCCAGGTAGCGCTCGTAGGTCTCCTTGGTGAGCCGGCGCGCCTCGGCCTGCCGGCCCACCTTGCGCAGCGAGACGGCCAGCGACTTGGCGTTGCGCAGGATCTCCGGCACGTCGATGTCGAGCACCTCGGCGAAGGCCTCGGCGACCTCCTGGTGGAGCGTCACCGAGCCCTCGTAGTCGCCGGACTCGCGCAGGTCGCGGGCCAGGTTGGACTTGGTGGACAGGGTGTAGGGGTGCTTGGGGCCGAGCACCAGGGCCCGGCGGTCCAGGGTGTCCTGGTCCAGCTCCTGGGCGTCCTTGCTGTTGCCGGCCAACCGGTAGTCGACGGCCAGGTTATTGGCACAGGACAGGGTGCGCGGGTTGTCCTCGCCGAACTGCTCGCGGAACCGTTCGAGCGCCTCCCGGTCCAGCCCCAGCGCCTCGTCGAAGTCGCCGACCGCGCGCAGGTCGGCGGCGAGCGAGCCGGCCGTCATCAGGGTGTACGGGTGGTGCGCGCCCAGCACCCGCTGCTGCCGCTTCAGGGTGTCCTTGTCCAGCTCCACCGCCAGCGCGTACTGGCCCTGCGAGCGCATCACGTTGGCGAGCTGGAAGCGCAGCAGCAGGGTCTGCCGGTCGTCCTCGCCGAGCTTGGCGGTCCACGCCTCGTCCAGCAGGTGGCCCATCCGGCGGGCCTGGCCGAACTCGCCGCGCTTCCACAGGTAGCGGACCCGGTCGATCATCAGCTGCCGGGTGTCCGACTCGTCGCAGTCGTGCGCCCGGGAGGGCGACAGGTGCGGCCAGATCTCCTCGAAGACCGGCCAGTTGGCCGGGTCGTCGGTGTCACCGGTGACCGGGCGGGCGCCGATCAGGATCCGGTGCACCTCGTGCACGGTGTCGACCTGCTCCTCGGGCGTCATCTCGGAGCGGATCACCTCCTGGACCAGCCGGTGCACCTGGATGCTGTTGGTCCCCGCGTCCACCTTGGCCAGCGCGTACCGGCCGATCGCCTGGATCACCCGGCCGAGCAGGAACTTGTCGCTCAGCCCCGGATCGTAGGGCACCAGCGCGCGGATCATCTGGTCGCTGTAGAACAGGCTCATCGAGATCGGCTCGGGCGCGAAGTAGGCGCACAGCTGGAGCATCCGGGCGGCGGCCGGGGACTGCTCGCGCAGCCGGGCGATGGAGACCCGCCAGGTGGCGCCGACCGTCATCGGGTAGTCGACCGGACGGCCGAGCTCCAGCACCCGGGAGGCCTCGGTCTGCAGGGCCGCGATGTACTCGGCGACCGGGGTGCTGGTGGCCTTCAGCCAGGCGCCCGCCACCTCGACGGCCAGCGGCAGGTCCCCCACCGCCTCGGCCACCGCGTCCGCGTCCACCCGGCTGAGTGCACCGCCGGTGCGCCGGGTCAGGTGGTCGATGCTCTCGCCGCGGGTGAAGACGTCCATGGTCAGCGCCTCGGCGTGGGTGGCCCAGGCCTGGTTGCGCGAGGTGACCAGGATGTGGCCGTTGCCACCGGGGAAGTAGCGCCGGATCTCGCCCGGGTCGTCCGCGTTGTCGAAGATCAGCAGCCAGCGCTTGGACCGCTCGCCGCGGCGCAGCGACTCCAGCGCGATCTCGGTGGCCAGCGCCACCGGCTCGTTGCTGGCCCGGCCCATCTTGCGGGCCAGCTCGGCCATCTGGCCCTGGATCTCGTCCTCCTGCTCGGCCGAGACCCACCAGACCAGGTCGTAGTCGGCCATGAACCGGTGCGCGTACTCCAGCGCCACCTGGGTCTTGCCGACGCCGCCGAGCCCGTAGAGGGTCTGCGGCACCGGCAGCACCGCGGTCGCGCCGCCGCCGAGCTGGTTGCGCAGCCGCTCCAGCAGCTCGGACCGGCCGGTGAAGTAGGTGTTGCGGGGCGGGACGTTCCAGATCTCCGGCTGGGTGCCGGGGAACCGCGGCCCGCTCGCGGTGTCCACCGCAGGCACCTCCTCCCGGCCCAGCGCCTTGACCAGGGCCAGCAGCGCCTGCGGCTCCTTGAGGTTGACCAGGTCCACCGGGTTGCGGCTGCTGAACGGGGCGGCCAGCGGCGTGGAGCCGACCCGCACCGGGATCAGCTGGCGGCGGGTGCCGGAGGGGTCGGAGCCGACCACCGACTCCCACAGCGCGCGGGCGTGCGGGGAGCGCAGGTAGGCGGGCGAGAGCACCGCGACGGTCCGGTAGGCGGCGTCCACCGAGCGCTCGGTCTCGGCCCGCGCGTCGGTGCCCGCCCCCACGTCCCTGGGCAGCACCCGGAAACCGGCCGCGCCGAGCACGAACTCGATCCAGTCGGCCCACATCCGGTCCTCGGGCACGTAGCTGAGGTAGATGTCGGCCGGCACGGTGGGGCGGCGGCGGGTGAACGCCTCGATGTAGCGCAGCCGCACCTCCTCGTCCATCGGCGGCAGCGAGGCGACCCGGCCCGCGGTGATCACGTCGGTCAGCCGCTCGCAGGCCGAGAGCATGCTGGTCGGGGTGCCGACCTGGTCGCCGAAGGTGGCCAGGATCTCCTCGTAGGCGTAGAACGGCCGGTAGGGGATCTCCACCGAGCCCCAGTAGTGCACCAGTTGCTCGTTGGTCAGCCCTGAGGGCAGCCCGTCGAAGCGGATCCGGGCCAGCGCCCGCCCGGCGTCCGCCTTGTCCTTCTCGAAGTCGTCGATCCGCATCGGCACCGGCAGGATCCGGATGCCGCGGTCGCGGTAGCGGTCCGCGATGTGCTGGGCGATCCGGGAGGCGCCGTCGATGCTCTGGTCGCTCAGCGTGAAGCAGACCACCAGGTCGTCGGGCATCTGCACGGTGCAGATCTCGGCGGTGTCGGACAGGCCGGTGCGGCTGTCGATCAGCACGTAGTCGTAGCGCTTGCGCATGTCGGCGCGGAGCGCGTCGAAGAACTGGCCGCCGTCGAACCGCTCGTAGAACAGGTCCCAGTCCAGGCTGCCCAGGGTGCCGGAGTAGTCCCGGTCCTGGCGGCCCGCGGCCAGGAAGTCGATGCTGCCGCCGGCCGGGAAGCCGCCCCAGGAGAGCGGCACCGCGTGGCCGGCCACCTTGGCGAAGTCCAGGTGCCAGCCCGGGTGGTGGCCGATCTCCAGCAGCTCCTGCTGGTAGCGCTCGGGTTCGAGCAGCGCGTCGGCGTGCAGCTCGGTCTCCCGCAGCGCCTCCTCGCGGTAGTCGTTGATCAGCGTCATCACGCCCGGCGAGTCGGCGAGTTCGGCCGCGTCCAGGAAGGGGTGGAAGAACTTGGCCAGCCCGGGGGCCTCCAGGTCCCAGTCAACGGTGAGCACCCGGAAGCCGTTGGCGGCCAGGATCCAGGCGGTGTTGGCCAGCGCCATGGTGCGCCCGGTGCCGCCCTTGTAGGAGTAGAAGGTGATGATCCGGCCCTGGCGGTCCTCCTCGCCGGTCCTGGCCGGCGCGGGTCCGGACGCGGTCAGCTTGGCCGCTGAACTACGCCCACCCACCCGGAGGTTGCGAGTCTGGTCAGACGTCATGATCTCCTCCTTCGTCATCCTCGTCGAACTCACCGTCGAGATCGGGGTCGAACTCGCCGTCGTGCTCGTCCTGCTCGTCAAACTCGCGGTCGTGCTCGTCGTTCTCCAAGGGCGGACCCGGGTCGGCATGGGGGTCGGCGTAGCGGTTCTGCGACGGCCGGCCCGCGTCACCGAAGGCGTCCCGCAGCCGCGGCCGGGACTCGCCGGTCACCGGAGGCCTGGGCAGCGCGCGTTCCTTGTAGGCCTTCTGTGCGCGGATCGCGGCGTGCTGGAAGGCCAGGCCGAAGTCGCTGGCGGTGGGCACCCCTTCGGGATCGGCGCCGTCGCCCGCCACCGGGCGGAAGGACGGGCGCACGCTGCCGCCGCGCTGGCGCAGCACCTGCTCGCTCAGCGCGGCCAGCGACCCGGTCTCGGCCGCGCACTGCGGATCGTCGCGGTTCCACGGCTCCACCACCGCCACCCAGGCGGGGTTGCGGCGGGCGAACTCGCGCACCAGCGCGCAGCGCTGGGGGTCCTGCAGGACCCAGCGGTCGACCAGCAGGACACCGGGGCCCTGCGGCCGCTCCAGCTCCATCAGCCGGGGGGCCGCCAGCTCGAACTCGTGGATGGTCGGGTTGAGGTCGCACTGCCGGGCCAACTGTGCGGCCTTCTCGGCCAGCGCGGCGTCCCCGCCGCGCACGTACGGCTGCCAGTCGGTGCGGCGCGCCCCGTAGTAGCCCCGGTCGCGGTGCGCCGGCACCTCGCTGTCCTTGAACGCCAGGACGGCGATGGTGAGTTCATCGGCGGGCGAACGGCCGGGAAAGGCCGAGGGATTGGTGGTGAAGTCGACCGGCTCGACCACCGGGACCACCGTCTCCAGTGCCACTTCGACAATGCGCCGGGCCAGTTTGTAGACCACCTTCTCGTACAGACCCTGGTGATGGCGCTGGGCCATCAGCGCGTACAGGCCGTCCTCGGCATAGGCACGCGGAAAGCTGGAGTGGTTGAACTGCACGGCGCTGGCCACCTGCGGCAGCGCGCCCTCGCGCATGCCCACCCAGAGCACCGGCACGATCGCGCTGTTCTGTGCGGTGCCGCCGGGGGCGTTGGCCGCGCGCTGGGCGAAGGTGTACCACTCCTGACCGCACGGGGTGCTGCGGAACAGTCTCGGGTGGTAGAGCGGCACGAAGACCCGGCAGGTCGCCAGCGCCTCGGAGATCTTCACCGCCCAGTTGTCCCCCTGGTGCATGGTCTCGTCCATGAAGCCGACCGGATCCGCGGTGGGCAGCGGCGTCAACTGCAGCACGGCCTCGCAGAGGTCCTCGTAGAACTGGCTGACCCGCGAATTGGGATTTCGCGTACCGACCGGCGGCATGTGGGCGTAACTGAGGAAGAAGTGCGGCTTCGCCGAGGCCTTCTGCTTGCCCGCAGCGTCGTTCACACGCGCCTCCCCAGGGGCCTGTGCCGCCCCGCTCAGGGCATCCTCAGTGTAGGAAGCCCCGCTTCCCGAGTGGAATACCCCGGTGGAAAACCTCTGCCACCAGCTCCACTGATCATGCGTCAGTCAAGCTGGTGGTGTCAGCGGTTTGCCCGAATCGGATCAGCCACAACCGTCGCCCGCTGCCGCAGGTGCCACCACCGCGCCGCGTCGACCGCCTGCACCACGGGCATCAGCAGGCACTCGGCGCCGCCGATCCGGCCCTCCCGCGCCCCGGTCAGCCGCGGCCGGATCGCGGCCAGCATCTGCGGGAAGTACTGGTCGTCCAGGTCGAGCCCGTCGAACCGCACCCAGGCCGGGCGCCCGGCGGCGTCGCGGACCATGCAGCCGTAGCGCTTCACCGGAGCGTCGGGCACCCGGTACTCGGCCAGCTGCAGGGCGGTGCAGCGCTCCGGCGAGGCGCCCAGCATCAGCACCGAGCCGCCCGCCCGGTAGAGCGCCCCGAGCGGCGAGTACTCGCCGAGGTGGCAGTCGAGCCGGTGGTCGGCGGTCAGCTCGGCGGCCCGTGGTCCGAGCGCAGCGAACGAGGTCTGCGGATGCGTGCTGCGCAGCGCGCCGGGCGTGGTGCGCAGCTCCTCGGAGAGCCGCCCCATGGTCGGCGAACTCGGGGTGGTCGCCGGGTCGAAGGGCGCCATCGCGCGGCGGTAGGCCAGCAGCTCCGCCCGGCTCAGCCCGGCGGTGACGGCCGCGTCGAGCCGGGAGGTCTCGGAGTTCTCCGGGGTCGCGGTGAAGGCCAGCAGCGTGCCCTCCGGGCCGAGCGCGCCGCGCAGCGCGGTGCTCAAAGCGGTGACCACGCCGGCCGAGCCGCCCTCCACCGGGCCGAGCGAGCGCAGCGCGGCGTGCACCAGCACCGGCCCGCAGCGCGGCGACAGGCCGAGCCGGCGCAGCTGGTCGGTGAGCTCGGGGACGGTCAGCACGGCGGGCCTCCTCAGCGTCCGGCGGGAGCGGAGTGATCGGCGGGGGCAGGGCTGTCGGCGGGCGCGTGGTGGTCGGCCGGCACAGCGCGGTCGGCCGGAGCGGCGGCTGCGTCACCTACGGACCGGTCCGCCGGCACGGCCGGCGCCCCCAGCGGCATCGCCAGGCAGGGCTCCAGCGACTCCCGCAGGCCCACCGCGAACCGCTCGCCGAGCGCGGTGAGCGAGCCCGAGCCGAGCAGGGCGTCGAGCGCCTGCTCGGTCTCCCCGCGTCGGCGCCCGAACTGCGCGCGCGCGTGCTCGGCAGCCTCGCCGCCCACCCCGTGGTAGGCGCGCGCCCGGCTGCCCCAGAACTCGGTCACGGCCAGCTCGGCGTAGGCCTCCTGGAACAGGTCGGCCAGCGGGCGCGGCTCCTCCTGCCAGGGAGCCCGGTAGCCGCGCCGGTCCGCCCGGTCGTACAGGTCGTGGAAGTCCAGCACCCCACCCAGCTTGACCAGCTGGAACCCGTGCACGAGCAGCCGGGCCAGGGCCGGCGCGGTGCGCGGGCGGGCGATCGCGACGGCGCCGAAGGCCTGCCGGTCGGCGCCGCCGAGCTCCCGGCCTGGCGGGCCCGGGCGCAGGGGGGTAAGGGTGGTCAGCCCGGCGCCGATCCCGGCGGCGTACTGCGGCAGTTCGCGCAGCAGCAGTTCCCAGGCCTCGCGCAGGGCACCGGTCCAGTCGCCCAGCTCGGCTTCGGTCAGGCGCGCTTCGGCCGGCCACCGGTGGCGGTCCCGCTGCGGGTCGGTGTCCTCCAGCGCCACCGACCAGCCGCCGAGCAGGCCGAGCCGTCGCACCGGCAGCCAGCTCCGGTCGGCGGGCTGGTCGAAGCCGATCACCCGCTCCACCCCGCCCGCGGTGCGCACGGTGAAGCCGTCGGCCCCGCTGCGCACCACGGCCTGCCCCGAGCCGCCGACCAGCACCCGGCCCAGGGTGGGCAGCTGGATCGCACCGCCGCGGACCGGGACCGGCAGCTCGGCCGCCAGTCGTGCCCGGATCAGTGCGGCCGCTGCGATCTCGGCCAGCGTGTCCGGCTCGGCCTGCGGCTCGCCCGCCTCCGCGCGCAGCCGGCCCACCGCCCAGCCGCGGACGTACGGGTGGGCGAGCACCGCGTCCACCGCCGCGGGCGCCGTTGCGTCCAGCTCGGCGAGCGCCTGCCAGGACTCCCCCACCGCCGGGCCGACCGCCGCCAGCAGCCGCCGGGTCAGGTCCAGCTGCCCGGCGGCCAGCGCCGCGACGGTGGCCGCGTCCCCGTGGCCGCGGGCCAGTTGAGCGAGCTGCTCCGGGCCCGGGCCGGCCGCCGGGGCGCCGGGGTCCGGGCTGACAGGGTCAGGGACCGCGCAGGCCGCGGGTCGGGCCGGGGCGATCCGGTCCCGGATGGTGGTGATCAGGCGCATGAGGTCTCCGCAGAAGACGGAAGGGTTGTCGAAGCCGGCGCCGGTGCGCCAGCGGTGCGCGTAGAGACCGCCGCCGCAACTGCGGACCACCGGGCAGGCCCGGCAGGTCGCGGTCAGCCCGGCCAGTCCCGACTGCCGGGCCATCATCCCCGGGTGCCGGGCCACTTCGTCCAGGCTGTTCGCGAAAACGTCGAAACCGGTCGCCGGTGCACCGTCATAGGCCGTTTTCAGACTGTCGGCCTGCTCGAACGTGCCGTCCGTCTCGATCACCACCAGATCGGCCGGATCGAGTCCGAGTGCCTCGGTCAGGCTGGCCCGGCCGCGGAGCGTGCGGTACACCGAGTCGAAGGTGCGCACCGGGACCGGCCGGCCCTGCTGCTCCCAGCGCCGATGGATCGTCAGCAGCCATTTCGCGTAGGGGTGTTCTCCCAGCTCGGCAGGGCGCTTCGGCGGCTGGTCCCAGGTCGCGTGCGGGAGCAGGAAGTCGATGCGCGGGGGCTCCAGCGCGCGCAGCGCCTCGTAGACCGCGACCGGGTCGTTCTCCACGTCGATCGTGCAGAGCAGGCCCGCGTACAGATGGCGGAACTCCGGGCGGCGCAGCAGCTCGACGGCGGCGAGCACCTGGGCGTGGCTGCTGCGGCCGTCGGCGAACCGGCGGTGGCGGTCGTTGGCCGCCGCGTCGCCGTCCAGCGAGATCCCGACCTTGATGTCCAGCTCGTCGAAGAGTTCGCAGAACGCGCGGTCCAGCCGCACCCCGTTGGTGTGGATGCGCAGGTCCAGCGCACAGCCGGCGGGCAGCGCGGCACGGAGCCGCTCGGCGGCCCGGCGCAGCACTCGCGGGCCGGCCAGCAGGGGTTCACCCCCGTGCAACACCACGTGAACGGCCGGCAGCCGGTGCTCGGTCGCGTGCTCCGCGATCCGTTCGGCCACCCGGTCGAGGACCACCCCCGTGATCGCCCGTGGTCTGCCGCGCCAGCTGGTGTCGGCGTGCTCATAGACGTAGCAGTGGTCACAGGCCAGGTCGCAGCGACTGTGAACCTTCAGTACGAACTGTGAGAATGGCACCAGCTGGTGCGTCATGTGACTTCCTGCTGTTGAGAGATGACACTCCGCCAGAACAACTGCAGTACCGGCAGGGCGGAGCTGTCAACCGGGCGTCATCTCCGCGCGCCCTTCAGATCGAGGAGTTGAAGCCCTTCTCGACCTCCGGCTCGCCGTCGAGGACCGGCAGCGACCGGTAGAGCGAGGCGAGCAGCACATCGGTGTCCTGGGTCGACAGCTCCGCGAGCGAGGGGCGCCCGCCCTGCGACGCGAGTGGCTTGCCGGACGTGGTTCCCGCGACTTCCAGCATGGTGTGCATACTTGACGATCCTTCCGGACCTGGCACGGTTGAACCGTGCCGAACGGGGGTAGTAGGGCGCTGGGGAGTGTCCCACAGTGGCCCTGGCACCAACCTAGTGTCTGGCCAGCCTATTTCCAGTCAGCGCCGGAGACGATTCCGGGCCCCCGGTCGTTCGGACCGGCACGATCTGCCCGGACTCCCAGCTCACCACCCAGATTTGGGACACCCTCGTGATCGAGTTCACCCGTTGCGGTGATCGGCCGTTCCGCCATTCGACGTAGCGATCTTCACCGCGCGTCGACGCCGTGTCCGCCATGTGGACGGACCGCCTACCCAACCGGCCCGGGGATACATCCGAATGGCGGATACAGCCTCAGAGCAGGTACAACTCGACCTGGACATCGAGCCGCTTGCGGACGACCACCGCGCGGGTGAGCGCGTGGCCCTCCCCCAGCGCCGTGCGCGCCAGGTCCGCACAGCGCCCCGCCAATTCCTCGGCCGGCCCGCGCTCGCCGACCGCGGCCAGGTCGAGCGCCAGGTTGGAGCCGGCCGCCAGCGCGTGGTGATGCGCCGTGCCGACCGTCGCGGTCAGCAGTTCCAGCGCCCGGGTGCCGGTGCGGACCGCCTGCGCCGGGTCGCCGACGGCCTGATCGGTGGCCCGGTTCACCAGCAGCGCGCCCAGGTCGCAGTGGTCCGGACCCATGGCGGCCTCGAACCGCTCGGCCGCCTCGCGGGCCAGCACCGCCGCCTCCTCGGTGCGCCCGGCGGCCCGCAGTTGGGGCGCCAGGTTCCCGGCCAGCAGCACGGTCAGCGGGTGCCGGCCGCCGAACCGGGCCCGGCCCTCGCGGTAGGCCCGCTCGCCGACGGCCACCGCCCGGACGTGCTCGCCCAGCGCGTGCCGGACGGCGGCCAACAGCGCGGCGGCGCCCAGCGCCTCGTGGCTGCCCGCCCCGAGCACCTCCTCGGTACTCCGGTGGACCGGTTCGGCCAGCTTCTCGGCTTCGGCGAACCGGCCAAGGCGGTAGTAGGTCGCGGCCAGGCCGTCCCGGGCCAGCAGGGTCCGCGGGTGCCGCTCCCCGAGCAGGTCCCGGCAGTCGCGCGCGGCCTCCTCGGCCACCCGGAGCGCCTGCGCCGGGCGGCCCGCCTCGCGCAGCGACTGGGCGACGCAGATCGCGGAGGACAGGGTGGTCGGATCGGCCGGCGCCGACCGGACCCGCTGCCGCCAGGTGCGCTCGTGCAGGCCGAGTGAGGCCACCCGGTCACCCACCGCGTAGAGCGCGACGGCGAGGTTGTTGGCGCAGAGCAGCCGCTGCGGATCGCCCGGTGCCAGCTCCCGCTCGGCCCGGCGCAGGGTGGTGCGGTCCAGCTCGCACGCCTCGGCGAACCGGCCCAGGCAGCGCAGGTCCGCGCCCAGGCTGTTGGCGGCGGACAGGCTGTGCGGGTGGCCGTCGCCCAGCTCCCGGGTCAGCTGGGCGAACACCTCCTTGTCGATGGCGTAGCACTCGCGGTAGCGCCCGAGGACGCGCAGCGTGTTGGCGTACTGCCGGCGCAGCTGGGGCACCTGGACGGCGCTCTGCGTGCCCGGCTCCGCGTCCCGCTCCGACCAGCACGCGAGGATGCGCTCGGCCAGGTCGCACGCCTCCTGGCTGAGCCCGCGCTGGTAGAGGTAGCGCACCGAGTCGATCAGCCAGTCCCGCACCGCGGGGTCGGTGCTGTGTGCCGCACCGCTCGGCCCCAGGTGGGGCAGCAGCTCCTGGTAGACGGGCCAGCCGTTGACCAGACCCGGCGCCGGTCGCTCCGCTCCGGCGAGCAGCCGCTGCACCGTGCCGCGCAGCTGCTCCCGGCGCTCCGGCCCGACCTGCTCCCGGATCACCCCCTGGACCAGCCGGTGCACCGTGAGCGTCTCGGTGCCGCCGCCCGCCCGGGCCAGCCCGCTGCGGTGGATCGCCTTGATCAGCTCGCCGACCGCCAGCCGGGCGTCCACCGCCCTGCCCTCCCCCGCCCAGGCGTCCACCGCCGAGCCGTCCGCCGTGCTGCCTGCCGCCGCGCCGCCCGCACCCGGGCCCGGGCCACCCGCCAGGCCCGGTCCGGTGACCGGCGTGCCCGGCAGCGGTGCGAAGAGCAGCCGGGTGGGGATCGGCTCGGGCCCGAAGTGGACGCAGAGCTCCAGCAGCTCGGCGGCCGCCGGGTTGACGCGCCGCAGCTCGGCCAGCGAGAGCAGCCAGCTCGCGGCGGCCGAGTGCGGGTAGTCCCCGTCCGGCAGCCAGCTGCGCTCCAGCAGTTCGGTGGCCGTGGCCGCGAGCAGCTCCAGGTATTCGGCGACCGGCATGCCCGTCTCCCGCAGCCAGGCCGCCGCCGGGACGATGGCCAGCGGCAGGTCGCCCAGCGCGGCGGCCAGCTTCGCGGCGGCCGCCACCGGCAGTTCCGGGTTCAGCCGCTCCAGCAGCTGCAGGCTCTCCGCCCGGCGCAGGACGCCGAGTTCGAGCACCCGGTCGCGGCGGGCCCAGGCCGCGTCGCGCGAGGTGATCAGCAGGTGGCCGCCGGGCGGCGGGTCGGGGAGCCGGCCGCGCAGCTCGGCCGGGTCGCCGGCGTTGTCCAGGATCAGCAGCCAGCGCGGGTGCGGCCGCCCGGCGCGCAGCGCCTCCAGCACCTGGGCCGCGGTGTCGGCGCTGTCGTCGGTGGCGGTCAGGCCGAGCCGCGGGGCCAGCTGGGCCAGCCGCGGGGCGATGAACTCCGGCTGCTCGGCCGCGATCCACCAGACCACGTCGTACCCCGCCGCGTACCGCCGGGCGTACTCGGCCGCCGTCTGGGTCTTGCCGACCCCGCCCATGCCCTGCAGCACCTGGACGGCCGGCCCGCCCGGCGCCAGGAACCCGGCGCGCAGCGACTCCAGCACCTCGTCCCGCCCGGTGAAGTTCGAGGTGGGCACCGGTGCGTCGAAGACCGCGGGGCGCTCCCCGGGGAAGCGCGGGCGCGGTCCGCGCGCGGGCCGGGCGGTGACGGGGGCACCGCCCGCGGCCACCGGCTCCCCCGCCAGGGCGGCCAGTTGAGCTGCGGCCACCGTCGCGTCGGCCGCGAGCTGCTCGCCCGGCACCTGGTCGCCGAAGGGCGCGGGCAGCGGGTCGGTGGACTCACCGACCCGGACGGACAGCAGCGTGGGGCGCCCGGGGGCCCACGCGTGCCCGGCCAGCGCGCTCCACAGCCCGGCCGCCGCCGGATGGCGCGGATAGTCGGGCGACAGCAGCGCCAGCACCCGGCCCCGGCCGTCCAGCGCCTCCTGCAGCGCCTGGTCGGCGCCGGCCGTCCCGAGGCCGTGCAGGGCGGCGGGCCGGCCCGCCGCGGCGAGCTCGGCGGCCGCCCACTCGGCCCACAGCCGGCCGGCCGGGGCGTAGCTGAGGTGGACCGGCGGCGGCTCGGGCGCCGCGACGGGGAAGGCCCCGACGAACGAGCCGAGGTCCAGTCCCGGCAGCCCGGGCAGCCGGGCCCGCCCGGCCGCGAGCGCGATCCGGTCGGTCAGCACGTCGAGCACCTGGTGGTACTCCGGCCCCGGTGGCTCCTCCGCCAGCAGCGAGCGCAGCCCGACCCGCGGGTAGCGCTCGCCCATGGCCGGTTCGCTGTACTGGAGTTCCGCCACCGGCCCGGGCAGCGCCCCGGCCACCGGCCGCCAGAGCACCGGGACCAGCGCTCGGGGGTCCCAGCCGGTCTCCGCGCGGAACGCGACCACCCTGGAGTGGAAGGCGGTCCACTCCTTGCCGCAGTAGGAGCTGGCGAAGTAGCCGGGCGAGTAGAGGGCCACCATCGCGCGACAGCCCGCGACCGCGTCGGCCAGCGCCCGCTCCCAGTCCGCGCCGAGCCGGATCTGCTCGACGTCCCGGAAGGGGGGCAGCCCGGCGGCGGCCGGGTCCCGCGCGAGCAGCCGGGCGCCCAGGTCGCGGTAGAAGGCCGCGATCAGCGGACTGTCGTCCGCCCGCGCGTAGCTCAGAAAGAAGTACGCCTCCACCCGCGCCCCCACCGTCCGTCGTCCACTCAGTGTGGACCGGCGCGCGCCGTTTCCGAAGGGGGCGGATGGAGCAATTCCCGCGCTGGGCAAGCCTCTACGCGCCGTCGCGCCCGGCGGCGCCGAGCGGTGGACCGACCCGTTACTACGGGCAGAGCCGCTCCACCGTCCAGCCGTCCGGCCCCGCCGTGTACCGCAGCCGGTCGTGCAGCCGGTTGGGGCGGCCCTGCCAGAACTCGACCGAGCGCGGGATCACCCGGTACCCGCCCCAGAAGGGCGGCACCGGCACCCCCTCGCCCTCGGGGTAGCGCGAGGCGAGCTCGGCGAAGCGCTGCTCCAGCACCTCGCGCGAGGCCACCGGGCTGGACTGCTCGCTGGCCCAGGCGCCCAGTTGCGAGCCGTGCGGGCGGGTGCGGAAGTAGGCGGCGGTCTCGTCCCGGCCGGTGCGCTCGACGCCGCCGGTGACGATCACCTGACGGTCGATCTGGTGCCAGGGGAAGAGCAGCGCGGCGTTGGGGTTGGCGGCCAGCTCGGTGCCCTTGCGGGAGCCGTAGTTGGTGAAGAAGACGAAGCCGCGCTCGTCCACTCCCTTGAGCAGCACGGTGCGCGCGCTGGGGCGCCCCTCGGCGTCGGCGGTGGAGACCACCATGGCGTTGGGCTCCACCAGCCCGGCCTGCTCGGCCTGCTCGAACCAGCGGACGAACTGGGCCACCGGATCGGGGGCCAACTCGTGCTCGGCCAGGCCCTCCTCGGCGTACTGACGGCGCATCCGGGCGAGATCGGGGACGGATGTCTGGTGCGCGGGCTGGGCGCGTTCCGGGGTCTGCACGTCAACATCATCCCGTACGACAAGCAGCGGACCATGCGCCGCCTATGGAATCTCGACATCGAGAGATATGGTGGCTCGCCATCGCTCGCCCCTGGCGGTCCCGTGCGGCCCCCGGCGGTCCGCACGATCCCGCGGATTGCCCGGTTCGAACCGGTTTGCCATGGAAGATCCCGGAGACATACCGGTTCCGACAGGAAATCGGGCGGCCACTGGGGAAACATCACCGCAGTGGTGTATGGCGCAATGCACCCAGTGCCTGCCACCCTGGCACCGAGTGCCAAACACCAAACGGTCGCCGGCCCGCCGCCCCACCACGGCGCAGGGCCAGTCACGTCACTGAGGAGCCGCGTGATGTCCGATTTCGTACCCGGGCTTGAGGGAGTCGTCGCTTTCGAGAGCGAGATCGCCGAGCCGGACCGCGAGGGCGGTGCGCTGCGCTACCGCGGCGTCGACATCGACGACCTGGTCGGTCACGTCTCCTTCGGGAACGTCTGGGGCCTGCTGGTGGACGGGAAGTTCAACCCGGGCCTGCCCTCCGCCGAGCCGTTCCCGATCCCGGTGCACTCCGGCGACATCCGGGTCGACGTGCAGTCCGCGCTGGCCATGCTCGCGCCGGTCTGGGGCCTCAAGCCGCTGCTCGACATCTCCGCCGAGCAGGCCCGCGACGACCTCGCCCGGGCCGCCGTGATGGCGCTGTCCTACGTGGCCCAGTCGGCCCGCGGCCAGGGCCTGCCGATGGTCCCGCAGAGCGAGATCGACAAGGCCGAGACGGTCGTCGAGCGGTTCATGATCCGCTGGCGCGGCGAGCCGGACCCCAAGCACGTCAAGGCGATCGACGCCTACTGGACCTCGGCCGCCGAGCACGGCATGAACGCCTCCACCTTCACCGCCCGGGTGATCGCCTCCACCGGCGCCGACGTGGCCGCGGCGCTCTCCGGCGCGGTCGGCGCGATGTCGGGCCCGCTGCACGGCGGTGCCCCCTCGCGCGTGCTGGGCATGATCGAGGAGATCGAGCGCACCGGCGACGCCGCCGCCTGGGTCAAGAACGCGCTGGACAAGGGCGAGCGCCTGATGGGCTTCGGCCACCGCGTCTACCGCGCCGAGGACCCGCGCGCCCGCGTGCTGCGCCGCACCGCCAAGGAGCTCGGCGCCCCGCGCTTCGAGGTCGCCGAGGCGCTGGAGAAGGCCGCGCTGGAGGAGCTGCACAACCGCCGCCCGGACCGGGTGCTGGCCACCAACGTGGAGTTCTGGGCCGCCATCATGCTGGACTTCGCCGAGGTCCCGGCGCACATGTTCACCTCGATGTTCACCTGTGCCCGCACCGCCGGCTGGTCGGCGCACATCCTGGAGCAGAAGCGCACCGGCCGCCTGGTGCGTCCGGCCGCCCGCTACATCGGCCCCGGCCCGCGCGGCCCGCAGGAGATCGAGGGCTTCGAGTCGATCGCGCACTGACGCCCGAGAGCTGACAGCAGGTCAGTTCGACTCCGCCCGCCGGCCGCTGAGTCCTCCATCTCAGCGGCCGGACAACGGGCGAAATCCCGGCAGCGGGCACAGTAGGCTGCGCCCGTGGCCCACATTCAGATCCCCGCTGACCTCAAGCCCGCCGACGGCCGTTTCGGCTGCGGCCCGTCCAAGGTGCGCCCCGAGGCCCTCAGTGCCCTCGCCGCCACCGGTACCTCGCTGCTCGGCACCTCGCACCGCCAGGCTCCGGTCAAGGACCTGGTCAAGCGCGTGCGGGCCGGCGTGAGCAGCCTCTTCTCGCTTCCCGACGGCTACCAGGTGGTGCTCGGCAACGGCGGGTCCACCGCCTTCTGGGACATCGCGGCCCTCGGGCTGGTGCGCCAGAAGTCGCAGCACCTGCACTTCGGCGAGTTCTCCTCGAAGTTCGCCGCCTCGGTCAAGGCCGTGCCGTGGCTGGACGACCCGAGCGTGATCAAGAGCGAGCCCGGCACCCACCCGCTGCCCAGCGCCGAGGCCGGGGTCGACGTCTACGCGCTCACCCACAACGAGACCTCCACCGGTGTCGCGATGCCGATCCGCCGCCCGGCGGGCGCCGACGCGGGCTCGCTGGTCCTGGTGGACGCCACCTCGGGCGCCGGCGGCCTGCCGGTGGAGATCACCGAGACCGACGTCTACTACTTCGCGCCGCAGAAGTCCTTCGCCTCCGAGGGCGGGCTCTGGCTGGCCGCCTTCTCGCCGGCCGCGCTGGAGCGGGCCGCCGAGATCGCCGGCTCCGGGCGCTACGTCCCGCCGTTCTTCGACCTGCCGACCGCGATCGACAACTCCTCGAAGGACCAGACGTACAACACCCCCGCGATCGCCACGCTCTTCCTGCTGGCCGACCAGCTGGAGTGGCTGAACGGCAACGGCGGCCTCGACTGGGCCGTCACCCGTACGGCTGAATCCGCGGCCCACCTGTACGGCTGGGCCGAGAAGTCCGCCTTCGCGCAGCCGTTCGTCGCCGTGCCCGAGCAGCGCTCGCAGGTGGTCGGCACCATCGACTTCGACGACTCGGTGGACGCCGCCGCGGTGGCCAAGGTGCTGCGGGCCAACGGCATCGTGGACACCGAGCCGTACCGCAAGCTGGGCCGCAACCAGCTGCGGATCGCGATGTTCCCGGCGGTCGACCCGGCGGACGTGCAGGCGCTCACCGCCTGCATCGACCACGTGGTCGAGCAGCTCTGACCCACTGCGCAAGGGCCGCCACCGTTCGCCGGTGGCGGCCCTTCCGCGCGTCACGGGGCGGGCGCCGGCGTCACTTCTGCACCAGCGCGCCGATCAGCACGGCGACCAGGAGCAGCCCCAGGGCGCCGGAGACGATACGCATACGAGTCTTGGGATCCACGCATCGAGCGTACCCGGCCGCCCGGGTCACACCCCGAGGTGGGAGCCCCCCGTGCCATCCAGCACCTGACCGGTGACCCAGCGGGCGTCGTCGGAGGCCAGGAAGGCCACCGCGTCGCCGATGTCCGCCGGCTCGCCGACCCGGTTGAAGACCGAGAACGCGGCGGCCTGCGCCTGCGCCGCGGGCTCCCGCAGCTCCGCGGTCAGGTCGGTGTTGACCAGGCCGGGGGCCACCGCGTTGACGGTGATCCCGCGCGGGCCCAACTGCTGGGCCAGGGTGAGCGTGAGCGTGTTGATCGCACCCTTGGTCATCGAGTAGGCGCTGGTGATCGGGTAGGCGATCCGGGTCACGCCGGAGGAGATGTTGATCACCCGACCACCGTCCCGCAGGCGCTCCAGGCCCTGCTGGACGATGAAGTACGGCGCCTTGGCGTTGACCGCGAAGACCCGGTCGAAGTCGGCCTCGGCCACCTCGCCGACCACTCCGTACAGGCCCACGCCCGCGTTGTTGACCAGGATGTCCAGGCCCGAGCCGCCGCTGTGGGCCGCGAGCCCCTCGTCGAAGGCCGCCCAGAGCGCGGCGGCGTCGCCCGGCACGCCCAGCTCGGCCCCGAGGGCGAACGCCTGGCCGCCGGCCTCCTCGATCCCGGCCACCGTCTCCTTGGCGGCGCCCTCGTTGGTCCCGTAGTGCACCGCGACCAGCGCACCCTCGGCGGCCAGCCGCAGCGCGATCCCCTTGCCGATCCCCCGACTGCCGCCGGTCACCAGTGCCGTCTTCCCGGAAAGCCTGCTCATCGCCCACGCCTCTTTCTGTAGCGGTCGCTATAGAAAGGAACGTAGCACGACTTCTGTAGCGGGCGATATAGAATCTGGGCATGACCAGCACCCAGCCCGGCGCGACCCGCGGCCGTCCCCGGTCCTTCGACCGCGAGGCGGCGCTGGCCGCCGCCACGCTGCTGTTCTGGGAGAAGGGGTACGAGGCCACCTCGATCGCCGACCTGACCGAGGCGATGGGCATCCGGGCACCCAGCCTGTACGCGGCCTTCGGCGACAAGCGGGCCCTGTTCGAGGAGGTGGTGGCCGACTACGGCAGGGCGTACGGCGCCTTCGGCCTGCGCGCGCTGGAGGAGGAGCCGACGGTGCGCGCCGGCATCGCCCGGCTGCTGCGCGAGACGGCCGCCGAGTACACCGCCCCCGGCCACCCGCACGGCTGCATGATCATCAGCGCCGCGGCCAACTGCAGCAACGAAGAGGTGATGGCGAGCCTGCGAACGATCCGCACCGCCAACATCGCGGACCTCGAACAGCGGATCGCGGCAGCCGTGGCCACCGGCGAGGAGCCGCCGACCAGCGACCCGGCGACCCTGGCCCGGCTCGTCGGCGCGGTGATCCAGGGCATGTCGCAGCAGGCGAGGGACGGCGCCGATCGAGCGGAGCTGGAACTGGTCGCCGAGGCGGCCATGCGCGCCTGGCCGCCACCGCTCAGCCCGAGTTGAGCTCCCAGCGGTCCACGGTGGTGTAGCGGGACCGGCCGCTGCCGAAGTCGCTGCGCATCAGCTGAAACTCCGTCACCGGCCACTCGACGCCCTGGAACTCGACGAGTTGCTCGGCTGCGGCACGCAGCGCGGCACGCTCCTCGCGCCCGGGGTGGCCACCGCGCCCGGTACGCGCCAGCGTGAGGTGCGGGTGGTACGTGAACTCCTCCTCCACGCCCAGCACTTCGCCCGTCACCTGGGTCACCGCCCGGGCCAGCGACCGCAACGCCCAGGTCTGCCCGGCCAGCCCCACCCACAGCACCCGGTCACCGAAGTGCCCACCCCCGGCCAGCCGAAGCCGGTGCGCCTGGTACCCCGCGGCCGCCTGCGCCAGCCCGTCACGGAGCCCGGGCAGCTGCTCCTCCGCCACCGACCCCAGAAACGCCAGCGTGAGGTGCCACCCCTCCTCACCCGTCCACCGCAGCCGCCCCGCCCCGGGCAGCGCGTGCAGCGGAGCGACGGCGACAGCCAGCTCGGCGAGGGCGTCGACGGAGGGGTGAGCGGCGACGAAGAGCCTCATGCCCCCATTGTCACGGCGCACGCCCCGCCCTTCCCACCGCTACGCCATCGCTCGCACGCCAGCACCAGCTGTCAGATCACCGGAGGCCGCCCAGGATGGCAGCCACCAGCCCGCAGGAGGAGCGCGCGCGGGCCGTCCCCTCACTCCCCCTCCGCCTCCCGCCGTCGCGCGTAGGCGCGGGCTGCGCGGGTGCGGTCGCCGCGATCCTGGATGCCCGCCGGGTGGTGCCCGCCCACTTCGACAGCCGGGCCCACTTCACCGAGGGCCGCGAGGCCCTGGTGGCCGCGTTCACCGCCGCCGACTGGCCGACCGCCTGCAGCCGAGCTGACGGGCCGGCCCTTCCCCTTGTCCGCGCCGGGTACTAGAAAGAGGGGATGAAGATCCGCAACGGTGGCCCCGCAGACGTCCCCGCGATGATCGCCCTGGCCGACTCGGCGGTCGCCTGGCTGAACGCCCGGGGCATCACCGAGCAGTGGGGCGAGGTGCCCTGGTCGAACCGCCCGGCCGACGTCGAGCGCCTGCACCGCTACGCCCGCGACTACCTGCTGCGGGTCGCCGAGGACGCGGACGGCCAGGTGGTCGGCGTCTGCGTGCTGGCCGAGGAGCTGTCCGACTACGTCGCCCGGGTCGCCCCGGCCGTCATACCCGAGCTGTACGTCCGGTTCCTGCTCACCGACCGCACGCGCAGCGGCAGCGGCATCGGCGCCGCGCTGATCGCGGACGCGCGCGAGGAGACGGTGCGGCGCGGGCTGACCCTGCTGCGGGTGGACTGCTTCCGCGGCGAGGACCGGGCGCTGGTGCGTCAGTACGAGACGCTCGGCTTCACCGAGAGCCTCGCGTTCGACCTCCCGCGCCCCGACGGCAGCACCTGGCCCGGCCAGATCCTGGAGATCAGGATCTGACCAGGGCTCAGGTAACGCATCGTCAGCAGGCGGGCGCCAGCTCGCTGTTGCGGCTGCGCTGGCGCGGCACGAAGGCCACCACCCGGCTGCCGCGGTGCAGGTCGACCCGCAGTCGCAGGTCCGCGCAGCGGGCCAGCACCAGGCCGACCCCCGCCGCGGCCAGCGCCGAGACCACGCCACAGGCGAGCAGGCCCACCCGGGCCCCGTAGGCCCCCGTCACCCAGCCGACCAGCGGGGCGCCGATCGGGGTGCCGCCGGTGAAGACCAGCACCAGCAGACCCATCACCCGGCCGCGCATCTCGGGGTCGGTGGACAGCTGCACATAGGAGTTGACCGAGGTGTTGAAGGTCAGCCCGAAGATCCCGATCAGGGTGAGCAGCACCGCGAAGCTCCAGTAGCCGGGCGCGGCCGAGGCCAGCACCTCCAGCAGCCCGAAGACCAGCGCCGCGCCGGCCAGCCAGCGCAGTCGCGGCGCGCCCCGGCGGGCGGCGTAGAGCGCGCCGGCCAGCGAGCCGAGCGCCATCGCGGTGTTCAGCAGGCCGTACTGGCCGGGGCCGACGTGGAAGGTGCCGCGGGCGAAACCGGACAGCAGGGTCGGGAAGTTGAAGCCGAAGGTCCCGATGAAGCCCGCCAGCACCAGCGGCCACATGAGGTCGGGCCGCTCCTTGACGTACCGCAGCCCCTCGCGCAACTGGCCCTTCTCGCGCGGGATCCGGGCGACCGGCCGCAGCTCGCTGGTCCGCATCGCCAGCAGCCCGCCGATCACGGCCGCGAACGAGAGCCCGTTGAGCGCGAACGCCCAGCCGCTGCCCACCGCCGCGATCAGCAGACCGGCCACCGCCGGGCCGACCAGCCGGGCGGTCTGGAAGTTGGCGGCGTTCAGGCTCACCGCGTTGCTCAGGTGGTCGGGGCCGACCATCTCGGAGACGAAGGCCTGCCGGGTCGGGGTGTCCACCACGGTCACCAGGCCGAGCAGCAGGGCGAAGGCGTAGACGTAGTACTCGGTCACCGCACCGGTGATCGTGAGCACCGCCAGTGCGGCGGCGAGCAGGCCCATCGCACCCTGGGTGGCGATCAGCAGCCGGCGCTTGGGCATCCGGTCGGCGAGCACGCCGCCGAAGAGGCCGAGCGCGAGCGTGGGCAGGAACTGCATGGCGGTGGTGATGCCGACCGCGAGCGGGCTGCCGGTCAGGCTCAGCACCAGCCAGTCCTGGGCGATGCGCTGCATCCAGCTGCCGGTGTTGCTGACGATCTGCCCGGCGAAGAAGTACCGGTAGTTGCGCACCCGCAGCGAGGAGAACATCCCCCCGGGCCGGGTGAACCGCGCCGACGCGGCGGGGTCAGCCGCCGCGGTGCGTTCGCAGGGGTCGTCGTCGCCGGGCGGACTCACCGGCGTGGCCACGGGAGTGGCAAGGGTCGAGGTCGGGATGGTGGTGTCGTCGGGACGGTTGACGGCGCCGGCTGCGCCCTGCGGTGTCACGTACTGCTCCCCTCGTGGCGCGGCTCCGGTGGTGGCCGGAACCGCGCTGCTGGTCTTCCTGGTCGGTCCTGCGGTGATGCTGTGGTCCTCTCTCTCGTCCGATGTCCTGCTGCGCCTGCGCTACAGGTGCGCGAGCTTGTACAGCGCGGGCGCTGCCGCGCGCACGGTCGCCCACTCCTCCTCGGTCAGGCCGGAGGCCAGCTCCGCGAGCCAGGCGTTGCGCCGCCGACGGCTCTCGTCGAGGATCGTCTGGGCCTGCTCGGTCATGCTGACCACCACTTGCCGCCGGTCCTCGGGGTGCGGCTCCCGCCGCACCAGCCCCTTCTCCTCCAACATCGCGATGATTCGCGTCATCGACGGCGGCTGCACATGCTCCCGCCGCGCCAACTCCCCAGGTGTGGCACTGCCACACCGCGCGAGCGTCCCCAGCACACCCATCTCGGTGGGACTGAGGGACTGCTCCACATGCTGGTGCCGCAACCGCCGCGCCAGCCGCATCACGGACGACCGCAGCTGACTGACAGCGGCGAGGTCGCCCTCGGACATCTCGGACATGATACTTAGCTTACGTCATTACTCTCTCTAATTAAAAATCGCCCCACCGCCCCACCACCCCACCACCCGAGCGCGCACCACGGACAGCAGCGAGGGCGGCACCGGTGGGGAACCGGTGCCGCCCTCGGCGGTGGTCATGCGCCCGGCAGGCCCGGGCGGGGCGCCTGCTCGGTTGCGGCTCAGCGCGGGAAGGCCCGACGCGAGCGCCAACTGCTGTGCTCACGCGCCACCGCGTCCTCGACGTCGCCGGCCAGCAGCGACCAGGTCGACTCCGCGTCCGTGTCGTTCGGATCCAGCACCGACAACTTGCCCCACACCAGGTCGAGTTCCTTGGCGGCCAGCTGGTAGGCCGAGACCAGCGGGCGCAGTTGCTTGAGCTGGGTCCAGGCGATGATCGCGGCGGCGGCGGCCGAGCAGGCGCCGAACAGGCTCACCGAGATCGCACCGGTGGCCTGCGCCACGGCGGCGGCGCCACCGATGATCATCAGCGCGACCGTCCCCAGCCCCCAGGAGACGGCCTGCGACTCGCAGGCGTCCGCCTTGGCCAGGTACCAGGTGCGCTGGCCCTCCACCCGCAGCCGCAGGTACATGGTGCGCCGCGCGGTCAGCCCGGCGGCGCGCAACTCCCGCATGCCGTCGGTGATCTCCGGCACCGCGTCGGGCGGCAGCACCCCGGTCTCCTCGAAGGTCCGCAGCACCTCGGCGATGTGCGCCCGGTACTCCTCGTCGACCTCGGGCGAGTCGGCCGGGCCGCCGAACGGGCGAGCCCGCACCGTGTACTTCCAGGCCAGCGTCTTCACCGACTCCGCGGCGGCGCGCGAGGCGTACCAGCGGGCTTGCGGGTTGGCCTGCCGCAGCCTGGACCAGAAGTAGCCGGCCGCGAGGAAGGCCGCCACCGAGATCAGCGGGGCGACGCTGCCGTGACCGCCGCTGCCCGGACCGATCACCGCGCTGACCGCCGCCGCGACCACCAGCATCAGGATCAACCCGCGGTACCAGCGCAGGGTCTGCCGCTGCGCCTCGACCGAGGCCTGGTCGGCGGTGCGGAACTGCTCCGGCAGGAAATCCGCCTCGTCGATCCCCGTTGGGTCCCATCGCGCCATCGGCAAGTGCCCCCTCACACCTCACGGGCAGTATGCCCAGCGCCAACTGGGCTACACAGCACGGTTTCCGGTCAGCCCCGGCGTCCGGAAACCGGTGTGACCCGACGTCATCACCGCTCAGAACACAGCGAGTTCGCCCCCTCAGGTCCCCCTGCCAGGGCATCCCGTTCTCTACGCTGCCCCCATGACCGGCGACAGCCCCGACCCGGCGGCAGGCCCGAAGCTGCTCTGGTACGCCGCCTACGGCTCCAACCTGCACCTGGCCCGGCTCACCGCCTACCTGGCCGGGGGCCGCCCGCTCGGCGGCGCCCGCGACTACCCGGGCTGCCGCGACCCGCGTCCGCCACGCGACAGCCGCGCGATCCGGTTGCCGGGCCGGCTGTACTTCGCCCTGGAGTCGACCGTCTGGACCGGCGGCATGGCCTTCTACGACCCCGCCGCCACTACCGCCACCACTGCCGCCCCTGACACCGGCTCCCCCGGCCACGACGGCACGGCGGCGCGCGCCTACCTGATCACCGCCGCCCAGCTGAGCGACCTGGCCGCCCAGGAGATGCGCCGCCCGCCCGGCACCGACCTCGACCTGCGCCAGGCCCTGCGCGAGGGCCGCGCCGTCCTGGGCCCCGGCCGCTACGACACCCTGATCCACCCGGGCGACCTGGAGGGCCGCCCGCTGCTCACCTTCACGGCCCCCTGGCCGCTGGCCGAGGCCCCGCTCAACCCACCGTCCGCCCGCTACCTGCACCACCTCGCGGCCGGCCTGCGCGAGGCGCACGGCTGGCGCACCACCGAGATCGCCGCCTACCTGAGCACCCGCCCCGGCGCCGCCGGCCACTGGAGCCCGCAGCAGCTCACGGACCTGCTGACCTGACGCACCGTCAGCACCTCGTCGCGGAATGGGCCTCGTCCTCTGCTCCAAGGCCACCGGCAAGCCCCTGTGGTCCCCGGTCACCTGGGGCCACTCCGGCGCCTCCGCCGTCATGCAGCCCGACGGCAACCTCGTCGTCCACGGCCCCGACGGCAGGGCGCTCTGGGCCACGGGCACCTACACCTCCGTCCCCGGCGGCCACCTCGTGGTGCAGAACGACGACAACCTCGTGCTCTACGTCACCGACACCGGCGCCGCCTGGTCCAGCGGGACCTACGGCCAGTCCTGACCCCGCGCCGTACGCCGTGAGCCCGGTCCCGCACACCGCGGGGCCGGGCTCACGACGGGTCGGGCGAGCGCTACTTGGCCAGCCCGAGCGCCGGCATCATGTAGTAGAAGGCGAAGACCGCCGCCACCACGTACAGCGCCACCGGCACGCTGCGCCCGCGCCCGGTCGCCAGCCGCAGCACGCAGAAGGTGATGAAGCCCATCCCGATGCCGTTGGTGATGCTGTAGGTGAACGGCATCAGCACCATGGTCAGGAACGCCGGAATGGCGATCGTGTAGTCGCTCCAGTCGATCTCGCGGATCGAGTTGGCCAGGATCAGGAAGCCGACCGTGACCAGCGCCGGGGTCGCCGCCTGCGCCGGCACCATGGTGGCCAGCGGGGTCAGGAAGAGCGCGAGCATGAAGAGCGCGCCGGTGACCAGGCTGGCGAAGCCGGTGCGGGCGCCCTCGCCGACGCCCGCCGTCGACTCGACGAAGCAGGTGTTGGCCGAGGAGGAGGTGGCGCCGCCCAGCGCGGTGGCCACGCCGTCGACCATCAGGATCCGGTTGATGCCCGGCAGGTCGCCGTTCCGGTCGAGCAGGTGGGCCTCGTCGGCGACGCCGAGGATGGTGCCCATCGCGTCGAAGAAGGCGCTCATCAGCACGGTGAAGACGAAGAGGATCCCGGTCAGCACGCTGACGTGGTGGAACCCGCCGAACAGGCTGACCTGGCCGACCAGCGAGAAGTCCGGGGTGGACACCGGGTTGCCCGGCCACTTGGGCACCGTCAGGCCCCAGGCCTCGGCGGGCAGGTTGGCGGCCTTCTGGATCACCACGGCGACCAGGGTCATCACCACGATGGAGATGAGGATCGCGCCCGGCACCTTGCGCACCACCAGCACGAGGGTGAGCAGCACCCCGAGCACGAAGACCAGCACCGGCCAGCCGTGCAGGTGACCGCCGATGCCGAGCTGCAGCGGGACGGTGGTGTGGGCGATGTCGGGCACCCGGCTGACGAAGCCGGAGTCGACCAGGCCGACCAGCGCGATGAAGAGGCCGATGCCGATCGCGATCGCCTTGCGCAGGCCGAGCGGCACGGCGGTCATCACCCGTTCGCGCAAGCCGGTGGCGACCAGCAGCATGATGCAGATGCCGGCCAGCACGACCATGCCCATGGCGTCCGGCCAGGTCATCTTGGGCGCGAGCTGGAGCGCGACGATGGTGTTCACGCCCAGGCCCGCGGCCAGGCCGATCGGCACGTTGCCGATCACCGCCATCAGCAGGGTGGTGAGCCCCGCGGTGAGCGCGGTCGCCGTGACCAGCTGAGGGAAGCTCAGCGCGTGCTTGTTCACGTCCACGGCGTTGGACAGGATGATCGGGTTCAGCACCAGGATGTAGGCCATGGTGAAGAAGGTGGCGACGCCGCCACGGATCTCCCTGGGCAGGCTGGAGCCGCGCTCGGAGATCCGGAAGTAGCGGTCGAGGGCCGCGGAAGGCATGCGATATGTCCTCTGGTGGGGGCAAAGGAGGGCCTTCAGTATGTGTTCATGGTCGTGCACGCGCCATCTTCGCGCGTAGATTCGGCGCCCCTCCCGAGCGCGCATCAGTCCAGGTGGCGCACATCCGAAGCCGTAGGCTGAACCCCATGCCGAAGACCCCGCTGCACCCCTCACCGCCTCCCATGGAAGCCAACGACGTCGCGATCGTCGGCGGCGGGACGGCGCTCTGGTTCCTGGGCTTCGTGGTGCTGCTCCCGTTCCACAGCACGCTGCGGGAGCACGGGCACGGCAACTGGCCCTGGGTCTGCCTGGCCGGCGGCCTGCTCGGGCTGATCGGCGTGTGGTACTGCCGGGGCAGGCGGGCGGCGATCCAGCGCTCCCGGGCCGCGGACGCCGCGGCGTCCGCCACCGGGACCCCGACGGACGGTGTCCGCCGCGAGGAGGACTGAGCCCCCCGCCGAGTGGTCCACCCGGTCGGCCCGACCGGTCCCATAGAGGGACGCACCGGACATTTCCCGCCCGTAGAGTCGGTGCCATGACGCACCCCGCCGACCGGAGCACGCCAGCCGACGACCCCGCCGACGCCCCGGCCGCGGCCGGCCCGGGCACCCTCGTCCGTCCGGGTGGCCTGAGCGCCGCCGAGGTGGCGCAACGGGTGGCCCAGGGTCAGGTCAACGACGTACCGGTGCGGTCCAGCCGGTCGGTGCCGGAGATCGTCCGGGCCAACGTCTTCACCCGGTTCAACGCGATCATCGGCGTGCTCTTCGCGGTGATCCTGGTGGTCGGCCCGATCCAGGACGGCCTGTTCGGCCTGGTGATCGTGGCCAACACCGCGATCGGCGTGATCCAGGAGGTGCGCGCCAAGCGGACCCTGGACAGCCTGGCGCTGATCGGCGAGGCCCGCCCCGAGGTGCGCCGCGACGGGCAGGTGGCGCAGATCGCGGTCGGCGAGATCGTGCTGGACGACACCGTGCTGCTGGGCATCGGCGACAAGGTGATCGTGGACGGCGAGGTCACCGAGGCGGACGGCCTGGAGATCGACGAGTCGCTGCTCACCGGCGAGCCCGACCCGGTGCACAAGCGCCCGGGCGACGCGGTGATGTCCGGCAGCTTCGTGGTGGCCGGCTCCGGCGCCTTCACCGCCACCAAGGTCGGCCGCGAGGCCTACGCGGCCCAGCTGGCCGAGGAGGCCAGCCGGTTCACCCTGGTCAAGTCCGAGCTGCGCACCGGCATCGACACCATCCTGCGGTTCATCACCTACCTGCTGGTCCCCACCGCGATCGGCCTGGTGATCAGTCAGTGGTCGGTCGAGCACAACGACTGGCGCGAGGCGGTGCGCCGCACGGTGGCCGGCATCGTGCCGATGGTGCCCGAGGGCCTGGTGCTGCTGACCTCGGTGGCCTTCGCGATCGGGGTGGTCCGGCTGGGCCGCAAGCAGTGCCTGGTGCAGGAGCTGCCGGCGATCGAGGGGCTGGCCCGGGTGGACACCGTCTGCCTGGACAAGACCGGCACCCTCACCGAGGGTGGCATGGACGTGCAGGAGCTGCGCGCGCTGGACGGCGACGCGCAGCCCGGCCGGCTCCAGCAGGTGCTGGGCACCCTGGCCGGTGCCGACGCCCGGCCCAACCCGAGCATGCGGGCGATCCTGGACGCCTACGGCACCGCCGCCCCCGAGGACGATCGCACCGGCGACGGTGACAGCACCGCCGACGGCGGCGGCTGGCGGGTGCTGGAGGCGGTGCCCTTCTCCTCCGCCCGCAAGTGGAGCGGCGCCCAGCTGCGCGAGCCGGACGGCGCCGAGGCCGGCTGGCTGCTCGGCGCCCCCGACGTGCTGCTGCCCACCGGCCACCCCGCGCTGACCGCGGTGGACGAACTCGGCGCGCAGGGCCTGCGGGTGCTGCTGCTGGGCCGCACCACCGTCCCGCTGGACGCCCCCGACCCGGCCAAGGGCCTTGCGCCGCTGGCCCTGCTGGTGCTCCGGCAGCGGCTGCGCCCGGACGCCGCCGCGACGCTGCGCTACTTCGAGGAGCAGCGGGTCCAGGCGAAGGTGATCTCCGGCGACAGCGCGGTCTCGGTCGGCGCGGTGGCGGCGAGCCTGGAGCTGCCGGGCGCCGACCACCCGCTGGACGCCCGCACGCTGCCCACCGAGCCCGAGGCGCTGGCCGACACCGCCGAGCGCACCACCGTCTTCGGCCGGGTGACGCCGCAGCAGAAGCGCGAGCTGGTCGGCGCGCTGCAGTCGCGCGGGCACCACGTGGCGATGACCGGCGACGGCGTCAACGACGTGCTGGCGCTCAAGGACGCCGACATCGGGGTGGCGATGGGCTCGGGCAGCGAGGCGACCCGGGCGGTGGCCCAGATCGTGCTGCTGAACGACAGCTTCGCCACGCTGCCCTCGGTGGTCGCCGAGGGCCGCAGGGTGATCGGCAACATCGAGCGCGTCGCCAGCCTGTTCCTGGTGAAGACGGTCTACTCCGTCCTGCTGGCGCTGCTGGTGGTCTTCACCCAGGTGCCGTACCCGTTCCTGCCCCGGCACTCCACCGTGCTGAGCGCACTGACCATCGGCATCCCGGCCTTCTTCCTGGCGCTTGCGCCGAACAACGAACGGGCCAGGCCCGGGTTCGTGCGCCGGGTGCTGCGGCTGGCGATCCCCGGCGGGGTGATCGCGGGCACCGCCACCTTCGTCGCCTACGTGCTGGCCCGCGGCGACCACGCCACCGACCTGAAGGCCGACACCAGTGTGGCCACCCTGACGCTCTTCATCGTGGCGATCTGGGTGCTGGCGATCGTGGCCCGCCCGTACACCTGGTGGCGGCTGCTGCTGATCGCCACCATGTGCGGGGCATTCGCCCTGGTGCTGGTGGTCCCCTGGCTCTCCGACTTCTTCCAGCTCAAGCTGGTCGGCATCCGCGACCCCTGGACGGGGGTGGCCGTCGCCGTGGTCGCCGGCCTGCTGCTCGAGGTGGTCTGGCGGTTCGTCCGGCGCTCGCTGGACGAGGAGTAGGACGAGCAGCGGCCGGGGCCCCAGGGCCTGTCTGACGCGGCACTAGGACGCGAAGAAGGTCTTCGCCCGTTCCAGTGCCCCGAGATCCTCGGCGATCTGGCCCGGCTTGTTGGCGGTGCCGAGCAGCGCGCCGCCCCAGCGCATCCTCAGGTACTCGGCGGACAGCCGCAGGGTGCCGACCAGCGGGTCGGCCGGCGCGTGGTCCTCGGTGGTCAGCACGGTGACGCCCCAGAGCGTCTTGGCGGCCATGCCCGCCTTGAACTGCGCGCCCGGCACCCGCATCCAGCTGGCCCAGTGGTCCAGGTAGAGCTTGGCGTCGGCACTCACGCTGTACCAGTACAGCGGCGAGGCGATCACCAGGTCGGTGGCCCACAGGGTGGCCTCCAGCAGGGTCCTGGCGTGGCCCTCGGGCTGCGGGTAGCGGCCCTCGCCCGCGTGCCGGATGTCGGTGAACGGCGGCAGCGGCAGCTCGCTCAGCCGCAGCCAGCGCTGCTCCACCGCGGCGGGCAGCTGTTCGGCCGCCCGCCGGGTGAGCAGTTCGGTGTTGCCCTCGGAGCGGGTGCTCGCGAGCAGGAAGAGGAACCTGCGCCCGGTGGCGCCCTCGGCTGTGTCGATCACGGCCACAGGGTAGCCACCGGGGCTCGCCGGACTCCAGGGCCTTTCTCAGGACTCGAAGTCGCGGGCCGCCGAGAGCTCGTAGGCCCGGTCCGGCTCGGTGAGCGCGGCCAGCACCTCGAAGCGCCGGTGCCACTGGCCCACCGACCAGGCCAGCCCGGCGGCCAGCCCCTCGGGCGTGGCCGCGTGCAGCAGCCCGGCCACCGGCGGCACCTCGAACTCGCCGCCCACCGTCGGCCAGTAGGTGCCGTCCTCCTCGTCCTCGGCCTCGGTCAGCTCCGGGTCGTAGGGCAGCTCGGGCGAGGGCGCGGCGGTGTCCCAGCGCCAGTCGACCGCGGCCTCCTCGCCGTCCGGGCCGACCACCAGCAGCTCCTCGTGCTCCTCGTAGGCGGCCGGGCAGCCGGGCAGCAGCTCCCGGACGAACGAGGGCACCCGGTGCAGCGTGCCCTCGGAGAGCACCCGGCCGCCGGCCACCTCGCTGGCCAGCGAGACGTGCAGCCGCTCGGCGAGCGCCGGAGCCAGCTCCGGGGCCACCGGGACCAGCGGGTAGGGGTGGAGCAGCTGCACCAGGTCCGGGGCGTCGGCGACCACGGCCTCGGTGGCGTCCACCACCACGGTGTGCGCCGGGCGGCGCCCGGTGGCCTCGTCCAGCGGCGGCAGGGCGCGCACCTCGTCGTGCTCCTCGCCCCAGCCGGGGTCCGGCGAGGATCCGCCCTGCACGCCGGCCAGCGCGGTGTAGATGCCGTGCAGCTGACGGTGCGAGACCTCGCTCGCCGGGTCGGTGAGGTGGTCCAGCAGCTCCTCCGAACCGTGCGGCTCGGCGAGCAGCGCGGCCAGCGTGGTGCGCACCCCGAGCGCGTGCAGGAACTGCTCGTCCAGCGTGGTGCGGGCCTCGTCGTAGAGGCCGCGCAGCAGCCAGTCGCCGCCCGCCGCGCGCAGGCCGGCCGGCTCGCGGCCGTCCAGCACCGGGTGGTCGCGCAGCCACCAGGCGGTGTAGGGCGGCAGGTCGGTGTAGCTGCCGTCGGGCAGCAGGGCGCGCACGGGGGTGATCACCGCGTCCCGGTAGGGCGGCCGGGCGAGCCGGGCCAGCGCCTCGGGCCAGGCGTCCTCGTCCACCAGGTCCAGGTCGCGCACCACCAGCAGCTCCGCGGCCACCGGCGGCACCCCGACCTCGGCGTCGTCGATGTGCAGCTGCTCCAGGACCTCCTCGCACCAGTCGGCCAGCCCGTCCGGCGCCTCGTCCAGCAGGCCGGTCGGGTTGCCGCCGACCGCCCGGTCGGCGGGCGCGGTCGGGTCCAGCCGCTCCAGGTCGTCCGGGTCGAGCACCGCGTCCTCGGCGCGCACCAGCACGAAGTCGCCCAGCACCCCGACGGCGGCCAGCACCTCGGGGCCCCAGCGCTCCAGCAGGTCCTCGTCCACGAAGGGCGCGTCCTCGGGGCGGGCCAGCCGGGCGAGCGGGCCGTCGGGCAGGATCAGCTCGCCGGCCCGGGCCAGCTCGCCCTCGTCGTCCGGCAGCGCGAGGCGGGCCAGCCACGGGTGGTCCCCGGCCTTCGCCCCCGCGGCCCGCACCAGCCCGAGCACCGCGTCCGCCAGCTCGGCGGCGGCCTCGAAGTCGTCCTCGCCCAGGTCGAGCGAGCGGGCCACGGCGGCCCGCAGCTCGGGGGTCGCCAGCACCCCGGCCGGGGTGGCGACGGTGGCGCCGAGCTTGGCCAGCAGCGGGTGCGCGGCATCGGGGTGGGCCAGCCGCAGGTCCAGCAGGTCGAGCGCCTGGGCCAGCGCCTGCGGGTAGCCGGGGAAGCCCGCCCAGTCGGCGTCGTCGGAGGGCAACAGCACCCGGCGCGGCCCGGTGACGGTGCGTCCGGTGGCCAGCGGCACCGGCAGCGCGCCGAGCGCCTCCGGGTCGGCGCCGGCCAGCGCCCCGTACAGGCTGCGCCACCAGGCCGGCTCCCGGTCCAGGCCGCCGAGCTGGTCGACCACCTCGGCCAGCGGGATCCGGCGCACCTGCAGGGCGCGCAGCTCCGCGCGCCGCTCCAGGCCGGCCGGCAGCAGCCCCGGGAAGATCGGCGCCAGCGCCTCGACCACCGAGGAGTCCGCGCCCTCCAGCAGCGTGGCGTCGCGCGGGCGCAGCGCCGGGGTGCCCTCCTCCACGGCGGTGGGGTGCGGCAGGAAGGCGGTGCCGGGCAGCCGGGAGAGCACCGCGGCGCGCAGCGCGTTGTCCAGCGCGCCCTGGCCCAGCGGCCCGGGCACCAGGACCAGCGAGCCGAGGTCGGCGCCGCGGGCCCGCAGCAGGTCGGTGTAGGCCTCGGCGGCGCGCTCGGTCAGGAAGTCGGCGAGCGGCCCGGGTGCGACGTGGCGGCGGGTGGAGTCCAGCGGGTAGGAGGCGATCAGCAGCGCGGGCAGGCCCAGCGGCTCCTCGCTCGGGGTGGGCGCGTGCAGCACCGGGGCGACCGGCAGCGGCTGCGGGGTACCGGCGGCGGAGACCGGGACGGCCCAGGTCACCGTCCAGTACGGCCGGGTGCGCTCCTCCACCGGACGGTCCGCCAGCAGCTCGGCGGCCAGCGCGCCGGTGCTGGTGACGGTCTGCCAGATGGAGACCGCGGTGCCGCTCCCGCTCTGCTCCGTGAGGGTGACCTGGCCCAGGCCGCCCTCCTCGGCGTGCTCGGCCCGCTCGACGGCCGAGCGGGTCAGCGTGCGCACCCGCCCGTCCGGCATCTCGATCACGATCTCGCCCAGGCCCGGCAGGGTGAGCAGCAGCGCGTCGTCCACCCCGTCGAGCAGACGGCGGGTCAGGTCCTCGGCGGCACCGTCGCGCAGCGGCAGCAGCACCACCGTGTCGTAGCCGGCCGGCGGCTCGCCCTCGGCGGCCAGCGGCAGCCGCAGCAGCGGCACGTGGCCGTCGCGGCGGCGCAACTCCTCCGCCAGTGCGGGCGCCTCCCCCGCCGCACGATCGGTCAGCGCGCGGGCCTCGGCCAGCGACCAGCGCACCGCGCCGCTGTGCCCGAGGATGGCCGGCTCGTCGCTGACCGCCAGCACGGCCGCGAAGCCGACCCCGAACCGGCCCACCGTGGGGGTCGTGTCGGCGCGCTTGGAGGAGGCCCGCAGGGTGGAGAGCGACTCGACGGCGGCGGCGTCCAGCGGGGCGCCGGTGTTGGCCACCGCGAGCACGCCGTCGCGCAGGGTCAGCCGCAGCCGGCCCGGGCCGCGTCCGGCGCGCGCGGCGGCGTCGGCCGCGTTCTGCGCCAACTCGACCACCAGCCGGTCCCGGTAGCCGCCGAGCGCCAACTCCTCCTCGGCGTTGGCGTCCTCCCGGAACCGGGCCGCGGCGGCCGTCCAGCCGTCCAGCACCCGGCGGCGCACCTCGGCCGTGCCGAAGTGGTCGGCCGCCTGTCCGTCGCCGCCACTGCCGATGATGCGAGGCTCCACAGGACCCGCCCGCCTTCCCCAACCGTCACACGAGATCCGTTGGGGGCATTCTCCCCCGTGTCGGGGCGCCCGCCGACCACGGCCACCGGGGACGGGCCCGGACCCGGCGGAGCCCCGGGCGGCGAACGCTCCGGGGCTCCGGTACGACGGTGCGGGTCAGCTGGTCAGGAGTGGCCCAGCTCCTCGGCCGGGGCGTCCGGCTCCACCGAGCCGCCGGCCCGGTCGGGGTGCAGGTGCAGCGGCTCGACCACGGTCTCGTCCAGGATCAGCTCGGCGGGCACCGGCGGGGCCGGCAGCACGGCCGCCTCGGAGTGGCCGCCGCAGCCGTAGGCGAGCGAGACGATCTGGCCGTCGGCCGGTCCGTACTCGTTGCCGCAGATGCCGAAGGCCTGGCCGAGCGAGCCGCCGATCGCGATCAGGAAGCCGCAGCTGGTGCAGGAGGCCGGGGCGGACTGCGCCATCGGGCTCTGCGGGCCGTGCGTCTTCTCCCAGCGGTCGGCGGCCAGGTGCAGGCCGAGCCGGGAGAGCACCCGCGGGCGGGCCATCCCCAGCTCGTCGGCGACCGCGCCGATCTGCGCGCGGGCCGGCGCGGGCTGCACGTGCGGGTCGGACAGCTCCAGGTCCTCCTCGCCGTCGAAGACGGCGGAGTTGGGCGCCGGCTCGTCCTCGCCGGACCAGCCGGGGGTCAGCCGCTCGTCGTCGGCGCCGGTGGGCAGCAGGTCGCCCGGGCCCAGGTCGCCGGGGCGCAGCCGCTCGCTCCACGGCACCCACTGGGGGGCGAGCACCGCGTCGGCGCCGGGCAGCAGCACGACCTCGTCCAGGGTCACCAGCTTGGCGCGCGGCGCACGGGCCACGGTGACGGCCCACTGCCAGCCACGGTAGGCGGCGTCCAGGCACTCGAAGGTGTGGGTGACCACCCGTTCGCCTTCGGCCCGGGCCGCCAGATGCGCGCCGACAGCCTCGGCGCCGACCGCCTCGATCGCTGCCTGCCTGGCGAGTTCGACGGCCTCGGCACAGAGCCGGTCTGGGGTACGGCTTCGCATCGCAGCACTCACGGCGTCGGTTCTCTCCAGTCTTCTTACCTGCAGCCTAATCGCCCGGTGTCTCGCCCGGGCCGTTCGGGACGTCTCGGCCACCGGGGGCGCGCGCCCGTGGCCACCGCGTCGTCGACCGAACCGCGGTACCGCTCGCTCGAGGTACCGGCCCCTATTCTGCGTGACCGCGAGCCTCACGGGGACCGGCCGCGCCGCCGTCGGGCCAGGCCGACCGGCGCACCGCGCGCTCCACCCTAGGGCTCGTAGTGCAGGCTACCCGCCGCGCAGGTCCACGCGACAGCCCGATGAGCGGCCGTCGAGAGTAGCAGCTGTGCCCGACCGCGCCGAGCGGGCCGTAATCCCTCGTCCCGGGCGGGTTTGTCAGGCAGGATTGCCTGTGTGGCGGACGAAACTCCGTCGCAGCACGCCAGGCCGGTCGCCGTGCCGCGACAGCAGCTCTCGATCCCCGGGGTGGACGATGCGGATCCGCACCCGGCGGACGGATCCCCGCTGCCCGGGTCGCCCGCGACCGGGACGAGTCCGCCGGTCGACCTGACCAAGTCCGCGCGCCCCGAGATCAGGGCTCCGCAGCCCGATCCCGGCCCCGGACCGGATCTCGAACCAGATCTCGAACCGGACCCGGCCCCGGAGGCCGACCTCGATCCGGTCCCGGAGCCCGAGCCGCCGGCCCGGCGCAACCTGCTGCTCCGCGGTGCCTCGGCGGCCGGTCTGGGCACCGGGCGGGTGGTGCACGGCACCGGACGGCGGATCCGCAAGGCCACCTCGGCCGACGGCGCCGGCGAGTCCGGGCTGGCCAAGCTGATCGAGCTGCACGCGCTCAACTCCTTCGGCGACATGCTGATCACCATCGCGCTCGCCTCCACCATCTTCTTCTCGGTGCCCACCAGCGAGGCCCGTGGCCGGGTGGCGCTCTACCTGCTGGTCACCATGGCCCCGTTCGCGCTGCTCGCCCCGGTGATCGGCCCGCTGCTGGACCGGCTGCCGCACGGCCGCCGGGCCGCGATGGCGATGGCGATGCTGACCCGGGCGGTGCTCGCCTGGACCATGGCGGGCTCGATCGCCGACGGCAACCTGACGCTCTATCCGGAGGCACTGGGCTGCCTGGTGGCCTCCAAGGCGTACGGCGTGGTGCGCAGCGTGGTGGTGCCCCGGCTCAAGCCCGCCCGGGTGACGCTGGTGAAGGCCAACTCCCGGGTGACCCTGGCCGGCCTGCTGGCCACCGGCCTGGCCGCCGCGGTGGGCGGGCTGCTGCACCTGGCCGGGCCCTCGTGGCCGCTGCGCGGCGCCTTCCTGGTCTTCGTGATCGGCACGCTGATGGCCTTTCACCTGCCGCACCAGGTGGACTCCGCCAAGGGCGAGCAGCGCGCGGTGCTGCACGCCAGCCCGCACGCCGACCCGCAGGACGCGACCGCGCAGGACGGCCGGGCCGATGCGGCGCCCCGGCCCAAGGGCACCCTGCGCACGGTGGGCCCCGCGGTGATCCTGGGCCTGCGGGCGGTGGCGGCGCTGCGCGGGCTGAGCGGCTTCCTCACCCTCTTCCTGGCCTTCCTGGTGCGGGTGGCCCCGGTCGGCGGCGTATCGCCGACGGTGGGCCTGGGTCTGCTGGCGGTGGCGGCGGGCGGCGGCAACGCGCTCGGCTCGGTCTTCGGCTCCTGGCTGCGCAGCCGCGGCTCGGAGGCCCTGATCACCGCGATGCTGCTGCTGGCCACCGCAGCCGCGGCAGCCGCCGCGATCTGGTACAACCTGGTCACCGTGCTGGCGGTGGCCGCGGTCGCCGGGATCGCCGCCTCGCTGGCCAAGCTCGCGCTGGACTCGCTGATCCAGCGCGACGTCCCCGAGGCGGTGCGCACCTCCACCTTCGCGCGCTCGGAGACCCTGATGCAGCTGTGCTGGGTGGCCGGCGGCGCGCTCGGCATCCTGCTGCCGCTGAACGGCACGCTGGGTCTGTCGGTCGCCGCCGCGATCCTGGGCGTGGCCCTGCTCTGGACGGTGCTGGCGCTGGTCCGGCTGGGCGTTCGCGGCGGCGCACCGCACCCCCGCGTCGCGTGACCGGCAGAGTTGGATAGCCTTCGTCCATGAGCCTCAGCACCCGTGTCATCGCCGCCCTCGGCGCCGTGGTCGTGATCGGCGCCGGCACGCTCGGTGGGTCCATCGCCTACGCCTCCGGCCAGCCCAAGCCGATCGCGACCAAGGCCACCGTCACGATCGGCCGTTCCTCGCAGGAGTTCACGCCGGACCCGGTCTGCTACAACGGCGGCAAGCCGCTGGACGCCGCCGCCAACCAGGCCTGCGCCGCGTTCTCCAACCAGCCCGCCCAGTTCCGCAAGCTGTCGATCAAGACCAGCGACCAGATCGGCGTCGGCCTGGACCCGGACAGCGCGAAGAACGGCTGGCGCGCCTACACCAACGGTGGCGGCGGCCAGGGCACGGCCACCATCGCGAACTACCAGAAGACCAGCACCTTCTCCGGCCTGGTCCCGGCCGTGAACGTGCTGACCCAGGTCCGCGACACCACGCTGACGATCATCGAGTTCGACCCGAAGACCGCCGACTCCGCGAAGCCGGGCATCATCGCGGTCTGGTTCCTCGACCTGCAGAACGACGCCGCCCCGGTGGGCCAGCAGCAGTCGCAGGACGCCAGCCAGGGTCAGGACCCCTCGCAGGGCCAGTGACCCTGCCCCAGCGCGCCGACGAGCAGCCGAGCCCTCCTGGGGGTGCTCGGCTGCTCGTCGTGGTCGCGGTGGCCGCCGAGGCCGAGGCGGTGCTGCGCGGCGCGGGCGCCGACCGGGTCACCGTGGTGACCGCGGGAGTCGGCCCGGCCGCCGCCGCCGGTGCCACCGCCCTGGCGCTGGCCACCGGGCGCCACCCGCTGGTGGTCTCGGCCGGCATCGCCGGCGGCTTCGCCCCGCACGCGCCGATCGGCTCGGTGGTCGCGGCCGACGCGATCGTCGCCGCCGACCTGGGCGCGCAGACCCCCGACGGCTTCCAGGACGTGGCCGAGCTGGGCTTCGGCACGGTGCGGCACACCCCGTCGCCGGCCGCGCTCGCGCTGCTGGCCGGGGCGACCGGGGCGGTGGTCGGGCCGGTGCTGACCGTCTCGACCGTGACCGGCAGCGCCGAACGCGCCGCGGAGCTGACCGGCCGCCACCCGGGCGCCGTCGCCGAGGCGATGGAGGGCTTCGGGGTGGCCGAGGCCGCCGTCCGGTGCGGTGTGCCGGTGCTGGAGCTGCGTACCGTCTCCAACGCCGTGGGCCCGCGCGACCGCGCCGCCTGGCGGATCGGCGAGGCGCTGGGCGCGCTGGAGCGCGCCTTCGCCGCGCTGCCCTACGACCGACTTACCGCACTGCACCCGCTCGACTGAGGAGACCACCGGTGGCTGAGCCGCTGCGGATCGCGTACTCGCCCTGCCCGAACGACACCTTCGTCTTCCACGCCTGGACGCACGGCCTGCTGCCCGGCCAGGAGGCGCCCGAGGTGCTCTTCGCGGACATCGACGTCACCAACGGGCTCGCCGAGCGCGGCGAACTGGACCTGCTCAAGGTCAGCTACGCCGCGCTGCCCTGGCTGCTGGACCAGTACGCGCTGCTGCCCTGCGGCGGCGCACTGGGCCGCGGCTGCGGCCCGCTGGTGCTCACCCGGCCCGGCGAGGAGGGCGACCTGAGCGGGCGCCGGATCGCGGTGCCCAGCGAGCGCTCCACCGCCTACCTGCTGTTCCGGCTCTGGGCCGCGACCGCGGTGCCCGGCGGGTTCGGCGAGATCGTGGTGCTGCCGTTCCACGAGATCATGCCGGCGGTGCGGGACGGCCGGGTGGACGCCGGGCTGGTGATCCACGAGGCGCGCTTCACCTACCAGGAGTACGGGCTGGCCAAGCTGGCCGACATGGGCGAGGCCTGGGAGGCGGCGACCGGGCTGCCGATCCCGCTGGGCGCGATCATCGCCAAGCGCTCGCTCGGTGCGGCCAGGCTGCGCGAGCTGGCGGCGGCGGTGCGCGGCTCGGTCGAGGCGGCCTGGGCCGATCCGGCCGCCTCGCGCGCATACGTGCTGGCGCACGCGCAGGAGATGGACCCGGCCGTTGCCGACCAGCACATCGGGCTGTACGTCAACGAGTTCACCGCCGGGCTCGGCGACGAGGGCTACGCGGCCGTGCGCGCGCTGCTGACCCGGGCGGCCGAGGAGGGCCTGGTGCCCGCCCTGGCGCCCGAGGCGCTGGCCTTCCCGTAACGCGGCACGGGAAGGCCTGCCGCAGCTCGACGTCTCAGATGTCGAACTGGTCGGCCACCGCGCGCAGCACCACGGCCAGCTTCTGCCCGGCCGGCTTGGCCGGGTAGCGGCCGTGCTGCAGCCCCGGCAGTGCGGCGTCCAGCATGGTGATCAGGTCCTGGACGATCGGTGCCATGTCGTCGGCGCTGCGGCGCTGCGCGGCGGCCACCGACGGCAGCGCGTCCAGCAGGGTGACCCCCATCGCCTGGTCGCCGCGGTGCCCGGCGACCACCCCGAACTCCACCCGCTGCCCCGGCTTGAGTGCGCTCACGCCGGCAGGCAGCGCCTTGCTGTGGACGAAGACGTCCTCACCGTCGTCGCGCGACAGGAAGCCGAAGCCCTTCGTCTCGTTGAACCATTTGACCTGGCCGGTGGGCATCTCGAATGTCCTCAGTGTGGATGGGGTGGGTGTGGCGGCGCCCCGGCGTCGTCGTCGGGGTGCCCGGTGCGGATCAGGGACGGGCCGGTCTCACCTGCGGTGCGTCGTGCGCGGTGCGCCCGGCGGGGGGTCGCGGGTGGCCGCCGACCCGGACGGGCCGGTGAACGGCGTCCGTCGGCGGCAGGCTAACGGCCGGTCAAGGGTTTCACTCGCACACGTCCGGTGGTTGGTATCCGGCTCTGGCGAGTGTGGCCGGCCAGGGCGTGACACGGCCTGCTGACGACGGCTGGGCGGACGTCACGGCTCACACCCCCTTGGCTGGACGATGGGATCGGGCGACCCCGTGCGAAACCTGCATACCCCCGCCACCGGGAGTCCGAAACTCGCTGTCCCCGGCGAACCGCAGGCAGTGACGAGGCCCGGATCGACGCAGGTGGCGAGGGGTCGGCCGGCACGGGCCGGGCCACGGGCGGGCTCGCGGTCCGGTTTGCGGTCCGGGTTCTGCGAGACTGGGGCGATGGCTCCGCGGGAGTGCCGCGGGCGGGCGACAGGTGCAGCAGGAGGCGGCCGTGAGCAGCAAGGCGTCGGGCGAGGGCCTGGTCCGGATCGGAGCGGTGGTCTTCATCGTGGGCGCGCTGGCCACCATCGCGACCTTCGTCCCGCTCTTCTTCCACCTCACCCCGCTGCCGACCCCCGCCTACTTCGCGAGCATGCTGATGCCGCTGGGCTTCCTGCTCGCGCTGGTCGGCCTGTTCCGCTCGGCCCGCGCGCAGCGCCGCCGGGCCGACGCGCAGGCCTGAGCCCGCGCGGCGTCAGCCGCGGCGGTGGTCGGCCAGCCAGGCGGGGAACTCCCGCAGGTCCGCCAGCACCACGTCCGCCCCGGCCTCGGCGAGCTGCCCGGCGTCGTAGGGCCCGGTGGCCACCGCGACCGCCAGCGCCCCGGCGACCCGGGCGCCGATGATGTCGCCGAGGTGGTCGCCGACGTAGATCCCGGCGCCGTGCTCGCGCAGCGCCGCGCCCTTGGTCTCCGCCCACAGGTCGCCGACCAGCGCGTCGTGCTCCAGGTCCGCGTGCTCCAGGTGCAGGCGCGCATTGGGCTCGTACTTGCCCGTGATCACCACCACCCGGCCGCCGGCCGCCCTGACCGCCGCCACCGACTCCCGCGCGCCGGGCAGCGGCACCGTCGGCGCCAGGGCGTGCTCGGGGTAGAGGGCGCGGTAGCGCTCCAGCGCGGCCGGCAGCCGCGCCTCGTCGAACCAGTTGGCCAGCTCGACGGTGAGCGGCGGGCCGAGCCGGGTGACGGCCAGGTCGGCGTCGATGTAGGTGCCGGTCTCGGCGGACAGCGCCAGGTAGGTGGCCCTGATCCCCGGACGGGTGTCGAGCAGGGTCATGTCGAGGTCGAAACCGACGGTGAGCGGGGCAGGCGCTGAGATCGCAGACATGCCTTCACCTTAAGGCGCTCAGCATCCCGTTATATTTCCGGCAAATAGGACATCCTTCCCGGGGGCCTGCAGCGCCCGATCCTGACGCCGTTCCCCGCCCCCACCCGGCCGCCGAGGAGCCCGATGCACCGTCACCCACCGCGCCGAGCCGTGCTGGGCGCGGCCCTGGCGACCGCGCTCGGCAGCTGCCGCCGAGCCCCGGCCGTGCGGCCTCCGCAACCGGTGAACACCGCCACCGCCGCGGCCACCGCCACCGTCACGGCGGCGACCGGGGCGGTGGCGGTCCCGGGCCGGCCGCTGCGGGTGGTGGCCCTGGACACCGCCGAGCTGGACTCGGCGATGACCCTGGGCATCACCCCCGTCGGCGCCTGCCGGGCGGCCTACGACACCGGCCTGCCGGGCTACTGGCCGACCACCCGGCTCGCCGAGGTGGCCGACGCCGGCACCATCGGGACGCCGGACCTGGACCGGATCGGCGCGCTGCGCCCCGAACTGATCCTGGGCAACGCGCTGCGCGACGGCGCGCACTTCGAGGCGCTGCGCGCGATCGCGCCCACCGTGCTCAGCCGGACCACCGGATACCCGTGGAAGGACAACGTCCAGCTCCACTCGAGAGCGCTCGGCCGGCCGGTGGAGGCCGACGCGGTGGCCGCCGCCTACCGCGGCCAGATCGCCGCGACGAGCCGCGCGCTCGGCGGCCCGGGTGCCACCGGCGGGCGCAGGGTCAGCCTGGTCCGGTTCGTCCCGGGCGGGCGGATCCGGCTCTACGGCCGGCAGAGCTTCCTCGGCACGATCCTGGCCGACCTCCAGCTCGGCCGCCCCGATGCGCAGAACGTCGACCAGTTCGACGTCGAGATCACCCCCGACCAGCTCGCCGGGGCCGACGGCGACGTCCTGCTCTACGCCGTCCACGGCGGCCCGGCCGCCGCAGCCGCGGCCGTCCTGACCGGCCCGGCCTGGCACGCCCTGGGCGCGGTCCGCGGCCACCGCGCCTTCCCGGTGGACGACCAGCTCTGGTTCGAGGGGATCGGCTACACCGGAGCCAGCCTGATCCTCGCCGAGCTGCAGACACTGCTCACCTACTAGGCCAGCCTCGTCCCGGGCGCGTACCCGCGTGCTCCCGCCGGCGCCGCCCGACCTCTTGTGACCCGCGCCACAGCGGGACCACCATGGCGGTATGACGAACACTCAGCTCCGAGGTGAGTCACCCGCCGGGCAGGACGAGGCGTCCCATCGCCGCAAGTCCGCGCTGGCCCACGCGTTCTCGCTCGCGGCCGACGAGTACGACGAGGCCAACGGCGGCTTCTTCAATCCGATCGGCGCCCGCCTCGCCCGGCTGGCCGGCCTGCGGCCCGGCGACCGGGTGCTGGACGTCGGCTGCGGCCGGGGCGCGGTGCTCTTCGCCGCGCTCGCCGAAGTCGGGCGGGAGGGCTACGTGGTCGGCGTGGACCTGGCTCCGGGCATGGTCCGCGCCACGGCCGCGCAGGCCGCCGGGCGCGGCCTGCGCAACGTCTGCGTCCGGGTCGACGACGCGGAGGCGCTGGGCTTCCCGGACAGTTCCTTCGAGGCCGCGCTCTCCTCGTTCGCAGTGATCTTCACGCCCGATCCGGCGGCGGCGCTGGACTCGGTGCACCGGGTGCTGGTGCCCGGCGGGCGGTTCGCCTTCACCGCCTTCGGCGCGGACGAGCCCGGCTGGGAGCGGCCCGGCGCGGCGCTCAACGCCTTCCTGCCGCCCGAGGCGGCCCGGGTGCGGCAGAGCAGGGCGGCCAGGTTCAATCCGCTGGGCCGCAGCCCCGAGGAGGCGGCCGAGCTGCTGCACCGGGCCGGTTTCGGCGACGTCCACACGGTCGAACACCCTGCGGCCACCCACTACCCGGACGCCGAGGCCTGGTGGCGCTCGCAGCGGGCGGGCGGGTGGCGCGCCGTGCTGGAGGCGATCCCGGCCGAGCGCCTGGACGAGGCGCGAGCGGCGGCACTGGCCGAGCTCACTCCGCTCATGGCGGCGGACGGCAGCCTGGTGCGGCGCACCGCGATCCGCTACACGACGGCCCTGCGGGCGTAGCGGCGGCCGATCGTCGCGGCGTGCAGCCGGTGCAGCACCGGTATCAGCCCGTACACCACCACCGGCACCACGATCCCACTGAGGATCAGGGTTCGGACGACGAGCGGCAGGTGGGCGGTGTGCGGGCCGAGCAGCCCCAGCACCAGGGTGATGGTCGGGTAGACGGCCACCCAGGTGATCACGGCGCGGTGGTGCACGGACGGAGCGGACATGGCGAGGCCCCCAGGGAACGCAGTAACTCCAACTGACTGGTTGGAATGAGTCTGGCACGCGCCCCGGGCTATGTCCAACCATTTAGTTGGACATCTCGCCCTAGACTGCCGCCATGGCATGGGACACCGAGAGAACCAAGCAGCTGCTGCTGGACGCCGCCGTGCGGGAGTTCGCCGAGCACGGCCCCGAAGGTGCTCGGGTGGACCGGATCGCCAAGCTGGCCGGCGTCAACAAGGAGCGGATCTACCAGTACTTCGGCAACAAGGAGCAGCTCTTCGGGCACGTCATCGACCAGGAGCTGGCCAAGGTGATGGCCGCCGCCTCACCGCTGCCCGAACACTGCGAGGACCTCGGCGAGTTCGCCGGGCTGCTCTTCGACTGGCACGCGGCCAACCCCACCTTCCTGCGCCTGCTGCGCTGGGAGGGGCTGCTGATCGAGCCGCAGCCCACCGCCCGGGACAACGAGCGGGCCGCCTACTACGCCCAGCGAGTCACGGCGATCACGGAGGCGCAGCAGGCCGGGACGATCAGCCGCGAGCTGCCCGCCCAGCACCTGCTGTACGCCGTCTTCGCGCTCTCCGCCTGGTGGTTCACCGCGCCCAAGGTGATCGCCATGGTGATGGCGGGGCTGACGGACGACGACCTGGCCAGCCGGCGCGCGGCCCTGGTCAAGCTGGCCCGCAAGCTCGGGGAGTGACCCGGGGCCGGCTCCCCCGCGTCAGCCCAGCGGGCGCCGGCGCAGCGCCACCGCCAGCAGGAAGACGGCCGACAGCACCCCCGCCAGCCGCAGCACCCCGGGGGCGGCGGTGAGGGTGGCGTGGGTCACCGGAGCACCCTTGGCCAGCGCATCGCCCCAGCGGCCCTCGGAGCGCCCCCAGAACCAGATGCTGGAGGCGGTCATGGTGATCATCGGGATGCCGAAGACCGCGAACTTCTTGGTCAGGTTGCCGAGCCGGGCCGAGAGGTAGGCCAGGCCCCAGCCGGCCAGCAGCACCAGGATCACCCCGCTCACCGCGCCGCCCACCAGCACCGCGGCGGCGAGCAGCAGCAGCGGCGAGGGGCGCCGGCCGGCCAGGACCGAGGCCGCGGGCAGCTCGCCCGCCGCCTCGATCCCCTGCTCCGGCTCCGGTTCCACCGCGGCACCCTTGCCCGGTCTGCCGCGCCGGCCCGCCTTGCCCCCCTTGCCGGGCGGCTGCTCGGGGACGGGCGCCTCCTCGGCCGGCGGCTCGGCGCTCTCCGTGTCGTCCGGCGGGAACTCGATCGTGACGGCGTCCCAGCCGGGGAAGTCGGCAGCAGCCGGCGGGCGGCCCGCGCCGGGACTGGCCGGCGCGATCAGCCAGGCGGCGGGGGCTCCCTCCTCGGGCGCGACGGACGCCTGCCGCGGGATCTCGGCGGCTGGTTCACGGCGGGCCGCGGCGGCCGGGGTGCGCTTGCGGAAGATCGAGTGCGGCGCCCGGCGCGCCGGGATCCCGGGCCCGGCGGACGGGGAAGCCGTGGGGACGGCCGCAGTGGGCGGCGCGGTCGGGCGCGGCGGCACGGCGGACCCACTCAGGTAGACCCCGTCCTCGACGCCCGCCTCCGCCGCCTGCTGACCCGCACCCCGGCCCGCCGTCGACCCGGGCTCCGCGGCCGCGCCGGCGCCCGGCACGGCGCCCAGCACCCGCCAGGGTCCGTCCACCCGCCACCACTCGCCGCCCGACAGACCGCCGGTCAGCCGCTCGCCGACCTCGCCGTCCGCAGGCCGCGCACCGCCCCGCTCGCCAGGCCGCCCGCCCGACTGCCCACCCGCCATCGTCCGCCACCCTGTTCCGTACGCCAGGCCCCGCCGTCCGCTGACGCTACCGACTGCCGCCCGGCCATGCGAGAGCTACCCGCCCTATGCCCCGCGCGTCGCCGCGCCACCCCCGGTGCCGGGACCGCCCGGCGGGCGGCACCGCCCGCCCGGGGATCCCGCACCGGCGCGGCCCCCGCACGCCAACCGCTGCGACTACGCTGGGTCGGATGACCACCGAGCCGAACGGAGCCTCCGGCGGGGCCCGCACCCTCGCCGACGAACTCCGCGCCAGCAGCGACCAGGCACTCGCCACCCTGCTGCGCCTGCGCCCCGATCTGCTCAACCCCGTGCCGACCGACCTCACCCAGCTGACCGCCAGGCTCTCCAGCCGGGCCTCCGCGCTGCGCGCGCTGGAGCGGCTGGACCGCTTCACGCTGCAGGTGGCCGAGGCGCTGGCCGCGATGCCGGACGGCGGCGCCGCCACCGTGCTGCGCGACCTGCTGGCCGGCCCCGCCCGGGTCAAGGCGCACCCCGGCGCCGAACCGGTGGACCGGGCCGCGGTGATCGCCGCGCTGCCCCGGGCACTGGCCGCGCTGCGCGAACGCGGGCTGCTCTGGGGTCCCGACACGGCGCCGCACCTGGTGATCGCGGTCCGCGAGGCACTGGCCCCCAGCGCCGCCGGGCCCGGCGGCACCGGCCTCGGGCCGACCCTGGGCGAGGCCACCCTGGGGATGTCCCCGGCCCGACTGCAACAGCTGCTCGCCGGCGCCGGCCTGCCCGCCACGCCCGACCCGGTGACCGCGGTGGCGGCCCTCGGCGCGCTGTTCGCCGACCGCAAGCGGTGCGCCGCGCTGCTCGCCGAGGCGCCGCCGGCCGCGCTCGGGGTGCTGGACCGGCTGGTCTGGGGCCCGCCCACCGGCACCGTGCCCGACGCGGCCCGCCCGGTCACCGCCGATCAGGCGCGCAGCCCCGTCGAGTGGCTGCTGGCCCGCGGCCTGCTGCTGCCCTCCGGCCCCGGCACCGTGGTGCTCCCCCGCGAGGTCGCGCTGCACCTGCGCGGCGGACGCAGCCACCGCACCGTCACGCCGCTCGCACCGGTGGTGGTCCCCGTCGCCGAGCGCGATCCACAGGCTGTGGACAGCGCGGCGGCCGGCCAGGCCCACACCGCGGTCCGCACCGTCGAGGAGCTGCTCGACCTGTGGGGCCTGCAGCCGCCCGCCGCCCTGCGGGCCGGCGGCCTGGGCGTGCGCGACCTCAAGCGGGCCGCCCTCGCCCTGGAGACCGACGAGGCGGGCGCCGCCTTCTGGCTCGAACTCGCCTACGGTGCGGGCCTGCTGGCCCCCGACGGCGAGGTGGGCGAACTGGCTGGGCGGACCGGCGAGGTCTGGGCCCCCACCCCCGCCTACGACCTGTGGCTGCAGCAGCCGACCGCCGAGCGCTGGGTGCTGCTGGCCCGCGGCTGGCTGGCCGGCACCCGGGTGGCCGGGCTGGTCGGCGCACCCGACGGCAAGGGCAAGGCGCGCGCCGCACTCGGCCCCGAGCTGGACCGGGTGCTGGCGCCGGTCACCCGGCGCGCGGTGCTCGGCCTGCTCGCCGAGCTGCCGCCCGGCACGGTGGCCGACGCCGAGGCGCTGCTGCCCGTCCAGCGCTGGCACCGCCCGCTGCGCGGCGGCCCCACCGGCCCCGACGGACGCGAGCTGCGCGACCAGCTGACCTCGTGGAGCCTGGCCGAGGCCGAGCTGCTCGGCGTCACCGGGCGCGGCGCGCTCGGGTCGGCGGGCCGCGCCCTGCTGGCCGGGCAGGACCCCGCGCCGGTGCTCGCCCCGCTGCTGCCGCAGCCGCTGGACCACGTGATCCTGCAGCCCGACCTGACCGCGATCGCCCCCGGGCCGCTGCTCACCCCGCTCGCCCAGGCGCTGGCGCTCTGCGCCGAGATCGAGTCCAAGGGCGGTGCCACCGTCTACCGGTTCACCGCCGAATCGGTCCGCCGGGCGCTGGACGCCGGGCGCAGCGCCACCGATCTGCACGCCTTCCTGGAGCAGCACTCCCGCACGCCCGTCCCGCAGCCGCTCAGCTACCTGATCGACGACGTCGCGCGCCGGCACGGCGTGCTGCGGGTCGGCGCGGCCGGCGCCTACCTGCGCTGCGACGACCCCGCGCTGCTCGCCGAGGTGCTCGCCGACCGCCGCGCCGCCGAGCTGCGGCTGCGGCTGCTCGCGCCCACCGTGCTGGCCGCCCAGAGCGGCCCGGAGACGGTGCTGACGGTGCTGCGCGCGATGGGCTACGCGCCGGCCGCCGAGTCCGCCGAGGGCGACCTGGTGATCACCCGCCCCGACAGCCACCGCACCCCGCCGCGCAGCGCCCCCGCCCCGATCGCCGACGGCCCCACCGCCCCGGACGACGTGCTGCTCGGCGCGGCCGTCAAGGCGATCCGGGCCGGCGACCGGGCCGCCACGGCGCACCGCCGCGAGACCGTCACCGGCCCCGCCGCCACCCGCCCCGAAACGGGCCCGGCCCGCACCGACACCCGTCACCTGCCGCGCACGGCGGCCGCCGACACCCTGGCCGCGCTGCAGACCGCGGTGCTGCTCGGCGAGCGGATGTGGATCGGCTACATCAACGCCGAGGGCCTGGCCTCGCAGCGGGTGATCGACCCGGTCAAGGTGGAGGGCGGCTACGTCACCGCCTTCGACCACCACGCGGAGAAGCTGAACACCTTCGCGCTGCACCGGATCACCGGCGTGGCCGAACTGGACGAGGGCTAGCTGGGTAGGGTCGCCGGTATGGAACTCGCCCCCGGCATCCGCTGCGCCGTCTCCGACCGCCACGGCGGCGTCAGCCCCGCCCCCTACGGCCGCAACCTGGGCGGGGCCACCGCCGACGACTACCAGAACGTGCTGCGCAACCGGGAGCTGACCGCCCGCCAGTTCGGCCTGGCGCCGGACAGGGTGGTCTGGATGCGCCAGGTGCACAGCGCCACCGTGCAGCAGGTGAAGGCCCCTTGGGGCAGCGAGGCGCCCGCGCTGGACGGCGTGTGGACCACCGAGCCCGGCCTGGCCCTGGCCTCCCTGGGCGCGGACTGCGCGGCCGTGCTGCTCGCCGACCCGGTGGCCCGGGTCGTCGGCGCCGCCCACTCGGGGCGGGTCGGCACGCTGACCGGTGTCGCCCCGAACCTGGTGGCGGCGATGGCCGAGGCCGGCGCCGAGCCCGGCCGGATGACCGCGCTGATCGGCCCCGCCGCCTGCGGCCACTGCTACGAGGTCCCGGCCGCGATGCGCGAGGAGTCCGCCGCCGTCCTGCCCGAGGTCTGGTCCACCACCCGCCAGGGCACCCCCGCCCTCGACCTGCGGGCCGGCATCACCGCCCAACTGACCCGCGCCGGCCTCACAGACATCCGCCACGACGCCCGCTGCACCATCGAGGACCAGGCCCTCTTCTCCCACCGCCGCGAACAGGCGACCGGCCGCTTCGCCGCCTACATCTGGCTCCAGCCGCAGGCCTGAGAGACGGCCCCGCCCGGCGCGCGGTGGGCCCGCCCGCCCCCGGCTGCCGGGCTCCGGCCCCGAAGGCCCCACCGATGCGGGACACTGGAGGGTCTGCGCCTGACCCGATGGAGGACTCCTCACCGTGAACAACGGGCCACTGATCGTCCAGAGCGACAAAACTCTCCTGCTGGAGATCGACCACCCCCAGGCGGCCGACTGCCGTCGCGCGATCGCGCCGTTCGCCGAACTGGAGCGGGCGCCCGAGCACGTGCACACCTACCGGGTGACGCCGCTGGGGCTGTGGAACGCGCGGGCCGCCGGGCACGACGCCGAGCAGGTGGTGGACGCCCTGGTGACGTACTCGCGCTACCCGGTGCCGCACGCGCTGCTGGTCGACGTCGCCGACACGATGGCCCGCTACGGGCGGCTCCAGCTGCTCAAGCACCCGGTGCACGGGCTGGTGCTGACCACCACCGACCGCCCGGTGCTGGAGGAGGTGCTGAAGTCCAAGAAGATCGCCCCGCTGGTCGGCGCCCGGGTCGAGCCCGACACCGTCGCGGTGCACCCCTCCGAGCGCGGGCAGATCAAGCAGGTGCTGCTCAAGCTGGGCTGGCCGGCCGAGGACCACGCGGGCTACGTGGACGGCGAGGCGCACCCGATCGAGCTGGACCAGAACGGCTGGCAGCTGCGCCCCTACCAGCAGCAGGCGGTGGAGGGCTTCTGGCACGGCGGCAGCGGCGTGGTCGTGCTGCCCTGTGGTGCGGGCAAGACGCTGGTCGGCGCGGCGGCGATGGCCGAGGCCAAATCGACCACGCTGATCCTGGTCACCAACACCGTCTCGGCCCGCCAGTGGAAGCACGAGCTGGTCAAGCGCACCTCGCTGACCGAGGACGAGATCGGCGAGTACAGCGGCACCCGCAAGGAGATCCGCCCGGTCACCATCGCCACCTACCAGGTGATGACGACCAAGCGGAAGGGCACCTACGCCCACCTGGAGCTGTTCGACGCCCGCAACTGGGGCCTGGTGGTCTACGACGAGGTTCACCTGCTGCCCGCGCCGGTCTTCAAGTTCACCGCCGACCTGCAGGCCCGCCGCCGGCTCGGCCTGACCGCGACGCTGGTGCGCGAGGACGGCCGCGAGGGCGACGTGTTCAGCCTGATCGGTCCCAAGCGCTTCGACGCCCCGTGGAAGGAGATCGAGGCGCAGGGCTACATCGCGCCGGCCGACTGCTGCGAGGTGCGGGTGACCCTGACCGACTCCGAGCGGCTGGCCTACGCGACCGCCGAGCCGGAGGAGCGCTACCGGTACTGCTCCACCACGGCGACCAAGCGCCGGGTGGTGGAGGCGCTGGTCAAGAAGCACGAGAAGGACCAGACGCTGATCATCGGGCAGTACATCGACCAGCTCGACGAGCTGGGCGAGGTGCTGGGCGCGCCGGTGATCAAGGGCGAGACCAGCAACGCCCAGCGCGAGAAGCTCTTCGAGGCGTTCCGGAGCAAGGAGATCAGCGTGCTGGTGGTCTCCAAGGTGGCCAACTTCTCGATCGACCTGCCGGAGGCGACGGTGGCCATCCAGGTCTCCGGGACCTTCGGCTCCCGCCAGGAGGAGGCCCAGCGGCTGGGCCGGGTGCTGCGGCCCAAGGCGGACGGGCACTCCGCACACTTCTACTCGGTGGTCGCCCGGGACACCGTCGACCAGGACTTCGCGGCGCACCGCCAGCGGTTCCTGGCCGAGCAGGGGTACGCCTACCGGATCATCGACGCCGACGACGTGTAGCGGACGGCAGTCGTCCGACGGCTACCGGACGACTACAGCTTGACGCCGTCGCGCCCGAGGAGGACCACGCGCGCGGCGGTGTCGAGCACGATGCCGACGTTGCGCACGGCCTGCTTCAGGGGCGGTCGCCGGCGGGGGCCGTCGGCCGCGGAGGCCGCGGTGGCGCCGGCCAGGGACTCGGTGGTGGTGCGCGCCCGGGGGGTCTTGGCCGCTGCCGGGGGCGCCGTGACGTTGACGGTGCTCATGTGTTCCACGGTAGTTTTCGCGCGCCGTCAGCACATCGGCCCAAAGTCCGTACCCGAAGAGGCAGAACTCGTCCCCGCGGCGTACCCGACCCCGTACCCGACCCTCAGGTGCTTGTGCGGCGAATATCCGTTAGCGCGGGGGCGAACGGCGCTCTATGCTGTCCGGTCTGCCCCCTCCCGAAGCGTGGTGCCGTCCGTGGCAGCCGTGGGAGGCCCTGACCGCTCGGCAACCGGTCAGGTTCCTTCACTGTGAGCTACGACGAGACCGCCGCGACCGCAACGGCGCGGCCGGGAAGGTTCGCTGTGCCATCCCCCGCCACACCCGACGCCCTGACCGACCTGCCGTCCGACCCGCTGCAGCGGGAGCGCGACCACCTCGCCTCGTCCCGGGCCGCCCTGCGCGCGATGCGCGAGGACGCCCAGGCGCTGGACATCTCCGACGTGGCCGGCACCTGGGTGACCGCCGAGGTGCTGCGCAAGCAGGTCGAGCGGCGGATCGCCGCCCTGGCCGACCTGGCCCACACCCCGCTCTTCTTCGGCCGGCTGGACTTCCTGCACGCGATCTCCGGCGACGCGAGCGAGGGGGCAGGCGGAGAGCGCTTCTACATCGGCCGGCGCCACGTGCACGACGCCGAGGGCGACCCGATGGTGATCGACTGGCGCGCGCCGGTCTCCCAGACCTTCTACCGGGCCAGCCGCAAGGACCCGATGGACATCGGCAAGCGGCGCCGGTTCGGCTACACCGGCGGCGAGCTGACCGCCTACGAGGACGAGAACCTGAGCGACCCGGCCGAGCTGGAGAGCGCCTCCGCGCTGCTGGCCGCCGAGATCGAGAAGCCCCGCGTCGGCCCGATGCGCGACATCGTGGCCACCATCCAGCCCGAGCAGGACGAGATCGTGCGCGCCGAGGTGACCGGCACGGTCTGCGTGCAGGGCGCGCCCGGCACCGGGAAGACGGCGGTGGGCCTGCACCGGGTGGCGTACCTGCTGTACGCGCACCGCGAGCGGCTCGCCAAGTCCGGCACCCTGGTGATCGGGCCGAACGCCTCCTTCCTCTCCTACATCGAGCAGGTGCTGCCCGCGCTGGGCGAGCTGGACGTCGCGCAGGCCACCGTCCAGGAGCTGGTGCGGCACGTCGAGGTGCGCGGCACCGACTCGGCCGAGGCGGCCCGGATCAAGGGCGACGCGCGGATGGCGCAGGTGCTGCGCCGGGCCGTGCGTTCGGGCATCACGCTGCCCACCGAGCCCTGCGTGGTGGTGCGCGGCTCCCGCCGCTGGCGGGTCCCGGCGTACGAACTCGTCGAGATCATCAAGGAGCTGGCGAGCCGGGACATCCGCTACGGGGCCGCCATGGAGGCGCTGCCGCAGCGCGTCTCGCACGCGGTGCTGCTGAAGATGGAGCAGGGCGGCGAGGCCCCCGACGACCGGGTGCAGGACGCGGTGGCCCGCTCGCGCGAGGTCAAGGCCCTGGTCAAGGCCTGCTGGCCGCCGGTGGACCCGGCCAAGCTGGTGCACCGGCTGCTGACCGACGCCGAGTTCCTGGCGAGCTGCGCGGACGGGATCCTGGACGCCGCGGAGCAGGCCGCGATCCGCTGGGAGAAGCCGGGCCGCTCACCGAAGACCGCGCCGTGGACCGCCGCGGACGCGGTGCTGGTGGACGAGACCGTCGACCTGGTGCACCGCACCCCCTCGCTCGGCCATGTGGTCCTCGACGAGGCGCAGGACCTCTCACCGATGCAGTACCGCGCGGTGGGCCGGCGCTGCACCACCGGCTCGGCCACCGTGCTGGGCGACCTGGCGCAGGGCACCACCCCGTGGGCGACCGGCAGTTGGCCCGAGGCGCTGCACCACCTGGGCAAGCCGGGCGCGCACGTCGAGGAGCTCACCACCGGCTTCCGGGTGCCCGAGGAGGTGATCGCCTACGCCTCGCGCCTGCTGCCGGCGATCGCCCCGGGCCTGGCCCCGGCCACCTCGATCCGTACCGCCGCAGACTCGCTGACGATCCGCCGGGCCACCGGGGAGGAGCTGGTCGCGGCGGTCGTGGCGGCCTGCCGGGAGGCGCTGGCGCACGAGGGCTCGACCGGCCTGATCGCCGCCGACGCGCGCCTGCCGCTCTTCGAGGCCGCGCTGGCCGAGGCCGGTCTCGCCTTTCTGACGCCGGGCACCGAGACCACCGCGGAGAGCCGGCTCACCCTGGTGCCCGCCTCGCTGGCCAAGGGCCTGGAGTACGACTACGTGGTGCTGGACGAGCCGGCCGCCGTGGTGGCCGGCGAGCCGGACCGGCGCACCGGCCTGCGGCGGCTGTACGTCTCGCTGACCCGTGCCGTCTCCGGCCTGACGGTGCTGCACGCCGAGCCGCTGCCGGCCGAGTTGGGCTGAGCCCGTCGGCGGCGCTCCGCAGTGCGGACCGCCGCCGACCGGACAGGCCGCTCAGCCGCTCAGCCGTCGATCAGCGCTCGCCACCGGGCGACCTTGGCCGCGTCGACCGGCGAGTTCCAGCCCGCTGTCCGCACCGCGCCACCCACGTGGAAGGCGTCGAAGCCCTCGGCCCGCAGCCGCGGCAGGTGCTCGGCGTGCAGACCGCCGCCGATCAGGATCCGCTGCCGGTAGCCGGGCTCCCCCGACTTGGCCAGCTCACCGGCCAGCACCTCGCCGCCCGCCGCGACCCCCGCGGCGGCCCCCGAGGTGAGGAAGGTGTCCAGGCCCGGCAGCTCGCCGACCGCGGCGCGCAGCGCGGCCCGGTCGGCGCTGTGGTCGATCGCCCGGTGGAAGGTCCAGCGGCAGCCCGCCACCGCCTCGGCCACGGTGCGCACGGCGGGCAGGTCGACGTTCCCGTCCGCGTCCAGGAAGCCGAGGACGAACTCCTCGGCGCCCTCGGCGCGCAGCGCCACCGCCCGGGCCACCAGCTCCGCGAGGTCACCGGCGCCGAAGCCGTCCCGGATCCGCAGCATCACCCGCAGCGGCAGGTCCACGGCTGCCCGGATCGCGGCGAAGTCGGCGAGCGCGGGGGTCAGCCCGTCGGCGGCCATGTCGGTGACCAGTTCGAGCCGGTCGGCACCGCCCGACTGCGCGGCCTGGGCATCGAGCGCCGTCAGCGCGATGACTTCGAAGATTGGTCTAGACATATCAGCTACCCTGCCACATCACCCGACCCACCGGCGAGCCCCCGGCAGGACCCGGCGTACGAAAGACGGGCCGTCAGCCGACCGGGGTGCCGCCCCGCCGCGGGGGGCGAGCACAATGACCGTCATGCCTACCGACCCGCACCCCGCCACCGACGCCCTGCTCGATCGCTGGACCGCCCTGTTGGAGCGCTGCTCGGCCACCGTCGACCCCGAGCCGTACGGGCGCGCGCTGCTGGCGCGCTGGGCCGAGCCGCATCGCCGGTACCACACCACGGACCACCTGCTGGCCGTGCTGGACGAGGTGGACGCACTCGCCGAGTACGCCGACGCGCCGGACACCGTCCGGCTGGCGGCCTGGTTCCACGACGCCGTCTACCAGCCGGACCGGTCCGAGAACGAGGAGCGCAGCGCCCAGTTGGCGATCCGCGCGCTGCGCGAGGCGGGGCTGGCGGCCGGGCTGATCGAGGAGGTGGTCCGGCTGGTGCGGCTCACCGTCAGCCACTTCCCGCGCCCCGGTGACCGGGACGGCGAGGTGCTCTGCGACGCCGACCTCGCGGTGCTCGGGCGCTCGCCCGAGGCGTACGCCGGCTACGCCGCCGCGGTCCGCGAGGAGTACGCCTTCATCCCCGAGGAGGTGTTCCGCCGCGAACGCGCGCTCATCCTGCACCAGTTGATCGCGCTGCCGGTGCTCTACCGCACCCCCGCCGGGCACGCCCGGTTCGAACAGCAGGCCCGCGCCAACCTGCTGGCGGAGATCAACACCCTGATCGCCTAGCCGTCGCCTAGGGCTGGAGCGAGCCGACCGCCGCCACCACGACGCCCTCCTTGCCGCACACCCAGTGCGGGTCGGGCCCCAGCTCGGGCTCCACGCCGAGCGCGTGCGGGTCGCCCTCGCGCGCGCAGTCCTCGCACAGCGGCCAGCGGCCGTAGCCCTCCAGCAGCGCGTCCTGGACGTCCTGGGCGAGCAGCCCGGCCACGAACTCGACGCCGTCCGGCCACTGCTCCAGCCACCAGCGCCGGTGCGTCACGGCGTCCTCCACCATGGACACCACGGCGGCGTCCGCGGCGGGGTCGCGGTCCAGGACGGCGCGGGCGGACAGGTCGGTGAGGATCAGCGCGCGGGCCTGGTGCAGGGCGGCTTCGATGTCGGACATGCACCCATTCTCGCGCACCCCCGGGGGCGGGTGGGCATGCGAAAGGGCGGCCTCCCGAAGGAGGCCGCCCTGTTCAGAACCCGTGATCCTCGGTGGAGGATCAGAAGTCCATGTCACCGCCCGGCATGCCGCCCGGAGCGCCGGCAGCGGCCTTCTCCGGCTTGTCGGCGATGACGGCCTCGGTGGTGAGGAAGAGCGCCGCGATGGAGGCGGCGTTCTGCAGCGCGGAGCGGGTGACCTTGGCCGGGTCGATGATGCCCTCGGCGATCAGGTCGACGTACTCGTTGGTCGCGGCGTTCAGGCCGTGGCCGGCGGGGAGGTTGCGCACCTTCTCCACCACGACGCCGCCCTCGAGGCCGGCGTTGACCGCGATCTGCTTGATCGGGGCCTCCAGCGCGACCTTGACGATGTTGGCACCGGTGGCCTCGTCGCCCTCCAGCTCCAGCTTGTCGAAGGCGACCGACGCCTGCAGCAGCGCGACGCCACCACCCGCGACGATGCCCTCCTCGACGGCCGCCTTCGCGTTGCGAACGGCGTCCTCGATGCGGTGCTTGCGCTCCTTGAGCTCGACCTCGGTGGCCGCGCCGGCCTTGATGACGGCCACGCCGCCGGCCAGCTTGGCGAGGCGCTCCTGGAGCTTCTCGCGGTCGTAGTCCGAGTCGCTGTTCTCGATCTCGGCGCGGATCTGGTTGACCCGGCCGGCGACCTGGTCGCTGTCGCCGCCACCGTCGACGATGGTGGTCTCGTCCTTGGTGATGACCACCTTGCGGGCGCTGCCCAGCAGGTCGAGACCGGCGTTCTCGAGCTTGAGGCCGACCTCCTCGGAGATCACGGTGCCACCGGTGAGGATGGCGATGTCGCCGAGCATGGCCTTGCGGCGGTCGCCGAAGCCCGGGGCCTTGACGGCGACGGACTTGAAGGTGCCGCGGATCTTGTTGACCACCAGGGTCGACAGGGCCTCGCCCTCGACGTCCTCGGCGATGATCAGCAGCGGCTTGCCGCTCTGCATGACCTTCTCCAGCAGCGGGAGCAGGTCCTTGACCGAGCCGATCTTGGAGTTGGCGATCAGGATGTACGGGTCGTCGAACGACGCCTCCATCCGCTCCAGGTCGGTGGCGAAGTAGGCCGAGATGTAGCCCTTGTCGAAGCGCATGCCCTCGGTGAGCTCGAGCTCCAGACCGAAGGTGTTGCTCTCCTCGACGGTGATGACGCCTTCCTTGCCGACCTTGTCCATGGCCTCGGCGATGAGCTCGCCGATCTGGGTGTCGGCGGCCGAGATGGAGGCGGTCGAAGCGATCTGCTCCTTGGTCTCCACATCCTTGGCCTGGGCCAGCAGCTGGTCCGAGACGGCCGCGACGGCCTTCTCGATACCGCGCTTGAGGGCCATCGGGTTGGCGCCGGCGGCGACGTTGCGCAGACCCTCGCGGACGAGCGCCTGGGCGAGCACGGTGGCGGTGGTGGTGCCGTCACCCGCGACGTCGTCGGTCTTCTTGGCGACCTCCTTGACGAGCTCCGCGCCGATCTTCTCGTAGGGGTCCTCGAGCTCGATCTCCTTGGCGATGGAGACACCGTCGTTGGTGATCGTGGGGGCGCCCCACTTCTTCTCAAGGACGACGTTGCGGCCCTTGGGGCCCAGCGTCACCTTGACGGCGTCGGCAAGCTGGTTCATGCCGCGCTCAAGGCCGCGGCGAGCTTCCTCGTCAAACGCGATGATCTTGGCCATCGGAAGTGGTCCTCCAGGACACGGTCGACTGCTCGGACCAGTGGTGCCCGCGACGGACGGCCCTGGTATGCGGGGGTCCTGTCCCCTACCGCTCCCGGAGCCTCACCGACCCGGTCCGTTGTCACTCTCAAGCTGTGAGTGCTAACGCCAATGATTAGCACTCCGGCATGGCGAGTGCAAGCTCCTCGGGCGACCCGACGACAACTCGCGGCAAAACGAACGGCAGGCCCGCGGGACGTCCCGGTGTCCGGGAAGTCCCACGGGCCTGCCGCTGAACCACCAGCTCGGTGAGAGCCGAGGCTCCGAGGTTCGGAAAGGTCAGACCGCCGCGCGGACCATGTCCGCCTGCGGGCCCTTCTGCCCCTGGGAGATCTCGAACTCGACCCGCTGGCCCTCTTCAAGGGTGCGGTAGCCGTCCATCTGGATCGCGCTGTAGTGGACGAACACGTCCGCACCACCGTCGACCGCGATGAAGCCGTAGCCCTTCTCCGCGTTGAACCACTTGACGGTGCCCTGAGCCATTCCGAACTCCCCTAGTGCTGTGCTGGCCCTTCGCGCACCCGCAGGTCACGGGCGCGGGTCTTGGTGGAGCGACCCGAGGAATCCCCCCTGGGCGCGCTCCCGCATGCCGCAGCGTCCCACCCCCGGGCGCCAGTTGGCGCTGACGAAGCAGGCGCATGCATCGACCGCGGCTGAATGTATCCGCATCGGCGCCCTGTGCAACAGGGCCACTGAACGCCAATTCGCTTGGGGCGCCAAGGGATAGTCGGGGATGAATGCGACAGACCTCGGCAATTCGGCTGGGACATAGCGGACGAAACCCGCAAATAGTCCAAAGAATTCTGACGAGGCGCCGACAGGGTTCGGGCGATACCTCGGCAGATGCGTCTCACCGGCCGGACGGCTCCAGCCGCGCTCAACTGCCGTGCGAGCGGCGGGGCGAGCCGGACCCGGACATCGGGGACAGCCTATGCCCTGCCGGAGACAGCCACGGACACCGGCCGGGCCGCCGCGCCACCGGCGGGCGGCCGACAGCAGGGCGCCGCCCGGCCAACAGCCGGACGGCGCCCTGGAAACGCGCTCGAAGGGGCGCTGACGCCTCGTCAGCAGCCGCCCGCCACCGCCGGGATGATCGAGACCCCGGCGCCGTCCCCGACCTCGGTGGCCAGGCCCTCGGCGAACCGCACGTCGTCGTCGTTGACGTACACGTTCACGAAGCGGCGCAGCTTGCCCGCCTCGTCCAGGATCCGCGCGGCGATGCCGGGGTGGTTGCGCTCCAGGTCGGCGATGACCTCCTGCAGGGTGGCGCCCTCGGCGCTCACCTCGGCGGCGCCCTCGGTGTAGGTGCGCAGGATGGTCGGGATACGGACGTTCGCGCTCATCGGTGTCTCCTCGCTTGCTGAACTGCCGGCTGAGCCGCTGGCTCAGCTGCTGGGGGTGGGGTCAGGACGCCAGGCCGGCGGCGCGGAAGGATTCCAGGGTCGGCCGGATGGTCGCGGTCAGGCCCGCGTCGGCCACCGCGTCCAGCGTCTTGAGGCCGTCCCCGGTGTTGATCGCCACGGTCTCCTTGGCCGGGTCCAGCAGACCGTTCTCGACCAGCTTCTTCAGCACGCCGATGGTCACGCCGCCCGCGGTCTCGGCGAAGATCCCCTCGGTGCGGGCCAGCAGCCGGATCGCCGCCACCACCTCGGCGTCGGTGACGTCCTCGACCGCGCCGCCGGTGCGCCGGGCGATGTCCAGCACGTACGGGCCGTCCGCCGGGTTGCCGATCGCCAGCGACTTGGCGATGGTGTCCGGCTTGACCGGGCGGATCGCGTCGTGACCCGCCTTGAAGGCCGCGGAGACCGGCGAGCAGCCGGCCGCCTGGGCACCGAAGATCTTGTAGGGCCGGTCCTCGACCAGGCCGAGCTTGATCAGCTCCTGCAGCCCCTTGTCGATCTTGGTGAGCTGCGAGCCGGAGGCGATCGGGATCACGATCTGCTCCGGCAGCCGCCAGCCGAGCTGCTCGCAGATCTCGAAGGCCAGCGTCTTGGAGCCCTCGCCGTAGTACGGGCGCAGGTTGACGTTGACGAAGCCCCAGCCCTCGCCGGCCGGGTCGCCGATCAGCTCGGAGCAGAACCGGTTCACGTCGTCGTAGTTGCCCTCGATGCCGACCAGCTCACCGCCGTAGACCCCGGCCATCACGACCTTGCCCTGCTCCAGGTCGTGCGGGATGAAGACGCAGGACTTGAAGCCGGCCCGGGCCGCCGCGGCGCCCACCGCGCCGGCCAGGTTGCCGGTGGAGGAGCAGGACAGCGTGGTGAAGTCGAAGGCGCGGGCGGCCTCGATCGCGCAGGCCACCACCCGGTCCTTGAAGGAGTGGGTCGGGTTGCCGGAGTCGTCCTTGACGTGCAGCTGGGCGGTGAAACCGAGCTCGCGGCCGAGGTTGTCGGCCTTCACCAGCGGGGTCCAGCCGGGGTTCAGGTTGGGCTTGCCGGCCACGTCCGCGGGCACCGGCAGCAGCGGGGCGTAGCGCCAGATCGAGGCGGGGCCGGCCTCGATCCGCTTGCGCAGCTCGTCGGCGTCGTAGCCCTCGTAGTCGTAGGCGATCTCCAGCGGGCCGAAACACTCCAGGCACGCGAAGCTGGGACCGAGCGGGAACCGGGTGCCGCACTCGCGACAGGACAGCGCGGCGGCGGGGCCGAGATCGACAGGACCGACAGCTGCAGGGGTAGCGGTAGCCATGATGGCGAGGCCTCTCTCCTCATCTTCCCCATGGCGCGGTCGCGCCACAGGCCGGAATTGGCACCTGCCCCGCCGGGGCCCGCGAAGGCCGGACGAGAAGGTTGCCGGGACGTCGACGGGCCGTTCCCTCAGTCCCTCTGGATGAGCTCTGTGAAGTTGTGGACACCAGGAATGCTGGCGAGTCCGAGCGATCGACCCCGGCGTGCGAAGGTCTGACCGCAGTACGAAGACTGTATCCGAAGGGCGGTCCACCGAGGCCGACCGTCCGACCCGCGAGACGAGATTCACAAGGAGCGAGATTTGCCTGCCGAGCAGAGCCCCGCGCTACTCCCGGAGGCGGCCGACTGGCTGCGCCGACGCTCCTGGCGGGCGGGCGACCGGCCGCCCGCCGCGCTGCTCGCCGCCAAGCAGGCCGCGGGGGCGGCCGGCACCGTCAGCGTGGTGCTGCCCGCGCTGGACGAGGAGTCCACGGTGGGCGACATCGTCACGGTGATCCGCCGCGAGCTGATGGAGCGGCTGCCGCTGGTGGACGAACTGGTGGTGGTCGACTCCGGCTCGGCGGACCGCACCGCCGAGGTGGCCGCGGCGGCCGGTGCCCGGGTGGTGCACCGGGACGCGATCCTGCCCGGACTGCCGGCCGTGCCGGGCAAGGGCGAGGTGCTCTGGCGCTCGCTGCTGGTGACCAGCGGGGCGATCGTCTGCTTCATCGACGCCGACCTGCGCGCATTCGACCCGGCCTTCGTCAGCGGCATCATCGGCCCGCTGCTCACCGACCCCGACCTGCAGTTGGTCAAGGCGATGTACGACCGCCCCCTGGAGACCGAAGGAGCGGTGGTGCCGGCCGGCGGCGGCCGGGTCACCGAGCTGGTCGCCCGCCCGCTGCTGGACCTGCACTGGCCGCAGCTGGCCGGCTTCGTGCAGCCGCTGGGCGGCGAGTACGCGGCCCGCCGCTCGCTGCTGGAGCGGCTGCACTTCCCGACCGGTTACGGGGTGGAGCTGGGCCTGCTGGTGGACGCGCTGGAGCTGGTGGGCCTGGACGCGCTGGCCCAGGTGGACGTGGGGGTGCGCCACCACCGCCACCAGGACAGCCAGGCGCTGGGCCGGATGGCCGCCACCATCTACCGCACCGCCCTGGAGCGGCTGGACCGCACCCACCGCCTGAAGGCCGCCGAGAACCTGGCCCGCCCGGTGCTGACCCAGTTCACCCGGGACGCAGTGACCCGCGACTTCACCGCCCACAGCCACCAGGTGATCGCGCTGGAGCGGCCCCCGGTGATCGGGCTTCCGCAGTACCGGGCGCAGAGCGTGTGACCAAGGTCCGGGTTTGCGTCCGCACGCCCCCGGCAAGGTTGAAGATATGTCCGATCACACGCCCGCACGCATCCTGGTGGCATCCAACCGGGGTCCGGTCTCCTTCAGCAGCGGCCCGGACGGCACGCTGACGCTGCGGCGCGGCGGCGGCGGACTGGTCTCGGGGCTCTCCGCGATCGACGACCCGGGCACGGTCTGGGTCTGCGCGGCACTCGGCGAGGCGGACCGCACGGCGGCCCGGCGCTCGCCGCAGGGGCGGCTCGACCAGGGCGGCTTCGATGTCGGCGGACAGGCCGTCCGGATGCTGGACATCGCCCCCGAGGTCTTCGACCAGGCCTACAACGGGGTGGCCAACTCGACCCTCTGGTTCCTGCACCACCTGCTCTACAACACGCCCACCGCACCCGTCTTCGACGCCGACGCCGACGCCCGGTGGACGGCCTTCGAGGCCTACAACGCGGCCTTCGCCGAGGCGCTGGCCGCCGAGGCCGCCCCGGGCGCCGCCGTGCTCGTGCAGGACTACCACCTGACCCTGGTGCCGGCGCTGCTCCGCGAGCTCCGTCCCGACCTGCGGATCAGCTACTTCCTGCACATCCCGTGGGCCCCGGCGGACTACTTCCGCATGCTGCCGGACGAGCTGGCCCGCGCCGTGCTGACCGGGGTGCTGGGCGCCGACCGGGCCGGCTTCCACACCCGCCGCTGGGCCGAGGCCTTCGCGGACTGCTGCGAGCAGCTCCTGGACGCGAAGATCATTTCTGGGGCGGGCCCCCGGTCCGACCTCTCGGTCAGCCACCAGGGCCGCACCACCAGGCTCGGGGTGCACGCGCTGGGCGCCGACGCCGACTTCCTGCGCGAGCGCGCCCACCGGCCGGACGTGGACGAGCGGCTGGCCGCGCTGCGCGAGGCGGTGGGCGGGCGGCGGACCATCGTGCGGGTGGACCGGACCGAGCTGAGCAAGAACATCGTGCGCGGCCTGCAGGCCTACCGGCACCTGCTGCGCAGCCGCCCCGAGTGGCGCGAGCAGGTGGTGCACATCGCCTTCGCCTACCCCTCCCGGCAGGACCTGGCCGAGTACCGCGACTACACCGCGGCCGTGCAGCGGCTCAGCCAGGAGATCACCGAGGAGTTCGCCACCGACTCCTGGCAACCGCTGATACTCCAGGTCGAGGACGACTTCGCGCGCTCGCTGGCGGCCTACCGGATGGCGGACGTGGCGCTGGTCAACCCGATCAGGGACGGCATGAACCTGGTCGCCAAGGAGGTCCCGGTGGTCTCCGACGCGGGCTGCGCGCTGGTGCTCTCCCGCGAGGCCGGTGCCCACGCCGAGCTGGGCGCGGACGCGCTGAGCATCAACCCCTACGACGTGGTCGGCACCGCCGAGGCGCTGCACCGGGCGTTGAGCATGCCGGCGGCCGAGCGGGCCGAGCGCACCGGACGGCTGGCCGCGGCGGCCACCGCGCTGCCGCCGCAGCAGTGGTTCCTGGCTCAGCTGGCCGAACTGAGCGACTGACCCAGCCGCTCCAGCAGCTCCACCACGCCGGCCGGCCCCGCCACCAGCAGGTCCGCCTGCTCGGCGATCTCGCGCACCGGCGGCTCGCCGGTCACCGGTCCGCTGGCCACCAGCAGGCCGCCCCCGCCCGCCGCACGCAGTCGGCGCACCGCCGCGAAGGCGGCCAGATCACCCAGGTCGTCGCCGGCGTAGAGCACCGACCGGGCGCCCCGCTCGCTCACCAGGCCGCTCAGCGCGGCTCCCTTGTCCACCCCCGGCGGACGCAACTCCAGGACCAGGCGGCCCGGTTCGACGGTCAGGCCGTGCGCCGCCGCCAGCGCGGCCAGCGGCTCGCGCAGCAGCTCGAAGGCGGCGGCGGGGTCGGCGGTGCGGCGGGTGTGCACCGCGACCGAGCGCTCCTTGTCCTCGGTGCCGGTGCCCTCCGGCGCGCCCACCGCGGCCAGCAGCGCAGGCAGTTCGGCCCGTACGGCGGCCACCCCCGGGTGCGGCGGCGGCGCGGTCAGGGTGCCGCCCGCCCAGCGCTCGGCGCCGTAGTGGCCGAGCACCACCAGGGGTTCGAGCCCCGGCTGCCGGTCGAAGCCGCCCAGCCGCACCGCGCTGAGCACCGGACGCCCGGTCACCACGGCCACGGTGCCGACCAGCGGCGCCAGCGCGGCCAGCGCGGCGGCGGCGCCGGGGTGCGCCCAGGCCTGCTCGGGATCGGCGACGATCGGGGACAGGGTGCCGTCGAAGTCCACGGCGACCAGCGCCCGCGCCGGATCGGCCAGCAGCGCGGCCAGCCCCTCGCGTCCCTCGGCGGTCCTTGGTTCCAGCGCGATACCCATGACGGCCAACCTACCCAGGGCCGCCGCGGGCTAACGCTCGGCGCGACGGGCGGCGCGGACCCGGCGCAGCCGGTTGACCAGCACCGGGCTGTGCGCCAGCGCCTCCGGGCGGTCCAGCAGGCCGTTCAGCAGCTGGTAGTACCGGGTGGCGGAGATGCCCAGGCGCTCCCGCACGGCCTGCTCCTTGGCGCCCTGGGTCCGCCAGCCGGCCGCCTCCAGGGCGAGCACGGCCAGCTCCCGTTCGGTCAACTCGGTCATGGGGCCATTGTGCGCGCGAGCCGCTACTGCGGGCGCTTGCTCTTGGCCTGGTCCACGGCGTAGTTCTGCAGATCACTGAGGACCGGCTTCGGGTCGCCCTGCACCGCCGTGCCGATCTCGGTCTTGATCCGGCCGCTGACGGTGTCCCAGGCCGGGTCGCCGAACGGGTAGAAGGAGGCGTTCGGCAGCGCGTCCAGGAACGGCTTGAGCTCGGCGTTCTGCCCGTTCGCGGTCATCGCCGCCAGGCCGTCCTGGGTGACCGGGAGCAGGTTGTACTCCTGGTCGAACTTGGTGGTGTTGTCCTTGTTGAACGCGAAGCTCAGGAAGGTGCGGATCTCGTTGCGGTGGCCGTTGGCGCTGTAGGCCATCATCCAGTCGGCGACCCCGAGCGAGACCGGCTTGATCTGCGTGTTCTTGACCGGGATCGGCGCGGTGCCGAAGTCGATGTTGCCCTGGTGGGCCTGCTGGAGCAGGGTCGGGTGCCCGTTGAGCATCGCCACCTTGCCGTTGGCGAAGTCGGTGAAGGCGTTCTGGCGGTTCACCTTGCCCGGGTCCGGATAGGTCAGGTGGGCGTCGACCAGGTTCTGCTTGAGCCAGTTGAAGGTGTCGACGTTCTGCGCGCTGTCCAGGGAGTAGACGCCGGCGGCGTCGGTGATGCCGCTGCCACCGCTCATCGTCCACATCGAGGTCTCGGCCTGGGCCTCCTCGGGGCCGAGCGGCAACGCGTACGGGGTGACCCCGGGGACCTTGGCCTTGATCAGCGCGGCGTCGTTCTTCAGGTCGTCCCAGGTGGCGGGCGGCTGGGTGATCCCGGCCTGGCGGAAGATCGCCTTGTTGTAGAAGAAGGTCCGCGAGGAGGCGGCGAAGGGTATGCCGTACTGGGTCCCGAGCACGTTGCCGGCGCGGTTGAAGCTGTCCAGGAAGTTGGTCTGGGTGTCGATCGAGAGCACGTCGCTGGCCGGGTAGAGCTGGCCGGCGGCGACCTTGTCGGCGAAGCCGCCGGTCTGCACCAGGTCCGGCGAGTTGCCGGCCTTGACCATGTCGGCCACCTTGGCGTCGATGTCGCTCCAGCTGAAGACCTGGACGTCCACCTTGATCTTGGGGTTGGCCGCCTCGAACTGCTTGGCCAGGTGGTTCCAGTACTTCTGCGAGCTGGTGTCCGGAGTGGTCCCGTAGTCGGCGGCCACCAGCTTGAGGGTGACGGTGCCACCGCCGCCCAGGCCGAGGAAGCTGCAGCCGGTCAGCCCGCAGGTCAGCAGGGTGCCGGCGGACAGCACGGCGAAAAGTCGGGACTTCAACGGGGACCGCCTTCGAGCACAGGGGTGGGACCTCCCGGGGACAGAGGTGGGCGAAAGGGTGTCAAATTCCGACCCTTGTGGTCCACACCAGAGGCCCCTGGGCGAGGAACGTTACCTAAGTGATCGCCCGCATTGCACATCCTGCAACCGGCGCCGATCAGACCGTCAGCACACGAACGCCCGCCTCGCGGAAGGCGGTGACGAGGTCCGCCCCGGCCGCCTCGTCGGTCACCAACGTGTCGATCGTCTCAAGCCCGCAGATCCGCGCGAAGGCGCGCCGGCCCAGCTTGGAGGAATCGGCCGCCACCACCACCCGCCGGGCCCGCTCGGTCAGCAGCCGGTTGACGCTGGCCTCGCCCTCGTGGTGCGCACTCGCACCGACCTCGACGTCCAGCGCGTCCACGCCCAACACCGTGACGTCCAGCGTCAGTTCGGCGAGCACGGTACTGGCCAGCGGTCCGATCAGCTCGTAGGACTGCGGGCGGGCCACCCCGCCGGTCACCACGATCTTGACGGCCGGGCGCACGGTCAGCTCGTTGGCGATGTTGAGCGCGTTGGTCACCACGGTCAGCGCGTGCCCCGCCTCGGCGCCCTCGGTCAGCTCCGGGCGGACCGCGAGCGCGCGGGCCACCTCGGTGGTGGTGGTGCCGCCGTTGAGCCCGACCACCTCGCCCGGCGCGATCAGCGCGGCGACCGCCTGGCCGATCCGCTGCTTGGCCCCGGCGTTGCGGGCGGTCTTGTAGCGCAGCGGCAGGTCGTAGGAGACGTTGTGCGCCACCGCGCCGCCGCGGGTGCGGGTGACCATCTGCTGGCGGGCCAGCTGGTCGAGGTCGCGGCGGATCGTGGCAGCCGACACGCCCAGCGCCGCAGCCGCCTCCTCGACCTCCAACTTGCCGTGTTCGGCAAGGAGTTCAAGAAGACCGTTCCACCGCTCGTATCTGGACACGCCACACCTTCCCTGCCGACCGCATGAGTACGTACTCCGACCCCGCCCACCGCCTTCGTGGACAGCGTCGCACAGCACCGGTCACATGCTGGGCCGCATTTCGTACCCGCTCCAAGGTCTTGCGCGATCCTGCGCGAAACAGCTATAAATCAATCAGTTTCACGCAGACGCGTGAGCAGAAGGGAGCCGTAGGCATGACAGCCATCGACAGCTCACTCACCGCCGAGGAGCTGGCCACCCAGCCGGACTGCTGGCGCCGGGCGGCGACACTGGCCGGGACGTCGGCGGCGGCACTGCCCCGGCGCGGCGAGCGGATCGCCGCGGTCGGCTGCGGAACCTCCTGGTTCATGGCGCAGTCCTACGCGGCGCTGCGCGAGGCGGCCGGGCAGGGCGAGACCGACGCCTTCGCCGCCTCCGAGTTCCCCGGCGCCCGGGACTACGACCGGGTGGTGGCGATCACCCGCTCGGGCACCACGACCGAGGTGCTCACCCTGCTGGGGGCCCTGCGCGGGCGCACCGCGACCACCGCGCTGACCGCCGACCCGCACACCCCGGTGATGACCGCCGCCGACCAGGTGGTGGTGCTCGACTTCGCCGACGAGCGCTCGGTGGTGCAGACCCGCTTCGCCACCAGTGCGCTGGCACTGCTGCGCGCCCACCTGGCGGGCGACGGCGCCGGCGGCGAGGGGCCCGGCAGCGTCGCCAAGGCCGCCGCGGACGCCGAGCGGGCACTCGAAGAGCCGCTGCCCGAAGGCCTGCTGACGGTCGATCAGGTCACCTTCCTGGGCGGCGGCTGGACCAACGGCCTGGCCCTGGAGGCCGGGCTCAAGATGCGCGAGGCGGCCTGCTTCTGGACCGAGGCCTACCCCGCGATGGAGTACCGGCACGGCCCGATCGCGATCACCGGCCCCGGGCGCGCCGCCTGGATGTTCGGCGAGCTGCCCGAGGGGCTGGCCGGCGACATCGCCGCCACCGGCGGCCTGCTGGTGGCCGGCTCCGGCGCCGGCGGTCTTGACCCGATGGCCGACCTGGTCCGGGCCCAGCGGCTGGCCGTGGCCCTGGCCACCGCGCGCGGGCTCGACCCGGACAACCCGCGGGCACTGACCAGGTCGGTGCAGCTCTGATCCGGTCCCTCTCCCCCGCGGCAGGGGGCTGCTGAGCGACCAAGGTCACCTCGCCCGGTTCAGACAAACCCGACCACTGGACTAGACCTCTCCTCCTCGGTCAAGGGAAACTGTCCCCCGTGAAGCACGTCATCGCACTCGATGTAGGCGGCACCGGCATGAAGGCCGCGCTGCTCGCCCAGGACGGCTCCGTGCTGTTCGAAGCACGCCGACCGACCGGGCGGGAGCACGGCACGGACGCCGTGGTCACCGCCATCCTCGACTTCGCCGCCGACCTCGGTGAGGAGGGCCGCCGCCGCTTCGGCGAGGCCCCCCTGGCCGCCGGCGTCGCGGTGCCGGGGACGATCGACGAGAAGAACGGGATCGCGGTCTTCTCCGCCAACCTCGGCTGGCGCGACCTGCCGATGCGCAAGCTGCTCGGCGAGCGGCTCGGCGGTCTGCCGGTCGCCCTCGGCCACGACGTCCGCTCCGGCGGGCTGGCCGAGGGCCGGCTCGGCGCCGGTCGCGGGGTGGAGCGGTTCCTGTTCATCGCGCTGGGCACCGGCATCGCCGGCGCGATCGGGATCGACGGACGCATCGAGTCCGGCGCGCACGGCTACGGCGGCGAGATCGGTCACGTGGTGGTCCGCCCCGGCGGCCCCGCGTGCGGCTGCGGCGCCCGCGGCTGCCTGGAGACGCTGGCCTCGGCCTCGGCGGTCTCCCGGGCCTGGGCCGAGGCGTCCGGCGACCCGACGGCCGACGCGGCCGCCTGCGCGCTGGCCGTCGAGGCCGGCGACCCGCGGGCGGTGGCGGTCTGGCAGAACGCGGTGGACAGCCTGGCGGACGGCATCGTGCTGGCCCAGAGCCTGCTCGACCCCGCCACGGTGATCGTCGGCGGCGGCCTCGCCGAGGCCGGTGACACGCTCTTCACTCCCCTGCACGCGGCGGTTGCCGAGCGGCTGACCTTCCAGATGCCCCCGAAGGTCGTACCGGCCATGCTCAAGGACACTGCCGCATCCCTGGGTGCCGGGCTGCTCGCCTGGGACCTGCTCTCGTTGGAGGTGACCGCGTGACCGCGGAGCAAACCGCACTGGCCGGGGCCCGGCTGGTACTGCCCACCGGCGTCGTCGAGGACGGCCGGCTGGCCTTCTCGGGCACCACCATCGCGGAGATCGGCGGCGAGCGCGCCCCGGGCGATCTGGACCTGAGCGGCTACACGGTGGTTCCCGGCTTCGTGGACCTGCACGTGCACGGCGGCGGCGGCGCCTCGTACGCGGCCGGCATCGCCGAGGAGGCGCTGACCGCCGCCCGCACCCACCTCGAACACGGCACCACCACCACGGTCGCCTCCACCGTCACCGGGGAGATCGACGAGGTCTGCCGGCAGGCCGCCGTGCTGTCCGAGCTGGTCGAGGAGGGCGTGCTGGCCGGCGTCCACTTCGAGGGCCCGTTCATCTCGCCGGGGCGCTGCGGCGCGCACCGCCCCGACCTGCTGCGCGACCCGGACCCGGCGCTGGTGCGCAAGCTGGTCGACGCCGCCCGCGGCACCGCGAAGATGGTCACGCTCGCCCCCGAACTGCCCGGCGGCCTGGAGTCGGTGCGCCTGCTGGCCGACCTCGGGGTGATCGCGGCCGTCGGCCACACCGACTCCGACTACGCCGGGACCCTGGAGGCGATCGAGGCCGGCGCCACCGTCGCCACCCACCTGTTCAACGCGATGCCGGGTATCCAGCACCGCGCGCCCGGACCGATCGTCGCGCTGCTGGAGGACGAGCGGGTCACCGTCGAGCTGATCAACGACGGCACCCACCTGCACCCCTCGGTGCTGGACCTCGCGTACGGCACCGCCGGCGCCGCCCGGGTCGCGCTGATCACCGACGCGATGGGCGCGGCCGGCATGGGCGACGGCCTCTACCCGCTGGGCCCGCTGCAGGTCCGGGTGGAGCAGGGCGTCGCGCGGCTGGTGGAGGGCGGCTCGATCGCCGGCTCCACGCTGACCCTGGACGTCGCCTTCAAGCGCTCGGTGACCGTCAACAAGCTGAGCCTGACCCAGACCGTGCAGTCGATCTCGACCACGCCCGCGGCCCTGCTCGGGCTCGCGGACACGGTCGGCTCGCTGACCGTCGGCCATCGGGCCGACCTCGCCATCCTCGACTCCGACACGTACGACCTGGTCGCCGTGGTCCGCCGCGGCGAATGGATCAAGGGCGCCGAGCGCTTCTCGACCGGAAGCTGAGTCCTCCTCAGCTTCTCCTCTCGGAAGGTGAGCGGTGGCGCTGGTCAACGACCGGGTCGCCCGCACCCACCTTCCCGAGGGGACACCCATGCCACTGGCCCGTACCGCCGACCTGCTCGCCGAGGCCGTGGAGGCCCGCCGCGGCCTGCCCGCCTTCAACGTGATCACCCTGGAGCACGCGGAGGCGATCACCGCCGGCGCCGAACTCGCGGGCACCCCCGTGATCCTGCAGATCAGCCAGAACGCGGTGGCCTACCACGGCGGGCGGCTGCTGCCGCTGGCCCGGGCCTGCGCCGAGGTGGCCGAGGCCGCCCGGGTGCCCACCGCGCTGCACCTGGACCACGTGGAGGACGTCGAGCTGCTGCGGGCCGCGCCCGGGGCCGGCTTCTCCTCGGTGATGTTCGACGCCTCGCACCTGGACCACGCCGACAACCTCCAGGCCACCGCCGAGGCGGCCGACTTCGCGCACTGGCACGGCCTGCACCTGGAGGCCGAGCTGGGCCGGGTCGGCGGCAAGGACGGCGCCCCGCCGCTGCCCGCGCACGCCCCCGGCGCACGCACCGATCCCGCGGAGGCCGCCGCCTTCGTCGAGGCCACCGGGGTGGACGCGCTGGCCGTCGCGGTCGGCAGCTCGCACGCGATGACCAGCCGGACCGCCTCGCTGGACCACGAGCTGATCGCCCGGCTCGCCGCCGCGGTGCCCGTCCCGCTGGTGCTGCACGGCAGTTCCGGGGTGCCGGACGCGGAACTGGCGGCGGCGGTGGCGGCGGGCCTGGTGAAGATCAACATCGGGACGGCGCTGAACTCCGCCTTCACCCCGGCGGTGCGCGCCGCACTGGCCGCGAAGCCGGACGGGGTGGACCCGCGCGGCTACCTCGCGCGCGGCCGCGAGGCGATGGCCGGCGTGGTCGCGCACCTGGCCCTGGTGGTCGCCTCGCTGCCGGGCGGCGGGCCGCACACGGCCGGGCCCCGCTCAGGTGTCCCCGAGCAGGGCCCGGTGCTGCCGTCGGCGCGTCAGGAGGCGGAGGGCGAGGCCGCCCCGGGCGCGGCCGGGTAGCTGCCGCTGCCGTTCCCCGCGGTGATCGCGGCCTGGTCCAGCAGGACCGGGCCGCCGGCCGGGGCGACCGTGAAGGTGTTCGTCCCGGCCTGCAGGTCCGCGTATATGTAGGTGTAGGACCAGGAGCGCGAGGCGTCGCCGTTGCTGCCGGGCCAGCTCTTGAAGTTCGTGCCGCCCGCGTGGTCCTGGCCGTTGACGCCGATCGCCACGTGCACCGTGGAGCCGCCGCTGTTGTTGTAGTGCAGCCAGAAGGTGTACTGGCCGGCGGTCGCCACGTTGACCGTCCAGGTCGCCGTGGTGCCCTGCTGGAGCGTCAGGTAGGAGCCGTCGGAGGAGACCGCGCCCTTGACGGTGTTCGCCGTGCCGGCGCCCTGCGCCGTGGAGGCGTCCAGGAAGGTGGTCCCGCTGCCGACGCTCGCCGAGGCCGAGGGCGAGCCGGAGGGCGAGGCGGAGGCGGAGGGCGAGGCCGAGGAGCCGCCGGCCGGGGACGAGGGCCCGCCCGAGGAGTGGCCGGCCGAAGGGGCCGGGGCCGGCGCCGCGTTGTCCTTGGTGCTCTTGCCGTCGTTGCCGGACAGCGCGATGCCCGAGCCGATCGCTATCGCCGCGACCACGGCGACCACCGCGATCACCGGGCCCCGGCTGCGCCGGCGCGGGGCCTCGTCACCGGGCTGCGGGCGCGAGCGCTCGGCGTAGCGCGGCTGCTGGTTCGGCAGCTGCGTGGTCGCCTCGGGACCCGGCCCGTAGGGGCGCTGCTGCTGGTACTGCGGCGGGTAGCCGCCCTGCTGCTGGTGCTGCTGCTGATACGGGGCGCCGCCCGGCGGCGGGTAGGAGGCGGGCGGGCCGTACTGGGCCCGGCCGACCTCCATCGGGCGGGTGTACGGCGTGCGCGGCACGCCCGGCGCCCGCTCCGGCGCGCTCTCGCCCTCGCCGCCCTCGGGACGGTAGAGGTACGCGAACGGGTCGTCCGCAGCAGCCGGCTGCTCTGCGCCCTCGGGTCCCTGGCTGCCATCGACTGTCATCGCGGTGGTCAACTCCCCTGTGCCGTGTCCGGACCCGTACCCAGGGCACCCTACCCGCCTGGCATGAGCGAAGAGAAAGCCGGTCAACGGGCGAGCCGTGCCGGACCCCGGCCCGGCGCACCCGCGCCGGCCGAGCCGGCGTCAGACCGCGCGGCGGTGGGAGCGTTCGCCCCGCGCGCCGCGCACCGCCCCGCCACGGGCCCGCTTCTCGTCGTACATCCGCTTGTCGGCCGCGTGCAGCACCTCTTCGATGCTCATCCCGCAGCCCGCCCAGCCGATCCCCATGCTGACCCCGACCCGGACCACCCGGCCGGCTATCCGCATCGGCGGGATGACCGCGTTGCGCAGCCGCACGGCCAGGTCGCTGGCCTCCTCGCCGCCGATGCCGTCGGCCAGCACCACGAACTCGTCGCCGCCGAGGCGGGCCACCGTGTCCCCCTCGCGGACCGCCTGCTGCAGCCGCCTGGCCACCTCGACCAGCACCGCGTCCCCGGCGTTGTGGCCGAAGCGGTCGTTGACCGACTTGAAACCGTCCAGGTCGCAGAAGAGCACCGCGAGCCCCTTCTGCGCGGGCGCCGCGGTGCCGCGCGAGCGGCCGTGCCAGGGTTCCGGCGGACTCTCGGAGCCGACGCCGGTGGGCACCACCGCGTGCACGTGGTCCGGGGCCGGGGCGCCGTAACCGGAGCGCTCGGGCGCGCCCGGGCGCTCCGAGTAGCCGTGCACCAGCGTTCCGCCGCGCGGCGGAACGCTCCAGCCGCCCTCCAGCGGGCCCGCGGCGGGCTCCAGGCTCTCCTGCCCGCAGCGCGGGCTGTGCGGCCCGTAGGCGCCCGCGGAGACCGCTGCGGTGGCCGCTCCCTCCAGCGCGCAGGGCACCTGCTCCACAGCGCCGTGCTCGGCGGCGCCGCCCGGGCCCTGCGGCATCGAACAGAGCCGGCGGGCGAGGCGGGCCCGCAGCTCGGACCCGTTCGGCAGACCGGTGAGCGCGTCGTGGCTGGCCCGGTGGGCGAGCTGGAGCTCGTGGCGCTTGCGGTCCTCGATGTCCTCCACGTGGGTGAGCAGGAAGCTGGGGCCCTCGGCGGGGTCGGCGACGATCGAGTTGCGCAGGCAGACCCACTGGTAGCCGCCGTCGCGCCGGGCCAGCCGCAGCTCGGCCCGGCCGCTCTCGGCGCTGGTGCGCTCCAGCAGGCCGCGGTCCTCGGGGTGCACCAGGTCCAGGAAGCTCTGCTGGCGCAGCGCCGCGCGCGGGCGCCCGAGCAGCCGGCAGAGCGCGTCGTTGACCCGGGTGAGCTGGCCGCGCCCGGCGCCGTGCAGCTCGGTGATGGCCATCCCGCTGGGCGCGTACTCGAAGGCCTGCCGGAAGCTCTCCTCGCTGGCCCGCAGCGCCTGCTGCTCCTTCTCCAGCCGGGCGAGCGCGCGCTGCATCTCCGCGCGTAGCCGGGCGTTGCCGATGGCGATGGAGGCCTGCAGGGAGAACATCTCCAGCGCCTCGCGGGTCCAGGCGCCCGGGCGCTTGCCGCTGCGCGGGCGGTCCACGCTCAGCACGCCGAGCAGCTCGCCGCCGGCGCTGTACATCGGGGCCAGCAGCCCGTCCTCGGGGTGCCAGTCGTTGGCGTAGACGGGCAGCGGGCCGTCGCCGGTCCAGCGCGGGATGTCGGTGCCCACCGCCCAGCCCCGGTCGTGCGGCAGGAACCGCAGGGTGCCCCAGTGGTCGCTGACGGCCAGCAGCCGGTCCCAGGACTCTCGCGAGCCGACCTGGCCGAGCAGCACCGCGGGGCCGCCGTAGTCGCGGTCCTCGTACTCCCAGACGGCCGCCACCACCAGGTCGCCGTCCGGGCGCACCAGGCTCAGCGCGGCCGCGTCGAAGCCCAGGCCGTGGACCGAGCCCTCGACCACGGCCTGCAGGGTGCCCGCCAGGCTGCGGGCAGCATTGAGGTCCGCCACGACCCGGTGCAAGGTGCGGAGGGTCGCGAGGCGGACGTACGGCTCCGACTCGGCTTCCATGCGGGGGCTCCCCGGCTTCTTCGGATAGGTCTTGATGGTTATCGTCCGATTGCCAGAAGAACTGAATCACAGCGAGCACAGCGATCGGCACGCTCGGTCAGCAATAGGTCGTCACTTGTGACTCAAATCACACAACGCATAGACAGGCAAACCCGGTTCATCCCGGTCATGCCCGGACACGATGTTGCGATGGCCATCCTCGGGTTCGGTCGGGTGCGGCCGATTCTGTAGCCGCCGCCCGCCGCTTCGCCGCAGGAGTTCACCGCTGCGGGTGAGAACGGTCCCGACCAGGGTGAACCCCCCGCCGCCAGACGGCCGACCGCCGGGGCCGCATCCCGTTCCCAGGGCCTAGGACCACCGCCTGATGCCACGGACCCCGTGCGACGGCTACCGTGCGGTACGTGTCCATGTCGCCGCAGCCCGCCGCTGCCTCCCTCGCCACGCCGGACGAGTTCCGGGCCGCCCTGTCCCAGCTCGCCGCCGGCGTCGCGCTGGTGACCGTCCACGACGCGGGCGAGTCCGGCGCGACCGACCAGGGGCCGGGCGAGGACGCCGGGATGACCGCGACCTCGTTCCTGTCGGTGTCGCTGGAGCCGCCGCTGGTGCTGATCTCGGTGCGCGAGGACTCCCGGATGGACGAGCTGCTCTCCCGGATCGACCTGTGGGCGGTCTCGCTGCTCGGCGAGCAGCACCGGACGCTGGCCTCGCGGTTCGCCATGAAGGGCCGGCTGAGCGACCGGCTGCTCTTCGCCGACACCCCGCACGAACGCGGCCCGGCCAGCGGCGCACCGCTGGTGACCGGGGCGCTGGCGACCGTGGAGTGCCGCACCGAGCAGCGGATAGCCGCAGGCGACCACACGCTGCTGGTCGGGCGGGTGCTGGAGGCGCGGGTGCCCGCACCGGACGGGCGGCCGCTGCTCTACTTCCGGTCCGGCTACCGGCACCTGGCCTGAGGCGTCAGTCGCCCCGCAGCGGGCCGCGCCCGCGCTTGACCTCGGAGCGGCGCCGCTTGTTCTCCAGCCGCCGCTCCACCATGCCCCGGCTCGGCTTGGTGGCCCGGCGGGCCTTGGGCGGCGGCGCGGTCGCCTCGCCGAGCAGCGAGGAGAGCCGGGCGGCGGCGATCTCGCGGTTGCGCCACTGCGAGCGGTGCTCGCTGGCGCGCACCACCAGCACCCGGCCGTCCACCAGGCGGGCGGCCAGGCGCTCCAGGGCGCGCTGCTTCCAGACCTCGGGCAGCGCGGCCGAGGCGACCAGGTCGTAGCGCAGCTCGACCTGGGTGTCGGAGGTGTTGACGTGCTGGCCACCGGGGCCGCTGGAGCGGGAGAACCGCCACTGGAGCTCGGCCTCCGGAACCACCACCGAGCCCCGCACGCGTATGGGCTCGGGCATGCGTCCATCATCCCCGCCGCGCCCCGCCGCCGTCACCCGGTTATCGCGCAGGGCCGCGGGCCGCGACAATGAGCGCGTGATCGAGCTCGGCTACTCCCTCTCCGTCCGGTTCCCCGACCCCCCGCAGACCGACTACCGCACCGCGGACGTGCGGTCGCTGCGCCACGACCTGTTCTGCGGCGACGTCTACCTCGCGGACGACGAGCAGGAGTTGTCCACAGCCTGGGGATGGGTGCCGGTGCTGGACTTCGCCTGGGCGCTGTGCGACATCGTCGAGCGGCTGGACGAGGACCCGCGCGGCAGCCGGGCGGCCACCATCCAGCGGGCCGACCTGGACTTCACCCAGAACACCGAACTGCTGCAGTTCGCCCGCCGGTTCGGCCTGGTCGAGGTCTGGGCCACCTGGCTGGACGAGGAGCCGGTGGTGGTGCGGCACGCCACGCTGCGCCGCGAGGCCCGGGACTTCCTGCAGGACGTGCTGGCCGACCTGGTGGACCTGCACCCGGAGCTGGCCGACAACCCGCACATCTGGACCGTCCTGGCGCGCTTCCCCCGGGTCTGACCAGGCCGGAGGGAACCACCGCGCCCACCGCCGACGTTGCCCAGGGGACGGCACGTCGACGAAGGGACCGGAAACGATCATGGCTGTGAGCCTGACCAAGGGCGGCAACGTCTCGCTGACCAAGGAGGCCCCCGGGCTGGCCGCGGTGACCGTGGGTCTGGGCTGGGACGCCCGGACCACCACCGGCGCCGAATTCGACCTGGACGCCAGCGCGATCGTGCTGGACGCGAGCGGCAAGGCGCTCTCCAACGGCCACTTCGTCTTCTTCAACAACCTGCGCACCCCCGACGACACCGTGGTGCACACCGGCGACAACCGCACCGGCGACGGCGAGGGGGACGACGAGGCGATCAACGTCCACCTGGACGGTCTGCCCGCGCAGGCCGAGCGGATCGTCTTCCCGGTGACCATCTACGACGGGCTGGCCCGGGCGCAGAGCTTCGGCCAGGTGCGCAACGCCTACATCCGGGTGCTCAACGCGCACGGCGGCGCCGAGATCGCCCGCTACGACCTCTCCGAGGACGCCGCCACCGAGACCGCGATGATCTTCGGCGAGCTCTACCGCAACGCCGGCGAGTGGAAGTTCCGCGCGGTCGGCCAGGGCTACGCCTCCGGCCTGGTCGGGATCGCCCAGGACTTCGGCGTGAACGTCTGACCCGCCCCGCAGACAGCTGAGCCCGGCTCTCTTCGAGCCGGGCTCATGTTTCGACGGACGGCCGGCGACCGGCCCGAGGGCGAGTCCCACGGCCTAGCCCTGGTTGGCGCGCAGCTCCGGCAGGTCGAGCAGCTCGGTCTCGTCGTCGGGCGACAGGTCGACCACCTCGGGCCGGCGCTCGTGCTCGGCCACCACCTCGTCGCCGAGCACGTCCGCCAGGTCCTGCTCCGGCACCGGGCGGCCCACCGTCACCGGCGCGGCGGCGGGCGCGGCGCGCTCGACCAGCTCGGAGCGCTCCCCCAGCTCGGCGACCGAGCCGACCGTGGGCGCCGGCGCGGCGGCCCGCACCGCGGCACCGCGGTCGAAGAAGCTGAAGCCCGCGCCCCGGGCCCCGCCCTGCTGCGGGCGCGGTCGCTGGCGCTCCACCGGGACCATGGCCGCGGCCGTGCCCGCCTCGGCCGCCATGGCCGGCAGCGCGGGGCGCACCGGCGAGGCGGCCACGGCGGGCCGCTCCTGGTGCTCCTCGGGCGGCGTCAGCCGGCCGATCCGCCCGGCCGGCACCGTCGGGGCCGGGCCGGCGGGCAGGTAGGCGGTGCGCGCCTCGGGCAGCGCCGCGGGCCGGGCACCGGCAGCGGGGCCGTCCGCCGGTCCATCGGCAGCGCTCCCATCGGCGGGCCGGACGGGCGCAGGATCGACAGCGGGAGGCCGGACGGCAGGTGACTGCGCGGCAGCAGGCTGCGCGGCGGGCCGGGCGAGCAGCCGGGCGACGGGCTGGGTGGCGACCACCGCGGCGGCCGAGGCCGACGCCTGCCGACGGGCCGTCAGCTCCGCCTCGGCGGTGGCCCGCGCGGCCCGCTCCGCCCGCCGCTCCAGGAAGCGCAGCGCGTTGGCCGCCCGCAGGTAGGCCACCGGCGTCACCGGGTGCAGCGGGCGGGCCGCCTCGACCGCCTGCTGCGCGGCCTCGGCCTCCTTGAGCGCCTGCGCGGCCGCCTGCACCGCCCGCTCGCGCAGCAGCCGGGCGATCTCGGTCTCCGCCTTCGCCAGTCGCGACTTCTCCGCCGTCAGCCGCCGCCCGAGCCGGCTGGCCCGCTCCTCGGCGACCTCGGCGGCGTACTCGGCCTCGGCCAGCTGCTCCTCGTACCGCTCCTCGTCGCGCACCCGGCGCACCGCGGCGGTGTCCGCCGCCGCCCGCGCCGCGCGATCGCGCTGGCGCAGCACCATGGCCAGGCCGAGCACCGCGAGCACCGCCGCGACACCGACCGAGCGCACCACCACGCCGTCCGCGCTGGCGAGCAGGGCGGCGAGGGCGGCCAGGGTGAGGACGGCGGCCGCGGCGAACGGGAGCGCGCGGTTGAGCAGAGAGGAGTGTCGGTGGCGTCCGCGAGACATGAGCAAGAAACTAGCGTGCGAATAGCGGCACTGTCAGCCTGAGCACACATCCCGGCCGGTCCGCCGCGAGGTCCGCCCGCCGCCCGGCACGACCTGACGGACCGTCACCGCGCGGAGGGGGCAGCGCCCTTGCCGTTGTGGCCGCCGCCGTCCTCGGGCAGCTTGCAGATGTGCTGGAGCCAGAGCGCCGCCGCCACCACACCGGCCCCGGCGACCACCGCCAGGCCCGCCGTGATCGCCGCGCCCCGGTGGGCGTTGAAGTCGGGCAGCGTGACGAGCACGATGCCCAGGCCCGCGTAGACGCCGCTGACCAGCGCCGAGACCAGCGCGCTGGCCTGCCCGAGCACCACCGCCCGGGCCGCACCCAGCGGGTCCACCCGCTTGGCACCCGGCGTGCGCTCCCGCATCGCCTTCAGCCGGGAACGCAGCGAGATCGCCGTCGCGAGCAGGATCACCGCGATGACCGCCAGCACCACCGGGGCAGCCGCCGGGACCCCGGGCAGGGTGTCCAGCGAGTTCCAGAGCTTGGCACCGGCCCAGGCCAGCGCCGTCGCGATCACGAAGATGCCCAGCAGGAGACGGAGGCGGAGCGGCTTCACTGGAGAGGGGGTTCCTTCCGGGCGGCGGGTGGTGCGGGCAGCGCCAACCCACCGTACCCGCACCCGGGCCACCGCCTGCCGGCCACCGGCCGCCCCACGTGCGGGACGGGCCTACTCCGGCAGACGCAGCTGGATGTCGGTGCGACGGTGCACGCCCTGGGCGCCCTCGCCACCGAGCCGGCTCAGCAGATCGGCGACCTTGCCGTGGTCCGGCAGCTCGCCGTCCGGGTCCGCGTCGCTCCACGGCGCGAGCACGAAGACACGCTCGTGCGCCCGCGGGTGCGGCAGCAACAGCACCGGGTCGCTGCTCAGCATGCCCTCGTAGGTGATGATGTCGACGTCCAGCGTGCGGGCGCCCCAGCGCACGGTCCGCTCGCGCCCGAAGGCGTCCTCGATCGCGTTGGCCCGCTCCAGCAGCGAGTACGGCGGCAGCGTGGTGCGCAGCACCACCACCGCGTTGTAGTAGTTGGGCTGCTCGCCCGGTCCGCCCAGCGCGGCGGTCTCGAAGACCGCGGAGACGGCGGTGATCCGCAGGCCCGGCGTGTCCGCCAGCGCGTCCACGGCCCCCTGCAGGGTCTCCAGCCGGTTGCCCAGGTTGCTCCCGAGGGCCAGCACCGCGGTGCGCGGGTTCTGCAGGGTGGTGTCGACGCTGTCCACCCGGTACTCGAGGTTGAAGGTGGTCGGCGAAGCGGTCGGGTCGCTGGTGCTCATCGGTAATCCTCTTCGGCTGGCGGCTCGGCTGCGGGAATCACCGTAACCCTTATGCGCGGCGCCGGAGGATGGTGATGGTCACATCGTCGAACGGCACGGTGATCGGTGCGTCCGGCTTGTGGACGGTGACCTCGACCTCCTCCACGGCCTCGTGCTTGAGGCACTGGTCGGCGATCCGCTGAGCCAGGGTCTCGATCAGGTCCACCGGTTCACCGGCGATGATCGCCGTGACCTCCTCGGCGACGATCCCGTAGTGGGCCGTACGAGTCAGGTCGTCACCGGAGGCGGCCGGGCGGGTGTCGAGGAAGAGGACCAGGTCGACCACGAAGGTCTGCCCCTCGATCCGCTCACGCTCGAAGACGCCGTGGTGGCCGCGGGCACGCAGGCCCCGCAGGGTGACGCGGTCCAGCAACTGAATCACTGCTCCTGATCTTGGAACGGCAGGCGCGGTCGCCCGCCGTCCGTCGAATCTACCCTTGCAGCCACAACGGACCGCGACTCAGTCCTCGTCCTCGTCATCCCCGCTGGTCAGCACGGGTGAGCCATGGTGCGACCAGAGACGCCAGCCGGAGGCGGTGCGACGGAACAGGTTGCTGGAGACGACCTTGCCGCCGACCAGCGGTCCCAGCTCGCCCTCCTCCTCGGCCTCGCCGCCGGACAGGATGTTCTCGGTGCAGGTGACCAGGGCCACATCACCCTGCACCTCGCACTCGACGTCGGTCAGGAAGAACTGGATGTACTCGGTGTTCATCATGATCAGCAGGTACGACCGGGTGACCTGCGCCCGCCCGCGCAGCACCGGCCACCCCGGGTGCACGCAGACCACGCCGGACTTGTCGTCGGCGTCCGCGGCGGAGAGCCAGACGTCCTCGATGGCCTCCAGGTCACCGTTCTCCAGCGCCTCGTAGAGCCGCTGGTTGGCGGCCAGCACTGCCTCCCGGTCGGCGGCGGCCCGAGCGGCCGCCGCGCCGTTGCCCAGCATGCCGTTGCCCACCGTGCCGTCACCAGTCACGCCACCACCCGCTTCCGTTCGCGTCCTCGTCCGTCCGGCTGCTGCTCCGCCCCTGCTCCCCGGCCCCCTGGCCCGGCCACCGCCGGCTCAGCCGGCCGCGGCCGCCCGCCAGGCGGCCACCACCCGGACGGCGTCCGCGGTGCCCGCCACGTCGTGCACCCGCACGGCCCAGGCCCCGGCCCGGGCCGAGAGCACCGAGATCGCCGCGGTGGCGTCGTCGCGCTGCCGAGCCGGGCGCAGCTGCCCGGTTTCCGGGTCGGCGAGCAGCGTACCCAGGAAGCGCTTGCGGGATGCGGCCACCAGCACGGGGCGGCCCAAGGCGGTGAGCGCGTCCAAACCCGCCAGCAGCGACCAGTTGTGCTCGCTGGTCTTGGCGAAGCCGAGCCCGGGATCCAGGATCAGCTGCTCCTCCTTGACCCCGGCCGCCAGCAGCGCCTCGATCCGCACCGTCAGCTCGGCCACCACGTCGGCCACCACGTCGCCGTAGACCGCGAGCCGGTCCATGTCGGCCGACTGGCCGCGCCAGTGCATCACCACGAACGGCGCCCCGTGCTCGGCCACCACCGCGGCCATCGCCGGGTCGGCCAGCCCGCCGGAGACGTCGTTGACCAGCACCGCCCCCGCCGCCAGCGCCTGCTCGGCCACCACGGCCCGCATGGTGTCCACCGAGACCAGCACCCCGGCCGCGGCCAGCTGCCGGACCACCGGCAGCACCCGGCGCAGCTCCTCCGTCTCGGTGACCCGCGTCGACCCGGGGCGGGTCGACTCCCCGCCGACGTCCACCAGGTCCGCGCCGCGGGCCACCAGGTCAAGACCGTGCGCCACCGCGGCGTCCGGATCCAGCCACTGCCCGCCGTCCGAGAAGGAGTCGGGCGTCACGTTGACGACGCCCATCACGGCACAGCGCTCGAGGTGCGGAAAACCGGGCAGCGGGTTGTTCATGAGCCCATTATCGGCCCGCTGACCGGCGGGGTCATGAGATGCCCCGGCCCCTGCCGGCCGGGGCCGGGCAGGGGCTGGGGAAGGGCCGAGGAGTGTGCCTAGGCGGCCGGCGCGATCGACGTGCCCTCGCCCGCGGTCACCGGCATCAGGCCCTGACGCTGGCGCTTGCGGCCGAACTTCGGCATGCCCAGCGTGATGAAGGCCTCGGCCTGCATCACCGCGAAGCCGATCCGCGGCAGGTCCCGGGTGTTCGGGTAGACCATGAACCGCGGCTCCCACTCCGGCTGGAACTTGGCGTTGAACTTGTACAGCGACTCGATCTGGAACCAGCGCGAGAGGAAGACCAGCAGCCCGCGCCAGGCACGCAGCACCGGTCCTGCGCCGATCCGCTCACCACGGGCCAGCGCGGAGCGGAACATCGCGAAGTTCAGCGAGACCCGGCGGATGCCCATCGCGGGCACCGCCTGCAGCGCCGCCACGATCAGCAGCTCGTTCAGGCCGGGGTCCGCCGCCCGGTCGCGGCGCATCAGCTCCAGCGAGATGCCGTCCGGGCCCCACGGCACGAAGTGCAGCACGGCCTTGAGGTCGTCACCGCCAGTGTTGCTCGGTGACTCCCCTTCTTCCGGGGCCTTGTGCGCGGTGACCACCACGCAGTTGTCGTCGGCGGGGTCACCGAAACGGCCCAGCGCCATCGAGAAGCCGCGCTCGGTGTCGGTGCCGCGCCAGCGGGCGGCGGCGTCGGCGATCCGCAGCTTCTCCTCGCGGGTCAGGTCACTGACCCGGCGCACCTGGCAGGAGTAGCCGTTGCGCTCGATCCGCTTGACCATCTGGCGCACGTTGCGCATCGCGCGGCCGGCCATCGAGAAGGTGGTCGCGTCGACGATCGCCTCGTCGCCCAGCTCCAGCGCGTCCAGCCCCGCCTCGCGGGTCCAGACCTCGCCGCCGACCTCGCTGCAGCCGACCACGGCCGGCACCCAGGCGTGCTCACGGGCCTGCGCCATGAAGACCTTGATGGCACCCGGCCAGGCCTCCACGTCGCCCACCGGGTCACCGGAGGCGAGCATCACGCCGGAGATCACCCGGTAGGAGATCGCCGCCTTGCCGGTCGGCGAGAAGAGCACACTCTTGTCCCGGCGCAGCGCGAAGTAGCCCAGCGAGTCGCGCTCGCCGTGCCGCTCCAGCAGGGCGCGGACCTTGACCTCCTCGTCGGCGGTCAGCTCCGGCTCCGGCTTCTCCGGGCGCAGCAGCAGGTAGGCGGTGGAGAAGGCGGTCAGCAGGCCGAGGCCGGCCAGCGAGTAGCCGACCACGTCGCCGATCCGGTCCGGGTGGTAGCTGATCGGGCCGTCCAGGCCGAACAGGCCCCAGACGGTCTCGTGCAGCCGGTCGATCAGACTCGGGCGGCCCATCTCCTTGGCCGGGTGCGCGCTGACGATCAGCAGGCCCAGGCCCAGGCTGATCGCGCCCATCACGACCAGGTTCAGCAGCGCCCGCCAGCGGGTGCGCGGGTCGGCCTTGGCGTAGAACTCGCGGCGGTGCACCAGCATCACCGCGAAGAGCACCACCGAGACGACGGCGGGGCCGACCTGGTGCCAGCGCAGCACGTGCAGCGCGGCGCCGACCGGCAGCAGCACGCAGACCATCCGCCAGGCCCGCTGCTTGCGGCGGCGCAGCGCGTGCGCCAGCAGCACCAGCAGGATGCCGACCAGCAGGGTGCCCGCGGTGGCCAGCGTGGTGGTGGTTCCCGGCAGCTGACCGGCCCAGGTGTGCATCCTGGTGCGGCGCAGCTTCGGGAAGACGGCACTGGCGATGTCCACCAGCCCGATCAGCAGGCAGGCGTAGCCCACCGCACCCGGCAGCCAGGCGCGCGGTACCGCGGCCGCCTGGCTGCGCAGCGTCTGCAGACCCTTTCGGCGGGGCTGCTCCGGGGCCTGAGAAGGCTGCTCAGTGGACACGGGAACACTCATGAGAACTCAGCCTAGAGGGTGTGCACAGCTGCCCGGTCACCCAGAAGGATGAGCCGTGATGGGCCTTCATACGTATGTCCTTACCTTGACCATGAGACCGTCAAGAGCGAGTAATGGCTGGTCCACCCCGTGGGACCGGCCGCTGGGCGGACCGGTCCTGGCCCCCCGCACGAGTGGCGACGCCGAAGTCTAGAGCCTTGGTTCCTGTGGGTGAAGCCGACCGGCTGGCGGCGGCGCACCCGTGCCGCCCGCCATTCACCTGGCGTTGCCCCAGTGGGCTCGAACGGCTCCGGTGGCTGCCCGCCGATCGGTCTCGGATGATGAGTCAGCGGTACCCGCCGACTACGTGTTGAACCCCGTGGCGCCTGACCGGGACTGTCTTTGACGCCCCGCCAGCCCGTCCGGCGCACCAGGGAAGGCTCTGGGATGGAACTGACCAGCAGCACGCTGGTGTACGTCATGGTGGCGTTCGCCCTGCTGACCACCGCAGCCGTGCTCTGGTTCTGGCCCCGGCTCGCCGGGCCCGGGCCGGTGCACCTGTTCGGCCGCCTCGGCATACTGACGGTCACTCAGGTGGCGGTGCTGGCCATCTGCGCACTGACCTTCAACGACACCTACGGCTTCTACACGTCCTGGCACGACCTGCTGTCGCCCGACACCAGCCAGCTGGCGCTCGGCCCGGTGCCGGGCGGCAAGGGCGGTCCGCCGAACGCCGGCACCCTGGTGCAGCCGGCCGAGGAGAGCGGGCTGTCCACCATCACCGACCTGCCGCAGGGCAGACCGGAGGAGGTCGGCCGGGTGGATTCCATCCGGGTGACCGGCAAGGCCACCGGGATGTCGGACCAGATGTTCATCTATCTGCCACCCGAGTACTTCAATCCGAAGTACTCCCGGGAACGCTTTCCTGTCGTGCTCTCCCTGGCCGGTTTTCCGGCCCCCGCGCTCGCCCTGCTGAGCGACCTGCACGCCCCGCAGACCGCCTGGGAGCTGCAGCGCACCGGCCGGATGGCACCCACCATCGTGGTCATGGCCCGGCCCGCGGTGGCCGCCCCGCGCGACACCGAGTGCGTGGACGTCCCGGGCGGCCCGCAGAGCGAGACCTGGTTCGCGAAGGACGTGCCCGCCGCGCTGCGCTCGGCCTACCGGGTGAGCCGCTCGGCCGCTTCCTGGGGCGTGTTCGGCTACTCCACCGGCGGCGCCTGCGCGCTGCGCCTGGCGCTGCGCGACCCCGACGCCTACGGCGCGGCGGCCTCGCTGCACGGGGACTACCAGGTGGTGCCCGACCCGTGGGCCAGCGGCGACCTGTTCGGCGGCAACCAGCAGCTGGCGCAGAGCTACGACCTGGGCTGGCGACTGCACAACCTGCCCGTCCCGAAGAGCTCCCTGATGATCGTCACCACCCGGACGGAGGAGGACTACCCGGCCACCGAGCAGTTCCTGAACTCGGTGGCGCCGGTCACCGCCGCGCACCCCGAACTCGTCGTCGACTCGCTCTTCCTGCCCGACGGCGGCCACAACTTCGATGCCTGGCGCCGGGAGCTGCCCGCCTCGCTGGAATGGATGAGCGACCACCTGGCGACGCCCCAGGACCGCGAACCGCGGACCTGAGCGGGCGTCGAGGCGGCCGGCGAGGGGCCGCCGGAAGGGGCGCCGACCCGGGTCAGCGCCCGATGATCAGGCTCATCGCCTCGGCGCGGGTCGCGGGGTCGCGCAGCTGGCCGCGGACGGCCGAGGTGATGGTCTTGGCGCCGGGCTTGCGGATGCCGCGCATCGACATGCACATGTGCTCGCACTCGATCACCACGATCGCGCCGCGCGGCTCCAGGATCCGCATCAGCGAGTCGGCGATCTGGCTGGTCAGCCGCTCCTGCACCTGGGGGCGGCGGGCGTAGACGTCGACCAGCCGGGCCAGCTTGGACAGGCCGGTGATCTTGCCGCTGGTCGCGGGTATGTAGCCGACGTGCGCCACGCCCTGGAACGGGACCAGGTGGTGCTCGCAGGTCGAGAACACCTCGATGTCCTTGACCAGCACCATCTCGTCGTGGCCCAGGTCGAAGGTGGTGGTCAGCACGGACTCCGGCTGCTGCCAGAGGCCGGCGAAGATCTCCTTGTAGGCCCGCGCGACCCGGGCCGGGGTCTCCAGCAGCCCCTCGCGGTCCGGGTCCTCGCCAACGGCGATCAGCAGCTCGCGCACCGCGTTCTCGGCTCGCTTCTGGTCGAAGGTGCCGACGGCGGCCTGTCCGTCGAGCGTCACCGGATCGATCATGCGAACCTCACACACGTAGCTGGGAAGGGTGAGCGGCACCGCTCACCACGAATGCCGCGCCTCCAGGGTACAAACCCTGGAAACGCGGCATCCATTCCGTTCGGCGTTCGTGGCCGTCCGGCGCAGGGGGTCAGCCCTCCGAGGAGTCCCCGCCGACCGGCGGGAGCTTGACGATGTCCACCGGGGCGGCATCGACGGAGGCGGCGGAGCCGTTGGTCAGCGCCAGCTCCTTCGGGGACTGCACCGGCGGGCGGGTCGACGGGGTGCGTCGGGCCGAACCGGTCCAGGCCGGGCGGGCCGGGCGCTTCACGATGGGGGCGAAGATCTCGGCGATCTGCTCCTTGTTCAGGGTCTCCTTCTCCAGGAGCTCCAGCACCAGGTTGTCGAGCACGTCGCGGTTCTCGACCAGGATCTCCCAGGCCTCGTTGTGCGCGTTCTCGATCAGCTTCTTGACCTCCTCGTCCACCAGCCCGGCGACCTCTTCCGAGTAGTCGCGCTGGTGGCCCATCTCGCGGCCCAGGAAGGGCTCGGAGTTGTCGGAGCCGAACTTGATCGCACCCAGGCGCTCGGTCATGCCGTACTGGGTGACCATCGCGCGGGCCGTGGCGGTGGCCTTCTCGATGTCGTTCGAGGCGCCGGTGGTCGGGTCGTGGAAGACCAGCTCCTCCGCCGCGCGCCCGCCCAGCATGTAGGCCAGCTGGTCGAGCATCTCGTTACGGGTGGTCGAGTACTTGTCCTCGTCCGGCAGCACCATGGTGTAGCCGAGCGCCCGACCGCGGGACAGGATGGTGATCTTGTGCACCGGGTCGCTGTTCGGGCAGGCCGCCGCGACCAGGGCGTGGCCGCCCTCGTGGTACGCGGTGATCTTCTTTTCCTTCTCGGACATGATCCGGGTGCGCTTCTGCGGGCCGGCCACCACGCGGTCGATCGCCTCGTCCAGCGTGACGTTGTCGACCAGCTTCTTGTCCGAGCGGGCGGTCAGCAGCGCGGCCTCGTTGAGGACGTTCGCCAGGTCCGCACCGGTGAAGCCCGGGGTGCGCTTGGCGACGGCCTTGAGGTCGACGTCCGGCGCGACCGGCTTGCCCTTCTGGTGCACCTTGAGGATGTCCAGGCGGCCCTGCAGGTCGGGGCGCTCGACGGCGATCTGCCGGTCGAAGCGGCCCGGGCGCAGCAGCGCCGGGTCCAGGATGTCCGGGCGGTTGGTGGCGGCGATCAGGATCACGCCGCCCTTGACGTCGAAGCCGTCCATCTCGACCAGCAGCTGGTTGAGGGTCTGCTCGCGCTCGTCGTGACCGCCGCCGAGGCCGGCGCCGCGGTGGCGGCCGACCGCGTCGATCTCGTCGACGAAGACGATCGCCGGGGCGTTCGCCTTGGCCTGCTCGAAGAGGTCGCGCACCCGGGAGGCACCGACACCGACGAACATCTCGACGAAGTCGGACCCGGAGATCGAGTAGAACGGCACGCCCGCCTCACCCGCGACAGCGCGGGCGAGCAGGGTCTTGCCGGTACCGGGCGGGCCGTAGAGCAGCACGCCCTTGGGGATCTTGGCGCCGACCGCCTGGAACTTGGCCGGCTCCTGCAGGAACTCCTTGATCTCGTGGAGCTCCTCGACCGCCTCGTCGGCGCCTGCGACGTCGGCGAAGGTGGTCTTCGGGGTGTCCTTGGTCAGCAGCTTGGCCTTGGACTTGCCGAACTGCATGACCCGCGAGCCGCCACCCTGCATCTGGTTCATCAGGAAGAGGAAGACCAGCACGATGATGACGATCGGCAGCATCGAGAGCAGCAGGCTGACGAAGGTCGACTGCTTCTCGGGGCTGATCGTGTAGCCCTGCGGAAGGTTGCCGGCGTCCTGCTGCTTCTGCAGCTCGGTGGCCAGCGCGGTGCCCTGGCCCTGCTCGTTGATGTATGAGGCCTGGAACTTGCTACCGGAGGGTGCCTTCCCAGAGCTGCCGGGGACGAGCGTGGCGCCGTCCTTCAGCTGGATCTTGATGGTCTGGGAATCACCGGTGGTGAGCTGGGCCTGCTTGACCTGGCCAGCGTCGATCGCCGCAACCACCTGGCCGGTGTCCACCGTCTTGTAGCCGTTCGAGTCCGAAACGACCTGCATCAGCACAATGACGGCGACGACTGCCAGGAGGATCCATGCGATCGGCGCGCGGAAGTATCGCTTGACGTCCATCCATGCGGGGCGTTGCCGCCCCGTCCCTCCTGCCACTCAACGGCACCCTCAGGACCGATTGGTCCCTCGGTGCAATCCGATATGTGCGAGTGCACTCCGCCCTCGTCAACACGCTCGTACGACGAGAGGGTAATTTGACCGTACAGCAGTAGTGCCCCGCTCTGTGGAAGCAAGGCGCCACCACTCTGTGCAGTTGTACGCCCGCCGACTCCAACGGGTGAAATCGGCGGACTGTTCCCCGGCGTCCCGCCTTCGGCCCAGCGGGGCGCTCAGCCGCCGTAGACGTGTGGGGCGAGCGTACCGATGAACGGCAGGTTGCGGAGCTTCTCGGCGTAGTCCAGGCCGTACCCGACCACGAACTCGTTGGGGATGTCGAAGCCCACGTACTTGACGTCGATCTCCACCTTGGCGGCGTCCGGCTTGCGCAGCAGGGTGCAGACCTCCAGCGAGGCCGGACCGCGCGAGCCCAGGTTGCCGAGCAGCCAGGACAGCGTCAGGCCGGAGTCGATGATGTCCTCGACGATCAGCACGTCGCGGCCGGCGATGTCGGTGTCCAGGTCCTTGAGGATCCGCACCACCCCGGAGGACTTGGTGCCCATCCCGTAGGAGGAGACCGCCATCCAGTCCATCGTGACCTGTGAGTGCAGCGCCCGGGCGAGGTCGGCCATGACCATGACCGCACCCTTGAGGACGCCGACGATCAGCAGGTCCTTCCCGGCGTAGTCCCGGTCGATCCGCTCAGCCAGCTCCAGCAGCTTCGCGTCGATCTCGTCCTTGCTGATGAGCACCTTCGCCAGGTCGGCGCCCATGTCCTTGTCGTCCACCGGGAGTACGTCCTCAAGGGTTTGTGGTCCTGTGCCGGCGGTCAGTCGTCCTGCCGCCGAAACACCAGGTTGCCACACCTTCGGGTGACCTCGACGCCCCCGGGTAGCTGCAGCGGCCCCTGGCCGCGCCAACCGGTGACCAGCAGGTCGACCGTCTCCAGGTGGCGGGCGAACAGGTCACCGGCCGGGGAGCCGGTGCGCAGCGCCGCCCGGCGCAGCACCCGGCGGCGCACCGCGGCGGGCAGCTCGGCCAGCGCGGCCACCGGCAGCACCCCCTGGCCGGCGCTGCGGTCCGGGCCCTGCTCGGGCCGGTAGAGCTCCTGCTCGGCCCGCCCGGCCCACTGGTCCAGCGCGTCGGCGTCGTCCCGGAAGAGCCGGGCGGTGCGGGCCAGGGCCTCCACCACGCCGTGGCCCAGGTGCTTCTCCAGCACCGGCAGCACCTCGTGGCGCACCCGGGCCCGGGTGTAGGCGGGGTCCAGGTTGTGCGGGTCGTCCCAGACCGGGATGGACTGCGCCGCGCAGGCCTGCCGGGTGGCGGCGCGGTCCAGGTCGAGCAGCGGGCGGCGGTAGCGGCCCTTCTGCGCGGGCATGCCGGCCAGCGAGCGGGCGCCGGAGCCGCGGGCCAGGCCCAGCAGCACCGTCTCGGCCTGGTCGTCGCGGGTGTGGCCGAGGAAGACCGCCAGCGCCTGGTGGCGGTCGGCAGCCTCGTCCAGGGCGGCGTAGCGGGCGTCCCGGGCGGCGGACTCCGGCCCGCCCTGCCGGCCGACCCGGACCGGAACGGCCTCCACCGGGTCCAGCCCGAGCGCCCGCAGGCGTTCGGCGACCTGGCGGGCCCGCTCGGCGGAGCCGCTCTGCAGGCCGTGGTCGACGGTGACCGCGCCGACCCGCAGGCCGAGCTTGGGGGCCTCGAAGGCGGTGGCGATGGCGAGCGCCATGGAGTCCGCGCCACCGCTGACGGCGACCAGGACCAGCGGGGAGCCGGGAGCGGCGGGGATCCGGGGCAGCCCGGAGGGATGGCGGCGGGCGTTGCCGATCAGCACGGTGCTCGGCGCACAGACGCTCGCGGCGGCCACCGGTGAGGTGGCGGCCGGGCCGGCGGGGGCGGACCCGGCGCAGGCGGAGCCGACCGGGGTGGGGACGGCTGCGGTGGGAACGGGGATCGGTGCGGCGCGGCGCGGGGCGGCGGCCGGGATCGGGACGGCGGCCTCGGCCGCGAGGTCCATCAGAGCGCGGCGGACGGCCAGGCGTATCGCCGCGACGGCGGGGTGTGGGCCCACGGTGGAGCAACTCCTCAGGCTGGTGGTGACCGAACGCTCACAGATCGTCGCAGAAAGGTGGGCGGCCCTTGGCCCCCCGCGCCACCGGTACGACCACCGTCCCACGGACGGGTGAATGAAGAAACGTTCCGCCGACACTCCCCCTCACTCGTCCGGGGGCTTTGGCTGGGACTGGCGTCCGACTCGGGCCACCCAGGCGGCCGGGTCGTGGATCTCGTCCTTGGTCGGCAGGGTGTTCGGCGAGGTCCAGATCCGGTTGAAGCCCTCCATGCCGATCCGGTCCAGCACTCCGCGCACGAAGACCGCGCCGTCCTGGTACTGGCGCAGCTTGGCGTCCATCCCCAGCAGCTTGCGCAGCATCAGGTCCAGTCGGCTGGCGCCCTTGTCCCGGCGGCGCTGGAACTTCTCCCTGATCTCCAGCACGCTGGGCACCACGGCCGGCCCGACCCCGTCCATCACCACGTCGGCGTGCCCTTCGAGCAGCGACATCACCGCGGTCAGCCGGGCCAGGATCTCGCGCTGGTTCGGAGTCTGCACCACGTCCAGCAGGGTGCCGGCGCCGCTGCTCGGCCGCTCGCCCGGGGCCAGCACCTCGCGCAGCCGCTCCAGCAGCGCCATCGGCTCCACGTCGGTCTCGGCCAGGAAGGCCTGCACCTCGGACTGCACGTGGTCGCGCAGCCAGGGCACGGCGCTGAACTGGGTGCGGTGGGTCTCCTCGTGCAGGCAGACCCAGAGCCGGAAGTCGTGCGGATCGACGTCCAGCTCCCGCTCCACCTGGACGATGTTGGGGGCCACCAGCAGCAGCCGGCCGGGCCCGGTGGGGTCGCCGCCGAGCCTGGGCTGGTCGAGGAGGTCGGCGGGGTCGGCCGGGGCGCTCACGGGGCCCGCGCCCGGGTCGGGGGCGGCGAAGGTCTCGTACTGGCCCAGCACCTTGCCGGAGAGCAGCGCCAGCACCGCGCCCACCTCGACGCCGGTCACCTTCTCGCCGACCGCGCCGAGCACCGCGCCGCCGGGCGTCTCGGCCCGCCGGGCGGCCAGCTTCTGCACCAGCGGGCGGATCACCGTGCGGAAGCCCGCGACATTGGCCCGCACCCAGCCCGGGCGGTCCACCACCAGCACCGGCGCGGACCCGTCGGCGGCCAGCCGGGCCGGGCGCATGCCGGTGTACTCGCGCACCGCGCCCTCGGCCGCCAGCGCGTGCCCGCGCAGCTCGCTCACCACGGTGCGGGCTTCCTCCCGGGTGACCTGCGGGCCCGGCCGGGCCAGCCGGGTCGCCGTCGCGACCGCGAGATTCCAGTCGACCATGTCAGCACCGCCGCTCGCGCTCGTCATGCCCTCACGGTACGTGCTGGCGGCCCCCGGCCCCACCCCTGCGACCGCTCGGAACCGGGCTACTTGCAGCCGCAGGAGACCAGCTTGGCCACGATCCGGTCCATCGCCGCCCGGGCGCTGGTGGCGTCGGCCGGCGTCCTGGTCATCAGTGCGAAGGAGAGCAGCCGCCCGTCGGCGTCCACCAGGGTGCCGGCCAGCGTGTTGACGCCGCTGAGGCTGCCGGTCTTGGCCCGCACCACGCCGGCTCCGTCGGCCGAGCCCTGGGCCGCGACGAAGCGCTTGTCCAGCGTCCCGGTCAGCCCGGCGATCGGCAGGCCGGTCAGCACCGGGCGCAGCTGCGGGTGGTCGGGGGAGGCGGCCAGCGCCAGCAGGTCGGCCAGCACCACCGGCGGGATGGTGTTGTGGACGTTCAGCCCGCTGCCGTCGTTGATCGAGACCCCGGCCATCGGGATGCCCAGGCCCGCGAGCGTCTGGGTGACCGCCTGCGCCGCGCCGTCGTAGCCGACCGGCTGGTGCTGGGCCACCGCCACCTGCCGGGCGACCGCCTCGGCGAGCGTGTTGTCGGAGTTGGTGAGCAGCCGCTCCACCAGCCGTGGCAGCACCGGGGACTGCACCTGGGCGATCGGCGCGGCGTTCGCCGGGGCCTGGGTCTGGGCGGGCTTGCCGTCGACCTTGACGCCCTGGGCACCGAGCAGGTCGGTGAACTTGGCCACCGCCTGCGCGGCCGGGTCGGCCACCCGCACCGGGGCGTCGACGTCCTGGGTGGCGTCCACCCGGCCCTCGTCGATCATCAGCGCGGACATCGGACCGATGTTGGTGCCGTCGTTGAACTTGTGCGCCGCCGGGCCGGTGTACAGCGAGGTGTCGTACGACAGGTGCACGGTGGTGACGCCGGCCGCCTTGAGGGCGGTGGCGGTGCGGTTCGCCAGGTCGATCAGCGAGGCGGGCGCCGAGTCGGCGTCCACCGGGGAGCCGCCGATCCGGATCTGGTCCGCCGGCAGGCCGGTCAGCGTCGGATCCCCGCCGCCCACCAGCACGATGTCCGCGGGGGTGGCGCCGTGCACCACCTTGGTGGTCAGCCGGGTGTCGGCGGGCAGCAGGCTGAGCGCGGCCACGGTGGTGGCCAGCTTGGTGGTCGAGGCGGGGGTGGACGGGGTGGTCTCGCCCGAGCCGAGCAGCAGCTTGCCGCTGCCGCCGTCGGCGATCGCGAAGGTCAGCGTGCCGAGCGCCTTGTCCGAGGTGAGCTGGCCGAGGGCAGCGGTCAGGCCCGCCGCGGTCGGCAGGCCGTCGCCGCCGGTGGTGACGGCCGGGGCGAGCACCGCCGCCGCGGCCGGGGGTGCGCCCGGCGCTGCGGCCGGTCCCGAGGCGGGCTCCTGGGCGTACGCCCGCTGCCCCGCCGTCCCGCCGCCGACCAGCAGGGCCAGGCCCGCCACCCCCGCGACCACGCTCGCGCCGACACCGCCGCGGACCCCCGCACGTGTCCCTGCCCCTGTCACAGCCCATCCCCTTTCCACAGCACTCCCTCGCGTAGGAGACACTTGGATTCTGTCAGTCCCTACCTTGGAGGAACCGTTGGAGTTCGACGTCACCATCGAGATCCCGAAGGGCTCCCGTAACAAGTACGAGGTCGACCACGAGAGCGGTCGCCTTCGGCTGGACCGGATGCTCTTCACCTCGACCCGCTACCCGGCCGACTACGGCTTCGTCGAGGGCACTCTCGGCGAGGACGGCGACCCGCTGGACGCCCTGGTCATCCTCGACGAGCCGACCTTCCCCGGCTGCCTGATCAAGTGCCGCGCGATCGGCATGTTCCAGATGACCGACGAGGCGGGCGGCGACGACAAGCTGCTCTGCGTCCCGGCCACCGACCCGCGCTGGGAGCACCTGCGGGACATCCACCACGTGTCGGAGTTCGACCGTCTGGAGATCCAGCACTTCTTCGAGGTCTACAAGGACCTGGAGCCCGGCAAGTCCGTCGAGGGCGCCGCCTGGGTCGGCCGGATCGAGGCCGAGGCCGAGATCACCGCCTCGATCAAGCGTCTGCAGGAGTCCGGCGACGCGCACTGACGCCAGCCGGTCGTTCTCGTTCTTTCGAGGCCCGCTGACGGCTGGTGTTCCCGGAGGCCGGGGCTGATGGAGTGTCATCCATCGGCCCCGGCCTCCGCCGTGCGCCCGGCTTCCGCGCCGGGTCAGACGACCGCGCGGATCTCGCCGACCACCGCGCCGCCGCCGTGCAGCGGCACGGTCCCGATCCGCGCCAGCACCTCCTCGGCGCCGGGCAGGCCGATCCGGCGCAGCACGGCGGCCAGCACCGGGCCGAGCGCCCGGCTCGCACCGTCGTCGATCTTGAAGGCCAGCGCCCGGCCGTCCGGCAGCGCCACCGCCTGCACGGCCTCGGCGCCCATCTTGGACAGCGCGCCGGGCACCGCCCGCATCAGCCAGGTGTCCGGGCGCCGGGTGCCGGCCACGTACTCGGGGTGGGCGCGCATCGCGTCCGCCACCCGGCGCGGCGCACTGCCCTCCTCGGCGCGCAGCAGCGCCCGGTAGCCGCGGGCCAGGCCCACCAGCGAGACGGCGTGCAGCGGGGCGCCGCAGCCGTCGGTGCCGGCCGCGGCTATCGCCTCGTCGGCGTGCTCGGCCAGCGCCTCGGCGGCCAGCAGCTGGATCGGGTGCTCCGGGTCCAGGTAGTTCGCGGTCGGCCAGTGGTTGGCCATGCTGGCGGCCAGCCAGGCGGCGTGCTTGCCCGAGCAGTTCATCACCAGCGGCTCGCGGTGCCCGCCGCCGGCCAGGTAGTGCTCGGCCTCCACCGGGTCCAGCGGCAGGTCCGCCGGGGTCCGCAGCGCGTCGGCGGTCAGCCCGGCGGTCGTCAGGATCCGCCGCACACCGTCCAGATGAAACGATTCTCCGGAGTGGCTCGCGGCAGCGAGCGCCAGCAGCTCGCCCTCGATCGGCAGGCCCGCCCGCAGCGTGGCCACGGCCTGGAACGGCTTGTTGCACGAACGCGGGAAGATCGGCCGCTCGGGCTCGCCGAGGGCGAAGTCCACCGACCCGTCGGGGGCGAGGACGACCAGCGAGCCACGGTGGTGGCCCTCGGTGAAACCGGAGCGCACGACCTCGGCGAGGACGGGCAGCTGGGCGGCGGAGTCAGGCATCGGCGGTAGCGGCCTTCCGGGACGGTGAGGGAGGGACACCGGCCCCCGCAGGCCCGCTGGGTCTCAGTCGGGCAGGTGGGGACCGGCCAGCAGGTCGTCGACCCGCGCTTCCCCCTCACGGTACCGCCGGGTGATCTCGGCGCTGCAGCCGTCCGCCGTGCGCTGCAGCAGCTGCCGGCGCCCGGAGACCTCGCGCTCGTGCGCGGTGAGCCGGTCCAGGGCGGCGAGCAGTTCGGCGGAGGCGTGCGCGGCCAGGTCGGCCAGCTGGACGTCGCCCATCAGGGCGTCGGCCTGCGCCTGGTACTGCTCGCCGCGCGGGGTGCCGAGGGTGACGTGCCGAGCCGACTGGCGCACGTTGGAGGGGGCGTCGGCGAGGATCTGCGGCAGCCGGTGCAGCAGCGTGTCGGGACGCGGCGGGCGCGGGTGGCGGTCCAGGGTGCGGCGGTCGAGTTCGGCCCGCAGGATGTCCACCCGGCCCTGCAGCAGCCGGCGCAGGTACGACAGGTCGGCCTCCTGCTCCAGGGCGTCGCGGCGCAGCGTGCGCAGCTCGTCCAGGGCCAGGCCCGCGGTGTCCAGTACAGCCGCCGCCGGCACCACCGCCACTGGCTCCGCGCCCGGGGCCTTCGGCCCGCCGGGCACCCTGTTCGTCTCCATTACCCAACCGCCTGCCATCGCTCTGTTCCCACCCTTGCCGCCCCTCCCCCCGTTGCACGCCCAGCGGCCCCGGCGGGTTCCCGACGTCCGGGGCCGTCACCCACTCGGGCGAGCGCCGTCAGTACGGGCATACGAACGCCACGAACGGCCGTCCGGGTCGCCGGCGCGGCCGACTTGGGCATCGTGCCACCCCGGGCCCGCCCGCGGGGCGTGGATGCACCCGAACGGGCGCCTGGCGAACGGGTAGCCCTGCACCGGACGCGGGTGCGGCGGGCCGGTCGGGCGCGGGCACAATGGCCGGCATGCGAGCAGTGGTGCAGCGGGTGAGCGAGGCCGCCGTGACGGTGGCCGGGGAACAGGTCGGCGCGATCAGCGGGCCGGGGCTCTGCGTCCTGGTGGGGGTCACCCACCAGGACACCGAGGAGCAGGCGGCGGCGCTGGCCCGCAAGCTGTGGACGCTGCGGCTGTTCCCCGGCGACGGGACGGAGCTGTCCTGCTCCGACCTGGCCGCACCGCTGCTGGTGATCAGCCAGTTCACGCTCTACGGCGACGCGCGCAAGGGCCGCCGCCCCACCTGGAACGCCGCCGCCCCCGGGCCGCTCGCCGAGCCGCTGGTGGCCGCGGTGGTCGAGCAGTTGCGCGCGCTGGGCGCCGAGGTGGCCACCGGCCGGTTCGGGGCGGACATGAAGGTCTCGCTGGTGAACGACGGGCCGTTCACCGTGCTGGTGGAGGTCTGAGGCTCCCGGGCCGTGCCTACGGCGCGACCACGGCGTCCTGGCTGGCCGGCACCGTGCCGGCCAGCAGCACCGCGTCGAGCGGCACGTTCCGCTTGACCAGGGCGAGCGCGATCGGGCCCAGCTCGTGGTGGCGGGCCGAGGAGGTCACGAAGCCCAGCGCCCGCCCGTCCGGCTCGGTGGCCAGGCGCACCTCGGTGCCGTGCGGGGGCAGCACCTCCTCGGTGCCGTCCAGGTGCAGGAAGACCAGCCGGCGCGGCGGCTTGCCCAGGTTGTGCACCCGGGCCACCGTCTCCTGGCCGCGGTAGCAGCCCTTGTTCAGGTGCACCGCGGAGTTCAGCCAGTCCACCTCGTGCGGGATGGTGCGGTGGTCGGTCTCGAAGCCCAGCCGCGGGCGGTGCGCCTCGATCCGCAGCGCCTCGTACGCCCAGATCCCGGCCGGGGTGCCGAACCCCTGGGCCAGCTCGGCCAGTTCGGCGCGCGGCAGGAACAGGTCGCGCCCGTAGGGCAGTTCGCGCACCGCGGCGGCTGCGGTGACCTCGGCGGCGGAGCCGGCCGGCAGGTGCACCACGGCGAACTCGGCGGTGGCGTCGGCGATCTCGACCCGGTACATGAACTTCATGCGCTCCAGGTACTCGATCAGCGCGCCCTGGGTGCCGGGCTCGACGTGCGCCCAGCTGGTGGTGCCGTCGTCGACCAGGTAGAGGGCGTGCTCGACGTGCCCGTTCGGGGAGAGGATCAGCGCCTCGGTGGCCTGGCCCGGCGGCAGCGCGCTGACGTGCTGGGTGAGCAACAGGTGCAGCCAGGCGAGCCGGTCGGGGCCGGTCACGGTGACCACCCCGCGGTGCGACAGGTCGGTGAAGGCACGGCCCGCCGCCAGCTCGCGCTGCTCGCGGAAGAGGTCGCCGTAGTGGGCTGCGACGCCCTCGTCGGCTCCCTCGGCGGGGACGGCTCCGGGCAGGGACAGCAACGGGCTCTTCATGCCCGCCAGCTTAGAGGGTCCGCCAGTAGGGGGCCGGCGTCGCGACGCCGGCCCCCTACTGGCGGACCCTCTAAGACCGGCCTGCTACGACTGCGGCTCGGCGAGCCGGGCGGTGCAGTCGGCGCAGCGGCCGAAGATGGCGAAGTGCTTGAGGTCGGTGTCGAAGCCGTGCTGGGCGCGCAGGCTCTCGATCAGCGGGGTGGCGATCGCGGTGTCGGTCTCGGTCACCGTGCCGCAGTCCCGGCAGACCAGGTGCAGGTGGTGGTGGCGGTCGGCCAGGTGGTAGGTCGGGGCGCCGTGACCCAGATGGGCGTGCGAGACCAGGCCGAGCTCCTCCAACAGCTCCAGGGTCCGGTAGACGGTGGAGATGTTGACGCCGCTGGCGGTGCGCCTGACCTCCACCAGGATCTCGTCCGGGGTGGCGTGGTCGAGCGCGTCCACCGCCTCCAGCACCAGCTGGCGCTGGGGGGTGAGGCGGTAGCCGCGCTGACGCAGGTCGCTCTTCCAGTCGCTGGAGGCGGCCGCTCCGTTGTTCGCCACGCTGCTCTGCACCTGCCCTGGTCGCCGGCCGTGCCCGCACCCGGGCCGTGCCGACAAGTGTAGGGACCAGGGCGCGGGCGGGCGGCTCAGCGGAAGAAGGCGATCCCGTCGTCCGGCAGGTCGTTGATGTCCTCGATCAGCTGGGCGGGGCTGAGCACCTTCTTCAGCTGCGCAGACATGTACGGGCGCAGCGGCACCTCGGGGGCGGCCTTCTCGCCGACCCAGAGCAGCTCCTCGTTGACGAAGCCGTAGAGCCGCTTGCCACCGCTGTAGGGGGCCGAGCCCTCGATCCGGGCGACCGCGTCGGTGGACACGTTGACCTGCGGCTTGCCGTCGGCCAGCTCGCCGTACCAGACCTCCACGGTGCCGTCGTCGCGGACCATGGAGATCTCCACGCCGCGCACGCCGCTGGTGCCGTGCTGGTTGCTGGTGATCCGCCAGAAGCCGTGCTCGTTCTCCAGCGGGCGGATCTTCTCGCCCTCGCTGTTCAGCACCCAGGTGCGGGAGCGGAACTCCAGGAAGGGCCGGCCGTCGTGCCGGAAGACGACCTCCTGGCCGAAGTTGCACTTCTCGCTGCCCGGGAAGTCGAAGACGCCCGCGCCCTCCCAGGTACCGAGGAGGAAGGCCAGCGGAACGACGTCCTTGTGGAGGTCAGAGGGGATCTCGATCATGGTCCTGTATCGCAGTCGTCGGCGGTGGGCTCCCCCTACGGTACGGGAGAGGTCAGCGCTGGCCCTGGTACAGCTTCGAGACGGAGAAGATGGCGAACCAGACGATCACGACGGCCATGATGCCGAGCAGGCAGTCGAAGAAAAGCTCGAGACCACTCACGGTGGGGCTCCCGGTGCGGTGATGGCGGACAGGACGATGACGGCGCGAGTCTATCCGGCGGGGCCGCGCGGCTCGCGGTGAGGGGCGCCACACGCGCCGTGCCGGGCCCTCTAGGCTGACGGGATGTCGAAGAAGCTGGTCATCAAGGTCACCGCCGGAGCCGACGCGCCCGAGCGCTGCTCACAGGCGTTCACGGTGGCGGCCGTCGCGGTCGCCAGCGGGGTGCCGGTCTCGCTCTGGCTGACCGGGGAGTCCTCCTGGTTCGCACTGCCGGGGCGGGCAGCCGAGTTCGAGCTGCCGCACGCCGCGCCGCTGCCGGAGCTGCTGGAGTCGATCCTGGCGGCGGGCACGGTGACGCTGTGCACCCAGTGCGCGGTGCGGCGCGGCATCGAGCAGGCGGACACGCTGCCTGGTGTCCGGATCGCGGGCGCCCAGGTCTTCGTCAGTGAGATCATGGCCGACGGCGTCCAGGCGCTCGTCTACTGAGTCGTCCGAGTCGTCCTACTGCGGCCCCGGCCGCCCCTCGTGGGCGGGACCCTCATGGGCGGGCCCCTCGTGATCGGGCTTGTCGCGGTCGTGGCCCGGCTGGTCCCAGCGGGGGTCGTCCCAGCGCGGGTCCTGCCACCAGTCGTCCTCGGGGTCGCGCTTGTTGGCGAAGACCGCGGCCAGCGGCGGTATCACCATGGCGACCACGCACATCCCGATCGCCGCGCCCACCGAGAAGAACCGCACCACGCCCCACGCGAGGACGAAGAGCCCCAGGCAGACGCCCATCGCGCCGAAGTAGTAGTAGTGCCTGCGCCGCTGCTGCACACCCCCAACGGTAGCCCCGCAACGCGCCTGGAGCCCCCGTCGGGACGGGGGCTCCAGGAATTCCGCGACGCTCGCCGCAGTGGCTCAGACCGCGATCGGGACCTCGGTCAGGGCGCCCTGGGAGGCGACCACCTTGCGGTCCACGGTCGCGCCGGGCACCAGCGCGCGCACGGTCCAGCTGCCGGGGGCCGCGAAGAAGCGGAACTGCCCGGTGGCCGAGGTGGGCACCTCGGCGGTGAACTCGCCGCCGTCGTTCAGCAGCCGCACGTAGCCGCTGACCGGCTCGCCGTCACGGGTCACCGAACCCTGGATGATCGTCTCGTTCGCCACGTCAACTCCTGCCAGGTCCGGCCCGCCAGCCTTCGCACCACACATGTCGTCTGTCTCCTCGTTGCTCGGGTACGGCGCGGTGCCGGTCAGGCGCCGATCTCGATCGGCACGCCCACCAGGCTGCCGTACTCGGTCCACGAACCGTCGTAGTTGCGGACGTTCTCCTGGCCGAGCAGCTGGTGCAGCACGAACCAGGTGAGCGCCGAGCGCTCGCCGATCCGGCAGTAGGCGATGGTGTCCTTGGACAGGTCGACGCCCTCCTGCGCGTAGAGCGCGCGCAGCTCGTCGTCGGACTTGAAGGTGCCGTCGTCGTTGGCGTTCTTCGACCACGGGATGTTGCGGGCGCTGGGCACGTGGCCGGGGCGCTGCGACTGCTCCTGCGGCAGGTGGGCCGGGGCGAGCAGGCGGCCGGAGAACTCGTCGGGCGAGCGCACGTCGACCAGGTTCGTGGTGCCGATGGCGGCGACCACGTCGTCGCGGAAGGCGCGGATCGCGGTGTTCTGGGCCTGCGCCTTGTACTCGGTGGCCGGGCGGCTGGGGACCTCGGAGCCGTCGACCAGGTCGCGCGAGTCCAGCTCCCACTTCTTGCGGCCGCCGTCCAGCAGGCGGACGTCGCCGTGGCCGTACAGCTTGAAGTACCAGAAGGCGTACGAGGCGAACCAGTTGTTGTTGCCGCCGTAGAGCACCACGGTGTCGTCGTTGGCGATGCCCTTGGCGCTCAGCAGCGCCTCGAAGCCGGCCTGGTCGACGAAGTCGCGGCGCACCGGGTCCTGGAGGTCCTTCTTCCAGTCGATCCGGACGGCGTTCCTGATGTGGTTCTTGTCGTACGCGGAGGTGTCCTCGTCGACCTCGACCAGGACGACCTTGGCGTCGTCCAGGTGGGCCTGGACCCAGTCGGCGTCGACCAGGACGTCGCTGCGGCTCATGATGTGTCTCCATCCGGGGGCGGTTGGCGGAAGGTGAGGGTGCCGGGCGGCGCGCTGCGGGCTCCGGGTCGCCGGTCCCGGGCCGATCGTCGAAGATGTCCGAAAATCAGTCCGAATAGTGGGACGAAGCAGAGGATGCAGGGTCCCGGCCCGAAAGCTGGGGCAAGGGCGCCGCGAGGCGGGTTTTCAAGGGGCGGCCGCAGACGGGAAGTGCCTGGTCGGGCCGGAAGAACGGGCGTGGCAGCAGGTCGATTCTGCCGGAGCCGGCTGCCTACTAGCGCATTCGACACAGGCAGGCGGCCACGCGGCAGAGGTCCACCGCCCGCCGCTTCGTGAGATCCGCCTGTCGCTTCATGGGGACGATGCTAGGGAGCCGGGCCCGCCCCTGTCATCAGCGTATCGAATGGCGAGACTAAAATGGTCGAATAGTGAGATTTGACCCGCGCTTGCCCGTGCCCTGCCCCGCGGCCCGCCCCCAAGGATCAGCTGTTGGACAGCCGGACGTGGGAGCCGCCGAACTTCAGCGCCAGGCCGTCCGGCTCCGGGGTGACCTGGTCCAGGTCGAGGCCCACCGGCATGCCCTGCAGGGTGAAGCTCCGGGTGCCGATCGCCGAGTCGACCGCCGAGCCGATCCCCGGCAGCGCGCCCAGCCCGGACAGCTCGCCCACGCTGTCCACCAGCACCTTGTTGCCCTCGGTGCGCAGCTTGACCGTGGCGCTGATCTTCTGCCCCAGCATCGAGGCGCTCACCTTGACCTGGCCGGGACCGCCGTAGCCGAGCGACATCCGGGAATCGAGGTCGAGCAGGGTCTGCACCTGCTGGTAGCTGATCCTCCCGGTGCCGGTGCCCGAGTCCACCGTCGCGGAGTTCTCGTCACCGCTGATCCGAACACCCTTCAGATCGGCCGCGAAGTCGCTCAGTTGGAAGCTCTGACCGGCGCCGCTCAGCTGCACCGCCGAGGCCGAGATGTGCAGGTCGTCGACCTTGCGGTCGATCAGGTCGGTCAGGAACGGGAAGTCGCCGATGGAGACCGAGGGCTTGCCGGTGATGCCCTGGTGGCCCGCCAGCTTGTCCGCCGCCTCGTTCTGCGCCACCACCACCGCGATCCGGTCGGCGCCCACCAGCAGGCCGGCCAGCACCGCGACGGCGATGACCGCCTTGATCCAGCTGCGCATCGCACACTCTCCCCGTCGGTTCCGGTCCTGGTCGTCTACCGCGATACGACGATCCGACACCACCCTTGGTTCCGAACAACCGCTCGATGCCCGGCCGCCGGAGCCGGGGCACCGGCCCCGCCCCCGGCCGCCGGATGCCACCCGGCGTCCCGCTCAGCCCCCGGCGAACGGCGGCAGCACCTCGACGGTGCCGCCCTCGGTCAGCTCGACGGTGGCGTGGTCGCGCCCGCCCACCGGCGCGCTGTCCACCAGGTAGGAACAGATGCCCAGCAGGCGGACGAAGGCCGACCGCTCGGCGTGCCGCGCCCTCGCCTGGGCCAGCGCCTCGGCGAGGCTGGCCGCCCGGTACGGCTCCTCGGCGACGCCCGCCTCGGCCTTCGCGGCGGCCCAGTAGCGGATCGTCCCGGTCACCACGGTGGTGGAGGGCTCGGTGGTCGCGGTCATGGCGGCCCCTTCTCGAAGGTGTACACATACGTGTGCCGGTCGGTGCCGTGCTCCATGATGGCCCGCGCCCCCGACCGACCGGGAATCGCGCAGGCCAGCACGGTCGTACCCCGGGCGCACGGCCGTGAACGCGACCTTGATCACGCCTGGTGGCCCCTTCGCCGACCGGGTCCGTTGGGCTATTCTCAAGGCGTAAGGGATCCGGGCAGAGTCGCCCCCGGGTCCTTTTGTGCTTTCAGGGCTCCGAACCGGACGTCCTTGCGAGTGGCAGCCCACGCGGAGAAACACCACGCGGCGAAGAAAAGAGGACGACCCGGGTATGAGTTCTCTCCTCCTGCTCACCAACGCACTGCAGCCATCGGCGGAGGTGCTGCCGGCCCTTGGACTGCTGCTGCACCAGGTGCGGGTGGCCCCGGCCGAGGGGTCCGCGCTGGTCGATACGCCCAGCGCCGACGTGATACTGGTCGACGGCCGGCGCGACCTGCCACAGATCCGCAGCCTGTGCCAGCTGCTGCGCTCCACCGGCGTCAGCGCCCCCCTGCTCCTGGTGGTCACCGAGGGCGGACTGGCGGCGGTCACCGCCGAGTGGGGGATCGACGACGTGCTGCTGGACACCGCGGGCCCCGCCGAGGTGGAGGCCCGGCTGCGCCTGGCGGTGGGCCGCCAGCAGCAGGTGACCACCGACGAGAGCCCCACCGAGATCCGCAACGGCGACCTGACCGTGGACGAGGCCACCTACTCGGCCAAGCTCAAGGGACGGGTGCTCGACCTCACCTTCAAGGAGTTCGAGCTGCTCAAGTACCTCGCCCAGCACCCGGGCCGGGTCTTCACCCGGGCCCAGCTGCTGCAGGAGGTCTGGGGCTACGACTACTTCGGCGGCACCCGCACCGTGGACGTGCACGTGCGGCGGCTGCGGGCCAAGCTCGGGGTCGAGCACGAGCAGCTGATCGGCACCGTGCGCAACGTCGGCTACCGCTTCGTGATGCCCGCGCAGGGCGAGAAGGGCGAGCGCGGCGGCGCCCCGAGCGACTTCGAGCAGCCCGTGACCGACCCGGCCGCCGCGCGTTAGGCCGTGCCTAGTGCCGCGCGTGTCGTCCCGGCCTCCCGGCGGGACCGCCCCGCTGGGGGGCTGGACAACACGCGTAGACTCCCTGCGTGGCCAAGGTGACGCGTGACGACGTAGCTCGACTGGCTGGGACCTCGACCGCGGTCGTCAGCTATGTCATCAACGATGGCCCGCGCCCGGTCGCGCCCGCGACCAAGGAGCGGGTGCTCGCCGCGATCGAGCAGCTCGGCTACCGGCCGAACAGCGTCGCCCAGGCGATGGCCTCCCGGCGCACCAACCTGATCGGCATGATCGTGCCGGACGCCCGGCAGCCCTTCTTCGCCGAGATGGCGCACGCCGTCGAACGCGCCGCCTCCGACCGCGGCAAGCTCGTGCTGATCGGCAACTCCGACTACGCCGACGACCGCGAGATGCACTACATCCAGGCCTTCCTCGGGATGCGGGTCTCCGGCCTGATCCTGGTCAGCCAGGGTGCCCCGCAGCGCGCCGCCAAGGAGTTCGCCGCGATGGAGGGCGCCAAGGTGGTGCTGCTGCACCGCCGCCCCGACGCGATCGACGACGTTTCGGTGGTGACCGACGACGTCGGCGGCGCCGAGCTGGCCGTGCGCCACCTGCTGGAGGAGCACGGCCATCCGTACGTGGCCTGCTTCGGCGGCCCGGTGGAGTCCCCCGCGCCCGGCGACCCGGTGATCGACCACGTCGAGGGCTGGCAGCGGGCCATGGACGCCCACGAGCTGCCGGCCGACCAGCATCTGATCGACGCGCCCTTCCACCGCTACGGCGCCTACGAGGTGGCGCTGGAGCTGCTGCGCTCGCCGAACCGGCCGCCGGCCGTCTTCTGCTCCACCGACGACCAGGCGATCGGCGTGCTGCGGGCCGCCCGCGAGCTGGGCCTGCGGGTCCCCGAGGACCTCGCGGTGGCGGGCTTCGACGACATCCCCGAGGCGGCGCTGGCCGACCCGCCGCTGACCACGGTGGCCAGCGAGCGCGAGGCGATGGCCCGCGCGGCGGTGGAGCTGGTCCTGGACGACTCGCTGATGGTGCCGGGCTCCGGCACCGAGCGGGTGCGCAAGTTCCCCTCGCGGCTGGTGGTGCGGCGTTCCTGCGGCTGCCCGGGTGAGGACACGGGGTCCGCAGGGTAGCTCGCCTTTATGAGAAGTCAACGGGCTTCTCTGGGCGTTCTGACTCGACTCTCATCCATTCTTCATGCCCCGGGCGGACGGTTTGGTCCATGAGCGACCAGTACCGCACCACCGCAGATGAGTCGGGGTATCCGCTCCCGCCGAAGCCGGCCGGAGCACCCACCGCTCACGAGGACACCACGGTCTTCCCGGTCACCCCCGGCTACCCGGGCGAGCCGGTGTACACCGCCGGCCCCGACTACCCCGGCGCGGACGCCGGCGGCCAGCCCCCGTACTACGGACCGCCGCCCACCCTGCTCGGCCAGGCGCCCGAGCCCGCCGGCCCCGCGCACAGGGCCCGCAGCGGCTTCCTGCGCGGCCGGCTCGCCCTGGTCACCGCCGTCGCGGCGGTCGCCGCGGTCCTCGGCGGCCTGGCCGGCGGCGCGGTCGCCGACGCCCGGCACAGCAGCAGCACCACCGCGAGCTCGACCACCCTGGTCAGCCCGGTGGCCGCGAAGTCCGACGGCACCGCGAACGTCGCCGCCATCGCCGCCAACCTCTCCCCCAGCGTCGTCCAGATCACCGTGCAGACCAACTCCGGCACCGCGACCGGCACCGGTGTCATCCTGACCGCGAACGGGCAGATCCTCACCAACTACCACGTGATCGCCGGCGCCGTCAGCCAGGACGGCACGATCACCGTGATGTACCAGAACGGCAGCAAGACCAGCGCCACGGTCACCGGCAGCGACAAGTCGATGGACGTCGCGGTGATCACCGCGAGCGGCGCCAGCGGCCTGACCCCGGTGGCCTTCGGCGACTCCGACGCGCTCTCGGTCGGCGACCCGGTGGTGGCCATCGGCAACCCCGACGGCCTGACCGGCACCGTCACCTCCGGCATCATCAGCGCCAAGAACCGCCAGGTCACCGTGCAGGTGGACGAGACCACCACGCGCGGCAACGGCGGCTTCGGCTACCCGTACTTCCCCGGTTACGGCGGCAACGGCCCGTCCCTCGGCTCCGGCTCCGGGTCCGGCTCCTCCTCCGACAGCGCGACCTACTCGGCGCTGCAGACCGACGCCGCACTCAACCCCGGCAACTCCGGCGGCCCGCTGATCAACTCGGCCGGCCAGGTGATCGGGATCAACTCGGCGATGTACTCCGGCAGCGGAAGCAGCTCCAGCAGCAGCAGCCAGGCCGGCAGCGTGGGCCTCGGCTTCGCGATCCCGATCAACGCCGTCAAGCAGGTCCTGCCGAAGATGCAGGCCGGCCAGACGCTCTAGGCCGTGTCTCACAATTCCCGCCAGGCGCGCGACGCCGGGCATCCCGGCTCACCCCGGGTGCGCCCGGTCACCCCGCCCGAACCCGCACAATGGCTAGACCCCTTCCAGACCCAGAGAGGGCCACACCGCCGATGACTCCCCCCGCCGACGACCGCACCCCTGCTGAGCAGCCGACCGCCGCGCGCCTGCTCGTGGTCGACGACGAACCCGCGCTGCGCGACGCGCTGGAGAGCAGCCTCGCCTTCGAGGGTTACGAGGTCACCACCGCCACCGACGGCTACGAGGCACTGGAGGCCGTCGAGCGCGACCAGCCCGACCTGGTGCTGCTCGACATCATGATGCCCCGGATGGACGGCCTGACCGCCGTGCGCCGGATGCGCTCGCGCGGGGACACCGCGCCCGTCCTGATGCTCACCGCCCGCGACGCCGTCGGCGACCGGGTCACCGGCCTGGACGTGGGCGCCGACGACTACCTCGCCAAGCCCTTCGAGCTGGACGAGCTGCTCGCCCGGGTCCGCGCGCTGCTGCGCCGCAACGCCCTCGCCACCGAGGCGGCCGCCCGGGCCACCGCCGTCGAGGACGACTCCGAGGTGCTCGCCTTCGCCGACCTGCGGATGAACACCGCCACCCGCGAGGTGACCCGCGACGGCCGTCCGGTGGAGCTGACCCGCACCGAGTTCATGCTGCTGGAGATGTTCCTGGCCCACCCGCGCCAGGTGCTGACCCGCGAGCAGATCCTCAAGGCGGTCTGGGGCTTCGACTTCGAGCCCTCCTCCAACTCGCTCGACGTCTACGTGATGTACCTGCGCCGCAAGACCGAGCAGGGCGGCATGCCGCGCCTGATCCAGACCGTGCGCGGAGTGGGCTACGCTCTGCGCGCGCCCAGCGGGGCGACGGCCTGAGAATCATGGCGCGCAAGGCAGGAGCACGGGGGCGGGGACGGATGAAGGGGTGGTACCGGGGCAGGTCGCTGCGCAGCCGGCTGGCCATCATGGCTTCGGTGGCGGTCGCGCTGGCGATCGCGATGTGCTCGGTGGCCGCCTGGTTCATCGTCCAGGAGAAGCTCTACGACCTCCAGCGGGTCCAGCTCTCCAACGTGCCGCTGCCTTCGGTGCCGTTCACCCACACCCTGCCGAGCTGCGCGACCACCGCCCCCGGGGCGCTGACCCAGGTCAAGACGGCGAACACGGAGTGGGAGGCGGCTCATCCCAACGGGCCCTTCCCCGGGCCGGGCCGCGGCGGCGACTCGGAGTACCTGCCCGCCGGCAGCACCAGCGTCTGCCTGAGCCTGGGCGCCAACCGCGCCATCGTGGTGGCCCCCTCCGACTACGACGTGCTCAACCTGCCCCCGAACCAGGGCAACTTCCGGCAGGGCCACTTCACCGACGGCACACCGGCCATGATCCGGGTCACCCACTACGTGGACCGGGCCTCCGGCCAGGACATGGTGATGCTGCTCGCCTCGCCGCTCACCGACGTCGACCACTCGCTGCAGCAACTGGCCTTCCTGCTCGCGGGCGTGGCCGCCATAGGCGTGGCCGTGGCCGGCATCACCGGCCGCATCGTGGCCCGCGCCGCGCTCAAGCCGGTGCACGACCTCACCGACCTGGTCGAGCACATCGCCCGCACCGAGGAGGTCGGCACCACCATCCCGGTGCACGGCAACGACGAGATCGCCCGGCTCTCCGACTCCTTCAACTCGATGAGCACCGCGCTGGCCAACTCCCGCGAACGGCAGACCCGGCTGATCGCCGACGCCGGGCACGAGCTGCGCACCCCGCTCACCTCGCTGCGCACCAACGTCGACCTGATGATCCGCAGCGACTCCACCGGTCGCCCGCTGCCGCCCGCCACCCGCACCAAGCTGCTGGGCAACATGAAGGCGCAGATGCAGGAACTCACCCTGCTCATCGGCGACCTGCTGCAGCTCTCCCGGCCCGACTCGCCGCGCCCCGGGCAGAACGTGGCCACCGTCGCGTTCCACGACATCACCCAGCGCGCCGTGGACCGGGGCAAGCTGCGCGGTCCCGGGCTGACCTTCAACGTGGTGCTGGAGCCCTGGTACGCGCGGGCCGACGCCGCCGCGCTGGAGCGGGCCGTGATGAACCTGCTGGACAACGCCGTGAAGTACAGCCCGCCGGCCGGCTCGATCGACGTCGAGCTGCGCGAGGGCCGGCTGACCGTGCGCGACCGCGGGCCCGGCATCCCGGTCGACGAGCTGCAGTACGTCTTCGACCGGTTCTGGCGCTCCCCGTCCTCCCGGCAGCTGCCCGGCTCGGGCCTCGGGCTGTCGATCGTGGCGCAGACCGTCCAGGACTCCGGCGGCCAGGTGGCGCTGGGACCGGCCCAGGACGGCGGGCCGGGGGCGCTGGCGGTCATCCGGATGCCGGGCGCGCCCCGGCCGCCGAGCGGGCCGGGCGGCGAGCCGGCCGAGCACTGAGCGAAGGTCCGTCCCGTGCCGGTCCCGCCCGCCCAGGCGGCCGGGCCGGGCCGGGGCCGGGCCGGCGGTTCAGATCTCCGGCTCGGCCGCCAGCTGCCGGTCGGCGCGGACCCGTTCGGCCACCATGTCCTCGGTCATCGCGCGGTCCGTGTAGACCAGCGGGCGCTCGCTGTCGGTGATGATGTGCTTGACCACCTGGACGTTGCCATTGACGTCCCAGACCGCGATGCCGGGCGACAGGGTCGGGATGATCTCCACCGCCCACCGGGGCAGGCCGAGCACCCGCCCGGTGGCCCGGGCCTCGTCGGCCTTCTGCATGTAGATGGTGCGGGTGGAGGCCATCTTCAGGATCGCCGAGGCCTCCTTGGCCGCGGCCCCGTCCACCACGTCGGACAGGTGGTGGACCACCGCGACGAAGGACAGGCCCAGCCGGCGGCCGAACTTCAGCAGCCGCTGGAAGAGCTGGGCGACGAAGGGGCTGTTGATGATGTGCCAGGCCTCCTCGACCAGGAAGATGCGCTTGCGGCGGTCGGGGCGGATCCAGGTGTGCTCCAGCCAGACGCCCACGATCGCCATCAGGATCGGCATCGCGATCGAGTTGCGGTCGATGTGCGAGAGGTCGAAGACGATCAGCGGGGCGTCCAGGTCGATACCGGTCGTGGTGGGCCCGTCGAACATGCCGCGCAGGTCACCGTCGACCAGCCGGTCCAGCACCAGCGCCACGTCCAGGCCCCAGGACTGCACCTCCTCCGGATCCACCCCCAGCGACTCCACCGAGGACAGGTCGGGGCGGCGCAGCGTGTCGATGATGTCGCCCAGGATCGGCTGACGGTCGGTCACGGTCGCCCGCACGTGCGCGTGCGCGGCCTTCAGCGCGAAACCGGCCCGCTCCTCCAGACCGCGCCCCATCGCCACCTCGATGATGGTGCGCAGCAGCGAGAGCTGACCGGTGGTGGTGATCGCCGGGTCCAGCGGGTTGAGCTTCACGCCGCCGTCCCGGGCCGCCATCGGGTCCAGGCGCACCGACTTTATGCCCAGCGCGTCGGCGATCAGGTTCCACTCGCCGACCCCGTCCTCGCCCTGCGCGTCGAGCACCACCACCTGGCGGTCGCGGAACCTCAACTGGCGCAGCACGTAGGTCTTCTCCAGCGCCGACTTGCCGTTGCCGGACTCGCCGAGGACCAGCCAGTGCGGGGCCGGCAGCTGCTGGCCGTAGAGCTGGAACGGGTCGTAGACGTACCCCTTGCCGCTGTAGACCTCGCGGCCGATGATCACCCCGGAGTCGCCCAGCCCCGGTGCGGCCGTGGGCAGGTAGACCGCCTGGGCCTGACCGGTGGAGGTGCGCACCGGCAGCCGGGTGGTCTCCACCTTGCCGAACATCAGGCTGGTGAAGGCGTCGGTCATGTTGCCAATCGCCAAGGGGGGCCTCCAGGGCAGGTCAGCGGCGGATGCCGGTGGCGAACGGCAGGGTGTTGACGAAGGCGCGGTGGTGCTCGCGGTCGCACCACTCCAGCTTGAGGTAGCTCTTGCCGGCCGAGGCCCGGATGGTCCGCTTGTCCCGGGCCAGCGCCTCGGGGCTGCGGGAGGAGACCGTGATGTAGCCGACCAGGTTGACCCCGGCGGCGCCGGAGGCCAGGTCGTCGCCGCGCTGGTCGACCCGGCCGGTGTGGGCCAGGTCGCGCGGGTCGACCGTGCGGTTCATCTTGGCGGCCCGGCTGGCCTCGGCCTCGTCGTTGGTCTTCTCGGTGAGCATCCGCTCGATGGCCACGTCGGTGGGCTCCAGGTCCATGGTGACGGCCACCGTGCGGATCACGTCCGGGGTGTGCACCAGCAGCGGGGCCAGGAAGTTGACACCCACCGGGGTGAGCGGCCACTCCTTGACCCAGGCGGTGGCGTGGCACCAGGGCTCACGGGTGACCGACTCGCGGGTCTTGGCCTGCAGGTACTGCGGGTGGGTGGCGTCCAGCTCGGCCGGCCAGGCGTTGCGCCGGGTCATCGCCTGGATGTGGTCGATCGGGTGGTCCGGGTCGTACATCGAGTGCAGCAGCGAGGAGAGCCTGGCCTGGCCCAGCGGCTGCCGCACCCGGATGTCGGCCTCGGCCAACCGGGCGCAGATGTCGGTCAGTTCACGGGCCATCACGGCGGCGAGGCCGTCGTCGTCCCGGGCCCGCTCGCCGGTGGCGCTGCGGCCCATCGCGTGCGCCTCGGCGGCCAGGTCACGGGTGTAGTGCATGCAGGCCACCAGGTAGGCCCGGTGCTGCTCGGAGGAGGTGGAGACCATCGACTGCAGCTGGTCGTAGGAGTCCTTGAGCCAGCGCGGCGCCTCGTGGTCACCGCGCCGCTCGACGTCCTTGGCGTGCGCGTCCGGGTCGGCGGGCAGGGTGCGGGCCAGGATCTGCAGCCGCGTCACGAAGCCGTCCCCGTTGGCGACGTGCTTGAGCAGCGTGCCGAACCGGTCGACCAGCGCCTCCTGGTCCTCGGAGTCGCGCAGGCCCACGCCCGGCCCCTCGATCTCGATCGCCGCGGTCACCGTGCGCCGCTCCAGGTGCATCAGCACCCCGACCTCGTCCGGCCCGAACGGCGCGCTCAGCCAGCGCAGCCGGCCCACCCCGGGCGGCGGGCCGACCTCGACCTCCCGGCCGCTCAGCGCGGTGCCCGCGTCCATCGCGGTGGACTGCCACACTGCCCGGCCGCTGCGCAGGGTGCGCCGGTAGGTGCGGTTGATCTCGGCCCACTTGTAGAAGGTGCGGCGCCGGTAGGGGACGTAGACCGCGGCCAGCGCCAGCGCCGGCAGGCCGACCAGGCCGGCGATCCGCAGCGACAGCACCGGCATCAGCAGGCCCCAGAGCATGCCCAGGAAGGCGCCGAAGATGATCAGCAGGATCTCGCCGGACTCCCGGTTGCGCCCGATCGGCGCGTTCGGCCGGGCCTTGCCGATCAGGTAGGTGCGGCGCTGGTGGACATAACTCTGGGCGTACTGCCCCCCGTACTGGCCGAGCGGTTCGCTGCTCAAGGTGCGTCACCCTCCCTTCGCTGGGTTCTGTGCCGGGGCCGGAGCCGGAGCCGGCGGCTTGGCGGGGGCCGGCGGCGCCGTGCTGCGCGAGGCGTGCGCGGCGATGCCCGGGGCGACCGAACCGCCGCCGGCCCCGCCACCGCCACCGCCACCGCCGCCCTCGGCACCGCCGCGCGAGCCGTGCGTCGAGATGCCCTGCTTCACCAGGTTGGCCGGCCCGTTGATCATCGCCGATCCGGCCGACACGGCGCTGGCCCTGGCCTGGCGCAGGTGCAGCATCTCGTCGCCGAAGCCGGGCACGAAGCGGTAGATGGCGCTGCTGGCGAAGATCGACAGGAAGAGGATGGCGAGCCCGGAGAGGATCCGGGCGAAGTCGTCCGAGGCCCCCGAGCCGGTGGAGATCGCGCTGGCCAGGCCCAGGATGATCACGATCACCGGCTTGGCCAGGTCGATCGCGGCCATCAGGCCGGCCCAGCGGCGCACGTGCTTCCACAGCTGCTTGTCCACCAGGCCCGCGTAGACCGCGGTGCCGAGCAGCGCTCCCACGTAGAGCATCGCGGCCCGGATCAGCAGCTCGATCCAGAGCACGGCGGCGGCCAGCACGCCGATCAGCGAGACCAGGATCAGGATCAGCGGGCCGCCGCCGATCGTGCCGTGCTCCAGGGTGTCGGCCAGGCCGCCCAGGTAGGTGCCGGTGTCCGACTTGGTGCCGGAGGCGATCGCGGCGGTCAGCCCGTCGGTCGCGCCGACCAGGGTGTAGAGGATCAGCGGGGTGAAGGCGGAGGCCACCACGGTCAGCCAGAGGAAGCCGATCGCCTCCGAGAAGGCCTGGTGCAGCGGCACCCCGCGCACCGCCCGCTTGGTCACGGCGAGCAGCCAGAGCACCAGGGTCACCACGGTGGCGCCGGCGAAGACGACGGCGTACTGCTGCAGGAAGCTGGCGTTGGTGAAGTCCACCTGCGTGGTGCCGTTGATCGCGCCGGACAGGCTGCGCACCACCCAGGCGGCGGCCTGGGCGCAGGCCTTGGCGAGGGAGCCGAGCGGGTCGGTGACGGAGCCGACGGTGGAGGAGCCGGGGAGGCCACCGCCGCCGCCCTGCGCGCAGTACACGTCACTGCCGGGCAGGGGGAGGACGTTGCAGTTGCCCGTCGACGAAGGAGACGGGACCGCCGACGGGCTCGGGCTCCCCGAAGGTGGGGCGCTGGGGGCCGCGAAGACGCGCTGGGCCAGCAGCAGCGCCCCCAGTTGCAGCGTCGCCAGCGTCCCCGCCAGCGCGCCGGCGCGGCGGGCGAGGGAGGGCTGTGGGCCGTCAGCGGGCATAGCGGAAGCCTCCGAACTGCTGGACGGCGCCGGTGATCTCATCGGCACTGGCGGCCTGTTGGTCGGCGGGGACGGGCGCGGGGCCGTCCTGGCGGGTGTAGTCGGTGAGCTTCCAGTCCCCGCCGGTCCAGTGCAGGGTCAGCGTGAGGGTGTACCAGGAGGCGCTCACCGGCTTGGTCGAGGAGGTCCCGGCCAGGCCGCCGAGCCCCGTGCACCAGACCAGCGCCTTGGTGCTGTCGGCCGTGTAGCCGTCGGTGCGGGTGCCGATCGGCACCGCGCGGCTGACGAAGGTGAGCCCCTTGGGCGCCTGGCCCTGGGCGTCCAGGCCGTAGCCGCTGAGCACGGCGGGGGTGATCGCCTGGTCCAGCCGGGCGCGCAGCGCGTCGGCGACGGCCGGGTCGGCGATCGCGGCGAGCACGGTGCGCCGCCCGTCGGGCCGGAACATGTCGGCGCCGCCGAGCGCGACGGCGTAGTTGGCCGCCGCCGACTGGGCGCCCTGGTCGGTGTCGGGGTAGCCGGTGCCGATCCCGTTGCTGGTGGTGCCGACCGGCTGGGTGCCGCTGGGCGCGGTGGCCGCGGTGGCGGGCGGGAGGGGGGCGGGGCCGTGCTGTCCGTCGGCCGAGGAGGCGGGCTTGTCGTGGTTGGCGATCACGAGGGCGACCACCAGCAGGGCGACGACCAGCAGCACGGTCAGCAGGGCGCGCAGCGGGCGCGGCTGACGGCGGGTCGGGTACGGGGAGGACTGTTCGCCGACCGGCAGCCGCGTACGGGTGTGCGGCTGGTCGTCGGGCAACGGCACGGCGGCCCTCCTGGGACAGGGAGCCGGTGGTGGGCTCCAGCGTGACAATCCGGTCGGTTGCGGCAGCCCGACCGACCGGGGCGGTCGGATCCGGGATCCCTGGGACGAGCCGGGCGGGCCTGCCCGGTCCGTCAGGCCCGGTACGCCTGACGGCGACTGGGCCCGGCCTGCCTGGTCCGCCGGATCCGGTCATCCGATTCTGACCGATGCCGACCACAGTCGACCAGCGCTGACCGGCGGCCCCGCTGGGCCGACCGACCAGCCGGGTCAACCGACAGGGACCAGTGTGACTGGTCTGCCTGTCTGATCGTCAGATGGCCATGCCGTAGACAATGGTGAACAGGGTGCCCAGGGATCCGATGATGAACACGCCGGTCAGGCCGGCGATGATCAGGCCCTTGCCCTGCTCGGCACTGAAGGTGTCACGCATCGCGGTCGCCCCGATCCGCTGCTTCGCGGCGCCCCAGACCGCGATCGCCAGGCAGGCCAGGATGGCCACCGCCATCACGACCTCCACCATGATCCTGGCTTCCGAGCCGAGCGTGGAGAACGGACCCCAATCCGGGGCGATACCACCGATAATGGTGTCGATGTTGCCCTTCTTGGTGGTCGGGTCGTCGGCCAGCAGACCGCTGGCGTAGCCGCTCACGGTGTTGCCCACACTCATCACTGTGTCACTCACGTGCATTCCTGTCTCACCGCCCGGTCAGCCAATTGAAGGCCCCTCACCTGGGGACTGCGAAGAGCCGGGACCCATTCTTGGCCAGATCTGATGTCGACTTGGCTACTTCTTGAGGATTGGTCGCGCGATACGGGACATGTGCGCCAGGATGTCCACTGTACGAAGGATACCGCTCACTCTTTGTATCTCCGATGATTGCGCTGAGCAACGCCCTCCAGCAGACTGGTGGGGGTGCCGGCCGATCGACCTGGCGCGTGCGGGGGGCATATGCGTACCGGTGTCGCGCCGGAGGCTCCACCCCTGGCTCCTCAGGGGCACAAGCACTCTGACACTGCATCGGGATGGTGCTGATGGTACTCCGGAAAGGCGCCCGTGCGGCGATCGCGGGGGGAGCTGTTGCGACCGGCTTCCTGCTGTTGATCGGGGTCGGCACCTACGCCGCCAGCGGCTACGCGCAGGCCGGTTCGGCGCCCGGGCTGGCGCCCGGCACGGTCCCGGCCGCCTACCAGAGCCTGGTCCAGCAGGCCGGCAGCAGCACGTGCCCGCTGGTCACGCCGCCGCTGCTGGCCGCCCAGCTGTACCAGGAGAGCGGGTTCGACCCGACCGCCCACAGCAGTGCGAACGCCGAGGGCATCGGCCAGATCATCCCGAGCACCTGGGCGTCGTACGCCCAGCCCGGCCAGAGCCCCTGGAACCCCTCGGACGCCATCCCGGTCATGGCCCGGATCGACTGCGACTACGCCCAGCACATCACCGGCATCCCGGGCGACCCGGTGGCCAACATGCTCGCCGCCTACAACGCCGGCTGGGGCGCGGTCCAGCAGTACCAGGGCGTGCCGCCCTACACGGAGACCCAGGGCTACGTCCGCTCGATCCTCGCCCTGGTGCCGAGCTTCACCGCCGCCACCTCTCCCGTGGCGGTCTCCCCGCAGGCCTCGGGCGCCATCTACTTCGCCCAGACCAAGCTCGGCACCCCCTACCTGTGGGGCGGTGAGGGACTGTCCTCGCAGAACGGCCAGTTCGACTGCTCGGGCCTGACCCAGGCCGCCTACCTCTCGGTCGGCATCAGCCTGCCCCGGGTGGCCAACGACCAGTGGTACGCGGGCCCGCACCCCTCGCGCGACCAGCTGCGCCCCGGCGACCTGGTCTTCTTCGCCACCGATCTGACCGACCCGCGCAGCATCCACCACGTGGGCATCTACGTCGGCGGCGGATACATGATCAACGCCCCGCACACGGGCGCGGTGATCCGCTACGACTCCATCGATCAGAAGGACTACATCGGCGCCACCCGGGTCACTCAGGACGGCGCTGCCGCGCTGCCCGTACGCGGCAGCGACGGCACCATCACCGGCGGCCCCGCGACCGGCCAGCAGCAGCCCACCAGCGCCTCGCCCGCCCCGGGCGCGCCGGGCACGAACACCCCGGGCCCGAGCGCCCCGAACCCGGTCCTGCCCGCCGCCCCGCCCGTGCCCGCTCCCACCGGCACGCCGTTGAAGCGGGCCTGACGCCCCACCAGATCTGACCATCCCACGTCAAGTTTCCATAACACCCGGTCGGCGTGGAACGCTGTGACCTGCCCGCCTCGTTAACTCCCAGGGCAAGCACCACAGGATCAGCCGACCCTCGCAGCAGGCCGGCGGAGCACAGGAGGTACGGCGTGTCGACGCTGTCGGCCGACACCGGCAACCCGGACCTCGAACTGCTCTACACCGTCAACGGATGGGCCAGGGACGCCCCCGGCTGGCTGGACGGCCTGGTCTCCTGGATCGGCGAGTACGGCATCCTGCTGGGCCTGTTCGCGCTCTGCGCGGTCGGCTGGCTGCAGGCCCGGCGCCGCCCGGACGCGCCGGTGGCGGTGGCCGGGGTGCTCTGGGTGCCGCTGGCGGTCGTGGCCGCCGAGCTCGCCAACCTGCCGATCGCCGCCATCGTGAACCGGCCGCGCCCGTTCGTCGACCACCCGGGCCTGGACGTGCTGGTGGCCGGCAAGGCCGGGACCCACTCCTTCGTCAGCGACCACGCGACCATGTCGATGACCGTCGCCGTGGCGCTCTTCCTGGTCAATCGCCGGCTGGGCGCGATCGCCGGCGCGCTGGCGCTGCTGCAGGGGTTCTGCCGCCTGTACATGGGGGTGCACTACCCCACCGACGTGCTGGGCGGCTACGCGCTGGCCACCGCCGTGGCGCTGCTGCTCGCCCCGCTCGCGATGGCCCTGCTGGTGCCGCTGTGCCACGCGCTCTCCCGCACCGCGGCCGGGCCGCTGATCACGGCCGGCCCCGTCGGCGCGCCCAGGCGCCGGCGCCGCGGTACCGGCACCGAGCAGCCGCGGCCCGAGCAGGAGCGTTCGGCGGCCACCGACTCCGACCTGGCGGCCTAGGCCGGCCGGGGGCGGTTGAGCGCCCGTCAGCCGTCCGGCTGCGCGAGGTGCTCGGCGGCGTCCCGCCGGGCCCGGTCGCGCGAGCGCCGGGCCGGGGCGAACCAGCCGCAGGAGCACGCCGCGTGGGCGAAGGAACCGCGCTCGGAGACCTCGGTCCGGTGGGCGGGTGCCGAGCCGCTCCCGGCGGCGTTCCCGGCACCCTGCTCGACGACGTTCTCGGACGGGTCACCGCGGGAGTCGGACCGGGCCGACAGCTCCGTATGCACGGCTTCAACGGTAACCCGGTTTCCCCGCCCCGAACGCCCCACGGCCCCGGCGCGCGCCGACCGCCGCACGCCGTCCGCCGCGTAACCGGGGCGGACCGCGGTCGTTCTCGCCAGTACCGGCCCCGCCCAGCCAGGGGCGGCGGCCCGCAGGTCATCCGGCCCGAGGGGGCCCGGATCACCATGGGGGTTGAGATCACCATGACCACGTCGCCCACCACCCGCGCCCTGCTCCCGGCCGCGGCCACCGTGCTGCTAGCCGCCGCGCTGACCGCCTGCGGCGGCACCTCGGGCGGCTCAGCCGACGCGAACGCGAGCGCCTCCGCGAGCCAGAGCCCGGTGGCCGACAAGCTCGCCGACGACCCGGTCACGGCGGTGCGCAACGCCGCCGACATCACCGGCCGCACCGGCTCCGCCCAGGCCGCCACCCAGCTGACCACCGAGTCGGCGGACAAGAAGGCCGCCTTCACCGGCACCGGCGCCTACGACTACGTCAAGCGGATCGGCCGCATCGAGGTGCAGGTCCCGCCGGGCGCCGCCACCACCGGCAAGGTGGTCGAGGTGGTAGAGCCGGGCATCGTCTTCCTGCAGAACAGCGGCGCCAAGGTGCCCGCGGGCAAGTGGGTCGAGCTGGACGTGCGCCAGCTGGCCGACGGCAACCTGATCAGCAACGGCGCCACCGACCCGGCCACCGCCGCGGGCGCGCTGCGCGGCGTGCAGCAGGCGAGCGTGGTCGGTGACGAGACGCTGGACGGGGTGCCGCTCAAGCACTACAAGGGCACCCTGGACCTGTCCAAGGCGGCCGACGCCACCGGTGGCCAGGGGGCGAACGGCCTGCGGATGGCGGCGAGCACCTTCACCGTCAAGGACGTCCCGTTCGAGGCCTGGCTGGACTCCGAGGGCCGGCTGCACAAGGTCACCGAGATCTTCACCTTCGCCGGGGTCGCCGGTTCCAAGGATCCCAAGGACCAGGTGAAGGTGACCTCCACGGTCGCGCTCAGCGCCTTCGGCCAGCCGGTCCAGGTCAGCGAGCCGCCCGCCGCCGACGTGGTCGAGATGAAGGACTCCAGCGCCTCCCCGAAGTGACGCGCCGTCACCGCCCGGGTGCGGCGGCGCGGGCGGCCCACCCGTTTCGGTGGCAGAGATGACCCGTCCGTGCCATGGGGGGCGGGCCACGCACTCTCTAGGCTGGGGGACGGGTGCCTGCCGCCCCGGCGAGCGGGTGGTGAAGGGGTGGTGCAGGGTGTCGTCCTCGGCGGATCGGACAGGTGGAGCGGATCGGACCGCCGGCCACGAGAGCGCGGCCCTCGACGAGATCGAGCTGGCCGGTGAGCTGATGATCGCCGCCACCGCCAGCAACGCCGAGCGGCTGCCCACCGCCCGGATCGACGAGGTGCTGCTGCACCAGCCGCCGGAGGCCGAGGAGCCGGGCGCCCCGGAGGGTCGCAACAGCTAGGGCCTCAGCTCCGCAGCAGTCGGCTGATCGCCGTCATCGCCTCGCTGACCTTCTCGTCCATCGCCGAGCCGCCCTCCTCGACGGCCGCCGCCACGCAGTGCTTGATGTGCTCGTCCAGCAGCGCCAGCGCGAAGGACTGCAGCGCCTTGGTGGTGGCCGAGACCTGGGTGAGGATGTCGATGCAGTAGACGTCCTCCTCCACCATCCGCTGCAGGCCGCGGGCCTGACCCTCGATCCGGCGCAGCCGCTTGAGGTGGTCCGCCTTGTGCGAGCTGTACCCGTGCGGGCCCGCCCCGTGCGCCGGGCCGGCCGGCGCCCCGGTCGGCTGGGTGCCGGTGCTGCTCTCCGTGTTGCTCGTGGTCATCGGCCTGCCCCGTTCTCGTCCCTCGCCCGGCCGATTCCCGCCGGTGCTCCCACGCCCGGCGGGAATCGTCAGACAGACCCTAGTGTCCCGCACCCCGGGCCCCGGTGGTGTTACCCCGTCCGGGCGGCTGATCGGGATCATCGGGCGCCGGGCAGGCGCATTCCCCCCGAGGTTCCGTCAGACTGGGACCTCACAGATCCACCGACCCGCACGCCGACGTACGGGGTCCCCGCCGGGGTCTGACGGGCCGGTCGACCGGCGACTCGGAAGAGGAGCATCCGGTTCCCAGGCGCGCACCCCGTTTGCACAATCCTGACGCAGAGCACCTAGCATCGTTCAGTCCACTCCCCGCTCATCGGAGATTTCCGTGCGTTTTAGCCTGACCCCGAAGGAGACGAGCTTCTACGACATGTTCGCCGCCGCCGCGGAGAACCTCGTCGTCGGATCGAAGCTCCTGCTGGAACTGCTGGGCTCAGACGTGGCAGCCCGCGCGGAGATCGTCGAGCGCATGCGCGCCGCCGAGCACGCGGGCGACGACACCACCCACGCGATCTTCCACCAGCTGAACTCCTCCTTCATCACGCCGTTCGACCGCGAGGACATCTACAGCCTCGCCTCCTCGCTCGACGACATCATGGACTTCATGGAGGAGGCCGTCGACCTGGTCGTGCTCTACGACATCCAGACCCTGCCCAAGGGTGTGGAGGAGCAGATCGAGGTGCTGGCCCGGGCCGCCGAGCTGACCGCCGAGGCGATGCCGCGCCTGCGCAGCATGGCGCACCTGAACGAGTACTGGATCGAGATCAACCGGCTGGAGAACCAGGCGGACCAGATCCACCGCAAGCTGCTGGCCCACCTGTTCAGCGGGCAGTACGAGGCGATCGAGGTGCTCAAGCTCAAGCAGGTCGTGGACGTGCTGGAAGAGGCCGCCGACGCCTTCGAGCACGTCGCCAACACGGTGGAGACCATCGCCGTCAAGGAGTCCTGACCAGCGTGGACATGGCAGCACTCATCTGCGTCATCGGTGTGGCGTTCTTCTTCACCTACACCAACGGCTTCCACGACTCGGCCAACGCCATCGCCACCTCGGTCTCCACCCGGGCGCTGACGCCGAGGGCCGCTCTCGCGATGGCCGCGGTGATGAACCTGGCCGGCGCCTTCCTGGGCAGCGGGGTGGCCCAGACCGTCTCCAAGGGCCTGATCGAGACCCCGCAGGGCAGCCAGGGGATGACGGTCCTGTTCGGCGCGCTGGTCGGTGCGATCGCCTGGAACCTGGTCACCTGGTACTTCGGCCTGCCGTCCTCCTCCTCGCACGCGCTCTTCGGCGGCCTGGTCGGCGCGGCACTGGCGGCCGGCACCGGGGTGATCTGGCACGGCGTGATCGAGAAGATCATCATCCCGATGGTGCTCTCGCCGGTCGTCGGCCTGGTCTTCGGCTACCTGGTGATGCTGGCGATCCTGTGGATCTTCCGCAAGGCCAACCCGCACAAGGCCAAGCGCGGCTTCCGGGTCGCGCAGACCGCCTCGGCCGCCGCGATGGCGCTGGCCCACGGTCTGCAGGACGCCCAGAAGACGATGGGCATCGTGGTGATGGCGCTGACCATCTCCGGACACCAGAGCGGCAACGGCATCCCGATCTGGGTGAAGATCTCCTGCGCCACCATGCTGTCGCTGGGCACCTACGCGGGCGGCTGGCGGATCATGCGGACCCTGGGCCGCAAGATCATCGAGCTGGACCCGCCGCAGGGCTTCGCCGCCGAGTCCACCTCCGCCGCGATCATGTACGTGACCTCGTACGTCTTCAAGGCGCCGATCTCCACCACGCACGTGATCACCTCGGCGATCATGGGCGTGGGCGCCACCAAGCGGGTCCGCGCGGTGCGCTGGGGAGTGGCCAAGAACATCGTGCTCGGCTGGTTCATCACCATGCCGGCCGCGGCCCTGGTCGCCGCGCTCGTCTACTGGCTGACCGACCTGGCCGTGGGCTGACGGATCCGGCCGGGGCCCCGATCACGGGGTCCGCACAGCAGGAGGGCCCGCCCCCGTGTCCCGGGGGCGGGCCCTCCTGTCGTACTCCGCGGCGGCACCGCCATGCAGCACCGCGGAGCAGTCGGTGTGCTCTAGCCGAAGCGGCCGGAGATGTAGTCCTCGGTCGCCTGGACCGACGGGTTGGAGAAGATCCGCTGGGTGTCGTCCAGCTCGATCAGCTTGCCCGGCTGGCCGACACCGGCCAGGTTGAAGAAGGCGGTGCGGTCCGAGACGCGTGCGGCCTGCTGCATGTTGTGGGTCACGATGACGATCGTGAACCGCTCCTTGAGCTGGCCGATCAGGTCCTCGATCGCCAGCGTGGAGATCGGGTCCAGCGCCGAGCAGGGCTCGTCCATCAGCAGGACCTCGGGCTCGACCGCGATGGCGCGGGCGATGCACAGACGCTGCTGCTGACCACCGGACAGGCCCGCGCCCGGCTTGCTCAGCCGGTCCTTGACCTCGTTCCAGAGGTTGGCGCCCTTCAGCGAGTTCTCCACCACGCCGTCCAGCACCGCCTTCTTCCGCACCCCGGCCAGCTTCAGGCCGGCGACCACGTTCTCGTAGATCGACATGGTGGGGAACGGGTTGGGCCGCTGGAAGACCATGCCGACGGTGCGCCGCACGGCCACCGGGTCGACGCCGGAGCCGTAGAGGTTCTCGTCGTCCAGCATGACCTTGCCCTCGACCCGGGCGCCGGGGATCACCTCGTGCATCCGGTTGAGGGTGCGCAGGAAGGTGGACTTGCCGCAGCCGGAGGGGCCGATGAAGGCCGTCACCGAGCGGGGCTCGACGGTCATCGAGATGTCCTCGATGGCCCGGGTGGCGCCGTAGTAGGCCGACAGTCCGCTGACGTCGATGCGCTTTGCCATGATCTTTCGTCTCTCTCGTCTGTTCGTACGTCAGTCGGTCGGTCAGTGGCCGGTCTTGGGCGAGCGCCAGCGGGCGATGCCCCGGGCGATCAGGTTGAGCCCCATCACCAGGGCGATCAGCACCAGCGCGGCACCCCAGGCACGGGCGTACCCGTACTGGTTGTTGACCTGGGAGTACTGCTGCCAGATGAAGACCGGCAGCGACTCCTGGGGCCCGACGAACGGATTGGCGTTGATCGAGTCCCAGACGCCGACCAGCATCATCACCGGCGCCGTCTCACCGGCGATGCGGGCGATCGCCAGCATCACACCGGTGGCGATGCCGCCGATCGCGGTCGGGAGGACGATCCGCAGGATCGTCTTCCACTTGGGCACGCCGAGCGCGTACGAGGCTTCGCGCAGCTCGTTCGGGACGAGCTTGAGCATCTCCTCGGTGGACCGGACGACCACCGGCATCATCAGGATCGCCAGCGCGAGGCTGCCCGAGAAGCCGGAGTAGGCGAAGCCGAGCCCGATGTTCCAGACGGACAGGACGAACAGACCGGCGACGATCGACGGGATGCCCGTCATGACGTCGACGAAGAAGGTGACGACCTTCGCCAGCGGACCCCGGCCGTACTCGACCAGGTAGACCGCGGTGAGCAGGCCGATCGGAGCGGCGATCGCGGTGGCGAGGCCGATCTGCTGCAGGGTGCCGAGCAGCGCGTGGTAGACGCCGCCGCCAGGGCCGGAGGAGGCCACCACCCCGCGCATCGAGTGGCTCAGGAAGTCGCCGTTCACCACGCCGGCGCCCTGCTGGATGGTGTAGACCATCAGCGAGACCAGCGGGATGATCGCGAGGATGAAGGCGACCCAGATCAGCGAGGTGGCGATCCGGTCCTTGGCCTGCCGGACCCCCTCGACGCGGGCCGAGAGGCCGAAGGTGATCGCGACGAAGAGCAGCGCGGCGATCAGGCCCCACTGCAAGTGGCTGACCAGGCCGAAGCCCGCGCCGATCGCGCAGCCGAGCGCGATGGCGAGCACGGCTGTGCCGGGCGGGGCCCAGCGGGGCAGCCGGGCGGCGGTCAGCGAGTGGCGCAGCAGCGGGACCGGCGTGCGGTCGGCGACAGAAGGCGCGGTGGTCATGCGTTGGCCCCCGAGTACTCCTTGCGACGGGCGATGATCAGCCGCGCCGCACCGTTCACCAGCAACGTGATCGCGAACAGCACCAGGCCGGCCGCCATGAGGGCGTCCTTGCCGACGGTGCCCGCTTCACCGAACTTCAGCGCGATGTTCTGCGCGAAGGTACCGCCACCCGCGTCCAGGATGTGCAGCGACAGCTCGCTGCTGGAGGACAGCACGGTGGCCACCGCGATGGTCTCGCCGAGCGCCCGGCCGAGGCCGAGCATCGAGGCGGAGATGATGCCCGGACGGCCGAAGGGGATCACCGCGGTGCGGATCATCTCCCAGCGGGTCGCGCCCAGCGCGAGCGCCGCCTCCTCGTGCATCCGCGGCACCTGGCGGAACACCTCGCGGCTGACCGCGGTGATGATCGGCAGGATCATGATCGCCAGGATGATCCCCACGGTGAACAGGCTGCGTGCCGGCGCCCCGGGGTGGGTGGTCTTGAAGATGTAGGTCCAGCCGAGGTAGTCGTTCAGCCAGCTCATCAGGCCGTTCAGGTGCGGCACCAGGAAGAGCGCGCCCCACAGGCCGTAGACGATGCTGGGCACGGCGGCCAGCAGGTCCACCAGGTAGGCGAACGGCTGGGCGATCCGGCGCGGCGCGTAGTGCGAGATGAACAGCGCGATGCCGATCGCGACCGGGACCGCGATGATCATCGCGATGGCCGCGCTCGCCACGGTGCCGAAGGCCAGCACCGCGATGCCGAAGCTCGGCTTGAGGAGGTTGTCCGGGTCCCACCCGAAGGTGGTCAGGAAGTTCGTCTGGTCCTTGCTGATCGCCATCCCGCTGCGGTACAGCAGGAAGCCCGCGATCGCGGCCATGATGACCAGCAGCAGGATGCCGGACCCGGCCGAGAGGCCGAAGAACAGGCTGTCACCGAAGCGGCTGTTGCCCTTCAGCGAGCTGCGCGCGGGCTGCTCGGCGGACGCGGGTGGACGGCCCTGGACGGAGGTGGCTGGCCCTGGCTGCTCAGCGGAGCCGGGCGGTGGGGAGGAGGTCATGAGGTTCTAACTCCGGTCTGGCGGTGCGGCCCGGCGGGCGGGCGGCACCATGGCGGCGGTGCCCCGGACGAAACGTTCAACGGAAAGCGCTGTGGTCGGCCGGCGATCCCGTCCCCCCGACGCGGGACCGCCGACCGTTGAGCAGAGCTCGGATCAGCTCAGGTTGCCGATGGCGGCCTGGACCTTGCTGGCGATCGGGGTCGGCAGCGGGACGTAGCCCTTGGTGGCGATGGCCTGCTGGCCGCCGTTGCTCGCGATGTAGTTGAAGAAGGACTTCAGCGCCGGCAGGGTGGCCGCGTTGTTGCCCTTGTCGCAGGCGATCTCGTAGGTCACCAGGACGATCGGGTAGGCGCCCTCGGCCTTGGTGCCGTAGTCCAGCTGCAGCGCCAGGTCGTTGCCGGTGCCGATCACGGTGGAGTTGGCCAGCGTGGTGGCGGCGTTCGCGGCGGTGGCCTCGACGGCCTTGGTGGCGCCGGTGGAGATCGAAGCCGTCTTCAGGCTGTTGTTCTGCGCGTAGGACAGCTCGACGTAGCCGATCGAGTCCGAGGTCTGCTTGATCTGGGCCGCGACACCGGCGCTGCCGGTGGCCGACTGGCCGCCCTTGCCCTGCCAGGTCTTGTTCGGCGCGTAGCTCCAGGCGCCGTTCGAGGTCTTGGCGAAGTACGAGGTCAGGTTGTAGCTGGTACCCGAGTCGTCCGACCGGTGGAAGGTCTGGATGTTGTCGCCCGGCAGGTTCACGCCCGGGTTGAGGGCGGCGATGGCCGGGTCGTTCCACTTGGTGATCTGGCCGTCGAAGATCTTCGCGGCGGTCTGGCCGTCGAGGGTCAGGTTGTCGACACCGGGGACGTTGAAGACCAGGGTGACCAGGCCGGCCACCATCGGCAGGTCGATCGCCTGGCCGCCGTTCTGGCAGACCGCCTTCGAGGCGTCGATGTCGCTCGCCTTGAGGGCGAAGTCGGTGCCGGCGAAGGCCACCTTGCCCTGGTTGAACTGGGCGACACCGGCACCGGAGCCGACACCGTTGTAGCTGACCTGCGAGCCCGAGCAGGCGTCGCCGTAGGCGGCCTTCCAGACGTCGACCGCGTTGCCCTGAGCGGTCGAACCGGCACCCTGGAGGGGGGACTGCTTCGAGGCGCAGGTGATCGCCGCGGCGCTGGAGGCGCCACTGGCGGTGCTGCTGGTCTTGGTGGTGTTGTTGTCCGAGCCGCAGGCCGCGAGCGACAGCGAGCTGACGAGCGCCACGGCACCGATTGCGAGGGCCTTGGTGCGGCCGTTCCGCTGGAGCTTCACAGGGTGTCCCTTTCTTTGGCACAGGCCACGGCGCCCGGCCGGAAGACGGGGGCGAGGTGTCCTAGCTGTTGGTCCGGGGCCTCTTCGGCCCGCCGGTAGGACCGAAGCTAGGCCGGACAGGTGACGCATCAGCCGGTCGCAAGTGAACGGAGAGTGAACCTCGGAGGGATGCCAGGAAACACCGGCTCGTAGTCACGGTTGCATCACGGTAAGAAATCGGCCAAGACACGCTGTCAGGTGACGGGGCGCCATCCAGCAGGCAACGCGGGCCGCACGCGCCCGTGCTCAGCCGACCAGCGGCGCCAACTGCTCCAGTCGCGCCAGCAGCGCGTCGATCAGCTCCCGGTCCCGGGCATGCGTGAGCTTGGCCCGCGCCTTCTCCGGCTTGAGCCACTTCATCCGGTCCACCTCCCGGTTGGGCCGGAACTCCCCGCGCACCGGCACCGCCGCCCAGTACCGCACCTCCTTGGGCCGCCCCTGCGCCCGGTAGTGCTGGGCCGGCAGCGGCGCGAGCAGCCGGCAGACCAGCCCCGTCTCCTCCTCCACCTCGCGCAGCGCCGCCTGCCACGGCGTCTCGCCGGCCAGCAGCTTGCCCTTGGGCAGGCTCCAGTCGTCGTACTTGGGACGGTGGATCAGCGCGATCCGCGGCTTGCGCAACCCGTGGCCGTTCTTCCGCGGGCCGCCGGGCAGCCAGAGCACCGCTCCCGCCGCCAGCACCGTGCCCGGACGGACCGGCTGCTCACCGTGCGTCACACCGAACGGCCCACCGGACGACTGCCCGCACGCCTCGCCGCCCGGGTGGGACGGGAGCAGCGGGCCGCGGCCGGGACCGGTCCACGGCCCCTGCCGCTTGGCCTCCCGCCGCCGGCGACGCGCCAGCTTCTCGGCCGCCGCCGCGGACGGGGCCGACGGGGCCGCCATCCGGGGGTCCGGGTACCGCTCAACGCTCAGGCGCTCGCCCATTCATGCCATCCGTGCTGCGGGAGGGTCGGCCACTGACGGCCGAAGGCGTATCTCGCCGCCTCGACCTCCAGTCGCTGATCAGCATGCACCACCCCCAGCACATAGGCCGTCGCGGGGGTGATCCGTGGCGTGCGCGCCGCCGTGGCCACCGTGACCGCCGCCTCCGCCGCCTCCTGGTGCCGGTCCAGCACCTGGTCGAGCACGTCCAGTTCGGCGCCCGGGCGGCTGCACACCTCCAGCGCGTAGCGGGCCCGCTTGGCCAGGACCCGGGTGCGGTGCCACGGCGCGTCGTCGGCCGCCAGCGCACCGTCCGCGTCCCCCGCCGCCCCTGCCGCCCCCGAGCGCCCCTGCGCCGGCAGCGGTGCGGCGACGGGCGCCGGGGCCGGCGCGACCGCGCCGAGCCGGTGCAGCGCGTCCCCCTGGTACGCCGTCGCCGCCCGCTGCCACGGCAGCGCCTGCACCGCCTGGCCCAGCTCCCCGAACGCCACCGCCGCCTGCGGCAGCAGCAGCTCCCCCGCCGCGATCCCGGCCGCCGCCACCAGCGGCGCCTCGCCCACCAGCAGCGTCATCCGGTCCGCCAGCGCGTGCAGCCGCGAGGAGCGCAGTTCCTGCAGCACCGAGCTGTGCACCCGGGTGCGGGCCAGCGTCAGCTGCCGGTCCAGCAGCGCCCGTGCCTTGGGCGCACCGGGATGCCCGGCCAGCATCCCCGGCCCGCGCAGCTCGCCCGCGGTGCCGGGCGCACCCGTGCCACCGGTGGAGCTGAGCGTGTCCAGCGCCGCCAGCAGCCGCGCCGAACGCCGCAGATAGGCCGGCTCCTGCGCCAACAGGTTGAGCAGCCAGCGCAGTTCGCTGCGCGACTCGTGGGCCCAGCCCGGCTCGAACACCGCACCGAAGGTGTGCAGCGCACCGCCGATCCGGCGCACCGCGCGCAGCAGCTCCCCCGTTCCGGCGCTGCCCGCGGACGAGTTCAGCGAGGGCAGTGCACCGGGCCGGGCTCCGGCCTCCCCCACCGCCTGCGGCAGCGCGCGCAGGAAGAGGCCGGCCTGTTCGTTGAGGTACCGGGAGAGGACCTCCCCGGCGGTCGCGGTGGCCGCCGGGGTCGTCATGGGCGCGTCAGTCATGTCGTGGGTACTCCCCGTTCCCCCAGGGCAGGCGACGGATGGTCAGGGACGGTCGGCGTGGGTCACAGCGACGCGACGGCGCTCCTGCGGCGCTGGCGCGAGTCGATGAGCAGTTCCTGGATGTCCCGCAGGCGGTGCCCGTCGGCGTCCTGGCTGCGCCGGCTCCAGGCCCCGTCCGGGCCCAGGTGCCAGGAGGCGGTGTCCTCCGCCATGCCGAGGTCGATCAGCCCGGACAGCTCGGCCCGGTGGGTCGGATCCGCGACCCGGACCAGGGCCTCGATCCTCCGGTCCAGGTTACGGTGCATCATATCCGCACTGCCGAACCAGACTTCGGGATCACCGCCGTTGCCGAAGACGAAGATCCGGGAGTGCTCCAGGAAGCGTCCCAGGATGCTGCGGACCCGGATGTTCTCGCTCAGCCCCACCACCCCGGGCCGGATCGCGCAGATCCCGCGCACCCAGACGTCCACCGGCACACCCGCCTGCGAGGCCCGGTAGAGCGCGTCGATCAGCTGCTCGTCGACGATCGAGTTCACCTTGATCTTCACGTACGCCGGCAGGCCGGCGCGGTGGTTGGCGACCTCGTTCTGGATCCGTGCGATCAAGCCGTCGCGCAGCCCGCGCGGGGCCGTCATCAGCCGGCGGTAGGACTCCCGGCGCGAGTAGCCGGAGAGCCGGTTGAACAGGTCCGAGAGGTCGGCCCCGACCTGCGGGTCGGCGGTGAGCAGCCCCAGGTCCTCGTACAGCCTGGCGGTCTTCGGGTGGTAGTTGCCGGTGCCCACGTGCGCGTAGCGGCGCAGCGTGTCGCCCTCCTGGCGCACCACCAGCGACAGCTTGCAGTGCGTCTTCAGACCGACCAGGCCGTACACCACATGGCAGCCCGACTCCTCCAGCTTGCGGGCCCACTTGATGTTGGCCTGCTCGTCGAAGCGCGCCTTGATCTCCACCAGCACCAGCACCTGCTTGCCGGACTCGGCCGCGTCGATCAGCGCGTCCACGATCGGCGAGTCACCCGAGGTCCGGTACAGCGTCTGCTTGATCGCCAGCACGTGCGGGTCGGCCGCGGCCTGCTCCAGGAAGGCCTGCACCGAGGTGGAGAAGCTGTCGTACGGGTGGTGCAGCAGCACGTCGCGCTCGCGCATCGCGGCGAAGATGTCCGGCTGAGAGGCCGACTCCACGTCGGTGAGACCGCGCGCGGTACCGGCCACGAACTTGCCGTACGTCAGATCCGGACGGTCCAGGCCGGCGATCCCGAACAGCCCGGTCAGGTCGAGCGGGCCGGGCAGCGGGAACACCTCCGCCTCGGTGATGTTCAGCTCGCGCACCAGCAGGTCGAGGATGTAGGGGTCGATCGACTCCTCCACCTCCAGCCGCACCGGCGGCCCGAACCGGCGGCGCATCAGCTCCTTCTCCAGCGCCTTGAGGATGTTCTCGGTGTCGTCCTCCTCGACCTCGAGGTCCTCGTTGCGGGTCACCCGGAAGGCGTGGTGGGCGAGCACCTCCATACCGGGGAAGAGCTCCTCCAGGTGCGCCCCCATCACGTCCTCCAGCGGCACGTACCGCTGCGGCGAGGCCTCCAGGAAGCGGAAGAGCGACTGCGGCACCTTCACCCGGGCGAAGTGCTTGTGCCCGGAGACCGGGTTGCGCACCACCACCGCCAGGTTCAGGCTCAGGCCCGATATGTACGGGAACGGGTGCGCCGGGTCGACGGCCAGCGGGGTCAGCACCGGGAAGATCTGCTGCCGGAACAGGTTGTGCAGGCGGCCCTGCTCCTTCTCGGTGAGCTCCGCCCAGCGGACCAGCTCGATGCCCTCGGCCGCGAGGTCCGGCAGCACGTCGTGCTGGAAGGCCGCCGCGTGCCGGGCCATGAGCTCCCGGGACCGCGTCCAGATCAGATCGAGCACCTCGCGCGGCTGCAGGCCCGAGGCGCTGCGCTGGGCGACGCCGGTGGCGATCCGGCGCTTGAGGCCGGCCACCCGCACCATGAAGAACTCGTCCAGGTTGCTGGCGAAGATCGCCAGGAACTTGGTCCGCTCCAGCAGCGGGATCTGCGGGTCCTCGGCCAGCTCCAGCACCCGCTCGTTGAACGCGAGCCAGCTGCGCTCCCGGTCCAGGAAGCGGCCCTGCGGCAGCTCGTCCAGCTCGGGCTCCTCGACACCGTCGGGGAACTGGTCGAGCGACACCCCCAGGGTCTTGGTCAGCCGGGACGGGGCGGGCACGCCGGGGGACTCGGGCATGGCATCGGCTCCTGAGGGGTCTGGCGCTTCGGGCGTCGTACCGGCCGCGACCGGGCGGGGGACGGTCATGGGTTCCAGCTCCTCCAGCGGCGTGAGATCCGCGTGCCCGGGCGCGGCCGGTGTCCGGCTGTCCTCACCCGGTTCCGCCACCCGCAGCGAGGCGGACCCACCGCTCGGGGCGGTCGATAGCCGACCGACCCCGGCGATGTGGCCCAAGCTGCGGGAGCGAGACACTACGGACGTCATCCTGTGATCTTCGCGTCGGCAATTGAATCCACGGTAAACACCGCATGGCCGGGAGGAAAGCTGAGTCGGTCGGCCCTGCGGCCCGCTAGCCCACTCGACGACCCTCGGTGACCCGATACATCAGGTCTACCTCGTGCACCGTGAATCCCACACGCTCGTAGACCCGCACCGCGGCCACGTTGTCCGCGTCGACGTAGAGCAGCACGGTGGGCAGCCCGCGGTCCGCCGCCAGATGGCGCAGTCCGGCCGCGGTCAGCGCCTTGCCCAGGCCGTTGCCCTGCTCGGCCGGGTCCACCCCGACCACGTAGACCTCGCCCAGCTCGGGCTCGGCGGCGGTGGCCGGGTGCACCTTGGTCCAGTGGAAGCCGACCAGGCGCTCGTCCGCGGTGCCGGCGCCGCGGACCGCGAGGAAGAAGCCGGCCGGGTCGAACCACGGCTCGGCGATCCGGTCGGCCAGGTCGCGGGCGGTCCAGGAACCCTGTTCCGGGTGGTGGGCGAAGGCCAGCGCGTTGAGCCGCAGCCAGGCCTCGTCGTCCGCACCGGGCCGGAAGGTCCGCAGCGTGACGCCCTCGGGCAGCGGCACCTCGGCCGGGGCCGCCGCGGTGCGGCGCATCTGCCGCAGCTCACGGACCAGCTCCGCACCGAACGCCTCGGCCAGTCGCCGGGCCGCCGGGTGGCCGCCGTGCGCCCAGAAGTCGACGGCCCGCTGCTCGCCGGCCTCGGCGAGCACCGCACCGGCCAGCGCCCGGCCCAGCCCCAGCCCGCGGCGGTCCGGGTGCACGGCCAGCTCGGCGGTGGCGGACTTCTCCTGGAGCTCGACCTGCGCGTAGCCGGCCGGGGCGTCGGTGCCGCCGGCCACCAGGTGCCGCACGCCCTCGCGCGGCTCGGCCACCCGCAGCCGCAGGCGGCCCGCCTCCGAGACGGCCTCGCGGCCGTCGGCGGCCGCAGCGGCGCGCAACACGGCGTGCGCGGTGTCGAGCTGCTCGGCCGTCAGACCGGCGCTCACCTGGATCTCGGGGCTCACGTGGGACTCGGACTCGGGAGTCTTGGCGGTATCCATGGACGGGACCTTACGCTGCCTCACATGTCATCAGATGCCATACGAAGAGTTCGTCCCGCGGCCTATGCGGTCTGCGTCGAGGACGGCCGGATCCTGCTCGCGCGCTGGGTCGGCGCGGACGGGGAGCGGCTGTGGACCATGCCCGGCGGCGGGCTCGACCACGGGGAGGACCCGTACGACGCGGCGATCCGGGAGGTGCGGGAGGAGACCGGGTACGAGGTCGAGCTGGTCCGGTTGCTCGGGGTCGACTCGGAGAACTTCCTCGTTCCGGCGAGCTCCTCGAACCCCCAGGCGCGGGACTTCCACGGTCTGCGGATCCTCTACGAGGGCCGGATCACCGGGGGCGAGCTGCGCAACGAGACCGACGGCTCGACGGATCTGGCGGCCTGGATCCCGCTGGCGGAGGTCGAGGGACTGGAGCGGGTGTCCTTGGTGGACATCGCCGTCGCGCTCCACCGGGAAAAGCCGGCACTGGGTCGCATCGTGCGATGAAAATCGTGCGGTGAGAGCCGTGCGGAGTGAGCCCTGAACGCAAGAAAGCCCCCTTCCCGAAGGAAGGGGGCTTTCTTGGAATTATTGTTCGGCGGCGTCCTACTCTCCCACAGGGTCCCCCCTGCAGTACCATCGGCGCTGTGAGGCTTAGCTTCCGGGTTCGGAATGTAACCGGGCGTTTCCCTCACGCTATGACCACCGAAACACTATGAAACTGCCGACCGCAACCCGCCCGTCTTTCCCTGGCGGGGGTCGTTGTTTCAGAACAACACAGTGGACGCGAGCAACTGAGGACAAGCCCTCGGCCTATTAGTACCGGTCAGCTCCACCCCTTACAGGGCTTCCACATCCGGCCTATCAACCCAGTCGTCTACTGGGAGCCTTACCCTCTCAAGGAGGTGGGAGTGCTCATCTCGAAGCAGGCTTCCCGCTTAGATGCTTTCAGCGGTTATCCCTCCCGAACGTAGCCAACCAGCCATGCCCTTGGCAGGACAACTGGCACACCAGAGGTTCGTCCGTCCCGGTCCTCTCGTACTAGGGACAGCCCTTCTCAACACTCCTACGCGCACAGCGGATAGGGACCGAACTGTCTCACGACGTTCTAAACCCAGCTCGCGTACCGCTTTAATGGGCGAACAGCCCAACCCTTGGGACCTACTCCAGCCCCAGGATGCGACGAGCCGACATCGAGGTGCCAAACCATCCCGTCGATATGGACTCTTGGGGAAGATCAGCCTGTTATCCCCGGGGTACCTTTTATCCGTTGAGCGACGGCGCTTCCACAAGCCACCGCCGGATCACTAGTCCCTGCTTTCGCACCTGCTCGACCCGTCGGTCTCACAGTCAAGCTCCCTTGTGCACTTACACTCAACACCTGATTGCCAACCAGGCTGAGGGAACCTTTGGGCGCCTCCGTTACTCTTTAGGAGGCAACCGCCCCAGTTAAACTACCCACCAGACACTGTCCCTGATCCGGATCACGGACCCAGGTTAGACATCCAGCACGACCAGAGTGGTATTTCAACGTCGACTCCACAACAACTGGCGTTGCCGCTTCAAAGTCTCCCACCTATCCTACACAAGCCGAACCGAACACCAATATCAAGCTATAGTAAAGGTCCCGGGGTCTTTCCGTCCTGCTGCGCGAAACGAGCATCTTTACTCGTAATGCAATTTCACCGGGCCTATGGTTGAGACAGTCGAGAAGTCGTTACGCCATTCGTGCAGGTCGGAACTTACCCGACAAGGAATTTCGCTACCTTAGGATGGTTATAGTTACCACCGCCGTTTACTGGCGCTTAAGTTCTCAGCTTCGCCCCGACGAATCAGAGCTAACCGGTCCCCTTAACGTTCCAGCACCGGGCAGGCGTCAGTCCGTATACATCGCCTTACGGCTTCGCACGGACCTGTGTTTTTAGTAAACAGTCGCTTCTCGCTGGTCTCTGCGGCCGGCCCCAGCTCGGGCAGCAAGTGCCTCCACCAGTTCCGGCCCCCTTCTCCCGAAGTTACGGGGGCATTTTGCCGAGTTCCTTAACCATAGTTCACCCGAACGCCTCGGTATTCTCTACCTGACCACCTGAGTCGGTTTGGGGTACGGGCCGCCATGAAACTCGCTAGAGGCTTTTCTCGACAGCATAGGATCATCCACTTCACCACAATCGGCTCGGCATCAGGTCTCAGGCTCATGTTGTGCGGATTTGCCTACACAACGCCCTACACCCTTACCCCGGGACAACCACCGCCCGGGCTGGACTACCTTCCTGCGTCACCCCATCGCTCACCTAATACCCTGTTGGATCAGCGGCTCCACCACGTCCCTTTGTCCGAAGACTCCGGGCCGGCTTCACGGCTTTAGCATTCAGAGGTTCAGCGTTGGCGCTTCAAAGCGGGTACGGGAATATCAACCCGTTGTCCATCGACTACGCCTGTCGGCCTCGCCTTAGGTCCCGACTTACCCTGGGCAGATCAGCTTGACCCAGGAACCCTTGGTCAATCGGCGCAAGAGTTTCCCACTCTTGTATCGCTACTCATGCCTGCATTCTCACTCGTATACCGTCCACGACTGGATTCCTCCGCCGCTTCACCCGGCACACGACGCTCCCCTACCCATCCACAGCGCCGTTGGGCGTATTCTGTGAATGACACGACTTCGGTGGTGTGCTTGAGCCCCGCTACATTGTCGGCGCGGAATCACTTGACCAGTGAGCTATTACGCACTCTTTCAAGGGTGGCTGCTTCTAAGCCAACCTCCTGGTTGTCTCTGCGACTCCACATCCTTTCCCACTTAGCACACGCTTAGGGACCTTAGTCGGTGTTCTGGGCTGTTTCCCTCTCGACCATGGAGCTTATCCCCCACAGTCTCACTGCCACGCTCTCACTTACCGGCATTCGGAGTTTGGCTAAGGTCAGTAACCCGGTAAGGCCCATCGCCTATCCAGTGCTCTACCTCCGGCAAGAAACACGTGACGCTGCACCTAAATGCATTTCGGGGAGAACCAGCTATCACGGAGTTTGATTGGCCTTTCACCCCTAACCACAGGTCATCCCCCAGGTTTTCAACCCTGGTGGGTTCGGTCCTCCACGCGGTCTTACCCGCGCTTCAACCTGCCCATGGCTAGATCACTCCGCTTCGGGTCTTGGGCATGCAACTCAACCGCCCTATTCGGACTCGCTTTCGCTACGGCTACCCCACACGGGTTAACCTCGCTACACACCGCAAACTCGCAGGCTCATTCTTCAAAAGGCACGCAGTCACGGCTGATCAGCAAGCTGACCAACGACGCTCCCACGGCTTGTAGGCACACGGTTTCAGGTACTATTTCACTCCGCTCCCGCGGTACTTTTCACCATTCCCTCACGGTACTATCCGCTATCGGTCACTAGGGAATATTTAGGCTTAGCGGGTGGTCCCGCCAGATTCACACGGAATTTCTCGGGCTCCGTGCTACTTGGGAGAAGCTCAAGTGAGCCGTACAAGTTTCGTCTACGGGGGTCTTACCCTCTACGCCGGACCTTTCGCATGTCCTTCGACTACCCATACGGTTTCTGACTCACCCGATCGCCGGCAGACGACCGAAGAACTTTCCCACGACCCCGAAGTGGCAACCCCTGCCGGGTCTCACACCACAACGGTTTAGCCTCATCCGGTTTCGCTCGCCACTACTCCCGGAATCACGGTTGTTTTCTCTTCCTGCGGGTACTGAGATGTTTCACTTCCCCGCGTTCCCTCCACATACCCTATGTGTTCAGGTATGGGTGACAGCCCATGACGACTGCCGGGTTTCCCCATTCGGACACCCCCGGATCAAAGCTCGGTTGACAGCTCCCCGGGGCCTATCGCGGCCTCCCACGTCCTTCATCGGTTCCTAGTGCCAAGGCATCCACCGTGCGCCCTTAAAAACTTGGCCACAGATGCTCGCGTCCACTGTGCAGTTCTCAAACAACGACCAGACACCCACCTACACAACCAAGCAAAAACCCGGCGTGTCCGTGGGACCGGCACTGAGACAACGATTACTCGTTCCCTCAGGACCCAACAACGTGCCCGACACACCAGATCACCCGTAACCGTTCCACGCCGAAGCAGTACTAGGAAACAACCAACCCTGTGTGCCGAATAGTCAACGTTCCACCCATGAGCAACCGTGCGAGACATTCGCTCGCATCCGGCCATGTGCTCCTTAGAAAGGAGGTGATCCAGCCGCACCTTCCGGTACGGCTACCTTGTTACGACTTCGTCCCAATCGCTGGTCCCACCTTCGACGGCTCCCTCCCAAGGGTTAGGCCACCGGCTTCGGGTGTTACCGACTTTCGTGACGTGACGGGCGGTGTGTACAAGGCCCGGGAACGTATTCACCGCAGCATGCTGATCTGCGATTACTAGCAACTCCAACTTCATGGGGTCGAGTTGCAGACCCCAATCCGAACTGAGGCCGGCTTTTTGGGATTCGCTCCACCTCACGGTATCGCAGCCCTTTGTACCGACCATTGTAGCACGTGTGCAGCCCAAGACATAAGGGGCATGATGATTTGACGTCGTCCCCACCTTCCTCCGAGTTGACCCCGGCAGTCTCCTGTGAGTCCCCATCACCCCGAAAGGCATGCTGGCAACACAGAACAAGGGTTGCGCTCGTTGCGGGACTTAACCCAACATCTCACGACACGAGCTGACGACAACCATGCACCACCTGTATACCGACCACAAGGGGGCGACTATCTCTAGCCGTTTCCGGTATATGTCAAGCCTTGGTAAGGTTCTTCGCGTTGCGTCGAATTAAGCCACATGCTCCGCTGCTTGTGCGGGCCCCCGTCAATTCCTTTGAGTTTTAGCCTTGCGGCCGTACTCCCCAGGCGGGGAACTTAATGCGTTAGCTGCGGCACCGACGACGTGGAATGTCGCCAACACCTAGTTCCCAACGTTTACGGCGTGGACTACCAGGGTATCTAATCCTGTTCGCTCCCCACGCTTTCGCTCCTCAGCGTCAGTAATGGCCCAGAGATCCGCCTTCGCCACCGGTGTTCCTCCTGATATCTGCGCATTTCACCGCTACACCAGGAATTCCGATCTCCCCTACCACACTCTAGCCTGCCCGTATCGAATGCAGACCCGGGGTTAAGCCCCGGGCTTTCACATCCGACGCGACAGGCCGCCTACGAGCTCTTTACGCCCAATAATTCCGGACAACGCTCGCACCCTACGTATTACCGCGGCTGCTGGCACGTAGTTAGCCGGTGCTTCTTCTGCAGGTACCGTCACTTGCGCTTCTTCCCTGCTGAAAGAGGTTTACAACCCGAAGGCCGTCATCCCTCACGCGGCGTCGCTGCATCAGGCTTTCGCCCATTGTGCAATATTCCCCACTGCTGCCTCCCGTAGGAGTCTGGGCCGTGTCTCAGTCCCAGTGTGGCCGGTCGCCCTCTCAGGCCGGCTACCCGTCGTCGCCTTGGTAGGCCATTACCCCACCAACAAGCTGATAGGCCGCGGGCTCATCCTGCACCGCCGGAGCTTTCCACCAACCCCCATGCAGAGGAAGGTCGTATCCGGTATTAGACCCCGTTTCCAGGGCTTGTCCCAGAGTGCAGGGCAGATTGCCCACGTGTTACTCACCCGTTCGCCACTGATCCACCCCGAAGGGCTTCACCGTTCGACTTGCATGTGTTAAGCACGCCGCCAGCGTTCGTCCTGAGCCAGGATCAAACTCTCCGTGAATGTCTGCCCGTAATCGAGCAACACCCGCGTCGAGCGGCACGACAACCACCGGAATAGGGTGGCCTCGCGCACTGCGTCCTCGCTAGTGTTTTACTTCAAAAGGAATCTCCAACCCCAGTCCGAAGACCAAGGCCGGGGATGTCAACATATCTGGCGTTGACTTTTGGCACGCTGTTGAGTTCTCAAGGAACGGACGCTTCCTTCGCAGCCACTTCCGTGGCCCCTCCGGGCGCTTCGTTCTTTCTTCTCTTCGAGCTTATCAGACCCGCCTCTCGGCGTTTCCCGACTCGCTCTCGGTGTTTCCAACCTTACCAGGTCTTCCGCACCGCTCGGCCTCAAGAGGCCTTCGCCGTAACCGACCTGACGGCCTGTCCGACGTGTTGAACTTTAGCCCAGCCCCGCTCCGAAAAGCGAATCGGGCCCACTCGCCGAAATACCGGCACGACAAAAGAAGCCCGCCGCAGAAACGCGCAAAAAGCGACGCGTCAACGACCGACGATCTTGCCGAGGGTGGTATTTCAGGAGAGTGGCTGCGCTCGGGACCGTCCGCACAAGTGTGAACGTCCGGTGCTCCCTGACAGGCAGCTCGAAGAACACTAGACCTCTTCGAGAAGCGAGTCAACCCCCGCCTCGGCGTGCGGCAGCTGGAAGGCCAGCACCGCCACGTCGTCGTCGTGCTCCGCCGTCACCCCCATGGCCCGCAGCAGCCTGGCGCAGACCACCTCGGGCGAGCCGACCGCGCCGGCCAGGGTGCGGGCCAGCAGGCCGAGGCCCTCGTCGATGTCCTGGTCGCGGCGCTCCACTAGTCCGTCCGTGTAGAGGACACCGGTGGTGCCGGCGAGCAGGCGCAGCACGTGCGAGGTGTGGGAGCCGTCGCCGGTGCCCAGTGGCGGGCCGTTCTGCTGCTCCCCCTGGAGCACGGTGCCGTCGGGGCCGCGCAGCATCAGCGGAAGGTGTCCGGCGGAGGAGTAGGTGAGGGTGCCGGCGGGCGGGTCGTAGACGGCGTAGACACAGGTGGCGATCTGGTTGGCGTCGATCTCCATGGCCAGGCCGTCGAGCAGGCCCATCACCTGGTGCGGCGGCAGGTCGAGCCGGGCGTAGGCGCGCACGGCGGTGCGCAGCTGCCCCATCACGGCGGCGGCGCGCAGGCCGCGGCCCATCACGTCGCCGATCACCAGGGCGGTGCGCCCGCCGCGCAGGCTGATCACGTCGTACCAGTCGCCGCCGACCGCCGCGTCCGCGCCGCCGGGCTGGTAGGTGGCGGCGACGCGCAGCTCGGCGGGCTGTTCGAGCTTCTGCGGCAGCAGACTGCGCTGCAGGGTGACGGCGGCCTCGCGCTGGCGGCGTTCGGCCTCGCGCAGCCGGGCCGCGGCCTGCACCTGGTCGGTGACCTCGGCGGCGTAGATCAGCACGCCGATGGCGGGCGGCGGCTGTCCGTCGCGGCCGGCCGAGCGCGCGGTGCGGGCGGTGCGTTCGGTGGAGCGCAGGGGGACGCAGGAGACGTTGAAGCAGCGGGTGCGTCCGGGGCCGGCCGCCGGGTCGGTGATGCTGCGCGCCTTGACGCTGCGGTCGCGACCGCTGCGCAGGACCTGGTCGAGCAGCGGGAGCAGGCCGAGCTCGGCGAGTTCCGGCATCGCCTCCTCCGCGGTCAGGCCGGTGGCGCGGGTGCCGAAGAGTTCGCGGTAGGCGTCGTTGGCGTAGCCGAGGCGGTGCCGGGGGCCGTAGGTGATCACGACGGGAGCGGGCAGTCGGCCCAGCAGGTCGCGCAGGTCGTACAGCTCGTGCAGGTCGAGCAGTGGCTCCGGGCCGAGCAGGGGTCCGCCGAGGCCGAGTGGGTCGCGCGGCCCGGGCAGGGCGACCGGGTCGTCCGCGGGGGCGGCGACACGCCACGGGGCCGCGGTGAGCCGCGCACTCCAGCGCATGAGGTTCAACCGACTGTCGCTTTCCTCGGATCGCGGGCCGTCACAGTTCGTACTGATGTTTGCACAGGCCGTGACGGGGTGTCACGCAGATCCTGTCAGGTGAGGGTGCGGTTCCGGAAGTCGTACGTGTGTTGGTCGTGTTGTAGCCCTGAGGGTGCCCCGCGCAGAACACCCAGAACACGCAGAACGCACGGAACACGCAGAACGCCTCAGTGGTCCCGGCCGCCGCCCAGCACCCAGTCCGCCAGCACCCGCACCCGCCCCTGGTTGCTCGGCAGTCCGCGCAGCGTGCGGGCGCGCTGCAGCAGCCAGGCCCGGTGGCCGGACAGGCCCTTGCGCGCCGGCCCGGCCACCAGCCGCAGGCCGAGCGGGTCGGCGGCGTGGCGCGGGTCGGGCCGGTAGCCGCGCGGCGGGCGGGCGGCGGCCACCGCGAGCAGGTTCTCGGCCAGCAGCCCGCCCTGGGTCAGGGCGTGCCGCGCGTCGCGGCCGCAGAGCTCCGGGCCCAGCGGGACGGCGGCGCAGTCACCGGCCGCCCAGGCGCCGGGCAGCGCCCGCCCGTCGGGGCCGAGCACCTGGAGGGTGTCCAGGCAGCGGATCCGGCCGTCGTCGCCGGTGGGCAGGTCGGTGGCGCCGAGCACCGGCGCGGGGCGCGCGCCGGCCGTCCAGACCAGGGTGCGGGCGGCCAGGCGGGTGCCGTCGGAGAGCGCCACCGCGTGGTCGCGTGCGGAGTCGAGCGCGGTCTTCAGGCGGACGTCCACGTTCCGCTCGCGCAGGTGGGACAAGGCCTGTTCGGCCAGTTCCGGCTCGGCCTCGGCGAGGATCCGCTCGCCCCGCTCGACCAGCACCCAGCGCAGGTCCGCGGGAGCGATGTTGGGGTAGCCGCGCAGCGAACGGCGGGCCATGTCCTCCAGCTCGGCGAGCGCGCCGACGCCGCCGTAGCCGGCCCCGACGAAGACGAAGGTCAGTGCGGCGTCGCGCAGTTCGGGGTCGCGGGTGGTGGAGGCGAGGTCGAGCTGGTCGCGCACGTGCCGGCCCAGCGCGACCGCCTCGCCGACCGTCCCGAAGCGCAGGCCGTGCTCGGCGAGGCCGGGGACCGGGGCACCGCGCTCCGTCGAGCCGGCCGCCAGCACCAGCTCGTCGTACGCCAGTTCGCTCTCGACGCCGTCTTTCGGGGTGAGCCAGGCCAGCCGGCGGGCGTGGTCGATCCGGGCGACCCGACCGGTGAGCACCCGGCAGTCGGGCAGCGCCTGGCGCAGCGGGACCACGACATGCCGCGGATCGATGGATCCGGCGGCCACCTCGGCGAGCAGCGGACGGTACGTCAGATAGGGTGCGGCCTCAACCACGGTGACTTCCGCGCGCCCGGCCCGCAGCTCCGACTGGAGTTCCCGCTGGAGCCGTTGGGCCGTGGCCAGCCCCGCACAACCGCCGCCCACGATCAGAACCCGGATGGTGCCACCTCCGCTCGAATCGGTGTCCTGGTGAGAAATGTGACCTGGTTCACGCCTCCATGACGCCCTGCCGAGGGGTCTCTTGTCCACACCGCGTCAGCAGTTTTCGGAGCGCGTTCCGACGAGTTCGGGCAAGTCCGGGCAAGTCCGGGCGACTCCGGAGCCGGTTCGGCGCGGCTCCGGCCACGGCGAGGCGGACGGGTCGTGCGCGGGTGGCGTGCCCGAAAAGCCGTCACCCCGGGTGGTGAATCCATTACGGCCTGATTTACCGTTGGCCGACCAGCCCGACTGGCCGAGCTTGAAACGGGGAAGGGTAGTCCGCGGATGATCCTCGCCCGTACGGGCCGTGCGTCGCCGAACGGCGCGGTGGCGGTCCCGACGGGGCCGGTGCGGGGGCCGGGTACTGGGAGCTGGCTGGACCCTTGGCAGGTCACCAGCGGCTGCGACGACTTCGCACGAGAGCCCCGAGGTGGGCTCCTCCGGGGGAGGGTTGGGATTGAAGGAACAGGATCACAGGCTGGGCGAACCGGCTGTGCCGCAGGTCGGGGCGGGTGCGAGCACCGTCCCCGAGCAACGCGCGCCACTGTCCGGCCCGTACCGGTCCGGCGCCGGTTCCGGAACCGGCGGAACCGGAACCGGCCGTCCTGAGACGGGAATCGGGGCCCGCACGGGAATCGGCACCGGAGCGGGGGCCGGGGCAGACACGGGCTTCGGGCCCGGCACGGGCGCCGGTCGGACGGTGCCGGAACCGGTGGAGGAACGGCGCGTGGGCAGCCCGCGGTTGCGGGTGGACGCTCGGCGGAACCTGGAGAGCGTGCTGCGTGCGGCCCGCGAGGTCTTCGGTGAACTCGGGTACGACGCACCGATGGAGGAGGTCGCACGGCGGGCCGGCGTGGGTGTCGGCACGGTGTACCGGCGCTTTCCCAGCAAGGAGGTGCTGGTCCAGCGGATCGCCGCCGAGGAGGTGGCCTGGCTGACCGCGCGGGCCCGGGAGGCGCTCTACGGGCCGGCCGGCCCCTGGGAGGCGCTGGCCGGCTACCTGGCCACCGCGGTGGGCACCGGGGCCGGGCGGCTGCTGCCGCCGGAGGCCTTCGGTTACGCCGAGGAGCTGGCCCGGGTGCCGGAGCAGCGGCTGCCACCGGACGCCGCACCGGAGGCCGGTGAGCCGCTGGGCGCGGTCGGGGTGCCGGACGCCGATCCGCGGCTGCTGCTCCAGTTACTCGCCGCATTGGTGACCAGGGCGGCGGCAGCGGGCGAACTGCGGCCCGGGGTCACCGTCTCGGAGATCGTGCTGGTGCTGACGGCGGCCGTGCCACCGGCGATCGGGCGCACCCTGGCGGCCCGGCAGGACGCTGGTCCGCTGCCCGGCGGGCCGGTGCCCGAGCCGGCCGAGCGGCTGCTGCGGATCCTGCTGGACGGTCTGCGGGCGGGCTGAGCCATCGTGACGGCCGACCCCGCGGCTGACGCGGGAGCGCTCCCCGGCGGCCGTGGCGGTGGTGGTGAGGGTGACGGTCGTGACGGTCGCGGTCGTGACGGTGGCGACCGAGGCGTGCCCGTCGGGCAGTGGAACGACGGGCGCCGGGGCCGCGGGCAGGCGGCGTGCGGACCGGGGCCGGGCGGCGCCGGTCGTCAACCCGGCGTCAACTGGCTGCGCCGGAGCGGGGAAGTCGGACCTCGGGCGCTTCCCCGGAAGAGTGGGTCACACCGTCCGTGGCTTCCCGTGCACGTCCTGCTATGCCATTCTTTGGCCGTGGTTGGAGCCAATGTCCCGGTGCACACCCTTCGCGGTGCCATGACCGCCGCGCACACCGGCGCAGGCGATGGCGCATCGCAGCACGCCCTTCGTCGGTGTGCGCCCCCAGGATGGGCGTTGGCGTCCGGCCCGGTCCGGCAGGCGGTCCGATGACCCCCGAGGAGCCGAACGAGCGCGGCGGCGAGCGCAGCACCGAGCCCGGCGCCGAGCCCGTGACCGGCCAGGTGCCGGGGCAGGGCGGCGCGCCCTCGCGCGAATCGCTCAACCCGCCGCCGGAGTCGCCGTCCCCGCTGCCTGCTCCCGCCTCCGAACCGCTCGCGCCGCTGACCGGCCGGGTGCCGGGGCAGGCCGTCGCCGGGCAGGGCAGCGTGCTGCCCGAGGCGTTCGTCGCCCCCCAGGCGAACACCGGCGCGAGCCGCGGCCGCTCCCCCGAGGAGGCCGATCCCACTGCGCCACTGGCCGTCGTGCCACCGCCCGCCGACCCGGTGGACGGCGAGCGCCCGCCCTCCGACGCCGAGTTGACGGCGCTGGTGCGCGGCGGCGACGACGGCGCCTACGAGGAGCTGTACCGCCGGCACGCCGATGCGGTGCGCCGCTACGCCCGCAGCTGCTGCCGCGACAGCTTCACCGCCGAGGACTTGGCCGGCGAGGTCTTCGCCCGCACCTTCCAGGCGCTGAAGGCGGGCAAGGGCCCGGAGTTCGCCGTCCGTGCCTACCTGCTGACCGCCGTGCGCAACATCGCCGCCACCTGGACCCGCGGCGAGCGCCGCGAGCAGCTGATCGACGACTTCGGCGCCTTCAGCCAGTCGACGGCCGCCGCCACCATCGAGTACGACCTCGCCGACCCCGGCGCGGACGCCTGGGCGATCGCCCAGGCCGACCAGCGCATGGTGATGCAGGCCTTCATCGAACTGCCGGAGGACGACCGGGTGCTGCTCTGGCACACCGAGGTCGAGCGGGAGTCGCCCAAGGCCGTCGCCGTCCTGCTGGGCAAGACCGCGAACGCCACCGCCGTGCAGGCGCACCGGGCGCGCGCCCGGCTGGCCGCCGGCTTCCTGCAGGCTCATGTCTCGGCCACCCCGGCCCAGGGCTGCGAGGAGTACGCCAACCGGCTCGGCCTCTACGCCCGGGGCGCGCTGCGCAAGCGGGCCTCGGCCGAGGTCGGCGAGCACGTGCGCGGGTGCACGGCGTGCACGGCCGCGCTGCTGGAGCTGGTCGACATCAACCACGCGCTGCGGCTGCTGCTGCCCGGTGGCGTGCTGGTGTGGGTCGGGGCCGGTGCCTTCTCGGCCGTCGCGGCGGCGCTGGGCGCCGGCGCGCTCGCGGGCGGCGCCGCGGCCGGTGGTGCGGCAGCGGCGAGCGGTGCGGCAGCGGCGAGCGGCGCGGCGGCCGGTGCGAGCGGCGCGGCAGCGGCGAGCGGCGCGGCTGGTGCTGCCGGTGCGGGAGGGGCCGCCGGGGCCGGGGGTTCCTCCGGTGGTGGCGCCGCCGCAGCCGCCGGGGAGGGCCTGGGCACCGCCGCGAAGGCGGGCATCGCCGCCGCCGTGGCGGTGGCCGCCGCGGCCGCCGTCGCCTATGCGCTGACCGGCTCCCCGGCCCCCGCGCCCACGGCCGCCCCGGCGCCCCCCGCGCCGAGCGCCTCGGCCGGCCCGGCCCCGAAGCCGTCCGCCGCGCCGAAGCCGCCCGCACCGAGTCCGCAGCCGCCGACCCCGCAGGCCCCCACGCCGACGCCCGCCCGGCCGACGCCGAGCCCGGCACCGCCGGCTTCGAAGCCCACGCCCACCCCGGCACCCAGGCCGACGCCGACGCCGACGGTGTCGCTGCCCACGCTGCCGCCGGTGCCGACGCCGACCGTGCCGGCGATCCCCACCCCGGAGATCCCGACGCCCTCGATCGCGGCCCCGCCGGCCCCGCCCGCACCGACACCGTCGGCGCCGGCGCCCACCCCGGCGCCGAGCATCCTGCCGAGCTCGCTGCCGACGCTGCTGCCCAGCCCGCCGGTCCCGAGCAGCTTCTGGATGGACCAGCTGCCGTTCAGCAAGGGCTCGAACCGGGTGCCGCCGGACGGTCCGACGATCAACCGCCAGGACGGCAGCGGCTGGCTGCTCCAGCGCGACCGGCTCCGGGTGGGCGGCACCGCCTACAAGAACGGCGTCAGCGTGGCCGCGCCGTCCACGGTGGCGATCGACCTGAACCGCGCCTGTACCGCCTTCGACGCGGTGGTCGGCGTGGACGACCTGACGCTCGTGCCGGGCGCCGTCCGGTTCTCGGTCACCGACGCGGACGGGGCGAGCCTGTGGCGCTCACCCGATCTGCGGGCCTGGGACGCGGCGGCGCCGGTGCACGTGCCGCTGGCCGGGCGGACGTCGATCCGGCTGGTGGTGACGCCGGTGGACGGCTTCTGGTCCAACGGCAGCATCGCGGACTGGGCCGACGCCCGGTTCAGCTGCTGAGGTGAGCTGAACCGGGCGCCGGCCCGGGAGCGGGAGCGTCAGATCGCGCAGGCGCCGTCGGCGCACGCGTCGTCGCCGTGGCCGTGGGCGGCGGCCCCGGCCTGCTGCTCGGCGTGCTGCTGCTCGCTCGCGACCTGCTCGAAGACGCGCAGGAAGGTCTCCACCTCCTGGCCGCCCTGGACGGCCCACTGCCCGTCGAAGACGAAGGTCGGCACGGCGCTGATGCCCAGCTGCCGCGCCTCGTCCAGCTGGCGCTGCACCTCGTCGGCGCCCTCGTCGCCCGCCAGGTACTCGGTGACCCGGGCCCGGTCCAGGCCGGCCGCGACGGCGACCTCGGTGAGCGCGGCGCGGTCGCCGACGTCCACGCCGTCGGTGAAGTGCGCCTTGAGCAGCGCCTCCTTGAGCACGCCCTGGGCGGCGGTGCCGTACTCCGTCTCCGCCAGGTGCAGCAGGCGGTGGCCGAGGAAGGTGTTGGCGTGCAGCGCGGCGTCGAAGTCGTAGTCGATGCCCTCGGCGCGGCCCAGCTCGGTCACCCGGTCGTCCATCGCGCGCGACTGCGGCCCGTAGCGCTCGGCCAGCCAGGCGCGGTGCGGGCTGGCGGTGGCGGGGGCGTCGGGGACGAGCTGGTAGGGGCGGAAGGTCACCTCGACCTCGCCCTTGCCCTCGAAGCGCTCCAGGGCCTGGTCGAAGCGGCGCTTGCCGATGTAGCACCAGGGGCAGGCGATGTCCGAGTAGATCTCGACCTTCATGGGGGCTGGCTCCTCAGCGGGGTGGGACGGGCGGTTCGGTGTTCGACGCGGTTCAACGTGGAGGGTGAACCGATATGTCCTGGTCCGCATTCCCGATCCGAGCAGATATGTCCGATTACCGTATTTCTGCGTCCGGATGGGCCGCATCCTGGCTCGGAAGATCAGCTGACCATCGCACTGCCGCACCACTGGACCGAGCGCGCCCTGGCCGCAGCGGCGGGCCGCGTGGCGCTGGAGGCGGATGCGGGGCGTGGGCGCATGTCGCGCGCGTCCACGAGCTCGAGGGCGCGGTCGCGATCGGGGGCGCGGAGTGACGGCCGCACCGACCGGGGCACTGGCACCGCGATCTGCCTGCGCTGCTCGATGGCGGGCGGGTTCGGGATGTACGCGAAGTACTGGGGCGCGTGGTGCGGGAGTTGGCCCAGGGATTGAGATCCGCGGCGACGCCGGAAAGTCTGACTGGATGACTTTCCGGCGGGATTTGCGTGAGAAGTCGACGGGAAAGTCGGGGATGTCGACTTCTCGTGCATTCACATGAACGGCCATAAGGCGAGAAGCATCGCGGCGAAGGTCAGCACCCCGGTGATCGAGACCACGTAGATCGCGACCCGTTCCGCGAGACCGGGATATTCGGGCTCGTCGTCACCGCTGCGCAGCAGGACGCAGGCGAGGACGCGGTGCACGAAGCCCGCCAGCAGGGGCACCCGGAGCGGGAGTTCGACCTGGTCGGCTTCTCGCCGGTTCGTCATGTGTCGTCGGCCAATCGTCGGAGGGCGTCGATGAGTTCACCCACCTCGGGGAGGGTGAGCGGGCGGAGTTGGAGCAGGACGGCGCCGGCGGGGGTGATCAGCCATCCCCCGGCGGCGTCGGGCAGGTCGACATCCGCGGCGTCCAGGGCGTCGGCCAGATCCGCGAACGCGGCGGCGGCTTGGCGGCGAGGAGAGCTCACTTGGCCGCCTCCTCGACAGGGCAGGCGGCGGCCGGGCGAACCAGCCAGCGCGGGTCAGCCTCCCATTCCGCTCCCCCGCGCTCCGGGCGCAGGTAGATCGTGCCACCCATTCGGTCCATCAGGACACCGTGTCGATCGTTGAGCGCGTCGAAGACCAACTCACCGACACTGCGGGGCTCGTACGGCTCGGAGGGGGGACGGGCATCGCCGGGGCGGACGATCGGGTACGCGGGGGTCATGCGACGGCTGGCCTCGGGACGGCCACCGCAGTTCGCGGGGCACTGGCACTCGGGCAGGAGCCGGTCTTTCTGATGATCCATCATATGTATTACTCCGGCGTGCTTTTGGGAGCGATGAATTTCCCGCTCTGTCCCTCAAGCGTGGGGCTTCGCGGTTAGCCTGGGAAGGCAGGGATCGTTCCAGGTCCGAAAGCGGAAACATGGAGGAGTCTTCTGATGCCAGGCTTCCAACCTCGTCCGCTCCACCCGGAGCGTTCTGCGCGGGATCTGTACGGGGCTGAAATCCGGCGGCTCCGTGAGGCGGCCGGGATGTCGCTGACCCGGCTCGCGGAGATCCTGAAGTTCTCCAAGGCGCACCTGTCGCGGATCGAGACGGCGGAGTCGCCGCCGCCGGAGGGGCTGTCGGAGAAGCTGGACGCGGCGTTCGGGACCGGGGGGACGTTCGTCAGGCTGTTCCCACTGGCGAGATTGGAGCAGTTCCCGGACAGGTACCGGCGATATATGGAGTTGGCCGCTCAGGCAGTGATCCGTGAGAGCTTCACTGAGACCATCCCTGGCCTCCTGCAGACACCCGCGTTCGTAGAGGCGATCCTGCGCGCAGGTGCTCCGTTCTCTGATGAGGACGAGATCCAGCACAAGATCACAGCACGCCTCAAGCAGCAGGACCGTCTCCACGGAGCGAACCCCCCGCGGTACTGGTTCATCATGGACGAGGCTGCACTGCGCAGGCTCGTGGGCGGACCACTACTCATGCGGGATCAGATGAAGGCCTTGCTTGAGGCCGGCAAGCTTCGCCATGTGACACTCCAGGTCCTACCGTTCAGGGCCGGCGGCCACTCTGAGCTGGGCGGCTCACTGATGCTGCTGAAGCTGCCAGGCGGTTCAGTTGTCGCGTACGAAGAAGGCAGCCGCAACGGCCTGTTGATCGAGAAATCGGACATCGTCGCGAAGCGCCAGGCGTACTACGATCTTCTCAGGGCGCAAGCTCTGTCGCCGGAGGACTCCTCCGCGATGATCAGTGCGGCACTGGAAGGATTCGACCATGCAGCTCGCCCGGTGGCGGAAGAGTAGCTACAGCAACCCGGATGGCGGCGATTGCATCGAGATCGATGACGCCAACCCCGGCCACGTCCGCGACTCCAAGGACCCCAACGGCCCGTTCCTCACGTTCCGTCCGTCATCCTGGCAGAGCTTCGTCCACGCGACCGCAAGCGGGGAGTTCACCCATGAGCACCTGGCGTAAGAGCAGCCACAGCAACGGCGACGGCGGCGAGTGCATCGAGGTCGACGACGCCGCCCCCGGTCACGTGCGCGACTCCAAGGACCCCGACGGCCCGTTCCTCACGTTCCACCCCACCGCCTGGCAGGCGTTCGTCCGGGCCGTCGCAGCAGCCGAGTTCAGTCCAGCTCGCGGATGACCCGAGCGGGGTTGCCGACCGCCAGCACGCCGGCGGGCAGGTCCTTGGTGACCACGCTGCCCGCCCCCACCACCGTGTTCTCGCCGATGGTGACGCCCGGGCAGACGATCACACCGCCGCCCAGCCAGACGTTGTCGCCGATGGTGATCGGCAGCGCCTTCTCCCACCCGGCCCGGCGCCGCTCGGTGTCCAGCTCGTGGTGCGGGGCGAGGAGTTGGACGTTCGGCCCGATCTGTACGTCCGCGCCGATGGTGATCGGCGCGGTGTCCAGGAAGATCCCGCCGAAGTTGACGAACGACCGGGCGCCGATGCCGATGTTCCAGCCGACGTCGCAGCGGAACGGCGGTCGGACGATCACGCCGTCGCCCATCGCGCCGAACAGCTGCCCCAGGATCGCCCGCCGCTCGGCAGGTGCGGGTACCTCGATGGCGTTGAAGGCGGCCAGCAGCTTCGCGCAGCGCATGACGGCCTCGCCCAGTTCGGGGTCGTCCGCGATGAACCAGTCACCGGCCAGCATCCGGTCCTTCATCTCGCCCACGAGCAGCCGCCCTCCCACCTCGGTCTGGTTCGTTCACGCTCCCCCGCAGCTCCTCACCCGTCAAGCGAATTGCGGCAGGCGTCCAGCAGCAGGCTGACGTTGCGGTCGGTGCTCGCCGGGTGGACGACGAGGTAGCTCTGCAGCCGCAACGCCCCGCCCGCGAACGGGCGGAACGCCACGCGGGTGGTCGGCAGCACGGCCGCCTTGGCCGCGTAGAAGACCGTCCACTGGGCCCGCCCCGCACCGATCGCCGCCAGGGTGTCCTGGTCGGTGGTGAAGGCCGGGCCCATCAGTGGCTCGAAGCCCGCCGCCCGGCAGGCGTCCGTCACCAGGTCGACCAGGTGCGGATTGGCCTCGCGCGGGGCGATCCGCAGCGCCAGTTCGGCGAGTTCGGCCAGCTCCACGCTCTCCCGGGCCGCCGCCGGATGGCTCGCCGGGAACGCCGCCACCAACTCGTCCTGCCAGAGCGGGATCAGCTCCAGCCCCGGGCTGTGGGTGATCCCGCGGACGAGGGCCGCGTCGAGCCGTCCGTCGCGCACCTGCTGGAGCCGCTCGCCCGGTGCCGCGCTGACCAGCTCCAGGTTCACGCCGGGCGCCAGCGCCTCCAGCTCCGTGAGGATCCGCTCCAGCCGGCCGCCGAGCCCCACGTTGGTGCCGAGCCGCAGCACCGAGGACTGCTCGGCGCGCAGCTCGGCCATCGCCGCCAGCGCGGCCCGCTCGGCGTCCAGGATCGCCTGGGCCTTGGCCACGAAGACACTTCCCGCTGCTGTCAGGGCGACCGTCCGTGTCGTACGGTCGAAGAGGTCGACGCCCAGCTCCCGTTCCAGCCGCCGGATCTGCTGGCTGACGGTGGGCTGGACGATGTGCAGCCGCTCGGCGGCCCGACCGAAGTGGAGTTCCTGCGCCACCGCGAGGAAGTAGCGCACCTGCCGGAGTTCCATCACGCCCCCCATTCATCACGTTTGATGATGAGTCTAAGAGCTGAGCGCTCATTGGTCGGCGGCGCCTCCTGCACTGAAATGGGACCTGTCAGCAGGGAGAACCACCAGAGGGAGTGACCACCATGTCGTACGCCAAGGTCAACGGGATCGAGCTCTTCTACGAGCGGACCGGCACCGGCGACCCGATCGTGTTCCTGCACGGGTTCGGCACCAGCGGCCGGGTCTGGGGCGCGCAGGTCGCCGACCTGGCCGCCGACCACGAGGTGATCACCGTCGACTGGCGCGGCGCCGGGCGCTCGGACCACCCGGCGACCGGCAACACCATCGCGGACAACGTCGCCGACATCCTCGCCCTGATCACCGAGCTGGGCCTGGACCGCCCGGTCGTGGTGGGCAGCTCGATGGGCGCCACCTTCGCCCTGGAGGCCGCGCTCGCCGCGCCGGAGCTGGTGCGCGGCGCGGTCTCGGTCAACGGCCCCGGCTACTGGCCGGGCCAGGGCATGACCGAGCTGCTCGACCAGCTGATCGGCAATCTGGTCACCGACCGCGCGGGCACCCTGGCCGGCTGGGTCCCCAGCTGGTTCGGCCCGGTGGCGGGCCCGGCGCTGATCGACTGGACGGTGCGGCAGACCCTGGACTCCGGCGTCTTCATCGACGCGCTGCTGCTGGAGGCCGCCGCCTACGACCCGCGGGAGGACCTGCCCCGCCTCGCCGTCCCCGCCGTCTTCGTGCACGGCGTGCTGGACAGCGAGATCCCGCTCGCCGTCTCCGAGAACCTGGCCGCGCTGGCACCGCTCGGCAGCGTGCAGGCCATCGAGGGCGCGGGGCACCTGCCGCACCAGGAGCTGCCCCTGGAGTTCAACCTCGTGCTGCGCGCCGCGCTGGAGCGGATCGAGGCGGAGCAGGGCGCCCTGGCAGTCGCCGCCCGGTGACCGGGACTCAGCCTGGCCGACCGGCCGCGGACTCCACCAGCCGGTCGGCCAGGGTGCGGAAGACGAAGAAGTTGGGGATCCGGCGGACCGGCGTGGCGGTCATGTTCAGCCAGCGGCCCTGCCGCTTCACCGTGAGGTGGCCCTTCTCGGTGCTGATCGCCTGGACCTCCGACCAGCCGACCGCCTTCGAACCCGCGGTCAGGCGCTCGGCGCTCACCGTGTAGGGGCCGAACTGCAAAGTCTGCCCGGCCTGCACGGCGGCCAGGGCGAGCGGCAGCTGCGCCGCGGTCACCTGCTGCTGGATCTCCCCGCCCCAGGTCCCCGGATTCTCGAAGGCGCCGACCGTACCGCCCTTGACCCGGCTGCTCCCGACGCCCGGCCCGGCGAACGTGTAGACGTGGGTGGTGCGCATGTGCGCGCCGCCGCGGTGGTACTCGGTGATGTCCTGCAGGACGGACATGGACTCCCAGCGGTAGGCGTCGACGGTCGCGCCGCCGGTGCCGACCACGGCCACTCCGCTGTCGTGGATGCGGATCTCACGCCCCTTGTCGGCCCGCTGCTGGAGCGTGTACCGGATGGAGCTCGCTGCGAAGAGGCCGCCCGCGGTCACGGTCATGAACAGGCCGAACAGCGGGACCGCGGAGATGATCATGAAGAGGATCGTGCCCAGGACGCCGAAGGCGGCGACCACCGCGAACACGACGAGCACGCGCTCACCGTTCGTCCGCTCGCTCCAGAGCCGCGGGCGCGCCGGGCGGAACGTCCGCCGTAAGCCGCCCAGCCCCGCCTGCTCGGTGAGCGCGTCCACGTCCGCCGTCATGCCGTCCCCCTCGAGGTTCCGTCCCATGGTTTCGTCACCGCTCGGCAGGACGCGGATCGGCGCCCCACGGGTTCACCGCCCCGGTTACTGACCGGCCGCTGCCCGGCTACTGCCCGATTACCGTCCCAGGTGCAGCGCGCTCATACCGGCGATGACGATGCGCAGGCCGTGCTCGAAGCCGGCGTCGGTGTCCTCCTCGAAGAGGTCGCGGTGCGCCTCGGCGGTGAGCGGGAACCGGGTGGCGTCGAGGTCCCGGAAGATGCGGTTGGCGCGGTAGGGGTTGTCCTCGTCGGCGTAGTCGGCGCCCGTGCGGGCCTGCTCCTCGATGGTGAAGCCGACCGTGAAGTGCAGGATCACCGGGAAGCTGCGGGCCGCGTCCCGCACGGCGAAGCCGCCGTCCTGCAGGGTGCGCAGCATCAGCTCCGTGCCGCGGTACTGGTCCGCTCCGGCGGTGGCGGTGCCAGCGAAGACCCGGCCGCCGTCGCGGTAGCGCAGCATCGTGACGCGCAGCCGCCGCGCCCAGTCGGCCGCCCAGTCGGCCCAGCTCTCCTCGCGCCGTGGGCCTTCGAGGCCCTCGGAGGCGTCGGCCATCATCACGGTGGCCATGGCGTCGAGGAGTTGGCGCTTGTTCTTCAGGTGCCAGTAGAGGGTGGCGACCTGGACACCGAGGCGCTGGGCCACCTGGCGCATGGTCAGCCCGTCCAGCCCGGACTCGTTGAGCTGCTCCAGCGCGGCGCGGGCGATGGCCTCGGCGGTGATCTTCGCTGCGGTGATCTTCACGGCGGGGGCGCTCTTCGGCGCCGCCTTCGACTTTTCTGACACGACTTCAGTTTAACGCTGGCCAAGTGCAATCGAACAGAGTTAGGGTCAGTTGAACGTTGTTCGGGAGAGCGTGGTTCAGGAGAGCAAGGGAGGGCTCATCATGGCAACAGTGATGATCGCGGGCGCGGGGCCGACCGGGCTGATGCTCGCCTGCGAGCTGCGGCTGGCAGGCATCGACGTGGTGCTGGTGGACAGGCTGCCGGGCCGCAGCGGGCAGTCCAGGGCCGGGGGCATGCACGCCCGCACGATGGAGGTGATGGACCAGCGCGGGCTGCTGGACGGCTTCCTCACGGGCGGCGTACCGATGCAGATCGGGCACTTCTCCGGCCTGGAGCTGGATTTCAGCGGGCTCGCCACCCGCTACCCCCACATGCTGCGCATCCTGCAGTCGGACGTGGAGGTGCTGCTGGAGGAGCACCTGGCCAAGCTCGGCACCCAGGTGCGCTGGTCGGCGGGGGTGACCGGCATCCGGCAGGGCGAGCACGGGGTCACCGTGGAGCTGGGCGGCGACTCGGGCGACGGTGAAGAGCTGGTCGTGGACTACCTGGTGGGCTGCGACGGCGGGCGCAGCACCGTGCGCAAGCTGCTCGGGATCGGGTTCCCCGGCACGGAGCCCACCCTCAGCTCGATCCTCGGCGATGTCGAGCTCACCGATCCGCCGGCCGCGCCGATCGTCGAAGAGCGGCGCCCGAACGGGCGGCTCAGCGTCTTCGCCTTCGGGGAGAACTGGTGGCGGGTGACGACCACCGAGTACGACGCCGGCGTCGCACGCGACACCCCGGTCGACGTCGAGGACTTGCGGGCGACCCTGATCCGGGTCGCCGGCACCGACTTCGGGATGCACAGCCCGCGGTGGGTCTCCCGGTTCAACGACAGCACACGCCAGGCAGATCGGTACCGGCAGGGCCGGGTGCTGCTGGCCGGCGACGCCGCGCACATCCACTTCCCCGCGGGCGGCCAGGGCATGAACCTCGGCATCCAGGACGCGGTCAACCTCGGCTGGAAGCTCGCCCTGGTCGCCCGTGGCCAGGCTCCCGCCCACCTGTTGGACAGCTACCAGGCCGAGCGGCACCCGGTCGCGGCCCGCGTGCTCGCCAACACCCGGGCGCAGACGGCGCTGGGCCGGCCCGACACCCACACCAGCGCGCTGCGGGAGGTGTTCGAGACGCTGATGGCCCAGGACACGGCCGGCCCGCAGTACCTGGCCGCCATGGTCAGCGCGCTCGACATCCGCTACCCGCTCGGTGACGGCCACCCGCTGACCGGGCGTCGGGTGCCCGATTTCGACCTGACGACGGGCTCGGGCTCGGGCTCGGGCGGGCGAAGCCGGGTCTTCGAACTGCTGCACGGTGGCCGAGGGGTGCTGCTGGATCTCGCCGGTCACGCCGGGACGGCCGCGGTGCTGAGCGGCTGGGCCGGGCGGGTCGACCTGGTCACCGCGAGGCGCGCCGAGCCGACGGTGGCGGTGCCCGGCCTCGGGCGCTGCGTGCTGCCCCGGGTGCTGCTGATACGCCCGGACGGGCACGTGGCCTGGTGCGGGCCGACCGAGCCGGCGGGCGACGGGGTCGGCGTCGACCTCGGGGCGCTGCACGCCGCGCTCACCGACACCTTCGGCCCGGCCGAGCCACCCCACGCGCCTGCAGCGAAGGCTACCTGACTTACCGTCAGCGGGGCGAACCGTCCGGCGTGAAATCGCGTGTACATGTCTGGGACCGGGAGGGCCGGCCCCAGACGGGGAATACTCAGATGAAACGCAAAGCGGCCTGCGCCGCCGTCCTCTGCACACTCGTCGTGGCCGGCTGCTCCAGCGACTCGGGCAAGCAGCTCAAGTACGGCGAGATGGCCACCTTCTCCGCCAAGTCCGGCGGGTCGTACGGGGTGACCGTCATGCGCGTCGAGAAGGGCGACAACTCCGACCTCAGCGCGCTCAGCCATCCGTCGGACTACGCCGGCGACACGCCTTACTACGTGCACTACTCGCTCACCAAGACCAGTGACGGCTCGGTCCAGCCCGATGTGTCGCTCGACGCGGCCGACGGGAGCACGCACCTGACGATGCTGAGCCTGCTGCCGTCACTCGACTTCAGCGACCCGCTCCACCCGAAGACGCAGACCTTCGCCAAGTGCCCCGGCAGCACCGACAGCCTGGACAAGACGGCAAAGGGGGAGAGCGTCAGCGAGTGCGTCATCTTCCTCGCCCACCAGGGGACGGGCGACCCGACGTCCGTCGCCATGACCCAGGGAAAGTCGAACACGGCCGTCGCCACCTGGAAGTGACGCCTGCGCTCAGCGGCAGGGTCCTCAGCAACAGGGTCCTCAGAGGCAGGGTCTTCAGCGGCGGGCCGGCGGGGCCGGGACCACGAGGACGGGGCAGGCCGCGTGGTGCACGGCGGCGGTGCTGACCGAGCCGAGCAGCAGGCGGGTGAAGCCGCCGTTGCCCCGGGCGCCGACCACCAGGGTGTGCTGGCCGACACTGGCGGCCAGCAGCACCTCCACCACCCGGCCCAGCACCACGTGCAGCGACACCGGCCCCTCGAACGGTCGGCTGCGGGCCTGCTCGACCGCGCGCAGCGCGCGGCGCAGACCGTCGGCCATGCTGCCGCTGAGCCGCTCGATGCTTTCCTGCACCAGCTCGGCCATGCCCGGCGGGTAGCCGCCGGGGGCCGGGTCGACCACGCCGAGCAGGTAGAGCGGCAGCTCGTAGCGCTCCGCCTCGGACATCGCGCGGTCCAGCGCCCAGAGCGCGCCGTCCGAGCCGTCGCAGGCGGCCAGGATGCCGGGCGGCTGCGGCGGGCCGGGCGGCGTGCCGGCGATCGGGAGCACCTGGGCGGCGCGGCCGTCGGCAGTGGTCACGGGGGCCTCCTGGGGTGAGCGTCGAGCCCATGATCCGCCGACCCGGCGCCAGATCCCGGCAGGCGGAACGGCGCGCTCCTGTCGCCGCGGGCGGACGGGTGGCGGCCGGCGCCGGGCAGCCGCTACGGGAGGTCGATGCCGGCGGCGCGCAGCCGCTCCTCGATCAACGCGGTCATCCGGGCCCAGGCCGGCTTCTCGTCCTCGCCGTGGTGGCTGAGCAGCTCGCGCCGGAGCGGACCGTCGTCGCGGTTCTGGAGCTGGGAGAGGCCGGGCAGCAGCGACGGGTGTCCGCCTCACGGGAACTGCGCGACCGCCAGGGCGCGGCGCTGCGGCAGGGGCAGGCCGGTCCAGCAGGAGCCGTGGCTGCGGGCCTCGAAGCGGCGCAGCCACAGCTCGACGGCGACCAGGTCGGCCAGGCCGTCCAGGGCGCCGGGCGGCAGGTCCGCATACGGGTCGGCGGCCTGGCGCAGGGCACTGCGGACGGCGGGCAGGTCGATCAACCCGGCCTCGGCGAGCAGCGGTTCGCGGAACAGCTCGGCCAGCGGGTCGGCGGCCCGGCGCAGGCCGGCGCGGGCGGCTTCGGCCCGGTCGGGGCGCGGGGCGCGGCCCCAGTCCACGGGCAGGTCGGCGCGGCCCGCGCCGGCCAGCACCGCGCGCAGCAGGGCGTGCCGGGCGCCGGGCTGCAGCCGCAGGTCGGCGGGGAGCAGGCGGGCCGCGCGGATCACCCGGTTGTCGAAGAACGGCGCGTGCAGCCGCTGGCCGTGCTGCTCGGCGGCGTGCACCAAGGTCCGGTAGCCGCGTGCGTGGTGATGCAGCGCCAGGGTGGCGCGCCGCAGGCCCGGCGGCTCCTCGGGTACGGGGCCGCGGGCCGCCAGGCGCAGGCGCAGGGCGACCTCGGAGAGTGCGTCGTCGGAGAGCCAGCGCGCGGCCGGTCCGGGCACGCACCAGGTCAGGTCGGCCACCGAGGAGGCACCCGCGGTGAACCGTGCGCCGGGCCGCGAACTCGGCCTGATCGGGCCACGGCGGGCCGTGAGCTGCACGGCCGCGTCCTCCAGCGCCTCGGCGTAGCCGCCCCGGGCCAGCCGGCGGGCCGCGCGCAGCACGGTGACCGGGGTGCGCAGGGCGCCGGTCAGGGTGCCCGCCAACGCGCGGTCCACTCCGGCCAACACCGCGACCGGGGGCAGCAGTTCGCGCGGGCGCCCGTGCCGGATCAGGTCGGCGAGCCGGGCCGGGTGCCCGTCCAGCACCTGGCGGGCGCCGTGCCCGGTGAGGTGGTCGGCGCCGCCCGCGCTGAGCCGGGCGGCGGTGCCGTGCGCGATCACCAGGGCCCGGCCCGGCTCGTCGGTGAGCGGCCCGGCCAGGGCGGCGGCCAGCGGGTCGGCCAGGGCTCCGGCCGACGAGTCGGCGGCCAGGTCGGCGTAGGGGAGGGTGTCGGGGCCGGCGTCCAGCACGGTGTGCCGCAGCCGGGGGCGGCCCACCTCGCGCGGCGCCTCGGGGGCGGTGCGGGAGGGCTCGCAGACGGTGACGGCAGCGAGCTGCTCGGGCTCCGCGGCGCCCACCGGGGGCTCGGCCGACGGCGCGGGGCGGGCCCACGAGCCCTTGGTGGCGCCGGTGCGCCGGTGCGAAGCGGCGGGCGGCCCGTCCGCGTCCACCACCGCGTCGACGTCCGGCAGCGAGGGCGCCGCGGCGGCCGGGCCCGGACCGATCGGGACGGCCGCGGCGAGCACGGCCAGCGCGGTGGAGGCCGTGCCGTAGGAGAGGTCGGCGCCGATCCGGGGCCGCCGCGGCCCGGGGCCGGGGACGCTGGGCGCGCTGCGGATCCGGAACCGGACGGCCTCCAGCAGGCTGCGGGTCAACTCCCGTACCGCGGCCGCCTCGCCGGTGCCGCCCGGCGCCGCGCTGTCGGTGGCACCTCCGTCGTCGTACCGCGTCAGGTGGGGCCGCCCGCTGCGGATCGCCAGGGTGTGGCCCGGCGGGACCCGTCGCACGCCCTGGTACGGCGTGCCGTTGCCGACCGCCTCCGGGGACTCCGGGCAGGCGAGGGTCGCCGCCAGGTGGCCGGTGTCGACCGGCGCGCCTACCAGGTCGGCGAGCGGCAGGGCGGCGGTGGCGTAGGCGGTGCCGCCGCACCACGGGGTGTGGAAGACCGGCCGCAGCCCGGCCAGGTCGGTGAGCAGCAGGGTGCTGCGGGTGCCGATCCGCAGCACCACGGTGTAGCTGCCGGGCCAGTTGGTCAGGTGCCGCACCGCGCCGCCGCGGGCGACGGCCAGGCCCGCGGCGAGCTCCTCGTCCGCGGCGCCGCAGTGGCCGAGCACCAGCAGGCGGGTGACGCCCTCGGTGTCCTGGCCGAGATCGGTCGCGTGCGGCCCGGTGGTGACGGTGGGGCGGGCACGGCCGGGGTGGACGACGACCTGGCGGATCTCCTCCGGGCGCCAGTCGCCGACCGCCCAGAGCGGGTCGGGCCCGGTCCACAGCGGGGTGGCCGCCAGCGGGCGCACGGCGGCCAGCGCCGCCAGCGCCTCCTGGACCAGGACGGGGGCGGCCGCGGTGCTCGGCTCCCGGCGCGGCACGGGCAGCCGGCCGGCCGGCGGCCTGGCGTGGGACACGCTGCCGCTCCAGCCCGTCAACCACCGCATCGCGCCTCCACCGGGTGTGGCCCGTCCCTGGGCGCGCGACGGGGTGCACGGGGGTGTGGGGCCGCCGTCCGCGAGCCTTTGGGCCATGGTGCCACTGCGGGCGGGCCGGGGGGACGGGGGTGAGGTCGGGTGATTCTGGGGAGGGACGGGCGAATTGGGTGACAGGCGGGTGAATTCGGGCGGCGGCGACGGGCGCGGGAGGGGTGGCGGCGGGGCCGGAGCGGGCCGGCGCGGGGTGGGGTGCGGGGGTGGCTCGTGCGCGGGCGGGCCCAGCCGCGTGCGGGCGGGCGGTCGGCGGCGGACCGGCGGGCGTTGCCGCAGCGGGGAGTTGGGTGCCGCGCGGGCCGGGCCTCCCCCTCCATGGCCCGGGCCGCGCGGCGCGGACGGCACCGGCCGGGATCCACCCGGCGCTCGCCGTCCGAGCTCTGGGGTCTGGTCCGACGGGCGCCACGCGTCCGATTCGCGGCGCCCGCCGGCCCGGCGGGCCGGGACCCGGGTGTCCGCGGGCCGCTCACCGGACCGCCCGGCGCGCACGCCCACCCGCGCCCTCGTCGGCGCACCGGCCGACGCACCCGGACCCCCAGGCGCACCGGCCACCCAGTCACCACGGGCCACCACTGCCTCACGGCCTGCCCTCAGACCGTCCCCGTCACTTGCCTGATGACGGCATGGCCATGCCCACATGGCCAAAAAGTGACTCAAGCCCGGGAGGGCATCCGCATGCCCTCCCGGACCTCGGCCACCACCCGCGGGGAACTGAGGCGGCGGCATCCCCCGGCCCGCCGGGTCCTCGACGGCGGGCCGACCCACAGCCCCTAGCGAACTGCCGCGCGAGGCCGGCAACCAGGGGGCACAGGTGGGCGCACGTCAACACGCGACCGGAGCACGACGCTCCCCCTGACCCACCGGCCACCGGGAGATCGTCCGGGCGACCGCCGGACCCGGCCGGCCCCCGTCAACCCGGCGCCCACCCGCGCCGAACCAGCCACCCGGACGGCCACCGCCCTTGGCCCGCCACGCCTGGCGCAGGTAGCGATCGGGCCAACCGGAATGCCGCCCCTTAACCCTGGGAACCCGGCCGACTACGCTAGGTACCACCGCCGGCCGGTCAGGGCAGGCCCTGGCCCCCGGGCCGCGCCCGGACGCCGCGCGCGAAAGACCCACCGGCGAACACCGACAAGGGGGGTGCCGTCGCATGAGCATCAGTCCACGGGGACCGAACGAGCGCCTCGGCTCCCTGCTGACCCAGGCCCAGATCAGCAATGCCGGCCTGGCCCGGCGGGTCAACGACCTCGGCGCCCAGCGCGGCCTGACGCTGCGCTACGACAAGACCTCGGTGGCCCGCTGGGTGACCAAGGGGATGGTCCCGCAGGGTCCCGTCCCGCACCTGATCGCCACCGCGATCGGCGGCAAGCTGGGCCGCCCGGTGCCGCTGGAGGAGATCGGGCTCGGCGACACCGACCCGACCCCCGAACTCGGCCTGGCCTTCCCCCGCGAGGTGTCGGAGGCGGTGCGCTCGGCCACCGACCTGTGGCGGGTCGACCTGGAGCTGCGGCGCGGCCCCGGCGGCGGGCGGTGGAGCGAGGGGCTGGCCGGCACCTTCTCGGTCGCGGCGTACGCGACCCCCGTCTCGCGCTGGCTGATCACCCCGGCGGACGGCTCGGTGGCGCGCGGCGTGGAGAGCGGCGCCGCCGAGCGGGGCGCGGAGCGGGAGGCGGAGAGCGGGCAGGCGTGCGAGGCCGGCACGGCCGGCGGGCGACCGGCCCCGGCCCAGGCCCAGGCCCAGGCCGCCGAGAAGGTGCCCGGGCCCCGCACCGACCGCACGGCCGACCGCACCACCTACCGGGTCGGCCAGTCGGACGCCGCCAAGCTGCGCGAGGCCGCCCAGGAGGCCCGCCGCTGGGACTCCAAGTACGGCGGCGGCGACTGGCGTTCGTCCATGGTCCCGGAGTGCCTGCGGGTGGAGGCCGCCCCGCTGCTGCTCGCCTCCTACAGCGACGCGGTCGGCCGCGCGCTGTTCGGCGCGACCGCCGAACTCACCAGGCTGGCGGGCTGGATGGCGTTCGACACCGGCCAGCACGAGGCGGCCCAGCGCTACTACATCCAGGCGCTGCGGCTGGCCCGGGCCGCCGCCGACGTGCCGCTCGGCGGCTACGTGCTCGCCTCGATGAGCCTGCAGGCCTGCTATCGCGGCTTCGCCGAGGAGGCGGTCGACCTCGCGCAGGCCGCGCTGGAGCGCAACCGGGGCCTGGCCACCGCCCGGACGATGAGCTTCTTCCACCTGGTGGAGGCCCGTGCCCAGGCCCGAGCGGCCAACGCGGCGGCGTGCTCGGCGGCGCTCACGGCAGCCGAGAGCGCTCTCGAACGTGCGCGCGCCGGGGATCCCGATCCGGCGTGGATCGACTTCTACGCCTACGACCGGCTGGCCGCCGACGCCGCCGAGTGCTTCCGCGACCTCGGCGTGCCCGCCAAGGTCCGCCAGTTCACCCGGGAGGCGCTGGCCCGCCCGACCGAGGGCTTCGTCCGCTCGCACGGCCTTCGCCTGGTCGTCTCCGCGATGGCCGAGGCCGAGGCCGGCAACCTGGACGCCGCCGTGGAGGCCGGCGAGCGCGCGGTGGAGGTGGCGGGCCGGATCTCCTCCCAGCGCAGCCGGGAGTACGTGCTGGAGATGATCCGCCACCTGGAGCCGTTCCAGGGCGAGCGCCGGGTGCGCGAGTTGACCGAGCGCGCCCGCCTGGTCCTGACGGCACCGGCCTAGCGCACCGGCCTAGCGCCGACGGGCGCCGAGCGGCCGGGCGGTGCCGGGCGGTGCCGTCAGGACCAGGCGGGCGGCCCAAGCGCCCTGGGGTCCGCTCGGGGACGTCTCGTAGACTCGACGGCATTGTGACTGCGACTGCCTCCACTCCCCAGCCCGCCGCCCAGGCACCCGCCGCCCGGCCCTCCGCCCGCCTGTCGGCGGCCCCCGCCGGCTACCCGGCCCCGATGTATCCGCACCGGGCCACCGAAGAACAGCACAGCGAGCGGCGGATCCGCAGCTTCCAGCCGCGCCGCGGCCGGATGACCCCGGCCCAGGCCGGTGCGCTGGACCGCAACTGGGACGACTGGGGCCTGGCGATCGACGGCAGCCCGCTCGACCTCACGAAGCTCTTCGGCGAGCTGCCGGTCACCCTGGAGATCGGCTTCGGGATGGGCGAGACCACCGCCGCGATGGCCGCCGCCGACCCGGCGATGGGCATCCTGGCCGCGGACGTGCACACCCCGGGCCACGGCAACCTGCTCAACCTGCTGGAGCAGAGCGGCGCGCAGAACGTCCGGCTGGCCGCCGGCGACGCGATCATCCTGCTGCGCGACATGCTGCCGGACGGCTGCCTGGCCGGGCTGCGGGTCTACTTCGCCGACCCGTGGCCCAAGCCCAAGCACCACAAGCGGCGCCTGGTCCAGGCGGGCTTCCTCGACCTGGTGCTGCCGCGACTGGCCCCGGGCGCGCTGGTGCACTGCGCCACCGACTGGGAGCCGTACGCCGAGCAGATGCTGGACGTGCTCGGCGCCCGCCCCGAGCTGGTCAACCTGCACCCCGAGGGCGACGGCAGCGCCTGGACGGACGAGGAGCGGCAGGCCGACGGCACCGTGCCCGGCTACGCGCCGCGGCCCGACTGGCGCCCGGTGACCAAGTTCGAGCGGGCCGGTCTGGCCAAGGGGCACGTGGTGCACGACCTGCTGTTCCGCAAGGTCTGACAAGCGATTTCCATTATCGGACAGCTTCCCGTACTGTTGGGTTCACCGACGCGGGGTGGAGCAGCTCGGTAGCTCGCTGGGCTCATAACCCAGAGGTCGCAGGTTCAAATCCTGTCCCCGCTACTCAGTAGCACAGAAGGACCCGGTGGAGATCACTCCACCGGGTCCTTCTGCTTTCCCGCCGCGAAAAAGCCGTTGCCCCGCCGCGCGGTGCCTGCCTATCGTGGCAGCAACACGAAAGGAGGTGATCCTGAGTTGAGTACCCACGCAACTGCGCTCTCGCACGCGTCTGACCAGCTCGGGCGCGCCTCCGTGGAGCCCACGGCCTGAGCCGAGCCCCACGGACGGGAACGCGCAGAAGTTGGCGAGCCCCCGGGATGTCCTCATGGCGAGGGCCCGGGGGCTTCGTCATGCCACCAGCTGCCCGGCGATCGGACCGGCCGGGCCCATCGGACCGACCAGAGAATCGGACGCGACATGACCGACCTGCAGAAGCTGCTCGCCCAGGACTCCGTCGAACCGACCCCCGAGCTGGTCGCCGAGCTGAGCGCGGCGCTGCGCTCGCCGGATCCGCAGGTCCGCGACGCCCAGGCGTACGAGCTGCTCGACTACTGCATCCCGCTCATGGAGCCGGAGCTGCGCGACTGGCTCGGCCAGCAGATGGCCGCCCGGTTCACCGACCCGCAGATCCAGGCCCGCACCTTCGCACCGCTGATCCTGGCCGTCCTGGTCCACCACGGCGCCTACCGGCCCGCGTGGCAGGCCGCCTTCGCCCGCTGGTACCCGGCCGAGACCGATCTGCGCGGCCACCACCCCGAGCTGGGCTGGCTGCACGCGGTCGCCCACGGCGCCGACCTGCTGGGCGCGCTCGGCCGTTGCCCGCAGGCCGACCCGGCCCCGCTGCTGGAGCTGGCCCGGGAGCGGCTGCTGGCCCCGACCGGGCACCTCTTCGACGCGATGGAGGACGACCGGCTCGGCCGTGCCGTCGCCCTGGTGCTGACCCGCACCGAGCTCACCGAGCAGCAGTCGGTGGACTGGCTGGCGCCGATCGCCGCCGATTTCCGGGCCGGCGAGCCGGGGCCGGTCCCCGCGCACGCCTCGAACACCATGCGCACGCTGCGGGTGCTCTACCTGCTGGCCGACCGCGGGGTGCGGGCGCCCCGGCAGGAGGACGGGCCGGCGCTGGCCCTCGCCCATGCCGGGGCGGTCCGCGAGGCCGTCGCGGCCACCCTCGCGGTCTGCTCGCCCTACGCGGGCTGAGCGGTCGCTCAGACCAGCCGCTGCAGGTAGCCGTTGGTGACCAGCCAGCCGACGTTGACGCTCGCCGGTGCGCCGGGGATCAGCGTGCCGTCCAGCTGGTACTGCCAGCCGAGGCCGGGCTGGCCGAACCACGGGGCGATCGGACCGCCGTGCACCGAGAAGGACTTGACCACCCGGTAGTCGTGGTAGTTGCAGCCCGCCGCCGGGTTGCCGTCCAGGCTCGACGGCGGGATCGCCCGGCTCGCGTAGGAGGAGCCCTCGGGTGCCAGGAAGCTGCCGTACTCGCTGCCGTAGCGGTCGATGTCCTGGCCGGGCAGCAGCGGCTGGGTCAGTTCGAGCGGCTGCCCGTTGACCACCAGGTAGCCGTTGTCCGGCGGGTAGCGCCAGCTGCCGGCGGCGCTGTCGTAGTACTGGGCGAGGAAGGCCGACTCGCTCGTGCCGCCGGTGCGCTGGTAGCCGAAGAGCTGCCACCCGACCGGTCCGGTGCCGGGCAGCTGGGCGGGGCCGAGCCGGGCGTCGCCGTTCGCGAAGGCGGCCGAGCACTGGTCGCTCGGGGTGGCGTCCGCATGGGCGGCCGGGGCGGCGGTGCAGAGCGCGGCCCCGGCGGCCAGTGCGACGAGCAGGCGACCGGGCTTGGGTATGGAGATCGTCATTCGCGCAAGGTAGCGCGCAGGCCGTGGAGTTCGGCCTCTTTCAAGCCATGGGCCAGCAGGTAGTCCTCGACGCTGCCGTGCCGCTCGCGGATCCGCTCCAGCGCACCGGTGAGCAACTCGGCCGGCACCGGCTTGGTGTAGCGGGTCACGCCCTGCGGGTCCACGTACGGAACCGGCCCGTCCAGCACGCCCAGGCCCTCGTTGGAGAGCAGGTAGTCGGCGAGGATCTCCTCCTGCGGCACGTCCAGCAGGTCGAGCAGCAGGGCGATCAGCAGACCGGTGCGGTCCCGGCCGATCGCGCAGTGCACCAGGGCGGGCAGCGCCTGCGGCTCCAGCAGCCGGCGCAGCGCGGCGACGAACACCGGGCCCGCGGAGTCCATGATCAGCGCGTACGTCTCCTCGGGCGGCAGGCCGTGGTGGTAGGAGCCGTCCTGCGGCAGGACCGGGAAGTTGGCCAGATCGACGTTCAGATCATGCGTTCGATCCGGCTGGCCGACCAGCTCGTCCGCGTCGCGCAGGTCCAGCACGGTGCGCAGGCCGAGCTTGGCCAGTGCGCGGGCACCCTCGTCGGTCAGGTCGACAAGCCAGGCGGACCGGTAGACCAGCCCGGGACGGACCGCGCCGAGTCCGCCGACGTCGCGCAGGTTGCGCAGACCGGGTATCGCCAGGAGCCGGGATGCGCTCAGGTGTTCATCCATGGCACCGCACGGTAGCGGTGATGCCGGGTCAGCGCGAGAACGTAGCGGCGCCGCCCGTCCCCCGGGGCCCGCACGGTGCGCAGCTCGCTGTGCACGCCCCGGCGGCCGAGCTCCTCGCGCAGCAGCGGCAGCCGCGGGCTGCGCCGGCTCAGCGCGTCGTGCAGCGGGTGGACCAGCACCTCGGCCTGCGGGGCGGTGACCCGCACCAGCTCCAGCAGCGCGGCCAACTGGTCGGCCGCGGAGAAGCGTTCGGGGTAGGCGAAGAGCAGGTAGGAGCTGAGTGTCAGGGCGAAGGTGCCGTCGGCGAAGGGCAGCCGCGGCAGCGCGGCGGCCAGGTAGTCGCCGGGGTGGGCGGCCCGGTCGGCGGCGAAGAGCCGGCGGGCCCGGTCCCAGCTGCGCAGGTACTTCTCGTACGGCAGGTGGCGCGGGCCGAGGTAGCGGGCGGGTGCGGCGGGCATCGCGCGGGCCATCGTCCACCGGGCGGCCTCGGCGCCGGCCAGCAGCTCGGTGCCCGGCACGGCGTAGGCGGGGTCGACGGCCAGCACCCGGCAGCCGAGCACGCGGGCCTCGGCGACCACGCCGGCCGCACCGCCCGGGCAGTCCAGCACCGGGCCGGGCAGCGCGCGCAGGGCCGCCCGGGTCAGGCCGAAGAAGCCGCAGTACTCGTCCAGCGGCCGGGAGGTGACCAGCATGGACTCACCTGAACACGCCGCCGCCCACCGCGCACCCGGGGGTGTGCGGTGGGCGGAACGGGCCGCCGGTCGGCCGGTCAGCCGCGCAGCAGCAGCCAGGCGGCGCCGCGCGAGACGTTGGTCAGCAGGTGGGTCAGCCGGGCGGTGAGGAAGATCAGCAGGATGCCGACCAGCGAGACGCCGGCCACCTGCCAGAGGTGCGAGAGGTAGTAGTCGTGCTGCACACCGTGCACCGAGTAGGTGAACAGCCGCAGGCCGGGCCAGCTGGTGTAGGCCGGGAAGACCCAGTTGTAGGCCGGCAGCAGCGCCATCGCGAGCCCGACGGCCCACAGGGTGACGGACAGCACGAAGCAGAAGACGTGCCAGGGGAACATCACCACGTGGTGGAGGACGGCCTTCCAGCCCGCCGGGTCGCGCAGCTGGCGGGTGACCACGCTCCACGCCCCGCCCCCGGCCGGGCGCACCGCGCGCGGCGCCCGCAGCCGCAGGCCCAGCTGCCCGGCCACCCGGGCGCGCTCCAGGGCGCCCAGCGCGCGGGCACCGGCCAGCAGCAGCGCGAGCAGCGGCAGGCCGAGGAAGGTCATCGCGGTGCCCGCACCGACGGCGAACATCGGCACGGTCCAGGCGAAGCCGATGATCGCGGTGAAGAGCGAGGTGAGGATGTAGCCGAGCTCGCGGTAGGTCTCCCGGGCGAACGGACCGCGCCAGAAGTACGGCACCTCGAAGGCGTCGTCGTGCCGCCGCTCGGCGGCGTCGTCCGGGCCGGCTGCGGCGTCGAAGGAGGCGAACGGGGCGGCGGTCGTCGTCATGCCGACCACTCTGCCGGGCGGGGCACCCCTGCCGGTAGGCGGCTGCCCGGCGAACCCGGGGTGGGGTTAACCCCACCCTCGTGCCGCCACCGCCCGGCCCGACGGGTGCGAAGATCGGGACATGGACCTGGACGACCTGCGGCTCGCACCCCGACCGCACACCGCTGAGCTGCTGCGATGGGCCGAGGAGCAGGGGCTCGCGCCGGCGCCCGAGGCGGCGGTGACGGCGGTGCTGACGCTGCTCGAACTGGGCGACGCCCAGCTGCACGACGGCTTCCCCGAGCTGACCTCCCCGCTGCTCCAGGAGCTGCTCTACGAGCGGCTGCACCTGTACGTCCAGCCGGTGCCCGAGCAGCCGCCGCACGCCTACGGCGACGCGGTGCGGCTGCTGATCGACCACCAGCGGGCGGCGAAGCGGCTCAACGCCAAGCGGCAGCAGCGGCTGCACGAGGAGGCCGAGTGGCAGGGCGAGCTGCTGGCCGGACTGCTGCGCCAGCCGCACCTGCTGACCTGGCCCCGGCTCTACACCCTGCTGCTGCGCGAGGCCGGCGTCGACACGGCCGACCCGGCGGCGGTCCGGGCCTGGCTGGAGGGTTTCCGGGCGCTGGCCGAGCCCGAGCGGATCGCCGCCTTCGCCGCGCTCGCGGAGCTGGAGCAGCCCGAGGGCGAGGAGGGCTGGACCGAGGGCGTGCTGCTGTCGATCGGGATGGCCACCGACGGGGCGCGGCTGCTGGTGGAGAACCGCCTGATGCAGCGCAGCTACCGCAACCTGGCCGGGCTCACGGCGCTGGGCCTGCCGATGCCGGCCGAACTCGCGGGCGACTTCCCGGCCTTCGAGGCGGCCGTGCAGGCCGAGGCGCTGCGGCTGCTCGGCGAGTGGACCGTGCCCGGGCTGCCGGAGCTGCTGCTGACGGAGTACCAGGACCTGGCGCCGGAGCCGGGCGCGGCCGAGGTGGACGGCTACATCGTGCGGCGCGGGCTGGTGGACCTGCCGGACATCGGGCTCTGGGCGGGCGAGGCGGCGCCGGAGCAGTAGCACCCCGGCCGCCGCGGTGTCGCGGGGCCGGGTGCCGCTGCCGGTGCGGTCGCGGGCGGTGCCGCGGCCGGGCGGTGGCGCGGTCAGACGGTGGCGCCGTGGGCGGCCAGCCAGGCGGCCGGGTCGACCGGGGCGCCACCGCCCGGGCGGACCTCCAGGTGCAGGCGCGGGCCGATCGGGGCCGCGCCCGGCAGCAGGCTCGGCGAGGCGCCGGTCGCGCCGACCGTGCCGAGCACCGTGCCGGGAGCGACCTCGCCCGCGGTCACCGCGATCGAGGCCAGGTGGCAGTACCAGAGCTCGGTGCCGTCCGGCAGGGTCTGGACGACCCGGTAGCCGTAGGCGCCGGACCAGCCGGCCGAGCTGACGGTGCCGCCGGCGACCGCGCCGACCGGGGTGCCGGCGGCGGCGGCGAAGTCCAGGCCGGTCCGCAGCTGGACCCAGGGCGAACCGGACGGGGCCACGGTGTACTTGGCCAGCGGCAGGCGGGCGGTGACCGGGGCGGCCGCGGCCTCGGCCTGCGCGGCGGCGGCCTCGGAGGCGGCCTGCGCGGCAGCGGCTTCCGCGGCGGACCGGGCGGCGGCGGCCTGCGCGGCGGCGTGCTCCTGCTCGGCCTGGGCGGCAGCCTGGGCGCGGGCGGCGGCCTCGGCCTGCGCCGCGGCCTCGGCCTGGGCGGCGCGCTTGGCGGCGGCCTCGTTGGCGGCCTCCAGCCGGGCGGCCTCCTCGGCGGCGGTGCGCTGGTCGGCCTGCTGCTGGATCCGGGCGGCGAGCGCGAGGCCGGGGTCGGCGGCGCCGTCGGACTGAGCCGCGGCCTGCTGGTCGGGAGCGGTGAGCATGGTGGCGGGCGCAGGCACCGGGGTGGTGGCGGCAGCCGCGGCGGTGGCCGACAGGCCGGTGGCGCCGAGTGCGGCGGCCATCGCGGTGACGACCGTGGGGGCACTGCCCAGCCGGAGGCCGGCGGAGTTGGCACCGGCGCGCGCCTGGCGGGGCACCTTGGGCCGGGCGGTGTCCGCCGTCGCGTCGGGGTGGTCGAGCAGGCCGGTGGTGCCCGATTCCGTGTGGCTCTCCGGGGAGTGCGACAACGCCACGGGGGCGCGCTCCTTTCCTTCCCTCGCGCCTACCGGGTTAGCTGACGGGTTCGGAGCAGGAAGGTCTCCTACGGTCCGACCTGGACCGCAACGGCCCAGGACGATCCGATTCACCCCAAGGAACGGTGGTTCCCCGGCTCCCGGCCCAACCCGAAGGCCAGGTCCGTGGATTAGGCGACGGCGCACGGTGCCGTTTCGGGTACGGCGTTGCCGACCGCGCTGCGTTATCAAACGTTAATCCCAGGAGCGCGCGATTCCAAGCCGCTCCGGTCGAACGGGCACATTCCCCGGGCGTCATGCTCCCGTCATGCCGAGAACCGCCCGGGCCCGATCTGAGTAGTCGTACTCAGGTGCGCAGCACGGCAGTTGGCCATCCTTCAGGTATGACTTCCACGGTTCAACCACGGACCACGTCCGCTTATTACGTGCAGGCGATCCTCTCCTTCGCCCTCTCCGCCGGCGGCCTCGCGGTGGGTATCGCCTACCTGCCCATCAGCTCCTGGATGCGGGCTTTCCTCGCGCTCGGCCTGCTCTACGCACTGACCTCCGCGTTCACCCTCGCCAAGGTGGTCCGGGACCGCCAGGAGGCCGGCGAGATCGTCACCCGGGTCGACCAGGCCCGGCTGGAGAAGCTGCTCGCCGAGCACGATCCGTTCCGGGCCGAGGGGCTGTAGGGCCTGCCCGGCGCAGCTGCGCGGAAGGGGTTGACGGCTATGGCTATTAGCCATAGCTTTGTGGGTGTCGGCAAGCCGCCGGCACCCACCGTTCGCCAGGCCAGGAGGCCGCCATGAACGCCACCACCGCCCCGCAGACCCAGTTCCTCCAGCTCCCCGGCGGCACCATCGCCTTCGACGACACGCTCGGCGCCGACAGCCGCGGCACCTCCGGCGAGGACAGCACCCCGGTGGTGCTGCTGCCCGGCATGCTGGAGCCGCGCGCCAGCTTCCGCTACCTGCGCCCGCTGCTGCTCGCCGCGGGGCAGCGCGTGATCACCATGGACCTGCGCGGCCTCGGCGAGTCCTCGTCCGCCTGGGACGACTACTCCCCCGCCGCGATCGCCGGGGACGTCGTCGCACTGCTGGACCACCTGGGCATCGAGCGGGCCGTCCTGGTCGGCCACTCCTACACCGGCGCCACCGTGCTCAAGGCCGCCACCACCGCCCCCGAGAAGGTGGCCGGGATCGTCCTGCTGAACGCCTTCGTCGAGCAGCCCGAGGCCGGGGCGCTGAAGCGGGCGCTGGTCCACGTGATGGGCAGCGCGGTGATCGCCTTCCCGAAGTTCTGGGGCTTCTACCTCGACAAGGTCGCCTTCCCCACCACCAAGCCCGCCGACCACGGCGAGTACATCGCCCGCCAGGTGCGGGCGGCGCGCACCCCCGGCCGCAAGCGGACCACCCGCGGCTACGTCCGGGGCAACTCCGCGCCGGTCGGCTGGACCGAGGGCGTGCGCTGCCCGGCCCTGGTCGTGATGGGCGCCAAGGACCCCGACTTCACCGATCCGGAGCTGGTGGCGGACCGCCAGGCGGCGGCGCTCAAGGCCCGTAAGGTGATGATCGACGGCGCCGGGCACTACTCGATGACGGACCACCCCGAGGCCACCGCCGCCGCCCTGCTCCCCTTCTTCACCGAGGTTGCCTGATGCCCCGCGCCGGACTGACCCCCGACCTCGTCGTCGACCACGCGCTCGGCCTGATCGACGACCAGGGCCCCGAGGCCCTGACCCTGGCGGGCGTCGCACTGCGGGCCAAGGTCGCCGCCCCCTCGCTCTACAAGCACGTGCCCGGCGGCCTGGGCGGGCTGCGCCGGCTGGTCGCGATCAGGGTCACCGCCGACCTGGCGGCCCGGCTCCGGCAGGCGACCGAGGGGCTGCGCGGGGATGCGGCGGTCGACGCGCTGCTGCGGGCGTACCACGGCTACGCGATCGAGTACCCGCACCGCTACGCCGCCCTGCCGCAGAGCCCCTCCGGCGCCGACCCGGAGCTGATCGACGCGGCCACCGCGCTGGTCGGCGCGATCTTCCGGGTGCTGGAGGACTACGGGATCGCGGACTCCGAGGCGGTGCATGCGACCCGCACCGTGCGCGCCCTCGCGCACGGCTTCGCCTCGCTGACCATCGCCGGCGCCTTCCAGCTGCGGGAGGACCTGGGGGTGACCCAGCAGCGGCTGATCGGGCTGCTGACCAGCGGGCTGCGGTCCTGGCCGGACGGGGCCTGAGGCAACGGCTGGTCAAACTCTGGTCAACCCTGTCGCTGAACCTCTGGTCAGACTATGGACTGATCGGATAGCACTAGGGAAAAGGGACTAAAGTCCCAGCCGGTACGCATTCGGACAGGGATCGAGACCGATTCGTCGCCGAACGAAGGTCAGACTGAGCCCCGCCCGGGTAGCAGCAAGCCGAGGCGTACCACCCGCGAGTCCGCTCGCGGCTCACCCGCGAAGGACGAGGGCCCATGACGCAGCCGACCACCGCCCACCGCGCGGCCCTCGGGAGCTCCCCCGCCGCGTTCCCCGCCCAGCGCACCGCCGCCGTGCCCCCGCGTCCCTCCGGTCGCCCGGCGAGCGTCCGCTCGGCCGGCCTGACCCGCCTGGCCGCGATGCGCCGGGGCCTGGCGATCGTGTGCGGCGTGCGCTCGATGAGCAGCGTGCCGGCCCGGCCGCAGCCCGGCTACGGGGAGTCGGACGGGCAGTAGCGGCCCCCGGTCGTCCATACGGGCAGCGGCCCGGCCCGCCCGGCCGCCCAGCCGCCCGGCCGCCCGGCGCTCAGGCGAGCGCCTCGGGTTCGGGATCCTGGCGCTCCTCGGTGAGGTGCCAGTACAGATCGCGCACGCCCGGCTCCAGCGACATCCGGGTGATCAGCTGCTCCATCGCGCGGGCCGGATCCCCGGCGACCGCGACCGTGGCGCGCAGCTTGGTGGTGTGCTCGTCCTCGCGCCGGGCGCGCAGCCCGGTGGGGGTCAGCCCGGCCGTGGTCATGGCCTGCAGCAGCAGCGCGCGCAGCTGCGTCTCCGACTTGCGGTCGCAGAGCAGGTGGATGCTGGCCCGTACGCCCTCGACGTCCGGGTCGTCCTGCGGCACCCGGTCGAGCAGCCGGCCCGCCGGGCGCAGGGTCAGGTGGACCGCCAGCACCCCGAGGGTGCCCAGCAGCGCGAAGAGCAGGTTCCCGGAGGCCGCCAGCACCCCGACCGCCGCCGAACACCAGAGCGTGGCCGCGGTGTTCAGGCCGCGCACGCTGGCGCCGTCGCGCAGGATCACCCCGCCGCCGAGGAAGCCGATGCCGGAGACCACGTAGGAGGCGACCCGGGTGGTGGAGCCGGGGTCCAGCACCGAGGCGCTGTACAGCACGAAGAGGGTGGCCCCCGCGGCGACCAGCGCGTTGGTGCGCAGGCCCGCCATCCGGGCCCGCCACTGACGCTCCACCCCGATCAGCGCGCCGCAGCCGACGCCGACGGCGAGCCGGGTGACGAAGTCCAGGGTGCTCAGGGTGGCGGCCACGGCCGCACTCTACGACGCGCGGCGGTACGGGTGGGGGACCCCGCACCGCCGCCCGGGCGAACAGCCGGTGGCCGGCCGTCGCCGGTGGTCAGCCCTTGGGGGCCGGGCTCATCCGGGTGCTGACCGCGATCCGGTTCCACGCGTTGATGGTGGCGATGACCGAGATCAGCTGGGCCAGCTCGGCCTCGTCGAACTGCGCGGCGGCCTCCTGGTAGACCGCGTCCGGCACGTGGCCCTCGGTCAGCAGGGTGACCGCCTCGGTCAGCGCCAGCGCGGCCCGCTCGCGGGCGGTGTAGTACGGGGTCTCCCGCCACGCGGCCAGCGCGTAGATGCGGTGCTCCTCCTCGCCGGCCTTGCGGGCGTCGGTGGTGTGCATGTCGATGCAGAACGCGCAGCCGTTGATCAACGAGGCGCGGATCTTGACCAGTTCGGCCAGCGCTGGGTCAAGTCCGGTGTGCGCGGCGCCGGTGAGCTGGAGCATGGCCTGGTAGACGCCGCCGGCGGCCTGGGGGAAGGCCAGGCGCGGGGCGGGAGCCGGAACGGTCTGCTGGTGGAGCGCGGTAGTCATGCGAACCACCCTAGGGACTCCCGGGCGGTGAACAGGCCTGCGACACGGGTGCTTTGAGCACCACTCAGCCGCGGTGCGCGCCGAGCCAGAAGAGCAGGTAGAGGAAGGCCGCGAAGCCGTGTGCGGCGGCCAGGTAGATGCAGACGCGGATCAGCACCCGGCGGTCGGTGCGCTTGCCGCCGTCGGTGGTCGGGGCGTAGTGGGGGCGGGGCTGCTGGATGGCCATCGGTCGAACTCCTTGTCCGAAACGTGCCGGGGGTGTCGGGGTCTGCCTCGGTGCAGGCGGGCGGTCAGTGCGACCGGGCGGTCAGTGCGGCCGGGTCGGGACCGGCAGGCACAGCTCGCTGGCCGGGCTCTGCACCAGGGTGTGGACGAAGAGCAGTTCCACGCCCTCGCTGCCCTCCGCGGCGAGCTGGTGCGGGGTGAGCGAGTCGAACTGGGCGCTGTCGCCGGGCTCCAGGACGTAGCCGGTCTGCCCGAGGGTCAGCCGCAGCCGGCCCCGGATCACGTGCAGCCACTCCTCGCCGGCATGCACCCGGACCACCGCGTCCTGCAGGCCCGGCGGGATGTGCACCCGCAGCGCCTGCATCGCCAGGCCCGCCACGCCGGCCCGCCGGTAGCCCCAGCCGCCGGCGCGGCCCGGGGCGATCTCGCCGCCGCGCACCACGGGGTCGGCGGCGGCGGTCTGCTCGCCCAGCAGACCGGCCACGGTGGCACCGTAGAGCCGGGCCAGCGAGAGCAGCACCGGCAGCGAGGGCTGGCGGCGGCCGGTCTCCAGCCGGGACAGATACGCTGGGGAGAGCCCGGCCCGGGCGGCCGCGGCCTCCAGGGTGAGGCGACCGGCCAACCGGTGCTCGCGCAGGCGGGCACCGAGTCCGGGCAGTTCGCCCTCGTCCGGGGCCGGCTCGCCCTGCGGTTCGGTGGTCATGGGACCAGTCCACACCTGCTGTGCCGCAGAGGCAACAAATGTGCCTCAGAGGCAAAAAACGCCGAGCCGCCGCCCCGACCGAAGTCGGGGCGGCGGCTCGTCCGTTGTCGCCCGGCCGTTCCCGTCCGGCTACTCCGCGGCCAGGTGCTCCGCTCCGGACAGCACGGCCCCGATCTGCGGGCCGGCCTGGGAGGTCCGGCGGGCCGGCTCGCGCCCGGGCGGCTGGACCGGCCGCTCGCCGCTGACCGGCTTCCCGGTGGGCCGGCGCACCGGTGCGCCGACCTCCACCCAGAGGAACTCGCCGTCGTGCTGGAGGCGCAGCTTGTCGCCCTCGCGCAGCGTGTAGGTCGTCTCCTCGTGGGTGATCTCCACCCGCAGCAGGTGGTGGCGCACCCGCATCGAGAAGCCCAGCCGGGTCAGGCCCGCGGGCAGCCGGGGCCGGAAGCCGACCACCTCACCGTAGTCCCGCAGGCCGCCGAACCCGGCCACCAGCGCGATGCAGGCCCCGGCCAGCGAGGCCATGTGCAGCCCGTCGCGGGTGTTGCCGCCCAGGTCGTGCAGGTCCATCAGGGCGGCCTCGGCGGTGTAGTCGTAGGCCAGGTCGAGCTGGCCCACCTCGGCCGCCATCACGGCCTGGGTGCAGGCCGAGAGCGAGGAGTCGCGCACCGTCAGGCGCTCGTAGTAGGCGAAGTTGCGCGCCTTCTGCTCCGCGGTGAAGGCGTCGCCGCGGATCTGCATGGCGAGCACCAGGTCGGCCTGCTTGACCACCTGCTTGCGGTACAGGTCGAAGTACGGGTAGTGCAGCAGCAGCGGGTACTTCTCCTGCGGGGTGTTCTCGAAGTCCCAGAGCTGGTGCAGGGTAAAGCCGTCGGCCTGCGGGTGCACGCCGAGCGTCTCGTCGTACGGGATGTACATCGCCTTGGCCGCGTCCCGCCAGGCGGCGGTCTCCTCGGAGTCGACGCCCAGGGCGGCGGCCTCCAGCTGGTGCCGGTTGGCGGCCTCGGCGGCGGCCCGCAGGTTGCTCTGCGCCATCAGGTTGGTGAAGACGTTGTTGTCCGCGATCGCGGAGTACTCGTCCGGCCCGGTGACGCCCTCGATCCGGAACTTGCCGGAGGGGTCGTGGTGCCCCAGCGAGCGCCACATCCGGGCGGTCTCCACGAGCAGTTCCAGCCCGTAGGTGCGCTCGAACTCCACGTCCCCGGTGGCCCGGACGTAGCGCACCACGGCGACCGCGATGTCCGCGCCGATGTGGAAGGCGGCGGTGCCGGCCGGCCAGTAGCCCGAGCACTCCTCGCCGCGGATCGTGCGCCAGGGGAACACCGCGCCGGCCAGGCCCAGTTGGGCCGCCCGCTCGCGGGCCAGCGGCAGCGTGGTGTGCCGCCAGCGCAGCGCCTGGGCAACCGCGCCGGGCAGGCAGTAGGTGAGCACCGGCAGGACGAAGGTCTCGGTGTCCCAGAAGCTGTGCCCGTCGTAGCCCGGGCCGGTCAACCCCTTGGCCGGGATGGCCCGTTCCTCGCTGCGGGCGGAGGCCTGCAGGACGTGGAAGAGCGCGAACCGGACGGCCTGCTGGAGCTCCACGTCGCCGTCGAGCTCGATGTCGCTGTTGTCCCAGAAGTCCGCCAGGTACTGCCGCTGTTCGGCCAGCAGGCCGTCCCAGCCGGAGTAGCGGGCCGCGGTGATCGCGGCCTCGACCTGGTCCCGCACGGCGGGCACCGAGCGGGTGGCCGACCAGCCGTAGCCGATGAACTTGGTCAGCCGCAGCCGCTGGCCGGGCTGGAGCACGGTGGTGGCGCTGATCCTGGCCTGGTCGTCGCGGGCCTCGGAGGTGACGCTGACGCCCTCCGGACCCTCGATCACGTGGTCCATGCCGGCCGCGATCCGCAGTCCGCTGAAGCGGGTCCGGTGCACCAGCGCGGCCTTCGTGCCGTGCGCGTGGTGCTCCTCGGCGACCAGCGGCGCCTCCAGCACCGCGGCCGCCCGCGGGTCGCCCTCGCCGCCCTGCGGCAGCTGCTCGTTGGCCACCAGCTCGGACTGGACCACGATCCGGACCGGACCGTCGACCGCCTCCACCTCGTAGTCCACCGCGGCGATCGCCCGCTGGGTGAGCGAGACCAGCCGCGCCGAGGTGATCTTGACGGTCCGGCCGGCCGGCGAGGTCCACTCGGCCTCGCGCCGCAGCACTCCCTCGCGGAAGTCCAGCGAGCGGCGGTGGCCGCGCAGTTCGCCGTAGCGCAGGTCGAACGGCTCGTCGTCGACCAGCAGCCGGATCAGCTTGCCGTTGGTGACGTTGATGACGCTCTGGCCGGACTCGGGGTAGCCGTAGCCGCCCTCCGGGTAGGGCAGCGGGCGCAGTTCGAAGACGCCGTTGAGGTAGGTGCCGGGCAGGCCGTGCGGCTCACCCTCGTCCAGGTTGGCCCGCAGGCCGATGTGGCCGTTGGAGAGTGCGAAGACGGATTCGCTGCGGGCCAGGCCCGACAGGTCCAGACGGTGTTCGGTGACGCTCCACGGATCGACCGCGAAGCCCTCCTGTGCGGTCACTGCGCCGCCCCCTCGATGAGTTCGGAGAGATCGTCCACCACCAGGTCCGCGCCGTGCTCCAGCAGAGCCTCGCGCTGGCCGGTCCGGTTGACCCCGACCACCGTCCCGAAGCCCCCCGCACGCCCCGAGGCCACGCCCGCGAGCGCGTCCTCGAAGACCGCCGCGTGCTCGGGCCCGATGCCCAGGGCCTTGGCGGCGGCGAGGTAGGTGTCGGGGGCCGGTTTGCCGGGCAGGCCCTGCGACTTGGCCGTCTGGCCGTCGATCACGACGTCGAACAGACCGTCGATGCCGGCCGCCTTGAGGACGTCCCGGCAGTTGGCGCTGGACGAGACCACCGCCCTGGGCAGGCCGAGCACCCGCAACCGGTGCAGGTACTCCACCGAGCCCGGGTACGGCTGCACGCCCTGCTCGCGGATCAGGCGCAGCACCAGGTCGTTCTTGGTGGTGCTCAGACCGTACACGCTGCGGGTGCCCGGTGGGTCGGCTTCGTCGCCTTCGGGGATGTCGATCGAACGCGAGGCGAGGAAGGTGCGCGTACCGTCCAGACGAGGGCGGCCGTCCACGTAGCGGTCGTAGTCCTCGACCGGGTCGAACGGCACGAACTCGTCGCCGGTGCGGCGGGCTTCCTCACGCAGGAAGTCGTCGAACATCTTCTTCCAGGCGGCGGCGTGCACCTTCGCGGTCTGCGTCAGCACGCCGTCGAGGTCGAAGAGGTAGGCGCGGATGTCGTCAGGTAGCCCCAGCATGGTTGCAGTCTGGACCAGATCGCCCGGCTGCGGGTCGATTCGGCACGGCGCGCCGTACAGCGTTCACTTGTGACCCTTACCACCCAGCGGTCAGGGCGGGCTCATGGCTGGTCGAACCACCCGTGCCGCAGCAGGGCGCGGGCCAGCCGGTCGGCCGGGCCCTCGGCCCCGACGACCGCGACCCCGGGCAACTCGGCCGCCACCGCGCTGCGTTCGGAGGCGGAGTCGTCCAGGTGGACGAAGGCCTCCAGTGGCAGGCCGAGCACGGCGGCGGCCCGGCGCAGCTGTTCGGCGGCGCCCAGCGGCGGCAGCGGCAGCGCACGGACCGGGCCCGCCGGCTCGCCGCCCACCAGGACCAGGCGAACGCCCTGGTCACGCAGCCGCTCGACGGTCCGGCGCAGCTCGCCGGCGGCCTGCGTCCAGAGCGGGCTCGCCAGGTCGATGGCCAGCGCCCGGCGTGAGAGCCCCGCCTCCGCCTGCACGATCCGGCGCACCTCCTGGGCGAACAGAAGCAGGGCACCCGGGCTGTAGTACGCCGGTGCGGTGGGCCCGAGGGGGTCGGCAGGCGCGCGCACCGGATCGGCGCGGGCCGGCACCGGAGCCTCCGCGAGCAGACCGACCAGGTCGACCACCCGCACCCTGGGGTACTCGTCCGCCAGGGCGAGCAGGCTCGCGTTGAGCCGGTGCCAGAGCCCGGTGAGCGCGGCCCGGGCCCGGCTGCCGAGCACCGCGTCGCGCAGCACCCGCGGCAGCGGGACGGTGTGCAGCACCACCACCGCCTCCCCCGCGCCCAGCGCCGCGCCCAGCAGGGTGCGCAGCACCGCGAGCCGCTCGGCGAGGTGCGGCCAGAGCTCGGAGGGCGCGGTGGGGTCGGCGGGGGCAATGGCGGCGATGGGGTCGATGGGGTCGAACGCGGAGCCGGGGCCGAAACCGGGTCCGGAGCCGAGGCCGGAGCCGGCTCCGGCGCCGGGGCCGTGGTCGGGCTCGGGCTCGGGCTCGGGTGGCAGGAAGAACGCCGGGTCCAGCAGGCAGAGCAGCAGATCGGCGCCGAGCGGGCGGCCGCCGGCCGCCAGGGTGGCGGCGAAGGCCCGGGGCGGCGCGACGATCAGCCCGGGCCGCACCCCGGCGCCCACCAGGCAGGCGCGCAGCAGGGGTTCGAGCTCGCCGGGCGGGCAGCTCGGCAGCACCGTGATCCGACGGTACGTCAGACCTTCGTCCACGTCGCCCAGTTCGCGCAGCTCGCGGCCGGCCGCCAGCAGGGTGGCGAGGTCCTCGGTCCGGGCCAGGGCGAGCCGCAGCTCCGGCCCGGGGGCCGTCCCGGACCGGACGGCGATGCGGATGGCGTCGATCAGCCCGGGCACCGCGTGCTCCCCGGGCGTTGTCGTCCGTTCACGTCCCACACGATCCATTCCCGCTGCCTGCCCAGCGCCGCCTCCGGTAACCCCGGCTCTCCTCCTTCCCCGTTCACGGTCATCCGATCTGCCGGGCCCGGCCCTGCAGTTGGTCGGCCAGCTCGCGCCAGCTCTCGGCGCACTCCAGGGCCAGCTCCGCCACCACCGGGAGCAGGTGCGGGGGGATCAGCTGGAGCTCGCGCTCCGCCTCGCCGACGGCGACCAGACGGCGGTGCAGCCAGACCAGCAGGGCCCGGCCGTGGTCGGTGAAGCGCAGCGAGGGATCGCGGCGCAGCAGTGCCAGGCCGGCGAAGGGCTCACGGGCCGACCGGCCGTTCGGCCCCCGGCGCGGGCCGAGGCGGCGCACGGCCGACTCGGCGGGGGCGGTCGCCGCCGGGGCGGCGGACGGTGCGGCCGGCGGTGCGGCCGACGGCGGCGGGGCGACCGAGCGCACCGGCGGGTGCGGGCGGTGCGGGGCGGCCGAGCGGGGGCCGCTGGACCGGTCGGCGGCCGGCGCGGGGGCGCGCCGCACCGCGACGGGCGCGGGCGCCGCCGCAGGTGCCGGAGCCGGCGCTGCCGCGGGCGCCGGACCACGCTCCGCCGCGGCCAGCCGGGCCGCCGCCTGGACGGCCGCGTGCGTGGGCACCGCCTCCTCGCCGCGGTGCACCCGGCTGCGCACGCCGTGCGCCGTCCCCAGCGAGACACCCGCCGCCTGGGCGATCTCCCGCAGCGAGGCCCCCGGCCGGGCCCGGAGCACCTCCAGCACCCGCCGTCGGCCCTCGTCCGGGTTGATCGGGCGCAGCCGCCCGTCCCGGCCCATCCGGGTACTGGCCTGCGCCCCGCCCGCCACGGCGCGCCGGCGGATCTCGCCGACCGTCTTGGCGGAGAGCCCGACGCCCTGCGCGATCGAGCGGTCGGAGAGCTCCGGGCGGCCCCTGACGATCCGTTCGGCCGCCGCCTTGCGCTCGGCCACCGACAGCGGCAGCCCCTCGGCCTCGATGTTGCGTTCCACCGCGAGGGCGAAGGCGGCCTCCGCCGTCCCCTCGAAGTACTCGACGGCGACCAGCGGTTCGCCCCGCAGCGCGGCGGCCCGCAGCCGGTGGGCGCCGTCGATCACCCGCATGCTCGGCCGGTGCACCAGGATCGGCGGCGGCTCGGTGGCGAGCTCGGCGAGCCGGGCGGCGTGCGCCTCGTCCACCGGCGTGAAGCGCGGCGAATCGCCGGGCCGCACGCACTCGCGGGCAATTCGGTCCACGCCGCCCATGAAAGCCTCCCGGATATCCGCGCCAGCACTGCGTCCAGTAGCCGTCAACACGCCGCCGGCTTGCGGCGATTCCCGGATCATCGCAGGTCAGCGTGCCTCTTTAGGGGCACACGGGATCCCTCTCCAGCGGTATCGCGCCACCCCTGCGGGCACCCTGACGGCCCGCCCCGCGGAACGAAAAAGACCAGGTCGACGATGAGCCGACCTGGTCTCTCACGGTGGGGCGCCAGGGGCTCGAACCCTGAACCTACGGATTAAAAGTCCGCTGCTCTACCCATTGAGCTAGCACCCCTCCATCGTGGACATCATGCCAGACCGCGCCGCGGCACGCCGCAAGGTTCTGCGGCAGGGCGCCCGGGCGGCCGGTCAGGCCGCGGCCAGGGGCGTCAGGTTCGCCAGGCGCACCCGGCGCAGCCAGTCCTCCACCGGCCGCTCGTCGGGGGCCGCCGGCAGCACGCCGGGGCGGTCGAGGCGGTGCTCGGCCTCGGCGAGCAGCGGCTCGGCGCTCTCGGGGCGGTCGGCGATCCGCTCGCCCAGCTCCCAGATCCGCTCGGGCTCGGCGAGCCGGACCCGCAGTTCGCCGGTCTCGTGCAGCCCGACCGCCTGCTCGACCAGCCGCACCAGGTGCCGCGCGTGCTTGGCCGCCCGGGCGCGGGTCTCGGGGAGGCTGGTGTCGCGGGTCCGCAGTTTGCGCAACTGCTGCCCGGCGTAACCGAGATAGGCCGAGCGCACCGCGCCGGCGCTCAGGAAGGAGTGCCGCAGCCCGATCAGCTCCGACCCCAGCGGCGTGCGTTCCTCGTACAGGTCCTCGGGCAGCCAGAGGAGTTCACCGGCCGTCGGATTGCAGACCAGCGCGAGCCGGCACCACTTGGCCGCCTCGTGGAAGGTCCGGTCCGGCGCCGTGGTCACCACCGACTCCGCCGGGCGCCGCAGGCCGTGCAGCTCCTCGGTCGCCACCGCGAAGACCCCGAGCCGGTCGACGTCCGAGCCCGGCCGCGCCAGCCCGTACGCCGTCGACCCCACCACCCCGGACAGCAGTACCCGCACCACCGCCACCTCCCTTCACCAGCGCCGCAGTCAGGGCAGTCTCCCCTCCGCCGCGCGCCCGGCGCACCCGGTTTACCGGGCGGCCCCAGGGGCGCGTGGAGCAGGCGGGTTAGGCTCGTCGCGCGTCACCGGGAAGATCCGGCAGACATCCGAGCAGAGTTCGAGCGACAGGAGAGCACCATGGCGAAGGCGGCGACCACCCTGATCGCGGCGACCGGCCTCATCGGCGGCTACGGCGCGGCGCGCTGGAGCGGCAAGCGGGAGCTCGGCGGAGCCGTGCTGGCGGTGGCGGGCGCCGGGGCGGCCTACCGGTGGCGGCGGACGGCCGGGACCGGCACCGCCGCCGCGCTGACCGGTCTGTACGTGGCCGCGTTCGGCGGCTCGCACCCGCTGGCGAAGAAGATCGGCGCCTGGCCCTCGGTCCTCGTGGTGACCGGCGTGGTGGCTGCCGCCTCGGCCCTCGCGGAGCGCGGTCGGGGCTGACCGCGCGGCCGGTCGGCAGGTGGTCGCCCGGCCCTGGTGACAGCGGCGCCCGAACGGGGCAGGATCAGAGTGGCTACCCAGGAGGCCGCACGGGTCACGCGGAGTCACCCGTCAGGGCCCGGGGCGGCCTCGGACCGCAAGCGGGGGCGGGCGTCGGGGGGACAGGGGGACGACGATGGGCCGGGACGGCCACGAGGTGCTGCTGGGGTGTTGGTGGGCCGGTCTGGTCCTGCTCGTGGTGGGCGTACCGGCCATCACGCTCGGGCTGACCCGGTTCGCGCGGCGCGGTACGGAGGTCCAGGGGACCGTCTCCGAGGTGCTGCTGCTCCCGCGCCGGGGCGGGGCCGGCGCGCTGGTCCCCGTGGTGCGGTTCACCGATGCCGCCTCCGAGCGCGAGGTGATCGGGTCGCCGTCCTGCGGGCGGGTGCCGCTGGCCGGCTGGCCCGGGCAGCCGATCACCGTGCGCTACCTGCCGAGCGCCCCGGAGCGGTTCCAGGCCGGGCCGCAGACCAGCGTCTTCGACGCCGCGCTGAGCAGCCTGCTGGTCATGACGCTCGGCTCGGTCGCCCTGGTGCTGACCCGGTGGACCGACCCCGACGCGATCGCCACCAGCGCGGTGCTCGGCGCCTCCGGCGTGGCGCTCGGCGCGGCCACCGTGCTGACCCGCCGGGCGAGCCGGTCCGAGCGTTGTACGGCCCTGCGGGACAAGGGAGTTGTCAGCTACGGCCGGATCGTCGGCTCGCTCGTGGTGGACGGCGGCGGGGACAACGCGCACCACTACCACCCGGTGCTGGCCTTCACCTCGGCCGCCGGCGAGGAGGTGCTCGGAGCCGACCTGCAGACCATGAGCAGCCAGAGCTACCCGGTGGACGGCGCCCCGGTCCCGGTGCGCCACCTGCCGGAGAACCCGCTGCTCTTCGCCCTCGACGCCACCGTGCGCCGGCGCTCCGCCACCACCGGCCCGGCGGCCCGGATGTTCGGCCTGGTCACGGTCCTCGCCTGCTGCGGGGTCCTGATCATGGTCGGCGCCAACCTCGGCCACCGCTGACGGACCCGGCCGGCCCGCCCGGCACCCCGCCGTCGGGCAGCCCCCGCCGTCGGGCAGCCCCGCCAGGCACCCGTCACGCGCCCCGTCACGCGCCCCCGTCAGGCACCCCGAACCGCGCCTCGAAGGCCGCCCGGTTGGCCGACACCCGCGCGCGGTCCCAGACCGCGAAGACCACCCGCTCGAAGGCCGCCCCGAAGGACTCCAGCGCCACCGCGAACGCCTCGGCCACCTGCACCGGGTCGTTGCGGAAGACCCCGCACCCCCAGGCGCCCAGGACCAGCTGCCGCAGCTCGTGCCGGGCCGCCACCGCGAGCACCCGGGCGGCCCGCTCCCGCAGCACCTCCGCCAGGTCCTCCCCCTGCCCGCGGACCGCCAGCTCCCCCGCGTTGGGCGCCGCCGAGGTCAGGAACGAGACCGGGTACGGCCGGGCGAGCAGCGCGCCGCGCCCGTCGCGGATCACCGGAACGTCCGGCGAGAAGACCACCCGGTGGCTGTAGCGCAGGTCGTCACTGGCGCGGTGCGCGGCGTAGTAGTCCGGCGCCGCCAGCAGGCACTGGTAGAGCAGCGCGGTCCGGCAGACGTCCTCCTCCTGCGCCTTGGCACCCCGCAGGTAACCGCCGCCCGGGTTGCGCGCGGAGGCGAAGTTGAGCACCCCGACCCGGGCCTCCGGGCCGCCCAGGGCCACCAGCCGGGCCGCGGCCTCGAGGCTGCCCTCCGCGGTGACCTCGATCGCCGGCCGCCCGGGGCCCGGCACCACCGTCCCCCTGCCCCCGGTCGGCCCGTCCGGCCCGTCCGGCCCGTACGAGACGGTGCCGGCCCGCGCCGCCGCCAGCAGCCCGCCGATCGTCACCGTCGCGCCGCCGGGCTCCCGGTAGCCCCCGCGCTCGGCGATCTCTTCGTTCTCCCGGGCCACTTGGTGCAGTCTGCCGCTCATCCGTCCGACGGTAGGGCGAACCCGCCCCCGCCCACCAGCGAATTGAGGGTGCGAAAACGCCGGCGGGCCCGCTCCACCGAGGTGGAGCGGGCCCGCCGGACGGTCAGGCTACTGCGTCAGTTCTTCCAACGCGGCTTGCGGTCGCCGCCGTTGAAGCTGCTGCCGCCACGGTTGTCACGGTCACCACCGAAGGAGCGGCCACCACCGCGGTTGTCGCGGTCGCCGTAGGACGAGCCGCCCTGCGGACGGCCGCCCGCGCGGTGGTCGTCGCGGCGGGCGAACGGACGGCTGCTGCCGGCGCCGCCGCGGTTGTCACGGTCGCCACCGAAGGAGCGGGCCGGACGGTCACCGAAGGAGCGGTCGCCACCGAAGGAACGGCCGCCGCGGTCGTCGCGGTCACGCGAACCGAAGCCACCGCGGTTGTCACGGTCACCGAAGGAACGCGCCGGACGGTCACCGCCGAAGGAGCGGCCACCACGGTCGTCACGGTCACGCGAACCGAAACCGCCACGGTTGTCACGGTCACCGCCGAAGGAGCGGCCGCCGCGGTCGTCACGGTCACGCGAACCGAAGCCACCGCGGTTGTCACGGTCACCGAAGGAACGCGCCGGACGGTCGCCACCGAAGGAGCGGCCACCACGGTCGTCACGGTCACGCGAACCGAAACCGCCACGGTTGTCACGGTCACCGCCGAAGGAGCGGCCACCGCGGTCGTCACGGTCACGCGAACCGAAGCCACCGCGGTTGTCACGGTTGTCACGGTCACCACGGCCGCCGCGGTCGCGGTCGCCGTAGGACGGACGCTCGTTGCGCGCCTCGCGGTACGCCGGCACCCGGTCCTCGCGCGGCTCGCGCACCTCGCGCACCGGCTCGGTGACGACGGCCTCGGCAGCCTCGACGGTCTCGCCCTCGGCCGCCTCGACCGGCGCCTCGTCCTCGATGCCCAGCTCGGCCCGCTCGCGAGCGGCCCGCGCGGTGAGGCGGTCGGCCTCCTCGCGCAGCTCGTTGGCGCGGCGCTGCGCGCGCTCCAGCTGGCGGGTCATCTCGGCGACCTCGCGCTCCGCCGCACCGGCGATGCCCGAGGCGCTCTCCGCCTGGACCTCGATCAGCGAGCGGGCGCCGGTGATCTTGGCGACCTCGGCGTCGAAGGCGTGGTCCAGGATGTGGCGCGAGGCGTCCACGCCCGCGTCCTCCATCAGGCGGAAGACGCCACGGCGCTGGTGCGGCAGCACCAGGGTGACGACGGCGCCGGAGCGGCCCGCGCGGGCGGTGCGGCCGGAGCGGTGCAGGTAGTCCTTGTGGTCGCCGGCCGGGTCCACGTTCAGCACCAGGTCGATGCCGTCCACGTGGATGCCGCGCGCGGCGACGTCGGTGGCGACGACCACGTTGACGTAGCCGTCCTTGAAGTCGCCCAGCACCCGGGTGCGGGCGCCCTGGGTCATGCCGCCGTGCAGCGCGTCGGCCTTCACACCGGCCTCGATCAGCTGCTCGGCCACCCGGTCGGCACCCATCTGGGTGCGGACGAAGATGATCGTGCGGCCCTTGCGGGCGGCGATCGCGTTGGTGATCGGGGCCTTGTCCTTGGGCTTCACCACGAGGATGTGGTGGGTCATGGTGGTGACCGCGCCGGCCGACGGGTCGACCTCGTGGGTGACCGGGTTCTTCAGGTAGCGCTTGACCAGGCTGTCGATCTCGTTCTCCAGGGTGGCGGAGAAGAGCAGGCGCTGGCCGCCGGCCGGCACCTGGTCGAGGATCTCGGTGACCTCGGGCAGGAAGCCCATGTCGGCCATCTGGTCGGCCTCGTCGAGCACGACGGTCTGGACGTCGGCGAGCTTGGCGCTGCCGCGGTTCAGCAGGTCGCGCAGGCGGCCGGGGGTGGCGACCAGGACGTCGACGCCGCGCTCCAGCGCGTAGATCTGGTTCGACATCGAGGTGCCGCCGCAGACGACCTTGAGCTTGAGGCCGAGCACCGAGCCGAACGGCTCCAGCGCGTCGGCGACCTGCATGGCCAACTCGCGGGTCGGCACCAGGATCAGGCCGCGCGGGTGCTTGGGCTTGGTGCGCTCGCCGTCGGCGAGGCGGGTGAGCAGCGGCAGGCCGAAGCTCAGGGTCTTGCCGGAGCCGGTGCGGCCACGGCCGAGGACGTCCTTGCCCTCCAGCGCGTCCGGGATGGTGGCGGCCTGGATCGGGAACGGGGTGGTCACGCCACGCTTGGCGAGGGCACGCACCACGTCGTCGTGCAGACCGAGGTCACCGAAGGTGACGGTCGGCTCGGCCTCGGCCTCAACCTCGGCGGCGTCGGTGTCGACGTCGGTGTTCTCGACGTCGGCCTCGAGCTCGGCGATGGAGGCGTCGATGGTGGTGTCGGTCAGGTCGGCGGCGGCGAGGGCCTCGTCCTGGGCGTCAGCGGGCATGACGAAGCGGGCGTCGTCAACGAGAGACAATGCAAAACCTTCCGGAAGTGGCACGCGCCTAAGTCCGGGGTTCTGACTTACAACCGCCTCTATGCGGTCAGCCACGGATCGCCGGAACGCGCCAAGGGCGCCAGGTGAAAATGAGGGCGCCAGTCAAATGGATCAAACGAACGATCTCCCACCATAGAGGAACCATCACTCCGAAGGCAAACCCGGGGGCCGACCTGGTCAATGTGCGGCCGAACCGGCACTCCCGGTCGTAGATCCACTACTGCTCGCGGAGGGCGCCGGCGCACCCGTCGGCGAGGCCGGTGCGCCGGACGGGTGAGGCGACCCCGCCGAGGAGCCGCCGGAGGTCCCGGGGCTGGCGGCGCCGCCGGACGCCCCGCCGGTGCCGCCCGCCCCGGCGGAGGAGCCGGGGCTCGCCGTCGTCCCACCGCCGCCGGTGCCGCCCGTGCCACTGCCGGTGCCCGCGGTGCCGCCCCCACCCGCACCCGTGGCGCCGCCCGTGGTCGGCCCGCCGGTGCCGCCGCCGCCCTGCGCACCGCCGGTACCGGCCGCGCCCCCGCCCATGCCGCCCGTGGCACCGGCGGCGGGCCCGCCACCCTGCGCGCCGCCCGCCGCGGGTGCACCGCCCGCCGCCGCGGGCGCCCCCGGCTCGGGCGGCGGCGCGGGCACCGCCACCACGCCCCCACCGGCCCCGGGCGCCGGGGACACACCCGGGCTCGGGTCGTTCACCGGAGCCACCTCGCCGCCGGCCGCGCCGGCCGGAGCCCCGCCGGGCGCCCCTGACGCCCCCTCAACCCGGCCGCCGGGGCGCTCCGGGCGGACGGCGGTGCCACCGGCCCGCGGCTGGCCGGGGGCCCCGCTGGCCCTGCCGCTCGGACTGGCCACCCCCGAGACGTGGCCGACCGGCTGCTGTCCCTGCCCCGACCCCACCTCCATGCAGCCGGTCGCGGTCAGCCCGGCCAGCGCCAGCACCGCCGTGCGCGCCGCCGCCCGCGCCGCCACCGACCGCAGGGCCACCCGGCGCGAAGCCGCGGCGTCCGCCCCCTGCCCCGCGGCCGCCCGGGCCGCCCGCACCCGGGCGGCCACCGAGATCCGCGCCACCGCGGACCGCCCGCGCCGCCCCAGGGGACCGCCCGAACGCCCGCCCGACTGCTCGTCCGGCTGTCCGCTCGCACCCGTCGGAACCATTGCCGCCGCCTCTCCGCGCACCCCACCCTGGCCGCACCGACCGGCGGCCCCTTGCGGTGCCCAACGCCCGTCGCGCCCCGGGGACACGGCCACCCTCCCGGCGGATCCGGCCGACCGCACCGGTCCGAGGCGCCATCACCTGGCACGGCTTCAGCCCGCCCGGGACAATGGCCGGGTGGACATGAGCCGGGACGAATTCGAGACGCTGGTCAGCGACGCCCTCGACCAGATCCCCCCGCAACTGGCGGCGATGATGGACAACGTGGCCGTCTTCGTCGAGGACGAGCCCGACCCCGCCACCCCCGACCTGCTCGGCCTCTACGAAGGCACCCCGCTCACCGAGCGCGGCGAGTGGTACGCCGGGGTGCTGCCCGATCGGATCATCGTCTACCGCGGCCCGACCCTGCGGCAGTGCGAGACCCGCGAGCTGGTCGTCGCCGAGGTCCGCACCACCGTGATCCACGAGGTCGCCCACCACTTCGGCTTCGACGATCACGAGCTGCACGAGCTCGGCTGGTCCTGACCCGCGCCGCACCCCGGGCCGCGCGCTGCGCAACACCGCTGGTCGCGGCCCCGACCCCCCGGCCCGCCCCCGGCAAACCCGTTTTGGCGTTCCCGCCCGCATCCCATATGCTTCTCACGTCCCCGACCGCTGGAGAACAGCCGGGCGGGCCGCAAGCCCTCATCGTCTAGTGGCCCAGGACGTCGCCCTTTCAAGGCGGTAGCACGGGTTCGAATCCCGTTGGGGGCACGCAGTACCAGGCAGTAAACGTAGTACAGTTCAGGGCCGTAAGGCTCTGTCGAGGTCCTGTGGAGCAGTTGGTTAGCTCGCCACCCTGTCAAGGTGGAGGTCGCGGGTTCAAGTCCCGTCAGGATCGCTCGTCCCGCAAGGGACGGTGCAGTACGGCCAGGTAGCTCAGTTGGTACGAGCGTCCGCCTGAAAAGCGGAAGGTCGCCGGTTCGACCCCGGCCCTGGCCACATAGTTTGGCCAGCCATGATGCCCTCGAAGCAGCTCGCTTCGGGGGCATTTTCGCGTCGTTTGACGCCAACGGGACAGCGGACGGTCAGACCCTCCACGTCTTTGCCGCAGCGCCACCACCCCTGCCGTCACGCCGCGTCGGCGTGACGATGGGGCACGAAGCGCATCGTCGTCCTTCCGTCCAGGGGGGCCAGCCGGATGTCGAGGTCTGCCTCCAACGCCTCGGCGAGCCGCGCCAGAAGGGGAAGGGTCGGGGTCGTGTCCCCCAGTTCCACGCGGGAGATGCCAGGCTGCGTCATGCCGGCCCGCCGGGCGAGTTCGGTCTGGGAGATCCCCAGTTGCCTTCGCCTGTCCCGCAGAGCGGCCGACAACTGCTGCCCATAGTCCACGGCTTCCTCCTGGCTATGCGGCGCGAGCGGCGAAGCTGACTGCCGTGCCCGAGGTCGCCAGATGGACGTCCACAGACACCTCCAGAGCCGCGGCAATCCGGAGAAGCAGGTCGGACGTGACCGGGAGGACTCCACCAACCTCGATGTGTTCCACCTCGTCAGCGGTGCTACCGAGGCGAACCGCCAGATCGTCCTCGCTCAGTCCCAGCTGGGTACGCCGGTCGTAGACGAGCTGGCCGAGTGCCATGGCCAGACGAATCTGCTCTCGCTCGGCGATGATCGCGGGGGGCTCGATCTCCCTGTGAAGTGCGCGCTTGTCCCGAGCCAGCTGCCAGCGTGCGTGGTTCACCGTTCCTCCTCCGCCGTGTTGCGACTGTAGATCTCATGAGCTTCCGGGTGCCCCGTCTCGCACGCCAGCTTGGCGGCCTTGGCCCGCTTGACCTCCGCCTCCTCACGCATTCGGGTCTTGCGAAAGACGGTGAGCAGAACGATGCGGCGTCCAGGCGCCAGCCAGTAGCTGATCCGCACCGCGTTCCCGCTCAGACCGAGGCGCAGTTCCCGCACCCCATCACCCAGGTTCCGCGAGTGCGGTTCGTCGAGCGTGGTCGGGTACTCGGCAAGGAGATCAGCCTTCTCCTCGACCTGCCGATAGTGCTGCGGGGTGAGACTCGCAAGCCAGAGACGCACCTCCGCTTCCAGCTCGATGGAGTAGCGCTCGCCCATACCCGCCACTGTATATCACGCAGATGGTATGGGCCGTCGGTTCGGTTTCAAGCGTCCCGTGCGTGCGGGTGGCGTCAGCCGCGCAAGGCCCGGTCGTCGAGCCGGCGCAACAGGCCGGGCAGGTGCCGGTACTTCTCGCGGAGCGCGGCCACTCGTTGCCGGCACTGAAGGCCGCGCCCGACATGATCACAGGCGTCGCGGAGCTCGACCAGAAGGGCCACCGCGGCGTCGTAGCGGGCCACCTGCTTGCGGGCGACGTGGTTCTCGACCTCCCGCCAGATCGCCTCCTCGTCGGCGGCCAGGGCGGTCAGCTTCTTTGCCCGCGCCTCGTCTCGAACCCGCTCGGCGCGCTGTCGGCGCCCGGCGGCCCGCGCGTGCGCTGCGTCCAGCAGTTCGGCTGCGGATCGCTGCCCCGGCGCGGTCGCGACGGGCGGTTCGCCGCGCAGGCGGCGCAGGAGCTCGGCTCCCAGCTGAGGCTCACCGCCCAGGGCCAGGCGCAGCAGGAGGTCGTTCTTCTCCTTGTCGGGGAGTGCGGCGATCAGCGGTTCCAGCTCCTTCTTCCCGGGCCGCTTCGGAGGCCCGGCAGCGGGCGGGCTGGCCTGGGCGGCGACCGCCAGCAGGTCGGCATCAACGCGCAGGAAGTCCGCGAGCGCCCGCTGCGGTGCGGTGAGCCGGTCGAGCCCGGCCGGGACCGGGGGCTCGACCGCTTCCCGGTAGACCTCCTCATCGTCCTCCTGGAGTGCCCAGGCGCCGATGGCGGACAGCCATGCGAGGTACAGGGCGCGGTGATCACCGGCGGCCAGCTCAGCCCGCACCCCGGCGATGGCACCGAGCGAGTCCTCGGCCCCCTCGTCCCAGTCCCCGCTCTCGTCCTCGCTGCGCAGGTCCAGGACGAGGTGGGTCTTGGTCATCCATGCCTCGACGCACTCGTCGAAGCAGTACGGCTCCAGCGCCCGCAGCGGGAGCTGCCCCTTGGGCAGGCGCAGGATCACCTGACGGGTGCCCCAGTTGGTCAGGTAGAGGTGGGCGTCGTAGTACTGCTCCACCATCCGTCGAGGGTCGCCCCGGAAATTGCCCCACTGATATTCGTTGGTGAAGCTGGTCGCGGTGATCCGGGCCCGGGTGGACAGCGACCGCAGCTGCTCCTGTTCGTCGCTGGTCAGCGGTCGGTCGATCGCCAGGAACTCGTAGTACTGGTACTCGCTCATCGCTGCGACCCTAGCGGGAATGCCGATCCTCCTTGATGGAATCCGTCAAGCCCGGAGCAGGCAGGAAGCGGCGATGGAACCCGAGCAGCCAGGCACCGTCGAGCAGGTCCGAGGTCTCGTCAGCTGGATCGGCGCGGGACGCAAGCTCACCCAGACAGGCAAGGTCACCCTTGCGGACGCGCGGACCCTGGTCACACTCCTGGAGACCGGCGACACCATCGACCCGGCCATCGGTGACAGGACCTTCAAGACCAAGTCCAGCCAGGAGCTGTACCACCTGAACCTGCTGGTCGAATGGGCCAAGGCAGCCCGGCTGCTGCGGGTCACCGCCGGCCGCCTGGTGCCCGTCAAGAAGAACGCGCGCGTACTGGAGGATCCCGAGCGCGTCCTCGACGCGCTGTTCGAAGCCCTGCCGCGCGTCGGCGAGGCGGTACTCCCCTCCGGGTGGCTCGGCTCCATGCTCGCGGAGGAGTACCCTGCCGGGCTGCGGGCGGTGCTGACGAGCCTCTACGCCACGGACCTTCCGGCGCCGGAGCAGAAGCTGCGGACTGCGGTGTGGGAGACACTGTCCGGGTTCTTCGTCCTCGACGACCTTCCCGAGGATCGCCTTCGCCTCCTGCGTCAGAGCAACGACCGCGACGTGGACCGCCTCCTCGCCACGTTCAAGGGCCGCGGGGCCACCCAGCAGACCGGCAAGTCCGTCACGCTCACCTCGGACGGCCGTAAAGCCCTGGCCCGGCTGCGCGGGGAGCCACGCCCTGGCGACCCGGTCTACCAGCTCCGCATCCAACTCGCCGATGTGGATCAGCCTGCGGTGTGGCGCCGCGTCCAGGTGCCGGCCGGTATCCGCCTCGCCAACCTGCACCGGGTCGTCCAGGCGGCGATGGGCCGGCAGAACTGCCACCTGCACGCGTTCAGCGCGAACGGCATCGACTACGGGCGCCGTTCGTCCGAGCTCGACTTCGTCGACGAGACCACCGTCGCCCTGGACACTGTCGCCAAGGAGGGGGCACACCTCGATTACACCTACGACTTCGGCGACTCGTGGGATCACCGCATCACCGTCGAACACCGGATGACAGCCGAGGCGGGCCACCACTATCCCGCCTGCGTGGACGGAGCGGGGGCCTGCCCACCCGAGGACTGCGGCGGCCCGGGCGGGTACGAAGACCTCAAGCAGACCCTCCGCGACCCCGCCCACCCGGAGCACGAGGACCTGCTGCGCTGGATCGGTCTCGACTCAGCAGCCGACTTCGACCCGGCCCACTTCGACCTGCGCGAGACCAACCGGCAGCTGCGCACACTCGGCTGGTGAGCAGGGTCCCATCCCGTGAATCCGGTTGACGCCAGCACTGACGCCAACCGCCGTGCGCGATGACGTCCGCAGCCGCACTTCCACGGACGTCAGAACCGCTCAAAACAGGGCATCCAGACGCCTCGGCTTGGCCTGAAAAGCGGAAGGTCGCCGGTTCGACCCCGGCCCTGGCCACACAGTCTGACCACGATGCCCTCGAAGCAGCTCGCTTCGGGGGCATTTTTGCGTGGCTTGACGCCAACGGCGCAGCGGAGGGTCACCGTACACCTGCCCGAGTACTTGACGTACTTGACGTACTTCGCGCCGGGCGCGACCCTGGTTCTCGGACAGGGAGGCTCCCCATGACAGCGGTCCACTACGAGAGCTACACCGAAGCCCGCGCACACCTGAAGGATCTGCTGGACGCAGCCGGGCAGGGCCGGGTCGCGACCGTTCGCCGGGACACCGGGTATGCGGCGGTAGTCGACGCGGGGCGGCTGCACCACGCGCTGACGCTGCTGTGTCCGTCCAAGGCCGAGGTGGTCGCTGAGGGCGGTGGCTGGTCGGTGTTCCTCCCCGGCCTGCCGGTCGCAGCGGACGGCGCCACGTTCGACGAGGCCATCGACGAGATGATCGACGCGCTTCGCGAGTACGCGGAGGACTGGCAGGACCGGCTTCTAAACGCGCCCAATCATCGTGACAATTGGGGCCTGGTTCAGTTGATCGGTCTCAGCGACGACGCACAGCTTCGTGATTGGCTGCTCGGAGTCGCGAAGTGACCTGGCCTCAACCGACACGCGAACGGCACGAGCAGTTCCGCAAGGTCGAAAGCTGGGAGCGCGTGCGTGACGCGCGTGGCCGCACCGGCACCCACCACATCACCTATGAGTTCGGGCTCCCCGACGGGCGGATCCTGCGTACTCGGGTATCGCATCCGGTCGACCGCACCGTGTACGGCGCGAGCATATGGGCGCACATCCTCCGCGATCAGCTGGACGTGACGGAGGATGCCTTCTGGCCGTGCGTTCTGGACGGCGCGCTTCCCGATCGAGGTGTGCCCGAGCCGCCACGCGAGGCGCTTCCCGTAGATCTGGTCCACCTGCTGATCAATCGCGTCGGACTCACCGAGGACCAGGTCGCCGAGCTGGACAAGGCCCAGGCGATCGCGCGACTCCAGCAGTTCTGGACCGAGGGCCACTGACACACACTGCCCTTGCTGCCGGTTCAACGCGCCCAGCGTGCCGCGCTCCCACCTGGGGTCTGGGAGCTCCGAAGCGCCTTCACCACGGCGGCGCGACGCACATCGCCCCGCCCGAGCGCTTCGGGCGATCCCCTGGTCAGCGGTCGGCCAGCAGCGCGCTCGCCAACGCCGATGCGGTGCTCGGCGCCTTGCCGTGGCGCGGTCGTGCTCCGGACAGTGACGGCATGCGCTTGGGACCGCGTTCCTGGCGGGCCTTCTCGATGACTGTCGTCCCGGTCTCCGCCTCCTGCACGGGGGCGTAGCCGGCAGCCCGAAGCGCGGCAAGGGTTGCTTCGGGCTCGACTGTGCTGATCAGCACGGTCGGCGCGATGCGTCGCAACCCGAGCCTGGACAGCGCACGGGCCGCGGCGAGCTCCGCCACCAGTGCCACGTCGTCGGAGCGGATGCAGCAGGCGGAGCGCACCACTCGCATCCGGCCGTGGGTCCGCGCGGTGTCCTTGATCAGGTACTCCAGGGGCTGCGGGAGCGGCCGCCCGCCCTCCGAGACGTCGGCCAGCCGAGCCAGCAGGTCGGCGGCGTCCAATCCGGAGTCCAGCGCCCGGCGGACCGCCGCAGGGGTGATCCGCCACACCACGGCATGGCCTTCCGACTCCCGGTCCGCACAGGCGACCAGCAGGTCGGTCAGCTCTGATGCGGCAGCTCCGGCGACCACGACCGTAAGGTCCGCCTGGAACCGGGCGGTGGTCTGCGGCACGGGCAGCAGCGCGTCCAGGGCTGTGGACAACCGCCGAACCGCGTCCTCCAGAGCAGGACGGTCGCGCAGCGCCGGCCCGGCGCCCGGAACGGCGGGGAAGTGGCGGTGTGCACCCGCCCTCAGGAGCCCGAGCACGGCGTGCCCGAGCGTAGTCAGCGCTCCGTGGGCGACGACCCCGAGCATCTCCGCCTCCGCCAGGGTCGCCTCGACCCGCTCAGCCTCCCACGAACCTTGGGCGAGGGCGGTCGGGCGGAACCAGGCCGCCGTGGCGACGAGACCGGCGAGAGCGGTCGCCCGCGCGCGAGCGGACTTGCCGGTGGGCACTCCGTGCTCGGCCGGAAGGGTGGCCAGAGCCTCCAGCACGGCATAGCGCAGATCGACGGCCTCGCCGTCCTCCGGCGTGACCAGCGCGACCGGGGTGTCATTCTCCTCCGGCCAATGGCTGAACACCTCGGGCACCACCGCCCAGGTGGCGACGAGCGGCAGCAGCCGCTGAGCGGGTGGAGCCGCCAGCCACTCGTCGTACCGCTCGGTGGGCAGCATCCGGGCAGGTGGCTGGGATTCCGGCCGACGCGCTCGGCCCCGTCCTCCCGCCGGGGCCTCCGGTTCCTCGGCGCACGGGGTGATCAGGTCCGCGTTGTTCGCCAGGTCGAGCCACAGCCGGGCTTGTTCCTCCGACATGCCGGACACCTTCGCCAACCGGCGGGTGTCCCGGACTGCGATTCCGCCCGCCTTGCGCACAGCGAGCGGCTGCACGGCCACCTGACGGAGCATCAGTTCGACCCGCGAGGCCGCCTCGGCCAACGCCGCCTGCGCCTGGCCCTCGACTGCACCACCTGGGATCTCCACCGTGCCCTCGACCGGGGGCGGGGCGGACTGGTAGCTCGGCGCGCGGTCGTGGTCGCGCAACGCGTCGGCCACCTCGCGCGGCAGTTCCGTCAGGTCCTCGTCCACCGGAACGACCAGGCCGCGGGCGGCCAGCCAGTCCGTGCCGGGATCTCCCGAACCGCCTTCCCGGAAGGTGAACTTACCTCCGGAGCCCGGGTAGAATCCGCGGTACCGGGAGACGAAGCAGTGCGTGCGCAGCAGTGGCGGGCCCGGGACCAGTTTGTCCAGCAGGTCCAGAGCCGCGGGCGGCGCCTCGGCGGCCATGGCGCGCACGCGCTTCGCGTCCCTGAGCACGTCCACGATCTGCCGCTGCGCCTCGTCCCGGGTCCGCGCCTTCGCGAGCCCCATCCCCAGCGCGACGCGGTGAATCTCCGGAGCGTTGAAGGCCTCGGTGAGCAGTTGTTCGGCGGGCCGGCCGTAACCGCCGCCTTCACCCGCCTGACGGTGGACCAGGATCGGAACGATGACCCTGCTTCCGGACGAGGGCAGTACCAGGGCCCGCTCGGCCAGCCCGGACAGCGCGGCCTCGGCTGCGGACCGACCGGCGCCGTCGAGTTGCAGGAATCGGAAGAGCTGGTCCCGGGTCACGGACCGGTCAGCGGGGTCGACCGTAGGCGCGTCGAGCCGTGGTGAACGGCCGCCGTAGCCCATGAACAGGTGATGAGCGGGCGGGACGGCCGGTAGCGGACCGTGCAACCGTTCGGCCAAGGTCGCCACAGCGACCAGCAATTGAAGGTCCCCGAGGCTGATCTCGCTCAGCCCCAGGGCCGTCGAGGCATCCGTCAGCAGGTGGCCGGCCAGGTCGGCCAGGCTCGCCACCTCGGCCGCGTAAGGAAGTTCGCGCTGTTCCAGCAGTTCGGTCAGCTGCGAAGGAGTACGGTCGGCCAGCCAGATCGCGAGGCTTCGTGCGGCTTTCACCGTACCAAGCGTAGTGAATCGCCAGCGGGGACGGGACCAGAGGTTTGAAGCCAGGGACCATCCGCCGTCGCTTGACGCCGACGCGAACCGAAGTGGACGAGGGCATCCGAAGACGCCCTCCGTCCCAGCCTTCGGCCGGGATGTGCCCCCAGCGGATGGTGGTCCCTCGCGAAGTGCCTGGCATCAACCGCGCAGAGCCCGGTCGTCGAGCCGGCGCAACAGGCCGGGCAGGTGCCGGTACTGCTCGCGGAGCGCGGCCACTCGTCGCCGGAACTGAAGGCCGCGCCCGACATGGTCACAGGCGCCACGGAGTTCGGCCAGGAGGGCCACGGCGTCGTCGTAGCGGGCCACCTGCTTGGACCGACCCGCACATGGTGGGCGGCGTCGCGACGCTCGGACTCTCGGCTGAACCTGACGCGGCACTAGGCTGGAGCATCGGCCGACTCACCCGGAAGGGCACCGCGCATGAACCCCGAGCACTTCGCGCTCCTTGAAGAGGCCCGCAGGAGCCTGCCAGACGGGTTCAAGGTCGAGCTCTCCGGCGACACCATCGTCATGATGGTCAGCCCCTCGGGGATTCACCAACGGAATCTCTTGGTGGTGCGCCGCCAGTTCGACGCGTACGCCCCGGCAGGACTACTACCCAGCGAGAACACGGACCTCGTCTCGCCCAATGTCGGCAAGAGCCGCAATCCCGACCTGACGTACCTGCCGGACGATGCACTCACGACCAGGGACAACCAGGTTCCTGCCGAAGTTGCTGCGATTGCCGTCGAACTGGTCTCACCGTCCAACCCGGAGAACGACTGGGTGGGGAAGGTACGGGACTACCCGCTCATGAGAATCCCTCTCTACCTCGTGATCGACGCAAGGGAGAAGGCGGTCACGCTCTTCAGCCGACCCGACGGCACGAAGTACCATCGCCGCGAGGACATCGCTTTCGGCGAGACCATCCATATCCCGGAGCCGTTCGACTTCGAGCTGGTCACCACCGGTCTGCTCCCCTACTGAGCACGCCCAGCACATGTGAAGCTCCGCCGGTTGACGCCAACGCCGACGCCAACCGTCCCGAACCATGGCGTCCGGCGGCGGCCCTCCATGGACGACAGAAGCATCCAAACCGGGGCACCTCACCGCCCCGGCTTGGCCTGAGAAGCGGAAGGTCGCCGGTTCGACCCCGGCCCTGGCCACCAGCACGACCCACGGAAAGCCCCCGAGCGAAGATCGCCGGGGGCTTTTTCGTGTCACCCCGGCCGGTCCTGCCGCGACTCGAAAGGCGGGAAAGATACTCCTCGGGGTCCCCGGAACCCCGCGCGGGGCGCATACTGGCCAGGATGCCGAATTCATCCGCGCCCCGGCGCCACCTGCCGACCAGTCCCTTCCGCGCCGAGACCCCGGCGCCCGCCAAGCGGTTCGCCGCCGGTGACCGCGTGTCCCACGACCAGTACGGCCTCGGCCGGGCCATCAGTGTCGAGGGCGAGGGCACGACCGCAGTGGTCGTCGACTTCGGCTCCCGGCAGGTCCGGATCGTCGCCCCCTTCACCAAGCTGTTCCTGCTGTAGGCACGCCGCTGCAGGTACGGCACAGCCCCCACCGGTGACGACGGTGGCACCGGTGGCACCGGTTGACGCGCCCTTCGACGCCAACCGGCCCATAGATGTGTCGACTTTGTGGCCGTTCCGGGGCGAACTGTGGTCACGCCTTGGCAAAGCTTCGCTGCCTTAAGGCACCAAGCGTCCCAAGTACCCCATTCATCACGCGGTGCCCGGAGACCCGTGGTCCTAGGGTGTGCGAGTTCAACTCGCCACTACAGGACCATCCGGGGGAACCATGCGCATCGCGCGCGCCCGCCTCTTCGGCCTTTCCTCAGCCGTCTGCGCACTCGCCGTGGGGGCTTTCGCCGTCCCGGCCCACGCAGCCGAACCCACGCTGACCGTCACCGCACCCGGTTTCGTCGCGGTCGACCCGACGCCCGACGCCAGTGACTCGTGGAACCAGCAGGTGTCGCTGAACCTGAACGTGGCGAACAGCGGGACGCAGTCGCCCTGGGTCGTCGCCCAGATCGACGTCAGCGGCCTCAAGGGCATCGCGGACGTGCAGCCCCCGAGCGGCTGCACCCTCGCGGGCACCCTCCTGACCTGCCCCCAGATCCCGGTCTACCAGGGCCAGACCCGGCTGGACCTCAAGCTGACCCCGGCGAAGGGCGGCACCGTCGGCGCCACCGGCAGCCTGCACGTCAGTGCGCACCTGCAGCAGGGCGACGCCCCCGCGGTGACCGCCGACACCAAGGTCATGCTGGGCGGCACCCGGCTCACCGGCCAGGACGTTCCGCTCAACAAGAGCCTCAAGCCCGGGGACGTCTGGAAGCCCGACCTGGTGGTGACCAACAAGGGCCAGGTGACCGCCCCGCAGCTGGTGTACGTCTTCACCGGCGGCATGGGGCTGGACTTCAAGTCCCGCTTCGCCAACTGCGAGTACGGCACCAACGCCAGTGGGGAAGCCGTCATCTGCACGGTCGACTCGCCCCTCGCCCCCGGCGGGACGGCCCGTCTGGACCCCGTCGAGATCGGTGTGGAGCCCTCGGCCTACTACGCCTACGAGGACATCTCGGTCCTGCCGCAGGCCCCCGCCCCGGACTCCTGGGTGCGCAGCTTCCACTTCACCCCGGGCCCGGCCGGCAGCCCCCGGCTGACCGTCGGCAAGCCGGAGAGCACGCCGCAGCCCGGCCAGGTCATGGACCTGACCCCGAACGGCGGCGGCTTCAGTCTGCAGGCCGAGGTCCCGAACACCACCGACTTCGCCACGTTCGGCGCCTGGGCCCCGGGAGCGGACGGCAAGCCGGGCAAGCTCACCGTCGGCATGACCAGCAGCGGCCCCGCCACCATCTACTGGCGCGCCGGCGACGACCCGGGCGACGTCGCGGTGACCCTGCCCAAGCAGGTCAAGGTCGTCTCGGCGCCCGACAAGTGCCGCCCGGACACGCAGTTCAAGAGCGACACGCAGACCCGCTACATCTGCCAGACCTCGCCGCTCGTTCCGGCCGGTTTCAAGGGCTCCTTCGACTTCACCCTGCAGGCCGACCCCGCCGCGGGCGCCTCGGCCGTCGTGTCGCTCTCCTCCCTCGACGAGGGCGACCAGGACAGCGGCATGCCGTGGGACCCGAACAAGGCCGACAACACCTCCACCGTGGCGCTCGGCAGCCAGGCCTCCGGCTCGGTTCCCACCGGCGGGACCACCGTCGTGCCGGTGCCCCCGACGGCACCGGCCACGGCCGCCCCGACCTCGGCCGCGGCGGCCACGCCGTCCCGTGGCACCGGTGGCACCACGGCCCCGGCCGCGGACACCGGCGCCGCCACCCCGAGCACCGCCACCCCGAGCGGCGCCGCCCGCGCCACCGCGAGCAGCACCGCCGCCGCCGACGCCCTGGCGTTCACCGGCGCCCAGGGCATCGGCACCATGACCGGCCTCGGTGTCGGCGCGCTCACCCTCGGCGGCGTGCTGACCTTCGTCGTCCGCCGTCGCAAGGCAGGCGCGCACAGCTGACACCGGTCGACCGTGCCGGCTCCCATCGCCCCGCACGGCCCCGCGGTACGTCCCGAGCGACGTCCGCGGGGCCGTGCGGGTCCGGCAACCGGGCCGTTCTCACCTGGTGGTGCGGAACCGTGCCGCGTAGGCGGAGGGCGCGACACCGAGGTGGCGCAGGAAGACGCGGCGCAGGGTCTCGTCGCTGCCCAGACCCGAGCGGTGGGCCGCGCCGGTCACCGACTCGCCCGCCTCCAGCAGGCCACGGGCCGCCTCCAGGCGCACCTGCTCGACGTGGCGCGAGGGGGTGGTGTCGAGCTGCGCCCTGAACAACCGGGCCAGCTGACGGGCGCTCAGGCCGACCCGCGCGCCGAGGGCGGCCGCCGAGTGGTCGGCGGCCGGGTCGGCGGCGACCGCGTCGAGGGCGGCGCGCAGCGCGTCGTGGCGGGGGCGCGGGGTGCGGGCGGGCACCGAGAACTGCGACTGGCCACCGGAACGCTGCATGAAGACCACCAGGTCACGGGCGACTTCGCGGGCGGCCTGCGGGCCGAGGTCGTCCTCCACCAGGGCGAGCGCGAGGTCCAGCCCGGCACTGACGCCGGCCGAGGTCAGCAGGTGGCCGTCGCGGACGTAGATCGAGTCCGGCTCGACGGTGATCCGCGGGTAGCGCCGGCCGAGGGCCGCCGTGTGCCGCCAGTGCGTGGTGGCCCGGCGACCGTCCAGCAACCCGGTCTCGGCCAGCACGAAGGCGCCGGTGCACACCGAGGCGACCCGGCTCGCCGAAGCCGCCAGCGCGGCGGCCGCGGCCACCACGCCCTCGGGGACGCGTCCCTCCGGCAGGGTCGGCGACCCGGGCACCAGGACGGTGTCCGCGCGGACGGCGAAGGCGTCGGCCGCCACCGACAGGACGGTCCCGGTCGAGGCGGTGACGGCGCCGCCGCCGGGCGAGCAGAGCGTCACCTGGTAGGCCCCGGCGGTGCCGAACACCTCCAGCGGCGCGGCCAGGTCCAGCAGCCGCACCCCGTCGTAGGCGAGCACGGCGACCCGCGGCGCGCGCACAGTGGTCATCCCCCGAGCATACGGCGCGGCGACGGCAGGATCTGTGGGTCGGCCGTCCGTCCGGACATGGCGGCGGAGCACCCCTTGCTGCGAGTGTCGGTGGGGACGGCAGGACCACCGAAGGAGCTCCCATGACGCAGCGACCGCCCGTTCCCCCCTTCACCGAGGCCACCGCCCTGCTCAAGGTCCAGGCCGCCGAGGACGCCTGGAACAGCCGTGATCCCGAACGGGTCGCGCTCGCCTACACCGAGGACTCCGAGTGGCGCAACCGCGACGTCTTCCTGCGCGGGCGCCCGGAGATCGTCGCCTTCCTGCGCGCCAAGTGGGAGCGCGAGCTGGACTACCGGCTGCGCAAGGAGCTGTGGGCGTACACCGGCAACCGGATCTCGGTGCGCTTCGAGTACGAGTGGCACGACGCGTGCGAGCAGTGGTGGCGCAGCTACGGCAACGAGCAGTGGGAGTTCGACGGCAACGGCCTGATGCGCCGCCGCTACGCGAGCATCAACGACCTGGCGATCGGCGCGGGCGACCGTGGGCTCGGCCGGTAGCGGCCGAGCCCACGGAGCCGGGCCCACGGATCCGGGCCCACGGATCCGGGCCCACGGATCCGGGCCCACAAGAGCGGCCCCACGGCGCCGGACTCACGGGTGCCGGGCCCTCAGAGCGAGGCCAGGTACGCCGCGGTCAGCTCGGGCGTGGCGAGCCAGTTCGCGTAGTCGCCCGGCTCGGCGTAGGTGTTGGCCAACCGCCGGGCCACCTGCGGGTGTTCGGCCGCCGCGCCGAACACCCGCTGCAGGTGCTCCGGCATGTCGAGCATGGTGGCGGTGAACTCCACGCTGTGGCGGGCCTCTTCACGCCAGTGCAGGTCGAAGGTCCGCCGCATCCAGTCCGGGGTGAACGCCGCCTCGCCGTGCTCGGTGATCGCCCGCAGGTAGCGCGCGGCGGCCCGCGTCGCATTGTTGGCGCCCTGGCCGGTGATCGGGTCGTTCAGCACCACCGTGTCGCCGATGCCCAGCACGTGGCAGCCGTGGTCGAGTTCGGCCACCGGGTGCCGCACCGTCGGGGTCACCGCGCCGTAGAGGTTGCCGAGCGCGTCGGTGGGCTCGGCCTCGGCCCACAGCTCGTACTCCCAGGGCAGGAAGTCGCGCAACAGGCCGCGCATCCGGTCGAGTTGCTCCACCGGTCCGGGGCGGTCGGGAAAGCAGTCCAGCGGCCCGCCCGGCACCGCCTCCCAGAGCAGGATCGCGCAGGGGCCGGAGAGGGTCAGCGCGGGCTGCAGGTAGAGCTCGCCGCCCTGCGGGATCGCGTTCATCCGCGCCCGCGGCCCGGCGCCCGGGTCCGGCGAGCCGACCCCGTGCGCGTAGAGGCAGCAGAGCGTGCGCCGAGGCTGCGGGGCCGAGCGCGCGGCGTCCCGGGCGAAGAGCTCGGCGAGCTCGCCCCGACCGCTCGCCACCACGGTCAACTCGTGTGCTTCGGCGATCTGTTGGAGGGCGGCGCGGTCGACCGTGCGGTACTCGGTGCGACCGCCGCGCTCGGCGAACAGCTCCAGCCAGCCGGCCATCTTCAGCCGCTGGTCGACCGACTGCGCCGGCTCGTCCAGGGTCATGGTGTACGCCAGCGCCCGCACACCGGGCGGGGCGGCGAGGACGGCGTCCACCGAGTGCACCGCCGGGGCCCGGTCCGCCCAGAGGTCCAGGCCTGCGGCCCGCTCGATCCGCAGCGCGGGCCCGAACAGCGCCTGGGTGGACAGCACCCGCCCACCGCGCAGTTGCTCCGGGGTACGCGCGGCGACCAGGGTGACCTGGTACCCGGCCGCCAGCAGGCCGAGCGCGAGGTGCAGCCCGGCCTGGCCCGCTCCGACGACGGCGATCCGGCGCATGGGGTCTCCCGAGGAGGGGTGGGGACGAGGGGTCGAACAGCGACCTGATGGTATGTCAGGCCGGGCCGGATCGACCCGTGCCGTGCGCGACCGGGGATAAGGTGGCAGCCGGCCACGAGCTGGTGACCGCACGCAGCGGTGCCCACCCGATTGAGGCTCGGGTGGGCACCGCTGTCAGGTCTGCACGACCGTCATGTGCGCGAACGTCACATGCAGGTGCGCGAGGACCAGTGGCTGCAGAAGATCGACTCGACGATCGACTCGGACTCCTCGTGCAGGCCCTGGAGGTCGAGGATGAAAGCCATGACACACCTCATTTCTTCGTAGCTGCCGGGGCTCTGTGGTGCCGCCGGCGGGGGGTTTGGTGTTACTTGTGCACCGCGGACACCGGAGCGCCGTGGTGGTCCAGGAGGGGAAGGGCGGTGCCCTTCCGGGCCGACGCCGCGTGCAGCGCCAGCAGGATGCCGGCCGAGCCGGTGGCCAGGTCGGTGGAGAGCCGGTAGAGGAGCTGGCCGGGGAAGGCCGCGCGGTCCTGGTGGCGGACCAGGTGCCAGGAGAGCAGTGACACCTGCCGCTCCAGCTGCCGCCCGTCACCGCCGGCCGCCGCGAGTGCGCAGACCATACCGGCCCGGCCCTCGAACAGCCCCGGCATCAGGAGGAATTCGGCCGCACAGGCCTGGTCCAGCAGGGGCACGGCCTGGGCCAGCGCGGCGTCCTCGCGGTGCCGCAGCAGCCCGCGGGCGACCAGCGCCGCACCCGCCGAACCGGCGCCGAGGTAGGCGGTGCCCTGGCCGTCCTGGGTGAGCAGCATGCCCTTCTCGTCCACCTGCGCACCGGCCAGGTCGCGGCCGAGCGCGGCGAAGGCGAGATCCAGCCAGCGCTCCTCGCCGGTGTGCTCGTGCAGCCGGGTCAGGAAGAGCGCCACGCCCGCGCCGCCGTGCAGCAGCCCGACCCGGCCCCTGCCGAGCGGGGCGCCGGCGGCCAACCGCTCGCCGTACTCCCGTGCCTGCTCGGCCAGGGCGACCTCGCCGCGCCGGTCGGCGAAGTGCAGCAGGCTCAGGCCGATGCCGGCCAGACCCCCGGCGAGGTCGGCGCCGAAGACCCCGAGCCGCTGCCGGGTCTCGGTCAGCTCGCGGGCACGGTCCAGGATCTCGCCGGCCTCGGCGGTCAGTCCGAGCCGGTCCAGGGCAATGGCCGTGCCGTGCAGGCCGTCGTAGAGGCCGGGCCGGACCACCTTGGGGTCGCGGGCCGCCTGCAGCAGCCACTCCACGTGCTGCTCGGGCACCGGGTAGCCGCTCTCCGCCAGCGCGTAGATCACGCCGGCGGCGCCGTGCGCCAGGTCGATGCCGTTGCGGTTGAACTGCTCCGGGTCGCCGGGGTAGAGCCGGCTGGTGCGCTCGGGGGTGGCGGCGGCCAGGATGCCCTCGGCCAGTTCGTCCATCACCCGCCGCCAGGCGTCGTCCGAGGCGCCGTCCGGCACGACGAGCGGGCGCCCGGTCCCGGTGCGCTCGGTGGTGCCGGCCGGCAGCTGCCCGCCGGTCGCCGCGCGCAGGTCGGCCACCAGCTGCGCGGCCCAGCCTTCGGGCAGTGCGAAGCGCTCGGCGGCGGCCTCGGCCAGCGCCTCGGCCTTGCCCGAGTCCAGCTCGATCAGGAAGGTCAGCGGCAGGAAGAGGAACAGCCGCATGCAGGCCAGCGCGTAGCTGTCGATCGCGGTGCCGGTGCGGGCGGCGTGCGAGATGAAGCCGGGCGCCCCGAAACCGGGCGGTGTCCCGTCGACCAGGTCGAAGGCCAGCTCGAAGTCGACCAGGGCGAGCCGGCCGTCGGGCCGGACCAGCACGTTGCCCGGGTGGAGGTCGCCGAAGGCCACCCCGTGCTCGTGCAGGGTGCGCAGCATGGCGGCCAGCTGCTCGCCGTAGTCCAGCGCCAGCGCGGTGTACTCGGCCAGCGTGGCGGCGTCCGGCTCGGCGCGCAGCAGCGGGTAGCGGCCGGTGAACAGGTGCCGCTCCAGCTTCTCGCCCTCGATGAACTCCTCGACCAGGTACTCGTGCTCCCAGACCACCAGGTGCTCGTGCAGCGCGGGCACGAAGTCCAGGCCGGAGAGCCGGCGCAGCACGTCGCGTTCGCGGTGCAGCCGCTCGACGGCGTCGGTGCCGCGGTGGTCGAGCCCGGCCATCGGGCGGGCCTCGCGCAGCACCACCACCTCTCCGGTGCGCCGGTCGCGCGCCTTGTAGACGCCGCCGCCGTTGGAGAAGTGCAGCGCCTTCTCGATGTCGTAGGGGAAGTCCTCGGGAGCGGCGTCGCTCCTGGCCTCGATCTGCTCGCGCAGGAAGTCGGGGACGGTGATCCACTCGGGGACCGCGAAGACCGGGCGGCGCAGGTCCGGGACGAGCGTGCCGTTCGCGTCGCGCAGCGCGGAGACCGTGCGGCCCTGCTCGTCCAGGCAGTACAGCTGGCGGTAGGCGCCGTAGCGGACGTAGAGCAGGCTGTCGCGCCAGCGCAGGTCACTGAGGATGTAGGGACCCCGCCGGCCGGCCAGCAGCGGCTCCAGGCCGGTGAGCGTGCGGTGCAGTTCGGTCTCGTCCCGCGGGTAGAGGGTCAGCAGCTTTCCGCTGGAACCTCGCGGTGCGTATTTCGAATTCGCCTTCAGCACGGTTTCCCGGCTGCGCAGGAATTTGACGCTCAGTTCCTGTTCATGACAGAAATCGAGGACGATGTCGATGATCTCGGGCGCCTCGTCGAGGGTGCCGGAGACGTGCACCTTCCAGCCCTGGTCGGGCAGCGTCTGGCCGTCGGGGTGCAGGTAGACCCAGACGCTGTCGCCGCTGCGGCGCCAGCCCTCGGGGACCGGGGCGACGGCCGGCGGGTAGAGGCTCTGGGCGTCGTCCCGGGCGCCGGGGTCGTCGTAGAAGACGGGATCCGCCTGGCAGAACTGCTCGTAGTCCGAAGGCCGCACCGGGAGATCCCTCCACACGCTCTCGACGGGCCGTGCGGGATGGTGCCCGGCCTTCTCCACCGACCGGGCCCGTTTGTGGCCCGGTGTTGGGTCGGATTTATAGCCGGGTCTCCCGGCCGGACTCAAGCCTTGCGAGAGCAATAACGGCGTGTTAAACGCGCGCCCCTGGACGGCGTTCCTGAAAAGCCAGGACGGCTGGAAAAGCATGAACCCGCGGCCGGACCCGCTCCGTGTCCCGACCGCCGTCCCCCCACCGTCCCGAGCAGCGGCGAGGTCCTGCGTAAACGAACCGATGACCCGGCGGCACCCCTGTGCGACCAGGGGCGATTTCCGGCCAACCCTGTCCGATCCTCGCCCCGGTGCCCGATCGCGCCCCCAACCTCACGGGTCAGAACACCTAGCGCAGCACGGCTTCCAGCAGGTCGGTCCCCAATCGGGCACTGACACCCAAGTCCAGGCGGTACAGCACATATCGGCCACGCCGCCGGCTGAGCACCAGCTCGGCCCTGCGCAGCACCGCGAGGTGCCGGGAGACCTCCGGCTCGGTCAGCTGCCAGGCCGCGGCCAGCTCGCCGGTGGTGTGCTCACCACGCGCCAGGGTGCGGGCGAGCCGGAGCCTGGCCGGATTGGCGAGCGCCTCCAGCCGCTGCTGCACCCGGTCCAGCGCGGCCGGCGCCTGCACCCCGGACTCCGCGACCGGGTACTGCACCACCGGGCGCCAGCCCGCGGCGTACACCACCACCAGGTGCGGACGTCCGAACACGGTGGGCACGAAGGTCAGGCCGGTGCTCGCCGCACTGGTCGAGCTGGACTGCAGCTTGTCGATGACGATCCGCCCCTGCCGGGCGTCGTAGCCCACCGCCGGGGAGACGGCCGCCAGCGCCTCGGCCAGGCCACGGTGGGCCAGCAGGTCGGCCTTGTGCCGGGCGTCGGCGGCCAGCACCGGCAGCACCCGGGCCCAGGCGTCCGCGAAGAAGGCCTCGGCGCAGTCCTCCAGCAGGCGGCGCACGATGGCCCGGACGGCAGCCGGATCGGAGAGCAGCCGGTCGGCGAAGGCCGCCTGCCTGGGCCCGCGGGCGTTCGCCAGCTCGATGGCCCGCTCCCGCTCCACCGGGTCGGTCAGCGGCGAGTGGGGGCGCAGCGCGAGCCGGTTCAATCCGCAGCTGGCGATCAGCGCACCGGCCACGTAGCGCTCGTCGTCGAGCCGGTCGATCGCGTCCAGTTCCTCGGCCAGCGAGGCCCCGGGGATGGCCGGGAGCAGGAAGTCGGCGCGCGACGAGCGCCAGAGGAAGTCCGCCTCCAGCAGCCGGTCCGCCAGCTCGGGGCGCAGCGCGGCGGCAGTGGTGCCCGCCCAGCCGTGCAGCGCCGGATGGTGCGCCGGCTCGGCGAGCACGTGCAGCATCGCGGTCAGCTCGGCCAGCGGCGAGGGGGTGAAGAGCAGCCGCTCGGGCGGCAGTCCGGCGGTCTCGATGATCACGCTCATCCAGCGATCGTCGCAGGTCCGGCGGGTGTGGACGGATCGATTGACGCACGGCGTCAATCGACGTGACCGCGGCGGGGCAGCGGGCGCAGCGTGTCGGGCATGACCTCGACCAGAACCCCGGCGGCACCGCCCGCGACTCCTCCCCTCCCCCGCCCCGAACGCATCGGGCGGCTGCTGGGGCCGCTGCCCGGCGGCCCGAGGTACGCGACCGCGCTGGTGGTGGACGCGCTCGGTGCCGGCCTGCTGCGCCCCTTCCTACTGCTCTACGCGATCGGGGTGCTGCACCTGGGGGCCTCGGTGGCCGGACTCGCGCTCTCCGCAGGGATGCTGGTGGGGCTCGCGGCGGTGGCCCCGCTGGGCCGCTGGATCGACCGGGGCGCGCGCTCCCAGGTGGTCACCGCGACCCTGCTGACCCGGGCCGCGGGCGTCGGCGCGCTGCTCGCCGCGCCCGGCACCACCGGCTTCGTGCTCGCCGCGGCGCTGCTGGGCACCGGCACCCAGACCTGGCCGACCGCCCACGCCGCGCTGGTGGCCACCCTGGTCGAGGGCCGGGCCCGGGACACCGCGCTGGCCGCCGGCCGCTCGCTGCGCAACGCCGGGCTCGGCGCCGGCGCGCTGATCGCCACGCTGGCGCTGGCCGGGGGTGCCGGCACGCTGCGCGGCCTGGCGCTGCTCACGGCGGCGGGGTACCTGCTGGCGGCGGCCCTGGCCTGGTCGCTGCGGGTCACCGCCCCACCGGCCACGCCACCGACCACGCCCGCCCGACGGGCCATCACCCGGCGGGCAGGGCAGTCGCCCGCCCTGCCCGGGATGACCGTGCTCGGGCTGGCGAACCTGCCCTTCGCGCTCTGCTTCGACGTCCTGGAGGTCGCGCTTCCGGTGCTGCTGGTCACCCACCTGCACGCCTCGCCGGCCTGGTCCTCGGGCATCTTCGTGGGCAACACCGCGCTGGTGATCATCGCCCAGGTCGCGGTGGTGACCCGGCTGGCGCACCGCTCGCGCCGCTCGGTGCTGGCCGGCTCCGGCGTGCTGCTGGCCCTGTCCTACGCCGGTTTCTGGCTGGCCGAGCGGCTGGGCGGGGTGGGCGCGCCGGCGGCCGTGGCGCTGGTGGCGGTGCTCTACACCTGCGGCGAGATCGGCTACGCAGGCAGCGGGACGGCCCTGGTGGTGGCCACCGCCCCGCCCGAGCGCCTGGGCCGCGCGCTCGCCCGCTGGGAGCTGTCCAACGGGCTGGGCCGGGCGCTGGCCCCCACCGTGCTCACCGCCCTGCTCGCCGCGGGCAGCGGCCTGCTCTGGGGCACCCTGGCCGCCGGCACCCTGCTGGGCGCGGCGGTGATCAGCCGCCGGCGGCCCGGCCTCACCTGATCACCGCCGGGCAGTTCTGTACCTAGCCCTGGAACAGGTTGTGCCCCACGTCCGGCGGCACCACGTCCTGGATCGGCTTGCTGCCCTTGCCGGGCATCGCCTCGCCGGGGATCGGCGCATCGCCGACCCGGTGCAGCAGCACCACGCCGTCCTGCGCCCAGATCTGCTGGTAGCCGTTGGCCAGCAGCAGCTTCACCCGGTCGGCCTGCTCCTGGGAGGTGGCGAAGGGGAAGGCCCGCTCGTCGGGGCGGATCAGCACGTAGTCCATGCCGCGCGGCGTCTGGTCGACCAGCACCACGTGGGTGCGGGAGGTCAGCCGCGGCACCACCTGGTTGTCGGCCTCCACCGTGGCGCCGTCGGGGATCAGCTTGCTGGCCCGCAGCATCGCGGCCTCGGTCGGCTTGGCCTTCCAGTAGCCGGGCTGCGCCAGGTAGTACAGCCCGAGCGGCACGGCGAGCGCCACCGTGATCGCGGCGGTGGCCACACCGAGCCGCTGGGCGAGCCTGCGGTGCCGCTCGCCGGCGTGGAGCCGGCCGAGCGTCTCGATCGAGGCGGTCAGCAGGATCGGCCAGATGAAGGAGTCGTAGTGCCGGGCGATCGACCAGTGGTTGGGGTTGGTCGACAGGATCCGCTCGGCGAGCAGCGGCACGGCCGCCAGCACGGTCAGCGAGCGCAGCGGGAGCAGCAGCAGGGTGCCGAAGAGCCAGAGCACCAGCAGCGGCTTGAGCGTCTCGTTGAACGAGCCCTGGACCAGCAGCCAGGGGTCGGTCAGCACGTGGCGGGCGGCGTCGCCGACGTTGGCGCCCAGCTCCTGGTAGTTCCAGTAGTAGCCGCGCTCGCCGCCCATCGCGGGAATCAGCCACTGGATCGCGACCACCGAGGCCACCGGTCCCGCCACCAGCAGCCCGGCCCCCAGGCGCAGCCCGCGCCGGTCGGCGGCGCGCCGGCTGCGCAGGATCAGCACCAGTCCGTAGGCGCCGACCATCAGCCCGAGGTCTTCCTTGGTGCAGCAGATCAGCAGCGCGGCGAGGGCGGCGGTGCCGTACCGGCGCGCCATCGAGCGCTCCAGCATCAGCAGGGTCAGCGGGACGGCGAAGGCCACCTCGTGGAAGCCGACCCGGGAGGCGACCAGCAGCGGCCAGCCCAGCCCGTAGGCGAGCGCGGCCAGGTCCTTGGCCCGCAGCCGGGCCTTCGGCTCGGCTGCGGCGAAGGCTATCGCGGTGATCCGCCGGATGAGCGGCACCCCGGCGGCGAAGAGCAGGGCCTGGCCGAGCAGCAGCGAGCGCGGGTCGTCCCAGATCCAGTAGAGCGGTGCGAGCAGCGCCAGCACCGGCGAGAAGTGGTCGCCCAGGATCGAGAAGCCGGGCGGGAACTCGTGGTGCACGCTCTTGACCGTGGACAACGGCAGCCCGAAGTGGGCGTAGCCGCGCACCCCCTGGTCGAAGATCCCCAGGTCGAAGCCGCCGAGCTGGACGGAGGTCCACTGCTGCAGGCCGATCGCGAAGCAGGCGGCGAAGCAGATCAGGCTCAGCAGCACGGTCCGGCCGCGCTCGGAGGAGACCTGGGCGAGCACCGGCCCGAGCGCCGGCGGCCGGGTCCGCTGCCCGGGGACCGCGGCTGCCGGCCGCAGGTCGGTGCGCTCGGCGCGGGCGCTCGGCCCGTCGGTCCGGCTCTCGGTCGGCCCGTCGGTCTGGCTGTCGGTCGGGGAGGTCATCAGCTCTGCCTTGTCAGGGAGGCGTCCTGCGCGCTCAGGTCGGCCGGCCCGGACTCACTGCGGATGCGGCGGGCCAGGGACGGTCGGTGGATCCGCAGCAGTCGCAGGCCCGTCACGGCCAGCACCACGACCCCGGTCACCGGATAGACCGACGAGGGTAGCTGCCAGTACCAGGGGACGCCCAACCCGCCTGCTTGCGGCACCAGCCACATCGCGTAGGAGAGGAAGACCAGCGCGGTGCCGGCCAGCACCAGCCGCCAGCGCAGCCGGCGTATCCCGCGCGGCAGGCGCAGCTCCTGGGAGACCTCGGCGGCGAGCAGGACCAGCAGCGGCACGCACCAGATCCAGTGGTGGGTCCAGCTGATCGGCGACAGCAGCAGCGCGGTGATCGCCGTGCAGACCACGCCCCAGGCCTCGGCCCGCCGGATCTCCCGGGTGGCCCGGGCGGCCAGCACCGCGATGGTCAGGCCCAGTACCAGGCACAGACCGCTGGCCAGGGTGGCGATCAGGCCCGGGGCGTGCTTGCTGAGCAGCCGGGCCACCGCCCCGCGCATCGACTGGTCGTCGACCAGCTCGGTGACGCCGACCCGGCTGGAGTCCCAGACGTACTTGGTCCAGAAGCCCCAGGAGGCGCCGGGCAGCGCGACCACGCCGATCAGCGCGGTGGCCAGGAAGGTGCCGCCGGCCACCATCGCGGCGCGTACCCGGCCGGTGAGCAGCAGGTAGACCGCGAAGAGGCCGGGGGTCAGCTTGATGCCCGCGGCGATGCCGATCGCGATGCCCTTGCCACGGTGCTGGTCGGGGCGGGTCAGGTCGTACAGCACCAGGCAGGCGATGCCCAGGTTGACCTGGCCGTACTGGATCGTGGTGAAGACGGGCTCCAGCCAGACCCCGAAGCCGGCCACCAGCACCGTCGCGGCCGGGCGGAAGCGCCGGCGCGGCCAGCCGGCCAGGGTGAAGGAGTACCAGCCCAGCAGCCCGAGCAGGCCGACGTTGGCCAGCGTCACCAGCGCGCGCAGCGCGGAGATGTCGAACCAGGTGCTCGGCACGAAGAGCATCGCCGCGAACGGCGGGTAGGTGGCGGCCAGGTCCCAGACCGGCACCCGCATCGTGTAGAGGTCGTGCCCGCTGACGACGGCCTGGCCCTCGGCCCGGTAGACGATCATGTCCACCATCGAGAACGCCTGGAAGTGCCGCAGGATCGCGAAGACGCCCAGTGAGATCAGGGCCGCGACGGCCGCCGTGCCGGTGGAACCCGACAGGAACGAGCGGGTCCGGGCGAGCCGCTCCGGCTCGGTGCGGTCACCCACGAGACGCCGCAGGGTCCGGGGTCACTGAGCACTGCCGCGTGGTCGTGGACATCCTTCTGCTACTGCCTCTCATGCGTGGAGCCCGGGTGCGAACGGTCGGCGCGACGTGTCCCAGGTATCCAGTCTCGATACGCTCATCGCACCGCCGTCCACCACCTGTGACTGCGCTCACACGAACCGTCACAGGGATGTCACACCCGGTTGATGGTATCGCCACCCGAACGACTGCCCAGGTTGCTGACGGAAACCCAACAGCCCCACCGGTGCCGGCCGCCGTCGGCCCGCCGCGAGGGCCGGTACGGCCCGGTACGGCCCGACCGCCGCGTCCAGCAGTCCCACAGCATCGACCCGGCGGATGAGAAATTCCTTGGCGCTACCCAGGTGTGACACTTAAGACCGACCGGCCGCCGCCCCACCGCGCCGGCCCAAGAAACGGGATGCGGTCCGCAGCCGCTCCTTGCGACCCTAGAGGGATGCCCGCGATGAGTTCCCCCGCTGTCCAGCCGGCCGACGCGCCCACCATCGGCGAGCTGGCCACCCGGCTGCCCGAGCTGATGCTGCGCGACCAGCAGCGCATCGGCCGCCGCCTGGACGGTGCCCGCCGGGTCCGCGCGGCCGACGCCCGCCAGAAGATCGCCGCCGAGCTGGCCGCCGACATCGCCAAGGCCGAGCAGCGCCTGGAGCAGCGCCGCGCGGCGGTGCCGGTGATCGGCTACCCGGCGGAGCTGCCCGTCAGCCAGAAGAAGGACGACATCCTCGCCGCCATCCGCGACCACCAGGTGGTGATCGTGGCGGGTGAGACCGGCTCCGGCAAGACCACCCAGATCCCCAAGATCTGCCTGGAGCTGGGCCGCGGCGTCAAGGGCCTGATCGGCCACACCCAGCCCCGCCGGATCGCCGCCCGCACGGTGGCCGACCGGGTGGCCGAGGAGCTGAACACCGCGCTGGGCGAAGCGGTCGGCTGGAAGGTCCGGTTCACCGACCAGGTCGGCCAGGACACCCTGGTCAAGCTGATGACCGACGGCATCCTGCTGGCCGAGATCCAGACCGACCGCGAGCTGCGCCAGTACGACACCCTGATCATCGACGAGGCGCACGAGCGCAGCCTCAACATCGACTTCATCCTCGGCTACCTGAAGCAGCTGCTGCCCCGCCGGCCCGACCTCAAGGTCGTGATCACCTCGGCGACCATCGACCCGGAGCGCTTCGCCCGCCACTTCGGCGACGCCCCGATCGTGGAGGTCTCGGGCCGCACCTATCCGGTGGAGGTCCGCTACCGCCCGCTGGTCGACGACAACGAGGCACTGGACGAGGACGACTCCGAGGTCGACCGCGACCGCGACCAGATCCAGGCGATCTGCGAGGCGGCCCAGGAGCTGCAGGCCGAGGGACCGGGCGACATCCTGGTCTTCCTCTCCGGCGAACGCGAGATCCGCGACACCGCGGACGCGCTGAACAAACTGAACCTGAAGTTCACCGAGGTGCTGCCGCTCTACGCCCGGCTCTCCTCCGCCGAGCAGCACCGGGTCTTCCAGCGCTCCAACTCGCGCCGGATCGTGCTGGCGACCAACGTGGCCGAGACCTCGCTGACCGTTCCCGGCATCAAGTACGTGATCGACCCCGGCACCGCCCGGATCTCCCGCTACAGCCACCGCACCAAGGTGCAGCGGCTGCCGATCGAGGCGATCAGCCAGGCGAGCGCCAACCAGCGCAAGGGCCGCTGCGGCCGGACCAGCGACGGCATCTGCATCCGGCTCTACTCGGAGGAGGACTTCCTCGCCCGGCCCGAGTTCACCGACGCCGAGATCCTGCGCACCAACCTGGCCTCCGTCATCCTGCAGATGACCGCGGCCGGCCTCGGCGACATCGCCGCCTTCCCGTTCCTCGACCCGCCGGACTCACGCAACATCAAGGACGGCGTCAGCCTGCTCCAGGAGCTGGGCGCGCTCGACCCGCAGGAGAAGGACCCGCGCAAGCGCCTGACCCAGCTGGGCCGCAAGCTCGCCCAGCTGCCCGTGGACCCGCGGCTGGCCCGGATGGTGCTGGAGGCGGACAAGAACGGCTGCGTGCGCGACGTCATGGTGATCGCCGCCGCGCTCTCCATCCAGGACCCGCGCGAACGCCCCACCGAGAAGCGGCAGGCGGCCGACGAGCGGCACCGCCGGTTCAACTCCGAGACCTCGGACTTCCTCTCCTACCTGGCGATGTGGCGCTACGTCAGGGAGCAGCAGAAGGAGCTCTCCTCCTCGGCCTTCCGCCGGATGTGCAAGTCGGAGTTCCTCAACTACCTGCGGATACGGGAGTGGCAGGACATCTACACCCAGCTGCGCACGGTCGCCAAGCAGTTGGGCGTCACCATCGACGAGCCGCACCCTGATGCCGAGCCGGACGCCGACCGGATCCACCAGTCGCTGCTGGCCGGCCTGCTCTCCCACCTGGGCCTGTACGACGTGGAGAAGCGCGAGTACGGCGGCGCCCGCGGCGCCCGGTTCGCGGTCTTCCCGGGCTCGGGCCTGTTCAAGAAGCCGCCGCGCTGGGTGATGTCCGCCGAGCTGGTGGAGACCTCCCGGCTCTGGGCCCGGATCAACGCGAAGATCGAGCCCGAGTGGGTCGAGCCGCTGGCCGCCCACCTGATCAAGCGCACCTACAGCGAGCCGCACTGGGAGAAGAAGGCCGGCGCGGTGATGGCCTTCGAGCGGGTCACCCTCTACGGGATGCCGATCGTCGCCCAGCGCAAGGTGAACTACGGCCGGATCGACGCCGAGCTCTGCCGCGAGCTGTTCATCCGCAACGCCCTGGTCGAGGGCGACTGGGAGACCCACCACCACTTCTTCGCCGCCAACCGCAAGCTCCTCTCGGAGGTCGAGGAGCTGGAGACCCGCGCCCGCCGGCGCAACATCCTGGTCGACGACCAGACCCTCTTCGACTTCTACGACGCGCGGCTGCCGGAGACCGTCGTCTCCACCCGGCACTTCGACGCCTGGTGGAAGAAGGCCCGGCACGACACGCCCGACCTGCTCAACTTCGAGAAGTCGATGCTGATCAACGATGCCGCCGACGGCATCACCGAGGCCGACTACCCGGACTACTGGCAGCAGGGCAAGCTCCGCTTCAAGCTGACCTACCAGTTCGAGCCGGGCAGCGACGCGGACGGCGTGACCGTGCACATCCCGCTGCCGGTGCTCAACCAGGTCTCCTCCGAGGGCTTCGACTGGCAGATCCCGGGCCTGCGCGGCGAGCTGGTCACCGCCTGGATCCGCTCGCTGCCCAAGGCGATCCGGCGCAACTTCGTACCGGCGCCGGACTACGCCAAGGCCGCGCTGCGCGAGCTGACCAACCGCCAGGAGCCGCTGCTGCCCACCCTGGAGCGGATCCTGCACCGGATGGGCGGCCAGCCGATCCCGCCCGAGGCCTGGGACGACGAGCGGATCCCGGAGCACCTGAAGGTGACCTTCCGGGTGGTGGACGGCAAGCGCAAGCTCGCCGAGTCCAAGGACCTGGAGGAGCTGCGGCGGGGGCTCACGCCCAAGCTCAAGGAGACCCTCTCCTCGGCCGCCTCCGGCCAGGGCATCGAGCGCACCGGCCTGACCGCCTGGCCCGCCGACCTGCCGCTGCTCCAGCGCACCTTCGAGCAGCGCTCCCGCGGCCACTCGCTGCGCGCCTACCCGGCCCTCACCGACGAGGGCGCCAGCGTGGCGATCAAGCTCTACGACACCCCGCAGGCGCAGCAGCAGGCCATGTGGGCGGGCACCCGCCGCCTGCTGCTGCTGACCGTCAACTCCCCCGCCAAGGGGATCCAGGCCCGGCTGGGCAACCAGGCGAAGCTGGCGCTGTCCTACAACCCGCACGGTTCGATCCCGGCGCTCTTCGAGGACATCACCACCTGCGCCGCCGACCGGCTGATGGCGCTGAACGGCGCGCCGGCCTGGGAGGAGGAGGCCTTCGCCAAGCTGTACGACAAGGTCCGGGCCGATCTGTACGAGCTGGCGGCGGACACCACCTTGAAGACCGCCTCGGCGCTGGTCGCCTTCCACCGGGCCCAGGGCCGGCTGAAGGCGGTCAGCAGCCCGGTGCTGCTCTCCGCGGTGAACGACGTCAAGCTGCACCTGGCCTCGCTGGTCCACCCGGGCTTCGTGACCGACACCGGCTGGCAGCGCCTGGGCGACGTCAAGCGCTACCTGGTCGCGGTGGACCGGCGCCTGGAGGCGCTGCCCAACCACCCGCAGCGCGACCTGCTGCACCTGCGCAAGGTGCAGGACGTGCAGCAGGCCTACGGCGAGCTGCTGGCGGCGGTGCCGGCCGGGCAGCAGCCGTCCGCGGAGATCCGGCAGATCCGCTGGATGATCGAGGAGCTGCGGGTCAGCTTCTTCGCCCAGTCGCTGGGCACGCCGTCCCCGGTGTCGGAGAAGCGGATCCTCAAGGCGATGGACGCGGCTGCGGCCACGCTCTGACCGGGGCCCGCGGTCCGCCCCAGGTCGAACCGGCTGCCTCGCCCGCAGCCGGTTCGACCTGGGGCCCCCGGATGCAGTACGATCTGTCTTGTCGCCGCCACGAGCGGCGGAAAAACACTGGGAATCAGCGATGAAACTCAGTTACATGCCTGGCCCTGTGGAGCAGTTGGTTAGCTCGCCACCCTGTCAAGGTGGAGGTCGCGGGTTCAAGTCCCGTCAGGGTCGCCATCCACAAGAGGCCCGGAACCGTCAGGTTCCGGGCCTCTTGCCGTTGCCGCCACCGCCAACCGCCGTCCCCACTGCCACCGCCGGCCCCGCTCCCGCGCAGGTCGAACGGCCCGGCGCGGGTCGACCCCCCGTCGACGACACGTCAGGTCGGCATTATCGACGCATTGGTCCAGGCCACAAGAGTCACTCCTGTGACGGTCGTCACTTATCTTTCCTTGAACTTGGTCAGGTCGAACCCCCCCTGAGCGTACGCTGATTTAATATGTAAAATTGTACTGGCTCCCACCAGACTCCCAGCATTCCCCCTGTTTCGCCCCTTGGATTTCGCCCCACCTCAGGAGTCACAATAGCTATCCGACAGTCGACTATTTCCTGGTCAATCAACAGCCATGAAATGGTTGACGCTCATGTCGGTCAAGACAAAGAAAAGGGGATCGCCTCCCGGACCCGGCGGAGTCCTGGAGGCGATCCCTTTCCACTTCTACAAGCATTCCCGCGAGCGGTACGGCAGCCGCCCCGGGAGGCCCGTCAGGCTTCGGTGCGCTGGGCCGGAATCCCGGCCAACAGAGCCCGCACCTCCGCCTCCCGGTAGCGGCGGTGGCCGCCGAGCGTGCGGATGGACGTGAGCTTGCCGGCCTTGGCCCATCGCGTCACCGTCTTGGGGTCCACGCGGAACATGGTGGCTACCTCTGCCGGCGTCAGCAGGGGCTCAGCGTCTGGGGTACGAGCGGTCATGAGCGGCCTCCTCGGAGAACCGAACCAGGGCGGTTCTATCCTTCAAATTCTGCACCTTGGCCCGCGATGCCCGAAATGGCACAGACGGACCGAGTCGGTTATAGGACGAACGGCTTGTCCTGGTGTCTACAACTACACCATCCGTCCAGCCCTATCGACCAAACCGCCAAAATTGGCCCCTCACGGGTTCAAGAGCGACGGAAGGCGATGGACCACCCCATAGCGGACAGTCATCATATCGTGACAACCGGTGATGGAGAGGCCAGACCCATCGATTCCCCCCAAAGGGCACACCAACCCCAGATCCACCCAAAAGTGGGCAAGACTGAGGAGAGTTGGGCTGGTTGTCCCATTTTTACCTTTCACTGCTACTTCGCGTCAACAGTGAGTAGTGTCACGTTCGGGGGGTATTGACCCGAACCGGGACCTTGGTCCCGGGCATGCCGAACACGCCGCTGACACCGCCGGTTGCTGGTAACCCCGTTGATCCCCCGTCACATCCCCCGCCGCGCCCGGCTGCCCCCGCGCCGCGTCCCCGCGTTGATCCCCCGTCAGATACGGCTGTCCCCGGGTATCCCCCCGCCACGGCTCCGGCATGCCCCCCGGCACACCTGCGCTCAGTTCGCCTGCCGCAGCGCCAGCACCTCGCGCCAGCGCTCGACCACGGCCTCGTACGCCCGGGCCGCTCCCTGAGTGTCCCCCACCCGCAGCGCGGCCAGTCCTTCGGCCACCTCGGCGGCCGACCGGTCGGCGGCCAGCCGCTGGGGACCGAGCAGGTGCACCAGCCCCCCGTAGTCCAGTTCCACCAGCGAGCGCGGATGGAACTCCTCCAGCCAGCGCCCCACCTCCTCCGCCCCGAGCGCCAGCGGTGTCCCCTTCACCTGCTCGCGCAGCACCCGGTAGCCCCGCGCCACCCGCCGCCTGGCCTGCGCCATCGAGGTCAGGTAGAAGAGCGCGGCCGGCCGCGCCGCCGCGTCGGCCCGCTGCGCGCCCCCGGGGTCGGCCGGGCGGTACTGCCGCTCGTCCGCCCCGAACGGCAGGAACCAGCGCACCGGGACCTCCCAGCGACTGGTCAGGATCCACGGCCGGGCATCGGGGTGGGAAGCCCGCCAGCGGGCCTGGGCCGCCTGCGCCTGCTCCCGCACCGCCGTCGGCAGCACCGTGTCCAGCAGCGCCACCGGCAGCGAGTCGCGCAGCTCGTCCAGGGCCTGCCAGCTGCGCAGCCTGGTCGCCCACGGGCAGACATAGGTGACCGAGTCGACCACCCGCACGAAGGCCCGCTCGCTCTCCTGCTCCGGCAGTGCCCGCGGGGTCCGGGCGAGCAGCTCGGCCAGCGCCCCCCGCTGGGCCTCCAGCGCCGCCTGCGCCACCGGCTCGGCGGCCGACGCCGCGTCAGGTCCCCGCTCGGCCACGTAGGCCTGCCAGCGGGCCCGCTCGGGTTCGGGGTACGCCGCCAGCGGCTCGTACACCCGCAGGTGGGCGGCGTAGGGCGGCAACACGGAGGTGTGCACAGCGGTCACGCCCTGCATCGTCGCACGCGCCACCGGCACACCGGGAGGGATCCGTCCGATGCGGTCCGTTCACGATCCGGACAAGGGGGCATCCCCGGCCGGTGGCTCGCACTACGCTTCGCCGTAGATGCCCGCACCACAGCAGCGGGCCAGCAGATACTGGAGTCACCACAGTGACCGACGTACGCACTGAGACCGCATCGCACCCCGCACCAGGTGTGCTGAGCCGGATCTTCCGTACCGAGCAGGACGGCGCCCCGGGCGACGGGCACGAGCAGGTCGTGCTCTGCCACGACCGGACCTCCGGCCTCAAGGCGATCATCGCCATCCACTCCACCGCGCTGGGCCCCGCCCTGGGCGGCACCCGCTTCCACCAGTACGCCACCGAGGAGGAGGCCCTGGAGGACGCGCTGCGCCTGTCGCGCGGCATGAGCTACAAGAACGCGCTCGCCGGGCTCGACCTCGGCGGCGGCAAGGCCGTGATCATCGGCGACCCGCGGGCCAAGACCGAGGGCGGCGACAAGTCCGAGGCCCTGCTGCGCGCCTACGGCCGCTTCGTGCAGTCGCTGGCCGGCCGCTACGTCACGGCCTGCGACGTGGGCACCTACGTCCAGGACATGGACGTGGTCGCGCGCGAGAGCGACTTCGTCACCGGCCGCTCCCCCGAGCAGGGCGGCGCGGGCGACTCCTCGATCCTCACCGCCTTCGGCGTCTTCCAGGGCATGCGGGCCTCGGCCCAGGCCCGCTGGGGCCAGCCGACCCTGCGCGGCAAGCGGGTCGGCGTCGCGGGCGTCGGCAAGGTCGGCCACTACCTGGTCGGCCACCTGGTCGCCGACGGCGCCACCGTGGTGATCACCGACGTCTCCGAGGCCGCCGTCAACCGGGTGCGGGCCGCCCACCCGGACGTCGAGGTGGTCGCCGACACCCGGGCGCTGCTCGGCGCCGCGCTGGACGTGTACGCCCCGTGCGCGCTGGGCGGCGCGCTGGACGACGAGACGGTCGCCCAGCTGACCGCGGCCGGCACCTCCGTGGTCTGCGGCGCGGCCAACAACCAGCTGGCCCACCCGGGCGTGGAGAAGGACCTGGCCGACCGCGGCATCCTCTACGCCCCCGACTACCTGGTGAACTCCGGCGGCGTGATCCAGGTGGCCGACGAGTACGAGGCCACCAAGGCGCACCAGGGCTACAGCTTCGAGCGGGCCAAGACCAAGGCCACCCGGATCTTCGACACCACCCTGGAGATCTTCACGCTGGCCACCTCCGACGGCGTGCCGCCGGCCGTGGCCGCCGACCGGTTGGCCGAGCGCCGGATGCGCGAGATAAGCGCGCTGCGCAGCGTCCTGCTCCCGGGCGCCCGCAAGGGCTGATCGTCTGCGACCGGTGACCGGTGGAGTGCCATCGGTCACCGGTCGGCGGCCGATTGATCCGGATGGGCGACCTCCGGATCACAATGTGGAACCGGATTCCCGGTTGTCCCCCGATCGGGCGCCCCACAGGCCCACGGTCGGGGGATAATCGGTCGCGGAACGACGGTCCCGGCCACCCCCGGGCACCCTGCGAATGCCTGGGAACCCCCGCCCGACCAGGTGAGACCTGGTCCTGGGGGGCAACTGTGCGCGCCACGTCACACCGGCGACGTACCGTCCGAGGGCGGAAACAGGTACCGTTGATGCTCCAAGGGACGGCTCTCCCACTTCGGGCAAGCCGCTCCTGATCATGAACACGTGTCAGACTCGGGGCCGTGAGCCCCATCGTTGAGGGGGTCGACCCATGGGGCGCGGCCGGGCCAAGGCCAAGCAGACGAAGGTCGCCCGCGAGCTGAAGTACAACAGCGGCGGCTTCGACGCTAACCGTCTGTCCAGCGAGCTGGGCGTTTCACCCGTTCCATCGATCAACCCTGAGCCGGTGGTCGAGGACGAGGACGACGATCCCTACGCGGCGTACGCGAACTACTACGCGGACGACGACGAGGACGACGACGAGGAGGCGGGCGCCTCGCACCAGCAGGCCCGCCGCCGAGCGTAGCTCACGCCCTGACCCGGCCCAGCGCGAGACCGCGCCGGGCCGGTTTTCGGCGTTCCCGGGGCCTTTCGGACACCCCGTTTCACCCGGTGCTGTGAACGGCTGCGGCCCCCTGCTCCCGGGCCGGGAGCAGGGGGCCGCAGCCTCACCACCTCAGTTCGCGTACTCCCCGTACAGCGCCGCGCCGGCCTCGTGCCCGGCGTCGCGGGCCACGATGTCGCCCAGCAGCCAGGCCTCCACGTCGCGGTCCTCCAGGATGGCGAGCACCACGTCGACCGACTCCGGCGGGACCACGGCGACCATGCCGATGCCCATGTTGAGGGTCTTCTCGATCTCCAGGGTCTGCATCCGGCCGACCGAGGCGACGGTCTGGAAGACCGGCAGCGGGGTCCAGGTGCCGCGGTCCAGGCGGGCGTGCAGGTGGTCCGGGATCACCCGGGCCAGGTTGGCCGCCAGGCCACCACCGGTGACGTGCGAGAAGGCGTGCACCTCGGTGGCCCGGGTGAGCGCCAGGCAGTCCAGCGAGTAGATCCGGGTCGGCTCCAGCAGTTCCTCGCCGAGCGTGCGGCCGAACTCGGCCACCTCCCGGTCCAGCTTCCAGCCGGCCTCGTTCAGCAGCACGTGGCGCACCAGCGAGTAGCCGTTGGAGTGCAGCCCGGAGGCGGCCATCGCGATCACCACGTCGCCGGCCCGCACCCGCTCGGCGCCCAGCAGCGCGTCCGCCTCGACCACGCCGGTGCCGGCGCCCGCGACGTCGTACTCGTCCGGGCCCAGCAGGCCCGGGTGCTCGGCGGTCTCGCCGCCGACCAGCGCGCAGCCGGCCAGCACGCAGCCCTCGGCGATGCCCTTGACGATCTGGGCGACCCGCTCGGGGTGGACCTTGCCGACGCAGATGTAGTCGGTCATGAAGAGCGGCTCGGCGCCGCAGACCACCAGGTCGTCGACGACCATGCCGACCAGGTCGTGGCCGATGGTGTCGTGCTTGTCCATCGCGGCGGCCAGCGCGACCTTGGTGCCCACCCCGTCGGTGGCCGAGGCCAGCAGCGGGCGCTCGTAGCGCTTCAGGGCGGAGATGTCGAAGAGGCCGGCGAAGCCGCCGAGGCCGCCGACCACCTCGGGCCGGCTGGTCTTCTTCACCCACTGCTTCATGAGTTCGACCGCGCGGTCGCCCGCCTCGATGTCGACTCCGGCTGCGGCGTAGGTGGCGCCACTGTCTGTGCTGGTCACTGCGGCCCTTTCGGGTCTGTGGGGGTTGCCAAAACAGCGGCGGGGCCCCGGTCGGGGCCCCGCCTGAGGTACTACGGGCGGCGCAGCGCGTCGGCCGCGCCGTGACCGCCGAGCAGCGACTGGACGCCGTCCAGGTCGGAGCCGGTCGGCTTGCCGCGGACGGGGGGCTGCTGCTTGCTGCCGGCGATCTCCGCTTCGAGCAGGAGCTTGCCGAGCAGCGCCGGGTCGGGCAGCTCCATCGGGTACTCGCCGTCGAAGCAGGCCCGGCAGAGCCGGTCCTTGGGCTGCTTGGTGGCCTCGATCATGCCGTCGATCGAGATGTAGGCGAGCGAGTCGGCGCCGAGCGTCTTGCCGATCTCCTCGACCGTCATGCCGTTGGCGATCAGCTCCGCGCGGGTGGCGAAGTCGATGCCGAAGAAGCACGGCCACTTCACCGGCGGCGAGGAGATGCGGATGTGCACCTCGGCGGCGCCCGCCTCGCGCAGCATCCGCACCAGCGCGCGCTGGGTGTTGCCGCGCACGATCGAGTCGTCCACGACCACCAGCCGCTTGCCGGCGATGACCTCGCGCAGCGGGTTGAGCTTGAGCCGGATGCCGAGCTGACGGATCGTCTGACTGGGCTGGATGAAGGTGCGCCCGACGTAGGCGTTCTTCACCAGGCCGGAGCCGTAGGGGATCCCGCTGGCCTCGGCGTAGCCGATCGCGGCGGGGGTGCCGGACTCGGGAGTGGCTATCACCATGTCGGCCTCGACCGGCGCCTCGACGGCCAGCCGGCGGCCCATCTCCACCCGCGACAGGTGCACGTTGCGCCCGGCGATGGTGGTGTCGGGGCGGGCCAGGTAGACGTACTCGAAGACGCAGCCCTTGGGCCTGGCCTCGGCGAAGCGCGAGGAGCGCATGCCGTTCTCGTCGATGGCGATCAGCTCGCCCGGCTCCACCTCGCGGATGAAGCTGGCGCCGCAGATGTCGAGCGCCGCCGTCTCGGAGGCGACCACCCAGCCGCGCTCCAGGCGGCCGAGCACCAGCGGGCGGATGCCCTGCGGGTCGCGGGCCGCGTAGAGGGTGTGCTCGTCCATGAAGACCAGCGAGAAGGCGCCCTTGACCTTCGGCAGGATCTGCCGGGCGGTCTCCTCGATGGACAGGTCGGGATTGCCGGCCAGCAGCGCGGTCACCAGGTCGGTGTCGTTGGTCGCCGCGGTGCGGCCCGAGCGCGAGACGTGCTCGGCTCCGGGCAGCTCGGCGACCATCGCTGCGAGTTCGGCGGTGTTGACCAGGTTTCCGTTGTGGCCGAGGGCCAGCGAACCGTGAGCGGTTGCCCGGAAGGTCGGCTGGGCGTTCTCCCAGACCGAGGACCCGGTGGTCGAGTAGCGGGCATGTCCGACGGCGATATGCCCGTGCAGGGATCCCAGCGAGGCCTCGTCGAAGACCTGGGAGACGAGTCCCATGTCCTTGAAGACGAGAATCTGGGAGCCATTGCTCACCGCGATACCGGCGGATTCCTGTCCGCGGTGCTGCAGGGCGTAAAGGCCGAAGTACGTGAGCTTGGCGACCTCCTCGCCGGGAGCCCAGACACCGAAGACGCCGCAAGCGTCCTGGGGGCCTTTCTCACCGGGAAGAAGATCGTGGTTGAGTCTTCCGTCACCACGTGGCACGCCTTCGAGTCTAGGGCAGTTGAGACCGAGTTCCGAAGCCCGGGAAGGCGCCTGGACTGGCGATTTGACCGGCAACGCGCGTAGATCGAACCCCTTACCACGGCGCTCGGGCAGGTGGCACAGGGACAACGGTCGGCGCGGCGTGACCCTCGTCACGCTCGGTCATGCCGGCAGCAGCAGGCCCCAGGCGTCCGGTTTGGCCAGCCAGGTGCGGGTGGGGACCGGGCCCGCCGGGCAGCCGTCGGCCTCGTAACCGAAGGTGCGCCCGTCGACCGTGACGCTGGCCGCCCGCACCCGCAGCAGCGCGCCGCCGGGGCCCGAGGGCCGCACCAGCACCTCGGCCAGCGCCGAGCCCGCGGGCAGCCGCAGCGCGACCAGCCGCAGCTCTCGCCCCGCCTCGGCCAGCGCCCGACCGTCCGCCTCGACCCGGAGCCGGTCGGGCGAGGGATCCACCTGCTCGGCTGCAATCAGTTTCGCCCACAGCGAACGCCATCCCCCCGGTTGGCTCTGCCGCCGACCCGGGATCCGCACCTCGCCCAGCACCACCCCGTCGCCGTCGTCCAGCAGCAGGCCCAGTTGCCTGGGCGCCCCCGCGAGCACCGCCCGGGCCGCCGCCACCGGCTCCAGCGGCACCCCGAGCGAGCGGGCCAGCAGCACCGCCCGGCCGTGCCCGACCGGGACCAGGCCGAGCGGCCCGGCGCCCAACTCGCGCTGCTGGTGCAGGGCCTGCACCACGCGCTGGAGCGCGAGGTCGGAGCCGATCACCACCGGACGGCGCCTGCCCCGGTGCGCGAGCACCCGGTCCAGCTCACCGGCGCTCTCCGGCACCACCACCTTGACGTCCGCGCCCCCGGCCAGGACGTCCCGGGCGATCCGCACCGCCTCGCCGTCGGCCTCCTTGGCGGCCGGGTCCAGCAGCACCAGCAGCGGGGCGCCGCCGGGCGGCCCGGCGGCGTCGGAGGGTCGGGGGGCGGGCGTGGACAGGGACGACACGACCGGTCCTTCCTCAGGTAATCTCTCGGTGCAAGAGCCCCTTGCGCTATTGCGCCAGGGGCTTCGTCTATCTCGGGGCAGACTGCGGCCTACGCAGGATGCCCCAACCGGAAGGGGTGTACGCCTGTGCCGGCACTCGTGCTCGTTGGTGCCCAGTGGGGAGACGAGGGCAAGGGGAAGGCCACGGACCTCCTCGGCGGCTCCGTCGACTACGTCGTCCGCTACCAGGGCGGCAACAACGCCGGTCACACGGTGGTCATCGGCGACCAGAAGTACGCGCTGCACCTGCTGCCTTCCGGCATCCTCAGCCCCAACGTCACGCCGGTCATCGGCAACGGCGTGGTGATCGACCCGGGCGTGCTGCTGTCCGAGCTGGCGGGGCTGAACGACCGTGGCATCGACACCTCCAAGCTGCTGATCTCGGGCAACGCCCACCTGATCACGCCCTACCACCGCACCCTGGACAAGGTCGTCGAGCGCTTCCTCGGCAAGCGCAAGATCGGCACCACCGGGCGCGGCATCGGCCCGGCCTACGCCGACAAGATCAACCGGATCGGCATCCGGGTGCAGGACCTCTTCGACGAGTCGATCCTGCGGCAGAAGGTCGAAGCGGCGCTGCACGACAAGAACCAGATCCTGGTCAAGCTCTACAACCGCCGCGCGATGCCCGCCGACCTGGTGGTCGAGGAGTACCTGGGCTACGCCGAGAAGATCCGCCCGTTCCTGGCGGACACCACGCTGGTGCTCGACCAGGCGCTGAAGGCGAACAAGGTGGTCCTGCTGGAGGGCGGCCAGGGCACCCTGCTGGACGTCGACCACGGCACGTACCCCTTCGTGACCTCGTCCAACCCGACCTCGGGCGGGGCCTGCACCGGTGCCGGCATCGGTCCCACCAAGATCGACCGGGTCATCGGCATCCTCAAGGCCTACACCACCCGGGTCGGCTCGGGCCCGTTCCCGACCGAGCTGCTGGACGAGGACGGCGAGGCGCTGCGCCGGATCGGCGGCGAGCGCGGTGTCACCACCGGGCGCGACCGGCGCTGCGGCTGGTTCGACGCGGTGATCGCGCGCTACGCGACCCGGGTCAACGGCCTGACCGACTTCTTCCTCACCAAGCTGGACGTGCTGACCGGCTGGGAGCAGATCCCGGTCTGCGTGGCGTACGAGATCGACGGCCAGCGGGTCGAGGAGCTCCCGTACAACCAGTCGGACTTCCACCACGCCAAGCCGATCTACGAGACCCTCCCCGGCTGGAGCGAGGACATCAGCAAGGCGAAGACCTTCGCCGACCTGCCGAAGAACGCGCAGGCGTACGTGAAGGCGCTGGAGGAGATGTCGGGCGCCCCGATCTCCGCGATCGGCGTCGGCCCCGGCCGGACCGAGACGATCGAGATCAACTCGTTCCTCTGATCGCCTGAACCGCCACGCGAAGGGCCCCGCACCATCGGTTGATGGTGCGGGGCCCTTCGCGTGGCCGGCCCAGATCCGGAATCATTGCACTAGATCAATGACCTATTGCAGCTAGTGCATATCGGCGCTACCGTGCTGATCATGACCGCCAAGACTCCCGCCCCCGTCACCCTCACCGGCAGCCACGTCCGCCTGGAGCCGCTGGGCCGCCACCACGTCGCCGACCTCTTCGCGGTGGCCCACAAGGACGAGGAGGTGTTCCGCTGGCTGTCCTGGAGCGCGCCGCAGCACGAGTCGGACGTCGCCGCGATCGTGGAGGGCTACCTGACCAACGCCGGCTGCGAGCCGTTCGCCGTGATCGCGGCCGACTCGGGGCGCGCGGTGGGCATCACCTGCTACTACGACTGCAACGCCCGCGAGGAGTGGGTGGAGATCGGCGGCACCTGGTACGGGCGCTCGGTCTGGCGCAGTGCCGTCAACACCGAGGCCAAGCTGCTCCTGCTCACTCATGCCTTCGAGGAGCTCGGCATGGGCCGGGTGATGTGGAAGACCGACAACCTCAACGAGCGCTCGCAGAACGCCATCAAGCGGCTCGGCGCGCAGTACGAGGGCACCTTCCGCCGGGCCCGGCGCCGGCCGGACGGCACCTGGCGGGACACCGTGTACTTCTCGATGCTGGCCGAGGAGTGGCCCGCGGCCAAGCAGCGGCTGACCGAGCGGCTCGCGGCCGGCTGAGCGCCGGGGGCAGGAGCGGGCGCGGCGGGGCAGGGGGCTGAGCGGGCGCGGGCGCCGCGGGGCAGGGGGCTGAGCGGGGCGGGCGCGGTGCGGTGTTCGGTCACTCCAGGGTGAGGACCACCTTGCCCTGGACCCGTCCCGAGCCCACCAGCTCGAAGGCCCGCGCCACCTCGGCCAGCGGCAGCTGCTCGGCGATCTCCACCCGCAGCTCCTTGCGGTCGATCAGCTCGACCAGGCCGCGCAGCCCGGCCAGGTCCGGCTCGACCAGCACGTCGGTGATCCGCCGGCCGGTCGCCCGCGCCTGCTCGGCCGCCGCCGGGTCCACCCCGCCCGGCACCGCCACCAGCAGGCCGCCCTCGCGCAGGGTGCGCAGCGAGCGCAGCTGGTGCTCGGGGTCGCCGATGTTGTCGACCACCAGGTCGAGCTCCGCGACCACCTCCTCGAACGGGCGAGCCGTGTAGTCCAGCACCTGGTCCACGCCGATCGAGCGCAGGAAGTCGTGCTTGGCCGCGCGGGCCGTGCCGATCACGTACGCGCCGCGGGCCTTGGCGATCTGCACCGCGAGGTGGCCCACCCCGCCGGCCGCCGCGTGCACCAGCACCCGCTGGCCGGCCGTCACCTCGGCGGTTTCCACGATGATCTGCCAGGCCGTCAGGCCTGCCAGCGGCAGCCCGGCCGCCTCGGCGTGGCTCAGCGCGGCGGGCTTGCGCACCCAGTGCCGCGAAGGCGCCGTGACGTACTCGGCGAAGCCGCCGGCCAGCCGGGGGAAGTTCGGCATCCCGAGCACCTCGTCGCCCACCTCGAGCGTCGTCACCCCGAAGCCGACCGCCTCCACCGTGCCGCTGACGTCCCAGCCCAGCGTGTAGGGCGGCTCGCCGTAGTACCAGGACAGCCCCTCGCCGCGGCTGGTCTTCACGTCGACCGGGTTGATCCCGGCCGCGTGCACCTTGACCAGCACCTCGGTCGGGCCGGGCGCGGGGCGCTCGGTTCGGGCGATCCGCAGCACCTCGTCGGGGGCGCCGAAGTGGTCCTGGGTCACCGCGTTCATCTGTGTCGTCATGGCTCCAGGCTGCCGCCGCGCACCGCACCGCGGCCAGACGGAACCTGGCGGAAACCTGCCGGAATACCCGCCGCAGGCTGCGCGGTTGCCGAGATCATGAACGAGAGTGACCAGGACCGCTGCCCCTGCCGACCGCTGCTGGACCGCCTCGGCGACCGCTGGTCGGTGCTGCTGCTGGTCACCCTGCAGGAGGGCCCCGCCCACTACGGCGACCTGCTGCGCCGGATCGGTGACATCAGCCGCAAGATCCTCGCCCAGACCCTGCGCAGCCTGGAGCGCGACGGCCTGGTCATCCGGACCGTGCTGGCCGACTCCGTGGTCAAGGTCCGCTACGAGCTGAGCCCGCTCGGCCACAGCCTGGCCGAGCCGCTGAGCGCCATCCGGAGCTGGATCGACGACCACCAGCCCACCGTCGAGGCCCACCAGCGCGCCTACGACGCCCGCACCGACGACCCCGGTGTCACCGAGCTCCGCCGCCGCCGTGCCACCCCAGCCCGCCCGGCGGTGCCACCCAGAGGCTCATTCGGTAGCACTGCTGGTAGCACTCGGGTACCCTCCATGGTATGAAGATCAGTGTCAGCCTCCCCGAGGCGGACGTCGCCTTCCTCGACGAGTACGGGGCCAGGACCTCGACCGATTCCCGGTCCGCCGTGATCCACACCGCCATCGAACTGCTCCGTGGCGCCCAGCTGGAGGACGACTACCAGCAGGCATGGCAGGAGTGGGAGCAGGACGAGTCCGCCGCCGGCTGGGAGGCCACGACCGAGGACGGCCTCACCGATGCTGCGCGGTGACATCTACCTGATCGACTTCGACCCCGTGCGCGGGAGCGAGGCCTACAAGGCCCGGCCGGCCGTCATCGTCTCCAACGACTCGGCGAACCGATCCGCGGCCAGGCACGGCCGCGGCGTCTTGACCGTCGTACCGATCACCTCGAACACCGACCGGGTCTTCCCCTTCCAGGTCCTGCTCGACGCTGCGTCCTGCGGCCTGGAGCGGGATTCCAAAGCACAGGCCGAACAGGTCCGGGCCGTGGCGATCGAGCGCCTGCTGCACCGGATCGGCTCGGTCCCACCGGCTGCGCTGGCCCGGCTCGACGCGGCCCTGCGCCTGCACCTCGCCCTGTAGCGCCGCGCCCCGTGGGCGGCGGAATGCTTCCGGCAGCCGATGGGGTTGGATGTGGGCATGGCTTCTCGTGCACGCGTCCGCGCCCCCGAACTCATCGGCGCCGGCGGCTGGCTGAACACCGGCGGCAAGGATCTGACCCTGGCGGACCTCAGGGGCAAGATCGTGATCGCCGATTTCTGGACCTTCTGCTGCATCAACTGTCTGCACGTCCTGGACGAGCTGCGGGAGCTGGAGGAGAAGCACCGCGACACCGTGGTGATCGTCGGGGTGCACTCGCCCAAGTTCGTGCACGAGGCCGACCACCAGGCCGTGGTGGACGCGGTGGCGCGCTACGAGGTCGAGCACCCGGTGCTGGACGACCCGCAGCTCGCCACCTGGAAGCAGTACGCGGTGCGGGCCTGGCCGACGCTGGTGGTGATCGACCCCGAGGGGTACGTGGTCGCCCAGCACGCCGGCGAGGGGCATGCGCACGCGATCGAGCGGCTGGTCGAGGAGCTGGAGGCGGAGCACGCCGCGAAGGGCACGCTGCGCCGCGGTGACGGCCCGTACGTGGCGCCGGAGCCGGTGGCCGGGGCGCTGAAGTTCCCCGGCAAGGCGGTGCGGCTGCCCGGTGGCGGGTTCCTGGTGGCCGACTCCGGGCACCACTCGCTGGTCGAGCTGGCCGAGGACGGCGAGAGCGTGGTGCGCCGGATCGGCGACGGCGAGCGGGGCTTCCTGGACAGCGCCGACGGCACGGCGCCGCGGTTCAGCGAGCCGCAGGGCCTGGCGCTGGTACCCGAGGGGCTGGACCTGGGCTACGACGTGGTGGTGGCCGACACCGTCAACCACGCGCTGCGCGGGGTGCGGCTGGCCGACGGCACGGTGACCACGCTGGCCGGCACCGGCCGGCAGTGGTGGCAGGGCTCGCCGACCGAGGGCCCGGCGCACGAGGTGGACCTCTCCTCGCCGTGGGACGTCGCCTTCTTCGACGGCCGGGTGTGGATCGCGATGGCGGGCGTGCACCAGCTGTGGGCCTACGACCCGGCCACCGGCACGGTCGCGGTGGCGGCCGGCACCACCAACGAGGGCCTGGTCGACGGCCCGGTGACCGAGGCCTGGTTCGCCCAGCCCTCGGGCCTGGCGGTCTCCGCGGACGGCGAGCGGCTCTGGGTGGCGGACTCGGAGACCTCGGCGCTGCGCTGGGTTTCACGTGAAACACAGTCCGTACACAGTGCGATCGGCACCGGCCTCTTCGACTTCGGCCACCGGGACGGCACCGCCGAGCAGGCGCTGCTCCAGCACCCGCTCGGCGTCACCGTGCTGCCGGACGGGTCGGTGGCGGTCGCCGACACCTACAACCACGCGCTGCGCCGCTTCGACCCGGCGACGAACGAGGTCAGCACGCTGGCCACCGACCTGCGCGAACCCTCGGGGGCGGTGCTGGCCGGCGAGGACATCGTGGTGGTGGAGTCGGCCCGGCACCGGCTGACCCGGCTGCGGCTGCCCGAGGAGGCGGTGCGGGTGGAGTCCGTCGCGCACCGCACCCAGCGCGCCGCTACTGAAGTGGCCCCGGGCACGCTGCGGCTGGACGTGGTCTTCACCGCGCCCAGCGGCCAGAAGCTGGACGAGCGCTACGGCCCCTCCACCCGCCTGCTGGTCAGCGCCACCCCGCCCGAGCTGCTGGTCTCCGGCGCCGGCGCGGACAGCGCGCTCTCCCGCGAGCTGGTGCTCTCGGCCGAGCTGACCGAGGGCGTGCTGCACGTCTCGGCGATGGCGGCCTCCTGCGACGACGACCCGGCGATCGAGTACCCGGCCTGCCACGTGCACCAGCAGGACTGGGGCGTGCCGGTGAAGCTGGTGGCGGGCGGCGCGAGCCGGCTGCCGCTGGTGCTGGCCGGGATGGAGTGACGCGACGGGTCAGGGGCGGCCGGAGCCGCCCCTGACCGCGTCCGCGCCGGGCGTCAGCCTTCGAGGAACGCCTTCAGCGCCGAGGCCAGCAGGTACGGGTCCTCGGCGCCGCACAGCTCGCGCGCCGAGTGCATGGAGAGCGCGGCGATCCCGCAGTCCACCGTGGTGATCCCGAGCCGGGCCGCGGTGATCGGGCCGATCGTGGTGCCGCACGGCATCGCGTTGTTGGAGACGAAGGTCTGCCACGGCACGCCGGCCCGCTCGCAGGCGGCGGCGAAGACCGCCCGGCCCACGCCGTCGGTCGCGTACCGGTTGTTGACGTTGACCTTGAGGATCGGCCCGCCGTTGGGGACCGGCTGGTGGCCGGGCTCGTGCCGCTCGCTGTAGTTGGGGTGCACGGCGTGCCCCATGTCGGAGGAGAGGCAGACGGTGCCGGCCAGCGCCCTGGCCCGGTCCTCCAGGGTGCCGCCGCGGGCGTTGATGCTGCGCTCCAGCACGTTGCCGAGCAGCGGGCCCTGCGCGCCGGTGTCCGACTCGCTGCCCGTCTCCTCGTGGTCGAAGGCGGCCAGCACCGGGATGTACGGCAGCTGGTCGGCGCCCTCCGCGCTGACGGCGGCGGCCAGCGCGGCGGTCGCCGCGTGCACCGAGAGCAGGTTGTCCAGCCGCGGGGCGGCCAGCAGCTCGCGGTCCCGGCCCAGGTACGACGGCGGCTGGACGTCGTGGGTCATCAAGTCCCAGCCCACCACCGCGCTCGCGTCCAGCTGGGCGCGCTCGGCGACGTAGGCGATCAGGCCGCCCTCGTCCACCTTGCCCAGCCCCCAGACGGGGGTCAGATGCCGCTGCTTGTCCAGCTTCAGCCCGTCGTTGACCTGCCGGTCCAGGTGGATCGCCAGCTGCGGGACGCGCAGCAGCGGCTCGTCCAGCTGCACCAGCCGGGTCGAGCCGTCCCGCAGCACCAGCCGGCCGGACAGACCCAGGTCCCGGTCCAGCCAGGTGTTCAGCGGCACGCCGCCGTAGATCTCCACCGCGACCTGCCGCCAGCCGGCCGCGCCGGTGTCGGGCAGCGGCTTGACCCGCAGGTTGGGCGAGTCGGTGTGGGTGCCGACCACCCGGAACGGTGTGGCCGGGCCTGCGCTCTTGGGCACGTACCAGGCGATCAGCGCGCCACCCCGGATGACGTACCGCCCGCCGGCGGTGCCCTCCCACCCGTCGGTCTCCGCCACCTGCCGGAAACCCGCCTTCTCCAGCCGCTCGGCCGCGCCGGCCACCGCGTGGTACGGGGACGGTGCGGCGGCCAGAAAGGCGATCAGGTCGTCGGTGTGGGTCCGGTCGAAGAACACCGGTCGGTCGGCGGTGGACATGCTGCTCCTGGGTCGAGGGAAGTGCGGAGAGCCGGCGGTGCGAAGGCGCCCTCCCACCCGAGCATATGCCCGTACACCGTCAGGACGGTCAAGAGTTGGTATTGGTCCGGAGTGGCTGATGCGCCATCATCACCGCCCTGTTCACCTACTGTCCGGTACCTGGGAACCGGGCCGCTCGGGGCCGAACGATCCCCGGACACCGGGAGGGCGTCCGGCACCGGGACAGCACTGTGGGGCCCGCACGCAAGCGCGGGCCCCACAGTGCTGAGGGTGTGTCAGGCGGTCAACGGGATCAGAACGCGTCCTCGGCCAGCTCCATGACGTCCAGGTCGATGCCCTCGGCGATCAGGCGCTGGGCGCTGATGGTCGGCAGGATGTTGCGGGCGAAGAACCGGGCGCCGGCCACCTTGCCCTGGTAGAAGGCGAGGTCCTTGCCGGTGGCGCCGGCCTCGATCTTGGCCTGGGCCACGACGGCCTGGCGCAGCAGCAGCCAGCCGACCACCACATCGCCACAGACCAGCAGCAGGCGGGTGGTGTTCAGGCCCACCTTGTGCATGTTCTTCACGTCCTGCTCGACCGCGGACAGGTCGCTGAGGACCTTGCCGACGATGGCCTCCAGGTCGCCGGCGGCCTTGGCGAGCAGCTCGCGCTCGGCGGCCAGGGCGTCGCCGCCCTCACCGGCGCCGAGGAACTTCTGGATCTGCTCGGAGACCGAGGTGAGCGCCTGGCCGCCGTCCTTGACGATCTTGCGGAAGAAGAAGTCCAGGCCTTGGATCGCGGTGGTGCCCTCGTAGAGGGTGTCGATCTTGGCGTCCCGGATGTACTGCTCGATCGGGTACTCCTGCAGGTAGCCGGAGCCACCGAAGGTCTGCAGGGACTGGGCGAGCTGCTCGTAGGACTTCTCCGAGCCGTAGCCCTTGACGATCGGCAGCAGCAGGTCGTTGAGGCGCTCGGCGGCCTCGTCCTGCTCGCCGCGCAGGCGGGCGGCGAGCATGTCGTCCTGGACCGAGGCGGTGTAGAGGACCAGGGCGCGCATGCCCTCGGCGTAGGCCTTCTGGGTCAGCAGCGAGCGGCGCACGTCCGGGTGGTGCGTGATGGTCACGCGCGGGGCGGTCTTGTCCAGGAAGTTGGCGATGTCGGCGCCCTGCACGCGCTCCTTGGCGTACTCCAGCGCGTTCAGGTAGCCGGTGGAGAGGGTGGCGATGGCCTTCGTGCCGACCATCATCCGGGCGAACTCGATGATCTTGAACATCTGGCGGATGCCGTCGATCTTCTCGCCGACCAGCCAGCCCTTGGCCGGGTGCTTGGCGCCGAAGGTCATCTCGCAGGTGTTGGAGGCCTTGAGGCCCATCTTGTGCTCGACGTTGGTGGCGTAGGCGCCGTTGCGCTCGCCCAGCTCGCCGGTCTCCCAGTCGAAGTCGAACTTGGGGACGATGTAGAGGCCCAGGCCCTTGGTGCCCGGCTTGCCGCCCTCGGGGCGGGCCAGCACCAGGTGGATGATGTTCTCGGACATGTCGTGCTCGCCCGAGGTGATGAAGCGCTTCACACCCTCGATGTGCCAGGAGCCGTCCTCCTGCTTGATCGCCTTGGTGCGGCCGGCGCCCACGTCGGAGCCCGCGTCCGGCTCGGTCAGCACCATGGTGGCGCCCCAGAGCCGCTCGGTCATGAGCTTGGCGATCTTCTGCTGCTCCTCGGTGCCCTCGTCGAAGACGACGCCGGCGAAGGCCGGGCCGGAGGAGTACATCCAGATTGCCGGGTTCGAGCCCAGGATCTGCTCGGCGTAGGCCCAGATCAGCGAGGACGGGGTGACCTGGCCGCCGATCTCGGTCGGGATGCCCAGCCGCCACCACTCGGCGTCCATGTAGGCGTCGTAGCTCTTCTTGAAGGCGGCCGGGATCGGCGCGGTGTTGGTCTCCGGGTCGAAGACCGGCGGGTTGCGGTCGGTGTCCGCGAAGGAGGCGGCGAGGTCGTTCTCGGCCAGGCGCGAGATCTCGCTGAGGATGCTCTTCGCGGTGTCGACGTCCATGTCGGCGAACGGACCGGTGCCGTACACCTGGTCGCGGCCGAGCACCTCGAAGAGGTTGAACTCCACGTCCCGCAGGTTGGACTTGTAGTGACCCATGGCCGTTTCTCCGGTTCGTCGCTTCCGGGTGCGCCGCTAAGGTTTCCTGAACGCACCTACCCGCCAGTAGACATCATGATGCTACCGGTTAGTAACTTCTTCAAGCCTTTCACCGTTAATCCGGCGTGAACGTAGTCACGTCCAGGGCGGTACTCCCCCACCGGACCCACGCGCCGTCAGTTCCCGACAGGACCATCCCACCGCACGTTGTCCGATCCGACCGCCCCGCGGGGCGGGCCCGGTTCGCTAGCCTGTCCGTGTGTACGGCTACGAGCAGAGCGCGAACGGCGGCTACCCCGGCGACCCCTACCAGCAGGCGGGGCAGCAGGGCATGGGCGGCGGCTACGGGCAGCAGGGCTACGGCGCGCAGGCCGGCGGAGCCGGAGGGTACGGCGAGCAGCCGCAGGCCGCCGGTCAGTCGCTCTACCCCGAGCCCTCGCCGCCCTCGCTCGCGGACGCCGTGCGCGCCTTCACCACCGGCTCGATGCCGGTGGAGGACTTCCAGGCGATCTTCATCACCTCGAAGGTGCACTGCCCGCGCGGCGACCGCCCCGGCTTCCTGGCCCTGCACAACACGCCGACGCCGGTGATCCCGATGTTCAGCTCGCTCAAGGAGCTGCGCCGGTACGCGGGCAAGGACTCCAAGCACTTCACCGTCTCCGGCGCCGAGGTGCTGGACCTGCTGCCGACCGGCTACGGCTTCGCCCTGGACATGGAGGGCGAGCACCGGATGGTGTTCGACGCCAAGGCCGTGGAGCAGATGGTCGACTTCACCATGCGGCGGATGTACGGCTGACCCACCCCGCGCCCGGCTCCCGCCGGGACTCGTCCCGGCCGACCCGCCCATCATGGTTGAACGTTCAACTTGCTTCTTGTTGAGCATTGAACTAACCTCGCAGAGGTAGGCCCGAGCACCTCAGAAGGAGGCCGACATGCCAGCCGTGACCGTCGAGAACCCGCTTGTTCTGCCGCGCATCGCATCCCCCGCCGAAGGCGCCCGGCCGCGGCCCGTGCTGGCCGTGTCGACCGCGCTCAGCGGCTTCGAGGGCGAGGGCTTCCCGGTCCGCCGGGCCTTCGCCAAGATCAACCAGAAGTACCTGGACCCGTTCATCATGATGGACCAGATGGGCGAGGTGGACTACGCGGCCGGCGAGCCGAAGGGGACCCCCTGGCACCCGCACCGCGGCTTCGAGACCGTCACGTACCTGATCGACGGGACCTTCGTGCACCAGGACTCGCACGGCGGTGGCGGCGTCATCACCGACGGCGACACCCAGTGGATGACGGCCGGCTCCGGCCTGCTGCACATCGAGGCCCCGCCGGAGTCGCTGGTGATGTCCGGCGGCCTGTTCCACGGGCTGCAGCTGTGGGTGAACCTGCCCGCCGCGGACAAGATGATCGCGCCCAAGTACCAGGACATCCGCGGCAGCAGCGTGAAGCTGCTCGCCTCGCCCGACGGCGGCGCGCTGGTGCGGCTCATCGCCGGCGACATCGCGGGCCACCAGGGCCCCGGTGCCACCCACACCCCGATCACGATGATCCACGTGTCCGTGAACCCCGGCGCCGAGGTCACCCTGCCCTGGCGCCCCGACTTCAACGGCCTGGCCTACGGCCTCGCGGGCAGCGGCTCGGCCGGCGAGGAGCGGCGCCCGTTCCACCTGGGCCAGGCCGTCGTCTTCGGCGAGGGCGACTCCCTCACCATCCGGGCGGACGAGACCCAGGACTCCCGGAGCGCCAACTTCGAGGTGGTGCTGCTCGGCGGCCAGCCGATCCGCGAACCGGTCGCCCACTACGGCCCGTTCGTGATGAACAGCCACCGCGAACTGCAGCAGGCCATGGAGGACTTCCAGGCCGGCCGCCTGGGCACCATCCCGGCCGGCGCGGGCTGACCGCACCGAGCCGCCGCCCGCGGCGGCACCGAGCTCGGGGGTACCGTCCTTACCCGGATGAGCCTGGGACCGACGGCCTGCCGCAGATCCCAGGCCTACGCCTGCCCCCGCTGCCTCCGGAACCAGGCGAGGCGTCCGCCGATGGATGTCGCCATCAGCACGGGAATCACCACGCCCGTCGGGTCGTCCCCGAACAGCGGGGCGGCGAGTGCGGCTGCCAGGCAGCCGACCATCGACGCCCACATGAGCTTCTCGCCGGGAACCGCCGGCTGCGCCTGCGCAGCCGGCGTCCGCGCTGCCTTCTTCATCAAACTCTCGCTCCTTCAGTCCGGTCCAGAACACTGACAGCAGATCGATGCGGTCAAGTGCGCCGACACTGCTCTCCGCCATGACCCTGCCCGGCGACGCGGGTCCGCCCGAAGACCTTTGGAGCAGCCAAGGCTCAAGTCGGGCTCAAGGCGCGAACTAAACGGAATCGCTGCTCGTCCTCCTAGCTGAGCGTCCGATTCAACTCGGGAGGCGACCCGTCGATGGCCCAAGCGCAGCTACGATCCCAGTTCACCGAGGACGAGTTGGCGCAGCTCGCCGCGCACCGGGTGCCGTTCGGGGTCGGTGCCGAGTTGGATGCCGTCGAGCTGGCCGCCGCCTGGGGCGAGCAGGTCGCGCGGATCGACGCCGACCGTGCGCTGCCGCCCTTCGACCGCGACGCGTGGAACGCCTACGACCTGGCCGGTGCCCTCTTCCTGCGGGACCACCTGGCCACGGCGCTCGTCAAGCTCCCCCCGCAGCTGCGCGCACGACTGGAGCAGCTCGCCGTCCAGCAGGCCGACGACCGCTACCGCTCGTTCACCGTGGTCGACGACGGCCGGCGGATGGCGCAGGTCGCGCAGCTGGAGCTGGCCGGCCGCGCCTGGTGGTGGTTCCGGACGCCGGCCAACGGACCGATCGCCGACGACATGGTGCGCCACGAACTGTGCGGGTCATGGCATCTGACCTTCCGTCAGGCACGATAGCGTCGAGCCCGCTGACCATTCACCCGACCCTATTGGGGGCACCGACATGAAGCTCGGCCTGCACTACTGGAAGTACACCACCCCCGAGGACCCGGCGCTGATCGCCCCGACCCTCGCGCGCACCGCCCGGATCGCCGAGCAGGCGGGGGTCGCCCGGTTCACCGTGATGGACCACTACTTCCAGATGGAGACGCCGCACTCGGTGGCCACCGAGCCGATGCTGGAGGGCTACACCACCCTCGGCTACGTCGCCGCGGTCACCGAGCGGATGCAGCTCAACCTGATGGTCACCGGCGTGATGTACCGCTACCCGGGCCTGCTGGCGAAGATCGTCACCACCCTGGACGTGCTCTCCGGCGGCCGGGCGCAGCTGGGCCTCGGGGCCTCCTGGTACGAGCGGGAGCAGCGGGCCCTCGGGGTGCCGGTGGTGCCGATGAGCGAGCGCTTCGAGCGGCTGGAGGAGACGCTGCAGATCTGCCTGCAGATGTGGAGCGACGACGACGGCCCGTACCAGGGCCGGCACTACCAGCTGGCCGAGACGCTCTGCGTGCCGCGCCCGCTGCGCAGCCCGCGCCCGCCGATCGTCATCGGCGGCAGCGGCGAGAAGAAGACGCTGCGGCTGGTCGCCCGGTACGGCGACGCGTGCAACCTGTTCGGCACCGGCGTCGCGGAGGTCGCCCACAAGCTGGACGTGCTGCGGGCGCACTGCGCGGACGCGGGCCGCGACTACGAGGCGATCGAGAAGACCGTGATGTGCAGCCGCCGTCCGGTGCTGGGCGAGCTGGACGCCTTCCTCGGCGAGGCGGAGCAACTGGCGAAGCTGGGCGTCACCGAGCTGCAGGTGGTGCCGGAGGCGGGCCGCAACCCGGTGGAGTTCGCCGAGGAGATCGCCGAGCACCTGCTGCCCCGGCTGGCGCAGATCGGCTAGTGCCGCGTCAGGCACTAGGACGCAGATCGACCAGGGCCCCGATGCAACTGACGTAGCCTCAATTGACGCTGGACAGCCGCCCGGTGGTGATCCACTCTGGGAGCATGAGCGACGCACCCGTGGCCGTGGTCACCGGCGGAAACCGCGGCATCGGCCTGGAGACCTGCCGCCAACTGGCCGCGCTGGGCCACCGGGTGGTGCTGACCGCCCGGGACGCCGCCAAGGGCGAGGCCGCCGCGCGCAAGCTGGGCGCCGGGGTCGAGGCCCACCGGCTGGACGTCACCAGCGTCACGGACGCCACCGCGCTGGCCGAGCACCTCGCCGACCGGTACGGCCGGCTGGACGTGCTGGTCAACAACGCGGCGATCGGCTACGACACCTGGCAGCGGGTCTCGACCGCCGACCTGCACCAGGTGCGCGAGGCCGCCGAGACGAACGTGTACGGGCCCTGGCAGTTGGTCCAGGCGCTGCTCCCGCTGCTGCGCGCCTCCCGGCAGGCGCGGATCGTCAACGTCTCCAGTGGCGCCGGTGCGATCGACGACCTGGGCGCGGGCACCCCGGCCTACTCGATCACCAAGCTGGCGCTGAACGGGCTGACCCTGATGCTCGCGCGCGACCTGCGCCACGACCGGATCCTGGTGAACGCGGTCTGCCCGGGCTGGGTCGACACCGACATGGGCGGGGGCGGCGGCCGCCCGGTCGCCGAGGGGGCGGCCGGCGTGGTCTGGGCCGCCACCCTGCCCGGCGGCGGCCCGACCGGCGGCTTCTTCCGCGACCGGCGGAAGATCCCGTGGTGACCGGCCCGGCGGTGCGGCTGGTCGAGAGCGGTCAGATCAGCGCGTAGAGCGCGGTGGCGTCCTCGCGGGCCGGGTCGCGCGGCCAGCGCTCGCAGCGCGGGTCCAGTGCCTCGGCCTCGCGCACCCGGGCGATCAGCGCGGCCGGACCGGCCTCGGCCAGCAGCCGCAGCGCCGCGGGCCAGTCGCCGAGCGCGAACGGCACGGCGTACCGGGCCGCCCCGCCCGTGACGGCGCCCAGCGAGCGCAGGGCGGTCAGCTTGACGAAGCCCGTCTCGGCCCGGGCGGCGGCCTTCGGGCTGGCGGCGGCGATCCACGGCCCGTTCCCGGTGTTGCGCACCGCGCGCACCGCCAGCGCGTACCGCAGCCGCAGCGCGGCGCGCTCGTCGCTGCCCGGCTCGGCCGCGTGCAGCGCCCGGCGCAGTTCCTGCCCGGCCGGGTACGGCTGGTTGTCGCCGACCACCCGCACCGGCCCGTCGCGCGGCTCCAGCAGCAGCAGCGCGTCGCCGAGCACCAGGTACTCCAGCGAGGCGCCGTGCAGCCGGGCCGCGACCACGGAGGCGGCCGGGGTGCCGGGATGCGCCAGGTCGCAGCGGGCGCCGTGCAGCGCGGCGGTCTCCGCGAGGGCGTCGGCCAGGCACTCGGCGATGCTGCGGTCCGGCCGGTCGGTCAGCCGGGCGAGCAGGTGCACGCCCAGCCGGCGGACGTACCAGGCGGTGCCGTGCCGGCAGCCCGACTCCATGCCCGCGGGCGAGCCCGACCCGTCGAGCAGCACCAGGGCCTCGGGGGTGCCCGCGGCGAAGTCCTCGTTCTGGTGGCCCGGTTGCCCCGGCTCACCGGCCAGTCGTACCTGCATGCCGCCAGTGTGCGGCGCCGGGGCACCCGGCGGACAGTCCTCGGCACGGGTTCGCCCGAACGAGGTGCGGTGGCAGGGGCCCCACTTTTCACCTAGCGTCACATATCGGGCATATCGGTACGACAGAGGCGGAGACTGGCATGTGGTGGCAGGCGATCGTGCTGACCGTGGCTTCGTTCGTGTTTCCGACCATGGCGCTGCTCTTCTTCATCGGCGGCCCGAACTGGCGCGACCGCGCGCCCGACGGACGCCGGAACTGACGGCGCGTCGGCCGCCGGGCGTGACACAGTGGCAGGCGGCACGACCATGCACCAACCCGTCCAGGAGGTCCGTATGAGCAGCAGCGACGCAGCATCCGTGGCAAGCGAGGAGAACCCCGAGCCCACCGCCGCGGCCGACCAGGACGATGTGAAGGCGAAGTTCCTCGCCGCACTGCAGCGCAAGCACGGTGTGAAGACGGACGGGGCCGCCGGCGGCCCCGGCAACGAGTCCAAGGTCCACGGCGCGCACAGCGCCGCCGGCGGCAAGCGCACCTTCCGCCGCAAGAGCGGCTGACCCCCCGGGGTTCGCGGGGCCGGCACCCGGGGCGGGTGCCGGCCCCGCGTCGTGCCCCGGGGATCGCCGGAGATCGCTACGGCCGCCAGTGCGGATCGCGGCCGAGCAGCAGCAGTGCGCCGTCGAAGGGCGCACCCGCCCCGCCCGGCCGCACGGGCGCGAAGGCGTGCCCGGGGCCGCGGGACCCGGCGTCGGACGGGACCTGCTCGGCGATCCGCAGGGTCAGCTCGGCCAGCTCCGGCGGGCAGTCGAACGGCACCCCGAGGGTGGCCGCCAGGTCCCAGCCGTGCACCAGGGTGTCGAGCAGGTGGAACCCGATCGCCTGGGCGGCCGGGAAGCCGTGACCGGGCAGGACCTGGGGCAGCGCGAACAGCGCGCCGCGCGCCTCGGCGGCCGCGAAGGCCCCGACCAGTTCGGTCGCCGAGTCGGCGAAGCCCGCCAGCACCGACAGCGCAGCGCCCGGGCCGGCCGCCACCGGCCGGTCCGCCCAGACCGCCAGGTCCGCGCCGTCACCCCGGGCCGCGGCCGCGAAGCCGTACTGCTGGCCGATCAGGTGCGCCAGCAGCCGGCGCAGCGGCCAGCCTGCGCACGGGGTGGGCAGATCGAGCCGGTCGACCCGGATCCCGGCCACCAGCGGCGCGATCAGGGCGAGCGCTTCGGCGTGCAGCGGCGCGAGTACCGGCCGGGTCGTCAGGGTCGTCATTGGTGGTGCCTCCGTCAGCTAGTGGCCGGTGGGAAGAACGCGTGACCTCTCCCGGCGGACATTAGCACGATCGTTCGGTCAGTTTTAGGGTGCGGACCGACCTGCCGTGCCCCGCGCGGGCGGTCAGGCCGCCGGCAGCAGCGAGCCGTCGACCGACTCGGAGCGGAGCAGCAGCAGCACCGCGCGCCGGGCCCGCGCGTACGGCGCCTCGTCCTCGTGCAGCAGGGACATCGCGTTGGCGTACTCCAGGAAGCTGATCATCTCGAAGGCGAGCTGCTCCAGATCGGCGTCCGCGTGCAACTCCCCCGCCGCACGGGCCGATTCGAGCAGGTCCAGCACGATGCGGTGCCAGCGCAGGCTGCCCTCGGCCAGCACGTCGCGCACCCGCCCCGGCTGGGCGTCGAACTCGGCGCCCACCGCGTAGAAGAAGCACCCGCCCGCGAAGACCCGCCCGCGCGAGTACTCCAGCCAGCGCAGCGCCAGCTCCCACACCTGCCCCACCCCGGACGGCAGCCGGCGCACCGGCTCGATCACGGTGTCCCGGTAGATCCGCTGGGCGGCGCGCACGGTGGCCAGCTGCAGCTCCTCCTTGGAGCCGAAGAGCGCGAACACCCCGCTCTTGCTCAGCGACAGCTCGCTCGCCAGGCGCCCGAGCGAGAGCCCGCCGAGCCCCTCGACCGAGGCGATCGAGACCGCCCTGGCCAGCACCAGGCGGCGCGTCTCGTTGCCCTTCTGGACCCGGCCGTCGGTGGAGTCGACCGCGGTGTCCAGGGCCGGGCCCGGCGCGTGGTTCGTGGATTCCGTCACTGCACACCACCGTCTTCCCAGGGACCGCCCGGCGACTGCTTTCCGGCCAGCGTAAAGCCTGATACGGATGGTCCGGCACCGCGCAACCTCGCCACCACCCGCGAAACCCTCCAGGAGCGCCGCATGTCCGCCACCGCTGCCCGTCCGGGCGCCGCCGACCCGCTCGACCTGCTCGCCGTGGGCGAGCTGCTCACCGACGAGGAGCGGCTGATCCGCGACACCGTCCGCCGCTTCACCGACGACCGGATCCGCCCGCACATCGCCGAGTGGTTCGAGCGCGGCACCTTCCCGGCCCGCGAACTGGCCCCCGCACTGGGCGAGCTGGGCCTGCTCGGGATGCACCTGGAGGGCTACGGCTGCGCCGGGGCCGGGGCGGTGGCGTACGGCGTGGCCTGCATGGAGGTGGAGGCCGCCGACTCGGGGCTGCGCAGCTTCGTCTCGGTCCAGGGCTCGCTGGCGATGCGGGCGATCCACGCCTTCGGCTCCGAGGAGCAGAAGCAGCGCTGGCTGCCGGAGCTGGCGGCGGGACGGGCGATCGGCTGCTTCGCGCTGACCGAACCGGACTTCGGCTCCGACCCGGCCGGCATGCGCACCACGGCCCGGCGCAAGGGCGCGGACTGGGTGCTCTCCGGCAGCAAGATGTGGATCACCAACGGCAGCGTGGCGGACGTCGCCGTCGTCTGGGCGCAGACCGAGGAGGGGGTGCGCGGCTTCGTGGTGCCCACCGACACCCCCGGGTTCACCGCCACCGACGTGCCCGGCAAGCTCTCGCTGCGGGCCTCGGTGACCAGCGGGCTGAGCTTCGAGGAGCTGCTGCTGCCGGGCGACGCGGTGCTGCCCGGCGTGGTCGGGCTGCGCGGGCCGCTGTCCTGCCTCAACGAGGCCCGCTACGGGATCCTCTGGGGCACGGTCGGCGCCGCCCGGGACTGCTACGAGGCCGCGCTGTCGTACGCCAAGAGCCGCATCCAGTTCGGCCGTCCGATCGCCGGCTTCCAGCTCACCCAGGAGAAGCTGGTGGAGATGGCCGTGGAGCTGGAGAAGGCCTACCTGGTCGCCTGGCGGATCGGGCGGCTGAAGGAGGCCGGTCGCGCGAAGGCGGCTCAGGTGAGCTTCGGCAAGCTCAACAACGTGCGCTCCGCGCTGGCGATCGCGCGCAGCGCCCGGACCGTGCTGGGGGCCAACGGGATCACCACGGACTACCCGGTGCTGCGGCACGCCAACAACCTGGAGTCGGTGCTGACCTACGAGGGGACCAGCGAGATCCACACCCTGGTGCTGGGCGAGGCGATCACCGGCGAGTCGGCCTACCGCTGAGCCGGCTCAGCCCTCCGCGGCGTGGCTGTCCGGGAGGTAGGTCGACCGGTCGTGCTCGTCCGCCAGGAAGGGCACCGACTGGAACCAGACCACCCCGCAGGACCGGCAGCAGGGCTCCTTGGTCCGCCCCCACTCGGTCGGTTCCAAGGTGGCCGCCCCCTCGGCCAGCTCACGTCCGCACAGCCCGACCAGCTGCTGGTCCTGGACCATGTGCCACTGCTTCACCGGGCCGGATCGGCCCTGGTCGCCGTACTCGGCGTGCATCCGATGCAACATATCTCCACAGTGCCCCCGGCCCGGTGCGGGCGCCAGGCGAGCGGGCCGGCGGACGGCCGGGCCCTGCGCTTCAGGAGGCCACCCGCAGGGCCTGGCGGTTGAGCAGCTTGTCGAAGCTGACGATCGCGCCGCGCTGGGGGTGGTTGCGCAGGTGGACGTGGTCGGTCAGGGCGCGGATCAGGAACAGGCCCCGGCCGCTCTCGCCCAGCAGGTCCGGCAGCACGTCCAGGTCGGGCAGCCGGGGCGGGGCGGTGTGCGGGCGGCCCGGCGGCAGTACGTGGGTGTCGTAGGGGGTGGGACGGGAGCGGCGGGCCGGGCCGAGGGCGGCGGGGCCCGGCAGGGTGGCCCGGCCGCGGCGGCGGCGCGGGCGGGCGTGCCCGGCCTCCGGCAGGGGGCGCTCCGGCGGGGCGGACAGCGGGCGGCGGGCCGGGACCAGCCGGGGTGCGGCGGGCAGGCCCGGGCCGGAGTCGATCACCTCGATCCGCAGCAGGTCGCCGTCGAGCGTGGCGGTCACCTGGAAGCCGTCGTCGGCCCTGGGGTGGCCGGGGCCCGCGTGCTCCACCGCGTTCGCGCAGGCCTCGGTCAGCGCGAGGCCGAGGTCGTGGGCGATGCCCGGGTCGACCCCGGCGCTCTCCATGGTGCCGAGCAGGAAGCGCCTGGCCAGCGGCACGCTGGCCAGCTCGCGCTTGAGATGCAGAGTCCACCAGATGTCCACGACCGGTCCCTCCTGGCTGGGGCTCCACATACAACTAGGTATTTCCGAGGGATCGGGCCGTGAACCGTCGCGCTGCGGGCGGTCCGCCCATTCGGCGGATGGACGAGCGCGGCGCGTTGTGCCGAACGGCGCGCATCTGCCACCACACGCCGGGGCCGTTGGAGTTACGGCCGGTCCGGGGCCACTCCCGCTGACGCTCCGGCACTTTCGCACCCCGCCCCGATCGGGCCGGGGCCCGATGAGATGATGGCCCGGCCATGACTGACCACCACCCCGCCCCGCAGCCGGGCGCCGCCGAACCGGCGCGCCCCGGTGCGCTGCGCGCGGGGTGGGACCTGCGGCTGCTGCGCGCGGTGCCGTTCGCGGTGGTGTGCACGGTGGTGGCCGCCTTCGGCCACAACCTGAGCGGCGGCGGCGATGTCGCGCTGCCCTCGCTGCTGCTCGGCTTCGCCGTGGTGGCCGCGCTGGCGGCACTGCTCGGCGGCCGGGAGCGCTCGCTGCCGGGGATCGCCGCGGCACTGGGGGGCGGCCAGCTCGCGCTGCACCTGCTCTTCCACTGCGCTGGTCCGCACGCGATGCCCGGGATGACCCTGGATCAAGTGGCAGGGCGACTGGTCTGCAACGACATGCCCGGGATGGCCCGGGTGCTGCCCCCCGGGGTGAGCCCGGCCCAACTGGTCAACAGCGCGGGCCTGGACCCGCGCAGCTACCACGCGGTGGCCGCCGGTCCCTGGTGGCTGTTCGGGCTGACCCCGGCGATGCTGCTCGGTCACCTGGCCGCCGCCGTGCTGGCCGGCTGGTGGCTGCGCCGCGGCGAGGCCGCGCTGTGGCGGCTGATCCGGCTGGCCGGCAGCGCCGCCCGCGAACTGCAGCAGTGGAGCGCCCCGCTGGGGCGCGCGCTCGCGCTGGTCGCCGCCGTGCTGCGCGGCCTGCTCGGCGTGACCGGGGCCGGGGTGCGGATACCGCGCTCCGACCGCGAGGAGCACCGGCTGCCGGTGGCGGCCGTGCTGCGGCACAGCGTGGTGCGCCGTGGCCCGCCGGTGGCGGCCTTCGCGCGCTGACCCGCCGTCATCGCCACGCCTTCCCGGCGTCGGCCGACGGGGCCGGGTGTCGGCGCCGCGTACCCCGCAGCTCGTCACCCCACCTGTCCAGGGCACCCGTGTGTCCTGCTCCCGATGGAGACCGCCACCGATGCGTTCGCTCACCGCCCGCCGTTCCACCGCCGCCGCCGTCCTCGCCGCCGGTGCCGTGCTGGCCTCCGCCGTCCCCGCCTTCGCGCACGTCACCGTGAACCCGAACACCGCCACGCAGGGCGGCTACACCGCCGTCGCGTTCCGGGTGCCGGACGAGAGCGACAAGGCGAGCACGGTCAAGCTGGAGGTCACCGTGCCGACCGACCACCCGGTGGTCTCGCTCTCCACCCAGCCGGTGCCCGGCTGGACGGCGACCGTCGACAAGACCCACCTGGCCACCCCGGTCACCACCGACGACGGCCAGGTCACCGACGCGGTCAGCAAGGTCACCTGGACCGCCGACGCCACCGGCAAGATCGGCCCCGGCCAGTTCCAGGAGTTCAAGATCTCGCTCGGCCCGCTGCCGAAGGACGCCGACCAGATCGTCTTCAAGGCGCTGCAGACCTACGACGACGGCACCGTGGTGCGCTGGATCGACGAGGCCAAGCCCGGCCAGGCCGAGCCGCAGCACCCCGCGCCGACCCTGCGCCTGACGGCCGCCACCACCACCGGCACCGCTCCCTCGGCCGCCGCCGGCGCCTCGCAGGACGGCAAGTCGACCACCGCCGCGGCCACGTCCGACGACTCCACCGCCCGCGCGCTGGGCATCGCCGGCCTCGTGGTCGGCGTGATCGGTACCGCCCTCGGCGTGGCCGGCCTGCGCCGCAAGAGCGGCACCCCCGCCTCCTGAGGCCGGTCGCCGGGGCCGGCCCTCCGCTGGACGGCCGGCCCCGGCGGGCGACCCACCGCCACGAGCCCGAACGAACGGACCCCCACCATGAAGCTGCTCTCCCCCGGCCGCCGCGTCGCCGGTGCCGCCGCCCTCGCCCTGACCGCAGCCCTCGCGCTGACCGCCTGCGGCTCGGGCACCAAGTCGACCACCGGCGCTGCCGTCGTCTCCCAGCAGTCCCAGAACTCGCCCTACCAGGGCACCGTGCTGGCCAAGCACTTCGACATGCCCGACCTGGTGCTGCCCGACACCAGCGGCCAGCCCTTCGACCTGCGCCAGCGCACCGCCGGGAAGACCACGCTGCTCTTCTTCGGCTACACCAGCTGCCCGGACGTCTGCCCCACCACGATGGGCGACATCGCCGTGGCGATGCAGAAGCTGCCCGCGGACGAGCAGGCGAAGATCAACGTGGTCTTCGTCTCGACCGACCCGCAGGTCGACACCCCGAAGGTGCTGCGGACCTGGCTGGACTCCTTCGACAAGAACTTCATCGGGCTGACCGGCGACCTGCAGAAGGTCAAGGCGGCGGCACTGAGCCTGGGCATCCTGGTGGAGGACCCGGTGGTCAACAAGGACGGCACGGTGACCTCCTCGCACGGCGCCCAGGTGCTGGCCTTCCAGCCCTCCGACAACAAGGCGCACCTGGTCTACCTGAGCAACACCTCGCAGGACGTCTTCGCCCACGACCTGCCGCTGCTGGCCAAGGGGGTGGCCGCCTGATGGGCGCCAGGACCTTCCGGCAGACCGCGCTGACCGGGGCCGCGGTCGCCGCCGTGCTGACCGCGGGCGCGATAGTCGTGGTCTGCGGCGGCGGCAGCAGCCAGGCGTCGAGCGCCAGGCTCAGCATCGCGGACTCGTACATCCCGCTGCCCGCCGGCAGCCCCGGCAGCGACAGCATGGCCGCCGGGTACCTGACGGTGCGCAACACCGGCGGCACGGCGGACACCCTGGTGCGGGTGAGCAGCCCCGGCGCCGGCTCGGTGAGCATGCACCGGTCCACCGAGACCACCATGCAGGAGGTGGACAGCCTGCCGGTGCCGGCGAACGGCGCGTTGCAGCTGACCCGCGGCGGTGCCCACCTGATGATCATGGGGTGGCAGAAGCCACCCGCCGTCGGCGACCAGCTGGAGCTGGACCTGACCTTCGCACACAGCGGCACCATCGCCGTCCAGGTGCCGGTGAAACCCCTCACCTACCGCCCCGGGAGCTGACGAAGAGATGCGCAAAGCCTGGGCCTGGCTCACCACCGCGGGCACCCTGCTGCTCCTGCTGCTGGGCACCGCCGCACCCGCCTCGGCGCACGCGGCGCTGCTGCAGACCGATCCGGCACAGAACTCGGTGGTGGCGAGCGCGCCCACCTCCGTGACCCTGACGTTCAGCGAGGCGGTGACGCTCGACGGCGACGCGGTCCGGGTGCTCGACCCGGCCGGCAAGCCGGTGGACACCGGCAACGCCGCGCACGCCGGCGGCAAGGACGACACCGCCACCGTCGGGCTGCGCCCGGGCCTGGGCAACGGCACCTACACAGTGGCCTGGCGGGCCATCTCGGCGGACACGCACCCGGTCGGCGGGGCGTTCACGTTCTCCGTCGGCGCGCCCTCGACCACCTCGGTCTCGCTCTCGCAGGCGAACGGCGCCAAGGCCGACGAGGTGGTCTCGGCGCTCTACGGCACCGGGCGGGCGGTGGCGTACGGGGCGTTCGCGCTGCTGGTCGGGGCGGCGGCCTTCGTACTGCTGTGCTGGCCGCGCGGGGCGGCGAACCGCTCGGTGCAGCGGCTGCTGATGGGCGGCTGGGTCGCGCTGCTGGCCGCCACCGTGGCGGTGCTGCTGCTGCGCGGGCCCTACGAGCGCGGGAGCGGGCTGGGCCAGGTCTTCGACCTGTCGCTGGTGCGCGGCACGCTGGACGAACGGCTCGGCACCGCGCTGGCCGCGCGGCTGCTGCTGCTGGCGGCGGGCGGGGTCTTCCTGTCGCTGCTGGTCGGGCGGCTGGGCCAGGAGGAGGACGCGGAGCCGGGCGAGGCCGCTTCCACCGGGGACGCCGAGGAGGACGAGCTGCGCCGGCTGGAGCGGCGGGCCGCGGAGCGCCCGCTGCGCGAGGCGCGGCTGGCGCTGGGCGCGGGCGGGCTGGTGCTGGCGCTGGCGCTCGCGGCCACCTGGGCCGCGGCGGACCACGCGGCGGTCGGGATCCAGGTCTGGGTGGCGCTGCCGTTCGACCTGCTGCACCTGCTCGCGATGGCCTGCTGGCTGGGCGGACTGGTCACCCTGGTGGCCGCGCTGCGGCACGGCGGCGGGGCGGCGGTGGCCGAGCGGTTCTCCAAGGTCGCGCTGGTCTCGGTGGCCTGCCTGGTGGTCACCGGCGTCTACCAGGCCTGGCGGGGCGTGGGCAGCTGGGACGCACTGGTGGACACCGAGTACGGGCAGCTGGTGCTGATCAAGGTCGGGCTGGTGCTGGTGATGCTGGGCACCGCCTTCTTCTCGCGGCGGTGGACGGCGCGGCTGCGGACGGCCCCGGCGCAGGAAGTCGAGCAGGTCGACGTTGTGGTCGGCGGCCGGTCGGCCGAGGCCGCGGACGCGGATGCGGCGGGGACGGGGACGGGGACGGCGACCGATGGCACGGCGGCGGACCCGGTGCGGCGCGAGCAGCTGGCCCGCCAGCGGGCGGCGGTGGCCGCGGCCGGGGTGCGCAAGGCACAGAACGGCACCCCGGTGCAGGCGGGGCTGCGGCGCTCGGTGCTGATCGAGGCGGCGGTGGCGATCGGCGTGCTGGTGGTGACCACGGTGCTGACCAACTCGCCGCCCGGGCGGGTGGCGGCCGAGGTCGCCGCCGCCAGCGGCACCGCCGCCCCGGCGCCGAAGACGGCCGCGAAGAGCGTGGAACTCAAGCTGCCCTACGACACCGGTGGCACCGAGAAGGGCGCCAAGGGCACCGCCGTGCTCACCGTCGACCCGGCCGCCACCGGCAGCAGCCGGCTGACGCTGCTGGTCACCGACGGCTCGGGGCAGCCGGTGGACGTGCCCGAGACCCAGGTCTCCTTCACCCTGCCGGACCGCGATCTGGGCCCGCTGGCGGTACCGCTGACCAAGGCCGGCACCGGGCGCTGGACCGGCACCGCCCAACTGCCGCTGGCGGGCGAGTGGGTGGCCGCGGTCGTCGTCCGTTCCTCGGACATCGACCAGGACACCGAGACCAAGCAACTGACGATCGGCTGAGGTACGGGTATGTCCACGCAGGAGACAGGTGGTGCGCCGACCGCTCGGCAGAGCGCGGGCGGCTTCTCGCGCCGGACGCTGTTCGCGGGCGCCGGGGCCTCCCTCGCCGTCGGCGCGGCCGGCGGGATGCTCGCCCAGGGGGCGAGCGCCGACGGAGGCGACCGCGCGCCCGCGCTCGGGGCCGCCAAGGTCGGCTTCCAGGGGCCGCACCAGGCCGGGATCGTCCAACCGGCGCAGGCCCGCGTGCAGTTGGCCGCCTTCGACCTGGCGCCGAACGCCGGGCGGGCCGGGCTGCAGGCGCTGCTCAAGCTCTGGTCGCAGACCGCGGCCCGGCTGGCGGTCGGCGAGCCCGCCCCCAGCCACGAGAACCAGATCGCGCTGGACGCCGGGCCCAGCTCGCTGACCGTCACGGTGGGCTTCGGCGCCACCCTGTTCGACAAGGTGGGCCTGGCCGATCGCCGGCCGCCGCAGCTGAACCCGCTGCCGGACTTCCCGCAGGACGCCATCGACCGCTCGCGCAGCGACGGCGACCTGTGGGTGCAGATCGGCGCGGACGACGCGCTGGTGGCCTTCCACGCGCTGCGGGTGCTCCAGCAGCAGGCGGCCGGCACCGCCGCCGTCCGCTGGCAGATGGCCGGCTTCGCCCGCACCCCCGGCGCCACTGCCAGGCCGATGACCGGGCGCAACCTGATGGGCCAGGTCGACGGGACCAACAACCCCAAGCCGACCGACGCCGACTTCGCCGCCAAGGTCTTCGCCACCGGGCCGGACTGGATGGCCGGCGGCAGCTACCTGGTGCTGCGGCGGATCCGGATGCTGCTGGACGACTGGGAGAACCTGTCGACGGACCGTCAGGAGCGGTTCGTCGGACGGCGCAAGTCGGACGGCGCCCCGCTGTCCGGCGGCACCGAGACCACGCCCGTCGACCTGACGAAGCAGAACCCGGACGGCACCCTGGCGATCCCCGCCGACGCGCACATCCGGGTGGCGGCGCCGGCCGCCAACGGCGGGGCCGCGATGCTGCGGCGCGGCTTCTCCTACGCGGACGGGGTGCTGCCGGACGGCTCGCCGGACGCGGGCCTGCTCTTCCTCGCGTTCCAGGCGGACCCGGCGCGCGGCTTCGTCCCCGTGCAGCAGAAGCTGGCACGCGGCGACGGCCTGACCCGCTTCCTGCGCCACGAGGCCAGCGGGCTGTACGCGGTGCCGCCCGGTGTCCAGGGCGACGCGGGGTACCTGGGGCAGGCGCTGCTGGAGGGGTAGCCGGCCGCGGGCGGGCCCAGCTCGTGGGACGGCGGCACCGCGGGCGGTCCGAAGTGGCTAAGGTGGCACGTCTGGTATCGGTACCGAAGCTCATGGAGGCGCGGCATGTCGGCTACCCGCTACACCTACCTCGGGCCCGCCGGCACCTTTACCGAGGCCGCCCTGCACACGCTGCCGGAGGCGGCGACCCGGGAACTGGTGCCGCTGCCCTCGGTGCAGGCGGCACTGGACGCGGTGCGCGCCGGCGAGGCCGCCGGGGCCTTCGTGGCCATCGAGAACTCTGTGGAGGGCGCGGTCACCGCGACCGCCGACGAACTGGCGGGCGGCGCACCGCTGATGATCTACCGCGAGGTGCTGCTGCCGATCAGCTTCGCGCTGCTGGTACGCCCCGGCACCGCGCTGGCCGACATCAAGACCGTCACCAGCCACCCCGTCGCCCAGCCGCAGGTGCGCCGCTGGCTGGGCGAGCACCTGCCGCACGCCCGCTGGGAGGCCGCCGCCTCGAATGCGGACGGGGCGCGGCTGGTGCAGGACGGGCAGGCCGACGGCGCCTTCGCGGGCGAGTTCGCCGCCGCGCTCTACGGGCTGGAGCCGCTGGTCACCGACATCCACGACGCGCAGAACGCGATCACCCGCTTCGTGCTGATCGGCCGGCCCGGGCGGGTCTCCTCGCCGACCGGGGCGGACAAGACGTCCATCGTGGCCTGGCTCGGTGACAACCACCCGGGTGCCCTGCTGGAACTCCTGCAGGAATTCGCGGTCCGCGGGGTCAACCTGATGCGGATCGAATCGCGGCCGACCGGGCACGGGCTCGGGAACTACTGCTTCTCGATCGACTGCGAGGGTCACCTGACCGAGCGCCGGGTCTCCGAGGCACTGATGGGCCTGCGGCGGATCTGCCCGCAGATCCGCTTCCTGGGCTCCTACCCGCGGGCCGATCAGCGCACGGCCACGCCGCGCCAGCCGGGCACCTCGGACGAGGATTTCGACCGGGCCGCCGACTGGCTGGCGCGCTGCCTGGACGGGCGCGGCGAGGGCTGATCCAACGGCCGGTTCCCGGACCGCTTCACCGGCCGGTTCCCGGCCGGACAGCCGGGGGACGGCCGCCCGAAACCCGGCGTACATCCGGGCCCAAGGCCGTTCCCGCACGTCATCCACAGGCCCGGAGCCGGTCCTCCGGTCATCCACAGGCCGCTTCCCCGAGGCAGTTATCCACCGGTTATCCACAGGCCTGGGGATGAGTCGACAAACCGGCTTAGCCACTCCCAGGTCCGATCTGATCATCGGTAAACGGGATAAAGAGGACTCTTCAGACCAGAGTCACCCTTCTCCTCAGAATTCACCACTCCGAGTGAGTGAATTCCCTCGGCCGTGCGGGCAGATCGAGGTTTGAAACATGGAAAACGCGATTCGAGGCCCGTTGGTTACGCCGCTCTCCGCCATCCACAGGACAGCGCCCGTCCCTGTGGACAAATGGCGGGCGACGGCCTTCCGGGGCGAGTTATCCACACGGATCGGCGAGTTATCCACAGGGGACCCCGATCCCGGTAGGCTTGGCCCCGTGATTGACCTTCGCCTGCTTCGTGAGGACCCTGACCGAGTGCGCGCCTCGCAGCGCGCCCGTGGCGAGGACGTCGACCTGGTCGACGCCCTGCTCGCGGCCGACGAGCGGCGCCGATCCTCGGGCAGTCGCTTCGACGAGCTGCGCAATGAGCAGAAGGGTCTGGGCAAGCAGGTCGCCAAGGCCCAGGGCGAGGAGAAGACCGCCCTGCTCCAGCGCACCAAGGCCCTGGCCGAGGAGGTCAAGGCCGCCGACGCCGAGCAGTCGGGGGCCAAGGAGGAGGCCGAGCGGCTGCTGCGCTCGCTGGCCAACCTGATCGACCCGGCCGCCCCGGTCGGCGGCGAGGAGGACTTCGTCACCCTCGAGGAGATCGGCACCCCGCGCGACTTCGCCGCGGAGGGCTTCGAGCCCAAGGACCACGTCGAGCTCGGGCAGATCCTGGGCGCGATCGACACCGAGCGCGGTGCCAAGGTGGCGGGCGCGCGGTCCTACTACCTGACCGGCCCCGGCGCCCTGCTGGAGCTGGCCCTGGTCAACATGGCGATGGCGCAGGCCGGTGCGGCCGGCTTCATCCCGATGATCACCCCGACCCTGGTGCGCCCGGCCGCGATGGACGGCACCGGCTTCCTCGGCCAGGCCGCCGAGAACGTCTACCACCTGCCGCAGGACGACCGGTACCTGGTCGGCACCAGCGAGGTCGCGCTCGCGGCGTACCACATGGACGAGATCCTGGACGCCGAGCAGCTGCCGCTGCGCTACGCCGGCTTCTCCTCCTGCTTCCGCCGCGAGGCCGGGACGTACGGCAAGGACACCCGCGGCATCATCCGGGTGCACCAGTTCGAAAAGGTGGAGATGTACGTCTACACCACCCCGGAGGAGGCGGAGGCCGAGCACCGGCGCCTGCTCCAGTGGGAGAAGGACTTCCTCAACGCGCTCGAACTGCCCTACCGGGTGATCGACGTGGCCTCCGGCGACCTCGGCGCCTCGGCCGCCCGCAAGTTCGACATCGAGGCCTGGATCCCGACCCAGGGCAAGTACCGCGAGGTCACCTCCACCTCGAACACCACCGAGTACCAGTCCCGCCGGCTGTCGATCCGGATGCGCGAGGAGGGCAAGGTCCGTCCGCTGGCCACCCTCAACGGCACCCTGGTCGCCGTGCCCCGCGTGATCGTGGCGCTGCTGGAGAACCACCAGCAGGCCGACGGCTCCGTGGTGCTGCCCGAGGCGCTGCGCCCCTACCTGGGCGGCCGGACCACGCTGGACCCGGTCAAGTGACCGACGGGTTGCCGTACCGGCTGGTCGCCACCGATCTGGACGGCACCCTGCTCACCCCCGAGGAGACCGTCTCCGCCCGGACCCGGGCCGCCCTGGCCACCGCCACGGCGGCCGGGGCCACCCACGTCATCGTCACCGGCCGCTCGGCCCCCTGGGCCCGGCCGGTGCTGGACGAGATCGGGTACTCCGGGATAGCGGTCTGCGCGCAGGGCGCCCAGGTCTACGACGCGGGCGCGCACAAGCTGCTCACCTCGATGACGCTGGACCGCAGGGTGGCCCAGCTGGCGCTGGCCAAGCTGGAGGCGGAGCTGGGCCCGCTGGCCGCCGCCGCCACCCAGGACGGCCTGGACGGCCGGGTCCTGGCGCTGCACTCCTACCGGCTGGAGATCGGCGGCGATCTGCCGCTGCAGCGGGTCGGCACCAAGGCGGAGCTGTTCGGCCAGCCGATCAGCAAGCTCTACATCCAGCACCCCGGGCTGACGGACGACCAACTGGCCGACGCCGCCCGGCGGGTGGTCGGCGACCTGGTCGGCGTGACGATGGCCGGACCGGGCATCGTGGAGCTGCTGCCGCTGGGCCTGTCCAAGGCCACCGGGCTGGCGGTCGCCGCCCGGCGCCTGGGCCTGCGGGCGAAGGACACCATCGCCTTCGGCGACATGCCCAACGACCTGCCGATGTTCCAGTGGGCCGCGCACTCGGTGGCGATGGCCGGCGCCCACCCGGAGCTGCTGGCGGTGGCCGACGAGGTCACCGCGAGCAACGCGGCGGACGGCGTCGCGCTGGTGCTGGAGCGGCTCTACCCCAGCTGACCAGCCGTCACCCCGGTCAGTTGTAGCTGAGGTTGGAGCACGGGTCGTCGTCGGCCGAGCGGGCGTTGTCGCTGATGCTGGACGGCAGTGGGGCCGGGGCCGCGCTGCCGGGGGAGGCCGGAGCACCGGCGGCGGCGCCGCCGTTCGCCGCCGCCGCGTAGTCCTTGCCCAGGATCAGGTTCAGCGCCGCGGTGCTGCTCTTCTCCAGGGTCGCCCCCGGGAAGAGCTGCGCGAGCGCCTGGGCGGCCTTGGCCTGGTTCGGACCGTACTCGATCACCGTGGTGTCGTGGTCCTGGGTGGCCGCGTTGGCGGCGCCGGCCACGGTGAACCTGGCGTCCTTGAGCTTGGCCGAGGCCGAGGTGGTCAGGCCCGGGGTGGTGGTGCCGTTGTAGACCATCACCCTGGCCCCCGCGCCGTTCACGTCCCCGGCCGCCGGGGCGCTCGGTGCCGCCGGGCTGCTCGGGGCGGCGGACGAGGGGTTCACGCTCGGGCCGGCGGAGACCGGGGCGTCGGGGTGCTGGCCGCTGGCGTCCTGGCCGTCGAGGGTGCGGTCGGCCTTCAGGGCGGCCCACAGGTGGTCGGCGTCCGGCTGCACCCAGGCCACCCGGGGGCCCTCGAAGCGCCAGGGCACGGTGATGAACTTGATGTCCTTCAGGTCGATGTTCTTCATCGACAGACCGAAACCGAGCAGCTTCTCCGCCGAGCCCAGGTCGGGGTCGACGGTCAGCGACTTGGTGGCGGCGTCGGCCAGCGGCAGCAGGGTGGTGGGGCTCATCCCCTCACCCTTGACCTTCTTGATCAGCGCGGAGAGGAAGGCCTGCTGACGCTGCATCCGGCCGATGTCCGAGCCGTCGCCGATGCCGTGCCGCACCCGGACGTAGTCCAGCGCCTGCTGCCCGGCCACGCTCTGCACGCCCTTGGTGAAGATCTGCTTGCCCTTGCGGCCCAGGTTGGGATTGAGGTCGCCCTCGTAGACCGCGTTCGGCACGCAGACCTGGACGCCGCCGACCGCGCTGGTCATCGAGGCGAAGCCGTTGAAGTCGACCACCAGGGTGTGGTCCACCCGCATCCCGGTCAGCTTCTCGACGGTGTTCTGCGTGCAGGCGGGGTTGCCGGTGTCGGTGTTCCCCATCGAGAAGGCCGCGTTGAACATGGTGTCGGGCTGCGGCTTGGTCCACTTGCCGTTGACCAGGCAGGAGGGGATCGTCACCAGCGAGTCGCGGGGTATCGAGATGCCCACGGCGTGCTTGTGGTCGGCGTAGACGTGCAACAGGATCGTGGTGTCCGAGCGGGCACCGTCGTCGCCGCCACCGCCCAGGGTGTTGTTGCCGCTGCCGCGCGAGTCGGAGCCGATCAGCAGGACGTTGACCGGCTTGTTGCCGTTGGCGTCGGCGGTGGCCTCCGGCGGGCGGTCGGTGGCGATGCCGGCCTTGTCGAAGCTCTTGATGTTGCCGTTCAGCTTCAGGTAGACCGCGCCGGTGCCGGCCGCGAGCAGGATCACCGCGGAGGCGGCACTCCAGGCGATGATCTTCTTCTTGCCGGTGGGCCGGCCCGGCTTGCGGCGGCCCCGGCCCGCGGCCCGGTTCTGGGCCCGTCCCTGCGCCCGGCGGGCCTCGGCCCGGCCGCCGGGGCGTGGCTGCTCGGCGGCATCGGTGGCACCGGTGGGATGCGGTTGCGGCGCGTCGTGGTTCGACGCACCCGACCTCTGGCCTGACATTCGTACACCCTCCACCGGCCACTGACGGAGCTCCTGTAGAGGTCCAGACCTCTACAGGAGCAACGCCGAGCGCCCTCGGGGACGTGCCGCGATGCCCTGTGGCCCCGCTCTCATCCCGCACCGACACATTGAGCTATTCAGCGGAGCATATAAAGCCATCATCACGAAGTCACGGGGGAGTCTTGACCTGGACTTTTACTTGCAGGATTGCGCAAGCCGCCGAAGGGTCCGCGACGACCCCACGAGGGGTCAGTTGTAGGATGACCGGGCAAAGAGGTTGTAGGATGACCGGGCAAGCACGACGGGTGATCGGAGGTGGCAGGTGAGCAGCGAGAACGGCAACGGCGGCAGCCTGCGGGCCGCCGGTCGGCGCTCCCTGGTGGACGTCGCGATCGAGCAGCTCCGGGAGCAGCTCGCGGCCGGCGTCTGGGCCGTGGGCGAGCGGATCCCCACCGAGCACGAGCTCGCCGAGCGGCTGCAGGTCGGCCGCAACACCGTGCGGGAGGCGATCCGGGTGCTGGTGCACGCGGGGATGCTGGCCACCCGCCAGGGCGAGGGCACCTTCGTGCGCAGCACCAGCGACCCCGCCGCCGTGCTGCGCGGCGTGCAGCGCTCCGGCGTGCGCGACGTGCTGGAGGTCCGGGCGGCGCTGGAGGCCGAGGCGGCCCGGCTGGCCGCCGTGCGGCACACCCCCGAGGACCTGGACCGGATGCGGGCCGCGCTCGCCCGGGAGGCCGAGGTGATCGCCGCACACACCGAGCGGGTCGGCCGCGAGGCCACCGTCGAGCACGACCTGGAGTTCCACACCGCGGTCGTCGAGGCCGCCCACAATCCCGCGCTGACCGAGGTCTACCGCTACTTCGGTGCCTCGGTCCGTGAGGCGATGCGCACCGCGTTCGGCGACCACGAGATGCCCGAGGTGGTCGTGGCCACCCACGCGGTGCTGGTCGACGCGATCGCCAGCGGCGACCCCGACCGCGCCGAGGCCGCCTGTCGCGCGTTGCTCCTGGAGCCCATCGCGGCCGTCGAGCAGCTGCTCGCGGAGTTCGCGGCGCGCAAGTAGTCGGAAGCACCCCGCCGCGCCACCACAGCGCGCGCCCGGCTTCCCCCTGCCACTCCCTCATCCCTAGAAATGGCACCACCATGTCCGTCACCCGGGTTCAGCAGCCGCTGCCCACCTCGGCCGTCCGTGTCCGTACCAGGCTCGCCCACCCGGCGCTGCTGCTGACCGGGATCGTGCTGGTCGCGCTGAACATGCGGGCCTGTCTGGCCGCGCTCTCGCCGATGGTGGGCGAGATCCAGCACACCTTCGGCCTGTCGGCCACCGTGAGCGGGCTGATCACCACCGTGCCGGTGCTCTTCCAGGGCGTGGGCGCGCCGCTGACGCCGCGGCTGACCCGGCGCTTCGGCACCGAGCGGGTGGTGCTCGGGGCGGTGCTGCTGCTGGGTGCGGGGGTGCTGCTGCGGGTGCTGCCCTCGGTGGTCGCGCTCTTCGCGGGCTGCGTGGTGATCGGGGTGGCCATCGCGGTGCTCAACGTCTCGATGCCCGGCCTGGTCAAGCGCGAGTTCCCGGAGCGGGCGGCGACGATGACCGGGGTGTACTCGACCACCATGCTGGTCGGCGCCACGCTGGCGGCCGGCAGCTCGGTGCCGCTGGAGCACGCGCTGGGCGGCGGCTGGCGGGCCTCGCTCGGGGCCTGGTCGCTGCTGGCGCTGATCGCGGCGGTGGCCTGGCTGCCGCAGGTGCTGCGGGCCCGTCAGGAGCGGGCGGCGCAGCTCTCCCCCGCGTCCGCCGCCCAGCCGCAGCCGGTGGCCGAGAAGCCGATCGCAGGGATCTGGCGGCTGCCGCTGGCCTGGCAGATCAGCCTGTTCATGGGCATCTCCTCGCTGATGGTCTACACGCTGGTCGCCTGGATGCCCACGATCCTGGCCGACCACGGGATGAGCCGCGACCAGGCCGGCCTGGTCTTCGCCTTCAGCAACCTGGTGCAGGTGGCCGGCGCGTTCCTGGTGCCGCTGCTGGCGGGCCGGCTGCGCAGCCAGCGCTGGCTCGCGGTGGCGATGGCCGGGCTGAACGCGCTGGGCGTGGCCGGGCTGCTGATCGCCCCGGTCTCGGGGGCCTGGATCTCGGCGGCGGTGCTGGGCCTCGCGCAGGGCGGCTCGCTCGGCCTGGCGCTGGCGTTCATCGTGCTGCGCACCCGCAGTGCCGCCGGGGCCGCGCAGCTGGGCGGGATGTCGCAGGCGGTCGGTTACCTGATCGCCGCGATCGGCCCGGTGGGCGGCGGCGCGCTGCACCAGCTGACCGGCAGCTGGACGGCGGTGCTGGTGGTGCTGCTGGTGCTCGCGGCGGCCGCCTCCGTCGCGGGCTGGGGCGCGGGACGCGACCGCACGCTGTAGCGGAGAGCACGCACCAGGGGTGGGGCCGCGGTGATCGCGGTCCCACCCCTGGTGCGTGCTCGGTCGGCGGCGCTGCTATTCGCCCGAGTTGAAGGTCAGGCCGGCCAGCCGGACCGCGGCGAAGGCGGTGGCACCGACGATGACGACGAGCAGCAGCGGGACGGCCGCGCCGAGGCCGACCGAGGCGGTGATCGCGTCCGGGGCGGCGACGCTCTTGGCGATCGACAGGCCCCACTGCTGGATGCTCAGGGTCTTGGCGCCGTCGACGAAGTTGCCGATCAGGCTCTCCCAGATCAGCGCGTAGGCCAGGCCCACCACCACCGCGTTGCGGGTGACCACGCCGAGCAGCAGGAAGAGCGCGCTGTAGGCGGCGCCCGCCACCAGCGTGCCCACCGCGTAGCCGACCGCCAGGCCGTCGGTCGTGCCGTTGATGACCAGCCCCGCGACGAGGACCGGGATCGCGGTGAAGAGCCAGGTGGTGACGACGGCGACGGCCAGCTTGGTGGTGATGATCCGCCACCGCGGCAGCGGCTTGGAGAGCAGGTAGACGATCGAGCCGTCGTCGATCTCGGTGGCGATCACGCCGGTGCCGACCACCAGGCCGAGCAGCGGGACGAGCGTGCCCAGACCCAGCTTGCCCACCACGTTGACGGCGATGTCGTGCTTGTCGGTGCCGGAGTTGCCCGCCACCACGGACAGCAGCAACAGCAGCGCCGGGACCACCAGCAGCAGGATGCCCCGCCGCCTGCCGAGCAGACCGCGTACGGTCAGCCGCGCCACGGTCAGGTTCACGGTGTCAGCCTTTCTACGGCGGAGCTGGGCAGGGCCCGGTGGGGCCGGGGCCCGTGGCGCAGGGAACAGCGGAGCAGCGAACAGTGGCTCAACGGGCACCGACCAGGTAGGAGAAGACGCTCTCCAGGGACTCGTCCGCCGGGGAGACGGTGAACAGCCGGATCCCGGCCTCCTTGGCCACCTTGGGCAACAGGGTGGTGAAGCCCTGGAAGTTGATCGCCTGGATGCGCAGCGCCCGCTCCTGCCAGTCCAGTTCGATCCCGGCCGTGGAGCCGTCGGCGATCAGGGCCGCCGCGAGGCGCCGGTCGTCGCTGGAGCGCACCAGGTAGCGGTGCGGACGGTCCGTCATCAGCCGGCGGATCTTGCGGAAGTCGCCCGAGGCGGCGTGCCGTCCGGCCACCACCACCTCGATGTGCCGGGCCAGTTGCTCGACCTCCTCCAGGATGTGCGAGGAGAAGAGCACCGTGCGCCCGTCGGCGCCGAACCGCCTCAGCAGCTCCATCAGCTGGAGCCGCTGGCGCGGGTCCATGCCGTTGAACGGCTCGTCCAGCAGCAGCACCGCGGGGTCGTGGACCAGCGCCGAGGCCATCTTGACCCGCTGCTTCATGCCCTTGGAGTACGTCCCGGTGCGACGCTCCTGCGCGTGCTCCATCTCCACCAGGGCCAGCGCCCTGCGGGCGGCGGCGCCGGGGTCGGAGAGGCCGTGCAGTTCGGCGTTGGCGAGCACGAACTCCCAACCGGTCAGGTAGTCGTACATCGACTCCCGTTCCGGCACCAGGCCGATCGCCCGGTAGACCTCCTGGTTGCGCCAGATCGGCGCGCCGTCCAGCGTGACGGCACCCGCCGAGGGGGCGAGGAAGCCGCTCATCATGTGGATCAGCGTGGACTTGCCGGCCCCGTTGGGCCCGAGCAGGCCGGTCACCCCCGGGCCGATCGACATCGAGATGTCGTTGACGGCGACCACGTTGCCGAACCAGCGGGAGACCTTGTCGATGGTGATGACAGCCATGACGACCCCTCAGACCTTCCGGTAGCGGCGCAGCAGCAGCGCATAGGCGCCGGCCACGAGGACGACGATCTCCAGGCCGAAGACCACCGCACCGGCCGCACCGGGCGTGGTCGGGAGGTCCGGGGCCAGGCTGAAGACCCGGTTGACGAAGCGCTCCACCAGCGAGCTGGGCCCGAGCACGTAGGCCCACGCGCTGGAGCCGGACGTCGGGTCGCCGTGCAGGCTGGCGAGTACGGAGGCCACCGCCTCGGAGACGAGCAGCACGCCCATGATCGCCGCCACGCCGAAGCCGCGGCGGGGCGTGGTCGCCGCGATCACCAGGCCGATCGCGGAGAAGACCAGCGAGTAGAGCACCGCGGCCAGCAGGCCGATGCCGAAGTGCACGGTGTTGCGCGTGAAGTCCATCCCGCCGAGCAGCGCGCCCACGTAGAGCACCAGCAGCGGCAGCACCATGATGACGAGCGTCGCGGCCACCATCGCCGCGCACTTGGCCCGCACGTAGTCGCCGCGGGTGATCGGGCGGGAGAAGTACAGCGGGACGGTCAGGTGGCGCAGGTCGCGCGAGAGCAGCACCGGTGCCTGGGCCGCCACGAAGATCTCGAAGAAGAGCAGGCCGATGTTGCTGAGGTACTGCGGGTAGTCGGTGCTCAGCTGGTCGCTCTTGCGCACCAGCGCCAGGACCACCACCATGGCGGCCGGCAGCGTGGCCGCCGCCAGCATCAGCATCGGCAGCACCTTGGACTTGGCCGACCGGCCCAGCCCGAAGGCACCGCGCAGCCCCTGCACGAAGAGCGAGCGGGTGGCGTAGCTGCGGCCGAGCCGGGGGCCCTGGTAGCCGCGGTAGCCGATGTTGTGGATGACGCCGTCGGTGGCGCCGGCCCGGGCCGGCGGGACCGGGAGGTCGGACTGCGTGGTCATCGGCGCTCCCCGGCCGGCTCGGTGAGGGTGTCGGAGTCGGGGGCCGCCCCGGACTGCGCCTCGGTGAAGATCTCGGAGACGCGGTGGCGGCGCTGCTCCAGGCGGACCAGGCCGAGGCCGAGGTCGGCGACCGTGTCGCGGATCAGGTCGTAGGTGTCGTCGCCCGCGATCTCGACCAGCAGGATGTGCGCGGAGTCGGCGGTGACGGTCAGCCCGGCGGCGGTCAGCCGCTGCCTGACGTCCGCGTCCGCGGTGCCCTCGGCGTTGTCCGTCACCTCCACCGCGAGCAGTTGGGTCGCCTCGGTGAAGGAGGCCGTGGAGGAGGAGCGCAGCAGCCTGCCGCCGTCGATCACCACCAGGTGGTCGCAGGTGCGCTCCAGCTCACCGAGCAGGTGGGTGGTGACCAGCACCGAGATGCCGAAGTCGCTGTGCACGCGGCGGATCAGCGCGAGCATCTCGTCCCGGCCGGCCGGGTCGAGGCCGTTGGTCGGCTCGTCCAGCAGCACCAGCCGCGGGTCGTGGACCAGGGCCTGGGCCAGCTTCACCCGCTGCTTCATGCCGGTGGAGTAGCCGCCGATCGGCCGGTAGCGCTCCTCGTACAGCCCGACGTGGCGCAGCACGTCGGCCGTGCGCTCGCGGGCGGCGGTGGCCGGCAGCCCGGACATCCGGGCCATGTGGACGACGAACTCGGTGGCGGAGACGTCCGGCGGCAGGCAGTCGTGCTCCGGCATGTAGCCGACCCGCTCGCGGATCGCCGACCCTTCGGTGGCGACGTTGAGGCCGAGCACTTCGCCGCTGCCCGAGGTGGCCGGGGCGAGCCCGAGCAGGATCTTGATGAGGGTGGACTTGCCCGCCCCGTTGGACCCCACAAGCCCCACGACGCCCGGCTGCACCTCTACGGTGAGCTGATCGAGCGCGGTGACGGCGGGGAACCGCTTGGTGAGGGCGTCCGTTCTGATGACTGGGGTCGAGGTGGACACGCATCGAACTTAGCCTGTGGGGTGCGTCCTGGGAGCTGGCTGGAGGACGGAGGTCCCTCGTGCTGCGGGATGACCGGGGTGCGGACGACCCCTAGGGGTCGCCGGTTGCTGAGGCACCGTCAGTTCCGCTATTCGAGCAGCTTCGCCTGGAGGCCGGCCACTTGGCGGAAGGCCTGCTCGGGCACGCCGTGCGGGTCGGTCATCAGCACGGTGACCACGACGTCGCCCGCGTTCAGGTAGGCGATCTCACCGGTCGGCGCCTGCGAACCCTGCCGCGGCGTGGTCCGGACGCAGTCGTTGGAGACGATGTTGCCGCTGACCGGCAGGTCCGGCCCGGACACCGCGTGCGGGACCGCCTTCGGGCTGCCGTTGTCGTTCAGTCCCTCGTAGAAGTCGTCGCCCTCGGTCGACGAGCCGAACCTGAGCAGCCAGATCTCGGTGCGGGTGCCGTCCTTGGTGGTCCACACCCGGGTGGCGGCGGTGCGGCACGCGTCGGTGGTGAGCAGCGTCGGCAGCTCGGCGGCGTCGTCGTGCAGCTTGGCGTAGTCGGCGCAGGAGGTGGTGGCGGGGGCGGTCGCGGTGAGGGTCGCGCCGGCGGACGGGGTCGCGGTGGGGGATGCGGTCGTGGTGGGGGATGCGGTCGTGACGGGCACGCTCGGGCTCGGGGCCGACGAGATGTCCGCGACGTCGGCGGCGCCGGAGGGGCTGGACGTGCTGCTGGGGCTCGGGCCGGAGGTCGGGCTCTGGCTCGGGGCGGGGCTGTTGCGGGTCGGCCCCGAGCCCGCCACCGAGACGGCCTCCTTCGGTGCCGGCAGCAGGAGTTGGCTCAGGTCCGCGTAGTGCCGCTGGTGCGCCCGCGGGTCGGCCGGGGAGGGCAGGCCGGCCGGCAGCCGCGGCAGCGACAGCGGGGCGAAGGTGTAGCGGCCGTCGCTGCGGGTGGCGAGCCCGGGGAGGTCGGTGCGCGGCGGCGCCATGACCGCGAAGGCCGTCCCGGTGGCACCGGCTGCCAGGAGCAGCGTGGCCGCGCTCCAGCGCAGCACCGCGGCCCGGCGGGGGCGGCGGCGCGGGCGCGGGGCTTCGGCGGTGGCGAGCGGGTCGACGGCGAACTGCGGGGCGGGGGCGGCGGGCTCGGCGGGCGCGGTGGGCGCGGTGGGCTCCACCAACGTGGCGGGCGTCAGCGGCTCCGCCGGCTTGGTGGGCGCGGCGGGCTCAGCGGGTTCGGACGTGCTCTGGTCGGTCATGCGGATGCTCCCGGAATGGCCAGCCGCTCCAGCTGCTGACGGAAGATGGACACGGCCTCGCTCTTCGGCAGCGGCGCGACTCCTTCGACGTGCATGCTCACCAGCAGGTCGCCCACGCCGGCGGTGCAGTCCAGTTCGTCCAGCGGCGCGCCCGGATCGAGCGGCGGCAGGAAGCAGTGCGCGTCCGGGTAGCCGGGGACGGCCGGCCCCTGGCGGAACAGCCCGGAGTCCGAGAGCGCGCCGATGACGGCGCTCTCCGCCTCCACCGAGTGCTGGTTGAACTGGTCGAGCCAGAGCGTGGCGACCGTCTTCCCGTCCGCGGCACGGTAGCTGCGCACGCCCGCGCCCTTGCGGCCCTCGGCGCGCAGGGCGGCCTTCACCTGGTCGCGCTTGTCCTTGGGCAGGTCCTTGACCCGCTCGTCCAGGTAGGAGTTGAGCTGGTCCGGCGTCAGGTCGGTGTCGTTGCCGTAATCGCCTTCGTCCGGGCCCAGTTGGTAGCCGGCCGGCAGGGGCAGCAGCAGATCGCGCAGCGAGCCGAAGTGCGCGCCGTTCGACCAGGCGCCGTAGGAGTTCGGCGACGCGCTCGGGGCGGGGGCCGCCGGCCGGCCGCTCGGAGCCGACGCGGCGACCGGGGCGGGCGCGTCGCCGTACCCGGCCTTGATGACGGCGACCCCGATGCCCGCGCCGAGCAGCACGGCAGCGGCCACGGCGGCCGTCACGCGCAGCACGCGGCGGGCGCGCGGGCGGGGGTGCGGGGCTTCGGTGGCCGGGGCGACCGGGGCAGCCGGGGCAGCCGGGGAGGCTTCAGCGGCCGGGGTGGCCAGGGCCTCCGGGGACGGCCCGGGGTTGTCGAGGTCGCTCACGCCAGTCGCTCCCACTGCTGCTTGGCCAGGTCCCTGACCACGTCCGCGCTCACCTGGGCGGTGCCGAAGGCCTCCACGTCCACCACCACGTCGCCCCGGCGGGTCAGCGCCCGGCCGTGGTAGAAGGACTCGGTGGTGTCGGCGTAGGTCTCCTGCGTCGCGGGCGCCGCGTAGGCACCCGCCATGCCGCCGCCGAACGGCGTGCCGGTGAAGCGCATCGAACTCATGGCCGCGAGCGCCGAGTAGGAGTTGTCGGAGAAGTACTGGACCAGCTGGACCCGGTACTTCACGCCGTCCTTCTGCCAGGAGGTGACCGCCGCCCGGCGGAACCCGTTGGTGGCCAGCTGCGTGAAGTTGTCGGCCGAGTGGCCGGTCTCCATGGCGATCTGGCTGATGCTCTCCCAGTCCCCGGAGTCCGCGAGGCCGAAGTCGTCCCAGTCCTGGGCCCCGTCCGGCCTGGGCAGCAGCAGCGGGCGGAGATCGCCGTCGATGGCCAGCGGCCGGGGAGCGATCGCCGCCGAGTCCTGGGCGTCGAGGTGGGCCGCCGGATAGGCGGGGGCCGCCGCCGGCAGCAGGGCGGGCAGCGGCGTCGGCGGGCGGTGCTGCTGGACCGCATAGCCGATGCCGGCGCCCAGCAGCGGTCCGAGCAGCAGGGCACCGACCAGCAGCAGCGCGGTCCGCGGACGCCGGGCGGCCGGCTCCTCGTCGGGGCGCGTGGCGTCGGGCTGCGCGTCGTCAGGCAACGCGTCGTCGGGCAACGCGTCGTCGGGCAGCGCGTCGTCGGGCTGCGCGTCAGGTACGGCGGCGGGGGTGCTCAGGGCGGGCTCCAGCGCGGTGGGAACGGGGGTCGGGGGCGGACCGCTGAGGTCCCCGGGCTCAGCCACCGGCGACCAGCCGATCGTGCTGACGCTTCATCACATCGGCGAGCAGCGCCTTGTCCGGGTCGCCCTTCACCGAGACCTTCACCTCGTACTCGACGTCGCCGACCCGGCTGACGCCGACCAGGCCACCGGTGTAGGCCTGCTGCTCCGGCTTGAAGACGAAGCCCTTGGCCTCGCTGTCGCCGTCCACGGAGGTCGGCGGCCCGTCACCGTAACTCGCGCCCTGGAGCCATGCCTTGGCGTTGTCGGCGGAGGAGAAGCGCATCAGCCGGGCCGACACCTCCGCCCTCCCGTCGGCGGTGCGGTACTCGCGGTAGACCGCCTCCTGGTAGCCGTAGGAGTTTAGGACCGGCTTGATCTGGTCGGACTGCGCGTAGTCCTTGGCCAGGTCGTCCAGGTCGAGCGCGACGCCGTCCGGCGAGCCGTAGGACTCGCCGCCGTCGGGGATCGGCAGCAGGAAGTAGCGCAGATCGCCACCGTGCGTCGAGCCGTTGACCGTGCCGTGCAAGGTGCTGCTGGGCGCGGGGGCGAGGGTGATGGTGGGCAGCGGCACCGGGGAGGGGCTGTCGCTCGGGCCCAGGTCCCCGCCCGGCGCCGGGCTCGGCGAGGAGTTCGCGCCGGCCGCCACCGACCGGGCGTGCCCGTGGTCGGGCCTGCCGATCGCCACGGTGACGGTGGCGCTGGCCGCGGTCACCACGAGCAGGCCGACGGTGGCCAGCGTGACGGCCGCCGCCCGGGAGCGCCGGCGAGCCGCGGCGGGGACCTCGGGCACTGGCTCCGGCTGCCCTGCTGACGCGTGCTGGACCACGGTCGGTGTCTCTGCTGACTCGTGGTCAACGGCGTTTTCGGGCGCGGACAAGGGACTCCCCCCAGGAGTGAAGCACCATCAGGCAGGAGGAAATTATGAGAGACCGGCGTGGACGGCCTCAACGCGACAATCCACGCCTTTCACCCCATGGCTTCACCAATCAGACACGTCGTGATCGAACCGCAATGGTTCGCTCAGCCGAGCTGGGCCATCGCCTCGGTGGCGATCCGCTCGAAGACGGCGAGGTCGCTCGCGAAGATCGAGTCCGGCACCGGCCAGTGGACCACCAGCTCGGTGATTCCGATCTCCTGGTACCGCCCCGCCCAGTCCACGAACGCGTCCAGCGACTCGAGCGGCCGCTCCGCGGTCGACCCCTGCAGCAGCACCTTCTCCAGCTCGGCCACGTCCCGCCCGCGCGCCTCGCAGGCGGCCCGCAGCTTGGCCAGCTGCCCCTCGATCACCGCGGGCGCCTGCTCCACCGGCACGTCGCCGGGCCCGCGCGGGTCGCCGTAGGTCACCCAGCCCTGCCCGTACTCCGCCGCCAGCCGCAGCCCGCGCGGCCCCGTCGCCGCGACGTAGAACGGCACCCGGGGCTGCTGCACGCAGCCGGGGATGTTGCGCGCCTCGACGGCCGAGTAGTACCGGCCCTCGCTGGTGGTGGCGTCCTGGGTGAGCAGTTCGTCCAGCAGCGGCAGGAACTCGCCGAACCGGTCCGCCCGCTCCTTGCCCGACCAGGCCTCCTGGCCCATCGCCGTCGCGTCGAACCCCGACCCGCCGGCCCCGATCCCGACCGTCAGCCGGCCGTCCGAGATGTCGTCGACGGTCAGCAGCTCCTTGGCCAGCGTGACCGGGTGGCGGAAGTTGGGCGAGGTGACCAGGGTGCCGAGGCGGATCCGCTCGGTGGCGGCGGCAGCAGCCGTGAGGGTCGGGATCGACCCGAACCACGGCTCGTCGCGGAACGAGCGCCAGGAGAGGTGGTCGTAGGTGTACGCGGCATGGAAGCCGAGGTCCTCGGCCTGCTGCCAGATCTTCTGACCCGCTGACCAGCGGTGGATGGGGAGGATCACGGTGCTCAGTCGCATACCGCCGACCCTATGCCCCCGACGGTCATGGAACCCAAACCACGGCATGACGTAGCAGCTCACCATTCGGCGAACGATGGAGAGACGAAATTTATTCCGCCAATCCGAGAGATAACCTCCGGTTACAGTGGCCTAAATTTTTCTGTCCCGATGACTGGGATCACTCCTTCGCCATCCAGAGCTTTGAGTGTCCCCAGGAGTTTGCCCTGGGCCCAGCTATTCCATGATTTAGCGATCAGGTTATAGGAGCTCTTGCGTCCGGCGCTGGTCCCAAGGAGTACTCGGTCGCGAAAAAATCGATTCCGCAGAACAAGGCGTGGATCCTTCTGATCCATGTTGGCACCAGATACCAATCCGTTGGCCCAGTCCTCAATCCTATCGGCGTACTCCGTGCGCGCAGCCTGGGCCAGAACCACCAGATGGGTGGGCTGGTTGATTCCTGCCGCCCTGTAGGAGGCGGCGGCTAGGGGGGCCAGGTTGACCAGCTCTGGCCAGGCGGCCACCGCCCTCAGGATATCGGAAGTTGTCGCCTTGGTGTCATAGAAGCCGTCAAATAGAGTCACCGGATCCCACATCTTGTAGAGCTGGCCGATAATTCGGGCCGCAGCCGCCACGATCACGCGATGCGGGATCTTCAGAAGCTGAGCTGCTTGGCGCCTATGTCCTGCATCGAGAACGTCAAACGTCTCGACGAGACAGTTTGGAATCACGAGCATCTCAACCGAGACATTCGAGAGCTTGATCGCCTTCAGTCAATGCTGCCCGTCGAGCAGCTTGCCCGTGGTATCGAATGCGATTCCTTGATGAGTTGTCCTCCACTCCCCCCTTGCCATGGATCGTGCATAGCGTTCGTAGACCGTGTCCGAGAGAACGCGATTGTGCTCCGGATTGCAGTGGGTGAGCCAGAGGTCTGCCATATGTGGCGTAATGATCATGTAGGACGGGCCGTCGGGGAGCGGCGGGAGCTTTACGGTCGACAAAAATTACTCCTCTACAAAAGGGATACAGAAATTTCCGTCGGTAATTTTAGCCTCAGCTCCCGATTGCGGCTAGCGATTGCTTGATAGTAGGCAAACTGCGACAGAATTTATTTGATTTCTGATCGATCTTCCTTCGGATCCGACTCTGTGCGCCATGAGGATCGACTGTATGGACGGCGGCGCGAACAGTCTCAGCAGCCACGGCCCCAGTCCTGGAGAGCCTCTGGCCGGCCGCCGTCGAGGTCATCTACGACGAGGACGACGGGATGGCCTTTGCTGCGCGCTCCACGGGATGCCGGGGAAGCTCTTTGCGGCCCTGCCCTCGCGGGCTGCAAGCGGCACCAGGGCCTGCTGCACCGGCGCAAGCCCTGGTTCTGCGAGAGCAAGCCCCGCCCGAGCGTCTCCGTGATCGGCGAGCGCCAGTGAGTTCGCTGCGAGTGGGCCCGAGGTTCAGCAGGGCCCGGCGCGTGCCGCGTACGTCTGGGCGCTCGGGCGCTCGGTCGCTCGTAGGGGTGACATGGCGGCTTCCAATGAACAGTTGCATAAGGCGCAAGCTACTCTTCAACTTATGCAATCTCCTCCGCCGGCGCTGCTGCCGCTCCTACGAACGCCGTTCCAGGGAGAGATGCTGGCCTGGTTGTACCTGCATCCGCAGGAAGAGACCTCGCTGGCCGACATCGCCGCGCGCTTCGGCGTCTCGACTGCAACCGCGAGCCGCGAGGCGGACCGGCTGGTCGAGGCAGAACTGGTCACAGAGCGACGGCACGGAAACCTCCGACTCCTGCGGGCCAACGCCATTGGGCGGCTGGCAGGCCCACTGACCGAGTTGTTCGCCCTCACCTACGGTCCGATCGCCGTGCTCGGCGACCTGCTGCTGCCGATTGCCGGCGTGGAGGAAGCCCGCATCTACGGCTCCTGGGCAGCCCGCTACTCAGGAGAGCACGGTGGGGTGCCCAACGACGTCGATGTGCTCGTGGTGGGTAGCCCCGACGAGGACGAGCTGTACGAGGCTGCACGCAAAGCGGAGCGCCTACTCGACCGAGAAGTCAACGTTCACCGGGTCTCATCGGCCCGCTGGCACGAGCCGGGCACGGACCCGTTCCTCACGGGCATCAGAAGCCGGCCGACGGTTCAGCTCGAAGCGTTCGAAAGGAAGCACAAGGGATGAAGTGGCAGCAGGGCCGCGCCGCAGTCGAAGGCATGTTGACCCGCAAGGAGCTGGAGCGAGTACCCGCGAGCCGGGAGCAGGCCGACAACCTGCTGGCTCAAGCGTCGAACCACCTCAAGGCAGCAGAGGCGGTCGTGTCATTCGATGCCATCGGCGCCTACCAGCTTCTGTACGACGCAGCCCGCAAGGCGCTGGTCGCAGTGCTGGAGAACCAGGGGCTGCGACCGACCAGCCGAGGGGGTCACATCGCGGTCCTGGAAGCCGTCAGCGCGCAGCTCGATCCACCTCTCGGGGCGACCCTCAGGCCCTTCGACCGCATGCGCCGACGCCGGAATCAGGCGGAGTACGCGGATCTGGACGCACCCGGGATCGAAACCCAAGACGTGACCAACGATGTCCCGAAGGTCAAGGCGATCATCGAGCTTGCGCAGCGCGTCCTGGATGAAATGAGCCCGTTCTGACGTACTTCGGTGACCGCCCGGGGCGATCGGACCAGGTCAGACTGCGATAGGTGAACGAGGCTTGACCGAGGTGACCAGGGTGCCGAGGCGGATCCGCTCGGTGGCGGCGGCAGCAGCCGTGAGGGTCGGGATCGACCCGAACCACGGCTCGTCGCGGAACGAGCGCCAGGAGAGGTGGTCGTAGGTGTACGCGGCATGGAAGCCGAGGTCCTCGGCCTGCTGCCAGATCTTCTGACCCGCTGACCAGCGGTGGATGGGGAGGATCACGGTACTCAAGCGCATGCTGTCGACCCTAGTCCCCAGCCGCACCCGGGGCCCCGTCCACCGCTCGTGGGTCAGCCCTCGAACACGCGCCGGAAGTCCGCCAGGACACTGCGCGAGAACTCGTCCTCGGCCGGGTCCGCCGGGGTCACCAGCGACACGAGGAAGAACTCGGACATCAGCAGTTCGACCCCGTCGGCCGCGGTCGCCACCTCGTGGTCCGCTGCCTCGATGCCCTGCAGTCGGGCACCGATCCGCGAGCGGTGGAATTGATAGAAGATCGAGAAAGGACCCTCGCCGTTGACGTCCAGGGAATAGCCGGAGTCTTCCCAGAACTCTTCCATCTCGGCGCCGCTGGAAAATGTCAGGATCTCCGAGTACTTGGCGTCGGGATCGATCTCCAGCTGCCATTCGGCACCGAAGGACTCGGCAACCGGCACTCCGCCGAAGTACAGCGAGGGCCACCGCTCGCGCTGCGCCTCGATGAACCGGACGACCCGCTCGCCGAACGAGAAATCGATCAGGAAATCTGTCCCGAATCCCGTGATCTCCATCGAACCCCTCCAAGAGACGGTGCGCCGACGCTAGCCCGACCAGCCCGACGTCGGTCCATGATAGGTGATCGACCCCTTGGGGATCCGTATGTCATCCGGGCTGAACCAGACGTGGGAACGCCCGCCGCGAATCCTTCCGGGAAACTGGTCGGCCGGCACCTGGAATTCGATGAGGTATTGCGATTTCTCGTTGGTGATGCCCAGGAACGACTTGAAGCCGCCTTTTTTCGCGAGGATCTCCGCAGGACTCATGGGTGTCACGTAGACGCCGCGCGGATGCCCCTTGTCCGGCGAGGAGGCCTTGAGCAGGATGCTCTCCTTCGACCCGCCGCTCATGATCTTCTTGTAGCTGTCCTCACTGGTGAAGTGCCGGATGGTGACCGGATCGGCCGCCTTGGGCGTCTCGGGGGCCCGGGAACGGCTGGAGCCGCGGTGCGGCGAGAGCCCGAGGTGGTCGGTCCACGTGTGCGGGTTGTGGACGTAGGCCTCGTAGTTCTGGGCCGGCGCCAGCCCCAGCGGGTCAGGGCTGACGTAGCGCGCGGTCTCCGGGTCGTAGTAGCGGTGGTGGTTGTAGTGGAGCCGCGTCTCGGGGTCGAAGTACTGGCCGGGAAAGCGCAGCGGGGTGTAGGTGGCGCTGCCGGCGGGCCAGGAGGTGGCTCCCCACAGCGTGGCGGTGGCGCGCCACGCCACGGAGTCGGTCGCCGTGTCGACCAGTTCGACCGGCGTGCCGACCAGGTCGGTCACGATCGCGAAGAACCGGCGCTCCGATCTGCCCGGGGCCGCGATCGTCTCCGTCTGCGCCAGCGGGTGGAGCCCGTCGTGGTCCCAGCTCAGCGTGTGCGGACCGGGCAGGTAGGGCGCGTGCGTGGTCTGCTCGGCGAGGGTGGAGCCGTCCCAGGTGAACTCCGTGCGTTCCACCACGGCCGAACCGTCCAGGCGCTGCTTGGCGATGCGCCGCCCGAGCGGGTCGTAGAGGTACTGCCAGCAGGCGCCGTCCGGTGTCGTGACGCCGGTGAGGCGGTCCTGCGCGTCCCAGGTGTAGCGCCAGGTGTCCGGCTCGCGCGACTGCCGCGCGACCTGCCGGAGCGTCATGCGGCGGGCCGCGTCGTACGCGTAGCCGACCCGCCCGGCCGAGACGAGCCGGGTCCCGGCGTAGGAGCGGGCTCCGAGCGCCGCCCGGCCGGCCGAGGAGGCGGGCCAGTCGGCGGCGGTGAGGTTGCCGGCCGGATCGTAGGAGTAGTTCTCGGTCCAGCCGGCCGCCCGCACCGCGGTGACCCGGCCCACCGCGTCGAGGACGAACTCCCGCGGCCCACCGAGCAGATCGTCGAGGCCGATCAGGCCGTCGTCCGCACGGTAGACGTAGTCGTGGCGTCCCAGCACGGTGTCCGGGGTGCCCAGCACCCGGCCGATCAGCCGGTTGCGGCTGTCCCAGCTGCTGGTCAGGGTGAGACGGCCGCCGATGACCCGCCGGGTCTCCCGGCCGGCCCGGTCGTGGGCGAAGTCGAAGGACCCGCCGGGGGTCGTGAGGGCCGTCGGCCGCCCGGCCGCGTCGTAGCTCCACGTGCTGACGTGGCCCGCCGGTGTGGTTCTTCGGACCACCCGGCCCAGCGGGTCGCGGTCACTGACCAGGGTTCGCCCGTTGACGGTCTCCGTCCGCACGTTGCCGACGGCGTCCACGGTGCGAACGAGCTCGACGCCGGGGCCCGTTGCCCCGATCAGGTGGCCACCGGGGTCGTAGCTGTACCGCGTGGTCCGTCCGGCGGCGTCCAGCGAGACGGTACGGCCGAGCCGGTCGCGCTCGTACCGCAGCTGCTGTCCCAGCGGATTGACCAGCGTGCCGAGCTGCCCGGCGGCATCGAGCCCGTACCGGACCGTCCGTCCGTTGAAGTCCCGTTCGCCGACCAGGCGCCCGGCCGCGTCGTAGCTGTAGGTCCACCGCAGGCCGAGCGCGTTGGTGACACCCGTCAGCTGCATGTGGGCGTCGTGCTCGAACGCGTAGCGGGCGCCGTCCGGGTCGGTCCGGGCGGCCAGGGTCTCGAAGTGGCCGTACTCGTAGCCGGTGACCTGGCCGAGTTGGTCGACATGGGCGAGCAGGTTGCCCTCACCGTCGTACGTCCAGGTCTCGCAGGCGCCGTCCGGTGTCGTGCGCGAGGCCGGGTAGCCCTCGATCGTCCAGGACAGCCGGGTGACCGCACCGAGCGGATCGGTGTGCGCCACGATCCGGCCGAACGCGTCGCGCTGGTAGCCGTTCGTGGCGCCGCTCGGATCGGTGATCCGCACCAGGAGGCCGGCCGCGTCACAGACGACCCTGGTAACCCCGCCGAGGGCATCGGTGACGGTACTCAGGTGCCCGTGCTCGTCGTAGCCGTAGGCCGTCGTGGCGCCGAGCGGATCGACGAGCGCGATCCGTCGCCCGGACTCGTCGTAGCTCTGCTGCCAGGTCGCCCCACCGGGTTCGACGACCTCGGTCGGCAGCGCGCCGCAGTCCGCGTAGCGCGCCGTGGTCCGTTCGCCGTCCGGGCGGGTGACCGTGATCAGGTCCCCCGCGCCGTCGTACGCGTAGCGGGTGGTGCGGCCCAAGGGGTCGGTCCGGGCGAGGAGGCGGTCGTACTCGTCGCGTTCGTCGTGGGTGGTGTGGCCCAGCGGATCGGTGACGGCGGTGATCTGGGCGTGTTCGTTGACGGTGTACGTGGTGGTGTGGCCCAGGGCGTTGGTCTCGGTGTGGGTCCGCAGGCCGGTGACCGGGTCCGGGTCGCCGTAGGTGAAGCGGAACTTGAGGGAGCCGTCGGCGCCGCCCTCGTCGATGACGCGGTCGAGGTGGTCGTAGACGTAGCAGTACTGGGAGTCGTTGCGGTCGGTCCAGGACAGGATGCGGCCGCCGGCGTCGTTGGCGAAGCGCATGGGCCTGCCGGAGGAGTTGTAGACGCTGGTCAGGTGGCCGTCGGTGTAGCCGTAGCGCAGCAGGAGGGCGTCGTGGCCGTCCGGGCCGGCACCGGCCAGGCGCAGGGCGGTGATGCGGTCGTTGTCGACGGTGACCAGCAGGCGGTAGCCGCCGGAGTGGGTGATGGAGTGCGGGGTGCCGTGCTCGTCGTAGGCGAGGTCGTAGTGGCGGCCGGAGCGGTCGCGGACCCGGGTGAGCAGGGCCTCGGTGCCGCCGGGCTCGAGGGTGAACTCGCGGACCAGGCCGGTGGCGCGGTCGGTGAGGGTGTAGCCGCCGGGGGCCAGGGCCAGGTCGCGGCGCTCGCCCGCGCTCGCCCGGACGGGATCGCCCGGTCCGGGGTGGGGGTAGGCCTGGGTGCGGCGGTCGGCGCCGAGGTGGACCACGCCCTCGGCGTCGATCTCCAGGCGCTCGTCGAAGGTGCAGACCCAGCGGCGGCCCATCCAGCGCCCGGCCCGGTAGCCGGACTCGAAGGTGCGGGTGAAGAGCAGCGGGAGCGAGCCGGGCAGCGAGGCGTCCACCTGGTCGATGAACATCCGCCCGGTGGCCATGTCGACGGGCTCACCGCCCGGGCAGACCGCGTCCTCCGTGCGGCCGGCCTCGCGGGGGTCGGCCGCCTGGCGGCGACCGGCGCCCTCGTCTCCCGGCTTGGACCGGTCCCCGCTCCCGCCCGGCAGGTGCGGCTCGTCGTGCTCGGCGTCCCCCATGATCTTCTTCAACGCCGACTCGTGCTCGGCGTCCGCCTCAGCGGTGCGCTTGGCCACGGTCTTCAGCTTGGTGCCGGCCGAGTGGTAGAGGTCCTTGACCGTCTTGCCGGCGTCCTCCGCCAGCGTCTTGCCCAGCCGCCTGGCGCCGTCCTCCAGCGCCTGCACGATGCGGTTGCTCATGTGAAGTCCACCCCCGTCAGCCGGCCCTTCAGCAGTTGGGCGTGGCCCTCGACCTCCTGGGCGTGCGAGGTCACCGTGTCGGCGTGGTCCTCCAGGGCCTTCGGGTCGATCATGAAGCCGCTGCCGCCGGGCCCGGCGCTGCCCGGGACGCCCAGGACGCCCTCGACCGCTTCGAAGGCGAGACCGCTGACCGCCTTGGCCACGATGTCCACCAGCGGGCCGATCGCGGCCTCGATCACCTCGCCGATGATGTACTGCTCGAGCTGCTGCTCCAGGTAGTCGGTGATGCGCTCGGCGCCTTCGACGATCAGCGCCATGCCGGCCTCCGCCAGGCCCAGCGTCATCACCGAGGCCGCCTGGTCGGCGGCGAACGTCACGGCCAGCCCGCCGAGTTCGCCGATCGCCTGCCACTTCATCGCCACGATCGTGTCGGCCGCCGCGTCCAGCGCGGTGGCCACCGTGTGGCAGGCGTCGACCAGGTCGGTCATGTGGGTGGACGACAGCTTCGCCCAGCTCGCCACCAGCGTCTCGTAGGAGGCGCCCTGGTAGCTGGCCGCCAGCTGGTGGACGGTGGCCGTCGCCTTCTGGTGCGTACCGTCCACGCCGTCCGCGAACTCCCGGATGTGGGAGGCCATGTCGCGGACCTTGTCCTCGTTCACGTTCGGCCAGTTCACCCCGATGAACTGGAGCATCGAGACGACTTCGCCCGGTAGTTCGATCGCCATGCTTCCCCCGTCAAGTCACATGCGCGAAACAGACGTTAGTCCACCGGGCGGACGGTGCGAAGGGCTCTGGCGAGCTTCACCCGATCGGCGTGCCCCGGGGAGGTGCGCAAAAGTGCACCTCCCCGGGTGGAGCTGGGCCCAGGACGCCGGGCAGCGGCCTCCGGCATCGTCACAGGTGCCGAAGGCCGGCATCCGACGAGGGGGCACAGTGTCCGAGACCATGCAGGCAGTGCGGGGCGCCGCCCCGGGCAGGGCCGTGCCGCGGTCCCGCTTCTGGCGGGCGACCGCGGTGTTCACGATCGCGACCTGGCTCGGCGCCGGCGCCCTGCTGGCGCTCCAGCCGGTCGTCCGCCTCGATCCGCAGCTCCTGATGCTGCCCCAGTTCGGGCCGAGCCTCGGGGTGCTGGCGGTGCTGGCGCTCTGCCGCCGCGGGCCCGGGACGGCGGGGCACCGGCCCGCCCCGGGCATCCGGGCGGTGCTCGCCCGCTGCGCGGTGGGGGCCGGCGTGCTGGGCGCGATGTTCGCGCTCTGCCTCGGGGCGCTCCGCCTGATGGGCCGACCGGTCCACCTGACCGGTCCCGGATCGTTCGCGCACCCGTTCTGGCTGATCGCCGTCCTCCAGCTGATCGGCGCGTGCGGCGAGGAGCTGGGCTGGCGGGTCTTCCTGCAGCCGCACCTGGAGAGCCGCCGCTCGGGCCCGGTGGCGGCGCTCGTCGTCGGCGTGCTGTGGGGGACCTGGCACGTGCAGTACTACGCGTTCGGCGCCGCGTTCGTGGCAGCCTTCCTGGTGATGACGGTCGCGATCTCCGTCATCATGAGTGACCTGGTCAGGGGTGTGGGGGCGGGCGGCGGGGCGCTGCTGGTCGCCGGCTCGTTCCACTGGCTGATGAACCTGGGCACGCTCACGCTGCTCGACTGCGAGAAGGGGAGTCTCGTCAACATGGTGATCCTCGCCGGCGGTTCGACGGCCGCCGCGACAGCGCTGCACACCCTCGTTGGCCGCTACCGGAGGATGTCCCGGTGAAGAGTTCCGCGAACCGGGGTGGCGCCGACAGCTGGGCCGACCGCCTGCTCGCCCCCGGCCGGGGCCTGCTGCTCGCCTGGTGGGCACTGGCCGAGGCTGCTGTGGTGCTCGCCCTCACCGCGGCCGGTCTGCTGCTGGGCGCCGGCCTCGGCTGCTACCTGCTGCGGCCCTCCTTCGACGGGCTGCGCCGGGTGGCCACCACGGCCCGCGACCGCGCCGAGCGCTGGGGCGGCGTGGCGATCCCCGCGCCCTACCGTGCGCTGCCGCCGCCGCGGGCCGGGCTCCGGGGCCGGATCCAGGAGGGCCGGGCGCTGCTGGACGACCCGGCCACCCTGCGCGACCTGTGGTGGTCGATGACCGACCCCTACGTCGGGGCGGCGCTCGCGAGCGCGCCCGCCGCGCTGATCGGGTACGGCGCCTTCGGGGCCTTCGTCCAGCCCTTCGTCTGGCGGCCGATCGAGCGGGCCGGGGGCAGCAACTGGTACACCGCCGTCCACGTGCACTCCACCGCGACGGCGCTGGCCGCGGCGGCCGTCGGGCTCGCGCTGATCGCGGCCGGCCTGCTCGTCGGGCCGCCGGTCCTGCGGCTGCACGCCCGGTGGACCGCGCTGCTGCTGGCGCCCTCCCGCTCGGCGCGACTGCACCAGCGCGTCACGCACCTCGCCGACACCCGCGCCGAGGCGGTGGACACCCGGGCCGCCGAGCTGCGCCGGATCGAGCGCGACCTGCACGACGGCGCGCAGGCCCGACTGGTCGCCGTGGGCATGAGCCTCGGCAACGCCGAGCAGCTGATCGGCGCGGATCCCGAGGCGGCCCGGGAGCTGGTGGTGCTGGCCCGTGAGGCGTCGTCGAAGGCGCTGGAGGAGATGCGGAACCTGGTGCGCGGCATCCACCCGCCCGTCCTCGCCGACCGCGGGATCGCCGACGCCGTGCGCGCACTGGCCCTCGACGCGCTGCTGGACGTCGAGGTGCGGGCGCAGCTGGCGGGGCGGCCGACCGCGCCGATCGAGTCCGCCGCGTACTTCGCGGTCAGCGAGCTGCTCGCCAACGCGGCCAAGCACAGCGGCGCGAGCCGGGTGGACGTCGTGATCGGCCACCGGGACGGCACACTGACCGTCGAGGTCGGCGACGACGGCCGCGGTGGCGCCGACCCCGCCCTGGGCACCGGCCTGCGCGGCGTGGGGCGCCGACTGGCCGCCTTCGACGGCACCCTCACCGTGGCCAGCCCGCCTGGCGGCCCGACCACCATCCTCCTGGAGATCCCGTGCGTGTTGTCCTCGCAGAAGACCTCTTCATCCTGCGGGACGGACTGGTCCGCACCCTGACCGGGCACGGCTTCGACGTCGTGGCGTCCGTGGACAACGGGCCGTCGCTGCGCAAGGCGCTGATCGACCACCGGCCGGACATCGCGGTCGTCGACGTCCGGCTGCCGCCGTCCTGCACCGACGAAGGGCTGCAGGTCGCCCTCGAAGCGCGCCGCCGCACGCCCGGCCTCCCGGTGCTGGTGCTCTCGCAGTACGTGGAGCAGCTCTACGCCCGCGAGTTGCTGGCCGACGGCGCCGGCGCGGTCGGCTACCTGCTCAAGGACCGGGTCTCGCACATCGGCCAGTTCGTCGACGCGGTCACCCGGGTCGCCGCCGGGGGCACGGTGATGGACCCGCACGTCATCGCGAAGCTCCTGACCCGCGGCGACGCCCGGGGCCGCACCGCCGCACTCAGCCCGCGCGAGCGCGAGGTGCTCGAACTCATGGCGGAGGGCCGCTCGAACGCGGCGGTCGGCCAGCGGCTGGGCATCACGATGAGCGCGGTGACCAAGCACACCGGCGCCATCTTCGACAAGCTCGGGCTGCCGCCCTCCGACGACGACAACCGCCGGGTGCTCGCCGTCCTGGCGTACCTCAACCGCTGACCGCCGCCGCGGGAGCCGCGGCCGGCGGAAGGTTTCCGCGAAATCTCCCCGCGTTCCGCCGTGAGTTCCCGGCCGTCTCATGACACTGTCTCAGCACTCGTGCCGCTCCGGGGCACCGTACGGGACAGGACAGCCATGAGCGCTATCAATCGTCGCCGGTTCATCCAGATGGCCGGTGGTACGGCCGCGTTGTCCGCGCTTTCGACCAGCATCGCGCGCGCCGCCGAGATTCCCGCCCACCGACGCACCGGCAGCCTGCAGGACGTGGAGCACATCGTCGTCCTGATGCAGGAGAACCGCTCCTTCGACCACTACTTCGGGACGCTGCGCGGCGTGCGGGGCTTCGGGGATCCGCGCCCGGTGACGCTGCCGAGCGGGAAGCCGGTCTGGTACCAGTCGGACGGCAGCAAGGACGTGCTGCCGTTCCGGCCCACTGCCGACCACCTCGGGCTGCAGTTCCTGCAGGACCTCGCGCACGACTGGAACAGCAGCCACCAGGCCCGCAACCAGGGGCGGTACGACCAGTGGGTACCCGCCAAGACCGCGACCACGATGGCCTACCTCACCCGCGAGGACATCCCCTTCCACTACGCGCTGGCGGACGCGTTCACCATCTGCGACGCCTACCACTGCTCGCTGATCGGCCCCACCGACCCCAACCGGTACTACATGTGGAGCGGCTACGTCGGCAACGACGGGCGCGGCGGCGGCCCGGTGGTCACCAACGCCGAGGCCGGCTACTCGTGGACCACCTACCCCGAGCGGCTGGAGCAGGCCGGGGTCTCCTGGCGGATCTACCAGGACGTGGGCAACGGACTCGACGCGAAGGGTGGTTGGGGCTGGATAGAGGATGCCTACCGGGGCAACTACGGGGACAACTCGTTGCTCTACTTCAACCAGTACCGCAACGCCAAGCCCGGCGAGCCGCTCTACGACAAGGCCAGGACCGGCACCGACGCGCAGGGCGGCGAGGGCCTCTTCGACCAGCTCCGGGCGGACGTGACGGGCGGCAGGCTCCCCCAGGTCTCCTGGATCGTGGCCCCCGAGGCGTTCACCGAGCACCCGAACTGGCCCGCCAACTACGGCGCCTGGTACGTCTCCCAGGTGCTGGAGGCGCTCACCGCGGACCCGGAGGTGTGGAGCCGCACGGCGCTGCTCATCACCTACGACGAGAACGACGGCTTCTTCGACCACGTGGTGCCGCCGTACCCGCCCGCCACCGCGGCCCAGGGCCGCTCCACCGTCGACACCACCGGGGAGCTCTTCACCCCGGCCGCGGGGGACTCCAGCACCGCCGGTCCGTACGGGCTGGGGCAGCGGGTGCCGATGCTCGTCGTCTCGCCCTGGAGCAAGGGCGGTTCGGTCTGCTCGCAGACCTTCGACCACACCTCGATCATCCAGTTCATCGAGCGGCGGTTCGGGGTGCACGAGCCGAACATCTCGCCCTGGCGCCGCGCGGTCTGCGGCGACCTCACCGCGGCCTTCGACTTCCGCACCCCGGACGCGCAGGTCCCCGGGCTGCCCGACACCAGCGGCTACCTGCCGCCGGACGACAACCGGCACCCCGACTACAAGCCGGTGCCCCCCGCCGACCCGCAACTGCCCCGGCAGGAGCGCGGACTGCGGCCGGCGCGGGCGCTGCCGTACACCCTGGAGGCCGACGGTCGGATCGGCTCCGACGGACGGCTGCGGATCGACTTCGCCAGCCGGGGCCGGGCCGGTGCGCACTTCCTGGTGACCTCGCGGTCGCAGCCGGACGGCCCGTGGAGCTACACGGTGGAGGCCGGGCGCGAGCTGTCGGCCGACTGGAGCCTCGCGGAAAACGGGCCGGACGGCTACGACTTCACCGTGCACGGCCCCAACGGCTTCCAGCGCCGGCTCACCGGCCGCCCCGGCGGCGCGGCGGTGACGGTGACGGCCTGCCAGGACGGCGACAGCGGGCAGCTGGTGGTGACCCTGACCAACGACGGGGACAGCACCGTGCGGCTCACCGTCGCCGACGGCTACGGCAAGGAGCAGCCCGCGCAGTACCGGCTGCGGGCGGGCGCCCACGCCACGCACCGGGCGCGCACCGGGCAGAGCAGCGGCTGGTACGACCTGGCGGTCACCGCCGACCAGGACGCCGCCTTCCTGCGCCGCCTCTGCGGCCACCTGGAGACCGGGGCGGCGAGCACCAGCGACCCGGCCATGGCCACGGACTGAGCGGGGGCGGGGCGTAAGGGCGCGGGACCGAGGAACACTGGGTCGCATGAGCGAAGCGAGCGAGCAACCGGGCGCGGCCGGGTTCGAGCGGTTCCGCATGCAGTGCCCCAGCTGCAGCCAGGGGGTGCGCACCCGGCCCCGGACGGGGGCCAGGGCGACGGTCCGTCACGACGGACGGCAGGTCATCGTGGTCGGTACCAGCTACGTGGGCGAGAACTGCGCGGACTGCGACGGCGCGGGCTGGCTGCCGCTGGGCTCCGGGGACTGGCGCGGCCGGCCCGGGGCGGAGCCGGGCACCGAACCCGACCTCGCCCCGTGAGCGGCCCGGGCCCGGCGGCCGTCACTGCCGCCGGGCCCGGGCGCTTCCGGTGGGCCGGAGCGGCTGGAGTGGCCGGGGCGCTTCCGGTGGGCCGGCGGGCCGTCAGCCGCGGAGGACCGCCCGCTGGGCGGCCCCCGGGTGGCGGATGGGGCAGGCCCTACCTCCCGGCGGCGGGCTGCGGGCTCTCGGCGCGGGTGAAGGCCTCCGCGGCCGGGGAGTGGTAGGCCGCCGCGAGGCGCAGCAGGCGGCGGGTCTCGGTCTCGAAGTCCAGCTCCGCGAAGCTGCCCGCCGCCGCCGTCAGCTCGGGCGGGTCCGCGACGGCGCCGCCGGCCGGGACGCGGCCGGCCAGCCGCTGCGCACAGGTGACGCGCAGCCAGAGCGCCTCGGCCAGCGCCTCGCCCGAACCGGGAGCGGCGTCGTCGGCGGTGGCCGCTCGGTCCGCCCGGGCCCGCAGCTCGTCGTCGGCGTGACCGGCAAGCACCAGGGCCGCGTCGCGGATCTCGATCACCCGGCGGTGCAGCAGCACCCGGGGGCTGCGCCCGAGCGGGGCGGTCAGCACCACCTCGGGCACCGCCGCGGTGAGCGAGGCCCACAGCGGCTGCAGCCGGCGCACCGTGCGCCAGGCCCGCAGCGCGGCGAGGGCGACCCCGACCGCCGGCATCGAACTGCCCAGCAGGACGAGCGCGATGGCCAGCCACTCGATGCCGTACAGCAGCGAGGCGGGCAGGAACATCGGCCGGGCGTCGAGTTCCAGCAGCACCTGGCAGACCCGCAGCACGGAGTAGCCGAGGCCGGCCGCCGAGCCCGCCGCGAGCACCCGCAGCCCGCTGCGCAGCCAGCCGGCCCCGGCCCGCCGCGCGTAGGTGCCGAAGAGCCAACTGGTCACGCCCATCGCGGAGCCCAGGTAGCCGGCCACGATCAGCGCGTACAGCGCGGCCGGCACCGATCCCGGGTAGGCCTGGTAGAAGTCGGTGACCTCGCCGTCCTGCCGGATCAGTGCGAAGCAGACGACCAGGCCGCTCTGGGCCGCGAGCAGCACGGCCAGCTGCGGCCGGCGCAGCCGGGGAGCGAGGTCGGGCCGGGCGGTCTGGGCGACGAAGGCGACCATCGCCGCGCAGGCGACCAGACCGATCACGTGCTTGATCGGCACCACCACGTTGGGCAGACCGGTGCTCGTGTCGACCCAGGCCGTCAGGCCCGGCAGGCCCAGGGTGACCATGACCGTCACGCCGGCGAAGGCGGTCCACAGCATCCGCTGGCGCGGGTTGCGCACGGCCGCCGGCAGCCGCCAGGCGGTCACCAGCCAGAGCATGGCCAGCACCACCACGTGGGAGAGCGGCACCGGTGTGTCGGCGGCGGGGGCGGCAGCGGCCAGCGGGTGCGCGAACGGGGCGGCGAGGGCGAGCGGCGGGGAGGTCATCAGGGAGGCCGGATTCAGGTGGGTGGCGGTCGGCGTGGGTCAGGTGCGGCGGGCCGGGTGGCCCAGGGCGTCGTTGAGCCGGGACAGCACCTCGGTGGAGCAGGGCGAGACGGCCTCGGCGCCGACCCGGGTGGCCCGCTCCAGGATCAGGGTGGCGAGCGACTCGGCGTCGGCCTCCTGGCGGCTGCCGTAGCCGTCGCGGGCCAGCAGCGCCATCAGCCGGTCGGTGGCCAGTCCCAGTTCCAGGTCCGCGGCCCGGGCGGCGGCCTCGGCCTCGATCGCGGCGGCGGCAGCGGTGGCGATCGCGCTCACCGCCTCGGGCGAGAGCGCGGGACCGGCCGACTCGGCGGGCGCCACCAGCGAGGTCAGCGAACCCGCCTCGGGGGAGACGTGGTCGAGCAGCATGTGCGAGATCTCGTGCAGCACGATCTGGGTCTTCAGGATCGGCGCCGCACCCGCCTCGTAGAAGATCAGGTCGGCCGTGTCCAGGCTGACCCAGAGTCCGCACGGCAGGTCGGCACCGGCCGCGTTCTCCACCGGCACCAGGTGCAGCGGACGGCCGCGGTCCTCGGCGATGGCCGCGCAGAACTCGGTGAGGTCGAAGGGGGTGGGGACGACGAGCCGGTCCACCAGATCGGACAACTCGGACCGCGGCTGCCTGCGCCATCTCATGGCCGCCTGCCCTCTCCACTGTCGCCGTGCCGCCGCCCGACCGCCGCGGCCCGCCAGCCGCTCCCGGACGTTCGAGCCTGTAGCTTAAACGTTCCGTGGAGCGACGGTCACGTGTGGCGCTGTGCAGGTGCGGTGCGGGCTGCGCCCCGGCTCCTTCACCGGGAGCGGGCGCCGTACGGAGGGCGGGAGCCGGGGTCAGCGGTCCCGTCCGCGCCCGCGCTTGGTGCGGCCCACCTCGGGCAGGCCCTCCACCGCGCGGACCTGGTCGACGATCGCCCGCAGGCCCTTGAGCGCGCGCGGCGACAGTCCGGCCAGCCGGAAGGCGACCGCGCGGATGTCACTGTCCGCGAGCACGTCGGCCAGTTCGTCGGCCGGGGTCGGCGCGGGAGCCGGCGAAGGGGTCGGCGAAGGGGGCCGCGCGCTGCTGGCAGCGCTCCCACCGGCCGGTTCGGCCGCACCGGCGCCGGCGGCCCGGCCACCGCTGCCCGGACCTGCCTTCAGCTCGCGCACCCGGGCTTCCACCCGCTCGGCCACCGTGTCGTCCAGGAAGTAGCCGACCGGCACCCCGAAGAAGGCCGCGACGGCCTCCAGCGTCTTCACGGTCGGGTTGGTCTTGGCGCCGGTGCGGATCTGCTGCAGCGTGCCGTGCGAGACGGTCGGACCGTCCGGCCCGGCCTGCTCGCGGATCGCCTGCGCGACCTCGTGGTAGCTGAAGGGGCCGCGGCCGGCGGGATGGATCTCCTGGAAGAGGTGGTCGAGTCTCTCCGCGATGGTGCGCCGGCGGTCCTCGGCCTGCTCGGGCATCGACATCGCCACTCCCTGATCCCCCGATCCGCGGGGTACACCGCGACCCACCCCTGCGCTCCGGCACTTGACGCTGTTCGTGTTGAAGGCCCCAGTATCCACTGAAATGGACGCGGACGACGAGCGAACGGGAAAGTCCCTGGTCAACCGCTACTCTCCGTTATCACGGTTGACAGCCCGGGGAGGGTTCAGCGTATGTTTCAGCGCATGCCGTCCAACAAAATAGACGGCACTGGGACGGCGCGCGGTCACACGGGGGTTGACCGCGCGCCGTCGGCCTTTGCCGTTGCCCCCGGGAGCCCGATCGGCACCTGCGAGGATGGACGGGTGACCCAGGCAGCCGCGCGCCCCCGACTGATCGCCACCGACCTCGACGGCACCCTGCTGTGCAAGGGCGGCACCGTCTCACCGCGGACCGCCGCTGCGCTCACCGCCGCCGAGGACGCCGGCATCGAGGTCGTCTTCGTCACCGGCCGCCCGCCGCGCTGGCTGCGGCTGCTGGGCGAGCACATCGGCGGCCACGGCGTGGCGATCTGCTCCAACGGCGGGGCGGTCTTCGACGTGCGGCGCGAGCGGCTGCTGGAGACCTTCCCGATCGCCGCCGCCGACGCCCGTGCGGTGGTGGACCGGCTGCGCGAGCGACTGCCCGACACGGCCTTCGCGTTCGAGTCCGCGGGCGGCCTGACCCGCGAGCCGCAGTACGAGGCGCTGATGTGGGGCGACGACGAGGCCTTCGCGGTGGCCCCGGCCCGGGAGCTGCTGGCCGACGCCACGGCGGACACCGCCGCGGGAGCCGCGGCGGGCTGCTACAAGATCCTGGCCAAGCACCCGGGGCTCGACCCCGACAGCTTCCTCGCCGAGGGCCGCCCGGCCATCGGCGAGCTGGCCGAGATCACCTGCTCCAGCCCGATCGCGCTGCTGGAGATCAGCGCGCGCGGCGTCACCAAGGCCAGCACGCTGGCCCGCTGGTGCGCCGAGCGGGGGATCGACCGCAGCGAGGTGGTCGCCTTCGGCGACATGCCCAACGACCTGGAGATGCTGGCCTGGGCCGGCACCTCCTACGCGGTGGCCAACGCCCACCCCGAGGTGCTGGCCGCCGCCGCCCAGCACACCCTGAGCAACCAGGACGACGGCGTGGCCCGGGTGATCGAGGAGCTCATCACCCGGGCCGGCAGCGTCTCCTGACGTCACGTCACCGCGCTCAGCCGAAGCGCCCGTTGACGTAGTCGGCGGTGCGCTGGTCGACCGGATCGGCGAACAACTGCTCGGTCGGGCCCGCTTCGACGATCCGGCCCGGCGTGTCGTGGCTGGCCAGGAAGAACGCGCAGGACTGCGAAACCCGCTGCGCCTGCTGCATGTTGTGGGTGACGATGACGATGGTCAGCCGCCCGCGCAGCTCGGCGATGGTCTCCTCGACCCGGCGGGTGGAGGTGGGGTCCAACGCCGAACACGGCTCGTCCATCAGCAGGATCTCCGGCTCGACCGCCAACGAGCGGGCGATGCACAGCCGTTGCTGCTGGCCGCCGGAGAGCGCGCCACCCGGCGTGCCGAGCCGGCTGCTCACCTCGTGCCACAGCCCGGCCCGGCGCAGGCTGTCCTCCACCAGGTGCTCGCGGTGGTCCCGGCTCACCTTGATGCCGGCCAGCTTCAGCCCGCTGGCCACGTTGTCGGCGATCGACATCGCCGGGAACGGGTTGGGGCGCTGGAAGACCATGCCGATCCGGCGGCGCACCTCGGCCGGCCGGCGGCCGTGCGCGTAGACGTCCTCGCCCTCCAGCAGGACCTCGCCGGCCAGTTGGGCGCCGCGCACCATCTCGTGCATCCGGTTGAGGATGCGCAGGTAGGTCGACTTGCCGCAGCCGGAGGGCCCGATCAGCGCGGTGACCTCGCCGGCCGCCATGGTGAGCGAGACCCGCTCCAGCACCTTGTGCGAGCCGAACCAGGCGGAGATGTCCCGGGTCTCCAGGCCGCGGAGCCGGGCCGGCTCCGCCGCCAGGGGCTCCCGGGGGACGGTGGTGGTCATCGGGCGGGTCCTTTCAACAGCTCAGTAGCGGTCGGGCAGCAGCTCGGTACAGGTTCGGCGGCGGCTCAGTACAGGTTCGGCAGCAGCGCTGCGGCGTTCTCGTAGCAGGCCCAGAGCAGCGCCGCCAGCACCGGCGCAAAGGTCAGGTAGGCCGCCCGCCGGTGCCAGGAGCGCACCGCCAGGGTGGCCAGCAGCACCGCGCCCAGCAGCGCCGCGCCCCAGAGCTGGAAGGCGGCCAGCGCCCCGGTGTCCTGGGCCAGCGCGTGGTCCGCGGCGGACAGCGCGGGGCGGCCCAGCGGGTTGGGCTGCGGGTCGCCGTCCAGCCGTGCCCCGACCTGCACGGTGCCGGTCGGGATCCAGCCGGAGTCGCTGGTGGTGAGCACCATCCGGTCGGGGGCGGCGTCCTGGACGGGGTGCCCGCCGTCGCCGTAGGCGTTGACCGTGTAGCTGAACCGGCCCTGCCCGGTGGAGACGAAGATCCGGTCGCCGGCCCGCAGTTCGGACAGCCGCCCGAACGGTGAGCCGAACGAGGCGCCGCGGCCGAACAGCACGCTGACCCCGGCCTGGCCCGGCAGCGCGGTGTCCCGCCGGTGGCCCGGTCCGCGCATCAGGTCGCGACCGGTGGTGCCCTCCACCACCACGGCGTGGTGCAGGCCGATCCGCGGGATGTCGAGGATCGCGACCGGCGCACCGTCCGCCGCCGTGCCGACCGGCGCGGTGGCCTGGGCGAGCTGGTAGCGGAAGGTCTGGTAGGCCGCCGCCTGGTAGTGCATCTCCTGCAACGGGGAGAGCGCGGCCAGGTAGACCGCGAAACCGAGCAGCAGGGCGGCGAGCAGCGTGGCGGCCCAGGCCGCCTGGAGCAGCCGGCGCCGCAGGGGGGAGGGCCCGGCGGCCGGCGGCGGCTCGGTGCCGCCGGCGGGCGGGACGATCCGCTCCAGCACCACGGTGTCGTCGCCGGCGCCGGCGCCGGTGTCCGTGGGGGCCGTGGCGGGCGCGCCGGCCGGGCTCATCGCGGGCCCCCGGTGGAGCCGGCCGACCGGCGGCGGCGCAGCCAGCCGCCGAGGAACGGCGGGACGGCCACCACGGCCAGCAGTTCGACGGCGGTGATCGTGGTCAGCGCCCAGTTCTGCGGCCGGCCACCGACGTTGACCACGCTCGCCGCCACGTCGCTGGCACCGCCGCCACCGTCCGGCACCACCTGGCCGGTCTGCGGGTCGATGGTGGTCCCGCCGCCGGCGCCGCCACTGCCCGCACCGCCCGCACCGCCCGAGCCGCCGCTGCCGCCCGCACCGCCGACGCCGCCGCCAGAGCCCCCGGCGTTGCCGGTGGAGCCGCCGCCACCACCGGTGGTGCCGGAACCGCTCCTGGTACCGCCGGTCCCCGCACCCGGCTTGCCGGTGGCGCCGGTGCCCCGGCCGGCCGAGCCGCCGCTACCGCCCGCACCACCAGTGGAGCCGCCACCGGGGCCGCCCGCACCGCCCGAGCCGCCGCTGCCGCCCGTACCGCCTGCGCCGGCCGTACCGCCGCCGCCACCCGAGCCGCCCGCACCGCCCGTGCTGCCGCCGCTGCCCGAACCGGTCGGGTTCCCGGTGGGGTTGCCGGGGTCGCAGCCGAGCGGGGCGCCCTGGTGGTCGCACTCGCTGGGCATCGGGGCGTTGGTCAGGATGGTCAGCTGACCCGAGGAGTCGAAGGTCGGGTTGGGGCAGTTGCTCAGTGTGTTGGGGTCGACGTTGCCGTTGTAGCCCGGGATGTGGGTGACCTGGAGCAGCCCGCCGCGCACCAGCCCGCGCGGGATCGGGGAGTAGCCGATCGAGTCGATGCCGCTCTTGCCGGTCGCCTGGCCGCCGCAGAGCACGTAGTCCAGGTACTGGCTCAGCGCGGCGCCCTTGGCGTCGTTGAAGCGCGGCGGTGGCGGCTGGGCGGCCCCGGCCCGCGGCACGATCACGTAGCTGTAGCTGGAGATCGGGTACGAGCGCTTGTCCGGGTTGCTGTAGACGCCGTCCAGGTCCTGCTGCAGGAAGTCCGGGTCGGTCGGGGGGGTGTTGTCGTCGACGCCGCGGATCTTGGCGGCGGTCAGCGCGACCGCCACGTTGGAGGCGGTGGGCAGCGTGTAGTACCCGGCCGGGTTGAGCACCTTGACCACCGGCCAGCCGCTGGTGAGGGCGAAGGCGTACTCGTCGTAGCCGATCGCCCCGGTGTCGGCGGGCTGCTCGATGTAGTGGGCCACCTGGTCCGAGCCGTTCTGCGCGATCATGCGGCCGGAGGGCGGGAAGAACTCGGTGTAGTCGCCGCAGCCGACCTGGTTGACGCTCTGGCAGTACTGGTCCCACTGCGCCTGGTGGGTGTGCTCCATCCAGCGGGAGAACTGCGCGGTGGCGCCGGAGCCGTCGGAGCGGATCACCGGGGTGACCTGGATGTGCGGCAGCGTCTTGGGGTAGGAGGCCTTGATCTTCGGGTCGTCCCACCAGGTGATCTTCCCGGTGAAGATGTCCACGATGTTGTCCGGGGACAGCCGCAGGTCGGTGATCTGCTTGCCGCCGATCGACAGGTTGTACATGAAGGCGGTGCCGCCGGCGGTGATCGGCACGTAGGAGTAGCCGTAGGTCGGGTTCTCCGCGTTGCCGACGCCGGCCCCGTGCTGGTCCTGGGAGGCGCCGTTGTCGGTGGCGGTGCGGAACGGCACGTCGGAGGCGGTGAAGTCGTCCTGGCCGTTCTCCCACTGCTGGCGGCCCGCCGCCGAGCCGTTCGGGTTGAAGTTGAGGTTGATGCCCTGGTTGGCGACGTCGGTGCGCCACTTCTCGATGGCCGGACCCGCCCAGCTCGAACCGTCGGCGTTCAGCGTGGTGCCGGCGAAGGCGGTGCCCTGGCCGAGCAGCAGCACGAGGACGGTGAGCGCGAAGGAGAGCAGCAGGGCCGGCGTCCGGCCGGCCCCTCGACGGGCGCCCGGGGCGCGGGCGGGGCGGTGAGCGGTGGCCCACGGCATGGCGGTTCCTCCGGTACGGAAGGCGGTGGATGTGCTGACGCGGCGTCTGTTCATCGGCCGACCGCCGCCCGACGGGCGATCCTGCGGCGCTGACGGCCGCTCAGGTCGCCCGGACGCCGGCCGCCGATCAGGCGCGCGGTGACGAAGAGGACCAGCACCACGACCATCAGGGTGAGCCCGGCGGCGAAACCGCGGGCCACCATGGCGGAGTAGGGCTGGCGGACGTAGGTCCAGATGAACAGCGGCAGGCTCATCTGGTGGCCGGCGAACGGGTTGCCGTTGAAGCCGGCGGTGACCCCCGAGGTGAGCAGCACCGGCGAGGTCTCGCCGACCCCGCGCGCCATGCCGAGGATCACCGCGGTGGCCAGGCCCGGGCGGGCGGTGGGCAGCACGACGTTCCACACGGTGCGCCACTGGCTGCCGCCGAGCGCGTAGGAGGCCTCCCGCAGCGTGCCGGGGACCAGCCTGATCACCACCTCGGCGGCCCGGGTGACGATCGGCATCATCATCACGGTGAGCGCCAGCGAGGCCGCGAAGCCGCTGGGCTCCAGACCGAAGGTGAGGATCACCACGCCGAGCACGAACAGGCCCGCGACGATGGACGGCAGCGCGGTCATCGCCTCCACCAGGGTGCGCACCGGCCGCGCCGTGCGGCCGCCGACCTCGGACATGAAGACGGCCGCCGCGATCCCCAGCGGCACCGCGAAGAGCGTGGCCAGGCCCAGCTGTTCGAGCGTGCCGACCACCGCGTGCAGCGCGCCGCCCGAGCTGATCGCCGAGGTCGCCGAGGTGCGGTTCATGGTCTGGGTCAGGAAGTTGGCGTGCTCGGCCGCGGGCAGGCCGCGGACCGCGAGGAAGCCGAGCTGCTCGACGATCAGGAAGGCCAGCAGCAGCCCGGAGCTCCAGGCGACCAGGGCGACCAGCCGCTCGCGCACCACCGGCCTGGGCCACTGCAGCACACCGAGCGCGTAGCTGAAGCCCAGGAAGAGCAGGTACCAGAGGATCAGGAAGCCCTGCGCCCCGCTGAACGGCAGCAGCCGCTCGTAGAGCAGCCAGTCGAGGGCGAGCGAGCCGGCCAGGGCGGCGAACAGGGTGCCCACCTCGGCGCGGGTGACCCCGCCGAGCTTGCGGCGGCGCTCGGGCGCCGCGGGCGCGGCGGCCGGCGCAGGGACGGGCGCGGAGGTCCCGGTGAGCTGCACGGTGGTCACGGGTGGCGAGCCTTTCTCGGTGCGCGGTTCGGTGTGGGCCATCGCGGTCAGTCCGCCGTCGAGGCGCCGGAGCGCGAGCGGGCGACCACGACCCCCGCCAGCACGTTGACCACCAGGGTGAGCGCGAAGAGCACCAGGCCGGCCGCCATCAGCGCGGAGAGCGAGATCCCGTCCGACTCGCTGAAGCGCAGCGCGATCAGCGCCGAGATCGAGTTGGCCCCCGCCTCCAGCACATGGCCGGTGATCTTGAACGCCGGCGAGATGATCAGGGCGACCGCGATGGTCTCCCCCATGGCCCGCCCGAAGCCCAGCATCACCGCGCCGATCACCCCGCCGCGGCCGAACGGCAGCACCACCGAGCGGACCATGCCCCACCGGGTGCTGCCCAGCGCGTAGGCCCCCTCCCGCTCGCCCTGCGGGGCCTGCGAGAAGACCTCGCGGCTGAGCGAGGTGATGATCGGGATGATCATCAGCGCCACCACCAGGCCCGCGATGAAGGTCGAGGAGGTGTAGGAGGTGCCGATGTCCCCGGTGCGCACCTTGAGGAAGGGCAGCACGCCGCCCAGGTGCAGCGCCATCCAGCGGACCAGGCCGAGGATCCGCGGCTGGAGGAAGAAGAACCCCCACAGGCCGTAGATGATGCTCGGCACCGCCGCCATCAGGTCGACCATGGTGGTCAGCGGGCGGCGCAGCCGCACCGGCGCGTACTCGGCGATGAACAGCGCCGCCGTCAGCGAGACGGGCACCGCGAAGACCAACGCGACCACCGCGATCAGCACGCCGTCCGGCAGCACGGCCGCGATGCCGAAGACGTGCGCGGCCGGGCTCCACTTCTGGGTGGTCAGGAAGGACCAGCCGGTGGCCCGGAACGCGTCGCTGCCGCGGATCAGCAGGAAGGCGGCGATCAGCCCCATGATCGCGAAGACCGAGTAGCCGGCCAGCCGCAGCGCGATCCGGAAGACCAGGTCGCCGCGGGTGGCGGGGGCGGTGATCCGGCGCGGGCGGTCCAGCTCGGCGGCGCCCGGCGGCGGGGGTGGTGGCGGGGGTGGTGGCGGGGGTGTCACGGGCGGTGCAGTGGTCATGGCGGATCTGCTCTCCGGCTCCGAAGGGATGGGCGGTCCCCGGCCAGCCGGGGAGGGGCGGTCCTCGGGCCGGTCGGCCGGGCCCCCCGGAACGGAGGGGCCGGCCGACCGGCGGACCGGGGCAGCGGGCGACGGGCGACGGGCGACGGGCGACGGGCAGGCCCTAGGCCGACGGTCCGCCGCGGCCGATGGCGCCGCGCAGCCTGGCGACCACCCGGGCCCCGGCCGGCGTCCCGCCGAGGACCAGCCCCGCCGGGCCGCCGACCAGCAGCACCGCGCCGGTGATCAGCACCACGGGCAGCAGCACCCGGGCCACCCCGGCCCGGTCGGGCGCCGGGGTGCCGATCACCGCGACCGGGGCGGTGGCGGGCTCGGTGGTGCTCGGACCGGGCGAGGCCGTGGCGGCCGGGGAGGCGGTGGACGGGGCGGTGTCGGCGGGCGGGGTCGCACCGGAGCCGCCGTCGGCGCCCGTGCCGAGGCCACCGCCGGTGCCGGCGCCCTGGCCCGAAAGACCGTTGCCGGAGCCGGAGTCGGCGGGCGCGGCGGTGAGACCGGAGCCTCCTGCCGTGCCCCCGGAGGTGTCCGGCTGGGAGGCCGCCGCGGGCGCGGACGGCTGGTCGCCGGTGGACACCGCAGTGACCGGGATGGCCGGGGTGCTCGCGGGCGGGGTCGCCGCGGCGCTGGTGGGCGGGGTCGCGGGCGGGGTGGTCGGCGGCGGGGTCGGGCCGGTCTGGTTGCCCGGCAGTGCGCTGTCCTGGGCCGCGACGTGCTGGACGGCGTCCTGCGCGAAGCCCTGCTGACTTGGCGTCAGATCGGTGTAGCCGGGCCCGAGCCGACCGGGCGCACTGCCGTAGAGCTGGCCGCCCCCGAGGTCGGTGACCTGCTGGAGGAACTGCGAGACCGCCGTCGCCTTGGCGGTGTTCAGGCCGGAGGTCGGCGCCATCGCGTACTGCACCATGGTCAGCGGGTAGGCGTTCGGGTCGCTCGCGTAGCTCGTCCCCGGTGCGCCGTACGGCAGTTGCTGGGTGTAGGTCTTCGGGTCCACCGGCATGTCGTTGACGGCGGCCTGCATCGAGCCGATCAAGGGCGCCACGAAGGAGCCCTGCTGGTTGAGGAGTTGGGCCTCCGGCAGGCTGTAGGCCTCGGCGTCGGCGCTGTCGATGATGCCGATCAGCTGGCGCTGGCCGACGAAGGGGGCCGGGCAGTGCGGGTTCGAGCCGGTGCCGTCCTTCAGGACCAGCAGGCAGGTCGGCTGGTCCGACAGGAGGTGTCGCACGGTGTCCGTGAGACCGCTGAGCACCGGCGACCACTCGTACTGCTTCATGTGGTTGTCCGCACCGGTCGGCGGTGGGCTGACGTAGCCGGTGCTGTCCTGCGGGATCAGCGTGTCGACCGGGTAGCCGGAGAAGGCGGGACGCTGGTAGTACGGGTCGACGTGCATGCCCCACGGGTCGGCCGAGCCCTGCAGGAAGGCGGCCGCGTCGGGGTCGGCCGCGATCCAGCCGGTGAGCTGGTGGACCATGTCGGTCGAGTTGCCGACCACGATCGGCAGGCTCTGCGGGTTGCTGGTGTCGCAGGCCGGCCACTGGAGCGGGGCGATCGAGCTCGCCGGGTTGAGCGCCAGGAACTCCGGGTCCTCGAAGAGGCAGCGCGGGTTGCCGGCCACCGAGGCCGGCGCGAAACCGGCTGGGGACTGCGAGTAGGACTGGGTGAGCTCCTTGGCCAGCAGCCGTGCGTTCAGCCGCAGTTGCCGGATCTGCCGGCCGGTTGCCGGGTCGTCCACCTCGAACACCACGGAGACGGCGGAGTTGGCGAGCGGCACGTAGACGTAGGGCCGGGGCGCCGGGGCGGTGTCGGGCCGGGAGGTCAGCGCCACTTCGGCGCCACCACCCCCGAGGAAGGTCTGCCGCGCCTGCGGCTCGCCCTGGGAGGTGTAGCCCGCGTAGATCGGCGATGCGGCCAGGCAGGCACCCGCCCGCCACTGCTGGATCGCGCGCTCGGCCATCGGCAGGCCGGCGGTCGCGAAGTCCGCGCTCGCGGCCTTGCAGCTGTCGGCGGTCGGTGCGAAGGAGAGCGGCACGACGGTCCGCTCGTTCCAGGCGCACCCCTCGCCCGAGGCGTTCCGGTTCACGTAGTTCTGGCTGAACAGCTCCGAGTCGGTGGCCAGGTCGAGGCCGCTCACGGTGTCGTAGGTGTGCACGTCGCAGTGGAGCGCGCCGGTCTTGTCGTGGCCCAGGTAGGCGGTGAGACCGCGGCTGTCGCCACCGTAGTTGGGCTCCACCACGATCGAGCAGGGGTGGGTGGAGTCGCAGCCGAGCGAGGGGCTCTGCTGCGAGGTCCAGGTCTCGATGTCCGCCGCCCCCGTGCCGTCCGCCCCGGTCACCCCCATCACCATGTTCGTGGGCAGGTCGGGCGTGGTCGTGCCGGCCGGGCGTCCGGGCTGCTGGAAGCCCTTGGTCCGGTCGCCGCCGTAGAGGGTCGAGCCGTAGCAGTCCGTCACCTGCGGGTCGGTCCCGCGGCACTCGTAGACGCGCACCGCGTAGCGCACCGTGCTGCTGCGCGGCTGGACGTTGGTGGCCTGCGCACCGTTGGCCGTGTAGACGCTGGGGGTGAACCCCTTCCAGGACACGTGGACGACCTGGTCGGTCAGATTGCCGGTCGCGGCCGCGGTCACGCTGCCGTTCGGCCCGTAGGTCCCCTTGGCCGGCTGCCAGAGGGCCGGCCCCTGGACGGTCACCGGCCCCGAGTCCGCCCGAGCCGACTGGACGGTGCCCAGGCTCAGCGGCAGCACCGCGAGCAGGGCGAGGACCGCCCAGGCGACGGTGGTGGACAGCCAGGCTCTGGCCCACCACCCGAGCCCTCTCGGGCTTCGGTCTCGGACTCTCATGAGGGAACCTCCGGCAGTGCACGGTGCGGGCGTGCGACGAGTACGGGGCCTGCAATGGGTACTGGCACGCGAATGGACCCACGGATTCCCGTGAGTCCATTCGCCCATGGGCATATGACGCTTGATGGCCGGTCAGATGTACGAGGCCCCAACCGGGCCCCGATGGCAGGGGTCCGCGTCGGTCAGCTGCCCGCGGTGAAGGTGAGCACGCCGGTGCCCGCGTGCTGGCGGGCGGTGAAGAAGGTGGTGGCGAGGTTGGTGTCCGCGTAGCTCGCGGCCTGGGCGTCGATCTCCAGGTCGCTGGAGGTCAGGGTCTGGGTGGCGCCCGCGGCCGTGATGACCGGGCGGGCCGGGTCGAGCAGCTTGACCGGGGTGGTCCGGCCCAGCGGCACGCCGGTGACCGCCCACTGGCCCGCGTTGAAGGACAGGTTGGTGAAGATGACGGTGCGGCCGTTGGTGACGTTCACCAGCAGCAGCCCGCCGCCGAGCTGGACGGTGCCGTAGAACCCGTTCAGGTTCGCCGCGCCGCCGGTCACCGGGAAGGTGGCCGAGAAGCCGGTGGCGGCGCTGAAGCCGGGGGTCGCGTTCGGCAGCGCGATGGCGAGGATGCCGTTGGAGGCGGCGTTCTGCAGGAAGGTGCTGTCCTCCTGGACCGCCAGGCTGCCGGAGGCGGTGGTGGTGGCCGGGGCGGCGGCCAGCGCGCTGCCGCCCGGACCGGTGACGGCCAGGGCGGCGGTGAGGACAGCGGCGGCGGCGGCGATTCTGACGCTGGTGCGGCGCATGGTGATCTCCTTCGTGCACGGGCATTGGGCGGGGAGCGGACCGGCGGCCAGGGGAGGTTCCCCTGGCCGCCGGGTGTGGCGCTGTACGACTACCGGTCGAGCGGTTGGATCAGGAGTGGGTCACGGCGCCGCAGGCGAACAGCGGCAGGGCCTGGAAGCCGTAGCTGGCGATGTCGGCCGCGGCGGTGGGGTCGCTGCAGATCCAGCCGGTGCCGCCGAAGATGTTCTGCAGCGCGGTGGAGAGCGTGCCGGTGCCGTTCAGCTCCGAGTCACGCAGCACGTTGTAGACCGTGCGGCCGTAGTTGGTGGCGGTGAAGGCCGGGTTCAGCGCGTTGCCGGCGATCGGGCTGGTGCCGTCCACGCTGCGCAGCGACAGGTAGCCGGGGGCGTCGGTGGTGGTGGTGTGACCGCCCACGGTCTGGCCGATGTAGTGCGCGGCGGAGTACGGGAAGACGGCGTTGACGTCGTTGAACACCGCGTCGGTGCCCTCGTTCTCCTCCGGGGTGTAGGCCTTGACGCAGGAGCCGGGGGTGACCGAGGTGCCGCCGCCGATGGCCTGCAGGAAGAACGCCCGGGTGCCGGAGTTGACCTGCGGGATGTAGGCGTCGATCGCGGCGTTCGGGCCGGTGTAGCCGGAGACGTCGGTGATCTGGTTCCAGTTGGTGATGGAGCAGGTGTAGATGCCGTTCAGGTCGGCGGTGCTCAGGTTGGCCGGCGCGTTGCCGCCGGTCTTGCCCGCCCAGGAGACGGCGTCACGGGCGAAGGCCACGAAGTCGTCGGTGCTCGGGTCGGTCGACTGCGGGGCGCGGGAGGAGCGGGCGAAGTTCACCGTGGAGCTGGTGTTGTTGTTCAGCGCGGTGATGCCGGCGCCGGAGCCGTTCGGGCGGGCGATGCTGGTCGCACCGGTCTTCGTGGTGATGTTGCCGGCCGGCGTGGCGTCGTAGCTGTACAGGCGCGGCGAGGTGGTGTCACCGGCGGCGGTCAGCGAGGCGTTGTAGTCGGTCGAGAACTGGCCAAGCACGGCCTGGATGGTGTCCGAACCCACGCCCACGATGTCCTGGGCGGCCGGGGTGACGGTCGGGTCGGCGCTGGCCTGGCCGGCGGCGACGGTGGCCAGCGAGGTGGCGATCGCGGCGGCGGCGAACAGCTTGGCGGCAGTGTGACGCATGGTGCTTTCCTCCGGTGGGAGAGGCAGGCATGACGTGTCCGGGTCCGGGGTCGGACCCGGGGTGCCAGGGGCCGCTGTCGCGTTGGCCCCTCTCGGCGGGACCGATCCTGTCCAGTCCGCGGCGGCGCCGGAAGCCTCGTCCCGGGCGGCCCAAGTACCGGTGAACTTCTGGGTTTTGTCGACTTGGTGGTTTAGTCGCAGGCCCCGCAGCCGCCGGTGCGGCCGTCACCCGGGGCAGCGGCGGCCGGCACGGCCCGACGTTCTTCTCGCGGTGGCGATTCGGGTCGCAACTGGCAACCTGGCGGTCACCAGGGCCACCGGCCCTCGCTGCCCACGGTCCGCAACTCCCGCTCCAGCGCGTTCAGTCCGCCCCGGAAGCTCTCCACGCCCTGGCGGCACTGGTCACGCCGCAGATAGCCGCGGGCGCTGCGGGCGATCGGCTCCTCGGCGAGCGGGCCGGGGCGGGTGGTGCGCGGCGGGAGGTAGGCCGACCAGCACCAGGCGCGCGAGGCGTCCTGTACGAAGGCATAGCGCAGCGAGGCCCGTTCGATCAGCAACTCGCGCAGTGCGGCGGCGAGTTCGGGCTCCGAGCGGTAGAGGCGGGCGGACCTGGCGAGCTGCCGCCCGTTGCTCGCGGCGAGGGACCAGCCGACCAGTCGGCCCGCGCCCTGCACGGCGAGCAGGCGCGGGCCGCGGGGGGCGGGGCGGGCGGGGCGTCCGGCCGGGCGTTCGGCCGGGCGCTCCGCCGGATGTTCGGCCGGGCGTTCAGGCATCGCCGCCGGATCTCGGCGGTCTCAGCGATCCGGGCCGGTCGGCCCCGGCCAGGGGGGAGCGCTCCCGCGCCGCGGTCGGCGGGTCCGCCGGTCGAGCCGTCGAGTGGGCCGGCGGGTCGACCGCCCGAGCCGTCGGGTCGGCCCCCGGGCGGGCCGCGGACCCGCCGGCCGGCTGGCGTTCCAGCAGCGCGGTGAACCGGCGGAACGCGTTCTGGCAGGTCGCATAGCGCTCGTAGGCCCGGCTGGAGCGCGCCTCCGGCACCCCGCGCGGGCCCGGGACCACCCAGATCCAGCCGATCCCGTCGCGCACGTGCGTGATCCGGGCGGTCAGCTCCACCGCGTACCCCCGTAACGCGGCAAAGGCCAGGTCGGCCTCCTGCGGCGACTCGTGCACCATCGCGGAGACCGCCACGATCCGACCGTTCGGTGCCTTGAGCTGCCACTGGTAACGGCCGTTCGCCACACGCTCGATCTGCACTCCGCCCCGGACCGTGTCCGCCCCGGACCGCCCGCCATCAGCTTGGCCCACCCGGCCCACCCGCCCCGTCCCCGGCGCCCCGCGGCCCCGCGCGGTGGCGAGAACACGTGGGCGTCACGTAGAGATCCCGTGCTCGGCACCCAATCGGCGCAACCGTATGTGTGCGGAACTGGACACGGATAGAGCGGATGCCCGTTCGGCAGCTCTATTGGCCGGGAAGTTCTCCCCCGTTAATCTTCGGCGGGCCCGGGGCCGGACGGGAGTGCCGCGCCGTGGCACAACTGCCCTGTGGGGCAGGCGAACTGAGCAGATGTGCGGTGGCCGTCAGCCGAGGCCGTGGTACCCGAAGGAGTAGGACACCGCCGGCTCCCCGGGCACGGTGACGTAGGAACCGCTCCCCCGCAGCCCGGTCAGCTCGCCGGTACCCGAGTCGGGGACGACCTCGAAGGCGCAGCGCACGCTGCCGTCCTCATGAAAGGTGCCGCGCTGCTCGATCACGAAGCCGCCCGTGCGGCCGTCGAGCCGGCCGGTCAGCAGCTCGAGGCCGTTGAAGGCGCCGGTCTTCCCGGTGGCGTAGCAGAGGGTGTACTCGCAGACGGTGCCGGTCGCCTCGATGCCGCCGGTGTAGTCGTTGGCGACCCGGACCCTGGCCAGCCGCGGGGCCGTGCCGCCGGCGCCGATCGGGTGCTCCTGCCAGTCGGTGGAGGTGAAACGGCCGGTGGTGGTGGTCGTGTTGCTGCTGGTGTCGGTCATGACGGTCCTCTCGGTGGGGTTGCCCGCACCACCCTGGCGGGGATACCTGCCACCTTCTGTCAGGTATCCCCGCCGGTTCCGGCAGGATGGCCGGATGCGCGCCGACCGCCTTCTCGCCCTGCTGCTCCTGCTGCAGAACCGCGGCCGGCTGACCGCCGCGACGCTGGCCGCCGAGCTGGAGGTGTCGGTCCGGACCGTCTACCGCGATGTCGAGGCGCTCGGCGCAGCCGGCGTCCCGGTGGTCACCGAGCGCGGCCCGGCCGGCGGCTACCGCCTGCTGGAGGGCTACCGCACCCGGTTGACCGGGCTGACCGACGCCGAGGCCGGCTCGCTCTTCCTGGCCGGCGCCCCCGGACCGGCCCGCGACCTGGGGCTCGGGGCCGCGCTCACCGCCGCCCAGCTCAAGCTCCAGGCGGCGCTGCCGGAGCAGGCGGCGGCCCGGGCCCGGCGGATCCAGGACCGGTTCCACCTGGACGCCCCGGCGTGGTTCCGCGAAGCCGAGCAGGTGCCGTGGCTGGGGGATCTCGCCCGGGCGGTCTGGGAGCAACAGGTGGTGCGCTGCCACTACCGGCGCTGGGGCGGGGAGGTGCGGCGCGAGCTGCGGGCGCTGGGGCTCGTGCTCAAGAGCGGGATCTGGTACCTGGTCGCACTCGCGGAGCCGCAGCCGCAGCCGGAGGCGGTAGCAGAGGGGGCGGGGCCGGAGGGGGCGGAGGGGTCGGAGGCGGGGACGAACGAGGCGGACGGGGTCGGGGCGGCGGACGGCGGCGAGCGGCGCGGCCCGCGGACCTACCGGGTGTCGCGCTTCCTGGCCGTGGAGCAGACCGGCCGGAGCTTCGAGCGCCCGGCGGACTTCGAGCTGGCCGCCTACTGGACGGCCGCCGCCGACCGGCTGACCGCCATGCTCCACCAGGGGACCGCCGAGCTGCGACTCTCCCCGCGCGCAGCGCAGTTGCTGCCGGCCCGCTTCGGTGCCGTCGGCGCACGAGCGCTGGCTCGGGCGCAGGCGCCCGGACCGGACGGCTGGATCCGGCTCACCCTCCCGGTGGAGTCGCCGGCCGTCGCGGTCGGCGACCTGCTCCACTTCGGCTCGGAGGCCGAGGTGGTGGGCCCGCCGGAGCTGCGGGCGGCGCTGGCCGCCGAGGTGGCCGCGCTCGCCGCCCGTTACCTGCCCTAGGGAATGGGGCCGGTCCGGAGACCACCGGCCATTGCCGTCGAACCCTCCATTGTTCTATAAGTAATAGAGCAGACAGACAAGAGCGGGGGCCACCGTGATCCTCACCCTCGACCTCACCGGCGAGGTCCCGATCTACCAGCAGATCCGGGACCAGGTGGTGGCGGCCATCGCCGTCGGCGACCTGGTCGCGGGCAGCCCGCTGCCCGCCACCCGCCAGCTCGCAGCCGACCTGGGGATCAACTTCCACACCGTCAACAAGGCCTACGACCTGCTGCGGCAGGAGGGCCTGCTGATCCTGAACCGCAGGACCGGCGCGGTCGTCCAGCGCGACCCGGGCTCCGGCCCGCCGTCCGCCGAGTTCGCCGAGCAGTGGCGGCTGCGGCTGCACACGCTGCTCGCCGAGGCGGTGGCCCAGGGCCTGGACGGCCCCGCCGCGCTGGCCGCCTGCGCGACGACGCTGCGCGGCTTCGGCCTGCCCGTCCCGCCAGTCCTGTCCGCAGCCGTACCAGACACACCTGTACCGGAGTTGGGGGATTCGACATGAGCACCACCGTTGTCCTGTTACTGACCGCCATCGGGCTGCTGCTGCTCGGCGCGGCCTGGCTGATGCCCTCGCTGGCGCTCGCGACGCTGCCGTTCGGCGTACGGGTCCCGGACGAGCGGGCCGATGCGCCCGTGGTCGGTGAGCAGCTGCGGGCCTACCGGTGGTGGATCGCCCTGGCGGGCGGCGCGGTGCTGGCGGCCGGGACCGCCTGGGGGCTGGCCGGCGGCGATGCCGCGGCCCTGCCGGTGACGCTGGTCGCCCTGCTCGCCGTCCAGTTGGCCGGCTACCTGCGCGCGCACCGGGCGATCGCCGCGGTCAAGCAGCGCGAGGGGTGGTTCGACGGGCTGCACGAGGGCGTGGCCGCCGACACCTCGCTGCGCACCGACCCCGCGCGCTTCCCGTGGCTCTGGTCGCTGCCCGCCGTGCTGCTGACCCTCGGCACCGCGGTGGCCGGCGCGCTGCGCTACCCGTCGATGCCGGCCCAGCTGGCGATGCACTTCAACGGCCCCGGCCGGGCGGACCGTCTGGCGGCCAAGTCGGTGGGCAGCGCCTTCGCGCCGGTCATCGCGCAGGTGGTGCTGACGCTGGTCATGCTGCTGGTCGGCTGGGCCGTCTTCCGGGCCCGGCCCGACCTGGACCCGGCACGGGTGAAGGTGACCGCCGAGCAGCACCGGCGCTTCCTGGCCCGGATGGCGCGCAGCCTGATGGTGCTGACCTTCGGCGCCGACCTGAGCATCACCGTGGCGGCCTGGCGGATCTGGGACGGCGCCCGCACCCTGTCGCCCCTCGCCCTGCTGCTGCCGACGGCCCTCGGGCTGGCCGTGGTGCTGGTGGTGGCGATCAGCAGCGGCCAGCAAGGCAGCCGGAGCCCGGCGAGGGAGGCCGCGGGAGTCGCCGACGTCACCGGGGCCGAGGCCCGCAGCGGCAGGCCGGCGGTGGTGCACCGGGACGACGACCGGTACTGGCGCCTCGGCGGCCTGTGCTACGTCAACCGCGCCGACTCCGCCGCCTTCGTGCCCAGGCGCTTCGGCATCGGCTGGACGATCAACCTGGGCAGCCCGTACGGGATCCTCTTCCTCGCGCTGACCATCGCGCTCGCGGTCGGGCTGCCGCTGCTGACCGGCTGACCGGCTGACCGGCTGACCGGTCGACCGGCAGCCGCTGCTCACCGGCTGACGTCCTGGATCAGGAGCCGAACCAGCCCGCCACGTCCAGCCGGAAGAACTCCGGCGACGCCATGGTCCGCAGGTCCTGCTCCAGGGCGCGCACCCGGCCCTCGCCCAGCTCAGCCGCCCAGCGGCCCCGCAGCTGCTCGAAGACGGCGGCCGAGCGGGCCAGCACGTCCAGCCCGCCCGGGGTGAGCCGGACCAGCTTGCGCCGGGCGTCGGCCGGGTCGTCCACGCGCTCCGCGTAGCCGAGCGCCTCCAGCCGGTCGATGGTCTTGCCGGCCGCCTGCTTGGTGACGCCCAGCCGCCGGCCCACCTCGCTCGCGCTCGCGCCCCGCACGCCGATGGCCTGGAGCGCGAAGCCGTGCGCCGGGCGCACCTGCGGGTGGCCCTGGCGGGCCAGTTCGGTGTGCAGCTCGTCGATGATCGAGCGGAAGCCGGCGAAGAGCAGCAGCGGCAGCTCGAAGCCGTACCCCGCCCGGTCGCCCGCGCCGTCGTTCGTCCGGTCGCCCGTCCCGTCGCCCGCGCCGCCGTCCGCCCCGCCGTTCAGGTGCTCAGCCATCGCTTCTCGCTCCGTCCTTGCCAAGATAGACAACCTGGTTTACGTTTTTAGTCAACCACGTTGTCCATTTTACGACGCACGAGGAGACCGATCCATCATGTCCTGCGAGCACTTCCCCACCCACACCCCCGAGACCGCCCCGGCCGCCGCCCGGCCCGCCATGGCCGCGACCGCCAGCCACCTCGGCTACCTGCCCACCCCGGTGCGCACGATGGCCGAGTCCCCGGAGCTGCTCTCCGGCTTCCTGGAGCTCAACAAGCGCTTCGAGAGCAGCACCCTGGACGCACTCGCCCGCGAGGTGCTCGTCCTGACCATCGCCACCCGCAACGCCTGCCACGTCTGCGTCGCCATGCACACCGGCCGGCTGACCGGCATGGGCGCCGACCAGTCGCTGATCACCGCCCTGCGCGCGGGCGCCGCGCTGGACGAGCCCCGACTGGAGGCGGTCCGGCTCTTCACCCTGGAGCTCCTGGCCACCTCGGGCGCCGCATCCCCCGAAGCGCTGGACGCCTTCCTCTCCCACGGCTACACCCCGCGCAACGCCCTGGAGGTGGTGCTCGGCATCGGCACCTACACCCTCTCCACCCTCGCCAACCGCCTCACCGACGCCGAACTGGACGAGCAGCTCGCCCCGTTCGCCTGGGCGTAGGAGCCGGAAGACCCTAGGGACTGTCCGGCGGATCTTGCCGGACGGTCCCTAAGCCGACCCGGGCCCGCGCCTCACAGCCGTGCCGACCAACGCGCCCGGGTACCACGGCGGTTCGGGCCCGGCTCGTGCCAGGCGTCGCCGCCCAGGTGCTCGGCGCGGCGGCGCAGATTGGCCAGCCCGCTGCGCCGCCCGCCCGCCGGGATGCCGACGCCGTCGTCGGTGACGGTCAGCAGCACGCCCGGACGGCCCGCGCGGTCCGGGACCTCGGGATCACCGGAGACGGGGTGGCCCTGGTCGTCCAGGTGGACGGTGGCGTCCAGTTCGACCCCGACCCGCGAGGCGCGCGCATGACGTGCCGTATTGGAGAGCATCTCCCTCAGCGCGGCGAGGAGTTGACGGGCCGTCGCATCGCCGACCAGGTTCTCCACCGGCCCCATGAAGGTGATCGACGGCTTGAAGCCGAGCGCAGCCGCCGCCTGGCTGCCCTCGCGCAGCACCCGGGTGCGCAGGGTGTCCGGCTCGTCGCCGTGGTCGTCGTGCTGGAGGGCGTAGATGGTGGTGCGGACCTCCTGGATGGTGGCGTCCAGCTCGTCCACCGCGTGTCCGAGCCGGTCCACCTCCTCGGGTACCTGCGCCTTGCGGGCCGCGCTCTCCAGCATCATGCCGGTGGCGAAGAGCCGCTGGATCACCAGGTCGTGCAGGTCCCGGGCGATCCGGTCACGGTCCTGGAAGACCGCCAGCCGCTGCTGGTCCCGCTGCCCCTCGGCCAGCCGCAGGGCCAGCGCGGCCTGGGAGGCGAAGGTGGCCGCCAGCTCCTTCTCGCTCTGGCTGAACGGCCGCGCCCCGTGCCCGCGCCAGACCACCAGCCCGCCCAGCACCCGGCCTGCCGCGACCATCGGCAGCGCCATCGAGGGGCCGTAGCTGCGGGCCAGGCGCATCACCAGCTTCGGGTCCTTGGACATGTCGTCGATGAAGATGCTCTCCCCGTCGCGCAGCCTGGCCGCGTACCCCGACCCCGGCACCAGCTCGCCGACCACGTACTCCGCGTCCGCACCGGAGGCGTGCGAGACCCGCATGCTGCCGTCACTGGTCGGCAGCATGATCATCCCGAGCTCGGCGTCGGCCAGCTCCCGCACCTGCTCGGCCGCCACCGACAGCGCCGAGTGCGCCTCGTCGGTGGAGAGCAGTGCGGTGGTCACGGCGGCGGCCCCCGCGATCCACCGCTCCCGGCGCCGGCCCGCCTCGTACAGCCGGGCGTTCTCGATCGCCACCCCGGCGGCCACCGCCAGCGCGTGCACCACCTGGGCGTCCTCGGGCGTGAACCCGCCGCCGCCGCGCTTCTCGGTCAGATAGAGGTTGCCGAACACCTCCCCGCGCACCCGGATCGGCTCCCCGAGGAAGGAGCTCATCGGCGGATGCTGCGGCGGGAACCCGGCCGACCGCGGGTCCCGGCTCAGATCGTCGAGCAGCAGCGGCTCAGGATGGTCGATCAGCACCCCGAGGATCCCCCGCCCCTGCGGCAGATCACCGATCCCGGCGGCCGTCGCGTCGTCGATGCCCACGTGGATGAAGTCGCTCAGCCCCTGCCCGAACGGCGAGACCACCCCGAGCGCCGCGTACCGCGCGTCCACCAGCTCGGCCGCCCCCGCCGCGATCCGCTCCAGCGTGGCGTGCAGGTCCAGCCCCGCCCCGACCGAGACCACCGCCTCCAGCAACCGCTGCATCCGGTCCGCGGCCACCTGCAACCGCTCGGCCACCTCGGTCACCAGCTCGTCCAGCCCGAGCGAGGAGATCTCGGGCACGCGATGGGGGGTCGCTTCGGTGACGGGGACGGCGGTGGCGTCGGGCTCGGGGGTGCTCGGCATGCTTCGAGCGTAGGCGGTGGGCAGCGGAAGCGACGGGAGGAACTCAGCGTCACCACGGGCCACCACAGAGCGTGACTCGCCCCTCCCGGTGCCGTTAAGCAGATCATGAACACTCACATCAACACTCGACGCATCACGACCGCACTGGCCGCCCTGGTCGGCGCCGCCCTCCTCTCGGCGGCCGTACCCGCGGCCGGCTACGCCGCGGTGGCCGGCTCGACCCCGGCGGCCACCGCCGGCACCCGCGCCCCGGCAGAGACCCGGAACCCGAAGACGATCAAGCCCGCCGACTACAACCAGGCCCGGAGCATCCTGGCCAACGCCGGAAGCCAGACGGCAGCCAAGTCGCACCCCGTCCACGGCAAGGACGACGTGCCGGTCAACTACGGAACGAACCTGCTCACCGCGGCCCGCGACGAGTTCCGCCAGGCCGACCGGGGCCTGCCGGCCAAGGACAAGAAGTCCGACATGTCGATCCCGCACTACAACGCCGTCCACTCCGCCGCGAAGGCGATGGGCATCGACCGCTGGTGACCGCCTGACCACCACCCCGGCGAGCCCCGACCACCCCACGTCGCGGCTCGCCACACCCCCGGAGCCCGCCATGAGTACCGTCCTGTGGATCAGCACCGAGACCTGTGCGCTCGGCCCCTACCGTGCCGACCTCGTCGAGACGTACTGGCGCTGGGAGCAGGACCCGGCCCTGCTGGTCGGCTACGGCCGCCAGAGCCCGGAGTCCCTGGAGGCGCGCACCGAGGGGATGGCGCACCAACTCCGGGGCGGGAACCTCCGGTTCACCGTCTACGGGTTGGGTACGGGTGAGCCCGTCCCGGTGGGAGTCACCACCCTGCTGCCCGACCACGCCGTGCGGACCGCCGAGTACGTGGTCATGCTCGCCCCCGAAGCCCGCGGCCACGGCCTCGGCACCCAGGCCACCCGCCTCACTCTCGACTACGCGTTCCACATCACCAACCTGCGCATGGTCTGGCTCAAGGTCCTCGCCCCGAACAGGGCCGCCGTCCGCGCCTACGAGAAGGCGGGGTTCCGGCAGGTTGGCACCCTGCGCGAGGCCGGCTACTGGCTCGGCGAGGTCTGCGACGAGGTCCTGATGGACGCGCTGGCCGCCGACTTCACCGGCCCCTCGGTGATCACACCGCTGGTGCCGCCCGGAGTTGAGTAGGAGTACTCAGGCCCGCCGCCCGATTCACGATCACCCTTGACCCATGGAGAACCACCCCTGGGGCCAGGGCACCCCCGTCAGCCGCCGAGCCCGCACGACGGCCGCAGCCTCACACCTGTCGCTCCCGCCTCGCTGGTGGCTGCCCTTCGGGCGAACGGCCCTCTGGGCCGCTGCGGCCGCCCTCGGCGCCCTGCTGGCAGGTGCCGTGCTGCTCGGGGTCTCGGGGCTCTGGATCTTCATCGGTTGGATGTACGTCGGCGACTGAGCGAAGCGCCGAGGCCAACTGCCCGAGATCCCGGGCCACCTGCTCGGTGATGCACTCATGGAGTGCACGCATCGAGGCGAGCACGTCGGCCAGGGTGCTGATCGAGGCCCCTTGGGCGGCGGCCTGGTCGAGCCGCCGGCCGAGGGAGCGGAGTTCGGCGTGTGCCGCGTTCATCGCGGGGCCTGTGGAACGGCGAGGGCGTAGCGGGTGCTGGTGGTGGTCCAGGTGGTGAGGGCGTGGCGGAAGCGCTCGAGGGCGCGGGCGAACTGGCGCGTGGCAGTGGCGAGTTCGTCGTCGCGGACGGCTGTGCAGAGCCACCAGAAGCGGCGCTCCTCGGCGTCGAGCAGCGCCCGTACGTGCGCGTGGGCCTGGGGCGGGGGCAGTGGGTGGCTGGCGCGTAGGGCGTCGACGGCGGTGAAGGTGTCGGCGGCGTCGGCGGCGAGGCCGTTGGCCAGGCACCCGATGGTCGAGAAGCTGTGCAGCAGGGACTGCACCAGGGCGTCGTTCCAGTCGGGCGTGACACACCGCCCGGCGAGTTCGCACCACATGGCGGCGAGCAGCATCCCGCCGTCGGTCGGCCGGATCGTCAGGTACTGGCGGAGAGTTGGCGTGCGGTGCGGCTGGACGAAGTCGAGCAGCTTGGCGGAGGCGGCATGGACCCACTCCTCCAGGTGCGTCAGATACCGCTGCCACCAGAGGGCAGGCATCATCGCCCGGGTGTCCGCCGCCAGATCCGCGAGGGCGCGCACGGCGGGGTGATCGCCCGGCGCGGGCCGGGCACTGCCACCGGCAACCAGGAGCAGGGTGAGCGTGAACTCACCCACCACCTGCGGGGATTCGCCCAGCAGCTCCGCGTCGAACACGTCGTCGACGATCCACGTCCACAACGCCCAACGGGTAGCGAGATCCAGTTCGGCGCCGCACGCGGTCGGCCACCCGGCCAGACAGAGATCCACGTACCCGTGCGCGAGGTAGCCCGCCGGGTCGGGATGGAGACCGTACTGGGTGAGGAAGGTGGCGGCTGAGACGTAGAGGTCGGTGTGGCGGGCATCGGTCCCCATCAGGCCACCGCCCCCGCGCGCCGCTTCTTGCAGTGGCACGCAGTGCAGCGGCGGACGCGCTCGTCCCGCACCACGCCGTCGGCCACCCTGGACGTCCGGACCTCCCCACGGTGTGGAGCGTTCGATAATCCGCAGTCGGCGCAATGCTGCTGAGTGTCAGTCAGGACATCGTCCACGGACGGCAGCTTAACGAGGGGCTGTGGCACGGACTCCGCAAGATCTGCCATGACAAGGACGGTAGGGACGGCGTGCAACGAACCTCTACCGTCTTGCGTGTTCTTGCGCGCGCGTCACCCGAGGGCGTGAATCGCGGCCTGGATCAATGCTCTTGCCGTTTGTCCGTAGACCGCCATGTGGCCCAACTCGATGAATGCACGCTGATAGAGGCGGATTTCCGTCGGAACCGTAATGCTGATCTCGGCAGACAATGATTCAATGCTCACACGCTCGTCGTCGAAGATGTACATGGCTTCCAGCGGCCACATGGCGAGCCGGTCAGCGGTGAACGGAATGACGCCAAGCGCCACGGAGGGGAGACCGATCACCTCCAGAAGGCAGCCGAGTTGGCCTCTCATCACATCGACTCCACCGATCCGGTACCGGAGAACAGACTCTTCCAACAGCACAACGAACCTGCGCCCCCCGGAATAGAGCGCCCGCCGGCGCTTCAGACGCTCCCGCACAGACTCCTCGACATCGTCCGGAGTCCCTTGGAAGCAAGTGATCGCCGAGAGCAAGGCGGTTGCGTACTCCGCCGTTTGAAGGAAGCCAGGGATCACGTTCGAGCAGTACACGCGCTGTACGTGCGCCCTCTCCACGAGCGACAGGATGTCCTGCTGCTTGAGCAGGAGACCGCTGCGGTTCAGTTTGCGCCACTCGGTATAGAGCTGATCGGCCTGTCGGTTCGCGGCGATCAGGTCCTCTGCATCATCAGGGACCCCGCACGCAACGCACCAGGCACGGATATCAGAATCGGATGGAGCCGCCAACGCGTGCTGCAGCCGCGATGTCTTCGACGGGCTCCAGCCACATCGCTCGGACAGCTCCTGACTTGTGATTCCCGCATCGAGGACAAGATCACGAAGCTTTCCTGCCACACGCTTACGGGCCGCCTGAGCACTGGAAGATGGAGACTGAGCCATGATCTGCGGTCACTGGGAGATATTTGGTCAGCGAATGTCGTAGTCCTGGTGCGGGATCGCACGCTGCCACACAACCTCAAATGCTTCCTGGCAAAGCTTGATCACCGCTTGTTCGGTGCGAGTCTCGGTGCCATGGCTGGACCATTCGCCGTCTCCGGTGAAGTGATTGAAGACGACCATGGAGCCATCGAACAACCAAAAGTCGTTGCCGGGTAGTGCGATATCGGAGGCGCGCGAACGCGGTAGCCAGCGGACCTGCTCGCCCACAGCAAGGTTCACGCTCGTACCTGCGTGCTCGTAACGGATGTACTCCGTGACTGGCTCTGAGACGATACGTGCCCGACGCATGACGACGCCACGGGCGACCAGATCGCGGACGACGCTGGTCCAGGGCCGCCACATGTCCGAGTCAGGGTCGACATCCGCTTCCCCGGTCTCCCGCCACGTGTCGAACGGCCCGGACTCGTTGCCGACCGCGTAATGGTCGCGCATCTCCAAGTGGACCGCCGAGACGCGAGCTGCGCGGAACGGTTCAATCCAGTCGCTCTGCGACATCACACGCCTTCCGTAGTGCCGGCACCATGCGGGCCGGAATCCTGACGAGCTCCTCGCCATCCGGGATTCCTGCAACGTGGCCAGGGGCCGGTGTCGCAGTGACCTGGCGCCGAAGCTCCTGGCTTGCGACCCAACCTTGGATGACCAGCTCTCTGGTGTCTTCGTCTACCCAAACGGTCGGCGATCCATAGCCGTTGGTCTCAGGGTCGATACCGATGAACCGTAGCTTCATGATGATCTCCCACGTCAAGTGAGTTGCGCGAGCTTGCATGACCTTCACTCAGGCGGACAGTGCAGTCAAGAGCGCGATGGTGTGCGGTGGTGTCGCAGTTCGCCACCCGTGCGCTCCCGCACGTAGGCGACCGGGGACCTCCCCAGTCGGCGTGGCTGGGAGTGAAGCTGCACGATCGAGTTGGAGCGAGTGCATTCCCGAGGCCGAGTGGCTATCGCTTTGTCCGTTGTTTCGTTTCGCGGATGAGGGTGCGGGACAGGTCCGCCCAGGCGCGGATGCGTGTGGTGGGGGTTCCGTTTGGTTCTTGGACGCTGCATCTGCCGCTGTGCGACATTCGGCAGGTCGGGCATTCCGGCATAGGCTCCGGCTCTGGGGGGATGCGGTCGATCAATCGCTTGCGGGTGAAGGCTCCGGCGCACTGGATGGTGGTGGGGAGGCCGTTCGTCATCGCGTAGCGGAACTGTTCGACCGTCACGTTGCGGGCGAACCACGCGGCCGCCAGGGGCTCCAACTCCTCGCACTCGTTGGCGGAGAGCATCATCCGCTTGTCCGCCGCGCCGAGGGAGGCGAGGGCGCGGTAGGCGATGGAGTGCGCAGGGGGCGCGGGGGTGGTGTCCGCGCTACCGCTGGTGCGGCGGTCGGCGAGGAAGCGTTGCCACCACACCACCGGGCGGGCGGTGCGGGAGAAGTAGGTGCGGGAGACCCAGCGGGTGAGGCCCTCGCCGGCGCGTTCGCGGATGCGCAGGAGGTGGCCGAGGTCGGCGAGTTTGCGCAGGGCGGAGCGGACGGCCTGCTGGCCGTAGCGGGGTTGCTCGCGGGCGAGGGTCTTGGTGTCGATCGCCGCGCCGTCGGGCAGACGGTCGATGTAGGCGGCGAGATAGGCCTCGCGTTCGGGAAGGTGGGAGAAGTCACTCTGGGTGCGCGGACTTTGGGACGGCGCGGAACGCTTGCCGTAGCCGGGCGCAGCGGTAGGGTGGCAGGCAGCCACTGGATCGACCTCGATCTCGATCAATGTTGGTCAGACCCCCGTTCGGTGTTGTCAGCACCGGCGGGGGTTGTTTATTTGCGCGAACCGTACACCGTAATTGCCGAGCGCCGTCAAGTTATGACGATAAGTCATATTCATTGACCGGCAAGGCCATTGGGTGGGTGGGCGGGATCTGGTTCCCCACCGTTCCTCAGAGAGAACGCTCGAATCCCGACGCCCGAAGCTCGGGTTCGCGCGCCCTCGGCCATTCGGGTGAGGCGCTTGTGGGCGACGAAGGTCAGCACCCGCCCGTCGCCCCCATGGAAATGGTCCAGGGCATCCCCGGGCACAGCCTGAACCTCGCGCCGGGTCCAGGCCGATCTGGACCCGCAGCGCCGGACCCGGGCGCAGGCCAGCGGGGCGGCCGGACAGGAGTTCTCGCACAGCCACCGGTAGCGACGGGCGTCCGGGCCTAGGCTTGTCCTCAGGTACAGGCCTGCGGGTCGTGAGACAGAGGAGCTGATCATGAGCACCGCCCCGAATCTGCCACGCTCGCCCCATCGGCCCGAGGAGCCTCATCCGCTGCGGACGATCCGGGAGATCCGGGATTCGTTGCCCAAGGATCAGGTCGAACACTTCGATGCCGAACTGGCCGACACTGATATCGACGCCCTTCCGGCCATACTGCACCGCTGGGCGACGCTCGGAAGTGATGGGTTTCTGGATCACCTGCTGACAACGCCGTTCGATGGGTTGGAGTTCGGGGCGCGGTCATACGACGATGCGGCGGACGACGAGTGATCTTCCTTCTCGATACCAATGTGATCGCTGAGCGAGTGCCGGGGCAGGCATTGATCCGCCGGACGCGCTGATCGCGGCGACGGCCATCGCGAACGGCTGGACCGTGGTCAGCCGCAACATCAAGCACCTCCACCGAACCGGTGCGCTCGTGCTCAATCCTTGGGAGTACCAGGCATAGCGCTGCCCTGACTCGCCACCCCGGCCTACACCCCCACCAGCTCGTCCGCCGCGCGCTCCAGCTCCCACAGGGCGCGTAGTCGGCCGCCCTCGCGGGACGCCAGCTCCGTCCAGTTCCCCCGCTCGACGACCCTGCCCGCGTCCAGGACCACGATCTCGTCCACGTCCGCCGTCGTCAGGCCGGCCAGGCGGTGGGTGATCAGGAGGGTCGCGCGGCCTGAGGTGGCGGTCAGCAGGTCGGCGGTGAGGGCGTCCGCCGTCGGGAGGTCGAGGTGTTCGGCGGGCTCGTCGAGGATGAGCAGGGGGAAGTCGGCGAGCAGGGCGCGGGCCAGGGCCAGGCGCTGGCGCTGGCCGCCGGAGAGGCGGGCGCCGTGTTCGCCGACCATGGTGTCCAGGCCCTCGGGGAGGGTGTCCACCCAGTCGAGCAGGCGGGCGGCGGCGAGGGCGGCACGCAGGTCGGATTCGAGGGCATCGGGCCGGGCCAGGCGCAGGTTCTCGCGCAGCGAGCTGTCGAAGACGTGCGCGTCCTGGGCGCAGAGGCCGATCGCCGTGCGCACCGCGTCGCCGTCCAGCGCGCGGCTGTCCACAGCCTGTGGACAGCCGGCGCCGAGCACCACCGAACCGTCGCTCGGGTCGAGCAGCCGCAGCAGCACCTGCGCCAGCGTGGTCTTGCCCGAGCCCGACGGGCCGACCACCGCGATCCGGCGCCCGGCGGCCAGGTCCAGGTCCACGCCGTCCAGGGCGTGGGCCTCCTGTCCGGGCCAGCGGGCCCGCAGGCCGCGCACCGCGAGCGGGAACGGGTCGGCGGGCAGCGGCGCGGGGTCGGCGGGCTCGCGCACCGGGTCCGGGGTGTCGAAGACCTCGGTGAGCCGGCCGGCCGCGGCCCGGCTGCGTTCGCGCACCTGGACGGCGCCGGGCAGCCCGGTCACCGCTTCGAAGGCGGCGAGCGGGGTGAGGATGACGACGGCGAGGCAGAGGCCCGAGAGGCTGCCGGAGCGCACGCCGAGCACGCCCACCACCGCGCAGCCGACCACGGTGAGCCCGGTGAGCAGCGCCATCAATCCGGCGCCGAGCGCGGTGGTGCCGGCCGAGCGGGCGGCGAGCGCGGTCAGCCGGGCGTCGACGGCCCGCACCGCGCCGAGCCGGTCGGGCAGCGCACCGGCCACCGTCAGCTCGGCGGCGCCGGTGCAGGTGTCGACCACGGCAGCGGCCAACTCGCCGCGAGCCGGAGCCTGTTGACGCTCGGTACGGCCGGAGGTCCGGGCCGTCAGCAGCGGCAGCGCCAGGCCCGCCAGCAGCAGGCCGAGCGCAAGCGTCAGCCCGGCGCCGGGAAGCAGCAGTGCCAGGCCCGCGGAGGCGAGCAGCGAGACGGTGACCCCGACGGCGGCGGGCAGCCGCCAGCGCAGGTACCAGTCCTGCACCGCGTCGACGTCCGCGACCAGCCGCGACAGCAGGTCGCCGCGCCGGAAGGCGGGCAGCGCGGTGGGCGCCAGCCGCTCCAGGCGGCGGTAGACGGTGACCCGCAGACTGCCCAGGGTGCGCAGCACCGCGTCGTGCGAGATCAGGCGCTCGCAGTAGCGGAAGAAGCTGCGGCCGACGCCGAAGGCGCGCACCGAGGTGACGGCCATCATCAGGTAGAGCACGGGCGGCTGTTGCGAGGCCTTGGAGATCAGCCACCCGGAGGTGGCGAGCAGCGCGACGGCGCAGCCGAGCGCGAGGCTGCCGAGCAGCACGGCGAGCGCGAACCGGCGGCGCGGGCGGCCGGCCTCGGCGGCGGCGAAGAGCGCGGCGACCCGGCGCAGCGGGGCGCCGGTGGCGGGGACGAGGACAGGCGCGGCAGGAACGGCAGGCGCGGCAGCGGCGACCGGGGTCGCAGGTGCGGAAAGAGCGGAGACGCCGGCCGAAGCAGCGCCAGCAGCGGCAGGCCCCGCCGCAGGAGCCGCCAGCGCCACCCGCCGGTCGGCCACCGCGAGCAGCGCCGGCCGGTGCGCCACCAGCAGGACGGTGCGCGCCGGGTCCTCGGCCAGCGTCCGGACGGCGGCCACGATCGCCGCCTCGCTCTGCGCGTCCAGGTTGGCGGTCGGCTCGTCGAGCAGCAGCAGCGGACGGTCCGTCAGCAGCGCGCGGGCCAGGGCGAGCCGCTGCCGCTGCCCGGCGGACAGGCCGGTGCCGCCCTCGCCGAGGGGGGTGTGCAGGCCCTGGGGCAGCCGCTCCACGAAGTCCAGCGCGTGCGCGGCGGCCAGCGCGGCCCGCACCGCGTCCTCGGGGGCGTCCGGGCGGGCGAGGCGGACGTTGTCGGCGACCGTGCCGGCGAACAGGTGCGGGTGCTGCGGCACCCAGGCGATCTGCGCGCGCCAGGACTCGGGCGACAGCTCCGCCAGGTCGTGGGCGCGCCCGTCGGCGGCGGTGACCGTGACGCCGCCCGCGTCGGGGCGGACGAAACCGAGCAGCACGGCGAGCAGCGTGCTCTTGCCCGCGCCGCTGGGCCCGGTGAGCGCGGTGGTGGTGCCGGGGGCGAGCTCCAGGCGGGTGCCGGCGAGCGCGGGGGCGGTGCGGCCCGGGTGGGTGACGGTGAGCGGGCCCAGGGTCACGGTGGCGCCCGCGAGCGCGGGGGCGGGGACGGTGCCGGCGGCGGGCAGCGGGGTCTCCAGCACGGCGAAGACCTCCTCGGCCGCCGCCAGGCCCTCGGCGCTGGAGTGGTAGAGCGCGCCGACCTGGCGCAGCGGGAGGTAGACCTCGGGGGCCAGGACCAGCACCAGCAGCCCGGTCTCCAGCGGGAGGCTGCCGTCCACCAGCCGGAAGCCGATCGAGACGGCGACCAGGGCGACCGAGATGGTGCTCAGCAGCTCCAGCGCGAAGGAGGAGACGAAGGCGATCCGCAGCGTGCGCAGGGTGGCCCGGCGGTACTCGTCGGTGACCCGCCGGATCGCCTCGGCCTGGGCCTTGGCCCGGTTGAAGACCTTGAGCGTGGGCAGTCCGCCGACCACGTCCAGGAAGTGGTGCGAGAGCCGGGCCAGCGCGCGCCACTGGCGGTCCATCCGGTCCTTGGTGGCCCAGCCGATCAGCACCATGAAGAGCGGGATCAGCGGCAGCGTGCCGGCGATGACCGCCGCGCTCTCCCAGTCGGCGCCCGCGATCCGGGCCAGCAGCACCACCGGCACCACGACGGCCAGCGCGAGCTGCGGCAGGTAGCGGGCGAAGTAGTCGTCCAGCGCGTCGACGCCCCGGGTGGCGAGCGTGGTCAGCTCGCCGGTGCGCCGGCCCGCCAGGTAGCCGGGGCCGAGCGCGGTGGCGTGCTCCAGCAGCCGGCCGCGCAGCTGCGACTTGACCCGGGCCACCGAGCGGTGGGCGGTCAGCTCGGTGAGCCAGGCGACCAGCGCCCGGCCCACCGCGACGGCCGCCAGCAGTACCAGAGGGGTGGCCAACTGGCCCAGGCCCTGGCCGCGTTGGAAGCAGCGGACGATGATCTCGGCGATCAGCGTGGCCTGGGCGAGCAGCAGCAGCGCGCCGGTGCCGCCGAGCAGCACCGAGCCGGCCAGGAAGACCCGGGTGGTGCGGGCCTGGGCGAGCAGCCGGGGGTCGACGGGCTTCATGGCTCAGGCCTCGGCAGCCGGCAGGGCGTGGTCGGCGGCCGGGATGTGCTGGACACCGATCCGCTTGCGGAACACCCAGTACGTCCAGCCCTGGTAGAGCAGCACCAGCGGGGTGAAGACCGCGGCCACCACGCTCATCACTTTGAGGGTGTAGGCGGAGGAGGCGGCGCTGCTGACCGTCAGGCTGTAGGCCGGGTTGAGCGTGGAGGGCATCACGTTCGGGAAGAGCGCCAGGAAGAGCATCGCCACCGCGGCCACCACGGTCAGCCCGGAGAGGCTGAACGCCCAGCCCTCGCGGGCCAGTTGGTTGGCCACCAGGGCGCCCAGCAGGGCGAGCACCGCGACGGCGAACGCCACCAGGCTCCAGCCGGTGCCCTGGTGCGCCTGGGTCCAGCCGAGGAAGGCCACCGCCAGCACCGCCGTCACCAGGCCCAGCCACCGCGCCATCGCGCGGGCCCGGCCGCGGATCTCGCCGACCGTCTTGAGCGCGGCGAAGACCGCGCCGTGGAAGGTGAACAGCGCCAGCGTGACCAGCCCGCCGAGCAGCGCGTAGGGCTTGAACAGGTCGCCGACCGAGCCGACGTAGTTCTTCTGCTGGTCGATCGCCACGCCGTGCACGATGTTGGCGAAGACCACGCCCCACAGGAAGGCGGGCAGCAGCGAGGTCCAGAAGATCGCCAGTTCCCAGCCGCGCTGCCAGCGCTCCTCGCCGCGCTTGTGCCGGTACTCGAAGGCCACGCCGCGCACGATCAGGCAGACCAGGATCGCCAGCAGCGGCAGGTAGAAGCCGCTGAACAGGGTGGCGTACCAGTCGGGGAAGGCTGCGAAGGTGCCGCCGGCCGCGGTGAGCAGCCAGACCTCGTTGCCGTCCCAGACCGGGCCGATGGTGTTGATCAGGACCCGCCGCTCGGCCCGGTCCCGGGCGAGCAGCCTGGTCAGCACGCCGATGCCGAAGTCGAAGCCTTCGAGGAAGAAGTAGCCGGTCCACAGGACCGCGATCAGGACGAACCAGACGTCGTGCAGGTGCATGTCTCTTCTCTCCCCGGCTCAGTAGGCGAAGGCGAGCGGCTTGTCGGCGTCCTCGTCCGAGGCGGGGCCGCGCAGCGTGGGGTCCTTGGCGGGCGGGCGCTCGTCGACGTCCGGGCCGGCCTTGGCGTACTTGTGCAGCAGCCGGACCTCGACCACGGCGAGGACCGCGTAGAGCGCGGTGAAGGTGCTGAACGCGATCACCTGGGTGGTCACGCTGACGTTGGGGGAGACGGCGTCGGCGGTGGTCATCAGGCCGAAGACCGCCCAGGGCTGACGGCCCATCTCGGTGAAGATCCAGCCGAAGCTGTTGGCGATCAGTGGGAAGCCCATGGTCAGGATGCCGATCCGCCAGCTCCACTTGGTCAGCTGCGGGCCGAGCTCGCGGTTCTTCGTGAGCATCAGGCGCGGCGGCTCGTCCTCGCCGGTGCGGAACTCCGGCGCCAGGAAGAACTTCTTGCGGGTGGTCCAGAGCCCGATCGCGCCGGCCACGAAGGAGGTCATCCCGAAGCCCATCATGAGGCGGAAGCCCCAGTAGGTCACGAAGATGTTGGGGATGTAGTCGGTGGGCTTGCCGCCGTACTTGGCCGCCTCGGCGGCGGCGGTGTCGTTGATGCCGGGCACCGGGGAGCTGAAGTCGCTGTGGGCCAGGAAGGAGAGTATCCCCGGGACCTCCAACTCCACCGAGTTGTGGCCCGCGTTGACGTTGCCGATCGCGAAGATGGAGAACGGCGCGGGCGCCTGGGTGTCCCACAGCGCCTCGGCGGAGGCCATCTTCATCGGCTGCTGCTCGAACATCACCTTGCCCAGCGTGTCGCCGCTGATCGCGGTGCCGAGGCCGGCGACCACCGCCATCACCAGGCCCAGCCGCAGCGAGACGCGCATCGAGGCGGTCCTGCGGGTGTCGGCCCCTTCCGGGCGGCGCTTGGTCTTCCACAGGTGGTACGAGGCGATGCCGACCATGAAGGCGGCGCCGGTCAGGAAGGCCGCGGTGAGCGTGTGGAAGGCCACCACCAGCGAGGTGTCCTGGAAGAGCACCTTGGTGATGTCGGTGAGCTGGGCCTTGTGGGTCACCGGGTCGATCGTGTAGCCGGCGGGGTGCTGCATCCAGGAGTTGGCCGCCAGGATGAAGTAGGCGGAGAGCACGGTGCCCAGCGCCACCAGCCAGATGCAGGCGCAGTGGATCTTCTTCGGCAGCTTGTCCCAGCCGAAGATCCACAGCCCGATGAAGGTGGACTCGAAGAAGAAGGCGATCAGCGCCTCCATCGCCAGCGGCGCCCCGAAGACGTCGCCGACGAAGCGTGAGTAGTCCGACCAGTTCATCCCGAACTGGAACTCCTGCACGATCCCGGTCACCACGCCCATGGCGATGTTGATCAGGAAGAGCTTGCCCCAGAACTTGGTGGCGTGGAAGTACTTGTCCTTCCCCGTGCGCACCCAGGCCGTCTCCAGTCCGGCGACCGTCGCCGCCAGACTGATCGTCAGCGGGACGAAGAGGAAGTGGTAGACGGTGGTGACGCCGAACTGCCATCGCGCGATGGTCTCGTGAGCGATCGCTAGCTGCACTTCGCCCTCTTCCTTCGATCCGTTGTCCGGTCCGCCCTGGTTTCACCCAGGATCTTGCCCCACACAACCGGACAAAGGCACCGTTCAGCACGAACCGCACCAATGCCGGTCAAGCTTGCGAGCTTGTGAACGTGAACACTTTCACAAGCGCCGCACTGAGGACAGTATGCCGCACACCTGTGCGGCTGCGAGTGGCGGGGGGTGGGGTGAAGTGCAGGTGAAGACGGCGTAAGGACGCAGGCGGCGGGGTCGCCCGCGCTACTCGCCGCTCGACCGGGGCAGGGTGAGGCGGAAGGTGGCCCCGACGCCGGGGGTGGTGTCCAGCGCGAGGGCGCCGCCATGGGCGCGGGCGAAGGCGGCGGCGATGGCCAGCCCCAGACCCGCGCCGCCGCCCTCGTGGCGGCTGCGGGAGGCGTCGACGCGGTAGAAGCGCTCGAAGACACGCTCGGCCTGATCGGTCGTCAGACCTGGTCCGGAGTCGGCCACTTCGAGCACACAGCCGTCGGGCCTGGTGCCCACGCCGATCCGGACGGCGGTGCCGCGCGGGGTGTGCTTGACCGCGTTGCCGACCAGGTTGGTCACCACCTGGCGCAGCCGGGCCTCGTCGCCCAGCACGGCCGCCGCGCCGGGCGGGCCGCTGCCGCCGGGGCCGGTCAGCGCGACCGGGCGGGTGGGGTCCAGGGCGGTGAGGTCGTGCAGCGCGTCGGCGGCCAGCGTGCGCAGGTCCATCGGGGCGAGGTCGAGCGGGCGCTCCTCGTCGAGGCGGGCCAGCGTCAGCAGGTCTTCGACCAGGCCGCCCATCCGCACGGCCTCGCTCTCGATCCGGTCCATGGTGCGCTTGACGTCGGAGTCGGAGGCCAGCGCGCCCATCCGGTAGAGCTCGGCGAAGCCGCGGATGCCGGCCAGCGGGGTGCGCAGCTCGTGCGAGGCGTCCGCGACGAAGCGGCGCATCCGGGCCTCGGAGGCGGCCTGGGCGGCGAACGCGGACTCGATCTGGTCCAGCATCCCGTTCAGCGCGAGCGAGAGCCGGCCGACCTCGGTGCTCGGCGGCAGGGCCGGCATCCGGTAGGAGAGCTCACCGGCCGCGATCAGCTCGGTGCCGCGCTCGATCCGGCGCAGCGGCAGCAGGCCGGCCCGCACCGCGAAGGCGCCGAGGCCGGCTATGAGCAGCAGCACGGCGGCGCCGATCGCGAGGAAGGCCTGGGCGAGCTTGCTGGCGCTGGTGTCCACGTCGTCGAGGTTGACCGCGACCAGGACGTAGGAAGAGGGGCCGGAATTCGGGTCCGCCGTGCTGCCCTGCGGTGACGGGCCCTGCGACGACTGGCCCTGGGGGGACTGGCCCTGGGCGGTCGAGTCCGCGCGGGCGGGGCCGGAGCGCTGGATCGGCATGATCCGGACCAGCCACCGTCCGCCGTCCTCGCCGTGGACGACGAAGGCCCGGTTCAGATGCGCGGCCAGGGCCGGGCCGGTCAGCGGGGGCAGCACCGGCTCCGGGTCGCTGGGCGCGATCGGCTGCCGGTAGGTCCGCCGCACGCTTCCGTCGGCGTTGAGCATCCGCATCTCGTACATGCTGGGCAGCTCGGACTGGCTCGGCGGCCGGATCTGCTTGTCCCCGGCGGAGGCGTCGGGGCCGGGCGAACTCTGCGCACCGGGCGAACTCGGCGCACCCGGCGCACCCTGCGGACTCTGCGCACCCGGCGAACTCTGCGCACCGGTCGAGCCCTGCGGACCCTGCGCCCCCTGGCCGCCGTCGGCGGTGGAGCCCGAACCGGACCGGTGCCAGCTGCGCTGCGCCTGCGCGTTGCCGAACTGCTGGAGCTGCTGGTCGAGCCGGCGGGTCAGCTGCGAGCGCACCACGCCCAGCACCATCAGGTCGCTGGCCACCAGCCCCGTGGTGACCAGCACCAGGGTGAGCGCCAGCAGCCGGGCCCGCAGCGACAGACGCCCGGTGCCGCGCAGCAGCGCGAGCGGGCGCAGCACCCGGCAGCGCGCCAGCAGACGGCGCGGGAAAGGCGCCTGACGATCCGTCAGGTCGCTTTCCGGGTGCCGTCGCCGCCGCACCGCCGGTCAGTCCTGCGGCTGCTGCGGCGGCCGGCGCAGCGCGTAGCCGATGCCGCGCACGGTGTGGATCAGCTTCGGCCCGTGGTCGGGGCCGGAGTCGAGCTTGCGGCGCAGGTAGGAGATGTAGGACTCGACGATGCTCAGGTCGCCGCCGAAGTCGTAGGCCCAGACGTGGTCCAGGATCTGCGCCTTGGAGACCACCCGGCCGACGTTGGCCATCAGGTAGTGCAGCAGCTTGAACTCGGTCGGCGAGAGCGAGATCGGGCGGCCGTCCCGGGTGACCTCGTGGGCCAGCGGGTCGAGGGTGAGGTCGGCCACGGTGAGCCGGCCGTCCTCGGCCGGACCGCCGGCCCGGCGCAGGATCGCCCGGATCCGGGCGATCAGCTCCTCCAGGCTGAACGGCTTGGTCACGTAGTCGTCGGCGCCGGAGGCCAGACCGTGCACCTTGTCCTCGGTGCCGTCCTTGGCGGTGAGGAAGAGCACCGGCAGGTGGTCGGCGGGGCGCGGGCGGCCCGGGCGGGCGGCCAGGCCCGCGGGGTTGGCGATCTGCTGGCGGCGGGTCTGCTCGCGCAGCCGCTCGACCACGGTGAAGCCATCCAGGTCCGGGAGCATCACGTCGAGCACCACGAGGTCGGGGCACTCGACGGCGATCGCGGCCAGCGCCTCCTCGCCGGTGGCCGCCGACTCCACCCGGAAGCCGGAGAAGCGCAGCGAGGCGGAGAGCAGCTCGCGGATGTTGGGCTCGTCGTCGACGACGAGGAGGAAGGCCTCACCGGAGGTGCGGCCGATCGCCGCCGAGCCGGCACCGCTGAGCTGCGTCATCGCACCGGAGCCGGGCGGAGCCGTCGGGGGAGCCATCGAGGGGGCCATCGAGCTGGGCACCGCGCCTGTGGTCACAGTCCCTGTAATCGTCACGGGGTCCGCCTCCCGGGTTCTGGGTTTGTCGGCCGATCAGATGATGGTCCCGGGAGGCTACGCGCGCTAGATGAGAGACGTATGAAGGCTGTGTGCCCCCTTCATCCGCGGGGCACACGGACCTCAGGCCGCTGCCGCACCCTCCGGGGCCACGGGCGCACCGGCCGCGCGGCCACGGGCCTGGGCCCGGCGGGCATAGCTCATCGTCCAGAAGACCAGCCCGGCGGTGAACGCGTACGGAAGGATGTTGTTGACAGTGACGGCCTGCCCGTTGGAGAGCGAGTAGACGCAGACCACCCGCACCGCGGCCTCGACCAGGTAGCCGGTGCCCCAGCCGATCGTCAGGTTGCGCTGCACCCGGCGGAAGCCCTCGAACTGCCACAGGCCGTTCCACCAGGCCACCTGCTCCGGGGTGCCGTCGGTGGCGAACTTGCGGCCGAAGTAGAACATCAGCGGCCGGGCGGCGGCCAGCGAGGCCAGGCAGACCAGCCCGAACAGGCCGGTCACCAGCGAGTCCTTGGCCAGCAGCAGCTTGGCGTCGTGCGGGCCGACCAGGGCGGCGATGCCGCTGAGCGCCAGGAAGATCAGCGAGACGATCGCGAACTCGTCGGCCCGGCGGTGCCAGGCCAGGTAGACGGCGATGTCGACGAGCGGGCCCAGGCCGGAGAGCAGGATCGCGGTGAAGTCGCCGGCGCCGTGGGCGTGCGCCTGGTTGTAGATCAGGATCGGCGCCACGACGTTGAGACCGATGCTGAGCAGCCAGCCGACGGCCGCGGCCTTCTGCTTGCGGGCAGGGGCGGGCGGCGAAGTGGTACTGGACACGTGTGTTCCCCCGGGTACGAGCTACGGCGGCCCGGTGATCAACATCCGGGCCGCCGGACATTCTGGCTGATCACCGGGGGCTCCGCCTATCCCCCGGCAGCGCTGGGCTGCGGCCGCAACGCCGACGGCCCGGCCGGGAGCGCTCTCCCGGCCGGGCCGTGCACCGCGGTGGTCACCGACGCGCGGCCCGGCCGCGGGCGGCTCACCCGCCCTGGGCCGCACCGCCACCGGCACCGCCGCCTGCACCGCCACCGCCGAAGCCGCCACCGAAACCGCCGCCACCGGCACCGCCCGCCGCGCCGCCCTCGGTCAGCTGGGTGGCCGCGTAGCCGCCGTTGCCGTCCGGGGTGCCGACCACGGTCACGCTCTGGCCGGGCTGCAGCTGGCCGACCTGGCCGTCCTGGGTCACCGAGACCTTGGTGGAGCTGCCGGTGGTCACCTTCACGATGTTGCCGCTGGCGTCGGTCAGGTAGACGGTGCTGCCGTCCACCAGCTTGACCGTGCCCCGGGTGAAGCCGGCCCCGCCGGCCGCGCCGCCGCCACCGCCCGCACCGCCCGCACCGCCCGCGGCGCCACCGCCGCCCGCACTCGCGCCCCGGCGGCCGGCCGCACCGCTCTGGCCGGCCTTCTGGATGGCCGCGGTGATCGCACGGCTGGTGCTGGTGGTGTTGTTGCCGTGGTTCTTCTGGTACCAGGCGCCCCCGGTGAAGGCCGCCGCCGCGAGCACCCCGCCGGCCAGCAGCAGGGTCACCCAGGGCAGCTTGCGCCGCGGCGGGGCCGCCAGCTCCGCCGTGATGTCGCGCGCGTCGGGTGCGGTGGCGAGCAGCTCGGCGTGCGCCGCGGCCTCGCCGGCGAGGGCGCCGCCGGCGCCGGCCGAGGGGGCTGCCGAGGGCACCGCGGCGGGCAGCCGGACCGTATCGTCGGCCCGGACCAGGTCACTGTTGTTGGTAGGCATGGGCTCTACTGCTCCCGGTCGTGTCGCTGGGTGATCATGACGGATCCGTCTGGACCGATGTCCATCGCGGGCTCACTCGTGCCGCAGGGCGTCGATGGGGCGCAGCGAGGCGGCCCGGTTGGCCGGGTAGCTGCCGAAGAACAGGCCGATCGCCACGGCGATGCCGAAGGCGCCCAGCACCGAGGAGGGGATCACCACCGGCTTGATCCCGACCACGCTGAAGTGCGAGCCGAACAGGCCCACCGCCACCCCGAGCCCGGCACCCAGCACCGAGAGCAGGGTCGACTCGGCGAGGAACTGGCCCAGGATCACGGCCTTGGGCGCGCCCAGGGCCTTGCGGATGCCGATCTCCCGGGTCCGCTCGGTCACCGTGACCAGCATGATGTTGGTGATCCCGATCCCGCCGACCAGCAGCGAGATCGCGGCCACCGCACCGAGCAGCACGGTGAAGGTCTGGCTGGTGCTCTCCCGGGCGGTGAGCAGCGAGGTCTGGTTGCTCACCCGGAAGTCGAGCTTGGTGGGGTCGGTCAGCGAGTGCGTCCCCATCAGGATCTGGGTGATCTCGCTCTGCGCCTGGGTGGTGGTGTCGGCCGAGGTGGCCTGCACCAGGATCTGGCTGACCGAGCTGAAGCCGGTGAAGGCGTTCTGCACGGTCGGCAGCGGCGCGATCACCACGTCGTCCGGGTCGGTGAACCCGGTGGCGCCCTTGGTCTGCAGCACGCCGACCACGGTCAGCGGGGTGCCGCCGAGGGTGATCGTCCTGCCGACCGGGTTCACGTTGTCGAACAGCTGCTGCGCGGTGGTGGAGCCGATCACCGCGACCTTGCTCGAGTTGAGCACGTCGTCGTTGCTGAAGTAGTCGCCGGAGGCGATCTTCTCGTTGGCGGTCTCGAAGTACGCCGGGTAGGTGCCGATCACCGAGCCCGGGGTGTACGAGATGTCGCCGTAGTCGGCGGTGGCGGTGGTGGTGACCACCGGGGCGACCGACTTGATGTCGGGCGCCGCGCTCGGGTCGGCCAGCGCGCGGGCGTCGTCCACGGTGAGCTTCTTGACCGTGCCCGCGGTCCGGGCACCGCCGCTGGTGCCCGAGGTGACGGTCAGCGAGTTGGTGCCGAGCGAGGTGATCGAGTTCTTCACCGCGGCCGAGGAGCCGTTGCCGACCGCGAGCAGCAGGATCACCGAGGCGACACCGATCAGCACGCCGAGCATGGTGAGCGCGGAGCGCACCTTGTTGGCGGCCAGGCCCGCGCAGGCGAAGCGAATCATCTGCCAGACGATCACGGCCGGCCTCCGATCAGCGCGGCCGGGCCGCTGTGGCCGCCGCCGGGATGCCCGGCGACGGAGCGGCCGGCGAGCTGGCGGGCCAGCACCGGCGGCGGACCGACCACCGGGCCCTGCCGCACGTCGGAGATGATCTGGCCGTCCACCAGGCGCAGGACGCGCTTGGCGTGCTCGGCCACCTCGTCCTCGTGGGTGATCAGCACGACCGTCCGGCCGGTGGCGTTCAGTCCGTCGATGATGGTCAGTACCTCTTCGGTGGAGCGGCTGTCCAGGTTGCCGGTGGGCTCGTCGGCCAGCAGCATCGCCGGCGCGGTGACCAGCGCGCGGGCCACGGCCACACGCTGCTGCTGACCGCCGGACAACTGGTTGGGCTTGTGGTCGGCCCGGCCGGACAGGCCCACCAGGGCGAGTGCGGCCAGCGCGCGCTTGCGCCGCTCGGAGGCCTTCACGCCCGCGTAGGCGAGCGGGAGTTCGACCTGGGCCAGCGCGGTGGTGCGCGGCACCAGGTTGAACGACTGGAAGATGAAGCCGATCTTGCGGTTGCGGACCAGCGAGAGCTGGTTCTCGTCCAGGTGGCCGACGTCGGTGCCGTCCAGCAGGTAGCGCCCGCCGGTCGGGATGTCCAGGCAGCCGAGGATGTTCATCAGGGTCGACTTGCCGGAGCCCGAACTGCCCATCACCGCGACGAAGTCACCCTGGTCGATGTCCAGGCTGACCCCGGCCGGCTGCCCGGTCTGCGGGTCGTCGGGGCCGCGCAGGGCGTGCACCGTCGCGTCGCCGTGGCCGTAGGACTTGGTGAGGTGACGGACCTGGATGACCGGGGGCGGCGCCTGCGGGCCCGCCCCGGCTGCGGCGTCCCCGCCGGCCGGTGCCTGCGCACCGGCGGCGTGGGAGCGAGAACGGCGACCCATCAGGCACCGCCCCGGGCGCCGCCGCCACCGCCGCCGAAGCCGCCGGCGCCACCGCCGAGGCCCCCGCCACCGCCACCGCGGGTGCCGCCGCCGGCACCGCCCGGGAAGGAGCCGCTCGGGAAGCCGTTGCTGCCGCCGCTGGTCGCGGAGGCCAGCTGCACCTTGTCGCCCGCGTTGAGGCCGGAGAGCACCTGCACGGTGGAGTCGCCCACCACGCCGACCGTCACGGAGACCCGCGAGGTGGTGCCGTCCGGCTTGACCACCGTCGCGGTGCGCGTGGTGCCGGTGCCGGAGAGCGCCGCGGCCGGCACCGAGAGCGCGCTGTCCGCCTCACCGGTGACCACTGCGACGGTGGCGCTCATGCCGGTGCGCAGCGAGCTGGTGTCGCCGTCGATCTGCAGCACCGCGGCGTACTGGACCGCGCTGCCGGCCGCGCCGGAGCTGCTGCCGCTCGAGACCGGGAGCGAACTGACCGACAGCACCGAGGCGTTGAGGACGGTGGAGGACTGCGCGTTGAGCGTGACCGTGGCCCCCTCGCCCTTCTTCAGCTTCAGCGAGTCGAGCTCGGAGAAGTCGGCGGTGACCTGCATGCCGGTCGGGTTGGTGATGACGATGAAGCCGCTGGGTCCCGAACTGGTCGAGGTGGAGCTGGTCTTGCTGCTGCTCGATCCGGAGCTGGACGAGCCGCCCGCGCCACCGCTGGAGTCGGTGCTCGCACCGGTGCCCGAGACGGTGTCGCCGACCTTGTTGGAGATCGAGGCGACCGTGCCGCCGACCGAGGCGGTCAGCGTGGTGCCGGACAGCGCCGTCTGCGCGTTGGTGACGTTGATCTGCGCGGTGGCCACCTGCTGCTGGGCCTGGGTGACCTGCTGCTGGGCCTGGGCCACGGCGGCGGGGTCGACCTTGGTGGTGGTGATGGTGGTGGTCTGCGGGGCCGGGACGCGGGAGTTGCCGCTGCTGTCGCCGGAGCCGCCGCTGCCGGAGTTGCTGCCACCGGAGTTGCCGCCGCCACCGGAGTTGTCCGTGCTGCCGCCGCCGGAGGCGCCCGTGTTGCCGGTGCCGGAGTTGTCCGTGCTGCTGATCGGCGAGGCCGGGACCGCGGTCGAGCCGCTGTGGCCGCCGCTGCCGTGCGAGGCGGAGGTGCTGGGGGCCGCGCTCGGCGACGGGGTCGCCGCCGGGCTGCCGGAGGCCGAGGCGCTCGGAACCGCCTGGATCCACGCGGACTGGAGGGCGGCGCCGGTGCTGCCGACCGGCACGGTGGTGGTCGTGGTGGTCCCCGCCTGGGCCTTCGTCAGGTTGGCCTGGGCCGAGGCCAGCGCGGCCTGCGCCTCGGTCAGCGCGCCGTTCGCGGCGTCCAGCGCCTGCTGGGCGGCCGTGGTGTCGACGGTGGCCAGCACCTCGCCCTGGGTCACCGTGTCGCCGACCGACACCTTGACCGCGGTCAGCCTGCCCCCGGTGACGAAGTTCTCGCCGGCGTCGGTGGGCGAGGAGAGGCTGCCGGATCCGGACACCGTGGCCAGGACCGTTCCCTTGGTCACGGTGGCCGTCCTGGCAGCGGGCTTGCCGGCCGCGGCGCTGCTGGAGCTGTTCACGGTGGTGTACGCCAGGGCGCCCCCCGCCAGGAGGGCCACACCGAGCACTGAGTTGACGAGGACGGCGCCACGCCGTCGCGGGAGGACCTTCATGACGCACAAGCGTCGCCGGGTGCTCTTGCGAAGGACTGGGCGCCACCTGGGGGGACGCTGGGGCAGGCGTGCCCGGCGATCACGTCAGACAGCGACAAAAGGGGCATAAGGCAGGGCATTCTCAGATCGCCCTCAATGCAATCCCCAGGAACTTCCCAGCCATCTCGGGCGGCGCGTTCACGCCGCCCCGGCCGCGCGCCCACCGCGGCCCACTGCGTTCCGCAGCGACCCGATGACAGGACGCTAGCAGACCTCGAACGCCCGTGGCCCGGGCGGCGAGTTGACGGTCTGCCATGATGACGGGCAGCCCCCGTCGGCGAACAGGAGCCCGCCTTGTCATCCCTCGTCCGCAGCATCACCTTCGACTGCGCCGACCCCGCGGCCGTGGCCGCCTTCTGGCAGCAGGTGACCGGCCGGCCGGTGGTCAACGACGGCACCGAGAGCGAGCCGGAGTACCTGCTGGCGCCGCTCGACGGGACGGACGCGGGCAACCTGCTCTTCCTGCCCGTCCCCGAAGGCAAGACCGTGAAGAACCGGATCCACCTGGACCTGCAGCCCACGGACCGCAGCCGCGACGAGGAGGTCGCCCGCCTGCTCGCCCTCGGCGCCACCCTGCTCGACGACCGCCGCAACCCCGACGGCACCGGCTGGGCCGTGCTGGCCGACCCCGAGGGCAACGAGCTGTGCGTCCTGCGCAGCGCGGCCGAGCGGGCGGCCACCGGGCACTGAGCACCCGCGACGAAGGAGGGCCGCGATGTCCTGGCAGCTCGCACTGACCCTCGACCGCGACTGCGGGCGCCCGCTGGCCGCCCAGGTGCGCGACGGGATCCGGCAGGCGATCAGTGACGGCACGCTGCGCCCGGGAACCCGGCTGCCGTCCAGCCGCAGCCTCTGCGCCGACCTCGGCGTCTCGCGCAGCGTCCTGGTGGAGGCCTACGCGCAGCTGACCGCCGAGGGCTACCTGACCACCCGCCAGGGCTCCGGCAGCCGGGTCGCCGCACCGCCCCGGCAACTGCGGGCCGAGACCCGCTCCGCGCTCACCGCTCCCGGCCCGCCACCGGCGGCCGATCCGGCCCTGTGCGACCTGCGCACCGGCACCGGCGCGGTGCGCTCCTTCCCGCACCGGGACTGGCTGCGCTGCGCCGCCGCGGTGATCCGGCAGGCGGACGCGAGCGGGCTCGGCTACGGGCCGACAGCGGGCCACCCGCTGCTGCGCCAGGTCCTGGCGGGCCACCTGGGCCGGGTGCGCGGGGTGCGGGTGGCGGCGACGGACGTGATGGTGACCAGCGGTTTCGCCCAGGGGCTCGCGCTGCTCTGCCAGGTGCTGAAGGCGCGCGGCCTGGACCGCGTCGCGGTGGAGGACCCGAGCCACCCCGGCCAGCGCGACTTCATCCGCAGCTCGGGACTGGCCGTGCTGGGCATCCCGGTGGACGGCGAGGGCCTGCGGGTGGACGCGCTGGCGCGCAGCGGCGCCCGGGCGGTGCTGGTCACGCCCGGCAACCAGTTCCCCACCGCCGTCCCGCTGAGCGACCGGCGCCGGGCCGAGCTCGTCGACTGGGCCGCACGGGCCGGCGGCCTGGTGATCGAGGACGACTTCGACGGCGCCTTCCAACCCGCCGGACGGCGCCGCCCGGCGCTCCAGTCGCTGGACCCGGACCGGGTGGTCCACGCGGGCACCACCAGCAAGACGCTGGCCCCGGCGCTGCGGCTGGGCTGGCTGGCCGGGCCGCCGCAGCTGATGGGCGAGCTGGAGGGCGTCCGGGTGGGCTGGGACCTGGGCTGCTCGGGGCTGGAACAGCTGACCCTGGCCCGGTTCCTGGACACCGGCGGCCTGGACCGGCACCTGCGCCGGCTCGGCACGGAACTGGCCGAGCGGCGGACGCTGGTGCGCGAGGCGTTCGCGGGGCTCGGCGGGCTCACCGGCGCCGGGGCGGGCGAAGGCGGGCTGCAGGCCTACCTGCGGCTGCCGGCGGGCGTGGACGAGCAGGCGCTGGTGCGCGAGGCGGCCCGGCGCCGGGTGCTGGTGCGCGGCGGGCGGCACTCGGCGCGCAGGAGGCGGCGCTGCGGGTGGACCCGGCACCGGCCGCCCCCGCGCTGGTGGTCAGCTACGCCACCCCCGGCCGGTCCGCGCTGGCCGACGGCCTCGCGGTGCTGGCGGAGCTGCTGCGGGGCTGACCGGCGCGCCGGCCGGCCCCGCAGCCCGGGGGCTCGGCGGGGCCTCAGCCCGCGAGCAGCTCCTTGCGGAACGCCTCCGCCGCCGCGAGGAACAGGTCGTTGCCCGCCACCTCGCCGATCGTCACCCGCACGCCCTCGCCCGGGAACGGCCGCACGATCACGCCGGCCGCCGCGCAGGTCGCGGCGAAGTCCAGGGTCTGCTCGCCCAGGCGCAGCCAGACGAAGTTGGCCTGCGAGTCCACCACCGGCCAGCCCTGGGCGGTCAGCGCCGCCAGCACCCGGGTGCGCTCGCCGACCAGCGCCTCGACCCGCACCATCAGCGCGTCCTCGGCGCGCAGCGAGGCGACCGCCGCGTCCTGGGCGAGCTGGCTGACACCGAACGGCAGGGCGGTCTTGCGCAGCGCGGTGGCCACGTCCTCGTGCGCGATGGCGAAGCCGACCCGCAGGCCGGCCAGGCCGTACGCCTTGGAGAAGGTGCGCAGCACCGCGACGTTGGGCCGCTCCCGGTAGAGCTCGACGCCGTCCGGGATCCGCTCGTCGCGGATGAACTCGCGGTAGGCCTCGTCGATCACGACCAGGATGTCGCTCGGCACGGCGTCCAGGAACCGCTCCAGCTCGGCGGTGTGGATCGCGGCGCCGGTCGGGTTGTTCGGGTTGCAGACGAAGATCAGCCGGGTCCGCGGGGTGATCGCGGCGAGCATCGCGTCGAGGTCGTGCTCCTCGGTGGCGGTCAGCGGGACCGGCACCGGGGTGGCCCCGGCCACCTGGACGATGATCGGGTAGGCCTCGAAGGAGCGCCAGGCGAAGATCACCTCGTCGCCGGGGCCGGCCGTGGCCGAGACCAGCGACTGGGCCACGCCCACCGAGCCGGGGCCGGTGGAAATGTGCTCGGCGGGCACGTCGAAGCGCTGCGCCAGCTCGCCGGTCAGCTCGGTGACGGCCATGTCGGGGTAGCGGTTGAACGAGCCGGCGGCGGCCAGCGCGGCCTCCAGCACGCCGGGCAGCGGCTCGTAGGGGTTCTCGTTGGAGGACAGCTTGAACGCGTCGGCGCCGGCGGGCTTGCCGGGCTTGTAGGTGGGGATACCGTCGAGGCTCGGCCGAAGCCGCGGGCCCTGCGCTGCCGTACCGCTCACGGTGGTGCTCTCCTTCGTCACTGTCCGGGACTGCCTGGTGGGGCACGCCCGTCGCCGCCCGCGCGCCCCCGGCGCTCGGTTGCGCGCCGGTCGCGTGCGCGGACTCCTGTCCCCGGTCGGGTGCCCAGAACGATACCGAGCGCGCTCACCCGTGCGGGTGAGTTGTCCGGCCAGGTCACCACTGCGGATCAGCCATTGTGCCTCGTTCCTATGGCACATGTCAGAGGTAATCGGCCGAAATCAGACCACTGATCCAAGGAGTGAGACGAGCGGCGGACATGGAGAAACGTATCTTCTGACCGCTCCGGCGAGCCGATCCGCCGTGGTTCAGCGACGAGCTGACGCACCATACGATCGGTCCGCCATGACAGCAGCAGCCAATCAGAGCGGTCGGCGACCCCCTACCTCACGACGTCTGGAACGGGCCGGCATCCGGGATGTGGCAGCAGCCGCCGGAGTGTCGATCACCACCGTCTCGGACGCCCTGAACGGGAAGGGCCGTCTGCCCGACGAAACCCGCAGCCGGGTGCGCGAGGTCGCCGAGCGCCTCGGCTACCGGCCGTCCGCCGCCGCCCGCACGCTGCGCACCGGCCGGTCCGGCCTGATCGGCCTGACCGTCACCACCTACGGCGAGGAACCCTTCACCTTCACCGAGTTCGCCTACTTCGCCGAGATGGCCAGGGCCGCCACCAGCGCCGCCCTCGGCCGCGGCTACGCGCTGGTGGTGCTGCCCGCCTCCTCCCGGCACGACGTGTGGAGCAACGTGGCGCTGGACGGCACCGTGGTGATCGACCCCGCCGACCAGGATCCGCTGGTCAGCGAGCTCTACCGGTCCGGCGTCCCGGTGGTGAGCGACGGCAAGCCGGGCAACTGCCCGGTCACCGCCTGGGTGGACAACGACCACGAGGCCGCCGTGCTGGGCATCCTGGACCACCTCAGCGAGGCGGGCGCGCGCCGGATCGGCCTGCTCACCGGCACCAGCACCGACACCTACACCCGGCTCTCCACCGACGCCTACCTCGGCTGGTGCGACCGGGTCGGCCAGGAGCCGGTCTACGAGACCTACCCCGCGCACGACCCGGCCGCCGGGGCGGTGGCCGCCGACCGGCTGCTGGCCCGCCCCGACCGCCCGGACGCCGTCTACGGGCTCTTCGACCCCAACGGCACCGACCTGCTGGCCGCCGCCCGCCGCTACGGCCTGCGGGTGCCCGAGGACCTGCTGCTGGTCTGCTGCAGCGAGAGCGACGTCTACGCGGGCACCGAGCCGCCGATCACCACCCTGTCGCTCAAGCCGCGCCGGATCGGCACCACCGTCGTCAACCTGCTGATCGACGCGATCGAGGGGGTCGACTCGGGCACCGGCGTCGACATCGCCCGGCTCTTCCCGCCCCGCTACCGCACCGCCGGCACCGGACCGCCGCCGGGCACCCTGATGCCCACCGAGTTGATCGTGCGGGCCTCCTCGCAACGGCGCAGTCCCCGAACGACCGTCAGCCCGCCGCGCGCGCCCGGCGAGGTCTGAACCCGGTCGGCCGGCACCCCGATGGCGGCGACGGCAGCCGCCTGCGCGAGGATTGGATACCGACCGGGTGAGGACGACGGGAGAGGGCTCTTCCTATGATGGGCGGATGACACCCGAGGACCGCTTCCCCGGGCCTGAGCTGCCCCAGTCAGGCCCCCGCCCGCAGCAGGACCTCGACGTGCTGCCGTACGGCTCGTACTTCGAGCCCAACCCCCCCGCGGAGTACCAGGATTCGCCCGGTGAACCGAGCCCGGGCGGGCCGGACGCCACGTACAGCGGGTACGGCGGTGCGCGCTACCTGGAGCAGCACTGGCCGGTGTCGGGCCACGGCGAGGGACCGGGCGGCGGGCAGGGACCGGCCTACGCCGCCTTCATGGCCGCCGAGCGGGGTGGCGAGGCGGCGCACGCCCCCGCCCAGGACGACCCGCCGACCATCGAGCTGGGGCCGCCGATCACCGAGGAGAACCCGTACGCGACGCCGTACCAGCCCCCGGCCGCCGACCCGGGCCCGATCGGCCCGCTCTACGTGGTCGGCGACGTGCACGGGTACCTGGACGAGCTGCTCGCGGCGCTGCACCAGCAGGGCCTGGTGGACGCGGACGGCCACTGGTCGGCCGGGCGCTCGCGGGTCTGGTTCCTCGGCGACTTCACCGACCGCGGCCCCGACGGCATCGGCGTGATCGACCTGGTCATGCAGCTGGCCGCCGAGGCGGCCGCGGCCGGCGGCTACTGCCGGGCCCTGATGGGCAATCACGAACTGCTCTTCCTGGGCGCCCACCGCTACGGCGACGAGCCGGTGCAGTCCACCGCCGGCACCGCCTCGTTCCGCGCCGCCTGGCTGCTCAACGGCGGCCAGCAGCACGACCTGGAGCGGCTGCAGGGCCACCACATCAGCTGGCTCTCCCGGCTGCCGGCGATCGCGCTGGAGGACGGCCACCTGCTGCTGCACTCGGACACCACCGCGTACCTGGAGTTCGGCAACTCGATCGACGAGGTGAACGACGCCGTCCACGACCTGCTCGCGGACGAGGGCGCGGACGAGTGGTGGGACGCCTTCCGCCGGTTCACCAAGCGGTTCGCCTTCCGCGGCCCGGGCGGCCCGCTGGCGGCCGGCGAGCTGCTGGGCACCTACGGCGGCCACCGGGTGGTGCACGGGCACAGCCCGATCCCGTACCTGACCGGCGAGGCGAACTCGGACAGCGGCGAGCGGCCGTACGTGCCCGGGCCCTACATCTACGCGGACGAGCTGGCCGTGGCGATGGACGGCGGGGTGACCATGGAGGGCCGGCTGCTGGTGGCCCGGCTGCCGGTGGACTGACCTCCCGTCAGTTCCGCTTGTCCAGCTTCCCGATCCACTCGGAGCTGCGCCGGTCGGCCGTGGCCAGCGCCGTGTTCGCCAGCGCGAGCAGGGCGAAGGCCAGGCCCCACGGCCGGCCGGCCACCACTGCCAGGGCCGCCGCCCCGCAGGCGAAGACCAGCGCCTTGACCGCCAGCACGCCCGGCAGCGGCAGCTTCACCGCGGCCCTGGGGGCGGCGTAGCGGCCCCACAGGACGGCCGCCAGCAGCGGGGCGCCGATGGCCAGCAGCAGGTGCACGGCGAGGTTCGGCCCCGTCCGGGCGCCCCACCAGGCGAGCGAGCCGAGGGCGAGCAGCTCGATCAGGAACGCCAGGGTCTCGTTGGCGGCACGCGCGGGAGTCGGCAGCTGCATGCGCGTACCCTAGGGCCCTTCGCACGGATCCGGCCAGGCGCGCGACGCCGCCGGTCAGAGCTCGTGGGCGAAGTGGAAGGCCACGATCGACATCCGCCGCCCGTGGTAGAAGCGGTGCGCGCCGTGGTTGGCCACCCCCGAGTCCAGCTCCAGGCGCACGCAGCCGGCCTGTTTGGCCCGCTCCGCCAGCTGGGCCAGCAGGTGCGACCCGACCCCGCCGGAGCGCACGTCCGGGTCGGTGACCAGGTCGTCCACGAAGAGCAGCCGCCCCCGGCTGGTGGCCAGCACCCGGTGCGCCGCCACCGCCAGGCAGCGCCCGCGCTGGTCGTAGGCGGCCGTGAAGACCAGGCCCTGGGCGTGCGCCTCCGCGGCGTAGGCGGCGAACTCCCCGCGCCCGAGGCCGGGGCGCAGCAGCCGGATCAGCGGCGCGACGTCCCGCTCCAGCTCCACCTGACCGGGCGCCACATCACAGACGATCAACTCCATGGCACACCAGCCTACGCACGGGCGCGCCGGCGGCAGCCATCGAGCACGTCCTGGCGCAGCAGCAGCCCGAAGCCGGCCGCCTCCAGCCGCAGCCCGAGCGCCGCTTCGCCGATGCCGAGCGCCTTCGCCGCCGTCGGCAGGTGTCAGTCGTGAGCCGCCGGCAGGCCCAGCAGGTGGCCGCGCCGGGTCGCACCACAGGCCCGCGGCCGGGCCGTCGGCCTCGACCGTGACAGAGCGCCCGGACGACGGTCCGCCGGTTTTCTTCCGGTGGTGGGATGCCTCTTTGGTGACACGGATATCGCTACGAATGGGGCATGTGGGGTGGGGGCATTCTGACTACCGTGTGCTCCGGTCGAGCTACCCACCGCTGCTCCCCGAGAGGAATTGCCATGCGCGCCATCGTCCAGCACCGCTTCGGCGGCCCCGAGGTCCTCGAACTCGCCGAGGTGCCGAAGCCCACGCCGCTGCCCACCGAGATCGTGGTCGAGGTCAAGGCGGCCGGGGTCAACCCGGTGGAGACCATCATCCGCTCCGGCGGCTTCGCGCTGCTCGGCCAGCCGCCGTTCACGCTGGGCTGGGACGTCTCCGGCGTAGTCACCGAGGTGGTCCCCGGCGTGAACCGGTTCAAGGTCGGCGACGAGGTCTACGGCATGCCGTTCTTCCCGCGTGCCGCCAACGCCTACGCGGAGTACGTCGCCGCCCCCTCACGGCACTTCGCGCTCAAGCCGCCGAGCCTGAGCCACGTGGAGGCCGCCGCCGTCCCGCTGGCCGGCCTGACCGCCTGGCAGGGCCTGGTGGACGTGGCCGACGTGCAGCCCGGCGACCGGGTGCTGATCCACGGGATCGCCGGCGGCGTCGGCCTGTTCGCGCTGCAGATCGCCAAGGCCCGTGGCGCGTACGTGATCGGCACCGCGAGCGCGCCCAAGCACGCGCTGCTGCGCGAGTTCGGCGCCGACGAGCTGATCGACTACCGCACCGAGGACTTCGCCGAGCGGGTCAAGGACGTCGACCTGGTCTACGAGACCATCGGCGGCGACTACCCCTACCGCTCGCTGCGCACCCTGCGCCCCGGCGGCCTGCTCTTCTCCGCCGTCGGCCGCGGCGACCGCGCCCTCGAAGCGGCGGCCGAGCAGGACGGCAAGCGCTTCACCGGCATCTCCGTCGAGCCGGACCCGGTGGGCCTGGAGGCGCTCGCCGACCTGGTCGAGCGCGGCCTGCTGCGCAGCCACGTGGAGCACGCGCTGCCACTGGAACAGGCCTGGCGCGCGCACGAGTTGGTCGCGACGGGGCACACCACCGGGAAGATCGTCCTGGTGCCCTGAGCGCCGTGCCGCGTTGAGCACCGCCCCCTTGGCGGGAACGACGAAGGGCCTGCCCCACCGGGATGGTGGGCCAGGCCCTTCGGTGCCGGTGATGCTCAGTCGGCGACCGCCGTCCGCCGCCCGATCACCGCCTCCACCAGGCTGATCACCAGCGCCACGCCCGCCAGGCCCGCGCCCACCGCGCAGACGCCGTCCCAGCCCCAGAGCGCGTAGGCCGTGCCGGAGGCGGCCGAACCCGCCGCGCCGCCGAGGAAGTAGATGGTCATGTAGGCGGTGGTCAGCCGGGAGCGGACCTCGGGACGCAGCCGGTAGATGATCGCCAGGTTCATCACCTGCATGCCCTGCACGCCGAAGTCGAGCAGCACCACGCCCGCGACGAGCGCCCAGAGCCAGCCGCCGCCGTGCAGCGCCATCAGGCCCCAGCTGATCAGCACCAGGGCCAGCAGGCCCGCCGTGGCGGGCCGGTCGAGCCGGCGGTCGGCGGCGCGTCCGGTGATCCGGGCGGCGATCGCGCCCACCGCGCCCACCAGGCCGAACAGGCCGATCAGCGCGGTGCCGTAGTGGTACGGGGCACCGGCCAGCAGGAACGCGATCGAGGTCCACAGGGCGTTGAAGCCGGCCAGCGAGACGAAGCCGAAGGCGCTGCGCAGCCGCAGGGTGGGCTCCTCGACGAGCAGCTTCGGCACCGAGGCGAGCAGCTTGGGGTAGCTGATCTGCGCCTCGCCGCGGGCGATCGGCAGCACCCGCCGGAGCAGCACGGCCAGACCGAGCACCAGCACCGCCGAGACCAGGTAGACCGAGCGCCAGCCGGCCGCGCTGGAGAGCAGACCGCCCGCGGTACGGGCGAGCAGGATGCCGATCAGCACGCCGCTCATCACCTTGCCGGTCACCCGACCCCGGTCCTCGGGGGCCGACAGCGTCGCGGCGAAGGCGACCATCAGCGGGGAGACCACCGAGGCGGTGGCCACCACCAGGGCGGCGCCGATCAGCACCGCCAGCGAGGGGGCGCCCGCGGCGACCAGCTGGAAGAGGGCGACGATCGACAGCAGGGTGACGGCCAGGCGCCGGCGGTCCATCAGATCGCCGAGCGGGACGAGGGTGGCCATGCCGAGGGTGAAGCCGACCGTGCCGGCCGTGACCACCAGGGAGACGGCGGCGCTGCCGACGTGGAAGGTCGAGCCGATCGCGGTCAGCAGCGGCTGGGCGTAGTAGATGTTGGCGGCCGAGAAGCCGGCTGTCACCGCGCAGATGGTGGCGAGCCGCGAGGATATTCCGCCGCCGGCCGCCGGGACCGCCGCAGCGGGCCGCACTGTTTCCTGAGTGATGGTCATGCCGTGAAATTAGCCCCGCGCCCCTCTTTCCGGCATCGCTCCACGGGGGCAGCAGGGGTGGCACCTCGGAGGCAGCGCCATACCCCCATGGAGGTATCCGGGCGCTCCCTTGGGCCGATTGTTCGCGGCTTCCTGGAATTCCGTGCCTACCGTGGACGCATTCCACTCCGCACGGCCCGTAAAAGGGCCCGTTCGCCATGAGGAGAGCCATGACCACGGCAGCCCCCGAAACCGCCCCTCAGGAGCAGATCGCCGACGCCGCCGCCGAGGTGTTCGCCCGCCTCGCCGCACCGGGGGTCGCGGCGCCCTGGGAGTCGCTGGCCGACTTCGCCCCCGCGCTCGGTGCGCACATCCAGCACGGGCTCGGCACCCTGATGAGCCGCCCGGCGCTGGACCTGCGCACCCGGGAACTGACCACGATCAGCATGCTGGCCGCGCTTGGCAACGCCGAGCCGCAGCTGGCCTTCCACACGGCCGGCGCGATCCGGGCCGGCGCCACCGTCGCCGAGGTGCTGGAGGCGCTGATGCAGGTCGCCCTCTACGCCGGTGTCCCGCGCACCCTCAACGCGCTCGCGGTGGCCCGCAGGGCGCTGGTCGAGGCCGGCGCGCTGCCCGGCTGAGAACGGGGCCGCGGCCCCGAGGCCGAGAGGCAGTTCGATACTCCTTTCGGACTCGGCGGCCGACCCCCAAGGGGAATTCCAGACCCCGGGCGAACGGCCTAATGTTGGAAACACGAAAGCGAGAGAGCGAAACGGCAGGAAGCAAAGACAAGAAGCAGGACGACAAGCAGGACAAGAAAGCGCAAGAAAAAAGCACCACAGCAAAAGGAAAATCCTCCACGGAACCACCCAACGGGAAAGCGAACTGACACCATGACCGATCTGATGTCCCCCCTCCAGCTCAGCTCTTCGATCGACGATCTGCTCGGCCCGTCCGAGAGCCGGTTCTTCGGCAGCGGCTACCGGCGCGTCGGACAGCGGATCAGCCGGCTGTCCTGGGACGAGGAGCACCAGATGCTGAACGCCGTGGCCGGCGTGCTCTACCCGGTCGACTGGTCGGTGAAGCAGCAGGCCGCCAAGCTGGCCCCGCACCTGAGCACCATCGACGCGCTGCTCTTCGCCGCCCAGCTGGCCGAGGCCGCGCTCACCGCCCGCCACGGGCTGACCGCCGGGCAGCGCCGCGCCGCCTGGCTGCGCAAGGTCGAGATCCGGGCCGGCGCCGCCCCGCAGGAGCAGGGCCTGACCTCCTTCCCGGTCAGCGCCGAGCTCAAGGAGAGCCCGGTGGCGCCGCAGGACGCGGCGGCCCTGGTCTCGCTGGTGATCTGCCGGATCGGCCAGATGACGGTGCGCTGCACGGTGGAGCACGCCGCCGGCACCGGCGCGGGCGCCGCGGTGGACGACGACATGCTCGGCCCGGTCGGACAGCGGCCCTACGGCACCGGCTACCGCGCCTACCGCCAGTCGATGACCGACCTGCGGGTGGACGCCCACGGCCTGGTCCCCACCGTCGCCGGACAGGTGGCCGTCCGGCCGGCCCTGGGCGAGGCGATCGGCTCCGACGGCCTGGAGGGCGCCTACCAGCCGGGGATGACCCTGGTGGACGCCTTCGTGATCGCCCTGCAGTTCGGGCAGGTGCTGCTCTACGAGCTGGACTCGGTGGCCCGCGCCGACTCCAACACCCTGTGGATGCGCCGGACGGTGCTGGAGAGCAGCCGCCCCGACCGTCCGGCCGCCGTGGCCGCGCCGGTGACCGCGATCCTCGACAACGCCAAGATCGTGCAGGCCCAGGGCGCCGACTGGCGCAACGCCGACATCGTCGCCGAGACCGGCGGGGTGCGGGTGCTCTGCTCGGTGACCCACAAGCTGCCCGAGCACCGGACGAACCCGGCCGCCGCGACCCAGGACCCGGCGCTGCTCCGGGCCGCCGCGTGACACCGGCCCCCCGCACGGACCAGGAAGACCGCTACTTCGCCGAGGCGACCGCCGCCGACCTCTTCCAACTGATCGTCACGCACGGCGCCCGGCTCGCTCCACCCCAGACGCAGAAGAACCGCAGCTCGGCCCGCACGTACCCGTACCGAACGTCCGCCGGCAGCCGCCGGCCCACTCTGGAAGGCACGTCATGAAGCTCGGCATCTCCGGCACCTACTCCTCCGGCAAGACCCTCACCTCGATCGCCCTGTCCCACTACACCGGCGTCCCGCGCACCATGGCCCGCACCATGCGCGAGATCCTGCCCGAGGCCGCTCCCGGCAAGACGCTGGAGGAGTGCACCGCGGCCGAGCTGCTGCAGATGATCGTGGTGCGGCACACCGAGCGGGTGGCCCACGAGCGCGCGCTGAGCCTGGGCAGCTTCATCTCCGACGGCTCCTCGCTGCAGGAGTGGATCTACGGCGCGATCCGGGTCCAGGTCGGCATCAACCCCAACGCCTCGATCCACCTGGGCGAGCAGGACGTCGACAAGACCGCGGAGCTGAAGTTCTTCGAGGAGGTCATGGAGCGGCTGGGGGTCTCCCTCAAGCTCCACGTCCAGCAGTCCTTCGACGCCTTCGTCCACCTCAAGAACGAGCTGCCGCTGGCCAAGGACGGCCACCGCCCGGTGAACGAGCGGTTCCGCACGCTGGCCGACGAGACCCTGCTGCGCACCCTGGACGAGCTGGGCATGCCGGTCCACATCATCGGCGGCGACATCGAGGAGCGGCTGGAGACGATCGCCGACCGGTTCGGCTTCACCCCGGTGATGACGCCCCGTCAGGCCATCGACAAGGCCCGCTCCGAGTACAAGGGCATCGACATCCGCGACGAGAAGGAGCGGGCGCTGGCCGCCGCCTGAGCACCGAGGGCGAGCGCGCGATCACTGCTCCGGCGCCTGATCACTGAGTGCCGATCCGAACCTGACCACAAGTGCCCCGCCCATGCCCCGGCCGGTGTCCGCCTGTTGGCGCCGGGTACCGACCGGGGGCCCGGGGCGCTCCCAGACGAAAGGCCCGACCTGATGTCCATACCCAAGAGTTCGGCAGGTATCCGATGAGCCGTGCAGCCGTTCTGGCCGGTCTGGGCGCCGTGGTTCCGCCCAGGGAGATCACCAATCAGATGCTCTCCGAGCGACTGGACACCACCGATGCCTGGATCAGAACCCGCACCGGGATCCTGAAACGCCACGCCGTCGAGCCGGGCGGCGCCACCAGCGACCTGGCGGTCGCGGCCGGTGAGAAGGCCCTCAAGTCCGCGGGCCTGGCCACCGTCGACCTGGTGGTGCTGGCCACCGCCACCCCGGACCACCCGCTGCCGGGCACCGCCCCGGCGGTGGCCGCCCGGCTCGGCCTCGGCCACATCCCGGCCTTCGACGTCGCCGCGGTCTGCGCCGGCTTCGTCTACGCCCTGTCGGTCGGCGCCGGCGCGATCGCCGCCCGGACCGCCGAGACGGTCCTGGTGATCGGCGCGGAGGCGTTCACCTCGATCCTCAACCCGCAGGACCGGGGCACCGCGATCCTGTTCGGCGACGGCGCCGGCGCGGTGGTGCTGCGGGCCGACGAGGACGACGAGCCGGGCGCGCTGGCCGGCTTCGACCTCGGCAGCGACGGCAGCCTCGCCGAGCTGATCTCGATCCCGGGCGGCGGCTCCCGCCAGCGCTCCGGCGGCCTGCCGCCGGACCAGGACGACTCCTGGTTCACCATGCAGGGCCGCGAGGTCTTCACCCAGGCCGTGACCCACATGTCCAGGTCCACCAAGGCCGTGCTGGAGAAGGTCGGCTGGCCGGTCGCGACGGTGGACCGGATCGTCGGCCACCAGGCCAACGTCCGCATCCTGCACTCGGTCTCCGAGCTGCTCGGGATCGACAAGGAGCGGGCCGTGGTCCACCTGGACCAGGTCGGCAACACCTCGGCCGCCTCCATCCCGCTGGCCCTGGCCGCCGCCGCCGAGCGCGGCGAGCTGCTGGCCGGGCACCGGGTGGCGCTGACCGCCTTCGGCGGCGGACTGGCCTGGGGCTCCGCGGCGCTGGTCTGGCCGGAGCTCGCCACCGGCTGACGCCGGCCCCGCAGACATCGCTCAACTCCCCTGCACCACACCACACATACCTCAAGGAGAACCCGCATCATGTCCACCACCCAGATCGTCGAGAAGGTCATCGAGCTGCTCCAGGTCAAGTACGGCTACGGCACGGACGAGGTGACCGCGACCACCGACTTCGAGGAGCTCGGGTTCGACTCCCTGGTCTTCGTGGAGCTCGCGGTGGCACTGGAGAGCGACTACGGCGTCCCGCTGAGCGAGGCCGAGGTCGCCGAGACCACCACCGTGCAGGAGCTGGCCGAGCTGATCGAGGCCAAGACGGCCGGCCACCCGGTGACCGTCTGATCCCCGACTCCGCTGCCGCGGGCGGGCGGTCCCCCACTCCGCCCGCCGCCCCACCCACGGCGCCCACCCGCCCCGCGCCCTCCCACCGAGCGACGAAGGAGACCGTGATGTCCGAACTCCCCACCAGCGCCGCGTTCTTCGACGTCGACGGGACGCTCACCCGGCGCACCACGCTGTTCGGCTTCCTGCGCCACGACATGGCCTCGCGCGGCCTGCCCCATCAGGCCTACCTCGCCCAGCGCGAACGGCTGCACGCCATGACCCTGGCCGGCGCCCCGCGGCGGGCCACCAACCGCGCCTACTTCCGGCTGCTGGCCGGCCGTTCGGCCGGCGAGCTGGCCGAGGCGGGCCGCCGCTGGTACGCCGAGGAGCGGGCGGCGGACGGTGCGGGCTTCTTCCGCCCCGAGGCGCTGGCCGCCCTCGCCGCGCACCGGGCGGCGGGCCGGCTGGTGGTGCTGGTCTCCGGCTCCTTCGCGCCCTGCCTGGATCCGCTGGCCGCGGAGCTGGGCGCCGACGCGGTGCTCTGCACCGCCCCGCGGATCGTCCGGGGCCGCTACACCGGCGAGGTCGAGCACCCGATGCTGGACGCCCGCAAGGCGCTGGCCGCCGCCGGCTTCGCCGCCCGCCGCGGCCTCGACCTCACCGACTGCCACGCCTACGGCGACCACCACTCCGACCTGCCGCTGCTGCGCCTGGTCGGCCACCCGGTGGTGGTGGGCGAGGACGAGGTCCTGCACCGCACGGCCGCCGAGCACGGCTGGCCGCTGCTGCGCCCCACGCGCGACACCCCCACAGCCCTGAGCACGACCGCTTTGCCGAGCGCGACAACTACCCATGGAATTGGAGAGGCACAGTGAACCGGAACACGCCCGACCCGTCCGCCCCCGCCGTGCTGGTGATCGGCGCCGGCCCGGTGGGCATGGTGATCACCAGTGAACTCCTGCAGCAGGGCGTGGACGTCCGCCTGATCGACCGTCAAGCGGTGCTGGACGAGAGCGACCCGCACTCGAAGGGCATCCTGCTGTGGCCGCGCAGCCTGGAGCTGCTGCGCCGGATCGGGGTCAGCGAGCAGCTGGTGGCGGCCGGCCACCGCAGCGACGCCGTCGGCTACTTCTCCGACGGCCGCCACCTGGGCAGCGCCCACCTGGACCGGCACCCCGACTCCCCGTACAACTTCGTCCTGACCCTGCCGCAGCGCGAGACCGAGCGGATCCTGCGGGCCAGGCTGGCGGAGCTGGGCGGCGTGATCGAGCGCGGCGTCAGCATGGAGGACATCAGGGACGTGGAGACCGCTCCGGTGGTCACCCTGCGCCACCAGGACGGCCGGCTGGAGACCGTCCGACCGTCCTACGTGGTCGGCGCCGACGGCCCCGGCAGCACCACCCGCAACCTGCTCGGCATCAGCTTCGAGGGCGAGCCGATCGACGTCAGCTACGCGATCGGCGACGCCCCGATCCACGGCGACGCCCCCAAGGACACCGCCTACTACTACTCCCCGGACGGCGTGGTGGCGCTGGTCCCGCTGGCCGGCGGCCACTACCGGATCGCGGCCAACATCCCGCACCGCACCGAGGGCGAGGGCAACCCGCCCCGGGAGCTGCTGGAGGAGGTGATCCGGCGCCGCGCGAAGATCGACATCACGGTCGGCGAGCCGCTGTGGACCCGCTCCTTCCGGCCCCGGCTCGGCATGGCGGCCGGCTTCCGGCGCGGCCGGGCCTTCCTGGCGGGCGACTCCGGGCACGCGATCAGCCCGGCCGGCGGCCAGGGCATGAACGTCGGCTTCCAGGACGCGGCCAACCTGGCCTGGAAGCTGGCCGGTGTGGTCACCGGGCGGCTGGACGCATCGGTCCTGGACAGCTACGAGCCCGAACGCCTGAGCAGCGCCCAGCGGATGTCCGCCACCTCCGCCGCCCAGGCCAGGTTCGCGATGCAGAAGAGCCCGGCGCGCCGGCTGCGCCGGGACGCGGTCTTCGTCGCGGGCCGGCTGGCCGGCGTGCTCCAGCGGGTGCTGGTGCCGCTGCTCAGCCAGACCGACACCAACTACGGCGACCTGGACAACCGCCCGCTGGTGCTGCGCCGCCAGGGCCTGGCCAAGCCGGGGGAGCGGCTGCCGCTCTTCGCCGGCCCCGCGCTGGCCGACGGCACGCCCGCGCTCGACGCCTACCGGCACACCGTGCTGCTCTGGCCGGGCCGCACCGCCACCAGCGCCGACTGGGCCGCCCAGGTGGGCGACGCCCGGGAGCGGTTCGCCGGCACGGCCGAGGTGCTCGACCTCGGCGGGCTGACCGGCCGCGCCGCCCGCAAGCTGCGCCGGCACCTGGGCCGCAACCCCGTCCTGGCGCTGGTCCGCCCGGACGGCCACCTGCTCGCCACCGCCGCCGTGGAGCGACCCGAGCCGCTGCAGCTGCGCCTGGAGAACCTCGCCCCGGCCCGCACCGCCCCGGCCGTCCAGCCGGTCTCGGCCTGAACCGCCCACCTCTCGAAGCTTTCTGACGTTCCATCAATGACAAGTCCCAGAAAGGGATCCCCATGACCACCGAACAGAGTGTCCGCACCACCGCCGAGACGCTGAACGAGTTCTTCACCCGCTTCGGCGGCGGCGACCGCAAGGGCGTGCTGGAGCTGTTCACCGAGACCACCGACTGGAACGTCCCCGGCTCCCCGGTGGTGCCGTGGACCGGCCGGCGCAGCACCCGCGAGGAGATCGACACCTTCATCGGCCACGCCTACGAGCTGGTCAGCACCGAGGCGTTCGCGGTCGAGCAGGTCGTCGTGGACGGCGAGCACGCGATCGCGCTCGGCAGCTTCACCCACCTGGTGAAGGCCACCGGCAAGCGCTTCGTCTCGGACTTCGCGCTGCACGTCCGGGTCGTGGACGGCACGCTGCGGCTCTACCACATGTTCGAGGACAGCGCGGCCGCCGCCGAGGCGTTCACCGCCTGATCCGACCGCACCACAGCCCAGGTCCGCGGCGGCGGGACGGCGAACCCCGTCCCGCCGCCGCTGCCACGTCGGGCCGGCACGGCGGTCTCCGGCTTCGGGCACATCAGCGCCGTGGTCGCCTACATGGTCACCGGCACCTCCGGGCTGCCGCACGGCGAGCAGGGCCTGGCCACCGGCCTGACCACGCTCACCCAGCTGGTCGGCCTGACCCTGGGCATCCCGGTGCTCAGCACCATCGTCACCGCCCGGGTGAACGCCCTGCAGGCCACCCACAGCGCGGCGGACTCGGTGCTGGCGGGCGTGCGGGTGGCGCTGCTGGCCAACGGCGGAGTGCTGGTGGTGGGGGCGGTGGCCCTCGCGCTCTTCTTCGCCCGCGGCACCAGCCGCCGGGCCGCCGCCGCGGCCTGAACCCGCCGCCTCCCCGGGTGGACCGCCGCTACGCCTTTGGAGGCAGCGGCGGTCCACCTAGGGGGAACCGATCTTCCGTCGGCGACCACCGCGACCTACCGTGGTGTCACCGACCCCGAAGGACCCGGTCGCCCCCAACTCCCTTGAAAGGCCCAGCTGATGCGCACTGTCGCGGTAACGGAACCCGGTGGCCCGAGCGCCGCCCGGCTGCTGGAGACCGAGCGGCCCGAGGTCGGCGCCGGCCGGCTGCGGATCAAGGTCGCCGCGGCGGCCGTCCACCCGGCCGACCTGCTCGCCCGCTCCGGCGCGCTGGCCGAGCTGCTGCCGAAGCGGCCCCACCACCGGCTCGGCTGGGACCTGGCCGGCACCGTCGAGGCGGTCGGCGCCGAGGTCACCGGCTGGTCGCGCTGGTCGACCAGGGCGAGCTGACGCTCCGGGCACCCCGCACCCTGCCGGTCGGCGAGGTCGCCGCCGCCCACGAACTGCTCGCCGCCGGCGGCCGGCGCGGCGGCGTCGTGCTCACCTTCTGAAACCCCCGCCCCCGCCCGGATCCCCCCACTTCCCGCTTCCCTGCGCCACCCCCAGGAGGCACTGCGATGAGCCATTCCCCCACCCGCGTGGCCGTCCTGGCCGGCGCCGGCAACGACATCGGCCTTGCCGTCGCCCGTGAACTCGCCCGGCACGGCCACCGGATCGCCCTGGTCGACCGCAAGGAGGCGCTCTGCTACCGCGCCCTGGAGGCCGTCTCCGCGGTCGGCGGCGAGGCCCGGGTCTTCGCCGGCGACGTCCGGTTGGTCCACGAGGCCGAGGCGGTGATGACCCGGATCGCCGAGGAGCTGGGCGAGCCCGCCGTCCTGATCAACAACACCTCGCAGCCGGCCGACTTCGCCCCGAGCGCGCTGCCGGCCGGCGAGGAGGACTGGGACGACACGCTGCGCTCGGGCCTGCGGGCCCCCTACCTGCTCAGCGCGGCGATCCGGCGCTACCTGGTCGGCGAGGGCTGGGGGCGGATCATCACCATCGGCCGGCCCCGGCAGGACGGCGAGCGCGGCGACATCGCCGCCAGTGCCGCCGCCGACGGCGTGCGCGGACTGACCCGGGCGCTGGCGCTGGACCTGGGCCCGCACGGGGTGACGGTCAACGCCGTGCTGCCCGGCCTGATCGCCACCGAGTCGGCCCGCACCGCCGCCGGCTGCCTCGGGGTCGGCTTCGAGGACGCCCGCAAGGAGACGCTGGAGCGGATCGCCCTCGGCCGCCCCGGCTCGCCGCAGGACGTGGCGGGCGCCGTGCGGTTCTTCGCCTCCGAGGAGGCCGACTTCGTCTCCGGCCAGGTGCTGCACGTGGCCGGCGGCCCGGTCGGCTGACCGGGCCGGGCCCGCCCCTGCTGGTCAGCGGCGTCCGTAACCCGCGCCGCCACCACGGTGGTTGACCGGTTCGATGAGGTCGCGCTCAACCGCCTTGTTGACCGCGTCGATCCGCGAGACCGCGTCCAACTTGCCGAAGATGTTGCGCAGATGGCGCTTGACCGTGCCCTCGGTGATGCCGAGCCGGCCGGCGATCTGCCGGTTGCTCAGCGCCTGCGCGGCCCAGCCGAGCACCTCCACCTCGCGGCTGGAGAGCCCTCCTTGCTCCCCGGGCTCGCCGCCCGCCGGGCGGCGCAGGCTCTCCGGCGAGACCGAGACCGTGACGGTGCGCCGCCCACTGTCCTCGCGCTGGCGGATGGTGGAGACCAGCGTCTCGCGGCTGACGCTCTTGTGCAGGTAGCCGCGCACCCCGAGCGAGAGCAACTCCTGGACCAGGCGCTGCCCGTCGTCCATGCTCAGCACGATGATGCGGGTCTCCGGATCCCGGTCCAGGATCCGGCGCACCGTCACCGGCGGGTCGTTCTCCGGCATCTCGATGTCCAGCAGCACCACGTCCGGGCGGTGCTGCCCGGCCATCCGGATCGCCTCGGTGCCGGTGCCGGCCTGCGCGACCACCTCGAAGCCCGGCTCGGTCTCCAGCAGGTCGCAGAGCGCGCCGCGCAGCAGTGTGTGGTCGTCGGCGACCAGGATCCGCACCGCCCCGGTCTCGGCCGGCACGGGCTGGACCTCGACCGGTTCGCCGGTCATTCGCCCGCCTGCCCCTCGATCGGTATCCAGATCCGCACCTGGGTGCCCTTGCCGGGCGTGGAGGCGATGTCCACCGTCCCGTGCAGCAGTTGGACCCGCTCGCGCATCCCGTCCAGGCCGTTGGAGGTGCCCTTGCCGCGCACCGTGCCCGGGTCGAAGCCGCGGCCGTCGTCCAGCACCTCGGCCTGCACCTCGTGCGGGGCGATGTCGACGTGCACCACGATGTTGCCGGCCTCCGCGTGCCGCAGCGCGTTGCGCAGGCACTCGCGGACGATGATGAACAGCTCCTCGGAGATCTGCCCCGGCACCCAGTCGTCCGAGCCCTTGACCCAGATCTGCACCTTGCCGGCGGCCTCCGCCATCGAGGCGGCGAAGCCCTTGAGCGCCGTCTCCAGCGAGCCGGAGACGTTGGAGCGGCGCAGCTCGGTGACCAGTTGGCGGGTGGTGTCCATGGCCTCCAGGACCGCCGCCTTGGCCGCCTTGACGTGCGGCGAGATGTCGTCGCCCGCGCGCAGCTCGTGCAGCTCCAGCTGGCGCATCGCCAGGCTCAGCGAGTTGCCGAGCTGGTCGTGGATCTCCCGGGCGAGCTTGCGCCGGCCCAGCTCGTGCAGCTCGCGCACCCGGCCGAGCAGGAAGGTGTCGTAGCCCACCGACCCGATCTCCAGGCGCCGGCTGACGCCCTCCTGCAACGAGCGCAGCGCGGCGGTGTAGTTCTCGTCGCGGGCGTGCGAGTGCGTCACCGCGGTCTCCAGCTCCTCGGCCCAGCGGGCCGGCGCGCCGCAGTCCACGCAGACCTCCGCGGGGTCGCGCGGGCGGCGCACGGCAGCCACCGCGTCCGCCTCGCCGGCCTCGGCGACCGCGGTGGCGAGGGCGGCCAGCACGATGTCCAGCAGCAGCATCCCGGCCCTTATCGAGTGGGTCAGGTGCAGCCCCTGGCGCAGCCGCTCACCGCCCAGGTTGACCACCTCGGCGATCTCGGTCCCGGTGACGGTGGCCCGGCCCTCGGCCAGGCTCACCGCACAGTCCATCAGGATCCGCCGGGCCTGGACGACGCACTGCTCCCAGGCCTCGGGATCGGCGACCAGCGGGCTGTTGATCTCCTGCAGGCCCGCCAGGTAGCGGGCCAGCACCTCCGGCTCCTGGCGGAGCAACCGCTGGGCCGGACCGTCCTCGTGCCCCAACCGGGCGCGGTGGGCCGGCGCGGGCAGTACCGCCAGCACCTCCGGCACCGGTCTTACAGGCGTCGAGCCCTTGTCTTCGACGTTCACTTGGCCGCCTTTCCCCCGAGGCCCCTGGAGTTCACTGCGTCAGTTCATCTCGTCGTCGGATCCGCTGCGGAGTTCATACCGCTTGGTGGGCTGCTCCTTCGCGGCCCAGCCGCTCGGGTTCAGCCTATTCGGGCACCCGGTCAATGCCAGCGATCCCGACCACTGATCGGTCACCTCGGGACCCAGCCCGCCGTACTGTGGCAAGTCGCCGGACCCGCTGTCCGGCCTGATCACCCGGTTAGGCTCCCGGTATGGCTATTCCTCCCTTCCTCGCGGAGCTCCGTGCCCTGGTCGGCACCCGTCCGCTGTGGCTCACCGCCGTCTGCACCGTCGTCCTGGACGACCAGGACCGGGTGCTGCTCGGCCGCCGCTCGGACACCGGCGCGTGGGCGCTCGTCGGCGGCATCGTCGATCCGGGCGAGCAGCCCGCCGACGCGGCGGTGCGCGAGTGCTACGAAGAGACCGGCGTGCACGCGGTCCCCGAGCTGCTCACCTCGGTCACCGTGTCGCCGCTGATCACCTACCCCAACGGCGACCAGACCCAGTACCTGGAAGTCACCTTCCGCTGCCGCGCGGTGGGCGGCGAGGCCCGGGTCAACGACGAGGAGTCGCTGGAGGTGGCCTGGTTCGCGCAGGACGCGCTGCCCGAGCTGGACGCCTCCAACCAGGAGCGGCTGAAGCTCGCACTGGAGTGCACGGGCCGTACTGCGTTCACTCCGCCCGGCGCAATCGGCTGACGCAGCGTCAATCTCTGCTCGGGTAACGGTTGCCGTCCCGACGACCTGCGCGTTTGACTGCTCGTCATATCAGCCGGATAGAGTACTGATTCATTATGAAGCAGTTACACAACGCAGCCGAGCAGCCCACCCACGGTCTGGCACAGGACGCCGACGACTGCCTCTACGACCCCCGGATCCGCACCGTCCTCTCCGAGTTCACCCTCGGCAACGACACCCTCGCCCTGGAGGCCGCGGCCGCCGTGCGGGCCGCCTCGCACTCCGTGGAGCGGCTGCGCAGCCGCGGCGCCCAGGGCCGGGGCCTGAGCTCCGGCGCGCTGGACATCCTGATCCGGCTCGGCGCCACCACCGGCGAGGCGCTGAGCATCGGCGACCTGGCCCGCTCCGCCGACGTCAGCTCGCGCAACGTCACCGGGCTGGTCGACACCCTGGAGCGTGAGGGCCTGGCCGAGCGGGTGCCCGACCCGCACGACCGCCGCTCGGTGCTCACCCGGATCACCCCGGCCGGGCGCGGCTGGCTGGACACCTTCCGCGAGCCGGTCCAGCGCGCCATGGCGGGGGTGTTCCACGGCTTCACCCCCGCCGACCTCACCCAGCTGCGCCACCTGTGCCTGCGCGTGGTGGAGAACCAGCAGCGGCTGGAGCACTACCTCGCGCAGACCGAGGACGTCCTGCGCTGACCGCGCCGCCGGACGGGCCGGGGCTACAGCCCCGCGAGGTTGTCCGTCAGGTCGTCCAGCCCGAACGAGCCCTGCGAAATGGCCGCCATGTGCCAGGACTTGAGGTCGAAGGCGGCACCGCGGCGCTGCTGGGCGGCCGCCCGCCCGGCCAGCCAGGCGCGCTCGCCCAGCTTGTAGCCGATCGCCTGGCCCGGCAGACCGAGGTAGCGGGTCACCTCGCCCAGCTGGCGGGCCGGCGTGCTGCCCTCGTAGGCGGCCATGAACGCCAGGCCCAGCTCCGGCGTCCACTGCTCGCCGGGGTGGAAGGGGGAGTCGGCCGGGATCGCCAGCCGCAGGTGCATGCCGATGTCGATGATCACCCGGATGATCCGCAGCATCTGCTTGCCGAGGTAGCCGAGGTAGCGGCCCGGGTCGGCGAGGAAGCCCAGTTCGTGCATCAGCCGCTCGGCGTACAGCGCCCAACCCTCCACGTTGGCGCTGACCTTGCCGAGGGTGACCTGGTAGCGGCTGAGCTCGTCCTGCCGGGTCACCCACTGGGCGAGCTGGAGGTGGTGGCCCGGCACGCCCTCGTGGTACCAGGTGCTGACCAGCCGCCAGGTCGGGAAGCTCTGCTGGCCGAGGGTCGGCAGGTAGGTCCGGCCCGGCCGGCCGAAGTCCATGCTGGGGCCGGAGTAGTGCGGCGCCACCGAGCTGCCGGGCGGCGCGATCAGGGTCTCCACCCGGCGCAGCGGGCCCGCGATGTCGAAGTGGGTGCCGTCCAGCGCCTCGATCGCCTCCTCGATCAACTCCTGGAGCCAGGACCGGATGCCCTCCTCGCCCTCGATCCGGTGGCCGTGCTCGTTCAGGTGGGTCACGGCCTCGGCCAGGCTCGCCCCCGGCAGCACCCGGCGCGCCGCGTCCTCCATCTCGGCCAGCGTCCGGTGGAACTCGGACCAGCCCCACGCGTACGCCTCGGCGAGGTCCACGTCGGCCCCGGTCGAGCGCCGGGCCGAGCGCAGGTAGCGCTCCCGGCCGACCGCGTCCGGCACCCCGACGGCCGCCGGCGCGTAGTCGGAGCGCAGCCAGTCGCGGAACTCCGCGATCGCGGCGGTGGCCCGCAGCGCCGCCTCGTCCAGCTCGGCGCGCTGCCGCTCGGGACCGTCCGCCACGAAGCCGGTGAACCAGCTCGCCGTGCCGCTCTCCTCGCCGGTCCAGGCGGTCAACTGCTCGATCACGCCGTCGACCTGGCGCGGCGCGGAGAGCAGGCCGCGCGAGATGCCCTCGCTCAGGGTGGTCCGGAAGCCGTCCAGTGCGTCGGGCAGCGCGCGCAGCCGGTTCGCCACGTGCGACCAGTCGTCCGCGGTCCCGGTGTCCATCAGGGTGAAGATCCGGCGCAGCTGCTGCACCGGCGTGTGCAGCGTGCGCAGCCCGATGAAGTGGTCGCCCGCGTCGTGGCAGGCCAGCTCCGCCGTCAGCCGCTCGCGCAGCAGCCGCGCGCAGGCCGCCTCGACGGGGCCCTCGCCGGCCGGGGCAGCGTCCAGCAGGGCCAGCGTCCCGCGGTCCAGTTCGGCCTTGGCCTCGTAGCCCTCCGGCGACAGGTCCGGCAGCCGGTCCAGCCCGACCGGATCCCCCAACCACTGTGCGGTCGCCGGGTCCTGGGCGGCCACCTGTTCGACGTAGGCATCGGCGATCCGGCGCGGGGTGAGCTTCGTATCTGGCATGCGCCCATCCTGTCCCAGCGAAGGCAGCGCTGTCAGCACACCAACGAGGTGTCCGCGGCCGGGCCGGCTGGCATACGATCATGATCGTTGACAGACTCCGACACCGATCCGGGACGGCAGCCGTGCGCACCCCCCTCGCCGAGGCGTGCCATCGCGGACAGCCGCACCTGCCGCCACGAGCCGACCGGCCCGACCACGCCGATCACCCCCGCAGCGCAGTTCGCCGGCTTCAGCAAAGGCACCACCAGGATGAGTTGCGGTCGGTCTATGGGCGGATCGAGGCGAACACCTCGACCTCGCACTTTGCCGCACCGCTGCGTTTGATCCTCGCGTCACTGGTGATCAGCGGTGCGCCGAGGGCTTCCGCCAGCGCGACGTACTGGGCGTCGTAGGCGCTGAGGTTGGCGTGCAGCGTCTTCACCCGGTCCCAGAACGGCAGCGTCTCCCGTTTGGCGATGGGAAGCATGCGGTATGCGGCGACCGCCCGCTCCACTTCCTTCCCGGCCAGCTTGCCGCCACGCCGCATGCCGAGGAGGGCCGACTGGATCTCGTAGTCCAGGAGAGTGGGAGCGTAGACGTCCCCAGCCTCGGCCACCCGGCTCCGGATGAGCTCTCCGTCGGGACTGTGGGCCGTGAGGACCAGGACGAGCGCGGAGCAGTCGATGACGATCAACGCCCGGCTCGCCCCTCGTCGATGGCAGCGAGGATATCGGCGGCGCTGACGTCGGCGGTGGTCTCCCGGTTCAGCCGCTCCATCATCTCCGCCATGGTGGGCTTGGACGCTTCCCTGGCGATCAGATCCTGCATGAATGCCTGGAGCGACTTGCCGGCCTGGGCGGCGCGAACCTTCAGGGTCTGGATCTGATCGTCCGGGACATCCCGGATGGTGAGCGCTGTCATATCTGCACTCTAGCGCCACTAGCTGCAAAGTGCAGATAGCGGCGAGCCCTCCCCTGACGTCCAGGAGAGGGCTCGCCCATGGTGCGGGTCATGCCCTCCACCTGCTGGCAACGGTCGAGGGGAGACCCGTCTCTGGCGGTCTCCGGTCGAGGCAGGGACCATACCGCAGCCGTGGCCGGTCGGGACTACTCGCCGAACTCGTCGAACACGTCGTTGAGGTCCCTGGCCACTGCCTGGGCATCACGCCCCTCGATACGGTGGCGCGGCATGAAGTACACCAGCTCGCCATCCTTGAACACCGCGAACGACGGCTCGGACGGCGGGATGTCCGCGAAATACGAGCGCATCCGCGCGGTGGCTTCCAGGTCCTGCTCGGCAAAGACCGTCAGCAGCCGGTTCGGGCGCTTGGAGGTGTTCTCCAGGGCGATGCGGGCGCCGGGGCGGGCCATGCCAGCCGCACAGCCGTAGACCGCGTTGATGGCCACGAGAGTCAGGCCACTCTCCGCTTCCTTCATCGCGGCGTCCACGTCGTCGGTGGTCAGCAGTTCCTTGAAGCCGATCGACGTCAGCTCCTCTTTCATGGGCTTGATCAGCAGCGGCGAGTACGGCATACCAGCTCCTCACTGAGGGAGATCGGACCAACGCTCAGCGTAGTACGCAGGATGTGCCCGCGTCCGAAGTCCGGACAAGTGTGTTGCCCTCCGCCTTCCGTGCACGGACACGCTGCCGCCCCGGCAAGCGTCGAAGCTCACCGGGGCGGCAGCGAGGTGCAGTTGGACGTCAGTCCGCCAGCGGCAGGTACACCCGGTTGCCGTGCTCCGCGAACTCGGCCGACTTCTCGGCCATGCCCGCCAGCGCCGCCGCGTCGAAGTCGGTGCTGACCGCCGTCGAGCCGTCGCCGTGCTCGTCGCGGATCTTCTGGCTGATCTTCATCGAGCAGAACTTCGGCCCGCACATCGAGCAGAAGTGCGCCGTCTTCGCGGGTTCGGCCGGCAGCGTCTCGTCGTGGAAGGCGCGGGCGGTCTCCGGGTCGAGGGCCAGGTTGAACTGGTCCTCCCAGCGGAACTCGAAGCGGGCGTCGGAGAGCGCGTCGTCCCAGGCCTGGGCGCCGGGGTGGCCCTTGGCCAGGTCGGCCGCGTGGGCGGCGATCTTGTAGGTGATCACGCCGGTCTTGACGTCGTCGCGGTTGGGCAGGCCCAGGTGCTCCTTGGGCGTGACGTAGCAGAGCATCGCGGTGCCCCACCAGGCGATCATGGCGGCGCCGATGCCGGAGGTGATGTGGTCGTAGCCGGGCGCGACGTCGGTGGTGAGCGGGCCCAGGGTGTAGAAGGGGGCCTCGTCGCAGATCTCCTTCTGGAGGTCCATGTTCTCCCGGATCTTGTTCATCGGGACGTGGCCCGGGCCCTCGATCATCACCTGCACGTCGCGCTCGCGGGCGATCCGGCCGAGCTCGCCGAGCGTCTGCAGCTCGGCGAACTGCGCCTCGTCGTTGGCGTCCGCGATCGAGCCCGGGCGCAGGCCGTCGCCGAGCGAGAACGTGACGTCGTAGGCGCGCAGGATGTCGCAGAGTTCCTCGAAGTTGGTGTAGAGGAAGTTCTCCTGGTGGTGCGCCAGGCACCAGGCGGCCATGATCGAGCCGCCGCGCGAGACGATGCCGGTCTTGCGGCGGGCGGTCATCGGGACGTAGCGCAGCAGCACGCCGGCGTGCACCGTCATGTAGTCGACGCCCTGCTCGCACTGCTCGATGATGGTGTCGCGGTAGACCTCCCAGCTCAGCTCCTCGGCCTTGCCGTCCACCTTCTCCAGCGCCTGGTAGAGCGGCACGGTGCCGATCGGCACCGGGGAGTTGCGCAGGATCCACTCGCGGGTGGTGTGGATGTTGCGGCCGGTGGAGAGGTCCATCACCGTGTCGGCGCCCCAGCGGGTGGCCCAGGTCATCTTCTCCACCTCCTCCTCGATGGAGGAAGTGACCGCGCTGTTGCCGATGTTGGCGTTGATCTTCACCAGGAAGTTGGTGCCGATGATGGCCGGCTCGACCTCGGGGTGGTTCACGTTCAGCGGGATGACGGCCCGGCCGCGCGCCACCTCCTCGCGGACGAACTCCGCCGCGAGACCCTCGCGCAGTGCGATGAACTCCATCTCGGGGGTGATGATGCCCCGCTTGGCGTAGGCGAGTTGGGTGACGGCGACGCCGTCGCGGGCGCGCAGCGGGCGGCGCGGGCGGCCGGGGAAGACCGCGTCCAGGTTGCGCAGGTTGCCGCCGCGCGGGGAGGTGTGCTTGATCCCGTCGTCCTCGGGGCGGGCCTCGCGGCCGTCGTACTCCTCGACGTCGCCGCGCTGGCGGATCCACGGGTCGCGCAGCGCGGGCAGGCCGCGGCGCACGTCCGGCTCGAAGGCGGCGTCGGTGTACGGGCCGGAGGTGTCGTACAGCGGGACGGTGCGGCCGTTGGTCAGCTGCACCTCGCGGTAGGGGACCCGCAGGTCGGGGCGGGAGCCCTCGCGGTAGGCCTTGCGCCAGGCCGGCGTGGGGTACCCGGTGGACGCGCTGCGCACCCCGCTGTTGGCGGTCGCGGCGCTCTCGTCGGCGCCCGGATGTGCGTCATCAAAAACGGTCATCAGACCCTCTACTCCCTACGCCGGCATTACCCGGTCAGGTTCCTGCGGTCGACGCAGCGGTCGGTCCACGGCCGGTGTTCTACGGCCCTGGGCCCTTCAGCGCCCTCTCAGCCCGGTGCTCCGAGCTCCCGTGGGCAGGCGGACTTGCCTGCCCGAAGCGTCCTCACGGTAACCGGGGCGCAGCACCGCGGTCCAGTAGGGGTCCGGCCACCGATACCCGCGCCGGCCGGCGACCGGCCCCGCCCGGCGCACCCGCCACCGCCGGGCCGTCCGACCCGTGGGCCACACTGGTGGCGCAAACCGCGCGCACCGGGCGGTGGTTGGCGTTCATGGGCTTCAGAGGGGGCGAGTCGGATGATCGGCTACACGGGGCGGGTGACCGGCAAGGTGGGAGCGGGGCTGGTCGGCGAGGTGATGCTGGCGGTGCCGGAGCGGCAGAGCAGCGAGGCCTTCCTCGCCTACCTGGCGCTGCCGGGCGAGGCGCTGCCCGTCGGCACCCCGGTGGTGGTGGTCGAGTACCAGCCGCCGCGCACCGTCTACGTCGCCCCGGCCATGGGCTGAACCCTGGCGGCGCCCCCGGGGCCGGGGCAGCGGATCCCACCCGGTACGGGGCGCCCGTCACGGCAACTCGCGCCCCGTACTGCGTCGCGTTCGGTGATCGTCGAGCACGGCCGGTGACGGGTTGTCACAGTGGTGCGGGACACGCCGGAGCTGACTTCCCATGAGATCGAAAGAGGCGCACAATCTCGACTCGCCACCGCGTTCCGCGCAATCCTGCACAACCGAGCGCAGCCACGGAGCGGTGTGCCCTGAAGGGGGAAAAGGCCGATGTTGATCGGCACCATCGCGGGGATCGTCGCCGCGGCAGTCGTGATCGTGATCGTGCTCTTCAAGATGTGCTGGCGCGTCGCCGAGCCCAATGAAGCACTGATCATCTCCGGTTCGAAGCACCGCACCGAAGGCCTCGCCGAGGGCCTGGGCTTCCGGGTGGTGACCGGGCGCGGGACGCTGGTCACCCCCGGCATCCAGACCGTGCGCAAGCTCTCGCTCGACCTCAACGAGGCCGACCTGGACGTCGAGTGCGTGACCTCGCAGGGGATCCCGGTCCAGGTCAAGGGCGTGGTGATCTTCAAGGTCGGCGACGACACCGTCTCGATCGCCAACGCCGCGCGCCGCTTCCTGGACCAGCAGAAGATGATGGGCCAGCGGGTCCACAACGTCTTCGCCGGACACCTGCGCTCGATCGTCGGCGGGCTGACCGTCGAGGAGATGATCCGCGACCGCGAGCGGCTGACCGGGGAGACCCGGGCGGCCTCCGGGACCGAGATGGAGAAGCTCGGTCTGATCATCGACTCGCTGCAGATCCAGGAGATCCTGGACCCGACCGGCTACATCAAGAACCTGGCCGCCCCGCACGCCGCCGCCGTCCAGCGCGACGCGCGCATCGCGGCCGCCGCGGCCGACCGCGAGGCCACCGAGGCCGAGCAGGAGGCCTTCGCCCGCAAGGCCGAGGCGACCCGCAACTCGGGGATCCAGCAGGCCGGCTACCAGGCCGAGATGGACACCGCGGCGGCCCGCGCCCTGCAGGCCGGCCCGCTGGCCCAGGCCGCCTCCCGCCAGGAGGTCGTGGTCCAGGAGACCAAGGTCGCCGAGCTGGAGGGTCACCGCAAGGAGCAGCAGCTGCAGGCCGAGGTCCGCAAGCCGGCCGACGCCCGCGCCTACGAGACCCGCACCAAGGCCGAGGCCGACCGCGACGCGCGGATCTCCGCCGCCGAGGCGCAGGCCCGGGAGACCGAGCTGAAGGCCGCGGCCGAGGCGAACCGGGTGAAGATCGCCGCGCAGGCCGAGGCCGAGGCCACCAAGGCCCGCGGCCTGGCCTCCGCCGAGTCCACCCGCGCCACCGGGCAGGCCGAGGCCGCCGCGGCCGAGGCCAAGGGTCTGGCCGCCGCCGAGGCGGCCCGCGCCCTCGGTCTGGCCGAGGCCGAGGCGATCAAGGCCCGTGCGGCCGCCCTCGCCGAGAACCAGGAGGCGGTGGTCGCCCAGCAGCTCGCCGAGCACTGGCCGGAGATCGTCCGGGCCGGCGCCGAGGCCTTCGGCAACGTCGAGCACATGGTGCTGCTCAACGGCGCGGAGGGGATGGGCGAGATGTTCGCCAAGGCGCTCACCATGGGCGGCACCGGCCTCGGCCTGGCCCGCCAGCTGCTGAGCTCCATGAACGGCACGGACGCCCCCGCGGCGGCCGAGCACGACGTCACGGGCAGCGGTACCCACCGGGGCGGCACCCAGACGATCCCGGTCCAGGGCGAACCGACCGCCTGATCGTCCGTCACCAGCATGACCTGAGTGGCCCGTTCCGCCCCCCGCGCGGAACGGGCCACTCGTCTGTGGGGGTCAGTCGCGGTAGGCCTCGGCCAGGGCCGCGAAGACCCGCTTCGGGCGCCGGCCCGGGCGCTCCCCGGCACCGTCGAGCCCGTCGGCCGGCAGCACCGCGACCACGCCGTACGAGCCGAGGTCGAGGTCGAACCGCTGCTCCGGGCGGTGCGGCGCCCGGTAGTGGGCGAAGGTGAACCAGAACGCCGAGTCCACCCCGGCCTCCTCGAACTCGGCCAGCAGCTCCCCGAGGTAGCGGACCTGTTCGTCCTCGTCCCGGACCAGCGGTTCGGTGACGTACTCGACGCCGTCCGGCCCGTACTCCGTCACCGCCCAGCCCATCCCGCCGCGCGCCCCGGCGCCCTGGTAGGCGCAGCAGCCGAACTCGGTGACCACCACCGGCTTGCCGTGCCGGAAGTGGGCGCGCAACTGCTCCTGGTAGCGCGGGGCGTTGCCGGCGTCCCGGTAGGCGTCCACACCGACCAGGTCGAAGGGCGTCCAGTCGACGTGCTCCCAGATGCCCGAGGCGTAGCTGAGCCGGCCGTGGAACTGCTCGCGGGCGGTGGCGGCGGCCCGGGCCAGGAAGGCGTTCAGCCGGGCACCGGCGTCCTTGAGGCCCGCGCGCGCCGCGGGGTCGGTGCTGGTCAGGTTCGCCAGCCGGGCCGGGAAGTCCTCGCCCGGCAGGAACCCGGCGGCGAAGAGGCTGAGTTCGCAGCCCAGCACCAGCACCACCTCGGCGCCCAGCGAGCGGATCCGCTCGGCCCGCCGGGCGCAGTCGGCGAAGAGCGGCAGCAGCTGCTCCTGGGCCAGGTCGCAGGGGAACGGCGCGAACCAGACCTGGAGGCCGTACGCCGCGGCGAACTCGGCCGCCAGCTCGATCCGCTGCGGATCGGCGCCGGAGATCCGCACCGCGGTGCAGTGCAACTCCTCGGCGATCACCCGCATTTCCTCGCGCACCACGGCGGGCTCGAAGGAGCTCCGGGAGATCTCGCCGACCGGGGCGAAGCCGGTGTCGTAGTTGATGCCCTTGCCGCGCATGGCCGTTCTTCTCTCTCGCTACGGGTCGGTGGGGGTGGATCGGGGCTGTTCAGGCCTGGTCGGCGAGCATCTTCTTGAGCAGCTCGGCGGACGGACCGCTGACCAGGCCGGCCAGCGCGATCGCCCCGACCAGGAAGACGGTGGGCAGCCAGACCATCGTGGTCAGCGGCAGCGTGTAGGCCCCGACCACCCGGGCCGCGCACTCCAGCAGCAGGGCCGCGCCCCAGATCAGCGAGTGCCGCCGGGTGGCCTTCGCGAAGGCCGGCGACCCCGCGGCCAGCCGCTCCCAGGCGGCCTCCAGCCGGGCGTCGCCGCGGGTCAGGAACGGGCGCAGGCCGGCGGCCATCAGCGGGTTGCCGCGCAGTGCGGAGACCAGGATGCCGCCGCCGATCGCGCTGCTGACCAGGCCGTCCTTGGCGATCATCAGCCGCGGGTCGCCGGTCAGGAAGGTGGCCAGCAGGCCGACCAGGTTGACCACCAGCATCAGGCCCGCCAGCCCGTTGACCCTGCGGTCGCGGACCAGGCCGTGGACCGTGCGCACGGCCGGCAGCAGGCTGCTGACCATCAGCGAGCCGACCATGCTCATCCCGAGGACCGAGTGCGCGGCGTAGTAGACGCCCAGCGGCACCGCGACGTCGACCGCCAGCGGCAGCAGGGCGGTCACCAGCGGGTTGCCGGCCTTGGCGGCAGTGGCGGCAGTGGCGGCAGTGGCGGCGGCGGTGGTGCTCGGCTGCAGGGTGCTGGTCTCGCTCATGGTCCGGTCCTCCCGTTGGTCCCGCTCGGCTACGAGGTAGAGACTCCCAGTCGGAGCTGACCGGCCATCAGTGCCTGATGTCGCCAGTGGCGCATGACAGCTGTCATGCCGCGCACCGGCGGTTGTCACGAAACACCGCGGCGCCCGTCACCTGCGGTGCAGGTACGGGCGCCGGAGCGGAGGCGGCGTTGGATCAGCCCTTGGCGGCCTTCTTGACCAGGATCACCACCGCGGCGGCGATGCCGACCACGATCAGCGCCTTGAAGGCGAACCAGATGATCGCACTGACCACGCCGAGGACCATGCCGAGAAGGTTGATGGCGAGGATCAGCACCAGGATCGGGACCACGACGTTGCGCATCCAGGACGGCAGCGACTTCCAGATCTCAGCCATTTCGGTTCCTTTTCTCCCTTGCGGGTCCGGCCCTTGATCGCCGCATCCCGTCCGCTTTCGGTACTTCGATCGTACGAGGGCGCCGTAGCGGAAACGAGAGTTCAGGCCCCTGAGAGAACCCGGAGACGGCCCTGACCCCGGTCCCTCAGGGTCGCCCTTACCGGTGGCTTACGCCCGCCGGGCGCGGGCGGTCAGACCGGCCAGCCCTCGCCCCGCCAGGCGGCGTCCCAGAACATCCACTCGTACCGGGTGGTGGTGCGCACGTGCTCGTGCACCCGCCGCCGTTCGGCCTCCCCGAGCTGCTCGCCGAGCCGGTCGGTGAGCGCCAGCACCCGGCGCACCACCGACTGGAAGGACTCCTCGCCGTAGACCGCGATCCACCGCGCGTAGAGCGGATCGGGGGAGGAGCGGGCGAGCAATTGCTCGCCCACCTTGGCGTAGACCCAGTAGCAGGGCAGCACGGCCGCCACCGCCTCCGCGAAGGATCCGCCGTAGGCGGTGGCGAGCAGGTAGCTGCTGTAGGCCCGGGTGGTCGGCAGCACCGGCAGGGCGGCGGCCTCGGCCGCGCTGTGGCCGAAGACGGCGAGGAACTCCGCGTGCATGCCCTGCTCGGCGGCGAGCGCCCCGATCGCGTCGTCGGCGAAGGCCCGCACCTCCTCCTCGCCCGGCGCCTTGGCCGCGCAGACGGCCAGCGCCCTGGCGTAGTCGCGCAGGTAGTGCGAGTCCTGGACGACGAAGTGGGCGAAGGCCTCGCGCGGCAGCGTGCCGTCGGTCAGACCGGCCAGGAACGGGTGCTCGAGGATCTTGGTGTAGACCGGCGCGACGCTCTCGGCCCACAGCTCCTCGGTCAGGGTCTGGGTCATGTCAGCGACCCTACGTTCCGCCTGCCGGAGGATCACGGGCAGCCTCAGTCCTCCGGCGGCGAGAAGACCACCAGCACCCGCAGCTCCTCGGTGATGTGGTGGAACCGGTGCGGCACCCCGGCCGGCACGAAGACCACGCTGCCGCGCCCCACCGTGCAGGTCTCCTCCCCCACGGTCAGCGAGGCCCGCCCGCTGACCACCTGGTAGAGCTCGTCCTGCGGGTGCGCGGACTGGGTGTCCTGTTCACCGGGCGCGAGCGCGTACAGGCCCGCCGACATGGTGCCCTCCTTGAGGAAGCGCAGATAGGCGCCCTGCTGCCCGGCCCGGTGCCGATCGAGCTCGTCGAGTCGAAAGACCTTCATCCGCTGCTCCTCCTGTAGGTGCTTCCACCGGCCGCCTGGGCCTGCGACCATGCGGAAGCATGAAGCACTTCGTGGTCAAGACCCTCATCAACGCGGCAGCCATCTGGGTGGCCGCCTGGATCGTCAACGGCATCACCCTGTCCGGCGGGGACTGGAAGCAGAAGACGCTGACGGTGATCGCCGTCGCGCTGATCTTCGGGGTGGTCAACTGGCTGATCAAGCCCCTGGTGAAGTTCTTCTCGTTCCCGCTGTTCATCCTGTCGCTGGGGCTGATCACCTTCGTGATCAATGCGCTGATGTTCTGGCTGACCTCCTTCGCCTCCGACCGCCTGAAGCTCGACTTCCACGTCGAGGGCTTCGTCCCCGCCCTGCTCGGCTCGCTGATCATCAGCGTGGTGGCCTGGGGCCTGCACCTCGCGATCGGCGACGAGGACTGAACCGACGAGGACTGGAGCGTCGTCGGCCGAGCAGACGACGGCTGAGCCGTTCGGCCGGACATTTCGCTCGCGCGTGCGAGTTTCGGGCTCCCTGAGCTGCGGGATGCTCCGGCACAGGAGCATCCGGAGGTGACCCACGTGGCCCAGGTGACGCCGCACCCCCGTCCGGTGGTCAAACGCACCGCACGGGCGATCCTGCTCGACCTGCCGAGCGACGACCCCTGGCAGGGCACCGCCGAGCTGATCGTGATCAAGCGCACCAGGCCGGGAGCGCCTCCGTACTGGATCACCCCGGGCGGGGGCGTGGAGCCCGAGGACCGCACCGTGACCGACGCGCTGCACCGCGAGGTGGACGAGGAGCTGGGCGGCAAGGTGGTCGACGTGGTGCCCGCCTTCGTGGACACCGTCGCCCACCACCACCACGAGGACGGCAGCCCGGCCCATCCGCACGGGGTCAAGGTGCAGCACTTCTTCGTCTGCCGGCTGGCCGCGCTGGACCCGGCGCTGCGGCACGGACCCGAGGTGGACGAGCCGCGCGGCGAGTACGAGATCGTCCGGCTGCCGTTCACCCGCGAGGGCGTCACCTCGGTCAACCTGGTGCCGCCCTCGCTGCGCGCCTACCTGGCCGCCAACATCGAAGGGGTGCGCGCGCTGCTCGCCCCCGACCTGGGCTGAGGCCTGCCGGGTTCAGCTCTGCCCGTCGGGCAGGTCGTGGTGCAGGTGCTCGGCCCGCACCCCCGAGCGCAGCAGCGCGGCAGCCGAGCGGCGCACCATCGCCGCCGGACCGCTGAGGTAGGCGTGGTGCCCGTCCCACGGACCGTTGCGCACCACCACGTCACCCAGCAGCCCGCGCAGCGCACCGTCGCCGCCGGGCTCCTCGTCCGGTTCGGAGACCACCGGGCAGACCGTGAGCCAGGCGTGCCGCCGCGCCGACTCCTGCAGCTCCGGCAGCTGGTAGAGGTCGGCGTGCAGCCGGGCGCCGTAGAAGACCGCCACCTGGCGCCCGGCCGGGTTGCCGTGCGCGGCCAACTCCTCGACCAGCGCGGCGATCGGCGCGATCCCGGTACCGCCGCCCAGGCAGAGCAGCGGGGCCGGCACGGCGTGGTCGAGCACCATGCTCCCGGCGGGCGGACCCAGCCGCAGCACGTCCCCGGGCGCCGCCCGGCGCACCAGCGCGCTGCTCACCCAGCCGGCCTGCAGGGCCTTGACGTGGAAGGTCAGCAGCCCGTCGGGGCGCGGCGCGGTGGCGAACGAGAAGTGCCGCCAGACCCGCGGCCACCAGGGCGTCTCCAGGCTGGTGTACTGGCCGGCCCGGTACGGGTAGGCCTGGTCGGGCCGCACGGTGATCGCCGCCACGTCCCGGCCCAGCCTCCGGTGCGAGACCACCTCGGCCTGCCACCAGGGCGGCGAGCCGACGGCCGCCTGCTCGGCGGCCTCGATCATGATCCGGGAGACCAGCCCGTAGACCCGGCGCCAGGCCAGCTCGGCCTCGGCGTCCCAGCGGGTGCCGCAGTACCGCGCGAGCGTCGCCACCAGGCACTCGCCCACCGGCGCGTAGTGGCCGCTGAGCGTGCCGTACTTGCGGTGGCCCTGGCCGAGCCGGGCCAGGTAGGCGGTCAGGCCCGCCGGGTCGTCGGCGCTGCGGGCGGCCTGGAGCAGGGCCCGGAAGAGGCGGTCGCGCTGCACGTCCATGGCGGCGGGGAAGAGCGAGCGCACCTCGGGGTGGTGCAGGAAGATCAGCGCGTAGAAGTGTGCGGTGGCCCGGTCCGCCACCGGCTCGACCACCGCCAGGGTGGCCCGGATCAGCTCCAGGTCGCGGGCGGTGGGCGGTTGGGCGGCGTCGACCGGGGCGGCCGGTGCGAACTGCCCGGGAGCGGGACCGGGGACGGTGGGCGGGCCCGGCGCCGCCCAGGCCTGGCTCCAACCATCGCCCGGTCCGGTCCAGTTGAGGCCGGGGGCCCAGCGGAACAGCGGCTCGATGGCCGGGCGGGGCTCGGCGGCGGGGGCGGGGCGCACCAGGTCGAGCGCCGAACCGGCCGGAGCGGCGACCGACGGGGCGACCGGCGCGGGGCCGACCGGCAGGGGAGTGACCGGCGGGGTGGTGGCCGGTGGGGCGGCGGGCGGTACGGCCGGCGGCTCGGTCGGCATCGGCGGCACGACCTGCCCGGTCGGCTGGGGCGCCACCGGCGTCGGCAGCGGCGTCGTCATCCCCGGCACCGAGGTGGCCGCGGCCGACCCCTGCCCCGAGCGGACCAGCATCGCGGCGAGCGATTTCACGGTGACCTGTCGCGTGCTCAAGAGAATCGTTTCGCCTCCGGTCGTCCCAGCAACGCCTCCAGCAGCGTGGCACGGCCGAACAGCTGATCCGACAAATCGCGCAAACGCCGGACGGACGCCCGGTCCGCGCGCTAGGGTCGCTCCCTTTGCGCACCGGGCCGGCGGGTGGGTCCGCTCTGGTGTAGCCGACGCACAGCGGAAGAAGGCCGCCGACCCGCGCCTTCGCGCAGCTCGGCGGCCTTCGGCGGGCAACGGCCCGATGGTTCAGTTGGATGGGCTGGCGAAGTGGTCGAACTCGCCGTCCTTGACACCCTGGAGGAACTTGGCGAACTTGACGGGGGTGGTGCGGACGATGACGTCGCCCTCGTCGGACTCGCGGAGCTCGATCAGGCCGTCGGCGGTGCGGACTTCGACGCACTCCTCGTCATTGCTGCTGAAGCTGGACTTCTGCCACTGTGAGCTAGTCATTGATTCCTTGCATCTCTTTCATGATGGAACGAATGAAGACGCGTGATTCATCTTCTGACAGTGCAATAGATCCGATGCGATCAAAGGTTGCGCGATAGCGCCCAAGCTGAGCGGGTGAGTCGAGGAGGCGGGAACCGTCAAAGGCATCGAGCTGGATGGTGTCCAACTCCGCTACTGGGCCTGCCATGTGGCCGATGCTCTCACTCGGGATCGGAAAGACTGCCGCATCGAACGGCACGACTCTGATCGAGATCCCCGGGCGCTCGGAGTCTTCCAGGAGCGAGGCAAGCTGGCCGCGGAGCACTGCGGCCCCACCGAACTGGCCGCGTAGGCAGGATTCGTACAGGAGTGACGAGTAGGGCGTCCCGGTTGATCGGACAACCTGTTGCCTGCGCAGGCGGAACGTGGTCCTGGTGTCGACTTCCTGTTGCGGGAGGGGCAGAAGCGTCTGCGCGAACAAGGCGTTGGCGTAGGAACCTGTCTGGAGCAGCCCAGGGACGTAGGACAGAGAAAAGCAGGTGAGCTTCGATGCGTGCCCCTCCAGCTCTGCCAGATCGAGGAGATGGGACGAAAGCACACCTCGGTACTCCTCCCACCAGCCGCTCGGTCCCCGGTTGATGATGATGTCGGCCAGCGCGCTGACCAGGGGCTCGCTGGTGCACATGCACAGGTCAGCGATGGTGTACAAGCGCTCCACGCTGAGCCCGGTCCTGCCGCTCTCCATCTGCGTGACATGGGCAGGGTTGATGCCGAGTTGGCGCGCGAGCTGGCTGCCTCCGAGGCCGGCCTGCTCCCGCATCCGCCGCAGCTCGGTGCCAAGTCGGCGCTGACGGAGAGTCGGGTTCGTTCGAAGGGCCATGGTCTCCTCTCAACAGCTGGTTGAGAGCAGTCTGCCGCACGCGCAGCACCGTGCCATCCACGATCGGATGAACCTCGTGATGTGCGGCACAAATTTGGGACCTCGTGCGCTATGGTCGTTGCCATACCCGATCCGACGGATCGTCAGTAACGCCTTTCACCAGGGCAGTAGGCGCACACTGCCCCGCACCGCAGAGCAGCCACACGCGACCTCAACCAGTCCCGTCCTGGCCTGGCTCACGGCGACGCATCCGCCGATCACCGCATCCTCATCCTCACCAGTCCACCGCCTCGCGGAGGTTCCCATGCCTTCCTGTGCCCGCCCCACCTTCTCCCAGCCGCCCGACTGGTCCGCCGCCCGCAAGGAGCTGCGCGACCTCCTCACCACCGCTGGGTGGTCCGACGACCTCATCCACGACGCCGAACTCGCCCTGCACGAGCTCTTCGTCAATGCCTGGAAGCACGGCGGCAGCCCCGCGCCCGTCGTCGTGGTCGTGCTCCTCGCCGACCAGGCCTTCCGCACGCTCCGGGTCTCCGTCGCCGACGACAGCCCCGCTCTGCCCGAGCAGCGCCCCCGCACCGCCGATCCCTACGAGCTGTCCGGCAGGGGCCTGCACCTGGTCCGCGCGCTCACCCACCGGTTCGGCGCCGACCCGCACGAGCGCGGCGGCAAACGCGTCTGGTTCGAGCTGGACTCGGCCGCGTGACCGCCGCCCGCCGTGCGCCGATCGCGCCGGCCGACCCCCGTACCTGCGACTACGACGATGCCCAGGTGACCGAGCTGATCACCGAACTCCAGCAGCGAGGAAACCAGTTCGGCCTTCTCTGGGGCTCCGCCCGGACCAACGGCACCGTCGACGGGCACGTCCTCGTCAACTTCGGCAACGCCCCGGTCAGCACCCTGCTCAACCTCCTCGACCTGATCCGCGAGCTGGAAGGGAGGGAGCAAGAACCATGGGAGTCCTGATCATCCTCGGCGGCGCCGCGCCCCACGTCGAGCGGACCACCGTCGCCCACCTCGACGTCGAGTCCGCGCCCGACGCCGCCCTCCAGCTCCGGGCCGCCGTCGACCTCGACATCCACGTCGGCCCCGGCGAACAACTCGCCCTCGCCCTCACCCACCAGCAGGCCGATCACCTGCTCCAGGACCTGGCCGCCCGGCTCGGCCGGCGCCTCATCGGCATCCACCGGTGAGGCCCGGCACCGAGGACGCTCTGATCATCGCGGCCCTGGCGATCTGCTTCGCGCTCGCGATCGCCGGCGTCGCCCTCGGAGTCGTCACCTCCCTCCGGCTGACCCGGCCCGACGAGGACACCACCCTCCCGACGGGCCCACCCCCTCCACCTGGCTAGAACTCCACCCGGCGGACGTACACGGCGTCGGCGAGCAGCGAGAAGCCATGCCCCGCCCAGGCGCGCCGGAGCTTCACCACGGCCTCCTCGTCCGGGCGCCGAACCTCAGGATCATCGGACTCGTACGAGCAGACCTCTCCAGGCCCGTGCTGCGGATGGACGGGTGCCGGATAGCACACTGCCAGCGCCCCAGGCACAGCTAGGCGGCGCAGGGCTTCGACGGCCAGGCGCATCCCCACGCCCTTCCCGCGCCATTCGTCGCAGACCTCGACCGACTCCAGCAGGAGCAACAGCGAGGGCCGCAGCTCGGCCACGGCAGGGGTCATCCTGCCGTCCTCGGTGAAGATCACCTGCGGGATGCGGTCGAGAAGGCCCGGGTCGGCAGCCAGCGTCTCCCGGATGTTCGGGACCGCACCAGGAACAACACGGGTGATCACGGCGGTCCCGAATACCTTGCCCGAGTCATTCTGGTAGAAGGACGCCGTCCAGCGGTCCGCCCTCAGAGCCCAGTCCGTCTCGGAGAAGTGCCGTGTGCTGTACGCGATGACAAGTCGGTCATCCATCGCCGTTCTCCCTCGAAAACGGCGGCAGGCCCCTCACGACGCGACGCGCGCGAGGGGCCTGCCGCCCTGCTGGCCGAACCGCTACTTCTGCGGCGGGTTGGGGTTCTCCGGCGCGGGCTTGCCCGCGTGCTTCGGCGGCGGCTTCGCGTCCCCCTTGTGCTTCATCGTGGCAGTGCTCATGAGTAGTTCCTCCTGCTTCCTACTCGTCGCGGTCGGGGTCGGTGGTGTCGCCATCCGGCGGCATGGGGCCTGGTGGCCTCTCGGTGGGAGATGTCACGATAATGTCGTCCTTCGTGCACTGGTGCTTCGGACAGCCGCACCACGCGGTGTTGACCAGTTCGGGCGTGCCGCGCGCGACGCGATCCCCCTGTGCGGCGAGGTACTCGGCTCGGACCTCGGCCATCTCCCCGGCGCTGACCGTCTTCCTGATTCGGGTGCTCGCGGCCACAACAACCCACTTCCTCGGGGCAGTTGGTACTGTCCCCAGGAAGAAGGTAGGAGCCACGGCGACCGCGTCTCCAGGAACTTGCCCTGGTTTGCCGGGAGGTTCAGCCCAGCGAGTCGATCGCGGTGGTCACAAGAGACCGGAGAGCAGCGCCGTGAACAGCGAGCTGCCCGAGCTGGGCGAAGGTGCGGGCGTACTGCCGCACCTCGCTGGGCTGGGTGATGGTGATCTCGGCCGTGACGGTCTCGACGACGACACGCGCCTGGTCGAAGATCCAGAACCCTTCGACCGGCCACACCGCGCGCCGAACGCCGGACGGGATGACGCCGAGGCTGACATGCGGTAGCTCGGCGACCCGCAGGAGATGGCCGTACTGGGCGGCCATAGTCTCGTCATCGGCCACGCGGGAGCGCAGCGCGGACTCTTCGATCAGGAAGGCGAAGCGCCGCCCACCGCCGTCGTAGAGCACTTCCTGCCTCTGCAGCCTGCCCTCGACCGCCGCTTCGATCTCCGCTTCGACGTCGGCACCTGAATCCAAGCGGCGTACGGACGTGCTGAGGATGGCCCCAGCGTAGGCCCTCGTCTGGAGGAGCCCAGGAATGACGCCTGGCTCGTAGATGCGGAAGTGCCGGGTGCCCTTGAAGAGCGGTACCGCCGTGTACTGAATGTGGCGGGCACCGTTGCGTGCGGCGCGCCGCCATTCGACGTACATTCCCTCGATGCCGTGGGCGGCGGCGATCAGGTCGTCGGCTTGTTCGGGCACACCGCACACGGCTGTCCACGCGCGGATGTCGTCGCTGCTGGGGAGCCTGCGTCCGCTCTGGATGTTGGAGCACTTGGACTCGTGCCAACCAGCGCGAGAGGCGAGCTCCCGCGCTGTGAGGCGTGCGTCTCTCCGGATCTCTCCCAGCCGCTTTCCGAGGTCGAGCCGGCGCTGGCGGACCGCTGGTGTTTCGGAGGTCACTGTTCGTCAGACGATGCTGTAGTCCTCGTGCGGCACGGCTTGTCGCCAGACGGCCTCGAATGCCTCCCGGCACAGGTCGATGGCTGCCGGTCGCGTGTCGATCTCGGCGCCCTCCCAGTCGCCGTTGCCCGCGAAGTGAAGAACGAGGAGGGTCTCATCGTCGAACAGCCAGAAGTCGTTCCCCGGTAGAGCGATGGCGGTACTCCGCCGTCGCGGAAGCCATCGGACGTCCTCGCCGGCAGGCTGGTTGAGCGACGTCGTGTACTCGTACTCGAAGCGCAGGTAGTCGCTGGCGGGCGTCGAGAAGACGCGGGCGCGCTGCACCTGGACTCCTCGGTGCGTGGCACCTGAGACTGCCGCGCGCCACGCCTGGCTCCCAGCGTCCAGCTCTACCCGGTTCTCCCGCTGCCAGGTGATGAAGCACGGGTCGTCGAGCATGTACCCGTCGCGCATCTCAAGGTGCTTGGCGCTCCTGGTCGCTTCCCTGAGCAACTGATCAACTGTCGGCGTCGGCACCGTGGTTGACCTCCGGGAAGAACTTCATCATGCGGCGCGGGAACTCGATGACATCCTCGTGGTCCGGGATGTCCAGCTGCGACAGCCGCTCCTCGTCAAGCACCTTCCACCCTTGTAGCAGGTAGTTGTCGGTGACGTCGTCGTAGTAGACGGTAGGCGAGTTGCCGTTGCGACTCTCCGGGTCCTTCCCAAGCCTGTGCAGTGCCATCGTGCGTCTCCTTTGGCTGCGGAGTCGAGCGCTGTGACACAGCGTGCCGCAGTTGCGGGCTCAGAACGCCGAACTTGCCCGAACTTGCCAGCACGGGTTCAGCGGAGGCCGGGATCCCCAGGTCGGAAGACCCCTCCTCGGCTTGGCCACGGCGGTCATCATGAAGCACCGCCGCGGCCCTGCTCCGCGTCGCACGCTGCTCACACCTGCCGCAGCAGCATCCCCGGTCGCTCCACGCAGTCCGCGACGAAGCGCAGGAAGCCGCCCGCCGTGCCGCCGTCGCAGACCCGGTGGTCGAAGGTGAACGACAGCTGGGTGACCTGGCGCACTGCCAACTGGCCTTCGTGGACCCATGGTTTGGCCGTGATCCGGCCCACCCCGAGCATCGCCGCCTCCGGGTGGTTGAGGATCGGGGTGGAGCCGTCGACGCCGAAGACGCCGTAGTTGTTGAGGGTGAAGGTGCCTCCGGTCAGCTCGGCCGGGGTGAGCGTGCCGGCGCGTGCGGAAGCTGTCAACCGGCCCAGCTCCGCGCCCAGTTGCTCGGTGGTGAGCCGTTGCGCGTCGCGCACCACCGGGACCACCAGACCGCGCTCGCTCTGCGCGGCGAAGCCCAGGTGGACGGCGGTGTGCCGGCGCAGCGCGACCGGGGCGCCGTTCGCGTCCAGGTCCACGCTGGAGTTGAGCTCGGGGTGGCGGGCCAGCGCGGCCACGCAGATCCGGGCGAACAGTGCGAGCAGGCTGACCTTCGGGGCGTCCGGTGCCTGGTTCATCTGGGCGCGCACGGCGAGCAGTTCGGTCGCGTCCGCGTCCACCCAGACAGTGACCGCCGGGATCTCGTGGTGGCTGCGGGTGAGCTTCTCGGCCACCGTGCGGCGCAGCCCGCGCAGCGGGACGACCTCCGCGTCCGCAGGCACCGCGGCGGGTGCCGGGGCGGCGGCCGGCAGGATCGCGCGTTCCACGTCGGCCCGCATGATCAGCCCGTCCGGGCCGCTGCCGGCAACGGCGGCCAGGTCGACGCCGTGCTCCCGGGCCAGCCTGCGCACCAGCGGGGAGATCACCGCGATCGCGGTGGCCGGCTGCTCGACCACCGGCTGCGGAGCGGCGACCGGAGCAGCGACGGCCTGCCCGGCCGGGGCCGCAGCACCCACCCGGCGCCGACGCGAGCCCTTGCCGCCCTCCGCCACGCCGTACCCCACCAGCGGGCGCTCGTTCTCCTGCGGCCCCGCGGCATCGGGCACGGTGGTGCCCGGCTCCGGCGAGACCGCCACCGTCACCAGCGGCTGTCCCACCGCCCGTTCCTCGCCGACCTCGCCGTAGCGCGCGGTGACCACCCCGCCGTACGGGCAGGGCACCTCCACCATCGCCTTGGCGGTCTCCACCTCCACCACCGGCTGGTCGACGGCGATCACGTCGCCGACCTCCACCAGCCAGCGCACCACCTCGGCCCCGGTCAGTCCTTCGCCGAGGTCCGGCAGGGTGAACTCACGCACGATGGGCATCACGCTCAGTCCTCCCACTGCAGCTTGGCGACCGCGTCCAGGATCCGGTCCACGCCGGGCAGGTGGTGGTGCTCCAGCATCGGCGGCGGGTAGGGGATGTCGAAGCCGGTCACCCGCAGCACCGGAGCGGCCAGGTGGTGGAAGCAGCGCTCGCTGACCCGGGCGGCGATCTCGGCACCGACGCCGCCGAACCCGCTCGCCTCGTGCACCACCACCGCGCGGCCCACCGAGCGGACCACCTCGCAGACCGTCGCGTCGTCGAACGGCACCAGGCTGCGCAGGTCCAGCACCGCCAGGTCCCAGCCCTCGGCCCTGGCCGCCTCGGCCGCCTCCAGGCAGACCGGCAGCGAGGGCCCGTAGGTGATCAGCACCGCCGAGCGCCCGGCCCGGCGCAGCACCGCGCGCCCGATCGGCTCGCTCGGGGCCGTGGTGTCCAGCTCGTCCTTGGACCAGTAGAGCCGCTTGGGCTCCAGGAAGATCACCGGGTCGTCCGAGGCGATCGAGGCCCGCAGCAGGCCGTAGGCGTCGGAGACGGTGGCCGGGGTGACCACGTGCAGCCCGGGGGTGGCCGTGTAGTACGCCTCGGAGGAGTCGCTGTGGTGCTCCACCCCGCCGATCCCGCCGCCGTAGGGCACCCGCACGGTGATCGGCAGGCCGAGCCCGCCCGCCGTCCGGTTGCGCATCTTGGCCACGTGCGAGACGAGTTGCTCCATCGCGGGGTAGGCGAAGGCGTCGAACTGCATCTCCACCACCGGGCGCAGCCCGTACATCGCCATGCCGATCGCGGTGCCCAGGATGCCCGCCTCGGCCAGCGGGGTGTCCAGGCAGCGGTCCGCGCCGAACTCGGCCGCCAGGCCGTCGGTGATCCGGAAGACCCCGCCCAGGGTGCCGACGTCCTCGCCCAGCAGGTGCACCGCCGGGTCGGCCCGCATCTCGTCGCGCAGCGCGGCGTTGAGCGCCTGCGCCATGCTGCTGGTGCGCACACCCTGCTCCGTGGTCATCACGTTCACGCCCCCGCCCCCGCCTGCTCGGCCGCCAGCTCGGCCGCCAACTGTTCCGCCTGCTCCATGAGTTGCGGCGTCGGTTCGGCGTACACGTGCCGGAACAGGCTGAGCGGGTCGAGCTCGGGCTCGGCGTGGAACTCCGCGCGCATGGTGGCCGCCACCGCCTCGGCCTCCTCGGCCGCCCGGGCCACCGTCGCGTCGTCCAGCAGGTCGGCCTCGCGCAGGTGGCGCTCCATCAGCACCAGCGGATCGTGCGCGCGCCAGGCCTCCACCTCCTCGCCGACCCGGTAGCGGGTCGCGTCGTCGGCGTTGGTGTGCGCCTCCAGCCGGTAGGTCAGCGCCTCCACCAGGGTCGGGCCGCCGCCGGACCTGGCCCGGTCCATCGCTTCGGCCAGCACCGCGTGCACGGCCACCACGTCGTTGCCGTCCACCAGCCGTCCGGGCATCCCGTAGCCGACCGCCTTGTGCGCCAGGCTCGGCGCCGCCGACTGCTTGGTGAGCGGCACCGAGATGGCGTAGCCGTTGTTCTGCACCAGGAAGACCACCGGGGCGTTCAGCACCGCGGCGAAGTTCAGCGCCTCGTGGAAGTCGCCCTCGCTGGTGCCGCCGTCGCCGAGCATGGCGAGCGCCACCACCGGCTCGCCGCGCAGCCGCGCCGCGTGCGCCAGCCCGACCGCGTGCGGCGCCTGGGTGGCCAGCGGGGTGCAGAGCGGCGCGGTCCGGGTGGCCCGGGGGTCGTAGCCGGTGTGCGCGCTGCCGCGCAGCAGGGTCAGCGCGGCCAGCGGGTCCACCCCGCGCCCGACCACCGCGAGGGTGTCGCGGTAGCTGGGGAAGAGCCAGTCGTCGGCGCCGAGCACGGCCGCCGCCGCCACCTCGCAGGCCTCCTGGCCGGTGGAGGAGGGGTAGACCGCGAGCCGGCCCTGCTTGGTGAGGGTGGTCGCCTGCTGGTTGTAGCGGCGGCCCACCACCAGTCGGCGGTACAGGTCGCGCAGCAGCTCGGGGTCGTACTTGGCCAGCGCGGGGGTGCCGAGGACGCGGACCGGGGAGGTGTCCGGCAGCAGCGGTGCGGGGTCGGTCCTGGGGCCGCTCGCGTCGGGCAGCCACGGGGGGACGGGCGCGGTGGGCCGGTGGTCGAGGACGGTCATCAGGCACCTCCAAGGGGTGGGGAGGTCGCCGCAGCGGAAGCCGGCGGGCCGCGGGAAGGACGGCAGGGGGGTGTTGCCTCCCAACCGATTGTTCGGTTGTCTGTTCATTGTGGCCACAGCCGAACCAAGGTGCTGGACAATCGGCCGCCGCGGCAGTCTGCTGAAGGCAGCGCGTCCATCATGGGAGGGCTGGGGGACATGAGTGCTGAACAAATGGCCGGGTCGACCGGAGGCAGAGCGCAGCTCCCGGCGGTGGGCACCGGCGCCGACCGGGGCCTCGACCGGGTCGACCGCTCGATCCTGCGGCTGCTCCAGCAGGACGGCCGGGCCTCGATACGCTCGGTCGCCGAGCGGGTGCACGTCTCGCGCGCCAACGCCTACGCCCGGATCGCCCGAATGATGGAGGACGGCGTGATCCGCGGCTTCACCGCCCGGGTCGACCACGAGCGGGCCGGTCAGGGCGCCTGCGCCTACGTCACCCTGAAGATCGTCCAGAACTCCTGGCGCACCGTGCGCGAACAGCTGCTCGACCTGCCGGGGGTGGCGCACATCGCCCTGGTGGGCGGCGAGTTCGACGTGCTGATGCTGGTGCACACCGCCGACAACCGGGCGCTGCGGGAGCTGGTGCTGGGCAGCATCCAGGCCATCCCCGACGTGCTCTCCACCCAGACCCTGCTGGTCTTCGAGGAGACCGACCGGGTACCTCCGGCCTGAGGGCGCCCGGCCTGAGGGCGCCCGCTCAGGCCCGCAGACCGTCGAAGGCCAGGTGGATCACCGCGTCCGGCACCCCGTCCACCGTGTGCTCCGCCAGCGGGCCGTCGGGCCGGTACCACTCGACGATCGAGTTGATCATCCCGAAGAGCAGCCGGGTGGCCAGCCGCGGCTCCACGTCCGCGCGCAGCTCGCCCGCCGCCACCGCCTCCCGGAGCAGCTCGGCCACCCGGTGGTCGAAGTCCCGGCGGCGCTCCAGCGCCCACTTCTCGGTGCCGGTGTTGCCGCGCACCCGCAGCAGCAGCGTGACGTAGGGCAGCTCGGCCAGCAGCACCTCGGTGGTCCGCCGCACCACGTGCTCCAGCCGGTCCACGGCCCGGCCCCGGCCGGCACCCGGCTCGTCCAGGATCGCGAACAGCCCGTCCAGCGCCCGGCCGACCGCGAGCCGCAGCAGCTCCTCCTTGCCGCGCACGTGGTGGTAGATCGAGGACTTGGAGATCCCGGCCGCCCGCGACAGGTCCTCCATCGAGGTGCCGTCGTAGCCGCGGTCGTTGAAGACCTCCACGGTGACGGCGAGCAGGGAGTCGACGGTGTAAGTGGTGCGGTTCGGGTACTCGGCCATGCACCGAGTATCCCCGCACCCGGCGGGCCGCCTCCGTGCACCCCTGGCCGCGCACCCCTTGCCCGTGCTCCCCGTCCCCGCACAGCCCGTCCCCGCACACCCTGTCCCCCCGACCGATCGTTCGGTTACGCTGAGGAGCGTCAGCCCAGTCCTCCCCCTCCGAGGAGAGCCCGCATGGCCGCCGTGGACGCATTGATCGAACGTCACCAGGAGACCCTCACCCGGGCGCTCACCGCGCTCGGCGAACGGGACTACTGGTCGCCCTACCCCGAGTTCCCCAAGGCCTACGGCGAGGGCGCACCCGAGGAGGGCAGGCGTGCCTTCGAGTCCCTGCTCGGCACCCCCTTCGCGCTGCCCGGCCAGCCCAGCACCGGCGAGCTGGAGGGCACCGAGGTCTCCCCCTTCGGCCTCGAACTGAACATCTCCTACCCGCGCAGCGAGGTCCCCGAGCTGCTGGCCGCCGCCAAGGCCGCCCAGGGCGCCTGGGCCGCCGCCACCCCGGCCGCCCGCGCCGCGGTCTGCCTGGAGATCCTGGCCCGGATCAACGCCCGCTCGCACGAGATGGCGCTGGCCGTCCAGCACACCACCGGTCAGGCCGCCGCGATGGCCTTCCAGGCCGGCGGCCCGCACGCCCAGGACCGGGGCCTGGAGGCGGTCGCCTACGCCTACGCCGAGCAGGCCAAGCTGCCCGCCGAGGCCAGCTGGACCAAGCCGCAGGGCAAGCGCGACCCGCTGGTGCTGCGCAAGCGCTTCGTCACCGTGCCGCGCGGCACCGCGCTGATGATCGGCTGCAACACCTTCCCGACCTGGAACGGCTACCCCGGTCTGTTCGCCTCGCTGGCCACCGGCAACCCGGTGGTGGTCAAGCCTCACCCGCGCGCGGTGCTGCCGCTGGCGCTCACCGTGCGGATCGCCCGCGAGGTGCTCGAGGAGGCCGGCTTCGACCCCAACCTCGTCACGCTGGCCGCCGAGCGCGACCGCGAGGGCATCGCCAAGACCCTGGCGCTCCACCCGGACGTGCGGATCATCGACTACACCGGCTCCACCGAGTTCGGCGACTGGCTGGAGCAGAACGCCAAGCAGGCGCTGGTCTACACCGAGAAGGCCGGCGTCAACACGGTGGTCATCGAGTCCACCGGCAACTACAAGGGGATGCTGGCCAACCTGGCCTTCGCGCTCTCCCTCTACACCGGCCAGATGTGCACCACCCCGCAGAACCTGCTGATCCCGCGCGGCGGCATCGAGACCGACCAGGGCCCGAAGTCCTACGACGAGGTGGTCGCCGACCTGGCCGGCTCGATCGAGGGCCTGCTCGGCGACGACGCCCGGGCCGCCGCGATCCTGGGCGCCGTGGTCAACCCGGCCGTGCTGCAGCGCAGCGCGGCGGCGGCCGGCGGCGAGTACGGCGACCTCGCCCTCGCGCCGCGGGTGGTGACCAGCGAGGAGTTCCCGGGCGCCACCATCCGCACCCCCGCGCTGATCAAGGTCGAGGCGCACAAGCCGGACGACCGTGCGCTCTTCCTCACCGAGTGCTTCGGCCCGGTCTACTTCGCCGTCGCCGTCGACTCCGCCCAGGACGCCGTGGAGCTGCTGCGCCTGACCGTCACCGAGAAGGGCGCGATGACGGCCACCGGCTACACCACCTCCGCCGAGGTCGAGCAGCAGCTGGTCCAGGCCTGCCTGGACTCCGGCGTCTGCCTCTCGCTCAACCTCACCGGGGGCGTCTACCCGAACCAGACCGCCGCCTTCTCCGACCTGCACGGCACCGGCGCCAACCCGGCCGCCAACGCCGCCTACACCGACGCCGCCTTCGTGGCCAACCGGTTCCGCGTGGTGGAGATCCGCTACCAGGACTGAGCCGGCCTGGCCGGCCGGCGCCGGAGCGGGCGGGGCGCTGAGCCCTACATCCGCTCCGGCGCCTTCAGTCCCAGCAGGTCGAGCCCCTGCGCCAGGGTGCGCGCGGTCAGCCGGCAGAGCGCCAGCCGGTTGGCCCGCAGCGCCGGGGTGGGCGCCTTGAGCACCGGGCAGGCGCCGTAGAACTCGGTGAGCGCCTTGGCCAGCGCGAACAGGTAGCTGCAGAGCCGGTGCGGCTCCAACTCCCGGGCCACCTCGCCGAGTACCGCGTCGAAGCCGTCCAGCCGCAGGATCAGCGCCCGCTCCGCCGGGTGCAGCGGCAGCGAGGCGTCCACCCCGTCCGCCCCGGCACCGCCCGCCTTGCCCAGCAGGGTGCACAGCCGGGCGTGCGCGTACTGCAGGTAGACACCGGTGTTGCCGTTCAGCGAGACCATCTGGGCAGTGTCGAAGACGTAGTTCTTCGCCCGCGAGGTGGACAGGTCCGCGTACTTGACCGCGCCGATCCCGGCCGCCTCGACCACCTCCGTGAGCGCCTCGGCGGTCAGCTCGTGCGCCTTGTCGGCCGTCGCCGCCCGCGCCCCCTCGACGGCCTCGTCCAGCAGCCCGGCCAGCGGCACGGTGCCGCCCGAGCGGGTCTTGAACGGGGTGCCGCCGGGGCCGAGCACCATCCCGAACGGCACGTGCACCGCCGCCACCCCGGCGGGCAGCCAGCCCGCCCGCCGGGCGGTGGCGAAGACCTGCCGGAAGTGCAGCGCCTGCCGGGCGTCGGTGACGTAGAGGATCCGGTCCACGCCGAGCCGCTCCACCCGGTGCCGCAGGGTGGCCAGGTCGGTGGCCGGGTAGCCGTAGCCGCCGTCCTTCTTGCGCACGATCAGCGGCACCGGCTCGCCGTCCGGCCCGGTCAGGTCCTCGGCGAAGACGCAGAGCGCGCCGTCGCTGTCGACCGCGATACCGGCCTCGACCAGCTCCGCCACCACCTCGTCCAGGTACGGGTTGTAGCTGGACTCGGCGGCGGTGTCCTGCTCGGTGAGCAGCACCCCGAGCCGCTCGTAGAGCGCCTGGAACGCCTTGCCGGAGACGGCCGTCAGCTCCCGCCACAGGGCCAGCGTCGCCTCGTCGCCGCCCTGCAGCGCCACCACCCGCTGCCGGGCCCGCTCGGCGAAGGCGGGATCGGCCTCGAAGAGCCGCCGGGCGGCCTGGTAGAGGACGTCCAGCACCGAGACCTGGTCGGCCGCCGTGTCCCCCTGCCAGTCGTACTCGGGATGCTCCACCAGGTACTGGATCAGCATGCCGAAGTTGGTGCCCCAGTCGCCCAGGTGGTTCTGCCGGATCACCTCACCGCCCAGGAAGGCCAGCACCCGGGCCAGCACGTCACCGATGACGGTGCTGCGCAGGTGGCCGACGTGCATCCCCTTGGCGATGTTCGGCCCGGAGTAGTCGACCACGGTGCGGGTGCCGGCCAGCGGCAGCCCCACCCCGAGCCTCGGATCGGCGAGCCGGTCGGCGAGCTGGCCCCAGAGCCGCTCGTCGGTCAGCGTCAGGTTGAGGAAACCGGGCCCGGCCAGGGTCGCGGCGACCGGGCCGCCGGCCAGCTCGGCGTGCAGCGCGAGCGCCAGCTCGCGCGGCGGCGTCCCGGCCGGACCGGCCAGCGAGAGCGCCACGTTGGACTGGAAGTCGGCGTGCTCCGAGGGCCGCACCACGGGGTCGCGTCGGGCGAGCTCTGGGGTCAGGACACGCGTCATGGCACCGGCCACCGCGTCCTCCACCAAAGTCATCGCCGCGCGTACCTCAGCCACCAGGGCTTCCTCTCTCCGGTCCGGGCGGCACCACCGCCGCCCGAGTGCCCGCATGCTACGGGCGCGGGGCGCTGCGAAGCGCCCGAATTTCGCGCCCGCCGCCCCGTCCGGGAGATTCACAGCGCCGAACGGGCCCGCGATGATGGGAAGGTGGGTACGAGACCGATGGTCACCCCGTCCCACTGATGAGCCGACGAACCCGGGGAGTTACGCCCATGACGGATCAGCTGACCGAGTCCGAGGTGGTTGTGGTCGGGGCCGGTCCGACCGGCCTGCTGCTGGCCGGCGACCTGGCCGCGGCCGGGCTGCGGGTGACGGTGCTGGAGCGGCGCGGCAAGGAGGCCAACACGACCCGCGCCTTCTCCGTGCACGCCCGCACGCTGGAGCAGTTGGACGCCCGGGGGCTGGCCGAGGAGCTGATCGCCACCGGCACCAGGCTCGCCGAGCTGCGCCTGTTCGGCCGGCTGCGCTTCGACCTGTCCACGCTGCCCACCCGGTTCCCGTTCCTGCTGGTCACCCCGCAGTACAACACCGAACGGCTGTTGCAGGAGCGGGCCGTGAAGGCCGGTGCGGTGCTGCTGCGCGAGCACCGGGTCACCGGCCTGCGCCAGGACGCCGAGGGCGTGACCCTGCAGGTGGCCACCCCGGGCGGCCAGGTCACCCACCGGGCCGGCTACGTGGTGGGCGCGGACGGTGTGCACAGCGCCGTGCGCGAGCTGGTCGGCATCCCGTTCCCCGGCGAGTCGGTGGTCAGCTCCGTGATGCTGGCCGACGTCCGCGTGGAGCGGGCCCCCGAGCTGCCGATCACCGCCGGCGCGAGCAGCGAGGGCTTCGCCTTCCTGGCCTCCTTCGGGGACGGCTGGTACCGGGCGATCGCCTGGGACCGCAGCCGCCAACTGCCCGACGACGCACCGGTCTCGCTGGCGGAGGTGGCCGACGCCACGCGGCGCGCGCTGGGCGTCGACCACGGCCTGCACGAGGCCCGGTGGCTGTCCCGCTTCCACAGCGACGAGCGGCAGGTGCCGCGCTACCGCGACGGCCGGGTGCTGCTCGCCGGGGACGCGGCGCACTGCCACTCCCCGGCCGGCGGCCAGGGCATGAACACCGGTCTGCAGGACGCCGCCAACCTCGGCTGGAAGCTCGCCGCGGTGGTGCGCGGCCGGGCGCCCGAGAGCCTGCTGGACACCTACCAGGAGGAGCGCCACCCGGTCGGCAGGGCGGTGCTGCGCAGCTCGGGCGCGCTGATCCGGCTCGCCCTGGCACCGAGCACCGCCACCCGGGCGCTGCGCTCGGCGGCCACCGTGCTGGCCGACTCGGTCCCGCCGCTGATGGCCCGGATGGCCAGGTCGGTCAGCGGGATCGGGATCAGCTACCCGGCCGAGCCCGGCGCGCACCCGCTGGCCGGGCGCCGGGTGCCGGACCTGCGCCTGGCCCAGGACGCCCCGGGTGGGCCCGGGCGGCTCTACGAAGCCCTGCGCGGCGGCAGCTTCGTGCTGGTCAGCACCGACGAGCGGGCGCCGGGCGCGCCGTTCAGCGGTCTGGAGCCGGCCGTCGGCGAGGCCTGGGGCGAGCGGCTGGTGCACGCCGCGCCGGCCGACCCGCACGGCAAGCTGCGCTCCACCGTGCTGCTGGTGCGCCCGGACGGCTACGCCGCCTGGGCGGCGGCCGATCCCAGCCGCGCCGAGCTGCGCGCCGCGCTCACCCACTGGCTGGGCACCCCGGACCAGGACCCGTCCTAAGGGGTGTCCGGCCCCGGCGCGGTGACTCCCCAGAGCACCGCGCCGGCCACCAGCAGCGCGCCGAGCGCCCCGGCGGCGGTGAGCCGACCGGTGCCCAGCAGCGGCCCGGTCAGCAGCGCACCGAGCGGCAGCAACCCGACGAAGAGTCCGGCCCTGGCCACGCCGAGCCCGCCGACCGCCCGGTACCAGAGGAAGAACGCCAGTGAGGTGACCACCAGCGCCAGGTAGCCGAACGCCGCCAGCTCGGTCCCGGTGGGCAGCCGCAACACCTGTTGACGCTCTGTCAGCAGCGCGCCGGTGCCGAAGGCCAGCGCGGCTCCGAGGCAGACCACGGCGGAGAGCCGGGCCGCGCCGAGCCGGTCGACCAACTCCACGGCCAGCAGCGAGAAGCAGGTCTCGCAGACCAACGCACCCAGCGCCCAGCAGAGCCCGGCGCCGGTGGCCACCGCGGCCGAGCGGGCCACCAGCAGCCCGGCGAAGGCCAGCAGCGCCGCCGTCAGGATCCGCGGGCTCGGCCGGCGCCGTCCCCCGGCGGCTCCGAGCAGCGGGCCCAGCAGCGGCCCGAGCAGGGCGAGCAGCACCGGGGCGGCGCCGACCGCCGCACCCACCGCCGTCGGGTCGGCCCGGCGCACCGCCTGGAGCAGGCAGAGGTTGAAGCCGACGTTGCCGGTCGCGACGAGCAGCAGCACCCGCCCCCACCCCCGGCCGCCCAGCCGCGGCCAGGCGCCGCGCCGGCAGAGCGGCAGCAGCGCCAGCGCCGCCACCAGATATCGCCAGAACTGCCCAGCAAACCATGGATAGTTGACCACCAGTGGGCTGACCGCAGCCGAACTGCCCGCCGCCACCATCGCGCCGGCCGCGCACACCGAGCCCCGCAGTGCGGGGATTGCCTTCGCCATGGCCGCACGCTAATCGCGCGGCGGGGTCGGTGGACCAGACCACTCGCGGAGCAAAAGTCCGGACCACCGTATTCACTGTATAGATTCCCCGCCATTCAGTTCACAGTGGTCCGATACACACTTGACTGTTATTTAGCATTTCATTACCTGATGATGGGCCAACTCTCAGTGAACTTCTGGGATGTTCTGTCACAGCGTTCACGACCCCCCGGAACGCGTGACCCTGCCGGCCGTTCTGGCCGACCAGAGGAGGAGCCCCGTGCGTCCCCGCCCCCTCGCTCTCGCTGCCGCGATAGCCCTGCTGCCGCTCTGCGCGGCCTCGCTCTCGGTCACCGCTGCCCAGGCCGCGACCCCCAACGCCTCGGCCCCGCGCATCTCGCTGCCCAACACCGTGACTCCCGCGGTGTCCCACTCGCAGAAGCAGGGTGACGTTCCCGCCGCCCAGCAGCTGTCGGTGGCGGTCAGCCTGAAGCTGCGCAACTCGGCCGACCTGGACAAGTTCCTGGCGGACGTCGCCAACCCGAAGTCGCCGAACTACGGCCACTACCTGACCCCGGCCGAGTTCGCCGCCCGCTACGCGCCGACCCAGGCCGACGTCGACCACGTGGTCGCCTACCTGAAGTCGCAGGGCCTGACCGCCTCGGTCAGCGCCAACCGCCAGGTGATCGACGCCAAGGGCACCAACGCCCAGATCGCGCAGGCCTTCGGGACGCACGAGAGCGCCTACTACGACGCCGCGGACGCCAAGCAGTTCTTCGCCAACGACAACGCCGCCACGCTGCCGGCCGACGTCGCCGCGGTCGTCCAGGGCGTCTCCGGCCTGAACAACAAGACCGTGCGCACCCCCGAGCTGGCCAAGCCGAACAACGCGCAGCCGATGGCCACCCCCAGCGGCTACGGCCCGAGCCAGTACGACGGCGCCTACAACCTGAACAAGGTCGGCGCGGACGGCACCGGGGTCAAGGTCGCGCTCTGGGAGTTCGACGGCTACAAGTCGTCCAACCTCAGCACCTACGACAAGCAGTACGGCCTGACCGGCCCGGCGGTCACCACCGTCCCGGTCGACGGCCAGAGCTACGACAGCGCGCCCGGCGACGGCCAGGGCGAGGTCGAGCTGGACAGCGAGATCGTCAGCGGCGTGGCCCCCAAGGCCACCCAGCTGGTCTACGAGGCCCCCAACAGCGACCAGGGCGAGATCGACATGGCCGCCAAGATCGTGGCCGACGACCAGGTCTCGGTCATCTCGATCTCCTGGGGCGGCTGCGAGCCCGACACCACGCAGTCCTCGATGACCGCGGTGGACAACTCCTTCAAGCAGGCCGCCGCCGAGGGCATCTCGGTCTTCTCCGCCTCCGGTGACGACGGCTCGCGCGACTGCACCCGCTCCACCAGCGGCGCCTCGGTCAAGTCGGTGGACTTCCCCGGCTCGGACACCTACGTGACCAGCGTCGGTGGCACCAACCTGCAGGTCTCGGGCAACTCCTACTCCTCGGAGAGCGCCTGGAGCACCGCCGGCGGCGGCGTCTCCACCGTGTTCGGCAAGCCGAGCTGGCAGACCGGCACCGGCGTGAGCGGCACCATGCGCACCGTTCCCGACGTCGCCTCCAACGCCGACCCGAACAGCGGCTTCGCCATCTACACCCAGGGCACCAACGGCCCGGCCTGGCAGCAGTACGGCGGCACCAGCGCCGCGGCCCCGCTGTGGTCCGGCTTCACCGCGCTGTTCAACCAGAAGGCCGCCGCGGCCGGCAAGGCCAACCTCGGCCAGGCCAACCCGGCGCTCTACTCGGTCGCCAACAGCAGCAACTACGGCACCGCCTTCCACGACGTGAAGACCGGCGCCAACCAGGACTTCCAGGCCGGCACCGGCTACGACCAGGTCACCGGCTGGGGCTCCCCGGTCGCCGACGCGCTGACCACCGCCCTGCTCGGCGGCGGCGGCACCGGCCCGACCGGCAACACCGTCACCGTCACCAGCCCGGGCGCCCAGCAGGGCACCGTGGGCACCGCGGTGAGCCTGCAGCTGTCCGGCACCGACAGCGCCACCGGCCAGAGCCTGAGCTACTCGGCCACCGGCCTGCCGGCCGGCCTGTCGATCAGCGCCAGCGGCCTGATCAGCGGCACCCCGACCGCGGCCGGCACCTCGACGGTGGCCGTCACCGCCAAGGACTCGACCGGCGCCACCGGCACCACCGCCTTCACCTTCACGGTCGCCGCGGCCTCCGGCGGCTGCACCTCGGCCCAGCTGCTCGGCAACGCCGGCTTCGAGAGCGGCACCGCCTCGCCCTGGAGCACCAGCTCCGGCGTGATCAACAGCGACCTGAGCAGCGAGCCCTCGCACTCGGGCAACTACGACGCCTGGCTGGACGGGTACGGCAGCACCCACACCGACACCCTCTCGCAGACCGTCACCATCCCGGCCGGCTGCAAGGCCACCTTCAGCTTCTGGCTGCACATCGACACGGCGGAGACCGGCAACACGGCCTACGACAAGCTCACCGTCCAGGCCAACGGCACCACCCTGCACACCTACTCCAACGTGGACGCCGCCAACGGCTACACCCAGCGCACCTTCGACCTGTCGGCCTACGCCGGTCAGACGGTGACCCTCAAGTTCACCGGCACCGAGGACTCCTCGGCGCAGACCAGCTTCGTGATCGACGACACCGCGCTGAACGTCGGCTGAGAATCCCGGCCGTCTCACCCAGCGAAATCGGCTGCCACACCGCGTCATTAAGCAGTAGCGCACCGACACCAAAAATTGAATAGCCCCAGGTGAATGAGATCCCGCCGGTATCGGAGTGCCGTCCGATACCGGCGGGATTGTTGCATTCGCGTTTCATGGGTTTGGAGATCCCCGCAAACCCACGTGAAGCTAATTTGTCGTGACCACTGTCATACCCACGGGTAGATGACGTAGCCTCTGATCCCTGCGTAAGGTTCCTGCAGCTCGGTGCCGTCCCCACAACGGCACCGAGCCGGTTCCGCCACGTAAGTCTCCTGGCAACGAGGCGGCTGGTGGGGAGGGTTATCTCGCATGGGCTCGCAATATCCGCAGAACGTCGGCCACCTGCGCCTGGTGGAGCAACGACCGCTCAGCCCCCTGCCCTTGGGCCGATTGCTGCCCACGGCCTGTCCCGCCCCGGCCGACCGATCGGCCACGATCGGTTTCGCCGAAACCCTGCACAGCGCGATCGAGGCCAGCGGACTGAGCCTGGACCGGATCCGCTCGGAGCTGGACCGACAGGGCATCAGAGTCAGTGTCACGACGCTCAGTTACTGGCGTCGCGGTCGCAGCCAGCCCGAACGGGCCTCCTCCGTCCAGGCGGTGGCACTGCTGGAGAACCTGCTGGGCGTGCCCGAGACCGGCCTGTCCAGTCTGCTCGGCCCGCCCCGCCCGCGCGGGCGGTGGGTGACCGGCAGCACCCAGGACAGCGTGCCCGTGGCCACGATCTGGCCCGAGGAGCTGCGCATCGCCGAGGTCTTCGACGAGCTGGACGCCCCGCCCACCAGCGAGCTGGAGCGGCTCAGCGTGCACGACGCCTGCTACGTCGGAGCCGACCGGATCGGCGCGGTACTGAGGACCCGTCAGGTGGTGCGGGCCACCGTGTCCGGCGTCTCGCGCTGCCTGGTGGTGCACCAGGCGGACGAGGACGCCACCGGCTGCCCCGAGCTGACCTCGGTGCGCCACGCCCGGCTCGGCCGGGTCCGGCGCTGCCCCGAGATCGGCCTGCTGGTCGCCGAGCTGCTGCTGGACCGCCCGCTGGGGCTGGGCGACTCCACCGTCTTCGAGTACGAGGTGGAGCTGCCCCCGGGCGGTCCGACCACCGTCTACGGGCGCCGGTTCGCCGCCCCGGTGCGCGAGTACGTGCTCCAGGTGCACTTCGACCCCACCGCGGTCCCCGCCCACTGCGAGCGCTACGAGCGCGACCCGGGCGCCGCCCAGGACCGGGTCCGCGAGCGCCTGTGGATCGGCGCCTCGGCCAGCGCCCACGTGCTGGCCACCGAGCAGCAGCCGGGCCAGAGCGGCATCCGCTGGGAGTGGGAGTAGGGCTCCCGCCGGTGGCTGCGGCAGGATCGTCCCCCGGAGCCTTCCTGTCCCTGGGGGAACGATGAACGACGACAGCACCGTGCAGCTGCGCCCGATCGGCCTGGTCACCGGCGGCCGCACCGAGGTGATCGACGACGACTGGGGCCAGGTCGCCGCCGTGATCCGGCTCGACCCGGCGCAGTACGGCGCCGAGGCCCTGCTCGGCCTGGACGCCTTCACGCACCTGGAGGTGGTCTTCCACTTCCACAAGGTGGCCGAGGAGAAGATCGAGACCACCGCCCGCCGCCCACGCGGCAACCCCGAGTGGCCCGAGGTCGGCATCTTCGCCCAGCGCGGCAAGAACCGCCCCAACCGCCTCGGCGTCTCGCGCTGCCGCCTGGTCGCGGTGGACGGCCTGGACGTCCACGTGCTCGGCCTGGACGCGGTCGACGGCACTCCGGTGCTCGATCTCAAGCCGTGGATGGCCGAGTTCGGGCCACTCGGCGACACCGGACAGCCGCAGTGGGCCACCGAGCTGATGCGCGCCTACTACTGACCGTCCTCCTGACCGCCCGGCCGTCGGCTCGGGAGCACGGGGCCCCTCGTGCGACAGTGCTGACATGACCAACAGCGCCGCTGCCGATCCCACCGAAGCAGCCGAAGCCCGGGAGACCGCCCTCGGCGGCTGGCGGGCCACGGCCCAGGAGCCGGACACCGTACTGATCGACGGGTTCCACGCGCTCAAGCACACGCTGCGGTTCGGCGGCGAGGTCCGCCAGGTGCTCACCAGCGACCGGGCCCAGCTGGCCGAGCTCGCCACGGGCCTGGCCCCCGACGTCGCCGCCGCCGTGCTGGGCGCCGCCGTCGAGGTGCCGGCCGCCGCCCTGCGCGAGCTGGTGCCGCGCCCGCACCCCACCGGGGTGGCGGCGCTGGCCCGGCGCCCCGACCCGGCCCGGGCGCTCGCCCGGCTGCGGGAGCTGCCGCGCCGGGCGCCGGTGGTGGTGCTGGACAACCCGCGCAACCTCGGCAACGTGGGCGCCGTGGTGCGACTGGCCGCCGGCTTCGGCGCCACCGGCGTGGTCACCACCGGCGACCTGGACCCCTGGCACCCGACCGTGGTGCGGGCCGGCGCCGGGCTGCACTTCGCCACCGACGTGGCCCGGCTGGCGCCCGACCGGCTCCCGACCGGCCCGCTGTTCGTGCTGGACCCGGAGGGCGCGGACATCCACTCGGTACGGCTGCCGGACGAGGCGCTGCTCGTCTTCGGCTCCGAGCGGCACGGGGTGGGCCAGGAGCTGCGGTCCCGGGCGGACGCGCTGCTGGCGATCCCGATGCGCCCGCTGGTCTCCAGCTTCAACCTGGCCACCTCGGTCGGCATGGGGCTCTTCCACTGGCAGTCCGGGCACCGGTCAGCCGGCTGACCCCGGCTCGGCCGGCGCCGGATCGGCCGAACCGAGCCCGGCGGCCACCGACCCGGGCGGCCGCACCGCCTTCTCCAGGTCCGTCAGCGCCTGCATCAGCAGCCGGCTGCCGGAGCGGACCACCTCCAGCTGGTCGCCGGGCCGCTGCCCCGGCGTCTGCTCCAGCAGTTCCTCCCAGGAGAGCTGCGCGTCGCGCGCCGCACGGAAGTCCACCGCCCGCCCGGTGAGCACCGCGGCCCCGGCCGCCGCCGTCGCCTCGGCCAGCGCCGCCCCGAAGTCGGCCGCGCCCGGCACCGGCTCGGCCTGCCGCCCCGGCAGGTGGGCCTCCATCAGCAGCGCGACCCGGGAGAGGAACCCGACCGCCTCCCTGGCCCGGCCCAGCTGCCGGCGGCTGAGCTGCGGCGAGTGCACCGCGTGCCGCACCGGCTCGGCCTCGGCCCGCTCCCGGGCCTGCAGAAAGGCCGCCCGGGCCTCGCGCGCGTCCAGCAGCGCGGTGCGCACCGCCCGCGGATCGCGCCCGGCCGGATCCCCGTAGGCGGCCAGCACCGCGCCCGCGTACCGGCCCACCGCGGTGATCCACTCGGCGGTGCGCTCCGGCAGCCGGGCCGTCTCCCAGGTGGGGAAGAGCGCGTAGGCCAGCAGCGCGACGGCGCCGCCCAGCAGGGTCATCAGGATCCGCTCGTAGGCGGTGCTGAGCGGCGGCTCCGGCTCCAACCCGAGCAGGAAGACCACGTAGGCCGAGATGCAGGTGGTCATCACCGCGTAGCCGGTGCGAAGCGTGAGGTACGCCCCGGCGATGCAGACCACCGCCAGCGCGCAGGCGGCCCAGTCCCCCGGGTGCAGCAGCTCGACCACGCCGGTGGCCAGCAGCACGCCGACCACCGTGCCGGCCACCCGGGCGACCCCCCGGCTGTAGGTCTGCACGAAGTCGGGCCGGATCACCATGGCGGCGGTCATCGCCGCCCAGTAGCTGTGGTGCAGCCCGGTCAGCTTGGCCAGCAGGTACGCGGCGGTGACCACGCCGGACAGCCGCACCGCGTGGTGCAGGATCGGCGAGCCGGCCCGCAGCTGGCGCCGCGCGGTGCGCACCGCCACCGGCAGCATCCGGGCCAGCCCCGGGCGCAGCAGCGCCCCGCCGGGCCCGGCGACCGGGGTCTCCAAGGTGGACTCGGTGTTCTGGTCGAGCCCGCCGAAGGCCCGGCCGAGCAGCGCGGTGAGCCGGCGGGCCGCACGCAGCGCCGGGCCGTGCAGCACCGGCCTGGCGGGGGCGATCAGCGCGGCCGGCGCGGAGGCCGGGTAGCTGGCCGGCTCACCGGTGCGGATCGCCCGGGCCAGCGCGTCCAGCAGTTGCGCGGCGCCGTCCAGCAGCTCCCGGGCCCGGTCCCGCTCCGGGCCCTCGGCCGCCGCGCCGAGCTCGGGGTCGGCGATCGCGGCCAGGGTCGGACGGATCCGCTCGGCGATCCCGCGCAGCCCGCGCAGTTCGGGCGGCCGGCGGCGGTCCTGCCAGGGCGTCACGGCAGCCGCGTGGCGGGCCGTCATCAGCGGGTCCGGGTCCATCGCGGCGTGCGGGTCGTGCCGCAGCCGCCGGGCGTAGTCGGCCAGCGAGGCGTACGCGTCGGCCAGCGCGTCGCGCTGGGCGCCCCAGCTCTTGATCGGCCAGAGCGTGATCACCAGCGCCTGGGCCCCGCCGCCGAGCGCGCAGAGCCCCGCGTGGGCGGCCGCGGTGGCCACGCTGACGGGCAGTTGGACCACCACCAGCATCACGGTCAGCGTGTTGGTGGCCACCACACCGGCGGTCGGGCCCAGCGACCAGGCCAGGCCCGCCGCGAAGGCCCAGGTCGCCAGCAGCACCGGGAAGAGCCCGGGCACCGAGACCGCCAGGTAGCCGAGGAAGGTGCTCACCCCGAGGCCGAGCCCCGCGGCCAGGGCCAGCGAGGGGCGCGGCCGGAAGCTGCGCTGGAAGGTGGCCGTGCCGGCGATGAAGGCGCCCAGCGCGGCCGAGGTGGCCGGAGCCGGACCGCCGACGGCGAGCACCGGGAAGAGCACCAGCGCCACCGCCGCGGCCCCGCGCACCGCCCGGTACGGGTCGCTCAGCGCCCGCTCGGGCCGCAGGCCGGCGCGGCCGGTGTGGCGGAGCGCCGCAAGCCAGGGCATACCGGACATTCTAGGGAGTGCCCGGCCGGACACTCCCTAGGCGGCGCGCCCCAGCCGGTCCCCCAGCCAACCCCCCACCCGGCGCAGCGCACCGGTGGGCAGGAAGACGGCGTCCGCCGCGACCATCGCCAGCGAGAAGAACGGCAGGCCGAGCAGCACCGCGATCGCCAGGTGCTCGGTGATCATCAGCGCCAGCAGCACGTTCTTCACCCGCCGGTTCACCAGCGTGAACGGGAAGGCGACCTGCACCGCCACGGTGCCGTAGGAGAGCAGGAAGACCAGCACCGCGCTGCCGCCGAGCAGCGCCGACAGGCCCGGCCACGGGGTGAAGTAGTCCAGGTGCAGCGGGTAGTAGAGCGCGGAGCCGTCCTGCCAGCGCGAGCCCTGCACCTTGTACCAGCCCGCCGTGGCGTACACCAGCACCACCTGCGCGGCGATCACCAGCATCGCGCAGTGGTGCAGCATGGTGGCCAGCGCGTCCAGCACCGCGCGCGGCTCGCCCCCGGGCCACCAGCGCTCGACGGCGTACCAGAGGCCGGCGAAGGCCCACAGCGTCCAGAACAGCACCGCCCAGCCGACGCCCGGCCAGCCGTCCCCGCCCCAGCCGATGTGCCCGGTCAGCTGAGCGGCCGTCAGCAGCCCGCCGCCGAGCAGCCAGAGCAGCACCCCGACCGGCCCCCCACCGCCGCCGCCCGTCCGGGCACCGCGGCGGGCCGCGCGCCGGGCGTCCAGCGACCAGACGGTCGCGCACCGGGTGAAGACCAGGTAGATCGCCATCAGGTGGATGATGTTGTCGCCGCCGTCGCCCACCAGCACGTTGCGGTTCTGCACCGAGACCACGGCCACCAGGAAGAGCACCGAGCTGAACCTGGTCCGCCAGCCGAGCAGCATCAGCACCCCGGCCAGGATCGCCAGCAGGTAGCAGCCCTCGAACCACCAGCGCTCGTCGCGCCAGAGCAGCACCGTGAAGGCGTGCGTCTCGCCCACCAGGTCACGGGCCAGCTGCGGGCTCCACGGGGACCGGTCGCCGTACAGCTCACGGCGGTCGGGCCACTCGCGCAGCAGTTGCAGGGTGAAGGTCAGCGCGAAGCCGATCCGCACCACGGCGGCCTGGTGGCCGGCCAGCGGCCGGGCGGTCAGCGCGGTGAAACCGGCCAGCAGGGCGCCGCCGAGCCGCCCCGCCGGGTCCGGGCGCGGCGCGGGCGGCGCCGGGCGGGCGGGCTCGTGCTCCTCGGCCACCGGCCCGCCCTGGCGCGGGATCCCGGTCAGCAGGCCGTCGGTCTCCGGCCGGCCGGTCATGACAGCCCCTGGTGGTCCGCGGTGTCCACCGGCCACCAGGGCAACTGGCGGTACTGGGGCTCGGTGGACCAGCGCTGGGTGCTCCACGGCGGCGCCGGCACCGCCACGGTCGCGGAGCGGATCTCGATCCCGGTGATCGGCGCGCCCAGCAGCGTCGGGCCGATCCGCTGCAGCGCGATCCGTTTGAGGTACTCCTCGGAGAGCCGGCCACGGGTGCCGACCGGGCTCTCGTCCTGCGCGTTGTGGGTGCTGTCGTAGAAGTCCCAGGCCCGGCGCAGCAGGTTCTGGTCGGCGTGGCTGGGGAACGGGTTGCCGCGCACCGCGGCGATGTCCTGGGCCGTCAGGTCCACCCAGCCGCCGTCGCCGACGGCGGTGCGCGCCCGGACGTCGACGCTGATGTTCTGCTGCAGCGGGTCGGGGGCGAACAGCTTCCAGTTCTGCTCGAACTCCGGGTAGACGAGGCCGTTGACCTGGTCCTGGTAGCGCTGGGAGAGCGAGTTGGGGGGCGCCACGCTCAGGAAGAGCGCGCCGAGGAAGACGGCCGTGCCGCTCAGCAGCACCGCCGCACCGGTCGCCAGCACCGCGAGCGCGGGCGGCGACCAGGCGCGCCCGGGCATGCCGGAGCGCACCACCTCCTGGTCGGCCATCGGGCCTGCCTCCCCTCCTACGGAGTTACAGCACGTAAGCCTCTTCGCCCGAGCCGCTCACCATCGGGCGCCCCGCCTGCGCCCAGGCGAACATGCCGCCGTCCACGTTGAAGGCCTGGCGCTCCTGGCCGACCAGGTACTGCACGACCTGGGCCGAGCGGCCACCGACGCGGCAGACCACGTACAACGGCGCCTCGGGCACCTCGTCGAGACGGGCCGTGAACTGGCTCATCGGGATGTGCAGCGCGCCCTCGGCGTGGCCCGCGTCCCACTCGTCCTGCTCGCGCACGTCGATCAGCACCGCGTCGGCGGGGACGTTGTCGACCTGGACGGTGGGGATCTGCTGGAACATGCTCGGGCTCTCCTGCTGGGTTGACGGCTCGGGTACGGACGACGGCCGGGGTGCCGGGACCGGTGCCCCATTGTCCACCGCCAGCAGCCGGGTCAGCTCCTGCTGCTGGGCGGCGGCCTTGGCCAGCAGCTGCTCGGCCAGCTCGGCCAGCAACTGGTCCGGGTCGCCCGGCGCGAGCGCCAGCAGCGAGCCCATCGCGGTGCCCTCCAGCCGGACCTGCTCGGTGGCCAGTTCGGCGATCCGCGCGCCCAGCCACTCCAGCCGCTGGAGCAGCCACTCGCCGCGGTCCGGCGCGTCCGGCTCGGGCGCGGACTCCGGCGCGGTCGACCACTCCTCGGTCAGCGCCTCGAGAGCCGCCGCGTCACCGCGCGCGTAGGCCTCGTTGGCCCGGGCGATGAAGGCGGAGCGGCGCTGCTGCTCGGCCGGGTCGGTGGACAGGTCGGGGTGGGCCCGGCGGGCCAGCTCGCGGTAGAGCCGCTGGGCCTCCTTGCCGGGGCGCACCCGGCGCGGCGGCTGCGCGGCGCCGGCTTGACCAGCCGCCTCGTCGGTGTCGCCCACCGCCTGCGCGGCCTGCTCCTCGGCCTGCCGCACGCTGTCGAACAGGGCGTCCAGGTCGGGCAGTTCGTCCACCATGCGGCGCGCGTCCACGGCCCGGCGCAGGTCCTCGGGGCTGCCGGTGCGCGCCGCCACGGCCTCGGCGATCAGCGCCTCCAGCTCGTCGATCCGGGCGTAGAGCGGGCCGAGCCGCTCGTGGTGGACGAGCGCGAAGTTGTCGATCTCGACCCGCAGGGTCTCGACGTCGACCTCCAGCGTCAGCCAGGCCAACTCGGTGGCCGCGACCCGCTCTTCCAGCCGCTGCCGCTCCGGGTCCGCCCAGCGGACGGGGCTCATCGCGGTCACCTGCTCGCCTCGCTCATCATCCGTCGTCATCATCGCCAACCGGCCCGCCCGGGACGGGCCCGGACCGCGTCGAGCCTACCGGGGCCGGGCCCGGACGCCAGGCGCGATGAGGGCGACGAAATCCGGCCAACGAAAAGATGGACAGAGGGTGCGACAGGGCGCACGCTGGGTGACACGCAACTGATACTGACGAATCTGGCCGTTTCAGTACCGGCCCGGGCCCGGTCCGTGCTTCGCTAAGGGACCGGCAGATGGTGGGCCCCATCACGACGGGACAGGCGGGAGCGATCACGAAGCCCATGGCGGACGACCCGAACTCCACCGCGGACACCTCCGCGCAGCAGCCCAGCGCGCCGGGCGCGGTCACGGCTGCGCAGCTCGTCCCCGCGCCGCCCGATCCCGACCAGGCCACCGACCAGCAACCCTCCGGCGTGGTGGCCATGGTGCGGCTGGCGGCCGTGCTGGTCGACCCGGACGGCCGGATCGCCCTGTGGAACCGCGGCGCCGAGGAGCTCTTCGGCCACCGCACCGAGACCGTCCAGGGCCGCACCGCGCGCGGCCTGCTGCCCACCGTCCCGAGCGCGCGGCCGGGCAGCGCCACCGCCCACCGCCGCGGCGACGCCTTCGACACCCTGGACGACCAGACCACCGTGGGCGCCTGGGCCGGCCCGCTGGCGGTCACCGACCGCGAGGAGCGGGTCCGCTCGGTCCTGTGGTGGGCCTACCCGCTGGTCGAGCCGGACGGCCGCAGCCTGCTGCTGCTGGCCGCCGACGCCCGCCCGCTGCGGATGCGCGGCCCGCGGATCGCGATCGGCCGCCGCCTGCTGCCGTACGCGGCCACCGACACCAACGACTGGGGCGCCCCGCGCGCCGAGGGCGGCGTCTTCCACCGGATCTCGGCCGCGCTCGGCTCGACCACCCCCGGCTCGGCGGCGGCACTGGCCCCGCTGCTGCCCAGGCTCGGCGCCACCCGGCTGCGCGGGCTGCTGCGCCGGATCGCCGCCGCCGGCGCACCCGCGCTCTGGGTGGACGCGGGCACCCGGCTGCCGGTCGTCCCGTACGAGCCGCTGGCCGGCGGGGTGGCCCAGCTGGCGGCCGGGCTCGGCCGCCGCTACCCGACGGCGCAGCAGCGCTCCGCCGCGGCCCGGGGGTACGCCCCGCCGGAGGCCCAGGGCGGCTCGCCGGGCCTGCGGGCGGTCCCCGAACCGCGGACGGCGGACCCCGCCCAGCAGCACGGCGCTGATCCAGCGCCCGGCCGGGCGACATCCGCCGGACTACCGGCACCGCGCCCGGCGGCCCCGGGCCCCGCACCGAGCCCGGGAGCTCCCCTGACGACCGAGCAGCGCCCCGCCGCCGTGCCCGCGCCCGCCACCGCCGCGTCCCCGTCCGCAGGCCCGGCCGCGCCGTCGGAGCCGAACGGTGCCGGGCTCACCGTCCAGCCGCTCGCCGACCAGCTCGCCCCGCTGCTGATCAACGGGCAGGCCGGCGAGCAGCTCGCCCTGCTGAACGAGGTCGGCGGCAAGGTCGGCACCACCCTGGACCTGGACACCACCGCCCGCGAGCTGTGCCAGGTCCTGGTGCCGCGGGTGGCCGACTTCGCCTGCGTGGACCTGCTGGACCGGCTGATCTCGGACGCCGAGCTGCCCGAGGAGCTGCCCGACGACGACACCATGCTGCGCCGGGTGGCCCGCAGCTTCCACGAGTCCGCCGGCTGCTGGGCGCACGTGCTGGACGAGGGCGCGCTGATGGCGATGCCGCGCAGCACCCCGCCCGGCATGGCCCTGCAGCGCAACCAGGCGGTGCTGGTCCCGGTGGTGCGACCAGAGCTGGCCGTCGACTACGCGGCCGCGCTGGGCGGCGGCCCGAGCCTGGTCCCGGTGGTCTCCGGGCGCTCGATGCTGGTGCTGCCGCTCTCCGCCCGCGGCACCGTGCTCGGCATCCTCAAGCTGCTGCGGCTGCCCGACCGGGCGCCGTTCGACGAGGCCGACGCGGCCACCCTGCAGGAGCTGGCCGCCCGCGCCGCGCTCTCGCTGGACAACGCCCGGCTGCACCGGGCCGAGTCGAAGATGGCCACCACGCTGCAGCGCTCGATGATCCCGACCCGCCCGCCGCGGATCCCCGGCGTCCAGGTCGCGCACCGCTACCTGCCCGGCGACCGGCGGGCCGAGGTCGGCGGCGACTGGTTCGACGCGATCCAGCTGCCCGGCAGCCGGGTGGCCCTGGTGGTCGGCGACGTGATGGGCCACGGCCTGCACTCGGCCGCCGCGATGGGCCGCTTCCGCACCGCCATGCAGACCCTGGCCGCCCTGGACCTGCCGCCCGGCCAGCTGCTGCGCCACCTGGACAACCTGGCCCAGAAGATCGGCGACGACCACCTGGCCACCTGCCTGTACGCGGTCTACGACCCGATCAACCGCACCTGCGAGCTGGCCAGCGCCGGCCACGTGCCGCCGGTGCTGGTCCACCCGGACGGCACCGGCGAGCTGCTGGAGATCCCGGCCGGCGCCCCGATCGGGGTGGGCGGGGTGCCGTTCGTCGCCAAGAAGATCGACGTGCTGGACGGCTCGATGCTGGTGATGTGCACCGACGGCCTGGTCGAGGTGCGCGGCGGCGACATAGGAGCAGGCCTCGCGGCGCTCTGCGGGAACCTGATCGACCCCAAGCGGACGCCGGACGAGGCCTGCGACACGGTGCTGGAACGGCTGCACTCCGACGACCGCAAGGACGACGTGGCGCTGCTGGTGGCCCGCTTCGACGGGGTGGCGGAGACCGAGGTGGCCACCTGGACCCTGGCGGTCGACCGGTCGGAGGTGCGCCGGGCCCGCCAGCTGGTCCGCGACCAGCTGGCCGCCTGGCAGCTGACCGCGCTCAGTGACACCACCGAGCTGCTGGTCAGCGAGCTGGTCACGAACGCGGTCCGGGTGGCCCGGGACTACGTCCAGCTGCAGCTGATCCGGGTGGACAAGCTGCTGGTCGAGGTCAGCGACGACAACCACAACCTGCCCTCGCTGGAGCCGGCCGAGTCGATGGACGAGAACGGCCGCGGCCTGAACCTGGTCAGCAAGCTCGCCGAGCGCTGGGGCACCGCCCGCAAGGCGGTCGGCAAGGTGGTCTGGTTCGAGCAGCCGCTGCCGCGCGGCTGAACGGCCCGGCCGGTCAGGACGGCCGAGCGATCAGGCGGTCAGCCGGTCAGGCGGTGCGCCGACGCTCGGCGCTGACCAGGGTGGCCGCCCCGACCCCGTTGAGCACCCGCGGCCAGTAGCTGCCGAAGACCTCGCCGGTGGCCGCGATCAGCACCGCGGTGATGATCGCCACCACGTGCTCCAGACCGGCCAGGTTGGGCAGCACCACGGCCTCGCCGACCATGGTCGCCGCCACCAGGGCCCCGGTGAACCAGGCACGGGTCTTCCAGGCGACACAGATCGCCAGCGCCACCACGGCCGCCGACGGCCCGGTGTCCCGCATGTACGCCACCTTGCCGGCGAAGCCGAACAGGTGGTCCGGGCCGATCTGCACCCCGATCCGCGCGTAGAGCGTGCCGGCCAGGGTACAGGCGTAGGCGATGAACAGGGTGGCCTTGCGGCCGAGCACGATCTCGGCGATCCCGAAGACCAGCAGGACCTGCGCGAGCGCCCCCCAGACCGGCAGGTCCAGCGCGGGCACGTAGAGCGAGAGCGGGGTGCGCAGCAGCGAGACGTCGAGCGGCAGCCCGGCCTTGACCACCCCGATCCGGGTGACGAACGCCTCGCCACCGGGCAGGTGCTGGACAATGCTGAACAGGAGGATCAGGAACGTCGCACCGACCGCCAGCGGAATGGACGCGAATCGCTTGCGCGCCACATGATCCCGGATGGTGCCGAACAATGTTCCCCACTCGGCGACGACGGCCCGGCGCAACTGCTCCGACCACCCTCGTCGCTCGTCCCCCGTGTGGGTCCTCTGGTCCACGACTGCCTCTCTCGTCCGTTTCTCTCTCGTAGATATATCCGGCCTGGAAGAGGTTCACCCGCCCGGGTACAGCTCCAGCCTATGCAGATTCAACATCGTCCGACTCGGCCCCCATACCCATATTCCACTCATCCTCAAGTGGGATATCGCACGTGTCGATCTCAGGGTGTGGTCGTCCGGTTATCAGGGGTCGGCACTGCGGGTCCCCTCCGCCCCCCGGCGGAGGGCTACCCCTTCCCGTCGCCTTCCGCCGTGGGCAGCGCCGCGGTCGCGCCCGGCAGGGCGGAGCGGGTGTGCCGACGACGGAAGAGCGAGGGGAGGCTCGGTGCGGTGATGAAGCCCTCGGCCCGGGCGCTGGCGATGCCGATCCGGGGAATCTCGCTGCTCTTCTCGAAGAGCAGGTAACGCGGTTCCCAGATCGGCCGGTACTTGGCGTTGGCCCGGTACAGCGACTCGATCTGCCACCACCGGGAGAAGAAGCCCAGCACCGCGCGCCACAGGCGCAGCACCGGCCCCGCGCCCAGCCGCGAGCCGCGCTCGAAGACCGAGCGGAACATCGCGAAGTTCAGCGAGACCCGCTTCAGGTTCTGCTCCGCCGCCCCCTTCTCCAGAAGTTCGATCACCATGAACTCGATCAGGCCGTTCTCGGTGTCCCGGTCGCGGCGCATCAGGTCCAGCGACAGGCCGCCCGGCCCCCACGGCACGAAGCTGAGCACCGCCCGCAGCTCGCCCTCCACGTCGTGGCACTCCAGCATCACGCAGCGCCCGTCGGCCGGGTCGCCGAGCCGGCCCAGCGCCATCGAGAAGCCGCGCTCGGTCTGCCCGTCGCGCCACAGGTCGGCCTTGTTCAGCAGGTCGACCATCTCCGCCTCGGGGATCTCCTCGTGCCGGCGGATGCGCACCGTGTAGCCGGCCCGCTTGACCCGGTTGTAGGCCTGCCGGACGCCCCGCATCGCCCGGCCGTCCAGCGAGAACTCGTCCAGCTCGACGATCGCCTCGTCCCCCAGCTCCAGGGCGTCCAGCCCGTGCCGGGCGTAGATCACCCCGGCCTCCTCGGAGGCGCCCATCACGGCCGGCGCCCAGGCGTGCTCGCGGGCCTCGGCCAGCCAGGCGTCGATGGCGCCCGGCCAGGCCTCCGGGTCGCCGATCGGGTCGCCGGAGGCCAACGAGACCCCGCCGACCACCCGGTAGGTGACCGCCGCCTTGCCGGTCGGCGAGAACATCACCGCCTTGTCCCGGCGCAGCGCGAAGTAGCCCAGCGAGTCCCGCTCGCCCTGCTTGTCCAGCAGCGCGCGCAGCTTCGCCTCGTCCTCGGGGGTGAGCAGCTCCGTGCCGCGCGGGCTGCGGAAGGCGACGTAGAGCACCAGCAGGAAGAGCACCGCGCCCATCGCGTTGATGAAGGCGTTCAGCCAGTTGGGGACGTCGATCACGTCCAGCAGCTTGTCGGTGGGGGTGACGGTGACCATCCGGCCCACCGCGTAGCGGAACTCGTCCCAGAAGCTCGCGCCCGACAGGCGGTTGTTCATGTTGACCAGCAGTGCGCCGACCACGCCGCCCAGGGCCAGCCCGCCGATGAAGGTGGCCACCGCCGTCAGCGGGTTGGAGCGGTCGCCCTTGGAGGTGAACTCCTTGCGCCCGACCACCAGGAAGAGCATGAAGAGTCCGGTCAGCACGGTGGAGAAGTAGTTGAATCCGTGCTTGTTGAAGTGGTCGCTGCCGGGGAAGACCAGCGCCAGCAGGTACGCCAGGAAGGTCAGCCCGCCCAGGCCGAAGTTGAAGATCCAGGCGGCCCGCTTGCGCCGGCGCATCGCCACCGCGAGGAAGATCGAGAGCACCGCGCTGGCCAGGCCCTCGGTCATCAGGTAGGGCGTGAAGTACTGACCCTCACTGTGGTGGCGCACCGAGTTGCGGAACGGGGTGACCACCACCGCGAGCACGTTGACCAGCGCGATCAGCCGCAGGTACCAGACCGTGCCGGTGGCGGCGATGGGCCGCAGCCGGGACAGCGGACCGGTGCGGGGCGCGGCCGGGGCAGCCGGCGAAGGCTGCTTGGTGGTGGTCGACACAGCTCAATTCCAAACGATCGGATCCGGCGGCGCATCCGCACTGCTGGTGGAGTGTCATCCATCGTGGCGCAGCCCGGCGGAGATCCGCGTGAACCGGGCAGCCGATTCCCACCCCGCCGATCGGCGGGGGTGAGAACCGTTCGACGTCCTAGGCTCGTCTCCGAGCAAGAAGCTAAGGAGGGATCGTGACGGCGATCCGCGTGCTGATCGTGGACGACGAGCTGCTGGTCCGCTCGGGCCTGGGGCTGATCGTCGGATCGGCCCCAGACCTGGAGCTGGTCGGCGGCTGTTCGGGCGGCGAGGCCGAGGAGCAGGTGCGGCGGCTGAGGCCGCACGTGGTGCTGCTCGACGTCCGGATGCCCGACCTGGACGGCATCTCGGTGCTGCGCCGGCTACGGGCCCTGCCCGAGCCACCGGCCGTCTCGATGCTCACCACCTTCGACACCGACGAGTACATCGGCACCGCGCTGCGGGCCGGGGCGGCCGGCTTCCTGCTCAAGGACACCGCGCCCGACCAGCTGGTGCACGCGGTGCGGATCCTGGCGGCCGGCGGCAGCATGCTCTCGCCCGCGGTGACCCGCACCGTGATCGGCGGCTTCGTGGAGGGCGGCGGCCCGGACGCGGCGGCACTGACCCTGGTCCGCTCGCTGACCGGGCGCGAGCTGGACGTGCTGGCGCTGCTCGGCGAGGGCCTGGCCAACGCGGAGATCGCCGACCGGCTCTTCCTCGGCACCGGGACGGTCAAGGACCACATCAGCGCGATCCTGAGCAAGCTGGGCGCCGCGAACCGGGTGCAGGCCGCCGTGATCGCCCACCGCGCCGGACTCGTACGGCCGACCGGGCAGTGATCCAGGACCTCTGGCGCAGACTCTCGCCGACCGCCCGGCACCGCCTGGCGCTGCTCGTCCCGGTCGCCTACGCCCTGCTGGAGAGCTGGCTGCTGGACCGCGACACGGTCTGGTGGAAGAACGCGCTCAACTGCGTGGCCGCGCTCGGCCTGCTGCTGCGGCTGCGCTACCCCGTGGTCTCGATGCTGCTCGCGGTGCCCGGCACCTTCTTCACCGAGAGCTGGCTGGCCCCGATCACCGCGCTGTACTCGGTGACGGCCGCCCGCCGCCGTCCGCTGGTGCCGGTGCTCTGCGCGAGCGCCTTCGCGCTGGCCGACTACTTCACCTGGTCGGTCTCCGGGCAGAACTCCGGGATCGATCCGATCGCGCTCACCCAGACCAACGGGCTGGCCATGATGCAGTCGCTGCTGCTGGGCACCGCCCCGGTGGCGCTGGGCATGCTGGCCCGCACCCGGCGGGAGCTGACGCTGCGGCTGAGCGAGCTCACCCGCGGCCAGCGGCGCGAGGCCCGGCTGCTGGCCGAGCGGGTGCTGGCCACCGAGCGGGCCCGGCTGGCCCGCGAGATGCACGACGTGGTCTCGCACCAGGTGAGCCTGATCAGCGTGCAGGCCGGCGGACTGCAGGTGTCCACCACCGATCCGAACGCCGAACGCACCGCGCAGACCATCCGGGAACTGTCGGTACGCACCCTGCAGGAGCTGCGGCAGATGGTCGGGGTGCTGCGCACGGCCGGCGGCGCGGGCCTGCCGGAGGGCGCCGAGCCCAGCGGCCCGCCGCTCGCCCCGCAGCCCCGGCTGGCCGACCTGCCGCGGCTGATCGAGGACAGCGGCCTGCCCGGCGGCGAGGTCGAGCTGGACCCGGGCGAGCGGGAGTGGCCCGAGGCCGTGCAGCGCGCCGCCTACCGGACGGTGCAGGAGGCGCTGACCAACATCCGCAAGCACGCGCCGGGGGCCGCGGTACGGATCGCGGTCACCGAGGAGGGCGCCCAGCTGCTGGTGGAGGTGCGCAACGGACCCGCCGGCGGCCCCCCGGACGGCGGCCCGGCACTGCCCGGCGGCGGGCACGGCCTGGTCGGGCTGCGCGAGCGGGCCCAGCTGCTCGGCGGTCGGCTGACCGCGGGGCCGACCACCGACCACGGCTTCCTGGTCCGCGCCGAGCTGCCCGGCGGGCGGGACTGGAGCGGGCGCGGGTAGGGCCGGACGAGTGCGGTAATCAGGCCGGTTTCTGCGCCGTGCGGGTGACTACGGGTGACTTTCCGACAGCGTCACCGTTCCGCGGGGAATCGAAGCCGAAGAGTAGCCCGAGGGACACTCTCGGTCAGTGCTGATCGGAAGTGCTCTCGTCTGCCCCTCTTCTATCCGGCAAGGAATGGAGACACCCCCATGAAGGACTTCCGCAGGGCGATCGCCCTCGCCTGCGCCACCGGTGCGCTGGTGCTGGGCGGCGCCGGTGCCGCGTCGGCCGACAACTCCGCCACTGCCGTCGGCACGGCGATCGGCTCGCCCGGCATCCTGTCCGGCAACGTGATCCAGATTCCGGTCAACATCCCGATCAACCTCTGCGGCAACTCGATCGACGTGATCGGCCTGCTCAACCCGGCCTTCGGGAACACCTGCACGAACGGCTGACGCCGCGTACCTCGGCCGGCTCCGCCCTCCGGGCGGGGCCGGCCCTCTGCTGTCCGGGCGCCTGGCCCTACCGCTGCGGCGAGGCGCGCCGGGCGGCACCGGCCGGCCGCAGCTGCCGCAGCGTCCAGCCGCGACCCGCCGGATCCAGGCCCCGGGTGGCGACCGTGAAGAGCTCGGCGGCCCTGCGGTAGGAGAGCCGTCCGCGCCCGGTCCACCGCCGCCGTGGCGGGCCCCGCCCTCGCCGGGCTGCTCACCGCCGCCGCCGGGTTCTTCGGCGCCACCACGGTGCTCGGCTTCGGCTCCCTGGGGCTGCTGCTCGCAACCGCTCTGGTGCTCACCGTGCCTTCGGTGCGCCGGAACTGTTCGGTGCGCCGGAACTGACTGGCCGCCGACCGTGCGGCAGCGGGATCCGCAGCCCGTCCCGGTCCGCGCCGACCAGGTCGAGAGCCGCCGCCACCTCGGGCGGCGCCGGGCGGACCCCGAGCAGGGCCGCGGTCAGCCGGGCGGCTGCCAGGTGCCAGTCCCGCGAGCGGCGCAGCATCGCGTGATCGCCCCCGGCCACCTCGATCCCGGCCACCCGCGCACCGGCCTGCCGGGCCCGGGCCGCGAAGTCCACGGTGGCGGCGGGATCCGTCACCCGGTCGCGGTCCCCGTGCAGGGTCACCAGCGTGCGGCCGGCCAACTGCTCGCAGGGGTCCTCGGGCGGGCACCAGGGCGCGAGCGCCAGCACACCGGTCACCGCACGGTGCCCGGCGGACCGCAGCGCCGCCCGGCCGCCCATCGAGTGGCCGAGGAGCACCACCGGCACCGGTCCCAGCTCGGCCACCAGCCCGTCCAGCACCGCCACCACGTCCTCGGCCGGATCGGCGCGCTCACCGTTCCAGCCCCGGTAGCGGTAGCGCACCAGACCCACCGCCGGCCGCTGCCCGTCCGTGGCCCGCAGCAGCGGCGCCACGAAGCCGCGCATCCGCACCGCCGCGGGCTGCCAGGGGCTGGCCGGCACCGTGCTGGCCACCTGTCCCCCGTGCAGCACCAGCACCACCGCCCGGGCCCCGCCCGGCTGTACCCGCCACCGCACCCCGCGCATGCGCACTCCCTTCGACCGGCCTGCTCAGGATCCAGTGTCGCGGGTACGCCGCAGGGCCGGGGCGGCGCCGCCAGCCGATCGCGATCAACCCTTGTCAATAAGTGCCCACGCCAGCAGGCAAGTTCCCGAGGATTTCAGCAAATACCGGTCAATACCGGCCGGCTGCCGGACCGCACCCGCCCGGATCCCTAACCTCCGGAGTACCCGAACGATCTCCTGCTCCAACGATCCCTGGGAGTCCCGATGGCCGGTGTCGACAGTGCGCTCAAGGAGGCCATGACCATCGAAGGCGCCCTCGGGGCGGCCCTGGTGGACATCGGCAGCGGAATGACGCTCGGCTCACTGGGCCACGCCAACGACCTCGACCTGACCCTCGCGGCGGCCGGCAGCACCGACGTCGTGCGCGCCACCCTGCGCGCGGCCGAGCTGCAGGGGCGGGCCAACGAGACCATGGAGGACATCCTCACCACCCTGACCCGCCAGTACCACCTGGTGCGCCCGCTCACCGGCTCGGGCGGCCAGGGCCTCTTCCTCTACCTGGTGCTGGACCGGGCCCGGGCCAACCTGGCCATGGCCCGGCACCGGGTCCACCGGATCGAGAGCGAGCTGACCATCTGACCCGTCCGCACCCCCGGCGGCGCGCTCAAGCGCCTCGGGCCGCCGTCCGCTGCCGCACCCGCTCCCGGGTGGCCTCGGGCAGCTCCGGCACGTCGAGCAGCAGCGGCAGCAGCTCCGGCTCCAGGGTCAGCGCCCGGAACACGGTGGCCACGGTCACCCCGTGCGCGGGCCGGTGCAGCACCCGCACCGGGTCGCCGGCCCGCACGGCCCCCGGCGTGAGCACCCGCAGGTAGGCGCCGGGCAGCGCCCGCTGGGTGAAGCGCTTCACCCAGCCCCGTTCACCCAGCCACCCCGCGAAGGTGCGACACGGGATCCGCGGCACGGTCACCTGCAGCACCAGGCTCGAACCGAGCTGCCAGCGCTCGCCGATCAGCGCGCCGTTCACCTCGAGGCCCTCGGTGGTCAGGTTCTCCCCGAACACCCCCGGCCCGACCTCGCGCCCCAGCTCCGGGGCCCAGCCGAGCAGGTCCTCCCAGGCATAGGCGTAGACCGCCTGGTCCGGGCCGCCGTGGTGGCGCAGGTCGCAGATCGCGTCACCGGCCAGCGCGCTGCCCGAAACCGGTGCGACCACCTCGATCGGGCCGCTGACCGGCCGCTTGTCGATCCCGGTGCTCCCCACGTCGGAGAACCCGGTCAAGGTGGCCGACCCGATGTTCACGGACCGGACGAACGCGCTCGACTCCATGGAACCAACCTACCGGCGGGCCGCCCGCCGCCTCCCCCGGGCGGCCCAGCAGGCCGGGCCCCGCCCCGCCCGGCCCGCCAGGCTGGGCCTCATGGACTCGCCGCCCCGTGCCGCGCGCTGGCCCCGGCTGCTGCTGGCGGCCGGTGCGCCACTGCTGCTGGTCGTCTTCTTCACCATCCCGCTCGGCTCCTTCGGCCCCGAGCACCCCGCGCTCAGCTGGACGGTCCTCGCCCTGCTGCTGACCGCCCTGGCCGGGCTGCTGCTGCGCGAGATCCAGTTGCTCATGGTGGGTTCCCGGCGCGGCCGGCCCGGCCTCGGCATCCCGCTGCTGAGCCTGGTGGCCCTGCTGGTCTTCGCCGCCGCCTACCTGTCGCTGGCCCGCGACCCCGGCGAGTTCAAGGGCCTGTCCACCCGGATCGACGCCCTCTACTTCACCGTGGTCACGATGTCGACCGTCGGCTACGGCGACATCGCCCCGCTCGGCCAGTCGGCCCGGGTGGTGGTGATGCTGCAGATCCTCTACACCCTGGTCTTCCTGACCGCCGGCGCCACCGCGGTCGGCCAGTACCTGCGCGGCCGGCTCGGCGACCGGGCCCGGCAGCGGCACCCCGGAGGCCCGGCCGACGAGCACCAGCCCGACGAGCACCGGCCCAAGGAGCACGGACCCGGTTGAGCTTTCCTCCGGGCGAGGCGATCCTGAGAGGGTGACCGGCCTATTCGACGAGGAACTGCGCGAGCAGCTGGCACTGGCCCGCGAGGCACTGGCCCGGGCCCGCGCCGACGGCGACCTCGACGGCGTCCAGGCCTATCAGGGCAGGATCGCCGGCCTGCTCAGGATGGCCGCCAAGCACGGCATCACCCTCCCGCACGCGCAGGCCGAGGAACTCGGCGAGGACTGAGCCGGGCGGGGCCGCACCGTGCGAGGGCCGGCGGGACGACGGACCGGCGGACATACGAGAAAGGGCCCCACCTCGATGACTTCCGTCATCTCGGTGAGACCCTGTCTCACTGTGCGCGAGGGGGGAGTTGAACCCCCACGCCCTTTCGGGCACTGGAACCTGAATCCAGCGCGTCTGCCTATTCCGCCACCCGCGCATGGGTGTTGTCGTAGATGCTAACCGATCGTCCGGGTGAGGTCGAACCGGTTTGGACCCGCTTCGCTTCTCACTCGGCCGGTTTCGGCTCCCTCTCGGGCGCCCCTTCCGACGTGGAAAACATTAGCACGGTCCAGCGGGAACCTACGAATCCATCCCCGGCCCCGACCTGCACACCTGCACCGGACCCGCCACTCGAACGGCCTGGCGAACGGGTGAGCCAGGGATGAGGGGCCCCGCCCGGGGGTACCTGTCGTTGCACCAGGACCACCCGAGCAGACAGGGTGTGCGCAAGCGCACGCCCCGCTGTCGTGCGGCCGGGGAACCGTACAGATGGCCGCGGCGTGGATACGATCAGTACGGAAGTACCGCAATCGGGCCCCCACGGCCCGAGCCCGGAAGCCGAGAGCCCTGTGGAAGGGGGTGCCCAGTGGGAGTCCTGAAGAAGTTCGAGCAGCGACTCGAGGGTCTCGTGAACGGCACCTTCGCCAAGGTGTTCAAGTCCGAGGTCCAGCCCGTGGAGATCGCGGGAGCGCTGCAGCGCGAGTGCGACAACAACGCCACCATCTGGAACCGCGACCGCACCGTGGTGCCCAATGACTTCATCGTCGAACTCAGCCCGCACGACTACGAGCGGCTGAGCCCCTATGCCGGCCAGCTCGGCCAGGAGCTCTCCGGCATGGTGCTGGAGTACGCCGAGGCGCAGCGCTACAGCTTCCTCGGTCCGCTCCAGGTGAACCTGGAGCGTGCCGACGACCTGGACACCGGCCTGTACCGGGTGCGCAGCCGCACGCTGGCCGGCGAGACCCCCGAGCCGCCCGCCCCCGCGCCGTCGGCGTACGGCCGCGGCCCGGCGGAGGAGCCCGGCGCACCGTGGCAGCAGAGCAGCGCGCCGACGTACGCCGGTGCGCCGCCCGCCCCGAGCGCTCCGCCCGCCCTGCCGTCCGCGCCGCCCAGCGCGGCCCAGAGCAATGTGCGGCCCTTCCCCGGGGCCGGCACCGGCGCGGGCGCCCGGCGCTGGATCGAGGTCAACGGCACCCGCCATCAGATCACCGGCAACGCCTGTGTGCTGGGCCGCTCCACCGAGGCCGACGTGCGGATCGACGACCCGGGCGTCTCGCGCAAGCACGCCGAGATCCGCCCCGGAAACCCGGCCATGGTGCTCGACCTCGGCTCCACCAACGGCATCGTGGTGGACGGACAGCACACTCAGCGCGCTACGCTCCGCGACGGCTCGCGGATTGTCGTGGGCTCCACGACGATCATCTACCGACAGGTCGAAGGGTAGGGCGAGCTCCGGTGTCCGAACTGACTCTGACAGTCCTACGGCTGGGTTTTCTGGCCGTGCTGTGGCTGTTCGTCATCGTCGCGGTGCAGGTGATCCGCGGCGACCTGTTCGGCGCCAAGGCCACCACCAGGATCGGCCGGCGGGCGGCCAGGACGGCGTCCGCCTCCAGCGGGTCCACCGCCGGGGCCGCTGCGGCCGGTGCGGCCGCCGCTGCCGGCACCCCGGTGCGCCAGCAGCAGCCCGGCCCGGCGGGCGGACGCGACGCCACCCAGGGCGGCCAGCCGTCGAACGGCCGCGGCCGCCAGCAGGCGGCCCAGGGCGGCCGGCGCGGAGCACCGACCCAGCTGGTGGTGGTGGAGGGCGCGCTGGCCGGCACCACGGTCGCGCTGCAGGGCCAGGTCATCACGCTCGGGCGGGCCCACGACTCCACCATCGTGCTCGATGACGACTACGCCTCCTCGCGCCATGCCAGGATCTACCCCGATCAGACTGGGCAGTGGACCGTGGAGGATCTAGGCTCCACCAACGGCACCTATCTTGACCGGCAGCGGTTGACAACGCCGACGCCACTGCAGGTGGGAATGCCGATCCGTATCGGCAGGACCGTCATCGAACTGCGGAAGTAGTAGCGCATGAGGGACAGCACCCCGTCCATGACCAGCCGGGACGGCAGCACCACGGCTGCCTGCGCCCTGCGCGAGGCCCAGAGGGGGGCACGCACCGTATGAGCCTCGTGCTGCGTTTCGCCGCGGGTTCCCACAAAGGCCTGATCCGCGAGGGGAACGAGGACTCCGGCTACGCCGGACCCCGGTTGCTCGCGGTGGCAGACGGGATGGGTGGCGCGGCGGCCGGTGAGGTCGCCTCCTCCGAGGCGCTCAGCGCGATCATCGCGCTGGACGAGTCGGACCCGAACGCCGATCTGCTGACCCTGCTGAACGATGCCGTCCAGGGCGCCAACGACCGGCTGCGCCTGATGGTGGAGCAGGACCCGCAGCTGGAGGGCATGGGCTGCACGCTCACCGCGCTGCTGTGGACCGGCGAGCGGATGGGCCTGGTGCACGTCGGCGACTCGCGCGCCTACCTGCTGCGGGACGGCACGCTGTCCCAGATCACCCAGGACCACACCTGGGTGCAGCGCCTGGTCGACGAGGGCCGGATCACCGCGGAGGAGGCCGAGACCCACCCGCAGCGCTCCCTGCTGATGCGCGCGCTGGACGGGCGCGGCCAGGTCGAGCCCGACCTGTCGATCCGTGAGGTCCGGGCCGGGGACCGCTACCTGATCTGCTCCGACGGCCTGTCGGGTCCGGTCAGCCACCAGACCCTCGAGGAGACGCTGGGCAGCTTCTACGCGCCCGAGCCGACCATCCAGGAGCTGATCCAGCTCGCGCTGCGCGGCGGCGGCCCGGACAACATCACCTGCATCGTGGCCGACGTGCTCGACGTGGGCCCCAGCGACACCCTCAGCGGCCAGTTCGTCGCCGCCCCCGTGGTGGTCGGTGCGGTGGCCGAGGGGCCGCACGGCACCGCACTGGACAACGCGATCATCGACACCCCCGCCGGACGCGCGGCCGGTCTCGGCCGCCCGCAGCAGCCCCCGCAGGGCGCCTTCGGACCGGCCGACGGCTACGGCGGCGCCCCCGGCTTCGGGCCGGCCCAGGGCTACGGCGAGGGCTACGGCGACGCGACGGGCTACGGCGAGGTCCCGGCCGAGGGCTACCAGGAGGGCTACGGCGAGGGCTACGGCGAGGGCTACGGCCAGGCCGGCTACCCGCAGGCGCCCGAGGGCTACAGCCCCGCCGGCCACCCGGGCGAGGGCTTCGGCGCGCCGGAGGGCGAGTACGACGCCGAGGGCTACCGCGCCCAGGAGTACCAGACCCCGCCGGCCGAACAACCGCGCAAGCGGCGCTGGTTCCGCCGCTCGGCGATCACCGTGGTGGCGATCGGCCTGGTCGGCGGCGCCGCGTACGCGGGGTACCAGTGGACCCAGGGCCAGTACTACGTGGGCGACCACGACGGCCACGTCGCCGTCTACCAGGGCGTCAACCAGAACCTGGCCGGGCTGAACCTCTCCTCGGTGCACCAGGACTTCCCGGATGCCTCGCTCGCGGACCTGCCGGCCTACCAGCAGTCCCAGGTCAAGAACACCGTCTCGGCGAGCAGCCTGGACGCCGCCACCCAGCGGGCGAAGGACTTCGAGGCCCAGGCCTCGGTCTGCCACAAGCTCAAGCAGCCCGCCACGGCACCGGCCACCACCGCGACCAGCGCCTCGTACCACGCCTCGCCCAAGGTGGGCGCCTCGCCCGCGACGCCCTCGCCCACGGCCACGCCGAGCCAGCAGACCCAGCCCACCCAGCCCGCCCCGAGCACCCCGGCGCAGACTTCGCCCTCGCCGGCCGCGCCGAGCACCCCGGCCGGGCCCCCGCCGCTCACCGCGGACGAGCAGAAGCTGGCCGGGAACTGCTCCTGACGAGGCCCGCAGGTGCGCGACCCGGGGCCCGCCCCGGCCGGTCGCGCGCCTGACGGTCCGTCCGATCGCCTCGTCCACCGGCCGGCGGGCGCCCCCACGGAACCGACCCGCGCGGTCGGGGCGTAAGGGTTAGTGCGGTTGAATGACTCCCGCCGCACCTACGGGCGCCGAGCACGCCGCGCGTACGCCAACGAGGAGGGGACCGCGTCTCTTGAACAAGCCCATCCGACGGGTCTCCGTCTTCTGCATGGTCCTGGTCTTCGCGCTGCTGCTGCGCGCCAACTGGATCCAGGCGGTGGTCGCCGACTCCTACGCCGACAACTCGCACAACGAGCGGGTCAAGTACAACGAGTACTCCTACCCGCGCGGCAACCTGCTGACCGCCGACGGCCAGCCGATGACGCAGTCGCTCGCCACCACCGGCTCCATGTACAAGTACAAGATGGGCTGGACCAACGGCCCGTTGTACGCCCCGATCACCGGCTACAACTCGCAGCGCTTCGGCAGCAACGGACTCGAGTCGCTGGAGGACCCCGTCCTCGGCGGCACCGACGACCGGCTCTTCGTCAACGACACGCTGGACGAGCTGACCGGCGGCAAGAAGAAGGGCGGGGACGTGGTCACCACGATCAACCCCAAGGCCCAGCTGGCCGCCTTCCAGGGCCTCGGGAACAAGAAGGGCGCCGCGGTGGCCATCGACCCGCGCACCGGCGCGATCCTGGCCCTGGTCTCCACCCCGTCCTACGACCCGGCCACCATCGCCGGCAGCAGCACCGCGGACGGCAGCGCCTACACCGCCCTCCTCAAGGACCCCGACAACCCGATGCTGGACCGGGCGCTCAAGGAGACCTACCCGCCGGGGTCGACCTTCAAGATCGTCACTGCCGCCACCGCGTTCGAGACCGGCAAGTACCAGAACCCGACCGACCAGACCGACACCCCGGACCACTACATCCTGCCGGGCACCACCCGGGAGCTGCACAACGACAGCGACAGCGAGCCGTGCGGGCAGGCCACCCTGATCGACGCCTTCGCGATCTCCTGCAACACCGTCTACGGCAAGCTCGGCGCCGACCTCGGCGAGGAGAAGCTGCTCGCCCAGGCCAACAAGTTCGGGTTCAACGCCACGGTGGACACCCCGATCCGGTCCGCGGCGAGCACCTTCCCCAGTGACTCCACCCCCGACGGCACCGCGATGGACGCGATCGGCCAGCACAACACCGCCGCCACCCCGCTGCAGATGGCCATGGTCGCCGCCGCGGTGGCCGACAACGGCAAGCTGATGCAGCCCTACCTGGTGGACCAGGAGAAGTCGGGCGGCGGCAGCGTGCTCTCCAAGCACTCCCCCAAGGAGATGGACCAGGCGGTCAGCCCGGCCACCGCCCAGAAGCTCCAGCAGATGATGGTCGCCGTGGTGCAGAACGGCACCGGCAAGCTTGCCCAGATCCCCGGCGTCGAGGTCGGCGGCAAGACCGGCACCGCGCAGCACGGCGCCGACGCCAAGGGCCTGCCGTTCGCCTGGTTCGTCTCGTACGCCAAGGTCGGCAACGACATCCCGGTCGCCGTGGCCGTGGTGGTCGAGGACGGCGCCGCGACGAGCGACGAGATCAGCGGCGGCAGCATCGCCGCGCCGATCGCGAAGTCCGTGATGCAGGCGGTGATCGGACACTAGTCCCGGGGCCGTGGATCGCCCTGCCCTGTCGGGCAGGTGCTCGGCTACGGTCTGGTCTCAGCTGGCGGGCGTGTCGAGTTGTCGCTACGGCGACCGGTAGCGTATCCGCAAGCGGCGGGTGTGCCCGCAGCTCGGTCACGGGCCCGCCAGGATCCGCGACCGATGTCACAGAACCACCGTGGCAAGGGCAGCGTCACTACAGCAATGTGCGGGGACACCTACGTCATATCCTCACCGGCCGGTGAGGGAGAGGGCCGGAACTATGGAAGAGCCTCGTCGCCTCGGCGGCAGGTACGAGCTCGGCGGCGTCCTAGGACGCGGTGGCATGGCCGAGGTCTACCTCGCCCATGACACCCGGCTCGGCCGATCCGTCGCAGTGAAGACGCTCCGGGCCGACATGGCCCGGGATCCGTCGTTCCAGGCCCGGTTCCGCCGCGAGGCGCAGTCCGCCGCCTCGCTGAACCACCCCGCGATCGTCGCCGTGTACGACACCGGCGAGGACTACATCGACGGCATCTCCATCCCGTACATCGTGATGGAGTACGTCGAGGGCTCCACCCTGCGCGAGCTGCTGCACTCCGGGCGCCGGCTGCTGCCCGAGCGCGCGCTGGAGATGACCATCGGCATCCTGCAGGCCCTGGAGTACTCGCACCGGGCCGGCATCGTGCACCGCGACATCAAGCCCGCCAACGTGATGCTGACCCGGCAGGGCAACGTCAAGGTGATGGACTTCGGCATCGCGCGCGCCATGGGCGACGCCGGGATGACGATGACCCAGACCTCCGCGGTGATCGGCACCGCGCAGTACCTCTCCCCCGAGCAGGCCAAGGGCGAGACGGTCGACGCGCGCTCCGACCTCTACTCGACCGGCTGCCTGCTCTACGAGCTGCTGACCGTGCGCCCGCCGTTCGTCGGCGACTCGCCGGTCGCGGTGGCCTACCAGCACGTGCGCGAGGAGGCCCAGCCGCCCTCGGTCTACGACCCCGAGGTGCGCCCCGAGGTCGACGCGATCGTGCTCAAGGCGCTGGCCAAGGAGCGCGACTACCGCTACCAGAGCGCCGACGAGATGCGCGACGACATCGAGCGCTTCCTCGACGGCCTCCCGGTGGCCGCCGCCCAGCAGGCCGCCGCGTACGGCATGGGCGGCTACGGCTACGACCAGTACGGCTACCCCGCCCAGCACGACCCCTACGGCCAGACCAACCTGCTGCCCCAGCAGGGCCCCGGCTCCGCGCCCACCACCATGCTCTCGCCGGTGGGCCAGCAGGGCGGCCCCGGCAGCGGCTACGACGAGACCGCGTACAGCCCCGACGGGTACGACGACGGTCCGCGCGGCAGCCGGCGGCGCGAGGACCCGCCGAAGAAGAGCAACGCCTCCTGGATCATCCTGGCCATCGCCGCGGTGTTCGTCCTGGTCGGCTCGTTCTTCGTGGCCTCGGTCATGTTCAAGAGCAACAGCGGCGGTGGCACCAGCCAGATCACCGTGCCCACCCTGACCGGCAAGAGCATCGCCGACGCCACCACGGCCGCGCACACCGCCAGTGCCAAGCTGACCCTCACCCAGGGCGACCCGATCCCGTGCGGGAACGTCGCCAAGGACCTGGTCTGCCAGCAGAACCCGGCGGCCGGCGGGCAGATGCCCGCCAACGGCCAGATCACCGTCCAGCTCTCCAGCGGCCCGGGCCAGAGCCCCGTCCCGTCGGTGACCGGGCAGCCCAAGGACGCCGCCTCCCAGGCACTGACCGCGGCGGGCTTCACGGTCGCGCCGCTCCAGTACGCCAACGACGACACCGTCCCGCAGGACTCGGTGATCTCGCAGAACCCGACGGCCGGCACCAAGGCCGACCCGAACACCCCGATCACCCTGACCGTCTCCTCGGGCCCGGGCAAGATCGCGATCCAGAGCGTGGTGGGCCAGCCCGCCCAGGCGGCCGTCGCGGCCCTCCAGGGCCAGGGCTTCACCACGATCGACAGCACCTCGAAGACCCAGCCGATCACCGACCCGACGAGCCAGACCCTCGGCACGGTCGCCGTGCAGAACCCGTCGGCGGGCACCAAGGCCTCCAAGAGCACCCCGATCACGCTGACGATCTACACCGCGCCGGCGAAGGTCAACGTGCCGATCCTGGTCGGCAAGACCTACAAGGACGCGTTCGCGGCGCTGAGCGCGCTGCACCTGACCCCGAGCGTGATCTCCGGCCCGCAGGACGACAACGCCATCGTGGTCAGCAGCAACCCGCAGTCGGGCACCCCGGTCGACCCGAACTCGACGGTGCAGCTCACCACCATGGCGGCCCCCGCGACGCCGAGCACCACGCCGACCAAAGGGGGTCCCACCGGTGGCGGCCTCCCCTCCTTCGGCTTCCCCTTCTCGCCACCGGGGGGCGGCAACGGGGGGAACTAAGCCCTGACCTGAGGCTGTGAGCAGTGCGAAGGGCCCTGGACGACACGCGGTCGTCCAGGGCCCTTCGCGCTGCTCACAGCCCGGCGCGCTCGCGCAGCTCCGGCGGCGGGGTCCGGCTCGCATCCACCTGGTCCACCCGCACCAGGCTGCCCCACACCGCCATCCGGTAGCGCGAGGTGTAGACCGGCGTGCAGGTGGTCAGCGTGATGTAGCGGCCCGGCTTGGTGTAGCCCGAGCCCTCGGGGACCGGGGCGATGACGCCGACGTCGTACTTGCTGGTCTCCGGCAGGGTGGCGTCGACCCGGTAGACGTACCAGCGGTCGCGGGTCTCCACCACCACCGCGTCGCCCTTGTCCAGCGCGTCCAGGTCGTGGAACTTGGCGCCGTGGCCGTCCCGGTGCGCGGCCAGCGCGAAGTTGCCGCTCGGGTCCCAGGGCATCGCCGCGCGGTACGGCTGCTGGTAGACCCCCGCCACGCCCTCGTTGAGCACCTCGGGGCCGGTGCCCAGCTTGATCAGCACCTGGTAGTCGCTGCCGAGCGCGGGCACGTGCAGGAAGCCGACCCCGTCACCGGCCTGGTAGGGCACCACCGGGCTCGGCGCCCCGGCCGCGGGCACCGACCAGTCCTGCCGCAGCCGGTCGCCGGCCTGGTGCGCCTGACGCTCCGCCAGCAGATCGGTCCACCAGAGCGAGTAGCCGACGAAGAGCGCCAGCACCAGGCCGGCCGTGATCAGCAGCTCACCGAGCAGCCCGAGCGCCACCGCCACCCGCGAGCGGCGGCGGCGCGCAGGAGCCGCCCCGGGGGCATCGTCGACCGGCTGGTGCGACAGGTCCGTCACGCTGGCTCCGCTCGTCCGTCCGGCGGCGGCGCCCGCGTGACGGTCCGCTACTGGCCGCTCTGCAGCGCCGGCGGCAGCCCCTGGCTGCGCGGCCGGTCGTCCACCATCTTGCCAAAGACGATGAGCCGTCCCTGGGCACTGAACTCCGGCGTACAGGTGGTCATGGTGATGTAGCGACCCGGTTGGGTGAACGGCGAACCCTTGGGGATTGACTGCAGCACCGACACGTTGCTCGGCGGGGTCATCGGGATCCCGCCCTCGACCTCGTAGGTGTAGTAGTCGGTCTGGGTCTCCACGACGATCTTGTCGCCGGGGGAGAGCTGGGCGAGCTTGCGGAACGGCTGGCCGTGCGTGGTGCGGTGGCCGGCGACGGCGAAGTTGCCGTTGGCGTCCGAGGGCATCGCGGTGCCGGTGTAGTGGCCGACCAGGCCGTGGTCCAGCACCGTCGTGGTGTCGGTGCCCTCCGCGATCGGGTCGACCAGACCGATCTTGGGAACGTGGATGATCGCGAAGCCCTTGCCGGGCGCGAAGGTGGGCGCGGGCGTGTTGGACGCGCCGGGCGACGGCGCGGGAGCGGGCGCGGCGGGCGCGGCCCACTGCTGTTCCAGCTTGCTGCGCGCGGCGTTCGAGTCGGCGTCGGCCTGCACGTTGGTCCACCACAGCTGGTAGGCGACGAAGAGCAGCATCACCAGGCCGAGCGTGATGAACAGCTCGCCCACCGCACGGGCCAGCAGCACCCGCTTGCGCTCCTTGGGGCGCACCACCGGACCGCGCCGGCCGCTGGCCCGGCGGCGCCCGGTGCCGGACCGGACCGACATCGCGCCCTGGGCGCGGCGCCGCTCGGCCCGCCCGGTACCGGCGGGCTCGGCCTCGGCCGAACCCGCGGGGGCGGCCGATATCGTGCGCAGCTGCAGCGTCTGGTCGGCCAGCCAGGGGTAGGCGGGCTGCTCGGCCGTGGGCCGGCCGGGCGGCTGGGCCGGGTCGTAGACGCCCCAGCCGTCGGGCTCCGGCGTGCCGCCGTACGGGCCGGCGCCGGTGCCGGGCGTGCCGTACCCCTGGTACGCGTCCTGGCGCCCCTCCGGGCGCACCGCCGTCACGGCCTCAGCCCCGACCGATCACCGGGGCGAGCCCGGCCGAACGATCGATCGCCGCCGGGTCTCCGCACTCGGCCAGCCAGTTGGCGAGCATCCGGTGCCCTCCCTCGGTGAGCACCGACTCGGGGTGGAACTGCACGCCCTCGACGGGCAGTTCCCGGTGCCGCAGGCCCATGATGACACCGCTGTCGGTGCGGGCGGTGACCACCAGCTCGGCGGGCACGGTGGCGGGCTCGACGGCCAGCGAGTGGTAGCGGGTGGCGGTCATCGGCGCGGGCAGGCCGGCGAAGACCCCACCGTCCTCGTGGCTGACCAGCGAGGTCTTGCCGTGCAGCAGCTCGGGCGCCCGCCCGACCACCGCGCCGTAGGCCACCGCGATCGACTGCAGGCCCAGGCAGACCCCGAAGAGCGGCAGCCCGATCGCAGCGCAGTGCCGCACCATCTCGATGCAGACCCCGGCCTCCTCGGGCGCGCCGGGGCCGGGGGAGAGCAGCACACCGTCGTAGCCCAGCTCGCCCTCGCGGCGCCGCGCCCGATCGACCGTCAGCTCGTCGTTGCGGACGACCTCGCAGGTCGCACCCAGCTGGTAGAGGTACTGGACCAGGTTGAAGACGAAGCTGTCGTAGTTGTCCACCACGAGGATCCGCGGTGCGGTGTCGGGCGAGGCCATGCGTGCTGTCTCCGGGTGAGTGCGGGCGGGCGGGGGTCGGTGGCGCACGGTGCGACGGATCAGCCGCCGTTGTTCACCGTGACGTCGTTGAAGGGGAGCAGCGGTTCCGCCCACGGGAAGACGTACTGGAAGAGCACATAGATCACACCGAGGATCAACAGCAGCGAGATGACGGCCCGCACCAGGAAGTTCCCCGGCAGGTGGCGCCAGATCCAGCCGTACATGGTGCTCCCTAGGTGATGGATGGTGGGCACCAGAGTAGACCTCGAAGCTGTGCGGATTGGTTGCCGTCGCCGATCTTCCCGCCGCTGCCCCGGCCGCGCGGGGCCGACCGGGGCGGGGCGGCTACTGCCCCGTGGCGGCGTGCAGGTCGGTGCTGCCCGTGTAGCCCGGCAGGTTCAGCTCGCCGTTCTCCTGCACCTTCCAGCCCAGCCCGTAGGCCGTGACGTACTGCAGGTAGTTGCGCACCGAGGGGTCGGCGTCCACGGCCGCGTGCAGGTCGGCGGTCCGGCCGACGGCCCGGATCACGTACGGCGGCGAGTAGACCCGGCCCTGGAGCAGCAGCGTGTTGCCGACGCAGCGCACCGCGCTGGTGGAGATCAGCCGCTGGTCCATCACCTGGACGCCCTGGGCGCCGCCCCGCCACAGCGCGTTGACCACGGCCTGGATGTCCTGCTGATGGATCACCAGGTCGTTGACACCGGGCTCGGGCACCCCGGGGATCCGGGCGGTGGCGTCCGGGGGTGCGTCGTTCAGGGTGACGGTCAGGCCGGGGCCCTGCAGCGGGGTGAGGCCCGCCTGCTGCTGGAGGGTGGCCAGCAGGTCGGCGTCGGCGGGGCTGCGGCCCTGCTGCCCGGCGAGCTGGTCGGCGCGCTGTTGCAGCTCGGAGAGGTCGGACTGGGTCTGCTGGTTCTGGTTGCTGCGCTGCTGTATGACGTCGCTGAGCCGCAGCAGCGAGTCGTCGGTCCGCAGGTCGATCCCGTGGGCCGCGTGCGCACTGACGTAGAAGAGCATTCCGGCCAGGGCGAAGATGCCGCAGGTCAGGACAGGACCGACAATTCGGGGCGAGTCGCGTCGAACGGAAGCCGGTGGCGGGGGAGGATCCCCGGAAATCGAGGAATTAGGCACCGTACCCTTATCTCCTTCCGACCCGGCGAGCCACTACGCTAACGGACGCCGGTGGCATGTGCGGATCCCGAGCCGTACGGACCCGGTCCACAGCCGCCCGCCCAGCCCCGCTGCACCCTGCGCGGTCTCACAGCGCATCGACAGGAGAGCTCCTCGTGCCGAAGTCTCGACTCCGCAAGAAGTCCGACTACACCCCGCCGACGACGGCCACTGCCGTCAAGCTCAGTACCGGGCGCAGCTGGGTGGCCCCCGTGATGCTCGGGCTGTTCCTGATCGGGCTGGTCTGGATCGTCACCTACTACGTGACCAGCAGCAGCTACCCGGTGCACGCCTGGGGCAACTGGAACATCCTGGTCGGCTTCGGCTTCATCGCGGCGGGCTTCGGCGTCTCCACGCAGTGGAAGTAACCGCCCACTGAAACACCCCCGACGCCGCCCCGCCGTGCTGCCGCACCGGTGGGGCGGCTCCTCGTGCTGCACAGACGCAGTCCTACGAGCCGCTTATCCACACGGTTATCCACAGTGGGGAAAAGTCGACCCAACCTGTGGATAACTCGCACGGACCAGGCTGGCGGGAGGATGGCCCAAACCCCGTCCGCGCCTGGTGACTTCGCTGACGGACACGCGTAGACCGACCTTTGCGGCGCCATTCGGCAGCGTTCGATACACAGCCTGTGCGCGGTTCACCGCGTGCTGTGGACAACGTCATGCGGCTCACAGGGGCGCGCAACACGGCGGTGCGCGCCCCCTTGGTCACTGACGGCGCTCAGCCGGTGAGCCGCGCCGACTCCACCAGCACCATCGCGAGCACCACGCCCAGCATCGCGACCACCGTGCCGGCCTGCACCAGGTTCCGGCGCGCCCGCGGCGCGTACATCATCCCGATCCCGGTCAGCACGCCCGCGACCAGCCCGCCGATGTGCGCCCGCCAGTCGATCTGCGGCACCGAGAAGGTGATCACCAGGTTGAAGACGATCAGCGCGATCACCGGCCCCAGCGGCTGGCGGGCCACCCGGTAGAGCACGGCGGTGGCGCCGAACACCCCGAAGATCGCGCCGGAGGCGCCCAGCGAGGCCACCCGCTCCCCCGCGACCAGGTAGACCAGCGCACTGCCGGCCAGCCCCGAGACCAGGTACAGCGCCAGGTAGCGCACCCGGCCCAGCACCCGCTCCAGGGTGGGCCCCATCCACCACAGCGCCAGCATGTTGGAGCCGATGTGCAGCGGCGTGGTGTGCAGGAAGGTCGCGGTGAGCAGCCGGTACCACTGGTCGGGCCCGGCGGCCACACCGGCGCTCGCGCCGTTCGGCCAGACCTGGCTGTAGAGGTCCCACTGGTCGGCCAGCGGCTTGTCCAGGTAGCCGGCGAGCAGGAAGACCACCAGGTTGATCCCGATCAGGATCTTGGTGACCAGCGCGCCGTCGCCGGTGAGCCGGCCGCCGAACCGGGTGGTCGCCGCCCGGGGGGGCTGGGCCGCGGTCGCGCCGCGCACGCACTCCGGGCAGTGGAAGCCGACCGCGGCGTCGATCATGCACTGCGGGCAGATCGGCCGGCCGCAGCGCGAGCAGCTGACCCCGGTCTCCTGGTCGGCGTGCCGATAGCAGCGCGGCAGCACGTGCGCCGCGGCCGCGGCGGCCTCGTCCTGGGCCATCTCCGGATCTTCCTCCCTCATGACAGTTCCCGGCGCCGCTCCGCCACACGGAGGGCCACCGGGAACGTCCAGGCTACTGCCGCACCGGCGGCGCCGACAGGACTCCGCTGCGGTGATCCCCCAGGCCGCGATCCCGTCGCAGACGGCCCAGCCCGCCATGCGGTCGGACAAATCGGGATGCATGATCTCGAATCAGCTGGATAAGCGCATAGACGATGCCACCCAGGAGGAGGATCCCCGTGACCCGCTTGGACACCGCACGTGAGACGGCAGGCAGGACCATGGACACGCTGGCGCCCTACGCCGCCACGGCCAGGGACACCGCCACGCACTACGCGGACGAGGCCCGGCAGCGGCTCGGTCCTGCCCTCGAAGCGCTCGGTCCGCGGGTCGAGGCGGCCGCCTGCCAGGCCAGGACCGGCACCCGGCACGCCGCCCATTCGGCCGCGCACTCCGCCCGGTCCGGGTACAGCAGGCATCTCGCCCCGCACGTCGGGCAGGCGTTCACCGCGCTGCCGCCGCGCGCCCAGGAGAACACCCTGCGGGCGGTGCACCGGGCGCAGGAGGCCGCGCTGGCGGCCAAGCACTCGGCCGACCGGGCCGGTGACTACGCCCGCACCACCACCCTGCCCCGGCTGAGCGGCGCACTGGACGACGCGAAGGCCGCCGCCGGCCCGGCACTGCACGAGGCGCAGAGCCGCGGTGCGGCGGCGCTGATCGCGCTGCAGGGGAACGTGAGCCCCGAGGAGGTCAGCAAGCTGGCCGCGAAGAACGCCCGTAGGGCCCGGTGCAACGCGCTGGCGACCTCGCTGGCGGTGGCGGGCGCGGTCGCGGTCGGCGGCGGCGTGCTGATCTGGGCCTGGTGGCACAAGCGCAGCGAGCCGGAGTGGCTGGTCGAGCCGCCCGAGGTGCAGGGCCCGCCGACCTCCGCGCACCCGGGCACCGCCCCGCTCAACGGCTCCGGCCCCACCGAGGAGAGCGACCAGCCGCTGCCGGGCGAGGACGCGCAGCAGGGCGACGGCCACCCCAAGCCGCACGACCCGCGCAAGCCGCACTGACCACGCGCGACCCCGAAGACGCCCGAGGGCCGACCTGCTGCCAGGTCGGCCCTCGGGCGTCGTGCTGTGGAGCTTAGGAGACTCGAACTCCTGACATCTGCCTTGCAAAGGCAGCGCTCTACCAACTGAGCTAAAGCCCCGTGACGGTGCACCGGTCGCCGTCGGAGAACAGCGTACCGGGTCCGTCGGAAAATCTTGAGCAGGTATCCGGCATCAGCCGGACAGGCGGGAACCAGGGAGGTCCACCGGGACCTCCCGTCGACCGCTCAGGGTCAGCGGCCGGCCGGGATCGGGTCGGTGGCCTCGGTCCACAGGTCCTGCTCGGCACGGTCGGCCTGGACCTGACGGTAGACAAAGAAGCCGCCGAGGGCGACCAGGGCGACCAGGAGGAGCTTCTTCACCGCGGGACCTCGTCCTTCTCAGCATGGCAGGCTCAGCAGCCGACCGTCCGAACGGGGCGTCCGGGCTGCGAGTCCTCGAATGTGCACGTATGAATCGGCGGTTGGCGGGCCAAACCGCTCTGCGGCCGATGATACACACCCGTGTCCTGTTCGAGACCGGGCAGCGGCGGCTCAACCGGCGGACGCTGACGAAGGTTTGACGGCACGGTGTCCGCCGGCCCGGCGGGCGGCGGCTCAGTCGAGGGGCCCCGGGCGCCCGAAGGCCACCGTGGCGTCGTCGTGCCGCTTGCCGCGCAGCCCGGGCGGCTCGGCCAGCTCGGCCGCCCGCACCGCCCGTACGGCCCCCTCAGGGCCCTGCTCGTCCAGCACGTCGAGCAACCGGCGCCAGCTCCAGCCGTAGCGCTCGACCAGCCGCGAGACGCCGTCGGTGAGGACCGCGAAGCGGCGCACCTCGCCGAGCGGGTGGCAGCCGGTCAGCGCCTGGTCGGCGGCCTCGGGGCGGGTGCTGGCCACCCAGAAGCCACCAGGGGCGTTGCGCAGCCGGGCGACGGTGGCCAGGTCGTAGGCGGGCAGGCGCTCGACCCGGTCGTCGAGCACCACTTCCAGCCGACCGTCCGTCAGCTCCACCAGGACCGGGGAGTCGGCGAGCACCAGGTGTTCCAGCCGCTCGCCGCGCCGGCGCAGCAGCGCCACGGTGGCCGAGGGGCTGTCAGGGTGGCCGAGATCACAGCTGTCCGCGTGCAGTTCGCGCAGCCGCTCGATCGCCACCCGCAGCACCTCGGTGAGCGGCCACTGCGGCTCCTCCACCAGCAACTGCCCCAGCCGGACGCCCAGCCGCCGGGTGACCCAGGCCACGTCGTGCCGGCAGCCGGTCTCGGGCGCGCTCACGGTGGCACCGTCCAGCACCACCACGAAATCCTCACCGGCCAGCACGAAGTCCTCATTGGCCCGCCCGCCCGGCGCCGCCACCGACAGGTACCCGACCCGCATCAGCCCGCTCCTCGCTCTCGAACAGCGCCGAAAACAGAAGCGCCCCGGATGGTGAACCATCCGGGGCGCTCTCGCAGGTGGGCCTAACAGGACTTGAACCTGTGGCCTCTTCCTTATCAGGGAAGCGCTCTAACCGTCTGAGCTATAGGCCCTTGCCGCACTGAAAGATTAGCGGACCGACGGCCGATCCCCCAAATCCGCGCCCTCGGCCCCGCCCGGCCCGGCAATCGCAACGTGCAGCTCAGAGGTGCCGGACCCGGCGGCGGACTCGGGGCGGGCCAGCCACTGCTCACGGGTGGCGGGCAGCCGGCTGTCGCCGCTCGTGGTGGTGCGCACGGCCAGCACCTGGTTGATCCCGATCCGGTTCTCCTCGAAGGCCAGCGCCGAGGCGGCCATGTAGAGCCGCCAGACCCGCGCCCGGCCCCGGCCCACCAACCGCACCGCCGTCGGCCAGGCGGCCTCCAGGTTGGCCACCCACTCGCGCAGCGTCAGCGCGTAGTGCTCACGCAGGGCTTCGACGTCGCGGACCTCGAAGCCCGCCTCCTCCAGCAGCTGCACGGTGCTGCCCACCGGCGCCAGCTCGCCGTCCGGGAAGACGTAGCGGGAGATGAACGGGCTGCTGCGGTAGACCTCGCCGGGGCGGGTGGGGCGGCGGGCGATCTGGTGGTTGAGCAGCCGCCCGCCGGGCACCAGCAGGTCGTACAGCCCGCCGGCGTAGACCCGGTACTGCTCGCTGCCGACGTGCTCGGCCATGCCGACGCTGGAGATCGCGTCGTAGGGGCCGTCGGTGATCTCGCGGTAGTCCTGCAGCCGGATCTCCACCCGGTCGGACAGCCCGGCGGCGGCCACCCGCTCGCGGGCCAGCGCCACCTGCTCGGCGGAGATGCTCACCCCGACGGCGGTGACGCCGTAGTGCTCGGCCGCGTGCAGCACCAGCGAGCCCCAGCCGCAGCCGACGTCCAGCAGGCGCATCCCGGGGCGCAGGCCCAGCTTGCGGCAGATCAGGTCGAGCTTGGCCGCCTGGGCGTCCTCCAGGCTCTTGCCCTCGGGCGTCCAGTAGGCGCAGGAGTAGACCATCGAGCTGCCGAGCACCAGGCGGTAGAACTCGTTGCCGACGTCGTAGTGGTGGCTGATCGCCGCCCGGTCGCGGCGCCGGCTGTGCAGCCGGCCCTCGGGGCGGGCCTCCTCGGGGGGCAGCGCGGGCTGCGGGCCGAGCGCACCGACCTTGGCCAGCACCGCCGCCACCCGGCGCCCCGCGGAGCCGGTCAGGTCGCCCAGGCCCAGGTGCAGCTCGCGCACCTCGGGCCGCTCGGCGAAGTGCGCCACCTCGGCCAGCACGGTGTAGAGGTCCTCGCCGGGGCCGACGTCCAGGTCGCCGGAGACGTAGGCACGCGCCAGCCCGAGCTCACCCGGGGACCAGAGCAGCCGACGCAGCGCCCGGCGGTTGCGCAGCAGCAGGGCGGGCCCCTGCGGCGCTCCCGCGACGCTGCCGTCCCAGGCCTGCAGCCGGAACGGCAGCCGGGTGCCGAGCAAGTCCTCCAGCGCACCGACGAGCTGCTGGGCGATCTGTGGCATCAGTGAACCTCCGCGCAACCGAGTGGACAGCGCTCGCGCGGAGGCTGTCCCGTGGGCATAACCGGTAGCCGTGCAGGGGGACGCTCCAGCCAACCCAGGCGGCGTCACCCGGCCCCGGCGGCGCGCCGGGGCCGGGGGCGGCTGTCACCCGAATGACGAAGCGGACCCCCTCGATCCAACAACCGAAGGGGCCCGCGCATGCCGTGTTTCGCGAATTTGGTTCGTACTGTGCGACGTTTTCTGACGATCGGTCAGCCTATGGGCGACCGATCGTCAGTCCTCCTCCGCCAGGGTCAGCTCGACGCCGCCGGTGAAGCCCGCCGCCGCGTTGTAGATGAACGCCGCCAGGGTGCAGAGCGCGGTCAGCAGGATCACGTCCACGACGGCGATCAGCGAGGTGTAGGTGAGCACCTTGCCGAAGCCGACGTAGTCCATGATGTTGATGCCGCTGCTGCTGCCGCCGGTGCCGGAGCCCGTGGCGTCCTTGAGCATGTTGCCCACCGAGCTGAAGACGCCCAGCGAGTCCAGCACGCCCCACAGCACGGCCGCCGCGACGATCATGATGATGCCGAGCGCCAGCGACAGCAGGAAGCTGACCTTCATGACCGACCAGGGGTCGGCCTTGGTGATCCGCAGCCGCGCCTTACGGGTGCGCGCCGCCATGCCGCCCGGTGCGGGCGCCGGCGCCGGGGCGCCGGGGGCCGGCGCGGGACGGCGCGGTGCGGCGCCGCCCTGCGGGGCACCGGCAGGCCCGGTCCCGGTGCGGGTGCCGCGCGGCGGCGTCGGCTGGCCCTTGGTGTACGTCGTCGGCTGCGAGTAACCGCTGCCGCCCGGCGCCGGCGTACCCGGCGGCTGGGTCGGCGCCGGCGTGTAGCCGCCGCCCGAGCCCACCGCGGACATCAGCGAGGTGGACGCAGCCGGGTGCTCGGTCGGCGGCTGCGGTACACCTCCGTACGGCGCACCGCCCGGCGCGGCACCTCCCGCACCACCCGTGGTCCCACTCACTCTGGTGTCCTCCCAGTTTCCCGCCGGGGGCGCGCTGTACGCCCCGGTCGACACTCCACTGTGCGGCATCAAGCTGAGAAGCCCGAAACCGGGGCAGGCCGGCCCTCCCAGCCCGTGAGCGGGAGTGCCGGCTGCCCGATGTACGTCAGTCCAGGTCAGCGGCGTCGGCGTCGGTCGCTGCGGGCTCGGCCACGGCCTGCGCCGTGCCCTCGACCACATCCTCCGCGAGCGCCTGCGCGCCGTCCTCGACCGAATCCTCGGCCCCGTCCTCGTCCTCCGCCTCCGCGTTGCGGGCCACGCCCACCACCGCGTCGCGCTTTCCGAGGTTGATCAGTTGGACGCCCATGGTGTCACGTCCGGTTTCACGAACTCCGGAAACCCTGGTGCGGATCACCCCGCCCGAGAGGGTGATGGCCATGATCTCGTCGGTCTCCTCGACCACCAGCGCGCCCACCAGCGAGCCGCGGCCCTCGACGATCTTCGCCGCCTTGGTACCGAAACCGCCGCGGCCCTGGACCCGGTACTCGTCCACCGAGGTCCGCTTGGCGTAGCCGCCGTCGGTCGCGGTGAAGACGAAGGTACCCGGCCGCACCACGTTCATCGACAGCAGCTCGTCGTCCTCGCGGAAGGCCATGCCCTTCACGCCCGAGGTGGCCCGGCTCATCGGGCGCAGCGCCTCGTCGGTGGCGGTGAAGCGGATCGACTGGGCCTTCCTGGAGACCAGCAGCAGGTCGTCCTCGGCGGAGACCAGCTCGGCGCCGATCAGCTCGTCGTCCCGGCCGTCCTCGTCGGTGCGCAGGTTGATCGCGATCAGACCGCCCGAACGCGGCGAGTCGTAGTCCTTCAGGTGCGACTTCTTGACCAGACCCTCACGGGTGGCCAGCACCAGGTAGGGCTTGTCCTCGTAGGTGCGCACCGCCATCACCTGGGTGATGTGCTCCTCCGGCTGGAAGGCCAGCAGGTTGGCCACGTGCTGGCCGCGGGCGTCGCGCCCGGCGTCCGGCAGCTCGTAGCCCTTGGCCCGGTAGACCCGGCCCTTGTTGGTGAAGAACAGGATCCAGTTGTGCGTGGTGGTCACGAAGAAGTGGTCGACGATGTCGTCCTGCTTCAGCTGCGCGCCGCGCACGCCCTTGCCGCCGCGCTTCTGCGAGCGGTAGAGGTCGGAGCGGGTGCGCTTGACGTAGCCGCCACGGGTGATCGTGACGACGATGTCCTCCTCCGCGATCAGGTCCTCGACGGACATGTCGCCGTCGAAGGGGATCAGCGTGGAGCGCCGCTCGTCGCCGTACTTGTCGACGATCGCGGTCAGCTCCTCGGAGATGATCTCGCGCTGGCGCGCCGGCGAGGCCAGGATCGCGTTGTACTCGTCGATCTTGCGCTGCAGCTCGTCGTGCTCGTCGGTGATCCGCTGGCGCTCCAGGGCGGCCAGGCGGCGCAGCTGCATCTCCAGGATCGCGTTGGCCTGCAGCTCGTCGATGGCGAGCAGGTTCATCAGGCCGCTGCGGGCCGCGTCGGCCGAGTCCGAGGCCCGGATCAGCGCGATGACCTCGTCGATCATGTCCAGCGCCTTGAGCAGCGCGCGCAGGATGTGGGCGCGCTCCTCGGCCTTGCGCAGCCGGAACCGGGTGCGGCGCACGATCACGTCGACCTGGTGGCTGACCCAGTGCCGGATGAAGGCGTCCAGCGAGAGCGTGCGCGGCACGCCGTCCACCAGGGCCAGCATGTTGGCGCCGAAGTTGGTCTGCAGGTCGGTGTGCTTGTAGAGGTTGTTCAGCACCACCTTGGCCACCGCGTCGCGCTTGAGCACGACCACCAGGCGCTGGCCGGTGCGCGAGGAGGACTCGTCGCGCACGTCGGCGATGCCGGCCACCCGGCCGTCCTTGACCAGGTCGGCGATCTTCAGCGCCAGGTTGTCCGGGTTGACCTGGTACGGCAGCTCGGTGATCACCAGGCACTGGCGGCCCTGGATCTCCTCGACCTCGACCACCGCGCGCATGGTGATCGAGCCGCGCCCGGTCCGGTAGGCGTCCTCGATGCCGCGGCGGCCCACGATCAGCGCACCGGTCGGGAAGTCCGGCGCCTTGATCCGCTCGATCAGGGCGTCCAGCAGCTCCTCGTTGGAGGCGTCCGGGTGCTCCAGCGCCCAGAGCGCGCCGGAGGCCACCTCGCGCAGGTTGTGCGGCGGGATGTTGGTGGCCATGCCGACAGCGATGCCGGTGGCACCGTTGACCAGCAGGTTGGGGATGCGCGAGGGCAGGACGGTCGGCTCCTGCGAGCGGCCGTCGTAGTTGGCGGCGAAGTCGACGGTCTCCTCGTCGATGTCGCGCATCATCTCCATGGCCAGCGGCATCAGCTTGCACTCGGTGTAGCGCATCGCCGCGGCCGGGTCGTTGCCCGGCGAGCCGAAGTTGCCGTTGCCGTCCACCAGCGGCATCCGCAGCGACCAGGGCTGGGCCAGGCGCACCACGGTGTCGTAGATCGAGGTGTCGCCGTGCGGGTGGTAGTTGCCCATCACGTCGCCGACCACGCGGGCGCACTTGTAGTAGCCCTTCTCGGGCCGGTAGCCGCCGTCGTACATCGCGTACAGCACGCGCCGGTGCACCGGCTTGAGGCCGTCGCGGACCTCGGGCAGCGCGCGGCTGACGATCACGCTCATCGCGTAGTCGAGGTAGGAGCGCTGCATCTCGGTCTCGAGCTCGATCGGCTCGACCCGGGAGACGAAGGTGGCGGTGTCGGCGTCCGGCTGCTCGCCGTCGGGACGGTTGTCGTCGACCACTGGTGGTCAGTTTCCTTTCACGCGTGACTGGACAGTGCGGTGCTGGCGTGACGTGATGTCACGTCGCGTCACACGTCCAGGAAGCGGACGTCCTTGGCGTTGCGCTGGATGAAGGACCGACGGGCCTCGACGTCCTCGCCCATCAGGACCGAGAAGAGGTCGTCGGCACGGGCCGCGTCCTCCAGGGTGATCTGCTGCAGCAGCCGGTGTGCCTGGTCCATGGTGGTGATCCGCAGCTCCTCGGCGTTCATCTCGCCCAGACCCTTGAAGCGCTGGATCGCGTCGTCCTTGGGCAGCCGGCGCCCGGCGGCCACACCCGCCTCGATCACCGAGTCGCGCTCGCGGTCGGAGTAGACGTAGTCGAAGTCGTCCTTGCCCCACTTGATCTTGTACAGCGGAGGCATCGCCAGGTAGACGTAGCCGGCCTCGACCAGCGGGCGCATGAAGCGGAAGAGCAGCGTGAGCAGCAGGGTGCGGATGTGCTGTCCGTCGACGTCGGCGTCGGCCATCAGCACGATCTTGTGATACCGCAGCTTGGACTCGTCGTAGTCCTCCTGGATGCCGCAGCCGAAGGCCGAGATCAGCGCCTGGACCTCGGTGTTCTGCAGCACCTTGTCGATCCGGGCCTTCTCGACGTTCAGGATCTTGCCGCGGATCGGCAGGATGGCCTGGGTGCGCGGGTCGCGGCCCTGCTTGGCCGAGCCGCCGGCCGAGTCACCCTCGACGATGAAGATCTCGCACTCGGCCGGGTCCTTGGACTGGCAGTCGCTCAGCTTGCCCGGCAGCGAGGCGCTCTCCAGCAGGCCCTTGCGGCGGGTCAGGTCGCGCGCCTTGCGGGCCGCCATCCGGGCGGTGGCCGAGTTGATCGACTTGCGGATGATGTCCGCGGCCTCGGTCGGGTTGCGGTCCAGCCAGTCGTTCAGCTGCTCGTGCACCACGCGCTGGACGAAGGTCTTCGCCTCGGTGTTGCCCAGCTTGTCCTTGGTCTGGCCCTCGAACTGCGGCTCGCCGAGCTTGACCGAGATGATCGCGGTCAGGCCCTCGCGGATGTCCTCGCCGGAGAGGTTCTCGTCCTTCTCCCGGAGCAGCTTCTTGTCCCGCGCGTAGCGGTTGACCAGGCCGGTCAGCGCCGCGCGGAAGCCCTCCTCGTGGGTACCGCCGCCGTGCGTGTGGATCGTGTTGGCGAAGGAGTAGACCCCCTCGGTGTACGAGGAGTTCCACTGCATGGCGACCTCGACCGAGATCGTCTTGTCCTTGTCCTCCGCCTCGAAGTCGATCACCGAGGGGTGGATGACCTCGCCCTTGCGGGAGTTGAGGTCCTTCACGAAGTCGGCGATGCCGCCCTCGTAGTAGTACCGGGCGGAGAGCGGCTTGCCCTCGTCGTCGACGTGCTCGGGGCGCTCGTCGGTCAGCGAGATGCTCAGGCCCTTGTTGAGGAAGGCCATCTCCTTGAAGCGGCGCGAGAGCGTCTCGAAGGAGTAGACGGTGGTCTCGAAGATGTCCGGGTCGGCCCAGAAGGTGACGCTGGTGCCGGTCCGGTCCGTCGCCTCGTGCTGCTGCAGCGGGGCGGTGGGGGCGCCGAGCTTGTAGTCCTGGGTCCACCGGTGGCCGTCGGTGTGGATCTCGATCGCCAGCCGGGTGGAGAGCGCGTTGACCACCGAGACGCCGACACCGTGCAGACCACCGGAGACGGCGTAGCCGCCGCCGCCGAACTTGCCACCCGCGTGCAGCACGGTCAGCACGACCTCGACGGCCGGCTTCTCCTGGCCCGGGACGATGCCGACCGGGATGCCGCGGCCGTTGTCGACCACCCGCACCCCGCCGTCGGCCAGGATCGTCACGTCGATGGTGTCCGCATGCCCCGCCATCGCCTCGTCGACGGAGTTGTCCACGACCTCCTGGACCAGGTGGTGCAGGCCGCGCTCGCCGGTGGAACCGATGTACATACCGGGACGCTTGCGGACTGCGTCGAGCCCCTCCAGCACCTGGATGTTGCTGGCGGTGTAGGAGGTACCCGAGGACGGGTCGGTGGGGACGGGGGACTGGCTGGAATCGCCGGAATCGGCCACGAAGCGCCCTCTCTGGCACAGCACGGGCCGCATCCCCGCCCAGGGTTCGGGCGGACGTGCGACCACGGCGTTTCGACTCAGTTACCGCAAGCGGCAGTGTTTGACTCTCAGTCTACCGGTACCGCCGACATAGATGGGCGTTTGGCAGGCTCTGAAGGCGGATTTACCGCCCCGAATCCCCTCCGCACATGTCCCGATACTCGCCCGGGGGGCTCAGCGGCCTCACACGGGCCGTCAGCGGTTCCGGAGGTATGCGCTCCGTCAAGGGCGAGCCACCGGCCGGGATCACCCCCAGGTGTCGCGCGGCCCCTGGCTGCCCGGCGCCCGGAGCCGGCCGTACTTGCGCTCCGGCGCCGAGGGACCGAGTACCCGGATCACCCGGACCGTGCCGTGGCCCAGCTCGTGGTTCAGCCGGGCCACCAACTGCCGTGCCAGCAGGCGCAACTGAGTGGCCCACGCGGTGGAGTCACAACGCACCGTCAGCACCGCATCGGCCTCGGCGAACTGTTCGGGGGTGCAGTGCGCGGCGATGTCGGGGCCGACGATCTGGGCCCAGCGGCCCATCACCCCGCCGACCGCGGCCGGGGCCTCCCAGCCACGCTCCGTGATCAAACGATTGAGTGCGGCCCCCAGCGGGACCGGGTCGCGACCGTCCGCGCGGGCGCCGCTGCGCAGCCCGTGCCGCTTCGCCTCCCGCTTCTCCCGGACCTGCTCGCCACGTCGGCGGGCCTGCTCCTTGGCCGCGCGCAGGGCGACCCGCGCCAGGTCGACGCCGGACAGTTCCGATTCACTCACGGGCGGTGCACTCCTTCCCCAGCCTGTGGACAGACCAGGGTACGAGGTTCCTGGGCGGTCGCGGACCGGGCTACGAACCGATCCTGGTCACATCGCCCGCGGCGACCGCGTACCGCACTCCGGCCAGCGCCTTCGGGACGTCGTCGGGCACCGCCGCCGTCACCAGCACCTGCTCGCCGCCGGCCACCAGCTCGGCCAGTTGCTCGCGGCGGCGCGCGTCCAGCTCGGCGAAGACGTCGTCCAGGATCAGCACCGGCTCGCCGCCGTCCGCCCGCAGCAGCTCGTAGGAGGCCAGCCGCAGCGCCAGCGCGAACGACCAGGACTCGCCGTGGCTCGCGTAGCCCTTGGCGGGCAGCGTGCCGAGCAGCAGTCCGAGCTCGTCGCGGTGCGGGCCGACCAGGGTCACCCCGCGCTCGGTCTCCTGCTTGCGGACCGCCCGCAGCGCCTCCATCAGCTGCTGGTACGCCTCCTCGCGGCTGCCCGGCAGCCCGCCCTCGAAGGAGGAGCGGTACTCCAGCCGGGTCGGCCCGCCACCGGGGGCGAGCCGCTCGTAGGCCTGCTCGACCAGGGGCGCCAGCGCGGCCACCAGCTGCAGCCGGAAGGCGGTCAACTCGGCGCCGGCCTGGGCCAGGTGGCCGTCCCAGACCTCCAGGGTGGACAGGTCGGCGCCCTTGCCGCCGCCGGCCCGGCGGGCCATCGCGGCGGTCTTCAGCAGCGCGTTGCGCTGCTTGAGCACCCGCTCGTAGTCGGCGCGCACGCCGGCCAGCCGGGGCGCCCTGGCGGTCAGCAGCTCGTCCAGGAAGCGCCGCCGCTCCCCCGGGTCGCCCTTCACCAGGGCCAGGTCCTCGGGGGCGAAGAGCACCGTGCGCAGCAGGCCCAGCACGTCACGCGGGCGCACGTTGTCCGAGCGGTTGATCCGGGCCCGGTTGGCCTTGCCCGGGGTGATCTCCAGTTCGAGCAGGGTGGTCCGGCCGCGGTCCACGACCGAGCCGCGGACCACCGCCCGCTCGGCGCCCTGGCGCACCAGCGGCGCGTCGGTGGCCACCCGGTGGCTGCCCAGCGTGGACAGGTAGCCGATCGCCTCGACCAGGTTGGTCTTGCCCTGGCCGTTGGGCCCCACGAACGCGCTGACGCCCGGGTCGAGGGAGACCTCGGCCCGGGCGTAGGAACGGAAGTCGGCGAGCGACAGGTGCGCGACGTGCATGGCTGTGGACTGCGCTCGCCTTCTGGACCGTTGGCTCTGCTCGACTACTTCGACTCGACCGCGTGGCCGCCGAACTGGTTGCGCAGCGCGGCGATCATCTTCATCTGCGGGGAGTCCTCCTGGCGGGAGGCGAAGCGGGCGAAGAGCGAGGCGGTGATGGCCGGCAGCGGCACGGCGTGGTCGATCGCGGCCTCCACCGTCCAGCGGCCCTCGCCGGAGTCCTGCGCGTAGCCGCGCAGCTTGTCCAGGTGCTCGTCGCCGTCGAGCGCGCGCACCGCGAGGTCGAGCAGCCAGGACTTGATCACGGTGCCCTCCTGCCAGCTGCGGAAGACCTCGCGCACGTCGGTGACCTCGTCGGCGGCCTCGAGCAGCTCCCAGCCCTCGGCAAAGGCCTGCATCATCGCGTACTCGATGCCGTTGTGGACCATCTTGGCGAAGTGCCCGGCGCCCACCTTGCCGGCGTGCACCGCACCGAACTCGCCCTCCGGCTTGAGCGCGTCGAAGATCGGCTGGACCCGCAGGACGTGCTCGGCGCCACCGCCGTACATCAGCGCGTAGCCGTTCTCCAGGCCCCAGACGCCACCGGAGACGCCGCAGTCCACGAAGCCGATGCCCTTGGCGGCCAGCAGCTTCGCGTGCTCGATGTCGTCGGTCCAGCGCGAGTTGCCGCCGTCGACCACCACGTCGCCGGGGGAGAGCAGCTCGGCCAGCTCCTCCACGGTCGCCTGGGTGGCGGCGCCGGCGGGGACCATCACCCAGATCACCCGGGGGCCCTCGAGCTTGCTGACCAGCTCCTGAAGGCTCGTGGCGTCGGCGAGGTCGGGGTTGCGGTCGTAGCCGATGACGGTGTGGCCGGCGCGGCGGATGCGCTCGCGCATGTTGCCGCCCATCTTGCCGAGACCGATGAGGCCGAGCTCCATGACAAGTCCTTACCTGTGGTGTCGTGCCTGACGGCGGCGCCGTTGCCGCGACACCAGAGCCTACGCCGCGTGGCTGTCCACAGCCCTGGGACGGGCTGTGGACACCACTCACGTCGTCAGGTCCTGGCCTGGTCCACGGGGGTCAGCCGCTCAGGCGCACCGGCATGATCAAATACTGGTAGGCCTCGTCGACCTCCGCGTCCACCGCCGCCTTGCCCTTGAGCAGAGCGGGCTTGGTGGAGGTGGTGAAGCACAGGTTGGCGTACGGGGAGTCGATGGCCTTCAGGCCCTCCTCCAGGTAGCCGGGGTTGAAGGCGATCGAGATGTCGTCGCCCTCGAGGTCCGCGTCGATCCGCTCGGTGGCCTGGGCGTCGTCGCCCGAGCCGGCCTCCAGGGTCAGCACGCCCTGCTCGAAGCTCAGCCGCACCGGGGTGTTGCGCTCGGCGACCAGCGAGACGCGCTTGAGCGCCTCCAGGAACGGCTGGGTCTGGACCGAGGCCTCGGCGCTGAACTCGGTCGGGAAGAGGGTGCGGAACTTCGGGAAGTCGCCCTCCAGCAGCCGGGTGGTGGTGCGCCGCCCGGCGCCCTCGAAGCCGATCAGGCCCTCGCCGGCGCCGCCCGAGGAGAGCGCGATCGAGACGTTGTCGCCGCTGCCCAGCGACTTGGCGATGTCCTGCAGGGTGCGGGCCGGGACCAGCGCGACCGCGGAGATGTCCGGCTGCTCGGGCTTCCACAGCAGCTCGCGGACGGCGAAGCGGTAGCGGTCGGTGGCGGCCAGGGTGATCTTGTCGCCCTCGATCTCGACCCGGACACCGGTGAGCACCGGCAGCGTGTCGTCACGGCCGGCGGCCACCGCGGCCTGGCTGACGGCCGAGGCGAAGACGTCGCCGGAGACCGTGCCGGTGGCGGTGGGCATCTGCGGCAGCGTCGGGTACTCGTCCACCGGCAGGGTCGGCAGGGTGAAGCGGGAGGTGCCGCACACCACGCTGACCCGCTGGCCGTCGGTGGAGATCTCCACAGGCCTGTTGGGAAGGTTGCGGGCGATGTCGTTGAGCAGCCGGCCGGAGACCAGCACGGTGCCCTGCTCCTCGACGTCGGCCTCCAGCTCGACCCGGGCCGAGACCTCGTAGTCGAAGCCGGACAGCGCCAGGCTGCCGTCCTGGGCGGTCAGCAGCAGGCCGGCCAGCACCGGCACCGGAGGCCGCGCCGGGAGGCTGCGAGCAGCCCAGGCCACCGCCTCCGCGAGGACGTCACGCTCCACCCGGAACTTCACCGGTCACCGCCTCCTGAGGTCCTGCAGTCGCTTGCAGCTCTTGATCGTCTTCTGGCGCCTGGTCCGGCGCCGGGGGCCACTGGAGCAGCGAGCCGAGCCCGCCTCGGCTCCAGGTGCCGAAGGACAGTCTGACGTACTCGGCCGACACTCGGGGCCGACGGGCGGAAGCCGGGCCGAACAGACGTCGGATCCGGTTGTCCACAGATTTCGGGCCACCCCGCTGTTGAGCGAATCCAGGGGTCTCTAGGTGTAGTGGTAGTAGTAGGGCCTGTGGATACCGTGGATAACCCCGTTTCCGCAGCTCAGAGCAGGTTTTTTGTCCACACAGGGTGTGGACCGTGGCGGTGGAAAACTCGGTGCCGCTGTGGACAGCGGAGCGTTACTCACAGGCCACCGAGGGTATCCACAGCTTTTCCCCAGGGCCGTCCCCAGATTCTGGCCGGGTTATCCACGAGCTCCGGTCAACTTCTCGTGACGCCTTTCACACCGGGCGATGAACAGGGCTTGTCCGTTGTCGAACAGTGGATAGCGCTGTGGAGAAGCTGGGGATAATCGCCCTTCCCCTGGGGACAGCCAGGGGACAACTCTCGGCGCCGATTGACGGGCCGCCAACTGTCCACACCCTGTGGATAACTGTTGTGCACAAGTACACAGGGGGCTGACCTGCGGCGAAGAGCGTAGCGGCGAGCGGGCTGTGGAGAAATTCGGGATAACTCGGTGATCCCCACGCTGTGGACGGGGAACAACACCCGTCGCTGTGGACAACGCCTCCGTAGGCCCTCGCTGTTCGAATCGCTGATCAGATGTGCGATCGGGGCCGGAGCTTGGTGGATCGTCAGCTGGTGCGAGCCTTCCCCGGCCCGGTGCGTTTCACACACCCGGTCGGCCTACATCGGCCGCGATCCACCGGTGGTGGCCGGTGGATCGCGGCGGGCGGGGGCCGGGAACGCCGAAGGGGCCGCCGGGAACCTCGCTGGAGGTCCTCGGCGGCCCCCTCAAGGGCCCTGCCGGGCTTGGCTCTTGGTGCGGCCGCAGTCAGCTCTTGATGCGGTTGGTCAGCTCGGTGACCTGGTTGTAGAGCGAGCGCCGCTCGGCCATCAGCGAGCGGATCTTGCGGTCCGCGTGCATCACGGTGGTGTGGTCGCGGCCGCCGAACTGGGCGCCGATCTTCGGCAGCGAGAGGTCGGTCAGCTCGCGGCAGAGGTACATGGCGATCTGACGGGCCGTCGCCAGCACGCGGCTGCGCGAGGAACCGCAGAGGTCCTCCACCGTGAGGCCGAAGTACGCGGCGGTCTGCTGCATGATCACCTGTGCGGTGATCTCCGGTCCCGCGTCCTCGTCGCCGCCCGGGATCAGGTCCTTGAGCACGATGCCGGCCAACTCCAGGTCCACCGGGGACCGGTTGAGGTTGGCGAAGGCGGTCACCCGGATCAGCGCGCCCTCCAGCTCCCGGATGTTGCGGGTGATCCGGGAGGCGATGAACTCCAGGACGTCGGCAGGGGCGTTGAGCCTCTCCTGGATCGCCTTCTTGCGCAGGATCGCGATCCGGGTCTCCAGCTCGGGCGGGGTGACGTCAGTGATCAGGCCCCACTCGAACCGGTTGCGCAGCCGGTCCTCCAGGGTGATCAGCTGCTTGGGCGGCCGGTCGGAGGAGAGGACGATCTGCTTGTTGGCGTTGTGCAGGGTGTTGAAGGTGTGGAAGAACTCCTCCTGCGTCGACTCCTTGCTCGCCAGGAACTGGATGTCGTCGACCAGCAGGATGTCCATGTCCCGGTACCGCTTGCGGAACGCGTCCGCCTTGCCGTCCCGGATCGAGTTGATGAACTCGTTGGTGAACTCCTCCGAACTCACGTACCGCACCCGGGTTCCGGGGAAGAGGCTGCGCGAGTAGTGGCCGATGGCGTGCAGCAGGTGGGTCTTGCCCAGGCCGGACTCGCCGTAGATGAAGAGCGGGTTGTAGGCCTTGGCCGGAGCCTCCGCCACGGCCACCGCAGCCGCGTGTGCGAAGCGGTTGCTGGCGCCGATCACGAAGGTGTCGAACAGGTACTTGGGGTTCAGCCGGGCGGCCGGTTCGTCCTTGCGCCCGCTGTCCGCCGACGGGGCGCCGGGCGGGGCCGGCACGCCGGGGACCGGGGTGCGGTCGGCGACCCGCTCGGGCAGCGCAGCGCCGGGGCGCTCGCCCTCCGGCGGCAGCGCGCCGCCGCCCTGGGCGCCCTGGCCGGGACGGTCCTGGTCGCCGGCGGGGCGGATGGCGGGCGGCAGGTCGCGGCGCGGACCCTGGCCCGGGCGCGGGCGCGGGTCACGCCCCGCGCCGCGCGGGCGCACCTCCTCGCCGGTGGAGTCGTAGGCCCCGCCGAACAGGTCGCCCTGGGCGTGATCGCCGCCGGGCCCGCCCGGGGCGCCCGGACGCGGCCCGGGCGAGGGCAGGGCGCCCTCGTTCTCCCGGTCGTTCCAGTCGCGGTAGCCGCGCTCCTGGTAGGGCTGCGCGGGGTAGCCGGGGGTCGGGTAGCCGCCGCCGTTCTCCGGGCGGGGGCCGCCCCACGGCTGCTGCTGGTAGGGCTGCTCCTGGTAGCCGTCGTACGGCTCGCCGTAGCCGTAGCCGCCGCCCTCGTAGGACTGCTCGCGGTAGCCGCGGCCGGGGGCCGGGTAGTCGCGCGGCGGCTGAGGGGCGGTGGGCCAGCCCTGCGGCTGGGCACCGGTGTGCGGCGACGGCTCGGACCCCGGCCGCGGCTCGATGGTCGATCGCTCGGAGGCCGACCGTTCAGGGCCCGAACGCTCGAGGGCCTGCCGGGGCTCGGTGGGCTGCGGCTCGGGTTCCACCGGGGCCGGCGCGGGGCCCGGCGGCACGGCGTTGGCGTCCACCATGACGGCGATCCGCACTGGGCGGCCGAACTGCTGGCTGAGCCCGTCGGTCAGCTGCGGCAGCAGCCGGCCCTCCAGGACCTGCTTGGCCCACTCGTTCGGGGCGGCCAGCAGCGCGGTGTCGTGCATCATCCACATCGGCTGGGTGCGCTGCACCCAGAGTTTGTCCTTGTCACCGACCGAGGTGTCGTTGACCAGCCGCTCGACGACCTTCGCCCAGGCGGGGACGAGGTCGCTGTTGACATCAGCCACTGGTGCACGCTTTCTCGTTCCCCCGAAGGGGGTGGTCCTGGTCAGGATCTGGGGCGTCAGGATGTGGGGCTGGCTCAGGTCGATGAACAAAACCAGACAAGTCCTGCAACGGTAGTCAGCGGGCAGAGCTGATTCAAGTTGTTGTCCACAGGCTGTGTACGAGTGGCCCGGCGAGAGGCCGGTTTGACCCTCGGCCTCCCCGCCGCGTACCGTAACCAGGTCGAGTTGTCGATGGCCGCTGCCGCATGTCCGCGGGTCCGCCCCGCTTCCATAAGGCGCGCAGCACGGGCGCCGTGGATTGCCTCAAACCCAGCAGACCTGGGGATTCGGGCCGGATTTCCCAGGAATGAAGGGGAGATCACGCGGACGCACGGTGACGGCCAAGCTGCAAATCGTCATCCTACGATTCACCCCAGGAGCCCCCGAGTGAGCAAGCGCACCTTCCAGCCGAACAACCGTCGTCGCGCCAAGACCCACGGCTTCCGGCTGCGGATGCGTACCCGCGCCGGCCGCGCCATCCTGGCGGCCCGCCGTGGCAAGGGCCGCAGCGCCATCTCCGCCTGATCCGCGTAAGGGTCTGCAGTGCTGCCCTCCGAGAATCGGCTGCGGCGGCGCCAGGACTTCGCGATCGCGGTGAAACGCGGCCGTCGAGCCGGTCGGCCTCTGCTGGTCGTCCATCTCAGACGAGATGACGAGCTGGCGGGTCAGGCAGACGGGTACAGCGACTCCCACCCGCACGTCGCCGAGGGGCCTCCCTCGGCGCGTGCGGGTTTCGTCGTGAGCAAGGCTGTTGGTCCCGCCGTGGTCCGCAACCTGGTCAAGCGTCGTCTGCGTCACCTGGTCCGCGAGCGTCTGGCCCGCTTGCCCGCAGGTAGCCTGATAGTGGTACGGGCGCTGCCCCCCGCGGGGACGGCCTCGTATCTGGATCTTGCACATGACCTGGACGCCGCGCTGAAGCGGCTGCTCCGGACCGATCCGACCTCCCCGGGAGGAGGATCAGGGCGATGAAGTACCTGCTGATGGGTCTGATCCGGCTCTACCAGCTGACGATAAGTCCGCTGCTGGGCCCGGTCTGCCGCTACTACCCCTCGTGCTCGCACTACGGCTACGAGGCGGTGCGGACACACGGTGCGATCAAGGGCAGCGTGCTGACCGGCTGGCGGATCCTTCGGTGCAATCCCTGGTCCCCGGGCGGTGTGGATCATGTGCCGCCGCGTAAGCGTCCCGTTTGGCACCAGCGGCTCCGTACCCTGGTGCAGTCCAGGACCGGTAGCGCCACGGGCGCGGAGCCGACCGGCTCCGCGGCCCGCGGCCCGGTCACCTCAGGCTCGACGGCTGCTGGTCAGACGTCGGTAGGCCCGATGTCCGAAAGCCTGACGACCAAGCCCAATGCCCAAGGAGTCTGACCGGTGACCTGGTCCTTCCTGAACCCTCTCTACACCGCTGTCTCGTGGATCATCGTTCAGTTCCACGCGCTGTACAGCCACGTCTTCCCGGCCGACAGCGGCTGGGCCTGGGGTCTCGCCATCGCCTCCATGGTGATCGTGATCCGGATCTGCCTGATCCCGCTCTTCGTGAAGCAGATCAAGTCGACCCGGGCCATGCAGGCGATCCAGCCGAAGATGAAGGCCATCCAGGAGCGCTACAAGAGCGACAAGCAGCGCCAGTCCGAAGAGATGATGAAGCTCTACAAGGAGGCGGGCACCAACCCCTTCTCGAGCTGTCTCCCGATCCTGGTGCAGATGCCGTTCTTCACCGCCCTGTACGGGGTGCTGAGCTCGGTCGCGCACAACAAGGAAATCGGCGTCATCAACGGCCCGCTGCTGGCCAGCGCGGGCAAGGCGCACATCTTCGGTGCTCCGCTGTCGGCCACCTTCGTGCACTCCACCGAGACCAACGTCAAGATCGTCACCGCGGTGATGATCGTGATGATGTCGCTCTCGCAGTTCATCACCCAGCGCCAGCTGATGACCAAGAACGTGGACCTCACGGTCAAGACGCCGTTCATGCAGCAGCAGAAGATGCTCATGTACGTCTTCCCGTTCATGTTCGCCGTGATGGGCATCAACTTCCCGGTCGGTGTGCTGGTCTACTGGCTGACCACCAACGTCTGGTCGATGGGCCAGCAGCTGGTCGTGATCCGCAACAACCCGACGCCGGGCAGCAAGGCCTGGGACGAGCGGCAGGTGCGCCTGAAGGCCTCCGGCCGGCTGAACCCGGACGGCTCGATCATCAAGGGCGCCGGCGTGCTCGGCTTCCTCGGCGGTGGCAAGGCGAAGGCGGCTGCCGAGCAGCAGGCCGCTGCCGCGCTGACCGAGACGGTCCAGGTGCGCCGGCAGCAGCCGCGCAAGCAGACCAAGGCCCAGCGCCAGCAGGTGCACGGCGGTGCGGTGAAGACCGACCAGAGCAACACGGACGGTGAGCCGGCGGCGGCGGAGACCGACGCGCAGGTCGAGGACGCGGTGCCCAGCACGCAGGGGGCGGGCAAGGCGCAGGCCTCGGGCGGCGCCAAGCGGCCGGCCCCCAAGCAGGGTGGCGGCGGCGCCAAGCGCGGCCCGCAGCAGAGCGGTCAGCGACCCAAGAAGAAGTAGTCGCCCGACCCTCGCCCGAACCCCTCGAGTCCTCGATTTCGGCCCGTACCCGTGGGCCCTGTCTGTGAAGGAGTCCCTCCCGTGACGGAAGGCACCACCTCCGCCGTCGACGCCGGATCGGCCGCCCCGGCTGAGGAGTCGGCGGACACCCTGGTCGCTCGCCTGGAGCAGGAGGGCGACATCGCGGCCGACTACCTCGAAGGCCTGCTGGACATCGCCGACCTGGACGGCGACATCGACATGGATGTCGAAGGCGACCGGGCCCTGGTGTCCATCGTGGGCGACGGCAACGACCGCACCCTGCAGCGGCTGGTGGGTCAGGACGGTGAGGTGCTGGAGGCGCTCCAGGAGCTGACCCGGCTGGCCGTGCACCGGGAGACCGGGGAGCGCAGCCGGCTGATGCTGGACATCGCCGGCTTCCGGGCCCGCAAGCGCGAGGAGCTGGCGGAGCTCGGGGCCAAGGCCGCCGAGCAGGCCAAGCAGACCGGCGAGTCGGTCAAGCTGCGCCCGATGACGCCGTTCGAGCGCAAGGTGGTCCATGACGCGGTGGCCGCGGCTGGGCTGCGAAGCGAGTCGGAGGGCGAAGAGCCGCAGCGCTGCGTCGTGGTCCTGGCGGGCTGAGGCCCGGGGCTCCATCCCTCGACGACCCCGTTCGCACGGTGCGGCTGTGCGAGCGGGGTCGTCGCTCCTCGGGGGCTCTGCAGGTGCTGCCTCACAGGCGGTGCCTCGCACGTGGTGCTTCGAGTTGGCGTGGGATGTTTCACGTGAAACGGTGCTAACGGTGGATTCGGTGAGCGGAGAGGCTGAGATGGCGACGGAGAGTGCGGCGGCCGATGGGGCGCCGGAGGGTCTGGGCGAGCCGCCGCAGGCGGCACGGGAGATCTTCGGCGAGCGGTTCGCCTCGGCGCAGCGTTACGCCGAGCTGCTGGCGTCGGCGGGGGTGCAGCGCGGGCTGATCGGTCCGCGGGAGGTGCCCCGGCTGTGGGACCGCCACGTGCTCAACTGCGCGGTGCTCTCCGAGCTGCTGCCCGAGGGGGCGACCCTGTGCGATGTGGGGTCGGGCGCGGGGCTGCCCGGGATCCCGGTGGCGCTGGCCCGGCCCGACGTGTCGGTGACCCTGCTGGAGCCGCTGCTGCGGCGCACCACCTTCCTGGAGGAGGTGGTGCGGGAGCTGGAGCTGACCAACGTCACCGTGCTGCGCGGGCGGGCCGAGGAGATGATCGGCAAGGTCTCGGTGGAGATCGTCACGGCCCGGGCGGTGGCACCGCTGGACCGGCTGGCCGGCTGGGGCATGCCGCTGCTGCGTCCCTACGGGCAGATGCTGGCGCTCAAGGGCGACACCGCCGAGCAGGAGCTGGCCGACTCGCGGGCGGCGCTCAGCAAGCTGGGTGCGGTCGAGTGGTCGGTGATCCCGGTGGGGGAGAGCCTGCTGGGCGCTGCGACCCGGGTGGTGCAGGTGAAGGCCGGCGAGAGCCCCGGCGGGGTGAAGGCGGCGACCAGGCGGGCGAAGGCGGCCCGGGCGGGCCGGGCCGGCGGTCGGCCGGCGGAGGCGCGGGGCGCCGGTCGCCGGCGGCGCTGAGCGGCCGGGCCCACGCGGCCCACGAGGAGTGACCGGGAGGCCCCGGGTGCGGATCGCACCCGGGGCCTCTGGCGTCGTCCGGAGTGTCGCGGCGTCAGATATCCGACATTGCGGGCATGGTGTTTCACGTGAAACGTCGCTCGCTGCTTCCCGCCAGTCTGGACCTCCGGCTGCGCCGGGGGCTCGGCCGTGGCCGGGCGGAGACTGTTGCCGCTCCGGTTTCACGTGAAACACTGAGCCCCATGCAGGACTCGGAGACCATCGACCAGATCGATGACACCCCCATCGCCCGGGCGGCGCAGGCCGCCGTGCAGGCGCTGGGACGGGCGGGTGAAGGCCTGCCCAGGCCACCGGCGACCCGCGTGATCGTGGTGGCGAACCAGAAGGGCGGGGTGGGGAAGACCACCAGCACCGTCAACATGGCCGCCTCGCTCGCCATGCACGGGCTACGGGTCCTGGTGATCGACCTCGACCCGCAGGGCAACGCCTCCACCGCGCTCGGCATCGACCACCACGCCGAGGTGCCGTCCATCTACGACGTGCTGGTGGAGGGCAAGCCGCTGGCCGATGTGGTGCAGCCGGTGGTGGAGGTGGAGGGGCTGTTCTGCGTCCCCGCCACCATCGACCTGGCCGGCGCGGAGATCGAGCTGGTCTCGCTGGTGGCCCGGGAGAGCCGGCTGCAGCGGGCGATCGCCGCCTACGAACAGCCCCTGGACTACATCCTGATCGACTGTCCGCCCTCGCTCGGGCTGCTGACGGTCAACGCCCTGGTGGCAGGCCAGGAGGTGATGATCCCGATCCAGTGCGAGTACTACGCGCTGGAGGGCCTGGGACAGCTGCTGCGCAACGTGGAGCTGGTGCGCGCGCACCTGAACCCGGCGCTGCACGTCTCCACCATCCTGCTCACCATGTACGACGCGCGGACCAGGCTGGCCGCCCAGGTCGCGCAGGAGGTGCGCAACCACTTCACCACGGAGGTGCTGCGGACCGCGATCCCGCGTTCGGTGCGCATCTCGGAGGCACCGAGCTACGGGCAGACGGTGCTCACCTACGATCCCGGCTCCACCGGCGCGCTCTCCTACCTGGAGGCGGCGCGGGAACTGGCGCTGCGGGCGGTCGGCCTGGAGGGCCCGGCCACCGCGGTGGAGCAGGCGGCGGCCGAGGCGTTGGACGCGGTGGGACAGCACCGGCACACGATCGGCGCGCAGGCGACGCCGACGGCACAGCACAGCACGATGGAGGGCAATCGGTGAGTGGTCGCAGGGGTCTGGGTCGTGGGCTGGGTGCGCTGATTCCGGCGGCCGGTGCGTCGGCGGCTCCCGGGACGGCGGCCACGACCGCCGCCGCCGACAGGCCGGTGGCGCCCGGTGGCGCGGCGGTGCTGGAGACCGGAGCGGTGTCGCCCAGCGCGGTGCCGGTGCTGCCGGCGGGGCGCGGCACGGTGGCGGCGCGGGTGGCTTCGAGCGCGCGCCCGGAGCTGGTGCCGGTGGAGGGCGTGCGCTTCGCCGAGCTGCCGCTGGACGCGATCACGCCCAATCCGGCGCAGCCCCGCAAGGTGTTCGACGAGGAGAAGCTGGAGGAGCTGGTCACCTCGATCAAGGAGGTGGGTCTGCTCCAGCCGGTGGTGGTCCGTCAGGTGGGTCCGGAGCGCTACGAGCTGATCATGGGTGAGCGGCGCTGGCGCGCCTCCCAGGAGGCCGGGCTGGAGCGGATCCCGGCGATCGTGCGGGCCACCGAGGACGACAAGCTGCTGCTGGAAGCGCTGCTGGAGAACCTGCACCGGGCGGAGCTGAACCCGCTGGAGGAGGCCGCCGCCTACCAGCAGCTGCTGGAGGAGTTCGGCTGCACCCAGGACGAGCTGGCGGACCGGATCGGCCGCTCGCGTTCGCACCTCTCCAATACGCTGCGGCTGCTCAAGCTCTCCTCGGCGGTGCAGCGCCGGGTGGCCGCCGGGGTGCTGACCGCCGGTCACGCCCGGGCGCTGCTCGGGGTCGCGGCCGAGTGGCAGCAGGAGCAGCTGGCCAAGCGGATCATCGCGGAGGGGCTCTCGGTGCGCAGCACCGAGGAGATGGTGAAGCTGCTGGAGCCGCAGGAGAAGCCGCGTCCGGTGGGCCCCAAGGCGGGCAAGATCCTCTCCCCGGCCTTCAACGACCTGGCGGGTCGGCTCTCCGACCGGTTCGACACCCGGGTGAAGGTCGAGGTCTCGCAGCGGGGTGGCAAGCTGGGCAAGGGCAAGGTGGTCCTGGAGTTCGCCTCGGTGGACGACCTCAACCGGATCCTGGACAGCCTGGCGCCAGGGGAGGACGGGCTGCGGCTCTCGCAGAGCTGAGCCCGCTCGGGGCCTGTGCCCGCTGCTGTGCGGCTCGGCCGAGACGGGCATGCTGGACCGGTGGGTGCATGTTTCACGTGAAACATGCACCCACCGGTGTCTGTACGGGTCCTGGGGGAGGAGCGCGCCGGTCGGACTGGTTGGCCCTCGCCCCCGGGGGAGGAACCGAACGAGGAGGTGTGCCGCATGGGTCGCAGGATCGTCCCCCTGACACTGGACAACCTGGGGGATCTGCCCGCGCCCTGCCGCTCCTGTGTCTTCTGGGAGCTCGATCCGGTGCGCGGCCGGGAGGCGGTGGACAGCGGGAAGGCGGGGGCGGAGAAGGAGGGGTGGATCTCCGCGGCGCTGCTGGAGTGGGGGTCCTGTGGCCGGCTGGTCTACGTCGACCAGGAGCCGGCCGGGTTCGTGCTCTACGCGCCACCGGCCTACGTGCCGCGCTCGCAGTCCTTCCCGACCAGTCCGGTCTCCCCGGACGCCGTGCAGCTGATGATGAGTCGGGTGCTGCCGGGCTACCAGGGACAGGGCATCGGAAGGGTGCTGGTGCAGGCGGTCGCGAAGGACCTGCTGGGGCGGGGCTTCCGGGCGATCGAGGCCTTCGGGGCGGCGGGCGGCGATCGGCCGAGCTGCCTGCTGCCGGCCGAGCACCTGCTGGCGGTCGGGTTCAAGACGGTGCGCCCGCACCACCGCTACCCACGGCTGCGGCTGGAGGCGCGCGCCACCGTCTCCTGGAAGGGCGGTGCGGAGGGGGCGCTGGAGCGGCTGCTCGGCGCCGGGCGCAAGGAGCCCGCACTGCGCCCGTTCTGACGCGGTCGGTCCGGCCGGCAACGCGAGAGGGCGGCCCCGATGGGGCCGCCCTCTCGTCCGTGCTGCCGTCGGCTCAGCCGACCGGCTTCACCGTGATGATGCCGTCGAGGTCGCGCAGCAGGGCGGCCTTGGGCTTGGCGCCGACGATGCTCTTGACGAGCTCGCCCTTGACGTAGACGTTCATGGTCGGGATCGAGACGATGCCGTACTGCGCGGGGACGGCCTGGTTCTCGTCGACGTTGAGCTTGGCAATGGTGAGCTGGTCGCCGTACTCCTCGGCGACGGCCTCCAGCACGGGGGCGACCTGACGGCAGGGGCCGCACCATTCGGCCCAGAAGTCCACGATCACGGGCTTGTCGCTGTTGAGGACGTCGCTCTCGAAGGTCGCGTCGGTGACGGTTATGGTGGCGCCGGCCACGGGAACTCCTAAGGTCGCATGCGGGGTGGTGCTGGGTGCTCCGAAAGGGACAACAACGGAGCGGGGGATTCTGTTTCGCAGCCGGGCGTTTCACGTGAAACACCTGGCTGCGAGGGGATGGTGCCGGGAGGTCAGACCGCGACGGCGGCGGTCTCGCTCTCCTTGCCGGCCGCGTCGGCCAGGTGGGCCAGGTAGCGCTCGGCGTCCAGGGCGGCGGCGCAGCCGGTACCGGCCGCGGTGATCGCCTGGCGGTAGGTGTGGTCGACCACGTCGCCGGCGCCGAAGACACCGGGGATGTTGGTGCGGGTGGTGGGGGACTCCACCTTGAGGTAGCCCTCGGCGTCCAGCTCCAGCTGGCCCTTGAAGAGCTCGGTGCGCGGGTCGTGGCCGATCGCGATGAACAGGCCGGTGACCGGCAGCTCGCGCAGCTCGCCGGTGGTGGTGTCGCGCAGGGTCACACCGGTCAGCTTCGGGTCGCCGTGGACGGCCTCGACGGCGCTGTCCCAGGCGAAGCTGATCTTCGGGTCGGCGAAGGCACGCTCCTGCATCGCCTTGGAGGCGCGCAGCTCGGCCCGGCGGTGCACGACGGTGACGGACTTGGCGAAGCGGGAGAGGAAGGTGGCCTCCTCCAGGGCGGTGTCACCGCCGCCGACCACCGCGATGTCCTGGTCCTTGAAGAAGAAGCCGTCGCAGGTGGCGCACCAGGAGACACCGCGGCCGGAGAGCGCGTCCTCCCGGGGCAGGCCGAGCTTGCGGTGCTGGGAACCGGTGGTGACGATCACGGCGTGGGCCCGGTGCACGACGCCCTCGGAGTCGGTGACGGTCTTGATGTCACCGGTGAGGTCGACCGCGACGATGTCGTCCGGGACCAGCTCGGCGCCGAAGCGCTCGGCCTGTCCGCGCATGTTGTCCATGAGCTCGGGGCCCATGATGCCGTCCCGGAAGCCGGGGAAGTTCTCCACCTCGGTGGTGTTCATCAGGGCGCCACCGGCGGTGACGGCCCCTTCGAAGACCAGCGGCTTGAGGGAAGCGCGCGCGGTGTAGAGCGCTGCCGTGTAACCGGCGGGGCCGGAACCGATGATGATCACGTTACGGACGTCGCTCACTGCATCTCCTGGTTCGCATCGCGACCCGCGCCAGGCGGGGAGGGTGGCGGTCCTGCTCCGCCGCCCGGGACAACGACTCACCAGTGTCGCGCATTCCCAGCTCCTGGTGTACCAGCGGCCGCCCGTCGGACGGCCGTGGCGGCGGCGCGGGCGTGGTCAGTGGGCCGGGATCTCCTCCTGGAGGCGAACCGTGGCGGGGGAGTTGGGGGTGGTGGTGGCGCAGCCGGCGGCGAGCAGAAAGACGTCCAGGTGCGCCGGATCGTCGCTGATCCGGAAGACGTAGACGTCCACCGGCGCGCCCTGGAAGCTGCCGTGCGTCACCAGTAGCGGCTGCTCGCCCTGGTGTCCGGCGACGGCGGACTCGACGCAGACGGGCAGCGGGGCCGTGGCGGGGGAGGCGTGGTCGGGTGCGGCCTGCTCGCTGCTGGCGTGCGGCAGGTTGCCGGAAGCGGCGGGCAGCAGGGTCCGGAGCTGGTCGGGCAGACCGCTCGCGGTGAACGCGGGACCGGCCGGGGTGAACGGCGATGCGCTGGTGCCGCCCTGCGGCGCCGAGGTACTCGGGACGGCGTACGAGGCAGCCGGGTGGCCGGCCGCGGAGGCGTCGTTCGCGGAGCGGTCCGCGGTGCTGGCGAGGCCCGCCAGGACGGCCGCGGTGCCGCCGCCCAGGACCGCGAGGCAGGCGACCGCGGCGGCCAGCAGCCGGACCCGGCTCCGACGCGGCCGGGGCCGCCCGGGGCCGGTGTGCTGGCGCGCGGTGCCGGGCGGCGCGGTGCCGGCCACCCTGCCGGGTGCGGTGCTGCTCTTCGGGGTGCTGGTCGCCTTGGCGGGTGCGGTGCTGCTCTTCGGGGTGCTGGGCACCGCGTGGTTGTCGGCCGGTGCCGGCTCGGCGATCGCGGCGGCGATCGCGGCGTCGAGGCGCTGGGCGACGTCCGCCGGCATCGCCGGTGGCGGATCAGCGGCCAGCAGGCCGGTCAGCTCGGCCAGCGCCGCCAGGGTCTCCGAACACTCCTCGCAGTCGGCGAGGTGGCTCCGCAGGGCGGCGGCCTCCTCGGCACCCAGCAGGTCCTCGTGCAGGTCGGCCAGCTGGTCGACGCCGGGATGGGAGGCGCTCGGCGCCGACTCGACGGGGTCGGGGGTCTGGTTCGTCATCGGGGCGTCGCGTCTCCTTCCAGGCTCGGCTCTTGGGCGGGGATGCCAGGGCCCCGCGATGGGACGGATGCGGGGCCCGGCCGGTTCCCCGGCGGTCCAGTCGGCGGCCCGGGCTCCCGCGCGGCCCCTCGCCCGGCCTCCCGCGCGCTCGGGGGTGGGCCGGCCGAGGGCGTGCCGGGCGGCGTTTCACGTGAAACATCACCCGCGGCGGTGCGCTGCGGGCCGTCGCCCGGTTCGGCGTCCGCCCGCAGGTGGCGCACCAGCGGCAGCAGCCGGGCCCGGCCCCGGGCGCAGCGGCTCTTCACCGTGCCCACCGGGACGCCCAGCAGCTCGGCGGCCTCGGCCACCGGGTAGCCCTGCATGTCGACCAGGACCAGTGCGGCCCGCTGCTCGGCCGGCAGCTCGGCCAGGGCCGCGCCGAGCTCCCGGCGCAGCTCGTGCCGGAGCACCAGGGCGTCGGTGGGTTCGGCGGCGGGCACCAGGGTGTCGAGCCGGCCCGGCTCCTCGTCCAGCGAACCGGCCCGTCGGCTGTTGGCCCGCCGGGCCCGGTCGAGACAGGCGTTGACCACGATCCGGTGCAGCCAGGTGGTGACGGCCGAGCGGCCCTGGAAGGTGTGCGCGGCGCGCAGCGCCGAGACCAGGGCGTCCTGCAGCGCGTCGGCGGCCTCCTCGCGGTCGCCCAGGGTGCGCAGGGCGACCGCCCACAGGCGGTCCCGGTGACGGTGCACCAGCCGGCCGAAGGCCGCCTGGTCCCCGGCGACGTGCCGGGCCAGCAGCTCGGCGTCGCTCTGCTCGCCGGTCTCGGGCGGCTCTGGTCGCGCCGGTCCTGCCATCTGCCTGCCCCTCGGGTGCCCTGGTCGCGCTCAGGTGCCGGTGGGCCTCATGCGCGACCGGGAGCCCCTGTGGCGGCCCGGCGCCGCAATCAGCCGGAGACCTTGATCTCGGACACCTGGCCGCGGTAACTGCCGTCCCTATCCTTGGGGAGGCTGGTCAGCCAGATCAAGAGGTAGCGGGAGGTGACCGGCGAGGTCAGCTGGAACTGGGCGTCGGTCCCGCTGGCCTTGGCCAGCGGCTGGCCGAAGTCGTCGAGGGTGGTCGGGGCACTGCCGCCGGTGGCGCTGGGCACCCGCAGTTCGGCGCTGGTGGTGCCGAGGAACTGGACCTCGACCGAGCTGACCGACTTGGCCGAGCCCAGGTCGACCAGCAGGCCGGTGCCGTGGCCGATGGTGGGCAGATCGGAGTAGTAGCCCTGGGTCTGCCAGGCGCCGTTCGGGCTGCCGCTGTTGATCTCGGAGATCAGCTCCGGGTGCATCGGGCCGCTGCCGAACGGGTTGAACGACTGGATCTGCGAGATCTGCAGCGCCGTGACCGGCTTGGCGGAGGGCGAGGCCGAGGAGACCACGCCGGCGCCACCGGTGGTGCCGAGCGCCTGCTTCTGCGTCGTGGTCCCCAGGCGACCGGCCAACTCCCAGGAGCCGTAGCCGATCGCGGCCAGCAGCACCACGGAGACCGTCCACTGGAGCACTCGCCTGGCCCGGCGGCGGCCCGGCCGGGGAGCTGGCGCGACGGGGGCCGGCGGCGGCGCGAACGGAGCGGGGGCGGGGCGGTGCCCGCCCGGCGGCACGGTCCGCAGCACCTGGGTGCGGTTGTCCGGGCGCGGCGGTGCCGGGTAGCGGGGAGCGGTGCGTTCGGGGCCCGGCTGCTCGGGTGCGGGCTGCCGGATCTTGGGCAGCAGCGCGATCTCCTTGGCCAGCGCGGCCGGCGAGGTGATCGGGGTCAGGCCGCGCGGCGGCGGATCCGACAGGACCCGCACCGCCAGCTCGGCCAGGCCCTGGTGGACCTCGGGCCGCAGCTGCTCCGGCGGGGCCAGCGTGCCGCCCTCGGGCAGGCCGGGGAGCCCGTAGCGGTTCTCCGGGTGCGGCCAGTGGTGGGTGAGCGCGGCGTACAGCAGGGTGCCGATCGCCCGGGTGTCCGTCAGCTCGGCGTCCTGGTCGGGCAGTCCGCGCAGCGCCGCGTCGACCGCGACCCCGTTGATCCGGTACTGGCCGGTGTCGGTGCGCAGCACGCAGCGCGGGGTCAGCCGCAGGTGGGAACGGCCACTGCGGTGCGCGGCGGCGATGGCGTCGGTGAGCTGACGGGCCATCTGGTAGGCGTCGTAGGGCTCCATCGGGCCCGGGGCGAGCAGCGTGGCCAGGTCGGTGGCGTCCGGCAGCCACTCCCGGATCACGTAGACCAGCTCGCCCTCCTGGACCGCGTCCAGCACCTGGACGAAGCGCGGGTCACCGAGCAGGGCCGCGGAGCGGGCGGCGGCCAGCACGCCCTCGGCGCGCTTGCTGCCGGCCGCGAGCAGGTGGACGCCGACCGCGCGGCGCAGCTTCTCGTCCACGGCCCGCCAGCTGCTGAAGGCCGTCGACTGGGAGATGCGCTCCTCCAGCCGGTAGCGCCCCGCGATCTTGTCGCCGCTGTGGCGCTCCGGGACCGGGAAGTGGTCGTCGGGCGCCTCGGCGTCCTGGACGGGATCCGGCTCGGCCGCGGCGTCGAGGTCGGCCCCGGCATCGAGGTCGGCGCCGGCGTCGAGGCCGGCCCCGGCATCGGGTTCGGCGCCGGTCTCCGGCTCGTCGGCGGGATCCTCGGCCGGAGCCTGGTCGGCGCCGGGTACCGGCAGCACCTGGGTGGCGCCGTTCGCGTCGGCAGGTACCGGCAGCACCTGAGTGGCGCTGTTCGCGCCGGCGGGCAGCGGCATCACCTGGGTGGCAGCCGACCCGCCGTCCGCGCCGCGCTTGCCGCCGACCGGCCGGTCGGCCAGCTCCGCGGCGATCTCGTCGGCGGAGAGCGGGGCGGTGATCTCGCCGGTGGCCTCGTTCGGGGACTCGACCGGCGTCTTGGCCGCCGCCCGCTCGACGACTGCCTTGGTGCGATCCTTGGTGCGATCAGCCACCGTCGTCCTGCCTCCCCTTGTAGCGCCCGGTCCGGCACCCCCGCCGGCGTGTCGCCGGGAGGCGGACAGGCGGGGACCCGGGTCTGCAGACCAAGTCATTCGAAGACAATTGTGCCCACTCTTCCCACCCCCGGACGACCGCTGACGGGGCCAACCGGTTTCACCGGGTGCACTACCGGCCAGTAGGTGGACAAACTGATGGGCGGTCAACGGCCAAGGCGACCGCGGACCATGCCGATCACCGTGGTCAGTTCCTCGATCCGCAGCCGCCGGGCGACCGCGAGGAAGACCGCCACCTGCCCGGCGCCGGCCACCAGCACGGTCATCACGCTACCGGTCCAGCCGTCCAGCAGACTGCGCAGCACGAGCGACAGCAGCAGGCCGACCACCGCGGCCGGCAGGCAGGCGAGCGCCAGCCGCACGTAGGTCTTGGCGATCCGCGCGGTGTCCAGTCCGCCGATCCGCTGCTTGAGCTTGGGCAGCGCGACCGCCACGCCCACCACGTACGAGGCGCCGTAGCCCAGCGCCATCCCGGTGACCGCCCACTGGGCGGGCAGCAGCAGGAAGCAGACCAGTGCGGTCGCGGCCTGGGTGACGGCCACCCAGACGGTGTTGGAGAACGGGGTGCGGGTGTCCTCGTAGGCGTAGAAACCGCGCAGCAGCACGTACTGCACCGAGTAGGGGATCAGGCCGAGTGCGAAGGCGGAGAGCATGAAGCCGACCGCCGTGGTGCCGTGCGCCGCGCTGCCGCCGTTGCCCAGGCCGTAGATGGCGCCGCCGATCTGCGGGCCGAGTGCGAGGAAGAGGAAGGCGGCGGGCACGATCGCCACCGCCGAGGTGCGCAGCCCGTACGAGAGGTCGTCGCGCACCGCACCGGGGTCGCCGTCGGCGGCCGAGCGGGAGAGCCTGGGCAGCACGGCGCTCATCACCGAGACGGTGATCACCGCCATCGGCAGCTGCCAGATCAGCAGCGCGTTGGAGTACGCGGCCAGGCCCACCCCGAGGTAGCCGTGCGCGGCGGCCCGGCTGCCGGCCGCGGTGGCCAGCTGGGTGACGACCAGGTAGCCGGCCTGGTTGGCCAGCACGAAGAGGAAGGTCCACTTGGCCAGCCGGGCGGCCTTGCCCAGGCCGTGCCCGCGCCAGTCGAAGCGCGGCCGGAAGTGGAAGTCGGCCGCGCGCAGGTAGGGGAGCATCGCCAGCGCCTGGACGGCCAGGCCCAGCATGGTGCCCAGGCCCAGCAGCCGCAGCCCCTCGGGGGAGATGCTCTCGGGGGTGACCCGGCTGTGCTGGAAGGTGCCGAAGACCCACAGGTACATCGCGAAGGTGAAGATCACCACGACGTTGTTCAGGACCGGGGTCCACATCATGGCGCCGAACCGGCCGCGGGCGTTGAGGATCTGGCCCATCACCACGTGCATGCCCATGAAGAAGATGGTCGGCAGGCAGTAGCGGGCCAGGGCCACCGTGCTGTCCGCGCTGGCCTGACCGCTCATCAGCGAGTGCGAGATCAGCTGGACCAGCAGCGGGGCGGCCAGCACGGCCACGAAGACCACCCCGGCCAGGCCCACCATCACCAGGGTGAGCAGGCGGTTGGCGTAGGCGGTGCCGCCGTCCTGGTCCTGCTTCATGCTGCGGACCAGCTGCGGCACGAAGACGGCGTTCAGCGCGCCGCCGCCGATCAGGATGTAGAGCAGGGTGGGCAGCGTGTTGGCGGCGGAGTAGGAGTCGCCCATGGTGCCGACGCCGATCGCGGCGGCGATCACCATGGTGCGCAGGAAGCCGGTGCCCCGGGAGACCAGGGTGCCGGCGGCCATGATCGCGCTGGAGCCGAGCAGGCTCGCGACCTTGCCGCCGCCCGAGGTGGCGGGCGCTTCGGTGGGCTTCTCGGGCTCCTCGGGCCGGTCCTGCTCGTCCTGCTCGTCCGGCTGGGCCGGCTCCGCCGCGGCGGCCCGGTCCGGCTCCTCGGGCCCGTCCGGGAGGTCGAAGGTGAACGGCAGGTCGGACCCGGACTCCGCGGCGGCCTCCCGCAGCGCGGTCTCCTCGGGGCTGAGCGGCGGGTCGAACTCGATGACCGGGACGAAGGGCCGCCGTGACACCTCGCCGGTCGGGTAGGCGGCGGCGAACAGGTCGTCCACGCCCACGTACTCGGTGCTCCCGGTGTCCCGGGGCGAGCCGCCCGCGGGCTCGGCCTCGGCCTCGCTCCCGGGTTCGGTGGCAGGGACGGTGCTGGGCACCGCGGGGGCGGGCGTGGCGGCCGCCTGGCGGGCCCAGCGGGAGGCGGGCACCGCGGGCTCGTCCGGCGGCTCCGCGGCCCTGTCACGGCGCTTCTGCCGCTTCCGTGCGGTGGGTGCCGCGGCGGGGGGCGCGGGCTCCTCGGCGGGGTCGCCGTCGCCCGCCGGGGCCTGCGCTTCCGGGGCCTGCGATGCGGGGGTGCCCGCTTCCGGGCCGCTCGGTTCCGCTTCGGCCCGGTGGTACGGACCCGGGCCGTCAGGCGTCGCGTACGGGTCGGTGGCGAACGGGTCGCGCGCGAAGGTCTCGGTGAGGTACCAGTCGCTCTCCTCGGCCGCCGTGGGCGCGTGCTCCTCGGCCGGCGGGACCGACCTTCCGCCGCCCCCGCCCGCGGCCGGGGGGACCCCCGTGCTCCGCTCGCTCATGCCACCTCATCGCTGGTCGGTCCGGCCGTCTCCGAGAGATCTCAAGGACCTACTGTCTCATCACCAGCGGCCCGATCCCGGCTTTCGGCACGGTGCCCTAGGGGTGCGCCGCGGTCCCTTCGGGGGTCGGTCGGCTGTCCGATTCGGACGGGTTCGTTCCGCCGTCGGCCGACGGCCGGCTGTCCGGCCCGTCCTCGGCGTCGAGCGCCTCGCCGGCTCCGTCCGGTGCGTCGGGGTCGACCAGCGGCGCGTCCGGGTCGTCGTCCGGCTCGCCCTTGCGCTTGCGGCGCTGCAGGAAGAACCGCAGCCCGGCCAGCAGCACCAGCAGGACACCGGCCCCGACCACCCACCAGACGCCGTTGGGCACCTGGCTGACCTCGACCGAGAACTTCACCGGTTCGCCGTACGGCTGCGGGTTGGGCCCCACCGTGTACAGCTGGGCGGTCATCTGCACCACGCCGTTGCCCTGGGCCTGCGCGAGGAACTTGGCCGAGACGCTCTGCGCGCTGCTCAGCGAGATGTTCTGCGGCTTGCTGACGCTCACCCGGTAGGGCTGGTTGGAGGTGAGCCGCAGTTCGAGGTTGATCACCGGCTGGGTCAGGTCGTTCTTGACGCTGACCTGCAGGACGCCCTCGTTGCCCGCGAGCGTGATCTTGTTGCTCTTCTTCGGGATACTGACGGCGTTGACCAGCTGCCCCATGTTCTTGGAGACATTGGTGCGGTAGTCGTCGCCGGCCTTGGCGTCGGTGCGCCAGGAGGTGGAGACCGAGCTCATCATGGCGGCGCTGAACGGGCTGCTGACCCGCCCCGGGTTGGTCAGGATCTGCAGCAGCAGGTCCATCTGACCCTGCACGTCGGCCACCTGTCCGAGGTTGCTGCTCGGCAGTTCGCCGGCGCGCAGGGCGGCGGGGTAGGCGTCGGCGGGCTGCACCGTGGTGTCGGCGGTCGCGGGGTCGGCGGGGGTGCCGGCCACCGTGTCCAGCGTCACCGGGTTGGTCCACTGGCCGCTCTTGAGCAGCGCGTCCTGCAGGGTCTGCGCGCTCTGCGCGGTGAGGTTGCGCGGCGGCATGACCAGCAGGGTGCGCTGGGTGCTGGGCTGCTGCCGGGTCATCGCCAGCGTCTCGGCGAGGAACCGCTGCTCGGCCGCGGACCTGGCCTCGGGGGTGGCGAGGTCGTTCGCGAACAGGTCCGCGATGGTGCTGTCGGCGACCAGGGCGGTCTGGCCGTTCGGCAGCGGCCGGGCCGCGTTCGGGGTGTAGGACAGCTGCGGATCGCTGACGCTCGCGCTGCTCACGATGATCTTCGAGCCGCCCAGCTGCTGGGCGACCTGGGCGGTCTGCGGGTCCAGTGCGCCCTGGTAGGGCCAGGCGATGTCGCCCACCGGGTCGACCATCAGCCGGCCCTCGACGGTCACCTGCCCGGCCACCTGCGCCTTGCCCAGCACGGTGCTCAGCCCGCTCAGGCCGCTGCCGTTGTGCGCGATCGAGGCGAGGTCGGGATCGCCGTACGGCAGGGCGACCACCTCGTCGCCCTTCTGCGTGACGGCGTGGCGCAGCTCGTCCAGCCAGTGGGTGGCCACTGCGGTGCCGGTGCCGGCGACGGTGTTGTCGCTGTGGGCGGGCTCGCCGCTGTGGCCGGGCAGCTGCACCCGGTAGGGCTTGGTCATCGCGGTCACGGCGTCCAGCAGCGCCGGGTCGATCACCCAGGTCAGCGAGGGGATCTGCTCGCCGAGGCTGAGCAGCTGGCCGAGCCGTCCGTTCGGCGCGAGGTCGGTGGCCAGGCTGTCGTCCCGCAGGACCGGGCTCTGGTCGGTGTCCAGGGTCTGGGTGACCAGCTCGGCCTGGTGGGTGAGCGGCCACACCGTGGCGACCTGGGTCTTCTGCGGGACGTCCTTGGGGTCGGAGAAGTACGGCAGCACGCTGCGGGCGATACCGACCTCGTGCGACGCGGGGTCGTCGTTGGTGCCGGCCTGCACCTGCACCGCCAGCTCGTAGACCGCGCTCCCCTCGCTCGGGTCGAGCTTCAGGTCGCTTATCGCCACCGGGGGCAGGTGGAACGCGGTGCTGGCGCCGGGCGCCAGGTCGCCCACCGGGCTCACCGGGGCGGCCAGCGGCTTGCCGTCGGCGCTGGCCGGGTCGGTCCTGGCGAGCATCGTGCCGATCGCGTAGCGGTTCGCCAGCGGCGTCGAGCCGCGCCCCAGTGACAGGCCCACCTGCGCGGCCTTGAGCGGGGTCGAGCCGCTGTTGGTGACGGTGCCGGAGATCTGCAGCGAGTCGCCGGCGGTGGGGGCCGGGGGCTGGACGCTGGAGATGGTGACTGTGACCGGGAAATCGGGCGAGACCGCGGCCAGCCCCGGCTGGGCCGGCGCGGCGAGGGCCGGCACCACGCCGGCGGCGCCGAGCAGCGCGAGCGTGCCGGCGACCACCGCGGTGGACCGCAGCGCCCGGGTCAACCGCCGGGAAGCGCGCTCCGACCTGCGGGGACCCTCGGTGTGCCGTGCTGGCTCGCCCACGCGCTTCGTCCTCGCCGTTCTGGTTCGCGGTCGTCTTCGCTTCGGTCCGCGCCGCCCCCGCGACCACGCGCGGTGTCGGGCTCGCGCCCTCGGCGGACCATCGGTCCCACCGGCATGGTAACGACGCTGCCGGGCCCGCAGTGTTGCGGGCCTTGGGATGGGCGGGGTCGGGAGGTGATCGGCACCGGAAAAAGGAGCGGGCTGCCGACCGGCTCGGGCACGTACCCTTGTGTGCCGTGCCCAACGCCAATGAACCCACCGCCGCCCCCGCTGCCGCTCCTGCCCAGGCCACCGGCCCTGCCGCGGCCCTGCCAGGCCTGAGCGAGGCCCAGACACGGGGGCTGCAGGAGCTGCTCCGGGTCTCCCCGGTCGCGGACGAGATCGCCCGGCGGTTCCAGGAAGCCGGCTTCCGGCTGGCCCTGGTGGGTGGGTCGGTGCGCGACGCGCTGCTCGGCCGGCTCGGCAACGACCTGGACTTCACCACCGACGCCCGGCCGGGGCAGGTGCTCAAGCTGGTCAAGGGCTGGGCGGACGCGGTGTGGGACGTCGGCATCGCCTTCGGCACGGTCGGTGCCCGCAAGGACACGCCGACCGGCAGCTTCCTGATCGAGATCACCACCTACCGCAGCGAGGCCTACGACCGCACCTCGCGCAAGCCCGAGGTCACCTACGGCGACACGATCGAGCAGGACCTGGTCCGCCGGGACTTCACGGTCAACGCGATGGCGGTCGACCTGCCGGGGCGCGGCTTCGTCGACCCGCACCACGGGCTGGAGGACCTGGAGGCCAGGGTCCTGCGCACGCCGGCCACGCCCGAGGAGTCGTTCTCCGACGACCCGCTGCGGATGATGCGTGCCGCCCGGTTCGCCGCCCAGCTGGACTTCACGCCCGCCCCCGAGGTGGTGGCGGCCATGACGGCGATGGCCGAGCGGATCACCATCGTGTCCGCCGAGCGGGTCCAGGCCGAGCTGAACAAGCTGCTGACGGCCGAGTACCCGGTGCAGGGCCTGCGACTGCTGGTGGAGACCGGGCTGGCCGACCACGTGCTGCCCGAGCTGCCCGCCCTGCGGCTGGAGGAGGACGAGCACCACCGCCACAAGGACGTCTACGAGCACTCGCTCACCGTGCTCGAGCAGGCGATCGCGCTGGAGCAGGACGGCCCCGACCTGACGCTGCGACTGGCCGCGCTGCTGCACGACATCGGCAAGCCGCGCACCCGCCGCTTCGAGTCGGACGGCCGGGTCTCCTTCCACCACCACGAGATGGTCGGTGCCAAGCTCACCCGCAAGCGGATGCGGGAGCTGAAGTACTCCAAGGAGCTGATCGACGACGTCTCGCGCCTGGTCGAGCTGCACCTGCGGTTCCACGGCTACGGCGGCGGCGAATGGACCGACTCCGCGGTGCGCCGCTACGTCACCGACGCGGGCCCGCTGCTGGAGCGGCTGCACAAGCTGACCCGCTCCGACTGCACCACCCGCAACAAGCGGAAGGCCGCGACCCTGTCGCGGACCTATGACGGTCTGGAGGAGCGGATCGCCCAGCTGAAGGAGCAGGAGGAACTGGACTCGATCCGGCCCGCGCTTGACGGCAACCAGATCATGGAGCTGCTCGGCCTGGCGCCGGGCCCGGTGATCGGCAAGGCCTACAAGCACCTGCTGGAGCTGCGCCTGGAGCACGGCCCGATGGAGCACGAGGCGGCGGTGGCGGCGCTCGAGCAGTGGTGGGCGCAGGAGCAGCGGGGGAACTGACCCGCCCGGGCCGCGGTGGCGTACCACCGCGGCCCACGGACGGTCCGTCAGACGCTGGTGCCCGAACCGGTCGAGTCGGTCGAACCGGTCGAACCAGTGGTGCCGGAGGAGCCGTCGGGGGCGTCGGGGGCGTCGGGGGCGTCCTTCGCGGCCAGGCAGAGGGCGAAGCTGGCGCCGCCGTCCTTGTGCAGGAGCCAGGAGGTGGCGGCGTGGTAACCGGAACAGGCGCCCTGTGGGTCGTCCACGGTGGCCACCTTGGCGAGCACCCGGTACTGCGCCTTGGAACTGCTGCAGGGGAGCACGGTGACGTCCGGATGGGCGTCGGGCTGACCCAGCGAGCCATGGGCGTCGCGCAGGCAGTCGCCGCCGTTCGCGGTGATCACCGAGCGGCCGGCCGGCCCCGAGTCGTCGCCGTTCGCGCCGGAGACCAGCAGCACCAGCAGCGTGATGCAGGCCGCCACCGAGGCCACCGGCAGCAGCAGCATCCAGATCGCACCGCGCTTGGTGAGCGGGGTGCCGGGGTCCAGCTGCGGACCGTGGGTTCCCGGCGCGGGTGGCGGGAGCTGACGGATCTTCTGATAGGCGGCCCGGGTGCGCAGCAGCGTGATCAGGGTGAAGAGCGGCGAGAGGACGGCCCACCAGCCGCGCACCAGGGTCCGCTGCGCCATCTCACGGACCGTCGCGGTGCCGCAGACCTGGCAGTACGGGCCGGGACGGCTGGGGAACTTCCACAGCACGATCACGCCTTGGTGGCCGCGCACCGTGACGTCCACCGCCGGGAAGCCGCCGCACACCCGGCAGACGGCGGGCGTGTCCGGCATCCCGGGGCCCGGGTAGCCGTACGCCGTCGCGAAGGCCGGTGTGCCGTACGGGTTCGGGCTGGCGTACGCACTCGGCGCGGCATACGGGTTCGGCACCGCGTAGGGGTTCGGCGCGGCCGGTGGCTGCGCCGGGGCCTGGGCGGGGGGCGGTGTCGGCGTCGGCTGGGCGAAGACCGGCGGCGGGAGCACGGCGGTCGGCGGCTGCGCGGCCGGGGGCTGTGCGGCCGGGGCCGGCGGGGTGGCGTCGACGGGCGTGCTGTCGACGGGCGTCGCGTCGACGAGCGTCGGGTCGGCCGGTGCGGGCTCCGCGGGTGTCACGGCCGCGGGCGCGGAAGCCGGCGGCGCGGGAACGCTCGGCGGATTCGGCGGTGGCGGTGGGATGTTCGGGTTCGGCGGCTGGGGCGGATTGCTCACGACGGCTCTCCGAGGATGGCACGACGGCCGAGGGGCGGCGGAAGTGGAGCGAAAACGTCAACTCGTTGGTGCGGACGTACCCTAGCGAGTCGCCGTGTCCCCGGTCACCGGGGCCCGGGCGGCGGTGTGCGCCGACCGGCCCGGGCGTAGAGCGCGGCGCTCAGCGCGTAGACCGCGGCGACACCGAGCAGTACGCCCACGGAACGTCCGTTCAACGGCAGCACCAGCGCGGTGACGCCGGCGGCTGCGACGAAGGCGACGTTGAACAGCACGTCGTAGAGGGCGAAGACCCGCCCCCGGTAGTCGTCCTCGACCGCGTTCTGCACGATGGTGTCCGCGCAGATCTTGCTGCCCTGGGTGACCACACCGAGCAGCAGCGCAGCGGCCATCACCGGGCCGGTGTCGAAGAAGAGGCCCAGTGCCGGGACGAAGAGGGCGGCCGAGCCGAGGCAGGCGACCATCCAGCCGGTGAGCCCGAGCCGCCGGGTGAACCAGGGGCTGACCACGGCGGCCAGGAAGAAGCCGACCGCCGAGAAGCCGAGCGCCGTGCCCAGGGTGGCGAGCCCGGCCTGACTGTCGGCCGGGTCGTTGAAGGTGTAGCGGGAGAGCATGAGCACCGTGACGATCAGGACGCCGTAGCAGAACCGCGCCGCGGTCACCGCGGCGAGCGCGTGCACGGCGGGCCGGCTCTCCTTGACGAGGTGGCGCACGCCGTCGACCAGTGACCGGCCGGCCTGGCCGAGGGCCGCACGCAGGTCGGGGCGGTCGGGGTGGTGCTCGGGGCCGAGCAGGTCGGGGGCCATCCGGTGGGCGGCGAGCGCGGCGGCCAGGTAGAGCACGGCGGCCAGCGTGACGAGAGCGGCGTCGGCCCGTGGTCCGGGCGCCATCACCTGGTGGAAGAGGAAGCCGATGCCACCGCCGCAGGCAGCCGCGACGGTTCCCGCGGTGGGGGAGAGGGCGTTGGCGGTGACCAGTTGGGCCGGTGCCACGACGCGGGGCAACGCGGCCGAGAGTCCGGCCAGGATGAACCGGTTGAGCGCCGTCACCAGCAGCGCGGAGGCGAAGAAGAGCCACTCGGGCACCTGGCCGAGGAGCAGCCCGGCGGTCGCCAGGCCGAGGCCGAAGCGGGCCAGGTTGCCGAGGTAGAGCACCTGGCGGCGGCGCCAGCGGTCCAGCAGCACCCCGGCGAACGGGCCGATCACCGAGAACGGCAGCAGCAGCACCGCGAGCATGGAGGCGATGTCGGCGGGGGAGGACTGGTGCTCCGGGGAGAAGATCACGTACGAGGCCAGGGAGACCTGGAAGACGCCGTCGGAGAGTTGGGAGAGCAGCCGGGCGGCCAGCAGTCGGCGAAAGTCCCGGGAGCGCAGCAGCGAGCCGAGCGAGGCACGGTCGGTGTCGGGCGTGCTGGGAGCCGGGGCCTGCCGTCGGGTGATCGCCACGTGCTCAGGGTGTCATGACGGTGGCCGATGTTTCACGTGAAACATCGGCCACCGTCATGGTGCGGGGGTCAACCCGCTTGCTCAGCGCTCAGCCTTCATAGCTCGCAGGCTTCGCTGCGCTCAGCCTTCATAGCTCGCAGGCTTCGCTGCGCTCAGCCTTCATAGCTCGCAGGCTTCGCTGCGCTCAGCGCTCGACCTCACCGCGGATGAACTTCTCGACGTTCTCCCGCGCCTCGTCGTCGAAGTACTGCACCGGCGGCGACTTCATGAAGTACGAGGAGGCCGACAGGATCGGGCCACCGATGCCGCGGTCCTTGGCGATCTTCGCGGCCCGGACGGCGTCGATGATGACACCGGCGGAGTTCGGGGAGTCCCAGACCTCGAGCTTGTACTCCAGGTTCAGCGGCACGTTGCCGAAGGCGCGACCCTCGAGGCGGACGTACGCCCACTTGCGGTCGTCGAGCCAGGCGACGTAGTCCGACGGGCCGATGTGGACGTTCTTCGCGCCCAGCTCACGGTCACGGACCTGGGAGGTGACGGCCTGGGTCTTCGAGATCTTCTTGGACTCGAGGCGGTCACGCTCGAGCATGTTCTTGAAGTCCATGTTGCCGCCGACGTTCAGCTGCATGGTGCGCTCGAGGAGGACACCGCGGTCCTCGAAGAGCTTCGCCATCACGCGGTGCGTGATGGTGGCGCCCACCTGCGACTTGATGTCGTCACCGACGATCGGCACGCCGGCCTCGGTGAACTTGTCCGCCCACTCCTTGGTGCCCGCGATGAACACCGGCAGGGCGTTCACGAAGGCGACCTTGGCGTCGATGGCGCACTGCGCGTAGAACTTGGCAGCGTCCTCGGAACCGACGGGCAGGTAGCAGACGAGGACGTCGACCTGGCGGTCCTTCAGGACCTGCACCACGTCGACCGGCTCCTCGGCGGACTGCTCGATGGTCTCGAGGTAGTACTTGCCGAGGCCGTCGAGGGTGTGGCCACGCTGCACGGTGACGCCGGTCGGCGGCACGTCGCAGATCTTGATGGTGTTGTTCTCGCTGGCGCCGATGGCGTCGGCCAGGTCGAAGCCGACCTTCTTGGCGTCGACGTCGAACGCGGCGACGAACTCCACGTCCTTGACGTGGTACTCGCCGAACTGCACGTGCATCAGGCCGGGGACCTTACCGGCCGGGTCGGCGTCCTTGTAGAACTCGACACCCTGCACCAGCGACGCGGCGCAGTTGCCCACGCCCACGATGGCTACGCGAACCGAACCCATTCCGGTTGCTCCCTGTGATCTCGTGAGGTCCGCCGGAGACCGGCGGTCCTCGTCCTGCTTCTCATCTGACTGTCTGACGGGCGCACTGCGCCCACTTCCGCTGCGTGGCGCCAGGCGGACGCGGCGGCGGCACTCCTAGGCGGAGTGCCCCGGGCGGTCGTGCGGTGGCCGGGACGGAAGGGGGGATCCGTCCTCGTCGCCACGGCCGTCCGAAGACTGTGGTACGGCGGTTCTGCCCGGCGGGGCGGCGGTGCGCCCGGTCCGGTTGGCCCGCTCGGTCTCGATCAACTCGTTCAGCCAGCGGACCTCGCGCTCCACCGACTCCAGACCGTGCCGCTGCAGTTCGAGCGTGTAGTCGTCGAACCGCTCGCGGGTGCGGGCGATCGAGCTGCGCATCCGCTCCAGGCGCTCCTCGAGGCGACTGCGGCGGCCCTCCAGGACGCGCATCCGCACCGCCCGGTCGGTCTGACCGAAGAAGGCGAAGTGCACTCCGAAGTGCTCGTCCTCCCAGGCGTCCGGGCCCGAGTCGGCGAGCAGCTCCTCGAAGCGCTGCTTGCCGTCCGCGGAGAGCCGGTAGACGATCTTCGACCGCTTGCCGTTCAGCGCCGTGGCCGGGACGTACTCGGTGTCCGGGTTGTCCTCGACCAGGAAGCCCTGGGCGACCAGGCTCTTCAGGCACGGGTACAGCGTGCCGTAGGAGAAGGCGCGGAACGAGCCGAGCAGCACGTTGAGGCGTTTGCGCAGCTCATAGCCGTGCATCGGGGCGTCGTGCAGGAGGCCGAGGACGGCGAATTCCAGCACTCCTGAGCGTCTGCTCACGCGGTCCGACCTCCCTTCGATGCCTCGGTCGCCGGTACCTCGCGACCGGCTATGCCGCTGCGATGTATCGACTCGATATATCGAGAACGATAGGCGGAGGTCACGATTGGGGCAAGAGGGGCACGGGTGAATGTGATCACAAGAGCACGCAGCGCTCCCAGCCAGGTCTCACCGAAGCCCCAGGAGAAGGCCGACCCGGGAGTTCTTGGCAACGGCCATGTAATGATCTGTTGCCCTTTCACGGCTCTTGTACGCAAATGCCCGATTGATGACTCATCAGGCATGCGTACGCTGTCGCGTGTGCACGAGGACCACCACCTGGGCAGCGGCCTGATCCCCGCCTAGGGCGGGTTGCGGGCATCGGAAGTGGATCCTGTCTACAGGCGTCCGTGCCTGGCCTAGGAGTTACTGGACTATGAGCGAACACCGGCGCCGGTCGGCGAACTCGGGCGGCGACGAGCAGCCGCCCGGCCGACCGAACGACCAACGCCCGTACGCCTACGGCTCTGCGCCTGAAGGCGCGCCGTCCTACGACACCCCGGGGCGGCCGCGTGCGGCCCGGCCCGCGGGTCCGCGGGGCCCGCAGGCGATGCGGGAGACGGCCCAGCAGCCGCGGATGACCCGCGCCGAGATGCGCAAGGCGGCCCAGAAGGGCGGCGGCGGTCGCAAGGGCGGCGGTCCGGGCGGCGGCGGTGGCCGGGACGGCCGGGGTGCGGGGGCCAAGCCGCCGGGCAAGAAGCGGTTCATCGACTACCCGCGCTGGGGCAAGAGCGGGGTGCGGCGCTGGCTGCCCTCGTGGAAGCAGCTGCTGTCGGTCTTCCTGATCTTCTTCGGCGGCGGTGTCGCCGCGGTCGGCACCGCGTACGCGATGACGACGGTGCCGGCGCTCAAGGACATGGTGAACAACGCGCCCAACACCTATTACTGGGCCGACGGCTCGGAGATGACCAGCACGGGCAGCCTGACCCGGCAGGTCGTCCCGATCGGGGACATCAACAAGTCGATGCAGGACGCGGTGATCGCGGCCGAGAACGAGAGCTTCCGGACCGACCCCGGCATCGACCCCAAGGGCATCGCCCGGGCGATGTACAACATGGCCTCCGGCCAGGCCACCCAGGGTGGTTCGACGATCACCCAGCAGTACGTGAAGAACGCCTACCTGAGCCAGAGCCAGACCCTGAGCCGCAAGCTCAAGGAGTTCTTCATCACGCTGAAGATCAATCAGAAGATGTCCAAGGACGACATCCTGGACGGCTATCTGAACACCAGCTGGTTCGGACGCCAGTCCTACGGCATCCAGGCCGCCGCCCACAACTACTACAACGTGGACGCCAAGGACCTGAACGTCTGCCAGAGTGCGATGCTGGCCGGTCTGCTGAAGGGCGCTGGGCTCTACGACCCCTCGCTCAGCGCCAGCAACCACGCCAACATGTTCGGCACCCCGGCCAAGCCGGACACCGGCCGCTGGGAGTGGATCCTGGGCAAGATGGTGGAGACCAAGGCCATCACCAAGGACCAGCAGAGCCAGTGCCTGTCGGCCGGCCTGCCCGAGCCGGTCAAGCAGCAGACCGCGACCAACATGACCGGTCAGGTCGGCTACATCGTCGCCACCGTCAACAAGTACCTGGAGCAGAAGGACCCGACGATCACGGACGCCTCCCTCGGCCGGGGCGGCTACAAGATCTACACCACGCTGCAGAAGGACAAGGTCGACGAGCTGAGCGCGGCCGTCGCGCAGATGCAGCAGCAGAACCTCGACCCCGTCAAGCACCCCACCACCGACACCAACGTCCAGGTCGGCGCGGCCTCGGTGATCCCCGGGGACGGCGCGCTGGTGGCCCTCTACGGCGGTCCGGGGCAGGACAAGGGGCAGTACAGCAACAACGCGGACACCACCGGTGTCCCGGTCGGCTCGACCTTCAAGCCGTACGTGCTGGCCACCGCGATGCAGGTCGGCCTGCAGACCCAGACGGGGCCGGACGGCAAGCCGCTGCGGATCAACGAGGACAGCCGCTACAACGCCGACGACCTGAGCACCATCCGCCAGCCGGACGGCTCGCTGGTGAAGAACCAGGACGGCTCGGTCTTCCACCAGAAGAACGACGAGGACGGGCCGCAGGGATACGTGACCCTGCGCGACGCCATGATCAACTCGTTCAACGTCCCCTACGTCCAGCTCGGTGAGGACGTCGGCGGATCCAACGTGGCCAAGCTGGCCGAGCAGATGGGCCTGAGCGCGGCGAGCATGCCGGTCCAGAACCAGGGCACCGCCGCCTTCGCGATCGGCACCTCGACCCCGAGCGCGATCCAGATGGCCTCCGGCTACTCGGTCTTCGCCGCCCGCGGGCAGCAGGCCGACATGTACCCGGTGACCAAGGTGCAGCTCGGCGACAGGACGCTGAGCACCTTCACCAAGCCCACCCCGAAGACGGTGCTCGACCAGGCGGTGGCCGACAACATCACCAGCGTCCTGCAGGACGTGGTGGCCAAGGGCACCGGTAAGAAGGCGCTGGCGGTCGGTCGCCCGGTGGCCGGCAAGACCGGTACCACCGACAAGGGCACCTCGGCCTGGTTCGACGGCTACACCCCGCAGCTGGCCACGGCCATCACCATGTTCCGCGAGGACCCCAACCACCCCGGGCTGCAGTCCCTGGTCGGCACCGGCGGTCGGACCGAGTTCGCCGGTGGTGACCTGCCGACCGAGATCTTCGCCAACTACATGAAGGCCGCGTTGGCCAACACCCCGGTGGCCGACTTCCCGGACCCGGCGGCGGTCAACCAGGAGGTCGACGCCTCGGGCGCGCCGAGCACCGCCTCGCCCTCGCCGTCCACCTCGGCGTCGAGCTCGCCGAGTTCCACCCCGAGCTCCACCCCGAGTGCCCCGGCGAGCAGCCAGGCCCCGCCGCCGTCGCCCACCACCCAGGCTCCGCCCCAGCCGCCGACCGGTGGCGGTCCGGAGACCTGCCTGCCCGGCGTGGACTGCGGCGGCCAGCCCACCGCGTCCAAGCAGCCGCCCGGTGGCGGCAACGGCGGCGGTACCGGGGGCGGCGGTACCGGCGGTGGCGGCAACACCGGGGCTCCCGGTGGTGGCGGTTCGACCTGTGCCTTCGGGGACCTGTTCTGCGGCGGTGGCGGCCAGACCTCGGCCCCGCCGACCACCAAGCCCACGCACAGCGGGGGCGGTGGCGCCGGCGGTGCCACCGGAGGCCCGAGCAGCCCGGCCAGCGGCACGGCGAACCCCGGCGCTGCCGGGGGCTGAGGCAGCAGGCAGACGGACGAGGGCGGTCCCGCACTGGCGGGGCCGCCCTCGGCGGTTTCCGGCACGGATGCGCCGGACCGGTCCTCGTACCAACCGCGCGCGTGCGGCAGTATGTCCGCCATGACGTCCAGCACCCGTGACGAGATCCCCGCCGCCGAGTCCGCGGAGGCACAGGCCCAGGGCCCGCTGCCCAACACCGTGGTCGTGCCCGCGGACGAGGACCCGGTCGCGGCGGCCGGCAGCGAACTGCTCGGCGGCCCGCCCGGCCGGCGCGCCCTGCTCGGCGTCTCCTGGTGGGTCCCGGCCCGCTTCCTGGCGCTGGCCACCATCGTCACGTACATCGTCGGGCTCGCGCAGAAGCTGCCCTGCTACACCAGCGGCTGGTTCTTCGGCGCCACCGCGCAGTACACCCACGCGTGCTACAGCGACATCCCGCACCTGTACACCGCACGCGGCTTCGCCGCCGGGCTGCACCCCTACGTGGACATGCTGCCCTCGCCCACGCCGGACATGAAGTACCTGGAGTACCCGGTCCTGACCGGCGGCTTCATGCAGATCGCCGGGTGGCTGACCCCCACCGGCGGCATCATCGAGGACCGCGAGCGCTGGTTCTGGATGGTCAACGCCGCGATGCTGCTGATCTGCGCGGTGGTCACGGTGATCGCGCTCACCCGCACCCACCGCCGCCGCCCCTGGGACGCGCTGCTCTTCGCGCTGGCCCCCTGCCTGGCACTGGACGCCACGATCAACTGGGACCTGCTCGCGGTCGCGCTGACCGCGGTCGCGATGGCCTACTGGTCCTCCAACCGCACGGTCTGGGCCGGTGTGTTCATCGGCCTGGCCACGGCCGCCAAGCTCTACCCGGTGCTGCTGCTCGGTCCGCTGCTGGTGCTCTGCTGGCGCACCGGTCGCTGGCGGGCGTTCTGGCAGGCCACCGGCGGCGCGGTCGGCGCCTGGCTGCTGGTCAACGTCCCGATCATGATCGCCAACTGGGACGGCTGGGCCACCTTCTACACCTTCAGCCAGACCCGCAAGGAGGACTTCGGGTCCTTCTGGATGATCCTCATGCAGGACCGCAACGAGTCGCTGGCCGGCCTCAACAACTGGATCGCCGCGCTGCTGATCGCCTGCTTCCTGGGCATCGCCTGGCTGGGCCTGTCCGCCCCGCGCCGGCCGCGCTACGCCCAGCTGGTCTTCCTGATCGTGGCGGCCTTCGTGGTCACCAACAAGGTGTACTCGCCGCAGTACGTGCTCTGGCTGATCCCGCTGGCCGCGCTGGCCCGGCCGCGCTGGCGGGACTTCCTGATCTGGCAGGCCTGCGAGGTGCTGTACTTCCTCGGCATCTGGTCCTACCTGGCCTTCATCGGTGACTCCAAGCAGCACGGGATCGGCCAGAACTGGTACCACTTCGCCGTCATCCTGCACGTGGCCGGCACGCTCTACCTCTGCGTCAAGGTGATCCGCGACATCCTGCGCCCCGACCGCGACCCGGTGCGCTGGGACGGCAGTGACGACCCGTCGGGCGGGGTGCTCGACTTCGCCCCCGACGTCTTCGTGCTCGGCGCGGCCCGCCGGCTGCGCGAGCAGGAGTCCTACGCGGCCTTCGCCCCATTGCCGGGCGCCGACTGGCTCGGGCACGAGCCGGAGGCCGACGTGCTGGAGGACGGCGTGCCGGGGCAGTCCCCGGGCGCCTAGGGGGGAGTCCGGCCGGGCACCCCCGGGCCTACCGGTCCGCCAGCCGGTCGAAGTGCGTGGTGGTGTGCCGGACGTTGAGCGGCAGTTCGTCGCCGATGGCCGGGGGCTTGGTCTCCCCGGGCAGGAAGACGATGCTCACCTGCATGTGCGGCGGCTCGGCGAACCAGAGCTGGCGGCCGTTCCACTGGTAGGGCGACAGGGTGCGGTTGAGGCTGGCCAGCCCGGCCCTGGCGATCCCCTTGGCGCGGGGCAGCAGGCCCTTCACGTACGTGGGCGCCTGCAGGCCGATCCCGTGCGCGGTGCCGCCGGAGACCACCAGCAGGTGGCCGTCGGAGGGGGCCTTGTGCTGGCGGTAGCCGTAGCGCTCGCCGCGGGAGACCGCCGTCACGTCCAGCACGGTGGCCCGGGCGGTGAGCGCCTCGACCTCGCCGAGCCAGAGCCGGGTGCCGATCCGGGAGTGGAAGGTGGTCGCCGGGTGGCGGACGTTCAGCCAGGCGATGCCGCCCGCGTCCAGGTGGCTGAGGTAGATGTGCTCGACGGGCAGCGCGGCCGTCTCGATCGCCTGGACCCAGGCGGAGATCTCGGCCGCCGGGTCGGAACCGTCGGGGCGGTCCAGCGGCAGGTGCAGCGCGAAGCCCTCGATCACGCTCCCCGCCCCGCCCGTGGCCGCCGCCGCCTCGGCCAGGTGCGCGAGCTCGGCGGGCGCGATGCCGTGCCGGCGCATGCTGGTCATGCACTCCACCACCACCCGCCGGCGGCCCGGCGCCTGGGACAGCGCCCGCAGCGCCTCCACACCCGCCACCGTCCGCAGCACCGTGTCGTCCGGCAGCTCGGCGCCCTCCTCGCCGACCCGGTACGGCGTCAGGACCAGCAGCTCGCCCGGGAAGCCGCCCGGCCGGTCGCCGTTGCCGTCGCCGTCGCGGTCCCGGCCATCGCCGTCCTGGCCGTGGCCGCCGTCGCGGAGCAGTTCGGCGGCCTCGGCCGCGGTGCCGACCGCCAGGCACCCGGTGCCCAGCAGCGCCGCCTCCTGGGCCAGCCGGCGGTTGCCGAACCCGTAGCCGTTGCCCTTGGCCACCGGGACCAGCCCCGGGAACTCGGCCAGTACCGCGCGCTGATGCGCCCGCCAGCGGTCGGTGTCCACGTACAGCGAAAGGGTCATCGAGCTCTCCCCGGGGTGGTGCGGGTGGTGCGCGGTGGTGCGGCAGCGGCGTGGCAGGGGCCCGTCAGCGCCGGGACATGTAGATGTCGAGCGCCCTGTGCAGCAGCTTGTTCAAGGGGAAGTCCCACTCGCCCAGGTACTCGGCCGCCTGTCCGCCGGTACCCAGCTTGAACTGGATCAGCCCGAACAGCGGGTCGTCCTCGTCCAGCGTGTCGCTGATCCCGCGCAGGTCGTACACGCTCGCGCCGAGCGCGTACGCGTCGCGCATCATCCGCCACTGGATCGCGTTGGAGGGCTTGACCTCGCGCTTGTGGTTGGCCGAGGCGCCGTAGGAGTACCAGACGTGCTCGCCGACGGCGAGCATCGTGGTGGCGGCCAGCGGTTCGCCGTCCAGGTAGGCGATGTACAGCCGCATCCGGTTGGGGTCCTCGGCGGTCAACGCCGTCCACATCCGCTGGAAGTAGGCCAGCGGGCGCGGGGTGAAGCGGTCGCGTTCGGCGGTGACCTCGTAGAGCCGGTGGAAGACCGCGAGGTCCTCGTAGCCGCCCTGGACCACCTCGACGCCGCTCTTCTCGGCCTTCTTGATGTTGCGCCGCCACAGTTGGTTGAAGCCGCGCTGGATGTCGTCCAGCGACCGGCCCGCCAGCGGCACCTGGAAGACGTAGCGCGGCTGCACGTCGCCGAAGCCGGCGCCGCCGTCCTCGCCCTGCAGCCAGCCGGACCGGCGCAGCCGCTCGGCCAGCTCGAAGGCCCGGGGCTCGTGCCAGTCGGGCTCGATGTCGCGCAGCCGCTTGGCCTGCCCGCCGGAGATCGCCTCCTTGATGGTCGTCGTCTCCCAGCGCCGGATCACCACCGGCGGCCCCATCTTCACGGAGAAGGCGCCCTGCGCCTTCAGGTGCGCCAGCATCGGCCGCAGCCAGCTCTCCAGGTCCTGGTCGAACCAGTCGATCACCGGGCCCTCGGGCAGGTAGGCCAGGTAGCGCTTGAGCTTGGGCAGCTGCCGGTAGAGCACCAGGCCCACCCCGACCACCGCGCCCGAGGCGTCCGTCCAGCCGATCGACTCGCTGCGCCACTCCGACTTCAGTTCGCCCCAGGACGGCACCTGCATATGGCTGGCCGAGGGACGGCCGCGCAGAAAGGCGAGGTGCTCCTCACGGGTGATCGTCCTCAGACGCAGGCTCATGCTCGGGATGCTCCTTGGAGTGATGACGGACCTCTGCTCTGTGACCCTATCGCCCGAATGGTCCGTTTCTGCTCCGTTTCGGGCGGGTCGCGCGCGGCGTGCTGACGGAACCATAGGGCCAACCGGGCGACCGGGTGCGGAACGTGGCGAACGGCGCCCTCCGGGGGAGAGCGCCGTCCTGAGCGCGGTGCGCGGGCGGGTGGCCGACCGTGCGAGGCCCTTCCGGGGCCGGCCGCTACACGCCGCCGAAGAGGCCGCCGTGGGCGAGGGCGATGCCGAAGCCGAACGCCGAGGCGGCCAGTGCGATCACCAGGACGAAGCGCTCGGAGGTGGTGACGGAGATGAACTGGCCCCACAGGCCGGTGACGATGCCGCCCAGCCCCGTCCAGGAGGTCAGCATGTTGAGGCCGTGCCAGAACGAGGTGATGAAGGCCACCAGGCCGAAGATCACGGTCAGCCCCACCAGGGTGTTCTCCCGGGGGTGCGTGTGGCCGTCGGTGTTGAGGGTGAACGCGGGGAATCGGCGGATGGTCTGTGCCATGGAACCCACCTCCTGCGGAGGGCGAGCGCTGCGTGTGTGTACCCGTTCTGCCCAGATTGCGCCGCTTGAGACCCGACGGCAATCCATGAGTGTTTTGTTCGGCCGGATGGGTGCGGGTAGGCTGAGCGATCTGCACTGGTGTATCTGTGCCCTCCCATGTCCGCCGGCTGGCCGTTTCGGCCCCTGCCGGCCTGGTGGGGGCCCACTGTCCGACCCGGTGGCTAGCGTGGTTCCGAACCACGGTGGTCCGCGGTCGGCAGCGCTCCAGTGCCGACGCCGTACAACCCTCCTGCCACGGAGAGACCGTGGCCGCTGAGTCCAAAGGAGGTGGGTTTACCCATGCGTCACTACGAGGTGATGGTCATCCTCGACCCCTCGGTCGAGGAGCGCGCTGTCTCCCCCCTGATCGAGAACTTCCTCAACGTCGTCCGCACCGGCGGTGGCACCGTTGAGAAGATCGACACCTGGGGTCGTCGCCGCCTGGCGTACGAGATCAAGAAGCAGCCCGAGGGCATCTACTCGGTCATCGACCTCAAGGCCACGCCTGAGGTCGTCAAGGAGCTCGACCGCCAGATGTCCCTGAGCGAGTCGGTTCTGCGGACCAAGGTCCTGCGCCCGGACACCCACTGAGCCACCGCTGGGACTCCTGTTGAGTCCCGGACGGCTCATGTCCGATGTTTCACGTGAAACATCGCTGAACGGAACTCCTCCTCCCGAGAGGTCAGCACACCATGGCAGGCGAGACCGTCATCACCCTCGTCGGCAATCTCGTCGACGACCCCGAGCTGCGTTTCACCCCCTCGGGTGCGGCGGTCGCGAAGTTCCGCATCGCGTCCACCCCCCGCACCTTTGACCGTCAGACGAACGAGTGGAAGGACGGCGAGAGCCTCTTCCTCACGTGCAACGTCTGGCGTCAGCCGGCGGAGAACGTGGCCGAGTCGCTGCAGCGCGGCATGCGCGTGATCGTGCAGGGCCGACTGCGCCAGCGGTCTTACGAGACCAAGGAAGGCGAGAAGCGGACGGTCTTCGAGGTCGAGGTCGACGAGGTCGGCCCGAGCCTGCGCTCGGCGACCGCCAAGGTGACCCGGGCCAACCGGTCCGGTGCGCCGGGCGGTGGCGGCGGCGGCTTTGGTGGCGGCCAGCAGGGTGGCGGCCAGGGCAACTGGGGCGGCGGTGGCGGCCAGCAGAGTGGCGGCGGCTGGGGCGGCAACGCCTCCGGCGGCGGCCAGTCCGGTCCCGCTGACGACCCGTGGGCGTCCAGCCCGCCCGCTGGTGGAAACCAGGGTGGCGGCGGCTGGGGTGCCCCGTCCGGTGGCGGCTACTCGGAAGAGCCCCCGTTCTAAGAGCTGACAGATTTCGTGCGACCCGGGACACCACCCCCATCGGGTGGTTCCGGATCGTGATCCCATTTGGAGCACACCATGGCGAAGCCGCCTGCTCGCAAGCCTAAGAAGAAGGTTTGCGTCTTCTGCAAGGACAAGGTCAACTACGTTGACTACAAGGACACGAACCTGCTGCGGAAGTTCATCTCCGACCGCGGAAAGATCCGTGCCCGCCGGGTCACCGGCAACTGCACCCAGCACCAGCGTGACGTCGCCACGGCCGTGAAGAACAGCCGTGAGATGGCGCTGCTGCCCTACACCAGCACCGCGCGCTAAGAGAGGGTGACCAAGTAATGAAGATCATCCTCACTCACGAGGTGCCGGGTCTCGGCGGCGCCGGCGAGGTCGTCGAGGTCAAGGACGGCTACGCCCGCAACTACCTGGTCCCGCGTGGCTTTGCCATCCGCTGGACCAAGGGTGGCCAGAAGGACGTCGACGCGATCCGTCGTGCCCGCAAGGTGCACGAGATCCAGACCCTCGAGGCTGCCAACGAGTTCAAGGGCAAGCTCGAGGGCCTGCAGGTCAAGCTGGCCGTTCGCTCCGGCGAGGCCGGCCGCCTGTTCGGCTCGGTCACCCAGGCCGACGTCGTCGAGGCCGTCAAGGCCGCCGGCGGCCCGGTGGTGGACAAGCGCGCCGTCTCGATCGCCTCGCCGATCAAGACCGTGGGCACCCACAAGGTGACCGTCAAGCTGCACGCCGACGTCCAGGCCAACCTCGACGTCGCCGTCGTCGCTGCCTGACACAGGTCGCGGTAACGCACGACCGGCGGGCCGGTCCTCCCCACGCGGGAGGGCCGGCCCGCCGGCTTTTGTGCGGTTGGTCGTCGGGCTCGTGCGGCGGCTCGGGGCGGCGGCGGGTCAGGGCGGCGGTGGGTCAGGCCCGGACGGCGCCGGTGACCAGCCAGCGGCCGGTGCGCAGCCGGGCGACCAGGAACGCGCAGCGGACCAGGATGAAGAGGTTCAGCGCCCACCAGAGCCCGGCCAGGCCCCAGCCCAGGTGCAGCGCGGCCAGGGCCGCCGGTGCGAAGGCGGCCAGGGTGCCCAGCATCGCCCAGGCCAGGTAGCCGCCGTCGCCCGCGCCGGTCAGCACCCCGTCCAGCACGAAGACCGGACCCGAGGCCGGCTGGGTCAGTGCGACCAGCAGCAGCACGGCGGCCAGCTGGGACTTCACGCCGGGATCGGCGCTGAAGAGCGGGACGTACAGCGGCCGGGCTGCCACCACCAGCACGCCGAGCAGCACACCGGCGGCCAGCCCCCACTCGACCATCCGCCGGGCCTGGGCCCTGGCTCCCGCGCGGTCGCCGGCCCCCAGGTAGCGGCCGATTGTCGCCTGCCCGGCGATCGCGATCGCGTCCAGCGCGTAGGCGAGGAAGCTCCACAGCGCCATCGCTATCTGGTGGGCCGCCAGCTCCCGGTCGCCCAGTCGCGCCGCCACCGCGGTGGCCAGCAGCAGCACCGCCCGCAGGCTCAGGGTGCGGATCATCAGCGGCCCGCCGGCCCGGGCGCAGGCCCGGATGCCGGCCGCGTCGGGGCGCAGCACAGCGCCCTCGCGGCGGGCGCCGCGGACCACCACGGCCAGGTAGACGGCCGCCATCGCGTTCTGCGCCAGCACCGTGCCCCAGGCCGAGCCGGCCACCCCGAGGCCGGCGCCGTAGACCAGGGTGAGGTTGAGGCAGAGGTTGGCGGCGAAGCCGCCGACGGCCACCAGCAGCGGTGTCCGGGTGTCCTGCAGCCCGCGCAGCACCCCGGTGGCGGCCAGCACCATCAGCATCGCCGGGATGCCCAGCGTGCTGATCCGCAGATAGGTGACCGCGTACGGCGCGGCGGTGGCGGAGGCGCCGAGCAGCCGGGCCAGCTGCGGGGCCAGGGCGAGTGCGAGCAGTGCGACGGGCACCGCGAGCAGCAGGGCCAGCCAGATGCCGTCGATGCCCTGCTGGACGGCCGCCCTGCGGTCCCCGGCGCCGATCCGGCGGGCGACGGCGGCGGTGGTGGCGTAGGCGAGGAAGACGAAGACCCCGGTGAGCGTGGTGAGCGCGGCGCCGGCCACGCCGAGGCCGGCCAGCTGGGCGGTGCCGAGGTGGCCGACGATCGCCGAGTCGCCGAGCAGGAAGAGCGGCTCGGCGACCAGCGCGCCGAAGGCGGGCACCGCCAGCGCCAGGATCTCGCGGTCGTGGCGGCGGCGGTCGGCCCGCGCGGCCTTGGGGGCCTCGGGGGCGGGCGCGGTCGTGGGGCCACCGGTCATGCGGACACGGTAGCCAACCGTTAGTAAGTAGCACAAGCAGCTACGGCCATTACGAGAGGCCGTCCGGGCTGTGTGAAGTATTTCTCATGCACAGCCGGTGGAAAGACTCCTCGCAGGTCAGCGAGTTGACACCAGGCCGATCGTGTGGTTATCCACAGGACCTTCCACATGCTTGTGCACAGGTTTCGGGCAGTTGTCCACAGTGATGGGCCATCCATCCACACCCCCTGTGGATAACCGTGTTGGTCCGAGGCCCGATCGCCCCTTAGCGTGGTCGCTCATCCGACGCGCCGTGCCCCGACCCGGGCAGCCGTTCCGTCGGCCGCGTGGCGTATGAAGGAGGTGGCCCGGACCGTGTCCGCGTCCGCCCGACCAGGCCACCGCACCTTCGCACCACACTCGCACCGCTTGCTGAACGGGGAACACGCGTGACCGGCCCCCAGTACGACGACCACGACGTACCGCCGCCCCCGGAGGACGACTGGCAGCCGTCCGACGACGCCTTCGGACCCTCGTTCGCACCCGGTGGCTCCGGCGACGGGTTCCCCGACAGCCCCGGCGACCGCCTGCCGGTCTCCCGCGGCCGCGGCAAGGAGGCGGCGGGCGGCGGTAAGGGCGAGTTCCGCAAGGACTTCCGCAAGCGCGACAAGGACGGCGACCGCGAGGCCGGCCGGGACGGCGCCGTGGAGGGCTTCGAGCGGGTCCCGCCGCAGGACATCCCGGCCGAGCAGTCGGTCCTCGGCGGCATGCTGCTCTCCAAGGACGCCATCGCGGACGTGGTCGAGGTCCTGAAGCCGATCGACTACTACCGCCCGGCCCACGAGCTGATCCACAGCGCGATCCTCGACCTCTACGCCCGCGGCGAGCCGGCCGACCCGATCACGGTGGCCAGCGAGCTGACCAAGCGCGGCGAGCTCACCCGGGTCGGCGGCCCCGGCTACCTGCACACCCTGGTCAACTCCGTCCCCACCGCCGCCAACGCCGAGTACTACGCGGAGATCGTCCACGAGCGCGCCGTGCTGCGCCGCCTGGTGGAGGCCGGCACCCGGATCGCCGGCATGGGCTACGCCGCCGAGGGCGACGTGGACGAGATCGTCAACGCCGCCCAGGCCGAGATCTACGCCGTCACCGAGCAGCGCACCAGCGAGGACTACGCCCCGCTCGCCGACATCATGGAGGGCGCGCTCGACGAGATCGAGGCGATCGGCTCCCGGCAGGGCCAGATGTCCGGCGTCCCGACCGGCTTCGCCGACCTCGACGCGCTCACCAACGGCCTGCACCCCGGTCAGATGATCGTCATCGCGGCCCGTCCCGCGATGGGCAAGTCGACCCTGGCGCTGGACTTCTCGCGGGCCTGTTCGATCACCAACGGGCTGCCGAGCGTGATCTTCTCGCTCGAAATGGGGCGCAACGAGATCGCCATGCGTCTGCTGTCGGCCGAGGCGCGGGTGGCGCTGCACCACATGCGCTCGGGCAACATGACCGACGACGACTGGACCCGGGTGGCCCGGCGGATGCCCGACGTCACCGCCGCGCCGCTCTACATCGACGACTCGCCGAACCTGTCGATGATGGAGATCCGCGCCAAGTGCCGGCGGCTGAAGCAGCGGCAGGACCTCAAGCTGGTGGTCATCGACTACCTCCAGCTGATGCAGTCCGGCGGCTCGCGGCGGGCCGAGAGCCGCCAGCAGGAGGTCTCCGACATGTCGCGAAACCTGAAGCTGCTGGCGAAGGAGCTGGAGGTCCCGGTGATCGCGCTGTCCCAGCTGAACCGTGGTCCCGAGCAGCGCACCGACAAGAAGCCGATGGTCTCCGACCTGCGTGAGTCGGGCTCGATCGAGCAGGACGCCGACATGGTCATCCTGCTCCACCGCGAGGACGCCTACGAGAAGGAGTCCCCCCGCGCGGGCGAGGCCGACCTGATCGTGGCCAAGCACCGAAACGGCCCGACGGCGACCATCACGGTGGCGTTCCAGGGCCACTACTCGCGCTTCGTGGACATGACGCGCGACTAGGAGTCTCTTGAAGATCTTGCTCTGACCGCCCGATTTGCGACAGATTGCCAGTAAATGTCAATCAGGTCGAACTGGTGCAAGCCGGGCGCGTTTTCAAGATCTTCATCAGACTCCTAGGCCCTGCCCTGCCCGGCTGTGGGACTTCTCGAAAAAAGTTCACCCGGGCTGTCGATCCGGCGCGCTCCCGTTCGACGCACGGGTGAAGGCTGGGGGAGGGACCCCCAACCCGTGGCGACCGAGAAGGAGCCGGCGAGATGCGCTACATGATGCTGGTACGGGCCGACGAGAACACCGAGGCGGGCGTGCTGCCGCCGCCGGAGGTGTTCGCGGAGATGAGCCGGTACAACGAGGAGCTGGTGAAGGCCGGCGTGCTGCTGGCCGCCGACGGGCTGCACCCGAGCGAGAAGGGCTTCCGGGTGACCTGGCCCGGCGGGAAGCCGACGGTGACCGACGGCCCGTTCGCGGAGGCCAAGGAGCTGATCGCGGGCTACTGGGTGATCCAGGTCAAGTCGCGCGAGGAGGCCGTGCAGTGGGCCAGCCGGGTGCCGTTCGGCGAGGGCGGGGTGCTGGAGCTGCGGCAGATCTTCGAGCCCACCGACTTCCCCGCCGAGGTGCTGCCGCCGGACGCGGTGGAGCGGGAGAAGGCGCTGCGCGAGGAGGTGGAGCGGCAGGCGGCCGAGCGGTAGCGGACCGGGCGGGGGCATCGCGGGCCGGGGCGTCGCGGGCCGGGTTTGCGGCGCCCCGGCCGCCGCTGCTCTGATGGGGAGCCGTGACGAGTACCCAGGTACGGCACCCCGAGGACGACCCGGCGCACCGCACGGTGGCCGCCGTGTGGCGGATGGAGTCGCCGCGGCTGATCGCGGGGCTCACCCGGATCGTCCGTGACCTGGACCTGGCCGAGGAGCTGGCCCAGGACGCGCTGGTGGCCGCGCTGGAGCAGTGGCCCGCCGAGGGCGTGCCGCGCAACCCCGGTGCCTGGCTGATGACCACCGCGCGGCGGCGGGCGATCGACCTGGTGCGCCGCGAGCAGCGGCTGGCCGGCAAACTCGACCGGTTCGGCCCCGAGCTGGCCGGCCGGCCGGCCCCGGGGCCCGAGCAGCTCGCCGAGCAGGCCGAGGAGATCGAGGACGACCTGCTGCGGCTGGTCTTCACCGCCTGCCACCCGGTGCTCGCCACCGAGGCGCGGGTGGCGCTGACCCTGCGGCTGCTGGGCGGCCTGACCACGGACGAGATCGCGCGGGCGTTCCTGGTCCCGGAGGCCACCCTCGCGCAGCGGATCGTGCGGGCCAAGCGGACACTGGCCCGGGCCGAGGTGCCGTTCGAGGTGCCGAGCGGTGCGGAGCTGGCCGGGCGGCTGGACTCGGTCCTGGAGGTCATCTACCTGATCTTCAACGAGGGGTATGCGGCGACGGCCGGGGACGACTGGATGCGGCCCGGTCTCTGCGAGGACGCGCTGCGGCTGGGCCGGGTGCTGGCCGCGCTGATGCCCGCCGAGCCCGAGGTGCACGGACTGGTCGCGCTGATGGAGATCCAGGCCTCCCGCTCGGCGGCGCGCAGCGGACCGGACGGTGCGCCGGTGCTGCTGCTCGACCAGGACCGGGGCCGCTGGGACCAGCTGCTGATCCACCGCGGTCTGACGGCGCTGGGGCGGGCCGAGGAGCTGGCCGCGGGCCGGCCGGGGCCGTACGCGCTGCAGGCCGCGATCGCCGCCTGCCACGCGCGGGCGGCCACCGCCGAGCAGACCGACTGGGTCCGGATCGCGGCGCTGTACGAGGCGCTGGCCCACCGGGCGCCGTCCCCGGTGGTGGAGCTGAACCGCGCGGTGGCGCTTGGCATGGCGTTCGGTCCGGCCACCGGCCTGGCGCTGCTCGACCAGCTGACCGATGAGCCGACGCTGCGCGGCTACCACCTGCTGCCCGCCGTCCGCGGCGACCTGCTGGCCAAGCTCGGCCGCCCGGCCGAGGCCCGCGCCGAGTTCGAGCGGGCGGCGGCGCTCACCCGCAACGAGCGCGAACGGGCGGTGCTGCTGGGCCGGGCGGCGGCCTGCGCGCAGGCCGCCGGCTGAAGCGGCAGGCGGCGCTCACCGGGTGCCGTGGACCAGGACCAGGCGCGGCCCGCTGCCGGACACCCGGCGGGGGATCCGGGCGTCGGCGACGGTGATCTCGAAGGCGGTCTGCCGGGTGCTCGGCGGGGTGCTCATGGGGGTGCCCTACCTTTCTTGGTGTTCGCGCTGGTGGGAAGAAGCCTGTCAGCGGCCGGGGCCGCTGAGGAGCGGAGTGCTGTGGCTAGGATCGGCAGTTCTTGGCTGCGGTCCGCAGCCCGGACGCAACGCCGGTGACGGGGGATCAGATGGGTGCGGGAATGGACCGTGAGCAACTTGAGCCCGTCGATGAACTCCCCGTCGAGCTGGTCATCTTCGACTGTGACGGCGTCCTGGTGGACAGCGAGCCGATCGCCGTCCGGGCGCAGGTCGCCGTCGGCGCCGAGCTGGGCTGGGCGCTGACCGAGGCGGAGGTGATCGACCGGTTCGTCGGCCGTTCCACCGCCTCGATCGGCGAACAGGTGGCCGAGCGCCTGGGCGAGCCGGTGGCCGCCGAGTGGCAGCGCCGCTTCGAGGAGCGGCACCGGATCGCGGTGGACGAGGGGCTGACCGCGGTCGACGGCATCGAGCAGGCGCTGGCCGCGCTGCGCCTGCCGACCTGTGTCGCCTCCAGCGGCGGCCACCAGAAGATGCGTCACACGCTGGGGCACACCGGCCTGTACGACTACTTCGACGGTCGGATCTTCAGCGCCACCGAGGTCGCCCAGGGCAAGCCGGCCCCGGACCTGTTCCTGCACGCGGCTGCCCGGATGGGCGTGCGCCCCCAGGCCTGCGTGGTGGTCGAGGACAGCACGGCCGGGGTGCGGGCGGCCCGCGCGGCCGGGATGCGGGTGCTCGGCTACGCCGGCGGGCTGACCCCGGCCGAGCGGCTGGCGGCGGAGGGCGCCCGGGACTTCCACGACATGCGCGAGCTGCCGGGGCTGCTGGCCGCCTGGGAGCCGGCCGGTGGGGCGGGTGCCGCGGGCACCGCCGGCTACACCGAGGCGGCTGCGGCGCTGGCCGACCAGTACGAGGAGGTCGGCTTCGAGCAGGTGCACCGCGGGATGCTGCACCTGCTGCCGGCCACGCCGTCCCGGGTGCTGGACGTGGGCGCCGGGACCGGCCGGGACGCCGCCGCGCTGGCCCGCCTGGGGCACACGGTCACCGCCGTGGAGCCGACCGCCGCGCTGCGCGCGCACGCCGGGCGGCAGCACGCCGGCAGCACGGTGCGCTGGGTGGACGACGCGCTGCCGGAGCTGCCCCGGCTCGGGGCGGCGGGCGAGCGCTACGACCTGATCATGCTCACCGCGGTCTGGATGCACCTCGCCCCGCGCGAGCGGGCCGCGGCGATGCGCACCGTGGCCGGGCTGCTCGCGCCCGGCGGCACGCTGCTGATGACGGTGCGGCAGGGGCCGGTGCCGGCCGGGCGGCGGATGTTCGCGGTGCCGACGGCGGAGGTCCTGGCCCAGGCGGCCGAACTCGGACTGCGCCCGGTGCACCAGGACGAGCGCGCGGACCTGCACGGGCGGGGCGGCGTGCGCTGGACCGAGCTGGGCTTCGTCCGGCAGCCGTGAAGGCCGTCCGCGGACGGCTCGTACTGTGGCAGGTCCGCGCCGTACTGCGTCGGGTTCAGCAGGGCGGCGGGGTCTCGGGCAGGTGGGTGGCGGCCCAGTTGCGCAGCTCGTCGAGGGCCGGGCGCAGCGCCCGGCCCGCCTCGGTGAGCTCGTAGCGCACCCGCAGCGGCGGGCCCTCGTCCACCTGCCGGAGCACCAGCTTGGCCTCGGCCAGCTCGGTCAGCCGGTCGGAGAGCATCCGTTCGCTGATCCCCGGGATCGCCCGGCGCAGCTCGGAGAAGTACGCGGGCTGGTAGCTGAGGACCGCGACCACCAGCCCTGACCAGCGCTTTCCCAGCAGCGTGAAGACCCGGGTGAGCGCCTCGTCGGCGCCGCTGCACGGGCCGGCCGCCGATACCGCCGCCGCGGCGCACAGCTCCACCGCGGACGGCACCTCGGTGTTCTGCTCCACCTGCGTCATGTCCGCCTCCGGCCGCGTCCTGGCTCACCCATGCCTCCAGACTACGACCATCCGATAGTGACTGCAGAAAAGTAAGCTGCTACGTTATTACCAGCTGCCGATGAAACGGCAGTGACTATCGCAAGGTATGGAGGGACTGCCATGTCCACGCTGCTGCACATCGACTCGTCGGCCATGACCCAGGGCTCGGTCTCGCGTGAGGTCGCGGCGACCTTCCGCCAGGAGTGGCAGGCGGCTCACCCGGACGGCACGGTGGTCCACCGCGACCTCGCCGTCAGCCAGGTGCCGCACCTGAGCGCCGCCGCCATCACCGCCCAGTACAGCGCTCCCGAGGGGTACACCGAGGAGCAGCGGGCCGCCGTGGCGCTGCGCGAGGAGCTGATCACCGAGCTGGAGCAGGCCGACGCCGTGCTGATCAGCGCGCCGATGTACAACTTCGGCATCCCGTCCTCGCTCAAGGCCTGGCTGGACCAGGTGGTGCAGTTCGGCCGCACCGGTGGCGAGGGCGGCACGGTCGCCGGCAAGCCGATCACCGTGGTCGTCTCGCGCGGCGGAGCGTACGGGCCCGGCACCCCGCGCGAGCCCTTCGAGTTCGCCACCAGCTACCTGGAGAAGGCGCTGACCGGGCTGCTCGGCGCGGAGGTCGACCTGGTGGTCGCCGAGCTGACGCTGGCCCGGGTCAACCCGGCGATGGCCGAGTTCATCGAGCTGGCGGACGCCTCCAAGACGCAGGCCCTCGAGCAGGCGGCGGCCAAGGGCCGGGCGCTGGCCGAGCGGCTGGCGCAGCCGGTCGCCGTCTGACGGCCCGTCGACCGCCGCCGCCCGGCGGGCGGCTGACGGCCCGTCGCGCGGGGGGCGACGGACCGTGCCGGCGCCGGGCGCGTGCTCACCCGCCCGGGCGCGCCTGCCGGGCGGTGCGGGGGGTCCGCTTCCATGCTGGTGCCGACAGCGCCCCCGCCCGGTGGGGCGCGGGGGCCGTCGGACCAGGGAGAGCCAGTGACGTCGTCGCCACCGCCGCAGGAGCACGCCGAGGGGAGCGGCAACGGCGTCGCCCCGGTGGGCGCCGAGGCGGCCGGGCGCCCCGGGCCACCGCTGGCGATCGAGGTCTTCACCGGCCCCGAGTCGGCCTTCTTCGCCACCTCCAGCCTGGTCATCGGGGCCCGGGACGCGATCCTGGTCGACGCCCAGCTGACCCGCAGCGCCGGTCGCGAACTGGCCGAGTGGATCGCCGGCAAGGGCCGCAACCTGCTGGCCGTGGTGATCACCCACCCGCACCCCGACCACTACTTCGGGGTCGAGGAGGTGCTGCGGCTCTTCCCGCAGGCGCACGTGCTGGCGGCCCCGCAGGTGGTGGCCGCCATCGCCGCCACGGCCGCCGCCAAGGTCCGGCAGTGGCGCCCGGTGTACGGGGACGACATCCCCGAGAACCCGGTGCTGCCCCGCCCGCTGCGTCCGCAGCCGCTGATGATCGACCGCCAGCTGATCCGGGTGCTCTACCTGGGCCAGGGCGACTGCGACACCTCGACCGTGGTGCACGTGCCCGGTTCGCGCACGGTGATCGCCGGCGACCTGGTCTTCAACGGCACCCACGTCTGGACCGCCGACACCAGCACCGAGCAGCGCACCGCCTGGATCCGCAACCTGGGCCGGCTCGCCGAGCTGGACGTGACCCGGGTGATCGCCGGCCACCGGGCGCCGGACCAGGACGACGACGCGGGCCGGGTGCTCGCCTTCACCGGGGAGTACCTGCAGGACTACGACCGGCTGCTGGCCGCGCACCCGGGGGACCCCGAGGGCCTGATCGCGGCGGTCGGCGAGCGGTACGGCGAGCTGACCCTGCCGCCGGTGCTGGCGGCGGCGGCGTCGGCGCACACCGCGCGGGTGGCGGCGGGCGAGGGCGATGCGGCGGGGGCGGCCAGCGGGGAGGACTCGGCCGGGGCCGTCGGGGAGGACGAGGCGGCGGCCGAGGGCTGAGCCGCCGCAAGGCCCGATACTGGCCCCATGACCAGTGGCCCCACGCCCACGCCCTTCGACGCGATCGTGCTGGCCGGCGGTGCCGCCCGCCGGCTCGGCGGCGTCGACAAGCCGCGGCTGACGGTCGGCGGGCGCAGCCTGCTGGACCGGGTGCTGGGTGCCTGCGCGGCGGCGGACACCACGGTGGTGGTCGGGCCCCGGGGCACGCACCCGGAGACGACCGGCGCACCGCGCTGGACCAGGGAGGACCCGCCCGGCGGCGGCCCGGTGGCCGCCGTCGCGGCCGCTCTGGCCGAGCCCGCGCTGGGTGCGCCGGTGGTGCTGCTGCTCGCCGCCGACCTGCCCTTCCTGGACGCGCGCACGGTGCGGGTGCTGGCCGCCGCGGTCGCCGCGGACGGCGCCGCGCACCCGCAGGCCGCGGTGCTGGTGGACGCCGAGGGCCGGGACCAGCCGCTGGCCGCCGCCTACCGGGCCGCGCCGCTGCGCGCGGCGCTGGCGGCGCTGGGCGACCCGGCAGGGCGGCCGCTGCGCCGGCTGGTCGGCGGCCTGCGCACGGTGCGGCTGGCCGATCCTGACGGGGTGTCGCAGGACTGCGACACCTGGGAGGACCTCGCGCGCGCCCGCCGCCGGGCCGAGGAGCGCGGGGCACAGCGGACGCCGGGGCGGGCGGTGGAGGGGTGAGTCCATCGCGCTCCGCACACCCCGGTGAGCGAAACATCTCCCCCGCGCAACACCACGGCGGGGCCTGGCGCCGCCGTGTGCGGCAGCATGGTTCACCATGGAACGCACGCTGAACGACTGGATGACCGAGGCGGCGGCCGAGCTGGGCATCGACCCGGAGGCCGACCTGCGGGAGCTGCTCGACCTCGCGAGGGTGGTCGCGCACGGGGTGGAGCGCCCGGCCGCACCGCTGACCACCTTCCTGGTCGGCTACGCCGCGGCCGCCCGCGGCGGTGGCCCCGGCGCGGTCACCGAGGCCGTGCGGCAGGTCACCGCGCTGGCCGAGCGGTGGGTGGCACGGTCGGCGGCCGACGCGACGGCGGCCGACCAGCCGTGAACGCCTCCGCCCCGCCGATCGGCGCCGCCGGGACGGCCACCCCCACCCCGGTCGCCCCGTGGCCGCAGGCCCGCGCGATCGCCCGGCGGGCCGCCGCCCGGCTGCCGCGGCCGGTCCTGGAGCTGGACCTCGCCGCGGCGCTCGGCCACACCCTGGCCGGGCCGCTCGCCGCGCTCACCGACCTGCCCGCCTTCGACACCTCGGCGATGGACGGCTGGGCGGTGGCCGGCCCCGGCCCGTGGCGGCTGGCCGGGCGCGTGCTGGCGGGCCGGACCCCGCCGCCGCTGGCCGACGGCTGGGCCACCGAGATCGCCACCGGCGCGCAACTGCCGCCCGGCGCCACCGCGGTGCTGCGCCGGGAGCACGGCCGGGTGGCGCACCCGACCCGGGGCGCCGGGACGCTGCACCCCACCGGCCCCGGCCCGCTGGCCCCCGGGCAGGACGTGCGGCCCCGGGCCCAGGAGTGCCGGCGCGGTGAGGACCTGCTGCCCGCCGGGACACCGGTCACCGCGGCCGTCCTCGGCCTGGCCGCCGCCTGCGGCTACGACCGGCTGACGGTGGGCCGCCCGCCGACCGTGGAGCTGCTGGTGCTCGGCGACGAGGTGGTGGCGGCCGGTCTGCCGGGCCCCGGCCTGGTCCGGGACGCGCTCGGACCGATGCTGCAGCCGTGGCTGCGGGCCTCGGGCGCCGAGCTGATCGGCCAGTGCGCGGTGCGCGACGACTTCGCGCTGCTGCGGGACGCGGTGCGCCGCTCGCCGGCCGAGCTGATCATCACCACCGGCGGCACGGCCGCGGGCCCGGCCGACTTCCTGCACACGGCGCTGGCCGAGGCCGGCGCCCGGCTGCTGGTGGACGGCGTCGCGGTCCGGCCCGGGCACCCGATGCTGCTCGCGGAGCTGCCGCCGGCCGGCCCGGACGGGCGGGTCCGCCACCTGGTCGGGCTGCCCGGCAACCCGCTGGCCGCCGTGGCGGGCACCGTCACGCTGGCGCTGCCGCTGCTGCACGCCGGCAGCGGGCGCGAGGTGCAGCCGGGCCGCTGGGTCAAGGCGGTGCGGGGGCTGGCGGGGCACCCCGGCGACACCCGGCTGCTGCCGGTGCGCCTGACCGAGGACGGTCCGGTGCCGCTGGCCTTCGACGGCCCGGCGATGCTGCGCGGGCTGGCGCTCGCCGAGGCGCTGGCGGTCGTCCCGCCGGGCGGGGTGGCGGCGGGGGAGCGGGTGGAGCTGCTGGGCGTACCGGGCTGACCGGCACGACACACGCCCGCGGCCTCCCGGGCGCCCGCCGCCGGGCCCCGCATGCTGGTCGGATGACCAACGGTGACCAGCGCCCGCGCGGGCCTCGTCGCGCTGCCGGGCGTGCCCAGGACACCGACGGCGAGACGGGCAGCCGGATCGAGCTGCCGGCCCGGGGCAGCGCGCCGCCGCTGCGGCAGGTCGCGCTGCGGGTCGCGATCGCGCTCGCGGTGCTGTTCGCCACCGCGTTGATCGTCCGGCTGGACCGGGACGGCTACCACGACAACGCCCACGCCAGGCTGAGCTTCCTGGACGCCGCCTACTACGCGACCGTCACCCTCTCCACCACCGGCTACGGCGACATCACCCCGGTCAGCGACGGCGCGCGGCTGGCCAACATCCTGGTGATCACCCCGCTGCGGGTGGTCTTCCTGATCATCTTGGTCGGCACCACCCTGGAGGTGCTGGCCGAACGGACCCGCCGGCAGTGGCGGATCGGACGCTGGAGGTCCCAGGTGCACGACCACGCCGTGATCGTCGGTTACGGGACCAAGGGGCGCAGCGCGGTCCAGACCCTGCTCGGCCAGGGGATGGCCAAGGAGGCGGTCGTGGTGGTGGACCCGCAGCGCCGGGTCATCGAACAGGCCACCCTGGACGGCCTGGTGGGCGTGGTGGGCGACGCCACCAGGACGGAGACGCTGCTGCGCGCCGAGGTGCCGAGGGCCGCCCAGGTGGTGGTGGCCACCGAGCGCGACGACACGGCGGTGCTGGTCACCCTGACGGCCCGCCAGTTGAACAAGTCGGCCACCGTGGTCGCCGCCGTCCGGGAGGACGAGAACGCCCCGCTGCTGCGGCAGAGCGGGGCCGACGTCGTGGTGACCAGCTCCAGTTCGGCCGGGCGGCTGCTGGGCATGTCGATGCTCAGCCCGAACGCGGGCGCGGTGATGGAGGACCTGCTGACCTACGGCCGGGGCCTGGACGTGGTCGAGCGCCCGGTCACCCGGGCCGAGGCCGGGCAGAGCCCGCGGGCCTGCCCGGACCTGGTGGTCGCGGTGGTGCGCGGCCGGCGGGTGCTCGACTTCGCCGACCCGGAGGCCGCCACGCTCCAGCTCACCGACCGGGTGATCACCATCGCGCGCTCGGCCTCGGCGTCCTGAGGGACGGCTCTCAGCCGGCCCGGTCGGCGGCCAGCACCGTGTGCCGCAGCAGCAGTGCGGTGGTCACCGGTCCCACCCCGCCGGGCACCGGGGTCAGCGCGCCCGCCCGCTCGGCCGCCCCGGGGGCCACGTCGCCGACCAGCCCGCCCTCGGGCGTGGGGTTGGTCCCGACGTCGATCACCACCGCGCCGGGGCGCACGTGGTCGGCCGTGATCAGTCCGGGCCGGCCCACCGCGGCCACCAGTACCTCGGCGGTGCCGGTCACCGCGGCCAGGTCGGCGGTGCGCGAGTGGCAGACCGTCACCGTGGCGTCGCGGTCCAGCAGCAGGTGCGCGGCGGGCTTGCCGACCACGGTGGAGCGGCCCACCACCACGGCCTGACGGCCGCTCAGCGGCACCTTGTAGTGGTCGAGCAGGGCGACCACGGCCTCGGCGGTGGCCGGGGCGAAGGCCGGCAGACCGCTGGCCAGGCGGCCCAGCGAGAGCGGGTTGGCGCCGTCGACGTCCTTCTCGAAGGCGATCGCCGAGGCCAGCTCCTCCAGGGTGGTGCCGGCCGGCAGCGGGGTCTGCAGCATCAGGCCGTGCACCAGCGGATCGGCGCTGAGCCCGGTCAACCGCTCGCGGATCGCCTGCGGTGCGGCGTCCGCACCCAGGTCGTGGACGGTGCACTCCAGGCCGGTCTTCAGCGCCGCGCGCTGGATCGAGCGCACGTACCAGGCGCTCGACCCGTCGTCGGTGGCGGTGACCACGGCGAGGTGCGGCCGGCGCCCCGCGGCGGCCAGCTCCCCGGCGCGGGCGGCGGCCTCGGCCCGGATCGAGGCGGCCAGTGCGGTGCCGGAGAGAACGGTGGCGCTCACTTGGCGAGCTCCGCCCGGACCGCAGCGGTGACCTGCTCGGCGCGGGCGGCGATCTCGTCCACCCGGGCGGTGTCGGCCAGCAGCGCCTCGCGGGTGCGCTCCTCGCGGATGCCGCCGAGGTTGACCTCCACGTTGACCCGGGCGGTGGTGGCCGCGGCGCGGGCCGCCTCGGCGGCGGCGGCGATGTCGGTGATCACATTGGGGTTGCCGATCGGCAGCAGCGTCTCGGCCAGCTCCACGGCGTCCAGCGCGGCGGTGATCACCTCGGCGGGCGGGCGGGCGGCGCCGACCAGCGCCCGGCCGATGGCGGCCGAGCGGGCGGCCCTGGCGGCCTCGTCGTCCTTGGGCAGCCGGTAGGCGTCGGTCACCGCGCCGAACGCGGCGGCGTCCTGCTCGGCCAGGGTGAGGGCGCGCTCGCGCAGTGCGTCGCTCTCCCGGATGATCCGCTCCACCACGGCCTCGTGCGCCGCGTACTTCTCGCCGGTGCTGTAGCGGGCCACCATGGCCAGCAGCGCCGCCGCCTGCGCGGCCTGCAGGGCGGCTGACGCGCCGCCTCCGGGTGCGGGGATCCGGTCGGCCAGTCGGCCCAGGAAATCGCTGATCGTCTCGTCGCGCACGGCGGCTCTTCCTCACAGTGGGTCGGTTCCGGCATTCTGGCATATCTGACTGTCCGTCAGATTGCGAGACGACCGCGTGCGCGGGCGGCTGCGGTGGGCGGCCGGTGAAGTGATCCGGAACCCTTGACTGCCTTATAGGTCTAGTCCATTGTCGGGACCGTACGCTTCGCAGCACCCCGCCGCCCCCCACCGGAGGACTCCGTGCGCAAGCCCAACTCCCTTGTCGCCATGCTTGGTTCGGCAGCACTCTTAGCGGGCGGCACGCTCGCGCTGAGCAGTCCGGCGCAGGCCGATGCCACCAATCTGGTCGTCAACTCCGGCTTCGAGAGCGGAGATCTGACCGGCTGGAGCTGTGACCCGGGCACCGCGAGCGTGGTCGGCTCGCCGGTGCACGCGGGCAGTCACGCCCTGGCCGGTGCGGCCAGTGCCAGTGACGACGCCCAGTGCACCCAGACCGTCGCCGTGCAGCCCGACTCGACCTACACGCTCTCCGCCTACGTCCAGGGCTCCTACGTCTACCTCGGGGCGAACGGCCAGAGTTCGACCTGGACGCCGGGCACCAACGGCTGGCAGCAGCTGACCACCAGCTTCACCACCGACGCCTCGACCACCTCGGTCACCCTCTACCTGCACGGCTGGTACGGCGAGGGCACCTACGACGCCGACGACGTCTCGCTGACCGGACCGGGCGGCGGCCCCGCCCAGTCGCCGGCCACCCCCACCGGCCTCGCGGTCTCGGCGACCACGCCCGCCAGCATCGCACTGACCTGGAGCGAGCCGGCCACCGGCTCGGCCGCCGTCTCCTACCGGGTCTACGAGGGCTCGGCGGTGGTGGCGACCAGCAGCACCACCGCGGCCACCGTCACCGGCCTGGCCGCGGGCAGCAGCCACAGCTACACGGTCACCGCGCTGGACGCGGCCGGCCACGAGTCCGCGCCCAGCGCTCCGGTCACCGCCAGTACGCCGAGCGGCGGCGGGCCGGTCGGCTCCTCCTGGCACCCGTCCTACCTGGCGATCGGCAGCGTCTACACGCCGGGCGGCAGCGTCGACAGCTTCTTCAACGGCCTGGCCTCGCACGGGAAGCTGCCGGACTACGGCTACGAGTACCTGGTCGGCAACGACTTCCCGAACTGGGCGGCGACCACCACCACGATGGTCCAGCACTCCGCCCGGCTGGGCATGACCCCGGTCATGGTCGAGTACGGGATGAACGGCAACATCGACGGCACCAGCGTCGACTACACCAACATGCAGAGCAGCAGCTGGCTGACCACGTACTTCCAGGCGCTGAAGAACGCGGCGAGCGCGGCGAACGCCGCGGCGCCCGGCAAGCCGGTGGGCTGGGTGGTCGAGCCGGACATGCTCGGCTACCTGCAGCAGAACTACGCCGCCCAGTACGGCGGGGACGCGAGCCGGATGCCCGCCGCCACCAGCGCCGCCTACGCGGCCGGGGTGCTGGCCGGCGGCTCGGACCCGGCCTTCGGCGACAACCTCAAGGGCCTGGTCGAGGCGATCGACTACACCATCAAGAAGTACGACCCGTCGGCCTTCGTCGGGTGGCAGGTCAACACCTGGGGCGTGCGCGACGCGTTGAAGGACACCGACACGATGGGCTGGAGCGCCGGCCGCCAGTCGGTGACCGCCACCGGCGACCAGGTCGCCGCGTTCCTGCAGAGCGCCGACATCGGCTACCGCGCGGACTTCGTCGCCTTCGACCAGTGGGGCCAGGACTTCGGGATCCTGCACGACCCGAACCCCGCCGCCGACGTGCGCTACCTCAACGCCGCGCACTGGAGCAACTACCTGCTCTACGTCCAGACGATCCGTCAGTCGCTGGGCCTGCCGGCGGTGCTGTGGCAGATCGCGGTCGGCCACCTCAACTCCACGCTCACGCCCAGCCCCACGTACTTCAACGCCTCCGGCCGCTTCCCCGACCTGGACAACACCACCGCGGAGGAGAACGAGGACTCGGCCTCGACCTTCTTCTACGGCGACTCCTTCACCAGCAGCGGCAACGACCTGGCCTTCTACGGCGCCAACCCGGGCGGTGACCCGAAGGTGTCGGTGAACGGATCCACCGTCAGCTGGGGCTCCCACCTGCCGGAGGCGGCCACGGCCGGGGTGGTGGCGGTGCTGTTCGGCGCGGGCACCGGGAGCAGCACCTACGGGGTGCCGGAGACCTCGGGCACCGACCAGAGCGGGCCGGGCGACTTCGGCTACTGGGTGACCCGGACCCAGTCCTACCTGGCGGCGCCCACCCCGCTCCCGTAGCGACCGCCCCAGGGCCCGCAGGAGGAACTCCGCCCCGGCGCGGGTGGCGAAGGCCCGCGCGCCGGGGCGGCCGGGTAGCGTCGGACGCATGTACGCAATCACGATTCCCGAGCCCGGCGGTCCCGAAGCGCTCGTCTGGGCCGAGGTGGAGGACCCGGTCCCCGGCGAGGGCGAGGTCCTGGTCGAGGTCGCCGCCACCGCCGTCAACCGCGCGGACACCCTCCAGCGCCAGGGCAGCTACAACCCGCCGCCCGGCGCCTCGCCCTATCCGGGCCTGGAGTGCTCGGGCAAGATCGCGGCGCTCGGCCCCGGGGTCTCCGGCTGGGCGGTCGGCGACGAGGTCTGCGCGCTGCTGGCCGGCGGCGGCTACGCCCAGAAGGTCGCTGTCCCGGTGGGCCAACTCCTGCCGGTGCCCCGGGGCCTGGGCCTGGTGGCCGCCGCCGCGCTGCCCGAGGTGGCCGCCACCGTCTGGTCCAACGTCTTCATGGTCGCCCACCTGCGCCCGGGCGAGACCGTGCTGCTGCACGGCGGCGCGAGCGGGATCGGGTCGCTGGCGATCCAGCTGGCGAAGGCGGTCGGCGCCAAGGTGATCGTGACCGCGGGCAGCGCCAAGAAGCTGGCGCGCTGCAAGGAGCTGGGCGCGGACGTGGGGATCAACTACCGCGAGCAGGACTTCGTGGCGGCGGTCGGCGAGGCCACCGGCGGCCACGGGGTGGACGTGATCCTGGACATCATGGGCGCCAAGTACCTGCAGCGGAACGTGGACGCGCTGGCGATGGCGGGGCGACTGGTGATCATCGGTCTGCAGGGCGGCCGCACCGGTGAGTTGGACCTGGGCAAGCTGCTGGCCAAGCGCGGCGCGGTGGTGGCCACCTCGCTGCGCCCGCGTCCGCTGGCGGAGAAGGCGGCGATCGTGGCGGCGGTGCGCGAGCACGTGTGGCCGCTGGTGGAGTCGGGCGTGGTGAAGCCGGTGATCGACCGGGTGCTGCCGCTGACCGATGCCGGCGAGGCGCACCGGGCGCTGGAGGCGGGGGAGCAGGTGGGGAAGATCGTCCTGCAGGTGTGACGGATCCACCCGTCCGCGATCGACGCTGTCCCGCACCCGCTCCGGGGTGCGGGACAGCTTCATGAGAGGACGGTGTTCGGCTGTGCATCACATGTAACCGGGTTCACTGGACGATGAGTTAGTGGAACCCGAGTTCGCCGTTCCGCCACGATCTTGCTCAGATCGCCTCTAAGCTCGCCCCCAGGCGGTTTTCCGCCAACTCTCATGCAATCCCATACGAGTTCGGGCATCGGCTCCCTTCTGAACGATGAGAGCAGGGGATGACAACTACGAACGAAGATTCGAACAGCAGTGCGCGCGGGCCGGGTCGGCGCCGCCCGGGGGCTCCCGGTCGCCGCACCGTGGGCAGTGTCGCGGCGCTGCTGCTGGGGATCGGCAGCTGCTCGCTGGCGGCGGCACCGACGGCGTCCTCGCAGACTGGGGACGGGTCGGTGACGGTCCGGGTGATCCGGGCCGTCGACACCAGCGGGGTGTGGACCCCCGCACTGGAGCCGGGTATCGCGGGCGTCAAGGTGACCCTCACCGACGACGCCGGGACGGACGTCGAAGGGGTCACCGCGGCCGACGGCACGGTCACGCTGGCCCCGGGCGCGAGCAAGGCCACCGGCGGCACGTACCGCGTGCAGGTGGTGAATCCGCAACCGGGCGTGCTCTTCCCGGCCTTCGCCTCGCGCCAGGGGCTGGACGGCGCGCCCACACAGCTGAGCAGCAACGAGGAGTTCGTCGACCTCTCCGGCGGCAAGAACGTCGCGTACACCACCGGGCTGTGGAACCCGGGCGACTACTGCCAGAAGAACGCTCCGCTGGTGGCGACCTGCCAGCCCGCCAACACCGAGGGCGGTGCCGAGCGCACGCTGGTCTCCTTCCCGTACAGCGCGCGCGGCCAGGAGGGCCCCGGCGGCGACGGCACCACCGCGACGACCCTGGCCACCAACGCCGACACCGGCACGGTGTACGGCCTGGCCTGGGACAAGGCCGACCAGCGGCTCTTCTCCTCGGCGGTGGCCAAGCGCGGCACCGCCTACGGCCCCGGCGGCGCGGGCGCGCTCTACGTCACCGACCCCGCGCGGAAGAGGACGACGCTCTTCGCCACCGTGCCGGACGCGGGCAGCACCGTGCACGGGCCGGGGACGGACGACGCCTTCCTCAACGTGCCCGGCAAGGAGAGCCTGGGCGGGATCAAGATCACCGATGACGGCAAGGACCTCTTCGTCGTCAACCTCAACGACCGCAAGCTGTACCGCTACGACGCCACCGGGGCGACGGCCTCGGCGCCGAAGGCCGTCTACCCGATCCCGGACCCGGGCTGCCCGGCGGACGGGGACTGGCGGCCGTTCGGTCTCGGTCTGCAGGACGGGACCGGCTACCTCGGCGGCGTCTGCTCCGGCCAGTCCACGGACAGGCTCACGGACGTGCGCGCCGTGGTCATGCCGTTCGACCTCACCACCGGGGCGTTCGGCAAGCCGGTGCTGGACCAGCCGCTGGACTACCCGCGCGCCTCGACGGTCGGTTCGGGTCCGTGCGACGGGGCGGGATGGTTCCCGTGGACCAGCACATACCCGACCACGCAGAACGGCAAGGCGTGCGGCACCGCCACCATGGCCAACCCCGAACCGGAGTTGGGCGAGATCCTCTTCGAGACCGACGGCTCGATGCTGCTCGCCTTCCGCGACCGCTTCGCCGACCGCGAGCCGGGAGCCCCCGCACCGGGCTCCGTCTTCAACGTCATGTCCGGCGGTGACCTGGACAAGGCCTGCCTGGCGAACGGCACGTACGTGATGGACACCGACAAGGGCTGCGGCGAGACCGTGCGCGGTGCCCGGTTCTTCGACACCGCCTGGGCCGCGGTGGGTCACCACAACACGGCGTTCGCCGGCATGGCGCTCTCCAAGGTCGAGAGCACCATCGCGGTCTCCTCCTTCGACCCCGACCACACCCCGGTCGGCTACGGCACCTCGTTCCTGGAGCGCGCGGACGGCTCGCAGGACCCGAAGTTCGGCCTGCGGCTGACCCCGAAGGGGACCAGCGCCCCGTTCGGCAAGGGCGCCTCGATGGGCGACCTCGAGGTGCTCTGCGACCAGGCGCCGCTGCAGATCGGCAACCGGGTCTGGTACGACCCCGAGCGCTCGGGCCTCCAGGAACCGGGCCAGCGCCCGGTGGTGGGCGTGACCGTCCACCTGTACGACGGGTCGGGGAAGCTGGTCGGGACCACGACGACGACCTCGCGCGGTGAGTACTACTTCGACGACTCGGACGTCACCGGCGGCCTCAAGCCGAGGACCGACTACACCATCCGCCTCGACAACCCGGCCGACTACGCCAAGGGCGGCCCGCTCTACCAGTGGGTGCCCACCGCCGCGGACGTCGGGGACAACCACTTCATCGACTCCAAGGGCATCGTGCCGGCCGGCGCGAAGTTCCCGCAGACCTCGCTGACCACCGGCGGGCCGGGCGAGAACAACCACACCTACGACTTCGGCTTCCGGCAGCAGGAGGGCGTGCTGCGGGTGCTCAAGCACGACCAGGACGGCAAGCCGCTGGCCGGGGCGCAGTTCCAGCTGTGGGAGGAGACGAACGGCTCCGGCGGCCTGCAGACCACCGGGGCGAAACCGGACACCAAGGTCGGCGGGAGCTGCACCACCGGGGCCGACGGCGTCTGCCAGGGCAGCGGGTTGCCGGGGACGTACTACTGGCAGGAGGTCGGTCCGCCGCCCGGGTACGCCGTGCCGGACGTGACGGTGTTCGGGCCGTTGGTGCTGACCTCCGACAACCTCGACGCCGGGGTCTCGGTGACGGCCGTCAACCAGCTGCTGCCCACCCCGACGCCGAGCCCGACGCCGACGCCGACGCCGACGCCGACGCCGACGCCGACGCCGACGCCGAGCCCGTCGCCGTCGCCGAGCCCGTCGCCCGCGCCGTCGAGCCCGTCGCCGACGCCGGCACCGGTGGTGCCGGTGCCGAGCACACCGGCCGCAGCACCGCCGGCGGGCTCCCCGCCCGGCTCGCGCCTGGCGTTCACCGGCATGAGCGGGCTGGTGCCGATGGCGCTGGCCGGCGGTGCCGTGCTCACCGTCGTCGGCGCGGCGATGCTCGTGCTGCTGCGCAGGCGAAGGACACAGCACCAGTAGGTCCGGGGCCGGTACAGCGCTGCCCCTGGGCGGGCCCGTGGACCACTGGTCCGCGGGCCCGCCCGACCGTTGGACCAACCGACCAGGGAGGGCGACCGCATGGCGCGCAAGACGAAGAGCGACGGGCGGACGGCTGCGCCGCGTCGTAGGCACTGGCTCAGAGCACTGATCGCGGTCGCGGTGTGCGGCACCGTGGCGGGCGGCCTGGTCGGCTACCGGGCCCTGTCCGGGGAGGCCACCGCGCGCCCGGTGACCATGGACGAGGCGTCCCAGCTGGCGCTGTCGCGGCTGAACCTCTACCAGGCCAGCCCGGTCGCGGTGACCCTCACCGCCGACGAGGGCGGCACGGTGGTGGTCCGCGTGAGCGGGGTGGTGGACTACCGCAGCCACCGGGCGGCTGGCAGCTACGAGACCACCGGGACCGGCGCAGCCTCCGCAGCCGGAGCCGGAGCGCTCGACCACGGCCTGATCGTCTGGGACGACGACGGCCTGGGGCTGGCTCCCGTCCCGCCGGGCGACCCCGGGCCGCCCTGGCAGCAGGCCGAGCACATCCCGCGCTCGGGCTGGTCCCCGCGCCCCTACACGGCCGATCCGCTGGACGCCGGGCTCCAGTTGCTGATGGGGCTGGGTGCGGACCGGCCCGACAACCCGCTGCTGCTCGCCCAGTCCGGAGCCCGCTGGCTGGGCCGCGACCGGATCGACGGCCGCAGCTACGACCGGTTCGCCGGGCCGCGCGCCCAGGGCAGCACGCCCGGGACGGGGTCCGACGGCGGCCGGTCGCCGCTCACCTACTGGGTCGACGCCAACGGCGGCCTGGGGCGGGTGACGATGCGGATGCCGGGCCTGGGGACCCCCACCACCGTGGAGTTCGCCGGACACGACGCCGGTGCGAAGCTCCCCGAGGCGCCCTGGGACACCGACTGACCGTCGAGGCGACCAGCCTGACGGTCCGTCAGTGCCCGCCGGGCACGGCGGTGGCGTCCGTCGGGAGCGGGTAGGCGTCCGGATCGACGGCCCCCGGCAGGCCGGTGGCCGGGGCCGCCGCGGCCGTCGGGTCGGGCATGGTCGGCTGGGCGGGCGGGGCCGGCACCTGGCTGAACGGAACGCCCGGCGGCGCCTGCACCGGCGTCGTCCGCCCGGCGGGCAGCGCGCCCCGCGCGCCGGCGCCGCAGCCGGCGAGGCCCTCCAGGCCGTCCGGGCTCTGGGTGGCGGGCTGGTTGCCGCTGAAGCAGTTGTCGGGGGCGGCCGCGGCCAGGGCGAGGTCCGTGCCGTTGCCGGTGACGTGGTTGTCCTCGATGCTGTTGCCGCTCGCCGGGTGCCCCGGCGGGTCGGTGACGACCACGCCGACCGCCTGGTTGCCCTGGACCAGGTTGCGCTGCACGCGGTTCCCGGTGCCGCCGCCGATGCCGATCCCGATGCCGAAGGCGCCGTCCGCCTGCTCGGGGGTGTCGGCGGCGTTGTTGTCGGCGACCACGTTGCCCGCGATCACCGCGCCGTGCTGCGGGGCCAGGGCCTCCAGGTCGTTGGAGTTGACGGTGACGCCGACCCGGTTGCCGGCGACCCGGTTGCCCAGCACCGACAAGCCCTCCGAGGCGTTGGTCAGTTCGATGCCGACCGCGTTGCGCTCCATGGTGTTGCCGCGCACCAGGGTGTCGCAGGGCCGGCACTGGCCGACGTAGATGCCGGAGTCGGCCTGCCCGGAGGCGTAGGAGTCCTCGATCACGCCGCCGTGTGCGTCGAAGGCGTAGATGCCGTAGAGGCCGTTGTCGTAGGCCGTCACCCGGGTCGCCCGGAAGCCCTGGACCGCCGGGAAGCGGGCGGTGTCCAGCGGGTTGTACGCCGAACCGCCGGCGCCGCGCTGCTGCAGCTGCTGGTCGGTGACGCCGGTGAAGAGCACGCCGTTGGCGAGGTAGCCGTGCACGGTGACGTTCTCCACCACCGAGCCGGCACCGGTCACGGTGATGCCGTTGACCAGGCGCACGCCGCCGTCGAACACCACCGTGTTGCGGTCCGTTCCGCGCAGCACCACGCGGGGCCTGGTGACGTGCACGCTCTCCCGGTACACACCGGGGCCGATCAGCACCGTGTCGCCCTCGCGAGCGACGTCCACCGCCTGCTGCACCGTGTGGAAGTCCTGCGGCACCCGCAGCACGGTGCCGGCCGGATGCCGCGGCCCCGCCGAGGAGCACCCGGTGGCCGTCAGCGCGACCGAGACGGCCAGCACCGGCAGCCACCGCAGCGCCGCCGCCCGCACCGTCGAACAGCTCAACGGACGCTTCGCAGACAGGGTTTGCATGACAGGAGTTCTATCGTCTCCAATAGCCGCATGCCCACCGAATCGGGAAATGCGCAGGATCCGGCCGCACCCGCCGCGACCGGGCCGGTACGACGCCGGGCGCTGCTCGCCGCCGGAGCCCTGCTCGCCGCCGGGCTCGGTGCGGCAGGCGACGAACTGGCCCGCGACGAACGGAGATCCGGGCGCCCCGGCGCCCTGCCGGCCGAGGCCGCGATCGCGTTCCACGGCGCCCGGCAGGCGGGGGTGACGGCTCCCGCGCAGCCGGCCACCCAGCTGCTCGCGCTCGACCTCCCGCAGACCTCCCCGGCCGCCGACCGGCAGACCCTGCGCGCCGTGCTCGGCGCGCTGACAAGCACCCTGTCCGACACGGCCGGTGACGCACCGTCGGACCCACGGCTGCAGGGCGGCGGCGCGAGCCGGCTCACCTCGCTGGTCGGCGTCGGTCCGGCTCTCGCCACCCGGCTCGGCCTCAACGTCCCTGCCGCACTGGCCGAGTTGCCGCCCTTCCCCGGTGATCGCCTCGACCCGGCCCGCGGCGGCGGCGACCTCCTCGTCCAGCTCTGCGCGGCCGACCGGTGGACCCTGACCGTCGTCGCCGAACTCGTGGGCACGGCCGCACACGCCGCCGGCGCCGTGCCCCGCTGGACGCAGTCCGGCTTCCTGCCGGTCACGGCCCCGGGCACCACTGCGCGCAACCTGTTCGGCTTCAAGGACGGCACCGCCAATCCGGACGCCGCGGCGGACGAGAGCTGGGTCTGGGGCCCGCCCGGGGTCCACCTGAACGGCACCGTCCTGGTCTACCGCAGGATCCGGATGGACGTCGCCGGCTTCGCGGCCCTGCCCGGGAACCAGCGCGACCTGGTGATCGGCCGCCGTGCCCGCGACGGCGTCCCGCTGACCGGCACCGCCGAGCACGACGACCCGGACATCTACGCCAAGAACCCCGACGGCTCCTACGTCATCCCCGCCACCGCCCACGTCCGCCTGACCAGCCCGCGGCTCGACGGCGGCGCCCGGATGCTCCGCCGCAGCTACAGCTACGACGACGGCCCGGCCGACCGCGGCCTGCTCTTCTGCGCCTTCATGCGCGACCCCGCCCAGTTCAGCCGGGTCCAGAACCGGCTGGCCGGCCGCGACGCCCTCACCCCCTTCCTGGAGCACCAGGCCTCGGCCGTCGCCTACGTCCTGCCCGGCGCCGCACCGGGCGGGAGCCTGGGCGACCAGCTCTGGACGTGAGGTCCGCGCGAGGGCGGAGCCGGCCCGCGCTCGGGGCCGGTCCGGGGGCGCTGCGGCGCTCCCGGGTCGCGGTACGAGGCGGTACGGTCACCCCGCGCCGACCGGCGAATAACGATTCCCTCGGAGCTGCGGCCGAGGTCTGTCTGGGACTGCGCGCGCGCCCTAGGCTGCGCCAATGTCGATCCTTCGAAGATTTCGGAGTTCCGGGCCGCGCATGCTGCCGGAACTCGATGACGTCAAGCTCGGCCAGGTGCGCCGACAGCTGGACTCGCCCCCGATGCCGGGCCAGAGCGAGATCCAGATCGACCAGGTGGAGCGGGTCCTCAAGGAGGCCGGAGCCGACTGGGACCGGCGGGCCCACCGGTGCGCCGTGCTCGCCGAGGCCGCCGCGCACTCCGGGCTGGCCCGCTCCTGGCGGCAGCGGCAGCCGCGCAGCGCGGACGCGCTGGTCTTCGACGCCTGGGTCGAGCTGGTGCGCGGCCGCCGCCGGGGCACGATGGAGGACGCCCGGGCCACCGCCGACCACTGCCACCGGGCGGCTGCCGCCAAGCCGAACGACCCGACCCCCTGGGTGGTCCTGCTCGCGATGCTGCGGCTGCTGCGCGCCGACTCGCGGGACGTCTTCGAGGTCTGGCACGAGGTGACCGCCCGCGACGCCTGGCACCGCGAGGCGCACCTGCAGATGCTGCACTACCTCTCGCCGGAGGAGTGCGGATCGCGCAGCCACCAGCTGGACTTCGTGGACGCGGTCCGCTCCGGGATCCCCGCGACGGCGCCGGCGGTGGGGGTGGAACTGACCTCGCTGGTCGAGGAGTACGAGCGCATCACCGCCAAGGGCGGGGTGGAGGCGCTGCTGGCCCGCCGCCAGTGGTCGCACGCCCGCGCGAACGCGGCCCTGGAGCGCGCCCTGACCGACTGGACCGGCCCCGACCGGCTGCAGCACGCGGGCGCCCTGGCCGATCTCAACCTGCTGGCCTACGCCCTGGTCCAGGCCGGCCGGGTCCGCGAGGCGACCCGGACCTTCGAGCTGATCGGCGAGACGGTGACGCCCTGGCCGTGGCAGCTGGACGGCGAACCGCTGGACCAGTTCGGCTACTGGCGTTCGAAGGCGATGCGCTGACGCCGTGCCCGGCGGCCGCACGGAATCGACGCAGGGTCAGGAGCCTTGCGACAGGCGAAAGGTGTTGATGGGTCAGGGGAGTGGGGCAAGGTTCTCGTCCAGGGGGAGAGTCGTCATGCGGATCAGGCTGCACCGGCCGGCGGTGGCCGTGTCCACGCTGTTCCTCGCTGTCCCGGCCATCGCGGGCTGCAACAACGTCGACAACGCGCGCGACTGCGGCAAGACGGCCATCAGCGTCACCGGCGACGTCCAGGACCTGAAGGACTCCGCCCTCAACGTCGGGCAGTTGACCGAAGCGAGCCGCCGCCGGCACACCGCCGACGCGCTGCACAAGCTGCAGGACGACGTGAAGAAGATCGGCGGCAAGGGTGCCCACGCCGACCTGAACAGCGCGGTCGACAAGCTGACCGAGGCGATCCGCAACGCCCAGGACGGTCTCGCCCACGACCGGCAGCCCGACCTGTCGCCGGTCACGGACGCGGCGGGGGAGCTGGGCAAGGCCTGCGTGTCCGGCTGAGCCGGCCTGCGGCCGGAAAACCCCTGGGGCCCGGCCCCGCGCGCGGGTACTGTCCGGCGCTATGACCTGGCTGCCCGCGGAGTTCGTCCACCCTGTCCACGTGCCCGTCCTCGACGGCTACCACCTGCGCCCGATCAAGGCGGCCGACACCGAGATCGACTACCCGGCGGTGATGGGTTCGCGCGAGCGCCTCTGGTCCGTCTACGGGCCGGCCTGGGGCTGGCCGGCGGCCACCATGACCTACGAGGCGGACCGGGCCGACCTGGCCCGGCACGAGGCCGAGATCGCGGCCCACCAGTCCTTCAACTACGCGCTGCTGGACACCGCGGAGACCGCGCTGCTGGGCTGCGTCTACATCGATCCGCCCGAGAAGCCGGGCTCCGACGCCGAGATCTCCTGGTGGGTGGTGGACGAGCTGGTCGGCGGCGAGATCGAGGCGGCGCTGGACGCCCTCGTCCCGTCCTGGATCGGCGCCGACTGGCCGTTCGCGCAGCCGCGCTGCCTGGGGCGCGACATCTCCTGGGCGGACTGGCTGGCGCTGCCCGGCCACGACTGAGGCTGCCGCCGGCCCGCGGGAGCGGTGCCACGGACGGCCGACATGCCCGGCTCGGCGGTCTGTGTGACGCTGGTCCGGAGCTGTCCCGCCGCCGGAGCCCCCGGGCACCGGCCGTCGGAAGGACCGTCGTCCGTGGCCAAGCCCTCGCTCTCGTCGTCCCCGCTCTCGCGTTACGCCGCCGCACGCACCCGCCGGGTCTGCCGCGCGACCCGCTCCGGTCTCCTCTCCCGTACCGTCCGCTGCCGATCGGCCCTCTGCCGAAGCCGCGGGGCCGTGCGGCGCACCGCCAGGCTCGCCGCAGGCGCGGGGCTGACGGCGCCGGTGCTGCTCTCCCTCGTGCTGCCGTCGGCCACCGCGCAGGCGGCGGCCAGCGGCGCGGTCGCGCAGCCGGCCGCCGTCACCGCCGGCCTGGCGTCCGAGCAGCCGCGACCGGCACCCGAGTCGGCACCGGCCGCGGCTGGGACGGCCGCGGCGCCCGACCCGGACGGCGACCGGAGCCCGGCCGCGAGCCCGACCCGCGGCGATCCGGACGGCGCGACGGGCGAGGCCCGGCCGGTCGGCGCGCAGCCGCCGACCGCGACCCGGCCGGCCACCTCGGCGCCGCCCCCGTCGCCGAGCAGGGCGCAGTCCTGGGGGCCGGCCGCGAGCCCGCCCCGGACCGCCACGCCCACCGCTGCGGCGAGCACCGGCGCCCGGCCGACGCCGCGGCCCACCGCGTCCCCGTCCCCGGGCGGGCCCACCACCGGTACCGGGACGACGTCCCCCACCGCCGATGCGGCGACCTGCCGCCCCACCGGCGCCGCGGTGCTCCCCGCGGCCGCGCCGCCCGCCGACCCGCCGACGGGCGCTGCCCAGGACGACCCGGGCGACGTCCGGGCCGACGACCCGGGTGCCGCTCCCAGCGAGGCCGGGGCCGGTTCCGCCACCGGCACCCCCGCCGATCTCCCCGCCGACGCCCCTGCCGATGCCTCCGCCGATGCCCCTGCCGATGTCCCCGCCGACCTGCCGGGCGCCCCGGACGCGCCCGCCCTGGTGCCGGCGACGCCGCCCGGCACCGTGACGGACCCGCTGGCGCCCGCGGACACCCCGGCTCCCGTCGCCGCCACCACGCCAGCCCAGCAGGCCGCCACGGTCGCCACCGTCATGGTGACCCTGCGGGACCCGGCCACGCTGGTGCTCGTCCTCGGTACCGGGCTGGTGCTGATCGGCCTCGGGCTGGGGATGGTGGGGCTGCGGCTGCGCCGCGGCTGACCGGCGGCGGCCGGGGCCCGGGGGCGGGGCCACGGCCGCCGGGACCAAGGTCGGTTGACCCCCTCACCGGCCGGAGCATATGAAAGAGCTATGACGAAGCCGAACGAACGGCCCGAGCACGAGCCGTACCAGGGATCGACGGGACCGACCGGGCCGTCGGACGACCACCTGCAGCAGGTACTGATCGTGGGCCCGGACGGCATGGCGATCGGCGGCGCGCCCGGCGCCCAGGGCCGGGTCTTCGGCCGCACCGGCGAGGACGGGGAGCACCGCGAGCTGCCGGTGACCGAGATGGTCGAGCAGCCCGCCAAGGTGATGCGGATCGGCAGCATGATCAAGCAGCTGCTGGAGGAGGTCCGCGCGGCTCCCCTCGACGAGGCCAGCCGGGCCCGCTTGAAGGACATCCACGCCAGCTCGATCAAGGAGCTGGAACTCGGGCTGGCGCCGGAGCTGGTGGAGGAGCTGGAGCGGCTCTCGCTGCCGTTCACCGAGGACACCATCCCCACCGAGGCCGAGCTGCGGATCGCCCAGGCCCAGCTCGTCGGCTGGCTGGAGGGGCTCTTCCACGGGATCCAGACCGCGCTCTTCGCCCAGCAGATGGCCGCCCGGGCCCAGCTGGAGCAGATGCGCCGCGCGCTGCCGCCGGGCAGCGTGCCGCCGGACCAGGAGTTCGAGGACCCGGGCGAGGGGCGCGGCATGCGCTCGGGCCCCTACCTGTAGCCGCCGGCCCCGTGACCGTGCGGGTTCCCGGGCGCGGCGACCGGCCGTGCCCGGGCCGTTCGGACACCGTCGGCGCACCCCGGTGGTGCACCTGGGCGCGGTGACGGTGCGCGACGGCGCAGCCGATACCCTGACCCCTGTCGCAGGCCCGCCGAGGGGGAAGCAGAGGACCATGAGCGAGGACGGCAGCACCGGAGTGGACCAGTCGCAGGGGCAGCTCACCTCGCTGGGCCACGGGCGGTATGTCCTGCAGCGGCTGCTGGGCGAGGGCGGTATGGCCTCGGTCCACCTGGCCTACGACAACGTGCTCGGCCGCAACGTCGCAGTGAAGACGCTGCACACCGAGCTGGGCCGGGAGCAGTCCTTCCGCGAGCGCTTCCGGCGCGAGGCGCAGGCCGTCGCCCGCCTCCAGCACCCCAACATCGTCGCGGTCCACGACACCGGCGAGGAGGTGGCACCGGACGGTGCCACCACCCCCTACATCGTCATGGAGTACGTCGAGGGCCACTCGCTGCGCGACGTGCTCAACCAGGCGATCGCCGAGCACGGCGCGATGCCCGCCGACCAGGCGCTGAAGATCACCAGCGCGGTGCTGGCCGCCCTGGACACCTCGCACGACCAGGGCCTGGTGCACCGCGACATCAAGCCCGGCAACGTCATGGTGAACACCAAGGGCGAGGTCAAGGTGATGGACTTCGGCATCGCCCGGGCCATGCAGTCGGGGGTGACCTCGATGACCCAGACCGGCATGGTGGTCGGCACCCCGCAGTACCTCTCGCCCGAGCAGGCGCTGGGCAAGAGCGTGGACGCCCGCTCCGACCTCTACTCGGTCGGCTGCATGCTCTTCGAACTGCTCACCGGCCAGCTCCCGTTCGACGGGGACTCGCCGTTCTCCATCGCCTACAAGCACGTGCAGGAGCAGCCGCCGGCCCCCTCCAGCCTGAACCGCGCGGTGACCCCGGCGGTGGACGCGCTGGTGGCCCGTTCGCTGCGCAAGGACCCCGCGCACCGCTTCCCCACCGCGCAGACCATGCGCGACGAGGTGGAGCGGGTGGCGAGCGGGGAGAAGAGCGGCGGCGCCTCGCTGGCCGCCTCCCCGCTGGTGATCAGCGAGGGGCCGCGGGCCACCCACGCCTCCAGCTCGCTGACCAACTTCCCGCCGGTCGGCGGGGACATCAACACCCCCGGCCCGCAGGTGCACCAGCCCTACCAGCCGCAGCCGGTGGCCGGCCCGTACGGGCCGCAGACCCCGCCGCCGGCCTATGGGCCCGGGCCGAGCACCCCGGCCCCGCAGCCCTACCAGCAGCCGTACCAGACCCCGGCGCCGCAGGCCTACCGGACGCCGCCGGCCTTCCCGCAGCAGGCGCCCACGCCCGCGCCGATGCCGCAGGCCGTCCCGTACGCGCCGCCGCAGCCGGTGCGGGCCAACAACAACGGCTGCTCGACGGCGCTGGTGGTGATCGGCGTGATCATCGGCGTGATCGTTCTGATGGTCATCATCATCGCGATCGTGGCCAAGAGCAGCACCGACACCAGTGGCCAGCCGGCGGTGCCCGCCCAGGTCAGCCACCTCGACCGGGCCGCCGGGCCGTCGCAGGACCTGGCGTAACGGCGCGGACACGCACCGGGCTGCCCGCTCTCCGGCAGCCGGACGCATTCGGGGTGCGGGCGCCATTGGCGGTAGCGTTCTCGGGGAGCGAATCGAAAGGGCGACCGCGACCAGAGCGTCGGCCCGGGGCGAGGGAGTAATGGCACAGACGCACGAGCCGGGCGACGGCGAGGGTGAGTTCACCCCTGCCCCCGGCGCCGGTCCCGGTCCCGAGCACGAGCGCGACTACCCCTACGAGCGGGGCGCGTCGGACGAGAAGCCGTCCGACTACGACCCCGAGCAGACCACGGTCGGCCGCCCCCAGAGCCAGCCGTACGGCGGTCCGAGCACCCCGGGCCGCGGCATCGCCGCCGCGCTCGGCACCCTCGGCGACGGCCGCTACCGGCTGACCCACCGGCTGGGCCGCGGCGGCATGGCCGAGGTGCTGGCCGCCCAGGACGTGCGGCTGGGCCGCCAGGTCGCGGTCAAGCTGCTCCGTCCCGAGCTGGCCCAGGACGAGGTGTCCCGGCTGCGGTTCACCCGTGAGGCGCACTCGGTGGCCTCGCTCAACCACCACTCGATCGTCGCGGTCTACGACACCGGCGAGGAGCTGGTGGGCGGGGAGTCCACCCCGTACATCGTGATGGAGCTGGTGGAGGGCAAGACCGTCCGCGAGCTGCTGGTGGACGAGGAGGCGCCGCCGGTCGACCAGGCGCTGATCATCATCGCCGGGGTGCTGGAGGCGCTGGACTACAGCCACCGCCACGGCATCGTGCACCGGGACATCAAGCCCGCGAACGTGATCATCACGACCGCCGGCGCGGTCAAGGTGATGGACTTCGGCATCGCCCGCGCGCTCGACGGCGCGGCCAGCACCATGACCCAGACCGGCATGGTGATGGGCACCCCGCAGTACCTCTCGCCCGAGCAGGCGCTGGGCAAGCCGGTGGACCACCGCTCCGACCTGTACGCGGCCGGCTGCATGCTCTACGAGCTGCTGACGCTGCGCCCGCCGTTCACCGGCGACACCCCGCTCTCGGTGGTCTACCAGCACGTCCAGGACGCGCCGGTGCCGCCCTCGCAGGCCAACAACCGGGTGCCGTGGCAGCTGGACGAGCTGGTGCTGCGCTCGCTGGCGAAGAACCCGGACGAGCGGTTCCAGAGCGCGGACGAGTTCCGCGCCCACGTCCAGCACGCGCTGCGCGAGATGCACGGCGCGGGCGGCTACCCCACCGCGCAGCTCGGCGGCTTCGGGCAGTCGGGCTACGACGGCACGCCGGGCCAGGGGACCGCCGTCACGGCGGTCTTCGGGGCCGCCGGCGCCGGCCGGCCCGCCGACCAGACCGCCGTGCTGCCCTACGGCGCCACGGCGGGCGGCTACCAGACCCCGGCCACGCCGTACGGCGGCGCGGGCGGTGGCGGCAACGGCGGCAGTGGTGACGGCTACGGCGGCGGCTACGAGGAGCAGCCGCGTCCCGGCGGCCGGCGCAAGGCGCTGGCCTGGGTGGCCGGTGTGGTGCTGGTGCTGGCGGCCGGGGTCGGCATCGCGGTGGCGTCCACCGGCGGCGGTGGCGGTGGCGGCGGGGGCAGCGTCGTGAACCCGGTGGCGCCCAGCAACGCGGCCTCGCCGTCCGACTCGCCGTCCGACTCGCCGAGCACGCTCAGCCCGAGCCCCACGCCGAGCCTGAGCCCGAGCCGCTCCCGCACGCCGTACCAGCCGCCCACCGAGCCGTCGCAGCCGAGCTACCAGCCGAGCTACCGGCCGCCGCGCTCGAGCGCGCCGGTCACCGGGCAGCCGTCCGGGGGCAGCACGGTCACCGGGCAGCCGTCCGGGGGCAGCACGGTCACCGGGCAGCCGTCCGGCGGGAGCACGGTCACCGGTCAGCCGTCCGGCGGGAGCACGGGCACCGGGCAGCCGACCGGCAGCACCGGTGGTGGCACGGGTGGGGGTACCGGCGGTGGCACGGGCGGCGGCACCGGCGGTGGTACCGGTGGCAGTGGCAGCACGCCGGTCTCGCCGCCGGCGGGTGTCATCGGCGGCAGCACCGGCGGGCACGCGAGCGCGCCGGCCTCCCCGAACTGACGCCCGTCAGTTCACGAACGCGTCGAGGACCTGCTCGTACTCCTGGCACCACCAGACCGTCTGTCCGGCGGCTGCCGGGAAGAGCGGGTCGGCGCGCGGGTCGGCGCGCTGGTAGCGCCACTGGAGCATCCAGAAGTCGTTGAGCCGCTCCCACCAGACCCGGTGCACGGCCAGCGCCAGCTCCGCGCGGTCGGCGCCGCAGGCGGCCCGGTAGCCGCGCGCGTACTGGCGCACCCGGGCCAGGTCCAGCTCGCCGGTGACCGGGTCGTTGAAGATCAGCGTGGCGGCCCGCACCGCCTCCTCGGCGCGCGGGCGCACCCGCAGCCGGTCCCAGTCGAGCACGCCCGCGACCCGGCCGCCGCGGTACAGCAGGTTGAGGCCGTGGAAGTCGCCGTGCACCCAGCCGCAGCGGCCGAACTCCGCTGGTGCGGGCCGACGGTGGCGGTGGGCGGCCAGCAACTCGGCGCGCTCGGCCAGCCGTTCTTCGGCGAGGTGCTCGAACGGGCCGTACGGGCGGTGCCCGGCGGCCAGCGTGCGCAGCTGCCCGATCAGTTCGGCGGTCTCCTCGGGCTCGGCGCTGGGCAGTTCGGCCGGCTGGGTGACCAGGGCGCAGATCTCCTCGAGTGCGCCGTGCAGTTCGGCGAGGAGCGTGCCGAGTGCGGCGGACTGCGACAGGTCCAGCTCGGCCCCGGTGCGGTGCCGCCCCGCCACCCAGGGGTAGAGCGCGAAGTGGCGGCCCTCGTGGTCGGTGACGGTGTGGCCGTCCCGGTCGGCCAGCGGGGCCGGCACCGGCAGGCCGCGCTCGGCCAGTGCGGTGGTGGCCAGGTGCTGGGCCGCGATCGCGGCGCGGGTGGCGGTGGCCTGGTCCACGTAGCACTTGAGGAAGTAGCACCCGCGGTGGGTGGTGACCCGGTAGCCGCGGTTGAGCAGGCCCTCGGCCACCGGCTCGGCCGCGAGCAGCCGGCCGGCGGCGTAGCCGCGCAGCACCCGGGCCAGCACCTCGTGCGGGACCGGCGGGCTGAGGGTGCCCACCGGCGGCGCGGCGGCGTCCGGACCGTCCGGAGCGTGGACGAGGATGTCCGGATCATGGTCAACCGGCTTGCCGGTAAGGATGGTTGGCGCGGAGAGGAGTTGACGGTCAATCACGCTCCGTCATCGTAGCCGGGCGGGCCGGGCGAGGCGCCGATGGCGGAAATTGCCCGGTTGTGAGCACCGTGCCGATGGTCATGATCGCTGACGGTGCGTTAACCAACCGCTGGTGGGACGGTTAGTGATGCTGCTGGTCCGCGCCGAGCCGGGCCACGTAGGCGGCGGCCTGGGTGCGTCGGGCCATACCCATTTTGGCCAGCAGGCTGGAGACGTAGTTCTTGACCGTCTTCTCCGCCAGGTGCAGCTCGCCGCCGATCTGACGGTTCGTCATGCCCTCGCCGATCAGCTCCAGGATCCGCCGCTCCTGCCTGGTCAGTTGGGCGAGCTTCTCGTCCTCCTTCTCGCCGCCCTCGCGCAGCCGCTGCAGCACCCGGCTGGTGGCCACCGGGTCGAGCAGCGACTTGCCGGCGGCCACGTCGCGCACGGCCGAGAGCAGGTCGGTGCCGCGGATCGCCTTGAGCACGTAGCCCGAGGCCCCGGCCATGATCGAGTCGAACAGGGCCTCGTCGTCGGAGAACGAGGTGAGCATCAGGCAGCGGATCGCGGGCTGCTGCGAGCGGACCTCGCGGCAGACCTCCACGCCGTTGCCGTCCGGCAGGCGGACGTCGAGGACGGCGACGTCGGGGGCGACGGCGGGGATCCGGGCCAGCGCCTCGGCCGCGGTGCCGGCCTCGCCGACCACCTCGATGTCCGTCTCACCGGACAGCAGCTCGTGCACCCCACGGCGGACCACCTCGTGGTCGTCGAGCAGGAAAACCCTGATTCGCCCGTTTTCGTTCATCGCCAAATACTCCCATAACGCCACAGAGAAGACCTATCGCCCGCACCAGCCGCCACACAAATCTGTCCGATCAACCCCCTTACGCGAAACGCGCTGCCCGGATAGCGTGCGCAGGTGTCCTGACGGCACCCGCCGGCGCGAGCTGTGAGCCCGGTCCGATCCCACCCAGGTCGGAACAAGTAGGACGTCCTAGCGCAGGCGCGCCAAGAGCGCCCGCTGGGTAACGTTCTCGTGAGGACGCCGTCGGAAAAGGATCACCACCTGCCGCGTATTCGGTGCGCCCACCCCGCGCACTGTGCGAGGAGGTGACCGGACCGGTCACCGGCGACCCCGGGCGGCCGGACAGACCGAGGAGTGAACGTGACCGTCAAAAGCACGGCGAGGGCGCGCAAGAAGGCCGCCCCCGGCGTCCCCGAGAACGTCCCCGCGGGGAAGGACGCCCCGGCCGAGCTCATCCAGCTGCTGACCCCGGAAGGCGAGCGGGTCGAGCACCCGGACTACCCGCTGACCGTCACCCCCGAGGAGCTGCGCTCCCTCTACCGCGACCTGGTGCTGGTGCGGCGCTTCGACGCCGAGGCCACCGCGCTGCAGCGCCAGGGCGAGCTGGGCCTGTGGGCCTCGCTGCTCGGCCAGGAGGCGGCGCAGGTCGGCAGCGGCCGTGCGATGCGCGAGCACGACTACGCCTTCCCCACCTACCGTGAGCACGGCGTCGCCTGGTGTCGCGGGGTGGACCCGCTCAACCTGCTCGGGATGTTCCGCGGTGTGAACCACGGCGGCTGGGACCCGAACGAGAAGAACTTCCACCTGTACACGATCGTGATCGGCTCGCAGACGCTGCACGCGACCGGCTACGCGATGGGCATCACCAAGGACGGCGCGGACGACGCGGTGATCGCCTACTTCGGCGACGGCGCCTCCAGCCAGGGAGACGTCAACGAGGCCTTCACCTTCGCCTCGGTCTACAACTCCCCGGTGGTCTTCTTCTGCCAGAACAACCAGTGGGCGATCTCCGAGCCGACCACCACCCAGACCCGGATCCCGCTCTACCGCCGCGCCTCCGGCTTCGGCTTCCCCGGCGTGCGGGTGGACGGCAACGACGTGCTGGCCTGCCTGGCGGTCACCCGCTGGGCGCTGGACCACGCCCGCAGCGGCAGCGGTCCGGTGCTGGTCGAGGCGTTCACCTACCGGATGGGTGCGCACACCACCTCCGACGACCCGACCCGCTACCGGGCCACCGAGGAGACCGAGGCCTGGAAGGCCAAGGACCCGATCTCCCGGCTGAAGGCGCACCTGGAGCACGAGAAGCTGGCCGACGAGGAGTTCTTCGCGTCGGTGGAGGCGGAGAGCGAGGCGCTGGGCCTGCGGGTGCGCGAGGGCGTGCGCTCGATGCCCGACCCCGACCCGACGCTGATCTTCGACCATGTCTACGCCGAGCCGCACGCCCTGGTGGCCGAGGAGCGGGCCGAGTATGTCGCGTATGCGGAGTCGTTCGAGGGCGGGGAGTAATCGATCATGTCCAAGCTCAGCATGTCGAAGGCCATCAACGAGGGCCTTCGCCTCTGCCTGGAGAACGACCCGAAGACCCTGGTGATGGGTGAGGACGTCGGCAAGCTCGGCGGCGTCTTCCGGGTCACCGACGGCCTGCAGAAGGACTTCGGCGAGGACCGGGTGATCGACACCCCGCTCGCCGAGTCCGGCATCGTCGGCACCGCGATCGGCCTGGCGCTGCGCGGCTACCGCCCGATCGTGGAGATCCAGTTCGACGGCTTCGTCTACCCGGCCTTCGACCAGATCGTCACCCAGCTGGCCAAGATGCACGCCCGCGCGCTCGGGCACGTCAAGATGCCGGTCACCATCCGGATCCCGTACGCCGGCGGCATCGGCGCGGTCGAGCACCACAGCGAGTCGCACGAGGCGTACTTCGCGCATACGGCGGGCCTGCGGGTGGTCACCCCGTCCAACCCGGACGACGCGTACTGGATGCTGCGGCAGTCGGTGGAGTCCGACGACCCGGTGATCTTCCTGGAGCCCAAGGCCCGCTACTGGGACAAGGCCGAGATCAGCTCCGCGCCCGTGCTGGACCTGCACGCCGCCAAGGTCGTGCGCCCCGGCACCGACCTGACGCTGCTGGCCTACGGCCCGATGGTGAAGGTCTGCCTGGAGGCGGCGGCAGCCGCCGAGCAGGACGGGCGCAACCTGGAGGTGGTCGACCTGCGCTCGCTCTCGCCGGTCGACTTCGCCACCCTGCAGGCCTCGGTGCAGCGCACCGGCCGGGCCGTGGTGGTGCACGAGGCACCGGTCTTCCTCGGCATGGGCGCCGAGCTGGCCGCCCGGCTCACCGAGAAGTGCTTCTACCACCTGGAGGCGCCGATCCTGCGGGTCGGCGGCTACTACGCGCCGTACCCGCCGTCCCGGGTCGAGGAGCAGTTCCTGCCCGACCTGGACCGGGTGCTGGACGCCGTCGACCGCGCCCTGGCGTTCTGAGAACGGAGTGACAACGATGACCACAGATGTCGGCTCACTCCGTGAGTTCAAGATGCCCGACGTGGGCGAGGGCCTGACCGAGGCCGAGATCCTCAAGTGGTACGTGCAGCCCGGCGACACCGTCACCGACGGCCAGATCGTCTGCGAGGTGGAGACCGCCAAGGCCGCGGTGGAGCTGCCGATCCCGTTCAACGGGACGGTGCAGGCGCTGCACTTCCCCGAGGGCGCCACGGTCGACGTCGGCACCTCGATCATCGCGGTCGCGGTGGCCGGTGCGGCGCCCGCCGCCGCCCCTGCCCCGGCGGCCGCGCCCGCCCCGGCGCCGGCCGAGGCCGAGCCCGCCGAGCCGGCCCGCCGTGAGGTGCTGGTCGGCTACGGCCCGCGCACCGGCGGCACCCAGCGCCGGGCCCGGCGCACGACCGTGACGGTCACCGCCACGGCGGTGGCCGCCCCGGCGCCGGTGCCCGCTGCCGCCCCGGCGGCCGCGCCGGTCGTCCCGGCGCAGCAGTCGGTCTCCGGCGAGCGGCCGTTGGCCAAGCCGCCGGTCCGCAAGCTCGCCAAGGACCTCGGGATCGACCTGCGCACCGTGGTGCCGACCGGCCGGGACGGGATCATCACCCGCGAGGACGTGCACGCCGCCGCGGCGCCCGCGCCGGTCGCCGAGCCCGCGGCGCCGGTCGCGGTCGAGGCCGCCCCGGCGGCCCCGGTGGCTGCCGCCGGCACCGATGTGCGACTGCCGATCAAGGGTGTCCGCAAGGCCACCGCGGCGGCGATGGTCGCCTCCGCCTTCACCGCGCCGCACGTCACCGAGTTCGTCCAGGTCGACGTCACCCGCACGATGAAGCTGGTGCGCACGCTCAAGGAGAGCGGCGAGCTTGGCCAGGGGGTGCGGGTCAGCCCGCTGCTGCTGGTGGCCAAGGCGCTGCTCACCGCGATCAGGCGCAACCCCGAGGTCAACGCCAGCTGGGACGAGGCCGCCCAGGAGATCGTGCTGCGCGGCCAGGTCAACCTCGGCATCGCCGCCGCCACGCCGCGCGGTCTGATCGTGCCGAACATCAAGAACGCCGGTGCGCTCACCCTGTCCGGTCTGGCGACCGAGCTGGGCTCGCTGATCGACACCGCCCGCCAGGGCAGGACGTCGCCGGCGGACATGGCCGGCGGCACCGTCACCATCACCAACGTCGGCGTCTTCGGCGTCGACACCGGCACCCCGATCCTCAACCCCGGCGAGGCCGCCATCCTGGCCTTCGGCGCGGTCCGGGAGCTGCCGTGGGTCCACAAGGGCAAGGTGGTGCCCCGCCAGGTCACCACGCTGGCGCTCTCCTTCGACCACCGGATGGTCGACGGTGAGCTGGGCTCCAAGGTGCTGGCCGACGTCGCCGCCATCCTTGAGCGCCCCAAGCGGCTGATCACCTGGGCCTGACGGTCCGTCAACACAGCTGAGGGCCCCGCACCGTCGACCGGTGCGGGGCCCGACTGCGTTCGGATCAGCGGTGGTCGGCCCGGCGGCGCCGGGTGACGACGAGCGCACCCGCGCCCAGCAGCACCAGCGCGCCGCCCGCGCCGGCCAGCGGGAGCGCGGAGCTGCCGCCGCCGGTGTAGGCCAGGCGCGGGGTGGCCGTGGCGGAGCTGCTGCCGGTCGGCTCGGCGCTGGGGGCGGTGGTGGCCGGTGCCGCGGCGGCCGGCTGCGTCGGCGCGGTGCCGGTGGTGGCGCTCGGCGCGGCGCTGGTGGCGGCGGCCGGGGCGGCCGGCGCGGGGTTCTGCCGGGCCGGGGCCGCGGACGGCTTGGCGGAGGCCGACGGCGCGGTGACGGCGGGCAGCACGGTGAGGTCGCGGACGTCACTGTCCGAGGCCGTGCCGTCGTCCGCCACGGCAAAGACCCGGGCCTGCAGCTTCGTGGTGCTCCGCACGGCGCCCGGCTTCAGGGCCAGCCGGTAGGTGAAGTGCACCGCACGGCCGTTGACCATGGGGCTGCCCTTGATCCCGGACAGGTCGGCGATCAGGGTGGAGGGGCCGGTCGAGTGGACCGGCACCGGCTGCCAGCCGTCCGTGACGTGCACCTGGAGGACCACGTCGCGCTGGGTCACGAAGCGCTGCGGGTCGTCCGTGGACAGCACCAGCTCCGGTCGGACGTCCTGGTAGGGCGTGCCGCTCTCCTTGAGGGACTCGACGCCGATCTCCAGCGGCTCACCGCCCGGGGTGATCGTCAGGGGCCCGTTGGCCATCATGAAGAAGCCGGTCTGGAAGCCGTTCCCCTTGGCCGGGTTGGCCGGCGCCGGGCTGTCGGAGGCCGCGGGGGCCGGGGCGGGCTCGGGCGCGCCGTTGCGCACCACCTTGAGGACGTGGGAGGAGGTCTCGCCCTGGGCGTCCGGCCCCGTGTACAGCGTGATGTTCTGCTGGTCGGCCGGGGCGTCGGCCGACAGGCTGATCCGGAAGAGGAGGCGGGCGGCGTGACCGTCGTCCAGCCGCTGCGCGAGGGAGGAGGTGTCGACGTTGAGGGTCGGGTCGCAGCTGTGCCGCACCGGCAGCGTCCGCCACGCGCCGTTGACCATCACCTCGACCGTGAAGTCCTGCGGGCGCAGGAGGTGCCCGCCGCCCTGGTGGCTGCTGGCCGCGGTGTTGTCGAAGGACAGGACGGGGGCGACGGAGGCGGCGGCGCCGGTGGAGTTGCCGATCTCCACGCCGACCTCGGCCGCGGGGCCGCCGGCGGTGATGCTGTCGGGCAGCTCCGGGATGAAGCTGCCCGACCAGTGCACCGGAGCCGCGGCGGGAGCGCTCGCCGTGGCCGCGCCGGTCGGCTCGTCACCGCAGGCCCAGGCCGGGGCCGCGCCGCCGAGCAGCGGCAGCGCGGCGCCCAGGGCGAGGGTGGCGACGCCGGTGGCGAGGGTGCGACGCGAGACGACAATGGCGGCAATACGGGAGAAAGCGGGCATGCGCATGGCGCGCTCCTTCAAGGACCTGGTTCTGACGGTGTGTGGGTGAAGGAGTCCGGCGTCGCGTCCCCCCGGCTGCGCCGGTCCCGCTCTCCGTGCCTTCATCCGTATAGACGCACATCCCCGCCGGGGGTTGCAGGTGACGTCGAAGAATTTTTCCGCCTGTCCCGGGCCGCTCCTGAATACTGCTCGGATGGCCGAACAACGCACCCTGGACGCCCCCGTCGACCCGCTCGCCGGACCGTCACCAGCCGCCGCCTCGCTGCGCCGCGACGTCTCCTTCTCGGCCCTGCTGGCCGGTCTGGTCGCCGTGGTGGTCTGCTACTCCGGGCCGCTGGTGGTGGTGCTGGCGGCGGCGCGGGCCGGGCACCTGGACCAGGCGCACACCGCCTCGTGGATCTGGGCGATATCGATCGGCAGCGGGGTGACCTCGCTGCTGCTCAGCTGGCGGACCAGGCTGCCGGTGATCACCGCCTGGTCGACGCCGGGGACCGCGCTGCTGGTCAGCAGCCTGGGCGCGTACTCCTACCGGGAGGCGATCGGCGCCTACCTGGTCAGCGGGGTGGCGGTGACGGTGCTCGGGGTCACCGGGCTGTTCGGGCGGCTGGTGCGGGCGATCCCCGGCAGCGTGGTGAACGCGATGCTGGCGGGCATCCTGTTCAGCTTCGGAACGGAGATCTTCAGCTCGCTGCACACCGCGCCCGCCGTGGTGCTCGGCGCACTCGCGGCCTATCTGACGGCCAAGCGGCTGCTGCCCAGGTACGCGGTGCCGGCCGCGCTGCTGGTCGGGGCGGTGGTGGCCGCGTGCACCGTGGGCCTGCCGCTCGAACCGGGCCACGGCGGTCTGACCCGGCCGGTGCTGACCGTGCCCGCGTTCGGCGGGGCGGCGCTGGTGGGTCTGGCGCTGCCGCTCACCCTGGTCGCGCTGACCTCGCAGAACGCGCCGGGGCTCGGTGTGCTGCGCGGCTTCGGCTACCGGCCCGACGACCGGCTGCTGGTCGGCGCGACCGGGGTGGTCTCGGTCCTGCTGGCGCCGTTCGGCGGCCCCGGGGTCAACATCGCCGCCATCACCGCTGCGATCTGCGCCGGCCCCGAGAGCCACCCCGAGCCGCGCCGCCGCTACCCGGCCGGCATGTCGATCGGGGTGCTCTACCTGCTGGTGGGCTGCTTCGGCGGGGTGCTGGTCAGCCTCTTCTCGGCGCTGCCCGCGGCGCTGGTCGCGGTGGTCGGCGGCGTGGCGCTGCTGGGCGCCTTCCAGGGCAGTCTGGCGGGTGCGCTGGCCGAGGAGAACGGCAGGGAGGCCGCGGCGGTGACCTTCCTCGCCACCACCTCGGGGATGACGCTGTTCGGCGTCGGCGCGGCCTTCTGGGGCCTGCTGTTCGGGGTCGGCACCCAGCTGATCCTCGGCGCCCGCACCGACCGGCAGCGGCCGGCGGACGGTCACCGGGCCGCAGCCGAGGGGACGCGCAAGCCGGGCTGAGCCTACGGGTGGCAGTGGTGGGCCTGGCGGGTGAGAAGCGCGTGTCGGGGGCGGTGGCTCCGGACCGGACGGGTACGGCTGTGCGACCCCCACCCGCGCGCCCGCCGGGTGACCGGAGCACCGAGGACCGTCGGTATGGCGCCTGGCAACCCTGGCCGTCTCATCCGGAGTCTGGCCGCACTCGTTCTGCTCGCGGCGGCTGTGCTGCCCGCCGCCCTGGAGCTCGCCGGTCCGGCGCCGTTCGCGCCGGCCTGGTCGACCGGAGCCGTCGGCGGCTCGGCCACCGACCGGGCTGCGCCGCCCAGAGGCGGGGCGGGCGTCGCGCCCGCCCGGCTGCGGGCCGGCGCGCCGACCGTGGACATACGCCGCACCGGTGATCCGGCGAACCGGATCACCCTGGTGCTGCTCGGCGACGGCTACACGGCCGGCCAGCAGGACGTCTTCCGCCAGCAGGCCGACAACGCCTGGCGGGCGCTGATGGACATCGAGCCGTTCCGCACCTACCAGGGCTTCTTCAACATACGGCGGGTCGAGGTGATCTCCCCGACCACCGGGATCGTCGAGGGGCAGGTCAAGGGGCGCCGGCCCAGCACCCCGCTGGGGATGCACTTCTGGTGCGAGGGCACCGCGCGGCTGCTGTGCGCCGACGAGAACGCCACCGCCCAGTACGCCGGCCAGGGGCCCGGACCGCAGTACCTGATCGCGCTGGCCAACTCCACCGAGTACGGCGGGGCCGGCGGCACCGGGGTGACCACGCTGTCGGGCGGCAGCCCGGACGCGGGGCGGATCATCCAGCACGAGATAGGGCACACCGTCGGCGACCTCGGCGACGAGTACGACAGCGCCCCGAAGGACGCCGGCTACCCCAACCTCTCCACCCAGGGCGCCGATGCCATGCGCCGCGACCACCTCAAGTGGTGGCGCTGGCTGGGGACCGACTCGCCGGACGGCGGCGGCCCGGTGGGCGCCTACCGCAGCGCCAACGGCGTCTACCGCCCCACCGCCGACTCGGTGATGCGCACCCTGGGCGGCAGCTACAACCTCCCCTCGCGGGAGGCGATCATCGAGCAGCTCTACCGCCGGGTCAGCCCGCTGGACGGCGTCTCGCCGGCGGCGGGCCGGGTGGCGGGGCGGCCCCGGCTGACGGTGCGGCCACTGGCCCTGACGGGCGGTCGGCAGCTCCAGGTGGAGTGGAAGGTGGACGGCAAGGTGGTCCCGTCCCCGGCCCCCGACCACACCTGGTTCGACCCCGCGGCGCTGGCGCTCTCCCCCGGCCAGCGGGTGACGGTGACCGCGACGGTGCGCGACACCACCGACTGGGTCCGCGACGAGGCGTTCCGCGACCAGCACATGACGCGCAGTGCCAACTGGGTCCTGACGGGGTGAGAGGGATCACCGTCCGGCCGGACGCCATCCAATGATGGGATGACTAATCTGGGTCCACTATGACCGTGGACCCAGCCGTCACCCGCCCTTCCGCCGTCCCTGGTCCCCGGCTCCGCACCGACCCGCCGCCCGCCGAACCGCCGCCCGCCGCACCGGCGCTCGATCCGCCGGGCGGGCGGGCCGCCTGGCTGGCCTGGGGCATCGGGGTCAGCTGTTACGTGCTCGCGGTGATCCACCGCACCAGCCTCGGGGTCGCCGGTCTGGACGCCGCGCACCGGTTCGGGGTGGACGCCTCCACCCTCGCCACCTTCTCCATCCTGCAGGTGCTGGTCTATGCCGCGATGCAGGTCCCGGTCGGCCTGCTGATCGACCGCTTCGGGCCGCGCCGGGTGCTGCTGCTGGGCACCGTGCTGCTCAGCGCGGGCCAGCTGGCCTTCGCGCTCAGCAGCGCGTTCGGGCCCGCGCTGGTCTCCCGGGCGGTGATCGGCTGCGGGGACGCGATGACCTTCATCAGCGTGCTGCGGGTCGCCGCCCGCTGGTTCCCGGCGGCGAAGAACCCGCTGGTCGTGCAGCTCACCGGGCTGGCCGGGATGGGCGGCAACCTGGTCAGCACGGTGGTGCTCGCGCAGACGCTGCACACCGAGGGCTGGACGGTGAGCTTCACCGCGGTCTCGCTGCTGGGGGTGCTGGTCTTCGCGCTGGTGGCGCTGCTGCTCAAGGAGGCACCGCCGGGCGCCGTGAACGCGTCCGCGCCGCCGGGCGTCGCCGTGGCGGCCGACCCGCCGCCGGGCGTCGCCGTGGCGGCCGACCCGCCGGCCGTTCCGCTCGGGCGGGCGCCGATCCGTGCGCAGATCCGCGACTCCTGGCGGCAGCCCGGCACCCGGCTGGGCCTGTGGGTGCACTTCACCACCCAGTTCCCCTCCAACGTCTTCGCGCTGCTCTGGGGGATGCCGTACCTGGTCGAGGGTCAGGGGATGAGCCGGGGCCAGGCCGGCGGGCTGCTGACCCTGCTGGTCCTGTCGAACATGTTCTTCGGCCTGCTCTTCGGGCGGCTGCTCTCCCGCGGCCCCGGGCTGCGGATGCCGCTGGTCTTCACCGTGCTCGCCGCCACCGCCGGGTGCTGGACCCTGGTGCTGGCCTGGCCCGGCGGCCGCCCGCCGCTCTGGTTGCTGGTGCTGCTGCTCCTGGTGATGGGCAGCAACGGCTCCGCCTCGCTGGTCGGCCTCGACTACGCCCGCGCGCACAACCCGGCGCACCGCCTGGGGACGGCTTCGGGCATCGTGAACATGGGGGGCTTCATCGCCACCATGATCAGCCTGCTGGGGATCGGGGTCCTGCTGGACCTGCTCTCCCCGGCCGGGGCCGGCGCCTACTCGGCCCAGGCGTACCGGGGGGCGTTCTGCTGGCTGGCCGTGCCGCTGGTGCTCGGCACGGTGATGATCGTGCGGCTGCGGGCGAAGGCCGAGGCCGAGGCCGAGGGGCGCGGCGCGGGCGACTGAGCCGCCGCTGCCCGCTGCCGCCCGCGCGGGCGGCAGCGGACGGGGCGTCAGTGCGTCTGGGCGAAGTGCTCCAGGATCCGGGCCGCCAGCTCGTCGTCCCCGTCGATGCGCAGCGCGTCGGCCGGCAGGGCCTCGGGGCGCACCCGGCCGCAGGCCAGCCGCAGGAAGGTCTCCCAGCCGAGGGTGAACTGGACGTCGGGGCCCAGGCTGATCTGCCCGTCGATCGTGCCGCGGCCGCTCTCGTCGACCCGCACGGTGCGCAGGAACTCCAGCGGACCGGTGACGTCGAAGACGACCACCGCGCCGGCGGGGGCGCCGGCCTGCTTGGCGATGGTCTTCGGCAGGCCCAGGAGCAGCAGGTCGCGGGTGACCTGGGCGGCCGCGGAGTCCAGGTTGCCGGGCAGCTGCAGGGCCCGGCGCAGGTCCTGCTCGTGCACCCAGACGTCGAGCACCCGCATCTGGAGCAGCCGCTGGTAGGGCAGCTCGAAGGAGTACGGTCCGGCCGGGAAGCGCACCACGTCCGCGGCGCCCGTGGTGGCACCCCGCAGCGCGCGGGCGCGGCGGATGATCACGTACTCCAGCTCCGAGGTCATCTCGGGCGCGGTGTGGCAGCGGCGCTTGTCCACCGGCAGTTCGAGGTAGCGGGAGACCTCGTCCTTGATGTGCCGCAGGTCGCTGGGGAGCGAGTGGATCGGCCGCGGGTCGCCGAGCAGCTCGGACTCGACGGCGATCACGTGCGAGACCACGTCGCGCACCGACCAGCCGGGGCATTCGGTGGGCCGGTTCCAGGAGTCGCCGGGCAGGGCGGCCAGGAGCTCCGCTATGGACTCGATGGTCTGGGTCCAGGCGTCCGCGAGGGACTGTACGGCCTGATTGTCGGTCACAGCTGTTCTTCTCCGGCCATCCGTCGGCTTTACGCGCTAACCGCACGTTACGCTGCCGGGAGAGAGCAGGCAGCGCTTTCGGGTGACGATCGTAGGTCTCTTGTCGTGGACGGTGGTAGTGTGCGCGCCTCATTGATCCAACTCTCCGTGTCCGACGCCGAACCGGCGGCCGAACGGCGGGCCCGTGCCGCGGCCCTCGTACGGGCGCAGCAGGGCGCCGACCTGGTGGTCCTGCCGGAGCTCTGGCCGCTCGGCGGGTTCGCCTATGACGCCTGGTCAGACGGGGCGGAGCCGCTGGACGGCCCGACGGCCGAGGCGATGTCGGCGGCGGCGAAGGCCAGCGGAGCCTGGCTGCACGCCGGTTCGATCGTCGAGCGCGATCCGGACGGCCCGGTCTACAACACCTCGCTGCTCTTCTCGCCCGGCGGCGACCTGGTGCACACCTACCGCAAGATCCACCGCTTCGGCTTCGACAGCGGCGAGGCGGTGGTGATGGGAGCCGGGCAGGAGATCGTCACGGCGGGCACCGACTTCGGCACGCTGGGCCTGGCCACCTGCTACGACCTGCGCTTCCCCGAGCTGTTCCGGGCGCTGCTGGACGCCGGGGCGCAGTTGCTGGTGGTCCCGGCCGCCTGGCCCGAGCGGCGGCGCGAGCACTGGACCCTGCTGGCCCGGGCCCGTGCGGTGGAGGAGCAGGCGTACGTGCTGGCCTGCAACACGGCGGGCACCCACGGCGGGGTCGAGCAGGCCGGGCACAGCCTGGTGGTGGACCCGTGGGGCAAGGTGCTGGCCGAGGCGGGGGCGGGCGAGGAGGTGCTGACCGTCGAGTTCGACCCGGCGGAGGTGGCCCGGGCGCGCGCCGACTTCCCGGTGCTGCGGGACCGCTTGCTGGGGATCCCGGCACCGGTGCAGCGCTGAGCCGCGCCGGTGCAGCGCTGGGCCGCGCCGACCGGCGCGGCCGCGGCGCCGGTGGGGCTGTGGAGCAGCGGTGTGGCCGTTGCGCGGCTTTTGAGAGGATGACCCCCGGCAACGGGCCCGCCGGGGGCGCCGGCCATGGATCGAAGGAGGTGCGCTCGTGGTCGTCAGCGGTCTGGGGCGTCTCCCGATCCAGCGCAACAGCCTGCGGGAGCAGATCTCCGGGGCGCTGCGCGAGGAGCTGATGGCCGGCCGGCTGGCGGCGGGCAGCAACTTCACCGTCAAGGAGATCGCCGAGCTCTACGGCGTCTCCGCCACCCCGGCCCGGGAGGCGCTGGTCGACCTGGCGGCGCAGGGGCTGCTGCGGACCGAGCACCATCGCGGCTTCACCGTGCCCGAGCTCACCTGGGCCGACTTCCTGGAGATCTTCGAGGCCAGGGTGATGCTCACCGAGAGCGTGCTGCGCCGGCTGAGCGTGGCGGACAGCGCGTACGACTGGTCGCGGCTGGGGTCGCTGCGGCGCCGGGCGGAGGCGGCGGCGCGGGCGGCCCGGGCCGGGCAGCTGGACGTCATGGTGGGCTGCGACCGGCGGTTCTGGCAGGAGATGTCCGGGTTCCTGGAGAACCGGCGGCTGGCCGACTACCTGGACTGGCTGCGGGTGCAGTCCTGGATGTTCGCGGCCCGGTTCCTGCGGGCCCGCACCGAGCTGGCCGGGGTCTGCTGGGACAAGCACGGCGACCTGGTCGAGCTGATCGCGGCCCGGGACCTGCCCGGCGCCCACCGGATGATCAACGACTACAACCTGTTCACCATCCGGCTGCTGGCCCAGCTGGCGGGGGAGTCGCCGGCCAGCACCTCGGTGCTCGCGCTGCTCACCGCCGAACCGGTGTTCCCGGCTCCCGGCCCCGTGCCCGGCGCTGGCCCGGTAGGGTAGTTCGGGCGTCGAGGAGTTCGACCGGCGCTCCGTGGGCCTCCCCGGGACCAGTGTCCGAGGAGCCGAAAGCCCGTGGACCCAAGCCGGCGAGAGGAAGAGCGGCCGTGGCCTGTGACCTCTGGCTCGTACCGCTCGTGGACGTACTGAGTCACAACCCCGAGAACCCGTTCCGCGACGACCTCGCGGTCTACAACGCGGCGCTGACCGCCCGTGGACTGCCCGAGGTGCCGGTCTACGCGTTCGCCCCCGGGGTCACCGGCGGCGTCGAGCCGATAGCGGCCTTCGACTACGACTCGCTGCACTTCCTGCGCCGCGCCTACCTGCTGCAGCGCACCGGCTTCCAGCTCACCCCGGTGGACGCGCTCGGCGGCGACTACGAGCAGCTGCTGGAGATGTTCGAGGCGACGGCCGAGCAGTCCCACCTGGTCTGGCACTTCGACCACGCCGGTGCGTACGTCCCGATCGAGTTCGAGGTCCCGCTGGTGGACCAGGAGCTGCTGGCCTCCGGCGGGCCGCTGGGCTCCTCCTACGGGCTGCTGCGCGAGCTGCAGGCGATCGCCCCCGCGCTCGGCATCGACCCGCTGAACCCGCCGGTCCCCACCCGGCCGCTGGGGCCCACCGGGCTGGAGCAGCCGTTCGCCCCGCCGCTGGACGACGTGCACCCCTACGCGCGCGAGCGGCACGCCTGGGCGGGGCTCTACGCGGCGGCGACCCGCAGCCTGACCCAGGGCTCGATGGTGGTCTTCGCCTGAGCCGGCCGGCGGCACCGGCCCGCGCCGGTGCGACCTGGTGCGTGCCGCCGCGGCGTTCCCCGGGGCCGGACAGAACACCTAGCGCAGCGGGCCCTCCGGCGGGCGCTGGCGCGGCATCGTGGGCCTGGTCCCGGGCGGCGGCAGCACCCGCACCGGTGCCGGGGTGCCGCTCTCGGTCCGCCCGCCCCAGCTGCCGGGCGCCTGGGTGGGGAGCTGGGTCATCCGGGCCCGGAACTCCAGCATCCACTCGGAGGTCTCGCCGCGGACCAGCTCCGAGACGTCCTCGCAGAACCGCCGCAGCACGCCCAGGCAGCGCTCGGCCGCCTCGCCCGCGGTGCCCTCGGTGGGGCCGAGCACCTCGCGCACGCACTCCGAGGCCCAGTCGAACTGGAACGCCTCCAGCCGCCGCTGCAGCGCCTGCGCCGTGGAGACGTCGCGCATCCAGCCGGAGCTCAGCCCGAAGGCCCGGTCGGCGGCCAGGCAGCCGCCGGCCAGCGCGAGGCACACGTACCCCCAGGCACTGGCGTGCGCGAAGCGCCCGGTCAGCTGCACCAGCGGCAGGGTCACCCCCGCGATCCCGAGCACGGCCGCGCACAGCCGCAGCAGCCGGGCCCAGCGGCGCTTCCAGAGCCGGTCGCGGCGGTACCAGTCGATCGCCTCCACCGCGCGCTCCTCGGACCAGCGGTAGAGCTCCTCCAGCCGTTCGGCCGGCTCGCCCCAGTCTCCGAGCGGGAACTGGCGGGCGCTCAGATCGGCGCGGCGGCGGGTGGCGGCGCGGTCCCGGCCGGCCCCGGCCGTCGTGCTGGGCTGGTCCTCCTCGCCGACGTCCTTGCCCCAGGGACTCTCCTCGGGCTGCATTTCGGGCTGGCTCACCTGTGGGGCTCCCTTGACGGGCCGACTGCTCTGACAGACCTGACTGCGGCGTGCCATGGCACTGCTGGGTATCCAACAGCACTTCTTACCGCCAAATGGCTGACCATGCGGCCCCTCTCCTGTGATCGTTACCCGAAAAGGCGTCAGGAACCCGTGGTGACGGGGTTGCGGAAGTCGGCACGATTTCACTCTTCCGAGCGAGTGCGGCGGGTGCCGTGAACCTGACCTGGTCCACCGCTTGGCGGAACCCACAAGCGCGGCCCCCGCTCGGCGCATGATCGCTGGAGCTTCCGACAGCCCCGTCGTGAGGGGCGAACCCGCCAGCGACTACCCTTGCCAAGCGTGAAGGTCCTCGTCATCGGCGGCGGCGCCCGCGAACACGCCCTGTGCCGCTCTCTGTCCCAAGATCCCGCTGTCACCGAGCTGCACTGCGCCCCGGGCAACGCCGGGATCGCGCAGGTGGCGACGGTCCACCCGGTCGACCAGCTGGACGGCGCCGCGGTGCTGGCGCTGGCCCGCGAGCTGGCCGCCGAGCTCGTGGTGGTCGGCCCGGAGGCCCCGCTGGTGGCCGGCGTCGCCGATCCGCTGCGCGCGGCCGGCATCCCGGTCTTCGGCCCGTCCGCCGAAGCCGCCCAGCTCGAGGGCTCCAAGGCCTTCGCCAAGGACGTGATGGCCGGCGCCGCCGTGCCCACCGCCCGCTCCTACCTGTGCACCACGGCCGAGGAGGCCGCCGAGGCGCTGGACGCCTTCGGCGCCCCGTACGTGGTCAAGGACGACGGCCTGGCGGCCGGCAAGGGCGTGGTGGTCACCGCCGACCGCACCGCCGCGCTGGCCCACGCCGCGGCCTGCATGACGGTCACCGCGGAGCGCCCCGGCGGCGGCAGCGTGGTGATCGAGGAGTACCTGGACGGCCCCGAGGTCTCGCTCTTCGCGATCACCGACGGCACCACCGTGCTGCCGCTGCAGCCCGCCCAGGACTTCAAGCGGGCGCTGGACGGCGACGCCGGCCCGAACACCGGCGGCATGGGCGCCTACTCGCCGCTGCCCTGGGCCCCCGAGGGCCTGGTCGACGAGGTGCTCGACACCGTGCTCCAGCCGACCGTGGACGAGCTGCGCCGCCGCGGCACCCCGTTCTCCGGGCTGCTCTACGCGGGCCTGGCGCTCACCTCGCGCGGCACCCGGGTGATCGAGTTCAACGCGCGCTTCGGCGACCCGGAGACCCAGGTGGTGCTGGCCCGGCTGCGCACCCCGCTGGCCGGGCTGCTGCTGGCCGCCGCGAACGGCACGCTGGCCGCCCTGGAGCCGCTGCGCTGGGACGAGGGCGCCGCGGTGACCGTGGTGGTCGCGGCCCAGGGCTACCCGGCCGCGCCCCGCTCGGGCGACGTGATCGAGGGCCTGGAGAAGGCCGAGACCGCGGACGGCACGGTGTACGTGCTGCACGCCGGTACCCGGGAGCAGGACGGGCTGGTGCTGAGCGCCGGTGGCCGGGTGCTCTCGGTCACCGCGACCGGCGCCGACCTGGCGCAGGCCAGGGAGCGGGCCTACGCGGGCGTGGCCGAGATCCGGCTGGAGGGTTCGCAGCACCGCACCGACATCGCGCTGCGGGCGGCCCAGGAGGCTGCCGCCTCCTGAGTCTCTCCCGGTGCCCGACCGGCAGCCGCCGACGGCGGCCGGTCCGCACACGTCGCAGGCCTGCCAGGGGCGCTGCGCCCGGTCATCCCACCGGGCGCAGCGCCCCTGGCGTTCGCCCGGGCGAACGCCAGGGGCGCCAACGGTTGCGAACGGTGGGGCGATTCCAGCCCTTCGAGTGAATGACGCGTCATCGGGCTGACGTACGGTCGCCAGGGGCCGTATGGTGCGCTGGACCGCGGTGCCGCCGGGGGTGCGTCGGTGCCCGTCACCGGGTGCGCGAGCCTGCGCGGGGGGAAGCTGCAAGGACCGGGCCGCCGTCACTGGGACGAGTGGAAACCGGGGCGAACCGGAACGCCCGCCAGGTCGTGTGCGTCAGAACTGGCAGCGGGACCGGGCCCAGCGGTACGTCCCCGGGGCGTTGAACCACCTGACCCGAGCCGTGCGGTGCACCGGTGGCCGCACCACGGCGGGACGACACGAACACGCGGGACAGAGCAACGGGACCCAACCAGTCCCGAACGTCCGACTCCGAAGGGGGTGCAGCACCGGATGGCCGTTCTCGACGCCGCACGCGCACGGGCGCAGGCCGTGCTGCGGATCCGCGCGCTGGCCCGGGCCGCGGCCGTGCTGCCGGCCGCCATCGAGGTGGTCCTGCTGGCCGGCCGGTGGACCGGCCGGATCGGCGCGCCCGGGGCGCCCGACGCCACCGGCTGGGACGCGGCGCGCTGGGTGGTCGGCGCGCTGGCCGTGCTGACCGTCGCGCTGGCGCTGGCCGCCGTGCACCGGCACGCGAGCGCGGTGCCGCCGAGCACCCCGGCCGTCGCCGTGCTGCCCGAGCAGGCGCCCGAGCTGTACCGGACGATCCAGGAGCTGGCCGACCGGCTCGGCGTGCCGGTGCCCGCCGCGATCGCGCTGACCCCGGACTGCGACAGCTGGTTGGAGGACGAGCCGGCCCCGCCGCCGTCGTTCGCCCGCACCCTGCGCACCCTGGGCAGTTCACCGCTGACCCCGCACCCGCCGGCGGCGCAGCTGCTGGTGATCGGCTCGCCGTTCCTGTGGTGGATGCGGGCCGACGAGCTGCGCGCCCTGCTGGCCCCCGTGGTGGCCGGCACGGCGGCCGCCGCCGACCCCGAGATCGCCGCCGCCCGCAGGTTCGTGCGCGGTCTGGACGCCGCGCTGGGCCAGGGCCGGCGCACCCCGCAGGCCCGGCTGCTGGACCGGATCACCCGCCTGCTGCTCAAGGCCTGCCGCGAGCACGTCGCCGAGCTGGAGCGGGCGGCTGCCGCGGCGGCCTCCGAGCGGGCGAAGGCGGTCGACTACGGGCTGCGGATCGCGGCCCAGGGCCAGGTGGGCCTGGCGTACGCGGGCTGGGACCGGCTGCTCACCCGGGTGGCGCTGCCGGCCTGGCGGCTGGGCCGCTGCCCGGCCCAGCTGAACGCCGGTGTGGTCGCCGCGCTGACCGAGCTGTCCCGCCGCGACCGGCTGGCCGAGGGCTACGAGAGCCGGCTCGGCGACCGGCCCGCCTGCGACCTGCTGGAGGAGCCGGGCGACATGGACACGGCGGTCTCGCTGCTGGCCGCCGAGCTGTTCCACGGCCCGGTCCCGGGCGGGCAGGCCGACCTGCCCTGGGACGACTACCCCGAGCAGGTGGTGGACCGGGGCTGGCGGCTGCGGGCGATCGCCTTGCAGGAGGCGCTGGACACCGTCGCCCCGCCCGGCAGCGGGCCGGTGCCGGGCCGGGCGCCGGGGCGGGCCGGGGCGCCGACGCTGGACCGGCTGCTGGAGCGGCTGGCGGCCGGCGGCGGGGAGGAGCTGGCCCGGGCGCTGGCGGCCCAGGACGGGGCAGCCGCGCTGCTCTGCGGGGGCGGCGAGCGCGGCGGCCGGGAGCTGCTGGCCGACTGCGTGACGGCGATGGTCTGCTGCGCCGCGGTGGACAGCGCCGGTGCGCACCCCGGCCTGGACTGGCTGGACGGTCCGGTGCTGCTGCTCGGCGGGGTGCGCCGCGGCGACCTGGCCGACCCGGTGGTCGAGGCGGTCGAGCAGGGGCGCACGGCCCCGCTGCGCAACTGGCTGCAGACGGCCGGGGTGCACCTGGAGAAGCCCGTACGCCTGGGGTGACGGACAGTCAACAGCCGCTCGAACGAGGGTCGTTGCGGATGAGATGCTGACTTGGGGTGACGCATCACCAGCACTCTGTGGTCTGCTGGACCACACGCACATTTCCGCGGCACATGCCACGGAGCAGCGCATCGTGGGAGGGGCGACGTGGACAAGGAGTCGTCAGGTCGCAGATGGGAGTCCGGGACGCTCGCGCACGGCGTCTCGGATCCGTTCGGGCAGGGCCCGTTGCCCTGGCTGCGCAGCCCTGACCAGTACCTGGCGGGCACCGAGGGCGCCGTCCCCTGGTACGTGAGCACCGACGCCCCGGGCCAGCAGCCGGTGCCCGCGGCCCAGGGCGGCTCCCGGGCGCCCGGCCGGGCGATGGTCGGCATCCCGCGCAACTCCGACGACGTGGTCCAGCAGATCAAGGGCTTCGCCTCGGCCGGCGCGGTCTACCCGGGCGGTTCGGTGGACCTGCGGGTCACCGTGAACCCGCCGCGCGAGTTCATCGTCGAGGTCTACCGGATCGGCCACTACGCGGGGGCCGGCGCCCAGCACATGACCGCCAGCCCGCTGATCGCCGGGCTCCAGCAGCCCGCGCCGCTGGTGGTCGGACGCACCGTCAGCTGCCACCACTGGTGGCACTCCTGGCGCCAGCAGATCCCGGCGCACTGGCGCCCCGGCGCCTATGTCGCGGTGCTCACCACCGCCGACCAGCGCCACCGCAGCCACATCCCGTTCACCGTGCGCGCCCCGCAGGCCGGCGGCCCGGTCGGCAGCGGACCGTCCGGCGCCGGACCGGCCGCGGACCTGCTGCTGGTGCTGCCGGACATCACCTGGCAGGCGTACAACCTGTTCCCGGAGGACGGGCACACCGGCGCCAGCCTCTACCACGCCTGGGACGAGAAGGGGCGGCTGCTGGGCGAGGGGGCGGCGGCCGTCACCGTCTCCTTCGACCGCCCGCACGCCGGCGCCGGGCTGCCGCTGCACGTCGGGCACGCCTACGACTTCATCCGCTGGGCCGAGCGGTACGGCTACGACCTGGCCTACGCCACCGCCTCCGATCTGCACGCGGGCCTGGTCGACCCGGCCCGGCACCGGGCGCTGATCTTCCCCGGCCACGACGAGTACTGGTCGGAGTCGATGCGCCGCACCGTGGAGCGGGCCAGGGACGGCGGCACCTCGCTGGTCTTCCTGTCCGCCAACACGATGTACTGGCGGGTCGACCTGACCGCGGGCGCCTCCGGCGAGCCGGGCCGGCTGCTCAACTGCCGCAAGCGCCAGCGGGTGCACCCCGAGGCGCCGGCGGCCGGCCCCGGCGGCGCGGCCAGCGCGCTGTGGCGGGACGCGGGCGAGCCCGAACAGCACCTGCTGGGCGTGCAGTACGCGGGACGGGTGGCCCAGCCGGTGCCGCTGCGGGCCGGCAACACCTGGCACTGGCTCTGGGCGGGCACCGGCCTGCGGGAGGGCGAGGAGGTGGCCAACCTGGTGGCGGGCGAGGCCGACCGGTACTTCCCCAAGGTGGCGCTGCCCGCGCACACCGAGCGGACCCTGCTCGCCCACTCGCCCTACCAGGACGAGCTGGGCCGGGCCCGCTACCAGGAGACCTCGCTCTACCGGGCGCCCAGCGGTGCCTACGTCTTCGCCGCCGGGACCTTCGCCTGGTCACCGGCCCTGGACCGCCCCGGGCACACCGACGAGCGGATCCAGCGGGCCACCGCCAACCTGCTGGACCGGGTCTGCAAGGACGGCTGAGCGTGGCGCCGGGCCGGGCCGGTGGGGCCGCATGCGGGCGTACGGCCGCATGAAAGACTTCAACGGTCCGAGCTGCGACCCCCACTCCTGAGGACTGAACGACCTTGAGCGGATTTGTCACCAAGCCCGAGCCGGTCCAGGTACCCGGCCTGGTCCACCTGCACACCGGCAAGGTGCGCGACCTCTACCGCGATCAGGCCGGCCGGCTGGTCATGGTGGCCAGCGACCGCACCTCGGCCTTCGACTGGGTGCTGCCCAACGACATCCCCGACAAGGGCCGGATCCTCACGCAGCTGTCGCTCTGGTGGTTCGGGCAGATCAGCGACCTGGTGCCGAACCACGTGATCTCCACCGAGCTGCCCGAGGGCGCGCCCGCCGAGTGGGCCGGGCGCACGATGGTCTGCGACAGCCTGGAGATGTTCCCGGTGGAGTGCGTGGCCCGCGGCTACCTGACCGGTTCGGGCCTGCTGGAGTACCAGGAGAGCCGCACGGTCTGCGGGATCGCGCTGCCGGACGGCCTGGTGGACGGCTCCGAGCTGCCCGCGCCGATCTACACCCCGGCGCTCAAGGCCGAGGTCGGCGAGCACGACGAGAACGTGCCCTACGAGGAGACGGCCCGCCGGATCGGCGCCGACTGGGCCGCCACGCTGCGCCAGACCACGCTGGCCGTCTACACCCGGGCCGGCGAGATCGCCCGCAAGCGTGGTCTGATCCTGGCCGACACCAAGTTCGAGTTCGGCCTGCGCGGCGGCGAGCTGGTGATCGGCGACGAGGTGCTGACCCCGGACTCCTCGCGGTTCTGGCCGGCCGACGAGTGGCAGCCGGGCCGGGCGCAGCAGAGCTACGACAAGCAGATCATCCGCAACTGGCTCGCCTCGCCGGCCTCCGGCTGGGACCGCAACGGCGAGCAGCCGCCGCCGCCGCTGCCCGAGGAGGTCGCCGAGCGGACCCGGGCCCGGTACGTCGAGGCGTACGAGCGGCTGACCGAGAGCACCTGGGTCTGAGGGACTCCCGGCCCGGCGTCAGATCCAGCCGTGCTCGCGGGCCAGCCGGACCGCGGCGTGCCGGTTCTCGGCGCCCAGCTTGCCGGCCGCCGAGGAGAGGTAGTTGCGCACCGTGCCGGGCGAGAGCCCGGCCCGGGCGGCGATCTCGGTGACCGTGGTGCCGTCGGCGGCCAGCTCCAGCACGTCGGTCTCGCGCGGGGTCAGCGGGCTGTCGCCGGCGCTGATCGCCTCGGCCGCCAGCTCCGGGTCCACGTACCGGCCGCCGGCCCGCACCGTGCGGATGATCCCGGCCAGGTCGGCGGCCGAGACGGTCTTGGGCAGGAAGCCGCGCACCCCCACCTCCAGTGCCCGCTTGAGGTAGCCGGGGCGGCCGTGCCCGGTGACGATCATGGTGCGGCACTCCGGCAGCAGCAGGCGCAGCTGGGCGGCCACCTCCAGGCCGTCCATGCCGGGCATCTGCAGGTCGAGCACCGCCACCTCGGGCCGGTGGGCCTTGGCCATCGCGAGCGCCTCGGGCCCGGAGGCGGCCTGGGCCACCACGGTCAGGTCCTCCTCCAGCGCGAGCAGCGCGGCCAGCGCGCCGCGGATCAGGTGTTCGTCGTCGGCGAGCAGCAGGCGGACGGGTGCGGTCATGCGGCCAACTCCTGGTCGGGGGCGGTGCTGGGCAGGGGCAGGGTGGCGCGCAGCGTGAAGCGCTCCGGGGAGCGGGTGCAGGTCAGCTCGCCGCCGTGGGCCGCGAGCCGCTCGCGCAGGCCCGCCAGGCCGCTGCCGCCCTCGGAGGCGACCGGTGGGCGCACCCCGTCGTTGGACAGTTCGAGCACGGCCTGCTCCTGGTGCGTCCAGAGCCGGACGGTGACCTGCTCGGCCTCGCTGTGCCGCAGCACGTTGGTGGCGGCCTCGCGGACCACCCAGCCGAGCACCGACTGGGCCAGCGCGGGCAGGGCCGAGGGGTCGGGCCCCAGGTCGATCCGGCACTCGATGCCGGCGGCCCGCAGCACCGAACGGGCGCCGGTCACCTCGGCGGCCAGGTCGGCGGTCCGGTAGCCGCGCACCACCTCGCGCACCTCGCGCTGCGACTCCTGGGCGATCCGCTGCACCTCGACCATCTGGTCGGCCGCCTCCGGGCGCCCGCGCCGGGCCAGCTGCACGGCCAGCTCGGCCTTGAGCGCCATGGTGGTCAGGTTGCGGCCCAGCACGTCGTGCAGGTCACGGGAGAACCGCAGCCGCTCCTCGGCCACCGCGAGGCGGGCCTGGGTCTCGCGGGCGCTGTCCAGGTCCCAGGCCACCTTGACCATCCAGGCCGAGCAGCGGCAGCTCGCCGCGCAGACCGCCAGGCCGAAGGTCAGGCCGACCAACTGGCCGACGGCGAACCCGAGGTCGCGGCAGGCGATCCAGATCGGTGGCAGCGCCAGCACCAGCATCGCCAGCGCCCAGGGCGCCAGGACCCGGGGCCGCAGCACGATCGCGGGGGCGACCACCCACAGGTTCAGCAGGACCCCGCCGGTCAGCAGCAGGGCGGTGGGCTGGACGGCGCGGTGCACCGCGGCCAGCAGCGGCAGCCAGACGGCGGCCTGGATGACGGCGGCGTGCGCCAGCAGCAGGCGCAGCGGGAGCGCGCCGCCGCGCACGTGGTAGTTGAGCGCGGCCCGGGTCAGCGGCACGGAGAGCCCGCTGCTCAGCAGTACCAGGCCGCAGAGCAGCGCGACCGCGGGGGTGGCGGACTGCCGGACCACGTTCTGGCCCGCGAAGGGCAGCAGCGTCAGCGGCAGGAGGACCGTCATCGCGTAGAAGGTCCAGCGGATGTAGATCTCGATCCGCTTCGGTTTGCCGTACTCGCGCCAAGCCCCGATGCCCATGGCCGTCCCCTCTTCCGTGCCAGCGCCCTTCCTACCAGATCCCCTGCTCAGCGCCTGCTTCTAGCGGCGCGGCTCCCAGCGGAACCAGCGGTGGGCGGCCCAGCAGCCGATCGCGATCCAGACCAGCGCGCTCAGCAGGTAGGGCAGCGCGGGCTGCCAGGTGCCGGCCAGTGAGGTGGCGGGGGCGGAGCCGTCGCCGCCGAGCCAGCCGATCCGCAGCAGCTCCAGCGCCGGGGTGGCGGGCAGCCGGCGGCCGAGGTCGGCGAGCCAGCCCGGGAAGACGCTGAACGGTACGAGCAGCCCGGAGCCGGCCATGGTGATCAGCACCACCGGCAGGGTGGTGAACCCGCTGGTCTCCACGGTCCGGGTGACGGCGCTGGTCAGCGCGGCGAGCGGGACCAGCACGCCGAGCGCCAGCAGCAGGCCGAGCAGCACGAGCACCGGGTTGACCGGGGCGGGCAGGCCGGCCAGCGCCGCGATGCCGACCGCCATCAGCACGATCTGCAGCCCGGACAGCAGCACCGAGGGCACCGCCGTGCCGCCCAGGATCTCGGCGTCGGTCAGCTCGCCGGTGCGCAGCCGCTTGAGCACCAGCTCGCCGCGGCGGGCCACGTAGGCGGCGGTCAGGTTGTAGTAGACGCCGAAGACCAGCGAGACCACGGTGAGGTTGAGCAGCAGGGCGGCGCTCATGCTGACCCCGGCCAGGTGCCCGCGCTGGGCCGTGAGGATCGAGTGCAGGGCGCCGACCAGCGCGATCGGCATGAACACCGCCGTCAGGAGCGCGGTGCGGTTGCGGCGCAGCAGCAGGAGTTCGGTGCGGGCCAGGGCCAGCAGCAGCCGCCCGGACACGCGCGGTACGGCGAACGAAGGTGCGAGGTTCATCGGTTGGCTCCGATCAGGCTGCGGCGGCGGGCGGGGGCGGTGGGCTCGTCGGCCGGCTGCGGCGGACCCGCCTCGGCGGCGATGGCCAGGAAGGCCTCCTCCAGCGTGGCGCTGCGGGCGTCCAGCCCGTGCAGCGTGACGCCCTCGGCGGCGGCCCAGCCGAGCAGTTCGGTGAGGGTGCGCTGGAGTTCGGTGGTGCGCACGCTGACCTTGCGGCCGGTGAAGCCGACCTCGGCGCCGGGCAGCGGCAGCAGGGAGGGGGAGGGCTGCTCGGGCAGCTCGAAGCTGATCCGGGCGGGCCGGTCGGCGATCACCTCGGCGACCGTGCCGGTGGTCACCACCCGGCCCTGGTGCATGATCGCCAGGCGGTCGGCCAGCTGCTCGGCCTCCTCCAGGTAGTGCGTGGTCAGCAGGATCGTGGTGCCCTCGGCGCGCAGCTCGCGCACCAGTTCCCAGACGGCCGCCCGGGCCTGCGGGTCCAGTCCGGTGCTCGGCTCGTCCAGGAAGAGCACCTCGGGGCGCCCGATCAGGGCCACCGCGAGGTCGAGCCGGCGCTTCTCGCCGCCGGACAGCTGCTTGACCCGGACCGCGGCCCGCCCGCCCAGGCCCACCAGGTCCAGCGCCTGCGCCACCGGGCGCGGGGTACTGGAGAGCGCCGCCCAGCCGGTGACCGTCTCGGCCACGGTCAGGTCGCCGGGGAAGCCGCCCTCCTGGAGCATGATCCCGATCCGCGGCCGCAGCGCGGCCCGCTCCTGGAACGGGTCGTGGCCCAGCACCGTGACGGTGCCGGCCGTGGGCCTGGCCAGCCCCTCGATCAGTTCCATGGTGGAGGTCTTGCCGGCCCCGTTGGTGCCGAGCAGGGCGAACAGCTCGCCGCGCCGCACCGTGAGGTCCAGCCCGCGCACGGCCGTGAAGCCGCTCGCCTGGGCGCTGCCGTAGCGCCGCCGCAGGCCCTTGGCCTCGACGGCGGGAGAAGTGCTGGTCATGGCTGCAACGATGCCGCCGCCCGGGCGGCGCGGGCAGTGCCGTCGCGCACCGGTTCGGCGTGCGAATCCACGGGTGGGCGGTGACAAATGTCATCGCCCGGCGGCGGAGCCTTGCCGGGGTGTTAAGGGGCCCATCGGCGGGGAAACGCGAAATGGGCCCCCCGAAGGGGACCCATTTCCACTGAGCGGACGACGAGATTCGAACTCGCGACCCTCACCTTGGCAAGGTGATGCTCTACCAACTGAGCCACGTCCGCACGATCTTCACTTGTACTGCAGTACCACTGGTTCTGCGAGCGGACGACGAGATTCGAACTCGCGACCCTCACCTTGGCAAGGTGATGCTCTACCAACTGAGCCACGTCCGCACGGTGCTTGGAGGCACCGGCCGCTGCTCCCGGCCCTTGTTGGCTCCGGTTGCGGCGACGAGAAATACTCTACCCCATCGTCGGGACTGGTCACGCACCCCTTCCGCCGCGACCCGGGTGGGCGGGCGGCGGAAGGGCGCCGACAGGGCGGCGGGCAGGCTCAGTTGGCCTCGGCGAACGCTTCGTAAACGTGCTTCGGGATGCGGCCACGGGCCGGCAGCTCCATCCCCCGGGACTGGGCCCAGGCGCGCACGGCGGCCGGGTCCGGGGCGAGCGCGGTGCGGCGGAACGACTTTCCGGTGCGGCTCTGGCGGCGGCCGGCCGCGACGAAGGGCGCGAGTGCCTCCCGCAGCTTTTCCGCGTTGTCCAGGGACAGGTCGATCTCGTACGACTTCCCGTCGACACCGAAGTGGACGGTTTCGGCGGCAGCCCCGCCGTCCAGGTCGTCGGAGAGCGTGACGACTACACGCTGAGCCATGGGTGTCAATCCTCTCGGCAATTCGGCCGACCGGGCGCGGTGTGCCGCGGCGGCCCTGTGCTACGGCGTTCCAGGGGCACAAGGGTGGACCGGAAGGTCGCACCGCCCGCGCAGCTCCTGCCACCGCCGGTGGCCCTATTCTGCACCCCGCACCCGGGGAAATCGATGGGCCTTGCATTCTTTTTCCGGATATTCACCTCGCTTCGCCTCCGTACCGTTACTTCGGCCCGGATACCGCCGCTCACCCGAGGCCGATCTGTCCGGTGTGCCGGTATTTGACGGGCGCCGCGAGCGGGCTTGGCCGAACCTGGGAAGTTCTTTAAAGGGGGAGGAAACGGGCGCTGGGGAAGGGCGGAACCCTTGCGGCGTAAGGGGTGCGGGTCTACGCGCGTCGCCTATCCCGACGTGCATCCGGGCCGTCGAACGCCCGCTGAACCCCGGTAGTCTGAAGGTCCCCCGCCTTCACGCACCACACCTTTGGGAGTGCCAGTGGCACGCGTCGTAGTCGACGTCATGCTCAAGCCGGAGATCCTCGACCCCCAGGGACAGGCGGTGCAGCGCGCACTGCCCCGTCTCGGATTCGCCGGGATCGCCGATGTCCGCCAGGGCAAGCGTTTCGAGCTGGAACTGGAGGGCCCGGTGGACGACGCCGCGCTCGCCCGGATCCGCGAAGCCGCCGAGACCTTTCTGGCCAACACCGTGATCGAGGACTTCACCGTCCGCGTCGAGGAGACTTCGTGACCTCCCGGATCGGCGTCGTCACGTTCCCCGGTTCGCTCGACGACCGGGACGCGCAGCGGGCGATCCGGCTGGCCGGCGCCGAGCCGGTGGCGCTGTGGCACCGTGACAAGGATCTCCACCAGGTCGACGCCGTGGTCCTGCCCGGTGGATTCAGCTACGGCGACTATCTGCGGGCCGGCGCGATCTCGCGCTTCTCGCCGGTGATGGACAGCATCGTCGAGCAGGCCAGGCTCGGAATGCCGGTGCTCGGTATCTGCAACGGCTTCCAGGTGCTCACCGAGTCGCACCTGCTGCCCGGTGCGATGCTGCGCAACAACCACCTCCACTTCATCTGCCGCGACCAGAAGCTGCGGGTGGAGAATGCGGGCACGGCCTGGACCACGGATTACCAGGCGGGCCAGGAGATTTCCGTCCCGCTGAAGAACATGGACGGCCGCTACACCGCCGACGCGCGCACGATCGACGAGCTGGAGTCCGAGGGGCGGGTGGTATTCCGTTACCTCGCCGGTCATCCGAACGAGGTGGCTAACCCCAACGGCTCGATCAACGATATTGCCGGGATCACCAACGCGGCCGGCAACGTGGTGGGTCTGATGCCGCACCCGGAGCACGCCGTCGAACCGCTGATCGGCACGGGTAAGACCGACGGTCTGGGCTTCTTCACGTCCGTCCTCAAGCAGTTGGTGAGTTCCTGAGATGACTCTCGACACCGTAAAGAACGCCGAGCAGACTCCGGACGCCGCCCAGCCCTGGGCCGAACTCGGCCTGAAGCAGGACGAGTACGCGCGGATCCGGGAGATCCTGGACCGCCGCCCCACCGGCGCCGAGCTCGCGATGTACTCGGTGATGTGGTCGGAGCACTGCTCGTACAAGAGCTCCAAGGTGCACCTGAAGCAGTTCGGTGAGAAGGCCCCGCAGTCGGACGCGATGCTGGTCGGCATCGGCGAGAACGCCGGCGTGGTCGACGTCGGCCAGGGTTACGCGGTCACCTTCAAGGTGGAGTCGCACAACCACCCGTCCTACATCGAGCCCTACCAGGGCGCGGCCACCGGCATCGGCGGCATCGTGCGCGACATCCTGGCGATGGGCGCCCGCCCGGTGGCCGTGATGGACCCGCTGCGCTTCGGTGCGGCCGACCACCCGGACACCCGCCGGGTGCTGCCCGGGATCGTCGCGGGCATCGGCGGCTACGGCAACTGCCTGGGCCTGCCGAACATCGGTGGCGAGGTCGTCTTCGACCCCTGCTACCAGGGCAACCCGCTGGTCAACGCGCTCTGCGTGGGCGTGATGAAGCACGAGGACATCCACCTGGCCCAGGCCAGCGGCGCCGGCAACAAGGTCATCCTGTACGGGGCCCGGACCGGTGGCGACGGCATCGGCGGCGTCTCGGTGCTGGCCTCGGAGACCTTCGACGACTCCAAGCCGGCCAAGCGCCCGGCCGTCCAGGTCGGCGACCCGTTCCAGGAGAAGCTGCTCATCGAGTGCACCCTGGAGGTGTTCCGGGAGAAGCTGGTGCTCGGCATCCAGGACCTCGGCGGCGCCGGACTCTCCTGCGCCACCTCGGAGTTGGCCTCGGCCGGCTCCGGCGGCATGCGGATCGAGCTGGACACCGTGCCGCTGCGCGACGCCACGCTCTCGCCGGAGGAGATCCTCATGAGCGAGTCGCAGGAGCGCATGTGCGCCATCGTCGAGCCCGACAAGGTGGCGCGGTTCCTGGAGATCTGCGAGAAGTGGGACGTCATCGCCACCGTGATCGGTGAGGTGACCGACGGCGAGCGGCTGGAGATCTTCTGGCACGGCGAGCAGGTGGTGGACGTGCCGCCGCGCACCGTGGCGCACGACGGCCCGGTCTACCAGCGCCCGTTCGCCCGCCCCGCCTGGCAGGACGCGCTGCAGGCCGACGCGCCGACCGCCGAGCGGCTCCAGCGCCCGGGGACCGGCGAGGAGTTGAAGGCCGCGCTGCTCACGGTCGCGGGCTCGCCGAACCAGGCGTCGAAGTCCTGGATCACCGACCAGTACGACCGGTTCGTGATCGGCAACACCGTGCTGGCCACGCCCGAGGACTCCGGCATGATCCGGATCGACGAGGAGACCAACCTCGGCGTCTCGGTGGCCACCGACGGCAACGGCCGGTTCGCCAAGCTGGACCCGTACACCGGTGCCCAGCTGGCGCTGGCCGAGGCCTACCGCAACGTGGCGGCCGGCGGCGCCAAGCCGCTCGCGGTCTCCGACTGCCTCAACTTCGGCTCCCCCGAGGACCCGGACGTGATGTGGCAGTTCGCCGAGGCCACCCGCGGCCTGGCCGACGCGTGCCAGATCCTGGGCACCCCGGTGACCGGCGGCAACGTCTCGCTCTACAACCAGACCGGCGAGGTCGCCATCCACCCGACCCCGGTGGTCGCGGTGCTCGGCGTGATCGACGACGTCACCCGCCGCACCCCGATCGGCTTCGCCGAGGAGGGCCAGCACCTCTACCTGCTCGGCGACACCGCCGACGAGCTGGGCGGCTCCGCCTGGTCGCAGGTGGCCCACAACCACCTCGGCGGCCTGCCGCCCAAGGTGGACCTGGAGCGCGAGCGGCTGCTCGGCGAGATCCTGATCGCCGCCTCGCGCGACGGCATGATCGACGCGGCGCACGACCTCTCGGACGGCGGGCTGGCCCAGGCGCTGGTGGAGAGCTGCCTGCGCGGCGGCCACGGCGCCCGGGTGATCGTGCCCGCCGAGCTGGACCCGTTCGTCTTCCTGTTCTCCGAGTCCGCGGGTCGCGCGGTGGTCGCCGTGCCGCGCAGCGAGGAGCTGCGGTTCACCGACATGTGCGGTGCGCGGGGCCTGCCGGCCACCCGGATCGGCGTGGTGGACGGGGAGGTGCTGGAGGTCCAGGGCCAGTTCAGCGTTTCGCTGGCGGAGCTGACCGAGGCGCACACCGGTGTGATCGAGGCGCTGCTCGGCTGAGCGGACCCGCTGAGTCCGAGCGCGTCAGGACGGCTCGCCCCGCTGGTCGGGGCGGGCCGTTCGTCGTTGCCGGCCGGTAGGTTGGCGCCATGGCGAGGACGGTGACCAGGAAGACCCGCGGCTACGACCCGGCGAAGGTGCGGGCCGCGCTCGGCGCGCAGACCGAGGCGCTGCGGACGGCGGTGCACCGGCTCTGCGCCGACCCCGAGGCCGAGCGGCTGCTGGCGGCGCCGACCCGGCTCGGCGAGTGGCGGGTCCGGGAGCTGCTTGCGCACCTCGCGGTGCAGCTGGCCTGGCTGCCCGGCCGGCTGGCGGCGCCGCAGCAGGGCCTGGCACCGCTCGGGCTGACCGACTGGGTGGCCCAGGTGGGCACCCTGGCCGAGCAGGTGGACGCCCAGGCGCGGGAGCGGTCGGCGGCCGGGTTCGCGGGGGCGCCGGCCGAGCTGGCCGCGGCCTTCGACGAGGCCGCCGACGCGCTGCTCGGGATGCTGGGCGGGCCCGAAGTCCTGGATCCGGCCCGCCGGTTGGAGATCCGGCTGGGCTCGATGGCGCTGGCCGACCTGCTGGTCACCCGGTTGGTGGAGACGGTGGTGCACGCCGACGACCTGGCGGCGGCGCTGGGCGGGGCGCCGTTCCCGCACGACCGGTTCGCGCTGGCCTCGGTCTGCCGGCTGCTGGCGGATGCGCTGGCCGATCAAGTGCCGGGCGGGGCGGTCGAGTTGCGGGTGCCGCCGGTGGCGGTGGTGCAGGCCGTCCCGGGGCCGAGGCACACCCGGGGGACGCCGCCGAACGTGGTGGAGATGGACCAGCTCACCTGGCTGCGGCTGGCCACCGGGCGCCAGGAGTGGGCCGAAGCGGTCGAGGCCGCCCAGGTCGGCGCGAGCGGTGAGCGCAGCGACCTGAGCGGCTTCCTGCCCGTCCTTCGGTGAGGGACCGTCACCGGAAGCCGCTCTGAGCCGGTTGCCCGTGCTGGGGCTGCTGACGGCGCCGGCAGCGCTGCTGTGGCGGTACCGGGGCGGTGGCTGCCCTGATACGGCCGAGGGCGGTGGCTGCCTTGATACGGCCGAGGGCGGTGCCCGGCCCGACGGATCGTCGGTCGGACACCGCCCACAGGGGTGGGCCGCCGTGCTGGCGGCCGCTTCGGCTACTGCTTCAGCGCGGTGTAGGCCTCGGGGCTGCTGTCCCGCAGGAACTCCCAGCAGCGACCGGCCTCTTCGGTCTCCTTGATGGAATCGGCGGCCCGGGCGAGTGCGGCCAGGCAGCGCAGGAATCCGCGGTTGGCCCGGTGCTCCCACGGGATCGGACCGTGGCCCTTCCAGCCCGCCCGGCGCAGCGCGTCCAGGCCGCGGTGGTAGCCGGTGCGGGCGTAGGCGTAGGACTCGACGACCCGGCCCTCGGTGAAGGCGTCGTCGGCCAGCATCGCCCAGGCCAGGGAGAACCACGGGTAGTCCGCCGCGAGCTGGGTGGGCGACGCGGACTCCTCGGCGAGCCGGCGGTAGGGCTCGGGCTCCTCGGACAGCAGCGTCGGGCCCGGGCCCGAGAGCAAGTTCTTCCGTTCAGTCATGGTTCCCAGTCTGCCAGCTGGCCCCGAGCGAACGGGAGCGCCCGTGGGCGGTGACCCACGGGCGCTCGTGCCGTGCGGTGACGGCCTGGTCGGTCAGCGGCTGCAGAGGTACAGCAGCTGGGCGCCGGCGTTGCTCACCGATTGACCGTAGTCACCGGGAGCCACCGGGGCGCAGGTGCTGCGGACCCAGGTGGTGATGGCCGTGGTCGGACCGGAGCTGCCGCCCCGGCCGCCGAAGCCGCCGGTCGAGCCGAGCAGGACGTACCGCAGCTGACCGCTGCTGACCAGCTGCTGGAACTGGGCCAGGGACGGCGAGGGCACCTGTCCGGTGAAGCCGCCCATCGGCATCACCTCCTTGCCGGTGGCCAGGATGTACGGCGAGGAGGCGCTCCAGCTGGTGGTGGCGAACAGGTAGCGGGCACCGTCGGCGTGGGCCTCGGTGTAGTCGAGGATCTGCTGCTGAGCCTTGGTCAGGCTGGTGCCGCCACCGCCGAACTGGCCCATGCCGCCGCCCATGCCGCCGCCCGCCATGCCGGGGAACTGGCCCGCGGCGCCGCCCGCCTGGGTGCCACGCCCGCCGCCGGACCGCCCGGTGGCCGCGCCGCCGCCCCAGGCGCCGGCCGTGCCGCCGCCGCCCCAGGCGCCCGCCGTGCCCGCGCCGCCGCCCTGGCCGCCGCGGCCCGGGGTGCGGCCCTTGGCGCCGCCCGCCGCGCCGCCGCCGAAGCCGCCGTGGGCCGCCTGCGGCCCGACCGTGCCCATGCCGGAGTTGCCGTACTTGGAGTCCAGTACCGAGGCCGCCCAGGCACCCGGCGCGAGCAGCATCGCGAAGAGCGAGGCGATCAGGCCCACCGTGGCGATCCGCAGCCGGCCCAGCCGGCGCTCGCCGAACCGGGTGCTGCGGGCCAGGCCCAGCAGCGCCAGCGCGAGCACGCCGAGCGCGAGGGTCGCGGGGGTCAGCCAGGGCAGGAAGGTGGGGTAGAGGTGCGCCAGGTAGGCGGCCCAGCCCGCGGTGGCCGCGACCGCGACCGGCAGCGCCCAGGCCCTGCGCCCGCCGGCCTTGAAGGCCTGCCAGAGCAGCACGATGCCGGCGCCGCTGAGCGCGGCCAGCGGGGTGGCGATCACGCCCATGTAGTAGCTGTGGCCGCCGACGCTGCCCGCGCTGAAGACCAGGAAGAAGGTCGCCAGCCAGGTGCCCCACATCACGTAGCCGGCCCGCAGCGTGTCACCGCGGGGTTCGCGGCGGCGCCAGGCGAGTGCGCAGAGCAGGGCGATCGCGGCCAGCGGGTAGAGCCAGCCGGTCTGCGGGGCGAACTGGGAGCCGAACATCTTGGTCCAGCCGCCGTCGCTGCCGCCCGGACCGCCGCCGCCCTTGTGGCCGCCGCCACCGGGACCCTGCTGGCCCGCGGCAGGAGCCTGTCCGGCCGCTGCGTTCTGTCCGGCCGCGGTGCCCTGTCCGGCCGCGGCGTTCTGCGCGGTCGAGGCGCCCTGGGCGGCCGTTGCGCCCTGGCCGGTACCGGCGTTCTGCTGGCCGGCGCCGGAGGCCGCACCGGCGCCCGTCGCCGCGCCGCCCGAGCGGGTGGAGCCCGCCTTGTGGGTGCCGCCGGCGGCCGGATCCGTCGTGTCGGCGGTCGTGTTGCCGCCCCACATGATGCCGCCCTGCCCGGAGGTCACGCTGCCGGTCTCGCCCGCGTTGAGGCCCACCGAGGTGAACCGGTTCAGGAAGTTGTAGCCGACCACCATGCTGAACGCCGAGTTGTTGGTGGTCCCGTCGATGTAGGGCCGGTCCTGCGCCGGCGTCACGGTGGCCAGCAGCACCCAGGAGGCCGAGACCACCAGCGTGACCAGGCCGGCCAGTCCGATGTGGGCCAGCCGGCGGCGCAGCCTGGTCGGCGCGGCGATCAGGTAGACGGCGGCCAGCGCGGGCAGCACCGCCCACGACTCCAGCATCTTGGCCTGGAAGGAGAGCCCGACCCAGACCCCGGCCAGCAGCAGGGTGCGCAACCGCGCGGTGGCCGCGGCGCGCTGCGCGGCGTCGGCCGCCAGCAGCAGCAACAGGGTGAACAGCGGGTCCTCGACGGCGGTGCGGAACAGGCCGGCCAGCACCGGGGTCAGGGCGAAGGCCGCCGCCGCGAGCAGCGCGGCGTTGGCGCCGGCCCAGCGCCGCACGGCGCGGTACAGGACCAGGACCGACAGCACCCCCTCGATGGCCTGCGGCAGGGTCAGCGCCCACGGGTGGAAGCCGAAGATCCGGGCGGAGACCGCCTGCGGCCACAGGAAGCCGGGCAGCTTGTCGAGGGTGATCGTGTTGGCGGGGTCGTAGGAGCCGAAGACGAAGGCCTTCCAGCTCTCGGTCATGCTCCGCACGGCGTCGGCGTAGAAGGAGTGGTAGGTGCTCTGCCCGATTCCCCAGAAGTAGAGGAGTCCGGCCACGGCCGCGATGCCGAGCAGGGCGGGTCTGGCGTAGGCCGGCTGTCCCTCGGGCGAACGCCACGGGGCTCTGCGGATCGGCCAGTTGCTGGAGGTGTTCAGCTCGGGGGCGATCGGTAGCACGCTGGTAGCCATGCGTGACAGCCTTCGGCGCATCTATGAGAAGAACCTGACAGACCACGCATTTCGGCGAAATCCTGACCGGGAGCTGAGCAAGATTTTGCCGTCCGGCCTCTTGGCTTTCAGGAACGAGGGCGCTTCTCCCAGCGAAGTCTCATCATGCGTGAGCCCCGGTCGGCGGGTGCCGGACCGGGGCTCACGGGGTGCCGGTGCGGGCCGTCGGTCCCTCAGGACGGGCGGACGGCCGCGGGCGGGGTCACTTCAGGCGGGTGCCGGCCGAGCGCAGCGCCTTGGTGGCCTCGACCACGCGGGCGGCCATGCCGGCCTCGGCCAGCTTGCCCCAGGTGCGCGGGTCGTAGGTGTTCTTCTTGCCGACCTCGCCGTCGACCTTCAGGACGCCGTCGTAGTTGCGGAACATGTGGTCCACGACCGGGCGGGTGAAGGCGTACTGGGTGTCGGTGTCCAGGTTCATCTTGACCACGCCGTTCTCCAGCGCGGTGGCGATCTCCTCGTCCGAGGAGCCCGAGCCGCCGTGGAAGACGAAGTCGAACGGGTCCTTCTTGCCGTACTGCGCGCCGATCGCGTCCTGCAGCTCGCGCAGCAGCTCGGGGCGGAGCACGACGTTGCCCGGCTTGTACACGCCGTGCACGTTGCCGAAGGAGGCGGCCAGCAGGTAGCGGCCCTTCTCGCCCAGGCCGAGCGCCTCGGCGGTGCGCACCACGTCGTTGACCGAGGTGTAGAGGTTGTCGTTGATCTCGTGCGAGACGCCGTCCTCCTCGCCACCGGTCGGGGTGATCTCGACCTCGAGGATGATCTTGGCGGCGCGGGCCTGGGCCAGCAGCTCCTCGGCGATGGCCAGGTTGTCGGCCAGGGTTTCGGCCGAGCCGTCCCACATGTGCGACTGGAAGAGCGGGTTCAGGCCCTTGGCGACGCGCTCGGCGGAGACCGCCAGCAGCGGGCGGACGTAGCCGTCCAGCTTGTCCTTGGGGCAGTGGTCGGTGTGCAGCGCGATGGTGACGTCGTACTTCGCGGCCACGATGTGGGCGAACTCGGCCAGCGCGACGGCGCCGGTCACCATGTCCTTGCTGTGCTGGCCACCGAGGAACTCGGCACCGCCGGTGGAGATCTGGATGATGCCGTCACTCTCCGCCTCGGCGAAACCGCGCAGCGCCGCGTGCAGGGTCTGCGACGAGGTGACGTTGATGGCCGGGTAGGCGAACTTGCCCGCCTTGGCCCGGTCGAGCATCTCGTTGTAGGCCTCGGGAGTTGCGATAGGCATGCGAATCCGCTCCTGTCGGGGGGTGTTTTGTGCGCCACGGCCCGGACGCGCCCGGACGCCTGTGCCATCCTCCCAGACTCGTCGGGCGGCTTCATCTCCGTGCTCGCCAGTCGGGACAGAAGCCGTGGCGTTTGCGGACGAAAGGTATGGTCCGGGCAGGTCACGGGCGGTATCCGGGGATTTCGACGGCCTCCCGGGCGCCCCGCCGCGCCCGCTCGGGCCCGGTCGCCGGGGCCGGGCATTCAAGCTTGTGGCCACCCGGCCGCGCTATCCTGCGCCGGTGACTACCACCACCGACCTAGCGGTCAATCTCCTTGATGCCAAGTCGCTGATCAGCTCGGTCGGGACGGTTGGCCTGCTGGCGATCATCTTCGCCGAGACCGGTCTGCTGATCGGCTTCTTCCTGCCGGGCGACTCGCTGCTGATCCTGGCCGGCGTGGCCGCCTCCTCGGCCGCCGCCAAGGCCTTCGGGCCGGGCGTGCAGATGCCGATCGCCGTGCTGCTGATCGGCGCGCCGCTCTGTGCGATCGCGGGGGCGCAGCTGGGCCACCTGATCGGCGCGCGGGTGGGCGGCAGGCTCTTCGACCGGCCGGATTCCAAGATCTTCAAGCGCGAGTACGTGCAGAAGGCCGAGGAGTACTTCACCAAGTTCGGGCCGGAGAAGGCCGTGGTGATGGCCCGCTTCATCCCGATCGTGCGGACCTTCCTCAACCCGGTGGCCGGCACGCTGGAGATGCCCGCGCGCACGTTCTTCATCTGGAACGCGGTCGGCGGCGTGCTGTGGACCGAGGCGATGCTCAGCATCGGCTACTTCTTCGGGGACTCGATGGCCCCGGTGATCGACAAGTACCTGATCCCGGCGATGGCGCTGATCATCCTGCTGTCGATCTCGCCGATCCTGCTCGAGGTGGTGCGCGACCGGAAGAAGCGCAAGGCGGGCGGCGCGGCCTACGCGGCCGAGTCCGAGTCCGAGGCTGAGGCCGAGGCGCTGCAGAGCGGCGGCCGGCACCGGCGCGGCTGAGCACCCGACGCCCGTCCGTACGACGGCGCCCCCGGCCCTGGCGAAGGGACGGGGGCGCCGTCGTGTGCCGGGGATGTTTCACGTGAAACATCCCCGGGGCCGGCTCAGGCCAGGTCGAGGTCCTGGGCGGTGAAGACGGTGTAGTACGGCAGGCCGGCGGCCTCGATCGCGGGGGCGGCGCCGCGCTCGACGATCACCGCGACGCCCACCACCTCGGCGCCGGCCTCGCGCAGCGCCTCGACGGCGGTCAGCACCGAGCCGCCGGTGGTGGAGGTGTCCTCCACGGCCAGCACTCGGCGGCCCTTGACGTCCGGGCCCTCGATCCGGCGCTGCAGGCCGTGCGCCTTGCCGGCCTTGCGGACCACGAAGGCGTCCAGCTCACGGCCGCGCGCGGCGGCGGCGTGCAGCATGGCGGCGGCCACCGGGTCGGCGCCCAGGGTCAGGCCGCCGACCGCCTCGTAGTCCAGCTCCGCGGTGGCGTCCAGCAGGACCCGGCCGACCAGCGGTGCGGCCTGCGCGTCCAGGGTGATCCGTCGCAGGTCCACGTAGTAGTCGGCCTCGCGGCCGGAGGAGAGGATGACCTTGCCGTGCACCACGGCCTTGGTCTTGATCTGCGCCAGCAGGGCGTCGCGGTCGTTGCTCGGGGCGGTGGTCGGCTCGTTGCTCATGGACAGCCAGTCTAGGGCCCGCCCCGGGTGTCAGCCGGTCAGCGCCCTGGGGGTGGCAGCCGGTCAGCGCCTGCGCAGGGCGCGGGCCACGATGACCGCGCCGCCGAGCAGGGCGACCCCGCCGCCGATCATCCACGGCGTGCTGAGCCGGCCGGCGGCGCGGGCCGCCACCGGGGCGGCGGCGTGCTGGTCGCCGTACCAGCGGCTGGCGGCGCGGGCCCGGGCGCTGCGGGCGGGCAGCGTCGGGGCGTAGCGGCCGCGCGGCGGGGCGTGGTCCACCTCCTCGGCCGAGCGGCCGACGATGCTGCGGCGGACCGGGCCGGCCAGCAGGTCGTCCGAGCCGAGCGGGTCCTCGACCGCGCGCGGGTAGCCGTAGGGGACCTCCAGCCGGGCGGCCGGATCGAGCGGCTCGGCGGCGGTGTCGGGGTCGGCCGGCTCGCCTTCGGCGGGCTCGGAGGCCTCCTCGGAGCCCGCGGCACCGGCCTCCAGGGGCTCGTCCGCGTCGGGGGAGCTGAAGGCGATCAGGCCGGAGAGGTCGTCGGCGAAGAGGTCGTCGGGCAGCTCGTCCGGGATGTCGTGCGACCCGGAGCCGGGGGTGGCGGCCGGGGGCTCGTCCGAGGCGGCGCCGCTGTCCGCGTCGTCGGCCGCGGCGGGCGCCTGGTCCGATTCGTCGCCCTCCTCGTCGGGCACGACGGTGAGGATGGGGGCGTGGGCGCCGCCCAGCTCGACGGCGAGCGCGGCGGCGAAACGGTCGAGCAGGCGCTGCCCGGTGGTCGCGAGGGTCTCGTCGTCGATCTCGGCGAGCCGCCCGCCCGGAGTGAGGTCGCCGCTGAAGCGCAGCAGCGCGCCGTCGGCGCCGTCCGGCTCGACCCGCAGCCGCACGGTGGCCAGCACCTCGCCGTCACCGCGCGCCTCCTGGCCCTCCAGGAAGGCGGTGAGCAGGCCCGAGCCGCCGCTGCGGATCAGCGAGACGACGCCGCGGTAGGTGATGGTGGAGCCGCCGATCCGCAGCCGCAGCCGGCCGTTGATCTCCTCGGGGCCGCCGGTGGCGGAGCGCTTGGCGCCGGTGCGCCGCTCGGGCGCGTCGGAGGCATCGGTGCTCAGGCCGGGGACGCACCGCGCGAGCAGCGCGGGGTCGGCCAGGGCGGGCTGGACGAGTTCGGCCGGCAGCTGGATGACAACCTCATGCTCCATGCCTGTGAGCCTACTGTCGTCGCGCACCCGTGGGGGCTCCGGCCCGGTGCCGACACCGAGCGGGTCCGCCGGGAGGGGGCCGATGCCCTCCCGGCGGCCCCGACCGGCGCAACGTCCCCGCAGGCCCGCCGACCGGATCGTCGACCGGATCGCCGACCGTCCCCGCGGCCGGGCAGTGGTCAGCGGTGGTCAGCGCGGGTGCAGCAGGGTGCTCGGCGGGGGCAGCGGCCGGGGCCGGTCGGCGGTGAGCGCGGCGGCGGCTGCGGTGAGCTGCCCGACGGTCAGCGAGCGCGGTGGCGGTGCGTCCGGGGCCAGCGCGAGGACCGGCCGCTGCTCGTGCGCGGCCAGCAGCACCGCCGCGAGGTCGCCGCTGCCGGCCGGGTCGCAGGCCGGTCCGCGGCCCGGCACCGGGAACGGCACGCTCCACAGTCCCGCCGCCCGCAGCCCGGCCGCCACCGTCCACAGGCCGGGGCCGGCGGGGGCCGGCACCGCCAGGCGACCGCCGGGGGCCAGCCGGGCGGCGGCCAGCTGGTAGAACTCGCTGGCGTGGTACTCGCTGCGGGCCGCCCGTTCGGGCGCCGGCAGGTCGGCGAGCACGGCGTCGAAGCGCGTGGCGCCGCCGTCCTGGCGCAGCCAGGCCAGCGGATCGGCGGTCACCACCCGCACCCGGGGGTCGGCGAACGCGTGCCCGCTGAGCGCGGCGAGCGCCGGATCGGTGCGGGCCAGGGCGGGCAGCGCCGGATCGGCGGTGACCACCAGGACGGTGCGCACCCCGCGGTGCCGCAGCACCTCGCGCAGCGCCAGCCCGTCGCCGCCGCCCAGCAGCAGCACCCGGCCGTCCCCGGCGCCCGCCAGCGCGGGGTGCACCAGGGCCTCGTGGTAGCGGTACTCGTCCTGGCCGCAGGCCGCGAGCCGGCCCGCGAGGTAGAGCCGCAGCGGTGGCGCCCCGGCCTGCGCGGTCTGGGTGGCCTGCTCGGTCGGTGCGGTCGGTGCGGTCGGTGCGGTCTGCGGGTTGCGCGGGGCCGCCGGCGTCAGGGCGGTCGCCGGGTCGAGGCGCGGCGGGCCGCCGGTCAGCACCAGCTCCCCGTAGCGGCTCTGCACGGCCTGCCGCAGCGGGCCGCCGTAGAGCGCGTGCCGGGCGGCGCGCTCGATCGCGCCGCTGCACGCCGCGGCCAGCGCCAGGGCGGCCAGCACGGCCCCGCAGCCGGTCCAGAGCAGCCCCTTGGAGCGGGGGCCCGGCTCCTCGCGGAAGAGCCAGAGCACCACCGCCGCGCCCGCCAGCGCGTTGACCGCCCCGGTCAGCAGGGCCCCGGCGGCCTGCCCGAGCAGCGGCAGCAGCACGAACGGGAAGGCGAGCCCGCCGACCAGGGCGCCCACGTAGTCGGCGGCGAACAGGTCGGCGGCGGCCCGCCCGGCCTCCTCCCGGCGGATCCGCTGCAGCAGGGTCATCAGCAGCGGGATCTCGGCGCCGATCAGCATCCCGATCAGGCAGGTCAGCACGACCAGGGCGAGCTGGTCGCGGCCGAGCCAGGCCCAGCAGCTGTAGAGGGCGAGCACCGAGAGCCCGCCGAACAGTGCCAGCGCGCACTCCACCAGCGCGAACGAGGTGGCGGGGCGGTGGGTGAGGCGCTTGGCGGCCAGCGAGCCGAGGCCCATCGCGAAGACCATCACGGAGAGCACCACGGAGGTCTGGGTGACCGGGTCGCCGAGCAGGTAGCCGCCGAGCGCGACCAGTTCCAGCTCGTACACCAGCCCGCAGGCGGCGCAGACGAAGGCGGCCAGCAGGACCAGCAGCCGGGTCAGCCGGGCCCGGCGGGCGCACAGCGGACCGGGGGCCCGGGGCCCGGGGGAGCCCCAGGCGTGATCGTCCGTTCGGCCGCGTGCGGACGGGGGGCCGGCGGTGGGGCGGCCGGCGGCCTCCCGGGGGCCGCGGTCGCCGCGCGGGCGCAGGTGGACCCGGGGGCCGGGGTGCCGCGCCGGGCCCGGCTGGGTCTCGGACCGGCGGTCGGCGCCGGTCCCGCGGTCGGGTCGGTCCCGGCGCGCGGGCAGGGACCGGCGCGCGGGCAGGGACCGGCGTGCGGGTTCGGGCTGGGCGCGGAGCTCGGTCGGGTCGCGGCCTTCGGACCGGGTGCGGGCCCGGGCGAAGCGGCCGTTGACGGGGCCGCGGGCGCGGGACCTGACCCGGACGGTGCGTGGCCGGACCCAGCCTCTGGCCGTGGCGCCCCCGAGGACCGGGGGAGGCCCGTCGACCGGGGAAGGTCCGTCACGGTCGAGGCCGCGCTGGGAGGGCGGGTCCGCCGGCTGGTTGATCACGAAGAAACGCTAGGCGACGCATGCCGCGCATAGGTGTACTCGTCCGAGGGATAGCGCTCCGGTTTAAGTTGACGGATCGTCACGGTGTTCGGGGATTTCGAGGGGCTTTGGTGCCGCTTCGATGCTTCGCTCGGTCACGGAACGGTGGGACGGGCCATGGCGCAGCGCCCGCCGGCGCGCGGGGCGGTGGCCGTCAGCTGGCCGCGCACCACCAGCGAGGATCGGGTGCAGACCAGTCGGCCCTCCTGCGGATAGGCGTGCCAGGTGCGCCAGAGCACCCGCTCGGCGCTGCCCTGGGCGACCAGGGCGGTGAACGCGCTCGGGTCGCCCGGGAAGACCCCGGCCAGGCCGCGCGGGTGCTCGTCCACCAGGGCGAGGATCTCCTGCGCCCGGGCGGCGAACACGTGCGGCGGCAGCGACTCGATCCGGGCCGCGAACTCGTACTCCCAGCCAGCGACTTGCTCGGCCACCCGGGCCGGCAGCGGGGTCCGCCGGCCCGGCATGCAGGCCACCGTCTCCAGGCACTCGCCGGGGCCGGCCGTGATCACCACCTGGTGCGAGGCGCCCAGCAGGCGCAACTGCAGGGTGCCCGCGGCGTTGCCGCCCGCGCTCGTGGTCCGGGTGCTGCCGCCGTTGCCGGCGGAGCCGATCGCGGTGGCCGCGCTGCCGAGGGTGCCGCGGGCGGCCGTGCCGTAGCGGCTCGTGCCGTCGGTCAGGCCGTCCGGCCCCGGCAGCGTCAGGTCGCGCACCGCCAGGGCGGGCAGCGGTGCGCCGCCGAGACACCAGGCCAGGTCACCGGCGCGGGTGTCGGTATAGGAGGTCTGCAGTGTGGTGAGCATGCTGGCTCCGCATTTCAGCTCCGTACGCGCCCTGCGCCGTGCAGCGTCCGACTCGGCCGAAGGCGAGGAGGTTCGTGGCTGTGCGGTCCGAGACGCGGCCGACCGTGGAAGGAAGGATTCCGGCTGGAGATTCAGCAGCAGAGAAGCACGAATTCTCCGGGTCCGTCAGGGATTTACCCATTCTTGTTGCACATTCACCGTTCTGGGCGTAGTGCCTGGTCAGGTCTGACCGGACCGGTGAACGAGATTGCTCGCCACGCGCCGTCCGGGTCGGGGCGCGCGCCCCTCGGGCCGGTTGCGCGCCGGTGCCTCGGCCGGCGGCTCTGCGATGGTGCGAGGACGGGGGAGGGAGGGGCCCGTGCGCCTCTGTACGAGGGTACGTGCGTCTGTACGAGCCCGCGCGCGTCAGTGCGACCGGTGCCAGGAACCAGGTGTCCGGGACCGGTCCTGTCGTCCCGGCGCGCCACGCAGGAATCGCTTGGATAAATCGGTTTGGCGAATTGGCGGACCGTGGTTCCATGAGGACGCATGACAGAGCCATCTCGTCCTTGGGACGTGCCGCAGCAGCCCTCGCTCACAGGGCTCGAAGAAAAGTGGGCGCGACGCTGGGACGAGGCGGGGGTATTCCGTTTCGACCGGACCAGGACCCGCGCCGAGGTCTTCTCGATCGACACCCCGCCGCCCACCGCCAGCGGTGAGCTGCACGTCGGCCACGTCTTCTCGTACACCCACACCGATGTCATAGCGCGCTACCAGCGGATGCGCAGGCGTGAGGTCTTCTACCCGATGGGCTGGGACGACAACGGCCTGCCGACCGAGCGCCGGGTCCAGAACCACTACGGCGTGGCCTGTGACCCGACCCTGCCGTACGATCCGGACCTCACCCTGCCCGAGCACCCCGGAAAGCGCCAACTCCCCATCTCCCGGCAGAACTTCATCGAGCTATGCGAGCGTCTGACGCAGCTCGACGAGCGGGCGTTCGAGGAGGTGTGGCAGCGACTGGGCCTCTCGGTCGACTGGACGATGACCTACCGGACGATCGGCGAGGCGGCCCGGGCCGCCTCGCAGCGGGCGTTCCTGCGCGACCTGGCCCGCGGTGAGGCCTACCTCGCCCAGGCGCCGACCCTGTGGGACGTGAGCTTCCGCACCGCGGTCGCCCAGGCCGAGCTGGTCGACCGTGAACGCCCGGGCGCTTTCCACCAGTTGCGCTTCACCGGGCCGGACGGGCGGCCGATCGAGGTCGCCACCACCCGGCCCGAGCTGCTGCCCGCCTGCGTGGCGCTGGTCGCCCACCCGGACGACCCCCGGTACCGGGAGTTGTTCGGCAGCGTCGCCACGACCCCGCTCTTCGGGGTCGAAGTCCCGGTGCTGGCGCACCGGTTGGCCGATCCCGAGAAGGGCGCCGGGATCGCCATGGTGTGCACCTTCGGTGACACCACCGACGTCATCTGGTGGCGCGAACTGCGGCTGGACACCCGGCCGGTGATCGGCCGCGACGGACGGTTCGCCGCCGAGCCGCCGGCCGGCCTGGAGTCGCCGCGGGCCGGTGCGGCGTACGCGCAGCTGGCCGGCGCCACCGTGCACACCGGGCGCGAGCGGATCGTCGCCGCGCTGCGGGAGAGCGGCGAACTGGTGGGCGAACCGCGGCAGATCAACCACAGCGTCAAGTTCTTCGAGCGCGGGGACAAGCCGCTGGAGATCGTCACCACCCGGCAGTGGTACCTGCGCAACGGTGGCCGCGACGACCGCCTGCGCGAGGAACTGCTCGCCCGGGGAGCCGAGTTGACCTGGCACCCGGCCCACATGCGGGTCCGCTACGAGGCCTGGGTGAGCGGTCTGAACGGCGACTGGCTGATCAGCCGGCAGCGGTTCTTCGGCGTCCCGTTCCCCGTCTGGTACCCGCTCGACGCCGACGGCGAGCCCTGCTACGACCGTCCGATCACCCCACCGGAGTCCGCGCTGCCGGTCGACCCGAGCAGCCGGACGCCGGACGGCTACCGGCCCGAACAGCGCGACCAGCCGGGCGGGTTCACCGCTGACCCGGACGTGATGGACACCTGGGCCACCTCCTCGCTCACCCCGCAGATCGCGGCCGGGGAGCGCGATCCCGACCTGTTCGCCCGGGTCTTCCCGATGGACCTGCGCCCGCAGGCCCACGAGATCATCCGGACCTGGCTCTTCTCCTCGGTGGTGCGCGCCCACGGCGAGCAGCACGAGCTGCCCTGGCGGCACGCCGCCATCTCCGGCTGGATCCTGGACCCGGACCGCAAGAAGATGTCCAAGTCGGTGGGCAACGTCGTCACGCCGGCCGGACTGCTGATCGAGCACGGCTCGGACGCCGTCCGCTACTGGGCCGCCAGCGGCCGTCCCGGCACCGACACCGCCTTCGACACCGGTCAGATGAAGGTCGGGCGCCGACTGGCCGTCAAGCTGCTCAACGCGGGCCGCTTCGCGCTCGGCTTCGGCACGCCCGGCGCCACCGCCCGGATCACCGAGCCGCTCGACGCGGCGCTGCTGGCCGAGCTCGCCGCGCTGGTCGAGCGGGCCACCGCGGCGCTCGACGCCTTCGACTACACCCAGGCGCTGGAGCAGACCGAGCGCTTCTTCTGGACCTTCTGCGACGACTACCTGGAGCTGGTCAAGGCCCGCGCCTACGGGGACGCCTACGGGGACGGGGACGGGGGCGAGGCCGGTGCGGCGGGCGCCGAGTCGGCCAGGGTCGCGCTCACCACCGCGCTCTCGGTGCTGCTGCGGCTCTTCGCGCCGTTCCTGCCGTTCGCCACCGAGGAGGTCTGGTCCTGGTGGCAGCCCGGCTCGGTGCACCGCGCCGCCTGGCCGACCGCGGCCGAACTGCGCACCGCGGCCGGCCCCGGCGACCTCGATGCGCCGCCCGGTGAGCTGCTGGCCGTGGCGGGCCAGGTGATCGCCGGCGTCCGCAGGGCCAAGTCCGAGGCCCACCGCTCGATGCGCACCGAGGTGTCCCACGCCGTCGTCCACGGGCCGGCCGAGGCACTGGCGGTGCTGACGCTGGTCGTGGACGACCTCCGCTCGGCGGGCCGGATCGCCCGCCTGGAGACTGTGGAGGCCGTCGATGCCGGCGAGTTGGCGGTGACGGTGACCTTCTGAGCCCGGCCGGGCCAGGGAGCCTGTTGCCGACGGGGCGCATCGAATAGCGGGAAGGCGACCGGCCCCGCACCCCGCCCGGGGTGCGGGGCCGACTGCTACCAGGTGGACCAGGCCATGCTCCAGCCGCTCAGGCCGTTGTCCGGCTTGACCTGCTGGCCCACCGAGTGCTTGACGATCACCACGTCGCCGATCATCGAGTCCGCGAAGAACTTGCCGGCCACCGAGTTGTCGTCGCCCTGATCGGTGTCCGGCAGCCCGATGCAGCCGTGGCTGATGTTGGAGTTGCCCGCGGCGGCGACGGCGGCGGGGTTGCCGTGCACGTAGGAGCCGCTGTCGGTGATCTTCAGGCCGTGCGGCTCGTAGACGTCGTAGGCCGCGCCCTTGATGTTCGTGGTGCTGGAGTCCATGTGGACCATCCGGTCCTTCTCGAAGACCACCATGGTGCCGTTCCACGAGGGGTTCTCGTCCGAGCCGGCGGTCACCTTGATGGTCTGCGTCGGCACGCCGTCCTCCTGGACGGTCATCGTGTGCGCGGCGGCGTCCGCCGTGCTGATCTTCGAGCGGCCGATGGTGAAGGACTCGTCGCGGTCACCGGCGCCGTAGACGCCGGGGGCCAGCTCCACGTTCGAGGTGCGGTAGTGCACCGTCACCTTGGTGCCGGTCTTCCAGAAGGTCTGCGGGCGCAGGTCCAGCCGGTTGTTGCCGAACCAGTGCCCCTTGACCTCGCTGCCGTCGGAGGCCTCCACGGTGATCGCCTTCTCGGCGGCGGCCGTGTTGGTGACGGCCTTCGGGAAGGTGACGCTGATGATCATGCCGACGCCGTACGTGGGGTTGTTGTCGGCGAGGTTGTCGGTCGGACGGTCCGTCTTGCTCGGGGTGAGCGTGCTGAAGGAACTGGTCGTGGTGGTCGGCACGCCGTTCGCGTCGACCGCCTTGGCGCTCACCTGGTACGCCGTGCCCACCGCAAGGGCGGCCGAGGGGATCCAGCTCGTACCGTCGGTGGCGAGCGTGCCGTCCACCGGCTTGCCGTTCGGGCCGGTCACCGCCACGTCGGTCAGCTTGCCGCTGGCGACCGAGACCTTCAGCGCGCCGTTCGGCGCCGCGTCCTTGGTGCCGTCCTTGGGCTCCACGTCCACCACCGCCGCCGAGGGCTTGGCGGTGGGGCTGCTCTGCGCCGCCGCGGTGCCGCCGCCGTTCGGCGCGGCGTTCGACTTGCCGCCGCCCGAGCTGTCGGGCCCGCAGGCCGCTGTGAGCACCAGGACGCCGCCCAGCAGCAGCGCCGCTCCGGCCCGCCGGCCCGCCCGGCCGGTGCGCCGCCAGGACGCCTCGCCGGTCGTCCGCCCACCCCTGGACCCCGCCCACATCGACCGCATCGCTCTTCTCCCCTGTCCGTCCGGTGACTGTCCGGCTCGGTCTATCTGACGCTCTGCAGGGGTGAAAGTGTTGTGCAGGAAATAGGACTGTCACAGAATCAGGACATTAACCGGGCAACGGAGGAGCAGCCCGGTGGGTGCGCGGCGCGGCGGCGGTGGCGAACCGGTCCTGCCAGAGGCGCCCGAGTCGGCCTCGGCGAGGCCGGTGGCGAGCGGCATGCGTACCGCACGGTTAACGCTGCGGTGTACGAACACTGCACAGCGTATTATCCACCGAGATAGGCCCGGGGGGGCTGGGCCCAGGACGGTGCGGACGGGACCCGGCCAACCAGAACTTCGGCGGCCACGAGATCCCGACAGACTCGGGCGTCGGCCACTCCGACTACTGGAACAAGGGGCAGTCCCTGGACGCCATGGGTCAAATCATCTCCGGGCGGTGGTGAGCATGAGCAGGATGCGGATTGTTGCTTCCGCAGCCGTGGTGATGGCGGCGCTGACCTCGTGCTCGCTCAGTGACCAGCAGTTGAAGCCGACCATCACCAAGGACCAGGCGGCCCAGCAGGTCAGGTCGTACGACGCACAGGTCCGGACCGCCCTGCTGGGCAAGCCTCAGACATCGACCCGGGAGCCGTTCAGCAGCGAATGCGAGACGGACGACGTCACGGGACCGAAGGGACGGGTCCAGCTCAGCCTGGACACGGTGGTTGCGGCGAACCATCCCGAAGGCAACCCTGCGAGGAGAGCGGAGACGCCAGCCGGACGCTCACGCTCTCCGTCGCCTCGCCGTGCGTCTGGCCCCACGGCACCTCGGGGCCCGAGATGCCGCCGTCGTAAGCGGGCCACGGCTGCGTGCCGCTGGTCAGAGGCGCCCGAGCCGGTTCACCGCCTCCTGGAGCACTTCGTCCTTCTTGCAGAAGGTGAAGCGGACCAGGGGGCGGCCGGCGTCGGCGTTGTCGTAGAAGACCACGTTGGGGATGGCGACGACGCCGCAGCGCTCGGGCAGGGTGCGGCAGAACTCGATGCCGTCCTTCTCGCCGAGCGGGGTGATGTCGGTGGTGATGAAGTAGGTGCCGGCCGGCTCGAAGACGCGGAAGCCGGCCGCGGACAGGCCCTCGGCGAGCAGGTCGCGCTTGCGGCGCAGGTCGGCACGGAGCTCGGTGAAGTAGCTGTCGGGCAGGCGCAGCGCCTCGGCGACGGCGTACTGGAAGGGGCCCGCGCTGACGTACGTCAGGTACTGCTTGGCGGTGCGGACGGCGGCGACCAGGGCCGGGGCTGCGGTGACCCAGCCGACCTTCCAGCCGGTGAAGGAGAAGGTCTTGCCGGCCGAGGAGATGGTGACGGTGCGCTCGCGCATGCCGGGCAGGGCGGAGATGGGGTGGTGGGCGCCGGTCAGCACCAGGTGCTCGTAGACCTCGTCGGTGATGACCAACAGGTCGTGCTCGACGGCGAGTTCGGCGATGGCGGCGAGTTCGGCGGGGTCGAGGACGAGCCCGGTGGGGTTGTGCGGGGTGTTGATCAGGAGCAGCCGGGTGCGCGGGGTGATCAGCGCGCGCAGCTCGTCCAGGTCGGGGCGGAAGTCGGGCTGGCGCAGCGTCAGCGGCACGCGCACCGCGCCGGCCATCGCGATGCAGGCGGCGTAGGAGTCGTAGAACGGCTCGAAGGCGATCACCTCGTCGCCGGGTTCGAGCAGGGCCAGCAGCGCGGCGGCGATGGCCTCGGTGGCGCCGGCGGTGACCAACACCTCGGTGTCGGGGTCGTGGGTCAGGCCGTAGAAGCGCTGCTGGTGCTCGGCGATCGCGGTGCGCAGCTCGGGGATGCCGGGGCCGGGCGGGTACTGGTTGCCGCGCCCGTTCAGCACCGCGTCGGCGGCGGCCCGGGCGATGGCGGCGGGCCCGTCGGTGTCGGGGAACCCCTGGCCGAGGTTGATCGACCCGGTCGCGGTGGCCAGCGCGGACATCTCCGCGAAGATCGTCGTGCCCATGCCCGCCAGTCGGCGGTTCAGCAGCGGCCTCGTGCCCATTGCGGCTCCTCACAGCTCGTCGTCGGACCCATCCTCTGCCGGAGGTCGGGCACCGGACAAGCACCGGCGGAGCCGGGAACGGGCGCAGCCGGCCCGCCACGGGGGCGGACCGGCTGCGTCGGGTGAGGCTCTGGGCTCAGTCCTCGGTGTCGGGGGCGTCCTCGCCCTCCTCGCCGTCGATCTCCTGCTGCAGGCCGAGGCGCTCGACCATCCACTGCTCGAAGCCCACGGCGGCCTGGGTCCAGTTGGCGGTGGTGGTGACGAAGTAGTCCAGGTTGACCCCGGTGCCCACGATCATCTGGGACTCGCCGATCAGGCGGACCACGCCGTCCTCGTGCGTGTGGGTGTAGACCTTGGGCCAGAGGGTCTCACGGTTCCACTCGTCGATCAGGTCCTGGATCTCGCCCTTGCGCTCCAGCGGGTAGGAGCGGTCGTAGAAGGAGCGGACCGCGAAGAGCTCCTTCTGCTCGCCACGGAACATGTAGTAGACCCGGAAGCCGTCCCAGGGGGCGGTCAGGTCGCCCTCCTCGTCCACGACGTGCTTGAGCTGCATCCGGTCGAGCAGCTGGGTCACCAGGGCCTGGTCCGGAACCACGATCGGCGGCGGCCCGGCCGGCTGGTCGCCACCGGGCTGGGGCTGCGGCGCGCCGAAGAACGGGATCGACGACGGGTCAACGCTCACGGGAGGTCCCTTCACAGTGCACGAGGGTGGCTGGTGATCTGGGGCCGCCCTTCCATGTCTCCATCCTGCCTCATCCGGCGCCGCGGGCACAGGCCGTCCAGGGCCCGGAAGGGGCCGCGGTGGCACCCGGTGCCCTTCGGGGCACGGGTGGTGCCCGGCCCGGCCGCCGGGCGCCCGGTTCCGGCTGCCCGGCGGCCCTCCGGGGTCAGCCGGCGGCGACGGTGAGCCGGTCGTTGGCCTCGTCGCGGTCGACCACCACGGTGTCCCCGTCGCGCACCTGGCCGGAGAGAATCGCCCTGGCCAGCTGGTCGCCGATCGCCGACTGCACCAGGCGGCGCAGCGGCCGGGCGCCGTAGGCCGGGTCGTAGCCGGTGAGCGAGAGCCAGTCGCGGGCGGCGGGGGTGACGTCCAGGGTGAGCCGGCGCTCGTGCAGCCGTCCGGCCAGCCTGGCCACCTGGAGGTCGACGATCCGGCTCAGCTCGGCGGAGCCCAGCGGGTCGAAGACCACGATGTCGTCCAGCCGGTTGAGGAACTCCGGCTTGAAGGCGGAGCGGACGCTGTCCAGCACCAGCTCCTTCTTCGCGGCCTCCGGCACGGTGGGGTCCACCAGGTACTGGGAGCCGAGGTTGGAGGTGAGGATCAGGATCACGTTGCGGAAGTCGACGGTGCGCCCCTGGCCGTCGGTGAGCCGGCCGTCGTCCAGCACCTGGAGCAGCACGTCGAAGACCTCGGGATGGGCCTTCTCCACCTCGTCCAGCAGCACCACGCTGTACGGGCGCCGCCGCACCGCCTCGGTGAGCTGGCCGCCCTCCTCGTAGCCGACGTACCCGGGCGGGGCGCCGACCAGTCGGGAGACCGAGTGCTTCTCGCCGTACTCGCTCATGTCGATCCGCACCATCGCGTGCTCGTCGTCGAAGAGGAAGTCGGCGAGCGCCTTGGCGAGTTCGGTCTTGCCGACGCCGGTGGGGCCGAGGAAGAGGAACGAGCCGGTGGGGCGGTCCGGGTCGGCGATGCCCGCGCGGGTGCGGCGCACCGCGTCGGAGACGGCCTGCACGGCGGTCTGCTGGCCGATCAGGCGCCGGCCCAGCTCCTCCTCCATCCGCAGCAGCTTGGCGCTCTCGCCCTCGAGCAGCCGGCCGGCCGGAATGCCCGTCCAGGAGCCGACCACGTCGGCGACGTCGTCGGGGCCGACCTCCTCCTTGACCATCGTGGCGCTGGCGTGCTCGTCCTCGGCGCGCTCCTGGGCCTCGGCCAGCTCGGCCTCGGCGGCCGGGATCTCGGCGTACTTCAGCTTGGAGGCCTGCTCGAAGTCGCCGTCGCGCTGGGCGCGTTCGAGGCTGCCCTGCAGACCGTCGAGGCGCTCCTTGAGCTCGCCGACCCGGTTGAGGCTCTTCTTCTCCTGCTCCCAGCGGACCGTGAGACCGGCCAACTGCTCCTGCTTGTCGGCCAGATCGCGGCGCAGCCGGGCCAGGCGCTCCACCGAGGCGGGGTCGGTGGCCTTGTCCAGGGCCAGCTCCTCCATCCGCAACCGGTCCACCGCGCGCTGGAGTTCGTCGATCTCGACGGGGGAGGAGTCGATCTCCATCCGCAGCCGGGAGGCCGCCTCGTCGATCAGGTCGATCGCCTTGTCGGGCAGGAAGCGGGCGGTGATGTAGCGGTCGGAGAGGGTGGCGGCGGCCACCAGCGCGGCGTCCGAGATCTGCACCTTGTGGTGCGCCTCGTAGCGGCCCTTGAGGCCGCGCAGGATCGCGATGGTGTCCTCCACCGTGGGCTCGCCGACCAGCACCTGCTGGAAGCGGCGCTCCAGGGCCGGGTCCTTCTCGATCCGCTCGCGGTACTCGTCCAGCGTGGTGGCGCCGACCATCCGCAGCTCGCCGCGGGCCAGCATCGGCTTGAGCATGTTGCCCGCGTCCATCGCCGAGTCGCCGCCGGCGCCCGCGCCGACCATGGTGTGCAGCTCGTCGATGAAGGTGACGACCTGGCCGTCGCTCTGCTTGATGTCGTTCAGGACGGCCTTCAGCCGCTCCTCGAACTCGCCGCGGAACTTGGCGCCGGCCACCATCGCGCTCAGGTCGAGCGAGACCAGCCGCTTGCCGCGCAGCGACTCGGGGACGTCGCCGGCCACGATCCGCTGGGCCAGGCCCTCGACCACGGCCGTCTTGCCGACGCCGGGCTCGCCGATCAGCACCGGGTTGTTCTTGGTGCGCCGGGAGAGCACCTGGACCACCCGGCGGATCTCCTGGTCGCGGCCGATCACCGGGTCGAGCTTGCCGTCCCGGGCGGCCTGGGTGAGGTCGGTGCCGTACTTCTCCAGCGCCTTGTAGGTGCCCTCGGGGTCCGGCGAGGTGACCCGGGCGCTGCCGCGCACCTCGGTGAAGGCGTCCAGTAGCGCCTTGGGCGTGGCGCCCTGGCGGCCGAGCAGCTCGGCGACCTGGCCGCCCTCGGCGGCCAGGCCCACCAGCAGGTGCTCGGTGGAGACGTAGGCGTCGTCCAGCGCCTCGGCCCGGCGCCCGGCGTCCTCCAGGACGGCGAGCGTGTCGCGGCCCAGCTGCGGGGCGGCGACGGTGGAGCCCTGGGCGCTGGGCAGCGCCCGGAACTGCTGGCGGGCGCCGGCCATCAGCTGGGCGGCGTCCGCGCCGACCGCGTCGAGCAGCGGACGGGCGATGCCCTCGGGCTGCTCCAGCAGGGCGAGCAGGATGTGCACCGGCCTGACGTCCGGGTTTCCCGCGCCGCCGGCCTGCCGGATCGCGGCGGACAGGGCTTCCTGCGTCTTGGTGGTGAACTTGCTCGCGTCCATGGCCACTGGTCCTTGCTCCTCCTGCTGTGCAGCTGCTCGGTCGGTTCCAGGCTGCTAGCCATCACGGCTGTCAGCTAAGTTGAGTCTAACGCGCTCAGGTTTTCTTGGTAAAGCCCAACAGGTCGCGCGCCGGCCCGGCGGGACGCCGTCCGGTGGGCCAGACGGCACGCAGCGGGCGGCGCAGGTCCAGGCCGCTCAACGGCACCTCGACCAGCCGGCGGGTGGCCAGCTCGTCGGCCACCGCCAGCTCGCTCAGGCAGACCGGTCCGGCGCCGGTCATCGCGGCGGCCTTCAGCGCCGTGCTGGAGTCCAGTTCGAGCAGCGCGCTCGCCCGCGCCCCGCACCCGGCCAGCGCCCGGTCCAGCACCTCGCGGGTGCCGGAGCCCGGCTCGCGCAGCACCAGCGGGGTGGCGGCCAGCTCGGCGCCGGTGACCGGGGTGCGGCGCCGGGCCCAGGGGTGGCCGGGGGAGACGACCACCACAAGCCGGTCGGTGGCCACCACCGTGCCGGTCAGCCCGGCCGGCGTGCGCGGACCCTCGACGAAGCCGAGGTCCGCCTCGCCCGCCAGCAGCCGCTCGGCCACCGCGGCGGAGTTGGCGGTGCGCAGGGTGACCACGGTCTGCGGACGGGCGGCGGCCAGCGCGAGCAGCCAGCCGGGCATCAGGTACTCGGCCACGGTGAGGCTGGCCACCACCCGCAGCCGGGCGTCGCGGTCCTCGCGCAGCGCCGAGATCCCGGCGTCCAGCGCCTCGGCGGCCTCCACCACCTGGCGCGCCCACCCGATCACCAGCTGCCCGGCGGGGGTGGGCCGCGAGCCGCGCGGCGAACGCTCCAGCAGCGGGACGCCGAGCTGACGCTCGACGCCCTGGATCCGCGCGCTGGCGGCGGGCTGGCTGATGCCCAGCTCGGCCGCCGCCCGGCCCAGGCTGCCGTGCCGGGCCACCGCGAGCAGCAGCTCCAGCGCGCCGAGCTCGGGGACCCGGCTCGAGAGAGTCATAGGTCCAGGTTATGTCCACATAGGGCGCGGGCGGCTACCGGCCCGCGGCGGGGCGGCACAGGGTGGGGGCATGGCTACCGTCACCGTCGCACCCGACCAGACCGAGACCGCCGCCGACCGGGCCACCACCGGCCGACCGCGCTGGGATCTGGGCCAGCTCGGCCCCAACTGGTACGCCGCGGTGATGGGCACCGCGATCGTGGCCAACGGCGCCGTGGCGCTGCCCTACCGGCTGCCGGGCCGGCTCGTCCTCGCCGAGGCCGTCTGGGCGCTGGCCGTGCTGGCGCTGCTCGCCCTGGTCGCGGCCCGGCTGGTGCACCTGACCCGGCACCGGGCGGCGGCCCGCGAGCAGCTGGTGGTGAACCCGGCCACCGCCGTCTTCTACGGCTGCCCGCCGATGGCGCTGCTCGCGGTCGGCTACGGGACCCTGGCGGTCGGCGGCCACCTGATCGGCACCGGCCCGGCGGCGGCGCTCGACCTGGTGCTGTGGAGCCTCGGCACCCTCTACGCGGTGCTGGTGGCGGCCGGCATCCCCTACCTGATGGTCACCCGGCACGAGCTCTCCGCACTGCGCGCCAACCCGACCTGGCTGCTGCCGGTGGTCGCCCCGATGGTGTCGGCCGCGCTCGGCCCGGCGCTGCTGCCGCACCTGCCCACCGTGCTGCGCCCCGGGCTCTTCTACGGGTGCTACGCGCTCTTCGGGGCGAGCCTGCTGGCCATCCTGGTGCTGCTGCCGGTGGTCTTCGCCGGCCTGGTGCACAGCAAGCTGCCGCTGCTGCTGACCCCCTCGCTCTTCCTGGTGCTGGGCCCGCTGGGCCAGTCCACCACCGCCGCCGGCAACCTGGCCGATGCCGCCCACGCGGTGGCGCCGCGCCTGGCCGGGGCCGCCTTCGGCCTCGCGGTGCTCTACGGGGTAGCGGTGACCGGCTTCGCGCTGCTCTGGCTGCTGATCGCCGGCGGTGCCAACCTGCGGGCGCTGCGCGGTGCGCGGATGCCGTTCGCGATGACCTGGTGGGCCTTCACCTTCCCGGTCGGGACCTGCGTGACCGGCGCCGCGGGCCTGGCCCGGCACACCGGCCTGGCCGGCTTCGGCTGGCTGAGCGCGGCGCTGTACGGGCTGCTGCTGGTGCTGTGGGCGGTGGTCGGCGTGCGCACGGTGCTGGCGCTGGTGGGCGGCCGGCTGCTGCGCGCGGCGTGAGCCGTCAGCGGCCCGGAGCCGGCCGGAGCGGCCGCTCGGCGCAGCAGCCCGGCCACCCTCGCGCCCGCCGGAGGCGACTGGCAGTATGGCAGCGGACAGTCAAAGGCCGGTGACGCGCTGGCACCGTGACGGGTGGTGGCGGCAGGGGGAGTGGTGCGGATGTCGCGGGCGGAGGCAGGTGTCCTGCCGGCGGATCTCGAACTCGACCCCACTGCCCGGGCCCTCTACCTGGAGGTGGTCGCCCAGGGCGGCTGGGTGAAGTCCGCCGAGGTGCGCCCGGTCGACCGGCCCGCGCTGGTCCGGTTGCTGGAACTCGGCCTGGTGCGCGGCCTGCCCGGCGGCACCTTCTACTCCGCGGTCAGCCCGCGCGCCTACCTGGGCCGGGCGACCTGGACGCTGCGCCACCGGGCGGCCGGGCTGCTCGAGCGGGCCGAGGAGCTGCCGGCGGTGCTGGACGAGCTGGCCCAGGCCTACGACGCCGCGCCGCGCTGGATCGACCGCACCGGCACGGTGGAGACGGTCCAGGACCGGGACAGCATCCGGCACCGGATCGCCCAGCTGGTCGCCGACGCCGAGACCGAGATCCTCACCGCGCAGCCCGGCGGCGACCGTCCGCCGGACCACCTGGCCTGGGCGATGGCCCAGGACGTCCCGTTCCTGCGGGCCGGTGGCGCGATGCGCACGCTGTACCAGCCGGTGGCCCGCACCGATCCCGCGACCAGTGCCTACGCCGCCGCCGTCACCCCGTACGGGGCGCGGATCCGGGTGCTGGACGAGGACTTCCAGCGGATGCTGATCTTCGACCGGCTGGTGGCGGTGATCCCCGCTTCCGCGGACATGGGCAGTGCGGCCTTCGTCTGCGACCCCACCGCCGTCGAGCTGCTGGTGGAGCTCTTCGAGCGGGACTGGCAGCGGGCCGAGCGGGTGGCCTGGGGCGCGCCGCACGCCGTCCCGGACAGCAGCACGGTCACCCACCGGATCGCCCGGCTGCTCGCGGGCGGGCTGAGCCGGCGCGGCATCGCCGGCCGGCTGGGCCTGAGCGAGCGCACCGTGGCCGGGCACCTGGCCCGGCTGCGCGAGGAGTACGACGCGGAGACGCTGTTCCAGCTGGGCTGGCTGATGCGCGGCGCCGGCGAGCGCGGCGGGCCGGGCGGCGGGCGGGACGACGTCGAGGCGGGGTGACCCCGGGGCGGGGTGACATCGGGGCGTGTATCCGGGCGCGCGGGCGGTCCGCACGCTGCACGATCACGCAGCTGCTGGAATGCGCACTGCCGGGCGCCTTGCCGTGTGCTCGTCCAGGAGCCAGCCTGATAGTCGGACCATAGTCGGTGGCGTGAGCCGTCGATGCGTCTGATGGGCAGTCAGACAGTCTGCCGGGGAGGCACATCGGGGGCTTCGCGCGCACGCGCGGTGCTGGCCTCCCCGCAGGCAGGACGGGGAGGAGTACGCGATGGGCAGACGCTCGCATGTGCTGGTGGAGAGTCAGGCGGTCTTCGGCAAACCGGGGGCGGACCGCTTCCTGCGCGAGGCCGTGACGCTGGCCGAGACCGGCGACCGGGTGATCCTCTACCTGGTCGAGGACGGCGTCTTCGCCGCCGTCTCGGACGGTGTGCCCGAATTGGCCCGGCTGGTCGAGCTCGGCTCGGAGGTCTGGGCGGACGACCACTCGCTCACCCACCGTGCACTGGCGGCCACCCGACTGTCACCGTACGTGCGGGTGAAGGGGGTCGAGGCGCTGGACGGCGCGGTGCGCGGCTCGGACGGGCGGGTCACGCTGCACTGAAGCCAACGCTGAGTCGGCAGTGGGCCGGATGTGCTCCGAACTGCATCGAACCGACCGGAAACGAACAGCTGGGCGCGTCGCGGAACATCCGTGGCGCGCCCTGCGGCGTCCTTCCGGTCGACGCCCGTAGACCGAACGTTCTCTCATTCTCCCAGCTCATGTGGTGTGCGAAGGGATCCGTGCGGGCCGATTCTGCAAGTTCGTGCAGTTGCGGGAACTTGAAGCTGAAACAACCTTGTCCCGGAGCCCACGCACTGTGAGGCTGTGGGTACGCCAAGCCGCCCGGGCAACCGCAGCCCGTCGGTGGTGACTCGTCCGTCCTCCTCGCGCAGGGGCAGAGGTATCTGTGCGAAGAACCGACGGGCGCCGGGTGGTCCGCCATTTGTGGTGATGGTGACCGGGCCCGGTACCAGCGAGGCGTTGCTGCTCCGCCTCGCTGGAAGCACCTCGGATTTGGCGTCGATGAGGTGGATCCGCCCGGAGCGCAGGAGACCGCGAGTCCCTGGCTCCGGGACGGATCTGCTGCCGCGAAGCGCCGGACTGCCCCGTACGGGGGCGGGCAGTCCGGATTCGCGGCCTTTCCCGTGCCCGGCGTCGAGACCGCCGTCGCGTCCGGCCCGGTGCCCGGCACCGTCCCCTGTCGTTCGACCCGGGCGGGCTGTCGCCCGACTCCTGATGAGATGATGCGACGCGTGCGGTCGATCGACCGCTGCCGTGCGGCACGCAGGGGGGACGGGGTGGCCGAGGCAGTCGGCTCAGCGGCGGACACCGGAGCGGGAGCCGGCCGGGGGGCGGCCCCGGAGGGTCTGCCGGCGGCTCCAGGACCCCTCGCACTGCCCGGCGAGGCCGTGCGTGCGCTGTACCTCGCGATCCTGGCCGAGGGCGGGCGGCTGCCGATGAGCGAGGTGGGTACCGCCGAGCAGGCCCACGTGGCGGAGCTGCTCGATCTCGGCCTGCTGACCGCCGTCCCCGAACTCGCCTGCTACACCGCGGTCAACCCGCGCGCGGTCGGCAGCCGGCTCAGCGAGGACCTGCGGGCGGCCGGCACCCGGCTGCTGGTCCAGGCCCAGGAGATGCCCGCGCTGCTGGAGGACCTCACCCGGGCCTACGACCTGACGCCCCGCAAGGTCGACCGCTCCGGCGAAGTGCGCCACCTGCACGGCGCCGAGGAGATCGCGCGGCTGCTCGACCGGCTCAGCGCCGGGTCGCACGACGAGATCCTCTCGGCCCAGCCGGGCGGCCCGCTCTCCGTCCGGGTGACCGAGGGCGCCTATGCCCGGGTCAGCTGGTGCCTCGCGAACGGCGGCGCGGTCCGCTCGCTCTTCGACCCCGCCGCCCGCTCCGACCCGCCGACCGCCGCCTACGTGCTGTCCGCCACCGAACTCGGCGTCCGGTTCCGGGTGCTGGGCGAACCGTTCAAGCGGATGCTGATCTTCGACCGCAGCACCGTGGTGATCCCCGACGGCCCCGACTACCGCGGCGCCGCCCTGGTCGAGGACCCGGCCGTGGTGGCCTTCCTGGTCGGGATGTTCGAACGCGACTGGCAGCGCGCCGAGCCGGCCCAGTGGAACGGGGCCGCGCCCGACACCATCGGCCTGCCGATCCACGCCCAGGTCGGCCGCCTGCTCGCGCAGGGACTGACGCAGCGCATGATCGCCGGCCGGCTGGGCCTGAGCGAGCGCACCGTGGCCGGCCACATCTCACGGCTGCGCGAGCTCTACGACGCCCAGACGCTCTACCAGCTGGGCTGGCTGATGCGGGCCGCAGCAGGCGACGCGAAGGGCGAGCCGGGACGGTGACGGCGGTGCCCGGGGACGCGGGGGACGCAGGCGGCGCGGGGGACGCCGTGGTGTCCGTACCGGATGCCGAGGCGCGGGAGCTGTACCTGGCGCTGCTCGCGAAGGGCGGGCTGTTTCCGATCGGCGAGGTCGCGCAGGACCTGCTCCCGGCGTTCGAGCGGTTGGTGTCCGCCGGCCTCGCGGCCATGAAGCCCGGCGGCGTGTGCTGGCTGGTGAACCCCCGAGCGGCCGCCGTCCGGCTCAGCAGTGAGCTGCGCACCGCCGGTGTCGCTCTGCTGGCCCAGGCGGACGAGGCGCCGAGCGTGCTCGCCGATCTGGCGAGGGCCTACGACGAGGCGCTGCGGTCCGCAACTGACAGCAAGGTCATCCGACACGTGAGCGATCATGCGCGCATCCAACAGTGGCTGGAGGATCTCGCCGCGGAGTGCGAACGGGAGATGCTGATGATGCAGCCCGGTGGTGCGCGGCCGGCGGAGATCCTGCCGTACGCCCATACCTCGGCCCGCGAGTGGCGCGAGCGCGGCATCGAGATGCGGACGATCTACCAGCCGGGTGCGCGCACCGATCCGGGTACCGCCGCCTACGCGGCCTATGCCACGGGGCTGGGCGCTCGGATCCGGGTGCTGGACGAACCGTTCCTGCGGACGCTGATCCTCGACCGGACCGTTGCGGTGATCGACGGCGCCGGGGACTTCCGCTCGGCCTCGTTCATCGAGGACCCGGTGCTGGTGGACCTGATGGTGTCCGGCTTCGAGCGGGACTGGGCCCGCGCCGAGCGGGTCCGGTGGGAGCCGCCCACCGGCACCGAGGGACCCTTGGCCGCTTTGCTCGCACAGGGCCTGACGCAGGGCGCGATCGCGAAGCGGCTGGGCCTGAGCGAGCGCACGGTGGCGGCGCAGATCGCCGCGCTGCGCGAGGAGTACGACGCCGGGACCCTCTTCCAGCTGGGCTGGCTGATGGGAGCCGCGGCGGGCGGCGCGACGGGTGAGCCGGGGAGGTGACGCCGGTGTTCGAGGGTGCGGAGGAGGGCGCCCGGCTGCCGGACGGCCCGGCACGGGCGCTGTACCTGCGGCTGCTGGAGGGCGGTGGGCTCTTCCAACTCGCCGACGTGCCACCGAACGACCTCGCGGCGCTGGTCCGGCTGCGGGAAGCCGGCTTGGTGAAGGAGCAGCCGGGCCGGTTGGGCTCCGCCTTCTGGACCGTGGTCAGCCCCCGTACGGCGGGGAGCCAGCTGAGCATCGAGCTGCGGGGCGCCGGGATCGAGTTGCTGGCCCGTGCGGACGAACTGTTGAGGAGGCTCGACGAACTGACGTGGGCCTATGACCGGGCCACCCGGCCTGCGGCTGCCCGCAGCGTGACACGGCACCTGGACGTGAACGAGCAGATCCAGCAGCGACTGGAGCAGTTGGCGTTGGAGTGCACCTGGGAAATGCTGATGATGCAGCCCGGCGGTGCTCGGCCCGCTCACGTGCTGCCCGCCGCGCTCGCCGCGGCGCGTGACCTGTCGCAGCGCGGCATCGCCCAGCGCGTCATCTACCAGCCCGGCAGTCGTCGGGACCGGGCCACGGCGAACTACGCGGCAAGGGTCACCGAGCTGGGCGGCCGGGTCCGGGTGCTGGACGAGCCGTTCCGACGGGTGGTGGTCTTCGACCGCGAGGTGGCCGTGATCGCCGGTTACCAGGGGGACCAGGAGGCCTCGTTCATCGAGGATCCGGTGCTGGTGGACGTGGTGGTGTCCGGCTTCGAGCGGGACTGGGCCCGCGCCGAGCGGGTCCGCTGGGAGGCGCCCACCGAGGAGGCCGAGGAGCCGCTGGCGGCGCTGCTGGCGCGGGGCCTGACGCAGGGCGCGATCGCCAAGCGGGTGGGGTTGAGCGAGCGCACGGTGGCGGCGCAGATCGCCGCGTTGCGCGAGAAGTACGACGCCGGGACCCTATTCCAGCTGGGCTGGGTGATGCGGGCCGACGCGCAGTCGGACAACCAGGGCTGACCGCAGTCCGCCGCCGCCGTCGGCGGACCGTGTGGACCCTGGGCGGTCAGCCGGTGGCCGCGCCGCTGCTCGGCCAGGCGCCGTACTGGTCGGCGTGCGACAGGCGCGGCGCGGTGGTCGGCTTGAACTGCTCGCCGGGTGCGGTCCAGAAGCCCTCGCGCAGCGAGAGCGCCATGCCGGCCCAGTCGAGGGCGGTCTCCACGATGTGCCGCAGGCTCTCCTGCGACCAGGTGTCGTCGAAGACCAGCGGAAGGACCGGGGCGACCTGCTCGATGGTGGCGATCAGCGGGTTGTGCGTGATCGCCTCGTCCACCAGCAGCACGATCGGCTTGCGCAGCGCGGAGCCCCAGCCGAGCTCCAGCGAGACCCCGGCCGACAGCGGCGAGCCGACGTAGGCGAAGACCAGGTCGGCGGTCTGCATGGCGCGGAAGTCCGAGGGCACGCGGGGCTCCGGTGACCGGCCTTCCACTGTCCAGGCGTCACTGTGGTGCGCGCTGAAGACAGCGGCACCGCTGTGCAGCAGGGAGCTGCGCAGTGCGGTCAGCCGGGTCCGGCTGGCCAGCGTCACGACGCTGTCGGCCGGCCCGGTCAGCCGCATGAGCGGCGCGGCGAGGAAGACACGGGCCCGACGGCCTTCGGGGGCCTGGGCTGCGTGCTGGCGCATGTAGGGCTCACTCATGGCGATGGCTCCGGGGGAGGTTGGACGATCCGGCTGAGTGTGGTGTCTCAGTACCGATGCGGTGCGCGGGTGCAGCGTGCCGACGACGGACGGTGCTCGCCGGTCGGCCGAGCAGGTCGGCCGCCCGGACTGATTTCGCTGAACCGGGTGAGAACCGTGATCCGTTGGTGGATGCTGCGTATTGATCGTCTCTGCCGAAGCGGTGCATCGTCCACAGCATTGGTATGTCATCTAGCTGTCTGGCGTTTGGATGACACCCGCCGGAGCGCTACCGGGAGGGGGGACGACACGCCTGCCGGGAGCTGTCATCTTTCTGCCAGGCAGCACGATGCCAGGCGCTGTGTGGCGCCTGGCCTTGCGCCGGCTACGGCGTATGGCTTTGATAAAGCATTGTCCGCGCCTACAGATGAAATGACTGGGCGGCGCAGGCAAACGATGCCCGTTATATATATCAGGTCCATGACAAGGAGGCCCGCATGCGCCGTGCGCCCCGATCCATGATTCGCGCGTTTGTGGTTGCTGCGGTGGCAGGCGTGGGCCTTGCAGCTACGGGGATCGCCAGCGCCGCCGTGTTCGGTGGGCCTGTCGCGCACGTTGTTGCCGGTCCGGGGGATCTGTGGTGGAACAAGGCTGGTGCCGCTGTGGCCAGCCCGGCCGACCTTGGATGGACCCACAACCCCTTGGCCCTCTCGGTCAAGCCGGCCGACCGGGCCTGGACGACCGCGGTGCCGAACTGCACCGGCTCTGTGAGCCCGGCCGATCTTGGGTGGACCCACAACGCGTTGGGCCTCTCCACCAAGCCGGCCGATCTAGGCTGGACGACGGCCGCCCGGAGCGCTGGGAGGGTGGTCCCGGTCGACCTGGGCTGGACCCACGCGGCGCGGATTTCCACGGTCGCTCCGGCCGACCTGGGATGGACGACGGCTCGACCGGTGTCGCAGCCGGCTGGTTCGTGCTCGAGCCAGGGGGACCAGGTGGCTGAAGCATCGAGCCTGATGGTCTGAGAGGGGAGCCGGGTGCGGCTGGCTACTGCGGCGGTGCGGCAGGTGCTCCGTCATCGCCTGTGAAGAGGGCTTCCGGCGCGTTGAGCGCCATGCGCCAGCCGAGCTGGAAGAGCGTCTCCGAACGGTACTCCTCCCGGAAGTCGGCGATGTACCTGGCCAGGGTCCGTTCGCTGATGCCGAGGTTGCGCGCGATGACCCGGTGGCCGATGCCCTGGGTCATCATCCGCAGGATGTTGCTCCGCATCCGGGAGATCACTTCCGGAGGTACCTCAGTGGCACCCAGGAACGGGCTCGACCGCTCCCACATCCGCTCGTACGTGTCCAACAGGTAGGCGACGATCGCCTCGTCACGGATGAAGGCGGCCTTGGCCGTGTCTCCCTGGACGGGTATCAGCGCTATGCGCCGGTCGAAGATGAAGAGCCGGGTGAACGGCTCCTCCAGGGTGCGTACTTCGGCACCCGCCCCGGTGATCTGCTCCACGTACTCGCGGGCGGGTGCGGAGTAGCGCGTGCTGGGGTGGTAGATGATCCGCCGCGCGACTCCCCGCCCCAGCAGTGCCAGGTCCTGTTCGAGGATGGGGCCGGCCTGTGCCTTGGCCAGGGTCTGGCGCGCGCTGCCGCCCGGCTGGGCGGTCAGCACCTCGTATTCGGCACCGTCGGCCTGCATCTGGATCCGCTGCCGGATCTCGACGACCCCGTGCACGTGCTCCACCGGCCCACCTGGGTGGAAGCGGCGATCCAGGGATTGGTAGGCGTGCCCGAGTTCTTGCATCGCGGCAGGAACCGCCACCGCCTGGGTCAGCAATGCGAGCGCCTGCTTCTGCCAGGCGGAAGTCAGCCGGCCGGCCAGCCGATCAGGGTCGGTGACGGTTACGGTCCGTGGATTTCCTTGACCGGGAACCAGTAGACCGAGTTCGACCAGCTCGCTTTCGGCTCCGGCCAGGAGCGGGTCGTCGATCTCCATGGTTCCGCCGGCTTCCACCACACGGAGATAGAGGGACTTGGCCGCAGCGGAGATGAGATCAGGGTGTTCTTTGTCCGTCTCGGACCTGGCCCCGCCATGCGAACTCATCCCCATCTTCCCCCTTCCGGGAATACGAACGCTCATCTATCGGGCAGCAACTCTACGCATCCCGCTGATGAGTTGGCACCCCACCGGATGGTGGGGCGCCAACGCCTCCCGGTCCGACCGTCTGCGGCCCTACCGCCGGGGCCGCCAGACCACCAGCGCGCTGGACTGCTGCGCCGGCTGGTAGGGCACCAGGTCCCGCCGGTACGAGGCGTGCACCGCGGCCTCGCGGGCCTGGAGGGCAGCACCGGCACCCTCCACGGCGGTGGCCAGTTCGGCGACCCGCGACTGCAGGGCGGCGACCTGGTTCTCCAGTTCGATGATCCGCTTGATCCCGGCCAGGTTGATGCCCTCGTCCTGGGAGAGCCGCTGCACCTCGCGCAGCTGCTGGATGTCCCGGGCCGAGTAGCGCCGGCCGCCGCCGCCGGTCCGGTCGGGGCAGACCAGGCCGAGCCGGTCGTACTGCCGCAGGGTCTGCGGGTGCAGGCCGGACAGCTCCGCGGCCACCGAGATCACGTAGACCGGGGTCTCCTCGGTGAGCACGTACTGCGCACCGGGCGGGGCGGCCCGGCGCGGGCGGGGGCCGGGGCCGCCGGGGAGGCCCTCGCCCAGGCCCACGCCGATGGCATCGGCTCTCTTGTCGGAATCACGCATGTCAGGTCACGCTCCCTCCGCCGCCTTGAAGAGGGCGGCACGCGGGTCCTCGGATGCGGTGGCGTCGCGGTACTGCTCCAGAGCGTTCAGGGCCTCGCCGCTGGTTTCCTGAGGAACGGTCACCTCGACGGTGACCAGCAGGTCGCCCCGGGTGCCGTCCTTGCGGGTGGCACCCTTGCCGCGGGCCCGCAGGGTCAGGCCGTTGGCACTGCCGGCCGGCAGCCGCAGCTTCACGGCCGGGCCGTTCAGGGTCGGTACGTCGATGGTGCCGCCGAGCGCGGCCTCGGGGAAGGAGACGGGCACCGTCACGGTCAGGTTGTCGGCCTTGCGCCCGAACACCGGGTGGGAGCTGACGTGCACGGTGACGAAGAGGTCGCCGGGCTGGCCGCCGCGCTCGCCCTGGGCGCCCTTGCCCTTGAGCCGGATCTTCTGGGCGTCCTGCACCCCGGCGGGGATGCGCACCTGCATGGTGCGGGCCGAGCTGGCCCGGCCGCTGCCGTGGCACTCCGTGCAGGGGTCGTCGACGATCATGCCGCGGCCCTTGCAGTCGCGGCACGGGTCGGAGAGCGCGAAGGCGCCCTGGCCACGGCTGACGGTGCCGGCGCCGACACAGGTCGGGCAGACCCGGGGGGTGGTGCCGGCCTTGGCGCCGGTGCCGGAGCAGCCCCGGCAGGCGGCCTGGCTGGTCATCCGCAGCGGAACGGTGGCGCCGTCCACCGCCTCCTCGAAGCTGAGCGTGACCTCGGTCTCGACGTCCGCGCCGCGGCGCGGCTGGGCCTGGCGGCCGCCGCGGTTGAACAGGCCGCCGAAGACGTCGCCGATGCCGCCGCTGCCGCCGGACTGCGCGCCGGTGAACAGGTCGCCGAAGTCGAAGCTGTAGCCGTTGCCGCCGGGGCCGCCCGAGCGCATCCCGCCGGCGCCGAAGAGGCTGCGGGCCTCGTCGTACTCCTTGCGGCGCTTCTCGTCGGAGAGCACGTCGTAGGCCTCGGAGATGTCCTTGAAGCGGTCCTCGGCCTTGGCGTCGCCCTTGTTGGCGTCCGGGTGGAACTCGCGGGCGAGCTTGCGGTAGGTCTTCTTGATCTCCGCGGTGGTGGCGTCCTTGGGCACACCGAGGACCTTGTAGTAGTCCTTCTCCACGTAGTCCTTCGTGCTCATGGCTGCTGCCACCTCCCGGGGTGGGTCGATACGGTGCCGGTCGCTATGGCGCTGCCGGCCGGAGCGGTGCCGTGGGCCGGAACGGCGCTGCGGGTCGATACGGCGCTGCGGAGCCGCCCGTCACCAGAGGTGACGGGAGACCCCGCAGCGCACAGCGTGTCAGTTGTCGCCCGCACCGTCAGCCTCGGGGGCTGTGTCCGAGCCGGTGGCGGAGCTGCCGCCACCGGACGGAGCGCCCGGCTGCGGCTCGGCGACGGCCACCATCGCCGGGCGGATGATCCGCTCGCCGATCCGGTAGCCGGGCTGCAGGACCTGGACACAGGTGTCCTCGGTGACGTCCGAGGAGTAGCTGTGCATCAGTGCCTCGTGCAGGTTCGGGTCGAAGGGCTCGCCCTCCTTGCCGAACTGCTGCAGGCCCAGCTTGGCGACGACGGTCTCCAGGTTGTCGGAGACCGACTTGAAGCCACCGGTCACCTCACCGTGCTCACGGGCCCGGCCGATGTCGTCCAGCACCGGGATCAGGGTCTCCAGGATGTTGGAGACCGCGATCTCGCGGACCGTCAGCCGGTCGCGCTCGACCCGCTTGCGGTAGTTCTGGTACTCGGCCTGCAGCCGCTGGAGGTCAGCGGTGCGCTCGGCCAGCTCGCGCTTGGCGGTGGCCAGCCCGTCCGAGGCCTCGGCGTCGGCCGGCGCCTCCTCGGTGGTCGGCAGGTCGGCCTGGTCGGCGCTGGAGTCGTCGCCGGGCTCCACGCCCTGCGCCTTCTCCGTCATGCGGCACCACCCTTGGGCTTCTCGTCGTCGATGATCTCGGCGTCGACCACGTCGTCCTCGGGCTTGGCACCGGCGTCGGCGCCGCCCGCGGCACCGGCCGCACCGGCAGCGTCGGCGTTGGCGTAGAGCGCCTGGCCGAGCTTCTGGGCGGTGGTGGAGACCTTCTCGGTGGCCTCGCGGATGGCCGCGATGTCCTCGCCCTTCAGGGCCTCCTTGAGCTCGCCGATCGCCGTCTCGACCTCGGTCTTGACGTCGGCCGGGAGCTTGTCGGTGTTGTCCGCGATGAACTTCTCGGTCGAGTAGACGAGCTGCTCGCCCTGGTTGCGGGTCTCCACCGACTCGCGGCGCTTGTGGTCCTCCTCCGCGTACTGCTCGGCCTCGCGCATCATGCGCTCGATGTCGTCCTTCGGCAGCGCCGAGCCGCCGGTGACGGTCATCCGCTGCTCCTTGCCGGTGCCGAGGTCCTTGGCACCGACGTGCATGATGCCGTTGGCGTCGATGTCGAAGGTGACCTCGATCTGCGGCAGGCCGCGCGGGGCCGGCGGCAGGCCGGTCAGCTCGAACATGCCGAGCTTCTTGTTGTACGCCGCGATCTCGCGCTCGCCCTGGTAGACCTGGATCTGCACGGAGGGCTGGTTGTCCTCGGCGGTGGTGAAGATCTCCGAGCGCTTGGTCGGGATCGTGGTGTTGCGCTCGATCAGCTTGGTCATGATGCCGCCCTTGGTCTCGATACCAAGCGACAGCGGGGTGACGTCGAGCAGCAGGACGTCCTTGACCTCGCCCTTCAGCACACCGGCCTGCAGCGCGGCACCGATGGCCACGACCTCGTCCGGGTTGACGCCCTTGTTGGCGTCCTTGCCGCCGGTCAGCTCCTTGACCAGCTCGGCGACGGCCGGCATACGGGTCGAGCCACCGACCAGGACGACGTGGTCGATCTCGGACAGGTTGATGCCCGCGTCCTTGATCACGTTGTGGAACGGGACCTTGCAGCGCTCCAGCAGGTCCGCGGTCAGCTGCTGGAACTGGGCCCGGGTGAGCTTCTCGTCCAGGTGCAGCGGACCCTCGGCGGAGGCCGTGATGTAGGGGAGGTTGATCGAGGTCTCGGAGGACGAGGACAGCTCGATCTTGGCCTTCTCGGCCGCCTCGCGCAGGCGCTGCAGCGCCATCTTGTCCTTGGAGAGGTCCACGCCGTGGCCGGCCTGGAAGGTCTTCACCAGGTGGTCGACGACCTTCTGGTCCCAGTCGTCACCACCGAGGTGGTTGTCACCGTTGGTGGCCTTGACCTCGACGACGCCGTCGCCGATCTCCAGCAGCGAGACGTCGAAGGTGCCGCCACCGAGGTCGAAGACGAGGATGGTCTGGTCGTCCTTGTCCAGGCCGTAGGCCAGGGCGGCCGCGGTGGGCTCGTTGACGATGCGCAGGACGTTCAGACCCGCGATCTCACCGGCCTCCTTGGTGGCCTGGCGCTCCGAGTCGGAGAAGTAGGCCGGGACGGTGATGACGGCGTCGGTGACCGTCTCGCCCAGGTACGCCTCGGCGTCCCGCTTCAGCTTCTGCAGGATGAAGGCGCTGATCTGCTGGGGGTTGAAGTCCTTGCCGTCCAGGTTGATCTTCCACCCGGTGCCCATGTGGCGCTTGACCGAGCGGATGGTGCGGTCGACGTTGGTGACCGCCTGGCGCTTGGCGACCTCGCCGACCAGCACCTCGCCGTTCTTGGCGAAGGCGACGACGGACGGCGTGGTCCGGGCGCCCTCGGCGTTGGTGATGACGGTGGGCTCACCGCCTTCGAGAACACTGACGACCGAGTTCGTCGTGCCGAGGTCGATACCGACCGCGCGTGCCATCGTAGATACCTCCAGGAAGAAGTTGAGCTGTACGCACTCAAGCATGCCCGACGGTTTCGGGGGCGTCAACAGCCATGAGCTGACCTGACTCAACTTTATTGCGCGCTTATCTCCCGCTCGCGGTGAGCAGGGGCCGCGCCGTCGCCCGGAGGGGTGAGCATCGCCCGGCGTGATCGCCGCCATACCTTGCGCATCTTCTGAACCAGCGTTAACGCGCGGTAGTGTCCGCCCCGATCCCTGGATTAAGTTACCGGCGAGTACACTGCCGGGTGGGGAGAGCCGTACCCCCTTGCCCCTTTTCGACATCGCCCCTCGCACCCGCAGGAGACGGAGAGCCGATGCAGCTAGCAGCGATCGTCATCTCGCTGATCACCACTGTGATCGGCATCGCGCTCGCCACCCGTGCGGGCATGCAGATCTACCACGTCGTCAAGACCGGCCAGCCGGACGACACCCGCACCGGGCAGCCGGTCCAGCGGGCCAAGACGGTGGGCGTGGAGTTCCTCGGCCACACCCGGATGAACCGCTGGGGCGTGGTCGGCGTCGCGCACTGGTTCGTCGCGGTCGGCTTCCTGACCCTGGGCCTGACCCTGCTCACCGCGCTCTGCCAGGTCTTCGACGCCGAGTTCGTGCTGCCGGTGCTCGGCGGCTGGCTGCCGTACGAGCTCTTCACCGAGCTGGTCGGCACCTTCACCACGCTCGGGATCCTGGTCCTGATCGTGATCCGGTTGCTGAGCCTGCCCTCGCGGGCCGGGCGCAAGTCGCGGTTCGCCGGCTCGATCGCCTGGCAGGCGTTCTTCGTCGAGTACGTGATCCTCGGCATCGGCATCTGCATCCTGACGCTGCGCGGCCTCGAGGGCGCGATGGCGGGCGTCGGCTCGTACGAGGTGCGCTACCTGGTCTCGTACCCGCTGGTCGCCGCCTTCCACGGCCTGTCGCACGGCACCCTGGTCAACCTGATCTACCTCTTCGCCACGCTGAAGATCTGCATCTCCTTCGGCTGGGCGGCCACCATCGGCCTCAACCCCTCGATGGGTGTGGCCTGGCACCGCTTCCTGGCGTTCTTCAACATCTTCTTCAAGCGCGAGGCGGACGGCGGGGTCGCGCTCGGCGCGCTGCGCCCGATGACCAGCGGCGGCGCCCCGATCGACTTCGAGGACCCGGCCGAGGACGCCGTCTTCGGCGTCTCGCAGGTCGAGCACTTCTCCTGGAAGGGCATCCTCGACTTCTCCACCTGCACCGAGTGCGGCCGCTGCCAGTCGCAGTGCCCGGCCTGGAACACCGGCAAGCCGCTGTCGCCGAAGCTGCTGATCATGAGCCTGCGCGAGCACACCTACGCCAAGGCGCCGTACCTGCTGGCCGGCGGCGGCAAGGATGCCGAGGGCAACGAGAAGGCGACCGCGGAGCAGTTGAAGGACGTGCCGGCGGCGGCGCTGGCCGAGGCGGAGCGTCCGCTGATCGGCACCGCCGAGGAGAACGGGGTGATCGACCCCGACGTGCTGTGGTCCTGCACCACCTGCGGTGCCTGTGTCGAGCAGTGCCCGGTGGACATCGAGCACATCGACCACATCGTCGACATGCGCCGCTACCAGGTGATGATCGAGTCCTCGTTCCCGACCGAGGCCGGGACGATGCTCAAGAACCTGGAGAACAAGGGCAACCCGTGGGGCATGGCCACCAAGGCGCGCCTGGACTGGGTCAAGGAGCTGAAGAAGGAGACCGGCATCGAGGTGCCGGTGATCGGCCAGGACATCGAGCCGGCCGAGGTGGAGTACCTCTACTGGGTCGGTTGCGCCGGTGCGTTGGAGGACCGGGCGAAGAAGACCACCAAGGCCTTCGCCGAACTGCTGCACACCGCCGGGGTCCGGTTCGCCATCCTGGGCAAGGAGGAGTCCTGCACCGGCGACTCGGCCCGCCGCCTGGGCAACGAGTTCCTGTTCCAGATGCTCGGCGCGCAGAACGTCGAGACGCTCAACGCCGCGCTGGAGGACGCCCCGAAGAAGCGGATCGTGGCCACCTGCCCGCACTGCTTCAACACCATCGCGAACGAATACCCGCAGCTCGGCGGCCACTTCGAGGTCATCCACCACACCCAGCTGCTGCAGCACCTGATCGACGAGGGCAAGCTGGTCCCGGTCAACCCGGTGGAGGGCCTGATCACGTATCACGACCCCTGCTACCTGGGTCGGCACAACAAGGTCTACAGCCCGCCGCGCGAGATCATGGACAAGGTCCCGGGGCTGCGCCAGCAGGAGATGCACCGTCACAAGGAACGCGGCTTCTGCTGCGGCGCCGGTGGCGCGCGGATGTGGATGGAGGAGCGGATCGGCAAGCGGATCAACACCGAGCGGGTGGACGAGGCGCTGTCGCTCAACCCCGACATCGTCTCCACCGCCTGCCCGTTCTGCCTGGTGATGCTCTCCGACTCGGTGAACGGCAAGAAGAACGAAGGCGCGGCCAAGGAGCACCTGAAGGTGGTCGACGTCGCGCAGCTGCTGCTGGACTCCGTGAAGGCGGCCCCGCCGGTCGTGGAGGAGCCCGCCCAGGTCTAGCGGGCCGGGGCAGCCGCCCAGGTCAACGGCGTGTGAAGGGGATCGGCGTCCGGAACTCCGGGCGCCGATTCGCCGGTTCTCCGGCCATTTCACGGCGACCGGATTCGGTGGATCCGGTCGTACGGAGGCCGTTTTGATCGTGTGCGAGTTCGACCGCTGCGCGAATGTGCTTGTGGCGCACCGCCTCACATATGATGCCTGCCCCGGGTGGTATCCACCCGGGGCAAGCTGCTACTCACACACAGGGCTTATTCTCAACGGAACCGGGGACGTGGCGCGGGGGTCGCGACCGTCTGGTTCGGCCGCCGCCACCTGGATGTCGGCCCGATGAGCACCAAGCACCCAAGCGACGGTCCTGGCACCATCACCGCCAGGTCGCTGACCGGAACCAAGGGGAGAAACGCACAGATGACCCAGGCGATCATGCTGGTCGGCGGCCAGGGGACCCGGCTGCGCCCGCTCACCACGCACACCCCGAAGCCGATGCTTCCGGTCGCGGGCGTGCCGTTCATCGCGCACCAGCTCGCCCGCGCCGCGGCTGCCGGTGTCACCCGTGTCGTGCTGGCCACCTCGTACCTGGCCGAGGTGTTCGAGGAGCACTTCGCCGACGGCTCCCCGTACGGGCTGGAGCTGGTCTACCTGACGGAGCGTGAGCCGCTCGGGACCGGCGGCGCGATCCGCAACGCCGCCGAGGGCCTGACCTGCGGCGCCGACGAGCCGGTGCTCATCTTCAACGGCGACATCCTCTCCGGCCTGGACATCGCCGCGCTGCGGGACGGCCACGTGGCCGCCGGCGCCGACGTCACCCTGCACCTGACCCGCGTCGAGGACCCGCGCGCCTTCGGCCTGGTGCCCACCGACGCCGACGGCCGGGTGCTGGAGTTCCTGGAGAAGCCGGAGACCCCGGAGCAGATCGTCACCGACCAGATCAACGCCGGCTGCTACGTCTTCACCCGCTCGGTGATCGACCGCATCCCGGCCGGCCGGGTCGTCTCCGTCGAGCGCGAGACCTTCCCCGAGCTGCTGGAGAGCGGCGCCCTGGTGCGCGGCGTCGTCGACACCTCGTACTGGCTGGACCTGGGCACCCCCGCCGCCTTCGTGCGCGGCTCCGCGGACCTGGTGCTCGGCCGCGTCGACTCGCCCGCCGTCCCCGGCCCCACCGGTGACGCGCTGCTGCTGGACGGTGCCACCGTGGACCCGGCGGCCGTGCTCAGCGGCGGCACCGTGGTCGCGGCCGGCTCGGTGGTCGCGGCCGGTGCGATCGTCGAGGGCAGCGTCGTGCTGCCCGGCGCGGTGATCAGCGCCGACGCGTACGTGAAGGACTCCATCGTGGGTGCCTACGCCACCATCGGCGAGCGCACCGCACTGGACGGCGCGGTGATCGGCGACGGCGCCGTGGTCGAGTCCGACAACGAGCTGCCGAACGGCATCCGGATCGCCTGCGGCACCCGGCTCCCGGTCGGCGCGGTGCGCACCAGTGCGGGCCCCGGCGGCTGCCCGGCGGGCGAGAGCTCGGCGGCGGCCGTGCACGGTTCGGTGCTGCAGAAGTAGTCCTGCAGTGGTCCGGCCGTCGTAGCGGTGGACCAGGGCGGTGCGCCGGGCTTGCAGGGGGGCGGTGCGGCGGTTGCGGCGGGGCGGTGCGTCACAGCCCTGCTGCAATGCCGTGGATCCGCTGGGCGGTCCGGCTGCCGTCCCCCTTTCCGGGTACCTTCGGAGGGTGGCAGGCAACGGAATTCCCAACGGGTGGGGCGGCGGCGAGCGCAACCAGGCCGCGCCGCCGGCCCGTACGCATGAGCCGTACGGTTCCTACGGCTCGCAGGGCTCACAGGGCCCGCAGGGTCCCTACGGCGCGCAGGGCTCGTACGGGGACGACCCGTACCGCGGCGACCCGGATCGCGACGATCCGTACCGCGCGGACCGGCCCGGGAACACCCGCGCCTTCCCGGTCGGCGGCCAGGGCTACGGCGCTGACCAGGGCTACGGCCCTGACCGGGGTTACGGCGCCGACCGGGGCTACGGCGGCGGGCAGGGCCATGCCGGTGCCCAGGGCTACGCCGGTGGCGAGGATTACGCCGGTGGCCAGGGCTACGGGGCCCACGGTGGCGCGGAACAGGGGTGGGAGCGCCCGGGCGCCCGGCCCCAGGCAGGGGACCGGCCGGACCACGTCGCCACCTACCGGGCCGGCGGTCGCACGGCCCCCAGGACGGGCGGTCCGCGGCTGCGCTGGCGGGAGTTGCTGATCGGCATCTACCGCGCCCCCGCCCGCACCTTCGACCAGATGCGCGACCACCAGATGTGGCTCACCGCCGTCACGGTCTCGCTGATCTACGCGGTGGTCGCCGTGCTCGGCTTCGGCGACACCCATGACGAGGTGGTCAACTCCACCTTCGCGACCGCCGCTTGGTCGCTGGCCGGTGCCGCGGTCGCCTTCGCGGTGGCCGGCCTGATGCTCGGCTCGGTGACCTACGCGCTCTCCCGGCAGCTCGGTGGCGACGGGCCGTGGGCGTCCACCGTCGGCCTCGCCGTGCTGATCGGCTGGACCAGCGACGTGCCGCGGCTGCTGCTCGCGCTCTTCCTGCCCTCGGACAACCTGCTGGTGCAGGCGGCGGGCTGGCTGACCTGGCTGTTCTGCGCCGTACTGATGACCACGATGATCCGCCGGGTGCACGACCTGCCCTGGGGCAAGGCGGCCGGCGCGGCCTCGATCCAGTTGCTGGCGCTGCTGGTGCTGATCAAGCTGCCGACCCTGGGCTGACGTCCGCCTCTCCCGGCTTCATCCCCCTTCCTCTTTTTGTCGTCTCCTCTTTTTGTCGTCCTCTCCCTTCCCCCTCTCGCACGGAGCCACCGAATGACCCTCCCCACCACCCGCGTCAGCTTTCCCGGCGGCGCGGTGACCGGTGAGTCCACCGTCCTGGCCGTCCACCCGCTCGGCGACGGGCGGTTCGGTGTCGTCACCGCCGACACCCCGTTCCACCCGCTCGACCACACCTGGCCCGACCAGCCCGCCGACACCGGCACGCTGACCGTGGCCGGGAGCGATTTCGCGGTGGTCGACTGCCTGACCGCCGCCGTGGGGCCGGAGGCCGAGGACCTGCTGGTGGGTGCCGACATCCCGGTGCGGCGCGGCGACGAGGCGTGGTCCTGGCTGGTGCTGCACGTGCTCGGCGAGGAGCCGCAGGCCGAGCTGCTCGGCCGTCCCGTGGCGCTGAGCGTGGACGAGGAGCGGCGCGCTGCCCTGTGCGCCTCGCACACCGGCTGTCACCTGCTGGCGCTGGCGCTCAACGCCGCGCTCGCCCCGCGCTGGCGCAAGGACCCGGGGCGCGCGGACGCGTTCGGCAACCCCGACTTCGACAGTCTGGCGATGGCCTCCTCGGTGATGGACACCGAGGCGAGCACCGACGTCTACCGGCTGGGCAAGTCGCTGCGCAAGAAGGGCTTCACCGCCGAGGCCACCAGCACCGAGGCAGGCGAGGAACTCCCGGCGCTGGCCGAGGCGTTGCCGGCGATCACCGCCGAGGTCAACAGGCTGCTGGCCGGCTGGGTCGCGGCCGACGCGCCGGTGCGGATCGAGGTCCCCGGCCCCGAGCTGACCGCCCGCCGCCAGTGGCACTGCGAACTTCCGGCCGGTCCCGCCGAGATCGCCTGCGGCGGCACCCACCTCCACCGGCTGGGCCAGCTCTCCGCGCTGGAGACCGAGTTGACCCTGTCGGCGGACGGTTCCGAACTGACCGCGGTGACCCGCCCGAAGCGGGTCTGAGCCCGGTCGACGGGTCTGGACCCGGTCAGCGGGGCTGACCCCGGTCCTGGCTACACGTCGGTGCGGTGGAAGTTCAGGAACGATCGCGAGGGCGTCGGCCCGCGCTGCCCCTGGTAGCGTGAGCCGTACCGCTCCGAGCCGTACGGGTGCTCGGAGGGCGAGGAGAGCCGGAACAGGCAGAGCTGCCCGATCTTCATCCCCGGGTAGAGCTTGATCGGCAGCGTCGCGACGTTCGACAGTTCCAGCGTCACGTGCCCGCTGAACCCCGGGTCGATGAAGCCGGCCGTCGAGTGCGTCAGCAGCCCCAGCCGCCCCAGGCTCGACTTGCCCTCCAGCCGGGAGGCGACGTCGTCCGGCAGCGTGATCACCTCGTAGGTGGACGCCAGCACGAACTCGCCCGGGTGCAGGATGAACGCGTCATCGCCGTCCGGCTCGACCAGCCGGGTCAGGTCCGGCTGCTCCTCGGACGGGTCGATGTGCGGGTACCGGTGGTTCTCGAACACCCGGAAGAACCGGTCCAGCCGGACGTCGATACTGGACGGCTGGACCATGGCCGGATCGAACGGGTCGATGACGACTCGGCCGTTGTCGATCTCGCTACGGATGTCTTTGTCGGAGAGCAGCACGCCTTGAGGTTACGTGCTGGCCCACGCGTACTCCCAATCCACACGCGAACCGCCCACAGTACGGTCATACGACAAGCGGCCACCCACGATGGATGACCGCCCGCCGCCACACACACCCGCCGCTGCTCAGGCCAGGAACGGCGCGGCCTCCAGCCGCAGCGCCCGCGCCAGCTCCGGCGCCGTCAGCCCACTCACATCGGCCGGCACCGAGTTGCGCATCCGCCCGCACTGCGGACACCGGATCAGCCGCCCCGGCCCCAGCCGGCCCACCCCGAGGTTCTGCATCGGGAACGTACTGGTGCTGAACAGGTGCCCCTCTGCACAACGAACAACGGTCCGCTGCTCCATTGATCCCCTTCCCAAGCCCGTCGGCCGCATCACGACAGCGTCACATTAGGGGATCTTCCGGACATCCCCACCCACGGCTCGCCGCCGAACCCCCCTCTCCACCGTACCGAGAACCGGTGTGTGGGAGTGGGCGCGGGATGGGGTAGCATGGTGCAAGATCGAGCGGTCACTGACGGCTCGTCAGGCGGGCGTAGTTTAATGGTAGAACATGAGCTTCCCAAGCTTATAGCGCGAGTTCGATTCTCGTCGCCCGCTCCGAAGGAAAGCCCCAGGTCAGCGGCCTGGGGCTTTCCTGTTGTCTAGACCAATTCCGGGCTCGCGCACCACTTGCGCACCGCTGTGTACCCGAATCTGGATGACGGGGCGTCAGATATGGACACTTTCGAACCTTTGATCGATGACTGTCTCGAATTGCGAGACACACTTTCTGTGATCTGAGTCACGCTGATTCGGGTTCCAGTGTGATGCCGGTCACCAGCTCTCGAGAAGTCGAAACGGCACACACCCGCAGGTCAGAGGCTCATCCGTGCTCGCGCACGTGCCGTGTGCGCCGGTCAGCAGGGGTCGCCGGGGGTCAGCGAAGGGCATTCGCTGACCCCCGACGTGACGTCAGATCGCGCGCCGGATGGGGCGCACCACTGGCGCACCACTAGGTACCCCGGCAGGGGGTGTGGGCGGTGCCGACGGGGTACGGCCGGTGTCCCTGCGGACGCGGCTGTCGAGCTTGGCGGCGAGCTCGCGCTGGCGGCTGGTGGTCGAGTGCTGATAGATGATCGCGGCACGGGTCGAGGACTGCCCCATGCGGACCATGAGGTCCTTGAGGCTGGCGCCCTCCTCGGCGAGCAGGGTGTTGCCGGTGTGCCGCAGGTCGTAGAACGTGAAGTTCTGCGGCAGGTCGATGACCCTGGCGCGGGCCTTGCCGAACTTCCGGCCGAAGGTGGTGCGCCGGAAAGGGGCGCCCTTCTCGCCCACGAACAGCAGGCCGGCGGGCTCCTTCTCGGCGTACCAGGCCATGTGCTGGCGCAGTGGCTGGTCGAGGAACGTGGGGAGGTGGATGGTGCGCTTGCCCGCCGCCGACTTGGTGGGGCCGGTGGCGCGTTTGCCGGTGTTCAGCTCGGGCGACGCCTCGGTAATCCGCAGCGTCCGCTTGTCCATGTCGACGTCCTCGCGGCGGAGTTCGGCGAGTTCCTCCGGCCGCAGGGTGGCGAATGCGCCGAGAAAGACCATGAACCGCCAGCGGGGGCCCATGAGTTCGGCGAGCTCGAAGACCTGCTCGACGGTGGCGACGGGCCGCTCGTCAGCCTCCTCCTTTCCAGCTCCCTTGATGCGGCAGGGGTTGCGGCCGAGCACGTCGTCGTCCACCGCTGTCTGCAGGATGGCCTTCAGCAGGCGGTACGACTTGGCGACGGTGGTGGCGCCGGTCGCCTGCTTGCGCTCGGCGTGCCAGGTGCGGACGCGGGCGGCGGTGATCTCGTTGAGGGTGAGCGCGGCGAAGGTCGGCAGGAGGTGCAGGCGCAGCAGGCGCCGGTACAGCTCGTCGGTGGTCGGCATCAGCCCGCGCTCGTCGGTCCAGCGCAGGGCATAGGTCTGGAAGTCGACGTTCCCGGCGTCGGGGTCGATCCAGTTGCCGCGGGTGAGGTCGGCCTCGGTGACGGTGAGCCAGACCTCGGCGTCGGTCTTGGTCTCGAAGGTCTCCGGAGCGCGGTGCTCCTTGCCGGAAGCGTCGCGGTAGCTGGCGGTCCAGCGGCCGGAGCGGTACTGGCGGACGGCGCCGAAGCGGCGGCGGGTGGGCGCAGTCTTCTTGCGCGGCATCAGGCGTTACCCCCTCGGCGGTCGCGGCGGGAGGGGACGGCGGGGACGGTGCCGGAGGCGAGGTAGGAGTTGAGGGTGCTCTCGGCGATGCGGACGTGGGTGCCCATTTTGACGAAGGCGATTCGGCGCTCGGCGATCAGCCGGCGGGGGAAGCGCTCGCTGGTGCCCAGGCGTTCGGCGACCTGGGCGACGGTGAGGTACTGCTCGGGCATGCACGTCCTTCTGCACGGCGCGGACTGTGGTCGGCGTCGTGGGTGTCGGTGGAATGGTGGATTGCCCTTGAGACGGGGCTTCAGAGCGGAGGGCCAGGCCGGCATCAGGCGGGCACCGGCCGGGGAGGCTGCGGATAACCGGGTGTCGGCGAAGGCGGCGCTGCAGCTGGAGGCTCTGCTCGGCGCTACGCGTTGGGCCCTTCGGATCCTGCTTGCGAGAGCGGGAGTTCACGCTCTCGTGGCCCTGGGGGCGGTAGGATCAGAGTCTGTTCGGCCATCACGGACCGCAGCAGGGTGGCCAGGTTGTCAGGCGGGCTGCGGGTAGGCCGTCGCGTCGGGCCGCTCGGAGTGCCCGGTGCCCGGGAGCCCGTCTGTGAGGCCCATCAGGTCAAGAACCCGGCCGATGGCCATGGGCTCGTCCAGGCCGGACCGATGCCTGGCCCGCCGCGGCTCAGCCGACCAACCTGGCTGACGGGTGGCAGAACAGTCGGCGGCTGCGGGCCGCCAGATGATCTCGCCCGTGCTCCAGCTGCGAGGCCGACGTGCGGAGTGCGTCCGCGAGGCCGCGGCGTGGCTCGTGGCCGTGAGAAGAGTGGAGTCTGCGGCGGAGCCTATGCCCGACAGCTCGGTGGCGCGTGCGTCGGCGAAGTGCTCGATGATATGGCTCCTCGGGTGACGGATAGGGTAATGGGGCCAGTGGGTGGAGGTCACTGGTTATGTGGGCGATCGGCCCTCGGCTGTTGCCGTACCACAGACACTAGCTGGTGCCTATATCCCCAGGTCAAGGAATTCGAGAGAATCCATATGCTCTCGCGGCTCCAGGTGCGAGCCTGAAGCCGATTTCGCTCCTGCCCCTTGGTTTGGTCTTTTGCTGGTGGCGGCCTCCGGTCATTCCCGTGGACTGTGAGTGGGCCCCTGGGGGCGCGGGTGCGGGCGCGGACCAGCGCCGGTGGTGCCTGCCACCGGCACTGGAGCTGGTGCGAGGGAGGTCTGGAGGTGGCCAATCTCTGAACGGACTTGTTCAGCGAGCGGAGGTGTGGCTGTTCCCTCGGTGAGCGGTCTTACTGGCTAACCGCGCAGGCCATCGCCGATCCGAGTTCATTGTGAAGGTGAGAACTCAGCCGGGTGTGGGAATCCTGAGCCCTGGCTGAGCAGCTCGTCAGCCACCTGCCATGGCCGGCTTAAGCGCCGAGGTACGAGCCTCGAAAAAGTCCATCGAAGCCGAGGCTGCGGTACATCTGCTCGAAGCTTTCCCATTCCGTTTCGGGGCCGCTGTGGGAGCCGTCGAAGTCGACGGCTTCGAGGTCGTGCTCCTGCCACTCGTGGGTGCAGCGGCAGCGGACGAAGACGAGGGTGCGGACCTGGATCAGCAGCCAGTCGCGGGAGGCGCCGCAGACGGCGCAGGTGATGACGATGCCGCGAGGGTTGAGCTGGTCGGGGTGCGGGACGGCGCGGGTGACGGGGCCGTGGTGGGGGTCGTCGTCGGTGCCGGTGGGGTTCGTCATGCGGGATCCTTCGTGTCGGTGACGGTCGCACGCACCACAAGACGTCCGGTAGCCGGATGGTTCCCGGTCATCGGAGAAGGACATCAGATCGACACCATGAAGGAACCGCAGGCCAGTTGAGGTCCGCCTCTCGGCTTCCGCAGGTTCGAGGAAAGGCTGTCTGGGTGTCGGCCTCGTCCGTGCACGAGGCTCGGCTGGTGATCCGGGAGGCTGGGGCGCACGGAGCGGCGCCCCAGCAGGGGATGGGCAGTTGAGCGGTCAGCGGTGCGGCCGCGGTGTACGGAGCGACGGAGGTGTGGTGAGGCTGCTGGCCGCCGCAGTAATCGCGCGGGAGGCGCCGGCCGTCCTGGTGAGGGCGGCTGCGGTGCGGCGTTCCTCGGGTGTGGCTGTCGGCGCGGGGGTGGGGAGGTTGGCGTCGCGGCGGATGCGCCAGGTGAGGACGGCGGCGGGCGAGTCGGCGGTGGCGAGTTCGCGGCGGCCTGCGGCGTGTGCGAGTAGGACGGTGGGGTCGTGGCCGGCGGCTTCGGCTTCGGCGAGGGTGGCGGCGAGCGCGTCCCAGCCGCCGTCGCTCAGGATCCGAGTGCTCTGGTCGGTGGGCAGTGTCTGTCGGACGGCGTGTGCCTGACGGTCGCTGACTGGTGGGGGCAGGTTGCGGCCTCGGTGGTCGAGGTGGGCGATCGGCTTGCCGGCGTGGCGCGCGTAGGCGGCTCGGAGGTGGGTGGCGGCGTCGCGGGCGTGGCCGGCCTGGTGCTGGTGGCCCTGGGCGGCGTGCCACTTGGCGATGAGGACGGCGAGCAGGACGAGGCTGGAGAGGATGGTCGCGGCGGCGGTGCCGTCCTCGCCCCGGTTGCCGGTGGGTCCGGCGGTCAGGATGGCGTGGGCGGCGGAGCGCATGGCGCGCCGGTCCGCTCCGGCGGCGTGGCTGTGTGCGAAGGCCGCGTATTCGAGGGCGCGGGCGGCGTGGTTGATCTCCTTGCGGGTGAGGACGGGGCTGGTGAGGGCGAGGGCGTCGAGGATCTCGATGCCGTCGCCGATCGCGGCGGCGGCCCGGTCGGTGTCCTGGTCGTGGTCGAGGGCGGGCAGGGCGTGGTCGATGACGGTGCTGGCCCGGTGGCGGCCGGTGGCCGGCCAGGTGCGCTGGTCGGGGTCCGGGTAGGCGGGCTGGTCGATGCCGGCCGTGAAGCGGGCGTGGATCTTGGGCTGGGTGAGGTCGGCGGCGAGCTTGCTGCCGGAGAACCAGAGCGGCTCCCCGCCCTCGGCGTTTGGGAGGGCGAAGGTGTAGCCGGTCACGTCGCCAGAGGGGGCTCGGCGCACGCCGAGCAGCACGCCGTGGTCGGCGAGCCGGGCGGTGAACTCCTCCTCGTCGGCGGCTCCGGCCAGCGCGCGGCGCACGGCGGTGCGCAGGCTCTGGCGCTGGGTCTCCTCCAGACCGAGGCGCTTGGCCTTGTGCAGTTCGGAGCCCTTGGCGCGCTTGGGGATGGCCGCTCGGTACTCCTTCGTGCGGGTCTCGGCGAGGTCGAGTAGTCCGTACTGGCGCTCGATGCTGGTGAGTTCGTCCTCGACGCGGTACTGGTCGCCGTGCAGGCGGGCCTGGGTGAGGTCGGCGCGCACGGTGGTGGCGAGGATGTGGATGTGGTCGTCGGCGTGGCGTACGGCGATCCAGCGGCAGCCGTCCGGGTCGCCGTCGGGGGTGATGCCGGCGGCGGCCAAGATGCGGCGGGCGATGGTGCCCCACTCCTCGTCGCTCAGGATCCGGTCGCTCACGTCGGCGCGTACGGGCCGGTGGTAGACGTGCTTGGTGATCTTCCTTCCGTACTGGAGGACGTGCAGGTCCAGGGCATCGGCCAGGCGGGCGAGCGTGGCGGTGCGCTCGCCCTGGGGCACGCGTCCAGGGTCCGGCGTGAAGCCGTCCCAGGACGCGACGATGTGCGGGTCGGTGTGCTCGTTGGCCTTGCCGGGACCGAACAGGTACTTGAGCGCCCCGTGGGTGTCGGCACCGTGGATGGGCTTACTGATCAACGGCGCCTCGCCTTCGCCAGGCGCGTCGTCGCGTCGTCGATCGCGCTGATCACCCGGAGGGCCTGGTCGAACGCGCGGTGGAGGGCGTTCGCGGCATCACGCACCTCGGCGGGTTCGAGGCCGATGCCGGAGTTGTGGTCGCGGCCGAGCTGGTTGAGGTTGTTGGCCGCGCCGGCGTACTGGCGTCGCAGCGCGCGAAGCTCGTCGATCGCCTCGTCCAGGCCCGCGTCGCGGTCGCCGATGCCGGCCCCGCCGTCGTCGGACAGCACCTTGAGGGAGAGGTAGTGCGCCACAGTGAGATGCTCGGCGGCCGCGCGCCGCTCGATCTCTGCTTTCGCTTCGGGGCTCACGCGGAAGGAGAGCTTAGTGTGCTTGGGGTTCGCGTCGTCGCGGCGGCGTCGCTTGGGCGCACGGTGGGCATCGGCTCGATCGGCACGGCGCGCAGCGGCGGAGCGTGCGCTGCGGACAGACACGTCGGCAGCGAGCATCGGCGCGCGGTCGGCTTTCGCGGAGAGGGAGTTGGCGTGCTTCTCCTCCAGTGCCGCGCCCTCGCGGTGCTGGTCCGGTGTTGCCGAGTGCGCCCTCGCGCTCGGCAACACCGGCTCGTCCACGCCCTCCTGGGCGTGGACGTCCGCGTCCGGGCCCCGATAAGGGGTCCGGACGCACTTGCTTGCTCCCGCCGAGGTCGAAGGGCGGTCAACTCCCGTTGGGTCCAAGGAGCTTACACCGGTGGCGGTGGCGATGTCGGCGGTGAGGAGCGGGTGCTGGCTCAGGAAGGGCTCTCCTTCGGATGTCGATGACGGCATGGCTGACCGGCGCGGACCTGCGTGGAGGCAGGCAGCGGTGGCCGGGCGCCGGCGTGGATGGGGGATGTGAAAGCTATAGACGCTCGCTGCGTTTCAGCTGTTCCCGCAGCTGGATCACGAGATCATCACGGACTTGGGGTGGATCCGCCAGTCCGCTGATTCGGTCCGCTGGTGCGGGCGGACGGTTGGGTGTCGCTGGTGCGGTCCGCTGGCGTGGGCGGACGGTCCGCAGGTTCGGTCCGCCGTGATGGGCGGATGGTTGAACGGTCCGCTGTCGTGGACAGTCGGTCCGCGGGTTCGGTCTGCTGGTGCGGGCGGACGGTTGGGTGTCGCTGGTGCGGTCCGCTGGCGTGGGCGGACGGTCCGCAGGTTCGGTCCGCCGTGATGGGCGGATGGTTGAACGGTCCGCTGTCGTGGACAGTCGGTCCGCGGGTTCGGTCTGCTGGTGCGGGCGGACGGTTGGGTGTCGCTGGTGCGGTCCGCTGGCGTGGGCGGACGGTCCGCTGATTCGGTCCGCTGGTGCGGACGGACCGCTGGGCGTCGCCGGTCCGCAGGTCCGTCCGCCGTCCGGCCTATCGGCTGGCCGGGACGAGCACGCCGATACTGAGCCCGGCCCTGGTGGCGCGCATCGCTTCCCGGGCGCGGGCGGCACCACCGCGAGTCGCGGCGACACCGCCGCCGACCGCGACCTGTCGTTCGCTGAGGCCGGAGCAGGCTCGGCAGGTGCCTGGCTGTGGCACCGGGTCGTGGCACTTCGCGCACTCGGCATACCGAGCTGTCGGCCGCTGCCTGGGGATTTGGGCAGGTGGCATCTTGCGCCGCAGGCGGTCGCGGAGCATCGCTGCGGGGGAGTGCACGGTCGCGGGTAGGCCGGGCAGCAGGGCCTGGGCCAGTTCGCCGGGCGTGCTGCCGCGTTCCAGCCACTGCGCCACCAGCGGCGCCAGAGCCATCGCCTCGGCCTCGCCCAGCCGCAGGCGGGGCTCGGCCTTGATCACCCGGAACAGCGTCACCGCAGCCGAGCGGGCGCGCTCGTCCGGCACGGCCGGAGCGTCGCGGATCGTGTCGTGGTCTTCCTCCCGCCCTCCCGGTTCGTGGGCGACCTCGGCGTCGGTCGACGGCTCGTCGGCAGCTGCGGCGGGGAGGGAGGGTTCTTTGACCAGGTTCTTTACAACAGGGACGCCAGTATGGCCGGTTGCCGCTTCACCGGAGACCGGACGGGGGACACCCGGCAGGTCCGGCCGCTGCGGCGTATCGAAGACGTGGGCCTCGCTGCGGATCGTCCCGTCCGGCAGCCGCAGCTTCACGACCTGGTAGTACCCGGCGTCCGTCAGTTCCTTCAGGGCCTTGCGGATCGCCCCGCGCCCCTGCTGGCTGCTGTCCGCCATCGCGCGTCCGTCCTCGCGCCAGCCGTCCGGGCGGGAGAGGAGGTCGGCGAGCAGGCCGCGGGCGGTGTAGGTGAGCCTGCGGTCCTGCAGCAGGCTGTTGGGCAGCACCGTGAAGTTACGCACGTGGGCGTTACGATGTACGCGCATTGGGAGTTAGAGCTCCTGTTGCCGGACCCCGGGGTGTTAGAGCACCGCCGGGGTCACCTGTGTTCGGTTGGACTACGGAACGTAGTACACACACTGTCGCACGGGCGAGGGTTCTCTGAGCGACCTCGATCACATTCACGCCTGGCCAGGACGCGCGGTCGCCGCCGAGCACGGCGTGCGAAACGGCCTCTTCGTCGCCCCGGTTCCGCTAGCCTGCCTGGGGTGACCTCAGCGACCCAGGACTCTGCACGCGGTGCCCGATTCGGCGAGATCGTTGACGATCTGAGGGTCATCAGCGAGTCGTTTGGACTTGGCGAGGTCCGGGAGTGCAGCTTCCTGGCGGCCGGCCTGATGAACGGGAACTGGCGGCTGGACACGGCCGAGGGCTCGTTCGCGCTGAAGCGGATCGTTGATGTCCCACTGCCGCTGGCGCGCCGGAATCTCGGCGTCGTGGCTGCTCTCGCAGACAGTGGCCTGCCGGTGGGCAGGGCACGGCTCGCGTCGAGCGGTGACAGCGTGGTGGAGATCGACGGTCGCGGCTACTGCTTGCTCCCGTGGACGGAGGGCAGTCACCTGTCGGGCACCGACCTCACCCTCGACCAGGCTGCCGAGCTGGGAGTGCAGCTCGGCAGCATCCACCGTGGCCTGAACAGCGGGACGGTCTCCGCCGCATTGCCGGAGGCACCGCAGCGGCTGGCAGCCTCGGTGACCACGCCAGAGGCAGCCGTCCAGGAGGCGGATCGTCTGCTCGCGCTCATCGACGGCAGGGAGAGCCGGACGCCGTTCGACGACGAGGCGGCGGTCGAACTGGGCCGCCGAAAGATGCTCCTGAGCAAGTACGGTCACCAGCGCCCGGCCACCGAGGTGGCGACCGGGCCGATCGGCTGGACACACGGCGATGTCCAGCACCGCAACGTGCTGTGGCGCGGCGGCAAGATCGCCGGGGTGATCGACTGGGACCGCATCCGGGTCCGCCCGTTCGGCGAGGAGGTCGCCCGCACTGCCACGGTGCAGTTCGGCGGTGAGGACGGCTTCCTCGACCTGGAGCGGACGTCCGCCTTCGTGGCCGGCTACCGGTCGGTGGTGCCGATCTCGGCGGAGGCGTTGGCGGACGCGGTGGAACGGCTGTGGTGGAAGCGGATGTCCGACTACTGGCAGCTGGTGTTCCACTACGACCGGGACGACCACTCCTGCGATCACCTGTTCCTGCCCGCCGAACGCTTCCTGGCCTGGTGGACCGAGCGGCGCGAGGCGGTCCAGCAGGCGTTCGCGGCTACGCCGTGAGCACCGTGCGGGCCAGTACGGCGGCGAGGGTCTGTGCGACCTGCTGCATGTAGTCCTCGGCTGGGATCTGCGGCACCTTCAGGACGATCATCTGCCGCAGGGCCTTGTAGTAGTTCGGCAGGGACTCACTGGTCGGCGGCCGGTAGGGGCTCTCGGCGACGTGGGGCCAGTAGCGGGCGGCGAGGTCCGGCCGTTGCAGGAGCGGAGTCTGGGTCCAGTCCTCGTACAGGGAGCGGACGGGGATGCCCGCGGCCTTGCACTGCTCGTGCAGCTTCCTCGGGTCTGGCACGCGGACGCTGATCGTCAGCGGGGTGCCGTACCAGCCTCGAACGGAGAGTTCGCCGAGCGCGGGCCAGGCGACCGGCGCGTCGAACTCCTCCAGTGCTGTCCGCAGCACGGCCAGGTTGTGCTCGGCGGCCAGCATCCGGTCCGGCAGTGAGCGCAGTTGCTCGCGGGCGATGACAGCGGACAGGGCGGGCATCCGGTACTTGTAGGCGGCTCCCGTGTCGGCGAGCGGCCGGAGTTCGGGGAGGGTGAGTTCGGTGGCCAGCCGGGCAGGGTGGTGTCCGAGGGTGAGGGCGCGCTCGTAGACCTCGCGGTCGGAAGTGGTCAGGATGCCGCCTTCGCCGCCCGAGACGGCCTTGGACTCCTGCAGACTGAAGCAGCCGGCGGCGCCCCACGAACCGACGCTCCTGCCTTGGTAGATGGCCCCGTGAGCGTGCGAGCAGTCCTCGACGGTCGGCAGGTCGGTCGCCTCGGTGAGCCGGTCCATGCGGGCAGGGATGCCCCAGGTGTGCGTGGCGAGGACTGCGGAGCACGCGTCGGCCACTCCGGCGACGCTGGTGGCGGCGATGTTCGGGCTGTCCGGCTCGATGTCGCAGAAGACGGGGTAACTTCCGGCCTGGAAGATCGCGGTGATGGCGGAGATCCAGGTCATGGGCGACACGGCGACGCCGGCCTGGGGGTTGGCGCCCACCGCGTGGATTGCGGCGTGGAGGGAAGCCGTGCCCGAGTTGAACGACAGCGCGTGGCGGGTGCCGGTCAGGCGGACGAAGGCGGCTTCGAGTGCGTTGGTCGCCGGGCCGCGGTTGATCTCGGAGAGTTGGCCGCTGTCGAGGAGCTTGAGGACGGCGGTCTTCTCGGCCGGTCCGTACTTGGGGGTTCGGGGGAACGGGAGTGTGACCCTGGTGTCGGTCATGGTGTCCTTCCAGGTGAGGCAGGCGCGTGGGTCACGGTCGTCGCCGCTCGGGCGAGTGGCCGTCGGGAGTGACGCGTGGAACGGCGTGGGGATCGCCTTGGTCGAGGTCGTCGAGGTCTGCCTGGATCTGGGCGGCCCGCAGGCGGATCATGCTCTGGTCGTCGCAGGACGCGTGGTGGTGGAGGAGCGAGACAGCGATGCGAAGCCGGAACAGGGACAGCGGCAGCAGGCTCCGGTCCGGAGCCGGGCCGTCGAAGTACCCGGCGAGCAACGCCTCGGTCAGGACGGCCGGTTCTCGCAGGGACCACCCGGCGAGCTCGGCCAGCGGGTCTCCGCCCCGCACGCTCTCCAAGTCGACGACTCCCGTGATCCGGTAGCTGTCGGCGAAGACGTGGCGTCCGACCCAATCACCGTGCAGGAGACGGGGCGTGGCCGACGGGAGATGCTTGGACCCTGTCTGCAGAGCCTGCTGGGCCCGGTGCAGGAGGCTCTGCAGGTCGAGGTCAGGCAGGTTGGGGCTGCTTCGGGACGGCAGGTTGAGGAACCAGCCCTGGATGGTGGCGTGCTGGCCCATTCCGTGGCTGTCGAGCTGGCCGAAGCTGCCGACCTCGATGGCGTGGATCCGGCGGAGCACGTCACCGGCGCGGGCTGCGGCGTCGAGGTCCTCCGGCCGTGGCGGCTCCGCCTCCAACGGCCTTCCCGTGCAACGGGTTTCGACGCACGCCTCGCGGCTGTGCCAGAGGACGTGCGGGGCGGGGACGCCAGCGTCTCTTAGCCGTGTCGACGCCCAGGCGGCGGTCGCATACCGGGAGCGGCTGCCAGCTCGGCGGACCTTGACGACCAGGTCCTGGCCGTCGCGGGTGGTGACGGCGAAGGGCAGGCTGTCCGTCCCCGGCCTCAGCGGCGTGAACTCGGCTTCGGAGGCGTCGAGTCCGGCCGAGGCGAGTGCCTCCAGCAGCAGCGGGTGCGGGCGGATGATGCCGGTGTCAGGGACGGACATCTGGCACCTCGGGTACGGAGACGGGGCGCCGCTCGGTGGCTGAGGACAGCACGGCGTCCAGCAGCGCGATGGATCCGAGGTTGTTTGCGGCGATCACCGGCCCGTCGGCGGCACGGTGGAGGGCGTCCACCATGGTGGTGATGCACTGCTGGTAGGCCGGTGGCCCGGCGCTGCGGCCCGTGGGCTCGGGCGTCCAGCGGGCGGCGAAGCCTTGGCCTTCGACGCGCCAGTCGCCGTTGGCGTCGGTGCGCAGGGACGGATCGGCGATGAACCCGCCTCGGTAGGTGAACAGGGAGCCGTCGGCGAACCGGATGGTGATCACGGCGATCGAGCTGTGAGGCGCGAGGAAGACGACCGGTGTCTCGGTGCAGGTCACCTCCGTCGGCGCTGCCGTGATGAGGGCGCGGATCTGGTCGAAGGCGTGAACGGCGAGGTCGGCGGTGACCAGTAGGGACTGGCTGGTGCGGAACCCTGCAGCAGGGAGCGTGACGAGGGTGTCGGCCGTGACCACGAACGGCGGCGTGCCACTGGCGTGCACGGCGTCGCGGAAGGCCAGGAACCCGGGATCGGCACCACGGTTCTGCATGACAGCCAGCTGCAGGCCGCGCTCCTGGGCGAGGTGCACGAGGTCGAGAGCGTCGGCCAGGCCGAGTGCGAGGGGTTTCTCCGTCAGGACGTGGAGGCCGCGCGACAGGGCCGCCCTGCTGATCCGGTAGTGGTGGTCGGGCGGGGTCAGATTGACGACGACGTCGACGGGCGCGATGGCGAGGGCCTCGTCGAGCGTCGTGGCGAACGCCAGTCGGAGCGCGTACCGGTCGGCCAGTGCGCGGGCAGCGCCCTGGTCGGGGTCGACGAGGACGGCGAAGTCGAGCCGCTGGTCGGCGAGGAGCGAGCGGATCCAGCGGCTCGCGATGTTGCCGCAGCCGATGAGCGCGGCCTTCACCGGGCCTCCTTCGAGCTGTGCTGTGCCGAGTTGCTGTCCAGATGCAGGCTGATCTGTTCCAGGGCGCGCACGGTGAGTTCATCGGGCGAACCGGTTGTGGTGTCGATCGTGGCGACCGCCGGCGCGGTCGGGCTGTCGAAGTAGGCATTGAAGTGCTCAGCGAAGTGCCGGTCGTAGAAGATCGTTGGCATGCCCTTGCGCAGCCGGGCGCGGCGGGTGAGGACGTCCGGGGCGGTGGTGAGCAGGATCGTCAGCTCCGGCACTGCGACCACCCGGTTGGCGACCGCGTTCCGGGCCTGGCCGTCACAGTCGAAGCCGTTTATCCGGCCGACGGCGTGCGCGTGGGCGAGGAGGGTGTCGACGGTGCGGTCGAGGATCACGTCCCTGCCTTCGGCGAGGGCCTGGCGCATCCGGTCGAAGCGGAGCTTCTCGATGTCGAGGAACTGGGCGATGTTCGCCAACTGGTGCTCGGCAGTGAAGGGTTCGGGGGCCGGTAGCAGGGTCGGGTCCGGGCTGGCGTGGAAGTAGCAGGGGACGACGACCGGGCGGTGCAGGTGAGCGGTGAGGCTGATCGCCAGCGTGGTCTTGCCGACGCAACTGACGCCCTCGATGCCGAGGATCACGGGATCTCCCTGTCCTGCGTGGTGGGTGAGCCGGTACGGCGGTTGCTCTTGGGAGCGAGCACCGAGTGCCTGCTCCCGGTGGCCGCCCAGCGGGCGAGCGCGATCATCGGACCGACGCTCTTGAGTAGCGTTCCGGCCAGCGTCTCCGCGCTCTGCCTGGCCGTCTCCCGAGCGGTCAGCGGCCGGCCTTCTGCCTCGGCCAGCAAGCGGACCGGAACCACGACGCCCATCCACAGCGCGGCTGCGGCCGTCGCACGGACCGGCAGGCTCGTACGGGGGCCGAGCGCCAGGGCCAGGCAAGCTGCCGTTGCCAGCGAGACCAGCAGCCAGGCCATGCCGCGGTAGACGCCGACGCCCAGTGCCGCTGCATGGTCGAGGCGGGTTCCGTGGCCCTGGCCGTGCCAGCGCACGGCGCAGTGCGGGTAGTCGAGGTAGCACTGGAACCATCGCTCGCTCTGCGACAGCAGCTCCGGAAGGTACTCGGCCGCTGCGGCCGCGGAGGTGAACGGGACGCTGTCCACCGGGATCCGGCCCATGGTGAGCCGGTAGCCGAAGGCTACGTCGTCCAGCACGGTGAACATGGGCAGTCCGCCGGCCGCGCGGTAGACATCCGCTCGAACCAGCAGGCCGTGGCCGACCGTCTGCGCCAGGCCCCGCGTAAGGGCCTCGCGCAGCGGGGACCGGGCAGGGCGCCGCACGGAGCGGGCGTAGTGCCGGAGGTTGGGGATCTCTCGGCGGATCGTCCAGAGGGTCTGGGCGCGCGCGGCACCGCGGCACAGGCTTCGCTCCCACCAGGTCGCGGCGGCGTCCTGGGTGACGAACCGGGCGGACTGCTGGACGACGAATGGGAGTTCGCCGGCGACGGCTTGGCGGCTACCGAGGAACTCGGCCGTCCGCCGCAGCAACTCCGCACTCGGGCGCGAGTCCACGTCATAGATGGCGATGTACTCCGCGGCCGAGGCGGCTCCCAGCTGCTCGACGGCGGCGTTGACCTGTGCGGCCTTCCGCCCGTCGCCCTCGTAACGGACGTGCCGGATCGGCGGCGCGGGCTGCTCGACGAGGGCCATCTCCCAGTCCACGACCTCCGCCGTCAGCGGGAAGGCCCACAGGACGGAGGCGGCCCTCGCCCGGGTGAGCGCGTCCTCGCCAGAGTCGCGCAACTCCTGAGCCAGCGCTGCGATCTCGTCGTCGGCGAGCTGCGGGAACCGCTGGACGGTGAGGTCGCCTTCCGCGGCTCCGACGAGCTGCTCGACGAGGTGGTCGCGCTCGCGCCCTTCCCGGTCTGTGGAGACCAGGGTGAGCGTCGATCCGGGGTAGTCCCGCAGGAGCGGGACGAACCAGGTCAGTGCGCCGGCTATCTGCTGCTGCTCGCGCAGCACCGGGATGACCACGTGCAGGACCATCGGCGATGTCGGCATCGGGGAAGGCGTGCCGCCTGGCGTCTGGTCGACCCACTGGAGGGTCTGCCGGATCTGCCGCAGACCGCCCGCGTTGCGCGCGGCTACGGCTGCCGCGATCCACCAGGTCGGGCGTTGCCAGAGCGGCTTCTGGGCGTTCACCGGCGCTCACCCCGGCTGACGCCGTCGTGGAATCGGTGGTAGCTGTCCCGGAGGATCCCGGCCGGGTAGTCCTCCTGCCAGGGCTTGTCCGGACCCGCGAAGTGCACCAGCGCGGCAGTGCGTTCGTCCTCCAGGAGCTGCGCGAGAGGGCTGTCCGCCTCGGCGTAGTGGACGAATCCGGGCTGCTCGGCCTGCGGTGACATCGCGAAGGTGTTCCAACGCCGTTCCAGCCGGTACCAGTTGTCGACCACCGCCCAGTTCAGGGCGTCCTGGTCCCAGAACCGGACCTTGTCGGGGTGTTCGGACAGGAACTGCCGGGACCGCTCGAAGATGCCGAGCTCACCGCAGCGATCGAGGTCGATGAGCATGACGCCGCTGTTGAAGTAGTCCCGCCCATACGGGACCCCGAGCTCCTCCCAGCCCGGCAGCTGGATGCCTCGGCCGATGACGGGATTCTGCGGGTCGCGCACCGCGCCGATGGGCCGGCCGTCCAACGACTGCCGCAGCAGCGGACGCAGGTCGCCGAGCACCATGGTGTCGGCGTCCAGGTAGAGCACCCGCCGCTCGTCGGGGATGACCTCGGGGATGGCGAGACGGAGGTAGACCGCGCCGCTGACCCAGTCGGAGACCGGATAGCGGGGGTCGGTCAGGGGTGCCGGCCGTAGCTCGGTCCGCAGGCCGATCCGGTCGGCGTCCCGCAGGATGGCCGATCGGTTGGCCTTGCTGATCTGCTGGTCGAGGACGATCAGGCGCAGCTCGGTGACGGCGCTGCGGTGGGCTGCGGCGATCGACTGCATCAGCGTCCGCAGCGGACGGGCGTAGCCGTCGTCAACGCCGCAGACGAGCGGCGGCAGTGTGGTCGCGGTGGTGGTCATCGGGCGTCGCCCCCTGCGGCGGCAGGCGCGGTGCCCGTTTGGTCGACGGGGTTCTGCCGTACCCAGTCGAGGGTCTGGCGCAGACCGTCGCGCAGCGCTGTCGTGGGCTTCCAGCCCAGGTGGGTGAGGGCGTTCGTGATGTCCGGGCAGCGGCGCTTCGGGTCGTCGACCGGCAGCGGGACGAAGGCTACGGCGGAGGCGGAGCCGGTCATCGCCCTGATCTCCTCGGCGAGTTGCAGCACGGTGATCTCGTGGGGATTGCCGATGTTCACCGGCCCGGTGTGGTCGTGGGCCGCTGCTGCGAGGAGGCCCTCGACGGTGTCGGCCACGTAGCAGAGTGAGCGTGTCTGGCTGCCGTCGCCGGCCACGGTGATCAGCGTTCCGCTCAGCGCCTGCTGGATGAAGGCCGGCACCGCGCGGCCGTCGTCGGCACGCATCCTGGGACCGTAGGTGTTGAAGATCCGGACTATCCGGGTGTTCGCGCTGCCTGAGCGCTGAAAGCACGACGTCAGTGCCTCGGCGTAGCGCTTCGCCTCGTCGTAGACGCTGCGGGGGCCGATCGGGTTGACGTGGCCCCAGTACTGCTCGGCCTGCGGGTGCTCGAGCGGGTCGCCGTACACCTCGGACGTGGAGGCCAGCAGGAACCGGGCGCCCTTGGCCTGGGCCAGCTCCACGGCGTTGAGCGTCCCGAAGGCGCCCACCTTCAGGGTGGCCAGCGGGTGTCGGGCGTAGTCGACCGGAGACGCGGGCGAGGCCAGGTGGAAGACGAAGTCCACCGGGCCGGTCACGGCGAACGGATGCGTGACGTCGTCGGCCCGGAGGTCGAACCCGCCGGCCGAGCGGAGGCTCGACAGGTTGTCGAGGCGACCGGTGAGCAGGTTGTCGACGCCGATGACCTCTGCGCCGAGGTCCAGCAGACGCTCGCACAGGTGGGAGCCGATGAACCCGGCGGCGCCTGTGACGACTGCGGTGCGGTCGGCGAAGGCGTTGGTCAGCGCGGTGCTGGCAGGGCCTCGTGAGGCCAGGGCGGCTGCTTCTGGGCGTGTCACAGTAGTTCTCCTCCAACTCATAGGGCGGGGAGTGAGGTTGCTGCCGGGACATCCGGCGCCGAGCGGGTCGATGTGTCAGACAGCGGGCGCGCGGTCGGGGAGGGAGCGCGCGGGCGGCGCCGCGCTCTGGTGCACGGCGCCGAGCTGGTCGTTGGCGATGATCCCGAGCAGCGTGAGCGTGACGATGTGGCCAAGCGCCCACAGAGCAGCGAGGGCGGCGCCCAGCGGGTCGCGCTGCTCGCCGCGGTGGCGGCCCCTGCGAACCAGGTGGTGGGTGTCGGTGGCGTCCATGACTCGCTCCCCTCGGCCTGCCCTCGTGGGCCGGCCGGTTCAGCGTCGCTGCGCGGGGGCGCAACTCGGAACGTTTCCAGGGGGTTTCTGATCGATGCCGACCCGCGCGACGACGGGTAGCAGTACGCTCACCAACGGTGCCTACAAGGGCGGGGGCTTGAGATGAGCGCAGACGTTCTGGCGGTCCATCCACTGACCTATCTGATGCAGTTACGCGGCTGGGGAAAGATCCAGTTCGCGCGCATGATGTGTGACCACGGTGCCTCGTTGAAGATCCACCTGGCGACCAACCGGACGCTGGTCTGGAAGTGGGAGCAGGGCCAGGAGCCCGAGCCGGACGCGCAGTACGTTCTGGCTGACATGCTGGGCGTCAATCCCCGTACTCTGGTTGCGAATCCGTGGCCGAGCTGGCTCCCCGTCTGGGAAGTGACCGGCATCATGGCGCCGTGGACGAAGGCCGGTACCGTGGACGTACTGGTGGAACTGGTCAGGAGTGGTCATATGGATCGGCGGGGCTTTCTCACCATCACCGGGGCCGCCATGGCCACCGTCGCCGCGAGCTGGGCCTCCGCCTCGCCCGCCTTCGCCTCCGCCCTGAACGGCGATCAGGTGACGGACTCCATGGCCGACACGCTCGAAGCCCGGGTGGCCACCCTCCAGACCCTGGATGCGCAGATGGGCGGCGCCCGCCTCATCGAGCAGGCCCGCGGCGACCTGGCGATCATCATCAGCCTGCTCAAGCAGGGCCGCCACACCGAGGCGGTCGAGGCCCGCCTGTACGGGCTCGCGGCCCGGGTCAACTACATCGCCGGCTGGATGGCCTACGACAGCGGCCTGCGCTCAGCCGGCCAGCAGTACTACCTCGGCGCACTGCGCGCGGCCAAGACCGTCGGCGACGACGCCCTCGGCTCCTTCCTGCTCGCCGAGATGGGCGTCCATCTCTCCGACGACGGCAACCCCGCCGAGCGCGTCGCCCAGGTCGAGACCGCGCTGGCCAACACCTCGTCGACGATGCAGCCCGGCGTCCGCAGCTACCTCGAACTCCACCACGCCGAGAGCCTCTCCCGTGACGGCCAGCACCAGCAGGCCGGCTCCGCCCTCAACCGCGCCCACGACCTGTGGGCCAGGAACGGCAGCGACCAGCTCCCGACCTGGCTCTCCTGGTACGGAGACGCCCAACTCAGCTCCACCGAGGGCAAGATCATGCTCCGCTCAGGACAGTTCGACCGCGCCACAAGCGCCCTCGCCTCCTCCATCGACCACGCCGTCCCCCGAGACCAGGCCGTCCGCGCTGGCCGCCTCGCCACCGCCCGCCTCGCCGGCAAGGACCTCGACGGTGCCCTCGACGCGGCCAACCGCGGCCTAAGCCTCCTCGAAACCCAGGTCCATTCCGTCCGCGCTGTCGACCGCCTCACTAAGTTCGAGGGCTACCTCAAGCCCCACCAAGCCGAGCCGGCCGTCGCCGAGTTCCGCGATCGTCTTCGGGCGCTGCCTGCAATGGCCGCTTGAGAAGCCTGGCGACCAATTATTGGGCGCCATAGTCACGGGACGATTGTAGGAGCTGATTGCAGGTTGGCGGCACCAGATTACGACTTCAAGAGCCTGTCGCCTTACGACTTTGAGATTTTTGCCCGCGATCTACTTTCAGCGCATGACGGTCTCACGTATTCCACGTATCGCGTAGGTGCTGATGGCGGTGTTGACCTTCAGGCTAATTCGTCAGATGGTCTAGTTATCGTTCAGTGCAAGCATACCCCGGATGCGAGTAAGGCCACGGTCGCAAGGCTGGCACAGGCCGAGGCAGTCAAGCTTCGTCATCTCAACCATATGCCGCAGCGCTATGTATTTATGACGTCCGCTGATATTAGCCCGGTGGCTGAGCGCGAGATCTCGGAGATTTTCCAGAGCTTGGCTCCTGATATAGAGGTTCGCGGACGAGGGTGGTTGAACTCCGCGCTGGCTCAATACGAGCACCTTGAAAGGCGTCACTTCAAGCTCTGGCTCACCTCTACCCAGGCGATTCGCGAGATGCTTCAAGGCGGGGTGTTCCTGAGGGGCGAGTCCCGAGTTCGGCGAATTGAGCGGAATTATCTCCGATTTGTATACCATACTACTTGCAGAGAGGCTGAAGGGGCGCTCGAGCATACAGGCTGCGTCCTGCTCACAGGTGATCCTGGGGCCGGTAAGACGACGATCGCAGAGTATCTACTGTTGCTGTGGTGGCATCGTGGATACCGCATCATCGTTGACCCACGCACGGTTGACCGCTGGTGGGAGTGGTTGGAGGACGATACCCCGACGGTCTTTTTCTTTGACGACACGTGGGGTCAAACACGCCATGGGGATCATGGGTCGCGCCACTACGACAGCGACATTTATGAATTTGTCGAGTCCGTTTTTGAAAAGCGAAAATCTGGTGCGTCGGACAAATTTCTCATCATGACTAGTAGAACGCAAGTCCTGCACGACACTGTCCGTCTCAGTGATTCCTCGCGCCGAACGCTGGAAGTGATCGGTACCAGTCGAATCCGCGTGCGACGCCTTCCGCCAGAGGTGCGCGCCCGTGTTCTCTTCAACCATGTGAACATGGCTGTCTCTGAGAGTCGTGTTCGCAGTGAACTGGCGCGGGGAGGTTGGTGGCAACACGTAGCGGATCACAGGAACTATTCTCCCCGTATTATTGAACTCGTACTTCAGCGGAATCAGTCGAGCAGTGCCGGCGCTTTGCTTGGCGATCTATTCAAATCCCTTGAAAATCCGCTGGAGATTTGGGATTCGAGCTTCAAATCTTTGCCTGAATATGATCAGCGGATGTTGCTAACGATGGCAATGATGGATTCTCAACGGGCGAGGTGGCAGAAACTTGCGAAGCGACTGGAGGGGCTAGCTACTACTGATTCGAACCTGGACGCTGCAGTGGAGCGACTCGACGATTCATGGATCGCTCGCGAGACTGTCTATGGCGAGTACTATCTAGCGCTTCTGGATCCAAGTCAGCGTGATTATCTGACACGTTACTTGTCCAATAGTCCGGCGGCCATGTCCGATCTTATCGGCAGAGTATCAGAATTCGGTGACCTGGTGCCGATCTGCGGGCAGGGAGAGGCGCCTGAGCTGGATAGTCAGCAGAAGCTCTTCTCTGTCGGGGAAGATATTTTGCGGGATGTCCTTGATTTGTGTGCGGTACCTCTTCTGGGGCATATGAGGATACTTTGGGATCGCCTCGCCGAGGAAAGCCTGGAAGCGCTTGATGACGGCCAGCCGCCGGACTCACTTATTTCCATGTTCGAGTCTCTTGCGCAGCTTGTGCATTTTCATGCTGATCGATACCGGGCTTTTTCTGACGGAATTAGCCTGCCGTCCGACTGGTTTGAAGGGGCAATATCTGGCATTATCGATGCCGCTGATCTCATGGAGATTTTTGATATCGCCCAGCTAGTAGAGACCGTGTCGCTTCTGCATGAGATTGATCATCGATGGAGCGCTGGTCGAATCTATCGTGGATATTTCGCTCATGCGGTAAGCCGCCTTCACGAAGCCTGTTGTTCTATTTGGAATAAGAGGGAGCGGGAAATTTCGGAAAATGATCTCAACTATGCCTCCGAAGTCGTGGAAGCTGTGGTGAAGAATTCTGGCTCGCTCGTCAGTTTGGGATTGTCGGTAACCTCGACTTCGAGCACCGGGTATATTGACGGCCTGCTGGTCGCTTGCATTGACAACGGTGAGCTCCTGGATGAGATCCATGATGGACTCGATGATATTGAGCATGTCTTTGGGGCAGCTTTTCCCGATGCAAGGAGAAAAATCCTCGAGCGGTCCGATGACGCGGAATATGAAATTGTCTCTGTGAAGGCTCCATTGTCTACGTTCCGCTCTGAGGGCGGGTCAAACCCCCCTCTCCTCTATGGGGCAGGTTCTCTCGGGGCTTTGTTTCGATCCCTTGAGTCCCCCAGTTCATAACCTTGAGGGAGTTGGCAAGCCGGAAGGCACGCCGAAGGTAGCGGTGCCCGGGCCGGGCCTCCGCTGTCTGCGGGCGCTGGCCTCCACCGCCGACAACCGGGCTAAGACCAGAAGTCTTCACGGATTTCAGCGAGATGGTCTTCTTGGCGGGCTCGCCGGTCCCAAGCTTCAGCGATGTGAATCAGCAGGCGCCGTGTGCGAGGCCAGTCGGTTCCCACAGTTTTTGCGTATCTCTGGTACATATTGGCCCGGGCTCGCTCAGGCTGGCCTCCAGTATCCAGGCTCCTCCAGGTGGCCCCTTCACTGCTGAAGACAGTAAATATGATGCCGCTTTCGAGGTCGCTACTGCGAACGTCTTCGATGATCTCGCGCACCCGCTCTCCAGGCCATGTTCCGTCTGGGTCTTCGGCTGTTCGGCCGAGCGACTGGCCGATGAATTGATCGCCTGCATGCAGGAGGTTGCGTCGGGTCAATTCTGTACGTGCGTCATGTACCCAGTCCTCAAGGCTTGGGTAGCCGGGGTCATCGCTGCCCGGCGGCATCCGCCAAGATGTCAATAGCCGATATGCCTGTGTGGAGAGCTGGCGCTGATCCTCGGAAGGCTTCCGCTCTTCGTCGCTTTGCTGCCTGGAGTAGATCACTTCGATGACGTCGGTAAAAAATCCTGGGTCACGCGTCAGTTCCTCATGAAGCACGCGCGTCGGGCGCTCGTGGGGTTCGAGCAGTGGCAGATAGCGCCATTCAAGTCGTGTCAAATGCTGGCGGTCGACCTGATCCTGCGTGTACAGGAAATCTAGGAGCATTGTGACGTTGTAGATGAACGTCGTGACATGGCTGATGTCTTTCGGAGCGGCGTTGTTCAACGCCTGGATGACTAGGTCGGGATCAACCGCCTGGTTTGCATGGACGTCGAGGCCGAGTAGCTCGAGGGCTGCGTTTGGGTGACCAGTCTCGAGCAGCGTCCCCACAGCGCGTGCCCGATCTGCAGGAGGAATCAAGAAGGTGGGGGCGCCGGCCCAGTACAGGTCGCGCACCTCCGAGCCAAACAGGTCGACACGGTCGAAAGTGTCGGCGTCGGCCGTGAGTTGCTGCAGGAAGGCAGCGGTGCGAGCGGCAGGCCATGTCTTGGCTCGGTCCAGGAAACTGCTCGCCCACTGCTGTCCGCTGCCTTCGAAGCGGGCTTGGACATAGCCGCTGGCGAGCTGGCTTCGCGAGCGCTCTGCCGTGGCCAGCTCCACGATGATCTCATTCTCGACATCATCGGCGCCGATGCGGCCGAGTGCTTGGCCGAGGCGGAAGGGAACTTCGCACTGGGCGGACAGCGCCCAGATCGCATCGAGTCCACCGGCAGCCAAGATCTCCTGCGCTGCGTGCCGCTGCCGCTCGGCGACTATCTGTTGCTCGGCAGCGTAGTCCGCAGTCCCGCCGTCCGGCAGCTTCACGTGGCTCGCGAACAACCAGGCTGTGCTCGCTGCGTCATTAGTGCTCAGGCGGCGCAATTGCTCGTCGATGCGATCGACGCGCTCGGCAGGCATGGCCCACGGGGTATTCGGGAAGCGCCGGTGGGCGCGCACCACTTCGCGAAGAGCATCCAGAACCGCGGTACGGTCCTTGTCCTCGAAGTGCTTGGAATCGACCCCTCGAAGCTGGCCGAGGATTGCGTCGCCGAGGGCCTCGGGCAGCGACGGTAGCACCGAGATCAGAGCAGCCCAACGAGCGCCGTCAAGTCCTACATCGTGCAAGAGGCGCTCGACAAGGGGAGCAGCCTGAACGAGCCATTGCGCGATGCCGCCCTGATCCTGCTGGTTGTCGGGCCACTCACGCCATTGCGGCTGGTCGGTGGACTGGCCAATGGAGTGCGGAGTCGGCAGCAGGGAGATGACAAACGACCAGGCGATATCCGGAGCGGCACGCTTGCGCAGCATGTCGATTACCTTGAACCGTTGCTGAGCGTCGGCGGTGGTCTGCGGGTGCCAGGGCAAGAAGATCTGGTTCAGACTCTCGGCCGGGCGGTTGCCTCGCCGGCCCCCCGGGTCGCGCTCAGCCAGACGCCCCAGCGCCAGCGCAGCAGCACCTAGGTGATCGACAGACCAGGCGAGCCGCTCCAGAGCCCACAGCAGGCCAGTGTGCGCGGGAGAACCGAACGGCGTGTCTGCCACCGGCGGATCGAATACCGTTAGGAGGTTGCCGTCGTCAGCCACCCCGACATCGATTGCGTCGAGGAACTGCTCAGGTGATGCTTCGGCCAAAAGCGGCAGCACCTCAGACAGGGACGACCAAAGCTGCCCTGATCGCTCGTCGTTCGCCGAAGCGAGAATCGAGTGAACGATGGCGTCTGCGAACTCCTGCCCGGTACATCCGACCGACAACTGCTCGTCCCCGCTTCGTGTGGCGATCATCGCGAGGGTATCGGCAAGGCTCGAGCGCAGCCGGGACGAGAACGGGGCGACATGCCCGAATGCTCCGGCCGCCCACCGCTGGTTCGGTTCGAGTTCGAAGGCTGGGTCGACCGCACTGAGCACATCGACGGCAGCCTTCTGGAAGCGCTGGAGTGTCTGCCGGGTCGCCAGGCGCCAGAGCAGGGCCCAGGCGTCCTGCTTTTCTACGGTGAACCACACCCGGCCTTCGCGGCGCACCGGCGTGTCGGCTTCAGCTGCCCAGCGCGTACACAGAGCCTCGACCTCCTCGAATGGCCGACCAGTCAGGGAACTGAGCGTTCGCTTGTCTCCGTCAAGGTCGTCACGCCATGCCCCGGCGAGAACCAGAGGCACGACCTCGCCGCCCTGGCCGGGTTGCGCCCAGGCAGGCCGTGCGCTGACCCCAACTGCGAGCCGTCGACGCAACGTAAGGAGGCTGCGTCGGGCGAGTCGGGCCAACTCATGGGCTTCCTGCTCGGGGAGACCAGCAGCGACAAGTGCCTCCTGTGCCGGCTCACGTCGCAGACGGGCGAGAGTGATCGCGATGCCAGGGTGAACCGCATTGCCGTCGACGGGGACCGCGACGTGATGGCCTGCATCGACGGCTTCGAGGGGGCGCGGTTGGGGAAAAGTCGGAATCAATACGAGGGAACTGCTGACCCCAACCCGGGCCAGTACCTCGTCCCAGGCCCCGGCCGTGCGCACGACCAGGGTCCGGGCTGCCAGGGTGATCCGCTCCGGTTCTGGTAGCTCCAGCAAGCAGGCAGCGATGAACGCGAAGGCATCCTCAGCGGACTCGCCGACCACGAACAGCTCGGATGGCTCGCCGTGTAGCCAGGCGAGCACCGAGCGGACCTGTTCGTCACGCCCCGCAGTCATCAGTGCGGCCGGAAGCGGCGGCGCGGTGTACGTGGACCACGTGGCCCACGCGCTGACCAGATCCGCTGCGCCGTCCGGATTCCGGCCCAGCATGTGGGTGACCCGCAGATGTACGGCCGGAGTCTCGTCCAGCCACTGCTCCAGCGAGTCCGCATCGTAGGCGCGCACGTCCTTCCATACGCCCTCCGCGCGCTTCGTCAACGCCCAGCTGTCGCGCTGGCTCCAGCGGCGCGGCGTGACGAACACGAAGACCGTCTCGGACGGCACCAGACCCTCTGGGTCACTCGTGCGAACTTCGTAGTCGTCGTTCGCCTTCGAGGTGACGTCCTCGTTGACGCCCATTTCCCATGCCGACTGCCCCTCGGGAACCCATGCGTTGCCACGTCCGGTGGCCACGACGCCGTCCCATCCGGGCTTTCCGGTGCCCTCCCCTGCGCGAAAATCCACCCGGCGCAGATCCCGGACCGAGCCTGCCACCAGCATCCTTACCAACTCGGGCAGTTCGTGGCGTCCGGCCATCCGGCCAGCCCAGGCTTCAAGGTCCAGCGCGTCAATCAGCCAACGGCTGGTGCCGCGGAGCCGGACCGACGGCGCAACCGTCGTCTCGGCCTCAGCTTGGAGTAGCGTGCGCACCTCGTCGACATCGAAGCGGCGGTGGCCACCAGCGGTGGTATCGAACGGAATCTGCCCATTGCGCGCGTACTTCCGGACTGTGTCCGGGCGCAAGCCGAGCGCACTTGCCACCTGGGTAGTCGTTGACGTCCGATTCATGAACTCCATGCTGTCACAGTTGGATTGACCTCGATGCGCCGCGCCTGCTGACCGGTGACGAGCAGTCGATGCCGCGGCCGATGAACCACCGATACGGCCTGTCCAGCTCGTCCGGATCGCCGGGTGTATCGACCGATGGATGCCGGGCACACCCGGCACCGCCGTGACTTCGGTGGCCATGCTGGCCACTTGGCGGGCGGGCCCCGTAAGGGCGGAAACCGGCCTGCCGCAGTATGGGCTGGCTCTGATCACCTACCCCACGGACGATGAGCCCGCCGAGGCCCACTCCACTGTCTCCACCGCTCGAGGCCGCCAGCTGGTGGTCAGGCTGAGCGATGTCACCTCGGTGGCATCGCCGAGTGATCCTGAAGCCCGAATTGCCGTTGGCTGAACGGATGACGCTCAAGGATCTGCCTGGCTTCTCGGCGCCGCTGAGAAGTGCGATGGAACAGAGCAACGCCCGTGATGACTACATGGGTGAAGGCCAGCATGACGGGGGACAACCGGCGGATCAGCAAGTAGGTGATCAGCATCCAGGGACCGGCATGGACGGTTGCTTGGACGACCAGCGAGATCTCGTGGGTCATGACGGACCACCTCCAGCGGACTTCGGCAGCTGGCCCAGTGCCGACTGCTGACACCAGGACACCGCGATCGGAGGAGGAGACCTGTGCGAAGGTGGGCGTTCTCCAAGTCGGTCGGCAGCGGTAGCGTGAGCGAGTGCCCTCGACACTGAGCCCTGCCGATCAGGAGTTGATCGACTTCGCCGCCAATCACGAACTTGTGGTCTCGCCGAAGCAGCTGCGGGTTTGGCGTGAGCGTGGCCTGCTGCCGCGTAACGTGCCGAGTGGTCTCGGGCGGGGCTTCGGCAGCACCTCGCGGGTGCCCGTGGGGGCGAGAGAACTGGTTGTCTGGCTTGCCGAGCACGCCCAGCGAGGTGGACGACCGAGCGACCTGGCCTTACGTGCCTTCGCAGACGGCCTTCCGGTGCCCGAGCGAACGGTCCGAGCTGCGTTCCGTGTGGCGATCGACCGAATCGAGTTGGAGGCGGAGCGATCCGAGGCCGTGGTGGGGATCGAGGGCCCGAAACGGGCAGAACGAGTTGCCGATCTTGTTGTCGAAACCAGGCAGTTCGCGACGTTGGTGCCCGCCCGCGTCCGGCGGATCGACGATCGCATTCGAAAGGCTGGCCTGGACGGGGCCCCGCAGGAACTGGCTCAGCTGGACCGGGGCCCGAGTTCGCCCGAGCCGGTGACCGTCAGGGACTTCACGATGATGGCCGTGGAGGCCATCCTGCTGGGTGGCCCGGGCATCTTCAATCAGGGCGTCGGTGATGTCGCTCGGATGCTCGCGCCGGCGGGGTCCGCGAACCCACTGGCCTCCATCGTCGAACACCTGGACGAGGACCCCGAGGGGGTGTCGGTGCAGGACCTCGATGGTGCGATCCCCGCCGGCGACTTGCGCGACCTGGCGCGCGAGGCCGTCGAGACCGCCCCGGCGGAGATCCTCAAACTGGGCTGGAAGGCCGTGGACGAGCTTCATGCCTGGGCCGAGAACCTCTGTGAAGCCGTCGAATCCGAACTGGGTGCAGTTCCTCTGAAGGGACAAATTCGGTTGTGTCGTCACCTCTCGTCGGACAACGAGTCAGAAGCCGCTGCCGATTGCCAGAGGCTCCAGCCCGGTAGGCGTGCGATAGGTTGCCCGCCATGACCGAGCTTGGACCCGTCGCCTGGCCGCCCGCCGCAATCAAGACGGAGCGGCTCGTGCTCCGTGAGCCCGAGGCTCGGGACCGCACGGCGTTCATTGAGCTGCTGGCGTCGCCCGAGGTGCACGCCTACCTCGGTGGCCCCCGGCCACGCGAGGAGCTTGAGCGCGAGATGCCCGAGGTGCCCAAGCGGTGGCCGGGAAGTTTCGTCGTTGATCTCGATGGGGTGATGATCGGTCAGATCCTGCTTAGGAGATCACCGGAGCACCATCGTCCGGCTGCTGCGGGGAAGGTCGATCTCGGGTACCTATTCCTGCCGCGGGCGTGGGGATTCGGGTACGCCGCCGAGGCGTGCGCGGCAGCACTCGACTGGTTCGACGGCGTCCTCCCCGGCGAGCCGGTAGTGCTCGCCACTCAGACCGCCAACGTCGGCTCGATGCGCCTCGCGGAAAAGTTGGGATTCACCGAGATGGAGCGGTTCCATGCCTGGGACGCCGAGCAGTGGCTCGGCCTGCGGTCCCCGGTCACGCCGTCGGCTTGAGCTCTGCTCGACCGCGCGGACCAGGCCACCGATCGCCGTTGCCTCTACGAAACGCCGCGTGCGGCAGTGCTTCCCAGCTTCGCTCTCGGCTGCCTAGGTGCTGCCGCGATCAAGCGGACAGGGCATATTTTCGCTGGTCGGGGGTGTGGTAGAGCCGCTCGTGCTCGCGGGTGGCGTGGTAGCGCCAGTAGGGGTCGAGGTCTCCGTTGGAGACGACGGCCCGCAGTCGCAGGACAGCTTCGGCGCCAGGCAGGCTCCAACGGGCGCCGGTGATGTCAAGGCGGTCGGCGATCAGGTGGCGGCAGGCGCCTTCGATCGCGCCGGTGGCGATGGGCCAGCCCTGGTCCAGGGCGGTGTCGTAGTGGAGTTGGTCGAGGTGGCCGGTCAGGTAGCGGTGGCATGAGTCGACGGCCTCGCGCCGGGCAGCCGTCAGGTGTTCCCGGTCGGCCTGGGCTGTCATCTCATCGGCGGTGCGGGCGGCGTGGCCTGCCAGGATCGCGGTCAGACGGTCGGCGACCCAGGCCTCGGCCTCGGTGGTGCCGGGCTGGTGGAGGGCGTGGGCCGCGGTCCAGATGTACTCGGCGACGTGGACGAAGTCCAGCAGTACGTGCACGGTGACGCCGCGGCGCAGGGTCTCGGCGCTGATCAGGTCGAGCTGGTGGCGGGCCCCGTCCACCAGGACGACCCAGGGTCGCAGGTGCTTCGGGTCGCGGGCTTCGGCCTGGTCGAAGGCGTCGGCGATGACCTGCTCGGGCGGGCGAACCAGGGAGGCGGTGCACCACTTGTGCTCGGCTCTCGGGCCCGGGCGGGCCGTCCGTTCCTCGCTGCGGCCTCCGGGTGGGTGGATCACGTCGTGGGGGCGTCTGGGTGCGGGGCGGGTGTCGAAGACACAGGCCACCGTCGCCATCCGCTTGCGGTTCGGCTTCTCGCCCGGCGCGAGCCGGCCGCGATGTCCGGTCGCTGCTTTCTCGGCGGCCCGGCGGGTGGCCTCGCGCAGACCCTCGGGCCGCATGACCACACCCTTGCCGTCGACCTGCAGGACCAGCGGCATGTCCCGGCTGCACGGGACCGGAATCCTCGCGCGGTAGAACGCATCGACGTCCACGGCCGCGGCGACCACGAGTTCCTCCAGGCGTCGTTTACCCAGTACTTTCCCGCAACGGCGCGTCACCGCTTCCTGGGCCTGGTCGAACGAGCCGCGCACTGATTCGGTGACCGCGAGCCTGCGCAGGCCCATCGAGTGCCGGCCGGCGGGCAGGGACAGGGCGGCGTCGGCGGGGTGGACGTTGCCCGCGCCGGGGCCCCGATGGGCGACCCGGGTCACGCGGACCAGCCCGAACACGGTGGCGAGCCAGCGTGCATGGCCTGATTCGCGCCAGGGCCTTGGTCCTCCCTCAGGGCCGAGCACGACGGGTCGCGCTCCGGCGCGGACCTGGTCCTGCTCGCGGTGGGCGCGCAGGTCCAGGTGGTCCTGCAGCAGCTGCCGCAGTAGGTCCCGCCCGGCCGCGTCCAGGTGTTCCTCCAGTTCGGCGTGGGTCCATGTGTCGGCCTGGCCGCCTGACAGGGTGTCCGTCAGCGTCTCGAAGGCACTGACCGAGCGGGCAAACGGGTCAGCGGTGGCATGAGGGTCGTAACGTGTCATCTCCGGGGCTCTTCTCGTCCTGCATCCGATTGGGTCGTACCTTCGAATCTAGGCGGAAGAGCCCTACTGTCCTACCGCTGAAGCGAGTTGGGCGAACTGCCGGTCCGGCGGCGGGCCGTGGTGAACAACCCGGGGGTGTCCTCGTCCAGCCAGCCCCGCTCCACCAGCCGCTTCAGCTTCGACCGGGTGCCCTCGATCTTCGCGGCCGACACCGGCAGTCCGATCCTGGGTGCGATCTGCTTGGCGCGGACCGCCCCCGGCGCATCGGACACCACCTCCACGATGTCCCGGTAGTCCGACGGCAGGACGTCCATCCCCATCCCGGGCTGCCAGTTCGGCACAGCCAGCACCCCGACGACCTGCCGCTCGACCCCCGCATACGCCGACACCACGCGCTCAGCCACAGGCGACTGTCGCACCTCGACCGCCACCGCGGGCACCGGAGACGTCATCTCGGCGAGCACTTCGGCGACCGTCTCCCGCGCGATCCGTAACCTGTCGAGCCCTGCGCAAGCCGCGCTGAGCCTCGCGGACACCTCGGCGAGTTCGGCTTCCAGCTCTTCCACCTGAACCCGGGCAGCGGCCTCGCGAGCCTCCAGCTCCTCGAACAGCGAACCCATCAGACGCCCTCCTCCACCTTCACGGTAGAGACGAACTGCCCCGAGCACAGCCCCAAGCACCGCTCCCGTAACTCAACCCTTCACTCCAGAAGAGCCGCACCCATCGCGTATCGCCATGCCCGGCCAGGTCTGGCGCCTGGCCGCCAGCGACCCGGCCGGTCCGCTGTTCGTAACCAGCTACGGAGCAGATCCTCTGAAGATCGTGCTGAGCGCCGTCGACCAGCGCGGGCAAGTGCAGTGGCGACGCGACTTCCCCGGCACCGGCCGCCCCTGGTCCCGTGTCAGCGCCCAGGGCACCGTGTGGATCGCGCGGCCCGAAGCGGCCTGGCACGTCTTGGAGGAGATCGACGCCGACGGCCGCACCCTGAACACCGTCGTCCCGTCCTGTCAGCCCGGCGAGGACATCGGTACCTTCGTCCTGCTCCCGGACGGCTTCTGCATCGCCTGGGCCGCCTCCCCGCCCAGGATCCGCGGAGCAGCGCCCCTGCGCGAGCCCCGCGTCGCCCGCTACAGCAGCGCCGGCCGCCAACTGTGGTCCACTCCTATCCGGCTCGGCGACCTGTCCTACCCCGGGGTGGTCGAGCTGAGCGAGGAGAACGGCTGGACGCCGCAGGCCAAGCGCCCCTGGACACCACGTGGGGTCCGCAGCGCCTACCACGAGCCGCTGCTCGTCTCCGGCGACCGCGTGGCCGCGTCCTTCGAAGACACCAGCGGCCTGGCCTGCACCTTCCTGATCGACCTGGAAACCGGGCACACCGTCGCGGTCACCGCCCCGGCCCCCGGCGGCCACAAGGCCATCGCTGGCGACGGCGCGTTCCTGATCGGCGCCCAGGGCTACGGCGCCTTCGAGACCGTCCTGCTTACCCGCGACGGCACGACGACCACCCGCTGGCCCAGCCACGGCACCCTCACGATCACCGCAGACGGCACCATCCGTACCGCGGAGATGGACAACCGGCAGCCCTCCCCCACCCAGTTCCGGCGCCTGGCACCGGACGGCGAACTGGGCGAGGGCCCCCACCTGCCCGGCTACTACACCGCCCCACCGGCCACCGACACCCACGGCACCACCGTGCTCTGGCGAGGCGGCAGCCTTACCGCCATCGACGCCGACATGGCCCCCCACCACCTGCACACCCTCCCCGGCAAAGGGATCACCACCCGGACCCTCATCCTCGAAAACGGCCTGGTCGCCCTCGCCCTGGACAGCGACCTCCACCTCCTCCCCACACCCCTTGGCCCCCTCGCACACGGCCCCTGGCCCTGCGCCGACCACAACCTGGCCGGCAACCCCACCCACACCAGCTGACGACCACCGCACCAACGTCACAGAGCCGCCAACAACGAACCGGAACGAGGCAGCTACGCTGCCTGCCTATCTGGACCAGGGGGAAGCATGGACGCCAGGCCACCATGGGACCAAGCGCTCGGATTCTTCAAAGGTGAACTGGAGCAGCACGGGCGTCCCCTGGAGGACCTGACCCTGGGTAGGGCCTGGTCGGCCTTCCAGCGCTTCGGACAGCAGCGCTTCGACACGCCCTCCACACCCGAGTCCGACGGACTGCTCTTCCAGTACGGCACACACTCCTTCTACGGGCCGCCGAGATTTCTTGTCAGCCTCACCCGGCAGTTCGAGGTCAACGACCACGACGGCGAACACGACCACTTCGTCCACATCTGCTGCGAACTGCGGTACCGGCCCAACCCGGCCCTGGAACGCCTCGGTAGCTTCAACCGGTGGTTCTTCCACGACACCCGACACCAGCACCACCGCCCCCAAGCCGCGCGCCCCCGACTTCCGCGGAAACGGCGGCTTCGGCTGGCACCTGGTCACCACCCTGGCCGACCACACCGACATCCACCTGAACCCGCCCGGCGGCAAGACCCTCACCGCCACCATCACCATCCCCGGCGGCACCGAAGCCAGCCGCGACTGAGCCCCCCTGCGCCTGAGTACGTCACCGCGACGAACTTCAGGGGGCCTCCGTGGGTCCGTTCCAGTGAAGGGCCCGCAGGAGGCCCTACTCGCACGCCTCCACTACGGGTGGTTCCTGGACCCACCGGATCGACGCGGTCGAAACTCGCACCCACCATGACGCGAAGGCGGGGCTGTCTGATCCTTTGTGTATGGCCGGTGCGGTGGTGCTTGGTGGTGCCTACTGCTGGGTGACGCGGTCGCCGTAGAACTCGGCGAGGGTGTTGATGGCTTCCTTCCAGTCGCGGGTTCGGCCGGTGACGTTGGCCCGGTTGGGCTGTGGGTTGCGGATTACCAGGTAGAGGACCTTGATCGCGGAGTCGTCGTCGGGGAAATGCCCGCGTCGGCGGGTGGCTTGCCGGAAGCGGGAGTTGAGGGACTCGATCATGTTGGTGGTGTAGACGACCTTGCGGATGGCCGGCGGGAAGCGCAGGAACACGATGAAGTGCTCCCAGTTGCTCCGAAGCGCCGTGATCATGGCCGGGTAGAGGGCGCCCCAAGCAGTCGTGAACTCCTCGAACCCGGCCTCGGCGGCGTCGGCGGTGGGAGCGGTGTAGACCGCGCGCAAGTCCTTCGCGATCGGCCCCCAGTGCTTCTTAGACGCGAACCGCAGGCTGGAGCGGACCACGTGAAGCCGTCAAAGAACAACACGTTGCTTCGCGGGAACGATCTCGTTGATGTGGTGTGCGAATATCCGACGAGGTGCGGGGCCAGCTGGCGCGACGGTTCGAGGTTCTTCTCCCGCATTTGAACGAGCGTCAGCAGCGGTTGGCGCTGGCGACCGAGGCCCGACTGCTTGGTCACGGGGGCGTGCGCCTGGTCGCGCGGACGGCCGGGGTCAGCGAGACGACCGTCCGCAAGGGCGTCTTCGAGCTCGAAGCCGGGGTCGAGCCGCTGCCCGAGGGCCGCGCTCGGCGCCCCGGCGGTGGGCGGATGCGGGCCGAGGCCGTTGACCCGTCTCTCGTCCCGGCGCTGATGGCGCTGGTGGAACCGGATGAGCGTGGTGATCCGATGTCGCCGCTGCGCTGGACGACGAAGTCGCTTCGGCACCTGGCCGCCGAGCTGTCCCGGCAGGGACACCGCATCACCGCACCCACGGTGGGCCGGCTGTTGAAGGCGCACGGGTTCAGTCTGCAGGGGACCGCCAAGACCCTGGAAGGCGGTCAGCATCCCGACCGGGACGCACAGTTCCGCTACATCAACGAGCAGGTCAAAGGGCACCAGGCCTCGGGCGAGCCGGTGATCAGCGTGGACGCGAAGAAGAAGGAACAGCTGGGGCAACTGCCGATGGCCGGGCAGGAGTGGCGCCCGGCCGGCGAGCCCGTCGAGGTCGAGGACCACAGCTTCTTCGCCGGCCCGCGCGTGGAGACGGTGATCCCGTACGGAATCTACGACATGACCGCGAACACCGGCTGGGTGAACGTCGGGGTCGACCACGACACGGCCGCGTTCGCGGTCGCCTCGATCAACCGCTGGTGGCAGGCCCGCGGCCGACACGACTACCCCGCGGCGTCCCGGCTGCTGATCACCGCGGACGCCGGCGGATCCAACAGCTACCGCTACCGGTTGTGGAAGGCCGAACTGGCCGCGTTCGCCGCTGAGACCGGCCTGACGGTCACGGTCTGTCACTTTCCGCCGGGCACGTCGAAGTGGAACAAAATAGAGCACCGGCTGTTCTCCCACATCACCATGAACTGGCGCGGCAGGCCGCTGACCAGCCACGAAGTCGTCCTCAACACGATCGCCGCGACGACCACCCGGACCGGGCTGCGTGTCGAGGCCGCCCTGGACCACGGCTCCTACCCGACCGGCATCGCGGTCAGCCGCGACCAGCTGCTGGCCCTGCCGATCACCGCGCATGCCGACCACAGCCGGTGGAACTACAGCATCGCCCCGGCCGGCGGCACGGTCGCCCCACCGCGCGCCGACGAGCGCACCGCAACCCGCGAGCGGACCCTGCAGACACTCGCCGATCCCCGCCTGGCCGGCATGAACAGCCGCGAACTGGAGGTGCTGCAGGCCCAGTTGGCCCCGGCCCAGGCAGCCCGGACCGAACAGCGCCGCTACGTGCTCCGCGGAGGTCGGCGCGTTGCCACGACCGGCCGCAGCCGAGCACTGCTGTCGGATGCGGACGAGGTCCTGATCACCGTCGTCTACCTTCGTCAGGTCTGCCCGCAGAAGGTGCTGTGCGACCTGCTGGGGATCAACCCGGTCACCATCGGCCAGGCCATCAAGGCGACCCGGCAGTTACTGGACGAGCAGAAGATCAGCATCACACCGACCGTCGTGCGCTACTTCACCCGTGCCGAGGACCTCCGCGCCTGGGCCACCGACGTCGCGCCGGCCGAGCACCCTTCAGCGATTCCGACCCACCAGGCCCTCACCAGCCCGGCCTTGACCGGTACGAGCCGCGAGGCACTGCATACCCTGCTTGAGGAGCTGATCGTGCCGTACGCCGCCGCGATCGAACAGCGCCGTCACCGCCAGCGCGGCGGCGACCGACGCCCCGGCAGCCGCGGCGGCGTCTTCCGGCAGAAGATGACCGACGGCGACCGGATCCTCGCCACGATCCTCTACCGGCGTCGCGTCTGCGGCCTGGACCCCCTCGCCGAGCTGTTCGGTGTCTGCCGCAGCACGCTGTGGAACGCGATCAAGGACGTCCTGCCGATCCTCGACGCCCGCCGCATCGACATCACTCCCGCCGAGCACCGGCACACCACAGCAGCCGACCTGCTCGCCTCGGTCAACGAACCGCAGACGGAAGACCATGGGGACAGACACAGATAACCAACGTGTTGTTCTTTGACGGCTTCCGTGAACCACGCAGAGCTGCACGTCCGCGAGCGGCCAGACCGCATTGATCGACTCCGGCAGACCCTTCAATCCGTCACAGCAGGCCACCAGGACGTCCTGGACGCCGCGGTTGCGCAGTTCCGTGAGCCAGGTCAGCCAGGTCTTGGCGCCCTCGCCGCCGGTGCCCACCCACATGCCCAGGACGTCGCGCTCGCCCTCCAGGTTGATCCCGACCGCGACGTAGACCGGCTTGTTCGCCACCGCACCATCCCTGATCTTCACGTAGATCGCGTCGATCAGCACGACCGCGTACACGCGGTCCAGCGGACGCTGGCGCCACGCGGTGACCTCGGCCTGGACCCCGCTGGTGGCCCGGGAGACCAGATCGCGGGAGACCTCCATCCCGTAGACCTCGGACAGGTGGCCCTGGATCTCACCGGTCGTCAGCCCCCGCGCGTACAGCGACAGCACCGCCGCGTCGAAGCCCTCCACCCGGCGCCGGTGCTTGGGCACGATCTGCGGATCGAACCGGCCGGCCCGATCCCTGGGGATGTCCAGGTCCACCGGGCCCACCTCGGTCAGGACCCGCTTGCGTGAGGTCCCGTTGCGGGCGTTGCCCGACCCGGCTGCAGCCGGGTCGCCCTTCTCGTAGCCCAGGTGCTCGGCCATCTCGGCCTGCAGCGCGCTCTCCAGGACCATCTTGACCAGTCCGGTCAGCAGTCCGCCGTCCCCGGTCAGCTGCAGGCCCTCACGCCTCGCACGCTCCACCAGCGACTCCGCCAGCCCCCGGTCCAACTCGGCCAGTTCCGCCATCTCCGCCCCCGTCCGCACCGTGCTCTCGCGGGACACCTCGTCCTTGCTGCCCATAAGTGATCCTTCCCGGCAGAGACCCCGTCTCATGCCTAAATGGGTCACACCGGGTCATACACAAACTCGCGGACAGTCCCTCGCCTCCCGGGTCCGCGGCCAGGACGTGGGTGGAGTCGGTACGCTGCGTGGTGCGCTCGCTCACGAGTCCGGCGTCCTTCAGGCGCGCGAGTGCCAGATCGAGGAGTCGGTCGGCGCGGTCGTCCTGGGCGAGACGCTCACGGAAGTCGGCCAGCACGCTGTGGTGGAACCCGGGATCGTCCAGCTCCAGGGCCATGGCGTACTTGAAATCGATGCGGCAACGGACCGCCTCGGCTGCCTGACGGTCCGACAGGCCGAGCAGGAACTGCAGCACGCAGACGGTGGCCAGCTGGGCGGGCGAGAGTCCGGGACGCCCGTCGCGCGGATACCAGCCCGCGAAATCCTCGTCGCACCACAGCCCGTCCAGCCGGTCCCGCACCCACATCGCCGTCGTCCCAGCCGGATTGCTGGCCCGGGCAATCCTTGCGGTCAGAGGCGGGACCTGCTCACCGGAACGGGGGCGGAGCGACAAAGAACACCTCGGCAGCTGTATCGGTCTACGAACAGCCCGAGCATGCCCACCGATCACACTCGCACACCGCGAACTCCGAGATCACCGACAGAGTCAAGCTAAGAACTTGGTCATGGATCTCGAGGACTCCGGCTGCCGGGCCCGCTACTTGATCAGAGACCGGGACCGGAAGCTTCCCCACCTGTTCGACGACGTACTCAAGGACGCGGCTATCGAGGTGGTGCTCAGCGGCATCTCGGCGGCATCCTCCACGAGTACCAACATGCCGCCTGACCAGCCTGGATGAGGTATTCGGCGAGTACAGCGCCCATCACGATGTTGAGATGTGAACACTGCCCAGGTCGACGTACCAGGACTGCGGCTCGACGAATCCGCGTACGTCGCCATGAGGGCTCGGGGCTGCGCTCGTTGACGACGAAGGGCCAGCCGTCGTCTTCCGCGAACGTATGTGGCACCATGCAGAATGAATAGTCTGTTTGTCTATAGGAGATTTCGATGGCGGTTAGGCTACGTCCATGCCCCAACTGAGTGAGGCGTCGCGCCTGCGACGGCGCGATGACATCGCGGCGGCCGCGATGCGATGCTTCGCGCGCCATGGGTTCTCGGGCACCTCCATGGCGGACATCATCCGCGAGGCGGGGTCCTCAGCCGGTTCCGTGTACTCCAACTTCGAGAACAAATCCGAACTCGTCCGCTACGCGGCCTCCAGCGCGCTCCAGGACCTCATCGCCGCAGTGACCGCCGAGCTGCCGCTGGAACGCACCCCGTCGAGCGTGCTCCTGCATCTTCTGCGGGCGAGCGCCGATCGGACGCACGCGCAGACTTTGCTGCAGATCTGGGCCGAGGCCCCCAGGGTCCCAGGGCTCGCGGACGTCGCACAGCAGACCACGCTCGAGTTGCGTGCCCTGATAGCGGCCCTGCTCATGCCGTGGTGTCGGGAGCAGGCTTCGATTTCGGCTCCACCGAAGTGGGAGGCCGACGCACTTGCCGATGCGGTTCTCACCGCACTGCAGGGGTTCCTCGTGCGGCTGACGATCGATCGCGACGCCGACCCCCAGTTCCTCGCCGACCGCACAGTGGCGGTGTTCCTCCGTCTGTGACTCGCCTTAGGCCGCGAGACGCATGTACCCTCCCCCTTAGGGAATGGTTGTTCTGTTTGATCGGTCATGCTCGCTGTCACGGGATGCGGCGGAGCCGCGCACGACTGGTCCTTGATCGGGAGGAAACCCGATGACGCTCACTGGTGTGCTGGCCGGTCCGATTGCCGGCTTACGGTACGAGACCCCGACCGTTCATGGTCTGACGAATGAGCGCGGGCAGTTCCAGTACGAACCCGGCGAGCGCATCGCGTTCCTGGCCGGAAACACGTCCATCGGTCATGCGCCGGCACAGACGCGGATGCACCTCGCGCAGATCGTCGCCCGCGTCGACGGAGACCCGGGCAAGCTGAAGGATCCCGGTCTGACCAACATCGCGCGACTCGTCTTCTCGCTCGGCCGCGACGGGATGCGGGACAACGGAGTCGACATCGCCCCCGAGGTCCACGACATCATCGGCGACCGACGAATCGACTTCCGGCATGACGCCGACTACACCGGTACCCACGTGACCGACAAGATTCAGGACTTCACCGACGATCCCGTCATCCTTGAACTCTTCGAGGAACTCAACCGCGCCGGTGTCTTCGCCGGCGGCACGCCTAGGGGGCTCTGCAGCCCGGCGAACGCCCGCAATGAGCTTCGCCGGAACGCGATGGGCATCCTCCGTTTCCGCGACGTCATCATCCCCCTCCGGAACGGATCCCACGTGTTCGCCGACGTGTTCCGCCCTGCCGAGCCCGGCCACTACCCGGTCATCGTCAGCTGCGGCCCCTACGGCAAGGCGTTCAACCACCACTCCATCGGAACGGACGCCGACCTCGAGCACCACGAGCAGGAAGAAGAGGACTACTTCTTCGGCAACCCCGCCGGCCTCCAGTTCGAAAATCACGAAACGGTCAACACCACCGACTGGGTGCCCGACGGGTACGCCGTCCTCCGCGTCGACATGCCCGGCGCCGGGAAGAGCCCTGGCCGACTCGCCCCCTGGGGGATCGCCGGCGCCGAGGCCTTCCGGGACGCCATCGAATGGGCCGGCGAGCAGCCCTGGTCGAACGGCGCAGTCGGCCTCTGGGGCATGTCCTACCTCGCCGTCGGCCAGCACGCCGCAGCGAGCCTGCATCCGAAGCACCTCAAGGCCATGATCGCAATCGGGACTGACGTGGACCTCTACGAGGAAGTCGCCTACAACGGCGGGGTCCTCAACGAGCAGTTCTTCCCTGTCTGGAAGCAGGCCGGATTCGTCCCAGCGATCGTCGGCGAGCCCGACATCGCCGACTTCACCCGCACCATGAAGGACAGCCCTTTCAAGGACTCAGACCCCGATGCAATCTTCGGACCCCGGGCCGAAGTGTTCATGAGCCCCGACCTGACCGGGGTCACCGTGCCCCTGTGGTCCGTCGCCGCCACCACGCACTCGGCCCACTTCCACCAGCTCGGCAGCAGCGAGGCATACCTGAAGACGCCCACCCCGAACAAGAAGCTCGACTTCTGGGAGGACTGGTTCCAAAAGTCCTACGCCCAAGACACCGTCGCCCGCCACAAAGCCTTCTTCGACCACTGGCTCAAGGGCATCGACAACGGCATCATGGACACCCCTCCCGTCCGGCTCGAGATCCGCACGGGCAACGGCGCCTCCTACATCCAACACGAACACGAATGGCCCATCGCCCGCACCGAGTACACCAGGTGGTTCCTCGACGCGGCCGCCGCAGCCTGGCAGAACGACACCGAGCGCGGAATCATCCGGCGCCTCACGACAGCCAACCCCACCGCCGCAGACGTCGTCGCATACTCCGCAGATGTCGCAACGGCCGATCCGCGGACAACTGGCGCGACATTCATCAGCGACCCCCTGACCGAAGACGTCGTCATCGCCGGGTACGGCAAAGCACAGCTCTGGGTGTCATCAACAAGCTTCGACATGGACCTGTTTATCTCGATCCGCGTCATCGAGGAACACGATCGCGAAGTCGACTTCACCGGCATCACCACCATGAACTACCCCGACCGCATAGCACCGCTCACCAAGGGATGGCTCAAAGTGTCGCACCGCAGGATCGACCCTGGCCGATCGACCAACTACGCGCCCAAGCACACACATCGCAAGGCAGACCACGCACCCCTGACCCCCGACGAAATCGTCCAGGTCGAGGTCGAGATCATCCCTACTACCGGATACCTTCGCCGAGGCCACCGACTGCGCGTCGACATTCAACCCTTTGACGGCGCCGCGCACGGGATGCGTCACGCCTACGACGCCGACACCCACACCCGAGCCGACAACCGCCTCCATACCGGCCCCGATCACACCTCATTCATCCAACTGCCGATCGTCCCTCGGTCAACGGGGCAATGACGTAGCCGCCGGTAGAGCTCGCTGAGCCAAGCCGATATCGGCCACCGGCTCGGCCTGGACCGCAATGACGTCAACAGCGTCATGGGCCGCCTCGAGGGCCGCCATCAGGTCGACCGTCGAGCCGACCCCGCCAACCGGCGCCGCAACATCGTCACCCTCACCGCCGCCGGTCGCCCCCGGGGGAGCTATCGCGATTCGGGTCATCTCGTACGCGGCCCCCATCTGCGCCGGCGTAGGTAACAAGTAGGCAATGCGGAGGCAGCACGTGGCGATCGTCGAAGCGGGAGCGGCCCCGATCCTGTTACCCGTCACCGAAGCCGTGATCCCCCGAGGCGGTGTCGTCAAAGGGTCTCGGTGAGGTGGCCTGGCTAACAGGCATGCTGTCCTGGTTGGGCATCTACCTGTCGATTTGCGTGCTTCCCTTCGACAGCTCAGTGGATTCGCGGCTTCTGTGACCCGACGTACCGGGCCGAGCCGCCTTTCGAGGCTTGGGAGACGGAACTCCACGGGCCATGAACGATCCGATGGCCTCGTGGAACCTCATGCCCACATCAGCGGCGAAGCGATGGTGACGGCCGCCTGGTAGGACTCAGCGGTCTTGTCGTAGCGGGTTGCTCTGCCGCGCCACTGCTTCAGCCGATTGAAGGCCCGTTCGACGACAGTGCGGTGCGTGTAGAGCTGGCGGTCGAAGGCGACAGGGCGGCCGCCGTGCCGGCCGCGCCGCAGTCGGTTGGCGACCTGGTCGGCCCGTTCCGGGATGGTGTGCCCGATGCCACGTTGCCGCAGCCAGCCGCGGATAGTCTTCGAGCTGGAGCCCTTGTCGCCAGGGACATGATCGGGACGGATGCGGGGCCGTCCCGGTGATCCGGGGCACTCGTATCGCGTTGCAGCATCTGGTCGAAGGTTCCGTCTCCGGCCCAGCGCCGGAACCGCGTGTGCAGCGTCCTCCAGGAGCCGTACCGCGGGCACGTCCCGCCAGGGCACCCCGGTCCGGAACTTCCACACAATCCCGTTCAGCACCGTCCGGCCATCCAGCCGAGGACGCCCCCTCGTCGGCCTTGGCAGCAGGGGCTCCGCAGATCCCATGCGGCGTCGGTGAGTTCATGACGGCGTATCACTCTGCCATGATCCACCGTATCCAAGATCACTTTGACGACACCGCCTAGCGCAGTTCCTGTCCCGCCGCCCAGCCCGGAGCGTCGAGGTTGATGGGCGAGTCGCCGACGAATTGGGCGAGCTGCGTTTCCAGCTCGGCGAGTTCGGCGGCGCCCAGACGCACTTCCCAGCGGGCCCGCACCTCGTCGAAGATCGCCGTGCTCTCGGTGATCAGCCCGATCCCGTGATCGGTGATCCGGATGTTCTTGCGGCGGATGTCGGCGGGGTCGGTCTCGGTGGTGACGTAACCGCGTTCGACGAGCGCGGCGATCGTCTTCGCCGCGGCCTGCTTGGTGATGGCGAGTCTGCGGGCCAAGTCCGAGGCGCTGTCGGCGCCGGCTCGGATGGCCCGGATCGCGTACTCGTGCGACGGCCGGGCGTCGGGGTATCCCCGGGTCGCCAGCTCCCGGACCACTTCGTCCACCAGATTGCGATAGCTGCCCAGGAGCAGCAGGGCGAGATCGGCGCCGGATCGTGAGGACATGACCACAGTCTAGATCTTCCCTTGACCTGGACAACCAGGTTGACCAACACTGGAGTCAACCTGATTGTCTATCTTGGGAGTCATCGCATGACCAGCTCTTTCGTGACCGCCTCGCCCGCCGTGGCGGGCATCACGCACCACACCGCCGAGGTCAACGGCACCACGTTGCACTACGTCTCGGCGGGCGACACCGGCTCCCCGATCCTGCTGGTGCACGGGTGGCCGGAGTCCTGGTGGGCCTTCCGCGACGTCATCCCGCTACTCGCCGACACCCACCGGGTGTTCGCCGTCGACCTGCGCGGCTTCGGCGACTCCGGCATCGCCGACGGCGACCACGACTTGGCGACCTTGGCGGAGGACCTGCACCGGCTGGTCGCCCACCTCGGCGTCGGGCCCGTGCACGTGACCTGCCAGGACATCAGCGGCGGGCCGGTCTTCGCGTTCGCGGCCACGCACCCCGGCGACGTCCTCAGCTTCACCGGCGTCGAGACCACCCTTCCGGGGTACGGCTGGGAGATGCTGGCCGACGTGAGGAACGGCGGCTCCTGGCACGTGGGATTCCTGGCCGCCCCGGGAATTGCGGAGCTGTTCCTGGCCGGCCGCGAGCGAGTGATGCTCGACTGGGCCGTCTCGGTGATGACGGTGGTGCCGGGCGGGGTCACCGAGGCCGACCTTGACGAGTTCGCCCGCACCTACGCGCGGCCCGGCGGCTGGCGCGGCACCGAGGGGCTCTACCGTTCCTCCCTGACCGGCGGCGACCGGATGCGGGCACTGGCCGAGTCGCGGCCGCTGACCGTTCCCGTGCTCGCCGTCGACGGCATCAACGCCCCCTTCACCGAGCGGACGATGCGCCAGGTCGCCGGCGACGTCACCGCGGTCACGATCCCGGACGTCGGGCATTTCGTCGCGCAGGAGGCGCCCGCCGCCTTCGCCACCGCGGTCGGCGACTTCGTCGACCGCGTCGACCGGAGCCGCTGAACGGCCGAGTCCCTGCATCGCCACCTCACGTGCCCTCTCCAGCCTGCCGCTGACGCGGCCTCGCGCCGCGGCGGGCCCGCTCGCAACCCCATGTGAATAGCTACGTGATGCGGTGGTCGAGCAACAAGTACAAACGCCTGCGGGGCCGCAGGAAGGCCCATGCCCAGTGGGAGATGGTCGTCAAGCTGAGACCGAGGTTCTTCGAGCACTGGGCCTGGGTGAACTGGGTCCCCATCGTCTGGTGACCAGGACGACAAGAGCCGTGTAAATCGAAAGATTTAGAGCCTGCGCAGATAGGCGGGTGCGGCACCCAGGTAGTGAGGCGAGCACAGGTCTCCGTGATTATTGAGTTGCGACGCTCTGTGGTCACTGGGGAGACCTGTGCCCGTTCTTCCAGCATGGCTGACCGACCCGTTGTGGGGCCAATTCGCGGCGCTGCTGCCCGAGCGTCCCGCGGTCGATCCGGCCCACCCGCTGGGCTGCCATCGTCCCCGCATCGGCGACCGGATCGTGTTCGACAAGCTGCTGCAACTGCTGCGGTTCGGCTGCTCCTACCAGGCGATCGCCGACACCACCTGCTCGGCGACCACCATCCGCAACCGCCGCGACGAGTGGATCTCCCTCGGCGTCTTCATGCGGCTCAAGCAGATTGCGCTGGAGTCCTACGACCGGATCGTCGGGCTGGAGCTTGACCGGATCGCCGTCGACGGCTCGATCACCAAGGCCCCCGGCGGCGGCGAGGTCGCTGGACGCTCAGCGGTCGACCGCGGCAAGCAAGGGCTCAAACGCTCGGGCATGACAGATGGTTACGGAATCCCGCTCGGCAGGGTCCTCGCCGGAGCGAACCGCCACGACTCCCCGCTGCTCGCCGCGACTCTGGACCTGCTGGAGGATCTGGGACCGATGCCCGACGACATCACCGTGCACCTGGATGCCGGCTACGACTCGGACAGGACCCGCACCGAACTGACCGCCCGCAACCTGCACGGCCGCATCGCGCACAAGGGCGAGAGGGCGCCGATCCAGGCCAGCGAGCGGTGGCACGTCGAGCGCACGCACGCCTGGCAGAACGCCTTCCACCGAATTGCCCGCTGCTACGAGCGCCGTGCGACTGTCGCCAACGCCTTCTTCGACCTCGCGGACACGATCATCACCGTTCGTAGCCTGATCCGCCGGGCCTGCACCACCCACCGCTGGGACGAGCGCCCGAAGGGACGTCCTTGAGCCCCGCCCATCTGCCCGGTCTCTTACGCGCAGACTGTTCCCGCTGGTCAGCAACCCTGTTGTGGTTCAGGCGACGCGGGTCTCGTAAGTCTGGCGGTTGGCGAGCACATCGTCCATGTGCACCTCGGCCCAGGCCTTGAGGCCCCGCATCATCTCGTACAGCGACAGGCCGAGATCCGTCAGCTCGTAGGAGACCGTGACCGGCACGGTCGGCACTACGGAGCGGGACACCAGGCCGTCGCGCTCCAGGGAGCGCAGCGTCTGGGTGAGCATCTTCTGGCTGACGCCGGCCAGCAGGCGCTGCAACTCCGAGTAGCGCATCACCCGGGGCTCGCCGGCGCAGTCGGCGCCGGGCTCATGCGCGCTGTCGCTGCCGAGCCCGGCCAGGATCAGCGTGACCCACTTGTCGGAGATCCGGTCGAGCAGCTTGCGGCTGGGACAGGCCGCCACGAAGGCGTCGTACTCCACCTTGGCCTGTGCCCTTTGCTGGGCCGCCGTCATCGTCGCCATGGACCGTTCCTCTCACCTGCAGGTGCCCTACGAACTCGGAAGTGCCTACTTCCCGATTAGAAGCTACGTACCAATAGTGGTGCAAGGAGCCGTCAGGCACCATCCCCTGGCTCGACACGAAAGGCACACCATGAGCACCCCCTCCGCCTCGCTGCCCGGCGGCACCTGGAACCTGGGCGACCTGACCGTCACCCGGTTCGGCTACGGCGCCATGCAGCTCGCCGGCCCCTGGGTCATGGGGCCGCCCGCCGACCGCAACGGCGCACTCGCCGTCCTGAGCGAGGCCGTCGGCCTTGGCATCACCCACATCGACACCGCCGACGCCTACGGGCCGCACATCACCAACCAGCTGATCCGCGAAGCCCTGCACCCGTACCCCGACGCGCTGCACATCGTGACCAAGGTCGGCGCGACCCGGGACCAGGAGGGCGGCTGGCCCCCGGCGCGCAAGCCCGAAGAGCTGCGCAGGGCCGTCACCGAGAACCTGGAGAACCTCGGCCTCGACACGCTGGACGTGGTCAACCTCCGGCTCGGCGACGCCCAGGGCCCCGTGACCGGTTCACTCGCTGAGGCGTTCGAAACACTCGTCGAACTCCAGCAGCAGGGAATGATTCGACACCTCGGCGTGAGCAACGCGACGACGGCACAGGTCGCAGAGGCACGCTCGATCGCGCCGATCGTGTGCGTCCAGAACATGTACAACCTCGCCCACCGCCAAGACGACGAGCTGATCGACGAACTCGCCGAACAGGACATCGCCTACGTGCCCTTCTTCCCCCTCGGCGGCTTCAGCCCGCTGCAATCCTCCGCGCTCACGGCCGTGGCCACCCGGCTGGACGCGGCGCCGATGTCGGTTGCCCTGACCTGGTTGTTGCAGCGGTCGCCGAACATCCTGCTGATCCCCGGCACCTCGTCTGTGGCACACCTGCGAGAGAACGTCGCAGGCGCGGAACTCCAGCTCTCCGACGACGATCTCGCCGAGCTGGACAAGATCGGCCGCTAACCCCACGGCGGGCAGCAGCGCCGCGAATTGGTCCCACAATGGGTCGGTCAGCCATGCTGGAAGAACGGGCACGGGTCTCCCCAGTGATCACAGAGCGTCGCAACTCCTTGATCACGGAGACCTGTGCTCACCTCACTGCCCGAGTGCCCCACCCGCCTATCTGCGCGGGCTCTTACGCACGGTTCTGTGGGAGCCACGGAGGTGCCCGGGGCTACCCGACCCTTTGGAGGGACGGGCCGGGCTGGGACGTCGGTGTCTGGCGCATCGCCCGTGGCCCATGCGGCGGCCCCTCGTTGGAGCGCCGCGGGGTAGGCGTGCCGGCCAGGCCGAAGATCGGCCTGGCGGTCCTCGGTGATCAGCGGCGGGACGACCGGAACCGCCGGAAGGATCACACCTCACATGTGAACTCGCGGCTCGGTGCCGGTGAGGTCGTACCTTGAGAGGAGCTACACCCGAAGGCGCTCGGCTCCGAGAGTGCCGCACGTGCGTCAGGAGCCTGCGAATGTGTCGGCGCCGAGCACGGTCAGCAGGGCAAGCTTGTCGTGGCTCTCCGTACCAGGTGTGGCGGTGAAGATGAGTAGGGACTGCCCCTGGTCGGGGTCGAGCAGTGTCTGGCAGTACAGGTCGATGCGTCCGACCTCGGGGTGGACGAAGCGTTTGGCGTTGCTCCACCGCAGTCCCACTTCGTGGCGGTTCCACAGCTCGGCGAATTCCTCGTTGTGTTGCAGGTCGGCCACGAGCGAGGCGGCCGGCGATCCGGGCCCCTGCGCGGTGGCACTGGCGCGCAGGATGGCGACGTAGACGCGGCTGTGCAGGTGGTGGTCGTCGGGCAGGTACCGGTGGCGGGCGGTGGGGTCGGTGAACCACCGGTAGAGGGCGCTGCGCGCCGGGCCGGTGTGACGCGTCTCGTCGCCGAGCAGCGCCACGGCGGGCGGCGTTTGCTGCAGCGTTTCACCGACCGTGCCCACGATCTGCGCCGGTGTGTCCTGAAGCCGGTCCATGACCCGCAGCAGCCCGGGACTGATGTGCGCTTCGCGTAGTCGCCGTGTCTGGAGGCGGTGCCCGCACAGCAGGAACAGGTGGTCACGTTCGTCGGGGGTCAGGCGCAGGCCCCGGGCGATGGCCGCTGCCATCTGCTGCGACGGCTGGGAACCACTACCGCGTTCCAGCCGGGCCAAATAGTCGGCCGACATGTCGCACAGCTCGGCGACCTCCTCCCGGCGCAGCCCGGTCGTGCGCCGTCGTGCGCCGCGGCGCAACCCGACGTCCTCGGGTTGCAAGGACTCCCGCCGTCCGCGCAGGAAATCAGCCAGACCATCGCCATCCAGTGCCGTGTCCACCATCGGGCTCCCCACGTCGAATGTCGTATACCTCCAGCTCATTGTCCGGCAGGTCAACACGGGGAGCCACGCCCTGCCATTCAGTGGTTGAGCAAGTCCTTCATCCGTCGGCACGGGTCCTCTTCACTGGACGACGTCAGGAATCAGGGAAAAAGCCTCTGGAGGATTTCACCATGGCCAAATGGACCGCGGACCGGCTGCCGAGCATGACCGGCGTGACGGTGGTGATCACCGGTGCTGGCGGGGGGATCGGGCTGGTGACCGCTCGCGAACTCGCACGGGTCGGCGCCCACGTGGTGCTGGCCGTGCGCAACGTCGACAAGGCGCGCCAGGCAGTGGCCGGTATGCGTGGAGATTTCGATGTCCGGCAACTCGATGTCGCCGACCTGGACTCGGTACGTGCGTTTGCGACGTCGTACACCGGCGACATCGATGTTCTGATCAACAACGCAGGAGTGATGGACATCCCGGCGGCGCGCACCGCGCAGGGCCTGGACGTACAGACCGCGACGAACTATTTCGGGCCGTTCGTGCTCACCAACCTACTGCTGCCCCGGCTGACCGACCGCGTGGTGACGGTCTCCAGCCAACTGCACCGATTCGGCAAGCTGGACCTCGACGACCTCGACTGGCGCACCCGCAAGTACAACGGGCTGGCCGTCTACGAGTCGTCCAAGCTCGCCGGTGTGCTGTTCTCGCTGGAATTGCAGCACCGCTTGACCGCCTCGGGCAGCCATGTCCGCTCGGTCATCGCTCACCCTGGCGTCGCGCGGACCGGACTGGTCACGCACTCGCCGCTGGGATTCGTCAACCGGCTCCCGTTCCTGGTCCAGGACGTCGAACACGGAGCTCTGCCGCTCATGTACGCAGCCACGCAAGACGTCCCCGCCAACGCCTACGTCGGTCCGGACGGGTTGTTCAGCTTCACGGGCTACCCACTGATCCGCAAGCCCAGCCGGGCCGGCCTGGACCCGGCCGTCGCCAAGAGGCTCTGGCAGGCAACCGCCACTCTCACCGGAACCGGCGTCTGAAACCAGGCACGCTTCCCAGGTCCGACTCCGGGTGTAGCTCCTCTCAAGGTACGACCTCACCGGCACCGAGCCGCGAGTTCACATGTGAGGTGTGATCCTTCCGGCGGTTCCGGTCGTCCCGCCGCTGATCACCGAGGACCGCTCGGCCGATCTTCGGCCTGGCCAGCACGCCTACCCCGCGGCGCTCCAACGAGGGGCCGCCGCATGGGCCACGGGCGATGCGCCAGACACCGACGTCCCAGCCCGGCCCGTCCCTCCAAAGGAGCTGCACCCATCCGAACTCGACGAGGGCCGACCTGGAGACGCGCTCCTGGCCTGGAGGCAGACATCATTCCTCCCCAGTCGGATGCTGCTGGTGACCATGCTCGTACCGGGACCGCGAATCCCGACCGGCCAGGCCCGGACGGCCGCCGTACTGCTGTTCATCCGCAGCGTGTTCCAGAGCCTGCGAGAGGCATTCCCTGACTACCTCTGGGAGCTACTGGACAATCCTGCCGTCATGCCCGAGTGCGTGCGGACGCTGATGCTCTCCTGAGCGGCCGAGGGGACACTGCTCTGTGGTTGTCCGCGCGAGCACTGCAGCGGCGGGTTGTCAGCGGCCCTGACGTGCAGTTGCGCTGAGCCTCCGCACGACTAGCGCACGAGTACGGCCGGTATGCAGAGGTCAACAGCGGGAAGGGGTCTGCGACCGCCGCTCACCTGGTAGGACAACAACTCGCCGCACTGGCTTGATAGTTGACGGTCTGAGCGTCCGAGATTCCCAAGCTTATAGCGCGAGTTCGATTCTCGTCGCCCGCTCAGAGGTAAAGCCCCAGGTCAACGGCCTGGGGCTTTTCGTTGCCATCGGCCGATACGAGGACGGCACCGCACAATCAGCGCACAGCCCTCGTGGGCCACAAAACGCAGTGACGATACCTGGCTGCTCATCTGAGGTCTGCGGCCTGACGCTACTCCTCCGAGCCGCCCAGGCGCGCCCAGGATCGTGTCCATAGATGGCGTCGAGGTCGGCGTACCGCTGGCGTTGGTCAGGCTGCGAGCTCGCGTCCGAGTACCGCTTCGATTGCCCGCTTGTGAACGAGTCCAGCCCGGACAAGGCGGGCGTCAGCCGTCGAGCAGTCGATGATCGTCAGGTGGTTGGCGGCCGGGCAGACACCGCCGTCCAGGATCACGGTCGCCTTGACGCCGGTGAGGCTCAGGAAGTCGGCGACCTCCTCGGGTGAGATCGCCGGCCCGCGCGCGTCGACGTCTGCGTCCCCGGAGATGTTGACGGTGGTCGCGGCGATGGGCGTGCGGGTCAGCGATGCCAGTGACCCGAGTGGGCCCGGGGAGTTGGTGACGAGGGCCGGAGCACCGACGGCGGAGTGCCGGGCACCCTCGTCGGGTTCGCGCCACGGCAGGAGGAGGGCCAGATCACCGGGCCAGAAGGCGTCTGCCAGCCTGCGAGCTTCGTCGGAGATCACGAAGCGTCGTTCGCAGTCCGCCAGGGACGAGGCGACGAGGACGAGGGACTTGCCGGTGGGCCTCTGCTTGCCTTCGAAGATGTTCCGGCAGGCAGGCGCGTTGGTGGCGTCGGCACAGATCATGTACCAGCGCGAGGTGGGGACGATGACCAGCTCGCCGGCTTCGAGGGCGCTGGCGGCTCGGTCGAGCTGGTCGGTTGGGATCTGCTGCATGAACACTCCGCTTTCAAGATCGGCGAGTTGGATCAGGTCTGGCTCGGCATGGTGCTTCCAGCCGGCTGCCCGGTACGGAGGGCGCCGCTGGATGTTCTTACGAGGGCGTCGTGGCCTGATGCAGGTCGGCAAGGCCCGGGTAGTCCAACCACGGGTCCCGTAGTGACTGGAGTCGGTGTTCGGCATGGGCGACGTGCGACACGCGGAAGTACGCCATGATTCGGGGTTCGCGGCTGAGGTTGTGGCCTACGGCGTGCGGCACGAGGTGGTGCATGAGCAGGGCGTCTCCGGGTGCCCCGAGGAACGGCGTGCCGGTCCGGGCGTCGACGTCCGGCGGGACCTGGTCGGTGATGCCGAGGGACCACTGGTTGCGGAACCACTCGGACATGGTCAGGTGTCCGCCGGGCTGGTAGCGCAGCGCTCCGCCGGTTGGGTCCGTGATGTCGGAGAGCACCACGCCGACGAGGAGCGAGAAGGTCCGCAGTTCGTCGGGATCGAGGTGGGGGCAGGCGACGCCGTCGACGTGCATCGCCTTCTCGGGTTGCGACTCGGGTAGCTGCGACTCGGGGATGCGGATCTGGATCTGCGTGGTGGAGACGGGTTGGAAGTCTCCGAGAAGCGCACCGGCGAGTGTGTCTGCCCCGGAACTGGAAAAGAGGCCCAGCAGATCAGGGTGGCCGCCGAGTTCAGGGGCGAAGGTGCGCTGGGTGTAGGAGTTGATGAGGGCGGGGTCCATCGACTCTCGGAGCCAGTCGTCGACGAGCGTGCGAGCGCGGGCGACGAGATCGGGGGCAACGGCGCCGCGCTTGATGAGCAGGCCGTCGCGTATGAAGGCGCTCTTCTCAGCAGGGGTGAGGGCCATGGGAGCTCCTGACGAATGCGGGCCGCTGCGGACAGTTGAGGAGGAGCTGGGCGAGGACGTCGGCAGCCGAGTCCAGGGCGCTCTCGATGACCCTGTGGCCGATGTCGGCGGATGCCTCTCGCGGGTCACCGCCGATCACCCCGCAGGCCGCAATGGCGCTGTCGCCGGAGTTCCACGGCCATGTCACCCCTCGGTCGAGCACCAACCGGTTGATCTCCCCGCGCCGCTCTTCGTCGGCGGTGAAGTCCACCGGGAGACGGTCGAGGTGGACGTCCTCGGGAGCGAGGGTGAGCATGAGGGACGTCTCGCGGTGGCCGGCGTGTATCTCCGGCAGCTCGCCCTCCGTTCGGAAGCCCGACAGCGAACTCGGGTGGATCACACAGGCCCTGAGCGCGTACCGGTCCTGCAACTCGTAGAGTGCGGCCTCCAGGACGCCACGGTTGCCGCCATGGCCGTTGACGATTAGGAGGGTCCGGGCGGGGGTGGATCGGACGTAGCCGCCGACCACCGCATCGAGCAGCGACATGAAGCTCGCCACCCGCAGCGAGACCGTCCCGGGCGACCAGATGTGTTCCAGCGACAGGCCGTACGGGATCGCCGGCAGCGCCCACAGGTCGTGGTGGTCGCCGTAGCGCTCGACCAGGCGGGTGGTGAACTGCTCCGCGATGACCGTGTCCGTGTTCAACGGCAGGTGGGGGCCGTGCTGTTCAACGGAGCCGATCGGCAGGCACAGCACCGATCCGGCACCGAGCTCGGCAGCGACGACCGGGGCGGCAAGCCGACCGTACTGCCGAGCCGTTGCTGCAGCTGGCGTCATGTCCCGCTCCGGCGGCCGATCCGGATGAGGAACTCGTTCTCCTCGAGGAACGTGTCGTCGCTGCTGTGCTCGGCGAGGGCGGCCCGGACAGCGGCCTCGAAGTCGGCGAGTCGATCGCCGAAAAGATGAGGTGCGGCGAAGCTGGTCGAGTAGAGATAGCCGAGAATGCCCTCGGTGGTCCAGGTGCGCTGGACCGGCACCCGGACCTCTTCGACCTGGTTGAACGGGGACTCCTCCATGATTTCGCTGTAGGGCCGGTTGTGGTGCTTGAAGGTGCTACTGCCAGCCTGGCGCTCCTCTCCGAGGAACTCCTGGACGACCGCGCGCACGGACTGCTTCCAGGGGCTGTCCGCAGCCCAGAAGCTGTTGTCCCCGAAGATCGCGACCGCACCGTCCGGCGCGACCTGGTCGTCGAGGAGCGCGAGGACGGTGGCCTGGTCGAGCCAGTGGAAGGCCCGGCAGATCGTGACGAGGTCGGCGAGCCAGCCCGCCGGAGGCGTGAAGTCCTCGGCCGTGGACTCGACGAGTGCCAGGGCAGTCCCGTCCGGCAGTGCGGGGCGGAGAGCCGACTCCGCCGCCGCGAGCATCTCGCTGTCGTTGTCGATCGCGATGATGTCGTCGAACCGGTCCAGCAGGGCCTCGGCGACCAGGCCGGTACCGGTGCCGACGTCCAGGAGCCGGCGAGGGCTGCTCTTCGGTGCGGCCTGGTCGAGGACAGCGGCGACCTCCTCCGGGATACCCGGGCGGTACTGGCGGTAGTAGCCGACGGTGCCGGTGAACAAGCTCATGGAAGCCTCCGTGCGAGTAGATGACGTACGTGCTGCACAGCATCAGCGAGATCGTTGGCCACCAGCACGCCATGTCCAACGAGTGACGTTTCGTCAGGAACCGTACGTCCGTGGGATACCCACACGGCGCGCAGCCCTGCGTCCGTGGCTCCTCGGATGTCGCACTCCCAGTCGTCGCCGACGTGGATGATCTGCGAGGGCGACACCTGGTGCGAGTCGGCGACCGCCCAGAAGGCCCGGTGGTCCGGCTTGGCGTAGCCGGTACGGCACGAGGGGAAGTGGCCGCTGACCCAAGGGGACAGGAGCTTGAGGAGTCGCTCGGGGTCGGCCTCCGTGCATGTGACGTTGGACAGCGTCACGACGGTCGCCTCCCGGCTGAGTTCCTGCAGCGCGTCGACCGTCCCCGGGAACAGTACGAGCGGGGCCACCGGAAGGTCTCGGGGGAAGACCGAGGGTTCGATGCTCAGGGCGTGGCACACCCGGTCGACCACCGCATCGGTGATCTCGGGCGCGGTGTGCAGGACGTCGCGCATGATGCGTCGGGCTTGCTTCGGGCCGAGCGGCGAGGCGGCGGCCAGGTGGGCGGCGAGACCCGGGCCCTGCGCGTTCCCCAGCGTGCCTCCGATGTCGAGGCTGATCAGCGATCCGACGGGCTCCATCAGGTGGTCTCCATTCCGGTGACGGGCAAGGCGGAGACGATCGCCTCGATGCGCGCTGTACGGATCGACTCCGTCGTGGCCTCTCCGAGGAAGGTGAGCGCATACCGCGTCTCCGCCTGGTCGAGCGCGTCCAGGTTGCGTCCGTGCCTCTGGGCCGCCTCCGCGAGGTCCGTCGGGATGGTGCGCGGACGCAGTCCGTGCGGCAGGTGAAGCGTGCCCGACCAGACGGGCGCTGGCACCGCCGCCCGATGCATCGGCCGCAGGACGGTGACGTCGTCGAGGCTGATGATGCGCACCGGCGCGCGCCCATCGCCAAGGTCGAGTTCGCCGGACAGGAAGGTGTCGTGGCCGTCGAGGCGGTGGTCGAGTACGAGGAGGGGGCCCTGTTCGTCGTGCCGGGTGGTGCCGCGGACGGGAAGGCTCTCGCTGCTCCGGGTCATTGGGGTCTCCGCGGTTGGGTGCCGAGGCCGGGGGGTCGGGGCGAGGGGAGCTGGCCGTGCTCGGGTGTCCAGGGTTCGGCGTAGAGGGTCTGGCGGCGGGGCTCCCACTGACGGCGGTACTCGACGGCAGGGACGGCGTCGGGAAAGGCCGCCGCCAGGTGGATCCCCGGCACCATCGAACGTCCGTGGGGGTAGACGGGGACGCCGACCTTGCGAGCGGCTGCGGTGATCTCGACGGCACGGGTGAGCCCGCCACACCCGACGACGTCGATGGTGAGCGCCTTCGGCCTCACCTGGTCGAACAGCAGGGGCAGGTCTTCGTCCGGCCGCAGTCGCTCCCCTACGGCCACGGGCAGGCCGGCGTTGGCAAGGCGGTGGTAGATCCGCAGGTAGTGCTCCGGCAAGGGGTCTTCCAGCCAGGTGAGTGCTGGGTTGTCGAATCGCTTCGCGAACGCAGTGGCGAGCTCGGGGCTCCACGTTCCGACCGCGTCGACGGCGAAGCCCTTGCCGAGGATCTCGGCTGCCCGGTCCACGGACTGGAGAAGGTGACTCGCTTCGGTGGCGGTAGTGGAATCCGGTCGGCGCCGGAGACCCCACTTGGTGAAGGCCCAGCCTTCGTCGGCGACTTGGGTCAGGGCACCCGGCGCGGGAGGGCCGCTGAGATCAAGGCGGAGCCACGAGGCGTACGCCGGTACGGACGAGCGGCTCGCTGCCGGGGCCAACAGGTCGGCTACCGGCCGATCGGTCAGACGTCCGTGAAGATCCCACAGAGCACAGTCCACTGCTCCGACGGCCCACTCGGCCACGCTGCCGACCAGTCCGGCGGCCGCGACCTGCAGTCGTGCTCGGTGGCCGTCGTGGTCGGTCACGAGGTGGCCGATCGTAGCGTGGGACAGCACGTCGACAGCGCGGCCGACGGGCTCGCTGACCGGGCCGTACCAACCTGTCTGGCCGCCGCCGTGCACGGTGACGAAGACGGTGTCGTCCCCGGCAGGCGCATCTGCTCCGGCCAGCATCGTTTCGACCTTGTCGATGGTGACGTCCATCAGCACGCCACCTTCCGCGAGGCGGTCAGCTTGCGGGCGGCCTTGAGCAGACCAGCCGGGTCGAGGCCGAGTTCACCAGCGAGTGTCGCCTGGGACATCGGCCCGGCGGGCTCGCGCCAGCCGATGACTTCGACGGGACGGCCGAGCCGGCTGGCGAGCAGTCCCCAGACGGCAGCCGGGTGGCCCAGCGTGGCCACGAGGATCGCGGCGTTCTCGCCGAGGTACGTCGCTCTCTCGGCCGCCGACAGGCCCCTTGGCCAGATCTGCGGATCTCCGAGGACCGTCAGGTCCAGCACGCCCACGACGCGAATCCGGCAGCCCAACTGGGCCCGGATCACGGGAACCGCCACTGTGGTGACCTCCGAGGGAAGATCGCCTGCAACCAGGATGGTGAGCTCGGGCTCGCCCTCATCGCTCAGGTGGGGCCAGACCGCCAAGCCCCGTGCCAGTTCCTGCTCGATGGTCTCGTCCGGCTGCCGTGCCGTCGCATGTTTGCCAGCGACTACCACGTTGACGCGGCCGGTCGACCTCAGTGCCTCGTCCAGGACGAGGGCCGCCCGCGCAGGGTCCGCCGGGGTCAGCACCCGCACGGCCGGATCGCATGTCGCCAGTAGGGCAGTCGCCAGAGAGGGGTCGCCGTGCGTGTAGACGTTGTGCCACCCGTACGAGGTCAGCAGCAGGTTGAGGCTTGGTGCGGGGGCTCCGGCGGTGAGCCGGCGGTGCTTGAGGTGGCCGACTACTCCGGAGGTCAGGAGCGGCGCGAAAGCCTCGTAGGACACCAGGACACCGCGTCGGCCACCGGCGAGCCAGCCACACAGCCATCCCAGCAGGACCTCCTCTGCCAGGACCTCGGACACCCATGGCTCGTCCTGAAGTGCACCGAGGCGGTTCGAGGCGAGCTCGTCAGGGCTGAAGAGGCGGAAGTCCCCTGCGACGGCGTGGTTCCGAAGAACTTGGTCCATGGCGTACCCGAAGTCGCCGCCGTCCCAGGTCGGACGGCGCACGGGCTGGATCGCGGTCGGCTGAGAGAGCGGGGCTGCCGGGTGCCGCCCTGCCGTTTCGAGCGCGCTGGCCAGCTCTCCGGTCGGGCGCCCGTCGGTGTCGAACAGCTCTGCCGGCCGGTACGAGGCGAGCCACTGCCCCAGAAGCTCTCGCTGGCCGCCGTCTTCGCGCGCCAGGCCGAGCGGTGTCTTGTGGGTGTCAGGTGTGCCGAGGAGGGGCCGTTCACCGATCTGCTCCGGCCCGCTCCAGCCTTTCATGCACCGCAGGAAGACGGCGGTACGCGCACCGTCTGCGGCCTGCCCCACGGACTCCAGGAGGGCCTGTCGGAAGGACTCGTGTTCATCGCGGGAGGCAGCGGACACGTGCACCACGCGGCTCTGCCAGCCCAGCCCGGCCGCGTATCCGGCGAGTTCCCCGTCCGTCATCGCTCCCAACAGGGACCGGTCGCCCATGCGGAAGCCGTTGACGTGGATGATCGGGACAACCGCGCTTGCAGGCAACGCCCGTGCCGCGAGCCAGGAGGCCGCTGTGGTGGGCGTTTCGCACTCGCCGTCCCCGATGATCGGGAGAACGACCCGGTCGGGCGTGTCCAGTGCGAACCCGTGGCTGAACGCCAAGGCACCACCGAGACAGCCCCCAGGAGCCGACCCCGCTCCGAGTAGAGGGTGAACCTCTGCCCCAAGGCCGTCCACCTCGGGAAAGTCGTGGGCCAGACGCGCCAGGCCCGCAGCATCCCGGGAATACTGCGGACGTACCAAGGCGAGCTCTCCCGACAACCATGCGAAGGCCAGCTGCACCACACCCGCGTGGCCGGCACCGAGTACGGGAACGAGGGCCCGGCAGGGAGCCGCATCCCCCGCTGCGAGCGCCGTGTGGGCAAGGGCCCACGCGGTTCCCGGCACCGTTCCCCAGTGGCCCGTCGGTCGGCGCTTGATGTGGCGGGCTCGCAAGGGCTCTGCCAGGAGCACGTTCTCGTCGAGGTGCAGGAGCACCACCGACACGTAGACGGTGGCCCTCCAGAGCGCATCGGCCCGGCTCAGCACGGGGGCACCAGGCTCTCGCCGTCGAAGGTGAAGTACCACAGCGGCCGGTAGCACTCCCAGGCTGCCGGACGGAGCCCGGTCGGGCTCACGATCCGCTCGATCTCGCGGCGCGCTCGGAGGTAGAACTCCAGTGAGTCCGACCCACCGGCCCGCAGGCCAGCCATGATCGAGTTGTGCGCCTGGTAGACCTGGAAGTTCGGGAACTCGGTGACGAACGGGATCAACTTGGACACCCCGTCGCTGAGTTCCGCGAGGCTGTCCAGACCGACTATGTAGGTGAACGACGTGGCATGACCGGCCGCCATCGCCCGCCGGAGGACCTCGGGCATCTCCTCGGCCGTCAGCACCGCCTTGCTGGCCTTGAGCAGCAGGTCCCGCCGGCTGAAGCACTCGGCGGTCAGCCGGAGCACGAACGGCGTCACGCGCTGGGCCAGTTCCTCGAAAGCGCCGGCGCTCCGGATCACCGAGGTGAGGAAGCCGATCCGGGCGCCGATTCCGTGGGCGCTGAGCACCTGACGCAGTCCGATCAGGTGGTCGACGGCAGCCCGCTCGCGCTCGAAGCAGCCGGTCGACACGGTGACCTCGCGCAGTTCGGTCAGGTCCCGGCGGGGGTGCTGTTCGACCATGGCGGCGAGCAACTCGGTCAGCTCCCGCTCCTCGGCGAGCCGGGGGTCTGCTGCCGCCTCCAGCGTGTTCGGGCAGAACGCGCACCCCACGCAGCGGCTACGGGCATTGGGGTTGAGCGTGGCGGCGCGCCCATCGTCCCGGAAGTACCCGCCGACCGCCTCGTCGGCGGCGACCCGCTCGACGGTGGCGACTGGGCTGCTGGCCAGCACGAGGTCGTCGCCCTCCAGCCTGAACGGCGATGCCTCGGCGTTGAGCGGGACGATCACCATCCACGAGACCTCGGGCCGGGTGGCCATGCGCACTGCGACACGGGCCCGATGGCGGGCGTGGACGGAGGAGATGCCGAACAGGTTGATCGCCATGAGCAGTGCGTCCTCGACCGGCACGCCGAAGCGGTCCGCCAAGCGTTCGACGTGCGGGAGGGTGAGCGCTGCTGTTGATGAGTCTCCAAGGACTGCCGTCATGATCCGTTCTCCGTCGGTGTCTGGACCGGGCCTGGGATGAGTCGTCCGCCCTGTGCGCTGTGCTGGACATGCCGTGCTCCCCACCGCCGTCTGGGAGGATCAGCCCGTGCGGGCCTGCCGGGTTCCGTCCGGCAAGCCCGCACGGTCTCTCTTCCGCCTACCGCCCCGGGTAGGGCGGCTGCGGGGTCGGCGGTGCCGGCGGCGGCGGGGGAGGTGGCGGCGGAGGCTGCGGCGCCTCCAGGCGAACGCTGTTGGACGTCATGGCTGTGCTCCCTTTTGATCTGCGGTGCGCGATGGTGCCGGGGCCTGGCGTCGTTGTCAGGTCCCGGTTTCGACCGCGGGCTCACGTAGTGGCTCGCGGTCGGGCTCGTGGTCGGCCGCCAGGGCCGGGCCGGGGTGATCAGTGCTGAGCTGGTGTTGTGCCGTGACTCCGAGGAGCGCCAGAACGATCAGGTGGCCGAGTGCCCACAGCCAGGCGAGCGCGGCACCCAACGGGTCGTGGTGCGCGCCCCGGTGTCGGGCCGGCGGCGCGTGGTAGGCGTTCACGCTGCCTCAGCTCCGACTTCGGCCCAGACGACCTTGCCGCTGCCGCCTTCCTCGACGCCCCAGCGCCGGCACACCGCCTCGACCAGGAAGAGCCCACGGCCGTGCTCCGAGGTCGACTTGGACTGTTCGACGCTGGGCAGCCGCGGGCTTCCGTCCGAGACTTCGATCCTCAGCCCGCAGGGGCAAGGAGCGAGTCGGACATCGAAGCAAGTGCAGCCCGCCGCGTCACTGTGCAACACGACGTTGGCCGAGAGTTCGGAAGCGATCAGCTCGACATCGTCGATCAGCAGGGCGTCGAACCCCCAGGCGTCCGCGATCCGCCTCACCGACGTCCGGATCAAGGGCACCGAACGGGCGGACAGGATGAAGCTCATCTGCACCGAGAGGCAACGGACTTCTTCGATCCGCGTGTTCCGTGTCGGCACGCTGCTGCCGCCCAGGACGAGGCCGCCCGGCGCCCGCCGGATGTGAGGAAGCTCAGAGTCCAGGTGGAGCGTGACCGCCTCCTCCGTGGCGGGCGCAGTGGCCTGTCGGCCACGACGTTCCATCGCCATTTGCCCCTCCTAGTCTCGCAACAGGCGGCTCATCAGTGCTGCTTGATGGCACGTCAGAACGCTAGGAGGATGGGCGCGGCGGAACCCGGAAAATTCTTCCGGGGTGAGGAAACCAAGCAGCGCCAGGCTGGGGGCATGCGAGGAATGACCGAGACGCTGAGCAGCGGGGAGCGCGTCGCCTGGTACCGCCGCCGACGAGGCATACCGCAGGAGGTACTGGCCGGCCTCGTCGGGCGGACCGCCGACTGGCTGAGCAAGGTCGAGAACGGCCGCATCGAACTGGACCGGCTCTCGGTGATCAAAGCGCTGGCCGCTACCCTCGACGTACAACTGGGCGATCTGCTGGTCGAGCCGTCCCTCATCGACTGGAGTACCGACGGCCGGGGTGGCGCAGTGCCGAAGCTGCGCGAAGCGCTCACGGACTACAAGCACCTGTCGCCGTTACTGGCATCCGAGTCCACGGATCCGCCACCCGACCTGGAGATCCTGCGAGCGGAGGTCGGATCCGCATGGTCGGCCTACCAGGACGCCCGGTACGCCAGAGCCACTCGTCTCATCCCGGAGATCCTGGCGGATGCCCAGCGCGCTGTCCGCGCCTACGACGGCGACGACCAGCTGAAGGCCAAGGCCCTGCTCGCGATGGCCTACCAGGGCGCGGCCATGGTACTGACGAAGATAGGGGAAGCCGATCTCGCCTGGATGGCCGCCGACCGCGGTCTGGCTGCCGCGCAGGAGTCGGGCGACCTCGTCGTCACCGGTTCGCTCTTCCGATCGGTCTCCCACTGCCTCCTTGCCAACGGCCGTCTCACCGCCGCTCGGGACCTGGTGGCGGACTCGGCGGGCTATCTGGAGAGCGGCCTCGCCGACGCCTCGCCGACGTACCTGTCGATCTACGGGACCCTCTTCCTCGTCGGCGCAGTGACCGCCGCCCGGCTCGACGACCGGGCCACGGTGAGCGCGTTCCTCGCCGAGGCGGACCAGGCCGCACAGCGCCTCGGCCACGACGCCAACCACATGTGGACGGCCTTCGGGCCGACCAACGTCGCCATCCACCGCATCTCTACGGCCATGGAACTGGGCGATGTCCAGGTCGCCGCGGACCAGGGGCCGCGCGTGGACTCCTCCACCCTGCCGCTCGAGCGGCGTGTCCGGCACACCCTCGAAGTGGCCCGCGCCTACAGCGCGCAGAACCGGACGGACGAGGCCCTCGCCCTGGTACTGGACGCCGAGGAACTGGCCCCGGAACAAGTCCGCTACCACTTCATCCCCCGGCAGCTGGTGACCACCTGGGTCCGGCAGCAGCGCGGCAAGCCGAGCCACCAGCTCGCGGGCGTGGCCCAGCGGCTGCGCATCGTGGGGTAGTTCGGCGAGGACGGCTACAGTCATGGTCATGAGCGACTCCGACGCACCCGAGGCCGTTGCCCAGCCGCGCACCGCCGCCGGCGTGCTGTTCTTCGACGAAGCTGACCGCGTGCTCCTGGTGAAGCCCACCTACAAGCCGGGCTGGGAGATCCCGGGCGGCTACCTCCACCCCGGTGAGACCCCGAGCGAGGGCGCGGCCCGAGAGGTCAAGGAGGAGCTCGGCATCACACCGCCCATCGGCCGCCTTCTCGTCGCGGACTGGGCGCCCCACCTGACCGAGGGCGACAAGCTGCTCTTCGTCTTCGACGGGGGGATCCTCCCGGCGGAGGAGCGAGCTCAGATCAACCTGGACGGCGTGGAGATCGGTGAGTACGCCTTCCAGACCGCCGACCAGATCGACGCGCTCCTCATCCCTCGCCTGGCGCGGCGCGTTCACGCCGCTCTTGATGCCCGACCTCGTGCGGCGACTTCATACTTGGAGCATGGGATGCCTCGCCTCTGACTCAGGTGCCCGAGGCCGTCCCCGAACCCGGATGGTTCGACCCGACTACCGATCTTCCCGCTCGGGGACCAGGCGCCGAACATCACAACGGAGTTGGCGTCGGCGTCACGAACTACGCTGGCGGGCATGGACTGGCTCGATCGGGTGGCGAGGCTGCGGCAGTGGACGAACAATGAGGTTCGTGCTCCGCACAAGCCGTTGTTGCTGCTGTACGCGCTCGGCAGCTTTCAGCAGGATGCTGAGGGTGAACTGCGGTACAGCGTGGTCGAGGGGGAGCTGAAGCGGCTGCTGGTCGAGTACGGGCCGCCGAACTCCACGACGCCTGCGTATCCCTTCCATCATCTGGTCAGTGACGGCGTGTGGGAGGTCAGGACCGATCACGGGCAGGGAAGCCCGGGGAGCGGGGTTCGGGCTCTCCGTTCCAGCGGCGCCACCGGCAGGCTGGTGCCGGAGTTGCGGTCAGCGCTCGCCGCGGAGCCGTCGCTTCTGGGGCGGCTGGCCAGGGTGTTGCTGGACGTCCATTTCCCGTCGTCGTTGCACGCCGATCTGTGTGAGGCCGTCGGGCTCGACCTGGAGTTGGCCGAGACCGGGCCCGTGGCTGGCCTGCCGGGTGGCGCGGAGCACGCTGCGCGACGGCAGCGGGATCGCCGGATGCCTGAACTCGTCCTGACCGCCTATGAGTTCCAGTGTGCCTTCTGCGGTTACGACGGGATGCTCGGTGCGAGCAGCGTCGGGCTGGAGGCCGCGCATGTGCGCTGGTGGTCCTACGGCGGGCCGGACGAGGTCGACAACGGACTGTGCCTGTGCTCGTTGCACCACAAGCTCTTCGACAAGGGCGTCCTGGGCCTGGGCGAGGGGCATTGCATCCTCGTCTCGCAGCGCTTCGTCGGACGGAGCGAAGCGAGCAGGCAGCACGTGCTCGCGCTGGCCGGGCGGCCGGTCCTCGGTCCGCAGTCGGGCCTTCCGCCCGTTGCCGGTCGGCATCGTGAGTGGCATGCCCGACAGGTCTTCCATGGTGCACCCCGTACGCCGGCAGAGCAGCCAGCGCTGACTGGGTGGCAGCTGGCTGGCCGCGCAGGGCAACACCATGCATCCTCCCCTGCAGCCTGCTCGTCCCCGACTTCCGGTGGGACGGACTCCTGGCCAGCCCACGCGAGCATCGTGCCCGACAGGGACCGCTGACACCTTGGATTTTCAGCGGCCAGTCTCAGTCGAGGCGCCGGTGTTGGGTGATCTCGTCGTGCAGTGCGGCGACCGGGCGCTCGCCCCTCGCGGTCCACGGATCGCCACCCAGGATCCAGCCCGCCCCGTTCCGCATCTTGGCGCGATGAGAAGCGGAATATTTTGCGGCATGATTATGTGTATACTCTGGATCAGAGTTAGGTGATCTGCCTGAGCGGGAGGTGAACCATGGCGATCGACGAGGACCTGGTCGCACAGCCCGCCATGCTGGTGCTAGCCAGGGAGTCCCGGGGTTGGACCCAGGTCGACGTGGCCGAGCAGATGTCGAAGTTGGACCAGCCCAACCGGATCTCCCAGGGCTACGTCAGTCGCGCCGAGGCCGGCAGGCTCCCCGTCAAGGGAGACCGACTCGACTTGTTCGCAACGGCTCTGAGATACACGCCTCAGATGCTATGCGCGACCACTGACACGCAAGGGGTGGGCATCGGCCTGGTCCACCACCGCAAGCGAGCCTCCATGGGAGTCGCCGACCTACGACGTATCCATGCCACCCTGGCCTTCACCCGTCATCAGACCGACGCCTTGACCCGAGCGGCTGCGGACTCCCGCAAGCACCGCTTCCGGCACATTGAGGTTAGCGACCTGGACACCCCACAGGACGCGGCCGACACCATCCGCGAAGAGTGGGACGTGCCCTCGGGTCCGGTTGCGGACTTGACCGGGCTGCTCGAAGAGGCCGGCGCTCTGGTTGTGGTCAGGGACTTGCAGACGACGGAACTCGACGCCGTCAGCCAGTGGCCCCCAGGCGGGCCACCGCTCTTTCTCCTGAATTCCACCGCCCCTGGTGATCGCTTCCGATTCAGCCTCGCCCACGAGCTGGGCCATGTACTGATGCACACTCAGCCTGGTGACCCGCGCGAGCAGGAGCAGGAGGCCGACTACTTCGCGGCACAGTTCCTTATGCCTTACGACAGCGTCCGGCAAGACCTGAAGCAGGGCGTCGACCTGCCCCGTTTGCTCGAACTCAAGGCACGTTGGGGAGTGTCCATGGCGGCCCTCATCCGCAGGGCCTTCTCCCTGAACATCATTAAGGAATGGCAGTACCGCAAGCTCATGGTGGAGATGTCCGCCTTGGGCTACCGCACCAATGAGCCGGGACTCGTCCCACGCGAGACCCCGCACCACCTTGCCCAGGTCGTCACCCGACTTGAGCGGGAGTACCACCTCGATCCGATCCAAGCGGCCCATGTCGCCGGTCTGGATCACGAGGAGTTCCACGAGATCTACTTGTGCGCATCCTCTTCGTCCGGGAACCCCATGGTCCTCGGCCAACCCGTGAGGTGACCTCGATGACCGAGCTCTCGTTTCCTGGCCAACGCCCAACCGCTCTGCGCATTCTGGATTCCAACGTTTCGCCGCTGCCACTGCTCCAGGGCCGCGTACTGGTTCACGAAAACACTCGCTTCATCCCCCGGATGCGCCATTCGATCGATGATGACCTCGGCGGGATCGTGGTGACTGGCGACACGGCTGATGAGCGTGCCTTCCAGTTGCGGACCGAGGTGGGGTTCAGCGGCCCCCTTCTGATCGACTCCGCCCCGTACAAGACACACACCGCGACCGTCGACGAGCCGTTCCTCCTGCCGCGCGACGACATGTTCGCCGATGTTGAGACGTCACTGAGCTTCCAGAAGGCCAGAGGAGCGAGTGCCGCGCTCACTCCGACTGGCTATGTCGAGCCCGAGAACGCCAAGGCGCTCAAGGCGGTATGGCATGCGGCACAGCGGATCGAACGAGGGGACGTCATCGTCTCGCTGCCCATCGACGCCACGTGGCTGAAGGACAGCCACATCAGGCAACTCATTGCGGTCTGCACGCAGATCAAGCAGCCCAAGGCGTTGATCCTGGCGGGCCAGTTTGACCCGCTCGAGGGCGCTAAGGAGATGCCCGCGAACCTCCGGCGCCTCATGTCCGAAGTCGAGCACATGGCTCTTCTGCGTAGCGATCTCGCGGCGCTCGACGCCATGGCCTACGGGGCTTCGTTCGCCGGGATCGGCTCGGATAGTTCTCTGCGCCATTCCGTTGCCCCGGGCGAGCGTGCGCTTGTGGCAAGTGGCGGAGGAGCGCAGTATCCGAAGGTGTTGCTGCCCAACCTGATGTGCTTCAAGGGTGCTGTGGGACTGGCCAACAAGTACGCCAACACTCCTCCCCCGGTGTGCTACTGCGACGAGTGCGACGGGCAGGCTCTGGACCGCTTTGACAAGCCCGATGGCCTGACACGTCAGGAGTCCGAGGACCACAACGTCCTCGTGTGGGGAGGCTGGGCGTCCGAGATGGCCGCCCACGCTGCCGATGCCGACCGCCAAGGTTGGTGGCGCGACAAGTGCGCCATGGCAGTGGAACAGTACGCCCTCGAGAATCAGCGCCTCGGGGTGTCCTCGCGAGCAGGATTCCAAGCGCCGGCCCCGCTGAAAGCATGGGCCTCGCTTCCTGCCGGGACAAGGTGAGCACCTTCGACCGCCGAGGGCCGCGAGCTGACCAGACCTCACTGGGCCGGCACCTACAGACGCAAGTAGGTGCTCCAGCGAAGCACTGCGGTCCGGAGGACCGTCTCAGCCGAGCTGCCGGTGAACCTCTTCGACGAAGCGCCACGCCGCGGCACTATGCCTCCTGCGTACGAAGGGCCGCGGCGGCACCAACACATCCACCTCGTCGCCGACTGCCACGAGGAGACCAATGCCGTAGAAGTCTGCTTGCATCACCGCGTCGTCTTTACGGCGCAACGCACCCTCGACCAGTACCGCCCGCGTGCAAAACGGGGTGAACCGCTCGGCCTTCTCCATCGCCGTTTCCCAGCCTCTTCCGGGAACGACGGCGAGGTCAACACGCAAAGGCTGGATCACCTGACGGGTGACCATCCCACTGCTACGGACAACCGCGCCCCTGGGTACAGCCTTCAGGGTGCGGCGCTCTGCTTCAGTCAGCGAGGCTACGGGAACAGGTGCGTTCACCGGCAGGCTCATGAGCAGATCGAGTACGTCGCTGCGGCCAAGGACGCCGGTTCGAGCCTCATGGCGCCGCTGGCACTCCTGGACATCGCGGCGATAAGCGACTACGGCGTGGGTGCCCAGGAGCGTGACGGCACCCACTTGGGACTCATCAGGCAGAAGCGTGCCCGGTGCGGCTGCCGCCGAGACCATTTCCATGGGTTCTCGCGCTGCAACCGCCATGACCTCACCCTGTCCTCGTCCTGAAGCCGCAACCCAGTCACGGCTCGGTACATGCCTCTGTCCGAACAGGCACGGCCCACACGGCGCGTGGGCGGCAAAGCCTCATTCGACGCCTGCGCCCATGTGCATCACGGCTCAAGCTTGCACCCGGCGCACCAGCGCTAACGGCCATGAGTCAGCCCCGACACGGGCTGGCACATGCCACCTACGGCCAGGCTAGTCTGTGCGCGGTCCAGCCTGGCCAACATTGCCCGTAGTGTCTCTTGGTGGCCAGGACCTGCGCCACAACGGTTCAGATCGGCACGGAAAAGAGATGCACCAACCGGGCAGCCCGATGCTAGCCGCATCCGTGGGGCGCTGGTCTATCTGTTCGATTACTTTCACGTTTGAGTAGTTAAATCCACCTGGTCATCACTCTCCGCATCCACACCCGTGGAGGCGGCCAACTGGCGAGACCCTGGTTGGCCGCTCTGGAATCAGCGCCTGTTGGCTCGGTAGGTCTTCTTCCACAGGGTGCGATGGCGGGTGTCACCTTGGCTGGCTCCGCTGACGTGAGCCAGCGATTCCAGGGTGGCCCCGTTGTTCCGGACGCCGCAGCGGTCGCGGTGGACGGCGATGATCCCGTTCTCTTGGGCGAACGTCTTGGTGGGGCGGGCGAACCGGGTAGCGGTGACGAAGATGGCGTCCCGCTCTGTGACACACGGCGGGACACGACCTCCTGGCATGTGTGGGGATCTAACTACTGGAGCTTGTCCGCCCGGTCATGATCGGTGAGGCCATCATGCTCGGGAACGACCGCTAGCTGGACAGCTAGGTGTCTGCGGCTTCTCTGCCGGGTTTCTCGCCTGGAACCCTGCAGCAGCGCGAACGCCCGCGCGGGGCCTGAATTTTATGGGTTCGCGAGTGGCACGGTCGCGAAGAGGCCGGTGCTGCCGCCAGCAATGTCTGTCATGTACGCCAGCACAGTGGCGACCGAGATCTCACTCAGCGAGGCGGTCTCGCTGTAGCCGCCGTAGGGCATCTGGTCGACAGTGAGCGGTGGGCCGATGCCCTGGCCCTTGACCCAGTCGTCGACCTGTCGTTCGACGCTTCGTGCATGGATCGCTTTGTCGTACATCCACTGCCCGTGGGGCGTCCATCCTTGGCCGCGGTGCTGTTTGAGCCGTAGGGGGCCGTTGGCGATGCCCCATTTCAGTGCATTGAGGCCGGTATGGACGATGAGGTAGAGGTAGCCAGGTTTGCCGAGTTCAATCCCGTGGTGGCCGCAGTTCGGGCATCCGCTTCCGCGTCTGCTGACGTTGCTCAACCGCAGTCCGGGGTTGTCGTGCAGCGTCTCGCAGTCGGTGCAGAACATTTTCCAGGGCAGTAGCACGTTACCGGGGTAGGCCTCCTGGGGGATGAGGTTCGTCGGCACGCGGGACCTGGCTTCGGCGTCACTGTGCTGGGAAGCGGCGGACATCTTCCTCAGCCCGCACGGCACACACTGATGCCCGGATCTCTTGATGTTGGAGTGGGCCGGCGACGTCAGCGCGCCGGTACGCAGGCATTTGGACAGCCACGGTGCAGCTGACCGACGGAAGGGAACCTGGGGTTCCAGGTCAGCAGCGATCATGACGTCGTAGGCGCCTTCGCTCATGGCGATCTCAATGCAGTTCCGGCAGGCGGCGCGTCGGTCTCGGACGTTGCCGAGCTGCTTCGAGTAGACCGTCTTACAGGTGGTGCAACGACACGACCAGGGTGAGTTCGCGCCCGGGTAGTCCGCTTCTATCAGAGGTTCCCAGCCGCCCTTGCGCATGAGGGCGGCCGCCACGGCGGGGCTGAACTTGCGGCTTTTCGAGATCTTTTCCGCGCGGCAGAGTCCGTTGCAGGGGCCCTGGCGCAGCGTGTAGACCCGCTTGTATGTCGGGGTGCGCAGTTCTCCGCAGTTCATGCACACGCACCTCCACGCGGTTCCCGAGCCGGGGTATGGCTCGATCGGCCAAGCCCCGCCGGCGATCATGCGTTTCTTCGCGAGGGCTGGATCGATACTCGGCGGCATTCCGCCATCTCCCGGTTCTTCGTAGGGCCGAAAGGGTGCATTCGACGCGCTCTCGGGAGGCCTGGCAGCAGCCTGCTTTGGGTGGGTGACGTGACCCTGACCCTGTACTTCCCGCGAGGCCTCGGCCAGGGCCAGATCGCCGGCTTCGTCGGCCCGGAGCGTCTCGACGTCGGCCCAGGGAGTGAGTAGACATCCGACAACTACCCATTCCTGCGGTCCGGCTGCGCCTCTCATGCTGCTCCGGCAGCTACAGTCTCTTTTAGTTGCAGGCGTTTTTTCAGGCCATTGCCACGATTAAATGGCCAGATTTTGTCGTGTTGCATTCGGCCGACGACGATGCCGGGAGAAACGCCGATCTCCCTTGCAAAGGTCTCGATGGAAGCCAGTGAGCGGAGTTGCCTGAGTCTCTGTGCCTGCGCTGGCGGGATGAGCAGGTTGCTGGCAAACCGATCTGCTTGCTGTTCTAGCGGATCGTTGCTTTCTCCGATCTTCCCAGACTCGACGTGCAAATCTCTCTTGCCGTGCAGTAGCACATGCGCGAGCTCGTGGAAAATAGTGAACCACAAGTGATCGTCCGACTTATACCTGAGGCTCAGCTGGACGAGCGCCTTGTCCGGTGTCAGCCATCGGGTTGCCCCGCTGGCGCGAGCACCTGGAATTTCGGCTACGAAAACAACTGCAACGCCCGCGTTTCGGCATAGCTCGACTACGCCCTGGATAGACTTTTCGGGCGGCGCGGTCGTGAGTGAACGCAATTCAGGTAGCACGTCCCTGAGGTTATTTTCGTCGTAAGGCGCGACGGTCAGGTCACGAGCTGCTACTTCGCCTAGTCGCAACCAGGTTGCGACTGCAGCATCGTCGACCGTGTATGCCTTCGTCTGGCGGAATGCAACCTGTGGAGTGAGACATACTTCCTGCCAGGCCTCAACGCTTGCCACTCCAAAGAACGCCAGTGCCTGGTCTACTCTCGACAGCTGATCTTCGGGCTTCTGTGGTAGAAACCCGCGCTCGACGAGCGCCTTGAGCGGCAGCGCTGAAGCCCAATCCCATGCCGCCACTGGGTCACGGCGTAGCCGTAGCGTTTGTTGCGTGGTTCGATAGTCAGCCTCGAGCCTGTTCCACAGCCGGGCCGGCATCCCGGTGACTAGAGCCAGCTGGTCCGCCACCTCCGCTGTCAACGGCACTAGCCCCTGCACGAGTCGGTTGACGTGCTTCGCGCTGAGACCCGTTCGCCGAGCCAGCTCGGCCTGGGTCATTTCGAGATCGTCTAGCAACTCGCGCAGCGTTTCGCCCGGCGGTACAGCCGTGTCCGGCTCTGCCGCCGGGTACAGCTCGCGTGTGACGTCGGAGGTGGTCATGTTGGTCGCTCCCCTCGCGCCTCTTGCGCCCGGTCAGGTTCTTCGGTGGTGATCAGTGGTAGTCAACGATGGCTACGACCACGATGGAAGTCACCGATGCCCAGTCGAGGCCGCCCGTTGTGTGTTGCTCCGCTTTCTCCGGTCTGAAGATCAGTCGGTACGGACCGTCCAGGTCGAGCGCCAGGCAACCGGCCCAGTTCGCAGTGAGTTCGTGGCAGTGACCAGGCATCGAGCGAAGATCCTCGAGGCTCTCCGCGACTCGTAGGTGCTGGAACCGGAGGGTCAGCTTCTTCGCGCGTTGCTCACCGAATGCCTTGCGTCGTGAACGGTCCGACTCGCAGTTGCGTTCCATGCCTCGGTCTTCGAAGGACACCTCCAAGAGTAACGCCCTCCTCTGACACCCTTAACCTGGCTGGTAAACGGTATCGCTTCGTGACGGCTCGCGGACGCGGATGGCCGAAGAGCACCCGATTGGGTTGCCTGGTCAACGTTGACTCAGAGGTTCAGCGCCGCTGCCTGCGGCAGCGGGCGCCATGGGCCGGACATCTGGGGCTCGGGGTGGCAGCCCAGGGACCGGACCAGGCCCGGCGACTGGCACAGGAGGCCGTGCGCCGTGCCGAGGAGTTCGGCGCGGACTCGGTAGTCGGCAGTGCCCTGCGTCTGTGCGAGGCAGTCCATGGCGGTCCGCGCGCCATGGCGAGGCTTGAGGAAGCCATGCGGCGTCGGGATTGCTCCCTGGCCGGCTATGACCGCGCCCTCGCCACGGTCGACCTCGGGATGGCGCTCGCCGAGTCCGACCGGTCGATCGAGGCGGACAACGTCCTCAACCCGCGACGCCTGGGGAAGCTGCTCAGGGCCGTGCCAGATCCGTGCCAGAACGGGTGGTGGGCGAAGGTCAGCGGCGGTCAGAACTGATCGCCCGACGGGCTCCTCGTTCAGGTATCGTCCCAGGTCAGAGGCCGTTTCGGCCTGATGGCCCAAAGATTCCCAAGCTTATAGCGCGAGTTCGATTCTCGTCGCCCGCTCAGAAGGAAAGCCCCAGGTCAGTGGCCTGGGGCTTTCTTGTTGTCCGGACCCATTCCGGACCCGTTCGGGGCCGTCGTGGCATCCCTGCGGTGGGGGTGTGCCGGAGGAGGTCGGGTGGTGAGGGGTGTCGTTATGCTGCCGGGTCGTGGCTTCTGGACAGTTCGAACGCATGACCCGTGATCGGGCGCTCGCTCTGTTGGCGGTGCTTCCGGTGAGCGTCGGGCCTGGTCTCAGTGATGGCGAGGTCGGGGTGGTGCAGGATCGGTTCGGGTTCAGGTTCGCGGCGGACCGCCGGAGCTTTCTGCAGGCGGGGCTGCCGTTGGGGCGGGGGTGGCCGGACTGGCGGGGTGGGGACGCGGAGGAGTTGCGCGGGTGGCTGGAGCAGCCGGTGAGTGGGGTGCTGTTCGACGTCAAGCAGGGCTTCTGGTACCCGGGTTGGGGTGAGAGGCCGGAGGGGCGTCGGGAGGCGGTCCGGCTCGCGGAGATGCGGCTTCGTGATGTGCCGCAGCTGGTGCCCGTGTACTCGCACCGCTATCTGCCCGGCATCGCCGATCAGAGTGGGCATCCGGTGCTCTCGGTGCACCAGACCGACATCGTCTACTACGGCAACGACCTTGCGGACTACCTCCATCGCGAGTTCGGCGATCCCAGCGCCGACCTCGGTGGCGCTTGGGCCAGTGTGCCGTTCTGGTCGTACTTCCTCGGCGGCGACGCGTTGCGGGGGCTGGCCGGCAGCACCCCGCACGATCCCTACGCGGTCACTGGGGGCGAAGCCGTCGAGCACCTGCGCATGCTCGCGATCGAGCAGCTGACCGGTCGTCACATCGGGGCGGACACGATGATCCAGGCGGCGCTGGTCGCGCTCGTGCTGGACATCGACACCCCCGCCCTCCGTGACCTCGCCGGCCTGACCCGCTGCGAGGAGTCGCAGGCCCGCGATCTCTTCGTGAGGGTCGTCGAGGAACTCGGCCTCGCCGAGGGGATCCCGGTGGCTGACGAGGATGCGCGCTGGGCTCTGGTGCGCTGGTGGTTGCAGCTCATCGACAACGGCAGCATGAACGCGATCGAGGGCGGCAGGCTGATCACGTACGAGGGCTGGCAGCCGCTCGGGTGTCCGGAGGCCCTGGTGCCGTTCCGTGTCTGGACCAGCGAATACGACGACTGGGAGGACGGCTGGGGCACGCCCCGGGGCGTCTTCGGGCAACGGATCGCCGACGAGGCCAGGGCTCTCCTTGCCGGGCCCTGGCCGCCGATGGGGTGAGCACGGGCGACGGTTTCCGTCGCCGTGCGCGGCCCGGCTCGGGAGGGTGGTCCTCGGGAGGGTGATCCCTGGGCCGGGCCTCTGTCAGCTGGTGGGGTGGGTGGTGGACAGGGTGGTGTCGAGCCAGTCGAAGGTGAGTTGCTGGAAGCGGGCCATGGCGCCCATGTGGCAGTGCTCGCCGGCGCCCTCGGCCTCGGGGAGGGTGATGAGGGTGTGCGGGCAGGTGAGGGCGGCCTGGACCTCCTGCGGCTGGCCGTGGAAGAACTGGTCGTTCTCGGCGTCGAGGACGAGGGTGGGGCAGTCGATGAGGTGGGCGACGCCGTCGAGGGTGTAGTCGGTGGTGCGGCGGACGTAGTCGGCGGGGGAGGTGGCGCCGAAGGTCCAGACGCCGTTGCGCAGGGCCCAGCGGAGCTGGGTGCTGGTCCGCATGAGCAGGTTCAGGACGGGGTTGGCGAGGTCGTCGCGGCCGCTCTGGACCCAGTCCCACAGGAACGGCGGCATGAAGCGGGTGTGGGCCTGGCCGAAGCTGTAGAGGCCGTCGTCCAGGACCAGGGCGGCCAGGCGGTGGTCGTGGGCGGCGGCGCGGGCGACCAGGTAGCCGCCGAGGCTGTAGCCCAGCAGGACCAGGCGGTCGGGGGCGATCTCGGGGCGGGTCAGCGCGTAGTCGACCACCGGGGTGACCACGGCCTCCCAGTCCGGGCGGAAGACCATGCCCTGCTCGCGCAGCGCCGCCCCCTGGCCCGGGCCGTCGTAGGCCAGCACGTTGTAGCCGCGGCGCAGCGCGGCGGCGCCGATGACGAAGTAGGCCTCCTCCAGGGTCGAGTCGAAGCCGCTGGTGAAGACGACGGTGGGGCGGGGGGTGCCGGAGTCGTCGACGAGGAAGAGGTAGCCGGGCAGGCTGGTGTCCTCGTAGGGGATGCGCACGGCCTCGACGGGGGTGTCCATCAGGGAGGCGGCGGTCGCGAAGGTCTCGCGGGAGAGGCCGGAGAGGAGCTTGACCTCGGGGTCGTCGGCGGGGTCGTCGCGGCGGTAGAACTCGGCGGTGCGGTAGTAGTTCGAGGCGCGCAGCAGGGCCTCGCGGGCGCTGACCCGGTGGCCGGTCGCCAGGGCGCGGTTGCCGATGGCGTGGACGCGCTCGGCGGTGCTGCGCCACTCGCGCAGCCAGGCCTCCTCGTCGCCCTCGGGGATGTTCCGGGCGGCGGTGACGACCTCGCCCAGGTCGGCGCCGCCGTCGTTGGCGAAGCCGGCGGCGCGCAGGGCCTCGAAGGAGAAGGACTCGTCCTCGAACAGGAATCGCATGGGGTGCTCCTGAATGGTCGGGCTGGCCGATGGGGTGCTTTATCGAGACGGAACGGGTTCGTCTCGGCTACGGGAACGACAGTAGCCCTCGCCTAGTCGAGACGCAAGCGTTCCGCCTGGTGTAGGTTCGGGGCATGTCCAGCTCACTCACGCCCCAGACGCCCGCCCCCGAACGCCGGCTCCCCGGCGGGCCCGTGCTCCAGGACTCGGTGACGGCGGCGATCTCGGCCGCCTTCTTCGAGGAGCTGGCCTCGGTCGGCTACGCGCGGCTCTCCCTGGAGGCCGTCGCCAAGCGGGCCGGGGCGGGCAAGGCCGCGATCTACCGCCGTTGGCCGTCCAAACTGGAGATGACCGTCGCCCTGGTCTGCGCGGTCGCGGTCGACGGACCCGAACTCGCCGACAGCGGGAGCCTGCGCGGCGACGTGCTCGCCCTCCTCACGGAGTCCGCCGCCGCGCTGCGCCACCGGCTGCCGTCGAAGATCATCCCCGACCTGCTCGCCGAGGCCACCCGCAACCCCGAGCTGGCCCAGGCGCTCTTCGGCGCCGTCCGCGACACCCGCCGTGCCAAGGCCACGAGCATGCTGGAGCGGGCGGTCGCACGCGGCGAACTCCCCGAGGACGTCGACCGCGAACTCGCGCTCGACTTCCTCGCCGGCCCCCTCTACTGGCGCCTCGCGGTGGTCCACACCCCGACCGGGCCCGACTACCTCGACCGGCTCGCCGACAAGCTGCTCGCCGCCTTCGCCGCCTGATGAGGAGAGGGGCGGACCGGCTGCGGCCGGGGGTGCGTGCGCTGCGTCATCGGATGTCAGCGCCGCGTCAGCGGGCTTTGGTTGCATGGACGGGTGTGGGCGCCGTGTGACCTCGCTGGGGGCGAGAGCGGAAACGGGTCGGACGGAGTCAGCGCTGTTTCTTCACAGTGATTGCCCCAAGTCATGACTCAGGGAGGGCTCGACATGACCACCGAAGCAGAAGTGAAAAGCGGCGCGGCCGAGGCTGCGGCGCCCCCGGAGGGTTCGGCGGGCAAGCCGGCCTGGGGGGCGCTCCTGGTGGTGCTGGCCGGTCTGTTCATCACCAATCTTGATTTCTTCATCGTCAATGTGGCCATCCCGTCGCTGCAGAAGGGGATGCACGCGAGCCCGGCGCAGATCCAGCTCGTCGCCGCCACCTTCAACATCGGTCTGTCGGCCATGCTGATCACCGGTGGCCGGCTGGGCGACCTCTACGGACGGCGGCGGATCTTCTCGGTCGGCCTGGCGCTGTTCGCCCTCTCCTCGCTGGTGTGCGGCATCGCGCCGAACATGATCGAGCTGATCATCGCCCGCGGGGTCCAGGGTGCGGCTGCCGCGCTGGTGATCCCGCAGGTGCTGGGCATCCTGACCACGGCCTACGAGGGCAAGAACCGGGTCACCGCGTTCAACGCCTACGGGCTGGCGCTCGGTGCCTCGGCGGTGTTCGGGCAGCTGGTCGGCGGTCTGCTGATCAAGGCGAACATCTTCGGCCTGGACTGGCGGACCATCTTCCTGATCAACGTGCCGATCGGTGTGGTGGTCCTGCTGCTGGCGCCGAAGAAGGTGCCCGAGTCGAAGTCCGACGGCCGCACCGGGCTGGACCTGGTCGGTTCCGTCCTGGTCACCGCGGGCCTGACCGCGATCGTGCTGCCGCTGGTGCTCGGCCGCCAGCAGGGCTGGCCCACCTGGACCTGGGAGTGCCTGATCGCCGCGGTCCCGCTGCTGGCCGCCTTCTGGCTGCTGCAGCGCCGGCTGGTGGCGCGTGACAAGTCGCCGCTGGTCAACCCCGCGATGTTCGGTGACCGCTCGTTCAGTGTCGGGGTGGCGGCCATCTTCGGCGTCTTCTCGGTGATGGCCTCCTTCTTCCTGGTGCTCGCGCTCTACCTGCAGGAGGGCCGCGGCACCGGGGCGCTCACCTCGGGTCTGCTCTTCATGCCGCTGGGCCTGGGCTTCTTCCTCGCCTCCACCCAGGCTCCCCGGGTCGCGGCGAAGCTGGGGCGGCAGGTGCTGGCGCTGGGCGTGCTGGTGCAGGCGCTGGGCTACGTGGCGCTCGCCGAGACCGCCTCGGAGCTGCACCACAGCGGTTCGGTGGTCTGGTGCATCCCGGCGATGGTGATCTGCGGCGCCGGCATGGGCCTGGTCGTCGCGCCGCTCACCTCGCTGGTGCTGGCGGGTGTCCGGCCGCAGTACGCGGCCGCCGCCTCCGGGGTGTTCTCCACCGCGCAGGAGATGGGCAACGCCGTGGGCATCGCGATCATCGGCGTGGTCTTCTTCACCGTGGCCGGCCACCACAGCGGCACCAACGGCTACCCCGGCGCGTTCGGTACCGCCCTGTTCGTGCAGGCGGGGATCTGCGTGCTGGTCGCCGCCCTGGTGCAGTTGCTGCCCCGGCCGTCCGCCCCGCAGGGGTGAGCTGAGCAGAACGGTGCAGGACCGCCTGGCCGGCGGGGGCTTCGGAGCAGACTCCGGAGCGCCCGCCGGCCTTCGCGCGTGCTGCGGGGAGCGTGATGCAGGGGCCACGTGCCGGGGGCCGGGGGAGCGGGAGCGAGTCAGTCGGAGATCAGTTCGAGGTCAGAGCATCGGCGCAGCATGGTGGTTGTCCACTGATGCCACCCCACCGCAGCCAGAGGTACCAGCCGTGTCTGACACCATCGAGGCGTTCTCCGCCTGGCCCATGCCGCGTTCCTGCCCCTACTCGCCGCCCGACGCCTACCGCGCGCTGCGCGACCAGCCGCCGCTGAAGGTGCGGATACGGGACGGTGAGGCCTGGCTGGTGACGCGGCACGACCAGGTGCGCCAGGTGCTGACCGACCCGCGCTTCAGCGCGGACGACCAGCAGCCCGGCTTCCCGATCCGCATCCAACTGCCGCCCGAGCCCGGCGTCATGTCCTTCAACCGGATGGACGACCCGGAGCACGGACGGCTGCGCCGGATGGCGATGACCGAGTTCACCGCCCGCCGCACCCGCGCCATGCGCCCGGAGGTCGAGCTGCTGGTGGACCGGCTGCTCGACGAGCTGGCGGCGGGCCCGCGCCCGGTCGACCTGGTCGACAACTTCGCCGTCCGGCTGCCCTCGCTGGTGATCGCCCGGATGCTCGGCGTCCCGGAGGAGGACGAGCACGCCTTCACCGAGCAGAGCCGCACCATCCTGTCCCAGGAGGCCAGCGGCGAGGAGATCCTCGCGGCCTTCGTGGAGATGTCCCAGTACCTGGACCGCCTGACCACGCAGAAGGAGCGCGACCCGCAGGACGACATGCTCAGCCGGCTGGCGCAGCGGTACGTGGCGACCGGCGAGCTGACCCATCAGGAACTGGTCGCCATGGGGCGGTTCTTCCTGGTGGCCGGCCACGAGACCACCGCGCACCAGATCAGCCTGAGCGTGCTGAGCCTGCTGCGCGACCCCGAGCAGCTGGCCCACCTGCGCGAGGACCCCGAGCTGTTCAGGCCGGCCGTCGACGAGCTGCTGCGCTACTGGTCGATCTCGCAGGACAACCAGGTGCGGGCGGCGATCGAGGACGTCGAGCTCGGTGGCGCCCGGATCGCCAAGGGCGAGGGCGTGATCGTGGCGATCCCCAGCGCCAACCACGACGAGTCGGTCTTCCCCGACGCGCACCGGCTGGACGTGCAGCGGGACGCGCGGGCGCACATCGCCTTCGGCCACGGCCCGCACCTGTGCCCGGGCGCACCGCTGGCCAGGATGGAGCTGGAGGTCTGCCTGCGCGCGCTGTTCACCCGGTTCCCCACGCTGCGCCTCGCGGTGGACGAGGCGAAGGTGGACTTCCGGGAGAACACCATCGTCTACGGTCTGAACCAACTGCCCGTCACCTGGTAGGGAGTGACCCGTGTCGTCGTCCGAAGCCGTGCCGCCCGAGGCCCTGCTCGAACTGATGCCGTACGCCGTCGGGCTCGGGGTGCGGCTGTCCGCCGCCTCGGCCGGCGAGGTGCGCGGCGAACTGGACTGGGCGCCGCGGCTGTGCACCGCGGGCGGGGTCCTGCACGGCGGCGCGCTGATGTCGCTGGCGGACGCGGTGGGCGCGGTGTGCGCCTTCCTCAACCTGCCCGAGGGGGCCTCGACCAGCACGGTGGAGTCCTCGACCCACTTCTTCCGGGCGGTCCGCGGCGGGACGGTCGCCGCGCTCGCCACGCCGCTGCACACCGGGCGCTCGTTCGTCACGGTGCAGACCGAGCTGTACGGCGAGCAGGGGCGACTGGTGGGCCGCACCACGCAGACCCAGGCGGTACAGGTGCGCCGGCCGGACTGAGCGCGCCCAAAGGCCCGTTGGACGCGGCCGGCGGACAGGGAGAACCCGTCCGCCGGCCGCGTCAGAGGCGTGTCAGCGCCGCGCACCACACTGGTCCCGCCACGCACCGGGGCAGCTGAGCGCCCAGGGCCGGTCCGGCTGTGATCCAGGAGGTGTGGACGCCTTGCCCAAGCAGGCTCGGGGCCTGAAGACGCGCGGCCTGGTGCTCGACGCCGCCGCACGGGAGTTCGCGCAGTACGGGTACGCCGAGGCGAACCTGCAGCGGATCGCGGACCGGATCGGCATGACCAAGGGCGCGCTCTACGCCCACTTCGCCACCAAGGAGGAGCTGGCCGAGGTCTTCGCCGGCCATCTCGCCCAGGCGGGCGAGGAGTTGCTGGCCGACCAGCAGATCGGCTCCGGGGAGCCGCTGGAGGGGCTGCGGGCGCTGATGCTGGGCGCGGCCTCGCTGCTCCAGCAGGACGACTGGGCGCACGCGGCGTTCCGGCTGGCCGTGGAGGAGGCGTGCGCGACGGGCGTACCGCCGGCGCTGCCGGTCCGGATCGGCTGCGCGGTACGGCAGTTGGTGGCGCGGGCGCAGCAGGGGCGGGGGTGCGGGGCGGCGGTGGACCCGGCGGTGCCGGCGGACCTGGTCGTGGCGGTGCTGTTCGGGGCCTACGGGACCGGGGCGGCGCTGGAGCGGGCGGGGCTGCGCACGAGGGTGGCGGGGCTGTGGGAGCTGCTGGCCACGACGCTGGGCGCGGCCGGCAGCGCCGGCGCCGCCCGGACCCGCGTGGAGCTCTGGCGGTACTGACGGCGGCCGGCGGCACGGACAGTGACACGGACCGAGGCACGGACTGCGGCACGGACCGCGGCACGGACAGCGGCCGGCCGGTCAGCCCAGGAACGCCGCCTCGACCCAGCGGCGCACCGCGCGCGGACGCATCCGGTGCAGGCTGGCGGCGGTGTCGGCGACCCGCTGCGGGCCGCCCACGGAGAGGAACTTCTGGCGCATCATCTCGGCGTGGTTCACCCGGGTGTCCGGCCCGGCCGCGCCGATCGGGATGAGGCGGGAGCGGGTGATGGTGCGGCCGTCCTTCATCCGCACCACGACGCGGGCGCCGGTGGCCTTGGTCGACCCGGTGAAGTCGGGGGTCTCGCCGCCGAGGGTGCCCACCAGCTCGACCAGTTCGTCGCCGCCGAAGCCGCGCAGCCAGGGCAGCGCGCGGGCACCGGCCTCGCGCACCGCCTCGCCGAACGGCGCGTCGGAGGCGAAGAGTTCGCGGGTCATCGCGGTGTCGTGCTCGAGCCGGATGCGGCGGGCCAGGTTCCAGCGGGCGGGGTCGTCCAGCAGTGGCGAGGAGAAGTCGTCCACGCCGAACTCCCCGGTCAGCAGCGTGGTGGCGACCGGGTAGGGCACGTCCAGCACGAGTGCGCCCAGCGGGGATCCGGGGCCGCAGATGTAGGCGGAGGCGCGCTGGCCGGCGAAGAGCGTGTAGAGCGAGGCCTCGACCACGATGTCCGCGACGTCCTCGGGGCGGATCGGCCCCAGGACCCGGTGGATCTCCGCGGCGCAGTCGATCGCCGCGTCGATGCCGGGGCCGCCGGGGTGCACCTTGAACGAGAGGGTGTCGGTGTGCCAGCGCCGGCCCAGTCCCTTGGCGACCGCCTGGGGGAGCGGGACGGTGGCGAACCGGGCGAGGAAGCCGTCCTCGTGCTCGATGATGTCGGGGGCGCCGCGCAGTCCGGCGATCGCGCCGTCGCAGGCGTCCATGGCGGTGCGCACCGGGGTGAAGGTGTTGAACAGGCGCGCGTCGCTCGCCAGGAAGCCGCGCATCAGCGGCCAGTTGGGCATGGCCAGGGCGAGGCCGAAGGCGTCCTCCCAGACCCGGCCCGGCGCCCGGTCGCAGTGCAGCCGCCCGGCGACCGCGCCGGCCAGGTGGGTGTGCACCGCGCTCTGGCCGCGCAGCGGGCCCAGGGTGGCCGAGGCGGTGATCCGCGCGGCGCACTCGTTGGCGGCCACCACCGCGGTGAGCAGCGAAAGGCCGTCCAGCTGGCGCGCGTAGGCGTAGGCGAGCGGGACGGCGACGGTGGAGTTGGACAGGTGGCCGGCGTAGGCGGTGTCGTCCAGGTTGAGCCAGGAGCCGAGTGCCGCGAACATGGCGGCGGAGGCGCGGGGGTCGGGCTGCAGCGGGTGGCCGAAGGCGGCGACCAGCCGGCGGCCCAGCGGGTGTGCCAGCCCGGCGCGGATCGAGGCCGCCTGGGAGAGCACCTGACTGGCCGCCAGTTTCAGTACCCGGCAGGGTATGTCGGTGGGGCGCAGGGCCGCGGCCCACTGCGCCAGCTCCCGCAGCGGGGTGTCGGCCGAGGCCCTCGGGTGGCGCGGCCCGCCGCCGGGTCGTTGCCACTCCTCGCAGAGGGCGGACAGCACGTCCTCGCTCAGGACCGACGCCATGACTGTGTCACATCCCTTGTCCGGTACGGGTCTTGACAGCAGAGCGGGAGCTGCCGGGTACGGGGGTGGGACCCGGCAGCTCCACGCGGTGGTCGGGGCGCCCTCAGGCGGCGCCCCGACCGGTCAGGCGGCCGGCAGCTTGTCGAGGAAGCCGTAGACGCCGGTGATCCGGCCGTCCTCGTTGGTGACGGCGACGTCGAAGCCGATCGCGATCGGCTCGGCACCCGCCTCGGTCACCAGGCCCCACTGGAACCGGGCGATGTTGTGGTGGGTGTCGACGGTGCCGAGCAGCTCGAAGGAGAGGCCCTTGAACTGGTCGCGGGCGCCGGTGAGGACGGCCGCGATGCCCTCGTGGCCCGCCACGGCGGCCAGCGGGTCGATGTACGGGGCGTCCGCGGTGAAGAGCTCGGCGATGGCGGCTGCGCGGTTGTCGGCGTCCGCCTCGTTCCAGATGGCGAGGTAGCGGTTGACGGTCTCGACCAGGTCGCTCATGGTGTGTCCCTTCGGTACGGGGTTCGCATACGGGTAACGGGTGGCGCAACGGTGTGCCGCTGGTGCGGCGGCGCGGTGCGGATGGCTGCCGCACCGGGGTGACCGGCTGCCGCGGGTGCACGCTCGGGCGTGCCGACGGCGGTGCCGGAAGCTCTATTCGGCCGGTGCCCAGGCGGCCAGGGCACCGGGCATGACCTCGAAGGTCGCGCGGGAGCCGAGGTCCTCCTGGTACTCCCCGTCGTGTTCGAGGGGGAGCCGCTCACCGTCGGTGCGCTCGACGGTGATCCGCCGGCCGCGGGCGTAGACGGTGGCGGGGTGGGTCAGGTGGGCGGCCTGGAGGGTGAGGGCCGGCACCTCGGCGGCCGGCACGTCGCCGATGACGCAGACGTCGAGCAGGCCGTCGTCGAGCAGCGAGTGCGGCAGCACCAGGTACTGCCCGCCGCGGTAGCGGCCGCCGCCGACGTTGGCCAGCGTGGTCGGGCCCTCGTGCACCACCTTGCCGTCGACGGTGACCCGGCCCGGGTAGGGCCGGTAGCCGCGCGCGGTCTCGGCGTAGGCCCGGGCGTAGCGGGCCCGGCCGCTCTCCGGCACGCTGCGGGCGGTGATCAGCGAGTCGGCGATCACGCCGGAACAGCCGCCGAGGTAGACCACCCGGTCGGTCTCGACGAGTCTGGCCAGGTCGAGGCGGCGCAGCCGGGAGCCGCCGCCCGGGCCGGAGTCGGCCAGCACCGACTTGAGGGTCTCGGCCCAGAAGCGGTCGCCCCACAGCATCCGGTAACCGGAGTTGCCGGTGCCGCCGGGGACGACGAACAGGGCCGCCCGGCTGCCGGCGGCCTCGACCAGCCCCTGCACCACCTCGCGCACGGTGCCGTCGCCGCCGATCGCGACGACGAGGTCCGGTGCGCCCTCGGTGCGCTCCAGGGCGCGGCGGACCGCGGTGGTCGCGTCACCGGGGCCGGTGGTGCTGTGGACCTCGGCGTGCCGCAGGTAGTCGGCGCAGAGTTCCTCGACCTCGTAGACCAGCTGCGGGTTGTGCGAGCCCGAGGCCGGGTTGGCGACGATGAGGGCCCGGGACGGGCCAGCCGCGTGGATGGGATCGGCCATCTCCGGGACTCCTCCTTCGGTCGATGGATCCAGTCGGTGCATCGGGTGGCGGGCCGGGGTTCCGGTGTGGCCGCCGCATCGCTTCTGTTCCGACTATGGCGAACGGTCCTGACGGCGGCCTGACGCGCGACTGACTGAGCGTCAGTTCATGCACGCGCCAGGCCCAGGGCCGCCGTCTCAGCGGGACGCCACCAGGCGCTGCAGCCGGTGCGCGAAGTGGCTGGTGACGGCCTGGGCGTGGCTGTCGATGTAGAAGTGGCCGCCGGCGTACTCGTTGTGGCCCAGGTAGCTGGGGGTGCGCTCGGCCCAGTGGCTCATGGCGTCCGGGCGCTCCTGCAGCGGGTCCGAACGGCCGCCGTAGGAGGCCAGCGGGCACTCGACCTTGGCGCCGTCGTCGACGTACTGGGCGGCCACCCGCAGGTCTGCCCGCAGCGCCGGCACGACCAGGGCGAGCATCTGCGGGTTGTCGTAGACCTCGGCGGGGAACGAGCCCAGCTTCTTGATCCACTCGACCATCTCGGCGTCGGGCATCCGGCTCTGCTCCTCGGTGGGCTGGAAGAAGCCCTCCGGGGACCAGCCCGACATGCCGATCATGATCGGCTTCGGGCCGCCCTCCTGCTCCAGCTTGATGGTCAGCCGGAACGCCAGCTGGGCGCCGAGGCAGTGGCCGAAGAAGGCGAAGGGACGGTCGTCCAGGTCGTCGAGGACGGCGTCGTAGAGCGCGTCCAGCAGCGGGTCCCAGTCCTCGTAGCTCTCCTCGTAGCGCCGGTTGTGCCGGCCGGGCAGGGTCACCGCCTGCGGGGCGATGTCGGCGGGCAGCAGGGACTCCCAGTCGCGGTAGATGACCGCGCCGCTGCCGGCGTGCGGCAGCATGAACAGCCGCACGGAGGCCTCCGGCGAGGGTTCCACCGGATGGAACCAGTGGCCGGCCTTCGACATCTCCTGGCCCAGGACAACGGTCACGATGCACTCCCAACGGCGATGGTCGGTGCGCCGAGCGCGCGCACTGCGGGCAGCAGCACCTCGGCGATCTCCTGAAGGTGCGGTTGCGGGTCGTAGGACCCGATCCGGATCACGATGTGGCGGGCGCCGGCCCGCACGTAGCCGGCCAGCCACTCGGCGCAGCGCTCGGCGCTGCCCCAGCCGTAGGCCTGGATGGCGGCCATCTGTGCCAGCGAACGGCCGTAGTAGTGGCCGATGTAGTGCTCCAGCTCGGCCTTGGCCGCGGCCTCGTCGCGGTTGACGGTGATCGTGGCGTAGAGCGCGGGGGTCACCGCGTCCGGGGCGCGGCCGGCCTCGACGCTCAGCTCGGCGAGCCGCTCGCGGGCGCTCGCGTAGGCCTCGGTGGAGGGCAGGAACGGCAGCCAGCCGTCGTAGTCGCGGGCGACCCGGGCCAGCACCTTGGGCGTGTCGCTGCCGGCCAGCCAGAGCGGCGGGCCGCCGGGGGTGCTGGGTCGCGGCAGCCGGTCCAGGCCCTCGGCCTGCCAGTACCTGCCCTCGAAGGAGGTCGGCGCGCCGGGCTCGCCCGCGTGCCAGGCCCGCCGCCACAGCGCGGTGATCTCGTCCAGCCGGCCGACCCGGCCGGCGAAGGAGGCGCCGACCGAGGCGAACTCGGCCTCGGTCTCGGGCATCGGGAAGCCCGAGCCCAGGCCGAGCACCAGGCGGCGGGCGGCCACGTGGTCCAGGCTGGCGATCAGGTTGGCGCCGATCAGCGGGTGGCGCAGGGCGGGGGTCAGCGCGGCGGTGCCGACCGTGATCCGGCTGGTCACCGCCGCGGCGGCGGAGAGCACGACCAGCGGGTCCAGCCGGGGGCGGGCGGTGAGCGAGTCGCCCGCCCAGAGCGAGTCGAATCCGAGCGACTCGGCCTGCCGTGCGAAGTCGAGCAGCGGCGCGGCCGAGTAGCCGCCGCTGATGGCCTGCTCCCGGGTCGGCAGCAGGATGCCCAGCTGGGGTGGCCCGGCGGACGAGGACATGACGGTCTCCGATCGTGGAAGGGCTGATGATGCGTCAGAAACGTTGCCTTCAAACGGCTTTCTGCAGGCCCTCACGGACGGTGCGGCGCAGCACCTTGCCGGAGGGATTGCGCGGCAGCTCGTCGACGATGTGGTAGCCGGTGGGGATCTTGTAGTCGGCCAGCCGGCCGCGCAGCGACAGCATCAGCTCGCGCGCGGTGGCGGTGTGGCCGGGGCGCAGCACCACGCAGGCGTGCACGCTCTCGCCCCAGCGGGTGTCGGGCAGGCCCACCACGGCGGCGTCGGCCACCGCCGGGTGGTTGCCCAGCTCCATCTCCACCTCGACCGGGTAGATGTTCTGGCCGGCCACGATGATGGTGTCGTTCATCCGGTCGCACAGGTAGACGTACCCGGCCACGTCCAGGTAGCCGGCGTCGCCCATGTGCAGCCAGTCGCCCACCAGGGTCCGCGCCGTCGCCTCGGGCAGGTTCCAGTAGCCGAGCATCCGGGAGGGGGTGCGGATGCAGATCTGCCCGATCCGGCCGGGCGGCAGCTCCTCGCCGTCCGGGCCGATCACCTTGACCTCGTTGCCCGGGCAGGGCCGGCCCACCGAGCGCAGCCGCCCGACGCCCGGGCGGTGGTCCTCGGGCGGCAGGCAGACCGCCACGCTGCCGGTCTCGGTGCTGGCGTAGATCTGGGTGAACTCGCAGCCGAAGGCCGCCAGGCACTCCTGCAGCAGCAGCTCCGACATCGGCGCCGCGCCGTAGGCGATCTTGCGCAGCGAGGCGAAGGAGACCGGCCCCGCCTCCCGTTCGGCCATCAGCATCTGCAGCATGGCCGGGGCGGCGAAGGTGATGGTGACCCGCTGCTCGCGGATCAGCCGCACCGCCTCCTGCGGGATGAACTGCGGCATCACCACGTTGACCGCACCGGCGTTGAAGCCGTGCATGAACCAGCCGATGCCGGCGATGCCGAAGCCGGGCAGCGAGATCAGGCTGACGTCCTCGGCCCGCCAGTCGATCCAGTCCACGCCGTGCTCGCGCATCGCCGCCGGCAGGGTGAAGAAGCTGCGGTGGGCGAGCACCGCGCCCTTGGGCAGGCCGGTGGTGCCGCTGGTATAGATCTGCACCACCGCGTCCTCGGGACCGGTGCCCGGGTCGAGGTCGGTGTCGGGCGCTGCGGCGTACCAGGCGCGCAGGCCCGCGCCGCGGTCCGCCGCGCCCCCGGGGCCGGTGCCGTCCAGCACCACCACGGTCCGCAGGCCGGGCAGCTGGGGGCGGACCGACTCCAGGGCGGCGGCGAACTCGGCGTCCACGTAGGCCAGGACGGCGCCGGAGTCGCGCACGATGTGCTCCACCTCGGGAGCGGTCAGGCGCCAGTTGACCGGCACCGTCACCGCCCCCGCCTTGGCGCCCGCCAGCAGCGCCAGGTAGTAGTACTCCGACTCGCGGCCCAGGTAGGCCACCCGGTCGCCGCGCCGCACCCCCGCCGCGAGCAGGGCGTGGGCGGCCCGGTTGCTCTCCCGGTGCAACTGCCCATAGCTGGTGGTCCGGTCCTCGCAGACGATCGCGGCTCGCTCGGGCCGGGCATCGGCGTGCCCGCGCGAGGTGTGGACCAGCGTCCACGTCTGGGTGTCTTCCACTGTCTGTCTCCGCATGTGTCGAAGGTGTCGGCCGCGGCGCTGGCGGACTGCTCAGGCGGCGGCCGGGGCGAGCTGCTCCTCCAGGAAGGCGCTGAGCTGACGCACCGTGGGGTGGTCGTACGTCAGGGAGGCGGGCAGCGGCAGTCGGAAGGCGCTCTCCAGGCCGGTCTTGACGGTCTGGGCCATCAGCGAGTCCAGCCCGAGCGAGAGGAACTCGGCGTTCGGCGAGAGTTCGTCGCCCTCCTCCAGGTGCAGCACGTCGGCGACCTTCTCCCGCACCAACTGGTCGATCAGGGCCAGACGTTCGGGCTTGGGCAGGGCCGCCAGGGCCTGCGGCTCGAAGCTGCCGTCCGCCGCCTGGCCCTGGCGGGCCAGGCGGTCGTAGAGGGCGTCCTCCACGCCGCCGACCATATAGCGGTCCCAGTCGAACTCGCCGACCAGCCGCTGGGTGCGCGGCCCGTCCCAGAGCCGGGCCAGGGTGGCCAGCGCCCGGGTGGGGGAGAAGAACCGGACGCCGCTGCGCTCGATCTCCGCGATCAGGTGCTCCTCCAGCCGGGCCGACATGCCGACCCGCGCCCAGGCCGCCCAGTTGACGGACAGGCCCGGCAGGCCCTGCCGCACCCGCCACTCGGCGAGGCTGTCGAGCGCGGCGCCGGCGGCGGCGTAGTGGCCCTGGGTGGCGCCGCCGAGCACGGCGGCGATGGAGGAGTACGAGGTGAAGAACGCGAGCTCCGGGAAGGACGCCGCGGCCTCGTGCAGCAGCCAGCCGCCGTAGGCCTTGGCCGCCAGCTGCTCCTCGAACGCCTCCCAGGTCAGGTCGGCGATCAGGGTCTTGTCGAAGGAACCGGCCGCGTGCACGATGCCGCCCAGCGGGTGGGCCGCGGTGCGCAGCAGGGCGGTCAGCCGCTCGACGTCCTCGCGGCGGCTCACGTCGGCCCGCACCACCTCGACCTCGGCCCGCTCGGCGAGCGCGGCCAGCACCGCGGCGGCCTCCTCGGTGGGCCGGCCGCTGCGGCTGACCAGGGTCAGCTGCCGGGCGCCGAGGTCGACCAGCTTCGCGGCGGTGACCAGGCCGAGGCCGCCGAGGCCACCGGTCACCAGGTAGTTGCGGTCGGGGCGGACGGTGACGGCGGTGCCGTCCGCGGGCGCGGGGCGCAGGCCGGTGAGGTCCACCCAGGCCGTCGTGCCGCGCGCCGCGGTGCGCAGCGCCTCGCCGGTCTCCTCGGGCAGGTAGGTCTCGGCCCCGGCCGGCAGGGCGGCGGGCTCGACGGCGGCGCAGGGCACGAGCAGGGTGCTGCGGAAGGCGCCGTCCCAGCGCACCAGGACCTCGGTGCCCGGGGCGTGGTCCGCCTGCGGGCCCGCGGCCCGCACGATGCCGCGGGCGAGCGAGCCGAGCACCGGTCCGCGCTCGCCGCTCTCGGCCCGCGCGGTGTCCAGCGCCACCGCGGCGTCCTCGGCCGTCAGGGCGACGGCGGTGACCTCGACCCGCAGCTGGTCGCCGCTTGGGGCGTCCACGTCGGTGTGTTCGAGCGCCAGGTCGGACAGGTCCCCGGTGGCCGGGGCGCGCAGCTCGACCTCGCCCGAGGCGGGGGCGGCGGTGTCGCCGGCGACCAGTCGGCGCACGTAGCGGCGGCCGGCGCGCAGCGCCACCTGGTGCTCGCCGGCGGGCTGCGCGGCCAGCTCGGCGGCCAGCGGCGCGAGCGGGCCGGCCGGGTCCGACCCGGTCTGCGGTGCGGGGTCCAGGGCGGCGTCCAGCGCGGGGTCCAGGTCCACCAGCGTCACCCGGTACTGCGGGTACTCGCTGAGCAGCACCCGGCCGAAGCCCCACAGGGTGGCGGCGGCCAGGTGTCCGCCGGTGCCCTGCGGATCGCCCGGCAGCAGCGTGGCGCCCTCGGTGACCAGCCACAGCCGCGGTGGGCGGCGGGCCGCGGCGCCGGCCAACGCGGCGGGCAGCGCGAGCAGGTCGCGGTAGTTGGCCTCGCACTCGGCGCGCAGCCGCTCCAGCGAGGGGACGCTGTCGTGCTGCGGGCGCCAGACCCAGCAGACGTCGGTGACGGCGGGTTCGCGCAGCGCCTCGGCCAGGCCGGCCGTATCCGCGCACCGGGTCACCGTGACCTCCGCTCCGGCGGCGGCCCGGAAGCCGTCGAGCGCCCGGGAGGCGTGCGCGCGCTCGCGGTCGAGCAGCACGACGTGCCGGGCGGTGGGGCCGGCGGCGGGCGGCAGGACCCGGCGCAGCCAGAGCGGCCGGTGCAGGAAGCTGCGTGCTCCGGCGCGGCCCTCGGGACGCTCCAGCTCGACCCCGCGCAGCTCGGCGACCGGCCGCCCGTCCTCCAGCAGCAGCAGGTCCGCGCGGTGGCGGCCCGCCTCGGTGGTGACCCGGGAGAGGACCAGCAGCTCGCCGCCGCGCGGCTTGCGGTGCAGGGTCAGGCCGCCGATCGCGCGCGGCTGGAGCACCGGGCCCTCGGGGTGCAGGACGACGCCGGAGAGCAGGGCGGCGTGCAGCAGTTCGGCGGGCAGCTGCTCGACGGCGGTGCTGTCCTTGCCGCGCACCCGCGCGCTGAGCAGGCCGTCCTCGTGCCGGGTGACCTCCAGCAGCCGGCGGATCCGCGGGCCGTGCGGGTGGCCGACCGAGGCGAGGTCGGTGTGCAGGTCCTCCTCGTCGATCCGCAGCACGGCGGCGCCCAGCTCGTCCGGCGCCGGCCAGGCGGTGGCGGTGGCGGTGGCGATGGGGGCGTCGGGGGCGATCCGGGCGGTGGCGTGGACGCGGTCCGCGCCGTCGACGACGGTGACCACCTCGACCTCGGCGCTGCCGTCCGGGCGGCGCCGCAGCCGGGTGCGCACGGTGACGGGGTTCTCGGCCTCCAGCACCAGCGGTGCGTGCAGCCGCAACTCCTCGACGGCGCCGCGGGTGTGGCCCTCCACGGCGTCCTGGAGCGCGAGCAGCAGGTCGAGGTGGGCGGCGGCGGGCAGGGCCAGGCCGCCGTCCTCGGTGGCCAGGTCGGCGAGCGCGCCGAGGTCGTCGAGGACCAGGTCGGCGGCGAACTCCACGGTGCCGTCCTGCTGTTGCTGGTCCACCCGGGTGCCGAGCAGCGGGTGGTGGGCGGCGGCGCCGGTGGCGGCGGCGCGGCGCGGGCCGGGGGAGGGCAGCCAGTAGCGCTTGCGCTGGAAGGCGTAGGTGGGCAGCGGGATCCGGGCGGGGGCCACGGTCCCCTCGTGCAGCCGGTCGAAGGAGAGCGGCAGGCCGGCGGTGTAGTAGGCGCACAGCGCGTCCAGCACGGCGGTGCCCTCCTTGTCGCGCCGCCGCAGGCTGGGCAGCCACAGGTGCTCGGCCGCATCGAGGCAGCGCTGGGCGAGGGCGGTGAGCGCCGCCGAGGGGCCGATCTCGATCATCGCGTGGCGACCGCGCTTGGCCACCGCCCGGATGCCCGCCAGGAAGCGCACCGGCTCGCCGATGTGCCGCACCCAGTACTCCGGGGTGCCGATCTCGGCGAACCGCGCGGGGCGGCCGGTGAGGTTGGAGACCACGGTGATGGTCGGCTCGTGGAAGGTGATGTCCTTCAGGGCGGTGCGGAAGTCCTCGTAGACCTCCGTCATCAGCGGTGAGTGGAAGGCGTGCGAGACGGCCAGCCGGTCGGTCCGCACGCCGCGCTCGCGCAGCACCTCGGCGACCTGCTCCAGCGGCGCCACGGCGCCCGATATGACGCACTGCTCGGGCGAGTTGACGGCTGCCATGGCCAGGTCGGGGTGGTCGGCCAGCAGCGGTTCGACCTGCTCGGCCGGCGCGCTGACGGCCAGCATGCCGCCCGCGGCGGTGACCGCCTGCATCAGCCGGGCGCGGGCGGCGACCAGGGCCACCGCGTCGGGCAGGTCGAGCACGCCGGAGACCGCGGCGGCGACCACCTCGCCGATGCTGTGGCCGATCAGCACGCTGGGCTTGGCGCCCCAGTCGATCCAGAGCTGCGCGAGGGCGTACTCCAGGGTGAACAGGGCCGGCTGGGTCAGCTCGGTGCGGTTCAGCGCCTCCGGGTCGGGGGCGGTGCCGAGCAGCAACTCGCGGACCGAGCGGCCCAGATGGGGCTGGAACAGCTCGTCGCAGCGGTCGACCAGCTCGCGGAAGAGCGCGTGGCGCCGGTAGAGCGCGGCGCCCATGCCCGGGTACTGCGAGCCCTGGCCGCTGAACAGGAAGGCGATCTTGCGCAGGCCGGCCGGCCCCTCGTGCTCGGCCTGCTGGGTGCGCTCCAGCAGCTTGTCCAGGGCGGCGTGGTCGGCGACCAGTCCGGCCACCCGGTAGGGGAAGTGGGTGCGGTCGGTGTGGCCGGTGCGGCAGAGCGCGTCGAGCGGCACGTCGGGGCGCTCGGCGAGCAGCAGCCGGTAGGCGGCGGCCTGGTCGCGCAGTGCGGCGGCGCTCTTGGCGGAGAGGGTGAAGAGGTTCGCGGCGGGCGACTGCGCCTGCCCGGCGGCGCCCTGCTCGTCCGCGGCCGGCTGCGGGGCCTGCTCCAGGACGACGGCGCCGATCGTGCCGGCGAAGCCGAAGCTGTTGACGACGGCGCGCCGCACCGGGGCCTGCCACGGCTCGCACGCGGTGGGCACCCGGATCGGGTAGAGGTCCCAGGGGATGCGGCCGGAGGGGGTGGTCAGGTTGAGGTGCGGGAAGATCGTCGCCGAGCGGATCTGCAGCAGCGCCTTGATGACGCCGACCAGACCGGAGGCGGGCTCCATGTGGCCCAGGTTGGTCTTCACCGAGCCGACCAGCAGCGGGGCGGCGCTGGTGTGCGAGTCGGCGAAGGCGTCGCCGATGGCGCCGAACTCGATCGGGTCGCCCAGCGGCGTGCCGGTGCCGTGCGCCTCCACGTACTGGATGTCGGCCGGCTCCAGGTGGGCGGCGGCCAGCGCGGCGCGGATCACCTTCTCCTGGGCCGGGCCGTTGGGGACGGTCAGGCCGGCGCTGTCGCCGTCCTGGCCGACCGCGGTGCCGCGGACCACGGCGTGGATCCGGTTGCCGTCCCGCAGCGCGTCCGACAGCCGCTTGAGGACCAGCACCCCGCAGCCCTCGGCGCGCGCGTAGCCGTCGGCGGACTCGTCGAAGGTCTTGCAACGGCCGTCGGGCGAAAGCATGTTGGCGTTGGAGAACATCACCGGGATGCGCGGGTGGTGCACGGCGTTCACGCCGCCGCACAGCGCGATCTCGCACTCGCCGGCGCGCAGGCCCTGGGCGGCCAGGTGCAGCGCCACCAGCGAGGAGGAGCAGGCGGTGTCGATGCTCATGCTCGGGCCGCGCCAGCCCAGGAAGTACGAGATCCGGCCGGAGAGCGGGAACATGGTGATGCCCGAGGCGAGGTGGCCGTCCAGCTCGGTGTACGGCAGCGAGTCCAGCTCCAGGGCGTAGTCGATCGAGCTGGCGCCGACGTACACGCCGCCGTCGCCGCGGCGCAGCGGGGTCGGGTCGATGCCCGCGTGCTCCAGCGCCTGCCAGGCCGTCTCCAGCAGCATCCGCTGCTGGGGGTCCATGTACTGGGCCTCCTTCGGCGAGATGTTGAAGAAGGCGGCGTCGAAGCGGTCGACGTGGTCCAGGAACCCGCCGCCGGTGGTGTGGATCTTGCCCTTGTCCTCCGGGCTCTGCGGCGTGAACGCCGGGACGTCCCAACGGTCCTGCGGCAGCGGGCCGATGCCGGAACGCCCCTCCCGCAGGAAAGCCTCGAACTCGTCGAGCGAGTTGCTGCCACCCGGGAAGCGCAGACCGACACCGACGATGGCGATCGGTTCCGGCGGCTGCGGGTGCGTCACATCGGTCTTCGCTGCCACAGGCGGCATGCCTGGTCCTACCTTTCGGATGGGGGTTCGGTGCTCGGCGGCAGGTGCCGGTCGGTCTCAGCCGGCGAGCGCGTCGGTGAGGTGCTCGACCAGGCGCTCGACCGTGGGCTCGTTGAAGAGTACGTTCGCGTTGATCGCGAGGCCGAGCCGGGTCTCCAGGCGCTCGCGGATCTCGCTCAGCCGCAGCGAGGTGAGGCCGAGGTCGAAATAGCTCGTCTCCTGCGGAAGGTCCTCGTGCTCGGACATCAGCAGGTATTCCCGGAACATCTGCTGGACGACGGTCTCGACTTCCTCGCGTATTTCCAGCGGGGACAGCCCGCGCAGGTCGAGCGGCGCCGAGTTCTCGGTTTTCATGGCAGAGCCCCAATCCAGGGACAGCGAATGGCGGACCGGTGTGCGGATCATCCAAGCCGTCGGTGCTGACGCGGGACTGAGGTATCGCTGACGCGTTCGATTTCCGTACGTCAGAGGCATGTTGGGGCTGCTCGCCGGGCAGTCGGCGCGGTCGGCGCGGGTGGCGCAGGATCAGCAGGGCGTCAGCAACGAGTCAGATCCGATTGCGACCATCAAATCGCCCGAAAGCATGTTCTCCGGATCTGCAGCAGGCACCCGCGCCCAGGTTCCACCGTGCGACGGAACTATTCCGGAACCCCACTCGGAAAGGCTGATGATGCTTCGCGGAACTGTACAGGAGGGAAACGCCGAGGCGTACTCCCGATCAACCGGGACGGCCGGCCGGGCCGAATCCGTCAAGCAACTGAAGAGTTATGACCTCCTCATCGGGGGCAAGGACGTCCCGGGCGACGGCTGGGTCTACACCGTCAGCGGCAAGTCCCTGCTGGAGGACGTGTTCACCAGCGTGAGCCTCAAGCGCACCCTGGAGCAGGACCCGGAGTCCGAGGTCGCCCTCCACCCCTATGTGGTGGGGCGCTGCGCCGTCGCGAACGACGCCGCCATCGACTGGGCCACCCAGGCGGCGGCCGCCGCGGCGCCGCGCTGGGCCGCGGTCCCGCTGGAGCACCGGATGAAGCTCGGCACCCGGTTCCGCGAGGAACTCATCGCCCGCCAGGACGAGTTCCTGGAGATGCTGGTCGCCGAGTCGCACCCGGTGAAGCTGGCCCGCTGGGAGCTCAGCTGCCTGCTGCAGATCTACGCCCCCGGCAGCCTGCGCTGGTACACCAAGCAGATGCGGGTCGAGAAGGACTACGGCGACCGCAAGCTGATCCTGCACCGCCAGCCCGACGGCGTGGTCGGCTTCAACCCGCCGCAGAACGCGCCGCTGCCCAGCGCCGCCCTCTCCGTCCTCGCGATGATGGCCGGCAACGCGGTCGTGGTGCGCGCCCCGCGCAGCATCGCCCTGAGCACCATGTGGCTGCTGCGCGACGTGGTCGCCCCGCTGCTGGAGGAGCTCGACGCGCCGCCCGGCGTGCTCAACGCGATCTGCTCCAACCCCAAGCAGACGCTGGACCGTTGGGTCGCCGACCCGCTGATGGACGACATCTTCTACATCGGCGGCAGCCAGGAGGGCCTGAAGTTCGAGCAGGACTGCGTGGCCAACGGCACCAAGCCGATCCTGGAGCTGGCCGGCAACGACGGCATCGTGGTGTGGTCCGACGCCGACGTGAAGTACGCGGCCGAGGCCATCACCGAGTCCTTCTACGGCTCGGGCCAGATCTGCATGGTGCCGAACTACGTGCTGGTCCACCCGGCGGTGGCCGACGCGCTGATCGCCGAGGTCTGCGAGCAGGTCAAGAGCGTCAAGCCGGGCCTGCCCGAGGAGGAGGACGTGCTGCTCTCCCCGGTGCGCCGCAGCGAGCGCTTCTTCCGCCTGCTGCGCCAGGCGCTGGGCAACGGCGCCGAACTGCTGTGCGGCGGCAACCGGATGGAGGTGGACGGCACGGTCTCCGACACCGGCGTCTTCCTGCAGCCGACCGTGGTGAAGGTCTCCGGCCTCAAGGACGCCCGCAGCTTCGACGTGGTGCGCGAGGAGACCTTCTTCCCGCTCATCCCGATCATCGTGCCGGAGGCCGACGGCGACGACGCGCTGCTGGAGGCCTTCCTCGGCTTCGTCAACAGCAACGACTACGGCCTGCGCAACTCGCTCTGGGCGGGCTCGGACGAGGTGATCGACACCTTCGTGCGCCGGGTGGTCAACGGCGGCCTGCTGAAGGTCAACGACTCGCACATCGGGTTCCTGCCCTACCTCCCGAGCCACGGCGGCACCGGGCGCACCGGTGGCGCCTTCGGCGAGGCCAACTACCCCATGCTCAAGACCTCGCACGTCCAGGGCGTCAGCATCGCGCGCGGCGTGAGCCCGTACCGGGCGGTCTTCGGCGGCTGAGCGCGGTCGTCCCGTCCACCATCGATCGGAGGTAATCCGTTGCGTTCCCTCGACGCCGCCCGGGCCGTCTGTGAGCGGTACCACCCGGGCCTGCTCAAGGAGTTGGAGAGCATCCCGTTCGCCGAGCGGGAGAAGCCCGGCAGCCCGGTGATCGACCTGTTCCGGGTCTACGGCGGAGTGGGCCTGCTGGTGCCCGCCGAGTACGGCGGCCACGGCGCCGACCCGCTGGACGCGCTGTTGGTCCAGCAGGCGCTGGGCGCGATCTCGCCCTCGCTGGCCGCCGCGGTGACCATGCACCACTTCACCGTCGCCATGCTCTACTCGCTGGCCGGCCGCTCCGAGCGGCTCACCGACGCCCAGCTGAACCTGCTGCGCCGGGTCGTCCAGGACCAGCAGCTGCTGGCCTCGGGCTGGGCCGAGGGCCGGACCCAGCAGAACATCCTCACCCCGGCGGTCACCGCGCGGCCGGTGCGGGGCGGCTACCTGCTCTCGGGCTCGAAGAAGCCGTGCAGCCTGTCGGCGTCGATGAACCTGCTGACCGCCAGCATCGCGGTCTACAACGACGAGGGCCCCGCCGAGCTGGCGCTGGCCCTGGTGCCCGCCACGGCGCCGGGCCTGAGCGTGCACCGCTTCTGGGGCAACGAGCTGCTGGCCGGCGCCGAGAGCGACGAGGTGCGGCTCGCGGACGTGTACGTCCCCGAGGACATGGTGGTGCGGGCCGGCGCCGACGACCCGCGCCGGCTGGACGACCTGCAGACGGCCGGCTTCGTCTGGTTCGAGACGCTGATCAGCGCCGGCTACGCCGGTGCCGCCGCCGCCCTGGTCGAGCAGGTGATCCACCGCGAGCGCGGCGGCGCGCTGGAGCGGACCGACCTCGCCATCGAGCTGGAGGCGGTCCTGACGCTGCTGGAGAGCGCCGCCCGCGGCATCGGCCCGTTCCCCGACGACGACGCGGTGGCCCGCAGCCTGGTCGCCCGGTACTCGGTGCAGCGGATGCTGCCGCGGATCGCCGCGCGGGCCCTGGAGCTGCTGGGCGGGCTGGACTTCATCCGCTCGAACGACCACACCGCGGCCGCGGCGGCGGTCCAGGCGCTCGCCTTCCACCCGCCGGCCCGGGCCGCCGCCAGCGATCCGCTGCTGCGCTACTTCCGGGGCGAGGCCCTGGTGCTGGCCTGAGCCGACCCCGCACACCCCCACGCTTCCTTGGAGTGAGTACCTCGTGACCGTACTGCAGGAGACCGCCCCGGCCGCCGCCCCGGCCGATACCGAAGAGAAGATCCTGGGGCTCTACCGGGCCCATCTGAGCAAGGGCCGCGCCACCCTCGCCGAGCTCTTCGGCAGCCACATGGAGACGGCGTCCGAGGGCGCCTGGCTCACCACCAGCGACGGCGAGCGCTTCCTGAACGCCGGCGGCTACGGCGTGTTCATCATGGGCGCCCGCCACCCGATCGTGATGGAGGAGGTGGAGCGCCAGCTGCGCACCCACCCCACCGCCACCCGCATCCTGCTGGAGCCCACCGTGGCGCGGGCGGCCGAGGCGCTGGTCTCGGTCATGCCGCCGGGGCTGGACCGGGTGCACTTCGCGCTCTCCGGCGCCGAGGCGGTGGAGACCGGCCTCAAGCTGGCCCGGGCGGGCGGGTTCCGCCGCACCGTCTCGATGAAGGGCGGCTACCACGGCAAGACCATGGGCGCGCTGTCGGCCACCGCCAAGGAGGTCTACCAGGCCCCGTTCCGCCCGCTGGTGCCGGACTTCCTCCACCTGCCGTTCGGGGACGCCGACGCGCTGGAGGCCGAGCTGGCCGCCCACCCCGGCGAGGTCTGCGTGATCCTGGAGCCGGTCCAGGGCGAGGGCGGGGTCATCATCCCGCCGGCCGGCTACCTGAAGAAGGTGGAGGAACTGGTCCGCCAGTACGGCGGGTTCCTGATCCTGGACGAGGTGCAGACCGGCTTCGGCCGGCTCGGCACCTGGTGGGGCGCCGACGCCGAGGGCGTGGTCCCCGACGTGCTGCTGACCGGCAAGGCGCTGGGCGGCGGGGTGCTGCCGGTCTCGGCCGCGGTCGCCACCCGCAAGGCCTTCAAGCCCTTCGACAAGGACCCCTACGTCCACACCGCCACCTTCTCCGGCCAGCCGGTGCTGATGGCGGCCGTGCAGGGCGCCATCCGCGCCATGCACGAGGAGGACCTGGTCGCCAGGTCGGCCCGCCTGGGCGCCGAACTGCTGCCGCGGATCGCCGAGATCGCCCACCGCAACATCCCCGACCTGGTGGTGGACGTGCGCGGCCAGGGCACCCTGATCGGCCTGGAGCTGATCGAGGCGGGCCTGGCCGGCGAACTGCTGATCGAGCTGTTCAACCACGGCGTGGTGGCCAACCACTCCATGAACGGCAGCTCGGTGGTGCGGTTCACGCCGCCCGCCGTGCTCAGCGCCACCGACGTGGCGTTCCTGCTCAACTCCTTCGATCTGGCCACCCGCGACCTGGTCCGGGGCGCGGCCACTATGCCGGAAGGCGGTACCAAAAGTGCGGCACGTTGAACTGATCGCCCTTGTCCCCGGGCAGGAGGCCGCGGCGGTGCTGGACGCCGTGCGCCGCTGGGAGCGGTACCCGGAGCTCGCCCCGCACGTGAAGGCGACCGAGGTGCACGCGACGCTGCCAGCGCCGGTCGGCTCCTCCAGCTGGGAACTGCACTTCCGCAGCGGCCTGTTGCGCTGGACCGAGGACGACGTCTTCGACCTGGCGGGCAACCGGATCAGCTTCGAGCAGACCGACGGCGACTTCGACAGCTTCACCGGTGCCTGGACGCTGGCCCAGGAGGGCGACGACGTCCGGGTGACCTTCGAGGCGGACTTCGACTTCGGCATCCCGAGCCTGGAGGGCATCCTCGACCCGATCGCCGAGCGGGTCATCAAGGAGACCGTGGCCTGGGCGCTGACCGGGCTCTACCCGGACACCGAGGTGGTCGGGGGCATCGAACTGACCACTCCCGCCGCTGCCGCCGTGTAGCCGGTCGCCCACCAGGAGCTGATGATGGATCAGGCAAATCCCTTCGAGACGCCGAGGACCTACTCCCTGCACCGCGCGGAGTACCTGGTCGCCTTCGCCGTCACCACCGGCCTGCTGATCGCCCACCTCGACCAGGTGCGCTGGCTGCCCGCGGTCGCGCTGTTCCTGTACATCGACCTGATCGGCTACATCCCGGGCGCCCTCGCCTTCAAGCGCAGCGGCGGGCGGCCCGTCCACAAGGGCTACTACGTGGCCTACAACGTGATGCACAGCCTCATCACCCAGGGCGCGGTGGCCGCGCTGTGGTGCCTGCTGGTGAAGCCGGAGTGGGCGTTACTGGTGCTGCCGTTCCACCTCTTCGGGGACCGGGGGCTGTTCGGCAACTTCATGAAGTCCTTCGCGCTCCCCTTCGAGCCGGTGCGCCAGAGCGGCTACCTGCGACTGCTGGACGACCTCGGGGTCGCGCACCCCAAGCCGGTCGGGCACCACGGTGACGGTCCGGTGCCGGTGGGGCACGTCCCCGCCAGGGTCACCGCCACGGCCACTGCTACGGCCACCCCCACGGCCACGCCGAGGCCGGCCGCCGCGCAGCCGGTCGGCAGCCGGTCGGGCGCGCAACGGGAACCGGTGCGATGAGCGCCGCAGCCGCCAGTACCCTCGCGCCGGTGGACGGCCCGGCGCCGGCCGCCCGGCGCCCGGCCCGGCAGGACCCGGCCGAGCGCCGCCGGGCCCTGTACCATCTGGCCTCCCCGGTGTCGGTGCTCACCGTCAACCGGGACGGCCACCTGCACGGCACCACGGCCAGCACGGTCACCCTGATCTCCAAGGACCCGCTGCTGCTCGGGGTCTGCCTGCGGGTCGGCTCCTCCTTCGCCCAACTGGCCGGGGAGGAGGGCCGGTTCGCGGTCAACGTGCTCGGCGCCCAGCAGGCCGACCTGGCCCAGCGGTTCGCGAGCAGGCGCCCGGACGGCGGCGGGCAGTTCGCCGGCCTCCGGTGGTCCCCCGCCCCCTACGCGGGCGCCCCGCTGCTGGCCGGCGCGCTGGCCCACTACGTCTGCCGGGTGCACGGCACCCTCCCGCTGGGCGACAGCCTGGTGCTGCTCGGCCGGGTGGTGCACGCCACCGCCGTCGAGGACTCCCCGCTCCTCAGCTACTCCGGCGCCCTGTTCGCCGGGTCCCTGCAGCCGGTCCTGACATCGAAGGAGACATCCACACCATGAACCACTTCGTGGCGCCCGAGGCCGGCTGGGACACGGCTCCCGGCCTGCTCGACGGCGCGAAGGAACTCACCCTCGGCCCCGAGGAGTGCAACCTCGCCTACTGGTTCACCTCGGTGGCGCAGGGCACGCTCCGCGACCGCGGCGAGACCGGCCACCACCGCGACGCGGTGGTGCCGGACTTCCTCAAGGAGCCCGGCCCGCTGCGCGACGCGCTGGTGCTGGAGTTCGGCTTCCGCGGCCTGTCCGAGGAGATCGCCACCCGGCTGCTCGGCCACTACGTCGCCATCGCCCCCGGGGTTCCGGAACTGGAGTTCTACGCCACCCAGTTGATCGACGAGGCACGGCACGCCCGGGTGTTCCGCAACCACCTGGTGGAGCTGGGGCAGCCGGCCGCGACGCTGCTGCGCGACATCGACGAGATGGCCGCCGACTACCGGGCCCGGGTGCTGGAGCCGGTCGTCGACTTCACCCTCGACATCGTCCGGGACAAGGCCGACTTCCCCGGCGGCGTCGCGGTGTTCGCCATTGTCATCGAGGGCGTGCTGGCCCCCGCCGCCGAGCTGAGCGAGCGCAAGTGGACCCCGCTGTCGCCCGCCACCGGGGAGATCTCCCGCGGCACCGCGATCGACGAGATCCGCCACCTCACCGTGGCCAGCACCATCCTGCGCGACCACGTCGCCCGCCACCCCGAGTACCGGCCCCGGCTGCTGGAGATCCTGCGGGCCGGCGTCGAGCTCTGGGACGAGGTGCCCGACCGGGAGTTCGTGATCCACCGCGAGGAGCTGTTCCAGAAGGGCATGGCGCAGCACGCCGACCTGATCGGCGACTACGAGGTGTGGCCCGGCGTGCGCCTGCTCGACACCACGCCGGACCAGCGCTACGACATGGCCGAGCGGTGGACCGACGAGATGGCCGAGGCCCGGATGGCCTACATGGGCCTGCCGGTGGAAGTCCTCGCCTCACCGGGGGCCGACCGGTGACCCCTCGCCGTGGCCCCGCCGCGGTACTCGCCGGGCTCGGGGCGTACCTGCCGCCCCAGGTGGTCACCAACGAGGACCTGTCGCGCAGGCTGGACACCTCCGACGAGTGGATCCGCAGCCGCACCGGCATCGCCACCCGGCACGTGGTCACGCCCGGCACCGCCACCTCCGACCTGGCGGTCGAGGCGGGCTGGCGGGCGCTGAAGTCGGCGGGCGACGACCGGGTGGACGCGGTGGTGCTCGCCACCACCACCCCGGACCAGCCCTGTCCGGCCACCGCGCCGCAGGTCGCGGCCCGCCTGGGCCTGGGCCACGTGCCCGCCTTCGACGTGGCCGCGGTCTGCTCGGGCTTCCTGTTCGGGCTCGCCAGCGCCGAGGGGCTGATCGCCTCGGGCCTCGCCGAGCGGGTGCTGCTGATCGCGGCGGACGCCTTCACCACGATCATCAACCCCGAGGACCGCACCACCGCGGTGATCTTCGCGGACGGTGCGGGGGCGGTGCTGCTGCGGGCCGGCGAGGCCGGCGAACCCGGCGCGATCGGCCGGCAGATCCTGGGCAGCGACGGCGAGTCGAGCCACCTGATCGAGGTGCCGGCCGGCGGTTCCCGACAGCGCTCCTCGGGCCGCCCCGCCGCGCCCGGGGACGAGTACTTCCGCATGGTGGGCCGGGAGACCTACCGCCATGCGGTCGAGCGGATGACCAGCGTCTCCACCCAGGCCGCCGAGGCGGCCGGCTGGCGGCTGGACGAGGTCGACCGCTTCGTGGCCCACCAGGCCAACGCCCGGATCCTCGGCTCGGTCGCCGACCGGCTGGGGATCCCCGAGGACCGGCGGCTGAGCAACATCGCCCACGTCGGCAACACGGGGGCCGCCTCCATCCCCGTGCTGCTTGCCGAGGCCGCCGCCGACGGCGGCCTGCGGGCCGGTCACAAGGTCCTGCTCACCGCCTTCGGCGGCGGGCTCTCCTGGGGCGCGACCACCCTCGTCTGGCCCGAGGTCGCCGCCACCTGACCCCACCCCACACCTCACCCCACCACAGGTTCCACCCATCCGCGTCAACGAAAGGGAACTGCCATGCAGCTGGACCAGTTCAGGGAAATCCTGGTCGACACCCTCAAGATCTCGCCCGAGGCCATCACCCCGGAGGCCACCCGCGAGGACATCGAGCTCGACTCGCTGGCCGTGGTGGAGCTGTCGCTCCTGCTGAAGGCCGAGTTCGGCCTCGACATCAGCGACGACGAACTGCTGGAGGCCGAGACCGTCGCCGACATGGTGCGACTCATGGAGGAGCGGAGCGCGAAGGTCTGATGGCCGGCATCGACATCGCGGTCACCGGTCTGGGGCTGGTCACACCAGGCGGCGTGGGTGTCGAAGCGAGCTGGGCGAGCGTGTGCGGGGGCCGTTCCCCCGCCGCGCTCGATCCGGCTCTGGAAGGCAACCCGGTGCGGATCTCGTGCCGGGTGCCCGACTTCGATCCCGAGCGCCTGCTGAATGCCCGCCGGGCCCACCGCCTCGACAGGTTCGTACAGTTCGCCCTGGTCGCCGCCCGGGAGGCCATCGCCGACGCCGGCCTCGACCCCGCCACCTGGGACGGGGCGCGGGTCGGGGTGGTCCTCGGCTGCGCGGACGGCGGCCCGGGCACGGTCGAGCAGCAGCACCAGGTCCTGCGCGAGCAGGGCTCGGAGCGGGTCTCCCCGCTGCTGCTGCCCAAGCAGCTGCCCAACATGCTGGCGGGTCAGACCGCCATCGAGTTCGGCGCCACCGGGCCCAACCTGGTGGTCGCCACCGCCTGCGCCTCCGGCGCCACCGCCATCGGCACGGCCCGGGACCTGCTCGCCCTCAACCGCTGCGACGTGGTGCTGGCCGGCGGCAGCGAAGCCATGATCACCCCCCTGGTGATGGCCGGGTTCGCCCAGATGGGCGCGCTCTCCAAGCGCCAGGACGACCCGGCCACCGCCTCGCGCCCCTTCGACGCGGACCGGGACGGCTTCGTGGCCGGCGAGGGCGCCGGGATCCTGGTGATGGAGCGCATCGCCGACGCCCGGGCCCGTCGCGCACGCGTCCGCGGCCGGATCATCGGCTACGGCGCCACCGCCGACGCGCACCACATCACCTCCCCCCACCCCGACGGCGCCGGCATCGAGGCGGCCGTCCGCGCGGCCCTGGCCGACGCGGGCGCGGACCCCGAGGACGTGCAGCACGTCAACGCGCACGGCACCTCCACCCCGCTCAACGACCTGGCCGAGGCCCGGATGATGTACCGGGTGCTCACCGGCAGCCCGCTGGTCACCTCCACCAAGGGCGTCACCGGCCACCTGCTGGGTGCGGCCGGGGCGGTGGAGGCGGCGTTCTCGGTGCTGAGCGTGGAACGGGAGACGGTGCCGCCCACCGCCAACCTCTTCCTGCCCGACCCGCGCATCGACATCAAGCTGGCGCAGAACCTCTCCCACATGCCGATCGACCTGGCGCTGAGCAACTCCTGCGGTTTCGGCGGGCAGAACACCGTGCTCGCCATCGCACCCGCCTGACCCTCCCCCGGCCCACCCCCGCCCCTCCTCCTGGAGCTGCCATGCCCGACAACAGACCCACCCGCCGGCCGGAGGCCCCGGCCGCTCCGGCCGGCCGGCTGACCACCCGTCACATCCTCTTCCTCATCGTCGCCGCGGCGGCACCGCTGTCGGCCATGGTCGGCACGGTGCCGCTGGCGTTCGCCTTCGGGAACGGGGCGGGGGTGCCGGCGGCCTTCGCCTTCGCCGGCATCACCCTGCTCTGCTTCTCGGTGGGGTACGCGGTCAGCGCCCGCCGCACGGGCGGCTCGGGCGGCTTCTACGCCTCCACGGCGGCCGACCTCGGCCGGCCGCCGGCGGTGGCGACCGGATACCTCGCCCTGCTCTCCTACAACTGCGCCACCATCGGACTGGCCGGCGCGCTGGGCTACTTCACCCAGATCATCCTGGCCCAGCACGGCCTCAACCTGCCCTGGGAGTGGTGCGCCGCGGTGGGGATCGCGCTGGTGGCCGTCTTCGGCTACCGCGAGATCGGGGCCAGCGCCAGGCTGCTGGCCCTGCTGATGCTCGGCGAGATCGGGATCCTGTTCGCGCTGGACATCGCGATCCTGGTCAAGCACGGCACCCACGCGCTGCCGGCCTCCTCGTTCTCCGAGCACAGCATGACCGGCCCGGGCACCGGTGTGGCGCTGATGTTCGCGTTCGTCTCGTTCATCGGCTTCGAGTCGGCCGCCCTGTACGGCAAGGAGGCCAAGGACCCGCAGCGCAGCGTGCCGCGCGCCACCTACGGCGCGGTGCTGCTGATCGCCGGCTTCTACGCGCTGACCAGCTGGCTGGCGGTGGGCGCGGTCGGCACCGGCAAGCTCAAGGAGGTGGCCGGCAACGAGCTGGGCAACCTCTTCTTCGACCTCGGCAACAGCTACCTCGGCACGGTCGGCGGCACCTGCCTGCAGGTGATGCTCTGCACCAGCCTGTTCGCCGCCACCCTCGCGCTGCACAGCGCCGCCAACCGCTACGCCCAGGTGCTGGCGGCCGACGGGCTGCTCCCGGCCGGACTGGCCGAGCAGCACCCGAAGTTCGCCTCGCCGCACCGCGCCAGCGTGGTGCAGACCGTGCTGACCGTGGTGGTGGCCGCCGTCTTCGCGCTGGCCGGGCTCAACCCGTACACCTCGATGACCACCAGCATGCTGGGCCTGGGCACGCTGGGCATCGTGGTGCTCCAGGCGGTGGCCGCGCTGTCGGTGGTGGTGGCGCGGCTGCGCGGCGGCGCCCGCGGCGGGAGCTGGCTGCGCGAGGCGGTCATCCCGCTGCTCGGCTTCGCCGGGCTGGTCGCCTCGGTGTGGCTGGTGGTGGGCAACTTCAGCATGCTGACCGGTTCGACCAACGTGCTGGTGGCCGACCTGCCGTGGCTGGTGGTCGCCGTGGTGGTGTTCGGCCTGCTGGCCGCCGCCTGGCTGCGCTCGGCCCGCCGCGCGACGTACCAGCGGCTGGGCACGGCGCACCTGGTGACCGCGCCGGTCGCAGCTCCTGTTGCTGTCCCCGCTCCTGCTCCCGTCCCCGCTCCTGCTGCTGTCCCCGCTCCTGCTCCCGTCCCTGCTGCTGTCCAAGCGCCCGCGATCGATGTCGACGCCGACCTGGCGGCGGCGGTCGCGGCGGGCGCGGTCCTGTCCATGTCCCACGGTGATTCCGGAGAACGCCATGCATGATCCGCGCGAGCTGATCGAGAGGGACCCGGAGGCGGTGCGCCGCCTGGCCCGCCGCAGGTTCGCCTTCGACCGCGAGGCCTTCGCCGCCGCCTACCGGCGCCGGGCCGAGGCCCAGGGCGTGGTCGACGGGCTGCGCGCCGAGGCCAACGCCGCGGCGCGGGCCCGCAAGGCCGGCCCGCCGACCGAGGAGGCCAAGGAGGCGGCCCGCGAACTGCGCGCCCGCACCCAGCTGGCCGAGGCCGAAGTCCGCACTGCCGAGGAGGAGTTCGAGGAACTCGCGCTCGGGATCCCGAACATCCCGCTGGACTCGGTGCCCGACGGCGACTCCGAGAAGGAGGCGGTGGAACTGCGGCGGATCGGCCCGACCGTCCGCACCCCCGGCGTGACACCACGCCACCACGCCGACATCGGCGAGGACCTCGGCATCTTCGACACCAAGACGGCCGCCCGGCTCTCCGGCGCCCGGTTCCACCTCAGCCGCGGCGCCGGGGCCCGCCTGGAACGGGCCCTGTCGGACTTCTTCCTGGACCTGCACACCCAGGAGCAGGGCTACACCGAGTACGCGGTGCCCTACCTGGTGAACCGGGAGACGATGACCGGCACCGGCCAGCTGCCCAAGTTCGAGGAGGACCTGTTCGCGACCTCGGTCGGCGGTCGCGAGCTCTTCCTCATCCCCACCGCCGAGGTGCCGCTGACCAACATGGTGGCCGGCCAGACCCTGGACAGCCGCGAGCTGCCGCAGGCCTTCACCGCCCGCACCCCCTGCTTCCGCGCGGAGGCCGGCGCATACGGCCGCGACACCCGCGGGGTGCTGCGGCTGCACCAGTTCGAGAAGGTCGAGCTGGTCCGGATCTGCGCCCCCGAGGACGCGCCGCACCAGTTCGAGCTGATGGTGGGGCACGCCGAGCAGTGCCTGAAGCTGCTCGAACTCAGCTACCGCGTCGTCCAGTTGCCCGCCGGCGACCTGGGCTTCTCGGCCCGGGTCACCTACGACATCGAGGTCTGGCTGCCCGGCAGCGACTCCTACCGCGAGATCTCCTCGGTCTCCGACTGCGGCACCTTCCAGGCCCGCCGGGCCGGCATCCGCTACAAGACCCCGGACGGCCGCAAGGGCCCCGCCGCCACCCTCAACGGCTCCGCCCTCCCGATCGGCCGCACCGTCGCAGCCCTCCTGGAGCAGGGCCTCCAGGAGGACGGCTCGGTGCTCCTGCCGGACGCGCTGATCCTCTACACCGGCTTCCGCCGCCTGCTCCCGGGCGGCGGCACCTCGACGGACTAGGAGAAGGACCAGGGATCGCGCACAGCAGCAGGGCCCGGCCGGGGGAGATCCGGCTGGGCCCTGCTGCTGAAGGTCAGGCACGGGCAATGGCCAGCAGTGTTCCCAGTGAGCAGCTCCTCGGGTCTGCAGTGGTACAGCCCGGGAAGCGAAGCCCGTGTTGAGCGTCTATCCGCAGGCGAGGTTCGACACCTTGGTATCGCGGGAGGTGTGGCTCTTTGCTACAGCGAGTGCGTTCTTCATGGCTGCTTCCGTTGTCTCTGTGATGTGTCGTCGGGCGCGGGGACGCCGTTGCACCTGGGAGCGAGGGCGGGTCTGCGGGCTCACACCGCCACGAGACGCGCCGGGGTCCGAAGGAGCGCGCTGGTGGCGGGGCTGGGCCTGATGCCGAGTTCGTCATCCAGTTGCTGTTCGAACTGCTGGTAGCGGCGGTGGGCGGTGGCGATCTCTCCGGCTCGCACCATCGCCTCGATGGCGATTCTGCGCGGGCCTTCGCGCAAGGGATCGACCTCGGCCGCAGTGTCGGCGACCTCGGTGGCCAGGAGAAGTTCGCCGGCGTCGAGGCAGGCCCTGGAGAGATCTTCGAGGGCGCGCAGTCGACGGGTATCCCACTGCTCCTGGCCCGGGGTGAGCCATTCCTCGTCCCAGCCGGCGAGCAGGGGATGTTTGAAGTAGCTGCACCAGGGCCGCGCTGATTTGCGCAACTCGCCGTGGGGGATGCCCTGGCAGGCCCATGTGTCGTACAGGTCGGTGGCCGCCCGGTAGTCGAGATGGACATCGTCGGCGAGCGCAACGGACGTGGAACTCACTGTCAGCAGCCCGCCCCCAGGAACACTCCTGTTCAGCCGCCACAAGCCCTGCCGCAGTCGGGCGGATGCACGGCTGGCTGTCAGGTCGGGCCACAACCTGGTGGTGAGGACGTCGCGGCTGATCGGCCCGTCCTCCAGCGCGGCAGCGGCGAGGATCCGTTGTCCGGCGGGACTGATCGTGTGGACGTCGAGGCCGCTGCGACAGCTGAAGCTTGGGAGTAGGGACAGCGAGATGCGCACCAGTGGAACCTCCGTTGAGTGCCGATGAAACCCCGTCACCGAACGTGCCGAAAGTACTACGGTGCACGGACTATGCCTAGGTCGGCAAGATTTTTTGCGCAATCTCTCTTGTGTGTTGTGCCGATATGCGGTGCTTTGGAGCGAATGAGCAGTCAGCAGTAGCCAGTCCGAGGCGACTTGTGTAGAGGTGATGTGGCGACACCGCGGAGACGCTGGGGAGACGGCAAGGCGACGATGGCGAGACGCGGGCCGGGCAGAGTGATCTCCGCGGTCGCAGTTCGCGCCGCATCCAATGAGAGGGGAACGCCATGAAGAAGGCTCTGGCCACCGCGAAGACCAGCAACACTGCCAAGGGCAACGCGGGCAACTTCATCTGCGGCTGACCCTGGTCAGTAGCGCTGTTGAGGGGCTGTGGTCGCCTCCCGGGCGGCCACAGCCCTCCGCATGACCAGCTGAAAGAGGAGTCGATGGGTCAGAAGGTCAGTCGATACGTGGCGTTCAGCGACCACACCTACCGGGACAGCGACGGCGATGCATGGCAGCTGCTGTACGCGACGCGCACGGGGCTGGTACTGCCGGTCATGGCTGAGGTCGTCGGCCTGCTGCGAGAGGGTGACCTCGCTGCTCTGGCCGACGAGGTGCGCGAGGGTCTGACCGCGGCTCAGGCCCTCGTCGACGAGCAGAGCGATGAACTCTCGGACCTACTGGCCGAGCGTCGCGCCGCCGCGGCCGACCGCTCGAAGCTCACCTACGCCCTGTTGCCGACTTCCTACTGCAACATGGGCTGCACCTACTGCGGCCAGGCGCACACGCGCAAGCGTCTGGAGCCGAACCACCGGGACGCGGTCGTACGCCGGGTGGCCGCCGGCATCGCCCGGCCCACCACCAAGGCGGTCGAGATCGGATGGTTCGGTGGCGAGCCAATGGCCGGCTACCCGGTCATCCGGGAACTCTCCCGACCCCTGATCGAGGCCGCCGACGAGCATGGGGTGGACTACAAGGCCCACATCGTCACCAACGGCTCCCTGCTGACCATGGAGCGGTTGGCCACTCTGCACCACGAGTGCAGGGTCGTCCACGCCGAGATCACCCTTGACGGCCCGCAGCGGATCCACGACGTGCACCGCCCCCTGAAGAACGGCAAGGGCTCCTTCCAGCACATCGTCCGCGTGGTCCAGCAGGTCCTCCGCGAGCCTGGCCTGGAAGGCCTGACCATCGGCCTGCGCACCAACGTCAGCCGCGACAACGCCGCCTACGTGGAGGAGTACCTACGCCTCATGGCGGAGGCCGGCATGGCGGACGACCGCGTCGTATTCAGCATCCATGAGGTTCACTCCTGGGGCAACGATGTCAGTGAACTGCAGGTCGCCCGCGCGGGGTTCGCCGAGCAGGAGCTGGAGTGGATGCGCTTGATGACGGAGCTCGATCTGCGCTTCCAGACGCTGCCCGGCGAAGCCAAGAAGACGGTGTGTGTCGCTGTCACCCGCTCTGCCGAGATCATCAGCAGCACCGGCAACGTCTTCTCCTGCAGTGAGCATCCGCTGGTTCCCGAAGCCGAGCAGAACCGCGCTCTCGCTCACGTCGACACCCACCCGGTCCAGCAGGCCAGGCCGCTGGGTGAGTTCGACGACTGGTACGACAGCGTGGAACGCGGGGGCGAATCACCGTGCGACCGCTGCCTTTTCTTTCCCGTCTGTGGCGGATTCTGTCCCAAGCAGTGGCGCGAGGGCACTGTCACCTGTCCGTCGTTCAAGACGAACCTGCAGGGACGTTTCGACGTCACCGCTCAGCTGAACGAGATGCAGCCGATCTGATCCGCAGCGGGCAGCCGCTTCCACCAGGAGCGGTTGTGCGAAGCCGGGTACGCCCAACAATGCATATGGACAAGTCGTATGACTGCACATCAGCCAGGCTCGCGTGGGCCGTGAAGCCCGGTGGAGCCAGGTGAAGGCATACTCACCCAGAAGCACAAGAATTCTTGTGCAATCTTTGTCGGCAGCTCTACCCTCGGACGCATGGTGAGCGACGGCCGTACTCCCCCCATCAGCGACCTGCAGACCCTGCGGGCCATGACACACCCTCTGCGCTGGCGCATGTACGAACTGCTACTCACCCGAGGCCCCTCCACGGCCTCTCGCCTGGGGCAGATCGTGAGCGCGACACCCGGGCACCTCAGCTACCACCTGCACGAGCTGGCCCGCTACGGCTACGTCGAGGAAGCCCCCGAGCTCCAACAGGACGGCCGGGAGCGATGGTGGCGTGCCATCACCGGTGGCGTCCGCTGGTCCTCCGAAACTCTCGCCGACACAGAGGCCGGCCGTGAAGCAGAACGCCGGCTCGAGACCCTCATGCTCAACCGCCAGCACGAGCGGCTGCGCACCTGGTGGGACAGCCGGCCCACCGAGGAAGCAGCCTGGCAGCAGGCCGCCTACACCACCGACGCCGTCGCCACCCTCACCGCATCCGAACTCGAACAGATGACTCGGGAGATGCAGGACGTCATCTCCAAGTGGTGCGAACACGGCCGCAATGCGATCGCCGGCTCAACCCCTGACCAGGTCATGAGCGGCCCAGAAGCCCGCCGTCCCATCTTCGTCTTCGCTTATGCCTTCCCGGAGCAGCCATGACCAGCACACAGCCCGACAGCGGCCGGGACAGTCCGGGCCGAAACATAGGCAGCTTCATCAGTGCGTACACCCTGTCCATGACGGGTGATCAGCTCTGGCTTACCGCGCTGGGCTGGTCCGCCGGACAGCTCGGCAGACCCGTCCTCACCGGCATCGTTATGGGTGCGGGTACCGTCCCCCGCGCCCTGCTCATGCTCCTGGGCGGCAGCCTGGTCGACCGCCTGGGCATCCGCCAACTCGCCCTCTCCACCCAGGCAGCACGCATCGCGATCATGCTCGGCGCCACCCTGGCCGCAGCGGCGGCTCCTCACGCCTGGGTCCCGCTGCTCGCCGTCGCCCTGGTGTTCGGCGCGATCGACGCCATCAACGTTCCGGCCCTTGGTGCCGTCCCGGCCCTGATCGCTCCACCCGAGCAGCTTCCTCGCGTCACCGGTCTCCTCCAGACCATGCAGCGCGTTGGCACCGTGGCGGGAGGCCCTGCCGCAGGTCTCCTCATCGCACTCGGCGGAACCGCCGGCGCCACCACCGCCTGTGCCGTTGTCTTCGCGCTCGCCCTGGTCGCCCTCCTCAGAGTCCGCCTGCCCGAACGCCCGGAACCCACCGAACACACCAACACCGGAGCCAAAGCAGGCATCCGCTACATCCTGTGCCACCCCGTGCTGGCGATCCTCATCGTCACGATCGCCTGCCTCAACTTCACCATCATGGGGTCCTTCAGCGTCGGCCTGCCCCTGTTGATCCACAACCACCACTGGCCGGCCACCACTTTCGGAGCCATCCAAGGAAGCTTCGGAGCCGGTGCCGTCATCGGTGCCATGACCGTCGTCCTACGCCGCCCCACACGCCATGCCGCTGTGGCAGGCCTGAGCTGGGTCGCCTTCCAGACGCCCCTGCTTGTCGCCCTCGGATACGTCAACCAGCCAGTCGCCACTGCCCTGGTCGCCGCAGCTGTCGGCTTTACCCTGGGCCCGGCCAGTTCCCTGCTCATCGGCCTGGTCCAGGCAACCGCCGACAAGAGCTACATCGGCCGCGTCATGAGCCTCGTCAGCTTCACCACCGTGGGACTCACCCCTGTCTCCTTCCTGCTCTTCGCCTCCATAGCCCGCGCCACGAGCATCAGTACAGCCTTCCTCATCAGCGGAATCCTGGAAGCAATCGTCGTGGCCCTGGCTCTCGCCAACCCCGCACTGCGCGCAGCCCGGCTGCCCGACCCCAGGCAGCCTGACGAGGCCCCCGAGGCGTCCGAGCAAGACCTGGCCACCGCCAAGTGAGGCAGCGACTCGTCACCCAACCCCGGCGGTGTGCCGGGATGCGCGAACTCCCGTCAGCACAATCTGCTGGGTGAGCCACGTGAGCGAGCCGCCCCGATAGGGCCGACGCCTGGCGGGCCGGGACTCCGGTGCACCAGCGCGTCCAGGTCGGCGACGCCGAGGCCGTGCAGGACATGCGGGCGCGCCTGTACCGCTTCCGCGACGCGCCGGATGTTGGAGCGCTGGACGAGCGGGCAGCAACTCTTGAGCAAGGACCGAGGGCACCCTGAGAAAGGCGCCGCCCACCCGGCCCCGGGTGGGCGGCTACGTGAGGCCCCGCAACTGCGCGGCTCCTACACCCCCATCGCGTGGACGCCGCCGTCGACGTGGACGATCTCGCCCGTCGTGGCGGCGAAGAAGTCCGACATCAGCGCCACCGTGGTGCGGGCGGTCGGGGCGGGGTCCGTCTGGTCCCAGCCGAGCGGGGCGCGGGCGTCCCAGCCGTCGGCCAGGTCGGCGAAGCCGGGGATGGACTTGGCGGCCATCGAGCGGATCGGGCCGGCCGCCACCAGGTTGCAGCGGATGCCGCGGCCGCCCAGGTCGCGGGCCAGGTAGCGGTTGGTGGACTCCAGGGCCGCCTTGGCCACGCCCATCCAGTCGTAGCGCGGCCAGGCGACCTGGGCGTCGAAGGTGAGGCCGACCAGGGCGCCGCCGCGTTCCATCAGCGGCAGGCAGGCGATCGCCAGTGACTTGAGCGAGTAGGCGGACACGTGCACGGCGGTGCCGACGTCGGCCCAGGTGCCGGTGAGGAAGTCGAAGGCGCCGGCCGGGCCGAAGGCGATCGAGTGCAGCACGCCGTCGAGGTGTCCGTCGTCGCCGGTCAGCTCGCGTACCCGGTCGGCGAGGGAGTCCAGGTGCGCCTGGTCGGTGACGTCGAGCTCCAGCACGGGCGCGGGTTTGGGCAGGCGCTGGGCCATCCGTTCGATCAGGCTGAGCCGGCCGAAGCCGGTGAGCAGCACCTCCGCGCCCTCGTCCTGGGCGATCCGGGCGGCCTGGAAGGCGATGGAGGACTCGGTGACCACGCCGGTGATCAGCAGGCGCTTGCCCGCGAGCAGGCCGCTCATCGGGTCACCGGGCCGGAGGCTGTGGTGTTCGTCATCATGGGAAGTCCCTTTCGTGGGTGGGGAGTCACTCGGACAGCGGCCGGTCGACCGAGACGCCGGTGGTGCGCCCGCCCAGGCTCAGCACGGCGACGACCATGACCACCGTGGTGGCCGCGATGACGGCGAAGAGGGCGTCGGCGCCGTCGTGCTGCAGGACCGGCAGCAGGACGAACGGCAGCGAGCCCGCGGCGAGCTTGGAGAGCGAGTACGCGGCCCCGGAGGCGCCGCCGCGGATCTCGGTCGGGTACTGCTCGGAGAGGTAGACGTGCGAGACGCTGGAGAAGACGTTGCTGCACAGCGTGTAGCCGAAGCCCAGCAGGACGATGAGCACCGGCGAGCCGGCCACCCCGAAGCCGAGCCCCGCCACCGCCATCGCGGTGGCCGCCAGCACCAGCAGGGTGCGCCGTTCCATCCGCTCGACGATCGGCACCGCGAGCGCGGAGCCCACCGGGTAGCCGAGGAAGCACAGGGCGGTGAAGCCGAGGCCCGCCACGATGCCGTAGCCCTTGGCCGCGAGGATCTCGGGCACCAGGGTGCCGAAGCCGTAGTAGCCGACCACCGAGAGGGTGCACAGGATCCACAGCATCACGGTGCGGCGCCGCAGCCCCGGATCGAAGGCGCCGCGGACCCGTTGCGCGGGAGCCACCGCCGCCGGCGCCTCGGCGACGGCCGCGGTGGGCCGCCCACCAGCCTGCCCGGCCTCCATCACGGCGACCAGCGCCTCGGCCTCGGCGACCCGGCCGCGCGCGGCCAGCCAGCGGGGCGACTCGATCAGGTTGCGGCGCAGCACCCAGACCACGGCGGAGCCGAGCGAGCTGATCACGAAGAGCCAGCGCCAGCCGGCCAGGCCCAGTGGCGACAGCGGCACCAGCCACAGCGCCGCGAAGCCCACCGCGGGCACCCCGCAGTAGGCCAGGGTGTAGGCCCAGGCGATGAACCGCCCGCGCCGGGAGGCCGGTAGGACGTCGGCCAAGTAGCAGTCGGCCAGCGCCTGTTCGGATCCGATGCCGATGCCGGCCACGAACCGGGTGGCGATCAGCCAGGTGGCGTTCGGCGAGAAGGCGCCCAGCAGCGAGAAGCCGGAGTAGAGCGCGAGGTTGAACAGGAAGGCCCGGCGTCTGCCGAACCGGTCGGCGAGTCGGCCGACCACCAGCGAGCCGAGGAACTGGCCGATGAACGCCGAGGCCAGCACGAACTTCAGGGTGGTGGCGTCCATCGCGAACTTGTGCTGGAGCACCTTGCCGATGGTGCCGGAGAGGTTGTTCTCGAAGGTGTCGAAGAGCAGCCCGGCGCCGATCGCGGCGGTGAGCCGGCGGTGGACCGGGCCGATCGGCATCCGGTCCAGCCGGGCACCGATCGAGGCCGGGGAGGGGCCGGGGGAGAGGCGGGGGCCGGTGAGGGTCTGGGACATGGTGAACGACTCCTGGGAAGCAGATCGCCCGGGACCGCAGGACGGTCCCGGGCTCTTCGGCCCGGAGACCGGGACGAACGACGGCTCGCGGTACAGCGGGAGTTGGGGGAACTCGGGAGTGGTGGGGCACTCGGGAGTCGGGGCACTCGGGAGGGAGGGGTGGGGGTGGGGGAGCGCGGCTCAGGCCGCCTGCCGCAGGGCCGCGTCCGCCTCCCCGCTGCGCACGGGGGCGCTGACCTCGTGCAGGAACGAGGCCACCTCGCGGTACGAGGCCCAGAAGCCGACCTCGTGGTACGGCATGCCGCGCTCCGCGCAGTACTCGCGGGTGAGCACCCGGGCCCGTCCCAGGTGGTTCTGCGGCATGGCGGGGAAGAGGTGGTGCTCGATCTGGTAGTTGAGACCGCCGTAGAGGAAGTCGATGAGCCACGAGGGCCGGATGTTGCGGGAGGTCAGCACCTGGCGGGCCAGCCAGTCGAGGGTCTCCGCCTCGCCGTCGCGCACCTCCATGCCCTTGTGGTTGGGCGCGAAGATCATGCCGAAGTAGACGCCCAGCACGGCGTACTGCACCAGGATGAAGGCGACCGCGAGCACCGGGCTCAGCACGGTGAAGACGCAGGCCAGGTAGCAGACCGCGCGGGCCACCAGCAGGACGGTCTCCAGCACCGGCCGCTTGGTCTTGCCCTGGGCGATGGACTGGAAGGCGGTGCGGTTCATCTTGAACGACTCCAGCACCAGCAGCACGAAGAACAGCACGCTCTGGTAGCGCACGATGAAGCGCTGCACACCGGTCCGGGTCCGGTACTGCTTGATGTCGAAGATCGCGGTGCGGCGCCCGATGTCCGGGTCCATGTCGAGGTGGTTGGGGTTGCTGTGGTGGCGGTTGTGGTGGTTGACCCACCAGCCGTAGCTGACGCCGTTGACCAGGTTGGCGTGGAAGTAGCCGACGACCGAGGAGACCTTCTTGTTGTGGAACATGGCCTTGTGGCCGGCCTCGTGCCACATGAAGGCCGACTGGCCGCCGCACAGGCCCATCCACAGGGCGACGACCAGCTGCCACCAGGAGTCGCCGATGAGGAAGAACGCGGCCAGGCCGGCCACGATCAGGCCGGTGTTGAGGATCAGCCGCCGCACGTAGTACCCCTGGTCGAGGTCCATCAGCCCTTCGGCCTTGACGCGGGCGAGCAACTCGGAGAACGTGGCGGACGCGCCGGCGCGCGGCGGCGCTGCGGCCGGGGACCCCGGCCCCGCCGCGCGTGTTCGGGTCTGGACAGGCTGAGGCTGCATGGATGCTCTCCTTGCGAGATGGAGCCGCCGGCAGGCGGCTGCGGTGCCGCACCCGGGAGCGCGGATGGACGAGCGGCGCGGCGAGGAGCCGGCTGGCGGTGCCGCGGCGCGCAGCGGCTGGTCGTGCTGCGCCGCAGCGCCCGGGAGATCGGGCCGGCCGGGGCGGCGCACAGGGGTGCCGCCCCGGCCGGACGTCGAGCGGACTCAGCGAACAGGGTTCTCGGTCGGCCTGATGTGGCTCTGACGCTCGACTGATCAGCGCGGCCGGCCTGCGAACTGACGGAGCGTCAGGCGGCTTCCGCGGTGGCGCGCAGTGCGGTGTCGAGCTTGCGGACGATCTCGTCGCCGGCGGCGGCGACGTCGGCGTCGTCGGGTGCACCGATGACGCCCATGAGCCCCTCGACCATGGCGTGTTGGAGGGTCTCGATCGGGTCGGCCGCCGCGGCGGCCGGGGTCTGGTCCTCGGACATGTCGGGCTCCTCTGCGTAAGTTGGCGGACCGGGTGGACTAGGCCGTGTCTCACAATTCGCGCGCCTGACGGGAATTGTGAGACACGGCCTAGAACGCCCCGCAGGCCCGGAAGATGTGCGCGAAGGAGGCCAGGGACGCCTGCCCGTCGAAGGCGACGTACTCGGGGATGGTCAGGTCCGGGGCCCACTTCTGCTTGTAGTTCAGCTGGGTCTGAGCCGGGTACAGGGCCGCGCCCTCGGCCCACAGGGCGTGCATCAGCCACTGGAACGCGGGGCTGTACCCCTCGATCTCGTAGCCGGCGTCCAGGCCGGTGAACGGGGTGAAGCCGAAGTGCAGCCACTCCACGCCCTCGCTGCGGAAGACCTCGGTGGCGTGCGCGTTGATGGCCTCCATCAGGCCCGGCGAGCCCTCCGGCAGTCGCCGACTGAGGTCGTGCATCCAGCCGGCCCGGTCGCCGTAGACCGGGGAGTAGGAGATGTAGGCGACCGGGGCGCCGTCGATGGTGCCGACGAAGAGCCGGCGCTGCGCCTGCGCCTCGCCGCCGATCTGGCCCACCAGGAACTCCAGTTGGCTCGCCCCGCCCTTGGAGGCCAGCCAGGCGCCGTCGATCGTGCGGATGCCGTCGGCCCACTCCTCGGCCGGCACCTCGCTGATCTGGAGCCCGTTGCGCAGGGCGCGCGAGATCTTGTTGCGCAGTTGCATGAAGCGCGAGCCGCGCAGCGTGTGGTCGGGGATCCGGACCGCCCAGGAGGCGCCGACCTGGTTCACGGTGAAGCCGCGGCGCGCGTAGCGCTCGGCGTCGTGCCGCTGCAACTGCACGCCGACCAGGCGCAGTTCCTGCTCACGCACATGGTCGATGAAGTGCTCGGCGAGGGCCTCGTAGTCGTCCGGCGCGGCGAACGGTCCGCCGAACTGCACCACGTGCCGGCCGGTGCGCCGGTAGACGATGACGCCGTCACGGCCGGGCACCGTGAACGCGCTGTTTCCGCTGTTGAGCGCCAGGAATGAGCTGGGATTCTCGGCCTGGGTGTGCTGCCGCACTGCTGCGAGAATCGGATCGGCGGTAGCCGTCAGGGACATGGAATCGCATCCTCTCGCGAAGGGTGGATGTCGGTGAGAGTAGAGCACAGGCGGCCATTTCAGGGAAGGGTTGAATTCACTCTCGAATTCGCGTCAGAGGAACGTCAGTTGGGCGTCAGAAGAGGCTGCCAGAGTTGTTCTCGTGAACGGCGCGGGAAACCGGGCCGGGAACACGGAGAGGTGCCCGGAGTGGTTGATCGGGGGCCGGGCCCTGGCCCGGTCGGGTGACGTCAGGTTGCCCGCGCAGGTTCGAATCCTGCCTTCTCCGCCACGCCGTCCGTCGGTGCCGGGACCGCCTCGCGTCCGCGGCGCGTCCGCGGAGGTGACGGTGCGCCAACCGCCCGAGGGTCTACCGCCCTTCGGGCGGTTCTGCGTTTTCGGCCCTGGTGCGGAGCGGTCGCAGGCCTCACGCAACGCGCGGCACAGGCGCCTCATCTGACTCGTACTCAGCAGGCCTGCACACGCTGCCCGGTGGGCGTGACAGCGGAGTGACGGCGCCATCGTGATTCACTACGATAATGATCGTTGTCATGGGATAGGCATGCCCACGGTGGCCGCATAAGGACGCCGTGGTGTCAAGTGGCGGGGTGGTGCGGGAGCATTAGCGGGCAACAGTAAAGCCCCGCGCCGTGGTGCGGACGCAGGGCGGGCGACCAGCCCGATTCGGATCATGCACCTGACAAATACGCAGGTCGGCCATCCGGATCGGACCCTTAGAACGGTGGGGAGGGATCTTGGCAATCCGGATCGGTTATGGGCAGACGTCCTCCTGTCACGGGATCTTCGAGCAGTGGAACCTCGCTGCGCAGGATGAGGCATCCCCGCAGTTCGGGACAGGTCGCGATGGCGCGCTCGCAGACGGCCGATGCCGTCTGCTCGGCTTCGTCGAGACGAGCCGATAAGAGGAATAGCCCCACCACCGGGCCGCCGACCGCCTCCGGATGGAAGGTGACGTGCTCCACCGCCTCGTCGGGGGCTATACAGCCGGCCACGAGCCCCGCGACGTGATCAGGCAGCCGCCGCCCTGCGGGAGGTCGGAGCTGGACGTGAACAAGGTACATGTCCCGATCGTGGATCCATGACAATCCACTCCACAAGCAGTCATGGTGGACGGTTTAGGTCATTGCAGAAAGCGTCCAACTCGGGCAGGTGCATGCTAAAAAAAAGCTAGTGTTTCGTTACGCGAAGGGTAGGGGGAGGCGAAGTGCTCGAGTCGTTGGGCATCGATCGGCATGCTGAGCTGGTGTATCGCGCGATGCTGGCCCATCCAAGCGAGGGTGTGGCCGCTCTGGCGGCACGGTTGCAGCTCACGGAAAGTGAGATTCGCAGCAGCCTCGACCAACTCAGCGTGCTGGCCCTGATCCAGCCGTCGCCAGATGAGCACATCGGTTTCCGCGCGATTCGGCCGGAGATGGCCATGGAACTCCTGCTGGCCCGGCAACACGTGGATCTGGCGGCCCAGCAGATGCGCGTCGAGGCGTCCCGGGCCGCCGCGGCCCAGCTCATCGCCGAGTGTTCCGCACTGCCGACCCCCTCGGGAGACACCGACTCCGAGCACCTGGTCGGTCCCAACGCCATCCGGGAGCGTCTTGGCCAGATCGGCCGGACCATCGAGCAGGAGGTGATGACCCTCGCGCCCGGCGGCGCTCATCCGGTGGCGGACCTCGAGGCCAGCCGCGGTCCCAATGCGGCCCTGCTCGAACGTGGCGTTCGCATGCGGACGATCTATCTGGAGAGCATTCGCAACGACAAGCCGACGCTCGATCACGTGGCCTGGCTCAACCACCGGGGCGGCCAGGTGCGGGTGGCTCCCGCGCTGCCGGTGCGCATGATCATCATGGATCGCAGGCACGCCCTGCTGCCCATCGACACCAACGACGCGCGCATCGGAGCGGTGCTGCTGCGCGGCCAGGGCACCGTCGCGGCCCTGTGCGCGCTCTTCGAGAACATCTGGGACGCCGCGACCCCCCTCGGGGTCGCGCCCTCGCGCGACATCGAGGGGCTGCCGCGCCAGGAGGCCGTGGTGCTCCGGCTGCTCACCCAGGGGCTCACCGACGAGGCGATCGCCAAGCGGCTGGGCATCTCCCCGCGCACCGCCCGTCGGATCGCGGCGGACCTGATGACCCGGCTGGAGGCCCGCAGCCGCTTCGAGGCCGGCGTCCACGCCGTTCAGGACGGCTGGCTGCCCAGCACCCGGTAGTACCCCGGATCCCGCGTCACCCGGCACCCGTGTCCGCCCCCGCCTCCCGGGCGTCCGCGGCGTGCCGGTGACCGCCCGCACAGCCCGCCGGTGACCGCCCGCGCAGCCCGCCGGCGGCCGGACGGGCGTGCCCGCCCACGTCTCTTCGACCGCCGGCGGGCTGTCGTGTTCCGGCTCGGGAGAAGAGTGCGATCCGCCTTTCTGTTCGCGCCGTATGAACGGCTGTCCGGTATTTGCCGAGGGGCACGGATCCGCTGGGCCGGAACGGGCCGGGGGTGGCGCCGAGGACGGTTCGGGACATAGCTTGACGGTGCCATGGCGTGGCCGGTGACCAGCGGATTCATGCACGCGGCGGTCGGCCCGGGGATGGCCGTGCTGGACGGCTTATGCCACTGCAGGTTCCGTCCATTGGAGATCTCTTCCATCGCTTCCCGGGGTCCGCCACAGTAGAGCCATCGGCAAGGGGGACCAGTCAAATCGGGCGGTGAATATTCGTCCCGCCAATGACTCCTCCACGCAGTCGCTGCCGTCATTCAATCCCACAAAGGAGGCCCACTATGAGCACGTTCCGAAACGCCAAGATATACGCGACCGGAATTCTCGCCGCTCTCATTCTGGTCTGCGCTCCGATGGTGATCGGCGGGGCGTCCGCTTCCGCCGGGACGGTTGCCGGCGGGCAGGCCACTGCCCCCGCCCCGTCCACCTCCGCGTCCCCCGACGACCTGACCTGGGGTCCGTGACGTCCCGTACGCCGGCCCGCGGGCCGGGCGACGGTGCCGAGGGCTCCCGCCCTGCGCCGGGCACCACCCGCTCGAACGCTGCTGGAGTCAACTCGCTTCGTATTGCACCGATCTGACTTTCCGTAATACCTTCCCGGGAGAATGTATCCGCCATGATGCGAGTGGGGGTGTGAGGCCTCCGCTCGGCCTCCCGGCGCCGAGCGCCATGGCCGGCGACCCCCGCGGACCGGAGCGGGGCCGTACCGGCCACAGGGTGGCGTGACGCGAACCAGGCCAGACATCGTCTGTTTGATGAAGAGCCAAGGGGGCAGCATGCTGAGTTTTTCCATCCTCGGAGCCTTGGAGATCAGAACCCCCCTGGGGGCCGCCGAGATCTCCGGTGCCCTCCAGCGCACGCTCGTCCTGACCCTGCTCGTCAACGAGGGCCAGTCCATCTCCGGCGAGAGCCTGATCGACGAGATGTGGGGTGACGCCCTCCCGGACAACGAGTCGAACGCACTGCAGGCGCATGTCAGCCGACTGCGACGGAAGTTGAAGGCCCTGGAGCCCGACTGCCCGGGGGCCCGCCTGACCATCCATCCGTCCGGGTACCGGCTCTGTCTGCGGGACGCGGTGCTGGACGCCGTCGAGTTCATCAAGGCGGTGCGCCAGGCCGAGGCCCTCGCCCAGACGGATGCGGGGGCCACCGCGGCGCTGCTGCGCGACGCGCTGGCCATGTGGCGGGGACCGGTGTTCGGCGGCTTCACCGGCGGCCCGGCCTGCCAGCTGGCCCGGGCCCGGTACGAGGAGCACCGGATGCGGGCGATGGAGCTCTGCTTCGACGCGGAGCTGCGGCTGGGCCGGCACGCCGCGATCCTCCCCGAGCTCCAGGACGCCCACCGCAACCACCCGTTGCGCGAGCGCTTCTGCGAGCAGCTGATGATCGCGCTCTACCGCTCCGGGCGGCAGGCGGACGCGCTGGGCTTCTACCGCCTGATGTGGCAGAACCTCTCCGAGGAACTGGGAATCGAACCCTCTCCCGCGCTGAAGCGCCTGGAGCACGCGATCCTCTCGCACGCGCCGCACCTGGACGAGAGGGCGCTCACGCCGGCTCTCCAGCTGGTCTGAATCCGTTCGGCGCAGGGGCGCGCCGGTCACCGCGGTCGTGTGTCAGTGCCCGGTCAGCGCCGGCTGGCACGATCACTCGACAGGAAGTGGAATCCCGTTGATCGGGACGGGAGTTCACATCTGTTCCTGGACCGTACCGCGTCCCGTGCCCGGCCGAATGGAAGGGAAGAGATGATATCCCAGATCGAGGAGCTGGCACATATACGGCAAGAGGTGCTGGCCGGACCCAGCGCGCGGGCCACCGCCGCGCAGCTGGCCAAAGGAAAACTGACGGCACGTGAGCGCATCGCCCTGCTGCTGGACGAGGATTCGTTCTGCGAAGTGGAGCCGCTGCGCCGGCACCGGGCGACCGGCTTCGGTCTGGAGCTGAAGAAGCCCTACACCGACGGCGTGATCACCGGCTGGGGAACCGTCGGCGGGCGGACGGTCTTCGTCTACGCCCACGACTTCCGGATCTTCGGCGGCGCGCTGGGCGAGGCGCACGCGGCGAAGATCCACAAAATCATGGACATGGCGCTCAACGCGGGCGCGCCCCTGGTCTCCCTCAATGACGGTGCGGGAGCCCGGATCCAGGAGGGCGTCACCGCGCTGGCCGGCTACGGCGGCATCTTCCGCCGCAACACCCGGGCCTCCGGGGTGATCCCGCAGATCTCCGTGATGCTCGGGCCGTGCGCGGGCGGTGCGGCCTACAGCCCGGCGCTGACCGACTTCGTCTTCATGGTCCGCGACACCTCGCAGATGTTCATCACCGGGCCCGACGTGGTCCGCGCGGTGACCGGCGAGGAGATCAGCCAGAACGGGCTGGGCGGTGCCGACGTCCACGCCGAGCGCTCCGGGGTGGCCCACTTCGCCTACGACGACGAGGAGTCCTGCATCGCCGAGGTGCGCTACCTGCTGTCGCTGCTGCCGCAGAACAACCGGGAGACCCCGCCCGCGGAGAGCTGCGACGATCCGGCCGACCGGCGCTGCGAGGCGCTGCTGGACCTGGTCCCGGTCGACGGCAGCCGCCCCTACGACATGCGCAAGGTGATCGAGGAGATCGTCGACCACGGCGAGTACCTGGAGGTGCACGAGCGCTGGGCCACCAACGTCATCTGCGTGCTGGCCCGCCTCGGCGGCCGGGTCGTCGGCATCGTCGCCAACCAGCCGCAGTCGCTGGCCGGCGTCCTGGACATCACCGCCTCCGAGAAGGCCGCCCGCTTCGTCCAGCTCTGCGACGCGTTCAGCATCCCGATCGTCACGCTGCTGGACGTGCCCGGCTTCCTGCCCGGGGTCGACCAGGAGCACGGCGGCATCATCCGGCACGGCGCCAAGCTGCTCTACGCGTACTGCGACGCCACCGTGCCGCGGATCTCGCTGATCCTGCGCAAGGCCTACGGCGGGGCGTACATCGTGATGGACTCGCAGTCCATCGGCGCGGACCTTACCTACGCCTGGCCGATCAACGAGATCGCCGTGATGGGCGCGGAGGGCGCGGCCAACGTCATCTTCCGCCAGCAGATCGCCGAGGCCGACGACCCGGAGGCCAAGCGGGCCGAGCTGGTCAAGGCCTACCGCACCGAGCTGATGCACCCCTACTACGCCGCCGAGCGCGGCCTGGTGGACGACGTGATCGACCCGGCCCAGACCCGTCAGGTGCTGATCCAGTCGCTGGAGATGCTGCGCTCCAAGCACGCCGACCGCCCGTCCCGCAAGCACGGCAACCCGCCGCAGTAGGGGGCCGGGCGATGACGGCGATCGAGATCCAGGTCCTGCGGGGCCGGGCGACGGCGGAGGAACTGGCCGTGCTCACCGCCGTGTTGCTGGCGCGTGCCGCGGCCGGAGCGGCCCCGCGCGCCACCGGTGCCGGCAGCGCCTGGCAGCCGGACACCTTCGAGGCCCCGCACAGCTGGCACAGCCGCGCGGAGCGCGGCGGGTGACGCCGGGCGCGTCGGCATTGACGGGGACCGGGGCGCTCCGTCACGGTGAGGGGCGTCACGGTGCGGGTGCCGGCGGGCGCCTGCCCGGGCGAACCGAACGGAGGCGTGGATGCTGTCTGTTGCCGCTGGGCCACTGCACGGCCGACCGGTGGTGCTGCACAACGCCCAGGAGCCGCACGAGGCGGCCAGCACCATGAAGGTCGCGGTGCTGGCCGCGCTGCACCGCAGCGGACTCGACCTGGACGCCGAGGTGCCGGTGGTGAACCGGTTCGAATCCGCGGTCGGCGGCAGTTTCGCCAACGACCCCGGCTACGACAGCGATCCGGAGCCCTGGCAGCGCATCGGGCAGGGCCGGGCCCCGCTGCGCTGGCTGGCCGAGCGGATGATCACCCACTCGTCGAACCTGGCCACCAACCTCTGCCTGGCCCAGGTCGGCGGGGCGGCGGTCGCCGGGGCCTGGCGGGCGGCCGGTGCGACGCACAGCGCGAGCCCGCGCGGCATCGAGGACGCCCGGGCCCGTGCGGCCGGGGTGCGCAACGAGGTCACCGCGCTGGACCTGCTCCGGCTGGTGCGGTCGCTGGAACCGGAGCCGCTCGGGCTGCTGGAGCGCAACACCTGGCGGGTGGACCTGGCGGCCGGGCTGCCGCCCGGCACCCGGATCGCCTTCAAGAACGGCTGGTTCACCGGCGTGCGGCACAGCGTGGGCCTGGTGCGGCCGCCCGACACCGCGCCCTATCTGCTCGCGGTCTGCTACACCGGCCCGCTGGCCTCGGGGGACGCCGAGGGGGACCCGGCCGCCGCCCTGCTGGCGCGCCTGTCCGCCCGGGCCTGGGCGCGGCGCCACGAGTTGGCGGGCGGGCGGCCGTGACCGAGCCGACCTGCTGCTGGGCGCCCGACACCGAACGGATCCACCGACTGCTGGCCGAGGGTGTGCGCGAGCACGTGTACCCCGGCGCGGCCTGGGCGGTGGGGGACGCCGGCGGACGCCTGACGGGCGGCGCGGTGGGCGTGCCGGATCCCCGGCGGCCCGAGCGGCCGATGCGGGCGGACACCCTCTTCGACCTGGCCAGCCTGACCAAGGTCCTCGCCGTCTGGTCCGTCCTCGGCGCCCTGTGGGAGGACGGCCGGCTGCCGCTGGACCAGCCGATCGGGAGCTACTGGCCCGAGCCGGCCGGCCACCCGCTCGGCCGGGTCACCGCCCGCCAACTGCTCACGCACACCGCCGGGGTGCCGCTGCGGACCCAGCTGGAGGCGCTGTACGGACGCGACCCGGCGGCGATCCGCACCGGCGTGCTGCGGGCGGCCCCGCACCGGCCGCCCGGCGAGGCGGTGGAGTACACCGACCGGGCCGCGCTGATCCTCGGCTACCTGGTGGAGCACCTGACCGGCGAGCGGCTGGACCGGCACGTCACCGAGCGGATCTGGGACCCGCTCGGCATGCACGCCACCCGGTTCGGCCCGCTGCCCGCCGCGGCGGCGGCCCGCTGCGCGCCCACCGAGCTGGACCAGGCGAGCGGGGAGCACTGGCAGGGCACCGTGCACGACCCCTCGGCGCGGCTGCTCGGCGGGGTCTGCGGCATCGCCGGGGTCTTCTCGACCGCCGACGACCTCGGCGTCTACCTGCGCCACCTGCTCGCCCCCGGTGCCGGGCGGACCACCGGCGGACGGGCCGGTGCCGACCGGGTCGGCGTCGGCGCGGCCTGGACGGCGGAGTCGTTGCGCGTCCAGACCGGCCGATTGGAGCCGCAGCGCGGGCTGTTCTGGCACCTGGCGCCCGGTACCGGCCCGGCCGAGGGGGTCTGGACGCACTACGGGTTCACCGGCACCGCCCTGTGGCTCGTCCCGGGGCTGGGCCGCTGGGCGGTGCTGCTGACCAACAAGGTGTTCTGGACGCGCGAACGCCAGCCGCTCACCGACATCCGCAACACCTTCCGCGCGCTGGTCTGCGCCTGACCGGGAGCTGTGCCTGACCGGCCACTGCGTCTGACCCGGTGCTGCGCCGACGCGGCCGCTGCGTCTGACCCGGTGCTGTGGTCAGGCGCAGCGGCCGGCGCGGCGGCGGGCTACTGGTCGTCCGAGTAACTGAGGTCGCCGACCGTCCAACTGCTCACGTCCGCGATGGCGATGCGGTACATGCCGCCGGTGTGCGGCAGCCCGAAGCTGCCCTGCAGGATCCGGGCGAGGTGCAGGTGCAGGTGGGTCGGCTCGCCGGCGGCCCGCTCGGCGACGTGCGTGGTGGCGCTGCCGGGTGCGGTGGGGGCCGCGAAGAGGGCGGCGAAGGGCTTGAGGTGTTCCGAGGTCGCGAGCACCTCGGCCACCCGCTCGCGCCACAGGCTCTCCGGTGCCAGCCGGCCGGTGATGACCGCTCCCGGCACGACCACTGTCATGGGCATCTGATTGCTGCGCTCGGACTCCACCATGGCGGCGATGTCGACCAGCAGACCATCAAGTTTCGACATGGCCGACAGAGTAGTGCCTGCGGCCCTGCCGCGGGCCGGTGCGTCACCAGGTCACCAGCAGGCGGTGGACGCCGTAGATGATCATGTCGTCGCGGAACGGGACCTGCTCCAGCGGCTCGGCCAGGCGCAGGCCGGGGAACCGGGCGAAGAGCGCGCCGAGGGTGATCTGCAGTTCGGCGCGCGCGAGTTGCTGGCCCAGGCACTGGTGCGGTCCGTGGCCGAAGGCCAGGTGCGCGGTCGGCGGGCGGGTGATGTCCAGGTGCTCCGGGTCCGTCAGCGGTTCGCCGGCGCCGGGCAGCCCGAGCCCGAGTTCCGGGTCCCGGTTGGCGGCGGGCAGCGCGACGACCACCTGCTCGCCGGCGCGGATCGACCGACCGCCCACGGTGGTGTCCTGGGTGGCGAGCCGGAGCAGGCCGAACTGGATGATGGTCAGGTGGCGGAGCAGCTCCTCCACCGCGCCCTCGCCCAGCGCGGGCTGCGCGCGCAGGGCGGCGAGCTGCCCGGGGTGCTGGAGCAGGGCGAGCGCGCCGAGCGAGATCATGTTGGCGGTGGTCTCGTGGCCGGCGATCAGCAGCAGCGAGCCGAGCACGGTGAGGGCCTGGTCGTTCAGCGGGCCCTCGGGATCGGCGTCGGCCTCCGCGACCAGCGTGCTGAGCAGGTCGGCGCCGGGGGCCAGCCGCTTGGCGGCGACCAGTTCGGACAGGAAGGCGCCCAGCTCCAGCCGGGCCTGCACGGACTGCTCCGGTGTGACGTCGATGGTCAGCAGCTGCCCGGCCAGGCGCTGGAAGGTGGCGCGGTCCTCGTAGCGCACCCCGAGCAGCTCGCAGATGACCAGCGAGGTGACCGGGAGCGCGAGTTCGGCCACCAGGTCGACCGGTGCCCCGCCGCCGGCCGCGGCCGCGCGCTCCATCGCGGCCAGGTGCTCCTCGACGATCCGCTCGATCCGCGGCCGCAGCTGCTGCACCCGCCGGACGGTGAACGCCCGCATCACCGGTCGCCGGTAGCGCCGGTGCTCGGCGCCGTCCAGGCGCAGCAGCGCTCCCGGCAGCGCCTGCTCGGGCAGCGGGACGAGGGTCCGGCGCACGTGCGGGGAGCCGGTGCTGAGCCGGGAGCTGAAGGCGGGGTCGGCCAGCACCGCCCGGGCGTCGGCCCAGCGGGTGACCAGCCAGCCGGAGCCGCCGCTGGGGAAGGCGATCCGGCTGACCGGCTGGTCCTCGCGCAGTCGCGCGTACGCGGGGTCGGGGTCGAACGGGCAGCCGCGCCGGCGGGGGAGCGACGGAAGATCTGATGGTTCGTCAGACAGGGCCGGACCGGCCTGGGTTGGCTGCGTCATACGGTCCACCATAGAGAAAGTGGCAGAACTGTCAATATTTTTCCCACGGCCTTCGGCCCGGCCCCCGGGCGGCTCCCGGCCCGGCCCGGTGAAGCGGCGGGCACGAACGGTACGGTGACCTGGTCTGCGGCGGGGCGCGCGGGGGTACCAGGACCTGCCCCGCACGGGAACGACGAGGGGAGCCAGGGAAATGCGGTACATCATCATCGGCGCCGGCGCGATCGGCGGCACCATCGGCGGGCGGCTGTACGAGAGCGGGCACCAGGTGGTCCTGGTGGCGCGCGGCAGCCAGTACCAGGCCCTGCACGAGCAGGGATTGGCGCTGACCACCCCCGACCTGGGCACCCGGGTGCTCCCGGTGCCGGTGGCCCAGGGGCCGCAGGGGGTCGAACTCGCGCCGGAGGACGTGCTGGTGCTCGCGGTCAAGACGCAGGACACCGAGGCGGCGCTGGTCGCCTGGGCGGACCGTCCGGTCGCCGGCGGCGGCACGGCGGGCGAGCGGCTGCCGCTGGTCATCGCGCAGAACGGGGTGGAGAACGAGCGCCTGGCGCTGCGCCGTTTCGCCCGGGTGTACGGCATGTGCGTGCTGCTGCCGGCCAGTTACCTGGCGGCCGGCTCGATCACCGCCCCCTGCACCCCGTACACCGGGATGCTCACCCTGGGCCACTACCCGCCGCGCGCCGAGGCGGACGGGACGCTGCGCGCGATCGGCGAGGACCTGGTGAAGGCCGGCTTCCTCGCGCCGCTGGCCCCCGACGTCATGTACTGGAAGTACGGCAAGCTGGTCACCAACCTGGTCACCACCGTCGAGGCGCTCTGCGGCACGGGCGGCGACCCGGCCGCCCAGCGGGTGGCCCGGGAGGCGGTGGCGGAGGCGGACCGGGTGCTGGACGCCGCCGGGATCGCGCGGGCGGACGCCGCCGAGATGGCGGACATGCGCACCGGCAAGGTGGAGAAGCCGCCGGTCTCGGGGGCGGCGACCGGCGGCTCCTCCTGGCAGAGCCTGGCCCGCGGCACCGGCTCGATCGAGGCCGACCACCTGAACGGCGAGATGGTGCTGCTCGGGCGGCTGCACGGGGTGCCGGTGCCGGTCAACGAGGCGCTCCAGCGGCTGGCGAACGCGAGCGCGCGCGAGCGCCGGGCCCCGGGCAGCCTGACCGGCGAGGAGCTGGCCGCCGCGGTCGGCCTGGTCTGAGCGCACCGGGGTCGCTGCCGCCCAGGGCCGCTCTTTCGGATCTTGCCGGGCGCGCAAGATCCGAAAGAGAGGCCCTAGCGGCGTGCCAGCGGCAGCGGCCCCGGGCCCTTGACGAGCCGCATGGTCGGCGCGGTCTCCAACTGCCGCACCGCGGGCAGCGAGGCGATCCTGGTGGTCAGGTAGGTGTAGAGGGCCTGCGCGTCCCGGGTCAGGACGACCGCGTGCAGGTTGGTCGCCCCGGTGGTCGCGCAGGCGTAGGCCACCTCCGGGTGTTCGGCCAGCGCCGTGCCGGTGGCGGCCAGCTCGGCCGGCGCCACCGAGAGCCAGAGCATGGTCTGGGCCCGCACGCCGAAGAGCCGCCAGTGCACCTCCAGGTCGTAGTAGAGCACCCCGCAGGCCTCCAGCTCCTCCAGCCGGCGGCGCACCGTGCTGAGCGACCAGCCGGTGGCGGCGGCGAGTTCGGCCGGCGGGGTGCGCCCGTCCACGGCCAGTGCGTCGAGCAGCCGCCGGTCGGCCGCGTCGAGCACCGGGGGCGGTCCGCTCGGCGGTCCGGTGGGCACGGTGGCGGCGGCGGGCAGTGGGCCCAGCGCCGCCACCTGCTCGGCGCTGAGCGTGTCGGTCTTCATCACCATGCTCATCGCGCCGCCGAAGAAGGTGTGCAGCACGCAGTGCGCGGTGACGCCGACCACGCTCGGGGTGCGCGGCAGCCGCTGGAGCAGCAGCGAGTGGTCGGCCTGGTCGGGGTGGGCGCGGGTGGAGCAGTTGATCTCGGTGCCGCCCGAACTGAGCGTGACCCAGGAGGTGTCGTTGCGCCGGGCCAGTGCCTCGGCCACCGAGGAGGCCGCGTCGGGGGTGCACTGCACCCGCACGTGCCAGCGCACCTCGCCCAGCGCCTCGGGGTGGGTCAGGCCCAGGACCCGGATCCGGCCGCTGCCGCGCAGCCGGGTGTAGCGGCGGGCCACGGTCTGGTCGGAGACGCCGAGCACGGCCGCGATCCGGCTGAAGGGCGCTCGGGCGTTGAGTTGGAGGGCGTGGACCAGCTCGCGGTCGATTCTGTCGAAGGTGTCGGAATCCACCGCTCCAGCGTAGGTGATGTCGAAATCCACCGGGGCTGGTCGGCCGGCTGAGGAAACCCCGCCTCGACGGCGCAGGGTGGGCACCGATCGACATCGTCCGGGCCGCCGGCGGGTGGCAGACCCGCCAGTGGCCCTCTGCTCTGACCGGAGAGAACACCGTGCGCAAGTGGATACCGTTGGCAGCCATCTGCCTGGGCGCCTTCATGCTGCTCGTCGACGTCAGCATCGTGAACGTGGCCCTGCCGAAGATGTCCGTCGACCTGCACTCCTCCTTCACCTCCCTGCAGTGGGTGGTGGACATCTACGCGCTGACCCTGGCCGCGCTGCTGATGGCGCTGGGCTCGCTCGGCGACCGGCTCGGCCACCGGCGGCTCTACCTCGGCGGCCTGGTGCTCTTCGCCGTCGCCTCGCTGACCTGCGCGCTGGCGCCCGACGCGGCCACCCTGATCGCCTCCCGCGCGGCCCAGGGCATCGGCGGCGCCGCGATGATGACCTCCACCACCGCCCTGCTGAACGGCGCCTACCAGGGCCGTGACCGCGGCACCGCGTTCGCCGTCTGGGGTGCCGTGAACGGCGCGGCGGCCGCGGTCGGCCCGGTGCTCGGCGGCCTGCTCACCGACCAGTTCGGCTGGCGTGCGATCTTCATGGTCAACGTGCCGGTCGCGGTCCTCGCGCTGGCGATGACCCTCGGCTACCTCAAGGGCGGCTCGGGTGTGGCCCGCGGCCGGATCGACCTGGCCGGTGCGCTGAGCTTCACCGTCTTCGCCGGCTCGCTCGTCTACGGGCTGATCGAGAGCGGCGACAAGGGCTGGGGCAGCGTGCAGGTGCTCGGCCCGCTCGCCCTCGGCGTCCTCGCGCTGGTGGTCTTCGCGGTGGCCGAGCTGCGCGCCGGGCACCCGCTGCTGGACCTGGCGCTGCTGCGCAACCGCACCTTCCTGGGGCTGACGGTGGGCGGCCTGCTGCTCAACGCCGCTGCCTTCGCCCAGCTCACCTACGTCTCGATCTGGCTGCAGCAGGCGCTGGACCTGACACCGCTCAACGCGGGCCTGGCCGTCTGCCCGCTGGCACTGGCCTCCTTCGCGGTGTCGCTGGCCACCGGCAAGGCGGTGCACCGGCTCGCGCCGCAGCTGCCGATCGGCGTCGGCCTGCTGCTGATCGGCGGCGGCACGCTGCTGCTCGGCCTGGTCTCGGCCGGCTCCAACTGGACGGCCCTGCTGCCCGGTCTGCTGGTCAGCGGGGTGGGCGTGGGCCTGGCCACCCCGCAGCTGATGTCCACCGCGCTGGCCTCGGTGCCGCGCGAGCGGGCCGGGATGGCCAGCGGCGCGGTCAACACCGGTCGCCAGCTGGGCTATGCGCTCGGCATCGCGCTGCTCGGCACGGTGTTCCAGGACCGGGTGCGGCAGTTCACCGGGCACGCCGCCGGCCGCCCCGACCTGCACGCGGCCTTCGCGGCCGGGCTGGACCGGGTCTTCCTGGTGGCGGGCTGCGCCGGTCTGGTGGCCGGGGTGCTGGTGCTGGCGCTGGTGCGCCGCCCGGCACCGGTCCCCGGCGCCTGGGCGCCCGGCCAGGCCGCGGCGGCCCCGGCGGACGCGGCCCCCGCGGTTGCGGCTGCGACTGCGGCGAAGGCCTGACACCGAGGCCGGCCCCGCGCCGCCCGTCCCGGATCACCCGATCCGCGGCGGGCGGCGCTGCTGTTCGGGCCGACCGGCCCTCGTGCGGCGCTCCCTCACACCTGCGGCACCGGTTGCGCCAGCCCGCGCCGGGCCAGCTCGGCCCGCCAGGCGGCCGCCTGCTCCGCCTCGTCCGCCGCCGGGGACCAGAGCCGCACCAGCGTGTCGTCGGCCAGTTCGTGCATCCGCCCCGCCAGGTCGCGCAGCATCCAGTGGGTGGCGCCCTTGCGGCGGACCGGTAGGCCCAGCAACGGGCCTGACGGTGTGTCAATGTGCCAGACCAGGGCACAGCCGAGCTGGGCGAGCGCCGGATCGCCCAGGTGGTCGGCCTGCCACCGGGCCGCCGGTGTGCCGGGGTCGGCGTGCAGGCGCTCGGCCAACATGCCGCGGTAGGTCACCAGTCGGGTGCGCAGCTCGGCGAGCCGGGTGCGCAGCGCGGCGTACCGGGCGGGGTGCCGCTCGCGCACCTGGGAGGGGACGCCGCTCAGCAGGCGGCCCGCCTGGTTGCGGAACCGCAGCTCCACCGTGCCCTTGGCGCCGATCACGAAGGAGGCCGTGTACGGGCCGACCGGTACCCGCAGCGCCGTCAGGTCGGCGCCCGCGGGCAGGTCGCGGACCGCGGCGAGCTCCTCGCGGGCCAGCCTGGTGGCGGCCGGCGAGTTGCCCGCCAGCAGCCGGCGGTGTGCTCCGGCGCCCGGCTCCCCGGCGAGCGCGGCCAGGGCCGCCATCCCGGAGCGGACGAAGTGCGAGGCGGCCGGCCGCAGGTCGCCGAGCGCGGCGCGCCCGTGGTGCTCCAGGGCGCGGCTGAGCTGGTGGAGCGCCTTGGTGTCCTCGGTGACCACCGCGACCCAGGCCAGCGCGGCCAGCACGTGGGCACTGCGCTCACCGAGTTCTCCCGGGTGCGGCTGACCGGCGGGCCGGCAGTCGGCCGGCCCGCCGCGCCCGGCCGCCAGCAGGATCCGCAGCGGCTGCCGCAGGTCCGGCGTGAGCTCGGACAACTCCTTGGCCCGGCCCAGCCATTGATAGCCGGGCCGCAGCTCGGTGGTCTGCGCGCACAGCTCCAGCAGCCGCAGCGCGGGCTCCTCGTACAGCCGGGCGCCGAGCCCGCAGCGGGCCGAGCGGGCGAACAGCTCGTCCCCGGCGCCCAGGTCCGGGCCCCAGGGCAGCAGCGGGTCGGGGTCGAACGGGGTGGACACCAGCGCGCGCAGCCGCTCGGCGAAGGCCGCCTGCTCGGCGGTGGGCCGGCCGTCCGGCGTGCCGAGGTCGGCCCGGCAGCCGGACCGGGCGGCGAGCAGGGTGCGCAGGTACGGCTGGAACGGCTCGCGCTCGGGCGGGTCCAGTTCCGCGCAGGCGGCCAGCGGCAGCTCCAGGCTGCGCTCGGCGGTCACCCAGTCGGTGGCCCCCGGGCGGACCGGGTCCACCCCCAGCAGGGCGGTGGCGAACAGCTGGTGGACCTCCGCCGGCCGCCAGCCGCAGTGCGTCGCGCACAGCACCGCGCCCGCCGCCCACTCGTGGTCCCGCGCCAGCAGGCCGCTGCGCTCCTGCTGGAGCCGCAGCGCGATGGCCCGCAGGGTCTCGGCGGGCAGTCCGGCGAGCAGGGCGGCGGTGTGCGGCGCGGGCCGCTGCTGCCCCGGTCGGCCGGGATCCGGCCGGGAGCGCCCGTCGGCCGCGCCGGCCCTGGCCAGCGCCCGGCCCAGCTCGCGCGGCTCGAACGGCTCGCCGCCTCCGTCGCCCCACGTCCGTGGGAACTCCCGGCCCTGACCGAACCGATGCCACCACCGAAGCACGATCCTCACCCCCGTCGTCGTTCGCAGTCCTACCGCACTCGCCCCTGCCCGACCACGCCGGGTGGCACCCGTGGCAGTGCGCCGACCGCCGCCGCACCGGTCGAACAGGTACAGACCTGTTCGACCGAGCGAGGTCCATTGCCGGACGAACTCGGACGTTTGGGCCGGTCGGATGGTTCATCAGATTGCAGATTGGTACAGACCTGTTGACCCGGCCGGTGGACTGGGCATACGTTCTGCGCCAATCCGCGGAACCAGATCAGGCGACTGCGCCCCGCCCTGACCCAGGTACACCTCCCCCACACGGCGTCCGGTGCCCTTCGGCCGGGCGTGACTCCCTGGAGCGACCATGCCCGAACGCAGCCCCGCCGCGCGGCCGGCCGAGCGGCCCCAGACCGCCCGGCGCCCGTTCAGAAGCGCCACCGTGCTCGCCACCGCCACCGCCCTGGTGGCCGGCGCGGCCGGTCTGGCCGCCCTGGCCGGCGGTTCCGCCTCGGCCGCGAGCGCCAACCTGCTGGCCAACGGCGACTTCGAGACCGGCGCGCTGTCCGGCTGGACCTGTTCCAGCGGCCTCGGCAGCATCACCACCACCTCCCCGCACGGCGGCAGCTACGCGCTGGCGGGCGCCGCCTCCGCCGCGGACACCGCGCAGTGCGCGCAGACCGTGACGGTCACCCCGAACACCGCCTACAACCTGACCGGTTGGCTGAAGGGCAGCTACGCCTACCTCGGCGTGACCGGCACCGGCACCACCGACACCAGCACCTGGACCTCCTCCAGTGCCGCCTGGGCCAACCTCAACACCGCCTTCACCACCGGTGCTTCGACCACCTCGGTGACGGTCTGGGTGCACGGCTGGTACGGCCAGGGGACGTACTACGCGGACGACCTGGCGCTCACCGGCCCGGCGGGCAGCACCGGTTCGCCGAGCCAGAGCACCTCGCCGAGCCAGAGCGCGAGCCCGTCGCAGAGCGCTTCGCCGAGCCAGAGCGCCTCGCCGAGCCAGAGCGCGAGCCCGTCGCAGAGCGCTTCGCCGAGCCAGAGCGCCTCGCCGTCGCAGAGCGCGAGCCCGTCGCAGAGCGCCTCGCCGAGCCAGAGCGCCTCGCCGTCGCATAGCGCGAGCCCCACCCAGAGCGCCTCGCCCACCGCGAGCCCCACCGCCGGCCCCGGCACCGGCACCGCGCCCGGCGGCGACGGCCTGGTCAGCACCCCCACCGGGGTCACCGCCGCCGTCAGCAACAACACCGTCACGCTGAACTGGTCCGCCGCCGCCGACGGCGGCCAGAACGGCAACGTCCCGGCGTACTACGTCTATTCGGGCGGCAACCTGGTCGCCACCTCGATGGGCACCTCGGTCACCGTCAGCTCGCTGCTGCCGAACACCGCCTACACCTTCACCGTCCAGGGCTACGACGTGGCGGGGCACAGCAGCGCCCAGTCCGCCCCGGTCGCCGTCACCACCGGCGCCCAGCCCACCGGCGCGGTGAAGTCCGCGTACTTCTCGCAGTGGGGCATCTACGGCAACCAGTACTACCCGAGCACGGTGGCGGCCAGCGGCGCGGCCTCCGGCCTGAACGTGATGACCTACGCGTTCGAGAACATCGACCCGACCAACCAGACCTGCTTCGAGACCATCAAGGCCGCCGACACCAACGACAGCGACCCGAACGCGGGTGACGGTGCGGGCGACGCCTTCGCGGACTACCAGAAGTCCTACACCTCGGCCAACAGCGTGGACGGCGGCAACGACGCCTGGAGCCAGCCGATCAAGGGCAACTTCAACCAGCTGCGCGAGCTGAAGGCCAAGTACCCGAACCTGCGCTTCACGCTCTCGCTGGGCGGCTGGACCTACTCGAAGTACTTCTCCGACGTGGCCGCCACCGACGCCTCGCGCAAGAAGTTCGTCTCCTCCTGCATCAACATGTTCATCAAGGGCAACCTGCCCACCGGCGTCTCCGGCGACGCCTCCGGCGGCACCGGCTCGGCCGCGGGCATCTTCGACGGCATCGACATCGACTGGGAGTACCCGGCCTCTTCCGGCGGCCACGCGGGCAACCACTACTCGGCCGCCGACACCGCCGACTACACCGCGCTGCTCGCCGAGTTCCGCAACGAGCTGGACGCCTACGGCAGCAGCATCGGCAAGCACTTCCTGCTCACCGCGGCGCTGCCGAGCGGCCAGGACAAGATCACCAACGTCCAGACCGACCAGATCGGCAAGTACCTGGACTACGGCAACATCATGAGCTACGACATGCACGGTGCCTGGGACGCGACCGGTCCCACCAACCTGCAGGACCCGCTCTACAACAGCCCGGGCGACCCGAGCACCCCGATCGCCCCCGGCACCGAGAAGTACACCGTCGACAACGCGGTGAACGCCTTCATCAACGGTGACCCGGCGTACGGGATCAAGGGCGGCTTCCCGGCCTCGAAGCTGGTGCTGGGCGTGCCGTTCTACTTCCGCGGCTGGACCGGCGTGCCGGCCGGCAGCACCAACGGCCTCTACCAGAGCGCCACCGGCCCGTCCGCCGCGCAGAGCACCAGCCAGGCGGCCGGCGTGGCCTTCTGGAAGGAGCTGGTGGCCACCGGCAAGACCACCGCGGCCAACGTGCACTGGGACCCGGTCACGCAGAGCTCGTGGATCTACGACGGCACCAACCTCTACACCGGTGACACCCCGCAGGCCATCACCGCCCGCGGCGCGTACGCCACCAGCAAGGGCCTGGGCGGAATCTTCGCCTACTCGCTGGAGGCTGACGACCCGTCGGGCAGCCTGGTCAAGGCGATGACCGGCAGCATGAAGTAGCAGCCCGTCCCGAACGGTCCCGGCGGCCCCCGGAGCGCACCGCGCACCGGGGGCCGTCAGGTGTTCGACCGGCCATCACGACCTGCTAATCTCAGCCGATTTCACCGCGGCACGAGGCGGTGGACAGACGGGGAAGAGGAACGGAAACCATGGCAATTCGCCGGGCCAAGCAGAAGGCTCAGGTCGTCGAGAAGCTGTCCCAGGTGGCGCCGCCCGGGGAGACCTTCATCGCCTGCGTGCACGTGGAGACCGGGCCGAGCCCATGGCTCAACGCGATCTTCGACGAGGTCCCGGGCCTGGGCCTGCTCGTCGCGCTGACCCGGCGGTTCTACTTCCTCACCCTCACCAGCAGCTCGGTGGTGGTCAACGTGGCCAGCCGCTGGACCAACCGCCCGGGCGAGGTGGTCGCGGTCTTCCCGCGGCACGCCTTCCCGGTCAGCCGGGTCAAGCGGGCCACCATCTGGAGCTCGATGTACCTCCAGCTGCCCACCGACAGCAAGCCGAAGCGGCTGAACATCCACCGCTACTGGCGCAACGAGATGGACCAGCTCGCGGCGGCCTTCCCGCCCGGGGCGATGGCGGACGGCTCGGTGCCGCCCACCGCGCCCGACCCGCTGGGCCGGCCCCTCATGCCGCAGGGCGTCCAGCCGCCGTTCCCGGGCCAGCAGCCGCCCGCCGGGCAGCCGTTCCCGCCGCAGGCGCCCGCCCAGCCGTTCCCGGGCCAGCAGCCGCCCGCCGCCCAGCCCTTCCCCGGCCAGCAGCCGCCCGCCGCCCAGCCCTTCCCGGGTCAGCAGCCGCCCGCCCAGCCGTTCCCGGCCCAGCAGCCGCCCACCGGGCAGAACCCGTACGGCGGCGCCCAGCCGTCCTACCCGGGCGCGCCGGCCCAGCAGCCGAGCCACCCGAGCTACGCCCCGCACCCCGACCAGCTCTGACCCCACCCCCGTACGGCGCCCGCCCCGGCACCCGGGGCGGGCGCAGTACGGTGGGCGGCGTGAACGATCTCGCCATCCGCGAGCTGCGGATCCTGGTCGCCGTCGAGCACCGGGGCAGCTTCACCGCCGCCGCCGAGGCGCTCGGCCTGACCCAGTCCGCCGTCTCACACGCCGTCAGCGCCTGTGAGCGCAAGATCGGCGCGGTCCTCTTCGACCGCGGCCGGCACGGCGCCCGTCCCACCCCCGCCGGGGAGCGCGCCGCCGCGCACGCCCGCCGGATCCTGCGGCTGCTCGACGCGCTGCCCGCCGAGGCGCGCGGCGCGAGCACCGGGGCGGTCGGCGGACCGCTGCGGATCGCCGCCTTCCGCAGCGCCGCCGTGCACCTGCTGCCCACGGTGCTCACCCGCCTGCGGGCGGCCCACCCGGCCCTGGCCCCCGAGGTGCGGATCGTCCCCGAGGTCGGGCCCGGCACCGCCGGCGAGGTCCACGCCGGGCGGGCCGACCTCGGCATCGCGACCCTGAGCGGCAACTACCGGCTGCCGGAGGGGCTGGTCGCGGGCGAGCTGTTCGAGGAGGAGTACTCGCTGGTCCACCCCGTCGGGCAGGTCGACCCGCGCTCGCTGCCGCTGATCGACTGGGCGGAGAACTGCTCCTCCTACACCCGCACCTGGTGGTCCCGGCAGGACTGGCTGCCGGCCGCCCGGCTCGACGCCGGCGAGGACAGCGTGGTGCTCTCGATGGTCGCGCGCGGGATGGGCATGGCGATCATGCCGCGCCTGGCCGTGCTGGACGCCCCCGCCACCGTCGCGCTCACCGACCTCGGCCCCGAGCGCCCGACCCGCACGGTCGGCTACGTCACCACCCCGGAGCTGGCCGGCACGCTGGCCGTGCGCGCCCTGATCCGCGAGCTGCGCGGCGCCGCCCTGCTGCCCGCCCTGCCGGCCCCGCCCGAACCGATTGGACGGGCCCCCCGTGCGTCGGCTCTACTCGATGGCCCGGCCCACCCGAATAGAGGACCTTCGTGACCGAGCCCACCGCCCTGACCGGCGACTGCGCCAGCTGCTTCGGCCTGTGCTGCGTCGCGCTGCCCTTCACGGCCTCGGCGGACTTCGCGATCACCAAGGAGGCCGGCAAGCCCTGCCGCAACCTGGACACCGAGTTCCGCTGCGGCATCCACACCCGGCTGCGGGAGAAGGGCTTCACCGGCTGCACGGTCTACGACTGCTTCGGCGCCGGCCAGCAGGTCTCCCAGGTCACCTTCGGCGGCACCGACTGGCGCACGGCCCCGCAGACGGCGCGCGAGATGTTCGACGTCTTCCCGGTCGTGCGCCAGCTGCGCGAACTGCTCTGGTACCTCGACCAGGCGCTCGCCGCCGCCCCGGCCGCCCGGCTGCACCCCGCGCTGGGCGAGCTGCGGGCCGAGACCACCGCGCTGACCGCCGCCGCCCCCGCCGAGCTGCTCGCCCTCGACGTCCCCGCCCACCGCCAGCGGGTCAACACCCTGCTGCTCCAGGCCGGCGACCTGGTCCGGGCCACCATCCCCGGCAAGAAGCGCGACCGCCGCGGCGCGGACCTGATCGGTGCCAAGCTCGCGAAGGCCCAGCTCGCCGGTGCCACCCTGCGCGGCGCCTACCTGATCGCCGCCGACCTCACCGGCGCCGACCTGCGCTGCACCGACCTGATCGGCGCCGACCTGCGCGACGCCCGGCTCCACGGCGCCGATCTCACCGGCGCCATCTTCCTCACCCAGCCCCAGCTCACCGCCGCCCGGGGCGACGCCGCCACCAAGCTCCCCACCGGCCTGACCCGCCCGTCCCACTGGTGACTCCCACCCCGCCACCCCCTCCCGCCGCAGGCCCGCCCGGGCGCAGAATGACGGGGTGACAGATCGCGAAGACCTCCCCACCGCCCAGGCCTGGTCCGCGCTCGGCGGTGCACCGGAGCTGACGAGCGGCGTGCGCTACCGGCGTGCGCCCGGGGTGCTGGAGAGCCGACTGCCGGTGCGGGAGTTCGCCGGCGCCACGGTCGGGGTCTGCTCGCTGGCGGCGGCCGAGCTGCTGGCGGAGCGCAACGGCGGGCCGCGGCCGGCCGTGACGGTGGACGAGGCGGCGGTGGCCCCGGCCTTCGTCAGCGAGCGGCACCTGCGGATCGAGGGGCGGGCGCCGGCCAGCTTCGCGCCGCTCTCCGGGTTCTGGCGCACCGCCGACGGGTGGGTCCGCACGCACGCCAACTACCCGCACCACCGCGAGCGCCTGCTGGCCGCGCTCGGCCGCGGGCCCGACACCGGCCCCGAGCAACTCGCCGCCGAGCTCGCGGGGCGCTCGGCGCTGGAGGTGCAGGAGAGCGCGTACGCCGCCGGCGCACTGGCGGTGGCGGTGCGGCCGGCCGAGCCGACCGAGCACCCGCTGGTCGAGCGCACCGCGCGCGGCAGCGGCGAGCGCCGGCTCGCCCCCGCCGCGCTGCCCGCCGCCGGGGTGCGGGTGCTGGACCTCACCCGGGTCATCGCCGGCCCCGTCGCCACCCGCACGCTGGCGCTGCTCGGCGCCGACGTGCTGCGCGTCGACTCCCCGCGGCTGCCGGAGAGCGAGGACGCCCACGCCGACACCGGGTTCGGCAAGCGCTCGACCCTGCTCGACGCCTCCGTGCCAGCCGACCTGGCCGTGCTGCGCGAGCTGGTCGCCACCGCCGACGTGCTGGTCACCGGCTACCGCCCGGGGGCGCTCGACCGCTACGGGCTGGCGCCCGCCGACCTGCCGCCCCACCTGGTGGTGGCCCAGCTCTGCGCCTGGGGCCGGCACGGGCCCTGGGCCGGGCGCCGCGGCTTCGACAGCCTGGTGCAGGCCGGCTGCGGGATCGCGCTGATCGAGGCCGGGCCGGACGGGCGCCCCGGCGTGCTGCCCGCCCAGGCGCTCGACCACGGCACCGGCTACCTGCTGGCAGCCGGTGTACTGCGGGCGCTGACCGAGCGCCAGCGCACCGGCGCCGGGACGCTGCTGCGCCACTCGCTGGCCGGCGCCGCCCAGTGGCTGCTCGGCCTGCCCGCGTCCACGCCCGAGCCCGGGGCCGCCGCCCCCGCGCCGGGCGCGCACCCGCACCTGGCCGAGACCCCCGGCCCGTACGGCCTGCTCCGGCACGCCCGGCCCCCGATCGGCTACGCCGGCGCCCCGGGCACCTGGTCCGCGGGCCCGACCCGCTGGGGCACCGACGCCCCGGCCTGGACCACCGGCTCCTGAAGCTCGGTCACCCACTGCCCAGGGTCGTCCGGGCACTCCAGGTAGAGCTCCCGGGCGAACCCGGCCGAGTGCCACCCGTTGGCGTCGATCCAGCGGGCCAGCGTCTGCGCGGTCCCGAGCACCTCGTCCATCGCGCCGCGGTGCACGATGGTGGCGGCGGCCGGCAGTGCGGGCAGGTCGGTGATCGCGAACCCGGCCGGGTGCCGCGGCAGCGTGGCCGGGGCGCTCACCGGGAACGCCGCGTGCACCAGCACGGCCTCCGAACCGTCCCCGGCCGGCTCGTAGTAGGCGATGGTCGGCCCGGCCGGGGGCAGCCCGGACTCGGCCACCCGCCGGCACAGCTCGTCGAAGAGCGGCCCGATGACCGGGGTGATGTGCTCCGGCTCGTAGCCGGCGGCCACGGCCTGCAGCTCGGCCACCCGGACCGCCGGGATCGGCTTGACCACCACGTCGTCGTTCTGCATGTGTCCCTCGCTCGCGATCGTTCGGAGCCTCGCCTCGACCTGGGTCAGCCGGGCGGTCGCCGCCGCCACCGTCTCGGCCAGTTCGGCCCGGCGCAGCCGCAGCATCCCGCGCAGTTCCTCGGTGTCCACCCGCTCGTCCAGGATCGACTGGACCTGCTGGAGGGTGAAGCCGAGTTCCTTGAGCGCGATCACCCGGTTCAGCCGGGCGAGCTGCTCGGCGCGGTAGAAGCGGTAGCCGCTGACCGGGTCGACCTGTGCGGGGCGCAGCAGCCCGATGGCGTCGTAGTGACGCAGCATGCGGACCGAGACCCGGCCGTGCCGGGCGAAGTCTCCAATGGTGAACATGATGGCTCCACTCCAGCGCCTGACACGGTGTGAGGGTCAACCTACGAGCTGCCCCCGAAACGCGATGGATCGTTTCCTCCGGAGCAGGACGCGATAGGTCGTCTTGACGTGCCCGGGGCTGATCCGTCCTCAGCAGCACCGGGCCGGGCGCGGGTCGACCCGGCCCGGTGCGTACGCTCCCCGGATGAGCGAGAACCCTCCCGCGCCGGGTGCGGTCGCCACCGAGCGGCTCGACCTGCGCCCGGTGCACCTGGACGACCTCGACGCGCTGCACACGATCAACCGCGACCCCGAGGTGTGGCGTCATCAACCCGCGGGCCGGCACACCGGGATCGCGCAGACCAGGGACTGGATCGAGCGGGCGGCGGCGCGCTGGGAGGAGGAGGGGAGCGGCTACTGGACGGCGCGGCTGCGCACCACCGGGGAGGTGGTCGGCGTCGGCGGCGTGCAGGTCCAGGGCCGCGGGCACTGGAACCTCTACTACCGCCTGGCGCCCGCGCACTGGGGCCACGGCTACGCCACCGAGCTGTCCCGGGCAGCGATCGATGCGGCCCACCGGCGGCGGCCCGAACTGCCGGTCTTCGCCTGGATCCACGCGCACAACACCGGTTCGCGCGCGGTTGCGCAGCGGCTCGGACTCATCGACCACGGCCTGCGACTCGACCCGTTCCTGCGCGAACTCCTCCATCTCCACGCCGACCGCCCGCAGCCCGAGGAGCGCCTGACCGGGCCAAACTGAGAGTCAGCTGGGATTTTCAACCCCACTTTCTGCAAAAGCAGTTCGTCCGATATTCTCCGTCGAAATCTCCGTCGGCCCGGGGTGGGTCTCCAGCGGCCCGACGGCACACGATCGCGTTCCGGACGGCTTCTGGTGGGGGCTCCCCATGGGCGCGGCATTCTGATGATGAGGTGCACACACCCATGCGTCGTTCTCTCGCTCTGGCCGCGGTCGGCACCCTTGCCTCCTCCGCGGTGCTGACGGGTGCTCCGGCCGCGCTGGCGGCTGCCCCCTTCAGCGCGCCCTTCTCCGCCCACCTCGCGCTGCCGGCGATCCTGGCGACCAGCCCCACGCCCTCGGCCACCCCGGCCACGGGCGACGACCAGGCGGTGCCGGCCGCGGTCCGACCGCGCCTGGAGGTCCAGGGCCTGCGCGACCGGATCACCGCGGGCGCGGCGCCGACCGAGTTCACCGTCGAGCTGACGAACCCCTCCAAGAGCGACCTGGTCTTCTACCCGGCGCTGCGGGTGAACGACAAGGCCGGCGACTTCGACACCACCGCGCTCACCGTCGACTACCGCCGCGGTCAGCAGGACTGGCAGCCGAGCACCGTCCCGACCTACCTGAACACGCTGCGGCTGCTCGGGCCGCTGGACCAGAACGGGGTGCCCGCGCCGGGCGCGCTGATCTTCGTCAAGGCGGGCCGGTCGGTCTCGATCAAGGTCCGGCTCGGGCTGCCGGCGGACAACCCGACCGGGCCGGCGTTCGCGCAGTTCGTCTCCTACTGGGCGCCGGTGGACGCGCAGCGGCAGCCGACCCAGGCGGGGGAGATGTCGGCGAGCCGTCCCTCGTACTTCTGCGTGGTGTCGCCCGGCACCCCGAAGCCCTCGCACAGCCCGACCGGGAGCGCCTCGCCCACGGTCGAGCCGTCCTCCTCGCCGACGGTGCCGGCCACCCCCAGCGCCTCGCCGTCCAGCCCGGCCACGCCGCCGGCCTCGCCCTCCGCGCCGGCCACCCCCAGCGCCCCGCCGTCCACCTCCGCCTCGCCGTCCCCGTCCGGCTCCGCGAGCCCCTCGCCCAGCCCGTCGCAGACCCCGGCCCCGACGCCGAGCACCGGCGCGTCCGCCACGCCGACGCCGAGCGCCACCCCGAGCCGGTCCGCCACGCCGGCCCCGAGCGCCAGCGCGACCGCCACCCCCGCGCCGTCCACCCCGGCACCCGCGAGCGCGCTGCCCGGCGGCCCCTCCTCCTCCCCTTCCTCTTCCTCCTCCGACGACACCGTGACCCCCTTCCCGGTCCAGCCGCCGGCCGCCGCCGTCCTGCCGATCCCGGCCACCGCCGTGCAGCAGGCCCAGGCCAGCGCCGCCGCGGACGAGAAGAGCCTGGCCTTCACCGGCGGCGGTGGCGACGCCGTGCCGATCGCCGTCACGGGCGCCACGGTCTTCGCGCTCGGTGTCGGCACCCTGGTGCTGCTGCGCCGCCGCAAGGGCGGTGCGCGGCACGCCTGACCTGTTCGGTCCGTTGACCGGACCGGTGGTCCACACCTCCTGGGTCCGTCCGAGCGGTTGAGCGGACGGGCCCAGGAGCGCTGTGCGCGGAACTCGGAAGACCCGGTTGTTCCACCTGATCGCATAGGATGACCGGCCGAAGGGGCCGGTGTGGGGAAGAGGAACAGGTGCGCCGAGCAAGCGCGGATGACGAAGCAACCGACTACGGGTCGAACACCGGCCGTATCGCGAGCCTTCCTGTCCGTAGACACCACGTGCTGCTGGTGGCGTGGACGGTCATCTGGTTCCTGATCGTCGAGCCCAGCGGCGGCTTCTCGTGGCACTACCTGCGCGAGGGCGAGCAGCTGCTCTTCAGCGGCGGCAACGGCGGCGGCCTCTCCCTCTACGCGCACCACCCCGAACTGCAGATCGGCCCGGTGAGCCTGATGGCCGCCCGGCTCTTCGCGCCGTTCCCCGCGAACGTCGGACAGGTGCTGGCCGAGGGCACGATGTCCGCGCTCGGCCTGATCATGCTGGTCCTGGTCGGGCGCACCGCGGCCTGGTACTACCGGGGCACCGGCACCAACCACCGCCGGCTCCAGCAGCGGATCCTGATCGCGGGCCTGGCCTTCATCCCGATGTGGGTCGAGGTCTCGGTGCGCTTCGCGCACATGGACGACGTGCTGGCGCTCTTCTTCACGATGCTCGCGGTGCACGCGCTGGCCCGGAACAAGCCGGCCGCGGTCGGCATCTACCTGGCCCTGGCGGTCGACTCCAAGCCCTGGGCGATCTCCTTCCTCCCGCTGATCCTGGCGCTGCCCAAGGCGTCGTGGAAGCGCTCCTTCCTCTGGTGCGTCGGGCTGATCGCGGTGGCCTGGCTGCCGTTCTACCTGAGCAACCTGGGCTCGCTGTCGGCCGCCAAGTTCACCATCCCGAACCAGCCCGCCTCCTCGCTGCGCTGGCTCGGCGTCTCGGACCCCTCCACCCCCTGGTGGGACCGCCCCGCGCAGTTCGCCGTCGGGATGGGCCTGGGCACCCTGGCGGTGCGCCGCGGGCGCTGGCCGGCCGTGGTGCTGGTCGGGGCCAACGCCCGGATCCTGCTCGACCCGAGCGTCTACACCTACTACACGGCCTCCATCCTGCTCGGCACGCTGCTCTGGGACGCGGTCGGCCAGCGCCGCCTGGTGCCCTGGTGGAGCTGGATCGCGCTGGCCTCGCTCTACGGCGGCACGCTGCTGATCCCCTCGGACTCCACCAAGGGCATGATCCGGCTGGCCTTCGTGGTGATCTCCACGGCCTATGTGCTGCTCTGGCCCACCAAGCAGCCGCGGCGGGGCCGCGGCAGCGGCGGGCGCGGTTCCGGCGGGCGCCGGGCGGGCGGTCGCGCCGAGCAGCCCGCGGCGCTGTCGAGCGAGCAGCAGGGCGGCATCCCGGCCCCGGCCGGCACCGGCGGGCGCCGGGCCCGCAACCGGGGCAGTGTGCCGCCCCCGGCCGGCGGGTCCCGCACCCCGGCCACCATGGGCGGCTGATCCGGGGCTGATCCGCCGCTGATCCGCAGCCGGTCGGCCCGGCGCGGTGAGGGGGCGGTGGCGGGATCTTGGCGGTCGTGGTCGTCCACGCCACTGTCGGCGGTGGTGGTCCGCGGCGGAGGATCGGGGCACCGCCCAGCAGCCAGCCCCGCCGAGGAGCCGACCGTGACCACCGCCCCCAGCCCCGCCCACGCCGCGAGCAGCGCCGCCCCCGCCCACGCCCACGCCGCGAGCAGCGCCGCCCCCGCCCCCTCGCCGGTCAGCGCGATCCCGGCGCTCTCCCCGGAGCGGGCCTTCGCCTTCTTCGCCGAGCGGCTGGGCTGCCAGGCCGACCCGGCCGACGTCTGGTACGCGATGCGGGACGGCAGGCAGGACTTCACCCTCCTCGACGTGCGGATCGAGGGCGCCCACCGCAGGACCCACCTGCCCGGTGCGATCAGCCTCCCGCTGGCGGAGATCACCCCCGAGCGGGTGGCCGAGCTGCCCGCGGGCCTGCTGGTGGTCTACTGCTGGGGCCCGGCCTGCAACGGCTCGACGAAGGCCGGGATGAAGCTCGCCGCGCTCGGCCGCGAGGTCAAGGAGATGATCGGCGGTCTGGAGTACTGGATCCGCGAGGGCTGGCCGACCGAGGGCCGCCGGCCGGTCGACCCGAAGAGCGCCACCCCCGCCGACCTCGGCCTCGTCTGCTGACCGGCCCTCGCCGACCGGGTCAGGCCGCTCCGCTGCCGAACGAGCGCCGGTAGGCGGTGGGCGAGGTCCGCATGGTGCGCCCGAAGTGGTGCCGGTAGGTCGCCGCGCTCTCGAAGCCGACCGCCGCGGCGATCTCCTCCACCGTCCCGTCCAGCGACTCCAGCAGCGGCAGACTGGCCGCGATGCGCTGGGTGATCACCCAGCGCATCGGGCTGGTCCCGTTCCGGGCGGTGAAGTGCCGCAGGTAGGAGCGGTCCGACATGCGCGCGGCCCGGGCCAGCAGCGAGATGCTCAGCGGCGCGGAGAGGTGGTCCAGCGCCCACTGCATGCTGCGCGCCACCCCGTCCTCGGCCGCGTCCACCGGCGGCACCGCGGCCTGGATGAACTGCGCCTGTCCGCCGTCCCGGTGCGGCGGGACCACGAAGCGGCGGGCCACCGTGTTGGCCACCCTGGCGCCGTGGTCGGTGCGGACCAGGTGCAGGCAGAGGTCGATGCCGGCGGCGCTGCCCGCGCTGGTGAGCAGGTCCCCGTGGTCCACGTAGAGCACGTCGGGGTTGACCGTCACCGCCGGGTGGCGCTGCTGCAGCAGCTCGGCGTACCGCCAGTGCGTGGTGGCCTCCTTGCCGTCCAGCAGCCCCGCCGCGGCCAGCGCGAAGGCGCCCGAGCAGATCGAGACGATCCGCGCCCCGCGTTCGTGCGCGGTGCGCAGCGCCGCCACCAGCGCGGGGGAGACCTCGCCGGTGAAGGCGTTCGGCACGCCCGCCACGATCACGGTGTCGGCCGCCGCCAGCTCGTCCAGCCCGTGCTGGGCGGTCAGCAGGAACCCGCCCATGGCGCCGAGCGGCCGCCCGGGCTGCTCGGCGCAGACCTTCAGGCCGTACCAGGGGGCGGCGAGCAGTCCGGCCAGTTCGGGCCTGGCCAGCGCGAAGACCTCGACGACCACCCCGAGCTCGAAGGGCGCCATGCCCTCGAACGCGTACACCGCCACCGTGTGCACCGGCTCGGGCCGCCGTCCGATCGCCACCGGGACCGGTTGCGATCCACTCCGCTCGGTCATGGACCCCCCTGTGCGCCGTGCCGAAACTGCTGGCGAGTGTAGTGGCGGGGGTGCCGCGAGCGGATCAGCGGCCGGTCCGCCGCCGGTCCGGACCGAGGCGGATCACGGGTGACCGGAGCCGATCGGAAAATTTTCGAAGTCACCTGCAACCCCCCGCGGGGATGGACGTCTATCAGGGTGGGAGCAAGGGAGCGGGACCGGCTGGGCCGGACCGCGTCAGCCGCTCCCGTCGATCCCACCGCCACCAGCACCACCGCCATGCCCAGGGGGCCGCGTCATGCGCATGTCCGCTATCAACCGATTCACGGTGATTGTCACGGCAGACGAGGGCTCCGGTGACACCTCCTGGATCCGCCGCCTGGCCTGACCTGCCGCCAGGGGAGCGGCCGGGGAGTGCCACAATTCCGTCGTTCATGATCTTGAAATCAGCTTTGACGGCCGTCGCCGTCTCGGGGGAAAGCAGACCGTACATGTCCTTGGCCATGGCACCGAGCCTGCCCGCCGCAGTCCCCGGACGGGGACTGCGGGGCCGGCGTTCGCCGGGTGTCCTGAAACTGCTGTTCGGCGCGCTCGGCACCTCCCCGGGCGAGGTGCCCGCGGGCGCGGAGCCGAGGGACGGCCAGGCGCCGCCGGCTGCCCGCCGGGCCGGGTTCCGGCTGCTGCGCGGCGGTCGCGCGGAGGACGAGGAGCGGCCGACGGTGACCGACCTCTACCACGCGCACCGGCTCGGCCTGGTCCGGCTGGCCGTGCTCCTGGTGGACCGTCAGGACGTTGCGGAGGACGTGGTCCAGGAGGCCTTCGCCGCGCTCTTCCAGAAGCACGGCGAGCGCCTGGACGACCTGGACAACGCGCTCGGCTACCTGCGCACCTCGGTGGTGAACGGCGCCCGCTCGGTGCTGCGCCGCCGCAAGACCGCGCGCGAGTACGTGCCGCCGCACGAGGCGGACGCCCCCTCGGCCGAGGACCACGCCGTCCTGAACGACGAGCACCGCCGCGTGGTGCTCGCCCTGCAGGAGTTGACCGAGCGGCAGCGCGAGGTGCTGGTGCTGCGCTACTGGTCCGATCTGTCGGAGGCGCAGATCGCCGAGGCCCTCGGGCTCTCCCGAGGCGCCGTCAAGTCCACCGCGAGCCGGGCGCTCGACGCCCTGGAGAAGCAACTGGAGAAGGTCCGATGACTGATCGTCAGAAGCTTGGGCCTTCGGGGGACGGCTCCGACGGCACCCCCTTGGAGAACCTGCTGCGCGAGGCGATGAGTGCCCGCGCCGCCCAGATCACCGCGGGCAGTCTGCGTCCCGCGGCCCCGCCGGCCCGCCGCCTGCGGCGCACCCGGCCGCTCTACACCGTCGCGCTGCCGCTCGTGGGGCTGGCGGCGGCGGCCTCGATCGGCTACCTGGGCTTCCGCAGCGACACGGTGGCCGAGCACGTGGTCCCGCCGCCGGCGGCCGTGCTGCCCACCAGTGCCCCGTCCTCGGCCACGCCGTCCGCCTCCCCGTCCCCCTCGCCCTCGGACTCGCCGTCCCCCTCGCCCTCGCCGTCCACCGCCCCGGCCACGCCCAGTGGCTCGGTGACCCCCGACGACGCCCCGCCCGGCACCCCCGGCACCGCCGGCACGAACGGCGGCCAGTCCCAGGGCTCGACGACGAGCGGCAGCACGGTGTCGAGCGACGGCCCGTCGGCCCCCGCGAGCGCCACCGGGACGCCGTACACCTTCCGGGGCGTCAGCTTCACGCTCCCGGCGGGCTGGACGGCGAAGACCTACGACAACCGGGTGTGCCTGGAGGCGCCCGGGGCCAAGGCCGACGACAAGGTCGACTGCGAGCCGTACGGAGTGTCGATCATCGCGTACGACACGGCGGCGGAGGTCCAGCAGGCGAACTACCCGGTCGTCGAAGACCAGTTCATGTCCAGCGGCTGGGCGCACCAGCCGTACTGCTACTCCTGGAACAACCCGGGCATGGGCGAAACGCAGAGTCTGCTGGACTACCGCTTCCAACTGGCCACGCTGGCCGGGCAGTCCGTCCATGAGGCCACCTGGCAGGTGAAGTGCGACACCGGCGCCACCTTCACCGCGCGCCGCTGGGACTTCCCCGAGCAGCAGGTCTTCGTGTCGGCCCGGGGTCTGAGTGCGACCTACGAGAGCGGGCTGCAGAGCGTGCTCGGCAGCCTGGACGTGTCGGGCCACCCCGACCCGCTGGGATCGCAGGCGGACGCGCTCTCGGTCGCCGTCAAGGGCCTGACGCCGAGCCAGCAGCTCAACCGCGGTACCCCGTACACCTTCTCGGTCACCTGGACGAACACCAGCAGCACCACGTACGCCACGGTGCTGCCGGCCGTCGCACCCGAGATGTACGGCAGTACCAACACCGGTCCGCCCCAGGCCCAGGGGACGATGGAGCGCCAGGACGGCGGCTCCTGGACCCAGCTCGGGATGCTCTGGAGCACCGCCGACTTCGGGGGCAGCAGCACCTCGACGACGTTCTCGCTGGCTCCCGGAGCCCAGCGGACCATCACCTACCGGATGACGCTGGACCAGCACAACAACCCGGGCACGCTGGTCCTGTCGGCCGGCGCCTTCCTCCAAGGGCAGGGCGGCCAGCTGTCCCAGCTCGGCAAGTTCTCGATGCCGCTGATCATCACCGGCCCCTGACACGCGCGAGGCCCTTGGCACCCCGACCCGGGGTGCCGAGGGCCTCGCCGTCAGCGCATCAGCCGATCGGGCGGATCAGCCCGCCAGCTCGGCCATCCAGGCCTCCACCGCGTCGGCCGTGCGGGGCAGCGCGGCCGAGAGGTTCTCGTTGCCCTCGGCGGTCACCAGGATGTCGTCCTCGATCCGCACGCCGATCCCGCGGTACTCCTCGGGCACCGTCAGGTCGTCCTGCTGGAAGTAGAGGCCGGGCTCCACGGTCAGGCACACGCCCGGCTCCAGCACCGCGTCCACGTAGGACTCGCGGCGGGCGTGGGCGCAGTCGTGCACGTCCAGGCCGAGCATGTGGCCGGTGCCGTGCAGGGTCCAGCGGCGCTGCAGGCCGAGCTCCAGGACCTTCTCGACGTCGTAGACCGAGGCGTCCAGCAGGCCCCAGGCGAGCAGGTGCTCGGCCAGCACGCGCTGGGCCGCGTCGTGGAAGTCGCGGAACCGGCCGCCGGGCCGCACCGCCGCGATGCCGGCCTCCTGGGCGGCGTACACGGCGTCGTAGATCTTGCGCTGCAGCGGGTTGAACGTCCCGTTGATCGGCAGCGTGCGGGTGACGTCGGCGGTGTAGAGGGTGCTGGTCTCCACGCCGGCGTCCAGCAGCAGCAGTTCGCCGGGGCGGACCTCGCCGTCGTTGCGCACCCAGTGCAGGGTGGTGGCGTGCGGCCCCGCGGCGGCGATCGAGCCGTAGCCCACGTCGTTGCCCTCGACCCGGGCGCGGCGCCAGAAGGTGCCCTCGATCCAGCGCTCGGAGGTGGCCACGGCCTGGCTCAGCTCCCGCACCACGTCGGTGAACCCGTTGACGGTGGCGGAGCAGGCGGCGCGCAGCTGCTCGATCTCCCAGGCGTCCTTGACCAGGCGCAGGCCGCTCAGGAAGACCTTCAGCTCGTCGTCGCCCTCCTCGGTGGTGGCGACCGCGGCCTCCAGGCCGGCGTCGTAGCCGCGCACGATCCGGGTGGGCACCGAGGCGTCCGCGGCGGCCAGCTCCTCGGCGGCCTTGCGCACGTCCCGGGTGGGCAGGCCGAGCAGCTGCTCGGCCTCGGCCAGCGAGTGGCGGCGACCGACCCACAGCTCGCCCTGGCCGTCCAGCCAGAACTCGCCGTTCTCCCGGTCGGAGCGCGGCAGCAGGTAGAGGGCCTGGTCGTGGCCGCCCTCGGCGCGGGGCTCCAGGACCAGCACGGCGTCCTGGGTCTGGTCGCCGGTGAGGTGCACGTACTCGCTGGCGGCGCGGAAGGAGTACTCGGTGTCGTTGGCCCGGGTCCGCAGGTTGCCGGCCGGGACCACCAGGCGCTGGCCGGGGAAGGCGGCCGAGAGCGCGGCCCGCCGGGCGGCGGCGTACGGGGCCTGGGCGATCGGGGCCAGGTCGCGCAGCTCGGTGTCGGCCCAGCCGGACTTCATGGACGCCGCGAGCTCGTCCGACACCTCGCCGTACAGGCCGTTCTTGCGGCCCTTGATCGGCTGGTCCGCCGTCTCCTCCTCGGCACCGGCCCCCTCGGGGTTGTCCGCCACTGCCGGAGTACGGTCCTCGGTCACGTTCGTCGCCTCCTTGCGAGTCGTCCGCCCCTCACGCGTCGGATCGCGACAGGTGCCGGGCGGCTGTGGCACCCATGGTACGGACGAGCCGCCGATCACCCGTTCGGGAGGGGCCCGGGGCCCCTCCCGAACGCCCTGCTCAGGCCCCACGGACCCCGGCCCGGCTCGGACCCCGGTCGAGCCCTAGTCGAACCGCGCCGCCAGCAGCACCAGGTCGTCGGTCGTCTCCACCGCCTCGGGTGCCGTGCCCAGGCAGTGGCCCACCAGGTGGGCGCAGAGCGCGTCGGGGTCGTGCCGCAGCTCGCGCGGGGCGTCGGCGGCGGCCTTGCGCAGGCGGGCCTGGCCGGCGTGCAGGGTGGGGCCCAGACGGCGGGCCAGGCCCTCGGTGTAGAGCAGCAGCAGGTCGCCGCGCTCGACGTTCAGCTCCACCCCCGGGGCCTCCCAGCAGCTGAGCATGCCGAGCGGGGCGGAGAGCGAGGTCTCGACGAAGTTGGCGCCGTAGCGGGTGACCAGCACCGGGGGGCAGTGCCCGGCGCCGGCCAGGGTGATCCGGCGCTCCTGCGGGTCCAGGCAGGCGTAGACGGCGGTGGCGGTGCGGGCCGGCTCGGTGGTCTTGAGCAGCAGTTCCAGGTCGCCGAGGACGGAGACCGGGTCCTCGCCCTCCAGCACGGCGTAGGCGCGCAGCGCGGCCCGGATCCGGCCCATCGCGCTGGCGGCCGCGGTGGCCGAGGCCGGACCGGCGCCCGGCCCGTCGCCGGAGACCGAGCCGACGGTCAGCCCGACCGAGCCGTCCGGCAGCGTGATGGCGTCGTACCAGTCGCTGCCCGCGGAGTGCTCCAGCCCGGCCGGCAGCCAGCGGACGGCCAGCCGCAGCCCGGGCAGGTAGGGCAGGTGGTCGGGCAGCAGGCCGCGGCGCAGCGCCTCGGTGGCCCGCTGGCCACGCTCGGCGGCCAGCCGGCCGGCCAGCAGCGGGGCCGCGAAGGCGGTGAAGCGGCGGGCCAACTCCTGCTGCAGATCGGTGGGTTGGCGTGGCTCGGGATAGAACCAGACGGCGGCGGCGAGCGGCCCCTCGGCGTCGGTGGCCAGCGGCAGCGCGAAGCAGGCGGCCAGGCCCAGGCCGGCGGCCACCTCGCGGAACCGGGGGACCAGGCCCGGCTCGGCCGCCAGGTCGGCGTGCAGCAGCTGGCGCGGCCGGGCGCCGGAGCGCAGCAGGCCGGCGAACGGGCCGTGCTCGACGGGCACCGTCTCCAGCGCGCCGATCGCGGCGTGGTCCAGCCGCAGGCCGACCATCGGGCCGTGGCCGGCGTGGTCCTGCCAGCCGGCGCCGGCCAGGCCGTGGACGGCGCCGACCGGCTCGACCGGGCGCCCGGTGGCCGGATCGGTGGCCAGGTCGGCGGCTGCGTCCAGGGCCGGGGCACCGGCCGGGCCGGTGACCGCGGCCCGGTCGAACGGCAGGTGGTTCTCGCCGCTCTCCCGGGCCACCGGGACGAGCAACGCGCGGTCCGCGCCGAGCAGTTCGGCGCCCGAGTCGAGCAGGGTGGTCAGCGTGGCGGCCAGGCCGCGGGCCCGGGCCAGGCGCTCGGTGTGCCGGTGCAGCAGGTCGAGCGCCGCCAGGCGCTCCGGCGCGGGCAGCAGGTCCAGGCGCTGCGCCGGCTCCTCGGCCGGTCCGCCGCCCGGCATGCGGGCCGTCGCGCCGTCCGGCGCCGAGGGCCCGTACGACGGGTCGCCGCCGTGCACCGCCTGCGGCTGGGGCGCGGCGAGCCCCGGCAGGTCGAGCAGGGCGGCCAGCCGCCGGCCCGTCGGTTGCGGGCCCTCGGCACCGCCCGGGCTCCCGGCCGGCTCCGGTGCGCCTGCACCCTGCCGCGTGCCGGCGCCACCGGCGCCACCGGCTGCGCCACCGCTGCCGCCGTGACCGGCCCCGCTGCCGGTCCCGGACGCCGGGACTCCGCTCATGCCACCGCTCGGGCCGGCCGCGCCGGTCGGACGCCTGTCACCCATGCCGCGACTCCCAGCGCTGAGGCCGTACCCCGTGCATCCGTGCATCCGCACATCCGCCCAAAGGCCTGCCAACCCACTCCAATGCCCCACTTGTACACAGGACGGTCGGGGCGTGTCCAGGATCGGAGCCCAGCCGGGTGGCTGGGTCCGCGCCGCACCCCGCGCCCCGTGCACGCGCCCGCGCTCCGAAACGCCGGGCGTGGCGGGCACGGTCAGCGGGCAGAAGCTGACCAGAGGCTGCCGGACCCTGCCCGGAGCGTAGGGATCCCCCCGCCCGGCGGCCGTGCTGACCACAAGTCACTCACTCGTACGGTGGAACCAGAGGGCTCGCAAGGGCGTCCATCTGGTCGCATGAGGGATTCTCGTTCCAAGGACGCGTCCGAGGGCTACCCGGGTCGGCGTCCGTCGCACAGGACGCCGAGCACACCCTGCGGCTCCCCGGGCCGCGTCAAGGTTTTGAGCCAAGTCGGCCGTGAATCCCGTCGGTCGTGAATCTGTCGGCCGTGCGATCGGTCGATCGTGAGCAGTGCCGTCGTGAACAGTGCCGTCGTGAGCCCAAGTCGGCTGTGAGGCCATTCGGTTGTGAGGCCATTCGGTTGTGATCCACCCCGGTCGCGGAGAGGAACGAGTGCGCATGCGTGAGTCGCGGGAGTTGTCCGCCAGGCACCGCAGAACCCGACAGGCGCTGCTCCAGGCGGCGTTGACCTGTGCGGAGCGCTGGCGCTGGCCGGTGCTGCCAGGGGCGGTGCTGGTGGAGCGGGCCGGCGCACCCGGTGGGCTGGGCCCCGCCGGGCCCGATCCCGCCGGGCTGGACGCTGCCGGGCTGGACGCCACCGGCCTCGATCCGGCCGGGCTCGATCCCGCCGGGCCGGTCGCGATCTGCTCCTGTGCCGATCCGCACTGCCCGGTCCCCGCGGCGCACCCGCACGACCACTCGCTGCTGGCGGCCACCACCGACGCCACCATGGTGCGCTGGTGGTGGGAGCGGCACAGCCCGCAGGCGCCGGTGCTGGTGGCGACCGGGAGCGCGGTGGCGGCGGTCAGCCTGCCGGCCGCGGCGGGGCAGCGGCTGCTGGCATACCTGGACGCGCTGCGGCTCACCCCGGGGCCGGTGCTGGCCTCGCCGACCCGCTGGGCGCTGCTCGTCGCGCCCTACGGGTACCCGGAGTTGGCGGAGCTGCTGGTGGAGCAGGAGCGGACGCTGCGGCCGGGCGGCGGTCCCGGCGCGGTGCCCAGCTCGGTGCGGTACCACGGGCCCGGCGGGTTCCTGGTGCTGCCGCCCTCGCGGGTCGGCGGCCAGGGCGCGGCGATGCGGTGGGTGCGGCGGCCGGTGCCGGCGCCGGGCGGCGGGGTCTGGCTGCCGCCGGTGGCGGGACTGTTGGAGGCTCTGGTGGCGGCGGGCTCGGCAGAGCCGGACGGCAGCAGGCTCGCGTTCTGAGGGGCAGGAGGCCGGCGGGAGATGGACACCGCCGGTCACATGGAAGATCCGGCCGCTGGCGACGGGGGATGCACCAGCGGCCGGACTGCTTTAAACAGTAACAAGGATTCGCGCCTTGGCCAATTTCCTCCGCGGGTCGACCCCGGTGTTTCCGGGTTTTTGGGCCCAGATGTGACCGGAGTCACGCTCCCACGATCGGAAATGATCACCAAGCGCCATCTTCGGTCAGTTCAGCGTGACCTGACGGCTCACCAGATTCGCGCGCGCCCGGCGCTCCTCCGCGCTCAGGGGCGCGCTGACGTCGAGCGCGCCTGCCAGCCGCTCCGCGAACGCCGCTGCCGGCTTCTCGCAGTCGGCCGCCGACATCTCCAGCGGCAGGTCCCAGACCGGCACGGTCAGGCCGTGCGCGCGGAACGAGCCGACCAGCTTGGTGCCCTCGCCGATCGAGGCCTCGCCGGTGGCGGCCAGCCGGGCCAGCGCGTCGAGCAGCTGCTCCTCGGGCACCGTCATGACCCAGCGCAGGTGGTTCTTGTCGGGGGTGCCGCACCAGTAGGCGCTGTCCACCCCGGCCAGCTTCTCGGTCGGGATCGCCGAGGCGTTGGCGCGCTCCAGCGAGGCGGCGACCTCGCCGGTGGCGGCCTCGGCGTCCTCCAGCCAGAACTCGAAGCCGGTGTGCACGGCGGGCGTGAAGGGGGCGCCGAGGTCCAGCAGGTCCTGCAGGCGCGGGCCGTCGGCAGCCGCCCGGCGGGTCGGCACCGGGTTGCCGGGCTCGGTCACCAGGGCCTCGGTCAGTGCGTCGGCGAGGTCGCGGCTCAGGTCGCCGGAGGAGGACTGGGTCTGCAGGCCGAGCAGGATCGACCCGTCCGGACGGCGCAGCGCGGGCCAGGCCAGCGGCAGCACGGTGGCCAGGGTGACCGACGGCACGTCACCGGTGGCCCCGTCGGTCAGGCCGGCGACCAGCGTCAGCGGCACGGTCGCGGCGGGCACCAGCTCGCGCAGCGCCACCCAGTCGGCCTCGCCCGGCAGTCCCTCGAACGGGCGGTGCACCAGCTCCTGGACGGCGTGCGCGGCCTGCCGACCGTGACAGGCCTTGTAACGGCGGCCCGATCCGCAGGGGCAGTCCTCGCGGGCGCCGACGACGGGGACGCTGTCCGTCGTGGCGGTGCTGCGGCTCGGCTGGGACGACTTCTTGGCGGCCTTCTTGGCCATGGTGCGGCTCTCCCGGGAGTGGTGGGCACGGAATTCTCCCGGGCAGCCTACTGAGAATCGGCGGTGCTCCTGGGAGTCGCTCAGGCCGAGCGGCGCACGGGCTGCTCCGCCCGGGCCGGCAGCGCGGCCCAGACGGTCACCTCGCCCGGCGCGTCCCGCACCCCCCAGTCGGCGGCCAACTGGCCGACGATGCTCAGGCCGCGCCCGCCCTTGGCGGTCAGCGAGGGGCTGGCCGGCAGCGGCCTGGTGGTGGCGCCGCCGTCGGTGACCTCCAGGGTCAGCAGGCCGTCGTTGTGCATCTGCCAGCGCACCAGCACCCCGCCGGCCGGCTCCGCCGGCTGCCCCGCCGCCCCGCCGTGCCCCGCCGCCGGTTGCGCCGGGGTGCTGGACGAGAGCGCGGAGCCCGGCTCGTGCGCCGCCCGCGCGTGGCGGTGCGACCCGGCGCTGACCAGCAGCACCTCCAGCGCTGCGGCCTCCGCCGCGGCCTCCGCGCTTTCCGCGCGGGCCGCGGACTTCGGCATATCGGCGCCGTGAAGTCGGAATTCCTCGCTCGCCCCCCCGGCGAGATCGAGCAATGGTGCAAGCGGCCGCGCATAGCGGCAGGAATTGCTGAGCAGTTCGGAAAGGATCAGAACCGCGTCGTCGATGACGGCAGCGGGGACCTTACGGTCGCCCAGGTCACGCCGCAGCCTGCGCCGGGCAGCCCCGACACTGGCCGGGCCGTGCGGCACCGCCATAGTTGATGAAGTCGGCACTTCACGCGCCACCATCAACGCCACCCCCGGACCTCCTTCAGCGTTTGCCGAGGGATGGATGCCCCGACGGAATGCACCGGAAACGGGTTCGGTCGGTTGCGGTCCGTCAATTGTGAAGTTGTGGAAGGTGCCGCAACACGCTGTGCGCAAAAGGTGATTAGCTGCTTACGCTGCGTCAATCGAGGGAGTGGATTCCGTCCGCCGGGCCCATCGCACCACCCACTGCGCGCGCCCGCGTACGCCAACCGGACCGCTCCGCGCGGCTTGCAGTATCGCCGCCGCCGCCGCACCGCCGCAGTGTCGCACCGCCGTCGCCGCGGCACCGTCCGGGCGGCCTCGCGGCGGGCCGGCTCAGCGCCCCAACTGGTCCAGGACGTCCCGCGGCCGGTTGGTGATGATCGCCTCGACCCCGAGCTCCAGGCAGAGCGCCACGTCCTCGGGCTCGTCCACCGTCCAGACGTGCACCCGGTGCCCGGCCGCCCGCAGCCTGGTCACCAGCTCGGGCCGGCGCCGCACCAGCTCGATCCCGGGCCCGGCTATCACGGCGCCGGCGGGCAGGCCGGCGCCCGGCCACAGCCGCAGCAGCGCCGGGTGCTCGAAGAGGAAGACCCGGGGGAAGGCCGACCCGGCCCCGCGCAGCCGGCCCAGCGCCAGGCCGGAGAAGCTCATCAGCCGGGCGTGCGGCCGCTCCCCGTCGCCCTGGTCGGCCCCGGCAGCCGCGCCGATCCCGTAGTGGGCCAGCATCCGCAGCAGCTCGTGCTCGACCGCGCCGCGGTAGCGCACCGGGTGCTTGGTCTCGATCGCCAGGTCCACCCGGCGCCCGCAGTCGGCCACCAGCTCCAGCAGGTCGGCCAGCGGCAGCACCCCGCGCCGCTCCGGGTCCGCCCGCTCGGCCTCGGTGCCGCCCGGCTTCCAGGAGCCGAAGTCGTAGGCCTGCAGCTGCGCCAGGGTGAGCGTGGAGACCACCCGCCGGCCGCCGTCCGAGACCCGGGCGATGGTCCGGTCGTGGACGCAGACCAGCTGCCGGTCCGCGGTCAGCCGCACGTCGCACTCGACCGCGTCCGCCCCCTCGGCCAGCGCCCGCCGGTAGGCCGCCAGGGTGTGCTCGGGCAGCGCCGCGGAGGAGCCGCGGTGGGCGACCACCTGGACCGTCCGTGCGTCGCGTCCTGGTCCGGTGGAGGAGAGGTCGAGAGTCGTCACGGGTCCACCCTAGATGGCCCGGGTGACGCGGACGCGTCGACCGTCCGAACGCGGGGTTCCGCAGGTCAGCGCGCGTGTCGGCGCCGCCGGCCGGCCCGGTCGGCGGCGCCGGGGCCTCAGGCGCGCTCGGCGAGCCAGGGCAGCCGGATCACCGCGAGCGTGGCGAGCCCCGCGACCAGGAAGGAGAGGAGCGAGGCCGAGGACCACTGCTGCGGCGTGAAGTGCACCGCGGTCTGCAGGCCGGTCCAGAAGCCGGTCCACCAGCCGGCCACCGCGGTCGGCGCCAGGAACTGGTAGACGGCGAAGCCCAGCGCCCACGGCAGCAGCATCAGCGGCCGGGCCGGGGCCTGCTGGCCCAGGTCCCAGCCCCGCCGGCCGCGGCCCAGGAAGAAGTCCACCGCGAGCACCGCGAGCAGCGGCACGAAGACCGAGCCGATCAGCCCGAGGAAGGCGTAGTAGGAGTCGGTGAACTCCTTGATCTGCAGCGCCAGCGCCGTCACCAGCAGGCCGATCCCGCCGGTCAGCAGCCGCCGGTCCACCCGCGGGAAGAGGTTGTGGACCGACATCGCGGTCGAGTAGACGTTGGCGAACGACTGGTCCGCCTCGCGCAGCACCAGCACCAGCAGGAAGGCCCAGCCGGCCGCCACCCCGGCGAACGAGTCGAGCAGGTTGTCGGCGTTGCCGTGCGACTGGAGCAGCGCGATCAGGCCGAGCAGGTAGCACCAGACCTGGGCGACCGTGTAGCCGGAGAAGGTGCCCCAGAACGAGGCCCGCCCGGTGCGCGAGTGCCGGGTGTAGTCGGCGGCCAGCGGCACGAAGGAGATCGAGACGGCGATGATCGCGTCGGTCGCCTTCAGGAAGCCGTGCCAGTTGCCGGCCCCGGGGTCCGGCCAGCCCTGCCGGCCCAGCTGGACCGTGAAGTAGACCATCGCGACGCCCACCGCGATCGCCACGTACTTGCGCAGCGCCGCGATCGACCCCAGCGGCCAGATGGTGAGCGCGGTGGTCAGTGCCCCGGCCAGCAGCACGAAGAGCCAGCGCCAGCCCTGGGTGCCGGCCACCGTCTGGGCGCCCCAGGCGATCACGATCAGCTCGTACACGCCCCAGCCCAGGCACTGCAGGATGTTCAGCACGGTGGGCAGGTACGACAGCCTGGTGCCGAACAGGCCGCGCAGCACGGCCATCGCGGGCGCGCCGGTCCGGGTGCCGATCAGCGCGGCCACCCCGAGCATCGCGGTGCCGATCACCGTGCCGGCCACGATCGCCACCACCGAGGCGGTGAAGGAGAGCTCGCTGCCGGGCTGGCCGAGCACCGTCGCGGCGCTGGTGAAGCCGATCAGGCTGATCCCGAGGTTGGCCCAGAGCGCGAACTGGTCGCGGAAGCCCAGGGTGCGCGCAGGCGCGGTGTCCAGCACCAGCGGCGCCTCGGCGCGGTCGGTGCCCGGCGGCTCCAGCACCGTGACAGGAGAAGGGGAAGGCGAAGCAGCCGTCATGGCCGATACTCCCTACGCCGGCATTACCCGGTCAGGTTCCGGCGGTCAGCGCTCCCTCGACCACCTGGGCGTCACCGCCATGGCGTACGGTCGACCAGCGCACTCTCAGCCTGGTGGGTCCAAGCTCCCGCGTGTCTTCAACAGATGCGACAGGGTAGCCCGGCGTTTGGATTACGCCAAGGTGGGGCAAAGCGCCGTCCGCATCGCGGGATGCCGCCGGGGAGGCCGGACGGCCCGCGGGGTGGGCGAAGGGGGGCTGTTCGGTCCGTCTAAGGATTCTTATCGGTTCTTCAGGCGGTCCCTTACGGCAACCAGATCGTGCATAGGAAAAACTATGGGCCAAGGTCCGTGTCAGCGATGGAGGTCGTCCGTGAGCACCGAGCACGAGAGTGGTTCCACCGGGCCGCAGGGGGAGCACCTCTCCAGCGGTCACGGCGAGCCGGGGGGCACTCCGGCGGTCGGTGACACACCGACGGTGAGCGAGCCGGTCGTGAAGGCGCAGCCGACCCTGGCGTTCACCAAGGTGCCCGCACCCGAGGCCCCGGCCGAGAAGCCGGTCGACCCGCGCGTGGCGGCCCCGGCCGAGGCTCCCGCCGCCCCTGTTGCCGAGCCCGCCGCCGAGGCCCCCGCCGCCGAGGCCGAGGCGCGCCCCGCGGCGCCCGCCTACCTCGACGCCCCGCCGCCCTCGGCGCCCGCCTCCTCCTACCAGGACACGCCGCCCCCGGCGACCGCTCCGGCCGCCGGCGCCATGGAGCCGCCGGCCAACCCCTACGCCCCCCCGCCCGTCACCCCCGTGGCGGGCGGCGCACCGATCACCCCCGGTGTCCCGGCCGGCCCGCCCCCGCAGGCCGAGCACCACCCCTTCGGCGCCGGCACCCCGCTCGGCGACACCTGGTCGACCCCGGCCGCCGCGCCCGGTTACCCGGGCGGCCCCGGCTACCCCGGTGGCCCCGGCTACCCCGGCGCGGAGTTCCCCGGTGAGTACCCGGGCGCCTTCGGCACCCCGCCGGCGCCGCGCAAGAAGGGCAAGGGCGGCCTGGTCGCGCTGATCGCCGCGGTCGCGCTGGTGGCCGGTGTCGCCGGCGGCATCACCGGTGCCGCGATCAAGGGCAACGGCTCCAACTCCGCCTTCGGCAGCAGCCGCACCAGCACCACGGTCAGCGGCAGCACCAACCAGGCCGCCCTCAACCGGGCACCCGACTCGGTGGCCGGCGTCGCCAACAAGGCGCTGCCGAGCGTCGTCACCATCAAGGCCGAGGGCAGCTCGGAGTCCGGCACCGGCACCGGGTGGGTCTTCGACACCGAGGGCCACATCGTCACCAACAACCACGTGGTCGCCCCGGCCCAGGGCGGCGGCAAGCTGACCGTCAAGTTCTCCGACGGCAACAGCTACCCCGCCTCGGTGGTCGGCCAGGCCAAGGGCTACGACCTCGCCGTGGTCAAGCTGGACAGCCAGCCGAGCGAGAAGCTCACCCCGCTCCCGCTGGGCGACTCCGACCAGGTCGCGGTCGGCGACACCACCATCGCGATCGGCGCCCCCTACGACCTGGAGAGCACCGTCACCTCCGGCATCGTCAGCGCCAAGAACCGCCCGGTCGCCTCCGGCGACGAGAGCGGCACGCAGACGTCCTACATGAACGCGCTGCAGACCGACGCCTCGATCAACCCGGGCAACTCCGGCGGCCCGCTGCTGAACGCCAGCGGCTCGGTGATCGGGGTTAACTCGGCGATCCAGTCCAACTCCAGCGGCAGCGGCCAGGCCGGCAGCATCGGCCTGGGCTTCGCGATCCCGATCAACCAGGTCAAGCGGGTCGCCCAGATGCTGATCAGCACCGGCACCCCGGTCTACGCGACGCTCGGCGTGCTGCGCAACGACAACTACAACGGCGACGGCGCGCAGATCAACACCGCCCCCGTCGGCAACACCGCGGCGGTCACCCCCGGCGGCCCGGCCGACAAGGCCGGCCTCAAGCCCGGCGACGTGATCACCAAGCTCGACGGCGAGGTCATCGACAACGGCCCCGCCCTGGTCAGTGCCATCTGGACGCACGCCCCCGGCGAGCAGGTCCAGATCGACTACACCCGCAACGGCCAGCCCGGCCACACCACCGTCACCCTGGGCAGCCGCACCGGCGACCAGCCCTCCTGACCCGGACCGCACCACACCCACCGGAATCAGGTGCACCGAACCCCCGCGGACCCGTTAGGCTGACCTCCGCCTGGAGAGCTGCCCGAGCGGCCTAAGGGAACAGTCTTGAAAACTGTCGTGGCGTGACCCGTCACCGTGGGTTCGAATCCCACGCTCTCCGCGTGGACCGGCCCCTGACCAGCATCGCTGGTCAGGGGCCGGCGGTATTTCCGGTGACGATCCGTCACACTGGGCTCCTCCGACGAGAGGAGCCGACGGTGGGCGAGACGGTGAGTGAGCTGACGAGCCGGTTGGCGGCCGGGCTGCCCGAGGGGGCGGTGGTGGTGGATCCGGCGGTGACCGGGGCGTACCGGCACGACATGGCCGGGTTCTGCGAGGCGGGTGAGCCGGCGGTGCTGGTCTTCCCGCGGACGGTGGAGGAGGTCCAGCACGTCCTGCGCACCGCGAGCGGGTTGCGGGTGCCGGTGGTGCCGCAGGGGGCCAGGACGGGGTTGTCGGGCGGGGCGAACGCGGTGGCGGGCTGCATCCTGCTGTCGCTGGTGAAGATGGACCGGATCCTGGAGCTGGACCCGGTGAACCGGATCGCCGTGGTGGAGCCGGGGGTGGTCAACGCGGTGCTCTCGCGGGCCGCCGAGGAGCGCGGGCTGGCCTATCCGCCGGACCCGTCCAGCTGGGAGTCCTGCACGATCGGCGGCAACATCGGCACCGGCGCGGGCGGGCTGTGCTGCGTGAAGTACGGGGTGACCAGCGAGTACGTACTGGGCCTGGACGTCGTGCTGGCGGACGGCCGGCTGCTGAGCACCGGGCGGCGCACCGCCAAGGGGGTGGCCGGCTACGACCTGACCCGGCTCTTCGTGGGCTCCGAGGGGACCTTGGGCGTGGTGGTCGGCGCGGTGCTGGCGCTGCGCCCGGCGCCCGCGCCGCAGTTGGCGCTGGCGGCCGAGTTCCCGAGCACGGCGGCGGCCTGCGCGGCGGTCAACGCGGTGACCGAGGCCGGGTTCACGCCCTCGCTGATGGAGCTGATGGACTCGGTGGTGGTCGCGGCGGTCAACCGGTTCGGCCGGATGGGGCTGCCGGAGACGACCAGGGCGCTGCTCCTGGTCGCCTTCGACGGTCCGGAGCGCAGCAGCGAGCTGGCGGCCGTGGCGCAGCTGTGCCGAGCCGCCGGGGCCACCGAGGCGGTGCCGGCCGAGGATCAGGCCGAGTCGGAACTGCTGCTCCAGGCCCGGCGGTTGGCGCTGCCCGCGTTGGACTCCCTGGGCACCACGATGGTGGACGACGTGGCGGTGCCGCGCTCCCGGCTGGCCGAGATGCTGGCGGGGGTGGCCGGGATCGCGGAGCAGTGCGGGCTGACCATCGGCGTGGTGAGCCATGCCGGTGACGGCAACACGCACCCGGTCGTCGCCTTCGACGCGAAGGATCCGGAGCAGGTGGCGCGCGCGATGGAGTCCTTCGAGGCGATCATGGCGCTCGGGTTGGAGCTGGGCGGCACGATCACCGGTGAGCACGGGGTCGGGCTGCTGAAACGGGAGTGGCTGGCACGGGAATTGGGGCCGGTCGGCCTTGAGGTCCAAAAGCAGATGAAAGGATTGTTCGACCCCCTGGGAATCCTCAATCCGGGCAAGCTGTTCTGAGTCATTCCCGGGGTGGCGCCACGGGGGTGGCGCGGCTTCAGAAGGCCTTGGAACAGTGCTGGTTAGCGGCCCTGATGGCCGAGATCGACCTGTGGATATCGGCTCGTTGCGGGATCGGGTTTAGCTTTCCGGGATCACGCGATCGAGCGAATTGCCCGGTGGACTCTGGCGGTTCGGTGCCCGGGTGCGGAGTCTTGATTTCGGCGTCGCAGCCACGCAGGGGTTCGTCTGGCCGCGAACTCCCGCAGTAGTCAGTCCACTTCGGGTTCTCTGGAGGATTCCATGGCTCGCATCCGCACCGCCCGGCTGGTCGTCGCACTGGCCGCGGCACCGCTCACCGCAGGCCTGCTGCTGGCAGGTGCCGGCGCCGCCTTCGCCGACAACGTGGCCGGGTCGAGCGACGGCTCGAACAGCAGCGTCGTCTCCGACACCGGCAGCGGCAACATCTTCGGCGGCATCGACGGCAACTACAACGCCACCCAGCAGACGGCGACCGGCAGCGGCGCCTCGAACCAGAACAACACCCTTGGCGTGAAGGGGAACTCCGGACAGGTCCTGTCGGAGCAGGGCAACAAGAACCTGGACATCGTCTTCGCGCCCATCGGCGGGTGAACCCCCTGAGTCAGTGAGCGCGCTCCAGCAGGGGCGGGTGACGGGCGGATCGGCCATGCGTGGGCGAGTCGGCCGTCGCCGGAGACGGAAAGGGTCACCGGGCTCCGGTTCGTGGGCGGTGTCGGCAACGGCACCGCCCACTGGCATGTCGTGGCGCGGACGGTCCGCGGGCTGCGCCGACCGGGTGGCTTCGATGCGCGCACCGGCGCGTCCGCCCCCGGCTCGGCCGCCGCGCCCGGGGTCCGGCTCAGGATCGGGGGATGGTCCGCTACCTGCGTCCGACGGCGTTCTCGGCCGCCGCCCTCGTCCTGCTGCTGGCCACCGACACCACGGCCGCCCCCGGTGGCCGGCCCGGCCTCGCGGGGGTGGCGGGCCGGCTGTCCCCGGCCGGATGGGCGACCGCGGCGACGGCGGCGGCCGCGGCGGCCGCGGCGGCCGCGTCGACCGCGTCGACCGCGGCCCGCGCCGCGCCGCCCCCGGCACCGACCGTGCTGCCCGACCCAGGCCAGGCCCGGCTGGCCGGGGTGACCCGCACCGTCTTCACCGGCAGTGCCTTCGACGCCTGCAGCGCCCCGCCGCTGGACACCATGCGGGCCTGGCGCGGCGCCTCCCCGTACGGCGCGATCGGCATCTACTCCAGCGGCGGCCAGCGTGCCTGCGCCCAGCCCCGGCTGACCGCCGACTGGGTCCGCCAGGTCCGGGCGCTCGGCTGGCGGCTGGTGCCCATCCACGCGGGCCGGCAGGCGCCGTGCGCCCCACCGCCCGGCCGGTCGCGGTCGGCCGACCGGCCGCAGCTGATCGACCCGGCGCACGCCGTCCAGCAGGGCCAGGCGGAGGCGGCCGAGGCGGTCAAGGGCCTGCGGCGGATCGGGATCGGCCAGGGCGCGCCGGTCTACCTGGACCTGGAGGCCTACCCGCCGGGCAACGCCGGCTGCGCCAAGGCGGTGGTCGACTTCACCCTCGGCTGGACCCAGGCCCTGCACACCGCCGGGTACTTCGCCGGTTTCTACTCCAGCCTCGACTCCAGCATCACCGACCTGGCCGCCGCCGCCCGGGCCGGGGCGGCGCCGCTGCCGGACGCCGTCTGGTACGCCCACTGGGACGACCGCGCCAGCACCGACGGCGGTGGGGTGCTGGGCGCCGACCAGTGGGCCCGGCACCGCCGGGCCCACCAGCACCACGGGACCGTCCAGGAGACCCACGGCGGTGTCGGCCTGGAGATCGACCGGGACCAGCTGGACACCCTGGTGGCGCGCTGAGCCGGCCGGCGGCCGCCGCTTCGGCCGGGCAGCCCGCGGTCGGGCCCGAGCCCGGGCAGCCCGCGGCTCAGCCGAGCAGCGCGCCCAGGTAGCGCTCCGCCTCCGCCCGCAGCTCGGCCCGGCCTGGGACGTGCGCCTGCCCGGCGCCGGCCAGCGCGTTGAAGAGCACCCCCTCGGCCCAGCGGACCAGGCAGCGCGCATGCCGGTGCGGATCGGCCGAGCCCGCGAAGGCCAGCAGCTGGGCGAGCTGCGCGGTGAACCGGGCACCCGCGCGGTCGTAGCCGTCCCGCAGCTCCGGTCGCCGGGTGGCCTCCAGGGCCAGCTCGAAGCGGGCCAGGGTGAGCGTCCGGCCCCCGGTGAGCGCTTGGTGCACCCCGGCGGCCAGCAGCTCGGCCAGCAGGACGCGCGGCTCGGCCCCGGCAGCCGCGCCCACCTCGCCCGTCACGCCCGCTCCGCCCGACGGCCCTGCCCCGTCCGCCGGCGGCGGCAGCAGCATCGCCGAGGCCTCCCGCTCGGCGATCCGGTCCAGCGCGACCGCCAGCAGCGCCGCCCGGGTGCGCGCGTGGTTGGAGGTCGAGCCGGCGGGCAGCTGGGCCGCCTCGTCCACGGCCCGGTGGGTGAGCCCGCGCAGCCCCCGCTCGGCGATCAGGGCAATGGCGGTGTCGGCGATCAGGGCGGCGCGCGGCGAACTCATGTCCCCGATCATCCCGCGTCGAGCGCAGCACTACGGATGTAGTGACGAATGACTACACCCGTAGTACCGTCGGTCCCATGACGCAATCCCCTGAGCGGTACGCGGCCGTCGTCGGCGCCGGCATTGGCGGCCTGGCCGCGGCGCTCGCCCTGTCCCGACGCGGCTGGCGGGTCACCGTGCACGAGCGCGCCGCCACCCTCGACCCGGTCGGCTCCGGCCTGAGCGTGGCCCCCAACGCGCTGCGCGCCCTGGACCAGCTCGGTCTCGGCGACCGGATCAGGGCGCACGCCGCGGCCCAGGGCGAGGCGGCCCTGCGCCGCCCGTCCGGCCGTCGGCTGGCCCGCACCAGCACCGAGGGCTTCGCCCGCGCCTACGGCGATCCGATCGTCGTGCTGCACCGCGCGGAGCTGGTCGCGGCCCTGGCCGACCGGCTGCCCGCCGGCGCACTGCGCACCGGCGGTGCGGTCCACCTCGCCGACCCGGGCGACGCCCACCGCCCCGCCGTGCTGGAGACCCCCGACGGCCCGCTGACCGCCGACCTGGTGGTGGCCGCCGACGGCCTGCGCTCGGCCACCCGCGGGCAGCTCTTCCCCGACCACCCCGGCCCGCGCTACGCGGGCTGCACCAGCTGGCGCACGATCGTCCCGCGGCCGGCCAGGACCAGGCTGCCGCGAGGCGAGACCTGGGGCCGCGGCGCGCTGGTCGGTACCGTCCCGCTCGCCGAGGACCGCCTCTACCTCTACGCCGCGGCCTGGACCCCGCCCGGCGGCCGGGCGCCCGACGGCGACGAGCGCGCCGAACTGCTGCGCCGCTTCGGCGGCTGGTTCGCCCCGCTGCCCACGCTGCTCGCCGCCGCCGACCCGGCCGCGGTGCTGCGCAACGACGTCTGGGAGCTGGCCGACCCGCTGCCGGCCTTCCACCGCGGCCGGGTCGCCCTGCTCGGCGACGCGGCCCACGCGATGACGCCGTTCCAGGGCCAGGGCGCCTGCCAGGCCGTCGAGGACGCCGTCGTCCTCGCCCACCACCTGGCCGGCCCCGGGCCCGTGGCAGCGGCCCTGGCCCGCTACGGCGCCGACCGGCTGCCCCGCACCACCCGGGTGGCCGCCCGCTCCCGCCAGGTGGCCCGGCTGATCGCGCTGCGCACCCCGCTCGCGGTCGCCGCCCGCGACGCCCTGCTCGCCCTCGGCGGCCTGCTTCCGGACGGCGCCGTGGTCCGCGCCGCCGCCCCGATGCTCGACTGGCGGCCGCCCACGGCCGATGGTGCCGCCCGCGGCATTTGAGCTGATCGTCTCATTCGGCCGGGAGCTGCTGACAGCCACCGCGCGCGGGGGCCAGAATCGGCAGCGGGCCATCCGGCTACCAGTCGGTAGCAAGCGCGGTGGCCGACAGCCAGGCAGCCCGGTCAAGGAGGACCCCGCGTGTTCAGCACCATGCAGGACGTACCGCTCACCGTCGCCCGGATCCTGAGCCATGGCGCGACGGTCAACGGCCGGGCCACCGTGACCACCTGGACCGGGAACGGGCCCGAGGTGCGGACCTTCGCCGAGGTCGGCGCCCGCGCGGCCCAGCTCGCCTACGCGCTGCGCGACGAGCTCGGCGTCACCCCGGAGCGCCTGGTCGCGAGTCTGATGTGGAACAACGCCGACCACCTGGAGGCCTACCTCGCCGTCCCGGCCATGGGTTCGGTGCTGCACACCCTCAACCTGCGGCTGCCGCCTGCGCAGTTGGCGTTCATCATCAACCACGCCGCCGACCACGCGATCATCGTGAGCGGCAGCGTGCTCCCGCTGCTGGCCGGCGTGCTGCCGCAGTTGGCGCCCACCCTCAAGCACATCGTGGTCAGCGGCGCGGGCGACCGCTCGCTGCTGGCCGGCTTCGCCGGCACCGTGCACGAGTACGAGGAGCTGATCGCGGGCCGCCCCACCGAGTACGCGTGGCAGGAGGAGCTGGACGAGCGCAGCCCGGCGATGATCTGCTACACCTCCGGCACCACCGGCGACCCCAAGGGCGTGGTCTACAGCCACCGTTCGATCTACCTGCACTGCCTGCAGGTCAACTCGGCGGCCACCTTCGCCCTCACCTCGCGGGACATCGCGCTGCCCGTGGTGCCGATGTTCCACGTCGGCGCCTGGGGCATCCCGCACGCCGCCTTCATGTCCGGCGCGAGCCTGCTGATGCCGGACCGCTTCCTGCAGCCGCAGCCGCTGGCCACCATGATCGACGAGATCCGACCCACCGTCAGCGCCGCCGTGCCGACCATCTGGAACGGCCTGCTGGACGAGCTCGACCACCCGACCGACCGTCAGACTCCGTACCACACACAGTCGTTGCGGCAGGTGGTGATCGGCGGCTCGGCCTGCCCGCCCGCCCTGATGCGCGCCTTCCAGGAGCGGCACGGCATCCGGGTGGTGCACGCCTGGGGCATGACCGAGACCTCGCCGCTGGGCACCTACGCCCTGCCGCCGGCCGGTCTGAGCGAGGACGAGGAGTGGGCCTACCGGGTCACCCAGGGCGTCTTCCCGGCCTCCGTGCAGGCGCGGCTGACCGGCCCGGGCGGCGAGCGGATGCCGCACGACGGCGTCGCGGCCGGCGAGCTGGAGGTGCGCGGCCCCTGGATCGCGGGTGCCTACTACGGCGGCGCCGACCGTGAACCCGAGCGCCCCGAGGACAAGTTCACCGAGGACGGCTGGCTGCGCACCGGCGACGTCGGCACCATCACGCCGGACGGCTTCCTCACCCTCACCGACCGGGCCAAGGACGTCATCAAGTCCGGCGGCGAGTGGATCTCCTCCGTCGAGCTGGAGAACCACCTGATGGCGCACCCGGAGGTGGCCGAGGCCGCCGTGGTCGCCGTCCCGGACGAGAGGTGGGGCGAGCGCCCGCTGGCCACCGTGGTGCTGCGCCCGGACGCCACCGTCGACCTGCGCGGCCTGCGGGCCTTCCTGGCGGAGCGGATCGCCTCCTGGCAACTGCCCGAGCGCTGGGCGCTGGTGGCCTCGGTGCCGAAGACCTCGGTGGGCAAGTTCGACAAGAAGGTGATCCGCGCCGCCTATGCCGCCGACGAGTTGACCGTCACGCTGCTCGGCAAGGAGTGATACTGACGCTCCGTCAGAGCTGCGCCGGGCCGCACAGGGCCCGGCGCATCGCCAGCCGCGGCCAGCGGTCCAGGCCGTGTGCCGCCTCCCGGGCGCGGATCTCCCGCAGCCCGGGGCCGAGTTCCGACTCGGCCAGCGGCAGGAACCCGCAGCGGGCGTAGTACGGCGCGTTCCACGGCACCTCGGCGAAGGTGGTGAGGGTCAGCGCGGGCACGCCCTGCGCGGCGGCCAGCGCGGCGAGGTGGTCCAGCAGCGCGCGCCCGACGCCGCGGCGCGCGTGGTCGGGGTGCACCGAGACCTGCTCGACGTGGAGGTTGCCGTCCACCGGCTCGGCGAGCAGGTAGGCGGCCGGCCCGCCGGTCGCGGGATCGACGGCGACCCAGGCCAGCTCCGCACGCCGGTAGCGGGCGAGTTCGTCCAGCGGCAGCGGCTCGTCCCCGGCGATCTCGGGCATGCCGACCTCGTGGAAGCAGCGTCCGGCGGCGAGTTCGAGCTCCTGCAGGGCGGTCAGTTCGTCCGGGCGGACCAGGCGGATGATCATCCGGCCATTCTGCCCGTCCGCCCGTTCACCGACCGGCTCTTTTCCGCCCGTCACCCGGCGGTGGTGACCTCGCCCAGCGAGCCGATCCGCCCGAGCAGGTCCACGATCCGCGCCTGCACGTCGGCGCTGGTCGAGCGCTCCGCCAGGAAGAGCACCGTCTCACCGGTGCGCAGCCGGGGCAGCTCGGCCGGATCGAGGTCCACCGAGGTGTAGACGACCAGGGGCGTGCGGTGCAGCCGGTCGTTGGCGCGCAGCCAGTCCAGCAGCCCGAGCCGGCGGCGGCGGATCTGCAGCAGGTCCATCACCACCAGGTTCGGCTGGACGCTGCTGGCCTTGGAGACCGCGTCGTTCTCCGAGACCGCGTGCTCGACGTGCATCCCGCGCCGCTCCAGGCTGCTGGTCAGGGCGGCGGCGATGTCCGGGTCGCCCTCGACCAGCAGCACCCGGGCGGCGTGGTTCTCGCTGTCCCGCGGGGCCAGCGCCCGCAGCAGGACCGCCGGATCGGCGCCGTAGGCGGCGTCCCGGGTGGCCTGGCCGAGCCCGGCGGTGACCAGCACCGGCACCCGGCTGTTGAGTGCGGCGGTGCGCAGCGACTGCAGCGCGGTGCGGGTGATCGGCCCGGTCAGCGGGTCGACGAAGAGCGCGGCCGGGTAGGCGGCGACCTGGGCGTCCACCTCCTCGCGGGAGCGGACTATCACCGGGCGGTAGCCGCGCTCCTGGAGTGCCTGCTTGGTGGACGGGTCGGGCTCGGGCCAGACCAGCAGCCGGCGCGGGCGGCCGTCGACCGCCGGGCTGACCATGGTCGGGTAGTCCGGGTACTCGGGCACCCGCGGCGCGCCGCCGCCCGGCCCCGCGACCGGGTCGTCCTCCCCGGAGAGCCGGGGCAGGCTGCTGTCGGCGTCCGGCCCGCCGTGCGAGGGCGCCTGGTCCACCGCCCGGGGCAGCTCGGCGACCGCGCGCGGCGCGGTCCGCGGCTCGGCCTGTGCCGGCACCGCCACCTCGCCGGGCTGGGCCGGGAACGCGGCCGGGAAGGCGCTCGCGAACCCGGTGGGACGCGGCGGCGCCAGCTCGCCCAGCCCGCTGCCCACCGGCACCTGCTGGGGTGCGGGCGGCTCGTCGCCGGCGGCCGGCGGTGCGCTCGGCACTGGCGGCAGCGCGAGCGCGCCACCGGACCCGGCGGACGACTGCTGATCGGCCGGCCGCCCCGACTCCAGCGCGAAGGGGCCGCCCTCCGGCTGCGGGTGCTGCGCCGCGCCGGGGATGCCGAGCCGGCGCCGGCGCCCGGTGGGCTGCTCGGCCGGTACCGCGGGCTCGGCCGGCGGCTGGCTGGGCACGGCCGGCAGCGCGTGCTCCAGGCCGGGGTACAGGGGAGTGCCGGGCTCGGGCACTCCCGGCAGCGCGAGGGCGGCCGGCGGCTGCTCGCCCGGCGTGCCCTGCGCGGGCAGCGCCCGGCGCCGCCGGGACGGCTGACCCGGGATGGCGGCCGCGCCCGCCTCGGTGGGCCGTCCCTGGGGCGAGGGCTCGCCCTGGGCGGCGTCCGGGGCCTGCGGGCCGCCGGTCCCCGGACCGAGCGCGAACGGGGCGCGGGATGGCGGCCGCTGTTCGGCGTCGGCCGCCTGGTCGCCGGTCCCGGCGCCCAGTGCGATCGGGCCGCGCTCGGTGCCGCGGTCCCGCGCTGACCCGGGGTCAGCCGATCCGCTCCGGCCACCGGGCGAGGCCGTGCCCGCCCGCTCCGTGCCCTCGCCGTCGGGCGCCGCACCGGCCGGGCGCGGAGCCGGCTCGGGACCGCCCGCCATGCCCGGCAGGTCCGGTAGCACGGCCGTGTCCGTCTCCCGCGGCACCTGACGCCCGCCGTTGGTCGCCGCGCGCGCCGCCGCGGCCCGCGCCGCCGCCGCGTCGAGCGGCAGCTCCACGACGTACGTGGTGCCCGCGTGGTTGGGCAGTTCGTGCGGCTGGAGCACCCCGCCGTGCCGCTCCACCAGCCCGCGGGCGATCGGCACGTGGACCTTGCTGCCGCCCCGCCCGGGGCCGCGCACCTCGATCCGGGCCACGTCGCCGCGTTGGGCCGCCGCGAGCACCACCATCGGGGCCTGAGCACCGCCGGTGCCGGGGCCGTCCGCCAGTGCCGTGCCGCTCACGTCCGCCACCAGGTGCGCGAGCGCCTGGGTCAGCCGCTCGTGGTCGGCGGTCACCTCCACGGGGGCGGCGTGCACCGAGAAGCGCAGCTTGCCGGGGCCGACCAGCCGGCCCGCGTACTCGACCGCGCCGGACACCAGCTTGTCGAGCGTGGTCTGCCCGCGGTTGAGCGCCTCGGCGCCCTCGCGCGTCTCGCTCTGGCCGTCGCGGCCCTCCCGGCCCTCGTGCGGCTCGGCGCCGCCCGCCGCCTCGCGCTCGTAGCGCTGGTGGGTGAGCACGCCGTCGATCAGCAGGCCGAACCGGCGGCAGTCGTCGGACAGGGCACGCAGCATCCAGTTGGCCTCGGGCCACAGCTGCCCCGCCGGGTCGCCGGCCAGCGCGTCGATCCGCTCGCGCAGCGCCGTGAGGGCGCCGCTGACCTCGGTCTCCAGGACGGCGGTCAGGTGGTCGGCGCGCGCGGTCAGCGCCAGTTCCCTGGTCCGGTCGGTGAAGGTCATCACCGCGCCGACCAGCTGGTCGCCGTCGCGCACCGGAGCCGTCGTCAGGTCGACGGTGACCGGGCGGCCGTCCTTGCGCCAGAGCGTGGCCCCGCGCACCCGGTGCTTGCGGCCCGAGGTGAGGGTGTCGAGCAGCGCCGACTCCTCGGCGGCCAGCGGGGTGCCGTCCGCGCGCGAGTGCTGGACCAGCGGGTGCAGTTCGCGGCCGCCCAGCTCGCTGGCCCGGAAGTCCAGGATGTGCGCGGCGGCCGGATTGACCAGGACGACCCGGCCCTCCAGGTCGACGCCGAGCACGCCCTCCGCGGCCGCCCGCAGGATCATCTCGGTCTGCTTGTGCTGACGGCGCAGCTCCGCCTCCACGCCGAGCCGGCCGGAGAGGTCGCGGACCAGGAGCAGCAGCAGGTCGCTCGGGCTGGAGGCGCCGCGCGAGCCTCGGTCCCGGTACGGGTCGTACGGGACGACCGGGGCGAACGCGTAGCCGCGGCCCTCGCTGCCGTCCTCGTTGGCGAAGTCGTTGCCGGACACCTCGACCGGGAAGGTGCTGCCGTCGGTGCGGCGCGCGGTCATCCGCACCGGCTTGTCGGCGTCGTCCTGGTCGCGCGGAGCGGGCCGCATCGACCCGGGGATCCGGCTGGGGTCGAAGTCGGGGAGCAGGTCGAGCACGCCCATCCCGACCAGGGAGGTGCCGGGGGTCTGCAGGCTGCGCACGGCGGCGTGGTTCGCGTCCACCACGGTGCCGTTGCTGTTCACCAGCAGCAGCGCGTCGGGGAGCGCGTCGAGTATCGCGGCGAGGCGAGCAGCGCCTCGGATCGGCCTGCTGCTCACGTCGACAGGTCTCCTCACGACTTACGACTTGCGGTTCGCGACTCTCGCTCGCGGACCGGGCTGCCTCCCGGGGGTTGGAGTATCCCATTGTTTTTGCCGAGAGGACGACCTGCCTAGTAACGTAACCAGTGGTTGGTGCCGGAGCCCCGAGCTGTGGCATCATCACTGGCACGCGGACCGCATCGGTGACGATGGGGCCCGGGTGGATGGAGGCTTCGCCTAGTCCGGTCTATGGCGCCGCACTGCTAATGCGGTTTGGGTCTTAAAGCCCATCGAGGGTTCAAATCCCTCAGCCTCCGCCAGATCGAGAGCCCCGCCGACTTCGGTCGGCGGGGCTCTCGTCGTTCCGGGCCGAGCGGCACAGACCGGCCCGGACCCACCGGGATCAATCGATTTCACCCCAGGTCGGCGTTCATGTAATGTTGTCTCCGCACCGCCCCGCAGGCCAGTCCGGCAGGGCGAGCGCTCATAGCTCAACGGATAGAGCACTTGACTACGGATCAAGAGGTTGCAGGTTCGAATCCTGCTGAGCGCACCGCGAAGACGAGGCCCCAGGCTCCGGCAGGGGGCCTCGTCGCTTGCGAAGTGCGCGACGGTCAAGCCGGTGCCATGCATCGGGTAGGCTGTCGGAGTACACCGCAGGGGAGTTCCGATTCCCCTGAGGGCGCTCATAGCTCAACGGATAGAGCACTTGACTACGGATCAAGAGGTTGCAGGTTCGAATCCTGCTGAGCGCACCACCTGATCGAAGGCCCCTCCTCGGAGGGGCCTTCGTCGTTGTGGGCCGCTGCGGCTGACCGGGTGGTTCCCGGGGGTACCGCGTGGGTGGCGAGGGTGACGGGGCGTTAGATCGTGATTCCTTTTTGTCACATCGTGTGCACAGGAGGGTCTCATGCCCGGGAGATCGCCACGGAACAGCCGCCCCGGCCGTCCCCACCGGCACCGGAGTGCTCCGCCGGCCCGCCGCCGCAGCGTGGTGGTCGCGGCGGCCCTGGCGTTCGGGCTCACCGTCGGGTGGCTGCCGACCGCATCGCAGGCCCAGCAGTCGCCGGACTCCTGGGCCGGTGACCAGCGCGCCGTGCTGCGCTCCGGTCTGACCGTCGACCTGGACTTCGCCGCCGACCCCGGTGTCACCGCGTACCCGGCCGCCGGGCGGCTGGACGAGCGCACCGCGGCGTCCTACGTCGACGGGGTCCGCCCCGGTGCGCCCGCCGAGACCGTCCGGTTCGGCCAGGACCGTCCCGAGGCGGACGGCGCCTGGCGCACCCTCGGCACGCTGCAGCTCAGCTTCTCCCGCCCGGTGCGCAACCCCAGGCTGCACGTCAGCGGCCTGGCCGGGGTCGCGAGCGGACCGGGCGGCCGGACCAGCTCCGCCATCCGGCTGAGCGTCACCGGCGGCAGCCCCGGTGGCCCGGCGCTCACCGGCCGCTCGCCCTGGAACGGCTGGACGGTGGGCGGCGGCGTGCTCGGCCCCGGCACCGCCGACGGATCGGGCGACGCGAGCGCCGACCCGGCCGGCAGCCTCGAACTCGACGGCACCTTCGACACCGCGGTCCTGCGGGTCGACCGGCGCGACACCGCCGACCCCGGCAGCACCACCGCACCCCCGGACCTGCGCCAGGCGTTCACGGTCACCCTGGACGAGACGCTGGGCAGCGCGCCGACCCGGTACGGCAACGCCTCGCACGTGGTCTCCGACCTCTTCCTCGGCAGCGACGCGCTGAGCGCGGCGCCCGCGGCCCCCCTCGCCCAGCGCGGCGGCGGGCTCGAACCGGCGCCGCCCGAGCTCCAGCCGGGCCGGGTCGACCACGTCGCCAACGACCCCGCGATCAGCTTCCCGCAGGACGCGGCGATCGGTGGCTACTACGACCTGACGGTGCCGGTCAGCCCCGGGCCGAGCGGTGCGACACTGGCCGGCTGGATCGACTTCGACGGCGACGGCCGGTTCGACGCCACCGAGCGGGCCCAGGTCGAGGTCCAGCCCGGGGCGAGCAGCGCCACCCTGGAGTGGATCGTGCCGCCGGACGTGGCCGCCGGTGACACCTGGGCCCGGCTGCGGATCGCCCGTGACCCGGCCCAGGTGGTGGCGGCCGACGGCTTCGCGGACGCCGGCGAGGTCGAGGACCAGGCGATCCGGCTCTCGGTGGGCGCGGCCACGCCCGAGATCACCAGCCCGCTGCCGGGCGCGACGGTCAGCGAGGTGCGACCGCGGTTCGCCGGCGACCGCGGCGTGCCGGGCGCCACCGTGGCCGTCCAGGAGGACGGGGCGACGCTCTGCCAGGCCACCGTGGACGAGGACGGCGGCTGGAGCTGCCGGGCCGCCGGCGCGCTCGCCCCGGGTGCGCACACCGTGCGGCCGGCCGAGACCACCAGCGGCGGCGTGCTGCGGACCGGCGACCCGGTGCGGATCACCGTGAACACCACGCCGCCCACCGCCCCGGTCTTCACACTGCCCGGGTACACCAACGACCCGGGGCTGCTGCTGACCGGCACGGGCGGGCCGGGCAGCACCGTCTCCGTGACGGAGGGGAGCCCGGCCGCCGAACTGTGCCGCACGGCGGTGAAGGCGGACCGGAGCTGGTCCTGCCTGCCGGTGGAGGAACTGGCCGAGGGGCCGCACCTGCTGACGGCCACCGCGGTTGACCCGGCCGGCAACCGCGCCGCGGGGCACCCGACCACGCTGATCGTGCGCACCGTGCCGCCGGCCAAGCCGGTGATCAGCTCCCCGGGGCCCGGCGAGGTGCTGCACCTGGTCCGTCCGCGTCTGACGGGCCGGGGCGAGACCGGTACGACGGTGACGGTGCTGGCCGGGCGGGACGGCGCGCTCTGCTCGGCGGTCGCGGCGGTGGACGGGAGCTGGGCCTGCAACGCGCTGCGGGACCTGCGCGAGGGCGAGCAGCTGCTGACGCCGACCGCGACGGACCGGGCGGGCAACACGACGACGGGTGACCCGGTGCGGGTGCGGGTGGTGAACGCGGCGGCAGTGGCCGCGACACCGGGGGTGGTCACCCCGAGCGCGAGCGCGGGTGCGGGTGTGACCACGGGGGCGGGGGCAGGCGCCAGCGCGGGTGCGAGCACCAGCGCGGGTGCCGCTGCGAGTGCGAGTGCGAGCGCCGGCCCGAGTGCGAGCGCCACACCTCAGAAGTCGGCCTCGCCGACTTCCGCGCCCAGCCCCGCCGCCGCCTCCGGCAGCGGCCTGCTCGCCCCGCCGCCCGCTGCCGAGCCGCCCGCCGCCCGGCACACCGCGCTCAGCAGCTGGCGGGCGGCGAGCTGCGGGGTGCTGCTGATCCTCGCCGGGATGACCTTGATCACCAGACGGGTGCTGGCCCGCGGGCCGGGCAGCCGGCGCCGCTGACGGGGGTGCCCGACCTCGGCCGACGGAGTGTCAGGAAAAACCGACACGCCATCGGCCAAATGTCGCATTTGCTGACTTATGTACTTAACCTGACTCCGCGTGACACATCGAGCCTGAGGAATCCTGCATGGACGCCCCCCGCGACCCCGCCCGCCGCACCCTCGCCGGGGCGACCCCACTGCTGAAGAAGAGAGCCACGGTCGGCCCCCCGGCGGAGCCCGCGACCGAGGCGCTGCCGCTGCCGCTCCCGGCGCCGGCCGCTCCGGCCCAGGTCCCACCGCCGGCCGACCGTCCACAGCTTGTGGACAGCCGCGCCGAGATCGCCGCCCGTCGTCCCCCGAAGGCGGACCCGGAGCTGCGCGAGCGGGAGGCGCTCGCGCTGCCGGGGTGGGTGGCGCTGGCCGCCCTGTTGCTGGCGCTGGTCTCGATCGCGCTGGTGCTGGCGCAGGCGGGGCTGATCCCGCACTTCGCCGACGAGCTGCCCGACCTGCGCAGCGAGGCCGTCCAGGAGACCGGCGGGCCGGTGGTGACCGGGTGGGCCCTTTCGGCCGTGACGGTCGGCGCCGCCGTCGCGCTGTACGCGCTGGCGGGGCTGCTGGCCAACGCGGGCGGCGAGACCAGGGTGCTCAGCCGCTGGGGCCGCTACCGGGGAACGGTGCGCCGCACCGGGCTGCTCTGGGTCAACCCGCTGCTGCGCCGCCGCCGGGTGGACGTCCGGCTGCGGCACTGGCGCAGCGAGGCGGTCCAGGTGACGGACCGTACGGGGACCCCGATCGTGGTCCGGCTGCTGGTGGTCTGGCGGATCAAGGACACGGCGCGCGCGGTGTTCGCGGTCGGCGACCACGAGGAGTACCTGCGCGAGCAGATCCACGCCGTGCTCACCCGCACCGCGAGCACGCTGCCCTGCGACAGCGACGCGGCACCGGGACCGGCGCTGCGCGACGGCCAGTGGTTCGCCGACGAGCTCAGCCGCGCGCTGGCCGCCGAGGCCGCTCCGGCCGGTCTGGAGGTCTACTCGGCGCAGCCGCTCGCCCTGGAGTACGCGCCGGAGGTGGCCGACTCGATGCGCCGTCGCCGGCTGGCCGAGCTCGATGCGGGGCTGCGCACGGTGCTGGTGGACGACGCGGTGGAGGCCGCGGCCCTCGCGGTGCGGCGCCTGGAGCGGGCCACCACCCATGAGCTGGACGTGGCGGCGCGCAGCGCCCTGATGGAGCAGCTCCTGGTGGCGTTCGTAGCCCCGGCCGGTGTGCCGAGCGGGCTGCCCGCCACCGTCCCGGCGCCGGCCGGCGCCGGCGCGCTGACGAAGAACGGCAAGGCCGGCCAGGAAGGAAAGCGCGCATGAGGATAGCCACCGACCCGGCTCTGATCCGCTTCGACGAGCAACTCGGCGAGGTGCCGGCGGCGGTGCGGTGCGGATGCCCGCCCTGCACCGCCGCGTCGGGTTCGCGGGAGCTGCTGCGCCGCAGCCGCGCCGCCGCCCGGGCGGGCCGAATACCGCAGCTGGGTCTGACGGTCCGGGGGGCCTGCCTGGCCACCAGCGTCCTCGCCGGGGCCGGCGTGCTGGGGCTCGGCGCGGCGGCCGGGACGGCCAGCGCGGAGCCGGCGCCGAGCGGCCCGGGGTGGGACGGCTCGAAGTACTGGTTCAAGAACGCGGCGGGGGAGTGGCGCTACACCCGCCACTACGACGTCTATCTGAGCCGCACCGGCGGTGGCGGTTCCGGCGGTTCCGGCGGTGGCGCCGGTGCGGATGCCGACGGGATGCGTCAGGGGTGGGACGGGTCGGTGTACTGGTTCAAGAACGCTGCGGGGGAGTGGCGCTACACCAGTCACTACGACGTCTATCTGAGCCGCACCGGCGGCGGCGACGGGACCGGCGGCCCGGCCACGCCGACCGGCACGCCCAGCACCCCCGCGAGCAGCACCGCCGGCACCGAGCCCGCCGTCGCCTACGCGCTCGCCCAGCTCGGCAAGCCCTATGTCTGGGGCGGCAACGGCCCGGCCGGCTACGACTGCTCGGGCCTGGTGCAGCAGGCCTACCGCCGCGCGGGGATCGAGCTGCCCCGGGTGGCCGACGACCAGTACGCGGCCACCACCCCGATCAGCTCGGGCCAGCTGCGGCGCGGCGACCTGATCTTCTGGTCGGACAGCGGCCGTCCCTCGGGCATCCACCACGTCGCGATCTACCTGGGCGACGGGAGCTACGTCGAGGCCCCGCGTCCGGGCAAGAAGGTGCGCGTCTCGACCCTCAACGCCGGCTACTACCCGACGCAGATGGGCCGCCCCTCCTGAGCGGCGCCCGGCGGCCGTCGTCGTCCACAGGCGGTGGACAACGACGGCCGCGCGGGGCTCAGGCGGAGGCGGCGTCCAGCAGGTCCAGCTCCTCGGTGGTCAGCTGCAGGGTGGTGGCGGCCAGCAGCGGGGCGAGCTGCTCGACGGTGCGGGCGCTGGCGATGGGCGCGGCGACGGTGGGCTGGGCGGTGAGCCAGGCCATCGCGATGGTGGCGGGCTCGACCTGGTGGGCGGCGGCGACGGTGTCCACCGCGGTGAGCACCCGCACGGCGCGCGGGTCCGCCAGGTAGCGGGCGGCGCCCTCGGCCCGGGCACTGGGCACGCTCGGGCCGCCCGGGCGGTACTTGCCGGTGAGGAAGCCGGCCGCCAACGCGAAGTACGGGACGGCGGAGAGGCCGTGCTCGGCCACCACGGCGGCCAGCTCGCCCTCGTAGGTGCCGCGGGAGACCAGGTTGTAGTGCGGCTGGACGGCGACGTACGCGGCCAGGCCCTCCTGCTCGGAGAAGGCGAGCGAGGCGGCCAGGCGTTCGGCACTGAGGTTGGAGGCCGCGATCTCCCGGACCTTGCCCTCCCGCACCAGCTCGTCCAGCGCGCCGATGATCTCGGCGACCGGGACCTCGGGGTCGTCGCGGTGGGTGTAGAGCAGGTCGATCCGCTCGATGCCGAGCCGGCGCAGCGAGGCCTCGGTGGCCGAGCGGATGTTCGCGGCGCTCAGGCCCAGTGCCTCGGGGTGCTGGCCGACCTTGGTGGCCACCAGGATCTGCTCGCGGTTGCCGCGCGAGCGCAGCCAGTTGCCGAGGACGGTCTCGGACTCGCCGCCCTGGTTGCCCGGCGCCCAGGCCGAGTAGAAGTCGGCGGTGTCGACGAAGTTGCCGCCGGCCGCCGCGTAGGCGTCCAGCACGGCGAAGGACTGGGCCTCGTCCGCGGTCCAGCCGAAGACGTTGCCGCCGAGCGAGAACGGGAAGACGGTCAGCGAGGAGCGGCCGAGCGGGACGGCGGCGGCTGTCTGGGGAAAGTCGGTCATGCCCGTGGACAACGAGCGGTGGGCGGCGGCCATTCCGGGGCGAGCGCCGTGCCGGGCGGGCGACGCGCTCGGCCGGCAGGGGTCCGGACTGTGCTGGGTGGGGCCGGATTGGTTAGAGTCCCATGCCATGGCTGAGAACTATGAAGACCCTGCCGGCAGCACCCAGATGTTCCGGGCTTTTGTGGAGACGCCGGCGGCCCAGGCCCCCAGCAACGTCTCCGTGCACCGCAGCGGCGGTGGCCGTAACGGCGTGATCGTCCTGGGGGCGATCGTGGCGCTCGTGGTGGTCGTCGCGGTGGTCTGGCTCGCCGTCAAGTGACGTGACCGACCCGGTTCGCTCAGGTCGCGTGGCGCAGCAAGGCCGTCAGCACGGCTGGCGCCACGCGTCCAGTTCCAGGTGCTTCTCCATCGAGCTGAACCGCAGCCGGTTCGACTGCGCGCAGAACTGACTGGTCGGCACGCTGTACTCGACGTGCAGCACCGCCTTGTCCTGCTGGATGAACGGCGTCAGTTCGTCGCACTCCTGGTACTGCGCGCACTGCTCGTCGATGGCGAAGTCGAAGGAGTCGACGAGCTGGGGCACCTGGTCGACGTCGTTCTTCAACGCCACGCCGAGGCCCAGGCCGTGGGCCAGTTGGGCGACCATCTTGTTGTAGGCGATCTGGTCGTCGGCGGTGACCGGGAAGCCCGAGTTGTTCTGGTAGGCGTCCAGCAGGTCGGGTTCGATGGCGTCGAAGCCCTTGTCCTTGCACATCTGGAAGCGCTTGGCGAGCAGCGGGCGCAGCACGTCGATCTGGCGGATGTCGAACCAGTTCTCGCCCTTCCAGCCGTCGCCCGAGCCGCGCACCGAGCTGGGGAAGGCGGCGGCGTCGGGGCGGAAGCTCTCCCAGGCGCCCGCGTTGACGTAGCAGATCACCTTGCGGCCCTTGGCGTGCAGCGAGGCGACCACGGATGCGTCGTTCTCGAAGCCGTCGATGTCGTACACCGGGACGTCGACGGACTGGTCGACGGTGCCGCTGAGTTGCCACTGCCAGGGGGTGCCGGGGGTCGGGTGCCAGTAGGCCTGGCCCGTGCCGCCGGTGGAGCCGGACGGCGTGGGGGACGCCGGACCCGACGGTGACGCCGAGCCGGACGGTGACGCCGAGCCCGGACCGGAGGCGCCGGCGGAGGGCGGGCCCGAAGCGGCCGGCGATCCGGTGGCGGACGGGAGAGCCGACGGAGACGATGGTGAACTCGCGCCCCCGCTGGGAGAGTTGGCCGCCGAGGTGGCCGGACCCGGCTCCGGCTGGTCGGAGTCGTCACCGCCGTCGCTGGCGCAGGCGCTCACCAGCATCGCGGTGGTCAGGGTCAGGGCCGCCAGCAGGGCGGTGCTACGACGGGTCACAGTGGGCACTCCGAGGGCTTCGGCGTCGACGGTGGAGTGGCGGGGTTCCCCGTGGCGGCGGGTGGTGCGGTGGTGCGTGGTCCGACGACGGCGAACGGCCGGGCCGGTGGCGCGAGCCCGTGCGGCAGCGTCGCCCAGGGGTTGTCGCCGCTCCCGGACACCGTGCAGCCGACGCCGGCCCGGCGGGAGGCGATCAGCGCGCCCGCCGCCTCGGCGGCCTCGGCGGGGACCTGGTAGACCAGGTGGCAGAACCGCTCGGCCGGATGGTGTCCGGTCCACAGCGGCAGCGCCAAGGCGTCGTACTCCGTCCAGCTGCCCTCGAAGGTGACCAGCAGATCACCCAACTCGGGTTCGGCGAAGGAGGGTTCGGGGTGCACGCCGTGTCCGAGGACGATCGTCGTGCAGCCGGCCGCGCGGGCCGCGGTGGCGAGTCTGCGGTAGTGCGCCAGGGCTGCCGGGTGGCCGGCGGCCTGGTCGAAGTAGACCCCGCTGGTGGCGTACCACTGACGGAAGGTCAGCAGGTCGGCCACTACCTCGCCGTGCGGGCGCGCGCCGTAGGCGGTGTCCACGTAGCCGAGCAGCGGGATGCCGGCCTCGGTCAGGTCGGCCGCCGCCTGTTCGAAGGCGGGGTCGGGGGCCGGCCCCGGCCCGTCCGCGATGTTGAGCACGACGGCGCGCACGGTGTCGGGGCCGGCAGCCGCGACCGCCTGCCAGGCCGCCGGGTCCACCGCGGGGTGGACGTACAGCGGCACCAGCAGGCGGGCGGCGGGAGTGCTGGTCATCGGCTGCCGGCCACCAACTGGTCGGCGCTGCCCGGACCGGGCGCCGGGGCCGGGCCCCGGACGTCCGACCACAGGTCGCGCAAGCTCTGCTCCAGCGGGATCCGGGGCCGCCAGTCGAGTGCACGTTCGGCGGCGCCGATGTCGGCCTGGTGCCAGGAGACGGTGGCCGAGCGGGCCGAGCCGGCACCGCTCTCCTCGATCCGGCCGGTGAAGCCGGCCGCCGCGACCAGCCCGTCGGCGATCGCCCGCACCGGGCGGGCCCGGCCACCGGCGATGTTGAGGATCCGGGGCAGCGGTGCGGTGGCCAGTACGGCGGCCACCACGGCGGCGGCGACATCGCGGGCGTCCACGAAGTCACGGTACGCGGACAGGTCGCCGACCGTCACCACGCCGCCCGGGTCGGCCGCGAGTTCGGCGGCCAGCCGGCCGGGCAGCGAGGCGGCGGGGGAGCCGGGGCCGACCGGGTTGAAGATCCGCAGCACCACCGCGTCCAGTGCGGACCCGGTCACCGCCAGGGTGCCGGCCAGCTTGGTCACGCCGTAGATCCCGGTGGGGCTCGGCTGGTCCGTTTCGGCCAGCGAGGTGCCGTCCCGGCCCGGACCGTACTCGCCGCCCGACCCGAGGTGGATCAACCTGGCGGTGGGGCAGCTGAGTTCGAGGGCCTCGGCGAGGACCGCCGGACCCCGGGCGTTGACCTCGCTCTGGTGGCGGGCGCTGCCGGACACCGCCCCGGCGCAGTTGACCACCACGGAGGGGGCGAGCTCGGCCAGATCGGCTGCCAGTGACTCGACCTGACTATTCGTCAGATCAAGGCGCAGATCGTGGTCGGGCCGGCGTCCCGCGGTGGCCAGTTCGGCTGCGGGCAGCGCCCGCAGCGCGGTGGCGGCGTGCCGGCCGAGGAAGCCGTTGCCGCCGAGCAGCAGGATCCTCACGCGGCCCGCCCTTCGGCGCCGACCCGGGCCGGTTCGGCCGCGGGCACCGACTCGACACCGGGCGGCGTCTGGAGCGGCAGCTCGGGCAACTGCTCGCCCAGCGCCCGCTCGGTGCGGTCGTCGCGCAGCAGCAGCGAGCGGCGGGCGGCGAACTCGGCGTTCGCCCGGTCGTAGTCGTCCGGCCGGCCGATGTCCAGCCAGTAACCGTTGAACTCGTAGGCGGCCGGCGGGGTCTGGGCGGCCAGCAGGTCGAGGACCAGCTCGTCGAAGCCGAGCGGGAGTCCGGGGGTGTAGTTGGACAGCGCGGTCCGCGAGACGCCGTAGACGCCCATCGAGACGCGGTAGTCCATGCTCGGCTTCTCGCGGAAGGCGGTGATGCTGCCCTGCTCGGTGGTCAGCACGCCGAAGTCGATCTTCACCTCGCGGGCGTAGGTCGCGATGGTCAGCGGTGCGCCGGCCTCCTCGTGGTGCCGCAGCACCCCGGCGAAGTCCAGGTCGGTGAGGATGTCGCCGTTCATCACCAGGAAGTTCTCGGGCAGCCGGTCGAGCATGGTGAGCAGCGGGCCCATGGTGCCGAGCGGGGTGTCCTCGACGGCGTAGCCGACCCGCAGGCCCCACTGCGAGCCGTTGCCGACGTAGGCGCGGATGATGTGCCCCAGGTGCCCGATGGCGAGGGTCACGGTCGTGAAGCCGGCGGCGGCCAGCTGCCGCATCACGATTTCCAGAATGGCGTGCTGGTCGCCGATCGGCACCAGCGGCTTGGGCAGGGCGGTGGTGTAGGGCCGAAGCCGAACGCCCTTGCCCCCGGCCAGAATCACTGCGTGCATGGTGGTCTCCCCCAGGAAGTCGAGGTGGACGTGCTCAGACGAGTCGACGTGGACGGGTTCAGACGTTGTAGATGTCGGTCTTGTAGCGGGCCAGGTTGGCCGGGTCGCGGAAGAACGCGATGGTCTTCTCCAGGCCCGCCTGCAGGGAGTGCGCGGGCGCCCAGCCGGTGGCGGCGCGCAGCCGGCTCGCGTCGGCGACCAGGCGCATCACCTCGGAGTTGGCCGGCCGCAGCCGCTGGGTGTCCTCCCGGACCGTCAGCTCGACCTCCATCAGCTTGCCGACCAGGGTGACCAGGTCGCCGACCGAGATCTCGCCGCCGGTACCGGCGTTGAAGGTGCGCCCGACCACGGCCTCGGCCGACGCGGTGCCCACCGCGTGGAACGCGGCGGCGGTGTCCTTGACGAACAGGAAGTCGCGGGTGGGGCGCAGGTCGCCCAGGGTGATCTCGCGGGCCCCGGCGGCGATCTGGGCGATCACGGTGGGGATCACCGCGCGCATCGACTGGCGCGGTCCGAAGGTGTTGAACGGCCGCAGGGTCACCACCTGGGTGTCGAAGCTGGCGTGGTAGGCGTCCGCGAGCCGGTCACCGCCCGCCTTCGAGGCCGAGTACGGGGACTGGGTGTTGATCGGGTGGTCCTCGGTGATCGGTACGGTCTGCGCGGTTCCGTAGGTCTCGCTGGTGGAGGTGTGCACCATCCGCGGGATGTCCAGGTGGCGCACCGCCTCCAGCACGTTGAGGGTGCCGTTGACGTTGGTGTCGATGTAGGAGTGCGGAGCCTGGTACGAGTACGGGATGGCGATCAGCGCGGCCAGGTGGTACACCGCCTCGGTGCCCTTGACCAGGCCGGTCACCGATCCGGGGTCGCGGACGTCACCGAGCACGATCTCCACGGAGTCCAACACGTCCGCGTCCAGGGTCTCCAGCCAGCCGAAGGAGGAGAAGGAGTTGTACTGGACCATGGCCTTCACCCGGTGCCCGTGGGCGACCAGGTGCTCGACCAGGTGCGAGCCGATGAAACCCTCGGCCCCGGTGACTGCGACAGTGTTCATCTGGGAGAACTGCCCTCTCTGAGTGGTGGGATGGCGCATTGGCGGTGCTGGTGCAGCGGTGCTGTTCAGCGGTGCCGGGTGGTGCGGCCGAGGACGATCACGGCCAGCGGTATCAGCAGCACGGCGGCTGCTCCGCAGCCGTACAACTGGAGTTCCTGCGGGTCGCCGCCGCTCAGCAGGGCGAGGACCTCGTACCCGGCCGCCGCGAGGCAGAGGCCGGCGGTGCGCCAGGCGACCGAGAGGGCCTGCAGCAGCAGCGCCGTCCACAGGGCGGCGGCGAGCAGCAGCAGGTCGGTCAGCTGGGTCGTACCGATCGGGGGTGTGTGCGCCCACAGCGCGTCGGCGCCCAGGGCCAGTGCGGTCACGAAGGCCAGGTAGCCGAGCAGGCAGCAGGCGAGCACCAGCGCGGTGCGCCGGCGGAAGGCGGCGGGGCTGGCGCTGGTGCGCAGCGCTGCGGTGGCCAGGCTGCGGTAGCGGTAGAGCAGCCACTCGGCCAGGCCCAGGCTCAGGGTGAGCGCCACCAGGCAGGGCCCGGTGGCCGAGGGCGCCGGCGCTGGGCCGGCGGGCCGGAGCGCGTGGTGCAGGGTGGGACCCAGCCCGGCGAGCATGGTCAGCGTGCCGACCGCCAGGCCGAACAGCCCGGCGGAGCCGGTGAGGTGCCAGGCCGGACCGCTGCGCCGGCCGCCGCCGGGCTGCGCCAGGCAGAGCCGCAGCTGCCGGCCGGCCAGGCCGAGCGTGCCGGCCAGGGTGGCGAGCAGGATCGCCACCCTGACCCAGGTGGGCAGCCGGACCTCCAGGACCACCACGGCGCCGACGGTGGAGGGGGCCAGCGCGGCCAGCAGCAGCCGCTCCTTGCCGAGCACCAGCAGCGCGGTCGCCGCACCCAGGTAGCCGGACTGCCCGATGGTGAAGAGCAGCGCGGCCAGCGGCCCGCCCAGTACCCAGCCGGTGCCCGCCGCGAGTGCGGCACCGACCGGCGCGCCCAGTGCCAGCGCCCGGGCGGCCGAGCGGCGCTCGCCCAGGCTCAGCCAGCCGTAGGCGCGGTACGCCAGTGCCTGGTTGAAGGCCCAGCTGAGCAGCGTGGCGGCGGCGAGCGCGGCCATGCCCGAGGGCAGGCCGAAGCGCAGCCGGTGGGTGCTGAAGAAGTCGGCGCCGAGCAGGTAGCCGAGACCGGGCAGCGCGAAGACCAGGCCGCGCACCAGGCAGCGCCACGGATCGGCCCGCCAGGGGTCGGCGCTGGCCGGCGCCGGTCCCGGGTAGCGGCGGGCGACCTTGTCGAACAGGTCCTCGGCCAGGGTGAAGGAGTCGGGACGGCCGTAGACCAGCGCGGCCTGCTCGTCGGTCAGACCGTCCGACTCCAGGAACGCGGCGATCTCGTACGGGTGGACCGCGTCGGCGCACAACTCGGCGAGCCGCTCGGCGAGTTCGTCCAGCGGGTCGGGCGAGACATCGGGGCGCGGCTGGTCGGCGGGGCGGCGGCGCGGCAGGGTGCGCAGCCGCATCGTCTCCTCGGCCCAGCCCGGGGTCCCCTCATCGGGGACAAGCCTCAGGGGGCCACTCATGCGTCCACCTCGCTGCGCTCGGCAGCCACGGAGCGGAACACGCCGCCCTGCACGGTGAACTCGCTTCGCTCGTTCACGCCGCACCCTCCGCGGCCGGCTGGAGCTTGGCCGACTGCCCGGCCGCGCCCAGCAGTTCGGTGTAGATGCCGCGGAAGCCGTCGATCGTCTGTCTGAGGGTGAACTGCTCGACCACTCTCACCCGGGCGCCGGCGCCCATGGTCGCGCGCAGCTGCGGGTCGCGCAGCAGGGTCAGCGCGGCCCGCGCCATCGGCTCCGGCTCGCGCGGCGGCACCACCAGTCCGGTGTCGCCCACCGCCTCGCGCACCCCGCCGACGTCGGTGGAGACCGTGGCCCGGCCCGAGGACATCGCCTCGATCAGGGTGAACGGGAAGCCCTCGCTGATGCTGCTGAGCATCACGATGCTGCCGGCCGCGTAGGCGTCCTTGATCTCCTCGACCCGGCCCTCGAAGACCACCGAGTCGCCCAGCCCGAGGTCGGCCGCGAGCTTGATGCAGCCGTCCCGGTAGCCCTCGGCGCCCCGTGCGGTGCCGCCGAACAGGCGCAGCCGGGCCTCCGGTATCTCGGCCCTGACCAGGGCGAAGCAGCGGATGAGGGTCTCCAGGTCCTTGATCGGGTCGACCCGCCCGGCCCAGCTCATGGTGGGCAGCTCGGGCTCGGGCCCGGCGGCGGGGAAGAGGTCGGGGTCCACGCCGTTGTAGACGGTGCGGATGTTGGCCGAGGGGGTGCCGCCGCGCTCCTCCCAGCGCCGGTTGTAGCGGTTGCCCGGGGTGACCAGGGCCGCACGCGCGTAGCTCTCCTCGGCGAGCATCCGGTAGAAGCCGAGCAGCAGCGCCTTGACCGGCCAGCGGTAGGGGCCGGTCCGGTAGCCGAGGTAACGTTCCCTCAAGTAGATGCCGTGCTCGGTGAGCAGGAACGGCACGTTGTGCTGCTGGGCGGCGATCAGTCCGGGCAGGGCGGCCAGCCCCCCGCTGACCGCGTGCGCCACCCCCTGGCTGGGCACCGCCACGGACAGCGGGCGCAGCGCGTGCTCCAGCAGGTCGGTGGCGTGCAGGGCGTCGTGCAGGCTCGGTTCGGCCTCGGCGGTCGGCAGGTAGGGCCGGCGCCAGACCTCCTGCAGGGTGCGCAGCGCCCCTTCACTGCGCAGCGCCGGGCCGAGCAGGCCGCGCCGGGCGAAGTCGGCGAAGCCGTACAGCTCGGTGCCGAAGTGCGTGGCGTAGACCGGGTCGAGGATCGAGTGCAGGAACCGCTCGTAGGCGTCCAGGAACCGGCGCAGCTCGCGTCCGCGCGGTGCCTTCCCAGGAGCGGGCGGGCCCCAGAGCGGGGCGGTGGTGACGGAGCGGACCCACGGGGGCAGCTCCCACGCCAGGGCCTCGCTGCCGGTGCCGGTCACCGCGATGACGTCGAACTCCACGTCGGGCATGCCCTGGACGAGCTGGTCGCACCAGACGCTGACGCCGCCGTGCGCGTGCGGATACGTCCCCTCGGTGAGCAAGGTGACACGCATCTTGCTTCCCTTCCCCCCAAATCGGCTGCGCCCGGTGGCGGCCGGGCGCGGCACTGGTACGGGCTCGCGCGGGGTCGCCGCGGAGCCCGTACCGCCGCGTTGTGGTGCCGGTGGTACGCGTGGTGCTGGTCGTACTGACTTACCTGTGGTGCTGACTTACCTGTGGCGCTGACTCACCAGTGGTGCTGAACTCACCTGTGGTGCTTCTCGCCGCCTACTTGCTGCTGGCCGGAACCAGCGACGGCGACTTGGTGCGCTGGGTGTCGCCCGGCGCGACCGGAACGGCCTTGGCCGTGCCGGCCGGCACCGTGGTCTTCGGCGCCTTGGCGGTCTTCTGCGCCGCGGTGGCGGCAGCGGCGACGGTGGCGGCCGGCGCCTTGACCGAGCTCGGGGTCGCCGCGGCGGCCAGCTGGAGCGTCACGGAGCCCTGGAAGGCGCCCGGGGCGACCCAGCCGGAGAGCGTGCCGGCGTAGGCGGTGCCGAAGGCCGAGCTGCCGAGCAGCTGCTGCTGCGTGGTGCCGGTCGGCATGGTGGCCTCGACCTGCACCCCGGCGGGCGCCTGCACGGTGACCGTGTTGCCGATCCGGTAGGCGGTCACCTTTCCGGCCGCGACCGCCGCGTTCCAGGCGGAACGCTTCTGCAGCTCGGTGCCGATCTGGCTCTCCCGCATGTTCACCATGGGGGTGTTGGCCGCGTAGAGGCTCTTGTACGTGTCGAGGATCGAGTTGAGCACCGGGTAGGCGATCTGGTCCTCGGCGAAGTTGGACTGGTGGATGAAGTTCGGCCGCGGGTCGTTGTTCGTCACGTAGCCGAGGTCGATCTTGGTCTGCATCGGCACGATGTACGAGGCGTAGCCGGTGGTGGTGTCCAGCGGGGCCGGCAGGCAGGTGGAGTTGCCCGAGGTCTCGCAGATGCCGCTGCCGCCCTGGGCCTTGCTGGTGTAGATCCAGTTGTACTCGTCCACCTCCTCGTTGGTGTGGCCCGCGTTGTAGAACACGTTCATCGGGTACCGCGGCACGGTCAGCGTGGAGGAGCCCACCGCGCGCTGGTTCGGCTCGCGGGAGGCGTCCGAGGCGGTCCACTTGATGCCGTCGGCGGCCAGCGCGGGGGCGAGGTTCGGGTTGTCGGTGGGCTGCTGGGGCAGCGTCACCAGGCCGGAGTGCTCACCGGTGATCAGCTCGGTCGGGTCGGTCGGCAGGCCCTGCTGCTTGGCCCAGGCGGTGTTCTCCTGGACCTCGTTCTGGATGGTGGCCTGGTCGACCCAGACGTCGCTGCCGCCGGCGTCGGTGGTGCACTGCCACGGCACCACGGTGACGTTCTGGACGCAGCCGAGGAACGGGTGGTCCCAGGTGTGGTTGATGAACCGGAACGAGCCGGAGTTCGCCTTGAAGGCGTTCAGCAGCGGGTCGGTGGTGGTGTTGTTGTCCTGCTCCCAGTCCGACACGCCGCCGCCGTTGAAGGCGAAGTCGACCGTGAAGTTGTTCGCCTTCTCCCACGCCACCAGGGTGTTGACGTCGGAGGGGGTCATCCGGATCGGGTCGGTGTCGGTGTTGTCGCTGCCCGGCGGGCAGGTGACGTCACCCGGGGTGCACTTGAGCGTGGTGTTCCAGCGGTCGTCGGAGAGGAAGAGGTCGTCCACGTGGACCGCGAAGTAGTTGCGGTCGTAGCCGAGGTGGACGCCCTGGGTCAGCCAGTCCACGAAGCCGCGGGCCAGCAGCCGGTACTGCTGCTGGTACTGGTTGTAGACGAAGGTGACCACCAGCTCCTTGCGGCTGTCGTGGTCGTACTCGCCGACCAGCGAGCCGCGCGCGGTGCTGCCCGGGATCGGGGCGTCCACCAGCGGGGTGAACGAGGCGCCGGCGGGCAGCGTCGCCAGCGGGGTGGCCAGGTAGCCGTAGCTGGTCGAGACGCCCGGCTGGGGCTGCTCGAACGGGACGCTGCCGCTGAGGTAGTCGAAGGGGCCGGTCAGGCCGGCCTGGGTGACCGCCCCCTGGGTGCCGTCCAACGAGCCGATGTAGCCCGGGTTCTGGGCCCAGTTCAGGCCGACGTTGGGGTTGGCGTAGGTGTAGGCGTCGATCTGGCGGATGCCGAAGGTCGCCTCGTAGGAGGCGAGCGCGGTCATCTCGGTCGAACCCGTGCCGAAGGGGTTCTCGTTGGGCAGTACGACGCCCTGGAACTTCGCCCGCGGGGCACCGTTCACGGTGTCGCTGAGGAAGGCCGGGGTGATCGTCGGACGGTTGGGGTCCGACAGCTTCACCACGGTGTACGGGGTGCCTTCACTGGCCAGTTCGGCGGTGATCGCGGCGGTGGCGGGACCGCCGTCGTCGACCACCAGCACGGTCAGGTCGATTCGGTTCTGCGGTGCGGCGAAGGCAGTGGTGGTCTGCAGCCCTGCGGCCAGCAGACCGGCTGCCGCGCAGGCGGCAGCACGACGGGTCGCTCGACCCATGTTCGGTGTTCCTCCCTGAGAAGGGTGGACTGCCCCCGCGTCCACCCCTGTGACCTTGAACAACCCCCAGCGCCGGGGACGGTCGACCGTGCTCGGCGCTGCGGACCATCGTGCGGCAGAACTACCGGCTTTTTACGCCGATTGAGTGAGAGTGCAGCGAATCTGTCAGAGACGTTCACTTCCGAGCCACGTTGGTCACCCGTTAGTCGTTAAGGTGGCTTTAAGGTGGCAGAAAACGATCAGATCATGACAATTTTCGTTTTATGAAGATGTCTCACCTGTCGGAATATGTCGTATACGGCCACCGGCCGGGTGCTCCCGGCTGATCGGAAGGGCCGCCGGCTTCGTACCCTTGGTCGAACCAGGACCGTCAGCAGCGCAGGAGGAACCCGTGACCGAGCAGCCCGAGCGGACCGGTACCGCCGCCGAGGAGTTGGCCGCGCGCAGCCTGGGCCTGGCGGGCGCGGTCAACGCCCGTGACCTCGGTGGCTACCGCACCGTCGACGGGCGGGTGCTGCGCAGCGGCGTCGCGCTGCGCAGCGACGGGCTGAACCGGCTCGCCGAGCAGGACCAGGCGGTCTTCGCCGGGCTCGGCGTGCGCCACGTGGTCGACCTGCGCAGCCTGGACGAGGTCCGCGAGGCCGGCCCGGACCGGGTGCCCGGCCTGCCGGTGGCCGACATCACGGCCGTGGAGCTGTCCGCCGAGCCGCTCAGCGTCAGCGCCGCGGACCCGGACGGCATCACCCTGCACCACCTGCCGATCTTCGCCGCCGACTTCGACATCTACGTCGCGCTGCGCGACGCGCTGGCCGACCGCGACCCGGTCAAGCAGCACGCGCTGCTCGGCGAGGGGCGGGCCGCGCAGATCATGGTCGGCCTCTACCGCTGGTTCGTCACCGATCCGGTGGCCCGGGAGCGGTTCGCCGCCACGCTGCGGCTGCTGGCCGGCCCCGACAGCCCGCCGGTGCTCTTCCACTGCACCGCGGGCAAGGACCGCACCGGCTGGACCGCCGCGCTGCTGCTCACCGCGCTCGGCGTCGACCGGGAGACGGTCTACGAGGACTACCTGCTGACCAACGTGCGCTCCGCCGCGATCGTCGAGCACATCGTGGACAGCTTCGGCACCCGCGGCCTGATGGCGGACCCCTCGCTGCTGCTGCCGATGTTCACCGCCCACCGCGATTACCTGGACGCCGCCTTCGCCGAGGTCGAGTCCGGCTGGGCGGGCTTCCAGGAGTTCTGGCAGCAGGGTCTGGGCCTGGACGAGGCGGTGCTGGCCGGGCTGCGCAAGAACCTGCTCGGCGACGAAGGCCGATGACCCTCGGGCGCTCGCGCCGGCCCCCGCCGGTCTCGCGCCGGCCCTCGGTCTCGCGCTAGCTGTTCTGACCCGTGAGGTTGGGGACGCGGCTGGCGGGTGGCTTGCCTGCGAGTGCGGTGTGTCCGCGGTGGTGATTGTAGGTGTGGAGCCAGGCGGGGTAGGCGTCGCGTCGTTCCTGCTCGGTGCGGTAGGGCCTTGCGTAGGCCCACTCGTCGAGCAGGGTGCGGTTGAAGCGTTCGACCTTGCCGTTGGTCTGCGGGCGGTAGGGCCGGGTTCGTTTGTGGGTGATCCCGGCGGCGGCGAGGACGTCGCGCCAGGGGTGGGACTTGTAGCAGGAGCCGTTGTCGGTCAGCACGCGCTTCACGGTGATCCCGGCCCGGGCGAAGAACTCGTTCGCCCGGGTCCAGAACGCTGCGGCGGTGTCCTTGCGTTCGTCGGGCAGGATCTCGCTGTAGGCCAGGCGGGAGTGGTCGTCGACGGCGTTGTGGAGGTAGCTGTATCCGGCTGCGGAGCGGTTCTTGCGGCCGGCCTGGCGGCCCAGGGTTTTGTGGCCGCCGCCGTCGGGGATGTTGCCGAGCTTCTTGATGTCGACGTGGACCAACTCGCCCGGCGCGCTGTGTTCGTAGCGTCGGATCGGCCGGCTTGTGGCGCGGTCCAGGTGGGCCAGGCGGGCGAGGCGGTAGCGGGTCAGGACCCGGTGCACGGTGGCCGGGTTGAGTCGCAGGAGGTAGGCGATGCGGGCCGGGCCCCAGCGCCGCAGGACGCGGACCTTGATGATCCGCCGCTCGGTGCGGGTCGGGGTCCGGCGGGGGCTGTGGTGGGGTCGGCTGGACCTGTCGGTCATGCCGGCCTCGCCCAGTGCGCGGTAGCGGTCGGCCCAGCGCTTGGCCGTGGTCGGTGAGACCTGGAAGCGTTCGGCGGCCCGGCGCAGGGGCCAGCCGTCCTCGACCACGCAGCGGGCCAGGCGCAGGCGTCCGGTCTCGGTCAGGGGTGCGTTACGGTGTGGCATGAGGGCCTTTCTGAAGTCGGTGCAGATGTCGCAATCCACACCGAGCCAGAAGGCCCTCACTCATTTCAAGATCACCACGCCGTGAGCTCTGTCACCAACCTCCGTGGTCAGTACAGCTAGCCCTCGCTGGTGAGACCCTCGCGCAGCTGCGTGAGGGTCTTGGTCAGCAGCCGGGAGACGTGCATCTGCGAGATGCCGATCTCCTCGCCGATCTGCGACTGGGTCAGGTTGCCGAAGAAGCGCAGCATGATGATCCGCCGCTCCCGGGGTGGCAGCTTGGCCAGCAGCGGCTTGAGCGACTCGCGGTACTCCACGCCCTCCAGCGCGAGGTCCTCGTAGCCCAGGCGCTCGGCCAGCGGCCCGTCGCCGTCCTCCTCGCCGGGGGTGGAGTCCAGCGAGCTCGCGGTGTAGGCGTTGCCGACGGCCAGGCCCTCGACCACGTCCTCCTCGCTGACCCCCAGGCACACCGCCAGCTCGGCCACGGTGGGGGAGCGGTCCAGGCGCTGGGCCAGCTCGTCGCCCGCCTTGGTCAGCGCCAGGCGCAGCTCCTGCAGTCGTCTCGGCACCCGCACCGACCAGCTGGTGTCCCGGAAGAAGCGCTTGATCTCGCCGACCACGGTGGGCATCGCGAAGGTGGGGAACTCCACCCCGCGGTCCGGGTCGAACCGGTCGATCGCCTTGATCAGGCCGATCGTGCCGACCTGGACGATGTCCTCCATCGGCTCGTTGCGGCTGCGGAAGCGGGCGGAGGCGTAGCGCACCAGCGGCAGGTTGAGCTCGATCAGGGTGTCGCGGACGTACGCGTGCTCGGCGCTGTCGGCCGGCAGGGTGGCCAGGCGCCGGAAGAGCGAACGGGACAGGGTGCGGGTGTCCAGGCCGGGCGCTGTCGCCGCCGCTGCCGCCGCCGCTCCGGACTGCGGTGCCGGCGCGGCGTCCGGTGCCGCCAGTTCGGCCGGTGCGGGCGCGGCCTGGTGCGGCAGCTGCGCCGACGGCTGCGGAGCGTGCTCGGCAACCGCCGTACCACCGTGGATCTCTGTGCTGCCCAGCTCTGCGGACATGCACCCACCCCCTCGTGACTGGTCCAACGGGAGCCTCCGCTCGGCGGTTCCCGGTGCGTGCCGAATGATCGGCACCCCCCACCGCTTGCTTTACCGGAACAACGCCCCCGGCAAACCCCGGCATCGCGAGTTGTCACGCCGCGGTAACGCGCAGCAACCCGCGGCCGGGCTCACTCCTCCCAGGAGTTGCCGGTGCGCAGCCTGGTGAGGATGCGCGCCAGGAGACGGGAGACGTGCATCTGGGACATGCCGAGTTCGGTGGAGATCTGGGACTGCGTCAGGTTGGCGAAGAAGCGCAGTATGACGATCCGCCGCTCCCGCTCGGGCAGTTGCACCAGCAGGTGGCGCACCATGTCGCGGTGTTCCACGTCGGTCAGCGCGGAGTCCTCGTAGCCGAGCCGGTCGAGCAGGGCCAGGCCGCCCTCGTGCTCCTGGGCCGCTTCCAGCGAGGCGGCGTTGTAGGCCCGCCCGGCGTCCAGGCAGGCTCGCACGTCCTCCTCGGGGATGCGCAGGTTGGCGGCGATCTCCGGGACCTTCGGGGTGCGGCCGTGGGTGACCGTCAGCTCCTCCATGGCGCCGCTGACCTGGACCCAGAGCTCCTGGAGGCGGCGCGGGACGTGCATGGTGCGCACGTTGTCGCGGAAGTAGCGCTTGATCTCGCCGAGGATGGTGGGCAGCGCGTAGGTGGGGAACTGCACGCCGCGGCTGGGGTCGAACCGGTCGATGGCGTTGATCAGGCCGATGGTGCCGACCTGGACCACGTCCTCCATCGGCTCGTTGCGGCTGCGGAAGCGGGTGGCGGCGTAGCGCACCAGCGGGATGTTGACCTCGATCAGCGCGGCCCGCACCTGCTCGCGCTCGGGGGCCTGGGCGGGCAGCTCGGCCAACCGCTCGAAGAGCACCCGGGTCAGGGTGCGCACGTCGATCGGGCCGCTCCCGCCGAACGGTTCGACCGGCTCGGGAAGCTCGGGCGGCGTGGCGGGCGTGGCGGGCGCGGCGGGCGCGGCGGGCGCGGCGGGCTCGGGGAGCTCGGTCGACCGGGACGGCTCCGGCGGGTCGCTGGGCGGGTCGGACTCGGGGCGCGACTTCGCGCCGGGTCCGTCCGTGCCGGTGTCCGGCGTGTCGTCCTGGATCCGCACGGACGTGTCACCCTCCCTTGGTTCACCACCTCGACCTGCCCGGCAAAATCGGTCATAGCATCACAAGACGGACGCCATCCGTTCAAGCACCCGCCTGATGCGTGTTGGTGGTCCGGGGCCGGCAACGACGCGGCCCCCCGCGCCGCGACGGGCTCGTCGTGAGCCGTCGGGATGCGGGGGGCCATTGGGTCGTACGGATACGACCGAACTGGCGGCGGGTCGGTCAGACCTCGAAGTCCGCGACCACCAGGGTGGCGATCTGCCGCCACAGCTGAGCGGCTGCGACATGCTCCGGATGGGTGGCGTAGGCCTGCAGCGCGGCCTGGTCGGCGACCAGGCTGTTGATCGCGAAGTCGTAGGCGACGTCGCGCGGGCTCACGTTCCAGCCGGTCTGCCACTCGAGCAGCTCGGGGATCTGCTGGTCGAGCCCCACGAAGGCCTTGGCGGCGGCGAGCGCGCGCTCGTCGTCCTTGGCGATGCCGTCATTGAGCTTGAACAGGACCAGGTGGCGGATCACCGGGCACTCCTATCTGTCGTCGGGGCGGGTCGGCGTGGTCGTCCGGGCGTGGTCGTCCGGGCGTGGCTATTTGATCAGGCCGGTCATGAAGGCCCCGATCGACCCGGCAGCGTCCGAGATCCCGACGAACCCCGACTGGACGAGCTCGGCCGCGCGGGCGGGCGAGTGGATGATCGTGTACACCACGAAAATCAGCAGCAGATACATGCCGATCTTCCTTGCCTGTGCCATCGGAACCGCCCACCTCCGCCGTCTGCTCCAGCCCCGCGCCGGGCCGTCCCCCGGCCGGGCGTCAGGTCCCCGATCTGACGCGGGGTCCGATGCGCAGCTTATCCACCGGATGGCGCAACAGGTGTGCAACGCGTTCACTCTGCGGGACGAAGGTCCCTGGCGCTGAGGTCCTTGTGCGGATGCCCGGCGCCCGGCCGCGCGGCAGGATGGACGGTGTACCGGGGACCTGGCAGGAGTCCGCGGTGCGTGGGTCCGGAGTTCCCCGCTGTGGGACCGGGCGCCGTGGTTTCCCCCGCGAGGCGCCGGTTGTGGGACCTCCGCCGGGGGAGCGGTCCGTCCCCCCGGGACCGCTCCCCCCACCTCGTCTCCTCCTGCGGCTCAGATCTGCTGGGTGAAGCGCACCTCGGCCTCCGGGGCCAGCCCCAGCTCCTCACCGGTCACCGGCTCACCCGTGCTGATCAGGATGTTGTAGTGGTTGGGGAAGTGGCAGGCGTCGAAGCCGAGCACCGTGCCCACCGGGCGGCCGCCGATCCACACCGTGTCGCCGCGGTCGATCACCCCCGCGCGCGAGATCTCGGTGAAGCCCAGGAACCCCACCCGGTCCACCCGGGCCCCCGGGGTGCCGTCGGCCACGTCGGTGCTGACCAGCTCGTGCAGCTCGCCGGCCCGCACGCAGCGGCTCGCGTAAGGCTCCACCGTCATGCCGCGGTCCTCGCGGCGGTGGACCAGCACCTTCACCAGCTCGCCGGCGACCGCGCGCTTGGCGCCGTCCTCCTGGCGGGGGGAGACCTGTACGGGGGTCACGGCGCCTCCTGAACGGCCGGGCGGAACACGTGGGTGGCGGTGTCGCGGTCCAGCCGGTAGGCCGCCGCGACCAGTTCGAGGGCGGCCAGGCCGCCGTCCCGGTGGCTGCCGGGGCGCTGCAGCGCGCTGCCGAAGGCGGTCAGGATGCCCTGGTACTCGTGCCAGAGCGAGGCCTTGAAGCCGGTGTGGCCGGCCAGCAGGTCGGCCCGCAGCAGCTGCCCGTCGGCCAGCGTGACCTCGATGTCCTTCACCTCGCCGGGGTAGGACCAGTCCAGCTCGACCTTGGCGCGGCGCGGCGAGGGCCCGTCGGTGATCAGGTCGATCACCGCCTGCCGGTCCAGCCCCGCGCCGTCGCGTTCGATCGCCGCCCGCACCACGCTCAGCCCGGTGTCCCGGAAGAGCAGCCGGACCAGGTCGAAGGCGTTCGGGCCGTTGTCGGCCACGCAGCCGCCGCCGCACCGGGCCGGGTCCAGGTACCAGCGGTCCGGGCCGACGTGCTCCTCGATCTTCTCCAGGTAGCGCACCCGGATGCTGCTGATCGGCGCGCCCGAACAGGCCGCGGCCAGCTCCAGGGTCTGGGTGTTGTAGCGGCGGTGGAAGGCGGTGAAGAGCGGCACCGAGCGCTCGGCGGCCATCGCGGTCAGCGCCCGGGCCTCGGCGACCTCGGTCGCCAGCGGCTTCTCCACGCAGATCGGCAGCCCGGCGGCGAGCAGGTCGCGGCAGAGCGCGGCGTGCGCGTCGTTGGGGACGGTGACGATCACCCCGGCCAGCTCCCGGTGGGCGGCCAGCAGCTCCCGGTGGTCGCGGTAGGCGGGGACGCCGGCCGCGCGGGAGGAGGCCAGCGCGGCCTCGTCGCGGTCGCAGACGGCGGCCAGGGTGAAGGACGGGTCGGCCTCGATGGCGGCCAGGTAGAACTTGGCGATCACGCCAAGGCCGATCACGGCCAGCGGGCGGGAGCCGGTCATGGGGTTCCTCCGATCGGCTTGGGGGCGGTCAGGTCGGTGGCCTGGGCCAGGTCGGTCAGCTCGGCGAACCGGGCGGGCGAGAGGCGCACGCCCTCGCGCAGCTGGCGGTCCGCCAGCTCGCCCTCGGGGTGGCCCGGGTAGCTCACCGGGTGGGCGGGGTCCAGCGGCGGGCAGTCCAGCAGGGTGCCGAAGAGCACGGCCGCCTGCCGGCCGAAGTCCGCTCCGTCGCGCAGCGCGCCGGGGTCGATGGCCAGCGCCAGGTAGCCGATGTCGTCGTCGCGGCCCGCCGGGCCGCCGTCGCCGGCCAGTGCGGCCGGTTCCGGGCCGAGCCCCGCGCCGGCCAGCAGCGCGCCGAGCACCTCGACCACCAGGCCCAGCCCGTACCCCTTGAACGCGCCGGTCTCCGGGCGGCTGCCGAGCCAGAGCAGGTGCGCCTCGCCCCGGTCGAAGGCGCCGGGGTCGGTCACCGGGGCGCCGTCCTGGTCGGCCAGCCAGCCCGGCGGGATCTGCTGCCCGGCCCGGGCGGCGGCCCGCACCCGCCCGGTGGGCACCGCGGTGGTGCTCATGTCCAGCACGAACGGGTGCGGCCCGCCGCTCGGGGCGGCCACGGAGAGCGGGTTGGTGCCGAGCATCGCCAGGCGACCGCCCGGCGGCCGGGCGATCCGCTGGCGGCCGCAGTTGGCGGCCAGCAGCCCCACCAGGCCGCGGCGGGCGGCCCGCCGGGTGTGGAAGCCGGCACAGCCCAGGTGGGTGGCGCCGCGCACCGAGACCAGCCCGATGCCGTGGGCGGTGGCCCGCTCGATCGCCAGGTCCATCGCGGCCGAGGCCGACCAGAGGCCGAGCGCCCGCCGGTCGTCCAGCAGGACGGCGGCGCCGCGGTCGGCCAGCGGCTCGGGCTCGGCCGCGGGGTCGGCCCGGCCCTCGTCCAGCAGCGGGAGGTAGAGGCGGGTGAGGTTGACCAGGCCGTGCGAGGTCAGGCCGGTGAGGTCGCCGTAGCAGAGCGCCTCGGCGGCGGTGGTGGCCCGGGCGGCGGGCAGGCCGCGGCCGGTGAGGACCTCGGCGGTGAAGCGCAGCAGTTCGGGGTAGCGGACCAGGACGCCCGGAGCGGCGGCGCGCGGTGCGCCGATCCGGGCGCCGTCGCCTTCCAGCAGGGCGGGGGGTGTGGCCAGTGGGGGCGTCAGCTGCATACGGGACGGGCCTCCTGGGCGGGGTGGGGGAGTGCGGGTGCGGTGGTCCTGGGATCCGTGGGGTCGCTGGTGCCGTCGAAGGCGAGCAGCAGGCCGGCGACCGCGCGGGCGAAGGCGGTGAGCTCCTCGACCCGGACGAACTCGCCCTCCGCGTGCGCGTTGTTCCCCTCCAGCGAGCCCGGCCCGAGCACCACGGTGGCGGTACCCGGGCGGTCGGCCAGCCAGATCGCGTCGCAGGTGAAGCCGGGCTCGGCGGCGGGCCAGGCGGCGACCTGGGCGGCGTCCAGCAGGTGGGGCAGCCACGGTTCGACGGCGCGCTGCTCGGCGAGGGCGGGCAGGCCGCGCTTGAGCCAGTGCAGGCTGGTGATCGCGGCGGCGTCCACGGCGGTGCGGGCCAGCAGCGGGTTGGCGGCGAACTTCTCGGCGAACGCCCGCAGGCCCGCCGCCAGGCCCTCGGCCACCGCCCGCTCCAGGCGCTCGGCGGTGGCCGGGTCCGGGTAGGCGAGGTTGAGCAGCAGCTCGCCCTGGCCGTAGACCCGGTTGTGCAGGCGGCCGGTGTGCAGTCCGGCCACGCAGAGCCGCCCGGCGCCGGGGGTGATCGAGGCGGCCAGGTGCTGGGCGAGGAAGCCGAGCAGCACGGTGGCGTTGTGCCCGGCGGCCGGCTGGTCGTCCACCGCGTCCTGGCCCGCCACCTCGATCCGGGCGGTCATCGCGGCGGTGCAGCGGGTGAGCGCGCGGTTGCCGGTGGGTTCGCAGAAGACGTTGAGCCGGCCGTAGTGCCCGGCCGCCACCAGCGGGCGGGTGCCCAGCGTGCCGAGGGCGCCGCCCTCCTCACCGGACACCGCCTGCACCAGCACGGTGGTGCGCCGGGCCAGCCCGGGGCGCTCGGCCAGCGCGGCCCGCAGGCCCGCGAGCAGGGCGACGGCCGGGCCCTTGGCGTCCACCGCACCGCGGCCGTAGTAGGTGTCGCCGTCGCGGTGCACCGGCTGCTGCCCGGCCACGGTGTCCAGGTGGACGTTGAACATCACCGTGCGTTCGCGTGCTGCCGCCGGCCCCAGCCGCAGCACCAGGCTCGGCTGCTCGGCCAGGAAGCCCGGATCGGCGGCGCGGCTGCGCACGGGCAGCGGGACGTCGGGCAGCTCGGCCCAGGCGGGCGCGGGCGCGGCGTGGTGCAGCACCTCGAAGCCCAGCTCGGCGGCGGCCCCGGCGTAGGCGCGCTGGGCGTCCCAGAGCCGCGACGGCAGGCCGGGGGCCTCCAGCGGTCCGGCGGTGGGCAGTTCGAGGAGGTCGAGCAGCAGCTGGTGGTCGGTCGCGGTCAGCACGGGAGGAGCTCCAGGCCCGCCGCCGTGCAGCGCCACGGCGCCGCGTCGTCGCCCACCAGCCCTTCGACCAGGGCGCGCAGGGCCTGACCGGCGGCGGCGAAGGAGGAGCGGCACTCGGCGGGTCCGGCCCGGTGGTGCTCGTGCGGGCGGACGGCCAGGTGCGGCTCGATCGAGAAGTGGCCCGCGTAGCCGGTGTCCAGCAGCAGCCGCAGGCACTGCGCGACGCCGGCCTCGCCCGCGCCGGGCAGCGTGTAGCTCGGACGCTCCGGGCCGGCCACCGCATCCTTGATCTGGACGTGCTTCACATAGGGTGCCAGCGTGCGGAGTTGGTCGAGCGCTCGGTAGCCGTGGGCCGCACCGTTGCCGGTGTCGAAGAGCAGGCCGAAGGACTCGGCGCCGGCCGCTTCCAGCAGCCGCAGCGCCCGTCCGGCGTCGGCGCCCGCCCAGCCGGCGCAGTTCTCGTGCAGCAGGACCAGGCCCCGCTCGCCCGCGTGCCGGGCCAGCACCCGGATGCGGCGCAGTACTTCACGTTCCCAGTCGAGCTCGCTCAGGCCGTCGTTGGGGTAGGACATGATCCGCAGGTAGCGGGTGCCGAGGACCGCGCAGCGGTCGGCCAGCACCGCGAGTTCGGCCAGCTCCTGGTTCAGGTCGCAGCTGATCGGGCGCGACCAGCCGCCGATCCGGGAGGCGATGACCGGGACGCTCAGGCCGGCCTCGGCGATCCGGGCGGCGGTACGGGCGAAGGCGGGGCCGTTCAGCAGGTCGATCGGCTGGCCGTCGACGGTGCGCAGTTCGACGGCGCGCCAGCCCAGTTCACGGGTGGCGGCGAGTTGGCCGGCCAGATCGACGGCGGCCTCGTCGGTGATCCCGCAGTAGTCGATCCGGCGGGCCGTGGCGGCGCCGCCGGCCGCGGGGGGTGCGTGGCTGCTGGCGCGCGGCCCGGCGGGCTCGCGGGAGAGCTCATCGGAGAGTTCAGTGGACACAGGACAACTCCCTTGGGGTCGCGATCGGTTCGGTCAGCAGGTCGGCGCCGCTGAGCCGTTTGGCCTCGCTCAGCAGGCGCACCGCCCGCAGGTGCCCGTCGAATTCGGCCTCGGGCGGCAGCGGGCCGCGCAGGAAGCGGCGGTAGGTGCGGGCCAGGTAGCTGCCGAGCGCGTCGTCGGCGAACACCTCGTGGCCGTGCAGCTTCCGTCCGGCCAGCCGGAGTTGGGCGTACTCGTCGTCGGCGCTGCCGGGGAAGTGGCCGATCGCGGTGCCGCGTGCGAAGCGCAGCGTGATCCGGCGCTCGCGGACCGGGGAGGTGAGGTCGGAGACGATCTCGGTGCGCACCCCGCCGTGGTGCGCCAGCTGGAGGCGGGCGCCGCCGAGCAGCGGGCGGACCTGGCCGCCGACCCGCAGGTCGTGCCAGCCGGCCGCGGTGACCTCGCCGTCGCCGGCCAGCAGCAGGGCGACGCCGAGCGCGTGCGGGATCTCGATGTCGAAGGCGGTGGGGTGGCCGTGGGTGGCCAGGGTGCGGCGGAACCGGGGCTTGTGCTGGCGCACCGTGATCCGTCGCAGTGCGCCGAACTCGCCGCCGCGGACCAGTTGTTCCAGCCGGTCGGTGAGCGTGCTGGCGAGCCAGGGGGCGACCACCGAGACCTGCAGCCGCCGCTCGTGCACGAGTTCGGCGAGCCTGTCCAGGTCGGCGGTGTCGGCGGCCAGCGGCTTCTCGATGATCAGCCGGTAGAAGCCCAGGTCAGCCAGTTCGGCGACCAGGTCGGCCCGCCGCCGGGGTGGGGTGCAGAGGTGGACCACGGTGTGCGCGGGGTCGAGCAGCCGGCGGGCGGCGGGGAGCGAGGCGGCCAGCGTGACCTCGGCCGGGTCCGGGGAGCTGGTGCGCCCGGGGTCCACCGCGAGGATGGGCTGCGGTGCGAACGCGGAGACGCCCTCGTGCCGCAGCCGGCGCAGTACGGGCAGGTGCAGCCCGGCGCCGGCGCGGCCGAGGCCGACGATGAGCGTGCGGAACATCGCGCGGTGTCCTCCTTGCTCGCGGCCTGCGGGCTGGCGGGCCGGTCCAGCGATCCGGCGTCAGCGTGCCGATCATGCTGACGGAAAGTCAATTCGCTTTGGGGTGTTCCTTCACGAAAGAGTGGTTTACCCCTAATAAGCACTCTTTTGACGGTATGGCGCCGGTCAGTTGACGTAGCCTCGGGCCCTCGTGCGGATCGCGCCGCCACCGCGCGCAGCCGATCACCCGAACCACCACCCGATCCCTGGGGGAGCGTTGTCCAGTCCCGTCACCGCCGCCGGCCTGCCCCGACAGGCCGGCGGCGCCCGTCCGGTGCCCTTCTTCACCCAGGCCCGCAGCTTCGAGCAGCTCTGGCCGCTGATCGAGCGGCACGCCGTGGAGGTGCTGGACGACGGCAAGTTCTCGCACGGCCGCCAGGTCGAGCGCCTGGAGCAGGAGCTGGCCCGGTACACCGGCGCCCGGCACGTGATCGGGGTGAACAGCGGCACGGACGCACTGGTCCTGCTGCTGCGGGCGGCCGGGCTGCGCCCCGGTGACGAGGTGCTGGTGCCGGCCTTCAGCTTCGTGGCCTCGGCGAGTTCGGTGGTACTGGCGGGCGGGCGGCCGGTCTTCGCCGACATCGACCCGGTGACCTACGCGCTGGATCCGGCCGCGCTGGAGGCGCGGCTGACCGCGCGGACCAGGTTCGTCATGCCGGTCCACCTCTTCTGCCGGCCGGCCGACGTCCGCGCGATCGGCGCCTTCGCCGCCCGGCACGGCCTGACCGTGGTGGAGGACAGCGCCGAGGCGATCGGGATGCGCCAGGACGGGCGGCACGCGGGCCTGTTCGGGGCGGGCGGGGTGCTCTCGTTCTTCCCGACCAAGACGCTGGGCGCGATCGGTGACGCGGGCGCGGTGCTCACCGACGACGAGGAGATCGCCCGCACCGTCGACGCGCTGCGCCACCACGGCCGGCTGGGCCGGACCATCGGCAACTTCCCGGCGATCAACACCAGTACCTCGCTGCCCGGGTTCAACAGCAAGATGGACGACCTGCAGGCCGCCGTGCTGCTTGCCAAACTCACCCGGCTGGACGAGGACATCGCCCGCCGCGCCGAGCTGGCGGCCGCCTACGACCAGCGGCTGGCCGAGCTGCCCGGGGTGCTGCGCCGGCCGCAGGTCGGCGGGGTGGCGGGGCAGGTCTTCTACGTCTACCTGATCGAGGCCGAGCGCCGCGACGAGCTGGCCGCCCACCTCGCCGGGCACGGCGTGGAGACCGAGGTCTACTACCCCTCGCCGCTCCACCTCCAGCCGTGCTTCGCCGAACTCGGCCACCGCGCGGGCGAGTTCCCGGTGGCCGAGGCCGCCTGTCGGCGCACCCTGGCGCTGCCGCTGTACCCGGAGCTGAGCCTGGGCGAGGTCGACACCGTCTGCGGCCTGATCCGTGACTTCTACGCCGACGAACACCGCTACCCCGACGAGCCCAGCCGCACCGGAGGCGCCGCGTGACCACCACCGAACTGGCCCGGATCCCGTTCTTCCCGCCCGACCTGTTCGAGGGTGACCGCGAGGTGCTGCTGCACCTGCTGCGCGAGAGCGGCACCAGCGCGTCCCAGCGGTTCATCCTCGGCGAGCAGACCGCGCTGCTGGAGCGGGAGTTGGCCGAACAGCTCGGCGCGGCGGACGTGGTCGCCTGCGGCAGTGGGACCGCGGCGCTGACCCTGGTGCTGGCCGCGATGGAGATCGGCCCGGGCGACGAGGTGGTGGTGCCGGCGTTCGGCTGCGCGCCGCTGGCCTCCAGCGTGCTGAGCGTGGGCGCGCGCCCGGTCTTCGCCGACGTGGACCCGTGGACCATGGTGGTCGACCCGGCGGCGATGGAGCAGCGGATCGGCCCGCGCACCAAGGCGCTGATGCCGGCGCACCTGTTCTCCGTGATGGCGGACATGCCCGCGATCGTGGCGCTGGCCGAACGGTACGGGCTGCGCCTGCTGGAGGACTCGGCGGTGGCCCAGGGCGGGGTGCTGGCGGGGCGTCCGGCCGGGCTGTGGGGCGAGGCGGGGGTGTACTCCTTCGTCCAGGTGAAGACCTTCGGGATGCCCGGCGAGGGCGGCGTGGTCGTCACCCGGGACCCCGAACTGGGCCGGCTGGCGCGGATGCTGCGCAACCACGGCCAGGACGGGAAGAGCCGCTTCCGGCACCACCGGATCGGCTGGAACAGCCGGTTCGACGAGGTGCAGGCCGCCTTCCAGCGACACCGCCTGCCGGGCCTGGCCGGTCGGCTGGCCCGGCGGGCCGAGATCGCCGCCTACTACACCGAGCGGTTCGCCCCGCTGGCCGAGCGCGGTGTGCTGCCCCCGCCGCCCGGCACCGAGGGCCGCTGCTACTACGTCTACACGCTGCTCGCGGAGCGGCGGGACGCGCTGCGCGACCACCTGGCCGGGCGCGGCATCGCCTCGCACGCCTACTACCCGCAGGCGCTGCCCCGCCAGCCGGCCTTTGCGCCCCTGGTCCGCCCGGGGGAGACCTGGCCGGCCGCCGACCGAGTGGCCGAACGGGCACTGTCGATCCCGGTCTATCCACATTTGACGGATAGTCAGACCGAACGGATCGCCGATGCGGTGTGTGATTTCCCGTTCAGCTGATGCCAGTTGGTGCGTGGCGCCAAAAGTCGGAGCAGTGGCCGGAGTTGATCCGGTGCTGCTGGTGCGGCCTGCTCCGACGCCACTGAACGAGTGAAGATCATTCCCCGATCGGGTGATGCCCGTGGCCGCCCGAACGGCTGCTTCCGCGTAACTCTCCGGACCAAGATCCCTTGGGGCGCAAGGGCGGGCGGCCGGTGTGCCACGGCGACCCGCCTGCGCCACGGAGCGTGACCTATTGATGCCTGCTTGTGATCAACTGGCGCCGAGTTCGGGCACCCGGCCCGATGCGTCCTAGGAGGATCCATGCAGCGAGTCGTCACGACCAAGCGCACCGTCGCCCTGGCGGTCGCCGGTCTGGTGGTCGGTACGGTTGGCGCGTTCAGCATCCCGGCCCTGGCGGACAACGCGCCGGCCAAGCGGGTGGCGCCCGTCCAGGCACTCACCCTGGACTTCTCGGGCACCAATGACGAGACCTCGGCTCCCCAGTCGACCGGCAGCGCCTTCGGCGGCACCGCTCGGGTCAAGGACACCAACGGCAACGTCATCGGCACCGCGTACGACCTGTGCGCCAAGGACGTCATCAACGCCAACTCCGACACCGCGTTCTGCACCGGTTCGGTGCGGATCAACGGCCAGGGCGAGATCTCCTTCAGCGCCGTCCTGCCGATCAGTGACAACGCCGCCGCGCCGGACGAGAACGCCTTCACCGGTGTGGTCAACGGTGGCACCCGCGCCTACGAGGGCATCACCGGCGAGGCCAGGTTCCAGCCGCGCGCTCAGGGTGTCTACGACCTGAACTTCAGCTGACCCCAGGTCGGTCACGGGGAGTCGTCGATCCGTCGACGGCTCCCCGCCGCTTGTCACCGTGCCCCGATGAGGAAGCCCCGATGACCCAGTTGCTCGATCCGGCCCCCGCTCTCGTAGCCGGGCCCGGCTACGCCTTCGACAACTCCAGCGACCACCCGGTCGCCCAGTTCGCCTGCCTGGCCGCCGCCTACGACCCGTTCACCATCGAGCGGTTGTCCGCCACCGGCGTCGGTGAGGGCTGGCACTGTCTGGAGATCGGTGCCGGCAACGGCAGTGTGGCGCGCTGGCTGGCCGACCGGGTCGGTCCAACCGGCCGGGTGCTGGCCACCGACCTGGACATCCGGCGGATCCCCTCGCACCCCGGCCTGGTGGCCGAGCGCCACGACATCGTCCACGATCCGCTGCCCCAGGCCGCGTTCGACCTGATCCACGCCCGCCTGGTGCTGCAGCACCTGCCGGAGCGCCGCGCCGTGCTGGCCCGGCTGCTGACCGCGCTGCGACCCGGTGGCTGGCTGCAGATCGACGAGTTCGACGTCTCCTACGGCCCGGTGCTGCTGGCCCCGGATGCCGGATCGGCCGAGCTCTACGAACGCTTCCTCGCCGCCAAGGCCCGGCTCTTCGACGCAGCCGGAGGCCGCGCCGTCTGGGGGCGCGAGTGTCCCGCGCAGCTGCGCGAGGCGGGCTTCACCGACCTGGACCCGCAGCCCCGGGTGGCGCTCTGGCAGGCCGGACACCCCGGCCTGGAGCTGCTGGTCAGCCACCTCGACGGGCTGCGGGAGCGCTTGCTCGCGCAGGGCATGACGGAGAGTCAGCTCGACGAGGTGCGCACGGTGATGCGGCATCCGGAGTTCCGGGCGGTGTCGCCGGTGGTCTACTCCGTGCACGCCCGCCGGCCGCGCTGACCCACGTCCCCGCCACCCCCCAGTGCGCCCGTCCCGGCGCGCGGAGAGGACCTCCGTTGCTGGACGCCCCCGTCCTTGCCCCCGGCTACCGGCCCCGACCGGCCGCCTCCTGGCGGGCCTACGCCCGGCTCGCCAAGCTCGACATCTACGACTACTACCTCGCCACCCCGCTGCTGCTCGCGATGGTGCTGCCCGCCCACCTGCTGACCGCCGACGGCGCCGGCACCCTGCTGCTCTTCCTGGCCGGCGGTGTGGCGATGTTCGCCGGCGGGTGCTCGTTCGACGACGTGACGGGCTACCGCGACGGCAGCGACGCCACCAGCTACGGCCCCGACGCACCCGCCCGGCGGCTGGCCCGCAAGCCGCTGATCGCCGGCAGCCTCGGCGAGGCCCAGGCGGTGCGGTTCGCCTGGCTGGCCATCGCGTTCCAGTTCGCCTGCTGGACGGGCGCGTTGCTGCTGGCGCCCGCGCGGCCCGGCTGGGCGGTGCTCGCCGTGCTGACCTGCGCCTTCGCCGGCTTCCAGTACTCGTGGTGGCTCAAGCTCAGCTACCACGGCTGGCAGGAGTTCCTGCTGGCCTTCTACGGCTGGGTGTTCGTGCTCGCCCCCTACGGCCTGACCACGGGGCGGATCGGCTCCTTCGTGCTGGTCCAGGGCCTGGTCTTCGGTCTGGGCCCGCTGCTCTTCGGGGTCTACTCCAACATCAACGACATCGCGGGCGACCGCGCGGTGGGGCGCCCGACCGTCGCCGTGCTGACCTCCCCGCGCGGGAACGCGGCCTTCATCGCCGCACTCTCGCTGCTGGAGGCGGCGCTACTGGTGGTGCCCTCGCTGACCGGCCTGGTGCCCTGGTGGTTCGCGGGCCTGATGGCGCCGGTGATCGCCCTGCGGGCAAGCCAGTTCACGCTCGGCGTGCTGGCCGGCGAGGTGCTGCGGGCCCGTCGGCTGGGCATCCGCGCCCACCGGGTCTGCACCGGCTTGCTGGTGGTCGCCTGCCTGGTCAACGGCGGTGTGGCATGAGGCTCCTGGGGGGACCGCGGCCGCTCGATCCCGGACCGCTCTTCGAGACCCTGGCCGAGCGCGGCTCGCCCACCGTGGTGCGGCTCAGCCGGCCGCTGGACCTGGCCCCGGAGGCCGGCTGCAGCTGGACGATCCCGCAACTGGCGGACCTGGTCCGGGAGATGTCCGCGGTGCTGACCGCCGCCAAGGTCCGCCCCGGCGACCGGGTGGCGATCCACAAGCGCAACCACTGGGACTACGCGCTGCTGGCCGCCGCCGCGATGCGGATCGGCGCGGTGCCCGCGCTCCTCTCCGACCGGCTCGACCCCGCGGCACTGGCCGTGCTGCTGGACCGCCTGAAGCCCGTCCTGCTGATCTCCGACCGCTACACCCTGGCGCTCGGCGGCAGTGCCCACGGGGTGCGCACGCTCAGCCTGGACGGCCCCGCAGCCGGGGCCGTCGCGCTCGACACGCTGCGCGGCGGCGCGGTGCCCGCCGTCCACCGCCGGCCGGACGACGCGCCGTTGGTGATCAACCACACCTCCGGCACCACCGGGCTGCCCAAGCTGGTGGTCCACTCCACCACCAGCCTGGTGCGCCGCCTCACCGGAATCGAGGCGCACCGCTGGCCGGTGGTCTCCATCCGCCGCGAGGACACCGCGGCCAGTGCGATCGCCTTCGCGCACGGGCGGGCCGTCTCCTGGTCGATCTCCGCGCTGTGGGCCAGGCCGCGCACCGTGCTGGTCCTCGCCGACGCCGAACCGTCGCTTGCCGCACCGCTGTTGCGGGCACACCGGCCCACCGTGCTGGAGGCGCTGCCGGCCACCTACATGCGCTGGCAGCCGCTCGCCGCCGAACCGGACACGCCCTTCGGTGACCTGCGGCTGTGCATCAGCACCTTCGACGCGGTCCACCCGCCCACCGTGCGGGACTTCCTGGCCGCCTCCCGGCGCAAGCGGCCGATCTGGGTGCAGGGACTGGGGCAGACCGAGACCGGCCCGCTCACCTTCCGGGTGCTGACCCGGCGCTCGGTGGCCGAGCGCGAGCAGCGCCACCCCACCACCCGCGACCTGGGCCGCCCGATGCCCGGCTGGGTCCGCCTGCGGGTGGTCGACCCCGAGACGCTGCGCCCGGTGCGGCGCGGTGAGCCGGGCGTCGTGCTGACCCGAACTCCCGGGCTGTGCACCGGGTACGAGGGAGAGCCGGAGCGCTGGCAGGCCAAGCTGACCGAAGGCTGGTTCAACACCGGCGACCTCGGGGTGCGCACCCGCACCGGCAGCCTGCGGCTGCTGGACCGCGAGGTGGACATGATCCCCGGGCTGAGCTGCGTCGAGCTGGAGGACGTCCTGCACGACCGGCTGCCCGAGCTGGCGGAGGCCGTGGTGCTGGCCGCGGGCGAGGGGCGCCCGCCGCTGCCGGTGCTGGTCACCCGGGACGGCGAACTGGATCCACGACGCTGGCAGCACGCGGTGCGCGACCTGCCGCCGCTGTCCGAGCCGCTGCTGCTCGGCTGGGACGCGCTGCCCCGCACCGGCACCGGCAAGGTCTGCCGGCTCCAACTGCGCAGCCGCTACCTGGCGGGGGTCGCCGCGCACGGCACCGGGAGGTGGACCTGATGAGCGGTACCGAACTGGACGTGGCAGTGGTCGGCGCGGGCATCGCGGGCCTGGCCACCGCGCACCGGCTGGCCGCGGCCGGACGCGAGGTGCGGGTCTTCGAGGCCACCGCGCGGGTCGGCGGCCGGATGGCCGCCAGCCGGCACGACGGCTACCTGATCGACGAGGGTGCCGAGACCATCGCGCTGCGCGGCTACGACGCCACCTGGGAGCTGATCCGCGCCTGCGCTCTGCCCGCGACCCAGGTGCTGCCGATCGAGCACTCCTACGCGCTGTGGCGCGGCGGGCGCGCGCACGCCCACGCCGGCCGCCCGCTCGGCCTGCTCACCGGTGCCGGCATGTCGCTGCGCGGGCGCCTGGACCTGCTGCGCTTCGGCGCCGCGGCGAACCGGGCGATCCACCGGGGGCGCCCGGACAGCACCGCCTTCGGCGAGTTGACGGTCGGCGAACTCGCCCGGCGCTACCACCCCGACCTGCACGACGCGTTGCTCCAGCCGCTGGCCGGCGGCTTCTTCGGCTGGGACTGCGAGCGCTCGGCGATCGGCCCGATGGCCGCGATGCTGGCCGCCACCGGCGGGGTCGGCGCCCGCTGGCTGACCTACCGGGACGGCATGGACACCCTGGCCCGCCGGCTCGCCGACCGGTTGCCGGTCACCACCGGCGCCGTCCTGACCCAGATCGTCGAGCGCCCCGACGCGGTGGTGCTGGAGTTCGCCGACGGCCGCACGGTCAGCGCCCGGCAGGCGGTGCTGGCGATGCCCGCGCCGCAGGTGCTCGCGGTCCACCCGGGCCTGCCCGCGGAGGAGCGCCCGTACCTGACCGCCAGCAGCTACACCCCGATGCTCAAGGTGGCCTGCCTGCTGGACAGCCCGCTGCCCTCACCCACCCGCAGTCCCAGCTGCGGCCTGCTGATCCCCGCCACCGAGAGCCGGGTGGTGGGCGGCGCGATCCTGGACCACCTCAAGGCCGCCGGACGCGTGCCGCCCGGGCGGGGCATGGTCAGCCTGCTGCTCGCCCCCTGGGCGGTGCCCGACCTGCTGGGCGCCCCCGACGCCGAGGTCGTCGCCACCGCCGTCACCGAGGCCGAGCGCTTCCTGCCCGGCCTCACCGCCACGCTGCGCACCGCCCACGTCTTCCGCCACCCCCACGGCCTTCCCGAAGCCACCCCCGCCGCCCTGCGCCTGCGCCCCGCCTTCCTGACCCGCCCCCGCCGCCGCATCGACTACGCCGGCGACTGGCTCACCCTGCGCCCCAACAGCGAAGCCGCCGCCCACTCCGCCCACCTCCCCGCCCAACGCCTCTCCCCCGACCCGGCACCTGCGGTCACGGGGTGAGCCGGGATCAGATACGGCTGAGGGCCCCCAGGAAATCTCCTGGGGGCCCTCAGCCGTATCTCTGGCGGTAGCGGTGGGATTCGAACCCACGGTGGAGTTGCCCCCACACACGCTTTCGAGGCGTGCTCCTTTGGCCGCTCGGACACGCTACCGAGAGAGACTCTACCGGACGCCCTGGGCCCAGACGAAATCCTTTGGGGCGGCTGGGCAGGGGCGGGGTCAGCGGTGGGTGTCGAAGAAGGCGCGCAGTTGGGTGGCGCAGTCGTCGGCGAGGACGCCGGGGATCACCTCGGGGCGGTGGTTGAGACGGCGGTCGCGCATCACGTCGAAGAGGGAGCCGGCGGCCCCGGCCTTCTCGTCGAGGGCGCCGTAGACCACGCGGTCGAGCCGGGAGAGCACGATGGCGCCCGCGCACATGGTGCAGGGCTCCAGGGTGACGATCATGGTGCAGCCGGTCAGCCGCCACTCGCCGACGGCCTGGGCGGCCTGACGGATGGCCTGGACCTCGGCGTGCGCGGTGGGGTCGCCCACGGCCTCGCGCTCGTTGTGGCCGCGGCCGATGACGGTGCCGTCGGGGCCGAGGACGAGGGCGCCGACCGGGACGTCGCCGGTGCCGGTGGCGAGCGCGGCCTCGGCGATGGCCAGGCGCATCGCGGCCGACCAGCGGTCGCGGACCGGGTCGGGGCGCACCGGGGCCGGCAGGGGGGCGAGGCGGGGGGTGGCCGGGCGGTCCGCGAGGTCGGGGTGGGGCTGCATCCCACCAGTGTCCGACACCGGCAGCCCCGTCCCGACCCCGCGGACCCCGCTCCTGCTAGCGGACCGCCTCCAGCACCTCGGCGCAGCCCAGGGCGTCGGCGATCTCGGCGAGTGCGTCGCCGGGCTCGGCACCCTCGCCGCTGAGGTCGAGCAGGTCCTTGGCGGCGACGCCGAACTCGCTGAGCAGTTCGGAGTCGCCGAGCGGGCCGACCGGGACGCCGCCGGGGCCGGTGACCGGGGCCTCCTCGTCGTCCTCCTCGTCGTCGGACAGCTCGGCGTCCTCACTGTCCTCCAGCTCGGTCACCAGGTTGTCCAGGTCGTCGAACTCGCTGTCGCCGGCCCGGCCGACCAGCTCCTCGGTGAGGACCACGTCCCCGTAGGAGCTGCGCGCGGCGGCGGCGGCGTCGGAGACGAAGATCCGCGGATCCTCCTCGCCGTCCACCCGGACGACCGCGAACCACGCGTCCTCCTGTTCGATGAACACCAGCACAGTGTCGTCATCCAGTGCCGCTTCGCGTGCCAGGTCGGCAAGATCGGCAAGGGTTTCGACGTTGTCCAACTCGGTCTCGCTCACATCCCACCCGTCCTCGGTGCGAGCAAGCACTGCAGCGAAGTACGCCACCAGGGACACTCCCAAATGGTCTCGGCCGTAGGCGATCTCGGGCGAACGCGGTCTGGCCGCCCCCGCACCAGAGGCGGTCCGCTGTTCGGACCGTCCCACCGGAATCGTGACAGAAAGCCAGCCCTCTCGGGGAGTGTTCGGCAGCGCGTCTTCGCAGGTCGTGTCGGAAACCCGGGATCGACCCGTGAACGGTCGGCGAACAGGCGGCGAAACGCCCGGGCGCGGGGTGCCCACGCGGCCGGGCGGGTCAGCGGGAAACGCCGTGGCGGGCCCCGGGGCCGTGTCAGGTGCGGAAGGTGCGCATGCGGAGCGCCTCGCGCAGCCGGCGCTCCTTGGTCTTGCGCGGCTGCACCCTGGCCCGCAGCTCGCGGGCCTCGGCGAGCTCGCGCAGGAAGACGGCCCGGCGCCGGCGGCGCTCGGCCGGCGTCTCGCCGGGGGGCGGTGGGTCGCCGGGTTCGCCGGGGGCTGCCCGGGGCGCGGTGTTCGGATGCGCCGCAGGCTCCGCGGGGGGTCCGTCGACCGGGCCCCGGTTCCTGTTCATACGGTCTGACATTCCCAGAAGTCGGGTGTTGATACCACAGGAGTCCCACGGGACCGCTGGCGCCACGGCGGTCGTCGCCGCGCCCGATACGCCGTTAAGGTCGGGTTATGCGGATCCACGTCGTCGACCACCCTCTGGTGGCCCACAAGCTCTCCACGCTGCGCGATGAGCGCACCGACTCCCCGACCTTCCGTCGCCTCACCGACGAGCTGGTCACCCTGCTCGCCTACGAGGCGACCCGGGACGTGCGGACCGACGAGGTCGAGATCACCACGCCGGTCGCCGTCACCACCGGCACCCGGCTGAGCTATCCGCGCCCGCTGGTGGTGCCGATCCTGCGGGCCGGGCTCGGCATGCTGGACGGCATGACCCGGCTGCTGCCGACCGCCGAGGTGGGTTTCCTCGGGATGGTCCGCAACGAGGAGACCCTGGAGGCCTCCACCTACGCGACCCGGATGCCCGACGACCTGTCGGGCCGCCAGGTCTACGTGCTGGACCCGATGCTCGCCACCGGCGGCACGCTGGTCGCGGCGATCCGCCTGCTGATCGACCGGGGCGCCACCGACGTGACGGCCGTGGTGCTGCTGGCGGCGCCCGAGGGCGTCGAGGTGATGGAGAAGGAGCTGGCCGGCCTGCCGGTCACCGTGGTCACCGCCGCGCTGGACCAGCGCCTCAACGAGCACGGCTACATCGTGCCGGGCCTGGGCGACGCGGGCGACCGGCTGTACGGCACGGCCGGCTGAGCGACAGCGGACGACGAAGAGCGGTGCCCCCCTCGACGGGGGGCACCGCTCTTCGTCGTCCGCTCGTGTCCCGCGGACCGGCTCAGCAGCTGCCCGGCACCGGCGAGGGGCTCGGCACCGGCTTGAGCGCCGCGGCCAGCGCGGTCGCCGCGGCGTCCGGCTCGAGCAGGGCGGTGTAGCCGTCGCCGATCACGAAGTCGACGCTGCCGTCCGTGCGGGCGTCGGCCATCGTGGTCGCGCCGGTGACCTGGGCGCCGAGCAGCGTGGCCGCGCCGGCGCCGGCGGGACCGGCGACCAGCTCGGCCGTGCCGGGCACCTTCTTCGCCAGCGCCGACGGGGCGTTGCCGACCTTGCCCACGGTGAAGCCGCGCTTCTTCAGGTCGTCGGCGGTGCGCGCCGCGAGCCCGGCCTTGTCGGTGGCGTTCAGCACGTTGACCGTGACGGCCCCCGGTTGCGGCACGGCGGTGCTGGCCGGCAACGGCGTGCCGGCGGCGGCACTGCCCGCGGCGGGGGAGCCGGAGGCCGGGGAGCCGGAGGCGCCTGCCGAGCCGGAGGCCTCGGGCGAGCCGGGCGAACCGGAGGCGCCGGGGGAGCCCGAGGCGCCCGGCGCGGGCGCGGCCAGCGGCTTGCCGGAGAGCGAGGCGGCGGCCGAGGGGTGCGGACTGGCGCAGGCCTGGGCGGCGGTGTGCTTCGCCTTGCCGGTGAAGATGTCGACCAGCTGCACCCCGCCCAGCGCGATGAGCGCCATCGCGAGCACCGAGGCCACGATCGCCAGGACGCGTCGACCGCGCCGGGGTGGTGGGCCGAGCCGCGGATAGCTGGTCCCGGTGATCCGGAACTGCTTCCCCTTCAACCCCTGGGGGGTCAACATGCTCACAGTCTGTCTCCCCTGGGAGGAAGGGCAGCCATGCCGACGGGCGACGGAAGCGGCCGGCGGGGCAGCGGGGACGTCGAGTCCGCAGCGGGTGCGGCCGTGTTCAGCAGCCTAGTCCGCATCCCGTGATGAAGGTAATAAATGATCATCATTTGGCGCACCCTCTTACTCGAAAGGGTGTACTGACGATCATTCGGCCGCCTTGTCCAGGGGGGCCGGCGCGCACCTGACTCGACGGCTGAACGGCTGTCAGTCGGGTTGGGCCGGTCGGGTAAGGCCGGTCCGCCCTCAGTCCATCTCGAGGACTCTGGCGTGCAGCACCTGGCGCTGCTGGAGGGCGGCGCGCACGGCGCGGTGCAGCCCGTCCTCCAGGTAGAGGTCGCCGTGCCACTTGACCACGTGGGCGAAGAGGTCGCCGTAGAAGGTGGAGTCCTCGGCCAGCAGGGTTTCCAGGTCCAACTGGCCCTTGGTGGTGACCAACTGGTCGAGACGCACCGGACGAGGGGCGACGTCCGCCCACTGACGGGTGCTGGTCCGGCCGTGATCCGGGTACGGCCGCCCGTTGCCGATGCGCTTGAAGATCACACGGAAAGCCTACCGTTAGGGCGGCGCATGGCGCAGCAAGCGCGCTGCCTCGATGCGCGCTGCTGACGGTACGTCTACAGATGAGGCAGGAAAGCGCCCAGTCGAGAGGGCCGAAGTCGGGTTTGGCGGATTTTGAAAAAATTCAACCGCGCAGCGCGGCGCCGATCCGGTCCATCGAGCGCAGGCGCATCAGCCCGTAGTTGTAGAACTCGACCTCGGGCACCCCGAGCGCGCGCAGCGCCGCGATCTTCGCGGCGAGGTTGGCCGGGCCGTCGCAGTCCTGGGCCATCGGGCGCAGGATCACGGCCAGCTCGGCGGGCCGCACGCCGTGCAGGGCGAAGGCGGCGACCTTCTCGCGCACCGCCTCGGGCGTGGTGGCGTAGCCCAGCGTCTCGATGCCCACCCCGGCCCGGGTCAGCGCGGGCAGGTCGATGCCGGCCAGCCAGCCGGCTCCGGGGCCGTCGGCGTCCATGAAGCTCAGCCGCATCCCGTGGCGTCCGGCCCGCTCGGCCAGCTCGGCGGCGAGCGAGGTGACGGTGGCCGCGCCCGCGTCGACGTAGGCCGCCAGCGCGCCGTCGGCGAGCGCGTCCAGGGCGCCGGGCTCCTCGGCGGCCCGCTCGTCGGCCAGCCGGCGGCGGATCTCGGCGGCCACCACCTGCCGGACCTCCTCGGCCGGCACCCCGCGCCGCTCGGCCGCGGCCCGGCAGTGCGGGCAGAAGCAGAGACCGAGCAGCGCCTCGGCCATCGCGCCGAGCCGCTCGAAGTAGCGCTCGTGGTGGTAGCCGTGCCGCAGACCGTGGAAGTGCAGCGACTCGGCGCGGATCGCGTCCACGCCGTACCGGGCGAGCTCGTCGACCAGGGTGTGCGCGTAGGCGCGGACCTCGGGGTTGGCGGGGCACAGCTCGGTGAGGAGGCGGTCGCCGAAGGCGTTGGCCGGTGCGCAGTCGGGGTGCTGGAAGCCGAGCCGGTCGTTGTGGCAGAACACCGTCCAGGCGTGCAGCTTGAGCCCGCGCCGGCGGGTCTCCTCGGCGGCCTCGGCGAACGGGTCGCGCTCGCCGATCGCGCCGGCCGCGAGCGGGGCGAGCCGCTGCCCGGCCCAGCGCGCCGGGTCGGGGCGGAAGTAGGCCGCGCCGGGCTCCAGGTAGCGCACCACCCGGGTCGGGTGGTGCGGGAAGACGTCGCGGGCCTCGTGGTAGACCGAGGCGAGGGTCACGCCGCCGACGCCGGCCCGCTCGGTGAGGTTGCCGAAGAAGGTGTCCGCACCCTCGTCGATCAGGTCGGTGGCGAAGGCGAGGACGGACGACTGCACGGCGCGGCTCCGGGGCGGAGAGGGGAGGGGCAGGCTCACGCTAGCCGCTGGGCCGAGCGATGGTCTAGACCTGCGGTGGAGTGGGCCCGGTCAGAGGCCGAGGTCCTTCAGCTCCTTGAGCAGGTCGGCCCGCGAGCCGGTGCCGGATCCGGCGGGCCCGCCGCCGGGTGCGGGCCGGTCGGCGGCCGTCGCCCGCTCCTCGCGCCCGGCGCGGTCGCGCAGCAGCCAGGCGCCCGCCACCCCGCCGAGCAGCCCGCCCAGGTGGGCCAGCCAGCTCACCCCGTCCGGCGCCCCGGGCACCGCCCCGGCCAGCTCGTAGGCGAAGGAGGCCGCCATCACCACACCGATCAGGGTGTCGATCAGGTGCCGGTCGAAGATCCCGCGCAGCACCACGTAGCCGAGGTAGCCGAAGATCAGCCCGCTGGCGCCGACCGAGACGGTGTTGCCGGCCTGGAAGATCCACACCGCCAGGCCGCTGGTGAGGGTGATCAGCAGGGTCAGCAGCAGGAACTTCTTGACGCCCCGGTAGGCGGCCAGGAAGCCGAAGACGAAGAGCGGCCCGGAGTTGCCCTCCAGGTGCTGCCAGCTGAAGTGCAGCAGCGGTGCGGTGAAGAGCTCGGGCAGCCGGGTGAGGTCGTGCGGCCGGATCCCGTACTGCAGGGCCAGGGTGTTCCGGTCCGCCCAGTTGCCGAGCTGGACCGCCCAGACCACGCAGAGCAGGCCGAAGACCACGAAGAAGGCCTTGCGCGCCTCCGCGATCATCCGGGCCTCCGCGCTGCGCAGGTCGTGCTCCGCCATGTCCCTCTCCCCAGGCCGACGCGCGTTTTCCCCGATGGTAAGCCGATCGAGCGACACCCGGTCTGTCGCGACCGGTTTGGGCCCGGGGCGAACCACACCATAACGAAATGACTGTTCGTCAGATGATCACCGTGGCACTGGCCACCGTGCTGCTCACCGGCGCGGGCGGGACCCCGGCGGTGGCCGGGGCCGCCCTGACCGGGGCCAAGCACCTGCCCGCCGCCGACGTGAAGCACCGACCGGACGCCAAACACCGGACAACCGTCGAGGACCCGGCCCAGTACGTCAATCCGTTCGTCGGCACGCAGCAGGGCGCCATCGACTTCGGCAACGGCGGCGGCGCGGGCAACACCTTCCCGGGGGCCAGCGCCCCGATGGGCATGGTCCAGTGGAGCCCGGACACCGTGACGTACCAGCACGGCGGCTACCTCTACAGCGACCAGCGGATCCGCGGCTTCAGCCTGACCCACATCTCCGGCGCGGGCTGCGGCGACTACGGCAACATCCCGTTCCTGCCGATCCTCGGTGACAGCCCGGTGGGCCACGAGAGCTTCTCGCACGACCACGAGTCGGCCACGCCGGGCAGCTACGCGGTCACCTTCGACAACGGGCTGCGCACCGAGCTGACCACCACCCAGCGCTCGGGGGTGGCCCGGTTCAGCTACCCCGCCGGCCAGCGCGCCTCGCTCACCGTGGACGCCGGCCGGGCCTTCAACAGCGCCAGCGGTTCGGTGGCCATCGGAACCGACAGCATCTCCGGCTACACCGACGGCGGCGGCTTCTGCGGGTCGAACAACCGCTACCGGATCTACTTCACCGCCGTCTTCGACCACCCGTTCACCCGGTCCGGCATCGTGCAGGACGGCCGGCTGGACACCGGCCGGCGCACCGCGAGCGGGGAGAGCAGGGGCGTCGCCCCGCAGCCGCCGCGCACCGCGAAGGCCCAGGCCGAGCTGGCGGGACACCGCGGGCCGGGGCTGGCGCTGCACCCCGACGCGCCGGACACCGGGTCCGGTGCGCAGGCGCTGGTCTCCTTCGACACCAGCGACAACCCCACCGTCACCGCCCGGGTCGGCATCTCCTTCACCAGCGCCGAGGGCGCCCGGGCCAACCTGGACGCCGAGCAGGGGCAGCGCGACTTCGACCAGGTCAGGGACGGCACCCGGGCGGCCTGGAACGACCTGCTGGGCCGGATCGCGGTGGGCGGCGGCACCACCAAGCAGCAGCGCACCTTCTACACCGCGCTCTACCACTCGTTCCTGCACCCGAGCGTGCTCAGCGACGTGGACGGCCGGTACCCGGGCTTCGACGGCCAGGTGCACCGCACCGATCCCGGCAGAGTCCACTATGCCGACTTCTCGGGCTGGGACGTCTACCGCTCCGAGATGCAGCTGATCGCCCTGCTGGCCCCCAAGGAGGCCTCCGACATCGCCCAGTCCGTGGTCGACCAGGGCGCCCAGGCCGGCTACTTCGACCGCTGGACGCTGGCCAACGGCGGCACCGGGGTGATGGTGGGCGACCCGCTGCCGACGATCGCGGCCGGCATGTACGCCTTCGGCGCCACCGACTTCGACGCCGCCGGCCTGCTCAGGCTCGCGCTGGCCGGGCGCAGTGACGACCGTGAGCGTCCGGGCCACGCGGCCTACGACGGCCAGGGCTACCTGCCGGTGGGCACCTCGGGCATCTGGGGCTCGGCCGCCAGCACGCTGGAGTACAACACGGCCGACTTCGCCCTCGCCCAGCTGGCCGGCAGCCTGGGCGACAGCGCCGACCACGATGCCCTGCTGCACCGCGCGGCCGGCTGGCGCAACCTGTTCAACACCGACAGCGGCTACCTGCAGCCGCGCGACGCCGACCACGGCTGGCCGAGCTTCCAGCCCACCCAGCAGGACGAGTACGTCGAGGGGGACGCCGCCCAGTACACCTGGATGGTCCCGTTCAACCACCGCGGCCTGTTCGACGCGATGGGCGGGAACGCGGCGGTGGTCCCGCGGCTGGACAGCTTCTTCGAGAAGCTGAACGCCGGACCGGACGCGGCCCACTCCTACCTGGGCAACGAGCCCTCGCTCAACACCCCGTGGACCTACGACTACGCGGGCCGTCCCGACCGCACCGCGGACGTGGTGCGCCGCGCGGTGACCACGCTGTTCAGCGACGCGCCCGACGGCGAGGTGGGCAACGACGACCTGGGCGAGATGTCCTCCTGGGCGGTCTGGGGCATGCTCGGGCTCTACCCGCAGGTCCCCGGCCGGGCCGAGCTCGTGCTGGCCAGCCCGCTCTTCCCGCAGATCACCGTGACCCGCGGCAACGGCCCCTCGATCGACATCAGCGCGCCCGGCGCCTCCGCGGACGTGCGCTACGTGCACGGCCTGCGGGTCAACGGCACCGCCTCCACCCGGCCCTGGACCGGCTCCGAGCTGATCACCGACGGCGGCACCATGGAGTACCAGCTGGCCGCCGACCCCGACCCGGCCTGGGGCCACGACCCGCAGGACGCGCCGCCCTCCTTCGACGTCGGCCCGGCGCAGTCGGTGACCGGCCAGGTGACCGGCCTGGCCGGCAAGTGCCTGGACGTCGCGGGCGGCAAGAGCGACTGGGGCACGCCCGTCCAGATCTCGGGCTGCACCGGCGCCGACGGCCAGCGCTGGACGCTGGCGGGCGACGGCACGGTGCGCGCCCTGGACCGCTGCCTGGACGCGGACCACAGCGGGACCGCCGACGGCACCGTGATCCAGGTCTGGGGCTGCAACGGCACCGGCGCCCAGCAGTGGTGGCCGCGCCCGGACGGCTCGCTCTACAACCCGTCGGCCGGCCGCTGCCTGGACGCGCCGCACAGCCGCAGCGCCGACGGGACCAGGCTCCAGCTCTGGGACTGCAACGGCACCGGCGCGCAGCGCTGGACGATGCCGCACTGAGCGGCGGCGCCCGGCACTGACGGGCCGCCGGGCCGGCGGGTCACCTCGCCGGCCCGGCGGCCTTCGCCGTGCCCGCGCTCTTGGCGCTCTTCGCGGTCTTGGCCGCCTTGGCCGCCTGCTTGACCTGCTGCTTGTAGGCGCGGACCCGGCCGAGCGAGTCGGGGTCGGTGATGTCCGCCACCGAGCGGTAGCAGCCGTCCTCCCCGTAGGGCCCGGCCGCCTCGCGCCAGCCGGCCGGGCGCACGCCGAACTGCTTGCCCAGCAGGGCCAGGAAGATCTGCGACTTCTGGGCGCCGAACCCCGGCAGCGCGGTCAGCCGCGCCAGCAGCTCGGCCCCGTCGGCCGGGTCCCGCCAGACCGCCGCGGCCTCCCCGTCGTAGTGCTCCACCAGGTACTGGCAGAGCTGCTGGACCCGCTTGGCCATCGAGCCCGGGTAGCGGTGCACGGCGGGCTTGGCCGAGAGCAGCGCCGCGAAGGCGTCCGGGTCGCAGGCGGCGATCCGGTGGGCGTCCAGGTCCTCGGTGCCCAGCCGTTGGCTGATCGTCAGTGGCCCGGTGAACGCCCATTCGAGCGGAACCTGCTGGTCCAGGAGCATTCCGACCAGGGCGGCCAGCGGGCTGCGGCTGAGCAGCGCATCGGCGTCCGGCTGCTGGGCGAGGTGGAGGGAGAGGGCCATGGCACCCATGGTGGTCGAGGCCGTGGCCCGGCCGTCCGAGCAACACGCCGCAGTGCCGGGCGGCAGCGGGGAGGGCGGTGGACCGGCACGCTGCGGACTGCCGATTACCGGCCGGTAGGGGAGTGGGGGAGGGGGGAGAAGAGCAGATTCCCCTTTTATCGGAATCCTCAGATAATCCTCAACTAATGCATCGATCTGGCCTCGAAGGGTTACGCGAAATTCCGCTCCGGGTTACGTTGCCAGGCAACGCGCGGAGCATCCCCCGCCGCGCAGGAGAGGTAGCGAAACACCTATGAGCACGGACATCCCCAAGCGCTCGAAGGCCGGATCGCCGGTCACCGCACCCGGGGCGGCAGCCGACGGCGCTGCTGCGGCCGGGCCCGCCGGCCACGGTGGTCACGGCGGTGACGGGCACCTGCAGGCCGGACTGAAGAACCGGCACCTGTCGATGATCGCGATCGGCGGTGTGATCGGCGCGGGCCTGTTCGTCGGCTCCGGCGCCGGCATCGCGGCGACCGGACCGGGCATCCTGCTCTCCTACCTGCTGGCCGGTGTGCTGGTGGTGATGGTGATGCGGATGCTCGGCGAGATGGCCGCCGCGGACCCGCAGAGCGGCTCGTTCTCCGCCTACGCGGACCGGGCGCTCGGGCGCTGGGCGGGCTTCACGATCGGGTGGCTCTACTGGTTCTTCTGGGTGGTGGTGCTGGGCGTCGAGGCGACCGCCGGTGCGAAGATCCTCAACGGCTGGCTGCCGAGCGTGCCGCAGTGGGCGTTCGCGCTCCTGGTGATGGCCGTGCTGACCTCGACCAACCTCTTCTCGGTCGCCTCCTACGGCGAGTTCGAATTCTGGTTCGCCGGGATCAAGGTGGTCGCGATCGCCGCGTTCATCGTGATCGGACTGCTGGCGGTGTTCGGCGTACTGCCCAACACGCACGCGGTCGGCACCACGAATCTGTTCGGCCACGGCGGTTTTCTGCCGCACGGCGTCGGAGCGGTCTTCAGCGGCATGCTGACGGTGGTCTTCGCCTTCATGGGCAGTGAGATCGTCACCCTGGCGGCGGGCGAGTCGAGCGACCCCGAGCGCGCGGTCAGCAAGGCGACCAACAGCGTGATCTGGCGGATCGGCATCTTCTACCTCGGCTCGATCGCGATCGTGGTCACCCTGCTGCCGTGGAACTCGGCCTCGGTCAAGGGCAGCCCGTACGTCGCGGTGCTGGAGCACGTCGGGATCCCCGGGGCGGGCCAGGTGATGAACGTCATCGTGCTGACCGCCGTGCTCTCCTGCCTCAACTCCGGCCTGTACACCGCCTCCCGGATGGCCTTCTCGCTCGGCCAGCGCGGCGACGCGCCGGCCGCCTTCGCCAAGGTGACGAGCCGGGGCGTGCCGCGGACCGCGATCCTGGCCTCGGTGGTCTTCGGGTTCGTCGCGGTCTTCTTCAACTACACCTCGCCGAACACCGTCTTCCAGTTCCTGCTGAACTCCTCCGGCGCGGTGGCGCTCTTCGTCTGGCTGGTGATCTGCGCCTCGCAGCTGCGGATGCGCCGGATCATCGAGCGGGAGTCGCCCGAGCGGCTGACCGTGCGGATGTGGCTCTTCCCGTACCTGACCTGGGCCACCATCGGGCTGATCGCCTTCGTGGTGATCTACATGTTCACCGACCACGACGGACGCAACCAGATGATCCTCTCGCTGGTGGCCGCGGCGATCGTGCTGGCGGCGGCCAAGGTGGTGGACGGGCGCCGGAAGGCGGCTGCGGCGGCCGCGGTGACGGCCGAGAGCTGACGCTTCAGTCGCTGCTCGGCGCGGAGCTGCCCGGCGCCGACCGGACCAGCAGGCTCACCGCGAAGGCGAGCAGGGCCGGCACGGTGGCGCCGAGCAGCACGCCGTGCAGGCCCGCGTCGGCGGCGGCGCGGAAGGCCTCCCGGGTGGCGGCCGGCAGGTCGCGCAGCTCGGCGGGCGTGGGGGTGTGCGAGGCGCCGGCCAGCCGGTGCGCGGTGACCTCGCCCAGCTGCCGGGCCAGGCCGCTCCGGAGCCGGTCGGCGTAGCCGGTGCCGAACAGCGCGATGCCCAGCGAACCGCCGAGCGTGCGGGCCAGCGTGACGGTTCCGCTGGCCGCGCCCAGATCGCGCGGCGGCGCGCTGGTGGTGGTGATCAGCAGGCTGCTCTGCATCAGCAGGCCCAGGCCGGCCCCCGCGGCGGTGGCCAGCAGCGCGACGGCCAGGACCGGGGTCCGCTGCCCGGTCAGCCACAGCACCAGCAGGCCGATCACCAGCAGTGCGCTGCCCGCGATCGAGTAGCGGCGGTAGCCGCCGCTCGCCCGGCCGGCGGCGAGCTGGGCGCCGAGCATGCCCAGCAGCAGGGGGAGCAGCAGCAGACCGGCGGCCGTGGGCGAGCTGCCGCGGCCGGACTGCAGGTACTGCGGCAGGTAGGTGGTGACGGCGACCAGCACCGCGCCGCTGAGCAGGCTGACCAGCTGGGCGGCGGTGAAGTCGGTGCTGCGGAACAGCCTGAGCGGGATGACCGGTTCCTCGGCCCGCCGTTCGGCGAACCAGAAGCCGGCCAGGGCGAGCACGCCGAGCGCGGCCAGGCCCAGCGAGCGCGAGTCGCTCCAGGCGTACCTGCTGCCGCCCCAGCCGGCCAGCAGGGTCAGGCTGAGGATGCCGGCGGTCAGCAGTCCGGTGCCGAGCAGGTCGATCCTGGCCCTGATCCGCTCGGTCCGGAGCCGGACCAGGGTGCCGACCAGCAGCAGCGCGAGGGCGCCGACCGGCAGGTTGACGTAGAAGGTCCAGCGCCAGCTGAGCCGGTCGGTGAGGAATCCGCCGATCAGCGGGCCGCCGACGAACGCGATCGGCATCAGCACACCGATCACCGACTGCAGCCGGGCGCGCATCCGTCCGGAGCCCAGCAGGGTGAGGATCGACAGCGCCCCGACCATCAGCCCGCCGGCGCCCAGGCCCTGCAGGGTCCGGAACGCGATCAGCTGGCCCATGCCGGTGGCCAGTCCGGCCAGTGCCGAGCCGAGCAGGAAGAGCCCGATCGAGGCCATGAAGGTGCCCTTGCGGCCGTAGAGGTCGCCGAGCTTGCCCCAGATCGGGGTGCTCGCGGCGCTGCTCAGCAGGTAGGCCGTCACCACCCAGGAGAGCTGGTGCAGGCCGCCCAGCTGGCCGACGATGGTGGGCAGTGCGGTGCCGACGACCATGGCGTCGAGCATCGCCAGGCCCGCACGGTCGACCTCTACGCGCGCGGCGCCACCCACTCCGAGATCGTGGTCCAGGAGTTGATGCAGAGTCAGAACTGGAACAACGGCGACGAGTTGCGCGTCGGCCTGGCGCCGCAGATGCGCTGGCTGATGGCCACCGGGCGGTATCCGGTGCTGGAGCGCCACCTGGTGGAGGCCAGGCGCAAGGACGATCCGCAGTGGCAGTTCGAGCTCGGCCTCGACTGCGTGCTCGACGGCATCGCCGCCCGGCTGGCCAAGTCCTGCTGAGCCGAACCGAGTTGAGCTGAGCCGGGCTGGGCCGGGTCAGGGCCGGCCGGCGGGTCAGCCGTGGGCCGGGAGCACGTCCTGGATCCGGGAGAGCGCGAACTCCTCGTGGCCGTCGCTCAGATGGCACCAGCCGTAGAGGAAGGGCGGGTCGAACTCCAGCTCGCTGAGGGTACGCATGGTGCGGTCGCCCGAGGGGTTCTGGTAGGTGATGGTGACCGTGTGCTCGAAGCGGATCGCGCTGGCCAGCCGGCGGATCGCCGAGGGCGTCAACTGCCGGGCGCGCGCGGCCAGGGCCTCGGCGGTCTCCTCGGTCCACTCGTCCACCTCGCCGTCCTCCTCCGGCGTGCTCGGGGCGGTCAGCAGCCGGTGGGCGAGCGCGCGCAGCTCCTCGGCGGTGGGGGTGCTGCGGGCCGGCCTGCCCGGCGCCCCGCGCTGGGCAGGAAGTGGCGCGGACCGCTCGGCGGGGGCGCGCTCGACCCGGACCGTGCCGTCGTGACCCTCGGCCACCGGCGCGTAGCCCTCGGCCCGCAGCGCGGCCAGGGTGGCCTCCGGGTCGGCGGCGCTGAGCAGCACGGTCGGTGCCAGCAGGCGCAGCCGCAGCGTGGTGAGCATGCGGTGCGCGGCCAGCTCGGCGAGCAGGGCGGGATCGGTGCCGTGCAGGACGCAGCCCGGCTGCAGCACCCGGATCCGGCCGTGCCGGCGCGCGGTGTCGGTGATCAGGTAGGCCAGCGGCTGCGGCAGTTGCGCCACCTCCCCGCCGGCGGTACCGATCGCGGCCAGCTCCTCGGCCAGGCCCTGCGGGGTGCGGCCCGCGTCCAGCGCCCGGCGGACGCTGGCGGGGGTGAAGCGCCAGACCGAGGCCGTGCCGCGGGCCTCCCGTTCGGCGGCGGCGTCCAGCAGGGCGGCCAGCGCGGCGGTCGGCGGTCCGGTCACCACGGCGGTCAGGTCGGTGCCGAGCCGGGCCCGGTCGGCCGCCGTCGGCAGCAGCCGGCGGGCGCTCTCCAGCAGGGCGTCCGGCTGCTCGGGCGAGTGCGCGGCCAGCGCCGCGCCCAGCGGCGAGAGGGTGCCGCGGGCCACCAGGCCGAGCAGCTCGGCCTCGTGGATCACCAGCGCGAACGGCGTGCTGTCCTGCGGGAGTTGGTCGACCAGCGGGCGGTGCCAGCCGGCGAGGCGGCCCAGGCCCGCCGAGCGGGCCGCGCCGTGCCCGGCCGGGAGGCGGCCGGCGGCGGTGAGCACACCGCGCCTGGCGTGCCGGCAGCCCGGACTCGCGGGTCGGCTGATCAGCGCGGGCCAGGACTTGCCGTCGCGGTCCTGGCTCGCGGTCGGGGTGAACGGCAGTGTCCACCAGGCGAGCGCCAGGTCGACGAGCTGCCCGGCCGGATCGCGCCCGGCCCAGGCGTCGTAGGCGGGGGTGACGGCGAGCAGCCCGCCGCCCGCCTCCGGGTCGGGTGCCCGCTTGCTCGGGGCGACCACCCGGCGCGGACCGCCCTTCACGCCCGTCCGGGTCGGTGCCGAATCGCCCGCGCCGACCAGCAGACCGGCCGCGAAGGCGCTCTCCAGCACCAGCCGCACCACGGCCTCGGAGCACTGGGTCTGCTTGCCGAGCCGGCCCAGCTCGCGTGGCCCCACCCCGCCGGTCTTCAGCAGCACCGGCGGCCGGGCCGCGCACTCGGCCAGCACCGAGGCGGCCTGGGCGCCGAACGCGGTGGCGGCCGAGACCGTCTCGCGCTCGACCTCGGCGGGGCCGACCGCGACCAGCGCGGGCTCGGGCGGCACCGGGTCGAACGGGGCGTGCCAGCGGGGGCCGCGCAGCGCCAGGGTGACCTCGGCGGGCATCCGGGCCGGCCCGTAGCCGTGGTGGGCGCGCACCAGCAGGCCGCGCTCCCGGGCCCAGCGCGCGGCCCGGCCGGTCTCGCCGGAGGCCGAGACCGCGAGGGCCCGCAGGGCCACCCCGGACTGCGAGCTCTCCGCCAGCAGCGGCCCGACCCCGGGCGGCGCACCGGCCACCACGGCGGTCAGCCAGGCCCGGTCGGCGAAGTGCTCGGCCAGCACCGCGAGGCGCTGCCGCTTGGCCACCGGCACCCGCAGCCGCAGCAGGGCCAGCATGGAGCGCAGCTCCTCGGCGGTGGCGTCGGCCAGCAGCTCGGCGACCGGCGGCTCCAGGCCCAGGGCGCTGGGCCAGATCCGGCGCAGCGCGGGGACGGCGTGCAGCAGGCCCCGCTCGTCCGGCCAGACCAGCGCCTGGCCGGCCAGCGCCTGCAGCGCGGTGTCGAGGCCGGCCGCGCGCTCGCCGCTCCCGGCGTCCAGCAGGTGCGCCAACTCGGCACGTGCGCACGGGATTCCGACGGCGACCAGGGCCTCGGCCGTCTGCAGACAGGGCAGCGGGAGGCGGCGCAGCACCGCGGTGACCGCGGCCGGGCGGGCCAGCCGCTCGGCCAGCTCGGCCAGGCCGCGCGGGGCGGGCTCGGCGGCGGTGTCGGGGCGGGCCCGCAGCAGGCGGAAGAGCTGCTCCTCGTCGAGGGCGCGCAGCCAGGCGATCAGCTCGGGAGGGGACGACTCGGTGATGGCGGCTCACCTCGCTCGGTGCAGGCGGTCGGCGGCCCGCGGCCGGGCCTGCCGTCCGGTGAGCCGGGGGACCGGTCTCGGGCTGCGATGACTCTGTGACGGAGCGTCAGTCTAGTGGGCCGTGCCGTCGCGGGGGCCGGTTCGGCGGGATCCGCCGAAGCGGTGGGCGCGCGCGGTGCGGGCCGCGCGCCCACCGGTGGCGGCGCGCCTCAGTGCGGCTTGCGAGCCTCGATCAGGAACCGCGCGGTGTGCGCCACGAACGGGCCCTCGCGGCGGATGAGTGCGTCCAGCTCGCGCAGCCGGTCCCGGTACTGCTCGACGGTGAACCCGGGGACCATCCAGATCACCTTGCGCAGGAAGTAGACCACCGCGCCGATGTCGTGGAACTCGGTGCGCAGCGACTCGGCCCGCAGGTCGACCACGGTGAGCCCGGCCGCCTCGGCCGCCCGCCGGGCCTGCTCGGGGTGGCGGCCGTTGCGGACCTCCTGCGGCTGCGGGCCGAGGAAGAACTCGACCAGCTCGAACACGCTGGCCGGGCCGACCTGCTGGGAGAAGTAGCTGCCGCCGGGCCGCAGCACCCGGGCGATCTCCTGCCACCAGACCGTCACCGGGTGCCGGCTGACCACCAGGTCGAAGGCCGCGTCCGCGAACGGCAGCGGTGGCTCGTCCTCGTCCGCCACGACGGCGACGCCGAGCGGGTGCAGCAGCCGGGCGGCCTTGGCGACGTTGGGCGGCCACCCCTCGGTCGCCACCGTCAGCGGTGCCCGGTGCGAGGCGCCGGCCAGCACCTCGCCACCGCCGGTCTGCACGTCCAGGGCGGCCCGGGCGTGCGCCATCCGCTCGCCGAGCAGCCGCTGGTAGCCCCAGGACGGCCGCTGCTCGGTGGCCCGGCCGTCGAGCCAGGAGAAGTCCCAGCCCGCGACCGAGACGCTCTCGGCCTCGGCCACCAGCTCGTCGAACGTCCGCATCTCCTCGCTCATGGGGCGATCATCGCAGGACGGGGTGGGACGGGCCACCGCTTTTCGGTACAACTCGGGCGCCCCGCGGGTGGCGGGGCGCCCGGGCCGCCGGACCGGGCCTACTTCCGGTTGCTCCAGTCGAACCGGTACGCCCGGTAGGTGTTCACCCCCGCCGGGAACGCGGCGTTGAACAGCAGCTTGCCGGACCGGCTGAACTCGGAGACGTAGGGCAGGGATCCCCAGCCCACCACGAGGCCGCCGCCCTTCAGGGTCTGGGCGTTGCCCTGCGAGGAGGCGCTGAGCCCGGCCGGCTGGTCGACGGACTTCACCAGGGTCGCCCGGTGCGTGCGCTGGTCCAGGCGCACCGTGACCACGCGGCTGTACGGCAGCTCGGAGACGGCCCCGGCGCCGGTGTTGGCGACGCCTGCCGACTCGTTGTCGAAGAACGTGTAGAGGCCGCCGCCGAGCGGCTGCGGGTCGTGCTGCCAGGAGAAGATGGTCCCGGCGCTGTTCAGGATCTGGCCGGGCGCCGCCGCCAGGGTGAACGAGCTGGCCTTGCCGCCGAGTTGCCAGTTGATCCGGCCGGTGTGCCGGGACACCTGGTAGGTGGTCCAGGTGTTGCGCGCGTCCAGCAGCAGGTTGCCGTCGGTGTCCAGCTTGACGGCGTTGAGGTGGAACCAGTCCCACGGCGTGCTCGACGAGGCCGGCAGCGGCTGCTCGCTCTGCGCGTACGGCACGTGGTCGGCGCTGTTCCACTCGAAGAGCACCTTGCCGGTGCGGATGTCGACCTCCTGCACGATCCCGTCGATCACCTTCTGATCGGCCCGGCCGCCGATGGCGGTGAGGTTCGCGGTCGCCTCGGTGTAGGAGATGATCAGCGCGGTGTTCTGCGGCGTGATCAGGAACTCGTGGCCGTCGGCGGAGTAGCCGTTCCCAGCCTTGACCTCGCCGATCTTCTGGTAGTGGTCGTCGTAGACGACGTCGACACCGGTGGCCAGTCCGCCCAGGCCGGTGCCCTGCCACCAGGTCAGCACCGGCTTGCCGTGGTAGGTCTGCTTGCGGAAGTCGGCGGCCTGCAGGCCGGCCGGCACCGCGTGGGACCAGACGGTCCTGCGGCCGTCCTGGCTGAGGATCTCCACGCCGCTGGCGTAGCTGCTGGTGGCCGAGGTCGGCGAGACGAAGAGGTCCCCGCCGCCGGTCCCCGCCTGGTCGGTCAGCACGGTCACCGGCGGCAGCGGCGGGTTGCCGGCTGCCGCGGTCGGCGCGGCGGCGGCGCCGGCCACCGGCAGAGCGGCCAGGAAGGTCGCGGTCGTGGCCAGTGCCAGGGCGCGCACGGTCCAGGGCTTCTTTCGCATCGTGATCCTTCGTCAATCACTGGAGGGAGAGCGGCAGTTCGGGGGAGACCGGGCAGCCCGGACGGCGCGCGCCGGCGCAGTCGGCGCGGCGCGGGGCCGGCGACGGGGCGGACGGGCGGTGGGGCGGGCGGGCAGCCGGGGTCGGCACGGCCGGCGCGTCAGGCGCGGCGGGGTGCTCGCGAGGTGGTGGCGCTCAGCAAGCGCGACAGGCAGCGGAACAGACTCGCAGGAGGTCGATGTGACCGCGAGTCGTCAGGGTGAGGGCAGGCCGCTGCATGCGGGGGAAGCTAGCCGCAGTGCGCGCCGGGTGTCAACGTCCGCCCGTATCGTGGGCCCGGCCGATCGGGGCCGCTGCGGCGCTGCTGTCGGCTGCCGCTCCTGGCCGGTCCGCCTCCCCTGGGATCACTTCCGGTCCCGAACTCCGGGTCCCAGGCGCACTCCGGGACACCGGTCAGCCGTCGCCCGCTCAGCCCTGGTAGGTCCGGTCGGCGCGGGCGGTCCGCAGCGCCCTTCCCCACCAGGCAAGTTGGCCGAGCATGCCCTCGGCCGCGCCCTCGCACACGGCGGTGTCGCGGGGCGTGCCCTCCTCGGTGAGCCCCGACCACGGACCGTGCAGGCTGACCGAGTCGCGCACCGTCATGGCGTGCAACTCGGCGAAGATCAGGCGCAGTTGCTCGACCGCGCGAAGGCCCCCGCCGAGTCCGCCGTAGGAGACGAAGCCGACCGGCTTGGCCTGCCACTGCGCGTGGTGCCAGTCGATGAGGTTCTTCAGGGCGGCCGGGAAGCTGTGGTTGTACTCGGGGGTGACGACCACGAAGGCGTCGGCGGCGGCCAGCCGCGGGCTCACCTCGGCGAGTGCGGCCGCGGCCTCGGGGCTCACGGTGCCGCCCCAGCCGGGCATGGCCAGCGGCAGCGGGACGTCCACGAGGTCGATGACGTCCAGCTCCAGGCCTTGGTCGGCGGCGGTGCCGAGGAACCAGTCGGCGACGGCGCGGCCGTGGCGGCCCTCGCGGACGCTGCCGATGATGACCGCGACGCGCAGCGGGGCGTCCAGGGTGGCGGGTGCGGCTTCGGTGGCGGCAGGCATGACGGTGTCCCCTCGTGCGGTGGGTCGGCCGCCTTGTGCGGTCCCCCTCCGGTAAAGTACAACGAGCGTTGTAGAAATTACAACGCTCGTTGTAGCCAGGTTCCGTGGAGCAGAAGGAGGCGCGTGTGAGCAGCGGCAGCGAGGTCCGCAAGCAGGAGAAGCGCAATGCCATCGCGAGGGCGTCCCGCGCCGTCTTCGGCCGTGAGGGGTACGCCCGCGCCTCGGTCGACGCGCTCGCCGCCGCGGCCGGCATCTCGACGCGCACCCTCTACAACCACTTCCCCGGGGGCAAGGCCGAGCTCTTCCGTGCCGTGGTCACCTGGTCCTCGGGCGAGGTGCGCGACGCCCAACTCGCCCGGATCCGCGCGCTGCTGGACCCCGGGCGGCCGCCCCGCCGGGAGGACCTGGAGCGCGATCTCGTCGCGCTGGCCCGCGCCTTCGTCGACCTGATGGCCGACTACCCGGACCACTTCGCCCTCGTCCGCCACATCCACGCCGAGGCCGACCACGTACCCGCCGAGCTCCTCGAAGCCTGGCGGGACGCGGGCCCCGCCCCCGTCGGCCGCGCCCTCGCCGAGGCGATGGCCGGCCTCGCGGACGCCGCTCTGGTGGACGTCCACGGCGACCCGGCCCTGACCGCGACCCACTTCACGGCCCTGGTCACGCTCTCGATCGTGCAGCTCTCGCACTACGGCGTCCGCCCGCTGCCGGCCGAGCAGGCCGAGCAGCTGATCACGGGCGGCGTCGCGGCCTTCCTGCGGGCCTACCGGCGCGGCTGAGCCCGCAGCGCGGCGCGGGCGGGGAGCCAGGTGCCGACGGCCGCGAGCGCGGCGGTGCCGGCCATGACGAGCGCGAGCCGGCGCAGCGGCAGCGCGAGGGCGTCGGTGCCGCGGGTGATGCCGTCCGCGTAGGTGACGAGCACCGCGAAGGCGATGGCGAGACCGAACGCGGTCGCGATCACCACGGCGGTCGCGGTCTCCCAGCCGAGCATCCGCCGGACCTGCCGGCGGGTGGCGCCGACCAGGTGCAGGGCGGCGAACTCCTGGCGCCGGTCGGTGATGCTCATGGCCAGGGTGTTGAGCACGGCGATCGAGACGAAGGCGGTGATCAGGCCGAGGGTGACGTACCCGATCTCGGCACCCGCCGTGTTCTGCGCGGCCTGGGCGGCGGCGCGGTCCAGCACGCCGATCCCGGGGTCGGTGCGCAGGGCCGCGGCCAGGGCCGACCGGGTGACGCCCGCGCCCCGGACGAGCACCTCGTCGTCGAGCGGCACGTCGACGTGCGCGGCCACCAGGTCGTGCGCCAGGGTCAGGTCACCGAAGCCCAGCCCGCGCGCGTAGAGGGCGACGACGGTGAGCTCGGCCGGGGTGCCGTCGGCGAGGGTGAGGCGGATGCGCTCGCCGACCCGGTAGCCGAGCCCCGCGGCGGCTGCCGCCGTACCGTCCGTCAGCCCGCCGAGGTCGCCCGCGGTCACGCCGAGGTCGAGCGTGTCGGACAGCCGCTCCGGGGTCACCGCCTGCACGCTGCGCTCGGTCAGGCCGTCGCGCACCTGGGTGTGCAGCACCCGGGTCACGGTCCGGACGCCGGGGACGGCCGCGACCGCGGCGACGGCGTCGGAGGGCACGCGGGGCCCGACGACGAAGTCCGCGCGGTCGCCGCGGGCCAGCTGGTCGCCCGCGGCGTGCGCGAGCGTGCTCTGCGAGAACAGGATCGTGCAGGCCATCGCGGTCAGCAGGGTCAGCGGGGTGACGACCGAGGCGAGGCGGTGCGCCGCGGTGCGCAGGTTGTGGGCGGCGAGGTAGCCGCCGACCGGGGAGAGCCGCAGCGGCAGGCCCAGCACCGCGGTGGCGCCGCCGGCGGCCAGCGGGCCGAGCAGCGCGAGCGCGGTGCACCAGAGCAGCACGGCGACGAAGCAGACCGGGGTCGACGCCGCGTCCGAGTGCAGCACGGTGAGCAGCAGGGTCAGCACGAGGGCGCCGGCGGCGGTGAGCGCACCGCACAGGGCCCGGGGCCAGGAGAGCCGCGGCGGCCGGGGGCCGGCCTCGCCCAGCGCCTCGACCGGCCGGATCGCGGTGGCCCGGCGCGCCGAGATCCGGGCCGCGGCCCAGCCGGCCAGCACGGTGGCGCCCGCGGCGGCGAGCACCGGGAACGGCGAGCGGACGACGGCGATGTTCGACGGGATCACGTCCAGTGCGACGAACCGGTCGTGCAGCCAGCCACCCACAGGCAGGCCCGCGACGGCGCCGAGGGTCCCGGCGGCCAGGCCCACCGTGAGCGCCTCGCCGCCGATCATCCGGCGGACCTGACGGCCCGTCGCGGCCACCGCGCGCAGCACCGCGATCTCCCGCTGCCGTTGCTGGATCGACAGCCCGAAGGTGCCGACGACCACCAGCAGGGCGACGATCAGCGAGGTGCCGGCCAGCACGGCGCCCATGCTGATCAGCCGTGCCCGGGCGGTGGAGGCGTCGGGGAACTCCGCCGCGCCGCGGTCCGCGCCGGTGCGCACGACGACGGCCGGGACGGCCGGGGAGGCGTTGATCAGGGCCTGGACGTCGGAGCCGGCCGACGGCGCGGCCGGGAAGACGCCGATCGCGCTGACCAGCCCGTCATGGCCGGCGAGTTGCCGCGCCTGGTCGGGGGTGAAGAAGACCGCGGCCTGGGCGGCGAACCCCTGGGCGGTGACGCCGACGACGTGCAGGGCCAGCGTGCCCGAGGCGGTGCGGGCCCGCAGGGTGGCGCCGGGGGAGCCGTGGGTGCGGGCGGCCGTGGCCGCGTCCAGCACGACCTCGTCGGGCGCCGAGGGTGCGCGCCCGGCGGCGAGGGTCAGTCCGGCCAGCGGCGCCGACTCCCAGCCGTGGCCCCAGGAACCGCTGGTGGGTCCGCCTGGCAGCAGCACCGGGAAGGTCACCTCGGTCGCGACCGCCCGCACCGAGGGCAGCGCCCTGATGCGCTCGGCGAGGGCGGCGGGCACCCAGGCGCGGTCGGCGATCGGTTTGGCCTTCACCTTGGTCCGGCCCTTGCCCTTGTCCTGGACGACGTGGACGTTCTGGTCCCCGGCGACCAGGAGCGGTGCGGCGGCGTACCGTTCGGGCCGGACCTCGCCGGCGATCCCGGTGGCCAGCAGGGTTCCGCAGCCGCAGATCAGGGCCGCGGCGCAGAACAGGGCGACGAAGGCACCGGCGAAACCGGCCTTGCGGTGCCGCACGGTGGCGAGGGCGAAGCGGAGCATCATCGGTTCCACGCCCCCAGACGGATCATGCGGTCGGCGACCTTGGCGGCGGTCGGCTCCGCCATCGTGTCGGCGACGCGCCCGTCGGCCAGGAAGAGCACGGTGTCGGCGTAGGAGGCGGCGACGGGGTCGTGGGTGACCATGACGACGGTCTGGCCGAACCCGTCCACGGCCTGCCGCAACAGGGTCAGGACCTCGCGCGCGGTCATGGTGTCCAGCGCGCCGGTGGGCTCGTCGGCGAAGAGGACCTCGGGGTCCGAGATCAGCGCCCGGGCGATGGCGACGCGCTGCTGCTGTCCGCCGGACAGCTGCCCCGGGCGGTGCCGGGTGCGCTCCTGCAGGCCCACCCGGTGCACGAGCCGGGCCAGGTGCCCGGCATCCGTGCGGCGGCCCGCCAGGCGCAGCGGCAGCGTGATGTTCTGCTCGACGGTCAGCGACGGGACGAGGTTGAAGGACTGGAACACGAAACCCGCGCGCTCGCGGCGCAGTTGGGTCAGTTTCGTCTCGCTGAGCCGCGACAGCTCGGTGTCGCCCAGCCGGACGGTGCCGGCGGTCGGCCGGTCCAGCCCGGCCGCGCAGTGCAGGAAGGTGCTCTTGCCCGAGCCGGAGGGCCCCATCACGGCGGTGAAGCCGCCCCGGGGCAGCCGCACCGTCACCTCGCGCAGCGCGGCGACGGCGCCGCGGCCCTTGCCGTAGACCTTGCTGACGGCTTCCAGACTGATGGCACTGATCGGATCGCTCATGGGATCCAGCCTGCCGAGCAGCGGTCGTCGCACGCAGGGACGGCGTCACGAGGCAACCGTGACCTCGTCATGGGTGGGCCGTGCGCGCGATGAGTAGGGTCGTGCCGTGATCAGACTCCTGCTGGCCGAGGACCAACACGTGGTGCGCAGCGCGCTGGTGGCGCTGCTGGAGCTGGAGCCCGACCTCGCGGTGGTGGCGCAGACCGGCTCCGCCGACGACGTGGTGCCGCGCGCCATGGTCTTCCTGCCCGACGTGGCGGTGCTCGACATCGAGATGCCCGGGCGGCTGGACGGCCTGCAGGCGGCCGAGGAGTTGAAGCAGAGGCTCCCCGGCTGCCGAACGCTGGTGCTCACCTCGAACGGCCGCCCCGGGCTGCTCCGCCGGGCGCTGACGGCGAAGGTCGACGGCTTCCTGCTGAAGACCGCGCCGCCGCAGGACCTGGTGTCGGCGATCCGTCAGGTCGCGGCCGGTGGAAGGGTACTGGATCCGGGCCTGGCCGTCGCCGCCTGGGACCTCGCGGACAATCCGCTGACGCCGCGGGAGAACGACGTGGTGCGGGAACTGGCCGAAGGGGCCGAACCGCCGGAGATCGCGGCGCGGCTGCACCTGTCGACGGGGACCGTGCGCAACGTGCTGACCGCTGTGGTGGGCAAGCTCAACGCGCGCAACCGGACGGACGCGGTGCGGATCGCGCGCGAGGCGGGGTGGCTGTAGGGCCGCTCCGAGCCGTCACCGGTCCGAGCCGTCACCGGCCCTGGGCCAGCGGCACTTCGGCGCGCACCAGGTACCAGCCGTCGTCCGGGCCGGCCGACAGCGTGCCGCCGACCTCGGCCAGCCGGACGGTCAGGCCGCCGATCCCGGAGCCGGGTGGCCGCACGCCGTCCGGGACACCGTCGTTCTCCACCTCCAGGCGCGCGCACCGCTCGCGCACCGAGACTGCTATCCGCGCGTGGCGGGCGCTGCTGTGGCGCAGGATGTTGGTGACCGCCTCGCGCAGCACCACGCTCAGCACGGCCTCCACCTCCGGCGGCACCGGCCCGTCCCCGTCCCCCTCCTCGTCGTCGACCTCGACCGTGACGGCGCCCGCCGTCAGGATCGCCGTCGCGGAGGCCAGTTCGGCGTCGAACGGCAGCCGGGGGCTGTCCGCGGCCACCGTCCGCAGCTCGCCCGCTCCGCGCTGCGCCAGCCGCGTGATGTCCGCCAGCTCGGCCCGGCAGCGGGCGAGGTCCAGCGACCGAAGGCGCCGGGCGAGTTCGGCCTTGAGCAGGATCGCTGCCAGCCCGTGGCCGAGGAGGTCGTGCAGGTCGCGGGCGGCGCGCAGGCGCTCGGCCAGCACGGCGGCCCGGGCCAGTCCGGCCGCCGCCTGCTGGAGCTCCCGCACCAGGCGGACCAGGCGCAGCACGCCGTAGACGATGACGCAGGTGATCAGGGCGTTGACGGCGACGAGCAGTGCGGCCCCCGCCCCGCCGGCCCCCGCCCCGCCGGTGATCGCACCGACGGTGATCGCACCGGCGACGGCCGACGCCCCGACGGCCGCGGTCACGCCGAGCCGCAGCGGCAGGACCACCAGCGCCGAGCCGGCGAGGATGCCCACCGCACCGATCCAGTTGCGCCCGAACCAGGGCAGCGGCGCGAAGGCGAGGGCCGCCGAGACCAGCAGCGCCAGCACCTGTCGCCGCAGCGGCCCCGGGCGGGCGGCGGGGGCGCCCTGGGCCGGCAGCCGGGGGAGGGTGGCGTCCTGGAGCGAGAAGCGGATCTGCAGTCCGCACAGGACGGCGAGGGCCGCCACGCCGAGGCCGAGCAGGTGCGCGGGGAGGTACAGCAGCGCCTTGACGCAGAAGGCGCCCAGCAGGAAGACGTACAGCCCGAGCGCGGTGCGCAGCTCGGGCGGATCGGCGGCGGCCGTCGGCGCGGGGGTGGCGGGGACCGTCGCCTGGACGGCGAAGCGTCCGTCCGGTTCCAGACCGGCCGTCAGCCGGCCGCCGACGGTGCGGAGCCGGGCGGCGAGGCCGTCCAGGACGTCGGCGCCGAGCGCGGCCGTCACGACGCCGTCGCTGACCACCCGCAGCACCAACTGGCCGGCCCGCTCGCCGGTGACGATCTCGCACCGTCGCGCGTCGCCGATCCGCACGACCGAGGTGACCGCTTCGCGCAGCACCGTCGCCAGCACCGTCCCGGCCGGTCCGAGCGGTTCCGCGTGCCCGATCCGGATGTCGGCGGCGATACCGGCGGAGTCCAGCAGGGCGCGGGCGCTGGCCGCCTCGGGGGAGAGCGACAGGCTGCGCAGCTCGGCGGCCGTGGCGCGGGTGGCGGCCAGGGTCCGGCGGGCCACGGCGAGGAGCGGATTTAGAAGCGCGGGATCGCCCTGCCGGGCGAGGCCGTGGATCTCGTCCAGGCCCGCGGAGAGCCCGGCCCGCAGGCCCGCCGCGATGCGCAGGCGCTCCGAGGTCACCGCGGCAGCCGCCAGGGTGAGCCGTGCTCCGTGCACGCGGGTGGCGAGCAGCGCGAGGGTGGTGACCGCGTAGAGCATGACGCCGCCGAGCGCGACCGTGAGCGTCATGTCGAGGGTGTCGCGCACGCTGCCCGACCGGGTCGCCTCGATCACGGCCGCGGCGGCGCACAGCCCGAGCAGCGGGAGCCGGCGGCGCTCGAGCAGCAGCGAGCCGGCCGGCAGGCAGAGCAGGCCGATCGAGACGCCCAGCGGCAGCACGGCGAGGCCGGCGACGGTCAGTTCGGCGGCCGTCCACACCGCCGGTGCCACCGCGGGGCGCCGCAGGCCCGGCGGGAGATGCCGCAACTGCAGGGCCACCAGCGCGAGAGCGGCCGCCGTGATCGCCAGACCGGTGCCCGGCTCGGCCGGGATGCGGGCCAGCCCCTTGAGCAGGTGCGCCGCGGCCAGCGCACCGGCCACCGCGACAACCAGCGCGTGCGACAGGCGCGGTGTGCCGTCCTGCCCTGACGTGTCCCCCACGCGGGCATGCTACGCGGACGACCCGGGCGACCGGGTGGGCACCGCCTCGACGGCGGCGAGCAGCGGCGATACCAGGACGGACGCCGCGATGCCGAGATGGTCCTGGCCGGTGGCGCGGGGCGCGTGATGGGCTGGCCGCATGATCGAGACCATGACCCCGACCGGTGCGGTGGCACTGGTGACCGGGGCGAACAGAGGCATCGGGCTCCAGGTCGCGCGACAGCTCGCCGAGCGCGGGATGACCGTGCTGCTGGGCGCCCGCGACCCCGAACGCGGCCGGGCCGCCGCCGACGAGGTGCGGGCCACCGGGGCGGACGCCCACCCGGTGGCGCTGGACGTCACCGACCCGGCGACGGTCCGGCGGACCCCGAGCTGGATCGAGGAGCGGTTCGGGCGGCTGGACGTGCTGGTCAACAACGCCGGCCTGGGCGAGGACCTCGGGCACCGGCCCAGCACCGTGGACGTCGACCGGGTCCGCGCGATCTTCGAGACCAACGTCCTCGGTGTGCTGACCGTCACCAACGCGGTGCTCCCGCTGCTGAGCCCAGCGCCTGAGCCCAGCGCCTGAGCCCGGCACCTGAGCCCGGCACCTGAGCCCTGCGTCCGAGCCCAGCGCCTGAGCCCTGCGCCCGATGCCCGGGCGCGGCAATCCTGGCGCCGCCTTGACGCCCGCAGCCTTGACAGCACGGGGCCCGCCCGGCCGACCGCCGCCGCGCCGAGGGCCTCGCACCCCGCTGAGCTGGGCATCAGCCGCACCGGGTGCGCGGGCCGCGTCGCGGTCGGGCCGCAGAAGCCTTGACGCCATCCTGATGCCAGGCCTCTTGCACATTTCCGCCCCTGCTCTCCACCGGAGCGGGATCTGGGCCTACGATGCCCCGCATGCCTTCGCGAATAGGAATCATCAAACGGCTGCTGGTCGGCCAGCCGATGCACAACGAGATGCTCGGCGAGGCGACCCTGTCGAAGAAGATCGCGTTGCCGGTGTTCGCCTCCGACGCGCTCTCCTCCGTCGCCTACGCGACCGAGGAGATCCTGCTCGTGCTCTCCGCCGGTGGCGTGGCCATGTTCCACTTCACCTGGTGGATCGCCGCGGCGGTCGGCCTGCTGATGCTGGTCGTGGTGGCCTCGTACCGCCAGAACGTGCACGCCTACCCCTCCGGGGGCGGCGACTACGAGGTGGCCACCACCAACCTCGGTGCGAAGGCCGGTCTGACCGTCGCCAGCGCGCTGATGGTCGACTACATCCTCACCGTCGCGGTCTCGGTCTCCTCCGGCGTCGCCAACCTGGCCTCCGCCTTCCCGGCCCTCAACAGCCACGTCGTGCTGATCTCGGTGCTGATCATCGCGGTGATCACGCTGCTCAACCTGCGCGGCGTCCGGGAGTCGGGCACGGCCTTCGCCGTCCCGACCTACTGCTTCATCGTCTCGATCGTCGCGATGATCGCGTGGGGCGTGTTCAAGATCGCCACCGGGCATCCGCTGCACGCCGAGAGCGAGCACTACCAGATCAAGGCCACCGGCACCTTCGGCGGCTTCGGCCTGATCTTCCTGCTGCTGCGCGCCTTCGCCTCCGGCTGCACCGCGCTGACCGGCGTCGAGGCGATCAGCAACGGCGTGCCCGCCTTCAAGGCGCCCAAGAGCAAGAACGCGGCCACCACGCTCGCGCTGCTCGGCGCCATCGCCGTGTCGATGTTCGCCGGGGTCACCGCGCTGGCGCTGGCCGGCCACGTGCACGCGGCCGACGCCGCCGACCTGATCGGCGTGCCGTCCGGCCAGACCCCGCGCACGGTGATCGCTCAGGTCGCCCGCTCGGTCTTCGGCGACGCCTCGCCGCTCTTCTACGTCCTGCAGTTCGTCACCGCGATCATCCTGGTGCTGGCCGCGAACACCGCCTTCAACGGCTTCCCGGTGCTCGCCTCGATCCTCGCCAAGGACGGCTACCTGCCCCGCCAGCTGCACACCCGCGGCGACCGGCTCGCCTTCTCGAACGGCATCATGCTGCTCTCCGGCGCCGCGATCCTGCTGGTCGTCGCGTTCCAGGCGTCGCCGACCCGGTTGATCCAGCTCTACATCGTCGGCGTCTTCGTCTCCTTCGTCTGCAGCCAGACCGGCATGATCCGGCACTGGAACCGCCTGCTGAAGACCACCACCGAGCCGGCCGCCCGCCGCCACATGATCCGCTCGCGGGCCATCAACGCCGTCGGCGCCGGCTTCACCGGGGTGGTCCTGGCGATCGTCCTGACCACCAAGTTCGCCAAGGGCGCCTGGATCGTGGTGGTCGCCATGCCGCTGATCTGGCTGATCATGCGGGGCATCCAGCGCCACTACGCCGCGGTCGCCGCCGAACTGGCCCCGCCGGACGACCTCAAGGTCACCCCGCCCACCAACAACCACTCGATCGTGCTGGTCTCCAAGCTCCACCTGCCGACCATCCGTGCCCTCGGCTACGCCGGCACCACCCGGCCCACCTTCCTGGAGGCCGTCACCGTCGACCTCGACCCGGTCGACACCGAGGCGCTCAAGCGCGAGTGGCACGCCCGCGAGATCACCACCCCGCTGACCGTCATCGCCTCTCCCTACCGGGAGATCACCAGCCCGGTCGTCGACTACGTCAAGCGGCTGCGCAGCGAGAAGCCCAACGACATCGTCACGGTCTACATCCCGGAGTACGTGCTCGGGCACTGGTGGGAGCAGATCCTGCACAACCAGTCCGCGCTGCGCCTCAAGGGCAGGCTGCTCTTCCAGCGCCGCGTCGTCGTCGCCAGCGTTCCCTACCAGTTGCACTCCGCCGCCGCCCGCGAGGCATGACAGGCCCAAGGAGCAAGAAGAGATGAGCGATTCGCGCCGCACGTCCCGCACCAGCGACAACGACGGCGCCCTCGCGCGCCCGGCGGGCCAGTCCCTGGTCCGCCGGGTCGTGGCCCGGCTGTCCGCCAGCAGCACCGACCTGCACGCCGAACAGCTGGGCGAGGCCATCCCCAGGGCCGGCGCCATGCCCATCGCCGAAACCCGGGACCGCGAGCTGGTCTGCGTCGTCGGCACCCTGCGCTCGGTCACCCTGCGCCCGGTGGGCGGCGTGCCCGCCCTGGAGGCCGACCTGTGGGACGGCACGGGCGAGGTCGTCGTCATCTGGCTGGGCCGCCGGGAGATCCCCGGCATCCACCCCGGCCGCACCCTGCGCGTGCGTGGCCGCCTCAGCACCGCACGGGGCCGCCGCGCCATCTACAACCCCGCCTACGAACTCCGCACCCCCGGGCCGTCGTGACGCGCCGGGCACCCGCGAAGCAGCGCTGAGCGGACGACCCCGGCTGCTCAGACGCGCCCGTAGCGCACCGCCTGATCGGCGAACTCCTGGGCCATCGTGTCGGAAACGGTCGGCCGGGTGCGGTGGACGGCGTCCAGGTAGTCCTGGGTGCTGGGCTCGGTGCGCTCGCCGGTGTCGAGCGTGCGCTCGAAGGCGTCCTGGGCGACCGCCATGGCGACCTGCCTGATGTCGGCGGGCGTGAAGCCCTCGCTGGCCCGGGCGAGGACCGCCGTGTCGGCGGCGGTGCCCGTTCTCGCCGTGTAGCCGGCCCACAGCGCGTCGCGGGCCCCGGCGTCCGGTGGCCCGACCGGCAGGACGTAGTCGAACCGGCCGTGCCGCAGGAACGCCGGGTCCAGGGCGGCCACCGCGTTCGTGGCGCAGACGAGGAGCCGGCCGTCGCGGTCGCGGAAGCGCACGATCGACTTGAGGAGCTCGTTGACCACGCCGACCGACGCGGGGGCGGCGAGGCTGCGGGTACCGGCGATCTCCTCCACCTCGTCGATGAAGAGCAGCACGTGGTCGAGCCGCGCCACCTCCTCGAAGCGGCGGCCGAGTCCGCTGGCCAGTCCGTCCTGCGAGGCGAGCCGGGAGGGGAAGAGCTCGACGAACGGCCATCCGAGCCGCCCGGCCACGGCCTTGGCGAAGGTGCTCTTGCCGGTGCCCGGCGGACCGAACAGCACGACCGCGCGGGGCGGCTCCACGCCGTGCGCGTCCGCCAGTTCGGGATTGGCCAGGGGCAGCACCAGGCGCCGTTCGATCAGCCGCTTCTCGTCGGTCATGCCCGTGAGCTGTTCCCAGAGGCGGGCGTCGGGCATGGCCGCGCCCAGCTTCGCCAGGACCGCCGCGCCCTCGGCGCTGACGGCCTCCGACTTCTCGAAGTACGTGAGCCCCTGCTGGGGACGGAACCCGGAGTTGACCAGGGCCGTGGCGCCGGTCTCCTCCTCGGGCAGCAGTGCCGCGACGATCCTGGCGCCGGCATCCCGCAGACGGTGCTCCAACGCGGACAGCAGTGCGGTACCCACGCCCAGGTTCCGCCAGGCGGGGTGCAGCGCGATCCGCAGCACCCAGGCCCGGTCCCCGTCCACCCGGCCCACCGCCGCGCCCACGAGGTGCCCGTCGGCCACCACGACGACGCTCGGATTCCGCGCCTGCACCGCGGCGACGACGTCGGAGAGGCGGAAGACGGCGGGGCGGTCCGTGGTGGCGCTCTCACCGTCGAGCCGTACCACCGCTTCGAGGTCGTCCGGGGTGAAGTCCCGGACGTGCCAGACAGCCATCCGTCGCTCTCATCCGATCAGGAGTTCTGCCGCCGGGGTGTGGTTCCCGGTCGCCGAGGCTCCGGCCATCGCCGCGGCGGCGGCCGTCGGATCGGTGCCGGGCGGCACCACCAGCAGCAGGAAGTGGTCCTGGAAGCCCCGCGTGACGCTGATCGTCGCGGCACTGCCGGCGAACCAGTTGATCTTGATCATCAGGCCGTCCACCATGACGGACCGCGGCACGCCGTCCCAGGCCGAGGTGTCGAGGCCGACCCGGACGACGGGCCCGACATGCGCGCCCAGCGCGGTGATCAGGTCCGGCAGCTCGGTGGCGACGTGGTTCGAGCGGGGCCACCAGGCTCCGTCGAAGACACCCTCCCGGGACATCGTCGGCTCCAGCTCCAAGCGGGGCAGCAGGGCATCCGCCACGGGCCACGGCCCGGAGGGGGAAGGGGTGGTGAGGGGAATCGGCGTCATGGGAAGCCGCCCGTCCGGTCCACGAGGGACCACTGATGACCAGGGCGACGTCGGCGCTGATGCCGGTGTGCGGAATGTCCTTGGTTGTGAGTCCCACGCTACTCCGCCGCACTCCGCGCCGGGCCCTCCCGCCACCGGAGTAGCCTCGAAGACATCCAGGGCATCCCGCATCCCGGTACCCGCTCCGGCTTCGTTCTGGGTGGAGTACAGCCAGGCGGCCCGCTGCGGCGGGCGGCCTGAGACGGGACCGGTGACACCGTGACCGCTCACTCCCAGCAGTCGGTACGGCGCGGCCAAGGCCTCACGGTCGCCGACGCGATGGACCCCTGCGACTACCAGATAGCCGACGACAACACCGTCGACCAGGCGAACGACATCTTCCGCGGCGCCCACGTCGAGTACCTGCTCGTCCGCGGCCACGACGGCCGGTGCGAGGGGCTGGTCACCCGGATCGGGCTCCACCCGTTCCTGACCCGCTCCTGGTACACCGAGCGGACCGCGATCAGCGCCACCTCGCACCAGCGCGGCCCGTTCGCCTGGCCGACCATGGGGCTGGCCCTGGCCGCGATCGCGATGCGGATCAAGCACCTGGCGGTCTGGCCGGTCACCGACGACGACGGCTACATCCTCGGCGTCCTCACCGCGGACCGCGCAACCGGCCTCCTCGCCGCCGCCCCTGACGCCCCGAAACCGGCGGTGCTTCCCGCCGCCGGGTGACCGGTACCGGCCCGGGCCGCTCAGCGGACCGGGCCAACTGCCTTCGGGGGAGGCGTGATTCGAGTCCGAGGGGTGGCCCCGCCCGGGCAGCCCGTCTGGAGCCCCACCACGGGCTACCGGCCCGGCGCGCACGCCGTGGTCCAGAACGACTGCAACTTCGTCATCTACGACGGGGACGGCAAGCCGCTCTGGAGCACCGCCACCTGGGGGCGCTGCTGAGCAGTACCGGCCGGCCCGGCCGGACAGCTGTGTGATCTCCGCCGCGGCGCGCGCGAGTTCGGCGCGCGCCGCGGTCGGGTGAGGACCCGCGCTACGCCGCGGGTGAGCTGCCGCCCGCGCGCAGCGTGAGCAGGGTGATCTCGCTCGGCGCGAAGACCCGGAAGGGCGGCCCCCAGAAACCGGTGCCGCGGCTGGTGTAGAGCTGGGTCCGCTCCCCGTGCCGGCTCAGGCCGTGCACCACCGGCTGGTCCAGCCGGACGAGGAAGTTGAACGGCCAGATCTGGCCGCCGTGGGTGTGCCCGGAGATCTGCAGGTCGATGCCGGCGGCAGCGGCCTGCGGGACGAACTTGGGCTGGTGGGCGACGAGCAGGACCGGTCGGTCCGGGTCCGTCCCCGCCAGCGCGTCGAGCAGGTTCGCGCGGTGTCCGGCCAGGCCGGAGGACTCCGCGGTGACGTCGTCCACGCCCGCGAGCACGAGGGCGTCCCCACCGCGCTCCACCACGACGTGGCGGTTGTGCAGCGGCTCCCAGCCCAGGTCCGCCATGCGGTCCAGCCAGCCCTGGGCCTCCCCGCCGTACTCGTGGTTCCCCGTGACGTAGACCTTGGCCAGCCGTGACCGGACCGTGCCGAGCGGTGCGGACTGCTCGCGGCGCTGGACGGGGGTGCCGTCGGCGATGTCGCCGGCGTGGACCACGACGTCCGCGTCGAGGGCGTTGACCGCCTCGGCCACCCGGGCCGACCAGTCGGCCCGGTCGATCGGCCCGTAGTGGGTGTCGGCCAGCACCACGACCCGGGTCCCGTCCAGGCCCTGGCCGAGCCGCGGGAGGCGGACCTCCAGCCGCTTCACCCGGGGCACGCGCATCGCCTCGTAGTGGCCCCAGGCCAGCAGCCCGGCCGAGACCGCGGCGACGGCCACGGCGACGATCCGGGCCCGCCCGGCACCGCCGGCACCGAACCCGATCAGCACCAGGTCCACCAGGCCGCCCAGCACCGACCAGGTGAACAGCACCCAGATGACCCCGAGGCCGGTGTCCGCGACCCGGGCGGCCCGGTCGGCCCGCCGCGGCCCGTGGCCCGCGACCATCAGGAAGGGGAAGGAGACCAGCCAGGCGGCGAGGACGACCGTGCCGACCAGGAGGACCGGGAACGGCCAGTCGGCGCCGGCGGCGAACAGCGTCCACCAGGGCGGCAGGCCCAGCACCACGAGGACGAGCACGACCACGGCCAGCCGCCGGCCCAGCGACCGCCGCGGCCGCGCGCTCCCGCCCGGCGGCCCGCCACTCGCCACCGCAGCCGCCCCGGCCTCGGCCCGGGCATCGGCCCGGGCATCGGCCACGGCGGTCTCCGCCCCCGCGTGCTCCGCCCGGAGGCCCGACTTGGACCCGATGGATTCACTGTCTGCCACTGCGCCGCCCTTCACGTCCGCTGCTCCCATCATCCGGCACGCGGTGACGGTTCGAATCGTGCCCGCCCGCCGTGCCGCCCGCAGCGCCGCCCGCCCACGAGGGCCGCCGTCCAACGCCGTTGGCGAGCGGGAACGACGAAGGCCCTGACTGCCTGGGCAGTCAGGGCCTTCGATCAAGGCGGAGGATACGAGATTCGAACTCGTGAGGGGTTGCCCCCAACACGCTGTCCAACTGGTCGCCGGGGCTTCAGCTGAGTACGCCACCGTCCCGACCTGCGGAGAAGTGCCCGGACGAGGGCTGGCCGGACACTCGCGGACGGGGGTGAACGCAACTGGATCTGCAACTGGCCGACATCCCCGCCCGGGCCCCGACGTGTCGGGGCGATCAGAGCGAAACGGGCTACTTGCTGTAGTGGTAGCGACAGGCGATGACGCACACCGTGTCGGCCTGCTCGTCGAGGACGTAGACCAGGCGGTGTTCCTGGTCGATTCGGCGGGACCAGGCCCCGGCGAGTTCGTGGCGCAGGGGTTCGGGTCTGCCGATGCCATCGTGGCCGTTGCGGCGGATGTCGTCGATGAGTTGGTTGATGCGTTTGAGGAGGCGGCGGTCGTTCACCTGCCAGTACAGGTAGTCGGTCCAGCCGCCGTTGGTGAACTGGATCTTCATGCGGACTGCTCGGTGGCGTCCTCGGGGTCGATCAGTTCGCGGTTCTGGGTGCGACCTTCCTGGTAGTCCCGAAGGGACTGACGCAGATGGTCGGCGTTGGCGGGGGAGCGCAAGAGGTAGTCGGTCTCGCGGAGCGACGCGTAAGCGGCCAGGGAGACGACGACCAGCGGCTCATGGCCGGCCCGGGTGATGACGAGTTCCTCGGCGTCGTTCTCGACAGCGTCGAGCGCGGCAGCGAGATTGCTGCGGAGCTCAGTCGCGCTCATCGTCTTCATAACGTACAGAATAGCGTACGTTCGTTGCCTGGGTCAGGAGGCGAGCCACCTCGTGGCGTCGGGCCAGGGCTGGGGCTCGGGACCGAAGCCGCTGTTGGCCACCTCCTGGTGCAGCCGGATCAGCAATCGTGGTAGGGGGAAGCCGAGTTCGCGCTCGGCTGCGGCGACCTCCCACTCGCCGACCCGAGCGGGGAGCTCGCCCCTGTCCTGGAGCGCGCGTTCGCGGACGCGAGCGACGATGTCCGAGGGGCGCTCATGCCGACGCCTCCTGTGCCGTGCTGATCGTCCATGCCTGTCATGGCCTGGAACGTAGCGATGGAGGCGAAAAGGCAGAGGGCCCGCGCCGCCGAAGCGGTGCGGGCCCTCTGGCCTGCGGAGGATACAAGATTCGAACTCGTGAGGGGTTGCCCCCAACACGCTTTCCAATTCTCCCGAACGGGGTTCGCCGAGGTTCACACCTGTCCTGACCTGCGGCGGAGTGAACTGCTGGGCGGCGGCTGAACCTGGCTGGACGGGGGTGAACGAGACCAGGACTGAGACCACCGCCAGGCAACTGCCGCTCCTGGGACAACCCGTGTTGGAAGTCGAGAGGCGGCCGCGAATCCATACACTCAAGGACGGCTCGCACGGCGAGACGGGGTCGCTGACCGGGCCAGCCAGGTGGGGCTGCTCAGACCACGGCGACCGTTCGCTCCGCCGGAGCGGCGGGGCGTCAGAATCGGATATCGCCGCGCGCCCGGTGGCGCGGGCTCGACGCTGAGAGTTCGGTGATTCGGCTCGGGCTTGCGGGGTTGGGCGTTCGCGGTCAGCGGGACCGGGGGGCGAGGTCGAGGGCGGTGAGCCAGCGGTCGAGCGCGTCGACGGCGTTCTCGTCGACGGCGGCGCTGATCCACGCCTGCGCCCGTTCCCAGGCGGGCTGGGCGTCCGCCAGTGCCTGATGGCCGGCGTCGGTCACGACGACACGGGTCGTTCGCCCGGTCGCCGATGTCTCTGCGGCGCGGACGTAGCCGAGTTGGGCGAGCAGGTCAAGGTTGCGGCTGATCGTGGAGCGCTCGGTGCCGAGCCAGCCGGCGATCTCCGACGGGCGAACGGGCTCGCCGGAGGCGGTCATCTCGGAGAGCACCTCGACCTGCGGCAGGGTGAGCCCCGACTCCCGCAATTCCGCCTCGAAGCGCCGCGAGACGAGCCGGTGCAGTCGTGCGATGCGCCTGCCGAGACACCGGTCCGCCATCCACAGGGCTTGCCGCTGCGGCCCTTCCGACTCCTGATGTTGCATATGCACCTCCTCCTATGTAGCGTAGCTGACGCCATCATTGTTGTAGGTACACCACATGGAGAGTCGTGTCGGACTTCGACGAGTTCTTGAAGCGCAACCAGGTTTTCGCGACGAACGTCGACCTCGCCCGGTTGGCGATGCCCGCATCGATGCCGGAGCGGCTCCCGCTGGTGCTGACCTGCGCCGATCCGCGAGTCGAGCCGGCGGGCTTCCTCGGGATCGGAACCGGGGACGCGGGAGTGCTGCGGAACACGGGTGGACGGGTGGACGGCCGGGTGATCGAGGACATCGCGTATCTGGCGGTGCGGCTCGGAGTCAGGATGGACGTTGCGATCGTGCATCACACGCAGTGCGGCACCGGTCTGCTCGCCGACCCGGCGTTCCGCAACGCGTTCGCGGACCGCACCGGAGGCGACGACGCCGTGCTCGCCGAGCGCGCGGTGGCGGACCCGGTCGCCACCGTGCGGCACGACGTCGAGAAGCTCCTCGCCGACCCGCTGATGACGAGCGAGGTCCTCGCGTCGGTGTCGGGGCACGTGCTGCGACTGGAGACCGGGCTCGTCGAGACCGTCGCTCCGGTCGGCAGGTAGCCCGGCGGGGGACGGGCGTCGACGGGTCAGTCGAGGATCGTCGCCGCCTGCCAGGCGCCGGGGCGCAGGCCCGTCGCGTTCTGGAAGAAGAGCGAGAAGTTCGACGGGTCCGGGAACCCGAGCTCGCTCGCACACCGCGCCGCGGTGATGCGTTCGTGGGCGAGTAGGCGTTTCGCCTCGAGCACGATCCGTTCCACGATGTACGCCTTCGCGGTACGTCCGGTGACCTGCTGCACTCTCGACGAGCAGGCTCTGGATACGACCCAGAGTCTCGCCGAGGCGAAGGCTGCTGCAGGGTGCTCCTGCGGGAACTGATCTCGCTCCCGGGCGCAGGCGGCGGCCCGGCCACTGGGGCCCAAAAATCGGAACTGAGACCAAAACTGAGACCAGGGCACGAAGAAGGCCCCGACCGGTAACCCGGTCGGGGCCTTCGAGCTGCCATGGCTGGCAAAGGCGGAGGATAAGAGATTCGAACTCGTGAGGGGTTGCCCCCAACACGCTTTCCAAATGTTCGTCCGGCCGTTCGGTGGGGGCCGGAGATGTCCTGACCTGTGGCGGAGTGGCTCAGTAACCAGGCTCTGAACGGCGCTGGACGCGGGTGAATGCAACCAAAACTGCAACTAGGCCGGCCTCGGTCACGGCGAGAACCGTTGAGTCTGGCTGGACCGTTTCGCCCTTCGCCCTCTGTCTCCCGACGTCTAACTGTCGGTGTCCTTCGGATGCCGAGTGGAGGCGTGCACGAGGTGGACGGTTCGCTTGGCCTCGTCGACGAGGTAGCGCACCCGCCCGCCGGCAGTCACCTCGTACTCCCACTGGGGAAGTTCGTCGCCCCCGAGGTCGCGGGTGGCGAGGCGACCGCGCAGCCGATGCTGACGATCGGGATCACTCATCGACAGCGGGTTGGTGCGCAGGGCCTCGAAGCAGCGGCGACTGTTCCCGGCAGCCTCGGTGCAGAGATCGCTCCAGCCCTTGGCTGCCTCGCTCGTAGCGAAGCGGAGCCGCCACTCGTTGCCGACGGGCGGCGGTGCGACGTCGTCGCCGCGCTTTGGACTCATGGCGCGGAGACCTCGCCGTGATCCTCGCCGGTGAGAGGGGCGGAGAGCTGTGCGGTCAGTTCGGGGTCGGCCAGGATCCTGGCAGTGGCACGCCACTCGACGATCACGCGGTGCAGGTTGGCGTGTACGTCCAGCTCCACGACATCGCGAGTGCTGTCCACGAGGTCAACGACGAACTCCCGCACTTCCTCGGCTGACAGGTGCCGGGTCCAAGGAAAGACTGTGGGTAGAGCGAGGAGCACGGCCCGTGCACCCTCATCGCTGCTGATCAAGGCCGCAAACAGACGCGCGGTGACATCGGCGGTCTCCTCGCGCTGCCGATCATGCCGCTCGGTAGTGAGGTAGAGATCCTCCCCGTCGCGGCGCGAGACGTGGATGCGCTGGGCCTGCTCCACGGTGTCGGCGACCCGTTTGGAGTTCTTCGACAAGTCAGAGAACGAGACGGTGAGAGTGGACATGCCGCCACGCTACTTCGGAACACGTTCCGAAGTCAAGGATAGTAGGCATTGCGCAGTCCGGATCAGCGATGCCCTGGGAGCAGAAACGACGATGGCCCGGACCGCTGAGCGGTCCGGGCCATCTGCCTGCGGAGGATACGAGATTCGAACTCGTGAGGGGTTGCCCCCAACACGCTTTCCAAGCGTGCGCCCTAGGCCTCTAGGCGAATCCTCCGTGGGAGAGCTTAGCCCATGTTCAGGGGTGCTCGCGAACCGCTATCTCGCAGGTTGGGGGAGGGGGGTCGCCTGCGGATCGGAGAGCGGGTGGGGGTGCGGAGTGGGGCCGGGGATCCGGTACTCTGGTGCCAGCCCCTCGTGCGGCGTTATCTCTCTGAATCCCCCCAGGGCCGGAAGGCAGCAAGGGTAGGAGGGCTCTGACGGGTGCACGAGGGGTCCTTGCGTTTCCGGGCGCTGGCGGGGGCCGGCGGGGGCTGCGGCGGGACGAAGGACGACGCGTTTGTCAGTCTGTCCCGATATCGTCGGGGGCGTGTCCCTAGCCCTGTACCGCCGCTATCGCCCCGAGACTTTCGCTGAGGTCATCGGGCAGGAGCACGTGACCGCTCCGCTCCAGCAGGCCCTGCGCAACAACAGGGTCAACCACGCCTACCTGTTCAGCGGCCCGCGCGGCTGTGGCAAGACGACCAGCGCGCGCATCCTGGCCCGGTGCCTCAACTGCGAGCAGGGGCCGACGCCGACGCCGTGCGGCGAGTGCCAGTCCTGCCGTGACCTGGCGACGGGTGGGCCGGGGTCGATCGACGTGATCGAGATCGACGCCGCCTCGCACGGTGGTGTGGACGACGCGCGGGAGCTGCGCGAGCGGGCGTTCTTCGCGCCGGTGCACAGCCGATACAAGATCTTCATCCTGGACGAGGCGCACATGGTGACCTCGGCCGGGTTCAACGCGCTGCTCAAGGTGGTGGAGGAGCCGCCGGAGCACCTCAAGTTCATCTTCGCGACCACCGAGCCGGAGAAGGTGATCGGGACGATCCGGTCCCGGACGCACCACTATCCGTTCCGGCTGGTCCCGCCGGGGACGCTGCGGGACTACCTGGCGGAGGTCTGCGGCCGGGAGGGCATCCAGGTCGAGGACTCGGTCTTCCCGCTGGTGGTGCGGGCCGGCGCGGGGTCGGTGCGTGACTCGATGTCGGTGATGGACCAGCTGCTGGCCGGTGCCGCCGAGGGCGGGGTGACGTACAAGATGGCCACCGCGCTGCTCGGGTACACCGACTCGGCGCTGCTGGACGAGGTGGTCGACGCGTTCGCGGCGCACGACGGCGCGACGGTCTTCCAGGTGATCGACCGGGTGGTCGAGGGCGGCCACGACCCGCGGCGGTTCGTGACGGACCTGCTGGAGCGGCTGCGCGACCTGGTGATCCTCGCCACAGTGCCGGAGGCCGGGGAGAAGGGGCTGATCGACGCCCCGGCGGACCGGATCGCGATCATGCAGGCGCAGGCCGACCGGTTCGGGGCGGGGGAGTTGAGCCGCGGCGCCGACCTGGTCAACACCGGGCTGACGGAGATGCGCGGGAACGCCGCGCCGCGGCTGCAGCTGGAGTTGATCTGCGCCCGGGTGATGCTGCCCGGGGCCTACACCGACGAGCTGTCGCTGATGGCCCGGGTGGACAAGCTGGAGCGGCGGTCCGCGATGGCCCCGGCGGCGATGGCGATGGGCGCGCCGGTGCCCGGCCCGGCCGCCCCCGCCGCCATGGCGCCGCAGCCGCCGGCGGCCCAGGCCGCCGCCCCGGTCGCCCCGGCGCCGGCGCCCGTCGCGATGCCCGCGCCCCAACAGCAGCCCCAGCAGCCGCAGCAGTACGAGCAGCCCCAGCAGTACGAGCAGCCCCAGGCGGCGCAGCCGCCGCAGCCGCCCGCGTCCGCGACGCCGCCCCCCGGCGCCTGGCCGATCCCGCGCAGCTTCCCCGCCCCGGGGGCGGCGCCCGCACCCGCGGCGCCGCAGCAGGCGCAGCCCGTCGCCCAGCCGCCGAAGCCCGTTGCGCCGGCCGCCGCGGCGCCGCCCGCCCCCGGGCAGCCGGCGCCCTCCGCGCAGCAGCAGCAAGGTGCGGCCCAGGTGCGGCAGTTGTGGCCGCAGGTGCTGGAGGCGGTGAAGAACCGCCGACGGTTCACCTGGATCCTGCTCAGCCAGAACGGCCAGGTGGCCGGCTTCGACGGCAGCACGCTGCAGGTCTCGTTCATCAACGCCGGTGCCCGCGACAGCTTCGTCAGCAGCAACAGCGACGACGTGCTGCGCCAGGCGCTGGCGGACGCACTCGGCGTGGACTGGCGCGTCGAGTGCATCGTCGATCCCTCCGGCGGCACCCAGACGCCGCAGGCCGCCGCCGGTGCGGGCGGCGGTGGCGGCTGGGGAGCCGCCCCGCAGGCGCCGCGTCCGGCGGCACCGGCCGCGACGGCCACCGCGGTGGGCGGCTTCGGCGCCGCCCCGGGCGCCCCGGGCGGTCCGACCGCCGCCCCGGCCGGTGGTCCGGCCGCCGGTGCCGCGTACCAGGGCGCCGGCCTGCCCGGCCCGGCGGTCCCGGGGGCGATGCCGTCGCCGAGTGCCGGGCCCGGCCCGTCCGCCGCGCCGCAGTCCCAGCCCGCCCCGGCCGGGCCGCCGCCGGGGCCGGTGCGACCGCTGGCGCCCGAGGACGAGGACATCTCGGTGGACGACGTCCCGGACGCCCGCCAGGAGACGGTCTCCGGCCAGGAGCTGATCATGCGTGAGCTCGGCGCGACCGTGCTGGAGGAGATCGAGCACGGCAGCTGAGTGCCCCGCCCCGGCGAGCCCGGGGCAGGACGTAGGCTCGGACCCGGCGTGGTCCGGCGGACGACGCGGGCCGACGGACGACGCAGCAGCGTGGCCGGGCCCGCGCACCGGGCCCACGTGACAGAGCCCAGTACCTCAGGCAGGAGTGAACCGTGATCCCTGGTGGCCAGCCCAACATGCAGCAGCTGCTCAAGCAGGCGCAGAAGATGCAGCAGGACCTCGCCAAGGCCCAGGAGGAGCTGGCCAAGGCGCACGTCAGCGGCACCGCGGGCGGCGGTCTGGTGGAGGCGACGGTGACCGGCAGTGGTGAGCTGGTGGCGCTGACCATCGCCCCGGCGGCGGTGGACCCGGAGGACACCGAGACGCTGGCCGACCTCGTGCTCGCGGCCGTCCGCGACGCCAACGCCGCCGCGCAGAAGCTCCAGGCGGAGCGGATGGGCCCGCTGACCCAGGGCCTCGGCGGCATGGGCGGCGGCATCCCCGGCCTGCCGTTCTGACATTTCGCCGTCGCGGAGCGAAACAGTTCGATCAGAGTCGACTTTCGGGCGTCGGACCGGTGTGTCCGGCGCCCGAATCGTTGGATGATGGCACCGTCGCACCGGACGGCCGCGCGGCGCGAAGCAGTGCGGCCGGGGCAGTGCGGCCGAAGACGTACGACAGATGACAGTGCACGACAGAGGCAGTGGAAGGGCAGCGCGGTGTACGAGGGCGTAGTTCAGGACCTGATCGACGAACTGGGCAGGCTGCCCGGCGTCGGGCCCAAGAGCGCCCAGCGGATCGCCTTCCACATCCTGCAGTCCGACCCGGTGGACGTGCGCCGGCTCGCGCACGCGCTGCTGGAGGTCAAGGAGAAGGTGCGGTTCTGCTCCGTCTGCGGCAACGTCGCGGAGGCCGAGCGGTGCCGGGTCTGCCTGGACCCGCGCCGCGACCTCACGGTGATCTGCGTGGTCGAGGAGCCCAAGGACGTGGTCGCGATCGAGCGGACCCGTGAGTTCCGGGGCCGCTACCACGTGCTCGGCGGCGCGATCAGTCCGATCGAGGGAGTCGGTCCGGACGATCTGCGGATCCGCGAGCTGCTGGCGCGGCTGGCCGACGGGACGGTCGGCGAGCTGATCCTCGCGACAGACCCCAACCTGGAGGGGGAGGCAACCGCCACCTACCTGGCCCGGCTCTGCAAGCCGATGGGCCTGAAGGTGACTCGGCTGGCGAGCGGACTGCCCGTCGGCGGGGACTTGGAGTACGCCGACGAGGTCACCCTCGGCCGGGCCTTCGAAGGGAGACGACTGCTCGATGTCTGACAACAGCGCGCACCAGGCGGTGCACACGGTTCACACCCTTGAACCGGATGACTTCGCGGTGCAGATCGCGGATTCCATCAAGAGCTTCGTGCTCGCGGTGACCGAGATCGCCAAGGGCGACGAGCCGGGCAGCGCGGTGTCACTGCTGCTCCTGGAGGTCTCCCAGCTGCTGCTGGCCGGTGGTCGGCTCGGCGCGATCGAGGACGTGGTCCCGGAGGACCGCTTCGAGCCGGACGCCGGCCCGGAGCCGGACGGCGTCGAGCTGCGCGAGCACCTGGCCGAGCTGCTCGCGCCGATCGACGTCTACCACGAGGTCTTCGACCCGTACGGGCCGCCGGACAAGCCGAACGCCTTCCGGATCTCGGACGACCTGGCGGGCGTGGTCAGCGACCTGCGGCACGGGCTGACCCACTACGACGAGGGCCGGGTCAGCGAGGCGCTCTGGTGGTGGCAGTTCTCCTACCTCTCCACCTGGGGTTCGACCTGCACGGCCGTGCTGCGGGCGCTGCAGTCGCTGATCGCGCACGTGCGGCTGGACAGCCCGATCGGCGCGGTGCCGGACGGGGCCGACACCGACGACGACGGCTTGACGGACGAGCAGCTGGAGCAGCAGGCGGGCGACCTGATGGCGGCCGAGCTCGGCACCTGACCGGCCCACGGCCGGCCGCGGCACTCAGATATCGATCAGCAGCAGGCGCAGCAGCTCGTTGAGCTGCCGCGCCTGTTCGTCGTCCAGGCGCGACAGCGCCCGCTGCTGCTCGACCAGGCCGGCCGCGACGGCCTGGTCGGTCACCGTCCGGCCCGCGTCGGTGAGGGTGATCCGCAGGCCGCGCCGGTCCGCCGGGTCGGGGGAGCGCAGCACCAGTCCGGCGCGCTCCAGCTTGTCCAGCCGGCCGGTCATGCCACCGGTGGTCAGCATCAGGGCGGCGGTCAGCTCGCGGGGCGAGAGCGTGTGCGGGGCGGGGGCGCGGCGCAGGGTGGCGAGCACGTCGAACTCGCCGCGGCTGATGCCGTACTCCTGGTAGATCTTCTCGATCCGGTCGCCCATGATCCGGGCCAGCCGGTAGATCCGGCCGAACGTCGCCATCGCGTCGGTCCGCAGATCCGGCCGGGCCACCCGCCACTGATCGATGATCGCGTCCACGGCGTCCGTGCCGCCCTTCGTCGCCGTGGCCGTCGCCCGCTGCTGGGACGGCGGCGGTGACTCTGACTGCTGCTCCATGGGACCAGTCTGCCACAGAAGAAGCTTGCACCTAAGTAGCTTGCTGCTAAGTTAGTTACAACTTAGCTATGTGTCGCCCGGCTACCTGGAGGTGCCCGTGTTCCCGAAGCAGCAGGCCGATCGAGGGGTGCCAGGTCTGTCGGGCGGCCGGAGCGTCGAGCGGGTCCCGGGCGAGCGCGCGCTGCTGGCCGGCATGGCGATCGACTCGGTGGGCTCGGGCATGTACATCCCGTTCAGCCTGGTCTTCTTCCGGCACGTCACGGGCCTGCCGCTGACCGCGATCGGCGCGGTGCTCACGGTGGCCGGCTTCGCCGCGATGGCGGTCCTGCCACTGGTCGGCACGGCGGTCGACCGGTTCGGCGCCCGGCGGCTGCAACTGGCGCTGTACGTGCTGCGCGGGCTGGGCTTCGCCGCCTACCCGTTCGCGGGTTCGCTGCCCGCCTTCGCGGCGGTGGCGCTGCTCACCTCGATCGGGGACCGCGGCTTCCCGGTGGCCCAGCAGGCCCGGATCGGCGAGCTGGCGCGCGGCGGACAGGTCGAACGGCTGCAGGCGATCGCGCGCAGCCTGGCGAACGCGGGGCTGGGGGCCGGCACGCTGCTCGCCTCCCTGATGATCGGCCTGCTGGGGGACCGCGGCTTCACGGCCGCGGCCGTGCTCAACGCGGCCAGCTTCTTCGCCGCCGCCCTGCTGGCCCGCCGGGTGCCCGCGATGCCCGCCGCGCCCACCGCGTCCGTAGCGCCCAGGGCGTCCACCGCGTCCACCGCGTCCACCGGACCCCGCGCAACGGGCGCGAGGGCCGGGCGGGGCGGCTACCGGACGGTGCTCGCCGACCGGCCCTACCTCGGCCTGGCCGGGGCCAACTTCCTGATCGCGCTCGGCTACTCCGCCCTGTCGGTGCTGCTGCCGGTCTTCGCGGTCGGCTGCCTGCGGGCCCCGCAGTCGCTGACCGGGGCGGCCTTCGTGGTGAACACGGTGCTCTGCGCGACGGCCGGGGTCCCGGTGGCACGGCTGGCCCGACGGCTCGGCAGCCGGACCAGGGCGGCGGCGCTCGGCGCGGGCTTCTTCGCGCTGGCGGGGCTGGGGCAGGCGGTGCTGGGCACCGTGCGGCCGCACGCCTTGCCGCTGGTGATGGGCGGGCTGCTGTTCCTGGTGGTGCTCGCCACGGTGGGCGAGCTGGTGCACAACCCGTCCGCCTCGGCGCTCTCCACCGCCGCGGCCCCGGCGGCGCTGCGCGGGCGCTACCTGGCGGCCTACCAGCTCTCCTGGTCGCTGGCGAAGACGGTGGCGCCCTCGCTCTTCACCCTGCTGCTGGCGGTGGACGCCCGGCTGCCCTGGCTGCTGGTCGCGGTGGCCGCGCTGGCGGGCGGTGCGCTGCTGCTCCGCCTGGGCCGCCGGCTGCCGGCGGCGGTGCTCGCCCCGCAGGCGGCCACCGTGTCCACCCCCGGCAGCGCGACCGTGAGCACCGGTGTCCCGAGCCGCCGCCCGGTCCCTGCCGCCTGTTAGATCCGGTCCGGCCCCAGGGGTTCCCGCCCCCGCTCCGCGGAATTGTCGAAAAAAATGGTCCGGCAAATTCGGAGCCCCCGGCACCCCCGCCCCGCGAATTCTTCGGACCCCCGACCCGTCGCCCGCAGACTCGCCCGTCGGCCCGTCCGACCCGCGTTCACCAGATGAAACGTGTGTCTCATGATATGGATCACGCCAGACGGCCGCCCCCTGCTCGGTAGACTGACCGGCGACCGCAGTACCCCCTCCCCCGGGGGTCTGGGGGGACCGGACGGCGCCACCCCGCGCCGGGCACCACCCCCCGAAGACGACTTAGTCGAGGAGCGCACGTGGGCCTTGTCGTGCAGAAGTACGGCGGCTCATCCGTTGCGGATGCCGAGGGCATCAAGCGCGTAGCCCGTCGAATTGTCGACACCAAGAAGGCCGGCCATGAGGTCGTCGTCGTGGTGTCCGCGATGGGCGACACGACGGACGAGCTGATCGAACTCGCCGAGCAGGTATCCCCTATTCCCGCCGGTCGCGAGTTCGACATGCTGCTGACCGCAGGCGAGCGAATCTCCATGGCCCTGCTGGCGATGGCGATCAAAGCCCTCGGACACGAGGCGCAGTCCTTCACCGGCAGCCAGGCCGGGGTGATCACCGACCAGGTCCACAACAAGGCGCGCATCATCGATGTCACGCCGGGCCGGATCCGCAGCGCCCTGGACCAGGGCAACATCGCGATCGTGGCCGGTTTCCAGGGCGTCTCCCAGGTGAGCAAGGACATCACTACCCTGGGTCGGGGCGGCTCCGACACCACCGCGGTCGCGCTGGCCGCCGCGCTCAAGGCCGAGGTCTGCGAGATCTACACCGATGTGGACGGCGTCTTCACCGCCGACCCGCGGGTGGTCAAGAAGGCCCGCAAGATCGACTGGATCGCCTACGAGGACATGCTCGAGCTCGCGTCCTCGGGCTCCAAGGTGCTGCTGGACCGCTGTGTGGAGTACGCGCGGCGCTACAACATCCCGATCCACGTACGATCGTCCTTCTCCGGTTTGCCGGGGACCATCGTCAGCAACAGCAACCCGAACCAGCCCGAAGGGGGCGAGATGGAGCAGGCCATCATCTCCGGAGTCGCCCACGACACGTCCGAGGCCAAGGTCACGGTCGTCGGAGTGCCGGACAAGCCGGGCGAGGCGGCCCGGATCTTCCGCGCCATCGCCGACGCCGAGGTCAACATCGACATGGTGGTGCAGAACGTCTCCGCCGCCTCGACCGGTCTGACCGACATCTCCTTCACCCTGCCGAAGACCGAGGGCCAGAAGGCCATCGACGCGCTCGGCCGGGTCAAGGAGGGCATCGGCTACGAGTCGCTGCGCTACGACGACGCGATCGGCAAGATCTCCCTGGTCGGGGCCGGCATGCGGTCCAACCCGGGGGTCACCGCGACGTTCTTCGAGGCGCTCTCGGAGGCCGGCGTCAACATCGAGCTGATCTCCACCTCGGAGATCCGGATCTCGGTGGTCACCCGGGCGGACGACGTCAACGAGGCGGTGCGCGCCGTGCACAGCGCCTTCGGCCTGGACAGCGAGAGCGACGAGGCCGTCGTCTACGGCGGGACCGGACGATGACCGGCGGCGGAGTGGATCGCAGCCACCGGCCCAACCTCGCGGTGGTCGGTGCCACCGGCGCGGTGGGCACGGTGCTGCTGGGCATCCTCTCCGCCCACCAGGACGTCTGGGGCGAGATCCGGCTGATCGCCTCGGCCCGCTCGGCCGGGCGCCGGCTGACCGTGCGCGGTGAGCAGGTCGAGGTCGTCGCGCTGACCGAGGAGGCCTTCGAGGGCATCGACGTCGCGATGTTCGACGTCCCCGACGAGGTCGCCGCGCAGTGGGCGCCGATCGCGGCGGCCAAGGGCGCCGTCGTGGTCGACAACTCCGGGGCCTTCCGGATGGACGAGGACGTGCCGCTGGTGGTCCCCGAGGTCAACGCGGCCGCGGCCCGGATCCGCCCGCGCGGGATCATCGCCAACCCCAACTGCACGACCATGTCGATGATCGTGTCGCTCGGCGCGCTGCACTCCGAGTTCGGGCTGCGCGAGCTGGTGGTCGCCTCCTACCAGGCAGCCTCCGGGGCCGGGCAGGCCGGCATCGACGCGCTGCGCGAGCAGACCGTCAAGGTGGCCGGCACCGGCGTCGGCGAGCAGCCCGGCGACCTGCGGGCGGTGATCGGTGACAACGGCCCGTTCCCGGCGCCGCTGGTGCTGAACGCGGTGCCGTGGGCGGGCTCGCTGCAGGAGGACGGCTGGTCCTCCGAGGAGCTCAAGGTCCGCAACGAGAGCCGCAAGATCCTCGGGCTGCCGAACCTGCGGGTCGCGGTCACCTGCGTGCGGATCCCGGTGATCACCACCCACTCGCTGGCCGTGCACGCGGTCTTCGAGCGCGAGGTGACCCTGGAGCGGGCGCAGGAGATCCTGGCTCAGGCACCTGGCGTGGTGCTGTACGACAACCCGGCGGCCGGCGAGTTCCCGACCCCGAGCGACGTGGTCGGCACCGATCCCACCTGGGTCGGCCGGGTGCGCCGCTCGCTCGACGACCCGACCGCGCTGGACCTCTTCGTCTGCGGCGACAACCTGCGCAAGGGCGCGGCCCTGAACACCGCGCAGATCGCCGAGCTGGTCGCTGCCGAGCTGACCGGCTGAGCCGACCGGCCGAGGTCGACCGGTCGAGTCGACCGCTGAGCCGGTACCGCACCGACCGGGTCCGTACCGCGCCGGTGCGCGACCGTTCCTGACACCGCTTCGGACCGGGGCCCCCTTCCTGTGGAGGGGGCCCCGGTCTTTGCGGAAGAATGTCCACCGGACGGGGCAACCCTGAGGGGGGATCGAGTGTCCAACGGTCGTGACAGACCTGGCAGTGGTGACGGCGGTGCCGAAGGGACGGGTGCGGCAGGTACCGGGGGTGCCGTTCAGAGCGCCCGGAGCGCCGCGGGCCCGGCAGGCCCCGGCGCAGCCAGGTGCCGTGCGGCAGCCGGCTGAGGCGGAGGTGACCACGGCCGCCACCGACACGGCCGGCGCCAGCGTCGACCTGCTCACGACCACGTACCAGGAGCACTACCGTGCGCTGCTGCGGCTGGCCGCGCTGCTCCTCGACGACCAGTCGAGCTGCGAGGACGTGGTCCAGGAGGCGTTCATCCGGGTGCACGCCGCCCGGCGCCGGGTCCGTGAGCCGGAGAAGATCCTCGCCTACCTGCGGCAGACCGTGGTCAACCTGTCCCGCAGCACCCTGCGGCGCCGGCTGCTGGGGCTGCGGCTGCTGCCCAAGCCCATGCCTGACATGGCCAGTGCAGAAGAGGGCGCCTACGATGCTCTCGAACGCGACCAACTGAAGGCGGCGCTGCAGGGTCTGCAGCGGCGTCAGCGCGAGGTCCTGGTCCTGCGCTACTACGCCGACATGACGGAGGCACAGGTGGCCGAGCTGCTCGGGGTCTCGGTGGGCGCGGTCAAGGCGTACGGCTCGCGCGGGCTGGCGGCGCTGCGGGTCCTGATGGAGAGCAGTCATGACTGACGATCAGTTCGACCGCCGGCCTGGGCCCGCCGCCCCGCCGCGGGCGGGGCGGCCGGGCTCCGAGGAACCCGCCGGGCGCGCGCCGACCCACGGCGAGGAGCAGGCGCTGCGCGTGCTGCTGCACCGCGCGGTGGCGGACCTGCAGCCCGACGCCGAGGCGCTGCCCCGGATCCGGCGCGCCATCCCGGCCCGCCGGGCCCGCCACCGGCAGGCGTGGACCGGAGCGCTACTGATCGCGCTGGTCTCGGCCGCCGCGGTGCCCACCCTGGGACGGCTGGGCGGCCTGCAACTGTCCGACGGCTCGGGCGCCGCCCCCAGCACCGCCCCCAGCAGCGTCGATTCGCGCAGCCCCAGTGCCGCCGGGCACCCCGGCGGTGTCCGCCCGGTGGTCCCGCTGCCGGTGCCCGACTCCAGCAGCACCGGCCCGAGCAGCAGCCCGAGCCCCACCCCTAGCCCGTCCGCCGGCGCAGCGGACACGTCCGGGGGCGTCTCGGCCAGTGCGACCGCGATCTCCGTGACGGCCGGCCAGGCGGCGGGCACGGCCACCGGCGCGCCGGCCTGCCTGCGGGCCGACCTGGGCGCCGGCCAGGCGACGGTGGGCGCGGCCGACGGCGCGGGCTGGGTGTACGGGGCGTTCACGGTGGCCAACGTCTCCGGCCGTCCCTGCCTGCTGACCGACCCGGGCACGCTCACCGCGACGCTCGGCGGTGGGAGCACGGCCGGCTCGGTGCGGGTCCTCGCGCACACGGCGGGCGACCCGGCCGGCGGACTGCCGGATCCGGCGAGCGCGCCGGGCCAGCTGCTGCTGGGCGCCGGGGCCGGCTACCGGCTGCCGTTCGCCTTCGTCCCGGACGCGCTCTGCCCGGCCGGCGGCAGCGGCAGCGGTGGCGCGGGTGCCGGCGCGACGCCGACGCCCAGCGCCAGCGCAGCCGCCCCGGCGGCGAGCCCCGTCAGCAGTCCGAGCGGCGGACCGGGCGGCGGGCCCAGCGGGGCGGCGGGTGCGGCCGCCGGCTCGGCGGCGAACGACACGGCCGGCCGGCCGCCCGCATCCGGCGGCAGCACACCCTCGCCGGGCGGCGGTGCGGGTGCGGCCCCGGCGGGCCTGGCCGCGGACGGCCCGGCCACCGGGACGGCGTCGCCGACCCCGTCACCGGCACCGTCCGGCACGCCCGGCGCGCCCGGTACGGCGGCCCAGCCGGGCACCGTCACGGTCACCCACCGCCCGCTCGGCGTCGCGCCGGACGCGGGCAGCGCCACGATCCCGAACGTCTGCGGCGGCGGCACCCTGTACCGCGCCGCCCCGCAGCAGGGCCAGTAGCAGGGCGGGCAGCAGGGCCGCCGGGGGTCGTCGGAGCACCGCCGACCCCCGGCGGCGCGCCCGCAGGCGCGCTCGGCGGGGGGCCGTGCTCGGGGCCGTGGAATCGGTGGCTACGGTGAGGGTGTGTACCGATTCCTCCTGACTCCGCGCTGGCTCGGCAGCACCGTGCTCGCGGTCGCCGCCATCGCGGTCTGTCTCTGGCTGGGCTCCTGGCAGCTGAGCCGGTTCGAGGGCCGGGTCTCCAGCCAGCACACCGCCTCCACCAGCGCCCGCCCGGCCGCCCCGCAGCCGGCGGCCAGCCCGCTGGACTCGGTGCTGTCCGGGCCGGACGCCCAGGTCGGCACCGGCACGCTCGGCCACCCGGTGAGCGCCTCCGGGCAGTACGACAGCGCCCACCAGCTGCTGGTGCCCAACCGCACGGTCGACAACCGTCAGGGCTACTACGTGCTCACCCCGCTGCGCACCGCCACCGGCCGCGCGGTCCCGGTGGTGCGCGGCTGGCTGCCCGGCTCGCCCGGTGCCGGCGCCGCGGTGCCGGCACCACCCAGCGGCGAGGTGACCGTCACCGGGCGCCTGCAGGCCTCCGAGAGCGCCGACACCAGCGGCGCGGTCGACGGCGGCCTGCCGGCCGGCCAGCTGGGCATGATCAGCCCGGCCACCCTGGTCAACCTGCTGCCGTACCCGGTGTACGACGGCTGGGTGGCCGCCGACGACGTCCCCAGCGGGCTGACCGCGGTGCCCACCGCCCAGGTCTCCGGCGGTGGCGGGCTGGACGCGCGGGCCTTCCAGAATCTGGGCTACACGCTGCAGTGGTTCGTCTTCGCGGGCTTCGTCGGCTTCATGTGGTTCCGGCTGGCCCGCCGCCAGGCGGAGGCGGTCCAGGACCGGGCGCTGGGCCTCGAACCGGTCCTGGACTGAGCGCCCCGACGCCCCCGGCTACACCCCCAGGTGCCGCAGGGCGAAGTCGATCTCCAGGCGCAGCTGCTTGATCCGCTCGTCGACCACCAGCGAGCCGTGCCCGGCCTCGTACCGGTACACCTCGTGCGGCAGGCCCAACTGCTCCAGCCGGGCCACGTAGTTCTCGATCTGGCGGATCGGGCAGCGCGGGTCGTTGAGTCCCGCGCTGAGGTAGACCGGCGCCCGCACCTGATCGACGTAGGTCAGCGGCGAGGAGGCCAGCCAGCGCTCGGGGACCTCCTCGGGCGTGCCGCCGAAGAGCGTGCGGTCCAGCGACTTGAGCGCCTCCATCTCGTCCTGGTACGCGGTCAGGTAGTCCGCGACCGGGACGGCGGCCAGGCCCAGCGACCAGTTCTCCGGCTGGGTGCCCAGGCCCAGCAGGGTGAGGTAGCCGCCCCAGGAGCCACCGGAGAGCACCAGGCGCTCGGGGTCGGCCAGGCCCTCGGCCACCGCCCAGGCGCGCACCGCGGCGATGTCCTCCAGCTCGATCAGGCCCACCCGCTCGCGCAGCGCGTCCGTCCAGGCCTGGCCGTAGCCGGTGGAGCCGCGGTAGTTGACCCGCACCACCGCGAAGCCGTGGTCCAGCCAGGCGGCCGGCCCCGCGGCGAAGGAGTCGCTGTCGTGGTGGGTCGGGCCGCCGTGGACCTCGAAGACGGTCGGGTACGGGCCGGGCCCGGCGGGCCGCTGGACCAGCGCGTGCACCCGCCCGCCCGGCCCCTCGACCCAGACGTCCTCGACCGGCACCGAGCGCGGCGGCACCGAGCCGGGCGCCCGCAGCACCACGGAGCCCGCCGTGGAGCGGACCACCGAGGGCTCGGCCGCGGAGGACCAGAGGAACTCCACGGTGCCGTCGGGGCGGGCGGTGGCGCCGGCCACCGTGCCGCGCGGGGTCTCCAGCCGGGTCAGCGCGCCGGTGGCGAGCTCGTAGCCGAACAGCTCGCTCCGGGCCTCGAACTCGTGCTCGATCAGCAGGCCGGTGGCGTCCGGGAACCACTGGGCCGAGACGTCGCCGGGCAGCTCGCGGCCGTCCTCGGTGCGCAGCGGCAGGTCGGTCTCCATGCCGGTCAGCGGATCCCAGAGGATCGGCTCCCAGCGGCCCCGGCGCTGGTGGGCGACGAGCAGCCGGTTGTCGCCGGGGGCCGGGGCGAAGCCCAGGCAGCTCAGCCCGCTGGGCTCGGGGCGGCCGGTCACGTCGTCCAGCTCGGCGACGGTCGCGCCGTCGGCGCAGCGCAGCACCCGGATCGCGCTGTGCATCGCGTCGCCGTGCTCGGTGTGGTCGACGGCCAGCAGCGCCGAGTCGTGGGACAGGTCGCCGACCCCGCCGTACTCGGCGTGCCGGTAGATCTCCACCGGCTCGACCGCACCGGGGCGCCGCAGGTACAGGGTGGTGCCGTCCTCGTCGGTGGAGCGGCCGACCACCACGGTGCCGTCCCGGCCCAGCGCCAGCCCCGCCTCGTAGGAGGGGGCCAGGCCCGGCACGGCCGGCTCGTCGGGGCCGCCGGTGAAGGGCTGGCGGCGCCAGACGCCGTACTCGTCGCCGTCGGTGTCGTCGAACCACCAGACCCACTCGCCGTCGGGCGTCAGGCAGGCGTCGGTGGTACCGCTCGGCCGGTCGGTGACCTGCCGGTGGGTACCGGCGGCCCGGTCCCAGGCGTAGACCTCGAAGGTGCCGGAGGCGTTCGAGACGTACAGCGAACGCTCCGGGGCGTCGTCCGCCCAGTCCGGAAGGGACACCCGTGCCGCCCGGAAACGCTGCTCCCAGGCCGGCACATCGTTCTTCTCGCTACTCATTCGCCTCACTCTGGCACGGGTCCCGGCGGTCCCGGAACCAGGGGCCGCCTTCCGCGGCGGCCGGTGGGCGATCCCGGCCGCCGAGCGCCGACGGAGCAGGTGGGGCACCGGGTGGCGGTCGCCCTAGGCCGCGGGGACCTTGTCCAGGAAGCCGAGCACCGAGGCGATCAGGCCGTCCTCGGTGGCGACCAGGACGTCGAAGCCGACCACCAGCGCCTCGGCGCCGGCCGGACCGAGGTCCCAGGTGAAGCGGCCGATCCGGTGGTGGGCGTCCACCCCGTTCGCCCCCAGGGTGAAGACCAGGCCGGGGAACTGGGCCTGCACGGCGCCGATGGTGGCGTCGATCGCGTCCCGGCCCGCCGCCTCGACCAGCGGGTCGGTGTAGGTCGCGTCGGCGGCCCAGTAGGTGTCGATCAGCTTGCGGCGGGCCTCGGCGTCGGTCTCGTTCCAGGTGGCGAGGTACTGGGCGGCGAGGTCCTGAATGTTCGTCATGTTCCTGCTCCTCTTCGGATTCTCCGTGCTTCGCGGCGTTTCCCGCTGGTCAAAAAGGTAGGCCGGATCCGGGGCGGTGGAATCGGTCACGCATAGGTAGGGTTCGACCCATGCTGTACGGAAGGTCAGGGGAGCAGGCCGCCGTCGAGGAGTTGCTGACGGGGGCACGGGAGGGCCGCAGCGGGGTGCTGGTGCTGCGCGGCGAGCCGGGGATCGGCAAGAGCGCTCTGCTGGAGTACGCCGCCGAGCGGGCGTCGGCCGGGTTCGGGGTGCTGCGGGCCACCGGGGTGGAGAGCGAGGCGGACCTGCCGTTCGCCGGGCTGCACCTGCTGCTGGGACCGGCGCTGCCGCTGCTGCCGGGGCTGCCCGCGCCGCAGCGCCGGGCGCTGGAGGCGGCCTTCGGGCTGGCCGAGGGGACGGGACCCACCGACCGGCTGCTCAGCGGCCTGGCCACGCTCGGGCTGCTGGCCGAACTCGCCCAGCAGCAACCGCTGCTCTGCCTGGTCGACGACGCGCAGTGGCTGGACCACTCCTCCGCCGACGCGCTGCTGCTGGCGGCCCGGCGGCTGGGCAGCGAGGGCGTGGCGCTGCTCTTCGCGGCCAGGGACGGGGAGGGGAGCTTCCCCGCCCCCGGGCTGCCCGAGCTGCGCCTGGCCCCGCTGGAGCCCTCGGCCGCCGCCAAGCTGCTGGCGGCCCGCGCCGACGAGGCGGCCGGCGTGGGCCTGCGCTACCGGGTGCTGGCCGAGGCGCAGGGCAACCCGCTCGCGCTCACCGAGCTGCCCCTCGCGCTGGCCGCCGCGCCCTCCCCGGGGGCCGGCGAGCTGGCGCTCACCAGCCGGCTGCGGCAGGCCTTCCACGGCCAGGTGGCCCGGCTGCCCGCGCCGAGCCGGACCCTGCTGCTGGTGGCCGCCGCCGAGGAGAGCGGCGAGCTGGCCACCGTGCTGCGGGCCGCCGAGATGCTCGGGGCCGGGCCGGCGGACCTGCTGCCCGCCGAGCGGTCCGGGCTGCTGAGCCGCACCCAGGACGGCCGTTACGCGCTGCGCCATCCGCTGCTGCGGGCCGCGATCCTGGACGGCGCGCCACTGGACCAGAAGCTGAGCGGCCATCGGGCGCTGGGCGCGGTGCTGCAGGCCGACGGCGAACTGGACCGGGGCACCTGGCACCTCGCGCAGGCCGCCACCGGGCCGGACGCCGAGCTGGCCGAGGCGCTGGAGGGCGCCGCCCGGCGGGCGGCGGCCCGCGGCGGGCACGCCGGTGCGGCCGCCGCCTACGAGCGGGCCGCCGGGCTCGCCGACGACCGCGAGACGGTCGTCCGCTGTCTGCTGATGGGCGCCGAGTCGGCGCTGGACGCGGCCGAGGCCGAGCGGGCCCGCTCACTGGCGCTGCGCGGGGCCGAACTGGCCGAGGACGCGCTGACCCTGGCGGTGCTCGACTGGGTGCGGGCCACCACGGAGTTCTGGCGCGGCGGCTACCAGGAGGCGCACCGGCTGCTGCTGCGCGCCGCCGACCGGAAGATCCCCGCGCCGCTGGCCGCCCGGGCGCTGCTCCAGGACTTCCACATCGCCTGGTACCTGGGCGAGCGGCAGGTCGTCGAGGTGCTGGAGCTGATGGCGGCGCTCGACCTGCCGGCCGAGGACGCCACCGCCCCGCTGGTCGGCTACCTGCGCTCGGCCGTCGGGCCGGTCTTCGGCCACCAGGCGCCGCCCGGCGTCACGTTGGCCGAGGCCGCCACCCGGGCCAGGGCGGCCGGCGCGGACAGTCCGCGCGATCTGGTGCAGCTCTGCGGGGCCGCGCTGGTGCCCGGAGCGGACGCGCAGACCCTGGCGCTGGCCGTCGAACTGATCGACGAGGCGCGCACCGTCGGGGCGATGGGCCTGCTGCCCACGCTGCTCTTCTTCCGGGCCGAGGCCGAGCTCTTCCACGGCCGGCACCGGGACGCCGAACTCGCCGTGGCCGAGGGCCTGGCGCTGGCCCGGGACACCGCGCAGCCCCAGTGGGTCAGCCAACTGTGCGCGCTGGACGCCTATCTGGCGGCGCTGCGCGGCGCGGACGAGCTGGTCGGGCAGCGGGTCGCCGAGGCGCTCGCGGACCAGGTGAGCACCTGGGGCGGCCCGGCGGCCGGCACCTCCTGGAGCCAGTGGGCGCTGGCCGTCCACGACTTGGGCCAGGGGCGGGTGGCCGAGGTGGTGGAGCGCCTGGAGCCGCACACCGCGGGCGCCCACCGGCACCACGTCTCGGCGATCCGCACCGTGCCCGACCTGGTGGAGGCGGCGGTGCGGCTGGGCCGGCCGGAGCGGGCCGAGGCCGCCTTCGAGCGGTTCGAGGCCTGGTCGGCCCGGAGCGGCTCGCCCGACTGGAGCCGGGCGCTGGTGCTGCGCTGCCAGGCGCTGCTCGGGCCGGCCGAGCTGGCCGAGTCGGGCTACCTGGCGGCGCTGGAGCTGCACGAGGGGACCGGGCGGCCGTTCGAACTGGCCCGCACCAGCCTGCTGTTCGGGGAGTGGCTGCGCCGCGACCGGCGCAAGACCGAGGCCCGGGCCCGGCTGCGGGCCGCCCTGGAGATCTTCGAGCGGCTCGGCGCGCTGCCCTGGGCCGAGCGCGCCCGCAGCGAGCTGGGCGCGGCCGGCGACACCGCCCCGGTGGCCGCGCTCTCGGGGCCGCTGGCCGGACTGACGCCGCAGGAGGAGCAGATCGCCCGACTGGCGGCCAAGGGGCTGTCGAACCGGGAGATCGCCGCCCAGCTCTTCCTCAGCCCCAGGACCGTGGGGCACCACCTCTACAAGGCGTACCCGAAGCTGGGCATCGCCTCGCGCGGTCAACTCGCGGACCTGATCGCCGCCTGAGGCGGCGCCAGGTCACGATCCAAACAATTGTACTGACTGCCCGTCAGGCGCTGGCGACGGACTGTGCCGCGGCCCGGCGGATCGGCGCCGCCTTGGACAGCTGGGCCTGCGGCGCCTGCAGCTGGGCGGACTTGATCGCCTGGGCGTGCGCGGGGGCACCGAGGCCGCTGAGCAGCAGCCGCAGGATGGCGAGCAACTCCTCGGTCAGCGCGCTGGTGTGGGTGGTCTCCGGCTCGCTCACCCAGCGGTAGAGCGCGCCCAGGTAGACGTCCCGCAGCACGTTGCCGACCTGTGCGGGCACCAGGTCCGGGCTCAGCTCGCCCTGGGCGATGCCGGACTTGACGATCTGGGCGAAGATGTCCGCGACGTACGGCTCCTCCAGTATCGGCCGCCCGGCCTTGACCCAGGCGGTCAGCATGGCGACCGTCAGGTCGTGCTCCTCCTGGTTGAGCTGGCCGAGCGCGGTCACGCAGCGGGTCAACTGCTCGATCGGGCTGGAGCCCTGGGTCTGCGCCTCGGCCAGCACCGTCACCAGGTCCCAGCGGCGCCGCTCGGTCCAGGCGCTGATCAGGTCTTCCTTGCGCTGGAAGTAGTTGAAGAAGGTGCCGCGTGCGACGTCGGCGCGCTCGGCGATCTCGTCGATCGAGGTGTGGTCGTAGCCCTTGTCGACGAAGAGCTCGACGGCCGCGGCGTACAGGCGCTCCCTGACCCTCTGCTTGTTGCGCTCACGTCGGCCGATGGCGGGCGCTGCGGTTGGCGGACGCGGGTCCATGGCGTGTCTCCATCTCGACGTACATCTCGACCCCCCGCCGCGGGTGCGGGCGGACTGGGCAGTGGGCGACGGTGTCGGGTCAACCACGGGAGGTTCGTGCAGGTGACGGGTCAGGTGGTTGGTACGGTCACGATTTTTATACCACGGTCTAACTATTGGCCGCAGGCTTCCGAAGGATCTCGGCCCGGTCGGGCGGCGTGCGCCGGGTCACTACGTCATGTCCTGCGCGCCCCCGCCCGCCCGGCAGCGGATGCTCCGTCAGAAACACCGCACCGGGCGGGCGTCGGCCGGATCAGCCGCCGGTGGCCGCCGGGTCGGTCAGCGACCGGCGCAGGTCGGCCAGGCTCTCGTTGCCGAGCAGCCGGCCCGCGGTCAGCTCGATGCCGTGCTCCCGGCGCAGCTGCTGGCTGAGCCGGGTGGCGGCCAGCGAGTCCAGGCCCTGCTCGCGCAGCGGACGCCGCTGGTCGAGGGCGCCCGGGGTGAGGCCGAGCATCGACGCGGAGCCCGCCAGCAGGGGGTCACCGACCGGCCCGGCGGCAGCGGGCGCGGGCAGCGCGGGCGGGACGGCGGCGGCCGGTGCCGGTGCGGACGGCACGGCGGCCGGTGCCCAGGGTGCGGGTGCGCCCGGCCCCGCCGCCTTGAGCGTGCGGCCGGCGGCCCTGCGCACGCCCCGCCCGGCGCGCCCGCCCGCGATGGCCGGCCCGCGGCGGGTGCCGAGGCCCGCCAACCCGGTCAGCCCGGTCAGCAGTGGCGCTGCCCCGACCTTGAGCAGCGTGGCGAGCGGCGCCGCCGAGTGCTCGGCGAGCCGCCCCAGGACCCCGGGCAGCCCGGCCGGCGCCGGCGCGTTCCCGGGCAGCGGCCGCAGCCGGATCCCGGTGAACCGGGCCAGCGGGTGCCCGTCCGGGTCGACCAGCAGGACGTCCGCCCGGGTGGCGTTGCCGAGCCCGTCCCAGGCGGTGACGGTCGCCAGGCTCCAGAACTCGTACGGCAGCGGGGCGAGGAACCGCGCCGAGGCCATGGCGGTCATCAGGAACCCGCGGCCCTCCTCGCCCGGTGCCCGGCCCGTCCAGGCCGCCAGCAGCGGCTGCAGCCCGGTCTCCCAGGAGCCGGGCTCGGGCGCCTTGGGCAGTCGCAGCCGGGCCACCGCCTCGCCCTTGCGGCGCCAGAGCTGCTCGACCGCGCGGAACGGCTCGCCGATCTCCACGCCCTGGCGGGCCGCCAGCTCGAGGAAGCCCTGCGCGCCGTGGTAGTCGTGGCAGCGGCCCAGGGCCTGGTCCACCACGCGCAGCGCGGTCAGCCGCGCGTCGTCGTCCACCGGGTGCAGCTCGGCCGAGGCGCAGTGCAGCGGTTCGGCGGCGCCCGGCAGCCGGGCCGCCACCGTCGCGGTGCGGGCCCCGCCGTCGACGGGGTCGGTGAGGGTGACCAGCAGCCCGATCCGGTCGGCCTCCTCGATCGGCAGGTAGGCGTCGGCGAGGACCACCTCGCGCAGCTCGTACTCGCGGGCCGGCCCGCTGCCCGGGTCGAGTTCCCGGGCGGCCTGGAGCATCGCGGCCAGGTGGACGGCCGGCGGCACCGGCGCGAGCCCGCGCACCGCCACCCCCGTACCCCAGTCACCGGCTCCCCAGTCGGCGAGTTCCACCTCCCAGGAGCGCGAGCGGGGCTGGTGCCGCACGCTCGTGCCGCGCCGCCCGGCGGGCCGCACGTGGCGCATCGCGTCCCACGGGTAGGCGGGCAGCGAGGTGACCACCGGCGGCGCGTCCGGGTACCAGCAGTGCCAGTCCACCCGGCCGCCGGCGACGAAGACCCGCCCGACCGTCCTGATCAGGTCCAGCACCCCGTCCTGGTCGCGGCGCAGCGTGGCCACCACGCCGCCCGCCAGCTGCTCGGCGTCCAGCGTCTCCTCGACGGCGGCGACCAGCAGCGGGTGCGCGCCGACCTCGACGAAGACGCTCTCGGCGGCCCGCGCCACCTCGGCGACGGTGCTGGTGAACCGGACCGGCCGGCGCAGGTTCGCCATCCAGTACTCGGCGTCGAGCTCCGGGCCGAGCAGCCGCTCGCCGCGCACCGTGGAGACCAGGGGGACCGTGCCCTCCACGGGCTGCAGGCCGTCGAGGGCGGCGAGCAGGTCGGGGCGCAGCGGGTCCATGTGCGGCGAGTGCGAGGCCACCGCCACCTGCACCTGGCGGCAGAGCACCAGACGCTCGGTCAGCGTCCGGGCGAGCTCGGCCAGCGCCGCCGCCTCGCCGGCCAGCACGGTGGCGGTGGGGGCGTTCTCGGCCGCGACGCAGATCCGGTCGCCGTAGTCGGCGATCGCCGCCCGCGCCCGGTCGGCCGAGAGCTCGACCACCAGCATGCCGCCGAGCCCGGCCTGGCGGTCCATCAGCGAGCTGCGCCGGCAGATCACGGCCGCCGCGTCCTGCTCGCTGAGGGCCCCGGCCGCCCGGGCCGCCGCCACCTCGCCCATGCTGTGGCCGATCACCAGGTCGGGGGTGACGCCGCGCTCGGCCAGCGCGGCGGTCAGCGCCACCTGCGTGGCCCACAGGGCGGGCTGCACGGTGGCCATCCCGGTGGGGAAGTCGCCGCCCGGCTCGGCGGTGATCAGCTCGCGGACGCCGTGGCCGAGCTGGCCGTGGATCAGCTGCTCGCAGCGCTCCAGCGTGGCCGCGAAGGCGGGGGAGGCGGCGGCCAGCGCACGGCCCATGCCGGTCCACTGGGAGCCCTGCCCGGGGAAGACGAAGACGGTCTGCCGCTGCTCGGGCAGCCCGGCCGCGCCCTCGGTGAGACCGCCGTCCGCGATCGTCTCGCCGGCGGCCAGCGCGCGCAGCCGCGCGGCGAGCTCCTGGTGGCTCGTGCCGAGGGCCCAGAGGCGGAACGGGTGCGCGTCGCGCCGCAGCGCGGCGGTGGCGCACAGGGCGCGCAGCGGGTGCGCGGTGCCGGCGCCGCCGGGGGAGAGGTAGTCGGCCCAGTGCTCGGCCAGCCGGCGCAGCGCGGTCGCCGAGCGGGCGCTGAGCACCAGCAGCTGCGGCTCCTGCGGCTGCTGGTCCTGCGGCTGCGCCGCGCCGCCGTCCACCGCGCCGGGAGCGGATCTGAGGTCGGCCGGGACGGCACCGATCACCACGTGGGCGTTGGTCCCGGACAGACCGAAGGAGCTGACGCCGATCAGCGCCTCGGGGCCCTGCGGTTCGAGCGGCCGTGCCTCGGTCACCACCCGCAGCGGCGCGTCGGGCCCGGCCACCAGCCGGTGCGGCCGCTCCAGGTGCAGCGAGGCGGGGATGACGCCGTGCTGGGCGATCAGCACCGCCTTGATCAGCCCGGCCAGCCCGGCGGCGGCCTCGGCGTGGCCGAGGTTGGTCTTCACCGACCCGGTGAGCAGCGGTCGTCCGGCCGGCCGGCCCGGTGTCACCGCCTCGGCCAGCGCCCGCAGTTCGACGTCGTCGCCGACCGTGGTGCCGGTGCCGTGCGCCTCCACGTAGTCCAGCTGCGCCGGGCTGATCCCGGCGCTGCGGCAGGCCTCGCGCACCATCTCGACCTGGCCGGCCACCGAGGGCCGCAGCAGCAGGCCGCTGGCGGCGCCGTCGCTGGTGACGGAGCTGCCGTGCAGCAGGGCGAGCACGGGGTCGCCGTCGCGCAGCGCGTCGGGCAGCCGCTTGAGCACCACCGCGGCCACGCCGTCGCTGCGCACGTAGCCGTCGGCGCCGCCGTCGCCGAACCGGCAGGCCCCGCCGGGCGAGGCCATGCCGCCCTGCGAGTAGGCGATGGAGTCATAAGGGGAGAGGATCAGGTTGACCCCCGCGGCGATCGCCAGCTCGCACTCCCCGAGCTGCAGGCTCTGCCGTGCGGTGTGCACGGCGACCAGGGAGGAGGAGCAGGCGGTGTCGAGCACGATGCTCGGACCGCGGGCGTCCAGCGCGTAGGAGATCCGGCCCGCGGTGACGGCCCGCAGCCGGCTGCCCACCAGGTCGCGTATGTCGGGCTCGTCGCGGTCGGCCTCGTCGTTGTACTCGGCGGTCGCCTGACCGACGAAGACGCCGACCTGTCGGCCCGCCAGCGAGTTCGGACGCTGACCGCCCGCCTCCAGCGCCTCCCAGACCACCTGCAACAGGATCCGCTGCTGCGGATCCATCGCGCGTGCCTCGACCGGGGAGATACCGAAGAAGGCCGCGTCGAAAGCGAACGGATCGCGCACGAAACCGCCGTGCCGGGAGACGGTCCGTCCGGGCAGCCGGGGGGCCGGGTCGTAGGAGTCGTCGACGGCGAAGCGCTCGGCCGGGATCGCAGTCACCGCATCGACCTTGTTGACGAGGACGTTCCACAGGGCGTTGACCCCGTCGGCACCAGGGAAACGGCATCCCAGGCCGACGATCGCGATCGGGGTCCGGCTCGGCTGTGCTGTGTGCATGCGGCAACTCCAGCTTCGAGACATGGAAGAGTCCGCGCCCGAATCGAAGCGCGATCCAAAAATACATTCAAGGTCAAACTAGGACGGCCGATTTCCAGCCGTAACGCAGGGGTGGGCTCGACCACTCGACCGGTACAGGTATGTCACTTTTGGTCGGATTCTCAGCCGTAACTGATCGACTACAGGTCAAACTAATACTTGCGTACATCGATGGCTCGGTGTTTATGATTGCGCATCAGTCGACGGGTGCGGGCTGCTCGTCGCAGGATCGGTGCCCCGGTGGCGGCCGCTGCCGCGGATCATGGCGCGGCCGTGAGCCGACCCGGCCCCGGTCGCCGCTGCGTACCATCCCTCGGGTGCGTGTGCCCAGGTCAGCAAGGTCAGGCTGGAGCGGAGCAGGGGGAGCCGATGCGCACCACAGGCTTGAGGAAACCGGGCGGCGAGGTCGCGCCCGGCCCCGGCGCCGTCCCGCCGGGGCCGGGTGCCGGGTCGGCCGGCCGGCGCCCCGTCCGGCGCCCGGCCGCCGCCACGGCGACGGTGTCGCGGGGTTCGACCGCGGGGATGCGCCGTGGCCGGTTTACCACTGCTCCGATCGCTGCTGATGCGAGGTGCAGACCGTGGCTGTCGGGGTCGAGGTGAACGAGCCGCTGGCGCTGCGTCCCTGGGACTACCCGGAAGTGACCCGGATGCTGCTCGGCTCCGACGGCTCGACCTCGCTGCTGGAGTCGGTGGCCGGTGGCCGGCTGACCGCGGTGCTCGATCACGAGGAGGTGCTCGCGCCCGCCGCCGTCCCGACGGTGGTGCGCGAGGCGCTGGGCCTCGAGGACCCGGCCGCCCCGCTGCTGCTGCGGCTCACCCGGCTGGTCACCCGGGAGCGACTGACGGTCAGCAGCGACCGGGTCTACCTGGCGGCCCGGGACGCCAAGCGGCTGCTGCCATCGGACGACGTCCCGCTGCTGCGCTTCCTGGCCCGCGAACGGCTGTCGGTGCGGCGCCGGCCGCTCTCCTTCTCGGCCCGGCGCTGGCCGCACGGTCCCGCGCAGCGCTGGAGCGTGGGGCGGGACTACCTGATCGACTGCGAGGGCGACGCCCGGATCTGGGTCAGCGAGCAGTTCAGCCCGGACTACATCCCGGCCGCCGCCGCCCCGAGCCTGGGCCGTGCGCCCGACCTGGCGCCGCCGGTGGCCGGGGCCGACGGCTGATCAGCCGTCGCTCGATCAGCCCCCGCTGCCGGGCACCGGATCCGCCGCGGTGAGCGGCCGTGCGACGGCCCGCCGCGGCGCCCCGGCCAGCCGGGCCGCCGCGGCTGCCGGGTCCCCGGCCGGGTGGACCGGCCCGTGGTCGGCGAGCAGGGCGAGCAGCCGGTCGCGCACCGCACCGGGTGAGCCGGCCACCGAGCCCGCCAGCACCAGTGGATCGCCGGCCGCCGCGGTGGCCCGCACCAGCGCGGCCAGGTGCTCGGCGCCGGCCGCGGCCACCTCCAGCGCGGTCCGGTCCCCGACCGCCGCGGCGGCGTTGACCAGGGGCGCCAGCCGGGCCAGGCGTCGCGGCGGGCCCGCGTACGCCCAGGGCAGCAGCTCCGCGGGCCGCTGCGCGCCGCAGTGCTGCAGCACGGCCCGGCCCAACGGCCCGTCCGGCTCGGCGTGGGCACGGCGCAGCGCCTCGCGGCCCAGCCAGAACCCGCTGCCCTCGTCACCGAGCAGCCAGCCCAGCCCTCCGCTGACCCGCAGCACCTGACGATCGGCCACCCGGCTGCAGGCGGCGCCGGTGCCGGCGATCAGGACGGTGCCGGTGCCCGCGTCCGTCCCCGAGGCGAAGGCGGTCACCGCGTCCGGGAGGAGCTGCACCGCGGCGCCGAGCCCGAACGCGCTGCGGCAGCGCTCGGCGAAGGCGGCCGGGTCGGCCAGCGCCCGGTACCCGGCCAGGCCCACCGCGCAGCCCGCCACCGCACCGGGATCGAGCCCGCCCAGCGCCGCGCGGGCCGCCTCGGCCAGCCGCCGCACCGCGCCCTGGTCGCCCTGGCCGGTGGGATTGGCCCCCTCGGCCAGCGCCCGCCCGCGCTCGGCGCCCCCGGCGTCCAGCACCACGGCACGGGTCCAGCTGCCGCCGGCGTCCAGGCCGAGGAAGAGCGGGCTCACCCGGCGGCCCCGGTCAGCTCGCGCACCGCCGCCCACGGGTGACCCTGGCTGCGGGCCAGTGCCGCGCGGGCCTGCTCGACCGAGCACCCGCAGCTCAGCACGACCAGCGCGGTCGCGGTCTCGGCGGCACACCGCTCCAGGCAGTCGCGCGCCTCCTGCTCGGTCACCTGGCAGGCCGTCACCAGGGTCCGCACGGCGCGCGCGTGCAGCTTGGCGTTGCGCGCCGAGGCGGCCACCATCAGGTTCGACCAGGTCCGCCCGCTGCGCACCATCAGCGCGGTGGAGAAGGCGTTCAGCGCCAGCTTCTGGGCGGTGCCGGCCTTCATCCGGGTCGAGCCGGTGACCACTTCGGGCCCGGTGTCCAGCAGCACGTGCAGGTCGGCGAAGTCGGCGGCCGCCGCGTGCGGGTCCGAGGAGAGCAGGGCGGTCGCCGCGCCCACGGCGCGGGCCGCGCGCAGCGCGCCGATGACGTAGGGGGTGCGGCCACTGGCGGTGACGCCGATCACCAGGTCGCCGCGGACCGGCGGGTGCGGCTCGTCCGGGTCCGGCGCGTGGTCCTCGGCGTCCTCCCGGGCCACCGCCCCGGCCCGGGCGCCGCCCGCCAGGTGCCCGACGACCTGCTCGGTGCCCACCCCGTAGGTCGGGCCCAGTTCCACGGCGTCGCCGAGCGCGAGCCGCCCGCCCGTCCCCGCGCCGAAGTAGTGCACCCGGCCGCCCGCGCGCAGGGTGCGCAGCGCGAGTTCGGTCAGTTCGGTCAGCTCGGGGAGCGCGCCGCGCACCACGGCGGGCACGGTGGCGTCCTGATCGTTGATCAGCTCCAGGATCGCGCGGGTGTCGAGCCGGTCCAGCTCCAGGCTCGCGGGGTTGCGCCGCTCGGTGGGCGGCAGTGCGGCAAGCGGTGCTGCGGCGGCAGGTCGGACGGCGGACGGCTGATCGGTATCCATGGACACTCGGGCTCCGGATCGACGCGGCGGTGGCCGATCAAGTCTTCCAGCCGGCGCGCGGATCCGTCAGGGTCTGCGGGGCCGTCCCCGTCCCTGCGCGCCGCTCAGCGCCGCTCAGCGGCGCGCCGCCGCGGCGAACGCCCCGAGCCCGGCCCGGGCCCTGGCCCGCAGCACCCGCTCCTCCACGATCTGCCCGTCGCTCAGCACGATCACCCGGTCCGCCCAGTCGGCCAGGTCCGCCCCGTGGGTGCGGCTGGGCTCGCGGGTGACCATCACGGCGGCGGCCCCGGCGTCGCAGCGCCCGCGCAGCACCCGCAGCACGGCCTCGCCGGTGGCCGGGTCGACGGGGCCGGCGGGCTCGTCGGCCAGGATCAGCCGCCGCTCGCCGACCAGCGCGCGGGCGACGGCCACCCGCTGGCGCTGGCCGGCGGAGAGCTGGTCGGAGAACCGGTCGGCGAGGTGGCCGACGCCGAGCTCGGTCAGCGCGGCCAGCGCCTCGCGGCGGGCCTGCTCGTCGGTCAGCGCGCCCAGGTCGCGCGGCAGGGAGACGTTCTCGGCGGCGGTCAGCGCGGGCAGCAGGCCGAGGTCCCGGTAGACGTAGCCGATCGCGGAGCGCCGCAGCACGGCCAGCGCGCCGCGGGACAGCCCGCCCAGCTCCCGGCCCTCGAAGAGCACCTCGCCCGAGCAGGCCCGGTCCAGCCCGCCGGCCAGGCCGAGCAGCGTGGACTTGCCCGCGCCGTCGGCGCCCAGCACCGCGACGAACTCGCCCGGCAGCACCGTCAGGTCCACCCCGCGCAGGGCGTGCACCCGGGCCGCGTCGTGGCCGTGCACGCGGGTCACGCCGCGCAGTCGCAGAACCGGGTCCACGGTGGTTCGCGTCTGTGTGGTTGTCACTCCACGGCCCTCCTCGGTGTGGCTGCGGCGGCGACCGCGACGGTTCGACTGTGCGGGTGCGCGTCCGGCCTGTCTACCGGCCGATCGGCGCATACTGAGTATGTATACCCGGTATACAGCAGCTCATCAAGGCGTCCGTCCGGCGGCCCTGAACAGCCGTCATCGCGGCCCCGTCCGCAGCGCCGCCCGTTCGTCCCGCGGTGGCGACTGCCGTACAAAACGTCAGAGGGCCTACCGGATCTCTCCGATAGGCCCTCTGTACTACTGGGTCGGGGTGGCGGGATTTGAACCCACGGCCTCTTCGTCCCGAACGAAGCGCGCTACCAAGCTGCGCCACACCCCGGTCTTTCCTTTGTTGCTTCCGTCTCCGTCGCAACGAGTAGAACTCTATCCCATGCAGGTCAGGAGACGAAATCCGGTTATCGGAGGCGGGGGGTCAGGGTCATCAGGGTGGCCTCCGGAGGGCAGGCGAAGCGGACGGGGGTGTACCGATTGGTGCCGCAGCCTGCGGAGACGTGCAGGTAGGACTGCTTGCCGCCGGCCCGGTGGGTGGACAGGCCCTTGACCCGCTTGGCGTCCAGATCGCAGTTGGTGACCAGGGCGCCGTAGAAGGGGACGCAGAGCTGGCCGCCGTGGGTGTGGCCGGCCAGCACCAGCGGGTAGCCGTCGGCGGTGAAGGCGTCCAGGCTGCGCAGGTAGGGCGCGTGGACCACGGCCACCGACAGGTCGGCGTCGGCGGACGGGCCGCCGGCCACCGCGGCGTAGCGGTCGCGGCGGATGTGCGGGTCGTCCACACCGGTGAACTCGATGTCGAGCCCGGTCAGCGAGAGCCGGCCGCGGGCGTTGGTCAGGTCCAGCCAGCCGGCCGCGTCGAAGCCGTCGCGCAGCTTCTCCCACGGGTTGTGGACCGCGCCGGTGATGCCGGCCCGTCCGGTGCCGTCGGCGTTGTTGAGGCCGTGGTTGCCGCTGCTCAGCGCCTTGAGGTAGCGGGTGGGGCTCTTGCGGGCCGGGCCGTAGTAGTCGTTCGACCCGAAGACGTACACCCCGGGGAACTCCATCAGCGGGCCGAGCGCGTCCAGCGTGCTGGGTACGCCGAGCGGGTCGGAGAGGTTGTCGCCGGTGTTCACCACCAGGTCGGGCCGCAGCCCGGCCAGGCTCCGCAGCCAGTTCTGCTTCTTCTGCTGTCCGGTCACCATGTGGATGTCCGACACGTGCAGCACCCGCAGCGGCTTGGCGCCCCGCGGCAGTACCGGGACCTCCACGCGGCGCAGGCGGAACGAGCGGACCTCGTAGCCGGCGGAGTAGGCGAGCCCGGCGGCTCCGGTGGCGAGGACAGCGAGCGGGACGGAGTACAGCTTTCGCATCGGTCCATGGTCGCAGACCCGGCCTGTTCGGGAGAACCGGGCCTTCCCCCGCCCGCCTGACGCACTGTCGGCCGGTTGGCCCGCCGTGCGCCCGCCGGAGTGCGCCGCGGTGCCCCGGGCCGGGCGGACGACCTGCGCCGCCACCGGAAGGGCAGGCCGGCCCGGACCGCCGCGGGGTCCGCCGGGCCACTGGTCCACCCGGCGCACAACCGGTGCCCCGACCGGCTCGTACTGCGTCTGCTCGACCGCCCCGAAGGGGCCCGCCCCGGGCGGGCCCGAGGGCGCGCAGGGGAGCCGGACGGCGATATTCAGGGGCGTCGCGCCGTCCCGGATGTGAGGATTGGCCCATGACATCCCTCAAGGAGCGGCTGCGGGACGACCTGACGGCCGCCATCAAGGCTCGGGACGAGCTGCGCTCGTCCACCCTCCGGCTGACCCTGACCGCCGTCAACCGCGCGGAGGTGGCCGGCACCGAGAAGCGCGAGCTCACCGACGCCGAGGTGGTCCAGGTGGTGCAGGGCGAGGCGAAGAAGCGCCGGGACGCGGCGACCGCCTTCCAGGACGCCGGGCGGGCCGAGTCGGCCGAGCGCGAGCGCGCCGAGGGCGAGGTGCTGGCCGAGTACCTCCCCAGGCAGCTCGGTGACGAGGAGCTGGCCGCGATCGTCGCCGCCGCGGTGGCCGAGAGCGGGGCGAGCGGGCCGCAGGGCATGGGCGCGGTGATGAAGCTGGTCCGGCCGAAGGTCGAGGGCCTGGCCGAGGGCGGCCGGGTCGCCGCCGCGGTGAAGGCCGCACTGATCGGCCGTTAGGAGCGTGCCCGCGGCGCCGTGCGCCCGGGCAGCCGGAAAGGGCCCGGGGCCCCTGGACGATTCCAGGAGCCCCGGGCCCTTCGGTTGTGCGCGGTGCGCGCGGTGTCAGTGGTGCCCGGGCTTGCCCGGCTTGCCGGGGCCGGTGCCGCCGATCATGCCCGGCGGCAGCGAGAAGCCGCCGCCGATGGTGCCGCCGCCCGGGGGCGGGTTCGGCACCGAGGGTGCCGACGGGGCTGCCGGCGGCGCCGTGGTGATCAGGCCGGCGTTGGTGGCCGGCGGGTTGCCGCCGGGGTTCGGGTTGTTCGGGTCACCGGGGTTCGGGTTCTGGCCCGGGTTCGGGTTCTGCGCCGGGTTCTGGGCCGGGTTCGGCGGCGGGGTGTCCGTCGAGGCCGTGGGCGAGGGCGCGTTCGGGACCAGGGTGAACTGGTTGATCGGGGTGCCCGCGACCGCCTGGTTCATCGCCTGCTGCCAGATCGGGCCGGGGCCGTTGGCGCCGTAGACACCGTCGGTGTCGTAGAAGTGCTTGCCGCCGATGGTGATGTTCCGGTCCATCGGGATGCTGCTGTCCGGGCCGCCGAGCCAGGTCACGTCGACCAGGTCGGGGGTGTAGCCGTCGAACCACGCGGCCATGCGGTTGTCGGCGGTACCGGTCTTGCCGGCGATCGGGCGGTTGTCGCTGAGGTTCAGCGCGGCACCGGTGCCGGACTTCTCGGTCACGCCCTTGAGCAGCGTGTTGATGCTGTCCGCGGTGGACTGCTGCATCGCCTGCTGGCAGTTGGCCTGCGGGACCGGCAGCTGCTTGCCGTCGATGCCGGTGACCGACTTGATCGCGATCGGGTCGCAGTGCACGCCGCGCGAGGCGAAGCTGGCGTAGACGCCGGCCATGTCGAGCGGGCTCATCTCCTCGACGCCCAGGGTCATGGAGGGGACCTCCTGGAGCGCGGCGCCGCTGGCCTTGGTCTTGATCCCCAGCTTGTTGGCCATCTGCTTGACCGCGCACAGACCGGTGTCCGCCTCCAGCGAGACGAAGTAGGTGTTGATCGAGCGCGCCATCGCCTCGGGCATCATGAACGGCCCGGACTCGCTCGGGCTGTCGTTGCTGACCGTCTCGCCCTTGGTGTTCTTCCAGGTGCCGGCGCAGGTGCTCATCTGCGGGTACGGCATCTTGGCCGGCGACGGGTAGGACTGGCTCAGCTGGGTGCCGCCGTCGATGGCCGCGGCCGCGACGATCGCCTTGAAGGTCGAGCCCGGCTGGAAGCCGTTGCCGCCGCCCATCGCCGTGCCGACGTTGAGGTTGACCACCGTCTGGTGCTTGGTGGCGTCAAGGCCGTAGGGCCTGCTCTGGGCCATCGCGAGGATCTCACCGGTCCCCGGTTTGATCATGGTGCTCGCCGCCGCGACCGGGTCGCTCGCGTAGACCTGCGAGGTCACGGCGCTGTTGGCCGCGGCCTGCTTGTCCGGGTCGAGGGTGGTGTAGATCTTCAGGCCGCCCTGGGTCCACAGCTTGGTGCGGTCGGCCGCGGAGGAGCCGAAGGCCGGGTTGCTCTCCACCACGCGCTTCACGTAGTCGCAGAAGAAGCCCTCGCCGTTCCCGGCCGTGATGCAGCCGTTCTGCGGGTCCTGGTAGTGGAGGTCCGAGCTGAGCTGGGTGGCCTTGGCCTCCTTGGCCTGCTCCGGCGTGATGTGCTTGTACTCGAGCATCTTGTCGATGACCGTGTCACGACGGTTCTGCGCGGCCTTGGGGTGCAGCAGCGGGTCGTAGGCCGTCGGGTTCTGCACCATGCCGGCCAGCGTCGCGGCCTCGGCGACGGTGAGGTCCTTGTCCGACTTGCCGAAGTACCGCTGGGCGGCCGCCTCGATGCCGTACGCCTGGTGGTTGAAGAAGGTGATGTTCAGGTAGTTGGTGAGGATCTGGTCCTTGGTCAGGTCCTTCTCCAACTGGATGGCGTACTTCAGCTCCTTGATCTTGCGGCCCAGGCTCTTCTCGGTCGCCGCCTTGAAGGCGACCGGGTCGTCGCCGGCCTCCTCGATGAAGACGTTCTTCACGTACTGCTGGGTCAGCGTCGAGGCACCCTCGGAAGCGCCGTCCGAGGAGGCGTTCTTGCCGATCGCGCGCGCGATGCCCTTGGGGTCGACCGCACCGTGCTGGTAGAACCGCGCGTCCTCGATGTCGACCTGAGCCTCGCGGGAGAGCGGCGACATCTGATCCTGCGTCAGTATCGTGCGGTCGCGCGCGTAGACCTTGGCGATCTGGTTGCCCTTGGCGTCGTAGATGTACGACGCCTGGTCCAGGGTCGGGGTCTTGAAGTCGTCCGGAATGTTGTTGAAGTTCTGGACGCCGTTCTTGGCCCCCAGGCCGATAGCGCCCACAGCGGGCAGTGCGAGTCCGGCCAGGACGACGCCGGCCAGGACGCTGACGCCCAGGAACTTGACGCCGTGTCCGGCCAACTCCAGGGGGGAGGTGCGCCGTCGGCGGGGGCGCTGGGTAGCTGATGAGCGCTTTGGTGCCATAGGGAGGACTCTACGTTGCCAAATCCAGGGCAAGAGGGCAGGTGTTCGCCTACGCTTGTCACAAGCTTGCGACAGCTTCGCTCTGTGAAACCCGGACACTCCTGTGAGTGTTTAGAGTTGTCCCATTTGACGGGTTATGAGGCGACTGGTGCGGCCCTCCGGCCTCCGTGTGAGGGCGTGTCCCGCGGGGCGCTGTGGCGCTCTGTGACGAAAGTGGCGTCAAAGTGGACGATCGGGACGGGTGCAAGCCTTACGACCTGCGATCACTCCAACGAGTGATCTGACCGGCACCCATAGTCCAATCGGGTCATTCGAGATTGGACCCCAAGGGGCTGTTGCGCTCCGCCAATCTTCCGTAACGTCCTCAACTGGCTGCGGTGAGTATGCCGTTGCCGCCGTGGGGGAGCCTCGATTCGGGAGAGGACGGCGCCGGGATGGGCTGGGTAGACGACTGGAGTGCGCAGGCTGCCTGCCGCACGAGTGATCCGGATGAACTGTTCGTTCAGGGGGCGGCGCAGAACCGGGCGAAGGCGGTGTGCAGCGGGTGTCCGGTGCGCACCGAGTGCCTGGCGGACGCGTTGGACAACCGGGTGGAGTTCGGCGTCTGGGGCGGGATGACCGAGCGGGAGCGCAGGGCGCTGCTGCGCCGCCGCCCGACGGTGATCTCCTGGCGCCGCCTGCTGGAGACCGCGCGCACGGAGTACGAGGAGTCGCTCGCCACCGGCGTGATCCTCTCGGACTACGCGCAGGCCGGCTGACCGGGCGGCCCCGACATCACGGGGTCGCCCTGTCGCACCGGTCCTTCGACTACGACCGGTCCGACCCCGTCGGATCGCCCGCGAGTTGACGCCCGATCAGGCGCAGACCATGGAGGTCGTGCACATCCCCCGCCAGTGCCGGCACCTCCACCATGGGCACATCGGGATAGACCGAGACGAACCGGTCCCTGGTCCGCCGCTCACGGCCCATCACCTCGACCCGCTCCGCGTGCAGCCGCAGCAGCCCGGCGGCCAGCGCCTCCGCGTCGGCCTGCCCCGGCTCGTGCTCCCCGCCGTTCTCCTCCAGGGCCTGCGCCGCCGCCTGTGCGCGCTCCGCGGTGAGCTGCGGGGCGCCGGTGGCGTGCACCCGGTTGAGCACCAGGCCGGCCAGCGGCATCTGGTCGGCCGCCAGCCGGTCCACGAAGTACGCGGCCTCGCGCAGCGCGTCCCGCTCCGGCGCGGCGACCACCAGGAAGGCCGTGCCCTGCGCCTTGAGCAGCTGGTAGGTGCTCTCCGCCCGTTCCCGGAAGCCGCCGAACATCGAGTCCATGGCGGCCACGAAGGTCTGCAGGTCGGTCAGCAGCTGGGCGCCGAAGATCTTGCCCAGGGTGCCGGTGAGCAGGCCCATCCCGACGTTGAGGAACTTCATCGCGCTGCGCCCGCCGACCTTCGCGGGGGTCATCAGCACCCGGATGATCTTGCCGTCCAGGAAGGAGCCGAGCCGGCCCGGCGCGTCCAGGAAGTCCAGCGCCGAGCGTGAGGGCGGCGTGTCCACCACGATCAGGTCCCACTCCCCGGTGGCCTGGAGCTGACCGAGCTTCTCCATCGCCATGTACTCCTGGGTGCCCGCGAAGCCAGCCGAGAGCGACTGGTAGAAGGGGTTCTCCAGGATCGCCCGCGCCCGCTCGGGGTCGGCATGGGCGAGCACGACCTCGTCGAAGGTCCGCTTCATGTCCAGCATCATGGCGTGCAGTTCGCCGGGGCCGGTCGCGGTGGCCACGCCCTTCACCGGGCGCGGGGTGTTGTCCAGCTCGGTCAGGCCCATCGACTGGGCCAGCCGGCGCGCCGGGTCGATGGTCAGCACCACGGTCCGCCGGCCGCGCTCGGCGGCGCGCAGGCCGATCGCGGCGGCGGTGGTGGTCTTGCCCACGCCGCCCGAGCCGCAGCAGACGATGATCCGGGTGCCCGGGTTGTCGATCAGCCGGTCGACGTCGAGGGTGCCGCCGGCACCCTCGCCGCCGCCGCTGCCGGTCGTGCTGGAGCTCATGCCGCGCCCTGCCCCTTCAACTCGCCGGCCAGCCGGTACAGCCCGCCCAGGTCCACGCCGCCGCTGAGCAGCGGAAGCTCGTACGTCGGCAGCGCCAGCGCGCGCAGGTCGGCCCGCTGTTCGCGCTCCAGTGTCACCCGTTCGGCGTGCTCGCGGGCCTGGGCGAGCAGGGGGTCGAGCAGCGGCTCCACCGCCGCCCGCCGGGTCTGCGCACTGCGCGACCGGCCGCCGAGGCCGGCCTCCACCAGCGCGAGGGCCACCTCCTCGCGGTGGTCGCCGTGCGCCGCGGCCACGGCCGCCGCGTCCAGCACCGGCGGGCGCACCATGTTGACCAGCACCCCGCCCACCGGCAGCCCGGCCTCGCGCAGCTCGGTGAAGCCGTCCACGGTCTCCTGCACCGGCATCTCCTCCAGCAGGGTGACCAGGTGCACCGCGGTCTGCGGCGACTTCAACACGCCCATCACCGCCTGGGCCTGACTGTGTATCGGACCGAAACGGGCGAGCCCGGCGACCTCGGAGTTGACGTTCAGGAACCGGGTGAGCCGGCCGGTGGGCGGGGCGTCCATCACCACCGCGTCGTACACCGGGCGCCCGTCCGGCCCCTTGCGCCGGGCCGCCTCGCAGGCCTTGCCGGTCAGCAGCACGTCGCGCACGCCCGGGGCGATGGTGGTGGCGAAGTCGACGAAGCCGACCTTCTGCAGCGCCTTCCCGGCCCGGCCGAGCTTGTAGAACATGTCGAGGTACTCGAGCAGCGCCTGCTCGGGATCGATGGCCAGCGCGAACACCTCGCCGGTGCCGTGCCCGGCCCGGCCCAGCCTGGCCGGGGAGACGGCGGCGATCTTGCGCTCCTCGTAGGGCAGCGCGGAGCTGCCGAACAGCTCGGCGATGCCCTGACGGCCCTCCACCTCGATCAGCAGGGTCCGCCGCCCCTCGGCGGCCAGCGCGAGCGCGAGTGCGGCCGCCACGGTGGTCTTGCCGGTGCCGCCCTTCCCGCTGACCACGTGCAGCCGCACGCCCTCCCAGTCGGGGCCGCCGGTCACCTCGGCGGGCTGCTCGGCGTCGGCCGGCTGCTGGGCCTGGCTCGGCTCCTGGCTCCTCGGCACGCTCCGTCTCCCTCCACTGGGCCTCCTCGCGAGCGTAACCAGCGCCCGCGCCCGATGCCGGGACCATCCGGGTGCCGACCGCCCTCACGGCCCGCATTGTGTCCCACCTCACATCGGACGGCGCCGTGCGCGGACGGTCTAGAGTCAGCCCCATGACCAAGTGGGAATACGTAACGGTGCCGCTGCTCGTGCACGCGACCAAGCAGATCCTGGACACCTGGGGCGAGGACGGCTGGGAGCTGGTCCAGGTCGTGCCCGGGCCGAACCCCGAGCAGCTGGTGGCCTACCTCAAGCGGGAGAAGAACTGATGGGCACGGTCGAGAGCCGGCTGGCCGAACTCGGCCTGACCCTCCCGGAGGTGGCCGCCCCGGTGGCCGCGTACGTCCCGGCGGTGCGCTCGGGCGACCACGTGCTGACCTCCGGCCAGCTGCCGATGGTGCGGGGCAAGCTGGAGCACACTGGCAAGGTCGGTGCCGAGGTGACCGCCGAGCAGGCCAAGGAGCTGGCGGCGATCTGCGCGCTCAACGCGCTGGCCGCCGTGAAGTCGGTGATCGGCGACCTGGACAAGATCGAGCAGGTGGTCAAGGTGGTCGGCTTCGTGGCCTCCGCCCCCGACTTCACCGGCCAGCCCGGCGTGATCAACGGCGCCAGTGAGCTGCTCGGCCAGGTGCTCGGCGCGGCCGGCGTCCACGCGCGCAGCGCGGTGGGCGTCGCGGTGCTGCCGCTGGACGCGCCGGTCGAGGTCGAGATCCAGGTCCGGGTCCGGGCCTGACCTGCTGGCCGACACCCGGGGCCGCGGCGGGCGGGCCTTCTCAGCGCCGGGCCCGGATGCATAGCATCCGGGCATGGCAGCGAATCTCTCCGGCCCGCCCGCGGCCGCTCCCCCCATGCCGCCCGGCTGGCCCGCCCGGATCCGGGCGCTGGCGGCCGGTCGGCTGACCCCGGTGGTCCCCAAGCCGGCCGCCACCGTGGTGCTGCTGCGCGACGGCGAAGGCACCGAGGGGCCGCAGGCCTACCTGCTGCGCCGCCGCACCTCGATGGCCTTCGCCGCCGGGATGTACGCCTACCCGGGCGGCGGGGTGGACCCGCGCGACGCCGAGCAGGCGCCGGCCTGGGCCGGACCCGGCCCGCAGGAGTGGGCCGCGCGGCTCGGGGTCGACCGGGCCACCGCCCAGGCGGTGGTCTGCGCGGCGGTCCGCGAGACCTTCGAGGAGGTCGGCGTGCTGCTGGCCGGGCCCGACGCGCACACCATGGCACCCGAGCGCGACTGGAGCGCCGAGCGGGCCGCACTGGAGGCGCACGAGATCTCCTTCGCCGAGTTCTGCCGCGAGCACGCGCTGGTGCTGCGCAGCGACCTGCTGGGCGGCTGGGCCCGCTGGATCACCCCGGCCTTCGAGGAACGGCGCTACGACACCTGGTTCTTCGTGGCCGCGCTGCCGTCCGGTCAGCGCGCCGCGCGCGAGGTCGGCGAGGCGGACCGGGTGGCCTGGCTGAGCCCCACCGAAGCCGTCCGGGGCCACGCCGAGGGCCGCTACGGGATGCTCCCGCCGACCGTCTCGGTCCTGCGCGAGCTGCAGCCGTACGGCACCGCGGCCCAGGCGCTGGCGGCGGCCGGCCGCCGGACCCTGGCCCCGGTGCTGGGCCAGGCCGAGGTGATGGGTGATCGTATGACCGTTCGGTGGTCGGGGTATGAAGAGCTGACCATCGATGGCGACTACCCCGAGGAAGGACCCCCAGCCGATGATCCACAATGACGTGGCTCGCCTGCTCGCCGACCGGCACTCCGCCCCGAGCACCACGGCCCTGCGGCCGCTGACCCGCCCGCTGGCCTGCGAGGGCCCCAGGCCACCGGCCGATCTCCGCCAGCGCGCGCTGGTCCGCGCCCTGCCGGCGCGGGGGCTGCCGCCGCGGGTGCTGCTGACACCGGCACCGGCGCCCGCCGCCGGGAGCGAGCGGCTGCCCAGCGGGACCTGACTCCCCCCACTCCTGCGAGGACTCCTCCGTGACCGGTCTGCTCCCTGGTGACCCCGCCGCCACCGTCGGCGGTGCCGCCACCGAGCGCGCGTTCTGCGTGCTCGCCCCCAACCCGTCCCCGATGACCCTGGACGGCACCAACACCTGGCTGCTCGCCGAGCCCGACTCCGAGCTCGCCGTGGTGATCGACCCCGGGCCGCTGGACGAGGGCCACCTGCGCGCGGTGATCGCCGAGGCCGAGCGGCGCGGCAAGCGGATCGCGCTCACCCTGCTCACCCACGGTCACCACGACCACGCCGAGGGAGCCGCCCGGTTCGCCGAGCTGACCGGCACGGCGGTGCGGGCCCTGGACCCGGCGCTGCGCCTGGGCGAGGAGGGGTTGCACGGCGGACAGGTGGTGGAGGTCGGTGGGCTGGAGCTGCGGGTGGTGCCCACCCCCGGCCACACGGCCGACTCGCTCACCTTCCACCTCCCGGCGGACGGGGCGATCCTCACCGGGGACACCGTGCTGGGCCGTGGGACCACGATGGTCGCCCATCCCGACGGGCTGCTCGGCGACTACCTCGACTCGCTGCGCCGGCTGCGGGCGCTGGCCGTGGAGCACGGCGTGCGCACGGTGCTGCCGGGGCACGGGCCGGTGCTGGCCGACGCGCTCGGCACGGTCGAGTACTACCTGGCCCACCGGGCGGCCCGGCTGGCCCAGGTGGAGACGGCGGTGGAGAACGGCTGCCGCACGGCCGAGCAGGTGGTGGCCCGGGTCTACGCCGATGTGGACCGGGCGCTCTGGCCGGCCGCCGAACTCTCCGTCCGGGCCCAGCTGCGCTACCTGGAGGACCACGGGCTGATCTGAGCTGCCCGCGACGCACGCGCGCCGCCCGATCCAGGCGGATCGGACGGCGCGAGCGGCGGTGTCAGTGAAAGGGGCAGGGTCAGCGCGAGCGGCGGGAGAGGCGCTCGACGTCCATCAGGACCACCGCGCGGGCCTCCAGCTTGAGCCAGCCGCGCCCGGCGAAGTCGGCCAGTGCCTTGTTCACGGTCTCCCGGGAGGCGCCGACCAGCTGGGCGAGCTCCTCCTGGGTCAGGTCGTGGGCGACGTGGATGCCCTCCTCGGACTGCACGCCGAAGCGGCGCGAGAGGTCGAGCAGCGCCTTGGCCACCCGGCCCGGCACGTCCGAGAAGACCAGGTCGCTCATCACGTCGTTGGTCCGCCGCAGTCGGCGGGCGATCGCGCGCAGCAGCGCGATGGAGACCTCGGGGCGCGCGTGCAGCCAGGGCTGCAGGTCACCGTGGCCCAGGCCCAGCAGCTTGACCTCGGTCAGCGCGCTCGCGGTGGCGGTGCGCGGGCCCGGGTCGAAGAGCGAGAGCTCGCCGATCATCTCGCTGGGGCCGAGCACCGCGAGCATGTTCTCGCGGCCGTCCGGCGACGCCCGGTGCAGCTTCACCTTGCCCTCGGCGACCACGTAGAGCCGGTCGCCGGGGTCGCCCTCGTGGAAGAGCGACTCGCCACGGGCGAGGGTCACCTCGGTCATGGAAGCGCGCAGCTCGCCGGCCTGTTCGTCGTCGAGCGCCGCGAAGAGCGCTGCGCGCCGCAGAACATCGTCCACGTGCTTCCTCCTTGTCAGCCGCCCGCGGTGGGCCCACGGACGGCTCGCGTGCTGGTGCTCCTCCATACGTCGGCGATGGAGAAACAGTGGTCTTCATCACCAAGCATGACGTATGTCGCTCCGATCATATGAGGAGGGGGGCGTTGCCGAGTCCGGTACAGGGCCATCCGTACGCATTGGTTACCGATCGGTCACAGCCGGACGACGTGGCACCGGGCAAAGGGCCGCGGGAGCTGGGCCAACCGGCGTAGCCTGCGTGCATGGCAGAGAGCAAGGTCCGCAAGGCTGTGGCCGCGCCGGCGGGGAAGCCGAAGAAGCCCGAATCACACCTGGCGATGGTGCGCCGCGCTCGGAAGATCAACCGGGCCCTGGCCGAGCTGTACCCCTACGCGCACCCGGAGCTCGACTTCGAGTCGCCCTTCGAGCTGCTGGTGGCCACCGTGCTGTCGGCGCAGACCACCGACCTGCGGGTGAACCAGACCACGCCGGTGCTCTTCGCGACGTACCCCGACCCCGCGGCCATGGCGGCGGCGGTGCCGGAGGAGCTCGAGGAGATCATCCGCCCGACCGGCTTCTTCCGGAACAAGGCCAAGTCGCTGATCGGGCTCTCCATCGCGCTGCGCGACGAGTTCGGCGGCGAGGTACCGCGGACGCTGGAGCAGATGGTCACCCTGCCGGGCGTCGGCCGCAAGACCGCCAACGTGGTGCTGGGCAACGCCTACGGCGTGCCGGGCATCACCGTGGACACCCACTTCGGGCGGCTCGCCCGGCGGTTCGGCTGGACCACCGAGGAGGACCCGGTGGCGGTCGAGGCGGCCGTCGCGGAGATCTTCCCGAAGTCGGAGTGGACGATGCTCTCGCACCGGGTGGTCTTCCACGGGCGGCGGATCTGCCACTCCCGCAAGCCGGCCTGCGGGGCCTGCCCGATCGCCGCGCTCTGCCCCTCCTACGGGGTGGGCGAGACCGATCCCGAGAAGGCGGCCGGCCTGCTGAAGTACGAGCTGGGCGGGCAGCCGGGTCAAAGGTTGCGCCCGCCGGCCGGCTACCCTGGTGCGCCGGCGCCGAGCGCGCCCGCAGCGGCCGTGACCTCGGCCACCGGCGGTGGCGCCGGCGGTGGTGCCGGCGACGGCGGGGTGACCGCGTGACGAGCAGCGCGCCGACGGCGATCGTCCGCGACGGACTGCCCGACTGGCTGCTGCCGGTCCGCACGGCGGCCGAGACGGTCAGGCCCGAGCAGCTCAGCCGGTTCCTGCCGCCCGCCGAGGGCGGCCGGCACTCGGCGGTGCTGCTGCTCTTCGGTGAGGGCGAGCGGGGCCCCGACCTGCTGCTGACCCAGCGCTCCCAGGCGCTGCGCGCGCACGCCGGCCAGGTCTCCTTCCCCGGTGGCGCACTCGACGAGGCGGACGGCGACCCCGAGGGCTCGGGCCCGGTGGCCGCCGCGCTGCGCGAGGCGTGGGAGGAGACCGGGTTGGACCCGAGCGGGGTGCAGGTCTTCGCGACGCTGCCCGCCCTCTACATCCCGGTCAGCGACTTCGTGGTGACCCCGGTGCTCGGCTGGTGGCACCGGGAGAGCCCGGTTGCTCCGGTGGACCCGGGGGAGACGGGCGCGGTCTTCCGGGTTCCGCTCGCCGACCTCGCCGACCCGGCCAACCGGGGCCGCTACCGGCACCCCTCGGGGTTCACCGGCCCGGCCTTCGCGGTGGCCGGGCACGTGGTGTGGGGGTTCACGGCCGGGGTGATCGATCGGGTGCTGCACCACAGCGGACTGGAGCTGCCCTGGGACAGCTCGCGTCTGATCACCATGCCGTGAGGCTGGTGGCCGGGCCCGCTGCCGTGCGGTCCGGCATCCATGGGAGGGTATCGAGATGAACGTGCTCGATCTGCTGCTGGTCGCCGCCGCGGTCGGCTTCGCCGTGTCCGGGTACCGGCAGGGCTTTGTGGTGGGCATCCTCTCGGTCCTGGGCTTCCTCGGCGGCGGGCTGATCGCGGTGCAGCTGCTTCCCTTGGTGCTCAGCCACCTGAGCCCCGGCACCACCGCCTCGGTGGTCGCCGTGGTGGTGGTGATCGTCTTCGCGGCGGTCGGCCAGGCGGCCACCACCCACCTGGGCTGGAAGCTGCGCGGGCGGATCGGGGAGCGCGGGCCGGCCAAGGTGCTCGACGCACTCGGCGGCTCGGTGGTGAACGTGCTGTCGATGCTGCTGGTGGCCTGGTTGATCGGCTCGGCGCTGGCGGGCACCTCGATGCCCAACGTCTCCAAGCAGGTCCGCAGTTCCAAGGTGCTCGGCAGCGTCCAGGAGGCCCTGCCCGACGACGCGCCGAACTGGTTCTCCGACTTCAGCAAGGTGCTGTCGCAGAACGGGTTCCCGCAGGTCTTCAACCCCTTCGAGCACGAGCCGATCACCGATGTGCAGCCGCCGGACCCGGCGCTGGCCGGCAGCCCCGCACTGGCGCGGGCCCGGCAGAGCCTGGTCAAGGTGGTGGGCACCGCCACCTCCTGCGGCAAGACCCTGGAGGGCAGCGGCTTCGTCTTCGCCCCGCACCGGGTGATGACCAACGCGCACGTGGTGGGCGGCGTCGACGAGCCGACCGTGCAGATCGGCGGCACCGGCCAGCTCTACGACGCCACCGTGGTCCGCTACGACTGGCAGCGCGACATCGCGATCCTCGAGGTGCCCAAGCTCAACGCCCCGCCGCTCGCCTTCGCCAACGACGCGAAGACCAACGACAGCGCGATCGTGGCCGGCTTCCCCGAGAACGGCCCGTTCGACGTGCAGCCGGCCCGCGTCCGGGGCCGGATCCAGGCGAACGGCCCGGACATCTACCACCGCGGTTCGGTGGTCCGGGACGTCTACTCGATCCGCGCGCTGGTGCGGCAGGGCAACAGCGGCGGACCGCTGCTCACCCCGGACGGCGAGGTCTACGGGGTGGTCTTCGCCAAGTCGCTGGACAGCGCCGACACCGGCTACGTCCTGACCGCCTCCGAGGTGAAGCCGGACGCCACGGCCGGCCTCACCGACAACACCGAGGCGGACACCCAGGGCTGCGCGCTCTGAGGCGACCCGCTCGCTCGAACCTCCTCTGACGCAGCGTCGGGATCCGTCGGTGCGTCAGTTCCTCCTGATAGCGTCGGCCGCGCTCACCCGTTCGGCTCAACTTGGCTGGTGCGGGGCCAGTCCGGCGGGAGCCGGCGACATGAAGGAGTTTCGGCCATGATGGGTCACTCGCACGCGGTCAGCGGTGCGATGGTGTACGCGGCCTGCGTGCCATTCCTGCCACCGCTGTTGCTGCACACCCATCTGAAGCCGGCCGACATCCTGCTCGGCACCGTGCTCTGCGCGGGCGCGGCCCTGCTGCCCGACCTGGACCACCACGACGGGACGATCGCCAACTTCCTCGGCCCGTTCTCCAAGATGCTCTGCCGGTTCGTGGCCTGGATCTCGGGCGGGCACCGGCACGCCACCCACTCGCTGCTCTTCGTGGCGCTGATGGGTGCCGGGACCTGGGCCGGGGTCACCTACCTGGGCCGCCCGTTCACCCTGGGGCTCACGTTCTTCCTGCTGGCCCTGGCGGTCAAGGCGCTGCGGATCCACGTGCCGGGCGAGGGGCACACGACCTGGCTGAGCGTCATCGGCCTGTCGGTGCTCGGCACCGCCGCGATGGACAAGTGGATGCCGAGCGCGCCGGGCTGGCTGCCGTACGCGGTCGCCCTCGGCACGCTCGCCCACCTGCTGGGCGACAGCCTCACCAAGATGGGCGCGCCGTGGCTGTGGCCGCACAAGCAGCGCTACGAGATCGTGCTGATCAAGCGCAGCGGCAACGACATGGAGACCAAGGTCCTGGTCCCGATCATGACGGTCGCGACCTTCGCCCTGCTCTGGTTCACGGCACTGGAGCCGACCGTCCTCGGCTGAACCGCCGCCCGGGCCCGGGCCGACACCCGGGTCCGGTCCGCGGGCTCAGGCCTCGCGACGCAGGCGGGCGCCGACCCAGCGCGCGCGCCGGCCGAGGATGCGTGGAATGCCCAGCGGGTGTGGCTCGGTGTCCGGGTGCTCCGACCCGTGCGCCCAGTCGTTCTGGTGCGGGGCGGCGTTCGCGTACGAGGGGTTCTGCGCGCTGCGGTTGACACGTCGTCCGCGAGGTGCGGCGGCGCGATCGGGCATCCAGGTCATGCAGGATGGATGCCCGGACGTCCGTGGAGGTAACCACCTTCCTTTGGACGAACTGGCCTATGCCCGTGTCATAGGAACATTTGGTCACATCGGAGATCGTCAGCGCTTGTGCGCGCTGACCCAGCCGAGGAGCTCGGCACTGACCTCCTGCGGCACCTCCTCGTGCGGGAAGTGGCCCACTCCCGGCAGCAGCCGCCAGCGGTAGGGCGCCGAGACGTACTCGCCGGCGCCGAGCGCGGTGCGGGCGAGCAGCACCGGATCGGCCGCGCCCTGGATGTGCAGGGTCGGCGCGGTCACCGGCTTCTTCATGCGCCGGGCGAACTGGATGCCGTCCGGCCGGGCCATCGAACGGACCAGCCACCGGTACGGTTCGATCGAGCAGTGCGCGGTGCTGGGGATCTGGATGGCCTTGCGGTAGTTCTCGACCGCCTCGGCGTCCAGCTGGTTCGGCCCGGTCCAGGCGGCCAGGAACTCGCCGATCTGCGCCGCGTCGTCGGCCACCAGCCGGCGTTCGGGTATCCAGGGCCGCTGGAACCCCAGCACGTGGTCGTAGGCCGCCATCTGGTGACGGTCCTTGAGCAGCGCCCGGCGCAGGTGCCGGGGGTGGGCGGCGGAGATCACGGTCAGGCTCTGGATCACCGAGGGCCGCATCACGGCGGCGACCCAGGAGAGTGAGCCCCCGGTGTCGTGGCCGACCAGGTGGGCGCTGTGCTCGCCCAGCGAGCGGATCACGCCGGTGATGTCGAGCGCGAGGTTGGTGGGGTCGTAGCCGCGCGGGGTCCGGTCGCTGCCGCCCATGCCACGCAGGTCCAGGGCGACCGCCCGGAAGCCGGCCCCGGCGAGCGCGGCCATCTGGTGCCGCCAGGTCCACCAGTACTGCGGCCAGCCGTGCACCAGCAGGACCAGCGGGCCCTCGCCCTGCTCGGTGATGTGGAACCGGGCACCGTTCGCGGCCAGATCCCGGTGCGTCCACGGCCCGGCCATGCGGACGTTCCAGCCCGCCACCCGCCCGCCCACGGGCGAGGCGCCGATCAGCGGGTGCCCGCCCGCGCCTGACGCGGTCTCAGGCAGCACCGCCGCGGCGGCACCGGAGGGCGCCGACTGCTCGGAGCCCGCCGGCTCGGTGGGCCCCTCGGGCTCCTCGGGTGTCGAACCCGCGTGCGGTCCGGTGGGGACGGGCGGAACGGGCGTCTGGTCGAGCGGCATACCGAGAGCGTTTCACATCCCGGCCGGGAACACGGCCCCGGCACTCGGATGGGCTAGGGCTTGTCTGACAAGCCCTGGAACTGCCGTGCCCGGACTCAGCGCTCCAGAGCGGCCCGCTCCTCGGGGGTGGCGGGGCGCGGGCGGGCGTTCTTCAGCACGTCGGCGGTCGCCTGCGCGCCCTCGATGGTGCGCCGCGGCGGCTCGATCTTCTTGAACGACCGCCAGGCCAGCAGGCCGAGGATCGCCGCCACCAGCACGTACGCGAATCCGACCACCGCGAACGCGCCGCCCAGCGGCACCCCCCAGTACCGCAGCAGGTAGGCCGCGGCGAAGCTGAACATCGGGATCGAGGCCAGCGCGACCACGCCCGCCACGATGACCGAGACGCTGCCCGCCACACCGCGCTTGACGTCCGCCCGGATCTCGGCCTTGGCGAGCGCGATCTCGTCATGGACCAGGGACGACAGGTCGGCCGTGGCCGCGGCGAACAGCTGCCCGACGGAGCGCTCGCCCTCGTAGGGCGGCCGGGAGCTGCCGGACGGACCTGCGGTTCCTGCGGACATCTGGTCTTCTCCTCTGCTGAGACTCCGGACAGCTCAGAATCATGCCCCTACCGGCCGGTCAGGCACCACTTCGGGCCATCCGTGCCGGACGGTGTGTCACCCGCCCGCAGTCCCGGGCGGCCGGACTCCGCCGTGCGCACGGTGCCATCCCATCATGCTCGGCCCTCGGCCGACCGGTGACCCGGCCAGGTGGGGTCCTCGCGCTGGTAGACGTCCGGGATCCCGTCGCCGTCGCTGTCCAGGTCCTCCTCCTCGCACAGCCGGCGGTAGTGCCGGTTGCGCAGCTTGAGCAGGACGGTGGCCACCACCGCGCAGAGCAGCGAACCGAGCAGCACCGCGGCCTTCGCGCGGTCGGCCAGTGCCGGATCGTGCGGGAACGCCAGCTCGCTGATCAGCAGTGAGACGGTGAAGCCGATGCCCGCCAGGGTCGAGACCGCGAACAGGTCGGCCCAGCTGAGCTGGGGATTCAGCTCGGCCCGGGTGAACCTGGCGGCCAGCCAGGTGCCGCCGAAGATGCCGATCGTCTTGCCGACCAGCAGTCCGAGCACGATTCCCAGCGGCATCGCCTGGGTGAAGACGTCCCGGATCGCGCCGCCCGAGATCGTCACACCGGCGGCGAAGAGCGCGAAGACCGGGACGGCCAGGCCCGCCGAGAGCGGCCGGACCAGGTGCTCGATGTGCTCGCCGGGGGACTCCTGCTCGTCGCCCTCCCGGTGGCAGCGCAGGATCAGGCCCATCGCCACGCCGGCCACCGTCGCGTGCACCCCGCTCTCGTGCATCAGGGCCCAGATGACGAAGGCGAGCGGGACGAACAGGTACCAGCCGTGGACGTTGCGCCGGTGCAGGAACCAGAAGAGCACCAGACCGGCCAGGGCCAGGCCGAGCGCCCAGAACTTGATGCCGGAGCTGTAGAAGATCGCGATGATCAGGATCGCGATCAGGTCGTCCACCACGGCCAGGGTCAGCAGGAAGGCCCGTAGCGCGGAGGGCAGGTGGCTGCTGACCACCGCGAGCACGCCCAGGGCGAAGGCGATGTCGGTGGCGGTCGGGATCGCCCAGCCGGCCGGGTGGCCGCCACCGCCGCTGTTGGCCAGGGCGAAGACGATCGCGGGCAGCGCCACCCCGCAGACCGCGGCCACCACCGGCAGTGCCGCGGCACTCGGGGTGCGCAGCTCACCCGCGACGAACTCGCGCTTGAGCTCGATCCCGGCGACGAAGAAGAAGATGGTGAGCAGGCCGTCCTTGGCCCAGCTCTCCAGCGAGAGATCGAGATGCAGCGGGGTCGAGGGGCCGACGGTGTGGTGCAGCACGCTCTCGTACGCGTGCGGCCAGACGTTGGCCCAGACGAGTGCCACGATCGCGGCGATCAGGAGCAGGACGCCGCCGACGGTCTCGGTCCGCAGCGCCTCGGTCAGGTAGCGGCGCTCGGGCAGCGGGAGCAGGCCAAGGAACTGGCGGCGCTGGGACGGCGGCGGGCTGGCCACGGGGACGACCTCCTGGGCGCGGACGGGCATGCGGATACACCGGTGGTGTGGTGCCGACCAGACTTCCCGGCGCGCCTTGGAGTGCTCTCGCGCATCTTGATGCGATCTTGATGCGCCATCCACAGTCTACTGGGCGCCAAGCCGATATCCGTTTTGTCGCATTTTATGGCCAGATCCGGTGATCCGCTGTCAGGCTCCGAGGTGCCGCAGCACCGCGAGCACCCGCCGGTGGTCGGCCGCCGAGACCGGGAGTTCGAGCTTCTGGAAGATGTTGGCGACGTGCTTCTCCACCGCTCGCTCGGTCACCACCAGTGTCGCCGCGATCGCCGCGTTCGACCGCCCCTGCGCCATCAGTGCGAGCACCTCCCGCTCGCGCGGACTGAGTTCGTCGACGGTGCGGCGACGGGGACCGGCTCCCATCAGCTGGTTGACCACTTCGGGGTCGAGGGCGGTGCCGCCCGCGGCCACCCGCTCCAGCGCATCGACGAAGTCCTGTGCGTCGAGCACCCGTTCCTTCAGCAGGTACCCGATGCCCGCCGATCCGCCGGCCAGCAGCCGGGTGGCGTACTGCGTCTCCACGTACTGGGAGAAGATCAGCACCGCCAGGGTGGGGTCGGCCGCCCGGAGTTCGACGACGGCGCGCAGGCCCTCGTCGGTGTGGGTCGGCGGCATCCGGATGTCGGAGATCACCAGATCCGGCCGGTGGTCGAGCACCGCGGCCCGCAGCTGCTCGGCGTCCGGAACCGCTGCCGCGACCGTGTGCCCTTCCTCTTCCAGGAGTTGGACCAGTCCGGCGCGAAGGATCGCGGTGTCCTCGGCCACTACCACCCGCATCGTCAGCCTGCTCTCTGCGCCCGAACCGATATGTTGATCAGTCAGATCGTCCCAGAGCGTGCGGGTTCCGCGGCCGGCGTTCCCGGCAGCTGGATCGAGATCACGGTGGGCCCGCCGGCCGGGCTGCTGCTGGTCAGCACCCCGTCGGCCGTCCTGACCCGCTCGGCCAGCCCGCGCAGTCCGCTGCCCGTCCCGTCCAGCCGGACACCGCCCCTGCCGTTGTCGGTCACCCGCAGCCGCAGCCCGCCATCGGCCGAACCGACCGACACCGTCACCGAGGTGGCCCCGCTGTGCTTGCCCGCGTTGGCCAGCAGCTCGGCCGCGGCGAAGTACAGCATCGTCTCGACGGCGGCCGACGGCCGCCGGGGCAGGTCCAGGTGGACCTGGGCGGGGATGGCCGACCGGGCGGCGAGCGTGCTCAGCGCCGGACCGAGCCCGGCGTCCAGCGCGGGTGGATGGATCCCGCTGACCAGTTCGCGCAACTCGGCGATGATCTCCTTGGCCTCCTGCCGCGACTGCCGGAGCAGGGCCTGCGTCTGCCCGGTGTTCCCCAGGGCGAGTTGGCGCTCCGCCCGGCCGAGCCGCATGCCGAGAGCCACCAGCCGGGCCTGGGCGCCGTCGTGCAGGTCGCGCTCGATCCGGCGCAGCGTGGTGGCTGCCTCGATGATCGCGTGCGCCCTGGTCTCGGTGAGCTGGGCCAGGCGCAGGGCGGCGGCGCTCGGCCCGAGCAGGCGCGGCATCAGCCAGCGGTCGACGAGCAGCGGCAGGCGGCCGGGCCAGGGGGAGGCGGTCAGCACCAGGGCGCCGAACGCCATGACCAGCAGCGCGCGCGGCCAGGTGTCGGCGTACCAGCCGGCGAACTCCGCGCCGTAGCTGTGCCTGACGCCCGCCGCGTCGGTCCGGTGCAGCGGCTCCACCTTCCAGAGCACGGGGTAGCAGAGGAAGAGGAGGCCGTAGGCCCACCAGAGGAAGCCCAGGGTGAACTGCGCGACGCCGAGCGGGAGGCGGATCAGCAGGTAGAGACAGACCCGCCAGGCGGCCGGATCGCCCAGCTGCTGCCCCAGCAGGCCGGAGAGCCCCGGAGCGCGGGGCGGCAGGGGCGGTGCCGCGATCTCCAGGCGCAGCAGGGCGCGGGCCAGCAGGCGGTGGAGGGCGCCCAGGGCGCGGTCCGCACGCAGGGTCAGGGCCAGGACGGGGAGGAAGAGGAGCCCGGCGGAGAGGATGCCGACGATGGCGGTGACCAGCACCGCGGCCAGCCCGAGGGCGGCCAGCGGCAGGCTGAGGAGCGAGTAGCACCGCTCCCGCCAGGAACGCGCGGTCAGCTGTTCGCGGATGAGAGCCCCCGGTGTCACCCGGTCAGTCTGGCCCATGGTGATCTCGGCGGTCACCCCCGGCGGCGATGCCGGGCCCCGGCGTCGACTTCCGCCGTTCCGGCGGCATCGAGCGAATGCGGCAGGACGTGGCCGAACTTATCGTCAAGTCAACGCGCCGCCCGCTGGGTGGCCGATCTCGACTCCACTCGGAGGCACCCCCATGTCAGTTCAGGAACCGGCTGATCAGGCCGGGCCCACCGCGGCGGTCCCGTCAGGCCGGGCCGCCGTGCCTAACCCAGCAGCGGGAGGTGGTGAGGGCACGCAGAGCGCGCCGCCGCTGTTATCTGCGGGACCTCATCGGGGGGAGCACACCGGGCGCTCGCCCGTGCCGTCCTCGGGTAGCTCCTCAAGTAGCTCCTCAAGTACCTCCTCGGTTCCACCCTCGGGGGCCTCCTCGGTGCCGCCGAGGCCCGTCGCCCCGCCCGTCCGCTCGGTCCCGCCGCCCCCCACCGGCCGGCCGGCCGTCCCGTACGCCGGACCGCACGCCGCAGCGCTGGCCGGACCGCTCGCCGTTCCTGTGCGTCGGGCGACCGCGAACCGCTACGGCGGCCCTGCGCCGCTGGGCATCCGCCTCGCCGGGGCCCGCACACCGGCCGGATCGGAACTCGCCGGCGACGAGGCCCTGCGGCTCGAACGCCAGCTGCGTCCGCTCTTCCAGGGCCTGCCGCCGCACAGCGGGGTCGCCGTCGCGGTGATCCAGGGCGACCAGCGCACCGTGGCCTGTCGTGGTTACACCGACCCGGCCGCCAAGCGCCCGGTGCGGGCCGACAGCAGGTTCGAGATCGGCTCGATCACCAAGACCTTCACCGCGCTGCTGCTCGCCGACATGGTGGCACGAGGCGAGGTCCGGTACGACGATCCGATAGACCGGTACCTGCCGACCGGGTCCGCCCCCGGATATCCCATGGAGCGGCCGATCACCCTGCTCCACCTGGCCACCCACACCTCGGGGCTGCCGCGGCTGCCCGTCGGGCTGCTGCCGAGTGCCACACCGCACTGGTTCACCCGTCCGTGCGCGACCTTCGGCGTCGCCCACCTGCTGCACTCGCTGGCCCGCACGCCGGTACGCGGGACGCCCGGGACCCAGGTGCGCTACTCCAGCCTCGGCTGCGGTCTGCTCGGGCTGCTGCTGGAGAACGCCGCCGGCGCCCGGTACGAGGATCTGCTGGCGAGCCGGATCTGCGGCCCGCTCGGCCTGCTGGACACCTCCTGCGCACCGGGCGGCGAGGTCGGCAGCGGCTACCGCCGGGGGCGGCGGGTCCCGTCCTTCCGGATCCCGGCGTTGCCCGGTGCCGCGGGGCTGCGCTCCAGCGCGGACGACATGCTCCGCTACATCCACGCGCTGCTGATGCTCGACAGTGGTCCGCAGGCCGCCGCGAGCGGCGGCGTGCCGCTGATCGGTCCGCTGGTCAGTACGGAGATCGGGCCGTTTGCCGGGCCGGTTGCCGCCCCGGTGGGACGGCCGGACGAGGTCGGCCCGGCGGTCGGCGGCCTGGCGGTCGGTGGTCCGGCGGTCGGGCCGCCGAGGCCTGCGGAGCCGCCGAGGCCGCGGGCGGACTTCGCGCTGCGGTGCGCGCTGGGTGAGGTGCGCCGGCCCCGGGCGGCCCGGCGGCTGGCCGGCACCCGGGTCTGCCTGGGCTGGAAGCAGCGCCTGCTCGAACCGGCCACCGGTGCGGGCGACCCGGGTCCGGCCCGGGGCAGGCGGGGGCGCGGCGGCGAGGAGCTGGTCTTCCACGAGGGCGTCACGCGCGGCTTCGTGGCCTTCGCCGGCTTCAACCCGCAGGCCGGCACCGGCCTGGTCGCCCTGGTCAGTTCGCCTCCACCGCGTCGGCGCAGGTTCCTGCAGACCGCCTACGAGACGCTGCACGGCCTGTCCGTGGAGCAGCAGCGCCGCTGACGCAGCGCCGCCGGAAGCCGGCCGGTCCGCCGTGGACTCCCGGTGAACGCCCGAGGGCCTCCCCCTTCCGCAGAAGGGGGAGGCCCTCGGGCGTTCTTGCCGGGTGTTGCGGGGTCAGCTGTGGTCGGAGCCGGTCGGCAGCTGGGACTGGATGAGGTTCATCACGGAGGAGTCGGCGAGGGTGGTGGTGTCGCCGACTTCGCGGCCCTCGGCGATGTCGCGCAGCAGGCGGCGCATGATCTTGCCGGAGCGGGTCTTGGGGAGTTCGCTGACGACCTTGATCTGCTTGGGCTTGGCGATCGGGCCGAGGGTCTTGCCGACGTGGTTGCGCAGGTCGGCGATGAGCTCGTCGCTGTCGGTGGCGGTGCCGCGCAGGATGACGAAGGCGACGATGGCCTGGCCGGTGGTGGCGTCGGTGGCGCCGACGACGGCGGACTCGGCGACGGCGGGGTGGCCGACGAGGGCGGATTCGACCTCGGTGGTGGAGATGTTGTGGCCGGAGACGAGCATGACGTCATCCACCCGGCCGAGCAGCCAGATGTCGCCGTCCTCGTCCTTCTTCGCGCCGTCGCCGGCGAAGTAGCGGCCCTCGAAGCGGGACCAGTAGGTGTCGATGTAGCGCTGGTCGTCGCCCCAGATGGTGCGCAGCATGGAGGGCCACGGCTCGGTGAGGACGAGGTAGCCGCCGGAGCCGTTGGGCACCTCGCGGGCTTCGTCGTCGACGACGGTGGCCGCGATGCCGGGCAGCGCGCGCTGGGCGGAGCCGGGCTTGGTCTCGGTGACGCCGGGCAGCGGGCTGATCATCATCGCGCCGGTCTCGGTCTGCCACCAGGTGTCGACGATCGGGGTCTTGCCGGCGCCGATGTGCTCGCGGTACCAGATCCACGCCTCGGGGTTGATCGGTTCGCCGACCGACCCGAGGATCCGCAGCGAGGAGAGGTCGAAGCGGGCGGGGATGTCGTCGCCCCACTTCATGAAGGTGCGGATCGCGGTGGGGGCGGTGTAGAGGATGGTGACGCCGTACTTCTGGATGATCTCCCAGAAGCGGCCCTGGTGCGGGGTGTCGGGGGTGCCTTCGTAGATCACCTGGGTGGCGCCGTTGGAGAGGGGGCCGTAGACGATGTACGAGTGCCCGGTGACCCAGCCGATGTCGGCGGTGCACCAGTAGACGTCGGTCTCCGGCTTGAGGTCGAAGACGGCGTGGTGGGTGTAGCTGGCCTGGGTGAGGTAGCCGCCGGAGGTGTGCAGGATGCCCTTGGGCTTCCCGGTGGTGCCGGAGGTGTAGAGGATGAAGAGGGGCTGCTCGGCGTCGTGCGCCTCGGGAGTGTGCTCGGTGGACTGACGCTGGGTGAGCTCGTGCCACCAGACGTCGCGGCCCTCGGTGAAGGAGGTCTCCTGGCCGGTGCGGCGCACGACCAGGACGTGTTCGACCTGGGGGCACTTGGCCAGGGCCTCGTCGATGGCGGGCTTGAGCGCGGTGGGCTTGCCGCGGCGGTAGCCGCCGTCGGCGGTGATGACGAGCTTGGCGTCGGCGTCCTGGATGCGGGAGGCGACGGCGTCGGCGGAGAAGCCGCCGAAGACGACGGAGTGCGCGGCACCGATCCGGGCGCAGGCGAGCATCGCGACGACTGCTTCGGCGATCATGGGGAGGTAGATCGCGACGCGGTCGCCCTTGGCGACGCCGAGTTCGAGCAGGGCGTTGGCGGCCTGGGAGACCTCGTCCTTGAGCTGGGCGTAGGTGATGGAGCGGCTGTCGCCGGGCTCGCCCTCGAAGTGGATGGCGATGCGGTCGCCGTTGCCGGCTTCGACGTGGCGGTCGACGCAGTTGTACGCCACGTTGAGCTTGCCGTCGGCGAACCACTTGGCGAACGGCGGGTTCGACCAGTCCAGGGTCTCGGTGGGTTCGGTGGCCCAGCTGAGGCGGCGGGCCTGCTCGGCCCAGAAGCCCAGGCGGTCCTCGGAGGCCTGCGTGTACGCGGCCGCGGTGACGTTGGCGGTCGCGGCGAGATCGGCGGGCGGGGCGAAGCGCCGCTCCTCCTTGAGCAGGTTGGCCAGGCTCTCGTTGCTCAACGCGCACTCCTCATTCGAGTCTGTTCATCGTGCTTTCTTTCGCGGGCCCCCGCGGAAAGCACTGTGCTGCGGGATGTCCCTGCCAAGGGATTGTCCCGTGTGTCCCAGCGCACAGCTCACCAGGCGAAGAGGTCGGTTGACAAGGGGGCCCGGGAAATTGGTGTAGACCTTTGACTGATTGGTGATCGTCGAGGCAGATCGGCGGGCTGCGGATGCCGTCAGGTGGGAATTATGCCCCCGGTGACGTCCGACGGCCGAGCGGGCGCGTCGCCGGCCCACGGGGCATCAGCTGATTCTTGTGCGCCGAGTCTTGACGCTCGTCACCGCCGGTACTCCACTGGAAGTACCAGCTCAGGCGGCCTCCGCCGGGTGCCGGAGGCCCGAGGCCCCCGGGGTCGCCCGGCCCACGGGTGCGCGGGGCGGTGCGGAACTCTCGGGGAGTTGAACCATGGTGGAATCTCCTGCCTACCCTGCCCCGCTGCCGAGACCGGGTGACTTCGCAGTCGTCCAGATGTCCGGTGATATCGGACGACTGATCAGACTGGGCCAATGGCTCAACGGTGACGGCTTCGCCAACTACGAGCACGCATTCCTAATGATCGACGACGACACCTTGGTCGAGGCCGAACCCGGTGGGGCCCGCCGGGCCCCGCTCGCCGAGTACGGCGCGACGCGGATCCGCTGGTCCAGCGGCCGGATAGAGCTGACGGACGAACAGCGAGAGGCGGTCATAGCCGCGGCGCACCGCTACCTCCGGGTGCCGTACAGCTTCCTCGACTATGCGGCGCTGGCCGCCCACCGGTTCCATCTGCCCGGCAGTCCGCTGCTCAAGGGGTACGTGGCCAGCACCCGGCACATGATCTGCTCGCAGCTGGTCGATCAGTGCTACCAGGACGCGGGGGTCCACCTCTTCAGCGACGGTCGCTGGCCGGGGTATGTGACGCCGGCCGACCTCGACCGGCGCATCGGCTGAGGAGCCGTCAGAGTCACTGGACCGAGAGCTGCTTTCGCGCGCTTCTCCCGTGCACCGCCGCATGCTGGTGTGGCGCGGGAGTCGCGTGCTCCCTTGACATGTTCCGAGGGCAACGCCACCATCGCAGGACCAAGGTTAGGGAACTTTACTAACCGTCGCCGCCCCCACACGTGCGACCCGCCTCCTGTCCGACGTGCGCCCCTCGAAACCCGCCGTGCACAGGACGGGCATGCCTCCTGAAAGGTTGCCATGAAGGTTGTCATGAACAAAAAGTTCTGGCCTGCCGTCCTCGCCGCCTCGGTGCTGCCGATCAGCCTCGCGCTGGCCACCGCGCCCGCCCGGGCAGCCACCGCGCCGGCGGCAGCCCCGTCGGCGGATGCGCCCTCGGCGGCGAGTGCCTTCCCGGCCCACTACGCGGCGCCCTACCTGCAGATCAGCGGCTCGGACGCGGCCGACCTCACCGCCGACCGGAAGGCCAGTGGCGGGCGCTACTACACGCTGGCCTTCCTCACGCCCAAGTCCGGTTGCACACCGATGTGGGAGGACGGCAACGACTCGCTCGGGGCGTTCACCGCGCAGGTCAACGCGGTCAAGTCGGCGGGTGGCAACGTGATCATCTCCTTCGGCGGTGAGGCCGGCGGCGAACTGGCCCAGACCTGCACCTCGGTCTCCGCGCTGACCGCCGCCTACGCCAATGTCGTCAAGACCTACGGAGTCACCAGGCTCGACTTCGACATCGAGGGCAGCGTGCTGGACGACAGCGCGGCCAACTCCCGCCGGGACCAGGCGCTGGCCGCGCTGCAGAAGAGCGACCCGTCGGTGCAGATCGACTACACCGTCCCGGTCGACCCGACCGGCCTGGAGTCGAACGCCCTCAGCCTGCTCAAGGACGCCAAGAGCAAGGGGGCCCAGGTGAACCTCGTCAACATCATGACCATGGACTTCGGTGACGGCCAGAACGCACTGAAGGACGCCGAATCCGCCGCCAACGCCACCGCGGGGCAGCTTGCCGGGGTCTACGGCGGCAGCACGGCCCAGGCCTTCGGACGTCTGGGCCTGACCCCGATAGCCGGGCGCAACGACGACAACGAGAACTTCACCCAGGCCAACGCGACCACTCTGGAGAGCTTCGCCGCGGCGAAGGGCGTCCAGGAGCTGTCCTTCTGGGAGGTCGACGGCTACGACAAGGGCGTGGGGTACGCCTACTCCAAGATCTTCAACAAGATCACGCATTGATGACGGCGCTGGGACGCTGCCCTGGGCCCTGCGCTCGGGCAGCGTCGCGGCGCTGATGCGGGCGGATGTCGGTTCAGGCGCCGCCGGTTCGGCAAGCGCCGGGTTCGGGCGGCGCCGGTCGGGCGGCGCTGGTTCGGGTGGGGCGCCGGTCAGGCGGCGCTGGCGATCTCGCGGGAGCCGGCCACTGCGCTGAAGCGTCCGCTCTCCCGGTCGAGCACGTAGGTCTGGGCGGTGGCGAAGTCGAAGTACATGCCGACCAGTTGCAGTTCACCGTCCAGGACGCGCCGTTCGACCGCGGGATTGGCCATCAGCTGGTCGAGTTGCTGCACCACATTGGTGATGCCCAACTGCTCGACCTCATCGCTGACCTGGCGGTCGGCGAACTCTGCCGGGATCCGGGCCAGCCGGGCCAGTGAGCCGCGGCCGTTGCGCAGCCACCGGGCCAGCGGGGTGGGGCGGCCGGGCTGCTCGTGCACACCGTTCAGCAGGGCCTTCATGGCGCCGCACCCGGAGTGACCGCAGATCGTGATGCTGCGCACCTCCAGCACCTCCACCGCGTACTGCACGGCGGCGGCCACGGAGTCGTCGGCGGCGCCCGGTTCGTGGGGGACGGGGACCAGGTTGCCGATGTTCCGGACGGTGAACAGGTCGCCCGGGCCGCTGCTGGTGATCATGCTGGTGACCAGCCGGGAGTCAGCGCAGGTCAGGAAGAGCTGCGAGGGCGTCTGACCCTCGCGCGCGAGTCTGGCCAGCTCGGGGCGGACCAGAGGTGCGGTGTGTGACTGGAATCCGCGCACGCCACTGAGCAGGCGACGGTGCGGATCGTCCTCCTGGTCGATGCAGCGGTGGCCGACCCAGGGCGTCCAGGCGCGGCAACGGTGCGGACCGGGGTTGCCGGCCGAGCGCACCGTCCCGTCCGGGTCCAGCACCGCGCCCTCCTGGCGGACGGTCAGCATCGTGACCTGGCCGCCGCGCGCCAGGTGGTCGGCGCGCCAGGACTGCAGTGCCTCGTAGGCGGCGTGGTCCAGGAAGGCGCCGTCGTGCAGGATCGTCACCCGCGCCCCGGCCGGTGGCGCGGCCAGCGCCCTGGTCAGCCTCGGCACGGAGAGAAAGGTCAACGGGCCGTGCGTGCGCACCTCGTAGGAGCCGTCCGGCTGGACGCTCACCTCGAGGTGGGCACAGGCCAAGCGGCAGAGGGCGAGCAGCGCGGTCGCCGCCGCGCCGGTGGCGACCCCCAGCGGGACTCCGAGCAGGACCACCCCGAGGACAGTGGCGAGGTAGACCGCGAACTCGCGGTGCCGGTAGACCCTGCGGATGTGTGCGAAGCCGACCATCTGCATGCCGACCACCATGACCAGGGCGGCCAGTGCGGCGAGCGGGATCCAGCGCAGGCCGCCGGTCAGCGCGACGGCGGCCACCAGCAGCCAGCAGCCGTGCAGCACGGTCGACCATCGACTCCGGGCTCCGGCACGGACGTTGGCCGAGCCGCGGATCTCCCCGCCGGCGACCGGGAGACCGCCCAGGAGGCCGCTGACCAGGTTGGCGGCGCCCTGGCCGCGCAGCTCACGGTCGAGGTTGCCGGGCGTGCCGCTCTGACGGTCGACCGAGACCGCGCTGAGCAGGGACTCGACGCTGGCCACCGCGGTGACCGTCAGGACCGCACCGAGCAGCGCGAGCGGTGCTCCGTGGGGGAGGGCGGCGAGGTCGTGCCGGCCCCAGGCGAGCTCGACCCGCGCGAGCCGGAAGTCGAAGAACATGGCCAGCGCCGTACCGGCTGCCACCGCGACCAGCGCGGCGGGGACGCGCTCGAGCAGGCCGCCCAGCCGACCGGCCTGCCCGGGCAGCAGGTGGAGCCTCGGCCACCCGCAGAGGATGGTGATGGCCAGCAGGCCCACCATCAGCGCCGGCGGATGCGGACCCGACAGCTGGGCGGGCAGCGCCGCCAGGTTGGCCACCGTGGAGCCCTGGGGCGTACCGCCCAGCACCACGTGGAACTGGGCGATCGCGATGGTGATCCCGACACCGGCCAGCATCCCGTGGACCACGGCCGGGGACAGCGCCAAGGCCGCCCGGGCCACCCGCACCGTGCCGAGCAGCAGTTGGAGCAGCCCTGCCGCGAGGGTGATCGCACAGGTGGCCTGCCAGCCGTACCGCGTGATCAGCCCGGCGGTGATCACGGTGAGCGCGGCCGAGGGGCCGCTCACCTGGAGCGGTGTCCCGCCGAGCAGGCCGGCCGTGATCCCGCCGGCGGCGGCAGCGACCAGCCCGGCCGTCAGCGGGGCCCCGGCGGCCAGCGCGATGCCCAGGGAGAACGGCAGCGCCACCAGGAAGACCACCAGGGAGGCGGTCAGGTCCTGGGCGGCGGGGCGGCGGTGGCGTGCCGCTCCCGGCGCCGCACCGAGGGGCGGCGCGTGGCTGTCGCTGGAGTCGTCGGTGCGCGGCGGGGGAGGGGGTGTGTCGAGGGCCATGGCTTCCCGTCCTTCCGTGGAACGGACGCGGTCTGGTCCGTTGTCGCAGTCAAGTCCTCTGGTGGTGTGGGTGATCGGCTCGGCCGTCCTGCCGCCTGGAGCGGCTGGACGGTGTGTGGGACACGCCGGCAGGCGCGGGTGCGTCGCCCCGGCAGGAGTGGCGACGCACGGACCCATCCATCTCCCGCACCAAGAGTTGGTAAACGGTGAGTAATGGAAGCTTTGCATAGCGTAAGAGTGTGCGGGAGTCCTCGGGGCGATATTCACCCCTGAGAGTGGCCTGCGGCGGTCGTGCTGACGCATGGACGGCGGGGCCGGCGCTACGCGCCCGGTGCGGGTGCGTACCGTCGGCCCCGCCGTCTGGCGCCCCGGGGCGAGGCGGGTGGGGTGGCCGGGTGCCGTGTCAGACGGTGGCACCGGCCGGGTCGGCGGCGTCCTGCGCGGCCGATGCCTGGTCGGGCAGGCGTTCTTCGGTCCCGGGGTGCGGCGCGGCGGCCGAGCCCAGGACGAAGGACGGGTCGACCTGAGTCGCCAGATCCACGCCCGCCTTGGCGTTGCCCCAACTCTCCGCGTTACGCAGGTGGAAGTGGACGGCCTGCGCGGTGTACCGCCGCGGGTCCCGGAGCGGGAAGGCCCCGTCCGCCTCGGTGCGCAGCAGTTCCAGGACGGCCCGGTTCTCCGTCTCCAGGGAGCTGAGCGGGGGTTCGGCCCCCTGCTCCAGGCGGCGCACCCACTCCGAGTGCCCGAAGGTCGCCACCAGGTCCTCGCCCACCTCCCGGCGCAGGAAGTCCAGGTCGTCCGGGCCCTGGACCTTGTTGCCCACCACGCGCAGGTGTACGTCGAAGTCCCGCGCGTACTCCTTGTACTGGCGGTAGACCGAGACTCCCTTGCGGGTCGGTTCGGCCACCAGGAAGGTGAGGTCGAACCGGGTGAAGAGTCCCGAGGCGAAGGAGTCCGAGCCCGCGGTCATGTCGGTGACCAGGTACTCGTCCGGGCCGTCCAGCAGGTGGTTGAGCAGTAGCTCCACCGCACCGACCTTGGAGTGGTAGCAGGCGACCCCGAGGTCCTCCTCGGTGAAGGCGCCGGTGACCAACAGGCGCACCGAACCCTCGTCCAGCGCCACCGGGCGGGCGCAGCCGGCGTACACCGGATTCTCCTCGACGATGCGCAGCAGTCGGGAGCCCCGGCCGGGCGGCGTGGTCTTGATCATCTCGGCTGCGGAGCCGATCCGGGGGTTGCTGCCGCGCAGGTACTCCTTGATGGCCGGCAGCTGGGCGCCGAGGGCGGGCAGCTCGGCGGCCTGGTCGTCGGTCAGCCCGAGTGCGGGGCCGAGGTGTTGGTTGATGTCCGCATCCACCGCGATCACCGGACGTCCTGCGGCGGCTAGATGACGGATGAACAGGGCCGACAGCGTGGTCTTGCCGCTGCCGCCCTTGCCGACGAAGGCGATCTTCATCTGGACTCCCGGCTCTCGCGCCGTCGACCGTCGCGTGGGCCCCGGCGGACTTGTTGATAATCGTTATCGTCTCCGATAGCGGTCATAGTAATCGTGGTTTGGTCCACCGCGCCGGAGGGAAGTGCGGATTGCCTCGAACGGGTGATGACGGGGTTGCTGTGCGGCCCGGACTGCCTGGGTCGTTACTCTCGGGTAGGTGAGCACTGGAACTGATCCGCTGGCCCCGCTGGCCGAGCTTCCCGGGGTGTCCGAGTCCGTCGCCGAGGTCCGCAAGGCCGTCGACCGGCTCTACGGCCACCGCGTCATGCGCCGCCGTGCGCCCGAGGTCACCGGGGAGGCCGCGCTGCGCGGAGCCCGCGCGTCGGCGGCGCTGTCCGGCGCGGACTGGCCGCTGGAGGAGGTCCGGCGGCGCAGCGACTTCAGTGCGGGCGCCGAGGAGCGCACGGTCGGTGGTGCGCTGCGGATCTCGGCGGAGGCGGGTCAGCTGCTGAGCGTCTGGCGGACCTCGCCGCTGCAGGTCCTGGCGCGGCTGCATCTGCTGGCCGCGAGCGACCCGGGCGCGGCTGCGGGCCCGGGCGCCGCCACCGCGGCGGCCGGCCGGCCGCGGCGGGCGGGCGAGTCGCCCGAGGAGCTGTTCCCGTCGGAGCTGAGCCCTGTGGAGGGCGTGGCGGCGGCCCCCGGCGATCCGCTGCTCGGAGAGTTCGAGCCGTCTGCCGATCAGGGCCAGCGGGGGGTCGGGGCGGCCCTGCCGCCCGCGCCGCCGGCGGACGAGGTGGCGGCCAGGCTCGACCAGCTCGCGCAGCTGTTGGCGACGCGGCCGTCGGGTGCCCAGGGTGGCGCTCCCGCGCTGGTGACCGCGGCCGTGGTGCACGGCGAGCTGCTCGCGCTGCGGCCGTTCGCGAACTACAACGGACTGGTCGCCCGGGCCGCCCAGCGCATCGTGCTGATTGCCGAAGGCCTTGACCCCAAGGCGATCTGCCCGGCTGAGGTCGGTCTGGTCGAGCTGGGCACGGCCGCCTACCGCGAGGCGCTGGCCGGCTATGTCTCGGGTACGCCGCAGGGGCTGGCGCGCTGGATCGCGCACTGCGGCCTGGCGTTGCGGCTCGGTGTCCGGGAGAGCACGGCGGTCTGCGAGGCGATGCAGCGCGGGATGGTCTGATCGGAGGCCGGCGGCACCGCCTTCGGCAGGCAGGGCCGGCGGACGGAGTTGCGGCGACATCCCGACTGCTGATGTCGCCGCTGGTACAACGATTCGGGTGACCATGCGTGCACCGGATTTGCCCATCAGGCGGGGATCCTGCCCGTTCGCCTGGTGCGGCGGCCCGATCGCGGGTCGGCTGCACGTGGGTGCTCGAAGGCTGTACGCGGTCCGTGGGCCTGAACTGCGGTGTCGGTCTGACCTCTTCGGGTCCTTCCGGGTCTCGCGGGCCGTGAGTCCTTTGTATCTCGGAATCAGGGCAAAGGGAACTCGAAGGGCGAATTCTTTACCTTTGCCCGATTTGGCATGAGCTGAGCGGCCCGCCCGGTCGGTGGCCGGACCACCCGCCGCTCAGGCGACGGGGCGCTGCCGCTTGGCGAGTTGCCAGACCAGGCCGGCGCTCAGGCAGGCGGCACCGACCGCGACGGCGGCCAGTACACCGCGGCTGGGCGTCTTGAACTCGGGCAGCCGGCGGTGCAGTTCGATGGGGCGATCGAAGACCAGGATCGGCCACTCGCGGGCCGCGGCCTCCTTGCGCAGGCCGCGGTCCGGGTTGACGGCGGAGGGGCGGCCGACGGCCTCAAGTAGCGGCAGGTCGGTGATCGAGTCGCTGTAGGCGTAGCTGTCGGCCAGGTTGTAGCCCTTGCGTCCGGCCAACTCGCGGATCGCGGCGGCCTTGTTCTCCGCATACGCGTAGTACTCGATCTCGCCCGTGTAGCAGCCGTCCTCGATCGCCAGTCGGGTGGCGATCACGTGGTCGGCGCCGAGCAGGGTGCCGATCGGCTCGACCACTTCGGCCCCGGAGCTGCTGACGATCACCACATCCCGCCCGGCGGCGTGGTGTTGCTCGATCAGGGCCGCCGCCTCCTCGTAGATGAGCGGGTCGATCATGCCGTGCAGGGTCTCCGCGACGATCTCGCGGACCTGCTGGACGTTCCAGCCCCGGGTCAGCGCGGAGAGGTACTGCCGCATCTTCTCCATCTGGTCGTGGTCCGCGCCGCCGACCAGGAAGACGAACTGGGCATAGGCGCTCTTGAGAACGGCTCGACGGTTGATCAGGCCGCCTTGGTAGAAGGGCCTGCTGAAGGCCAGCGCGCTCGACTTGGCGATGATCGTCTTGTCGAGGTCGAAGAAGGCAGCGGTGCGGGCCGGGCCGAGTGGCGAGGGTCCGGCGACGGTCCGGGGTGCGCCGGCGTGCCCGGCGCCGGCCTCGGCAGGCTGATCGGCGGCGTCCGCCGCGATGACCGGAGCGGCCTCGGGGGGCTGCTCGGGTGTCTGCGGGACAATCGGGCTACCGCTCGGCGCGGGATTCGGCGCGGCCTGCGGCCCGGAGTTCTCGGCACCGTTGGCGATGTCGGCGTTCTCGGTGGTGTCCACAAGAACCGAGGATAGATGGCGGTCTCACGGGCGCCGCCATTCGGTGGACCCGGGGGCGTGCTGGTTTGTGTTTCTGGCCGGTCGGGTACACCATGGAAGTCACGGATCGTTCGCGACCGTGCTAACCCGGTCCGGCTCCTCCCCCCCGAGTCGGGCTGTGGATAGACGACCCCCGCTCTCCCCCCCGGCGGGGGTCGTCGCATGTTCAGGGCCATTCTTCGGGCCTCTGGCGGGGGGTGCCCAGCACGTGGGCGAGGGTGAGCATCCCCTCGGGCGATCTGATCGGCAGGCTCATGCCAAGCTATTTTCGTCACTCTATGTAGCTGGTCGAGTGGTACCTGCTTACGTGTTCAGAAGCGCGTCAATTTCGCTGTTGCGGACTCCTCGCACGAGTGAAGTAGGAGCCAATCGGGCGAGCGTGGATATCCACATGGGCCGGGTTATCCACAGCAAATGATGAGTCGCTGACGCAATTGGAACGAGGCGGCACGGTTGGGGCCGAGCCGAAGCCGTGGGCCCGGACCGATGAGGCACAGAGCGCCGATCGAGACGCCGGCGCACGGTCGAGGTCCCATCGTCCTCGCTCGCCTCGTACCGCTCTCCCGGAGCCCGCCGTCCGACGCCTCGCGCGTCGGTCCGACGGGCGCGGCCGACGGTCCGTCAGCGGGCATCCCTTCCGGGGAGGCAGCCATGCCGGCACTCACCATCGACCAGTACGGATCGGCGTCCGACGATCCCGGCGCCGCCGGGCCCCTCATCCTGACCGAGGACGAGGCACTCACGGAGCAACTGCTCCGGCTCTGCGCAGCCGCCGGTGCCCAGCCCCAGCTGCTGGGCGGGGCACCACCGCTCCCGCGCTGGGAGACCGCGCCGCTGGTCCTGGTCGGCGACGACCAGTCCAAGCGGTGCGCGGAGCTCCCCCGACGGCCCGGGGTGGTGCTCCTCGGCCTTGATCTCGACGACTGCGAGATCTGGGTCCGGGGCGTCCAGCTCGGCGCCGAGCAGGTGGTCTTCCTGCCGGACGCGCAGGCCTGGCTGCTGGACCGGATCGCCGACGCGGTGGAGGGCTCTGCCAGTCCGGCGCTGACCGTGGCCGTGCTCGGCGGTCGGGGCGGCTCCGGGGCCTCCACGCTCGCCTGCGCACTGGCCGTCACAGCCGCCGGAGCGGGCCACCACACGATGCTCATCGACGGGGATCCGATGGGCGGCGGGCTCGACGTCCTGCTCGGCGGGGAGAGCGCCGATGGGCTGCGCTGGCCCGACCTGGCCGGTACGCGAGGCCGGGTCAGCGGCGCCGAACTCGCCGCCGCGCTGCCGAGGTTGCACCAGATCAGCGCACTGTCCTGGGATCGGGGCAGTCCGCTGCAGATCTCGCCGATCGCGATGCACAGCGTGCTCGCCGCGGCTCGGCGCCGCGGCGGGCTGGTGGTCCTCGATCTGCCACGACATCTCGATCCGGCCGCCGCCCACGCGCTGGAGCAGGCTGACACCGGTCTGCTGGTGGTGCCCGCCGAGCTGCGCGCGATGGCGGCGGCGGGCCGGGTCGCGGCGGCGGTCGGCATGCGCCTGGCCGACCTGCGGGCCGTGATCCGGTGGCCGGGGCCGGTGGGCCTGCGGGGGACGGAGATCGCCCATGGCCTGGGCCTGCCGCTGGCCGGCGAAATCACCCACGAAGCGGGCCTGACGGTCGACGCGGAGCGCGGCAGGCCACCGGGGGCACGGGCTCGTGGCCCGCTCGCCCGGTTCTGTTCCGCGTACCTGGCCGCGGTTCTGCCCAGCACGTCCGTCACCGAAGGAGGAATGGCGTCATGAGCACCCGCACGACGTACACCAGGAACGACCTGGGCCGGCCTGCCGACTGGGGCCCGAGGCCGCACCGGCCGCGAGCGGCCACCGCGGCGGTGCGACGGCACTCCACCACTCCGGCCGCCGCGGCGGCGTCGGGGGTGACGGCGGCGGGGCGCGCGACGGCCCTGCTGGATGCCGTTCGGCTGAGGCTGGCCGAGGCGGGCGCGGTGCCCACGGCCACCGAGGTCACCGCCGCATTGCGCTCCGAGCGGCTGCCGCTGGGTGGCGACGACCTGCTCGAGACCGTCAGCACGCTCCGCTCGGAGCTGGTCGGTGCGGGCCCGTTGGACGCCCTGCTGAGCGCGCCGGACGTGACGGATGTGCTGGTCAACGGGCCGGACGAGGTCTGGGTGGATCGCGGCGGCGGGTTGTGCCGGGAGAACTCCGTCGGTTTTCCCGATGCCGAGGCGGTGCGTCACCTCGCGCATCGGCTCGCCACCGCGGCCGGCCGCCGGCTCGACGACGCCCGGCCCTGGGTCGACGCCCGCCTCCCCGACGGCACCAGGCTGCATGCGCTGCTCCCGCCGATCGTCAGCGACTGCACGCACCTCTCGTTGCGGATCGCTCGCCAGCATCCCTTCACGTTGGACGAGTTGGTGGCGGCCGGGGCGCTGCCGCCGGGGGGCGCCGAGTTGCTCGCCGGCATCGTCCGGGCCCGGCTCTCGCTGATGATCAGCGGCGGGACGGGCGCCGGCAAGACATCCTTGCTGGCCGCGTTGCTGGGCCTGGTCGGGCACCAAGAGCGGATCGTCATCGCCGAGGACTCTGCGGAGCTGCGGCCGGCTCATCCGCACGTGGTCCGGCTGCAGGGGCGGCCACCCAACCAGGAGGGGATCGGTGAGCTGACCCTGCGCGATCTGGTGCGGCAGGCGCTGCGGATGCGCCCGGACCGCTTGGTGGTCGGGGAGGTGCGTGGCGCGGAGGTGACCGAGTTGCTGGCCGCCCTCAACACCGGCCATGAGGGCGGTTGCAGCACCGTGCACGCCAATACGGCGGCCGACGTGCCGGTCCGCCTCGAAGCGCTGGGGTCGATGGCGGGCCTGGACCGCTTCGCCCTGCACAGCCAGCTCCGCGCCGCCCTGGACGTGGTGATCCATCTGGTCCGCGATCAGCGGACCGGGCAGCGACGGGTCGCCGAACTGCACACGCTGGCCGAGGATCGCGCCGGTCACGCCGCCACCGTTCCCGCGGTGGCCTTCGGCCCGGACGGTTCGATCGCACGGGGGCCGGGCTGGGAGCGGTTGGTGCGGCGCTGTGCCGAGCGCGGCGTCGCCGTGGAGCGGGGGCGGCGATGACCGGGCGTCAGGTGGATCTCGGGCTGGCCCTGCTGCTCGGCGCGATCGCGACAGGCGCGTGGGCCTGGCTGAACCGGCGGGTGCGGCTGCGGCGGCGCTTCGGGGCCCTGTTGCCGAGGCGGCCGAGCGGTCCCGCGGTGCTGGTCAGGATCGGCCTGCGACGGCTGCGCTGGTTCTACGGCTGCGGCTGGCCCCGGCCACGCTGGCTGGTGGTCGAGCTCTGGCTGCTGCCAGTCGGGTTGGCCATCGGCTACGGCGCCCGTTCGCCGATTCCAGCGGTGGCCGCGGTACTGCTGATCTTTCCCAGCTGTCGGTGGCGGGAGCGGCACGGGGCGATCCAGGAGGAGCGCTCGCGGGCAGCCGCCGTCATCGAACTGTGCGCCGCGCTGGCGGGCGAACTGCGCGGTGGCGCAACGCCCGAGCAGGCGCTGGAGACGGTGACTGCCCCGGGCCGGGCGGCTGGGAGCGTCTTCGGCCGGCTGGGTGACGAGGCGCTGGCCCGTCTGGCGGCCGGCCGGTACGGCGCGGATGTACCGGCGGCGCTGCGCTGGCTCGGGACCCTGCCCGGGGGTGCCGGGGCCTGCGCGATCGCGGCCTGCTGGCAGGTGACCGCGGACAGCGGCACGGGGCTCGCCGCGGCCCTCGACCAGGTGGCCGAGGCGCTGCGGGCCGATGGTGCGCTGCACGAGGAGGTCCGGAGCGAGCTGGCCGGGCCGCGGGCCACCGCGGGCCTGCTCGCGGCTCTCCCGGCCTTCGGGCTCCTGTTGGGCGCCGCCCTCGGGGCCCGGCCACTGTCGGTCCTGCTGCACACCCCCTTGGGGTGGGGGTGCCTGCTGGCAGGCCTGCTCCTGGAGGTCGCCGGGCTGCTGTGGACCGGGCGGATCGTGCGCGCGGCGCTGGCCGACGTGGGCGCTCCGGCCGGGGCCGTGGCCCGACCGCCGGGGCAGCGGGCACGGCCGGAGCGACCGGGGACGGCTGCCGCGCCGCGGTGGTCCTGCCGGGCGGGTGGCGGCGGGCCTGGGGGCCCGCACACGCGGCGGCCCCGGGCGGTCCCGTCGGCCCGGCGGCGGTCGAGCACGACGGTACGGCGGCGGGATTGCACGGGGTGGCCGACGCATCGGGGGCTGCCTCCGGTCGGCGAGGGCGTGCTGGGGGCGTCGTGGTGAACACGGTGTCGAGCCTGGCCCAGGCGCTGCCGGTGCCGTTGCCGCTGGTGATCCTGACGGGGGCGTTCACGCCGGTGCTCGTGCTGGTGGCAACCGCTGGCCGATTGCTGCGGCGTCGGGCCCAGCGCCGCCGGGCGGCTCGGGTGGGGCTCTTCGGGGAACGGGAAGGAGATCGGCCGACCCGGGCCGCCGGCGGCACCGGGCGTGGCCGGCCGAGGGGCCGCTGGCGGATGAAGGCAAGGGGCGGGGTGCCGCTGCTCGTCGGCGCGCTGGTGGCTGCACTGGTGCCTGGCGCGGTGGGCGTGCTGGGGGGAGTGCTGGCGGCGGTGCTGCTGCTGTGGCGGGGGCCGCCGGTGTTCCGCTCGGGCCGCGCCGGTCGGGCGTCGGGCGAGCCGGGCGCGCTGGTGGCTCAACTTCCCTTGACCGCGGACCTGCTGGCCGCTTGCCTCGGGTCGTCCGCCTCCCCGGCGCAGGCCGCCGAAGCCGTCGCGCGGACGATCGGTGACCCGATGCGGACACGGCTGGCCGCCGTGTCGGCGGAGTTGGCCCTGGGAGCGCCGCCGGCGCAGTGCTGGCAACGGCTGGGCGCTGACTGCCCGGCGCTGGCCCCGCTGGCCCGATGCCTGGTGCGCGCCACCGTCAGCGGCGCGCCGCCGGCCGCGGTGCTCGCCGGTCTGGCCGTCTCCCAGCGGTCAGCGGCGGCTCGCGCCGCGCACACCCGGGTGCGTCGTGCAGGAGTGCTGGCGACCGCGCCGCTGGGTCTGTGCTTCCTGCCGGCGTTCGTACTGATCGGCATCGTGCCCGTGGTCACGGGCCTGGCGGCGGCGTTCGGTCGGCGGGTGTGACTGGCAAGTCTCTTGCTGGAAGCAGCAAGTGACGTGACGTCAGACATGAAATCGAGAACTCCTCAACGGAAGGCAGTGAGAACGATGAGTGGAACGAACGGAGCCCGTGGCAGGCGCAGGGCCAGCGCGATGAACCGTGGTGCCGGTCGGGGCGGTCCGGTGGTGACCTTCATCGCGTCGCCGTCGCACGAGCGGTCGGGAGAGGGCCGAGCGGCGACCGGTGGACTGGCGGCCGTCCGGCGCCTGCCCGTGCCGTCGGCGGTCGGGCCGACGGCCGAAGTCCCGGATGAGGTGCGGTCCCTCGGGCGACCGGGGCGGGCCGGGCCGGCGTCCGCACCCACGCACCGCAGGCCGCGGCGGCGGGTGCGCGAGTCCGTCCGCTACGCGTTGCACCGGTTCCTGCGCCTTCTTCGTCGCAGCTTCGTCGACGCCGGCGACGAAGGGATGTCGACCGCCGAATACGCGATCGGAACGGTGGCGGCCTGCGGGTTCGCGGCCTTGCTGTACAAGGTCGTGACGAGTGATGCGGTGACCACCGCGCTGACCGAGCTGGTGAATCGGGCGCTCCATGTGGTCTGACGGGCCGGGGCCGCCGGTTCGGCGTCGGCGGCTCACCGCCCGGTGGCGCCGCGCGCTCCTCGGCCGTGTCCGTGCCAGGCGGGCCGGGCGGGCCGGGCGGGCGGGCCGGGCTGCCCACGAGGCGGGGTATGTGACCGCGGAGACGGCGGTGGTGGTGCCTTCACTGGTGCTGCTGCTCGCGATGCTCCTGTGGGGCGTTCTGGCCGGGGCCGCGCAGCTCCGGTGCATCGACGCCGCGCGGGTCGCGGCCCGGACGGCGGCACGGGGTGACGCCGACGCTGTCGCCAAGGCCGCCGTGGTCGCCCCGCCGGGGGCGACCATCCAGGTGCTCGCGGGCGGCGACACGGTCTCGGTCCTGGTGGAAGCGAAGTGTCTCGGGGTCGGGCGGCTGGCATCCGCGCTCTCGGTGACGGTCTCGGCAACAGCCGTGGCCGCACGGGAGGACCGGATCGGAAGGGAGGTGGAGTGATGCTGTCCGACGGACCGGCGCCGGCCGGTGTCGGTGCTCGGGACGGGTGCTCCGGGCGGGGCCGGGGCCGTGGGCCGGGCGGTGGCCGGTGCCGGGATCGGGATCGGGACCGCGGGTCGGCGACGATCTGGCTCTCGGGGTTGCTGTTCCTCGGGTGCGCGGTCTTCGGGCTCGCCCTTGCCCTGGGGTCGGCGCTGGCCGCCAGGCATCGCGCCGAGTCCGCCGCCGACCTGGCGGCGCTGGCGGCGGCGGACCACCTCCTGTTGGACGCCGACGGCGGGTGCGCCCGGGCCGCGGCGCTGGCGGCGGCCCAGCGAGCCCAGCTGGTCTCGTGCGTGGTCGACCTCGGCACGGACAGCGTCGAAGTGGCCGTCCAGGTCCCGGTGCGGGGCGTCCGGATCCCGGTCGGACCGGCGACCGCACGGGCGCGGGCCGGGCCGGTCTGGGCCCCGGAGGGGGTGGACGAGGCGGCTCCGGCCCCGCCCGCCCCGCCGACCGCGGCGGCCCTGGCGATCCGTGGCGGCGCGCCCGTCGGGTGGGGCGCCCGTCGGGCGGGAGCCGGGATCGCCCGGCGTCAGGCGCTACCCGGGTTCGACCTCGGCACCGGGCTCCTCCCCGGCACCGGGCGCGCCGGCGAGGAGCGCGGTCAGCAGCCGGACGGCCCCGGCCTTGTCCAGCGGGTCGTTGCCGTTCCCGCACTTGGGCGACTGGACGCAGGACGGGCAGCCGCGCTCGCACTCGCAGGAGGCGATGGCCTCGCGGGTTGCGGTCAGCCACTGCACCGCGCGTCGAAATCCGTGCTCGGCGAAGCCGGCCCCGCCGGGGTGGCCGTCGTAGACGAAGACGGTCGGCAACTGGGTGTCCGGGTGCAGCGGCACCGAGACGCCGCCGATGTCCCAGCGGTCGCAGGTCGCGAAGAGCGGCAGCAGACCGATCGAGGCGTGCTCGGCCGCGTGGGCGGCGCCGGGCAACTGGTCGTAGGGGATCAGCGCGTCCAGCAGTTGCTGCTCGGTGACGGTCCACCAGACCGCCCTGGTCCGCAGCGTCCTGGGCGGCAGGTCGAGCTTGGTCTCACCGAGGATCTCGCCGGTGGAGATCCGCTTGCGCAGGAAGCCGACCACCTGGTTGACGACCTCGACCGAGCCGAAGTTGAGGCTGCCCTCGCCCCAGGCCACGGTGCGGTCGGTGGCGAGGATCGAGATGGCCGTGGTGTCGCGGGCCGAGGTGGTGTACGAGGGGTTGGCGAGTTCGACCAGGGCCGCCGAGGCCTCCAGGTCGAGGGCCCGGACCAGGTAGGTGCGCCCCTGGTGGAGGTGGACGGCGCCGGTGTGCACCGTGGTGTGCGCGGCGGCCGCGTCGACGGTGCCGAGCAGTCGCCCGGTGGACGCCTCGACGATCTGGACCGGATTGCCGCCGCTGCCGCGCAGGTCGACCGCGTCGACCGCTCGTTCACGGCGGGTCCAGTACCAGGAGCCGTCGGTCCGGCGACGCAGCAGCCCCCGCTGTTCCAGCACCGGCAGCAGCTGGGCGGTCGTGGGACCGAACAGCTCCAGGTCGTCCGGCCCGAGCGGGAGTTCGGCGGCGGCGGCGCACAGGTGCGGAGCGAGCACGTGCGGATTGTCGGGATCGAGCACCGTCGCTTCCACCGGGCGGGCGAAGAGCGCCTCCGGGTGGTGCACCAGGTAGGTGTCCAACGGATCGTCGCGGGCGATCAGGACGGCCAGCGCCCCCTGGGCCTCGCGCCCGGCCCGTCCAGCCTGCTGCCACAGGGAGGCGCGGGTGCCGGGGTAGCCCGCCATCAGCACGGCGTCCAGGCCGGAGACGTCGACGCCCAGCTCCAGCGCCGAGGTGGAGGCCAGACCGAGCAGCCGTCCGGAGTGCAGGTCGCGCTCCAGGGCGCGGCGCTCCTCGGGCAGGTAGCCGCCCCGGTAGGCGGCGATCCGGTTGGCGAGCGGTGCGTCGAGGTTGTCCTGGGCCTGCAGCGCGACCAGTTCGGCGGCGCGCCGGGAGCGTACGAAGGCCACGGTCCTGGTGCCGGCCGCCACCAGGTCGGTGAGCAGATAGGCGGCCTCGGTGGTGGCGGTCCGCCGGACCGGGGCACCGTGCTCGCCGACGTGTTCGGTGAGCGGCGGCTCCCAGAGGGCGAAGACCAGGGGGCCGCGGGGCGAGGCGTCCTCGGTCACCGCGACCGCGGGCAGCCCGGTGAGCCGTTCGGCGGCCGCGGCCGGACCTGCGGTGGTCGCGGAGGCGAGCAGGAAGGCCGGGTCGGAGCCGTACCGGCGGCAGAGCCGGCGCAGTCGGCGCAGTACCTGGGCGACGTGGGAGCCGAAGACGCCGCGGTAGCTGTGGCACTCGTCCACCACCACGTAGCGCAGCGCCTTCAGGAAGGAGGACCAGCGGGGGTGCGCGGGCAGGATGCTCCGGTGCAGCATGTCGGGATTGGTCAGCACGTAGCTCGCGTACTGGCGGACCCACTCGCGCTCCTGCGGCGGGGTGTCGCCGTCGTAGAGCGCGGCGCGCACCCGGTCCGGGGCGAGCTCGGCGGCCCGGCGGCGCTGGTCGGCCGCGAGGGCCTTGGTCGGGGCGAGGTAGAGCGCGGTCGCGCCGCGGCCGTTCGGCGCCTCGGTGCCGTCCAGCAGATCGCTCAGCACCGGTGCCAGGTAGCCGAGCGACTTGCCCGAGGCGGTCCCTGTGGCGATCACCACAGTTTGGCCCTCCTTGGCCAGATTCATCGCCTCGGCCTGGTGCGCCCAGGGCCGGGAGACACCGAGCTCCGAGGCGGCGGCGCGGATCTCGGGGCGAATCGAGTCGGGCCAAGGGGCATAGCGCGCCTCGCGCGCGGGGAGATGCTCCGTATGGGTGAGCCGGTCCGAGCGGCCCCGGCTGGCGACCAGGGTGTCGAGCAGGGCCTCGGGCAGGCGATGGCTGGGCGGCATGGAGACCCAGTGTGTCACTGGAGTGACGGACAATCGCGGCAAGCCATCGTGCGGGCATGCTGCCAGGTGGTTGAATGATGCGGTGGCGGCCAGCTGGCCGGACCGGCGGCACCTGGGCCGGTTGCTCGGCCATGCGGTGGAGACCGGTTCAGACGGCGCAGGCCGGCTGGCACGGTGGAGATCGCTGGTCGGGAGCGGTGGCCGAACGGCCGATGCCGCCCGACTCGCCGTAGAACGCAATAGACGTAGCAAGGCAAGGTGCTGGAGGTTCCGTGGACCTGTCCCTGTCGACCCGTACAGTCGGCGACCGCACGGTCGTCGAGGTTGGCGGCGAGATCGATGTGTACACCGCTCCTAAGCTTCGCGAGCAGCTGGTCGAGCTCGTCAACGACGGCAGCTACCACCTGGTCGTCGATATGGAGGGTGTCGACTTCCTGGACTCGACCGGGCTGGGCGTGCTGGTGGGCGGCCTGAAGCGGGTCCGTGCGCACGAGGGTTCGCTGCGCCTGGTCTGCACTCAGGAGCGCATCCTGAAGATCTTCCGGATCACCGGTCTGACCAAGGTCTTCCCGATCCACTCCTCGGTGGACGAGGCCGTCGCCGCGACCGACTGATCCGGCTGGCCCGGGGCCGTCCCGTTCAGCGGGGCGCCCCCGGTGCCCGGCCGCATGAGTTTTCCTGGCCGCACGCGGTTCTGTCGCGGCCTCATGTAGTCCGGTGCGTCCGCTGCGGTGCGTCGGCCGGTGATTGGCGCCCCCTCAGGGTGCTCGCGCCGCAAAAGTGGTGGCGTCGCGTCAGGATGCCGGGTCATGGTGCCGGTTCTGGTGCCAGGGCGGCGGCCGTTGGCGAGTGCCGAGCCGCGGCTTGGCGGCAGTGTGCCCCTGGAGACGACCCCGAGAGGGAGAGATGGCAACCGTCGAACTGCGATTCAGCCCCCTTCCCGAGCACGTGCGGACGGCACGGCTGGTGGCGGCGGCGGTGGCCAGACGCGCGGGCGTGGACGAGTCGGTGCTGGACGAGCTCCGGCTGGCCGTGGGCGAGGCCTGCTCCCGTGCCGTGGGCCTGCACCAGCGCGGCGGCCTCGCCGGCGCCGTGCGGGTCGCGCTGACCGACCAGGAGAAGCGTTTCGTCATCGAGGTCGGTGACGGCGCCGGCGAGCTGAGCGAGTTGGCCGCGCCCACCGACGACGACTCGGGGGACGGCTCCGACGACACCCTCGGCCTCGCGGTGATCACCGGACTGGTGGAGGACGTCGAGGTCGGCCGGGACGACGCCGGCGGCCTGATCCGGATGGCCTGGCCGGTCCACCCGGCATAGCGGTGGTTCAGGAGGCCCAGTGCGGCCCCTGATGTACCCCGCACGTGAAGTGACAAGAAAAAGAATCATGGGCGGCCCCGAAAACCAAGGTTTTTCGGGGCCGCCCATGATTCTTTCTGTTCTGTGCTGCACGCGGTCTATATCAATCCCGCGTTGATTCCTACACTCGCTCCTGGATATCCGGTCGGACCGACTGATCCGGTCCGGTCGCCTGTGCCACCAGAGCCACGTGCGCGCCGTCCGGACCGTTCGGCGTGCCGGTTTTCGGGGAGGACGCATGGCGGGAATCACGATCATCGCGACTGCTTCAAGCGCTATCGGCGCACTCACCTCCGCTCCAGCCACTCCAGTTCCAGCTCTCTCCGCGCCAGCCTCGCACGCGCTTTCAGCCTCGTCCGCGCCGCTGGCCACACTTTCCGCCGGGGCACCGGTGCGACCACGAATCTTGAACGTTCTGGCCGACGGTTCCACCGGCAACGCGGTACTCACCGGTGGCAACCGGCTGGTGGTGGTGATCATCGGTCTGATCGCCCTGGCCGCCCTCGGTGTCGCCGTCCTGCTGGTCCGCCAGGTGCTCGCGGCCGACGCCGGAACGCCGGTCATGCGGCGGATCGCGGGAGCCGTCCAGGAGGGGGCGAACGCCTACCTGGCCCGGCAGTTCCGCACCCTGGCGGTGTTCGCGGCCGGCGCCTTCTTCCTGCTGATGCTGCTGCCGGCGGACAACTGGTCGCAGCGCCTCGGACGCTCGGTCTTCTTCCTGGTCGGCGCCGTCTTCTCGGCGGCCACCGGGTACCTGGGCATGTGGCTGGCGGTGCGGGCCAACGTCCGGGTGGCCGCGGTGGCCCGGGGCGTGTCGGCCGGTCAGGAGCGCTCGGCGCAGCACCGGGCGATGCGGATCGCCTTCCGCACCGGCGGCGTGGTGGGCATGTGCACGGTGGGCCTGGGCCTGTTCGGCGCGGCCGTGGTCGTGCTGATCTACCAGGCCGACGCCGCCCGGGTGCTGGAGGGCTTCGGCTTCGGCGCCGCGCTGCTCGCGATGTTCATGCGGGTCGGCGGCGGGATCTTCACCAAGGCGGCGGACGTCGGCGCGGACCTGGTCGGCAAGGTCGAGCAGGGCATCCCGGAGGACGACCCGCGCAACGCCGCCACCATCGCGGACAACGTCGGCGACAACGTGGGCGACTGCGCGGGCATGGCGGCGGACCTCTTCGAGTCCTACGCGGTGACCCTGGTGGCCGCGCTGATCCTGGGCCGCGCGGTCTTCGGCGACGTCGGCCTGGTGCTGCCGCTGATCGTGCCGGCGATCGGCGTGCTCACCGCGGTGCTCGGGATCGTGGCGGTCGCCCCGCGCGAGCGCGACCGCAGCGGGATGTCCGCGATCAACCGGGGCTTCTTCCTCTCCGCCGCGGTCTCGCTGCTGCTGGTGCTCGGCGCGGCCTACCTGGTGCTGCCGTCCAGCTTCGCGGCCCTGCACCACGTGCCGGACGCGATCCGCGGTCACCACGGCGATCCGCGCCTGTTCGCGCTCGCCGCGGTGGTGATCGGGATCGTGCTGGCCGTGCTGATCCAGCAGCTGACCGGCTACTTCACCGAGACCAACCGCCGGCCGGTGCGCGACGTCGGCCGCAGTTCGCTGACCGGTCCGGCCACCGTGGTGCTCTCCGGCGTCTCGCTCGGCCTGGAGTCGGCGGTGTACTCGGCGGTGCTGATCGGTGCCGCGGTCTACGGCGCCTACCTGCTGGCGGGCGGCTCGATCGTGCTCGCGCTCTTCGCGGTCGCGCTGGCCGGCACCGGCCTGCTGACCACGGTCGGCGTGATCGTGGCGATGGACACCTTCGGGCCGGTCTCCGACAACGCCCAGGGCATCGCCGAGATGTCCGGCGAGGTCGAGGGCCTGGGCGCCCGGGTGCTGACCGAGCTGGACGCGGTCGGCAACACCACCAAGGCGATCACCAAGGGCATCGCGATCGCCACCGCGGTGCTCGCCGCGACCGCCCTGTTCGGCTCGTTCACCGACGCGATCAACGAGGCCGTCGCCAAGGCCGGCGGCAGCGCGGTGATCGGCAGCCCGGCGGGGCTCAGCCTGGACATCTCGCAGCCCAACAACCTGGTCGGCCTGCTGCTGGGCGCGGCCGTGGTCTTCCTCTTCTCCGGACTGGCCGTCAACGCGGTCTCCCGCTCGGCCGGTTCGGTGGTCTTCGAGGTGCGCCGGCAGTTCCGTGAGCACCCCGGGATCATGGACGGCAGCGAGACCCCGGAGTACGGCAAGGTGGTCGACATCTGCACCAGGGACGCGCTGCGCGAGCTGGCCACCCCCGGCCTGCTGGCCGTGCTGGCGCCGATCGCGGTGGGCTTCGGCCTGGGGGTCGGCTCGCTCGGCTCCTACCTGGCGGGCGCGATCGGGGCGGGCACCCTGATGGCGGTCTTCCTGGCCAACTCGGGTGGCGCCTGGGACAACGCCAAGAAGCTGGTGGAGGACGGTGCCCACGGTGGCAAGGGCAGCGAGGCGCACGCGGCGACGGTGATCGGCGACACCGTCGGCGACCCGTTCAAGGACACCGCGGGGCCGGCGATCAACCCGCTGCTCAAGGTGATGAACCTGGTGTCGCTGCTGATCGCGCCGGCCGTGGTGCGGTTCAGCTACGGGGTGCACGCGAGCGCGGGCGTGCGCGCGCTGGTGGCCGTCGTCGCGGTACTGGTGGTGGTCGGCGCGGTGTACGCCTCCAAGCGCCGCACGGTGGACGTGGCGGGCGGCACGGACGCGCCGCAGGGCGTCGGGGACGGGAGGGTGGCCCCGGCCGGGGGCTGAGCGTCGCCCGGGGGCCTCGCGTCGCCCGGGGCCGAAGGCCGGTCGAGGTCGTCGGGTAGGTTCACCCGGGACGGATCGCGACGTGACTGAAGGGCTCCCAGGTGGACGAGCGAGTGCTGGCGGACGGGCGTGCCCAGGCGGCGGGACGGGGCGGCGGTACGCGCTCGCGCACAGGCGGACCGACCCGCCGCCTGCTCGGCCTGCCGCTGCTCGGGGTGCTGCTCGCCACCGGCGCGGCGGCCTGCTCCAGTGACAACAGCGGGCAGCTGAACAGCTGGGCGAAGCAGGTCTGCGACGGGATGCGGGACCCGGTGACCCAGTCGCAGAACGCGCTGAAGGACACCGGACAGGTCAAGCAGGGCGAGGCGCCGGCCGATCTGCAGAAGCGACTGGCGGCCGACCTGGGCGCCCTGGGCACGTCCAACCAGCAGATCGCCGACGCGATCGACAAGGCCGGCGCTCCCAAGATCGACAATGGCGCCGGCCTGCAGAAGGACGCCGTGAGCGAGCTGCGGCAGGCGGCGCAGGGGTACCAGGACGTCCAGAAGAAGCTGTCCGGGCTGTCGACGGACGATCAGGGGAAGTTCGCCGACGGGCTGAAGAGCGTGGGCGACCAGGCGCAGCAGCTGTCCAAGCTCTCCACCGTGGCGCTGGCGAAGGTGCAGACCGGCGACCTGGGGAAGGCCCTCGCCAAGCAGCCCGGCTGCAAGAGCCAGGGGTCCTCGACGGCGGGTGCCGGCGGGGCCGCGGGTGCGAGCGCGGGTGCGTCGGCCGGCGCGGGTGCGTCGGGCAGTCCGGCGTCCTCCGGCAGCCCGGCGGCTCCCGGCAGCCCGGGCGGGTCGCCCAGCGCGGGCGGGTCGCCCAGCGCGGGCGGATCGGCGAGCCCCGGCGGCGCGGGCAGCCCGAGCGGGTCGCCCGGCCCGGGCGGTTCGGGGTCGCCGGCCGCGGCCGGCAGCCCGGCCGGCTCCGGCTCCGGGAGCCCGGCGGCCTCGGGCAGCCCGTCCGGCAGCGCCTCGCCGAGCTGAGCCGTGGCCCCGCGCGCCCTGACGGCAGGTCAGGGCGCGCCCGGCTCGGCCGCCCGGCTCGCGGGCGGGACAATGGCGAGGTGACCAAGCTCCCCAATCCCGACCCCGCCCACCTCGCCCGACTGCGTGAGGCGCTGCTCGCCGCCTCGTACACCGCCGACGGCTGCCTCGACCTGCTCGGCCCCACGGGCTACGCCGCGCTCGCGCGCAGCGAGGCCGTGCCGGCGCTGCGCGCGACCAGGGGCGGCACGCCGCTGGAGACGCTGGTCCGGCTCTTCCTGCTCCAGCAGCCCGTCCCCTACGCCGCCGCGGCCGCCGCGCTGCCGGTCCAGGAGTGCCTGGCGGACGGCTGGCTGGAGCGCTCCGCCGACGACGCCGAACAGGTGCGGGCGACGGTGGACGTCCGTCCGTACGCCAACGAGGTGGCGGGACTGGAGAGCGCGGACTCCTGGGTGGTCTCCGACCTGGGCTGCGCGGTCGGCGGCGCCGGCGGGATCGGCTCGGGCGGCAGTGCCGCCGGGGTGGCCCGGCGCGAGCTGGTGCTCGGGGTCGGCGGCGCCTCCACGACGCTGGCCGGTCTCGCGGTGCGCCGGCCGGTGCGCGCCGCGCTCGACCTCGGCGCGGGCTCGGGGGTGCAGGCGCTGCACGCGGCCCGGCACGCCCAGCGGGTGACCGCCACCGACCTCAACCCCCGGGCGCTGGCCTTCTCGCGGCTCACCCTGGCGCTGTCCGGCTTCGAGAACACCGACACCGCCGAGGGCAGCCTCTTCGAGCCGGTCGGCGAGCGGCGCTTCGACCTGATCGTCTCCAACCCGCCGTTCGTGATCTCGCCCGGCAGCCGGTTCGTCTACCGGGACGGCGGGATGGCCGGCGACCAGCTCTGCCGCGCCCTGGTGCGCGGCGCCGCCGCCCACCTGGAGCCCGGCGGCTACTGCCAGCTGCTGGCCAACTGGCAGCACGTCAAGGGCGAGGACTGGCACGACCGGCTGGCCGGCTGGGTGGCCGGCACCGGGCTGGACGCCTGGGTGGTGCAGCGCGAGGTGCAGGACGTGGCGCAGTACGCGGAACTGTGGCTGCGGGACGGCGGCGACCACCTGGCGCCGCGGTCCGCCTACGAGGAGCGCTACAACGAGTGGCTGGACGCCTTCGAGACGGCGAAGGTCGAGGGCATCGGCTTCGGCTGGATCACCCTGCGGGCCTCCGGTGCCGACCGGCCCGCGGTGCGGATCGAGGAGTGGCCGCACCCGGTCGAGCAGCCGCTCGGCCCGCACATCGAGCAGTGGTTCGCCCGGCAGGACTTCCTGCGTTCGCACGACGACGCCGGGCTGCTGGACGCCCGCTACCTGCTGGCCGACGACGTGGTGCAGGAGCAGGTCGGCCCGCCCGGTGCCGAGGACCCCGAGCACGTGGTCCTGCGGCACAACCGGGGCATGCGGCGTGCCACCAAGGTGGACACGGTGGGTGCTGGTTTCGCCGGTGTCTGCGACGGCACGCTGACCGCCGGGGAGATCCTGGACGCGATCGCACAGCTGCTCGGCGAGGAGCCGGCCGGGCTGCGGGAGCGGGCTCCTCAGTCGCTGCGACTGCTGCTGGAGCAGGGCTTCGTCGAGCCGGCCGCGGCCTCGTGGTGATGATCTGACGATCAGTCAGTCATGCTGGCTGCTACGGGTGGTACTGCTGGGTGATGCTGGTGATCACGTTCTGGCTGTTCGCCGTGATGCTGTACTGGTTCCCGTAGCAGTAGTTCGGCGCCTGCACGGCCGACGGGTTGTGCAGGCAGTCGTCCACGAGCTTCATGAAGGTGTTCAGATCGACCGCCTTGGCCTTCATGTCGGACAGGACGGTGGTCTTCACATCGTTACTGAAGGTGAACACCGTGGGGTCGCCGTAGCTCGCGAAGTAGCCGTCGTCGGGGATGTCGGCGCCGCAGACGAACTTGGTTGCCTTGGCGCGCATCCAGACGTGGGTGAGGTAGCCGTCGTCGGTGGCCTCGACCACCCGGTTGCCGGCGGCGTTCGCGGTGCAGTCGGCCGTCGGCGAGGCGCCGCCGGTGCCACCGGCGGGCTTGGTGCTGCTGGGCCGGGCCGGAGTGCTCGGCTTGGCGGGCGCGCCGGTCGGAGCCTTGGCGCTGGGCGCCGCAGCGGGGGCCGAGGCGGCGGCGGGCGCGCTGGCGGCGGAACCGGCGGTGGGCGCGTTCGACGCGGTCACCTCGTCGGGCCCGCAGGCCGTCAGGGTCAGCGCGGCGGTGGCCAGCAGGGCGGCGGCGCAGACACGGTAGGCCTTCATGGTGTTCCCCCCAAGGGATCGGTTCGCTGGTGGCGGCTCGTGCGGCCCGCCGTCTGTGCACACGGCGGCGGCGGGGCGGCGGGTTTCCGCTGTTGCGGTGCTGTGACAGCCGTTCACCGATCCGTGACCCGGCCTTTGCCCGGGCGACAGCGGCTGTCGGCCCGGGGTTGTCCCCCCGCTGCCACGTTCGCAGGGGGCGGAGCAGGCCGCCGGCCGGGGAGGACCAGGGGGTCAGGGGTGGAGACGCCGACGGTGACGGTGGCGGGGGGCGTACTCGTGCTTTTCGGAGGCGCACTGTTGTTCTGGTGCGCGGCCGAGCTGCGCCTTCGCCACCACCTGCGCCGGCACGGCGTTCCGGTGACCGCCCTGGTGGTCCCGGATCCGACCCCCGTCCAAGCGCTCGACCCCGCTCCGCTGCTCGCCTACGCCACCCTCCCCGCCGTCGGACTGGCGGCGGACGCGGGCCGGGCCGACCCGGTCTCGGTGCTCGCCCGTCCGCGCGGCAGCACGCCGCTGCGCCGCCCGGCCCAGCCGGCCCCTGGCAGCTCCGTGCGGGTCTCCTACGATCCGCTCCGGCCGGCCCGGGTGGTGCTCACGGGCCGGGGCATCGCCGCCTCGCTGCCACGTGACGTGTTCTGGATTCTTCTCGGTACGAGCAGCCTGGCCGGCGGACTGAGCCTGCTGGCCGCCGCCCTGCTGCGCTGACGAGCGCGCCCAGCGGCTCTCGCCGGGCCCGCTCCCGGCCCCGTACACCGGGCCTGGCCAGGCCTTACGCACCCGGTCGGCGACACCCCGCCGGAATAACAGCGGGGCGGGAACCTCCATCATGGGGTTACCGTTCGAGTGGCGTCGGTCGGCCTTGCCGGTGAAAAAGCGGGATCCGTCCGTTTGACAAGGGTGACCAGGGTACGGTCACACTCCGCTGGTGGGGTCGTCGCGATGCGGCAGCCCCAGGCGGTGGTGTGTCGGGCGGCCAAGAGCCCGCGCTGCCCTCGGAGGCCGGTCCCGTGACCGGTCGGCAGGACCGGGGGCCAGCCGTCGGCCAGCACACCAGGAAACGACCGGGAGAGAAGAGCGAAGGTGTCCCCGAGCAGCGAGACCGCGCGCAACGGCAAGCGACTCGTCATTGTCGAGTCGCCGGCCAAGGCGAAGACGATCAAGGGCTACCTCGGCCCCGGCTACATCGTCGAGGCGAGCGTCGGGCACATCCGCGACCTGCCCGGGACGGCGGCCGAGGTGCCGGACCAGTACACCGGCGAGGTGCGCCGGCTCGGCGTCGACGTCGACCACGACTTCGCGCCCATCTACGTGGTGAACGCGGACAAGAAGTCCCAGGTGTCGAAGCTCAAGGCGCTCCTCAAGGAGTCCGACGAACTCTTCCTGGCCACCGATGAGGACCGCGAGGGCGAGGCGATCGCCTGGCACCTGCAGGAGGTGCTCAAGCCCAAGGTCCCGGTCAAGCGGATGGTCTTCCACGAGATCACCAAGGACGCCATCCAGCAGGCCGTGGCCAACCCGCGCGAGCTGAACCAGCGGCTGGTGGACGCCCAGGAGACCCGCCGCATCCTCGACCGCCTCTACGGCTACGAGGTCTCGCCGGTGCTCTGGAAGAAGGTCATGCCGAAGCTCTCGGCCGGCCGCGTCCAGTCGGTGGCGACCCGTCTGGTGGTCGAGCGTGAGCGGGAGCGGATCGCCTTCACCTCCGCCTCGTACTGGGACCTGGTCGGCACCTTCGGCACCGGCCGCACCGCGGTGGACGCCGCCAACCCGGAGAGCTTCGGCGCCCGGCTCGCCACCGTGGACGGCAAGCGGGTCGCCAGCGGCCGCGACTTCGGCCCGGACGGGCGGCTGAAGACGGCCGGCACGATGCACCTGGACGAGCAGGCCGCCCGCGCGCTGGCCGCCGCCCTGGAGCAGACCGCCTTCAGCGTGCGCAGCGTCGAGTCCAAGCCCTACCGCCGCTCGCCGTACGCGCCGTTCCGCACCACCACGCTGCAGCAGGAGGCCAGCCGCAAGCTGGGCTTCGGCGCCAAGCGGACCATGCAGGTGGCCCAGAAGCTGTACGAGAACGGCTTCATCACCTACATGCGCACCGACTCCACGACCCTCTCGGAGACCGCGGTCGCGGCTGCCCGCGCCCAGGTCACCCAGCTCTACGGGGCCGACTACCTGCCGGACGCGCCGCGCGCCTACGCCAGCAAGGTCAAGAACGCCCAGGAGGCGCACGAGGCGATCCGCCCCTCCGGCGACCGCTTCCGGACCCCGGCCGAGACGGCACTGGGCGGGGACGAGTTCCGCCTCTACGAGCTGATCTGGATGCGCACCGTCGCCTCCCAGATGAAGGACGCCGTCGGGCAGTCCGTGACGGTCAAGGTCGGCGGCCTGTCGGCCGACCGCCGGGACGTCGAGTTCTCCGCCTCCGGCAAGATCATCACCTTCCACGGCTTCCTCAAGGCCTACGTCGAGGGCGCCGACGACCCGAACGCCGAGCTGGACGACCGCGAGCGCCGGCTGCCGCAGATGACCCAGGGCGACCCGCTGGCCGCCGAGCGGATCACCTCCGAGGGCCACAGCACCAAGCCGCCGGCCCGCTTCACCGAGGCCTCGCTGGTCAAGGAGCTGGAGGACCGGGAGATCGGCCGGCCCTCGACCTACGCCTCGATCATCGACACGATCATCAACCGCAAGTACGTCTTCAAGAAGGGGACGGCGCTGGTGCCGTCCTTCCTCTCCTTCGCCGTGGTCAACCTGCTGGAGAAGCACTTCGGCCGACTGGTCGACTACGACTTCACCGCCCGGATGGAGGACGACCTCGACCGGATCGCCAACGGTGAGGCGCAGTCCGTGCCGTGGCTCAAGCGCTTCTACTTCGGCGAGGGCGAGGGCCACGCGGTCGGCGGCGCGGCGGAGGCCGGCAACGGCGACGGCGACCACCTGGGCGGGCTGAAGGAGCTGGTCACCGACCTCGGCGCGATCGACGCCCGGGAGATCAGCTCGTTCCCGCTCAGCGAGGAGATCACGCTGCGGGTCGGCCGCTACGGGCCGTACGTCGAAAAGGCGGCCGCGGTGGAGGGCGAGCCCGGACAGCGGGCCGACATCCCGGACGAGCTGCCGCCGGACGAGCTGACCGTCGAGCTGGCCGAGGAGCTGCTGGCCAAGCCGAGCGGTGACTTCGAGCTGGGCACCGACCCGGTCAGCGGCAACCCGCTGATCGCCAAGGACGGCCGCTACGGGCCCTACGTGACCGAGGTGCTGCCCGAGGGCACGCCCAAGACCGGCAAGAACGCGGTCAAGCCGCGCACCGCCTCGCTCTTCAAGACCATGTCGCTGGAGACGGTGACGCTTCAGGACGCGCTGCGGCTGCTGTCGCTGCCGCGGGTGGTCGGCGCGGACGCCGAGGGCGTGGAGATCACCGCGCAGAACGGCCGGTACGGGCCGTACCTCAAGAAGGGGACCGACTCGCGCTCGCTGACCAGCGAGGACCAGCTCTTCACGGTCACCCTGGAGGAGGCGCTGGCGATCTACGCCCAGCCCAAGCAGCGTGGCCGGGCCGCCGCCGCGCCGCCGCTCAAGGAGCTGGGCACCGACCCGGTCAGCGAGCGTCCGGTGGTGGTCAAGGACGGCCGGTTCGGGCCGTACGTGACCGATGGTGAGACCAACGCGACGCTCCGCAAGGACGACGACGTGGAGACCATCACGCCCGAGCGCGGCTACGAGCTGCTCGCCGAGAAGCGGGCCCGTGGGCCGGTGAAGAAGGCGGCCAAGAAGGCGCCGGCCAAGAAGACCGCCGCGAAGAAGGCGACCGCGACCACGACCGCGGCGAAGAAGACGGCGGCGAAGAAGACGACGACCGCCAAGACGGCGGCCAAGAAGACGGCGACCGCCAAGACCGCCGCCAAGAAGACCACCGCGAAGAAGGCGGTGGCCGAGGAGACCGTGGCCGGTGCCGCTGACGAGGGCTGACCTCCCCTCAGGGGCCCCGGGCGGCCCCGGACCGATCGCGTTCCGCGGCCGGTCCGGGGCCGCGCCCGTTGCCGGGCGGGGTGGGTGGAGTGCGTCACAACCTCGTCATGGCCCTGATCCGGAACGCGATGAGCCCTTTTGGGGCAGGCACCGCCCGCTACGCTGACCGTATGACGAGCGAGGAGCAGCCCACCCCCACCGCTGAGGCCGGCGCCGGATCCCCCGACCTCCCCGAGGTGGCACCGGCCGGTACTCCAGGCGAGCGGGCCAGGGCGCTGCTGCGGCTGCGCCCCTACCGGCGGCTCTGGGTCACCCAGCTGCTCGGCGGCACCGCCGACCGGCTGGCCTTCCTGGTGCTGCTCGCGCTGACCGTCGCCGTGGCGAGCCAGGCCGACCAGTTCGGTGGCGGCTACCGGGGCGTGGCGTTCGCGCTGACCCTGGTCTTCGTCGTCCGGCTGGCGGCCGCCGCGCTGGCCGGCGTGCTGCTGCTCACCCCGCTGCACCGGCTGCTGACCGGCCGGCTCGACCGGCGCTGGACGCTGATCGGTGCCGACGGGCTGCGCGCGGTGCTGGTCGCGGTGGCGCCCTGGTGGCCCGTCTGGGTGCACGGCGGCGGTGCGACCTACGCGCTGCTCGGCACTGTCTTCGCGGCCGGTGTGGCCGAGCGGGTCTGGTCGGTGGCCAAGGGCGCCACCGTGCCGACCCTGCTCCCGCCGGCCAATCCCAACGCACCGGCGGCCGAGCAGCGCCCGTCGGCCGGCAACCTGGCCACCCTGCGCACCCTGGACATGCGCACCGGCTGGGCCACCGTGCCGCTGGCCTCGCTCGCCCTGATCGGCCTGACGCTGCTCAACAACCTCTTCGCGGCGCTCGGCTCGCACTGGCTGCGCGAGCACCAGGTGACGGTGGCCGCGCTGGGCGCGGCCGGGCTCTTCGCCGCCTCGGCCGCGCTGCTCTACCTGCAGGACCTGCCGGCCAACCCGTCGGGCTTCGCGCCCAGCTCGCCGCTGCGCGGGCTGCGGGCACCGACCGACGCCACGCCGGGGCCGGCGCTCGGCAAGGGCCGCACCGGTTCCGCCCCGTACTTCACCTTCGCCGTCGCCGCCGCCTACGCCTCGATGGCCGGGGTCGCCGCGCTCGCGCTGCTCACCGCCGCCGAGCACGGGGCCGGGCCGGTCGGCTACGGCCTGCTGGTGCTCGCCGCCACTGGGCTGCCCTGGCTGGGCCTGCGGCTCACCCGGGTGACGCTGCCCGCGCTCTCCCGGCGCCGGCTGCTGGCGGTGGCGCTGCTGACGCTCGGCGCGGCGCTGATCCTGGCCGGGCTGGTCTTCGACTTCGTACTGATCCTGCTGCTCACCATGGTGGCCGGTACCGCCGCGGGGATCGTGGTCGGCGTCGGCCGGGCGCTGCTGGCCCAGGAGGTCGAGGAGGCCCGGCTGGCACGGGTCACCGAGCACCTCTACGCGGTGCTGCGCACGGTGGTCGGCGGCGCGCTGGTGGCGCTGCCGCTGCTCGCCGCCGGTTACGGCGAGATCGACTACGGCGACCGCGGGCCCGGCGACTTCACCTTCATCCACGGCGGCGCCGCGCTCGCGGTGGCCACCGCCGGGGTGTTGACCCTGGCGCTGGCCGGGGTGGTGCTGCTCAAGACGGACGACCAGCGCGGCACCGTCCCGTTCGGGCGCGAGCTGCTGGAGGCGCTGGGCCGGGGCCGTGAGGTCCCCGAGCACCGGGCCAGCGGCACCGGGTTCTTCATCGCCCTGGAGGGCGGCGACGGGGCCGGCAAGTCCACCCAGGCGCAGGCGCTGGCCGAGTGGATCCGCAGCAAGGGGCACGAGGTGGTGCTCACCCGCGAGCCCGGCGGCAGCCCGGTCGGGCAGCGGCTGCGCGGCCTGGTGCTGGACGTCGGCAACACCGGCCTGTCGCACCGAGCCGAGGCGCTGATCTATGCGGCCGACCGCGCCGAGCACGTGGAGAACGTGATCCGGCCCGCGCTGGCCCGGGGCGCGGTGGTGATCACCGACCGCTACATGGACTCCTCGATCGCCTACCAGGGCGCCGGCCGCGACCTGGCCGCCACCGAGGTCGCGCGGATCTCGCGCTGGGCCACCGGCGGCCTGGTGCCCGACCTGACGGTGGTGCTGGACGTCGACCCGCTCAGGGCGCGGGAGCGCTTCACCGAGGCGCTGGACCGGCTGGAGTCCGAGCCGACCGAGTTCCACGCCCGGGTGCGGGCCGGGTTCCTCGCGCTGGCGGCGGCCGACCCCGTGCGCTACCTGGTGGTCGACGGCAGCTCCGCGCCCGCCCTGGTGACCACCGCGATCCGGCACCGGCTCGACCGTGAGCTGCCGCTCTCCGACCAGGAGAAGGCGGCCCGGATCGAGCAGGAGCGGCTGGCCAAGGAGGAGGCCGAGCGGCAGGCCGCCGAGGAGGCGCGCAAGAAGGCCGAGGCCGAGGCCGCCGAGCGCAAGCGCCTGGAGCTGCTGGAGCAGCTGCGCGCCGAGCAGGCGGAGAAGGAGCGGCTGGCCAAGGAGGAAGCGGAGCGCAAGGCCGCCGAGGAGGCGCGCAAGCGGGCCGAGGAGGCCAGGCTCCGGGCCGAGGAGGAGGCCGAGCGGCGGGCGGCGGAGGAAGCCGAGCGCAAGGCTGCCGAGGAGGTGCGGCTGGCCGCCGAGGCCGCCGAGCGGGCCCGCCAGGAGGCGGAGGCCGCCCAGCAGGCCGAGCTGCAGCGCCAGCGCGAGGTGCAGCGGGCCGAGCAGCGCCGCCGCGCCGAGGAGGCGCTGCAGCGGGCCGAGGCGGTCAGGGTCGCCGAGGAGGCCGCGGCCGCTGCGGCCGCGGCGAACGACGCCGCCGCGGTCACCGCGGAGCTGCCGCGGGTGGCCGGCACGGAGGAGCTGACCGAGGAGATCTCGGAGCAGGACCGGCAGGCGGCGGTGGCGGCGGCCGAGGCGGCTGCGGCTGCGCAGGCCCGCCGGGCCGGGCAGGCAGGGCAGGCCGGGCAGCCCGGCCCGGGGCAGGCGGCTGCCAAGGGCGCGGCGCCGGAGCAGGTGGTGGAGAAGACCGCGGTGCTGCCCCGGGTCACGCCGGCCGGTCCGCCCACGGCGCGTCCGGCCGACGCGAGGCGTCCGGTGGACCCGGTGCGCCCGGTCGAGGAGCGGGTGCCGCCAGGTCTGTGGCGGGCCGAGCCGCCGGCGGGCGATCCCACCCGGGAGCTGCCGAAGGCGGCGCCGGGCGAGCCGCGCCAGGCGCCGCGGCCACCGCGGCCGTCCTGGGCCGAGGAGACGCCGATGGACGACCTGCCCTCGCTCACCGACTCCCTGCTCGGTTCGCGCGAGGAGTGGGCTCGCTGGGAGCAGGCGGACCCGGAGGACGACGGGCCGCATGACGAGGGCGACGGCGGCAAGGGGCGCAAGCGGCGCAAGTGAGGCCGGCCACCGGCGCCGCGACCCTCGGTCGCCGGCCGGTCGCGGTCCGGTCGGGGGCCGGAGCCGGGCCGGCCGGGGTGTCGTCGGCGCGCCGTATGCTCGGGAGCGGAACGTCGGGTAGCGGACCGGGCGTCCGACAGCGGAGCGGGTGGGAGCAGCGGTGGCCGTCTGGGACGACCTGGTGGGTCAGGAACGGGTGGTCGAGCAGCTGACCGCTGCCGCCCGGGCCGCCCGGGCCACGGTGCTCGCGGGGCGCTCGGGGGCCGCGCCCGCCACCGCCACCGCCACCGGCGAGCCGGCGGTCAACGCCTCGCTGATGACGCACGCCTGGCTCTTCACCGGCCCGCCCGGCGCGGGCCAGACCACCGCCGCCCGGGCCTTCGCCGCGGCCCTGCAGTGCACCAGCCCGGATCTCGACATGGGCGGCACACCCGGTTGCGGGTTCTGCGACGGCTGCCACACCGTGATGTCCGAGAGCCACGCGGACGTGAAGTTCGTCCGCAGCGACGGCCTGTCCATCGGCGTCGGCGACATGCGCGACCTGGTGCTGCGGGCGTCCAGCTATCCGACCGGCGGGCGCTGGTCGGTGATCCTGATCGACGCCGCCCACCGGCTCACCGAGGCTGCCGCGAACGCGCTGCTCAAGGGCGTCGAGGAGCCCTCGCCGCGGACGGTGTGGCTGCTCTGCGCGCCGTCCGTGCAGGACACCCTGCCGACCATCCGTTCGCGCTGCCGCCACCTGGTGCTGGGCACCCCCTCCGCCGACGCGGTGGCCGACCTGCTGGTGCGCCGCGACGGGGTGGAGCCCTCGCTGGCCCTGCTGGCCGCCCAGGTCGGACAGGGGGACATCGAGCGGTCACGGCGGCTCGCGGTGGACGAGCAGGCCCGCAGCCGTCGGCTGGACGTGCTGCGGATCCCGCTGGAGGTGGCCGACATCGGGGGCTGCCTGGCCGCCGCCCAGCGGCTGGTGGACACCGCCAAGGCGGACGCCGAGGCGCTGGCCGAGACCCGGGACGTCAAGGAGACCGACGACCTCAAGGCCGTGTACGGCGCGGCCGAAGGGCTCGGCGGCAAGGCCCCGCGCGGGATGGCCGGGGCGGTCAAGGAGCTGGAGAAGCGGCAGAAGAGCCGGGCCACCAGGACGCGCCGCGAGACCCTCGGGGTGGCGCTGCTCGACCTGCTGGGGTTCTACCGGGACGTGCTGGCCCTGCAGTTGGGCTCCACCGGGGCGCTGTCCAACGAGGACCAGCGCCCGGCCCTGGACAAGGTGGCGTCCGCCGGCCCGCCCGAGGGCACCCTGCGCCGGATCGAGGCGATCCTGGACTGCCGCCGGGCGCTGGACCGCAACGTCGATCCGCTGCTCGCGGTGGAGGCGATGACGGTGGCGCTGCGCGCGGGCTGAGGCCGCGCCCCCGGCGGGACCGCTGCGGGCGGTTGACGATCCGTCGCACGAGGAGGGCGCCGTGGCGGGTGGCGATCCGTCGGCCGAGGGCGCCGTGGCGGGTGGCGGCTCGCTCGTTCGAGTGAACGTGCGCATTCGCGCGGGACGCTCCACGGGATCGGCGGCGCTCTCTTGCAGGCTGGGGAAGGCCGCGTCCAGATCCTCTTCGAGGTGGTGTCCGTGCTCCGTCCGCCCCTGCTGCTGCTCGTGCTGGTCCCCGTCCTGCTGCTCGCCTGCTGGCTGGCCCATGGTGCCTGGCGCCGCTGGCGCGGTGAGAAGCTCGGCCTCGCCTACGAGTTGACCGCCGATCCGCGTCCGGCGGTGCTGCGGCTGATCGGCGCGGTCTGCTGTGGGCTGTGCGCCACCGGGCTGGCCGTGGTGGTGGTGCTGAGCGCCCAGACCGGTCGGACCGGTCACGGCGCCGGGACGCAGCGGCAGGCCGAGGCCGGTGCGGCGGCGGATGCCGTCCGGGCCACTCCGGCCGCGGCTCGGCCGGCCCCCGTGCCCGGCGCCTCGGCGGCCTCCCCGGCGGCCGGCTCCCCGTCCGCGGCCTCGCCCTCGGCGGGCTCCCCGTCGGCGTCCCGGTCGGCCAGCCCGTCGGCGACGCGCTTCGTGACCGTCGGCCACCCCGCCGAGGGGGAGCTGCTGCAGGCCGACCTGCCCGGTGCCAACGGCCGGCTGCGCGCCGTACGGGTCTGGCTGCCGCCGCACTACGCCGACGATCCGACGGCCCGGTACCCGGTCATCGTGCTGCACGCCGCGACCCCGGGGCGGACCGCCGACGCCGAGCTGCCGGACATCTACGAGGGCGTCGCCTCCGCGATCAAGCTCGGCCGGGCGCACCCGTTCATCACCGTCGCACCGGCCGCGCCCACCGGCACCGCGCACCCCTGCGACCTGGTCGCCGCCGCCCCGCAGGCGCTGGGCGACGACGAGGTGGTGCGCGCCGCCGTCGCGGCCGCCTTCCACACCCTGCCGGCCGGGCCGCAGGGCTGGGGCGCCCTCGGCGTGGGGGACGGCGCGCCCTGCGCGGTCGCGGCCGAGCTGACCCGGCCGGACCTGTACGGGGCGGCGGCGGCCGTGTCGGGCCGCTACGACGCGGTCGCGCTGGCCCAGGCGGCGGCCGACGCGCCTGCGGGCCCGGCGCCGCGGCAGTTGTTCCTGGCCGCCGCGAAGGCGGACGGCGAGGGGCAGAACTCGGCGCACAAGCTCTCCGACGCGCTGCGCACGGGCAAGGGGCCGGCGGCCAAGGCGGTGGTGACGATCTCCAACGTGGTCCAGGACTTCACCCCGGAGCGGGAGCGGCTGCGCCTGGTGCGGCTGGCCGCGCAGTACCTGAGCGACACGCTGGTCCGCTCCGCTGGCTGACACCCCGGCGCCGCTTTCCCGGCGCTGCGCTGTGCCCTGATCCGGTTACGCTCAGTACTAGCCGCTGCCCGGCCGGTGCCCATGAGGGAGTCCCGTATGCGTTCTGCCCAGCCCGCTGCTCCGCTGCGGACGCTCCTCGTGCTGGCCGCCGCCGGGCTGCTGCTCACGGGATGCTCCGGCGGGGGCAGGCCGAACGGGCTGCCGGGCGACACCCCGCCCTCTCCGGGCGGCACGGCCTCCGCCGTACCGGCCGGCGCTGCGCCGCTGCAGCCGCTGCCCGAGGCGGTCCCCGCCGAGCTGGACTCCTACTACCACCAGCAGCTCTCGTGGCAGCCCTGCGACCAGGGCTTCGAGTGCGCCACCTTCAAGGCCCCGCTCGACTACGGCCACCCGGCGGGCGGTGACCTGACGCTCGGCGCCGTCCGCCGCCCGGCCGATGGCAGCGGGGGCGCCAAGCGGCTGGGCTCGCTGCTGCTCAACCCGGGCGGCCCCGGCGGCTCGGCGGTGCAGTACGTCGAGGCGGTGGCCGCGGGCTACCAGCCGCCGGTCCGGGCCGCGTACGACCTGGTCGGCCTGGACCCGCGCGGGGTCGGCCGGAGCAGTCCGATCACCTGCTTGAGCGGTGATCGGATGGACGCGTACACCGCCGTCGACAGCACCCCCGACGGTCAGGCCGGGATCGACCGGCTGGTCGCCGCCGACCAGGAGTTCGCGGCCGGCTGCCAGCAGCACGCCGGTGCGCTGCTCAGCCACGTCAGCACCGTCGAGGCGGCCCGCGACATGGACGTCCTGCGGGCGCTGCTCGGCGACGCCAAGCTCAACTACGTCGGCAAGTCCTACGGCACCCTGCTGGGCGCGACCTACGCCGGGCTCTTCCCGTCCCGGGCCGGCCGGCTGGTGCTGGACGGTGCGATGGACCCCTCGCTGACCGCGCTGAGCGGCAACCGCGCCCAGGCCGGCGGCTTCGAGACGGCCTGGGGCTCCTTCGCGCGGGACTGCGGCACCCACGAGGACTGCCCCGTCGGCCGGGACGAGCAGCAGGCCGGGCAGCAGCTCGACGCGCTGCTCGGCTCGTTGCGTTCGCAGCCGCTGCCGGGCGGCGGGGGCCGGCAGCTGACCGAGGCACAGGCGGTGACCGGCGTCATCGAGGCGATGTACGCGGAGTTCCTCTGGCCGCAGCTGCGCACCGCGCTGGCCGCCGCCAAGACCGGCGACGGGGCCCCGCTGCTGCGGCTCTCGGACTCCTACTACGAGCGCGGCAGCGACGGCGGGTACCCCAGCCTGATGTACGCCAACATGGCGGTCAACTGTCTCGACCTGCCGCCCGCGTTCGCCTCCCCCGCGGACGTCAGCCGTGCGCTGCCGGACTTCCGGCAGGCCTCCCCGCACTTCGGGCAGGACATGGCCTGGATGGGGCTGACCTGCGCCTACTGGCCGGTCAAGGCGACCGGCGCACCGCACACCGTGCGGGCGGCCGGGGCCGATCCGATCGTGGTGGTCGGCACCACCAGGGACCCGGCCACGCCGTACGCCTGGGCGCAGTCACTGGCCGGGCAGCTGGCGTCCGGACGGCTGGTGACCTACGACGGCGACGGGCACACCGCCTACGGGCGGCACAACGACTGCGTGGACTCGGCGGTCAATCACTACCTGCTGGAGGGCCTGACACCGGCCGAGGGACTGCGCTGCCCGAAGTGACCGGCGCCCCGGGGGATGCCGCTGCCGCCAACCAGTCGTCCACCAGCTTGATCTGGCGCTCCGGCGGGAACTCGGCCGGGGCGAAGAGCGCCTGCACCACCAGGCCGAGCGTGAAGGCCTGGGCGGCGGCGGCCAGGTCCTCGGCGGGCGCCGTGGCGGGCAGCTCGCCGAGCGCCTGGGCGGTCTCGACGTGCCCGGTGAGCCTGACGCGTGCGCGGCGGTAGCGCTCGGCGTGCTCGGCTGCGAGCTCGGGGTCGGCCAGGGCGACGTCCCAGGAGCTGACCCAGATCCGGTTGGCGTCGGCGCCCTCGGCGGTCAGCGGCAGCACGTCGAGCAGGTGGGCACGGAGCGCGGCCAGCCCCGCCGGTGCCGCGCGCCGGGGCCGCTCCTGGTTGTGCTGGTCGAGCACCTCCAGCGCGGTGCGCAGCAGCGCCTGCTTGTTGGGGAAGTAGTGGGTGAGCAGCCCCGTCGAGGCACCCATCTCGGCGGCCACCGCCCGCAGCGTCAGCGCGCCGAAGCCCCGGCTCGCCAGCACCCGCCAGACCGCGGCGGAGACATCACGGCGGCGGGCTTCATGGTCTCCACGGGCGGGCGTCATGCGGTTATGGTACCTACCAAACGTTTGTTATGTACGCCCGTCGTGATGCCCAGGCCCGCCCGGAGGTAGTCAGCATGTTCGCCATCCCCCTCTCCGACACCCTCCCCGCCGAGCTGCGCCCCCTGGAGCCCTGGCACGCCGAGGAGTTCCTGGCCCACATCGACCGCGCCCGGGAGAACCTGAACCAGTTCATCGCCTTCGCCTCGCTGACCACCGACCTGGACTCCGCCCGCGCCACCCTGCGCCACTACGCCGACAAGGCCGCCGCCGACACCGGCGCGATCTACGGCATCTGGCTGGACGGCACGCTGGTGGGCGGGGTGATGTTCCCGCACTTCGACGTCAAGCACCTCAACTGCGAGATCGGCGTCTGGGCCGAACCGGCGGGCGAGGGCCTCGGCCTGATCACGGCCGGCGTGCGGCAGCTGATCGAGCACGCGGTGGCGGAGCGCGGCATGCAGCGCATCGAATGGTTCAGCAGCACCCGCAACACCCGCAGCCGCGCGGTCGCCCAGCGGGTCGGCATGCGCCTGGACGGCGTGCTCCGCTCCTACTACCTGCACAACGGGGTCCGCCAGGACAGCGAGGTCTGGTCCCTCCTGGCCGACGAGTGGCTCACCTCCCCCCACCGCCCCACCCGCTGACCCGCCCACCGGAACCCGGTACGGATCACCCCGCGGACCTGTGTAGACTGGCCCGCGTTGCCGATGCGAACCGCCCCTGGCGGGGGAGCTCGGGCAGCGGCGCCGCCTTAGCTCAGTTGGCCAGAGCAACGCACTCGTAATGCGTAGGTCATGGGTTCGAATCCCATAGGCGGCTCCGAGAAGGCCCAGGTCATATAGCCCATGACCTGGGCCTTTTGCTATTCCTTGACGTGTGAGCAGGCGTCAGCGACGCGCTACAAGATCGCTTGCGTGAGCGATGCGTGAGCGCGGCTGTTGATCTTGGTCTAACCCTTGGCCTTCTTGGCCTTGGACTTCGCCTTCTTCGCCGCCTTCCGCTTGGCCTTCTCCGCTTCGGCTGCGGCCTTGGCGTGAGCCTCGGCTTCGGTCTTCCGCTGGAGGGGGACGAGCTTCGCGGCGGCCTCGGCGGCGTCCTTGGCGATCTCGGGCAGGACGCTGGTGTAAATGTCCGAGGTGATCTTGATAGAGGAGTGGCCGAGCATGTCGGACACCACCTTCATGTCGACTCCTCCTGCGAGCGCGAGGGTGGCCGCGCCGTGGCGGAGGTCGTGCAGCCGGATCGGCGGCAGGCCGGACGCGGTCACGAGCCGCTCGAACATCTCGGTGACCTTGCCCGGGTGGAGCCAGGAACCATCCTCGTTGGTGAAGACCCGGCCGGTGTCCTTCCAGGCCGGCCCCCAGTCGGCCCGCTCCTTCTGCTGCCGATCACGGTGGCGTCGCAGGACGGCCACCGTGTCGTCGTCCAGCGCCACGGTCCGGAAGCTTCCGTCGGTTTTGGGGTCGGACTCCTCGACCTCCCAGCCGTCCTGCACGAGCTGCGCCGTCACGGTCAGCGAGCCGTTGTCGAGGTTAGTCTCGGACCACAGCTGGCCGCACGCCTCGCCCCGGCGAAGCCCGCGGAAGGCGATCACGTGCCACATCGCGTACAGGCGGTCGGCAGCAACGAAGTCGAGGAACGAGCCGGTCTGCTGCGGCGTCCAGACCATCACGGGGGAGGGCTTCACGCCGGTCGCCTGCCACTGGGCGACTCGCTCCGGCGTCCAGACCAGAGCCTTCGGCTTGGCGGCCGGGTCGAGCTTGACGTGGGCGGCCGGGTTGAGGGTGATCAGGCCCTCGGGGATCGCGTCGTTCAGGGCGGTCCGGAGCGTGGCCCGGATGCGCTGGCGGGTGGCGGCGCCGGTCGTGCGCCGGAACGGCGGCATCTCGGCGAGTTCGGCGTGCAGAGCCTTGCGGCGGGCGCGGTTCTCCGCGCCCTTGATCGGCACCGTGGCGAGCTCGGCCTTCAGCGCGTGCCGCAGGGCGTTGTTCTCCAGGATCTCCTCGTTGGCGTCGGCGATGGCCGTGAACATCTCGGCGAGCGTGCTCACCCGCAGCCGGTCGACGCGGATGTGCCCGATGCGGGGCTTGAGGTGGACCCGCACGTCACATTCGTAGCGGGTGATCCCGGACTTGCGGATCTTCTTGCCGGCCAGCCAGGTGTCGAGCCACTCGCCGACGGTGACGCGGGAAGAGAGGTCCTGACCGGCCTTCAGGCGGTTGCGGGTCTCCTCGATGTCGGGCAGTTGAGCCTTCTCGTCGGCGACCTTCACCAGGAGCTCGGCGACCAAGGCCAGGTCGTCCGGATCCTCCTTGCCGAGGGCGAGCAGGCCGCGAACATGATCGAGGTCGGCCTGAGCCTCCTTGAGCGTCTCGTAGCCGGCGCGGTTGAACGAACGGCGCGTGCCGTCCTCGGCGTTGGGCAGCTCCTGACGTATGGAGTAGGCGCCGTGCTTCCGGCTGCTGAGCTTCGGGCACGCCTTGCCGAGCGGCTTGCCGGTCTCGGCATCGCGGCAGTAGCAGCGGTGGTAGGTGGAACCCTTCATTCGTCCTCCAGGTCGAAATCGGTTTTGAGAGGGGGGAGTTCGGCGTCGAGAAAACCGAGGCTTGGTGCGAGGGGCGGAACTTCCAGGCCGATCTCGCGCAGGCGTGCCCTGACGGGTTGAAGCCGCTCGCGGACGGCGGCGACGAAAGCGTCGAGTTTCTCCTGTGAGCCGGGAGGCCATTCCTCCCGGAACAACTTGAACTCCAGCTGGAACGCATCGTGATGCTCCTCCTGGAGCTCTTGCCAGATCCGTTCGTGCTCCCGGTAGAGGCGGAGCCGGTACGTCCCGAGCGAGTGGCGAGCCTCTCCTGTGAAGTGGGTGAGCGCCGACCAGCGGTCGCTGGGCATCTCTGGCAGGTAGTCGACCCAGCCGCCTAGGGCTGGGGAGAAGAGCAGCTCGACCGGTGCGATGTCCAGGGCCTCGGCCACGACGATCAGCTCGGGAATCGTGATCGTCTTGCGCCTGCCGGACTCCCAGTTGGCGATGACGTTCCGGGGTACTTCGTAACCCAAGACCCCTGTTTCGTCAGCCAGATCCTGCGCGGACAGTCCAAGGTCTTTCCTCCTTCGGGTGATTGCTTGGATCACGTCCTTGGTGATCCGTTCGGGCCAGTCGAGCGCGTCTTCGTCGTCGGTGGACCAGTGTTCCTCGCGGCGTTGTGTCATATCGACACAGTAGCCACTGGCAAGCTCCTCTCCGTTGCGGCACTCCGTCGCAGCCCCCCGCTCGGGGGGAGCCCGGATTTGGAGTTCATGTGCGAACTGGTGACATATCGGCGACGGCGCAGGGGATGGGTCGGGCCGAACTTCTCAGGCTGCCGGCGGCCATCGACCTCGACACCGCAAATAGGGCCATCGGTCTCGGGCGGAGCAAGGGCTACGAGCTGGCCCGCCTTGGCGCCTACCCCTGCCGGGTCCTGCGGCTGGGCAAGAAGTACCGCGTGATCACGGCGGACCTTCTGCGCCTGCTCGGCATCGACGCGGCGCTCGGCGAAGGCGCGGCGGCTGATGCAGCTTGACGTGATGAGAGCCCGATCCACAAGCCTGTCTGCCGTGGGCGTACTTGCCCGATTGGAGTGGATCTTCCAGCGGCATGGCCGTACGTTCGTGGTCCCTCGGCGGCCTCGGCCGCCGAGGGACCACCACCAAGGTGCAAGCAGTCCCTGTGAGTTGAGAGGGCCAGGATCCTCGGCTCGACCGCCTCAGGACGCACGAAGGCCCCCGGTGCTGCGAACACCGAGGGCCAGGCGAAGTCCTTACCCACGACCTTCATCGGCGGCGCGCGACGGATCAGGTCCCGCGCCCCAGTCTGGAGCTTCAGCATGGAGTCTACGTCCCACCAGCCCGATCCGGCAGCTTCCACCGTGAGTTGGCCGCCGGTCGCCAAGCCGGGCGAGCCCGGATCCTTCCTGCCGGGCCAACAGCCCGAGCCTGTGTCCACAACCTGCGGACACGGCGCCGATGAGGCGCCTGCCGAGCCCGCCGTCCCGGACGGGACCGACCTGATGCCCGACACCGAGGCGACCGAGGGCGCCGACCTGCTCACGCAGCTGAGGGCCCAGATCGCGAAGTTCGTGATCCTTCCCTCCGACCAGGCCCTGGACGCCACCACGTTGTGGGTCGCGGCGACCCACCTGCAGTGCTCGTGGCAGCACGCCCCGCGCCTGGCCGTGGTCGGCCCGGCCAAGCGCTGCGGCAAGTCCCGCCTGCTCGACGTACTCGCCGAGACGGTCCATCAGCCGATGCTGACGGTGAACTCTTCTCCGGCCGCCATCTTCCGCACGATCAGCGAGGAGCCGCCCACCCTGCTGGTGGACGAGGCGGACACGATCTTCGGCAGTCCAAAGGCGGCGGAGAAGAACGAGGAGATGCGCGGCCTGCTCAACGCCGGGCACCAGCGCGACCGCTACGTGCTGCGGGTCGTCGGCAACGACCACACCCCGCGCAAGTTCCCCACCTTCGCCATGGCGGCCATCGCCGGAATCGGCGACCTCCCCGACACGATCATGGACCGCTCGATCGTGATCCGCATGCGCCGCCGAGCCGAGGGCGAGCGCGTCGCCCCGTACCGCACCCAGCGGGACCGGCCCGCCCTGCACGCGATCCGCGACAAGATCGCCCGCTGGGCGGCACCGCTCGCTGACCGGGCCCTGCGCCTGCAGCCCGCCATGCCGGTCGAGGACCGCGCCGCCGACACCTGGGAACCCCTGGTGATCATCGCCGACCTCGCCGGAGGACCCTGGCCCCGCCTGGCCCGCCAGGCGTGCAAGCGCATGGTCGACGCCGAGGTCCAGACCGAGGAGGACAACCCCGGCGGCGCGCGGATCCTCGCGGACATCCGGCGGATCTTCCACGCCGCCGGTGAGCCGGACAGCATCGCCACCGACCAACTGCTGTTCAACCTCAACGGCGACCCCGAGGCCCCCTGGGCCGAGACCAGCCGAGGCGGGCTGACCCCGCGCGGCCTCGGCGCGATGCTCCGCGAGTTCGGCATCTCCTCCGGCAACGTCCGCATGCCCGATGGAACCCAGCGCAAGGGCTACCTGCGCAACAAGTTCCTCGACGCCTGGCGGCGCTACTGCCCCGCAGTCCACCCCGTGAACGCCACCGCAGCGGGCAGCAGAGGCTGACCACCCTCCCCGAAATGCCGTCCCTGCCGTCCCAGCCGTAACACCGCAGGTCACCACACCTGCCGCCAAGACGGAACGGCACCCCAAGACGGCAACGGCATCCGCACCAAGACGGATCAGGCCCACGCCAAGACGGCAGCCGTCCACTCCCACCAGCGGCCCGCCGCCGCCCCCGTCTGGGGCGCGAGCGGCGGGCCCTGGCCGGGACGGGAAACACATCCGTCTTGTGCAGTCCCAGCCGTCCCTGCCGTAAAACCGCAGGTCAAAGGCCATGCCTTCGGGACGGATACGAGCCCCAAGACGGATACCGCACCGTCACGAACCCGAACTCCGCCGTGTCCACGGCACCACCCGGGCAGCCGAACCCGCCCCAGCCCACAGACCGTCCCACAGCACCAAGACGGCAAGACGGCAAAGACGGCAATCCCACAAACCACCACCGCCCGACCCGCGAGGACCACCTTCCGCATGACCGCCACCACCCGAACGCGGCGTCTGCTCCGCCCGGACGCCGTCCTCGTTCAGGCCGCCATCGCAGGCGCCCTGTCCTTCGCCCACCTCCACGACATCGCCGAAGCCGCCGGACAACACGGCTGGAAAGCCTGGGCCTACCCCGTCTCGGTCGACCTGCTGCTCGTCGCCGCCTGGCACCGCATGCGAACCCTGCGCACCACCGGACACCCCGCCGGCACCGCCTGGACCTGGTTCGCCATCGCCCTGACCGCCTCCCTCGGCGCCAACGTCGCCACCGCCGGCCTCCTCGACCTCGCCCACGTCCCCGCCTGGCTACGGATCCTCGTCGCCGGATGGCCCGCCCTCGCCTTCTTCGGCGGCACCCTCCTCGCCCACAACACCACCGCGACCGCGACCACCATCGACCCGAAGCGCGCCGAGGGCGAACTCCCGCTCCGCGAAAACCCCGAGCCTGCACCGGTAACCGAGTCCGCACCGGTGACGGACGCGGAGCAGTACGACCTACCCGCCGACGAAGCGGTGCTCGAGCCCGACCACGACCTCCGGCCCGACAGCCGGAAACCGGTGGTGGGCACCAAGCGCACCGGCCGCAAGCCCGCAGCCTCGATGGACGAGCTGGCCGAGATCGTCCGGCCCGCCGTCCAGGAGCATGGCCCCACCCAGGCCGTGATCAGGACAGTCCTGCGCGAAGCCGGCATACCCATCGCCAGCGACCGCCTCGGCAAGCTGACCCAGCGCTTCAAGGACGAACAGGCCAGCCAGCAGGCCGACGCGCAAGCCAGCGCCTCGGCGGCCTGACGCCCCCGCCGCTCGCCCGAGCACCGGCCCGCTTCCGGACCGGGCGAGCGGCCCCTCACCGACGCTGACCGACGCTCACCGGAACTCCCCCAGCGCCCATCCGGAGACCCCGGAAGTCCTGAACCGGCGACGTCTACACCAGAACTCCGGCACCGCCAAACCCCTCTTCCGCCGGACCATCACCCCGCATCCGGCGAACACCCCACCAACCGACAACCACCTGCCCCGACAGAAGAACCGGAAGATCCCCGTGCCCGACCAGCAGCACCACCTCGACCCTGCATTCGCCTCGCCCGAGCAGGACGCCCAGCAACGCGGAGCCGGTGGCGACAAGCCCGGACGTGGCGGCATATTCGCCCGCGTCAAGCAGGCCCTGCCCTGGACCAGCCACGGTCACGACAACGACGGAGCAAGCTGGGGCAAAGTCCACAACGCCGTTGGCGCCGCGGACTTTGCGCTTGACCCTGCCCCAGGGGTGGCGGGGCAGGACCGGCGCGAGGGCGCGCCGGACCAGGAGGTCGCGACCGAGGGCGGCCACGACCAGGACCAGCTTCCCGAGCACGATGCCGAGCCGCGCAGCGACATCGACGCCGAGCGTGCCGACGCCGCCGACCGCGTCGTGCGTGAAGCGCCGACCGTCACCGCCGCCGAGTTCATCCATGAGCGCGTTCCGGTTCTCGACCGCTTCGTACTTCCGGTGGACGACACCTCGCTTCCGCTGGCGGTGCGGATGTACCGGCCGCGTTCCGGAACCAAGCGCGATGACCAGGTGACCTGCTCGGTGGAACCGGCCGAGAAGGAACTGCTCGACTTCGTCGCCAAGAAGCTCAAGCGCTCGCGCTCCTCCTTCCTGGCGGATTCCGCCATGAGCGTGGCCCTGGAGTACCTGAGGACCGGCCGCCGCGACGCCTTCGTCCCCATGCCCGACTACGAGGCCGTCACCCTCCTCACCGAAGCGGTCGGTACCCACCAGCGGGCGATCGACCGGGCTGGCAACAACCTCAACCAGCTCATGGTCGAGATCTACCGAGGCGAGATCCCGGAGCGCGCCATGGAGACCCTGGACGCCCTTCACGCCTGCGCGATCGAGGCCCGCCACGCCTACCAGCGCGTCCTGCCGGGAGGCCGCCGTGGTGCCTGACGTCTCCACCGGCTCGCGCACCCGCGGCCTGCTCTCCTACCTCTTCGGCCCCGGCCGGCGCGACGAGCACACAGACCCGCACATCGTCGCCGCGTTCGCAATGCCCGGCGTGCCCGACCCCGGCCGAGCGCCCCTCGACCAGCACCACGCCCTCCTCGACGAGCTCGCCGACTACCTCGACCAACCCGTGCGCGCACGCGAGAGGCGCGTCGGCACGAAGGTGCCGCAGCACGTGTGGCACTGCCCCGTCCGCACCGCGCCCGGCGACCGGTACCTCACCGACGCCGAGTGGGCCGAGGTCGCCCGCCGCATCGTCCACGCCACCGGCATCGCCCCCGATGGCGCCGACAAGGGCTGCCGGTGGATCGCCGTACGCCACGCCGACGACCACATCCACATCATGGCCACCAGCGTTCGCGAGGACGGCCGCCGCCCCCGCAACAAGCGCGACGGCCAACGCGCCCAGGCCGAGTGCCGCAAGATCGAGAAAGAACTCGGCCTGCGCCAGCTCAACTCCGGCGACCACACTGCCGCCCCGATGCCCACCAGCGCCGAGCAGGCCAAGGCCCAGCGCACCGGCCACGAGCAGACCGCCAAGGAGTGGCTGCAGGAACAGGCCCAAGCCGTCGCCGCCGCCGTCCGCGACGAGCAGGAGTACTTCTCCACCCTCACCGCCCTCGGCATCCAGGTCCGCTACCGCATCGGACCCGAGAGCGGCGACGTCATCGGCTACAGCCTCGCCCGACCCGGCGACGTCAACGCCCAAGGCGAACCCGTCTACTTCGGCGGCTCCAAGCTCTCCCCCGACCTGTCCATCAACCGCCTGCGCGAACGCCTCTCCGCCCAGCAGCCCACCACGCCCGCACGGGGCATGGTCGAACCGGACCGCTGGCGACAGGCCGAGACCACCCTGCGGGAGACCGCCCGCTTCGCCTTCCAGGACCAACACCACCCCGACGTGCCCGACGTCGACGCGTTCGACACCGTCGTCCAGGCCCAGGCCGCCGCTTTCGGCGAACTCCTCCACACGGCCGCCCTCACCGCACCCGCCCACACCCGCGCCGAACTGCGAGCCGCCGCAACCGCGTTCAACCGCGTCACCCGATCCAAGGTCCGTGCCGAACACCAGCAGGCCGCAGCCCTCCGCACCGCCGCCAAGCAACTCCTGCACACCGCCGGCTCCGGCGAGGACGGCGCCACCGTCGCCGCCCTGCTGTCCACCGCCGTCTTCGTCGTGATCGCCATTGCCCGCTGGCACCAGACCCAAGGCCACCAGCAGCAAGCCCACGCGGCCCAGCAGTCCCTCGTCCACCTGCGAACCGCCTACCGGCAGACGGCCGAGCCGGTCATCGCCGACCTCACCCGCCGCACCCCCACCCCCAAGACCACCGACCGCCTCGCCGCCCACATCCACGCCGCCGTCCCCGACCAGGCCCAGCACATCCTCGCCGACCCCTCCTGGCCTGCCCTGGCTACCGCGCTCGCCCAGGCCGAATCCGCCGGCCAACCACCGCACCGCGCCCTCAGCGAGGCCGCCCAACAGCGGGAGCTCACCACCGCCGACCGCCCCGCCGAAGTCCTCCTCTGGCGCCTCCGAAACTCCACCAACGACCGCGTCGAGCAGCGGACCCAGGCCGCACGCGCCCGTACCGGCAGCCGCACCACCCCGACAACCGTGCCCGCGTTGCCAGCCGTGGCGACCAGCACCAGGGCCGCCAACGGTCCCAACCGCCGACGCTGACCGACCGAGACGACGAGATACCCCGGCCCCATCCTGGTCGGGCTTGAGCGTCGGGGCACCGGGCTGGTGCCCCGGCGTGACTCGGCCTGGCCTGGGTGCCAGGGCCGCCAGGGCGGGGCCAGAACCTCGCCAGCCTTCACCGCCGCTGACACCGCCTAGCGGTGGCCGGTCAACGAGAGCGAGCCAGGCCCGCGGTCGGTCCGTTGGGGCAGGCTTAGGTCCCCTCCGATGTGCGGTACGGGATCTCCAGGGAGTGCTCCTCCAGGCTTCGGAGGATCACTTGCCCGTCTCTTACCTGGTTGAGGAGAAACAACTCCCGCGTCCGGCAGTGCGGGCAGAGACTAACCATGGCCAACGGCCACAGATCAACTGGCCCGCCTGAAAGATCGCTGTCGACGTAGATCCGGTCGGGGCGCAGAGGGTAGGTGGTAGGGCGCTCGAATGGCTCCCAGCTCGGATGGCTCCCTCGAAGTTGCAGGCCCACTGTGCGATAGGAGGACTCGTCGAGGTACTCGCAGCGCTCCACCCAGTACCACTGGATCCCGGCCAACCAGTTGACCGAGCTGATGGCTGAGACCACGCGCGGTTCGAGCTTTTCGACGTCCTCGTCGATCTCGTGGCTCATACGGACGCCGTGGGCATGATGGGAGTGGTTGCGGAAGTCCTTGATCTCTTCCAGGAGCGTGCGTGTCGCCTCACGTTCCTGGATCGCTGCCAATTCCGGCAGGACGGAGGTTCTTCCCACCTCGTCCATGAAGCGGTCGATGAGCCAGAGCCAGGTGCCGAAGGTCGCCCCATTGCGGAACTGCTGGCGAAGCGATCGGGTAAAGCCGTTGTGGTGTGCGATGAGTGCACTGAGTGCGAGGATGCCCAGTGTGCGTGCAACGCCCTCGCCGAGCTTGAGTAGCCCGTCCTTGCGCTCGGCCGGATGGGTGCTGACGCGGTAGCGGCGGGCGAGGGCGGCCATGTGGAAGGGGTAACTCGACTCCGCCCGCCAGATTGGGTCGTCAAAGGGGCGTACCAACTGGCTCGCGAGTCGTGCCTCATGGGAGGCGAATCGTAGGGCGGTTCGAATCTCCTCGCTGAGGGTCTCGCTGCCTGAGAAGATGTTCGGGAGGATGCCCTCGGTCGCGGCGCGTAGGGCACGGCGGCCTTCCTGGACCTCCTCTAGGAGGTCGTTGACAGCTGTGTCGGTGACCAGGTCAACTGGTACGGGCGTATCGAGCAGGTCACGGACGCGCGGGAATGCGCTGCTTTCCTTGCGGGAGTTAAGCCACTCGCACAGCACTCTGCCGCGCCCCTGTAGTGGGTGCAGCACAAAGAGCGGTGTGACGGCTTCGCCGAACCCTGAAGGCAGAAGCCTCCAATTTCCGAAGCGCCCTACAAGGTCACCGCCTGAACACGGGGTCAGTTCGGAGTCATCCATTTCCGCGTCAGGAAGCTCCAGGGCTGAACCGACGCTGTGCAGATGAGGCGTGGTCAGGTGCTTGGGCGGCGGCGGTGCGTCATCGCCCGGCTCCGGGCGGTGCAGCTTGACCCGGTTCATTTCTAGCCGGGCGAAGTTCTGAAGCGGTTCGAAGAGACCGTCGAACTCCGCAACGTAGAAGAGCGCGGACGGAACCTCGCAGCCCAGTCGCGTCCGGGCAGGGTCGATCCAGGCATCGGGCGTGTGGGGCAAGATCTTGGTCCGGAAATACTCCTCCGGTTCTTCCTGGAACGGCAGGGAGACCACGCTCCGCAGCTCCGGGTCGGGCTCCTTCGCTCCACCGCGCTGTTGAAGCTCACCTTCATCGTCGCGCACACCGATTGCGTTTCGGACAGCCTTCTCGAATGCGGCTCCGCCGGGCCAGGCCAGGCCCACGGCCTCTGTGGCGCGGCGCAGCGCTGCACGTACGTCGGAGCTCGCTTTCCACGTCGTACCGATGAGGCCCCGCAACGCCGATACCAAGGCCTCGGGATTGTTGGTCCGCTGGACCGGCCGCAGAGCCGCGAGCCGGACGAGGGCTTCCTCGGAGAGCTCGAAACGCAGTCGCAGTGGGCGTTCGATGACGATCTGGTGATAGAGCAAATCCTCCTTCCGCACGACGCGTACGAGGTCGCGCTGAGACCGGGTCAGGGAAGGAGGGGAGGACGTGGCTTCGCTGTAGAGCTGGACAATCTCGGTTAGCTGGTCGGGCCCGAGGTACTTCCGCTTACTGCCGACCGACTGGCGCATCTTCTGCCAGTGGTCCTGTGCTTTGACGAGAATCACGCGCCCCTGGCGGTGGGCGGGCTTCCGGTTGCTGAGCACCCAGACATACGTGCTGATGCCGGTGTTGGCCATAAGCTGGTCGGGCAGGGCGACGATGCCCTCGAGCCAGTCGTTCTCGACGATCCACCGTCGGATGTCGGACTCTCCTGAACCGGCAGAACCGGCGAACATGGGAGAGCCGTTGAAGACGACCGCGATCCGGCTTCCCCCGCGGCCGGAGTCGTCCACGGGCTTCATCTTCGCGAGCATGTGCTGGAGGAACAGTAGGGAACCGTCGTTGATACGAGGGAGGCCGGCACCGAAGCGACCCTTGCGGCCGAGGTCCTCGTGCTCGGCACGGACGTGATCCTCGACCTTCTTCCATTCGACGCCGAACGGAGGATGGGCCACTAGGTAGTCGAATCGTTCTGCTGCGAATACGTCCTCGCGCAGGACGTTTCCCAGAGCCATCTGCTCCGGGTCGTGCCCGCTCATCAGCATGCTGGAGCGAGCAATCGCCCAGCTCTCAGAGTTGAGTTCCTGGCCGGATGGCTGAATCTGGGCCTCGGGATTGACGGCGCTGATGCGCTCGGCCAGCTCAAGAAGCAAGCCGCCGGTGCCGCAGACTGGATCGTGGATCTTCCTCACCACGCCAGGGGCCGCGATCTGCCCCAGATCGGGTTCCATCACGAGTGCAGCCATAAGCTGGCTGGCGTCGCGTGGCGTGGTGTGCTCGCCGCCGAGCTCGCCCGCTCGCTCGGCAAAGGTCCGTACCAGTTCCTCGAAGATGAAGCTCATCTCGCGTGCTGGAATGGCCGACCCCAGATCCAGATGCTGGAATTGAGCGACGATGGGGTAAAGCAGATTGGAATCGGCCAGGCGTTTGACCGTGATATCAAATTCGAAATGTTCGAAGATCTCCTGGACGTTTCGGGAGAAGCCGCGCACATAAGCGAGCAGGTGACGATCAGCTTCTCGCGGGTCACCGGCGACGCTCGCCAGGGTGAAGGGGCTGATGTTGTAGAAGGGGTAGCCGGAGGCATCCCGGAGCTTGGCGTCCGAGTCCTCGGTGTGCGAGAGCTCCTCTGCGGTGGCGAGCACGGCTTGCCGGGTGGGGGCAAGGAGGCAGTCCAGGCGTCGAAGCACTGTGAACGGCAACATGACCTTGCCGTAGTCGGACCTCTTGAAGTCTCCGCGAAGCAAGTCCGCAACTGACCAGATCAGTCCGGACAGCTGCGTCACCGAATCACTCATGTGCTCCCCGTTGCTGGACACGTGGTTCTTCTGGGCTCACCTGGCCATCCACCGTGATGGGGCCAAGGTCTTGTAGGTGGTCACCAGCCGGCGGCCCGCTCGCAGAGCCTCTTAGCGAAGTCGGTCAGCTCCTGAGTGTGGCGTCCAGGAACTCCTGCACCGGTTCGTAGAGTCCGTACGGCACGTACTCGGGGATCTCGGCGAGTGTCACCCACGCGAGGGCGTCCAGCTCGTCCGTGTCGACCACCTCGGCGGTGCCGCTGACGGCCTCGCAGGCCGTGTACGACATCAGCCGACCGGTCTTCGGATGCACTCGCTCACCCAGGAGCTTGACGGCGGCAACGTCCAGTCCGGTCTCCTCCGCCGTCTCACGGACAGCCGCCTGCTCGGGCGACTCGCCGGCCTCGATCTCACCGGCCGGGAACTGCCAGGAGAGCTGGCCCTCGCTCACCCGTCGCCTCACCATCAGAACGCGGCCTTCGTGGACCACGATCGCGGCGGCAATGCCCGGGCGTTCCTCCGCAGTCTGCTGTGTCACGTCTGCTCCTCCAGGGCGGCCAGGATGGGTGGGAAGATCGTATCGGCGTCGATGAAGCGGGTCACCGAATTTCGAGGAACCCACATCACGTCGACGTTCTCGACGGCGTCGCTGTTGGTGGCCTCGCCGGCCAGGTACTCGCACAGGAAGTACTCGCACAGCACGCCCGTCACGGGATGGAGACGGCTGCCGAGGTTCCGGCGGACGGCACAGTGGACCCCGGTTTCGTCCAACGTTTCCCGGACGGTCGCAGTCTCCGGCTTCGCTCCGGGCTTGATCACCCCAGCCGGGAACTGCCAGGTGATCCCGGACGCGTCGTCATCGCGCCGACAGACCAGCAGCACGTCGCCCTGCCGGAGGACAACCGAGATGGCCACCCGTAGGGCCTGCGCAGTCGGCGCGCCGGACTCGGGTGCTTCGCCGCCTTCTTTCGCTGCCAGGAGGGCGAAGCGCTGACGAGCCGTGTCGGTAGCCCTCTCGTGTGCCGCGTCGAGGAGCTGCTGCATCTCGGCTCTCGGTACGACGGAGGGGTCAGCGTGCCACGCGGCCACCGTTCTCACCGCGATCCCGAGCTGATTGGCGAAAGCCTCGTTGGTGAGGCGGAGGGCGGACTGGAGCAGGCAGGCGTAACGGCCGCTCCAGACCTCGATGACGTCCAACGCCGTTCCCTCTCGGTCGTGGTCGCTGCAGTGCAGGAAGCGCGCGGCGAAGATGCACATCGACTGCACTGGCGCTTCATCGCTGCGCAGCGTGGATACCGGAAGACTTGCAGCCGGCACCCCAAGGTCAGGCTCATCTAGGCAACTTGAGCTCTGGGAGGTGCCTGGGAGCGACAGGACACACACGCCAACCCCCTCGGAGATTCTAGGTGAGTGCCCAAAGCAGGGCAGCGAGTTGGGCGATTGCGCCTGTGAGATCGCCGTGTCGGCAGGATGGCCGATCGAACACCACCGAGCTGCGCAAGGTTCACCCGTTCGGGGGGTAGGTCGGAGCGCCGAAAGTGGCTCGCCAGCGCCGGTAACCTCAGTTCATGACGTGCTGACTATTCGTCATGATCGTTATGCTGGAACGCTGAAAGGGAACTGATGGCCGAGGACCAGGTCCACACGGTCGAGCGCACGCTCGTCCTGCTCAAGCCCGACGCGCTGGTACGCGGCCTCGGCGGGAGGATCATCTCGCGCTTCGAGGACGCCGCTCTGAAGATCGTCGGCGTCAAGATGAAGTGGATGGACGAGGAGTTCACCCGCAAGCACTACTTCGACCTCGAAGAGCGGCTCGGGGCGGACGTCTACAACCTCACGGCCACCTTCATGCAGCAGGGGCCGGTCATCGCCCTGGTGCTGGAGGGCTACGACGCCATCGCCACCGTTCGGAAGATCGTGGGCAGCACCTACCCGAACCAGGCTCCGGCCGGCACCATCCGCGGCGACCTCTCGCACATGAGCTCCGTGGGCAGCGTGGCAGTCGGCAAGGCCGTGGCCAACCTGGTCCACGCCTCCGGCAACAAGGAGGAGGCCGCACAGGAAATCGAGCTGTGGTTCGACAAGGACGAGCTGCACGAGTACCGCACGCTGGCCGAGATCTTCACCAACTGACGGCCCATCGCGGCGTCACCACTGGGACGTCGCCGCGTTGACCACCACCGGGGCACCACCGTCCGATCTGAGAGGGCACCATGACCAACCAGACCCGCCTGGCCTCCGCCGAGGAGCTGGAGTCGATCTTCCAGCGTGAGCTGGCGACCGACCGGTGGGCGGCCACCGAGACCGCCTACGCGCTGGCGGTCCGCCTCCGGGACGCCGGCGACTGGCCCAAGTCCCGTGAGTGGGTGCAGCAGTGCCTCGAGCTGCTGGAGGGTTTCCCGAGCGAGACCGAGGACCAGGCGGCGACCACCCGCGTGGCGGTCGGCGGCGTCCCGCTGCCGAACTACCTGCACGCCGGTGTGATCCGCGACCGCTTCGGCGACCTGGGCTGATCCAGCTCGGGTGGTGCGGCCGGCGAAGTGACGGCCGGCCGCACCACCCGGCACTACCACCAACTCCATACCGCCCCATCCGAACCAGCCAGGGGCCACCCCACGTTGGTTCGGCTGGATCCGCCATGCCTGAAACGAGGAGACACGACCGTGGCTGTCGAGATCGAGATGCGCGCCCGCTTCGACAAGGAGACCCATGTCCGGCTCATGGACCGTCTGAGGAAGGGCGGCGAGGACCTGGGCGACGACGCCAAGCACATCTACTTCTACGTGCTGCCCGAGCAGCTGCTCAAGGTCACGGACAACACCGCTGCCGGTACCGCCAAGATCACCCTCAAGGGCAGCAAGATCGGCCGGGGCGCGGCCTTCCCCGAGACCGAGTTCGCCATCGCGCGTGAGGACGTCCCGGCGGCCGTGAAGGTGTTCAACGCGCTCGGCTTCGAGTCCGCGATGCACGAGGCGTTCAACTTCCGCCACAACTTCCGCTTCCAGGGTGTGGAGATCGCGCTCAAGTGGAGCGAGGCGTGGGGCTACCACGCCGAGTTCGAGGTGCTGCTCGACGACGGTGCCTCGGGCGCCGCCCGCGACGAGGCGTCCGCCCAGATCATCGATGTCGCCGCCGAGCTCGGCGTGACGCTGATGAGCGAGCAGGAGCTGGCCGACTTCGCCGCCGCGTTCGAGGCCGCCGAGCAGGAGCGCAAGGCCCGCGAGGCACAGGCCGCGCCGATCCGGTAGGAGCCCTTCACCGCGGTAGACCACCAGAAGGGGGTGGGCACAGATGAGCACGACCCCGACGACCACGAGCCTGGTCGACCTGGCTGCCCGCAAGCAGCTGCCGCACCACCAGTACATGGACCCGGCCACCGTCGAGTGGATCAAGGCCAACCGGCCGGACCTCGGCGCGGCATGGCCGCCGCCCCTGCGGCCGAGCTCGAAGCAGTTCCTGAGCCGGTCTGCCCTTCCGGGGGCGTGGCTGGTGGAGCCCCGCCTCCAGGATTCACTCCACGGCATACGGCACGGCATGCGGACCGCCGCGCTGGCCGCCCTGCTCGCCGAGATTCACGGGCTGGACGACGTCGACATCGCCACGGTCGTCCTGGCCGCCGCTGTCCACGACTGCCAGCGCCTGCACGACCAGGACGACCGAGGGCACGGCGCCCGTGCGGCCATCTGGCTGGCCGCCAACGCCGATACAATCTGGACCCATTTCGGCACGGTGGCCACGCCCCGGCGGATCATCCAGGCAGCGACCGCCATCCGCCTGCATGATCTGCCGTACGACACCTTCTGCTCGGACGATCGAGCCGACTACGCCCGCGCCGTACTCATCTGCGACCTGGTGAAGGCCGCCGACGCGCTCGACCGCTACCGTCTGCCCAAGCTCAACTGGTGGCCCGACGCACGACACGTTCGTGAGCCGGCCTTCGACCAGCTCCGCGCCCTCGCCTTCGACCTCGTCGTCATCTCCGAGACCGCGCACCTCGCCGGAGCCAGCAGCGCCGAAGCCGTCCGGTTCGCGCTCGCCGAGAAGGGCCTGGTGCAGCCGTGAACCTCCGCGACGCCTACGACCTGTGGGCCGACGCACACGCCTTCTTCGACTCCGCGCTGCTGCCCGAAGCCGGGCACGACGACCCGCTGACGGCTCAGACGGCCGCCTGGCACAGGCGCCTGACCGACGAGACGCCGAACGGCAACCTCCTCCGCAAGAACGCGCTCTTCGACAGCCTGAGCAGCGACGGCAAGCTGCACCTGCTCCACGTCACTCACGCCTTGGAAGAGATCAGCAGGGAAGGGGTGCTCTACCCCTCCGGCGGATGCCTCGTCGGCAGCATCTACTGCGCGCCACTTACCCAGACGGACCATGGCTTTCGCATGCACAACCTGGCCGCCTATGTCCTCACCAAGGAGGCCCCGGCCTTCCTTGCCAAGGTCGGCCTGAGCGAGCGCACGCCCACGCCGCTGATATTCGAGATCACCACGCCACCCCAGGCGTACCGCGGATTGGCGGGCGTGGACTATCTGCGGCTGGGCTCGATCCACCTGCAGATCTACACCGACCTGGAGTACCTGCTCAGCAAGACCGAGCGGCACCACCTGCGCGAGACCGTCGTCGGCCGGATCAAGAACTCGGCGGCGTTCCTGTCCCTGGCCGCCGGCATCGTCTACCAGGGCTCGACCGTGGCCACGGGGGGCTTCTTCCAGCTGCTGGATGCGGCCATCCCCCGGCTGCCGATCCTCGGCTACCTGTACTTCGAGGCCCTCGCCGAGTACTTGATGCTCCACTCCACCTCCGCACGCACCCGTCAGCTGGCCGACCTCGGGGAGTTCAACAACTGGCTCTACAAGGAGATGCTCTTCGCCTCCTTCCCGGACATGGCCGGCAAGTTCAACCTCGCCAGGTTCCGCCCCCGCCCGCAGCAACTGGCGGCGCTCCTGCAGCGAGTGGACTCGACCATCGACGCCGACCACGCCAGCGCCTACATGGTCGAGCGGATCAGCTACCTCGTGGCCGCCCGGCTCTTCACCAGCGGGCAGGTGCCCGAAGCCTGGCACCGGACGCGCTGGGAGTTCGACAGCCTCGCCACTCAGCTGGGCCCGTTGCTCGGCCACCTCATCCACCGGGAGCTCCGCAGCTTCGGCCGCTACCCCGACTTCTACTTCTACTTCGACCAGCACAAGGCCCTACAAGCCTGGAACTACTGGAACCACATGGACATCGTGGTGCCGTTCAACGGCACGATGCCCAAGGGCGAGATCGGCATCAACCCGGCCTACCCGAACCTGGATTACCGCGTCTGGCGTGCCGAGCCGGACGGCTCCGGGCACCTCCACCCGACCGAGCAGCTGGCGCTGAGCATCGCGCCGCGCCTGGTCGACATCAAGTACACGCTCATGCGCAACAGCAGCCGCTGACCGCTGCCCCACACCCCTCGACGACCGATCGCGGAGGAGACGCATGCCCACCCACGACCCCACCACCCCATCCACCACTGCCTGGCCGGCGCCCACCCAGCCCGCCGAAGCGCTCTTCAGCGAGACCTACCGCACCAATCACTGGGGATCCCCCGAGTCGGTCTCCGGGCCCGGTTCCGAGATGCGCCAGACCGAGGCAGCCCGAGCCGCCCTCACCTCGGTGCTCGCGCGCTACCCGATCCGCACCGTCACGGACGCCGGGTGCGGCGACGTCAACTGGATCCGCCACGTCGACGGATTCGACCGGCTGGACGCCTACCTCGGCCTCGACGTCGTCCCCGACCTCGTCCAGCTCAACCAGGAACGGCACGGCAGCGAGCGCATCTCCTTCCGACAGGCCGACCTGAGCAGGGACGACATCCCGACTGCGGACCTCGTCATCGCACGGGACTGCCTCGTCCACCTCACCCACCATGAGGTACTCGCGTTCCTCGACCGGGTGGCGGCCAGCCGCTCGACCTACCTACTCGCCACCACCTACGTCGGCGAAGCCGAGAACCGCGACACCACGGACACCCAGTGGCGCCCGCTCAACCTTCAGGCGGCCCCGTTCCACCTGCCCGAGCCCGTCGAGTACTTCGATACCGACTTCACGGACGGCGGCCGGCACCACCCCGGCAACGGACTGGGCCTGTGGGCGATCGACCAGCTCAGCTCCCGCACCATCTGACCTTCACCCCAGGCGACCCAGGAAGCGACACGATGACGCCTCACGACCAGCAGATAGCCGCCCTGTGCGCCCAGCTTGACCAGGCCCTCAACTCGCCTGCGACCACGCACGGTCTCGCCCGCACCCTCCGGGCAGCCGTAAAGGAAGTCGAACTGCACCGCCACCACCGGGCCAGCGTCGCCGCCCTGCCGGATGGCTTCCTCGAGCCCGGCCCCACCAAGGTCCAAATCGGCGGTGGCGGCCACCGCATCGACGGCTTCTTCAACATCGACATCATCCCGCCGGCTGACCTCCTGTGGGACGTTCGCGAGGGCATCCCCCTCGCCGACGCCACCGCCGAGACGATCTTCTCCGAGCACTTCCTGGAGCACATCGACTACCCGCGCTCCGCCAAGTCCTATGCCCGCGAGGCCCACCGCGTCCTCGCGTTCGGCGGACAGCTCATCACCGGCGTCCCCGACGCCGCCTTCGTCCTGAACCAGTACCCGGCGCCGCCTGACCAGGCCGCCGAGATGATCGAGCGCTGGTACGCCAAGCGGCAGTGCCGAGGCGACATCGACACGTACCTCGACCTCATCAACTACGTCTTCCGCGACCAGGACGACGACCCGACTTACAACCCCCACTACTGGGCGTACGACCACGAGAAGCTTGCCCAGCTCTTCACCGAGGCCGGCTTCAATACCGTCAAGCCGTGGACCTTCGACCCGACCATGGCCAACCCGAAGCGCCAATGGGCCAGCGTCTACGTGGTCGCCACGAAGTAGCTGCGTAGCCCGCGAGCGATCCGCACGGGAGCGCATAGGACCACCGCCCGTGGTGGCCAGCGACCTGGTCACCACGGGACGGCGGGACCAACTGATCGACGCCAGCAGCAGGCACCCGCACGCCTAGCAGTCCCAAAGCGGGAGGCACCTCATGTCTCAAGGCCATTCGTACGTTAGCCACCTGACCCTGGCCGACACCCCCAACGCGGTCCCTTGGGCCCGTCGGCACACCGCCGACATCCTGCGGCGCTGGCGGATTCCGGACGCCATTATCGAGACGACCAACCTCATCGTCTCCGAGCTCACCACCAACGCGGTCCGCCATCCGGCTGGTAGCGAACCGCAGAGCACCGAATACCCGAGTCTGGCCGACGTCGGCACATTTACCCTTGTACTCGAGCTGACAGGGACGGGCTTGCTCGTCCAAGTTGCAGACTGCGATCCCAGGCTGCCAGTACGGCGAGAGGTGGGCGTGGAAGCCACTGGCGGGCGCGGACTGTTCTTGGTGAGCGAGATGGCCAACCGCTGGGGCTACTACCCCGCGACGGCGGCCGGGAAGGTCGTCTGGGCTGAACTTCTCCTTCACGGTTCCAGGCGATCTAGCCCAACCCACACGGAGCAGGCCAAGGAGTGCGGGCAGCCAAGCGAAACCACCGGCCCGACCTCCGACCCGCTATTAATCGGAAGAGTGCTGGTCGGACTGCGTGAGCTGTAGCTGTGCACGGACGCTCAGACGAGAGCGCCCCTGATCCGGGTGGCATGGAGTCGAGGTTGGGCGGGTTCTCGGACGGGACGGCCAGCATCGTGCGTGCCTGGCCGAGGAGTTCGACGGTGTGGCTCGGACGACAGTGTGCAGGAGTGGAAGGGAGATCAACAGGCGGGGCTTGTCATGGGGGAGGGATATCGTTGGCGGGTCGCCCGCACTGGGATGTACGACGCCCCGCGTGGGTTCGCCCAGCAGGACGTGCCCGGCCTGTACATGCCGAGCACGCCCGAAACCGGGGGGACCAGCAGGAACATCACGGCCTTCGGGTCGCCGCCCTTTGACGAGCAAGGACACCCCCCGACTGATGGCAGTGACCCAGCAGGAGATCGAGAACCGGTTGTGGGACGCCGCCGACGAGCTGCGTGTGGCGATGCCCGAAGCGCAGTACTCCTCGGTCGTCTTCCCGCTGATGTTCTGGAAGTACCTGTCGGACACCTGGGAGCACCAGCACCAGGAGTTCCTGGCCGAAAACGAGGGCCTGGACGGCCTCTCTGTCGAGGAAGCCCACGAGATCGAGTACCGCGACTACCAGTCGTTCGAGATCCCGTTCATCCACCCTGGTACCGTCCAGAAGCGTCGCGCCTCCTGGTCATCCATCCTCGCCACGATCACCCAGCCTGGCCTCGGCCAGCGGGTCCGCGCCTCCCTGCAGGCCATTGAGACGGCTAACCCAGACAAGTTCTCCCGCCTTTTTGGATCCATGACCTGGACCTCCGAAGAGGTGTTGTCGGGGGAGGTGCTGGCGGCGGTCATGCAGGCTATGGACCGCACCCCGAAGATGCACGAGGGAAACATGTCCCACGACGTGCTCGGTGGGGCGTACGAGTACCTGCTGAAGCGGTTCTCTGACGGGTCCGGCACCCGCGCCGGCCAGTTCTTCACTCCGCGCGAGGTCGTCGAGCTGATCGTCGAGGTCCTGGACCCCAAACGCTTCGAGTCGGTGTACGACCCGACCTGCGGGTCGGGCGGCATGCTCATCGCTTCCGCGAATCTCCTGAAGGCCCACGGCGGGCGTGGCTACACGCTCAGCCTGTACGGGCAGGAGGCCGTAGCGGACACTGCGGGTGTGGCACGAATGAACCTCTTCATGCACAACCTCACCCAGTTCCAGGTCGAGGTCGGCGACACCCTGAAGGACCCGCGTTTTAAGAAACCAGACGGGGCCATCGCGCAGTTCGATGTGATCGTCGCCAACCCGCCCTACAGCCTGAAGTGGAAGCCCTGGATCAAGGACCCGCGCGCCCTCGGTGGGGTCGCCCCGCAGTCGTCGGCGGACTGGGCGTTCGTGCAGCACATGATCGCCAGCATGGGCCCGACGAAGGGGCGCGCCGGCGTCGTCTTGCCGCACGGCGTTCTCTTCCGCGGCGGCCAGGAAGCAGCCATCCGCCAGCGCATCCTGGACGAGGACCTACTCGAAGCGGTAATCGGCCTGCCTGCCAACCTCTTCTACAACACCAGCATCCCCACGGCGATCCTCGTGTTCCGTGCGCCCAGCACCAAGGTCCCGGAGCGGCAGGCCGGCGTGCTGTTCATCGACGCCTCCAAGCGGTTCACCAAGGCCAAGAATCGCAACATCCTCACTGCCGTCGACATCGCTGACGTCGTGACTACCTACAACTCAAAATTCGACGCCGACGGTAACCTGGTGGACCTCGGCGGCGAAGGCGGTCTCGCGGCGCGATTCGTCCCCACCACGGAGATCGCGGCGAACGGGTACGACCTCAACATCGGCCGTTACATCAAGCAGGCCGCCGCCGAGCAGGAAGACCTCGGCAGCCTAATCGATTCGTACAACTTGGCGCGTGCCGAACGCCAGAAGGCTGAGCAGCGGATGCTCGCGGTTCTCGCGGACGCTGGGATCGAAGGTTTCGATGAGTGAGACGTGGATTGAGACGCGGCTCGGGGAAGTCGCCGACACACTCCTCGGGAAGACGCTCCCAAAGGGCAGTGGAAAGGATGTAGACGGGTTCCCGTACCTTCGGAACGTGAACGTCCAGTGGCACCGCATCACCTCCACCGGCCTCAACACAATGTCGTTTAACGAGGCGGAACAGGACAAGTACCGACTCTGCGCCGGCGATATCCTGCTCTGTGAGGGTGGCGAAGTTGGGCGGCTCGCGCTGGTCCGCGATGACCTGGACGGTATCTACTTCCAGAACGCCCTGCACCGCGTCCGTCTTCGCGCTGACGCCCCAGCATCTCCCGATTTCATCGCCCTGGGGCTGGAGAACGTAGTGAGGCGAGGTCATCTCGACACGCTGGTCACGAAGACGACGATCGCTCACCTCAACCAGGCGAAGCTGCGGTCCCTCGCTATTACGCTACCGCCGCTGTCCACCCAGGAGCGGATCGTCGAGGTCATTGTTGCGGTGGACGACCAGATCACCGCACTCGACGCCGAGGCCGAGGCGCTGCATGTGGTGCTGCGACGACTTCGCACCGGTCTGGTCAACGACCAGGGTGCTCCGGCAGTCCGTGCTGACGAGGCGTTCGAGATTACGATGGGGCGACAGCGGGCGCCGAAGTACGCCACGGGGCCGTACATGACACCGTACTTGCGTTCCGCCAACGTGGGGTATGGGACGCTCGACCTGACCGACGTGTTGGAGATGAACTTCGACCCGAAGGAACGCGAGGTGTTTGGCCTAGTGCCCGGCGATGTACTCGTGTCCGAAGGCAGCGCAAGCCAGTCCGCAGTTGGTATGCCGGCGATGTGGCGTGGAGAGCTACCAGAACCGATCTGCTTCCAAAAGACGCTCATGCGGTATCGAGCCGTCGAAGGTGTCAGCGTCCCGGCATTCGTGAACCACTGGTGCCTGTGGGCCTACGAGTCGGGCACGTTCCTCGACATTTCGGGCGGCACCAACATCAAACACATCACCGCCATGCGTGCAGTTCAGATGCCGGTGCGCCTTCCAGACGTCGCAGACCAAGAGCGGATCGCTGCAGAGCTCGACGCGATGAGCGAGGTCGTCTCCGGGACCCGGGCCGAGGCGCACCGTCTCCGTTCTGTGAGAGCAGGGCTACTGGCGGGGCTGTTGGACCGCACCATCGAGATTGAGTTCGCCGAGTTGGAGGTCTGAGCCGTGGCGAAGGGCATTCGAGAGCGCGAGTTCCAGAACCTGATGATCCAGTGGTCCCTCCCGATGGGCTGGGGCTTCACAGCGGGCAGGTCGCTGCCGCGTGAGACGACGCAGACGGTGGTCGCAGGCCAGCTGCGGGACGCCATCGTCCGGCTCAACCCCGGGGTTATCGATGGGTTCGACGTGGACGCGGTGGTCGAGGAGATCGTCGCCACGGTCAACGCTGTCGAAGGCGGGCTGGTGCGGGCCAACGAGCAGGTGTTACGCCTGCTGCGGGGGCGTAAGGAGTTCCGGGACGCCAACGGTGTGTGGCACGCCCTGAAGGTCATCGACTTCGAGCACCCGAGGGCCAACACGCTGGTCGTGTCTGACGAGGTGACCATCACGGTCCCCGGCAAGACCTCCCGCCGGTTTGACCTCGTGTACTGGGTCAACGGGCTGCCCCTGGTAGTGGTCGAGGTGAAGTCACCGACCGCGAAGTGCGGCTGGGTCGACGCCGCCCACGAGATTAACGACGTGTACGCCGCCGAGTACCCGTGGTTCTTCACCCCCAACGTCTTCGTCGTAGCCTCCGACGGGCTGAAGATGCGGTTCGGTGCTGCCGGCGCGCCCACGAACCTCTGGCAGCCGTTCCGGTCCACCGACGACGACGAGAACCTGTCCGGACAGGTCGACGTGAAACGCTCCGTCGAGCTGCTGCTCAACCCGGCCACGATCCTGGATATGCTCGCCAACTTCGTCCTCTTCGACACTGCCGGAGGCGGGGCGGACATCAAGTACCTGCCCCGGTACCCGCAGATGGAGGCCGCACACCTGATCCATGAGCGGGTCCTGGAGGGCGGGTCGAAGGGCCTGATCTGGCACCACCAGGGGTCTGGAAAGACGCTGCTGATGGTGTTCGCCGCATCGCTGCTACTGGCCGACACCCGCACTGAGTCACCCACGATCATCCTGCTCTCGGACCGGACACAGCTGGTTCGGCAGACCTCCGGCGTGTTCACATCCGCTATGGGGAGCGCCTACTTCCACAAGCCCGCCACCAGCCAGGCGTTGCGTTCCCTGCTGGCGGACGACGTGCGCGGTGTCATCTCCACCACTGTCCACAAGTTCGCTGATGCTGGCGCGAATCTGTCGACCCGCGGCAACATCATCGTGCTGGTCGACGAGGCACACCGCACCCAGTCCGACAAGGACAAGTCTCTGGCCGGGCAGATGCGCGCAGCGCTGCCGAACGCGAAGTTCTTCGGCATGACCGGCACGCCCATCAGGAACCTCGCCACCGACACCTTCGCCCTCTTCGGAGAGGAGAGCGACCAGGACAGGGTGCTGCACCGGTACTCGGTGTCCCGGTCCCTGGCGGACGAGGCGACCGTCCCAGTCATGCTGGAGCCCCACCCTGTCCTCTTTGAGATGGACGACCAGGCGTTGCAAGCCGAATTCGACGAGTTCGCCGACGAGTTCGAGCTCGACGACCCCGACCGTGAAACGCTCTCTCGCAAGTTCGGGCGCCTCACCTCAGTCTTCGCCAACCCCGACCGCGTCCACACGGTCTGCCAGCACATCGTGGACCACTACCTGACAAGTGCCTACCGCAACGGCCTCAAAGCCCAGGTCGTCGCCTACAACCGCGAGCTGGCCGTGGCCTACACGGAGAAGATCAACGAGCTGCTGGCCGGCTTCGAGACGTCGCAGGTGCTCGCCGAAGTGGGGAAGCACAACCGGATCACCGCCGAGGTGAACATCTCCGTCTCGGACGCCAAGGGCGAACTCGCTGCGATGCGGCCGTTCCAGCTCTCCGAGGCTGATGAGGAGGAGCAGAAGCGGCGGTTCCTCACCCCGGACGACCCACTTTGCTTCTTGGTGGTGACCGCGAAGCTGATGACGGGCTTCGACGCTCCCAATGAGGGCGTCCTCTACCTCGACAAGCCGTTGAAGGCTCACAACCTGTTCCAGACGATCACCCGCCCGAACCGAACCTGGGTGTCCCCGACCGGGTTTGTGAAGACCTCCGGCGTGATCGTGGACTACATCGGTCTCGCCGAAGAGGTCCAGCGGGCCGTCGTCGACCCCACCACGAAGGGGGCCGGCAGGGGTGGCGGGTTCGTCACAGACCTGTCGGAGCTGGTCGCTGAGTTCCGCAAGACGTACGACCGAATCGAAGACCGTCTCATTAACGTGGAAGGCCTGGACCTAACGGTCCACGGATACGAGGCCGTGCGGGCCATAAACGTCTTCCTCGACTCCAACCCTGACGAGGCCGAGGCATTCACCAAGAACTACCGGCTCCTGGCCCGCCTGTACCCGCTCATCAGCACGGACACTCGGATCACCAAGTATCGGCACGGCTTCGCGCTCTTCGGGTCCGCCTACACGACCCTGTTCAAGAAGTCCTCCGACGAGGAGAGGAAGGAACGTCTGGGCGAGTTGGGGCCGATGGTCCTTGAGATCATCAACGCCCACGTCCACTCCTTCTCCGTGGCCGCCTCCCAGGAGGAAGCCCTCGTCCTGGACGCCCAGGGCATCGCCATCCTCAAGGAACTGCTTGCCCTTGTTCACCCCAAGCCCGACAAGGGCGACGACGAGGGCAAGAGGCCGCCGTCCGCGGCGGAGATCCTGGACCACATCAAGGCTGCCCTCGACAAGGGCGTCGAACCGGGCTCCGCGAAGTACACCGCCCTCGCTGAGCGGATAAGGCAGCTACGAGACCGGATGATCCAGGGCGCCCAGGACGCCCTGGACTTCCTTGCCGAAGCACTTCGGATCGCCCGCGCCGTCGTGGACGCCGAGAAGCACCCCGACACCGCCGTCGTCGTGCTGGACGACGACCACGTTGGCGTCCTTTCGCGGATCATTCACGACCACGCACCGACCGGCCTCACGGTAACCGAGAGGAACCTGGCCGAGGAGATCGACCAGGTGGTCACCCGCACTCTCACCCGGGCGTGGGACAACGCGGACGCTCGCAACCGAGGCGCCCGACGCGCCACCGCGATGGTCTTCCGCCGCTACATGCTGAAGCCGGTGGGGGAGCCGTATGACTCCACCGTTGCCTATATCGAAGCCCACTACCTCGTCGACTGACGAACGGCGGAGGCCCGGACGCTCAGCGGCCCGGGTCTCCGCCGTTCCAGCTACCACTTTGGCTCTCCCCTGGACGGGCTGCCGCTTGCTGGCCGGCTGATCCAGCGCCTTGGTGCCGCTGTCAACTTGGGCCGGGTTTGTCGGTGGCGGGTGGTATGCCTGTTCTACGACCCGTTTGGGCCGCCCGGGTGGTGAAGGGTGGATGAGTATGGCAGGCGAGCGGTACGTCGATCACGGGGTCCTTAAGGCCTTCGCGCAGAGCAAGGTGAACGTGCCGAAGGAGGAGGCGAAGGAGCGCCGCCGGCAGGTCAACCACCTCCGGGAGCGCTTGGAGGGCTACATCAAGGACCATCCGGACTTCGACCTGGTGAAGCTCCGGGCGTCCGGCAGCACGGCCAAGCACACGGCGATCCGCCGCCGGAAGAGCGAGGGGTCCGACGCCGACGTCGCCGCCTACCTGCGCGTCGCCAACACCGACATCGACGTCTCGACCATGCTGACGTGGCTGCGGGATCGCTGCATCGAGGTCTACGGCAAGACGAAGAACGAGGACGACTTCAAGCCGTCGGACCACGCGGTCGGCATCACAATGCACAGCAGCGGACTGAAGATCGACGTGGTGCCGGTGCTGTACACCGGCGAGCCGGACGATCGGGGCTACCTGGTCACCAGCGACGGCCGCAAGGTGCTCACCTCGGTCACGCTGCACCTGCGCTTCATCGAGAAGCGCAAGGAGCAGGCCGGTGACGGTTACCGGGAGCTGATCCGGCTGCTGAAGGCGTGGATCCGCGAGAGCAAGGGGGCCGACACGCAGCTGCGCTGCAAGTCGTTCCTGATCGAACTCCTGGTCGCGCACCTGTGGGACAACGGCTGGAACGGCAAGCCGCTCGAGGTCGACGACTACCCGGCGGCGATCGAGCAGGTGCTCTCCTACATCGTCCGCACCGGCCTGCGGACGTCGATCGTCTTCACCGACTACTACGAGGCCGACGAGGTGGAGGCGACGACGGAGCCTATCCAGGTCTGGGACCCAGTTAACCCCGAGAACAACGTCGCACGTGGCTACAGCGAGCTCGACCGCCAGCGCCTGGTGAACCACGCTAAGACCACCCTCGACACCGTCACGATGGCCGCCTACGCCTCCTCGAACGACGAGGCGCTCGACGCATGGCGCGAGCTGTTCGGCCCCGCCTTCCCGGGAGCGTGACCATGACCGGCTCATACACCAGAACCGCGTCCGGCACGTTCACGATCACCGATGCCCGCTATGTCGGAGGGCGAGTCGGTGCCGACCTGCGCCAGCTGTACAACCTCTACGGCAAGCCCGGCCTCGACAGCATCGAGGACTACGCCGAGGAGGTCGCGATCCTCCTAAACCGCGGACTCCTCGACACTGTCGACTACGGCTTCCGCGACACGGCCAACAACACCTGGAAGATGCGCCTCCGATACAAGGCCACGGTGGGCGGCCAGCTCATCGACTCCCGACCGGGCAGTTTTCCGGACCCGGTCGACCTCACCGGCTACGCCTTCTACAGCTTCCTGACCTACAGCCCTGTCTTCTCACTCCTGACCAGCAGTGAGAAGACAGGGCTCAACCTGCCGTTCTCCCGGACGACCGGCACCGCCCCGAGCGCCCTCGCGGGCACCACCACCGCCGGGCACGGCTACGCCCGCAACGGAACCGGCGTCGCCCGCGACATCTACGTCGCCCGCTAGCTCAGCGCCACCAGCAGGAGGAACAAGAACGTGACCAGCCAGGACGACCTGTTCCACCCCGTCGTCGAACTGCCCGAGCCCACCCGCCGTGCCCGCTACGACCGCCTGGTTGGCCTGGATGACATGAAGCTGCGCCTGCGCAAGGAGGCCGCGCTCCTGGCCGACCCGCGTCGGCTGAGGTCCTGGGCCGCCGAGCACCACGGCGGCGACGTCGCCGCGCTGACCCTGTTCGCGGACCGGGCGCCGCTGTTCGTCTTCGCCGGCGATGTCGGCTCCGGCAAGTCCGCGCTCGCCGAGTCCTTCGGCTGCGACCTCGCCGACTGGCTCGACCTGCCGGTCTACCTCTACCGGCTCAAGCTCGCCACCCGCGGCAGCGGCCTGGTCGGCGAGATGACCTCGCTCATCGGCGACGCCTTCAGCCACATGCGCACGGCGGGCAAGCGCGTCTCGGGCCCCGAGGGGGCGCGCGCCGTGCAGATCCTCGTCGTCGACGAGGCCGACGCCTTGGTGCAATCCCGCGAGGCCCAACAGATGCACCACGAGGACCGGGCCGGCGTCGACGCGTTCCTGGCCGGCATCGACGGCCTTGCCGGCGCCGGTCTCCCGGTTGTTGTCGTGCTGTGCACCAACCGGGTCGGCGCCATCGACCCCGCCGTCATGCGCCGGGCTGCGGCCACCTTCACCTTCACTCGCCCCGGCGGGGAGCAGAGGCACGCAGTGCTCGCCCAGGCGCTCGACGGGCTCGACATTCGGCCGGAGACCATCCGCAAGGTCGCCGACCTCACCGGCCCCACCAAGGACCGGCCCGGCTACACCTTCTCCGACCTCACCCAGCGCCTGGTCCCGACCGCCATCTTCCGCGCCTTCCCTGACCGGCCCGTCACCGACGAGGACCTCCTCGCCCTCGCTGAGGAACTGGAGCCCACACCCGTCTTCACCGAGGAGCGCTGATGGCCCACCTCCCTGCCCCCGGCCCCACCAGCGTCCGCACCACCGGCGACTACTACCAGTGGCTCGTCGCCTGGGAGGCCTGCCTCACCCTCCTGCGCGAGAACGCCACCCGCTCGCGCAACCCCGTCCGCACGGTCGGCGTCGAACTCGATAACGTGGGCAACCTTGACGACGTCGTCCTGCTGCGCGACGTGCCCCCGAACACCTACAAGCAGGTCAAGTACACGGTCGACAGCACCACGCCGGTCAACGGGGAGTACCTGACCAAGCCCAGCACCAGCGACGGCCCGTCGATCCTCAAGAAGATTGCCAGGACGTGGAAGAAGCTGACCGCCGACGGAGCCAGCGCCGACCTGCGCCTGGTCACCAACCGGGCCGCCGACCCAGCCGACATCCTGGTAGCTGGCCGCGACGCTCGTACCGGCCTCGTGATGCCCAAGGCCGGCACAGACGGATCCAGGTCGAACCGCGGCAAGGCCCGAGCCTGGTGGGCGCAGGAAGCCGGCCTGACCGAAGCCGAGCTCCTCGACCTGCTGTCGGTGCTGCGCTTCGATCTGTCTCTGGACATGGCCTGGTACCAGGAGCACCTGCAGCTGCTGATGGCCCTTGCCGGTCTGCGCAGCGACCAGCGGGCACTGGAGGAAGGGGCCGGCTGGGTCGCCAAGATGGTCCGTGAAGGCCGGCGTGAGCTCACGCTGGCGATGGTCGAGAGCGCCGTCGCCGAGCTGGACCTGAAGGCGGGCCTCGCCCGGGCGGTCCTGTCGATCGCCACCCTCAAGCCGGACCCGATGGCTCCGGACGCCGACCACGCCATCGACTGGGTTGACCGCTTCGATGGCGACTCCGACTACACCAAGCGCCACCCCCTGGCGCCCCACACCTGGACCCAGCTGCAGGGCGACATCGAGGCCGCGCCCGGCCGGCTGCCCGCCGGAACCGTGGCCGTGTCCGTCACGGGCAGCATCCGGCTCGCGCCGGCGTTCCTGGTGGGCACCACCTTCCGCATGGTCACCGGCACCGACCTCGCCGCCGTGCAGCGCGGCCAGCTGTGGTCCACCAACGACCCGTTCGGTGCCGCCCTGGTTCCCGGAGCCGCAGAGCACGAGATCGGCCAGGGCAACGAGCTCGCCGTCGCCGTCGCCATCGCCATGGACCCCACCGCCGACGTCCTGCGCTACCTGCACGAGCAGAACCTGCCCGTGGCCAAGCTCATCGTCCTCACCCCGCCGAGCAGCACGGCGAAGGACGGCTCCGTCCCCGACAGTGCCGCCGCCAATGCCCTGGCCGTCGGCATCCGCGATCACCTCCGCAGCACCACCCGCCAGTTCCGGCGCATGCACCTCTTCCTCGCCTGCCCGATGGGGCTGGCCGTCCTCCTCGGCAACCGGTGGAACCGGCTGTGCGAGACCGTGATCTACGAGGACATCAAGATCGACGATGGCTACCAACCCGCCTTCATCATCCAGGCCTGACGGCGTCGCGGGGGCCGTAGGAGGTGGCCGTCCAGTCGGTCCGCCGGGCGCTTGCACCATGTACTAGACACTTCACCTCACTGGTAGGGAGCACCATGCTCGACTTTCACGAGTTGGCACAGGACGGCGAAGAACTGGAGCAACTGGTCCGCGAAGTCGCCCTAGCCCTCGGGTACCGGGCTAAGTGGTCCGGCCGGGGAGCAGATGGCGGGCGCGACCTCCTTCTGGAAGAGTCAGGCGACGCGCTCCTGGGGGCGAAGACGCGGAACTGGGTCGTCTCCTGTAAGCACATGGCCCACGCCAAGGACGGTGTCGGACGTTCGGTGAACGGCGAAGATGTCGGGAGCGTCGGTGGCATCGTGGACGCCGTCGCCCAGCATGACGCTGACGGCTTTCTCCTCGTCTGTTCCACCCAGCCCTCAAGCTCCCTGGTCTCCCGATTGGAGTCAATCGAGCGGAACAAAGGCGTGCCCACGCATGTCTGGGACGGCGTAGAACTGGAACGCATGCTCACCACTCCCCGTGGGTGGGCGGTGGCCCAAAGGTTCTTCCCTGTAAGTGCCGAGGCCAGCGGGTGGAAGATCTTCGCTACCAACGAGCCGAACCGGTTCATCGGCATCACCCAGGGCTTCTACATCCGCATCGCCAACCGGCATGGGAGAGCACTCGGGTTCCAGCTCGGCAGCATCACCGACCGCCTGGACAGGGTCGCCTCGATCGAGCTGCCGGTCGGGCACGAGATTCGCCCCCGCGGCGTCTTCTACGACGATAAGCACGGCGGATTTGTCTGGTACTTCGACTACTTGTACGGAGCCCGCGGCTGGCAGCGCGAGGAGATCGAACCGCCGATCGATGAGAACAGGCTGCTCCGGCACCTTGGCACTGGCGGGGTGACCTATGACGACGGTCAGTTTGACGACTTCGAGATCACTTTCAGGGAGGTCAACCGTGGCAGTGACGCCTATGACGCTGACCACTACAGGTACTACGAGGGCGTTCCCAACTACGTCTAGGAGAGACCGAGCTGTCGGCGGTCGGGTCTGCGTCGGTGCAGCACGACGGCCCAAGTTGGCCGCCGTGCTGGAGTCGAGCATGACCCGCGCTGCGTGAGCGCTGCGTGAGCGGACGGGGTAGCACGTGGCGGTTCGGGCGGGATCGTGGATCACGGTGCAACGTTCTGACCTGCTGGTTCGTCACCAAGTGACCGATGCTGGCAGCAGCCAGCGTGATCACTCTCGGGCTCGTAATGCGTAGGTCATGGGTTCGAATCCCATAGGCGGCTCAGTGCAGGAAGGGCCTGGTCAGGAATCTGACCAGGCCCTTTGTCATCCACGGCACGAGGACTTCCGCGGTCGTGGAGGGGGTCAGGTCCAGCTCGTTCGCGCCGCTCGTGGTGACCGGCGGGCCGGCGAAGAAATGCTGAGCGGTGCGTTGATGGAGTCACGTAGATTCGCCGGATGGCGCTTGATGCTTTGAACCTGGTCCCGGGCATGCTGACCACGCGCGACGCGGTCCGGGCTGCTTACGGTGGTCGGACGCAGCGCGGGATCTCTTCTTCGGGGACCACGCCGAACGTCTTCCTGTACTCGGATCACGGGTCCGCCGCGGAGCACGGCTATGACTTCGATGGCTGGGCCGAGGACGATGAGGTGTACCACTACACGGGCGAGGGGCCCAGTGGCGACCAGGAGTTGGTTGATGGGAACAAGGCGATCCTGGAGCATGCGAACCCGAAGAAGCCCCGTGCGTTGCACGTGTTCGTCGGCGAGGGCCGCAAGGGCTCCTCGGGGCCGGTGATCCAGCGCTACATCGGTGAGTTCACCCTCGACTTGGACGAGCCCTACCTGGAACGCTGGAACGTCGGTCAGGACGGGCGGGATCGCAAGGTCTTCGTCTTCCGCCTGCGTCCGGTCGCCGACGCCCGCTTCCATCGGGTCGTGAAGGACCGCACCCCCAAGGCGACGGAGAACACGCGGATCAAGCTGCCCGCGAAGGCCACGTCGGCGCGGCTGATCGCACCGGAGCAGAACAAGACGCCGGAGACCTCGTACGAGGCCCAGGGGGGAACGCGGAAGGTGACTCGCTGGGAGTCCGGCCTGTCCGATGCCTTCTTGGCACACCTCGAAGGACTCGGGCACGACGTCGGGCGCTACCAGCTCACGGTCAAGGGCTCGCGCGCCCCGCTGTACACGGACCTGTACGACGCGACCGATGACGTCCTGTACGAGGCCAAGAGCAAGCATGACCGCCCCTACGTGCGCATGGCGGTGGGTCAGATACTGGACTACCAGCGTCATATCGGAAGCGATTCGGTGCGGCTGGGCATCGTGCTGCCCGCGGAGCCGGAGGAGGACGTGCGCGCCTATACCGAGGGCCTGGGGATCCACCTGGTGATCCAGAACGGCGACAAGTTCGAGGGGTACCCGCTGTCGTAGGTGCGAGGCCCGCCCCGGCCCCGGGCGTTGATCGGCGGCACCTCGGATCCCTCGATCGCGTTGGGCAGGGGCTACTCGCCCTCGACGTTGAGGTGGGGGAGGAGGCGGTCGAGCCAGTGGGGGAGCCACCAGGCGTGGCGGCCGAGGAGGGTGAGGACGGCGGGGACGAGGAGGAGGCGGACGACGGTGGCGTCGACCAGGACGCTGACGGCCAGGCCCAGGCCGAGCATCTTGACGACGATGTTGTCGCTGAGGATGAAGGCGGCGAAGACGCTGACCATGATCAGGGCGGCGCAGCTGATGACGCGGGCGGTGATCTCCAGGCCGTGGGCGACGCTGCCGCGGCTGTCGCCGGTGTGGATCCAGGACTCGTGGACGCGGGAGAGCAGGAAGACCTCGTAGTCCATGCTCAGGCCGAAGACGATGGCGAACATCATCATCGGGACGTAGCTCTCGATCGGGACCTTGCCGGCCACGCCGAGGGCGGGGCCGCCCCAGCCCCACTGGAAGACGGCGACCACCACGCCGTAGGAGGCCGCGATCGAGAGCAGGTTGAGGACGGCGGCCTTGACGGCGACCAGGAGGCCGCGGAAGACCGCGAGGATGATCAGGAAGGCCAGGCCGACCACCACCGCGATGATCAACGGGAGGCGGGCGGAGACGAGTTCGAGGAAGTCGAGCTGGGCGGCGGTGGTGCCGGTCAGGTAGCTCTTCGCGGTGGTGCCGGCGGTGCCCTGGGGGAGGGCGTCGTGGAGCAGGTGGTTGAAGAGGTGGGTGGTGACGGCGTCCTGGGGGGCGCCGGTGGAGATGGCGGTGGCGATCAGCACGTCGCCGTCGGGGGTGGGCTGCAGGGGGGAGATGCTCGCCGCGCCGGGGACGCCGGTGAGGGCGTGCTGGAGGTCGCCGGCCAGGGTGGCGCGGTCGCCGGCGGGGACGGCGCTCTGGTCGACCACGATGGTCAGCGGGCCGTTGGCGCCGGGGCCGAAGCCCTGGGTGATCAGGTCGAAGGCGCGCCGGTCGGTGAAGCTGGTCGGGTCGGCGCCGTCGTCGATGTGGCCGAGCCGGATGGAGAAGAGCGGGATGGCCAGCACGGCGATCACCACCACCCCGCCGGCCAGGAACCACCAGGGGCGCCGCTCGACGCGCCGGGCGTAGTTGTGCCAGGCGCCGTGCGCCTGCTCGCCGGTCCCGTCGCCGGCGCTGCTGCCCTCGGCGACGGGGGTGCGCACCCGCCAGCGGTCGATCCGGCGGCCGAGCAGGCCGAGCAGGGCGGGGACGAGGGTGATCGCGCCGAGCACGGCGGTGGCCACGGTGACCATCGCGGCGACGCCGAGCTTGCCGATGAAGCTGACCCGGGAGACGGAGAGTCCGGCCAGCGCGATCGCCACGGTGCAGCCCGAGACGATCACCGCGCGTCCGCTGGTGGACACCGACTTGCCGGCGGCCTCCACCGGGTCCACGCCGTCCATCAGCAGCTGGCGGTGACGGGTGATCAGGAAGAGTGCGTAGTCGATGCCGACGCCGAGCCCGATCATGGTCGCCAGGGTGGGCGAGACGGTGGCGAAGGTGAAGGCGATCGCGAGCAGGCTCAGACAGCTCAGGCCGACGATCACCGCGATCAGCGCGGTGACCAGCGGCAGCCCGGCGGCGACCACGCTGCCGAAGCCGATCAGCAGCACCACCACGGCCACCGCGAAGCCGATCGCCTCGCTGGTCAGGTCCTTGGTGTGCGGGCGGGCCAGCTCGCCGAGCGGGCCGCCGTACTCGACCTGCACGCCGGCCGCCCGCAGCGGCGCGACCGCGTCGTCCACGCCGTGCAGGTAGTCGGTGCCGAAGGTGGTGGGGTTGCTGTCGAAGCGGACGGTCAGGTAGCCGATGGTGCCGTTGGAGGAGAGCGCGCCGGTGGGCGGGGCGCCGGGGGCGGGCAGCGGGTTCTGCACCGCGAGCACGTGCGGCAGGTGCTGCAGCGAGGTGACGCTCTGGCCGATCTGGCCCGAGACGCCGGTCAGCGGGCCGGTGGCGTCGTGCAGCACGATCTGCGCGTTGGTCCCGCCGGCGCTCGGGGCGTGTGCGGCGAGCACCTGCTGGCCGGTGTGCGACTGGACGCCGGGCAGTGAGAAGTCGTCGGAGTAGGTGCCGCCGACGGAGTTCTGCAGTCCGTGCAGGGCGCCGAGCAGGACGAGCCAGCCGATCAGCACCAGCACCCAGTGCCGGGCGCACCAGCGGCCGAGGCCGTGCAGGCCGCCGGCCCCGGCCGTCGTGGTCCGCGCACTGCTGCGGTTCTCGTCCGGCGTGGCCATGGGCGTGCTCCTGGGCAGTGGCGGGTGTCAGAAAGATGGTTTTCTGACGGTATGCCTCACTGCTCGACGGCCATCCGTGCGACATACGCCCGACCGGGTCATCGGACGGGGGCCCGGACAGGTCGGCCCGACAGCGTGGGGAGGTGCTCCAGGGCGAGCCCGTCCGGGCTCTCGGTGAGCAGGTGCCGCACTCCGGCCCGGCGCAGCAGGCGGTGCTGGCGCGCGGCCGGGTGCCGGGGGTCGAGCGGCAGGTAGCCGCACCCGTGCTTGCGCACTCCGAGGATGCCCACCACCGAGAGCCAGCCGTGTCCCAGCCGGAGGCCGACCAGGGTGCCGCGCGGCACCCGGCTGCGCCCGATTTCGACGGCCAGCCGGTCGCGGGCCGTGGCCAACTCCCGGTAGGTGAGCATGAATTCGCCGTCGTGCAGGGCCACCGCGTCCGGGGTGCGGCGGGCCCGGCGGTCGAAGTCGGCGGCGGGCCAGGGCAGGCGCTGGCGCATCAGGGGACCACCAGGGCGGTGGCCGGTGCGTGGGCGGCGGTGGCGGGGCTGGTGATGCTCTGCGGCAAGGGACTCCTCCTGGGGACCTGCCCGGCGGCGGGCTGCGCGAGGTCGCGCCCGTGCCGGGTGAGGCGGCGCGGGCGCGGGCATGCGGACGGAACGGCCGGTGGGCCAGACGGACCGGGGACGGCGGTGCGAGGGGCCCGGCCCGCTGCCGCCCGGGGCGCTGTCGCCCAAGGCCTGAGCCGGGTCCGGCGAGGGTGCCGGACCGGCATTCGCGACGGGGGATCAGAGACAAGGAGGCACCTCCCGTGATCACCGCACTCGATCACCTCCAGCTGACCGCTCCGCCGGGCAGCGAGCCGGCGCTGCGCGCCTTCTACGCGGGCGCGCTCGGCATGACCGAGATCCCCAAGCCGCCCGAGCTCGCCGGGCGGGGCGGTTGCTGGTTCACCGTCGACGGCGGCCGGATCCGCCTCTATCTCGGCGTTGAAGGCCACTTCCGCCCGACCACCAAGGCCCACCCCGGACTGCGGGTGGCCGATCTCGACGCCTGCGCCGAGCGGCTGGCCGCGCACGGCGCCCCGGTGGTCTGGGACAGCAGCCTGCCGCCGGACCGTCGGATCTACTGCCAGGACCCGGTGGGCAATCTGCTCGAGTTCGTGGGGCCCGGGGGGCCTGCGGGGGAGCCTGTGGTCCCAGGGGTCCGGGGCGTGGGTACAAAGGTCAAGGTTTAGTAAATACGGCAAGCGTAAGGTCTGACTGGGTCTAAGCTGGTCGAGGTTTAGAAAGGCACCTCGTTCGGTGAGGCGTCTTCACGGACACAGGCCACTGATCCCAACCGTCGAGAGACGCTCCGGATCAGGACAGATCTTCCCGACCTAAGGGTTGATCCCAAGTGGCTTCCGGCTCCGCAGCGAGCTGGATCACGCCGTGAAGTGCCAAAGCTCTGACGAGTTGGGGTGAGCCGGTCGTTCTCAGGATCGGCGAGCTCCTTGCCGTGTCGTTTTGCGTCGCGATCAGCGCGCACCGGCCGGAAGGAGGCGAGAGACATGGATTGCAGTAGTCCGGGCCACAGTTGCCCCTACCCCCGCTTGTCCTCGTACTTCTTCGGCTCGCGGTAACCACCTTCGCTACGCGCTCTTCGCGTTGACGTTCGACGTCTCCTGGCCCTGCCATGCCCGGAACCTGTTCGTAGCGAGGACGGCTGCCGCGTGCCCCGAACTCCCCCATGAATGCGGGGGGCTGAGGGAGGTTCATCATGACCATCACCACCCACGACACCAAGGTCCCGACGCCGCGCACGGCGGTCCTGGACGAGGCGCACCTGGGCGACATCAAGGGCGCGCTGGGCACGATCAAGCTGGACGACACGGCGCCGCGCACGGGCCTGTCGGCGAAGCTGAAGACCCTGCTGGCGATCGTCGGCCCCGGCCTGATCGTCATGGTCGGCGACAATGACGCCGGCGCGTTCTCCACCTACGGCAACGCGGGGCAGAACTACGGCACGAGCCTGCTGTGGACGCTGCTGCTGCTGGTTCCGGTGCTGTACGTGAACCAGGAGATGGTGCTGCGGCTGGGCGCGGTCACCGGCGTCGGCCACGCGCGGCTGATCCTGGAGCGGTTCGGCAAGTTCTGGGGCGCGTTCAGCGTGATCGACCTGTTCCTGCTGAACGCGTTGACGCTGGTCACCGAGTTCATCGGAATCACCCTGGCGGCAGGCTACTTGGGGCTGCCGAAGGAGGGGTCGGTGGTGCTGGCGGCGGCGATCATCATCGCCTCGGCGTTCACCGGCTCGTTCCAGCGCTTCGAGCGGATCGCGGTCGCGCTGTGCGCGGGTTCGCTGCTGCTGATCCCGATCTACTTCCTGGTGCACCCGAAGACCTCGCAGATGGCGCACGACTTCGTGGTGCCCAACATGCCGGGCGGCACAGGGCAGTTGGCGACGGTGATGCTGCTGATCATCTCGATCGTGGGCACGACGGTGGCGCCGTGGCAGCTGTTCTTCCAGCAGTCGTACGTGATCGACAAGCGGATCACGCCGCGGTTCATGAAGTACGAGAAGGTCGACCTGTGGATCGGCATCGTGATCGTGGTCGTGGGCGCGGCGGCGATGATGGGGTTCACCGCGGCGGCGTTCGCCGGCACCGACGGGTTCGGCAACTTCAGCGACGCGGGTGCGGTGGCCAAGGGGCTGGCGGACCACGGCGGCAAGCTGGTGGGCGTGCTCTTCGCGATCGCGCTGCTGGACGCCTCGATCATCGGCGCGTTCGCGGTCTCGCTGTCCACGGCGTACGCGATCGGTGACGTGTTCGGGATGAAGCACTCGCTGCACCGCGGGGTGGGCGGCGCGAAGGGCTTCTACGCCATCTACGCGGGCATCGTGGTGGCTGCCGCGGCGATCGTGCTGGTGGCCGACGACCACACGCTGGGTCTGCTGACCCAGGGCGTGCAGGTGCTCGCCGGGGTGCTGCTGCCCTCCGCCTCCGTCTTCCTGCTGCTGCTGTGCAACGACAAGCAGGTGCTGGGGCCGTGGGCGAACGGGCCGAAGACCAACGCGTTCACCTCCGCGGTGGTCGGTGTGCTGGTGACGCTGTCGATCATCCTGACCGCCTCGGTGCTGTTCCCCTCGATCTCCTCGCAGGCGATCCTGGACATCATGGCCGGCTGCGGTGTGGTCGGCGTGCTGGTCGCGGGCCTCTCCTTCACCCGGCGCCGCACCGCCACCAAGGAGGACCCCATCGACCGCACGGGGCGCGACGACTGGCGGATGCCGCCGCTGGAGACGCTGACCCGTCCGGTGATGTCCACCGGCCGCAAGATCGGCATGGGCGCGCTGCGCGGCTACCTCTTCATCGCGATGATCCTGGTGGTCATCAAGCTCGTCCAGACCGCCCTCGGCCACTGACGCCGAGCCCCCTTGGGGGCGGGAGGGGCGGCGGTACGGCTGCTCCTCCCGGCGCCGGGCGCCCCGGCACGTTTTCTCCGGGCAGCCCGGCAGGTCTTCTCCGGGCGCAGACACGCCCGACACACCTGACACATCAGACACACCAGACGCCCGCATCGAGTGCGAGCCGTCGGCTTCGCCATGCCCGCGTGCGCGTGACGTGCGCGCACGCCGTCCACGGAGGTGACCTCCCGTGTCCGTCTTCACGTTCAACACCGCCTCGCTTCCGGTGCCGCTGCCGCGGCCGACCGTGCTGCCGCGGCCGACCGTCCACGGCGGGACCGTCCGGGTCCGCGCCTTCCTGGCCCAGCTGCTCTGCCGCCTGGCCGACAGCCCGCTCGACAGCCCCGTGCTGCGCACCGTTCAGCCGGCCGCACCGCGCGCCACCACGCACCGCCAGCAGGTGCGGCTGAGCGCCGAGTGGCACACCGTCGTCGACGCCGCGGGTGGCCGCCGTCTCGAAGCGGCCTGGCACACCGAGAACTGAGCGCACACCGAGAACCGAGCGCACACCGAGAGCCGAGCGGCCGAACCCGCCAAGCCCGCCACGCCCGAGAGGGAGGGAACCTCATGCCTCTGCGCCACCCCCGACTCCAGCTGGTCTTCTCCGACAACCCGCCCGCCCCGGCCGCGCCCGCGGCCGGCCCCGTCGCCGTGCTGGAGGTACCCACCCGCCGCCTGACGGCCGTGGGCGTGGTGGTCGACATCGACCAGCGCACCGCGACCGTCGACGGACGCGAACTCGACCTCACGTTCCTGGAGTTCGAGCTGCTCGCGCACCTGATGGCGCAGCCGAGGCGGGTGATGTCCCGCAGCCAGCTGATGGAGGCCGTCTGGGGCCGCCCCAACCTGGGCGACACCCGCACGGTGAGCACGCACGTGGCCCGGATCCGCCGCAAGCTCGGCCCGGCCCACCGCGCCACCATCAGCACCGTCCGGCAGATCGGCTACAAGTTCGACCCGGCACTCGGGCCGCGCTGAGCCCGCTGCTTCTCCGTCCCGCTGTTCCCGAGGAGGTGCTGCCATGCACGCCCTGTCCACCTTCGACTTCCTGGTCCGGTTGGCCACCGGAGTCTTCTGCGGCGCCTTGATCGGGATGGAGCGCCAGTGGCGGGCCCGGATGGCGGGCCTGCGCACCAATGCGCTGGTCGCCACCGGGGCCACCCTGTTCGTGCTGTACAGCGAGGCGATGGGGGACGCCGGATCCCCCACCCGGGTGGCCTCCTACGTGGTCTCCGGGATCGGCTTCCTCGGCGGCGGGGTGATCCTGCGCGACGGCGCCAGCGTGCGGGGCCTCAACACGGCCGCCACCCTGTGGTGCTCGGCGGCCACCGGGGTGCTCGCCGCCTCCGGCAAGCTCGCCTTCGCGGTGCTGGGCGCGCTGACCGTACTCGCCGTCCACTTCGTGGGCCGGCCCGCCGGTCGGCTGCTCGACCAGGCCCCGGCGGCCGGCACCGACCCGGACGCGGTGGTGGAGGCCAATGTGCACCTGCGCTGCGACCGGGGCGCGGAGAGCCACATCCGGGCCCTGCTGCTGCAGTCGCTGACCGGCTCGGGTCTGACCCCGACCGGTCTGCGGGCCCGTCGTGAGACGCCGGAGACCAGCAGCCTGCGGGCCTCGCTCTCGGTCAGCGGTGATGTGGCCTGCGCCCTGGAGCAGGTGATCGCGCGGCTCTCGCTGGAGCCGGGGGTGCGGGATCTGCACTGGCACTTGGACGAGGAGGAGGACGTGCACCAGGCGATGGCCTGAGCCGGTCCCCTTCGGGGTGGAGGAGGGGGGAGGGTGATGATGTGTGGTTTTCCGCGTCCGCGGACCTGCGAGGGTGCAGCGGTGCTGGTGGAGGCGGCGGCGCGGGTACCGGGGTGAGGGGTCAGCACCTCGCGGGCGGTCTGTGTTCGTGGATGAGGGCGCGGACTTCCTCTGCCCGGCGATGGACGTCCGCGGCCGGGCGGGGCGGCTCGGTGTGGTGGGGGAGGTGCGTGGGGCGGCGGGGCGGGGGTGGCTCGGGGAGCGGTGGGAGGCGGTCGAGCAGGCGCTTGCGGGCGAAGGCACCCGGGCACTGGACGGAGGCGGGCAGGCCGTTGGTCAGCGCGAACCGGAACTGTTCGGGGGTGACGTCACGGGCGAACCACTCGGTGGCGAGGGATTCGAGGGCGGCGCACTCGTTGGCGGAGAGCATTATGCGCTTGTCCGCCGCGCCGAGGGAGGCGAGGGCGCGGTAGGCGATGGAGCGTGCAGGGGGCGCGGGTGCGGGGTCCGCGCTACCGCCGCCGGTGGTGGTGCGGCGGTCGGCGAGGAAGCGTTGCCACCAGGAGCGCGGGCGGGCGGTGCGGGAGAAGTAGGTGCGGGAGACCCAGCGGGTGAGGCCCTCGCCGGCGCGTTCGCGGATGCGCAGGAGGTGGCCGAGGTCGGCGAGTTTGCGCAGGGCGGAGCGGACGGCCTGTTGGCCGTAGCGGGGTTGCTCGCGGGCGAGGGTCTTGGTGTCGATCGCCGCGCCGTCGGGCAGACGGTCGATGTAGGCGGCGAGGTAGGCCTCACGTTCGGGCAGGTGGGAGAAGTCGTGCTGGGTGCTCGGACTTTGGGACGGCGCGGAACGCTTGCCGTAGCCGGGCGCGGCGGTAGGGTGGCAGGTAGCCACTGGATCGACCTCGCTTCGATCAATGTCGGTCAGACCCCCGTTCGGTGTTGGCGCACCGGCGGGGGTTGTTTCTTTGCGCGAACCGTACACCGCATGTGCGGGGCGTGGTCAACTCATGACGATAAGTCATATTCATTGGTACGCGGGGACATTGGTGGGTGGGTGGGAAGTAGCCACCCACCGTTCCTCAGAAGAGAGCGCTCGGGGCCCGAGGCCCGAAGCTCGGGTGTCAGCGCAGCGGTTGGGCGGTCGCGAACGTGAGGAATCCAGCCCAGGCGGCGGGGGTGAAGGCGAGCTGCGGTCCGGCCTTGTCCTTGGCGTCACGGACGTGGATGGCTCGATGCAAGCGCCTCAGAGTTGCCGTAGTTGGTCTTGAGTCAGCCTGGTTCAGCGGTCACAGTGCCTCTGATGCTTTCTGGATGAACCGGGCGGACTCCTCAATCCCCAGGGCCTGCATGCGGATCGTGCCATGGCGCTGCTCCAGTGCGCTGATTGTTTCCGGGGCCGTGTACAGGGCCCCGGTTTCCTGGCCCTCCACATAGGCATAGCGCTGACGCTCAGCAGTCTCAAGGAGGACGAAGGGCCCGTTGAGCATGGCGTGCATGCCGCGTCCGGTAGGCAGGATCTGAATCGACACGTTTCTCAGCCGGCCGACGGTCAGCAGATGCTGGAGCTGACTCTTCATCGTCACTCGGCCGCCCACCAAGGTGTGGAGCGCGGCCTCGTAGACGACGAAGCCGAAGAGCGCGGGAGGATTGCGGGTGAGCTTCTTCTGGCGTTCCAAACGGGCCTGTACCCGCTCCTCGACGGTGTCGTCGCCGACTGGCGGGGTGTGCGCCTCGAACAGGGCTCGTGCATACTCCCCGGTTTGCAGCAAGCCGGGAATCAGCAGGGTCTCGAACCAGTTGGCAACGATTGCCTCGTCTTCCGCGGCCATGAAACTCTTCACGCTTCTCGGGGGTCGCTCTGGCCGCAGGTATCCCGCTGCGGCGATCAGCAGTCCACGTGCATCACAGAGCCGCTCGGCGGCCTCAAGTGCCTTCAGGGTCGGCCGCCTCCGGCCCTGTTCCATCGACTTGATCGTCTCGTAGTCGTACTCGGCTTCCTCGGCCAGCTGCTCGCGCTTGATCCCCGCGCGCTCGCGCCACAGCTTGAGCTGGTTGCCGCAGTACTGCCAGGCCAGCGGGGGCTCAGGTGTTCCGGTCATCCGTGCGCCCCCAACGTTCATTCGCGGGTACAGGGCGGGTACTCAGCCAGTTGGACCCGCTGTGTCACTTCCGAGGCTACGACCGTGCCCGGCACCGTAGGAGTCCAATCCCCGGATTGCACCCATTCGAGTGCCAGTTCGCCCCGTCGCGTTTCGCAAGGACTCCGATGCCCCTGCCTCCCCTCGCCGCCGAGCACCACTTCCGCCGCACCGCCCGCAGCGTCTCGCTCTCCCGCAACCTCTTCCGGCAGCAGGCGACTTCGTGGTCCCTCTGCACCGAGACCGCCGACACCGCTGCCCTGCTCCTCTCCGAGCTCATGACCAACGCCTGCCGCCACGCCCGCTTCCCCCGTGACCGTTACATCGCCGCCCGCTGGCTCCTCGACCCCGTCGCTGACCTGCTCCGTGTCGAGGTCTCCGACGCGGACGACCACCTGCCCGCTCCTCGTCGCGCGCACCCTGACGAGGAGTCAGGGCGTGGCCTCGAACTCGTCGCCACCCTCTCTGCCGCCTGGGGTGCCGACCCGCGGCCGTGTGGCATCGGCAAGACGGTCTGGTTCGAGCTGAAGCTGTCAGCCCCCGTGGACGGTGAGGGTGTAGCCCTCGGGGCCCTCGAAGGAGAACATCGGGCCGAACGGGCTGTCCACGATCGGCGTGAGGATGGTGACCCCGGCGGCGGTGAGCTTGGCGTGGAGCTCGTGGGCGTCGGAGGTCTGGAACCAGAGCGCCACGCCGAGGCCGGGCCGGGCGGTGTCGGCGAGGTCGACGCCGGGCAGGAGCTCGCGGACGGCGAAGGGGATCGGCTTGGTGTCGAACACGACGCCGTGCGGCGGTGAGACCGCTGCCCGGCGCAGGCCGAGGTGCTGCTCGCAGAAGGCGGCCGCGGCGTTCAGGTCGCGCACCTGAAGGGCGATGAAGTCGGGGCCGTTGACGGTGACGGACATGATTTCTCCTTCGAACCTTGATCCTCTGTCCCTGATGTCAGGACTTTGACATAACCGAGGCTAGGCTCGCCGGGCCTGTATGTCAAAATGCTGACATGCAGCAGAAGCAGAAGGACGTCACCCAGCACGTGGGATACCTGCTCAAGCGCGCCCAGTCCGCGCTGCGCGGGGCCATGGACAAGGTGCTGCGCGAGCACGGGCTGACCGTGCCGCAGTACTCGACCCTCGAACTGCTGGCCCTGCACCCCGGCATGTCCAACGCCGACCTCGCCCGCGCGACCTTCGTCACCCGGCAGTCCGGGAACGTCGTGCTGCGGGGCCTGCAGGACGCGGGCCTGATCACCCGCCCCGACGCCGCCGACCACGGCCGCGCCCTCCCTGCCCACCTCACCGAGGAGGGCCACGCCCGCCTGACCACGGTGCAGGCCGCCGTCTACGCCGTCGAAGAGCGCATGACCGCGGCGATCGAGCCCCGGCGCGTCACCGCGCTCCTCGCCGACCTCGAACGCATCGCGGCGGCCCTGGAGGAGTGACCAGTCAGCGCTCTCGCCGCCGGCGGCGCTGTGATCAGCGTGGGGACTTCCGCTGCTCGCGCCGCTGGGCGAGCGAGGCCAGTGCGGCAGGTTGGGCGGCGCCCGCGGCGGCGGAGCCGAGGAGCAGTGCGTTCAGGTCATGGGGCTGCGCGGGCTCGTCGGTCGGGGACGCCGCGGCGACCCGGTCGGGGCGGAAGCCGCGGCCGGCCCGGCGGGTGCGGCACCAGGCGATCAGGTACCACCGGCCGTCGGCGGTGAGCAGTCCGGCCGGTTCCACCTCGCGGTCGCTCGCGCGTCCGGCCGCGTCGAGGTAGGACAGCCGCAGCACCGTGCCGAACTCGGCCTTGGCGTGTTCCACCAGCCAGCGCGCGGCGGCTTCGCAGTCGTCGGGGCCGGCCGGGAACGGGTGTTCCGGCGCGAGGCGGTACTCCACGCTGACCACGGCCTGGCGGGCCGTCTCGGCGAGGCAGTCCTGGTCCGTGATCGTCATGGTGTCGATCCTCGCGGTCGTCCGCGACAACGTACCGTCACCCTCTCCTGGTGAGGCGCGTCCCACTTCGCGGGCCGCTACCAGCGGTCCGAGGCGTCCAGGAGCACGGACACCGTGCCCTTGTCGTCGACGACCTCCGCGCAGACCTGGTGCCGGTCGAGCCCCCGGTCCTCGTCGCGGCAGGCACCCAGGCTGCCGTGGTCGAGGGTGAACTGCCAGCCGTGCGCTCGCGTCAGATGGTCGCGGAGTTCCCGCGCCACCTCGTCGGACGACTGCCCGGCCGTGCCACGCACCTCGATCCTCCGTTCGCAGGAGGTCTCGGAGCCGCCGCCGCAGCCCTCGTCGCGGTCGCTCACCACCGCGAGCCCGGCGGGCAGCGGCAGGACCTCCCGGTCGGAGGGGGTGATGGCCGGCACGCCGTTGATGCCGACCAGCCAGGCGGCCACCAAGGCGGCGACGGGGCCGAGCACGCAGTAGAAGAGGGACAGGCCCATGCCCGCGGCGCCGCGCCCCTGCAGCGAACTCAGCTTCGGCACACCGGGCCTGCGGCTCTCGATGAGGATGCCCATGGGCAGGACGGCCGCGGTCACGAAGGTGATGACCACGATCAGGGTGACCCTCGCGTCGGGGAGGAGCCACCGCTGCGCGAGGGCGATCTCGGTGGCCGCGAGGAGCGCGAGCAGGATCCCGACGATCCAGCCCGTGCTGACCGTCCGAACCGCGAACAGCCAGCACACCAGCGGGAAGAGGAACGCGACAGTGGTGATCACGGCGGACACTCTGCCCCAGACCGGGCTCTGCGGGCCAGGGTTTTCGGGCGGCGCTACCCCTCCTTCGGCGTCCAGTTCGCGACCAGGGCCAGCAGGCCGGGGAAGCGCGCCTCCAGGTCGTCGATCCGCACCTGGCTGCGGCGTTCGAGGCCGTACTGGCGCTGGCGGGTGACGCCGGCCTCGCGCAGGGAGCGGAAGTGGTGGGTCAGCGAGGACTTGGGACGGTCCAGGCCGAACCAGCTGCACGAGTGGTCGAAGGCGTCGGAGTCGAGCAGCAGCGCGCGCACGATGTGCAGGCGCAGCGGGTCGCTCAGTGCGCCCAGCACCGCCTCCAGGCGCAGCTCGGCGACCCCCGGCTCGGGCAGCGGCTCGGGCAGGTCGGCGGGCTCGGGGTGGCGGTGGACGGCGGGTGCCGCGGGGGTGGTGGGCGCCGCGGGGGTGCCGGGGGAAGAGCTGGGTGCCATGGGGACCTCCTTCGCGCTGCTTTTCAGTACGACTTCAATCGTACTGCATGCTAAGTTCGAGATATCTCGTACTGGACGGACGGCCCTAGGGGGATGCCATGGCGCAGGTCATCGAGAGAACAGCAGCGTTGAACAGCAAGGGAGTTGATGTCGGGGCACCGCCACGTCGATGGATCTGGCTGGCCGCCTGGCCGGTCACCGCCGTCTTCGTGCTGTCCAATGCCGCCACCCCGCTCTATGCCCTGTGGCAGCACGACATCGGCTTCGGCAAAGGCACGCTGACCGTCGTCTTCGCCTGCTACATCGCCGGCCTGATCGGCTCGCTGCTGGTCTGCGGGGTGCTCTCGGACCGGATCGGCCGTCGCCGGGTGCTGGTCCCGGCGATCCTGCTGGCGCTGCTGGCCTGCGGCATCTTCGCCACCGCCGCCTCGGTGCCCGCGCTGCTGGCGGCCCGGCTGCTCACCGGGATCGCGGTCGGGGCGGCCGTCTCGGCGGGCATGGCGGCGGTGGCCGACGTCGCGGGCGCCGAGCGGCGGCGGCTGGCCGCGCTGCTCGCCTCCTGCGCGATGGTGCTGGGCGCGGGCACCGGGCCGCTGCTCGCGGGTGTGCTGTCGCAGGAGCTGCCGGGGCCGACCAGCGTGGTCTTCGGCGTGGTCGCCGTGCTGCTCCTGGTCGCACTGGCGGTGGTGTGGCGGATGCCGCTGCCGCCGCGGGGGGCGAGCGCCGCAGGACCACTGCTCCGCGTGCCCCGGGTGCCGCGCGGCAACGGGCGCCAACTCGCCCTGGGGATCGCGGTCTTCGCGCCCGGCATCACCGCGACCTCGTTCGTCCTGTCGCTCGGCCCCTCGCTGCTCACGGCGCTGCTCGGCGGCGGCAGCCGGATCCTCGCCGGGGTGGTCGCGTTCGCGATGTTCCTCACCGCGACCGCCGTGCAGTTCGCCGTGCAGCGGCTGAGCCGGCGCGCGATCCTGCTGGCGGGCGCCGCTTCGACCGTGCTGGCCGTGGCCGCCCTGGTCGGCGCGGTCCGCGGCCACGCCGTGGCGCTGCTGGTGGCAGCGGCGCTGCTGGCGGGTGCCGGGCAGGGGCTGGGCCAGCTCGGCGGGCTGTCGCTGCTGAACGCCAGTGTGCCGGCCGGCTCGCTCGCGGAGGCCAACGCCGCGCTCAACGTGGGGGGTTACCTGCTGGCGGGCACGCTCCCGGTGGCTGCCGGGTTCCTGAGCGACGCGATCGGGCTGACCGGCGGGGCCACGGTCTTCGGCGCCGCGCTGGCGCTGCTCGCGACGCTCGGTGGGGTGCTCGTTGCCGTCAAGAGGGACTGGGTGCGGGCGAGTTGAGGCAAGGCCCCGGGCGGTGGACGCCGCCCGGGGCGGTCGCCCGCGGCTCAGCCCGTCAGGTTGGCCAGGCAGCTGGCCTCGCTCACGTTGTCGGGGTCGAGCGCGTGCAGGACCTCGTGCCGCACGACCGGGTCGGCGACCATCAGTACGTGGTCCGGCACGTTGGCCGGGCAGAGGTCCTGCACCAGCACGTTGTGCACGTTCGGGCCGGTCAGGAACTGCGAGGTGTAGGGCGTGACCACCTCGTCGTACTTGGTGGCGATCACCCAGTAGTCCACGCCGGGCACGGTGTCGCCGCCCGCGTTGAGCTTGCCGAGCATGGCCGAGCCGACCTCCTGGTCCGCGCAGGCCGGGCAGGCGGAGGAGACGATCTGCTGGGCGCCGGGGAAGGACTGGGCGAGCGTGGTCAGGCCGTCCAGCGTGGTCCCGTGGTTGCTCGGGGCGAGGCCGACCAGGGTGTGCACCTTGGCCGCCCCGCCGTCGAACTTCAGGTAGTAGCGCGGCATCATGCCGCCCTGGCTGTGGCCCACGATGTCGACCTGACCCGCACCGGTGGCGGCCAGCACGCCGTCCACGAAGGTGGCGAGCTGCTGGGCGGAGTCGGCCACCGGCGCGATCGCCCGCAGCACGGGGACGCCGGGCTGGGCGCCGTAGGTCAGGGCGTAGACGCAGTAGCCCTGGGCGGCCAGCGCCGGGGCGATGGTCAGCCAGTTGACCGAGCCGTTGGCGAAGGTGCCGTGGACCAGCACGACCGGCCTGGGGTGGGCCGAACTCGGCTGGCAGGACCAGTCGTTGGCGCCGGGTACGCCGGGTGCGGCGAGTGCCTGGGCGGCGGCGACCGGATCGGTGGTGCCGGCGGCGGACCGGGCCTGGGCCGGTGCGGCGCCGACCAGCGCGGCGCCGAGCAGTGCGGTGCCGGCTGCGAGCGCGGCGAGCCGGCGGGGGCGGCGGCCCCGGGGCGGGGCGGTTCTGGGCAGGGGGGAGCCGGGCAGGGTGGTTCCGGGCATGGCTGTCCTCCGGGTGGGGGTTGGAGGTGCGCGACGGCGCGTGGGGGTGCGCCGAGGAACTGGCCAGTAAGTTACTGCTGGGTTAACGCCCTGGCCAGACACCGCGCGGGAATTGACACCCGGAGGGACGAGTCGTGCCGAAGCGGACTAACCGGCGGTCACCGGGGCCGTTGCCGCCGCGGCGCGGCGGTCGGCGCGGGCCGCCCAGCGGCCGTCCGCCCGGCTGATCCGGATCGGGTGCTCGAAGCACGCGCTGACCAGCTCGGTGGTGACGATGTCCGCGACCTCGCCGCGCCCCACGCACTCGCCCTCGCGCAGCAGCAGCGCGTGCGTGGTGCTGCTCGGCAGCTCCTCCAGGTGGTGGGTCACCAGCACGCTGGCCAGCTGGGGGTGCTGCTCGCGCAGCTCGTCGAGGCTGCTGAGCAACTGCTCGCGGGCGGTCAGGTCCAGGCCGGTGGCGGGCTCGTCCAGCAGCAGCAGGCGCGGCTGCGGCATCAGCGCGCGGGCGATCAGGGTCCGGCCGCGCTCGCCCTGGGAGAGCGTGGTCCAGGCGGCCTCGGCCCGCCGGGTCATGCCGAGGGTGGCGATCAGCTCGTCGGCGTGGGCGAGCTGGTCGGCGGTGGGCCTGCGGTGCAGGTCGGGCTCGATGCTGTTGGTCAGGCCGGTGAGCACCACCTCGCGCACGCTCAGCGGCGAGCGCAGCGGGTGGCGGGGGTTCACGTGGCCCAGGTGCGCGCGCAGCTCGCGCACGTCCACCCGGCCGAGCCGGCGGCCGAGCACCCGCACCACGCCGCGGGTCGGATGGGCGACGGCGCCGAGCAGGCCGAGCAGGGTGCTCTTGCCCGCGCCGTTGGCGCCGAGCACGGCCCAGTGCTGGCCGGGCTCGATGGTCAGCGAGATGCCGCGCAGCAGGTGGCGGCCCTCGCGCACGAAGTCGACGTCCTCGACGTGCAGCAGCGGGCCGTGCGGTGCGGGGTCGGCGGCGTTCACGGGTGCGCTCCTCGAAGGGTGGCAGGGGTGAGGGGATCCTGGGCGCGGAGCAGGTGGACGACCGCCTCCAGGTTGTGCAGGGTCGCGGCGACGGCGGCCTCGGCGTCGCGGGCCCGCAGCGCGGTGAGCAGCGCCGCGTGCGCGCACGAGGTGTCCGGCAGCCCCGCTACGCTCTCGACCAGTTCAACCAGCGCGGTGCGCAGCACCGGCAGCACGGCGGTGAACAGGTCCAGCAGGACGGCGTTCCCGGCCAGTTCGACCACCGCCAGGTGGAACGCCAGGTCGGCCTCGACGAAGGCGGGCGCGCTGAGTGCGCGCCGGGCCTGCCGGTCGACCAGCCGCTCGCCGAGCGCCCGCAGCTCGGCGGGCGTGGCGCGCTCGGCGGCCAGCCGGGCGGCCTCCACCTCCAGGGCGCGGCGGACCTCGTACACCTCCAGCAGGCGGGCCCGGCGCAGCAGCTCGCGCACCTCGCCGGGGGGTGCGGGCGGCCGGGCGGCGGGGTCGGTGACGAAGGTGCCGACGCCGTGGCGCACGTCGAGCAGGCCGTCGCGGACCAGCAGCCGCACCGCCTCGCGGACGGAGGAGCGGCCCACGCCCAGCAGCCGGGCCAGCGCGGCCTCGTTGGGCAGCTGCTCACCGACCCGCCACCGGCCGCCGTCGAGCAGCTCGCGCAGCCGCGCCTCCACCCGGGGCACCAGCGGGCCGCGCCGGGGGCCTGAGGTGCTCGGCTGCACGGCGTTCCTCCTCCACCCGGACGGCCCGGCAACCAGGTGGGCTCGAACGCGCGTCCGCAAGGGAGTGGGTGCCCGCGCCGGGGTGAGCACGCTAGCAGTCGTCCTCAGTCCTCTGAGGACTGTTCCACCCAGTGGACTCCCGGCGCACGGGCAGGCAGGGTGGTGCCCCGACTGGGGTGGCGGCGCGATGATGCCGCATCATGGCGCGGGTGCCGGGCATGCGGTGTCCGGCCGACGGAGCGTGAGGAGCAGGACCAGGTGATCGGACGAGCGCTGAACGGCCGCTACGAACTGGTCGGCACCCTCGGGGTCGGCGGCATGGCAACGGTCTGGCACGGCGTCGACCGGGTGCTCGGCCGCGAGGTGGCGGTCAAGGTGCTCAACAACGGCCTGGCCGAGGACCCCAGGTTCGCCGAGCGGTTCAGCCGGGAGGCGCAGCACGCGGCGATGCTGGTGCACCCGCGGATCGCGATGGTCTTCGACTCGGGCATGGACCAGGGCTCCGCCTACATCGTGATGGAGCTGATCCGCGGCCGTTCGCTCGGCTCGGTGCTGGCCGAGGGCGGTCCGCTGCCGGTCGAGCGGGCGGTGGGAATCGCGGCGGCGGTCTGCGAGGCGCTGGAGGTGGCGCACGCGGCGGGCCTGGTCCACCGGGACATCAAGCCCGGCAACGTGATGATCACCGACGACGGCGGGGTCAAGGTCGTCGACTTCGGCATCGCGCGCGCCTCGGCCTCCGGCCAGCAGCTGACCCAGACCGCCTCGGTGCTCGGCACCGCCGCCTACCTCTCGCCCGAGCAGGCCACCGCCGCCGAGGTGGACGGGCGCGCCGACCTCTACGCGCTTGGCTGCGTGATCACCGAAATGCTCACCGGGGAGCCGCCGTTCAGCGCCGACACCCCGGTCGGGATCGCCTTCAAGCAGGTCTCCGAACAGGCCCCGCCGGTCAGCCTGCGCCGGCCCGAGGTGCCGCCGGCGCTCGACCACGTGGTGGCGCGGCTGCTGGCCAAGCGCCCGGCGGACCGGCCGGCCAACGCCGCTGCCGCCCGCGCCGAGCTGCTCGCGGCGGTGCCGGTGGCGGGGGCGGTGGACCGCACCTCGGAGCTGCTGGCGACGCCGATGCCCGGCCCGGACGGCGACCGCACGACGATGCTGCCGCCCATCGCGGTCGCGCCGCCGCAGCAGCCGTACCGGGCGCCGGTGGCGGCGCCGACCTCGGTGATGGCGCCGGTGCCCGAGTACGGCGAGTACGGCGACCACTCGGGGCACGGGACCCCCAGCGGGTACGGCGGGCAGTACCAGGACGGTCACCCGGAGCCCGCCGCCCCCGCGCGCCGCTCGCGCCGCACCCTCGCGCTGGTGCTCGGCGCGGTCGGTCTGGCCGGTGTGGGCCTGGTGGGCGCGCTGGCCTTCTCCGGCTCCGGCGGCAACTCCGGTGCCGCCGCGCCCGGCAGCAGCCGCCAGCAGCCCGCCCAGCCGGTCGGTGCCGCCACGGGCCCGGCCGCGCCCACCGGCGGCACCGCGGCCGCCCCCGCCGCTCCGACGCCCGTCGCGCCGCCGACCGGCAGCGGGCCCGCCGCGCCGAGCACCGTGCCCCCCACCGGGCCCGCCAAGCCCGCCGGCACCCCGGCCGCCCAGATCGCCGCGCTGCGCGGCGAGGTGAGCGGCTCGGCGATACCGAAGGACCGCCAGGCCGCCCTGGTGCACACCCTGGACGCGGCCGGCGCGGCGCTCGCCGCCGGGCAGCCGCAGGACTCGGTGCAGGCGCTGAAGGCGGCCCAGCGCCAGGTGCGCGACCTGTCCAAGAAGCACGCGGTGGACGGGGCGACGGCCGCCTCCTGGCAGCGCGAGCTCGGGGTGACCATCAACGCGCTGAACGCCCAGGCCAGTCAGAACGCGGCCAACGGTGACGACGGCGACAACACCGACAACGGCGGCAACTGACGGACCGTCAGAGCTCAGATCTCAGGTCTCGGTCTCGGCGGGCGCCTCCACGAACACCCGCCGGGAGGCGTCCTCCTGGGCGAGCCGGCGCATGCTGGCCAGCAGCGTGTCCCCGAGGACGGTGCCCAGCACCGCTCCCTCCAGCCGCCCGCCCGGATCGGCACGGCGCCCGAGCAGCGCCAGTTCGGCGGCGGCCAGCCGCTCGGCCGCTGCCGCGTACTCGTCCAGGATGCCGAGCAGGTCCTCCTGCCCCAGTTCGCGCAGCGCCTGGAAGACCTGGGCGAGCGCCACGCAGGCCGCGCCGCCGGGGTGCACCAGCCAGCCGCGCTCGGCCACCCAGGCTGCCGCGGCCTCGGCCGCCGCCCGTCCGGCCGCACTGTCCTCGGTGCGGCGCTCCCCGGGGCGGGGCCGCGGGGCGACGGCGTGCTGGGCGAGGTCCAGGGTGGCGGGCAGCGAGAGCCCGGGGGCGTCCAGCGCGGTGAGCAGCCGGCGGGCGGTGGCGATCGAGAGGCCGCCCACCTCCAGCAGTGCGCGCAGCAGCCGCAGCCGCCGCACGTGCGCCTCGTCGTACTGCGCCTGGTTGGGGCAGGTCAGCTCGCCGGCCGGGAGCAGCCCCTCCCGCAGGTAGTACTTGATCGTGGGAACCGGCACCCCGGTTCGACGGCTCAGTTCCCCGACGCGCACAGGCCGGTCTCCTCTCCCGCCCGGGGGCAGCGGTGATGCACCAAGCCTAGGTGGCGGGCCGGTGCCACTGCCAGACCCGTGAGTGTCCGCGCACTGTGGCAGCATGCCGCCCAGCAGGCTCCGGCAGCAGCGCCGCGGGCCGCCGGGGCGGAACGGGGCACACGGGTGGCGACGGTCGAGCAGGTCCGGGCGGCGGCGCTGGCGCTGCCGCGCACGAGCGAGCACCTGATCCGGGACCGGGTGAAGTTCCGGGTCGGCCGGATCGTCTACCTGGCGCTGTCCAGGGACGAGACGGTGCTCGGTTTCGCCTTCCCCCGGGAGGAGCGGGAGCTGCTGCTCGCCACCGAACCCGGGGTCTACCTGCCGCCGGAGCCGGCCGACGAGCGCTTCAACTGGCTGCAACTGCGGCTGGCGGCGGTCCCGGAGGCGGAGCTGCGCGAGATCGTGCTGGACGCCTGGCGGATGGTGGTGCCCAAGCGGGTGGCCGCCGAGCACGAGGCCGCGCACCCCGCTGCCCTGCCGCCGGGCCCGGCCCTGGCCGAACTCCGCTTCGCCGCAGGAGTGTTCGCCGGTCTCGGGGCGGTCGACGCGGGCTGGGAGCGGTGGGCCGCGGTGGTGGCCGCGGCGCCCGACCTCGCCCGCCCCGAGCACCGCGCGGCCCTGCACCGCTGGCTCAACTCCTGGGGCTGCCGCATCCGTTACCCGCGCGAGGGCGAGCCCGACCTGTTCTCCGCCGCGCTCAAGGGCTGGTGGGCCGCGCACGGCGCCGAGCTGCCCGATGCCTCGCTCGCCGTGCTGACGGAGGGTCAGCTCGACGCACTGGCCGCGGCCTATGCCGAGCTGGCGGCGCTGCGCGTCTCACCGAGCCGTACTCTCGGGCCGACCGCCGCCGCCAAGGCGCTCTACGCGCTGCGCCCGGCGGCCGTGATGCCCTGGGATGCGGCGATCGCCCAGCGGCTGCACGGCTCCCGGGACGGCGCGGCGTTCCGCCGCCACCTGGCCTGCGGGCGCCGCTGGGCCCGCGCGGTGATCGCCGAATCCGGCCTGGACGAGGGCGAGTTGCCGCGCGAGCTGGGCCGGCCCGCGGTGTCGCTGGCCAAGGTGCTGGATGACTACCTGTATGTCACGATCACCGCCGGGATCACCGCCGCGCCGTAGGCGGCCGGGCGCTACTGCCGGCTGCCGCAGCCGGGGCAGAAGGCCGCGCCCGCGGGCACGGCCGCCTGGCAGGAGCGGCAGCCCGCCGGATCGGCCAGCTTGTGGCCGCAGCCGGCGCAGAACGCCCCGCCGTGCGTCTCGGCGTTGCACTGCGGGCAGACCAGCTGCCGCTCGGTGCCCACGTCGTAGGCGTTCCCGGCCTCCTGCCCGGCCTGGTAGGCGCGCTGGGTCACCTGGTCGTTGAGCCCGCGGCGGCGGGCCGCCTCGGCCTCGGCGGCGGTGTCCGGCGCGCAGACCTGGCACAGGCCCTGGGCCGGGTTCCAGCACGTGTCGCAGACGTGCTGGGTGCACCGGGCGCAGCGGTGGAAGTGGCCCTGTGCGGCGCCGATCGCCCGCTCGAAGGCGGCGTCCTTGGCCCGGCCCCAGCCGGCGCCCGCCAGGCCGTCGACGGCGTTGGTGATGGTGCCGCCGTTGCCGTTGAGCACGCTCCAGGCCGCGCTGACCCCCTTGTTGACCCAGCCGGCCGCCCGCCCGGTGGTGAACGCCTCGAACGGCGATCTCCAGGCGTCGTAGCAGCGCTGGCAGTTGAACTCGAACTGGAAGCCCGCGCCGGTGCCGTACTGCTCGCACAGGTCGCGGTGGTTGTTGCTGAAGTAGATCTCGGTGGTCACTGCTGGTCCCCCCGGGGCGTCCGGTCGTCGTGGCGCTGCCAGCCGTACGACGTCACCGGGCGCCGACTGGTTCTGATTGTGTCCAACTGGTGTTCGATGCGCGAAGACTGCCATGCCGGACCAGGTGCGGCCAAGCCCCGACAGCCGCTGTTCACCCGGCGGACCCCCGCGGCTCAACCCTGGGGTGGAGGCGGCGGTTCCACCCGCCGGTCAACCCTGGAGCCGACGCCCGGACCGGGGCCCCGGCGGGAGGCTTGCACCATGGACACCACGACCTACCTCCTCAACGGCCTGCTGCTGGTGACGATCGTGCGCCAGGTGCGGGGCACCGAGCTGAACCTTGCCAACCTGCTGATCCCGCTGGGGACGGTGGCCGCTGCCGCGCTCGCCTTCCTGCACTCGGTCCCGACCGGTGGCGGCGACCTGACGCTGATCCTGGGCCTGGCCGGGCTCGGCGCGGCGCTCGGCGCGCTCGGCGGCTCGCTGGTGCGCCTGTCGGCCCTGCGGCCCCGGGCCGGTGCGCGGCAGGACGCGAAGGTCCGGCTGCTCGCCCGCACGCCGCTGGCCGTGCTGCCCGTCCTGGTCCTGGGCAGCCTGGCGCGGCTGGCCTTCGCCTTCGCGGCGAACCACGGGCTGGGCCAGGCCATCGCCGACTTCAGCCGCGACCAGCGGATCACCGGCCAGGACGCCTGGGTCGCCGCCCTGGTCCTGATGGCGCTGGCCGAGGTGGTCACCCGTCTCACCGTGACCCGCCTGCGCGGCCACCTGCTCGGCCGCACCCTGGCGGCCCCGGCCGCTGCTTCGGCCACTGTCCCGGTCCCGGCCGCGGCCGCCGCCCGCCCCGCCCGCGCCCGGGCCGCCGCCCCCTTCGAGCCGGCATGACCTGGCCGGCGACTGGCCCGCGCACCGGCCTGCTCCCTATGCTGCGGGCCATGGCGAGCACAGCGTGGGGCGGCGACGAGGACGAACGGTCCACCGTGACCCTGGCGCAGCCCGGCAGCGACCCGGCGGTCAGCGCGCGGATCGCGCTCGCACAGGTCCGGATCGACCAGCGGCGCAAGCGGCAGGTGTCCCGGTTGCGCCCGCTCAGCTGGCTGCTGCTGGTCGCCGTCGGCGTCTCCGCCTGGACCAGCTCGGTCACCCCGGGGCTGACCGGCCGTCACCTGGCCGTCAGCCTGGCCCTGCTCACCTTCGCCGTGCCGACGGCGCTGGCCGGGGCCGGTCGGTGGCCGGGCCGGGACGAGCGGGGGCCGCGGGTCGTGCTGATCCTGCTGATCTCGCTGGCCGCGCTCACCCTCACCGCCCTGGTGCCCTCCGGCATCCTGAACGTGCTGCCGGTCTCCGGCGCCGTGATGCTCGGCTTCATCCGGCTGGACCTGCGCCCGGCGCTGCTGATCAGCGGCACGACCACGGTGCTGCTCGTGCTGCTGCTGGCCCTGACCGTCGACGACCCGGTGGAGACGATCACCTCCTCGGTGCTGCTCTGCGTGGTGCTGGCCGTCACCGCCCGGCTGATGCAGCAGAGCCGGGAGGGCCAGGACCGCACCGAACTGCTCTTCGCCGAGCTGGAGGACGCCTGGGAGGCGGAGACCAGGGCGGCGGCCGGCGCCGAGCGGGTCAGGATCGCCCGCGAGCTGCACGACGTGCTGGCCCAGTCGCTCTCCGCGCTGGCGATCCAGCTGGAGGGGGCCCGCAAGCTGGCCGAGCGCGACCAGGTCGCCCCGCTGCTCCAGCAGGTGATCAACCGCTCGGTGGAGCTGACCCGGGACGGTCTGGACGAGGCCCGGCAGGCGGTGGGCGCGCTGCGCGCCGAGCACCTGCCGGGCCTCGCCGAGGTCGCCCCGCTGGTCGAGCGCAGCGCCCGCGACCTGGACCTCGTCCTCGCGTTCAGCGTGCTGGGCAGCGCCCGCCCGGGTGAGCCGCAGGCCGAGTTCGCGCTCTACCGCGGTGTCCAGGAGGCGCTGACCAACGTGGCCCGCTACGCACGCGGCTCGCGCACCTCGGTGGTGCTCGACTACCGCCGGGGCGGCCGGGTGACCGTCAGCGTCACCAACACCGCGGGCACCGCGACCGCCCCGGCCACCGCGGTCACCGGGGGCGGCGGCAACGGGCTGCGCGGGATGCGCGAGCGGGTCGAGCGGGTCGGCGGCACCGCCGAGGCCGGTCCGGTCGGGGACGGCTGGCGGGTCGAGATGGAGGTCCCGGGATGAGCACCCGCCGTGCCCCCGCCCCGTGCCCGCACCCTCTGCCCAGCCCCGTCCAGCCGACCCCAGCACCGAGGAGCCCGAGATGATCCGCCTGGTGATCGCCGACGACCAGCGCGTCACCCGCGAGGGGCTGGCGCTGCTGATCGCTCTGAACGAGGGCATGGAGGTGGTCGCGCTGGCCGGCAACGGCGAGGAGGCGGTCGCGGCCGTCCTGGAGCACCGGCCCGACGTCGTCCTGATGGACCTCTCGATGCCGGTGCTGGACGGCATCGCCGCCACCGCCGCGCTGGCCGAGCAGGTGCCCGGCACGCCCGTCCTGGTGCTCACCACCTACGCCGACGACGCCTCGATCTTCCCGGCGCTGCGGGCCGGCGCCAAGGGCTACCTGACCAAGGACGCCGGCTCGGACCGGATCGAGGAGGGCATCCGGGCCGTGCATGCCGGGCAGACCTTCATGGATCCGGTGGTCCAGCAGCGCCTGGTCGCCGCCGCCATCGGTGGCACCCCGCCGCAGCCCGCCGCTGACGCCGCCTCAGCGGCTGCCCGGCCCGCGGCCCCCGCCGCCGCGACCGGCACGTCCGCGGCGACCGGCACGACCGCGCCGGCCCAGGACGACGGGCTGACGGAGCGCGAGCGCGAGGTGCTGGTGCTGATCGCGGCCGGCCTGTCCAACCAGGAGATCGCCGAGCGCCTCTACCTCGGCCAGGCGACGGTCAAGACCCACATCAACCGGATCTTCGCCAAGACCGGCGCGCGGGACCGGGCGCAAGCCGTCCGCTACGCCTACCGCGCCGGGCTGGTCCCCGCCGACGGCGCTTAGGCCGTGTCTCACAATTCGCGTCGGATCAGCGCGCGGCGTTGGGCGCCCGGCTGGGCGTGCCGGCGAAGCGTCCTCGTACTGGGTCGTACTTGGATGATTCGCCGGTGCGTCCAGGCGGGATGCCCGGCGTCGCGCGCCTGGCGGGAATTGTGAGACACGGCCTAGGGCCTGTCCCGGACCGCCCGCCGTCAGCCCGCCCGCCGGAGCGCACCGAAGCGCCCGGGAGCACGACGAAGCCCCTGACCCGCCGTCGTCGGACGGCCTGTCAGGGGCTTCGGAAGTCGCGCTGCACAGCTCAGGCGGTGGTGTTCGTCTTGCTGGTCTCGTCAGCCTTGGTGACGTTGACCGGCGCCACCGCGGGGCGCGGCTGCTCGGTGGAGTTCGCCGTGGTGTTGGTGTCACCGCCGGGCGTGTCGTCCTCGCGCATCGCCTTGGTCTCGGCCTTCAGGATGCGCATCGACTTGCCCAGGCCGCGAGCCATCTCCGGCAGCTTCTTCGAGCCGAACAGCAGGATGAGGACAGCCAGCACCACGAGGAGGTGCCAGGGCTCCAGACCGTTGCGGAACATCCCTGACCACCGGTCCCTTCGGTTTTCTCGCTGTGACAGAGCCGGGCGGGGCCGCCCGGCCCTGCCAGTATGCCTGGCCCGGCGGCGGAACGTATACACCGCTCGGGAAACGGTGGTCAAAGAGGCGGTGACGCCGGCACGTTCGACGGATGTCTCCGCTGTGTGGTCTGGACCACACGGCGCAGGCGGTCAGGCCGGCCCGCCCGCGTCCGCGCCCACGCCGCTCAGCTGGGGGGATGCCGGGGTGGAGACCGGAGCGCCGGCCCCTGCCGCGCCCGCCTTCGGGAGGTGCCGCATCAGCCGGGACGCCAGCAGGCTGCCGCCCAGCAGGCACCCCAGCCCGATCCAGGCCGCCAGGTGCAGGCCGTCGGTGAAGGCCGACTGGCAGGCCGTCAGCAGTTCGTGCGCCGAGTGGGCCGGCAGGTCGGCCGCCACCGTGACGGCGCCGCCCAGCGAGTCGTGGGCCGCCCGGGCCGCCGCGTCGGGCAGCCCGGCCGGCAGCCGGTCCGTCAGCTGGGACTTGTAGACCGCCGCGCCGGCCGCGCCGAGCAGCGCGATGCCCAGCGAGCTGCCCAGCTCGCTCGCGGTCTCCGAGGTGGCGGAGGCGGCGCCGGCCCGGTCGGCGGGGGCGGCCGAGACGATCAGGTCGGCGGTGAGGGTCATGGTGCCAACCGTCCCGGCGGCCAGGAAGCCGGCGGCGGTCAGGATCAGCGCCAGCGGCGAGTGCGGGCCGACCCGGGTCATCAGGGCGAAGCCGGCCGCGCCGACCAGGAAGCCGCCGGCCATCTGGTGGCCGGGCCGGACCTTGCCCGCCAGTGCGCCGGAGATCCCGACCGCCGCGCCGACCCCGGTGCTCGGCAGCAGCGACCACAGCGCGGCGGTCAGCGGGCTCATGCCCTTGACCAGTTGCAGGTACTGCGAGGTGAAGAGGGTGAAGCCCATCATGGCGAACATCGCGAGGGTGTTGATCGAGATGGAGCCGGCGTAGCTGCGGATCCGGAACAGACCGAGGTCGATCAGCGGGTTCGCACAGGTCAGCTGGCGCCGGGCGAAGAGCGCGCCGGCGACCAGGCCGGCGGCCAGGGCCGCGGCGGGCAGCGGGTGCCAGCCGTCGACGGCCAGCGTCTTGATCCCGTAGACCAGCGGCAGCACGGTGGCCAGGGACAGCCCGGCGCCCAGCAGGTCGAAGCTCCCGCGCCGCGGCGCCCGGTACTCGGGCAGCAGCAGCGGCCCCAGGAGCAGCAGCAGGCCCATCGCCGGGATCGCGACCAGGAACGCCGAGCCCCACCAGAAGTGGTTGAGCAGCAGTCCGCCGGCCACCGGTCCGAGCGTCGCGCCGCCGGTCAGCGCCCCGGTCCAGGCGCCCATGGCGGCCTGGCGCTGCTTGGGGTCCGGGAACATCGTGCGGATCAGCGCGAGCGTGCTGGGCATCAGCGTGGCGCCGGCGACGCCGAGCACCGCCCGGGCCGCGATCAGCTCGGCCGCACTGCCGGACCAGGCCGCCAGCAGCGAGGCCGCGGCGAAGCCGGCGGCGCCCAGCAGCAGCAGCCGGCGCCGGCCGATCCGGTCGCCCAGCGCGCCCATCGGGATGAGCAGCCCGGCCAGCAGGAACGAGTACATGTCCATGATCCACAGCTGCTGGGTGCCGCTGGGCCGCAGATCGGTGCTGATGAACGGGACGGCGAAGAAGAGCACGCCCATGTCCATCGAGAGGACCAGGGTCGGAAGCAGGAGGACGGCGAGGCCCGCCCAGGCGCGGCGGCCGGCGAGGCCGTTGGTTGCGGTCATGGAGAGAACGGTACGAGCGTGTCAGACGTTTGTCTAGTACAGATGTGCAAGACGAATGTTCGAGACGTATGACCAAGACAGATGTCTGAGAGCGCAGTACCATGCGGACCATGGGAAACCGCGAAGAACTGCTGGCCGGCGCCAAGCGCTGCCTGGCCGAGAAGGGCTACGGCCGTACCACCGCACGGGACATCGCGACGGCCTCCGGGGTGAGCCTGGCCGCGATCGGCTACCACTTCGGCTCCAAGGACGCGCTGCTCAACATCGCGCTGATCGAGGCCATGGGTGACTGGGGCGAGACGCTGGGCGCGGCGCTGGCCGGGACGGCCGGGCTGGAGCTGACGCCCGAGGAGCGCTTCGTGGCCAGCTGGGACCAGGTGCTCGGCACCTTCGCGGAGAGCCGCGGCCTGTGGAAGGCGCAGTTCGAGGTGCTCGCCCAGGTCGACCACGTGCCGGAGATCGCCAAGGCGATGGCCGACGCCCAGGGGGACGCCCGGCTCGGGCTCTCCGCGCTCTTCCAGGGCAAGGCCGAGGTGCCGGACACCGAGGAGGAGCACTCCCGCGGCGCGTTCCTGCAGATGATCCTGGCGGGCGTCGCGGCGCAGTGGCTGATCGCGCCGGACCGGGTGCCGACCGGGCGGGACCTGTACCGCGGGCTCCAGCTCCTGGCCGGCGGCATGCTCACGCCGCCCGCGCCCGCCGCCTGACGCTCGGTCGGACCCGTTCGGCGTGCGGGGCGCACCGGGCGCCCCGAGGGTGGGCCGTATGGCGACCTTTCAGAAGTTCAACAGTGCGTTCCCGGTCAACCGGCGGCTGCTCGGCGCCGGCCTGATGCTCGGCGGCGTCGGCGCGGCGGCCGGGCTGCTGGGGACGGTGCTGGTCGGCGTGGCGCTGGCCACCGCCGGGCGCAGCTGGGTCCAGCAGTTCGAGACCTCGCCCGGCGAGCGGGCGGCCCGGGCCCTGCAGCAGGCCAGGGCGGCCTCGCAGGCAGGCCTGGACGCCTGGCGCACGGCCTCGGTGCCGGACGGGGCGCAGCTGAACTGACCGGCCGCGGCCGGGCGCCGAGCGGAGCGGAGCGGGGCGGAGCGGGGCGGGCGGCCCTGCTCCGCGCTCAGGGCCGGTCCGGCGAGCCGCCCAGCGCCGCCCGCAGCTCGCCCTTGACGAGCTTGCCGGTCGCGTTGCGCGGCAGCGGCTCGTCCCGCAGGACCAGGTGCGCCGGTACCTTGAACGCCGCCAGCCGGGCCCCGACGTGCCGCCGCAGCTCCTCGGCGTCCGCCTGCGCGCCCGGTCGCAGCCGCACCACCGCGGCCACCTCCTCGCCCAGTACCGGGTGCGGCAGGCCGAGCACCGCCGCCTCCGCGACCGCCGGGTGGTCCAGCAGCACGCCCTCGACCTCGCCGCAGTACACGTTCTCGCCGCCGCGGATCACCATGTCCTTGAGCCGGTCGACCACGTAGAGCTCGCCGTCGCGCCGGAACGCCAGGTCGCCGGTGCGGAACCAGTCGCCGCTGAACGCGGCCGAGGTGGCCTCGGGCGCCCGCCAGTAGCCGCGGAACACCGACTGCCCGCGCAGCCACAGCTCGCCCACCTCGCCGTCCGGCAGCCCGGCGCCGTCCGGACCGGCGATCCGCACCTGCACCGCGGGGGCCGGCCGGCCGATGCTGTCGGGGTGCTCCAGGTAGCGGGCGCCGACGTTGGCGATCACGCCGCCGCAGACCTCGGTCAGGCCGTAGCCGTTGCGGGCCTCGACCCGTCCGTCGAACTGCCGGTGGACCCGCCGGACCAGTGCGGGCGGCGCCGGGGCGCCGCCGGTGCTGAGCCCGGTCAGGCTTTCCAGCGCGAGCCCGCGGCGGGCGGCCGCGTCCAGCAGGCCCAGCGCGGTGGTCGGGACCCCGCTGTAGCCGGTGACCCGCTGCCCGGCGATCAGCTCCAGTGCCGCCTCGGCGTCCCACCGGCGCATCAGCACGGCGGTGCCGCCACTGGCCATCAGCGGGAAGAGCGTGCTGAACGCGGCCACGTGGAAGAACGGGTAGGTCAGCAGCACGGTCTGCGCCGGGAGCCGGCCGAGGTCGCGCCCGGCGGCCAGGTGGGCGCCGGCCAGGAAGAACCGCGGGTGCAGGACGGCGCCGCACCAGGCGGACTGGGTGGCGACCACGCCCTTGGGGCGGCCGGTGGTGCCGGAGGTGTACATGATGGTGGCGTCGTCCCCGGCGGAGACCGGCACCTCGGGGGCGGTCACGCCGTCCGGTGGGGGCGGCAGCTGCTCGAACCGCTCGGTCCGGGGCGCGTCCAGGTGCGCCGACCCCGCCGGCACCTCCGCGGTCAGCAGCCAGGGCCGCGGGCCGCTCGCGCCGCGCGCCGCCAGCCAGCCCGCGATCCGCTCGGTCCGCTCCGGGTCGGCCACCACCAGGGCGGGCTCGCAGTCGTCCAGCGCGTAGGCCAGCTCCTCGGCCGACCACCAGGCGTTCAGTGGGACGGCGATCAGGCCGGCGAGCTGGGCGGCCCAGAAGGCGATCTGCCACTCGGGCAGGTTGCGCATGGCGATCGCCACCCGGTCGCCGGGGCGCAGCCCGTAGTGCTCCAGGCAGCGGTGGGCGAGGGCGGCGGCAGCCGCGTAGTGCTCGGCGTAGCTGCGGGTGCGCCCGTCCAGCAGCAGGAAGGGGCGCTCGCCGTGGCTCCGGGTGCTCGCCAGGAAGTCGCGCAGCACGGTCGGCCCGTCCGCGTAGCGCGGCCCGCGCGGGGTGTCGACCGTGGCGAACGGGGCGCCGGGGGCCGAGAGCGTCGCCCGCGCCCGGGCGACGGCGGCCGGCGAGCTGCCGGGCGGGGTGGGCGTGGTCATCGGCGTCCTTCAGGAACGGCGGCGGGCCTGCCCACCCTAAGGTGGACAGGCCCGCCGGGCACAGGCCGTTACAGGCCGAGCGACTTGGCGATGATGGTCTTCATGACCTCGCTGGTGCCGCCGTAGATCCGGAACACCCGGTTGTCGGTGTAGAGCCGCGCGATCGGGTACTCCAGGATGTAGCCGTACCCGCCGTGCAGCTGCAGGCACTTGTCGATCACCTCGGCCGCCGCCTCGGTGCAGAACAGCTTCGCCTCGGCGGCGTCCGCCACCGTCAGCTCGCCGTTCTGGTACTGCTCCAGGGCGGTGTCCACGAAGACCTGCATCGCGGTGACCTGGGTCTTGCAGTCGGCCAGCACGAACTTGGTGTTCTGGAACTCGGCCACCGCCTGGCCGAAGACCTTGCGGTCCTTGACGTACTGCAGCGCGAAGTTGACCGCCGCGGCGGCGGCCGCGTAGCCGCCGACCGCGATCGCCAGGCGCTCCTGCACCAGGTTGTGGGTCAGGTAGGAGAACGCCTTGCCCTCCTCGCCGAGCAGGTCGGCGACCGGCACCTTGACGTCGCTGAAGGCCAGCTCGGCGGTGTCGGAGGTGCGCAGGCCGATCTTGTGCAGCTTGCGGCCCACCGAGTAGCCCTCGGACGTGGTGTCCACGCAGAGGATCGACAGCCCGGCCCGGCGGTTGGCCGGATCGTACGGGCTGGTGCGGGCGACCACGAGCACCAGGTCGGCCAGCGCGCCGCCGGTGATGAAGGTCTTCGCGCCGTTGAGGACGTAGTGGGTGCCGTCCTCGGAGAGCTTGGCGGTGGTGCTGATGCCCGCGAGGTCGGAGCCGGCGCCCGGCTCGGTCATCGCGATCGCGGTCATGATCTCGCCGGAGACGAAGCCGGGCAGCCAGCGCTGCTTCTGCTCCTCGTTGGCGTACTCCAGCAGGTAGGGCAGCACCAGACCGGTGTGCACGCCCGAGGAGCCGAAGCTCACGCCCGCGCGGGCCACCTCCTCGGTGATCACCGCCTGGTACTTGAAGCCGGTCTCGCCCGCGCCGCCGAACTCCTCCGGCACCTCGATGCCGAAGACGCCCAGGTCGCCGAGCTTGTTGTAGAAGGAGCGCGGCGGGTGGCCCTCGGCCTCCCAGCTCTCGTAGACCGGGACGACCTCCTTGGCGATGAAGTCCCGGATGGTGCTCCGGAACGCCTCGTGGTCCTCGTTGTACACAGTGCGGCGCACGACGGCGCTCCCTTCGCACGGGTGGCTCGCGGGACCGGCCTGCGCGGCGGGCCCCGCGATCGATGGGGGCGGCCCCGGCGGCCCCGGTGTGGGGGTCCGGGGCCGGCGGGGCCACAACCCAGCGCTCTCGGGTGCCAGGTTGATCGATCGCTAAGTTAATCGCCAGTAGCTTTCCTGTCCAGAGTCGGCGCGCCCCGGACCGACATGGTTATTCCCGTTGCAGTGGTGGACCTATCCGGGGGTTATGTGAATCATTGCTAGCCGGGCGCGGCCAGCAGCGGCGGCGCCGGTGACGCGAGGTCCAGGGAGGGCGGATGGGACGGGAGGAGACCGGGCCGGCCCGCCGCCCGCGCGGTCGGCGGACGCAGATCCTCGCCGTGGCCGCCGAGCAGTTCCACCGCCGCGGCTACCACCAGGTGGCGATGGCCGAGGTGGCCGCGGCCGTCGGGATCACCGCCCCCGCGCTCTACCGGCACTACCGGGGCAAGCCCGAGCTGCTGCGCCAGTCCGTCTGCGGGGGCCTGGCGGAGCTCGCCGCCGCGACAGCGGAGGTGCCGGCGACGGCGGACGCTTCGGCCGGGCCGGCCGGGCTGGCCGCCGCGCTGGCCCGGGTGGCGCTGGACCAACGCGCCCTGGCCACCCTGTGGCAGCGCGACGCCCGGCTGCTGCCCCCGGCCCAACGGGCCGAGCTGCGCCGCGCGTTGCGCTCCTGCGTCACCGGGGCCGGTCGGCGGCTGAGCGCCGCCCGTCCGGAACTCGGCCAGCAGCAGGCCGAGTTGCTGGTCTGGTCGGCGCTCTCGGCGGCCGGCAGCCTGTCGTACCACACCTTCGCGCCGCCGCGCCGGCGCTTCGAGCGCCTGCTGACCGACCTGCTGCTCGGCCTGCTCGCCGCCTCGCCGGGCCCGCCCCGGCCGGTGCCTGCGGGGCGCCCGCCCGAGGGCGGCCTGGCCGGCCGCCGCGAGGAGCTGCTGGCGGCGGCGGTGCGGCTGTTCGACGAGCGCGGCTTCGACAACGTCAGCACCGACCGGCTCGGCGCGGCGGTCGGCATCGCGGGGCCGAGCCTCTACAAGCACTTCCCGGCCAAGGCCGACCTGCTGGCCGCGGCGCTGGTGCGCTGCCGCGAGCGGCTCGGGCACGAGGTGGTGGCGGTGCTGCTGGCCGCGGGCGATCCGGCCGAGCGGCTGGCCGAGGGGCTCCGTGCGTACACCGCCTTCGCCCGGCGCCACCGGCACTACCTGGGTGCGATGGTGAGCGAGACCGAGCGGCTGGCCGCGCCGGACCGCAAGGCGGCGCTGGACTTCCGCCGGGACTTCCTGCGGATCTGGGTGGAGCTGCTGCGCCAGGTGCACCCCGGCTACGACAAGGCCGAGGCCCGGATCCGGGTGCACGCGATGTTCGCCCTGGTCAACGACGGGGTGCGGAACAGCTCGCCGGTCGGGGGAGCCGAACTGGCGCCACGCCTTGACCAGTTGGCCTGCGTGCTGCTGGGCGTGCCGGTGGCGGGCGGCGACGGGCCGCCGAACGCCCGCGGGGGTGGGTCCGCGTCCGGACCCACCCCCGCCTCAGCGGTGTCGAACTGACGCGAGGTCAGCCGGCGGGCGCGTAGTGCACCGCGTGCAGGAAGTTGAGGTTGCCCTGCTCGCTGCCGACCAGGCCGGAGTTGCCGGCGACCGCGTTGGTGTTGTTCTGGTTGCTGCCGCCGGAGCCGGTGGCGGTCTGCTGGGAGGAGTTGCCGTTGCCGGTCACGCTGCCGACCACGTTGCCGGAGCCCCAGTTGCTCACGACGCTGCTGTTGGAACCGTTGTCGGAGCCGGCGCCGTTGTCGGCCTGCGCGCTGCCGATGCCGAGGATGAGGAAGGCGCCGAGGGCGGTGGCGGCGGTGATGGCACGGGTACGGGACACGATGGTCTCCCTAGGAGTACGGGTAATGCTGCGAGTTGGCGCCTTCGGGGTGGCCGCCCCGGTGCGCCGGTTGACTGACGTCGCCTGATCAGGATCACTCCGTACTCCGGTCGGATGCCAGTGAATCGGGCACGATTCGCTCAATGGGGTCATCTGGGGCGGAAATCGACCGAACCAGGTTTGATCGCCGTGAAAGCTGGCAGGGACGGCGGCACAAGGGCGGCTGTCACGGACCCGTTCGGCCGCCGGGAAACCGGTGGTCCCATGATTGTCAGACTGGCAGACTGGGGCCTCATGTCTGAAGGTCAGGAGAACCTGCGCACCACCGAGGTCGATCTCGGCGGCCTGGTGAGCGTCCTCGCCACCCACCTCTACTCCACGCCCCTGGTCGCGCTGCGCGAGCTGGTGCAGAACGCGCACGACTCGCACACCCGCCGCCGCCTGGAGGACCCGCAGGGCGCGGCCGGCCACCGGCCCCGGATCCGGGTGCGGGCCGACGCCGCCGCCCGGACCCTGGCGATCGAGGACACCGGCGCCGGCCTGACCGAGCCGGAGATCCACGCCTACCTGGCCACCGTCGGCACCGGCTACACCCGGCTGCTGCGCGAGGTCACCGGCAACGAGGAGCTGATCGGCGCCTTCGGCCTCGGCTTCCTCTCCGCCTTCTCGGTGGCCGAGGAGGTCACCGTCACCACCACCTCGCACCGCGAACCGGCCCTCGGCCACCGCTACCGCAGCCGCGGCGGCGAGCAGTACAGCGTCGAGCCGGTCCCCGCCCGGCCGCAGCCGGGCACCGTGGTCGAGCTGACCCTGCGGCCCGAGCACGCGCACCTGGCCGACGAGGACGCGCTGCGCGAGGTGCTGGGCCGCTACTGCGTGCTGCTGAGCGTCCCGGTGCACGTCGGCGACGACGAGCAGCCGGTCAACGGCATCCGGGTGCCCTGGCGCGAACAGGTCCCGCCGATCGCGCCGGGCCGCCTGCACGCGGCCCGGATGGAGTTCGCCGCCGCCTTCGGGCGCCGGTTCGAGCCGCTGACGGTGTTCCCCTTCGAGGCGGCCGGCGGCGGGGCCGAGGCGATCGGCCTGCTCTGGGTGCAGGACGGCGCCACCTACGGCAGCAGCGACAACCGCGACCTGGCCGTCTACCTGCGCGGCATGCTGCTCGCCGACGACGCCCGCGACCTGCTGCCCAGCTGGGCCGGGTTCATCGGCGGCGTGGTCGAGTCCAACCGCCTGACCCCCACCGCCAGCCGCGAGGACCTGCAGCGCGACGAGCACTACCGGGCGCTCCAGCGGGCGCTGGCCGACGCGATCGTCGACGGCCTGTACGAGACGGCCCGGCTGCACCCGGCCGCCTGGCGCCGGATCCTGGCCCGGCACGGGCAGGACCTGCTCGGCGCCGCGCTCTGCGACGAGCGCCTGTTCACCCTGCTCGCCGACGACGTCCCGGTGCCCACCTCGCAGGGCGACCTGACCGCCGGTGCGCTGCGTGCGGCGGGGCAGGGCGCGGTGCACGTCGCGCTCGGATCCGGGGGCGGCTTCGAGGAGATGCTCTACCGGGCGATGCAGGTGCCGATCGCCCGCGGCGACCGGTACGCCGTGCTGCCCTTCCTGCGCCGCTACGCGCAGCTGCGCGACTGCCGGATCGTCGAGCTGGGCAGTGCGGACGGCAACCGCGAGCTGTTCCGCGACCCGGAACAGCCCCTGCCCGCCGAGGAGTTGGGCTGGCTGTCGGCCGCACTGGCGGAGCCCGGCGAGCAGGTGGTGCCGGCCAGGTTCGAACCGCCGGGCCTGCCCCTGGTGCTGGTGCCCGACCGGGAGGCGGAGCTGAAGGCGCGGATCGAGGACGACCAGGCGGACGCCCGGATCCCGTCGGCGGCGCTGCGCCTGGCCCGGGCCTTCACCGCCCGTACCGACGGCACGGTCCGGGCCCGGCTCTACCTGAACACCGCCTCGCCCGCCGTCCAGGACCTGCTGCGGGCCTACCGGGCCGGCCACACCGGCAGCACCACGGCGGCGGCCCTGCTCCGCTCGATCAAGGTGATCATGGCGGCGGCGGGTGCCACCGGCTCGGCCGGCGGCGACCTGGGGGCGGCGCTGGCCGGGGTCGGCACGGCGGTCGCCGCGCTGACCGCGCCCCCGGCGGAGGGACTGTCAGCGGGGCTCGACAGACTCCTCGACGACAGCCGGCCCGACGGCGGCCCGCAGCACGGCGGCCCTCAGAACGGCGGTTCGCGGCAAGAAGGTCCGTGGCACGACGGTTCGCAGCACGAGCAGGGGGAGGGTGCCTGATGACCACCGATGTCTGGGGCTGGGTCCACGACACCCACGAGCAGCTGGTCGAGGGCGGCCAGCACCGGCTGGCCACCGCGCTGGTCGAGATCGCCGGCCACGCGGTCGACGGGCGCAACGAGCAACTGGACGCGATGTACCCGGAGGCGCTCGCCTCGGCCCGCGCCCTCGGCCTGCCCTGGGTGGAGGTCTTCCTGCGGCACTGGCGGCTGCAGAACCTGCTGAACAAGCGCCACCAGGGCGAGCAGGCGATGACCGAGGCGGTCTCGCTGCTGGAGTTCGCGCACCGCGAGGAGACCGCCGACTGCCCGCAGTCGGTCTGCGCCGTGCAGGACTTCACCATCTGCCACGCCAACATCGACGGCCCCGGCTACGTCCCCGAGCGGCTCGCCGTGCTGGAGGAGGCGCTGGCGCGGGTCGAGCCGGCCCGTGCCTGCTTCGACTGCCTCTCCCGCGAGTACGCCGACACCCTGGAGGACGACGGCCGGGCCGAGGCCGCGCTGGCCCACCTGGACCGGGCGCAGACCCGGATCCAGGCGGCGGGCGAGCGTGTCTCGCTCTCCTTCGGCCAGGCCAGGGCCGGCGCGCTGCACCGGCTCGGCCGCTACCAGGAGGCGCTCGACGCGCTGGACGCCGCCGTGCAGGCGCACACCGCCGCCCGCCAGGTGCTGGACGAGGACGACCACCGCAAGCTCGGCGTGATCCGGGCCCGCGCGCTGGCCGCGCTCGGGCGCCATCAGGAGGCGCTGGAGCAGCTGCCGCCGGTGGCCCAGGCCGACGGCTACGCCGACATCCGGCACCGCTGGGCGGACGCGGTCGAGCGCCTGGTGGCCGCCGACCGCTACCCGAACGACGCCCGGCTCGGCGTCCGGCTCGCCCACTGGGTCTCCTACCTGGACGCGGCCGGCTCGCACCGCCCGTGCCTGGACCTGGCGCTGGTCGCCGGGCGGCTCGCGGTCGGCCGCGGGGCGCGCGAGGTCGCGCTGGCGCTGGTGGCCACCGGCGAGCGCAAGCTCGCCCTGCTGCGCCGCACCGACACGGTGGCCGGCCCGCTCGCCGAGCTGCGGCAGGCCGCCGCCGCGCTGCCGGTGCCCGCGCTTCCGGTGGCCCCGGCCGAGCTGCCGGGCTGGCTCGGCGAGCGGGCCGCGGCGCAGCCCGGAGCCGAGCCGGCGCCGGAGGCGGACCTGGACCTGCTGGCCGCCGCCTGGGCCGCGCTGGAGCGCGACCCGGGCGCCGAGGAGCGCGGGGCCGCCACCGACCTGCTGCTCCACCTGGCCGGACTGCTCGCCTCGCTGGGCCACGAGCACTCCTCCGCCGCCCTGCTCTGGGCCCGCCTGGAGCAGGACCCGGGCCATCAGGACCTGATCGGCATGCTCGCCTCGGTGCTGATCGAGGCCCGTGACGACGCGGGCCTGCGCCGCCTCGCCGACCGGCTGGCCCCCGCGCAGCCCGGTGACGCGCACTGGATCCGCGCCCGCTGGGCGGCGGCCGAGAGCCGCTGGGCCGAGGTGCTGGAGAGCTGCGAGGCGCTGCTGGCGCTGGAGCCGGACCGGATCAACCCGCGCCGGCTGGGCGCCGCCGCGGCCACCGAGCTGGGCGAGCACGGCCGCGCCCAGCGGCTCTACCAGGACCTGCTGGCGCACGCGCTGCCCGCGGAGGGCACCGCGCCCGAGCAGCAGTACCGCACCGTCCAGCCCGCCGACCTCTGGCACCTGATCACCGCCGCGACCGCCAACCGCGACTGGGCGGTGGTGCGCGAGGCCGGCGCCCGGCTCGGCATCGAGTTCGACGAGCCCGAGGGCCCGGTGGCGGAGGAGTGGCAGCTGGTCACCGTCCGGGCCCGGCGCGCCAACGGGGCGACCACCGACCTGCCGGCCGTGCGGACCGGTCCGGCCACCGCGCGGATCCTGCCGGTGCTGGGCGAGGACATCCCGCTCAACCACCACGACGTGGTGGTCTTCGCGCCCGCCCTGCTGGAGCCCGCCCCGGCCGAGGACGCGAGCGAGGAGGAACAGGCCCGCTGGCGGCCGACCTTCGAGCTGCTCACGCTGCTCGACCCGGCCGGCTACACCAGCTGGTTCCTGGACGGCGCCTGGCCCGGCCCGCAGGCCTGGAACGAGCTGCGCGAGGCACTGGCCGAGGCCGGGTACGGGCTGTGGGCGTACAGCGGGGAGCAGTACGTGATCACCGATCCGGCCGGCGAGGCGGCCGGGCTGCCCGGCATCTACGCCGCCCTCGGGGTGCCGCCGACCGCCGCCGCCGGCGAGGCCGACGCGCTGCTCACCCGGCTGACCGCGCACTGGGCGCACCCGCTCAGCTGGCTGGACCTGGCCAAGGCGGCCGGCGCGGACCCGGTCCGCCACGAGGAGATCGTCAGCCGCTACGGCCTGTGATCCCGGCGGTGGCCGCACCGGTACCGACCGGCGCGGCCACCCCTTCGGCCTGCTTCTTTGCCAATGCTTTACCATGAGATGACCAACGCATTGGCAGACCGGTTGGCCGTCCCCGTGCCCGGACCGCTGACGTGAGCCCCCGAGACCATCCGGAGCGCCCCACGTGCACAGCCTCGCCCTCGGGCCGTCCTGGCTCGACCCGACCCAGCTCGTCTCGACCTTCGGGCTGCTCGGCATCCTGCTGGTGGTCTTCGCCGAGTCCGGCCTGCTGATCGGATTCTTCCTGCCCGGTGACTCGCTGCTCTTCACCACCGGCCTGCTGGTCGCGCACGGGCAGTACCTGAGCCAGCCGCTCTGGCTGGTCTGCCTGCTGGTGGTCGCCGCGGCGGTGGCCGGCGACCAGGTCGGCTACCTGTTCGGACGGCGGGTCGGGCCCACGCTCTTCAACCGCCCCGAGTCGCGGCTCTTCAGACGGGAGAACGTCACCAAGGCCGGTGCCTTCTTCGAGCGGCACGGGCCCAAGGCGATCGTGCTGGCCAGGTTCGTGCCGATCGTGCGCACCTTCACCCCGATCGTGGCCGGCGTCGGGCGGATGAACTACCGCGTCTTCGCGCTCTACAACCTGGTCGGCGGCCTGCTCTGGGGCGGCGGCGTCACGGTGCTCGGCGCCTGCCTGGGCCGGATCGCCTTCGTGCGCGAGCACATCGAGCTGATCCTGGTCGGCGTCGTGCTGGTCTCGGTGCTGCCGGTCGCGGTCGAGATCCTTCGTGCTCGCAGGATCTCGACCGCGACCGCCGGTGGCGGCCGGCACCGCGCCCGCTGAGCCGCTGACCTGCGACCGCGCGCTGTCGCCCGGCAGCTCACTCGACGTATCGTCTGCTTTTCGGAACCTTCTCGACCTGTCTGGGCGACTTGTACACATGCGTCCTGACCCGGCATCGGGCAAGGTGGAGGCGAAGATCACGGACGGTGGCGGTGCCACCCCGGGGCGGTGAGGAGCGGCAGTGCCTAAGCGGGGCCGACCGGGCGGCAGCAGGAGTGCCCGCGGCGGGAAGAGCGCGAACCGGGGCGGGAACGGCGCCGACCGGACGGGCAACCGGCCCCAGGACCGGCCCGAGGCCGCGCCGAAGCCCGTCCCGCCCGCCCAGGCGCCGCCCACCGAGGGCCTGCTGGCCAACGCCGCCCCGCCCGCCGACCAGGTGCAGCTGATCCCGCTGGCGCCGTTGCCGCAGGAGACCGAGGGGCTGCTCGGGCCCACCGTCGAGACCCCCGCGCCGCTGTCCCCGGCCGAGCCCGCGGCGAAGGCGAAGGAGAAGGAGAAGCAGGACGGGGTGCCGCCCGAGGACACCGTCGAGTCGCAGTACCCGGACGAGTTCGCCGCCTTCGCCGAGCTCGGCGGCGGCTCCGAGGACACCCTCACCCCTGAGGTCTGGCGCGCCGTCGGCTACAACCCGCCCAGCGGCGCCATCCCGACACTGCGTCAGGGCGCCCCCGGAGCCGCGCCCTGGCCGGACCGGATGCGCACGCTGCTGCGCACCCCGATGTCCGAGCGGCCCGCCTTCGAGCGCACCCCGCGCGAGGCCAAGTCCGAGGCAACCGCCCGCAACGTGCCGCGGATCCTGGACCTGACCCTGCGCATCGGCGAGCTGCTGCTCGCCAGCGGCGAGAGCGCGGAGGACGTCGAGGCCGCCATGCTCGGGGTCAGCCACGCCTACCAGCTGGACCGCTGCGAGCCGCAGGTGACCTTCACGCTGATCTCCATCTCCTACCAGCCCTCGCTGGTCGAGGCCCCGGTCACCGCCGCCCGGGTGGTGCGGCGGCGCACCTCCGACTACACCCGGCTCGCCGCCGTGTACCGGCTGGTCGCGGACATCACGGCGGAGAAGATCACGGTCAACGACGCCTACCGGCGCCTGGCCCTGATCCGCCGCAACCGGCACCCCTACCCCACCTGGCTGCTCACGCTCACCGCCGGCCTGCTGGCCGGCGCGGCCACCTTCCTGGTCGGCGGCCGGATCGACGCCAAGGCCTGGCTGGTCTTCCTCAACGCCGTGGTCGCCGCGATCATCGGCGACCGGCTGGCCATCCTGGTGGCCCGCCGCGGTCTGCCGGAGTTCTACCAGTTCGTGCTGGCCGCGATGCCCGCCGCGGTCTGCGGCATCATCCTGTCGCTCAACAGCTCCTCGCTGCGCGGCTCGGTGGTGATCACCGGTGGCCTGTTCGCCCTGCTGCCCGGGCGCGCCCTGGTGGCCGCCGTGCAGGACGGCCTGACCGGCTTCTACATCACCGCCGCGGCCCGGCTGCTGGAAGTCGTCTACCTGGTCGCGGGCATCGTGATCGGCGTGATGCTGGTGCTCTACGCCGGGGTCAGCTACGACGCGCAGCTGCGGCCCGCCGAGTCGCTGAGCGGCATCTACAACCCGCCGATCCAGCTGGTCGCGGCGATGCTGCTCACCCTCTTCTTCGCGATGCTGCTGCAGACCAGCCGGCGCACCCTGGCCCTGGTCACCTTCAACAGCGGCATCGGCTGGACCGTCTACGGAGTGCTCGCCTACAACGCGCAGATCTCGCCGATCGTCGCCACCGGCATAGCCGCCGGCCTGGTCGGCCTCTTCGGCCAGCTGATGGCCCGCTTCCGGTACGCCTCCGCACTGCCCTATGTCACCGCGGCGCTCGGCCCGCTGATGCCCGGATCCGCGCTCTACCTCGGCATGCTCTCCTTCGCCCAGGGCCACCCGTCCGCGGGGCTGGTCTCGATCAGCCGGGCCGCCGCCATCGCGATGGCGCTGGCGATCGGGGTGAACCTGGGAGGCGAGGTGGCCCGGCTCTTCATGAAGGTGCCGGGCGTCGGGACGCTCGCGGGCGGCGAGGTCCGGCTGGTGCCCTACCTGACCGGACCACGGCGGGCGGCCAAACGTACCCGTGGCTTCTGACCGCGCGTTAGCAGCACGTCGTACCGAAGCACCGCCGTACCGAAGCAAGCACCGAGGAAGCACCGAGGACGTACCGCCCATGCAGATCGCCGGCCTGGTGGAGGGATACCGCGCTCACATCGTCGCCGCCCACAAGCAGCCGCTCCTCCTGCTCCTGGTCGGCTTCATCAGCTCCTTCCTGCTGATCCGGGTCAGCGTCCGGATGATCCGGGCCAAGGTCCGCTGGTGGCCGGGGAACATCACGCCCGGCGGGCTGCACATCCACCACATGGTCTTCGGCGTCGGCTGCCTGCTGGTGGCCGGCATCGGGGTGTTCGCCACCAACGGCGGGCACCCGTGGATCGACTGGTTCGGGCTGCTCTTCGGGATCGGCTGCGGTCTGGTGCTGGACGAGTTCGCGCTGATCCTGCACCTGGAGGACGTCTACTGGAGCGAGCAGGGCCGCAAGTCGGTGGACGCGGTGATCCTCGGCATCCTGCTGACCGCGCTGCTGCTGACCGGCTCCGTGCCGCTCAGTGTGGTGCCCGGACAGAGCGGCTCGGACGGCTCCGGGCGGTGGGGACTGGTCGCGGTGATCTCGGTCAACGCCCTGATGTCGGTCGTCGCGCTGTTCAAGGGCAAGCTGTGGACCGGGCTGCTCGGCATCATGGTGCCCGGCCTGTCCTGGATCGGCGCGATCCGGCTGGCCCGCCCCGCCAGCCCGTGGGCGCGCTGGCGCTACGCCGAGCGGCCACGGCGCCAGGCCCGCGCCTGGCGCCGCGAGCGCCTGCTGCACGCCCGCGCGGAGCGGGCCAAGACCTGGTTCTTCGACCTGATCGCCGGTGCCCCGGACAAGGTCCCCGCCCACCACACCGCCACCCACCGGATGGCGGAGGCGATGGCGGCCCGGGCCGCCGCGCACCTGGAGGCCAGCCGCGCCGCCCGGCCCGCCGAGCCCCCCGAGCGCGGCGCCGACCAGCGCCGGCGCACCGTGCAGGCGGGCCGCGCCCGCTCCTACCTCGGCCGGGGACCGCGCCGCCGCACGCCCTGACCCGGGCGTCGGCTGAGCCGACGTCAGGTGACGACCTGTCAGGCGTGATCACCCACTCGGCCGCACGGAGCTGGCGGGGAACGTCGAGCGGATTTGAGAATATGACGTCTGGTGACTGAATTGTCACCTGATGGGATGTTTCGCCGATCGTCGAAGGGTGAGGGCTCCTTGCTGGCACGCAGACTTCTGACCGCCCTGCTGCTGACCCTGACCGCCCTCGCCGGCCCGCTCCCGTCGCCGGAACCCACAGCCGTGGCGGCCGCGGCCCCCGCCCGGGTGCCGCTCGGTGCCGTGGCCGACGATGCACCGGCACCCGACGGCGTGCCCTATCCGTCCACCGGGTCGATCGCGGACGCCAGGGCCGAGGCCGACCGCCGGGCCGCCGACACCGCGGCGATCGAGGACCGGCTGGCCGGGGCCAAGACCGAGCTGGAGCAGGCCGCCCGGGAGGCCGAGGAGGCCGTGGAGGCCTACGACGGCGCCCAGGTCAAGCTCGCCAGGGCCCGCACCGAAGCGGGTGCGGCCACCACGCGGGCGGCGGTCGCCGAAGCGGCCAGGGTCGATGCCGCCGAGAGCGCGGCGAGCCTGGCCGCCGCCAGCTACCGGCTCGGTGCCAGCCCCGAACTCACCGCGGTCAACGCCCTGCTGGGCGCCGAGGGGCCGCGCGCGGCCGGCGAGCAGGCCGTCATGGTGGGCGCCGCGGGCCGCAGCACCCGGCAGATCCTGGACGCCGCCACCAGCACCGCCAAGGCCGCGGGCGAGGCCGCGCGCACCGCGCAGCACGCCACCGACGAGGCGCAACAGGCCGCCGAGGCCGTCCAGGCGGCCAAGGGCCGGGCGCAGGCGCGGCTGACGGACCAGCAGCAGCTCGTCACCCGGCTCGACCAGCAGCGCGAGCAGCTGCTCGGCGAGCTGGCCGCCGCCCGGGACACCACGGTGGAGCTCGAACGCCAGCGCCAGGACGCGCTGGACGCGATCGCCGCCCAGCAGGCCGAGGCGGCGGCCAAGGCCGCTGCCCAGGCCGCAGCCACCGCGCAGGCCGAGGCCGCGGCCGAGGCCCAGCAGTCCGCACCGCGGCCCGACCCCGCCCCGGCGGCCCCCGCCCCCGGGCCGGGCGACGCACCGGCCACCGATTCCGGCAGCGCTGCCGCGCCGGGTGGTGCTCCGGGTGGTGCTCCGGGCGGCGCCTCCAACGGTGGCTCCTGGAGCGCGTCCGGCGCGCAGGCCGCCCTCGACTTCGCCCGGAGCAAGATCGGCCTGCCCTACATCTGGGGCGGCGAGGGCCCGGCGGGCTACGACTGCTCGGGTCTGACCATGCTCGCCTGGCAGCAGGGCGGCAAGCGGCTGACCCACTTCGCCGCCGACCAGTACGCCGAGTCGACGCCGGTCAGCTACGCCCAACTGCGCCCCGGCGACCTGGTCTTCTGGACCCACACCGGCCGCGCCGCCGACATCTACCACGTCGCCATCTACCTCGGCGACGACCAGATGATCGAGGCCCCCCGCACCGGCGTCCCGATCAAGCAGGCCAGCCTCTGGATCATGGGCCGCCCCGACTTCTACGCCCGCCCCTGAGACCCGCCCCTGAGACCCGCCCCTGAGACCCGGCCCGCGCGGTCGGCGCCTCAGCAGGCGCGGGCGGGGTGCGGGCGCTGGGGGAGGGGGTCGGCGCGGCGGGCCACGTCGAGGAGGGTGTGCAGCGCCTGTTCGGCCAGGCCCAGGCGGGGGTGCCACTGGGCGATGATGCTGACCGGGCGGATCGGATCGGCCAGGCGCAGGGCGACCAGCTCGCCGGCCGCCAGCTCGCGGGCGACCGACAGCTCGGGCAGCAGGGTGACCCCGCGGCCGTGTCCGGCCAGGCGCAGCAGTGCGGCGAGGGAGCCGGTGATCAGCGTCTGCCGGATGCCGGCGAGCAGGTCGCGGCCCAGGCGGTCCACCAGCATCTGCGAGGTGCAGCTCGGCTCGACGACCATGAACTCCTGGCCGAGCAGCTGACCGGGCGTCACCGACTCCTGCCGGGCCAGCGGATGGAAGGGGGAGGCGACCAGCAGCGTGCGGTCGTGGCCGACCACCGCGTGCGGCCCCAGCGCCCGCAGGCCGTTGTCGTACTGGAAGACCAGGTCCACCTCGCGCGCGGCGAAGGCCTGGTCCAGGTGGCTGCGGCGGCCGACGGTCAGCTCGACCCGGGCGACCACGCCCGGGCCGCCCGCACCGTACTCGTAGGCCGCCAGCACGTCCGGCATCCAGGCGTGGGCCAGCGACTCCTGGGCGCCGATCCGCAGCCTGGGCCGGTCGCCGAGTGCGGCGCGGCGCATCCGCTCGGCCAGCTCCAGCGCCTCGCGCGCGTGCGGCAGCACTCGCCGGCCGGCCTCGGTGAGGGTGGCGCCGGTCCCCGCGCGCACCAGGACGGTCACGCCGAGGTCCGCCTCCAGGCGTTTGAGCTGGGCGCTGACGCTCGACTGGGCGTACCCCAACTCCTTGGCGGCGGCGGAGATGCCGCCGTGGTCGGCGACGGCGACGAAGGCGCGCAGGTAGCGAGTGTCCACGGCGCCAGCATGGCATGGTCCATCGGATTGTCCGATGGGGTTATCGACATTGCGGCGTCGCCGGGCCGTGGGTCGCGGGGGGAGCCTGCTGCCATGACCACCGAGATCGCCGCCAGCCCCACCGTCCGTTCACCCGAGGCAGATCCGTCGGCCCGCTCGCGCCTGGCCTTCGCCGGCATCGCGATCGGCAACCTGCTCGTCCTGCTCGACACCTCGGTCCTCAACGTCGCCGTACCCGACCTGCAGCGCTCGCTGCACCCGTCCGCCGCCGCGCTGCCCTGGGCCGTCGACGCCTACACCGTCGTCTTCGCCGGACTGCTGCTCACCGCCGGGGTGTTCGCCGACCGCTGGGGCGCCCGCCGGGTCTACGTCGGCGCGCTCGGCGCCTTCGCCGCGCTGTCCGCGCTGTGCGCCGCCGCGCCCGGCGTCGGCCTGCTGATCGCCGGGCGGGCGCTGCTCGGTGCGGCCGGCGCGGGGCTGGTACCGGCCTCGCTCGCGCTGCTCATCGCGCTCAACCCGGACCCCGTGCGCCGCACCCGCGCCATCGGTGCCTGGGCCGCGGTGGGCGGCCTGGGCGCGGCCGTCGGGCCGGTACTGGGCGGCGGCCTGGTCGAACTCGGCGGCTGGCGGCTGGTGTTCCTGATCAACCCGCCGATCGCGCTGGCCGCCGTGGCGCTGGCCCGCCGGCTGCCGGCCGCCCCCGTCCGGTCCGCCCGGGCGCTGGACCGTCCCGGGCTGCTGCTGTCCACCGGCTCGCTCGGTGCGCTCACCTTCGGCCTGGTGGAGGCCGGTATCCAGGGCTGGGGTTCGCCGCAGGCCTGGATACCGATCGGGCTCGCGCTGCTCGGCCTCGTCGCGCTGGCGGTGGTGGAACGCCGGGTCGCCGCCCCGCTGCTGCCGTCCGCGCTGCTCGCACTCCCGCGGGTGCGGGCCGCGCTGCTGGCCGCCGCGGTCTCCTGCTTCGGCTACTTCGGCGGGATGTACCTGATCGACGTCTGGCTCCAGCACGGGCAGGGGCGCTCCCCGCTCGGGGCGGGGCTGGCGTCGCTGCCGTTGACCTTCCCGGTCTGCGTGATGCCGTTCTTCACCGGCCGTCTGGTCGCCAGGTACGGTGCCCGCCCGGTGCTGCTGGCCGGGATGTCCGCCACCGCACTGGCCGGTGTGCTGCTGGCCCGCTGCGGTGGGCACCCGCCCTTCCCGCTGTTCGTCGCGGCCGAACTCGCGCTCGCCGTGGCGGGGACCCTCGCGATCCCCGGTGCCGCCGCCGAGATGGCCGTCGCCGCGCCGCCGGAGTTCGCGGCCACCGGCCAGGGAGCGCTCAACGGGATCCGGCAGTCGGGTTCGGCGCTCGGCGTCGCGGTGCTGGGCACCCTGGGCACGCTGCCGGGCGCCGGGTACGTGCTGATCGTCCTCGGGGGACTGGCGGTGCTGCTGATCGCGGGCAGCACCGCACGGGGGCGGCGGTGAGGCGGCGGAAAAACCGGGTGCCCCGAGCGCAGCCGCCGTCCTAACGTGGGCGGATGAGGACCAGCACCGCCGACGGCACCGCCGCGCCCGTGGACGAGATCGAGATCCGGACCATCACCGAGGACGACCTGGAGGCCTGGGGCTCCGCGGTGACCGTCGGGTTCCTGCGGCCCGGGCTGCCGGGGGTGCCCGAGTACCGCCGGCTGCGGCACTTCGCCGGGCGCACCCAGGGCGCCTACGACGGGGACCGCTGCGTTGCCACCTTCCGCAGCATGCCGTACGAACTGACGCTGCCCGGTGGCCGGTTGCTGCCGGTCTCGGCGATCACCGGGGTGACCGTCACCCAGACCCACCGCCGCCGCGGACTGCTCAGCCGGATGATGGACAACGAGCTGGCGTCCGCCCGCGAGCGCGGGGAGGCGGTGGCGATCCTGATCGCCGCCGAGTACAACATCTACGGCCGGTTCGGCTTCGGTCCGGCCACCCGCACGCACGGCTGGCGGGTGGACCTGCGGCGGGCCGGTGGCCTGCGCGCCGACCTGCCCACCGCGGACGAGTTCGGCGACGTACCGGCTGCCGGTCGGATCGACCTGGTCAGCATGGACGAACTGGGCAGGCTCGGGCGGGAGTTGCACGACCGGTGGCGTCTCGGCCAGCCCGGCGCGATCAACCGTGACCAGGCCCACTGGGGCCTGCTCACGGGCTCGACGACGATACCCGGCCAGGACTGGAAGGAGCCCTTCGCGGTGGTGCACCGGGACGCCGGCGGCGCCGTCACCGGGCTCGCGGTCTACCGGGTGGAGGACAAGTGGGTCGCCAACAACCCCGAATGCACCCTGGTGGTGGAGGACTTCCTCGCGCTCGACCGGCCGACCGCGGTGAGCCTGTGGCGCTACCTCTGCTCGGTGGACTGGGTCGGCACGCTGGTGGTGAACAACATCGCCCCCGACGACCCGCTGCCGTTCTACTTCAAGGACCCGCGCGCGGTGCGGCAGCACGAGGACAGCAGCGACTTCATGTGGCTGCGGGTGCTGGACGTGCCGGCGGCCTTCGCGCCCCGCCGACTGGCCGGGGCGGGGCGGGTGGTCCTGGAGGTCAGCGACCCGGCCGGGTACGCCGCGGGCCGCTGGGCGCTCGTCTCGGACGCCGACGGCACGGGCCGGGCCGAACCGACCGGTGACCGGGCGGACCTCGCCCTCGACGCCAGGGCGCTCGGCTCGCTCTACCTCGGCGCCGAGAGCGCCGCCCGCCTCGCGGCGGCGGGGCTGGTCGAGGAAGTGCACCCGGGAGCCGCGTTCGCCCTGGACCGGCTGCTCGGCACGCCGCTCAGGGCCTGGAATCCGGACAGCTTCTGACCGGGCTGCGGCGCGACGGTCCGAGCGGGACCGCCGGTCGGCGGACCCGCGCAGCCCGGCGAGGATCTCGGGGGTGGTCGCGGGTCAAGGGTGCGTCTCAGTCCCTGCGCCTGCGCTTGCGGGCCGGTGCGGCAGGTGACCGGGTGCTGGCCGTCCTGCCTATGGTCGGCAGCACGAAGTCCTCGACCATGCCGACCGCGTCACGGACCAGCGGGCGGAAGACCCGGTAGCGGGAGAGGCTGACGATCTTGGCGACGAAGGGGGCGCAGCGCTGCACGAAGGCCCGGGTGCGCTCGGTGTCCTCGGTCCGGTCGAAGACCCAGTAGAGGACCACGACCATCAGGTGCAGCCAGAGCAGGTCGGGCAGCAGCTCGTCCAGCTCGGGGTCGATCTTCGGGCCGAGGTCCGAGCCGTCCAGCACCTCGCGGAAGATCTGCACCGCCGTCTCCCGCGCGGGGTGGGAATCGTTCGAGAACGGGCTCAGCGCGCTTTCCGGGTCGGCCGCCGTGCGGAAGAACTGCGCGGCGAACTCGTGGTACGGCGCCGCGCAGTCCACCCAGGCCTCGATGGCGACCCGCAGGCGCTCGGCGAAGTCCGTCGTCCCGGCCATCCGGGCCCGGGCCTCGACCGCGTGCTCGCGCGTCATCCGGTCGTAGAAGCCCTGGATGAGGAACTCTTTGCCCTCGTAGTAGTAGTACGCGTTGCCGACCGAGACGCCCGCCTCGGCGGCGATGGCGCGCATGGTGGTCTTGTCGTAGCCGCGCTCCTGGAAGAGCCGCATCGCGGTCTCCAGGATGAGCGCGCGGGTCTGCTCGCTCTTCGCGGTCTTCGGGCGGCCCTTGGCGTCGGCCGGCCCGGGCTCGGCGCCGGCCGGTGGGGCCGGCTCGCCGGCCGGGGCGGCTGCCGTGTCGGCCGGCGGGTCGGCTGGGGTCCTTGCGTCGTCCACGATGCCTGAGCCTAGCCGTGGAGGGTGCAGCCGCTCTCGGGGCAGGGCGGCGGCCAGCTCGGATCCAGGGCGCCGGCGGGACCGGGCGTCCCCTGTGCGCCCGGTTCCGCCGTGGCGTCCCGCTGGTCCGAAGGACCGTCCGGCGGCAGCCCCGACCCGTCGTCCGGCGGCAGCAGGCCCGCTCCGGTCGCCGAGCGGTACCGGCTGGCGACGAAGGCCGCCGTGCGCGCCAGCGGCAGGCCGGCCGGGGTGCTCAGGCGCAGCGAGAGTTCCCGGTGGCGGGTCAGTGCCCAGAGGCAGGCGACGAAGGCTTCCGCCCCGCGCCAGACCTCGCCGGTGTCCGCGACCACGGTGAGTTCGCCGAGCGATGCATGGTGGTCCAGGCCCGGGAAGTACCGCCGGGCCGCGTAGGAGGCCACCGGCAGGAAGCGCAGCGGCACCAGCTGGGGCTGCCTGCGCAGCCAGGCGGTCAGGTGGCGGCAGAGCCCGCAGTGCGGATCGTGCAGCACGGTGAGCAGGCCGACCGGGGGCGGGTCCGACGGGCTCGCGGGGAGCGGAGGTGGCGTCGCCATGGCGTCAGGGCTTGACCGGTGCGGTCCAGCCCTGCGGCGCGACCGGCGGGCGCTGCAGGCGCTCCAGCTTGCCGCGGCGGCGGATCCGGTTGAGGACCAGGACGTTGCCCAGATGCATCACGCCGAGGATCAGCAGCACCAGGCCGAGCTTGAGCGAGAGTGCGTCGAAGACCCCCTGGGTGCCGTTGACGGCGTCGCTGTTCTTCATCCACAGCATGACGAAGCCGAGGTTGAGCAGGTAGAAGCCGACCACCAGCAGCTGGTTCACCGCGTCGGCGAGCTTCTCGTCCCCCGCGAAGACGTCGGCCAGGAAGACCTTGCCGTTGCGGCTGAGGGTGCGGGCCACCCAGATGGTCACGCCGGTGGCGATCGGCAGGTAACCGGCGTAGCTGGCGACTGTGTAGTCCATGCAGGACCACGTCCTCTCGAATTTCGAACGTGTTCAAAACCGTCTGAGGGAGACAGTAGACCTACTTTTGAACGCGTTCAAGTTGCTCGGCCCGGGCTCTGGGAGGCGGCGTGGCAAGATCGACGGATGACCGACAGCAGCGCGACTTCGAGGTCCGGCCCACCCGACGCGCCGGACCCGGCGGACCTCTCGATCCGCCTGGGCGGCCCCGCCGACGCGGCGGCCGTGGCCCGGCTGCACGCCGAGAGCTGGCGCACGGCGTACGCGGGGATCGTGCCGGCGGCGGCGCTGGCGGACGGGCTGGCCGAGCAGCGCGGCGAACTCTGGGAGCTGCGGCTCACGGTCGACTACGGGGAGCCGGCCGCCACGCCCGCGCTGCTGCTGGCCGAGCGGGCCGGCGGCGACCTGGTCGGTTTCGGCTACCTGGTCCCGGAGCCGGACGGGCCGGTGCTGCTGGACAACCTGCATGTGCGCCCGGGGCTGACCGGAGCCGGGATCGGCGCCGTGCTGCTGGATGCCGCCCGCGCGTGGACGGCCCGGACGCATCCCGGTGCGCCGCTCCGCCTGGAGGTGCTGCGCGACAACCACCGCGCGGTCGCCTTCTACGAGCGCTGCGGCGGCGAGCGCACCAGGGAGGGCTGGACCGACTTCCCGGGCGCCGGCGAGCTGCCCGAGTACGAGTACACCTGGGCGCGGCCGTAGGCCGTGGGCGCGCTCCGTCGGGCCAGGGCTCGTCCGGGCGCCGGGGCCGGGTCAGTCGTGGTCGTAGACGGTGACCGCGATGCCGCGATCCACCAGCCGGGCCGTCAGCAGCGGCTCGACCCGCTCCCAGCGTCCGCCCGCCAGCCCGCAGCCGATCCGCGGCAGGTGCACCGAGGCGCCCAGCGCCAGCGCGGGTGCGGCCAGCCGGTCGAGTGCGGTGTCGATCGCCTCGTAGCGCACCGGCGCCCCGGCGCTGCGGCTGGTCCGGGTGCCGTGCTGGCCGACCAGGTTGGCCACCCAGACGTCGCGCTCGACCTGGACCAGTTGCACGGCGCCGAGGCCGAAGTCGTTCCGGGCCCGCTCGCGGTGCCAGCGCCGGTAGGCGGCCTCGGGTTCGGGCCAGCGGCGGGAGAGCGCCAGGACGAAGCCCTTGCCCCAGCCGCCCCGGTCGTTGCAGAGATGCGCGATGATCTTGGGCCCCTTGGCCTGCGGGCTGGTCGCGTCCCCGCGCAGGTATCTGATCTCGCTCCCCATGGCGGCACCCTACGAGGCGTTGCCGACAGCGGCCACGGAGATTCGCAGCCGGCGGGTGCCGAGCAGGGCGGTCAGCAGGGCCAGCACCGCGGCTGCGGCGGGCAGGCCGAAGCCGCGGGCGCCCGGGGCGTGCTGGACGAGCAGGCCGCCGAGGGCCGAGCCCGCCGAGATGCCGGTCACGATGCCGGAGACCACCAGTGCCATGCCCTCGTTCAGCGCGGCGGCGGGCAGCATCCGCTGGAGGAGCGTCATGCCGCTGACCATGGTGGGCGCGGTGCCGGTGCCGGTGGTGAAGAGCACGAGGGCCAGCACCCCGGGGCCGGTGCCGCAGGCGGCCGCGGTGAGCGGCAGCAGGAGCAGGGCGCTCATCGCGGCGAGGCTGAGCAGCAGGCGGCGCACCGGGTCGGCGGACTCGGGACGCAGCCCGAACACCAGGCCCGACACGCCGGAGCCGGCGGCCAGCAGGCCGAGCAGCAGGCCGGTCGCCCAGCGCTGGCCGTGCGCCCCGGTCCAGGCCACCGTGGTGATCTCCAGCGAGCCGAAGACCAGGCCGGTGCCGAAGAAGGCGACCACCAGGGCGGGTACGCCGGGTGCCCGCAGCGGCGCTGAGGTGCCGCGGTCCGGCGCCGGTGCGACCGGGGGTTCGGTGCGGCGCTGGGCGGCGAAGAGCAGCCCGCCGGCGGTGGCGAGCCCGCTGATCGCCAGCAGTCCGGCCTCCGGGAAGAGGGTGGTGCAGAGCAGGACGCCGAGCACCGGGCCGGCCAGGTAGCACAGCTCGTCCAGTGCCTGCTCCAGCGCGTTGGCGCGGTGCAGCAGGGCCGGCTCCGCGCCGTACAGGTGGGCCCAGCGGGCCCGGCTCATGCCGCCGAGGTTGGGCGCCACCGAGGCGGTGGTGGCGGCGGCGAAGAGCGTCCAGTCGGGGGCGCCGCCGTGCAGCAGGAACGGCAGGGCGGTGCGCGGGACGGCGGAGCAGAGCGCGGCGGGTATCGAGACCCGGCGCTGCCCGTAGCGGTCGACCAGGCGGCCGAGCAGCGGGAGGCCGACCGCCACGCCGACCAGCCCCGCGGCCGAGACGGCGCCGGCCAGGGCGTAGGAGTGGCGTCGCTGGACGATCGCGGTGAGCAGGCTGACGCCCAGCATCGAGAAGGAGAGGCGGCCGATCAGGCCGTAGCAGGTGAAGGCGAGGGCGCCGGGCCGGGCGAACAGCTGGCGGTAGGAGGCGAGCACGGGACTCCAGGGCAGGGCCGGTCGGCCGGTGGACGGCCGCGACCGGCGGGGGAGGGGGATTGCCCCCAGCCTGTCCGGTGGGTCCGGTGCCGGTCCAACACCTGTTCCGCCGCATTGACGCACTGGCGTTGTCAATCGGGAGCGAACGGTTGCTACGCTGCCCGCCGTGCCCGTCGACCTGCATCCGCGCCTGCTGCGCGGCTTCGTCGCCACCGCCGAGACCCTGCACTTCGGGCAGGCGGCGGCGCACCTGCACGTGGCCCAGCAGGCGCTGAGCCGGGACGTCCGGACGCTGGAACGCCTGCTCGGGCGCCCGCTGTTCACCCGCACCACGCGCAGCGTCGCGCTCACCCCGGCGGGCGAGCGGCTGCTGCCGCAGGCGCGCCGGCTGCTCGCGCTGCAGGAGGAGATGCTGGCCCCGCCGCCGGACGGGGCGGTGCTGGTGGACCTCAACAGCGCGGTGTCGGGCGAGGACCTGACGCCGGACCGGATCCTGGCCGCCGCCCGCACCGCCGCGCCGGGGGTCGAGTTGCTGGCCCGCTATCACGGTGGACTGGCCGCCGGAGCACGGGAGTTGCTGGCCGGTCGGCTGGACGTGTCGTTCGGCTGGTTCGGCGGACTGCCGGCCGCGCTGCGCGAGCGCCTCGGCCAACGGCCGGTCCGGCTGGAGCCGTTGGCGCTGCTGCTGCCGCGGGGGCATCCGCTGGTGGACCGCGCCGCGATCCGGCTGGCCGACCTGGCCGGGCACCCGGTGGACATCTGCGCGGGCAATCCGGCCACCACCGAGTGGACGGAGTTCGGCGAACAGCTGCTGGCCGCCCACGGGTTGACGGCCGCGGCGCCGTCGCCCGGGCCGGTCGGCGCGACGGAGACGGCCCGCTACCTGGCCCAGCGCGGGAATCCGATGCTGACCACCATGGGCGGGCCCGAACTGTCCGGCGTGGTCACCCGGGCGCTGGTGGATCCGGTGCCGCTGACCCTGGTCAGCCTGGTCCACCGGGCCGGTCCACCCTCGTCCGGGGTCCGACTGCTGGCCGACTGCGCGGCCGAACTCGGCGCCGGCGAGGGCTGGTTGGTGCGACCGCCGGCGAGCTGGCTGACGGCATGGGACGAGCGACTGCTGGCGGCCCGCCCCTGAACGGCGCCCGGTGGGTGCCGCCGAAGGGGCGGGGCCGGTCCGCAGTGTGATGCTGTGTCACTTGTCGGCGGTCAACTTGCCGGCGGCGCCCCAGCTGTCGGTGGGCACCTCGTGGATCCAGACCTGCACGGTCTCGGCGGGGATCTGGTACGCGTCCACGAAGGCGTCGGTGATCCGGGCGACCAGCTCGCGCTTCAGCTCGACGGTCCGGGGGCCCTGCTGCACGGTGACGACGGGCATGTCCTGCTCCTTGGCTCGCGGCCCGCTCCGGCCTGTCCGGTGCGCGGTTCCGATGGGAACAGTTCACCGCGCGGGACCGGTGGCGACCCAGACCCGAATCGCTCTCGCAGCGATCACGAATCCTGATCAATTGCTGGTGGCGGCCGTTGCGGCGGGGCGGCCGGGGGGGCGGCCAGCAGGCGAGCCAGGCGGGGCGAGCGGTCGAACAGCTCGACCTTCAACTCCCCTGTCCTCCCCGGGCCCTGAACCCCTTACCCCGATCCCCGGCCATCCTGCCGCACGGGGCGGCGCCGGGGATCTGACCGGTGGAGCGGTCGAACAGCGGGCGGTGCCGGTCAGGCGCGGACGGCGGAGATGTCGAAGCTGAGCTTGACCTTCTCGCCGATCAGCACGCCGCCGGTCTCCAGCGCGGCGTTGTAGGTCAGGCCGAACTCGGTGCGGTCGACGGTGGCCGAGCCCTCGAAGCCCAGGCGCTGGATGCCGTAGGGGTCGGTGGCGGTGCCGGTGAACTCCAGGTTCAGCACGACCGGGCGGGTGATGCCCTTGATGGTCAGGTCGCCGGTCATCCGGTAGGTTTCCGCGTCGAGCTGCTCGGCGGCGGTGCTGCGGAAGGTGATCTCGGGGTGGGTCTCCACCGCGAAGAAGTCGCCGGTGCGCAGATGCCCGTCGCGCTGCTCGTTGCCAGTGCTGATGCTGGCGACCTTGATGACCAGTTCGGCGCTGGAGGCGGCCGGGTCGGCGCCGTCCAGGCGGAGGGTGCCCTGGTAGTCGGCGAACTCCCCGCGGACGTTGGTGACCATGGCGTGCCTGACCTGGAACCCGACCCGGCTGTGGGTGGTGTCGATGGTGTAGTCGCCGGTCAGGTGGCTGAGGTCGGGGCCGGCGGTCGCGGTCGCGAGGGCGGTGGTCTCGACGGTGTCGCTCTTGCGGTTGAACAGGCCCATGGCTCCTCCTCGGGTCCGAAGCCATTTGTTTAGGCTTCAACTTGTTGGCTCCACCATAGCGCAGCGTCGTTCAAGGTTCAACCATGTCGCCCGATTGGCTCAACGGAGCTGACCGGGGCGCTCGACTCCGCGGAGGAGAACGGGTGTCGGAGGTCCTGGTTAGGCTGCGAGGGACGTGATCAGTGGTGGTGGAGGAGGTGTCCCGGAGCGGTGTTCGCGGTGCACGGGCTGTGGCGCGGCCCCGGCGGTGGCCGGCTGGCGCTCTGGGCCGAGGACGCCCGTGCGCTGGGCGAGGCACGCGGACCGGTGCCGTACGGCACCGGCGGGGCCGGTGCGGGGGTCGGGCCTGCCGCGGCGCGGCCGCATCCGTACGCCTGCTCGGCCGAACTGCTGGGGCTGTTGCTGGCCGGCATCGGCCCCGGGCTGGCGTGGCTGGCCGGGCAGGCGGCCGAGCGCTGGGCCACCGTGACGCTCCCCTCGCTGAGCGGTGCGCCGGCCAGCTCGCCGGAACTGCTCGGTGGCCGGGCCCCGAGCGGGGTGTCGCTGCACGCCTGGCGGGTGCCCGCGCTGGTCTTCGAACCCGTGGAGGCGGCTCAGCTGCTGGGCGAGCTCTTCGACCCGCAGTGGGCGCTGACCACCGCCGAGCTCGACGGCGTCGGGCGGGTGGACGTCGGGTACGGCGCTTCGCTGCGCTGGCTGACGGGGGTGCACGACCTGGCCTGGCGACTGGCCGGGCAGGGGCGGGTGCTGCCCGCGCTGATCCGCGAGCCGGGCGGGAGAGGGCCGGGGGCAGGCAGGTCGCCCGTCGGCGCCGGGGTGGCATACGCGGGCTGGCAGCCGGAACTGAGCGCGGCCGACCGGCGCGAGGCGCGGGCCCTGGCGGAGGGGTGTCCGCCGGTCGTCCGGGGGGAGCGGCCGGCCGCGGTGCTGCTCGCGGAGGTCCTGGAGACGCTGACCGACCGCGAGGTCCGCGCCACCCTGGCGGACCACGCCGGGGTGCTGCGGCTGCCCCGCGGCGTGGCCGCCGCCGACCTGGACGGACGGGTGGCCGAGCGCTGGTTCGCCGCGCTGGGGGCGGGGGACGGGCGCTTCGAGGTGGCGCCGGCCGATCCGGCGGGTCCGCCCGTCGCGGAGGGGCCGCTGGAGGGGCCGGTCGACGAGCCGGTGGATCGGCGGGTGGACGAGCCGGTGGACGCGGGCGGCTCGGCCGAAGCGGCCGGCCAGGTGTCGGCCGCGCTCGACCGGCTGGGCGAGCGGCTGGCCGCCTGGCACGCCTCCGGCGGGCCGCAGGCGCCCGCCGTGCGGCTCTGCCTGCGGCTGGTCGAGCCGCTGGGGCCCGACCCCGCCGACCCGGAGGGCGGCACCTCCGATGCCCACTGGCGGCTGGAGTTCCTGCTCCAGGCGGTCGCCGAGCCCTCGCTGCTGGTGCCCGCCGCCGAGCTGTGGGCCGGCGGCGCGGCCCTCGCCGCCTTCGGCCGTGTCGTGGAGGACCCGCAGGGCGCGTACCTGGCCGAGCTGGACCGGGCCGTCCGCCTGCGCGCCGAGCTGCGGCCCGCGCTGCGCTCGGTGCGGCCGAGCGGTCTGACGCTGGACCGGGACGGCGCGCTCGACTTCCTGCGCCGGACCGCCCCGGTGCTCGCCGAGGCCGGTTTCGGGGTGCTGCTGCCCACCTGGTGGCAGCGCCGGCCACGGCTGGCGATGGCGCTCTCCGTGCGTTCGGCGGCGGTGGAGCCCTCCGGGCGGGCAGCGGCCGGCCCGCCCCCGCCCGACGGCCACGCCTGGCTGAACCGCGACGCCGTGGTCGCCTTCCGCTGGCAGGCCGCGCTGGACGGCCGGCCGCTCACCGCCCAGGAGCTGGCCGATCTCGCGGCGGCCAAGCGCGGCCTGGTCCGGGTGCGGGGGCAGTGGATTGAGGTGGACGCCGGGCAGATCGCCGCCGCCGTGGCCTTCCTGGCCCGGGAGGGCACCGGTGAGAGCAGCCCGGGTCGGCTGCTCAAGCTGGCGCTGGACCCGGGCGCGCTTGTCGCGGGGCTGCCGATCGGCGCCATCACCGCCACCGGGGTCCTGGGCACCCTGCTCGGCGACCGGCCGGCCTCCCTCGGCGACCGGGCGGGTGTCACCGGCGATCGGGAGGGTGCCACCGGGCCCCGGCCGACGGCCGGTTTCGGCACCACGCTGCGCCCGTACCAGGAGCGCGGAGTGGCCTGGCTGGCTTCGCTGAGCCGGCTCGGACTGGGCGCGGTGCTCGCCGACGACATGGGGCTGGGCAAGACCGTGCAGACCCTGGCCCTGCTCGCCGCCGAGCAGGAGGCAGGGGCAGGCGGCCCCACCCTGCTGGTCTGCCCGACCTCGCTGGTGGCCAACTGGCGGCGCGAGGCGGCCCGGTTCGCGCCGATGCTGCGGGTGCACGTCCAGCACGGGGCCGCCCGGCCCGGTGGGGAGCGGCTGCGCGAGGCCGTGACCGGCGCCGACCTGGTGATCACCACCTACGGCGTGGTCCAGCGTGAGGCCCCCGACCTGCGGGCCGTCCACTGGCGCCGGGTGATCGCCGACGAGGCGCAGAACATCAAGAACAGCGCCACCGCCCAGTCCAGGGCGCTGCGTTCGGTGCCCGCCGAGCACCGGATCGCGCTGACCGGAACGCCCGTGGAGAACCGGCTCAGCGAGCTGCACGCGATCCTGGACTTCGCCAACCCCGGTCTGCTCGGCTCGGCGGCGGCCTTCAAGGAGCGCTACACGATCCCGGTCGAGCAGCACGCCAACCCCGAGCGGACGGCCGAACTGGTGCGCCGGACCAGCCCGTTCATCCTGCGCCGGCGCAAGGACGACCCGGCCGTGGCCGTCGCGCTGCCTGCCAAGGAGGAGATGACCGTCTGGTGCGGCCTGACCGCCGAACAGACCGGGCTCTACCAGGCGGTGGTGGCCGACCTGCTGCACCGGCTGCGCGGGAAGAAGGGCGTGGAGCGCAAGGGGGCGGTGCTCGGCGCGATCGGCAGGCTCAAGCAGGTCTGCAACCACCCGGCCCAACTGCTGCACGACGGTTCGGCGGTGGCCGGCCGCTCGGGCAAGCTGGCACGGTTGGAGGAGGTGCTGGCCGAGGCCCTCGCCGAGGGGGACCGCGCGCTGGTCTTCACCCAGTACGCCGAGTTCGGCTCGTTGCTCCACCGCCACCTGGCCGAACGGCTCGGCACCGAGGTGCTCTACCTGCACGGCCGGCTGCCCGCCGGGCGGCGCGACGAACTGGTGCGGCGCTTCCAGGAGTCCACCGGAAAGGACGCGCCCGGTGTCTTCCTGCTCTCGCTCAAGGCCGGCGGCACCGGGCTCAACCTCACCGCGGCGAACCAGGTGATCCACCTGGACCGCTGGTGGAACCCGGCGGTGGAGCAGCAGGCCACCGACCGGGCGCACCGGATCGGTCAGCACCGCACCGTGCAGGTCCGCCGGTTCGTCTGCGCCGGGACGGTGGAGGAGCGGATCGCGGGCCTGATCGAGTCCAAGCGCGCGCTGGCGCAGACCGTGGTGGGCGGGGGCGAACGCTGGCTCACCGAGCTGTCCGACGGTGAGCTGCGCGAGCTGCTGACCCTGTCCCAGGAGGCGATCACCGAATGACCGAGCCGACGGCGAACGGACCGGAGGGCCTGGAGGGGTACTGGCAGGGCGACTTCACGCTGCGGCGGGAGGGAGCGAGCGCCGCACCGGCCGGGCCGCTGCCGATCGAGCGGCTGACGGCGCCGGAGATCACCGTCCGGGGCCGGAACCTCGCGGTGCTGCTCGCCCCGGTCTACCGGGCGCTGACCTCCTGACCACCGCGCTCCCCGCTGCTTGACCCTCGACCTGGTCGAGCCCCCAGAGTCCTCGTCATGGAGAGCGTGATGCGCAGTATCGGCCAGCTGGCCCGGGAGAGCGGGCTGACCGTCAGCGCGCTGCGGTTCTACGACAGCGCGGGGGTCTTCGGCCCGGCGCGGGTCGACCCGCAGACCGGCTACCGCTGGTACGCGCCGGACCAGCTCGCCGATGCCCGGCTGCTGTGCCGACTGCGCCGGGTCGGGCTGCCGCTGGCCGAACTCCGGCTGGTGCTTGCCGCACCGGCCGGCTCCGACACCGCCCGCCAGGTGCTCGACCGGCACCTGCGGCGGCTGGAGGACGGCCTGGCCGACGCGCGTCGCGAACTCTCCTCGGCCCGCAGACTGATCGACGAGAGGGAGCAACCGATGAACACGACGACCGACACCAGCACCGCCCGGGACGCCGCACGGATCACCGTGGCGGGCGCGGAACTGGCCGCGGCGCTGGCCGCCGTCCGCTTCGCGGTGAGCGCCGACCCCGAACTGCCCATGCTGGGCGGTGTGCTGTTCGACCTGGACGGCGCGGCGCTGCGGCTGGTGGCCACCGACCGCTACCGGATGGCGGTCGGTACGGCTGCGGTGCGCTCGGCGGAGGGCACCGGGTTCAGCGCCCTGCTGCCGACCGGGCCGGCCGATGAGATCGGCCGGCTGGTGGCCTCGGCCGTGGCGGCGGACCAGGACGCCGAGGTGACCATCGGCGTGACGGGTGGCTCGGTGACGGTGGCGGCCGGTGGGGGCCGGGTGACGGGCGAGTGCCTGGACCTGGACTTCCCCGACTACCGCCGGCTGGTCCGGCTGGAGCCCGGCCACCGGGTGGAGCTGGGCACCGCGGACCTGCGCCGCGCGGTCCTGGCGGGCACCATCCGCCCGTCCAGCTCGTCCAGCTCGTCCAGCTCGTCCAGCCCGTCCAGCCGGTCCGGTCAGGAGCCGGGGGCCGGCGCCGAGGGCCCGGTCATCGTGCTCGCGGTGGATCAGGACGGCGGGCTGCGGGTGGTCGAGAGCGGTGCGGGCAGCCCGGACGAGCTGGTCGCGGAGGCGGCCGCTCGGGCGGAGGCACTGCGGGTGGCCGTGAACCGGGAGTTCCTGCTGGAGGCGATCGACGCGACCCAGGGCCAGCTGGTGCTCGAACTCGGTGGCGTGATCAGCCCCTTGGCCATCCGGTCGGCCGACGGCAACTTCTCGCTGCTGATGCCGGTGCGCCTCTCGTAGGGTCAACGGCGTTTCAGTTGAGCGCTGTTCGCAGGCCGAGGCCGACCAGGACCGCCGCAGTGGCGCGGTGCAGGGCGGCCTTGGCCCGCGGGGAGCGCAGGGCGCCGGCCTTGTCGACCACCACGGTCCAGGCCAGCAGCCAGGCGGCCACCAGCAGCGCCTGGGCCGTCGCCAGCTCGAACACCTGGGGGAGGACGGGCCGGTGGGGTGCGAGGAACTGCGGGACCAGGGTCAGGAAGATCGACGCCGCCTTCGGGTTGAGCACGTTGCCGAGCAGCGCCTGGCGGTAGGTCGACGACAGCGCGCGGGCCTGCGGCCGGGGTCGGGGCCCGGGGCGGCCCTGGGACTGGCCCTGGGACCGGGCCCGGCCGTCGGCGGTGGCCGGGGCGCCCGCCCGGCCGCCGTCGCGCCAGGTCCAGAGGCCGAGCAGCACCAGGTAGACCGCGCCGCCCAGCCGGACGGCGGTGAAGGCCTGGCTGGAGCGCAGCAGCAGCGCCGACAGCCCGAACGCGGCCAGCGAGGCGTGCAGGTAGAGCCCGGTCACCGTGCCGAGCACCACCGCCGGACCGTGGCGCCGGTCACCCGTGCCGACCCGCTGAGTGAGCAGGGTCAGGCTGGCCCCCGGCGTTGCCACCAGCGGGAACACCGCGGCGAGGAAGCCCAGGACGCCGTGCGGGCCCATCAGCGGCGGCCGTTCACGAGGTGACCACCCGGAAGTGGGTGGTCAACCGCCGCTGGTCGTCGAGCACATGGAAGGCGATGCCGGGCGGCTGCTCGCGGTCGGCGGCCTCCGTGCCCTCCCAGGGCAGCCGCAGCGTCCAGGTGACCGCCGGGCCGACCAGCAGCGGCCGGCCGGCGAAGGTGGTGGCGGCGGCGGTGTGGGCGTGCCCGGTCAGCACCGCGACCACCTCGGGGTGGCGCTCCAGCAGGGCCGCCAACTCCCGCTCGCCCTGCAGGGTGTAGGCGTCGGGAAGCGGGTGGTGCAGTTTCACCGGCGGGTGGTGGAAGGCGAGCAGGGCGGGGGTGCCGGCCGGCAGGCCGTCCAGCGTCTCGGCCAGCCAGTGCATGGTCCAGCCGTCGAGCAGGCCCTCGTCCTCGCCCGGGATGCTGGAGTCGCACATCAGGATCGCGGCTCCGCCGATCAGGTGCAGGCGGTTGACCGGACCCGCCGCGGCGGGCTCGCCCAGCAGCGCGCTGCGCAGCGCCGGCCGGGCGTCATGGTTGCCCGGGCAGGTCAGCACCGGGAACGGTGCGGCGAGGATCCGGGCGGCCTCCTGGTACTCGGCCACCGCTCCGTGGTCGGCGATGTCGCCGGTGACCAGCAGCGCGTCCACCGGTGTGGGCAGCGACCGCAGGTGATGCATGACGCGTTCGGCACGTTCGCGCGCTCGCTCCGTGCCGTCCAGATGGAGATCGCTGATCTGTGCGAGCAGGACCATGACGTGGCACCCCCGACGGGTCGGCCGATGGCTCTGCCACGGCCTTCTAACGGTAAATGAGTTTCTAACCGTTGGAGACGGTAGGGTACGACCAGCGTGATGATCAAGTGAGGCGAGGGAATCCGTGAAGGAAGGCCAGCTGGCGCTGGAACTGGCGGCCACCATCCGCCATGACGGAGACGGCGGGGTTGCCGACGACCTGTCCACGCCGGACGGGATGGCGGCGTGGCTGCGCGCCCGTCCGCTCCTGCTCGACGCGGCCGGGCTGCCCTCGGCTGCCGGGGCTGCCGGGGCTGCCGCGGCTCTGGGGGAGGCCGGGGTCGGGGCCGAGGTCGGGGAGCAGGTGCTGGCCGTCCGGGCCGCGCTCCGGGCGCTGCTGGCCCGGGCGGTCAGCCCTGCCCCGCCCAGCCGTGCCGACGCGCACCGCCTGCTCCCCGCGGATCAGGCGGTGGCCCGGCTCAACGCCGCGGCGGCCGGGCAGCCGGTGGTCCCGCAGCTTGACTGGCCGGCGGTCGGCGCTCCGGCCGTACGGCTGCTCGCCGCGGGCACGGCCGCTCCGCCGGCCAGCGGTTCGCGGTCCGCCGCGGAGGTGGCGGTGGCGGAGGTGGCGGCGGGTGCGCGCCTCGCCGCGGTCCTCGCACGGGCCGCCATCGGCTTCCTTGCCGGGCCCGACCTGGTCCGCCTGCGGGCCTGCACGGCGCCCCGGTGCGTGCGGTACTTCCTCAAGGAGCACGGCCGCCAGGAGTTCTGCAAGCCCTCCTGCGGCAACCGTGCCCGCGCCGCCCGCCACTACCAGCGCCACCACGGAGCCCCCGCCGACTGACGCCCCGTCGCCGTCCTGCCGCGGTCGGGCACTTCACCGGGCCGGCCCGCGGGACGTCCGTGGCCGATGGTCGGACGCTCCCTGGAGCAGGGCCAGGTGGGGCTCGACACCGACCCCGTCGCAGCTGGCGTCCCACAGGTGCCCGGCGGCGGTGGGGTCGGTCATGTGGGCGCGGGCGGCCTCCAGTTGCGGCGTGCCGCGCAGGCCGAAGGCCCTGGGGCCCCACAGCTGTCCGCCCTGGACGTGCGGGTCCAGGACGGCCCGGACGATCGGCCAGGCCCCGCGGTCCTTGCCCTGGAGCAGCAGGCCGGCGGGCAGGCCGCGCAACCGCGTGCCGAGGGTTGGCACATGCACGCCCGCACGGGACGGGGTCAGCGAATCCAGGGCGCCACCGGGGTGGGCCACCACGCTGAGCACGGTGCTGCCACGGACGCGCAGGCGGCGGTCGAGTTCGAAGGCGAAGGACATCTGCGCCAGCTTCGACCGGCCGTAGGCCCGCCCCGGGCGGTAGTCCCGGGCCGACTGGAGGTCGTCCGGGTCCAGCCGCTCGGATCGCGCCGCGAAGCTCCCCACCGTCACGATCCGGGCGGCCGGTGCCGCTGCCAGCAGGGGTGCCAGCTCTCGGGTCAGCGCGACGTGCCCCAGATGGTTGACTCCGAACATGAGCTCGTGACCGTCCTTCGTCGTGCGCCGCGGCGGCTCGTCGAGCGCGATACCGGCGTTGTGGACCACCGCGTCGAGCCGGTCGAGCCCGAGCCCGTCCGCGGCGGTCCGCACGGAGGCCAGGTCGGCGAGGTCCAGCGGGAGGTGGCGCAGCTGGGCGCCGGGGACGCGTGCGCGGATCGAGGCCATGGCGGCGCGGGCCCTCTGCTGGTCCCGAGAGCCGAGGACCACGAGGGCCCCGGTCCCGGCGAGCTGTTCCGCGACGAAGTAGCCGATCCCGGCGTTGCCCCCGGTGACCAGGAAGGACTTGCCGGCGGCGGACGGCAGCCGGTGGACGTCCCACGGCGGGGTCAGGGGTGCGGAAGACATGGGCAAGAGGCTCCTTCGGCTCGGGGCGGTGCGCAGAGGGCAACGCCAACCAGGTCAAGGACACCGCGTGCGACCCACAGATCGCTGATGGATCGCCGTCACCGCCGACAGAATCCCGGCACCCCGCCCGCCCGTTCTCAGTGAAGGTGAACCACAACCGGGGCAGCTCGGCTGCGGCCGTTGCCTCGGCGAGCGCGCCGGTTCACAGGGCGATCACGATTTTGCCGTGGACATGCCTCTGGGCCTGCGTCGTCACGGCTTCGCGAATCCGCTCGACCGGGAAGGTCGCCGCGATCGGAACCGTGATCTCGCCAGAACGGATCGCGTCGGCGATCCGTTCCAGGGTGCCCGGGCCCGCGTCGAGGGCGCCCGCCTTGCGCACGCCGGGCGGCGGGGCGGGGCCGTCGGCCACGACGGAGATCCGCTCGGGTGCCACGCCGAGCTTGAGCGCGGTCTCGGCCGCCTCCCTTCCGAACAGGTCGGTTGCGGCGGTGATCCCCTCGGGTGCCAGGGCCCGCACCCGGTCCGCCAGGCCGGGGCCGTACGCCACGGGTTCGGCGCCGAGCCCGCGCAGGAATCCGAACGTGCGCTCGGAGGCGGTGCCGAGCACCCGGGCACCCGCAAGCTTCGCCAGCTGCACGGCGAAGATGCCCACGCCACCCGCCGCCCCACCGATCAGGACGGTGTCCCCGGCGCGGAGCCCGATCGCGGCGAGCGCGGAGGAGGCCGTCAGACCGGACACCGGAAGCGTGCCCGCCACCTCGTCGCCGACGCCCTCCGGGGTGGGCCACAGGTGTGCCGTGGGTGTCTTGACCAGCACGAAGTCAGCGACGGACCGGCCGATCGCAGCCCCGTACACCCGGTCGCCGGTCGCGAATCCGGTGGCTTCGGCGCCCACCTCGTCCACCACTCCAGCGAAGTCGCTGCCGAACCCGGCCGGCAAGGTGATGCCGAACCGCGCCGCCATGTCGGGCTGTGTGGTGATTTGCCAATCCATCGGATTCAGCCCGGCGGCCGTGACCCGGACGCGAACCTCGTCCGGAGCGGCGTGCGGCTCGGGTATCTCCTGCACTTCGAGCACTTCGGGACCGCCGAAACGCCGGTAACGGACAGCTTTGCTCATCGGTGACCTCTCCTGGCCAGTGATGGGACTTTGTCTCATGACCGTACACCAGTGATGGGACGAAGTCCCGTACACTGCTCCCATGGCTCGCTGGCAACCCGACGCACCAGGGCGACTCGCCGCCGCCGCCCTCGACCTCTTCGAGGAGCGCGGCTACGAGAACACGACCGTGATCGAGATCGCGGAGCGCGCGGGGCTCACCAAGAGCACGTTCTTCCGGTACTTCCCGGACAAGCGCGAGGTGCTCTTCGACGGGGGCACGGTGACCGGTCTGCTCGTCGAAGGGATCGCCGCGGCGCCGCCGACGGCCGGGCCGCTCGACGCGGTGGCGGACGCTCTCGATGCGCTCGGCCGGACGTTCTTCGCCGCCGACCGCCGCGAGTTCAGCGGCCGGCGCCAGGCCGTGCTGAACGCCACTACGGAACTGCGTGAACGCGAAGCCCTGAAGAGGATCGACCTCACCGCCTCGATGATCGAGGCCCTCGGTCGCCGCGGAGTCCCGAGCCTGACCGCGCGCGTGGCCGCGCAACTGGGCGCGCTCGCCTGGGAGATCGCCTACGACCAGTGGATCGACACCGACAACAGCGAGGGCTTCGGTCCGCTGGCACGGCAAGCGCTCGCCGAAGTGCGCGCGGCCGGAGCCGTGCGCTGCTGAAAGTCGACCACATCACCTCGAGCGGCCCCCGGCGGAGCGTCACCGGTGCGTCGGGCTGCGTTAGCTGTGCTGCTTGCATTTGCAAGCAGCGGTAGGCAGCATGAAGGCATGGCTTCACTGAACGTGGGCTCGCTGGGTGAGTACATCCGCGAGCAGCGGCGCGGTGCGCAGTACTCGCTGCGCCAGTTGGCGGAGGCTGCGGGTGTGTCCAACCCGTACCTCAGCCAGATTGAGCGAGGGCTGCGCAAACCGAGTGCGGAGATCCTGCAGCAGATCGCCAAGGCCCTGCGGATCTCGGCCGAGACGCTGTATGTGCAGGCGGGGATCCTGGAGGAGCGGCCGGCGGGCGGGGCGGACCTGCGGGCGGCGATCTTCGCGGACACGGCGATCAGCGAGCAGCAGAAGCACGCGCTGCTGGCGGTGTACGAGGCCTTCGTGCGGGACAACCGCGAGCAGGCCCCGGACCAGGGCTGACCTCAGCCCGCGGTCGGGAAACGACGTGCAGAGAGACGACGTGCGACGAGAGGAAGAGCGGATGCCCGGCACCGACGAGATCAGGAACGAGATCAGGAAGACGCTGAGCGATCCGACGCCGCTCTATGCGCTCGCGGGCGCCAGTGATCTGGCCTACGAGAAGCTGCGCGAGGTACCCGGGCGGGTCGAGGCGCTGGCCGGCGACCGGCGGGCGGCGCAGGAGGCGGCGGCCACGCGGCTGCAGGAGGCGCAGACCCTGCTGCAGGAGGCACAGGCCAAGGTGGTCGGGACGGTGACCACGCTGCCCACCGACTTCCGGGCGCTGCAGGACCGGGCGCAGACCTTCGCGTTCGAGCAGGTGGGCCGGGCCGCCGGCTTCGTCGTCAAGGCGAAGGAGGTCTACGACGAGCTCGCGGAGCGCGGCAAGGAGGTCGTGGAGAAGGGCTTCCCCGGCCGCTCGGAGACCGGGGCACCGGACGCGGCCGAGAGCGCATCGGTGACCGTGGAGGTCGGCGATGCGGTGCCGGCGGACACCGAGACCATCGAGGTGGTCGAGGTGGTGGAGCTCGTCGACGACCCGGCCGAGCCTGCCGCGCAGACCGAGCAGACCGAGCAGACCGAGCCGAAGAAGCCGGCGAAGAAGGCTGCCCGCCCGCGGAAGGCGCCGGGCGCCGGGAAGTAACGGCCGGCCGGGACATCCGCTGGTCCGGTGCGGCACGCTTCGGGCGCCTGGCTCGTTCACCGTTTGCCAGGCGCCACCGCGTGCCAGGATGGATGAGGACGGCCGTGGAAATCCACGGCGCGGTGGCGACGAGGTTGGTGTGAGGAGATCCGAGTGAGCATCACGTACTTCGACGCCCTGAATCCGTTCTGGTGGCTGTCCGCTGGAATCACGCTCTTCCAGGTGTTCGTCTTCGTCGACGCCGCCGTCCGGCGGGAGGACGCCTACCGCGCCGCGGACAAGAAGACCAAGGGGTTCTGGCTGGTGCTCCTCGGCGTGGCGCTCGGGATCGACCTGGCCTTCGGGGCCAACTTCATCGGAAGCTTCCTGACCCTGGCCGGGCTGGTGGCCGCGATCGTCTACATGGTCGACGTCCGTCCGGCGATCAAGGCGATCACCGGTGGCCGGGGCGGCAAGGGCGGCAGCAGCCGCAACACGGGGCCGTACGGCCCCTGGTAACGGCCCCTGGTAACGGCCCCTGATATGGCTCCCGGCAACCGGCCCCTCCGGTAGCGGCCGGCCCCCGGGAGCAGGAAGCGTTGCCTGCTCAGCCCATCAGTGGCTGCTGCTGGGTGCGTTCCAGCAGCAGGATGGCGACATCGTCGGTCAGGGCCCCGCCGTTGAGGTCCTCGACCTCGGCCAGTGCGCTGTCGACCAGTCGGCCACGCGTCAGGCCGCTGGCCTGGTGGTCGCCGATCAGGCCGATCAGACCGTCCTGGCCCAGGCGGCGCGATCCGGCGCCGACCCGGCCCTCGATCAGACCGTCGGTGTAGAGCAGCAGGCTCCAGCCGGGCTGCAGCTCCAGGTGGTGCGGCGGCCAGCTGGCGTCGGGGTCGTCGCAGGACAGCAGGCCGAGCGCCGGACCCGCCTGGTCGGAGGAGAGCACCACGGGCCGTCCGGCGGGGGAGAGCAGCAGCGGGGAGGGGTGGCCCGCGAGGTAGAGCTGGGCGTGCTCCACCTCGGGCCGGTCGGAGGGCAGCGGCTGCTGACCGACGCCCGGAGCCGGTCGGTCGCCGGCCCTGCGGGGACCGGTGGTGGCCCTGCGGTGGCCCCGCGGCGCGTCGTCGGCCGGCGTGCCAGGGGTGATCACCAGCATGCAGAGGGTCGCGAAGATCTCGTCGCTGCGGCGTTCGTGCTCCAGCACGTGCTGGAGGGTGGTGAGGAGGGTCTGGCCGCTCAGTCCGGCGAAGACCAGGGTCCGCCACGCTATCCGCAGCGCGACACCGAGGGCGGCCTCGTCCGGTCCGTGCCCGCAGACGTCCCCGATGACGACGTGAATGGTGCCGTCGTCGGTGCGGACCGCGTCGTAGAAGTCGCCGCCGAGCAGGGCCCGGCGGCGACCGGGCCGGTAGCGGCGGGTGAAGGAGAGGTCGGCCCCCTCCAGCAGCGGGGTGGGCAGCAGGTGGCGCTGCAGGCGGGCGTTCTCCTGCCCGCGCAGTTCGGCCTCGACCAGGCGGCGCTGGGACTCGTCGGCCCGCTTGCGCTCCACCGCGTAGCGCAGCGCGCGGGCCAGCAGCGGGCCGTCGGTGTCGTCCTTGGTGAGGAAGTCCTGGGCGCCCGCGGCCACGGCTGCGGCGCCCAGCCGGGTGTCGGCGGCATCGGTGAGCACCACGATGGCGGCCTTCGGAGCCAGGCGCAGCAACTCGTGGAGCCCGTCCAGCGGGTCGGCGCCGTCGGCGCCCGGCATGGCGGCGGCGCCGGGGAGGGGGCTGTCGGCGGTGGTGCTGGAGGGCGTCGCCAGGTCGAGCAGGACACAGCTGAAGTCGATCGGCAGGGTGCGGGCGCGGCGCCCGGGGACGGCGGGCTGCGGGGTGAGCTGGGCGGCGGCCAGCTCCAGGCTGCGGGCCCAGGTGAGCTCGACCGGGGTGCCGCTGGCGGCGATCAGCTCCTGGATCAGCCGGGCGTCGGTGGTGTCGTTCTCGATCACCAGCAGTTTGAGGGGGGCGGCGGCCCGGTCGGCGGGGGCGGGGCGCCAGGTGGCGCGGGGGCCGGGGAGCGGGAAGGCGGTGGTCGCGCCCGCCTCGCCGCCGTCCGGGCTCCCGGGAAGCCGGGGCGTCAGGCTTGGCTCGCCGAGCCCGGTCAGTCCACCCATCGTGCCGAAGCCGTCGAGGGTGTCGAGGTCGTGCAGGGCGTTCAGGCCGTTCAGGTCGTCCATCCGATTCAGCCTCTCGTCGGCTGCGAGGGCCGCCGGATCAGGGCAGGGGGCAGCGACCCGCTGGCGGACGCCAGCACCTGCCGGGGCACCGGACCGGCCTTCGACGCCGAGTCCCTGCCCGTCTCCCGTAGCGGGCACGGATGGTTCCTCCCTCTCCCTGACGGGGTAACGGCTGCGGTCCGCGCGCAGTGCCCGCGTGGCACCGCGAGTCAGGGAGTTTCTCGTGACCATAACGTGATCTCCCGAGATTTCCTTGGCTGATGGGGGCTGGTGTGGCTATTGCCACGCTGGTGGCGGGCGTGATCGCTAGCGTGAGCGGTTCGGTGGCCGGGCAATCGCGCGGCCGATCTTGAGGAGTTGACGGTGACGCAGATCACGTTGATCCAGGGTGATATCACGAAGCAGCGAGTGGACGTCGTGATCAACGCGGCCAACTCGTCGCTGCTGGGCGGCGGTGGCGTCGACGGCGCGATCCACCGTGCGGGCGGGCCCGAGATCCTGGCCGAGTGCCGGGCGTTGCGGGCTTCGCACTACGGCAGGGGGCTGGCCGTCGGCCGGGCGGTGGCGACCACGGCCGGGCTGCTGCCGGCCGGCCATGTGGTGCACACCGTCGGGCCGGTCTACGGCGCGGAGCGGTACGAGCAGCTGGCGGGGCTGCTGGCCTCCTGCTATCGGGAGTCGCTCAGGATGGCGGTGCTGGAGCTGAGCGCCAGGAGCGTGGCGTTTCCCGCGGTGTCCACCGGGGTCTACGGGTGGCCGATGGAGGACGCGGCCCGGATCGCGCTGTCGACGGTGGCCGAGGTGCTGGCGGAGGATCCGGTCAGGGCGGTGGCGGGGCTGGAGGTGCGGTTCGTGCTGTTCGGCGCGGAGGCGTACGAGATCTTCGCGCGGGTGCGGGAGGAGCTGGGGCTCGGCTCGACCGGGGGCGAGCGGCAGGCAGGCCGATAGAACGGCCGGTAAGGCGGGTGGCATGGAGAGCTGCTGTCTGGTCGAGTCAAGGAGCGGTGGCACCGACGTCATCAGGTGCGCTCCCATAGTGGACTGACGACACGTCAACCTGCCAGAGGAATTCGATAACTCGTTCGAGTGAATCGAATCAGGGTGCCAGTGCCGACCAGGGCAGCGTGGCCTCGCCCTGCCGCCAGCGCCCGCGCGTGTCGACCAGCGGCCAGCTGCCACCCAGCGCCGTGCAGGCGGCCACCCAGCGCTGCCTGGCGCCGAACGCCCCGTAGGGCGCGGCGGCGGCCCAGGCGCGGTCGAAGTCGGTGAGGAAGGCGTGCACCGGGCGCCCCGGCACGTTGTGGTGGATGAGCGCCTTGGGCAGCCGCTCGGCCAGGTCCGAGGGCCGCTCCAGGGTGGCCAGCCGGGCGGCGAAGGTCACCGTGCGGGGTCCCTCGGGGCCCAGCGCCACCCAGACGTGCCGGCGGCCGATCTCGTCGCAGGTGCCCTCGACGAGCAGCCCGTCCGGGGCGAGTCGGCCGCAGAGCCGCTCCCAGACCGCCTCCACCGCCTCCTCCTCGTACTGGCGCAGCACGTTGGCGGCGCGGATCAGCTGGGCCGAGGCGCCATCCAGCGGCACTTCGAAGCCGCCGCGGCGGAAGGTCAGCGCGGGGGGTTCGGCGTAGGGCAGCGCGGCGGCCACCCGGGCCGGCTCGATCTCGATGCCCACCGTTCGCAGGTCGGGGCGCACGGCCCGGAGGCGGTGGGAGAGCTCGACGGCCGTCCACGGCGCCGCGCCGTAGCCGAGGTCGACGGCCACCGGCGGCTGGTCGGCGGCGCGCAGCCGGGGAGCCAGCGTGTGCACGATCCAGCGGTCCATCCGCCGCAGGCGGTTGGTGTTGGTGGTGCCACGGGTCACGGAACCGACCGGACGGCTGCCGGCGGGCGTGGCGCGACCGGCGGGAGAAGTCGATGGCTTCGACGTCCGGTGCGCGGCGGGGCGGCCCACGGAGCTGGGCGCGCCCGGATCGGAGGAGGAAGCCATGCCCGAAGCCTATGCCGAGCCGTCCGGACCACCGTTGCGGGCCCGGACGGGGCGCGGTGAGGCGGCGAGAGGCAGCGCGGGGTCGTGCGGAGGCCGTGCGGAGGCCGTGGGGAGGGAGCAGAGCCGGCCAGAAGAAAGGAGGACGGACACTTGGGAATGACTCGCACCCCCGCGGGGGTTGTGTCCCTGTTGAAACCACACGAGTAGTCGCCAGCGCAGACCAGAGAGGCCGCAGCCAGGTGATCAAGCCCCCCGTGTCGACGGTATGGCGCGACCGGCAGACCCCGCCGGTCCGCGGGCGCCTGCACGCCTTCGCCGCCGGCCGCGCCCGTCGCCCCCGCCGGATCGCGATGCTCAGTGTGCATACCTCACCGCTCCACCAGCCGGGCACCGGCGACGCGGGCGGGATGAACGTCTACATCGTCGAGCTGGCCAAGCGCCTGGCCGCGCTCGGGATCGAGATCGAGGTCTTCACCCGGGCCACCTCCTCCGAGCTGCCGCCGACCGTGGAGCTGGCGCCCGGTGTGCTGGTCCGCCACGTCACCGCCGGCCCCTACGAGGGCCTGATCAAGGAGGACCTGCCCGCCCAGCTGTGCGCCTTCACCCACGGCGTGCTGCGCACCGAGGCCGGGCACCGCCCCGGCCACTACGACCTGGTGCACTCGCACTACTGGCTCTCCGGCCAGGTGGGCTGGCTGGCGGCGCAGCGCTGGGGCGTGCCGCTGGTGCACACCATGCACACCATGGCCAAGGTCAAGAACGCCGCGCTGGCCGAGGGCGACACGCCCGAGCCCGCGGCCCGGGTGATCGGCGAGACGCAGGTGGTCGAGGCGGCCGACCGGCTGATCGCCAACACCGCGGACGAGGCGGCCGAGCTCAGCACCCACTACAGCGCGCGCGTCGACCAGCTCGCGGTGGTGCACCCGGGCGTCAACCTGGAGGTCTTCCGGCCGGGCGACCGGCTGGCGGCGCGGGCCCGGCTGGGCCTGCCGCCGGACGCCGCGGTGCTGCTCTTCGCCGGGCGGATACAGCCGCTGAAGGCGCCGGACGTGCTGCTCAAGGCGGTCTCGGCGCTGCTGGCGCGCCGGCCCGAGCTGCGCGAGCGGCTGGTCGTCCCGGTGGTCGGCGGTCCGTCCGGGACGGGGCTGGCCAAGCCGCAGAGCCTGCAGAAGCTGGCCGCGCAGCTGGGGATCGGTGACGTGGTGCGGTTCCATCCGCCGGTCGGCCAGAGCGAACTGGCGCACTGGTACCGCGCGGCGACGGTGCTGGCGATGCCCTCGTACAGCGAGTCGTTCGGGCTGGTGGCCCTGGAGGCACAGGCCTGCGGCACCCCGGTGGTGGCCGCGGCGGTCGGCGGGCTGCCGGTCGCGGTGCGTGACGGCGAGACGGGCACGCTGGTGCGCGGCCACGACCCGGAGCAGTGGGCCCGGGCGCTGGAGCCCTACGCGACGGACCGGGAGCTGGGCGCCCGGCAGGGCGCCGCGGCGGCCCGGCACGCGGCGGGCTGCGGCTGGGAGGCGTCGGCCGCCGCCACGGCGGAGGTGTACGCGGGGGCGCTGGCCCGGCCCGCCGGCCGGCTCGCGGGGGCACGCCGCCTGCTCGCCTGAGCAGGTGCGGCCCGAGGCGGGCGCGGCCCGGGAGCAGCGGCGAGCCGGTACCAGCCGGTAACGTCACCGCCATGGCAATCCGTACCAAGGACGAGGCCCTCGGCCTGCTCGCCGCCGCGCTCGACGAGGCCGGTGTCAGCTGGGAGCCGGCCGCCGCCGACCCGTACACCCTGGTCGCGACGCTCCCCGGCACCCGCAAGCTCAGCACCACCTGCGCGCTGCGGATCGGTGACCACAGCCTGTCGGTGAACGCCTTCGTGATCCGCCGCCCGGACGAGAACCACGAGGCGGTGTTCCGCTGGCTGCTGGAGCGCAACACCCGGCTGTACGGCGTCGCCTACGCGCTCGACGCGCTCGGCGACGTGTATCTGACCGGCCGGCTGCCGCTGGAGGCCCTCACCGGACCGACGGTGGACCGGCTGCTGGGCGCGGTGCTGGAGAACGCCGACGAGCCGTTCAACACCCTGCTGGAGCTGGGCTTCGCCGCCGCGATCCGGCGGGAGTGGGAGTGGCGGACCAAGCGCGGCGAGTCCACCCGCAACCTGGAGGCGTTCAAGCACCTGGCCCAGCCGGTCCGGTCGGTGCAGCCGGCTCAGGACACGGAGTAGCGAGCCGGGGCCGGTCGGAGCGAGTGGTGCGAGCGCGATCTGCACATCACTCAGGGGCTCAGGGCCCGGCCACCCCTTTATTTCGCTCCACTAAGCTGTGCGGCATGGCTGACACGACCTACCGACTGATCCTGCTCCGTCACGGCGAGAGCCAGTGGAACCAGAAGAACCTGTTCACCGGCTGGGTCGATGTCGACCTCAACGAGAAGGGTGAGAAGGAGGCGGCGCGCGGCGGTGAGCTGCTGGCCGCCGAGGGCCTGCTCCCCGACGTGCTGCACACCTCGCTGCTGCGCCGCGCGATCCGCACCTCGCAGATCGCGCTGGACAAGGCCGACCGGCACTGGATCCCGGTCAGCCGCAGCTGGCGCCTGAACGAGCGCCACTACGGCGCGCTGCAGGGCAAGGACAAGGCGCAGACCCTGGCGGAGTTCGGCGAGGAGCAGTTCCAGCTCTGGCGCCGCTCGTACGACACGCCGCCGCCGGTGCTCGCCGACGACGCCGAGTACTCGCAGGCCGGCGACGCCCGCTACGCCGACATCCCGAGCGAGCTGCGCCCGCGCACCGAGTGCCTCAAGGACGTCGTCGACCGCATGCTGCCGTACTGGTACGACGCGATCGTGCCGGACCTGGCCGCGGGCAAGACCGTGCTGGTCACCGCGCACGGCAACAGCCTGCGCGCGCTGGTCAAGCACCTGGACGGGATCTCCGACGAGGCGATCGCCGGTCTGAACATCCCCACCGGCATCCCGCTGGTCTACGAGCTCGACGCGGACTTCAAGCCGGTCACCGCCGGTGGCCGCTACCTGGACGCGGAGGCCGCCGCCGCCGCGATCGAGGCGGTCAAGAACCAGGGCAAGAAGTAACGAGGACGGACGAGCGGGCCCTGCCCCGGTGCAGCGTGCACCGGGGCAGGGCCCGTCCGCGTTCGGTCGTGGGTCCGGCGCCGGGGAGCGGTCAGTGGCCGCCGCAGCAGCCGCCGGTGGCGCCGCCGCACTGGCAGGGCGCGCCGGACTGGCAGCCGCAACCGCAGCCGGGTCCGCAGCCGCAGGCACCGAGCAGGACCGGCAGGCCGGCCGGGCGGGGGGACGGCTCGGCGGTGCCCGGGGTCACCGTGGGCCGGGCGGGAGTGGTGGTCATGGTGCGGTGCCCTCCTCGATCGAGGCAGGCGAAGACTGACGGCCCGCCTGTCCATCGAGTGAAGCCCCTGCCTTGACGGAGCGTCAACGGGCGCGCGGTTGCGGGGGCGACCGCTTCGAGTGCGCCCCTGCAACCACGGCCGGGTTTACCGAACCGCCGGGGGACTACCGCTCCTCGGGGACGAACTCGCCCGCGTGCTCGCCGGTCACCAGGAAGACCACGCGCTTGGCCACCGAGACCGCGTGGTCGGCGAAGCGCTCGTAGTAGCGGCCGATCAGGGTGACGTCGACGGCGGTCTCGATGCCGTGCTGCCAGCGGTCGTCGATCAGGTGCTCGAACAGCTGGCGGTGCAGCTCGTCGATCGCGTCGTCGTCCCGCTCCAGCTGCAGCGCGGCGTCCACGTCCTTGGTGGCGATGACCTGGCCGGCCTTGGCCACCAGGCGCTGCGCGAGCTGCCCCATCTCCAGCACGATCGGGTGCAGGTCGGAGGGCACGGCCGTGTCGGGGTAGCGCCGCCGGGCCACCTTGGCCACGTGCCGGGCCAGGTCGCCGCAGCGCTCCAGGTCGGCGCTCATCCGCAGCGAGGTGACCACGATCCGCAGGTCGGTGGCGACCGGCTGCTGGCGGGCCAGCAGGTTGATCGCGGTGTTCTCCAGCTCGTGGTGGAGGTCGTTGACCTTCTCGTCGGCCGCGATCACGCTCTCCGCCAGGGCGAGGTCGGCGTCGAGCAGGGCGGTGGTGGCGCGGCCCATGGCCGAGCCGACCAGCCTGGCCATCTCGACCAGGCCGTCGCCGATCGAGTCGAGCTCCTCGTGATAGGCGTCACGCATGCGCTTGTCTTCTTCCTCTTCGGCTGTGTCGGTGGCGGTGCCGACCGGACGCCGAACCCGACGTCCGCTGCTGGTGACCGCGCATCGTACGCGCGCCACCGACCCACACGGGCTGCTTGTCGCAGCCTGATCCGTTCGGGCGACGACCCACGGCCGCCGCAGTGAACCAGGAGCTACCTGAAGGTGAATTCTCGGCAACGCACGGCCGATGCCTTGATCTGACGCTTACGGAGCGGCCGGTCGGTGCGCTTAGGCTGGGCCGCATGGACGTGAATGTGGCCGCCGCCGCTGCCTGCGCCATCGCCGGCCTCGGCGTCGGTCTCACGGCCGCCATCGCCTTCCGCTGGAGCGAGCGCGAACAGGGCAGGGGCAGCGGGAGTGGCAACGGCAGAAGAAGCAGCAGCGCATCGCTGGTGAACTCCCCCGCGCCGGAGTCGGCCCTGCCGCCCGGCGTGGACACGGTGCTCTCGGTGCTGCGCTCGTGCGCGATCGTGCTGGGCGACGGCGACGAGGTGGTCAAGGCCAGCTCCGCCGCCTACTCGATGGGCCTCGTGCGCGGTGGCGCGGTGGCCGTCGAGCAGATGCTCGCCCTCGCCCGCGCGACCCGCCGGGACGGGGAGATCCGCCAGGTCGAGCTGGACGTCCCGCGCCCGGGGGTGGCGCGCTCCGGCGAGCCGCTCTCGGTCTCGGTGCGGGTGGCCCCGCTCGGGTCCCGGCTGGTGCTGGTGCTGGTCGAGGACCTCACCGAGCGCCGGCGGATCGAGGCGGTCCGGCGCGACTTCGTGGCCAACGTCAGCCATGAGCTCAAGACTCCGGTGGGGGCGCTCTCGCTGCTCTCCGAAGCGGTCGCCGACGCGGCCGACGACCCGGAGGCGGTGCAGCGCTTCGCCGGCCGGATGCAGATCGAGGCGACCAGGCTGGCCAGCCTGGTCCAGGAGATCATCGACCTCTCCCGGGTCCAGGACGACCGGCTGCTGATGGACCCCGAGCCGGTCCCGGTGGACGAGCTGATCGCCGAGGCGATGGACCGCTGCCGCCAGCAGGCCGCGGCCAAGCAGATCCACATCGCGGCCGGTGGCATCGCCGGCCTCTACCTCTACGGCGACCGCGGCCAGCTGGCCGCCGCGCTCGGCAACCTGGTCGAGAACGCCGTCAACTACAGTCCGCCGCGCACCCGGGTGGCGATCGCCACCCGCCGGATAGCCAGCGCCGCCGCGATCGGGGAAGCGGACGGCGAGCTGATCGAGATCTCGGTGACCGACCAGGGCATCGGCATCTCGGAGAAGGACCGCGAGCGGATCTTCGAACGTTTCTACCGGGTGGACCCGGCCCGCTCCCGGGCGACCGGCGGCACCGGCCTCGGCCTGTCGATCGTCAAGCACGTGGCCGCCTCGCACGGCGGCACCGTCTCGGTCTGGAGCGTCGAAGGCCAGGGCTCCACCTTCACCGTCCGGCTCCCCGCCGGGCAGAACCCGAACGCCGTCGCTTCGAGCGGAGCGGCAGCGGTCGAACCCCACAACCCAACCCCCCTTCCTGCCCCGGAGGCCCGATCGTGACCCGAGTACTGGTGGTCGAGGACGAGGAGTCGTTCAGCGACGCCCTCTCGTACATGCTTCGCAAGGAGGGCTTCGAGGTGGCCGTGGCCGCCACCGGCCCGGACGCGCTGGAGCAGTTCGAACGCAACGGCGCCGACCTGGTGCTGCTCGACCTGATGCTGCCCGGACTGCCCGGCACCGAGGTCTGCCGCCAGCTGCGGGTGCGCTCCAACGTGCCGGTGATCATGGTGACCGCCAAGGACAGCGAGATCGACAAGGTCGTCGGCCTGGAGATAGGTGCCGACGACTACGTGACCAAGCCCTACTCGACCCGCGAGCTGGTCGCGCGGATCCGCGCGGTGCTGCGCCGGCGCGGCGAGGACGGCGGCCCGGGCACCGACGGCGGCGGCCCCGGTGCACTGGAGGCGGGACCGGTCCGGATGGACGTGGACCGGCACGTGGTGACGGTGGACGGCGGCAAGGTCGACCTGCCGCTCAAGGAGTTCGACCTGCTGGAGATGCTGCTGCGCAACGCGGGCCGGGTGCTCACCCGGATGCAGCTGATCGACCGGGTCTGGGGCGCCGACTACGTGGGGGACACCAAGACGCTGGACGTCCACGTGAAGCGGCTGCGGGCGAAGATCGAGCCGGACCCGGGTGCGCCGCGCTACCTGGTGACGGTCCGCGGCCTCGGCTACAAGTTCGAGCCGTAAGCCGCAGGGTCGCCGGCCGCCGGCCCACCGCACCGGCCGAGGGCAGCACGAGGACTGAGGTCCGCCATACAGACTGAGGGCCGCACCCACGGGGGTGCGGCCCTCAGTCATGAACGACCTGGCGCCGAGCGACTCTCGCGCGCCCGGCGTGCGCGCCCGGTACGCCGGGCGCGCTGACGGTGCGCAGGCTCGGCCGGGCGGGACGGGTCAGTGCGCGGACGGGCTCGTGCTGCCCGAGGTGGTGCCCGCCGGGCTGCCGCTCGGGGAACCGCTCGGCGTGCCGGACGGGGAGCCGCTCGGAGCCCCCGAGGCGCTGGCGCTGCTGGAGCCGGCGGCCGAGGCGCCCGCGGACGGGGCGGCCGAGCCGGACGGCGGGACGGAGGAGCCCGCGGAGGCGCTGGCGGACGGCGAGGCCGGGCCGAACGACGCGTAGTAGCCGGCGGCCGGCGTCACCATGGCGGTGGTGTCCACCTTGCCCGCGCTGGAGAAGGAGAAGGAGGCCGGGGTGAAACCGCCGACGTTCAGCGCGACCGAGGAGAACACCGCGGACGGCTGCCCGCTGCCGCCCACCAGGACCGCACCGCCCGCGGGGATCACGATGCCGCCGGGCAGCGGCGCGCCCGAGGCGTCGTCGAAGGTCGCGGTGGCGCCGTTGAGGGTGACGGTCTGCAGCGTCTGCGGGTTGGCGCCGGTGTTGCTGATGTTGACGGTCAGGTTCGCGGGGCCCGGCTGACCGCTGGTCTGCACGGGGTCCACCACGGCGACGATGGCGTTGAGCTTGAGGTCGGCGCCCAGCGAAGTGGCCGGCGAGTCCGGCTTGATCTGCGTGGTCTCGGCGCTGCTCCCGGCAGAGCAGGCGGACAGCGAGACGGCTGCGAGGGCGAGGACGATGGCGGCAGTGCCACCGCGTCGAAGGCTGCGGCTCACGGCGGCGCATCTCCTTGGGTCACGTGTCAGGTTGTCAGCGCCCAGAGTACCGACCGTACTTATCCGGCCCTCACGGGGTGGCCCCGTGTCGCGCGTCGGCCGCTCGGCGCAGGGCTGACGGGGTGATCCGGGCGTGGCGGCGGCGGGGCGTGCCGGAGCCCCCCGGTGCGACGGTCCGGGGAGCGCCCCGCCGGGACGCCGAGGGAGACCGTGGCAGGTGATGTGACGGTGCTGTGTGCGGTTCCGGAAGGACGTCAAGATCAGATCACGATCGGGAAACGGTGAATATCCGGTGTTGACTTCAAGATCGAATGCCGGTTTCCGGGTCGGCGCCCGAGGTTTCGATCGCCGCGGGAAGGGCCTCCGACCTGCGAGAAGCCGTCGCGGCAGGGTGGCCGCAGCATGCCGCAGGGGTCCTTGTCAAGCCCCGAGACCGGCCCTGACCTGCGAAAACGCCCTTCGGGCGGACGGAAAAGCGTGTTATTCTGGAAAGCCACGGAAGGGGTCCTGTCACATGACGTTCAAGGTTGGCGACACGGTGGTCTACCCCCATCACGGGGCTGCACTGATCGAGGCCATCGAAATTCGCCAGATCAAAGGTGTGGACAAGACCTACCTGGTGCTGAAGGTTCAGCAGGGTGACCTCACGCTGCGAGTCCCCGCGGAGAACGCGGAGTTCGTCGGCGTGCGCGACGTGGTCGGCCAGGAGGGTCTGGACCGGGTCTTCGAGGTGCTGCGGGCACCGTACACCGAGGAGCCCACCAACTGGTCTCGCCGGTACAAGGCGAACCTGGAGAAGCTCGCGTCCGGTGACGTCATCAAGGTCGCCGAGGTCGTCCGCGACCTGTGGCGGCGGGAGCGTGAGCGCGGCCTGTCGGCCGGTGAGAAGCGGATGCTCGCCAAGGCGCGGCAGATCCTCGTCAGCGAACTGGCGCTGGCGGAGAACACCAACGAGGACAAGGCGGAGACGCTGCTCGACGAGGTGCTGGCCTCGTAGGAGCGGCTCCTGTGCCGTTTCAACAGCGCCCGGTTGCCGTGCAGGCACTCGGGCGCTGTGGCATGCCCGGGCACGGTGAACCCGGGCATGGTGAACGGCGCCGTCAACACCCGGGCGTGACGATTGCGCTGCTGTGCTCGTAGCGTGTGTGCTCGTAGCGTGGGGGCTCTGCACACCGGTACCCGAGAGGCGGCGCCGGGTGGAAGGGGTCCGGTGCACCGTCTGACGGGTACGCCTGGGCCATACCCACTTCGCCGAAGGAGTGAAACCTGAACACCACAGGAGTAGTGGCAGCGGCCGTGGTTCCGGCCGCCGGGCGGGGCGAGCGGCTCGGCCCAGGGGCGCCGAAGGCGCTGCGCGAACTCGGGGGCGCGCCGCTGCTGGTGCACGCCGTCCGTGCGCTCGCACGCAGTCGGGCCGTCGGTCTGGTGGTGGTCGCCGCGCCGCCGCAGGGTGTCGCCGAGGTGGTGGGGCTGCTGGACAGCCACGGCCTGGACGGCAAGGACATCCGGGTGGTCGCCGGTGGCGCGACCCGGCAGGAGTCGGTGCGGCTGGGCCTGGCGGTGATCCCGGAGCAGACCGAGATCGTGCTGGTGCACGACGCCGCCCGCCCGCTGGTCCCGGTCGAGGTGGTGGACGCGGTGGTGGCCGCCGTGCGCGGCGGGGCCGAGGCCGTGGTGCCGGCCGTGCCGCTGGCCGACACGGTCAAGCGGGTGCGGCCGGTGCCCGCCGGTGAGCCCGAGCCGGTGCTCGACACGCCCGACCGCGCCTCGCTGCGGGCCGTGCAGACCCCGCAGGGCTTCCGCCGCCGGGTGCTCGCCGAGGTGCACGCCAAGGCGCTGGCCGAGGAGGCCGAGGGCGGCTCGCCGGTGGTGACCGACGACGCCGGACTGGTCGAGCACTACGGCGGCCAGGTGGTCGTGGTGCCGGGCCACGAGGAGGCGTTCAAGGTCACCCGTCCGCTGGACCTCGTACTCGCCGAGGCCGTACTCGCTCGCAGGAGGGCCTCCGATGGCTTCTGACGTCTCGTCACCGACGACGCCCGGGGCCCCCGCTCCCGGCATGATCATCCCCCGGGTGGGGATCGGCACCGATGTGCACGCCTTCGCGGACGGCGTGCCGCTCTGGGTGGGCGGTCTGCACTGGGAGGGCTACGAGCAGGGCCTGGCCGGGCACTCGGACGGCGACGTGATCGCCCATGCCGCCTGCAACGCGATCTTCTCGGCCGCCGGGATCGGCGACCTGGGCACGCACTTCGGCACCGACCGCCCCGAGTACGCGGGTGCGGCCGGGGTGAAGCTGTTGGGCGAGGCGGCCCGGATCGTGCGCGCGGCCGGCTTCGAGATCGGCAACATCGCGGTGCAGGTGATCGGGGTCCGGCCACGGATCGGCAGCCGGCGCCAGGAGGCGGAGGAGGTGCTCTCGGCCGCGGCCGGCGCACCGGTGTCGGTCTCGGCGGCGACCACGGACGGGCTGGGCATGACCGGCCGCGGCGAGGGGCTGGTGGGACTGGCCACGGCGCTGGTCTACCCGGTGGCGCCGCGGGGTTGAGTCCGGCGGCGGGGAGGTGAACGGGACAGCGGGGAGAGAAAAGGGAGCCGGATCGTCCGGTTTGCCATGAACTCGTGACGGGTGGGATCCACAAACGTCGCGGGGCACTCCCTGATTCCCACTACGCTGGACGTCGTGAGCCTTCGCCTGTACGACACCAGCACCCGCCAGGTACGCGACTTCGTCCCGCTTGTACCGGGCTGTGTCTCGATCTACCTGTGCGGCGCAACCGTGCAGGGGGCCCCGCACATCGGGCACATCCGGTCCAACCTCAACTTCGACGTGATGCGCCGCTGGTTCGCCTACCGCGGCTTCGAGGTGACGTTCGTGCGCAACGTCACCGACATCGACGACAAGGTGATCCGCAAGGAGCACGAGCTCGGCGTGCCGTGGTGGCAGATCGCCTACGCCAACGAGCGTGCCTTCGACGACGGTTACACGGCGCTCGGCTGCCTGCCGCCGACCGTGGAGCCGCGGGCCACCGGCCACATCCCCGAGATGATCGACATGATGCAGACGTTGATCGCCAAGGGCCACGCCTACGCGGCCGACGGCAACGTCTACTTCGACGTCAAGTCCTTCCCCCAGTACCTGGAGCTCTCCAACCAGAAGCTGGAGAACCTCAAGCAGCCCGAGGGCGAGGGGGAGACCGGCAAGCGCGACCCGCGGGACTTCGCGATGTGGAAGTCCGCCAAGCCGGGCGAGCCGAGCTGGACCACCCCGTGGGGCCAGGGCCGGCCCGGCTGGCACCTGGAGTGCTCGGCCATGGTGCACAAGTACCTGGGCAAGGCCTTCGACATCCACGGCGGCGGGCTGGACCTGATCTTCCCGCACCACGAGAACGAGATCGCCCAGTCCAAGGCGTTCGGCGACGACTTCGCGAACTTCTGGGTGCACAACGCCTGGGTCACCATGAGCGGCGAGAAGATGAGCAAGTCGCTCGGCAACTCGGTGCTGATCTCCGAGATGGTGAAGCGCTGGCGCCCGATCGTGCTGCGCTACTACCTGGCCGGCCCGCACTACCGCTCGATGATCGAGTACAGCGAGGAGTCGATCCGCGAGGCCGAGGCGGGCTTCGGCCGGATCGAGGGCTTCATCCAGCGGGTCGTCGAGCGCTGCGGTCCGGTCGAGCCGGCCGCCGAGGTGCCGCCGGCCTTCGCCGAGGCGATGGACGACGACTTCGGCGTCCCGCAGGCGCTGGCCGTGGTGCACACGGCCGTCCGGCAGGGCAACAGCGCGCTGACGGCGGACGACAAGGAGAACGCGGTAGCGCGTCTGGCCGAGGTCCGTGCGATGCTCGGAGTGCTGGGGCTCGACCCGCTCGATCCGCAGTGGACCGGCGCGGAGCGCGGCGAGGACCTCCACGGCGTCGTCGACTCGCTGGTCCGGCTGGTCCTGGACCAGCGGCAGGCGGCTCGGGAGCGCAAGGACTTCGCCACCGCGGACGCCATCCGCGACCAGCTGGGCCTGGCCGGCCTGGCGATCGAGGACACCCCGTCCGGCCCGCGCTGGACGATCAGCAACCAGTAGCCCCGCGCTCGCCGCGCCGGGCGCCGGTAGGCCGTACCCGTGGGAGTCACGGGCGCGGCCTACCGGCATGACGCAGACGAATGAGAACAGGAAGTATCGCCATGGCCGGCAACAGCCAGCGCAGGAACCGCCGCAACCCCGGGTCGAAGAAGGGCGCGAGTGTCGGGACCGGCGGCCACAGCCGGAAGGCACTGCAGGGCAAGGGCCCGACCCCGCCCGGTGAGGCCCGCAAGGGGCACCCCAAGCAGCGTGCCGCCAACGCGGCGGTCAAGCGCGAGCGCGACGCCAAGGCGCGGGCCGGCATGCGCCGGTCCGGCGGTGGTGGCCGGGGCGGGCGCGGTGGCGCCGGCGCGGCCGAGCTGGTGGTCGGCCGCAACTCGGTGGTCGAGGCGCTGGTCGGCGGCGTGCCCGCGACCGCGCTGTACGTGATGCAGTTCATCGACACCGACGACCGGGTGCGCGAGGCGTTCCAGGCGGCCAACGATCGCGGCGTCCCGCTGATGGAGGCACCGCGCCCGCAGCTGGACCAGATGACCGGCGGCCTCAACCACCAGGGCCTGGTGCTCCAGGTCCCGCCGTACGAGTACGCGCACCCCGAGGACCTGCTGGAGGCCGCCGCGAACCTCAGCGAGGACGCGCTGATCGTGGCGCTGGACGGGGTCACCGACTCGCGCAACCTGGGCGCCGTGGTCCGCTCGGCCGCCGCGTTCGGCGCGCACGGCGTGGTCATCCCCGAGCGGCGGGCGGCCGGGATGACGGCCGGCGCCTGGAAGACCTCCTCCGGTGCCGCGGCCCGGCTGCCCGTGGCGCGGGCGACCAACCTGACCCGGGCGCTGGAGACCTACCAGAAGGCCGGGCTGATGGTGGTGGGCCTGGCCGCGGACGGCGAGGCGGAGATCGGCGACCTGGAGGCGCTGACCGGGCCGGTGGTGATCGTGGCCGGCAGCGAGGGCAAGGGCCTGTCGCGCCTGGTCGCGGAGACCTGCGACCTGCGGGTGCGGATCCCGATGCCGGGGCAGACCGAGTCGCTGAACGCCGGTGTGGCGGCGGGCGTGGTGCTGTACGAGGCCTCGCGGCTGCGGGCTCGGCGCTGAGCCGGCTGACGCCTTTTGAACGGGCTGTGACGCAAACGTTCACTATCCCGCGCGGGAGTGACCGGATCCGTCAGCCACGCCGAGGAGTTGCACCCGGGAGAGTGTCCTAACCGGGTGTCACCCGGTTAGAGGGGTGTGGACACCAGAACACCTCGGCGCCCCAGGCTGGGCCAAGCGGCAGGGATAGAGGCTGAGCCCAGCCTCAGCACCGTCAAGGTGCCGAGCGATCCGGCTCGACTCAGCAGCACCCAGGTCAGCTTCCGGCTCAGACTGGCCGATCCGGTCGCGCCCATGATCGACGCGCCGCCGGCATCCGCGGTCCCGGTCGCGGACGCCTTCGGGCGCCCCTACGCGGCGCTCAGCTACGGTGGCCGGCCCGGGCTGGTCCGGGCCGGGAGCGCGGACGGCGGCGCGATGGCCGGCCGCGTGGGCGCGCCGCGCCGCAAGGGCCGGGTCACCGCGGTGACCTGGAGCGGCCAGGCGGCCCCCGGCGACCTTGCGGCCACTCAGCTGCTGGACGCGGTGCGGCGGGGCACCGCGCCGGCACCGGTGGGCGGCTCCGTGGCCGCCGCCGGGGGCGCGCCGATGGCCGGCGGCGCCGTGGGGCTGGTCGACTCCGAGCAGACCCAGCCGCTGGAGACCATGCCCGGCTGGGACGACACGCCCGCCGGGGGTGCGTACCGCTTCGACAGCTCCGGCTCGTACGCCGGGGCACAGGCCTATGCCGGGGCCGACGCGTACGCCGGCGGCGGGTCGTACGGCGGGACCGAGACGTACGGCGGCTCCCGTCCGTACGGGCGCGGAGCAGTGCCGCGGCAGCCGCACGGCTGGTCGGGCGAGCCCGACGGCGCCGAGCGGAGCGGCCCCGGGCCGCTCGACGGCGGATCACCCGACGGCGGATCACGCGACGGAGCCCCGCGCATCGCCCGGCAGGGCGCCGGGCAGCGGGCGGGGAGTGCGCGGTCGCAGTCGCCGCTGGAGCGGGCCAGGCCGGGCTGGCAGCCCGCCGGCGCGCTGCCAGAGCACTCGGCCGGCACCGCCGCCGCGGAGGAGAACCGGCACGTCTGGCAGCCGGGGCGGCGGGTCGACCTGGGCCTGGTGCTGCTGCCGCTGCGGGTGCTGCTCGGCTCGCTCTCCGTCTACGCCGGGTTCAGCAAGCTCTGCGACCCGGTCTACTTCGACGGCGGTGCACGCGGTTCGATGATGCGCTGGCTCGGCTCGCTGCACCCATGGAAGGTGGCCCAGCCGCTGCTGGACTTCGCCATGGCGCACCCCGTCGGGGCGGGTCTCGGTGTCGCCTTCACCGAGGTCGTGGTCGGCGTGCTCTCGCTGCTCGGCCTCTGGCAGCGCCTGGCGGCCGGCACCGCGATGGTGCTCTCGGCGGCGCTGCTCTTCACCGTCAGCTGGCGGGCCGTGCCGGTCTACGACACGCCCGACCTGATCTTCCTGGCGGCCTGGAGCCCGCTGCTGATCGCGGGCGCCCCGTTCGCCTCGCTGGACGGCCGGCTGACCCTGGAGGCCTGGCGCCGCTACGGTCCGCAGCAGCCCAGGGCGGTGCGTCGGCGGGTGCTGCGGCGCGGCAGCGTGGTGGCCGTGGTGGTGATCGGGCTGACCCTGCTGCTCGGCTCGCTGCTGGGCGCCGCGGTGCGCACCGGTGGCACCCTGCAGCCCGGCCCGGCCCAGCCGTCGACCGACTACGGCACGCCGGTGTGGCCGGCCGCGACCGGCGGCTCGGCAGGACCGCACGCGCCCGGTGCCCCGGCCCCCGGCGCGCCCTCGGCCACCAAGCCGTCGGCCGCAGCGTCCGCCTCGCCCTCGGGCTCGCTGCCGCCGTCCGCGCCGCCCTCGCCGTCGCCGACGGCCAAGAGCGGCAAGGCGGCCCACCCGTCCCCGTCCGGCCGGGGCGGGGCGAGCGAGGCCCCGGCTGCGGGCAGCCAGCCCGGGCAGGGCGGTTCGACCGCCGGATCGCCGGCCGGTGCCGCGACGCCGGCCGGGTCGGCGGGCTCGGCCGGATCGGCGCCCGGGGCGGGCGGCTCGACCGGTTCGAGCAGCAGCACCCGGGCGCCGAAGCCCGCGCCGAGCGGCGACGGGCTGATCGGCGGGGTGCTGGGCAGCGGGGCACCCTCGCTGCGACTGCCGACCAGCCTGGGGATGCCGGCGGGCGACGCTGCCGGTGGCTCGCCGACCGCGGCGCGGCCGGTGGTCTGAGGCACGGCCCGGCTGGTCTGATCCAACGTCAGTTGCCCTCCCCCGGACGGTCCGGGGGAGGGCAATCGGCGTTCCGGTGCTCGCTGTGCGGCGTGCTACTCGCCCAGGTGCTGCTGCAGCTGGGCGAGTTCCTTCGCGGCCTCGGTGAGGTCCTTGGCGGTGTCGATCGCCCGCCAGTACACGCCGTGCGGCAGCTGGTAGCCCGCCAGCCGCTTGGCGCGGGCGAGTTGGGGGAAGGTCGTGCGCTCGTGGTCGCCCACGTCCGGCAGCAGCTCGGCGAAGCCGGGGGCGAAGACGTAGAGCCCGGCGTTGATCAGGAACGGGGAGGGCGGCGCCTCGATGAAGTCCAGGACGTTGCCGAACCGGTCGGTCTCCACCGCACCCCAGGGGATCCGCGGACGGGCCAGCGCGAGGGTCGCCAGGGCGTCCCGTTCGTGGTGGAAGGCGGCCATCTCGCGCAGGCTGAACCTGGTCCAGATGTCCCCGTTGGTGGCGTACCAGGGCTCGTCCGGGCGCGGTAGCGCTTTCGCGGCGAACTTCAACCCGCCGCCGCGGCCCAGCGGTTCGACCTCGACGACGGTGCTGGCGCGCAGCGGCAGGTCGGCCTGGTCCAGCCAGGCCTGCAGCACCTCGGCCAGATGGCCGCAGGAGATCACCACATCCGTCACGCCTTCGGCTGCCAGCCAGGCGAGTTGGTGTCCCACGATCGGGGTACCGGTGCCGGGGATCTCGACCAGCGGCTTGGGGCGGTCGTCGGTGTAGGGGCGCAGGCGTGACCCCTGGCCGCCGGCCAGGATCACCGCCTGCGTCACGGCGGGGGTGGTGGGAGCAGCGGAGGGGGCGGGGGCGTCGTAGCCGGTCATGGGCAGCAGGATAGGACCGGCGGGGCCGCTGCGGGTGCTACTCGGCTCCGGCCGATCGCCGAGGTGACGGCGGATCAGGGCCGGAGCCAGGGGCCGGTCCCGGTCAGCCCGTGATGCCGGCGGCGAAGGAGCCGTCGCAGACCGGGCGCGCGAAGGACCGGGCGCGCTGCACGTCGCCCTGGTACAGCTTCAGCGTCGCCTGCCCCAACTCCTTGGCGAGCGTGGAGCAGTACGGCGTGAGCGAGGGCTGCTCGCGCATGGTGCGCTCCAGCAGGTCCAGCGCCGAGCCGGCCCCCTGGGAGCGGAGTTCCTCCAGCAGGTCGGCGCGGAGCGCGTCCTGCGGGGCCAGGCCGGGGTGCGCGGCGGCCGGGCCGGTGCCGTTGGGGCCGGTCGTGCCGGTCGCCGGGCTGCGCCCGATGCCGGTGCCGGCAGCACTGGTCGCGGCGACCACCTGCTGGTCGTCCCGGATGGGCGGGGCCCAGGCGACCCGGGTCACGGCGAGGGTGCCGGTGGTCACCAGGACCACGGGCAGGGTGAGGGCGAGGGTCTGGCCGATGCGGCGAACGAGCTGCTTCACGGGAGTGAGGGTAGCGCCGTGTGAGACGGTGCGGACACACCGTCACACGGACGAGTGATACACCGTCAGGGCCCCGCCGGACGCGTGTCCGACGGGGCCCTGAGTGGTCGTTCGGGTGTGCTGGCCGGTCCTGCTGACCGATCGTACTGACCGGTCGTACTGACTGGTGTGCTGACCGGTCCTGCCGATCAGGCGCTGAGGCGGGCGCCCGTGCTGGTCGAGAAGACGTGGGTCTCGCCGCCGGTCGGGACCACGTGCACGGTCTCGCCCTTCGCCGGGATCTGCCGGCCGTGCACCCGGACCACGATGTCGGCGTCCTCGCCGCCGAGCTTGGTGGTGCCGTAGACGAAGCCGTCCGCGCCGAGCTCCTCGACCACGTTGACCGTGACGGCCACGCCCTCGATGCCGCCGCCGGAGACGATCTCGAAGTGCTCGGGGCGGATGCCCACGGTCACCGTCTTGTCGCTGCCGGCACCGGCCAGATGCTCGCGGTCGATGTTGATCACCGAGCCGCCGAACTTCACGCCGCCGTCCACCAGCGGGACCTCGACCAGGTTCATCGCGGGCGAGCCGATGAAGCCGGCGACGAAGACGTTGGCGGGCTTGTCGTACATCCGGCGCGGGGTGTCGACCTGCTGCAGCAGACCGTCCTTGAGCACCGCGACGCGGTCGCCCATGGTCATGGCCTCGGTCTGGTCGTGCGTCACGTAGACCGTGGTGATGCCCAGGCGGCGCTGCAGGCCGGCGATCTGGGTGCGGGTCGAGACGCGGAGCTTGGCGTCCAGGTTGGAGAGCGGCTCGTCCATCAGGAAGACCTGGGGCTCGCGGACGATCGCGCGGCCCATCGCGACACGCTGGCGCTGACCACCGGAGAGCGCCTTCGGCTTGCGGTCCAGGTACTCGGTGAGGTCGAGGATCTTGGCGGCCTCCTCGACCTTCTTGCGGATCTCCGCCTTGTTGACGCCGGCGATCTTGAGCGCGAAGCCCATGTTGTCGGCGACGGTCATGTGCGGGTAGAGCGCGTAGTTCTGGAACACCATGGCGATGTCCCGGTCCTTCGGCGGCAGGTGGGTCACGTCGCGGTCGCCGATCCGGATGGCGCCGCCGTTCACGTCCTCCAGGCCCGCGAGCATCCGCAGGCTGGTCGACTTGCCGCAGCCGGAGGGGCCGACCAGAACGAGGAACTCGCCGTCCTCGATGTGCAGGTCCAGCGCGTCGACGGCGGGCTTGGTGCCGCCCGGGTAGAGGCGGGTCGCCTTGTCGTACGTGACAGAAGCCATGGCTGTGCTCTCCTTCACCGGCAGGAACGTGCCGGACGATCCGAGTAAAGGCTGGATTGTTCGAACCGGCGCCGCTGGTGGTCCAGACCACAGGAGAACCGGTTCGGGCCGAGGCTACCTGTCCGTTCGTCCGATTGTCAGCCCCTCCTCATACCAGTCCGATCACACTGCCCACCCCCACCCCCACTTCCCGTCCCCTTCTCAGCACCCGCCCACCCCCACACCGGCCACCCCTGCCGGTAGACTGCCACCCGGTTGCCACCACGGGCTCACCGTGGCCGGCCGCCATGCCTCCTTAGCTCAGCTGGCCAGAGCACCGCTCTTGTAAAGCGGGGGTCGTCGGTTCGAACCCGACAGGGGGCTCAGAGATGGAGCTTGTCCACGGACGCGCCAAGGGCCAGTTCAGCGGGGTGATCCCGGGGAACTGGCCCTTCGTCGTTGTTCGAGCGGCGCGGGTGGCTACTCCGGCTGTGCCACTGGCGTGCCAGAAGCCGCCGGTGGTCGTCCTTGTCGTGCTTGCCTCCGTGCTGAGCACCTTGCGGGTGTCGTGCCGTGCAGCGGTCAGTCCTGCGCAGCAGCCCGGCGGCGCTGGGAGTAGAGGACCGCACCGGCACCGAGCACCACCAGGGTGCCGCCGGCCCCGACCAGCGGGACGGCGTCGCTGCCGCCGCCGGTGAAGGCGAGGTCGTGGGCGGCGGGGGCCGTGGTGTCACTGGTGAGCGTGGTGGCAACCGGGACGCCGGCAACGGCGGCCGGGGCGACCATGGCGGCGGGCGCCGCGACACCTGCAGGCTTGGCGGCAGACGCGCCCTGGTTGGTGGTCGAGCCGCCCTGGTTGGTGGTCGACGCGCCCTGGTTGGTGGTCGAGCCGCCCTGGTTGGTGGTCGACGCGCCCTGGCCGGTGGTCGAGCCTCCCCCGCCAGCGGTGGTGCTCGGGGCGATCGGGAAGGTGACGGAGCCGAGGTTGGTGCTGTTGGCCGCGTCGTTGGTGAGGGTGTAGGTGAGGGCGGTGTCGTCGGCGGGGGTGTAGGTGGTGGCGCCGACGGAGACGGACCAGGTGTAGGTCTGGTGGGCCGGGACGGTGAACGGGATGTCGTTCATCCGGTGGTCCGGCAGGACGTAGCCGCCGGCGCCGGCGGAGCTCCAGGTCGCCGTGCCCCAGGTGGGCGGGGCGTCGATTGCCCGGGCGCTGAAGCTGAGCGACGTCATGTTGAGTGCCGGGCCGGTGTTGGTCACGGCGAGGTAGGGGTGGAAGGGCTGCGGCTGGTCGGAGTCGTTGGTGACCGTCAGGGTCATCTCTTCGGTGTCGCCGCCGCGGGTGAGGGGGGTGATCTTCGAGGGTGCCGAGAGCTTGGCGGTCAGCGGCTTGGCGGCGGGCGGAGCCGGCGGGGCGATCGGGAAGGTGACGGAGCCGAGGTTGGTGCTGTTGGCCGCGTCGTTGGTGAGGGTGTAGGTGAGGGCGGTGTCGTCGGCGGGGGTGTAGGTGGTGGCGCCGACGGAGACGGACCAGGTGTAGGTCTGGTGGGCCGGGACGGTGAACGGGATGTCGTTCATCCGGTGGTCCGGCAGGACGTAGCCGCCGGCGCCGGCGGAGCTCCAGGTCGCCGTGCCCCAGGTGGGCGGGGCGTCGATTGCCCGGGCGCTGAAGCTGAGCGACGTCATGTTGAGTGCCGGGCCGGTGTTGGTCACGGCGAGGTAGGGGTGGAAGGGCTGCGGCTGGTCGGAGTCGTTGGTGACCGTCAGGGTCATCTCTTCGGTGTCGCCGCCGCGGGTGAGGGGGGTGATCTTCGAGGGTGCCGAGAGCTTGGCGGTCAGCGGCTTGGCGGCGGGCGGAGCCGGCGGGGTCGCGGCCGAAGGGCTGGCGAACGCGGTAGCCGGAGCGAGTACGGCGGCGCCGGTGGCGACGGAGAGGGCGATGGCTGAGAGCAGACGGGAGCGGCGTGCGAGCGAGCGCGCGGACATGGTGGTTCCCCCCCAGGGAATGATCAATGCGTATGAGCGTCAGAAGTCGGTCCGCTGCTCGTTCGTGAGTCTCAGCGGCTGCGATGTGAAGATCTTGTCAGATCATCCGTCTGCCCACCATCGTGGTTCCGTCACCACCGTGTAACGGACCAGGAGGCCCTCCTGCGGCGCTCCGCGGCCCGTCAGCAGTCCGTCTCGTACGGCCCGGTCCGCTGGCCCGCCCCATGGCCTGTGCCCCGGTCCGTCCACTGCGGCAGGGGCACCGGTTGACGCCCCGGTGGAAGCCGTGCGCTGCCTGGAAGTTCGCCGCAATCCAGCCAAGACGACTGCACTAGTGTGGAGATCCCGCGTCAGCAACCTTCACGCGAAGCTCCGGGCTCGCACCGTCCATTCAGGCAGGTGCGCGCCCCGGAACCTGGCCGATCAAGCAGGGAGCCACGGAGAGCACCGGCCCTTCACGGGTAGATCAAGGCGCACTCGCTCAGTGTGAGCAGGCCCAGCTCGGGTCAGGTGATCGCGCACTCCGGGCTTCGAGCTCCACAGCGCACGACGAGGGCCAGGTCACCGGGGTTGTCCCGGGGCCTGGCCCTTGGTCATTGTTCGGGGCGCTCGGCTGGTCAGTGCGGCTGGTGCCACGGTCGTGCCGACGGATGCGCCTCAGAGCGTGACGAAGCTCAGGCCCTTGGCCTTGAGCGCGGGCAGCACGGTCTTCAGCGCGTCCACCGTCTGCGAGCGGTTGCCGCCGCCGTCGTGGCAGAGCAGGATGTCGCCGGGCTTGGCGGCCATCAGCTTCTCGGTGATCTTCGGGACGCCGGGGCGCTTCCAGTCGTCCGGGTCGACGTCCCAGTCGATCGGGAGCATCCCGTACTTGGCGGCGGCGGCGAAGATCGCCGGGGACCAGTCGCCGCCGGGTGAGCGGAACAGGGTCGGAGCGGGGGCGCCGGCGTCCACGATGACCGACTGCGCGTCGGTGATCTGCTTCTCGATCTCCGCGGGGGTGCGCTTCGAGAGCGGCTGCGGGTGGGTCATCGTGTGGTTGGCCACCGTGTGCCCGTCGGCGGCGAGCTGGCGGATCAGGTCCTTGTGGGCGTGCCCAGGGATCCCCACCACGTTGAAGGTGGCCCGGATGTCGTACTTGCGCAGCAGCGCCAGCACCTGCGGGGTGTAGACCGGGTCGGGGCCGTCGTCGATGGTCAGCGCGATCGCGTCGGCGGGTGCGTTCGGCAGGATGTCGTGCACCTTGAAGACCGGCTTGGTGCGCACCGCCACCGGTGAGGCCGCCGCGGGGCTGGGCAGGGCGGAGATGGCGTTCGGGTCGACCGTGGCGTTGGGGGAGAAGGAGTCTGACGGGCTCTCGCCCGGGGTGGCGCCGGTGTGGGCGTGTGCGGAGTCCGAGCAGCCGGCCAGCGCGGCGGAGGCCAGCGAGGCCGCGCCCAGGGTGCCCCAGGTGAGCAGGCGGCGGCGGGAGGGGAAGAAGGGGGAGGCCGAGCGGGACGGGTCGGCCGGCTGAGAGGGCCTGGGTATCGGCATCAGTGGGACCTCAGGACTGGGGTGGCGGGACGGATACGTATCGATCGACGCGGTGCGGGCCCGAACAGTTCCACGGGGAGCGGAGGTTGAGCTTGACCGGCCGGTCGCCCGGAACGAGACTGAGTCGGCGATCCGGGGGGTCCGAAGGTCGTGCGAGGGGGAACGCGCGCGTGAGCAGGATGGATGTCGAGCAGGAGCGCTTGCGAGATTATCTGACAGGTTCGCGTCCTGATCACTCGCTCTTCGCTCCGGAGTTCCTGGCGGAGGTGACCGGCGAGGAACTCGCGGAGCTCCGCCGCGAGCTCCGGCCGCTGCTGGGCAGGGTGTGGACGATCGAACCGGACGATGCGGCAGGGGCGGACGAGGCGTCGCCGGGCCGCTACCGGGTGCGCTGCCCGCGGGCGGTGGTCGAGGCGCGGGTGGCGGTGGACGGGCGCGGCCTGATCACCGAACTGCTGCTGGAGCCGGTCCCGGCCGAACGGCCGCGGTCGGTCGGCGAGCGGCTGCGCGACCTGCGGGGGCCGGCGATCGCGCTGGGCTTCCTGCTGGTCCTGCTGGCGATGGCGGTCGACTCGGTGCTGGCCGGGAGCCGGGCCGGGACGCTGGCCGCGCTGGCGGGCGTGCCCGCCTTGGCGGTGGTCTGCTGGTTCGGCGTGCCCTGGAGCTGGGCCAGCCAGTACGCCCGGCTGCCGGTGGTCGCCGCCGCGCTGGTCCTGGCGGCCGTCGGCCTGGCGCGGCTGCCGGCCCTGCCGACCGGTCGGGGCGGCTACCTGCGGCTCGCCTTCGCGGGGTCGGCCTGGCTGGCCGCCGCCGCGATCCTGCGCGGCCTGCGGGAGGTCCCCGGCGAGCGCGCGCCGCTGCTGATCGCCAACCCGCTGCCGGGCAGCCGGGTGCTGATCGGCCAGGGCGGCGGGGGCGGCGTCAACCACCATGCCGGGCACCCGGTCCAGCGGTACGCGCTGGACCTGCTCTGCCTGAACCGCTTCGGCGCCAGGGCCCGGGGTCCGGCCCCGCGCCGGCTCGCGGCCTACCAGGCGTACGGCGCCACGGTGGCCGCGCCCTGCGCGGGGACGGTGCTCGCCGTCCTCGACGGGCAGGCCGACCAGCCGGTGCAGGCCAGCCCGTTCGAGCCGGCGCCGCAGGTGCGGCAGCACGCCTACGGCAACCACCTGCTGCTGCGGGTCGAGGCCGGCGGGGCGGTGGTGCTGGCGCTGGCGCACCTGCGGGCGGGCAGCCTGCGGGTCGCTGTGGGCGAGCGGGTCGAGGTCGGGCAGCCGCTGGCCGAGGTGGGCAATTCGGGCAACACCACCGAGCCCCACCTGCATCTGCACGCCGCGGCACGGGTCGGCGGCGAGCTGGTGCCGGTGCCGGTGCGGCTCGTGGGCCGGCCCGGGCGCACGCCGTGGCGGGGGCGACGGCTGGACCGCTGACCCGGCCGCCGGGGGCCGGGAGCGCTGCCCGTGTTGCCCGGGGGCGCTGCCGGTGTCGCCCGGGAGTGCGTCCGAGGTCGCCCGAGTGCGTCCGGTGCGGCCCGGCGGCGACGCCGCTATTTCGCTTGCTCCGTGTGCACCCGTCCAGCAGGATGTCCCGGCGGACTTCGAGTGCCGCGGGCTCGGGGTGAGGACCGGGTGGGGCGCTTCTCCGCCCGCCGGTTCCTCTGGCCGACCGAGGCCGCATCCGGCCGTCCGCCGCCGTTGACGATCGACCGCTGCTGACCGGCGGTCGGCGATCACACGCACCGACCAGCCGTCCGCCCGCCCGCCGGTCCGACACGGACTCGGGGTGCGCGGACGGCTTGCCCGCGCGTGCCCAGCGGCGCCCGGCAGGCACGACGGACGGAGGAGCGGTGGCGGCGGCGACGGGTGACGGGGGTTGGGGGCTCGGACGGGCGATGCGCTACGTCCCGGCCGGGGGCGCCGGCCCGGGGGCCGACGCGGCGGGGGAGCAGCCGGACTGCCGGTCACCGCAGCGCTTCCTGCGCTGGCTGGCGGGCCGGCTGCGGGTCTCGGTGGCCTGGGGCGTGCTGCTGGGGGTGGTCGGCCTGCTCGCGGAGGCGTTGGTGCCGGCCGCGATCGGGCGCGCGATCGACAGCGGGATGGTCGGGCGCGACGAGCACGCGCTGCTGCGGTGGGGCGGGGCCGTCCTGCTGCTCGGCCTGGTGGTGAACACCGCGGCGATCCTGCGCGACCGGTGCAGCCTGATGGGCCAGCTCGGCGCGACCTACCTGACCGCCGAACTGATCACGCGTCAGTCCGGCAGGCTCGGCGCCACCCTGCCGAAGCGGGTCTCGGCCGGCGAGGTGGTCAGCGTCGGCAGCGGCGACATCGCGGCGCTGGGGCGGCTGATGGAGGTGGCCGCGCGCGCCTCGGGGGCCGCGGTCTCCGCGGTGGCGGTGGCGGTGATCATGCTGAGCACGGCTCCCGAGCTGGGCGCGGTGGTGCTGGTGGGGGTGCCGCTGATGGCCTGGGCGGTGGCCCGGCTGATCCGTCCGCTGCACCGCCGCCAGGAACAGCTGCGCGCCGGGCAGGGCGAGTTGACCGAGCTCGCGGTGGACATCGCGGGCGGGCTGCGGGTGCTGCGCGGGATCGGCGGGGAGCGGATCTTCGCCGACCGCTACCGGGCGACCTCGCAGCGGGTGCGCGGCTCCGGGGTCCGGCTGGCCCGGGTGGAGGCACTGCTGGACGGCGCGAAGGTGCTGCTGCCGGGGACGCTGGTGGCCGTCGTGGTCTGGCTCGGCGCCCGCGAGGTGCTGGACGGCCGTTTGAGCATCGGGCAGTTGGTCGCCTTCTACGGCTACGCGGTCTTCCTGGCACCGCAGTTGCGTCGGCTGACCGAGGCCGCGGACAAGCTGACCCGGGGCCGGGTGGCGGCGGCCCGGGTGATCCGGCTGCTCACGCTGGAGCCGGAACTGGCCGACGCGGGGCGGGCGGTGATGCCGGCCTGCGGCGTGCTGCACGACCCCGGGACGGGGCTGCGGGTCCAGCCGGGCCGGTGGACCGCCGTGGTCTGCGCCGACCCCGACGAGGCCGCCGGACTCGCCGACCGGCTGGGCCGCTACACCGACTCGGCGGCCGGGTACGGCGGTGTGCCGCTGACCGAGCTGCCGCTGGCCGAGGTGCGCGAGCGGATCCTGGTGGCGCCCGGCGACGCCCGCCTGTTCAGCGGGCCGCTGCGTCGTGAACTCGACCCGGCGGACCGGGCCGTGGCCGAGGAGCGGCTGCTGCTGGACGCCCTGGCGGCGGCGTCGGCCCGCGACATCGTGGCGGCGCTGCCCGGTGGGCTGGACGGCCGGATCGCCGAGTCCGGGCGGGAGTTCTCCGGCGGCCAGCAGCAACGCCTGCGCCTGGCCCGGGCCCTGCTGGTCGACCCCGAGGTGCTGGTGCTGATCGAGCCCACCAGTGCGGTCGACGCGCACACCGAGGCCCGGATCACCCAGCAGCTGGGCGCCGCCCGGGCCGGGCGCACCACGGTGACCTTCACCACCAGCCCGATCCTGCTCTCCCAAGCGGACCAGGTGGTGCTGGTCGCGGGCGGCAAGGTGGTCGCCGAGGGAACGCACCGCGAGCTGCTCGCCGACCCGGAGTACCGCAGCGTCGTCACCCGAGGAGGGGACCCGGCATGACCGCTGTCACCGACACCGACACCGGCACCGACCACGACGCTGCCATGCTGCCCGTCGCCTCCGCCCGGGACGTCCGCTCGTACGCACGCCGGTTGACGCTGCACCACCCCGCCGAGTTGGCCGGTGCACTGGCCCTGCACGCGCTCGCGGCCGCCTGCGGGCTGCTCGCCCCGCGGCTGCTCGGCGAACTGGTCGAGCAGTCCGGGCGCGGCGTCGACCACGCCGCCCGCACCGGGCTGCTGATCTGCCTCTCGGTCGCCCTGCAGGCCGGGCTGCTCCAGGTCGCGGTCTTCGCCTCCGCGCGGCTGGGCGAGAAGGTGCTGGCCGAGCTGCGCGAGGAGTTCGTCGAGCGGGTGCTTGCGCTGCCGCCGGCCATCGTGGAACGGGCCGGCGCCGGCGACCTGGTCAGCCGCACCACCCGGGACGTGGACGCGCTCTCCCGGGCCGTGCGCCAGGCCGTCCCGGACACCCTGGTCTCGGCCGGAACCATCGTGCTCACGCTCGGCGCGGTGCTGCTGCTCGGGCCGCTGCTGGCGTTGCCGTGCCTGGTGGCCGTGCCGGTGCTGTGGGGTGCGACGCGCTGGTACCTGTCCCGGGCGCGGGCCGGCTACCTGGCCGCGAACGCGTCCTACGCCCAGCTCGCCGAGGGCCTGACCGAGACCGTCGAGGGCGCGCGGACGGTGGAGGCGCTGCGGATCGCCCACCGCAGGCAGGAGCGGGCCGGACGGGACATCGCCCGCTCGTACGCGGCCGAGCGGCACACGCTCTGGCTGCGCACCGTCTTCCTGCCCATCTCCGACACCGCCTACGTGCTGCCGGTGGTGGCCACGCTGGTCATCGGCGGGCTCTACTACCTGCACCACATGGCCTCGCTGGCGGCGGTCACCGCGGCCGTCCTCTACGTGCAGCAGACCATCGGACCGGTCGACACGGTGATCGCGCAACTCGACACCCTCCAGGTGGGCGGCGCCTCGCTGGCCCGCCTGCTGGGGGTGGCGCAGGCCGCGGCCCCCGCCCGGCAGAAGGATCCGACGCAGCGGCGGCGGGGCCCCGGGCTGCTGTGGGCGGTGGGCGTCGGCCACGAGTACCGGGCCGGGCAGCCGGTGCTGCGCGGGGTCGACCTGGAGGTGCGCCCCGGGGAGCGGCTGGCGATCGTCGGCAGCTCGGGCGCCGGGAAGTCCACCCTGGGCCGGCTGCTGGCGGGCATCCACCCGCCGCACCGCGGCGCGGTGCTGGTCGACGGCGCGGTGCTGGCCGAGCTGCCGCTGGACGAACGGCGTCGGCAGGTCGCCCTGGTGACCCAGGAGCACCACGTCTTCCACGGCTCGCTGCGCGAGAACCTCGCGCTGGGCCGGGCGGCGGCCGACGAGCGGCAGATGGTCGCGGCGCTGCGCGCGGTGGAGGCCTGGGAGTGGGCAGGCGGACTGGGTCTGGACACCCCGGTGGGCGCCGGCGGAGTCGAGCTCTCGCCCGCCCGGTCCCAGCAACTCGCGCTGGCGCGCCTGGTGTTGGCCGATCCAAGGGTGCTGATCCTGGACGAGGCCACCTCGCTGGTCGACCCGCGCGCCGCCCGTCGCCTGGAGCGCTCGCTGGCGGCGGTGCTGGCCGGCCGCACGGTGATCGCGATCGCCCACCGGCTGCACACCGCGCGCGACGCCGACCGGGTGGCGGTGATGGAGGCCGGGCAGATCGTCGAACTCGGCTCGCACGAGGAGCTGTTGGCTCTGGGCGGCGTCTACGCCGGGCTCTGGGCGGTGGGTGCGGCGGCCGAGGAGGAGGGGAACTCGCCTGATTCGAACGGTGATTGACCGAAAAATTCGAGGGCGACCCAGTGGCCGCCGTCCCGCTGTGCTCCCTGTCGCGACACGTCACCGGGCGCCGAGGGGGCGGCCTTGAACGACATCCGGGTCCACCCGGACACCCTGCGGACGGCGGCCGCCGCGGTGCAGGACACCACCGCCGGGACCGGTCCGGCGCGGGGGCACTGGCTCGACGCGAGCTTCACGGCCGCAGGCGGTATGACCGGCTGGGAGCCCGGCGGTGCGCTGGGCGACTGCACCCATGGCTGGCAGACCCAACGGGCGGGGCCGGTGATGGTCGACCTCCCCGCTCTGCGAACGGCGGACCCCGGGTCCGCCGCTGCATGGGGTGAAGACCGCTCCGGCCGGGCGTGACGAGCCGCACAGCGGGGGTGGGCGCGCCCCGCTCGACCCGCGGCGAGCCGCGTGGTCTGCTGGGCGGCAGTTCACCGCGCCCGTCGAGACCCCACCCCGAGGAGCTTCTCGCGATGCCCAGCCTCACGTATGACCGGGACGGCTTCACGCTGGACGGCCGTCCGCTGCGGATCCTCTCCGGTGCACTGCACTACTTCCGGGTGCTGCCCGAGCAGTGGGACTCCCGGCTCGCCCTGCTGCGCGCGATGGGCCTCAACACCGTTGAGACGTACGTCGCCTGGAACCTGCACGAACCGCGGCCCGGCAGCTACGACTTCACCGGCCGGCTCGACCTGGTGGCGTTCGTCCGGGCGGCCGAGCGGCAGGACCTCAAGGTGCTGCTCCGGCCCGGGCCGTACATCTGTGCCGAGTGGGAGTTCGGGGGCCTGCCCGCCTGGCTGCTCAAGGACCCTGCGATGCGGTTGCGTTGTGCGCACCCCGGCTATCTGGCCGCCGTCGACCGCTGGTTCGACGCGCTGCTGCCGGTGGTCCGCCCGCTGCTCGCCGAGGCGGGCGGACCGGTGATCGCGCTCCAGGTGGAGAACGAGTACGGCAGTTACGGCAATGACGCGGACTACCTGCGCCACCTCGCCGAGGGCCTGCGCCGGCGCGGGGCCGAATCGCTGCTCTTCACCTCCGACGGCCCCAGCCACCCGATGCTGCAGGGCGGCACGCTGCCCGGGGTGCTGCCCACCGTCAACTTCGGTGACCGGGTCGCGGAGAGCTTCGAGGTGCTGCGCGGACACCTGCCCGAGGGGCCGGCGGTCTGCATGGAGTACTGGAACGGCTGGTTCGACAACTGGGGCTCGCCGCACCACACCAGGGACGCGGCCGACGCGGCCAGGGTGCTGGACGAGCTGCTGGCGGCCGGCGCCTCGGTCAACCTCTACATGGCGCACGGCGGCACCAACTTCGGTTACCTGAACGGCGCCAACCTGGAGGACGGGCGGCTGCGCCCCACTGTGACCAGCTACGACTACGACGCGGCGATCAGCGAGGACGGGCGGGTGACGGCCAAGTTCTGGGCGTTCCGCGAAGTGCTCGGCCGCTACACCGAGGTGCCGAAACCGCCCGCCGAGGAGCCGGCCCAGACGCTGCCGCCCCGGACACTGCCCCTCGGCCCCCCGCTGCCGCTGCTCGACCTCGCGGAGCAGTTGGCCGCCCCGGTCCACTCGGCCGCCACCCTAGCGATGGAGGAACTCGACCAGTCCTACGGCTTCGTGCTCTACCGCACCCGGATCAGCGGTCCGCGCGAGACGGCCGAGCTGGTGGTGGACGGGCTCGGCGACCGGGCGCAGGTCTTCCTGGACGGCCGGCCGGTGGGCGTGCTGGACCGCACGGCCGAAGGGGAGCAGGCGCTCCGGCTGGCGGTCCCGGCCGGCGGAGCCCGGCTCGACCTGCTGGTGGAGAACCTGGGACGGGTCAACTACGGGCCGCAGCTCGCCGATCGCAAGGGCATCACCGGCGGGGTCAGGCTCGGCGGGCAACTGTTGCTGGGGTGGCGGATGTACGGGCTGCCGCTGGACGATCCGAGCGGCCTGCCGTTCCCGCAGGAGGCCGATCCGACAGTAAATCTGACGGAGTGTCCGGTGCTGCGCCGCGCCGTGCTCGACGTCGACCGCCCGGCCGACGCCTTCGTGCTGACCGAGGGCCACGGCAAGGGCCTCGTCTGGGTCAACGGCTTCCTGCTGGGCCGGTACTGGGACATCGGGCCGCAACAGACCCTCTACCTGCCGGGGCCGCTGCTGCGCCCGGGCCGCAACGAGGTGGTGCTGCTGGAGCTGCACGGCCCGGCCGGCGACGGGCTGCCACTGGTCGCCGAGCCGGTCCTCGACCGGACACCGGGCACGGCTCAGACCTGACGGGTCGGCAGGATCATTGCCTGGCGCAGGTTGACCCCGCGCCGGCGGCTGGCGGTCCAGCCGATCAGGTCCGCGATGTCCTCGGAGGTCAGCGGCGGGATGCTCTCGAACATCCCGTCCAGGACGGCGGAGATGCCGGCGTTGTCGATGTGGCTGCCCAGCTCGGTCCGGGTCAGGCCGGGCTCGATGTTGGTCACCCGCACGTCCAGCGGGCCGAACTCGGCGCGCAGCACGGTCGAGAGGTGGGTCAGCGCGGCCTTGGTGGCGGAGTAGACGGCGAAGTCGCGGTAGACGCTGTGGGCGCCGATCGAGGAGACGTTGACCAGGTCGGCGGTGCCGCCCTCGGCCGCGACCGCCACCAGGTCGTCGCGGAAGGCGTTGATCACCCGCAGCGCGCCGGTCAGGTTGGTGTCGATCATCCGGGTCCACTCGTCGGTCCGTCCCTCGGCGACCGGGTTGGGCAGCATCACGCCGGCCGAGTTGACCACCAGGTCGGCCCGGCCGAAGGCGGCGCGGACCTGGGCGGCGGCGGCGTCCACGGCGGCCTGGTCGGTGATGTCGACCGGCACCACCAGGGCCTGGCCGCCGCCCAGGGTGATCTTCTCGGCCAACTCGGTCAGCCGGTCGGCGCGGCGGGCCAGCAACGCGACCCGGGCCCCGCCGGCGGCCAGCAGGCGGGCGGTGGCCTCGCCCATGCCGGAGGCGGCGCCGGTGATCACGGCGGTGCGGCCGGCGAGCTCGGGGTAGCTGGTGATGGTCATCTCGGTCTCCCTCTGAGGATCTGCGGCGGCCTGAGGCCTGCGGCAGCGCGGCGTCCGTGCCGGTGGAACCGATGCTGCTCGGGTCCCGGGCGACCTGGCAGGGTGATGCTGTTCCTGGGTCTGCCAGTACCAGGAAGGCTGTCGGCGCCGGGACTTAGGCTTGATCGTATGGAGAACACACTGGGGGAGTTCCTGCGGTCGCGCCGGGCGCGGATCCAGCCGGAGGATGTGGGGCTGCGCTCCTACGGGCACCGCCGGGTGCCCGGCCTGCGCCGGGAGGAGGTGGCCCAGCTGGCCGGGGTCAGCGTGGACTACTACATCCGCCTGGAGCAGGGCCGCGGTCAGAGCGTCTCGGACGCGGTGCTGGACTCGGTGGCCCGGGTGCTGGAACTGGACGCGGTGGAGCACGAGCACCTGCGGGTGCTGGCCAGGCCGCCGCGCTCCGGCGACCGGCGCGCGGTGCCGGTCCGGGGCAGCCAGCAGGTGCGGCCCGGGCTGCTTCGGCTGCTCGACATGATGGCGGACGTGCCGGCCTTCGTCCTCGGGCGGCGACTGGACGTGCTGGCCTGGAACCCGCTGGCCGACGCGGTGGCCGGCTTCTCGGCCCTCACCCGGCGCAACATGGCCTGGCAGGTCTTCCTCGACCCGTCGGCGCGGGGGTGCTACCCGCAGTGGGAGGCGGTGGCGGCCGAGACGGTCTCCTACCTGCGGCTGGACGCGGGGCGTCATCCCGACGACGCCAAGCTCTCCGCGCTGGTGGGCGAGCTCTCGGTGCGCAGCCCCGAGTTCGGCCGGCTCTGGGCGGACCACCAGGTGAAGGAGAAGACCTGGGGCACCAAGCTGGTGCGGCACCCGCTGGTGGGTGACCTGGAGCTGGGTTACGAGACGCTGGCGCTGCCGGGGGACCCGGACCAGACGCTGGTCGGTTACACGGCGCAGGCGGGCAGTGCGACGGCGCAGCGGCTCGCGCTGCTGGCCAGTTGGTCGGCGACCGGAGCGGGGCCGGCGACCGGAGCGGGGTCTGAGGGCGGAGCGGTGCCGGCGGGCGGAGCCGGCCGGGGGGCCGGTGCCGCGGTCGGCGAGGCCGTGGCCGGGGAGCGGTCATGAGTGGCGGCGCGATCGAGTGGGTCACCGTGCCCAGCCCGCTGCCCACCGGGCCGCTGAGCGTCGGGGTCACCCAACGGGGGGTGGCGAGTGTGCAGTTCACGCCGGAGTCGGTGCCCGGTGGTGCGCCGCGCTGCGCCGACCGGCGCCGGGTGGCGGCGGTCACCGAGCGGTTCGCCGCGTACTTCACGGGCGTTTCACGGGAGTTGGCGCTGCCGGTGGACTGGCGGTTGGCGAGCGGTCCGCACCAGGTGGTGCTCGAGACGCTGTACCGGACGGTGGCCTACGGCGAGACCATCACGTACGGCCGACTGGCCCAGCGCAGCGGGGTGTTCGAGGACGTCGCGCAGAGCCCGGGGCTGGCGGCGCGCACGGTGGGCCAGATGATGGGCGCCAATCCGCTGGCGGTGCTGGTGCCCTGCCACCGGGTGGTGGCCGCGGACGGGCTGGGCGGCTTCGGCAACGGGCGGGTGGGGCTGGACGTCAAGCGCTGGCTGTTGACCCTGGAGGGCTGGCTGGCACCCACCCTGGACTGGGACGGCCCCGGCTGACGGACCCTTTCTGACCACTGCCGGACCAATCGAGGAACGATTCTGCGCGGAATTCTCCCGAACAGTAAATCGAGCAGACTGGCTAATCGTACTTATTGATCCGCTCATGCAATCACTCGTCCGAGTGATTGCGTTGTGATCGTCGTGGCCCCACTCTGGAATGCATACGTCCGCATCATCTTCCATGGGGGAGGGTCCTGTTATGACGACTGAGACCGATCTCAATATTCCGGCACCCGGCAGCTCGACTGAGAACCAGCAGCAGAGTCTCGGTACGGCCGCGGCCAGGAACCTCGCGACCACCACCAAGTCCGCACCGCAGATGCAGGGCATCAGCTCGCGCTGGCTGTTGCGCACACTGCCCTGGGTGCAGGTCTCCGGTGGCACGTACCGGGTCAACCGGCGCCTCAGCTATGCCGTGGGCCGTGGCCGGGTGAGCTTTGTGAAGACCGGTGCCGAGGTGCGGATCGTCCCGCCCTCGCTGCGCGAGCTGCCGGTGCTGCGCGACTTCGAGGACGACGCGGTGCTGGAGCAGTTGGCCGGCCGCTTCGTCCAGCGGGAGTTCCAGGCCGGTGAGGTGATCTTCGAGGCCGGGCAGCCGATCAACGAGGTCTATCTGATCGCGCACGGCAAGGTCAACAAGATCAGCACGGGCAAGTACGGCGACCACGCCGTGGTGGGCGTGCTGGCCGACGGCGACCGGATCGGCGACGAGGCGCTGACCGAGGCCGAGGGCCACTGGCCCTTCAGCGTCCGGGCCGCCACCGCCGGTACGCTGCTCGCCCTCGCCTGGCCCGCCTTCCAGGAGCTGGCGGACCGCTCGGAGGCGCTGCGCGCCCAGGTCCTCCAGTACCTCTCCGATGCCCAGCAGCCGCAGACCCGGCACGGTGAGGCCGAGATCGCCCTCGCGGCCGGCCACGAGGGCGAGCACGAGCTGCCGGGCACCTTCGTGGACTACGAGGTCGCTCCGCGCGAGTACGAGCTCAGCGTCGCCCAGACGGTGCTCCAGGTGCACAGCCGGGTCGCGGATCTCTACAACGAGCCGATGAACCAGATCGAGCAGCAGTTGAAGCTCACCGTGGAGGCGCTGCGCGAGCGCCAGGAGTACGAGCTGATCAACAACCCCGAGTTCGGCCTGCTGCAGAACACCGAGTACGACCAGCGGATCCAGACCCACTCCGGCCCGCCCACCCCCGACGACATGGACGAGCTGCTCAGCCGCCGCCGCGGCACCAAGGTCTTCCTGGCCCACCCGCGGACCATCGCCGCCTTCGGCCGCGAGTGCAGCAGCCGCGGCCTCTACCCCGGCACGATCGAGTACCAGGGGCAGCAGGTGCCCTCCTGGCGTGGGGTGCCGGTGCTCTCCTGCAACAAGATCCCGATCGTGGACGGCCACACCAGCTCGATTCTGGCGATGCGTATCGGCGAGGACAACCAGGGCGTGATCGGTCTGCACCAGACCGGAATTCCCGATGAGTACAAGCCCGGCCTCTCGGTCCGATTCATGGGGATCAATGAGAAGGCGATCATCTCCTACCTGGTGAGTGCGTACTACTCGGCTGCCATTCTGGTGCCCGACGCGATCGGTGTGCTGGAAAACGTCGAAATTGCCCGCCCGCGCGGCTGAGACTGTCCATTCCTGGTCGCCCCGGGGCATTCCCCGGGGCGACCCGACAACTGGGGGGCCGGCCAGATCATGGGCGCCGAAACACTGAGTCGAGAGAACAACCACAACGAATCGGCCGACCAGCCCCGGGGCGTCGGTGCCATACCGTCCGCCCGGGCCGGATCGATCGAGCAGATCGCCCCGTTCGGTGAGGACCAGGCGCTGGAGATCCTGGCCCGGGCCCGCACGGTGGTCGACCCGGCCCTGCGGGCCGCCGTCGAGAGCATGCCCGAGTCGATGCGCCGGGTCGTCGCCTATCACTTCGGCTGGCGCGAGGTCGACGGTACGCCCGCCGAGGCGGATGCGGGCAAGGCCATCCGGCCCGCACTGGTGCTGGCCGCCGCCCAGGCCTGTGCGGCGAACTCCCGCGCGGCGGACTCCTTCTCCCTGAACTCCCCAGCCGTGCGGTCCGCCGTCCGGGCCGCCGCGGCGGTCGAGCTGGTGCACAACTTCACGCTGCTGCACGACGATGTGATCGACCGCGATGTGACCAGGCGCCATCGTCCCACTGCCTGGCGGGCGTTCGGCGCGACCGAGGCGATCCTGGCCGGCGACGCGCTGCACTCGCTCGCGCTGCGCACCCTCGCCGAGGACACCCATGCCGCGACCGGTCCGGCGCTGCGCCGGCTGGCCCACTGCGTGGTCGAACTCTGTGACGGCCAGCAGGCGGACTGCGCCTTCGAGCAGCGCAGCACCGTCTCGTTGGACGAGTGCCTCGCCATGGCCGAGGCCAAGACCGGTGCACTGCTCGGCACCGCCTGCGCGATCGGCGCGCTCTACGGGGGAGCGGACGAGGCCGGGGCAGCGGCGATGGACGCCTTCGGCCGGGAGATCGGCCTGGCCTTCCAGCTGATCGACGACCTGATCGGGATCTGGGGCGATCCCGCGGTGACCGGCAAGCCGGTCGGCGCGGACCTTCTCGTCCGCAAGAAGTCGCTGCCCGTGGTGGCGGCGCTCGGCTCGGGCACGCCCGCCGGGGCCGAACTCGCCGAGATCTACGCGCTGGACCGTCCGCTCACCGCGGCCGAGGTCCAGCGCGCCACCGAGGCCGTCGAGCGGGCCGGCGGCCGCGCCTGGGCCCAGGGCGCCTCGTGCGAGCACATGGCCGCCGCGATCGAGCACCTCGCCGTCGCCGTGCCCGAGCCCTCGGCCGCCGAGGACTTGCTGGCCCTGGCCGAGCTGGTCACCCGCCGCAACCGCTGAGCCAGGTCGCGCCCGGGGCGTTCCACCCCACACATCCCACCGCGCACGACGTCACGTCACACCACCCCACACCCCGCTGTCATGGCACCGCAATCCCCCAGAACACAGCAAGGACCTCTTCGCCATGAGCCTGACGGACATCGGTATCGTCCTCATAGTCCTCGCCGCGCTGGCCGTCGCCCTGTTCCTGTTGCAGCGCTGGGTCCCGCACCCGGTGCGCGAGGCGCACAACGACGTGGCCGGCTTCATCTTCGCCGCGGTCGGCGTCATCTACGCCGTGCTGGTCGCCTTCGTGGTCGTCACGGTCTGGACCAACGACGACGCCGCCCGCAAGACCACCTTCCAGGAGGCCGACTCGCTCGCCGGCATCTACTGGATCTCCCGCGAGCTGCCCGCGCCGTTGGGCCCGCAACTGGAGCAGCAGACCCTCAGCTACGCGCGGACCGTGATGGACACCGAGTGGCCGCTGATGGCCTCGCACCAGAGCAGCCCGGCGGCCACCGACCTCGTCTACCAGATCCGTGACAGCGTCTTCGCGATCAACCCCAGCGGCCCGCAGCAGCAGGTCCTCTACGAGCACGCGGTGAGTCACATGGAGGACCTCGCCTCGCAGCGCCGGGCCCGGCTGAACGAAGTGGACGACGAGGTCCCGACGCTGCTCTGGGTGGCGTTGATCGTCGGCGGGGTGCTCACCGTGGGCTTCACCTTCCTCTTCGGCTTGCCCAACACCCTGGCGCACTCGATGATGGTGCTCTCACTCGGCGGGCTGGTGGTGATCTCGCTGCTGGTGATCAAGGAGATGAACTTCCCGTTCACCGGGGTCACCGCGGTCAAGCCGACGGCCTTCGAGGTCTTCCTGCAACGCCTGCCACCGCCGCGCTGACGCGGGGCGGGCCGACCACGCCCCGCTTGCCTGCTGCCTGCTGCCTGCTGCCCGAGGGTGCACCACCCTCGGGCAGCAGCTGTTCAGGCGCCGTCGAGGATCCGGCGCTCCTTCTCCGGGTCGATGCCCAGCACCTCGGTGCCCTGCAGGTACGGCCGGTCCCGTGGGCCGCGCTGCTGGATCCAGGCCCAGGTGTCGCGCACGCTCTCCTCGAGCGGCCGGCAGCGCAGCCCGGCGGCCACTGCCTTGCGGCTGTCCGCCTGCCAGATCCCGCTCGGCCTGCCGTCGCCCGTGAACTCGGCGGCCCAGAGCGGCAGCTCGGTCCACTCCTCGATCCCGGCGGCGACCAGCTTCCGGTCCGGCACCCAGACCAGCTCGGCCGACGAGCCGGTGGCCGCCACGCAGGCCGCCAGCAACTGCCCGTAGGTGCTCGATCCCGGCAGTGCGGTGGTGACGTAGCTGCCCGCGGCGCCGCGCTCGGCCAGGTCGAGGCCGAAGACGGCGAAGTCCCGGGCGTCGATCAGCTGGATCGGCAGGTCGGGCCGGCCCGGGGCGAGCACCCGCCCGCCGCGCGCGATCCGCTCCAGCCACCAGGGCAGGCGGCCGACGTTCTCGTAGGGGCCCATCAGCAGTCCGCAGTTGAGGATGATCGAGCGGTCGCCGAACTGCTCGACGACCGCGCGCTCGCAGCCCGCTTTGAGTGCCGTGCTGAACGGCTGGTCGGGCGGCGAGTCGGCCGGGCACTCGTGCAGCGGCGCATGCTCGTCGATCGCCTCGGCGGGCCAGTCGGCGAAGGCGTGCACCGAGGAGACGAAGAGGTAGCGCGCGGCGTGCTCGCGCAGCAGGGTGGCCGTACGCGAGACGGCGTGCGGCTGCTGGCCGCTGGTGTCGATCACCAGGTCCCAGGGGCCGTCCGGGCCGGTGGCGGCGGCGGTCAGCTGGGCCAGGTCCTGCTCGTTGCCACGGTCGCCGCGCAGTGCCCGGACGCCCGGCTGATCGGGCCCCGAGGCGCCGCGGTTGAAGGTGGTCACCTGATGGCCGCGCGCCAGGGCTTCGGTGACGAAGGCGCGCCCGAGGAAGACCGAGCCGCCGAGTATCAGGATTCGCATGCCCCCGATCCTGCCCAGCGGGACCGCCCGAGCAGCAGGCCTTACGCCCATGGCGGATCAGCCGAGGGCGAAGTGATCGGGTGTCAGGCGAGGGTCGAGGCGGTCGGTCCCGCTCCGGCCTCCCCGCCGGGCGGCCGGGGCCCGGTCGCGGCAGGGCCGGGTGGCCGATTTTCTCGGAGCTTTCTCATCAATCGTGCGCAACATGACCGGCGTGTGGGGAGTCATAGTCACGTGACCGGAGGGTCCTGAAGGTTCAGCGCGCGGGTGACGAGGACGAAGGGTTGGACGTCGTGGAGGTCGGAACGGGGCTGGGTGAGGCGGCCGGCGGCGCGGCCGACGGCGTCGCGGGGGCGGGCGTCGGCGTGGCGCTCGGCGGACTGCTCGGCCGCACGGAGGGGCTCGCCGGGGCCGAGGGGCCGGACGTCGGGTTCGCGGTGGGGCTGGCGCTGCTGCTCGGCGCGCTGCTGGCGCTGCTGCCCGGGGTGGAGGTCTCCGAGGGGCTGGGGCTGGCGACGCCGCTGGGGTTCGCGCTCGCGCTCGGCGCCACCGTCGGTGCCGACGAGGAGGAGGACGCGCCGGGCGCGGGAGTGGGGGTGGACGGCGTGCCGGGTTCGCCGGTCGGGCCGCCCTGCAGGGTGACCACGGCCTCGGACGGCGGCAGCGCGATCTCGGCCGTCCACTGACCGGTGGGCGCGCGCTGCTCGTCGACGGTGACCGTGACGGTGATCCGCTGGCCCGGGGCCAGGGTGCCCGCGTCGCGGCTCAGCCGCAGCCAGTCGCGATCGGGCACGGCGTGCCAGTCGATCGGGGCGTCGCCGCTGTTGGTCAGGGTGAGCACGGTCCGGTTGCCGTAGGCGCCGGCCGCCACGGTGAGCTGGGCGCCGGCCGACGGCGGCGGGACGGGCGCACTGTGCAGGCCCGGGCTGTCGAGCGGGACGGCGCCAGGGGCCGGGACCGGGACCGCGACACCCTGAACCGCCGGTAGAAACGTTTCTGCACCCAGGGCACCCAGGGCACCGGTGCCGCTGCGCGCACCCCCCGCCGGGTCCGCGTCGACCAGACTGGCGGCCAGGCCGGTCCCGGCCTTCGAGGCGCCCGCCGCGCCCGGCAGCACAGCGCCCAGGCCCCGGCCCGGTGCCGCGGCCGGCGCCGGGATCGGGGCGGCGGCGACCACACCGGGGCCGGCGGCCTCGCCGCCTCCGTCGCCCGGGCCCGCCCAGTCGTCCGGACCGCCCGGGTCCGGGTCGCCGTCGGCCACCCGGACCGCGGAGACGGCGGTGGCGCCGGTGGCGCCCGCGGTGTCCCGGTGGGCGATCCACAGCGCCGCCAGCGGGGCGGAGAGGACGGCGGCGAGCACCCCGGTGGTGACGGCCCGCTGCCGCACCAGGACCACCCGCTCGTGCAGGTCGCCGCCGCGCCGGTGGCGCTCCAGCAGGCTCGGGGCGCGGTGGCGGGGGAAGCCGCGCTGGTCGAAGCGGATCGCGCCGGAGCGGGCACCGCGGGCACTGCGGGCACTGCGGGTGCTGAGGACGCCGAGCGCGCTGCGAGTGGCGGAGTGGCGGGCCTCGCCGCCCCGGGCGTCGGCGGAGTCGACTTCCACCGCGCCCGCCCGTGCCGCCGCCGGGGCGGACAGCAACCGCGGCCCGCCCCCGCCGCCTGACGCCCCGCCCCCGCCGGCCGCCCCGCCCGCGTCGGCCAGCTGCTCCGCCGTGCCCCGGCAGGTGGGGCAGTCGACCAGGTGCCCCACCAGCTCGCGGCGCAGCGCCGGCCCCAGCACCCAGCCGTCCTCGGCCGCCCCCGCACCGGTGCTCGCCCCCGCGCAGCCGAGCCGGGTCAGCTCGGGACAGCGCCCCGCCGCCAGCACGCGCAGCGCCTGCCCGGTCCGTTCGGCCTCGGCGCTCCCGGCCGCCAGCAGCCGCTGGGCCGCCACCGCCTCCAGGCCGAGCACCGCCGCGACCTCCAGCGGGGTGAGCCGGTGGCGGACCGCCAGCTCCAGCGCCTCGCGCTGCTCCGCCGTGGTGCCGGCCGCCGCGGGCCAGGCGAGCGCCGCCGGCAGCGCCGCGGCCCCGGGGCCGCCGGCCGGCTCCGTCCCGGGGTCGGCGGCCGGCCCGGCCGACCACCCGTCAGCTCCGGCCAGCCGCCGCACGCAGGCGTACCGCGCCACCGCGTACAGCCAGGCCCGCCGCAGCCCGGGGTCGGTCAGCCGGTCCGCGTTGGCGGTGGCCAGCTCCCGCGTCTCGGCCAGGGCCGCGAGCGCCGCCCGCTGGTCGCAGAGCACCGAGAGGCAGTAGGTGTACAGGCCGTCCAGCAGTTGGTCACAGCTCGGCGCGGGGTTCGGCACGGGGTCCAGGCGGTGTCTCATCCTGCTGACGGTAGGGACCTCGCTCCGGCGGACCCGGAAAGTCGGCCCGCTTGTCCTTCTTTCGGGTAACAACACCGCCCACCGGCTGACAATCCACAGTCGGCCGACCCTTGTCGGTGCCACCCGCTACGGTGGCCCCCATGGCAGCCCGTACCTCGAAGACCACCGCCAAGCCGCGCCCGGCCTACCGCTGCACCGAGTGCGGCAACCAGCTGCCCAAGTGGGTCGGCCGGTGCCCGGAGTGCAACGCCTGGGGCACGGTGGAGGAGTACGGTGCGGTCCCGATCCGCACCACCGCCGCCGGCCCGGTCAGCGCGCCGGCCCGCCCGATCGGCCAGGTCGACGGCCAGGTCGCCACCGCGCGCTCCACCGGCGTCCCGGAGCTGGACCGGGTGCTCGGCGGCGGCCTGGTGCCGGGCGCCGTGGTGCTGCTGGCGGGCGAGCCCGGCGTCGGCAAGTCCACCCTGCTGCTGGACGTCGCCGCGAAGGCCGCCACCTCCCAGCACCGCACCCTCTACGTCACCGGTGAGGAGTCGGCCGGTCAGGTCCGGCTGCGCGCCGACCGGATCAACGCCCTCTCCGACCACCTCTACCTGGCCGCCGAGTCCGACCTGGGCGCGGTGCTCGGCCACATCGAGCAGGTCAACCCGGGGCTGCTGATCCTGGACTCGGTGCAGACCATCGCCTCCGCCGAGCTCGACGGCGCGCCCGGCGGCCCGGCCCAGGTGCGCGAGGTGGCGGGCGCCCTGATCCGCGCCTCCAAGGACCGCGGCATGGCCACCCTGCTGGTCGGCCACGTCACCAAGGACGGCCAGATCGCGGGCCCGCGCCTGCTGGAGCACCTGGTCGACGTGGTGCTCTCCTTCGAGGGCGACCGGCACGCCCGGCTTCGCATCATCCGCGGTATCAAGAACCGCTACGGCGCCACCGACGAGGTCGGCTGCTTCGAGCTGCACGACGAGGGCATCGAGGGGTTGGCCGACCCCAGCGGCCTCTTCCTGACCCGCCGTGACAAGCCGGTGCCCGGCACCTGCCTGACCGTCACGCTGGAGGGCAAGCGCCCACTGGTCGCCGAGGTGCAGGCGCTGATGGTCGATTCGCAGATCCCCTCCCCGCGCCGCACCACCTCGGGCCTGGAGTCGCCGCGGATCGCGATGATCCTGGCCGTGGTCGAGCGGCACGGCGGGGTCAAGCTCGGCAAGCAGGACATCTACACGGCCACCGTCGGCGGGGTGAAGCTCACCGAGCCCTCCGCCGACCTCGCGGTCGCGCTCGCGGTCGCCAGCTCCTCCACCGACACCCCGCTGCCGAGCAACCTGGTGGCGATCGGCGAGGTGGGCCTGGCCGGTGAGGTGCGCCGGGTGACGGGTGTGCAGCGACGGCTGGCCGAGGCGCACCGGCTCGGCTTCACCCACGCGTTGGTCCCGCCGGACCCGGGCAAGGTGCCGCCGGGCATGAAGGTGGTCGAGGTGGCCGACATCGGCGAGGCGCTGCGGGCACTGCCGGGGCGCCGCCGCGCCGCCTCCGGCAAGCCCCCGGTCAAGAGCGCCGCGCAAGGTTCGCGGACCAACCAGGCCCCGGTGGTGCCGCCCCCGGCCGCCTGGCCGGAGGAGGTGATGGGGAGCTGGGAGCCCGTCGATTCGGACGAAGTGGTCTGACCGAGGCTCCGTCAGCGCGCCCGCACCGTAGACTTTGCCCTGTCAAGCACCAGATCGGGCAGTAGCGAACGAGGGACCGGGGCCACCGCGCCGAGCGGACCGGGCCGGCCGGAGGAGTCACGTGGCAGCGAGCGACCGGGTGGAGAAGTCCCCCCGCGAGGAGGCCCTGCTGCGCTCCTCCCTGCAGGCGATCGCGCCCGGAACGCCGCTGCGCGACGGTCTGGAGCGGGTGCTGCGGGCCAACACCGGTGGTCTGATCGTGCTCGGTTTCGACAAGACGATGGAGTCGGTCTGCACCGGCGGCTTCGTGCTGGACGTCGAGTTCACCGCGACCCGGCTGCGCGAGCTGTGCAAGCTGGACGGCGCCGTGGTGCTCGACAAGGACATCACCAAGATCGTCCGGGCCGGGGTGCACCTGATGCCGGACGCCTCGATCCCGACCGACGAGACCGGCACCCGGCACCGCACGGCCGAACGGGTCAACAAGCAGACCGGGTTCCCGGTGGTGGCCGTCTCGCACTCGATGCGGCTGATCGCGATGTACGTCAACGGCAGCCGCCGGGTCCTGGAGGACTCGCCCACCGTGCTCTCCCGGGCCAACCAGGCGCTGGCCACCCTGGAGCGCTACAAGCTGCGGCTGGACGAGGTGGCCGGCACGCTCTCCGCCCTGGAGATCGAGGACCTGGTCACCGTCCGGGACGTCACGGCGGTGGCCCAGCGGCTGGAGATGGTCCGGCTGATCGCGGCCGAGATCGCCGGCTACGTGCTGGAGCTGGGCACCGACGGGCGACTGCTCTCGCTGCAGCTGGACGAGCTGATCGCGGGCGTCGAGCCGGAGCGCGAGCTGGTGGCCCGGGACTACTTCCCCGATCGGATGGCCAAGCGCGGCCGGACCGTCGCCGAGGTGCTGGCCGACCTGGAGACGCTCACCCACGCCGAGCTGCTGGACCTCCAGACAGTTGCAAAAACGATCGGCTACTCGGGCTCGCCGGAGTCGCTGGACTCGGCCGTCTCGCCGCGCGGCTACCGGCTGCTGGCCAAGATCCCGCGGCTGCCGAACACCGTGATCGAGCGGCTGGTCGAGCATTTCGGCGGGCTGCAGAAGCTGCTGGCGGCCAGCATCGACGACCTGCAGGCGGTGGAGGGCGTCGGCGAGACCCGGGCGCGCTCGGTGCGCGAGGGGCTGTCGCGGCTGGCGGAGTCCTCGATCCTGGAGCGCTACGTCTAGGCCGTGTCTCACAGTTCCCGCCAGGCGCGCGGAGCCGCGCGCTGATCCGACGCGAATGGTGAGACACGGCCCAGGGCCTGTCCGGCCCCAGGCCTGTCCGGCTACAGCTGAGCCCAGGTCGTCCGCGACCTGGGCTCCGTGCTGTGCGGGACGGGGCGTCAGGCGTCCAGCCTGGTCGAGGTGCGGGCCGGGACCGGGCCGCCGCTGGGGCCGGTCAGCTCTGCCTGCACCAGGTAGTTGCCGGTCGGCGCGGGCGAGGTGTCGCTCGGCGTCGCGCACTGCGGCTTGCTGCGGGTGCGGTCCCAGACGAAGGTCTCGGTCAGCGCGTTCGCGGGGGAGACCTGCACCCAGCGGCTCTGCTTGTCGGTCACGCAGTCGGCGGAGGACCAGATCCGTTCGCCACTGGCGGAGTTGACGGTGATCGCGGCGGCGGCCTGGCTCAGGTCCACCCGGCAGCCGGCCGAGGAGGCGTTGCGGATCTTCAGCTCGAAGGTCGGCTTCTCCTTGGTCTGGTAGGCGTTCTGGGTGCCGGCGAGTTCCAGGGTGAGCTGGGAGGCGGTGCAGACGGGCAGCGCCATCACCTCGCCGGTGTTGATCGGCGGGTTGCCGCCGCCGGACCCACTGCTGCCCGAACCACTGCTGCCCGAACTGCCGCTGCCCGACCCGCCACTGGATCCGGCGCTGCCCATGCCGGATCCGGAGCCGCCCGTGCCCGAGCCGCCGCCCGTGGCGGAGCCGCCCGCACCCCCGCCGTCGCCGCTGCCACCGGCGCTGCCCGAGATCGCACCGGTGCCGCCCCCGGTGTCGCTGCCGCCGCTACCACCGCTGCCGCCGGTGCCGCCACCGGACGCGGTGCCGCCGCCGCTCGTGCCCCCGGTGCCGCCGGGGCGGGAGGTGATCGCGGGACCGGTCGGGCTGGCCCCCGGCGTGATCGAGGCGGCTGCCGTGGGCGTGCCGGTAGCGGGGGCCGGCTGAGCGGTCTTCTGCTTGCCGCCGTCACCGCCCTGACCGAGCGTCAGCCACGCCACGAGGGCCACCACCACCGCGGCGGCCGCGAGCACAACAACCCGCCGCCGCCAGTAGATCGAGGCGGGCAGCGGTCCGACAGGCTGACGCAATGAAGGCACGATCAAACTCTACGAGAGGCGGAGCACCGCTTGTCGCACCAACACCGGTATCGAACCCCGATCTTTCAGATCATCCGGTATTTCCTCCCTTTGAGGGAGGGAAACGGGGCCGTCCGGGCGTGTGCGAGGATCGGTAGCGCTATGGCGACCACCACCACTCACGCTCCCGCCCCGCTGCTGCACACGATCGTGCTGGACTGGTACCGGGAGTACGCCCGCGACCTGCCCTGGCGGGCACCCGACGCCTCGCCCTGGGCGGTCATGGTGAGCGAGTTCATGCTCCAGCAGACCCCGGTCAAGCGGGTGCTGCCCGCCTACCAGGCCTGGCTGGAGCGCTGGCCCACCCCGGCCGCGCTCGCCCAGGACGCGCCGGGCGAGGCGGTGCGGATGTGGGGCCGGCTGGGCTACCCGCGACGGGCGCTGCGGCTGCACGCGGCCGCGAGCGCGATCGTCGAGCGGCACGGCGGCGAGGTGCCGAGCGACCACACCGAGCTGCTCGCGCTGCCGGGCGTCGGTGAGTACACCGCCGCGGCCGTGGCCTCCTTCGCCTTCCGGCAGCGCCACGCGGTGCTGGACACCAACGTCCGCCGGGTCTTCGCCCGGGCGGTGACCGGCGAGGAGTACCCGGCCCAGGCCACCACCGCCGCCGAGCGCCGCACGGCCGTCGAGCTGCTGCCCGACCACCCCGAGGTGGCCGCCCAGTGGGCGGTGGGCGTGATGGAGCTGGGCGCGCTGGTCTGCACCGCCCGCAGCCCCGAGTGCGGTGGCTGCCCGCTGCGCGCGCACTGCGCCTGGGACCGGGCCGGACGCCCGCCGTACCAGGGTCCGGCCCGCCGGGGTCAGAGCTACGAGGGCACCGACCGCCAGGTCCGCGGCAAGCTGCTGGCGGTGCTGCGCGAGGCGCACGGCGAGGTCCCGCAGCACCGGCTGGACGCCGTGTGGCCCGAGCCCGTGCAGCGCTCGCGGGCGTTGCACGGCCTGATCGTCGACGGCCTGGTGGAGCCGGTGGCCCCGGGCGTCTACCGGTTGCCGCAGTAGCTGCGGCGGAGAACGCGGAGCGGGTGGGCCCGGGAGTGATCCCGGGCCCACCCGCTCTGTTCTTCAGGCAGGTGCGCCGTCAGACGGCCGCGCCGGTCAGTGCGCCATCGCCGCCATGTCGCTGCCCTCGGCCTGCTCGCCGGCGGCCTTGCCGGCGCCGCGCAGCGGGGTGCCCTTGAGGAAGAGCGCGGCGATGATCGAGACCACGCTGATCCCCGCGGCCCAGAGGAAGACCGCGTGGTTGCCGTTGCTGTAGGCGTGGTGGAACGCGCTCTGCACCGGCTCGGGCAGGGTGCGCAGCTTGGCCGGCGTCATCTGGCCGGTCCCGTCCGAACCGGAGCCGCTGGCGCCCGGCAGGCTCTTCAGGCCGTCGGTGACGTGGTTGGTGAAGATCGAGCCGAACAGCGCCACACCGAAGGAGCCGCCGATGGTGCGGAACAGGGTGGCGGTGGAGCTGGCCACGCCCATGTCCTTGAGCTGCACGCTGTTCTGGGCGACCAGCATGGTGATCTGCATCAGGAAGCCCATGCCGGCGCCGAGCACCGCCATGAAGATGCTGGAGGTCAGGCGGGTGGTGCCGACGCCCATGGTGGAGAGCAGCAGCGAGCCGGCGCCCATCACCACGGTGCCGATGATGGGGAAGACCCGGTACTTGCCGGTCTTGGTGACCACCTGGCCGACCGCCAGCGAGACGACGAGCATGCCGAACATCATCGGCATCAGCAGCAGGCCGGAGTTGGTGGCCGAGGCGTTCTGCACGATCTGCTGGTACTGCGGCAGGAAGGTGACGCCACCGAACATCTGGAAGCCGACGATGAAGCCGATGATCGAGACGACGGTGAAGTCGCGGTTGCGGAACATGCTCAGCGGCAGCATCGGCTCCTGGACCCGCGCCTCCACGTAGCAGAAGCCGATCAGCGAGGCGGCGGCCAGCACGATCAGGCCGATGATGTGCTTGGAGCCCCAGGCGTACTGGGTGCCGCCCCAGGTGGTGATCAGGACCAGCGAGGTGATGCCGACGGTCAGCAGCAGCGCGCCGAGGTAGTCCACCTTGGCGTCGGAGCGGACCTTGGGCAGGTGCAGCGTGACCCACACCACGGCAAGTGCGACCGCGCCCAGCGGCAGGTTGATGTAGAAGATCCAGTGCCAGCTGAAGTGGTCGGTGATGAAGCCGCCGAGCAGCGGCCCGCCGACGGTGGCGATCGCCATGACGGCGGCGAACATGCCCTGGTACTTGCCGCGCTCGCGCGGGCTGACCAGCGCGCCCATGATCGACATCACGCCGACCATCAGGCCGCCGGCGCCCAGGCCCTGCAGGGCGCGGAAGCCGATCATCTCGTTCATGTTCTGCGACAGACCGGCCAGTGCCGAGCCGACCAGGAAGATCACGATCGAGGTGAGGAAGGTGCCCTTGCGGCCGTAGAGGTCGCCGAGCTTGCCCCAGATCGGGGTGGCGGCGGCGGTGGCCAGGGTGTACGAGGTGACCACCCAGGACAGGTGGTTGGCCCCGTGCAGGTCGCCGACGATGGTGGGCATCGCGGTGCCGACGATCAGGTTGTCGAGCATCGCGAGCATCATGGTGATGACCAGACCGATCATCACCAACCGGATCTCACGCGGTGAACGGGCCGGGCGCTCGCCCTCCCCCGCGACGCCTCCCGGCGGTGTGTCCGCCTTGGCGTCGACCTGCTGCTGTGCCATGGTGCATCTCCCGGAAGCGCGTCTGGTCCGCGACTCGCGGCCCTCTTGGTGTCGGCTGCTGACTGCGGTGACTGATGTGGTGGAGCGGAAAGCTTACTTGCCGACCGGCTAGTTGTTTGTCAGCTGGCACGGTAAGGTCTGGGTAAGCCGGGCGTCAAGCCGAATTCGGCCCCGTCGGTGCGTACCGGTGAGAATGTCCGTACGGGAGGCTGGGCACGGCCCGGCCTCCGGGTCCCCTCAGCAGCTAACTAGGCAGGCCAGGAAGCCATGAGTACGTCGCAGAGCCCCCGCAGTGGCACCCGCGCGCGCATCATCTCGGTCGCGCTGGAGCTGTTCGCCGAGCAGGGCTACGAGAAGACCTCGCTGCGCGAGATCGCCGACCGGCTCGGGGTGACCAAGGCCGCGTTGTACTACCACTTCAAGACCAAGGACGACATCGTCCACGGCATCGTGCAGAGCATGGCCGCCCCGATCGACGAGGCGATCAGCTGGGGCGAGCAGCAGTCCTGGACGCCCGAGGTGCGCGACGAGCTGGTGCGGCGGTTCGCGGCGGGCATGGCCGAGCGGGCGCCGCTGCTGCGCTTCTTCCACGACAACCAGCCTGCGCTGCGCGACCTGCCGGCCGGGCTGGAGTTCAAGATCCGGATGCTGCGGATGGTCCGCATGGTGCACGGTCCGGGCGCCTCGTTCGAGGACCGGCTGCGCGCCACCATGGCGCTCTTCTCGGTCAACTCGGCGTTCTTCCTGCTCAAGCACGACCCGGACGAGGGGAGCGGCCTGCCGCCGCTGGACTCCGCGCGGGCCACCAGCGAGGAGGAGGCGATGGCGGCCGCGCTCACGGTGGCGCTGGAGATCGCCGGCCGGATCGGGCCGCGCGAGGACTGCGCGGTGGGCTGACCGCGCACGGCGAGCCCCGCGGGCGCCGTGTCCCCGCACGGCGCCGTCCGCGGCCGCTCAGAGGTCGTCCACCCCGTGCGCCGTCAGGTACCTGACCGGGTCCACCACCGCGCCGTAGGTGTCGACGGTGCGGATCTCGAAGTGCAGGTGCGGCCCGGTGGAGTTGCCCGTGCTGCCGGAGGCCCCGACCAGCTGCCCGGCGCCCACCCGCTGCCCCGGGGCGACGTCCAGCCGCGACAGGTGCGCGTACTGCGCGAACCGGCCGTCCGCCAGCCGCAGCACCACCTCCTTCCCGTAGGCCCCGTCCCAGGCGGCCGAGACCACGGTGGCCGCGCCGACCGCGTGCACGGGCGTGCCCGCGTCGACGGCGAAGTCCACCCCGGTGTGGTAGCCGGCCGCGTAGCCGGTGTCGGGGGTGCCGAAGAGGTAGCTGATCCGTGCCCCGGGCACCGGTGCCGACCAGTCCGGCGGCGTGGCCGCGGCCGGCTGGGCCGGCGGTGCCGGCTGCGGTGCGGCGGGGGTGGCCGGGGCCAGGTTCCCCGCGACCGTGACGGCCAGCTGCAGGTCCTTCCAGCCGGCCGCCGGCCGGTACGGACGCGCGGCGGCCACCTGCACCAGGTTGTCGAAGGGCGCCGCCTCGTGGGCGGTGCTGAACGCGGAGCTGCCGGGCGTGGTCGGGCGCACGGTCTGCGCCACCGCGCTGCCCGGCACCGCCGACACCGCCACCCCGAGCAGCGCCGCGCCCGCCACGGTGGCGGAGACCGCCTTGCGCCGGTGCGGGCCGCGGAAGACGGCGTACGGATCCGGCCAGGGCAGGGCCGGGCGCCGCACCAGCCGCGGGCGCGCGTGGCGGCCGTGGCCCAGCCGGGTGCGCAGGACGGTCAGGCGCAGGACGGCGGAACGGGCGGCTGAGCGGGCGTCGGAACGGGGCTGGAAGGACATCGTGTGCTCGACCTCGCAGTGGTTCGGGGCAGCGCGGAGCCGGCCTTGGGGGCGCACGCGGCGGGGGGCCCTACAGCTTTACCGTCGGTGAGGTGGTAGCGAAATCCGATCAGCTACGACGGTGTGTAGTGCGAGGCGTCTGAAATTTTCAGGCGATCGGCGGATTGGTCCATTGATCAGATCGGCGACCGATCGCTCACGACCTACTACGCCGGTTCGTATCAGGCTTCCGGGCTGTGACAAGGCCCACCCCGGCCCGCCATCGAGCAGTCCCGGCACGGGCATTCCCCGCACCGCGCGGCTGATGGACCATCGAGGGATGACGGACGAGTCGAACGGCCCATCGGATCCGGTGCTCGACCCGCAGGACCAGCGTTTCGCCCGGTGGCGCTCCAGTCGCCGGATCCTCTCCGGGCCGCGCCCGGTCACCCTGCACGAGCGCCTCGCCGAACTGGGCGCCGACGCCCGTGCCGTGGTCGGCCCGCAGGAGCGTCCCGACACCTACGGCGACGGCGTGGTCGCCGAACTGGAGTGCCGGGTGGCCGACCTGCTCGGCAAGCCCGCCGCCGTGTTCTTCCCCACCGGCACCATGGCCCAGCAGGTCGCGCTGCGCTGCTGGGCCCGCCGGCGCGGCAGCCAGGTGGTCGCCGCCCACCCGCAGTTCCACCTGGAGACCCGCGAGCGCCACGCCTACCGCCGCCTCACCGGCCTGGAGACGGTCTGGCCCACCGCCGCCGGCCGGCTGCCCACCGCCGCCGAACTGACCGCGTTCGACGAACCCTTCGGCGTGCTGATGATCGAACTGCCGCTGCGCGAGGCCGGCTTCGTGCTGCCCGAGTGGTCCGAGCTGACCGGGCTGGTGGCCGCGGCCCGCCGCCGCGGCGCGGCGGTGCACCTGGACGGCGCCCGGCTCTGGGAGTCCGCCGCCCACTACAACCGACCGCTGGCCCGGCTCGCCGCGCTCGGCGACTCGGTCTACGTCTCGCTCTACAAGGCGCTGGGCGGCATCAGCGGGGCGGTGCTGGCCGGTGACCCCGAGCTGGTGCGCGAGGCCGTCGCCTGGCGCCACCGCTACGGCGGCCTGCTCTACCAGCAGTGGCCCGCCGCGCTCTCCGGGCTCGCCGCGCTCAATCGCGAACTGCCGCGCCTGCCCGGCTACCTGGCCCAGGCCCGGATCCTGGCGGACGGGCTGCGCGAGGTGCTGTCCGAGGTGCCGGGCGGGCGGCTGCACCCCGATCCGCCGCACACCCACCAGTTCCAGCTCTGGCTGCCGCACCCGCCACAGCTCCTCGCCGAGGCGACCCTGCGGCACGCCGAGACCAGCGGCGACGCGCTCTTCGGCAGCTGGTGGGAGACCCGGCTGCCGGGTCTGTCGATGACCGAGGTGACCGCGCTGACGCCTTCGCTGGCCTGGTCGGCCGGGCAGGTCGCCGACTCCTTCCGCGGCTTTCTCCAGCTTCTGGAGAAAGGGGGTTGACGGTCCGTCGGGCATCGTCAACGCTGATGGGTGATCAGTTGACGAAGCGTCGAACAGCGGCCCCCGAGGAGTGCCAGTGAGCGACGACCGGTTCGCGGACATCGAACTCGCGGAGGCGGTCGAGGCCGTCCGCCGGCAGCTGGTGTCGGCCGCCGAGCGCGCCGAGGGGGAGCGCTTCCAGTTCGAGGTCGGCACGGTCGAGCTGGAGTTCGACGTCGAGCTGCGCCGTGAGGTGAAGGCCGCCGGGCGGGTGCGGGCCTGGGTGCTCTCCGGCCAGGCCGAGGCGGCAGCCGGGCGCACCCGTACCCAGCGGGTCACCGTCAGCCTCACCCCCAAGGACGTCGTCAGCAACGGCAGCGTGCGGGTGGGCAACCCGGACCTGGGCAGCCGTGAGGGCTTCAATTGAGCCTGACGGCCCAGCGGGTCGCGGCGATCCGCGCGGCGGGCCAGGGCAGCGGCGTGCTGCTCACCGGCCGCCTGGTGCTGACCGTCGCGCATCTGCTGCCCCCCGAAGGGACGGCACCCGTGCGGATCGAGGCCGCCGTCCCCGGGGGCCGGGGCTGGGTGCGCTGCACCCCGCTGTGGCGCGCCCCGCTGGACGGCGCGGACGTCACGCTGCTGCTGGCCGCCGGCGACCTGGTCCGCCGGGAGGTGGCGGCCGGCTTCAGCCCGCTGCACTGGGGACGGATCGAGGGACTGGACCCGGTCCCGCTCTGCCACGCGATCGGCTACCCGGCTGCGGGCCGCGAGGACGGCGGGGTGCTGCGCAGCCACCAGCTGGTCGGCACGCTGGCTCCCGGCACCGGCCTGGGCACCGGCCGGCACACCCTGACCACCCAGCACCAGCCGCCGGGCCCGGTGGGCGGCGCCGACTCCCCGTGGTCGGGCATGTCGGGCGCCCCGGTGATCTTCAACGGCCTGCTGCTGGGCCTGGCCACCGCCGATCTCGCGCCCGAGGTCTGGAGCCACTCCCAGCTGGGCCTGGTCCCGGTCGTCCCGCTGCTCGACACCCCGGAGTTCACCCGGCAGCTGGCCCGGCGGCTGCCCGCTCCGGTCCGGATCCAGGGCATCTCGGCCCAGGAGCGCCAGGACGCCGCCTTCGAGGAGCGGTACGCCCGCAGCATCGGCAAGGAGCACGGCCGGCTGAAGATCTTCGGCCTGCCCCAGTCGCTGCCCTGGGACCTGGGCACCGCCTACCTGAGCCTGCAGGCCGTCCAGCTCTCCGACACCCAGCGCAGCGCCGACTCCCCGGCGCCCCGGCGCGGCTACGGCAACACGGCCGTGCCCTCCGGGGACACCCTGCTCGGCCCGCCCGAGCGGCGCGGACGGGTGGAGGGCATGCTCAAGAGCCGCCGCCGGGTCCTGCTGCGCGGCCAGGCGGGCTCCGGCAAGACCACCCTGCTGCAGTGGCTCGCGGTCAACGCGGTGGCCGGCACCCTGGTCGGCGAGCTGGCCGAACTCAACTACCGGGTTCCGTTCGTGCTGCGGCTGCGCACGATGTTCCAGCTGCGCAACCTGCAGCCGGTGCCCGCCGAGTTCCTGGCGATGGACCGCAGCCCGGTCGCCGACAGCCAGCCGCCCGGCTGGGCGGACCGGCTCTTCGCCGCCGGACGGGCGGTGCTGCTGGTCGACGGCCTGGACGAGATCCCGCAGGGCGAGCGCGACGAGGCCGGCGAGTGGCTGGCCGAGCTGCTCGCCTCCTACCCGAACTGCTTCACCCTGGTCACCGTGCGCCCCTCCGGGGTGCCCGCGCAGTGGCTCAGCCACCTGCGCTTCGAAGAACTGCTGCTCTGCCCGATGGACGAGTGGGACCGCAACCGCTTCGTCGAACGCTGGCACCAGGCGGCGCTGGCCGCCGAGCGCGCCGCCGCCGAGGCGACCGCGCCCGAGCAGCTGACCGAGGACGAACTCGCCGCGCTGGAGGAGCAGTTCCGTGGGATGAAGAACATCCTGCGGCGCACCCTGCGGCAGTCGCCGGAGCTGGAGCTGCTCACCGACAGCCCGCTGCTGTGCGCGATGATCTGCGCGCTGCACCGCGACTGGGAGGGCGCGCTGCCGCGCCGCAAGATGGAGCTCTACGAACTGGCCCTGGACATGCTGCTGCTGCGCCGCGACAAGCAGCGCCGGGTGGCCGTCGAACCGGCCGGCTACCAGTACGGGCGCGAGGAGCAGCTGGCGCCGTTGCAGCGGATGGCCCGCTGGCTGGTGCTCAACGGCCAGCACGAGGGCGACCGCAGCGACGCGCTGCGCCAGATCGCCCAGGTGCTGCCCAGCCTGCCCGCCGCCCGGGCCGGGCTGGACGCCGAGCAGATGCTGCGGCACCTGGTGGAACGCACCGGCCTGCTCACCGAGACCAGCGTGGACACCTTCGAATTCGTCCACCGCACCTTCCAGGACTACCTGGCCGGCCTGGAGTTCGCCCAGGACCGGGACTTCGGCCTGCTGGCCGGGCGGGCCGCCGACGAGCACTGGGCGGACGTGGTGCGGATGGCGGTGGGCCACTGCTCGCACGGCGACCGGGGCCGCCTGCTGCACCGCCTGCTGGTCGCCGCCGACGAGTGCCCCGACCCGCGCGAGGCCCGCTGGATGCGGCTGGTCACCGCCAGCTGCCTGCCGTACGCCTCGGTGCTGGCCGAGAACGTGCGCGCCGAGGTGCTGGCCGGGGTGGAGCCGCTGCTGCGGCTCTACCCGGTGGAGGCCGAGGCCGCCTACGAACAGCGCGAGTGGCAGGGGCTGTTCGCGATCGGCGAGGACCTGCTGCCGCTGCTCACCCCCGACACCGACCTGCCGCTCTGGCTGGTCTGCCGGCTGCTGGAACGGATGGGCGGCGAGGAGGCGCTCAGCCGGCTGGCCGCGATCAACAGCCGGATCGCGGCCGAACAGGGCTCGCCCGACTCCTCGCGCGACGCGCTCGCCTCCCGCGAGGTGCTGGCCCGCGCCTACCAGGAGGCCGGCGACCTGGCCCGGGCGATCCCGGTGCTGGAGCAACTGGTCACCCTTGCCGAGGCGGTGAAGGGCCCCGGCCACCCCGACACCTTCGGTCCGCGGCTGCGGCTGGCCGACGCCTACCTCGACTCCGGCCAGCTCAGTGGCGCGCTGCCGCGCTACCAGCAGCTGCTCGCCGACGCCGAGGCCGCCACCGGTGCGGGGCAGGGCGGCGCGGGCGACGGCACCACGGCCGCCGGCACGCCCGCCGCCGCCGACCTGCTGCACATCCGCGGCCGGCTCGGCGCCGCCTATCTGCAGGCCGGCGCGATCGGCCAGGCGATCCCGCTGCTGGAGGACCTCACCGCGCAGACCGAGGACCTGCACGGCCCGGAGAGCGGCGAGGCGCTGGCCGCCCGCGGCAGCCACGCCGCCGCGCTGCGCGACGCGGGCGTGCTCGCCAAGGCGATCACCACCTTCGAGTGGCTGCTGATGGACGCCGAGCACGCGCTCGGCGAGGACCACCCGATCACCCTGGTGATCCGCACCGACGCCGCCGCCGCGCTGGCCGAGGCCGGCGACCTGTCCCGGGCGATCGCCGCCCTCGAACAGGTCCAGGCGGATGCGGTGCGCGCGCTCGGTGAGGACTACCCCGCCACTCTGACCGCGAGCCTGCGGCTGGCCGCCGCCTACGCGGACGCGGGCGACCTGTTCCGGGCCGTCCCGCTGCTGGAGGCCGTCGACCTGGCCCGCACCCGGGTGCTCGGCGAGCGGCACCCCGCCACCTTCAGCGCCCGCCGTCATCTCGCGGTTGCCTATCTCGACCAGGGCGAGGCGGCGCTCGCCTTCGACCTGCTGCACAGCACGCTGGAGCGGGCCCGGCGCTCGGTGGGCGACCAGCACCCCGAGTCGCTCGCGCTGCGCCACGAACTGGGGGTCGCCACCCGGCGGGTGGGCGACGCGAGGCAGGCGCTGGGGCTGCTGCGCGAGGTGCTCAACGACCGCTGGGCGCTGCTGGGCGAGCGCCACCCGGACACCCTGCGCACCCGTCATCAGCTGGCGAAGGCCTACTGGGCGGCCGGGGACTCGGTGGAGGCGGCCCAACTGGCCGGGCGCACCCTGGCGTTGTGCCTGACCTACCTGAGCGCCGGGCATCCGCTGACGGTGGCGGTCCGGGAGAGCCTGCGCGGCTGAGGGCCGTGACCCCGTCGGTCGCGGCTCGTTGTGCCGGGTATGAAGAAGCGCAGCATGCTCGCCGTCGCCTCCCTCGCCGTCGGTTTCGCGGCCTCCCTCGCGGCGCCCTCCGCCCACGCGGCCACCTCGCTCGGGGACGGCAGGACGCCGAATCTGCTCGGCAACAGCACGGTGCTCGACCCCCTGCTCGGCGGCCACCACAGTGCGCCCGAGGCCGGCGCGACCACCAGCACGACCGGGGGCCTGCTCGGCGGCTAGGCTCCGTCCGATCGAAAGATGTCAACCGGCGGTTGACGTCGCGCCATGTGTCAACCTACGGTTGACACATGGCGAACTCCACGCGCAAGACGTACTCCGTGCGCCTCGACGACCTGATCGAGGCCATCAAGCAGGGCCAGGGCGATGCGCTGACCCAGCTCTCCAACGCGGTCGTCGCGGCGGACCACCTCGGCGAGGTGGCCGACCACCTGATCGGCCACTTCGTCGACCAGGCCCGACGCTCGGGCGCCTCCTGGACCGACATCGGCCGCAGCATGGGCGTCACCCGGCAGGCCGCCCAGAAGCGGTTCGTGCCCAAGGACCCGGGCGAGCCCACCGACCTCGACCCCAGCCAGGGCTTCGGCCGCTTCACCCCGCGGGCGCGCAAGGTGGTGGTGGCCTCCCAGGAGGAGGCCCGCGACGCCCGGAACGAGGAGATCAACGCCGACCACCTGCTGCTCGGCCTGCTGCACGAGCCGGACGGCCTGGCCGTCAAGGCCCTGCTGGCTCAGGACATCACGGTGGCCCAGCTGCGGGAGGCCGCGACCGCGGTGCTGCCGGCGGCCTCGGACGAGGCGATCCCCGCGCTCATCCCGTTCGACGCGGGCGCGCGCAAGGCGATCGAGCTGAGCTTCCGCGAGGCGATCCGGCTGGGCCACAACTACGTCGGCACGGAGCACATCCTGCTCGCCCTGCTGGAGTTCGAGGACGGCTCCGGCGTGCTGGGCGGGCTCGGCCTGGACAAGGCGGGGGTGGAGGCCGCCATCGCGGCGGAACTGGCCGCGTTCAGCTGACCGGCCCGGGGGCCGCCACCTGATGGGCGGCGGCCCCCGGGAGTGCCCGCCCCTTGCTCCTCACGCGACGTGAGGAGCGATCGTGGACGCATGGACACCGAACAGACCTGGAAGGTCGGGGCCTTGGCCCAGGCGAGCGGCCTGACCGTACGCACCCTGCACCACTGGGACGAGATCGCCCTGCTCAGCCCCTCCCGCCGCACCCGTGCCGGGCACCGTGAGTACGGCGAAGGGGACGTCATCCGCCTCTACCAGGTGCTGGCATTGCGCCGGCTGGGCCTCGGGCTGGAGAGCATCGCCGTCTGCCTGGACGCCGGGGTGGACCCGGTCCGGCTGGTGGGGGAGCACCTGGCCGGCGTCGAGGCCTCGATCGCGGCCCTGACGACCCTGCGGCAGCGCCTCGCCCAGGTCCGCGACCAACTGGCCGACGAGCAGGAGCCGGACAGCGCCACCCTGATCGCCCTGCTGCAGGCGATGGGCAGCGCGGGCCCGGCGGGCGAGCAGGCACTGCGGCGCCACCTGGACCAGGACCAGCTCGACGCGCTGCGCGACCGCGCCGCCGCGATCGGGCCCACCGCCCACTACCTGCTCGAGGTGGAGTGGCCGGAACTCTACCGCAGGGCGGAGGCGCTGCGGCTGGCGCAGGCCGACCCGGCCTCGGCGCCGGTGCAGAAGCTGGTGCGGCGGATGGACGAACTCGGCGCGCTCTTCGCCTGCGGCGACCTGTCCCTCTCCGCCGGCGTCCGGACAGCCTGGCACGAGGACCCGGCCGCGATGGCGGGCGACCCCGCGCTCGCCCCCGACGCCTGGCACGACCTCACCGCCTTCCTGGACCGCGCCCGGTCCGCGAGCTGACACTCCCCCTGGGACGGCCCGGGACGACCAACGGCCGCGGCCCCCTCGAATTCCTTCGAGGGGGCCGCGGCCGTTGAGGCACCTGGCAGGTGTTACTTCGTCAGGTCGGGACCCGTCGCCGCCACCGCGGCCGGAGTGTCGGCAACCGCCGACTTCTCCTCGCCACGGAAGGTGAACTTGGCGTCCTTGCCGTCGCCCTCCACGCCGACGACCACGATGTGGCCGGCGCGCAGCTCGCCGAAGAGGATCTTCTCGGAGAGGTGGTCCTCGATCTCGCGCTGAATCGTGCGACGCAGCGGGCGGGCGCCGAGCAGCGGGTCGTAACCGCGCTTGGCCAGCAGCTTCTTGGCCTCGATGCTGAGCTCCAGGCCCATGTCGCGGTCCTTGAGGCGGCCGTCCACCTTCTCGATCATCAGGTCGACGATCTGGATGATGTCTTCCTCGGTCAGCTGGTGGAAGACCACGATGTCGTCGACACGGTTGAGGAACTCGGGGCGGAAGTGCTGCTTGAGCTCCTCGCCGACCTTGGCCTTCATCCGCTCGTACCCGGTCTGGGTGTCACCGCTGGCGGCGAAGCCCAGGCCGAAGCCCTTGGAGATGTCCCGGGTGCCGAGGTTGGTGGTCATGATGATGACCGTGTTCTTGAAGTCCACGACCCGGCCCTGGGAGTCGGTCAGGCGACCGTCCTCCAGGATCTGCAGCAGCGAGTTGAAGATGTCCGGGTGGGCCTTCTCGACCTCGTCGAAGAGGACGACCGAGAACGGCTTGCGGCGCACCTTCTCGGTGAGCTGGCCACCCTCCTCGTACCCGACGTAGCCGGGGGGCGAGCCGAAGAGCCGCGAGACGGTGTGCTTCTCGCTGAACTCCGACATGTCGAGGGAGATCAGGGCGTCCTCGTCGCCGAAGAGGAACTCGGCGAGCGTCTTGGAGAGTTCGGTCTTACCGACGCCGGAGGGGCCGGCGAAGATGAACGAACCACCGGGACGCTTCGGGTCCTTGAGGCCTGCCCGGGTGCGCCGGATGGCCTGGGAGAGCGCCTTGATGGCGTCCTTCTGGCCGATGACGCGCTTGTGCAGCTCGTCCTCCATACGCAGCAGGCGGGAGGACTCCTCCTCGGTGAGCTTGAAGACCGGGATGCCGGTGGCGGTGGCCAGGACCTCCGCGATCAGCTCCTCGTCCACCTCGGCGACGACGTCCATGTCGCCGGCCTTCCACTCCTTCTCGCGCTTGGACTTCGCGTTCAGGAGCTGCTTCTCGTCGTCACGCAGCGAGGCGGCCTTCTCGAAGTCCTGCGCGTCGATCGCGCTCTCCTTCTCGCGGCGGACCTCGGCGATCTTCTCGTCGAACTCGCGCAGGTCCGGCGGCGCGGTCATCCGGCGGATGCGCATCCGGGAGCCGGCCTCGTCGATCAGGTCGATCGCCTTGTCCGGCAGGAAGCGGTCCGAGATGTACCGGTCGGCCAGGGTGGCGGCGGCGACCAGGGCGGCGTCCGTGATCGAGACCCGGTGGTGGGCCTCGTACCGGTCGCGCAGACCCTTGAGGATCTCGATGGTGTGCGGGAGCGAGGGCTCGGCGACCTGGATCGGCTGGAAGCGGCGCTCCAGCGCGGCGTCCTTCTCCAGGTGCTTGCGGTACTCGTCCAGCGTGGTGGCGCCGATCGTCTGCAGCTCACCACGGGCCAGCATCGGCTTGAGGATGGAGGCCGCGTCGATCGCACCCTCGGCGGCGCCCGCGCCGACCAGGGTGTGCAGCTCGTCGATGAACAGGATGATGTCGCCGCGGGTGCGGATCTCCTTGAGCACCTTCTTCAGGCGCTCCTCGAAGTCACCGCGGTAGCGGGAACCGGCCACCAGAGCGCCGAGGTCGAGCGTGTAGAGCTGCTTGTCCTTCAGCGTCTCCGGCACCTCGCCCTTGACGATCGCCTGGGCCAGGCCCTCGACGACCGCCGTCTTGCCGACGCCGGGCTCGCCGATCAGCACCGGGTTGTTCTTGGTGCGGCGGGACAGCACCTGCATGACCCGCTCGATCTCCTTCTCGCGCCCGATCACCGGGTCGAGCTTGGCCTCGCGGGCGGCCTGGGTGAGGTTGCGGCCGAACTGGTCCAGGACCAGCGAGGTCGACGGGGTGCCCTCGGCGGGCCCGCCGGCCGTGGCCGACTCCTTGCCGCCGCCCTGGTACCCGGAGAGCAGCTGGATGACCTGCTGGCGGACCCGGTTGAGGTCCGCACCCAGCTTCACGAGGACCTGGGCGGCGACGCCCTCGCCCTCGCGGATCAGGCCGAGCAGGATGTGCTCGGTGCCGATGTAGTTGTGGCCGAGCTGAAGGGCCTCGCGGAGCGAGAGCTCCAGCACCTTCTTGGCCCGGGGGGTGAACGGGATGTGGCCGGACGGAGCCTGCTGGCCCTGCCCGATGATCTCCTCGACCTGCTGGCGGACCGCCTCAAGAGAGATCCCGAGGCTCTCCAGGGCCTTAGCGGCGACACCCTCACCCTCGTGGATCAGGCCCAGGAGGATGTGCTCGGTGCCGATGTAGTTGTGGTTGAGCATCCGGGCTTCTTCCTGAGCCAGGACGACAACCCGCCGCGCGCGGTCGGTGAACCTCTCGAACATCGTTAATCGCTCCTCAGAGCGGTCGGGCAGTTCGGGGACTGTCCCCGCCCTGTCCTTCCGCATGCTAGTCCCGCTCAGCGGCGCGGCCTACGGTGTTCCTCGCGACTGCGAGGAAATCGTGCTGCGCGACCAGCCGACACCCTTCCCAACCTGATGCTGGGGAACGGTGTTCCCGCCAGTACGCGCGATGCACGTCTTGCCGCTACGCCAATGGCGAACACGCATCGGACCCCGATGGGGAACAGTGCGCACCCGCCTCGATTCCCGGCTTCGCGGCCTGCCTCCGGGGTGGGCCACGGAAGCCACTCACGCCCCAGTCGCCCGCCCCACCTGCATTCATACCGGAAATTCCGGCCGTTCTCGTGCAGTTTCCCCGGTAGTGTTGTTCGCCCGGCGAGAAGTTGCCCGCCCGGCGAGAACTCGCCGCCGCATCGGCCGCCGGCCCTCCGCTGGGGCCGAACGGGGCCGATGCCGTGACCGGCCCGCCGTTCCAGCGTTGCACAGTGCGTGAGCCTTCTGCTGCCGGTGCCCCAACCCGCCGGTGCCCCGCGCCCATCGGGCGCCGGCGGCCGCGGGACGGGGCGCGCCTGCGGCGGCCGGGCGGGGTGTGCCCGCGCCGGCCGGATCGGTCGCGCCGCTGATGCGGCCACGGCGCGCGGAGGGGGATCCTCCGCGCGCCGTCGTGGGTGGCGCGGTCCGCTCGCGTCCGTCCGTCGGCCCGGCGTGCACTCCCGGCTCGCCGCGCAGTGCCGCCCTGGGGCGGGTCAGGAGACGTTGGCCGCCTCGTAGGCCTCGCGGACGTTGCTCGGAACCCGGCCGCGGTCGTTCACGTTGTAGCCGTTGTCCTTCGCCCACGTGCGGATCTTGGCCGTGTCCGCACTACCGGCCGCCGGGCGGGCGGCGGCGCGGCCACCGGAGCGGCGCGCGCTGGTGAGGCGACCGCTCTGCTTGCGGCCCTTTTCGACGTACGGAGCGAGCAGACCGCGCAGCTTCTCCGCGTTGCCGGACTTCAGGTCGATCTCGTAGGCAACGCCGTCGAGCGCGAACGTCACCGTCTCGTCCGCCGAACCGCCGTCGAGATCGTCTTCAAGAATGACCTGCACCCTCTGTGCCACGGGACTCCCTTTCCGCTTAACGACCCAATGCCTTAGGGAAAGGAAACCGCCTTTTCTCGGAAAACACAAACCCCGGTCTCTTCGGCCGGGCGTGCCAAGCGGCATGGGCAAGTCGCCGTCAGTTGCTCCGGCGAGTGCGCCGCGAGTAGTGCACGGCCCGGTTCAGAGGTGCAGCAGCATGCGCGAGTTGCCCAGGGTGTTGGGCTTCACCCGCTCCAGGTCGAGGAACTCCGCCACTCCTTCGTCGTAGGAGCGAAGGAGTTCTTCATACACTTCCGTAGCGATGACGGCCGGGTCTGTCGTACCATCATCGGTTTCGCCGATCTCGATGAAGCCGTGTTTCGCGAAGAACGCGACCTCGAACGTCAAGCAGAAAATCCGACGGACGCCGAGCCACCGCGCGGTCTGCAGCAGCTTCTCCAGCAGCACGTGTCCGATGCCGTGACCTCGGCAGATCGGATCGACGGCCAGGGTGCGCACCTCCGCCAGGTCTTCCCACATCACGTGCAGCGCGCCGCAGGCGACCACGCTCCCGTCGTCATCGCGTTCGGCGACCCAGAACTCCTGAACGGATTCGAACAGTGTGACCGTGGGCTTGTCGAGCAGAATGCCGCCCCGCGCGTAGCCGTCGATCAGCCGGCGGACGGCCCGCACATCAGTGGTCCGCGCCCGGCGGATGGTGACCTCCATGGGCGCGACGTTATCGTGTCGGCCCCGGCTCGGTCCCATCGGTGCCAAGGGGCGGATTGCCGTCGTCCGAAGGGTCGGGGCCGGTGACACGAAGCGCGTCGCGCAGTGCCGCGCGCTGGTCGGCCGACATCATGCCGAAGAAGTGCACCAGGGCCGCCGCGGGATTGTCGCTGGTGGCCCACGCATCGTTCATCAGAGATGCCGTGTACGCCTCACGGGAGGAGACCGGCGCATATCGATAGGCCCGCCCCTCGCGCTCGCGGCGCAGCCAGCCCTTTCGGTAGAGCTTGTCCAGCACCGTCATCACCGTGGTGTACGCGATATCGCGTTCCGCGCGCAGATCGAGCAGAACCTCGCGAACCGTCACCGGACGGTTCCACCGCCACACCCGGGTCATGACGGCGTTCTCGAGTTCGCCGAGCGAGCGCACCATACGACCACTTTAGAGACTTTTGTCTGTTTAATGGCGCAGGCCGCCACCCGAATCGGGAGGCGGCCTGCGGCCGAGCGATCGGCCCTGCGCTACGACGGTGCTACTCGGCCGCCGAACCGCGCGCGGCACTGGCCTTGACCAGCACGTCGGCGGCGGCGTCCTCCTTGCTCTTCTGGGCGCCGCCCTGGTTGCGGATGATGGCCCGCACCAGGAACCCGAACCCGATCGCCATCACCAGCGGCGGCACGATCGCACTGATGTACTCCATCAGGTCACTCTCCCTCGGACTCTTCGGTCTTTTCGGCGGTCCCCGTGGTCTTTGCGGCCGGCTTCACCAGCGGGAAGAGCACCGTCTCGCGGATGTTCTTGCCGGTGAGCAGCATGATCAGGCGGTCGACGCCCAGGCCCAGGCCGCCGGTGGGCGGCATCGCGTACTCCAGCGCCCGCAGGAAGTCCTCGTCGATCTGCATCGCCTCGACGTCGCCGCCGGCCGCCAGCAGCGACTGGGCGGTGAGGCGGGCGCGCTGCTCGACCGGGTCGATCAGCTCGGAGTAGGCGGTGCCCAGCTCGGTCCCGAAGATCACCAGGTCCCACTTCTCCGCCACGCCCGGGATCGAGCGGTGCTGGCGGGTGAGCGGGGAGACCTCGGTCGGGTAGTCCTTGATGAAGGTCGGCCGGATCGCGTTCTCCTCCAGCAGGCGCTCGACCATCTCCAGGACGATCTGCCCGTGGCCCCACTCCTTCTCGTAGGGCACGCCGGCCGCGTCGGCGAGCTTGCGCAGCTCCTCGACGGTGGTCTGCGGGGTCACCTCGCTGCCCAGGCGGGCGGAGATGCCCGGGTAGACGCCGACCTCCTCCCACGGCTCGGCCAGGTCGATCTCGTGCTCCACGCCGTGCGCGTCGACGCCCTTGATCACCGTGGTGCCCAGCGCGTCGCGGGCCGCGTTGACGATCGTCGCGCGGATCAGCTCGGCCTGGGTGTCGTAGTCGCCGTACGCCTCGTACGACTCCAGCGAGGTGAACTCCGGGTTGTGGGTGGAGTCCGCGCCCTCGTTGCGGAAGTTGCGGTTGATCTCGAAGACCTTCTCGGCGCCGCCGACCACCAGCCGCTTGAGGTACAGCTCGGGGGCGATGCGCATGTAGAGGTCGATGTCGTACGCGTTGATGTGCGTCTTGAACGGACGCGCGTTGGCGCCGCCGTGCACCGGCTGCAGCATCGGCGTCTCGACCTCGATGTAGCCGCGCTCCTCGTAGGTGCGGCGGATCGAGCGGACCACCTTGCTGCGCAGGTGCAGGATCTCGCGGGCCTCGGGGTTGACGATCAGGTCCACGTACCGCTGGCGGACCCGGGCCTCCGGGTCGGTCAGGCCCTTGTGCTTGTCCGGCAGCGGGCGCAGGCACTTGGCGGTGAGCTCCCAGCGGTCCACCATGACGCTCAGCTCGCCGCGCTTGGAGGTGATCACCTCGCCCTCGACGCCCACCTGGTCGCCCAGGTCGATGTCGCTCTTCCAGGCCGCCAGCCGCTCCTCGCCGAGCTTGTCCAGCGAGAGCATCACCTGCAGGTCGCCCGAGCCGTCGCGCAGGGTGGCGAAGCAGAGCTTGCCGCCGGTGCGGGCCAGGATCACGCGCCCGGTGATGCCGGCGCGCTCGCCGGTGGCGGTGTCGGCGGGCAGGTCCGGGTGCTTGGCGCGGAGGTCCGCGATGGTGGTGGTCCGCGGGAACCCGACCGGGTACGGGTCGATCCCGGCGGCGCGGAGCCGGTCGAGCTTCTCGCGCCTCACGCGCATCTGCTCGGGAAGGTCGTCGGTCGCGGGAAGGCTGCTCTGATCGCTCACCTCACCAGGGTAGCGAGCCAAACACCCCGCTCCGCCACCGGATATCTCCGGACGGCGGGGCGGGGTGTCCGGCCTGGCCGTCAGTGCTGCGCGCCGGCCTTGCGGCGACGGGCGGCGTACACCAGGGCGCCGGCGCCGAGCAGCACCGCGGCGCCACCGGCGGCGGCGATCGCACCGGCGTCGGAGCCACCGCCGGTGAAGGCGAGCTCCTGGCCGGCCGGCTTCGCGGCGGCCTCGGTGGCCCGGGCAGCCGGGGTGGCCGGGGCCACGGGGGCGGCGGTGGTCGGCGCGGCGCTGGTGGCGGCGACGGGGGCGGCGCCGGTCGGGGCGGCGCTCGGGGTGGCGGCGGCCTGGGTGCCGAAGGCCAGCTGGACGCTGTTGTTGGCCGGGTTCGGGTCGAAGTCCAGCTTGTCGGTGGCGTCGAAGTCGGACGGCGCCTCACCGTTCACGAAGTCGACCAGCCCGTTGCGCACGGCGCTCGGGTCGTCCACCTGGATGCCGAAGTTGAAGGTGATCTTGAAGCCGGCCGGCTGGGTGTCCTTGGTGTCGCAGCGGTACATCGTGCGGTTCGCCGCGTCGGTCAGGTGCGTCTGCAGCAGGCAGCCGCTCGGCACCGTGGTGGCCTTGACCCCGGCGGGCAGGATCACCTGCAGGTCGGCGATCGAGGAGCCGGCCCGGTCGCTGTACAGCGCGGGGCCGTCGTTGCGCAGGCCGACCTGCAGGGTGCCCTGCTTGCCGCCGGCCTGGGGCTGCCAGCTGCCGAGCGCGACGTAGTCCGCGTGGTTGACGGCGGTGACGTCGAGTTCCGCCCCGCTGTTGGTGCCGAGGTCGGCGACGGTCGAGGGGCCCTGGCCGGGCGTCTCGGGCTTGCCGAGGGTCAGGTGGGGGCCGCTGCCCTGGGTGAACGTCTCGGTGCTGAAGCGGGTGAGGTCGTACGGCTGCGGGCTCACCGCGAATTCGACGAAGTCCTCCAGCGCCTGGCTGCTCACGTCGAACTGCATCGGGTCCAGATGGACCGTCTCGCCCGGCGCGATGCCGGTGTCTATGGTGCAGACGGCGGTCGAGGCGATGCCGTTGGCGTCCTTGCCGTACTTGCAGTTGCCGTACTGCTGGTGGAACGGCAGGGCGACGGACGAGAAGATCTCGATGTTCGTCTGGGTCGAGGCCAGCGTGCCGTTGTTGGTGATCTCGAGCCCGGTGCCCACGGTGGAGCCGATCTTCACACCGTTCTGCGCCGGGATCTGCTGGACCGACAGCTTGGTGCCGCCGACGGTGAGCGCGGTGTCGAAGGTGGTGGTGGCCCCGTCGTCCGTGGTGGCCGTGAGGTGGAGCTTCGCGGAGGCGCCGGGCTTGGCGCCGGCGACCGCCGCGAAGTTCAGCTGGGGCTGGGCCTCGGCGTACGGCCCCATGGAGTCCGTGCAGCTGACGACGGTGCCCTTGACGTTGCAGCTGGCGCTCGGCCGGAACGTGGCGATGCCGGTCAGCGCGCTGGTGTCGAAGGTGTAGGTGAGGCCCTCGTTCGAGGCCGCGCCGGGCTCGTCGATCCGGAGCTGGACCTGCTTCGGGGTGCCGTCTGCGGCCAGTGCGTTGGCGGCATCGCCGCTGATGGTCAGCTTGCCGGCCGCCGCGTGGGCCGGCAGCGCCGTCAGGCCGGCGGTGAGGAGCGCGGTGAGCGCGGTGGCGCCGGCGGCGGTGGCGCGGCGGGTGCGGACTGAGAGCACGGGGGTCCCCCTGGTTGCTGAATATTCCCAGCGGACCATAGGGGCGGACGTGACGGCGCGAATCGGACAGTTTCGGGCAGTGGTGGCTTAAATGCACTCAAGTTTTAGTGAAGCTTGACCATGAATCAGGAACGCAGCCATCACATTATCGACAAAGCGCTGCACGCCACCGCCTGCGGAAGGCGATGGCGTGCAGTTCGGACCAGGGCGTCAGCGCTGCGCGTCAGCCGGTGCCGGTCGCCAGCTCCTCGTCCTCCTCGGCCTGCGCGACCACCACCGGTGCCGGGCGGCGGGCGAAGAGCTCGGCGGGGGTGGGGATGCGGCCGGTGCCGGGGGCACCGGCGGTGCCGGCCGGGGCGGTGGCCTTCGGGCGGGGGGCGGGGGTACCAGCGGGGGTGCTCATCGGGATCGGTCCTCCGGCGCGGTCGGCTCGGTCGTTGAGGGGGCTGGGTACGGCCGCCAGGTGCCGCGTGGTGGCGGGACCCGGGACGGTGGGGCGGGGCAGGCCGGTGGTGCGGGCCAGGCGCTCGCGGATGGCGGTCTCGGCCAGGGCGTGGCAGCGGCCGGCCAGGCGGGAGCGGCGGGTGCGTTCACCGGGGCCGCAGGGCAGCTTGGCCAGGGCGCGCAGGGCGGCGAGGTCGTCCGGTTCGGGGAGGTAGCCGTCGGTGACGGCCTCCTCCAGCCGTTCCAGGTAGCCGCGGGCGCTGCCGGGCAGGGCGCGCCGGTAGCGGACCAGCTCGGCGAGGAGGAAGCCACGCAACCGGCCGCCCTCGCTGACGGCCTCGTCGATGGCCTCGGCCAGTCGGAGCGCCTCCTGGACGTCCTCGACCCAGAGGTCGGCCGGCAGAGGGCCGGCCGGGCTCTGGGCGGGGACGGCGGGGTGGAGGGCTTGGGCGAGGGCACGGCGCAGCACGCGCACTTCGTCGCTGCTGAAGGCCATGCCACCGCGGGATCCGTGAGGCGTGGGCATAAGTTGACACTACGTGAGGAATATCCGATTTGTGGGATGCCTCGCATGGCGCCGCCCGGATGGCCCAGCCTTATATCTGATGGTCCGTCAACTCGCGGTGTTCCGCTCGTAGACCAGTCGCAGTCCGATCAGCGTCAGCCAGGGCTCGTGCACGTCGATGGTGCTCGCCTCGTCCAGCACCAGCGGGGCCAGGCCGCCGGTGGCGATCACCTGGACGTCCTCGGGGTCGGTGGGCGAGAGCTCCTTGGCCATTCTGCTGACCAGCCCGTCCACCTGGCCGGCGAAGCCGTAGAGCACGCCGGACTGCATGCCCTCCACGGTGTTCTTGCCGATCACATTGCGGGGCTTGGCCAGCTCGATCTTGCGCAGCTGGGCGCCGCGCACCCCCAGCGCCTCGACCGAGATCTCGATGCCGGGGGCGATCGCGCCGCCCACGTAGTCGCCGCGCTCGTTGATCGCGTCGAAGGTGGTGGCGGTGCCGAAGTCGACCACGATGCACGGCCCGCCGTACAGGTGGTTGGCGGCCAGTGCGTTGACGATCCGGTCGGCGCCGACCTCCTTGGGGTTGTCCATCAGGACGTGCACCCCGGTCTTGACGCCGGGGGCCACCAGCACCGCGGGCAGGTCGCCGTAGTAGCGGCGGGTCACCTCGCGCAGCTCGTGCAGCACGGCGGGCACCGACGAGCAGATCGCCAGCCCGTCCACCCGCTCGCGGCCCGCGCCACCGGGCTGGCGGCCCATCAACCCCTGCATCAGGACCGCCAGTTCATCGGCGGTGCGGCGCGGGTCGGTGGAGATCCGCCAGTGGTCGACGACCTCCTCACCGTCGAACAGGCCGAGCGTGGTCTGGGTGTTGCCGACGTCGATGGTGAGGAGCATGGGCCCCGCTTTCCGGATCGGAGGGGTCGTCAAGGGTCGTCAGGGGTCGGCCGCCGGATCAGGCCCTCAGGTCCAGGCCGATGTCCAGGACCGGCACCGAGTGGGTGATCGCGCCGACCGCCAGGTAGTCGACACCAGTCTCGGCGACCTCGCGCGCGGTGGCCAGGGTCAGACCGCCGGAGGCCTCCAGCTTGGCCCGGCCCGCCACCAGCTCCACCGCCTCGCGCATCTTCGGCACGGTGAAGTTGTCCAGCAGGATCAGCTCGGCACCGAGCTCCAGCACCGGCGGGATCTGCTCCAGGGTGTCCACCTCGACCTCCACCGGCAGCTCGGGGTAGGCGGCCTTGACGGCCGCGAAGGCCTCGGCCACGCCGCCCGCGGCGACCACGTGGTTGTCCTTGATCAGCGCGGCGTCGGAGAGCGCCATCCGGTGGTTGACGCCGCCGCCGCAGCGCACCGCGTACTTCTGCAGCGCCCGCAGGCCCGGGTGGGTCTTGCGGGTGTCGCGCACCGCGGCGCCGGTGCCCTCCAGGGCGTCGGCCCAGGCGCGGGTGGCGGTGGCGATGCCGGACAGGTGGCAGAGCAGGTTGAGCGCGCTGCGCTCGGCGGTGAGCAGGTCGCGGGTGCGGCTGCGCACCGAGAGCAGCACCTGGCCGGCCTCGACCCGGTCGCCGTCCTCGACGTGCCGCTCGACCTCGAACTCCTCCTCGCAGATCAGCGAGACCACGGCCTCGGCGATCCGCAGACCGGCCACCACGCCCGCCTCGCGGGCGGTGAAGTCGGCGGTGGCCACCGCGTCCTCGGGGACGGTGGCCACCGAGGTGACGTCCTCGCCGCCGGCCAGGTCCTCGGCCAGCGCCAGGGTGGCGATGTCCTCGACCTCGACCGGGTCCAGGCCCGCCTGCTCCAGCAGCTCGGCCAGCGCCGGGTCCAGGCCCGTCTCGTAGCCCTCGCCGTCGGCGCAGCCGCAGCCGGCGCCGCAGCCGTCCTGGTCGGCCAGCGGAAGTTCCTCGTGGCTGTGGGTCATTGGTTCTGGTGCTCCTCACGGACGCGGACACCGGCGGCGTCCAGGACGGTGGTCAGATGACGCTGCCAGTTGGCGTCGTCGCGGTCGGGGAAGTCCTCGCGCCAGTGGCAGCCGCGGGTCTCGGTGCGGCGGGCGGCCGCGGCCACCAGGGCGGTGCCGACCAGCAGCAGGTTGGCCGCCTCCCAGGTCTCCACCCGCGGGTCGGCCGGCTTCTGCTCGGCGGCCCGCTCGGCGGCGCCGGCGGCGAGCGCGGCCAGCCCCTCGGCGGCTTCGGCCATGCTCCCGGCCGAGCGCAGCACGCCCGCGCCACGCGACATCAGGTGCTGGATCCGGGCCCGCGCCTCGGGGGCGGGCAGCGGGACGGGGGTGGCGGCCCGGGCGGCCGCCACGTCGACCTCGCGCAGCGGCAGTTCGCCGGCCGCGCTGCGCTCGGCCAGGTCGTGGGCGATCCGCTCGGCGAAGACCAGGCCTTCGAGCAGCGAGTTGGACGCCAGCCGGTTGGCGCCGTGCACCCCGGTGCAGGCCACCTCGCCGCAGGCGTAGAGGCCGGGCACCGAGGTGCGGCCGTGCAGGTCGGTGCGCACCCCGCCGGAGGCGTGGTGCGCGGCCGGGGCCACCGGGATCGGCTCGGTGACCGGGTCGATGCCGTGCGCCCGGCAGGAGGCCAGGATGGTGGGGAACCGCTCGGCCCACATCCGCGCGCCGAAGTGCCGACCGTCCAGGTACATGTGCTCGGCGCCCTGGGCCGCCATCTGCCGGGTGATCGCCTTGGCCACGATGTCACGCGGGGCCAGCTCGTTGAGTTCGTGCTGGCCGACCATGAAACGGGTGCCGGCGGCGTCCACCAGGTGGGCGCCCTCGCCGCGGACGGCCTCGGAGACCAGCGGCAGCTGGCCCTCGGCCCCCGGGCCGACCCAGAAGACGGTGGGGTGGAACTGGACGAACTCCAGGTCGGCCACCTCGGCGCCGGCCCGCAGCGCGAGCGCCACCCCGTCGCCGGTGGAGACCGCCGGGTTGGTGGTGGCGGAGAAGACCTGGCCCATGCCGCCGGTGGCCAGCACCACGGCCCGGGCCCGGATCGCGCCCACCCCGTCGCGCTGGCCCTCGCCCATCACGTGCAGGGTCAGCCCGGCCGTGCGGCCCGCGGCGTCGGTGAGCAGGTCGAGCACCAGCGCGTGCTCGATCAGCTCGATCTCGGGGTCGGCGTGGACGGCGGCGACCAGGGCGCGCGATATCTCCGCGCCGGTGGCGTCGCCGCCCGCGTGGACGATCCGGTTGCGGTGGTGGCCGCCCTCGCGGGTGAGCAGGATCTCGCCCTCGGCGTCGGTGTCGAAGGCCGCACCGAGGGCGATCAGGCGGCGCACCGCCTCGGGGCCCTCGGTGACCAGCACCCGCACGGCCTGCTCGTCGCAGACCCCGGCGCCGGCCACCAGGGTGTCGGCCAGGTGCTGTTCGGGGGTGTCGCCCTCGCCCAGGGCGGCGGCGACACCGCCCTGGGCCCAGCGGGTCGAGCCCTCGTCGAGCACTGCCTTGGTGACCACCGTCACCCGCAGGCCCGCTGTGCGGATGTTCAGGGCGGCCGTCAGGCCGGCGACACCCGAGCCGACCACCACGACGTCGGTCGTGGCGGTCCAGCCGGGCGCGGGTGCGGTGAGGCGGTGGGTCGCAGGCATCTCAGGCTCCAGTCGGCCGGTGTTACGCGTGTACGGCGTCGCCGCGCAGGGTGTCCGTCCCGGGCAGGGCTTCGGCGGCGTCGGAACCGAAGCCGGTGATCCTGTTCTCCGCGTCCACGAAGACCACCTTGGGCTGGTAGGCCCTGGCCTCGGCGGTGTCCATCTGCCCGTAGGCGATCAGGATCACCAGGTCGCCGGGGTGGACCAGGCGGGCGGCGGCGCCGTTGATGCCTATCACGCCGGTGCCGCGCGGCCCGGCGATGGTGTAGGTCTCCAGCCGGGCGCCGTTGTTGATGTCGACGATGTGGACCAGCTCGCCGGGGAGCAGGTCGGCCGCGTCGAGCAGGTCCTGGTCCACCGTCACCGAGCCGACGTAGTGCAGGTCGGCCTGGGTGACGGTGGCCCGGTGGATCTTGGACTTGAGCATGGTGCGGAGCATGGGTCACGCCTCCTGAGGTGAGTGCATGCCGAAGGGAATTACTGGGTTACCTGACCTGCAGGCGGACGTTGTCGATCAGGCGGGTGGAACCCACCTTCGCCGCCACGGCCAGCACCGCCTCGCCCTGGAAGTCGTCCGGCGCCTCGACGAAGTCGTGCGGGTCGATCAGGGCGAGGTAGTCGAGTTCGATGCCGTCCGCCTCGGACAGCACCTGCCCGGCCGCCTCGCGCACGGCCGCCGGGCCCTTGGCGGCCACGTCACGGCCGGCGAACAGCGCGCGGGAGAGCGCCAGCGCGTGGGTGCGCTCGGCCTCGGAGAGGTAGCGGTTGCGCGAGGAGAGTGCCAGGCCGTCGGCCTCGCGGACGGTCGGCACGCCGATCACCTCGACGTCGAAGTCCAGGTCGGCCACCATCCGCTGGATGACCGCCAGCTGCTGGGCGTCCTTCTCGCCGAAGAACGCGTAGTCCGGGTCGGTGATGTGCAGCAGCTTGGCCACCACGGTCAGCACCCCGTCGAAGTGCCCCGGGCGGGTGGCGCCCTCGAAGCGCTCGCCCATCGGGCCCGCGCTCAGCCGCACCTGCGGGGTGCCGTTGGGGTAGACCTCCTCGGGCAGCGGGGCGAAGACCACGTCGGCGCCGTGCTCCTCGGCCAGTCGCACGTCGGCGGCCAGGCTGCGCGGGTAGCGGTCCAGGTCCTCGGTCGGGGCGAACTGCAGCGGGTTGACGAAGACCGTCACGGCCACCCGGCCCTCGGGGCCGACCTCCTTGCGGGCGGCCCGGATCAGCGCGGCGTGGCCCTCGTGCAGCGCGCCCATGGTCATCACGACCGCGTTGTCCACCGGGCGCTCGTCGGGCCAGAAGGCCGCCTCGAAGTCGCCGACGGTGTGGGTGAGCTGGGTCTTGCGGACCATGGGGGCCTTGGCGGCGGGCTTGGGGCGGGCCATTACTTCTCCTCGTTGAGTACGTCCAGCAGCGAGGCCGCCGCTTCGTCCGTCAGCGTCCCGTGCGCCAGCGCCCGCTGCGCGGTGGCCTTCGCCATCGCCCGGTAGGCCGCCGGGATGTCCGGGGACACGGTGGTCAGCTGCGCCAGGTGGCGGCGCACGGTGCCGGCGTCGCCACGGGCGACCGGGCCGGTCAGCGCCGCGTCGCCGGAGCGCAGGCTGTTGTCCAGCGCGGCGCCGAGCAGCGGGCCGAGCAGCCGGCCCGGTTCGGCGATGCCCGCGGTGCGCAGCAGGTCCATGGCCTGCGCGACCAGGGTGACCAGGTGGTTGGCGCCGTGCGCCAGGGCCGTGTGGTAGAGCGGGCGGACCGCCTCGGGAACCCACTCGGGCTCGCCGCCCATCTCCACCACCAGCGCCTCGGCCACCGGGCGCAGCTCCTCGGGAGCGGTCACCCCGAACGGGCAGCCGGCCAGCCGGGCCAGGTCGACGGAGCCGCCGGTGAAGGTCATCGCCGGGTGCAGCGCCAGCGGCAGTGCGCCGGCCCGGGTGGCGGGATCCAGCACGTTCACGCCGTACGCGCCGGAGGTGTGCACCACCAGCTGGCCGGGGCGGATCGCGCCGGTCGCGGCCAGGCCCGCGACCAGGTCGGCGAGCACGTCGTCCGGCACGGTGAGCAGCACCAGGTCGGCGGCGGCCAGCACCTGGGGCGGTGTCACCAGCCGCACCCCCGGCAGCAGCTCCCCGGCGCGGCGCAGGGAGGCGGCGGAGACGCCGGAGGCGGCCACCACCTGGTGGCCGGCCAGTTGCAGGGCGGCGCCGAGCGCCGGGCCCACCCGTCCGGTCCCCACCACGCCCACGGTCAGGCGGGCGGGGCGGGCCGCGGGGTCACTCGGGTCGGGGAGGTCGAAAAGATCGGAAGTGCTCACGGGCTTCTGCGTTCCAGTCCTCATACGGGTACCAGACGGTCCGTCCCATCCTACGGCCCCCCTACGCGCGGCCCGCCCGCAGCAGCCCCGCCTCGTAGGCGAGCACCACGGCCTGCACCCGGTCGCGCAGGCCCAGCTTGCCCAGGATCCGCCCGACGTGGGTCTTCACGGTGGCCTCGGAGAGCACCAGCTCGGCGGCGATCTCGCTGTTCGACAGCCCCTGGGCGACCAGCAGGAAGACCTCCCGCTCGCGCTCGGTCAGCGGGGTCAGCGCGGGCGGCCCCGAGGCGGGCTGCGGGACGGGCAGCACCTCGGCGAACCGGTCGATCATCCGCCGGGTGGTGGTCGGGGCGACCACCGCGTCGCCCGCGTGCACCGCGCGGATCGCGGTGACCAGCTCGGTCGGCGGCACGTCCTTGAGCAGGAACCCGCTGGCCCCGGCCTTGAGCGCGGCGAAGGCGTACTCGTCCAGGTCGAAGGTGGTCAGGATGAGCACCTTGGGCGCTCCCGCGCGGGGGGTGCCGTCGGGCTCCAGGCAGATCCGCCGGGTGGCCTGCACCCCGTCCATCCGCGGCATCCGGACGTCCATCAGGATCACGTCGACCTCGCTGGCGGCGGCCACCTCGACGGCCTGGGCGCCGTCGCCCGCCTCGGCGGCGATCTCGATGTCCGCCTGTGACTGCAGCACCATCCGGAAGCCGGTGCGCAGCAGTTCCTGGTCGTCGACGAGCATCACGCGGATCGTCACCTGGGGGTTCTCCTTATCGGGCGGTCTTGAGGGGGAGCACGGCGCGGATCCGGAACCCGCCGCCGGGCCGTGGGCCGGCATCCAGGCTGCCGCTGACCATGCCGATCCGCTCACGCATGCCGATCAGGCCGTGGCCCTGGCCGTCCGTGCCGCCCCGGGAGAGCTGCTCGTCGGTGCTGCCGCGGCCGTCGTCCTCGATCAGCACGTTCAGGTCGCGGTCGCCGAAGTCCACCGCCACCCGGGCGCTGACGTTCGGTCCGCCATGCTTGCGCACATTGGTGAGGGCTTCCTGAACGATCCGGTAGACGGTCAGCTCGACGCCGCGCGGCAGCTCGCGGACCTCGCCCGAGGTGGAGTACTCCACCGGCAGACCGGCGGTGCGCACCTGCTCCAGCAGCTCGGGCAGCTCCTCCACACCGGGCTGCGGCACGTACTCCTCGGCCGCGTCGGCGGTGCGCAGCACGCCCAGCAGCCGGCGCATCTCGACCAGCGCCTGCCGCCCGGTGGAGGCGATGGTGCCCAGCGCCTCCTTGGCCTGCTGCGGCGAGTTGTCCATCACGTAGGCCGCGCCGTCGGCCTGGACGATCATCACCGAGACGTTGTGCGCGACCACGTCGTGCAGCTCGCGGGCGATCCGGGCGCGCTCGGCGGCCACCGCCACCTTGGCCTGGGCGTCGCGCTCGCGCTCCAGCCGGGACGCCCGGTCCTCCAGCTCCACCAGGTAGGCGCCGCGGACCCGGGTGAGGCGGCCCCAGGCCCAGCAGAGGATGAACGGGGTGGAGAGCAGCACGGCGACGAACGCCTGCTGCAGGAAGCCGTGGGCGGGTGAGCCGTTGTCCGAGCTCTTGTGCAGCATCCCGACCGTCAGCGGTCCGGCGAGCAGGCCGCTGACCAGCGCGAAGCGCGAGATCCAGGGGACGGCGAAGGCGGCGCCGGTGTAGACGAAGACCAGGTAGCCCAGCGAGGAGGCGTCCGGGTCGACGTTCGCCAGCACCTGCATCAGGCCGAGCAGCATCGCCGCGACGGTGGTCGGCCCCGGCCAGCGGCGGCGCACCACCATCAGGCCGAACATCAGCACGGTGATCAGGTAGTAGGCCCCGCTGCGCCAGCCGGTGGCGTTCATGTTGGAGACCAGGGCCAGGAAGAGCACGATGGACGCCCAGACGCCATCGACCACCATGGGGTGTCCGCGAAGCCAGGCGTAGAGTCGATGCACGTGACAAGCCTAGGCAGTCGCCAGGGGCCGTCCCGTCCGCCACAAGAGCGATACCGTCCTCGTCCGCAGGTCGGAGCCCGGTACGGTCGCGGGCATGACCTGGATGCGCTGGCGACCCGCCATGGAACGGGCCCTGTACGGGCCTCAGGGCGGTTTCTACCACCGTCCTGAGGGACCGGCCGGGCACTTCAGGACCTCCGTGCACGCCTCACCCCGGTACGCGGCGGCCGTCGGGCGGCTGCTCCTGGAGGTGGACGAGGCGCTCGGCCACCCCGAGGAGATCGCCCTGATCGACGTCGGGGCCGGGCGCGGTGAACTGGTGGGGGCGCTCTGCGGGCTGCTGCCGGGGCGGCTGCGGGCCTACGGCGTCGAGCTGGCCGCCCGCCCGGACGGGCTGCCGGCGCAGGTGCGGTGGACCGAGCGGGTGCCCGAGGGGGCGGTGGGGCTGCTGTTCGCCAACGAGTGGCTGGACAACGTGCCGCTCGACATCGCCGAACGGGACGAGGACGGTGTGCCGCGCTACGTCGAGGTCATCGTGACGGGGGAGGAGCGGCTGGGCCCGCCGTTGACCGGGGCCGACGCCGCGTGGGCCGGGCGCTGGTGGCCCGCGGGGGAGCCGGGGGAGCGCATCGAGCTGGGCGGGACCAGGGACGCGGCCTGGGCGGCGGCCGTGGGGGCGCTGGAGCGGGGGCTCGCGGTGGCCGTGGACTACGCGCACCGGAAGCAAGACCGGCCGGTCTTCGGGACCCTGACCGGCTTCCGGAACGGCCGTGAGGTGCCCCCGGTGCCGGACGGCAGCTGCGACCTGACCGCGCACGTGGCGCTCGACTCGGTGGCCGTCCCCGGTGTCCACAGCCTGTGGACAACCCAGCGCACCGCGCTGCGCGCGCTCGGCGTCGACGGCACCCGGCCGCCGCTCGCGCTCGCCTCCAGCGACCCGGCCGGGTACGTGCGGGCGCTGGCCGCCGCGGGGGAGGCGGCCGAGCTGACGGCCACCGCCGGGCTGGGCGGCTTCGGCTGGCTGGTCCAGGCCGTCCGGATGCCGGTACCGCGGAGCCTGGCGGGGCTGGCGGGATGGCAGACTCTGGGGGCATGAGCAGCTTGAGGGAGACCACCGTCGGCATCGGGTCGGGCGCGGAGAGCACCGCCACCGACATGGTGCTGAACATCGGCCCGCAGCACCCGGCCACCCACGGTGTGCTCCGGCTCAAGCTGGTGCTGGACGGTGAGCGCATCGTCTCGGCCGAGCCGGTCATCGGCTACATGCACCGCGGCGCCGAGAAGCTCTTCGAGGCCCGGGACTACCGGCAGATCATCATGCTGGCCAACCGGCACGACTGGCTCTCCGCCTTCGCCAACGAGCTGGGCGTGGTGCTCGCGGTCGAGCGGATGCTGGGCATGGAGGTGCCCGAGCGCGCGGTGTGGACCCGCACCCTGCTCGCCGAGCTCAACCGGGTGCTCAACCACCTGATGTTCATCGGCTCCTATCCGCTGGAGCTGGGCGGCATCACCCCCGTCTTCTACGCCTTCACCAGCCGCGAGGAGCTCCAGCACGTGCTGGAGGAGGCCAGCGGCGGGCGGATGCACTTCATGTTCAACCGGGTCGGCGGCCTCAAGGAGGACCTGCCGGCCGGCTGGCTCGGCCGGGTCCGCACCGCGATCGCCGCCGTCCGCGCCCAGCTGCCGGTCTACCAGGACCTGGTGCTGGGCAACGAGATCTTCCGGGCCCGTACGGCGGGCGTCGGCGTGCTCGCCCCCGAGCACGTGCACGCCTACGGCATCACCGGCCCGATCGCGCGGGCCAGCGGCGTCGACTTCGACCTGCGCCGCGACGAGCCCTACCTGGCCTACGGCGAGCTCCAGGACGTGCTCAGCGTGGCGGTGCGCGAGGAGGGCGACTGCCTGGCCCGCTTCGAGTGCCTGCTGGAGCAGACCGTCAACTCGCTCGACCTCGCGGACGCCTGCCTGGACCGGCTGGCCGGCCTGCCGGCCGGGCCGGTCAACCTGCGGCTGCCCAAGGTGCTCAAGGCACCCGAGGGCGAGACCTACGCGTGGACGGAGAACCCGCTCGGGGTCAACGGCTACTACCTGGTCTCGCGCGGTGACAAGACGCCCTGGCGGCTCAAGCTGCGCTCGGCGTCGTTCAACAACATCCAGGCGCTGATCGAGCTGCTGCCCGGCACGCTGGTGGCGGACATGGTGGCGATCCTCGGGTCGATGTTCTTCGTGGTCGGGGACATCGACAAGTAGCCGGGCGGCTGCCGGTGGTTACGCGTCCTTCTTGCGCTTCGGGTCGGCGGGGTGCGGCGCGAGCCTGCGGTCGGCCCTGCTCTTGATCCGCTGGTCGCACAGCTCGGTCAGCACCGCGTAGGCCGCCGGGCCCATCAGCTCGGTCAGCTCGGCGCGGTAGCTGACGTAGACCGGGTCGGGGCCCTGGTGCGCCTCCGGGCTGCTGGTGCACCACCAGTGCAGGTCGTGGCCGCCCGGGCCCCAGCCGCGCCGGTCGTACTCGCCGATGCTCACCTGCAGGTAGCGGGTGTCGTCCGGGCGGTCGATCCAGTCGTAGGTGCGGCGGATCGGCAGCTGCCAGCAGACGTCCGGCTTGGTCTCCAGCGGCTCCTTGCCCTCCTGCAGCGCCAGCGTGTGCAGCGCGCAGCCCTGGCCGCCGGCGAAGCCGGGGCGGTTGAGGAAGATGCAGGCGCCGTCCACCCGGCGGGTCTGCCGGTCGCCGTCCTCGTCCAGCATGGTGATGCCGCCGTCGAGCTTGAGCCGGCCCTTCTTGTCGGTGCCCTGGTCGAAGTACTGCCAGGCCTCGGGGGTCAGCCGCTTGGCGTGCTCGATGACGCGCTGCTCGTCGTCCTCGTCGGAGTAGTGCGCGCCCAGCGTGCAGCAGCCGTCCGACTCGCCGCGGCCCGGGCGGATGCCGTGGCAGCCCTGGCCGAAGATGCAGCCCCAGCGGGAGGTCAGCCAGGTCAGGTCGCAGCGGAAGACCTGCTCGTCGTCGGCGGGGTCGGCGAACTCGACCCAGGCGCGCGGGAAGTCCAGCGCGACCTCGGGCTGGGGCTTCTTGAGGGTGGGGGCGGGGATGTCGATGGCGGCCACCCGGCAAGGGTAGCCGCCATCGGCGACGCTGCCGTCTGAAGCGCCCCGCCGGCGCCGGTCGGTCCGGGTCCGGCGCCGATCGGCGCTGGTCGGCCCCGGTCCGGCGCCGGTCGGTCGGGTCAGTCCCGGTCAGTCCCGCAGGAAGGCCTCCAGCGCGGTGGCGAAGGCCACCGGCGTCTCGTACATCGGGTAGTGGCCGGTGGCCGGCAGCACCTCGAGCTCGGCCGCGGGGTAGAGCGGCTGCCAGCCGGTGCGGAAGAGCTCGGGGGTGAGCGCCAGGTCCAGCTCGCCGACGAAGACCCTGACCGGCAGCGGCTGGCCGGCCACCTTCGCGGCGAAGTCCTGGGTGGTCCACTCGGTCAGGTAGGCCTCGAAGGCGTCCACCCGGCTGGTCGCCGAGGAGCGGGCCACCATCCGGTCCAGCCAGACGGCGTTCGCCCGCTGCCCGGTGACCTGGTCCAGGATCATCCGGCGGGCGGTGAAGTTGCGCGGGGCGGCGTGGAAGAGCGCGTGCTCCTCCTCGCCGAGCGGGAAGGCGCCGGCCGGCACCGGCGCGACGGCGGCCAGCTTGCGCACCCGGTGCGGCGCCTGGGCCAGCACCAGCTGGGCGGCCTTGGCCCCCATCGAGTGGCCGACCAGCGAGAAGGTCTCCCAGCCCAGCTCGTCGGCGAGGGCGAGGGTGTCGGCGGCGATCTCGGCCAGGGTGAACTCGCCGGGGACCTCGACCCGGTCGCCGTAGCCGCGGTAGTCGAGGAAGGCGTAGCCGAAGGCGCTCTTGTCCAGGTAGTCCAGGAAAGGACCCCAGCCGGCGGTGGTGCCGAACCAGTCGTGCAGGACGATGACCCTGTGCTCGCCCGCGCCCAGGCGGCGGTGACTGATCGTCATGGTGGGTTGCTCCCGGGGTGTGAGTGGTCGTCAGCCACCAGGCTGGCCCGCGAGCCGCCCGATCGGCAATCGAACAGGCGGGATTTCCGCAGGTGCCGTGGCGTAGCGTGGGGATCTATGCGACTCGGTGTGCTCGACGTAGGTTCCAACACGGTCCACTTCCTCGTGGTGGACGCCCACCGCGGCGCCGCACCGCTGCCCGCGTACTCGCACAAGGCGGAGCTGCGGCTGGCCGAACTGCTCGACGAGCACGGGGCGATCCGCGACGACGGGGTGGCCCGGCTGATCGACATGGTCGCCTCCTCGCTGCGGGTGGCCGAGGACAAGGGCGTGGTCGACCTGCTGCCGTTCGCCACCTCGGCGGTGCGCGAGGCGGCCAACGGCGAGAGCGTGCTGCGCCGGGTGCGCGAGGAGACCGGGGTCGAGCTGACCGTGCTCGCCGGGCAGGACGAGGCGCGGCTGACCTTCCTGGCCGTGCGCCGCTGGTTCGGCTGGTCCTCCGGGCGGCTGCTCGACCTGGACATCGGCGGCGGCTCGCTGGAGATCGCCTGCGGCATCGGCGAGCAGCCGGACGCCGCCTTCTCGCTGCCGCTGGGCGCGGGCCGGCTGACCGCCAACCGGCTGCCGGGCGACGTGGCCGACCCCGAGGCGGTGCGCGAGCTGCGCCGCCACATCAGGGCCGAGATCGCCGGGGTGGTCGGTGAGGTGGCCAGACTCGGGCCGCCGGACCACGCGGTGGCCACCTCCAAGACCTTCAAGCAACTGGCCCGGATGACCGGCGCCGCGCCCGCCGAGGCCGGCCTGCGGGTGCCGCGCCGGCTCACCCGCAGCGGCCTGGCCGCCTGGCTGCCGCGGCTGGCCGCGATGACGGCGGCCGAGCGGGCCAAGATCCCCGGTGTCTCCGAGGGGCGCTCCCGCCAGCTGCTGGCCGGTGCGCTGGTGGCGGACGCGGCGATGGACCTGTTCGGACTGGAGGCGCTGGACATCTGCCCCTGGGCGCTGCGCGAGGGGATCATCCTGCGCCGGCTGGACAGCATGGAGCAGCAGGGCACCACCCCGTCCGCCCCGTCGGCGCTCCTCGGCGCTTAACCTGAATCCCGTGGAGGAGGAGCAGGCCAAGGAAGCGGGCGGCGGGCGCGGCGAGGCACGGCCGCGGCGGCGCGCCGGGCAGGCGGAGCCCGCGGCACGGCCCAGGCTGCCCAGGGCGCCGCGCCGCAAGGCGGCCGCCCCGCGGCGCGACCCGCTGCTGCGCACCACCGACCGGCTGGTGCTGCCGGCGCACCCGGCGCTGCACGTCCCGGACACCAAGGTCGCGCTCTCCACCGCCTCGGTCTACCCCGACAACACCGCGATCGCCTTCGAGCTGGCCGCCAAGCTGGGCTACGACGGCGTGGAGGTGATGGTCTGGAACGACCCGGTCAGCCAGGACCTGGACGCGCTGCGCGCACTGAGCGAGAAGCACCGGATGCCGATCCTGGCGGTGCACGCACCCTGCCTGCTGATCACCCAGCGGGTCTGGACCACCGACCCGTGGACCAAGCTGAAGCGCGCCAGGGCCGCGGCCGAGACGCTGGGCGCCGACACCGTGGTGGTCCACCCGCCGTTCCGCTGGCAGCGCGCCTACGCGCGCGAGTTCGTCCAGGGCATCGAGCGGATGGCGGGCGAGACGGCAGTGCGGTTCGCGGTGGAGAACATGTACCCGTGGCGCTACAAGGACCGCGAGGTGCTCGCCTACGCCCCCGGCTGGGAGGTCACCGAGGAGGCGTACCGGCACTTCACCGTCGACCTCTCGCACGTGGCCACCTCGCGGATCGACGCCTTCGCCCTGGTCGACCGGATGGGCGACCGGCTGGCCCACGTGCACCTGGCGGACGGCTCCGGCTCCGGCAAGGACGAGCACCTGATCCCGGGGCGCGGCAAGCAGCCCTGCGCCGAGCTGCTGGAGCGCCTGGCGCGCACCGGTTTCGAGGGCCACGTGGTGCTGGAGGTCAACACCCGGCGCTCCGGCTCACCCGCCGAGCGGGAGGCCGATCTGGCGGAGGCGCTGGCCTTCACCCGGCTGCACCTGGCCACCGGCTCGCGCGTACCCTGACGGTACGAACGATCCATCGGAGGGGTGTCATGACGGACGATCAGCTCAGGGAGCACGCCGAGAGCTTCGGTGCGGTGGCTGCCGAGTACGACCGCGCCCGGCCCTCCTATCCCGGTGAACTCTTCGATGCGATCGAGGAGTTGGCGCACCGCCCGATCAAGGGCTCGCTGGTGCTGGACGTCGGCGCCGGCACCGGCATCGCCACCAGGCTGCTGCACGCCCGCGGCGCCCGGGTCACCGCCGTCGAGCCGAGCCCGGGGATGGCGGCCCAGCTGCACCGGGTCAGCCCGGAGATCCCGCTGGTCAAGGGCGACGGCAACGACCTGCCGTGCCACGACGCCACCGCCGACCTGATCACCTACGCGCAGGCCTTCCACTGGACCGACCCCGACCGCTCGCTGCCCGAGGCGCTGCGGGTGCTGCGCCCGGGCGGTGCGCTGGCGCTGTGGTGGAACATCAAGGACCGCTCGGTGCCGTACCTGGCCGCGCAGGAGGCCCGGCTGCAGGCGGCGCTGCCCTCGTACCACTTCTACGGGGTGATGAACGCGGTCGGCGAGCACCTGGACCGCTACCCGTTCGAGGTGGCCCGGCGCACCCTGCAGTGGGAGCGCCAGCTCGACGTCGAGGACGTGCTGACCGACCTGCGCTCGAAGTCCTACTTCGCGGTGCTGGAGCCCGGGGTGCGCGAGCCGGTGCTGGCCGCCGAACGGGAGGCGCTGCTGGCCGACTTCCCGGACGGGCAGGTCGTCGAGCCGTACCAGCTGGAGCTCTGGGTCGGCACCAAGAAGGCCTGACTGCCGCGTCGGCCGGTGTTCCGCCGCCTCCGGCGGGTGACCGGCATGCGGACGGCGGGTCCGGCGGCTGGGACGGGGGCGTAGGCTCGGCTGTTACCTACCCCTGGGAATGGAGAGATCCCGTGCCCGAGCTGAAGTCCCGTACGGTCACCCACGGTCGCAACATGGCAGGCGCCCGCGCCCTCCTCCGGGCCGCCGGTGTAGCCCGGGAGGACTTCGGCAAGCCGATCATCGCGGTCGCCAACTCCTTCACCGAGTTCGTGCCGGGCCACACCCACCTGCAGCCGGTGGGCCGGATCGTCTCCGAGGCGATCCAGGCGGCCGGCGGCATCGCGCGCGAGTTCAACACCATCGCGGTGGACGACGGCATCGCGATGGGCCACCACGGCATGCTCTACTCGCTGCCCTCGCGCGACCTGATCGCCGACAGCGTGGAGTACATGGTCAGCGCGCACTGCGCGGACGCGCTGATCTGCATCTCCAACTGCGACAAGATCACCCCCGGCATGCTGATGGCCGCGCTGCGCCTCAACATCCCCACCGTCTTCGTCTCCGGCGGCCCGATGGAGGCCGGCCAGGCGGTGCTGGTGGACGGCACGGTGCGCAAGCTCGACCTGGTGAACGCGATCTCCGACGCGGTCAACGAGAACGTCTCGGACGCGGACATCGCGATCATCGAGGAGAACGCCTGCCCGACCTGCGGCTCGTGTTCGGGCATGTTCACCGCCAACTCGATGAACTGCCTGGCCGAGGCGATCGGTCTCGCGCTGCCCGGCAACGGCTCCACGCTGGCCACCCACACCGCCCGCCGGGCGCTGTACGAGGACGCCGGGCGCACCGTCGTCGAGATCACCAAGCGGCACTACGAGGGCGACGACTACTCGGTGCTGCCGCGCAGCATCGCCTCCCGCGCGGCGTTCGAGAACGCGATGGCGCTGGACATCGCGATGGGCGGCTCGACCAACACCATCCTGCACCTGCTGGCCGCCGCCCAGGAGGCCGAGCTGGACTTCGACATGCGGGCGATCGACGAGATCTCGCGCCGGGTGCCGTGCCTGTCCAAGGTGGCGCCCAACGGCTCGTACTACATGGAGGACGTGCACCGGGCCGGCGGCATCCCCGCGATCCTGGGCGAGCTGTACCGCGGCGGGCTGCTGAACGAGGACGTGCACACCGTGCACAGCGACTCGCTCGCCGAGTGGCTCAAGACCTGGGACATCCGCGGCGGCTCGCCCTCGCCGACCGCCGTCGAGCTGTTCCACGCGGCGCCCGGCTGCGTCCGCTCGGCCACCGCCTTCTCGCAGTCCGAGCGCTGGGAGACGCTGGACACCGACGCGGCGGGCGGCTGCATCCGCAGCGTCGAGCACGCCTACTCGGTCGAGGGCGGGCTCGCGGTGCTGCACGGCAACCTGGCCGAGGACGGCTGCATCGTGAAGACGGCCGGCGTGGACGAGTCGATCTGGACCTTCAGCGGCCCGGCCGTGGTGCTGGAGTCCCAGGAGGACGCGGTGGACGCGATCCTGACCAAGCGGATCAAGCCCGGCGACGTGCTGGTGATCCGTTACGAGGGTCCCAAGGGCGGCCCCGGCATGCAGGAGATGCTCTACCCGACCTCCTTCCTCAAGGGCCGCGGCCTGGGCAAGGCCTGCGCGCTGATCACCGACGGCCGGTTCTCCGGCGGCACCTCGGGCCTGTCGATCGGCCACGTCTCCCCGGAGGCGGCCTCCGGCGGCACCATCGCGCTGGTCGAGGATGGCGACATCATCGCGATCGACATCCCCGGGCGGACGATCGAGCTGCAGGTCTCCTTCGAGGAGCTGCACGAGCGCCGGCTGCGCCTGGAGGAGTCGGGCGGCTACCAGCCGGTGCACCGCGACCGTCCGGTGAGCGCGGCACTGAAGGCCTACGCGGCGATGGCCACCTCGGCGGACAAGGGCGCGGTGCGCGACGTCAGCCGACTGGGGTGAGCCGACCGGCTCCGGGGCTGCTCGGTGATACTGGAGGTGTGACCGACGAGCGCCCCACCCCCGCAGCAGCCCCCGAGCCGATCCGCTTCTTCGGCACCAGCTGGGCGGCCCGCGGCGCCGACTACTGGGTGCGGCGGGTGGCCGTCTCGCTCGGCGCGCTGGTGACCGTGGCCGTCGGCGCGCTGGTGCTGCGCTTCGCGGTGAGCGGGGTGCAGCTCTCCAAGTCGGGCGGCTTCGTCAACGGGCTGCTGATCGCCGCCATCGCCGTCTGCACCTGCCTGGCGGCGCTGCGCACCTGGAAGATCCTCGCCGAGGGCCGCGACTCGCTCGAGGGCTGGATGGCCGAGGACAAGTCGCTCGGCGCGGTCTGGCTGATCGGCTGCGTGGGCGCGGCGGCGGCGTACTTCTTCCGCAGCCTGGCCGAGGCCCCGGGCGAGGCGGTCAAGCGGGCGGCCTGGGAACGCGAGACCGCCCGGCTCGTGAAGCAGCAGGCTTCGCGGGACGGGCGGCCGGGCAAGCGGAAGAAGCGGTAGCTACTGGCGGCTGGCGGTGCCGCACTCGCGGTTCGGTGGCCGCCGGGCCTGCGGCTCCTCCTGCGGGGGCCCGTTGCGCCACTTGGCGGCCAGGGTCCGGCTCCTCGCCGGGGCCTGCTGGTCAGGGTCTTCGGCTATCGGCACCGGGTCAGTACGCCGAGGACGCACAACAGTTCGCACACCGGGCGGCCAACGTGCGGGCGCCCGGTGTGCGTTCCGCGTCTTCTGAGGTGATTGCTCCCTGTTCGGGGCGGGGAGGCCGCCGGTCAGCCTGAGCGGCGGGCGGCCTTGACCGAGCCGACCACGCCGGCCACCACCAGCAGGATGCCGGCGGGCAGCAGGGAGGTGAAGAAGGCGCCGAACAGGCCCCAGCTGCCGAGCATGCTCAGGACCAGCGTGTTGAGCACCAGCAGGGCTCCGCTGGCGGGCAGTGCGGCCTGCCAGGGGTGGGCGTCGGCCCAGCGGCGCAGCCGGCGGTCGCCGGTGTCCTTGCGCAGCTGGCCGCCGACCGTGCCGACCAGGAAGAAGAAGAACAGCGCCAGCCCGACCGGGCCGGCCAGGATGCCGGTGGACCAGTGCCCGGTCACCACGTCCACGGCCAGGGCTGCACCGCCCACCACCGCGCCGACCGCCGCGGCAGCGCGCCACGGTCCGACGGTGGCGGAGGCGACGGCCAGCTGACGGTTCTCGCGTCGCGACAGATTTCCGTGTTCCATGCCTCTACGGTGCTCCTCGGGCGGCGCGCGGGCCAGCCTCCGCGGCCCTGAGTTTTCCCCTACGGGCGGGCCCGATCGGGCGGGTCCTCCAGTAGGGGACCGGAGCCCGGGCCTCCTCCTGAGGGACCGCTACCGGGCCCCGGGCCACGGGGGGCCCTGGGAGCCGGCCCGGCCTGCGGGCTGGTGCGCCTCGTCGAGGATCGGCCAGCCCTGGGCGAGGGCGTGCTCGGCCAGCTCGGGGTCCAGGCCGATCACCCGGGGGTTGCCGACCACCCGCAGCGTGCGCAGGCCGCCGCAGTGGTCGACGTAGCCGAAGCAGCGGGCGGGGTCGAGTCCGAGCAGGATGATCGCCTCCACCACGGTGACCGGGGGTTCACCGGAGCGTGGCAGTGGCCCGGGTCTGGAGTGGTGCGGCTCGGGGTGCAGGATCAGGTCGGCCTCGACACCCAGGGTCGCGGTGTCGGGAAGCGGCCAGGGCCGGGACATCACCAGCACGACCAGGTCGCCGGCCTGGCGGTGGCGGATCGCCGCCGCGCGCAGGGCCTTGAGGCAGCCGACGGAGCGATTGCCGTCCGCCAGGTCGAAGAATGCCGCGCGCATCGGCTCAACCATGATCCTGCCTATCCCCCCTTGGAGACAAGGCCGTCGCCATTGTCACCGGTATAAGTATGGACGCCAGGTCAACGCTTCCGAAGTCGCGTGCAATCGAGGAGTCCGCCACAGAAGATATCCCTTCTTTAACACCTCTCACGGGCCGATCAAGGTTGTTTTTAATACCGGCTACGGTTGGTCACGGGAATACCGGCTTTGTCCGCCTCGGGCGTGACGGTGCGTCAGGTCGTTAATTCCGACTGCCCGGATCGCACCAATGGCCTGCTTCTTCCGAGTTGACCCGGGATTGTGGCGACTCGACGGCTTCGCGACCAGGGCGTTTCAGGAGTGATCGGCCGATTTCTCGTGCCATGCCCACGTCAAGGTGCACTGGAGGGCGCCTGGCGACCTGACGATAAAGGGAGGATTAGACCACGGATTTGACTCCTCCGTTGACACGCTGTGACTCATGTTGTTGAGTATTACTGGACAAGGTCGCCAACGTGGGGATGCGAGATGGGTGGCGGAGACATGGGGACCGTGGGGATCATCCTGGCCGGGGGGCGAGGCGAACGGGCCAAGCCGATCACCCTGGAGTCCGCGGACTACATCCGCAGCAAGGCGCTGATCCCCTTCGTCGGCCGCAGGCTCATCGAGTGGGTCGTCGAGGCCTGCCGGGAGCAGGGCATCCGCCGCTTCTACGTGGTCGCCCAGGGGCTGGAGAACCGCAGTCAGATCATGCTGCTGCTGGGCCACGGCGAGCGCTACGGCGTCGAGGTGCGGTACTCACGGCCGAGTTTCGACCGGTACAACGTCGGTTCCGGTGCCGCCACCCTGCACAACCTGGAGGAGTGGGACCTGACCGAGCAGGCCCTGGTGCTGCCGGTCGACTCGATCTTCGACTTCTCGCTCGCCGAACTGGAGGCCGGCCACCAGGCCGGCAAGGCCGTGGTCACGGTGGCCGCGGTGGCCCGTGCGCCGGGCGAGGTGGCCGGCAAGTACGGCGCGATGCAGACCGACCGGGCCGGACTGGTGGCCGGCTTCGTGGAGAAGCCCGACCCGGCCCGGATCAGGGAGCTCTTCCCCGAGGTGCGCGAGGACCCGGGCGCGCTGCTGCCGACCAACGCCGGGATGTACCTGATCGACTGCGCCCGGCTGCGGCAGGCCGCCCGGGAGCCCGAGCTGATGCGCCAGGCGCAGCAGCGGCTGGACTGGGGCGGCGACCTGCTGCCGTACCTGGTCGAGCGGGGCCTGCCGGTGGCCGCGCACCCGATCGCCCGGCTCGGTGACCTCGGCAACGTCGAGGACTACCTGGTCACCCTCAAGGACGTGCTGGCCGGCGACTACCCGCTGATGAACGAGCTGATGGCGGCGCCGCGCAGTGCCAGTCCGCGGTACTGGATCCACGAGAGCTCGCTGGCCACCCGGGACGACATCACCGGGACCACGCTGGCCGACAAGATCGAGGACGGCAGCGTGGTGATCGGGCCGGGGGTGCGGATCGGGCGGCACGTGGCGGTGGGCGCGGACGTCCACCTGGAGTACGCCGACGTCGGCGACGGCGTCGAGCTGCGCGAGGGGGCGCGGCTGGCCCGCAGCTCCTGCGGCGACGCCTCGGTGATCGGACCGTACGCCGAGGTCAGCGACACCTACGTGGGACCGATGGTGGAGATCCAGTCGGACCGGGAGAACCCGGTCCGACTGGAGAGTTTCTCGGCCATCGGGGACGGCGCCCAGCTGTGGCCCGGCTGCCGGCTGCGCGGGGTGAGCGTCTACCCGCGCCTGAGAGTGCCGGCGCTGGCGAATCTGCCCGCCGGCACCAGCCTGACCAGCTCGGACGACATCCTGCGCTGGGTCTGACCCGGCGCAGGAGCAGCACGGCGGAACTCGCATGACGGATCACTCAGTGGGATCGGATCGGCTCGCCGGGACCGCACGACAGGGACCGGCACGGCAGGAATCGGCTCGGCAGGGACCGGCACGGCGAAGCGAAGGAGAAGGGCATGGACAGTCCGGTGGTGGTGGTCGGCGGCGCGGGGCGCGTGGGACGGCTCATCGTGCGGCGGCTCCTGGAGCGGCGCGAGGGCGTACGGGTGGTGGGCCGCAGCGCCCCGCCCGCCAGACTCGCGCCCGCCGCCGACGCCGCGTTCGTCCGGGGCGACGTGCGGGTGCCCGAGACGCTGGCCCGCCCGCTGGCGGGCTGCTCGGCGCTGATCTACAGCGTCGAGCCGGGCACCGACGACCGTGGCCCGGACCGACCGGAGACCACGCTCTTCCAGGGCGTGCGCAATGCGCTGGCGGCGGCCGCGGCCGGCGGCAACCAGCCGCACGTGGTGCTGATCAGCCAGTTGCACGCGACCCACCAGGGCCACCCGCTGAACGCCTACGGCCGGCTGCTGGTGTGGCGGCACGCCGGCGAGGAGGCGCTGCGCGAGTCGGGCCTGCCGTACACCGTGGTGCGCCCGGGCTGGCTGATCGACGATCACGGCGCGGGCCGGCGGGTGCGGCTGGAGCAGGGCGACCGGGGGGTGGGCCAGGTGGACCGGGAGGACCTGGCCGAGGCCTGCGTGCAGGCGCTGTACACCCCGGCCGCGCGCGGCGTGACCTTCGAGATCTTCAACGAGCCAGGGGTCCCGATCCCGTCCTGGCAGCAGGCCTTCGGGTCGCTCGCCTGGGACCGGACGCCGGTGGCCTGACGAGACGAGACGCGGCGGCCCCGATCCCGGCGCTCCGGCGACGGCGGGCCGGGCACCGGGACCCGCCGCACTCCGCCCGCACCCGTGCGCGCGACTGCGACGGCGGAGAACACGACCGGAATGTGTCCTCCGTTTGGGGGACGGGCGGTCGGAATCCACAGTTCCGGGTGCACCATGGGTAGGGAGTTGACAGAAAAAATGACCATGAGTCAGACAGTGACGACCGAAGTCCCGGTCGAAACGCTCATGCGGGCCGAGGTGACTGCGGGTCGACCGCAGCCGCTGGGCGCCACCGTGGACGCGAACGGGGTGAACTTCGCGATCTTCTCGGAACGGGCGACCCAGGTCGACCTGCTGCTGTTCGACAGCTACGACGCCCCGGTGCCCGCCCGGGTCATCACGCTGGATCATGAGCGGCACCACAGTTACCACTTCTGGCACTGCCATGTCAGTAATCTCGGTCCCGGTCAGGTGTACGCGTACCGGATGGACGGCCCGCACCACACGAAGGAGTCCGGAACCCGGTTCAACCCGCGCAAGGTGCTGCTCGATCCGTACTCCCGGGCGAATATCAATACCCTGTGGGATCGAAAGCTGGCGGTGGGCCCCGAGGACAACTGCGCCGCCTCGATGCGCAGCATGGTGGTCGACCTGGACGGCTACGACTGGGAGGGCGACGAGCCGCTGCGCACGCCGCTGGCCGACTCGGTGATCTACGAGATGCACGTGGGCGGCCTGACCTCCTCGCCGACCGCCGGCGTCTCCCATCCGGGCACCTTCAGCGGCGTGGTGGAGAAGATCCCCTACCTCAAGGAGCTCGGGGTCACCGCGGTCGAGCTGCTGCCGGTCTTCGACTTCGACGAGATGCAGGTGCTGCGCAGCGGCCCGGACGGCGCCCCGCTGACCAACTACTGGGGCTACGACCCGTTCGGCTTCTTCGCGCCGCACAGCGACTACTGCTCGGACCCGTGCGGCTGCAAGCACATCGAAGAGTTCCGCGACATGGTCAAGGCGCTGCACAAGGCGGGCATCGAGGTCATCCTGGACGTGGTCTTCAACCACACCTCGGAGGGCAACGAGCACGGCCCGACGATCAGCTTCCGCGGTCAGGCCAACGAGGTCTACTACCACCTGTGGTCGCAGGACCGCCGGCACTACATGGACTTCACCGGCTGCGGCAACGCGATCAACGCCAACCACCCGGCGGTCGCCAAGTTCATCATCGAGTGCCTGGAGTACTGGGTCACCGAGCACCACGTGGACGGCTTCCGGTTCGACCTCGCCTCCGAACTCTCCCGCGGGGCCGAGGGGTTCGAGATGGAGACGCCGCCCGTCCTGTGGGGGATCGAACTGTCCGGGATCCTCTCCGAGACGAAGATCATCGCCGAGCCGTGGGACGGCGGCGGCCTCTACCAGGTCGGCCGGTTCCCGGGGAAGCGCTGGGCGCAGTGGAACGGGCCGTTCCGCGACGACGTGCGCCGCTTCGTGCGCGGTGACGCCGGCCTGGTCGGCACCCTGGCGACCCGGCTCGGCGGCTCCCGCGACCTGTTCGGCCGCCAGGGCGAACTGCCCACCAACAGCATCAACTTCATCACCTGCCACGACGGGTTCACGCTCAACGACCTGGTCAGCTACAACGGCAAGCACAACCTGGCCAACGGCGAGGCGGGCGCGGACGGGTCCTACGAGAACTACAGCTGGAACTGCGGCGTCGAGGGCCCCACCGACGCCGAGGAGGTCGAGCGCCTGCGGGTGCGCCAGATCAAGAACTTCGCCGCGATCCTGCTGCTCTCCCGCGGCGTGCCGATGATCCTGGCCGGCGACGAGTTCCGCAACAGCCAGGGCGGCAACAACAACGCCTACTGCCAGGACAACCAGATCTCCTGGCTGGACTGGGAGCAGGCGCAGAAGGAGAACGAGGTCCGGGACTTCTTCCGCGGCATGATCGCGCTGCGCAAGCGCTTCGCGGCGCTGCGCCAGCCGCGGTTCTTCGAGGACCGGCGCAACGAGCGCGGCCTGCCCGAGGTCACCTGGCACGGCTGCCAGTTGGAGCAGCCGGGCTGGGAGGACGGGCAGGCCCGGGCGCTGGCGCTCACGCTGGCCGGGTTCGACGGCGACCCGGACCTGCACATCGTGCTGAACATGTTCCACCTGGGCCTGGACTGCGAACTGCCCCATGTTCCCGGCCACCGCTGGGCGCTGGCCGTCGACAGCTCGCGCGGGCCGGGCGAGGACGTCCGCTCGCCGGACGCCCCGCTGCCGCTTGACGGCCACACCTTCCACGCCCATGGCCGCAGCGTGGTCGTCCTGACCTCGCTGCCCGACGACGGAGGTTCCACCCGATGAGCGCTCCTGACACCAGGCGCACGTACTCCGACAGCATCGCCGGATACGTCACCAGCTACGAGCCGACCCGGGAGCGGTTCGGCCTGCGCACCTCGGACGGTCGCGAGGTGACCATCCACCTGGACGAGGCGCTGAACTCGCAGATCGTGCGCAACCTCGGCGAGCCGCCCAAGGACACCACCGGCGCCACCCGGGACATGCTCGCCGAGGGCCGCTACGTCTTCGTCTACGGCATCTTCTACCAGTGGGAGGGCGGGCAGCGGATCGAGGCCCGGCAGATCACCTTCCCCGAGGAGCGCCGCGGCTCGTACGTCTTCGAGCACCCGTCCTGGTGGGTGAACCAGGCGGCCGAGATCGCCGACTTCTACCTGCGCGGGCACTTCCCCGACGGGGTGTACGACTGGCGCAACTTCCGCACCAAGCTGACCCTTTCGGGCACCCACGTGGTGGAGAGCGCGGACAGCGACGTGCGCCAGGAGACGGACACCATCTCCCGGCTGGTCTACGGCCTGGCCACCGCCTTCATGCTGACCGGCGAGGAGCGGTTCCTCGCCGCCGCCGAGTCGGGCACCGAGTACCTGCGCGAGCACATGCGGGTGGTGGACAAGCGGGAGAACGTCGTCTACTGGTACCACGGCATCGACATCACGCACGGCGGCCAGCGCAAGGTGTTCGCCTCCGAGTTCGGCGACGACTACGACGCGATCCCGATGTACGAGCAGATCTACGCGCTGGCCGGGCCGACCCAGACCTACCGGATCACCGGCGACCCGCGGATCCTGTCCGACATCGACCACACGGTCCGGCTCTTCGACAAGTACTTCCGCGACGAGGAGCGGGGCGGCTTCTTCTCCCACCTGGACCCGATCACCATGGACCCCAGGGCCGACGCGCTGGGCCGCAACCGCTCGCGCAAGAACTGGAACTCGGTGGGCGACCACGCCCCGGCGTACCTGATCAACGCCTACCTGGCCACCGGGCGCACCGACTTCGCCAAGCTGCTGGAGGAGACCGCCGACACCATCACGGAGCACTTCCCGGACGAGCCCAACAGCCCGTTCGTGCAGGAGCGCTTCCACGCGGACTGGAGCCCGGACCGCACCTGGGGCTGGCAGCAGGACCGCGCGGTGGTCGGCCACAACCTGAAGATCGCCTGGAACCTGACCCGGATCCGGGCCCTGGCCGACAAGCCCGAGTACGCCCAACTCGCCGAGCGGATCGCCGAGATCATGCCGGCGGTCGGCAGCGACCAGCAGCGCGGCGGCTGGTACGACGTGGTGGAGCGCCAGCAGGACCCGGCCACCGGCGGGCACCGGCTGGTCTGGCACGACCGCAAGGCCTGGTGGCAGCAGGAGCAGTCGATCCTGGCCTACCTGATCCTGGCCGGCGTCTCCGGCGACCCCGAGCACAAGCGGCTGGCCCGCGAGGCGGCGGCGTTCTACAACGCCTTCTTCCTCGACTACGACGACGGCGGCGTGTACTTCAACGTGCTCGCCAACGGGATCCCCTACCTGCTGGGCACCGAGCGGCTCAAGGGCAGCCACTCGATGGCCGGCTACCACGCGCTGGAGCTGTGCTACCTGGCCGCCGCCTACACCGGCCTGCTGCTCACCTCCTCGCCGCTGACCCTGCACTTCCGTCCGCTGCCCGACTCGTTCCCCGACCGGGTGCTGCGGGTGGCGCCGGACCTGCTGCCGGCCGGCTCGATCCAGATCGACAAGGTCTGGATCGACGACCAGCCGCACCGCGACTTCGACGCCAAGGCACTGACCGTCAACCTGCCGGCCAGTGACACCCCGCTGCGGGTGCGCGTCGAGCTGGAGCCGGTGGAGATGCGGCTGCGCATCTCCAGCGACTTCGACGGCAAGACCGCCCACATCCAGCTGGCCGGCATCATCGACCGCGACGAGCTGGACAAGTTCCGCCGCGGGCTGACCGAGGCGCTGTCGGTCAACCCGCGCCGGGTCGAGTTCCACCTCAGCGAGGTCACCGAGATGGCCCGTCCGGCGATCAACGAACTCCTCTTCCAGCGCACGAAGATCGGCATGGACGTCGACTTCGTGATCGTGGGCTGCGCGCTGCCGGAGGTGTCCCAGGCGCTGGTCGCCACGGACGCCTTCCTGCTGGACAAGCGCGGCAGTTGCGCCGACGACACGGACAAGTGACCGACCCCTGTCCTTCTCCAACGCCCCCCGTAGCGGAGAGGGACAGGGCCATGGGCGGCCCCGGCCGCCACAAGCACCTGAAGGAGTGTGCTGTGTCCACGATTTCGCACCGCCGCGAATCGTTCGCGGGGGAGCGGCAGGACGAAATCTCCGAGTTCTGCCAAGGCCTGTTCGCCCCGTTCGCCCGCTCTGACCAGCGGCGCTGGGGAGAGGTGTATCTGCGCGGCCTGCTCCACGCGGACGGCCGCAAGACTCCCGCCAACATCTCCGAGCACGTGCTCGGACGCCGGGCGGTCCAGCCCATCCAGCAGTTCGTCAACCAGAGCACCTGGTCCTTCGAGAGCGTGCGACGCCACCTCGCGGAGCGGGTCTGCGCGGTGACGCCGCCGGAGGCCTGGGCGTTCGACGAGGTGGTGTTCCCCAAGAACGGAGACCGGTCCGCCGGGGTGGGGCGGCAGTTCGTCGCCTCCGAGGGGCGGATGATGAACTGCCAGCTGGCCCTGGCGGCCTCACTGGTGCACAAGGCCGGCAGCCTGCCGGTCAACTGGCACCTGATGCTGCCCAGGCACTGGGACCGCGACCACGAGCTGCGCGGTCAGGCGCACATCCCCGAGGAGGAGCGCCACCGGCCGCGCTGGAGCTACGTGCTGGAGTCGGTCGACGAGATCCTGCACGAGTGGAACGTGCCGATCGCCCCGATCCTGGCCGACTGGAGCTTCGAACACGAGGTCGAGCCGCTGCTGCTGGGCCTGGAGGAGCGCGGCCTGGGCTACCTGGTGGAGATCGCCGCCAGCGCCCAGCTGCCGGTGCGCCGGCTCGGCGGCCCGGCCGGCTCCTACCGGCGGCCCGCCGCCGACCTGGCCAGGGACCTGGGCGAGCACGGCGAGCGCGCGGTGCTCGCCTGGCAGGACCGGCCGGAGAACCGCTCCAGGCACTCGCAGTTCATGGTGGGCCGGCTGCCGGCCGGACACCACCCCAAGCTGCACGGGGCCGGCCCGCGCGGTGCCCGGCACCTGGTGGTGGAGTGGCCCTTCGGCCGGCCGCAGCCGCGCACCTACTGGGTCACCAACCTGCCCGCGAGCCGGTTGGCCGAGACGGTCGCGCTGGCCGAGCTGCGGCACAAGGCGAGCCACGGCTGCGAGAAGCTCCAGGCCTTCGGGCTCGGTGACTTCGAGGGCCGCTCGTTCCGCGGCTGGCACCACCACGTGACCCTCGCCTCGGCGGCGCTGGGCTACCACGCGCTGCGCGAGCTGTGCCAGGACGGGGAGCGGGAGCAGGAGGAGGAGCAGGTCGGCCGGCCCGGGGTGCGGGTGCGGGTGAACTGACGCGGCCCTCGCGTCGCAGGGGCCGGTGCCCGCCAGCGGAGGCGGGCACCGGCCCCTGTGCCGTGTGCGCATCAGTGCGTCGGGGCGGGCTCCGGTGCGGCGTCCTCCTGGGGGTGGCCGCAGTGGGCGCAGACCTCGGGCGGTGCGGGCGCGGCGTGCGCGACGGTCTCGGCGGGCTCGCTCGGCCCGGCCGCCTCGGCCGCCTCGGCCGCCTCGGCCGGCGGTGCAGGCGCGTGCGCGGGCCGGACGGGCTCGGGCGCGGGCTCGGGCGCGGGCTCGGGCCCCGCGGCCGGCGGCGCGGGCGTGCGGGCCACCGCCGTCAGCAGCTGCACCGGTGAGCGCGGCTGCTCCTCGCGCGGGTGGGCCGCGCCCGAGGAGCTCCCCAGCACCTCGATCATGTAGAAGAGCAGCAGCACCCCGAAGATGGTCAGGCTGGCGATCGCGCTGATCAGGCCCACCAGGGTGGCCCCCAGGTACATGAACGGCCCCATGATGAAGTGCCGCCGCAGCACCGAGGCCTGGGCCGGGGTGATGTTCTTGCCCAGGTGGCGGTGGCCCGCGGCGGCGTAGAGCCAGACCGCGTTGAACGGTATCCCGCCCAGCGTCAGGGTGAGCCCGTAGAAGACCGCGGCCGTGCGCTCGCCGTGCCCGGAGCTCATCGCGTCGGCCAGCACATGGGTGGGGAAGGGGATGAACGAGACGTTCATCAGCAGGATCAGGTTGAAGAGCAGCAGGATCCGGTCGACCCGGCGGATGTAGTGGAGCATCGTATGGTGGTTCATCCAGACCACGCCGATGATCAGGAAACTGACCACGTAGGCGCCCAGCGACGGCCACTCGTGGGCCAGCCGGTTGATCAACGGCCCTTCGCCGGACGGTAACTGGAAGTCCAGCACGAGCAGCGTGATCGCGATCGCGAAGACCCCGTCGCTGAACGCCTCCAGCCGGCCGGTGCTGATCTCCACCGGCTCGGCGGCCGGGGGGTGGTGCTGTTCGTGGTGCTGATGGTGGATCGGATTCATCGCGCTGACCTCCCAGGGGGTGAACGGCTGCGGCCCGGGGCAGCCGGCTCGCTGCCCCGGGCCGACCGCTGCCAGGGATCTTGTGTATCAGGTCGTGATCACTCCGAGCCGATGAACCAGTGCTCGACGGCGGCGACCTGGTGGATGTAGCGCGGCTCGACGAACTCGCCGAGGTCCGCCAGCAGGGCGGCGAACTCGGCGGACTCGTAGGCGGTGCGCAGCGCCTCCTCGGTCTCGAAGTTGAACAGGTAGGCGCCGTCCAGCAGCGCCTCGCCCAGGCCGTACCAGCCGTCCCGGGTGAAGTTCTGGCTGTACCGCACCAGGCCCGGCAACTGGAGGGCGACCTTGGCGTGCTGCTCCAGCGAGCGGGTGCGGAACTGCTCGACGGTGGTGCCGTTGGTCCGCTTGACCAGCAGGATCAGCTTGACCGGGTGCGGGGTGGCCGCGCCCGGGCCGGGCAGCAGCAGGTGCGCGTCGGTGTCCAGCACCACGGTGCGCCAGAAGGCGGCCCAGTTGGGCTCGTCCAGCCGGGCGCCCTGCAGGAACTCGGGCGTCTGCAGCGAGGCGACCTGCTCCTCGTCGTTCTCGAGCCAGATCTCGGCGACCCCGCTCCACAGCGGGTCCGCCGGCTCGGGGCCGAGCGGGATCCGGGTGTCCACGGCGTACTTGCGGATCTGCGGGATCTTCGCGGCGTAGTTCGGCGCGTGCACCTCCAGCCAGTAGCGCTGGAACTCCTGCTCGCTCATGCCGGGCTTGGGATGGGCGAAGATGAGCTGGTGGATCATCGGAACTCCTCGTGTTGGACGTACAGATGACTGAGGATCAGACCTGGTAGCGCTTCTTGACGTCCTCGGCGAAGCCCAGGTAGTCGCGCAGCGGCCAGACCTCCTCGAACTCCAGGTACTCGCGCATCGGAAGCCGGCCGAGTGCGGTGCGGTCGAGTTCCTCGGCATCCGGCGACTCGATGATGGCGATCACCCGCTTCTGTGCCGCGACCTTCCAGATCCCGACGCAGAAACCCGAGTTGATGGTCTCCACGGCCCGCTCGGCCTCCTCCTGTTCGAGCTCCCACAGCTCGTCCAGGGTGAGTCTGCCTTCGTGTCTCCACTTCATCTGAACGTAGAACAGCATCGCGCTCTCCTCGTCTGACGTTGCGTGAACTCTCACGTGGTCGAGCCAAGTCGGCGGGCCAGCTCGTGGCCCGCGCCGAACACCTCGGTGGCGAGGTCGAGCGGGGTCTTGCCGTCGTGGCCGTGCAGGTCGGTGCGGGCGCCGGCGTCCAGCAGGATCCGCACGCACTCCTCGTAGCCGTGCCAGATGGCGTCGTGCAGCGGGCTGTAGCCGTTGGTGGCGCCCTGGAAGTCCAGGTCCACGCCCGGCCGGGCGACCAGCTGGGCGGTGATCGCGGCGTGGCCGTTGTAGACCGCCTTGTGCAGCGGGACGGCACCGAAGCAGGGCTCCACCGCGTTGACGTCCGCGCCGGCCGCCAGCAGCAGCGCGACGATCTCGGTGTGCCCGTCGCGGGAGGCCACGTGCAGCGGGGTGTGGCCGTCGTTGAAGCCGTTCAGCCGCGGGAAGACCTCGTCCACCGCCGCGCCGGCCGCCAGCAGCGCGGGCACCTGCTCGGTGTCGCCGGCCGCCACCGCCGCCATCAGGCGCTGCGCCTCGACGGCCGCGCTGTCGCCGGCCCGGCGGTCGTCGAGGTGGCGTTCGGCGGTGAGCAGCAGGTCCTTGCCGCGGGTGTTGACGTTGAGCTCGTAGTCGAAGTGCTGCTTGAGCGAGAAACCGTAGTGGGTGTACAGCTCCAGGCCCGCGCCCTGCGCCAGCAGGTACTCGACCAGGTCCGGGTACTTGTACCAGAGCGCGTCCATCAGCGCGGTGTGCCCGGTGGTGGGCGCCACCGCGTCGACGAAGGCGCCCGCCTCCACCAGTGCCTTGACCACCTCCAGGCTGCCGCCCTGGCAGGCCTTGTGCAGCGGGGTGGCCCCGGCCCGGGTGTCGGCGGTCAGCGGGTCGGCGCCGGCCGCCAGCAGCGCGCGCACGGTGGGCGCGTCGGCCCGGCCCGCGGCGATCATCAGCGCGGTCAGCCCGCTGTCCAGGTCGCGGGTGTTGGGGTCGGCGCCCCGGGTGAGCAGCAGGGTGACCTGCGCGAGGTCCCCGGCCGTGACGGCCTCCAGCAGTGGGCGGCTGGTGTGCCGGCTGCGCGGGTCGTCGTCGCCGCGCAGCGCGCGGATGATCTCGGAGGGGTCGGTGTAGGACTTCCAGCGCACGATCCTGCCCTCGCGCACGGTCAGCCACTGGATGAACTCGATCTCGAAGGGCAGGCCGGTCGCCTTGACCACCGACTCCTCGTGGATCACGCCGGCGGCGTTCTCGCCGTCCACCGCGATCCGGACCAGCTCCTCCTTGCCGACCTCGCAGATGCCGGTGAACAGGCCGAGGCTGTTCAGCACGCCCTGCTTGTCGTGCTCGGTGCCGATCCAGGCCATGTCGTCGTTGTAGCCGGGCACCGGCGCGTAGTTGATCCACTCCACGTCGTCGGCCAGACAGTCCAGCGCGGTCGCGAAGTCGCCGCTGGTCAGCGCGGTGAACCAGCGCTCGGCCACCGCCCTGGTGGCGGCGGTCTGCGGGGACTCGGTCATGTCGGTGCTCCTCTTCGACGGGGTATGCAGAGCTGGTCAGAGCCAGTCGGCCTGGATGAACTCGAGGTAGTGGCCCTCCGGGTCCTGGACGAACAGGGCCTTGACGCCCAGCTCGGGGACGTCGGCCACCTCGGTCACCGGTGCTGCGCCGCGCGCCCGCAGCTCGGCTGCGGTCCGGGCCAGATCGGTGACGTAGAAGGCGAGTTGGGATACGCCGTGCAGCGCGCCGTGGTTCGGCGGCGGCGGGCGGCGCAGCTCGATGCCGTTGGCCACCCGCATCAGCTCCAGCACCTGGGTGCCGTTGCCTAGGTAGACCACCTCGGCGTCGAACTGCGGCAGGGCCAGGCCCCGGATCGGGGTGAAGCCGAGCACCTCGCCGTACCAGGAGACGCTCGCCGCCAGGTCGGCGACGGAGAGGCAGGCGGAGAGACCGCGCAGCGCCAGCGGCTGCCCGGCGCTCACCGGGCCACCGCCGCCGGCTCGTCGCGCCGCAGCGCACCGAACAGCCGGGGCCAGTCGGGGGCCGCGGAGCCGGGCTCGTTGTACATCTCGAAGGTGATGCCGGCGCCCTGCGGCGCGTAGAGGGCCTGCACCACGGCCTCGGCCACGTCCGCTCGGCTGATCCGGCCGTCGCCCGCGTCGCCCTGTTCCAGGCGGACCCCGGTGCCCGCGTCCCGGTGGTCGGTCAGCCAGCTGGGGCGGATCACGGTGTGCGGCAGGTCGGCGGCCCGCAGCGCGTCCTCGCCGGCCAGCCGCCAGTCCAGCAGGTGGCCGTAGGCGTTCATCGAGTGGTTCTTGCGGGTCACGTAGATCTGGCTGACCAGCACCACGTGGGCCGCATTGGTGCCGAGCGCCGCCAGGGTGTTGAGCATCCCCTGGTACATGGTGGCGCGCGGACTGCCCGGACCCGAGTCCGCGGTGCCGGGTTCCACGCTGTAGACCACCGCCGAGCAGTCGGCCAGCGGGGCGGTCAGCGTGTGCGCCTCGCGGACGTCGGCCCGCAGGTGCGTGAGGCCTTCCTCGGGACGGGCGGCGGCGTGCGCGCTGCGGCCCAGGACCCGGACCCGTTCGCCGCGTTCCAGCAGGCTGCGCGCGACCAGTCGGCCGACGCGCCCGGTGCCGCCGATGACGGCTATCGGACTCTCCATCGATCCTCCCGTTCGGACGGGCTGTCGAGTGGTGGGGGTCAGGCTGCTGACCCGCAACCACAGTCGAGGTAACTATTGCAGTCACATCGGGTCAATCGAGAAGTCGGCGAGGAAGTCGGCGCTATTGCGTTCACTGGCGGGGGCAGGTCCTGGTTGACCGCATGGTCTGCCGGAGGGGTGACGGAGGCTCAGTAAAGCGCTGGGTTGTGCTCGATCGGTGACTCGGCACAGTACGACCAGTGATATGACGACTGGTCAAGTCGATGTAAAGCGATCCGGTCTGACTCATTGGGCCCACTGGTACACATGAACGGGAAGCCGGGCTCCCAGGTCCGTCGCGGCAGCCGCCGACGGGACGACCCAGGCAGTCGAGCACCGCCCCCGCCACCTAAGGAGACCATCGCTGATGGCGAAGAAGCGCATCCTCGTCGTGCTCTCGGAGTACGGGTACTGGGGAGAAGAGCTGATCGGTCCGCTGGAGACGTTCGACAAGGCCGGCTACGAGGTCACCTTCGCGACCCCGACCGGCAAGCGCCCGGTGGCCCTGCCGCCCAGCTACGACCCGGAGTTCATCGACCCGCCGCTCGGCCGCTCGGTCACCTCCACCGAGATGGCCGAGAAGGTCAGGGCGGTCGAGGCCTCGGACCGCCTCGACGACCCGCTCGACCTCTCCTCCTGGCTGCCCGACCGCCCCTACCGCAGCCGCTCGGACTTCCTGCGGGCGTGGGAGGGCTACCACACCAAGCGGCAGCACGTGCAGGACCAGATCGCCGAGCGCTACGACGCGCTGCTGATCGTCGGCGGCAGCGGCCCGATCGTCGACCTCGCCAACAACTGGCGGGTGCACGACCTGATCCTGGCCTTCTACCACCTCGACCTGCCGATCGCCGCCGAGTGCTACGGCGTGGCCAGCCTGGCCTTCGCCCGCGAGCAGGACGACCGGATCAGCATCCTGCGCAACAAGCACGTCACCGGCCACTGCATCGAGTACGACTACAAGGACGGCACCGGCTTCGTCGGCACCGACTTCCAGGTCGGCCCGCCGCCGTACCCGCTGGAGTACATCCTGCGCGACGCCACCGCGCCGCGCGGCGCCTACCACGGCAACTTCGGCCACGTGACCTCGGTGATCGTCGACTACCCGTTCATCACCGGGCGCTCCACCCCCGATTCCTACCTCACCGGCCAGAAGGTGGTGGAGGTCCTGGAGCAGGGGCTGCGCCAGTGGGGCTTCCAGCCGGACCTCTACCAGGTCTGAGCCGGGCGCCCCGGGGCAGTTCCCGGGCGGGCGGTCGCATCCGGCGCGCACCGCGCGACCGCCCGCCCAAACCCGCTCTCCGATCCCCGTGACGGACCCCTGTGACGGCCCCTGGCGACCTACCCCCGTGACCCGACCCGTTGTGTGCACGACCGCAGAGATGAGGCGAGGCGATGACCAGCAGGCCGGCCCGGGTGGCCATGCTCGAACAGTTCAAGGCCGACGGCGTGCAGTACATGTTCGGCAACCCCGGCACCGTCGAACAGGGCTTCCTGGACGAGCTGCGCGGCTTCCCCGAGCTGCAGTACGTGCTCGCGCTCCAGGAGGCCGTGGTGGTCGGCATCGCGGACGGCTACGCGCGGGCCACCCGCAGGCCCACCCTGCTGCAGCTGCACTCGGGGGTGGGCCTGGGCAACGGGATCGGCATGCTCTACCAGGCGATGCGCGGCCACGCCCCGCTGGTGGTGGTGGTCGGCGAGTCCGGCCTGGCCTACGACAGCATGGACGCCCAGATGGCCGCCGACCTGGTCGGGATGGCCAAGCCGGTGACCAAGTGGGCCACCAGGGTGGTGGATCCGCAGTCCACCCTGCGGGTGCTGCGCCGGGCCTTCAAGGTGGCCGGCACCGCGCCGTACGGCCCGGTGCTGGTGGTGCTGCCGGCCGACGTGATGGACGCCGAGACCACCGAGGAGGTCCGGCCCACCTCGTACCTGACCACCACCAGCAGCCCGGACGCCGCCTCCGTCGAGCAGGCCGCCGCGCTGCTGGCCGGCGCCCGGCGCCCGCTGATCATCGCCGGTGACGGAGTCCACTTCTCCGGCGCCCAGGCCGAGTTGGCCGACTTCGCGGAGAGCTGGGGCGCCCAGGTCTGGGGCGCGGACTGGGCCGAGGTCAACCTGCCGGCCGGACACCCGCTCTACGGCGGGCAGTTGGGCCACATGTTCGGCGAGGTCAGTGCCAAGGTGGTGCACCCCGCCGACGGGGTGCTGATCGTCGGGACCTACACGCTGCCCGAGGTCTACCCGCTGCTCGACGGGGTCTTCGGCCCCGAGGCGAAGGTGGTCCACCTCGATCTGGACAGCGGCGCGATCGCCAAGAACTTCCCGGTCGACCTCGGCCTGCTGGCCGACCCGAAGACCACCCTGCCCCGGCTCACCGAGGCGCTGAAGGCGCGGCTGACCGGCGAGCGCCGGGCCGAGGCCCAGGACCGGCTGGTCCGGGCCGGGCGGCAACGCGCCGACGAGCGCGCGGCGGCGCTCGCCGAGCTGGCGGGCGCCGATCAAGGACCGTTGACCGCAGCCTATTTCGGTGCTGAGCTGGCCAAGCAGCTGCCCGCCGACGCGGTGCTCTTCGACGAGGCGCTGACCTCCTCGCCCGGCCTCTTCCGCCACCTGCCGGCCGACCTGCCCGGCCACTGGCACCAGACCCGCGGCGGCTCGCTCGGCGTCGGCATCCCCGGCGCGATCGGCGCCAAGCTGGCCCACCCCGAGCGCACCGTGGTCGGCTTCACCGGCGACGGCGGCAGCATGTACACCGTTCAGGGGCTGTGGACCGCAGCCCGCTACGACATCGCGGCCAAGTTCGTGATCTGCAACAACGGCCGCTACCGGCTGCTGGACCTGAACATCGAGGAGTACTGGCGGACCCAGGGGACAGACGAGCACGCGTACCCCGATCCGTTCGACCTCTCGCAGCCGGCCATCGACTTCGTGCGCCTGGCCCGGTCGCTCGGGGTGCGTGCGGTGCGGGTGGAGAAGCCGGAGCAGGTGCCGGGGGCGATCACCGAGGCGCTCGCGCACCCCGGGCCGTTCCTGATCGACCTCGTGATCGGCCGCTAGTCACCCGTTCGGAGCCCGTGAAGGCCCACCTGGACCCGCGAAGGAGAGCGCGCCGTGGCGTTGAACGGCCAGAAGGTCGCCGTCCTGATGGAGAGCGACTTCTACGAACCCGAGATCCTCTACTACCAGCGCCGGTTCGCCGAGGAGGGTGCCGAGGTGCACTTCCTGACCCGGCTCTGGGGCAACGAGCGGCTGGTCTTCCGCGGCCACGAGCACCGGATGCCGTTCGAGGTGTCCGAGTCCTTCGAGGACATGGACGAGTACGCGCTCAAGGAGTACGCCGCGCTGATCGTCCCCTCGGGCATCGTCGCCGACCGGCTGCGCTACACCGAGAAGGTCGACCAACTGCCGCCCGCGGTCGCGCTGTTGCGTCGCGCGTTCGCCGACCCGGCGATCGTCAAGGGGATCATCTGCCACGGCATGTGGCTGGCCGCCCCGATCCCGCAGGTGATCCGCGGCCGGCGGGCGGTGGTGCACAACAACCTGCTGGGCGACCTGCGCAACATGGGCGGCGTCTACGTGGACCAGGACGTGGTGGTGGACGAGGACCTGGTCACCGCCCGGACCGGGAACCACTGCCACCAGTTCGCCCGCACCATCATCGACGAACTCGCCAAGCGCGGCAGCCGGCGCCATGCCGGGCTGTCCTGACGGTCCGCCGAGACGAGGGGGGAGCTGGAGATGACCGACACCGGACAGGTCCTGATCACCCGCACCGCCGCCGCGCCGGCCCGGTCCGCGACGGCGGCGCCCGCGGCGGAACGGTCCGCGCCGGAGAGATCCGGGCCGGAACGCCCGGCGCGGCCCGGCCCCGCGGCTCCGGCCCCGCTGGTGGGCCGGATCCCGGTGCTGGACGTCGCCCCGGTGGTGGAGGCCGGCCGCCGCCCGGCCAAGGCGGTGGTCGGCGAGCGTTTCCAGATCAGCGCGACCGTCTTCCGCGAGGGCCACGGCAGGCTGGGCGCCAACGTGGAGCTGCGCGACCCCGAGGGCCGGCCGGGCCCGTGGACGCCGATGCGCGAGCTGGCCCCGGGCACCGACCGCTGGGGCGCCGAGGTCAGCGCGGACCTGGTGGGCCGCTGGACCTTCACCGTGGAGGCCTGGAGCGACCCGGTGAGCAGCTGGCTGGACCGGGCCGAGATCAAGGTCCCGGCCGGGCAGGACGTCGAGCTGACCCTCGAGGAGGGCGCGCTGCTGCTGACCCGGGTGGCCGACGGGGTGCCCGGGGACGACGGCCGGGCCGCCGTGCACAGAGCCGTGGCGGCGCTGCGCGACCGGGACCGGGCGCCGCTGGCCCGCCTCGCGGTGGCGCTGCTGCCCGAGGTGGCGGCGGTGCTGAGCCGCTACCCGTTGCGGGAGCTCGTCACCGCCTCGGCGGCGCTGCCGCTGCAGGTGGAGCGGCAGCGGGCGCTGTACGGGTCCTGGTACGAGTTCTTCCCGCGCTCCGAGGGCGCCACCCTGGACCCGCCCCGCTCGGGCACCTTCCGCACCGCCGCCGAGCGGCTGCCCGCCATCGCGGCGATGGGCTTCGACGTCCTCTACCTGCCGCCGATCCACCCGATCGGCCACTCCTTCCGCAAGGGCCCCAACAACACCCTGACCCCCGGCCCGGACGACGTCGGCTCGCCCTGGGCGATCGGCTCTCCCGAGGGCGGCCACGACGCGGTCCACCCCGACCTCGGCACCATCGAGGACTTCGACGCCTTCGTCGCCCGCGCCCAGGAACTCGGCCTGGAGATCGCGCTCGACTTCGCGCTCCAGGCCTCCCCCGACCACCCCTGGGTCAACAAGCACCCGCAGTGGTTCGGCCACCGGATCGACGGCACCATCGCCTACGCCGAGAACCCGCCCAAGAAGTACCAGGACATCTACCCGATCAACTTCGACCAGGACTTCGACGGCCTGGTGATCGAGACCCTGCGCCTGCTGCGGCACTGGATGGGCCACGGCGTGCGGATCTTCCGGGTCGACAACCCGCACACCAAGCCCGTGCACTTCTGGGAGAAGGTGATCGGCGAGATCAACCGCACCGACCCGGACGTGATCTTCCTCGCCGAGGCCTTCACCCGACCCGCCATGATGCACACCCTGGCGAAGATCGGCTTCCAGCAGTCCTACACGTACTTCACCTGGCGCAACAGCAAGCACGAACTCACCGAGTACCTGACGGAATTGACCGAGGAGAGCGGCGCCTACCTGCGGCCCAACCTGTTCACCAGCACCCCGGACATCCTGCCCCGCCAGCTGCAGCACCAGGGCCCCGCCGCCTTCGCGGTGCGCGCCGTGCTGGCCGCCACCCTCTCGCCCAGCTACGGCATCTACGCCGGCTACGAGCTCGCCGAGAACCAGCCGTTGGGCGCGGACGGCGAGGAGTACCTGGACAGCGAGAAGTACCAGCTGCGCCCGCGCGACTGGACCCGCACCGACACCCTGGCCCCGCTGCTCACCACCCTCAACCGGCTGCGCCGCGAGCACCCCGCCCTCCAGGAACTGCGCAACCTCACCTTCCTGCCCACCGACAACGATCAGGTCATCGCCTACACCAAGCGCACCGGCGACGACCAGGTGATCGTGGTGGTCAACCTGGACCCGCACCACGTGCAGCAGGCCATGGTCTCGCTGCCCGCTGCCGTGCTGCCCGAAGTCGCCACTTCTGACGGCGAGTTCACGGTGTGCTGCGAACTCGGTGGCGGCGAGCACCGCTGGCGGCGGCACAACTACGTCCGGCTGGATCCCGCGACGGCTCCGGCCCACCTGCTGACGATCCGTCGGGAGCCCTGATGTCCCAGGCCCTGTGCGCCACTTGCCTCAGTGCCGAGCACGGCTCCGGGGTCCAGGCCGACGAGCTGCTGGGCCCGCTGCTGCCCGCCCTGCTGCCCTGGCTGGTGACCCGCCGCTGGTTCACCCACGAACAGGGCCACCTGTCCGCCCTGAACCCGGTCAGCGCCTCGGTGCTGGGCACCTCGGAGCGGGCGCCGGGCGACGGCGGCGGCCCGGTGCTGCTGCACTCGCTGCTCGACGCCCGGCACGGCAGCGTCGCCCACCACTACCAGGTGCTCCTCGGCCTGCGCCGCAGCCTGCCCGAGGAGCTGGCGGCGGCCGAGATCGGCCGGGCCGGCGGCGGCCGGTGGGACGGCTGGACGCTCTACGAGGCCACCGAGGACCACGAGTTGATGGAGCTGCTGCTGGAGCGCACGGCCGCGGCCGAGCCCGCCGGTGAGCTGCGGATGTCGCTCACCGGCGGCGCGCCACTGCCGCGCGGGCTCAGCGCGCGGGCGCTGGCGGTGGAGCAGAGCAACAGCACGGTGGTCTTCGGCGACCGGCTGCTCTTCAAACTCTTCCGCCAGCCGGAGCCCGGCCCGCACCCGGAGACCGACGCGCTGCGGGCGCTCACCCGGGTGCGCTGCCGGCGGATCCCGGGCCTGGCCGGCTGGCTGCACACCGAGGGCGACCCGCAGCACTCGGTGGTGCTGGGGATCCTGGAGGAGTTCCTGCCCGCGCGCGGTGACGGCTGGCAGCTGGCGGTCGACCAGGCCGCCGACTGCCTGGACGGCGCCTGCGCCCCGGTCCCCGGACTCGGCGGCTTCACCGCCGAGTCCCGGGCGCTGGGCTCCGCCGTGGCCGAGGTGCACGCCGCGCTGGCCGAAGCCTTCCCGCAGGTCATGCTGGACGGTGACGCGGTGGCCGAGCAGGTCGCCCAGCTGCACCGCGAGCTGCGCGACGCCGTCCGCCAGGTGCCCGAACTGGAGCCCTACGCCGGACGGTTGGGCGGCCTCTACGAGGACTACGCGAGGGTCGTGCGGCGCGGACCCGGGCTGGTCGGGCAGCGGATCCACGGTGATCTGCACCTCGGCCAGGTACTGCGGACCGAGGACGGCTGGAAGGTGATCGACTTCGAGGGCGAGCCGTCCCGCCCGGTGGCCGAGCGCGCGCTGCCGCAGCCGGTGCTGAAGGATGTGGCGGGCATGCTGCGCTCCTTCGACTACGCGGCCCAGCAGGCGCTGGCCCTGCTGGCCGAGCACGCGGGCCCCGAGCCGGACCCTGATCCGGCCGCCGAGCCGACTCCCGAGCGCGCCGCCGAGCGGCTGCGGCGCAGCAGACGCGCCTACGCCTGGACGGTGCGCAACCGCCGCGCCTTCACCGCGGGCTACGCGGCCGCCGGTGGCCTGGACCCGCACTGCCACCCCGTGGTGCTGCGCGCCTTCGAGGCCGAGAAGGCCGTCTACGAGGCGGTCTACGAGGCCCAGCACCGCCCCGCCTGGCTGCCCATCCCGCTGGCCGCGATCCAGCGCCTGGTCTTCGGGCGCTGACCCGCTCCCCGGCCGGGCCGCCCTCGGCGGCCCGGCCGGCCCATCCCGCCGCCTTGGAAGAAGGACCACCCCGTGACTCCGCGCCTGGCCCCCGAACTGGATCCCCCGGTCCTGCAGCTCTCCCCGGCGTGGCCGTCCCCCGAGGAACGGGGCCGGCTGCTGGCCGGCCGCCACCACGACCCGCATGCCGTGCTCGGCGTCCACCCGGTGCGCGGCGGTGTGGCGCTGCGGGTGCTGCGGCCCGGCGCCGAGCGGGTGCTGGTCGAGACGGCGGTCGGCGCCCTGGCGCTGGCCGCAGGGCAGGACGGTCTCTTCAGCGGCCTGCTGCCGCCCGGATGGGCGGCCGACTACTGGCTGCGGGTGGACTACCGCAGCGGCGCCGGGGGGTGGGGCGGCGTCGAGCAGGACGGTTACCGACTGCCGCCCACGCTGGGCGAGTTGGACCTGCACCTGATCCGCGAGGGCCGCCACGAGCAGCTCTGGCGGGTGCTCGGCTCGCACCTTCGCACGGTGGAGGGCGTGACCGGGACGGCCTTCGCCGTCTGGGCCCCCAATGCCGAAGGCGTGCGGGTGGTGGGCGACTTCAACTACTGGGACGGCACCGGCGCCCCGATGCGCTCGCTGGGCGCCAGTGGGGTCTGGGAGGTCTTCCTGCCGGGCGTCGGCGAGGGCGCCCGGTACAAGTACGAGATCGTCACCCGGGACGGGCGGCTGCTGCAGAAGGCCGACCCGCTCGCCCGCCGTGCCGAACTCGCGCCCGCCACGGCCTCGGTGGTGCACACGTCGCACTACGTCTGGGGCGACGGGGCGTTCCTGGCCCGGCGCGGCGAGGCGGGCTTCCTGGACCGTGCGATGTCGGTCTACGAGCTGCATCCGGCCTCCTGGCGGCCGGGGTTGGGCTACCGTGAGCTGGCCGAGGAACTGCCTGCGTATCTGCGGGAGTTGAACTTCACGCATGTGGAGTTCCTGCCGGTGATGGAGCATCCCTTCGGCGGTTCCTGGGGCTACCAGGTGTCCGGGTTCTACGCCCCCACCGCCCGGCTGGGCTCGCCGGACGACTTCCGGTACCTGGTGGACGCGCTGCACCAGGCCGGGATCGGGGTGATCGTCGACTGGGTGCCCGCGCACTTCCCCAAGGACGACTTCGCGCTCGCCCGCTTCGACGGCACCCCGCTCTACGAGCCCGCCGACCCGCGCCGCGCCGAGCACCCCGACTGGGGCACCCTCACCTTCGACTACGGCCGTACCGAGGTGCGCAACTTCCTGGTGGCCAACGCGGTGTACTGGTGCGAGGAGTTCCACATCGACGGCCTGCGGGTGGACGCGGTCGCCTCGATGCTCTACCTCGACTACTCCCGCCAGGACGGCCAGTGGGCCCCCAACGAGCACGGCGGGCGGGAGAACCTGGACGCGGTGGCCTTCCTCCAGGAGATGAACGCCACCGTCTACCGGCGCTGCCCCGGGGTGGTCACCATCGCCGAGGAGTCCACCGCCTGGGACGGCGTGACCCGCCCCACCGACAGCGGCGGCCTAGGCTTCGGCCTCAAGTGGAACATGGGCTGGATGCACGACTCCTTGCGGTACTTCGGCCGCGAACCGGTGCACCGCCAGTTCCACCACCACGAGCTGACCTTCTCGATGGTCTACGCCTATTCCGAGAACTACGTGCTGCCGATCTCGCACGACGAGGTGGTGCACGGCAAAGGTGCGCTGGTCGCCAAGATGCCCGGCGACTGGTGGCAGCAGCGCGCCAACCAGCGCGCCTACCTCGGCTTCATGTGGGCCCACCCGGGCAAGCAACTGCTCTTCATGGGACAGGAGTTCGCCCAGGGCGCCGAGTGGGACCACGAACAGGGCCCGCAGTGGTGGCTGCTGGACGCCGACTGGCCGGCCGCGGCGGACCACCGGGGCATCCAGCGGCTGGTCACCGAGCTCAACCGGGTCTACCAGGACTGCCCGGCGCTCTGGCAGCTGGACGCGGACCCGGCGGGCTTCGGCTGGCTGGACGCCGACGCCGCCCAGGACAACGTCTACTCCTTCGTGCGCCGCGACGCCGCGGGCAGGCCGCTGGTGAGCGTCAGTCACCTGTGTCCCGAGGTCCGCACCGGCTACCGGATCGGGCTGCCGTCCGGCGGTCAGTGGTACCCCGTGCTGGACACCGACGATCCGCGCTACGGCGGGGCCGGGGCCGGCCCGCGGGAGCCGTACCGGGCCGAGCCGGTGCCCTGGCAGGGCCAGCCGTTCAGCGTCGAGCTGACCCTGCCGGCGCTGGCCACGCTCTGGCTCTGCCCGCAGGGCCCCGCACTCCCGCTGGCGCCGGCCCCGCCGGCGGAGCCGCTGTGGCAGGACCCGCAGGACCCGCAGGCCGGGTGAGCGTGCCGCCGGGCCCGGGCCGGCCAGGACCCGGGCCCGGCGGACCCGCTCAGCGCGGCCCGGCGGGCACCTTGACCGGGGCCTGCATCGGCAGCAGGCCGACCCCGCTGAGCGCCTGCCGGTACATCGCCAGCGCCTCGGCCTGGTAGCCGTTGAGCTGCCAGACGTCCCCGGCCAGGCGCCAGACCCCGGCGGCGCTGCGGTTCATCGGGATCGAGCTGAGCTGCCGCTCGGCCGCGCGCAGGGTGTCCTCGGCGGCCTGCGTCTCGCCCCGCTCGAACTGGGCCCGGGCGAGCCAGACCCGGGCGCTGGCGGACTCCCAGCGGGCCTCGTTGCGCAGCAGGCCCAGCGCCCGGCTGGCGCGGTCGGCGGCGCCGTCGGCGTCGCCCTGGCGCAGCGCGAGCCGGGCGTAGCTGGTCTCCAGCATGCCCTGTTCGGTGGAGGTGCCCACCTCGACGAGCGCGTTCTGCGCCTCGTCCAGCAGGTTCTGCACCCGGTCCAGGTCGGGGCTCTCGGTGTCGAGCAGGTAGACGCCGCAGTTGTGCTTGAGCATGCCCAGGTGGCGGACGTTGTCGGTCTCCGCCATCAGGGCCAGCGCCCGCTCGGTCAGCGCGAGCGACTCCTCCACCTTGCCGCGGGAGTTGGCCACCACCGCGGCGTTCCAGTAGACCGCGCCGCGGGCCACCCGGGAGCCGTTCTGCTCGGAGAGCGAGGCCAGCCGGTTGACCAGCAGCTGGGCCTGGGTCAGATCGCCCCGGTGGTAGTAGCTGAACACCAGGGTGGCGCCGAGCTGGATGTGGTCGTCGGTGATGTCGAGGCCGAGCTGGTCGAGCCGCTTCATCGCCCGCTCGCCCACCTCCACGCTCAGCACCTGGTCGCCGGCGTCGCGGTAGGCGCGGCAGAGCGCCACCGCGAGCTGGGCCCACTCCGCCGAGCCCGGCACGATCCCCGGGTCCTCGAAGAGGGTGTTGAAGAGCTGGATGGCCGCCTCCAGCCGGCCGAGCTTCTCGAAGGCCAGCGCCTGGCCCAGGCGGGCCCGGCGCACCGTCGCCTCACCCAGCAGCGGGGCGTTCGCCAGCGCCTCGCTGTAGGACTGCAGGGCCTCGCCGTTGGAGCCGTTGCGCAGGGCCATGTCGCCGAAGGCGACCTTGAGTTCGAGCTCCTTGACCCGGGCGTCGTCCCGCCCGGTGCGCAGGTAGTCGACGGTGCACCCGACCCGCTCGGCGAGTGCCTTCAGCACGGTCTCCGACGGTGCCCGTTTTCCGGTTTCGATCAGCGAGACATAGCTGACCGAGATATCCGCGGATGCCAGGTCCTGCTGGTTGAGACCACGCTTCTGCCGCAACTCGCGCAGCCGCTGCCCGATGCCATTCGTACCGCTCTGTGATTGGTCCATGGTTCTCCGGTCAACGGGGAGGACGGCTGATCTAGCCGTACCTCGGGGACGCCCATTTGACTCCATTTTTTACACCACCTGCTGACAGTCTCCAAGGTTGGCGACTGACCTCAGGGCTGCTATCGGCCGAACGCTTGCCGCAGAGAATCTTGTTCCCCGAAAGCTCATGGTCACTCTCCGTGGGCTCTGGAGATCTGTAAAGATGATCATTGACAGACTGGGTCAATTTAGATTGACTCTGCTTGTCAACAACACCCGGCTCAGCGAAAGGCACTCTGTCATGCGCAAGATCCTTCCGCTCTATCTGTCCGCCGCGATGCTCGCCGTCGGCGCCCTGCTCGCCGTCGTCACCAGCAGCGCCGGACTCAGCTACGGCGAACAGAACCCGCAGGTGGACACGCCGGTGGCCACCGCCACCCCGATGGGCAGCAACGGCGGTATGGGCTGCTGCTGATCCCCTCCGCTCCCCGTGCCGCCACCCCCAGAAGGGACCAGCCATGCGGATCGACCTCCTGACCAGGGAATATCCGCCGGAGGTGTACGGCGGTGCCGGTGTCCACGCGGCCGAGCTGACCCGGGCGCTGCGACGCCTGGCCGAGGTGCGGGTCCGCTGTCTCGGAGCCCCGCGCGGTGAGGACCAGACCCATGCGTACCAGCCGCCCACGGACCTGGACGGTGCGAACGCGGCCCTGCGCTTCCTCGGCGCCGACCTGCGGATCGCCGCCGACTGCGCCGGGGCCGACGTGGTGCACAGCCACACCTGGTACGCCAACGCGGCCGGCCACCTGGCCGGTCTGCTGCACGGCGTCCCGCACGTCATGACGCTGCACAGCCTGGAGCCGCTGCGGCCCTGGAAGGCCGAGCAACTCGGCGGCGGCTACGCGCTCTCCAGTTGGATGGAGCGCTCGGCCGCGATCGCCGCCGACGCGCTGATCGCGGTCTCGGGGGCGATGCGCGAGGACGTCCTGACCGCCTACCCGGAGATCGATCCGGAGCGGGTGCACGTGATCCACAACGGCATCGACACCGAGGTCTTCCAGGCGGACGCGCGCACCGACGCGCTGGTCAGGTTCGGTATCGACCCGGAGCTGCCGATCGTGCTGTTCGTCGGGCGGGTGACCCGGCAGAAGGGGCTGCCGCACCTGCTGCGGGCCGCCTTCGAGCTGCGGCCCGAGGCCCAACTGGTGCTCTGCTGCGGCCGGCCGGACAGCCCCGCGATCGCCGCCGAGGTGGCCGGCCTGGTCGCCGAGCTGACCCGGGCCCGCCGCGGCGTGGTGCGGGTGGACGGCATGCTCGACGGCCGCAGCCTGCGTCAACTGCTCACCCACGCCACGGTGTTCGTCTGCCCCTCGGTCTACGAGCCGATGGGCATCGTGAACCTGGAGGCGATGGCCTGCGGGACGGCGGTGGTGGCCACCGCGGTCGGCGGGATCCCCGAGGTGGTGGAGGACGGCGGCACCGGCCTGCTGGTCGGCTTCCGGCCCGGGCCGGACGGGACGGGCGAGCCGGCCGACCCCGGGCAGCTGGCGGCCGGCCTGGCCGAGGCGGTCAACCGGCTGCTCGACGACCGTGACCTCGCCGAGCTGTTCGGCGCGGCCGGGCGGCGCCGGGCGGTCGAGCGGTTCTCCTGGACCGGCGTCGCCGAACGCACCCTGCGGGTCTACGAGAAGCTGGTCGGCTGAGGGCGACGGGCCGACCGGTGCGGTCCTGCTCACCGCAGGTCCGCCGGGCCGGTCCCGGTCGCGACCCGCAGGCCGGGCCGCGGGCGCCCGTTCAGCAGGGTGAGCGCGGGCCCGGCGGCGGCGGTGGCCAGCAGCGCCACCACCAGCAGCGCCTCGAAGAGCCGTTGGCCGATCAGGTGGGCCTGGTACCCGGCGCTCAGCACCACGATCTCGGTCAGACCACGGGTGTTCATCAGCACCCTGAGGCGCAGCGCGTCCCTGGGCGGGCAGCCGTAGTGCGCGCCGACCAGTGCGCAGGCGGCGAACTTGGTGGCGGTGGCCACCGTGAGCAGCAGCGCCACCAGCAGCAGGAACCCGCCGTCCAGCAGGCTCCCGCCGAGGTCCACCTGCTGGCCGGCGCCCAGGAAGAAGCAGGGCAGCAGCACCGTGGCCAGCTGGCCGATCGCCGGCTGCCCGCCGGTGGCCGCCACGCCGCTGCCGGACTTGTCGATGGACTTGTCACATGACGTTGTGACAGCCGGTGAAGCGCCACCGGGAGCCGTGCCCGGCCAGGCCAGTCCGAGCATCAGCCCGCCGAAGAGCGGATGCAGGCCGAGCGCCGAGGAGACCGCCGCGGCCAGGCAGACCGCGGCGGTGACGGTGACCGCCCCGGCCTCGGCGCTCCGCGCGCGCCGCGGCCCGCGCCGCACCCGGCTGCGCCGCCAGGCCAGCAGGGCGGCCAGTACCGCCCCGGCCAGCGCCCCGACCAGCTGCGGCCACCCCATCCGTCCGGCCAGCCAGAGCGAGAGGGCCAGCAGGCACCAGCAGGCCGCGTCGCCGATCGAGGCGGCCCGCAGGCTCAGGCGCCCGATCGTGCTCCGGTCGAGGCCCCGGTCCTGCAGGATCCGGGCCAGCACCGGCACCGCGGTGACCCCCAGCGCGCAGGCCAGGAAGAGGGCGAAGGCGTCCAGGCCGACGCCGGGTCCGCCCAGCCGGTGGGCGTGCAGCACCGGCGCCAGGGCCAGCCCGGCGGCGGCCGGTGCGAGCAGCGAGACGGTCGCGAGCACCAGCGGCGCGCGTGCCCCGCCCCGCCGCGCCGGCCCGCCGGACGGGTCCGCCTGGTCCGCCGCCCCACCGTCCGGCGTCAGCAGCTGCCGCCCGATCTCGAACGCGTACAGTGCCACCGCCAGCTGCGCCAGCCCGTTCAATACGCTCTGCGCCTCGCCGCCGAAGAGCTGGCGGTGCACCGCGGGCAGCAGTCGCCCGAGCACCGAGGGGCCGAGCAGGACGCCGACCGCGATCTCGGCCAGCACGGCGGGCTGGCCGACCCGGGTGGCCAGCCGGCCGGCGCCCCGGCTCAGGCCCAGCAGCAGGGCGAGCCCGGCCAGCAGCCGGGTGGTGAGGTCGAGGGTGGTCACCGGCGCCCCCAACGGTGACCCTGCGTGGCTGGCCCACGGGTGCTGCGGAGACGCACGGTCATCCTGAACCTCCCAGGAACGCCGGTAATCCTGTCGGGTGGCCGCGTTGGCCATTACCAGAAAATTGACAACGAGAAATATAACTTGTCACAGAAAACCGATCCGTGATCGTGCGCAGGTGGGGGCGTACTGTCGGATGTCCCAAGCTCCGGTCATGGCCGGAGATTGCCGCTGGACTTTGCCCCGGGGCGCTTGCCCCGGCGGCCGGACCGGGCACCGGGCCCCGGCGGGACTCACCGCCGGGGACGCCCGTCACGGTGCTGGCCAGCGTGCCGCCCGCCCGGCGGCGCCCGATGTCCGCCCGGTGGACAGGCCCCCGATCCGGTGGGCCCTGGTGCGAGGATGGGCGGCAGTACCGTCGCGGTGATCAAGGAGTCACGCCATGACCAGCAGCGCCGTCCACCCCCAGCGGATCGCCTTTCTGGGTACCGGCAAGATCGGTGAGGCACTGCTCTCCGGGCTGCTGCGGTCGGGCAAGCGGCCGGCCGAACTCTGGGTCACCGCGCGCCGCCCCGAGCGGGCCGCCGAACTGGCCCGCAAGTACGGCGTGGCGGCCTGCTCCAACAAGGAGGCGGCCAAGCTCGCCGACACCCTGATCCTGGCCGTCAAGCCGCAGGACATGGGCACCCTGATGGAGGAGCTGGGCCCGCACGTCACCCCCGACAACCTGGTGATCTCGGCCGCGGCCGGCATCCCCACCCGCTGGTTCGAGGCCCGGCTGCCGGCCCGCACGCCGGTGGTGCGGGTGATGCCCAACACGCCCGTCCTGGTCGACGAGGGCATGAGCGTGATCTCCGGCGGCTCGCACGCCACCGAGGAGCACCTGCGGCGCGCCGAGCAGATCTTCGAATCGGTCGGCAAGGCGCTGCGGCTGCCGGAGAGCCAGCAGGACGCGGCCACCGCGCTCTCCGGCTCGGGGCCGGCCTACTTCTACTACCTGGTGGAGGCGATGACCGACGCCGGGATCCTGCTCGGCCTGCCCCGGCAGGTGGCGCACGACCTGATCGTGCAGTCCGCGATCGGCGCCTCGGTGATGCTGCGCGACTCCGGCGAGCACCCGGTCAAGCTGCGCGAGGCGGTCACCTCGCCGGCCGGCACCACCATCGCCGCCATCCGCGAGCTGGAGAACCACGGCGTGCGCGCCGCACTGCTGGGCGCCCTGGAGGCCGCCCGGGACCGCTCCCAGGAGCTCGCCTCCGGCGGGAAGTGAACCGCACGGCGGCCACGCCGGATCAGTGCGGTCGGACCCCTCCCCAAAAGTCGGCCCACCACCTACGCTCGCGCCAATATCGTCGTACCGGCCGGTAGCGCCGGTGGTGAGCGAGGTCCCGGATGACGTCAGCGGAGGCGACGGCCGAGCAACCGGTCAGACTGCGCCAGGCCCGCACCGCCCTGCTGGTCGGCTTCCTGCTCCAGGGCGCGACCTTCGCCCTGCTGGTCACCCGGATACCCGGCCTGCAACGGCAGTACGCGCTGACCGACGGCACCCTGACCGTCATCCTGGCCGCCGTGCCGATCCTGGCCGGCGTCGGCTCGCTCTGCTCCGAGCAACTGGTCAGGCGGACCAGCGCACGCGCCGTGCTGCGCACCGTGCAGCCGCTGCTCGTCCTGACCCTGGTCGCGAGCGGGCTCGGCCACCGGCTCTGGGCGCTGGTGCCGGTGCTGGCCGCCTTCGGCCTGCTCACCGGTGCGCTGGACGCCTCGATGAACATGCTCGCGGTGGCCCTGCAGCACCGCTACGGACGCTCGATCATGCTCGGCTTCTACGCCGCCTACAGCCTCGGCGGGATCATCGGCGCGCTGCTGGCCAGCGCCGGCGCGCGCCTGCACCTGCTCACCCTGTTCGGCGCCTGCGCGGTGGTCCTGGTCCCGGCCGCGCTGCTCGCCGGCCGCTCCTTCGCCGGCCCGCGCGAGCTCGGCTCCGCCGTCCAGGAGGCCGCCGAGGCCGCCGCCCGGGCGATCCCCTGGAGGCCGCTGCTGCCGCTCTGCGCCGTGCTGGCCTTCGCCTACATCGCTGACGCCACGGTCTCCAACTGGAGCGCCAAGGACCTGACCGAGTCGCTGCACAGCTCGGACCGGGTGGCCGCCCTCGCCTACGCCGGCTACCTGGCCACCCTGCTGCTCGGCCGCACGGTCGGCGACCGCTGGGTGCAGCGGTTCGGCGCCACCGCCGTGGTGCGCGCCGGTGCCGGGGTGGCCGCCCTGGGCCTGCTGATCGCCGCGCTGGCCCCCACGCCGTGGCTGGGCATCGCCGGCTTCACCGTGCTCGGGATCGGCAACTGCGCGGTGATCCCGCAGGTCTTCGCGGCCGGCGGCCGGCTCTTCCCGCAGGACCTGGACGCGGCGGTGGCCCGGCTCAACCTCTTCAACTACGTGGGCTTCCTGGTCGGCGCCCCGCTGGTGGGCGCGATCGCCGGGGCCACCTCGTACCACTGGGCACTGCTGGCACCGATGCTGCTGGTGCTCGCCGTGGTCCCGCTCGCCGGGCACTTCGCAGCGCCCGCGAAGGGGCCGCTAGCGTTGGACCATGCCTCAAGCCGAGCCTGACCAGCCCTGCAGCCTGCGCCTCCTCTGGGACGAGGCGGTCACCGCCTACGACTTCGGTCCGGGACACCCGATGGACCCGACCCGGCTCGCGCTCACCATGCGGCTGATCGAGGCGTTCGAACTGCCCGCCGCCGCCGGGGTCACGGTGGCCGCCGCGCCGCCGGCCGGCGAGTCCACGCTGCACCTGGTGCACCGCCTGGACTACATCGAGGCGGTGCGGCAGGCGGCCGCCGATCCCGGGACGTTCGACGAGCGGCACGGCCTGGGCACCGAGGACAACCCGGTCTTCCCCGCCATCCACACCGCCTCGGCGCTCATCGCCGGGCAGTCGGTGGCCGCCGCCGAGGCCGTCTGGCGGGGCACGGCCCGGCACGCCGTCAACTTCGCCGGCGGCCTGCACCACGCGATGCCCGGCCGGGCGGCCGGCTTCTGCGTCTACAACGACGCTGCGCTCGCCGTCGCCCGGCTGCTCGAACTGGGCGCCCAGCGGGTGGTCTACGTGGACGTGGACGTGCACCACGGCGACGGCGTCCAGCAGGCGTTCTGGGAGGACCCCAGAGTGCTCACCATCTCGCTGCACGAGCACCCCAGCACGCTCTTCCCGCAGACCGGCTGGTCGAGCGAGACCGGCGGCGAGGGCGCCGAGGGCTGCGCCGCCAACCTGCCGCTGCCCGCCGGCACCGGCGACGCGGGCTGGCTGCGCGCCTTCCACGCCCTGGTGCCCGTACTCATCGCCGCCTTCCGGCCCGAGGTGATCGTCTCCCAGCACGGCGCCGACACCCACATCGAGGACCCGCTGGCCCACCTCGCGGTCACCGTGGACGCCCAGCGCGCGGTCGCGCTGAGCCTGCACGAGCTGGCCCACCAGCACTGCGAGGGCCGCTGGGTGGCGCTGGGCGGTGGCGGCTACGCGGTGGTCGACGTGGTGCCGCGCACCTGGACCCACCTGGTGGCCGCCGCCGCGGGCCGGCCGATCGCACCGGAGACCGAGACGCCGGCCCACTGGCGCGCCGAGGTCCACCGGTTGACCCGGCGTCAGGCTCCTGCTCGGATGACGGACGGCGCCACGGCCCACTGGCGCGACTTCGCGGAGAGCGGCTACGACCCGGGCGACCGGCTCGACCAGGCGATCCTGGCGGCCCGCCGCGCGGTCTACCCGCACCACGGCCTGCTGCCCTGAGCCCCGGCGCCGGGCGTTCGGCCGCCGCGGGGGTCTGGTGGCGGCGGCTCGCTCGGTGCACGATGGAGCGCGAAGCGCCTGCGCCAGAGGTCTGACCGACTACCTACTGCAACAGGCGGATCTCTGACCGTAAAACAACTCGGCGCCCCCCTCTTCCCACTGGTATCACCCGCAACTACTCTGGGGATACGCGTGTGTCGGTGGAGTCACCGGAGGGGAAGCCGGTGCCTTGCACACGGATAAGGGTCGGGTGAGGTCATGAGTTCCGGCGAACGCCCCCTGCAAGAGGTCAACTTCCTGACCGTGGCGGAAGTCGCCTCGGTCATGAGGGTGTCCAAGATGACGGTCTACCGGTTGGTGCACAGCGGAGAGCTGCCCGCCATCCGGGTCGGCCGGTCCTTCCGGGTGCCCGAACAGGCGGTCCACGACTACCTCAAGGACTCCTACGTCGGCCGACAGAGCGCCTGACCGGCGGGCCCGATCGGTCCCGATTACGGGGCTGGCCGGGTAAACGGTAGGCTAGGCCCTCCGTCAGTCGTATGGACTCCGTCTCTCACGGGCGGGAGTCTCAGTGAGCGAGGGTTGTTCCGTGGGCTCTGTCATCAAGAAGCGTCGCAAGCGTATGGCCAAGAAGAAGCACCGCAAGCTTCTGAAGCGGACCCGCGTTCAGCGTCGCAACAAGAAGTAACACCTGCGGAGCCTCGCTCCCGGTGCGCTGCTGCCCGTCCCGGCCGACCAGGCCGGGGCGGGCAGCACCCGTTTTCCCAGCGTGACGCGGTACGGTGCAAGCACCCGCCACGCGGGCGGGCCGGCAGGGAGGCGGCGGACACGTGGGCAAGGTCGTGCTGGTCACCGGCGTGGCCAGACAGCTCGGAGCCCGGTTCGCCGAGCGGATCCGCCGCGAGCCCGGGGTCGACCTGGTGGTCGGCGTGGACACCGAGCCGCTGCGCGGCGACCTCACAGGGCCGCGACCCGACGATTCCCGGGCCCCGCTCGCCGACTACGTCTTCGCCCCGGCCGACCTGCGCCGCCCCGCGATCGCCGGGGTGCTGGCCGAGTACGCCGTCGACACCGTGGTGCACCTCAACGTCAGCGCCACCAATCCGGGCACCGCGGCCCGGGCCACCGTCAAGGAGATCAACGTCATCGGCAGCATGCAGCTGCTCGGTGCCTGCCAGCAGTCGGGGCTGATCCGCCGGCTGGTGGTGAAGTCGACCACCGGCGTCTACGGCGCGACCCCGCGCGACCCAGCGGTCTTCTTCGAGCGGACCCCGCCCAAGACCCTGCCCTCCGGTGGCTTCGCCAAGGACGCGGCCGAGGTCGAGGGCTACGTGCGCGGCTTCTCCCGGCGCCGGCCCGACGTCGCGATCAGCGTGCTGCGGTTCGCCAACCTGGTCGGCCCCGGCGCCGACACCCCGCTCGCCGAGTACTTCGCGCTGCCCGTGCTGCCCACCGCGCTCGGCCACGACCCGCGACTGCAGTTCGTCCACGAGGACGACGCCGTCGAGGTGCTGCGGCTGGCCGCGCTCGACCCGGGCCCGGGCGCGCCGTGGCGCGCCGGCACCTTCAACGTCGCGGGGGAGGGGGTGCTGCTGCTCTCCCAGTGCGCCCGCCGGCTGGGCCGCCCCACCGTGCCGGTGCTGCTGCCCGCGCTCGGCCTGGTCGCGGAGCTGGCCAAGCGGACCAGGGTCTCCGACTTCTCCACCGAGCAGATCGGCCTGCTGACCCACGGCCGGGTGGTGGACACCACCGCGCTGCGCGAGGTCTTCGGCTACCGGCCGCGCTTCAGCACGCCCGAGGCGTTCGCCGATTTCGCCGCCGGCCGACGTGCCGGCCTGCTGCCGCCCGAGCGGCTGACCGCACTGACCGACCGGCTGGCCGCCCTGCTGCCCGCCACCGACCACAGGAGCGCCGGCCGATGAAGCCTGACCAGGGGACGGGGGCCGGCCACGAGCAGCAGGCCCCCGGAACGGAGCCCACCGGCAAGGTGATCCCGATCGAGAGCGCACCGAGCTGGTCCCCCGGACCGGCCGGCCAGGGCAGCTCGGACTTCGCCGGCCGGCTGGCCGAGGGTCTCGGCACCCTGCTGGCCGGGCGGGTCGGGGCGGCGGCCGACGGGCTGCTCGGCAAGGGGTGGGAGAACCGGGCGGCCGACGGGCTGGCCTTCCTGCGCCGCCGGATCACCGGCGACTACGAGGTGGACGAGTTCGGCTTCGACCGCGAGCTGACCGAACAGGTCTTCCTGACCGCGCTGCGCCCGCTGGCCGAGAAGTACTTCCGGATCGAGGTCCGCGGCATCGAGAACATCCCGGCCGAGGGCGGCGCCCTGGTGGTGGCCAACCACTCGGGGGTGGTTCCGCTGGACGCCCTGATGACCCAGGTGGCGATCCACGACCACCACCCGGGCCGACGGCACCTGCGGATGCTCGCCGCCGACCTGGTCTTCGTGCTGCCGCTGATCGGTGAGCTGGCCCGCAAGTCCGGCCACACCCTGGCCTGCAACGAGGACGCCCAGGCGCTGCTGGAGCGCGGCGAGGTGGTCGGCGTCTGGCCGGAGGGCTTCAAGGGGATCGGCAAGCCGTTCGCCGACCGGTACAAGCTGCAGCGGTTCGGGCGGGGCGGCTTCGTGGCCTCCGCGCTGCGGGCCGGGGTGCCGATCGTGCCCTGCTCGATCGTGGGCGCCGAGGAGACCTATCCGATGCTCGGCAACGTCAAGAGCCTGGCCCGGCTGCTCGGGCTGCCCTACCTGCCGATCACCCCGACCTTCCCCTGGCTCGGCCCGCTCGGCGCGATCCCGCTGCCGACCAAGTGGACGATCCAGTTCGGCGAGCCGATCCGCACCGACGGCTATCCGCCGGAGGCGGCCGAGGACCCGATGCTGGTCTTCAACCTGACCGACGAGGTCCGCGAGACCATCCAGCACACGCTCTACGAGCTGCTGGTGGCGCGGAGCAGCCTCTTCTTCTGATCCTGCTCCCCTGAGGTGGGGGCGGGCGGCCCGGGACCCGGGCCGCCCGCCCCCACCAGGGTTCAGCTCCCGTCCAGCCCCAGCCCCGGCAGCAGGCCCGGGACCAGCGGCGGCAGGTTGAGCCCCTGCCCGGTGGCCGGCGTGCTGCCGCCCTGGCCGGGCACGGCCGCCGTCGGAGCGGCCGGCGCGGGCGTGGTGCCCGGCGTCGGGGTGCTCGGCGCGGCGCCCGGGGAGGCGGGCGTGGCCGGGGCCGCACCGGCACCGCTGCCGGTCAGACTGCCGGTCAGGCCGTTGACCAGCCCGCCCACCGGGTTGCCGCCGCCGAGCGCGCCGCCCTGGCGGGCCTGGCCGCCGCCGGGGCTCTGCGCCGTGCCGCCGCCCGTCGTGGGCTGCCCGCCGCCGGTCTGGCCACCGGCCGGGCTCTGCGGGGCGCTGCCCGTCGAGGGGTGCCCGCCGCCGCTCGCGGCGCCCGCGGGCGAGGGGGCCTGCGCCGCGCCGCCGACGGGACCGGTCGCCGGGGTCTGCCCGGAGGCCGGAGCGCTCTGCGCCGGCTCCAGGTGCAGCGGCGCGACGTCCTCGTTGAGGTTGTCGAAGAGCTGGTCGACCTGGCCCGCCACCGGGGTCAACTGCTGGGGCAGCCGCTGCTGCAGGGCGCTCCAGTGGTTGTCCTGGGCCTCGGTGAAGCTGGCCAGCTTGCGCATCGGGTCGAGCGAGCCGTTGGCCCGGTAGACCGACCGCAGCAGGTCCCTCCCCTTGGCCGCCTCGGCGTGCATGTCCTTGAGGGCCGAGGCGAGTTGGGCCACTGTGGTCTGGCTGAGCGCGCCGCCGGTGGCCTGCCGGCCGACCAGCGAGCGGGCCTCCGCGAGCCGGGTGGAGGCCTGGTCGAGCAGCAGCGCGCCGCGCTCGGCGTCCGAACCGGCCAGGTCGAGCCGCAGGCCCTCCAGGCCGCGCTTCATCCCGTAGAGCGGGTCACCGGGCAGCGCGCCGGAACTGGCCGCGGCCACCCCGGCGAAGCTCCCCACGGTGACCCCGGCCACCAGCCCGGTGATCGCGAACCGCCGTCCCCAGCGCCGCCGTTGCAGGCCGCGTTCGGAGCGGTGGCGGCGCTGGCGCGGCACGGTGGGCAGGCCACCGGCCGCATGCTGCTCGAACGCAGCCATCAGCTGCGCCCGTTGCTCGCTCTTCACCCCGGCGTCCATGGCGGGGGCGGCCAGCTGTGCCAACGCCTCGGTCGTTCCGAGGAGTTGCCCCAGGGCCGCACTCGCTGCGGGCTGTCCCGTCCGGTGGGCCTCCAGCGCCTCGGCGAAGGCCTTCGCCCGCCGGTGCTCCAGCACGTTTGCCGTCACGGGCCACACCTCCCTTCGTCGTTGTCGACTCCCCGGCCTGCCGGACGGTTGCCACGGCGGGCCAAATCCACTCCTTCGGGTGACGGTTCGCGGCTCGGCTTGACCACGTGACCCGAGGGGGTTTGCACGCTGGGCAACGAGCGGTGCGGGGGGTCGGTTACGCACGAGTGATCATGTGACCGCATTCTCACCCGGACGTGTGGGAACGGTCCGTGGGGTGACCCGACGTCAGCTATGGTCATCGGGCCGGGTCAGCGGGCGTCCGGCGGCAGCAGCCTGGCCAGCGTGCGGACCGCGCGGTACTGCAGGGTCTTGATGGCCCCCTCGTTCTTGCCCATGATCCGGGCCGTCTCGGCGACCGAGAGGCCCTGCAGGAAGCGGAGGGTGACGCACTCCTGCTGCTGGGGGTTGAGTCGGCGCACGGCGTCCAGCAGGGCGGCGTTGGAGAGCGACTCCAGCACCGAGTCCTCGGGGCTGCGCTCGCACTCGTTGGAGTCGAGCATCTCGCCGGTGGTCACCTCCAGCCGGAACCGGCTGGACTTGAAGTGGTCGGCGACCAGGTTGCGCGCGATGGTCACCAGCCAGGCGCCGAAGTCCCGGCCCTGCCAGGTGAAGGTGCCGATCCGGCGCAGCGCGCGCAGGAAGGTCTCGCTGGTCAGGTCCTCGGCCGTGGCCCGGCTGCCGACCCGGTAGTAGATGTAGCGGTAGACCGTGTCGCTGTAGTGGTCGTACAGGCGCCCGAACGCCTCGCTCTCGCCCGCCTGGGCGCGCTCGACCAGTTCCATGATCGGGTTGTGCTCGGTCTCGGTGCCCTGGTGCGGCACGGTGCCGGTGCGGCTACGGGCACCGGCACCCCGGGTGCGGGTGCCGGCCGAGCCGGTGGCCGCCGAGCGCAAGGCGGTTCCCGCCGCGGCCGGGCCGAAGGCCCCGAACGGGCTTGGCCCGCCGGCCGGTTGCCAGGTGCCGCCGGCCGGGACCAGCTCGGGCAGGGACGGCAGCAGCTGACTGCGCAGCAGGGTGCGCAGCAGGCGGAGGTTGCGGGTGGTCGCGCGGGGCAGGGCAGCGAGGGCGACGGGTGGCGACGGGCGGGCGGGAGCAGGCGCGTCGTTCCGGACGGGTGGGTACACGGGACTCCCAGAGGCAGAACTGTGGACGGATCACCTCCGCCTGCGCGGAGAGCACACTCCCCGTCACCCCGTCGGGGGGACACCTGGGGTGGACGTGCATCCAGGAGAGAATAACGCTTTGTGCAATGACAGCTACACCGTGTGGCGGAAGTGGTCGATAGGGATCCACTTCGCGTGGTATATGAGCTGAAACCGACCGAACGCAGCACCGAACCAGGTGCTGTTGGTGAGCGTTCAGGGGCGGGCTGTGACCGATTCCGAGGTCGGCCGGGCGGTTTCCCCGCCAACGGGCCTGCCAATCCCAGACTTTCCAGGCCGTTCGAACGATCAGATCCGGTCACCGGGCCGCCGACGCTGGGAGTTTGTCAGATTCCGCTGGTGACAGATGTGGTGACGGTGTTTCGGGTCGCCGCGGGCGCGCCGCCGCGCCTCGGGGCGCCGGGTTGACCGGGCACCCCCGGGGCGTGCGGGAGCCTGGTTGACGTCGCGTCAACCAGGCTCCCGTCAACCGTGTCGGCCGTCGGCCGTGCCGGCACGGGTCGGCCGTGCCGGCCGGGTCAGTCGCGCTTGCGGCGCAGCGCGACGGTCGCCACCGTCGCCCCCGCCACCGCGCCGAGCCCCACCGCGGCGGGCACGCCGATCCGGGCCGCCTTGCGACCGGTGCGGAAGTCGCGCACCCGCCAGCCGTGCGCCCGCGCGTGCTTGCGCAGCCGCGCATCGGGGTTGACCACGAAGGGGTGCCCGACCAGCGAGAGCATCGGGATGTCGTTGGCCGAGTCGCTGTACGCGGCGCAGTGGCCCAGGTCGAGCTGCTCGCGCCGGGCCAGCGCGCGCACCGCGGCGGCCTTGGCCGGGCCGTGCAGCATCTCGCCGACCAGCCGGCCGGTGTAGTGGCCGCCGACCTCCTCGGCCACCGTGCCCAGCGCGCCGGTCATGCCGAGCCGGCGGGCGATGATCCGGGCCACCTCCTGCGGGGCGGCGGTCACCAGCCAGACCCGCTGCCCGGCGTCCAGGTGCATCTGCACCAGGGCCCGGGTGCCCGGCCAGACCTTGGCCGCGACGATGTCCTCGAAGATCTCCTCGCAGATCGCCTCCAGGTCGGCGGTGCGCTTGCCGGCCACCAGCGACAGCGCGGTGTGCTGCGCGTCGGCGATGTGCCCGGGGTCCTCGGCGCCGAACAGCCGGAACCAGGCCTGCTGCCAGGCGAACTTGGCCACGTCGCGGCGGGAGAAGAAGTGGCGGCGGTAGAGCCCGACGCCGAGGTAGAAGACCGCGGCGCCCTGGAGGATCGTGTTGTCGCAGTCGAAGAAGGCGGCGCCCTGCGGGTGGTCGACCGGGGGCGTGGCCGACTGCGGCTCGGCGGGCGGCTGTTCCGCGGGTGTGCCGGTGCCCTCCGCCGCCGCCCCCTCGCGCAGTGCCCGCTCGGCCGCCTGTGCGGCGGCCTCGCCTGCCAGGGCGGCCCGCTCGGAGGAGGATCGTCTTGCCTGGGTGAGCCTTCGCAGCGCGGCCATGGCTCCGAGCATAGTCAGCCCTGGTGGGCGCCGGTATGGACGGGCACGCCGCGGTGGCCTGCCGGCGCCGCTCCGCGCGCGGCGCACAATGGTGCGGTGACCCCTCTGCTGCGCCGTGAGCGGCGTTCCGACCCCGCCGACCGCACCGTGACCCTGATCGGCAAGCCCGACTGCCACCTGTGCGAGCAGGCCAGGGAGGTGATCGTGCGGGTCACCGCCGAGCTGGGCGCCGGCTTCGAGGAGCGGGACATCACCCAGGACGCGGAGCTCTACCGCACGTACTGGGAGCAGATCCCGGTGACGCTGATCGACGACCGTCAGCACGATTTCTGGCGGGTCGACGAGGCCCGGCTGCGCGCCGCGCTCACCCGTTAGCACCGGCGCGGCGCCGTTCCGGTTCGAACTCCTGGCCGGACCGGCGCTGGTGGACGACGATGGTGCCGCCGGGGCGGCGTGTGGCGTGATGCGCGTCACTGTGGCGGGACAAAACGGACATCATCTTTGTGCACACGTTCACAAACGCATAGCCTGGCTGCCAAAGCCCAGCTTCACCCACAGGAGCACCGTGGCAATCGGCCGATCCACCCCTGAATCCTCGCCCCCCAGCACCGCCGACGGAGGCTCCATGCGCCGCACCCCTGTGGGACGTCAGACGCGTGCCCGCGGCATCCCGGAAGCCACCGTGGCCCGGCTGCCGCTCTACCTGCGCGCACTGACCGCGCTCTCCGAGCGCTCGGTCCCCACCGTCTCATCGGAGGAGCTGGCGGCTGCGGCCGGGGTCAACTCCGCGAAGCTGCGCAAGGACTTCTCCTACCTCGGCTCCTACGGGACCCGCGGGGTGGGCTACGACGTCGAGTACCTCGTCTACCAGATCTCGCGCGAGCTGGGCCTCACCCAGGACTGGCCGGTCGTGATCGTCGGGATCGGGAACCTGGGCCACGCGCTCGCCAACTACGGGGGCTTCGCCTCCCGCGGCTTCCGGGTGGCGGCCCTGCTGGACGCCGACCCGGCCGTGGTCGGCGGCAGCGCGGCGGGCCTTCCGGTGCGGCACATGGACGAACTGGAGTCCATCGTGGAGAGCCAGCAGGTCTCCATCGGTGTGATCACCACTCCGCCGGGCGCCGCCCAGCAGGTCTGCGACCGGCTGGTGGAGGCCGGGGTGACCAGCATCCTGAACTTCGCGCCGACCGTGCTGACCGTGCCGGACGGCGTGGACGTGCGCAAGGTCGACCTCTCCATCGAGCTGCAGATCCTGGCCTTCCACGAGCAGCGCAAGGCGGGCGAGGAGCCGGAGGCCGAGGAGGAGCCGGCCCCCAGCCGCACCCCCGGCCCGGTGCGCGCCGCGGCGGCCAAGCTGCGCCGCGCGGCCGGCGGCGGCAAGGACGCCCCCCGGGACGGCAAGGCGGAGCCGCGTGGCGAGAGCGAGCGGTCCGCGGTGATGCCGGCATGAGCGAGCGCAGCGAGCGAATCATGTCAGGTGCGTCCGGCTCGCCGGCTGCCGAGCGAAGCGAGGTGGGCGTGTGAGTTTGCTCGTCGTCGGCCTGAGCCACCGCACCGCACCCGTCACCGTCCTGGAGCGCGCCGCGCTGACCGGGGAGGTCCCCACCCGGCTGCTGCACGACGCGGCCGCCACGGCCACCGTCTCCGAGGCGGCCCTGCTCAACACCTGCAACCGGATCGAGCTCTACGCGGACGTGGACAAGTTCCACGCCGGCGTCGCCGAGCTGTCGCTGCTGCTCGCCGAGCACAGCGGGGTCGACCTGGAGGAGCTGACCGCGCACCTCTACGTCCACTACGAGGACCGCGCCGTGCACCACCTCTTCTCGGTGGCCTGCGGGCTGGACTCGATGGTGGTCGGCGAGGGCCAGATCCTCGGTCAGCTGCGCGACGCGCTGGCCCGCGCGCAGGAGGAGCACACCGCCGGACGCCTGCTCAACGAGCTGTTCCAGCAGGCCCTGCGGGTCGGCAAGCGCGCGCACAGCGAGACCGGCATCGACAAGGCCGGCCAGTCGCTGGTCACCTTCGGGCTGGAGCAGATCACCTCGGGGGCCGGCGAGATCGCCGGCAAGCGGGCGCTGGTGGTCGGCGCGGGCTCGATGAGCTCGCTGGCCGCCGCCACCCTCGCCCGGGCCGGGGTCGGCGACCTGTTGATCGCCAACCGCACCCCCGAGCGGGCCGAGCGGCTGGCCGCCACGCTGGGCGCCCGGACGGTCGAGTTCGCCAAGGTGCCGCAGGCGCTGGCCGACGTCGACGTGGTGATCTCCTGCACCGGCTCGGCCGGCGCGGTGATCCAGGCCGCCGACGTCGCCGCGGCGGTGGCCGCCCGGGCCGGGCGGACGCCGCTGGCCTTCCTGGACCTGGCGATGCCGCGCGACGTGGACCACGCGGTGCACGAGCTGCCCGGCGCGCTGCTGGTCGACCTGGAGTCGCTCTCCCAGGTCGACGCGGCGCTGCCCGGCACCGGTGACGTGGACGCGGTCACCACCATCGTCGCCGACGAGGTGGCCGCCTTCGGCGCCGCCCAGCGCGCCGCGCGGATCGCCCCCACCGTGGTGGCGCTGCGCGCGATGGCCTCCGAGGTGGTCGGCGCCGAGCTGGCCCGCCTCGAGGCCCGGCTGCCCGACCTGGACGACCGCTCGCGCGCCGAGATGGCGCAGACCGTCCGCCGGGTGGTCGACAAGCTGCTGCACGCACCGACGGTGCGGGTCAAGCAGCTGGCCGCCGAGCCCGGCGGCGCCTCCTACGCGGACGCGCTGCGCGAGCTGTTCGACCTCGACCCGGGTGCCGTGCACGCCGTGTCGGGGACGCCGGTGGGGCCGCAGGCGCAGCCCACCAGCGGTAGTCTCGCGGGCGGAGCGGCCCGATGAGTCGACCGCACCATCTTCTCGACCACCAGCACGACCGGGATGATCACGTTATGAATGGTCAACTGAGCACGCAGCAGGGCCAGTTGGACGCCGAAATACCGCTGCGGCTCGGCACCCGGCGCAGCGCGCTGGCGATGGCGCAGTCCGGGATGGTCGCCCGCGAGGTCAGCCGGCTGACCGGCCGCGAGGTCGAGCTGGTGGAGATCACCACCTACGGCGACACCTCGCGCGAGCAGCTGGCCCAGATCGGCGGCACCGGGGTCTTCGTCTCCGCGCTGCGCGACGCGCTGCTCGCCGGCCGGATCGACTTCGCCGTCCACTCGCTCAAGGACCTGCCGACCGCCGCCCCCGAGGGCCTGGTGCTCGCCGCCGTCCCCGAGCGCGAGGACGTCCGGGACGCCCTGGTCGCCCGCGAGGGACTGAGCCTTGAGGCGCTGATCGAGAAGTGCGCCGGGCGCGCTGCCCGGATCGGCACCGGATCCCCGCGCCGGATGGCCCAGTTGAACGCCTGGGCCGCGGCCCAGGGCGTCGCCGTCGAGACGGTGCCGATCCGCGGCAACGTCGACACCCGGATCAACTTCGTGCACAGCGGCGAGCTGGACGCGGTGGTGCTCGCCACCGCCGGCCTCAACCGGCTGGGCCGCTCGGCCGAGATCAGCGAGCACCTGGCGCCCGAACTGATGCTCCCGGCCCCCGGCCAGGGTGCGCTGGCCATCGAGTGCCGTGCCGACGACCCCGAACTGGCCGCCGCCCTCGGCGCGCTCGACCACGCCCCCACGCGTGCCGCCGTCGTCGCCGAGCGCGCGCTGCTGGCCGCGCTGGAGGCCGGCTGCTCGGCTCCGGTCGCCGCACTGGCACAGCTGAGCGAAGAGAACGAACTGCGGCTGGAGGGTGTCGTCGGCTCCGTCGACGGTGCCACCCTGCTGACGATGTCCACCACTGGCCCGCTCGCGACCGACGAGACGGCCGAACGGCAGGCGCGGGCCCTGGGCCACGCGCTGGCCGCCCGGCTGCTCGACGGCGGAGCGGCCGGTCTGATGGGGGAGCGAGTGCGATGAGCCCCACCACCACCGCCGCCGACCGGTCCGGACGCTGCACCTTCCTGGGTGCCGGCCCCGGCGACCCGGGACTGCTGACGCTCCGTGCGGTCGAGGTGCTGGCCTCGGCCGACCTGCTGATCGCCGACCCGCTCACCGCCGGAGCGGTGCGCAGCCACTGCCCCGAGGGCGTCCAGGTGTTCGCACCCGGCGCGCCGGTGGGCGAGGCGGCACCGCTCGACATCGGCGGCGACGACGCGGGCGCGCTCGCCCGGCTGATCGCCGACGCGGTGCAGGCGGGCAAGCACGTGGTCCGCACCGTCGACGGCGACCCGGGCCTGGACGGCCGGGCGGCCGAGGAGATGCTGCTCTGCGCCAAGGCCGGCACCTCCTTCGAGGTGATCCCGGGCGTGGCGCAGTCCGTCGGCGTCCCCGCCTACGCGGGCGTGCCGCTGCGCGGCAGCAACGGCGCCGACGTGCGCTTCGTGGACGGCACGGCGCTGCTGGCCGGCGCCCTGGTCGACCTCGGCGCGCCGGAGACCACCCTGGTGGTGCGCACCACGCTCGGCCAGCTGCCCGCCACCGCGAGCGCGCTGGTCACCCACGGCCGCAAGCCGGACGCCGCGCTGTGCGCCACCCTCTCGGGCACCACCACCCGCCAGCGCACCTTCACCTCCACGCTGGCCGCCATCGGGGCCGACCTGAAGGCGGCCCGGGTGCTGCCCTCGCCGGTCTCCGCACCGGTGGACCCGGCCACCTCGGTGATAGCCGTGGTGGGTGACCAGGTCGCCTACCGCGACTCGCACTCCTGGTTCGAGACCAAGCCGCTGTTCGGCTGGAACGTCCTGGTGCCGCGCACCAAGGAGCAGGCCACCGGCCTGTCCGAGCAGCTGCGCTCCTACGGCGCGGTGCCGCAGGAGGTGCCGACCATCGCGGTCGAGCCGCCGCGCACCCCGCAGCAGATGGAGCGGGCGATCAAGGGCCTGGTCACCGGGCGCTACGAGTGGATCGCCTTCACCTCGGTCAACGCGGTCCGCGCGGTGCGCGAGAAGTTCGAGGAGTACGGTCTGGACGCCCGCGCGTTCGCCGGCATCAAGGTCGCCGCGGTCGGCGAGACCACCGCCAAGGCGCTGGTCGACTTCGGCGTGAAGCCCGACCTGGTGCCCAGCGGCGAGCAGTCCGCGGCCGGCCTGCTGGAGGACTGGCCGCCCTACGACCCGGTCTTCGACCCGATCGACCGGGTGCTGCTGCCGCGCGCCGACATCGCCACCGAGACCCTGGTGGCGGGCCTGGTCGAACTCGGCTGGGAGGTGGACGACGTGACCGCCTACCGGACCGTGCGCGCCTCGCCGCCGCCGGCCGAGACCCGCGAGGCGATCAAGGGCGGCGGCTTCGACGCGGTGCTCTTCACCTCGTCCTCGACCGTGCGCAACCTGGTCGGCATCGCCGGCAAGCCGCACAACGTCACCATCATCGCCTGCATCGGTCCGGCCACCGCCAAGACCGCCGAGGAGCACGGCCTGCGGGTCGACGTGATGGCCCCCGCGCCGTCCGCCGCCGCGCTGGCCGAGGCGCTCGCGGAGTTCGGCGCCGGCCGCCGCGACGCCGCCACCTCGGCGGGCGAACCGGTCTACCGGCCCAGTGAGCGGCGCCCCGGCTCCCGTCGCAAGGCGCGCTGAGCCAGGGCGTTCACCGACGAACTCTGGAGGAATCGTGTCTTTCCCCGCCGCCCGTCCCCGCCGGCTGCGCACCACTGTGGCGGTGCGCCGGCTGGTCGCGGAGACCCGGCTGCACCCGGCCGAGTTCATCCTGCCGGTCTTCGTGCGGGAGGGCATCAGCGAGCCGGTGCCGGTCGCCTCGATGCCGGGCGTCGTGCAGCACACCCGCGATACGCTGCGCAAGGCGGCGGTGGAGGCGGCGGAGGCCGGCATCGGCGGCATCATGCTCTTCGGCGTGCCGCAGACGAAGGACGCCGTCGGCTCGGCCGGCACCGATCCCGAGGGCATCCTGCAGCTGGCGATCCGCGACGTGGTCGCCGAGGTCGGCGACCAGCTGGTGGTGATGTCGGACCTGTGCCTGGACGAGTTCACCGACCACGGCCACTGCGGGGTGCTCGCGGCGGACGGCAGCGTGGACAACGACGCGACGCTGGAGCGCTACGCCGAGATGGCCGTGGTGCAGGCCGAGGCCGGGGTCCACATGGTCGGGCCCTCCGGGATGATGGACGGCCAGGTCGGGGTGGTCCGCCGGGCGCTGGACGCCGCCGGGCACCAGGACGTCGCCGTGCTCGCCTACACCGCGAAGTACGCCTCCGCCCTCTACGGCCCCTTCCGCGAGGCGGTCGCCTCCTCGCTCAAGGGTGACCGCAGGACCTACCAGCAGGACCTGGCCAATTCCCGCGAGGCGCTGCGCGAGCTGGAGCTGGACCTGGCCGAGGGCGCGGACCTGGTGATGGTCAAGCCGGCCATGCCCTGCCTGGACATCCTGCGCCAGGTCGCCGACCGCTCGCCGGTGCCGGTGGCGGCGTACCAGATCTCCGGCGAGTACTCGATGGTGGAGGCCGCCGCGGCGAACGGCTGGATCGAGCGCGAGCGGACCATCCTGGAGACGCTCACCTCGATCCGCCGGGCCGGGGCCGAGCAGATCCTCACCTACTGGGCCGTCGAGGCCGCGCGGCTGCTCGGGCGCTGATCGACCGCATGACGAAGGGGGTGCCGGCAGCTGCCGGCACCCCCTTCGTCATGTCCGGCCCGGTGGCTCAGTGGTGGTGCATGCCGTCGATCTCGACCGCGCCGGCACCCTCGCCGCCGGTGGCCGTGGCGGTGGCCCAGCCGTCGCCCGAGCCCGCGATGTGCACGTGGCTGGTGCCCGCGACACCCTCGAGCCAGCCGGCCGCGAGGACGGGGTGGGCGCTGACCATGCCGCCCCCGTCACCGCCGGTGTAGACATGGGCGTAGGCCGGAGCGGCGATGGCGGCGATCATCAGCGCGCCGGCCGAGACGGCAGCGGCCTTGCCGAGCGTCTTGAGCATGGGAATCGGTCCTTCCTCGTGGTGGATTGACTGCTCGTCAACTACATGGCAGCGGAGCCGGGGGAAGCGTGCTCCCCGGCTCCGCTGGGTCCAGCTCTGGAGGGTCGGATACTGCTCTGGAGGGTCAGGTGCTTCAGGCGGCGCGTGGCGGACCGGTCGGGGCCGGCCGGTCCGCCCGTTTGCGGGGCTTGGTCAGCCGATCAGGTGCGACAGCGCGCCGTCGCCGTTGGCCTGGGTGGTCTGGCCCACGTTGCAGATCTGGTGCTGCTGCTGGTTGAGGACCGGCACGTCGACCTGGACCGGCACGAGGCCGACCTGGACGTGGTGCACCTCGGGCAGGCAGACGTTGGTGTTGTCCAGGGTGTGGTAGTTCGGGCTGTGGTCGCCGTGGGTGCCGGTGTGGTTGGTGCCACCGTTGCCCTGCACCGAGGCGGCCGAGCCGTCGGCGTCGCCGATCGCCATCGAGGGGGCGGCGGACATCGCGATGGCGGCGGTGGCCAGACCGGCGGTGGCGAGGACCTTCTTCAGCATGGGAGTGCTCTCTCTTGCTACGGGGTTACTGGGGGAGGTGGAGCGGGTGGAGCGAGGTGGCTTGCTTGCTCAGCCGATCAGGTGCGAGGCGACACCGTCGCCGTTGCTCTGGGTGGGCTGACCCTGGTTGCAGACCTGGTGCAGCTGCTGGTTTCCGACCGGCACGTCCGCCTGGACCGGCACGAGGCCGACCTGGACGTGGTGGATCTCCGGCAGGCAGATGTTGGTGTTGTCCAGGAAGTGGAAGTTGGGGCTGTGGTTGCCCCAGGTGCCGGTGTTGTTGGTGCCGCCGTTGCCGGAGAGCGAGGCCGCGGAGCCGTCCGCGTTGCCGATCGCCATCGCCGGGGTGACGCCGGCGGCCATCGCGGCGGCCACCAGGCCGACGGAGGCCAGGGTCTTCTTGATCATGAGGTTCCTCTCTGGATTGCTGCGTCCGCTGCGTCTGGGTGCAATCCGTTCTCCGAATTGACCTGGTCTGCGGTCACCATGACGTCCGCGGCGTATTCAGGAAAGTGATCACATTCGGCAGACCTCTGGCTGCGGTGCGATCGGGCACCCGATCCGGCCGTTGTCATGCTCGTTGTGCGGTGACATCGATATCAAAGAACGGCGGCCCGGAAAGTTACGCGAGGCGTGCCGGGAAAAATTCCGTACGACCGAATCAACCGGCGTGTCGGTGCTATTAATGAGCCATTCCGGTTAAGCCGCGCCTACTCCAACCGCGCCGGGTCGTTGAAACAGATCGACCCCGGTCCTGTCCGGCGGGCCGTGCGACGGGCCCACCGGTGCCGGGGACACGTCCCAGTGCCTCACGAGATCGGATCAGAGAAGACGATGAAGCTTCCCAAGCGGACCGGTGTACTGCTGCTGGCGGTCGGTGCGTCGGCGATCGCGGGCCAGGGCGCGGGCAGCGCCGCCGGTGCCCAGCCGATGACTCCGGGCCAGCCGATGACCCCGGCCCAGGTGGCGGCGATGGAGAACGGCCTGGCGACCAAGACGGTGCCGCTGCGGATCCCGCTGGAGACGGTCAGCGAGCACGCGCCGATGCTGCCGCTGGGCGGGGACGTCCACGGTGCGCTGCCGGCCTCCCCGGTGCTGCCGCCGGTGCAGGGCGGCCCGGAGAAGCACGAGCTGGTGCCGGACAAGGTCGTGCCCGCGCTCAACTTCAGCAAGGTCGGCCCGAGCCTGGGCAGCGACCTGCCGCTGCCGGCGGTGGCCGACGGGGTGCGGCCCGGCAACCTGGACCTGGACGCGCCCTCGGCCCCCTTGAAGGCGGTGGGCCCGGCCGTCGGCCTCGGGCACCCGCTCAACTTCGTGGAGGGTGCGGACGGCCAGCTGAAGAACGGCTCGCTGTCGGCGGGCGACCTGGACCCGCGGGTGCTGCCCGGCGCGCTCTCGGCCGGCCCGGACGCCAAGGCCTCGCTCGGCGGGCCCGACCAGCACGCCCCGATGCTCAAGACGGCGCAGGACCTGCTCGACACCACCGCGGCCACCGCCCAGGAGGCCACCCAGGGCTGAGGCCCTGCGGCCCCGGGGCATGGCTCAGGCCCGGTGCGAGCACCCGCACCGGGCCTGACCCATGCCCGACGGGCGCTCGCTCAGTGGCCCGGCACCGCGCCGAGCAGCAGCCCCAGGCCCGGCAGGTCCTTGGCCCCGCCGCCGTCGCTGAGCGCCCCGGTGACGGCCGTGCTGCTGACCGGGCGCATGCCGGGGTTGTCCGGCTTGACCGCGACCGCGTTGTTCAGCGGATCGGCACTGGACTGGGCGAACGGGTCCAGGCGCAGGTCCTTGACCGGCCCGGTGACGTAGCCGACGGCCCCCAGCGCCGGGCCGACCTCGGTCGGCTGCAGCTGTGCCTTCGGTACGGGGGCCTGCGGTACGGCGGAGTCGGCCATGGCGGTGCCGGCCGCCGCGGGGGCGAGCAGCAGGGCCGCCCCCAGCGCGGCCAGCGCGCCGCTGGTGGTGGTGAGGCTCAACGGGGTCCTTCTCTCTTGCGGGCCGGAAACGGCGCTGTCCCCCGGACGCGGAAGTCCGGGGGACAGCGCTCACGCGACTTCCGCTGCTCAGCAGTCGTCGTCGTGGTGGTGCGGGGCCTCGACGTTGGCGCAGGTGTTGCCGAACGCCGGGTTCAGCAGGCCGATCACGTTGATCGAGTTGCCGCACAGGTTCACCGGGATGTGCACCGGCACCTGGATGGCGTTGCCGGAGGCGACGCCGGGGGAGTGGGCGGCGACGCCCTCCGCACCCGCGCTGGCGTTGGCGGCACCGGCGGCACCGATCACCAGGCCGACGGCGGCGGTGGAGAGGATGGCGAGCTTCTTGGTGGACTGCATGGGGGATCTCCTAGGGGATCATCACGGGGTGGCGGGCTGTGCTGCCAGGGGGAGGCGGCCGCACAGCCCGCGGCGCCGGGTCAGCGGGGGGTGGCTCAGCCCGCGTTGGCGCAGGTGTTGCCGAACGCCGGGTTCAGCGCGCCGATCACGTCGATGGTGTTGCCGCACAGGTTCACCGGGATGTGGATCGGGACCTGGATGGCGTTGCCGGACAGCACGCCGGGCGAGCCGGCCGCGACGCCCTGGGCGCCCGAGCTGGCGTTGGCCGCGCCGGCACCGGCCAGCAGCAGGCCCGCAGCGGCGGTGGTCAGGACGAGGGACTTCGAGAACTTGCGCATGAGTTATTCCTCCGTTGATTTCCCGGGAGCACTTCGGTCGGACACTTCGTCGTCCCGGTCGTCCCGGGTACCGGGCGAAACAGGATGGGCGATCGGAAGGTTCCGGCCGACCGGCCCGAATTCACTCAGCCGGGCGAAAGCCCGGCGATTCGAGCGGGCGGCGGACCGGAATTACCGTCCTGGTGGTCAGGCGTTGACGCAGGTGTTGCCGAAGGCCGGGTTCAGGATGGTGACGAGGCCGATGCTGTTGCCGCAGAGGTTCACCGGAACGTGCACGGGGACCTGGATCAGGTTGCCGGAGAGCACACCGGGCGAACCGACCGCGGCACCCTCGGCACCCGCGTTGGCCGAGGCGGCGGACGCGCCACCGATGATCAGAGCGGCGGCGGCGGCCACGCCGAACGCGCCGTGGACGAGCTTGCGCATGACGGAATTCTCTTTCTGCCTACGATTGCTGACGGTGTGAAGCGGCTTCCCGACATAGAACGAGCACCGGCGCGGCCGGAAACGGGCACCGTCCTGGATCACCCGATCGCCTGCACACGCGGTCCGGGCAGGGGCGGTGGGCCGGGTGGCTGCGCGCAAACGGGTGAATTCGGCGGGGTGGGCCGCAACCCCTCGCGGTATGGGGTCGTTGCTGGTCATGCACGCATCGTGCTCAGCAACAAGGAGACTCAATATGAGCGTCAAGAAGGCTGCCGCTGTCGGCGCCGCCGTGGTCGGCATCGTGGCCGCGGGTGCCGGGACCGCCATGGCCAGCGCGGGCGCCGAGGGTGCCGCGGTCGGCTCCCCCGGTGTCCTCTCCGGCAACCTGATCCAGGTCCCGGTGCACGTTCCGGTCAACGCCTGCGGCAACAGCATCGACGTGATCGGTCTGCTGAACCCGGCGTTCGGCAACACCTGCGTCAACGAGGGCTGATCCACCCCTGGCGAAGCCGTCGTCCGTCGTCTCCCCTCCTGAGACGACTGGCGGCGGCTTTGGCCTGTCCGCGCGGCCCTTCTCCGCCTGGCTATATGAGTGGGGCTCAACTTCTGTTGCCGCGAGCCTTGTTGCGTTACTTGTCAGTACCTACCATGTGAACCCGCTCACCGCACAGCTCCGCCACCCCCACCAAGGAGTCTGCGTGATCAGGAAGCTCACATCCGGTCCGCCCACCGTGCTGCTCGCGGTCGCCGCACTGGTCGCCACCATCGGCCTGGCCACCGGCGCCCCACCGGCCCACGCCGCCGCCGACTCCCCGTCGCCGCGGGCCGCGTTGCCCAGCGCGGTGGTCTCGCTGGGCGACAGCGCGATCTCCGGCGAGGGCGCCGGGACGGACACCAACGACGGCTACTTCGCCGGCACCGACGGCCCCAAGGACTACTGCCACCGGCACCCCCAGTCGGAGATCTTCGACACCGGCCTGTCCGGCGTCACCGCCGTCGACCTGGCCTGCTCCGGGGCCCAGACCGGCGACCTGGTCAGTGATCCGACCCTGGCCAAGGTCACCGGCGGCGGCAGCGGCGACTTCGGCGAGCCCAAGCAGGACGCCCAACTCGCCCAGACCGCGGGCAAGTACGACGTCAAGATGGTCGTCGTCACGATCGGCGCCAACGACGACTTCGACTTCAGCGGCATCATGGAGAGCTGCCTCGGGCAGTACTTCCCGATCCCCAAGTCGCAGGGCTGCCGGGACACCATCGGCAGCGCCACCATCACCCAGCGGGCCGCCGCGGTGATCCCCAAGGTGACCGCCGCGCTCACCGACGTCCGCCAGACCATGCGCGCCGCCGGCTACGCGGACGGTGACTACCAGCTGGTCTACCAGTCGTACTTCACCCCGATCACCCCCGACATCCGCAGCAACGACTACGCGACCAAGGTGGCCCAGGGCTGCCCGGCCTTCCCCGAGGACCTGGCCTGGGGCCACAACTGGGTGGTGCCGACCTTCGACGACGCGCTGCGCCAGGCCGCCGAGGCCGTGCCCGGGGTGCGCTTCCTGGACCAGCGCCGGGTCACCTACGGCCACGAGGTCTGCGCCGAGTGGACCACCTCGCCCTACGAGTACACCAACGGCGACGTGATCGACCTCTCGGAGAACACCCGCAACGGCTGCGACTACTCGATCGGCATCCTCTCGCTCTGCGAGAACGAGATCCGGCAGTCCTACCACCCCCGGGTCGCCGGCTACCAGGCCGAGGGCAACTGCCTGGGCGAGTTCTACAACGAGCCCGGCCAGCAGGAGGCCTACTGCACCCTGGACCAGGCCGACGGCACCACGATCATGCCGCTGACGCTAGGTCAGCCCTTCGGCGACGTCCCCGAGGACGGCGCCTGGTACCAGCTGACCAACGCCGCCACCGGCCAGGTGCTCGACTTCGCGGGCGGCGGGACCTACGGCGACGCCACCAACGGCCGACTCGCCATCAACTATCCGGCGGACGGCGGCCTCAACCAGTCCTTCGTGCTGGAGGCCAAGCCCGGCGGCAGCTACGAACTGGACTTCAGCGGCAACCGCACCATGTGCCTGGACGCCACCGGCGCGGCCACCGCCCCCGGCACCCGCCTCGAACAGTGGGGCTGCAACGGCGGCGGCAACCAGCACTGGATCTTCGAGCCCGCCGGCCAGAACCAGTACAAGCTGGCCGACTCCCAGGACACCACCAAGGTCGCCACCGTCAGCGCCGACCACGACGCCCAGAACAACCCGATCGTGGAACTCGCCGCCGACACCGGCGCACCGGCCCAGCTCTGGCAGCTCACCAAGCTCGGCATTGTCTACCTGCACGGCTGAGCCCGCCACGTGAGTGTGGGAAGCCGGCCCGCCCGACTTCCCACCCCATGCGGGTCAGCTCACGGCCACACCAGGCAGTACAGCTGGTGCCCCGCGTCGTGCAGCCGGTTGGCGAAGTCCTGCCACTCGTGCAGCATCGTGTAGATCACGAACGCGTCCCGCGGCCCGCGCCGGTCGGGGACGGTGGACCAGATGAAGGCGGCCGCGCCCAGCTCGGTCTCGTCCGCCTTGCGCAGGGGCTCGACCACGGTGTGGGGCAGCTGGACCACCGCGTAGTCGGGGTGCAGCACGACCAGTTCGAGCGGCGGGACCTGGTGGAGCGGGACGCCCTCGATGCCGGTGAGGACCATGGCGCTCATGGTCTCCGGTTTGATCTTGGTGGAGAGGTGGCCGGTGGGGGAGCCGCTGGTCTCCATCAGGTCGCCGAGGCGCCCGAGCGAGCCGAGCTCGCCGGCGTCCAGCCCCAGCCCCCCGGGGCCGAGCGCGGTGGGGACTCTCGCGGCGGTCGCGCGGTCGGGTGCGCCGAAGTACTTGTACGTCACCCCCACGCGTCCCTCACCCCGCCTTCCCCTTCCCGCGCGGGCGGCCTTGCGGCCGGCCCCCGTGGCCTCCTCGAAGCCGTCCTGCTCCTCGGACACTCGGACCATCCTCACCGGAATTCGCCGGAATCGACAGACCCCCGGACCTCCGGTGTCCCGCCGGATGTCCCTTTTTCCCGTTATGTCAGCGATTGTGCGCCGTGCCCGGCCAGCGTCGACCGCATCACGTCACATCGCGCCCAGCCCCGCACCGGGGCGCGTCGCCGCGCTCTCCAGTGTGCGGGATGAACCGACCGTGGCCGCACACGGATCATCGTTCCAGATGATCGGCCCCGACATGCAGAGGTAAAGGACACGATTTGAGAGCGGCGCCGTTTGAGAGGATGTGGTCTCGTGAGCTACCCCTATGAAGCACCCCAGTCCCAGTCGCTCTTCGAGCGCGCCTCGGCCGTGACCCCCGGCGGGGTCAACTCCCCGGTGCGCGCCTTCCGCGCCGTCGGCGGCACCCCGCGCTTCATGGTCTCGGGCAACGGCCCCTACCTGACCGACGCCGACGGCCGCGAGTACGTCGACCTGGTCTGCTCCTGGGGCCCGATGATCCTGGGCCACGCGCACCCGGCCGTCCTGGAGGCGGTGCGCGAGGCCGTCGGCAAGGGCACCTCGTTCGGCACCCCCGGTCAGGGCGAGGTCGAGCTGGCCGAGGAGATCGTGGCCCGGGTGGCTCCGGTCGAGCAGGTCCGCCTGGTCTCCTCGGGCACCGAGGCGACCATGTCCGCGATCCGGCTGGCCCGCGGTTTCACCGGCCGGGCCAAGGTCGTCAAGTTCGCCGGCTGCTACCACGGCCACGTGGACGCGCTGCTGGCCGCGGCCGGCTCCGGCGTCGCCACCTTCGCGCTGCCGGACACCCCGGGCGTGACCGGCGCCCAGGCGGGCGACACCATCGTGGTGCCGTACAACGACCTGGCCGCCGTGGCGGAGGCCTTCGCCCGGCACCCGGGCGAGATCGCCTGCGTGATCACCGAGGCCGCCCCCGGCAACATGGGCGTGGTCCCGCCGGGGCCCGGTTTCAACGCCGGCCTGGCCCGGCTCTGCCAGGAGAACGGCGCGCTCTTCATCTCGGACGAGGTGATGACCGGCTTCCGCGTCTCCAAGGCGGGCTGGTACGGCCTGGAGGCGGCAGGCGAGGGCTGGGCGCCCGACCTGCTGACCTTCGGCAAGGTGATGGGCGGCGGCTTCCCGGCCGCGGCCTTCGGCGGTCGCGCCGACGTGATGGCCCACCTGGCCCCGGCCGGCCCGGTCTACCAGGCCGGCACGCTCTCCGGGAACCCGGTCGCCACCGCGGCCGGCCTGGCCCAGCTGCGGGCCTGCACCGACGAGGTCTACGCGACCCTCGGCCGGGTCGCCGACACGGTCTCCGGCCTGGTCTCCGAGGCGCTGACCAAGGAGGGCGTGGCGCACCGGCTGCAGAAGGCGGGCACCATGTTCTCGGTTTTCTTCACCGAGGAGCCGGTCACCGACTACGCCTCCGCGAAGCGTCAGGAGGCCTTCCGCTTCACCGAGTTCTTCCACAGCCTGCTCGCGGACGGCGTCTACCTGCCGCCGTCGGCCTTCGAGTCCTGGTTCGTCTCGGCCTCCCACGACGAGCGCGCGATCGAGCGGATCGCCGCCGCGCTGCCCGCCGCCGCCCGCGCCGCGGCGCTGGCCAAGCCCGCGGAGGAGCTGCGATGACCGAGACCACGGTGGTGCACCTGGTGCGCCACGGCGAGGTGCACAACCCCGAGGGCGTGCTCTACGGGCGGCTGCCCGACTACCACCTGTCCGAGCTGGGCCGGCAGATGGCCGACCGGGTCGCCGAGCACCTGGCCGACCGCGACATCACCCACGTGGTCGCCTCCCCGCTGGAGCGCGCCCAGGAGACGGCCGAGCCGACCGCCAAGTCGCACGGTCTCACCGTCGCGGTGGACGAGCGCCTGATCGAGGCCGACAACATCTTCGAGGGCAAGACCTTCGGCGTCGGCGACGGCTCGCTGCGCAACCCGCGCTACTGGAAGTACCTGGTCAACCCGCTGCGCCCGTCCTGGGGCGAGCCGTACGTGGAGCTGGCGGTGCGGATGATGGGCGCGCTCGCCGGGGCGCGGGACGCCGCGCGCGGGCACGAGGCGGTCTGCGTCAGCCACCAGCTGCCGATCTGGATCGCCCGCTCCTTCGCCGAGAAGCGCAGGCTGTGGCACGACCCGCGCAAGCGGCAGTGCTCGCTGGCCTCGCTGACCAGCTTCACCTACGAGGGGGACAAGCTGGTCTCGGTCGGCTACCGCGAGCCGGCCCGGGATCTGCTGCCGGCCCACCTGGTGGGCAAGGGCGGCAAGGGTGACAAGCCGGTGGGCAAGAGTTTCGGGGCTTGATCCGCTTAACGCCGATCGGCATTTAAAGGATCTTTACAGTCCCAGTTCACAGGGGGGTCGGCAGAGAACTGCCGACCCCCCTGAAACACCTTCAACTACCGTGCGAGACTTTTCACATGTCTGGCACGCCCCGTTTCCGCCTGGCCGCGCTTTTCACCGCTGCAGCCGCCGTGCTGGCGCTCGCCGGCTGCAGCTCGACCGGCAGCGGCGGCAGTGCCGACGCCCAGGGCGGGTTCGTCGCCGGCCAGGACGGGCTGGGCACGGTCCCACCGGCGAACCGGAAGCCGGCCCCGGCGATCTCGGGCAAGGACCTGGAGAACAAGCAGGTCGCGCTCTCGGACTACACCGGCAAGATCGTGGTGATCAACGCCTGGGGCTCCTGGTGCTCGGCCTGCCGTAGCGAGGCTGCCGGGCTGGAGCAGTCGTACCAGAAGTACAAGGACCAGGGCGTGGAGTTCCTGGGCATCAACACCCGGGACACCGACCCGACCAACGCCCGGCAGTTCGAGGAGAACCACGGGATCGCCTACCCGAGCATCTACGACCCGGACGGCACCCAGATCCTCAAGTTCCCCAAGGGCAGCGTCGACCTGCAGGCCCTGCCGGCCACCCTGGTCGTGGACCGCCAGGGCCGGCTGGCCGCCCGCGCGATGCGGGCGGTCTCGAGCCACGACCTGGACACCCTCCTGGAGCCGCTGCTCGCGGAGCAGCATTCCTGACGCCGATCGGCGCTTAAAGGATCTTTACACCCGCAGTTCACAGGGGGGTCGACACGCAACTGCCGACCCCCCTGAAACGCCCTGAACTGTCATGCGAAACTTTTCACATGTCTGGTACGCCCCGCTTCCGCCTGGCCGCGCTTTTCACCGCGGCAGCCGCCGTTCTCGCCCTCGCCGGCTGCAGCTCGACCGGCAGCGGCGGCAGTGCCGACGCCCAAACCGGATTCATCACCGGCACCGGCGGCGTGGACACCGTTCCGCTGGCCAACCGGAAGCCGGCCCCGGCGATCTCGGGCAAGGACCTGGAGAACAAGCAGGTCGCGCTCTCGGACTACACCGGCAAGATCGTGGTGATCAACATCTGGGGCTCCTGGTGCTCGCCCTGCCGCAAGGAGGCCGCCGGGCTGGAGCAGTCGTACCAGAAGTACAAGGACCAGGGCGTGGAGTTCCTGGGCATCAACACCCGGGACACCGACCCGACCAACGCCCGGCAGTTCGAGGCGAACCAGGGGATCACCTACCCGAGCATCTACGACCCGGACGGCACCCAGATCCTCAAGTTCCCCAAGGGCAGCCTCAACCCGCAGACCATCCCGACCACCATGGTCGTGGACCGCCAGGGCCGGCTGGCCGCCCGCGCGATGCGGCCGGTCTCGATCTACGACATGGACGCCATCCTGGAGCCGCTGCTCGCGGAGCAGCACTCGTGACCGGCGCCCTCACCCTGCTCGCCGACGGCAACGGGATGAACCAGACGGTGAGCAGCGGCCCGCTGCTGCTCGCCGTCCCGGTGGCGGTCGCGGCCGGCCTGGTCTCGTTCTTCTCGCCCTGCGTGCTGCCGCTGGTCCCCGGCTACCTCTCGTACATCACCGGCTTCTCGGCCGCCGACCTGGCGGACGCCCAAGGGCGCCGGCGCGGACGGATGCTGGCCGGCTCGATGCTCTTCATCGCGGGCTTCGCGGCGGTCTTCATCTCCTTCGGGGCGCTCTTCGGCAACTTCGGCAACACCCTGCGCGACGACCGGCAGACCGTGAACATCGTGCTGGGCAGCCTGACGGTGCTGATGGGCCTGGCCTTCATGGGGTTCCTGCCGGGATTCACCAACCGCGAGTTCCGCTCGCACCGCCGGCCGGTGGTCGGCCTGCTCGGTGCCCCGCTGCTCGGCGTCGTCTTCGGGCTGGGCTGGGCCCCGTGCACCGGGCCGACCATGGCCTCCCTGCTCTCGCTCTCGTTCACCCAGGCCAGCGCGGCGCGCGGAGCTTTCCTGATGGCCGTCTACTGCCTGGGACTCGGCCTACCGTTCGTGGTGGCGGCGCTGGCCTTCCGCAAGGCACTCGGTGCTTTCAGCTTCATCAAGCGGCATTACCAGTGGGTCATGCGGATCGGCGGCGGCATGCTGGTCGCCGTCGGCGTCCTGCTGATCACCGGCGGCTGGGACTACCTGGTGAACCAGCTTCAGTACGTCGCCCCCAGCGGCGAGATCGGAATCTGACGTGAGTGACACCGACCTCAAGTCCGCGGACGCCACCCCACCGCCGGGTGATGCCCCGGCGGACGAGGTGTCGGCCGGGCGGCTGACCAGCGCGCCGCAGGAGGCGGAGGCGCCGGCCGGCATAGGGCTGCTGGGCTGGGCGCGCTGGACCTGGCGTCAGCTGACCTCGATGCGGGTCGCGCTGATCCTGCTCTTCATGCTCTCGCTGGCCGCGATCCCGGGCTCGCTGATCCCGCAGACCAGCGAGAACCCGTTCAAGGTGCAGACCTTCCAGGCCGCGCACAAGAGCGTCACGCCGATCTACATCAAGCTCCAGCTGTTCGACGTCTACAGCTCGGTGTGGTTCTCGGCGATCTACATCCTGCTCTTCATCTCGCTGGCCGGCTGCATCATCCCGCGGACCTGGCAGTTCGTCGGGGTGCTGCGGGCCAAGCCGCCGGCGGCGCCGGCCAACCTCACCCGGATGCCGGTCTACGCGGCCTGGCACACCGACGCCGACCCCGAGACGGCGGTGCGCGCCGCCGAGCGGCTGCTGCGCAAGCGCCGCTTCCGGGCCCACCTGGCGAACGGCGCGGTCGCCTCCGAGAAGGGCTACCTGCGCGAGGTCGGCAACCTGCTCTTCCACCTCTCGCTCTTCGCCCTGCTGGCCGGCTTCGCCTGGGCGAGCCTGGCCAGCGGTACCGGCAGCAAGCTGGTGGTGGAGGGCGGCGGCTACACCAACACCATGACCCAGCTGGACAACTTCACCGGGTCGGCCTTCTACGGCCCCGAGGACCTGGACCCGTTCGGCTTCAACCTGAACAACTTCACCGCCACCTACCAGACCACCGGCGACCAGATCGGCGAGGCCCGCGACTTCACCGCGCACATCCAGTACTGGAAGGGCGCGGACCCGACCAAGCTGAAGGGCGGTGAGATCCAGGTCAACCAGCCCCTGGAGATCGACGGCAGCAAGGTCTTCCTGATCGCCCACGGCTACGCCCCGGTGATCACGGTGCGGGACGGCAGTGGCAAGGTCGTCTACCACGACCAGGTGCCCTTCCTGCCGCAGGACACCAACCTGACCTCGACCGGCGTGATCAAGGTCGGCGACTACGGGCAGAAGGACGGCAAGAAGGTCCAGCTGGGCTTCCAGGGCTTCTTCCTGCCGACCGCGCCGGCCAACTTCGACGCCAACACCGGCCCGCGCTCGCTCTTCCCGGGCCCCGCGGCCCCGACCATGGTGCTCACCGCCTACGAGGGCGACCTGGGCACCGACTCGGGCCAGCCGCAGAACATCTACCAGCTGGACCTGAGCCACATGACCCAGCTGCAGCAGGACGGGCAGCCGGCCAAGGTCAAGATGGTCCCGGGCCAGGGCTGGGAACTGCCGGACGGCTACGGGTCGATCACCTTCGACGGCTACAAGCAGTGGGCGAACTTCAGCGTCTCGCACCGCCCCGGCAACTCGGTCGCGCTGACCGGCGCGGTGCTCGCGGTGCTCGGCCTGATCGGCTCGCTGATGGTCCAGCGCCGCCGGATCTGGGTCCGCGCGGTCGCCACGCCGGACGGCCGGACCCTGGTGGAGCTGGCGGGCCTGGCCCGCAGCGAGTCGGCGAAGATCGCCGAGGAGCTGGCCGAGCTGGCGGTCGACCTCCAGGACGACGCCCCGGCCCTCGACGACGAAGCACCGGCCGAGGCGTCGCTCGACGCACCGGCCGATCCGCCTGCCGACTCGCCCGGAGAGTCACCCGGCACCCCCGCAGATGCCACCCCCGCCGCACCGGAATCCAAGGAGTAGACGGTGACTAACCTCGCCACCGGGGTCAATACCCAACTGTCGGGCATGTCCGACAAATTGATCTACTCGGCCATGTTCGTCTACGCGCTGGCCATGTTCGCCCACATGTTCGAGTGGACCTTCGGCAGCAAGGGCGGCGTCGCGCGCCGCTCCGCCGAGCAGGCCTCGCTGGCCGCCGCTGCCGCCGCGGCCAGCCTGCCCGGACAGGCGGCGGCGGCCCAGGCGGCCAAGAAGGTGACCGTCACGGTCGCCACCGGCGACGGCGGCACCACCACGCTGACCCGCACCGCGCTGGCCGGCGAGGGCGCCACCGTGGTCACCAGCGGCCGCGGCGACGAGCTGGACTTCGACGGCCCGGGCGCGGCCGGCAGCAGCGAGAAGGGCGACCTGGCGGGCCGGATCGCCATCTCGCTCACCGTCCTCGGCTTCCTGTGCAACTTCGGCGGCGTGCTCTGCCGCGGCCTGTCGGTGATGCGCTGGCCGTGGGGGAACATGTACGAGTTCTCCTGCGCCTTCGGCGTCACCATGATCGGCGCCTACCTGCTGATGCTGGCGCTCGGCAAGCCGGTCCGCTGGATGGGCCTGCCGGCCGTGGTGGCCGCCTGCCTGACCCTGGGCCTGGCCACCAGCGTGCTCTACACGGACGACGAGCAACTGGTGCCCGCGCTGCACTCCTACTGGCTGGCGATCCACGTGACCGCCGCGATCATCTGCGGCGGCGCCTTCTACGCGGCCTTCGCCACCACCGCGCTCTACCTGGGCCGCGAGTCCTACGACAAGCGGGTGGCGGCCGGCCTGCCGGGCGGCCCGTTCAAGACCGCGGCCTCGATCTGGGAACGGCTGCCCGCCACCGCCACCCTGGACAAGCTCTCCTACCGGATCAACGCGCTGGTCTTCCCGCTGTGGACGTTCACCATCATCGCGGGCGCGATCTGGGCCGAGGCGGCCTGGGGCAAGTACTGGGAGTGGGACCCGAAGGAGACCTGGTCCTTCATCACCTGGGTGGTCTATGCCTGCTACCTGCACGCCCGGGCGACCGCGGGGTGGAAGGGCCGCAAGGCGGGGTACCTGGCGCTGCTGGCCTTCGCCTGCTTCCTGTTCAACTACTACGGCGTCAACATCTTCATCACCGGCAAGCACTCCTACGCGGGTGTGGGCTGATCCGACCGTCCCGGCACCCCGTCCCGCCGCCGATCCCGCCGACCGCAGCTGACGGTGTCGGCGAGATCACCGGCCTGACGGGGTGTCAGTGCCGGTGCGATGGGCAGGAGTCGGAACGAGTGACTGGCTGTACAGAGTGGGACGTACCGGTACCGATGCCGGTGCACCAGGCAGCGGGGAGGTCGCGACATGGACAGCGATGAGCTCATGCTGACGGTCCGGATCACGGTCGCCGAGCGGGCACTGCTGCGGCGCCTCGCGCAGGGGCACCGCAGCGACCTGTCCGAGGTGGTGGCCGACGGGCTGCTCGACATCCTGCCGACGCTGTCCGGCACCGCCCGCGCCTACCTGCTGCTGGCCGCGCTGACCGAGCCCGCCCCGTGCGCCCTGACGGTCTGGCTGCCCGCGCCGCTGGCCGACCTGCTGGTGCCCGCCGCCGACCAGGTGGCGCTGGCGACCGGGGTGCGGCTGGGCTCGGGCAGCTCGATGCTGGGCGCCGCGCTGCGGCTCTGGCTGGCCCAGGACCCGCAGCTGCTGGCCGACCACCTGGACCTGATGCACGCGGGCCGCTCGACCGGCCTGGTGGCCGCCTAGCCCCGGCCTCGGCCCGGGGGAAAAGCAGGTGCCCCGCGGGTGCCGTCGCGGCCATCATGACCCGCGTGAACGCGAAGATCTGGACCATCGAGCCGACCCCGGTCGACCACCCCGAGGCCGTCGCCCTGCTGCGCGCCTACCTGACCGAGATCGTGGGCCGCTACTACCAGCGCCCCGCCACCGAGGCGGAGGTCGACCAGGTCGAGGAGTGGGAGCCCGTCACCGGACTCGCCGCCTTCCTGGTGGCGCGGCTGGACGGCCTGCCGGTGGGCTGCGTGGGCCTGCGCGAGCTGGCGCCGGGGCTGGGCGAGCTGACCAAGGTCTACCTCGGCCCACCCGCCCGCGGCCAGGGCGCCGGCGGGCGGCTGATCGCCGCCGTGGAGGCGGCGGCGCTGGAGCTGGGGCTGACCACGCTGCGCCTGGACACCCGCGCCGACCTGGTGGAGGCGCGGGCGCTGTACGCGCGGCAGGGCTATCGCGAGATACCCCGCTACAACGACAGCGCGTTCGCCGCCCACTGGTTCGAGAAGGAGCTGATCAGGCGGCCCACTGCCAGCTGACCGGCGAGTAGTACACGGGGTGGCGGTCCAGCCGCTGCCAGCGGGCGATCGGCTCGACCGGAGCCAGGCCGGCGGCCGGCGCCGCGCTCGCGGCGGCGCGGGCGAGCAGGACGGCGGTGAGGGCGGCGAGCTCCTCGTCGGACAGGGTGCCGCGGGTGACGCGGACGAGCGGTTCGGCTGCTGCGGTCATGGCTGGGTCTCTCTCCCCCGGAAAGCGGTGCCCCCGGAAAGCTGTGGTCGACGAGGTGGCGCGCGGGCCCGGCGGCGGTCGGCCGCCGGGCGGCGGCTGCTACATCGGTGGGTTGCCGTGCTTGCGGCTGGGCAGGTCGGCGTGCTTGGTGCGGAGCATGGCCAGGGCGTGGGCGAGGACGGCGCGGGTCTCGGCGGGGTCGATGACGTCGTCCACCAGGCCGCGTTCGGCCGCGTAGTACGGGTGCATCAGCTCGTTCTTGTACTCCTTGATCTTCTGCGCGCGCATCGCCTCGGGGTCCTCGGCCCCGTTGATGTCGCGCCGGAAGATCACGTTGGCCGCGCCCTCGGCGCCCATCACCGCGATCTCGTTGGTCGGCCACGCGTAGGACAGGTCCGCGCCGATCGAGCGCGAGTCCATCACGATGTACGCCCCGCCGTAGGCCTTGCGCAGGATCAGCGAGATCCGCGGCACCGTGGCGTTGCAGTACGCGTACAGCAGCTTCGCGCCGTGGCGGATGATCCCGTCGTGCTCCTGGTCCACACCCGGCAGGAAGCCGGGCACGTCCAGGAGGGTGACCAGCGGGATGTTGAACGCGTCGCACATCTGCACGAAGCGGGCGGCCTTCTCCGAGGAGTGGATGTCCAGCACCCCGGCCAGCGACTGCGGCTGGTTCGCGATGATCCCGGTGACGTGCCCGTCGATCCGCGCCAGCGCCACGATCACGTTCGTCGCCCACCGCTCGTGGATCTCCAGGAACTCGCCGTGGTCGACGATCTCCTCGATCACCTTGCGCATGTCGTAGGGGCGGTTCCCGTCGGCCGGCACCAGGTCCAGCAGCGTGTCGTTGCTCCGCTCGACCGGGTCCTCGCTGGCGGTGGCCGGCGGCATCTCCCGGTTGTTCTGCGGCAGCAGCGACAGCAGGTAGCGCACCTCCTCGATGCACGACTGCTCGTCGTCGTAGGCGAAGTGCGACACCCCCGACACGCTGGAGTGCACATCCGCACCCCCCAGCCCGTTCTGGCTGATCTTCTCCCCGGTCACCGCCTGCACCACGTCCGGACCGGTGATGAACATCTGCGAGGTCTCACGGACCATGAAGACGAAGTCGGTCAACGCCGGGCTGTAGGCCGCACCGCCCGCACACGGGCCCAGCATCACCGAGATCTGCGGGATCACCCCCGAGGCCCGGGTGTTGCGCTGGAAGATGCCGCCGTAACCGGCCAGCGCCGTGACACCCTCCTGGATCCGGGCCCCGGCGCCGTCGTTCAGCGACACCAGCGGCGCACCCGCCGCGATCGCCATGTCCATGATCTTGTGGATCTTCTGCGCATGCGCCTCACCCAGCGCCCCGCCGAAGATCCGGAAGTCGTGCGCGTAGACGAACACCGTCCGCCCGTGCACCGCACCCCAGCCCGTGATCACACCATCGGTGTGCGGCTTCTTGTTCTCCAGCCCGAACCCCGTGGCCCGATGCCGGCGCAACGGCTCCACCTCGTGGAACGAACCCTCGTCCACCAGCAGATCGATGCGCTCACGCGCCGTCAACTTGCCCTTCGCGTGCTGCGCCTCGGTCGCCTTGTCACTGGGACCACGCCGCACCGCCGCACGCAACTCGTGCAACTCCGCGACCCGGCCACGCGCGTCCGCGGGCTCACCCGCAGCGGCCTCCTGCAACACCGTCATCTCGAACTCCCAGGTATGTGAGCGAGCGAGCAGTCGGTGTCGGCTGTGGGCTCCGGCTGCGATTTCCTTCTTCCCCTACGACATTACGAGGCCGGGCCACTCCGTTTCGGCGTTGATTCCGTACAAGGTCCTCTCGGTTTACCTGTCGAGGCCATACAGAAATCCTGATCGCGAGGCCGAGGAGACAGTCACTCGAATGCCTCCTGGGCGCCGCCTTGCGCCGTGCACGCCAAGATCGGCAGTGTCTTGGCGGAAAAGTCGATTCCCCAGCTCAGAGTGGGTTGCTAGGGGGTGACCCAGTGGGCCGCAGGGTGTCGGCCAGGGGTCGGTAGGGGTTGGTCCCGGGAACGGGTCGGTGGACCATCAGTCGTAGGGATACACCAAAAGGCGAAGATTGCGGATCAAGCGGCACAGTACCGGGGCCGGGCCCGGCCCCCGGGCTGCTGCGTCAGGTCGTGGCGTCGCCGCGGCCCTCCCGGCGGCGGCGCTCGTTGTCGCGCTGCAGCGAGGCGAGGAACTCGGGGTCGTCGTCCGGTGCCAGTGGGCGTCCGAGCGGGGCCGGCCCGTCCGGCGCGAAGCCGGCGCCCCGGCCCAGCACCGGCGCACCGCGGCGCCGCCCCGCCAGCAGCCAGGCGAGCGGGCCGAGCAGCACCTCGCCGAAGAAGAGGATGAGCAGGATCCAGACCACCTTGGGCAGGTGGCGGACCTCCTGCTCGGGGGTGGTCAGGCAGTCGATGAACGCCCACACCCAGAGCAGCAGGACGACCAGGAACGGCAGATAGTCCAGCACGTCGGTTTTCTCTCCCCCGAGACCGAGCGGGCGGCGGGCCCCGCGCCGCGGTGGAGCGGGACCTGTTGACCGGGCCAGGCTATCGGGTACCCGATACTGGCAGGTATGGCATACGACGATCTCCGCTCGTTTCTGCGGGCTCTCGAACGAGAAGGCGACCTCAAGCGCATCAAGGTCGAGGTGGACCCCCATCTGGAGATCGGCGAGATCGTCGACCGGGTGCAGAAGGCCAAGGGCCCGGCGCTGCTCTTCGAGAACGTCAAGGGCTCCACGATGCCGTTGGCGATGAACGTCTTCGGCACCGAGCGCCGGCTGGCCAAGTCGCTCGGCCTCAAGTCGCCGGAGGACATCGCGGAGAAGATCGCCGGGCTGCTGAAGCCCGAGCTGCCGCACGGTTTCACCGGCGTCCGGGACGCCTTCGGCAAGCTCGCCTCGATGACCCATGTGCCGCCGCGCAAGGTCAAGACGACCGAGGCGCCGGTGCAGGAGGTGGTGCTGACCGGTGACCAGGTGGACCTGGACACCCTGCCCGCGCTCTTCACCTGGCCGCTGGACGGCGGCTCCTTCTTCAACCTGGGCCTGACCCACACCAAGGACCCGGAGACCGGCGGGCGCAACCTGGGCCTGTACCGCCTGCAGCGGCACGACAAGCGGACCATCGGCATGCACTGGCAGATCCACAAGGACAGCCACAACCACTACCAGGCCGCCGCCCGGCGCGGCGAGCGGCTGCCGGTGGCGATCGCCTTCGGCTGCCCGCCGGTGGTCACCTACGCCGCCACCGCCCCGCTGCCCGGCGACATCGACGAGTACCTGTTCGCGGGCTTCGTGGCCGGCGAGCGGGTACGGATGGTCGACTGCAAGACGGTCCCGCTCCAGGTCCCGGCCGACGCCGAGGTCGTGCTGGAGGGCTGGCTGGAGCCGGGCGAGATGCTGCCCGAGGGCCCGTTCGGCGACCACACCGGCTTCTACACCCCGCAGGAGCCGTTCCCGGCGCTGACCATCGACTGCGTCACGATGCGCCGCCGCCCGATCCTGCAGTCCATCGTGGTCGGCCGCCCGCCGACCGAGGACGGACCGCTGGGCAAGTTCACCGAGCGGTTCTTCCTGCCGCTGCTCAAGATCATCATCCCGGACATCGTCGACTACGACCTGCCCGAGGCCGGCGGCTTCCACAACTGCGCGATCGTCTCGATCGACAAGAAGTACCCCAAGCACGCGCAGAAGGTGATGCACGCCATCTGGGGCGCCCACATGATGTCGCTGACCAAGCTGATCATCGTGGTGGACGCCGACTGCGACGTGCACGACTACCAGGAGGTCGCCTGGCGGGCGCTGGGCAACACCGACTACAGCCGCGACCTGAGCGTGGTCGAGGGCCCGGTGGACCACCTGGACCACGCCTCCTACCAGCAGTTCTGGGGCGGCAAGGCGGGCATCGACGCGACCCGCAAGCTCCCCGAGGAGGGCTACACCCGCGACGGCGGCTGGCCGGAGATGGTCAGCTCCGACCCGGCCACGGCCACCCTGGTCACCAAGCGCTGGACGGAGTACGGACTGTGAGCCTGACCGCCGACGCGTTCGAGGCGCCCCCGAGCAAGACCAGGTCCTTCCTGCGCCTGGTCCTGATCGAGCACTCGGTCTTCGCCCTCCCCTTCGCCTACATCGCCACCCTCACCGCGATGTTCCTCGCGGACAAGCGGGTGCACTGGGGGCAGCTGCTGATCGTCACCGTCGCGATGGTGAGCCTGCGGACCTTCGCGATGGCCGCGAACCGGATCATCGACCGCGAGATCGACGCCCGCAACCCCCGTACCGCGGGCCGCGAGCTGGTCACCGGCGCGGTCTCGCTGCGCACCGCCTACACCGGCTCGGGCATCGCCCTGCTGGTCTTCCTCGGTGCCGCGGCCCTGCTCAACCCGCTCTGCCTGGCGCTCGCGCCGGTGGCCGTGGTGCCGATGGTGGTCTACCCCTACGGCAAGCGCTTCACCGACTTCCCGCACGCGATCCTCGGGCTGGCCCAGGCGATGGGCCCGGTCGGCGCCTGGCTGGCCGTCACCGGCACCTGGTCCTGGGACGCGGTGGTGCTCGGGCTCGCGGTGGGCATCTGGATCGGCGGCTTCGACCTGATCTTCGGCTGCCAGGACGTGCTGGCCGACCGGGCCGAGGGCGTCCGCTCGGTGCCCGCCCGGTTCGGCGTCGCCGCGGCGCTCACCGGCGCCCGGGTCTGCCACGCCGTCACCACCGGGCTCTTCGTCTGGTACGGCGTGCTCACCCACGTGGGCCCGGCGTTCTACGTCGGCCTGGCCGTGGTGATCGTCGCGTTCTGCTACGAGCACAGCATCCTCAAGCCGGACGACCTCTCCCGCCTCAACCGGGCCTTCTTCACCGCCAACGGATTCGTCGGCGTCTCGCTGTTCGGCTTCGCCCTGCTGGACCTGATCCTGCGCGGCCTGCACTTCGCCTGACGCGGCGTCGGCCACCCCGGGGCACGCCCCGGGGTGGCACCTTCTCAGGGCCCGGCGGGTACGCGATGATCGGAGCCCGAACGGGCCCTGGAGGAGCGTCGATGCTCGGTACCCTGCAGTGCGTGGTGCTGGACTGCCACTACCCGGCCGCGCTGGCCCGGTTCTACGCCGCGCTGCTCGGCGGCGAGGTGGACCGGCCCGACCCCCGCTGGCGACTGGACGAGGACTGGTCGACCCTGCACACGCCGGACGGGCTGGTGCTCGCCTTCCAGCGGGCCGAGGACTTCCACCCGCCGCAGTGGCCCGACCCGGGCCACCCGCAGCAGTTCCACCTCGACGTGCAGGTCGCCGACCTGCCGGCCGCCGAGCGCGAGGTGACCGCGCACGGCGCGGCCTTCCTGCGCCGCGAGGCGGGCTGGGTCATCTACGCCGATCCGGCCGGCCACCCGTTCTGCCTGCTCTCGCACTGACCTGCGGCCCTGGCTGCTAGAGCAGTCGCAGCCGGTCCCCGACCCGCAGCGGGCCGGGCGCGCTGACGGTCGCCAGCACGTCGAGGCGCCGCTGGTGGGCCCGGTCCAGCACCCGCAGGATCCCGGGGGCGTGCGGCAGCCCCGGCTGCGCGGCGGCGGCCATCGCGCAGCGCTCGCTGGAGCGGACGAAGGCCAGCCGGGCGCCGGACCTCAGCTCGCCCTCCCGCCCGAACCAGTGGTCCTCGACGAACGGCGGGGTGCCCGGCGGGGTGCGCAGCACGATGTTGGGGCGGAACCGGCGCTCGTCCACCAGCTCGGTGGGCACGGCCTCGCGCAGCCAGTCCAGGGTCGCGGTGGTCAGCAGGCTCACCGGCAGCTGGTCGAAGTGCGAGACGGCGTCCTCGCGGGCCAGTTCGACGCCGTCCCGCTGCAGGTAGGCACGGAGGAAGGCGGTGGGATCGGCGATCGGGCGGCCCAGCGGGTCGAGCAGCTCGGGGCCCTCCAGCCGGTGTCCGAGCCGCGAGCCCAGGCGCAGCAGCCCGTCCATCCGCCGGAACCGCCGGGTGGTCTTGCCCGAGCCGAGCCGGCCGTCGGCGTCGCGGACGGCGTAGAGCCGGTCGCCGGCCAGGCCGCGGTCGTCCAGGGCGACCTGGGTCAGGCGCTCCCCGGCGGTCGACTTCACGGGGTAGCGCCAGAGCCGCTCGACCACTCCGACGATCTCTGCCATGGACGGGCAGCCTATCGGGGGCGGCGAACCTTGGTCTAGACCTATGGAGCAGGCCGGGGAGCGCTCAGCCGACCCGTGCCACCGCCCGCACGGGTGCGCCGTCGGCCGCGGCCAGCCGCAGCGGGAAGAGGCTCAGGCTGATCGGCTTCTCCCGGGCCTGGGCCTCCAGCAGCGCCGTCAGGTCGGTGAGGTTCTCCGCGATCACGCCGCCGCCCTCGGCGCCGAGCAGGATCCGGTGGGCGGCCAGCAGCGGCGCCTCGGCCACCGGGGCGGTGTCGTGCTCGTCGGCCAGGCCCGCCAGCAGCACGGCCACCGCCGGGTCCGCCGGGCCGGGGTCGGGGGTGGCGTCGACGCTCAGCGCGTCCACCCCGAGGGTGCGCACGCCGGCCGCCACGATCGCCTCGGCCGCCTCGGGCGTCAGGTAGGGGTGGGCCAGATAGCGTTCGGTGCCCCAGAACCGCGGCCAGCCGGTGGCCAGCAGCAGGATCGCGCCGGGCGTCAGCCGCTCCAGGGCGGGCGCCAGCTGATCGGGTGTCACCGGGGTGCGGGCCGGCAGCGCGCGCAGGTCGGCCACCACCGCGGGGCCGGTGAACCGGCTCAGCGGCAGCCCGTCCAGCGTGGGCCAGGTGACGTCCACGTGGTACGGGGCGTCCACATGGGTGCCGGACTGCGAGCCGAGGTGCACCGAGAGCACGTTCACCCCGGCGGTGTCGGTGGTCAGCGCGGGGCGCAGAGCCACCTCGGGGTCACCGGGGTAGACGGGCATGCCGGTGGTGACCTGGTGGGTGAGGTCGATCAGGACCGGGTCCGGCGAAGAAGTCACCCCACCATGCTCTCGCGTCCCAGGCCCTAGGGTGCGGGTATGGGCAAGGAAGACGACGACACGGTACGGCGGCCCTGGGTGGTCGCGGTCTCGGGCGCCTCGGGCACGCCGTACGCGGCCTCGGTGATCCGGGCACTGCTGGCGGCCGGCGAGGCGGTGGACCTGGTGGTCAGCCGGGCCGCCCGGCTGACCATCCTGGACGAGACCGGCATCTCCTTCCGGGACGCGCACTGGCGCACCGACCTGGCCGCCTGGCTGTGCGGCGAGCCGGGCGGTGACAGCCCGGCGGCCGCCGGCCTGTCCGGCGCCGAGCTGGACGACGTCCGCTACTGGGCCGCCGGCGACTTCGCGGCGGGCCCCTCCAGCGGCTCCTACCCGGCCAAGGGGATGCTGGTGGTGCCGGCCACCACCGGCGCGGTGGCCGGCATCGCGCTCGGCCTGAGCAAGGACCTGCTCCAGCGGGCCGCCGCCGTGACTCTCAAGGAGCGCCGCCCGCTGGTGGTCTGCGTCCGCGAGACACCGCTCGACGGAGTGACGCTGCGTCACCTGGTGGAGCTGGACGCGGCCGGCGCGGTGGTGCTGCCCGCCTCGCCCGGGTTCTACGCGGGCGGCTCCACCGCCCGGGAGCTGGTGGACTTCGTGGCCGGGCGGGTGCTGGACGCGGTCGGGGTGCCGCACACGCTCTACCGCCGCTGGGGCGGCGAGCTCGGCGCGGCCCGCACCGCCGAGGGGACGTAGGAGTGCCCGCGCCGAGAGAGTATGTTCTCTGCGATATCTGGCATCCGACATCTGACGTCTGCGAAAACCGGGTTGCACCACGTGTGAACCCTTGGAATTGCGGATAATGCTCTCGGAGTCTGGCGAGTTCGGAAGGACGCGGACGGTACATGGACACGGTGGACAGACAGCTCATCCAGGCGCTCCGGGAGAACGGTCGCGCCTCCTACGCGGAACTGGGCCGCCTGGTGGGCCTGTCGGGTCCGAGCGTCACGGACCGGATCAACCGGCTGGAACAGGCCGGCGTGATCACCGGCTACCGGGCCACCGTCAACCCGGCCTCGCTCGGCTTCGGGGTGACGGCCCTGATCGGCCTCCAGCTCACCGACGCGGCCGACCACGAGGACGTGGCGCACCGGCTGAAGGACCTCGGCGAGGTCGAGGACTGCTGGTTCATCGCGGGCGACGACTCCTACATGCTCAAGGTGCGGGTCTCCGACGTGGAGGGCCTGGAGTCGGTGGTGAAGCGGCTGTCGGGCACCAAGGGGGTGGCCCGCACCCGGACCACCGTCGTACTGTCCACCAAATGGGAGAACCGGGTCAGCGAGCTCCCGGCCCTGAGCGACTGAGTCGGGAATGAGGATCGGATGCCACTGGTCGGGCTGGAAGAGCTGCGCGCCGCTCAGCGACGGATAGCCGGGGTCGCGGTCCGCACCCCGCTGATGCCGGCGCCCTGGGCCGATGACGGCAACCGCCGCCTCTGGCTCAAGCCGGAGAGTCTCCAGCCCACCGGGGCGTTCAAGATCCGCGGTGCCTACAACCGGCTGGCCCAGCTGAGCGCCGCCGACCGGGCACGCGGCGTGGTCGCCCAGTCCAGTGGCAACCACGCCCAGGCGATCGCCTACGCGGCAAGGCTGCTGGACATCAAGGCCGTCATCGTGATGCCCGACACCTCGCCCGCGGTCAAGGTCGAGAACACCCGCTCCTACGGTGCCGAGGTCGTGCTGGTCGCGCCCGACCGGCGCGACGACCTCCCCGCCGAGCTGCGCGAGCGCCACGGCTACGTCTGGGTGCCGCCCTTCGACGACCCGGACATCATCGCCGGCCAGGGCACGGTGGGCCTGGAGATCGGCGAGGACGCCCCGGACGAGCTGGACACCGTGCTGGTGCCGGTCAGCGGCGGCGGGCTGATCAGCGGGGTCGCCGCGGCGATCAAGCTGACCACCCCCGGCGTGCGGGTGATCGGCGTCGAGCCGGAGCTCGCCGCCGACGCCCGGGCCAGCCTGCGGGCCGGTGAGCGGATCAGCTGGCCGGTCGCCGACACCTACCGGACGATCGCCGACGGCCTGCGCACCCCGGCCGTGGGCATGCTGCCGTTCGAGCACCTGCAGGCCTACGTGGACGACATCGTCACGGTCAGCGAGGCCGAGATCCGCGACACCGTCGCCGTGCTGGCCCGGCGCGGACGCCTGGTCGCCGAACCGTCCGGGGCGGTGGCAACCGCCGGCTACCTGTACCGGGCCGGTGAGCTGCGCGGGAGGGTCTTCGCGGCGGTCGTCAGCGGCGGCAACGTGGAACCCGAGCTCCTGTCGGAGCTGCTCGCCGCATAGGCGTAGTCTCGATCTGGCCAATCAGGCCGATGGCTTTTGCACCGAATGACACAGGAGGCGGGTCGCCGCATGGACGCAGGGCTGAAGCGGGAGCTGGAGGCGAAGGTCTACGCGGGCGAACGGCTGACCCGTGAGGACGGCATCGCGCTCTACGAGAGCGACGACCTGGCCTGGCTGGGCGGCCTGGCGCACCACGTGCGGACGAAGAAGAACGGCGACGTCGTCCACTTCAACGTCAACCGCCACCTGAACATGACCAACGTCTGCTCCGCCTCCTGCGCCTACTGCTCGTTCCAGCGCAAGCCGGGCGAGAAGGACGCGTACACCATGCGGATCGAGGAGGCCGTGCGGCTGGCGAAGGCGATGGAGGTGGACTCGCTCACCGAGCTGCACATCGTCAACGGCCTGCACCCCACCCTCCCGTGGCGCTACTACCCGCGCAGCCTGCGCGAGCTGAAGGCCGCGCTGCCCAGCGTCTCGCTCAAGGCGTTCACCGCCACCGAGATCCACTGGTTCGAGAAGATCAGCGGCCTGACGGCGAGTGAGATCCTGGACGAGCTGATCGACGCCGGCCTGGAGTCGCTGACCGGCGGCGGCGCGGAGATCTTCGACTGGGAGGTCCGCCAGCACATCGTCGACCACGAGACCCACTGGGAGGACTGGTCGCGGATCCACCGCCTGGCGCACGAGAAGGGCCTGAAGACCCCGTGCACCATGCTCTACGGCCACATCGAGGAGCCCCGGCACCGGGTCGACCACGTGCTGCGGCTGCGTGAGCTGCAGGACGAGACCGGCGGCTTCCAGGTCTTCATCCCGCTGCGCTACCAGCACGACTTCCACGACTCCAAGGACGGCGTGGTCCGCAACCGGCTGATGGAGCGCACCGAGATGGCCACCGGCGCCGAGGCGCTGAAGACCTTCGCGGTCTCCCGGCTGCTCTTCGACAACGTCCCGCACGTCAAGGTCTTCTGGGTGATGCACGGCGTCACCACCGCCCAGCTGGCGCTCAGCCACGGCGCGGACGACATGGACGGCTCGGTGGTGGAGTACAAGATCACCCACGACGCGGACAACTTCGGCACCCCGAACAAGCTCGGCCGCCAGGACCTGCTGGAGCTGATCCGGGACGCCGGTTTCCGGCCGATGGAGCGCAACACCCGCTACGAGGTGATCCGCGAGTACGACGGCCCGGACCTGCAGCGTCGCGAGACCCCGCAGGCGATGCGCCTCTGACGGCGACCGGCCCGATCACGGACACAGGCCCTCCGCAGGAGCCCTGACGTCCCTTCATGAGGATTTATGGCGGCCCGGGTTTACCTTCCCGGGCCGCTTTTGGCAGGATCGATCGCATGTCCGGAACACGTCGTGCTGCCGAACGCCACCGCCCCGCGGGTGCTGCCGCCGCGGGATCCACCGGCGGGCGGGCGGCGCCAGGGCCCCGGGCACAGGCCCGCGGCCGGCGGCGCAAGGCGCGCCGGCGTCGCGGAGCCACCTCGGCGGGCACCGCGGCCCTGCTCGCGGTCGCGGCCGTCGGCTGGTTCGGTTTCGGCCCCGGCGGGCTGCTCGGCGCGCACGGCAGCGCGGCGCTCGCCCGGAGCACACCGCTGGCGCTGCCGCCCCAGGCGTCGGCCGCCCCGCAGGGCACGCCCGGGGCGAGCACCGCCGCGACCCCGGCCGGGCAGCCCACCGCCGGCGATCCGCACTCCCAGGCACCCGGCGCCGACCGGTCCGACCGGGCGGACGGCAGCTACACCGCGATACCCGGCCTGGGCGCGGGATTCAGCGCGAAGATACCGGCCCAGAGCACCCAGGTGGTGCTGGCCGCCGGTGCGGGCAAGGACTCCTCCGACTCCACCGTGACCCTGTGGAACCGCACCCCCGACGGCCGCTGGCGCCCGGGCACCGCGTGGAGCGCCCACAACGGCGACGCCGGCTGGAGCACCGACCACACCGACGGCGACCTGCGCAGCCCGATCGGCGTCTACACGCTCAGTGACGCCGGCGGCCTGAAGCCGGACCCGGGCAGCAAGCTGCCCTACCACCAGGACGACGACTTCGTGGCCGGCGGCACCGGTTTCAACGGCGAGTCCCTGGCCGGCGCCTTCGACTACGTGGTGGCGATCGACTACAACCGGGTGGTCGGCACCTCCCCGCTGGACCTGCAGAAGCCGCTCGGCGCGGCCAAGGGCGGCGGCATCTGGCTGCACGTCGACCACGGCGGCCCGACCCACGCCTGCGTCTCGCTGGCCGAGGACCACATGACCGAGTTGCTGCGCACCCTCGATCCGGCAGCCCATCCGGTGATCGTGATGGGCGACGCGGCCTCGCTCGCCACCTGAGGTGGTCCGCCGGTGGGGGCCGGCGTCGCGACGCCCGGGCTGTCGCCTGGACGGCTTCTCCTCAGTCGCCGATGCTCCGCATGGACTCCTTCGTCGGCGCCGCCCAGACTCGGCCCGAACGCCGCTCCTTCACCCGGCCCCCACCGGCGGACCACCTGAGAATCCTCTTTATGCCCCCGAATGTCCCCCCGGGGCCCGTTGCGGGACAAGGGCTGTTGTTCGTCTCCTACAGCTTCCGGGGTCGGATCCTGTCACCGGCCGTGAGCAGTTGACGCACCGGTAACCGGGTTGAGTGGCACTATGACCGGTTCCCGCATTGTGGCGCTCGGCCACTACCAGCCCGCCAAGGTCCTCACCAACGACGACCTGGCGGTTCTGGTCGACACGGACGACGAGTGGATCCGCAGTCGGGTGGGCATCCGCGCGCGGCACATCGCCGAGAGCGAGACGCTCGTCGACCTCGCCACCGAGGCGGCGCAGAAGGCGCTGGCCGCGAGCGGGTTCGCCCCGGCGGACATCGACCTCGTGGTGGTGGCCACCTGTACCGCCGTGGAGCGCAGCCCCAACACCGCCTGCGCGGTGGCTGCGCGCCTCGGCATCCCCAGCCCCGCCGCCTACGACATCAACACCGTCTGTTCGGGCTTCTCCTACGCGCTGGCCACCGCGGACCACGCGATCCGGGCCGGTGCGGCGACCCGGGCGCTGGTGATCGGCGCCGAGCGGATGTCCGACACCATCGACTGGACCGACCGCAGCACCTGCGTGATCTTCGCCGACGGCGCCGGAGCAGCGGTGGTCGAGGCCCAGCCGGCGGACTGCGAGCCCGGCATCGGCCCGGTGGTCTGGGGCTCGGAGCCGGAGAAGACCGACGCGGTGACCATCACCGGGTGGAAGCCGGTGATCAGCCAGCAGGGCCAGGCGGTCTTCCGCTGGGCCACCACCCAGATCGCGCCGCTGGCCCGGCAGACCTGCGAGCGGGCCGGGATCGAGCCGAGCAAGCTCAAGGGCTTCGTGGCCCACCAGGCGAACCTGCGGATCATCGACTCGATCGCCGCCAAGCTCGGCGCCACCGACGCCGTGATCGCCCGCGACGTGGTCGACTCCGGCAACACCTCGGCCGCCTCGATCCCGCTGGCGCTCAGCAAGCTGGTCGAGCGCGGTGAGCTGAGCAGCGGCGATCCGGTGCTGCTCTTCGGCTTCGGCGGCGGGCTGGCCTACGCGGGCCAGGTGATCCGCTGCCCCTGAGCGGGCGCGAACACAGCGGTGGGCGGGATCCCGGTCAGGGATCCCGCCCACCGCCACGTGTGGGGCCGGCGCGCTGCGGTACGTCGGCGAACCTCCCCCGAGGACACGGCCGCCGCCCGACGTTCCACCGGACAGGAGGCCGGGGCCACGCGCGAGCACACGCTATGAGGTTTTTAGGGTAGTCGGACGGTCTACCTGGGAGGCTTCTTGCCGGTGACGCCCAGGTAGACCAGGGGGGCGAGGGTGGGCTTGAGGTCCTTGACCTTGACGCCCCAGGAGGTGAAGGCCTTCTGATGCTCCGCCGCCGATGCGAGCAGCGAGATCAGCGAGCCGGCCACCGCCGCGGCGTCCTGCGCCTTGTCGGCCTGGCCCTTGGCCTGGAGGTCCTTGACGGCATCCGCGAGCGGCTTGGCGACCGAGTTGAGGACCGTCATACGGATCTTGAAGAACCGCTTGTCCCCTTCTGCGGCACCAAGGGTGACCACGCGCAGAATGGCGTCGTTCTTGCGCCAGAAGGCGAGGAATCCGTCCACCAGTTCTTCGGAGGTGGTGGCACCGGACTTTCCTGCCCAGGACTTTCCGTCGATCAGCTCTTTGAGCTCGACGGAGTCCTTGGCCATTTCCTCGGCGATCTCGAGGACGGCGCCCTCGACATCCGGGAAGTACTGGTAGAAGGTCGCGGGGGAGGTACCCGCCATACGGGCGACGTCGATGACCTTGACGTCCCGGTACGGCGACGTGCTGAGCATCTCGCGGAGGCAGTCGAGCAGCTTCTGCCGCGTCTCCTGTCCGCGTCGCCCGGCGACGCGACCGTCGACGGTGCGAACTTGTCCTGTCATGCCGTCAGCTTACCGCGCACCGATCATGGCGCGATTCGGTGATGCGACTATTAGTCCGCACGGGGGCGGTAATGGGGGCGCGATAGCGATATTCGAAGCCCCCCCGTGTGCTGATGGCGGCACAGAGTGACGGACAGTGGGCTGAGGGGGACTCGGGTTGCTCTGCGTAGTGCCGCGCATGAATGCGGTGACTTCCGAGGGCTCGTCAGATCGGCTGGCCGATCGTCGAGTCGACGGGCCGTCGGTCGCCGCCCAGGACGGCCCGGGGCGGCGACTGGCCGGAAGCCGACGGTATGGCGCGACACGGCCGCAGACCTGGGGCAGGGGGAGATTGGCTCAGGGGCCGGGCGCATTGGAGAATCAACTCCGGCCCCCGAACGGGTGTCGTGCGGACGGGGAGGTGGCAGCCGAGTGGACCAGCTGACGGCGCAGGATCCGAGACGGATCGGGCCGTTCGAGGTGCTCGGGCGCCTCGGCGCCGGTGGGATGGGGCTGGTGTACCTGGCGCGGTCCGCCTCGGGGCGGCGGGTGGCCATCAAGACCGTGCGCGCCGAGCTCGCCGAGGACGAGCTGTTCCGGGTCCGCTTCGCGCGCGAGATCGCCGCGGCCAAGACGGTCGGCGGTTTCTACACCGCGGCCGTGGTGGACGCCGACGCGGACGCCCGGGTGCCGTGGCTGGCCACCGCCTACGTCCCCGCGCCCTCGCTGGAGGACCTGGTCGGCGAGTGCGGGCCGCTGCCGGTGGACGCGGTGCGCTGGCTGATCGCCGGCATCGCCGAGGCGCTGCAGTCCATCCACGCCGCGGGCCTGGTGCACCGTGACCTCAAGCCGTCCAATGTGCTGGTGGTCGAGGACGGCCCGCGGGTGATCGACTTCGGGATCGCGGCCGGTGTCTCGAACAGCCGGCTGACCATGACCAACGTGGCGGTCGGCACGCCCGCCTACATGTCGCCGGAACAGGCCAAGGACAGCCGCAGCGTCACGGGGGCCAGCGACGTCTTCTCGCTCGGTTCGCTGCTGGTCTTCTGCGCCACCGGGCACGCGCCCTACCACGGCGGCAACCCGGTGGAGACGGTCTTCAAGCTGCTGCGCGAGCAGCCGGACCTGTCCGGGCTGCCGGTGGAGCTGGTGGACCTGGTCCGGGCCTGCATGCGGCCCGCGCAGGAGCACCGGCCCACGCCCGCGCAGATCCAGGCGGAGCTGGCCCCGCACCTGTTCTCCGGGGACGACGCGGGGGAGGAGGGCGGCACCTGGCTGCCGCCGGAGGCGCTGGACTTCATCGAGCGCAAGCGCCGTCCGCGCCCCGTGCCGGCCCCGCGGGTGTCGCCCGCCCCGGCCGCGCCGATGACCGCACCGCCCGGGATCCCGCCGCTGCCGGCCGGTCCGCCGCCGGTGCCCGCACCCTACCTGGCGGCGCACGCCGGGCCGGCCGTGCCGGAGAGCCACTGGGGGCCGCCGCCGGTCCCGCCGCTGCCGCCGCGGACGAGCGCGCCGGCCAGGCCCGAGGGGGTGGACCCGCGCACGGGCGCGCTGGGGCCGCTGGGGTCCACAGCGATGGCGCAGGCGGCCGGCTCCTCGGCGGTCGGCCGCCCGGCCATGGGGCAGGCCGGGACCGGCCAGGGCACGACCGGTCAGGCCGGGCCGGGACAGGGCGCGGACGGCGAGGTGGCCACCGCCAAGCTCGGCTCGGCCCACCGGCACCGGCGCGACCCGGCGCAGGAGATCCAGCTCTCCGGTGCCTCGGTGCGGATAGGGCCGGGGCCGCAGGCGCACGGCGTGGAGCCGGCCCCGCCGGCGGCGGCGCCCGGCTGGTCGTCGCCGACGCCCGCCGAGACCGACTGGGTGCGCCGGGCCGACGGCACGGCGGGCGCGCCCGCCGCCGGTCCGACCGCCGCCGCCACGGCCTCCGCCGCCACCGTCGAGCGGACGGCGCCGGGCCGCTGGCGGCCGTGGCGGTTCCGGATGTCCAACGACGTCTGGGGCACGCCGGTGGTCGCCGACGGCACCCTGTTCATCTCCAGCTTCGAGGTGCACGCCCTGGACATCGCCTCGGGCCGGCGCCGCTACAAGACCCGGGACGTGGCCTGGGCGGTGGCGGTGGACGCCGGGCGGCTGCACGCCGCCGACGGCCCGCACCTCTACACGGTGGACGTCGCTGACGGCACCGAGCGCTGGCGCACCTCGCTGGACGGCTGGGTCTACGCGCTGGACGCGGCCGACGGGGTGCTCTGCTGCGGGCTGCGCGGCGGCGGGGTGCAGGTGCGCTCCAGCGCCAACGGCGCCGAGCTGTGGCGGGTGGAGGACGCCCAGCAGGACTACGAGAACCCGCAGTCCGGCCCGGCGCTGCTGGCGGGTTCGGTCTACTACTACGGCGGCGGGCGGCTGCGCTGCGTGGACGCCCGCGGCGGGCTGCCGCGCTGGACCTTCCCGGTCGGCGAGGACGTGCCGTCCCGTCCCGCGGTCCGCGGCGGCCTGGTCTACGTCACGGCGGGGACGGCGGTGTACGCGCTGGACGCGGCGAGCGGGGCGCAGCGCTGGCGGTTCGAGGCGCCGGTGGTGCTCTTCACCCCGCCGGTGCTGGACGATTCGGCCACCCCGGCCGTCTACGTGGCCGACTACCTCGGCACCCTCTACGCGCTGGACGGCGCCACCGGGCGGGTGCGCTGGCAGGGCCGCACCGCGAGCCGGCAGGGCGCCGAGCCGGTGGTGCTGGCCGGGCGCAGCGCGCTGATCGCCAGCGGGGACACCCTCTACGCCTTCGACACGGTGAGCGGGCGGGAGCTGTGGCGCTACGCGGCGCGCGGCGAGATCGTCGGCGCCCCGGCGGCTGCGGACGGTCTGGTCCACCTGGGCAGCCGGGACCACTCGCTGCACACCCTGGACCTCGCCACCGGGCGGCTGCGCTGGGAGCTGGGGACCAAGGGCGAGCTGACGGGCTCTCCGGTGGCCGCGCTCGGCCGGGTCTTCGTGAGCAGCAAGGACCGCTGCGTCTACGCGCTGGACGCGGTCTACGGAACGGCGGTGCCCGAGCAGCGTTAGGGCCTGCCCGCGGGCCGGGGCCGCTGCGGCGCGCCATTGACGGCAATTCGGACATATCGGTGGAATGCTGACGAGGCCCGGCGAAAGCCGGGCAGCAGTCCCCGTATGGACGGAACCGGAGGCAGTCCAGGTGCACCCCTCGAAGGATCACACCCGCCCGATCCCGCCCGGCCCGCGTCCCACCGGACCCAAGGCCGTCGCCCTGCGGCCGGCCGGGCCGGCGGCGGCGGTGGTGCTCTGCGCCGCGCTGGCGCTGGCCGGCTGCACCAGCGGTTCCTCCTCCTCGTCCTCCGCCTCCTCCTCGACCGGGGCGAGCGCCTCGCCCTCGGTGACCAACCAGCTGCAGACCGAGTACCAGCAGGTGATCGCCAATGTGCTGCCCTCGGTGGTGCAGATCACCACGGCCTCCGGGCTCGGCTCGGGGATCGTCTACGACGACAAGGGCGACATCGTCACCAACGCCCACGTGGTGGGCACCGCGACCAGCTTCCAGGTGAGCCTGGCCAACAGCAGCAGCCAGCTGGACGCCACCCTGGTCGGCAGCTACCCGGACTCCGACCTCGCGGTGGTCAAGCTGACCAATCCGCCCAGCGGCCTGCGCCCGGTCACCTTCGGCAACAGCGCGCAGGTGGAGGTCGGGCAGATCTCGTTGGCGATGGGCAGCCCGCTGGGGCTCTCCAGCAGCGTGACCGAGGGCATCGTCTCCGCCACCGGGCGGACCGTCACCGAGCCGCAGGGCGGCGGCTCGCCCGGCGCCACCATCGGCAACATGGTGCAGACCTCGGCCGCGATCAACCCCGGCAACAGCGGCGGGGCGCTGGTGAACCTGTCCAGTCAGGTGATCGGCATCAACACGCTGGCCGCCGTCGACCCGGACCTGAACGGCAGCGCCGCCACCGGGATCGGCTTCGCGATCCCGAGCGCCACCATCACCAGCATCGCCGACCAGCTGATCTCCAGCGGCAAGGTGACCAACTCGGGCCGCGCCGCGCTCGGCATCACCGCCCGCACCTACTACAACGGCAACTACCAGCCGGCCGGCGTGGTGATCGTCAGCACCACCTCCGGTGGTGCGGCGGCCTCGGCCGGACTGCAGGCGGGCGATGTGATCACCCAGGTCGGCGCCACCCCGATCACCACGCTCAACTCGCTGACCACGGCGCTCGCCTCGCTCGCGCCCGGGAGCAGGACCACCGTCAGCTACACGCGCTCGGGTGCCGGCAAGACGGCGGACGTGACCCTGGGGACGCTCGGCTCCTGACCGGGAGGTCTGCCGGCAGGGGCCCGTCAGGGACCGGTCCGGCGGCGGCGTACCGCGCAAGGGTCGCCGCCGCCGGACCACTGGCTCGCGCGGGGCCCGGTTCAGGCGGTGCGGACCGCCCGGGTGTGCCAGGGGAGCTCGATGGTGACCGTGGTCGGGCCGCCCACCGGGCTCTCCACCAGGAAGACGCCGTCCACCGCGCCGACCCGCTCGGCCAGGCCGGCCAGGCCGCCGCCGGGGCGGAAACCGCCGCCCGGGGCCGTGGCGCCGCCCCGGCCGTCGTCGCCGACCTGGATCATCAGCCGGTCGGCGGAGCGCCAGGCGTCCACCGAAGCGCTGGTGGCCCCCGCATGCTTCGAGGTGTTGGTGAGCAACTCGCTGACGGTGAAGTAGGCGATGCCCTCCACCGCGGAGTCTGGGCGCTCGACGACCCCGTCGGGGCCGGTCAGGTCGACGTTGACCTGCACCCCGCCGGGCACGGTGCAGCGCGCGGCGACCGCGGAGAGCGCCGCGTCCAGGCCGCGGTCGGTCAGCACGGCGGGGTGGATGCCGCGGGCCAGGTCGCGCAGCTCCTGCAGGGCCAGCTTCACCTCGCCGTGCGCGGCGTCGACCATCTTGGCGGCCGAGGCCTGCTCGGTCGACAGCTCGGTCTCCAGCAGCTTCTCCTTGGCCAGGCCGAGGTCCATGGCGAGGGCGACCAGCCGCGCCTGGGCGCCGTCGTGCAGGTCGCGCTCGATCCGGCGCAGGTCGGCCGCGGCGGTGTCGACCACCGCGCCGCGGTCCTCCTCCAGCTCGCGCACCCGTGCCGAGAGCTGACCCGGACCGAGCAGCTGCTCCACCAGCATCCGGTGGACCACCGCCAGGTAGCGGACCACCCAGGGCAGCAACGGCCAGCCGGCCACCAGGAAGAAGAGCGTCACGGTGAAGGTGATCGCACCCCAGGGCAGCATCAGCAGGCAGTAGAGCACCGAGCGCCAGCTCAGCCCGTCGGTGAGCGAGGCGAGCACCCAGCCGGTGATCCCGGGCTTGGCCGCGACCAGCGGCTGCGGCTCCTCGACCTGCGCGCCCAGACCGGGCCGGGCCTTCCAGCGGGCCACCACGCCGATGCCGCGGGCCCCGCGCAGCCCCAGGGCCAGCACCGGCAGCCCGACCACCGTCACGCTCAGTCCCGCGCCGACCGCGAGCACCGTGGTGGTGAAGACGAAGGCCGCGATGCCGACGGGCAGGCCGAGCAGGTGGTGGATCACTTCGCGCCACATCTGGGCGCCGTACAGCGGCCTGGCGTCGCGGCGCTCGCCGGGGAGCTTCATGGTGGGCGTCCGTTCCAGTCGTGGGGGTGTGCGAAGGACAGCTTCGCCGAACCCGGGGGTTTCGCGCACGGGGGCTAGGGAGAGTCCGTACCGGGGGATATCCCCACCCCCGGCCGGTGGGTCCCGGGGGCGGTCCCGGCGGTGTCCTGCCAGTGGACCGAGTCGTCTTAAGTGGCGGGCAGGGTTCCGGAGGGACCGAGCCATGGCCATAGACTCACCGCGTAGCAAGGTTATGGATGTGTAAATAAATGCTGCGCTGCCCGGCCCGGCCGGCCGCGCGGCACCGCTGAGCTGGAGGCGAACGCAATGCAGGGGCCCTGGGCCAGCGCCCTCGCGGCCGACCCCGCGCAGGGCGGCGGCTACTTCCACGCGTACGGGGCGGTGGGGCTGCTCGCGGTGGTCGGCGCGCTCTTCATCGCGGTGGCGTTCACGGCCAACCGGCTGTTGCGTCCGGTGGTCTGGTCCCCCGAGAAGCTGCTCAGCTACGAGTGCGGGGTCGACCCGGTGGGTGAGGGCTGGGCGCACACCCAGGTCCGCTACTACATCTACGCGTTCCTCTACGTGATCTTCGCGGTCGACGCGATCTACCTCTTCCCGTGGGCGACGGTGTTCGCCGCCGCGGGATACGGCGTGGGGACGCTGGTGGAGATGTTCATCTTCCTCGGCTTCCTCGCGGTCGGTCTGCTCTACGCCTGGAAGAAGGGGGTCCTGGAATGGACCTGACCCACAGCCACGGCTCGGGTGGACCCGTCCCGCTCGGTCTGCCCGACCCCGCCCACCCCGGTCCGGGAGCGCTGGAGCAGCGCCGCCTGGGCCCGTTGGCCCGGCTCGCTCCGGACCCGGTCAAGGTGGTGCTCAACTGGGGGCGCCGCTACAGCCTCTGGTGCTTCAACTTCGGGCTGGCCTGCTGCGCGATCGAGTTCATCGCCGCGTCGATGGCCAAGCACGACTTCATCCGGATGGGTGTGATCCCGTTCGCGCCCGGCCCGCGGCAGGCCGACCTGATGATCGTCTCGGGCACCGTGACGGACAAGATGGCTCCCGCCGTCAAGCGCCTCTACGAGCAGATGCCGGAGCCGAAGTACGTCATCTCCTTCGGCGCCTGCTCCAACTCCGGCGGGCCCTACTGGGACTCCTACTCGGTCACCAAGGGCGTGGACCAGATCATCCCGGTCGACGTCTACGTGCCCGGCTGCCCGCCGCGGCCCGAGGCGCTGCTGCAGGGCATCCTCAAGCTGCAGGAGAAGATCGCCGCCGAGTCGCTGGCGGAGCGCTACGCCGGGCCGTCCACCGGTGCGCTGCGCCGGCCGCTGGTGCCGGGCCCCGGGGGTGCGCAGTGAGCCAGGACCTGACGCCCGAGCGGGCGGCCGCTGCCATCGGACCATGGGCGAGCGCCGCCCGGGCCTATGAGCTGCTGACCGTCGACGTGCCGGCCGAGCACTGGATCGAGGCGCTGACCGCCGCCCGGGACGGGCTGGGCCTGCGCTTCTTCGACTGGCTGAGCGCGGTGGACGAGCTCGCCGAGGGCTTCGCCGTCTGCGCGCACCTGGCCGCCGCCGGGGACGGCGCCGGGGTGCGCCACCTGCTGCTGCGCACCCGGGTGCCGCGCGCGGGCGCCGCGCTGCCGACCGCGGGCGGCGTCTACGCCGGGGCCGGCTGGGCCGAGCGCGAGACGCACGAGATGTTCGGGATCGAGTTCACCGGGCACCCGGACCTGACGCCGCTGCTGCTGCCGGAGGGCTTCGAGGGGCACCCGCTGCGCAAGGAGTTCGTCCTGGCGGCCCGGGTGGCCAAGGCCTGGCCGGGCGCCAAGGAGCCGGGCGAGAGCGAGCACGACGGTCCGGCGCGGCGCAAGATGCAGCCGCCCGGTGTGCCGGACCCCAACGAGTGGGGGCCGCTCAAGGGCACCCTGCCGCCGGTCGCCGAACGGCCGGCCCGTGCCGCCCGCGGACCGCGCGCGGCCGGGGCGGGAGCTGCGGCGGAGGGCGCGCCCGCGGTGCGGGCCGACCGGCCGCGGCGCAACCGCAGCATCACGGACGGCTCCGCCAGCCAGTCGGCGCCCGCCGCTGCCCCCACGCCGGCTGCCGCCGAGCCCGCTGCCGCCACGCCACCGGCCGCCGAGCCGGGGCCCGCCACCGAGGCCCCGGCGGCCCCGGCGGCGCCAGCCGCACCGGCCCGTCCGGCGCGCACCCGCAGCGCCGACGCGCCGTGGCACTCACCGGTGCCGGCACACGATCCCGCGCCCGCGAAGTCGGCCGAGCCGACTCCCGACGCGCCGTCGGCCGAGCCGACGAAGCAGGACACCCCCGGGAGTGCCCCCGAGGAAGCCGCCGAGAACCAGGACGGAGAGGGCGCGTGACTCTGCTCGACACACTGCTGCGCTGCCTCGCCGCGCTGGTGGTCATGCTCACCTTCCCGCTGATCATCGGTCAGACCGAGCACAAGGTGATGGCCCACATGCAGGGCCGGCTCGGCCCGATGTACGCCGGTGGCTTCCACGGCTGGGCCCAGCTGGTCGCCGACGGCGTGAAGTTCGCGCAGAAGGAGGACATCGTCCCGGCCGGTGCCGACCGGCGGGTCTTCCAGCTGGCGCCGGCCGTCGCCCTGCTGCCGTACCTGCTCGTGCTGCTGGCCGTGCCGGTGGGCCCGCACGGCTTCGTCGGGCAGGCGATCGACGCGGGCATCTTCTTCGTGCTCGCGGTCATGGGCATCGGCGTGCTCGGCTCGCTGATGGCCGGCTGGGCCTCGGCGAACAAGTTCTCGCTGCTCGGCGGCCTGCGCACGGCCGCCCAGCTGATGTCCTACGAGCTGCCGATGCTGCTGGCCGGCGCCTCGGTGGCGATGGCGGCCGGCACCCTGTCGCTGCCCGGGATCATGGACGCCTTCCACTGGTGGTGGATCCCGTGGCAGGCGATCGGCGCGTTCGTCTTCTTCACGGCCGGCCTCGCCGAGCTGCAGCGCCCGCCGTTCGACATGCCGGTGGCCGACTCCGAGATCATCTTCGGCGCGTACACCGAGTACACCGGGCTGCGCTTCGCGCTCTTCCTGCTCTCCGAGTACGCGGGCATCCTGGTGCTCTGCGCGCTGACCGCGGTGCTCTTCCTCGGCGGCTGGCACGGACCGCTGCCGGACAGCCTCGGCTGGCTGTGGACGCTGCTGAAGACCTTCGCGCTCGCCTTCGTGGTGATCTGGGCCCGGGTGACCTTCCCGCGGCTGCGCGAGGACCAGCTGATGCGCTTCGCCTGGACCGTGCTGATCCCGCTCGCGCTCCTCCAGCTCGCCCTGACCGGCATCATCAAGGTGGCGATCTCCCAGTGAACCTGCCCGGATCCGGCCTGGCCAAGGGCCTGGCCGTCACCCTGCGGACGATGACGCGCAAGACCGTCACCGCGCAGTACCCCGAGGTGCAGCCGCAGCTGCCCCCGCGCAGCCGCGGCGTGATCGGGCTGCTGGAGGAGAACTGCACGGTCTGCATGCTCTGCGCCCGGGAGTGCCCGGACTGGTGCATCTACATCGACTCGCACAAGGAGACCCTCCCGGCGGCCGACCCGAACGCGCGCGCCCGCACCCGCAACGTGCTGGACCGCTTCGCCATCGACTTCTCGCTCTGCATGTACTGCGGGATCTGCATCGAGGTCTGCCCCTTCGACGCGCTCTTCTGGTCGCCCGAGTTCGAGTACGCGGAGACCGACATCCTGGAGCTGACCCACGAGCGCGAGAAGCTGCGCGAGTGGATGTGGACGGTGCCGGCCCCGCCGGCGCTGGACCCGGCGGCCGAGGAGCCCAAGGAGATCGCCGCCGCCCGCAAGGCCGCCGACAAGATGGCCGCGGCCCTGGGCGGTGACGGCGCATGAGTTCGCTGCTCGCCGCCGCCGCCGGCTCGCTCGCGCCCGCGAGCCGGGGCTTCCTGTCGCCGACCGGCGTGGAGATCGTCTTCGTGCTGGTCGGTCTCGCGGTGCTCGGCTCGGCACTGATCTCGGTGACCACCAGGCAACTGGTGCACGCCGCGCTCTGGCTGGTCGTGGCGCTCGGCGGCCTGGCCGTGGAGTTCCTGCTGCTCACCGCCGAGTTCGTGGCCTGGGTGCAGGTGCTGATCTACCTCGGTTCGGTGGTCGTGCTGGTGCTCTTCGGCCTGATGCTCACCAAGGCGCCGATCGGCCGCTCGCCGGACGCCGACTCGGGCAACCGCTGGGTGGCCCTGGGCGTCGCGCTGGCCACGGCCGGCACCCTGGTGACCCTGGTGGTGGACGCCTTCCGGACCTCCTGGATCGACCTGGGCGCGGGCGGCGGCAGCACCGCCGTCACCGGCGCCAGCCTGTTCCGGTACTGGGTGCTGCCCTTCGAGGCCCTCTCGGTGCTGCTGCTGGCCGCGCTGGTGGGGGCGATCGTGATCTCCCGGACGGGCAAGGGCGGCGCCAAGCCGCGCGCGGGCCGGCTGCGCACCGCGCGTCCGCCCGCCGCCCAGCGCCCCGGCCGCGCCACCGCCGCCCCCGAGCAGCAGGAGCGCTGACCGCCGATGCACCTCGCCTACCCCGCCGTCCTGGCCGCGCTGCTCTTCAGCATCGGCGTCTACGGTCTGCTCGCCCGGCGCAACGCCATCCTGGTGCTGATGTCGGTGGAGCTGATGCTCAACGCCGTCAACCTCAACCTGGTCGCCTTCGACGCCTGGCTGCGCGACGCGCTGCACGCCGGACAGGCGCTCACCCTCTTCACCATCACCGTGGCCGCCGCGGAGATCGGCCTGGGGCTGGCCATCGTGCTGCTGGTCTTCCGGACCAGGGGCACGGCCGACGTCGACCGGCTGACGGCGCTGGGGGACCGGGCCGCCGAGGTCCCGGCGCCTGCTGTGCCCGTTGACCTTGACCCCGAAGTTGACGAAGCGTCGAAGGGCCAGGCCGTCTCGTGAACATCGCCCTCCCCGCGCTGGTGCCGGCGCTGCCCGCGCTCGGTGCTGCCGCCACCTTCGCCACCGGGCGCAAGGCCCCCGGCTACAGCCGCCCGCTGGCGATCCTGCCGGTGGCCGCCGCCGCGGTGCTCGCCCTGGTCGTCGCCGTGCAGCTGGGCACCGGCCACACCCTGGACGCGGCCACCCGGCTCACCCCGACCGGCGGACCGGACATCTCGCTCGCGATCCACCTGGACGGCTACACCTCGCTGATCTCCGTCCTGGTCGGCGTGGTCGCCACCTGCGTGCAGGTCTACTCGACGGCCTACCTGCGCACGGACCCGCGCTACCCGTCCTACGCGGCGCTGGTCTCGCTCTTCACCGCCGCGATGTTCCTGGTGGTCTACTCGGGCGACCTGCTCGTGCTGCTGGTCGGCTGGGAGGTCATGGGCATCTGCTCGTACTTCCTGATCGGCCACCACTGGGAGACCGCGGACGCCCGGGGGGCCTCGCTCAAGGCCTTCCTGGTCACCAAGCTCGGTGACGTGCCGTTCCTGTTCGGCATCTTCGCGCTGGCGGCCGACGCGCACACCTTCAGCATCGGCGGGGTGCTCGACGACGCCGCGCACGGCCGGCTGCACCACCCCACGCTGATCGCGCTGCTGCTGCTGGCCGGCGTGGCCGGCAAGAGCGCGCAGTTCCCGCTGCACACCTGGCTGCCGGACGCGATGGCCGGCCCGACCCCGGTCTCCGCGCTGATCCACGCCGCCACCATGGTGGCCGCCGGGATCTACCTGGTGGCCCGGCTGCTGCCGGTCTTCCTGCTCTCCGGCGCCGCGCTGGTGGTGCTGGCGGTGCTGGCGGCCGTCACGATGGTCGGCTCGGCGCTGTGCGCGCTGGCCCAGGACGACATCAAACGGGTGCTGGCCTACTCCACCGTGGGCCAGCTGGGCTACATGGCCGGGGCGCTGGCCAGCGGTGACCGCGAGGCGGCGGTCTTCCACCTGGTGGGCCACGGCGCGTTCAAGGCGCTTCTCTTCCTCTCCGCCGGGGTGCTGATCCACGCCGCGCACACGAACTCGCTCTCGGCGATGTCGCGGCTGCCCGGGCTGCGCGACCGGGTGCCGGACGCCCGCTGGACGCTGGGCATCGGCCTGGTCGCGCTGGCCGGCCTGCCGCCGTTCACCGGCTTCTTCACCAAGGAGGCGGTGCTCACCGCCGCCGAGCACGCGGCCACCGGCGAGGCGCTGACCAACGGCGTCGGCCCGGCCGGCGCGGTGCCGCACGCGGCGGGCTGGATCGTGCTGGTCGCCGGGATGCTGACCGCGCTGCTCACCGCGGCCTACGCGACCAGGCTGTGGCTGCTCGCCTTCCCCCGGCTGTCCGCCCAGGCCAAGGCCGCGGCCCCGGCCGCCGCCACCGCCGCCGAGCCCGGGGCGCCCTACTCGCCGGAGGCCGACGAGGTCGCCCCCGGCGAGGCCGAGCCGGCCGCGATGCGCTGGCCGCTGTGGGTGCTGGCGCTGCCGACGATGGCCTTCGGCATCACCGGACTGCGCAGCGACTGGCTGCCCAGCCTGCTGGACGGCGGCTCGCTGCGGCCGAGCCTGGTCACCGGCGTGCTCGGCACCGGGCTCGCGGTGGCCGGTGTGCTGATCAGCTACGCGACCTGGCGGGTCGTCGGTGCGCGGGTGGCCGAGCGGGTGCCGGAGCAGGGCGGTGCGCCCGAGGCCGAGCAGCTCACCCCGGCCGCGCCCGCGCCCGCGCCGGCCGACCCCGGCCGGGCGCTGCTCGGTCCGCTCTACGGCCCGGCGCAGCACGGTTTCCGGCTGGACCGGCTCTACACCCTGCTCTTCGTGCGCCCCACCGTGGCCGCCGCCGAGCTGGTCAAGTTCCTGGACCGCGAGGTGGTCGAGGGCTACGTGCAGGCCTCCGGCGGTACCGCCAAGCTGCTCGGCTGGGTGGTGCGGCGCAGCCAGACCGGCAACGCGCAGACCTACCTGAGCGCGCTGCTGGCCGGTGTGGTGCTGATCGCGGTCTTCGTGGCGGTCGGCACATGAGGCGCGCCCGGCTGATCCCCCTTCACCCGTCCACCGATCACCCCTTCGGCGCAGCCCGCGCAGGGAGTCCCCGATGAACGTGCTCCTCATCGCCCTGCTGGCGCTGCCCCTGCTCGGCGCCGTCGCCACGCTGGCCCCGGCCGGCGTGTTCGGCGCCGACCGCGAGGCCCAGGACCGGCTCGCGCTGCGCTTCAACGCGGTGGTGACCGGCTTGGTGCTCGCCCTGGCGGTGGCCCTGGCGGCCGGCTTCGACCGGTCCCGGCCGAGCCGGATGCAGGGCGTCACCGACGTCGCCTGGATCCCCGCGCTCAAGGTCCGCTTCCACCTCGGGGTGGACGGCATCTCGCTGCCGCTGGTGGTGCTGACCGCGCTGCTCACCTTCCTGTGCGCGCTCTACTCCACCAGAAAGCTGCCGAACGGCGAGGGCACCCCCTCGGCCCGGGCCTTCACCGGCCTGTTCCTGCTGCTCGAGGTGGGCATGCTGGCCACCTTCCTGGTGCTCGACCTGCTGCTCTTCTTCCTGGCCTTCGAGATCGTGCTGATCCCGATGTACTTCCTGATCGCGCGCTGGGGCAGCGGGGCCCGCACGGCCTCGGCCAACCGGTTCATCCTCTACACCCTGCTCGGCTCCGCGGTGATGCTGCTCGGCTTCCTGCTGATCGGCCTGAAGGCGGGCACCTTCGACATGACCGCGCTGGCCGCCGCGCACGGCCACGGCCTCTCGCACACCACCCAGGTGCTGGCCGCACTCGCGATCGGCCTGGGGCTGATGGTCAAGGCGCCCGCGTGGCCGCTGCACAGCTGGCTGCCGGACGCCCACACCTCGGCGCCCACCGTCGGCTCGGTGCTGCTGGCCGGCGTCCTGCTCAAGATGGGGACGTACGGCCTGGTCCGGGTGCTGCTGCCGGTGGTGCCGGACGGGGCCCACACGCTGGCCCCCTACCTCGGCGCGCTGGCGGCCGTCGGCATCGTCTACGGCTCGCTCGCCTGTCTCGCGCTCGCCCGCCCGGGGCGCCGGGGCGACCTCAAGCGCCTGATCGCCTTCTCCTCGGTGGGCCACATGGGCTTCGTGCTGCTGGGCATCGCCTCGCTCACCCCGGTGGGCGTCAACGGCGCGCTCTTCGCCAACATCGCCCACGGCCTGGTCACCGGCCTGCTCTTCTTCGTCGTCGGTGCCCTGAAGGACCGCTACGGGACGGCGGAGCTGGACACCCTCGCAGGGGAGACGGGCGCCGCGCTCTACGGGCGCGCGCCCCGGCTCGGGGCGCTGCTCGCCTTCGCCGCGGTGGCGAGCCTGGGCCTGCCGGGGCTGGCGGGCTTCTGGGGCGAGGTGCTGGCGATGTTCGGTGCCTTCGATCCGGCCGCCGGCCTGTCCCGCCCGGCCTTCGTCACCTACATGGCGCTGGCCGGCCTCGGGACCCTGCTGACCGCCGCCTACCTGCTGGTGGTGGTCCGGCGGGTCTGCATGGGCGACCCGGCCCAGCCGGCAGTGGCCGAGGTGGCCGAGCTGCGTCCGTACGAGGCCGTCAGCTGGACCCCGCTGGCCGCGCTGACCCTGCTGGCCGGGCTCTGGCCGGCGCTGCTGCTCGGGCTCTCCGACCCGGCCGTCAAGCACCTGCTGGCGGGGGGCTGACCGATGACCAGCTCCCTCGCCGCTCTTCACCCCCTGGGGCAGTCAGCCGTGAACCCGACCCTCCTCGCCGTCGCGAACCCCGGCGCGCTCATCCAGTCGGTGGACTGGGTGGCGATCGCGCCGCCGCTGATCGCCGCGCTGGCCGCGCTGGTGGTGCTGCTGGCCGACCTGCTGCTGCCCGCGGCCCGCAAGCGGCTGCTCGGCCCGCTGACCGCGGCCGGTCTGCTGCTGGCGCTGCTCGCCCTGCTGCCGCTGACCGGCGGGCGGCCGCGGGCCACCTTCTGCCTGCCCGGCGGGCAGGGCGCCACCGGTGGCTGCTCCTACGTCGCCGACCACTTCGCGCTGGTCTTCCAGCTGCTGGTGCTCGGCGGCGCGCTGATCGCCGCGCTGCTCTCGCTGCACACCGTGGACGAGCAGCGGCTGCCCGCCGGTGAGTACTGGTTCCTGCTGCTCAGCAGTGCCGCCGGGGCCGCGCTGCTGCCCGCCGCCCGCGACCTGGCGAGCCTGGTGATCGCGCTGGAGGTGGTCTCGCTGCCCTCCTTCGCGCTGGTCGCCCTCAAGCGGGACGGGCGCGGCGGCGAGGCGGCGCTGAAGTTCTTCCTCTCCTCGGTCACCGCGACGGCCGTGATGCTGCTCGGCGTCAGCTTCGTCTACGCCGCCACCGGCAGCCTGCACCTGTCCGCGATCTCCGAGGGCCTGGGGCACCTCCCCGGGCAGCTGCGGCCGCTGGCCGAGGCGGGGGCCATGCTGACCCTGGTCGGCTTCGCCTTCAAGGTGGCCGCCGTCCCGTTCCACTTCTGGGTGCCCGACACCTACACCGGCGCCCCGCTGCCGGTGGCCGGCTACCTGTCGGTGGTCGGCAAGGCGGCCGGTTTCGCCGGTCTCGCGCTCATCACCAACCTGGGCTTTCGCCCCTACGCCCACACCTGGGGCCTGCTGCTCGCGGTGCTGGCCGCCGTCACCATGACGGCCGGCAACGTGGCTGCGCTGCGCCAGCGCGCCGACTCCGCGCAGGGCGCGGTGCGCCTGCTGGCCTGGTCCTCGGTGGCCCAGGCCGGTTACCTGCTGGTCCCGCTGGCCGCCGCCGGCTACGCGGGCAGCACGCACCCGCTGGGCGCCACGGTGGCGTACGCGCTGATCTACGGCCTGGTCAACCTGGGCGCCTTCGGGGTGGCCGCGGTGGTGGCCCGGACCAGCCCGGCCAACCGGCTCGACGACTACCGGGGCCTGTTCGCCCGCAACCGCTGGGCGGCGCTCGCGCTGGGCTTCTTCCTGCTCTGCCTGGCCGGACTGCCGCCGGGCGTGATCGGCCTGTTCGGCAAGGTGGTGGTCTTCCAGGCGGCGGTGAACGCCGGTCTCGGCTGGCTGGCCGTCCTGATGGCGGTCAATGTGGTGATCGCTCTGTACTACTACCTGCTCTGGCTGGCGAAGCTGTTCGCGCCCGCTCCGGCCGAGGCCGCAGCACCGGCGGACACCCGGCTGCCGAGGCCGCTGGCCGCGACCCTGGGGCTGACCGCGGTGGGTGCCGTGGTGCTCTCGGTGGCCCCGCAGCTGGTCCTCCAGGTGGTGTCGGGGAGCCTGTTCTAGCGCCTGATCCGGGGGTGGTTCGCACCCGTCCCGAAGCACCGGCGGCGAGCGCGGGGAACCAGCACCCCGCGCTTGGCCGTTGACCAGGCACGAGGGATGTGAACAGAGGGCTTCCCACCGCACCACTTGGAGGGGCTGCCGTGCACCGCCAGCACAACGGACTGAGGACGGCCGTCCTCCTCGGTGGACTGTCGGCGATCATCCTGGTGATCGGCAGCTTCTTCGGACGGACCGGCCTGCTGGTCGCCCTGCTGGTCGCCCTGGCCACCAACGGCTACGCGTACTGGAACAGCGACAAGCTCGCCCTGCGCGCCATGCGGGCCCGCCCGGTCAGCGAGATCGAGGCCCCCGGCCTCTACCGGATCGTCCGCGAGCTCTCCACCTCGGCGCGCCAGCCGATGCCGCGCCTGTACATCTCGCCGACCGAGGCGCCCAACGCCTTCGCCACCGGGCGCAACCCGCGCAACGCGGCGGTCTGCTGCACCGACGGCATCCTGCGCCTGCTGGACGAGCGCGAGCTGCGCGGGGTGCTCGGCCACGAGCTGAGCCACGTCTACAACCGCGACATCCTGATCTCCTCGGTGGCCGGAGCGCTGGCCTCGGTGATCATGTTCCTGGTGAATTTCGCCTGGCTGATCCCGTTCGGCCGCAGCGAGGACGACGACGGACCCGGGCTCTTCGGCATCCTCGCCATCATGATCCTGGGCCCGCTCGCCGCGAGCCTGATCCAGCTGGCCGTCAGCCGCTCCCGCGAGTACCAGGCCGACGCGGACGGTGCCCGGATCACCGGGGACCCGCTGGCGCTGGCCAGCGCGCTGCGCAAGCTGGAGACGGGCACTCAGCGGCTGCCGCTGCCGCCCGAGCCGCAGCTGCAGACCGCCAGCCACATGATGATCGCCAGCCCGTTCCGCCGCGGCGACTCCGGCACCCGGCTCTTCGCCACCCACCCGCCGATGGCCGAGCGGATCGCCCGCTTGGAGCGGATGGCCGGGCGTTAATCTGATCATGGGGTCGAAGGGAGTGGCCCCGATCACCGCACCCCCGGCCGCAGGAGCCCGCCCGTGTTCATCGTGACCATGACCTACACCGTCCCGCTGGAGCAGGTCGACGCCCTGCTGCCGGACCACGTGGCGTGGCTGGAGCGGAACTACGCGGCCGGCCGTTTCCTGGCCTCCGGGCGGCAGGTGCCCCGGGTGGGCGGGGTGATCCTGGCGCAGGCCGGGAGCCGGGAGGAACTGCTCGCGGTGCTCGCCGAGGACCCGTTTCAGCAGGCGGGCCTGGCCGAGCTCCAGGTCACCGAGTTCCTGCCGACCATGACCGCGCCCGCGCTGGAGCCGCTGCGGGTCACCCTGGGCTGACCCCCGTTCGGTGGAGCGGCAACTGATTGCCCGTTGGTCCCGCCTCGTCCGCACGCCGATCGCCCGGGCGTAACCGGCGGGGGAAGGGGGCGGGGGAACGGGTCGGCACGGACGCGTCGAGACCGGCCCGACCTGACCCCGGGAGGATCCACCGTGTGTGAGCACGACGCATGCCGACACCCCGACCCCCTCGACCCGTCCGCCGCCGATGACGGGGCGGGCCCGGACCGCCGTGCGCTGCTGCGCACCGGTCTGCTCGCCGGGGCGGCCACCGCGCTGACCCTGGCCCCGGTCTCCTTCGCCGCCGCCGACAGCCCGGGCGGCCCCCGCAGCGGCACCGACAGCCGGACCATCACCGGCCATCTCGACACCGGCGCCGCCGACTTCGTCCAGCTGCCGGTCGAAGTCCCCGACGGGGTCCAGCAGATCGCCGTCTCGTACAGCTACGACAAGCCCGCCGTCCCGGCCGGCGTGCCGGGCAACTCCTGCGACATCGGCATCTTCGACGAGCGCGGCACCGAGCTGGGCGGCGCTGGCTTCCGCGGCTGGTCCGGCGGGTTCCGCACGTCGTTCGCGATCAGCAACGGCGAGGCCACCCCGGGCTATCTGCCCGGGCCGGTCCGGGCGGGCACCTGGCACGTGGTGCTGGGCCCCTACCAAGTGGCGCCGCAGGGGCTCGACTACCAGGTCCAGGTCACCCTGACCTACGGCGAGCCGGGACCGGGCTTCACCCCCGACTACCCGCCCGAGCGGGCGAGGGGCCGCGGCCGGGACTGGTACCGCGGCGACTGCCACCTGCACACCGTCTACTCGGACGGCCGCCGGCTGCCCGCCGAGGTGGCCGCCGGAGCCCGCGCCGCCGGGCTGGACTTCATGGTCACCACCGACCACAACACCTCCGCCTCGCACGGCGTCTGGGGCTCGCTGGCCGGCCCCGACCTGCTGATCATCACCGGCGAGGAGGTCACCACCCGCAACGGCCACTGGCTCGCGCTCGGGCTGCCGCCCGGCGAGTGGATCGACTGGCGCTACCGGGCCCGGGACAACGCCTACCCGCGGTTCGTCCGCCAGGTGCACGGCCTGGGCGGCCTGGTGGTGCCCGCGCACCCGTACTGCCCGTACATCGCCTGCCAGTGGAAGTTCGGCTACCAGGGCGCGGACGCGGTCGAGGTGTGGAACGGCCCGTGGACCTACGACGACGAGTCGGCGGTGGACAGCTGGGACGCCCAGCTCGCCGAGGCCGTGCGGGCCGGCCGGCCCTGGCTGCCGGCGATGGGCAACAGCGACGCGCACAGCGTGCCGCAGGTGATCGGCTCCCCGCACAACGTCGTGCTGGCCGACGGCCTGAGCCGGGACCAGATCCTCGCCGGGCTCCGGGCCGGGCACAGCTGGCTGGCCGAGTCCGCCGCCGTGCGGCTCGACTTCACGGCCACCGGCCACGGGCGGCAGGCGGGCATCGGGGAGCGGCTGACCGTCCCGGTGGACGCGCCGGTGGACGTGCGGGTCACCGTGGCCGGGGTGCCGAACGGCACCGTCCGCATCGTCACCGACGAGGGGCAGCTGCACCAGGAGTCGCTGCCCGCCGACGGTGCGGGCAGCGTGGTCTGGCGCACCACCGCCTCGCTGGCCGGCTACGTCCGGGCCGAGGTCCGCCACCCGCTGGCGGACGGCACCCCGGGCCAGGGCAACACCATGGGTGCCGCGCTGCCCTGGGGGCCGATGGCGGCGCTGACCAACCCGATCCTGCTCACGGCGGACGACGGCTGAGCCGGGCGGCAGCTGGGACGGGCAGCTCAGAGCGGCGGCTGGTCGCCGTCCCCGGGCGGGGGCCAGCCGGACCCGGCCTCGCCCGGGGCGAGCCTTGCCACCACCTCGGCCAGGCCCCGGCAGGCCGACTCGATCCGGCGGTACATCGACTGCTGCTCGGCGATGATGGCCGACAGCAGCAGGCCGGTCAGCGCCGCCGCGCCGTTGAGCGCCTGCAGGATCACCATGGTCTGCAGCACCCCGTGGTGGGCGAACGGCCCGCGGTGGTCGGTGGCCGCGGTGATGGCGAGCACCGAGACCACCAGCACGCACGGGGCCGCGCCGATCAGCTGGAACCGCAGCGCGGCCCAGATGAGCAGCGGGAAGACGAGGAAGAGCAGGCTCAGCTGGCTGTTGGTGACGGCCAGCGTGACCAGCACGGTGCCGGCCAGCAGGACCACCGGCTCGATCAGGTCGAGGGGCCTGCGGTCCTCGGGCAGGCGGAACAGGTACAGCGCCAGCAGCAGCGGCGCCACCACCAGCACGCCCATCGCGTCGCCCGTCCACCAGGCCGACCAGGCCGACCAGAAGTCGTGACCGGGCACCGAGCCGGTGAGCCAGAGCAGGCCCACGCCCACCGTGGCGCTGACCAGCATGCCGACCAGCGCGCCGAGGAAGACCAGCGCCAGGCCGTCGCGCAGCCGGTCCAGCTCGATGCGGAAGCCGGTGGCCCGCAGCAGCAGGTAGGCGACGATCGGGGCCGCGGTGTTGCCCGCGACGATCCCGAAGGAGGCCGGGTGCAGCGGCCCGATGCTGGCGATCACCGCGAAGGTGCCCAGCGCGATGCCCGGCCAGATCCGCAGGCCGAGCAGGAGCAGGCAGGTCAGGGCGATGCCGGTGGGCGGCCAGAGCGGGGTGACCTTGGCGCCGGCGACCACCACCTGCTGGATCAGCCCGAGCCGCCCGGCCACGAAGTAGGCGAGCGCGACGGCCAGCACCCGCAGGACCGCCGCGAGGGGGCGCCGGAAGTCCAGATGTCGGGTCACAGCAGTCATCAGACAACGCCGGGCGGTCACGGGCGGCCGTGACACGCGCGAGCCGTGGCGGTGGTTCGCCGGTCGGTGGGCGCCGCGCGGCGACCGCGCCGGTCACCGGCGGGGGCGTCAGGCCGGCGGCGCCTCGTGGCGCAGCACCAGGACGGCGGCGTCGTCGGTGTGCCCGGTCAGGTCCGCCACCTTGATCACCTCGGCGGCCAGCTCGGCCGGCTCGGCGTGCACCCCGGCCCGGGTCACCCGGGCCACCTCGGCCAGGCCGGCCGCGATCGGGAACGCGGGACCCTCGATCACCCCGTCGGTGACCAGCACGAACGCGCAGGAGGCCGGCAGCAGCCGGCGGGTGACGGGGTAGCTCTCGTCCGGCAGCACGCCCAGCGGCAGGCCGCCCTCGTCCTCGCCCAGGCCCCAGCGGCCGTCCGGTTCGGCCCAGACCCAGGGCACGTGGCCGGCCCGGGCGTGGGCCAGCTCCCGGGTGACCGGGTCGAAGCGCAGGAAGCTGCAGGTGGCGAAGAGCCGGGTGTCCATCGACAGCAGCAGGTCGTTGGCCCGGCTGAGCACCTGGCCCGGGTCGGCGGCGGTGGCCGCCACCGCGCGCAGGCCGATCCGCACCTGCCCCATGAAGGCGGCGGCCTCGACGTCGTGGCCCTGGACGTCGCCGATCGAGAAGGCGAGCGAGCCGTCCGGCAGCGGGAAGCCGTCGTACCAGTCGCCGCCGATGCTCAGGCCGTGCCGGGCGGGCGCGTACCGGGCGGCGGCCCGCAGGCCGGGCAGCTCGGGGAGCTCGGCGGGCAGCAGCTCGCGCTGCAGGGCCTCGGCCAGTTCGACCCGGGCCTGCTGCAGCTCCGCGCGTTCCAGCGCCTGCTCGGTGAGCCGGCCGAGCTCGGTCAGCAACTCGTCGGCGCTCGCGTGGCGAGGGGGGCGGCGTCGGGTCATCGACCCTCCGGGGACTGCGTCGGTGCGGTGCTGCGTTTCGTCCGGGCCGGTCGGCGATGGGCGGGCATGGTGCACGCTCATCCTATTTCCGTGCCGCAACCCGTGCGTGGTGGGCGCCGCTGGCCCCGGCGCCCACCACGGTCACGACCTCAGTTCACACAGGGAATCCCGCCCATCTTGACCGGCGGGCCCTGCATCGGCAGGTTGGCCGCCGGATCGGCCGTCGAACTCGCGGCGGCCGCCGGGGGCGCGGCGGCGGGGGCACCGGGCGGGGTGTAGCCGGTGCCCAGCACCACCTCGACGTGGCCGGCGGGCACCGAGGCGGCGGCGGTGGCCGTCACGCCGTACCGGGCCGCGGCGGCGTCCGCGCCGTCCTTGGCCCCGGCGCCGTAGGTCACCGTGACGTCCTTCGGGTGGCTGCTCGCCTCCGCGACCCGTCCGGCCTTGAAGCCCATGGCCACCAGCGCCTTGGACTCGCTGCCGGCCGCCCCGGTGACGGCGGAGGCGTTGAAGACGTCCACCGTGCCGCTCGGCCGGGCACTGGGCGCGGCCGGGGCGCTGCTCGGGGCGGCCGGTCCCGCCGCGGGCGCGGCGGGCGCCGAGGAGGAGGCGTCGGTGGGCGGCGTGGGCGCCGGGTCGTGGCCGAACAGGGTCTGGACGATCTGCTTGATCTGCACCGGGTCGACCTTGTTGACGTCCTCCCCGCCGATGGTCGCGAAGCCGGCGATCGGCAGCGTGTTGAACTCGACGTTGCCACCGGTCAGGTTGGGCGCCTGCTGGGCGAAGTCCAGGATGTTCCACTGGTCGTCGATCACCACGTCCTTCTTCACCACGTTGAACAGGCCCTGCATCTTGCCCAGGTCGCCGAAGACGCCCTCCTGCTTGAGCTTGTACTCGGCCGAGGAGATGAAGGCCTGCTGGCGGTGGGTGCGGTCCAGGTCGCCGCCGGGCAGGTTGTGGCGCTGGCGCACGAAGGCGAGCGCCTGGGAGGCGTTGAGGGTGTTGAGGCCGGCCTGGCCGGAGAAGCCGGAGCCCTGGCCGGTCTCGGCCGGGTCGCTGGTGGCGTGGTTCAGGCAGACCTGGACCGGGCCGATCGCCTGCGCGATGTCGTAGAAGCCGAGCAGGTTGACCTCGGCGAAGTGGTCGATCGGTATGCCGAGGAAGTTCTGCACGGTGGCCAGGGTGGCGGCGCGGCCGGCCTCGCGGCTCTGCTGCTCCTCCTGCGCCTTGGAGAGCCCCTTGTTCGCCAGCTTGGCGTCCGCGGCTGCCTTGGCGATGCCGTAGGCCTCCTTGATCTTGTGCATCTTCCCGTCCGCGCCCTCGGTCTGCACGTAGTCGTCCCGGGGGATGGACAGCGCGGTGACCTTGCCCCCGTTGGCCGGGATGTGCAGCACGATCAGGGTGTTGGTGTTGTAGCCGCCGATCTCGCTGGAGCCGGCGTTCAGCTCGTCCTGGACGAACTGCTTGGGCAGGTCGTTGCCGTTCATGTCCTTACGGCTGTCCAGGCCGATCAGCAGGATGTTGACCGAGCTGTCCAGGTGCGGGGGCGCCGACTTCCTGACGGCGCTCAGCGCGGTGGAGGTGGTCAGCCCGGTGGTCAGCGAGGTGTACGCGTACCAGGCGAAGCCGCTGCTGCCGAGCACCGCGAGGGAGAGCGTGCAGGCGATCGTGCGGCCGGCCACCACCAGGGGGGACCTGCGGCGCGGGGCGTGGTCAGCCACGGCGGTTCCTCTTCTGCAGAACGAGGCGGATCAGGATGACGGCCAGCGCCGCGCCGATGGACTCGGCCATCACCGGGAAGCCGTGCACCAGCCAGCGCACGGATCCGGTGGCCAGCGCCTTGGAGCCCTGGTACTTCGAGGAGTCGCCGAGCAGCTCGGCGCCGGCCCAGGCGGCCAGTACGACCGGTGGCGGCGCCGGCAGCACCCACCACCAGCCCGCCCGGCTCGCCAGCGCCGCCGCACCGGCCGTGCCGAGGACCGCGCAGCAGGCGAAGACCAGGCCCAGGCCCGGGCCGGTCAGCTCGTCGGCCAGGGCGCCGGCCAGCGGCAGGGCGACCGCGAGCAGGAGGGCCGGGCCGCGGTGACGGGCGGGTGGCGCGGCCCGCGCGTTGCGGCGGCGGCTCGCGGGGGCTCCTTCGGTGCGGCGCCGGGAGCCGGTGGGGGCCGGGGCCGGCGGCTGGGCGGCGGCGTGCGCGGCCGGCTGCCGGCGCGGCCCGGGCCGTTCGGGCCGGTCCGGCCACGGGGCTATGTCACCGTCGGGCCGCTCGGCCCACTCTTCTGCCACCTGTTCCGCTCCCTCGCTGTTTGCTCGGTTGCGCAATGTAGCAAGTGTTCCTGTCGGCTTCCTCAGGGGCCACCCGGCAGAGGTCCTACAGCGCCGCCTCCGCGCCGGGCTCCAGGGTGAACTCGCCGTCGTCGGCGTCGTAGTCGTAGAGCTCGCCGTAGCGCCCCCAGTCGATGGCGATCTCCAGTTGGCGCCGGGCGTCCTCGGCGTCGTAGCCGCGGCGCAGCAGGTCCAGGAAGAGGTCCTCGCGCAGCTTGTGCTCGTCGGTGGCGGCCAGGGTCTGCACGATGGCGCGCACCAGCGGGGCGCGGCGGGCGGCGTTGCGGGCGAAGAGCTGCTTGCTGGTGAGGATGTCGGCCGCGGTGAACTCGCGCCCGGCGTCGGTGATCGCCATCCGGGGTCCCTCGGTGCGGGCCAGGCCGAGCAGGACGCCGGCGTCGACCAGCGGGAGCAGGTCGTCGACCTCGAAGTTCAGCTCGTCGGCGATCTCCGCCAGGCCCTCCTCGCCGCCGAAGGAGAGCAGGATCTCCAGCAGTCCGGCCAGGCCGCCGACGCTGGCCACCGGCAGCGGCGTGGTGATCGGCGTGGCGTTGGTGGGCGCCGCCACGGCCTCGGGCGCGGCCGACGGCTCGTGCTCCTCGCGCCCGGTGAGGATGCCGTAGACGGTGTCGACCAGCGCCTCGAACTGCGGGGTGCGCCGGTCGCGCGGGCGGGCCAGGTCGACGGGCAGTTCGGCCCTGATCCGGCCGGGATTGGAGGAGAGCACCAGGATCCGGTCCGCCAGCAGCACCGCCTCCTCGATGTTGTGGGTGACGATCAGGATCGACTTCACCGGCGCCTCGTGGCCCTCCCACAGGCCCACCAGCTCGGTGCGCAGGTTCTCCGCCGTCAGCACGTCGAGTGCGGAGAACGGCTCGTCCATGAAGAGCGCGTCCGGCTCCACCACCAGCGCCCGGGCGACGCCGACCCGCTGGCGCATGCCGCCGGACAGCTCCTTCGGGTAGGCGCCCTCGAAGCCGTCCAGGCCGATCAGGTCGATCGCCTTGAGCGCCCGCTCGCGCCGCTGCTCGGCGTTCACACCGCGGGCCTGGAGGCTCAGCTCCACGTTCTGCTGGACGGTGAGCCAGGGCAGCAGGGCGAAGGACTGGAAGACCATCGCCACCCCGGGGTTGGCGGCGGTCAGCGGGGTGCCGCGGTAGGAGACGGTGCCGGAGGAGGGCGCGATCAGGCCGGCCAGGCAGCGCAGCAGGGTCGACTTGCCGGAGCCCGACTTGCCGAGCAGCGCGACGATCTCCCCCTCGGCCAGGTGCAGCACGATGTCGTCCAGCACCGGCAGTGCGCGGCCGTCGGGGGTGCTGAAGGTCTTGGTGACGCCGTCGGCCTCGACGATCGTGCGGCGGGCGGCAGGTGCGGGGCGGGCGGCAGCGGTCATGCTCGGGCAGCTCCAGTCACAGCGCGTAGCGGGTCTCGGCCAGCCGGTACAGGCGCCGCCACAGCAGGCGGTTGAGCGCGACCACGTACACGCTCATCACCGTCACCCCGACCAGGATCCTCGGGAAGTCCCCGGTGCCGGTGGCTTCCGCGATGTAGGCGCCCAGGCCGGTGGCCTTCAGGTGGTGCGGGCCGTAGACGACGATCTCCGCGACGATGGAGGCGTTCCAGGCCCCGCCGGCCGCGGTGATGCCGCCGGTCACGTAGTAGGGGAAGACGGCCGGCAGGACGAACGCGCGCCAGCGCAGCCAGCCGCGCACCTGGAAGCCCCGCATCGCCTCGCGCAGGTCGGAGGGGACGGCCGAGGCCCCGGCGATGACGTTGAAGAGGATGTACCACTGCGCGCCCAGGGCCATCAGCAGCACCGCGCCGAGGTTCAGCGACAGGCCGATCGCCAGGAAGACGACGGTGGCGAACGGGAAGAGGAAGTTCGCCGGGAAGCTGGCCAGCACTTGGACGACCGGCTGGGCGAACCGGGTGACCTTCGGGTTCATCCCGATCCACACCCCGACCGGCACCCAGACGACGGTGGCCGCGATCAGCAGCACCACCACCCGGGCGAAGGTGGCCGCCCCCAGGCCCAGCGCGTGCCCGAACTCGCCGAGCCCGACCGTGCCGTGCACGTAGTCGAGGGCCCGCCAGGCGCCGAAGACCACCACCGCGGCGACCGCGCCGGCGAAGAACACGTCGCCGGTCCGCTCGCGGGTCGCCGGCCGGGCGAGCGGGTGCTCGGCCAGCCCGAAGATCCGGGTGCCGCGGTCCAGCGCGACGCCGAGGGGGCGCAGCGGGCGGCCGAGCCTGGCCGGCACGCTGGAGCGGCGCAGCAGGTCGAGCACCACGCTGCGCGGTCGGTCGGCCGACTGCGAGTCCTCCACCCGGAACCGCTCCGACCAGGCCGTCAGGGGTCGCCAGAAGAACACGTTGACGCCGATCACCATCACCACCATGACGGCGATCGCGATGCCGACCTGGCGCAGGTTGCCGTCCGCGATCGCGGTGGCGGCGTAGGAGCCCATGCCGGGCAGCGCGTAGTGGTGGTTGAGCACGCTGATCGACTCCGAGGCGGCCAGGAAGAACCAGGCGCCGCCGAAGCTCATCATCCCGTTCCAGACCAGCGGGATCATCCCGCTGGGCACGTCCAGCCGCCAGAACCGCTGCCACTTGGTCAGCCGCATCACCCGGGCCGCCTCGTCCAGCTCCCGGGGCTGGCTGGTCAGCGAGGCGTAGAAGGCGAAGGTCATGTTCCAGGCCATCGCGGTGAAGATGGCGAAGATCGAGGCGCACTCCAGGCCCAGGGCGGAGCCGGGGAAGAGCGCGATGAACGCCGTCACGGTGACCGAGAGGAAGCCCAGCACCGGCACCGACTGCAGGATGTCGAGCACCGGCAGCAGCACCTTCTCGGTCCGCCGCATCCGCGCCGCCGCGATGGCGTAGACGAAGCTGAACAGCACCGAGGCGATCAGCGCCACGAACATGCGCAGCAGCGAACGCACCGCGTAGTACGGCAGGTCGGCCGGATCGGTGGAGACGGTGGGGGGCGCCTGGTCCGGCAGGAACGGCGCGTTCAGGCCCGGCGCCAGCTCCAGCAGGCCGTACAGCAGCGCCACCAGCGCGGCGCCGACCAGGACGTCCACCCAGCGCAGCGCGGGGCGCCGCCACACACCCCGGGACGGGAATCCGCCGTTGCCCGCCACCCGTGCCACCACCCGACTCCGCCTCGCGCCGCCGCCGCCTCGGGCGGCCTCACGCCGCCACTCAACCACCCGCCGCCCGCCACGCCCGGGCGCCCGGAGGGCGGGGCGCGACACTCACCGGCACGGCCCAACGGGCGGGGGTGCGGGGGGCGAGTGCTACGCGGAGGTGCCGCAGGTGCATGGACGGCCCCAGGAGTGGAAGGCTTGGTCACATGAAGGCGATCGAGTTCGTGCTCAACATCCTGTGGCTGATCTTCTGCGGCATCTGGATGGCCATCGGCTATGTGATCGCCGGTGTCATCTGCTGCGTGCTGGTGATCACCATTCCGTTCGGCATTGCCTCGTTCCGGATCGCCGGCTACGTGCTGTGGCCGTTCGGTCGCACCACGGTGGAGCGGCCGGACGCCGGGGCGGCGTCGTGCGTGGGTAACGTGATCTGGCTGGTGTTCGCCGGGTGGTGGCTGGCGCTGGCGCACATCGCGACCAGCATTCCGCTCTTCGTCTCGATCATCGGCATCCCGTTCGGCTGGGCCAACCTGAAGATGGTGCCGATCTCGCTGATGCCGCTGGGGCGCGAGGTCGTCCCCACCGACCAGCGGTTCGCCGGCTGGTGAGGTCCGGCAGGTGGCGAGGTCCGGCAGGTGGTGAGGTCCGCTGGTGAGGCGCTAGGGGGCCAGCAGGCTGGTCAGTTCCGACTCGAAGAGCAGGGCGGGGTCGAAGCCCATGCCCGTGTAGTGGCCGGCCAGTTCGAGGGAGAGGACGCCGTGCAGGCGGGACCAGAAGGCCAGCGCCCGGCGCAGCGTCGGAGTGGCGGCCGGGTTGCCGCCGTCCCACTGGCGGTGGTCGGCCAGGTGCTCGTCGAGCGCGGTGGTGGGGGCCGCGGCTGACAGCGGCTCGCAGGCCCGGAGCAGCACCGCCATGATCTCCGCGGCGATCGTGGTGACCTCCGCGGGCGCGTGGTAGCCGGGCACCGGCGTGCCGTAGATGAGGAAGTAGCGCTGCGGGTCGTCCAGCGCCCAGCGGCGCAGCGCATGGGCCAGGCCGCCGAGATCGGCTCCCGCGGCGGCGGCGCCCTGGACGGCGGCGGCCTCGCTGCGGTAGGCGTCCTTGATCAGCTCGGTGATCAGCTCGTCGCGGCTGGCGTAGTAGCGGTAGAGCGCCGGGCCGCTCATGCCCAGCTGCTTGGCGATCGCGTTGAGCGAGAGCGCGGTGGCGCCTGCGGTCGCGATCTGTTCCCAGGCGCGTTCCTTGATCTCCGCGCGCAGTTGGCTCCGGTAGCGCTCGCGGGGGGTGGCCGGGTCGCCGCCCGCGGTGGGAGTGGTGGCGGCCTTGCGGGTGCTGGGAGCCATGGATGCACTGCCTCTCTCGCGCTCTCGATGAGTTAGAGGCTATCACTCTCGACAGTACGGCTAACGAAAATTTCCGCCAACCTGTTGACAGGCATTCGCGTCAGTTAGAAGTTGTAACCAACACAAGGGTTTCTAAGGGCTTCTAGAGGAGTGGGTGGCGATGGGTGCCGCGACGTTCGTCGAGATCGTGCTGCCGGGCAAGGTCGAGCCGGAGGGCCTGAAGGTCCGGCGCGGGGTGGTCCCGGTGGCGGGGCCGGGGCAGGTGGTGGTCGAGGTCGAGGCGACCGGCGTCTCCTTCGCCGAGCAGCAGATGCGCCGCGGCCGGTACTACGACCAGCCGCCGTTCCCGTTCGTGCCCGGCTACGACCTGGTCGGCACCGTGCTGGAGACCGTCCCGGGCGTCCCGCCGGAGCTGGCCGGCCGCCGGGTGGCCGCGCTGGTCAAGGTCGGCGGCTGGGCCAGCCACGTGGTGCTGGACGCGCTCGACCTGGTGGAGGTGCCCGACGGACTGGGCGCCGCGGAGGCGGAGGCGCTGCTGCTCAACGGGGTCACCGCCTGGCAGATGCTGCACCGCAAGGCCCGGGTGCGCGCCGGGCAGACCGTCCTGGTGCACGGCGCCAACGGCGGGGTGGGCTCGGTCCTGGTGCAGCTGGCGCAGGCGGCCGGGGCCCGGGTGATCGGCACCGCGACCGCCCGTCACCACGAGGCGCTGCGCGCGGCCGGCGTGCTGCCGGTCGACTACCGCACGGAGGATGTGCCCGCCCGGGTACGGGAGTTGGCGCCCGATGGGGTGGACGCGGTGTTCGACCACGTCGGCGGCCGCGGCGTGATCGACTCCTGGCGGCTGCTCGCGCCCGGCGGTGCGCTCGTCTGCTACGGCAGTGCCGCGACCCGCGACGACACCGGGTCCAAGCAGTGGCCGGTGCTGAAGCTGCTCGGCCGGGTCTGGCTGTGGAACAGCCTGCCCAACGGCCGCAGCGCCTCCTTCTACAACGTCTGGGCCGGCCGGGCCGTCAGCAAGTCCCGCTTCCGGGCCCGGCTGCGGGCCGACCTGGCCCAGGTCTTCGCCACCGCGGGGCGCGGTGAACTCGTCGCCCGGATCGCGGCCGAGCTGCCGCTGGACAGTGCGGCGAAGGCGCTGCGACTGGCGGAGTCGGGGACGGTGGCCGGGAAGGTGGTGCTGAAGCCGTAGCGGGTGGTGGGGAGTCGGCCCGATCGCGGGCGACGGTTGCCGGCCTTGGGTCTCGGGCGTCGGGTCGCGGGCGTCGGGTGTCGGGTCGCAGGCCTCTCAGGTGTCGGGCGCCGGGTCTCCGGCCTCAGACCGACGGCGGAGCCGGCGCGGGCAGCGGCACCGGCTGCGGGGCGGCCGGGCCGGTGTAGCGGGCGGCGGGGCGGATGATCTTGCTGTCGGCGGCCTGCTCCAGGATGTTCGCGCTCCAGCCGATCACCCGGGCGGCGGCGAAGGTCGGGGTGAACATGGCACGCGGCAGGCCGCACAGGTGCATCACCACGCCGGCGTAGAACTCGACATTGGTGTGCAGGTCGCGGCCCGGCTTGAGCTCGTCGAGGATCGCCAGCACCTGGCGCTCCACCTCGACGGCGAAGTCCACCAGCTCGCCGCCGAAGCCCTCGGCCACCGTGCGCAGCATCCGCGAACGCGGGTCGTCGGTGCGGTAGACGGGGTGGCCGAAGCCCATGATCCGGTCGCCTGCCAGGACGCGCTCGCGGATCCAGCCGTCGATCCGGTCGGGGGTGCCGATCGCGTCCAGGGTGTCCAGCGCCCGGCTCGGTGCTCCGCCGTGCAGCGGTCCGGAGAGCGCGCCGAGCCCACCCACCAGGCAGGCCGCCAGGTCGGCGCCGGTGGAGGCGATCACCCGGGCGGTGAAGGTGGAGGCGTTGAAGCCGTGGTCCACGGTGGAGATCAGGTAGCGCTCGATCGCGCGGGCCTCGGCCGGGCCCGGCTCGTCGCCGGTCAGCATGTACAGGTAGTTGGCGGCGTACGACAGCTCCTCGCGCGGCTCGATCGGGGCCTGGCCCTGCTGCAGCCGGTGGAGCGCGGTGAGGACGGTGGGCACCAGCGCGGTCGCGAAGAGCGCGTCCTCGATCCGCTGCTCGGGTGTGGTGTCGTAGAGCGGCCGGCTGCCGCGGGCGGCCGACGCGATGGAGAGCGCGGCGCCGAGGCCGGCCAGCGGGCCGGCGTCCTTGGTGGAGGCGGCCAGCGCGGGCAGCAGCGGGCGCAGGGCCTCGGGCAGGTGGCGCAGCGGCGCGGTGCGGGCGTGGAAGGCGGCGCGGGCGGCGGCGTCCGGCAGCTCGCCCAGCAGCATCAGGTGCCAGACGTCCTCCAGGCTGCGCTGCTCGGCGAGCTCGATGGCCGAGTACTGGCGGTAGTGGTAGAAGCCCTCGATCCCGCGGACGTCGCTCAGCGCGGTCTCGGTGACGACGACGCCCTTGAGGCCGCGCGGCACCTCGATGCCCGGGGGTTCGGTGGTGGTGGGCTTGGTCGTGGTGGCGGTGGCGGTGGTGGCGGGCTCGTCGGTGGGGGCCTGGGCCGGATCTATCGCGGTCGGCATGACTACCTCCTTCAGGGGCTGACGGTTGGTACTCTCCAAGTGTTGATCCATGTTGTCAATGTTGATTGAAATCAATGTGACATACTGCAGATGAGCGTGCTGGGCAGGGCGGCAGGGCAGGGAGAGGGTCAGGGATGGAGCAGCGCAGCGCCACGGGCGGGGCGGCGGATGCGGGCGAACCGGCGGGCGCGACAGGCCGGTTGAGCACGCAGCAGGTCGCCGAGCTGCTCGGCGTCAAGGTGGCGACCGTCTACGCGTACGCCAGCCGAGGCCTGCTGAGCAGCGAACGGGTGCCGGGCGGCAAGGGCAGCACCTTCGATGCGCGCGAGGTGGACGCCCTGGCGGCCGGCCAGCGCCGCCGGCTGCCACGGTCGCCGGGCTCCGAGCCGGCGGTGTCGCCGGGTTCCGTGCCCGGGCTGCCGCCGATCGAGCCGGTCACGGTGCGGACCGCGCTGACGCTGATCGAGGACGGTCGGCTGTACTACCGGGGGGTGGACGCCGTGCGGCTCGCCGAGCGCTGCGGGTTCGAGGCGGTGGTCGGCTGGCTCTGGGGTGTGGGGGCGGATGCCGCCCCGGGGGCGCCGGCGGGTGCGGGGGCTGCGGGGGGCTGTGGCGAGGACGCCGTGGTGCTGCGGGCGCCCGGGGAGCTGGTGGCCACGCTGCGCCGGGCCGGGGAGGTGCTGCCGGCCGCCGCTCGGCTGCCCGACCGGTTGCGGGTCTCGGCGGCGGTGGCGGCGACCGTCGACCCGCTCCGCTTCGACCTCCGGGAGGAGAACGTCCGGGCCGTGGGGGCGGGCCTGATCGCCGCCCTGGTGGAGGCGCTGCCATCGGCTGCGGCTGCGGTTGCGGCTGCGGGTGCGGCTGCGGGTGCGGGCGTGGGCGCGGGCGTGGGCGCGGGTCTGGCCTCGCGGGCGGGCGCGGTGCCTGAAGCCGACGAGTTCCCGGCCGGCGCCTCGCTGGCCGCCCGGCTGTGGACACGGCTCTCGCCCACCGCGCCGACGCCTGGCGCGGTGGAGTGCCTGGACCGCGCGCTGGTGCTGCTGGCCGACCACGAGTTGGCGGTGTCCACGGTTGCGGCGCGGGTCGCGGCCTCGGCCCGCGCGCACCCGTACGCGGTCGTCTCGGCGGGCCTCGGCGCCAGTGACGGGCCGTTGCACGGTGCGGCCAGCGCGCTCGCGTACCGGATGCTCGGCGAGGTGCTGGCGGCCGGGGACGCGGTGCCGGTGGTCTCCGAGTACCTGCGCACCGGTGTGGCGATCCCGGGCGCGGGGCACCGGCTGTATCCGGCGGGCGATCCCCGGGCCCGCGCGCTGTTGGAGGCGATGCGTCAACTGCCGGACGCCGAAGGTGTGCTGGCGGCCATCGAGGCAGTGGTCCGGGCGGTCGGCGGGCCGCGGGCGCGGGCGGGCGACGCCGCCAACGTGGACCTGGCGCTGGCGGCGTTCGCGCACCTGGGCGGGATGGCGGCGGAGGCCGGCGAGGTGATCTTCTCGGTGGCCCGGACGGCGGGTTGGCTGGCCCATGCGATGGAGGAGTACCGCGAGGCGCCGCTGCGGATGCGGGCGCGCGGCGTCTACGTGGGGCCGGCGGTGGGCGGGAGCGGCTGAGCCTCAGGAGTCGGCGTCGCCGACCTGGACGATCATCTTGCCGATGTTCGCGCCGTCGAGCATGCCGAGGAACGCGGTCACGACGTTCTCGAAGCCCGTGACCACCGTCTCGTCCGCCCGGATCCGCCCGGAGCGGATGTGCGGAACCAGGAAGCCCGTCAACTCCTGCTGGAGGTGCCGGTATTCGCGGACCAGGAAGCCGTCCAGCCGCAGGCTCTTGCCGACGACGGCGTAGAGGTTGCGCGGCGCGGCGGGCGGCTCGACGCTGCTGTACTGGGCCACCGCGCCGCACCAGGCGATCCGCCCGTGGTCGCGCAGCACGTCGATGGCGCCTTCGAGGTGGTCGCCGCCGACGTTGTCGAGGAAGGTGTCGATGCCCTCGGGTGCTGCCGCGCGCAGCAGTTCGCCCACCGGGCCGTCGTGGTAGTTGAAGGCGGCGGAGAAGCCGGCCCGCTCGGTGAGGTGCTCGACCTTGGCGTCGGATCCGGCGCTCCCGATGATCCGGCTCGCGCCGAGCAACTGGGCGATCTGGCCGGCCGCGGTACCGACGCCGCCGGCCGCGCCCGAGATGAAGATCGACTCGCCGGGTTGCAGGCGCAGGACCTGGGTCAGCCCGACGTAGGCGCTCAGTCCGGTGCCGCCGAGCAGGCTGAGGTGGGTGCTCAGCGGCACACCCGCGAGCGGCGGCAGCACGCGCACCTCCGTGGCGGTGACCACGGCGTGGGTGCGCCAGGCATTCCGGTGGAAGACCAGGTCGCCGATGGAGAGTTCGGGTGTCCGGGACTCGATGACTCGGCCGATCGAGCGACCCTCCAGGGGAGTGTTCAGCTCCCACCCGCCCTCGTCCATCGCCTCGCGCATGTAGGGGTCGACGGAGAGGTAGATGTTCTCGACCAGCGCGCTGCCGGGGGTGAGCGGAGCGAGCTGATCCGCCACGAAGGTGAAGTTGTCGGCGCTGGGGCGGCCGACGGGGCGGGAAACCAGGTGGACGGCCATGGGTTGACGGGACATCGCGAGCTCCGGAGGGGATCGGCGGGTGGGAATGCGATCACCGTAGGAGCGCGGGAGAAGGGGTTGCAGAGGGGCGCGTTGATGGAGCGGGGGGCTTCCATGAGCGCGATTCATGGAATAGGCCTGCTGGGCGGGGGTGGCGGGGGTGGTTTATGAATGAGCGGTCATTCATTGTGCGCGGGAGTTCTTGCATGACCGTTCATGCATGACCGTTCTTGCATGACTGTTCATGCAAGAACGCCTACCCGCTCTGGGAGCAGCCGCCGCAGCTCACTCCACGGCCTCGCGCAGCTTGCGGAACTCTGCCGCCAGCGCGTCCAGCGAGTAGTGGGCGTTGAGGCCGCTGGGGTTGGGCAGCACCCAGACCTCGGTCTCGCCCACCCCTTCCGCCTGCGGTCCGATTGACGCGCGCGGGTGCCCGAAGGCCGTGCGGTACGCCCCGATGCCCAACACCGCCAGTACCCGGGGCCGCAACCGGGTCACCCGTTCGACCAGTGCCGCGCCGCCCTCCTTCAGCTCGGCCCGGGTCAGCTCATCGGCCTTCGCGCTGGCCCGGGCGACCACGTTGGTGATGCCCAGGCCCAGCTCCAGCAGTTCGCCCTGCTCGTCCGGCCGCAACTGCCGGGAGGTGAAACCGGAGCGGTACAGCGACGGCCAGAACCGGTTGCCGGGCCGCGCGAAGTGATGCCCGGTGGCCCCGGACCAGAGCCCGGGGTTGATCCCGCAGAACAGCACCCGCAGTCCTGGCGCCGAGACATCGGGGATGGTCACGTCCTGGGCCGCTGCCAGCTGGTCGGCATTGGGGCGGAACGGGGTCACGGGGGAGGGATTCTGCACCGGAACAGTCTGCCCCGCCCGCCGCTCCGCCCGGAAGGCGCACGGGGCAGCCGGGCCGACCCGGCTGCCCCGCTCCGTCCCTACCGACCCGGTCGCCCGTGCTGTGGGCCCGGGCTCGCTGTGTGCTTGCTAGCTCGTCGTGGTCGTCGCTGCTGCGGCCTTCGTTGCCTTCGCTGCCTTCGCCGCTGTGGGCGTCAGCGGTGAGGCCGCCGGTGCCGCAGTCGGTGGCGTCGTCGTCGATGCCGGCGCGGTCACCGCTGCCGTCCTCACCCGCGCGGTCGCCGTTGCCGTCGCGCCGGTCGGCTCGTCACTGGTGGCCGAGGCCCGGGTGGCGAGCAGCTCGCGGGCCTGACGCGCCTGCCGCTTCGCCGCACGGCGGTCCAGCAGCCGGCCCAGACCGAAGACCACCACCGCGGCGTAGAGCCAGCCCATCAGCACGTCGATCACGAAGTGCTCGGCGCCGTAGACCAGGGTGAACGCCATCGCCAGCGGATAGGCGGCCAGCAGCACCCGCAGCTTGCGCCCGGCCGTCGGCCAGAAGAAGAGCGCCAGCAGCATCGGGTACGCGGCGTGCAGCGAGGGCATCGCCGCCACGTCGTTGTCGAACTGGCTGCCGTTCTCGAAGATCGACCCGGCCCGGGGCAGCCCGCTCTGGGTCAGCACGTCCGAGACCACCCGGGTCAGCTGCGGCAGGTGCGCGTTCTGCGCGGCCAGCCACGGCGGGTCGGCGGGGTACAGGATGTACGTCGCGAAGCCGGCGAAGGTCAGCGCCAGGTAGAACGCGAGCAGCCGGGTGAACCGGTCGTGCCGCCGCCGCCAGAGCGCGGCCAGGACCACGAAGATCGCGAAGAAGTGCGACATGTAGACGGTGGTGCACAGGTAGTCGTACCAGTGCGGGTGGCCCGGCGTGTACAGCCAGTGCTGCAGCCGCACGGTCCACACCTGACCGAAGCCGAAGACCTTGTCGATGGCGATCTGCGGCGCGTAGTGCACCGCCCACGGGGTGTGGGCGCCGTAGCCGCGCAGCAGCGAGTAGACGTAGACGGCCCCCATCACGGGGATCCAGTCCCGCAGCACCCGCAGCCAGCCGCCCCGGTAGCCGCTGTGCACGGCGCCGGCGACCAGTGCGCCGATCAGCCAGCAGAAGACCACGTCGTTCTGGTACGGCAGCCCGTTGTCCGCGACGTACCGCCAGAGCAGGAAGCCGTAGAGCGGCCAGGCCAGGAACCGCAGATGCCGGGTCCGGTACCGGACGACGGCCAGCCGTTCGCTCACCGGCGCGAGCCTCTCCCGGACCACGGCCAGCCGGCCGTGCCACCCCGTCGGTGGTGGCCCCGAGCGCTTGCCGCTGACACCTGAGGAACCGTTGGCAACGCCTGAGGAACCGTTGGCCGCGCCCTGCGCTGGGGCCTCGGCGGTCGATGGGGAGCCGACCGGCGCCGGACGGGTCGCGTCGGCGGAGGAGCGGACGAGGTGGAGCGGGCTGGTCACCGGTGGCGTCCCCTTCGAGAGATCTGGTGGGGCAAGCCGGGTCAACGTAATGCTCGTTTTTTAAGAATTACTGAGCCCGGGCGTCGGCCCCGTGCCGTCGCGCCCCGATCCTGCCTCCGTGCCTGGCGTGCTGCCCACCCTTCGGGAGCCACCTGGCCTGGACTTGACCGGTTCGAACCCATTTGCGGGGCACCCCGGCGTCCAGCGGACTTACACCAAATTCTCAGGAAACTTCCGCAACCGCGACTTCAGGTCCGCGTGCGGTCCGGATGCAGTAGGCATCGCCGGTCCGTCACCGCCGGGGACCGACCGCTCTGCGGGGTCGCGCCCGGCCCTCTCGGCGAGGCGGATACGCCGGGCGGCGCATGCTCAGTGGGAGCATCAAACCATCCAGGACGACGGTCAGTTGGGCGGGCCCGTCGTGCATCCCCAGGTCCTCGCCCGCTTGCCGGGGCGCCCGCCCCATCGTGACCGTGCCTCAGTCGCCGGGCCGCGAGCCGATCCTGCCGGTGCGATGCCCGCCCCGGCCGCTACGGCCGATGGCCGCGCCCGGAAGCCCGGACACGGCCATCACGCGGTTGGGCCTGGCCCGTCAGCGGTAGTTCACGAACTGGATCGCGAAGTCCAGGTCCTTGCCCTTGAGCAGCGCCTGCACCTCCTGCAGGTCGTCGCGGCTCTTCGAGGAGATGCGCAGCTCCTCGCCCTGGATCTGGGCCTTCACGCCCTTCGGGCCCTCGTCGCGGATGATCTTGGAGACCTTCTTGGCATCCTCCTGAGTGATGCCCTCCTTGATCGTCGCGAAGATCTTGTACTCCTTGCCGGACAGCTGCGGCTCGCCCGCGTCCAGCGCCTTCAGCGAGATCTTGCGCGCGATCAGCTTGCTCTGGAACACGTCGAGGATGGCCTTGACCCGCTCCTCGCCGTCAGCCTTGAGCTCGATCCGCTCGCCCGTCCAGCCGATGGTCGCGCCGACGTTCTTGAAGTCGTAGCGGGTGGCGATCTCGCGGGAGGTCTGGTTGATCGCGTTGTCGACCTCCTGCTTCTCGACCTTCGAGACGATGTCGAAACTGGAGTCGGCCATCTGTGGTGGTCTCCTTGCGATGTCGGCAGCACATGCCCCACCGATGCGGGGCTCTCACGCCCCCAGCCTATCCAGCACCACCCCGCCCCGACCCTCTGATCACCCGTGCCCAATCGAGTGGCGGAGCACCCCCTGTCATCAGGTAAGGTTTACCCAGTCGAACGGGGCAAGGCCCCGAGAGACACCAATCCTGGCTGGTTGCCCGAGCGGCCAAAGGGAGCAGACTGTAAATCTGTCGCGCAAGCTACGCAGGTTCGAACCCTGCACCAGCCACAGGATAGAGAAACAGCCCCTGATCTGCGGAAACGCGGATCAGGGGCTGTTTTGTTGTGTCCAGGTGCGGAGGCTGGGGTGCGCCGGTGGCTTGGCACGGGGCGTGTTGCCGGAGGCCGGCGTTGAGCGGGGATCCGGGGGGTGTGCGGGGGTGCCCTGTGGGTGGGGGCAGGTGTCAGGGGGGCGTTGGGATGGGGGGTGGGGGCGTCAGGGTTGTGTCAAAGGGGTGATGGGGAGTGGGGGCGGCTCGGTTGGCTGGGGGGTGACGGGTCGGCGGAGGAGGGCGGGCAGTGATGGGTGAGCGGCGGCGGGTCGTCGTGGGTGTCAGTGGGTCGCTGGGGAGTCTGGCGGCGCTGCACCGGGCGGCCGAGGAGGCGCGGCGCGGTGGGGCCGAGCTGTTGACCGTGCTGGCGTGGACGCCGCCGGGGGGTGAGCACAGTGTGCGGCGAGCGCCGTGTCCGCCGCTGGCGTCGGTGTGCCGGGAGGCGGCGGTCGAGCGGCTCGGGACGGCGCTGGGGGAGGCGTTCCCGAGTGGGCTGGCGGGGGTGCCGCTGAAGTGTGTCGCGGTGCGCGGGGAGGCGGGGCCGGCGCTGGTGGCGGCGGCCAACGGGCCGGACGACGTGCTGATCGTGGGTGCGGGCGGTGGCCCGTGGTGGCGGCGGTTGCGGCCGTCGGTGACCAACTACTGCGTGCGGCACGCGGGTTGTCCGGTGCTGACGGTGCCCCAGCCGCAACTGCTGCGCGAGCTGGCGTCGTTCGAGCGGCGCAATGCGTGTCATTTGCCGATGGAGACGATGGAGATGACCGGTTCGAGTCACTGACCACGTCGATGTTCTTCTACACAGCGCGTCCGGGTGGGCGCCGCTACCGCCCGGTGGTGGGCCGGCTGCCGGTGCCGCTGTCCGGCGCGTTCGCGTTCCTCGGCAGTGCCGGGCTGGTGCTCGGGCTCGCCGGGGTGGGGGAGTTGCGGGCCGGCTGGGTCGCGCTGGGTGCCTTCGCGGTGCTCGGCGCGCTGCTCGGGCGGCGCTCGCGACCGGTGGCGGCGCCGCTGATCGGTGGTGTGCAGTGGCTGTTCTACAACGGGTACGTGGTGCACCGGTACGCGGTGCTGGGGTGGGCCGGGGGCGGCGTCGAGTGCGCGAGGGCGGGGCTGCTGACCGCTGTCGCGCTGCTGGCCGCGTGCTCGGCGACGTGGCCGCGGCGGCGGGTGCGTGCGGAGCGGTGGGTGCTGCACGGCCTGCCGAACGGCGAGCACCGGTGAGCAGCGGCCGAGCGCCGCGGGGGACGGGCGGCCCGGCGCCGTCAACGGCGCGTCAGGGACGCCGGGGCGAGCGCTAGGAACGCGTATGGGAGACGCGGGCGAGCACGTCCGCCCGGAGACGATGCGTAGCGCACCCGAGCACGGAGGATCCGTCCGATGTCCATCACCCCGGCGCCCGCGCAGGCGCCCGACGAAACGCCCGACGAAACGCCTGACGGCGCGCAGCAGAACGCACCTGCCAAGGCGCACGACCGCGACAAGCTGACGGCGCTCGGCGGACTGGCCGCGCTGTCGCTGGACGCGATGGCCTCGGTGGCCTACGGGCCGGAGTCGATCGTCCTGGTGCTCGCCGCCGCCGGCAGCTACGGGCTGGGCTTCACCCTCCCGGTGACGGCGGCCATCGCCCTGCTGCTCGCGGTGCTCACCGCCTCCTACCGCCAGGTGATCGCGGCCTTCCCGGACGGCGGGGGCTCGTACGCGGTGGCCAAGACCCACCTGGGCCGGCGCACCGCGCTCACCGCCGCGGCCTCGCTGGTGATCGACTACATCCTCAACGTCGCCGTCTCGGTGACGGCCGGCGTGGCCGCGCTGACCTCGGCCTTCCCCTCCCTCTACCCGGACCGGGTCTGGCTCTGCCTGGGCGTGCTGGTCCTGGTGACGGGGGTGAACCTGCGCGGGATCGCGGAGTCGGCCCGCTGGTTCATGGTCCCCACCGCGGTCTTCGTGCTCTCGATCATGGCGATCATCGTGGTCGGCCTGTTCCGCTCGGCGCCCGCCAGCACGGCCGCCGCCGCGGGGCACGCCTCGGCCCTGGCCGCCAACGCGGGTTCGGTCGGCGCGCTGCTGCTGCTCAAGGCGTTCGCGTCCGGCTGCTCGGCGCTGACCGGGGTGGAGGCGGTGGCCAACGCCGTCCCGTCGTTCCGCGCGCCGCGGGTCAGGCGGGCCCAGCACACCGAACTCGCCCTCGGCGCGGTGCTCGGCGTGATGCTGATCGGGCTCGCGGTGCTGATCGGCCGCTTCCACCTGCAGCCGGTCGAGGGCGTCACGGTGCTGGCCCAGCTGGCGGACGCCTCGCTCGGACACGGCTTCGGCTTCTACCTGGTCCAGTTCGCCACCGTGATCCTGCTGGCCCTGGCGGCCAACACCTCCTTCGGCGGCCTGCCGGTGCTGATGCGCCTGCTGGCCCGGGACAACCACCTGCCGCACGTCTTCGCGCTGCGCGCCGACCACCAGGTGCACCGACACGGCGTGCTCTTCCTGGCGCTGGTCTCGGCGGGGCTGCTGGTGGCCTCCGGCGGGGACGTGAACAGCCTGGTGCCGCTCTTCTCGATCGGCGTCTTCGTCGGCTTCACGATCTGTCAGGTCGGCATGGTCCGGCACTGGTCCCGGGAGCGCGGCGCGGGCTGGCGCGGCCGGGCGGCGCTGAACGGCTTCGGCGCGGTGCTCACCGGTGTCGCCACCGTGGTGGTGACCGGCACCAAGTTCACCGAGGGCGCCTGGGGCATCGTGGTGGCGCTGCCGCTGCTGGTGCTGCTCTTCGAGCTGGTGCACCGGGCGTACGGACGGATCGGTGCGCGCCTGGAGCTGGGCAAAGTGCCCGGCCCGGTGGTCCGGCAGCGCTCGCTGGTGGTGGTCCCGGTGACGATGATCTCGCGGCTGACCCGGGAGGCGCTGTCCACCGCGGTCTCGCTCGGCGACGAGGTGCTCGCGGTGACCGTGGTGCCGACCGAGCCCGACGCGGAGGACCGGCAGAGCCTGGAGGCGCTGCGCCGGGACTGGGAGCTGTGGCAGCCGGGCGTGCCGCTGGTCGAGGTCACGGACGCGCACCGGCGGCTGGGCCGGCCGCTGGTCGGGTTCGTCAACGGGCTGGCCGGCCAGGCGCACGGCCACGGCGGTGAGGACGGCTACCAGGGCTTCGACGGCTACGACCGGATCACCGTGCTGATCGCGGAGGTCGAGCCGGTGCACTTCTGGCAGCGGGCGCTGCAGAACCAGCGCGGCGTGCTGATCGACCGCGCGCTGCGCCGGGGCACCGACGCGGTGGTCTGCCGCCTGCGGCTGCGGATGTAGCGGCCGGCCCCCGGACACGACCGGGGCAGCCCCGGACACGATCGGGGCAGGAGGTGCAGGCGCCCGACGGGACCCCCGTCGGGCGCTTCGCGTCGGCCGGGAATACTCCGCCCCCGCCTTCGGTTGTAAGGCGCAACGGCGCCGTCGGCCCCATGAACAGAGTCGAAACATCACGATTAGCCTATAGAAGTGGTAACGGCTCGATATGTTGACGCGCCCTTGTCGCTCGTCCTAACGCCGCCCTTCCCCTCGTCCGCCTCCGGGCCCACCCCTCCTGGCCTGCGGAAACGCTGCCCGGCCCGCCCGTCGAAGGCCGTCCGCCTCCCCGCGAGTCGCCCGTTGTCCATACGCCCGGGGCGCATACGCTCGCGCTTGTGTTCAACGTGCCCTCGGCGCTCAAGCGCCTCGTGATCGGTAAGGCCATGCGCAGCGAGGAGCTGGGCGAGACCCTGCTCCCCAAGCGGCTGGCCCTGCCGATCTTCGCGTCCGACCCGCTGTCCTCGGTGGCCTACGCCACCGAGGAGATCCTGCTGGTGCTCACCGTCGGTGGCACCGCCTTCCTCTACCTGACGCCGTGGATCGCGGCCGGCGTGGTGGCGCTGATGGCGGTCGTGGTGCTCTCCTACCGGCAGGTCGTGCACGCCTACCCGGGCGGCGGCGGCTCGTACGAGGTGGTGACGCAGAACCTGGGCGCCAAGTCCGGTCTGGTGGTGGCCGCCTCGCTGATGGTCGACTACGTGATGACCGTCGCGGTCTCGGTCGCCTCCGGCGTGGACAACATCATCTCGGCGTTCCCCGGCATCGGCGCCGCCCGGGTGCCGATGGCCTGCGCCTTCGTCGCGCTGCTGGCCGCGATGAACCTGCGCGGTGTACGGGAGTCGGGCAAGGCCTTCGCGGCGCCGACCTACATGTTCATCTTCGGCATCCTGCTGATGGTGGTCACCGGGTTCATCAAGATGGCCTTCGGGCACACGCCGGTGGCCTCCAGCGCGCACTACGCGATCATGCCCACCGACCACAACGGGACGCTGGCCGGGATCGCGCTGCTGATGCTGGGCCTGAAGGCCTTCGCCTCCGGCTGTACCGCGCTGACCGGTGTCGAGGCGATCTCCAACGGCGTGCCGGCCTTCCGGGCGCCCAAGTCGAAGAACGCCGCCACCACGATGGCCGTCATGGGCATCACGGCCGTGGTGATGTTCATCGGCATCACCGCGCTGGCGCTGGTCGCCAAGGTGCACAAGACCAGCGACACCTGCCAGCTGGTGGGCTACCCGGGCGACTGTCACACCGCCTCGCAGCCGACCGTGATCGCGCAGCTGGCGTCCTCGATCTTCGGCGGGGACCACAGCTTCCTCTTCTACTTCATCCAGGCCGCCACCGCCCTGGTCCTGATCCTGGCCGCCAACACCGCCTTCAACGGGTTCCCGCTGCTCGGCTCGATCCTGGCCCAGCACCGCTACCTGCCCCGGCAGTTCCACACCCGTGGCGACCGCCTCGCCTTCTCCAACGGCATCATCGCGCTGGCCGTGGTGAACATCCTGCTGCTGTGGGGCTACAAGGCGAACGTCTCCAACCTGATCCACCTGTACATCCTGGGTGTGTTCACCTCCTTCACGCTCTCCCAGATCGGCATGGTCCGGCACTGGAACGAGGTGCTCGCCAACGAGAGCGACTCCTCGGTGCGGGCCCAGGCCCAGCGCTCGCGGGTGATCAACGCCTTCGGCGCCTGCACCACCGGCCTGGTCCTGGTGATCGTGATGGCCACCAAGTTCCTGGAGGGCGCCTGGCTCGCGGTGCTCGCCGCGATCGTGCTCTTCACGATGATGCGCGGCATCCGCCGGCACTACGACGCGGTGGCCGAGGAGCTGACGGTGGACGACCCGCACGCCGAGGCGGTGCGCCCCTCCAAGGTGCACGGCATCGTGCTGGTCTCCAAGGTGCACAAGCCCACCCTGCGGGCGCTGGGCTACGCCGAGGCGTTCCGGCCCGACACGCTGGAGGCGGTCAGCGTCGCGGTGGAGAAGGAGGGCATCGACGAGCTCAAGGAGCAGTGGAACGAGTTCGACATCCGGGTGCCGCTCAAGGTGCTGGACTCGCCCTACCGGGAGATCACCAAGCCGGTGGTGGCCTACGTCCGTTCGGTGCGCCGCACCAGCCCGAGGGACGCCGTCGCGGTCTTCATCCCGGAGTACGTGGTGGGCCACTGGTGGGAGCACTTCCTGCACAACCAGTCCGCGCTCTGGCTCAAGAGCCGGCTGCTCTTCACGCCCGGCGTGATGGTGATCAGCGTGCCCTGGCAGCTCTCCTCGGCGCCGCGCGCCGACCACCCCGCGCGCCGGGGCCCCGGCGCGGTGCGCCGCGGTGAGCCGGAGGCCAAGAACCGAGGCAAGGAGCGCGAGCAGATCGAGGCGCCGGAGAACGTCTGAGCGACGGGCTCGGCCCAGCGGCCCCGGGTGGACCTGATGGTCCCCCGGGGCCGCGCGTTTTCCGAACGCCTGGTCGGCGCGGCTGGAACCGCCCGGCGCCCGGCTGCCCGTTGCCGCCGTGTTATCGCCTCGTGACCGCCCCTCGACGCGCCGTATGGAGGCCGTCAACAACACCTCCGCACCCGTAAGGAGGACGTCAAGGAACGCGGGGGCGGCTCGAACGCACGGTTTGCTACTGGGGCCGGTCTGCCACCGGTGTCGTGTGGAGCCGCCCGGCCGCCCACGGCCAGGTTCCTGAAGCAACTGGTGGAGCTCATGCTCGATCTCGTCTTCGTCGGCCTCACGATCGTCGTGTTCGCCGTGCTCGCCCTGATCGCGAAGGGGGTGGAGAAGCTGTGAGCGTCGAGAATCTCGCAGGTCTCATCGTCGCTGTCGTCCTCGTCGGCTACCTCGTCGTGGCGTTGATCTACCCGGAGAAGTTCTGACATGAGCTCCACTCTCGCGGGCTGGCTGCAGGCCCTCGCCCTGGTGGGCGCGCTGGCCCTGTGCTACCGGCCGTTGGGCGACTACATCGCCAAGCTCCTCACCACCGCCAAGCACCTTCGGGTCGAGCGCGGCATCTACAAGGTCATCGGGGTCGACGGCGATGCCGACCAGCGCTGGCCGTCCTACCTCCGCTCGGTGCTGGCCTTCTCCGCCTGCAGCGTGCTCTTCCTGTACCTGCTCCAGCGGATCCAGAACCACCTGATGCTCAGCCTCGGGTTCAAGGCGGTGAACCCGCACGGCGCCTGGAACACGGCGATCTCCTTCGTGACCAACACGAACTGGCAGGACTACGGCGGCGAGGCCACCCTGGGCCACGTCGTCCAGATGAGCGGCCTGGCGGTGCAGAACTTCGTCTCCGCCGCCGTCGGCATCGCCGTGGTGGCCACCCTGATCCGCGGCTTCAGCCGCAGCAAGACCGACCGGGTCGGCAACTTCTGGGTGGACCTCACCCGGATCAACCTGCGCCTGCTGCTGCCGCTGTCGATCGTCTTCGCGCTGGTCCTGGTCAGCCAGGGTGTGATCCAGAACTTCCACGGCTTCCACGACATCACCACGATCACCGGCGACACCCAGTCGATCCCGGGCGGCCCGGTGGCCTCGCAGGAGGTCATCAAGGAGCTGGGCACCAACGGTGGCGGTTTCTTCAACGCCAACTCGGCCCACCCGTTCGAGAACGCGACGGGCTTCACCAACTGGCTGGAGATCTTCCTGCTGCTGGTGATCTCCTTCTCGCTGCCGCGCACCTTCGGCAAGATGGTCGGCGACAACCGGCAGGGCTACGCGATCGTCTCCGTGATGGCCATCTTCTGGACGGCCTCGGCCGCGCTGATGACCTTCTTCGAGACGCACGCCGCAGGCGTGGCGCTGAAGGCGGCCGGCGCCGCGATGGAGGGCAAGGAGGTCCGCTTCGGGCTCTGGGGCACCAGCCTCTTCGCCTCCTCCACCACGCTGACCTCCACCGGTGCGGTGGACGGCATGCACGACTCGCTCACCCCGGGCGGTGGCGGTGTCGCGCTCTTCGACATGATGCTCGGTGAGATCGCGCCCGGCGGTACCGGTTCCGGCCTCTACGGCATGCTGGTGCTGGCCATCGTGGCGGTCTTCGTCGCCGGTCTGATGGTCGGCCGCACGCCCGAGTACCTGGGCAAGAAGCTCGGCGGCCGCGAGATGAAGTTCGCCTCGCTCTACATCCTCACCACCCCGGCGATCGTGCTGGTGGGCACCGGTGTCGCGATGGCCCTGGGCGGCGAGCGGGCCAACATGCTCAACAGCGGGGCACACGGCTTCTCCGAGGTGCTCTACGCCTTCACCTCCGCGGCGAACAACAACGGCTCCGCCTTCGGCGGTCTGACGGTGACCTCGCCCTGGTGGGACACCGCGCTCGGCCTCGCGATGGTGTTCGGCCGCTTCCTGCCGATCATCTTCGTGCTGGCGCTGTCGGGTTCGCTCGCACAGCAGCAGCCGGTCCCCGCCACCAAGGGCACCCTGCCCACTCACAAGCCTCTCTTCGTGGGCCTGCTGTCGGGCGTCGTCCTGATCGTGGTTGGCCTCACCTACTTCCCGGCCCTGGCTCTCGGGCCGATCGCGGAAGGTCTGCACTGATGTCGTCCACCCTTACTCCCGCTCCCGCCGACCAGGCGCCGGCTGTCGAGCAGCCGCACCGCGTCTCGTCCGGCCTGCTCGACCCCAAGCTGATCGTCGCCTCGCTGCCCGACGCGGTGAAGAAGCTCGACCCGCGCGTCATGATCAAGAACCCGGTCATGTTCGTGGTCGAGGTCGGCTCGGTGGTCACCACCGTCTCCGCGATCGCGCACCCCTCGGTGTTCGCCTGGGCGATCACCATCTGGCTCTGGCTCACGACGATCTTCGCCAACCTCGCGGAGGCCGTGGCCGAGGGTCGTGGCAAGGCGCAGGCCGACACACTGCGCAAGACCAAGACCGACACCATGGCCCGCCGGCTGGTCGACTGGCCCGCCTCGCAGGCCGAGGAGGAGGTCTCGGGCACCGAGCTGCGGCTCGGCGACCACGTGGTGGTCGAGGCCGGCCAGATCATCCCCGGCGACGGTGACGTCGTCGAGGGGGTCGCCTCGATCGACGAGTCGGCGATCACCGGTGAGTCCGCGCCGGTGATCCGCGAGTCCGGTGGCGACCGCTCGGCGGTCACCGGCGGCACCAAGGTGCTCTCCGACCGGATCGTGGTGAAGATCGCCACCGAGCCGGGCAAGTCCTTCATCGACCGGATGATCGCCCTGGTCGAGGGCGCCGCTCGGCAGAAGACGCCGAACGAGATCGCGCTCAACATCCTGCTGGCCTCGTTGACCATCGTCTTCCTGGTCACCGTCGCCGCCCTGCAGCCGATGGCGAGCTTCGCCGGCGCTCCGCAGACCCTGATCGTCCTGGTCGCCCTGGTCGTCGCGCTGATCCCGACCACGATCGGCGCGCTGCTGTCCGCGATCGGTATCGCCGGTATGGACCGCCTGGTGCAGCGCAACGTGCTGGCCATGTCGGGCCGCGCGGTCGAGGCCGCCGGTGACGTCAACACGCTGCTGCTGGACAAGACCGGCACCATCACCCTGGGCAACCGCCAGGCGGCCGACTTCCAGCCCGCCGCCGGGGTCACCGTCGACGAACTGGCCGACGCCGCACAGCTCTCCAGCCTCGCGGACGAGACCCCCGAGGGCCGTTCGATCGTCGTGCTGGCCAAGACCGAGTACGGTCTGCGGGCCCGCGCCCAGGGCGAGCTGACGCACGCCACCTGGGTTCCGTTCACCGCCCAGACCCGGATGTCCGGCGTCGACCTCGACGAGGCCGACGGCCTGCACCAGGTGCGCAAGGGCGCGGCCGGCTCGGTCACCCGCTGGGTCGGTGAGAACGGCGGCGAGGTCGGTGCCGATGTCGCGCAGCTGGTCGACGGCATCTCCGCTGCCGGTGGCACCCCACTGGTGGTGGCCACCAAGACCGGTGCCAGGCCCGCCCGCGTCCTCGGGGTGATCTACCTCAAGGACGTCGTCAAGGAGGGCATGAAGGAGCGCTTCGACGAGCTGCGCCGGATGGGCATCAAGACCGTCATGATCACGGGCGACAACCCGCTGACCGCCAAGGCGATCGCGGAGGAGGCCGGCGTGGACGACTTCCTCGCCGAGGCCACGCCCGAGGACAAGATGGCGCTGATCAAGAAGGAGCAGGAAGGCGGCAAGCTGGTCGCGATGACCGGCGACGGCACCAACGACGCTCCGGCCCTGGCCCAGGCCGACGTGGGTGTGGCGATGAACACCGGCACCATGGCGGCCAAGGAGGCCGGCAACATGGTGGACCTGGACTCCAACCCCACCAAGCTGATCGAGATCGTCGAGATCGGCAAGCAGCTGCTCATCACCCGCGGCGCGCTCACCACCTTCTCGATCGCCAACGACGTCGCGAAGTACTTCGCGATCATCCCGGCGATGTTCGCCTCGGTCTACCCGGGTCTGAAGCACCTCAACATCATGGGGCTGCACAGCCCGACCTCGGCGATCACCTCGGCGATCGTCTTCAACGCCCTGGTCATCATCGGCCTCATCCCGCTCGCCCTGCGCGGCGTGAAGTACCGTCCTGCCGACGCTAGTTCACTGCTGGCCCGGAACATCGGGGTATACGGCATCGGCGGTCTGATCGTGCCGTTCATCGGCATCAAGCTGATCGACATGATCGTCCAGTTCATCCCCGGCCTGCGCTGAGAAACGGAGGAAAAGCTCTCATGTCCAAGCCACTGCCCACCTCCGTCCGCACCCACTTCACCGCCCTGCGGATGCTGCTGGTCCTGACGGTGATCCTCGGGATCGCCTACCCGCTCCTGGTCACCGGGATCAGCCAGGTCGCCTTCTCCCAGAAGGCCAACGGCTCGATCGTCAAGGACGCCGGCGGCAAGGAGATCGGCTCCAGCCTGATCGGCCAGAACTTCAACCTGCCCAAGAAGGACCCGAACGACCCGAAGGAGGTGGCGCAGCCGGACCCGAAGTTCTTCCAGCCGCGGCCCTCCGCGGCGGGCACGGGCTACGACCCGACCTCCTCCTCCGGTACCAACCTCGGCCCGAACAGCGACGTCCTGCTGAAGTCCGTCAACGACGCCCGCGCCTCGATCGCCGCCTTCGACGGCGTCGACCCGGCCAGCGTGCCGGCCGACGCGGTCACCTCCTCCGGCTCCGGCCTGGACCCGCACATCTCGGTGGCCTACGCCGATGAGCAGGTCGCCCGGGTGGCCAAGGCCCGCGGCGTCTCGGCGGACGCGGTCAAGGCACTGGTCGGCAAGTACACCGAGGGCCGCTCGCTGGGCTTCCTCGGTGACCCCGGTGTCAATGTGGTACTGCTCAACAACGCGGTCAACGAGCTGAAGTGACACACCATCTGACCGAGTGACCGGACCGGCCCGTGCGGGGATTCTGCCCCGCACGGGCCGGTCCGGCCTGTCTCTGCCCATCTTTTCGTGAAGAGAGAAGAAGCCCCCCATGGCTCGCGATCTCGCCTCCGCCGCCCCGCCCCGGCGCGGCCGGCTGCGGGTGTACCTCGGCTCGGCCCCCGGTGTCGGCAAGACCTACCGGATGCTGGACGAGGCCCGACGCAGACAGGAGCGGGGCGCGGACGTCGTGGTGGGCTACATCGAGTGCCACGGCCGCAGGCACACCGAGGGCATGCTGCAGGGCCTGGACGTGATGCCCCGGCTGCACCGCAGCTACCGGGGCACCGAGTTCACCGAGATGAACGTCGAGGCGGTGCTGGAGCGGCGCCCCGCCGTCGTCCTGGTGGACGAGCTCGCGCACACCAACATCCCCGGCGGCAAGAACGCCAAGCGCTGGCAGGACGTCGAGGACCTGCTGGTCGCCGGCATCGACGTGATCACCACGGTCAACATCCAGCACCTGGAGAGCCTCAACGACGTCGTCCAGAAGATCACCGGCACCCCGCAGCGGGAGACGGTGCCGGACGAGGTCGTGCGGCGGGCCGACCAGATCGAACTCGTCGACATGGCCCCACAGGCGCTGCGCCGCCGGATGGCCCATGGCAACGTCTACAAGGCCGAGAAGGTGGACGCCGCGCTCTCCAACTACTTCCGGGTCGGGAACCTGACGGCGCTCCGTGAACTCGCCCTGCTCTGGGTGGCCGGACGGGTCGACGAGGGGCTGCGCGACTACCGGGCCGAGCACAACATCGACCGGGTCTGGGAGACGCGCGAGCGGGTGGTGGTCGCGCTCACCGGCGGCCCCGAGGGCGAGACGCTGATCCGTCGCGCCGCCCGGATCGCCGATCGCACCGACGCGGGCCAGATGCTGGCCGTGCACGTCACCCGCAGCGACGGCCTGGCCGGCGCCTCGCCCGGCGCGCTGGCCAACCAGCGCCGCCTGGTGGAGACCCTCGGCGGCACCTACCACGTGGTGGTCGGCGACGACATCCCGAGCGCGCTGCTCGGCTTCGCCCGCGCCAACGACGCCACCCAGCTGGTGCTCGGCACCAGCCGGCGCGGCCGGATCACCCGCTTCCTGACCGGCCCCGGCATCGGCGAGACCACGGTCGACGAGTCCGAGGACATCGACGTCCACATGGTCACCCACGAGTTCACCGGGCGCGGCCGGCTGCCCAAGCTGGGGCGGCGGCACTCCAAGCGGCGCACGGTGGCCGGCTTCACCTCGGGCCTGCTGCTGCCCTTCATGCTGACCGGCCTGCTCTCCCCGCTGCACCACACGCTCAACCTGACCACCGACGCGCTGCTCTTCCAGCTCGGCGTGGTGGCGGTGGCGCTGCTCGGCGGTGCGGCCTCGGCGCTGGTGGCCTCGCTGATCGCCTCGCTGCTGCTCAACTACTACTTCATCCCGCCGGTGCACACCTTCACCATCGGCGAGCCCAACAACGTGATCGCGCTGCTGGTCTTCGCCATGGTGGCGCTCACCGTCTCCACCGTGGTGGACCGGGCGGCCAGGCTCACCGGGCGGGCGGCCAGGGCGACCGCCGAGGCCGAGACGCTCTCCGCGCTGGCCGGCACCGTGCTGCGCAGCCAGGACTCGGGCCAAGGCGGTGGCTCGGCGATACCGACACTGCTGGAGCACTCCCGCAACACCTTCGGCCTGGACTCGGTGGCCCTGCTCTCCCGGGAGACCGGCGAGGTGATCGCCCGCAGCGACTCCTCGGGGGACGGCGCGGACGAGACCGAGAGCACCGAGGTGCCGGTGGGCGCGGACGCGCTGCTGATCCTGACCGGGCGCCGGCTGACCGCCGACCAGCACCGGCTGCTGACCGCCTTCTCGGCCCACGTGGCCGCCGCCCTGGAGCGCGACCGGCTGGCGGCGGTGGCTGCCGAGGTGGAGCCGATCAAGGCGGCCGACAAGATGCGCACCGCGTTGCTGGCCGCCGTCAGCCACGACCTGCGCACCCCGCTGGCCGCCGCGCTGGCCTCGGTCGGCTCGCTGCGCAGCCCGGACGTGGAGTTCTCGCCGGAGGACCAGGCCGAGCTGCTGGCCACCGCCGACGAGTCGCTGGTCCGGCTCAACCGCCTGGTCGACAACCTGCTCGACATGAGCCGGCTGCAGGCGGGCGCGCTCACCCTGCACCTGGGCCCGGTCCACGTGGACGAGGTGCTGCCGCGCGCGCTCGACTCGCTGGCGGACCCCGACGCCCCCGTGCAGCCGCTCGACCTGGAGCTGGTGCCCGCCGTGCTGGCGGACGCCCCGCTGCTGGAGCGGGTGCTGGCCAACGTGATCACCAACGCGCTGCGCTACAACGCCCCGGGCGCCCCGGTGCTGGTCAGTGCGAGCACGCACCTGGACCAGGTGCAGATCCGGATCGCCGACCGCGGCCCGGGCATCCCGGCCGCCGACCGGGACCGGGTCTTCCTGCCCTTCCAGCGGCTCGGCGACACCGACAACACCACCGGGGTGGGCCTGGGCCTGGCGCTCTCCCGGGGCCTGGCCGAGGCGATGGGCGGAACCCTGGAGGTCGAGGACACCCCCGGCGGCGGTACCACCATGCTGCTCACCCTGCCCACCGCGACGGAGGAGGACGAGGCACCGTGACCAACATCCTGATCGTCGACGACGAGCCCCAGCTGCTGCGCGCGCTGCGGATCAACCTGCGGGCCCGCGAGTACAAGGTGGCCACCGCCGCCACCGCCGCCGCCGCACTGGAGGCCGCCGAGCAGAGCCGGCCGGACGCCGTGCTGCTCGACCTCGGGCTGCCCGACCTGGACGGGGTGGAGGTGATCCACCGGCTGCGCGGACGCGGCCAGGTGCCGATCATCGTGCTCTCCGGGCGCAGCGGCGCGGACGACAAGATCCAGGCGCTGGACGCCGGCGCCGACGACTACGTCACCAAGCCCTTCCTGATGGACGAGCTGTTCGCCCGGCTGCGCGCGGTGCTGCGCCGCCCGGGAGCCACCCCGGCGGTGACCAAGGCGCTGCTGGGGGAGTGGGTGATCGACCTGACGGCCGGCACGGTGCTGCGTGCCGCCGACGGGCCGCCGGCCCAGCTGCGGCTGACCCCGACCGAGTGGAAGATCCTCACCATGCTGCTGGCCAATCCGGGCCGGCTGCTGCCCGGCCGTCAGATACTGCGCGCGGTCTGGGGGCCGGGCCACGAGGACCGCGGCAACTACCTGCGGGTCTACTTCGCAGGCCTGCGCCGCAAGCTGGAGCGCGACCCGTCCAGGCCCCGCCACCTGATCACCGAGCCGGGCATCGGCTACCGCTACGAGCCTTAGAGGGTCCGCAGAGTGACCGGCAAAACCCCAGGTGAACCCGGGGCGCTAATGATCCGTCAAGACCGGGTCGCGCGGTGCCAAGGGAGCGTCAGGACGGAGCACAATCGTCACGCCCAGGAGCTAGCGTCACTCGTGAGGAAACGGTTCCGCTCCGCTCCGTGGGGGAGCCCGGCCACTCGCCGGGTCAGGGGCTGGACCGTGCCGGACACCGGTGGATCCCGATCGGGATCCACCAGGAGCCGGCGGCCAGGTGATGGGGAGGGGACGCGCGGCCATGGCCACGGGAGTCACGCCACAGGTTGCACCGGGGGAGATCCGCTCCGAAAGGACGGGTTCGGTGACAGCCGGCGGTGCTTCCGCGCCGCGCGCCCCCCGCACCGGCCGATCCTCGAACGCCGGGGCGCCCGCCCCGCGGACCGCGGCCGCGGGACCGGCGCCGGCCGGGTTGGCCCGGCTGTTCCACCGGGCCTTCTGGACCACTCCGCGCCGGGTCCGCGCGCTCACCGCGGCCGCGCTCGCCGCCCTGCTGCTCTTCGCGGGGGTCGGCTACACGGTGCTCAGCGGTGCCCGGGACAGCGTGGACGCCATCGGCCACCACGCCGCCCCGCAGGCCGAACGGGCCTCCGACCTCTACTTCGCACTCGGGGACCTGGACGCGCAGGCGGCCAACCTGCTGCTGGTCGGCGCCGACGAGGCCGACTTCGCCAAGCGCAAGGCCGTCGAGGACACCTACGACCAGCGCCGGTCCCAGGCGGACACGGACCTGGAGCAGGCCACCGAGGCGCTGTCCGGCGACGCTGCGGGCCGCAAGGCCGTTCAGGACGAGCTGGACGCGCTCGGCCAGTACGAGGCCCTGGTGGCCCGTTCCGACCTGCAGGAGACCACCGCCAAGGCGCTGCCCGGCAAGCCGTCCGCCGACGCACTGAGCTCCTACCAGCAGGCCACCGACCTGCTGCGCAGTCAGCTGCTGCCCGACGCCGACCAGGTGGCGAACGCCAACGCGGCGGTGGTCACGTCGAGTTACACCTCCCAGCGGAGCGCTCTGGGCTCCGGGTGGTGGTGGCTGCTGGGCACCGGGCTGCTCGCGCTCGGCCTGCTGGGCGCCCTGCAGCGCACCCTGGCCGTCCGCTACCGGCGGCTGATCAGCCCGCCCCTGGTCGCCGCCCTGCTGCTGGGGGCGGTCGGCCTCGGCTACGTCCTGTCGCTCGTCTCCGACACCGGCGACCGGCTGCACACCGCCAAGGCGGACGCCTACGACTCGGTGATCGCGCTCAGCCGGGCCAAGGCGGTGGCCTACGACAGCAACGCCGACGAGAGCCGCTGGCTGAGCGACCCGAGCCGGGCGGGCAGCTACGCGCAGGCGTTCTTCGACAAGAGCCAGCAGGTCGTGCAGCTGGACCACACCGACCCGGCCGGCTACCTGACCGCGCTGACCCGGGCGGTCGGTGCGCACCAGGCCTCGGCGGCAACCGTCGGCTTCGGCGGCTTCCTGGGGGACGAGGAGCGCAACATCACCTTCCCCGGCGAGCAGCAGGCCGCCGACCAGGTGCTGAGCGAGTTCCGGACCTACCAGCAGGACGACCACCAGATCCGCGTGCTGCAGGGCCAGGGCCGGCTGGCGGACGCCATCGCCTTCGACACCGGCACCGCGGTGGGGCAGTCGGACGGGGACTTCAGCAAGCTGAGCGACGCCTTCGACCAGGTGATCGCGATCAACCAGAACGCCTTCGACCGGGCCGTCCGGCAGAGTGACGACGCGCTGGGCGCCGGGGCGGCGACCGTCTGCGCGCTGCTGCTGGCGGGCGCGCTGGCGCTCACCGTGCTGGCGGTGCGGCCCCGGCTGCGCGAGTACCGCTGAGGCCGCCCGGCTGCGCGAGACACGGCCTAGTGGTGGCCGCTCTGCCGCGGCAGCGCCAGTGCCACGGTGTCCGCGAACTCCCGTACCGCGCTGGTGCGGGAGACCACCCGGCCGCTGTGCACCACCAGGCGGCTGTGCCCGCCGGAGAGCGCGCCGGCCAGGCTGTCCCCGCGCACCGCGAGCAGCTCGGCCGGGAACCCGGCGTCCACCCGCACCGCCGGCAGTCCCATCAGCTGCCTGGCCCCGGTGCTGATCGCCTCGTAGGCGGCGCCGACACTCAGCGCGCCGGAGGCGGCCAGCAGGTAGGCGGCCTCCAGCGGATCGGCCCGGCCGACCGGGTTGGCCATGTCCCGCAGGGCTCCGCTGCCCGCCGCCAGCAGGATCTGATGCTGCGTCAACTCCATGGTCACCGAAGGGTTCAGGCCGCCCGGTGGGCCGTCGGTGGCGCAGCAGGCGCCGTTCTGCGGCAGGCAGACCACCCGAAGTCCGGCCGCCCGCAGGCATGTTCCGGCACCCGCGGTGATCAGATCGCAGGGGCCCACCGCCACCCGCGGCCGTAGTGGCGCCAACAGGGCGGCGATCCGAGCCAGTTGGGCCGGATCCCGGCCGCGCAGATGCAGGTCGACGGGGCAGTCGAAGTCGGTGGCCGCGGCCACCACGGTCTGCACGTAGCCGGCCGGGTCGGGGTCCAGCTCCGGGCAGCCGCCCACCACGTCCGCGCCCAGGCGCAGCGCCTCGCGCAGCTGGGCCCGGCCCTCGGCGCCGGCCAGGCCGGTGAGCAGCCGGGGCACCGCGACCACCTGCAGCTGGGCCAGCCCGCGCAGCGCCCCGCGTGCGGTGAGCACCGCCTCCAGCCGGCGCAGCCCGTGCACATCGCCGATCCGCACATGGGTGCGCTGGGCGGTGGCGCCGTAGCCGAGCGAGGTGAGCGCGGCCTCGGTGATCCGGCGCACCATCCCCCGGCCCTCGTCCTGGGATGCCGCCGGGTCCGGGTTCTCGGTGGCCGCGGCGGCCGGTGGCTCGGCGCTGCCGGGGGTCGCGCCGGTGAAGGCGGTGTCGTGGTGGGCGTGCGGCTCGGCGGGGGCGGGCAGCAGCAGGTAGCCGGTCAGGTCGATCCGGGCGCCGGCCGCGACCGCCGGCTCACTGCTGCAGGCCGCACCGGCCGGCAGTGCGGACTGCGGCAGCGGTCCGAGGCTCCCGGCGGTGCCGACGGCCTGGATCCGGTCGCCGCTGATCCGCACGTCGACCACCCGCCCGTCGGCCAGCCGGGCGCCGCTGAGCAGCAGGACCGGGCCGTGGCCGAGCGGGTTGCCCGCACCCGTGCCCGAGCCGCCCGCACCCGACCCCGGCGTGCCGGGGCCCGGCCCGCCCTCGTCCCGGCCGCCCGAGCCGGAGGGACCCGGGTGGCAGGGCCCTGCGTCGGACGACCCCGGGTCGGACGGTCCTGAGCCGGGCGGGCCGGGGTGCGGTCCGTCGGGGGAAGCGCTGTCCGGGCTCATCGGCCGGCTCCTTCCAGTCGTAGGCGCGGCCGGCCGAGGCCGCCCGCGCCGCGCGGAAGATCACTGGCGGTCGAGCCTATGGTCAGCGCGGGCGTGCGGGGCGGAGGCTCGCGGCGGACGGCCGGCTCCGGGCGGCGGCGCTCCGCAGCCGCCGCGGACCCCGGGCCCACCGGGCGGCCCACGGCCGTCCGGGCGGCCTCGAACACCCGCCCTGGAGTCGTCGGCCCGTGCGAGCCGCCGACCTGCGATCTTGTGCCCGGGATACGGATTTCACCTCCGGCCCCGAAACGTGTAATCTCTTCCTCGTTCGGCCGGTTCGCCCCTATAGCTCAGTCGGTAGAGCGTCTCCATGGTAAGGAGAAGGTCTGCGGTTCGATTCCGCATGGGGGCTCTGGTAGTCGGGATTCCGATCATCGGATCCTGAGTACCAAAGCGGTGTAGCTCAGTTGGTAGAGCAAGCGGCTCATAATCGCTGTGTCACCGGTTCAAGTCCGGTCACCGCTACCCCGCGTAGTCGGTCGGGAGATCGAACTCCCGATCGGCTACTCTTGTTGTGTCATCACCCATTGTCCAAGGAAGGCACTCCCGTGGCTGCCACCGATGTCCGCCCGAAGATCACGCTGGCCTGCGTGGAGTGCAAGGAGCGGAACTACATCACCAAGAAGAACCGGCGTAACGACCCGGACCGTCTTGAGATGAAGAAGCACTGCCCCCGCTGCAACTCGCACACCGCGCACCGCGAGACCCGCTGACACCGTAAGGCGTTTGCGGGCCTGGCAAGCGAACAGGTCCTAGGCTTCAGGCCGCACCCCGTCCGGGGTGCGGCCTGAAGTCGTTTTGGCACAACCCATTTGAGGAGTAGTCCATGGCGCTCGACGCTTCCTTCATCGGGCGGACCTACCCGCCCACCGAGGTGTACGAGGTGGGCCGGGAGAAGATCCGCGAGTTCGCCCTCGCGATCGGTGACGCGAATCCGGTCTACACCGATCAGGAGGCGGCCAAGGCCCTGGGGCACCCGGACGTGCTCGCCCCGCCGACCTTCTCCTTCTCCCTGAGCTACGCGGCCACCGCCCAGGTCGTGCAGGACCCGGAGCTGGGGCTGGACTTCGACCGGGTGGTGCACGGCGACCAGAAGTTCATCTACAGCCGCCCGCTGCGCGCCGGTGACCGGGTGCGGGTGCTGACCAGCATCGACAACATCAAGTCGCTGGCCGGCAATGACATCCTCACCGTGCGTGGTGAGATCGTGGACGAGAGCGGCGAGCACGTGGTGACGTCCGTCATGACCCTGGTCGCCCGGGCGGCCGCCGAAGCAGCGGGGGAGTAGCGCGATGGCTGTCAGCTTCGACGACGTCGAGGTCGGGACCGAACTTCCCGCCCAGTCCTTCCCCGTGACCCGCGCCACACTGGTGCGCTACGCCGGCGCCTCGCTGGACTTCAACCCGATCCACTGGAACGAGAAGTTCGCCCGCGAGGTCGGCCTGCCCGACGTGATCGCGCACGGCATGTTCACCATGGCCGAGGCCGTGCGGGTGGTCACCGACTGGACCGGCGACCCGGCGTCGCTGGTGGAGTACGGCGTGCGGTTCACCCGGCCCGTGGTGGTGCCGAACGAAGCGACCGGCGCCGTGGTCGAGGTCACCGGCAAGGTGGCCCAGCTGCTGGAGGACCGCCGGGTGCGGGTGGACCTGGTGGTCACCAGCGGCGGCCAGAAGGTGCTCGGGATGTCCCGCGCCGTGGTCCAGCTGGGCTGAGACCGGCCCCGGACCCCGACGCGCCGCCCACGGACCCGTTCCGTGGGCGGCGCGTTCGCGTCCTGCGGCGGCGCGGAGCAGCGCCCGGCCCATCCATTACCGTGGAGCGCGTGCACGTGACCGAGAACGCCCCACTCGCCCCGTTGACCACCCTGCGGCTCGGCGGCCCCGCCCGCCGGCTGGTGACCGCCCGCACCGACGCCGAGGTGATCGCCGCCGTCCAGGCCGCCGACGCGGCCGGCGAGCCGCTGCTGCTGATCGGCGGCGGCAGCAACCTGGTGATCGGCGACGGGGGCTTCGACGGCACCGTGCTGCGGATCGCCACCACCGGTTTCCAACTGACGGGCACCGCGCTGGAGCTGGCGGCCGGCAAGGTCTGGTCCGAGGCGGTGGCCCGCACGGTCGAGGCGGGCCTGGCGGGCATCGAGTTCCTGGCGGGCATCCCCGGCTCGGCCGGCGCCACTCCGGTGCAGAACGTCGGCGCCTACGGCCAGGAGGTCTCGCAGTCCATCACCGAGGTGGTCGCCTACGACCGCCACGAGCGGGCGACGGTCACCCTGCCCGCCGCCGACTGCGCCTTCGGCTACCGCCACAGCCGCTTCAAGGCCGACCCCGAGCGGTACGTGGTGCTGCGGGTGCGGTTCGCCCTGGAGGCGGCCGACGGGGCCTCCAGCCCGATCCGGTACCCCGAGGTGGCCAAGACCCTCGGTGTGGCGGCGGGCGAGCGGGTGCCGCTGCGCACCGCCTTCGAGACGGTGCTCGCGCTGCGCGCGGGCAAGGGCATGGTGCTCGACCCGGCCGACCACGACACCTGGTCCGCCGGCTCCTTCTTCACCAACCCGCTGCTGACGCCGGATCAGTACCAGGACTTCCAGCGCCGCCTGGCCGAGCGCGAGCTCACCGCCCCCGCCTGGCCCGCGGCGGACGGCCGGACCAAGACCTCGGCGGCCTGGCTGATCGACAGGGCCGGCTTCGGCAAGGGCTACGGCAGCGGCCCCGCGACCCTGTCCACCAAGCACACCCTGGCCCTGACCAACCGTGGCCGCGCCAGCACCGAGGACCTGCTCACGCTGGCCCGGGAGATCCGCGACGGTGTGCACGCCGCCTTCGGCGTGCAGCTGGTCAACGAGCCGGTGATGGTCGGCGTCGAGCTCTGAGGGCCCACCGGGGGCGGGCGGCTCAGGCGCGCGCCCTGCGCAGCAGCGCCCACACCACCAGGGCTATCAGGGCCAGCAGCACCACGAGCGTCAGGCCGAGTCCGCTGCCGTGCGTGCTCCGGTAGTAGTAGCTGTGGTGCACGACGGTGACGTGGTGCACCACGTGGTGGGTCGTGGTGGTGTGGACGCTGTGGCTCGTGGTGCTGGTGTGCGTGGTGGTGTGCGTCGTGCCATGACCACTGCCGTGATGCGAACTCATGGGGCGTCAGCCTTCCATGGTCGCCACCGGGCCGGTCAAGCAGGTTCTGATGTCAGCCAGGTGTCGATTTCGCCGAGCAGTTCCTTGCGGACGCCCTCCGGTGCCCGGGAGCCGCGGATCGACTGCCGGGCCAGTTCGGCCAGCTCCTGGTCGGAGAAGCCGTGCACGTTGCGCGCCAGCTCGTACTGGGCCGCCAGCCGGGAGCCGAAGAGCAGCGGGTCGTCGGCGCCCAGCGCGAGCGGGACCCCCGCCTCGAACAGCGCCCGCAGCGGCACCGCCGCCGCCTTCTCGTAGACGCCGAGCGCCACGTTGGAGGCCGGGCAGACCTCGCAGGTGATCTGCCGGTCGGCCAGCCGCTGGAGCAGCCGCCGGTCCTCGGCCGCCCGCACCCCGTGGCCGATCCGGCCCGCGCCCAGGTCGTCCAGGCAGTCGCGCACCGAGTCGGGCCCGGCCAGTTCGCCGCCGTGCGGGGCGGCCAGCAGGCCGCCCTTGTGGGCGATCTCGAAGGCCCGGTCGAAGTCCCTGGCCATCCCGCGCCGCTCGTCGTTCGAGAGCCCGAAGCCCACCACGCCCTGGTCGGTGTAGCGCACCGCGAGCCTGGCCAGCGTCCGGGCGTCCATCTCCGACTTCATCCGGTTCGCCGCGACCAGGACCCGGATCCCCACGCCGGTGGCGGCCGAGGCCTCACGCACCGCGTCCAGGATCAGCTCCAGGGCCGGGATCAGTCCGCCCAGGCGCGGGGCGTAGGAGGTCGGGTCGACCTGGATCTCCAGCCAGCGCGAGCCGTCCGTCACCTCGTCCTCGGCGGTCTCCCGGACGAGCCGGCGGATGTCCGACTCGTCGCGCAGCACCGAGCGGGCGGTGTCGTAGAGGCGCTGGAAGCGGAACCAGCCGCGCTCGTCGGTGGCCCGCAACTTCGGAGGTGCGGCGGAACTGAGTGCCTCGGGCAGTCGGACCCGGTGCTTGTCGGCGAGCTCCAGCAGGGTTGCCGGACGCATCGAACCGGTGAAGTGCAGGTGGAGATGGGCCTTCGGCAGCGCCCTGATGTCTCGCTCTTCCATTCACGAATCCTGCCGCATCCACCCCTTCCACGGGAACCGCCCCCGTCGGATCCCTCGCAAGGGTGACGGGGGCGGTGCTCGCCGCGGTGACGGACGCGTCTGCGGTCAGGCCCGCGCCTCGCCCAGCAGCTTCTGCATCCGGCTGACGCCCTCGGCGAGGTCCGCGTCGCCCAGCGCGTAGGACAGCCGCAGGTAGCCGGGGGTGCCGAAGGCCTCGCCCGGGACCACGGCGACCTCGGCCTCGTCCAGGATCAGCGCGGCCAGCTCGGCGGAGGTCTGCGGGCGCTTGCCGCGGATCTCCTTGCCCAGCAGGCCCTTGACCGACGGGTAGACGTAGAAGGCGCCCAGCGGCTCGGGGCACAGGACGCCCTCGATCTCGTTGAGCATCCGCACGATGGTCTGCCGGCGCCGGTCGAAGGCGACCTTCATCTCGTCGACGGCCGACAGGTCGCCGCTCACCGCGGCCAGCGCGGCCCGCTGGGCCACGTTGCTCACGTTGGAGGTGGCGTGCGACTGCAGGTTGGCCGCGGCGGCCACCACGTCCTTGGGGCCGATCATCCAGCCCACCCGCCAGCCGGTCATGGCGTAGGTCTTGGCCACCCCGTTGACCACGATGCACTTGTCGGCCAGCGCGGGCAGCAGCGCGGGCAGCGAGGTGAAGGTCGCGTCGCCGTAGACCAGGTGCTGGTAGATCTCGTCGGTGAGCACCCACAGGCCGTGCTCGAGCGCCCAGCGGCCGATCGCCTCCGCCTCGGCCTCGGTGTAGACCGAGCCGGTCGGGTTGGACGGCGAGACGAAGAGCACCACCTTGGTGTTCTCGGTCCTGGCCGCCTCCAACTGGGCCACCGAGACCTTGTAGTCGGTGGTCTCGTCGGCCACCACCTCGACCGGGACGCCGCCGGCCAGCTGGATCGACTCGGGGTAGGTGGTCCAGTACGGGGCCGGGACGATGACCTCGTCGCCCGGGTCCAGGATGGCCGCGAAGGCCTCGTAGATGGCCTGCTTGCCGCCGTTGGTCACCAGCACCTGGGAGGCGTCGACCTGGTAGCCGCTGTCGCGCAGCGTCTTCGCCGCGATGGCCGCCTTGAGCTCGGGCAGGCCGCCGGCGGGGGTGTACCGGTGGTTCTTCGGGTCCCGGCACGCCTCGACGGCGGCGGCGACGATGTAGTCCGGGGTCGGGAAGTCGGGCTCACCGGCCCCGAAGCCGATCACCGGGCGGCCGGCCGCCTTGAGGGCCTTGGCCTTGGCATCGACGGCGAGGGTGGCGGACTCGGCGATGGCGCCGACCCGGGCGGAGACCCGGCGGTCGGCGGGGCGGACGTTGGCGGGGGAGGAAGCGCTCATATCTGCATCGTCGCAGAAGCCGGCGGGCCGCCGGGGGGCGGTTTCAGCATCCGTACGCGTCCCGTCCACCTGGTGACCCTGCCCGGTGGCCGGGTCGGCTGCCGTCCGACGCAAGAGGTTCGACCAAACGCCGTTGAACCCGTACACTCACTGATCGACGGCACCACCGCACCGCGAAGATCAGAAGCGTTCAGCACGCCGACGGTCGGATGCGGTAGGTTGGGCGTCGACTCGGAGCCGCGAGGCACCGAAGGGTACTAGCTCAATTGGTAGAGCACCGGTCTCCAAAACCGGCGGTTGGGGGTTCAAGTCCCTCGTGCCCTGCTGCTTGATCCTCGTCCAGCCCGTTCGCTCCACAAGAGCGAGCGGGCTTGACGCGGAAAGGGCGAAAGTTGTTCAGCACTTCCATTCAGCACTGCGCCGGATCGCCCGTGCTTCCATGGCACGTCGGTGACCTTCGGCTGGACCCGGATTCAGGTGAGGACGAGTGACGGAGACCACGGGCTCCACCGCAACGCCTGAGAGCGGCAACCCCGAGGGTGCCGAGGACGCGGTCGACACCGCCGAGGGCACTGCGAGCGAGGGTGGCAAGGCTCTCTCCCGCCGTGAGCGCAAGCGCGCCAACCGGGATGCCGACGGCGGCAAGACGCCCGGCAAGCGCGCCAAGGCGGGGCTGTTCGCCCGGATGGGGCTGTACTACCGCCAGATCATCGCCGAGCTCCGCAAGGTCGTCTGGCCGACCAAGAGCGAGCTGATGAACTACACCAGCGTCGTGGTGGTCTTCGTGGCCGTCATGATCGGCCTGGTCGCGACCCTGGACTGGGGCTTCGCCAAGGCCAGCTTCTGGATCTTCGGCTGATCCAGCCCCCACAGCATCACCACTCGACCCGGTCGGACCTCCGAGCACCAACGGGGGACCGCCCGGGTCGAGCTGTCGCCGCCGTGCGGACGAGCCCGCTACCGTTGACTGGGTACTGTTGAGACTTCGAGTCGTGCCACCCGCGCCCGCGCCCACGGGCCCGGGGCGGGCGCGCCCCGGAGCCGTACCATCTCCACACCTCCAGGAAAGAAGCAGCCACCGTGTCTGAGTCCCCTCTGTACGACGCCGACGAGACCGTCAGCGAGGCGGATGTCGCCGCCGAGCTGGACGCGGCTGAGGCTGCCGACGCCGAGGCCGACTTCGCCGAGCAGCCCACCGACGGGGAGCAGATCGTCGACGCGGTGGACGAGGACGAGGTCGAGGCGGCGGACGAGGCCGAGGCCGGCGAGCCCGCCGAGGAGGCCGCGCTGCACGAGGTGAGCGACGTCGAGGACGCTGAGGCCGCCGAGGACGCCGAGACCGCTGAGGACGAGGCTGCCGAGGACGGGACCGTCGAGGACGAGGCCGCTGCCGAGGACGTCGAGCTGGTCGAGGAGCAGGTCGACCCGGTCGCCAAGTTCCGCGAGGAGCTGCGCACCCTGCCCGGCGAGTGGTACGTGATCCACACCTACGCGGGCTACGAGAACCGGGTCAAGCAGAACCTGGAGCAGCGCGCCGTCTCGCTCAACGTCGAGGACTACATCTTCCAGGCCGAGGTGCCGCAGGAGGAGGTCGTCCAGATCAAGAACGGCGACCGCAAGACGATCCGGCAGAACAAGCTCCCCGGCTACGTGCTGGTCCGCATCGACCTGACCGCCGAGTCCTGGGGCGTCGTGCGCAACACCCCCGGTGTCACCGGCTTCGTGGGCAACGCCTACGACCCGTACCCGCTGACCCTGGACGAGGTCGTCAAGATGCTCGCCCCCGACGTCGAGCGCGCCGCCGCGAAGGAGGCCGGCAAGCCCTCGCCGGTCCGCCCGGCCGAGATCCAGGTGCTCGACTTCGAGGTCGGCGACTCGGTCACCGTCACCGACGGCCCGTTCGCCACCCTGCAGGCGACCATCAACGAGATCAACCCGGACTCGAAGAAGGTCAAGGGCCTGGTCGAGATCTTCGGCCGGGAGACCCCGGTCGAGCTGTCGTTCGACCAGATCCAGAAGAACTGACACAGGTCTTCGGATTCGGGGTGGGGCGCGTCCCCACCCCGAATCCGTTTTGGCCAGGCGGCGCATCCGCGTTAGCCTGGTCCGCTGTGTGTACGCATACCCGGGTGTCGCCCCGGAGCCGTGCACACGTCCATCGAAGGAAGGACCCGGAGAGACATGCCTCCCAAGAAGAAGAAGGTCACGGGGCTTATCAAGCTCCAGATCAACGCCGGTGCGGCCAACCCGGCCCCGCCGGTCGGCCCCGCGCTGGGTCAGCACGGCGTCAACATCATGGAGTTCTGCAAGGCCTACAACGCCGCGACCGAGTCGCAGCGTGGCATGGTCGTGCCGGTGGAGATCACGGTCTACGACGACCGCAGCTTCACCTTCATCACCAAGACCCCGCCGGCCGCGCGCCTCATCCTGAAGGCCGCGGGCGTCGAGAAGGGCTCCGGCGAGCCGCACAAGACCAAGGTCGCCAAGCTGACCTCGGCCCAGGTGCGCGAGATCGCCACCACCAAGCTCCCCGACCTGAACGCCAACGACCTGGACGCCGCGGAGAAGATCATCGCGGGTACCGCCCGGTCCATGGGCATCACCGTCGAGGGCTGAAAACCCCCTTCCGTTCAGTGGTAGGGCCAGCGCGGCCCGTACACCACAACTCCACCCTTCAGGAGCAGCAGTGAAGCGCAGCAAGGCCCTCAAGGCCGCGGACCTCAAGGTCGACCGCGACCGCCTGTACGCCCCGCTCGAGGCCATCCGCCTCGCCCGGGAGACCTCCACCTCCAAGTTCGACGCGACCGTCGAGGTTGCCATGCGCCTGGGTGTCGACCCGCGCAAGGCCGACCAGATGGTCCGCAGCACCGTCAACCTGCCGCACGGCACCGGTAAGACCGCCCGGGTCCTGGTCTTCGCGACCGGCGAGCGTGCAGCGGCTGCGGAGGCTGCGGGCGCCGACATCGTCGGCTCCGACGAGCTCATCGACGAGGTTGCCAAGGGTCGCCTGGACTTCGACGCCGTCGTCGCCACCCCGGACCTCATGGGCAAGGTCGGCCGCCTGGGCCGCGTGCTCGGTCCCCGTGGTCTGATGCCGAACCCGAAGACCGGCACCGTCACCCCGGACGTGGCGAAGGCTGTCACGGACATCAAGGGCGGCAAGATCGAGTTCCGCGTGGACAAGCACTCGAACCTGCACTTCATCATCGGTAAGGCCTCCTTCACCGACGAGCAGCTGGTCGAGAACTACGCCGCCGCGCTCGACGAGGTCCTGCGGGCCAAGCCGTCCGCTGCCAAGGGCCGCTACATCAAGAAGACCGCGGTCTCCACCACCATGGGCCCCGGCATCCAGGTGGACCCGAACCGCACCCGCAACCTCCTCGTCGAGGAGGACCCGGCGTCGATCTGACCTTCATCGGTCCGATCCGTGCCGGGCTGACCTGACTCAGGTCTGACGCACTTTCAGGGCCCGCATCCCGCAAGGGGTGCGGGCCCTGACGCGTTCCCCCGAGGAACCGAAACCCCTTTCCCCGGTGTCTTCACGGTCGGCTAGAGTCCGCAGGTCATCGGTTGGACGTACAAAAGGGGGAAACCGTCGTGCGCAGTGCGCGCATCGCAGTGGCGCTGGCCGTGCCGGCGCTGCTGGTCGGTTCACTGACCGCTTGCAGCAGCAGTAGCAAGAGCTCCAGCGGCTCAGGCAGTGCGGGCGCCGTCGCCTCGGCCGGTGCCGCGGCCGGTGCGGCCGGCGCGCCGGATCTCGGCTCGAAGGCGGCGCTGCTGGAGTCGGCCGCCGTGATGCAGAAGGCCGGCAGCGCCAACGTGACCGTCAGTTCGAGTGACAGCTCCTCGGGCAACGGCACCGGCGTGTACGCCTGGGGCACCAAGCCGGCCCTCGACCTGGCCGAGCAGGAGTCCGGGAAGACCGTCAAGTTCCGTCTGGTGGACGGTGGTTCGTACCTCGGCGTGGCCGACGACCAGGCCGCGCTGCTCGGCGGCAAGCACTGGGTCAACCTGGCCGCCGGCGGCGGCAGCGGCCTCGGCGATCCGTTCACCGCGCTCGCCGTGCTGATGGACCCGACCGCCGAGCTCACCGTCGCGGCGCAGAACGGCACCCTCAGCAAGGTGGGCTCCGAGCAGGTGGCCGGCGCCGCCACCACGCACTACCGCAGCACGATGCAGGCCGCCGACCTGGTCGGCAAGATGCCGAGCCTCAGCGACGCGCAGCGCAAGGCCGCCCTGCAGGTGGTCACCGACGGCGGTTCGACCGTCATCACCGACTTCTGGGTGGACGCCAAGCACCAGCTGCTCCAGATGGGCGAGCAGAACGTCGACGGCTCCTCTCCGAGCACCGGCGCCAACCCGACCGCCAGCACCGTCAAGTACGCGGACCTGGGCGTGAAGGTCAGCGTCAGCGCGCCCGCCGCGAGCGACCAGGCCGACCCGACCGTCGCAGCGAAGCTGCTCAGCAGCCTCGGCTGACCAACCGCAGGGACCCCAGGGAGGGGATTCGCATGACCAGGACCCGTACTCGCACCCTCGCCGCCGCGGCCGTGGTGGCCGCCCTGACCGCAGGCCTGGCGGCCTGTGGCCCGGACTCGTCCACCGGCAAGAAGACCCAGGCCGCCGGCAGCGCCGCACCCTCGGCGGCGAGCAGCAGCCCCGGTGCCGCCCAGTCGCCGGCCGCCGTCACCCCGGCCGCCTTCCTCCAGCAGGTCAGCGCCAAGAGCAGCGCCCAGAAGTCGGCCAAGATCAACGAGGCCATCACGACCCCGTCCGGCTCCATCACCTACCAGGGTGCGGTGTCCTGGGCGAACGGCCTGGTCGGCTCGATGACGATGCAGCTGCCGTCCGCCGTGACGAGCAAGCTCGGCACCAACGGGGCGGCGGATGCCGTCTTCCAGACCGACGCGCTCTACGTCAACATGCACATGCCGCAGGCGACGGTCGACCAGATGGGCGGCAAGCACTGGTTCAAGTACTCCTACGACGACCTCGCCAAGATCATGGGCCCGGCCGGTGCCACCATCAAGAACGGCCTGAAGAGCGCCGACCCGGTGGCGGCGGTCCAGGCGGCGATCGCCTCCGGCAAGGTGACCGAGGTCGGCAAGGAGACCCTCAACGGGGCTCAGGTGACCCACTACACGGCCGACCTGACGCTCGCCCAGATGGCCGGGCAGGGCGCGCTCACCCAGGACCAGGTCGACGCGCTGCGCCAGCAGCTGCAGAGCCAGGGCGTCACCAGCGCGCACTACGACGTCTGGGTCGACGGCCAGGGCCTGCTGGTCAAGCAGGAGACCAAGTCCCAGACCGGCAACGGTCCGATCGACGCCTCGGTCAGCTACTCCGACTACGGCACCCAGGTCACGGCCACCCCGCCGGCGGCCGACGACACCCTGGACGCGGCCCAGCTGCTCGCCCAGGCGGGCAAGCAGCTGGGGCAGCCGGGGCAGACCCAGCCCGCCGCAGACTGATCAGGGGACGCGTGGCACCCTGAGGAAGACGGACCGGACGGGAGGTGATGAGCGTGGCGCGACGGCGCACGGCGGCAGGTGCCACGGCGGTGGCCGCCGCGCTCATCGCCACCCTGGCCGCCTGCGGCGGCTCGGCCGGCGGCGCGGTGACGCTGCCCACCTCGGCCGTCCCGTCCACCGGATCCGCCTCGCCCACGGACAAGCCGACCGACCGCTCCCCGCAGGGCGTGCTGCTCTCGGCCGAGCAGGTGCTGCAGACCGCCCGCCGGGCCAAGCTCAGCTACCGCTTCGTCACCCCGGACGGCAAGAGCGACAGCGCCGACGGCTCGCTCTACTGGGCGCCGCGCACGATCATGCAGCTGACGAAGACCAACCCGGGCGCCACCGACCAGCTGATCATCATGGACACCGTCAGCTACCAGGGCGGCGACGCGGCCACCGCGGCCCGGCTCGGCGGCAAGCACTGGCAGAAGTCGCCGGAGGTGATGGGTCCCGACGGCCGCCCGGTGACCCCGTTCGCCGCCCTGGTCGACCAGCTCAACCCGCTGGAGGCGGTCACCGCCGCGGCCAACGCCCCCGACCTGCGCAAGCTGGGGGAGGAGAAGCTGGGCGACAGCACGGTGGAGCACTACACGGCCAGCCTCTCGGTGGCCGACTACGCCGCGGCCCAGCAGAACCTGCTCACCGCCGACCGCCGGGACTCGCTGGCCGCCACGCTGGGCCAGGGCGGGGTGACCACGCTCAACCTGGACCTGTGGCTCAACGACAAGGACCAGCTGGTCCAGCTCCAGCGCGGCGGCACCGGCACCAAGGGCGACCTGGACCAGGTGATCCAGTACAGCGAGTTCGGCGGCAACCTCGCCGTCCAGGCCCCGGCCGAGAGCGACACCCAGGGCGGCGGCTCCTGAGGACCGCACGGCCTTGCGCATGCTCGATTTGGTGCACAAGTTCTCGTCTTGTACGCTGAAACCTGCCAAAGACCGCTGGTTGTCGTGGTGTGTCCGCAAGGGGACGCCCGACCGAAGGATCTGCGCTTCGTCGCAGGCAGCCCGCGCAGGAGTGTTTGGAGCTTGGACTTCCGGTTCGTACGGTTTCGTGCGTCCGTCGAGGTCCGTACTGAGCCCCGTGCGCCTGCGCACCGGGGCTTTTCCCGTTCTCCGCAGAGGCTTTCTCCGCGTAGGCGCCCTTCTGGTGGTCCGAGGCAGTGTAGGTCGACTTGTCCAGGTCGGCCGACCTCGACATCACGGAAGGAGGCGTAAGCCTATGGCAAGGCCCGACAAGGCTGCTGCCGTCGCGGAGATCGCGGACAAGTTCCGTTCCTCCAACGCGGCCGTGCTGACCGAGTACCGCGGTCTGACGGTGAAGCAGGTCAAGACCCTGCGTCGCTCGCTGGGTGACAACGCCCAGTACGCCGTGGTGAAGAACACGCTGACCAAGATTGCGGCCAACGAGGCCGGGATCACTGAGCTCGACGACCAGTTCACCGGTCCGACGGCTGTCGCCTTCGTCACCGGTGACCCGGTGGAGTCGGCGAAGGCTCTGCGTGACTTCGCCAAGGAGAACCCCGCTCTCGTCATCAAGGGCGGTGTCCTTGATGGCAAGGCGCTGTCCGCCGATGAGATCAAGAAGCTCGCGGACCTCGAGTCCCGCGAGGTTCTGCTCGCCAAGCTGGCGGGTGCCATGAAGGCCAAGCCCTCCCAGGCTGCTGCGCTCTTCCAGGCCCTGCCCTCGAAGCTCGTCCGTACCGTGGACGCGCTGCGCGAGAAGAAGGCCGAGCAGGGCGGTGCCGGTACGCCGGCTCCCGCCGAGGACGCCGCCGCCGAGTGATCGGCGACGGGCTGACGCCCTCGCTGCGGGCCCGCGCCCGCCAATCCCGTACATCCGGCACCACCTGCCGATTTAGTGGAAGGACGCCATCATGGCGAAGCTGTCCCAGGACGACCTGCTCGAGCAGTTCGAGGGCATGACCCTGATCGAGCTCTCCGAGTTCGTGAAGGCCTTCGAGGAGAAGTTCGACGTCACCGCCGCCGCTCCGGTTGCCGTTGCCGCCGCTGCCGCCCCGGGTGCCGTTGAGGCCGTCGAGGAGCAGGACGAGTTCGACGTCATCCTCGACGGTGCCGGCGACAAGAAGATCCAGGTCATCAAGGAGGTGCGCACCCTGACCTCCCTCGGCCTGAAGGAGGCCAAGGACCTCGTTGACACCGCCGGCGCCAAGGTGCTGGAGAAGGTCGCGAAGGACGTTGCCGAGAAGGCCAAGGCTGCCCTCGAGGCCGCTGGCGCCAAGGTCACCGTCAAGTGACTTCTCGCTCCTGAGTGAGCACTCCGGCCGGGCCGGCCACCCCTCGCGGGGTGGCCGGCCCGGCCTTTTGTGTCGGTGCGGGCCGGTAAGGTGATCACGTTCGATGCCGTTGATCATCGACCGGGCAGCCACGGCCGCCGACAGGTCCGGTGTAACGCGGTGGGGGCGCAGAGCGATGAAGAGTGCGAGGTCCGCGCTTCGGCCGGGCCTTGACGAACGGCACGCGGCGCGCGATTCTCAAGTCGCGCGCCGACACCGTGAGGGCGGTTGGCCGTTAGTTTGAGTGTCCCCGGATGCATAACCCGGGGTCGCGGCGGGAAATGACTCACGTGAGTCGCGGTGCCGGCCTCAGGCGAGGTTGGGCACCGCTGCAGTGCGCAGTGGCAGGACGAGCAGTAGGGAGTGTCCGATTCGGTCTCCGAATCAGGGCTGGACAGCAGTGTGCCGTTTGGCTACACTGTCCCTTTGCGCTGCCTGTTAGCTGCTCCGTGACTCGTCGCCCGGAGTGTGCGCTGCCCTGACCTGGGGTTTCCCCCCTCGGCAAGGCCCGGCCGGTACGCGCGCAGTGAGCTCCGAGCCCTCGGAAGGACCCCCCTCTTGGCCGCGCCGCGCAACGCCTCGAACAACGCCAATTCCACCGCCCCGCTCCGCGTCTCCTTCGCGAAGATCAAGGAGCCCCTCGAGGTCCCGAACCTCCTGGCCCTGCAGACCGAGAGCTTTGACTGGCTGCTCGGCAATGCGGCCTGGAAGTCCCGGGTCGAGGCGGCCCTGGAGAGTGGTCAGGACGTCCCCACCAAGTCCGGTCTGGAGGAGATCTTCGAAGAGATCTCCCCGATCGAGGACTTCAGCGGGTCGATGTCCCTGACCTTCCGCGACCACCGTTTCGAGCCGCCGAAGAACTCGATTGACGAGTGCAAGGACCGCGACTTCACGTTCGCCGCCCCGCTCTTCGTCACGGCCGAGTTCACCAACAACGAGACCGGTGAGATCAAGTCTCAGACGGTCTTCATGGGCGACTTCCCGCTCATGACCCACAAGGGCACGTTCGTGATCAACGGCACCGAGCGTGTCGTCGTCTCGCAGCTGGTCCGCTCCCCGGGCGTCTACTTCGACTCCACCCTGGACAAGGTGTCCGACAAGGACATCTTCTCCTGCAAGGTCATCCCCTCGCGTGGTGCCTGGCTCGAGATGGAGATCGACAAGCGCGACATGGTCGGTGTCCGCATCGACCGCAAGCGCAAGCAGTCGGTCACCGTCCTGCTCAAGGCCCTCGGCTGGACCAACGAGATGATTCTCGAGGAGTTCGGCGAGTACGAGTCGATGCGCGCCACCCTGGAGAAGGACCACACCCAGGGCCAGGACGACGCGCTGCTCGACATCTACCGCAAGCTGCGCCCGGGCGAGCCGCCCACGCGTGAGGCCGCGCAGACGCTGCTCGAGAACCTCTACTTCAACCCGAAGCGCTACGACCTCGCGAAGGTCGGCCGCTACAAGGTCAACCGCAAGCTGGGCAACGCCGAGTCGCTGGACTCCGGCGTGCTCACCGAGCCCGACATCATCGGTGCGATCAAGTACCTGGTGAAGCTGCACGCGGGCGAGACCGAGTGGCGTGACGACGAGGGCCGCGACATCGTGGTCGAGGTCGACGACATCGACCACTTCGGCAACCGCCGCCTGCGCAACGTCGGCGAGCTCATCCAGAACCAGGTCCGCACCGGCCTGGCCCGGATGGAGCGCGTCGTGCGCGAGCGCATGACCACCCAGGACGTCGAGGCGATCACGCCGCAGACCCTGATCAACATCCGGCCGGTCGTCGCCTCCATCAAGGAGTTCTTCGGCACCAGCCAGCTGTCCCAGTTCATGGACCAGACGAACCCGCTGTCGGGCCTGACCCACAAGCGTCGTCTGTCCGCGCTGGGTCCCGGTGGTCTGTCCCGTGAGCGGGCCGGCTTCGAGGTCCGTGACGTGCACCCCTCGCACTACGGCCGCATGTGTCCGATCGAGACCCCGGAAGGCCCGAACATCGGTCTGATCGGGTCGCTGGCCTCGTACGGACGGGTGAACGCCTTCGGCTTCATCGAGACCCCGTACCGCAAGGTCGTCGACGGTGTCGTCACCGAGCAGGTGGACTACCTGACCGCTGACGAGGAGGACCGCTACGTCATCGCGCAGGCCAACGCGCCGCTGACCGAGGACCTCCACTTCGCCGAGCCCCGCGTGCTGGTGCGCCGCCGTGGCGGCGAGATCGACTACATCCCCGGCACCGAGATCGACTACATGGACGTCTCGCCGCGCCAGATGGTGTCGGTCGCGACCGCCATGATCCCCTTCCTCGAGCACGACGACGCCAACCGCGCGCTCATGGGCTCGAACATGATGCGCCAGGCCGTCCCGCTGCTGCGCAGCGAGGCGCCCGTGGTCGGTACCGGCATGGAGTACCGCTGCGCCGTCGACGCCGCGGACGTCATCACCGCCGAGAAGGCCGGTGTCGTCCAGGAGGTCTCCGCCGACTACGTCACCGTGGCCAACGACGACGGCACGTACAACACGTACCGCGCCGCCAAGTTCACCCGCTCCAACCAGGGCACCGCCTTCAACCAGAAGGTGCTCGTGGACGAGGGCGTGCGGGTCGAGGCCGGCCAGGTGCTGGCCGACGGCCCGTGCACCGACGAGGGCGAGATGGCGCTGGGCAAGAACCTGCTCGTCGCCTTCATGTCCTGGGAGGGTCACAACTACGAGGACGCGATCATCCTGTCGCAGCGCCTCGTGCAGGACGACGTCCTCTCCTCGATCCACATCGAGGAGCACGAGGTCGACGCCCGTGACACCAAGCTGGGCCCCGAGGAGATCACCCGGGACATCCCGAACGTCTCCGAGGAGGTCCTCGCCGACCTCGACGAGCGCGGCATCATCCGGATCGGCGCGGACGTCGTCACCGGCGACATCCTGGTCGGCAAGGTCACCCCGAAGGGTGAGACCGAGCTGACCCCGGAGGAGCGCCTGCTGCGCGCGATCTTCGGCGAGAAGGCCCGTGAGGTCCGCGACACCTCGCTGAAGGTGCCGCACGGTGAGTCCGGCAAGGTCATCGGCGTGCGCGTCTTCGACCGTGAAGAGGGCGACGAGCTGCCCCCGGGCGTCAACCAGCTGGTGCGGGTCTACGTGGCCCAGAAGCGCAAGATCACCAACGGTGACAAGCTGGCCGGCCGGCACGGCAACAAGGGTGTCATCTCCAAGATCCTCCCGGTCGAGGACATGCCGTTCCTCGAGGACGGCACCCCGGTCGACATCATCCTCAACCCGCTGGGTGTCCCGTCCCGAATGAACCCGGGACAGGTCCTGGAGATCCACCTCGGCTGGCTCGCCAAGCAGGGCTGGGACGTCTCCGGCCTCAGCGAGGAGTGGGCCCGCCGCCTGCAGGCGATCGGCGCGGACAAGGTCGAGGGCGGCACCAACCTCGCCACCCCGGTCTTCGACGGCGCCCGCGAGGACGAGATCACCGGTCTGCTGGACAACACCACCCTCACCCGTGACGGTGAGCGCCTGGTGAACTCCACCGGTAAGGCCCGGCTGTTCGACGGCCGCTCCGGCGAGCCGTTCCCGATGCCGGTCTCGGTCGGCTACATGTACATCCTCAAGCTGCACCACCTGGTCGACGACAAGCTGCACGCCCGTTCGACCGGTCCGTACTCGATGATCACCCAGCAGCCGCTCGGTGGTAAGGCGCAGTTCGGTGGTCAGCGCTTCGGTGAGATGGAGGTGTGGGCCCTTGAGGCGTACGGCGCGGCCTACGCGCTGCAGGAGCTCCTCACCATCAAGTCCGACGACGTGCTCGGCCGTGTGAAGGTCTACGAGGCCATCGTCAAGGGCGAGAACATCCCCGAGCCCGGCATTCCCGAGTCCTTCAAGGTCCTCATCAAGGAAATGCAGTCGCTCTGCCTCAACGTGGAGGTGCTGTCCTCGGACGGCTCCAACATCGAGCTGCGGGACTCCGACGAGGATGTCTTCCGCGCAGCCGAGGAGCTCGGTATTGACCTGTCCCGGCGCGAGCCGAGCAGCGTCGAAGAGGTCTGACGGAGGCCGGGCCGGCCGCTGATCCAGCGGCCGGCCCGCCCCCAGGCCCCCCTCAGACCAGATGAACGACTTTCGACTTACGAAAGAGGGCTTGACGACCAGTGCTTGACGTCAACTTCTTCGACGAGCTCCGCATCGGCCTCGCGACCGCCGACGACATCCGCCAGTGGTCGCACGGCGAGGTCAAGAAGCCGGAGACCATCAACTACCGCACGTTGAAGCCGGAAAAGGACGGCCTTTTCTGCGAGAAGATCTTCGGTCCCACCCGGGACTGGGAGTGCTACTGCGGTAAGTACAAGCGTGTCCGCTTCAAGGGCATCATCTGCGAGCGCTGCGGCGTCGAGGTGACCCGCGCCAAGGTGCGCCGTGAGCGGATGGGCCACATCGAGCTGGCCGCGCCGGTCACGCACATCTGGTACTTCAAGGGTGTGCCGTCCCGCCTGGGCTACCTGCTCGACCTGGCGCCGAAGGACCTCGAGAAGGTCATCTACTTCGCCGCCTACATGATCACCTGGGTCGACGACGAGCGTCGTCAGCGCGACCTGCCGTCGCTGGAGGCGCACGTCTCCGTCGAGCGCCAGCAGATCGAGAACCGCCGTGACGCGGACCTCGAGGCGCGTGCCAAGAAGGCCGAGACCGACCTGGCCGAGCTGGAGGCCGAGGGCGCCAAGGCCGACGTGCGCCGCAAGGTGCGCGAGGGTGCCGAGCGCGAGATGAAGCAGCTGCGTGACCGCGCGCAGCGCGAGATCGACCGCCTCGACGAGGTGTGGGCCCGCTTCAAGAACCTCAAGGTCCAGGACCTCGAGGGCGACGAGCTGCTCTACCGCGAGCTGCGCGACCGCTTCGGCACCTACTTCTCCGGCTCGATGGGTGCCGCGGCCCTCAAGGACCGCCTGGAGACCTTCGACCTGGCGGAGGAGTCCGAGCGCCTGCGCGAGATCATCCGCACCGGCAAGGGCCAGAAGAAGACCCGTGCGCTCAAGCGCCTCAAGGTCGTCTCCGCGTTCCTGCAGACCACCAACAAGCCCAACGGCATGGTGCTGGACTGCGTCCCGGTCATCCCGCCGGACCTGCGTCCGATGGTGCAGCTGGACGGTGGCCGCTTCGCGACCTCCGACCTGAACGACCTGTACCGCCGCGTGATCAACCGCAACAACCGCCTGAAGCGGCTTCTCGACCTCGGCGCGCCCGAGATCATCGTCAACAACGAGAAGCGCATGCTGCAGGAGGCGGTCGACGCCCTCTTCGACAACGGCCGTCGCGGCCGCCCGGTCACGGGCCCCGGCAACCGTCCGCTGAAGTCCCTCAGCGACATGCTGAAGGGCAAGCAGGGTCGTTTCCGTCAGAACCTGCTCGGCAAGCGCGTCGACTACTCGGCCCGCTCCGTCATCGTCGTCGGCCCGCAGCTCAAGCTGCACCAGTGCGGTCTGCCCAAGGCCATGGCGCTGGAGCTCTTCAAGCCGTTCGTGATGAAGCGCCTGGTGGACCTGAACCACGCGCAGAACATCAAGTCGGCCAAGCGCATGGTCGAGCGCGCGCGCCCGGTGGTGTGGGACGTCCTCGAAGAGGTCATCGCCGAGCACCCGGTGCTGCTGAACCGTGCGCCCACCCTGCACCGCCTGGGCATCCAGGCCTTCGAGCCGCAGCTGGTCGAGGGCAAGGCCATCCAGATCCACCCGCTCGTCTGCACCGCGTTCAACGCGGACTTCGACGGTGACCAGATGGCCGTCCACCTGCCGCTCTCCGCGGAGGCGCAGGCCGAGGCCCGCATCCTGATGCTGTCCTCGAACAACATCCTGAAGCCGGCCGACGGTCGCCCCGTCACCATGCCGACCCAGGACATGGTGCTCGGTCTGTTCTTCCTCACCTCGGACCGCGAGGAGGTGAAGGGCGGTGGCCGTTCCTTCTCCTCGACCGCCGAGGCGATCATGGCCTTCGACGCCCGCGAGCTGGACGTCCAGGCCCCGATCGACCTGCGCCTGCCGATCGGCACCGTCCCGCCCCGTGGCTGGACCCCGCCGGTCGACCCCGAGTGGACCGAGGGCCAGCCGGCCGCGTGGATGGAGGGCGAGTCCTTCCGCCTGCGCACCACCCTGGGCCGCGCGCTCTTCAACGAGCTGCTGCCCGAGGACTACCCGTTCGTCGACTACGAGGTGGGCAAGAAGCAGCTCTCCGCGATCGTCAACGACCTGGCGGAGCGCTACCCCAAGGTGATCGTCGCGGCGACCCTGGACAACCTGAAGGCGGCCGGCTTCCACTGGTCGACCCGCTCGGGTGTCACGGTGTCGATCTCGGACGTCGTCGTGCCGCCGAGCAAGCCGCAGATTCTCGAGGGCTACGAGGCTCAGGCCGAGAAGGTCCAGAAGAACTACGAGCGCGGTCTGATGACCAACGACGAGCGCAAGCAGGAAATGGTCAACATCTGGACCAAGGCGACCAACGAGGTTGCCGAGGCCATGAACGCGAACTTCCCGAAGACCAACCCCATCTTCATGATGGTCGACTCGGGTGCTCGCGGAAACATGATGCAGATGCGTCAGATCGCCGGTATGCGTGGTCTGGTGTCGAACGCCAAGAACGAGACCATCCCGCGTCCCATCAAGGCCTCGTTCCGTGAGGGCCTGTCCGTGCTGGAGTACTTCATCTCCACCCACGGTGCCCGTAAGGGTCTGGCCGACACCGCGCTGCGTACCGCCGACTCGGGTTACCTGACCCGTCGTCTGGTGGACGTCTCGCAGGACGTGATCATCCGCGAGGAGGACTGCGGCACCGAGCGCGGCCTCAAGCTGGCGATCGGCACGGTCGGCGAGGACGGCGTCCTGCGCAAGACGGACGACGTCGAGACCAGCGTCTACGCCCGCATGCTGGCCGAGGACATCACCGTCGACGGCAAGCTCGTCGCGACCGCCAACACCGACCTCGGTGACGTGCTGATCGACGAGCTGATCCGCCACGGCATCGCCGAGGTCAAGACCCGCTCGATCCTCACCTGCGAGTCGGCCGTCGGCACCTGTGCCTTCTGCTACGGCCGTTCGCTGGCCACCGGCAAGCTGGTCGACATCGGTGAGGCGGTCGGCATCATCGCCGCCCAGTCCATCGGTGAGCCCGGCACCCAGCTGACGATGCGTACCTTCCACACCGGTGGTGTGGCCGGTGACGACATCACCCAGGGTCTGCCGCGTGTCGTCGAGCTCTTCGAGGCCCGTACCCCCAAGGGTGTGGCCCCGATCTCGGAGGCGCAGGGCCGGGCCCGCATCGAGGACACCGAGAAGACCCGCAAGATCGTCGTCACCCCGGACGACGGCACGGACGAGATCGCCTACCCGGTCTCCAAGCGTGTGAAGCTGCTGGTCAGCGAGGGTCAGGCGGTCGAGGTCGGCCAGAAGCTGACCGTCGGTGCCACCAACCCGCACGACGTGCTGCGGATCATGGGCCAGCGTGCGGTCCAGATCCACCTGGTCGCCGAGGTCCAGAAGGTCTACAACAACCAGGGCGTGTCGATCCACGACAAGCACATCGAGATCATCATCCGGCAGATGCTCCGCCGCGTGACGATCATCGAGTCGGGCGACGCCGAGCTGCTCCCGGGCGAGCTCGTCGAGCGCGGCCGGTTCGAGACCGAGAACCGTCGCGTGGTCTCCGAGGGCGGTCACCCCGCCTCCGGCCGTCCGCAGCTGATGGGTATCACCAAGGCCTCGCTTGCCACCGAGTCCTGGCTGTCGGCCGCCTCCTTCCAGGAGACGACCCGGGTGCTCACCGACGCGGCGATCCACGCCAAGTCGGACCCGCTGCTGGGCCTCAAGGAGAACGTCATCCTCGGTAAGCTCATCCCGGCCGGTACGGGTCTGCCCCGCTACCGCAACATCCGGGTCGAGCCGACCGAGGAGGCCAAGGCCGCGATGTACTCGGCCGTCGGCTACGACGACTACGACCTGTCGCCGTTCGGCGCCGGCTCCGGCCAGGCGGTCCCGCTGGACGACTACGACTACGGCCCGTACACGGGCTGAGTGGTCCGAACACCGCTGGGCGGTCACCCCTTTCCGGGGTGGCCGCCCAGCGGCGTTCCCGGGCGCTCGCGGGCGGCCTCCCCCGCGCGGGGGAGGCGGGCAAACCGCTCGGGGGAGCGATCCCGCGGCGGGGGTCGGGCGGGCAGGCTGAGGGGGTCGGTCCGGATGGTCCGGGCCCACGGCACAGGGGGACACCTCAGATGAACCAGCGCCTGACCCGGCTGCTCGGCTGCACCGCGATCACCGGCTTCGTCGTCTTCGGGATGTCCGGCTGCTTCTTCGACGGGCAGCAGCACAGCGTCGTCGGCTACGGGATCGACCAGCCGGTGCACGCCCTGGTGGTCAACGGGAAGACCGGCAACATCCGGGTGGTCGGGGCCGGCACCGGGGTGCACGTGGTGGAGCACCAGAACTACGACAGCAAGGCGCCCACCAGCACGCACACGGTGGCCGACGGCACCCTCACGCTCACCTACACCTGCCACGACGACTGCGGGATCGACTACGAGGTCGACGTCCCGGCGGGCACGGACGTCAAGGTCAGCGCGGGCACCGGCGACGTGCACCTGTCCGGGCTGAGCGCGGGGGTGCGGGCCGACACCGGTACCGGCTCGGTCGAGGGCGTGAACCTCAGCAGCGCCAGCGCCAGCCTCGGCTCGTCCACCGGGGACGTCTCCGCGACCTTCACCGGTGTGCCGGGCTCGGTGACCGCGAAGACCTCGACCGGCAACGTCAAGGTGGTCGTGCCGGCCGGCGGTTACGCCGTCAAGGCCACGGCCGACACGGGCAGCGTCAAGGTGACGGTCGCACAGGACGCCGCCTCGGGCCATGCGATCGACGCCGAGTCCGACACCGGCAACGTCACCGTCGCGCATGCCTGAGGTGGACCGGCTGCAGCCCGTCCACGACCTGTTGACCTGTGCCGATAGGCTCCCCCCGAACGGGGGAGGGGCGCGGATGGAAGCGATGACGCGCAGCCAGGAGTGGCTGGCCGAACGGGAGCGGTGGCTGCGCGGGCGGCTGGCCGGGATCAACCCGTACGTGGTGGACGGCCTGATCGCGCTGGTCTCGGTGGCGGTCTCGCTCTGGGCGGTCCACAACGACGGGACGCACTGGCCGCTGTGGACCTACCTGCTGGCCGCCGGCTGCTCGCTGCCGCTGCCCTGGCGGCGCAAGGCGCCGGCCGCGGCCTTCCTGGCCACCGTGCTGCTCTCGGGGGCGCTCGGGGTGTTCGCGCACTCCGCCCAGCCGCAGCTCCCGGTCTACGGAGTCGTCGCCATCTACACCCTGGCCGACCTGGGGGAGAACTGGCAGCGCTGGCTGATGCTGGCGGTCCTGGTGCCGGCCAACGTGCTGGGCACCCGCTCGCTGGACGGGATGATCTTCAGCGAACTCACCGTGCTCGGCTCCTTCGCGCTCGGCACCGCGGTGCGCGAGCTGCGCCGGCTGGCCCGGGTGGAGGCCGACCGGGCGCGCGAGACCGGGCTGCGCGCGGCCAGCGACGCGGCGCGCGCGGTCGCGGAGGAGCGCGGGCGGATCGCCCGGGAGATGCACGACATCCTGGCGCACGCCGTCGCGCTGATGGTGATCCAGGCCGAGGCGGGCCCGCTGGTGGTGCGCGCCGACCCGGAGAAGGCGATCAAGGCCTTCGACACCATCGCCGACTCGGGGCGCGACGCCATGGTGCAACTGCGCCGAGTGCTGGGCGTGCTCAAGGAGGACGGCGCGGGCCCGCAGCTCGCCCCGCAGCCCAGGCTGCCCGAGCTCGCCGCCGTGGCCGAGCGGATGACGCTGGCGGGCGTGGCGGTGCGGCTGGTGCTGCCCGAGCGGGCCTCGGTACTGCCGGCCGACGTGGAGACGGCGGCCTACCGGATCGTCCAGGAGGCGCTGACCAACATCGTCAAGCACTCCGGCGCGGACGCGGCCGAGGTGCGGATCGCCGAGGTGGGCCAGGCGCTCGAACTGGCGGTCAGCGACAACGGGCACGGGCTCGACGAGCGCGGCCGGCAGCCGCGCCGGCCGGACGGCGGGGCGGGCTGGTCCGGCGGCCGGGGGCTGGTCGGGATCCGGGAGCGCGCGGCGGCCTGCGGTGGCCGGGCCGCGGCCGGCCCGGCGCCGGACGGGCGGGGTTTCGTGGTGACGGCGCGGCTGCCGCTCGGGGCGGCGAGCTGAGTGACGAGGGAGCGGGGATGTCCGTGATACGCGTGGTGGTGGCCGACGACCAGGAGCTGGTGCGGGCCGGGTTCGGGATGATCCTGGACGCCCAGCCCGACATCGAGGTGGTGGCGGAGGCGGCCAACGGTCAGGAGGCGGTCGAGGTGGTGGCCGAGCACCGCCCGGACGTGCTGCTGTTGGACGTCCGGATGCCCGTGATGGACGGCCTGGAGGCGGCCCGCCGGGTCTGCGCCGAGTACCCGGCGACCAAGGTGATCATGCTGACCACCTTCGACATCGACGACTACGTCTACGACGCGCTGTACGCCGGGGCCAGCGGCTTCCTGCTCAAGGACGTGCGGCGCGACGACCTCGCGCACGGCGTGCGGCTGGTCGCCTCGGGGGAGGCGCTGCTGGCGCCCTCCGTCACCAAGCGCCTGATCAGCGAGTTCTCGGCGCGCCGCCCGACGGGCCCGGGCGCGGCGGTGCGCGCGCCGTCCAGGCTGCTGGAGCAGCTGACCATCCGGGAGCAGGAGACGCTGCGGCTGATCGCCCGCGGCTGCTCCAACGCGGAGATCGCCGCCGAGCTGGTGGTCAGCGAACACACCGTCAAGACCCATGTCAGCAACGTGCTGAGCAAGCTCCAGCTGCGCGACCGGGTGCACGCGGTGGTCTTCGCCTACGAGGCGGGCGCGGTGGTGGCGGGCGAGGGCTGAGCCCCGTCCGCCGAAGGACCGCCGCCCGTCTCCCCCCTGCGGGGGAGGCTGGCGGACCGCTCGGCCGGGTGATCCGCGATGACCGCCCCCACCGGCAGGGTTACGGCCATGACCTCGCTCCTCGCCAGGGTGACCACGCGTCACCCGATCGCCGTCCTGCTCGCCTGGCTCGCCGTGATCCTGCTCGGCTTCGGCCTCAGCGGCATCAGCGCCACCCGGATGACCGGGTCGGTCGGCTCCGTCCCCGGCAGTGAGTCGCACCGGGTGGCCGACCGGCTCGACCGGCTCCAGGGGGCCACCGACGGCGGCACGATCAGCGCCGTGCTCTCCGGGCAGGACGTCACCGACCCGGCCTTCCGGGCCCAGATCGCCGCCGCGGTGCGCGACCTCGGCGCGATGCCCGGCGTCGCGGCGGTCGCCGATCCGTACCGCCAGGGCAGCGGGGTGTCGGCCGACCACCAGGCCCTGATCCTCCCGGTCACCCTCGCCGGTGGCCTCTCGGACGACGACCAGCAGGCCGCCCAGGACGGGGCCGAGGCGCGGCTGCGCCAGCTGCACGCCACGCACCTGCAGGTCAGCGGCGGACCGCTGCTGAGCCAGCAGATGAACGAGGCCGGCAAGGAGGGCGTCGGCCGCGCCGAGCTGGTCTCGCTGCCGCTGGTGCTGCTGCTCTGCCTGCTGGTCTTCGGCGGTCTGCTGGCAGCGGGGCTGCCAGTCCTGGTCGCCTTCTGCGGGATCGGCGGGACCTTCCTGAGCCTGCTGGCGGTCTCCGAGTTCACCGAGATCAGCGCCTCCTCGTTGCAGGTCACCACGATGCTGGGGCTGGGCCTGGCGATCGACTACGCGCTGCTGGTGATCAACCGCTTCCGCGAGGAGCGCCGCCACACCCCGGACCCGGCGCTCGCCGTCACCCGGACCGTGCACGCCGCCGGCCGCACCGTCTTCTTCTCCGGCCTGACCGTCGCGGTCTGCCTCGGCGGCCTGCTCGCCTTCGACAGCCCGTTCCTGCGCAGCATGGGCCTGGCCGCCGCCTCCGTGGTGCTGATCGACATGGCCGCCGCCGTCACCCTGGTCCCGGCCGTGCTGGCGCGGTTCGGCCACCGGCTGCGGCTGCGCGAGCCGAAGCCCACCGCGGGCCGCGGCTTCGCCCGGATCGCCCGCCTGGCCACCTCGCGCCCGCTGCTGGTCGCCGTCACCATCACCGCCGCGCTGGCCGCGCTCGCCCTGCCGCTGGCGGGCCTGCGCACCACCTCCGGCGACGCCCGCTACCTGCCGGCCGGCTCGGACGGCCGGCTCGCCCACCAGGCACTCCAGGCGCACTTCCCGCAGCTCTCGGGCGCCGACCCGGTCGTCGTCCTGCTGGACGGTCACGGACCGGCCTACGACGCCTTCGCCGACCGGGCCCGCGCGCTGCCCCAGGTCTCGGCCGCCCACCTCGCCACCCTGCCCGACGGGACCACCGAGCTCCAGCTCGTCCCCACCGGCGGCAGCGACGACGCCACCGCGCTCGCCCTGGTGCACACCCTGCGCACCACGCACCCCGGCCTGGCCGTGGCGGTCGGCGGCACCGCCGCCCGGGTGGCCGACTTCCAGCAGATGCTCGTCGACGGGCTGCCCGGCGCGCTGGCCGTGGTGGTCGGCGGGATCCTGCTGCTGCTCTTCGCCTTCACCGGCTCGCTCCTGATCCCGGTCAAGACGGTGCTCTCCACCGCACTGTCGCTGGGCGCCGCGGCGGGCATCACCACGCTGGTCTTCCAGGACGGCCACGGCGCCGGCCTGCTCGGCGGCGAGGGCATGGGCGCGCTCGACCTGGTGGCGCTGCCGCTGATCGCCGCGATCGCCTTCGGGCTCGCGATGGACTACGAGGTCTTCATCCTGGCCCGGGTCCGCGAGGAGTGGCTGCGCACCGGTGACCCGAAGACCGCGGTGGTCACCGGTCTGGCGCGGACCGGACGGATCGTCACCAGCGCCGCCGCGCTGATCCTGATCGTCTTCGCCGCCTTCATGACCAGCGGCTTCGGCCAGATCCTGCAGATCGGCCTGGGGCTGAGCCTTGCCGTGCTGATCGACGCGACCGTGGTGCGGATGCTGCTGGTGCCCGCCACCATGGCGCTGCTCGGCCGCGCGGCCTGGTGGGCGCCGGCGCCGCTGCGGCGCCTGCACGCCCGCTACGGGCTGCGCGAGGAGCGGCGCGCGGAGCAGGGCGGGGAGCAGGGCGCGGAGCAGAGCGGGGAGCCGGTGGCGCTGGTGCCCGCCGCGGCCTGAGGAGTTGTCAGTCCCGTTCGCTACTTTGTTCCCAACACCGAACGCCCCGGGAGGGCTTGATGTCCACTGCCGTCGCCGAGCAGGTCACCTACCTCGAACTCTCCGAGGAGCAGGGCAGCGCGCACAAGTTCTACGAGGTCCGCCAGGCCGGGACCGAGCTGACCGTCAGCTACGGGCGGATCGGCGAGGCGGGGCAGGTGCGCAGCACCTCGTACCCGACGGTGGAGAAGGCCGCCGCCGCGGCCGCCAAGAAGGTGGGGGAGAAGGTCCGCAAGGGCTACGCCCCGGCCCGGCGCGGGGAGCGCCAGCGCCGCGCGGTGACCCGCCGGGAGATGGTCAGCACCCGCTCCACGGCCCGCCAGGCCCCGGTGCTGTGGCGGTTCCGCTCGGGCGCCCCGGCCTTCGGGATCTTCGTCGACGAGGAGCAGGCATGGGTCGGCAACGAGTCCGGTGACGTCTACACCCTGACCCACGACGGCGTGGTGACCGGCCGCTTCGGGCTGCCGGACGGCGTCAAGTGCATCGTCGGGGACGACTCCTGGATCTACGCCGGCTGCGACGACGGCCGGGTCTACGACCTGGGCGGCAAGGTCCCGCGGGTGGCCTACGAGATCGCCTCCGACGTGGACATCTACTGGCTGGACATCCACGACGGCGTGCTCGGCGTCTCCGACGCCCAGGGCGGCATCACCACCGTCGACCACGAGGACGAGTTCCAGTGGCGACGGGCCACCCGCGGCAGCTCGGCCTGGATGGTGCGCTGCGACCCGGACGGCGTCTACCAGGGCTACTCGACCGGCGTCACCCGCTACGAGTCGCGCAGCGGCGACCAGCGCTGGCACACCCGGACCGAGGGCGAGGTGCTGTTCGGCTGGCAGGAGCGCGAGGAGGTCTTCGCCGGCACCAGCCGCGGCTGGGTGCACCGCCTGGCCAAGACCGACGGCGCGGAGCTCGCCCGCTACCGCTGCGACGCGGCCGTCTACTCCTGCGCCGCCTCGCCGGACGGCCGCCTCGTTTTCGCCGGGGACAGCTCCTCGTCGGTCTACTGCTTCGCCGCCGACGGCCGCCGGCTGTGGAAGCTGGCCACCGGCTGCGGCTCGGCGTACAGCATGCAGTACCGCGCCGGGCGGCTCTACCTGGTCACCACCGACGGCTCGCTGGCCTGCCTGGACGTGAGCGACACCGCCGTCCAGGACGCCGAGGGCGGCCGGCTGCCGCAGACCGCCGACGTCAAGGCGGGCAGCCTGACGCGGGTCGCCCCCAGCACCGAGATCGAGTGGGTGACCGGCGCGCAGGGCGGCGTCGAGGTGGAGTGCGTCCAGGACGGCGCGCGCACCCGGATCCGGGTGGTCACGGCCGGGTACGACCCGAGCTGGCGGGTCCAGTTCCCCAAGGACATCCGGGTGCCCGGCGCCCGCTACCTGGTCACCGAGGTGCGCGCCTCCGAGCGCGGCGGCTTCTACCGGGCGCGCGGCGAGATCAAGCGGCTGAGCTGACCGGATCAGCCGGGTCAGGTGGCCCGGGCGGCGGCTTTGACCTCCGCGACGAAGCCACCGAGCACCTTGCTCCGCTGCTCGGCCGGCAGCTCGGCCACGGTTCTCCGGGCCAGCTCAAGGCCGACACCGACGTCTCCGGACTTCACGAACGACAGTGCTCGGTGAACGCTCGTGTGAGCCGCGAACCGGCCGAGGCCGCCGGGCCTCAGCCGGTCGGCGGTGTCCTGCTCCCGCTGCGACTGCTCGACATCGCCGAGTCGGGCGTGAACGAGCGTCTTGGTGAGGCTGTATCCCCACTGCGGCATGGAGAAGACCGTGGCGAACGGCGGTGAGGCCACTGACGGGAACATCTCGTCGGCAGCACAGAGGTCACGTCGGGCCGGTCCAGGCTCGCCGAGCCTTGCGTAGCAGTGCGCTTGAGCCAGTAGGGCACAGAGCCGTCCCATGGAAGGGCGTTGGGACAGGGCAAGGGCCTTGGTCGTCACGGCGATCAGCGAGGACGGCTCGGCGCCCTCGTAGACGAGAGCGAGTGCGCCCTGCCCGCGTGTCCACTCGCGGAGCGCCAAGCCGCCGGAGCGGTCGGCGGCCTTGACCGCGGTTCGATACCAGCGGGCGGAGGCCGCAGGGCCGTTGAGCGAAGCCACAGCCATCCCCATGACGACCGAGAGCCTGGCCACGGACTCCCAAAGGCATTGGGAGTCCGCCAGGGCCCGGCGCAGCAGGAGCAGGTCGCCAGCGAGCTGTGGCTCGATCTCACGCGCTGGGAGCGTCATGAAGGCGCGTCCGTAGTCGTCCGTCACCTCCTGCCAGTCATCGACGCTGGCACGCCCGTCCAACGCGGCTACGAGCCCTTGCCGGGCGACCTCGCCGATCGGCGATGGCCGGCCGACTCCCGCGGCCTCGAAGACCTCGACCGGCAGAGCGAAGGTCCTCGCCAGGTGGGCCAGCCAGAAGGGCCCGACGGACCGTTTTCCGTTCTCCCACCGGCTGATCTCCTCCCGGGTCAGCGTTGGGCGAGTGGATGCCTCGCACAATGCGGAGGCAAGGCGGCCCTGTGACCAGCCGCGGGCCTCGCGGAGGGCTCTGATGAGTGCACCGACGCTCATACCGCACAGTCTGGCCACTACGGTGGCCACTGGCAGGGTGTTCACGGAGAACTACACCTGATGTGGCAACAGGTCACGATCAGGGAGCAGCCATGCCAACAGCCGAAGAGCCCGGGGCCGGGACGTACCGTCGCGTCGTCACCGACGACAACGGAGCGCGTCATGCCATCCGCGCGATGGCCCCCAGCTACGACCCGCACTTCGCTATCGGCCGGTTCCGGAGCAGCGACTGGCCGCTCTGCCGCTGCGGTGGCGAGCGATGCCCGGACCGGGCGTTCGCTGAGGCGGAGTCGTGAGCGCGGGGGCGGAGTGTGCGGAGTGCGTTCGACTGGATGACCAGGAACGCGCAGCATTCCTGGTCCGCGACCACAGTCGGCGGACCGATGTCCGCGTCCTGCGGAAGCGCCACCTCGATGCCTGGCACCTGGCGATGACCGAGGCGACTCCACTTGAGCAGGTCGATACGCTGCTCGAATGACGCAGCACTTCGATCCGTGGTCGGCGGAGTTCATCGCGCACCCGTACGACGCCTATGCCGAACTGCGGGAGCAGGCGCCGGTCTCGTGCTACGAACCGACCGGGCAGTGGCTGATCTCCCGCTACCAGGACGTGAGTTCGCTGCTGCGGGACCGGCGGCTCGGGCGCACCTACACGCACCGGTTCAGCCACGAGGAGTTCGGGCGCACGCCGCCGGACCCGGCGCACGAGCCGTTCCACACGCTCAACGACAACGGGCTGCTCGACCTGGAGGCGCCGGACCACACCCGGATCCGGCGCCTGGTGTCGAAGGCCTTCACGCCGCGGATGGTCGAGGCGCTGCGGCCCACGGTGGCGCGGCTGGCAGAGGAGCTGGTCGTCGGCCTGGTCAGGGAGGGCGGCGGCGACCTGATCAGCGCGGTGGCCGAGCCGCTGCCGGTGGCGGTCATCGCCGAGATGCTCGGGGTGCCCGCGGCCGACCGTGGGCTGCTGCGGCCCTGGTCGGCGGCGATCACCGGGATGTACGAGCTCAACCCGACCCCGGCGGCGGCCGAGCGCGCGGTGGCAGCCAGCATCGAGTTCTCCGACTACCTGCGCGAACTGATCCGCGAGCGGCGCGCCGCCCCCGGCGTGGACCTGGTCTCCGCGCTGATCGCCGCGCAGGAGGACGGCGACCGGCTGAGCGAGCAGGAGATGATCTCCACCTGCGTCCTGCTGCTCAACGCCGGGCACGAGGCGACGGTGAACACCACCGGCAACGGATGGTGGGCGCTGCTGCGCAACCCCGACCAGCTGTCCCTGCTGCGCTCCGGTGTCGAGCATCATCTCCCCACCGCCATCGAGGAGTTGATGCGCTACGACACCCCGCTGCAGCTGTTCGAGCGCTGGGTGCTGGAGGACATCGAGGTGGCCGGGGTGCGCATCCCGCGCGGCGCCGAGGTCGCACTGCTCTTCGGCTCCGCCAACCGCGACCCGGAGCGCTTCGCCGACCCCGACCGGCTGGACGTCACCCGGTCCGACAACCCGCACATCTCCTTCGGCGCCGGCCTGCACTTCTGCCTCGGCGCCCCGCTGGCCCGGCTCGAACTCGCCGAGTCCTTCGGCGCCCTGCTGCGCCACGCGCCCGAACTGGCGCTGGTGAGCGAACCCTCCTGGCAGCCCGGATTCGTGATCCGCGGCCTGAACGAACTGTTGGTGACCACATGATGCGCGCGACCGGAACCCTGCTCGGCCTCGCGATCGGGGACGCGATGGGGTACCCGACGGAGTTCAAGTGGATGGAGTACCTGGAGAACACCTGGCCGAACTGGCGTGAGCTCCCGCTGCCCACCCCGGCGCTGATCACCGACGACACCCAGATGACGCTCGCGCTGGCCCGCGCGGTCCGTCGTGCCGGTGCACTCACGCCGCAGAGCTTCACGGAGCCGCTGCGCGACGAGTTCGTCTCCTGGTCGGTCTCTCCCGAGAACAACCGCGCCCCGGGCATGACCTGCCTGCGCGCCTGCGGGTTGCTGGCCAGCCCCGACCGCCCCTGGCAGGAGGCCAGTCAGCTCGGCTCCAAGGGCTGCGGCGCCAACATGCGGGTCGCCCCGCTCGGACTCGTCCCCGGCCTCACCGAGCGCCAGCTCTCGGGCGCCGCGCAGCTGCAGTCCGCGCTGACCCACGGTCACCCGACCGCCCTCGCGGCCAGCGACCTGACCGCGCTCACCGTCCGGCTGCTGGTGGAGGGCACCGCGCCGGCCGAGCTGCCGGGGCTGCTCCGTGCGCACGCGGTCGCCAACCGCACCCGGTACGACGACCACTGGCTCGGCGACCTGGTCGCGCACAGCCAGGACCACTCGGCCGAGCAGTTCATCGCGCGCGGCTGGGACGAGTGCCTGGGCGTGCTGGACCGCCTGGACGCCGCGCTCGCCGACCCGGAGCCGCAGGCTGACCCGTGCCTGGCCACCGGGGAGGGCTGGATCGCCGAGGAGGCGCTGGCGACCGGGCTGCTCTGCTTCCTGCTCTTCCCCGACGACCCGGTCACCGCCGTGCGCCGGGCCGCCTACTCCTCCGGCGACTCCGACTCCATCGCCTGCCTGACCGGCGCGTTCGCGGGTGCGCACGCCGGTCCGGACGTCTGGCCGGCCGACTGGGTGCGGCGGATCGAGCACCGCGACGAGCTGCTCGCCCTGGGTGCGCTCTGGGACTGAGCCGCCCCGGGGCCGCCGCGACGCCTCAGCCCCGGCCGCGCTCCACCCGGCCGCGCCCGTGCAGCGCGGCCCGGTCCGCCGCCGCGCGCCCGGCCGCCCAGCCCTCGCCGTCGCTCACCCGCACCCGCTGCGAGGTGAGCTTGGGGAACATCCGCTCGGTGGCCGAGTCCACCGCCTCCTCGCGCGCGGCCAGGGCCGGCAGCAGCCGCTCGTCCGGCACCAACTGCTCGGCGGTGCCGTCCTCGCGCAGATGGCGGCCGGCCGCGGCCTCCCGGGTGGTGCGCTCGGTGGCCTCGGTCAGCCGCTCGCGGATCCGGGTCGCGTAGGAGACCAGGAAGGACTGCCGGAACGCCCGGGTGCGCGAGGCCCCGTCCAGGTGCTGCTTGCTGCCCGAGTGCTGCATCGCGGCGGTGGCCTGCACCAGCAGGGAGGTGTAGAGCAGCTCGACGGCGTCGAGGTCGGAGTCGAAGCCGATCACCGTGCAGAAGCCGAACTCCTTCGCCCAGACCACCCGGCACCGGTTGGCCGCCGACACCGCGTCCAGCAGCATCGCCTTGGGGCCCTCGTACGGGTTCTCCACCCCGATCCGCAGCGCGCCCGGCAGCCCGCCGTCGGGCTGTCCGGCGGCCAGCAGGGCCTCGTCGATGCTGTGCTGCGCCATCAGCTGCTGGGCCTTCTCGGTCAGCGCCTCGGCCTCCTGCGGGTACTCGGTGGACTCCGCCTTGGCCAGCAGCGCCCGGATCCGGGCGAGCATCCGCGGCTCACCGGGCACCCGCACCGCGGCCCGGTGCTCGACCGGGCGCCGGGCGGCGCCGGGCGCGGGCCCCACCGGCGCGATGGCCGGCAGCCGGCCGAGCAGCCGCAACAGCTCCAGGGCGGCGGTGGCCAGCGCGAACCGGTCCAGCCGGTGGCGGGTCGCGAAGCCGGGCAGGAAGCCCTCGTCCCGCGGCCACCAGACTTCGCAGGCCAGCTCGCGCAACTGCTCCTGCCAGCGCCGGTCCAGCGCGGCGGGGGCGTAACGGCGGGCCTCGGCGGCGACCAGGTCCACCAGCAGCGCCTGGTGGGTGGCCGCCAGATCGCGCCGGACCAGCCGGGCGAGGTCGGCGGGGCGCCAGCCGCGGGCCCAGAGCGCGCCGAGCGAGGTGTCCGTCAGGGTGAGCAGCCCCCGGCTCACCGCGGGCCAGCGCTCCTGGGACGCGGCCAGCAGCGAGGCCCCGCTGTCCACCGCGTCCTCGACCCGGCGGTCGGGCGCCTCCAGCACCGCCGACAGCGCTCGTCCCAGCAGCTCACCGATGCTCTTCTGGTCTACGTCCACCGAGCCCATGATGCCGCAGTGGGCCTGCCGACCGGCGGGGCCGGGCGCGGCCGTTGCCCAAGGGTGCGCCAACCCCGGCGGCAAGCGGCGCGGTTCGGGGCATGATGGTGCCCAGGCAGTGGAACCCAGCGGCGGGTGCGGTTCGTCCACTGGGGGACAGGCGCGGCGCGCGGGGCGGGCCGCTTTCGGGAGGAGACCGGATGGGCGACGTGCAGCCCTGGCCGCCGGCGGGCCGGCCCGGCCCAGCGCAGGGCGGCGGCTGGCCCAGCCCCCAGCCGAACGCGCAGGGCGCGGGCTACGCCGCGATGCGCGCCGCGCACACCGATCGGGACCGCACGGTGGACGTGCTGAAGGCGGCCTACGCGGAGGGCCGGCTGTCGGCCGCCGAGTACTCCGAGCGCTTCGACGCCGCCAACCAGGCCCAGACCTACGGTCAGCTGGCGCAGATCGTGGCCGACCTGCCCGCCGGCCCGCTCTCGGGCCCTGCCGCCGCCCCGCTCGGTGCCGCGGTCCCGCCGACCTTCCTGGCGCCGGCCCGCCCGGCGCCCAACAACGGCATGGCCATCGCCTCCCTGGTGCTCGGCCTGCTCTGCGTGCCCTCGGCCGGGGTGCTCGGCGTGCCGGCCGTGATCACCGGGCACGTCGCCCGCCGGCAGATCCGCGAGACCCGGGAGGGCGGCGACGGCATGGCCACCGCGGGTCTGGTGCTGGGCTACCTCTCGGTGGCCGGCTGGGCGGCGATGCTGCTGCTCGCCGTGCTGCTGGTGGGAACGCACGGCTGACGCCCCGGCACCGGGCGTGCCGGTCGTCACACACGGCTGACGCCCGGCACCGGCCGGGGCCCGGCGCTCTCCGGTCGCCGGGCCGCCGCCGGTGTGGTAGGACGGTCGAGGCGGCGGGCGACACCCACCAGCTGGTCGCGTCGGGCCACGTGTCCGGCCGCGGGCCCGACCCCCGGCGGCACCGCAATCCCGCCACGACCAGCCAGGTCGCATTTGTTTTGACCGCGCCCGATGCGCTAGGTACGCTCTGACCTTGTGCCTGGGGTGTCCCCGGGTCCTTGTGCGTGCAAGCACACCGGCCGCCGCGCCACTCGCGCGTGAGCGCCGCCGCTGCGCATCAGCACATCAGGATTCCGCGATTTCCTCCGCTGTCCCCGCCTCTGGCAGGACCGGAAGGAGCCCAACACACCCGACCTCGTGGGTCGGCGTGAGCTGGGAACACCGCAGGTTAGTTTCACCCAGCCTTGGCACACAGAAAACGGAGAAACGGTGCCTACGATCCAGCAGCTGGTCCGAAAGGGCCGGCAGGACAAGGTCGAGAAGAACAAGACGCCCGCGCTGAAGGGCTCGCCCCAGCGCCGCGGCGTCTGCACGCGTGTGTACACGACCACCCCGAAGAAGCCGAACTCGGCGCTTCGTAAGGTCGCCCGTGTGCGCCTCACCAGCGGGATCGAGGTCACCGCTTACATCCCCGGCGAGGGCCACAACCTGCAGGAGCACTCCATCGTGCTCGTGCGCGGCGGTCGTGTGAAGGACCTTCCTGGTGTCCGCTACAAGATCATCCGCGGTTCGCTCGACACCCAGGGTGTCAAGAACCGCAAGCAGGCTCGCAGCCGCTACGGCGCCAAGAAGGAGAAGTAAGAATGCCTCGTAAGGGCCCCGCCCCGAAGCGCCCGGTCATCATCGACCCGGTTTACGGCTCCCCGCTGGTGACCTCGCTGGTCAACAAGATCCTGCTGCACGGCAAGCGCTCCACCGCCGAGCGGATCGTGTACGGCGCCCTCGAGGGCGTTCGCGAGAAGACCGGCTCGGACCCCGTCGTGACGCTGAAGCGCGCGCTGGAGAACGTCAAGCCGGCCCTCGAGGTCAAGTCCCGCCGTGTCGGTGGCGCCACCTACCAGGTGCCGGTCGAGGTCCGTCCGGGCCGCGCCAGCACCCTGGCGCTGCGCTGGATGGTCGGCTACTCCCGCGCCCGTCGCGAGAAGACCATGACCGAGCGCCTGATGAACGAGATCCTCGACGCCAGCAACGGCCTGGGCGCTTCCGTGAAGCGTCGCGAGGACACCCACAAGATGGCCGAGTCCAACAAGGCCTTCGCGCACTACCGCTGGTAGTCCGAACCCCGTCACTAGACAGAGAGAGAACGAGCCACCATGGCTGCAACCTCCCTTGACCTCGCCAAGGTCCGCAACATCGGGATCATGGCGCACATCGACGCGGGCAAGACCACCACCACCGAGCGGATCCTGTTCTACACCGGTGTCTCGTACAAGATCGGTGAGGTCCACGATGGCGCTGCCACCATGGACTGGATGGAGCAGGAGCAGGAGCGCGGCATCACCATCACGTCGGCCGCGACGACCTGTCACTGGACGCTCGACGACTCCGACCACACCATCAACATCATCGACACCCCGGGCCACGTCGACTTCACCGTCGAGGTGGAGCGTTCGCTGCGCGTGCTCGACGGTGGCGTGACGGTGTTCGACGGTGTCGCCGGTGTCGAGCCCCAGTCCGAGACCGTGTGGCGGCAGGCTGACCGCTACGGCGTCCCGCGCATCTGCTTCATCAACAAGCTGGACCGCACGGGCGCCGACTTCTACTTCTGCGTGCAGACCATCGTGGACCGCCTCGGCGCCACCCCGCTGGTCATGCAGCTGCCGATCGGCGCCGAGGGCGACTTCGCCGGTGTCGTCGACCTGGTGAAGATGAAGGCCCTGGTCTGGTCCGCGGACGCCCCCAAGGGCGAGATGTACGACACCGTCGAGATCCCGGCCGACCTGGCCGAGAAGGCTGCGGAGTACCGCGAGCAGCTGATCGACACCGTGTCGAACACCAGCGACGAGGTGATGGAGCTCGCCCTCGAGGGCGAGGACATCCCCGAGGAGCTGCTGGTCGCCGCGATCCGCAAGGGCACGCTGAACTCGGACTTCACGCCGATCTTCTGCGGCTCCGCGTTCAAGAACAAGGGCGTCCAGCCCCTGCTCGACGCGGTCGTCAAGTACCTGCCGTCGCCGCTCGACATCACGGGCATCGAGGGCACGAAGCCGAACGACCCCGAGACCAAGATCATCCGCAAGGCCTCGGACGACGAGCCGCTCGCCGCGCTCGCGTTCAAGATCATGTCGGACCCGCACCTCGGCAAGCTCACCTTCGTCCGGGTCTACTCGGGCCGCCTGGAGTCCGGCACCTCGGTGCTGAACTCCGTCAAGGGCAAGAAGGAGCGCATCGGCAAGATCTACCGCATGCACGCGAACAAGCGTGAGGAGATCGAGTCGGTGGGCGCCGGCGACATCATCGCCGTGATGGGTCTCAAGCAGACCACCACCGGTGAGACGCTGAGCGACGAGAAGAACCCGGTCATCCTGGAGTCCATGGACTTCCCGGCCCCGGTCATCCGCGTCGCGATCGAGCCCAAGTCCAAGGGCGACCAGGAGAAGCTGGGTGTCGCCATCCAGCGTCTCGCGGAGGAGGACCCCTCCTTCCAGGTCAACACGGACGAGGAGACCGGCCAGACCATCATCGCGGGTATGGGCGAGCTGCACCTCGAGGTGCTCGTCGACCGTATGCGCCGTGAGTTCAAGGTCGAGGCCAACGTCGGCAAGCCGCAGGTGGCGTACCGCGAGACGATCCGCAAGGCCGTCGAGCGCATCGACTACACGCACAAGAAGCAGACCGGTGGCTCCGGCCAGTTCGCCAAGATCCAGATCGCCATTGAGCCTCTGGAGTCGGGCGAGGGCTACGAGTTCGTCAACAAGGTCACCGGTGGCCGCGTGCCGCGGGAGTACATCCCGTCGGTCGACGCCGGTTGCCAGGAGGCCATGGAGTTCGGTGTCCTCGCCGGCTACCCGCTCCAGGGTGTCCGCGTGACGCTGCTCGACGGTGCGGCGCACGACGTCGACTCCTCCGAGCTCGCGTTCAAGATCGCCGGCTCGATGGCCTTCAAGGAAGGCGCCCGCAAGGCCGGTCCGGCCCTGCTGGAGCCGATGATGGCCGTCGAGGTCACCACGCCCGAGGACTACATGGGCGAGGTCATCGGCGACATCAACTCTCGTCGTGGCCAGATCCGGTCCATGGACGAGCGTCACGGTGCCCGCGTGGTCAACGCGCTGGTGCCGCTCTCCGAGATGTTCGGCTACGTCGGTGACCTGCGCAGCAAGACCTCTGGTCGCGCGAGCTACTCGATGCAGTTCGACTCGTACGCCGAGGTTCCGCGGAACGTGGCGGACGACATCATCGCCAAGGCCAAGGGCGAGTAAGGTCCCGCAATCGGGACTTTTCACACCCCTTAGGCTTTAAGGAGACATACCCGGCGGGGTCGTACCCCGACCCCGCCGGCGTCTCCGCCCCACCCGCGGGACGGCATGGGGTGCCACCAGCACCCCGTTCCAAAAACCCGATCAAAGACCAACTGACGTCGTACGGCGTACAGAACTGTCCTCAGGAGGACTGCAGTGGCGAAGGCGAAGTTCGAGCGGACGAAGCCCCACGTCAACATCGGCACCATCGGTCACATCGACCACGGTAAGACGACCCTTACCGCGGCGATCACCAAGGTGCTGCACGACGCGTACCCGGAGATCAACCCCTTCACGCCGTTCGACCAGATCGACAAGGCGCCGGAGGAGCGGCAGCGCGGTATCACCATCTCCATCGCGCACGTCGAGTACCAGACCGAGGCGCGTCACTACGCCCACGTCGACTGCCCGGGTCACGCGGACTACATCAAGAACATGATCACCGGTGCGGCCCAGATGGACGGTGCGATCCTCGTCGTCGCCGCCACCGACGGCCCGATGCCGCAGACCAAGGAGCACGTCCTCCTGGCCCGCCAGGTCGGCGTCCCCTACATCGTTGTCGCCCTGAACAAGGCCGACATGGTGGACGACGAGGAGATCCTGGAGCTCGTCGAGCTCGAGGTCCGCGAGCTGCTCTCCGAGTACGAGTTCCCGGGCGACGACCTGCCGGTCGTGCGCGTCTCGGCGCTCAAGGCGCTCGAGGGCGACAAGGAGTGGGGCGAGAAGCTCCTCGGCCTGATGCACGCGGTCGACGAGGCCATCCCGACCCCGGCCCGCGCCGTCGAGCAGCCCTTCCTGATGCCGATCGAGGACGTCTTCACGATCACCGGTCGTGGCACCGTCGTCACCGGTCGTATCGAGCGTGGCATCCTCAAGGTCAACGAGACTGTCGACATCATCGGCATCAAGGAGACCAAGACCACCACCACGGTCACCGGCATCGAGATGTTCCGCAAGCTGCTCGACGAGGGCCAGGCCGGTGAGAACGTCGGTCTGCTGCTCCGTGGCATCAAGCGCGAGGACGTCGAGCGCGGCCAGGTCATCATCAAGCCGGGTTCGGTCACGCCGCACACCGACTTCGAGGCCCAGGCCTACATCCTGTCGAAGGACGAGGGTGGCCGTCACACCCCGTTCTTCAACAACTACCGCCCGCAGTTCTACTTCCGTACCACGGACGTGACCGGCGTCGTGACCCTCCCCGAGGGCACCGAGATGGTCATGCCGGGCGACAACACCGGCATGACGGTCGCGCTGATCCAGCCGATCGCCATGGAGGAGGGCCTGAAGTTCGCCATCCGTGAGGGTGGCCGCACCGTCGGCGCCGGCCAGGTCACCAAGATCATCAAGTAATTGATGCTCTGACCTGCCTGCTCCAACAGGCTTTCGAGGGGCCCCGCCCGCCGTCCGCAAGGACGGTGGTCGGGGCCCCTCGTGCTGTTCCGGCTGTTCCGGCGGGCGGTTTGACGACGGATCAGAAAGTGCTCGCGCTGACTACCCTCGCCCAATTGGCGTCAAACCCTGCTGGTATGGCAAGATAGTCAAGTTGCTCGGTTGAGTGCCGATGCTGCGCGCCTCCCGCCGGGAGGACCGGAAGCGAGTCCCATGTACTCGTCGTTCCCGTGATGGCCGTTCATGTGTTCACGTGCTTTGTGTGAATGCAGTGGTGTGTAAGCGACACCGCGGCAGCTGCGGGGCGGACGTACGGGAATCTTCTGGGAAGCGTGGGCGGGGCCTCGACCCGGTGCCTGTGGGTGCAAGACCGACCCGGATCCCGAAGAGGGTTTTTCCCTTTTCTTGAGCGCGAGTGCGACACGCCCGAGCGCGGGGACCGGCGGGAAACCATCCAGGGCACCACCGGAGCAGTCCACCCGGACGAAACCGGCCGTAGAAGCAGCATGACGACTCAAAGGACTACGAGTAGCCATGGCGGGACAGAAGATCCGCATCCGGCTCAAGGCCTACGACCACGAGGTGATTGACTCCTCGGCGAAGAAGATCGTCGAGACCGTCATTCGCACTGGTGCGCAGGTCGCGGGCCCGGTGCCGCTGCCCACTGAGAAGAACGTTTACTGCGTCATCCGCTCGCCGCACAAGTACAAGGACTCGCGCGAGCACTTCGAGATGCGCACTCACAAGCGTCTGATCGACATCCTCGACCCGACCCCGAAGACCGTGGACTCGCTGATGCGCCTCGACCTTCCGGCCGGCGTCGACATCGAGATCAAGCTCTGAGAGGCGCGACGAAGATGGCAAAGCAGATTAAGGGCATCCTGGGCGAGAAGCTCGGCATGACCCAGGTCTGGGACGAGAACAACCGGATCGTTCCGGTGACCGTCGTCAAGGCCGGGCCCAATGTCGTGACCCAGGTCCACACCGCTGATTCCTCGGCCGGCTACGACGCCGTCCAGATCGGCTTCGGCGAGATCGACCCCCGCAAGGTGAACAAGCCCCTCGCGGGTCACTTCGCCAAGGCCGGTGTCACCCCGCGCCGCCACCTGGTCGAGCTGCGTACCTCGGACGCGTCCGAGTACACGCTGGGCCAGGAGATCACCGCCGAGCTGTTCGAGGCGGGTGTCAAGGTCGACGTGACCGGCACCTCCAAGGGCAAGGGCTTCGCCGGTGTCATGAAGCGTCACAACTTCCGCGGCCTCGGCGCCGGTCACGGCGTGCAGCGCAAGCACCGTTCGCCCGGCTCGATCGGTGGCTGCGCCACCCCGGGTCGCGTGTTCAAGGGCATGAGGATGGCCGGCCGGATGGGCCACGAGCGCGTGACCACCCAGAACCTGACCATCCACGCCGTTGACGCGGAGAAGGGGCTGCTCCTGATCAAGGGCGCAATCCCGGGCCCGAACGGCGGCCTCGTCCTCGTCCGCACCGCGGCGAAGGGGCTGTGAGGATATGAGCACCATTGACATCCTGTCGCCCTCGGGCGACAAGAGCGGCAGCCTCGAGCTGCCCGCCGAGATCTTCGACGCCAAGGTCAGCGTTCCGCTGATGCACCAGGTCGTCGTGGCGCAGCTCGCTGCGGCCCGTCAGGGTACCCACAAGGTCAAGTCTCGTGGCGAGGTCCGAGGCGGCGGCCGCAAGCCGTACCGCCAGAAGGGCACCGGCCGCGCCCGTCAGGGCTCGACCCGCGCTCCGCAGTTCGTCGGCGGTGGCGTCGTGCACGGTCCCGTGCCGCGTGACTACTCGCAGCGGACCCCGAAGAAGATGATCGCCGCCGCTCTGCGTGGCGCGCTCACCGACCGGGCCCGCCACAACCGCATCCACGTCGTCACCGACGTGGTCGCGGCCGAGGCGCCGTCGACCAAGGCCGCCAAGGGCCTGTTCGGCAAGATCACCGAGCGCAAGAACATCCTCCTCGTCGTCGAGCGTGCCGACGAGCTGGGTCTGAAGAGCGCCCGCAACCTGCCGAACGTCCACATCCTGGACGCCGGTCAGCTGAACACCTACGACGTGCTCGTCTCCGACGATGTGGTCTTCACCCAGGCCGCCTTCGAGCGTTTCGTGGCCGGTCCGGTCGCGTCCGCCAAGGCTGTTGCCGCTGAGGGCGAGCTCGAAGGGAGCGCCGCCTGATGGCTGCGGACATTACGAGCAAGACGTTCACGGACCCCCGTGACGTCCTGGTGAAGCCGGTTATCTCCGAGAAGAGCTACGCGCTCCTCGACGAGAACAAGTACACGTTCGTCGTGTCGCCGGGCGCCAACAAGACCCAGATCAAGCAGGCCGTCGAGGCGGTCTTCTCGGTCAAGGTCGAGTCGGTCAACACGCTCAACCGTCAGGGCAAGCGCAAGCGCTCCAAGACGGGCTTTGGCAAGCGCAAGGACACCAAGCGCGCCATCGTGACGCTGGCCGAGGGCAACCGCATCGACATCTTCGGTGGTCCGGTCTCCTAACGGGGATCGGATGCGTCGATAAGGACGAGGACGAGAGAGCCAAATGGGCATCCGCAAGTACAAGCCGACTACGCCGGGCCGTCGTGGCTCCAGCGTGGCCGACTTCGTAGAGATCACGCGGTCCACGCCGGAGAAGTCGCTGGTTCGCCCCCTGCACAGCAAGGGCGGCCGTAACAACGCCGGTCGTATCACCGCTCGCCACCAGGGTGGCGGACACAAGCGCGCCTACCGCGTGATCGACTTCCGTCGTCACGACAAGGACGGCGTGCCGGCCAAGGTCGCGCACATCGAGTACGACCCCAACCGCACCGCGCGCATCGCGCTGCTGCACTACGCGGACGGCGAGAAGCGCTACATCATCGCCCCGCGTGGCATCACCCAGGGTGACCGGATTGAGAACGGCCCGTCGGCCGACATCAAGCCGGGCAACAACCTGCCGCTGCGCAACATCCCGGTCGGTACCACCATCCACGCGGTGGAGCTGCGTCCCGGCGGCGGTGCCAAGATGGCCCGCTCCGCGGGTTCCGGCATCCAGCTGCTCGCCCGTGAGGGTCGCATGGCGCACCTGCGCATGCCCTCCGGCGAGATCCGCCTGGTGGACGTGCGCTGCCGCGCGACCGTCGGCGAGGTCGGCAACGCCGAGCAGTCGAACATCAACTGGGGCAAGGCCGGCCGTATGCGCTGGAAGGGCGTTCGCCCGACCGTGCGTGGTGTGGCCATGAACCCGATCGACCACCCGCACGGTGGTGGTGAGGGTAAGACCTCCGGTGGTCGCCACCCGGTTTCGCCGTGGGGCCAGAAGGAGGGTCGTACCCGTAAGCCCGGCAAGGCTTCGGACGCCCTCATCGTGCGCCGCCGCAAGACCAACAAGAAGCGCTAGGAGCAGGTCAGATGCCGCGCAGTCTCAAGAAGGGCCCCTTCATCGACGGCCACCTCATCAAGAAGGTGGACGCTCAGAACGAGGCGGGTACCCAGAACGTCATCAAGACCTGGTCCCGTCGCTCCGTGATCAGCCCGAGCATGCTCGGTCACACGATCGCGGTTCACGATGGTCGCAAGCACGTCCCGGTGTTCGTCACCGAGTCGATGGTCGGCCACAAGCTCGGCGAGTTCGCTCCGACCCGCACCTTCCGCGGCCACGTCAAGGACGACCGCAAGTCGAAGCGTCGCTAGTCGCCGGCAGAACTGCCAAACGACTCAAATGACTTACACCAGCAAGGGGACAACCATGGAAGCCAGGGCCCAGGCGCGGTACATCCGCGTCACGCCCATGAAGGCCCGCCGCGTGGTGGACCTCATCCGTGGCCTGAACGCCACGGAGGCCCAGGCGATCCTGCGGTTCGCTCCGCAGGCCGCCACCGTGCCGGTCGGCAAGGTGCTCAACAGCGCCATTGCCAACGCCGCGCACAACTACAACCACAACAACGTGGACGACCTCGTCATCAGCGAGGCGTACGTTGACGAGGGCCCGACCCTGAAGCGGTTCCGTCCGCGCGCCCAGGGCCGTGCCTACCGGATCCGCAAGCGGACCAGCCACATCACCGTGGTCGTCAGCAGCAAGGAAGGGACCCGGTAATGGGCCAGAAGGTTAACCCGCACGGGTTCCGTCTCGGCATCAGCACGGACTTCAAGTCCCGCTGGTACGCCGACAAGCTGTACTCGGACTACGTCAAGGAAGACGTTGCCATTCGTCGCATGATGACGAAGGGCATGGAGCGCGCCGGTATCTCGAAGGTTGAGATCGAGCGCACCCGCGACCGCGTCCGGGTCGACATCCACACCGCTCGCCCCGGCATCGTGATCGGTCGCCGTGGCACCGAGGCCGACCGCATCCGCGGCGACCTCGAGAAGCTGACCGGCAAGCAGGTCCAGCTGAACATCCTCGAGGTCAAGAACCCCGAGCTGGACGCCCAGCTCGTGGCTCAGGGCGTCGCGGAGCAGCTGTCCTCCCGCGTGTCGTTCCGCCGTGCCATGCGCAAGTCGATGCAGGGCACCATGAAGTCCGGCGCCAAGGGCATCAAGGTCCAGTGCTCCGGTCGTCTCGGCGGCGCCGAGATGAGCCGTTCGGAGTTCTACCGCGAGGGTCGTGTGCCGCTGCACACCCTTCGCGCGAACGTCGACTACGGCTTCTTCGAGGCCAAGACGACCTTCGGCCGCATCGGCGTGAAGGTCTGGATCTACAAGGGCGACGTCAAGAACATCGCCGAGGTCCGCGCTGAGAACGCTGCTGCCCGCTCGGGCAACCGTCCGGCCCGCAACGACGCCCGCCCCGCGCGTGGCGGCGAGCGCGGTGGCCGTGGCGGCGAGCGCGGTGGCGCCCGTGGCGGTCGTCGTCCCGCGAACACCGAGGCCCCCGCGGCCCCGGTGAGCGAGGCGCCGGCTGCTGAGAGCACCGGAACGGAGGCCTGACCTCATGCTGATCCCCCGTCGGGTCAAGCACCGCAAGCAGCACCACCCGAAGCGCCGCGGCGCTTCGAAGGGTGGCACCGAACTCGCGTTCGGCGAGTACGGCATCCAGGCCGTCACCCCGGCCTACGTGACGAACCGGCAGATCGAGTCCGCTCGTATCGCCATCACCCGTCACATCAAGCGTGGCGGCAAGGTCTGGATCAACATCTACCCGGACCGCCCCCTCACCAAGAAGCCTGCCGAGACCCGCATGGGTTCCGGTAAGGGTTCGCCGGAGTGGTGGATCGCCAACGTTCACCCGGGACGGGTCATGTTCGAGCTGTCCTACCCCAACGAGAAGGTGGCTCGTGAGGCGCTCACTCGCGCTGCTCACAAGCTCCCGATGAAGTGCCGGATTGTCCGGCGCGAGGCAGGTGAGAGCTGATGTCGGCCGGCACCAAGGCTGCTGAGCTGCGCGAGCTGGACAACGAGGCCCTCGTTGCCAAGCTCCGCGAGGCCAAGGAGGAGCTGTTCAACCTCCGCTTCCAGGCGGCGACCGGACAGCTCGACAACCACGGACGGCTCCGGCTGGTCCGTAAGGACATCGCGCGGATCTACACCCTGATGCGCGAGCGCGAGCTGGGCATCGAGACGGTGGAGAACGCCTGATGACTGAGAACACCAACGAGACGCGCGGTTTCCGCAAGACCCGTGAGGGTCTCGTCGTCAGCGACAAGATGGACAAGACCGTCGTCGTCGCCGTCGAGGACCGCGTCAAGCACGCTCTGTACGGCAAGGTCATCCGCCGTACGAACAAGCTGAAGGCGCACGACGAGCAGAACGCGTGCGGCATCGGTGACCGGGTCCTGCTTGCGGAGACCCGCCCGCTGTCCGCGACGAAGCGCTGGCGCGTCGTCGAGATCCTCGAGAAGGCCAAGTAACGAAGTTGTCCGGGTACGGCCGTATGTGCACCAGGTCCCTCGCGGGCGCTGGTGTGAGCAGCGGCCGGCCCGCCAGCTCTCGTTGACGATCAGGAGAAAGTTGTGATCCAGCAGGAGTCGCGACTGCGTGTCGCCGACAACACGGGCGCGAAGGAAATCCTTTGCATCCGCGTTCTCGGTGGCTCCGGTCGCCGCTACGCCGGCATCGGGGACGTCATCGTCGCCACCGTCAAGGACGCGATCCCCGGTGGCACCGTCAAGAAGGGCGACGTCGTCAAGTGCGTCATCGTCCGTACCGTGAAGTCGCGCCGTCGTCCCGACGGCTCGTACATCCGGTTCGACGAGAACGCCGCTGTCGTGCTCAAGAACACCGACGGTGATCCTCGTGGCACCCGCATCTTCGGCCCGGTGGGCCGCGAGCTGCGTGACAAGAAGTTCATGAAGATCATCTCGCTGGCGCCGGAGGTGCTCTAACCATGGCGAACAGCATGAAGATCAAGAAGGGTGACCTGGTTCAGGTCATCACCGGCAAGGACCGCGGCAAGCAGGGCAAGGTCATCCAGGCCATGCCCGCTGAGAACAAGGTCCTCGTCGAGGGTGTGAACCGGGTCAAGAAGCACACCAAGCCCGGCCAGGGCACCGCCGGTGGCATCATCACCGTCGAGGCCCCGGTGCACGTTTCCAACGTGCAGCTGGTCGTGGAGAAGGACGGCAAGAAGGTCGTCACTCGCGTTGGTTACCGCTTCGATGACGAGGGCAACAAGATCCGCGTTGCCAAGCGAACCGGTGAGGACATCTGATGTCTGAGACGACCATCGAGAACGTTGAGAAGGTGGCCCCCCGCCTCAAGGCGCGTTACAACGCCGAGATCAAGGGCCAGCTGCAGGAGGAGTTCTCCTACGAGAACGTCATGCTGATCCCCGGCCTGGTCAAGGTCGTGGTCAACATGGGTGTGGGCGAGGCCGCCCGCGACTCCAAGCTGATCGAGGGCGCCATCCGCGACCTCACCGCCATCACCGGCCAGAAGCCGGCGGTGACGAAGGCTCGCAAGTCCATCGCGCAGTTCAAGCTGCGTGAGGGCCAGCCGATCGGCACCCACGTCACCCTCCGTGGTGACCGCATGTGGGAGTTCCTGGACCGTCTGGTGACGCTGGCGCTGCCGCGTATCCGTGACTTCCGTGGCCTCTCCCCGAAGCAGTTCGACGGCCGTGGCAACTACACCTTCGGTCTGACCGAGCAGGTCATGTTCCACGAGATCGACCAGGACAAGGTCGACCGTCAGCGCGGTATGGACATCACCGTCGTGACCACCGCTCAGACCGACGACGAGGGCCGGGCGCTGCTGCGCGCTCTGGGCTTCCCGTTCAAGGAGGCGTAGTCCCATGGCGAAGAAGTCCCTCATCGCGAAGGCCGAGCGTAAGCCGAAGTTCGGCGTCCGGGGTTACACCCGCTGCCAGCGCTGCGGCCGTCCGCACTCGGTGTACCGCAAGTTCGGCCTGTGCCGTGTGTGCCTCCGTGAGATGGCCCACCGTGGCGAGCTGCCGGGCGTGACCAAGAGCTCCTGGTAGTCCAGGACCTCTCGGTAGCGGTAACAACACTGCGAAGCAGCGGTGCCCGATCCCACATCGCCCAGATTTGGGCAGCCTTACGGTTTCCCGTAAGGTAGTGGGGTCGGGCCCCCTGCCGCGGCATTCCCTATGGATGTCTGCGGCCCTTCTTCGGAGGGCTCGCACCCAGTCTTACTAACGCCGCAGGTCCCCTGCGTCTGTGCCCCTGCCGCACTCCTCGGAGTGCGGCGGGGGGACCTGGCGCGGAGAAACCACGGCGAGAGAGGCCTGAGGCCATCATGACCATGACCGACCCCATCGCAGACATGCTCACGCGTCTGCGTAACGCGAACTCGGCGTACCACGACACCGTGGCGATGCCGGCTAGCAAGATCAAGTCGCACGTCGCGCAGATCCTGCAGCAGGAGGGTTACATCTCCAGCTGGAAGGTCGAGGAGCCGCAGGAGGGCGAGGTCGGCAAGAAGCTGACCATCGAGCTCAAGTTCGGCCCCAACCGTGAGCGCTCGATCGCTGGTATCAAGCGCATCAGCAAGCCGGGCCTGCGGGTCTACGCAAAGTCCACCAACCTGCCGAAGGTCCTCGGCGGCCTGGGCGTGGCGATCATCTCCACGTCCTCGGGTCTCCTCACGGACAAGCAGGCCGCCAAGAAGGGCGTAGGCGGAGAAGTTCTCGCCTACGTCTGGTAATTCGGGAAACGGAGGTACAGCAATGTCGCGCATTGGACGGCTGCCCATCCCGGTTCCCGCCGGCGTGGACGTCACCATCGATGGCCAGGCGGTCTCGGTGAAGGGCCCCAAGGGCTCCCTCACCCACGTTGTCGCCGAGCCGATCGAGATCGGCAAGGACGAGAACGGCACTCTGGTTGTCACTCGCCCGAACGACGAGCGTCAGTCGAAGGCCCTGCACGGCCTTTCCCGCACGCTGGTGGCGAACATGATCACCGGCGTGACCGCGGGCTACCGCAAGTCGCTGGAGATCAGCGGTGTTGGTTACCGAGTCGCAGCGAAGGGCTCCAGCATGGAGTTCCAGCTCGGCTACAGCCACCCGATCCTGATCGAGGCCCCGGAGGGCATCTCCTTCGTGGTCGAGTCGCCCACCAAGTTCCACGTGGACGGGATCGACAAGCAGCTGGTCGGCGAGGTTTCGGCCAAGATCCGCAAGCTGCGCAAGCCCGACCCGTACAAGGCCAAGGGCGTCAAGTACGCGGGCGAGGTCATCCGCCGCAAGGTCGGAAAGAGCGGTAAGTAAGCCATGAGTCTTTCTGTCAAGATCGGCAAGGGCAACGGCTACAAGAACGCCGCCCGCAAGCGCCGCGCGATCCGCGTTCGCAAGCGCGTCACCGGTACCGAGGCGCGTCCGCGTCTCGTGGTGACCCGCTCGAACCGCCACATCTTCGCCCAGGTCATCGACGACGCCAAGGGTCACACCCTCGCGTCGGCGTCCACCCTCGACGTGTCCGTCAAGGGCAACGAGGGCGACAAGACCGAGCTGGCCAAGAAGGTCGGAGCCCTGGTCGCCGAGCGCACCAAGGCCGCCGGCATCGAGACGGTCGTCTTCGACCGCGCGGGCAACCGTTACGCGGGGCGCATCGCCGCCCTGGCGGACGCCGCCCGTGAGGCCGGGCTCGACTTCTAAGCCGCTCGTCGGCTCAGTCGACGGACGTAATCGAGAGAGGTAATTCCAATGGCTGGACCCCAGCGCCGCGGTAGCGGCGCCGGCGGCGGCACCGGCGGTGGCGAGCGGCGTGACCGTAAGCGTGACGACCGGGGCAACGCCCCCGCCGTCGAGAAGACCGCTTACGTTGAGCGCGTCGTAGCGATCAACCGTGTCGCCAAGGTTGTCAAGGGTGGTCGTCGTTTCAGCTTCACCGCGCTGGTCGTGGTGGGCGACGCCGACGGCACCGTGGGTGTTGGTTACGGGAAGGCGAAGGAGGTTCCGGCCGCCATCGCCAAGGGTGTTGAGGAGGCCAAGAAGAACTTCTTCAAGGTCCCCCGTATCCAGGGCACCATCCCGCACCCGATCCAGGGCGAGAAGGCCGCTGGCGTCGTGCTCCTGAAGCCGGCTTCCCCCGGTACCGGTGTTATCGCCGGTGGCCCGGTGCGTGCCGTCCTGGAGTGCGCCGGCGTTCACGACATCCTGTCGAAGTCGCTCGGCTCGGACAACGCGATCAACATCGTGCACGCCACCGTGGCTGCTCTGAAGGGCCTCGTGCGCCCCGAGGAGATCGCCGCGCGTCGTGGTCTGCCGCTCGAGGACGTGGCCCCGGCCGCCCTGCTGCGCGCTCGCGCCGCCGGCACCGCCGCCGCTGCGACCGCTGGGGCGGGTGTCTGATGGCTCGCCTGAAGATCACGCAGACCAAGAGCTACATCGGCAGCAAGCAGAACCACCGCGAGACGCTGCGCTCGCTGGGTCTGAAGCGCATGCACGATGTGGTCGTCAAGGAGGACCGTCCCGAGATCCGCGGGATGGCCCAGACCGTGCGTCACCTCGTCACGGTCGAGGAGGTGGACTGATCATGTCTGACAACCCGATCAAGATCCACAACCTGCGTCCCGCCCCGGGTGCCAAGACCGCCAAGACCCGTGTCGGTCGTGGTGAGGCGTCCAAGGGTAAGACCGCCGGTCGTGGTACCAAGGGTACGAAGGCCCGCTACCAGGTTCCGCAGCGCTTCGAGGGTGGCCAGATGCCCCTCCACATGCGCCTGCCGAAGCTGAAGGGCTTCAAGAACCCCTTCAAGATCACCTTCCAGGTGGTCAACCTCGACAAGCTGGCCGAGCTCTACCCGCAGGGTGGCGAGGTCACGGTCGAGGGTCTCGTCGAGAAGGGCGCGGTTCGCAAGAACTCGCTCGTCAAGGTGCTCGGCACCGGCGAGATCTCCGTCGCGCTGCAGGTCTCGGTGGACGCCGTCTCCGGCTCCGCCGCCGAGAAGATCCAGGCCGCCGGCGGGACCGTCACCGAGCTGATCTGACCGCCTGAGGCAGTCGATCGCTCGCGCTGACACCGCGTCAGAACCAAAGCCCCGTCCCTCATTCGAGGGGCGGGGCTTTGGTCGTTCCAACTGATCCACGACACGAATTTGCCGATCAAGCCGGGCCAAATCCGGGCATCTGGGCGCGGCTTCGGCAACCCCGCGGCGCACGAGCTTCTTCTTCGTTGCCACACACTGTTAGAGTCCGTGGAGTTCCCTTGTAGCCTGCCCCAGGCTGCCGCGGAGCTGGACAACCTCAACTCCCATCATCAGGACCGACCCTCCCGCCGACGACGCGCGGGAGGCGCAGGAGGCACCGTGCTCAGTGCGTTCGCGCGGGCGTTCAAGACGCCCGACCTGCGCAAGAAGCTGCTGTTCACGCTGGGCATCATGGTGCTGTTCCGGATGGGTGCGCACATTCCCGTCCCCGGCGTCAATTTCAAAGCCGTGAACGAGTGCGTCAAGCAGAGCAACAGCGGCCTCTTCGGCCTCGTCAACCTGTTCAGCGGCGGCGCGCTGCTGCAGCTGACGATTTTTGCGCTCGGCATCATGCCGTACATCACCGCCAGCATCATCCTGCAGCTGCTGACCGTCGTGATCCCGCGACTCGAGGCGCTGAAGAAGGAGGGGCAGGCCGGTACGACGAAGATCACCCAGTACACCCGGTACCTGACCATCGCGCTGGCGATCCTGCAGGGCACCGGCATCGTGGCGACCGCCTCGAACGGTGCGCTCTTCTCCAGCTGCACCTACGGCAACCAGGTCGTCCCCGACACCTCGGTCTTCCGGATCGCCACCATGGTCATCACCATGACCGCGGGCACCACCGTGATCATGTGGCTCGGTGAGCTCATCACCGACCGCGGCATCGGCAACGGCATGTCGATCCTGATCTTCACCTCGATCGCCTCCGGCTTCCCGGGCAACCTCTGGTCGATCAAGAAGGCCGGCAAGATCGGCGGCGGCTGGTTCGACTTCTTCGCCGTCCTGGCGGTCGGCGTCGTCGTGGTGGTGCTGGTCATCTTCGTCGAGCAGGCCCAGCGCCGGATCCCGGTGCAGTACGCGAAGCGGATGATCGGGCGGCGGGCCTTCGGTGGTACGTCGACCTACATCCCGCTCAAGGTGAACCAGGCCGGTGTCATCCCGGTCATCTTCGCCTCCTCGCTGCTCTACATCCCCGCGCTGGTCGCGCAGCTGACCAACAGCAAGGCCGGCTGGGCGGTCTGGGTCCAGAACAACTTCACCAAGGGTGACCACCCGGCGTACATGATCGCGTACTTCGTGCTGATCGTGTTCTTCGCCTTCTTCTACGTCGCGATCTCCTTCAACCCCGAAGAAGTTGCCGACAACATGAAGAAGTATGGTGGCTTCATCCCGGGCATCCGGGCTGGTCGGCCCACGGCCGAGTACCTGAACTACGTGCTGACCCGCATCACCTGGCCGGGTTCGCTCTACCTGGGCCTCATCGCGTTGATCCCGATGATCGGCCTGGTCGCCCTGAACGCGAGCACCACGATCCCGTTCGGTGGCACCAGCATCCTCATCATCGTCGGTGTCGGACTCGAAACTGTGAAGCAGATCGAGAGCCAGCTCCAGCAGCGTAATTACGAAGGGTTCCTCCGCTGATGCGTATCGTCCTCGTCGGACCTCCCGGGGCCGGGAAGGGTACTCAGGCGCACGTGCTCGCCAAGACCCTGTCCATTCCCCACATCTCCACCGGTGACCTGTTCCGGGCCAACATCAGCCAGAAGACCCCGCTCGGGGTCGAGGCCAAGGGCTACATGGACAAGGGCCAGCTCGTACCGGACGAGGTGACCATCGGGATGGCCAAGGACCGCCTCCTGCAGTCGGACGCCGACTCGGGCTTCCTGCTCGACGGCTTCCCGCGCAACCTGGCCCAGGCCAAGGCGCTGGACGAGCACCTGGCCGAGCAGGGCATCGCCCTGAACGGCGTGCTCGACCTGGAGGTCCCCGAGGACGAGGTGGTCAAGCGGATCGCCGGCCGCCGGCTGTGCCGCAACGAGGGCAGCCACGTGTTCCACGTGGTCTACAACCCGCCGGCCGTCGAGGGCGTCTGCGACCACTGCGGTGGCGAGCTGTACCAGCGCTCGGACGACACCGAGACGGCGGTCCGCACCCGGCTGGAGGTCTACCACACGGAGACCGAGCCGATCATCGACTACTACCGCCAGCAGGGCCTGGTGACCACCATCTCGGCGCTCGGCAAGGTCGACGAGGTGACGCAGCGCGCGGTCGAGGCGCTGCAGGCCCGCACGCAGGGCTGATCGACGCCTGCTCTCCGCACGGCCGCGGTACCCGGATCGGGTACCGCGGCCGTGTCGCGTCGTACGGTGGGGGAGTGGATGCGCCGTCCGGCAAGGACCGGGTGGCGAACTCTTAACGAAAGGCACTGGCCAGATGGTGGAGATCAAGACCCCCGAGCAGGTCGCGAAGATGCGGGTGGCCGGGCTGGTCGTCGCCGAGGCGCTCAAGGCCTGCCGCGAGGCGGTCGCGCCCGGGGTGAGCACCCAGGAGCTCAACGACATCGCGGCCAAGGTGATCGCCGACCACGGTGCCACCTCCAACTTCCGCGCCCACCACGGCGGCCTCTGGTTCCCCGGGGTGATCTGCGCCTCGGTCAACAACGAGGTGGTGCACGGCATCCCCGGTGAGCGGGTGCTGGCCGAGGGCGACATCATCTCCATCGACTGCGGCGCGATCGTGGACGGCTGGCACGGCGACGCGGCGATCACCGTCGAGGTCGGCGAGGTCCGCCCCGAGGTCGCGATGCTCAGCCGGGTCACCGAGGGCTCGATGTGGGCCGGCATCGCCCAGATGAAGAAGGGCAACCGCCTGGTCGACGTCTCCAAGGCGATCGAGGGCTTCATCCGACGCCAGCCGCTGCCGCCCAAGGGCAAGTGGGGCATCACCGAGGGCTACGGCGGCCACGGCATCGGCACCGCCATGCACATGGAGCCGCACGTGCTGAACTACGTGGAGCGCGGCCGGGGCAAGGGCCCCAAGCTGGTGCCCGGCACGGTGCTGGCGATCGAGCCGATGGTCTCGCTCGGCACCCCGCACACCGCGGTGCTGGAGGACGACTGGACGGTCGTCACCAACGACGGCACCTGGGCCTCGCACTGGGAGCACTCGGTGGCCGTCACCGAGCAGGGTCCGCTGGTGCTCACCGCCTTCGACGGCGGAAAGGCCCAGCTCGCGGCCCTCGGCGTGACCGCAGCGCCCGACCCGCTGGGCTGAGCCGGTATCGTTCTGCCTTCAGCGGCAGGCGAAATCGGACAATAGGGGTATCAAGTGCTCAAGGGTTTCCGCGACTTCATGATGCGCGGCAACGTCGTCGACATGGGCGTCGGCATCGTGATCGGGTCGGCGTTCACGGCGGTGGTCACCGGGTTCGTCAAGGCGTTCCTCACCCCGCTGGTGGGCGTGGTGGTCGGGGCGACCGGCGACTTCAGCAGCTACACCTTCACGGTGCTGAAGGTCACCTTCCCGTACGGCGCGTTCCTGAACGTGCTGATCGCCTTCCTGATGACCGCCGCGGTGCTCTACTTCTTCGTGGTGCTGCCGGTGACCAGGGCCACCGCCCGCTACCTGCCGAAGAAGCCGAAGGTCGCCAAGCGGCCCTGCCCGGAGTGCCTGACCGAGATCCCCGAGGCCGCCAGCCGCTGCGCGGCCTGCACCGCCCAGGTCCAGCCGCTCGCCTTTCCGGCGCAGCAGCGCTGAGGCTCGTTTTGGTCGCTGAGCGGACGGTGGCGTAGGATGGACCGTCGGCTCACTCGTAGCGTGCTTCAGCACGCCCTCTTCCCTCCGGGGATGGGGTGAACCCAGGTTCGCACGAGCGTGCCGCATACGGTAGCCGGTCCCGGAAGGTGGATCTCGTAGTTCATGGCAAAGAAGCAAGGCGCCATTGAGATCGAGGGCACCGTGATCGAGTCTCTGCCGAACGCCATGTTCAAGGTGGAGCTGCAGAACGGTCACAAGGTCCTCGCGCACATCAGCGGCAAGATGCGGATGCACTACATCCGAATCCTGCCGGATGACCGCGTCGTCGTGGAGCTGAGCCCCTACGACCTGACTCGCGGCCGCATCGTCTACCGCTACAAGTAAGACCCCGTCCCTCGCGCTTGGCGAGGGTCGACCACTGTCAGATCTAGACCCGGAGAACCTGAACCATGAAGGTCAAGCCGAGCGTCAAGAAGATCTGCGACAAGTGCAAGGTGATCCGCCGCCACGGCCGGGTCATGGTGATCTGCGACAACCTGCGCCACAAGCAGCGCCAGGGCTGATCCTCCCGCATTTCTCGTAGCACCTTCGCGCGACGCGCACAGCGCCCACCGGCGCTGTCCATGTACAACGGGCCGCCCGATCCAGCCGCAACGCTGGACTGCCACCCCCGGTCAGAGGCCGGGGCTCGCACACCGAGAGGTGTCCGGGTAGGCGGTTCGTAAGACCTCTGAAAGAACCACAGGAGCCATGAATGGCACGCCTCGCCGGCGTTGATCTCCCCCGCGAGAAGCGGATCGAGATCGCCCTCACGTACGTCTACGGCATCGGCCGTACCCGCGCCCAGCAGACGCTGGCCGAGACTGGCGTGAACCCCGACATCCGCGTCCGCGACATCTCCGAGGACGACCTCGTCAAGCTGAGCAAGTGGATCGAGGCCAACTACCGCGTCGAGGGTGACCTCCGCCGCGAGGTTGCCGCCGACATCCGCCGCAAGGTCGAGATCGGCTGCTACGAGGGTCTGCGTCACCGCCGTGGCCTGCCCGTCCGCGGTCAGCGCACCCACACCAACGCGCGTACCCGCAAGGGCCCGCGTCGCGCGATTGCCGGCAAGAAGAAGCCGGGCAAGAAGTAGTCCGCCCGTTAACCGGACATCCCTCCGGCCCGCGGGTTAGCGGACCGACCACCTCAGTAGGAGAAACAGACTTATGCCCCCCAAGGGTCGTCAGGCTGCCGGCGCGAAGAAGATCCGCCGCAAGGAAAAGAAGAACGTCGCTCACGGGCACGCCCACATCAAGAGCACGTTCAACAACACCATCGTTTCGATCACCGACCCCGCGGGCAACGTGATCTCCTGGGCCTCTGCCGGCCACGTCGGCTTCAAGGGCTCGCGCAAGTCCACCCCGTTCGCCGCGCAGATGGCCGCCGAGGCCGCCGCGCGTCGTGCGCAGGAGCACGGCATGCGCAAGGTCGACGTCTTCGTGAAGGGTCCGGGCTCCGGCCGCGAGACCGCGATCCGTTCGCTCCAGGCCACCGGCCTGGAGGTCGGCTCGATCCAGGACGTCACCCCCACCCCGCACAACGGCTGCCGTCCGCCGAAGCGCCGTCGCGTCTGACGCGTCACCGCGTCCGACACGTCGCCTTCGGGTGCGAGTGTCCCAACACCACGTACGGGGTCCTGTTTCAGACGGGACCCCGTACGCTGGTCTTGTTCGGCATCAAATAGTGGGTGCCGAAAACAACTGGAGGATCTGAACCATGCTGATCGCTCAGCGTCCCTCGCTGACCGAAGAGGTTGTGGACGAGTACCGCTCGCGGTTCGTCATCGAGCCGCTGGAGCCGGGCTTCGGCTACACCCTCGGCAACTCGCTTCGCCGCACGCTCCTCTCCTCGATCCCCGGTGCCGCTGTCACCAGCATCCGGGTCGACGGTGTCCTGCACGAGTTCACCACCGTGCCGGGCGTCAAGGAGGACGTCACCGACCTCATCCTCAACATCAAGCAGCTGGTCGTCTCCTCGGAGCACGACGAGCCGGTCGTGATGTACCTGCGCAAGCAGGGCCCGGGTGTGGTCACCGCCGCCGACATCGCGCCCCCGGCCGGTGTCGAGGTGCACAACCCCGAGCTGGTCCTGGCCACGCTGAACGGCAAGGGCAAGCTGGAGATGGAGCTGACCGTCGAGCGCGGTCGCGGCTACGTCTCCGCCGTGCAGAACAAGGCCTCCGGCCAGGAGATCGGCCGGATCCCGGTCGACTCGATCTACAGCCCCGTGCTGAAGGTCACCTACAAGGTCGAGGCCACCCGTGTCGAGCAGCGGACCGACTTCGACAAGCTGATCGTCGACGTCGAGACCAAGCCCGCCATGCGCCCGCGTGACGCCATGGCCTCGGCCGGCAAGACCCTGGTGGAGCTGTTCGGCCTCGCTCGCGAGCTGAACATCGACGCCGAGGGCATCGACATGGGCCCGTCCCCGACGGACGCCGCCCTGGCCGCCGACCTGGCGCTGCCGATCGAGGAGCTGGAGCTCACCGTTCGGTCCTACAACTGCCTCAAGCGCGAGGGCATCCACACCGTGGGTGAGCTCGTGGCCCGCTCCGAGGCCGACCTGCTCGACATCCGCAACTTCGGTGCGAAGTCGATCGACGAGGTCAAGGCGAAGCTGGCCGGCATGGGCCTGGCTCTCAAGGACAGCCCGCCCGGGTTCGACCCGACCGCCGCCGCCGACGCCTTCGGCGCCGACGACCTGGACGACGCGGGTTACGCGGAGACCGAGCAGTACTGATGAGTTTGCGGTGGGGGCGACTCCCAGCGGGTCGCCCCCACTTCAATGCAAGGAACTAAGTCGTCCGGGCAACCGTGCCCGGCCGCCCGTTCCGGTACCTGATACGGCCGGACTCGGAGATTCAAGGAGCTACCATGCCCCGTCCCGCGAAGGGTGCCCGCCTCGGCGGTGGCCCCCACCACGAGCCGCTGCTGCTCGCCGGCCTGTGCCGCGAGCTCTTCCAGTACGGCCGCATCACCACGACCGAGGCCAAGGCCCGTCGGATGCGCCCGCTGGCGGAGAAGCTGATCACCAAGGCGAAGGTCGGCGACATCCACAACCGTCGCATCGTCCGCAAGACGATCACCGACGTTGCGGTGCTGCACACCCTCTTCACCGAGATCGCGCCGCGCTACGAGAACCGCCCCGGCGGTTACACCCGCATCACCAAGATCGGTCCCCGTCGTGGCGACAACGCCCCGATGGCCGTGATCGAGCTGGTCGAGGCGCTGACCGTCGCGCAGACCGCCGTCGGTGAGGCCGAGGCCGCCACCAAGCGCGCCGTCAAGGAGACTGCTGCCGAGACGGACGCCGCCCCGGCTGCCGCCGAGGTCGCCGACGCCGCTCCGGCCGCCGAGGCCGAGCAGGCCTGACACCGGTAGGTGTCGCGCAGGCCTCGCGCCTGCAGGTGTACTGCACGGGCCCGTTTCCCCGCTTCGGCGGGGGAGCGGGCCCGTTCCCTTTGCTACGGAAGGTATGTGTGGTGAACGACTGCGCCGAGCAGCCGCCCGTGAAGGACGGCCCCGCCGAGGGGCATGTGCGGATCCGGCTCGACCTGGCCTACCACGGGGCCGAGTTCTCCGGCTGGGCCCGCCAGCGCGGCCGGCGCACCGTGCAGGAGGAGATCGAGAGCGCCCTGCAGGTGGTCACCCGCAGCGCCGAGCCGTTCCCGCTGACCGTGGCCGGGCGGACCGACGCCGGCGTGCACGCGCGCGGGCAGGTGGCACACGTCGACCTGCCGGTCGGGCTCTGGGCCGAGCACGGCGAGAAGCTGCTGCGCCGGCTGGCCGGGCGGCTGCCGGGCGACGTGCGGATCTACCGGGTCACCGAGGCGCCGGCCGGCTTCGACGCGCGCTTCGCGGCGGTCTGGCGGCGCTACGCCTACCGGGTGGCCGACCACCAGGGCGGGGTGGACCCGCTGCTGCGCGGGCACGTGCTCTGGCACGACCGGCCGCTGGACGTCGAGAAGATGAACGAGGCGGCCCGGCTGCTGCTCGGCGAGCACGACTTCGCCGCGTACTGCAAGAAGCGCGAGGGTGCCACCACCATCCGCACCCTGCTGGAGCTGCACTGGGACCGGGTGCCGGTGGACCCGTACGCGGCCCAGGAGGGCTCGCTCGCGGTGGCCACGGTGCGGGCCGACGCCTTCTGCCACAACATGGTGCGGGCCCTGGTCGGTGCGATGCTGCTGGTCGGCGACGGGCACCGCCCGGTGGAGTTCCCGGGCGAGGTGCTGGCCGGTGGGGTGCGCAACAGCGCCGTCAACGTGATCAGGCCGCACGGGCTGACCCTGGAGGAGGTCGGCTACCCGGCCGACGACCAGCTCGCCGAGCGCAACCGGCTGGCCCGCCGGATGCGCACGCTGCCCGGCCAGGGCTGATCCCCGGCTAATCCATTTGGTGGCACCACGCGGGCACTGCACAATTTCGACTCATGGGACACGTCGAGATTTCGCACCTTGAGTACTACCTGCCGGACGGGCGGGTGCTGTTCGACGACGCGTCCTTCCGGGTCGGCGAGGGATCAGCGGTCGCCCTGGTGGGGGCCAACGGCGCCGGCAAGACCACCCTCCTGCGGATGATCGCGGGGGACACCCAGCCGCACGGCGGCACGGTGACGGTCAGCGGCGGCCTGGGCGTGATGCGCCAGTTCGTCGGCACCACCGGCCGCGAGGACCTGCGAGAGACGCCCGGCGCCCTGCCGCCGGACGCCTCGGTGCGCGACCTGCTGGTCTCGGTGGCCCCGCCGCGGATCGCGCAGGCCGCGAAGGCGGTGGACGCCGCCGAGCTCGCGATGATGGCGCAGGACGACGAGAAGTCGCAGATGGCCTACGCCCAGGCGCTCTCCGACTGGGCGGACGCGGGCGGCTACGACTACGAGACCGACTGGGACGTCTGCACCATGGCGGCCCTCGGGATGCCGTTCGACCGGGCGCAGTTCCGCGGGCTGAACACCCTCTCCGGCGGCGAGCAGAAGCGCCTGGTGCTGGAGTGCCTGCTGCGCGGCCCCGACGAGGTGCTGCTGCTCGACGAGCCGGACAACTACCTCGACGTCCCGGGCAAGCGCTGGCTGGAGGAGGCCATCAAGGCCAGCTCCAAGACCGTGCTCTACATCTCGCACGACCGCGAGCTGCTCTCCCGGACCGCCGACAAGATCATCAGCGTCGAGTCGGGCTTCGGTGGCGGCGGGAGCAGCGTCTGGGTGCACGGCGGCGGTTTCGACTCCTTCCACGAGGCCCGCAAGGAGCGCTTCGCCCGCTTCGAGGAGCTCGGCCGCCGCTGGGACGAGGAGCACGCCAAGCTGAAGAAGCTGGTGGTCACGCTGCGCCAGGCGGCCTCGGTCAGCCACGCGCTCGCCACCCGCTACGCCGCCGCGCAGACCCGGCTGAAGAAGTTCGAGGAGGCCGGCCGCCCCGAGGAGCCGCCGCGCGAGCAGAACATCACCATGCGCCTCAAGGGCGGTCGCACCGGCGTGCGGGCGCTCACCCTTGCGCAGCTCGAGCTCACCGGGCTGATGCAGCCCTTCGACCTGGAGGTCTTCTACGGCCAGCGGGTGGCGGTGCTCGGCTCCAACGGCTCCGGCAAGTCGCACTTCCTGCGGCTGCTGGCGGGCGACGGGACGGTGCGGCACAGCGGCGGCTTCAAGCTGGGCGCCCGGGTGGTGCCGGGCCACTTCCGCCAGACCCACGCCCACCCCGAGCTGTTCGGGCGCACGGTGCGCTCGATCATCGAGGAGGAGCACGCGCTGGACCGCAAGGCGGCGATGGGCGCGCTGCGCCGCTACGAGCTGGACAAGCAGGAGGAGCAGAAGTTCGAGTCGCTCTCCGGTGGCCAGCAGGCCAGGCTGATGATCCTCAAGCTGGAGCTGCAGGGCGTCACCGCGCTGCTGCTCGACGAGCCCACGGACAACCTCGACCTGGAGAGCGCCGAGGCGCTGCAGGAGGCGCTGGAGTCCTTCGAGGGCACGGTGCTCGCCGTCACCCACGACCGCTGGTTCGCCAAGACCTTCGACCGCTTCGTGGTCTTCGGTGCCGACGGCCGGGTCTACGAGGCTCCGGAACCGGTCTGGGACGAGTCCCGGGTGCAGCGCGAGCGGTGACGCCCGTGGGGATTTGGCCCTGCCTCGCGCAGCCGGTAGGCTGAGCACTTGTTGTGCGTATTGGCTCGCTCCATCTCACGTGAGAGGTCATTACGCCGGAGATACCAGGCCGACGACCAGCGGCTCCCCTTGAATTGCGTCCAAGTGGAACCAGGCTGATCTCCTCGTCCGGGTGCTCCTGTCAGGACTCACTCACTGAAAAGCGAAGGCTACGACCGTGCGTACGTACAGCCCCAAGCCCGGCGACGTCCAGCGTCAGTGGCACGTCATCGACGCGACCGACGTCGTGCTCGGCCGCCTGGCCTCCCAGGCCGCCAACCTGCTCCGCGGCAAGCACAAGGCGATCTACGCGCCGCACGTTGACACTGGTGACTTCGTCATCATCATCAACGCCGACAAGGTGCACCTGTCCGGTAACAAGAAGACCCAGAAGCTGGCCTACCGCCACTCGGGCTTCCCGGGCGGTCTGCGCTCGGTGCGCTACGACGACCTGCTGGACAAGAACCCGGAGAAGGCCGTCGAGAAGGCCATCAAGGGCATGATCCCCAAGAACACCCTGGGCCGTCAGATGCTCTCGAAGCTGAAGGTCTACTCGGGCGACCAGCACCCGCACGCTGCCCAGCAGCCGGTGCCGTTCGAGATCTCCCAGGTCGCGCAGTAATTCCGGCCACCAAGCCCCTTAACTAAGAAAAGCTGAGGAACATCGTGGCCGAGAACGCTGCCATCGAGACCCCCCTGGACATCGAGGTCGACGAGGAGTACACCGAGTACACCTCCGAGGACACCGAGTCGTACTCCACCGAGTCGCTGGCCGGCCGCTTCGCCGAGGCCGTCCCCGGCGCCGGCCTCGGCCGTCGCAAGGAGGCGATCGCCCGCGTGCGCATCGTCCCCGGCACCGGCCAGTGGAAGATCAACGGTCGCACCCTGGAGAACTACTTCCCCAACAAGGTGCACCAGCAGACCGTGAACGAGCCCTTCAAGCTCCTTGAGCTGGACGGCCGTTACGACGTTGTCGCGCGCATCGCGGGCGGCGGCGTCTCCGGTCAGGCCTACGCGCTGCGCCTCGGCGTGGCCCGTGCCCTGAACGAGGCCGACGTGGACAACAACCGCGCCGCCCTCAAGAAGGCCGGCTTCCTGATGCGTGACGCGCGTGCCGTCGAGCGCAAGAAGGCCGGTCTCAAGAAGGCCCGTAAGGCCCCGCAGTACAGCAAGCGCTAGTCACCCCCGGGGTGCGTACCGCCCTTGGTGCGCACCCCGCAGGTGGGACCCACGCCCCGGAGCACTTCATGTGCCCCGGGGCGTTGTGCTCCCTGGACCGGTCAGGCGGCCAGGGATTCCTCCACCCTCGTGCGGCCCCTCCCCAGGCCGTGCGACGGCCGGCAACAAAGGACGGGACTGTGGCACGACTCTTCGGTACGGACGGCGTACGCGGTGTGGCCAACGAATCTCTGACCGCCGAACTGGCGCTGGGCCTGTCGATGGCAGCCGCCCACGTGCTCGGCGACTCGGGCGGCGCCGGCCGGCGCCCGGTGGCGGTGGTGGGCCGCGACCCGCGCGCCTCGGGCGAGTTCCTGGAGGCCGCCGTGATCGCCGGGCTGGCCGGCTCCGGCGTGGACGTGCTGCGGGTGGGCGTGCTGCCGACCCCCGCCGTGGCGTACCTGACCGGTGCGCTCGGCGCCGACTTCGGCGTGATGCTCTCGGCCAGCCACAACGCGATGCCGGACAACGGCATCAAGTTCCTGGCCCGCGGCGGCCACAAGCTGGACGACGCGATCGAGGACGCGATCGAGGCGGACTACCACCACGCGCGCTCCGGCGCCGAGCCGGTGCGGGTGCGGCCCACCGGTGCCGGGGTCGGCCGGGTGCACGAGTACACCGAGGGCTTCGACAAGTACGTCGCCCACCTGGTGGCCGTGCTGCCCAACCGGCTGGACGGCGTGAAGGTCGTCATCGACGGCGCGCACGGCGCCGCGGCCAAGGTGGCCCCCGAGGCCTTCGCCCGGGCCGGTGCCGAGGTGGTCTTCACCCTGGGCGCCGAGCCGACCGGGCTGAACATCAACGACGGCGTCGGCTCCACCCACCTGGACGGGCTGCGCCGGGCGATGACCGAGCACCGGGCCGACCTGGGCATCGCGCTGGACGGCGACGCGGACCGCTGCCTGGCCGCCGACGCGCAGGGCGACGAGGTGGACGGCGACCAGATCATCGCGATCCTGGCGGTGGCCATGCGCGAGGCCGGCACGCTGCGCGGCAACACCGCGGTCGGCACCGTGATGGCCAACCTGGGCTTCAAGCTGGCCATGGAGCGCGAGGGCATCGACCTGGTCGAGACGGCGGTGGGGGACCGCTACGTGCTGGAGGCGATGAAGGAGCACGGCTACGCGCTGGGCGGCGAGCAGTCCGGGCACGTGATCCTGCTGGACCACGCGACCACCGGCGACGGCACCCTGACCGGTCTGATGCTGGGCGCCCGGCTGGCCGCCACCAAGCAGCCGCTGGCCGAGCTGGCCGCCGTGATGACCCGGCTGCCGCAGGTGCTGATCAACGTCAAGGACGTGGACAAGAACCGGGCGGCCGGCAACCCCGAGCTGCTCGCGGCGGTCGCCAAGGCCGAGGGCGAACTCGGCAGCACCGGACGGGTGTTGCTGCGCCCCTCCGGCACCGAGCCGCTGGTGCGGGTGATGGTGGAGGCGGCCGACCAGGAGCAGGCCAGGGCGGTGGCCGAGCAGCTGGCCGGCGTGGTCCGCGAGCAGCTGGCGATCTGAGCCGGACTCAGAGCTTGCGCAGGAGGGCGCGGCGGACCTTGTGGTCGGCGCCCTTCTGCAGCACCAGCGTGGCCCGCCCCCGGGTGGGCAGCACGTTCTCCAGCAGATTGGGCTTGTTGATGGTGCGCCAGACCTGGCGGCCGTACTCCAGCGCCTCCTCCTCCGGCACCTCGGTGAACCGGCGGAAGTAGGAGTTGGGGTCCTGGAACGCGGTGTCCCGCAGCTTCTTGAACCGGGACAGGTACCAGTTCTCGATGTCGTCGGTGCGGGCGTCGACGTAGATGGAGAAGTCGAAGTAGTCGGCCACCGCCAGGCGGGTGCGCCCGTCGGTGCCGGGCAGCGCGGGCTGCAGCACGTTCAGGCCCTCGACGATCAGGATGTCGGGGCGCTGCACCACGAGCCGCTCGGTGGGCACGATGTCGTAGACCAGGTGCGAGTAGACCGGGGCGGTGACCTGGTCCTTGCCCGCCTTCACGTCCGCCACGAAGCGCATCAGCGCCCGGCGGTCGTAGGACTCGGGGAACCCCTTGCGGGCCATCAGGCCGCGCCGGCGCAGCTCGGCGTTGGGCAGCAGGAAGCCGTCGGTGGTGACCAGTTCGACCCGCGGGTGCTCGGGCCAGCGGGCCAGCAGGGCCTGCAGCAGCCGGGCGGTGGTGGACTTGCCGACCGCCACCGAGCCGGCCACCCCGATGACGAACGGGGTGCGGGTGCGCTCGGTGTCCCCGGTGTCCAGGAAGGTGCCCACCGCGCCGCGCAGCTCGTGGGTGGCGTGGATGTAGAGGTTGAGCAGCCGGGACAGCGGCAGGTAGACGTCCCGGACCTCGTCCAGGTCCAGTGCTGTGCCGAGGCCGCGCAGCTGCTCCACCTCGGCCGCGGTCAGCGGCAGGGGGGTGCGGTCGCGCAGGGCGCTCCACTCGGCCCGGGAGAGGTCGACGTACGGCGAGGGTGACGGCGACGGGCTGGGCGTCGAGAGGGCGCCCTGGCTACAGAGTTCGGTCAGCACATGGTCCATTGTGGGCGCTCCGGGGGCGGCCCGGCGCTGTGGTGTCGGTCACGAACCGTTGCCCGAAGGGCGGCTTCGGTGAAACCTCGGAGCCGCTTCGGCCGTTCATCGGCCCTTATGCTGACACATATGTGCGGAATTGTTGGATATGTGGGCGCGCAGTCGGCGCTCGACGTAGTGATCGCAGGGCTGCAGCGCCTGGAGTACCGAGGGTACGACTCGGCCGGTGTGGCCATCCAGACGGCGGACTCCTCAGGGCAGTGGAGTCTCGCCACCGACAAGCGGGCCGGGAAGCTCGTCAACCTTGAGAAGTCGCTCGCCGAGGCCCCTCTCCCCGGCGGCACCACCGGCATCGGCCACACCCGCTGGGCCACCCACGGCGGACCCACCGACGCCAACGCCCACCCCCACCTGGACGACCGGCGCGAGGTCGCGGTGGTCCACAACGGGATCATCGAGAACTTCGCCCAGCTCACCGCCGAGCTGGTCGACCGCGGCCACACGCTGCGCTCGGAGACCGACACCGAGGTGGTCGCCCACCTGCTGGCCGAGGCCTACGACGGCGACCTGGCCGAGGCGATGCGCACCGTCTGCCGCCAGTTGGACGGCGCCTTCACTCTGGTGGCGGTACACGCCGACGCGCCCGGCACGGTGGTCGGCGCCCGGCGCAACTCGCCGCTGGTGGTCGGGCGCGGGGCGGGCGAGAACTTCCTCGCCTCCGACGTGTCCGCCTTCATCGCGCACACCCGCGAGGCGATCGAGCTGGGCCAGGACCAGGTGGTCGAACTGCGCGCCGACTCGGTGACCGTGACGGACTTTCACGGCGAGCCGGCGGAGGTCCGCGAGTACCACGTGGACTGGGACGCCTCGGCCGCCGAGAAGGGCGGCTACGACTACTTCATGCTCAAGGAGATCGCCGAGCAGCCGAAGGCGGTCGCCGACACCCTGCTCGGCCGGGTCGGCACCGACGGCCGGCTGACCCTGGACGAGCTGCGGATCCCCGACTCGGTGCTGCGCGAGGTCGACAAGGTCGTCATCGTGGCCTGCGGCACCGCCTTCCACGCCGGGATGATCGCCAAGTACGCCATCGAGCACTGGACCCGGATCCCGTGCGAGGTCGAGGTGGCCTCCGAGTTCCGCTACCGGGACCCGATCCTGGACCAGCGCACGCTGGTCGTCGCGATCTCGCAGTCCGGCGAGACCATGGACACCCTGATGGCGCTGCGGCACGCCCGCGAGCAGGGCGCCCGGGTGCTGGCGATCTGCAACACCAACGGCTCCACCATCCCGCGCGAGTCGGACGCGGTGCTCTACACGCACGCCGGGCCCGAGGTGGCGGTCGCCTCCACCAAGGCGTTCCTCACCCAGTTGGTCGCCTGCTACCTGGTGGCGCTCTACCTGGGCCAGGTGCGCGGCACCAAGTGGGGCGACGAGATCTCGGCCGTGATCCGTGAGCTGTCCGACGCGCCGAAGCAGGTCGAGCAGGTGCTGCGGACCATGGAGCCGGTGCGCGAGCTGGCCCGCTCGCTGGCCGACGCCCGCTCGGTGCTCTTCCTGGGCCGGCACGTCGGGTTCCCGGTGGCGCTGGAGGGCGCGCTCAAGCTCAAGGAGCTGGCGTACATGCACGCCGAGGGCTTCGCGGCGGGCGAGCTCAAGCACGGCCCGATCGCGCTGATCGAGCAGGGGCTGCCGGTCGTCGTGGTGGTGCCCTCGCCGCGCGGGCGCTCGATCCTGCACGACAAGATCGTCTCCAACATCCAGGAGATCCGGGCCCGCGGTGCGAAGACCATCGTGATCGCGGAGGAGGGCGACGAGGCGGTGGTGCCCTACGCCGACCACCTGATCCGGATCCCGGTGACGCCCACGCTGCTCCAGCCGCTGGTCTCGACGGTGCCGCTGCAGGTCTTCGCCTGCGAACTGGCCACCGCGAAGGGCCACGAGGTGGACCAGCCGCGCAACCTGGCCAAGTCCGTGACGGTGGAGTAGCCACCGGCTAGGGTCGGTCGGGTGATCATCGGTGTGGGAATCGACGTCGCCTCGATCGACCGCTTCACGGAGTCGCTCGCGCGGACCCCGGGCCTGCGCGAGCGGCTCTTCACCGCGGCCGAGCAGCTGCAGCCCTCCGGCAAGCAGCGCTCGGCCGCCTCGCTCGCGGCCCGGTTCGCGGCCAAGGAGGCGCTGGCCAAGGCGCTCGGCGCGCCGGGCGGGCTGGAGTGGCACGACGCCGAGGTGCGCAGCGAGCCGTCGGGCCGGCCGACCTTGCACGTCAGCGGCACGATTGCCGCGCGTGCGGCGGAACTCGGCGTGCGGACGTGGCACTTGTCGCTGAGCCACGATGCGGGCGTGGCCTCGGCGGTGGTCGTCGCGGAGGGTTAGGTTGCTGTCATGCGCCACGCTCACACCGTCGAACAAGTCCGCGCCGCCGAGGCCGAACTGGCCGGGCAGCCCCTGATGGACCGGGCCGTCGCGGGCCTGGTCGCCACCTGTGCCCGGGTGCTGACCCGCCGGCGCGGCCGGGTCTACGGCAGCCGGGTGCTGGTGCTGGCGGGCAGCGGCGACAACGGCGGCGACGCGCTCTTCGCCGGCGCGAGGCTGGCCCGCCGCGGCGCCGCCGTGACCGCCGTCCTGCTGACCCCCGAACGGGCGCACCCCGCCGCGCTCGCGGCGCTGCGGGCGACGGGCAGTCAGGTGACCACGGATCAGGAGGTCGGCCTGGCCGACTTCAGCCGCGCCGACCTGATCCTCGACGGGATCGTCGGCATCGGCGGCAGCGGCCCGCTGCGACCGGCCGCCGAACCGTACGCCCGGCAGCCGCGCCGCGGCACGCTGATCGCGGTGGACCTGCCGAGCGGGGTGGACGCCGACACCGGGGAGGTCGCCGGGGCCGCGCTGCGCGCCGACCTGACGGTCACCTTCGGCACCCACAAGCCGGGCCTGCTGATCGACCCGGGCGCCGGGTACGCCGGCCCCGTGCAGCTGGTGGGGATCGGGCTGCGCCCGCCCGCCGCGCCCGTCGAGGCGCTCCAGCACGCCGACCTGGCCGAGCTGCTGCCCTGGCCGGCGGCCGAGAGCGACAAGTACAAGCGCGGCGTGGTGGGGGTGCTGGCCGGCTCCGAGCGCTACCCGGGCGCCGGGCTGCTCGCGGTGGCCGGTGCCCTGCACGGCGGCGCCGGCGCGGTGCGCTACCAGGGCCGGGCCGGCGAGGAGCTGGTCCGCCGCCACCCCGAGATCCTGCTCACCGCCGGGCGGGTGCAGTCCTGGGTGGTGGGCCCCGGCTCCGGTGACGACACCGCCGAGGCGCTGGACGACGCGCTGGCCGGCCAGGTCCCGGTGCTGGTGGACGCCGACGGCCTGACCGAACTGGCCCGCCGCGGCCCGCGCGCGCTGGCCGGGCGCAGCGCCCCCACCCTGCTGACCCCGCACGCGGGCGAGGCGGCCCGGCTGCTGGGCGGGGACGCGAGCGCGGACCAGGTGGCCGGCGCCCGGCTGCGGCACGCCCGCGAGCTGGCCGCCCGGTACGGCGCCACCGTGCTGCTCAAGGGTTCGACCACCGTCGTCGCCCGCCCGGACGGCACCGCCCGGGTGAACGCCACCGGCACCGGCTGGCTGGCCACCGCGGGCAGCGGCGACGTGCTGGCCGGCCTGATCGGCGCGCTGCTCGCCGCCGGTCTGCCGCCCTTCGACGCCGCGCCGGTCGGCGCCTACCTGCACGGACTGGCCGGCCGGCTGGCCGCCGGCAGCGGCGCGCCGATCACCGCCAGTGACATCGCCGCGGCCCTGCCGGCCGCCTGGCGCGATGCCGCCGAGGGGCGCCCGGTGGCCCGTCGGGCGGGCAACGCCGCAGGTCTGGGAGACTGACCCCGATGACAACTGCGAACACGACCGGGACCGCCATGCTCGCCGAGGGACTGCGCGCCGAGGCGACGATCGATCTGGCCGCGCTCCGAGGCAACCTCGCGTCACTGCGTGAGCGGGTGTCGAGCGCCGCCCTGATGGCTGTGGTGAAGGCCGACGCCTATGGCCACGGCGCGCTGCCGTGCGCCCTGGAGGCGCTGGCGGCGGGCGTGCGCTGGCTCGGCGCCACCACGCCCGAGGAGGCGCTGGCGCTGCGCGCGGCCGGGATCGCCCCCGAACAGGCCAGGGTGCTGTGCTGGCTGTGGACGCCGGGCGGCCCCTGGGCCCAGGCGCTGCGGGCCGACATCGACGTGTCGATCAGCGGTCAGTGGGCGCTGGACGAGCTGCTCGACGCGGTGCGGGCCACCGGCATACCCGCGCGGGTCCACCTGAAGGCCGACACGGGCCTGGGCCGCAACGGCTGCCAGCCGCACGACTGGCCCGATCTGGTGGACGCCGCGCTGCGCGCGCAGGCCGCCGGGCAGCTCAAGGTGGTCGGCATCTGGTCGCACTTCGCCGCCGCGGACGAGCCGGGCCACCCCTCGATCCGGGCCCAGCAGGACGCCTTCGCCGCCGCGCTGGCCTATGCCGAGCGCGCCGGGGTGCGTCCCGAGGTCCGCCACATCGCCAACTCGCCGGCCACCCTGCTGCTCCCGGAGACCCACTACGACCTGGTCCGCACCGGCCTGTCGATGTACGGCCTGTCGCCGGTGCCCGAGGTGGGTTCGCCGGCCGACTTCGGGCTGCGCCCGGTGATGTCGCTCAGTGCCCGGCTGGCCCTGGTCAAGCAGGTCCCGGGCGGACACGGCGTCAGCTACGGCCACCAGTACACGACCCCGGGCGACACCACCCTCGGCCTGGTCCCGGTCGGCTACGCCGACGGCATCCCGCGGCACGCGAGCGGGACCGGCCCGGTGAAGATCGGCGGCAAGTGGCGCACGGTGGCCGGCCGGGTCGCGATGGACCAGTTCGTGGTCGACCTCGGCGGTGACACGCCCGAGGTGGGCGAGGAGGTGCTGCTCTTCGGCAGCGGCGAGCGCGGTGAGCCGACGGCCGAGGACTGGGCACGGGCCTGCGGGACCATCGCGTACGAGATCGTCACCCGGATCGGGTCCCGGGTGCCGCGCCGCTACGTGGGCGGGAGCGGGGCGCTCGGGTGAGCGGGCGGGCGGCGTGAGCGACCCGGCGGGCCCGGCGGTCCCGGGCGGTGCGGCGGGCCCGGTCAGCCGGGCCGGGCTGATCGGCCTGTCGCTCGGCGTGGCGGCGGCCGGGGCCGCGGCGGGCGTGGCGATCGAGCGCCTGACGCTGGGCCGGGCCCGTCGGCGGGCCCGCGAGGAGCTGGACGCGGTCGCCCCCTTCGGCACGCTGCGCGGACGGCCGCGCACCGTGCGGGCCGAGGACGGCACCGAGCTGTACGTCGAGGTGGACGGCCCGGAGGCGGGCGAGTCGGCGCTCACCGTGGTCTTCTGCCACGGCTACTGCCTCAACCAGGACAGCTTCCACTTCCAGCGCGCGGCGCTGCGGGCCGGTCTGCGGCTGGTCTTCTGGGACCAGCGCAGCCACGGCCGCTCCGAGCGCTCCCGCTCCCACCTGGCCGGGCGCCCCGCCTCGATCGACCAGCTGGGCAGCGACCTCGAGGCGGTGCTCGACGCGGTCGCGCCGAGCGGGCCGCTGGTACTGGTCGGCCACTCGATGGGCGGCATGACCGTCATGGCGCTGGCCGACCGGGCGCCGCAGCTGTTCCGGGACCGGGTGGCCGGGGTCGCGCTGATCGGCACGATGGCCGGGCAGTGGGAGACCGTCACCTTCGGGCTCTCCCCGGTGGGTTCCAAGGTCTGGCGCCGGGTGGGACCCGGCGTGGTCAGGCTGCTGGGCAGTCAGGTCGGCCTGGTGGAGGCCACCCGGCGGATCGGCGCGGACGTCAGCGCCGTCTTCTACCGCCGGTACTCCTTCGGCAGCGGCAAGCCGGTGGACCCGGCGGTGGCCCGGTTCGCCGAGCAGCTGCTGGACGGCACCCCGATCGACGTGGTCGCGGAGTTCTACCCCGCCTTCGGCGCGCACGAGAAGACGGCGGCGCTGGCGGCGATGACCGGGCTGCCGGTGCTGGTGCTGGCCGGCACCGAGGATCTGATCACGCCCGCCACGCACAGCGAGACCATCGCCCGGGCGCTGCCGGACGCCGAGCTGGTCCTGGTGCCCGGGGCCGGCCACCTGGTGCTGCTGGAGTGCCCGGCGGAGGTCAACCGCCGGCTCGCCGTCCTGCTCGAACGCGCGGCCGAGCGGGCGGGCACCGGGCTGCCCGCGGCCGTGCACGAACTGGCGCGCGGCGTGGACGAACCGGCGCGCGGTGCGGACGAGAGCCCCGGGGAGGCGAGCCGCCCCGGGGCGTGAGGCCGCGTCAGGCGGCGTGGCTGCCCTTGCGGCGGCGGAACACCACGAGGGTGCCGACACCGGCGGCGACCACGGCGGCGCCGGTCAGCGCGATCGGCAGGCTGTCGCTGCCGCCACCGGTGAACGCCAGCGAGGGGCCGGCGCTGTGGCCGGCGCTCGCGACGGCGCCGGCCGGGCGGGCCGGGGAGGCGGCCTTGGCGGCGGCGATCACGGCCGGAGCGGGCGCCTGCACCGGCGGGGCGGCGACCTCGGAGCGCAGGCTCGCCGGCACGGCGGAGGTCGAGCCGGGCTGGCTGCTCGCGCCGGTCGGGAGGGCGGAGCCGGTCGGGGCGGTCGAGCCGTTGGACCCGTTGGCGCCGCTGGAGGCCGTGGTGCCACCGGTGCTCGGCGAACCGCTCGCCTGCGGGCCGGTGCCGGCCGCCGCGAACTCGAGCGTGGCGCCCCACATGCCGCTGGCCACGCTGACCGGGGTCCCCGAGGCGTCGAGCAGCGAACCGGTGATGCCGGAGGCGGCGTACGTGACGCCGGTCGGGGTGGTGGGACCGGCGGTCAGCCGCACGTGGATGCTCGCGGCCTCACCGGCCGGCAGGTACAGCCAGCTGTTGTCCCACGGGTCGCCCTGCGGGCCCGGGTAGACCATCGCCCAGGTCGTCGGGGCCGACGGTCCCGAGCCGAGCACGGCCGCGGGGTGCCAGGCGCCCTGGGGGTCCTGGACCTCGAGCTTCAGCGGGGCGGGGCCCGGGTTCGCCGGGGTGTTCGGCACGAAGAGGTTCGGGAAGGCGATCAGGTCCTGGTGGCTCGGGTTGGTGTAGGTCACCGTGAACTCGGCCGGCGCGCCGCCCACCACGATCGGGTGGGTCGGCATCGACTCGAAGCCGACCGAGGGGTTGTCGGCCTGCGCGGCCGGCGGCAGCTGGGTGATCGAGCTGGGCGACCCGCTCGGGCTGCCCGTCACCGCGGAGGCACTGGGCGAGGCGAGGGGGGAGGAGGAGGTGCTGCCGCTGGGTGAGGGCACCGGGGAGGACCAGGTGCTGCCGCTGGGCGAGGGCACCGGGGAGGACCAGGTGCTGCCGCTCGGTGAGGGCACCGGCGAGGACCAGGTGCTGCCGCTGGGGCTGGGGCTGGGGAAGGGCGAGGCGGTGTCGGCGAACGCACTCGGGCCCGCGATCGCGGCGAGTACGACGGCGCTGCCGAGCGCGGTGGCGACGGCCGCCAAACGCGTCTTCATAAGGGTCCCCTGTTGGTGAAGAGTCTGGTGGGCGAAGAGTTGCGATCTTCGCGAGAGCTGCACGGACGATAGCGGCCCGCGAACCACCCCTGGCAACGGGGTTTCCCGCTGCACCGTGTACAGAAGGCCCATCGCTGCCCACAGCCGGACGAAACGACCGCCCCGCCGCGTGGGCCGCGCCCGATATGGCACCGTTGGCTCTGAGTCGACCGACCCGTCCAGCAGACAAGAGGAGCCATGGGCGCCCACACCACACTCACCGTCCCCACGCCCGAGCTGATGACCGGGCTCGGCCGCCGGCTGGCCGGGGTGCTGCGGCCCGGGGACCTGGTGCTGCTCTCCGGTGAGCTGGGGGCAGGCAAGACCACGCTGACCCGGGGCCTGGGGGAGGGGCTCGGCGTGCGCGGGGCGGTGACCTCGCCGACCTTCGTGATCGCCCGGGTGCATCCGTCGCTGGTCGGCGGTCCCGCGCTGGTGCACGTGGACGCGTACCGGCTGGGCGGCGGGCTGGACGAGATGGAGGACCTGGACCTGGACGTCTCGCTGCCGCAGTCCGTGGTGGTGGTCGAGTGGGGCGAGGGCAAGGTCGAGGAGCTGTCGGAGGACCGTCTGGAGGTGCGGATCGAGCGCGCGCTCGGCGGCGCCGCTGCCGCGGTGGACGAGGCGGCGGTGGAGGAGAGCGTCGACCCGCGCCGGGTGATCCTGCGGGGTCTGGGCGAGCGCTGGACCGGGGTGGACCTGGCGGCGCTGGAAGTCGACGGGGCCGACGTCTGAGGCTACGGCTCTCCATCCGACGCTTATCCCGACACTTACCGACAGACTGTCGGGATCCTGTTGCGGCGGCGGTGGCCGACGTGGTGGGATGGGCTTTGCAGTTAGGTGTACCTAACTAGGGAGTCGTGATGGAGAGCAGCACCCCCGCCGCCGAGCGGGTGCCGATGGGCCGGCTGCTGGCGGCGACGGCCGCGGCCGCGGCCGTGTGCACCCCGCCGAAGTCCCGTGAGCCCAAGTCGCACGAGTCGGGTTCCCACGAGCCGAAGCCCGGCGATCAGGGGACCACCTGTACCCGGGTCCCGTCGGGGGCGAAGTCCCAGAGGGTCTGACCGTCGGCCCGGTCGGTGCGGATGCCGCCGGTCTTGGTCTTCGGGTCGGCCGCGGGCGTGGCGCCGTCGACGGCGGCGCTGAAGCCGAAGACGGTGCCGCCCAGCTGGGCGAAGCGCACCACGTGCTCGATCTGCTTGCCGTCGGTGCCGTTGGCCGCCGCCGCCCGGCTGTAGACGGTGTAGCTGCCCGGGGCCGGGTTCACCGACCCGGGCGTCACCGCGAAGGCGGCCTGGACCTGCGGGTCCTTCTTCGGGTCGACCAGCCAGACCACCTTGGCGCCCACCGAGTAGACCACCCGCCGCACGGCGATGCCGGTCGCCGTCGCGGGCAGCGGGGGGATCGTGGGGGAGGGCGAGGCGCTGGGCGAGGGCGAGCCGGACGGCGCGGAGCTCGCGCTCGGCGGCGGCTGGGCGGCGGAGGCCTTCGCGGCGGTGCCCTCGGCCTGGACGGCGAGCAGGGCGATCAACCCCAGGGCCCCCAGGGTCAGCCCGGCAACCGCGACTGCAGGACCCCTCTTCGCCACTGTCCGCTCCCGTCGTTCGTAGGGCCGTGCGCCCCATCGTGCCAGGTTCCGCAGGGGCCTTAAGGGACATCGCGAACGTGTGTTCCGAAGGTAGGACAAAAGCGCTGCCCCAGCGACCAACTAACCTGGACCCGTGCTGCTGCTTGCGTTCGACACCGCTACCCCTGCCGTCACCGCCGCCGTCCACGACGGCTCGGCCGTTCTGGCCCAGACCTACCAGGTCGATGCCCGGCGCCACGGCGAACTGCTGCTGCCCGCGATCGGGCGGGTGCTGGCCGAGGCGGGGGTGGACAAGCGGGAGCTGACCGCGCTCGCGGTCGGCGTCGGCCCCGGCCCGTACACCGGTCTGCGGGTGGGCCTGGCCACGGCCGCCGCCCTCGGCCACGCGCTCGGCCTGCCGGTGCACGGCGTCTGCACGCTGGACGCGATCGCCCACCAGGCCCGGGCCGAAGGCCTGACCGGCCCCTTCACGGCGGCCACCGACGCGCGTCGCAAGGAGGTCTACTGGGCCGACTACGACGCCGAGGGCCGCCGGGTCGAGGGCCCGGCGGTGGACCGTCCCGGCGAGCTGGCGGCCCGTGAGGTCTCGGTCGGCGCCGGCGCGCTGCTCTACCCCGAGACCTTCCCGGGCGCGCACGGCCCCGAGCACCTGTCGGCCGGCGCGCTGGCCGACTTCGCGGTCACCGAGCTGGCCGCCGGGCGCGAGCTGCTCGCGCCGCTGCCGCTCTACCTGCGCCGCCCGGACGCCCAGGTGCCGGCCGGCTACAAGGCGGTGCTGCCGGCGTGACCGCACCCGTGCGGACCGCGCGCATCACGCTGCGGCCGATGCGCTGGTGGGACATCGCGCCGGTGCTGGAGCTGGAGCCGCGGCTCTTCCCGGAGGACGCCTGGTCGGCCGGGATGTACTGGTCGGAGCTGGCCGAGGCGCACCCGGACGGCAACCGCCACTACACGGTGGCCACCACCGAGGACGGCACCATCGTCGGCTACGCGGGCCTGATGGCGGTCGGCGACGAGGCGGACGTGCAGACCATCGGCGTGGACGACCGCTACCAGGGCCGGGGTCTGGGGTCCGCGCTGCTCGGCGACCTGATCGCCGAGGCGGCCCGGCGCTGCTGCACCGCGCTGCTGCTCGAGGTGCGGATCGACAACTTCCGCGCCCAGCGCCTCTACGAGCGCTTCGGCTTCGCGCCGGTCGGCATCCGGCGCGGCTACTACCAGCCGGCCAACGTCGACGCGCTGGTGATGCGCCTGGCCCCGCTGACCGACAACGAGCTGACCGATCACCAGCCGACCGAGAACGACACCGAGGATGAAGACCATGGCTGACGAACCGCTCGTCCTGGGCATCGAGACCTCCTGCGACGAGACCGGCGTCGGCATCGTGCGCGGCACGACCCTGCTGGCCGACGCGGTGGCCTCCAGCGTCAACGACCACGCCCGGTTCGGCGGCGTGGTCCCGGAGATCGCCAGCCGGGCCCACCTGGAGGCGATGGTCCCCACCATCCAGCGCGCGCTGGACACCGCCGGGATCAAGGCGAGCGACCTGGACGGCATCGCCGTCACCGCCGGCCCCGGCCTGGCCGGCGCGCTGCTGGTGGGCGTCAGTGCCGCCAAGGCCTACGCCTGGGCGCTGGACAAGCCGCTCTACGGGGTCAACCACCTCGCCTCGCACATCTGCGTGGACCAGCTGGAGCACGGCCGGCTGCCCGAGCCGACGATGGCCCTGCTGGTCTCCGGCGGCCACTCCTCGCTGCTGCTGACCGGCGACATCACCTCCGACGTCCGGCCGCTGGGCGCCACCATCGACGACGCGGCCGGCGAGGCCTTCGACAAGGTGGCCCGGGTGCTCGGCCTCGGCTTCCCCGGCGGCCCGGTGGTGGACCGGATGGCCCGCAGCGGCGACCGCAAGGCGATCCACTTCCCGCGCGGCCTGAGCGGCCCCAAGGACCCCGCCTTCGACTTCTCCTTCTCCGGCCTGAAGACCTCGGTGGCCCGCTGGGTGGAGGCCAAGCGGCGGGCCGGCGAGGAGGTGCCGGTGGCGGACGTCGCGGCCTCCTTCCAGGAGGCGGTGACCGACGTGCTGACCCGCAAGGCGGTCAAGGCCTGCCAGGAGCACGGCGTCGACCACCTGATGATCGGCGGCGGCGTGGCGGCCAACTCACGGCTGCGCGCGATGGCCGAGCAGCGCTGCGAGCGGGCGGGCATCCGGCTGCGGGTGCCGCGTCCGGGCCTGTGCACGGACAACGGCGCGATGGTCGCGGCGCTCGGTGCCGAGATGGTCTGGCGCAACCGCGCCCCCTCGTCGCTGGACCTCTCCGCGGACTCCTCGCTGCCGGTCACCGAGGTGTCGGTGCCCGCGGCCGAGGCCCATGGCGACCTGCACGGCCAGGCCTACCGCGCGCTGGACGGCCAGGCGTGACCGAGGCGGTCATGTGGGAGGCCAAGGCGGCCCAGGGCCGCGGCGCCGACCTGCTCGCCTGGGCCCGCGAGCAGGCGCTGCCCGCGCTGGCGGCGGCTGCCCGACGGGTCGAGCTGTTCAGCGCGCCCGGGGAGCGGGTGCTGCTGATCAGCTGGTGGCCCCAGGGGGTCGCGCGGCTCGCGCCGCCGCAGCCGCCGGCCGGGCTGCTGGCCCGGCCCGTGCACCATTGGGCGTTCCGCAGCGAGCTGGTGGTCGAGGCAGGGTAGCGTTCGGGGCCGGAAGCTGAACGAAACCTGATCGAAGCCTGATCATCGAGAGTGCTGGGGGCGGGACGCCGTGAACTGGGACCACAGGAGCCGGCTGACGGCGGTCACGGCGGGTGCGCTCGCCCTGGTCGCGGCCGTCACGGTCAGCGGCTGCGGCAGCAGCGGCGGCGGCGGTGGCACCGCGGACGCCAAGGGCACCGCCGCCCCGCAGGGCGCCGCACCGGCGGCCGGCTCACCGGCTCCGCCGCCGGCCGCTTCCGCCCCGGCCGCCTCGCCGAGCACCGCGGCCCCGGCCGGCCAGGTGCCGGCGGCAGCCTGGGCCAAGTGGAACGTCCCGCCGCTGCCCGCCGCCCCGCCGCCGCCCGCGGACAAGCCGGTCAAGCTGACGAAGACCGGCCAGGTCCCGGTGATCAGCAACATCACCACCACCGACAAGGTGGTCTTCGTGACCCTCGACGACGGCGCGGAGAAGGACCCCAAGTTCATCGAGATGATGAACGACCTGAAGGTCCCGATCACCATGTTCCTGATGAACGACACGATCAAGGACGACTACGGCTACTTCAAGCCGCTGCAGGCGGCCGGCAACTCGATCCAGAACCACACGCTGCACCACCCGCAGATGAGCACCAAGTCGGCCGCCGAGCAGAAGAGCGAGGTCTGCGGCGACCAGCAGGTGCTGACCCAGCAGTACGGCACCGCCCCGATCCTGTTCCGCCCGCCCTACGGCGACGGCGCGCACACGCCGACCCTGAACACCGCCGTCCAGCAGTGCGGGCCGCGCGCGATCGTGCTGTGGCGCGAGACGATGCAGATCCACGACATGCAGTACCAGACCGCCGACAAGAAGCTGAAGCCCGGCGACATCATCCTGGCCCACTTCCGCGGTCCGACGGACCTCAAGGGCGAGACGATGACCCAGATGTTCGGCGAACTGCTCAGCCGGATCCAGGAGCAGGGCTTCACGGTGGCCCGGCTGGACGACTACATCGCCCCGCCGGCCGGCTGAGCCGTCGGCTGCGCCACGAGCATCGCCGGGGCGTCGGCGATCCGGGTCAGGAAGACGGTGGCCGCGTTCGGCCCCTCGGGCTTGAGCTGGCGGCGCAGCTCCTCCGGGGTCAGCCCGATGCCGCGCTTCTTGATCACCACGGTGCCCACCGCCCGCTGCCGCAACAGCGCCTTGAGCTTCTTGACGTTGAACGGGAGCACGTCGGTGATCTCGTAGGCGTGGGCGTAGGGCGTGGCCAGCAGCCGGTCCGAGGTCAGGTACGCGATCATCGGGTCGATCAGGGTGGCGCCCAGGTGGCCGGCGACCTCGGCGACCAGGTGGGCGCGGATCACCGCGCCGTCCGGCTCGTAGAGGTAGCGGCGCACCGGTCCGGCCGGCGGATCGGGCAGCCGGCCGCCGGTGAGGCTGTCCCCGCCCGGCAGCAGGGTGGCGCGGTGCGGGGCGTCGGCCGCGGGCCCGGTGCCGAACCAGAGCACCGCCTCCTTGACCTCGCCGTGGTCGGAGACCCACTCCGCCTCGGCGTCCTCGGGGACGGCGTCGTGCGGGATCCCCGGGGCCACCTTGAGCGCTCCGAACGGGGTGCGGCGACCGGCCTCGATCGCCCAGGAGAGCGGCGGCGAGTACGCGGCGGGGTCGAAGACGCGGCCCTTGGCGGTGCGCCGGGCGGGGTCGGTGAAGACGGCGTCGAAGCCGTCCACCGACACCTCGGTGACGTCCGCGCAGCGCACCTCGATCAGCTCGGCGAGGCCGAGCGCGGCGGCGTTGGCGGCGGCCACCGCGCAGGTCAGCGGGTCCCGGTCGACGGCGAGGACGCTGATCCCGGCCCGGGCGAGTGCGATCGCGTCGCCGCCGATGCCGCCGCACAGGTCGGCCAGCCGGCGCACCCCGAGCGCGGCGAAGCGCCGGGCCCGCCAGTCGGCGACGGTGCGGCGGGTGGACTGCTCGACCCCGTTGGGAGTGAAGTACATCCGCCGCGCGTCGGCGCCGAACTTGGCCCCGGCCCGCTGACGCAACCGTGCCTGCCCCAGGGCCGCCGAGACCAGCTCCGCCGGGTGCTCCCGCCGCAGCCTGGTGGCCAGCGCCAGCTCCTGCTCGGGGGCGTACTCCTGCAGGTCGTCCAGCAGTCGCTGCCCCTGCTCGGTCAGCAACTGCTCAAAGCTCTCGGTCTCCACCCGCCCATTGTCCCGGGTGAAGGTCGCCCCGCTGACCTGCGGCCTGTCCCGCTCCCCGGATTCGCCGGGCGCGCCGTTGGCACTCTGGTTGACTGAGTGCTAACCGCGGCCTAAGGTCGTTCCTGGCACTCCCCCCAGGGGGAGTGCTAACGCGACAGTGCTGGTCTGACCCCCGCGACGGCAGGCCGACGGTGTCGCCACCTACCTGTTAGACAACCCCGTAATCTCCGAAGGGGAACTCGGACGTGACCACCGCCAGCAGCAAGGTTGCCATCAAGCCGCTTGAGGACCGCATCGTGGTCCAGCCGCTCGACGCCGAGACCACCACGGCCTCCGGCCTGGTTATCCCGGACACCGCCAAGGAGAAGCCCCAGGAGGGCGTCGTCCTGGCCGTCGGCCCGGGCCGCTTCGAGGATGGCCAGCGCCTGCCGCTCGACGTCGCCGTCGGCGACGTCGTCCTGTACTCGAAGTACGGCGGCACCGAGGTGAAGTACAAGGGCGAGGAGTACCTCGTCCTCTCGGCTCGCGACGTCCTCGCCATCGTCGAGAAGTAAGCAGTCCGGCGGACCTGACGGTCCGTCCTTTGGTCCCGCCCCGGATCCGTGTCTCCCTGCCAGGCAACTGCCGCAGGGGCCCAAGACAGGGGCCCGGGGCGTGGCTGTTGGTCCACCTGACGTGACGTCACGTAACGCAGACATCCCGAGGAAACGGAATCATGGCGAAGATCCTGCAGTTCGACGAGGACGCCCGCCGCTCGCTCGAGCGCGGTGTGAACAAGCTGGCCGACACCGTCAAGGTGACCATCGGCCCCAAGGGTCGCAACGTCGTCATCGACAAGAAGTTCGGCGCCCCGACCATCACCAACGACGGTGTCACCATCGCCCGTGAGGTCGAGCTCGACGACCCGTACGAGAACCTTGGCGCGCAGCTCGTCAAGGAGGTCGCCACCAAGACCAACGACGTCGCGGGCGACGGCACCACCACCGCCACCGTGCTGGCCCAGGCCCTGGTCAACGAGGGTCTGCGCAACGTCGCCGCCGGTGCCGGCCCGGCCGCCCTGAAGAAGGGCATCGACAAGGCCGTCGCCGCCGTCACCGAGCACCTGCTCTCGGTCGCCCGCGAGATCGAGGGCAAGGACGACATCGCCGCCGTCGCGTCCCTCTCCGCGCAGGACCCGCAGGTCGGCGAGCTGATCGCCGAGGCGATCGACAAGGTCGGCAAGGACGGCGTGATCACCGTCGAGGAGTCGAACACCTTCGGCGTGGAGCTCGACTTCACCGAGGGCATGCAGTTCGACAAGGGCTACCTGTCGCCCTACTTCGTCACCGACCAGGAGCGCCAGGAGGCGGTCCTGGAGGACCCGTACATCCTGATCAACCAGGGCAAGATCTCCTCCATCCAGGAGCTGCTCCCGCTGCTGGAGAAGATCCTGCAGGGCGGTGCCTCCAAGCCGCTGCTGATCATCGCCGAGGACGTGGACGGCGAGGCGCTCTCCACCCTCGTGGTGAACAAGATCCGTGGCACCTTCAACGCGGTGGCCGTCAAGGCCCCGGGCTTCGGTGACCGCCGCAAGGCCATCCTGGGCGACCTGGCCACCCTGACCGGTGCCACCGTCATCGCCGAGGAGGTCGGCCTCAAGCTCGACCAGGCCGGCCTGGAGGTGCTGGGCTCCGCCCGCCGCGTGACCATCACCAAGGACGAGACCACGGTCGTCGACGGTGCCGGTGACAGCGAGGCCGTGGCCGGCCGCGTCGCCCAGATCAAGGCCGAGATCGCGGGCACCGACTCGGACTGGGACCGCGAGAAGCTGCAGGAGCGCCTGGCCAAGCTGGCCGGCGGCGTCTGCGTGATCAAGGTCGGCGCCGCCACCGAGGTGGAGCTCAAGGAGCGCAAGCACCGCCTGGAGGACGCCATCTCGGCGACCCGCGCCGCGGTCGAGGAGGGCATCGTCGCCGGCGGTGGCACCTCCCTGGTGCACGCGCAGAAGGTGCTGGACGGCGGCCTGGGCCTGTCGGGCGACGAGGCCACCGGTGTCGCCGTGGTCCGCAAGGCGCTCGCCGAGCCGCTGCGCTGGATCGCCCAGAACGCCGGCCTGGAGGGCTACGTCATCACCTCCAAGGTCGCCGAGCTGGACGGCAACCAGGGCTTCAACGCCGCCACCGGCGAGTACGGCGACCTGGTGAAGGCCGGCGTCATCGACCCGGTCAAGGTCACCCGCTCCGCCCTGGAGAACGCCGCCTCGATCGCCTCGCTGCTGCTCACCACCGAGACCCTCGTGGTGGAGAAGCCGGCCGAGGAGGAGGCCGGCGCCGGTCACTCGCACGGTGGCCACGGCCACTCGCACTGACCCGAGCCGGTAACGCGCGCTGAGCGCGCCACCTCGCTGCCGAGGCCCGGTCACCCCCGCTCGACGGGGGTGACCGGGCCTCACGCGTTCGGGTGACCGGGGCGCGCGGCGTACGGTTGGCGCATGATCGAGGCTCGTCATCTCCGTGTCCTGCGCGCGGTCGCCCGCACCGGCTCCTTCTCCGCCGCGTCGCGCGAGCTGGGGTGCACCCAGCCGGCGGTCAGCCAGCAGATGAAGGCGCTGGAGAAGGCGGTCGGGCTGCCACTGGTGGCCCGGTCCGGGCGCGGGGTGCGGCTGAGCGAGGCCGGCGAGGTGCTGCTCAAGCACGCCGCGGGGATCCTGGCCGGGCTGTCCGCCGCCGAGCAGGAGGTGGCCGCCATCGCCGGCCTGCGGGCCGGTCGGGTGCGGCTGGTCTCGTTCCCGACGGCGAGTTCCACCCTGGTGCCGCCCGCCGTCGCCCGACTGCGCGACGCCCATCCGGGGGTGCGCGTGTCGCTGGTGGAGGCCGAGCCGCCGGAGTCGCTGGCGATGCTGCGCGGCGGCGAGTGCGAGATCGCGCTGGCCTTCCGCTACCCGGACCAGGCCGCGGGCCCGCTGGGGGCGGAGCCGGCCGCCGGGGCACCCGGCGCCCCCTCGCACAGCACCTCCCGGGCCGACCGGGCCGCCGCGGTGCTGGCGGCGGCCGAGACGGCCGCCGCGGGGGACTGGTCCGACCTGGTGGCCCGCCCGCTGCTGGCGGATCCGCTGGTCGGCCTGCTGCCGGTGGACCACCGGCTGGCCGGTCGCGGTGCGGAGCACCCCGTCGAGCTGGCCGAGCTGGCCGGGGAGCAGTGGATCGCGGGCTGCCCGCAGTGCCGCGGGCATCTGGTGGAGCTCTGCGCGGGGGCCGGCTTCGCGCCCCGGATCGACTTCGCGACCGACGACTACCCGGCGGTGGTGGGCCTGGTGGCCGCGGGGCTGGGGGTCGCGGTGCTGCCGAGCCTGGCGCTGGCGGCGGTGCGGCACGACGCGGTGGCCGCGGTCCCGGTGCACGCGGCCTTCGGCGGGCCCGCGGTGCGCGAGGTGGTGGCGCTCACCCTGCCCGACCTGGCCGAGGTGCCGGCCGTCGCGCTCATGCTCGACCGGCTCGCCATGGTGGCGGCCGGTCGCTGAAGGGATGCCGAGGGCCGGGCCGGCGGGTGCGGACCTCCGAAGGCCGGGGCCGGGTGAGCAGAACGGTGAAAGAAGAAACGTTTCCTCCGGTCGGAGGCCGGTGATCGGCCGTTACTGGGGGGCGGCCATGGGCACCTCGACCAGCCGGTTGCGCGCGCGTCCCTGGAGTTCCTCGCGTTCGTCCTCGGTCAGGCCGCCCCAGACGCCGTAAGGCTCCCGGACGGCCAGCGCGTGTGCCGCGCACTCGGTCCGGACGGGGCAGCGCATGCAGACCTCCTTGGCGCTCTGCTCGCGCGAACTGCGCGCCGCTCCGCGTTCGCCCTCGGGGTGGAAGAAGAGCGAACTGTCCACGCCGCGGCAGGCGGCGGAGAGCTGCCAGTCCCACAGATCCGCGTTCGGACCGGGGAGTCGGGAGAAATCGGCCATGGCTCGTTCCCTTCGAGTCGTCCGACAGCCGTTCGGCGAGGCTTCGAGGCGCCGGGATGGACACCTGGAAATATGACTTACGGCAAGCTGTGGGACAAGTCACCCACAGAGCTACACAACAGTCAATGATCGTACAAAAGCCATAAAAACGGACGAAGGGCGCCGAAAAGCGGTCGCGTCCACTGTGGCAATCGGGTGGACCGGTGTGTCGGCGCCGCCCGGCCCGGGCTGCCGCCAGGCCGTACTCCGGCGTGCGCGGCGCGCGCCGGCTGTGGGTGCCGAGCACAAAAGAGCGGCGTTTGCCCCGCGATGCGGCTGATCCGTAATGGGTTGGCCACGTACAGTGGTGGAGATGGCCCTGAAGGCCGTAACTCATTCGAGTGACGGTCGTTGGAAGTGCGGAGAGTGTTCGTACCAGCCAGGAGGCTCAACGTGACGCGGATCAGCGGAGGACGGTCATGACTTCCGTTCTCGTTTGCGACGATTCACCGCTTGCCCGGGAGGCGCTGCGCCGCGCGGTGGCGACCGTGCCGGGTGTCGACCGGGTGACAACGGCGACGAACGGTGAGGAGGTCCTCCGCCGCTGGGTGGCCGACCGCTCCGACCTCGTCCTGATGGATGTCCGGATGCCCGGACTGGGCGGGGTGGAGACCGTGCGGCGGTTGCTGTCCGCGGACCCGGGGGCCCGGATCATCATGCTCACGGTCGCCGAGGACCTCGACGGCGTCGCGCTCGCGGTGGCCGCCGGGGCACGCGGCTACCTGCACAAGGACGCCTCGCGGGCCGAGCTGCGGGCCACCGTGACCCAGGCGCTGGCCGATCCGACCTGGCGGCTGGCGCCGCGCCGGCTGCGCAGCCCGGACATGGGGGCGGCCCCCACCCTGACGGCGCGTGAGATCCAGGTGCTCGAAGGCATGAGTCACGGGCGCAGCAACGCTGAGATCGGCCGTGAGCTCTTCCTCTCCGAGGACACCGTGAAGACGCACGCCCGGCGCCTGTTCAAGAAGCTCGGCGCCTCGGACCGCGCCCACGCGGTGGCGCTCGGCTTCCGCTGGGGCCTGGTCCGCTGAAGGTCCACCGGCCCCTGCCGCGCCCCTTCCTCCCCTGGACGGAGGGAGGGGCGCGGCCGCTTTTCCTCGGGCGCGGCATAGGACCTTCGGCCCGTCAGGCTGCACCATGGAGGGGTGGAGCACGGCGACGGTGGGAGCGGGGGTGGCTCGGTGGCGGATAACGTTCCGGTGCACAAGTCCGGACGCGGTGCGAGGTTTTCCGATGTGACCAGGCACCATGGACCGATGCGCGACGACGAGGCCACCGACTCCGGCGAGGAAGCACCGGCCGCTGCCGTCCCCGGCAACTCCGGGGCCCGCGGCCGCAGGTCGTCGTCGAACACCGGCACATCGCCGCTGGTGGCCGAGCTGGTCTCGGCCGCGGTCCGCGGCGAAGGACCGGCCACCGACGCCTTGTTGGCATACGTCCATCCGCTGGTGCTGCGGTACTGCCGCGGCCGGCTGGTGCGGCTGCCCGGCGGCGCCCGGCACCACGTGGACGACGTGGCGCAGGAGGTCTGCGTCGCGGTGCTCTGCGCGCTGCCGCGCTACCGGGACGAGGGGCGCCCCTTCGAGGCCTTCGTCTACAGCATCGCCGCGCACAAGATCGCCGACCTGCAGCGGGCCGCGATGCGCGGACCCGGCTCGACGGTGATCCCGCCGGACGACCTGCCCGAGGTGCCGGACGAGGCGCTGGGCCCCGAGGAGCGGGCGCTGCTCAGCAGCGACGCGGCCTGGATGCGCGAGCTGCTCTCCAACCTGCCGGCCCGTCAGCGTGAGCTGGTGCTGTTGCGGATCGCGGCCGGGCTCTCGGCGGAGGAGACCGGCGAGATGCTGGGGATGTCGCCCGGCGCGGTCCGGGTCGCCCAGCACCGGGCGCTCAGCCGGCTGCGGGCGCTCGCGGAGGAGTCCGCCTAGGGCGCCGCGGTGGCCTGCGGGGTTGTGGAATGGCTCACCATGGCCAGCTGTTGTCAAGGGGGCGCGACGCCGACATTCGCCGCACCAGTACCATGGGGTATCGGCGCCTGGACAGGTTGCCAAAGATCCGCGCGGGCGGGCGCTCCTTTCTTGGATGTTCCTCCAAGCGGTTGCTTCTGGTGTCCTGGCCAGTGCCGGTGAGCGCGCGGGTGTGAGGAGGCCGTCACCACGGCCCAGCCACCCGGCAGAGCGACCCCTGCGCCCCCGACCCTCCGTAGGGCGCATCCGATCGACCGGCCGGCCACGGGAAGGTAGCCCCCACCATGTCTCTTAACGCCGCAGGCGTACCCGAGAAGTTCGCGATGCTCGGGCTCACGTACGACGACGTCCTGCTGCTGCCCGGGGAATCCGCCGTGCTGCCGAACCAGGTGGACACCGCGTCCCGGGTCTCGCGCAACGTCCGGGTGAACATCCCGCTGCTCTCCGCCGCGATGGACAAGGTCACCGAGTCCCGGATGGCGATCGCGATGGCCCGCCAGGGCGGCGTCGGCGTGCTGCACCGCAACCTGTCGATCGAGGACCAGGCCAACCAGGTCGACCTGGTCAAGCGCTCCGAGTCCGGCATGGTCACCGACCCGATCACGGTGGGCCCCGAGACCACGCTGGCCGAGGCCGACGCGCTCTGTGCCAAGTTCCGGATCAGCGGCGTGCCGATCGCCGAGCCGGACGGCAAGCTGCTGGGCATCGTCACCAACCGCGACATGGCCTTCGAGTCGGACCGCAGCCGCCAGGTCCGCGAGATCATGACCCCGATGCCGCTGATCACCGGCAAGGTCGGGATCTCCGGCGAGGACGCGATCGGCCTGCTGCGCCGCCACAAGATCGAGAAGCTCCCGCTGGTCGACGACGAGGGCCGGATCAAGGGCCTGATCACGGTCAAGGACTTCGTCAAGGCCGAGAAGTACCCGAACGCCGCCAAGGACGCCGAGGGCCGGCTGCTGGTCGGCGCGGCCGTCGGCGCCAGCGCCGAGGCCTTCGACCGGGCCCAGGCCCTGGTCGAGGCGGGCGTGGACTTCCTGGTGGTGGACACCTCGCACGGCCACAGCCGCAACGCGCTGGACTGGATCGCCAAGATCAAGTCGGCCGTCGCCGTCGACGTGGTCGGCGGCAACGTGGCCACCCGGGACGGCGCCCAGGCGCTGATCGACGCGGGCGTGGACGGCGTCAAGGTCGGCGTCGGCCCCGGCTCGATCTGCACCACCCGCGTGGTGGCCGGCATCGGCGTGCCGCAGGTGACCGCGATCTACGAGGCCGCGCTGGCGTGCCAGGCGGCCGGCGTGCCGGTGATCGGCGACGGCGGCCTGCAGTACTCCGGCGACATCGGCAAGGCGCTGGCCGCCGGCGCCGACACGGTGATGCTCGGCTCGCTGCTGGCCGGCTGCGAGGAGTCGCCGGGCGAGCTGCTCTTCATCAACGGCAAGCAGTTCAAGTCCTACCGCGGCATGGGCTCGCTGGGCGCCATGCAGTCCCGCGGCCAGGCGAAGTCCTTCTCCAAGGACCGCTACTTCCAGGGTGAGGTCACCTCCGACGAGAAGCTGATCGCCGAGGGCATCGAGGGCCAGGTGCCCTACCGGGGCCCGCTGTCGGCCGTGCTCTACCAGCTGGTCGGCGGTCTGCGGCAGACCATGGGCTACGTGGGTGCCGCCACCGTCGCCGAGATGGAGAGCAAGGGCCGGTTCGTCCGGATCACCTCGGCGGGGCTCAAGGAGAGCCACCCGCACGACATCCAGATGACCGTCGAGGCGCCGAACTACACCAGCCGCTGACCGTGGCGAAGGCCCGCCACCCGGCCCGGGTGGCGGGCCTTTGTGCGTGCTGGGCCGGGCGTCCGGGATACTGGGGGACGATCGTGAGCAGCAAGCAGCAGAGAGGCTCGAAGTGACTGAGATCGAGATCGGGCGAGGCAAGCGCGGCCGGCGGGCGTACTCCTTCGACGACATCGCCGTCGTCCCCAGCCGCCGGACCCGGGACCCGAAGGAGGTCTCGATCGCCTGGCAGATCGACGCCTACCGCTTCGAGCTGCCCTTCCTGGCGGCCCCGATGGACAGCGTGGTCTCGCCCGCGCAGGCCATCGCGATCGGCCGGCTGGGCGGCCTCGGGGTGCTGAACCTCGAAGGCCTGTGGACCCGCTACGAGGACCCGCAGCCGCTGCTGGACGAGATCGCCGCCATCGGCGACGAGGCCGCCGCCACCCGGCGCCTGCAGGAGATCTACGCCGCGCCGATCCAGGCCGAGCTGATCGGCAAGCGGATCCGCGAGGTGCGCGAGTCCGGCGTGGTGACCGCCGCCGCGCTCTCGCCGCAGCGCACCGCCGAGTTCTCCAAGGCGGTCGTGGACGCGGGCGTGGACGTCTTCGTGATCCGCGGCACCACGGTCTCCGCCGAGCACGTCTCGGGCGCGGCCGAGCCGCTGAACCTCAAGCAGTTCATCTACGAGCTGGACGTCCCGGTGATCGTGGGCGGCTGCGCCACCTACACCGCCGCGCTGCACCTGATGCGCACCGGCGCGGCCGGCGTGCTGGTCGGCTTCGGCGGCGGTGCCGCGCACACCACCCGCAACGTGCTGGGCATCCAGGTCCCGATGGCCACCGCCGTCGCGGACGTGGCCGCCGCGCGCCGCGACTACATGGACGAGTCCGGTGGCCGCTACGTGCACGTGATCGCGGACGGCGGCGTCGGCTACAGCGGCGACATCGCCAAGGCCGTGGCCTGCGGTGCGGACGCGGTGATGATCGGTGCCGCGCTGGCCCGCGCCACCGACGCGCCGGGCAAGGGCTTCCACTGGGGCATGGAGGCGGTGCACGAGGAGCTGCCGCGCGGCAAGCGGGTGGACCTGGGCACCGTCGGCAGCACCGAGGAGATCCTCACCGGTCCCTCGCACACCCCCGACGGCACCATGAACCTGTTCGGCGCGCTGCGCCGGGCGATGGCCACCACCGGGTACTCGGAGCTCAAGGAGTTCCAGCGGGTCGAGGTGACGGTCAGCCACCGCTGACGGCAGGTCGACGGCGGGGCCGGGCGGTTCGCCCGGCCCCGCCGTCGCGTTCCCGCCCGGTCAGCGCCGGCCGAACCGCCGGGTGAGCAGGTGGCCCTCGACGGCGGCGACGCCGTAGACGAGCAGGTCCTCGGCGTCCAGCAGGCTGCGCCAGCCGGACAGGGTGTCGCCGAGGTCCGAGCCGAACACGTCGGCCGGGCCCAGCCCGTACTGCTGGTGGAGCACCAGGTAGATGAAGAAGAGCTGGCCGAGGAGGACCCCGAGCAGCGGGAGCAGCGCCCCCAGCAGCGGCAGCGCCGGGTGCCGGCCGCCGAAGCGGCCCAGGGCGAGGGCGATCACCAGGGCGAGCGCGAGGGCGAACCAGCTCCGCTGCCCGTCGGCCGCCTTCATGACGAAGCCGTAGGCCAGCGCGCCCGCGACCGTGGCGGTGAGCCCGGCTGCGGCGCTGGCGCCGAGTCGGCCAGGCCCGGGCGGCTCGGCGAGCCGTGCGTATCCGTAGGGCGCCGACCGGTCGAAGGCGGGTGGCTGTGCGGCGAACGGGTGCGGCTGGTGAGGCTGGTGGGACGGCTGGGGCAGCGGTGGCTCGGGTGCGGTCATGGAGCTTCCCCAGGAGTGGAGCGGATACGACGGGGGCGAACGCTAGCAGCGGCTTCACGTCGGGTGACACCTGATTCCAGTCAGCCGCTGACCATTCCAGGGGTCGAGTGAACAGTAGTCAGGGGCACAGGGGATGATGGAGGCTTGGCCGTCACACCGGTGCGCGCAGCGACCCGACGGTCCGTCACCTGACCGGCAGCAGCACATGGGGGAACGCCCGAATGACCCAGCCGCAGGGCACTTCCGGACGCGTCCTGGCCGATCGCTATCGGCTCGACTCGGTCCTCGGCAGCGGCGGCATGGGGACCGTCTGGCGCGCCGAGGACGAAATGCTGGGCCGGATAGTCGCGGTGAAGGAACTGCGGATGCACGGCGGCGTCGACGACGACGAACGCCACCGCCTGATCGTCCGGACGCTGCGGGAGGCCAAGGCCACCGCGCGGATCCGGCACACCGCCGCCGTCACCGTCTTCGACGTGGTCGAGGAGGACGATCGGCCCTGGATCGTGATGGAGCTGGTCGACGGCCGCTCGCTCGCGGAGGTCGTCAAGGAGGACGGTCCGGTGACGCCGGCCCGTGCCGCCGAGATCGCGCTCGAACTGCTCGGCGTGCTCGGGGCAGCGCACAGCCAGGGCATCCTGCACCGTGACGTCAAGCCGTCCAACGTGCTGATCGGCGAGGACGGCCGGGTGGTGCTGACCGACTTCGGCATCGCCAGTGTGGAGGGCGACAGCTCGGTCACCTCCACCGGCATGCTGGTCGGCGCGCCGTCGTACATCTCGCCGGAGCGGGCCCGCGGGCAGAAGCCCGGTCCGCCGGCCGACCTGTGGTCGCTGGGCGGCACGCTGTACGCGATGCTGGAGGGCAAGCCGCCCTACGACCGGGGATCCGCGCTGGCCACGCTCACTGCGGTGATGACCGAGGAGCTGCCGCCGCCGGCCAACGCCGGGCCGCTGCGCCCGGTGATCGAGGGCCTGCTGGACAAGGACCCCGAGAAGCGGCTGGACGCGTCGACCACCCGCTCGATGCTCAAGCGGATCGTGGCGGAGTCGACCACGCGGGCCGAGTCGACCACGCAGTCGGCGGTGCCGGCCGCGGAGCTGACCAAGCTCGACCTCGCCGCGCCGCAGGCGCCGGCGGCCGGCAAGGGCAGGGCCGGGAAGAAGGACGCCGCCAAGAAGGCCGAGGCGGCACCGGAGGTCGGACCGGCCGACGCTGCGGGCAAGCCGGTCGTGCCGACGCAGCGCAAGCCGGGCCTGCGGCCCGGGCTGAGCACCGTGCGGGTGGGCAGCCGGGTGCCGGCGGGGGAGAGCGCCGCCGCCGTCCCCGCTCCGCTCCCGCAGCCGCCGGCCGGGGAGGACGCGGAGGCGCCCAAGGCCGCCGGGGCCGGGGACGGCGGCTGGTCGCGCAGCGGCACGCTGGGCGTGGCCGCGCGCTGGTCGCGGCGACGGCAGCTGCTGGTCGCCGTGGTGCTGGTGCTGCTGCTGATAGCCGGCGGCGTCTGGCTGGCGGTGGGGTCGGGCGGGTCGACGGAGAAGAAGGGTGCGGCTGCCGCCCCGGCGGCCGGCACCGGCGGATCCGGCACCGGCACGGCCTCCACCGTGTCGCACACCTCCAGTGGCGCCGGTGCGGGCACCCCCTCGGGCGCGGCCCCGGCCGGCAGCACCCCCGCCACCGGTGCCGCCGCCGCGCCGGCGGCCTCCCCGGACACCCCGGCCGGCCCACCCGCCGCCGCCACCGCGCCGACCCCCTCGGCCGCTGCGAGCAGCGCCTCGCCGAGCGGCTCTCCCAGCGGCTCCCCGAGCAGTTCACCCAGCGGCTCTCCCAGCGGTTCGCCGAGCCCCGCCGTGCCGGCCGGCTTCTACCTCTACACGGACCCCTCCGGCTTCTCCGTCCAGCTGCCCAACGGCCTCAACCACGATGCGGGCGCCTCGCAGACGGACCGGCAGGTGTTCGACGGCAACGGCCTGCGCCTGCAGATCGAGTGGACCGACCAGCCGGGCGCCAGCGCCGTGGGCGCCTGGCAGTCGGAGGAGAAGGAGGTGGCGCCCACCCTCAGCAACTACCAGCAGCTCCAGCTGACGGCGATCACCTACCGCGGCTGGACCAACGCCGCCGACTGGGAGTGGACCTTCGGTTCCGGCACCAAGCAGCACTCGTTGAACCGCGGCTTCGTCACCGGCCGTCATGGTTATGCGCTCTACTGGACCGCGAACGACAGCGACTGGAACAGCCCCGCGAACAGTCAGGCCCGGGAGACCGCGTTCCAGACCTTCGCGCCCGCGCCATAACGAGAGAGGGGGCGGCCCATGCGAGCCGGCCCTGGTCAGACGGTCGCCGCCCGGTACCAGGTGACCGACCGCGCGCCGCAGGACGGGACGGCCGGTCCACGCCGGTTCGCGACCGATCTGCGCAGCGGCGCTCCGGTGCTGCTGGAGGCGTTGGAGCTGCCCGAGGTGCTGGTGCCCGAGCTCGCCGGCAGCGCGGACTTCGAGGCCAGCCGCTGGCTGGATCCCGCCGAGGTGCTGGCCGCGGTGCGCGCCGTCCTCGACCGGACGCCCGAGCACGCGCGGTTGCGGCAGGTCTTCGAGGTGCTCGCGGAGGACGGCCTGGTCTGGGTGGTGGGTGAGCAGCCGGTGGCGGTCGGGCTGCCCGAGCTGCTGGAGGACGGGCCGCTGGAGCCCTACCGGGCCGCCGAGCTGGCCGCCGATCTGGTGAGCGCGCTGGGCGCGGTGCACCGGGCGGGGCTGGCGCACGGCCAGGTGGTGGCCGACCAGGTGGTGGTCTGCCCGGACGGCGCGGCGCTGCTCGGCGGCCAGGCCGGCGCGGCGGCCGAGGAGGCGCTGGCCCGCGCTCTGGCCGGCACGGACGACCGGCGCTGGGCGCAGGCACGCACCGGGCTGGTCGGCACCCGGGCCGAGCGCTGGCCGCCCGAACTGCTGGGGCAGGGCGCCGCCGCGGGGCCGGAGGCGGACCTGTGGGCGCTGGGGGTGCTGCTGCAGCGGGTGCTGACCGGGCAGGGGCCGTTCCCCGAGACGACCGCCACCGCGCTCTTCGCGGCGGTGCGCTCCGGGCAGCGGTCGGGCAGCGGGGAGTGCGGTCCGCTCGCTCCGCTGGTGGACCGGCTGCTGGCCACCGATCCGGCCGAGCGGCCCAGCGCCGAGGAGACCGGGCGCTGGCTGGCCGAGCTGCTGGCGCACGCGCCCGAGCCGCTGCGGGCCGCGGAGCCCGCGCAGGTGCTGCCCGTGCCGCGCCCGGCCCGGCCGCTGGTGCCGCGTTCGCGCCGTGGGCGGGCGGCGGCGCCGGTGGCACCCGAGCACGCCCGGCACGCCCACGCCGCGGCGCGGCGGCCCTCGCGGCTGCTGCCGGTGGTGCTGGTGGGCGGGGTGTTGGCGGCGATGGTGCTGGGGATCGCGGCCGTCGTGGTCTTCGCCGGATGAGCACGAACCGGCGGGACACCGCACATCACAGCCCGGTCACGTGGCCGGGTCGCGATGACCGCCGTGGGAATGGACGCCTAGGCTGGGACCGGAACAATGTCCGAGCGGTGACGTCCGAGCCGTGACTCAGAAGAGTGGTTCACCGAATGATGAGGGGGGAGCGGTCGCCGTGAGTGGACAGGAGCAGGCGGGGGCTGCCACCGACTCCGAGCGGGCCGAGCCGATCGCCGCCGCCGCGACACGCCGGATGCTGGCCGGGCGCTACGAACTGGGGGCGCGGCTCGGCCGCGGTGGCATGGGCACGGTCTGGCGCGCTCGGGACCTGATGCTGGACCGCGAGGTGGCGGTCAAGGAGCTGACCGTCGACCACCTCCCGGAGGAGGATCTGGCGATCCTCCAGTCCCGGATGAAGCAGGAGGCCAGAGCCGCGGCCCGGATCAAGCACGCCGGTGTGATCACCATCCACGACGTGCTGGAGCAGGACGGCCGGCCGTGGATCGTGATGGAGCTGATCGACGGCCGCTCGCTGGCCGACGTGGTCTCCCAGGACGGCCCGCTCTCGCCGCGCGAGGCGGCCGAGGTCGGCACCCAGGTGCTGGCCGCGCTGCACCGGGGCCACCAGCTCGGGGTGCTGCACCGGGACGTCAAGCCGGCCAACGTGCTGCTGGAGCACGGGACCGGCCGGGTGGTGCTGCTCGACTTCGGGATCGCCAAGTTCGAGGGCTCCTCCGAGCTGACCCGCCCCGGCGACCTGGTCGGCTCGCCCGACTACCTGGCGCCCGAGCGGGCGCAGGGCGAGCGCCCCGGTCCGGCCTCGGACCTGTGGGGCCTGGGCGCCACGCTGTACACCGCGGTGGAGGGCCAGTCGCCGTTCCGCCGCCACGACCCGCTGAGCACGCTGGCCGCCGTGGTCTCCGAACCGCTGCCCGAGCCGCGCAACGCGGGTGCCCTCGGGCCGGTGCTGGCCGCGCTGATGGCCAAGGACGCCGCCGAGCGCCCGAGCGCGGACGAGGCGCTGCAGATGCTGCGCGAGGTGAAGGCCGGCCACACGGTGGGGATCAGCATGCGCCCGCCGCTGCAGCGGGTGCCCACCCAGGCGGTGCCCGTGGTGGACCGCCGGCCGGCCGAGGAGGAGCCCGCGACTCCCTGGGTGGCGAGCGGGCAGCCGCCGGTGGCCCAGGCGGGCCCGCCGGTGCGGCCCGTTCCCTACGAACCGACGGCCACCGATCTGCCGGTGCAGTCCCGGGCGACCTCGCCGCAGCCGCTGATGGCGCAGCCGCCGACGCTCCGGCCGCCGGTACCGGTGGCCCCGGCTCCGGCCGCGCCGCGTCGGCGCCGCGGCCTGCGCACGGCGCTGGCCGGACTGGTCGCCGCCGTGGTCAGCGGTGCGGTGGCCTTCGGCGTGGTCCACCTGGAGCACAGCGGCGGCACGCCGACGGCCGACCCGTCCGCGTCGATGAGCCCCACGCCCAGCGCCTCGCCGGGCGGCCCGGCCACCAGCGCCCCCACCGGTGCCGCCGGGCCCTCCGGGCCCGCGCCGGCCGGCTACGCGTGGACGACCGATCCGAGCGGCTTCCGCTTCCCGCTGCCCAGCGACGGCCCCACCTGGCAGCGCAGCATGGACGACAAGAACCAGATCTACTACAGCCCCGACAACAAGCGGCACTTCCTCCAGTTCGCGGTCACGGTCGGTGATCCGGTCCGGCCCTACGACAACATGCTGAGCATGGAGGGGCAGCTGAAGGGGAACTCCACGAACTACCGCCGGCTGAGCCTGGAGCAGATCAACGTGCACGGTCACGAGGCGGCTCGGCTGGAGTGGAGCTACACCCAGATCCAGGGGCCGAACCCGGGCAAGCGCACGGTGGTCGACGAGGAGTACCGGGACTCGGACGGGACCAGCTACGCGATCCTCTCGTCCGGGCCCGACAGCGACTGGACGGCGACGCAGCAGCGGCTGACCGCGGTCCTCAACGGCTTCGCACCCGTCGCCCAGTCCGGCGGCGCGGCCGTCCAGGCACCCGCGACGCCGGACGACACGGAGCCGACCGGCTGACCGCCCCCGGGCCGCACCCTTGCCGTGCCCGGACTCCGGGGCCGAATCTTGTTACCGCCGGGTACCGGACCCGCCGTCGAGAGCCTAGGCTGCGCCCATGACGGACATCACGGCAGAAAGCCGCAGCACCGGCCGCAACCCCGTGGCCCCGGGCGCCGGTCGTACGGTCGCCTCGGCGGTCCCGCAGTCCCTGATCCGAAGGCTCGCCCGGGGCGTCACCGCCACCGGCGGCGCCGAACCCGCGGTGACCCGGACGCCACTGACCGGCGAGGTGCTGGCCGAGCTGCCGCAGTCGACCACCGAGGACGTCAAGGTCGCCTTCGAGCTGGCCCGCCGGGCCCAGCAGGCGTGGGCCGCGCTGCCGGTGCGGCGGCGGGCGGCGGTGCTGCTGCGCTTCCACGACCTGCTGCTCAAGCGGCAGGACGAGGTACTGGACCTGATCCAGGCGGAGACCGGCAAGGCCCGGCTGCACGCGTTCGAGGAGGTGCTGGGCGCCGCGCTGGCCGCCCGCCACTACGGGCGCGCCGCGGCGGGCTACCTCAGGGACCGCCGTCGGGGCGGCGCGATCCCCGTCCTCACCAAGGCGGTGGAGGCCCGCCGGCCCAAGGGCGTGATCGGCCAGATCTCCCCGTGGAACTACCCGCTGGAGCTGTCGGTCAGCGACGCACTGCCGGCCTTCGTCGCGGGCAACGCGGTGGTCAACAAGCCCGACACACAGACCGCGCTGACCGCGCTGTGGGCCCGCGAGCTGCTGATCGAGGCCGGGCTGCCGGCCGACCTGTGGCAGATCGTGGTGGGCGAGGGGCCGGTGGTCGGCCCGGCCGTGGTCGAGCACGCGGACTACGTCTCGTTCACCGGTTCCACCGCCACCGGGCGCGAGGTGGCCCGGCGGGCGGCCGGCCGGCTGGTCGGCGCCTCGCTCGAACTCGGCGGCAAGAACGCCATGCTGGTGCTCGCCGACGCCGACCTGGAGAAGGCGGCCGAGGGGGCGGTGCGGGCCTGCTTCTCCTCCGCGGGGCAGCTGTGCATCTCGATCGAGCGGCTCTTCGTGCACCGCTCGGTGGCCGACGCCTTCCTCGCCAGGTTCGCCGAGCGGACCCGGGCGCTGCGGCTGGGCGGCGGTCTGGCCTACGGCGCGGACATGGGGTCGCTGGTCTCCGAGCGGCAGTTGGAGACGGTCACCCGGCACGTGGAGGAGGCCGTCAAGGCGGGCGCCACGGTGCTGGCCGGCGGCCAGGCCCGCCCGGAGCTGGGCCCGCTCTTCTACGAGCCCACCATCCTGGACGGGGTCACCCCCGAGATGGCGGTCTGCACCCAGGAGACCTTCGGCCCGGTGGTCTCCATCTACCGGTTCGACACCGAGGAGGAGGCCGTCGAGCGGGCCAACGCCACGCCGTACGGGCTCAATTCGAGCGTCTGGACGAAGGACACCCGGCGCGGCCGGGCGGTCGCGGCCCGGCTGCGCACCGGCACCGTCAACGTCAACGAGGCCTACGCGGCGGCCTACGGCTCGGTGGCCTCGCCGATGGGCGGCATGGGCGAGTCGGGGCTCGGCCGCCGGCACGGCGCGGAGGGCATCCTGCGCTACACCGAGGGCCAGACCATCGCCACCCAGCGGCTGCTGCCGATCGCACCGTCGCTGGGGCTGACCGACGAGAAGTTCGCCGCGGTGTTCACCACCAGCCTGCGGGCGTTGAAGGCGCTGGGGCTCAAGTGACCGACAGGGAGCAGGCGGTGGAGGAGTACGACTACGACGTGATCGTGGTCGGCTCGGGGTTCGGCGGCTCGGTCAGTGCGCTGCGGCTGACCGAGAAGGGCTACCGGGTCGCCGTGCTGGAGGCCGGGCGGCGCTTCGGGCGCGACGAACTGCCCAGGAACTCCTGGGACGTGAAGAACTACCTGTGGGCGCCGGGCCTGGGTCTGTACGGCATCCAGCGGATCCACCTGCTGGCCAACGTGCTGGTGCTCGGCGGCGCGGGGGTGGGCGGCGGCTCGCTCAACTACGCCAACACGCTCTACGTGCCGCCGAAGGCCTTCTTCGAGGACCGGCAGTGGCGGCACATCACCGACTGGGCCGAGGAGCTGGCCCCCTTCTACGACCAGGCGCAGCGGATGCTCGGGGTGCGCGCCAACCCCACCACCACGCCCTCGGACGTGCACCTGAAGGCGGCGGCCGAGCGGATGGGGGTGGGTGACACCTTCCACTTCGCGCCGGTGGGCGTCTTCTTCGGGGACGGCCGGGACGCCGACGGGAGCGCCAAGGCGGTACCGGGCGGCGAGGTCGAGGACCCGTACTTCGGCGGTGCCGGGCCGAGCCGCAAGGCCTGCGTGGAGTGCGGCGAGTGCATGACCGGCTGCCGGCACGGCGCCAAGAACACGCTCACCGAGAACTACCTCTTCCTGGCCGAGGCGGGCGGCGCCGAGATCCACCCGCTCACCACGGTGGCCCGCATCCGCGAGCTCGACGGCGGCTTCGCGGTGGACGTCAAGCGCACCAACGCCCGGGGCGCTGCCGCCGAGCGGGCCGGGGCCAGGACGCTGACCGCGGCCAAGGTGGTGGTGGCGGCCGGTACCTACGGCACCCAGACGCTGCTGCACACCATGCGCGACCAGGGCCGGTTGCCCCGGATCCCGGCCGCGCTCGGCAAACTGACCCGTACCAACTCCGAGGCGCTGGTGGGCGCACAGACCACGCCCGGGCGCTACGGCGGACCGGTGGACTTCACCAAGGGGGTGGCGATCACCTCCTCGATCCACCCGGACGCGAACACCCACATCGAGCCGGTGCGCTACGGCAGGGGCTCCAACGCGATGGGCTTCCTGTCGATCATGCAGGTGCCGGGCGGCGGCCGTGGCCCGCGCTGGCTGCGGGCCGGTGCCACCGCGGTCAAGCACCCCACGGTCTTCGCCCGCTCGCTGAGCAACTATCGCTGGTCGGAGCGGACCATCATCGGCCTGGTGATGCAGTCGCTGGACAACTCGATCACCGTCTCGCTCAAGCAGAAGGGCCTGGGGAAGGGCAAGCTGACCTCCCGGCAGGGCCACGGCGAGCCGAACCCGAACTGGATCCCGGCCGCCGAGCAGGGCGCCCGGGCGCTGGCCGCCGAGATCAACGGCTTCGCGGGCAGCACCGTCGGCGAGATCTTCGACATCCCGATGACCGCGCACTTCATCGGCGGCTGCCCGATCGGGGACAGCCCCGAGCACGGCGTGGTCGACCCCTACCAGCGGCTCTACGGCTACCCGGGGATCAGCGTGGTGGACGGCTCCACCATCTCCGCCAACCTCGGCGTCAACCCCTCGCTGTCGATCACCGCGCAGGCCGAGCGGGCGATGTCGATGTGGCCCAACAAGGGCGAGCCGGACCCGCGGCCGGCCCAGGGCGAGGCCTACCGCCGGGTGCCCGCGGTCGCGCCGGTGCGGCCCGCGGTGCCCGCCGGGGCCTTCGGCGAGCTGCGGCTGCCGCTGCTCGCGGTGCCCGAGGTGCCGAAGAAGAAGCAGCAGTCCTAGTGCGTCCGGTGGGTCGCCGAGGACCGTTACACACCCGCGCGGTGGGTGTTACACGGCCGGCGGCCCACCGTGCGGTGGGCTTCCTAGCGTGGGCACCACACCGCCTGGGCCACCAGGGCCGAGGCGGCGGAACCTCGGAGGACCACCCATGTCACGTGCCCGTTCCCCGCGTCGCTCCGCGCGTCTGACGCTGGTCGGCTTCGGCGTCGCGGCCGTCCTGGCCGGCTCCACGACGGCTGCCTTCGCGGACGGCGCCCCGGCCGCCACGCCCACGCCGGCGGCGAGCGCCCCGGCCAAGGGCGTCGCCCCTTCGGCCTCGCCGAGCGCCCCGGGCGGGGCGGCCGTCATGCCGACGCCCACGGCCGGCTCGGCGGTCAAGGTCACCGCTCCTACGGCCTCGGCGAGCGCCCCGGGCGGGGCGGCCGTCATGGCGACGCCCACGGCCGGCGCGCCGGCCAAGGGCGTCGCCCCCTCCGCCGCGCCCAGCGCGCCGGCCACCGCCGGCTCGGGGGCGCAGGTCAAGGCCGTGCCCAAGGGCGGCGCGCAGACCGGTGAGGGCTCGACCGGCACCTCCTCCACCGCGCTGGCGGGCGGCTCGGTGCTGGGCGTCGGCGGCCTGGCGGCCATCGGCTACGCGGTCCGCCGTCGCCGTGCGGGCTCGGCGGCTTGAGCGCCGCCGCCACGGTCGGCGCCCGCGCAGGTGGGCGCCGTTCGCGGCGGGCGGCACCCTCGCCCTGGCCCTCGGCGGATTTCTGCTCGGGCACACCACGCAGCAGCCGCCACCCGTGCGGATCGACACGGTCGCGGCAGCGCCCATGAACGGCCAGGACACCTCGCCGGGGACCGTGCCCAGCGGCGCACCGCCCGGCGGCGCCCCGTCCGGCGACGCGAAGCCGGCCGCGCCGCCGACCCGGCTGGTGATCCCGAGCATCGGGGTGGACGCCGCGGTGAGTCCCGGCGGTCTTAACTCCGACGGCACGGTGGAGGTCCCGCCGCTCGACCAGCCCTCCCAGGTCGACTGGTACGACCAAGGGCCGGCCCCCGGCGCGGTGGGCCCCGCGGTGCTGCTCGGCCACCTGGACACCAAGGCCGGCCCCGCGGTCTTCGCCAAGCTGCCGAAGCTCATGCCGGGCGACCGGATCGAGATCCACCGCGCCGACGGCAGCACGGTGACCTTCCAGGTCCGCAAGCGGGAGCAGCCGCACAAGGACCAGTTCCCTACCGACGAGGTCTACGGGAACACCGACACACCGCAGTTGCGGGTGATCACCTGCGGCGGATCGCTGCAGAGCAACGGGCATTACTCCGATAACATCATCGTCTTCGCGGATCTGGTCTCCTCCTAGGACCGGTGTCCGACCGCCTGACGATGCAACCTGCCGGGTGCTCACGGACGTGTCAGCCGCTGACCGGGGCCGGCGACCGAGACCTCCGGGAGCCCCCGTCCGTCCTGTCGAAAGGCGCTGTTCCGCGTGAGTTCCTGGCTCAGTCGCACGGCCGCCCGGTGCGGCGCGGTGCCCGCCGTGCTGGCCCTGGCCGCGCTGGCCGCCCTGGCGGGCTGCGCCGACACCGGGCAGCTGCACGACGCCGGTGCGACCCGTCCGCTCTCGGCGCCCACCAGCCCGCCCACCCCGGTGGCGCTGTGGGCGGCGGTGGGCGCCGCGCCCACCCCCTCCGCCTCGGCCACGCAGCCGGTGGGGGCGCTCACCCCGGTCCCGGGCATCACCGTGTCCGGCGCCGACCTGCGCTCGGTGGACGTCCACCAGCTGCTGCGGCAGGACCCGCAGCTGAAGGACGCGGAGCGGACGGCGCTGGCCGGCTGCACCGGCTGCCAGGTGCTCGATCCGCGCTACGCCGACCTGGTGGGCGACGGCGGGGCCGAGCTGATCACCGCGGTGCTCACCGCCGACCAGCACGCCTACCTGCACGTCTACCAGCTGCGGGACCACCAGGTGCTGGCGGTGCCGGAGATCTCGGTGCTGCCCGGCTTCACCGCGCAGACGGTCGGCCGGGACCTGGTGGTGAACGAGCCGACCAGCGCGGCCACCGAGACCAGCAGCACCTACCGCTGGGACGGCGGCCAACTGGTCCGGGTGGAGACCAAGTTCACCGGGCCCGACACGGTGGCCACGCCCGACTGCCAGCCGGGCGTGGTCACCCCGCCCTACCCGACCGGCAAGTCCTCGCGCCCGCAGCCCTCAGCCGTGCCCTCCGCGGCGCCCGCCGCCACGCCGTCGGGGGGCTCCGCCTACCTGCCGCCCACGGCGCCGCCCGGTGCCAAGGCCTCGGCGTCACCGAAGTCGGGCGCCGGGCCGGTCATGAGCGCGGCACCGTCGAACCCGGGCCCGGCGAACACGGCACCCCCGAACACGGGCCCGGCGAACACGGCACCGGTGAATCCGGCACCGTCGAACACGGCACTGTCGAAGCCGACTTCGGAGCGCACCTCATGACCACTCCCGGCACGGCCACCCCCGGTACGCCGCGGATCCTGCTGGTCGAGGACGACGAGGTGATCCGCGAGGCGACCCGGATGGCGCTGGAGCGCTACGGGTTCCCGGTGGACACCGCCGCCGACGGCCTGGAGGGCCTGGAGCGGTTCCGCGCCGGGCGCCCGGACCTGATGCTGCTCGACGTGATGCTGCCGCTGCTGGACGGCGTGGGCCTGTGCCGCCGGATCCGCGAGGAGAGCCAGCTGCCGATCCTGATGATGTCGGCCCGCACCGACCCGATCGACGTGATCTCGGGCCTGGAGGCGGGGGCCGACGACTACCTGGTCAAGCCGTTCGAGACAGCGGTGCTGGTGGCGCGGATCCGTACCGTGCTGCGGCGCACCGGGCTGCCCCCGGCGAGCCCGGCGCCGGCCGCGCCGCCCGCCGTTCCGCCCGTTCCGTCCGTGCCCCCCGTCCCGCCGTACCCGCCCGTCGCGGTGGCCCCCGCCGCCCCCGTGGCCCCGCCCGCCGCGGCCGAGCCGCCGGCCCCCGCACGCACCGTGCGGTCGATCGACGGCCTGGAGGTGGACACCGACGCCATGGAGGTGCGGGCCGAGGGCCGCCCGGTGCTGCTCACCCCCACCGAGCTCCGGCTGCTGCTGGAGTTCACCGCCGCGCCCGGCATCCTGCTGGAGCGGCACACCCTGCTGGAGCGGGTCTGGGACTACGCCTGGGGCGCCGACACCCGGGTGGTGGACGTGCACGTGCAGCGCCTGCGGGCCAAGATCGGCGCGGGCCGGATCGAGACCGTGCGCGGCTTCGGCTACAAGCTGCGCACCCGGCGCGGGACCGGCGGCGCCGAGTGAACCTGCGCCGCCAGATCGCGGTCACCGTCGCGCTGGTCTCCTGCCTGGTGGCGCTCACCGTCAGCCTGCTGGTCCACCAGGCCTCCGTCCAGCAGCACACCGACCAGGCGCGCAGCGCGGCCGAGAACGCGCTGGACGCGGCGCTGGACGGCTACAGCCGGACCGGGGCGCTGGCCTGGAACGCCAAGCTCGACGACCCCGAACTGCCGCCGCGGCTCCGCCAGCTGGCCGCCGAGGGACACCACGGCTCGATGCTCGTGCACGGCCCCGCCGGGACCCGGATGTGGGCCGCGGCCGGCAGCAACGGCCGGATCTTCTCGCTCTGGATCGACTTCGACCAGGACGAGAAGGCCATCAGCGACCTGGACCGCAGCATCATGATCTCGGCCGCCCTGTCGGTGGTGGTGACCGTGCTCGCCGGGGTCCTGGTGGCCCACCGGATCAGCCGCCGGCTGCGCACCGCGGCCCGCACCGCGCGCACCATCGCCCAGGGCGACCTGGCCGCCCGGATCGGACCACTGGGCCGCTCGCGCGACGAGGTCGCCGAACTCGCCGCCGCCGTCGACTCCATGTCGGCGGTGCTGAGCAGCAAGCTGGAGAACGAGCAGCGGTTCACCGCCGACGTCGCGCACGAGCTGCGCACCCCGCTGACCGGCCTGCTCACGGCGGCCGAGCTGCTGCCGCCGGGCCGCCCCACCGAGCTGGTGCAGGACCGGGTACGGGTGCTCTGCGCGCTCACCGAGGACCTGCTGGAGGTGTCCCGGCTGGACGCGGGGGCCGAGCTGCCCGAGCTGTCCCCGGTCACCCTCGGGCCGCTGCTGAGGCGGATCCTGGCGGTGGCCGGCCCCGCGGTGGAGCTGCGGATCGAGGCGGACGCCGAGGTGACCACCGACCCGCGCCGGCTCGACCGGGTGGTGGCCAACCTGGTGACCAACGCGCAGCGGCACGGCGCGTCCCCGGTCCAGGTGGTGGTGGCCGGCGCCACCGTCACCGTTCGCGACCACGGTCCCGGGTTTCCGGCCGACGTCCTGGAATTCGGGCCGCAGCGCTTCCGCACCGGCGCCAAGGAGCGCGGTCGCGGGCACGGCCTGGGCCTGACCATCGCGCAGGGCCACGCGGCGGCGATCGGGGTCGGGCTGCGACTGGCCAACCATCCGGGCGGCGGCGCGCTGGCCGAGCTGACGTTCCCTCAATAGACCTGCGCAGCAGGCGAATCGATCGCTCCGCGGCCGTCCGCCCGCAGGCCGGGCAAGGCAAAGGGCCCCGCGGGGGAACGGGGCCCTTTGTCGCTCAGCACGCGGCGTCAGGGCTGCGCCGGTGCTGGGGTGACGGCGCCGGGGGATGAGCGCCGTCTATTCGGTTGGCTTCGAGTCGTGCCCCGGCGAACCGGGTGTGGATGCGGGCCGGGCGCCGGGAGGTGCCCCGCGCGCCGACCGACCGCTTCGCCCTCACGGAGCGTGAGGCGATACCCACTGTTACTGCCGATGGGCAGTCGTGGGAAGCACGTGCCGGTGGCCCGAGTCGGCCACCGGAGAACCCCCTCCCCAGCATCGTGGTGGACACAGGCCATGCTCTGCAACCGATTCGGCCGACTTCGGCCCAGTCCATTTTTCGCCGACCGTGCTCCTGACAGCCTGTCAGCAGCAGGTCCGGACCTGCTCCGGGTGCGGCGACCTGGGAGGCTGCGGTGACGTTCGGTAGTCGTACAAGTCGTTCGTATGGCTCGCTCGGACGAGCCGCCGCCCCGGGTGGTGCGGCGGCGTTCCCGGGCGTCCCCGTGCCTGCCGCCGCACCTCCTGGCGCAGTCGGGAGCCGGCCGCTGTCCCCTGCCGCCGGTTCCACCGCACCCGCGCGCGGTCCCACGGCGCTCCGGGCCGCCGATGCCGCCGACGGTGGAGCGCCACACGCGCGAGTGGACTGGAATCTTCCACGCGTGGTCCTGCCGGACCGTACGGGCGCGGGCCCGGGCGCCGATGCGCCGCACCTGGCCGGTGCGGCGCGGTCGTACGGTCGCCGGGAGAACGAGCGCGCGCCCGGCGCGGACACGGCCTGCGGGCGAGCCGTGGGCAAAGGGGTGAAGGGGGTCAAGAGGTCGGCCGGTAGAATCGGTGGTGACACCCCCACCGGTCGCCCGCCGCCGCCCTCGCAGGCGCTGCGTGCGACACCTCCCGTTCGCTGCCGGAAGGCCGTCTGTGTCCCCTGCTACCCCCGACCAGTCCGTACCGCCGGTCGACACCGTTCTGGTGGTCGACTTCGGCGCCCAGTACGCCCAGCTCATCGCCCGTCGGGTGCGTGAAGCACGGGTCTACAGCGAGATCGTGCCGAGCACCATGCCGGTCGCCGAGATGCTCGCGAAGAACCCGAAGGCGATCATCCTCTCCGGCGGTCCGTCCTCGGTCTACGAGGAAGGCGCGCCGCGGCTCGACCGCGCGATCTTCGAGGCCGGGGTGCCGGTCTTCGGCATGTGCTACGGCTTCCAGCTGATGGCGATCACGCTCGGCGGGACCGTCGACAACACCGGCGCGCGCGAGTACGGCCGTACCCCGCTGCACGTCAGCAAGAGCGGTTCGACGCTCTTCGAGGGCACCCCGGCCGAGCAGTCGGTCTGGATGTCGCACGGCGACGCCTGCTCCGCCGCGCCCGAGGGCTTCAGCGTGACCGCCGCCACCGACGTGGTCCCGGTCGCCGCCTTCGAGAACGACGAGGCCCGGCTCTACGGCGTCCAGTACCACCCCGAGGTGCTGCACTCCACGCACGGCCAGCAGATCCTGGAGCACTTCCTCTACCGCGGTGCGGGCCTGGCCCCGACCTGGACCACCCACAACGTGGTCGACGAGCAGGTCGCGCTGATCAAGGCGCAGGTCGGCACCAAGCGCGCGATCTGCGGCCTGTCCGGCGGCGTGGACTCCGCGGTCGCGGCGGCGCTGGTGCAGAAGGCCATCGGCTCCCAGCTGACCTGCGTGTACGTGGACCACGGTCTGATGCGCCAGGGCGAGACCGAGCAGGTCGAGAAGGACTTCGTGGCCGCCACCGGCGTCAAGCTCAAGGTGGTCGACGCCCAGGAGCGGTTCCTGACCGCGCTCAAGGGCGTCAGCGACCCGGAGCAGAAGCGCAAGATCATCGGCCGGGAGTTCATCCGGGTCTTCGAGCAGGCGCAGGCCGAGATCGTCGCCGAGGCCGGCGAGCACGGCGAGTCGGTCGACTTCCTGGTCCAGGGCACCCTCTACCCGGACGTGGTGGAGTCCGGTGGCGGCACCGGCACCGCGAACATCAAGTCGCACCACAACGTCGGTGGCCTGCCGGAGGACCTGCAGTTCGAGCTGGTCGAGCCGCTGCGCAAGCTGTTCAAGGACGAGGTCCGGATGGTCGGCCAGGAGCTCGGCCTGCCCGAGGAGATCGTCCAGCGCCAGCCGTTCCCGGGCCCGGGCCTGGGCATCCGGATCGTCGGCGAGGTCACCAAGGAGCGCCTGGACCTGCTGCGCGAGGCCGACGCGATCGCTCGCGAGGAGCTGACCGCGGCCGGTCTCGACCGCGAGATCTGGCAGTGCCCGGTGGTCCTGCTGGCGGACGTGCGCAGCGTCGGCGTGCAGGGCGACGGCCGCACCTACGGTCACCCGATCGTGCTGCGCCCGGTCTCCTCCGAGGACGCGATGACCGCCGACTGGTCGCGGCTGCCCTACGAGGTGCTGGCCAAGATCTCCACCCGGATCACCAACGAGGTGCGCGACGTCAACCGCGTGGTGCTGGACGTGACCAGCAAGCCGCCGGGCACCATCGAGTGGGAGTGATCCCCGGGCGGGTCTGACCGGGCCCGCCGGAAAACTCCCGTCAGTCGTTGAACGGCCGCACCGCCATCCGCGTACCCGTGGATGGCGGTGCGGCCGTTCGCGTCAGATCCTGGCCGGGTCACGGCTGTGCGCCGAGCTGGCGCACAGGTGGGCGGGATACCGTCGGGATCGGGCTGGAACGGGCAGAATCCCACCCGGACCGGTCGCGGGTGGACAGGTTGTGGTGAGAGGCGGACTGCTGTGGGAAGGGTGACGCGATGATGGAGGGGACCACGGACCCGGTCGAGACCGCGGGACCACTCGCCGGGCCGGCGCCCTCGGGGCCGGCCGGGCGGGCGGCGCGAGCGGCGCAGCGCCGGGCGTTCGCCGGCCGGTACGCGCTGCTGCCGGTGCGCCTGTTCCTCGGCGTCACCTTCGCGTACGCGGGCCTGGAGAAGCTTGCCGACAGCCACTACCTGGCCGGCGCCGGCGATCCGCAGTCCTTCTACGCGCAGACCGTGGCCGCCCGGGCGAACAGCCCGATCGGCTGGGCGCTGGCCCCGGCACTGCACCAGCCCACCTTCTTCGGCCTGCTGATCGCCTTCGGCGAGCTGGCGGTCGGGCTCGGCACGCTGTGCGGGCTGTGGGGCCGGGTGGCCGCGCTCGGCGGCGCGCTGCTCAGCCTGACCCTGTTCCTGACGGTCAGCTTCCACGTCTCGCCCTACTTCCTGGGCAACGACCTGCCCTACCTGATGGCCTGGACCACCCTGCTGCTGGCCGGGACGCCGTACCTGTCGGTGGACGGCTTCATCGCGGGCCGGGCCGAGCGCGACCGGCGGCGCGGCCTGCCCGAGGAGGCGGTGCGCCGCCGCAGCTTCCTGGACGGCTCCATCGCGGCGGTCGCGCTCGGCGGGGCGGGGCTGCTGGGCGGCTCGCTGACGGCCACCTTCATCCGCCGCAAGCCCAAGCCGGCTTCCGCTGCCACCCCCGCCGGGGGTGCCGCGAGTGCCCCCGCGGGCGGTGCGAAGGCCTCCGTCGCCGTCGCGGACGTCCCGGTGGGCGGCTCCGCCACCGTCACCGACCCCGCCAGCGGCGACGCCGTCTACATCGTCCAGCCCGCGGCGGGCCAGTACTGCGGCCTCTCCTCGGTCTGCACGCACGCCGGCTGCGCCGTGGACGCGCCGAAGCAGGGCCAGCTGCGCTGCCCCTGCCACGGTTCGAAGTTCGACGCCGCCACCGGCGCGGTGCTGGCGGGCCCGGCGGTCAAGCCGCTGCCGAGGTACCGGGTCACCAAGAACGGCGACCGGCTCGACCTCGGCCCGCTGCAGTCCTGACGCCCTCAGGCGTCCGGGTCACCGGCGTCCGGGCCCCGGCCGCGGCGGGCCATCGCGGCCACCGCGCCGGCCAGGCCCGCCGCACCGAGCACGATCAGGGTGATCGGCATGACGATCCGTCCGTTCACCGTGGAGTCGTTCAGCGAGGCGACCAGGTAGACCACGGCGATCGCCGTGAACAGACCGCCCGCCATGAACGAGTAGAGGTCGAACCGATGCCGCTTCATCCCTGCACCACCTGAATGTCGCCGAGGTCGACCACGATGTCGAGGTCGATCGTTCCCTTGCTCGCCGTGCCGCCGACCGGGGCGAGGTGGACCGTCTGCCGGGTGCCGACGTTGCCGTCGAAGGTCCGGTCGGGCAGGTGGATGCTGCCGACCACGGTGTGCAGGGTCAGGTTCGCCTCGACGTCCGGCGGCAGCGTCACGTCGGCCTGGCCCGCGCCGAGGCGCACCGAGCTGCTCACCGTGCCGCCGGCCGGGTCGACCGCCGACAGGTCCAGCGAGATGTCCCCGGCCCCCAGCGCGTACTGGTGCTGCACGGCGGCCGCGCTGGCCGGCGTCCAGGTCCGGTTGCCGACGCCCGCGTGCAGCGAGGTGGCGGGGGTGCTGCCCGCGGCCAGCACGGCGGTGAGCACCAGGGCCGGGACGGTCAGCACCCGGGCCCGGCCGAACTTCACGCCCACCAGCATGGTCAGGCCGAGCCCGAGCAGGCAGGTGGCCAGCACGCCGGAGAGCAGCACCGTGCTGTTCTGGTGCGACCGCAGCGTCCAGACCAGCCAGGCCGCGCCGACCGACAGCAGCAGTCCGAAGGGCGCCAGCACCGAGCGGGGCCGGCGCTCGCGGTGCACCGGGCGCGGCGGCGGCGGTGGCGTCGGTGCGCCCGGGGCGGACTTGCGCAGCGGGTCGCCCTCGGGCAGGTCGCTGCGCTGCCACCAGGGCTGGGCGGGCGCGCCCGGCGGCGGGGTGGCGCCGTAGGGGTTGCGTTCGGGGTGCCGCGGGTCCCACAGGTAGCCGGTGCTGCTGGGGGGCGCGTCGGTGGGGGCGGTGCCCGGCTCGGCGGAGCGGGCCGCCCCACCGCGCCGGTTGAGTGTCTCCTTGGCCAGGTTGACGTGCTCCTGGATCTCCCCGCTGTGGTTGGCCCACTCCTCGCGCAGGTGCGCCGTGTGGGTGGCCCACTCCTCGCGCATCGCGGCCGTGCGGCTCGCCCACTCCTCGTGGAAGTCGCGCCGCCAGCTCTGCCAGTCGCTCAGCGGCGAGTCGGCGCCCGCACTGCCCGGACCGAGGTCGCCGGGCCGGCCGGTGGGCCGGTCGTACGGACCGCCCTGCCGCGGCGGCTGCCCGAGCCCGCGGGCCCGGCGGCGGCGCTCGGGGTCGTGCCGCACCGCGAAGAAGATCATCGCGCCGAGCAGCAGCAGCGGGAAGGTGGAGTCGCCGCTGCCCATCCAGGAGAAGAAGACCCCGGTGCCGATCACGGTGAGCAGCACCGCGCCGATCGACTGGCCGTCCACCCGGCCGGTCAGCACTCGCTGCAGCTCGGTCCGACCGTGCTTGCCGTCCGGGTGCTCGGTCGGCACGATCAGCCAGGCCAGGCCGTACAGGAACAGCCCGAGCCCGCCGGTCAGGCAGAGCACTGCCGTGACCACCCGGAACACCACCGGATCGATGTCCAGGTGCCGGCCGAGCCCCCCGCAGACCCCCGCCACCACGCGGTGGCTCTCGTCGCGCACCAGGGGCGGGCGTTCGCCCCCGGGCTGTTCCTGGGCGGCCCGCTCGTCCTCGGCCGCGCTCTGCTCCTGCGTCATGGCTCCATCCTGGGGGTTGGGAGCGGCGCGCGGGAGCGGGGTGGGCCCTGTGCGGACCCTGATCTGTCCCTGAGACAGCGCTCAGGGGCAGCCGGCGCCCGCGTGCGCCGGGGCGTCGTCGACCAGGCGGTGGGCCTCGCTGTCGAGGGCACCGAAGAAGGCCACGGCCATCCTGGCGTAGCCGCGGTCGTTGGGGTGGAGCCGGTCGTTCCACTCGTCCTGGGTCAGCGCGGGCGGGGTGACCCAGCTCAGCCGGTTCCCCAGCTCGCGCTCGGTCGACTGGAGGGTCCGGGCCTGGCGGTTGAAGCGGCGCACCTGTGTCTGGAGGCCGTCGGTGGTCGGCAGCAGGCCCTGCAGGATGACGGTGACGCCGGGGCGGTCGGCGAAGATCTGCTCGACCAGGGCCTGCAGGCGGTCGGGGGCGTGGTCCTTGTCCGCCCCGCGGTCCAGGTCGTTGATGCCGATGTGCAGCAGCACGACGTCCGGCCGCTGCGCGGCGAGCCAGCCGTCCACGTGGGAGCGGATGTCGTCGATCATCCAGCCGCTGTGTCCCTCGTGCTGCGGGGAGGGGAAGGAGCCGTCGCGCTGCGAGCCGACGAACTGCACGGTGTAGCGGGACTGTCCGGTGACCAGCTGCCAGAGCGGCAGCCGGTAGCCGGCCTGGCTCTGGCTGCCGACGCCCACGGTGATCGAGTCACCGAGCGGCATCACCCGCAGCAGCGGCGGCGCGGCGTCCCGGTGTCCGGGTACGGCCTGGGCGGGAACGGAACTGGCCAGGCCCAGGCCCGCGCAGAGGGTCGCGGACAGCAGGGCGATGATGGTCCGTTTCATGGCGCAACCTCCAGATGTATGACGATCTGTCAGATGCGCCGGATCATAGGATTGTCTGATCTTGAGGCGAGGGGCGACACGCGGGGCTGTACGCCGGACCGGGGGGCGTTGCCGCCGCCTGCCGGGTCCCGCGGCGTCCCGGGAGCGGCCGCGGGCGAACCTTAGGGGGAGCACCCTGATGCGCTCGCCCCCGCGCCCGTGTGACCATCTGTGGCGTGGCAGTCCCCGGTACCGAAGCGAACCCGAGCACCTCCGCCGCCGAAGCTCCACCGGGCGGCGGCGGCGAGCCGACCCAGGGCGCGGCCCGGCCGCCGTACCGCAAGCTCTACCGGAGCCCGCACTCGCGGATGCTGGGCGGGGTGGCACACGGACTCGCGGTGCACCTGGGGCTGCCGGTGGTCTGGGTGCGGGCGGCCTTCGTGCTGCTCACCTTCGCCAACGGGATCGGGGTGCTGCTGTACGCGGCCTTCTGGTTCGTGGTGCCGATCGGCATCGGCGAACCGGGGGCGCGCGGCGGACTGGGCGTCAGCTACGTCTGGGCGAACGGCCAGTTCGTGCCGGCCGGCGCCTCCGGCGTGACCCCCGACCCGCTGCGCAAGGGCAGGCGCGGTCGGCTCGGGCGGCTGCGCGACATGCTGCAGGGCACCTTCCAGGGCGAACCGGTGATCGCCGAGACGAGCGGGGCGGCGGGCTCGCCCACCTCGGGCAGCCGGCAGAACCTCGGCCAGCTGGCCGCCCTGCTGATGCTGGTCATCGGCGTGATGGCGCTGCTCAACGTGCTGAACATCCAGTCCTCCAGCCCCTACACCTGGCCGCTGCTGGCGATCGGGGTCGGTGTCGCGCTGGTCTGGCGGCAGGCCGACGACTCGCGCTGGCAGCGCTGGTTCGGCCTGGAGGGCGGCGGCAAGCGGCGGGTGGCCTTCACCCGGGTCGGCGTCGGCGTGCTGCTGGTGACCGTGGGCATCATCGGCTTCCTGGTGCTGCAGGGCGCCGGCTCCACGCTCGCCTCGGTGATCGAGGCGTCGCTCGCGGTGCTCGCCGGCGTCCTGGTGCTGACCGGACCGTACGCGCTGCGGATGTGGCAGGACCTCGCCACCGAGCGCACCGCCCGGATCCGGGCCCAGGAGCGGGCCGAGATCGCCGCGCACATCCACGACTCGGTGCTGCACACCCTCACCCTGATCCAGCGCCGCTCGGAGGACCCCAAGGAGGTCCAGCGCCTGGCCCGGGCCCAGGAGCGCGAGCTGCGGCTGTGGCTCTACCGGCCCGAGGCCGCTGCCGAGGCGGCCCCCGACACGCTGGCCGAGCGGCTGCGCTCGGTGGTGGCCGAGGTGGAGGACCGCCACGGGGTGCCGGTCGAGCTGGTCTGCGTCGGCGACTGCCCGATGGACGAGCGGCTGACCGCACAGATGCAGGCCGCGCGTGAGGCGATGGTGAACGCCGCCAAGTACGGTGGCGGAGGACCGGTGCAGGTCTACGCCGAGGTGGAGGGGAGGACGGTGTCGGTGTTCGTGCGCGACCACGGCCCCGGCTTCGACCCGGACACCGTGCCGGAGGACCGGATGGGCGTCCGCGAGTCGATCATCGGCCGGATGAAGCGCAACGGCGGCACCGCACGGGTGCGTCCCGCGCCGGACGGCGGCACCGAGGTCGAGTTGGAGATGGAGAGAGCTGCTGATGACTGACGCTGTTGCGCCCGACGCCGGGGCGGGGGGCCCCGACCGGCAGGCGCGGGTGGTCCTGGTCGACGACCACCGGATGTTCCGCACCGGTGTGCGCGCCGAGATCGGCCGTACCGAGGCCACCGGCATCGACGTGGTGGGCGAGGCCGACGACGTGGAGTCGGCGGTCAAGGTGGTCGCCGAGACCCGCCCCGACGTGGTGCTGCTCGACGTCCACCTGCCCGGCGGCGGCGGTGTCGAGGTGCTGCGCCGTTCGGCCGCGGTGATGGGTGAGCCGGGTGGCGTGAAGTTCCTGGCGCTGTCGGTCTCCGACGCCGCCGAGGACGTGATCGGCGTGATCCGCGGCGGCGCCCGCGGCTACGTCACCAAGACCATCACCGGTGGCGACCTGGTCAACGCGATCTTCCGGATCGCCGACGGTGACGCGGTCTTCTCGCCGCGGCTGGCCGGCTTCGTGCTGGACGCGTTCGCCGCCACCGACACCCCGCCGGTGGACGAGGACCTGGACCGCCTGACCCAGCGCGAGCGCGAGGTGCTGCGGCTGATCGCCCGCGGATACGCGTACAAGGAGATCGCCAAGCAGCTCTTCATCTCGGTGAAGACGGTGGAGAGCCACGTCTCGGCGGTGCTGCGCAAGCTGCAGTTGAGCAACCGGCACGAGCTGACCCGCTGGGCGACGGCGCGTCGACTGGTCTGAGCCCGCGGGCGGGAGCGCGTGGTGCCCCTAAGGACATACCCAGTATGCAGTTCCTCTAGCATACTGGGTATGCAGTCGTCCGCTCGTGACGATGGCTGTGCCGGGGGAGCTGTGCGCGAGCACGCCCTCGGGTGCGTGAGTTGTCCGGATCCCGCCGCTGCCGTGGGGTCATCGCATGGACCCCGGGCCGAAGAAGCGGGCCGGGGGCATCGTCCGGCCCCGAGAATTCCGGGCCACTAGTTGCCGTATTGTGGAGCACCGTGACCGACACCGCCGCAGCTTCGAGCCTTCCTGCATCCGAAGCGTCCGTCGACGACGAGAATCAGCCGATCACGATCAGGGGGGGCGCCCGGGGGACGGGCGCGCGTCGTGGCGGTCTGCGCGAGTGGCTGTTCCGCGTGACCCCGTACCGGGTCACCGGCCTGATCTTCCTGCTGATCCTGGTGCCGATGTGCGCTGCCCTGCCCTGGTCGGGTGACCAGGGGCAGCACGCGTCGACCATCTGGCGACTGCGGGAGAACTTCTCGCACCCGACCAGCCCGCTGATCGACATCTCGGGGACCAACAGTCCCTACTTCGCGCCGTACCAGGTCTTCGGTGCGTTGGTGTCGATGGCCACCGGCCTGGTGCCGCTGAAGACGATGCACCTGCTCGCGGTCATGAACGTGCTGCTCGTGATCACCGGGATCGGCGCCTTCGTCCGGTCCCTGACCAGCCGCGCGTGGGCTCCCGTCATAGCCCTGTTCACGTACTTCTTCCTCTGGGGCGTCAACGTCGAGGTGTGGAGCGGCTACGAGTCGTGGCTCTCCTTCTGCCTGGGGCTGTCGTACCCGAGCGCCTTCGCGGCGGGCCTGATGTTCTGGCTGTGGGCCGGCACGCTGCGGCTGCTGGGCCGGGTGCCCGACCGCAACCCGCTCTCCGACAAGCTCGCCGTCCGGATCCCGGCGCACGTGGCGGTCGGCCTGGTGCTGTTCGTCGTCCTGCTGTCGCACCCGTTCACCGGCATCGTGATCTGCCTGGGACTGGCCGGCATCATGATCGGCTCGCTGCGCGGCCTGAGCGTGCGCAACTGGCTGCTGTGGGTCCTGTCCGCGGCCGTCACCCTCGTCGCGGTGCTGGCCTGGCCGTACTTCAGCCTGCTGGACCAGCAGCAGTCCGCCGCCCTGGACGCGATGCACCAGGGTCTCTACAGCGCGCCGCTGGCCTGGTTCGGCTTCGCCCTGGTGCTCGGCCTGCCCGCGCTGTTCATGCGGTTCCGGCGCAACCGCCTCGACCCGCTGGTGCTCACCTTCCTGCTGATCGGCGCGGTCGTGGCGTACGGCTGGTTCAGCGGTCACTACAGCTTCGGCCGCGCCTACCCGGGGCTGGTCATGACGATGCAGCTGGCCGTGGCCGTCGAGGCCGCGGAGATCCCGTGGAAGGACTGGTTCAAGCGCGAGCTGTCGCTGATCCTCACGGTGGCACTGGTCCTGGGCATGTGGGTGCAGGCCGGCACGATCTTCTACCTGATCCCGAAGAAGGACTTCCCCAAGGGGGTGGTCGACAACGTCCAGACCTGGAACCCGTGGCCCGGCTACGAGTGGACCGCCAAGTACGGTCTGAAGTACGGCGACGTGGTGATGACGTCGGGCGAGCGGCCGCTGGACCAGCTGCCCGCGTACGGCTACTACACCGTCAGCACCAACTACCCGGACCCGGCCGTGGCCCAGTCGGTGTTCGACCAGCGCAACCACGACGTCTGGGAGTTCTTCTACTCCAAGGAAGCCAGCGACCAGGACCGCAGCGAGCTGCTGGCCAAGTACCACGCGAGCTGGGTGCTGATCATGCCCGGGCAGGGCGTGGTCCTGCCGAGCGGTCCGCACTACCAGCAGGTGGCGACCAGCCCGCAGGGTGAGTACCTGTACAAGGTGGTCAATCCCTGACATCCTCTCAGCGCGAGCCCCGTGGGCCCGCGCGTGGCACGGCCGGTGGGCATACAGAGCCCACCGGCCGTGCTCGTGGGGGGCAGTTTGAGGGACGAAGAAGATCTCGTGTAGCGTTTAATCGGTTATGGGTGGGATTTGCGTGCAGCCTGCGGGCTGTACGCAGGGGGCAGCGCCCGGGAGGGGAGCGGTGCTGGCAGGGCGCCGAGGGCTATGACGGTCCTGCCCGGATGCTGTGGCCGAACTCCCTTGTGACATACCGGATACCACTTGCCGTTACGCCTATCAGGGGATGAATTCCGTGGCTCAGCCGACGCTAGGCGCCGAAGTCGCCGACAGACCGACGACCGTGGTCCGTAGTGCCATACGCGGAGCTCGTCGGTCTGGCCGCTCGGACATCCTGCTCTGGCTGATGCCCGGGCTGGTGACCTTGGCCGTGGGACTGTTGGGCAGTGGGCGGCCCCAGATGTGGGGCGACGAGCTGGCCAGTTGGACGGCGGCCAACCGCACGGTCCCGCAGCTGTTCGGAATGCTGCACCACGTTGACGCAGTGTACGGGGTCTACTACGTCTTCCTGCATTTCTGGATGCAGGTCTTCGGCGACTCGGCGGTGACCCTGCGGGTGCCTTCCGCCATCGCGATGGCCGTAGCCGCCGCGTTCATAGCCCTGACGGGGCGGCGGCTCTTCTCCCGCCGGGCGGGCCTGCTGGCCGGACTGATCTTCGCGGTGGTTCCATCAGTCTCCCGGTACGCCCAGGAGGTCCGGCCCTATGCCATCGTGATGGCTGCTGTGGCAATCGCGACCTGGTGCCTGCTGCGTGCGCTGGAGCGCCCGACACTGCTGCGCTGGGTCTGCTACGGGGTGTCGATCGCGGCGGTCGGCCTCTTCCAACTCGTGGCGCTGAGCTTGTTGTTGCCACATGCATGCATGGTGATCCTGCAGTCCTGGCCGAGTCGTCCCTGGCGGCGGTGGGCGCAGTTCGCGGTCACGGTCCTGGTCGCCGTGCTCCCAGCGGCGCCGCTCGCGCTGCTGGGACAGGCCCAGGTGGGCAAGCAGATCTCCTGGATCGACCGCCCGACGCCGGAATCCCTCCCCGCTCTGTGGGAAGCCATGTACGGGCCGGCGCTGTTCTCGCTGCTGGTGCTGGCCGCGGCCGCGATGACGCTGGGCTGGGCCAAGAACCGTCGCCCGGTGCTGCAGGTGTTCCTCACCGCGGTACTGCCTGTTGCCCTGGTCTACTTCGTCTCGCAGGGGAGCATCTCCTACTTCATAGCGCGGTACCTGCTCTTCACCCTGTCTGCCTGGGTGGTGCTCGCCGGTGCGGGCCTGGCAGCGATCCGCCCTCGGGTGCTCGCCATTGTCGGCGTGATCGTGCTCGCCGTGGCTTCGTACGGCACCCAGGTCAGCATTCGTTCCCTGACCGACCGGGTCAACTTCGACGAGCGCGGCGCAGCCCGGGTCGTTGCGCAGGGGTACCAGCAGGGTGACGGGCTGGTCGTCCCGCACGACAGCACGATCTTCGACAGCGGGGTCAAGTTCTATCTGCCCAAGAACGTGAAGCCGCGGGACATCTTCGAGTCGGTGTCGCCGGCCGCCGGCAACAGCCTGGTGACCGAGAACTGCGCCCAGCCGGTCAGCTGCCTCGGTGCCGAGCCGCGGATCTGGGTGGTGTCCGTGGGGCCGGACCAGCCGATCGATCAGCGCAGCCCGTACGCCAACATCGACCAGGCTCAAGGCGCCGCACTGGCCTCGAAGTACCACGCGGTGCACACCACTCACCTCTACAACACCTGGGTCACGCTGCTCGAGCGCAATTCGTAGGTTCAGCAGCGCCGACGGGACACGAACGCCGATGGCCGCCACACCGTTCAGGTGTGGCGGCCATCGGCGTTCGTGCTGGTGCTGCGGGAGACGCTGCGCCGGCCCTACTTCTCAGGTGCCTCGAGCATCGCCTTGAAGGAGGAGTCCATGCCCTTCTTCAAGGCCCTGGAGAGTGGCTGCTCGACCAGTTTGTGGACCAGCCAGGCGATCACCAACAGGCCGGCTATCACGGTCAGCAGCAGCGGCAGCGGGGACAGCCACTTGTGCAGCGAGTAGAGGGCGATCCACCCGATCTCCTGGTGCAGCAAGTAGAGCGGGTAGGTGAGGGCGCCGGCGGTGGCGAGCCACTTCCAGCTGATCCAGTTCAGCTTGCCCAGCGCGGCCAGCAGGACGGCCAGGTAGCAGGCAGTCATCACGACGACGCAGATCGTCCAGGAGAGCTTCTGGTTGGCCTCGGACTCGTAGTCCTTCATGATCGTCGGCATCTGGTTCTGGGCCAGCAGCCAGCTGAACGCGAGCATCGCCCAGAGCAGGAAGTTCGGCTTGAACCGGTACATCAGGTACATCACCATGCCGCCGATGAAGAACGGTGCGTAGACCGGCTGGGCAGCCTCGGTCAGCAGACCGAAATTCACCATCGGAGCGAAGATCGCGGCAAAGGCCCAGATCATGCAGAACAGCACAACGCGGCGGTAGGTCAGACCGAACGCCACGACGATCGCGAAGAAGACGTAGAACCGCATCTCGACCCAGAGCGTCCAGTAGACCGGGTCGACCGCAGCGGACCCGATCGGCCACTGCATCATGGTGAGGTTGCTCAGGATCACCTGGGGCGTGATGTCGTTGTAGCTTCCCCAGGGCCGTGCTGCGATCAGCACCACTGCGGCGGTGGCGAGGACTCCGAACCAGTAGGCGGGGTAGAGGCGCACTACCCGTGAGGTGAGGAAGTCCTTCGGCCTCTTGCCCCAGCAGGACATGCAGATGACGAACCCGCTGATGAGGAAGAAGAGTTCGACGCCAAGCCAGCTGTAGACGCCGAAGTCGTGGATCCTCGGCAGCACCTTGCGCGGGCTGCCCGTGCCGTAAATGCTCGGCACCAAGTCCTTGCCGGTGTAGTGGAAGAACAGGACGCCCAGTGCCGCTATCAGCCGCATCCCGTCCAGGGCGTAGAGCCGAGGGCGCTTGCCCGGCTTGGCGGACGCGGCAGGCTGCGGGCCGTCGACCCGGGCGGATGCATCGGGTGCGGCCACGGGGTCGGCCTGGGACCCTGAGCGCCGGTTCAGCAGGGGCAGAGGTATGGGCATGGCTGAAACACTTTCGTGAGCGGGCACAGAGCCCGAGCTGAGGCGGTAGGACGGACCGAGCGCGCTCGCGAGGACAGCGCATGGGAACCACTCAGCGCGGCCACGACCATGCCGTGGCCGACCCGTCGGTGGTGGAGCTCTACGGTGTTCAGTTGAGGTGAATCAGGTGCTCACCATGCGAACCGGTGGTGACCGGCCCGGCTGCCGGTCCGCTGCCCACGGTGATGCCGGCGGCGGGTGCTGACGCGGCGCCTCGGTGATGGGAATCGGCGGTCATGGTTCACAAAGATAGGGCATGAGTTGACCGGATTCCCCAGGGGCACCTGCCTCGTCCGCCCGCTGCCCGCCGGACTCGTGTCGGCGGCAGCGGGCGTGACCGCGTCGAGCTCGTGACCGTTCGCCCGTGGACAGCCCGACCACGGGCGGCACCCAAGCGGAATGCAGTTGTGACCGACGGCCAGCCAGGACCCCCCTTGGGAGCCGCACAGCTGCCAGTAGGCTTGGCTGGTTCTGTTACGCACATATATCTGAATCCCGGAGGAGCGCGTGCCCAGCACCGAGGCATCGGTCAGGCGTACCAACCTGGGGGACGGGACCGCCGCTGCGGGCCAGTCCACCGAGGGCAAGGCCGTAACCGCCTTCTCCTGGCGACGGGCGAGCAGCTGGCCCAGTGATCTGCTCAACCCCGCGGGGGCGTGGGTGCTCAGCCGCATGCTGATCCTGGCGCTCGTCTACAGCAAGGCCATGGGCGTCGACGGAGAGGTGAACGGGCTGTACCCGGGCTGGGCCCACACCCTCGCCAGTGGCAGCTACCCGCAGGGCGACGTCACTTGGCAGTACCCGCCCGGTGCCGCGCTGGTCTTCCTCGCGCCCAAGGCACTGAACTTCATCAGCTACGGTGCCGCCTTCGGCGTGGTCATCCTGCTGGCCGACGCCGCGATTACCACGGGGCTCATCCTCGCCGCGAGGAGCGGGGAGCGTCAGGTCACCGGCGCCTGGGTGTGGATTCTGGGTCTGCCGCTGATGCTGCACGTTCCCTACGTGCGCTACGACGTCATCGTCACCGCGTTCGCCGTTCTCTCTCTGCTCAGCGTGCGCCGCTCGCCGCGTCTTGGTGGTGCACTGGCCGCGGTAGGTGCGCTGGTCAAGGGCTGGCCGGTGCTGGCAGTACTGGGTACTCCGCGCGGCAAGAGCACTCGGGACGCCTGGATATCGGTCATCGTTTCCGCGGCCGCCATCGTCGGGGTGCTCGCGCTCGTCTTCCGGAACACCTTCGGCTTCCTCGGCAACCAGGAGGGGCGCGGCATCGAGATGGGCTCGGTCGGCGGCAGCGTGCTGCAGTTGTGGCGCCTGCACGGCTACACCGGGCGGCTGAACTACCAGTTCGGGGCCATGGAATTCGTGGGTCCGTACGTCTCCTCCATTGCCAAGGCTTCACTGGTGCTCACGGTCGTGGGTCTCGCGTGGTTGCTCCTGTGGCGCTTCAAGGCCAACCGCTGGTCGGCGGCGACTCCGGCCGACGCGGCGATGACGGCGCTGCTGCTCTTCATCACCACGAGCCGGGTGATCAGCCCTCAGTACTTCATCTGGATCGTCGGCATGGCGGCGGTGTGCCTCTCGTTCCGTGAGACGACCCAGCGCCCGGTGGTGGCGCTGCTGATGCTGGCCACCGTGCTCACGACGATCGACTATCCGCTCTTCCTCGGTCAGCTGGGCGCGGGCATGCCGTTCGGCATCTACGTTCTGGTGCTGCGCAATGCGGTGCTGGTACTCGCCAGCGTGTTGTCCTGCTACTACCTCTGGAAGGCGACGGCGTCCAAGCGCGAGGCTGGGTGACGCAAGCCGTGGGCCGCGGCGCCGGCTCCAGCGCCGCGGCCCAGGCTGGACCGGTCTGAGATCTTCAGTTCATCCGCCTAATAAAAATTAAAAAGTACGACTATGGCGCGAGTGGTTACCATCTGGAGCTGATCAAGCGCATTGCGTATATAGTCAATTCGCTCGTGGTGGCATTCTGGCGAGCCGGAGGCACTGAGACCTCTGTTCGGCGTGCGCCGGCGACCGATCCGGTGCTCTGGCTTAGGAAAGTCATCGTGCCACTCTCCGTGCTATCGAGCCGGTGGCGGTTCCCGTCCCTGATCTCCGCGCCGCCCGCGGCCGGGGCCTCGCCCGGCACGGGGCCTGGCCACACGCGGCTGTACGTGCTCGACGGGTTGCGCCTGGGGGCGGCGCTCAGCGTGCTGCTCTTCCATTACGTGGGAAAGCCCGTGGGCTGGGAGCAGGCCTGGCGGGGGGCACCTGACAAACTGCTCCCGGGCGTCCATGCGGTGGCACTCTACGGCTGGCTCGGTGTCGAGCTGTTCTTTCTGATCAGCGGTTTCGTCATCTGCATGTCCTGCTGGGGAAAACGGCCCCGGGATTTCCTCGTCTCGAGACTGATCCGGCTCTATCCCGCCTACTGGGTCGCGGTCCTGATCACCTCGGTGGTCGTCGTGGCTGCCGGCTACCCGTTCAGCACGGTGAAGGACATCACCGCGCGCACTGTCCTGATCAACCTGACGATGCTCCAGCAGCCTTATGGGGCAACGGCGATCGATCCCAGTTACTGGACGCTCTGGGTCGAGATGCTGTTCTACCTGCTGTTCGCTGTCGTGGTGGCGATGGGCCTGACCTACCGGCGGGTGGTGGCCTTCTGCGGGATCTGGACCTTCGCCGCGGCCATCGCGCCGAGCGTCGGGCTCCCGTTGCTGGACACCCTCACCCAACCCGCCTACGCGCCGCTCTTCGTGGCGGGCGTGACGATATACCTGATGCACCGGTTCGGTGCGAACCTCCTGCTCTGGGGGCTGCTCGGGTTCTCCTGGCTGGCGGCGCAGTACCGGTTGGAGGGCAGCGTCCAGATGTACCAGCAGTGGCTTCCCGAGCACATCTCGTGGAGTCGCTCGGTGGCTGTCATGACGTGCTGCTTCCTCCTGGTGCTCGGTGCCGCTCTCGGTGCCTTCGACTGGATCCAATGGCGTTGGCTGACGTTGGCCGGTGCGCTTACCTACCCTGTCTACCTCCTGCACCAGGAGGTCGGGCTGACCATGATCGGCTGGTTGCGCCAGCGGCTCGCACCAGCACCCACGCTCGCCATGGTGACGGTCGGTGTCCTGGTACTTGCCTGGCTGGTGCACCGGCTGGTGGAGCGGCCCCTGTCCCGCGTCCTGAAGAGGGGGCTGACCGTCTCCTTCGAGTCCTTCGCCACGGATGACGGCGACTTGCTCGCCCGAGCCGGCAGAGTGCGATCCACCCCGTGAGCAGCCGACTGGCTGCAGCGCTCGGCGACAGGCTCCCGTACGCGCGGGCGAGGGTTGCGGCACGTGGTGGACAGCACGTGTGGGGCCGCGTGGCTGCCGGCTCGAGGTACGCCGCACCGGCTCTCCTCGGCTACGCGGGGGTGCGCGCCGCCGGCGTGCTGCTCATGCTGCTGCTTCCCCACGAGTACGCGGTGCTGCCCCGCCTGAGCACCCTGTGGGACGCGCACTGGTACACGGACATCGTGCTGCACGGCTACAACGACCACGTCGGCAGCGGCATCAACGACGTCCCCTATTCGACGCGCGCGTTCTTCCCGCTCTTCCCGATGCTCATCAAGGCGGTCCACACCGTCCTGCCGGTCTCGGTGGGCGCCGCCGCGCTGACGGTGGCCTGGGGCTCGTCACTGGTCGCTGCGGGGGGCATCTTTGCGGCGGTCGCGCACCGGTACGACCGCCGGGTGGGTGTGCTCACGGCGGTGCTCTGGGGGGTGCTGCCGCACGCCGCCGTACAGAGCATGGCCTACTCCGAGTCGCTGTTCACCGCGACGGCAGCGTGGGCGCTCTACGCGCTGGAGCGCCGCAGCTGGATCTGGGCCGGTGCACTGAGCCTGCTGGCAGGCCTGGTCAGGCCTACCGCCGCGGCCGTCGCGGCAGCGGTGGGCCTGACGGCCGTCGTCGAGCTCGCCCGGCGGGTGCGCGGGCGCCATGGACTGCAGTCGGCCGCCCCGGCCTGGTGGCGGGTGGTCCTGGGTGCGGCGCTGTCGCCGCTGGGGGTCCTCGGCTACATCGGCTACGTCGACTACGTGCGCCGGTCCTGGAGCGGCTACTCCTACATCCAGTCCGCCTGGGGGACGCAGTTCGACGGCGGAGCGGGCACCATCCGCTGGCTCGACGCGATGTTCCTGACTCCGGGTGCGCCGCCACAGCTGCTGAACCAGGTGGTGATCGCCCTGGCCGTGGTGGCCTACGTGGTCCTCTTCCTGCTCGCGCTGGTGCAGCGGCAGCCGCTGCCGTGGCTGGTCTACGGCGCGACGATCCTGGCCGTAGCGATCGGCAGCAGTGCGACCGACGCCGCCCGGGCGCGGTTCCTGGTGCCGGCCTTCGTGCTGCTGGTGCCGTTGGCCGCGGGCCTGTCGCGGGTGCGCTCCCGGGCCTCGCTCGGGGTGCTGCTCGGCTCGGCGGCGGTCTGCTCCGGTTTCTACGGCGTCTACCTGGTCTTCGCGAACTCCTACTCGCCGTGATCCGCGCTCCGGGCGGGATCCGGGCGCGGGCGGACGGGTTGTCGGCGGCGGGCCATAGACTCGGAGAGCCATGAGTAGCCTCTTTGACGACCTCCCGCTGCCCGGCTTCGAGCCCTTCGAGGCGAAGCCCGCCGCCGACGCGATGCCCGTGCACCTGGCCGAGGAGCCTCCGCCGGAGGACTACGACGGCCCCGGCGGGTACGAGGAAGAGATCCCCAGTGACCTCTTCCACACCGACCACGCCGCGCAGTCCGAGCGCGACGCCTACTACCGCAACGGCGCCCACCGCACCGTGGTCGACCCGGCCCAACTGCTGGAGGGGATGAACGACCCGCAGCGCGAGGCGGTGCTGCACGCCGGGGCGCCGCTGCTGATCGTGGCCGGTGCCGGTTCGGGCAAGACCCGGGTGCTGACCCACCGGATCGCCTACCTGCTGGGTGCCCGCGGGGTGCAGCCGGGCGAGATCCTGGCGATCACCTTCACCAACAAGGCGGCCGGCGAGATGCGCGAGCGCGTCGAGCAGTTGGTGGGGCCGCGGGCGCGGGCGATGTGGGTGTCCACCTTCCACAGCGCGTGCGTGCGGATCCTGCGCCGGGAGAGCAAGCGGCTCGGCTTCACCTCCAGCTTCTCGATCTACGACTCGGCCGACTCGCAGCGGCTGATGTCGCTGGTCTGCCGGGACCTGGACCTGGACCCCAAGCAGTTCCCGCCGAAGTCGTTCACCGCCAAGGTCTCCAACCTCAAGAACGAGCTGATCGACGAGGAGACCTACGCCGGGCAGGCCGCCAACCCGATGGAGCGCAAGCTCGCGGAGGCGTACACGCTCTACCAGGCGCGGCTGCGCGAGGCCAACGCGCTGGACTTCGACGACATCATCATGACCACGGTCAACCTGCTGCAGGCCTTCCCGGACGCGGCCGAGCACTACCGGCGCCGGTTCCGGCACATCCTGGTGGACGAGTACCAGGACACCAACCACGCGCAGTACATGCTGGTGCGCGAGCTGACCGGCGGCGCGGCGGGCTCGGCGCCCAGGCGCACGGTGGACGGCGACTTCGTGAACCCCGCCGCCGCGGGGCTCGCCGAGCTGCCGCCGGCCGAGCTGTGCGTGGTGGGTGACGCCGACCAGTCGATCTACGCCTTCCGCGGTGCGACGATCCGCAACATCCTCCAGTTCGAGGAGGACTACCCCGACGCCACCACGATCCTGCTGGAGCAGAACTACCGCTCCACCCAGACGATCCTGAGCGCCGCCAACGCGGTGATCGAGCGCAACGCCAACCGCCGCGAGAAGAAGCTCTGGACGGCCGGGGAGCACGGCGAGAAGGTGGTCGGCTACGTCGCCGACGACGAGCACGGCGAGGCGCAGTTCATCGCCGAGGAGATCGACCGGCTGACGGATGCCGGCGACGCCAAGCCCGGTGACGTGGCGATCTTCTACCGGACGAACGCCCAGTCCCGGGTCTTCGAGGAGGTGTTCATCCGGGTCGGGCTGCCGTACAAGGTGGTCGGCGGGGTGCGCTTCTACGAGCGCCGGGAGGTCCGCGACGTGCTGGCCTACCTGCGGGTGCTCTCCAACCCCGAGGACACCGTGCCGCTGCGCCGAATCCTCAACGTGCCCAAGCGCGGCATCGGCGACCGCGCGGAGGCGATGATCGAGGCGCTGGCCTCGCGCGAGCGGATCTCCTTCGCCCAGGCGCTGCTGCGCGTCGACGAGGCGTACGGGATGGCCGCGCGCTCGGCCAACGCGGTGCGCAAGTTCAACGAGCTGCTGGCCGGGCTGCGCCAGGTGGTCGAGTCGGGGGCCGGGCCGGCCGCTGTGCTGGAGGCGGTCCTGGAGGAGACCGGGTACCTGGCCGAGCTGCAGTCCTCCACCGACCCGCAGGACGAGACCCGGGTGGAGAACCTCCAGGAGCTCGCCTCGGTGGCCCTGGAGTACGAGCAGGACCCGGGCGAGCGCCCCGACGCGGGCGAGGACGGCGCGCCGCCGGTCGGCTCGCTGGCCGACTTCCTGGAGCGGGTCGCGCTGGTCGCCGACTCCGACCAGATCCCGGACGAGGAGGACGGCGCGGGCGTCATCACGATGATGACCCTGCACACCGCCAAGGGCCTGGAGTTCCCGGTGGTCTTCCTGACCGGCATGGAGGACGGCATCTTCCCGCACATGCGGGCGCTGAGCCAGGTCAAGGAGCTGGAGGAGGAGCGCCGGCTCGCCTACGTCGGCCTGACCCGGGCCCGGCAGCGGCTCTACCTGACCCGCAGCGTGCTGCGCAGCGCCTGGGGGCAGCCGGCCTACAACCCGGCCTCGCGGTTCCTGGAGGAGATCCCGACCGAGCTGGTGCAGTGGAAGCGCACCGGCGCGGCCGCGGTGCCGGCTGCCCGCGGGCTGTCGACCAGCGGCTCGCGCGGCTCGGGGGGCGGCTCCTCCTCGGGCGGCGCGGCCTCGCCGAAGGCGGGCTGGGGCAAGTCGGCGCGCAAGGTGACGGAGCGGGAGGTGGTCGCGCTGGCGGTCGGCGACCGGGTCAGCCACGACAGCTTCGGGCTGGGCACCGTGGTGAGCACCGAAGGGGTGGCGGACCGGGCGAAGGCCACCATCGACTTCGGCGCCTCGGGCCGCAAGGTGCTGCTGCTGCGGTACGCGCCGGTCGAGAAGCTCTGACGGGCGCGCCCTCGCACGGTCCGGACGTCACCCGGCGCTAACCTCCCCTCAGGTCGGTTGTCGCCGGGTGACGTTGGAGGCGCAGATGGTGGGGTCGGGCCCGATCCGGGTGGTGGTCGCCAAGCCAGGTCTCGACGGCCACGACCGCGGTGTCAAGGTGATCGCCCGGGCCCTGCGGGACGCCGGGGTGGAGGTGATCTACACCGGCCTGCACCAGACGCCCGAGCAGGTGGTGGACACCGCGATCCAGGAGGACGCCGCCGGGATCGGCCTGTCGATCCTGTCCGGCGCGCACATGACGCTCTGCGCCCGGGTGCTCGACCTGCTCCGGGAGCGGGGCGCGGCAGACATCACGGTGTTCTGCGGCGGCATCATCCCGGCCGCCGACATCCCCGAGCTGAAGGCGCTGGGCGTCGCGGAGATCTTCACCCCGGGCACCCCGACCGGCGAGGTGGTGGCCTGGGTGCAGGCCAATCTCGGTGCCGCTGAGTCTGGTTGACGAACCATCAGATCTCTTCCCCGGTGAGTTCGGCGAGCATCTCCGCGCGGAACCGCAGCGTGCCGGCCAGCCGGGCGAAGGTCTCCGCCCAGGCGGTGTCCGGCGCGGCGTCGGCGGCCAGCGCGGCGACCGCTGGTGCGGTGGCCGGTGCGAGCGAACGTTCCGTCAGGCCCAGCACGCCGCTGTGGTTCCACGGGTAGGAACCGGCCGTGGCCGCCCGTTCCAGGGCCGCCACCACGGCGGTACTGAGCGGCGGGGTCCACGGGGTGGCGCAGGCGCCGAGCAGCTGGAAGGCGTCGCCGGGGCCGTGGGTGCGCAGGAAGGCCGCGGTCCACAGGGCCCGCTCGGGCGGCGGCAGCACGGCGAGCAGCCGGGCGGGCGCACCGGCGACGGCCGGCGAGCCGGCCCGGCGCGGGGGCGGGCCGAGCAGCGCCCGGGCCCAGGAGGCGTCGCCCTGGCGCACCGCGGCCCGGGCCCAGGCCTCGTGCAGCTCGTCGCGCCAGGGGCCGCCGTCGGCGGCCGGTCCGGCGTGGGCGCCGACCTGCGTGCGGGCGTCCGCGACGGGCAGGGCGAGCAGCCGGCCTGGCGGCAGGCCGAAGGAGTGCGTCCAGCAGGAGAGCGGCGTGGCGGCCAGCACCTCGCCCAGCCACCAGGCCTGCTCGCCGCGCCCGGTCGGCGACTTGGGCGGGATCCCGTCGTGCTGCATCGCGGCGTCGCAGGCGGTGGGCGGGGTGACCAGCAGCACGCCGTCGACCAGCCGCACCGCGGCCTGGGCCCGCTCGGCCATCCGCCGGCCGAGCGCGGAGCCGGGCAGGGTGGAGAGCAGTTCGGCGGCCGTGGCGCGGACGTTCCTGCTGCGGTCGGTCAGGGCGGCCTCCAGGAACGGCTCATCGGCCGGCGAGAGGCCCTCCTGCAGGGCGTCCAGGAAGAGCAGCCGGTCCTCGGCCCGTTCGCTCGGCCAGGTGCCGGCGAGCAGCGCGAGCGCGGCGGCCGGATCCCGGCGGCGCACCCTGGTCAGGTGGGTGACCCGCTCGGCGAAGAGGCCCTGCTGCCAGACGAGGTCCGTCCCGGTGGGCCCCTCGGCGCCCGCGGTGCGCAGCACGTAGCGCCACTGCGGGTTCCGCTCGGCCAGCCAGCGGCCGAGCGGACCGGCCAGCGCCACCGCGTCACCGCGCAGTTCGCCGCGGGCCCGGGCGGCCTCCAGCAGCGCCGGGACCTGGGCGGCGGGCGGGCGGTAGCCGCGCTCGCGGGCCAGGGAGAGCCACTGCGGCAGCAGTTCGGCGAGATTGGGCTGGGTGGTGGTGCCGGCGGCCCGGCCGGCCAGCAGCACGGCGAGCCGGCGGCCCGCCGCGGCGGGCAGTTCGGGGCGCTCGTCGTCCCCGGCCGGGGGTTCCGGCGCCGGGGCGGGCAGCGGGAGCAGCCCCGCCCGGCGCCGGACGGCGGTCAGCGCGGCCAGCTCCAGCAGGGCGGTGGCCGGGTCGGTCCGGTCCACGCCCGCGGCGGCGGCCTGCAGGGCGGGCGAGCCGTCCGGCTCGGGCAGCGGGCGGCGGTCGGTGCCCAGCAGGGCGGCGCTCTGCAGCTGGTCCCAGTAGTCGGTGCTCATGCGGCTCCTCCCGTGGTCAGGCCGGTGGTGCGGCCCTGCTCGTCCCAGACCGTCACCGGGGTGAACCCGCGGTGGTCGCACTCGCCGAAGACCGTCACCGGACGGCCGCCGGAGACCGCGGCCAGCCGCCAGAGCGCCTGCTCGGGGGTGGCGTGCAGGGGCAGGGCATGCTGATGGTCCGTCAACTGCCAGCCGTCGGCGGTGGCGATGGGCCGTACGTCGCGCAGCACCACGGGCCAGGACTCCGTCCAGGGGTCCGCGGCGACGGCCTCCCCGTAGTGGGCGAGGGCAGCGGACACCGGCTCGGCCGGCGGCGCGCCGGGCGTGGGGCCGGGGGCGCCGTGCCGGGGGCCGAGGACGGCGCGCAGCGGCCGGGCGCCCGGGTGGAAGGCCAGCTCCGCTTCCAGCAACCAGCCGGTGGGCAAGGTCGGTTCGGGGGCCTGGCCGGGGCGGCCGTAGGAGAGCAGCAGGGCCGATCGGCCGGTCTTGGCGCCGCGCAGCCACAGGCGGCGGGTGGTCAGCGGGCCGTCGGTGCTGTCGCGGCTGCCGAGGACCAGCCAGTGGTCGCGCACGGTGGGGCCGGCCAGCAGCTCGGCGCTGTCGACGGTGAAGCCGACCCGGGCGCGCACGGTGTGGGCCAGCGGCTCGGGCAGCTCGCCGATCCGCTCGCAGGCGGTGGCGAGCAGGTACAGCAGGGCGTGGCCGGCGAGCTGCCCGTCGGCCGGGAGGCGGTCCAACTCCGCTGCGCAGGAGGCGAGTCCGGGAGCCTGGGCGTCCACCATCCGGGCCGCGACCTCCGCCCAGCCGCCCGCGGCGGCGCCCGGGTCGGCCAGTCCGCGCCGCACCCGGTCGGCCAGTCGTAGCCGCAACTCGGCCGCGCCGGCGGCGACTCGGGCCGCCCGCCGGTCGGCGCGCCGCCGCGCGGCGACGGGGTCGGCGGGAGCCGCGGTGGGCTCGGCCCGCCGCCGGCGCCCGGCCAGCCACCGGGCGGCCCAGTCGGCCGGCTCGGCCCCGGCCGGCACCGCCGCCCGGTCACCGCTCCACAGCAGGAGCAGGCCCAGCGCGTGCTTGCACGGGAGGGTCCGGCTGGGGCAACTGCACTGGTACGCAGGCGTGGAGAACTCGACCACCGTCCGGTACGGCGCGCTCCCGCTGCCCTGGCACAGCCCCCAGAGCGCCCCCTGCCCGCACCCGGTCCGCGACCAGGCGGCGGGGGAGGAGAGCCTGCCGCCCGCCGCGCGCGCGGCCGCGTCGGATGCGAGGGACAGGACGTGTTCGGTGCTCCAGCGTTCCTCCATGACGCGAACGCTAGGACGGGGGACTGACAGGGGTTCAGGCGCGCCGATCGTGCCCGCCGGATTGTCAGTGGCGTACGGCAGAGTGGTTCTCGCAGGTCGGACGGGAGGTCGATCCCGGGCCTGCGAGCCGAGCCGACGCTCCCCATCACCCCACCGTCCCGGGCATCGCCGTGCCCTGGGACGGGCGATCCGAAGGAGCCCCGATGACCACCCCTACCGAGAGCACCGCCGAGGTCCTGCGGGCGCACGCCGAGGAGGCATTCGCCGGTGAGCTGGCGGCGCTGGCCGCGCAGGACGAGCGGCCCCGGCCGGCCGGCTGGCGGCTGTCGCCGTGGGCGGTGGCCACCTATCTGCTGGGCGGCGAGCTGCCGGACGGCACCGTGATCACGCCCAAGTACGTCGGTCCGCGGCGGATCGTGGAGGTCGCGGTCAGCACGCTGGCCACCGACCGGGCGCTGCTGCTGCTCGGGGTGCCCGGCACCGCCAAGACCTGGGTCTCCGAGCACCTGGCGGCGGCGGTCAGCGGCGACTCGACGCTGCTGGTGCAGGGCACCGCGGGCACGGGCGAGGAGGCCGTGCGGTACGGCTGGAACTACGCGCAGCTGCTCGCGAACGGTCCCAGCCGGGCGGCGCTGGTGCCCTCGCCGGTGCTGCGGGCGATGGCCGGGGGCAAGATCGCCCGGGTCGAGGAACTCACCCGGATCCCGGCCGACGTGCAGGACAGCCTGATCACCGTGCTCTCCGAAAAGACGTTGCCGATACCGGAGTTGAACGGGGAGACTCAGGCTGTCCGCGGGTTCAACCTGATCGCCACCGCCAACGATCGCGACCGCGGGGTCAACGAACTCTCCAGTGCGCTGCGCCGCCGTTTCAACACGGTGGTCCTTCCGCTGCCGGCGACGCTCGACGAGGAGGTCGGGATCGTCGAGCGGCGGGTCGGGCAGCTCGGCCGCGCGCTGGAGCTGCCCGAGCTGCCGGGCGGTGCGCAGGAGATCCGTCGGGTGGTGACGGTCTTTCGCGAACTGCGCGACGGCGTCACCGTCGACGGCCGGACCAAGGTCAAGAGTCCGACCGGCACCCTCTCCACCGCCGAGGCCATCTCGGTGGTCACCGCAGGCCTCGCGCTCGCCGCTCACTTCGGCGACGGCGTGCTGCGGGCGGGCGAGGTGGCGGCCGGGGTGCTCGGGGCGGTGGTGCGCGACCCGGTCGGCGACCAGGTGGTGTGGGGGGAGTACGTGGAGGGCGTGCTGCGCGAGCGGGACGGCTGGCAGGACTTCTACCGGGCCGCCCGCGAACTGGCCGGATGAATGAACATCCCTGAGAAGAAAAGGAGTTGGACGAACTGACCGAGCCGTACGGCCGGACCGGAGCAGAACGGATCGACCGACCTGAACGACGTGAACGACCGCAAGTCCCGCACGGACACCAGGAACGGAACAAGGGGGAGCGACATGACTGGTGAGCTGACTCTGCTGGGTGTGCGCCACCACGGACCGGGTTCGGCCCGCGCGGTGGGTGCGGCCCTGCGTGCGCTGGAGCCGGATGCGGTGCTGATCGAGGGACCGCCGGAGGCGGACCCGATCATCGCCCTGGCGGCCGACCCGGAGATGGTCCCGCCGGTCGCGCTGCTCGCGCACGCGGTCGAGGACCCGGCCCGCGCGGCCTTCTGGCCCTTCGCCGGCTTCTCGCCCGAGTGGGTCGCGATCCGGCACGCGCTGGCGGCCGGGGTTCCGGTCCGGTTCATCGACCTGCCGGCCGGCAGCTCCTTCGCCCTGCGGGCCACCGGCCGGACGCCCGAGGACGGCGAGGAGCCCGCGGTCGACCCCGTCGCCGTGCTCGCCGCGGCCGCCGGGAACGGGGACCCGGAGGCCTGGTGGGAGGACGTGGTGGAGCACCGCCACCCGGGCGCCGACCCGCTGGCGCCGTTCGCGGCGGTGGCGGCGGCGATGGCCGAGCTGCGCGACCCCGAGGTCGGCACCCCGGGCTCGCCCGGGGTGCGCCCCGAAGGGCAGCCGGCCGGCCGGGCCGCCCGCTTCGGCGGGCGGCCCGGCGCCTGCGCCGCCGGGCGGCGCGACGAGCTGCGCGAGGCGTACATGCGCCAGCAGATCCGGGCCGCCCGGCGGGCCGGTCACCGCCGGATCGCCGTGGTCTGCGGCGCCTGGCACGTACCGGCGCTCGCCGCGCAGCCCGCGGCGAGCGCCGACCGGGCGTTGCTGGCGGGCCTGCCGAAGAAGCTGAAGACCGAGATCACCTGGGTGCCGTGGACGCACCGCCGGCTCGCCCAGCGCACCGGCTACGGCGCCGGCATCGAGTCGCCCGGCTGGTACCAGCACCTGTTCGACAACCCCGGGCCCGCGGCGGGCGGCACCGGCATGGCCCGCTGGCTGACCCGGGCCGCCGAGCTGCTGCGGGCCCAGGACCACCCGGTCTCCCCGGCGCACGTCATCGAGGCGGTCCGGCTCGCCGAGACGCTGGCCGCCGTGCGCGGTCGCCCGGCACCCGGGCTCGCCGAGTCGCTGGACGCGGTGCGCGCGGTGCTGTGCGACGGCTCGGAGGTCGCGCTCGCGCTGGTGCGCGAGCAGCTGGTGGTCGGCGAGGCGCTCGGCCGGGTGCCGGCCGCCGCGCCCACCGTGCCGCTGCAACGCGATCTGACCCGGCTGCAGCGCACCCTGCGGCTCAAGCCGGCCGACGCCGCCCGCGAGCTCACCCTGGACCTGCGCAAGGAGCTGGACGCCGGCCGCTCGCGGCTGCTGCACCGGCTGCGGCTGCTCGGCATCGACTGGGGGACCGGGGCCCGCTCCGCCGCCAACTCCACCGGAACCTTCCGGGAGAGCTGGCGGCTTTGCTACGAACCGGAGTTCGCGGTCCGGGTGGTCGAGGCCGCGCAGTGGGGCAGCACCGTCGAGGAGGCCGCCACCGCCAAGGTGGCGGCCGCGGCGGGCCGGGCGGCGGACCTGCCCGCGCTCACCCGGCTGGCCGAGCAGTGCCTGGTGGCCCAGCTGCCCGCCGCGCTGCCCGCGGTGATGCGCGCGCTGGCCGACCGGGCCGCGCTGGACAGCGACACGGCCCGGCTCACCGAGGCACTGCCCGCGCTGGTCCGGGCGCTGCGCTACGGCGATGTGCGCGGCACCGACGGCGGCGCGCTGGAGGGCGTCGCGCACGGCCTGGCCGACCGGATCTGCGTCGGCCTGCCGCCCGCCTGCGCCGGGCTGGACGCCGAGGGCGCCGCCGCGATGCGTGCCCGGCTGGACGCGGTGCACGGCGCGATCAAGCTGCTGGAGCGGCGCACCGGCGCAGCCGCGTCGGCCCCGGCAGCCGTGTCGGCCCCGGCCCCCGCGGCGGCCGGCCCGGCACACGCGTTGGCCGCGGCGCCCCCGAGTACCGCCTCCGCCGCCCTGGCCGAGCGCTGGACCAGGGCCCTCGACGCGCTCGCCCGGCGCGAACCGCGGGCCCGCGCAGCCGGCGCCGCGGGGCGCGGCGGCGCCGTCCCGGGCCTGCTGCGCGGGCGGGCCGTGCGGCTGCTGCTGGACGACGGCCGGCTCGACGCCGCCGAGGCCGCCCGCCGGCTGCGGCTGGCGCTCTCCACCGCGAGCGCGCCTGCCGACGCGGCCGGCTGGATCGAGGGCTTCCTGTCCGGCGGCGGCGCCCTGCTGCTGCACGACCCGCAGCTGCTCGCGCTGCTGGACGGCTGGCTGGCCGAGGTCCCCGCCGACGCCTTCGTCGACCTGTTGCCGCTGCTGCGCCGCACCTTCGCGGCGGTGGAGGCGGGGGTGCTGCGCACCGTCGCCTCCCGGGTCGCCACCGGCCGCCCGGCCGGCGGCGCCGGCGGCCCGTCCGGCTCGCCGGAGCAGCCGCTGGACCAGGCCCGCGCCGACGCGGCGCTGCCCACCGTGCTGCGCCTGCTCGGCCGCCACCCCTCGCCCGAGCCGCCGCCGGCCGGCGCCCGCCCGTGGATCCCCCGTCAGTCCGACCGCAGGAGCGCCGCGTGACGACCAGTGAGCAGGCCCGGGAGCAGGATCCGGAACCCGATCCGGAGCACGACCCGGAACAGGAACGCCTGCGCCGCTGGCGCCTGGTGCTCGGCGGCGAGCCCTGGGGCGCGGCGCGCGGGGGGCGCCTGACCGGCCGCGACGCTTCGATCGACCGGGTGCTCACCGCCCTCTACCGCGGTGCGCCGGACCAGGCGGACGGCGCCCGGACGCCGGGCCGCTCGGCGGGGCTGGGCGGCAGCGCCCCGCAGGTGGCCCGCTGGCTGGGCGACATCCGCCGCTACTTCCCGACCTCCGTGGTCCAGCTGATGCAGCAGGACGCGATCTCCCGCCTGGGCCTGACCCGGCTGCTGCTCGAACCGGAGATGCTGGCCGCCGTCGAGCCGGACGTGCACCTGGTGGGCACGCTGCTCTCGCTCAGGCACGCGCTGCCCGAGACCACCCGGGAGACCGCCCGCCTCGTGGTCGCCCGGGTGGTCGCCGAACTGGAGCGCCGGCTGGCCGACCGGACCCGGGCCACGCTGGGCGGCGCGCTGGACCGCGGCGCGCGGGTCGACCGCCCGCGCCACCGTGACATCGACTGGGACCGCACCATCCGGGTGAACCTGCGGCACTACCTCCCCGAGCAGCGCACGGTGATCCCCGAGCGCCTGGTCGGCCACGCCCGTGCACAGCGTGCGACGAAGAAGGAGGTGATCCTCTGCGTCGACCAGTCGGGTTCGATGGCCGCCTCCGTGGTGCACAGCGCGGTCTTCGGCGCGGTGCTCGCCTCGATGCGCACCCTGGACACCCGGCTGGTGGTGTTCGACACCTCGGTGGTCGATCTGACCGAACAACTGAGCGATCCGGTGGACGTCCTGTTCGCCACTCAGCTCGGCGGCGGCACCGACATCAACCGCGCGCTGGCCTACTGCGAGTCGAAGATCACTCGTCCGGCTGACACCGTGGTCGTCCTGATCAGTGATCTCCACGAGGGCGGCATCCGCGAGCGGATGCTGCGCCGGGTGGCCGCGATGAAGGCCGCCGGCGTCCAGTTCCTCGCGCTGCTCGCGCTCAGCGACGAGGGCACTCCCGCCCACGACCACGCGCACGCCGCCGCGCTGGCCGCGCTCGGCGTCCCGGCCTTCGCCTGCACCCCGGACGCCTTTCCGGACGTCATGGCCGCGGCCCTGGAACGGCGGCCGTTGCCGGACGCGCACCCGTTGTGACGGTTCTCACCTCGGCACAGTCGCTCCCGGGCGAATGCCGCCGTCCCGGCGGGGATACCCTGCCAGACGGACGTGACGCGCGTGTTGATTGACGTGTGCGCCCGAGACCGCGTGGGCCGCAAGGCCGCAACTCTGCGTACCCGCACGGCCCCGACGACCCGCAGCGAAGATCCTGCCGTGGCACGCTCGTAGAGACACAATCCGCGACCACGAACAAGGACGAACACACGTGGACCTGTTCGAGTACCAGGCGAGGGACCTCTTCGCCAAGCACGGCGTACCCGTGCTTGACGGTGATGTCATCGAGACCCCCGAAGCAGCTCGCGCCATCGCCGAGCGCTTCGGCGGACGCGCCGTCGTCAAGGCTCAGGTGAAGGTCGGTGGCCGTGGCAAGGCCGGTGGCGTCAAGCTCGCCGCCGACCCGGCCGACGCCGTCGCCAAGGCCGAGGCGATCCTCGGTATGGACATCAAGGGCCACACCGTTCACAAGGTGATGCTGGCCCAGACCGCGGACATCAAGGACGAGTACTACGTCTCGTTCCTGCTGGACCGCACCAACCGCACCTTCCTGGCCATGGCCAGCGTCGAGGGCGGCGTGGAGATCGAGGTCGTCGCCGAGGAGAACCCCGACGCGCTCGCCAAGATCCCGGTCGACGCCAACGAGGGCTGCACCCCGGAGAAGGCCGCCGAGATCGTCGCTGCCGCGAAGTTCCCGGCCGAGGTCGCCGACCAGGTGGCCGAGGTCCTGCAGAAGCTGTGGACCGTCTTCATCAAGGAAGACGCCCTGCTGGTCGAGGTCAACCCGCTGATCAAGTCCGGTGACGGCAAGATCATCGCGCTCGACGGCAAGGTCTCGCTGGACGAGAACGCCGAGTTCCGTCAGGCCGACCACGCCGCGCTCGAGGACAAGGCCGCGGCCAACCCGCTGGAGGCGGCGGCCAAGGCCAAGGGCCTCAACTACGTCAAGCTCGAGGGCGAGGTCGGCATCATCGGCAACGGCGCGGGGCTCGTCATGAGCACCCTGGACGTCGTCGCCTACGCCGGTGAGAACCACGGCGGCGTCAAGCCCGCCAACTTCCTCGACATCGGTGGCGGCGCCTCCGCCGAGGTGATGGCGAACGGCCTGGAGATCATCCTGGGCGACCCCGACGTCAAGTCGGTCTTCGTCAACGTCTTCGGCGGCATCACCGCGTGCGACGCGGTCGCCAACGGCATCGTGCAGGCGCTGGCCCTGCTGGAGAGCAAGGGCGAGGCGGTCACCAAGCCGCTGGTCGTGCGTCTCGACGGCAACAACGCCGAGCTGGGTCGCAAGATCCTCACCGACGCCAACCACCCGCTCGTCGAGCAGGTGGACACCATGGACGGCGCCGCTGACCGCGCCGCCGAGCTGGCCAACGCGAAGTAAGGAAGGGGACTCTCACCATGGCTATCTTCCTTACCGAGGACAGCAAGGTCATCGTTCAGGGCATGACCGGCTCCGAGGGCATGAAGCACACCCGCCGCATGCTGGCCTCGGGCACCAAGATCGTCGGCGGCGTGAACCCGCGCAAGGCCGGCACCACGGTTGACGTCGACGGCACCGAGGTGCCCGTCTTCGGCACCGTCGCCGAGGCCATGAAGGCCACCGGCGCCGATGTCAGCGTCATCTTCGTCCCGCCGGCGTTCACCAAGAGCGCCGTCGTCGAGGCGATCGACGCCGAGATCCCGCTCGCGGTCGTCATCACCGAGGGCGTCCCGGTGCACGACAGCGCCTGGTTCTGGGCCTACGCCGGCCAGAAGGGCGGCAAGACCCAGATCATCGGCCCGAACTGCCCCGGCCTGATCTCCCCCGGGAAGTCCAACGCGGGCATCATCCCGGCCGACATCACCAAGGCCGGCAAGATCGGCCTGGTCTCCAAGTCGGGCACGCTGACCTACCAGCTCATGTACGAGCTGCGGGACATCGGCTTCTCCTCGGCCGTCGGCATCGGTGGCGACCCGGTCATCGGCACCACCCACATCGACGCGCTGCGCGCGTTCGAGGCCGACCCGGAGACCGAGATCATCGTGATGATCGGTGAGATCGGTGGCGACGCCGAGGAGCGCGCCGCCGCCTTCATCAAGGAGAACGTGACCAAGCCGGTCGTCGGCTACGTCGCGGGCTTCACCGCCCCCGAGGGCAAGACCATGGGCCACGCCGGCGCCATCGTCTCGGGCTCCTCGGGCACCGCCCAGGCGAAGAAGGAGGCCCTGGAGGCCGCCGGTGTCAAGGTCGGCAAGACGCCGTCCGAGACCGCTCGCCTGGCGCGTGAGCTGATCGGCTGACAGCCGACACCGCCTCACCGCCGCACCCCGGACCGGATCACCGGTCCGGGGTGCGGCCTTTTGCGTGCGGCCCGTCCTCGGCGCACCACAGGCTGCGCAGGCCGGCGACGTGCGCCGGGCCGGCCGGGCCCGCGCTGCCGTTCAGCGTGCCGGTGCAGAGCGGCGCGGGCGTGGGCGGCCGGTCGAACCAGGCCGAGGGGCCGTGGCCGTCCAGGGTGCCCGCGATGGCCGTCGCGGTGACCAGCACCAGCAGGCCGGAGGCGGCGGGCAGCGCCGCCGCGCGCAGCCGGGCCCGGGCGGGCAGCGTCCGGGGCACGTGCTGCCCCGTGGCCGCGGGCGGGCAGTGCCGCACCGCCGTCCGGTAGAGCAGCCCGCCGAGGCGCTCGCCGAAGCCGGGCGCCAGCGGGTCGGCGCCCACCAGGTCGGGCAGCGCGCGGGCCAGTTCCAGGTGGGCGGCGCGCAGCCGGTGGTCGACCGCGGTGGCGCTCGCCTCGACCTCCAGGGCGATCTCGGCGGGCCCCAGGCCCAGCGCGTCGTGCAGCACCAGCACGTGGCGGCGCGCCCGGCTCAGCCGGTGCAGCGCGCCGAGCAGCGCCCGGTCGGCCGCCGCTGCCTGGTCGGCCGTCTCCGGGGCCGCCGTCGCCGGGTCCGCCGCCTCGGCCTGCCGCCACGGCGGTCGCAGTCGGCGGGCGTGCGGCGGGCCGCCCGGGTGCCAGGGGGCGAGCGCGGTGGCGAAGGCGCGGGTGCGCAGCCAGCGCGCCGGGTCGGGGTCGGTGGCGGCCTCGGCCCAGCGGGTCCAGGCGGCCTCGAAGGCCTGCTGGACGGCATGCCTGGCGAGCCGGTGCCGGCCGGCGGTGACCAGGTACGTCTGCTGGAGAAGTTCGTCGTACGACCGTTCGTACAATGCTTGGTACTGGGAGCGATCGGGCGCCGGGCCCGGATCGTCGGGGCGGGCGGCGGCTACGGATTCATCTGGTTCAAGGATCTGACGCACAATCAGATAATCCGGGACACGGCGAGCGGGCGCCGCTTGCACGCGGCAGGACGAGTGACGGCGGCACCATGAGGCTCATGACGCAGCACCTGATGGGTCGTCGGATTCCGCGCGGTGTCGGCTCGCCGGGATCGGGCCCGCTCCTGGCGGGGGCCACCGCTGCGCTCCTCGGACTCGCCGTCACCGGCGTGCCCGTGCTGGTCCTGTGGGTCCTCACCGCCACCGGCCACGACAGCGCCGCCGACGCCGCCCGGCTGGTCGGGGTCCTGTGGCTGCTCGGCCACGGCGGACCGCTGACCCGGGGCGCCGGGGCACCGCTCTCGCTCACCCCGCTGCTGCTCACCCTGCTGAACGCGCAGCTGCTGCGCTGCGCCGCCGCCCGCGCGGCCGTGGCGGCGCAGCCGCGCACCGGCCCGGTCCCGGCGCTGCTCTGCACCGGGTACCTGCTGGTCGCACTGCCGGTGGCCCTCGCCTGTGCGGCGGGCGGTGGCGGCCTGCGCGCCGAGCCGCTGCCCGACCTGCTCGCGGTGGCGCTGCTGGGCTACGCCGCCGCGCAGTGGGGCGTGCACGGCGGGGCCGGGTTCGTCGGGCCTGCACCGGTGGGGCCGGGCCGGCTGGCGGCGGTCCGGCGGCGGCTGCCGGCCGGCAGCCCGGGTGCGGTCCGGGCGGCGGTGACGGCCGGGCTGCTGATCCTGCTCGCGGGCGGCGCGCTGCTCTTCGGCATGGCGGCGCTGCTGCGCACCGACACCACCGACCCCGCGGTGCGCGCGCTGGCCGGCGGCAGCGTGCCCGCCGCGCTGGGCGTGCTGCTGAGCTGCCTGCTGCTGGTGCCGAACGCCGTGCTCTGGGCCGGTGCCTATGCGCTGGGGCCGGGCTTCCTGCTGGGGACCGACACCGTGGTGGCGCCCGGGCGGGTGCAGCACGGCGCGTTGCCCGACTTCCCGCTGCTGGCGCTGGCGCCCACGACGGCCTCGGGCTGGCAGCTGCTGGTGCTGCTGGTTCCGGCGCTGGCGGGGGCGGTGGCGGCCGGGCTGCTGGGCCGGGCGGCAGCCTGGGGCGGTGGGCGGCGTGCCGCCGTCGAGCCGGCCTACCTGGTGGAGGCGGCGGAGGACGACACGGACCGGGCGGAACCGGGGCAGCCGTGGCGTGCGCCGGGCACCGCGCTGGCCGGGCTGGCGACCGCGGCTGCGGCGGGCGCGCTGGTGGCCCTGGCCGGCTGGCTGGCCGGGGGAGCGGCGGGCGGCGGCCGGATGGCGCGGCTGGGGCCCTCGTTCGCCTGCGGGACGGTGGCGGCCGGCTGGTTCGCGGTGCTGGTGCTCCCCGGTGCGCTCGTCGTCCGCTGGTGGCTGCTGCGCCGGGCGGCGCCGGCCGCGGCGGCATGGGACGAGTCGGCGTGGGCCGGGTCGGCGTGGGCCGGGCCGGGACCGGGGCTCGGCGGGCCGGGGCTGCACGGGTCCGAGCGGGGTGGCCCGGCTTCGGGCGCGCTGGTCCTGGCCGGTCCGGCGCTGGACGAGCTGGAGCTGGACGGCCCGGAGCTCGGCGGCCCGGATCCCCGCGGCGACGGCCCGCACGGCCGGCGCCGGCTGGTGCCGCGCTCCCGGGCCGCGCTCGCCGCGCGGTGGACGGCGCTGCGCCTGCGGCCGGGCCGGGGCCGCGGCGAGCGGCCGGAGTGAGAGGCCGCAGCGAGGCGGTGTCAGTGTCAGTTCTGCGGGTCGTCCATCGTGACCAGCCAGTGCGGGGCGAGGTTCGAGCAGCTCTGGGTGCCCACCGAGGTCAGCGCGTCGTTCAAGCAGGTGTAGTAGGGGCGGTAGACCACCTGCAGCGCGAAGCTGCCGAGCACCAGGGCGACGGCCACCCCGCCGGTGATCAGCCCGCCGAGCGCGGCCGGCACCTGCGGGCGGCTGCGCTGCGCGTACGGCCAGCCGAGCGGCGGCGCGGTGCGCGGGTCGGCGGCGGTCGGCTCCGGCGCGCGGTCGGCGCCGGTCGCGGGCGTGCTCGGCTGGCCGCCGCCGCGCAGTGCGCTGATGCCCCAGTAGAGCGCGAGCGCGCCGAACAGCAGGGCGAAGGCCATGAAGCTGTCCAGGCCGCAGAAGAGCGAGGCCATGCCGCTCATCAGCGCGTAGCGCGAGCGGCGGTGGCGCGGGTCGTTGGGGTCGAATCTGGGTTGCTGCGGGGCCTGTGGCCGGTCCGGCCAGCCGGGGCCGCCGCCGCCCTGCCAGTTCGGGCTCCACGGGTGCGGCGGCGGCACCGGCGGGCGGCCGGGGCGGCCTTCAGCGGCGGGCCGTTCGCCGTCCTCGGGGGCGCCCTCGGAGGTCCCGCCCGAGCGACCCTGCGGAAGGCGCGGACGCCACGGCTGGTCCGGAGCGTCCTGAGGCGGCGGCGCGAAGGGGTTGCGCTCGTCGCTGTTCTTGCCGCTGCTCATGTCGGTCGGGGTCCTCATCGTCGTCGGGCGTCGCGACCCATGATCCCGCAGGCTGCTGAGGAGCACGGGGCGGCCTGCCGTTCGATGCGAAACCGCAGTGTCGGGCGGCCTGCGGACGGCGCGCGAGGGGGCCGGGGAGATCCCGCTCTCATCTACGCGCGTCAAGCAGAATCCCAGGTACAGCACCCGTTCAGCCAGCCGTTATCGTGGTGACGGTCAGCAGCCCTCCCAGGTTCCCGGGCCCCGCAACGCAGCGGCGTCCCCGGCACACCCATCGCCAGCCGACCTGCCGCCAGTCCGTAGTGGCCCCACCCTCCGGTGGACGTACCAGCGGGCCGGCACCCCGACGTACGGAGACCCGCGCAGTGGCCGCCGCTCACCCGCTCGCCTTCCCAGCCCCGCTCGACCGTCCCGCCCGTCTGGTGGTCCTGGTGTCCGGTTCCGGCACCAACCTCCAGGCGCTGATCGACGCGGTCGCCGACCCCGCCTACGGCGCGCAGATCGTCGCCGTCGGCGCCGACCGGTCGGGCATCGCCGGGCTGGAGCGCGCCGAGCAGGCGGGCCTGGCGACCTTCGTGCACCGGGTGAAGGACTTCGCCGACCGGGCCGACTGGGACGCGGCGCTGACCGACTCCGTCGCCGGCCACCAGCCCGACCTGGTGGTCACGGCCGGCTTCATGAAGATCCTCGGCGACCGCTTCATCAGCGCCTTCGCCGGCCGGATCGTCAACACCCACCCCGCTCTGCTGCCCGCCTTCCCCGGCGCGCACGGTGTCACCGACGCGCTCGCCTACGGCGTGAAGGTCACCGGCTGCACCGTCCACCTGGTCGACGCCGGAGTGGACACCGGGCCGATCATCGCGCAGGGCGTCGTGCCGATCACCGACGCCGACCATGCCGATGGCGGCGAAGCGCTGCACGAGCGCATCAAGACTGTCGAGCGCCAGCTGCTCGTCGAGGTCGTGGGCCGTCTCGCCCGCGAAGGCCACCGCATCGAAGACCGAAAGGTTTGGATCCCGGCATGAGTTCCGCCCCCCACGCCGCGCCGCCCGTCTCCGAGAACATCCGTCCGATCCGCCGCGCGCTGGTCAGCGTGTACGACAAGACCGGCCTGGAGGAGCTGGCCCAGGGCCTGCACGCCGCCGGGGTCGAGCTGGTCTCCACCGGCTCGACGGCCGCCCGGATCGCCGCCGCCGGCGTGCCGGTCACCGAGGTCTCGGAGCTCACCGGCTTCCCGGAGTGCCTGGACGGGCGCGTGAAGACGCTGCACCCCCGGGTGCACGCCGGTGTGCTCGCCGACCTGCGCCTGGAGTCGCACCGTGCGCAGCTGACCGAGCTGGGCATCGAGCCCTTCGACCTGGTGGTGGTCAACCTCTACCCGTTCGCCGCCACCGTCGCCTCCGGCGCCACCCCGGACGAGTGCGTCGAGCAGATCGACATCGGCGGGCCGAGCATGGTGCGCGCCGCGGCCAAGAACCACCCGTCGGTCGCCGTCGTGGTCGACCCGGCGCGCTACGGCGACGTGCTGGCCGCCGTCCGGTCGGGCGGCTTCGACCTGCTGACCCGCAAGCGGCTGGCCGGCACGGCCTTCGCGCACACCGCCGCGTACGACGTCGCGGTCGCGCAGTGGTTCGAGGCCTCGGGCTACACGGAGTCGACGGAGGCCTTCCCGGCCTTCCTCGGCGCCACCTGGGAGCGCTCGAACGTGCTGCGCTACGGCGAGAACCCGCACCAGAGCGCGGCCCTGTACCTCGACGGCACCGGCGGCCTGGCGGGCGCCGAGCAGCTGCACGGCAAGGAGATGTCGTACAACAACTACGTCGACACCGACGCCGCGCGCCGTGCCGCCTACGACCACGAGGGCCCGGCCGTCGCGATCATCAAGCACGCCAACCCGTGCGGCATCGCGGTGGGCGCCGACGTCGCCGAGGCGCACCGCAAGGCGCACGCGTGCGACCCGCTCTCCGCGTACGGCGGCGTGATCGCGGTCAACCGCCCGGTCACCGTCGAGCTGGCCGAGCAGATCGCGCCGATCTTCACCGAGGTCGTCGTCGCCCCGGGCTACGAGGAGGGCGCCGTCGAGGTGCTCGCCCGCAAGAAGAACCTCCGGGTGCTGAGCGCCCCGCAGGCCCCGTGCGAGCGCCGCGAGGCGCGGCGGATCAGCGGCGGGCTGCTGTTCCAGGACGTCGACCGGATCGACGCTGCGGGCGATGACCCGTCCACCTGGACGCTGGCGGCCGGAACGGCGCTCTCGGAGGCCGAGCTGGCCGACCTCGCCTTCGCCTGGAAGGCCTGCCGCGCGGTGAAGTCCAACGCGATCCTGCTGGCCAAGGACGGTGCCTCGGTCGGCGTCGGCATGGGCCAGGTCAACCGGGTCGACTCGGCCAAGCTGGCCGTCGAACGCGCGGGCGAGCGGGCGAGCGGCTCGTTCGCCGCCTCGGACGCGTTCTTCCCGTTCGCGGACGGCCTGCAGATCCTGCTCGACGCGGGTGTGAAGGCCGTCGTCCAGCCGGGCGGCTCGGTGCGCGACGAGGAGGTCGTCCAGGCGGCCCAGGCGGCCGGCGCCACGATGTACTTCACCGGGACGCGGCACTTCTTCCACTGACCGCGGCACCGCGCGAACGGCCCGGCACTCCGTCAGGAGCGCCGGGCCGTCCGGGTGTTCGCGGGCGCCGGTCAGGCGCGGATCACCAGGCTGTTGGTCACCTTGTCGGCGAAGCACTGGCTCTTGTCGTCCCACAGCGGCCACAGGTAGCCCAGGCCGCACAGGAAGCCGTCCAGGAAGTGGGCGAGCTTGCGCACGAAGGCCATGCCGAAGCCCAGCGGCTGGCCGTCGATCTCGCGGACCAGCCGGATGCCCACGGCCTTCTTGCCGATGGTCTGGCCCTGGCCCTCGCGGACCAGCTGCCAGATGCCCAGGATCAGGCTGAGCACGATGCCGACCACGATGATCGCCAGGCCGCCGCCGCTGAGGCTGGTGGAGGGCGCGGGGCAGTTCGGGAACCCGTTCTCGTCCAGCGGGCAGTTGGTCTGGCTCTTCACCACGGTGCTCACCAGCATGGCGCCGCCGATGAAGTAACAGATGATCACGGGCAGGCCGACGACCAGGAAGTCGATGAAGTACGCGCCGACCCGGGCGCCCCAGCTCGCCAGCACCGGCGGCGCCACGGGGACGTAGCCGTAGGGGGCCGGCTGCTGCGGGAAGCCGTAGCCCTGCGGAGCGCCCTGCTGCGGGTAGCCGTAGGCGGGCGGCTGGCCGTACGGGTTCGGCTGCTGCGGGGGAACGCCGTAGGGGGCCTGCTGCGGCTGGCCGTAGGGGTTGTTGGGATCGGGCGGGTAGGACACGGAAGGCCTCCGGACGGGGACGTGCTCGATGAACGGTGGGGACGGGTGGAACAGCGGGTGAGACTAGTGGAGGGCTATGACGGTGTGACACCCAGACGCTGCAGCTGCCAGATCCAGGCGACGGCCAGCGCGGTGGCGACCACCCCGGTGCGCCGACGCGGTGTCAGGGACCACCACCAGGCGCCGCCGCCGAGCGGCGCGGTGAGCAGCGCGAGCACCGCCAGCACGGTCACCGGATTGGCCGTCAGCGCGGCGAGCCAGTGGCCGTGGCCGGCCTCGATGAAGACGGTGGTGCTCCCGCAGGCGGGGCACGGGATCCCGGTCAGCCGGCGCAGCGGGCAGAGCACGCCCGGGTCGTGGGCGTCGTGCAGCACCGCCACCAGCACGGCCGCGCCGGCCGCGAGGGAGCAGCGCAGCGCGGTGCGGGCCAGTCGGCCGGTCAGCGGGCCGGGGGCGGGCCGGGCGGCCCGGACCGGCGTGATCACCGGGTGGCGGGCCGCGGCGGGTGCTCCGGTGTGCGGGCGCGGCGTTCTCGCCGCCGGTGCTGAGGCGTGGTCACGACGTTCTTCCCCCGATCGCCCGGGGCCCGCGCGCGGCGGATCCAGGGCCTTCTGACTGGTGCTCGAAGCCTATGCTCGACGGCGCCGGGCGGGCTGTCCAGTGCGTTCCCGCGGTCCGGCCCCAACTGTGGCGCAACCGCAATCGGATCCACACGTTCCGTTAAGGGGGCGCCTTCTCGGCCGCACCGGTCCTGCCGGGTGCGGAAGCAGTGCCGCCGATCCGGGAGGATAGGGGTATGACTGCCCAGATTCTCGATGGCAAGGCCACCGCGGCCGCGATCAAGTCCGAACTCGCCGTCCGTGTGGCGGCCCTCAAGGAGCGGGGCATCACCCCCGGTCTCGGCACCGTCCTGGTCGGCGACGACCCGGGCAGCCACAGCTACGTGCGCGGCAAGCACCGCGACTGCGCCCAGGTCGGCATCGCCTCGATCCAGGTCGAGCTCCCCGCGGACGCGACCCAGGCCGAGGTGGAGGCCAAGGTCCGCGAGCTCAACGAGGACCCGGCCTGCACCGGCTACATCGTCCAGCTCCCGCTGCCCAAGGGCCTCGACGCCAACCCGGTGCTCGAGCTGATGGACCCGGACAAGGACGCCGACGGCCTGCACCCCACCTCGCTGGGCCGCCTCGCGCTCGGCATCCAGGGTCCGCTGCCCTGCACCCCGTACGGCATCGTGGAGCTGCTGCGCCGTCACGACGTGGAGATCAACGGCGCGGACGTGGTCGTGGTCGGCCGCGGTGTCACGGTGGGCCGCTCGATCGGCCTGCTGCTCACCCGCAAGAGCGAGAACGCGACCGTGACGCTCTGCCACACCGGCACCCGCGACCTCTCCGCACACCTGCGCCGGGCCGACATCATCGTCGCCGCCGCGGGCGTCCCCTACCTGGTCAAGGCGGAGGACGTGCGCCCGGGCGCGGCCGTGCTGGACGTCGGCGTCAGCCGCACCGAGGCCGGCCTGGTCGGCGACGTGCACCCGGCGGTCGCCGAGGTGGCCGGCTGGCTCTCGCCGAACCCGGGTGGAGTCGGCCCGATGACCCGCGCCATGCTGCTCAACAACATCGTCGAGGCGGCCGAGCGTCAGGCCGCCCTCTAGTCGCCACCCCTGGGGATACCGGAAATGAGCGCGCTACGAACGGGCCGGTCCACGCGTCGGCGGCCGGCCAGGACCACGGGGACGCTGCCGCCGGAGGGCTCCGGGGCGGCACTGGGCCGCGACCACTCGCTGCCGGTGCGGCAGTGGCCGATAGTCCTGGTGCTGTCCGTGGTCGGGATCGGGCTGGCGATCACCTGGCGGGCCGACTTCCGCTACGGCCTGCTGGTCATCGGCGGCGCCATGCTGCTCGGGGCGCTGCTGCGGCTGCTGCTGCCCGAGGTCGGCATGCTGGCGGTGCGCAGCCGCTTCACCGACGTGCTGGTGCTGCTCTTCTTCGCCGCGGTGATCGTGGGGCTCGCCCTGGTCGCCCAGCCGGATCCGTGGCTGCGGCTGCCGCAGGTGGAGGACATCGGCACCTACATCGGCCAGCGGCACTGAGGCGGCCCCGCGCCGTACCGAGGGTCCGCGCCGTACCCGAACCCGCCCCCGCACCCTGCGGGGGCGGGTTCCGCCGTCCTGTGACGCACCAGCCACGCCCGTGCGCACGCCGCCGGGCCGCCCTTGCGATAACCTGACGCCGGTTCTCTCGATGTCGAGAGAAAACATCCTCGGCTCCAGTGCGCCGACGTGCCTGGGGCATGCTGGCGATCGCTGGAGAAGGAAACATGACTCGCACCCCCGTCAACGTCACCGTCACCGGAGCTGCCGGCCAGATCGGCTACGCGCTGCTCTTCCGCATCGCCTCGGGCCACCTGCTCGGCGCCGACGTTCCGGTGAACCTGCGCCTGCTCGAGATCCCGCAGGGCCTCAAGGCCGCCGAGGGCGTCGCGATGGAGCTCGACGACTGCGCCTTCCCGCTGCTGCGCGACATCACCATCACCGACCAGGCCGACGTGGCCTTCGACGGTGCCAACGTGGCCCTGCTGGTCGGCGCCCGCCCGCGCACCGCCGGCATGGAGCGCGGCGACCTGCTGCAGGCCAACGGCGGCATCTTCGGCCCGCAGGGCAAGGCCATCAACGCCCACGCCGCGGACGACATCAAGGTCCTGGTGGTCGGCAACCCGGCGAACACCAACGCCCTGATCGCCCAGCGCAACGCCCCCGACGTGCCGGCCGAGCGGTTCACCGCGATGACCCGCCTGGACCACAACCGCGCCGCCGCCCAGCTCGCCAAGAAGGCCGGCGTGACGGTCGAGGACGTCAAGAAGGTCACCATCTGGGGCAACCACTCCGCCACCCAGTACCCGGACCTGTTCCACGCCGAGATCTCCGGCAAGGCCGCCTTCGACGCGGTCGGCGGCGACCAGAAGTGGGTCGAGGAGTTCTTCATCCCGAAGGTCGCCAAGCGCGGCGCCGAGATCATCGAGGTCCGTGGCGCCTCCTCGGCCGCCTCGGCCGCCAACGCCGCCATCGACCACGTGTACACCTGGGTCAACGGCACCCCGGCGGGCGACTGGACCTCGATGGGCATCGTCTCGGACGGCTCCTACGGCGTGCCGGCCGGCCTGATCTCCTCCTTCCCGGTCACCACCAAGGACGGCAAGTTCGAGATCGTCCAGGGCCTGGAGCTCTCCGCCTTCGACCGCGCCCGGATCGACGCCTCGGTCAACGAGCTCGCCGAGGAGCGCGACGCCGTCACCGAGCTCGGCCTGATCTGAGCAACCCGGTAGGCATCGCCCGGGCCGACCGTTTCTGCTTCAGAAACGGTCGGCCCCGGGCCGCTAGGCCGTCCGCCATGTGGGGGCGGCCTTACACTGACCGACCGTGAACGAAACCCTCCAGGACGCCGCACTCGTCCTGCTCTTCATCGTCCTCGGTGGGCTGTTCAACATCGCCGAGATCTCGCTGATCTCACTGCGCGAGGGCCAGATCCGGGCGCTGGCCGAGCGCGGCACCAAGCGGGCCGACCGGGCCGCGCACCTGGCCGCCGACCCCAACCGGTTCCTGGCGGCCGTGCAGGTCGGGGTGACCTGCATGGGCTTCCTGTCGGCTGCCTTCGGCGCCGACACGCTGGCCGGAAAGCTCTCGCCGGTCTTCGTGCGCCTGGGCCTGTCCAGCGCAGTGGCGGACGCGGTCGCGCTGGTCGGCCTGACCCTGCTGATCTCCTACATCTCGCTGGTGCTGGGCGAGTTGACGCCCAAGCGGATCGGGCTGCAGCGGGCCGAGTCGCTCGCGCTGCTGGCCGCGCCGGTGGTCGACGTGATGTCGGTGGCGCTGCGCCCGGTGATCTGGCTGCTGGGCCGGTCCACCAACCTGATGGTGCGCCTGCTGGGCGGCGACCCGAAGGCCGGGCGCGGCAGCATGAGCTCCGAGGAGCTGCGCGGCCTGGTCGCCGCCAACACCGAACTGGGCAGCGACGAGCGGGCGTTGATCGCCGACGTGTTCGCGGCCGGGGAGCGCCAGCTGCGCGAGGTGATGGTGCCGCGCACCGAGGTCACCTTCCTGGACGCCGACCAGCCGCTCGTCGAGGTGCGGGAGGAGACCAGCACCTCGCCGCACTCGCGCTACCCGGTGGTGGAGGGCTCCTACGACGCCGTGGTCGGCTTCGTGCACGTGCGCGACCTCTACGGCGCGCACGGCGAGCGGGCGCTGCAGGTGCGCGAGATCGCCCGTCCGGTCAAGCTGCTGCCGGCCACCAAGAAGGTGCTGGAGGCGATGAGCGAGATGCGCCGGGAGGGCCACCACCTGGCGATGGTGGTGGACGAGTACGGCGGCACGGCGGGCATCGTCACCCTGGAGGACCTGGTCGAGGAGGTGATCGGCGAGATCCGCGACGAGTACGACGCCCAGGAGACCACCGCGACCCGCCGGCTGGTGGGCGGCGGGGTCGAGGTCAACGGCCTGCTCAACCTGCCGGACTTCGCCGAGGAGACCGGCGTGCTGCTGCCGGAGGGCCCCTACGAGACGGTGGCCGGCTACGTGGTGGCCGAGCTGGGCGAGCTGCCCGAGGTCGGGGACCAGGTGCTGGTGGCCAAGGAGGGCACCGAGCAGGGGGTGCGGCTGACCGTGGCGGCGCTGGACGGCCGGCGGATCGACCGGATCAGGGTCAGCGCCGTGGCGGCCCCGCCGGGCGGCGAGCGCCCGGGGGAGTCACCGGGCGAAGCCGGGTCCTGACCGCTTTGCGGAACTGGAAGAATGGCGGCATGGTCAACGCAGCGGTCAACGATTCGGCGATGGAACGTCCCCGGGTGCTCTCCGGCATCCAGCCCACCTCCGGCTCCTTCCACCTGGGCAACTACCTCGGCGCGGTGCGCCAGTGGGTGGACCTCCAGGAGGCCAATGACGCCTTCTACATGGTGGTCGACCTGCACGCGATCACGGTGCCCCAGGATCCGGCCGCGCTGCGCGAGAACACCCGGATCTCGGTCGCCCAGCTGCTGGGCGCCGGCCTGGACCCGGAGCGCTGCACGCTCTTCGTCCAGTCCCACGTGCCCGAGCACGCGCAGCTCGCCTGGGTGATGAACTGCCTGACCGGCTTCGGCGAGGCCGCCCGGATGACCCAGTTCAAGGACAAGTCCGCCAAGCAGGGCACCGACAGCACGACGGTGGGCCTGTTCACCTACCCGGTGCTGATGGTCGCCGACGTCCTGCTCTACCAGGCCGACGCGGTGCCGGTCGGTGAGGACCAGCGCCAGCACCTGGAGCTGACCCGGGACCTCGCCGAGCGCTTCAACACGCGCTACCAGCCCACGTTCACGATCCCCAAGCCGTACATCCCCAAGGCGACGGCGAAGATCATGGACCTGCAGGACCCGACCGCCAAGATGAGCAAGTCGGCCGCCTCGCCCAAGGGCCTGATCAGCCTGCTGGACGACCCGAAGCTGAGCGCCAAGAAGTTCAAGAGCGCGGTGACCGACACCGACACGGTGGTCTCCTACGACGAGGAGAACAAGGCCGGCGTCTCCAATCTGCTGCGGATCCACTCCGCGCTGAGCGGGCAGAGCATCGAGCAGCTGGTCGCCCACTTCGAGGGCAAGATGTACGGCGCGCTGAAGACCGAGCTGGCCGAGCTGTTCACCGAGTGGGTGGCCCCGTTCCAGCAGCGCACCCAGCTCTTCCTGGACGACCCGGCCGAGCTGGACCGGGTGCTGGCCCGCGGCGCCGAGAAGGCCCGCGAGGTCGCCTCCGTCACGCTGGAGACGGTCTACGACCGCATGGGCTTCGTGCCGGCCGTCAAGCGCTGATGCCCGACTCCGTGCCCGCCGGTGGCGGCGCCCTCCCCGGGGCCGCCACCACCGGCGCGTCGCTGACCATCGGCGTGGCCGTCACGGTGCCGGAGCCGTTCGGCTCGGCGATCCAGGACGCCCGGGCCGCGCTGGGCGATCCGCTGGCCCGCGCGATACCCACGCACGTCACGCTGCTGCCGCCGACCGAGATCCGGGCCGAGCGGCTGCCCGGGGTGCGGGCCCACCTGGCGGCGGTGGCCGCCGCGCACCGCCCGTTCCGGATGCTGCTGCACGGCAGCGGCACCTTCCGCCCCGTCTCCCCGGTGGTCTACGTCCGGGTCGAGGAAGGCGCCCAGGAGTGCCGCGAGCTGGAGGCCGCGATCCGCTCCGGACCACTCGCCCGGGAGCTGGCCTTCCCCTACCATCCGCATGTGACGGTGGCGCACGGGCTGGCCGAGGAGGCGCTGGACGCGGCCCTCGCCGAGGCGCGGGAGTTCCACGCGGTCTTCGCGGTGCCCTCGTTCACGCTGTCCTGGTGCGGGGCGGACGCGGTCTGGCGTCCGTGGTGCGGGTACCGCCTCGGCGCCGGTTAATTCGATTCTCAGGAATCTCTCAGAAAACCAAAACTATAGGTTCTTATTACTTTCTCATTCACCTCACCATCTGCTGAGCGCTATACTCGCCCGGTAATGGCCTCGGGGGGCCTGGAACGGTCAGAAGGCTCAGCGTCTGGAGAGATGATGCGCTGTCCCCGCACGGTTCGGCGAGTGGTGCGCGCCGTGACCCGCAGGGCCCGCCGGGTCGGCGTACGGTCCGGGCTGCTGCCCGGACAGCGCGTGACCGACCAGTTGCCGACGCCGCCCGCCCCGGAGCCCGAACCCGAGCCGGAGCCCGCCCCGCCGACCGCCGAGGAGCTGCGGTGGCAGCGCGAGGAGTGGCTGCTGGAGCAGCAGCCGGCGCTGGTGCGGCACGAGGGCCTGGTGACCGAGGTCCGTGACGACCTGCTCTCCGGGGACGCTTTCCTGCGCAGCTTCACCGAGGTGACCGACCTGCTGGTCGGCGCCGACCTGACGTTCGCCCCGATGCGCGGCAACGAGGCCCGCCACTGGGTGGTGATCGCGCCGGGACAGCGCGCCGAGGTCCTCGCCACCCTGGCCACCGCCTTCGCCGGGCAGCCCGTCTACGCGGATCTGCTGGGCCACGACGTCACGCTCGCGACGGTGCTGGCGGAGAACCTGCCGGCGGCCGTGGCAGCCCTGGAGGGCCATCCGGAGCCGGCCGCCGACGAGACCCCCGCGGACGAGAACCCCGCCGGTGACGAGCCGGAGGGGGCCGAGCAGGTCAGGGTCAAGGGCGTGCGGATCTACCGGCCGGTGGTCACCAGCGGCCGGAGCCTGGTCTACGGCCCCGAGCACGGGTGCGACCTGGACTTCTGGGACTCGGCCGCGCCCTCCAGCGGTGCCATCGCGGCCATCCACGAACCCCCGTTCGGCTGGTGGGTGCCCTCCCTGGAGGCGGACGCGACGGTGCGGATCGGCGGCCGGGACTACCCCGCGCCGAAGGCCTTCGCCCGCCCGCTGATGGACGACGTCACCTTTCCGGTGGACGCGGTGGTGACCTGGGTGGACGACAGCGACCCGGTCTGGCGCGGCCGGCGCGAGGCGACGCTGGCCCGGATGGGCGAGCCGCCGGCCACCGGGAGCGGCGCCGAGCGCTTTCACAACCGGGACGAACTGCGCTACTGCCTGCGCTCGATCGCCATGTACGCCCCCTGGATCCGGCACGTCTTCCTGGTCACCGACGGGCAGCAGCCCGACTGGCTGGAGACCGCCCACCCGGGGATCACCGTGGTCTCGCACCGCGAGCTGTACGCCGACCCCTCGGTGCTCCCGGTATTCAACTCGCATTCGATCGAAACGCAGTTGCACCGAATTCCGGATCTTGCCGAACATTTCCTCTATTTCAATGACGACATGTTTCTCGGCCGTCCGGTCCGGCCCGAACAGTTCTTCCAGGGGAACGGCCTGCCGTTGGTCAACCTGGATTCCCGGGTCATCCCGCCGGGCCGGGTGACGGGAGACGACGACGAGTACGTCGCGGCACAGAAGAACACCCGCGAACTGGTCCGGCGCGCCTACGACCGGGACACCACCAACACCCTGAGCCACGCGCCCTATCCGCTGACCCGCACGCTGCTCGCCGAGAGCGCCGGACTCTTCGCCGCGGAGCTGTCCGCCACCGCCCGCTCGACCTTCCGCTCGGCCACCGACGTCGCACCGGTCACGCTCGCGGTCAACCACGGCTACCTGAGCAGCAAGGTCGCCTGGGGGCGGATCGGTCACCGCTACGTCGACGTCGACCGGCGGGCGGCGCTGGAGCAGCTGCCGGGTCTGCTGCGGGCCCGCGAGATCGACACCTTCTGCCTCAACGACGGCGCCCTGGACCAGGTGCCGCGGGCGGAGCAGGACCGGATCGTCACGGCGTTCCTGCAGGCCTACTTCCCGGTGGCCGGACCGTTCGAGAGCAAGCCACCGGAGCCGGCCGCCGGCGAGCCGCAGCCGGCCGAGGAGGACGTGGCGCAGGCCGATCCGGCCGGGGCCGTCCCGGTGCAGGCGTCCCACTGAGGTCGTATCGGCCATGAAGCCCGAAGGGGCCCTCGCACTCGTGCGAGGGCCCCTTCGGGCGCTTCCGGCCGGGGCCGCACCGGGAGGTCCCGGCGCGGTCCCGGCGCGGTGTCAGCCCAGCATGCCGTCGACCACCCGGGCGGCGGCGTGGCCGTCGTCCAGGTCGCAGTAGTTCGCGCGGAACGTGGCGTAGGCCTCGCGGTGGTCGGCCGTCACCTTGGCCAGGTCGCCGAGCGCCGTGACCAGCTCCTCGGAGGTCGCCAGCAGCGGACCGGGAGCCTCCTTCTCGAAGTCGAAGGTGAACCCGCACAGGTTGTCGCGGTAGTGGTCCAGGTCGTAGGTGAAGAAGAGCACCGGGCGACCGGTGTTGACGAAGTCGAAGACCGACGCCGAGTAGTCGGTGACCAGCGCGTCCGCGACCAGCAGCAGGTCGGTCATGTCCGGGTAGCGCGAGACGTCGTAGACGTAGCCGTTGCCGTTGCCCGGGATCGTGCCGTGGCAGTTCGAGTGCGGGCGGACCAGCAGGACCTGGTCCTCGCCCAGCGCGGCGCGGGCCGCCTCCAGGTCGATCCGCAGGTCGATCTGGTAGCCGCCGTGCGGGCGCTTGCGGTCCTCGCGGAAGGTCGGCGCGTACAGCACCACCTTCTTGTCCTCCGGCAGGCCCAGCTTGCGGCGCACCTCGGCGGCCCGCTTCTCCCGCTCGGGGGCGAACAGGATGTCGTTGTGCGGGTAGCCGGTCTCCAGCATCTCGCCCTGGAACTTGAACGCCCGGCGCAGCACCGTGGTGGCGAAGGAGCTGCCGGAGATCAGCTTGCCCCAGGTGGGCACCTCGCGGTCCAGGTGCTTGAGGTAGTTGCTGTCGATGAACCAGATCTTCTCGAAGTCGTGGCCGATCCGCTTGAGCGGAGTGCCGACCCAGGTCTGCAGGATGACCTGGCCCGGGCGCGGGGTCACGAAGTCGGGCAGGTGGGCACTGGTCACGATGTACTTCGCGGTGGCCAGCGCGTCGAACCACTCCGGGCTCCACTGGCGCAGCCCGCGGGTGCTCTCGGGCAGCTCGGCCTGCTGGTCGTCCACCGTCCACAGGTGCTCCAGCGGCAGGCCGCGGCGGACCAGCTCCTCGTGGATGGCGCGCGGCGAGCCGGCGTACTGGCCGCCGTTGGCCACGTTGTAGACCACCGCGTCGCGCAGCGGCTTGCTCTTGGCGGCCGGGTAGATCTCCTTGCGCAGCTGGCGCTGGCGGTAGCCGCTGCGCTCGTGCGGGCCGAGGTCGGAGTGCGCCTCCAGCGAGAGCGTGTCGTAGTAGCGGCGCTCCAGCACCACCTGCTTGCCGCGCGCGCGGATCTCGGCGGGCAGCGAGGCGTGCGCCTCCAGGGCGACCTGGACCTTGGGCCAGGCCAGCTCGGGGTCGCCGCCCTGCGGGCGGAACAGCAGCTCCCAGGTGCCCTTGTGCAGCGGCACGTGACCGGCGAAGGAGTCGATCGGCACGGCCGGCAGCTTGACCTCGAACCGGCCGTCCCGGATCACCAGCGGGTGCTGGTAGTCCTCCTCGCGCCAGGTGTGCTGGAGCACCAGGTCGTAGCGGTGCTCGCCGGGCAGCGGGAAGCGGCCGGCGAGGGTGAAGCCGCCCTCGTCCACCGCGGTGATGCTGTCCACCACGGGCTGCACCAGCTGGTCGGAGAACTGCAGGTGGCCGGTGTCGGTCGGCTTGGAGACCACGACGCGCGCGCTCCCCAGCGGGGCCTCGGGGTTCAGCGGCAGGTCCAGGTGCTGCACCGCGACCCGGTCGTCGACGATTATCTGCAGCACGGTCTTGTCGGCCAGCAGCAGCTTGGCGTACCAGTGGTCCGAGGTGCGGGTGTCGGCGGTCGGGTCGAGCGCGGCCCAGGCGTCCCGGACCTCGGTCAGCGCCTCGACCGGGATCCGCGCGGTGAACGGCACCGGGCGGCCGGTGGGCGAGCCGAACTCGATCGGGAAGTCGATCTTGTTGCCGGACTCGGAGTGGTGCATCTGCAGCCGCACCCCGGACAGGTTGGCGGTGCTGCGCACCGTGCCGCGCAGCTCGATCACGCCGTCGACGGCCTGCAGCCCGGTGAGCGCGGCACGCAGCGTCTCCACCGTCAGGTGCAGGAAGCTGTCGCGCAGTATCGGCACGATGCGGGTGTTGGCGTCGACCCAGTGGATCGGGTAGCTCTGCGCGGTGTCGGCCCAGCCACCGGTGATCCGGCCCTTGTAGACGCCGGACTTGCCGACGCCGCCGATCAGCACCCGCCAGCTGCCGTCCTGCCACTGGCCGCGCTTCTTCAGCTTCTCCGGGTCGATGAAGCTGGTGAAGCCCGCCCAGTCGCAGCTGTAGATGTCGTGCGGCGAACTCGCGGTGGCCTCCGGCGCGTACTGCGTCCGGGTCTTGAACGTGACGATCCGCTTGCCCTTGGCCTCGCGCAGCACCAGCATCCGGACCAGGTCGTGCTTGTTCTCCACGCCGAGGTGCTCGGGGAACGCGTGGCCGGTCAGCCGCAGCTTGCCGTCCTCCCAGGCCGACTCGTAGACGCGGCTGCGCATCACCAGCGCGTTGTCCAGCCGCAGCACGTCGGCGGGCACGCTCTTGCGCCCGCCGCGCAGGAACGGGTAGTCGGCGTACGGGCGGAGCACGCCGCGCGCCGGGGCGGCGCCGTTGCTCTCGGCCTCGAAGCGCATCTGCTCGACGAACTCGTCGATCCGGCCCTGCAGGGTCAGGTGGTACTTCAGCCGCAGCGGCGCGCGCAGCTTGCGGACCTGCTCGGGCCCGATCGCGCGCAGCAGCCGGCCCACGCACTCCTGGTAGGCGTCCCGGTAGTCCTGCTCGCCGTCGACCACCGACCAGAAGAACATCGGGATCTCCTCGACGAGGTTGTTCTCGTCGTAGGAGCGCAGGTACTCCTTGTACTTCGGCGCGGTCTGCTTGAGCAGCCAGGAGCGCACCAGCTCCATCGAGGTGACGCGGTCGACCAGGCCCTTGGGGTTGGTCCGCATCTGGGTGATCGACATCTCGCCGAGCTCGCGCTCGCGCCAGTGGTAGATCGGCTCGGAGAGCACGTCGACGCTCTTGGCCAGGTAGTGGTGCGGCACGCTGACCGGGGCGTCCTCGTACAGGATGCCCTCGGGGTAGAGCAGCCCGGCCGCGTCCCAGAACGAGCGCCGGTACACCTTGTTCCACGCGGTGCGGTCGGTGACCAGCGCGGGGATCTCGGTGATGTGGGTCTTCAGCCGGGTCTGCCGGAACGGCTTGCTGTGCCCGCCCGACGGGTAGTGGCCCACCGCGCGGAAGCGCAGCACGTTGCCCGTGGCGAAGTCGGAGCCGGTCTCGTCCAGCGTGGAGATCATCAGCTGGTACGCACTCGGCGGCAGCGTGTCGTCGCTGTCCACGAACGCCAAGAACTCGGTGCCCTCGGTCAGGTGCAGCAGCCCGGTGTTGCGGGCGGCGCCGAGACCGGCGTTCTTCTTGCGGACAAGGCGGAACCTGGAGTCCTTGGCGGCGAAAGCCTCGGCGATCGCCGCGCTTGCGTCCTTCGAGCCGTCGTCCACCATGATGCACTCAAGGTCGCTCATGGTCTGGGCGGCGATGGATTCCAGGCACTCCTCCAGGTACCGCTCGACGTTGTAGATCGGAACAACGACGGAGAGACGGGGGGCCATCAGCTGGGCGGGCCTTTCATCAGGGGCGGAACGACGGCCTGGGGCGGGCCCCGCGTTTCAGGGGGCACAGGACAGGCGGTACGCCGCGATCCTACCGTCCGCCCCCACCCGGACCCGGGGCATGGCAGGTGGCGGAGCTGCGCCTTCCAGGGCAAGTCGGACCATGCAGGACTTTTACCCTCGGTGATCGGGTAGGCGTGGCCCATGGGATTCCTCACCAGGCTGCCGGTCATCGGCCCGCTCGCCGCCGCCGTGCTGCGCAGCCGCCCGTACCGCGTCTACGAGCACTTCACCGCGGCCAAGGGCAACCGGCTGGCCGGTGCCGTCACCTTCTTCGGCTTCCTGGCGCTCTTCCCGCTACTCACCGTAGCGCTGGCGATCGCGGTCTCCTTCCTGACCCCGACCCGGGTGGACACCCTCAAGAACAAGATCGCCGACCAGGTCCCGGGCCTGGCGAACTCGCTCGGGCTGGACTCGCTGGTCGCCAACGCCGCCACGGTCGGGGTGCTCAGCGGGGTGCTGCTGCTGATCTCCGGGCTCGGCTGGGTGGAGACCATGCGCGGCTCGATCCGGGACATCTGGCAGCTGCCGGAGGAGGACGGGAACGTCTTCCAGCGCAAGGCCTGGGACTGCGTGGTGCTGGCCGGCCTCGGCGTGGTGTCGCTGGCCTCGCTCGGCGCCTCCGCGGTGACCACCCAGCTGGCCGGGCGGCTGGCCTCCGGGCTCGGACTGTCCGACAAGGGCCCGGCGCACTACCTGCTGGCGCTGGCCGGGTTCGTCATCGCGGTCGGCGCCGACCTGCTGCTCTTCCTGTACCTGCTGGCCCCCTTCCCGCGGATCGGCGGCCAGCACCGCCGCGACCTGCTGACCGCCGCGCTGATCGCGGCGGTCGGCTTCGAGCTGCTCAAGCTGCTGCTCTCGTCCTACCTGGGGTCGGTGGCGGGCAAGAGCCTGTACGGCGCCTTCGGCGTCCCGGTCGCGCTGCTGCTCTGGATCAACTTCGTCTGCCGACTGCTGATGTACTGCGTCTCCTGGACCGCGCTGGCCGATCCGGAGGGCGCGCGGGCCCGGGCCCGCGCCAGCGCGGACGCCGCCTACCGCGCGGCCGGTGAGCTGGGCGGCGGCGCGCCCGCCCGGGGGAGCGAACGTTAGCGGTGGCGCACGGCGGTGGCGCCGCCGCTCTCCTCGGGCGCCGCAGGCGTTCTGCCGGAGGGCGCCGTCCGGGAGGCCGTGGCGCGCAGCGCGCGCCGGCGCCCGCGCAGCAGCCACAGGGCCGCCGCCGCACAGAGGCTGAGGGCGCCGGTCACCGTCCAGGTCTCCGGGCCGAACAGGCCCGAGTGGCGCCCCCGCAGCGCGGCCGGTGTGCCCGGCCCGCCGCCGCCCGCGACGCCGGCCCGGGCCGGGCCCGCCGGGGCGGCGGCGAGCGGGCTCCGTGCCGCCGGGCCCTGGGCGGGGCTCGCATCGGCGGGCGGCTTGGGGGTGACCAGCTTGCCGACCGGCGTCACGTGGTCGGCCGCCTCGAAGCCCCAGTCCAGCAGGGCGGCGGTCTCGTCGTACACCTTCATGTAGGTGTCGGGGTGCATGACCGCCACCAGCAGCGTGCGCCCGCCGTGCTCGGCCGCGCCGACGAAGGTGCTGCCCGCGTTGGTGGTGTAGCCGTTCTTGACGCCGATCAGCCCCGGGTACTTGCCGAGCAGCCGGTCGGTGTTCTGGATGCCGAAGGTGTTGCGCTGCCCGGTGCGGCTGTCCACCGCCCCGGGGAACTGGGCGTCCTTGGTGGCGCAGTAGGCGCGGAAGTCCGGGTTGCGCAGCCCCTCGCGGGCGAAGAGCGTCAGGTCGTAGGCCGAGGTGAGCTGCCCGTCCTCGTCGTAGCCGTCCGGGGAGACCACGTGGGTGTCGGCGGCGCCCAGCTCGACGGCCCGCTGCTGCATCTGGCGGACCGTTTCCTCGACCCCGCCGTTCATGTGGGCCAGCACGTGCACCGCGTCGTTGCCCGAGCTGAGGAAGACCCCGCGCCACAGGTCCTCGACCCGGTAGTCGAGGTCCTCCTTGATGCCGACCAGGCTGCTGCCGGTGCCCAGACCCAGCAGCTCGTCCGGAGTGACGGTGTGCACGACCCGTCGGTCGAACTTGGGCAGCACGGTGTCGGCGAAGAGCATCTTCAGCGTGCTGGCGGGCGGCAGCCGCAGGTGCGGGTTGTAGGCGGCCAGCACGTCACCCGTGTCGGCGTCGGCCACCAGCCAGGACATCCCGGTCAGCCCCGACGGCAGCTTCGGGGCCCCGGTCCGCAGCGAGACCTGGACCCCCGACTGGGCGAGCCGTTCGCCGCCGACCGCCGAGGGCGGCGGTGGTTCCGCGACGGCCAGGGCACCGGCGCCGGGCGCGGCGGCCAGGACCAGCGCGGCGGCCAGCGCGGCCGTCCGGGCGGCGGCCCGGCGCCCCGGCCACCGGCGGGAGCGGTTGCGCAGACTGGTACGACACATCAGGTAAGCATCCAATTGCACTCGGTGTCCGTACCCAGTCCAACGTCCGCCGCGCCCGGGCGGTCGCCCACGTCCCCTGGAAGGGGGACCGCCGCCTGAGCCGATCGGCCGCCTGCCCATACTGGGGAAACGCCAGCTCCACCCGCACCGCGAAGGACCGCCCGCCATGAAGCTCAGCCGCCGCACCTCCTGGTTCCTTGCCGCCTTCGGGGTCTGGTCCGTGATCATCTGGACCACCTTCGTGAAGAACCTCTGGGCGGACTCCGCCCACCAGGCCTTCACCAACGGAGACCACAGCCACCCCACGGCCTTCTTCTGGATCCACCTGACGCTGGCCATCACGTCCTTCGTGCTGGGGGTTCTGGTGGGTCTGGTGGGGATCAGGGGGCTGCGCAGCCCGGCCACGGCGAGCCCTGCCGAAAGCCGTTGACCTGACGGGTCGGCGGCTGCCAGAGTCTCCCTGCTTCGCACGCCGTGCGAACGAATATTCGAGGGGGACTTCTTTTCGTGCTGTCCACGACCCGACTCCTGGCCGCCGGCGGTGTGCTCACCCTGGCCGTCGGCCTGGCCACCGCCCCGAGCGCCTCGGCGGCCACCGGCCTGACGTACAGCAACCCGCGGGCGACGCCGACGCCGTCGAACTACCTCGGCGTCCAGACCGACGCCTGTGACAGCACCACCACGCCGCAGTGGATCAGGAACACCGGCGAGACCCCGACGCTCAGCGTGAACGTCAACGTCCCGGCCGGCGTCACCACCGTGCCGACCATCTCGGTGACCGACGAGACCACCGCGCCGTTCACCAGCGCGTTCCAGGCCGCCGCGCCCGTGGTCAACGGCATCGCGAGTGTCCAGGTGCCGAACCTGAAGGACGGTCACTCGTACTCCTGGCGCGCCTGGTCGGTGACCGGCGGGATGCCCTCGGCCTCGGCGAAGTGCCACTTCCGGGTGGACACCACGCTGCCGACGGTCAGCGTCAGCTCCACCGACTTCCCGGCCTCGGGCTCGGGGCTGACCCCGACGAAGTACGCGGGCCAGACGGGGACGTTCGTCATCAACGGCAGCGACGCGGCTTCGGGGATCGCGTGCTACTACGTCAGCCTGCAGGCCACGCCAGGCTTCGGCGGAGGGTGCTCCGGGCCGAACGCGGTGAAGCCGGGACCCGACGGGAGCGCGACGATCCAGCTGAAGCCGACGGACTGGGGGAGCAACATCCTCCAGGTCGAGGCGGACGATGTCGCGGGCAATGCGACGCGGTACCAGTACTCGTTCTACGCGCCGTCGAATCCGCACCCGCCGCAGGCCTTGGGCGACATCGACAACGACGGTGTTCCGGACATCCTGCTGCCCGACGCGGCCGGCAACCTCCAGGTGATCAGCGGTGGCTCGGGCACCACCACGCCGACCACGGTCATCCCGGCGGGCAATGCCCCCGGCGGGGCGGGCTGGACCAACATCGAGCTCAGCCACCGTGGTTGGTCCAACACCGCGCCGGCCGACACCGTGTTCGCCCGCAACCTCGCCTCTGTCGCCACCCGTGGCGGCGTGTACGTGTACCGGAACCAGGGCACGCCCGGGATCGAGTCCGGGCGGCAGGCGACATCGGCGGGCAAGCCGAGCAGCTGCCAGGACCTCACCGGTGCGACGATCACCTGCCCGGCCGACGTGGCCTGGTCGGGCGCCGACCAGATGGTCGCCCTGGGCCCGGTGGACCCGCAGGCGCCGACCGCGCCCTCGCTGCTCGCCGTCGAGCACGGTGACCTCTGGCTCTTCGCCCACGGGGACCTCCTCTGGGGCGAGGAGAACGCCACCAAGCTCACCACCGCGGCCAACTGGGCCGGCTACGACCTGATCGCCCCCGGCCCGGACGCGCAGGGCAACCTCGCGCTGTGGGCCCGGGACCGGGCGACCGGGGAGCTGCACGCGTACCCGCTGCCCAAGAAGGCGGACGGGACGATCGACTTCTCCGCGCTCGCCGACCCGACCGCGCACGTGGTGGCGAGCGGCTTCACCACTGCTGCGTACCCCACCCTGGGCAGCTCGGGTGACCTGAACGGCGACGGCACCCCGGACCTGTACGGGGTCACCGCGGACCGGCACCTGGTGACGTTCAGCGGCTGGAGCAACCCGAAGGACCTCGGCGCGCTGCAGTAGCCGAGCCGGGAACGCCGAGGGCCCGTCCGGAGAAATCCGGACGGGCCCTCGGCGTGCAGGCGCGGGGGTGGATCAGAAGCGGCGCGTCACCAGGGCGCGCTTGACTTCCTGGATCGCCTTGGTGACCTCGATGCCACGCGGGCAGGCCTCCGAGCAGTTGAAGGTGGTGCGGCAGCGCCACACGCCCTCACGGTCGTTGAGGATCTCCAGGCGCTGCTCGGCACCCTCGTCGCGCGAGTCGAAGATGAAGCGGTGCGCGTTGACGATGGCGGCCGGGCCGAAGTACTGGCCGTCGTTCCAGAAGACCGGGCAGGACGACGTGCACGCGGCGCACAGGATGCACTTGGTGGTGTCGTCGAAGCGCTCGCGGTCCTCGGCGGACTGCAGGCGCTCGCGGGTCGGGTCGTTCCCGTTGGTGATCAGGAACGGCATGACGTCCTTGTACGCCTGGAAGAACGGGTCCATGTCGACCACCAGGTCCTTGAGGACCGCGAGGCCCTTGATGGCCTCGATGGTGATCGGCTTCATGCCGCCCTTGCCGTCCGGCTCGGTGACGTCCTTCAGCAGGGTCTTGCAGGCCAGCCGGTTGCGGCCGTTGATCCGCATGGCGTCCGAGCCGCAGATGCCGTGCGCGCAGGAGCGGCGGTAGGTGAGGGTGCCGTCCTGCTCCCACTTGACCTTGTTGAGGGCGTCCAGGACGCGCTCCTTCGGGTCCATGGTGAGCTGGTAGTCCACCCACACCGGGTCCGGGTGCTCCTCCGGGTTGAACCGGCGGATCCGCAGGGTGAAGGTGATCATCTGCACGCCGCCGGCCTCGGCCGCGTCCAGCGCCGCCGAGTGCGGTGCGTCGATCGTGGGGGCGCTCATCAGTACTTACGCTCCATCGGCTGGTAGCGGGTCGTGACAACCGGCTTGTAGTCAAGGCGGATCGAGGTGGTGCCGTCCTCGGCCACCTCCTGGTACGCCATGGTGTGCTGCATGAACTTCACGTCGTCACGGGTCGGGAAGTCCTCGCGGAAGTGGCCGCCGCGCGACTCCTCGCGAGCGAGCGCGGAGACGACCAGGACCTCGGCCAGGTCGAGCAGGTTGCCCAGCTCGACGGCCTCCAGCAGGTCCGTGTTGTAGCGGTAGCCCTTGTCCTGGATCGCCACGTGCTTGTAACGCTCGCGCAGCGCCGCGATGTCCTCGCGGGCCTGCTTCAGGGTGGCGCCGGTGCGGTAGACCATGGCGTTGACGTCCATGGTCTCCTGCAGCTCCTTGCGGATCTGCGCCACCGACTCGGTGCCGGTCGACTCGCGCAGGCCGTCGACCAGCGCCTGCACCTTCTCGGCCGGGTTCTCGGGCAGCTCGACGAAGTCGTGCTTGCTCGCGTAGTCGGCGGCCGCGACACCGGCCCGCTTGCCGAACACGTTGATGTCCAGCAGCGAGTTGGTGCCCAGGCGGTTGGCGCCGTGCACCGACACGCAGGCGACCTCGCCGGCCGCGTACAGGCCCGGGACGATGTCGGTGTTGTTGCGCAGCACCTCACCCTCGACGTTGGTCGGGATGCCGCCCATGGCGTAGTGCGCGGTGGGCTGGATCGGGATCGGGTCCGTGTAGGGCTCGATGCCGAGGTAGGTGCGGGCGAACTCGGTGATGTCCGGGAGCTTGGCGTCCAGCTGCTCCGGCGGAAGGTGCGTCAGGTCCAGGTAGACGTGGTCGCCCTCGGGACCGCAGCCGCGGCCCTCGCGGATCTCGGTGTAGATCGCGCGCGAGCAGACGTCACGGGACGCGAGGTCCTTCATGACCGGGGCGTAGCGCTCCATGAAGCGCTCGCCGTCCTTGTTGCGCAGGATGCCGCCCTCGCCGCGGGCGCCCTCGGTGAGCAGGATGCCCATCCGCCAGATGCCCGTGGGGTGGAACTGGAAGAACTCCATGTCCTCCAGCGGCAGGCCGCGGCGGTAGACCAGCGCCTGGCCGTCACCGGTGAGGGTGTGGGCGTTGGAGGTCACCTTGAAGAACTTGCCGGTGCCGCCGGAGGCGAAGACCACCGACTTGGCCTGGAAGACGTGGATCTCGCCGGTGGCCAGCTCGTAGGCGACGACGCCGGAGGTCTTGCCCTCGTTGATCAGCAGGTCGAGGACGTAGAACTCGTTGAAGAACTCGACGCCGTGCTTGACGCAGTTCTGGAACAGCGTCTGGAGGATCATGTGACCGGTGCGGTCGGCCGCGTAGCAGGAGCGGCGCACGGCCGCCTCGCCGTGGTTGCGGGTGTGACCGCCGAAGCGGCGCTGGTCGATCCGGCCGGCCTCGGTGCGGGAGAAGGGCAGACCCATCTTCTCCAGGTCGAGGACGGCGTCGATGGCCTCCTTGCACATGATCTCGGCGGCGTCCTGGTCGACCAGGTAGTCACCACCCTTGACCGTGTCGAAGGTGTGCCACTCCCAGTTGTCCTCCTCGACGTTGGCGAGGGCGGCGCACATGCCGCCCTGGGCCGCGCCGGTGTGGGACCGGGTCGGGTAGAGCTTGGTCAGCACCGCGGTGCGGCTGCGCTGGGTCGACTCGATGGCCGCGCGCATGCCGGCGCCACCGGCGCCGACGATGACGGTGTCGTACTGGTGAATCTGCATGGGGGTTAGCTCGCCTCTGGCTCTGCTGGCTCTGCGATGGCCGATTAGATGTTCGGGTCGAAGGTGAAGATGACCAGGGTGCCGAGCAGCACGGTGAACACCGTGGCAGCGCCCATCAGGCCCTTCAGCCAGAGCCGAGTGGAGTCCTTCTCGGCGTAGTCGTTGATCACCGTGCGCATGCCGTTGGCGCCGTGCAGCATGGCGAGCCAGAGCATCAGCAGGTCCCAGCCCTGCCAGAACGGCGAGGCCCAGCGGCCGGCCACGAAGGCGAAGTTGATCTTCGACACGCCGTGGTCCAGGAACAGCATGATCAGCAGGTGACCCAGGATCAGCACGACCAGCACGACGCCCGACAGGCGCATGAAGAGCCAGGCGAGCATCTCGAAGTTGGTCCGGGTGCGCCGCGGGGTCTTCTTGGTGCGGGTGCGCGGCGGCTCGACCACGAAGGCGTCGGCCGGATTGCCGGTGCCGAGACCCTTGCCGGTGTGAGCCTGCGCGGAGGGGACCACGAGGTCGGTGGCGTCAGTCGACATGGCGCATCACTTCCCGAACCAGTTGGACAGCGTGTGCTGGAGAATCGGGTAGAAGGAGCCGGCCATCAGCACGACCCAGAGGCCGACGACGCTCCAGAGCATCTGCTTCTGGTACTTCGGGCCCTTCGACCAGAAGTCCACCGCGATGACCCGCAGGCCGTTCAGGGCGTGGAACAGGATGGCGGCGGTGAGGCCGTACTCCATCAGGTTCACCAGCGGAGTCTTGTACGTCTGGATGACCGAGTCGTACGCCTGTGGCGAGACTCGCACCAGTGCGGTGTCAAGGACGTGGACGAGAAGGAAGAAGAAGATGAGGACGCCAGTGACTCGATGAGCCACCCAGGACCACATGCCTTCGCGGCCGCGGTACAGCGTTCCAGCCGGCACGGGAAACCCTCCGGAAGCGGTTGAAGGGCTCGGCCGGCTTCGGTGTCGGTCAGCCCGGCCGGATACGGTCCACCGGCCGCGGTCATCCTATCGACGCCGCGTCGGCAACCGCCTCCGGGGGGTTTGAGTGTGATCAATCAGGCACGAGCGGCCTAATGGGACCGGGAACTGTGACCATGAGTGATCATTTTGGCCCGAAAAGGTGACTCTTCGTCGAGGTCGCGTCACCTCCGGGGGTCCGTCAGCCGGCGCTGGGGCTCGCGACCAGGTGCTCCAGGCGATGCAGCGCGATCCGGCGCAGCTCCTCGGAGGCCACCAGTCGTTCCTCGTCCGGTTCATTGGTGAGCCGGGTGCGGATCGAACTGAGCACGGTGTCCAGCATCTCCTCCGGCTCGACGCCGTCCAGGCAGACCACGAAGACGTGGCCGAACCGGGACTCGTAGGCGGCGTGCGCGGCCCGCAGCGCGGTGTGCGCCGCCTGGCTGCCCGGCGCCCGCATGCCCAGCAGCGGCTGGGGCATCCAGCTCTCGTCGGCCAGTGCCTCGGCCAGGTCGCTGGGCCGCAGGTCGTAGGAGGCCTCGCTGGCCGCCGCCAGCAGCGAGTCCAGATCGGGGTAGGGGCGGTGGGCGGTCAGCCGCAGCGCCCAGCGGTGGCTGCCGCAGCAGGCCAGCAGTGCCTCCTCCGCGGCGCCCGGATCGGCCTCGTTGAAGCGGTGCAGTCCGACCGCCGGCACGGGCGGGGTGGTTGGCCGTGGTGCGGGGATGTCGGCCGGGATGTCGCTGGCCAGCGGGTCCTCCTCGGGAGGCGGGAAGGGCGACGGGCGGGCCCCGCGGGAAAGCAGCGGACAGCGCGCCGCGTCGAACGGCTCATGGGATCGGACGTAACCAGCATGGATCACGGCGCGGCGCGGGTGGGGTCACCCGGGCGGTGCCGGGGTCCTCCCGGGCAGCGGCACCACGGTAGTTGAGCGCTCATCAGTTGGGGAGGGTGCGCGCGGAATTCACCCTGACGAGCTATCAAGTTGTGACCCCTGGGCTCCCGACTCCCTTCCCGGCGGCCCGCCGGGGCCGGTCAGTCGCGGTGCACCTTGTAGTTCGAGGCCTGGGCGCGCGGGCGCACCACCAGCAGGTCGATGTTGACGTGGGAGGGCCGGGTGACCGCCCAGGCCACCGTGTCGGCGATGTCCTCGGAGGTGAGCGGGTGGGAGACGCCCTGGTAGACGGAGGCCGCCTTGGCCTCGTCGCCGCGGAAGCGGGTCACCGCGAAGCCCTCCGACTTGACCATGCCCGGGGCGATCTCGATCACCCGGATCGGCTCGCCGACCAGCTCCAGGCGCAGCGTGGCGGCGATGGTGTGCGCGGCGTGCTTGGCGGCCACGTAGCCGCCGCCGCCCTCGTAGGCGGCCAGTGCCGCGGTGGAGGAGAGGATCAGCACCGTGCCGTCGCCGCTGGCGCGCAGGCCGGGCAGCAGGGCCTGGGTCATGTGCAGCACGCCGAGCACGTTCACCTGGTACATCGCGAGCCAGTCGGCCGGGTCGCCCTGCTCGACGGACTCGGCGCCGAACGCCCCGCCGGCGTTGTTCACCAGGACGTCGATCTGCCCCAGTGCCGCCGCGAAGGCGTCCACCGCGGCCCGGTCGGTGACGTCCAGGGTGATCGCGCGGGCGGCGCCGCCCTGGCCCTCGATCTCCTTGGCGAGCTCCTCGATCCGCTCGGTGCGACGCGCGGTCAGCACCACCTCGAACCCCTCGGCCGCCAGCCTGCGCGCGGTCGCCGCGCCGATCCCGCTGCTGGCTCCCGTGACCACCGCGACCTTGCGCTGACCGGTACCCATCCGACTCGCTCCTCTGTTCGCGCCCTAGCCTGCCGGGTCATCATCGCACCGCCGCCCGGGCGGGCCCATGACGTGGGGCCCGCAGTCGGTGACTGCGGGCCCCACGGTTGTTGCTCTGCTCTCAGCTCTCAGCTGTCGGCGCGGTCAGCCCTGGGCGTTGTCGTCGCCCTGGTCGTCGGCGTCGGCGGAGCCACCGGCGTTGCCGTGCTTGATGGTGAAGGACTTGAAGAAGCCCTTGGCCGGCGAGCCGAGGCCGGTCGCGGTGTCGTAGCCCTTGGTGGCCGACAGGCCGTAGTCCGCGCCGATCTTGTACAGGCGGACCTTCAGCGCGCCGCCCACCATGCCCAGGTCCACCACGTTGCCGCGTTTGGTGTGCACCGCGCTGTCGTTGACGTCGTGGAAGGCCCGGGTGTTGTAGCGGTCGTACAGGTCGGGGTTGGCGAAGCCGATCGGACGGCCGCCGCGGGCCTGGATGGCGTCGGCCATGATGCCCGCGAACTCCGGCGAGGAGACCGAGGTGCCGCCGTAGCCGCCCTCGCTGTAGGCGCCGCCGGCCGGGGTGAAGCCGACCAGGGTGGCGGCCACTAGGTCACCGCTCATCGCGACGTCCGGGGTGGCGCGCTGCGGGGTGGCCGACTTGGTGCCGTCCGCCGCCACGGTGGAGATGGAGTCCGGCACCACGCCCTTCTGGTACCACGGCTGCGCCTCGCCCTTGACGACGCCGCCGCCACCACCGAAGTAGAAGGGGGCCTGGCCGGGGGCCGGGGTCCAGGACTTGCCGTCGGCCGAGAGGACCGAGCGCTGGTCGCCCATGTTGACCTCGTGGCCGTAGGCGCCCGACTTGTCCTTCAGCTCCAGGGCGGTGCCGCCGACCGCGGTGATCCACGGCGAGGAGGACGGCCACTGGGTCTGGGCCTGGTTGGTGTCGGCCTGGCAGTTGACGCCGGTGGCCGCCGCACCCGGGGAGTTGTCGCCGCAGTCGCCGGCCGAGGCCATGAAGGTGATGCCCTCGGTGGCGCCGAGCTGGAAGACCTGGTTGTCGGCCGCGATCACGGCCGGGTCGAGGTCGCCGCTCTTGCCGTGCATGATCTCGCCGTAGGAGTTCGAGACGATGTCGGCGAGGTGGTTGTCGACGATGTTGCTCAGCGCGGCGTTGAGGTCCGGGTCCTCGCAGGAGTTGGCGCCCACGTAGACCACGTTGGCGTCCGGCGCCATGCCGTGCACCATCTCGACGTCCAGCGCCTCCTCGCCCGACCAGTCGCCGCAGTCGGCCTGGTGCGTCCACTGGTCCGGGGTGAGCACCTCCTTGTACTGGCCGGGGGCGAAGGGCTGGTCGCCGTGCGCGGCGGAGAACTTGTCGGCGTCCGCCTGCATCGTGCCGAGCCCGTAGGCGTCGACGATGGCGACGGTGGCGCCCTTGCCGGTCACCTTGGCGTCGGTGACGCCGTAGGCCTTGCGCAGCTGGCTGGGAACGTAGCTGCAGGGGGCGAAGGGCTCGTTCTTCTCGTAGCCGGCCGGGGCACCGGTCGCGGTCTTGGAGCCGTACTTGCCGTCCGTGCAGGTCGGCGTGGTCGGCAGGGTCTTCGGCGTCTTGGCCGGGTCGGCGTCGGGCTGGTTGGTGCCCGCGGCCTGTGCCTGCGCCTCGGCGTCGGCGGTGGCCTGCGAGACGGCGTTCGAGGACGCCTTCTGCACCGTGTCGGCCAGGCCCTCGACGCCGTCCACGTCGGCGGCGACCGCGGCCGGGACCACCGCGTCGGTGGCCGGCGCCTTGTGGGTGCCGTCGGCGGTGCGGTAGTTGCGGAACTGCGCGCCCAGCGCCCGGGTCAGCTCGTCGGTGGTGCCGCTGACCTGCAGGTAGTGCGCGTTGGTCGCACTGATCGTCAGACCGGCGCTGGTCAGCCACTGGGTGACCGCCTTGACCTGCGCGGCGCTGGTGCCGAAGCGGGCCTTGGCCTCGTCGGTGGAGAGGAACTTGCCGTAGTCGGGCGAGTTCTGGTCCGAGACGGCCTGCGCGTACGCGGCCAGGCCCTGCGGGTCCTGGCTGGCCAGGTAGACCCGGGCGGTCGCCGGGGTGCCTGCGGGCACCGCACCGGCGTCGGCCTGCGGGGTGGCCCAGTCGGGGTGGGAGCCGGCGAGCTCCTTGGCGGCGCTGGGGTCGCCGGCGGTGGTGTCGGCGAGGGCCGGGCTGGCGAACGCGAGCGTCCCCAGGACCAGGGCGGCGGCGGCCGGAGCCGCCACCGCTATCCGCGAGATCCGGCTGCGTGCTGCTGGCACGTGGGTTCCCCACTCTCATGGAAGGGCCCCGTCCCGCGGGGGCGGGAACGGTGACTGCGTGCTCGACCGCGCTTCGTGGGCGCCGACCGGACGCGGGCGTGACGGATCCCCCCGCCGGGCCCGTCTCCTGAGGGAGGGTCGGGGGCGTGGGAGAGGTTTCTGACTGTGCGGTCGTTGTCTATTCGCTCATGTGGCCGAAGCTCAAGACTTCGTCTGAATTCTTTACCAGTACATGACCTGAATGACCGGATCCTGATACGCGCGGGCCATCCGGGGGACAGCCGGATGACGGATCGTTACCCGCGGGGAGTGTCGGTCGTTGACTGGGACACACCGCCCATTTCGCCCCGGGTGGTGTCACCGGGGAAGGCGGCTGAAACGAGATGTCATACCCAACCGCTGGCCGTGTATGCGCCAATCCGGGGAGTTATTCGGCCGAAGTCAAGCCAAACCTCAGCTGCCCCCATATTCTTGTTGGGGTGAACCGTCCTCAGACCGACCCGCAGGCAAGCCAGCAGCCCATCGCGTCCGCCTCCCGCCCGGCCCCGTCGGCCGCGGACCGGGCGTCCGCCGTGACCGAGGCGGCGCTGCGCGCCCGGGTCCGGGCCTACGAGGCCGAGCTCATCGCCTTCCGCCGTGACCTGCACCGTCACCCCGAGCTGGGTCGTCAGGAGCTGCGCACCACCAGGCTGCTGCGCGAGCGGATGGAGGCCGCGGGGCTGACGCCCCGGGTGCTGCCCGGCGGCACCGGTCTGCTCGTCGACCTCGTCCCCGCGGGCACCAGGAGCGGCACGCCGCTGCTCGCGTTCCGGGCCGACATCGACGCGCTGCCCATCGACGACGCCAAGACCGACGTGCCGTACCGCTCCACGGTGCCCGGCTGCTGCCACGCCTGCGGCCACGACGTGCACACCACGGTGGTGCTCGGCACCGCGCTGGTGCTGGCCGACGCGCTGCGCGAGGGGCGGCTGCGGCAGCCGGTGCGGCTGGTCTTCCAGCCCGCCGAGGAGATGATGCCCGGCGGTGCGCTGGAGGTGATCGAGGCCGGCGGCATGGAGGGAGTCGGGCGGATCTTCGCGGTGCACTGCGACCCCAGGGTGACGGTGGGTCGGATCGGCCTGCGGGTCGGTGCGATCACCTCGGCCTGCGACGCCCTGGTGCTCAACCTGGACGGCCCCGGCGGGCACACCGCACGCCCGCACCTGACGACCGACCTGGTCACCGCGGCCGGCCGGTTCGCCGCCGACCTGCCCGCCGCGCTCGCCCGCCGGATGGACCCGCGCTGGGGCGTCAGCCTGGTCTGGGGCCGGATCGAGGCCGGCTCGGCGCCGAACGTGATCCCGCAGCACGCCGAACTCGAAGGCACCGTCCGCTGCTTGGAGTTGGCCGGCTGGCGGGAGGCGCCGGACGCGCTGCACGAGCTGGTCGACTCGATGGCCGACACCTACCGGGCCAAGTGGAGCCTGGACTACAAGCGCGGCGTCCCGCCAGTGGTGAACGAGGCGGAGTCCATCGCCCAGTTGGAGATGGCGATGACGCGTCAGTTCGGTGCCGCCGGTGAAGAGGTGGTGGAGGGCACCGAGCAGTCCCTGGGGGGCGAGGACTTCTCCTGGTACCTGGAGCACGCGCCGGGGGCGCTGGCCCGGCTCGGCGTGCGGGCGCCGCACGAGACCGGGGTGCGCGACCTGCACCAGGGCCGGTTCGACGTGGACGAGCGGGCGATCGCGATCGGCGTCGAACTCTTCGGCTCGCTCGCGCTGGAACACGGCCGGGTCTGAGGCGGACGGCAGGGCTACCGGACAGTAGCAGGGGGTAGTGACAGGGAGTCGAACTGGGGCGCGGATCGTGAGTAGGGCCATGCGAGACTGGGCCTGCTCACCGGGGTGCAACGTTCACCTCATGGGCATCCGTGCCACGGTTTGATAACAACCCGAGGGGCCGGGCAACCCGTAACCCAACCGTGTTCTACGCGCGTTACGGTGACGTCCGACCACGCCAAACGGGTGTGTGAGAAGGAGAAACTCCCTTGCGCCGTTCAGTAAAGCTCGCCGCGGTTGTGCTCTCGGGTTCCCTGGGCATCGCCTCGCTCGCCGCTTGCGGCGCAAAGAGCAACAGCTCCACCACCGCCTCCGCCGGCGGCTCCGGCATCAAGGTCGGTATGGCCTACGACGTCGGCGGCCGTGGCGACCAGGGCTTCAACGACCTCGCCGCCGCGGGCCTGGACAAGGCCAAGGCCGAGTTCGGTCTGCAGACCAACGAGGCCGAGGCCAAGCCCGGTGAGGCCGACTCCGACAAGGAGACCCGCCTCGAGACGCTGGTCCACGCCGGCTACAACCCGATCATCGCGGTCGGCTTCGTGTACCAGGCGACCGTCGAGAAGGTCGCCAAGGAGAACCCGAACGTCAAGTTCGCGATCATCGACTCCGACTCCTCCACCCAGCCGAGCAACGTGACCTCGCTGGAGTTCACCGAGCAGCAGAGCTCGTACCTGGCCGGCATAGCCGCGGCCAGCAAGACCAAGACCAAGCAGGTCGGCTTCATCGGCGGCGTGCAGTCCGAGCTGATCAAGAAGTTCGAGGCCGGCTACCGGGCGGGTGTCGCCTCGGTCGACCCCAGCATCAAGGTCGACGTCACCTACCTGACCACGCCGCCGGACTTCACCGGCTTCACCGACCCGGCCAAGGGCAAGTCGGCCGCGCAGGGCCAGATCGACCAGGGCGCGGACGTCATCTACGCCGCCGCCGGTGGCTCCGGCACCGGTTCGATCCAGGCCGTCTCCGCGGCCAACAAGCCGGGCAAGCAGGTCTGGTCGATCGGTGTCGACACCGACCAGGCCAAGCAGACCGCGCTCGCCCCGTACAAGGACTCGATCCTGACCTCGGCGCTGAAGAACGTCGACACCGCGGTCTACAACTACATCAAGAGCGTCAAGGACGGCGCGCCGCTGACCGGCGTGCAGCGCTTCGACCTCAAGGCGGGCGGTGTCGGCCTGGCCACCACCGGCGGCCACATCGACGACCTGAAGGCCAAGCTGGACGCCGCCACCCAGCAGATCACCTCGGGCTCGATCACCGTTCCGACCGCGCCGTCCGGCAGCTGACCGACGCCGTAGGTCCGTAGTACCCGGTACCGCAGCGGTACCGAAGCAGCACGAGGGAGGGGCCCGGTGGGTCGCGCGCGAGCGCACTCCGCCGGGCCCCTCTTGCACCCCCGCCCAGCCGCCAAGCAGTTCGGCCTCCCTCCCCAGCGCGACGAAGCGCCTGCTCATCACCAGGAGATCGCCATCACCGCTTCCACTCCCTCCCTCAGCAAGGGAGGCAAGCCCACCAAGGGATCGGCGACCGTGGCCGTCGAACTGCGCGGTATCACCAAGCGCTTCCCCGGCGTGGTGGCCAACCACGACATCAACCTCACCGTGCGCTCCGGCACCGTGCACGCCCTGATGGGTGAGAACGGCGCCGGCAAGTCGACGCTGATGAAGATCCTCTACGGCATGCAGCGGCCGGACGAGGGCACCATCGCGATCAACGGGGAGACCTGCGAGTTCGCCACCCCGGGTGACGCCATCGCCCGTGGCATCGGCATGGTGCACCAGCACTTCATGCTGGCCGACAACCTCACCGTGCTGGAGAACGTCGTCCTCGGCGGCGAGAAGCTGTACGGGATCGGCGGCAAGGCCAAGGCGCGGATCAAGGAGATCTCCGACCAGTACGGCCTCAACGTGCGCCCCGACGCGCTGGTCGAGGACCTGGGCGTGGCGGACCGCCAGCGCGTGGAGATCCTCAAGGTGCTCTACCGCGGCGCCCGGATCCTGATCCTGGACGAGCCCACCGCCGTGCTGGTGCCGCAGGAGGTCGACGCGCTCTTCGACAACCTGCGCGAGCTCAAGGCCGAGGGCGTCACCGTCATCTTCATCTCGCACAAGCTGCACGAGGTGCTCTCGGTGGCCGACGCGATCAGCGTGATCCGCCGCGGCACCACGGTCGGCGACGCCGACCCCAAGCAGGTCACCGCCCGCCAGCTCGCCGAGCTGATGGTCGGCAGCGAGCTGCCCTCCCCGGAGAGCCGCGAGTCCACCGTCACCGACGTGGAGATGCTCAAGGTCGAGAACCTGCGGATCGCCAAGGCCGACGCCGAGGGCATCGAGCGCGTCGTGCTGGACGACATCTCGCTCACCATCCACAAGGGCGAGATCCTCGGCATCGCCGGTGTCGAGGGCAACGGCCAGGCCGAGCTGGTCGAGGCCATCATGGGCATGCTGTCGCTGGACGCCGGCACCGTCATGTTGGACGGCGCCGACCTCACCACGCAGCAGACCCGCGTGCGCCGCGAGGCCGGGATCGGCTACGTCCCCGAGGACCGGCACCGCCACGGCCTGCTGCTGGAGGCGCCGCTCTGGGAGAACCGGATCCTCGGCCACGTCACCGAGACGCCGAATTCCAAGGGCTTCCGGCTCGACCCGGCCGCCGCCCGCCAGGACACGCTGCGCATCGTCGAGCAGTACGACGTCCGCACCCCCGGCATCGACGTCACCGCGGCCTCGCTCTCCGGCGGCAACCAGCAGAAGCTGATCGTCGGTCGCGAGATGAGCCACCAGCCGAAGCTGCTGATCGCCGCGCACCCGACCCGCGGTGTGGACGTCGGCGCGCAGGCGCAGATCTGGGACCACATCCGCGGCGCCCAGCGGGAGGGCCTGGCCGTCCTGCTGATCTCCGCGGACCTGGACGAGCTGATCGGGCTCTCCGACTCCATCCGGGTCATCTACCGTGGCCGCCTGGTCGCCGACGCGGACCCGGCCACCGTCACCGCCGAGGACCTGGGCACCGCGATGACCGGCGCCGGCAAGGGCCACCTGGAGTCCGACGCCGCCCCGGCCGCCCCCGCCGCCTCGACGGACGACGCCGCGCCGGCTGCCCCGGCCGACGACACCGACGAGGCCGACGAGGCCGCGCCGGCCGTGGCCGAGGTCCCCGCGCAGGCCGCCCCGGCCGACGACACCGCCACCACCGAGACCGCTGCCGCCGACGCGCAGGCGGGGGAGTGACCCACATGAGCACGACCACTCAACCCGCCCAGCGGGGTTTCCTGCAGCGGATCGACCGCGAGCGGCTGGCACTGGCCATCGCGGCCCCGCTGCTGGCCATCGTCATCGCCGTGCTGCTCTGCTCGGCGCTGCTGGCCGTTGCGGGCTACGACCCGACCCAGGCCTTCAACATCATGGGCAAGTTCGCCGTCGCCTCCGACGGGCAGGTGGCGATCCTGAACAAGGCGACCACCTACTACCTCGCCGGTTGCGCGGTGGCCTTCGGCTTCCGGATGAACCTGTTCAACATCGGTGCGGACGGCCAGTACCAGCTGTCGGCGCTCTTCGTCGCCTACGTCGGCGGCACGGTGAACCTGCCTTCGTTCATCGAGATCCCGCTGCTGCTGATCGTCGCGATGCTGGTCGGCGGTGCCTGGGCGGGCGTCGCGGGTGTCCTCAAGGTCACCCGCGGGGTCAACGAGGTCATCGCGACCATCATGCTGAACGCGATCACCACCGCGATCATCGGCATGCTGCTGGTCCCCGGCATCTTCGTGCCGGGCAACGGCGGCGGCACCAGCAACACGGTGCAGACCAAGCAGATGGTGGCCTCCAGCAACTTCTTCACCATCAACACCCAGGGCGGCTCGCTCTACGGCTTCATCATCGTCGCGGCCCTGGTCGGCGTGGTGTTCCAGCTGGTGCTCACCCGGACCCGGTTCGGCTTCGACCTGCGGGCCACCGGCCGCTCCGAGTCGGCCGCGGCCGCCAGCGGTGTCAACGTCAAGCGCATGGTGCTGACCAGCATGTGCGTCTCGGGTGCGCTGGCCGGTCTGATCGGCATGCCCGACCTGCTGACCAACTCGCACTACTTCGGCCAGAACTTCCAGGCGGGCATCGGCTTCACCGGTATCGCGATCGCGCTGCTGGGCCGCAACAGCCCGCTCGGGATCGGCTTCGCGGCGCTGCTCTGGGCCTTCCTGGACGCGAGCGCGCCCACCCTGTCGGTGTCGAACTTCCCGCCGGAGATCATCAACGTCATGGAAGGCACCATCGTCATCTGCGTGGTGGTCGCCTACGAGCTGGTCCGCCGGTTCGGTCTCAAGCGTCAGCAGCAGCGGGTCGGCGCCCAGCTCGCCGCCGCCGCCGTGTCCGTCAAGAAGGAGGTGGCGGCATGAGCACCGCGACCGCATCCCGTCCCAAGCCCGCCGTCAAGGCGCCGGGCACGAGCGGTGGCAAGAAGCTCTCGCTGCCGGTCATCCTGCTGCTGATAGCCGGCGCGCTGCTGCTGCTGGCCGCCGTCGGCGCCGCCACCGGCAACCACTCGCTGACCTCCTCCGGTCAGGTCACCGGCGCGCTCGGTGCGGCGGTGCCGATCGGCATGGCCGGTCTGGGCGGTCTGTGGGCCGAGCGGGCCGGCGTGGTCAACATCGGCCTCGAAGGCATGCTGGTGGCCGGCACCTTCGCCGGCGCCTGGGTCGGCTACCTGGTCAACCCGTGGGTCGGCCTGCTGGCCGCGATCGCGGCCGGTGCCCTCGGCGGTCTGCTGCACGCGGTGATCACGGTCGGCTTCGGGGTGGACCACATCGTCTCCGGTGTCGGTATCAACCTGCTGATCCCGGGCATCTGCCTGTACGTCAACCGGATCTACTACGAGGACTACCGCGCCGCGGGTGCCGGTGCCAGCATGTCGCCGCCCACCCCCGCGCTGCCGACCATCACGGTCCCCGGGCTCTCGCCCTGGCTGAGCACGATCGAGGGCCACCACTGGTTCTTCGTCTCCGACGTCGCCGGCGTGCTGGGCGGTCTGGTCACCAACCTCTCGGTGGTCACCCTGGTGGCGGCGGCCCTGCTGGTGGGCAGCTACTTCGTGCTCTGGCGGACCACCTTCGGCCTGCGCCTGCGCTCCTGCGGCGAGAACCCGACTGCGGCCGAGTCGCTGGGCGTGAACGTCTACAAGTACAAGTACATCGCGGTGATCGCCTCCGGCGGCTTCGCGGGCCTGGGCGGCGCCTACCTGTCGATGGTCGCGGCGAGCATCTACCGGGACGGCCAGACCGGCGGCCGCGGCTACATCGGTCTCGCCGCGATGATCTTCGGCAACTGGCTGCCGGGCGGCCTGGCCACCGGTGCGGGCCTGTTCGGCTTCACCGACAGCCTCCAGCTGCGCGACCCCGACTCGGTGCACGTGCTGATCCTGGTGATCGCCCTGGTGCTGGCGCTGCTGGCGCTCTGGCAGGGCTACCGGCGCAGGTTCGTCCCCGCGGTGGGCTCGCTGGTGGCGGCTGTCGCCATGGGCGTGTGGTTCGGCACCACCGACGCGGTGCCGCGTCCGCTGATCGTGGCCACGCCGTACGTGATTACCCTGGTGGTGCTGGCGCTGTCCGCTCAGCGTCTGCGTCCGCCGAAGGCCGACGGTCAGATCTACCGCAAGGGGCAGGGCAAGTGACGAGTGCGCAGGCGTCTTCCGCTTCCGGCCCGGCCGACGGTTCGGCCGACGGCCCGGTGATCGACTGGCAGGCGCTGCGCGCGGCGGCCCGGGACGCGATGTCCCGAGCGTACGCCCCGTACAGCAAGTACCCGGTCGGTGCGGCCGCGCTCGTCGACGACGGGCGGGTGGTGACCGGCTGCAACGTGGAGAACGCCTCGTACGGCCTGGGCCTGTGCGCCGAGTGCGGCCTGGTCTCGGCGCTGGTCGCCGGCGGCGGTGGCCGACTGGTCGCGTTCTCCTGCGTGGACGGCGCCGGGCAGGCGCTGATGCCGTGCGGGCGCTGCCGCCAGCTGCTCTGGGAGCACGGCGGTGCCGAGCTCCTGGTGGACCTGCCCTCGGGGATCAAGCCGATGACCGAGGTGCTGCCGGACGCGTTCGGGCCCGAGCGGCTGTAACCCCTTCGCCGGGCGGGAATTGGTAGTAGCCGCGCATGGTGTGACGCGCGTAGAGTGGCAGGTGGGGGCGGCAGAGCAGCAGCCGCCCCCATCTTCTTTTTCTGTCTTCCGCTGCCTTCCTCTCGCAGGTTTCCCCCCCTCCTGGAGCACGCTCATGGACGTCATCTCCGTCATCACCGCCAAGCGCGACCGCCGCGAGCTGACCGATGATCAGATCGACTGGGTGATCGACGCCTACACCCGTGGTGTGGTGGCCGACGAGCAGATGTCCGCGCTGGCGATGGCCATCCTGCTGAACGGGATGAACCTGCGGGAGATCGGCCGCTGGACCGACGCGATGATCCGCTCCGGCGTCCGGATGGACTTCGCCGGCCTCGGCATGCCCACCGCCGACAAGCACTCCACCGGTGGTGTCGGCGACAAGATCACCCTCCCGCTGGCCCCGCTGGTCGCCGCCTGCGGCGCCGCCGTGCCGCAGCTGTCGGGCCGGGGCCTGGGCCACACCGGCGGCACCCTGGACAAGCTGGAGTCCATCCCCGGCTGGCGGGCGCTGCTCTCCAACGACGAGATGATGGACGTGCTGCGCCACTCGGGCGCGGTCATCTGCGCGGCCGGCGACGGCCTGGCCCCCGCCGACAAGAAGCTCTACGCGCTGCGCGACGTGACCGGCACCGTCGAGGCGATCCCGCTGATCGCCTCCTCGATCATGTCCAAGAAGATCGCCGAGGGCACCGGCGCCCTGGTGCTCGACGTCAAGGTCGGCTCCGGCGCCTTCATGAAGAACCTGGCCGACGCCCAGGAGCTGGCCCGCACCATGGTGGGCCTGGGCCGCGGCGCGGGCGTCAACACCGTCGCGCTGCTCACCGACATGTCCACCCCGCTCGGCCTGACCGCGGGCAACGCTCTGGAGGTGCGCGAGTCGGTCGAGGTGCTGGCCGGCGGCGGCCCGGCCGACGTCGTGGAGCTGACCATCGCCCTGGCCCGCGAGATGCTCGCCGCGGCCGGTGTGCAGGGCAAGGACCCGGCCGACGCGCTCAAGGACGGCTCGGCCATGGACCACTGGCGCCGCCTGATCAGCGCCCAGGGCGGCGACGTGGACGCCCCGCTCCCGGTCGCCCGCGAGCAGCACGTGATCCCGGCGCCGGCCAGCGGCGTGCTGACCGCGCTGGACGCCTACGCGGTGGGCGTCTGCGCCTGGCGCCTGGGCGCCGGCCGCGCGCGCAAGGAGGACCCGGTGCAGGCCGGCGCGGGCGTCGAGATGCACGCCAAGCCGGGCGACACGGTCACCGCCGGCCAGCCGCTGCTGACCCTGCACACGGACACCCCCGAGCGCTTCGACTACGCGATCGAGGCCCTGACCGGCGGCATCGACGTCGCCCCGCACGGCACCGAGTACACCCGCACGCCGCTGGTGCTGGACCGCATCGGCTGAGCCGGCGGACGGCGCCCGTGACGGGCGCACAGGTCGACGGGCGGTGCGCGGGGGGCGCACCGCCCGTCGTCGTTCGGCCATGCTGTCCCAGATGTACATCTGCTACATTGAAGACATGAGTGAGCCCGTGGTCGAGTCGATGGCCGAGGTGCGCAGTCATCTCGCGGACGTCATCGACCGCGCCAGTCGCGAGGACACCCCGACGATCATCACCCGGCGCGGCAAGCAGGAAGCCGTGGTGCTCGACATAAGGGAGTACCAGCGGCTGCGCGAGCTCGCCGAGCGGGCGGAGGACGCCTGGCTCGGGCGGTTGGCCGACGAAGCCGAAGTCGAGGGCAGGGAGGGGTCCGTCTCGCTCGAGGAGATGGCTGCTCTGCTCCGCGCCCACCACGCCTGATCCGCATGGGGTACGTCACGAAGTTCACCCCGCACGCCCAGCGGGACATGCTCAGGATCCCGCGCTCCGACGCTGTGCGGATCCTGCATCGCCTCACGGACCTTCAGAAGGCGCTGGACCGCGGAGAGACCGATGCGTTCGACATCAAGGCACTTCAGGGTCACAGCGCCCGGTGGCGGCTCAGGGTCGGTGACTACCGCATCGTCTACACCGTTGAGGCGGGCGAGCTGATCATCTGGGTGCTGGCCGCGGGCAACCGCCGCGAGGTGTACCGCGGCCGGTAGCAGGCTGCCCCCTGGTCCGGACGTCAGCGTTCCACCTGGAGGCTCTGGCACGTCCAGCTCAGGCGGCGGGGGCCCCAGAAGGACGGGGCCGGGTGGTAGGTGCCGTCGGAGACGGAGAGGTTGACGATCAGGTAGGCGGACCAGTCGGTGCCGACGCCCGCGCCGTCCGCGAAGCAGAGGGTGTCGCCGACGTACCAGTCGACCGAGTCGGCGCCGAACCGGGTCGAGACCTGCACGGTGGCGCCGGGGGCGACGCCGTCCGAACTGCCGTGCCAGTACGAATTGGTGCCCGCCAGGTGGTTGCTGAACTCCAGCAGGTCGGGGTGGTCGGGGTGGTACTCGAAGACGTCGACCTCGTTGTCGCCGTCGCGCCAGGTCCAGATGGCGGGCCAGGCGCCGGTGCCGGTGGGCAGCACGACCCGGGCGGTCAGCAGATCGCCGCTCCGGAGCTGGAAGCCGCCCGGACTGCCCTCGGTGGTCAGCAGGTTGCAGTTCCACAGGCGGCTGAAGAAGCCGCGGGTCGCGGTGAAGACTCCGCCCGGGCAGTAGGCGGGGACCAGCCGGTCGAGCTTGTGGTCGCCCTGGTTGGTCGGCCCCATGTTCGGATAGGCGCTGGTGCGACCCGCCACCCACTGCTCGGGCGAGGTGAAATCGGCGTCGAAGACCACGGCCATGACTGCCTCCCTGTGTGCACACGGTGATATGCCCGCGACCGGGGGCGATAACCGCTGCTGGGAGGGGGCGTGCGGTGATCGACGCCGGAAGTCGGCCGGCTCAGGACGAAGACCCCTGCGCCCTGCGGTCGATGAGCACCTGGACGCCGTCGAGGATGCGGGTCAGGCCGAAGTCGAGCGGGTCGAGGGCGGTCGGCTCGAACGCGCCCTGGGTGATGGCCGCGGTCAGGGCGGGGAACCGGTCGGCGTGACGGTCGAGCAGTTCGCCGGTCAGCCGGCCCCACTCCCGGTCGTGCTCCTCGTCGAAGTCGGCCAGCTGCTGGGCGAGGTTGCGCACCAGTCCGACGATGAGCAGGGAGACCTGGTGGCGCTCGGCGGCGGTCAGCCCGGTGGTCTCCAGGGCGCCCAGCGCGGCGTCCAGCCAGCCGAGTTGACCCGGACCCATGGCCTGGCGGCGCATCGCGGTGGCCGCGAGCAGCCAGGGGTGGGCCTGGTACACGGCCAGTGAGCGGCGGGCCCACTCGGCGAGTCCGGCCCGCCAGGCCTGCTCCACGGTGGTGAGGTCGGGGCGTTCGGCGAGGACGACGTCGACCATCAGCTCGACGAGTTCGGCCTTGCCGGGCACGTACCGGTACAGGGCCATGGCGGAGACGCCGAGTTCGGTGCCGACCCTGGTCATCGACACGGCGTCCAGGCCCTCGGCGTCGGCCAGGGCCACGGCGGCCCCGGCGATGCGGCGCGGACTGAGGGTGGGCTTGGGGCCGCGGGTGGGCTGATCCTGCTCGCCCCACAGCAGTGCGACACCGGCGTGCAGGTCGCGCGCCTTCTCCTTGCTGTCCTTGGCGGCGCCCCGGGCTGCGGCGGTCGTCTTCCAGGGCGAGCACGACGTGCTGACCCCGCCCGCGCCGGCCAGGCGGTTCTTCGACGACGTCAGCGCGCCGGTCAAGGAGTTCGCGCTGATCGAGGGCGCGAGCCACTTCGCGTCCTTCCGGCGGCCCGAGCGGTTCCTCGACCTGATGCTCACCAAGGTGCGCCCGGCGGTCACCGGCGAGCTGATCGGCCGGTAGCCGTGCCGGTGCCGGTGCCGGTGCCGGTGCCGGGCCCAGGGCCTGCCCGGTCAGGCCTGCCGTGCCAGGCCGAGCCGCACCGCCCGCTCGACCGGGGAGCAGTCGCCGTCCGGGCGCTCGAGGTCGAGCAGGCCGGTGGGCAGCAGCGGGGGCTGGGCGAGGAAGCGCGGAGTGGTGCCGTGGTGGTCCTGTGCCGCGTGGATCAGGAACGGGTGGCAGAGGTAGACGTCGCCGGCCCGACCGGTGGCCAGGGCGAGCGGCCGGTCGGGGGCGTCGAGCCGGCCCGCCTCCTGCATCGTGGTGCACAGGGAGAACAGGTCGGTGCCGCGTTCGCCGAGCGGCTCCAGGAAGGGCGGCACGTCCAGGTGGGAGCCGACCTTGATCCGGGTGGGCGCGTCGTCGGCGCCGGTGTCGGAGAAGAGGAAGAGCATCAGCAGGGCCCGGCCCCGCGAGCGCAGGTTGAGCCAGTGGCCCTGCTCGCCCTCGGGGGTGAAGCTGCCGTCCAGGTGCCACCCCGTGTCCCCGGCCTCGCCCGGGTGCGGGAAGCGGATCGGGAAGGTGCCCAGTCCCGTGCGCGGCACCCAGCGGCCCGCACCCACGAGCTGGTCGAACGCGCCGTGCAGGCGCGGCGTGGTGGCGGCCCGGGTGAACAACTCGCCGCCGTAGCCGCCGAGTCGAACGACCGGCTCGGTCCAGCCGGCCGGGTCCGCCGGGTCCAGTCCGGTCTCGCGCCACAGGAAAGCCCGGCACTCGTCGGCGAGTTCGCGCGGGAAGGCCTCGGGGAGGTGGACGTAGCCGTCGGTCACGAACCGCTCGACCTGCTCGTCACTCAAGATCGCCGTCACGGAGGCGATTCTCCGGGGCCCACCGGCGGGCGGCAACCGGGTTTCCGCCGCCGCCCCGGGCACTCGCTACGCCGTCAGCAGCCGGGCGCGCAGCTCCGCGACCAGTGCGTCGTCGGCTCCGAGGTGCGTGGTGGCGTACCCGCCCACCGAGCCGTACGTGGCCCGCAGGTCGGCCAGGAACAGGCGCATCACCTCGGCCGGCGCCCGCCCGTAGCCCGGCCAGCGCAGCGTCCGGCCCGGGTGGGCGGCCTGCCAGTCGGCGCGCAGCCGGTCGGTGGCCAGTTCGGTGAGGGCGAAGTCCGCGAGGATCTCCTCGTCCGCCACGCCGAGCAGGGCCAGCACCAGCGCCGCGAGCAGACCGGTGCGGTCCTTGCCCGACGCACAGTGGAAGACCAGCGGAGCGCTGTCCGAGGCGATGATCTCCAGGGCTTGCCGAAGCTCCTCGGCGCCGTCCAGCGCCACCTCCGCGTAGCGGTCGGCGAGGAAGCGCCACGGATCGAGGGCCGGGTCGATCTGCGCCTGGTCGTAGGGCCGGTGCTCCACGCTGAGGTTGACGTAGCCGAGGCCCATCGCCTGCGGCACCCGCCCGCGCTGCTCGATCTCCCAGGGGTAGCGCAGGTCGATCACGGTGCGCACGTCGAGGGCGAGGAAGCGGTCCCAGTCGGCGCCCCGCAGCTTGGCGAGCGAGTCCGACCGGTACAGCCGCCCCCACCGCACCGACCGCCCGTCGGCCGCCCGGTAGCCGCCCAGGTCACGGAAGTTGTGCAGTCGTTCGAACTCGATGTGCCTCATGCGCGCCACCCTAGGGCCTCCCTGGGGGCGGATCGGACGGGGTGTCAGATGCTGTCCTGACCTCCCCGCCCTCCCGGTCGGCGATCGCCTGAGTGGAGTGGTTGCGGATCTGACGGCAGCGGTCCTCGGCCGGCCGGCAGCGTACCGACCGACGCCGCACGTCGTCCGGCGTAGCTCGCGTACGCCGTCACCGCGCCGGCCAGGGCCATCGCCACGAGCCCGACGGTGGCCGCGCCCGACCAGCCGACCGCGTGGTAGGCGTCGGCGCCCACGGTGCCGCCGAGGCTGTTGCCGACGTAGTAGGCCATCAGGTAGAGCGCCGAGGCCTGGGCCCGGCCGTGCTGGGCGGTGCGGCCGACCGCCGAGGAGGCGGTGGCGTGGCCGGCGAAGAAGCCGCCGGTGATCAGCACCAGGCCGAGCAGCGCGCAGGGCAGCGAGTCGACCAGCGAGACCAGCAGGCCGGCGGTGGTCAGGCCGATCGCGACGTACAGCGCGCCGCGGCGGCCGAGCAGCGCGGTCAGGCGGCCCGCGGCGGCGGAGGTGCCGGTGCCCACCAGGTAGACGACGAAGATCGAGGCGGCCACCGACTGCGGCAGGTGGAAGGGGGCGCCGATCAGCCGGAAGCCGGCGCAGTTGTAGACGGCGCCGAAGACCGCCATGAAGAGCAGGCCGAGCGCGTACAGCCGCAGCAGCAGCGGGTTGCGCAGGTGGGCGCCGATGGTGCGGGACAGCGCGCGCGGGTCCACCGGGGTGCGGCGGAAGTGGCGGGCGGCGGGGATCAGCAGCCGGAAGGCGAGGACGGCGAGCAGCGCGAGGACGGCGGCCGAGGCCAGGCCCCAGCGCCAGCCGCCGACCGCGCCGGTCCAGCCCGCGACCAGCCGCCCGCCCATGCCGCCGATGCTGTTGCCGGCCACGTACAGACCCATCGCCGAGGGCAGCGCGCTCGGGTGCACCTCCTCGGCGAGGTAGGCCATCGCGGTCGCGGGCAGGCCGGCCAGCGCCGCACCCTGCAGGGCCCGCAGCACCACCAGCGCGCCGAGCGAGGGGGCGAAGGGCAGGGCGACGGCGATCAGCGAGGCGGCCAGCATCGAGCCGGTCATCACGGCCGTGCGCCCGTAGCGGTCGGACAGGGCGCTGGCCGGCAGCAGTGCCAGGGCCAGGCCGAGGGTGGCCGCCGAGGTGGTCCAACTCGCCTGCCCCGGCGTGATGCGCAGGTCGGTGGCGAGCAGCGGGAGCAGGCCCTGGGTCGCGTAGAGCAGCACGAAGGTGGCGACGCCGGCGGCGAAGAGCGCGAGGTTGGAGCGGCGGAACTCGCGCTGCCCGGGGCGCAGTCGCAGGTCGGCTGCGGCTGCGGCTGCGGCGGCCGAGGCGGTGGTGGCCGAGGCGGTGGCGGCTGGGGTGGGGTCTGCGGCAGGGGGAACGGCACCCGGGGCGGTGGCGGCGGATGCCTCGGTGCGGACGGGAGGCATGGGAACGACGGTAGACCCGCCGCTTTCCATGCGTCCAATGCATGAATCAGCCATAATCGATGCTGTGCCGCATGACGACGTCCCAGCCGCCCAGCTCGCCGAACTCGACCCGCAGGCCCCGGTGGTGCGGCTCGCGCCCCGGCTGGCCCAGTTCGCGGCGGTGGCCCGGCTGGAGCACGTGACCAGGGCAGCCGAGCTGCTCGGCATGCCGCAGCCCACCCTGTCGCGCGCGATCGCCCGGCTGGAGGCCGAGCTCGGGGTGGCGCTGCTGGCCCGGGAGGGACGCACGGTGCGGCTCACCCGGGCCGGACACCTGCTGCTCGGCTCGGTGGAGCGGGCGCTGGGCGAGCTGGAGCGCGGGGCGCGGGCGGTGGCGGCCGAGGCGGATCCGGCGGCGGGGCGGGTGGCGTTCGGCTTTCTCCACACCATGGGGACGGACGCGGTGCCGGGGCTGCTGCGCGGCTTCCGCGAGGACCACCCGCGGGTGCGGTTCCAGCTGGTGCAGGACTACGTCGCGGCGATGCTGGAGCGGCTGCGCGCGGGCGAGCTGGACCTGTGCCTGGTCTCGCCGCTGCCGGACGACCCGCAGCTGACCGCACGTCCGCTGGACGAGCAGGTGCTCCACCTGGTGGTTCCCGCCGACCACCGGCTCGCCGGGCGGCGCCGGATCAGGCTGGCGGAGGTGGCCCAGGAGCCGTTCGTGGCGCTGGAGCACGGCTACGGGCTGCGCCAGATCACCGACGACTTCTGCGCCGAGGCCGGGTTCACGCCGCGGATCGCCTTCGAGGGGGAGGAGGCGGAGACGCTGCGCGGGCTGGTGGCGGCCGGGCTCGGGGTGGCGCTGCTGCCGCCGGGCACCGCGCCCCGGCCGGGGGTGGTGGACCTGACGGTCACCGCGCCGCGCACCAGGCGGGCGATCGGGCTGGCCTGGGTGACGGGGCGGCCGCTGACGGCGCCGGCCGAGGCGTTCCGGCAGTTCGTGCTCTCGCGGCGGGGGCAACTGCTCGCTCAGGGGTGAGCGACGGCAGCACGGAGTGAACGAGCCCTGTGACGTGGCGAGTAGGAATCTACGCGCGTAGGGGCTACACTCCCGCAATGCAGAACCAGATCCCCGTTCCCGCGGGCACCACGGCCCCGCGTACGCCCACCGCCGACCAGATCCGCCGCGCGCCCAAGGTGCTGCTGCACGACCACCTGGACGGCGGCCTGCGCCCCGAGACCATCGTCGAACTGGCCGCCGCCTGCGGTTACGAGGGGCTTCCCACCACCGACCCGGCCGCGCTCGGCGTCTGGTTCCGCGAGGCCGCCGACTCCGGTTCGCTGGTCCGCTACCTGGAGACCTTCGCCCACACCTGCGCGGTCATGCAGACCCGCGAGGCGCTGATCAAGGTCGCCGCCGACTGCGCCGAGGACCTGGCCGCCGACGGCGTGGTCTACGCCGAGGTGCGCTACGCCCCCGAGCAGCACCTGGAGGCGGGCCTGAGCCTGGACGAGGTCGTCGCGGCCGTCAACGAGGGCTTCCGCGAGGGCGAGGCGAAGGCCCGCGCCAACGGCCACCGGATCAAGGTCGGCACCCTGCTCACCGCGATGCGGCACGCCGCCCGCTCGCAGGAGATCGCCGAGCTGGCCAACCGCTACCGCGACGCCGGCGTGGTCGGCTTCGACATCGCGGGCGCCGAGGCGGGCCACCCGCCGACCCGCCACCAGGGCGCCTTCGACTACCTCAAGGGCGAGAACAACCACTTCACCATCCACGCCGGCGAGGCCTTCGGCCTGCCCTCGATCTGGGAGGCCCTGCAGTGCTGCGGCGCCGACCGGCTCGGCCACGGCGTGCGGATCATCGACGACATCACGGTGAACGAGGACGGGACGGTCGCGCTCGGCCGCCTGGCCGCGTACGTGCGTGACAAGCGCGTCCCGCTGGAGATGTGCCCCACCTCCAACCTGCAGACGGCGGCTGCGAGTTCGTACGCCGAGCACCCGATCGGGCTGCTCAGCCGGCTGAAGTTCCGGGTCACCGTGAACACCGACAACCGGCTGATGAGCGGCACCAGCATGAGCCAGGAGTTCGAGCACCTGGTGGAGGCGTTCGGCTACTCGCTGGACGACATGCAGTGGTTCACCGTCAACGCGATGAAGTCGGCCTTCGTGCCGTTCGACGAGCGCCTCGCGATGATCAACGAGGTGATCAAGCCGGGCTACGCCGAGCTCAAGGCCGAGTGGCTGTTCGGTTCGTCGGTCTGATTCGCGACCGAGTCCGAGGAATCTGACGTTCCGTCAACTCTGGTGCACCTCAGGTCAAGTAGGACTGTATGACGGTTCACTCGGGCGAGTGGCGGGCCTTTGGCCCCCGCCCGGGGGACTGTCTACGGTGGGCAGTCACTGCTGACACGGTGCAGCGGCGCATCCACGGGCTCCGGCCCGGGTGTCCGCCTGGGCGTCAGCCCACGCGCCGGCCCGACGAGGACACGAGGACGGACTCATGAAGCAGGCCATCAAGGTTGCCGGTACCGCGGCGCTCGGCGTCGCCATCGCGACGGTCGCGGCCGGCGCCGCCTCCGCGGCCGCCCCGGGCGGCCTTCCCGCGCTGCCGGACACCAGTGGCGTGACCGGGGCCCTCGGCAAGGCCCCCGCGGTCGACGGTCCGGTGAAGCAGACCACCGGCCTGCTCGACCAGAAGTCCGGAACCCAGGCCCCCGCCGCGCAGGCGCCGGCTGCCGCCGCGCCCGAGGCCGCTCCGGTCTCCGCGAGCGGCGCCACCCGCGGCCTGCCGGTCGGCGCGGTGCAGGGTGCGGCCAAGCAGGTCCCGCTCAGCGGAGCGCTGGGCAGTGTGGTGCCGCTGGGCGCGACCGCGCCGGGCCTCGGCGGCTGAGCACGGCGGCTCCGGAGCCGCCCCACGCGTCAGGCCGTCCACCCCGCTGAGGGGTGGACGGCCTGACGCGTCTGCTGCCCGCCGCCCGGGCGTGGCGCTCACGGCTCCTGCGGCAGCAGGAACCAGAGCGCCATGTAGAGCAGGACCTGCGGGCCGGGCAGCAGGCAGGAGGCCAGGAAGATCAGCCGGACCGTCCACGGGGTGAGGCCGAAGCGCTCGGCGACCCCGGCGCAGACGCCGGCGACGAGACGGTTGTGGCGAGGGCGGGCAAGCGTGCGCATGGGGATCTCCGAGCGGTGGCGGTGTGGTGCTCCGGTGGTCCCGGGGCTCGGTATCCATGCTGCGCCGCGATGACCTGCCCGGACGTCCGCCTGACTGTCGATCCCGGACCCCGGTCTCTCACCGGGGAGCGGTGGCCGGCTCTCGGGGTCGGCCTCAGGGTCGTCCCCGAGGCCCGGCGCGAGGGGCACGGCGCCAAGGGCACGGCGGGGGAGCGCTGCTCAGAGGTGGTGCGCGCGGTGCACCGAGGCGGGCAGCGTGCCCGGCCGGGGGGACAGCAGCCGCAGGGCGCGCCCGCCGTCGCTCGGGGCCTCGTTGCGCGGAGTCTGGGCGTGCGGCGGCTGGGTGCGGGGCGTCGCGAAGGCCGGGCGGACCTGCGCCGCCGGGGCGTCGTCACCGCCGGGCCGACCGGTCCCCGGGGGAACCGCCGAGCCCGCCGCGGCCGCCGCACCCGCTTCGCCCGCCGCCGCCTCGTCCGGCCACGGGTGACGGGCCAGCCAGGCCCGCAGCCGGACCCGACCGACGGGGACCACCAGCAGGTGGGCGGCCGCCGCGCCGATGGTGCCCAGCAGTATGTCGTCGACGTTCAGCAGGTGGCTGGTCAGGCCGGTGCGCACCACCTCCATCGCCGTCGCGAGCAGCGCGTTGATACCGAGGGTGTGCAGGAAGGACGGCAACCAGGCCTGCCGCAGCCGTCCCTGGGCCAGCGGCAGCAGGACGCCGAGCGGGGCCAGCACGACCAGTGAACTCAGCACCTGCCGCAGGCCGGCCGCGCCACCGGTGGCCAGCGCGCGGTGCACGGAGGCGAACGGCGTCAGGTTGGAGTCGTAGGACCAGCCCGCTGGCGGCTGGCGCAGTGCCAGCCAGCCGAGCAGCAGGAAGTACAGCACCAGCATGGTCAGGCCTGCCGAGCGCAGCAGCGGCGGCAGCAGCTCGGGCCCGGCCCCGGCCGCCTGGCCGCCGGGTGCGTCGGCGCCCGGCTCTGGGTCTTGGGCGTCGTCGAGCGGCCGGGCCGTCACGGCCGGCCGTCGGTCTTCGATCCGCACACTGTCGCGTGCTCGCCGCACGCCGGTGCCATCTCGCTGCACGCCAGAGTGGACGCGGCGCCGGGCGCGCGCGGTTCCCGGCACACCCCGCCGGCTCGCGCATGGCGCCGGTCACAGGCTCCCGGCGTCCGCCGCTCGGCGGCGCCAGGCCTCAGGGGCACCGCACGGGCCCGGTCGGGCTGGGGGTCGCCGAGGGCAGTGCGCTGAACAGGCTGCCGGTCGCCGGCGAGACCACCGGCGAGGGCTGGACCGAGGGGTGCACGGGGTTCTTCGGGGTGGCGCTGGGCTGGCTGGTCGGCAGGGACGGCGGGTGCACCGGGCTCGGACACGCGGTCCGCACGGCGGGCCGCCCCGCGTCGACCGGGACGGCCGTGGGCCGGATCCCGCAGCCGGAGGCCAGGGCGACCGTGACCGCTCCGACCCCCAGGACGAGCACCCACCGTCCGGCTCCACTGCTGTTGGTGGCCTCGTTCACTGGGGCGTCCTCCGCTCGGTACCGTCTCCCGAGTCTCCCGCATCCCCCGAGCCGCTCGTACCGCCGCCGGGGCGCTGGTCGCCGGTGCCCCCGCCGCGCTGCCCGCGTGCGCCGAGCCCGCTGCTGACCGGGCCGCCGGCCGCGGGACGTTCCGGCGGGACCAGCGGCAGCCGCAGGGTGAAGACCGCGCCGCCCTGCGCCCCGTTGGCGACGGTGATGGTGCCGCCGTGGATCTGGGCGTTGGCCATCGCGATGGACAGGCCGAGCCCGCTGCCCTCCGAGCGGGCCCGCCCCTTGTCTGCCTTGTAGAACCGGTCGAAGACATGCGGCAGCACGTCCTGCGGAATGCCGGGGCCGCTGTCCGAGACCTCCACCACCACCTCGCCGGCGCCGGTCGGTCCCACCCCCTGGCTGACCTTGACCCGCACCGGGGAGCCGCCGTGCTTGAGCGCGTTGCCGATCAGGTTGGCGAAGACCACGTCGAGCCGGCGCGGGTCGACCACCGCCAGCACCCCGCGCGGCGCGTCCACCTCCACCGCGTCGTACCAGGCCCGGCCGTCGATGCAGGACATGATCAGGTCGGCGATGTCCATCTCGTCGGCGACCAGCTTGGCGGTGCCCGCGTCGAACCGGGTCACCTCCATCAGGTTCTCCACCAGGTCGGAGAGCCGGCGGGTCTCGCTGACCACCAGCCGCACGGCCGGCTCGATCATCGGGTCCAGCGACTCGGCCTCGTCCTCCAGGATGTCGGTGACCGCGGTCATCGCGGTCAGCGGGGTGCGCAGCTCGTGCGACATGTCGGCGACGAACCGCCGGCTCTGCGCCTCGCGCGCGCTCAACTCGTCGACCTGGTGCGAGAGCTGCTCGACCGCCTGGTTGAACGTCCGGCTCAGGTCGGCGAGTTCGTCGGCGCCGGTGACCTCCAGCCGGACGTCAAGCTCGCCCTCGCCCAACCGCCGTGCGGCATCCCCCAGTTGACGCACCGGGCGGAGCACCGCGCTGGACGCCGCCTGGGCCAGCAGGGTGGCGGCGACCAGGGCGAGCATGGTCGCCACCGCCAGCGACCAGGCCAGCGTCTTGAGGTCGTCCCGCTCGTTGTCGAGCGACTTGAACATGTAGGCGGTCAGGCCGGTCGGCACCACCTTGGTGCCGCCCACCAGGTAGGGATCACCCTTCAGGTTCACCCGCTGCCAGTAGAGGTGGTTGGTGAACGGGATCGCGGTGGTCGCGCTGCGCGGGGTGGCGACGGTGGTGACCAGCGCGTGCGGCACCTGGGCCAGGGTGAACTGCGGGTCGGAGAAGGCCGCGCAGCCCGGCTGGCTGTCGTCCACCACCACGACGTCGTAGTTCAGGCCGGAGCTGGCCACGTCGTTGGCGAGCTGGGCCAGCTCCGCGCAGGTGGCGCCCTGCGGCAGGGCCGAGACGTTGCGGCCGAGCGAGCTGCGGAAGTCGTCCAGTGCGGTGTTCTGGGCGCGCTTGAGCACCGCGTCGCGGTTGAGCCAGTAGGCGATGCCGGAGGCGGAGACGGCGGCGGTCAGCGCCACCACGGCGAAGACCGCGGCCAGCCGCACCCGCAGCGAACTGAGTCGGAGCCGGCGCAGTGTCCGGGACAGCCGGTGGCCGTTCTGATGGTCAGTCACGTGTCAGGTCAGCCATTCGGTGTCAGGGCAGCTGGCAGCGGTGCGCGGTTCGGTGGACGGTTTCGCGGGCAACGGGGCGACGGGGTAGGTGGGGGAGGGCGGCGTCGGTCAGGCGGGCGGGTCCAGACGATAGCCCACCCCGCGCACCGTGCGGATCAGGGTCGGCGCCGAGGGGACGTCCTCCACCTTGGCCCGCAGCCGCTGCACGCAGGCGTCCACCAGTCGGGAGTCACCGAGGTAGTCGTGTTCCCAGACCAGTCGCAGCAGTTGCTGGCGGGAGAGCGCCTGACCGGGGCGGCGGCTCAGTTCGAGCAGCAGCCGCAGTTCGGTGGGGGTGAGCTGGAGGTCCTCGCCGTCCTTGGTGACGGTCATCGCGGAGCGGTCGATCACCACCGAGCCGAAGGCGGAGGAGTCCGAGTTCTCCCGCTCGCCGCGGCGCAGCACGGCCCGGATCCGGGCGTCCAGCACCCGTGGCTGCACCGGCTTGACCACGTAGTCGTCGGCTCCGGACTCCAGGCCGACGACCACGTCGATGTCGTCCGAGCGCGCGGTGAGCAGGATGATCGGCAGCTGGTCGGTGCGCCGGATCCGGCGGCACACCTCGAAGCCGTCGATTCCGGGCAGCATCACGTCGAGAACGATCAGATCCGGACGCTGTTCCTTGAACAGCCGAAGGCCGTCCTCGCCGGACGCTGCGGCGGCCACGCGGTGGCCCTGGCGGGTGAGAGCGAGTTCGAGGCCGGTCCGGATGGCGTCGTCGTCCTCGATCAGTAGGAGGAAAGGCACGCGTTCATTCTGGCTCACCGGATGTGCCGCCGGGAACCGCCTGGGGCAGAGCATGCGTCGTCGGTGTCGGACGGCGGCTCGGGACGAAGGTCCCGCCCCTTGTGACACCGCTGTGACAGTCGCCGGACACCGTCATGACGGGCGACGGGCAAGCTTTTCCATGTCAACGCGACGAACCGGCACGACCGGGACGGGGCGAGGGCACCGGAAAGAACCCGCTCGTACCGACCATGGGGGCGCCACATGACCGCAACGCTTGAGACCCGGGGCATCCTGGATGCACACAACCCGGCCGTCCGCGGCTTGCGTGCCACGGCACACCGCGTGGTCGAGCACCGTGTGATCGAGCAGGGCCGGACCGAACAGTGCACGGGGGCCCGCCGGGTGAGCGGCGGGATCCGGACGGGCGAGCACCGCGCGTTCGTCCGCCCGGGCAGTGTTCCCGTGGGGGCGGGAACCGGCCGGACCGTGGGTGACTCGGGGGAGTCGACCGACGGCCGGACGACGGGCGCCACCCTCTACCGGCTCGCGCCGGTGGAGCAGAGCGTCCCGCAGGGCGAGCAGGGAGGCGCGCAGGGGGAGCACTCGGCCGCCGAGGTGGACCACCTGACGGAGTTCACCGCGTATGTGCGCGAGCGTCGCGCCTCCCTCTACGCCACTGCCTACCACCTGACCGGTGACCGCTACGAGGCCGAGGACCTGCTGCAGAGCGCGCTCTTCAGCACCTACCGCGCCTGGGGCCGGATCAGCGACAAGGCCGCGGTCGGCGGCTACCTGCGCCGCACCATGACCAACCTGCACATCTCCGCCTGGCGGCGCCGCAAGCTCAACGAGTACCCGACCGAGGAGCTGCCGGAGACGGTCGGCGACACCGACGCCATGGGCGGCACCGAGCTGCGCGCCGTGCTCTGGCAGGCGCTCGCCAAGCTCCCGGAGAACCAGCGCACCATGCTGGTCCTGCGCTACTACGAGGGCCGCACCGACCCGGAGATCGCCGACATCCTGAACATCAGCGTCGGCACCGTCAAGAGCAGCATCTGGCGCGCCCTGCGCCGACTGCGCGACGACGAGCAGCTCAACCGCAACGGTGACACCGCGCACGCCTTCGGCGAGCTGGTGGCGTAACGCTTCACCACAGGAACTCCCGTCGGGGGACGGGTGAGGGCGCGGAGGCAGGCGGCTCGGGGGAGCCCGCCGGCTGGGAAGCCGCGAACTCGCAAAGAAGCTGGGCCCGGTGTCTTGGGAGAGGCCACCGGGCCCAGCTGCGTGCCGTCGGAGTGTCAGCCCGAGTCGCCGCCGCTGTCGCCGCTGTTCCGGTTCAGGCTCCGGCGCCGGTGCCTGTGGGTGATGCGCACCAGCTCGCCCGTGGCAAGCGTCACGGTCGCCACGCCGCGGACCCAGCGGGGCCCGCCGCGCTCCGCCCACACCACGCAGGCGCAGCCGCCGATGGTGAGCACCAGGATGCCGAGCAGTACCAGACCGAGCATGTTCTCCACCTCTGTGTTTCCGTGTGTTCCTACGGGCGGCCCTGCTGGCGGGTTCAGGCGGGGAGGGGCCCCGGCGTACTGCGTCTTCCCGCGCAGCGGACGGCCAATCGGACACGACCGGGTGGCAGGGAGCCGCCGGGCAGGTCCTAACCGTCGGCCGCCAGTGCCGGACCGCTGCACTGCCCGTCGTGCTGTCCGTCCTGCTGCCCGTCGGACCGGCCGGCGCGCCGTTGGTCGCGGTAGCGGCCGGGGGAGAGGCCGTACTCGCGCTTGAAGGCTTTGGCGAAGGCGAACTCGCTGAGGTAGCCGACCTGTTGGGCGATGCGGTGGAGCGGGGCGTCGGATTCGCGCAGCAGGCGGCCCGCGGTGGTCATCCGCCACCAGGTGAGGTAGCCGAGCGGGGGCTGGCCGACCAGAGTGGTGAAGCGGCGGGCGAAGGCGGCGCGGGACAGGCCGGCCCGGGCGCCGAGTTCCTCGACGGTCCACGGGTGGGCCGGGTCGGCGTGGATCTCGCTCAGCGCGGTGGTGACCACCGGGTCGCCGAGCGCGGCGGCCCAGCCGCCGGTGGCCGCACAGGCGGTCTCCTCGAAGAAGGCGCGCAGGATGTAGAGCAGCAGCGTGTCGAGCAGCGCGGGCGTCGCCGCGTCCGAGCCGAGCCGGCGCTCGGTCAGCTCGGCACCGAGCAGGTCGATCAGGGAGCGCAGGGCCGGGTGGTGGCCGACCCGCGCCGGCAGGTGGACCACCTCGGGCAGCGCGGCCAGCAGCGGGTGCGGGCGGGCCTGGTTGAGCTGGTAGGCGCCGCAGAGCATCGTGGTGACCTCGCCGCCGGGCGATCCGGTGAGGAGGGTGGCGTCGCGCTGGGCCGGCAGCAGGCCGCCGTCGGTGATGACCACGTCGATCAGGCCGGTCTCCAGCGAGTCCGCCAAAGCGAACCCGCGGCCGCTCGGCAGCAGCACCACGTCGCCGACGCCGAGCCGGACCGGCGGCGCGTCCCCGGGTGGGAGCAGCCAGCAGGAGCCGCGCAGCACGATGTGGAAGCCGGCGCCCGGGGCGGGCGGGAAGCGCATGCCCCAGGGGGCGAGCTTGTCGGTGAGCCCCGAGTGCGGGCGGCCGGTGCGCATCACGGTGATCGCGTCGCTGAGCACGTCCATGGCGGGAGCGTAGCGCTCACCAGCGCTCCATGGGGCGAGACGATCGGACAGGAGAACGAGACTTTCCGGCATGGGACGTCTCGTCCGGCACACCTACGGTGGAGGTACGTCAGCGAACTGACGCGTGATCATCTGATTGTTGTGATGGGGGATTCCGCCATGGCCAAGGCAGTGGTGTTCGACGAGATCGGTGGACCCGAGGTCCTGAAGATCGTGGAGGTGGAGCTCGGCGAGCCGGGGCCGGACGAGGTGCTGGTACGGGTCGAGGCGCTCGGGCTGAACCGGGCGGAGGCGATGTTCCGCGGCGGTACCTACTTCTACCAGCCCGAGCTGCCGGGCTCCCGGCTCGGTTACGAGGCCACCGGTGTGGTGGAGGCGGTCGGCGCGGCGGTCACCGGATTCGCCGTCGGCGACCTGGTGAGCACCGCGGCGCTGGGGAACTTGAGCACCCACGGCGTCTACGGGGACCGGGTGCTGGTGCCGGAGACCAACCTGATCCACCGCCCGGGCGAGGTCGACGCGGTGACCGGCGCGGCCGTCTGGCTCTCCTACACCACCGCGTACGGCGCGCTGGTGGACAAGGGCGGGATGCGGCCCGGGGACACGGTGCTGATCACCGCGGCCTCCAGCAGCGTGGGGGTGGCCGCGATCCAGATCGCCCGGCACCTGGGGGCGATCCCGGTGGCGGCGACCCGGACGGCGGCGAAGCGCGAGCAGCTGCTGAAGCTCGGTGCCGCGCACGTGATCGTGACGGACGAGGAGGACCTGCTGGGCCGGGTCGGCGAGATCACCGGCGGTCGGGGCGCCGAGCTGGTCTTCGACCCGGTGGCCGGGCCCGGGTTGGCCACGATAGCGCAGGCGGTGGCGCCGGGCGGGCTGCTGATCGTCTACGGCTGGCTGGACTCGCGCCCGACCCCGCTGCCGCTCAACTGGGGGCTGCGGGTGCTCGGTTACAGCAACCTGGACATCACCGGCGATCCGGCCGCGCGGCGGCGGGCGTGGCACTTCGTCGACGCCGGGCTGCGGGCGGGGACGCTGGCGCCGGTGGTGGACCGCGTCTTCGACCTGAGCGAGATCGTCGAGGCGCACCGGCACCTGGAGGCGAACGGGCAGGTGGGGAAGGTTGTGGTGACGGTGTCGCACTGACGGTGTCGCGCTGACAGTGGGGCGATGACGGCGAACGGATGACAGATTTTGAAATCTGTCATCCGTTCGCCGTTCGCCGTTCTCTGTTTTCGCGTCTCGGGGGTTCGTCATCGACTTCCTGCGCGAGTTGGAGGTGAATTCTCACGATCTGCGAATACGGCGTGACAGTGCGCAGTTAGCATCCCGAGGGGGTTTCATTCGGCTCGTACAGACGAGGAGGGGCCGTGCCGGCGCCAAAGGAACTCGATCCGACAAGCTCCCTGGCGGCCTACCTCGGCGCACAGATCCGCCGACGGCGGGAGGCGCTGGGGCTGACGCAGAAGCAGCTCGGGCAGATGGTGTTCGTCTCGCACAACCGGATCGCGCAGATCGAGCTGGCGACCGACCCGCCAGGGCGGGAGATGATCAAGCTGCTGGACGCGGCGCTCCGGGCGAACGGCGAGCTGATCGATCTGTGGGGACACCTGAGTGACCCGAAGTACGACCACTTCGCGAAGACGTTCCTGCATCGGCAGGCTGAGGCCAGCATGATCCAGGAGTACTCCCTGATCATCCCAGGCCTATTGCAGACCAAGGCCTACATGCGGGCGATCTTCGCTGACGCTGATGGTGTGCTGGGTGACGGCACGACGGAGGAGAAGTTCAACGATCGGCTCGCGCGCCAGCGGATCCTGCATGCCGAGAACCCGCCGTGGTACCGAATGACGCTTCACGAGTCGGCCCTCTATCTTCCTGTCGGCGGGCATCAGGTGATGCGCGGACAGCTGGCCCACTTGCTGGAGGTGGGCCAGCGGCGGAATGTTGACGTGCAGGTGGTCCCGCTTCATGCGCTTCCGCTGACTGCTCTGGGTGGATCGCTGTGCCTGCTCACGATGCCCGACGGCTCGCGGTCGGCCTACACCGAGGGGCTTGATACTGGACAGTTCTCCGAGCAACCGGCGGACGTCACCCGATTGACGGTCATCTACGATCGGGTGCAGGCAGCCGCGCTCGGCCCGGAGATGTCGGCTGCCTTCATCCGGAACGTGATGGAGGAACGGTACACGTGGGAACCGCCACCCCTGACCTGAGCAACGCGACCTGGCGCAAGGCTAGTTACAGCGGTGGTGGCGGAAGCAACTGCGTGGAGGTCGCGGCTGGCTTCACCGGTGTCACCCCCGTGCGGGACTCCAAGGACCCGGCCGGGCCGGCGCTCGTGTTCCCCGCCGACTCGTTCGCCGCGTTCGTCGGGGAGCTCAAGGCCGGCCGCCTGCAGTAGCGTCACTGGACGTCGACGCCTGCCCGAGTCGGTGCTCCGGCTGCCGTCGACCACGCGGCCCGAGCGGGGCCGCGTGGTCGCAGGATCCGGGAGGCTGCGTCCTGGACCTGGTGAGTGGGGCGGTGGCGATCGGGCCGATGGGTTGTCCAATCGGGGATCGCGTGCCACCTGTTCGAGCGAACGGGCTTTCCGTCGGTTGACGTGGGCATCCCGCGTCGGCCCGAGCGCTCGGGGAATCGGGATGGCTCGCGGCTGTACCGGCAAATGAATCTCCTCTCGCTTCTGGCATATTCAGTTCTGCTCACCGAGATGCCCTGCGGACTGTGTGGCGCGGGGTGCGGCGGGCGGTATGAGCGGTGGTGAGTTGACGCACGAGCTGGTGCAGGGAGACGGCTGCGGTGATGGGTGGCAGGCCTGCGACGACGATGTCGAGGACGCCGAAGAATGTCCGGCACGCATCGGAGATGCAGAGCCCGGTCGCGACGCTGGAGGAGATGACCACCACGGCCCACGAGTGGGCCGGCCGCCGCCCTTCGAGGGCGGCGCGCAGCACCGAGAGGCAGCCCACGAGCCACGGGCCGTAGACGATGACCGGCCACAGGTGCGACAGCCCGTGCGGCACCCGGGACTGCGCCAGGTCCCGCAGCGGGTCGTAGGAGAGCATCCCGCCCAGCACGCACACGGCTGCGACCAGCACGGCGGTCAGCACCCCGAACGCCTCCCCGATGGCCAGTGGCCATGACACGACCGGGCGTTGGGCCCTGCGCCGGCGGTGGGAGGCGGTCGGGGCGCCCAATTCGGCGGAGTCCGCACCCGTGGCGTGCAGACCGGCGTCGTCGAGAGGGGCGCGCGGACGGGGCAGCGGGATCTCCTCGGGCGCCCAGGTCCCCTGCCCTCCAGTGGTCGGGTAGCCGAGCCGTGGGCCGCGGGGTGCGGTGTCCCCGTCGTAGCGGCCTCCGGCTTCGTAGAGCGCCGTCACGGCGAGGTCGTCCAGCACGCCGTAGGGAGCGCCCGCATATCGGAGGGAGAACTCGCCTGCTGGGTCATACATGGTCAACTCCGCGGTTTATTAATGCTGTTGTCCGACCTGCCGGCGTCGTCGCCGGGCGCGTCGCGGGGATCATCCTTCGACCGCTGCCGGCTCGACGACGATGCGAGCGGCGAAGCTCTCCTCGAGCTGGCGGATCGTTCGCAGGAACTCGGCCAGCAGGCGGGAGCAGTGCCGCAGGACGACGCGTTCGCCGTTGCACGACAGGTAGCCGGCCCGCACGTCGCCCGCCGCGTTCCGGCGATCGGGGACGAAGAGCCACTTTCCGACGTTGCAGACAGGGTCACGATCCGGCGGAGGCACGGTATTCGCGTAGCACATTGAACTCATGACTCTGTTAACGACCGAGTGCCGGTGTCGCGCCTACGGAATTCGGGCGTCTTTTCATATCCAATTCCTGAGGTGCTCCCCGAAATTACCCCGACGATGCGCCGGACAGCATCCGGCATTATATGCTCAGGATGCTCGTCGAAATTCCCCAGCGCCGACCGGGGCGGCCATCATACATTCATTACCGCTGGCCGGTGCTCGGTGAACTTCCCCAAGTGGTCCAGGGGGGTGGCGTGTTCACAACCAGCGGTGCTCTCCCAAATTCCCCACCCCGTACGGTTGGAAAACAAATCCCAGCTACTCAGCTTCTGCTGCATCGTGTAACGTTTTCGCCTCGTCAGGGCGTCCGCCATCAACTTGCACTCGGCACGATTCTCGGGTCCGGCTTGAAGGGGGTCTGGAATGCTCACCAGGAAGGAATACGCGGAAGCGCGGGAACTGCGCCGCGTCGGGTGGTCGATCTCCGCGATCGCCCGGCACCTGGGGCGTGACCGCAAAACGCTGAGGGCGTACCTGGGCGGCAGACGGGTCGCAGGGGTCCGCAGCCCCGCTCACGACGTGACCCAGCGCTTCCTGCCCTACTGCCGCCAGCGCCTGGCCGATGAGCCGCACCTTGCGGCGACGGCGCTGCTGGCGGAGCTCGTCGAGCTGGGCTATTCGGGTGGCTATTCCACCCTCACCCGCGCCATCCGCAAGCACCGGGTGCGCCCGCCCTGCCGGTGGTGCGGCCCGGGTATGTCCCCCGCCGGGACACCCGCACCGGAGCGGTCGGACGACGAGATCCGGTTCGCCTGGCTGGAGCTGGCCGATCCCCCCACGGAGTGGGGGTGCGGCGGCCGTCTCCACCTGCTGACGGGCTCGCTGGCGAGCTCGGGCCGCTGGCGCGCGGTGCTGGCCGAGAGCCGGGACCTCGCCCAACTCGTCGCGGCCGTCGACCAGGTGATGCGGGGGCTGGGCGGCACCGCGCCCCGCTGGCGGCTCGACCGGTCGACGGCCGCCTGCTGCGCGGTGAACGGGCGGGTGACGCCCGCCTTCGCAGAGGTGGCGAGGTACTACGGCGCGGTGGTCGACCTCGCCCCCGCCACAGAGGCCGCCACAGAGGCCGCCATGGCGGCCGACGCGGACCGCGATGCGGTGCTCCGGTCCTGGTGGAGCTCCGCCGCGCACGGCGCGGGCCTGCAGGCCGCCCAGGAGGAGCTCGACCGGCTCGCGGCGCGGACGGACCGTCGCCACCGGGGCGCGAACGGTACGCGTGCGACGTCCGGTGCCCCCGCCGCTCCGGCGCGAACGCTGATGGATCTGCCGACCCTGCCGTTTCCCGCCAGCGTGTGCGTCAGCCGCATCGTCAGCCCCCAGGGGCTGGTGTCCTTCCGCGGCAGTTTCTACGCGGTCCATGTCGACCTGGCCGGCGCCCTGGTGGAGGTCCGCCAGCGCTTGGACAAGCCGCACCTGTCGATCGCGACGCTGAACGGAGCGGTCATCGCCCGCCACACCCTGGCCCCGCCGGGAGCAGGTCTGACGGTGGTCGACCGCGACCACGCGATCGCCCGGGACGCCCTGGAACGTCCCGCACGCCTGCCGCGGGCCGAGGTACCGGCCTGCCAGGGCGGCAGGGACCGCCGTCCGCTCTCCCCGGCGGCGCTGGCCGAGGCCGAGGCGCTGCGCGCCGGTCCGGCGGACTGAGGAGGCGGCGGCCTCAGACGCCCGCCGTGACCCGCTCGCCCTGCTGCACCACGGCGCGGACCCGGGCCGCGGCCTCGTCGCCCGCGCAGGCGTGGGCGCCCAGCTCGATCTGGCGGGCGATGATGCCGGCTTCGGCGCGCATCAGGCGCCAGCCGCGGCGGAGCAGGTAGGGGACGGACTTGCGGCCCTCGCGCACGTCGCGGCGGAACCGGCGCCAGGCGGTGGTCAGCGGGCGGTTGCGCAGGCACAGGGCGGCGCCGAGCAGGTCCTCCGCGTCACAGGCGCCGACCAGCTCGGCGGCGAAGATGCCCTCGGCGATGAAGGCGGGGGCGCCGGCCAGGTCCAGCGTGTGCGAGCCGGCGCGGCCGTTGGCGGGGATCGAGTAGACCGGGACCTCTGCCCGGCCGGTCTCCACCAACTGCCGGATCGCGGCCAGCGCCTGGTCCCGGTGCCAGGAGAGGGGCGAGTCCCAGTCGGTGCCGGAGCCGTCGGCCAGCAGCGGCAGGCTCGGGTCGTCGCCGTCCTTGTAGAAGTCGTCGAGCTGGAGCACCGGCAGGGCCAGGCGCTCGGCCAGTGAGGACTTCCCCGAACCCGAGGGCCCGCAGAGCAGCACCACACGGGCGCGGGTGGTCGGGGCGGGGTTCAGCTGCGTGTCACTCACGAGACACCAGTCTGACGTATCGGGTGCCGTGCTCGGAACCCGTCGGGCGGGGGGAAAAGGGCGACGGGCCCGCGCCAGGGGGGGGAGAGGCGCGGACCCGTCAGTGGCGCGTCCGGGCCCCGGGGGGGGGAGGGGCACTGGGGACGGCCAGTTCAGGAGGGTGGTACCGGACTACTGACCCATGGGGTGCCAGACCGTCTTGGTCTCCAGGAAGGAGAGCAGTCGCTCGACACCGGGGGCGGTGGTCCAGTCCTGCGCCGACGGATCGACCGCCGGGCGCAGCACCCGCTTCAATGTATCCGCAGCGGCGGCCTCCAGAACAGCCGCCGCGCCAGCACCGTCGGCAGCGATCGCGCCGGTGAGGTCGAGTGCGTTGACGTCCTGGTGCGAGGCGAGCGTCGGGGCGAGGTCCGCGGTGCGGCCCGAGATGATGTTCACCACGCCGCCGGGCACGTCCGAGGTGGCCAGCACCTCGCCCAGCGACAGGGCCGGGAGCGGGGCGTCCTCGGCCGCGGCGACCACCACGGTGTTGCCGGTGGCGATCGCCGGGGCGATCACCGAGACCAGGCCGAGGAACGAGTGCCCGTAGCCGGTCTGCGGGGCGACGATGCCGACCACGCCGGTCGGCTCCGGCACCGAGAGGTTGAAGTACGGCCCGGCCACCGGGTTGGCGGCACCCGCGATCTGCGCCACCTTGTCGGTCCAGCCCGCGTACCAGACCCAGCGGTCGATGGCCTGCTCCACCAGCGCGGCGGACTTCTTGGCGCCCAGACCCTCGGCCGCGGCCACCTCGGCGGCGAACTGCTCGCGCCGCCCCTGCAGCATCTCGGCCACCCGGTAGAGCACCTGGCCGCGGTTGTAGGCGGTGGTGCCGGACCAGCCCTTGACCGCCGCGCGGGCGGCGAGCACGGCGTCGCGGGTGTCCTTGCGGGTCCCGAGCGGGGCGTTGGCCAGCCACTGGCCCTTGCCCGCCGCGCCGGCGGCTGATGTTGCAGTGGTCACCTCGTACACCCGTCCGCTCTCGGAGCGCGGGAACTTCCCGCCGACGAACAGCTTGTAGGTCTTGAAGACGTCAAGACGCGTGGCGATATCAGACATCGAGGTAGGCCTCCAGACCGTGCCGGCCACCCTCGCGGCCGTAGCCCGACTCCTTGTAGCCGCCGAACGGCGAGGTCGGGTCGAACTTGTTGAAGGTGTTGGCCCAGACCACGCCGGCCTTGAGCTTGTCGGCCATCCAGAGGATGCGCGAGCCCTTCTCCGTCCAGACGCCGGCGGAGAGGCCGAAGGGGGTGTTGTTGGCCTTGGCGACCGCCTCGTCCGGGGTGCGGAAGGTCAGCACCGAGAGCACCGGGCCGAAGATCTCCTCCTGGGCGATCCGGTGCGCCTGGCTCACGCCGGTGAAGATGGTCGGGCGGAACCAGTAGCCGGCGGAGGGCAGGTCGCAGGCCGGGGCCCAGCGCTCGGCGCCCTCGGCCTCGCCGGCCGCGGTCAGCTCGGTGATCCGGGCCAGCTGGGCGGCCGAGTTGATGGCGCCGATGTCGGTGTTCTTGTCCAGCGGGTCGCCCACCCGCAGGGTGGCCATCCGGCGCTTGAGCGCCTCCAGCAGCTCGTCCTGGATCGACTCCTGGACCAGCAGCCGGGAGCCGGCGCAGCAGACGTGGCCCTGGTTGAAGAAGATGCCGTTGACGATGCCCTCGACCGCCTGGTCGATCGGCGCGTCGTCGAAGACGATGTTGGCGGCCTTGCCGCCCAGCTCCAGCGACAGCTTCTTGCGGCTGCCGGCCAGCTGCCGGGCGATCGACCGGCCGACGTTGGTCGAGCCGGTGAAGGCGACCTTGTTGACGTCCGGGTGCGCGGTGAGCGCGGCACCGGTGCGGCCGTCACCGGTGATGATGTTGACGACACCCTCGGGCAGGCCCGCCTGGCGGCAGATCTCGGCGAACCGCAGCGCGGTCAGCGGGGTGGTCTCGGCCGGCTTGAGGACGACCGTGTTGCCGGTGGCGAGCGCCGGGGCGATCTTCCAGGCCAGCATCATCAGCGGGAAGTTCCACGGGATGACCTGCGCCGCCACGCCCACCGGGCGCGGATTGGGGCCGAAGCCCGCGTAGTCGAGCTTGTCGGCCCAGCCGGCGTAGTAGAAGAACCATGCGGCGACCATCGGCAGGTCGAAGTCGCGGGTCTCCTTGATCGGCTTGCCGTTGTCGATCGACTCCAGCACGGCCAGCTCGCGCGAGCGCTCCTGGATGATCCGGGCGATCCGGTAGAGGTACTTGGCGCGCTCGCTGCCGGGCAGCGCCGACCAGTCGCCGAAGGCCTTGCGGGCGGCCTTGACCGCGCGCTCGACGTCCTCCTCGGTGCCCTGGGCGAACTCGGCCAGCACCTGCTCGGTGGCCGGGTTGACCGTCTTGAGCGCCTCGCTGCCGCTCGAGTCGACGAACTCGCCGCCGATGAAGTGGCCGTAGGAGGTGGCGATCCCGCCCGCCGCGGCCGGCGACTCGGGGGCCGGGGCGTAGTCGAACAGCGGCCCGCTCTTGGGCAGTTCGGCCTCGGTCTTCTTGTTCTTGGCCATCGTGATCAGTCCACCGTCACGTAGTCGGGACCGGAGTACCGGCCGGTGCGCAGCTTCTGACGCTGCATCAGCAGATCGTTGAGCAGGCTGGAGGCGCCGAAGCGGAACCAGTGCGGGCTCAGCCACTCGTCGCCGAGCGTCTCGTTGACCATCACCAGGTACTTCATCGCGTCCTTGGTGGTCTTGATGCCGCCGGCCGGCTTCACGCCGATCTGCACACCGGTGGCCGCCTTGAAGTCGCGCACGGCCTCCAGCATCAGCAGGGTGACCGGGGGAGTGGCGTTGACGGCGACCTTGCCGGTGGAGGTCTTGATGAAGTCGGCACCGGCCAGCATGGCCAGCCAGGAGGCGCGGCGCACGTTGTCGTAGGTCTGCAGTTCGCCGGTCTCGAAGATCACCTTGAGGTGGGCCGCCGTGCCGTCGGGGCGCAGGCAGGCCTGCTTGACGGCGGTGATCTCGTTGTAGACGTCCAGGTAGCGCCCGGAGAGGAAGGCGCCGCGGTCGATCACCATGTCGATCTCGTCGGCGCCGGCCGCCACCGCGTCGGCGGTGTCGGCGAGCTTGACCGGAAGCGCGGCGCGCCCGGCGGGGAAGGCGGTGGCCACCGAGGCCACCTGGATCCCGGTGCCGGCCAGCGCGGCCTTCGCGGTGGCGACCATGTCCGGATAGACGCAGATCGCGGCGACCTGCGGGGCGGACTGGTCGCTCGGGTCGGGGTGCTTCCCCTTGGTGCACAGGGCGCGCACCTTGCCGACCGTGTCCGCGCCTTCCAGCGTGGTCAGGTCGATCATCGAGATGGCGAGGTCGATCGCGAAGGCCTTGGCCGTCGTCTTGATCGAACGCGTTCCGAGGGAGGCGGCGCGGGCTTCGAGGCCGACGGCGTCGACGCCGGGCAGGCCGTGCAGGAAGCGGCGGAGCGAGGCCTCCGAGGCGGCGACGTCGCTCAGGCCGCCGCCCGCGGCGCCGGGGGCGTTGGCTGCAACAGTGGACATAGTCACCAGATGAGCATATCTACGCGCGTAGCCAATGACTAGGAGGGGTCCCGCTTCGATGCCGGACCGAGATCTGGGGCGGGGAGCGGCGAAACCTTCACAGAACCTGCGCCCGCCCCGGTAGAGCGCCGGGTTACGCGGGTAGCGTCCCTGACGGGGGAGGCGAGAGCTAGGGGGTGACGCGGTGTTCGAGTCGGCGCGCTGGCCACTGGTGTGGACCGGATTCCTGTTGATGGCGATGAGCGTGCGTCTGGCGGTGACGGTGCGCTCCCACCGGCACCGGCGGCTGCGGCGGGCGGCTCGGCCCAGCCGTCTGGAGTGGCTGCCCGGCCTGGCCGGGCTGGGGCTGGTGGTGGCCGCGGGCCCGCGGATCCTCTGCGCGGGCCCGGCGGTGCTGGCGGCGGCCGACGACCTGGCCGTGCTCGCCTGCACCGGAGTGCTCGGGCTGCTGCTGTACGGCGGGGTGGTGCTGGCCCGGCGGCTGCGCGGCTGATCGCGCGGCACGCCGGGCCGGCACCGAATGCTAGTTCTGCCAGGTGTCGTTCAGAGTGCCGCCCGAGGAGCCGGAGTTGGCGCTGTGGTTGGCACCGCCCTCCCAGGTGATGTTCCCGGAGCCGTCCTTGACGAGGTACTTGTACTGGAAGGCGGTGTTCGCGGGCAGGCTCAGCGTGCCGCCCCAGGCCGGGTAAGCGGCCGAGGAGAGCGGGACCGCCGCGTTCGGGTCCCAGCTGCCGAGCGCCGGGATCGAGCCGACCAGATAGACGTTCTGGCCCCAGCTGGTGGTCTTGTTCTCGGTGAAGTTCTCGGCGACCGTCCCGTTCGAGCCGGTGGCGTAGATCGCCACCGAGTCGCCGGGGTTGACCGTCACGGTGGCCTGCCCGGTGGCGTTGACGCTCACCGTCGGGCCGCTGCAGCCGCCACCCGCGGCGGGGTCGCCGTGGATGACGTCGCAGTAGCTGCCGGGTGCGAGGCCGGTGCTGAAGGTCTGGGTGACCGCGCTGCTGCCGTTGTTGATCGCGACCCAGGCGGTGTTCCCGCGGCTGAACGCGATGGCGCTGGTGCCGTTGTCCCACCAGTTGGCGACCGGCTTGCCCTGGGCGGCGTTGTGCCAGCGGACCATGTTGGCGATGCCCTGGTTGCGGTCGGTGCAGATCCACGCGCCGGACGAGCAGTCGGTGGCGGTCACGAAGCCGTTCGCGTCGGCCGGCGGGGACTGGTCGCTGGTGCTGAAGTCGAAGCCGGAGTACACCTGCGGAGTGCCGTAGCCCCAGGCGAGTTCGAAGACGGTGGCCAGCGTGTACTTGCTGCCGTCCTTGTAGCTGAGGGTCTGGCCGCTGCGCTCGGTGTCGTGGTTGGCCACCATCACCGAGGACAGGTTGCTCGGCTCGATGCCCCAACTCTGCCCGAAGGTCTTGAGGTTGGCTATGTTGCCGTTGAACTGGCTCTTCAGGTCGTAGGCGTAGGTGAACTCGATGACGCTGCCGTTGCCCTCGAAGGCCGAGGGGGCCAACTGGCCGCTGCTGCCCGGGATCACCTCCTGGTAGACGTAGGGCCGCGAGCCGGTCCAGGTGGTGTTGTTCACCCGGCTCAGGATGTTGGCCATGTCGGCCTGCGCGATGTGCTTGGCGGCGTCCATCCGGAAGCCGTCCACGCCGTAGCCGACCAGCTTGTTGAGGTAGCCGGCCAGCTTGGCGCGGACGTCGTCCTGCTCGGTGGCGAGGTCGGAGAGCGAGGAGAGGTCGCAGTCCTGCACCTGGGTGACGTTGTTCCAGTCGGTGATGCTCATGTCCGCGTTGGGGCAGGGCGGCGAGAAGTGGAAGTCCGCGCTGGTGTACGGCACGTTGTTGTACGTGAAGGTGGCCGGGTTGAAGCTCGCGCCGCCGTAGGAGTCGGTGCTGCTCTGGTTGGCACCGGCGGTGTGGTTGAGCACGGCGTCGGCGTAGACCTTGACGCCCGCGTTGTGGCAGGCGGTCACCATCTGGGCGAACTGCGCCTCGGTGCCCATCCGGCTGTTCAGGTCGTAGGCCACCGGCTGGTAGACGTCCCACCAGGCGTGGGTGCTGCCGGCCAGGCGGATCGAGTCCTCGGGCGGGGCCACCTGGACCGCGCCGTAGCCCTTGGGGCCGAGCACGGTGGTGCACTCGTTGGCCACCGAGGGCCAGTTCCACTCGAAGAGGTTGGCGATCGCGTCGCCGCCGTCGGGGGCGGGTGAGGCGGCGGGCGCGGCGGCCGGGGCGGTCGGCGCGGCGTGCGCGGCGCTCTGCAGGCCGAGCGGCAGCAGGGCGCCGGCCAGCAGGGCGGTGGCGGTCAGCGCGGCTGGTCTACTGGTCCGGTGTCGTCGGAGCAGCGTCATGGGAGGACTCCCGTGGGGGTGGGGCCGTCCTGCCGAGGACCGGGGCGCAGGTTCGCGTGCTGCGCGCCGGGGGTGGGGCTCGGCGGGGGCGGGATACCGATGGTCGGTGGGTACGCCGGCTCGACCCGCGAGGCTCCGGTGCACCGCGGCTAGACCTTCCCGCTCGGAAAGCGGCGGCGTCAAGAGCCCGGCAAGGAATTTCCGAAAGTTGCGGCAAGCCTTTGCTGCAAGGTGGCCACGGGGTCCGCCGCAGGTCGCGGCCGAATAGTGACGTTTGCGACCACTGGTGCGCAGGGGTCCATGCGGCAGAATCGTCCCCATGACCGAATCCGCCGGTACGCCCGACCCGGGCTCTGCCGCCCCCGCCGACGGGCCGAAGTACGCCGATCAAGTCTTCCGCTCGACTCCCGGCATCATCTCCGGCGTGCTGCTGCTCGCAGTGGCCGCCTGGCTCATCGTGGACGCCATGGTGAGCGGCAGCGGGAAGACCCCCTGGGTCGCGCTGGCCTGCGCCCCGCTTTTCGGGGCGCCGGTGATCGCCTACACCATCCGCCCCGTGGTGACCGCCGGGCTCGACCGGCTGGTGGTCCGCAACCCGCTGCGCACCCTCGTGGTGCCCTGGGCCTCGGTGCAGGGCCTGCGGGCCGCCTACTCGGCCGAGCTGACGGCCGAGGACAAGACGTACCAGCTGTGGGCGGTGCCGGTGTCGCTGCGCCAGCGCAAGAAGGCCAGCCGGCGGATCGAGGGCGGCGACCTGCGGCCCCGGACGTTCCAGATCGGCGGCGCCGGACAGTTCGGCTTCCGCGGGGCCAACGCCGTCCCCGGCGCACCCGACCAGAACCGGGCCTGGTCCGACCAGGTGGTCGACCTGCTGCGCGAGCTCGCGCAGACCAACGCCGTGCGGCCGACCGCCAAGGGCGAGGTCGAGGTGACCTGGTGCTGGTGGGTCATCGCGCCGACACTGGTGGGCCTGGTCGCGCTGGTGGCGCTGATCCTGGCCTGAGCCGGGCGCCCGAGAACGCCGCAGGGGCCTGCGACCGAAACCGGTCGCAGGCCCCTGCGGTACGTGCGCGGACGTGTGCCGGACGTCGCGGCTCAGATGCCGGCGGCCACGGCCATGGCCTGCTTCAGCGCGCCGAGCAGCTCGGCCGCCCGCTCGCGGGCGGCGGCCAGCTCGTCGGCCGAGCCGACCGGCAGCACGACCTCCAGGTAGCACTTCAGCTTCGGCTCGGTCCCGGAGGGGCGCACCACGATCCGCGCGCCGCGCACCGACTCGCCGGCCAGGTAGTACCGCAGGCCGTCGGTCGGCGGCAGCTCGGCCGAGCCGGCCGACAGGTCGTCGGCCCGGGTGACGGCCAGGCCCGCCAGCTCGGCCGGCGGCTGCTCGCGCAGCCGGCGCATCGCGGCGGCGATCAGCGACAGGTCCTCGACCCGGGCCGAGAGCTGGTCGGTGGCGTGCAGGCCGTGGGTCAGCGCCAGCTCGTCCAGCAGGTCGGACAGGGTGCGGCCGGTGGTCTTGAGCGAGGCGGCCAGCTCGGCGATCAGCAGGGCGGCGGTGACGCCGTCCTTGTCCCGCACGCCCTCGGGGTCGACGCAGTAGCCCAGCGCCTCCTCGTAGCCGTAGCGCAGGCCCTCGGCGCGGGCGATCCACTTGAAGCCGGTCAGCGTCTCCTGGTAGTCCAGCCCGGCCGCCGCGGCGATCTCGCCGAGCAGGGTGGCGGAGACGATCGTGGTGGCGAAGGTACCCCGGACGCCCTTGGCGACCAGCGCGGCACCCAGCAGCGCGCCGACCTCGTCGCCGCGCAGCATCCGCCAGCCGGCGGCGTCGGTGGCGTCCGGGACCGCCACCGCGCAGCGGTCGGCGTCCGGGTCGTTGGCGATCACCAGGTCGGGAGCGGTGGCGGCGGCGGCCTTGAAGGCCAGGTCCATCGCGCCGGGCTCCTCCGGGTTGGGGAAGGCCACGGTCGGGAAGTCCGGGTCCGGGTCGCCCTGCTCGGCCACCACGGTCGGGGCGGGGAAGCCGGCCCGCTCGAAGGCGGCCAGCAGGGTGTCCCGGCCGACACCGTGCATCGGGGTGTAGACGACGGACAGGTCGCGCGGGCCCTGCGGGTCCACCACGGTGACGGCACGCGCCAGGTAGGCGTCCAGCACGTCCTCGCCGAGCACCTGCCAGCCGGCGTCCGCGTCGGTGGCGAGCGGGACGTCGGCGAGCGAGGCCACCGCGTCGATCTCGGCGGCGATCGAGGCGTCGGCGGGCGGCACGATCTGCGAGCCGTCGCCCAGGTAGACCTTGTAGCCGTTGTCGCGCGGCGGGTTGTGGCTGGCCGTGACCATCACACCGGCCGCGGCGCCCAGGTGGCGGATCGCGAAGGCGAGCACCGGGGTGGGCAGCGGGCGCGGCAGCACCGCGGCGCGCAGGCCCGCGCCGACCATCACCGCGGCGGTGTCCCGGGCGAAGTCGTAGGACTTGTGGCGGGCGTCGTAGCCGATCACCACGAGGTCGCCCGCGTTCGTAGCGCGCAGGTAGCCGGCCAGCCCGGCGGCGGCGCGCATCACCACGGCGCGGTTCATCCGCATCGGGCCGGCGCCCAGCTCGCCCCGCAGCCCGGCGGTGCCGAACTGGAGCCGGTCGGCGAACCGCTCGGCCAGCTCGGCCAGGGCGGGCTCCTCGCCCTGGTCCGCGGCGGCCAGCAGCGCGGCCAGCTCCTCGCGGGTCTCGGCGTCGGGGTCCTCGGCCAGCCACTGGCGGGCACGGGCGAGGAGGTCGGTGGTGCTTTCCTGGGCCATGGGTCGCCTGCTCCGGTATCGGGTAGGGGTCGCTGTGACGTGCAAGAGGGTCACGAGGGGCCGCTGTGGGGGCCCTCAGGACAAGGATCGGCCCGGGTGCTCAGAAGCGGGAAGGGAGCGCCCGGGCCGGGGTACTGCGGGTGGGGCCGGGTCCGTGGCGGGACCGGCTCATCGTCGAGCCGGTCCGGGTGGCCGCGGACCCGGTGGGTCCGATCCGCGCGGGATCAGATCCGCTCGAGGACCTTCGCCAGCAGGCTGCCCATGCGCTCGGCGGAGGCCTTGCCGGCCTCCAGCACCTCGGCGTGGTTCAGCGGCTCGCCGGTCATGCCCGCGGCCAGGTTGGTGACCAGCGAGATGCCGAGCACCTCGGCGCCGGCCTCGCGGGCGGCGATCGCCTCCAGCGTGGTCGACATGCCGACCAGCTCGCCGCCGATCACCCGGGCCATGTTGACCTCGGCCGGGGTCTCGTAGTGCGGGCCGCGGAACTGGACGTAGACGGCCTCGTCCAGGCTCGGGTCCACCTCGCGGCACAGCTCGCGCAGGCGCTTGGAGTAGAGGTCGGTGAGGTCGACGAAGTTGGCGCCGACGATCGGGGAGTCCGCGGTCAGGTTGATGTGGTCGCTGATCAGCACGGGCTGGCCGGGGACCCAGCCCTGGCGCAGGCCGCCACAGCCGTTGGTCAGCACGATGGTCCGGCAGCCGGCCGCGGCGGCGGTGCGCACGCCGTGCACCACGGTGGCCACGCCGTGACCCTCGTAGTAGTGGTTGCGGCCGAGGAAGATCAGGGCGCGCTTGTCGCCGATCTTCACCGAGCGGATCGTGCCGGCGTGACCGGCGACGGCGGGGGCGGGGAAGCCCGGGAGGTCGGTGACCGGGAACTCGGCCACCGGCTCGCCCAGGGCGTCGGCCGCCGGCACCCAGCCGGAGCCCATCACCAGGGCGACGTCGTGGCGCTCGGCACCGGTGAGCTCGCGCAGGCGGGCAGCGGCGGCCTGGGCGGCGGCGTAGGGGTCGGCGGACACGGCGGTCTGAGGAGAAGCATTCACATGCCCGAGGATAGACAAGAAATGCCTACGCGCGTAGAACCAGCCGCCATGCCTTGCCGGATCGTTACCGGGATCACCGGAAAACACCAGTTGGGGCGGGTTCGGCGGGCCGGGTTTCGGAGGAACCGCCAGTGGTCGAACGACCCTCTCGCCGGGCCGGTGGGAAAAGCGCCGGTCAGCAGGGGCGGTGGCGCAGCGACAGCACGTAGTCGTCCGGCGCCCCGGCGCTCTCCGCGGCGTCCGCGATCAGCCCCAGGTACCGGGCGGCCGGCAGCCCGCCCTCGTAGTCGTTGAGCACGTACGTCCAGACCGGCACCTCGCCGTCCAGGGTGTGGGCGCGCAGCCGGATCTTGCGGTAGATGCCCAGCTGGAGGCCCTCCCAGCGGTCCAGGCCGTCCTCGTCCATCGGGGCCACGTCGTAGAGCGAGACGAAGACCTGGTCCTTCTCGTCCTCCACCACCGTGGCCAGCGAGCCCTCCCAGCCCAGCTGCTCGCCGCCGAAGGTCAGCCGCCACCCGTCCAGCCAGCCGGTTCCGCGCAGCGGGGAGTGCGGGGCGCGCCGGCTCATCTGCCGGGCGTCGAGGTTCGTGGCGTACGCGGCGTAGAGCGACATGGGCGTCAGCCTACGGGAGTTGACGGGTGGATCAAGGCCCGGTCGGCGGCCCGCGGAACCGCCGTACCCGCACCGCCCGCTGTGCCGCTCGTCACACCGTCTGCGTGATGCGCACAAATCAACGGCCCCCTGCTCGCGCCGGACGCGGCGTGCGGGACAATGGTGCACGTGACTCGGATCGTGATCATCGGTGGCGGACCCGGCGGATACGAGGCGGCCCTGGTGGCGGCCCAGCTCGGGGCGGAGGTGACCGTCGTCGATCGCGACGGTCTGGGCGGATCGGCGGTCCTCACCGACTGCGTCCCGTCCAAGACCCTGATCGCGACGGCCGAGGTGATGACCGGCTTCGACGCCTCCTACCAGGAGCTCGGCATCAACCTCGCCTGCGACGACCGCGACGGCGACGGCGAGCGGCGCGCGATCAGCGTCGACCTCGGCAAGGTCAACCGACGGGTCAAGCGCCTGGCGATCGCCCAGTCGCACGACATCACCCAGGCCGTCACCCGGGCCGGCGTCACCGTGCTGCGCGGCAAGGGCCGGCTCGGCTCCGGCGGCCAGGCGGCCGACGGCTCCCGCGAGGTCGTGGTGGAGGCCGCCGACGGCAGCACCCAGACCGTGCGGGCCGACGCCGTGCTGATCTCCACCGGCGTGCACCCGCGCCAGGCGCCCGACGCCAAGCCGGACGGCGAGCGGATCCTCAACTGGACCCAGGTCTACGACCTGGAGGAGCTGCCCCGCGAGCTGATCGTGGTCGGCTCCGGCGTGACCGGCGCCGAGTTCGCCGGTGCCTACCAGGCGCTCGGCTCCCGGGTCACCCTGGTCTCCAGCCGCGACCGGGTGCTGCCCGGCGAGGACCCGGACGCCGCCGAGGTGCTGGAGGACGTCTTCCGCCGCCGCGGCATGAACGTGATGAGCCGCCAGCGCGCCGAGGGCGCCAAGCGGGTCGGCGACCGGGTCGAGGTCACCCTCTCCAGCGGCGAGGTGATCAGCGGCACGCACTGCCTGATGGCGATCGGCTCGATCCCCAACACCGCGGACATGGGCCTGGAGGAGGCCGGGGTCAAGCTCAACGAGTGGGGCCAGGTCGTGGTGGACCGCGTCTCGCGCACCACCGCCCCCGGCGTCTACGCGGCCGGCGACTGCACCGGCGTCTTCATGCTGGCCTCGGTCGCGGCCATGCAGGGCCGGATCGCGATGTACCACGCGCTGGGCGACGCGGTGCAGCCGCTGAACCTCAAGACGGTCGCCTCCAACGTCTTCACCGACCCGGAGATCGCCACCGTCGGCTACACCGCCGCGGACGTCAAGTGCGGGAAGATGGACGCCGTCGAGGTCAAGCTGCCGCTGCGGGGCAACCCGCGGGCCAAGATGCAGGGCATCAGGGACGGCTTCGTGAAGCTCTTCTGCCGCCCCGGCACCGGCATCGTGGTGGGCGGTGTGGTGGTGGCCCCGCGCGCCAGCGAACTGATTCACTCGATCTCGTTGGCCGTGGACAACAACTTGACGGTCGAGCAGGTGGCGGGTGCTTTCACCGTCTACCCCTCGCTGTCCGGATCCACCGCCGAGGCCGCCCGCCAGCTGCACATTCGCAAGCGGGCAGAGAGCGAATCCTGACCCCGTCACCCGTACGCGCGAGCTCTTCGCCCTGCCGGCGGAGAGTACGCGGGGGTGCGGCGGCGCGAATTGTACGGTCGTGCGCCGCCCGAAGGTGAGCAGTTCCTGTTACTAGTGGCAAACGCCTGAAAGCAGACGGTCAGGAGAGTTACCGTCGGTTCTGTGTTTGCAGCAGAACGTCGCCAGTTGATCCTCGAAATGGTGCGGGCCAACGGAGCCGTGTCGCTCCGCGAGTTGGCCCGCGTCGTCCAGACCTCCGAAGTGACCGTCCGTCGAGACGTCCGGGCGCTGGAGGCCGAAGGGCTGCTCGACCGCCGACACGGCGGCGCGGTGCTCCCCGGAGGCTTCAGCCGAGAACCGGGCTACCCCCAGAAGACCCACCTCGCCGCCGCCGAGAAGAGCGCGATCGCGGACCTCGCGGCCACGCTCGTCGAGGAGGGGGACGCGGTGGTGATCGGCGCCGGGACCACCACCCAGGAGCTGGCCCGCCGACTCGCCCGGGTTCCGGGCCTGACGGTGGTCACCAACTCCTTGCTGGTCGCCCAGGCGCTCGCGCACGCCAACCGGGTGGAGGTGGTAATGACCGGGGGGACACTGCGGGGCTCCAACTACGCGCTGGTCGGCAGCGGTGCCGAGCAGTCGCTGCACGGGTTGCGGGTCTCCAAGGCCTTCATCTCCGGCAGCGGCCTGACCGCCGAGCGCGGCCTGTCCACCACCAACATGCTCTCCGCGAGCGTGGACCGGGCCTTGGTGCAGTCGGCCGCGGAGGTGATCGTGCTGGCCGACCACACCAAGCTCGGCACCGACACGATGTTCCAGACGGTGCCGACCGACGCGATCACCCGCCTGGTGACCGACGAGCACGCCGCCGGCCACGACCCCACCGCCCGGGAGCTGGACGCGCTCGCCGACTGCGGGGTGCAGATCGCCATCGCCCCGCTGGGCCTGGCCGCCGAGCCACCGGGCCACCCGGGCCCCGAGCGCCATCCGCAGCAGCAGCCCCCGGGCGCCGCGCGGCGGGCGGCGGGGGCCCCGAGCGCCGCCGCCCCGCTGCCCGGTCAGCGTCGCCCCGGCACCCACGGCGGTCCGCCGCCCGGCCATCTGCCACCGCGCCTCGCGGGAGCCAGATAGCCGTGTGGCCCGCCGGTTGACGGACAACCAGCGGGCCACCGTGGGAGCGGGGACTCAGCCCCTGATCCCGGTCAGTCCTTGATCTCGCAGAGCGCCGCGCCACTGCTCACGCTCGCGCCCACCTCGGCCTTGAGGCCCACGATGGTGCCCGCCTTGTGCGCGTTGAGCGGCTGCTCCATCTTCATCGCCTCCAGCACGACGATCAGCTCGCCCTCGGCGACCTGCTGACCCTCGGTGACGGCGACCTTGACGATGGTGCCCTGCATCGGCGAGGCGAGGGTGTCACCGCTGACCGCGGCACCCGCCTTCTTGACGCCCACCCGGCGCTTGGCCTTGCCCGCGGCAGCCGCACCGGCGGCCGGCGCGGAGCCGACCCCGAGCGAGGCGGGCAGCGAGACCTCGATCCGCTTGCCGCCGACCTCGACCACCACGGTCTCCCGGCCGTCCGGCTCCTCGCCGTCGGCCGCGCCGCCCGCGAACGGCGGGATGGTGTTGTTGAACTCGGTCTCGATCCAGCGGGTGTAGATCGTGAACGGGCCCTCGGACCCGTGCGTCTCCGGCGCGAACGCCGGGTCCGCCACCACAGCCTGGTGGAACGGGATGGCGGTGGCCATGCCCTCGACCTTGAACTCGGCCAGCGCGCGCCGGGCCCGCTCCAGGGCCTGCTTGCGGTCCCGGCCGGTGACGATCAGCTTGGCCAGCAGCGAGTCCCAGGCCGGGCCGATCACCGAGCCGGACTCGACACCCGCGTCGAGGCGCACCCCCGGGCCGGACGGCGGCGCGAAGAGCGTCACCGTGCCGGGCGCGGGCAGGAAGTTGCGGCCCGGGTCCTCGCCGTTGATCCGGAACTCGAAGGAGTGCGCGCGGATCTCGGGGTCGTCGTAGCCGAGCTCCTCGCCGTCCGCGATCCGGAACATCTCGCGGACCAGGTCGATGCCGGTGACCTCCTCGGTCACCGGGTGCTCGACCTGCAGGCGGGTGTTGACCTCCAGGAAGGAGATCAGCCCGTCCTGCGAGACCAGGAACTCGCAGGTCCCGGCACCGACGTAGCCGGCCTCGCGCAGGATCGCCTTGGACGCCCGGTACAGCTCGGCGTTCTGCTCCTCGGTGAGGAACGGCGCGGGCGCCTCCTCGACCAGCTTCTGGTGGCGGCGCTGCAGCGAGCAGTCACGGGTGGAGACGACCACCACGTTGCCGTGCTGGTCGGCCAGGCACTGGGTCTCGACGTGCCGCGGGTTGTCCAGGTAGCGCTCCACGAAGCACTCGCCGCGCCCGAAGGCGGCGACCGCCTCGCGCACCGCGGACTCGAACAGCTCCGGGATCTCCTCCAGCGTGCGGGCGACCTTCAGGCCGCGCCCGCCACCGCCGAAGGCCGCCTTGATGGCGACCGGCAGGCCGTGCTCGGTCGCGAAGGCGACCACCTCGTCGGGCCCGGCGACCGGGTCCGGGGTGCCGGCGACCAGCGGCGCACCGGCCCGCTGGGCCACGTGCCGGGCGGTGACCTTGTCACCGAGGTCGCGGATGGCCTGCGGCGGCGGGCCGATCCAGATCAGTCCTGCGTCGAGCACGGCCTGGGCGAAGTCGGCGTTCTCCGACAGGAAGCCGTAGCCGGGGTGGACGGCGTCCGCACCCGAGTCGGCAGCTGCCTTGAGGACCTTGGCGATGTCCAGGTAACTGGTCGCGGGGGTGTCGCCGCCGAGAGCGTAGGCCTCGTCGGCCGCGCGGACGTGCAGCGCGTCCCGGTCGGGCTCGGCGTAGACGGCGACGCTGGCGATACCGGCGTCCGAGCAGGCCCTGGCGACGCGGACGGCGATTTCCCCGCGGTTGGCGATGAGCACCTTGCGCACTGTGGCTCCCTTCTTGAACCTCGATGGAGTTTAGGGATGATGAGGCGGTACCGGCGAGTAGCCCCTGGTGGTGAGCTTGCCCACACGGAGCGTGACGCACATCGTGATCATGTGCGCACGCAGCGGGAGAGCCGCAGGTGGCAACGGTACGCCGAGTGGCTGTGAACGGGCTCGACCGGTCCCGGATCGGGGGCCGGCGGCCGTGGCCTTCGCCACAGTGCCGGCCTCACGCGGTACTTCCGGGGCTCGGTACGGGTGTGGGGGCGGGCGCACGCGGTGCGGGTGCGGTCGGCGGCGCGGTCGCGGCGGCGGTGACGTCGGCGACCAGTTCGACCACGTCCGGGCCGTACTTGACCGGGTTGACGACCCGCAGCATCAGGGCGAACGAGCCGTGCGCACCGTGACGGCCCATCAGCAGGCGCTGGTTGGCCACCAGATAGCGCACCGCCGCGTGATTGGCTATCGCCACCTGGCCGGCGATCAGGAAGACCGGCCGTCCGCCGCCGCCCGTGTCGAGCCTGGCCAGCAGGACGTAACTGTGGCCCGGGGTCTCCTCGGTGCTGCGCTCCAGCACGAACTCCTGCTCGCCCACCAGGATCGCGCCCAGGATGCCCGGCTCGTAGCTGAACCGCACCCCCGGCAGCCGCCAGTTCAGGTGGGCGACCGTGCGCTCGTTGCTGCTCGGCCCGCCGAGGCAGAACTCGGCCTTGTGGCCCAGCCCCTGGCGGACCTCGTCGTGCGCCACCACCTCGGGCCGCGCGCTGCAGGCGTTGACCAGCACGGCCAGCTCCATCAGCGCGCTCACGTCGTCCCGGTGCACGCTGGTCGCCTTCGGGCTGCCGGAGTGGCGGTTGACCACCAGCAGGCACTCGGTGCCGGCGGGCATCCCGAAGAACGCGCGGCTGCGCTCCAGCCGGCGCCGGCGGCGCAGCGACTGGGCGAGCCAGCCCGCGCCCGCGCCGATGGCGCTGGTGAGCAGGCCGAGCACGATGTTGAGCAGCATGTCCCGCATCGCGCCCCCTCCCCGTCGGCCGTTCCCCGCCCAAGCGCGGCGCCAGCCTAGCGGGACGAGGAGCCCGTGGCCCAGAGATCGGTGATCCGCACCTGAAGATCGGCGAGCAGGGTGCGCAGCAGCGGCAGCGACAGCCCGATCACATTGCCCGGGTCACCCTCGATGCCCGCCACGAACGGCGCCGAGCGGCCGTCCAGGGTGAACGCCCCGGCCACGTGCAGCGGCTCGCCGCTGGCCACGTAGGCCTCGATCTCGGCGTCGTCGGGCTCGGCGAAGTGCACGGTGGTGGACGCGGTGGCGGAGACCCGGCGCCCGTTCGCGGTGTCGATCACGCAGTGCCCGGTCTGCAGCACCCCGCTGCGCCCGCGCATCGCGTGCCAGCGGGCGAGCGCCTCGGTGGCGTCGGCGGGCTTGCCGAGCGCCTGCCCGTCCAGTTCGAGCACCGAGTCGCAGCCGATCACCAGCTCGCCGCCGGTCAGCTCGCCGGCCACCGCCGCCGCCTTGGCCTCGGCGAGCACCAGGGCGAGCTCGGCGGGCGTGGGGGCGTGCAGCGCGTCCTCGTCCACGCCGCTGACGATCACGCGCGGGTCCAGCCCGGCTTGGCGCAGCAGCCCGAGCCGGGCGGGGGAGGCGGAGGCGAGCACGAGGATGCGGCGATCGGTCATGCGGGCCAGCCTAGGGCCTGCCCTCGCGGGCAGGCCCCAGGCAGTGTCCGGCTTCGGCGGCTCAGCCGCCGGCCCAGCCCGAGGTGCGCCAGGCGTGGCTGCCGGGGCGCGGGGTGGTGCGGATGCGGCGGGCGGGGTCGGTCCACGGGGAGGCCGGGCCGCTCGCGCGGCGGGTCGCCTCGGCGGCGGCCTGCGCGGCGGCCCGGGCTTGGACCACCGCCAGGACGGTGGCCAGCTCCTCGGGGGTCGGCTGCCCGTGCAGCACCTGGATGGGGGGCATCATCGGGTCCTTTCCGAGCACAATCGTCGTAGGCCGCAGGGGCCCTACAGAGGGATGTTGCCGTGCTTCTTGGGCGGCAGCACCTCGCGCTTGCCGCGCAGGGCCCGCAGTCCGCGCACGATGTGCTTGCGGGTGTCGGAGGGGGCGATCACCGCGTCCACGTAGCCGCGCTCGGCGGCCAGGTACGGGTTGAGCAGCGTCTCCTCGTACTCGGCGACGAGTTCCGCGCGGCGGGCATCGACGTCCGCGCCCGCCGCGGCGGCCTCGGACAGCTCGCGCCGGTAGACGATGTTGGCCGCGCCCTGTGCGCCCATCACGGCGATCTGGGCGGTGGGCCAGGCGAGGTTGAGGTCGGCGCCCAGGTGCTTGGAGCCCATCACGTCGTAGGCGCCGCCGAAGGCCTTGCGGGTGATCACGGTGATCAGCGGGACGGTGGCCTCGGCGTAGGCGTAGATCAGCTTGGCGCCGCGCCGGATGATGCCGTCCCACTCCTGGCCGGTGCCGGGCAGGAAGCCGGGCACGTCGACGAAGGTGAGCACCGGGATGTTGAAGCTGTCGCAGGTCCGCACGAAGCGCGCGGCCTTCTCGCTGGCGGCGATGTCCAGGCAGCCGGCCAGGTCCAGCGGCTGGTTGCCGACCACGCCCACCGGCTGGCCCTCGACCCGGCCGAAGCCGGTGATGATGTTGCGCGCGTACAGCGGCTGGGTCTCCAGGAACTCGCCGTCGTCCAGCACGTGTTCGATCACGGTGTGCATGTCGTACGGCTGGTTCGCCGAGTCCGGCACGATCACGTCGAGTTCGAGGTCCTGCTCGGAGACGGTGAGATCCGCCTCCTCGGGGAACCCGGGCGGGTCGGAGAGGTTGTTGGAGGGCAGGTACGACAGCAGGCTCTTGACGTACTCGATCGCCTCCTTCTCGTCCGCGGCCAGGTAGTGCGCGTTGCCGGACTTGGTGTTGTGCGAGCGGGCGCCGCCCAGCTCCTCCATGCCGACGTCCTCGCCGGTGACGGTCTTGATCACGTCCGGTCCGGTGATGAACATGTGCGAGGTCTGGTCGGCCATGACCACGAAGTCGGTGATCGCGGGGGAGTAGACCGCGCCGCCCGCGCACGGGCCCAGGATCAGCGAGATCTGCGGGATCACACCGGAGGCGTGCACGTTGCGGCGGAAGATCTCGCCGTACAGGCCGAGCGAGACCACGCCCTCCTGGATCCGCGCGCCGCCGGAGTCGTTGATGCCGATCACCGGGCAGCCGGTCTTCAGCGCGAAGTCCATCACCTTGACGATCTTCTCGCCGAACACCTCGCCGAGCGAGCCGCCGAAGACGGTGAAGTCCTGGGCGAAGACGGCGACCTGACGGCCGTCCACGGTGCCGTAGCCGGTCACCACGCCGTCGCCGTACGGCCGGCTCTTCTGCTGGCCGAAATTGGTCGAGCGGTGCCGGGCGAACTCGTCGAACTCCACGAAGGAGTCCTCGTCGAGCAGTTCGAGGACGCGCTCACGAGCCGTCAGCTTGCCCTTGGCGTGCTGCTTCTCGACCGCGGCGGCGGAGCCGGAGTGCACCGCCTCGTCGATCCTGCGGCGCAGGTCGGCGAGCTTGCCGGCGGTGCTGTGGGGGTCCAGCGAGGGGTCGGTGGGCACGTCGGTCATCCCGTGGAGTTCCTCACGTGAAAGGCGCGTTGGAGGTTGGCGGGGCAGTGCGGGCGACAGGGTGCCGTACTACCGTCGGGTAGCGTAGCCAGCCTCCCGCTCCTCGCGTTATGGCCAGCGACACAGTGTGTTAATCAGCGTTTCTGGTGGACGATGGGTCGGCCTACGGCTCGGCGCGGGCTCGCCCCTACGCTAGGCCCATGACCGAGCCAGATCGTCCCCGTCGCAGCGGACTGCGTGGTTTCGGCCACGCCGGACCCTCCCCCTGGACCGACCTAGAGCGCCCGCCGCTGGACGCCGCCGTCCTGCGGCACGACCTGCTGGTGCCCGGCGGCCTGTGGACGGCGCTCGACGTGGTCGAGGAGACCGGCTCCACCAACAACGACCTCACCGCCCGCGCCAAGGACGGCGCCGCCGAGGGCGCGGTGCTGATCGCCGAGCGGCAGAGCGCCGGGCGCGGCCGGCTGGACCGGCAGTGGAGCGCGCCGGCCCGCTCCGGGCTCTTCCTGTCCATGCTGCTGCGCCCCACCGTGCCCCGGGAGCGGCTGGGCTGGCTGCCGATCCTGGTCGGCGTCTCGGCGGCGGCCACGGTCGGCCGGGTGGCCGGGGTCCAGGTCGGCCTGAAATGGCCCAACGACCTGCAGGCCGAGGTGGCGGGCGAGGAGCGCAAGATCGGCGGCATCCTCACCGAGCTGACCGGCGAGGCGGTGGTCGCGGGCCTGGGCCTGAACGTCACGCTGCGCCAGGAGGAGCTGCCGGTGCCCACCGCCGCCTCGCTCGCGCTGGCCGGCGCCGAGGTCACCGACCGCGCCACGCTGCTGCGCACGCTGCTGCGCGAGTTCGCCGAGCTGTACGGCGAGTGGCAGGCGGCCTCCGGCGACCCGCAGGCCAGCGGACTGCTGCCGGCCTACACCGCGCGCTGCACCACGCTGGGCCGCCAGGTGCTGGTGCAGCTGCCCGGCGAGCGCGAACTGCGCGGCGAGGCGGTGGCGCTGGACGCCGACGGACGTCTGGTGGTGCGCACCCCGGACGGGGCTCGCCAGGCGGTCGGCGCGGGGGACGTGGTGCACGTGCGCCCGGAGCCGCGCACCTCCTGACACCCCGCCGACCACCGGTGCGCCACCCGTGCGCCGCCCGTCAGGGGCCGGTTGGTCGGCTGCGGATGCCCCGGATCCAGCGATTCCGTGCGACCATTCCACCTGGCATCAGTGTGAGGCGCGCCACGTCCGAGGGATCGCGGGGCGCCGCGGGCTGGGTAGGACATTCGACGGCAAGTGCGGCGACCGCACGGGGACGGACCGGTGGCAGACGACGACGGCGGGCTCGCGCCGAAGGACAGCGCGCGCGACGGCGGTGGGCCCGAGGAGCCCGACCACACCGTCGCGCTCGATCTGGAGGAGCTGATCCTGGGGGCGCCGCGCCGCTACACGCCCTATCAGGCGGCCCGCACCGCCGAGGTGCCGATGGAGCTGGCCACCCGGTTCTGGCGGGCCATGGGGTTCCCCGACATCGGCCAGCAGCGGGCGCTCAACGACGGTGACGTGATCGCGCTGCGCCGGCTGGCGGGCCTGGTGGAGTCCGGCCTGATCAACGAGGCGATGGCGATCCAGGTGGCCCGCTCCACCGGCCAGACCACCGCCCGGCTGGCGGGCTGGCAGATGGACACCTTCCTGGAGAACCTCACCCAGGCCGCCGAGCCCGGACTGACCCGGGCCGAGGTGGCGTACCCGCTGGTCGAGCTGCTGCTGCCGGAGCTGGAGCAGTTCCTGATCTACGTCTGGCGGCGGCAACTGGCCGCCGTCACCGGCCGGGTGGTGCAGGCCGCCGAGGACACCGAGATGACCAGCGGCCGGCTCGCGGTGGGCTTCGCCGACCTGGTCGGCTTCACCCGGCTCTCCCGGCGCCTGGAGGAGGAGGAGCTGGGCTCGCTGGTGGAGACCTTCGAGTCCACCTGCGCCGACCTGATCGCCGGCCAGGGCGGGCGGCTGATCAAGACCCTGGGCGACGAGATCCTCTTCGTCTCCGAGGATCCGGTGACCGCGGCCGAGATCGCGCTGAGCCTGGTGGAGACGCTCACCGGCGAGGAGAACATGCCCGCGCTGCGGGTCGGGATGGCCTTCGGCACGGTCACCTCCCGGATGGGCGACGTCTTCGGCACCACGGTCAACCTGGCGAGCCGGCTGACCTCGATCGCGCAGCGCGACGCGGTGCTGCTCGACGGCGAGTTCGCCACCGCGCTGGAGCAGGCGGGGGCGGCGCTGCGCGGCGCCGCGGACGGCACGGGCAGCGCGCAGGCGCAGCTGGCGGACGCGCTCGCCGCGCACTCCGGGGCGCCGCTGGGCTCGCTGGGGCGGGCGTCGGGGCAGGGGGGCGGTCCGCGGTTCCAGCTGCAGGCGATGTGGCGGCGGCCGGTGCGCGGGCTCGGGCTGGTCGAGCCCTGGCTGCTCACCCGGCGGACCAGGCCGGTCCGCTAGGCCGCCGGTCGGCCCGCGCCTATACCCGTTTTCGGGTCGCTGCGTGCGCCTGATGCGGAGATTTCCGCCTTTTCTGGCAAACCGGGCATAACCTCGGCAAACGCCCCTAGTCTGGTCCCGAACGCGGAGTTCCGGACCGAAGCGGCAGGGGTGAACGTGGGCGGTGCGCAGGTGATGGCGGAGCTCGGAGACACCGGCGGGCTCGGTGCCGGGCCCGAGCCGGCGGCAGCCCCCGGCCTCCCGGACCCCGCCCTCCAGACCCCCGGCCTGGACCGGCGGCTGCAGGCCGTGGTCGAGCTGGCCCAGGACATGGCCGGTGCGCAGAGCGCGCTGGAGGCGGTGCGGGCCGCCGCCGAACGGGCCACCAGCGCGCTCGGTGCCACCATGGCCGCCGTCTCGGTCTGGGACCGCGAGTCGGGCCGGCTGCGGGTGCTGGTCAACCACGGTGAACTGGCCGCCGGCGAGGAGGAGATCCCGGAGGACGAGTCCTACCCGGTGGCCGACTACCCGGAGATCGTCAGCTTCCTGGAGGAGCGCGGCGGCGCCGGGCGGCTGCCCAGGGCCTGGGTGCAGACGGCGGAGGAGCAGACCCCCACCGGGCCCGCCGGCTACGGCGCCCACGCCCACCCGGAGGCCGGGGCGTTCTGCCAGCAGCGCGCCGCCGGACTGCGCCGGCGCGGGCGGTCCTGCTGCCTGGTCGCCCCGATCGTGCTGCACGGCCAGGTCTGGGGCGAGCTCTACCTGGCCCGCGGCCTGGGCCTGCCGGTCTTCACCGAGGCGGACGCGCAGTACGCCACGCTGCTGGCCGCGCAGATCTCCGCCGGCCTGGCGCAGACCGAGCGGCTGGCCGACCTGCGCCGGCTGGCCTTCACCGACCCGCTGACCGGGCTGGCCAACCGGCGCGCGGTGGACGCCCGGCTGGAGAGCGCGCTGGCCAACCACAACCGCGACAACACCGTGGTCACCCTGATGGTCTGCGACGTCAACGGCCTCAAGCGGATCAACGACCGGCTCGGCCACGAGGTCGGTGACCGGCTGCTGGAACGTTTCGCCGGACAGCTCTCGCTGGCCGGTGCCAAGCTGCCCGGCTCGCTCGCCGCCCGGCTCGGCGGGGACGAGTTCTGCCTGCTGGTGGAGGGCCAGAAGGCGGACGAGGTGGTCGCGGTGGCCGAGGAGCTCTGCACCAGGGCGCTGCAGCTGGCCGACGGCGAGGGAGTGGCCTGCGGGATCGCCTCCACCGGCGACTCGATCGGCCCGGTCTCCACCTCGGACCGGCTCTTCCGGCTCGCGGACGCCGCTCAGTACCGGGCCAAGGCGGCGCGGGCCGCGCGCCCGGTGGTGGCCGGGCGCAGCCACGGACCCGGCCTGGCCCCCGACCCCACCGTGCTGCTGGCCGACGCCGCCGACCCGCACCGCCGCAGCTCCGACGCCCGCGGCCGGGTGGGCGGCGGACGCGGCCCGCACGGCGACCGCCGCCGCTTCCGCGGCGCCGCGCACAGTGCCGACCCCGGGCAGCTGATCAGCGTGGTGCTGGCCGCCCTCGACCAGGAGGGCGGGCCGCGCGCGCACCACCCGGCCGACACCCTGGGGCGGCTGGCCACCGTCGCCGAGGCGGCGGCCCGGCTGCTGAACGCGGTGGCCTGGTGGATCTCCTACGTGCCGCCCGGCTCCCGGCTGATGCACACCACCCGGCACGCCGTCTACCGGCTGACCAGCGGCCCGGGCGAGCGCGCGGTCGGCACGCTGACCCCCGGCGCGGCCCGCCGGGCGGCGGACCTGCGGGCCCGGGTGGAGGCCCCGGACGCGGTCTTCGACCTGACGCACTACCCGCTCACCGCCCGCGCGGTGCGCGGCGGCAGCTTCGCGCTGCGCACCGGCGCGGCGGGCAACGACCCGGCCGAGGAGGCGGTGCTGGTGGTGGGCGGCTACCGGGGCATGGTGGCGGCCGGGGGCGCCAACCCGGCCGGCGGCTGGCTGGTCGAGCTCTTCGCCGACGACGCCACGCTGCCGCTGGGTCAGATCGCCCCGGCGCTGCGCGCGCTGGTCGCGGTGGCGCTGGCGGGTCCGGCCTCGCCGCCGCCGGGCTGACCGGTCCTTCGTTCCGACCCTCTCCTGATCCTGTGCCCGGCGCTGTGCCCTGCGCCGGGTCAGTCGGTGAGCACCCGGTCCGCGCGGGTGTAGACGTTCGCGCCCTCGCCGCGCAGGAAGCCGACCAGGGTGAGCCCCAGCTCCTCGGCCAGGTCGGCCGCCAGCGAGGACGGCGCCGAGACGGCCGCGAGCAGCGGCAGCCCGGCCAGCGCCGCCTTCTGGGTGAGCTCGAACGAGGCCCGGCCGCTGACCAGCAGCAGGTGCCCGGTGAGCGGCAGCCGGTCCTCGCGCAGTGCCCAGCCGATCACCTTGTCGACCGCGTTGTGCCGCCCCACGTCCTCGCGCGCGCAGAGCAGTTCGCCGGCCGCCGTGAAGAGTCCGGCCGCGTGCAGGCCGCCGGTGGAGTCGAAGGCGCGCTGGGCGGCGCGCAGCGCGTCGGGCAGCCGGTAGAGCAGTTCGGGGCGCACGGTCAGCGGGTCGTCGCCGGGCTTGAAGCGCACCTGGGTGCGCACCGCCTCCACCGTGTCGCGCCCGCACAGGCCGCAGGCGCTGGTGGTCAGCAGGTTGCGCTGCGCGGAGAGCGGGGGCGCGTCCGGCTCGCGCACGGTCGCGTCCACGACGTTGTACGTGTTGGCGCCGGCCTCGTCCGTCCCCGCGCAGTAGCGCAGCGCGGTGAGCTGCTCGCGGCGGTGCAGCAGCCCCTCGCCGACCAGGAAGCCGGCCACCAGGTCGAAGTCGTGCCCCGGGGTGCGCATGGTGACGGTCAGCGGCTGGCCACCGACCCGTATCTCCAGCGGCTCCTCCGCCGCCAGCGCGTCGGGGCGGGGGGTGCGCTCGGTCCCGCGCAGTCGCACCACGCGCCGTCGTGCCGTCGCCCGCGTCATCTGGCCCCGCCTCTCCTGACCATCCCTGCCGGAGCGGCCCCTGTCGGCATACCCCCGGGGCCCACCCTCCGGTGTTCACCCTCCAGCATGAGGCATGCGGGCTTTCGGCCGCGCAACGGTTGTCATATCTTCATTCAGCTGATCTGATAGTGCATATGGATATGCACAGTGCTCCGGCCGCCGACGCGCCGCTTGTTCAGGTCGGCAAGGCCGACGTCACCGCCGAGGACGTGCTGGCTGTGGCACGCGGCAATGCCCGGGTCGAGATCGGACCCGACGCGCTGGCCGAGATGGCCGCCTCCCGTGCCCGGATCGACGCGCTGGCCGCCGAGCCGCGCCCGGTCTACGGCGTCTCCACCGGCTTCGGCGCCCTCGCGGTGCGCCACATCAGCCCCGAACTCCGCGCCCAGCTGCAGCGTTCGCTGGTCCGCTCGCACGCGGCCGGCATGGGCCCGGTCGTCGAGCGCGAGGTCACCCGCGCGCTGATGTTCCTGCGGATGAAGACCCTGGCCTCCGGCCGCACCGGCGTGCGCCCGCTGGTCGCCGAGACGATGGCCGCGATCCTCAACGCCGGCATCACCCCCGTGGTGCGCGAGTTCGGCTCGCTCGGCTGTTCCGGCGACCTCGCCCCGCTCTCGCACTGCGCGCTGGTGCTGATGGGCGAGGGCCTGGCGTACGGCCCGGACGGCGCCGAGCACGATGCCGGCGAGCTGCTCGCCGCCGCCGGGATCACCCCGGTCGAGCTGCTGGAGAAGGAGGGCCTGGCCCTCATCAACGGCACCGACGGCATGCTCGGCATGCTGGTGATGGCGATCGCCGACCTGTCCCGGCTCTTCACCACCGCCGACATCACCGCCGCGATGAGCCTGGAGGCGCTGCTCGGCACCGAGAAGGTGCTGGCCCCCGAGCTGCACGGCCCGATCCGTCCGCACCCGGGCCAGGCGCTGAGCGCCGCCAACATGCTGGCCGTGCTCCAGGGCTCGGGCCTCACCGGTCACCACCACGAGGACGCGCCGCGGGTCCAGGACGCCTACTCGATCCGCTGCGCCCCGCAGGTGGCCGGCGCCGGCCGCGACACCCTGGCGCACGCCCGTACGGTCGCCGAGCGCGAGCTGGCCGCCTCGGTCGACAACCCGGTGGTGCTGCCGGACGGCCGGGTGGAGTCCAACGGCAACTTCCACGGCGCCCCGGTCGCCTATGTGCTGGACTTCCTGGCCATCGCCGCTGCCGACCTGGGCTCGATCTCCGAGCGCCGCACCGACCGGCTGCTCGACAAGAGCCGCTCGCACGGCCTGCCGGCCTTCCTGGCCGACGACCCGGGCGTGGACTCCGGTCTGATGATCGCCCAGTACACCCAGGCGGCCCTGGTCAGCGAGAACAAGCGGCTCGCCGTCCCCGCCTCGGTGGACTCGATCCCCTCCTCGGCCATGCAGGAGGACCACGTCTCGATGGGCTGGTCGGCCGCCCGCAAGCTGCGTCAGGCCGTGGACAACCTCGGCCGGATCCTGGCCGTCGAGCTGACCGCCTCGGCCCGCGCGCTGGAGATCCGCATCGCCGACGGCGACGTGCAGTCGGCGCCGGCCACCGCCGCCGCGCTCGCCGCCGCCCGCGAGGCCGGTGTCGGCGGCGCGGGCCGGGACCGGTTCCTGGCGCCCGACCTGGCCGCGGCCGAGGCGCTGGTCGCCTCCGGCGCGCTGGTCGAGGCCGTCGAGCAGGTCACCGGTCCGCTGGCCTGAGGCACCGCCGGGCAGTGAGTGGGCCTCAGGCCCACTCGCTGCGGGTGCTGCTCAGGCGGCGCTGCTCCTCGCGGGCCTGCTCGTGGCGGCCGGCGAGGGCCGCGGCGAAGTTGACGCCCACGATGCCCGCCCAGGTGGCGAGCATGCCCGGCAGGCCCGCGGCGGAGCCGATCCCGGTCAGCGGGATCGCGAAGACCAGCGACATGACCGACAGTCTGGTGCTGTTGCCGGCGGCCCAGCCGCGCCGGGCGCCCGGGCGGTCGAAGCGCTGCTCGGCGCGGGAGGCCGGGCCCAGGTCCGCCAGCCGCTCGGCCACCCGCTGCTCGACCCGGGCGTCCAGCCGCGCGTCGACCCGGGAGAGGAAGGAGTCGATGAGCGCCGACTCGTACTCGGGGCCCAGTTCCTTGCGGGTCTGCAGAGCGGCGTCCAGATCGGCCCGGAACTCCGAGGGGCGACTGTCGTGGCGAGGATCCATGAGGACCAGCCTGCGCGCCGCGGCCACGCGAGGTCCAGCCGGCGGGAGGGCTCTCAGGGGGAAATCAGGGTGACCCTGAGAGCGGGCATCCCGGACAACGAGACACCATTGCCCTGGCGTCGTACCTGCTGCACAGTACGTCGACCGCCGCACCTGCCGTAAGTACGCCGAAAGGGACGCACCATGAGGACCAACGCCGAGTCGTCCCCCGCGCCGTCCGCCCGGCTGCTGGAGCTCTTCGACGGCCACCGGCTCACCCCCACGCAGCGCCGGATCGCGCACGCGCTGGTGCGGCACGCCGCGGAGGCGCCGTTCCTGTCCAGCGTCGAGGTGGCCGAGCTGGCCGGGGTCAGCCAGCCCTCGGTCACCCGGTTCGCGGTCGCGCTCGGCTACGACGGCTACCCGGCGCTGCGCAAGCGGCTGCGCGACCTCGGCGTGGGCGAGCCGGCCGCGCCCGAGACCCCGGCCGAGGTGGTGCGCAACGAGCACCAGCAGGCGGTGCTCGCCGAGATCGCCCACCTGCGCCACCTCGCGGAGCTGCTGGCCGACCCGGAGCCGATCGTGCGCGCCGCCCGGCTGCTGGCCGCCTCCCGCCCGCTGCCGGTGCTCGGCCTGCGGGCCGCCTCCGCCCAGGCGCGCGGCTTCGCCTACTTCGCCGCCAAGGTGCACCCGGACATCCGCCTGCTGGACGAGGGCGGCAGCATGCTCGCCGACCGGATCGAGCAGGCCGCGGCGGCCGGCGCCTCGGCGTTCCTCTGCTTCGCACTGCCGCGCTACCCGCGCGAGCTGATGGACGCGCTCACCGTGGCGCGGGGCTGCGGGCTGACCGTGCTGACCGTCGCCGACAGCGCCTTCGCGCCGGTGGCGGAGCTCTCCGACCTGCTGCTGCCCGCCGAGGTCGGCACCGGCCTGGTCTTCGACACCGCGTGCGCGCCGATGGTGCTGGGGCGGGTGCTGCTGCAGAGCATGTGCGACGAACTGCCCGGTGCCGAAGCCCGATTGGAGTCGATCGAGCAGTCGGCGGCAGCCCGCGGACTGTTCCTGGAGTAGCACCGGAGCAGGAGTAGCGCGCCCTGGACCGGGCATCCCCATAGAGGGTCCGCCGGTAGGGGGCCGGCGTCGCGACGCCCGGACTCTCGCCTGGACGGTTCTCCTCAGTCGCCGATGCTCCGCATGGACTCCTTCGTCGGCACCGCCCAGACTCGGCCCACTGCGGACATCAGCCGCTGACGCGGCGGGCGCTCCTTCACCCGGCCCCCTACCGGCGGACCACCTGTCAGGACGAACGGGGGTGTCCGCCATGCGCGTGATCCACGAGATGAGACCGGTCGGCAGACTCGCTTCGGGGGCCGAGGAGTGGGCCTGCCCCAGCTGTGGCCGCCGGGTGGCGCTCGGCCCGCCCGGACCGGGCCTGCGGGTGCTGGAGCCGGGCGACGAGTCCGCCGTCCACATCGGCCTGACCGACCCCGCCCCGCCCGGCGGTTCCACCGCCGAGCGCTACGGTCTGGGCCCGGTCCAGGAGATCCCCCGCCCGCCGTCCCTGCCCATGCTCCCGGTCGACGCCCCGGCCGAATCCCCCGAGACGGCCGCACGCGACCGTGCCTGGCTCGCCGAGATCGGCATCGACTGGGACGGCGACGCGGCGGCGTGAGGGGGCGTCAGTTGCCGTAGCGGGGGAAGGCAGTGGTGCTCAGCTCGCCGGTAAGCGGCGCGGGCAGCGGGACGGGCTCGCCGTAAGTGCCGTGCAGCACGCCCTGGTAGGCGCCGTCACGGGGGTGACTGTAGAGCGTCCACGTGCCGTTGCGCGGGTCGACGGCGAGCAGGAGGGCGACGGCGGCGATGGCGTACCAGCGGGTCTTGTCCGCGATGCCGCGGGCCCGTTCCGAGCCCGAAATGACCTCGACCGCGAGAGTCACGTCGCGCGGATCCGCCAGCCAGGAGTCGTCACGGTCCCAGTCCGTCGGCAGCACGATCAGATCCGGTGTCGCATAGTCCTCGTGGTCATCGGGCATCGCGATCGAGGAGACCTCGTACATGTCGGTGCCAGAGGGCAGCAGCGGGTCGAGCTGGCGGCGCAGAAGCCGGATCACGCCCGCGTGCTTGCCCTGTGGAGGGGGAGACATGACCAGGACCCCTCCGATGATCTGTACCCGGAGGCCGGTGCTCTTCTCGATCTGCTCGGCCGCCTCGCGAAGCCGGCCGGGCCGCACGGTGATCGCTGCCGTCACGGTGTCCTCCACTGCTGAGTGGATGGGCCGAGTGGCTGGTGTTCGCCAGGTCCAGAGTAGCGCCCGGCGGCTGGGAAGTTCGGGGCTGATCAGATGTGTGCGGGGTCTGGCCGCAGCTTGAATGATTGGATATATTCAGTGTGCTAGATCCTGAATGAATCCATCCGCAAGGAGGCCGGCAGCATGGCGGAGCAGCAGACGAGTGGCCCGCGCGAGGTGCGTGCGGCGCGTGGGACGAAGCTCAGCACCCAGGGGTGGCAGCAGGAGGCCGCCCTGCGGATGCTGATGAACAACCTCGACCCCGAGGTGGCCGAGCACCCCTCCAAGCTGGTCGTCTACGGCGGCACCGGCAAGGCCGCGCGTGACTGGCGCTCGTACGACGCGATGGTCCGCACGCTGCAGACGCTCAAGCAGGACGAGACCATGCTGGTCCAGTCCGGCCGTCCGGTCGGCGTGATGCAGACCCACGAGTGGGCGCCGCGGGTGCTGATCGCCAACTCCAACCTGGTCGGCGACTGGGCCAACTGGGAGGAGTTCCGCCGGCTGGAGAGCCTGGGGCTCACCATGTACGGGCAGATGACCGCCGGTTCGTGGATCTACATCGGTACCCAGGGCATCCTGCAGGGCACCTACGAGACCTTCGCCGCCGTCGCCGCCAAGAAGTTCGACGACACCCTGGCGGGCACCATCACGCTGACCGCGGGTCTGGGCGGCATGGGTGGCGCCCAGCCGCTGGCCGTCACCATGAACGGCGGCGTGGCGATCTGCATCGACTGCGACCCGTCCCGGATCGCGCGCCGGATCGAGCACCGCTACCTGGACGTCGAGGCCAAGAACCTCAGCCACGCGCTGGAGCTGGCCACCGCCGCCCGCGACAAGAAGCAGCCGCTCTCGATCGGCCTGCTGGGCAACGCCGCCGAGCTGTTCCCGCAGCTGCTCGCGATGGACGCGCCGATCGACATCGTCACCGACCAGACCAGCGCGCACGACCCGCTGAGCTACCTGCCGATCGGCGTCGCCTTCGACGACATGGCCGACTACGCGGCGCGCGAGCCCGCCGAGTTCACCACCCGCTCGCGCGAGTCGATGGCCAAGCACGTGGAGGCCATGGTCGGCTTCCAGGACAAGGGCGCCGAGGTCTTCGACTACGGCAACTCGATCCGCGGCGAGGCCCAGCTGGCCGGCTACAAGCGGGCGTTCGAGTTCCCCGGCTTCGTGCCGGCCTACATCCGCCCGCTCTTCTGCGAGGGCAAGGGCCCCTTCCGCTGGGCCGCCCTCTCCGGCGACCCGCAGGACATCGCCAAGACCGACAAGGCCGTGCTCGACCTGTTCCCGGAGAACGAGTCGCTGCACCGCTGGATCAAGATGGCCCAGGAGAAGGTGCACTTCCAGGGCCTGCCGGCGCGGATCTGCTGGCTCGGCTACGGCGAGCGCGACAAGGCCGGCGAGCGCTTCAACGACATGGTCGCCAGCGGCGAGCTGTCCGCCCCGATCGTGATCGGCCGCGACCACCTGGACTGCGGCTCGGTGGCCTCGCCCTACCGCGAGACCGAGGCGATGCTGGACGGCTCCGACGCGATCGCCGACTGGCCGCTGCTCAACGCCATGGTCAACGTGGCCTCCGGCGCCTCGTGGGTCTCCATCCACCACGGCGGCGGCGTCGGCATCGGCCGCTCGATCCACGCCGGTCAGGTCACGGTCGCCGACGGCACCAAGCTGGCCGGCGAGAAGATCCGCCGGGTGCTCACCAACGACCCGGGCATGGGCGTGATCCGGCACGTGGACGCCGGCTACGACCGTGCGGACGAGGTCGCCGCCGAGCGCGGTGTCCGCATCCCGATGGGTGAGCTGTGACCCTCGGGTTCCAGGAGATGTGGGCGGAGCTGCTCCCGGTGGGCCGCTCCGCCTCCTCCGGCGGCTACCGCCGGCACGCCTGGAACGCCGCCGACGCCGAGTGCCGGGCCTGGTTCGAGGAGCAGGCCCGCTCCCGCGGCCTGGCCTACGAGCTGGACCGCAACGGCAACCAGTGGGCCTGGCTGGGCGATCCGCAGGGCGAGGGGGCGATCGTCACCGGCTCGCACCTGGACTCGGTGCCGGACGGCGGTGCCTTCGACGGCCCGCTCGGCGTCGTCTCCTCCTTCGCCGCGCTGGACGGACTGCGCGACCGCGGGGCCGAGTTCAGCAAGCCGCTGGCGATCGTCAACTTCGGTGACGAGGAGGGCGCGCGGTTCGGCGTGGCCTGCGTGGGGTCCCGGCTCAGTGCCGGGCTGCTGACCCCGGAGCAGGCCCGGGAGCTGCGCGACGCGAACGGCGTGCGGCTGCCCGACGCGATGGAGCGGGCCGGGCAGGACCCGGACGCGATCGGTGCCGACGCCGAGCGGCTGGCCCGGATCGGCGCCTTCGTGGAGCTGCACGTCGAGCAGGGCCGGTACCTGGCCGAGGACCAGCCGGTCGGGGTGGCCGGGGCGATCTGGCCGCACGGCCGCTGGCGCTTCGACTTCCACGGCGAGGCCAACCACGCGGGCACCACCCGCCTGGACGACCGGCACGACCCGATGCTCACCTACGCCACCACGGTGCTGGCCGCCCGTAAGAAGGCCCGGCAGGCCGGTGCGCTGGCCACCTTCGGCAAGATCGCCGTGGAGCCGAACGGCACCAATGCGATCGCCTCCCTGGTCCGCGGCTGGCTGGACTCCCGGGCGGCGGACGAGGCCACCCTGGACGAGCTGGTGGCGGCGATCGCGCAGGCCGCCGCCGAGCGCGGCGAGCGCGACGGCGTGAAGGTCGAGCTGGTGCGCGAGTCGTACACCCCGGTGGTGGACTTCGACGTCCCGCTGCGCGACCGGCTGGTCGGCGCGCTCGGCGGGGTCCCGGTGCTGCCCACCGGCGCGGGACACGACGCGGGGATCCTGGCATCGGCGGTGCCGACCGCCATGCTGTTCGTACGGAACCCGAGCGGCGTCTCGCACTCCCCGGCCGAGCACGCCGAGGTGGCCGACTGCCTCACGGGAGTGGCGGCACTCACGGACGTCCTGGAGGACCTGGCATGTCAGTGACGCAGACCCCGGCGGCACCGCCGGCGGTGGCACAGCGGTACTGGGCCGAGCAGGCCTGGCTGCCGCACGTGAACGGCCCGGTGGTGGAGCGGTCCGTGCTGATCGAGGTGGCCGCCGACGGGCGGATCACCAAGGTCACCCCGGACAGCGGCCCCTGCCCGCCGCAGGCCGTCCGGCTGGCCGGGCTGACGGTGCCGGGCCAGGCCAACGCCCACTCGCACGCCTTCCACCGCGCGCTGCGCGGCCGGGTGCAGGTCGGCTCCGGCACCTTCTGGACCTGGCGCGACACCATGTACCGGTTCGCCGCCGCGCTCGACCCGGACAGCTACCTGGAGCTCGCCACCGCCGTCTACGCCGAGATGGCGCTGGCCGGGATCACGGCCGTCGGCGAGTTCCACTACCTGCACCACGCACCGGGCGGCGCCCGCTACGCCGACCCGAACGCGATGGGGGAGGCGCTGATCGAGGCCGCCGCACGGGCCGGCATCCGGATCACCCTGCTCGACACCTGCTACCTCTCCTCCGGCTTCGGTGCCGAGCTGACCAAGCCCCAGCTGCGCTTCGGCGACGGCGACGCGCTGGCCTGGGCCGAGCGCGCGGATGCGCTCAAGCCCCGCGAGCACGCCCGGATCGGCGCCGCGATCCACTCGGTGCGCGCGGTGCCGGCCGAGCAGCTGAGCACGGTCGCGCACTGGTCGTCGATGCGCAAGGCGCCGCTGCACGTGCACCTCTCCGAGCAGACCGCGGAGAACGACGCCTGCCTGACCGCGCACGGCGTCACCCCCACCCGGCTGCTCGCCGACCACGGCGTGCTCGGGCCGCGGACCAGCGCGGTGCACGCCACCCACCTGACCGAGGAGGACATCAAGCTGCTCACCGACTCCTCCACGGTGATCTGCATGTGCCCGACCACCGAGCGGGACCTGGCCGACGGCATCGGCCCGGCCCGTCAACTGGCCAGCGGCGGCTGCCCGGTGACCCTGGGCAGCGACAGCCACGCGGTGATCGACCCGTTCGAGGAGGCGCGCGCACTGGAGCTCAACGAGCGGCTGCGCACCCGCACCCGCGGCCACTGGACGGCGGGCGCGCTGCTGCGGGCCGGCACCGAGGACGGGCACGCCTCGCTCGGCTGGCCGGAGGCGGGCCGGATCGAGGTGGGGGCGCTGGCCGACTTCACCGTGCTGGCGCTGGACTCGGTGCGCACCGCGGGCCCCGATCCGCACCTGGGCGCCGAGACCGCCGTCTTCGCCGCCTCGGCGGCCGACGTGCGGCACGTGGTGGTCGGCGGCCGGCGGGTCGTCGCCGACGGCGTGCACCAGAGCATCGCCGACGTCCCCGGCGCGCTGCACCGCGCGATCACCGCGCTGCTTCCCTGAGAGCGCCCGCCCGTGGCGGACCCTCTTGAACTCCGGAAAGGCTCATGACCAGCACCCTGATCAGCAACATCGGCACCCTGGTCACCAACGACCCGTCACACCCCGGCCTGCTCGGCCTGATCGAGCAGGCCGCCGTGGTGATCGACGGCTCGGTGATCACCTGGACCGGACCCAGCGCCGACGCCCCCGCGGCCGACCAGCACGTGGACGCGGCCGGGCGGGCCCTGCTGCCCGGCTTCGTCGACTCGCACGCCCACCTGGTCTTCGCGGGCGACCGGACCGCCGAGTTCAACGCCCGGATGTCCGGCCAGGCCTACACCGCGGGCGGCATCCGCACCACGGTGGCCGCCACCCGGGCCGCCTCGGACGCCGAACTCGACGCCAACCTGGCCCGCTTCGTGCGCGAGGCGCTGCGCCAGGGCACGACCACCATCGAGTGCAAGTCCGGCTACGGCCTGACCGTCGAGGACGAGGCCCGGGCGCTGCGGATCGCCGCCGACCACACCCCGGAGACCACCTACCTGGGGGCCCACGTGGTCGCCCCGGAGTACGCCGACGACCCCGCGGGCTACGTCGACCTGGTCACCGGCCCGATGCTGGACGCCTGCGCCCCGCACGCCCGCTGGGTGGACGTCTTCTGCGAGAACGGTGCCTTCGACGGCGACCAGGCGCGGGCGATCCTGACCGCGGGCGTCGAGCGGGGCCTGACCCCGCGGGTGCACGCCAACCAGCTCTCCTACGGGCCCGGCGTGCAGCTGGCGGTCGAGCTGGGCGCCGCCTCGGCCGACCACTGCACCCACCTGACGGACGCGGACGTGGCGGCACTGGCCGGCTCCGGCACGGTCGCCACCCTGCTGCCCGGCGCGGAGTTCTCCACCCGCGCCCCCTATCCCGACGCGCGCCGACTGCTGGACGCGGGCGCCACCGTGGCGCTGTCCACCGACTGCAACCCGGGCTCCAGCTTCACCAGCTCGATGGCCTTCTGCATCGCGGTGGCCGTGCGCGAGATGGGCATGACCCCGGACGAGGCGGTGCACGCCGCCACCGCCGGCGGCGCGCGCGCCCTGCGCCGCACCGACGTCGGCCGGATCGCCCCGGGCGTCCGCGCGGACCTGCTCCTGTTGGACGCCCCCTCCCCGGTCCACCTCGCCTACCGCCCGGGCGTCCCGCTCACCGCCGCGGTCTGGCGCGCCGGCGTCCGGGAGCTGTGACGCGCGCCTGACGCCGCAAGGGCCGGTACCCGTGAGACGGGTACCGGCCCTTGCGGTCGGTGCGGGTGGATCAGGTCAGTGGACGTCGCCCATGAGCCTGATCACGTTCTTGCGGTACATCACCAGCGCGATACCGGCGATGATCGCCGCCACGCCCTGGGAGGCGAAGTACCAGGTGCTGCCGGTGGCGTTGCCCAGGCCCAGCTGGATCACGGCCGCCACGCAGTCACCGGCGGTGACGGCGAGGAACCAGATGCCCATCATCTGGCTGGCGTACTTGGCCGGTGCCAGCTTGGTGGTGACGGACAGGCCGACCGGGGACAGGGCCAGCTCGCCGACGGTCTGGACCAGGTAGACCAGCGCCAGCCAGAGCGGGGTGACCTTGTGGCCGCCGGCCGCCGCGGCCATCGCCAGCATCATCACCAGGAACGAGGCGCCGATCAGCAGCAGGCCGATGGCGAACTTCATCGTGGTGCTCGGGTTCTTGGCCCGGCGGGCCAGCCAGACCCAGAGCCAGGCGAAGACCGGGGCCAGCGCCATGATGTAGAGCGGGTTCAGCGACTGGAACCAGCTGGAGGGGAAGCTCGCCCCGAAGATCGACAGCTTGGTGTTCTGGTCGGCGAAGACGCTCAGCGTGGAGCCGGACTGGTCGTAGATCATCCAGAACACGGCGGCGACCACGAAGAACCAGATGTAGCCGCGGATCTTGGAGTGGTCGGTGGGGCTGAGGTCCTTGTCCCGCTTGATCCGGGCGAAGACGACCACCGGGATCGCGATGCCCGCGATCGACAGCGGCCAGACCGCCCAGTTGATGCTGAAGTTGCCAGTCAGCACCACGACGCCGTAGAAGACCACGGCCGCGGCCAGCCACAGGCCGGCCTTGCGCAGCAGCGCACCGCGCTCGGTGTCGGACATCGGCGAGGCCACCACGCTGCTCTGCGCGCTGAGGTGGCGCGAGCCCAGCAGGTACTGGCCCAGGCCCAGCGCCATGCCGATGCCGGCCAGCGCGAAGCCGAGGTGCCAGTCGACGCTCTGGCCGACGGTGCCGATCACCAGCGGAGCCGCGAAGGCGCCGAGGTTGATGCCCATGTAGAAGATGGTGAAGCCACCATCGCGACGCGGGTCGTTCGGGCCCTCGTACAGGTGGCCGACCATCGTGGAGATGTTGGCCTTCAGCAGGCCGGAGCCCACCGCGATGAAGACCAGGCCCAGGAAGAAGGAGCCCTCGAAGGGCACGGCCAGCAGGAAGTGGCCGATCATGATGATCCCGCCGCCGAGCGCGACGGTCTTGCGGGCGCCGAGGAAGCGGTCCGCGATCCAGCCGCCGGGCAGGGCGAGCAGGTAGACCATGGCGTTGTAAACGCTGTAGATCGCGGTGGCCAGGGCCACCTTCATGCCGAGTCCGCCATGGGCCGTGGAGGCCGTCATGTAGAGGACCAGCAGGGCCCGCATCCCGTAGAAGCTGAAACGCTCCCAGGTCTCGGTCATGAAGAGGGTGGCGAGTCCGCGGGGGTGCCCGAAGAAGGTCTTGCCGCCGGAAGGAGAGACCGGCTTGAGGCCGGCGTCCAGGGTGGTGGGTGACGCCATGAGTCGTTGTTCCTTGCCTGACTGTCTGGGACACCGCCGCGCCGTGGGGGTGAGGCGCAGCGGGTCCGAGTGCCGCGGCGCCCCTGCTCGCTGCTCGAACAGGGGCGGACCGCAGTGCACGACATGGGGACCGGACCACTGTACGTCGCGAAATTCCACGACATGGGTGGACAAAAGCATTCAATTCAATAACGGGCCTTCGAAGGCCCGTTCGCCCTGGATGTGAGAATCGATGGTAAGGCAGGATTCGTTCCTTCGAAGCCATGGTCGAAGTGGAGATTCTGCGGCGGCTCCGGGCGTGGGAGCGTAGGTACGGCAGCCACCCGGGCCCGGCGCGCCGACTACCTACTGTGAAGTAGTTCACAACCCCGCGAGCGGTCGCGCGCCACCACCGCGCCCGACGGGACTGATCGCGGGGCCCCGGGCGGACTACGATTCGCAGCATGACCTGTGTGCTGCTCGCCGAGGACGACCCGGCTATCTCGGAACCGCTGGCCCGTGCCCTGCGCCGTGAGGGCTACGAGGTGCTCGTCCGCGAGGACGGCCCGTCGGCGCTCGAGGCGGGGCTGGAGGAGGAGGTCGACCTGGTCGTCCTCGACCTGGGCCTGCCGCAGATGGACGGCCTGGAGGTCTGCCGCCGGCTGCGCGCCGACGGCAAGAGCTGCCCGGTGCTGGTGCTCACCGCCCGCGCCGACGAGGTGGACACCGTGGTCGGCCTGGACGCCGGCGCCGACGACTACGTCACCAAGCCGTTCCGGCTGGCCGAGCTGCTCGCCCGGGTCCGGGCGCTGCTGCGGCGCGGCAACGTGGACTCGCTGTCCACCGGCGCGCACGGCGTGCGGATCGACATCGAGTCGCACCGCGCCTGGGTCGGCGAGGAGGAACTGACCCTCTCCGCGAAGGAGTTCGAGCTGCTGCGGGTGCTGGTGCGGGACGCCGGGCGGGTGGTGACCCGTGAGGACATCATGCGCCAGGTCTGGGACACCACGTGGTGGACCTCGACCAAGACGCTCGACATGCACATCTCCTGGCTGCGCAAGAAGCTCGGCGACGACGCGACCAACCCGCGCTACATCGCCACCGTGCGCGGCGTGGGCTTCCGCTTCGAGAAGAACTAGGTCCGGGGCACCACCGCGTGAAACGCAGGATGATCAACTCGCTGCTGGGTGTGGTCCTGGTGGTGGTCGTGGTGTTCTGCGTACCGCTCGCACTGGTGGAGAAGCAGAGCATCATCGACACCGCCAACGAGCGGGCCGATGCCGCCGCCGTGCGGCTGCTCGGCCTGGTGGAGACCAGGCTGGCGGCCCACGAGCCGGTGACCGGGGAGCGGATCGGCAGCCAGGTCGTCGACGGCTACTACGCCGAGATCCAGGTCCCGGACCAGCCGCTGATCACCATCGGGAGCAGGCCCGCGGGCGACGACCCGGTGCGGGCCACCGAATCCGGCGCCAGCGGCGAGACGGTGACCGTGGAGCAGTCCCGCTCGGAGGTCGACCGGGAGATCGGCCACATGCTGCTGCTGCTCGGCCTGGTCGCGCTGCTGGCCGTGCAGGCCGCGGTCGCGCTCGCGGTCTGGCAGGCCCGCCGGCTGGCCCGGCCGCTCACCGACCTGGTGGAGACCGCCGAGCGGCTCGGCTCCGGCGATCCGCGCCCGCGCGACCGGCGCTACGGGGTGGCCGAGCTGGACCGGGTGGCCGAGGTGCTGGACGCCAGCGCCGAGCGGATCGGCCGGATGCTCACCGCCGAACGCCGGCTGGCCGCCGACGCCTCGCACCAGCTGCGCACCCCGCTCACCGCGCTCTCCATGCGGCTGGAGGAGATCACCGCGCTGGCCCACCAGCCCGAGACGGTGCGGGAGGAGGCCAGCATCGCGCTCCAGCAGGTCGAGCGGCTCACCGACGTGGTCCAGCGGCTGCTCACCAACCAGCGCGACACGCACGGGCCGTCCGCCGGCGGGTTCGAACTGGACGAGGTGATCCGCCAGCAGCGCGAGGAGTGGGCGGCCACCATGCGCGGTGCCGGGCGGCGGCTGGTGACCGAGGGGCTGGCCGGGGTGGTCGCGCTCGGCACCCCGGGCACCGTCTCCCAGGTGCTGGCCACGCTGATCGAGAACTCGCTGATGCACGGCGCCGGCACGGTCACGCTGCGGGTGCGGCCGTCCAGCAGCTCGGTGGTGGTCGAGGTCCAGGACGAGGGCCCCGGGGTGCCGGCCGAGCTGGGCAACCGGGTCTTCGAACGGACGGTCAGCGGGCGCAACTCCACCGGCATCGGCCTGGCGGTGGCCCGCGACCTCGCGGAGGCGGACGGCGGGCGGCTGGAGCTGCTGTCGCTGCGGCCGCCGGTGTTCGCCCTGTTCCTCAACCGCCCGACGGTCGGCTGAAACCGCCCGACGGTCGGCTGACCATCGGGCGGGGGGTTCGCCGGGGGGTGCTCGCCCGGGCTTCGTGCGGGGGCTTCGCGCTACTTGATGTAGGCCGCGTCCTCGGCGGCCAGGATCCGCTCGGCCTGCGCCACCACCGGCTGGTCCGCGAGCTGCTCGTGCTCGGCCAGCTCCGGCATCGCCTTGAAGACCCAGGTGCGGTAGGAGAAGAAGCGGAACAGCGTGGCCACGGCGGTGCCGGCCACCTTGGAGGCGTTGTAGGCCACCGTGCCGGTCATGGCCAGGGTGTAGGTGGTGAACCAGACCGCGCCGTTCTCGATCAGCAGGCCGATCCCGCTGAAGAGCAGGAAGAGCGTGATCTCGCGGCGGCGCGAGGCCGCGTCGCTGTCCCGGTAGACCCAGTAGCGGTAGCCGAGGTAGTTGGCGAGGATCGCCACCACGGTGCCGATCACCGAGCAGCGCACCGGCGCCCAGTGGGTGGCGTGGATCACGGCGTTGGAGACGCCGAAGTTGACCACGATGCCGACCAGGCCGACGACCGCGAACTTCAGCACCTCACCGGAGGCGCCCCGCAGTCGCTGGATCAGGGAGGGGCGCGGAGCGCTGTGCTTCGTCATCCGTCAGGTCTCCTGTGTGCCTGTTCTGAGTGGCTGTCCCCGGGGCCGTTGCCAACGGGCAGACGGCCGCGGGCACATGATCACAACAGTGCCCCGTCTGGGTCAGGCCATCCAGGCTACCGGCTCCCGACGGCGGCACTCGCGCGCGAGCTCGTCCCGGGGCTTCCCGCCGACCGGGGACGCCCCGCCCGCAGTGGCCGCGCACCCGGTTTGAGCGGCCCGGATATCCTGGCAGCGTGACTCTCCCGGGCAGTGCAAAATTTCCAACGGTAGGCATGGTCGGCGGCGGGCAGTTGGCCCGCATGGCACACCAGTCGGGCATCCCCTTGGGGATCCGGTTCAAGCTCCTCGCCGACACCCCGCAGGACTCCGCCTCCCAGGTGGTGGCCGACACCGTGTTCGGCGACTACCGGGACCTGGAGACGCTGCGCCGCTTCGCCGCCGACTGCGACGTGGTCACCTTCGACCACGAGCACGTCCCCACCGAACACCTGCGGGCCCTGCAGGCCGACGGCATCGCCGTGCGGCCGGGCCCCGAGGCACTGGTCAACGCCCAGGACAAGGGCGTGATGCGGGCCAAGCTGGACTCCATCGGGGTGCCCTGCCCGCGCCACCGCCTGGTCGCGGACCCGGCCGACGTCACCGCCTTCGCGGGCGAGGGCGAGGGGTACCCGGTGGTCCTCAAGACGGTGCGCGGCGGCTACGACGGCAAGGGCGTCTGGGTGGTCGCCGACGAGGAGCAGGCGCGCGCGCCGTTCCTGGCCGGCGTCCCGGTGCTCGCCGAGGAGAAGGTCGACTTCGTCCGCGAGCTGGCCGCGAATGTGGTGCGCTCGCCCAGCGGGCAGGCGGTCGCCTACCCGGTGGTGGAGAGCCTGCAGGAGAACGGGGTCTGCGCCGAGGTCACCGCGCCCGCCCCGGACCTGGACCCCGCGCTCGCGAACGAGGCCCAGGAGCTGGCCCTGCGGATCGCCGGCGAGCTGGACATCACCGGCCACCTGGCGGTCGAGCTGTTCCAGACCCGCGACGGCCGGATCCTGGTCAACGAGCTCGCCATGCGCCCGCACAACTCCGGCCACTGGTCGATCGACGGCGCGGTCACCTCGCAGTTCGAGAACCACCTGCGCGCGGTGCTCGACCTGCCGCTCGGCGACCCGCGCCCGCGGGCCCGGTGGACCGTGATGGTCAACGTGCTCGGCGGCGACTACCCCGACATGTACCACGCTTTCCTGCACTGCATGGCCCGTGACCCGGGCCTGCGGATCCACATGTACGGCAAGGACGTGAAGCCCGGCCGCAAGGTCGGTCACGTCACCGTCTTCGGGGACGACCTCGACGACGTGCGCGAGCGGGCGCGTCACGCGGCCGCGTACCTGAGAGGGACCATCACCGAATGAGCAGCTCCTCCCCTGTCGTCGGCATCGCCATGGGCTCCGACTCCGACTGGTCGGTGATGGAGGCCGCCGCCCAGGCGCTCGACGAGTTCGAGGTGCCCTACGAGGTCAACGTGCTGTCCGCGCACCGGATGCCGCGCGAGATGATCGGCTACGGCGAGCAGGCCCACCGGCGCGGCCTGAAGGCGATCATCGCCGGGGCCGGCGGCGCCGCCCACCTGCCGGGCATGCTCGCCTCGGTGACCCCGCTGCCGGTGATCGGCGTCCCGGTGCCGCTGCGCTACCTGGACGGCATGGACAGCCTGCTCTCCATCGTCCAGATGCCGGCCGGCGTGCCGGTGGCCACCGTCTCGGTGGCCGGTGCGCGCAACGCGGGCCTGCTGGCGGTGCGCATGGTCGCCGCCTTCGACCCGGAACTCACCGAGAAGATGGTCGACTTCCAGGCCGAGCTGAACGCCCAGGCCACCGAGAAGGGCAAGAAGCTGCGCGCCAAGGTGGCCGGTTCGACCTCCTTCGGCTTCAGCCGGTAGAGGATGGGGGTCATGACGACCCCTGAACTGCTCGACCGCGCCCGTACGCTGCTCGCCACCGCCCCCGTGGTGGACGGCCACAACGACCTGCCGTGGGCGATGCGCAAGCAGGCCGGCTACGACCTGGACGCCATCGACCTGGCCGCCGACCAGCGCAGCCGCCTGCACACCGACCTCGACCGGCTGCGCGCCGGCGGGGTCGGTGGGCAGTTCTGGTCGGTCTACGTCTCCGCCGACCACACGGGCGACGACGCGGTCAGCGCCACGCTGGAGCAGATCGACTTCGTGCGGGCGCTGGTCGACCGGTTCCCCGACCGGCTGCGGCTGGCCCTGACGGCCGCCGACATGGAGGCCGCCCGGGCCGAGGGCAAGGTCGCCTCGCTGATGGGCGCCGAGGGCGGGCACAGCATCAACTGCTCGCTGGCCACCCTGCGTGCCCTGCACCAGCTGGGCGTGCGGTACATGACGCTCACGCACAACAGCAACGTGCCCTGGGCGGACTCGGCCACCGACGAGCCGGCGGCCGGCGGTCTGACCCGGTTCGGCGAGGAGGTCGTGCGGGAGATGAACCGGGTCGGCATGCTGGTCGACCTCTCGCACACCTCGCCCGACACCATGCGCGCCGCGCTGCGGGTCAGCCGGGCGCCGGTGATCTTCTCGCACTCCTCCTCGCGCGCGGTGCACGACCACCCGCGCAACATCCCCGACGACGTGCTCGCCCAGCTGCCCGCCAACGGGGGGGTGGCGATGGTCACCTTCGTCCCGCAGTTCATCTCGCCCGAGGCCCGCGCCTGGACCGACCGGGCCTCCGAGGAGCTGGCCAAGCACGGCTTCCACCACCTCGCGCACACGCCCGAGGCGATGAAGGTGCTGCGCGAGCTGGAGGCCCGCGATCCGCGCCCGATCACCACCGCGGCCACCGTCGCCGACCACCTGGACCACATGCGCGAGGTGGCCGGCATCGACCACCTCGGCGTGGGCGGCGACTTCGACGGGGTCGCCTTCACCCCGGCGGGCCTGGACGACGTGGCGGGCTACCCCAACCTGATCGCCGAACTGCTCGGCCGCCACTGGTCCGAGGCCGACCTGTCCAAGCTCACCTGGGGCAACGCGGTGCGGGTGCTGGGCGCCGCCGAGTCGGTCGCCGCCGAGCTGCGCGCCACCCGCGGGCCGTCGATCGCCACTATCGCCCAGCTGGACGGCTGAGAGCGGTCAGAGCAACGGGATCTCGATCGCCGGGCAGCGGTCCATGACCATCCGCAGCCCGGCCTTCGTGGTCCGCTCGTAGGCCGCCTCGTCGATCACGTCGAGCTGGAACCAGACCGCCCCGGCGCCCTTGGCCACCGCCTGGTCGGCCACCTCGCCGGCCAGCGAGCTGTTCACGAAGACGTCGACCACGTCGACGTCGAACGGGATGTCGGCCAGGGTGGCGTACCCCTGCTCGCCGAGCACCGTCTCGGCCTTGGGGTGCACCGGCACGATCCGCTTGCCGTAGCGCTGCAGGACCTGGGCCACGCCGTAGGCGGCGCGGCGGGTGTTGGTGGACAGGCCCACCACCGCCCAGGTGTCCCCGGTGGCGGTGAGGATCTCGCGGACGGTCGCCTTGTCGCGGAAGTCGGTCATGAGAGGTCCAACACCGCGACGGGATCCGCGATTCCTAGTGCCGCGTCAGGCAACTTTTGCGCGACGGGGCGAAGGTTGCCTGACGCGGCACTAGCTCGGCCGGCCCATCGCCCGGTAGGTCCAGCCCGCCGCGCGCCAGCGCGGGGCGTCCAGCACGTTGCGCCCGTCCAGCAGCCGGCGTTCGGCGACGACCTCGCCCAGCGCCACCGGGTCCAGCTCGCGGAACTCCTGCCACTCCGTCAGGTGCAGCACCACGTGAGCCCCGACGGCCGCCTCGCTCGCCGAGACGGCGTAGGAGAGCGAGGGGAACATCTTGCGGGCGTTGTCCATCGCCTTGGGGTCGTAGACGGTCACCTGGGCGCCCTGGAGCTGGATCTGGGCGGCCACGTTGAGCGCGGGGGAGTCGCGGATGTCGTCCGAGTTCGGCTTGAAGGCGGCGCCGAGCACGGCCACCCGGCGGTCCAGGAAGCCACCGCCGCACTGCTCGCGGGCCAGCTCCACCATCCGCGAGCGGCGGCGCATGTTGATCGAGTCGACCTCGCGCAGGAAGGTCAGCGCCTGGTCGGCGCCGAGCTCGCCGGCCCGGGCCATGAAGGCCCGGATGTCCTTGGGCAGGCAGCCGCCGCCGAAGCCGAGTCCGGCGTTGAGGAACCGGCCGCCGATCCGCTCGTCGTAGGAGAGCGCCTTGGCGAGCAGCGTGACGTCGGCGCCCGCGCTCTCGCAGACCTCGGCCATCGCGTTGATGAAGGAGATCTTGGTGGCCAGGAAGGAGTTGGCCGCGGCCTTGACCAGCTCGGCGGTGGGGTAGTCGGTGATCACCATCGGCACGCCGTCGGCCAGCGGGGTCGCGTACACCTCGCGCAGCAGTTCCTCGGCGCGGCCGCCCTCGCGCACGCCGACCACGATCCGGTCGGGGTGCAGGGTGTCGCCGACCGCGAAGCCCTCGCGCAGGAACTCGGGGTTCCAGGCCAGCTCGATGCCCTCGCCGGCCGGGGCCAGCGCCTGCAGCCGCTCGGCCAGCCGGCCCGCGCTGCCGACCGGCACGGTGGACTTGCCGACCACCAGCGCGGGGCGCCCCAGGTGCGGGGCGAGCGCGTCCACCGCGAGCTCGACGTAGGACATGTCGGCGGCGAACTCGCCCTTCTTCTGCGGAGTGTTGACGCAGATGAAGTGGACGTCGGCGAACTCGCCGACCTCCTGGGGCGAGGAGGTGAAGCGCAGCCGGCCGGTCGAGCCGGGGTGCCCGGCGACGTGCTTGACCAGCAGCTCGGAGAGTCCGGGCTCGTACATCGGCACCTGGCCGGCCGCCAGCGAGGCGAGCTTGTCCGGGTCGATGTCCATCCCGAGGACCTCGAAGCCCAGCTCGGCGAGGCAGGCCGCGTGCGTGGCACCGAGATAGCCGGTACCGATCACCGAGATGCGCAGGGCCACGGGGCTTCCCCTTCACGGGCCGCCGGATCAGAACCGGCGAAGGACAGGAGTGAGGTGCAGCCACCGATGGTATCGGGCGCTCGGCATGTCATCGACGTCACGTCTGGTCATCACGCCGGCCAGGCCTAGAATGGGGATCTACTGAACAGTAACTAACGTCGTTTCGCAAAGGGGCAGCAGACCATGGCTGGCAATGCCGATTTCGACCTCTTCCGCATCTCGGAGGAGCACGAGATGCTCCGCGAGACGGTTCGAGCGCTCGCCGAGGCCAAGATCGCCCCGTTCGCGGCCGACGTGGACGAGCACGGCCGGTTCCCGCAGGAGGCGCGCGACGCCCTGGAGGCGAACGACCTGCACGCGGTGCACGTCCCCGAGGAGTACGGCGGCGCCGGTGCCGACGCGCTGGCCACCGTGATCGTGATCGAGGAGGTCGCCCGGGTCTGCGCTTCCTCCTCGCTGATCCCGGCCGTCAACAAGCTCGGCTCGCTGCCGGTGCAGCTGTCCGGCTCCGAGGAGCTGAAGCAGAAGTACCTGGGAGCGCTCTCCCGGGGCGAGGGCATGTTCTCCTACTGCCTCTCCGAGCCGGACGCCGGTTCGGACGCGGCGGGCATGAAGACCCGCGCGGTGCGCGACGGTGACTTCTGGGTGCTCAACGGCGTCAAGCGGTGGATCACCAACGCGGGCGTCTCGGAGTTCTACACCGTCATGGCGGTCACCGACCCCGAGAAGCGCTCCAAGGGCATCTCGGCCTTCGTGGTGGAGAAGGGTGACGAGGGCGTCTCCTTCGGTGCCCCCGAGAAGAAGCTGGGCATCAAGGGCTCGCCGACCCGCGAGGTCTACCTGGACAACGTCCGGATCCCGGCCGACCGCATGATCGGCGCCGAGGGCACCGGCTTCGCCACCGCGATGAAGACCCTGGACCACACCCGGATCACCATCGCCGCCCAGGCGCTGGGCATCGCCCAGGGCGCGCTCGACTACGCCGCCGGCTACGTCAAGGAGCGCAAGCAGTTCGGCAAGCCGATCGGCGACTTCCAGGGCATCCAGTTCATGCTCGCCGACATGGCGATGAAGCTGGAGGCCGCCCGCCAGCTCACCTACGCCGCCGCGGCGAAGTCGCAGCGCGTCGATGCCGACCTGACCTTCTTCGGTGCGGCGGCCAAGTGCTTCGCCTCGGACGTCGCGATGGAGGTCACCACCGACGCCGTCCAGCTGCTCGGCGGCTACGGCTACACCCGTGACTACCCGGTGGAGCGGATGATGCGCGACGCCAAGATCACCCAGATCTACGAGGGCACCAACCAGGTCCAGCGGATCGTGATGGCCCGCAACCTGCCGAGCGCCTGACCACGGCCCGACCACCGGGCACCCGACAGCCCCCCGCGCCCCGTCCGGCGCGGGGGGCTGTTGCGTGCCGGACGACCGCTTGTTACGCAGCCGCGACACCGGGACGCGAACTGAACGGCGGGTGAGGGCGTGATGAGAGACGTACTGATCAACACCACCCGTTGGGGGAGTCATGAGGTTGCGCAAGGCGATGGCGGTCGCGGTCACCACGATCGCGCTGGGGCTGGGTGCGGTCGCGTGCAACGACGAGGTACCGGCGACCTCCGCGGCCAGTGCGCCCGCCGCCTCGCACACGCCGGTACCCGCCGGCGCGTCGAGCACCGGTGCGGGGGCGAGGACGAGCGCCAAGCCCGGCATCCCGGCCGGCACCGCCAAGCCGACCGCCGACGCCTCCTCCCGCTGCCACACCGGGGACCTGACGGTGGACGTCCAGCTCCAGCCGTCCTCGATCCTGCCCGACTCGGCGATGGTGTTGGTGACCAACAAGAGCTCGCGCACCTGCACCGTCTACGGCTACCTCGGCTACGGCGGCCTGCGGGCCGACAACAGCCCGATGGTGGTCAAGACCAACCGGGTCGCCTACCCGGGCGCGCCGATGGCCACCACCCTGAAGCCCGGTGACAGCGCCTTCGCCGGCCTGAAGTGGTCCTCCTGCGACAAGGCCGACCCGAACTGCAACGTGCTGGCCGGGCTCACCGTCACCCCGCCGGACGAGACCACCCAGGTCACCGCCAACGTGCTGAGCGTGGACGGCAAGCCGGTGGACCAGTTGCTGGTCTCCGCCGCCGGGTTCACCGTCGGCTCGCTGCAGCCGACCCACGAGGGCGTCGACTTCACCTCCTGACGCCCGCGGCGCGGCGCCGCACCCCGCGAGCCCTCCCGCCCCTGACCGGGGCGGGAGGGCTTCGTCATGCCTCCTGCGAGCGGCCCGGCTACCACTAAAGAGGCATCAGGGAATGGCCTGCCACTGGCTCCGGTTGAGCCCGGCGAATGTCGCCGACGACCTCGGTGGTGAATATCTGGAACGACCCTCCGAAATGTGACGTCCTATTCTCCCGAAGTTGCGACAGTGCCCCTGGTGGCCAGTCGTACCAAGGGTTGCTGGGCATCATATTCCCGGATCAGATACCACCTTCGGGCCATCGGAAGGGGTACCGAGGAGGAATTCTCCGAGCGCGCCTCGCCGGATAATCTCGATGACGTGAAGAAGGGCCCCGGAATTCGGGGTTCCACCGGATTTCCCCAGCCGAAAGCCTCCCGAAAGGCAGCCAGTCCCATGGCGCTCACCCAGAACCAGACGCGCGGAGCGCGGGCCGCGGAGGTCACGCCGCCCGCCGCCGGCATCTCCAAGGGCATGGTGACGCTCTTCGCCGCCACCGCCGGCCTCTCGGCCGCCAACACCTACTACGCGCAGCCGCTCCTCACCTCGATCGCCCAGACCTTCCACGTCGGCAGCGGCGCGGCCTCCTGGGTGGTCACCGCCGGGCCGATCGGCTACGCGCTCGGGCTGGCCTTCCTCGTCCCGCTGGGCGACATGGTCAACCGGCGCAAGCTCGTCGTCGCGATGCTCGGCGTGGTGGCGGTTTTCCAGCTGCTGGCCGCGGCCGCCCCCTCGCTCGGGGTGCTGATCGTGGCCGAGATCGTGGCGGCCGTCGTCTCCACCGTCTCCCCGCTGATGGTCTCCTTCGCGGCCAACCTGGCGGCACCCGAACAACGCGGCCGGGTCACCGGAAGCGTGATGAGCGGGGTGCTGCTCGGCGTCCTGCTGGCCCGCACCGCCGGCGGCGTAATCGCCGAGTTCGGCGGCTGGCGGCTGGTCTACGTGGTGGACGCCGTGGTGGTGGCCGTCCTGGCGATCGCCCTGCTCAAGCTGCTGCCCAGCAGCCAGGCCGCGGGCGAGAAGCTCGGCTACGGCAAGCTGCTCGGTTCGGCCGTCTCGCTGCTGCGCGAGGAGAAGGTGCTGCGGCTGCGCACCGCCTACGGCTTCTTCTCCCAGGCCGGCTTCCAGGTGCTGTGGACCTCGCTGGCCTTCCTGCTGGCCAAGTCGCCCTACCACTACAACGAGGGCGTGATCGGCCTGTTCGGCTTCGCCGGGCTGGTCGGCGCGATCGCCGCGCGGCTGGTGGGCCGGCTGGCCGACCGGGGCAAGGAGAGCGTGGCCACCGGTCTGCTGCTCAGCTCGGTGCTGATCAGCTGGGGCCTGATGGTGCTGCACGGCGGCAGCTGGCTGATCGCGATCCTGGCCGGCATCGTCGTCCTCGACTTCGGCGTCCAGGGCATGCAGGTGATGAACCTCAGCATCATCTACCGGCTGCGCCCCGAGGCCCGCTCCCGCCTGACCACCGCGTACATGACCCTCTACCTGGTCGGCGGTATCGCCGGCTCGGCGGGCTCCGGCTGGGCGTACGCCTCGTACGGCTGGACCGGGGTGAGCGTGATCGGCGCGGTCTTCGCCGGGCTCGCGCTGCTCATGTGGGTGGCGGCCGAGGCGGCCAGCAAGCAGCGCCGGATCGCCTACAACCCGCCGCAGCAGCTGACCAGCTGACTCCCGGCCCCCGAACGGCCCTTGAGCACACACACCGACCAGCAGGCAGGAGAGCCGCGATGACCCCCTCCCACCCCGATCACACCGACATCGTCATCGGTGCCGGATCGACCGGCGCGGTCATCGCGGCCCGGCTGTCCGAGCACGCCGACCGCAGGGTCCTGCTGATCGAGGCGGGGCCGGACTACCCGGACCCGGCCGAGCTGCCCGCCCCGCTGCGCAACGGCCTCTACCCCGCGATCGGCACCCACGACTGGGGCTACACCGCCGAGGCGGTGCCGGGCCGCACGATCGGGTTCCCGCGCGGCAAGGTGGTCGGCGGCACCTCGGCGATCAACGTCTCGCTGGCCATGCGGCCCGAGCCGCTGGACTTCGAGGCCTGGACCAAGGTCGGCAACGAGGGCTGGACCTGGGAGGACGTCCTCCCGTACTACGTGAAGCTGGAGGACGACCAGGACTTCGGCGACCAGCCGGTCCCCGAGGGCCGGCCCCGGCTGCACGGCGCGGGCGGCCCGATCCCCATCTGGCGCTGGCAGGACGCCCAGCTGACGCCCCAGCAGAAGGCGCTCCAGGAGGCGGCCAAGCGGCTCGGCTTCCCCGAGGTGGCCGACCACAACGCCCCCGGCGCGCTCGGCGTGGGCCCGCTGCCGCAGAACCTGGTGGACGGGCAGCGGATCTCCACCGCGATCGGCTACCTGGCCGCGGCCCGCAGCCGCCCCAACCTGACCATCCGGGCGAACACCACGGTGGACCGGATCCTCTTCGAGGGCACCCGGGCGGTGGGGGTGCGGGTGGTCACCGACGGGGTGGCCGAGGAGCTGTACGCCGACCGGATCACGCTGTCGGCCGGCACCGTGGCCACCCCCGCGATCCTGCTGCGCTCGGGCATCGGGGCACCGGAGCGGCTCGCCGTGCTGGGGGTCGCGCCGGTGGCCGAACTGCCGGGCGTCGGTGAGAACTTCCTCGACCACTGCACCAACCTGCTGTCGCTGCAGCTGCGTCCGGGCGTCTACGACGAGGCGACGCCGGTGACCCAGATGCTGCTGCAGTTCACCGCCCCGGGCTCCGCGGAGTTCGCGGACATGCAGCTCTACGTCTTCAGCCACGTCGACCTGAACGGCTACGGCTCCTGGGTCAAGGAGCCGCTCGGCACCGACCGGGCGATGATGTTCTCGGTCGGCCTGGAGCTGCCGCGCTCGGTGGGCCACGTGACCATCGACTCGACCGACCCCGAGGCCAAGCCGATCGTGGTCGCCAACTACCTGCAGGACCCGGAGGATCTGCGCAAGATGCGCGAAGGCCTGCGGCTGTGCTGGGAGTTGGCGCGCCAGCCGGAGTTCCGGCTGCTGACCACGGGGAACATCTGGCCCGGCGCCGAGGTGCTGCGAAGTGACGAAGTGCTGGACGAGTTCCTGCAGAAGACGGTCATCACGCACTTCCACCCGGTCGGCACGGCGAAGATGGGACCGGCCGACGATCCGACCGCGGTGGTGGACGACCGGTGCCGGGTGCACGGCACCACCAACCTGCGGGTCGCCGACGCCTCGGTGATGCCCGTGATGGTCCGCTCGAACACCAACCTGACCTGCATCATGATCGGCGAGCGGGTCGCCGACTGGCTTCTGGACGAAACGAACTGACGTTACGTCAGATCTCAGAAGTGCGGCACGCACCACAGAGCTCCAACCCACCTTTTCGCAAGAGAGGCATTCCGATGAGCCTGAACGGCAAGCGCGTGGTCCTGATCGGCGGCACCTCCGGGATCGGCTTCGCCGCCGCCACGTTGGCCGCGGCCGAGGGCGCGTCCGTGGTGGTCGCGTCCAGCAAGCAGGACCGGGTGGACGCCGCGGTCAAGCGGCTCGGGGGCGACGCCGAGGGCCACCGGCTCGACGTCACCGACGAGGCCCGGATCCGCGACTTCTTCGCCACCGTCGGCGAGTTCGACCACCTGGTCTACACCGCCGGCGACGCCCTGCTGATGAAGGGCCTGGCCGAGATCACCGCGGCCGAGGCCAAGGCCTTCTTCGACATCCGCTACTGGGGTGCCTTCCTCAGCGCCAAGTTCGGCGCCCCGGGCATCCGGGCGGGCGGCTCGATCGTGCTCAGCTCCGGCAGCGTCGCCACCCGCCCGGCGCCGGGCACCGCGGTCGCGGCCGGCAGCACGGCGGCCGCCGAGTCGCTGGCCCGCGCGCTCGCGGTCGAGCTCGGTCCTGCGGTGCGGGTCAACGCGGTGCGTCCGGGCCCGGCCAGGACCGAGATGTGGGGCGCCAGCGTGCCGGACCCGCAGGCCATCTACGACACCTTCGGTCCGCACCTGCTGACCAAGCGCGTCGCCGAGCCCGAGGAGATCGCGCAGGCGTACATCTTCCTGCTGAACAACGCCTTCACCACCGGCACCGTGCTGACCGTCGACGGCGGCCACGTGCTGGTCTGAGGGCCGCCCACGGCGGCACCGAACGCGGCACGGCCCGGGAGTGCGACTCCCGGGCCGTGCTCGCTGCGGGCGGTGGATCAGAAGGCCGGCACCGCGGTGTCGTTCTTGATCGCGTCGAAGACCTGCTTGGACTTGGCCGGGTCCCACTTGACCGCCGACTCGCCGGTGCTGGTGTGGTAGTCCGCGTTGCCGATCGGGATCGTGATGCTCTTGCCGTCGCCGCTGCTGACCGTGCGCATCGCCTCGAAGAGGGTGGCCAGGTCGGTCAGGCCGGTGTTGTTGTCGACGATCAGGGTGTCCAGGCCCGAGCCGATCAGCGGGTAGAGCTCGAAGGGGTTGAGCAGCGTGGCCGGCGAGGCCGCCTGGTGGGCCAGCGCGGAGAGGAACTTCTGCTGGTTGCGCATCCGGCCCAGGTCCTGGTCGGCCATCTGGTGGCGCTGGCGCACGAAGGCCAGCGACTGCGTCCCGTTCAGGGTCTGGCAGCCGGCCTTCAGGTTCAGCCCGGAGTCGGTGTCCTGGATGTCCTTGTCGATGCACATGTGCACGCCGCCCACCGCGTCCACGATGCCGACGAACCCGGCGAAGCCCACCTCGGCGTAGTGGTCGATGTGGATGCCGGTGTTCAACTCCACGGTGCGCACCAGCAGTTCGCCGCCGCCGTTGTTGAAGGCCGAGTTGATCTTGGAGGTGGTGGCGGCGATGGTCCGGCCGCTGCCCGAGGTGTCCTGGTGGGCCGGGATCGGCACCCAGGAGTCACGCGGGATGCTCATCAGCGTGTTCCCGTGGTCGCCGATGTGCAGGATCATCATCGAGTCGCTGCGCTTGCCGTCGTCCGAGCCGGTGTGCATGTCCTGCTTCTGCGCGGCGGTCAGACCGTCCCGGCTGTCCGAGCCGACGATCAGCCAGTTGGAGCCCTTGCCCGCCGCCGGGCGCCCCGGGTAGTCGGCGAGCACGTTCTGGTGCTGCAGCTTCGAGTCGGCCCAGAAGTAGGTGCCCACACCGGTGACCAGCACCGCCAGCACCACCCCGAGCACGGCGTACTTGATCTTGCGGCGGCGCGGCCAGCGCTTGCGGGCCTGCGGCACCGGGCCGCCCGGGCCGCCGGCGCCACCGGGACCGGCCGGTCCGGCGGGCTGCCGCAGCGGCTGCCCCGGCACCTGGGGCGGGCGCTGCCCGGACTGCTGGGCCTGGGCGGGCCGGGGCGCCGGCGGGCGCCGTCCGGCGGGTGCGCCCGGGGCGCGCGGCGAGAGACCGGGCGGCAGCGGCGGCTCGGCGCCGCCACCGGCCGCACCGTCTTGGCCGCCGTACCCACTGCCACCGCCGCTCGGGCGGCCCTGCTGCCACGTGTTCATGCTGTCGAGAATGCCCGATCGATTCGCCCCGAAGCCGACTCGTGCCCTCCTGCGGGTCGCTTGTAGCAGAGTTGATGCAGGCGCGGGACGCTCCCGGCGCACGGGGGCCCGGGAAGCACGCCCGGCGGTCGAGACGAACCTTGACCGCCCGGAAGAGCGCGTGTTTGCATGAGAACCATGGACCAGAGCCCGAGTCTCACGCGTCGGCGGCACGTCGACCTGCAGCGTGTCTCCGGCTCGCTCTGTCGTCCCCGTGCCCGCGGCTGACCACCCGCCGCCCCCGCCACCCTTCACCAGGCCCCCCTCGGCCGGATCTCGCGTGCCGCCCCCCGGGGTGCTCCCGTCGCAGCTGTGCCACCCGCCCGCCCGGTCGCACCGTCACGCCGCCGCACCCTCGCGGCCCGGCCGCGTCCCGGCTGCCCACCTCCCGCGTGCCCGCCCCGCCGCTCGCCCGCGGCAACCCTGAGGTTGTGAATCCATGGCCACCGTCCTCGCCGTCTCCGGCTCCCCGTCCCCGACCTCCCGCACCACCCGCCTGCTGCGCCACGTCGGCGCCCACCTCGCCGCCGAGGGGCACCGGGTGCTGCCGCTCGACGTCCGCGAGCTGCCCGCCGAGCCGCTGCTGGCCGGCGACACCCGGCATCCGGAGATAGCCCGCGCCCTGGAGCTGGTCGAGGGGGCGGACGGCCTGGTGATCGGCACGCCCGTCTACAAGGCCGCCTACTCCGGCCTGCTGAAGGCCCTGCTGGACGTGCTGCCGCAGTACGCGCTGGCCGGCAAGACCGTGCTCCCGCTGGCCACCGGCGGCTCCACGGCCCACGTGCTGGCCGTGGACTACGCGCTGCGCCCGGTGCTCTCCTCGATGGGCGCGAGCCACATCACCCAGGGCTGGTTCGTGCTGGACCGGCACATCTCGGTGCGCGAGGACGGCGTCACGGTGGTCGAGCGCGAGACCGACGTGCTGCTGCGCCCGGTGGTCGACGCGTTCGCCGCCGCGCTGCGCCCGCGGGCCGAGCCGGCGCTGCTCGCGCGCCCCTGAGAGAGCCTCCCCGGACCCCTAGGGGACCCGCTCCGGGACCCGTACAACTCTGGTCGTCCAGCGTCCTCCCGCCGGATGACGAGGGCTCTGACCTCATGCCCTAGGTTGATTTCATCGGCTCGGCCCCTGCTGTCAAGGGGGCCGGGCTCGGGGGAACAACGACCTAGGAGCCAGACGTGACGACTGCATCTGCAGCCGTGCAGACTTCCGAGAACCCGGGCGGCCGGCCCACGAGCGCCGCCAGCGCGCGGCAGGTGACCAAGGCCTACGGCGCGGGCGAGACCCGGGTCACCGCCCTGGACGCGGTGGACGTGGACATCGAGCGCGGCCGGTTCACGGCGATCATGGGGCCCTCCGGCTCCGGCAAGTCCACGCTGATGCACTGCCTGGCCGGTCTCGACACGGTCAGCCAGGGGCGGATCTGGATCGGTGACACCGAGGTCACCGGGCTGAAGGACAAGCAGCTCACCCGCCTGCGGCGGGACAAGATCGGCTTCATCTTCCAGGCCTTCAACCTGCTTCCGACGCTCAACGCGCTGGAGAACATCACCCTCCCGATGGACATAGCCGGGCGCAAGCCCGACCAGGCCTGGCTCGACCAGGTCGTCAGCACCGTCGGTCTGGGCGAGCGCCTCAAGCACCGGCCGACCCAGCTCTCCGGCGGCCAGCAGCAGCGCGTCGCGGTGGCCCGGGCCCTGGCCGCCCGGCCGGAGATCATCTTCGGTGACGAGCCCACCGGAAACCTCGACTCCCGCTCCGGCTCCGAGGTCCTGACCTTCCTGCGACGCTCGGTGGACGAGCTGGCGCAGACCATCGTGATGGTCACCCACGACCCGGTGGCCGCGAGCTACGCGGACCGGGTGCTCTTCCTGGCCGACGGCCGCATCGTCGACGAGATGCACGCCCCGACCGCCGACTCCGTCCTCGAGCGCATGCGCCGTTTCGACGGCAAGCGCACCAGCTGAGCCGGGGCCGACACCGATGCTGCTCAAAACCTCACTGCGGAGCTTCGTGGCCCACAAGGGCCGGATGGTGCTCTCGCTGATCGCCGTCGTCCTCTCGGTCGCCTTCGTCTCCGGCACCCTGGTCTTCTCCAACACCGCCACCAGCACCTTCGACAAACTCTTCGACGCCACCGCCTCCGACCTCTCGATCAGCCAGGCGCCGCCCAAGGGCGGTGACGAGGCCCAGCAGAACGGCGGCAGGACGCTGACCGTCCCCGCCACCGCCGTGGCGCGACTGGCCGGTCAGCCCGGCGTCAAGACCGCCGACGGCCAGGTCTCGGTGCAGACCGGCACCCTGGTCAACCCGAAGACCAACAAGGCGATCGGCCCCACCAGCGGCGCCCCGACCATCGTCGGCGCCTGGGTGCCCGGTCCGCATCCGGCGATGACCATCACCTCCGGCGGCGCGCCGGCCGGGTCCGGTCAGCTGATGATCGACGCGGACACCGCCAAGCACGCGGGCCTGCACCCGGGCGACCCGATCCGGGTGATCGGCGACCTGGGCACCTTCGACTACACGATCTCCGGCATCGCCACCTTCAACGGCACCAACCCCGGTGCCGCGCTGGCCTTCCTGGACGTTCCCACCGCCCAGCACGACCTGCTGGGCGACGCCGCCAGCTTCACCTCCATCGACGTCTACGGCGACGGCAGCCGGAGTGACGACCAGCTGAAGTCGGAGGCGGTCGCCGCGCTCGGCAACGGCTACCAGTTCAAGACCGCCGCCGAGCAGAAGGCCGACAACCAGAAGGGCGTCGGGTCCTTCCTCGACTTCATGAAGTACGTGATGCTCGGCTTCGCCGGGGTCTCGCTGCTGGTCGGTGCCTTCCTGATCATCAACACCTTCTCGATGCTGGTCGCCCAGCGCACCCGCGAGATCGGTCTGCTGCGCGCACTCGGCGGCAGCCGCCGCCAGGTCAACCGCTCGGTGCTGATCGAGGCGCTGCTGCTCGGCGTGCTCGGCTCCACCCTGGGCATGCTGGCGGGCCTGGGCCTCGCGCTGCTGCTGATCCAGCTGATGAAGGCGGTGGGGATGAACCTGTCCTCCTCGCTGGTGATCGGCGCCAACGTGCCGGTCGCCTCGTACCTGGTCGGCATCGTGATCACCGTGCTGGCCGCCTGGATCCCGGCCCGCCGGGCCGGCAAGGTCTCGCCGATGGCCGCGCTGCGCGACCACGGGACGCCGAGCGAGGGCGCCGCCAACAAGATCCGGACGGCCCTCGGCCTGCTGATCACCGCCGCCGGCGGCGCGCTGCTGGCCGCCGGGGCCGGTGCCAAGGCACTCGGCACCGGCGGCAGCGAGCTGGGCCTGGGCCTGGTGCTGACCCTGCTCGGCTTCGTGGTGCTCGGCCCGCTGCTGGCCGGCGTGGTGATCCGGGTGCTCGGTGTCGCGCTGCCGGCCCTGTTCGGCCCGGCCGGGCGGCTGGCCCAGCGCAACGCGCTGCGCAACCCGCGCCGCACCGGTGCCACCGCCGCCGCGCTGATGATCGGCCTGGCGCTGGTCACCGGTGCCTCGGTGGTCACCAACTCGATGGTCAGCTCCACCAGCTCGCAGATCGACAAGTCGGTGGGCGCGGACTACATCGTCACGGTCAACCACGGCGGCCTGACCACCGCCATGGTCGACGCGGCCAAGGGCACCCCGGGGCTGTCGCACGTCACCGAGCAGCGCGAGCTCCCGGCCACCCTGACCACTCCGGCCGGCAAGCAACTGGACGAGTTGGTCTCGGCCGTCTCGCCCACCTTCACCCAGGACTTCTCGCTGCCGGTCGCCTCCGGCAGCACCGAGGGCCTGGCCAGTGGCGGGATCTCGGTCGACGCGAACTTCGCCAAGGACAACGACCTGAAGGCCGGCGACAAGCTGGCGGTCGACTACGGCAAGGGCCGCACCCAGACCCTGCCGATCGCGGTGGTCACCACCACCGGCAACACCATCTTCGACCGCCACTTCTTCGCCACCATCGACACCGTCGCCCAGGCGGTCCCGCTGGACCAGCAGCCCAGCGACGTGGCCGTCTTCGGCAAGGCCGCCCCCGGGGCGGACGTCGAGAAGACCCTGACCGCCCTGCAGGACTCGCTGACCGCCTACCCGCAGGTCTCGGTGCAGGACCAGGCCGGCTACAAGAAGATCGTCCAGAAGAGCGTGGACACCCTGCTGTACCTGGTCTACGGCCTGCTCGGGCTGGCGATCACCGTCGCGGTGCTCGGCGTGGTCAACACGCTGGCGCTCTCGGTGGTCGAGCGGACCAGGGAGATCGGCCTGCTGCGGGCGATCGGCCTGTCCCGCCGTCAGCTGCGCCGGATGATCCGCCTGGAATCGGTGGTGATCGCGGTCTTCGGCGCGGTCCTGGGCACCGGCCTCGGCCTGGCCTGGGGCGTCACCGCCCAGCGGGTGCTGCGCAACTCCGGACTGAACGAGCTGTCGGTCCCGGTGGGCACCATCGTGGTGGTCCTGCTGCTCTCCGCCGTGGTCGGCCTGCTGGCCGCGCTGCTGCCGGCCTTCCGGGCCGGGCGGATGAACGTGCTGGCGGCCATCGCCACCGACTGACCCGCCGTCAGTCCACCGGGCCGGGCGCTCCCACGGGGGAGGAGCACCCGGCCCGGTCGCGCATTCCGGCCGTTCATCCAGGTCCGGTACCGTTGCCTGCGATGAACACCATGGCTGCTGAGGAGCTGCCGGCGGTCTCCGTGATCATGCCGGTGCTCAACGAGGAACGACACCTTCGCACCGCCGTGCGGCGCATCCTGGAGCAGGAGTACGCCGGGGCCATGGAGGTGGTGATCGCGCTCGGCCCGTCCAGTGACCGGACCGACCAGATCGCCGCCGAGCTGGCCGCCGAGGACTCCCGGGTGCGGACCGTGCCGAACCCCACCGGGCGCACCCCCGCCGGGCTGAACGCCGCGATCAGAGCCTCCTCCCATCCGATAGTGGTACGGGTGGACGGCCACGGGCTGCTCACGCCCGGCTACATCGCCACCGCGGTGCGCCTGCTCGGCGAGATGGAGGCGGCCAACGTCGGCGGCATCATGCACGCCGAGGGCGAGAGCGAGTGGGAGAAGGCCGTCGCCGCCGCGATGACCGCCAAGATCGGCGTGGGCAACGCCGCCTTCCACACCGGTGGCCTGGCCGGCCCCGCCGAGACCGTCTACCTGGGTGTCTTCCGGCGCGAGGTGCTGGAGAAGCTCGGCGGCTACAACGAGGAGTTCATCCGCGCCCAGGACTGGGAGCTGAACTACCGCATCCGCCAGGACGGCGGCCTGATCTGGTTCACCCCGCAGCTGAAGGTCACCTACCGCCCGCGCCCCAGCGTGCGCGCGCTGGCCAAGCAGTACAAGGACTACGGCCGCTGGCGCCGGGTGGTCACCCGCTACCACCGCGGCTCGGTCAACCTGCGCTACCTGGCCCCGCCGAGCGCGCTGATCGCGGTGCTGCTCGGGCTGGTGCTGGGAGCTGCCGTGCACCCCGCCTTCTTCGTCCTGCCGGCCGGCTACGCGCTCGGGATCATCGGCGGCTCGGTGGTGGAGGGCCGCGGCCTGTCCGTCCGGGCGCGGCTGCAGCTCCCGCTGGCGCTGGCCACCATGCACTTCAGCTGGGGCTTCGGCTTCCTCACCTCACCGCGCAAGCTGGCCGCCAAGGTGATCGCCAGCGCGGCGCCCGGTACCCGGCCCGTACCGGAACGTACCGGCTGAGCGAGGGAGCCGCTACCGTCAGTCGTATGACGGAGGCGGTGCGTATCGAAGCCAGTGCGGACGTCGATCCGCGGGCACGGATCGGGGCGGGGAGCGCCGTGTGGCACCTCGCCCAGATCCGCGAGGACGCGGTGGTCGGCACCGAGTGCGTGATCGGGCGCGGCGCCTATCTCGGCCCCGGGGTGCTGCTGGGCGACCGGGTGAAGGTGCAGAACCACGCGCTGCTCTACGAGCCGGCCGTGATCGAGGACGGGGTGTTCATCGGCCCCGCGGCCGTGCTGACCAACGACCTCTACCCGCGCTCGGTCGGTGTCGACGGCCGCCTCAAGGGCGCCGAGGACTGGCTGGCCCGGGGCGTCACGCTGCGGCAGGGCTGCTCGATCGGGGCCCGCGCGGTGCTGGTGGCCGGGGTGACGGTCGGCCGCTGGGCGCTGGTGGCGGCCGGCGCGGTGGTGCACCGGGACGTTCCGGACTTCGCGCTGGTGGCGGGCGTCCCGGCGCGCAAGACCGCCTGGGTCGGCCGGGCCGGCCAGCCGCTGCGCCGCCAGGGCGTGGGCCGCTGGCGCTGTCCGTGCACCGGCGAGACCTACGCCGAGGCGAACGGGCGGCTGGCGCTGATGGTCTGACTCGGTGGGCGGCCGGCCCGGCGGCGGGGCTCAGCCCAGGCGCAGGGTCACTCGTTCGGCCTCGATCCGGGCCGCCCACTGATCCTCCGTCAGCCCCGCGGAGTTGCGGCAGAGCACCACCGAGGCGCCGGCCGCGAGCGGGGCCAGCAGGCCCGCCTCCAGGCCGGCCCAGCTGTCGTAGGGCAGCGTGCTGAGCACCCGCGAGCCGCGCTCCAGGCCCAGCCGTGCGGCGCCCTCCCGGGCCAGGTCCACGGTCTGCTCGCCCGTCAGCTTGAGCGCCAGGCCGTCCACGGCGGTCTCCAGCGCGGGGGCCTGCGGATCCACCGGCGAGTACGGCGCGAACCGGTCGCCCTGCCCCGGTACCTCGGCCGCGTAGTCGAGGAACCCGTCGGGCCGCTGCGGGAACCGGCCGCCGAGCGGACGCAGCGCCAGTGCCACCCGTTCGCCGGAACAGGCCTGCGCGGCTTCCAGCCCGTCCGGTCCGCTGATCACCAGTTCGGCCGTGGCCGGGTCGCCGCCCGGCAGTGCGGTGACGCCCACCGACCAGCAGGCCAGCAGCCAGACCGCGCTCTGCCAGTGCGCCGGGAGGAGCAGTGCCGCGCGGTCCTCCGGACCCGCGTTCAGCTCGTCCTGGAGCAGATTGGCCGTCTTGGCGACCCAGTTGTCGAAGGTCTTGACCGAGAGTTCCACCCGCTCACCCGACAGATCGTCGTAGAAGGTGACCAGGGGACGGGCGGAGTCCTCACCGAGGGCGGCTCGCAGCAGCTCGGCGGGGGTACGGGCGTCGGCAGCGAATGGCGCAGTCATGGTGCGTCCCAGCCTACGGCCTGAGCTTGTTCGGATGGGAGGGGGTCCGGGGAGGCTCGCCGGTCGCGTGTCCCGGTGCGTGTGCCGGTGCGTGCGCCCGGCCGGATCGGGTGCCCGCCGGACAGTGGATCAGTCGATGGTGCGTCAGATGCCGCGCCGGGAGCGGGTCGCAGGGGTGTCGGCGGCGCGCCCGGGAGCGGCCGGACGGGTGGCGAGTCGTCGGATATGAACGCATTATCCCTTTTATGCGCATTTCACTGATCCCCCTTCTCGGCCTCGGCTGCACCGCCGCCCTGCTCATGCCCGCGTCGGCCGCGGGTGCGGCGCCGGCCCGGACCCACCAGCCCACCGCCCAGCGGACCAGCGCCCCCCGGACCACCACCCTCGCCCTCACCCCGCTGCCCGCCGCCGCGGCGGACGCCGACCGCGCGGGCGAGCCGGGTGCCGCGGACGGCGGGGACGATCAGGGCGGCGCGGACCGTACCCGGGGTGCGCTGACGCGCGGCCTGGACGCCCCGAGCACCGCGGGCTTCGCCCTGCTCGGGGTCAGCTGGGACGACCCCACCGCCACCCTGCACGGGACCGTCGAGGTCCGCACCCACCGGGCGGGCGCCGGCCGCAGTGCCGGCTGGAGCGCCTGGCGCCCGCTCGCGGCCGACACCGAGGACAGCACCGGCCAGGGTCTGGAGGCCGCCCGCGGACCGCACGCCCGCGGCGCCACCGCGCCGCTGTGGGTCGGCCCCAGCGACGGCGTGCAGGTGCGGGTCCACGGGACCGGCGAACTGCCGCAGGGGCTGCGGGCCGACCTGGTCGACCCGGGGCGCGCGGCCGCCGTGCCCGTGCCCGTGCTGCCGCCCCAGGGCGAGGCGGCCTCCGACCGGCTGCACGCCGCCGCCCACCAGGCGCCCAGACCCGGCATCGTCACCCGGTCCGGCTGGGGCGCGGACGAGAGCCTGCGGGCGTCGGGCTACGTCTACACCGGCCCCGTGAAGGTGGTCTTCGTCCACCACACCGACACCGGCAACGGCTACAGCTGTGCCGACTCGCCCTCGGTGATCCGCTCGATCTACCAGTACCACGTGGTGAGCAACGGCTGGCGCGACATCGGCTACAACTTCCTGGTCGACCGCTGCGGCACGATCTACGAGGGCCGGGCCGGGGGAGTGGCCCGCTCGGTGCTCGGCGCGCACACCCTGGGCTTCAACACCGACTCCTCCGGCGTCGCCGCGCTCGGCACCTACACCACCGACTCGCCGCCGCAGGCCCAGGTCGACGGCATCATCAAGATCGCCGCCTGGAAGCTCGGCCTGGCCGGCCGGGACGCGGCCGGCACCGCGACCCTCACCTCCGCCAGCGACGGCAGCCGCTACCCGGCGGGCACCAGCCACACCTTCAACGCGATCTCCGGCCACCGGGACGCCTTCGCCACCGACTGCCCCGGTGACACCCTCTACGCCCGGCTCGGCGACATCCGCACCCGCGCCGCCCACCTCCAGGGGCGGTAGCGCGCGCCAGGCGGCAGCGGCCCTGCGGTCCCCGGCCACCGGCGGGGGCGGCCGGGCCGCTGCCGCGTCCGGCTGCTGACATCCGGTCAGCGCCGGGCGAAGCCGCTGGTGGGGGCGCCGCCGCTCGGGCCCTGTCACCCCTGCGCGGCAGACTGGCAGGGTGAGCGACCTCCCGCTCGAACGGGTCTGGCTCCCCGGCCACCCGCTCGACCTGCACCGCACCCTCGCCCCGCTGAGCCGGGGCCCGGGCGATCCGGCCTGCCGCCTCGGTGGTGACGGCGCCCTCTGGCGTGCCTCGCGCACCCCGGCCGGGCCGGGCACGATCCGGGTGGTCGAGCGGTACGGCGAGGTGCGGGCGCGGGCCTGGGGGCCGGGCGCGGCCTGGCTGCTGGAGCGGCTGCCGGTGCTGCTCGGCGCCGAGGACGACCCGGCGGGCCTGGCGCCGCTGCCGCCCGGGCCGGTGCGCGAGGCCCAGCGCGCCCACCCCGGGCTGCGGCTGTGCCGCACCGGCCTGGTGCTGGAGTCGCTGATCCCGGCGGTCCTGGAACAGAAGGTGACCTCCGACGAGGCCTACCGCGCCTGGCGCCTGCTGCTGCGCGACTTCGGCACCCCGGCCCCGGGCGCGGAGGCGGACGGCGTGGCCGCGGGGATGCGGGTGGCCCCCTCGGCCCGGGAGTGGGCGCTGATCCCGTCCTGGGCGTGGCACCGCGCGGGTGTCGACCCGAAGCGCTCGGCCACCGTCCAGCGCGCCGTCCGCCTGGCGCCACGGCTGGAGCAGGCCGCCGGCATGCCGCACGCCGAGGCCCGCGCGCGCCTGACCGCCGTCCCCGGCATCGGCGAGTGGACGGCCGCCGAGACCCTGCAGCGCAGCAACGGCGACGCCGACGCCGTCTCGGTCGGCGACTTCCACCTGCCCAACATCGTCGGCTGGGCGCTGGCCGGGCGCCCCCGCTCCGACGACGCCGACCTGCTGGCCCTGCTCGCCCCGTACGCGCCGCACCGCCACCGCGTCTGCCGCCTGATCGCGCTCAGCGGCCTGCGCCCGCCGCGCTACGGGCCGCGGCTGGCGCCGAACGACCACCGGCGGCGGTGAGCCCGGTCAGCCGCCGCTCACGAGACCGAGTACAGCCCCGTCTCGCGGTCGCGGTAGACGGAGCCCGCCTTGCGGAGCTGTTCGAGGTCGCGGCGCACGGTCCGCGGGTCGGGGTACACCTTGTAGGTCTCGCGGGCGCGGGTCCAGTCCCAGCCGCCACCGCCCAGGCGCATCGCCTCCAGAAGCTGGGCGCGGCGCTCGATGGCGGAGGTGGGGGCGTCGTCGGGGATGTTCTCGTTCATCCGCTCATTCTCTCGCGCCCGTGCGGTGCCCGGCGCCACAGTGCCCGGCGCACCCGCGCGGGAGTAGCCTCGGCGGGGTGACCGAGCCGACCCATCTCCGCGAGATCCGGGCCTCCTACGACACCGTCGCCGCCGACTACGCCGACCTCGTGCGCGACGCCTTCCGGAACGACCGCACGGGCCGCGCGGTGCTGGGCGCCTTCGCCGACCTCGTGCGTGCCGGGGGCGGTGGCCCGGTGGCCGATGTCGGCTGCGGTCCCGGCCATGTGACGGCGCATCTGCACGACCTCGGGGTGGACGCGTTCGGCATCGAACTGTCGCCGGAGATGGTCGCGGTGGCCCGTCGGGACCACCCGGGGCTGCGGTTCGAGGTCGGCTCGATGACGGCCCTCGACCTGCCGGACGGCGGGCTCGGCGGCGTCCTGGCCTGGTACTCCATCATCCACACCCCGCCGGAGGTGCTGCCGGCGGTCCTCGCCGGGTTCCACCGGGTGCTGGCGCCCGGCGGCCACCTGCTGCTCGGCTTCCACGTCGGCGACGAGCGGCGGCGCAAGGAGGAGGGCTACGGCCACCGGATCGCGCTGGACCTCTACCTGCTGTCGCCCGACCGGATCACCGACCTGGCCGCGCAGGCGGGTCTGGTGCCGCAGACCCGGCTGATCACCGACTCGCCGCGCCCGGGCGGGGCACCGCAGGCGCGCCTGCTGTTCCGCAAGGCCCGGACCGGCGAGTAGGCGCCGAGGGGCGAGCAGGCCCTCACACCCGCGACGAACGAACCCACGTGGCCGTGCCGGACCCAGGGTGGCCGGCAGGTGCCGCCCCCGCACCGGTGACCGGAACGAACAGCGAGGTCAGCGAGAGGGCGGCGGCGACGGCCCAGAAACGAAGCTTCATCAGGATCTCCTCATGGCAGCGCCGCCGAAACCTGAACTCGGTGGCGCTGCCATCGTCCTGACCAGTCGGGCCGGGAGGCCAGCCGAGGTGACGCCGAATCACCTGTTGGAACCAATAAGTCGTTCAATGCGCCCGGCGCCGACCGACTTTCAGCTCAACAGCCGGTTCAACTCACCGCACGGTGATGAACGGATCCGGCGCCCGCTCCTCGCGGTCCGGCGGCACGGTCGCCGGCCGTCCGACCGCGACGGCGCCCATCGGGTCCCAGCCGGCGGGCAGGTCCAGCACCTCGCGCACGGTGTCCCGGCAGAACATCGTGGACGACACCCACGCCGTCCCGTAGCCCTCGCCCGCCAGCGTGACCAGCAGGTTCTGCACCGCCGCGCCGATCGCCACGGTGAACATCTCGCGCTCGGCCCCGGCCCGCCGGGCATCGGGGTAGTGGTGCGAGCCGTCCATCGCCAGGCAGGGCACCACCAGGTACGGCGCCTTGCGCAGCACGTCGCCGCGCGCGGTGCGCCGCGCGATCCGCTCCTCGTCCCAGCCGTCCAGCTCGCGCAGGTCGCGCCGCCAGGCGCCGAGCATCGCGTCCAGCAGCGCGGTGCGGGCCTGCTCCGTCTCCAGCAGCACGAAGCGCCACGGCATCGTGTGGTGCGGGGCGGGCGCGGTCACGGCGGCGGCCACCGCGCGGCGGACCGCCTCCGGGTGCACCGGCTCGTCGCTGAACTCCCGCACGGTGCGGCGCATCGTCACCGCCGCGCGGACCGCCTCCGAGGTGCCGTAGCGGAACATGTCGTCCTCCAGCGACCGGATCAGCGGGCTGACGCCCGCGCCGTCCGCCTCGGTGACCGCTTCGGGCAGGCCGCGCACCACCGCGACCGGGGTGCCGGTGGCCTTGCCCTTCACCAGGTCGGCCGCCGCGGCGAGTTCGTCGGCGGTGGCGGTGACGGTCAGGGCCAGCTCGTTGCCGTGGCTGTCGGTACGGCCGCGGTGGTCCTCCAGGACGCTCACGCCGGCAGCGCCGATCGTCACATCGGTCAGCCCGCTGCGCCAGGGGCGGCCGAAGGTGTCGGTGATCAGCACGCCGACCTGGCGGCCGGTCAGCTCGTGGATCCGGGCGCGGATCCGGCGGGCCGAGTCGTCCGGGTCCAGCGGCAGCAGCAGGATGGTGCCGGGCGCGGTGTTGGAGGCGTCCACCCCGGCCGCGGCCATCACCAGGCCCTGCCGGTTCTGCACGATCCGGGTACGGCCGCGCCGGGCGACCACCCGCACCGCCTCGGCGTCGATCGCCGCCTCGCGGTCGTCGGCCTGCATCAGCCGGCCCTCGGCCTTGCTGACGATCTTCGAGGTGACCACCACGACGTCGCCGGAGCGCAGTTCCAGCCCCTTGACGATCAGCTCGCCGAGGTCGGCGCCCCGCTCGACCTCGGGCATCCCGAGGACCGGCAGGATTTCGAGGGCACGGCTCATGACCGCACCTGTTCGGCCAGCTCCAGCGCGGCGCGGGCCATCGCGGCGGTGGCCGCCGGGTCGGACATCAGCAGCGGGACCGCCCGGCAGGGGATGCCGGCCGCCTCGACCTCGCCCACCGCGTCGGCGTCGGCCTCGTCCACCAGCCAGCCGTCGATCAGGTCGGCGCCGTAGTGCAGTGCCACGGCCGAGGCGGAGGCCGTCACTCCGACGGCCGCCAGCACCTTGTCCGCCATGCCGCGCACCGGCGCGCCGCCGATGATCGGCGACAGCCCGACCACCGGGGCGGCGGCCCTGGCCACCGCCTCCCGGATGCCCGGGACGGCCAGGATGGTGCCGATGCTCACCACCGGGTTGGACGGCGGGAAGAGGATCACGTCGGCCGCGGCGATCGCCTCCAGCACGCCCGGGGCGGGCTTGGCCGTGTCGGCACCGACCGGGATGATCGCCTCGGCGTCCACGGCCGCGTGCAGTTTGACCCAGTACTCCTGGAAGTGGATCGCGCGGGTGCCCTCCGCGTCGGTGATCCTGACGTGGGTCTCCACCCGGTCGTCGCTCATCGGCAGCAGCCGCACCCCGGGCTGCCAGCGGTCGCAGAGCGCCTCGGTGACGGCGCTCAACGGGTAGCCGGCGCCGAGCATCTGGGTGCGCACGATGTGGGTGGCGAAGTCCTTGTCGCCGAGCCCGAACCAGGACGGCCCGACGCCGTAGGCGGTCAGCTCGTCCTTGACCGCGAAGCTCTCCTCGGCCCGGCCCCAGCCCTGTTCCTCATGGATGCCGCCGCCGAGCGTGTACATCACGGTGTCCAGGTCGGGGCAGACCTTGAGCCCGAAGAGGTGAATGTCGTCCCCGGTGTTGCCGATGACGGTGATCTCGTCGCCGGGGGCCACGACGTCCTTGAGCCCGCGAAGGAAGCGGGCACCCCCGATCCCGCCTGCCAGTGCCACGATACGCATGCGCCCATCCTGCCAGGCGGCCGCCGCGGCCCTGTCGTTGTGGCCACCGCCCTACGGCAGTTCCGCCTCCAGCTCGCGCTCGACCGCCGCGGGGCCGTACTGGTTCATCTCGGTCAGGCCGGGCGAGTAGAGGTGGATGCTCAGGGCCGGCTCCAGTGCGGCGTTGACCACCTCGTGCCGGTAGCCGCTGGAGAAGACGCGGTGTCCGCCGGGCCGCAGCGTGCGGGTGCGCTCGTCGCCGTGGGCGCCGGAGCGGGGGGCGCCGTGCTGGGGCACGGTCAGCGAGCGCTCCACCAGCTCGCCCTGAACGACCGTCATGACGCCGGTGGCGGAGCCGTGGTCGTGGAAGCCGCTGCTCTGGCCCGGCAGCCAGCTGAGCAGCCAGACCTCGTAGCCCGGGCCGGTCTCCAGCCGGGCGTACCAGCGGCTCAGCGCGTCGTAGCGGACCAGCGGCGCCCAGCGGTCGTGGTCGGCGGCGATCTCGCGGACCAGCCGGACGTAGTCGGCCACCGTGGTCGGGTGGGCGGGCAGGTCGGTGCGGGCCAGGTGCGGGAAGGCCAGCGGGTCGCCGGCGATGCTCACGTCGCTCAGCCCGTCCGCCCAGCTGGCGGCGGGCAGCGCTGCGGGCAGGCGGCGGGCGGCCGCGGCCTGGCGGCTGGGCTTGTTGCGGTCGCGGTTGCGCTTACGGGGGCGGATTCGGCCACGCATCATGCGGTCCTCGGCGGCTGGTCGGCGGAGCTGGGGCGGGGGAGCCGGGTCCGCGGAACAGGGGTCGGATGCGCGGGCGGCCTCGGTGGTCCTGGTGCGGCGCGCCGAGGCTGGGAACCGTCCGGGTCAGGGATGGAGGACCCGGAAGAGGGAAAAAGCCGACGCGCCTAGAGACAACAGGAGCAGCGACGGCAACACAGAGCGCTCGCGGCACGCTGGAGCAGCACGTGGCGGCTCTGCGGGGCGTAGGACTCTGACATGCGTTACAGCAGACAGGGTAGTCGGGGTTCGTGTCAAGCCAGCCCGTAGGGCCATCAGAGGGACATCGCGGACGAACCACCGAATCAGGTGATAAGTCCGACTCGATGTTTCGATGTCCAGATTGCCGGGAAGGGAGGCCGTTGACCTGGTTGATCCCAGGTCAGACCCGGTGCGCCGGCGGCTCCGACCCGTGGCTTCTAGCCATCGAGGGCGGCGTCGGCAACCGGATCGGCTCGGTGCTCGTCTCCGCCAACGGACGGAGGCGAGGGGTCCGGATGACGCGCCTCGGCCGCGAGCTGCGGAAAGTCCGTTCTGTCCGAATATGTACACTATTTGTAGCCGCTTGGTTCCGGGGAGTGAATTCGCGACCCAATACCAGAGCTCGGCTTGACTGAGCCAGAGTGACGCACATGTAATTTCAGTCGTGTCGTTCGGCCGAACCCAGTGCAGGAGTCGGTGCCTGCGGCACACACGCACGGGGACGCCAAGAGGGGCAGAGGAGGCGCGCCAATGAGCGAGCTCTTTGAGCTGTTGATCGGTGAGGACATCGAAGAGGAAGAGGAACTCGGTTGGCAGGAGCGCGCGCTGTGCGCCCAGACCGACCCCGAGTCCTTCTTTCCCGAGAAGGGTGGGTCCACTCGCGAGGCCAAGAAGGTGTGCCTGGCCTGCGAGGTGCGGTCCGAATGCCTGGAGTATGCCCTCGCCAACGACGAGCGATTCGGAATCTGGGGTGGCCTGTCCGAACGCGAACGTCGGCGGCTCAAGAAGAGCGCGATCTGAAGCGGCATCCGACCGGACTTTCCTCTTCTTTGCAGAATCTGTGCAGTATCCACCGCGGTTGTGCAAGCGCCTCGCCGATACGGCGGGGCGCTTTTGCATTTCCGTGCGCCCCTTGAGGCCCTCGTCCACCCTGGCCCGTCGGGCGCCGGGCCCGGGCCGTCCCCAGCCCCCGGACCGGTGGGCATCGCGCTCAGCCGAAGCCGTTAGTGTGGTGCGCCACCTGCCGTCCACCGGAACCGGGGCCCGCGCACTCGATGACTGCCTACAGCCAGCAGCACGGCTACCCAGACCAGCCGTCATCCCCCCAGCTGAACCGCGGCTGGCCGGGCGGCGCCCGGCCGCCCGCGTACCCGCGCCACCTGGTGACCGCCGTCATCGTGACCCACGACGGCGCCCGTTGGCTGCCCCAGGCGCTGGCCGGCCTGCTCGGCCAGGACCGCCAGGTGCAGCGCATCCTCGCGGTGGACACCGGCAGCACCGACACCTCGCCGCAGCTGTTGCGCGAGACCCTCGGCGACTGGCTGCCCGAGTCGGGCCCCACCGTGCTCGGCCGCCGGGCCGGCTTCGGCACCGCGGTGGCCGAGGCCGTCTTCAACAGCCCGCCGCTGCGTCCGGAGGACCTGCCCTACAGCCTCGACCCGTCCGGCTACGACCCGGTCACCGGCGGCTGGGACGACTTCGGCGACCCGCTCGCCTCGGCGGACGACTTCAACGCCGGCAGCTCCCGCGAGACCCAGCCGGTCGAGTGGCTCTGGCTGCTGCACGACGACTGCGAACCGCAGACCGACGCGCTGCGCCGGCTGCTCCAGGTCGCCGACAGCACCCCCTCCGCCGCCGTGATCGGCCCCAAGCTGCGCAGCTGGTACGACCGGCGCCAGCTGCTCGAGGTCGGCGTCACCATCGCCCGCTCCGGGCGCCGCTGGACCGGCCTGGACCGGCGCGAGCAGGACCAGGGCCAGCACGACCAGGTCCGGCCCGTCCTCGCCGTCTCCACCGCCGGCATGCTGGTGCGCCGCGACGTCTTCGAACAACTCGGCGGCTTCGACAAGGCGCTGCCGCTGATGCGCGACGACACCGACTTCTGCTGGCGGGTCAACGCCGCCGGCCACCGGGTGGTGGTCGCCCCCGACGCGGTGCTGCGCCACGCCGAGGCCGCCAGCCGCGAGCGCCGCGCGATCGACTGCGGCGCCGCCCACCCGCACCGGGTCGACAAGGCCGGCGCCGTCTACACCCTGCTCGCCAACTCCCGCGGCCTGGTGCTGCCCTACGTCCTGCTGCGGCTGGTGCTCGGCACCGTGCTGCGGGTGCTGGCCAACCTGGTCGGCAAGGACCCGCGCCAGGCGCTGGACGAGGTGGCCGGCCTCGGCCACGAACTGGTCCGGCTGCCGCGCGTGCTGGCCGCGCGCAAACGCCGTGCCCGCACCCGCTCCTTCGACGCACTGGACGACCGCGGTCTGTTCCCGCCGCCCGGCGCCACCGCCCGGCTGGCGGTGGAGACCGCGATCGGTTCGCTGGGCATCGGCGGCACGGACGACAACGCGATCGGCCGGCACGGCTCGGTCGAGGCCACCGGCGGCGACGACGACCAGGACGTGCTGGAGGTCGAGCAGTTCGCGCTGATCAAGCGCCTGGCCCGGCGCCCGGCGCCGGTGCTCTTCGCCGCCCTGCTGCTCGTCACGCTGGTCGCGGGCCGCAACCTGCTCGGTTCGGGCTCGCTGCTCGGCGGCGCGCTGCTGCCCGCCGATGACGGCGCGTCAGGCCTGTGGAACATGTACGCCGCGGCCTGGCACCCGATCGGCACCGGCAGCACCGCCACCGCCCCGCCCTACCTCGCGGTCCTCTCGGTGTTCTCCTGGCTGCTGTTCGACCACGCCGCGCTGGCCGTCACCCTGGTGCTGGTGCTCGCGGTCCCGCTCGCCGCGGTCAGCGCCTACCTGGTCTCCCGGCCGCTGCTCGGCTCCAAGGTGGTCCGCTGCTGGGCGAGTGCCGCCTACGCGCTGCTGCCCGCCGCCACCGGGGCGATCGCCCAGGGCCGGCTCGGCACCGCGGTGCTCGCCGTGCTGCTGCCCCCGCTCGCCCGGGCCGCCGCCGTCTCGGCCGGCCTCGGCATCCGCGCCGAGACCGCGGCCCGCGGCGCCCGCCCGGGCTGGCGGTCCACCTGGATGACCGTCCTGCTGCTCACCGTGTGCACCGCCTTCGTGCCGCTGACCTGGGCGATCGCGGTGCCGCTCGCGCTGGCCGCGCTGCTGGCCGCCGTGCTGCGCGGCGGCGCCTACGGCAGCGGTGGATCGGCGCTGCGCCTGCTCGGCCCCCGGGTCGTGGCGATCCTGGGCGTGCCCGTGCTGGTGCTCGCGCCCTGGTTCCCCCAGGTGCTCGCGCACCCGACCCGGCTGCTGCTGGAGGCCGGTCTGCCCGGCTTCAACGGCCACCGGGCCTCGGCGGCGGGCCTGCTGCTCGTCAACCCGGGCGGCTCGGGCGTGCCGCCGATCTGGCTCTCGGCGGGCGTGCTGCTCGCCGCGCTGGCCGCCCTGCTGCGCGCCGACCGCCGCCGCGCGGTGCTGGCGGCCTGGGGCGCGGCGGCCGTCGGACTGCTCTTCGCGGTCGCGGTGGCCGGCACCAGCGTCACCCCGGCCTCCGGCGGCCTGCCGGTGGCCGCCTGGTCGGGCCCGGCCACCCTGCTCAGCGGCGTCGCGCTACTGGCCGCCGCCGCGATCGGTGCCGACGGCGCGAACGCCCGGGTCGCCGGGATCGCCTTCGGCTGGCGTCAGCCGGTGGCCGCCCTGGTGGTGGCCGCCGCCGTGCTGGCCCCGCTGGGCACCGCCTGCTGGTGGGCCGTCAGCGGTGCCGACGGCCCGCTGCACCGCTCCAGCGCGGGCCAGGTGCCCGCCTTCATCGCGGAGGAGGCCGGCACCACCGACCGCTCCCGCACCCTGGTGCTCAGCGGCGACCCGCAGGCCGGCTCGGTCCGCTTCAGCCTGGTCCGCGGCGCCGGCCTGACCCTCGGCCAGGCCGAGGGCACCGTGGACACCAGCGGTGACACCAGGACCGGGCTGACCAAGCTGGTCGGCAGCCTGCTGGCCGGCTCCGGCGCCGATCAGGCCAGCGCGCTGGCCGGCTACGGCGTGGCCTACGTGCTGGTCGAGGGTCCGATGATCGCCAAGGTCCAGAACGTGCTGGACACCACGCCCGGTCTGATCGGCGGCAACCAGGACAACAACAGCGCGCTCTGGCAGGTCAGCGGCGTCCCGGCGACCCGCGCGGTGATCACCGCCCAGAACGCCGCGCCGGTGCCGGTCCCGTCCGGCACCGAGACGATCACGGCCACCATCCCGGCCGGCCCGGCCGGACGGGTGCTGCGACTGGCCGAGCAGGCCGACCCGGGCTGGCAGGCCAGCCTGAACGGCAGCAAGCTCACCCCGGTCACCGTGGACGGCTGGGCGCAGGGCTTCCAGCTGCCGGCCGGCGGCGGCAAGCTCACCGTCGACCGCGACACCCCGCTGCTGCACACCGGCTGGATCGGCGTGCAGCTGCTGCTGGGCCTGACCCTGCTGGTGCTCGCGCTGCCCGGACGGCGCAACACCAAGGACGACGACCTGCCCGACGAGGCGCTGGCCGCCGCCGCCCTGGCCGCCGCCGCCCAGGCCCAGGCGCCGGTACCCGGCAGCCGCAGGGCCCGCCGGCTGGCCGAGCGCGGCGAGGGCGAGGCCGGCGAGGAGCAGGGCGAGGCGGATCCCGGTGTGTACGGCGGTCCGGCCGGCATCCCGGCCCAGCCCACCGGCGAGCCCTACCCGGGCGCCGACCCGGGCGGGCCGGCCGACCCGTACGGCCAGGAGCCGTACCGGACGGGCGGCTACGGCGAGGAGGACTTCCGCCAGGCCGACCCCTACGGCTACGACCCGTACGCGGCCCAGCAGACCTACCAGCCGAACTACGCCGCCCAGCCGCAGGGCTACCCGGGCGAGCAGCCGTACGCCGAGGGGCCGTACCCCGGCCAGGGCGCCGTCCCGGCCCAGCCGGGGGAGCAGCCCTACGCCGACCCCGGCTACCAGGGCGACCCGTACAACCAGCAGCCCTACCCGCCGCAGTACGGCTACGGCGGCTACGACCAGAGTGGCTACCAGGGCGGCGGCGAGCAGCAGCCGTGGCTGCCGGGCCAGGGCCAGGGGCAGGGGCAGCCGTACGACCCGGACGCCCCCTCCTACGGTGGCCACCCGCAGCACCACGACGGAGCTGACCCGCGATACGGAGCTGACCCGCGATGAAGTTGCCCGCCTTCTCCCGAGGCCGCTCGGCCGACGAGCCGTCCGGCCCGGCGGAGTCCGCCGAGCCCGCCGGCTTCCCGCCGCCCACCGGCCACACGCCGCCCGCCGGCACGCCCATCGCCACCCCCGCCGGCCCCGGCGGCAGCCGCGCCGGGGTGTCGCTGCTGGCCTGCGCGGCCGTGCTCGGGCTGGTCTTCGGCGTCGCCGAGCTGCGTCCTCCCGCCTCGCCCGCCGGGCCGCCGGCCGGGGCTCCGGTGGGCGCGCAGGTCGAGCGCACCGCGGTGATCTGCCCGCAGCCGATCCAGGGCGTGACCGGCAGCACCCAGATCACCGCCTTCACCCCGGGCAGCGGCGGCCCGGCCCAGGGCGGCAGCGCCACCGTGCGCGACGTGACCCCGCCGGCGCCCGCCGCCGCCGGCCCGTCCGGCGCGCCCTCCGGTTCGCCCGCCGCCTCGCCGTCGCCCAGCCAGGCCCAGAACACCGGCCAGGCGAACGCCCTGGTCACGCTGGCCAAGCCCGGTGTTCCGGTCAGCGCCCAGGCGGACAACGGCGACAGCGCGGTGGGCACCACCGCGATCGCCACCGGCAGCTACGCCCCCGGCTTCACGGTCACCCAGACCACCACCGTCACCGACCCGCACGGCCAGGGCCTGTCGGCGGTCAACTGCACGCCCTCGGGCACCCACTTCTGGTTCGCCGGCGCCAGCACCGCGGGCGACCGCAAGGACTACGTCAGCCTGACCAACCCCGACGCCACCGCCGCCGTGGTCGACCTGCGGCTGTACGGCGGCAACGGCCCGATCGACAGCGACGCGGCCACCGGCATCACGGTGCCGCCGGGCAGCTCGGTGGCGGTGCTGCTGACCAGCGTGGTCACCGACCAGGTCAGCGACCTCGCGGTGGAGGTGAGCGTGCGCAGCGGCCGGGTCGGCGCGTTCCTGCACGCCGCCGACGGCTCGGCCGGTGCCGACTGGATCCCCGCCTCGGTGGACCCGGCCGCCTCGGTGACGATCCCCGGGCTGCCCGGCGACCTGTCGGCGGCCCGGCTGATCGTGGCCGCCCCCGGCGGCAGCGACGACGCCGACCTGAAGGTCCAGCTCTCCGGCCCGAACGGCTGGTTCACCCCGGCCGGGCACGAGACGATCCACGTCAAGGCGGGCATGGTGAACGCGGTCGACCTCGGCCAGATCACCCGCCAGCAGGCCTCCGCGCTGCGGCTGACCCCCAGCGACCCGCAGCACCCGACCCCGGTGGTGGCCACCATGCGGGTGGACCGCTCGGCCAACGGCAAGAGCGACTCGGCCTGGCTGACCGGCACCGACCCGGTGGGCCGGCGGGCCAGCGTGGCGGACACCCGCGGCGGTGGCACGTCCACTCTGCTGCTCACTGCCACGGGTGACGCCGCCACCGTCAAGGTGACGGCCTCGGCGGGCACCGGCGGCGGCACCCCGAACACCCAGACCGTCCAGGTCCCGGCAGGTTCGACGATCTCCCTCGCCTCACCCGAACCCGCAGGCGGCAGCGGATCGTTCGGCCTGACCATGGAGTCCGTCTCGGGCGGCCCGGTGGTGGCCGCGCGGGTGCTGGCGGTGTCGAGCAACAACGTGCCGATGTTCACCATCCAGGCGCTGCACGACGACCACAGCTACGTGCAGATCCCGCAGGCCAACCCGGACCCGGGAGTGCTGGTGCACTGAGCGGGTCCGGCCTGAGAGACTGCCTGAGCCGCTGTCAGTCCTCGTCGTAGCGCGGATCGATGGCGTCCGGCGAGAGCCCGAGCAGCTCGGCGACCTGCTCGATCAGGATCTCGTGGACCAGCGCCGCCCGGTCGTCGCGCGTCTTGGCGCGGATCTCTACCGGGCGGCGGTAGATCACGATCCGGCTCTTGCGGCCCTGCCGGGCGGCGACCACCATGCCGAGCGGCACCCCGCCGCCGGCCGGCGCGTCGGGCTCGCCCGGCAGCGCCTCGGGCACCTCGTCGACCTCGAACTCGACGTCGATCAGCTGGGGCCAGCGCCGCTCCAGCCGCTCGACCGACTCGCGGACGTAGTCCTCGAAGAGCTCGGAGCGGCTCAGCGAGAGCGGGACCTGCGGCGGTGCCAGCGGCCCGCGCAGGCCGCGCCCGTGCCGGTCGCGGCGCCGCGGACCAGGCGCCGGCGCGGTGGGCGGCGGCGGTCCGGGCGGCGACCCCGCGGGTGGCGGCGACGCGGGCGGTGGCGGTGCGGAGCTGTCCATATCAGTGACGAGCGTAGTCCTTGGAGGCCAGGAAATGGACCATGCGGACACCGATCCGAGCCGGCCCGCGAGCCCGCCGGGACGCGACACGAACCATCGCGACGCACCGGGTCTTAGCCAGCCGGGCGTGGTTGCGGTACCGTCCACCCTCGTGAGCCCTGTACGTCGTTGTTCGCGGACCGCGTGCGGCCGACCGGCCGTGGCGACCCTGACGTACGTGTACGCCGACTCCACGGCGGTACTCGGCCCGCTCGCCACCTACGCCGAACCGCACTGCTACGACCTGTGCGCCGAGCACGCCGAGCGGCTGACCGCTCCGCGCGGCTGGGAGGTGGTCCGCCTGGCCACCGAGGGCGGCCCGATGCGCCGCAGCAGCGACGACCTGGAGGCGCTGGCCAACGCCGTGCGCGAGGCGGCCCGCCCGCAGGACCGCGGTCCGCGCCCGGTGCGGCCCGCCGAGGTCGATCCCGCCGAGGTCGGCCGCCGGGCGCACCTGCGGGTGCTCCGCTCGCCCGAGAACTGATCCCCGCCGCGCCCGGGTCGTATCAGGAGCGGGGCCAGGACCGGGACGGGATCACGAAGCGTTCCGAAGCCGACACCCGCACCCGGTACGCTGCTCCCCTGCCCGGGACGGGGCCCTGTGGTCACCCGTACCCGTGGCGCGACGTATCGTGACCGTGGGCCGACCGGAGCCCGATCCCGTACACAGACCAGGGTGGAGCCGCAGTGCGCGACCTCAAGCAGCTCGTGAAGGCGTACGACGTCCGAGGCGTCGTCCCGGACCAGTGGGACGAGAACCTGTCCCGTGCCTTCGGCGCCGCATTCGTGCAGGTCACCGGCGCGACCGCGATCGTGGTCGGCCATGACATGCGCCCCTCCTCGCCGAGCCTGAGCCGGGCCTTCGCCGAGGGCGCCGCCGCCCGCGGTGCCGATGTCACCGAGATCGGCCTGTGCTCGACCGACCAGCTGTACTACGCGAGCGGCAAGCTGGACCTGCCCGGCGCGATGTTCACCGCGAGCCACAACCCGGCGCAGTACAACGGCATCAAGCTCTGCCGCAAGGGTGCCGCCCCGGTGGGCGAGAACACCGGCCTGGCGGACATCCGGGAGCTGGTGCAGTCCTGGCTGCACGAGGATGCCGACGGGGTCGAGAGCGTGACGGTGCCGGCCGTGGACGTGAAGCCGGGCGTGCTGACCCAGCAGGACACCCTGCGCGGCTACGCCGACCACCTGCTCGGCCTGGTCGACCTCACCGCGATCCGCCCGCTCAAGGTCGCGGTGGACGCGGGCAACGGCATGGGCGGCCACACCGTCCCGACCGTCCTCGAGGGCCTGCCGCTCGACGTCGTCCCGATGTACTTCGAGCTGGACGGCACCTTCCCCAACCACGAGGCCAACCCGCTCGACCCGAAGAACCTGGTCGACCTGCAGGCCAAGGTCAAGGAGGTCGGCGCCGACATCGGTCTGGCCTTCGACGGCGACGCCGACCGCTGCTTCGTGATCGACGAGCGCGGCGAGCCGGTCTCCCCGTCCGCGATCACCGCCCTGGTCGCGGTGCGCGAGCTGGCCCGGGCCCGGGCCAACGGCGAGCCGAACGCCACGATCATCCACAACCTGATCACCTCCTGGACCGTGCCCGAGGTCGTCGCCGAGCACGGCGGCAAGGCCGTGCGCACCCGGGTCGGCCACTCCTTCATCAAGCAGGAGATGGCCGAGACCGACGCGATCTTCGGTGGCGAGCACTCCGCGCACTACTACTTCCGCGACTTCTGGCGTGCCGACACCGGCATGCTGGCCGCGCTGCACGTGCTCGCCGCGCTCGGTGGCCAGCAGGGCACGCTCTCCGCGCTGACCGCCGAGTACGACCGCTACGCGGCCTCCGGCGAGATCAACAGCGAGGTCGCCGACCAGGCCGCCAAGGCCGCCGAGGTCCGCGCCGCCTACGGTTCGCTGGAGGGCGTCAAGGTCGACGAGCTGGACGGCCTGACCATCGCCGGCGCCGACTGGTGGTTCAACCTGCGCGCCTCCAACACCGAGCCGCTGCTGCGCCTGAACGTCGAGGCCAAGGACCCGGCCAAGATGGCCGAGCTGCGCGACGCGGTGCTGGCGATCGTCCGCGCCTGATCCGTTGTTCGTCGCGCCACCCGAACGACCCGACGGAGCCCGTACACCATGACGCTCGAACCGTTCCTGCTGGAGATCCTGGTCTGCCCGAGCTGCCATGCCGCGCTGCGCGAGAGCGGCGAGGCCGACCAGCCCGAGCTGATCTGCACCGGCGCCGACTGCGGCCTGGCCTACCCGGTCCGCGACGGCATCCCGGTGCTCCTCGTGGACGAGGCCCGCCGCCCCGCCTGAGGTCCCGTCACCGCAGAGAGCGGACCAGGAGGTCCAGCCGCATGCTCGACGACAGTCTGCTCGACGACCCGGCCGCCCTCCAGCGCGCCGACCGGGAGCACGCCCTGCTCATGCTGGCCGCCGCCGGCGCCCGGGTCCGCACCGCGCTGCGGCTGGCCGAGGCCGCGGGCCTGGGCTCACTGCAGCCGGACGGACACCCGCGCGGCATCCTGGTCGCCGGACACGGCAGCGCGCTGACGGCCGGTCAGGCGCTGGCCGCGCTGGCCGGCAACGGGACCCTGGTCCAGCCGCTGGCCCCGGTGGACGCCCGGCCCGCCGCCCTCTTCAGCGAAGGCCTCAGCTGGCAGCTGCCCGGCTGGGCCGGACCGCTCGACCTGCTGGTGCTCTGCTCCTCCGACGGCACCGAGGCCGGCCTGATCAGCCTCGCCGAGCAGGCGTACGGCCGCGGCTGCGCTATCGCGGTGATCGCCCCCGAGGGCCGCCCGCTGGCCGAGGCCGCGCTCCAGGTGCGCGGGATGCCGCTGCCGTACGTGCCGGCCACCCCGCTGGAGGAGGTGCCCGAGGCGCGCGAGCCCGACCTCCCGGCGGAGGAGCTGGGCGCCCTGTGGGCCTTCCTCACCCCGCTGCTCGCGCTGGCCGACCGGATCGGCGTGATCGACGCCCCCACCGCGCAACTGGAGGCCACCGCCGACCTGTTGGACGAGCTGGCGGTGCGCCACCGGCCGGACGCCGCCGCCTACCGCAACCCCGCCAAGGAGCTGGCCGCCCAGCTCTCCGGCACCGTCCCGCTGCTGTGGAGCGAGGGCCCGCTGGCCGCGGTGGCCGCCGAGCGGTTCACCGCGGTGCTCGCCGACCGGGCCGGGCGCCCGGCCGTCGCCGGGCAGCTGCCGCAGGTGCTCAGCACCCACCGGGGCATGATCACCGGCCGGTTCGGCACCGGCGCGGACCCGGCGGACTTCTTCCGCGACCGGATCGACGAGCCGGACCCGCTGACCCTGCAGGTCCTGCTGCTGCGGCACACCCCGCGCGAGGAGCTGCCGGGCGCCGAGCCCGTCGAGCCGGAGGCCGTGCCGGAGCCCGGCCCGGCCACCCCGACCGTGCGCCGCGCCCGCCGCCTCCTCGCCGACCACGAGGTCCGGTTGACCGAGCTGGCCGGCCTGCGCCCCGAGCCGGTGCACGCGCTGGCCGAGCTGATCGCGCTGACCGACTTCGCCGCCGTCTACCTCGCACTGGCCGAACAGCACTGAGGCCTGGTCGGCTAGGGTCTGAGGGCCTCGAACACGTTGTGCAGCACACCGATAAGGAGCAGGGCCGCTACATGGACCGCCTCGCCAACACCGTCCGCCCGTATGCCTGGGGTTCGACCACCGCGATCCCGGCCCTGCTCGGTGAGCAGCCCACCGGTGAGCCGCAGGCCGAGCTGTGGCTGGGCGCCCACCCCGGCGAGCCCTCCCGGGTGGACCGTGGTGCCGGCCCCCAGGCGCTCAACGAGGTGATCGCCGCGGACCCGGCCGGCGAGCTGGGCGCCGAGGCCGTCGCGAAGTTCGGCCCGACGCTGCCGTTCCTGCTCAAGGTGCTGGCCGCCGAGATCCCGCTCTCGCTCCAGGTGCACCCCTCGCTGGCCCAGGCCCGGGCCGGGTTCGCCGCCGAGGAGGCCGCCGGGGTGCCGGTCGAGGCCGGCCACCGCAACTACAAGGACGCCAACCACAAGCCCGAGCTGATCTGCGCGCTCGAGCCGTTCGACGGCCTGTGCGGCTTCCGCGACCCGCTGGCCACCGCCGAGCTGATGGAGGGGCTCGGCGTTCCGGGCCTGGCCCCGCTGATCGACCTGCTGCGCACCAAGCCCGAGGCCCAGGCGCTGCGCGAGACCCTGGCCATCGTGCTCACCACCGACCCCTCGGTCGTCGCGGTCACCGTCAAGGAGGTGGCCGACGCGCTGGACCGCTCGCTGGCCGCCGAGCCCGCCTCGCCCTGGGCGCCCGCCTGGGCCGGCTACGCGTACGCCGCCAAGCACTTCCCCGGCGACGCCGGTGTGCTGGCCGCGCTGCTGCTCAACTTCGTCCAGCTGCAGCCCGGTGACGCGCTCTACCTCGGCGCGGGCGTCCCGCACGCCTACCTCAAGGGCACCGGCGTGGAGATCATGGCCAACTCCGACAACGTGCTGCGCTGCGGGCTGACCCCCAAGCACATCGACGTCCCCGAGCTGCTCGACGTGGTCGTCTTCGAGGCCGGCGACCCGGGCGTGCAGCATCCGGCGGCGAGCGAGGACGGCGAGGAGCTGTTCCCGGTCCCGATCGACGAGTTCCGCCTCTCCCGCTTCGCCCTGACCGCGGGCACCGAGCGCCAGGTGGCCGGGCGCAGCGCCCAGATCCTGCTCTGCACCGAGGGCGCGATCACCCTGGCCGACGCCGCCGGCCGGCGACTGGAACTGGCCAAGGGCCAGTCCGCCTACCTGCCGGCCACCGGCACCGCCACCACCCTGACCGGCGAGGGCGTGCTGTTCCGCGCCACCGTCACCCTCTGAGGCCCCACCGGTGAGCACCGAGGGCGGCACCAGGGCACTGATCGCGGCGCTCAGCGCCAATCTGGCCATCGCGGTCAGCAAGTTCGCCGCCTTCGCGTTCACCGGGTCCTCCTCGATGCTCGCCGAGGGAGTGCACTCGGTCGCCGACTCCGGCAACCAGGTACTGCTGCTGATCGGCGGCAAGCGCGCGCGCCGGGAGGCCGACGAGGAGCACCCCTTCGGCTACGGGCGCGAGCGCTACGTCTACGGCTTCCTGGTCGCCATCGTGCTCTTCAGCCTCGGCGGGCTCTTCGCGCTCTACGAAGGCGCGGAGAAGATCCGCCACCCGCACGAACTGCACGGCTGGGGCTGGGCGGTGGGCGTGCTGCTGTTCGCCGTCGCGATGGAGGGCTGGTCCTTCCGCACCGCGGTGCGCGAGGCCTCGGCGGCCAAGGGCGCGCTGGGCTGGGTCGGTTACATCCGCCGGGCCAAGGCCCCCGAGCTGCCGGTGGTCCTGCTGGAGGACGCCGGCGCGCTGATCGGTCTGGTGCTGGCGCTGCTCGGCGTCGGGCTCACCGTGCTGACCGGCGACGGGATCTGGGACGGCGTGGGCACCCTGGCGATCGGGCTGCTGCTCGGCACCATCGCCGTGGTGCTGGCGCTGGAGACCAAGTCGCTGCTGATCGGCGAGTCGGCCGACAGGCATTCCGTCGAGCGGATCCGGGACGCGCTGCTGGAGGGCGACACGATCACCGGTGTGATCCACCTGCGCACCCTGCACGTGGGACCGGAGGAGCTGCTGGTGGCCGCGAAGATCGGGGTGCGCCGCGAGGAGAGCGCCGAGCAGATCGCCAGGACCATCGACGAGGCCGAGGTCCGGGTGCGCGCGGCCGTGCCGATCGCCCGCGCGATCTACCTGGAGCCCGACATCTACTCGGCCGAGAAGGCCGCGGCCGGCCCGGACCCCGAGGCCACCCCCGGCGGGCCGGGACACTAGGTCCTGTCCCACCCGGGGTGACCGGACGCAGCGCGGCCGAATCCCGCCGGTGCGCCCCGCGGTCGTGCGCCCGCGGTGTAGATTCGTCACCAGTGCCAAACGTCGCTGCAGATGGCGGTCGATCCGGTCTGACCCCGGGTCGAGGGAGAGAGGTCCTCCGACGGATTGTGCCGCGCAGCAGGGCGCCGCCCAGGTGGCCGCTCTGCCGTCAAGCACACCCGTACGCATAGGCCCACGCAGCGAGGAGTACCCACGCATGTCGTCGAACACCACCGGTGACTTCAAGGTCGCCGACCTCTCCCTGGCCCCGTTCGGCCGCAAGGAGATCCAGCTGGCCGAGCACGAGATGCCCGGCCTGATGTCGATCCGCAAGGAGTTCGCCGCCAGCCAGCCGCTGGCCGGCGCCCGGATCACCGGCTCGCTGCACATGACCGTGCAGACCGCCGTGCTGATCGAGACGCTCACCGCGCTGGGCGCCGAGGTCCGCTGGTGCTCCTGCAACATCTTCTCCACCCAGGACCACGCGGCCGCCGCGATCGCGGTCGGCCCGGAGGGCACCGCGGAGAACCCCCAGGGCGTCCCGGTCTTCGCCTGGAAGGGCGAGACCCTGGAGGAGTACTGGTGGTGCACCGAGCAGGCGCTGACCTGGCCGAACGGCCAGACCCCCAACATGATCCTGGACGACGGCGGTGACGCCACGCTGCTGATCCACAAGGGCGTGGAGTTCGAGAAGGCCGGCGCCGCGCCGGACCCGTCGACCGCCGACAACGACGAGTTCCGGATCATCCTGGAGCTGCTCAACCGCACCCTGGCCGAGTCCCCGCGCAAGTGGACCGAGGTCGCCGCCACCATCAAGGGCGTCACCGAGGAGACCACCACCGGCGTGCACCGCCTGTACGAGATGCACCGGGACGGCCAGCTGCTCTTCCCGGCGATCAACGTCAACGACTCGGTCACCAAGTCGAAGTTCGACAACAAGTACGGCTGCCGCCACTCGCTGATCGACGGCATCAACCGCGCCACCGACGTGCTGATCGGCGGCAAGGTCGCGGTCGTCTGCGGCTACGGCGACGTCGGCAAGGGCTGCGCCGAGTCGCTGCGCGGCCAGGGCGCCCGGGTCATCGTCACCGAGATCGACCCGATCTGCGCGCTGCAGGCGGCGATGGACGGCTACCAGGTCACCACGCTGGACGAGGTCATCTCGATCGGCGACATCTTCATCACCACCACGGGCAACAAGGACATCATCCTCGCCTCGGACATGGTGAAGATGAAGCACCAGGCGATCGTCGGCAACATCGGCCACTTCGACAACGAGCTCGACATGGCGGGCCTCGCCAAGCTCCCCGGCATCGTGAAGACCGAGGTCAAGCCGCAGGTCCACGAGTGGCGCTTCGAGGACGGCCACACCATCATCATCCTGTCCGAGGGCCGCCTGCTGAACCTCGGCAACGCGACCGGCCACCCGTCCTTCGTGATGTCCAACTCCTTCGCGAACCAGACCATCGCGCAGATCGAGCTGTTCACCAAGACGGACGAGTACCCGATCGGCGTCTACGTGCTGCCCAAGCACCTGGACGAGAAGGTCGCCCGCCTGCACCTGGACGCGTTGGGCGTCAAGCTCACCGTTCTGAGCAAGGAGCAGGCCGACTACATCGGCGTCCCGGTCGAGGGCCCGTACAAGTCGGAGCAGTACCGCTACTGACGATGACGTCCGACTGAGCCCGGTGCCGCACGCGACGCGGCACCGGGCTCAGTCGTGTGCGGGCGGGTCGGCCCACCGGCACGTGGGTCTCGGCCGCGCCGGCGTTCGACTCCGGCATAGGCTGCTGGCCATGCCCAACGGCCGTTACTCGCTGCACGACCCCCACGACCACGTCCTGCTGGGCGAGGAGCGCTTCAGCTGCGCACCCGGCCCGGCGGGCTGGCGCTACGTCTCCAAGACCTACGCACCGGACGGCGGCACGCTGGGCACCGTCGACCTCACCCTCGACTCGCGAAGCCGCCCGCTGCGCATGGAGCTGCGCGCCGGCGGCTGGCAGGTGCGCGGGGGAGCGGTGGACGGAGTGGCCTGGGTGCGCACCGATCCGGACGACCCGACCGGCGCCTCGGCCACCGAGGGGCACGACCGCGCGCACGGCTTCGCCGGTGACTCGCCCGCCTTCCTGATCGCCACCGCCCGTCTGCTGCGGCTGGCGCCGGGAGCGAGCGCGCGGGTGCGGCTGGTCGCCTTCCACGGCACGGCGCTGGCCCCGCGGACCTTCGACCAGGGCTGGACCCTGCAGGAGACGGAGCAGCACCCGACCGATTCCGGGCCGCTGCTGGTCGAGCGCTACCAGGTGGCCGACCTGGAGACGGGTGAGCAGCGGGAGATCCACCTGGCGGGCGACGTGTTGCTGGCGGCGCCGGGGATCGAGCTGGAGGAGTTGGAGGGTCCGCCGAACGCCTGGCCGAGCTGGGACTGAGCCGCCCCACCCGGTCAGCCGGGCAGCGCGAAACCGCCCGCGTTCGGTGCGGGCGGCGCCGGCGTCGCGGGCGGAGCGGGTGGTGCGGCCGGTGCGGGGGTCGGCTGGGCGGGAGCGGCCGGCGACACCGGCGGCGGCGTGCTGTGCAGCGGCTGGGTGCCGTATCCCGGGGTCACGCCGTAGCCGGGTGCCGCGCTCGTGCCGGTCGCGCGCTGCCAGTCGCGCCGCTGCCGCTCGGTGAGCACCGCTGCCAGGTACATCGCCGGGTGCAGCCCGGCCGGTACCGGCCAGCCGACCCGCAGGGCCACGTCACCGGCGAGCCGCTGCGCCATCGTGAGGGCTACCTGTCCATCCAACTGATCGCTGCGACTCAGGAGTTGACGAACGGCGAGCCAGAGCCCCTCGGGTACGGCCGACAGGTCCAGGCGCACCAGCTCCGACCCCAGCGCATGCATCACCTGCGGTGGCGGCGCGGTCGGCAGACCGTCCGTGCGGCCCGCGGGCACCCGTTCGCGCACCACCAGGGTGCCCGCGAACACATCACCGAGCCGCCGCCCTTCGGCCGAGACCAGCGAGCTGATCACGGCGGGCACCCCGGTGAGCATGATGATCTCGAAGATGCCGACCAGCGCGCGCACCAGCGCGTGCCGGAAGCTCGCGGGCCCGCCGTCGACGCGCACCACGCGCAGCCCCAGGGCCGCCTTGCCCAGCGACCGGCCGTGCGAGAGCGTCTCCACCAGGACCGGCAGGGCCACCAGGAAGAAGACCAGCAGGCAGATCACCAGGGCCGCCGCGGCTGCGCCGTCCAGGTCGGAGAGCGAGGTCATCAGCAGCAGCGCGGTCAGGAAGAACCCGGTGAACTCCACCAGCAAGTCCAGCAGGACGGCCAGTGCGCGGCTCGGCAGCTTCGCCGTCCGCAGCCCGAGGACGACGGCTTCACCCGTCACCAGGTCACTCATCGCACCAGCCCGTTCCGTCCGGGATCCGGAAGACGGGCCCGCCGCCCGCCCCCGATCTTCAGGGGCCCAACATACGGGGCCGCCAGAAGCCCGGGAAGGGCCGCCTCGCCCGCCGGGACCTCTGGCAAGCTGAGCCCAGCCGTTGCCCCGCGCCGCATCGCCACCTTGGAGTGACCCGGATGGATCTGGACGTCTTCGTCGCCGCCCACCAAGCACAGTGGGCGCGCCTGGAGACCCTCAGCAAGCGGCGCCGGCTCAGTGGCGAGGAGGCGGACGAACTGGTCGCCCTCTACCAGCGGGTGACGGGTCAACTGGCCCGGGTGCAGGCCAGCGCGCCGGATCCGGTCCTGGTCGGTCGCCTGACCACGCTGGTCGCCAGGTCCCGCAACGCGGTCACCGGCCGGCGGGCCAGCAGCTGGCGCGAGGTGGGCCACTACTTCGCGGCCGGCTTCCCCGCCGCGCTCTACCGCTCCCGCCGCTGGTGGCTGTCGATCGCACTGCTCTCACTGCTGGGCACCGCGCTGATCTCCTGGTGGATAGCCACCCACCCCGAGGTCCGGGACAGCATGGCCACGCCCAGCCAACTGCGTGAGATGACCCGGCCCGGCGGCGCCTACCAGGCCTACTACACGGACCGTCCGGCCAGCTCCTTCGCCGCCCAGGTCTGGACGAACAACGCCTGGATCGCCGCCCAGTGCCTGGTCTTCGGCGTCTTCCTCGGCCTGCCGGTCCTCTATGTCCTGGCGCAGAACGTCCTCAACCTCGCGGTCGGCATCGGCCTGATGGCCTCGGCCGGTCGCCTCGACCTCTTCCTCGGCCTGCTGCTGCCGCACGGCCTGCTCGAGCTGACCGCCGTCTTCGTCGCCGGCGGGATGGGCCTGCGCTTGGGCTGGACGGTGATCGACCCCGGCCCGCGCAAGCGCACCGTCGCCCTGGCCGAGCAGGGCCGGGCCACCATCGGCATGGCGATGGGCCTGACCGCGGTGCTCTTCGTCAGCGGCCTGCTCGAAGCCTTCGTCACCCCGTCTGGCCTCCCCACCTGGGCGCGGATCGGCATCGGCGTCACGGCCGAGGTGCTCTTCCTGCTCTACGCCCTCGTCCTGGGCCGTCGAGCCGCGGCTGCCGGCGAGACCGGCGACGTTGCCGCCGCCGACCGTGGGGACCTCCAGCCGGTGGCGGCCTGACCCCTTCTGACCTGGTAGTCTTCTCTTCACGCCGCCGGAACTGTTGACACAGCAACGAACGGCTAGTAGATTCGAACGGTTGGCTCGGACTGGACAACAGGACCGAACGAGCTGTAGTGTCTACGACACGGCAAGTCGAGGCAGGGCGTCCACGGATGCGGCCCGGCAAGTCAAACCCCGAGGTAAACCAGGAAAAAGTCTTTGCTAGGCTTTGCTGGTCAGCCAAAGGAAATCCCCTCAGCGGGATTTCGGAGAAGAAATCGGCCGGCAAACGGCGCGAATCGGATCTGATAAGCTAAGAACACGAAAGAACGAAGCGCCCGGAGGGGCCACGGAAGTGGCTGCAAAGGAAGCGTCCGTTCCTTGAGAACTCAACAGCGTGCCAAAAGTCAACGCCAGATATGTTGACATCCCCGGCCTTGGTCTTCGGACTGGGGTTGGAGATTCCTTTTGAAGTAAAACACTAGCGAGGACGCAGTGCGCGAGGCCACCCTATTCCGGTGGTTGTCGTGCCGCTCAACGCGGGTGTCGACCCGATTACGGGTAAACATTCACGGAGAGTTTGATCCTGGCTCAGGACGAACGCTGGCGGCGTGCTTAACACATGCAAGTCGAACGGTGAAGCCCTTCGGGGTGGATCAGTGGCGAACGGGTGAGTAACACGTGGGCAATCTGCCCTGCACTCTGGGACAAGCCCTGGAAACGGGGTCTAATACCGGATACGACCTTCCTCTGCATGGGGGTTGGTGGAAAGCTCCGGCGGTGCAGGATGAGCCCGCGGCCTATCAGCTTGTTGGTGGGGTAATGGCCTACCAAGGCGACGACGGGTAGCCGGCCTGAGAGGGCGACCGGCCACACTGGGACTGAGACACGGCCCAGACTCCTACGGGAGGCAGCAGTGGGGAATATTGCACAATGGGCGAAAGCCTGATGCAGCGACGCCGCGTGAGGGATGACGGCCTTCGGGTTGTAAACCTCTTTCAGCAGGGAAGAAGCGCAAGTGACGGTACCTGCAGAAGAAGCACCGGCTAACTACGTGCCAGCAGCCGCGGTAATACGTAGGGTGCGAGCGTTGTCCGGAATTATTGGGCGTAAAGAGCTCGTAGGCGGCCTGTCGCGTCGGATGTGAAAGCCCGGGGCTTAACCCCGGGTCTGCATTCGATACGGGCAGGCTAGAGTGTGGTAGGGGAGATCGGAATTCCTGGTGTAGCGGTGAAATGCGCAGATATCAGGAGGAACACCGGTGGCGAAGGCGGATCTCTGGGCCATTACTGACGCTGAGGAGCGAAAGCGTGGGGAGCGAACAGGATTAGATACCCTGGTAGTCCACGCCGTAAACGTTGGGAACTAGGTGTTGGCGACATTCCACGTCGTCGGTGCCGCAGCTAACGCATTAAGTTCCCCGCCTGGGGAGTACGGCCGCAAGGCTAAAACTCAAAGGAATTGACGGGGGCCCGCACAAGCAGCGGAGCATGTGGCTTAATTCGACGCAACGCGAAGAACCTTACCAAGGCTTGACATATACCGGAAACGGCTAGAGATAGTCGCCCCCTTGTGGTCGGTATACAGGTGGTGCATGGTTGTCGTCAGCTCGTGTCGTGAGATGTTGGGTTAAGTCCCGCAACGAGCGCAACCCTTGTTCTGTGTTGCCAGCATGCCTTTCGGGGTGATGGGGACTCACAGGAGACTGCCGGGGTCAACTCGGAGGAAGGTGGGGACGACGTCAAATCATCATGCCCCTTATGTCTTGGGCTGCACACGTGCTACAATGGTCGGTACAAAGGGCTGCGATACCGTGAGGTGGAGCGAATCCCAAAAAGCCGGCCTCAGTTCGGATTGGGGTCTGCAACTCGACCCCATGAAGTTGGAGTTGCTAGTAATCGCAGATCAGCATGCTGCGGTGAATACGTTCCCGGGCCTTGTACACACCGCCCGTCACGTCACGAAAGTCGGTAACACCCGAAGCCGGTGGCCTAACCCTTGGGAGGGAGCCGTCGAAGGTGGGACCAGCGATTGGGACGAAGTCGTAACAAGGTAGCCGTACCGGAAGGTGCGGCTGGATCACCTCCTTTCTAAGGAGCACATGGCAGCTTCGGGCGAATGTCCTGGAGTGCTTGCTCATGGGTGGAACGTTGACTATTCGGCACACAGGGTTGGTTGTTTCCTAGTACTGCTTCGGCGTGGAACGGTTACGGGTGATCTGGTGTGTCGGGCACGTTGTTGGGTCCTGAGGGAACGAGTAATCGTTGTCTCAGTGCCGGTCCCACGGACCGACCTGGTGTTTGCCGGGTTGTGTAGGTGGGTGTCTGGTCGTTGTTTGAGAACTGCACAGTGGACGCGAGCATCTGTGGCCAAGTTTTTAAGGGCGCACGGTGGATGCCTTGGCACTAGGAACCGATGAAGGACGTGGGAGGCCGCGATAGGCCCCGGGGAGCTGTCAACCGAGCTTTGATCCGGGGGTGTCCGAATGGGGAAACCCGGCAGTCGTCATGGGCTGTCACCCATACCTGAACACATAGGGTATGTGGAGGGAACGCGGGGAAGTGAAACATCTCAGTACCCGCAGGAAGAGAAAACAACCGTGATTCCGGGAGTAGTGGCGAGCGAAACCGGATGAGGCTAAACCGTTGTGGTGTGAGACCCGGCAGGGGTTGCCACTTCGGGGTCGTGGGAAAGTTCTTCGGTCGTCTGCCGGCGATCGGGTGAGTCAGAAACCGTATGGGTAGTCGAAGGACATGCGAAAGGTCCGGCGTAGAGGGTAAGACCCCCGTAGACGAAACTTGTACGGCTCACTTGAGCTTCTCCCAAGTAGCACGGAGCCCGAGAAATTCCGTGTGAATCTGGCGGGACCACCCGCTAAGCCTAAATATTCCCTAGTGACCGATAGCGGATAGTACCGTGAGGGAATGGTGAAAAGTACCGCGGGAGCGGAGTGAAATAGTACCTGAAACCGTGTGCCTACAAGCCGTGGGAGCGTCGTTGGTCAGCTTGCTGATCAGCCGTGACTGCGTGCCTTTTGAAGAATGAGCCTGCGAGTTTGCGGTGTGTAGCGAGGTTAACCCGTGTGGGGTAGCCGTAGCGAAAGCGAGTCCGAATAGGGCGGTTGAGTTGCATGCCCAAGACCCGAAGCGGAGTGATCTAGCCATGGGCAGGTTGAAGCGCGGGTAAGACCGCGTGGAGGACCGAACCCACCAGGGTTGAAAACCTGGGGGATGACCTGTGGTTAGGGGTGAAAGGCCAATCAAACTCCGTGATAGCTGGTTCTCCCCGAAATGCATTTAGGTGCAGCGTCACGTGTTTCTTGCCGGAGGTAGAGCACTGGATAGGCGATGGGCCTTACCGGGTTACTGACCTTAGCCAAACTCCGAATGCCGGTAAGTGAGAGCGTGGCAGTGAGACTGTGGGGGATAAGCTCCATGGTCGAGAGGGAAACAGCCCAGAACACCGACTAAGGTCCCTAAGCGTGTGCTAAGTGGGAAAGGATGTGGAGTCGCAGAGACAACCAGGAGGTTGGCTTAGAAGCAGCCACCCTTGAAAGAGTGCGTAATAGCTCACTGGTCAAGTGATTCCGCGCCGACAATGTAGCGGGGCTCAAGCACACCACCGAAGTCGTGTCATTCACAGAATACGCCCAACGGCGCTGTGGATGGGTAGGGGAGCGTCGTGTGCCGGGTGAAGCGGCGGAGGAATCCAGTCGTGGACGGTATACGAGTGAGAATGCAGGCATGAGTAGCGATACAAGAGTGGGAAACTCTTGCGCCGATTGACCAAGGGTTCCTGGGTCAAGCTGATCTGCCCAGGGTAAGTCGGGACCTAAGGCGAGGCCGACAGGCGTAGTCGATGGACAACGGGTTGATATTCCCGTACCCGCTTTGAAGCGCCAACGCTGAACCTCTGAATGCTAAAGCCGTGAAGCCGGCCCGGAGTCTTCGGACAATGGGACGTGGTGGAGCCGCTGATCCAACAGGGTATTAGGTGAGCGATGGGGTGACGCAGGAAGGTAGTCCAGCCCGGGCGGTGGTTGTCCCGGGGTAAGGGTGTAGGGCGTTGTGTAGGCAAATCCGCACAACATGAGCCTGAGACCTGATGCCGAGCCGATTGTGGTGAAGTGGATGATCCTATGCTGTCGAGAAAAGCCTCTAGCGAGTTTCATGGCGGCCCGTACCCCAAACCGACTCAGGTGGTCAGGTAGAGAATACCGAGGCGTTCGGGTGAACTATGGTTAAGGAACTCGGCAAAATGCCCCCGTAACTTCGGGAGAAGGGGGGCCGGAACTGGTGGAGGCACTTGCTGCCCGAGCTGGGGCCGGCCGCAGAGACCAGCGAGAAGCGACTGTTTACTAAAAACACAGGTCCGTGCGAAGCCGTAAGGCGATGTATACGGACTGACGCCTGCCCGGTGCTGGAACGTTAAGGGGACCGGTTAGCTCTGATTCGTCGGGGCGAAGCTGAGAACTTAAGCGCCAGTAAACGGCGGTGGTAACTATAACCATCCTAAGGTAGCGAAATTCCTTGTCGGGTAAGTTCCGACCTGCACGAATGGCGTAACGACTTCTCGACTGTCTCAACCATAGGCCCGGTGAAATTGCATTACGAGTAAAGATGCTCGTTTCGCGCAGCAGGACGGAAAGACCCCGGGACCTTTACTATAGCTTGATATTGGTGTTCGGTTCGGCTTGTGTAGGATAGGTGGGAGACTTTGAAGCGGCAACGCCAGTTGTTGTGGAGTCGACGTTGAAATACCACTCTGGTCGTGCTGGATGTCTAACCTGGGTCCGTGATCCGGATCAGGGACAGTGTCTGGTGGGTAGTTTAACTGGGGCGGTTGCCTCCTAAAGAGTAACGGAGGCGCCCAAAGGTTCCCTCAGCCTGGTTGGCAATCAGGTGTTGAGTGTAAGTGCACAAGGGAGCTTGACTGTGAGACCGACGGGTCGAGCAGGTGCGAAAGCAGGGACTAGTGATCCGGCGGTGGCTTGTGGAAGCGCCGTCGCTCAACGGATAAAAGGTACCCCGGGGATAACAGGCTGATCTTCCCCAAGAGTCCATATCGACGGGATGGTTTGGCACCTCGATGTCGGCTCGTCGCATCCTGGGGCTGGAGTAGGTCCCAAGGGTTGGGCTGTTCGCCCATTAAAGCGGTACGCGAGCTGGGTTTAGAACGTCGTGAGACAGTTCGGTCCCTATCCGCTGTGCGCGTAGGAGTGTTGAGAAGGGCTGTCCCTAGTACGAGAGGACCGGGACGGACGAACCTCTGGTGTGCCAGTTGTCCTGCCAAGGGCATGGCTGGTTGGCTACGTTCGGGAGGGATAACCGCTGAAAGCATCTAAGCGGGAAGCCTGCTTCGAGATGAGCACTCCCACCTCCTTGAGAGGGTAAGGCTCCCAGTAGACGACTGGGTTGATAGGCCGGATGTGGAAGCCCTGTAAGGGGTGGAGCTGACCGGTACTAATAGGCCGAGGGCTTGTCCTCAGTTGCTCGCGTCCACTGTGTTGTTCTGAAACAACGACCCCCATCCGAATGCGGATGGTTGCCGGTCGACAGTTTCATAGTGTTTCGGTGGTCATAGCGTGAGGGAAACGCCCGGTTACATTCCGAACCCGGAAGCTAAGCCTCACAGCGCCGATGGTACTGCAGGGGGGACCCTGTGGGAGAGTAGGACGCCGCCGAACAATTATTCCAAGAAAGCCCCCTTCCTTCGGGAAGGGGGCTTTCTTGCGTTCTGGACGGGTGCTGCTGGCCCTTACGATCGGCCTATGGCACGCCCCGGCCGCAAGGCCCACCCCGAACCCGCGCCGCGTCCCGAACCCTTTGGCCTGTCCACCGACCCTTTCGCGATGGAGACCTCGCACGAGGTGGCCGCGATGTACCTGGCGCCGCCCGAGCGGGTGCTGGTGCTGCGCGTCGATGCCGACACGATGCTTCGTCCCAAGCTCCGTGAGGAGCTGCGGCAGCGTCAGGCCGAACCGTTGCCGGCCACCGTGCAGACCTTGCTGGACAGCCTCGACAGCACGACGGAGACGGTGCTCGGCACGCTGCACCGCCGGCGGCGCGGAGTCGAGTTCCGCCGCTTCCTGTCGCAGCTGGAGCGGGAGTTGCCGGAGAGCGGTGAACTCCACCTGATCTGCGACAACTACTTCACCCACAAGTCGCCGACGGTGGTCAACTGGCTGCGTGCCCACCCGCGGGTGACGATGCACTTCGCACCGAGCGAGGCGGCCTGGCTCGCCCACGTCGAGCGGTGGTTCGCCTACCAGGCGGCTCGGGAGGCGTTCCACGGCGACACGTCGTCGGCGACGGCGCTGTCCCAGGGGATCGCCGCCTGGATGCCGGCGGCCGAGCGGAACGAGAGCGACGAGCCCGCCGCCGAGGCCGAGCTGGACGTGTCGGAGGCCGAGGAGAGCGGTTCCGGTACCGCGCACGTGTGGATCAAGCCGCAGTACGGCTGACCGGAGGATGGCCGCGGAGCGTGGCTACAGGCGCCCGGCGGCCTTGAGCGCGAGGTAGGTGTCGGCGAGGGCCGGGGGCAGCGTGGCCGGCGGCGCGTCCAGGACGGTGACGCCGTGCCGGGTGAGGCGGTCGGCGGTGGCGCGGCGGTCGGCCCGGGTCTGCTCGGCCGCAGCCGCGCCGTAGACGGCGGAGAGGGTGCCCCGGCCCGCCGCCAGCTCGTCCAGGTGCGGGTCGGCCACCGCGGCCACCACCACCTCGTGGCGCTTGGTGAGTTGGGGCAGCAGCGGCAGCAGCCCGTCCTCGGCGGGGCCCGCGTCCAGGCCGGTCAGCAGGACGATCAGCGAGCGCCGGTTGGCGATGCGCAGCACGGCTGCCGTCAGCGCCCGCAGGTCGGTTTCGACCAGCGCGGGCTCCAGCAGGGCCATCGCGTGGGTGACCGCGGGCAGCACCTCGGTGGCCGAGCGGCCGAGCACCGAGGCGCGCGGGCGCAGGTCGTGGGCGAGCAGGTCGACCCGGTCGCCGGCCTTGGTGGCGAGTGCGGTGAGCAGCAGTGCGGCGTCCAGGGCGGCGTCCAGCCGGGGCGCGTCGCCGACCCGGCCGGCCGAGGTGCGTCCGGTGTCGAGCACGATCAGGATGTGGCGGTCGCGTTCGGGCCGCCAGGTGCGGACGGCGACGGTGTTGCGCCGCGCGCTGGCCCGCCAGTCGATCGAGCGCACGTCGTCGCCGGGCAGGTACTCGCGCAGGCTGTCGAACTCGGTGCCCTGGCCGCGCCTCAACAGCGAGGTGCGCCCGTCGAGTTCACGCAGCCGCGCGAGCCGCGAGGGCAGGTGCTTGCGGCTGGCGAAGGGCGGCAGCGCACGCAGCGTCCAGGGGACCTGGTGCGAGCCCTGTCGCCCCGCCAGGCCGAGCGGGCCGAGCGAGCGGATGGTCACCCGGTGCGCGTGGTGGTCACCGCGCCGGGTGGGCTGCAGCGCGGTGCCGACCCGGCGCCGCTCGCCCGGCGGTACCAGCAGGGTGTGCCGCGAGGCGGTCAGCTCGGTGCCGGGCCGGAAGGCGGAGGGGGCCCAGGCGTCGCGCAGCCGGCCCCGCAGCGGGCGTCGGGAGGGATTGGCCACGGTCAGCGAGACGGTGGCGGGTTCGCCGAGCCGCACCGATCCGTCGCCCTCGCGCGCCAGCCGCAGGGTGCGGACGGGAGCCGCGAGCAGCAGGTCGGCCAGGACGCCCAGCAGCAGGACCGCGCCGACCGTCCCGACGCCCGTCCAGGAGGGCAGCAGGAGTCCCACGACCAGGCTGCCCAGGGCGGCGAGCAGGGCGGTACGGCCGGTGAGGGCCACGGTCGGACTCCTAGGGGCAGCGGGGGATCAGCGGGCGGCGGGGATCAGCGCGGCGCGGGTGTCTGGGCGAGCACGGCCTGGATCACCGAGTCGGCGGTGACCCCCTCCATCTCGGCCTCGGCGCGCAGCTGGACGCGGTGCCGGAGGGTGGGCAGGGCCAGCGCCTTCACGTCGTCGGGGGTGACGTAGTCGCGTCCGGCCAGCCAGGCCCAGGCCCGGGAGGTGGCCAGCAGCGCGGTGGCGCCGCGCGGGGAGACGCCGAGCGAGAGCGAGGGCGAGGTCCGGGTGGCCCGGCACAGGTCGACGATGTAGGCGAGGACCTCGGGGGAGACGGTGAGCCCCGCGATCTCGGCGCGGGCGGCGGCCAGGTCGGCGGGGCCGGCCACCGGGCGCACGCCCGCGGCGTGCAGGTCGCGCGGGTCGAAGCCGGCGGCGTGCCGGCTCAGCACCTGGAACTCCTGGTCGCGGTCGGGCAGCGGCAGGATCAGCTTGAGCAGGAAGCGGTCCAGCTGGGCCTCGGGCAGCGGATAGGTGCCCTCGTACTCCAGCGGGTTCTGGGTCGCGGCGACCAGGAAGGGCACCGGCAGCGGGCGCGGCTCGCCGTCCACCGTGACCTGGTGCTCCTCCATCGCCTCCAGCAGCGAGGCCTGGGTCTTGGGCGGGGTGCGGTTGATCTCGTCGGCGAGCAGCAGGTTGGTGAAGACCGGACCCGGCTGGAAGGAGAACTCGGCGGTGCGCGCGTCGTAGACCAGCGAGCCGGTGACGTCGCCGGGCATCAGGTCGGGGGTGAACTGGATCCGCTTGGTCTCCAGGCGCAGCGCGGTGGACAGCGTGCGGATCAGCAGCGTCTTGGCGACGCCCGGGACGCCTTCGAGCAGCACGTGGCCGCCGCAGAGCAGCGCGACCACCAGGCCCGTGACGGCGGGGTCCTGGCCGACCACGGCCTTGCCGATCTCGGCGCGCAGGGCGCCGAGCGCCTTGCGGGGGTCGGTCGCGGCGTCGGCCCGCTCGGGGGCGGTCTGGTCGGTCACGGGTGTCGTACCTGCCTTTCCAGGGCATCGAGGTCGTCCGCGAGCCGCAGCAGCGCGGCGTCGTCGGTGGGCGGCGGGCCGTAGAGCAGGCCGTGCGGTCCGCCCGGCTCGCGCCGGTCGCCCAGCCGGTCGGCGAGTGCGGTGAGCAGTGCGGTCGGCTCGGGTTCACCGGCCGTCAGCGGCACGCCGAGCACCGGGGCCAGCCGGTTCCGCGCGGCCCGGCGCAGTGCCTCGGCGGCCCGGCCGCGGGCCTTGGCACGGTGGTAGAGCCGGGCCCGGCCCTCGGTGGTCTCGGCGGCCCTGACCACCACCGGCAGCTCCTCGCTGACCACGGGACCGAGGCGGCGGGCCCGCCAGAGCGCGGCCAGCACGGTGGCGAGGGCCAGTTGCAGGCCGGCCCAGCGCCAGCCGTACGGGATCAGGTCCGTGAAGCTCTTCTGCTGCTCGGCGGGCGGCAGCGCCTGGTAGTCGGGCAGGAACCAGGTGAAATGCGGCCGGGCGCCGAGCAGGCCGAGTGCCAGCGCGGCGTTGCCCTGCCGGGCCAGGTGCTGGTTGGTGAGGAAGAGGCCGGAGCCGAGGACGATCACCTCGGTGCCGTTGGCCAGGGTGGTGCGGGCCAGCGCGGGGTAGCCGTTGCGCAGGTAGCAGCCGGTGGCGGGGCCGTCGGTCCGGTAGAGCCGGCCGCCGAGTTCGGCGCTGCCGGCCTGTGCGGCCTCGGGCAGCGCGCACTGCTGGGCGGCGTTCGCGGAGCTGACGGAGAGCGGCAGTCCGCCGTTCTCGGCGACCTCGACACCGGGGGCGAGCAGGTCCAGCGCCGAGCTGTCGGGGGAGATCAGCACCAGGCGGTGGTGGCCGGCGGCGGCCAGGGCGCTCAGCTGATCGTCGGTCAGCAGGTCGGGCAGCGGCAGCAGCACGGTGTCGTCCCGGGCGGGGACGGCGAGTTGGCCGGGATCCGCGGTGGTGTCGACGGTGATGCCCTGGGCGCGCAGGAGTTGGGCGGTGGCCTTGGCCCCGTCGGGGTCGGCCGAGCGCGGGTCGAGCGAGGGGTAGTCGGTGCTGTCGCCCAGACCGCCCAGCAGCAGTCCGGCCAGCAGCACGATGGCGGCAACGGCCAGGAACCAGCGTCCGCGGCGCCAGAGTTGACGCACTGTCGGGGTGAGCGTGGTGGCGGGCGCGGGGGTCACCGGTTCGGGGGACACCGTCGGGAGGGGCGTGGAGCTCGTGGTCACGGGGCGCCCACCGGGGCCGGGGTGCTGGGCCGGGTGCGGCGCAGCACCTGGTCGAGGTCGGCGAGCTGCTGGTAGCCGTGCTGGTCGGCGGGGCGCTCGCCGAAGGCGATGTCGTCGAAGAGGCGCGCGGCCTCGCGCAGCGCCGGGGCGTGCGCGGGCAGGTGGCGGCCGGCCTCCTCGGCGGCTTCGTCGGCGGTGCGGCCGGGGCGCGGATCGAGCAGCGTGCGCTCCTCCAAGGAGCGGACCAGCGCGCGCATCTGCTCGCGGACGGCGCTCGCGAAGTCGCCCTCGGCGGCGTGCCGCCGGGCGGCCTCGCGGTGCTGGTCGGCCGTGCGCGGTCCCTCGGCGCCGAACAGGGCGCCGGTGGTGGTGGCGGACCGGCCCGGGCGGCCCAGGCGCCACCAGAGGGCGGCACCGATCAGGACGGCGATCACCAGGAAGAGGACCAGCCCGGTGCCGCCGTTGCTGGCGGCGCTGCCGAGCTGTCCGAGCAGCTTGTCCAGCTGGTCCCAGAGCCAGCTGCTGAGCCGTTGCAGCAGCGTCGGGTCGTGCCGGTGGTATTCGGGCTTCAGCAGTTCCTCGCGCGCGGCCTCGCGGGCCGCGTCGCGCGGCACGGTCACCGGGGCGTCGGCGGCGACCCGTACCCAGTCCCCCCAGGTCGGCATCGGGTCAGGCCGCCCCGCCGTCCCGGCCGGCCCAGCCGGAGCCGCCGTACTCGGGCAGGCCGGCCGCCCGGGCGAGCTCCAGGTCGAGCGCCTCGCGCCGGATCCGCTGGTCGACGTAGAGCAGGACGTTGATCGCGGCCTGGACCGGGATGGTCAGCATCGAGCCGATCACCCCGCCGACCGCGATGATCACCAGGGCGCTGACCGGCTGCGGGTGGTCCGTGGTGCCGCCCAGCGCACTGGTCAGCGAGCCGCCGGCCACGGCGGCGACCGCCCGGAACGGGATCGCGATCACCGAGGCGAGCATGGCGGTCAGGAACGAACCGAGCAGGCTGATCCCGAAGATCCGCCACCAGGCCCCCCGCACCAGCTTGCGGGAGCGGGCGAGCGCGGCCTTGACGCCCTGCTTCTCCAGCATCAGGGCGGGGGTGGCCAGGCTCAGCCGGAAGTACGTCCAGAACGCGACCAGGCCCGCGCCGAGCAGGATCAGGAAGCCGATCGCCATGGGGGCCGGTCCGTCGTCGCCGAGCGCGGCCAGCACGATGATCGGGACGGCGCCGGCGACCAGGATGCCCACCACGATCAGCATCACCAGCATGGTCAGGCCCGTCAGCCGCCACAGCTGGGGGCGGGCGGCACGCCAGGCGGCGCCGGCCGAGACCGGCTCACCGAGGATGGCCCGGCTGACCACCATGGTCAGCAGCGCGCTCATCAGCAGTGAGGCCACCGCGTCCACCAGCAGGCCGACGCCGGCCACGACCAGGCCCGCGGTGTCCTGGGAGTCGTGCTGGCTCCACCAGTCGACGAAGGTCAGCGTGGTCTGGGTCAGCAGGGCGACCACCAGGGAGAGCCCGAGCACGGTCTGCCAGTGCTTGCGCACGGTGGCGATCGAGCCGTCGAGGATCTCGCCGACGCCCAGCGGGCGCAGCGGGATCACGCCGGGCTTGGGGCTGGGCGGCGGGACGGCCCAGCCCTGCTGCCCGCCCCAACCGGGCTGGGTGCCCCAGCCGGGCTGGCCGCCCCACCCCGGCTGCGGGCCCCAGCCCTGCGCGGGCTGCGGGGCGGTGGGGCCGGCCGGCGGGCGGCCGTAGGCGCCGGGGAACGGCGGTGCGGCCTGCGGGGCGGCGTCCGAGGGCGGGGGCGCAGTGGCCGACGCGGCATCCGGTCCGCCGGGCGCGGCGGCCGGTGGCCGGACACCCTCGGCGCTGGTCCCGGAGGAGTCGGTCCCGGACGAGCCGGGGGAGGCCCAGCCCGAAGTGTCGGTCATCACTGCTCCTCGGCCTGGAGCGGGTGCCCCAGGATGGTGGTGTGGCGCAAATCGTGCGGCCCATCGTGCCATGGTGGCGGCAGGCACCCCAGGGGTGCCCGGTTGCTGATCGACAACGGGGTCGGCAGCGATGAGGAACACGGGAGTTTGGGTGGATATGGGCGCTATCGCCGGCGGGACGAGCGGGCCATGGGCACGGGTGTGCGGCAGGTCACAATCCGGTAATGAGAGGATGGGCGCATGAAAGGTCGCGTCCTCGTCGTAGATGACGACACCGCACTCGCCGAGATGCTCGGCATTGTGCTGCGTGGTGAGGGTTTTGAGCCGTATTTCGTCGCGGACGGGGACAAGGCGCTGGCCGCGTTCCGCGAGACCAAGCCGGATCTGGTGCTGCTCGACCTGATGCTGCCCGGACGCGACGGGATCGACGTCTGCCGGCAGATCAGGTCGGAGTCCGGGGTGCCGATCGTCATGCTCACCGCGAAGACCGACACGGTCGACATCGTGGTGGGCCTGGAGTCGGGCGCCGACGACTACGTGGTCAAGCCGTTCAAGCCCAAGGAGCTGGTGGCCCGGGTCCGGGCCCGGCTGCGCAGGGCGGAGGAGCCCACTCCCGAGCAGCTGACCATCGGCGACCTGGTGATCGACGTGGCCGGCCACTCGGTCAAGCGGGACGGTCGGGGCATCCCGCTCACCCCGCTGGAGTTCGACCTGCTGGTCGCGCTCGCCCGCAAGCCCTGGCAGGTGTTCACCCGCGAGGTGCTGCTGGAGCAGGTCTGGGGCTACCGGCACGCGGCCGACACCCGGCTGGTGAACGTGCACGTCCAGCGCCTGCGTTCGAAGATCGAGAAGGACCCGGAGCGCCCGGAGATCGTGGTCACCGTGCGCGGGGTCGGATACAAGGCCGGACCCAGCTGACGTGACGTATCAGGCTCACCCCTCCCCGTCGGGCCCTGGGGCCGACGGGGAGGCGCTTCTCGGGGGATCGACCAGCGGGCGCAAGCCGCTCTCGCCGCTCGGGCTGCTGAGCCGGCGTGCGGGCAGTCCGCTGCGGCAGGCCTCGGCGCTCTACCGTCGCTCGATCCAGTTGCGGGTGGTCGCGGCCACCATGCTGCTGTCGGTCGCGCTGGTGGTGGTGCTCGGGATCGTGGTGATGGCCCAGGTCCGCACCGGACTGCTGGACACCAAGAAGCACGCCTCCGAGAACCAGGCCAGCGGTGGCTTCACCACCGCGCAGATGCAGAGCGACGCGCTGGCCGCGCAGCGGGCCAAGACCGGCAGCCCCACCGATCCCAGCCCGAGCGAGACCGGCACCTGGCTGGCCGACCAGGTGGCCAGCCTGGCCAGCGGTGGCCAGGGCGTCTACTCGGTGATCGGCCTGGTGCCCTCCACCGACCAGACGGCCGACGCCGGGCTGCTCAGCGCCCGGGCCTCGGGCGACGTCAACCGCAACAGCATCACGCAGGCCCTGCAGGAGCAGGTGGCCCAGGACCCGAACCGGGCGCACGAGCAGACCACCACCATCCACCGCGACATCGCGGGACAGCCGGGGCAGTACCGCTCCGAGCCGGGCCTGGTGATCGGCAAGCAGCTGCACGGGCCCGCGGGCGAGAAGTACCAGCTCTACTTCGCCTTCTCCTTCGCCCAGGAGGACAACGCGCTGAGCCTGGTCACCGGCACGGTGGCCACCGCCGGCGTCTTCATCGTGATCCTGGTCAGCTGCACCGCCTGGCTGGTGGTGCGCCAGGTGGTCACCCCGGTGCGGATGGCCGCCGGGATCGCCGAACGCCTGGCGGACGGCCACCTGGAAGAGCGGATGAAGGTCACCGGCACCGACGACATCGCGCGGCTCGGCGGCTCCTTCAACCGGATGGCCGACGCGCTGCAGACCCAGATCCGGCAGCTGGAAGAGCTCTCCCGGGTGCAGCGCCGGTTCGTCTCGGACGTCTCGCACGAGCTGCGCACGCCGCTGACGACCGTGCGGATGGCCGCCGACCTGATCTACGACAGCCGCGAGGACCTGGACCCGATGGCGGCCCGCTCGGCCGAGCTGCTGCAGGGCCAGCTGGACCGCTTCGAGTCGTTGCTGGCCGACCTGCTGGAGATCAGCCGGTTCGACGCCGGGGCCGCGGTGCTGGACGCCGAGCCGGTGGACCTGCGCGACGTCGTGCAGCGGGTGGTCGAGGCGGCCGACCCGCTGGCCCGGCTCAAGGGCAGCAAGGTGCTGCTGGCGGGCGCCGAGGAGCCGGTGGTGGCCGAGGTCGACCCGCGCCGGATCGAGCGGATCCTGCGCAACCTGGTGGTCAACGCGCTGGAGCACGGCGAGGGCCGGGACGTGGTGGTGCGGCTGGGCTCGGCCGACGGGGCGGTCGCGGTCGGCGTGCGGGACTACGGCATCGGGCTCAAGCCCGGCGAGGCGTCCCGGGTCTTCCACCGGTTCTGGCGGGCCGACCCGTCCCGGGTGCGGACCACCGGCGGTACCGGCCTCGGCCTGTCGATCGCGGTCGAGGACGCGCACCTGCACGGCGGCTGGCTGCAGGCCTGGGGCGAACCGGGCGGCGGCTCGCACTTCCGGCTCACCCTGCCGCGCACCCGCGGCGGCGAGATCGGCCGGGCGCCGTTCCGGCTGGAGCCCGAGGACTCCCGGTACAACCGCGGCCTGCGGGCCCAGGGCACCCCGTACCGGCGGGCGCTGCCGAGCGGGGCGACCGCGCTGACCGCGGGTGGTGTGCCGACGGTGATCCCGGAGACCCCGGGCGGTGCCGGGGGCGGGCTCGGGCCCGGGCTCGGCGGGGTGCTGAGCATCGGCGGGGCGGGGCTCGGGCCCCGGCGGCTGCCCGCCGTCCCGGTGGTGGCCGACCCGTCCGACGTCCGCGCAGCGAGCGGCGGGTACGGTGCCACCGGTGCCCAGGTCGTGGTGGATCCGGGGCGGGCGAAGACGCCGGACGGCGACGTCGGGCAAGGCCGGCACGAGCCGGCGAGCGGTGCGGCGCAGGACGCCGAGGACACGAGCGCTAAGGGGGCGCGGGGTGGGGAGCAGCAGGACAGGCCCTAGCCGGCGGCGCCGGGGGGCGGCCGTGCCGTGGGTCGCGCTGACGGTGCTGCTCGCGGCGGGCTGCGCGACCATGCCGGACAGCGGCGAGCCGCAGGCGGTGAGCCCGCCGCCGAGTTCCGACCAGGGCGTGCAGGTCCGGGTGATCCCGGTGCCGCCGCGCGACGGCCAGTCGCCGCGCGAGGTGCTGCAGAACTTCCTGGACGCCTCGATCTCGGACGAGCACGACTACCAGACCGCCCGGCAGTACCTGACGCCCGAGGCGGTCAAGACCTGGCAGCCGGACAGCGGCGCGGTGGTGCTCTACGACACCACCCCGCACCAGTCCTCCGGGGACGGCGACCTCGACCACGCCACGGTCACCCTGCGCTCGCAGGAGGTGGCCACGCTGGACGCCAAGCACACCTACCAGCCCAAGAGCGACCAGTTCGCCGCCGACTTCACGCTGATCAACGTGGCCAAGGACGCCGACAAGGACGGCAAGGACGCGCCGGCCAAGGCGCAGTGGCGGATCACCGACCTGCCGAGCACGCTGATCCTCAACCAGACCAACTTCCACAACGCCTACCAGCAGGTGGACCGGTACTTCTTCTCGTTGCCCGACCCCTCGGGCAACGGCGGTGACCCGCCGGTCCTGGTGCCGGACCCGATCTTCATCCGGCGCCGGATCGACCCGGCCTCCGCCGCGGCCGCCGCGCTCGCCCAGGGGCCCTCCGACTGGCTGCGCCCGGCCGTCCGGTCGGCCTTCGACGGCAGCGAGCCGGCCGCCACCGTCGACACCAGCGACCCGACCAAGCCCCAGCTGCAGGTCAACGGCGTCGACTTCGTGACCAGCGCGCGCCAGTGCCAGCAGATGGTGGCGCAGCTCTACTTCACGCTGGCCAGCCTGAACGGCCCGGGTTCGCTCGAACGGGTGACGCTGAAGAGCAAGCACGGGAGCTGCGACCTCCCCTCGACGGCGGCCAAGGCCCTGCCGTGGGCGCCCGGGGCGCTGGCCGACAGCACGGGGGTGGGCGGTCAGCCGTACGCCCGCAAGGCGGACACCGGCCAGCTGGAGCGCCTGGACACCGCCGGCACCCCGGTGCCCGGCGTGCTCGGGGCGGCCACCAGGCCCGCCCCGCTGGCACCGGTCGGCGGCCGGGTGCAGGGGCCGTTCGCGGTGCGGCGCGACGGCAAGGCCGCCGCCGTGATCAGCGAGGACGGCAAGGCGCTCTACGTGGCCAACCTGGACGACTCGGCCAAGCAGCTCGGCACCCCGCTGCTCACCAGCCACGCCGCACAGGGGCTGGCCTCGCCCAGCTGGGACGGGCTCGGCGGTCTGTGGGTGGTGGACCGCGATCCGGCCGCCCCGCAGGTCTGGCTGGTGCGCGGGCAGAACCGCACCGCCGTCCAGGTGGGCGTGCCGGCCGGCAGCACGGTGGACACCATCAAGCTCTCCTCCGACAGCACGCGGGCCGCACTGCTGCTGCGCGACTCCGCCAGCGGTGCCCGCACCCTGGCGATCGGACTGGTGCAGCGCGGCGGCAGTTCGCCGTCGGCCGTCTCGATCGTGGGGGTGCGGCCGATCGCGCCGGAGCTGTCGGACGTGACCTCGGTGTCCTGGACCGATCCGGACCAGCTGCTGGTGCTCGGCAAGCAGGTCGAGAGCGTGCCGCAGCTGCACTACGTGCCCACTGACGGCTCGCCCGGGGCGGACAACCCGCTGCAGTCGGTGGACGGGATGACGACGGTGGGAGCCGCCGAGGACCGCGACGACGCGGTGCTGGCCGACTCCAAGGACCCGGACCACACCATCTACTCGCTCAGCGTCGTGGGCCAGCCGCAGTGGAAGGTCTACGGCAAGGACGGGGTCATGCCGACCTACCCCGGGTAGCCCGGGGCATGGCGGCGCCGCCGGCTACCGGCGGGCGGTGGCGGCCACCGTCGCTGCGGCCAGCGGTGGGGCGCCGGCCGCGCGCAGGGCCCGGGCGGCCTCGGCGAGGCTGGCACCTGTGGTCACCAGGTCGTCCACCAGGACCAGGCGACGGCCGCGCAGCGCGGTGTGGAAGCGGGGCGGGACGGCCAGCGCGCGGTGCAGGTTGGCCCGGCGCTGCCCCGCGCCGAGGCCGGCCTGGTCGGCGACCGGCCGGTGCTGGCGCAGCACCGGGGCCACGCGGCAGGGCAGCCCGGTGCGGCCGAGCCGGCCGGCGGCGCTGCGGGCCAGCCGCCGGGTGGCGTCCTGGCCGCGGGCCCGCACGGCGTGCCGGGCGGAGGGGACCGGGACCAGCAGCACCGGGTGCCGGTGCGGCCCGGGCGCCGCCTCGGTGAGCGCGCCGCGCACCGCCTCGGCGAGCACCGCGCCCAGCGGCCCGGCCAGCCGCAGCGCGCCGCGCTCCTTGTGGGCGATCAGCAGGCGGCGCAGCGGATCGCGGTAGACCGCGCAGGAGTGCAGCGGGAGCAGGCCGGGCGGCGTCGGGTGGGCTGCGGCAGGTGCGGCGCGCAGCCCGGCGAGCAGCGCGCGGCAGACGGGGCAGAGCTGGCTGCCCGGTTCGCCGCAGCCGGCGCAGCTGGCGGGGAGCAGGAGATCGAGCAGGGCGCCGGACATGACACCTCCCGGATAGATGGTCACGCTGCGTAGTGGCGCCATGATGGGCCGTCTGGGCGGAGTTGTCCAGATATTTACCCTCACTTCACTCGATGGGGGGTAGACAGGGGTGAACAGCTGTCCGGCCGCAGCCCGCGCGCCTAGGGTCCCGCTGAGGAGGCGAAAAGACCGACCCGGGTGTCTGATGAGGCTCCTAGGGGGTTTCAAGCTCCCCTGGTGGGGAGTAAGTGGGTGAGGGCCCGGCCCGTCAGGTCCGTGGACCAGACGGTAGGCCGACGGCAGAGTGGCTGGTCAGGCTGGGTCTCAGCCCGGTCCGGTAGTCCGGATCGGCGTCAGCACGAGGGATCGGAGTTCTGCGTGGACATCGTCGTCAAGGGCCGCAAGACCGAGGTGCCCCAGAGGTTCCGCGAGCACGTGGCCGAAAAGCTGGAGAAGGTCCAGAGGTTCGACGGCAAGGTGATCAGCCTTGACGTCGAGGTGTCCAAGGAACACAACCCGCGCCAGGCCGACCGGTCCGACCGGGTGGAGATCACCGTCCGCACTCGTGGCCCGGTGATCCGGGCCGAGGCCGCTGCCGCGGATCCCTACGCGGCGCTGGACCTGGCCTCGGCGAAGCTCGACGCGCAGTTGCGCAAGTCCGCCGACCGGCGCCGGGTGCACCACGGCGCCCGCACCACGCCGCTGAGCGTGGCCGAGGCCACCGCGCGGATCGCGGCGCTGCCCGGCACGGCGACCGTGGAGGACCTGGAAGAGGCACCGGTGCGCAAGACCGTGGCGCCCTCGCTGGAGGTGGAGGGCGAAGGACCGCTGGTGGTCCGCGAGAAGACCCACAGCGCCTCGCCGATGACGCTGGCTCAGGCGCTGCACGCGATGGAGCTGGTCGCCCATGACTTCTACCTCTTCGTGGAGAAGGACAGCGGGCTGCCGAGCGTGGTCTACCGCCGCCGTGGCTACGACTACGGCGTCATCCACCTGAAGGCCGACGGCCTGGAGCCGGACGGCGACATCGGCGGTGCCGGCGGCGCGATCAACACGGCGGCCGATCGCTGACCGCATTCACCCCGTAGCGACGGACAGTTCCGGCGGCCGGCTGAGGACCGGCCGCCGGTTCGTCGTTCGTGCCCGTGGTCGCCCGCGCCCGTCGCCCCGCGCCGCACCCGTCCGGGGGACCCCGCCGATCGACGGTTGAGTTCGGCCGTCGAGGGCGTGGAATGATGAGGCCCACAGCTTTCGGCAACGGGGAGGGGCGGATGGCGGACCGGTTCGAGGGTGGCGGCGGCGAGAGCGTGGAGCCCGCGTACGCGCCACGGGGCGGCGAGCCGATCCGCGTCCTGGTGGTGGATGATCACGCTCTCTTCCGGCGCGGGCTGGAGATCGTGCTCGCCGAGGAGAGCGACATCCGGGTGGTCGGCGAGGCGGGGGACGGCGCCGAGGCGGTGCTCAAGGCGGCCGACCTGCTGCCCGACATCATCCTGATGGACGTGCGGATGCCGCGCCGCAGCGGCATCGAGGCGTGCACCTCGATCAAGGAGGTGGCCCCCAGCACCAAGATCATCATGTTGACGATAAGCGACGAGGAAGCCGACCTCTACGAGGCGATCAAGGCGGGGGCGACCGGCTACCTGCTCAAGGAGATCTCCACCGACGAGGTGGCCACCGCGATCCGCGCGGTCGCCGACGGGCAGTCGCAGATCAGCCCGTCGATGGCGGCCAAGCTGCTGACCGAGTTCAAGTCGATGATCCAGCGCCGCTCCGACGACCGGGAGTTGGTGCCCGCGCCGCGGCTGACCGACCGCGAGCTCGAGGTGCTCAAGCTGGTGGCGACCGGGATGAACAACCGGGAGATCGCCAAGGAGCTGTTCATCAGCGAGAACACGGTGAAGAACCACGTCCGCAACATCCTGGAGAAGCTGCAGCTGCACTCCCGGATGGAGGCCGTGGTCTACGCGATGCGGGAGAAGATCCTCGAAATAGGGTGAGCTGAGCGGGAGGTGGCCACCTAGGTGGTGGCCGCGCGGCGGGTCAGCCGAGCAGCCGGTCGAGTTCGGCCCGCAGCGACCCGGCGCCCGCGCCCTCGGTCGTCAGCGTCTCGACGCGCACCCCGGTGCAGCCCACCCAGTCGGCCGCCTCGCGCAGCGCCTGGGCCAGCGCGGGCAGTTGGCGGGGCGAGTCGAGGGAGACCTGGCGGGCGACCAGGGTGGTGCCCTCGCGGGCCGGATCGACCCGGCCCACCAGCCGGCCGCCGGCCAGCAGCGGCATCGCGAAGTACCCGTGCACCCGCTTGTGCTTGGGGGTGTAGGCCTCCAGCCGGTGCGACATGCCGAAGATCCGCTCGGTCCTGGCCCGGTCCCAGACCAGCGAGTCGAACGGGGAGAGCAGGGTGGTGCGGTGCCGCCCGCGTGGTTCGCCGGCCAGCGCCGCGGGGTCGGCCCAGGCGGGGGCGGTGGCCGGACCGCCGCCCGGGCCCCAGCCCGCCACCGCGACCGGGACCAGCCCGGACTCGGCCAGCACGGCGTCCAGTTGGGCGGACTTCAGGCGGTGGTAGTCGATCAGGTCGGCCCGGGTCGCCACCCCGAGGGCCTGGCCCGCCTGCCGGACCAGTTGCGTCAGGCACTCCCGGTCGCCCGGCTCGCGCTGGTACAGCTCGGCGGGCACCGCCTGCTCGGCGAGCGCGTAGACCCGCTTCCAGCTCCGGCGTTCGGTGCAGACCACGTCGCCGAAGGCGAGCGCGCGCTCCACCGCGATCTTGGCGTCGGACCAGTCCCACCACTCGGCCGTCCGCTTGGCCCCGCCCAACTCGGTGCTGGTCAGCGGCCCCTCGGCGCGCAGCCGGTCCAGCACGCCCCGGTAGGCCTGCGGGCTCACCTGGTGTCCCCAGAGGTGGCCGCGCTCGCGGTAGTCGCGGCGGCGGAAGGCGAACAGCGGCCACTCCTCGATCGGCAGCACGCAGGCCGCGTGCGACCAGTACTCGAAGCTGGTCCGGGCGCCCCACAGGGCGTGCTCGACGGCGGGGCGGCCGACCGCACCGAGCCGGGCGTAGGGCACCAGTTCGTGCGAGCGGGCCAGCACCGAGATGGTGTCCAGCTGGACGGCGCCGAGGTGGCGCAGCACGCCGCGCACCCCGGCCCGGCGGTCCGGCGCGCCGAGCAGGCCCTGGGCGCGCAGGGCGATCCGGCGGGCCTGGTCGGCGCTGAGGGTCAGGACGGGCGGCGGCGCTGCGGTCATGCGGGCAGCGTAGGCGCCGCCACCGACACCGGGACGCGCAGCCGGGTTCCCGGCGGGCGGGTCAGCCCTGGTCCCACTCGGAGGCCAGCAGCGAGCCCATCCAGCAGTCGCGCCAGACACCGCGCTGGGCGGCGTAAGAGCGCAGGGTGCCTTCCAGGGTGAAGCCGGCCTTGCGGGCCACGGCGAGCGAGGGCTCGTTGCCGACGTAGGCGACCCACTCCAGGCGGCGCAGCCCGCGCTCGGTGAACGCCCGGTCGGCCACCGCGCGCAGCGCCTCCACCGTGCAGCCGTGCCCGCGTGCTCCGGCGGCGACCCAGAAGCCGACCTCCGCCGCGCCCTGGCCGCGCGCGGCCAGGGACTGGGTGCCGACCAGGGCGCCGGTCCCCTTCTCCAGCACGCGCCGGATCGGACTGCGGCCACTGCGCCAGCCCTCGGCGGCGAGCCGCTCGACGAAGAAGACGGCGTCGGCACGGGAGTAAGGGGAGGGGACGACGGTCCAGCGCTGGATCTCGGCGTCCTGGCAGGCCGCGGTGATCGCGTCGAGGTCGGCCGCGGTCGGGGCGCGCAGGACCAGCCGCTCGGTCTCCAGGACTGCGGGCACCGGGGTCGGCGTCACCTCGGTCGCAGTTCTCATGAACGGAGTATGGCCGGGGGGCCGACGGGCTGAAAGTGACTTTCCCGCGCCCGATTTGTACCCCTATCGATACCTATCGCGGGATCCGCTCCCAAGGGTGACACCGGAATGGCGTGCTGACGCACCTCCCGGCGCGTTGGCCTCCTCGCATACGATGGCCCGTACGGTGGGGTGGATCCCGCCGTACAAGTCGTTGCTCAGTCCAGTGCCAATCCAGGCGAGGAGCCCGCTCAAGTGTCCGTCTTCGACAAGATCCTGCGCGCCGGCGAGGGCAAGATCCTTCGCAAGCTGCAGCGGATTGCTGCCCAGGTCAACTCCATCGAAGAGGACTTCGTCAACCTCACGGACGACGAGCTGCGTGCACTGACCGACGAGTACAAGACGCGGCTCGCCGACGGCGAGAGCCTGGACGACATCCTCCCCGAGGCCTTCGCCACCGTCCGCGAGGCCGCCAAGCGCGTGCTGGGCCAGCGCCACTACGACGTGCAGATCATGGGCGGCGCCGCCCTGCACCTGGGCTACGTCGCCGAGATGCGCACCGGTGAGGGCAAGACCCTGGTCGGCACGCTGCCGGCCTACCTCAACGCGCTCACCGGCAAGGGCGTGCACCTGATCACCGTCAACGACTACCTCGCCGAGCGCGACTCGGAGTGGATGGGCCGGGTGCACCGCTTCCTCGGCCTCGAAGTCGGCGTGATCCTGGGCAACATGCCGCCCGCCGAGCGCAAGCGCCAGTACGCGATGGACATCACGTACGGCACCAACAACGAGTTCGGCTTCGACTACCTGCGCGACAACATGGCGTGGTCGCAGGAGGAACTTGTCCAGCGCGGCCACAACTTCGCGATCGTCGACGAGGTCGACTCGATCCTGATCGACGAGGCCCGTACCCCGCTGATCATCTCCGGCCCGGCCGACCAGGCGACCAAGTGGTACGCCGACTTCGCCAAGCTGGTGCTGCGCCTCAAGCGCGACCGCGACTACGAGGTCGACGAGAAGAAGCGCACGGTCGGCGTGCTGGAGGAGGGTGTCACCCGGGTCGAGGACTACCTGGGCATCGACAACCTCTACGAGTCGGTGAACACCCCGCTCGTCGGGTTCCTGAACAACGCCATCAAGGCCAAGGAGCTCTACAAGAACGACAAGGACTACGTCGTGATGAACGGCGAGGTCATGATCGTTGACGAGCACACCGGGCGTATCCTCGCCGGCCGCCGCTACAACGAGGGCATGCACCAGGCGATCGAGGCCAAGGAGGGGGTGGAGGTCCAGAACGAGAACCAGACGCTGGCCACCATCACCCTGCAGAACTTCTTCCGCCTGTACGACAAGCTCTCCGGCATGACCGGTACCGCCACCACCGAGGCGGCCGAGTTCCACCAGATCTACAAGCTCGGTGTGGTCCCGATCCCGACCAACAAGAACCCGCTGCGGATCGACCAGCCCGACCTGATCTACAAGTCCGAGCCGGCCAAGTTCGCCGCCGTGGTCGAGGACATCGCCGAGAAGCACGAGAAGGGCCAGCCGGTCCTGGTCGGCACCGTCTCGGTGGAGAAGTCCGAGTACCTCTCCCAGGAGCTGCGCAAGCGCGGCATCCCGCACGAGGTGCTGAACGCCAAGCACCACGAGCGCGAGGCGCAGATCGTCGCGCAGGCCGGGCGCAAGGGCGCGGTCACGGTGGCCACCAACATGGCCGGCCGTGGCACCGACATCATGCTCGGCGGCAACCCCGACCACCTGGCCACCGCGGAGCTGGCCCAGCGCGGCCTGAACCCGGTGGACACCCCGGAGGAGTACGAGGAGGCGTTCCCGGCCGCGCTGGAGAAGGCCAAGGCGGCGGTCAAGTCGGAGCAGACCGAGGTGCAGGAGATCGGCGGCCTGTACGTGCTGGGCACCGAGCGGCACGAGTCGCGCCGGATCGACAACCAGCTGCGCGGCCGCTCCGGCCGTCAGGGCGACCCGGGCGAGTCCCGCTTCTACCTCTCGCTGGGCGACGACCTGATGCGCCTGTTCAAGGCCGGCATGGTCGAGCGCGTGCTGTCGATGGCCAATGTGCCGGAGGACGTGCCGATCGAGTCCAAGATGGTCACCCGCGCGATCGCCTCCGCGCAGACCCAGGTCGAGCAGCAGAACTTCGAGATCCGCAAGAACGTCCTGAAGTACGACGAGGTGCTCAACCGCCAGCGCGAGGTCATCTACGGCGAGCGCCGCCGGGTGCTGGAGGGCGAGGACCTGCAGGAGCAGATCGGCCACTTCATGGACGACACCGTGGAGGCGTACGTCAGCGCCGCCACCGGTGAGGGCTTCGAGGACGACTGGGACCTCGACAAGCTCTGGACGGCGCTCAAGCAGCTCTACCCGGTCACCCTGGAGCTGGAGGCCCTGGAGGAGGAGGCCGGCGGCAGCTCCGGCCTGACCACCGACTTCCTCACCAAGGTGGTCCAGGAGGACATCCAGGCCCAGTACGGCGCCCGCGAGGACCAGCTCGGCGAGCAGGTCATGCGGGAGCTGGAGCGCCGGGTGGTGCTCTCGGTGCTGGACCGCCGCTGGCGCGAGCACCTCTACGAGATGGACTACCTCCAGGAGGGCATCGGCCTGCGGGCGATGGCCCAGCGCGACCCGCTGATCGAGTACCAGCGCGAGGGCTTCGACATGTTCGGCGCCATGATGGAGGGCATCAAGGAGGAGTCCGTCGGCTACCTGTTCAACCTGGAGGTCCAGGTCGAGCAGCAGGTCGAGGAGGTTCCGCTGGCGGACGCCGAGGAGACCGAGGTCTCGCTCGAGAAGACCGCCCGTCCCGAGATCAAGGCCAAGGGCCTGGAGGCCCCGAAGCCGCAGCGCCTGCACTACACCGCCCCGATGGTGGACGGCGACGACACCGTCATCGAGGGCGACTTCGAGGACGACGTGCAGGACGAGGCGGAGGGCGACGGGCTGACCCGCGCCGAGCGCCGCAAGGCCGCGAAGTCGGCCAAGGGCCGCCGCCGCAAGTGACGCGGGCCGGTGGTGACCGGCTGAATCGCCGACAGGCCGGTACCGGCTGATCAGGGCGCCGTTCCGGGGAGACCCGGGCGGCGCCCTGCCGCGTCACCGGGCCTCCACGGCGGCGCACTGCCACTGCGCGGTGCGCCAGTGCCGCTCCAGCCGGAAGGCCACCACGCGGTGCCGGGCACCGGCCTCGACCCGGACGCAGACCTCCAGCGCACCGGGCCCCGGGGCGCTGGAGTGCACCCGGCCGAGCCTGGGCCGGACCTGGGCCGCGGCCCGGCGCAGCGGACCGTCCTGCGCCAGCCGGGCCAGCTGGCGGTAGCCGTCGTGGGTGGTGTGGCGGGCCAGCTGGCCCACCGGACGGGCCCCGGCGAGCACCTCGACCAGGCGCAGCGCGAAGCGGGCGGCCAGGCCGCCGTCCACCTCGCCGAGGCCGCCCCCGCAGGCGGCGCGCGGGTGGCGCGGGCCGCGCTGCGCCGATGCGTGGTGCCCGGCCGAGTGCTGCGCGGCCGAGTGCTGCCCGGTCGTGCGATGGGCGGTTGCAAGGTGCCCGGCCGCCGGTCGCCCGGCTGTGCCGGGTCGACGCGCCAGCCGGTGGATCGCCGGTGCGGTGGCTGCGGGGTGGAGCGCGGTCTCGGCCATGGGTGGGTACCCCCGGGTCGGGTGCGGACGGTCTGACCCTGTTATCGGCGCCCGCCGCCGGGCCCGCAGCACACCCGGCGGGCTCGCGCACCGTCCCCCGGACGGCGGCTTGACGAGCCTGCGGCCCCTGTCGCTCCTGGTACCCGGTGGCGGCCGGGCGCGGGAGTGCGCCGCCGTGCGGTCCGCTCGAAGGGGGACACCGCGATGATCGCCCGGGCCGTATTCTGTGGACGTCCCCGGGGAGCACCCGCTCGGGCCCCGGAACACCCGAATGTCCCACGACTGCGGAGCGTGCCCCCGATGCGTGTCTACGTCCCCACCACCCTGGCCGCCCTGGCCCAGGCGCACCCGGACGGCGCGCTGGAGCAGTCCGCTGCCTACGCGGTCACCCCCGCGCTGCGCGAGTGGTACGTCAGCGACGACCTGGAGGAGCTGGAGTACGCCGCGCTGGTCCGCGCCGCCCAGTCCTCGCTGCGGCTGCTGGCCGCCGACCCCGCCGCGCCGCGCCGCCGCGTGGTGGTCGCGCTGGACGTGGCGGACGGCGCCGTCCAGCCGTTCCCCGGTGACGAGTACCAGGACCAGGCCTCGCTCGGCCGGGTCGTGCTGGCCGGCCCGGTCAGGCTGGCCAAGGCCGCCGCCGTGCACGCCGACGCCGGCGACCAGGAGGTGCAGGCGGACGTCGCGGCGGCCGCCGGTGCGATCGCCGCCGCCGACGCGGGCGACGAGGACGCGCAGTTCAGCGTGGACGGCGCCGAGGACCACGAGCTGCTCTGGTTCGCCACCCAGGAGATCCCCGGGCTGCTGGCCTGAGCCGTCGCGCAACCTCCCGTCCCACCGCAGGACGGACAGCTGTCAGTGACAGCCGCTACCGTGCCGGGGTGCGAACTCATATCGTCTGGGACTGGAACGGCACACTGCTGCACGACATGGCGGCGGTGGTCGGCGCGAGCAACGCCGCCTTCGCGTTGGTCGGTGGCGCGCCGCTGACGCTCGAGCAGTACCGGGAGATGTACGAGATCCCCATCCCGCGGTTCTACCAGCGGGTGCTGGGCTTCCAGCCCAGCGGGGCCGAGTGGGAGCGGCTGGACGCCGCCTTCCAGCAGCGCTACGCCGAGCTGAGTTCCGGCTGCCTGCTGACCGAGGGCGCCCCCGAACTGCTCGCCGCCTGGGCGGCCGAGGGCGGGACCCAGTCGCTGCTGTCGATGTACGAGCACCGCCGCCTGCTGCCCGCGGTGGAGGCCTTCGGCATCCAGCGGCACTTCCTGCGGGTGGACGGGCGCACCGGTCCCTCGCACGGGCAGAAGGCCGCCTCGCTGGTGCGCCACCTGGCCGCGCTCGGCCCGCAGGTGGAGCCGGCCCGCACGGTGGTGATCGGCGACGCGGCCGACGACGCGCTCGCGGCCCGGCAGGCCGGCGCGCACGCCGTGCTCTACACCGGCGGCTCGCACATCCGGGCGAACCTGGAGCCGGTCGGGGTCCCGGTGGTGGACAGCCTGGCCGAGGCGGTCGCGCTGGCCCGGCAGATCACCGGCTGACCCGCGCCGCCGGGCGGCCACCGGTGTGTCGCCGCCCGGCCCGGGGCCGTGCCGTGGTCAATCTTGGTTGACCACAGTCCCACGGAGCGGAGCCCGCCATGCCGATCGACGCCGTGACCAAGGTGCCCGTCCCGGTGAACGAGCCGGTGCACGGCTACGCTCCGGGCAGCCCGGAGCGCGCGCGGCTGCTGAAGCGGCTGGACGCGCTGGCGGCCGAGCCGATCGCGCTGCCGATGACGATCGGCGGCGAGCAGCGCCTCGGCTCCGGCGAGCGGATCGACGTGGTCCAGCCGCACCACCACGCGGCCCGGCTCGGCGTGCTCGGCAACGCCACCGCCCAGGACGCCGAGCTCGCGGTGGCGGCGGCGCTCGAAGCCGGTCCCGACTGGCGCCGGCTCTCCTTCGACGACCGGGCGGCGGTCTTCCTGCGCGCCGCCGAGCTGCTGGCCGGGCCCTGGCGCGAGACGCTGGCGGCGGCCACCATGCTCGGCCAGTCCAAGACCGTCCAGCAGGCCGAGATCGACGCGCCCTGCGAGCTGGTCGACTTCTGGCGCTTCAACGTGCACTTCGCCCGGCAGATCCTGGCCGAGCAGCCCGAGTCCTCGCCGGGCGTGTGGAACCGCACCGACCACCGCCCGCTGGAGGGCTTCGTCTACGCCGTCACCCCGTTCAACTTCACCGCGATCGCCGGCAACCTGCCCACCGCCCCGGCGCTGCTGGGCAACACCGTGGTCTGGAAGCCCGCGCCCACCCAGACCTTCGCGGCGCACCACCTGATGCGCCTGCTGGAGGCGGCCGGACTGCCGCCCGGAGTGATCAACCTGGTCACCGGGGACGGCCAGGCGCTCTCCCGGGTGGCGCTGGCCAGCCCCGACCTCGCGGGCCTGCACTTCACCGGTTCGAGCGCCACCTTCCGCACGCTCTGGCAGACCATCGGGGCCAACCTGGCGGGCTATCGCGGCTATCCGCGGATCGTCGGGGAGACCGGCGGTAAGGACTTCCTGATCGCCCACCCCTCGGCCGACCCCGCCACGCTCACCACCGCGCTGATCCGGGGCGCCTTCGAGTACCAGGGCCAGAAGTGCTCCGCGCTCTCCCGCGCCTACCTGCCGCGCAGCCTCTGGGCGCGGATCAAGGACGAGCTGCTGGCCCGGGTCGACGCCCTGACGGTGGGTGACGTCGGCGACCTGACCAACTTCATGGGCGCCCTGATCGACGCCAGGGCCTTCGCCAAGAACCGCGACGCGATCGAGCGCGCCAAGGGGGACCCGGACGTCGAGCTGGTGGCCGGAGGCCAGTACGACGATGCGATCGGCTACTTCGTGCGCCCCACCGTGCTGGTCGGCGGCACGGGCCGCAACGAGATCTTCAGCACCGAGTACTTCGGCCCGATCCTGGCGGTGCAGCTCTACGAGGACGCCCGCTGGAGCCAGGCGCTGGCCGCGGTGGACGGCGACGCCCCCTACGGCCTGACCGGCGCGGTGTTCGCCACCGACCGGCAGGCCATCGCCGAGGCGACGGAGGCGCTGCGGTTCGCGGCGGGCAACTTCTACGTCAACGACAAGCCCACCGGCGCGGTGGTCGGCCAGCAGCCGTTCGGCGGCGGCCGGGCCTCGGGCACCAACGACAAGGCCGGCGCCGCGCAGAACCTGCTGCGTTGGACCTCGGCCCGGACGATCAAGGAGACCTTCGTCCCCCCGACCCAGGTCGGCTACCCGCACCTGGGCTGACCAGCGCACCCCCGCCAACTGGACAACCTGTCCAGGAAGAGTGGATCTCCCTTCGACTTTGCGCCTCCCTGTCCCCTGACACCCTGGTTTTCGCCCGTTAGGCTGGCTGGGTCGTCGGGGCACTTCCACAGGCCGAAAGACCTGTTGTACCCAGGCGGGAGGTTCTTTAAGCGTGCCTTGAGCGCCTCCGGCCAGGATGGTGCGGGAGGATTGCGGACAGGCCCGGCGGTGCACATCCTGACCACCACCGAGTCACGCAACGGCGCGCGACAGGAGCCAAACAGCCATGCAGACCAAGCTGGACGCGGCGAAGGCCGAACTGCTCGTCAAGGCGGCCGCCGCCGCCGAGCACAGCCAGGTGGGGGGAGCGGCGCCCGGAGAGGGTCTGGGCAACGGCGCTCTGACCGCGTACCTGCACCACTACTACCTCCACACCGCCCCCGAGGACCTGGTCGACCGCGACCCGGTCGACGTCTACGGGGCGGCCGCCTCGCACTACCGGCTGGGGCTCAAGCGGCCCCAGGGCACCGCGGAGGTCCGGGTCTCCACCCCGACCGTCGACGAGAACGGCTGGTCCAGCGGCCACACGGTGGTCGAGGTGATCACCGACGACATGCCGTTCCTGGTCGACTCGGTCACCAACGAGCTGTCCCGCCAGAACCGGGCGATCCACCTGGTCATCCACCCGCAGCTGATCGTGCGCCGTGACATCACCGGCAAGCTGCTGGAGATCCTCGACATCGACGCCTGCTCGCGCAGCCAGGCCGCCGGCGCCGAGTGGCCCGCGGACGCCACCGTCGAGTCCTGGATGCACATCGAGATCGACCGCGAGAGCGACCGCGAGGACCTGCGCCAGATCGAGGCCGACCTGCGCCGCGTGCTGGGCGACGTGCGCGAGGTGGTCGAGGACTGGGCGAAGATGCGCACCTCCGCGCTGCGCCTGGCCGACGAGCTCGCCGAGCAGCCCCCGGCCCACCTGCCCGAGCAGGAGGTCGGCGAGGCCTGGGAGCTGATGCGCTGGCTGGCCGACGAGAAGTTCACCTTCCTCGGCTACCGCGAGTACGACCTGGTCGAGCACGAGGGCGAGGAGGTGCTGCGGGCGATCCCCGGCACCGGTCTCGGCATCCTGCGCTCCGACCCGCTGAGCATCGACACCGACCACCACCCGGTCAGCGAGTCCTTCGGCCGCCTGTCCGCCCCGGTGCGGGCCAAGGCGCACGAGAAGAAGCTGCTGGTCCTGACCAAGGCCAACTCGCGCTCGACCGTGCACCGCCCGGCCTACCTGGACTACGTCGGCGTGAAGAAGTTCGACGCCGCCGGCAACGTGGTGGGCGAGCGCCGCTTCCTGGGCCTGTTCTCCTCGGCCGCCTACACCGAGTCGGTCACCCGGATCCCGGTGGTGCGCCGCAAGGTGCAGGAGGTGGTCGACGCCTCCGGTTTCTCCGCCGAGAGCCACGACGGCCGCGACCTGCTCCAGATCCTGGAGACCTTCCCGCGCGACGAGATCTTCCAGACCCCCGCCGAGGAGCTCCAGCAGATCGCCACCAGCGTCCTGTACCTCCAGGAGCGCCGCAAGCTGCGGCTCTACCTGCGCCAGGACGAGTACGGGCGCTACTTCTCCGCGCTGGTCTACCTGCCGCGCGACCGCTACACCACCCGCATCCGGCTGCGCCTGATGGACATCCTGATGCAGGAGCTGAACGGCGCGGCGATCGACTACACGGTCTGGTCCACCGAGTCGGTGCTGACCCGGCTGCACTTCGTGGTCCGGGTGGCCCCGGGCAGCGAGCTGCCGGAGCTGACCGAGGCCGAGGTCGAGCGGATCGAGGCCAAGCTGGCCGAGGCCGCCCGGTTCTGGATGGACGGCTTCAACGACCAGCTGCTGCTGGAGCTGGGCGAGGAGCGCGCCGCCGAGCTGTCGCACAAGTACGCCAACGCCTTCCCCGACGGCTACCGCGCGGACTTCACCGCCCGCACCGCGGTGGCCGACCTCAAGCAGATCGAGTCGCTGGGCGAGGAGGGCGACTTCCGGCTCAACCTCTACCAGCCGGTCGGCGCGAGCGACGACGAGCGCCGTTTCAAGGTCTACCGGGTCGGCGGTCCGATCTCGCTGACCGAGGTGCTGCCGGTGCTCCAGCGCCTGGGCGTCGAGGTGCTCGACGAGCACCCGTACGCGCTGCGCCGCTCGGACCACACCACGGCCTGGATCTACGACTTCGGCCTGCGGCTGCGGGAGAGCACCGAGCTGACCGACGAGGCCCGCGAGCGCTTCCAGGAGGCCTTCGCCGCCACCTGGACCGGCCGCGCGGAGAACGACGGCTTCAACGGCCTGATCCTCACCGCGGGCCTGAACTGGCGCCAGGCGGTCGTGCTGCGCGCGTACGCCAAGTACCTGCGCCAGGCCGGCAGCACCTTCTCGCAGGACTACGTCGAGGACGCGCTGCGCAACAACGCGCACACCACCCGCCTGCTGGTCAACCTCTTCGAGGCCCGGCTCAGCCCCAGCCACCAGCTGGGCGCCGACGAGCTGACCGAGGGCATCCTGGAGGAGCTGTCGGGTGCGCTGGACGAGGTCGTCTCGCTGGACGAGGACCGCATCCTGCGCTCCTTCCTGCACCTGATCAAGGCCACCCTGCGGACCAACTTCTTCCAGCGCGCCGCGGACGGCCAGTGGCACCCGTACGTGTCGATGAAGCTCGACCCGCACGCGATCCCCGACCTGCCGGCCCCCCGCCCGGCGTTCGAGATCTGGGTCTACTCGCCCCAGGTCGAGGGCGTGCACCTGCGCTTCGGCAAGGTCGCCCGCGGTGGTCTGCGCTGGTCCGACCGGCGTGAGGACTTCCGCACCGAGATCCTCGGCCTGGTCAAGGCCCAGATGGTCAAGAACACCGTGATCGTGCCGGTCGGCGCCAAGGGCGGCTTCGTCGCCAAGCAGCTGCCGGACCCGGCGGTGGACCGGGACGCCTGGCTGGCCGAGGGCATCTCGTCCTACAAGACCTTCATCTCGGCGCTGCTGGACATCACCGACAACCTGAAGGGCGGCCAGGTCGTCCACCCCGTCGACGTGGTCCGCCACGACGAGGACGACACCTACCTGGTGGTCGCCGCCGACAAGGGCACCGCGACCTTCTCCGACATCGCCAACGGCGTGGCCGAGCAGTACGGCTTCTGGCTGGGCGACGCCTTCGCCTCCGGCGGCTCGGCCGGCTACGACCACAAGGGCATGGGCATCACCGCCCGCGGCGCCTGGGAGTCGGTCAAGCGCAACTTCCGCGAGCTGGGCGTCGACACCCAGGCCGAGGACTTCACCGTGGTCGGCATCGGCGACATGTCCGGTGACGTCTTCGGCAACGGCATGCTGCTCAGCGAGCACATCCGTCTGGTGGCCGCCTTCGACCACCGGCACATCTTCCTGGACCCGAACCCGGAGGCCGCCTCCTCCTACGCCGAGCGGCGCCGGCTCTTCGACCTGCCGCGCAGCTCCTGGGACGACTACGACAAGTCGCTGATCTCGGCCGGCGGCGGGGTCTTCCCGCGCAGCGCCAAGTCGATCCAGCTCAGCCCCCAGGCCCGCGCCGCGCTCGGCATCGAGGTCGCCAAGCTCACCCCGGCCGAGCTGATGAAGGCCATCCTGCAGTCCCCGGTGGACCTGTTCTGGAACGGCGGCATCGGCACCTACGTCAAGTCCGAGCGGGAGACCAACGCGGACGTCGGCGACAAGGCCAACGACGCGATCCGGGTCAACGGCAGCCAGATCCGGGCCCGGGTGATCGGCGAGGGCGGCAACCTCGGCTGCACCCAGCTCGGTCGCATCGAGTACGCCCAGAGCGGCGGCCCGGCGGGCCCCGACGGCACCGGGCGCGGCGGCTGGATCAACACCGACGCCATCGACAACTCGGCCGGCGTGGACACCTCGGACCACGAGGTGAACATCAAGATCCTGCTCAACCAGGTGGTCGCCGAGGGCGACATGACGGTCAAGCAGCGCAACGTCCTGCTGGCCGAGATGACCGAGGACGTCGGCCGGCTCGTGCTGCGCAACAACTACGCGCAGAACGTGGTGCTGGCCAACGCGGTGGCCCAGGCGCACAGCATGGTCAACGTGCACTCGCGGATGATCAACCGGCTGGAGGCCGACGGCCTGCTCGACCGCGGGCTGGAGTTCCTGCCCAGCGAGAAGCAGCTGAAGGAGCGTCAGGCCAACGGCTTCGGGCTCACCCAGCCCGAGCTGTCGGTGCTGCTGGCCTACACCAAGATCACGCTGGCCGAGGAGCTGCTCGCCACCGGGCTGCCCGACGACCCGTACTTCCGCGACACCCTCCACCTGTACTTCCCGAACGCGCTGCACCAGCGCTTCGCCGACGCGGTGGACAACCACGCGCTGCGCCGGGAGATCGTCACCACCCTGATCGTCAACGACACGATCAACCGCGGTGGCTGCACCTTCGCCTTCCGGCTGCGCGAGGAAACCGGGGCGACCTACGAGGAGATCGCCCGCACCCACACCGCCGCTCGCGCGGTCTTCGGCCTGGAGAAGATCTGGGACGAGGTCGAGGGCCTGGACAACAGGATCCCGGCCGAGATCGCGACCCGGATGCGCCTGCACTCGCGCCGCCTGGTCGAGCGGGCCACCCGGTGGATGCTCAACAACCGTCGCCAGCCGCTGGACATCGCCTCGACGATCGACTTCTTCCAGCAGCGGGTGGACCAGGTGTGGACCAGCCTGCCCAAGCCGCTGCGCGGCGAGAACCTGTCCTGGTTCGAGAAGATCCACAGCGAGCTGACCGGGGCGGGCGTTCCCGACGCGCTGGCCACCCGGGTCGCCGGGCTCTCCTCGGTCTTCCCGACCCTGGACATCACCGAGGTCGCGGACCGTTCGGGCAAGGACGTGGCCGAGGTCGCCGACCTCTACTACGACCTCGGCGACCGGCTGGGCATCACGCACCTGCTGGACCGGATCATCGAGCTGCCGCGCACCGACCGGTGGTCCTCGATGGCGCGCACCTCGATCCGCGAGGACCTCTTCGCGGTGCACGCCCAGCTCACCGACGACGTGCTGGCCTGCGGCGGGGAGAACGCGACCAGCGAGGAGCGCTACAGCGCCTGGACCGAGCGCAACAGCACGCTGCTGAGCCGGGCGCAGACCACGCTGGACGACATAAGGGGATCGGACACCTACGCGCTGTCCAGCCTCTCGGTGGCCATGCGGGTGATCCGCACGCTGCTGCGCACCGGTTCGATGCGCTGACGTCGCCAGGACAGGACAGCACGGCGGGGCCGCACCTTCGGGTGCGGCCCCGCCGCTCTGCTCTGCGCTGTGCCGCCTGCGCCCGGTTGCCGGGCGGGCGGTTGCCGGGCGGGCGGTCAGCCCTGGGCCGCCCGCTGCAGCGCGCTGGCAAGCAGCGCCAGGTCGGTGGGGCCGTTGCCCAGCTCGCGCACCGGTCGGCGGGTCGGCGGAGCACCCAGCTGGGCCGGGTCGACGGCGACCACGGTGGGGCGCAGCGTGGCGGTGCGCGGGATCCGGCCGCTGACCCGGGCGGTCTGGAAGGCCAGCACGGCGCCGTCCGGGCGGCGCAGGTAGCCGCGCCCGGGGGTCTGCTCGGGCAGCGCGGCGGCGTCGTCGACGTGGACCAGCAGCTCGGAGTCGCCGGGGTGGTCGGTGCGCAGTGCGATCCGCCAGTGCGCGGCCTCGGCCAGCTCGCTGCCCGCGCTCAGCTCCGGGCGGCTGGTGGCCGCCACCAGGTGCACGCCCAGCCGGGCGCCGCGCTGGGCGACGGCGGCCAGCGCGCGGGCCAGCGGGCGGCCGGCCGGCGAGGTGGGGGAGAGCAGCGCGTCGTAGTCGTCGACGACCACGATCAGGCGCACGGGCGGCGCGTCGGCCACCACGGTGGCACTGCCGGTAGGTTGTGCCGTCCCGGCAACCGGGGCCGGGGCAGCCCCGGCGACCGCGGCCACCGGGGTGCGGGCGGGCGCGGGCTCGGCGCTGCGCGGCTGACCGATCACGGCCGGCCGGGAGGCCAGCGCCTGCTCGGCGAACCAGACCGGGAACGAGCGCCCGGCGAACAGCGCCTCGCGCCGGGCCAGCTCCTCGTGCAGCGCCTCGGCGGTCAGCAGCGCCCGGCGCGGGTCGCCGGCGGCGTCCAGCTGGCCGGTGACGTGCGGCAGCTCGGCGCAGGCGGCCAGGCCCGCGTCCCGTCCGCCGATCAGCTGGACGTGCAGCCGGTCCGGGCGCTCGCCCACCGCCAGCGAGGCGACCAGGGTGCGCAGCAGCTCGCTCTTGCCGGCGCCGCGGGCGCCGCCCACCAGCAGGTGGCCGGGGCCGGTCAGCTCGGAGCCGGCCAGGTCGACCGTGCACAGATCGTCCCTGGTGGTGCCGAGCAGCGCGGCGGCGGTACCGGCGGTGCTGGGCAGGTCGTCCCAGCGGGACGAGAGCTTGGCGGGGGTGACGGTGTCCAGACGCAGCAGGTCGAGCAGGCGCAGCGCCTCCGGCAGCGGGCCGCGGGAGACGGGTGCGGCCTCGCGCAACGGGGCCAGCGCCCTGGCCAGCCGCTCGGCCCAGGCGGGCGAGACGGCGTCCAGCGCGACCTCCTCGGTGCGCTGCTCGCCGCCGGCGACGGTCAGCCGGGTGGCCACCTCGCCGGTGACCGTGGCGGTGGCGCCCAGGCCGGGGGGCAGCTGCTCGGCGTGCTCGGCCAGGCAGAGCGCGAAGACGCCGGCGGCCGGGCCGTGGCGCAGCAGCCGCTCCAGCGCCTGGCGGGAGCGGGGCGAGCCCGGGTCGCCGTCCACCAGCAGCACGGTGGCGGGCTGCGCCTCCTCGGGCTCGCGCTCGGCGAGTTCGGTCAGGCGCTGCTCGGCCTGCGCGGGGTCCAGGCCGAAGAGCAGGCGGCAGTCCTGGCCGTGGCCGGGGCGCAGGTGCGGCAGCCAGAGCGACCAGGCCCAGTCGGCGGTGCGCCGTTCGGCCTGCTGCCGCTCGTCGGCGCTGACCACCACCAGGCTCAGCCCGCTCGGCGGGTGCAGGGTGGCGAGCTGGGCGAGCAGGGCCCGGGCCAGCCCGAGCAGCCGCACGCGCGGGCCGGCAACGCCCAGGCTGCCCGCCCGGCGCAGGTCGACGGTGACCGGGACGGCGGGCAGCACCGTGCCGGGGGTGGTGCCGGGGCCGCCCGCGAGGTCGGCGGTGCCCAGGCGCAGGGTGAGCGCGTCGGGGTGGGCGGGCACCCGCTCCCAGAGCCGCGGGCCCGGGCCGAGCGCGCTGAGCAGCAGGGTGGCGGGATCGGGCCAGCGCTCGCGCAGCGCGGTGGCCTGGCGCTCGCGGGCCTGGGCGTGCTGCTGGGCGGCGTCCCGCGCGCCGGCCGGTGCGCCCGGGGCGGGTGCGGCGGCGCGGCCGAGCCGGCGGGCCAGCAGCGAGCGGGTGCGGCCCGCTCCGCCGGGCGCGGGCAGCTCGGGCTGCTCGGCGACCGGGGGGCTGGGCCGGGCCGGGGGCGGCGGGCTGACCTGGAGGTGGCCCAGGCCGTCCGGCATGGTGGCGCGGGCCTGCTCGGCGCCGGGGGCGGCCGCCAGGGTCACGGTGGACTCGCCCAGGCGCAGCAGCGCCCCCTCGGTCAGCGCACGCGGCTCCTCGCCCAGCATGCGGCCGTCCAGCACGGTGCCGTTGGTCGAGCCGAGGTCGTGCACCGTCACGGTGCCGTCGGCGGCCAGCTGGAGGGAGAGGTGCAGCCGGGAGACGTCGGGGTCGTCGAGCGGCACGTCGGCCTCGCTGGAGCGGCCCACCCGCACCTGGCGGCCGTGCAGCCGATGCACGCCGCCGGCGTCCGGGCCGCCGACCACGCGCAGCTCGGCGGCGGGCCCGGCGGGCGGCTCGTCGGCGTCCGGATCGGGCTCGCCGAGCGCGAGCACCGCGCCGTCGAGCAGCGGGGGGTGGCCGAGCGGGGTGCGTTCGTCGATCCGCTGGGACCCGGCGTACAGGTGCACATGGGTGGCGCTGCGTGCGCCGCGCACGCCCACGGCACCGGCCAGCGCCACCGCGAGCGAGCCGAGGGTCGTACCGACCGGGGCGGTGACCAGGACGTCGGTGGCGGGTGCGGGCACGCCCGCGCCCACGCGGGGTCGGAGGACCGTCAGCCGGATCTGCATCTCGCCCCGGGTTCCCCTCTGCTCGTGATGAGTGTTGGACCACAGGAGTGCTGGTCCTCATCCTGCCACCCGGGACTGACAGTCCGCGCACCGTACCGGATTTGACGATCTTGTGATCATCGCCATGGTGGAGCCGACGGGGACTCAGGTCAAGGCGGCCCGGAGCACCGGATCCGGCCACCACCGTCCACACGCGGGGGCCGGTCATCAGGCTGGGGTTTGGCGGACACCGTTAGAGTTGCCGCACACACGGACTATCGCCCGCAGGCGACGGTAGGCCTCGGTAGGGCAAGGAGTGCACCAGGTGCGGCCGGTAGGCAGCAAGTATCTGCTCGAGGAGACCATCGGGCGTGGTGCCATGGGCACCGTCTGGCGCGGGCGGGTACGCGAGGACGCCGGGCTGGCGGACCTGCAGCCGGGCCAGCAGGTCGCGGTCAAGGTGCTCAAGGAGGAGCTGGCCGCCGACCAGGACATCGTGCTGCGCTTCCTGCGCGAGCGCTCGGTGCTGCTGCGGCTGAGCCACCCCAACATCGTCCGGCTGCGCGACCTGGTGGTCGAGGGCGAGTTGCTGGCCCTGGTCATGGACCTGGTGGACGGCCCCGACCTCTACCGCTACCTGCGTGCCAACGGCCCGCTCAGCCCGATCGCCGCGTCGCTGCTGATGGCCCAGATCGCCGACGCGCTGGCGGTCAGCCACGCGGACGGCGTGGTGCACCGCGACCTCAAGCCGGCCAACGTGCTGCTGGCCAGCAGCTACGTGGACGGCCAGGGCGAGCAGCTGCACCCGATGCTCACCGACTTCGGCATCGCCCGGCTGGCCGACTCCCCGGGAATCACCCGCACCAGCGAGTTCGTCGGCACCCCCGCCTATGTCGCCCCCGAGTCGGCGAGCGGCCGCCCGCAGACCTCCGCGGTGGACATCTACGGCGCCGGGATCATGCTCTACGAGCTGGTCACCGGGCGCGCGCCGTTCCAGGGCGACGGTGCGCTCCAGGTGCTCCAGGCCCACCTGACCCAGGAGCCGCCGCGCCCGCCGGGCATGCCCGAGCCGCTGTGGACCGTGGTCGAGCGCTGCCTGCGCAAGGACCCGGCCCAGCGCCCGAGCGCCACCTCGCTGGCGCACGCGCTGCGGGTGGTGGCCGCCGGGGTCGGCGTGCACGCCGCACCGGCCGCGGTGGACGCCGCGCTCGCCGTGGGCGCGCTGCTGGTGCCCGAGGCGCAGCCGGCCGAGGTGCCGGGGACCGGCCCCGGCAGCACACTGCCGGGCGCAGGCCAGGCCGGCGCCCCGGGCCAGCCGGACCCGGCCACCCAGCTGCTGACCGCGCAGTACGACCCGGGCGCGGCCACCCAGGTGATGCCGCACGGCGCCCCCACGGCTCCGGGCGGCGCGCACCTGTCGGGCGCCGACCCGACCCGGATGATGCCGCCCACGCCGGCCGGCCCGCCGGCGGCCGCGCCGGGCCCGGCCCAGCCGGAGGCCCCGCACCCCTGGCAGACCCAGCTGCGCGCGGCCCGCGACCGCAACCAGCAGACCCAGGTCTTCGCCGCCGAGGAGTTCGAGCCGCAGCAGGCGCCGCAGGCCTACCAGGGCGGCGGCTACGGCTACCCGCAGCAGGGCCAGCCGCGGCCGGGCGGCTACCCGCCGCCGGGCGGCCGCGGCGAGCCGTACCAGGGCGAGCCCTACCGGGAGGAGCCCTACCGGGGCGAGCAGGGCCGGGGCTACGGTCGTGCCGAGCGCCCGCCGGTGGCCCCGCCGCCGTACCAGGCCCGGCGCCCGCAGCAGCCGCCCGGCGGCCAGCGGGACCCGTACGCCGGGCAGGGCTACGCCGAGCCGGACCCGCGCTACAGCGGTGAACAGGCCTACCGCGAGCCGGCCCAGCGCCAGGCCCCGCCCGCGATGCCGCCGCGGCGCCCCGAGCCGCCGCTGCCCCGGGAGCGCGAGCCGGAGCCGGAGCGCGAGGCCAGGCCCCGCCGCGAGCCGCGCCCGCGCAGCCGCAACCGGATGTACATCCCGGGCCTGGGCTGCCTCAAGGGCTGCCTGATGGTGCTGCTGATCCTGGCGGTGGCCGCGATCGCGCTGTGGAACTTCACGCCGCTGCCGCGCTACTGGACCGACGTGCACAGCGCGGTCACCTCCACCACCAGCTGGATCAGCAGCACCTGGCACTCCGTCACCGGGAACTGACGGACCGCCACGGAGCGGTCGGCATTGACTCTTTGTCGACAAATGACGGCATCGAGGTCCCGCGGAGGGGTCCGGGGCGCGTAGGTTGGTCGGTGACGCACCGACCTCACGAGCGTTCCCGGACCCCCGCGACGTCCCGGGAACGCTCCCGCCGCCCACGGAGCAGCATTGGCACGCAAGATCGGCAGCCGGTACACCGTGCACCAGGTGATCGGCCGGGGGTCCGCCGGCACCGTGTGGCTGGGCGAGGGACCAGACGGACCGGTGGCCGTCAAGCTGCTGCGCGAGGACCTGGCCACCGACCAGGTGCTCGTCGGCCGCTTCGTCCAGGAGCGGGCCGCGCTCACCAGCCTGGACCACCCCCGGGTGGTCGGGGTGCGCGACATGGTGGTGGACGGCGACGACCTGGCTCTGGTGATGGAGCTGGTGCACGGCACCGACCTGCGCTCGCGGCTGGAGCGCGAGGGCGTGCTGGCCCCGCAGGCCGCCGTCTCGGTGATCGCGGACGTGGCGGACGGCCTGGCCGCGGCCCACGCGGCCGGCATCGTGCACCGGGACGTCAAGCCGGAGAACGTGATGCTCGACCTCGCGGCCCCGGCCGGCCCCGGCGGCGCGCCGCGGGCCAAGCTCACCGACTTCGGCATCGCCCGCCTCGTCGACGCCCCGCGCCGGACCAGGGCGACCCGGATCATCGGCACCCCCGACTACCTGGCCCCCGAGATCATCGAGGGACTGGAGCCGCGGGCGGCCGTCGACATCTACGCGCTGGCCACCGTGCTGTACGAGCTGCTGGCAGGCTTCACCCCGTTCGGCGGCGGGCACACCGGGGCGGTGCTGCGCCGCCACGTCACCGAGAGCGTGCCGCCGGTCCCCGGGCTGCCGGACGGCCTGTGGCGGATCATCGCGGAGTGCCTGGCCAAGGCCCCCGCCTCCCGGCTGCGCGCCGCCGAGCTGGCCGAGCGGCTGCGCGAGCAGCTGCCCGCGCTGGCCGGTCTGCCGCCGCTGGCGCTGCCCGCCCAGGACCGCCCGCCGGCCGAGGAGGCGCTGACCCCCGCCGAGGCCGTCTACGCCGAGGCGGACACCGGCTCCGGGACGCACCGCCGCCGGCGCGGCCCGGCCGTGCCGCTGGTCCCCGCCCCGGCGCCCGACTCCACCCGGGACACCCACACCAGCCTGCGCCGCCCCTCCGCCCACGAGCTGGCCGGCTACGCGGCCGAGTCGCGGGCCCAGCGCTCCGCACCGGCCGCCGGCCACCGCGGCGCCGGGCGCCGGGCGCTGGTCCGTCGCCGCCGGCAGCTCGCGGTGCTGCTGGCCGTGGTGCTGCTGGTGGCCGGCGCGATCGCCGCCTTCGGCGCCTTCGGGGGCGGCGGACACCACCACTCGGGCGGTTCCTTCACGCACGGCGCGGCGGCGGTGGCGGGCTCCGTGGCGAGCACGGGGCCACCGGCCGGTCCCGGTGCACCGCGCTAGCCATTAGGCTGGTGGCGTGGCAGCCGTCGATCCTTCCGAAGAGCTCAAGAACCTCGAAACGACCATGGGGTCGATCGAGGCCGTCCTCGACCTGGACAAGATCCGGGCCGACATCGAACGTCTGGAGGAGGAGGCAGCAGCCCCCGCCCTCTGGGACGACGTCGCGAACGCGCAGAAGGTCACCAGCCGACTCTCCTTCCTGCAGGGCGAGCTGCGCCGGGTGGAGAACCTGCGCAGCCGGATCGCGGACGTGGAGATCCTGTTCGAGCTGGCCGAGGACGAGGGCGACGCCGACACCCGCACCGAGGCCGAGACCGAGCTGGCCTCGGTCAAGAAGGCGGTCGAGGAGCTGGAGGTGCGCACACTGCTCTCCGGTGAGTACGACGCCCGTGAGGCCCTGGTCAACATCCGGGCCGAGGCGGGTGGCGTGGACGCCGCCGACTTCGCCGAGCAGCTGATGCGGATGTACCTGCGCTGGGCCGAGCGGCACGGCTACTCGACCGAGGTCTACGACACCTCCTACGCCGAAGAGGCCGGCATCAAGTCCGCCACCTTCAGCGTGAAGACCCCCTACGCCTACGGCACGCTCTCGGTCGAGCAGGGCACCCACCGCCTGGTGCGCATCTCGCCCTTCGACAACCAGGGCCGCCGCCAGACCTCCTTCGCCGGCGTCGAGGTGCTCCCGGTCGTCGAGCAGAGCGACCACGTCGACATCGACGAGGGCGAGCTGCGGATCGACGTGTACCGCGCCTCCGGCCCCGGCGGCCAGGGCGTCAACACCACCGACTCGGCGGTGCGGATCACCCACCTGCCGACCGGCATCGTGGTCTCCTGCCAGAACGAGCGCTCGCAGATCCAGAACAAGGCCTCGGCGATGAACGTCCTGCAGGCCAAGCTCCTGGAGCGGCGCCGCCAGGAGGAGAAGGCCCGGATGGACTCCCTCAAGGACAGCGGCAGCTCCTGGGGCAACCAGATGCGCTCCTACGTGCTGCACCCGTACCAGATGGTCAAGGACCTGCGCACCGAGTACGAGGTCGGCAACCCGCAGGCGGTGCTGGACGGCGACATCGACGGCTTCATCGAGGCCGGCATCCGCTGGCGCAAGCAGAGCGAGGCCGCTCAGTAAAGAGTGGGCAAAGCAGAAGCGGAAGGGCCCGGACGCCAGCGTCCGGGCCCTTCCGCTTCTCTTTCTTCGGCTTGATTACGCCAGCGCCTGCCGGCAGATCAGCGCCACTGCCAGCAGTGCGGCCAGCAGGGCGAGCAGGGTGGCGGGGGAGAGCGCGGCGAAGGGGCTCTGCTGCTCCTGCAGCCGGGCGCGCTGGGCACGGCAGACCGGGCAGCGGCCCTCGCTCACGCGGCCGGCGCAGTTGGCGCACACCAGATGGTCGCACGTCATGCGATCTCCTCCTTGCTGCTACTGCCAACGCACCGGGGGGCCCGATGGTTCCCGTGCCTGACCCGGGTGGGGGAGCGGCGCGGGCCGCGGCATCGCGGTTTGCCTCTACTCTGCCAGGTTCCGGGGCATCCGGCGCCCGGGCCGGGGAACCCCGGGCGGGCACTTCTCCCTCAATCATCACATTGGCGACAAGCGGACCGCGAAACCCTGGAGCCGCTGTGAAATGGCTCGCAATTTTCCCGTCATTCCTCCCCAAGAACGGACAATTCACCCGCTGTGTTCGGCGGAGCGCCCTGCGCGGCGTAAGCCGGGTCGCGTATGGTCCCGAGCCAAGGAGCGGCCCCGGCCGCCTCCACCGCCCGCCCCGGCCGACTCGCGGGGTGGGACCGACCCAGGAATGGTGCGACCGGTGGGCCTCATCGGCCCGAAGTAACGATCGGGTTACGGTAGTTGTCCGCGTCGTCAGCTGTTCCGCCTAGGATGGCCTCCGTGATGCAGCCGTGATCAGATTCGACAACGTTTCCAAGACCTATCCCAAGCAGAACCGCCCCGCCTTGTCGGAGGTCTCGCTGGAGATCGAGAAGGGCGAGTTCGTCTTCCTGGTCGGCTCCTCCGGCTCCGGCAAGTCCACCTTCCTGCGGCTGTGCCTGCGCGAGGAGCGCCCCAGCACGGGCGAGGTGCACGTGCTCGGCAAGGACCTGGGCAAGCTGTCCAACTGGAAGGTGCCGCACATGCGGCGCCAACTGGGCACCGTCTTCCAGGACTTCCGCCTGCTGCCGAACAAGACCGTGGCGCAGAACGTGGCCTTCGCGCTGGAGGTCATCGGGAAGCCGAAGAGCGCCATCAACAAGGTGGTGCCCGAGGTGCTCGACCTGGTCGGCCTCGGCGGCAAGGAGGACCGGATGCCCGGCGAGCTCTCCGGTGGTGAGCAGCAGCGCGTGGCGATCGCCCGAGCCTTCGTCAACCGCCCGATGCTGCTGATCGCTGACGAGCCGACCGGAAACCTGGACCCGCAGAACTCGGTCGGCATCATGAAGCTGCTGGACCGGATCAACCGCACCGGGACCACGGTGCTCATGGCCACCCACGACCAGGCCATCGTCGACCAGATGCGCAAGCGCGTGATCGAACTGGACAAGGGGCTGCTGGTCCGCGACCAGGCCCGCGGCGTCTACGGATACCAGCACTAGCCGGCTCCCGCCCGCCGTCGGTCCGCCAGCATTCACCTTGGAGTAGAAGAAGCTCATGCGCGCCCAGTTCATCCTGTCGGAGATCGGTGTGGGTCTCCGCCGCAACCTGACCATGACCATCGCGGTCGTGGTCAGCGTCGCGCTCTCGCTCGCGCTCGCCGGGGCCAGTCTGCTGGTCCGGGACCAGGTCAACTCGATGAAGGGGTACTGGTACGACAAGGTCGAGGTCAGCATCTACTTCTGCACCAAGGCGGACGCGAAGAACGCCCCGCAGTGTGCGAACGGTGCGGCCACCGACCAGCAGATCGCCGACGTCAAGGCGGGCCTGGACAAGCTCAAGCCGCTGGTCGAGAGCTCGACCTTCGAGACCCAGGCGGAGGCGTACAAGCACTGGAAGGACATGAACCCGGACAACAGCCTGGTCTCCGTCCTCGGTGCCGACGCCATCCCGTCCTCCTGGCGGGTCAAGCTGAGCGACCCGACCCGCTACGACGTGATCCAGAGCGCTTTCGCCGGCCATCCGGGCGTGCGCTCGGTGGAGGACGAGCGGCAGATCCTGGACAACCTCTTCGGGCTGCTCAACGGCCTGCAGACGGCGGCCTTCGTGATCATGGTGCTGATGCTCTCGGTGGCACTGCTGCTGATCGTCAACACGGTCCGGGTCTCGGCGTTCAGCCGAAGGCGCGAGACCGGGATCATGCGCCTGGTCGGTGCCTCCAACTTCTACGTGCAGATGCCGTTCATCGCGGAGGCGGCGTTCGCCGCGCTGCTCGGCGCGGTGCTGGCCTCCGGCCTGCTGCTGCTGGGCAACTACGGCGTGCAGAGCTGGCTGGCCAAGAAGGTGCAGTTCATCCACTTCATCGGCCTGTCCTCGGTGCTGCAGGTGATCCCGCTGCTGATCGTGGCCGGTATGGCGATGGCGGCGGTCGCGGCCTTCCTGACCCTGCGCAAGTACCTGAAGGTCTAGCGAAGGGCGCCTACACTCCGGTCCATGAGCGCGACTTGGCGGCGGGCACGCCACGGCGCCACCCTCAGCCTGCTGTTCGGCGCGGTGCTCTTCGGCGGCGCCGCGGTGGGCGCCTGGGGTGGCACCGGGCCCGCCGCCGCGCCGCGCCGCTGGAGTGCCGCGGACGCCGCGCCGGCCGGCGGGCCGGGTGCGGCGGCGCTCTCCCCGCAGCAGGCCGAGCGCCTGGTGGCCCGCGGCGACGACCGCTGGGCCGCCTACTACAGCCCGCAGGAGTACGCCGAGTTCGCCCAGGGCCTGGACGGCGAGTACCTGGGCACCGGCCTCTTCGTGGACCGGGACGACGACGGTGCCACGCTGATCACCGAGTTGACCGCGGGCTCACCGGCCCAGGCCGCCGGGCTGCGGGTCGGCGAGCGGCTGCTCGCGGTGGACGGCACGCCGGTGGACCGGCTGCCGGTGACCGAGGTGGTGGCCCGGCTGCGCGGCCGGCCCGGCACCCCAGCAGCCGCCGGACGCCCGGCCGGCCCCGGCTCCGCCGTGCGGCTCACGGTCCAGCGCCCCGGTGCGGCGCCGCGCGAGGTGACGGTGCGCCGCACCGTGCTCGCGGCCCAGGACGTCGCGGTCGACCACCCCGCGCCCGGCGTGCTGTGGATCACCGCCCGGGCCTTCACCACCGGCGTCGGCGAGCAGATCGCGGCGGCCCTGCGGCACGCCCCCGCCCGCGGCGCGGTGCTCGACCTGCGCGGCAACTCCGGTGGCCTGGTGGCCGAGGCCGTCACCGCCGCCTCGGCCCTGCTGGACGGCGGCCCGGTCGCCTCCTACCTGGTCGGCGGGGAGCGGCGGGAGCTGACCGCCGCACCCGGCGGGGACACCGCCACCCCGTTGGTGGTGCTGGTCGACGGCGGCACGATGAGCGCCGCCGAACTGCTGGCCGGCGCGCTGCAGGACCGCTGCCGGGCGGTGCTGGTGGGCAGCCGGACCTTCGGCAAGGGCACCGTGCAGCAGCCCAGCCGGCTGCCCGACGGCTCGGTCCTGGAGCTCACCGTGGGCCGCTGGTTCACCCCGGCCGGGCACTCCCCGGAGGGCACCGGCCTGCTCCCCGACGTCCGGGCCGGTGACCCGGTGACCGCTGACACCCTCGCCCTGCGGGTGCTCGACGGCCTGGGCACCGCCGCCGCCCGCCCGTAACGGTGCCCACCGGTAAACCGGCTGCCGAGCGGTTGCCCGGGATGCGAGAATGGCCGGTGCTATGGCAAAGGAAAAGGGACAGAAGCTGATCGCGCAGAACAAGAAGGCGCGACACGAGTACACGATCCTCGACACCTACGAGTGCGGGATGGTGCTCACCGGCACCGAGGTCAAGTCGCTGCGCGAGGGCCGGGCCAACCTGGTGGACGGCTACGCCTACACCCAGGCCGGCGAGGTGTGGATCGACAACGTCTTCATTCCCGAGTACACCCAGGGGACGTGGACCAACCACTCCGCGCGGCGCAAGCGCAAGCTGCTGCTGCACAAGATGGAGATCCGCAAGCTGGAGGCGAAGACCAAGGAGACCGGCCACACCCTGGTGCCGCTCTCGCTGTACTTCAAGGACGGCCGGGTCAAGCTGGAGCTGGCGCTCGCGGTCGGCAAGAAGCTCTACGACAAGCGGCAGACGCTGCGCGAGAAGCAGGACACCCGGGAGACGGCCCGCGCGGTCGCCGCCGTGCGCCGCCGCCAGGGCTGATTGTGCCCCTTCTGTAGCAGCTTGGTCCCAACGGGGTGAGCTGCCCTGATCAGCGACCTTTTGTCCAGGGAAGCATCAGTACGATCGCGGCATGAACGTCTCCCTGTTGGACGGCTGGTTCCCGTGGACCGTCCAGCTCGCGGCAGCCGCCGCGCTGCTCCTCGCCGTCGGCTGGCGGGACCGCCGCTGGCGGTTGCGCCGGGCGCCGCTGGCGATCGGCGTCGCGGCCGTGCTGACCGCGCTGCTCGGCCTGCTGACCGTCACCGTCGGCGGGGTCACCGACCCGTTGCCGCTCGCGCTCTGGTGGTGGCTGGGCGCGGCCGTGCTCGCGCTGACCGTGCTGGTGGCCGGCTGGCGCTCGGCGCGCTGGTGGCGCCGTGCGGTGGCGCCGCTGGCCGGGCTGCTCGCGGTGCTGGCCGGCGCCAACGCGCTGAACGCCTCCACCGGTTACTTCCCCACCCTGGACGACGCGATCGGGGAGCTCAGCGGTGCCCCGCTGCCCCAGCAGGTGACGCTCGATCAGCTCGGCTCGCTCACCGGCAGGACCACCACCGGCCGGATCGTGCAGGTGGACATACCCGACACCGCCAGCGGCTTCGCCCATCGCCAGGAGCTGGTCTACCTGCCGCCGGCCTGGTTCCGCAGCAAGACCCGCCCCAAGCTGCCGGTCCTGGAGATGATCGGCGGCGAGTACGCGGCCCCCGACAACTGGGTGCGGGCCGGCGACGCGGTGCAGACCGCGGACGCGTACGCGGCGCAGCACGGTGGTTTCGCCCCGGTCCTGGTCTTCGCGGACGCGACCGGCGGATTCAAGGTCGACACGGAATGCGTGGACGGGCCCAGCGGGATGGCCGAGGACCACCTGGTGAAGGACATTCCGCCCTATGTGGAGAAGACCTTCGACACGTCGGCCGACCCGCGCAAGTGGGGCGTGGTCGGCTGGTCGATGGGCGGTACCTGTGCGATCGACCTGACGGTCGAACACCCCGGGGTCTTCACGCGTTTCGAGGACATCTCCGGTGACATCGGCCCCAACACCGGCGACAAGCAGCAGACCATCGACAAGCTCTACGGCGGCGACGCGGCGGCCTGGGCGGCGCACGATCCGATGACCGTACTGGCTCATCACGCCAAGTTCCGCGACACCGCCGGCTGGTTCGAGAGCGGGGACCAGGAGAGCCGGCAGACCGCCCAGGGCAAGGAGCTGGCGGCGGCCGCGCGCAAGGACGGGATCAGGTGCGAGCAGACCGTGCAGCCGGGCCGGCACGTGTGGCAGTTCGCCTCCAACGCGTTCGCCCAGGCGCTGCCCTGGCTCTCCCAGCAGCTGGGCACCCCGGGCCCGCACGCCGGCAAGCCCGCCACGGTCCCCGATGCACCGGCGCCGGGCCCCGCCCCGAAGGGTTCGCCCGACCCGAAGGTGTAATCGGCTGGACCGCGCCAAACCGGGCGCGTACCATGGGCGGAGCACCACCGGGCGATGCTGATCACCCGGAGTTGTTTCTCAGGAAGCTGTACCTTCTTAAAAAAACATGGGGATGATCGGTTTCGACAGGGGACGTCGAAACAGGAGAAGCGAGCCGAGGAACGCGGCAATGATCTCGTTAACCATCTGTCGCAAAAAAATAATCGCCAATACTAAGCGCGAGACCTTCGCGCTCGCTGCCTGAGCAGCGAGTAGCCAAGGAGTCAGACCGGGGAGTTCCCGACTCGGATCCTGGCTTAATCTAGGGAACTGAACCGTCCGCCCCGGTTACGGGGGCGGGTGGGAAATCAAACAGTAGCTGGGCCCGTTGGCGGCTTGTCCGCGTGACTGCCAGGGCCGAGAAAAGCACAGCGGACTGCGCTCGGAGAAGTCCTGAATCCACTCCACTGGACCCGGGTTCGATTCCCGGCATCTCCACCATCCCATGTGCATGCGGGCCGCCTTCCTCGACGGAAGGCGGCCTTCGTGTTTCTCCGGCCGGGGTCCGGGAGTAGGATCGTCCGTCCGCCGACTTTGGACGGCGGTCTTCTCCCACCAGCAGACGAGACGTACGACAGGGGATTCCTTGGGCGCGCACGGCAGGCAGCACGCGGCCGCAACCACCGAGGCCGGCACGGCACCATCGGGCACCAGCACCACGAACACCGTGATGACCACCGCCGCGAACAGCTCGGCCGAGGGGCTGCGCGAGCGCGAGATCGCCGGTGAGCAGCGGCACCTCGACACGGTGTACCAGCGCCTGGAAGAGAAGCTCGCCGAGGCCGAGTACGTCCTGGAGGACGCCGCCCGGCGGGTCCAGGTCGGCACCCCCGGCGCGCTCGCCGAGCGGGACGCCCAGGTCTACCGGGCCGGCACCCACCTCAACCGGCTGAACAACGAGTTCGAGGACTTCCTGTTCGGCCGGATCGACCTCCAGCAGGCGGACGCCCCCGAAGAGCACGGCATCCCCTCCTTCACCCCGCTCGATCCGGCCGACGAGAACGTCGCGCAGACCCTGCACATCGGCCGGCTCGGCGTGCTCGACGCGGAGTACGGCCCCCTGGTGATCGACTGGCGGGCGCCGGCCGCCGCGCCGTTCTACCGGGCCACCCCGCTGGAGCCGGGCCGGGTGCTGCGCCGCCGGGTGATCCGCTCCAAGGGCCGCAAGGTGATCGGCGTCGAGGACGACCTGCTGCGCCCCGACCTGACCCCCACGCTGGACGGCCAGGAGCTGGCCGTGATCGGCGACGGCGCGCTGATGGCCTCGCTGGGCCGGGCCCGCAGTCACACCATGCGCGACATCGTCTCCTCGATCCAGAAGGAGCAGGACGAGGTGATCAGGGCCCCCGCCGCGGGTGCCACCCTGGTCACCGGCGGCCCCGGCACCGGCAAGACCGCCGTGGCGCTGCACCGTGCCGCCTTCCTGCTCTACCAGGACCGGCGCCGCTACGCGGGCGGGATCCTGGTGGTCAGCCCGACCCCGCTGCTGGTCTCCTACACCGAGGGCGTGCTGCCCTCGCTCGGCGAGGAGGGCCAGGTGGCCATCCGCGCGGTCGGCAGCCTGGTGGACGGCATCGAGGCCGAGCGCTACGACACGCCCGAGGTGGCCCGGGTCAAGGGCTCGGCCCGGATGGTCCAGCTGCTGCGCCGCGCGGCGCGGGCCGCGCTGGAAGTGTCCATGAGCGGCTCCGCCGTCGGCGGTGCGCCCACCGAGCTGCGGGTGGCGGCGCGCGGCGAGGTGGTGCGCCTGGACGCCGCCCGGCTGCGCACGGTGCGCGGCAACGTGATCGGCAGCGGCGGCACCCCGCTCAACCTGCTGCGCCCCCGGGCCCGCCGGCTGCTGCTGGACGCGCTCTGGTCGGAGGCCACCCGGCACCTGCCGGCGCCCGCCGACCACTTCTCCCGCGAGCAGCGCCAGGAGCAGAAGGAGAGCTTCGACGAGTACGTCTCGGACGAGGCGCCGTTCCTGGACTTCCTGGACGCCTGGTGGCCCGCGCTGACCCCGCGTCAGGTGCTCGCCACGCTGCGGCAGAGCAAGCACACCAACCGGATCGCCCGGCGCGTCGTGACGCCCGAGGAGGCCCGCCTGCTGGCCGCCTCCTGGCGCCACCTGGACGAGCGCGGCCGGGGCGCGCTGTCGGCGCACGACGTGGCGCTGATCGACGAGCTGCAGCTGCTGCTCGGCGAGCCCGCCCGGCCCAAGGTGCGCGAGGTGGACGCGGTCGACCTGCTCACCGGCCTGGACGAGGTGACCACCTACGCCGACCGCAGCGCCCGCCAGCGGACCGCGGTTCCGGTGGAGCGCACCGAGTACGCCCACGTGATCGTGGACGAGGCGCAGGACCTCACCCCGATGCAGTGGCGGATGATCGGCCGCCGGTCCCGGATGGCGACCTGGACGATCGTCGGCGACCCGGCGCAGAGTTCCTGGCCGTTCCCCGAGGAGGCCAGGAGCGCGCTGGACGAGGTGCTGTCCGGCAAGCCGCGCCGACGCCACACGCTGACCGTGAACTACCGCAACCCGGCCGAGATCGCCGAGGTGGCGGCCAAGGTGCTGGAGCTGGCCGCGCCGGGCACCCCCTCGCCGACCGCGGTGCGCTCCACCGGGATCGAGCCGCGGTTCGCGGCCGTGACCGCGGTCGAGCCCGCCGCCTTCGCGGCTGCGGCCCGGGCCGAGCTGGTCCGGCTGCTGGGCGAGGTGGACGGCACGGTCGCCGTGGTGGTCCCGATGGACCGCCGGGCCGAGGCCGCGCAGTGGATCGCGGACCTGGGCGAGCGGGTGGTGGCACTGGGCAGCCTGGAGGCCAAGGGCCTGGAGTACGACGCGACGGTGGTCGCCGATCCGACCGGCATCGCCGGCGAGTCGGAGGCCGGTCTGCGGGTGCTCTACGTGGCGCTGACCCGGGCCACCCAGCGGCTGACCGTGCTGTCCGGCCCGGACGACCTGCCGGACGCGGCCGGGGTCCCGGCGCTGCTGCGCTGAACCTGACGCTCCGTCAACGACTGTGGCCCCCACCGGAGGTGGGGGCCACAGTCCTACGTTGGTGACACCGACCCGCCATGCTCGCCTCGCGGCAAGTGGTCGCTCGAAGCGACTAAGGTTGGGCCCGGGGGCTTGGATCGAGCCGGTGTCCCGTCCAATGTAACCCATCGGTCCCGACAGGCAATCCCATACGGCGGATTTTCGGTGCTTGTCCAGGTTCACCGCATCCTCTGTTGTCGGTTCCGTGCAATCAACGGACGATATTTCTGGGAAGCCCCTGGTAGGTGCGACGATCGGGGCCTAGGATGCGCGAGGCGCAGCATCAACAAACTGTTGAAGTAACGGCGCGTTGAGGACGGCCTGGCCAGCTCTCACCTCAGTGGACGGAAGAAGGACGTCGATGGCGACGGTGCCCAGTGTCTCCAACTCGATCACGGTGCGGCTGGAGGTTCCGGCCAGCGGTAACGCGGTCAGCAACATCACCACCGCCGTGGAGTCCTCCGGTGGCTCGGTGACCGGCCTGGACGTCACGGCCTCCGGTCTGGAAGCACTGCGGATCGACGTGACCGTGGCGGCCGCGTCGGTTGCGCACGGCGAGGAGATCGTCGAGAAGCTGCGGGCGATCGAGGGCGTCACGATCGGCAAGGTCTCGGACCGCACCTTCCTGATGCACCTCGGCGGCAAGATCGAGATGTCCTCGAAGCTGCCGATCCGCAACCGTGACGACCTGAGCATGATCTACACCCCCGGTGTGGCCCGGGTCTGCATGGCGATCGCCGAGAACCCCGAGGACGCCCGCCGCCTGACCATCAAGCGCAACAGCGTGGCCGTGGTCACCGACGGCTCCGCGGTGCTGGGCCTGGGCAACATCGGCCCGCAGGCCGCGCTGCCGGTGATGGAGGGCAAGGCGGCCCTGTTCAAGCGCTTCGCCGGGATCGACGCCTGGCCGATCTGCCTGGACACCCAGGACGCCGACGAGATCGTGGCCATCGTCAAGGCGATCGCCCCCGGCTTCGCCGGCATCAACCTGGAGGACATCTCCGCGCCGCGCTGCTTCGAGATCGAGGCGCGGCTGCGCGAGGCGCTGGACATCCCGGTCTTCCATGACGACCAGCACGGCACCGCGATCGTGGTGCTCGCCGCGCTGACCAACGCGCTGCGGGTGGTCGGCAAGGAGATCGGCGAGATCCGGGTGGTCATGTCGGGCGCCGGTGCGGCCGGCACCGCGATCCTCAAGCTGCTGCTGGCCGCCGGCGTCGAGCACGCCACGGTGGCCGACGTGCGCGGCGTGGTGCACAGCGGCCGTGAGGACCTCAACGACTCGCTGCGCTGGATCGCCGAGCACACCAACCGCTCGGGCCGCACCGGCAGCCTCAAGGAGGCCGTGGCGGACGCCGACGTCTTCATCGGCGTGTCGGCCCCGAACGTCCTGGACGGCGACGACATCGCCTCGATGGCCGACAAGGCGATCGTCTTCGCGCTGGCCAACCCGGACCCGGAGGTCGACCCGGCGGTGGCCCGGCAGACCGCCGCGGTGGTCGCCACGGGCCGCAGCGACTTCCCGAACCAGATCAACAACGTGCTGGTCTTCCCGGGTGTCTTCCGCGGCCTGCTGGACGCGCAGAGCCGCACGGTGAACACCGAGATGATGATCGCCGCCGCGCGGGCGCTGGCCACCACGGTCACCGACGACCAGCTGAACCCGAACTACATCATCCCCAGCGTCTTCCACCCGGACGTGGCCAAGACGGTGGCCGCGGCCGTGCGGGAGGCCGCGCTGGCCGCCGGTGGCGAGGGCGACCAGGCCCCCTCCCGGCCGACGCCGGGCATCGTCGGCACCCTGGACACGGCCGCCTTCCCGGTCGTCCGGCTCTGACCTGGGAGGGTCCACGGGGCGGTATTCGGTCGCTCGTCTGACCGAATACCGCCCCCGCCCGTGTCGGGCAGCCCCGATTCCTTGCGACACAAGGGGAAGGGTGTGTTTGGGCTTGTCCCCGTCAGGGCGTACGGTAGCCCTGCACGGGGCAGGCGTGTCCGACAAGTACGGAACGTCCCCCAACCACTCGGCGAGTCGTTCCCGGCCGCCGCCCGCGTCGGTCCGCCGGCGCCGACGAAGCGTCATAGCTGCGTGGGGAGGGCGCCGTTCGGGGTGGATGGCCGAGGCCCGATTGGCTTTCTCGGGGCCGGTAAGGGCAGGATTCGTTCCCAGGCAGGCACGTGGCAGGACTGACACGACGCGCGGCCCGGAGCACGAGCCGCGCACCTACCACCAGCCGCCTGAACGAGCACAGTGTGCGGACCAGCGGCCCAGCCGGGTGCCTCCGGAGGGACGACCGATGGGCCCCCGCACACCGCAACGAACAGACCACAGGAGTACACATGAACCGCAGTGAGCTGGTGGCCGCTCTGGCCGACCGCGCCGAGGTGACCCGCAAGGACGCCGACGCCGTTCTGGCGGCATTCGCCGAGGTCGTGGGCGAGGTTGTGGCCAAGGGTGACGAGAAGGTCACCATCCCCGGTTTCCTGACCTTCGAGCGCACCCACCGCGCCGCTCGCACCGCCCGCAACCCGCAGACCGGTGAGCCGATCCAGATCGCGGCCGGCTACAGCGCCAAGGTGAGCGCCGGTTCCAAGCTGAAGGAAGCCGCCAAGGGCGCCTGATCTCCGCTGGAGCGGGGGCGGTCCGGGTTTCCGGACCGCCCCCGCTCCGTCGTTGTGGCAGTGCCGCGCCGTAAGGTCGGAGACCATGCGCGTACTGGTACTGGAGGACGACCCCAGGCTCGGCCCGGAGATAGCCGACGGGCTGCGCCGGGCCGGATTCGCCGTCGACCTGGCCGCCGACCTGGCCGAGGCCGACCTCAAGCTCGCGGTCACCGACTACCACTGCCTGGTGGCCGACCGGGCGCTGCCCGACGGCGACGCCCTGCGGCTGGTCGCGGACCGCCGCGCGGCCGGCTGGCAGCGCCCGGTGCTGCTGCTCACCGCGATGGACTCGGTGGCCGACCGGGTGGCCGGCTTCGAGCACGGAGCCGACGACTACCTGGTCAAGCCGTTCGCGGCCGCCGAGCTGGCGGCCCGGGTCCGCAACCTGTGCCGCCGCCCCGAGCCGGCCCGGCTGCCGCAGCTGCGCCTGGGGGACCTGGAGCTGGACCTGCCGCGCCGCCGGGTCACCCGGGCCGGGGTGCTGCTCACCCTCACGGCGAAGGAGTTCGCCGTCCTGGAGCTGCTGATGCTGCAGGCGGGGACGGTGGTCACCCGCACCCGGCTGATCGAGAGCTGCTGGGACGAGCTGAACGAACCGATGTCCAACGTGGTCGACGTGCTGATCCGCCAGCTGCGCCGCCGGCTCGGCCCGCCGGACCCGATCGAGACCGTGCGCGGCGTCGGCTACCGGCTCGTGGACCCGGCCGGGCACGGCGGTCGCGGATGACCTCGCCGGCCGCCCGAGGCCTGCGCCGGCTGCGCTGGACCCTGACCCTGCTCTTCGCCGGCACCACGGCTGCCTGCCTGCTGGTGCTGGCCACCCTGGCCGCGCACACCGACGCCCAGTCCCGGGCCAAGGAACTGGACAACGACGCGGCCCGGCGGGCCGGCGGGCTGGCCCGGGCGCTCTGGTTCGACAACGACACGCTGGCCGTCGACCCGCTCGGCGAGGACGAGCTGGCCCGCGGCGCCGACGTGCTCGGCGCGGTCCAGGTCCCGGCGGGCGGCACCGGGCTGCCGAGCGTGGTGCGCTGGGTCCGCCCCGACACCGCCCACCTGCCGGGCGGCGAGCTGCTGGGCAGGCTCTGGACCCAGGTGCAGACCGGCCAGGACGCCACGCTGGCCACCGGGCCCGGGGGCAGCGGGCGGATGATGCGCTGGGCCGCCGCGCCGGTCTGGAACGGGGACACCATCGCCGCCCTGGTGGTGGTCGGCGCCGACCCGGCACAGAGCCGGGCCGACCACGAGCGGCTGGTCCGCTGGCTGCTGCTGGGCTGCTCGGCGCTGGTGCTGGCCGCCGCCGCGATCGGCCACCTGCTCTCCGGCCGGGCGATGCGCCCCGCGCTGCGCGGCCTGGAGCGCCAGGAGCAGTTCCTCACCGAGGCCGCGCACGAGCTGCGCACGCCGCTGGCCACGCTGCGCCTGGCCGTCGAGCGCGGGGCCTCGGCGCCGGAGCGGGCGCCCGCGGCGCTCGCGGAGGCGGCGGCGCTCAGCGACCGGCTGGCCCGGCTGGTCACCGGCCTGCTGGCCCGCGCCCGGATCGACTCCGGCACCCAGCAGGTGGAGCTGATGCCGCTGCGGCTGGACCAACTGGTCGAGCAGACCGTGGCCGAACTGGTGGAGGGCCTCGGGACCGCGCCGGCCCAGGGCTGGGGGAGGGTGACCGTGCTGGTCGGCGAGCAACCGCTGATCGTGCGCGGCGACCCGGAGCTGCTGGGCCAGGCGGTGCGCAACCTGGTGGAGAACGCGCTGCGCTACGGCGCCGGGACCCCGGTGACGGTGGCCGCCGCGCCCGGCCTGGTCACCGTCACGGACGCCGGGCCGGGGGTGCCCGAGCAGCGCCGCGAGGCGGTCTTCCGGCGGGGCGTCACCAGCGGTGCGGGCACCGGGACGGGGCTGGCCATCGTCCGCTGGGTGGCCGAACTGCACGGCGGCAGCGCGCGGCTGGAGCAAGCGCCGGGCGGCGGCCTGCGCGCCGAACTCAGGCTGCCGCAGGAGTGACCGGAGCACCGGCCGACGAGCTGTTACACAGCTGGTGAGAATTCCTCATCGTCTTCTCATAATGCGCCTGGGAGGCTTGCTTCATGAGCAAGCGCACCTCGACGAGCGGCCGACGACTGTGGCAGATGGGCGGCATGGGCCTGGCGGCCACCGCGGTGGCGGGCGTGCTGTACGTGCTGCCGGCCACCGCCGCGGCGGAGCCGCCGGCCGCACCCGGCCGGCCGACCGCCGTGGCGGGATCGGGCAGGGCGCACGTCGACCCCGCCCCGGTGCTCCGCTCGGGGCGTGATGTGCTCGGCGCCCTGCTGGAGCGCCGGGTCCGCCACCACCGCCAGCACGAGGGCGGCCAGGGGCGGCACTGAGCTACCGGTGCACCGCGTGCCGGTGGACGGGAGGACACACCTGGCGGGGTGCCTCCTGAGCAACGGGGCCGCCCTGGCGGGGGCGGCCCCGGTTCGTTCTCCGCGCCGGTCCAGCCGGCCCGGGCGCGGTCAGACCGCCGCGAGCAGCTCCTGCTCGCTCGGCAGCTCGACGTGCGCGCCGAGTCCGCGCAGCTTCTCCATGAAGTTCTCGTAGCCGCGGTTGATCAGCGAGATGCCGTGCACGGTCGAGGTGCCCTCGGCGGCCAGCGCCGCGATCAGGTAGGAGAAGCCGCCGCGCAGGTCCGGGATCACCAGCTCGCCGCCGAGCAGCTTGGACGGCCCGGAGACGACCGCCGAGTGCAGGAAGTTGCGCTGCCCGAACCGGCAGGGGGTGCCGCCCAGGCACTCGCGGTAGAGCTGGATGTGCGCGCCCATCTGGTTGAGCGCCGAGGTGAAGCCGAGCCGCGACTCGTACACCGTCTCGTGCACGATCGACAGGCCCGCGGCCTGGGTCAGCGCGACCACCAGCGGCTGCTGCCAGTCGGTCTGGAAGCCCGGGTGCACGTCGGTCTCCAGGGCGATGGCGTTCAGCTCGCCGCCCGGGTGCCAGAACCGGATGCCCTCGTCGTCCACCGCGAAGGCGCCACCGACCTTGCGGAAGGTGTTGAGGAAGGTCATCATCTCCAGCTGGCGGGCGCCGCGGACGTAGATGTCACCCTTGGTGGCCAGCGCGGCGCAGGCCCAGGAGGCGGCCTCCAGCCGGTCCGGCAGCGCGCGGTGGTGGTAGCCGCCCAGCTCGTCCACGCCGGTGATCAGGATGGTGCGGTCGGTGCCCATCGAGATGATCGCGCCCATCTTCTGCAGCACGCAGATCAGGTCGACGATCTCCGGCTCGATGGCGGCGTTGCGCAGCTCGGTGTCGCCCTCGGCGAGCACCGCGGTGAGCAGCACCTGCTCGGTGGCGCCGACCGAGGGGTAGGGCAGCTCGATCTTGGTGCCGCGCAGCCGCTGCGGGGCCACCAGGTAGGTGCCCTGCGGGTGCTTCTCGATGGTGGCGCCGAACTGGCGCAGCACCTCGAAGTGGAAGTCGACCGGGCGCCCGCCGATGTCGCAGCCGCCCAGGCCCGGGATGAACGCGTGGCCGAGGCGGTGCAGCAGCGGCCCGCAGAAGAGGATCGGGATCCGCGAGGAGCCGGCGTGCGCGTCGATGTCGGCGACGTTGGCGCTCTCCACGTGGGAGGGGTCCAGGATCAGCTCGCCCTCCTCGTCTCCGCTGCGCACGGTCACCCCGTGCAGCTGGAGCAGGCCGCGGACCACCTTGACGTCGCGGATGTCCGGAACGTTGCGCAGTCTGCTGGGGCCCTGGCCGAGCAGGGCGGCCACCATCGCCTTGGGCACCAGGTTCTTGGCGCCGCGGACGCGGATCTCGCCTTCCAGCGGGTTTCCGCCGTGCACCAGCAGGACGTCGTCGGTCATCGTTCTCGCAATCCGGGGGTTGCAACTGCGGCAAACGGGGGTACGCCGCGGTTGGGAGAGGTAGGACCGGCGGACGTACGGCTCGGGCCGCACGGGCGCCACCTTCGATAGATGGTAGTAGCCGGTTGAACGGTTCCCTGTTCTTCTGATGGTGATCATGCTCTCTTAGGGTGGAAGCCGGTCATCATGTCCGCCGATCGGGTGAGGCGCGGCGCGGTGGAGGTTTCACCGTCCCCTGCGGGATCATGTGAGGCATGACCGCGGTCTCCTCGCACACCGGCCGGCTCCTCGTGGCGGCCCCCGTGCTCACCGATCCGAACTTCGCGCGGTCGGTGGTGCTGATGCTGGACCACGACGGGCAGGGCGCGCTGGGCGTCGTCCTCAACCGGCCCACGCCGGTGGCGGTGAACGACGTCCTGAACGGCTGGGCCCAGTTGGCCGGCGATCCCCAGGTGGTCTTCCAGGGCGGCCCGGTGGGCCTTGACTCGGCGCTGGCGGTGGCCGTGATCCCGGGCGAGCCGGGCCCCGAGGACCCACTGGGCTGGCGCCGGGTGCACGGCGCGATCGGGCTGGTCGACCTGGAGGCGCCGCCGCAGGTGCTCGCCGGTGAGCTGGGCGGCCTGCGGGTCTTCGCCGGCTACTCGGGCTGGACGCCGGGCCAGCTGGAGGCGGAGATCGCCGAGGGCGCCTGGTACCTGGTGGACGCGGAGCCCGGTGACATCTCCTGCCCGCGTCCGGAGCTGCTGTGGCGCGCGGTGCTGCGCCGCCAGCGCGGGGCGCTGGCGATGCTCGCCACCTACCCGGAGGACCCGACGCTCAACTGACGGGGGACCGGCCGCGGTGGCGCGGCGCCGCGGTAGCGGGGGTCCGTTTCGTGCGCCGCCCCCATAGACTTGGCGCCCATGAGCACTCTTGAGCCCGAGCGCGGCCTCGGCACCGGCACCCTGGTCGAGCCCGTCCCGCAGGTGTCCAACGGCGACGGTGACCACGAGCGCTTCGCGCACTACGTCCAGAAGGACAAGATCATGGAGAGCGCGCTCTCCGGCTCCCCGGTGGTCGCGCTCTGCGGCAAGGTCTGGGTGCCCGGGCGCGACCCGAAGAAGTACCCGGTCTGCCCGATGTGCAAGGAGATCTTCGAGGGCATCGAGCCGGGCGGCGGCGGGGACGACAAGAAGAAGTAGCGGGGGGCGCCGGGTCCCGGCGCCGGGCGCGGTATTTTCCCCGTCAGTGGTCTATGCCACTTGGGGCGGGCGGGGCAGGATGTGCGCCATGGACCTGATCCCCGCACCGATCGCTGTCCGCACGACCGCCACCGACCCCGGCCTGCCGCTGGGTCCGGACACCACGCTGGCCGGTGGCCCCGGTACCGAGGACGCCGAGCGCTGGCTGCGCTCGGTGCTCGGTGCGGCCACCGGCCTGGCGCTGCCCCGGGCCGCGGACCCGGTCGTCGCGCTCGGCCTGGACCCGGCGCTGGCGCCCGAGGAGTACCGGCTCGCCGTCGACCCGGCCGGCGGCCGGGTACGGATCACCGCGGGCGGCCCCGCCGGTGCGCACTGGGGCGCCCAGACGCTGCGCCAGCTGCTCGGCCCCGACGCCTACCGCCGGGCCCCGCTGCGCCGCACCGGCTGGACGCTGCCGGCCTGTGAGCTGCGCGACGCGCCGCGGTTCGGCTGGCGCGGGGTGCTGATCGACGTCGCCCGCCACTTCCTGCCGCTGGGCGACCTGCTGCGGTACGTGGACCTGCTGGCCGCGCACAAGCTCAACGTGCTGCACCTGCACCTGACCGACGACCAGGGCTGGCGCTTCGAGGTCAAGCGCTACCCGCGGCTGACCGGGGCGGGCGGCTGGCGGGAGCGCTCGATGGTGGGCTACCGGGCCGCGGGCGTGCGCGACGACCGGCCGCACGGGGGCTACTACACCCAGGACGACCTGCGCGAGCTGGTCGCCTACGCCGCCGAGCGCGGCATCACCGTGGTCCCCGAGATCGACCTGCCGGGCCACACCCAGGCCGCCATCGCGGCCTACCCCGAGCTGGGCAACACCGACGTGGTGGACACCGCGGCCCTCGGCGTCTGGTCGGACTGGGGGGTCAGCAGCAACGTGCTCAACGTCTCGGACGCCACCCTGGCCTTCTTCGAGGGGGTGCTGGAGGAGCTGCTGGAGGTCTTCCCGTCCGAGTACGTGCACCTGGGGGGCGACGAGTGCCCCAAGGACCAGTGGCGGGCCAGCGCGGCGGCGCAGGCGCGGATCAAGGAGCTGGACCTGGCGGACGAGGCCGAGCTGCAGAGCTGGCTGATACGGCACTTCGACACCTGGCTGACCGCGCGCGGCCGCCGGCTGATCGGCTGGGACGAGATCCTGGAGGGCGGGCTGGCGCCCGGCGCCGCGGTCGCCTCCTGGCGCGGCTACGCGGGCGGGGTGGCCGCCGCGCGGGCCGGGCACCCGGTGGTGATGTGCCCCGAGCAGTACGTCTACCTCGACCACCGGCAGGCCGACGGGCCCGAGGAGCCGATCCCGGTCGGCTTCGTGCGCACGCTGGCCGACGTCTACCGCTTCGAGCCGGTCCCGCCGTCACTGGATGAGGTGAGCGCGCGTCAGGTGATCGGGACTCAGGCCAACCTGTGGAGCGAGTTCGCCGACAGCGCCCGGGACCTCGACTACCGGGCCTTCCCGCGGCTGGCCGCGTTCGCCGAGGTGGCCTGGTCGGCACTGCCGCGCGAGGCCGCCGAGCGGGACCTGGCCGACTTCGAGCGCCGGATGCGCACCCACTACGCGCGTCTGGACGCGCTGGGCGTGGCCTACCGGCCGGCGACCGGGCCGCACCCGTGGCAGCGGCGCCCCGGGGTGCTCGGCCGGCCGCTGCCGGGACCGGCGCCGCAGGTCTGACGATGTGTCAGTCGAGTCAGGTGATCATCGGGGAACCAAGGCCGGGCTCCGGACGTCAAGAAATGGTGAACATCCGGTCTCATTGATGGGGGATCTGCCCGAAAGCGACCGGATCGTCCGGGACCCCCAGGGTGATCACGGTGCGCGATGTGCCACAGTGGCCCGACCCGGTGGGCGGCTTCAGTTTGGGTGGCCCGGACCCGTACTCTACGGGCGGTACCGCAAAGAGACTGGAGCACGGTGGGATCCTGGTGAACCGGACGATCATGCTGCCGACCTCCCTCGACGAGGCCGTCGAGACGCTGGCCACCAGCCCCACCGCCGTGCCGGTCGCCGGCGGGACCGACCTGATGGAAGCCGTCAACGCCGGCCGGCTGCGCCCGGCCGCGCTGCTGGGCCTGGGCCGGATCACCGAACTGCGCGGCTGGCGCTACGAGGACGGCGGCACCGCGGTGCTCGGCGCCGGCCTGACGCTGGCCCGGATGGACCGTCCCGACTTCGCCGCGCTGATCCCCGCGCTGGCCGACGCCGCCCGCACCGCCGGCCCCCCGCAGACCCGCAACGTCGGCACGCTGGGCGGCAACATCGCCTCCGCCGCCCCCACCGGCGACACCCTGCCGGTGCTGGCCGCACTGGAGGCGGTGGCCACCCTGGCCAGCGCCGGCGGCACCCGCGAGGCGCCGGTCGGTCACCTGCTCACCGGCGTCGACCCGATGCGCCCGGGCGAACTGCTCAGCTGGGTCCGGGTTCCGCTGCTGCACGCCCCCCAGGTCTTCCTCAAGGCCACCGGGCGCAGCGGCCCCTCCCGGGCGATCGCCTCGGTGGCCCTGGTGCTCGATCCCGCGCGGCGGGCGGTGCGTTGCGCGGTGGGCGCGGTCGCGCCGGTGCCGCTGCGGCCGCTGGACGCGGAGGCCTGGGTGGCCGGCTGCATCGACTGGGACGCCCGCGGCGAGGAGGGCGCGCAGCCGATCGACCCGGCCGCGGCCGCCGCCTTCGGCGAGTACGTCGCCACCGCCTGCGTCCCCGACGGCTACGGGGCCGACGGCTCCCTGGCGCTCGGGGTGGAGGGGCCGACGGCGACGGCTCTGCGGCTACGGCGTACCGTGGCGGTGCTGGCCCGCCGGGCACTGGGAAGGGCACTGAAGTGACGGCCGAGGTGACCGCCGACATGGCGACCGATCCGACCAACCACCCCGTCGCGCTGGGCGACGGACGACCCACCACGTCCTACACGCTGCGGGTCAACGGCTTCGAACGGCCCGTCACCGACGCCTGGATCGGCGAGAGCCTGCTCTACGTGCTGCGCGAGCGCCTCGGCCTGGCCGGCGCCAAGAACGGCTGCGAGCAGGGCGAGTGCGGGGCCTGCTCGGTGCAGGTGGACGGCCAGCTGGTGGCCGGCTGCCTGGTGCCGGCGGCGCTCGCGGCGGACAGCGAGATCAACACCGTGGAGGGCCTGTCGGCCGGCGGTGCGGCCAGCGACGTGCAGCAGGCGCTGGCCGAGTCGGGCGCGGTGCAGTGCGGTTACTGCACCCCCGGCATGGCGATGGCGGTGCACGACCTGCTGCAGCGCAACCACCGGCCCAGCGAGGTGGAGGCGCGGCAGGCGCTGTGCGGCAACCTCTGCCGGTGCACCGGCTACCGCAGCGTGCTGGCCGCCGTGCAGACGGTGGCGGACGCGCGGGGGGCGGCGCTGCTGGAGGCCGAGCAGGCCGCCGAACAGGCCGCCGGGGAGGCGGGCGCCGCACCCGCACCCGCCCCCGACGCCGCGGGCCCGCAGGCGCCGCTCGCCGAGCCGGCCCCGCTTCCCGCGCCGGACCCGGTGGCCCAGGCCGCCCCGGTGGCGCCGGTCGACCAGGTCGATCCGCCGGTCTACCAGGACGCCTGGACCGAGACCGCCACCACCGGCGAGGTCCCGCTGTTCGGCAGCGACGGCAGCGGCTGGATCACCGCCGACCCGCTGCTGGGCCAGCAGCCGCCCGCCGCCGAGCACCCCGCGGCCACCGCCGCCGGCATCGGCCTCGGGGTGATCCCGAACCAGGGCTACTCCGGCTACGACCCGACCGCCTACGGCCCGGGCACCGTCTACGACGGCGGCAGCAGCTACGAGCCCACCCCCGCGCACGGCACCGCCGCCCCCGGCGCGCCGTACGAGGGGACCCCGGCGCACGGCACGCCGTACGAGCCGACGCCCCCGCACGGCGTCCCGTACGACGCGACGCCCGCGCACGGCACCGCGTACCCGGCCGCGCCGCCGTACGCGGCCGGGCCGTACGCCCAGGCGCCCTACCCGGGTGTGGCCTACGACGGCGTCGGCTACCAGGGCACCCCCGCGCACGGGGTCCCGGCCCCCGGCACCCCGTTCGACGGCACCGTCTACGAGACCGCCCCCGGGATGCCCGAGGCGGGCACCCCGGCCCACGGGCTCCTCCTCCCCGAGGACGACCACGCATGACCACGCCCACCGAGACCAGCACCGCCGCCACCACCGCGGGCGAGGACACCGAGCGCGGGGGCGCGCCGCAGGGCCGGCCCGTGACGGCCTTCGGCCGGGGCGGTCCGCACGGACTGGGCAGCTCGCCGCTGCGCACCGACGCGCTGCCCAAGGCGCTCGGCATCTACCCCTACGCTGCCGACCTGTGGGCCGAGGGGATCCTGTGGGGCGCGGTGCTGCGCTCGCCGCACCCGCACGCCCGGATCGTCTCGATCGACACCTCGGCCGCGCTGGCGATCCCCGGCGTGCACGCGGTGCTCACCGCCGCCGACCTGCCCGCCCCCGGTGCGGGTGGGAGCGGCACCGGCCCGCTGTGGCCCGGCGGGCGTCCGGTGCTGGCCGGCGAGGTGGTCCGGCACCACGGCGAGCCGGTGGCCGCGGTGGCCGCCGACCACCCCGACACCGCGCGCCTGGCGGCGGCCTCGATCGCGGTCGAGTACCAGCTGCTGGACGCGCTCACCGACCCCGAGCAGGCCTTCCACGGCCCCGCCCTGCACCCCGACGGCAACCTGCTGCGCCACCTGCCGCTGCGCACCGGCGACCCCGACGTGGTCGGCGAGGTGATCGTGGAGGGCCTCTACCAGGTCGGCCGCCAGGACCCCGCCCCGATCGGCGCCGAGGCCGGCCTCGCCGTGCCGCGCCCGGACGGCGGCGTCGAACTGCACCTGTCCTCCACCGACCCGCACGGCGACCGCGAGCGCACCGCCGCCTGCCTGGGCCTGGAGCTGGACCGGGTGCGGCTGGTGGTCACCGGGGTGCCCGGGGCGACCGCGGACCGCGAGGACCGTTCGTTCCAGGCGACGCTGGCCCTGCTGGCGCTGCGCACCGGGCGGCCGGTGAAGATGACGCTCACCCGCGAGGAGTCCTTCCTGACCCACGCGGCCCGGCACCCGGCGCTGCTGAGGTACCGCCACCACGCCGACGCGCAGGGCAAGCTGGTCAAGGTCGAGGCACAGATCCTGCTGGACGGCGGCGCCTACGCCGACGTGTCGAGCGAGGTGCTGGCCGCTGCCACCGCCTTCTCGGTGGGCCCCTACCTGTGCCCGAACGTCTTCGTCGACGCCTGGGCGGTGCGGACCAACAACCCGCCCGCCGGGCGGATGCGCGGCGAGGGCGCGCTGCAGTCCTGCTTCGCCCACGAGTCGCAGCTCGACCTGCTGGCCGCCCGGCTCGGCCTCGATCCGCTGGAGGTGCGCCGGCGCAACGTGCTGGCCACCGGCGACGCGCTGCCCACCGGGCAGGCCGTCACCTGCCCGGCCCCGGTGGCCGCGCTGCTCGACGCGGTCGCCGAGACCCCGCTGCCCGCGCTCCCGGTGGCCGAGCCCGACACCGAGTGGCTGCTGCCCGGCGGCCCCGGCGGCGCGGGCGAGCCCTCGGCGGTGCGGCGCGGGATCGGCTACGCGGTGGGCATGGTGCACATGCTCGGCGCGGAGGGCGAGGACGAGGTCTCCACCGCCACCGTGCGGGTCAGCGGCGACAGCGCCACGGTGATCTGCGCAGCGGTCGACGCCGGGCAGGGCTTCGCCACGCTGGCCCGGCAGATCGTACAGTCGGTGCTCGGGGTGAGCGAGGTCTACGTCGCGCCGGTGGACAGCGACCAGTCGATCGCCGGGCCCTCGGCCCGCGGCCGGCACACCTGGGTGTCGGGCGGCGCGGTGGAGAAGGCCGCGCTGATGGTCCGCCACCAGCTGCTGGCGCCGATCGCGGCGGACTTCGGCATGTCGGTGGAGCTGCTCTCGATCGCCGACGGCAAGATCACCTCCTACGACGGGGTGCTCGGCATGCCGGTCGAGGAGGCGTTGGAGGGCAAGGAGCTCTGGGCCACCGCCCAGTGCCGTCCGCACCCGACCGAGCCGCTCGACGAGGCCGGTCAGGGCGACGCCTTCGTCTCGATCGCCTTCTGCGCGATGCGCGCGGTGGTGGACGTGGACATCGAGCTGGGCGCGGTCCGGGTGGTCGACGTGACGGTGGCCCAGGACGTGGGCCGGGCGCTGAACCCGGGCCAGATCGAGGACCGGATCGAGGCGGGCGTGGCCCAGGGCGTGGGCCTGGCGCTGCTGGAGGACCTGCGCACCGCGGGCGGCGTGATCGCCAACCCCTCGCTCACCGGCTACCGCCTGCCCACCGCCCTGGACACCCCCGAGGTGCGGATCGCCGCGCTGCTGGAGGAGCGCGACGTGGTCGCCACCTTCGGTGCCAAGGCGGTCAGTGCCGTCCCGGCCGTGGTCGCGCCCGCGGCGGTGGCCGCGGCCGTCCGGGCCGCCACCAGCCTGCCGATCGGCCGGCTGCCGATCCCGCCGGAGGACGCGGTGGTCCTGGCGGTCTGACCGCTGCTCAGCACATGCCGAACCCGCCGGGCCCGCCCGGCGGGTTTCGCGCTTTCCGGCGCCCGGGAATGCCGGAATATCCGGTCGGCGAGAAGCCGACCGGATATTCCGGGAAAAAACGCGGAGGCCATGACGGGAATCGAACCCGTGTAAACCGCTTTGCAGGCGGTTCCCTCAACCACTCGGGCACACGGCCGTGCGAAGGGCGCTGACGGCCCTTCGAGTCAGGAGTGGGCCGGGCGACAACAGGAGGGAGCGGCGGGGCGAATACGGTGGCACATCGCGGGGCTCCTCTCCGGGGTCGGTATTTCTGCGATGCTTTCGGAATTCATTCTGCTGGCCGGTCGACGGGGCGTCAATAGCCGAATGTGACGGGCGTATGAAGTCCTACGACCATGGTCGGAGGACGGTCGGGACTCCAGGTCAGGAGTCAATCGCTCGGTTGGCACTTACCATGGCGGGCATGAGCATAGCCACCGAGACCTCGAAGCCCTCGTCGCTGCCGGCGGACCACGGTGGCGAAGGCGTGCTGAGTGCCCGCTACCGCGCGCTGACCCTCGGGATCGTCTCCGTCGTGCTGCTGCTCGCGTTCGAGGCGACCGCCGTCAACACGGCGATGCCGGTGGCGGCCCGGCAGCTGCACGGGCTCGGCCTGTACGCGTTCGCCTTCTCCGGCTACTTCACCAGCACGCTCTTCGCGATGGTGCTGTCGGGGGAGTGGTGCGACCGGCGCGGCCCGGTGCTGCCGCTGTTCGCCGGGATCGGGATCTTCGCGGCCGGGCTGGTGGTCGCGGGGACGGCGGGCAGCATGTGGCTCTTCGTCGGCGGCCGGGCGATCCAGGGGCTGGGCGGCGGGCTGGTGATCGTCGCGCTCTACGTGGTGGTGGGGCGGGCGTTCCCGGAGCGGCTGCGGCCGGCCGTCTTCGCGGCCTTCTCGGCCGCCTGGGTGCTGCCCTCGATCGTCGGTCCGCTGGTCTCCGGCCTGGTCACCCAGCACCTCGGGTGGCGCTGGGTGTTCCTGGCCGTCCCGGCCCTGGTGGTGCTGCCGCTGGCGGTGATGGGCCCGGCGCTGCGCCGCGCCGAGCGCGAGCTGCCGGCGGCCCCGCCCGGCGGATCGCTGGACCGGGGCCGGATCGGGCTGGCCGCGATGGCCGCGCTGGGTGCCGGGCTGCTCCAGTACGCGGGCCAGCGGCTGGACCTGCTGGGTCTGCTGCCGGCCGCGGCGGGCGGCGCGCTGCTGCTGCCGGCCGTGCTGCGGCTGCTGCCGAGCGGCACGCTGCGGGCCGCGCGCGGGCTGCCGACGCTGATCCTGCTGCGCGGGGTGGCGGCGGGGGCCTTCTTCGCCGCCGAGGCGTTCATCCCGCTGATGATGGTCACCCAGCGGCACCTGTCGCCGACGCTGGCCGGGCTCACCCTGACCAGCGGCGGACTCTCCTGGGCGTTCGGCTCCTGGCTGCAGGGGCGCCCGGGCGCGGAGCGGTACCGCGAGCGGCTGATCAGGATCGGCTTCCTGCTGACGGCGCTGGCGATCGCCGGTGCCGCGCTGGTGCTGCTGCCGGCGGCCCCGACCTGGACCGCCGCACTGGCCTGGGTGTTCGGCGGGGTGGGCATGGGCCTGGCGATCGCCAGCATCAGCGTGCTGATGATGAAGCTCTCGCCGCCCGAGGCGGCCGGCGCCAACTCGGCCTCGCTGCAGATGTCCGACGCGCTCGGCAACGTGCTGCTGGTGGGACTGGCCGGGGTGCTGTTCTCCGCGCTCGGCGGCGGCGCGGTGGCAGCGGCGGACGCGAGCGGCGCGGGCGGCGGGGCGCGCGGCGGCTTCGCCGCGATCTTCCTGGTGATGACGGCCGTCGCGCTGCTCGGCGCCGGGCTGGCCGCCCGGGTCAGGGAGCGGGCCTGAGGGCCCGGGCGGGCGGCTGACGGCCGGTCGGTCGGCCGGTCAGGAGGACCGGCGGCGCCGGTACTGCTGGAAGGTGGCCGCGCCGGCGGTGGCCAGCAGGGTCACCCCGGCCAGCGTCTCGGGGGTGTTCGGGCCGGTGCTGCCGCCCAGCCCCGCGTGCGAGGTGCCCTTGGGTCCGGTCTCGCCGGGCTGCCCGTAGTGGCCCGAGCTGCCGCTCTGGTCCTCGTGGCCCGGGCGGTCCGACTGCGCCGAGGAGCCGGGCGCCGCTGACCCCGCGCCCGGCCCGGACCCCGACTGCCCGGGCTTGGCACTGCTGTCGTGCACGGTGAAGGTGGTGGTCACCTGGCTCTTGGTCACCGTGGTGCACTTGATCGTCACGTCGTAGACGCCGGGCCTGGCGTGCTCGGGGACGGTGGCCATGGCACCCGTCAGCCCGCGCAGCGAGCCGAGCTTGACCGCGGGGATGTCCTGGCCGTCGGAGCCGCCCTGCTCGCGGGAGCGGAAGACGGCCTGGCCGCCGGCGCCGTCGCAGTTGCCCCCGTCGAAGACCGCGAACTGGCTGCCGGGGGTGACCGGGTCCGGCTCGATGATGACCGGGTTGGCGGCGGCGGTGCCGGCGCAGCCGAGGCCGACGGCCAGCGCCAGCAGCCCGGTGGCGGCGAAGTGACGAGCGCGCATGGTGTCTCTCCGGGACGCGGCCACGGGGTCGTCCCCGTGGAGGAGTAGGCGGAACCGTGTCCTGGCATCCAGGGGACGGGCTCACGCGGTGGTGCGCATCCGCACCAAGGCCGCGCGGAGGGCCGAAAACCGGCAGCTACCTGGGGTGATGGCGACTCACCCGGGGTAGCGCCAAACGGGGCCCCGGGTCAGTGCGCGGCACCCAGGAAGCTCGACCAGCCGCCCGCCGGGGCCTCGCCGACCGCCAGCGACTGCAGCTTGCGCAGCACCGCCGGGTCCTGCACCTCCAGCCACTGCACCAGCTGGCGGAAGGAGACCAGCCGCACCTCGGGCTTGTCCGCGATGGTCTTGAGCACCTCCTCGACGGCGTTCATGTAGATGCCGCCGTTCCAGCCCTCGAAGTGGTTGCCGATGTACATGGGCGCGCGGTTGGTGGTGTAGGCACGGTCGAAGCCGGACAGGTAGGACTCCGTGGCCTGCTTCTGCCAGGCCGTGTGCATCGTCGGATCGCCCTTGGTGTTGTCGCCGGACTGGTTGAACATGATGTTGTAGTCCATCGAGAGCACCTGGAAGGTGTGCCCGGGGAACGGGATGGACTGCAGCGGCATGTCCCACAGCGCGCCGCCCTGCACCTTCTGCGGCCAGATCTGGAGCCCGCCGGGCCCGCTGGTGTCGTACTTCCAGCCGCGCGCGGCGGCCGTCGGGAGCAGGCCGCGCTGGCCCTCCAGGCACGGGGCGCGCCCGCCGATCAGCTCCTTGCGGTAGTCGAAGGGCAGCGCGGGCAGGTCGGTGAAACCGGTGTTGGTCTTCCAGTTCATGACGAAGGACATCGCCTGCTCGATCTCGCTGTCCCAGTCCTCGGGCGACCACTTGCCGCCGCCGGTGGCGCCGCAGAAGTGCCCGTTGAAGTGGGTGCCGATCTCGTGCCCGTCCAGCCAGGCGGCGCTGATCTGGGTCAGCGTGTCGTGGATGTGCTGGTCGCTCAGGTAGCCGATGTCGGAGGCGCCGATGCGGTGCTGCGGCGGGTGGTAGAGCTCCTTCTTGGACTCCGGCAGGGTGTAGATCCCGCTCAGGAAGAAGGTCATCGAGGCGTCGTGGTCCTTGGCCAGGCGGCGGAACCGGGAGAACAGCTGGTCGTCCAGCTCGCCGGCGCCGTCCCACGAGAAGACGACGAACTGCGGTGGGCGCTCGCCCAGTTCGAGCGGGACCGGTTGCGGCTGGGCGGGCTGCGGGCCGGTGTCGGAGGTCGAGCCGTCGCCGATCAGGGTGGTCGGCGGCTTGGCGGGGGTGTTCGGCATGCTCGGGGAGGCGGAGCTCGGGGCGGGGGCGGCCTCGGTGCTCTTGGCGGTGGTGCCGGGGCGGGCACAGCCGGCGGCCACCGTCGCGGCGGTGGCCGCGCCGGCGGTCAGCAGGGTACGGCGGGACAGGTCGTCCATCATCACTCCGGTTCGGGTCGGGGCTCGGGGCGGGGCGCGGAACCGCGAGCGGGCGGGCGGCGGAGCTCAACGACGAGACGGTGCCCGACTGGTGGCGATTAGTCCGCTGAAAGACCGTTATGGGCGATTTGTCCCACAGCATCGCACGCTCTATCGCGGCGCACCGGGATGGCGATGCCCAAACGCCCGATAAGCGCAGCCGCACGGCGTGTCGAGTCGCGTCCCGGCCGCAAAGATCATCAGATTGGACGCGGGCTGTGCGGTGCGGGGCGGGAGGAGCCGAGGCGTCATGTGGGAGTCGCTGCGGGACGCGTACCACTCCCGGATCGTCGAGCCGGGCCGGGAGCCGCTCTTCCTGCTGCTGATCGGCCTGATCACGGCCTTCCTGTTCATCCGCTTCAGCACCCGGATGATCCGGCGCGGCACCTCCTGGTGGCCGGGCAACGTGACCCCCGGCGGCCTGCACATCCACCACGTGGTCTTCGGGCAGGCGCTGATGGTGGTGGCCGGAGTCGCGAGCTTCGCCTACCACGGCACCCACGGCCTGGCGCGCGACGGACTGGCGATCGCCTTCGGCGCGGGCTGCGGCCTGGTGCTGGACGAGTTCGCGCTGGTGCTGCACCTGGAGGACGTCTACTGGAGCGAGCAGGGCCGCAAGTCGGTGGACGCGGTGATCCTCGCGATCGCGCTGATCGCGCTGGTGCTGGTCGGCGAGCTGCCGCTGGGCGGGATCAGCGGCAAGCCCTCGATCGGGCAGCTGGCCGGGGCCGCGGTGCTGCTGCTCCTGGTGGTGGTCAGCCTGCTCAAGGGCAAGCTGTGGACCGGGCTGATCGGCGTCATGCTGCCGGTGCTCGCCGTGGTCGGGGCGATCCGGCTGGCCAGACCCGGCAGCCCGTGGGCCCGCTGGCGCTACCGCAGCCGCCCCAAGCGGATGGCCCGCGCCGAGCGGCGCGAGGCCCGGGTGCACCGGCGGATGGAGGCGTTCAAGGTGGGCGCGTACAACCTGCTGGCCGGCGCCCCGGACGCGGTACCCGACGGCACGGCGGCTGCGCCGGCCGCGGCCGAGGCCCCCGCGGCCGTCCCCGTACCCGTCCCCGCCCCCGCGCCGGCCCGCCCACTGCCGCCGTGGCGCCGGCGCTGCGCCGTGAGCGCCGAGTGGTACGCGCGGATCGCCGCCGCGCTCAACCTGCTGGCCGGGCTGATCGCCCCGTTCCGGGAGCGGGTGGAGCGGGCCAACAGCGGCGAGTTCTTCACCCCGGTGCTGGTCACCGCCGGGTTCACGGCCGCGCTCTTCGCCGCCCTGCTGGCGGTGATGCTGCGCCGGCGCAAGCGGGCGGCCTGGATCGTGGCCACCGCGGTGGCGGCGATCTACACGGTGCCCTTCGCGGTGGCCCTGGCGGTGCTGCCCGAGGACCGGGCGCACCCCTTCAACTGGGTCTCCTTCGCACTCACCGCACTGCTGCTCGCCGTGCTGCTGGCCGGCCGGCGCGCCTTCCACGCCCGGGGCGCCCGCGGCAACCTGGTGCTCGGCCTGTCCGTGCTGCTGATCGGCGGGCTGCTCGTCACCGTGCTCGGCGCCGTGCTGGTGCACGCCGGCACCACCCCGCAGGCGGACTGGGGCGACTGCTTCGGCTACGCGGTGGTGCGGCTGTTCACCGTCTCCGGCTTCGGCGACGTGACCGCGCAGGTGAGCGTCGACCGCTGGGCCGACCTGACCATCAACGTGCTCGGCGCCGCGCTCTTCCTGCTGGTGCTGCGGGTCTTCTTCCGCTCCCCGCACGGGCGGGTGCACCTGCAGCCGCAGGACGAGCAGCGGCTGCGCGCCCTGCTGGAGCGGCACGGGGCGCGCGACTCGCTCGGCTACTTCGCGCTGCGCCGCGACAAGTCGGTCTGCTGGTCGCCCTCCGGCAAGGCCGCCGTGCTCTACCGGGTGGTCAACGGGGTCGCGCTGGCCTCCGGCGACCCGATCGGCGACCCGGAGGCGTGGCCGCAGGCCATCGCGTGCTGGCGGGAGCTGGCCCGGGCCAACGCCTGGGTGCCGGCCGTCACCGGCGCGGGCGAGCAGGCCGGCACGGTCTACCGGCGGACCGGCCTCAAGGCACTGGAGTTCGGCGACGAGGCGATCGTCGAGGTGACCGCCTTCAGCCTGGAGGGCCGCAGCATGCGCACCCTGCGCCAGGCCCACAACCGGGTCCGCAAGGCCGGCTACCGCGCGGTGATCCGCCGCCACCGGGACATCCCCACGGACGAACTGACCGCGCTGGTGCACCTGGCCGACGCCTGGCGCCACGGCCGCACCGAGCGCGGCTTCTCGATGGCGCTGGGCCGGCTCGGCGACCCCGCCGACGGCGACTGCGTGCTCGCCGAGTGCCGGGACGAGAACGACCGCACCTGCGCGCTGCTGAGCTTCGTGCCCTGGGGCGCGCACGGCCTCTCGCTCGACCTGATGCGCCGCGACCGGGAGTCGGAGAACGGTCTGGTGGAGTTCCTGGTCACCGAGCTGCTGCTGGCCGGGGCGGCCGGTGCGCTGCCGCTCACCCGGGTCTCGCTGAACTTCGCGATGTTCCGCTACGTCTTCGAGCAGGGCGGCAAGCTGGGGGCCGGACCGGTGCTGCGGCTGTGCCGGGCCGTGCTGCGCTTCCTGTCGCGGTGGTGGCAACTGGAGTCGCTGTACCGGGCCAACGCCAAGTACCAGCCCAGCTGGGAGCCGCGCTTCCTGCTCTACGAGAAGTCCTCCGAGCTGCCCACCATCGCGGTGGCCAACGGACTGGCCGAGGGGTTCCTGGTCCGGCCCAGGCTGCGCGGCTCGCTGCGCCGGGGCGCGGCTCACCCGTCCGGCGGCACAGCCGATGCGGCGGGGCAGGCCTCCGGTTTGGCTGAGCAGGGGTGAGCCGAGGATCTGCGGACGGGAGCCGGCGTGGGCAGGCAGCGCAGTCCCTGGTCGGCGGCGGTGGCGCTGGGGGCGACGGTGGTGGTGGGGGCCTGGCTGGTGCAGGACGGCAGCCGCGGTTCGCTGCCGCCCGCGCCGTCCGCCGCCGAGGCGGGGGAGGACGGCGCGATCCGTCCGGCCGCGCTCAGCGGCACCCCGATGCGGGCCTCGGAGCCGATGCGGGTCAGGATCCCGGCGGTCGGCGTGGACGCCCCGGTGACCGGGGTCGGGCTGGACGGCGAGGGCCACCTGGCCACCCCGCCGGACAATCGGCGCAATCTGGCGGGCTGGTACCGTGACGGGGTGACGCCCGGCCAGCGCGGTACCGCGCTGCTGGTCGGCCACGTGGACACCGCCGCCGGCCCCGCCGTCTTCTACGGTCTGGGTGCGCTGCACCGCGGTGACCAGGTCGACGTGGCCCGGCAGGACGGCACCACCGCCTGGTTCGTGGTCGACGCCGTCGACGTCTACGACCGTTCGGACTTCCCGGACCACCGGGTCTACGGCCAGGCCCCGGACGCGCAACTGCGGTTGATCACCTGCGGCGGCGGGTTCACCAAAGGACAGGGCTACCACGGCAACGTGGTGGTATTCGCACATCTGACAGGTCATCGGGGGGCACAGTGACGGCAGCACTGGCGTGGGACGGTCCGCTGGACTGGCCGATCACCAGCGGGGTGATCCCGATCCTGGTGCTGGCGCTCGGCTGGCTCGCGCTGGTCGGCCTCGCCGTCTCCAGCAGCACCCACTGGTGGAGCCGGCGGTTCCCGTGCGCCGTGCTGCTGACCGCGGCGCTCACCGTGCTGGTGCGGGCCGTGGTGAACGACTGGTGGCAGCCGTGGCCCGACGGGCTCACCCGCGAGGTGGTGTTCTGGGTCGGGATCGGGATCCTCGGCCTGCTGCTGGCGCTCTTCCGGCTGCCCCCGCTGCGCTGGCGCGGCCGGTTCGCGGTGCTGGGCGCGGCGCTGCTGGTGCTGCTGATGTCCGGCTCGGAGATCAACCGGCAGTACGACCAGTACCCGACGCTGCGGGTGCTGCTGGCCCCCTGGATCCAGCACACCCCGACCTTCTCGGCGGGCAGGGCCACCAGCACGCTGAGCGCGCCCGCCGGGCGCACGCTGGCCGAGGTCTGGCACAGCCCGGCCGGGCTGCCGGCCAAGGGCACCATCACCACCACGGCGATACCCGGGCACAAGTCCGGCTTCGATCCCCGCGACGCCTACATCTACCTGCCGCCGGCCTACCAGGCCACCGCGCCGCGCCCGCTGCTGCCGGTGCTGGTGCTGATGGCCGGCCAGCCCGGGGGACCGGCCGACTGGGTCAACTCCGGTGGCCTGGCCGGCACCATGGACTCCTTCGCCGCCGCCCACCAGGGCCTGGCGCCGATCGTCGTGGTGGTCGACCCGACCGGCTCCGACTGGGCCAACACGCTCTGCATGGATTCCAAGATCGCCAAGGCGCAGACCTACCTCGCCCAGGACGTGCCCGACTGGGTGCACGCCCACCTGCAGACCGGCACCGGCCGCGGCGCCTTCGCGATCGGCGGGCTCTCGCTCGGCGGCACCTGCTCGCTCCAGATGGCCGTCAACGCGCCGCAGGTCTACGGCTCCTTCCTGGACATCTCCGGCCAGGACGAGCCCACCCTGGGCAGCCACGACAAGACCGTGCAGGCGGCCTTCGGCGGCAACGAGGCGGCCTTCGACGCGGTGGACCCGCTGCACGTGATGGCCCGCCAGAAGTTCCCCGACACCGCGGCCGCGTTCGTGGTCGGCAAGAGCGACGGCGAGTACGGCCCGCAGCAGCGCAAGGTCTACCAGGCCGCCGTCGCGGCGGGCATGAGGGCGACCTTCACCGAGGTGCCCGGGGGCCACGACTGGAACACCTTCCGGGCCGGGCTGAGCGGCCAGCTGACCTGGTTGTCCCAGCAGCTCGGGCTGATCGGATGAGCCCGGCGGAACCGCTCGGGAGCGGGCCCGCGACCACCGACGCCGGTGCCGCGCAGCCCGTCACCCCGCGGCCCGAGTCGCCCTGGCGGCGTGGGCTGCGGGCCTGGCTGCCGGTGGCCCGGGCGCTGCGCGAGGCGCCGCTGACGGTGGCGCTGACCGTGCTGCTCTGGGTGGTCGGCGCCGCCACCGGCAGCCTGGGCAGCGGCCCCTCGCCGCACCTGCTCTCCCGGGTCGGGGTGGGCATCCCGACACTGGAGGCCGGGCGCTGGTGGACCCCGCTCAGCTCGCTGTGCTGGTGCTCGGGCATCGCCGCCTACCTGCTGACCACCGCCGCGCTGCTGGTGATCGGGCCGATCGCCGAGCGGCGGCTGGGCCGGCGGCGGGCCGGCGCGGTGGTGATCGCCGGCCAGGTGGTCGGCGTCCTGCTGGGCACCGGCCTGGTGCGGCTGGGCATCGCGGTCGGCGAGACCTGGACCCAGGGGCTGAACGAGCAGATCGCGGTCGGCCCGGCGCCGGGGCTCTTCGCGCTCGCCGGTGCGGTCAGCTTCCGGCTCACCGCGCTGTGGCGGCGCCGGCTGCAGCTGGTGGTGGTGCTGGTGCCGCTGGTGCTGATGCTCTACGTCGGCCACCTGCAGGCCGTCCAGCGCCTGGTCGCGGCGGCCTTCGGGCTGGCCGCCGGGCTGCTGCTGGTCCGCGAGCGGGTGTCCTGGCGGCCGCGCCGGCCCTCGCACGCCGAGACCCGGGTGCTCGTCGCGCTCTGCGTGGCCGGGTCCGCGCTCGGGCCGCTGATCGCCTCGCTCTACCGGGACGCCTACGGCCCGTTCAACACCTTCAGCGACCTCTACTTCTCCCGCCCGCCCAGCGCCGAGGACATCGCCTACGCCTGCTCGGTGTCGGCCGACGAGTGCGCGCACCTGAAGTCGGCGCTGCACTTCTACGACTCGCCGGGGCGGCTGATGGCGGCGCTGATCCCGGTCCTGCTGCTGGTGCTGGCCGAGGGGCTGCGCCGCGGCCTGCGGCTGGCCTGGTGGTGCATCGCGGTCGTCCAACTGCTGTGGATCGCGCTGCTCAGCTGGCTGCTGGAGGTGCTGCTCGGCCAGGCCGGCGACCTCGGCGGCCAGGGCGAGGTCTGGCAACTGGTCGGCGAGGCACTGCTGATGCCGGTGCTGGTGCTGCTCCTGCTGCTGATCACCCGCAAGCGCTTCTCGCTGCGGCTGCCCGCCCGGGACCTCAAGCGGCTGGGCCTGGTGACCGGCGGCACCCTGCTGGCCGCGTGCCTCGCCTACCTGGGGATCGGCTGGCTGGTGCGCGACCAGTACAACCCGGACGCCACCCTGCCCGTCCTGCTGCGGGGCCTGCCCTCGGAGTTCCTGCCGCCCGCCTACAACGACCTGATCCTCACCTCCCCGGTGGCCGTCGGCGGCACCTCGCAGGCCCTGTCGGCCTATACCGGGCTGCTGTTCTGGGTGGTCGCCCTGCTCTCGCTGCTGCTGGCCTTCCGCCGTCCCAGCGTGCAGGCGGACGCCGCGGACGCGGCCCGGGCGCGCGAGCTGCTGACCCGGCACGGCGGCTCGACGCTCTCCTTCATCGCCACCTGGGACGGCAACCACTACTGGTTCGACGAGGGGCGCGAGGCCGCCGTGCCGTACCGGGTGATCTCCACCGTGGCGCTGACCACCGGCGATCCGTTCGGCGAGCCGGCGGCGCGGCGGCGGGCGGTGGCCGGGTTCGCGGCGTACTGCGACGCGCGCGGCTGGACCCCGTGCTTCTACAGCGTCACCCCGCAGACGCTGGACGAGGGCGAGCGGCTCGGCTGGCGCTCGCTGCAGGTCGCCGAGGACACCGTGGTGCCGCTGGCGGACCTGGCCTTCACCGGGAAGAAGTGGCAGGACATCAGGACCTCGCTGAACAAGGCCCGCAAGGAGGGCATCACCGCCGAGTGGTGGAGCTGGCAGCACGCGCCGATGGCCGTGCGCGACCAGGTGCGCTCGATCTCGGAGGAGTGGGTGGCCGACAAGGGCCTGCCCGAGATGGGGTTCACCCTGGGCGGCCTGGACGAGCTGGCCGATCCGGCGGTGCGGATCCTGGTCGCCGTCGACCAGGACCGTACGGTGCACGGCCTGACCAGCTGGATGCCGGTCTACCGGGACGGCGAGCCGATCGGCTGGACGCTGGACTTCATGCGCCGGCGCGCCGACGGCTTCCGCGGCGTGATGGAGTTCCTGATCGCCTCCGCGGCGCTCGGCTTCAAGGAGGAGGGCGCCGAGTTCCTGAGCCTGTCCGGGGCGCCGCTGGCCCGGGCGGACCGCGGCGTGCCGCAGACCGCGCTGCAGCGGATGCTCGACTGGATGGGCAAGAGCCTGGAACCGGTCTACGGGTTCCGCTCGCTGCTCGCCTTCAAGGCGAAGTTCCAGCCCGAGTACCGGCCGATGTACATGCTCTACCCCGACCCGGCGGCGCTGCCCAGCATCACCCGGGCGATCGGCAAGGCCTACCTGCCGCACCTGACGCCCAGCCAGGGCATGCGGCTGATGCGCAGGCTCTCGGGCTGAGCCGCGCGGCCCGGGTCAGCCGAGCAGCTCGGCCAGCGCGCGGTCGGCGTCCAGGTGGCGGCCCTCCTGGTGCTCGGGCACGCAGCGGTAGCTGGCCGCCAGGAAGCGCCGCAGGTCCCCCGCCTCGAAGCGGAGCAGGGCGATCCCCTCGGGTGCCCGCAGCTCGACCATCGTGTGCGGACCGCGCGAGGGCCTGATGTGCACGTCGCCCAGCCCGGCGGGCAGGTCGAGCCCGGTGGCCAGCAGCTGCCGGGCGAAGACCCAGATCACCTCGTCCGCCGCGGATGGCGCCGCCACCTCGTCCAGCGAGTACTCGCCGGGGAACACCAGCCGGACCGCCAGCGGGTCGGCGGCCCGGTAGCGCAGGGTCATCTGCAGCTGGGTGGAGCAGTGGCTGGACAGGATCAGGGCGGCCTGGACGGACTGCTCGACTGCGGCGCTGCACATGGAGACTCCTCGGGTCGGGTGGTGCGCGTACGACAGGAGAGAGTGCGGGGGAGCGGGTTGATTACCCGGGTTCGCGGGGTGATCCCGGTCACGTGGCGTCCGTCGGTGTCGAGCCCTCGATGACGGCGCAGCCCGGTAGGCTAGGCGGGTTGTCCGATCGCCCATCCACCGCACACCCGGGCCGCTCCACCGCCCTGACCTGCGACGATCCCCCTCGGAGACCGTGAGTACTGCCGCCTCGTCCGCCATGTCGCCCCTGTTCTCAGACGCGCAGCCGACCGCGCAGCCGCAGGCCCGTCCGGCCGCGGCGGCCGGGCAGCACCACCTGTCGCCGGCCTTCCCCGGGCGTGCCCCCTGGGGCACCGCGGGCAAGCTGCGCGCCTGGCAGCAGGGGGCGCTGGACACGTACATCGAGAAGCAGCCCCGGGACTTCATGGCGGTCGCCACCCCGGGCGCCGGTAAGACCACGTTCGCCCTCACCCTGGCCTCCTACCTGCTGCACAACCACCTGGTGCAGCAGGTGACCGTGGTCGCGCCGACCGAGCACCTGAAGAAGCAGTGGGCCGAGGCCGCCGCGCGGATAGGCATCCGGCTGGATCCGGCCTACTCCTCGGGGCCGCTCTCGAAGGACTACCACGGCATCGTGGTCACCTACGCGGGCGTGGGCGTCAACCCGATGCTGCACCGCAACCGCACCGAGGCGCGCAAGACGCTGGTGATCATGGACGAGATCCATCATGCCGGCGACTCCAAGTCCTGGGGCGAGGCCTGCTTCGAGGCCTTCGAGCCGGCCACCCGCCGGCTGGCGCTGACCGGGACGCCGTTCCGCTCGGACACCAACCCGATCCCGTTCGTCCAGTACGAGGCGGACACCGACGGGCTGCGCAAGTCGGTGGCCGACTACACCTACGGCTACGGGCACGCGCTGGCCGACCACGTCGTGCGTCCGGTGATCTTCCTGTCGTACAGCGGCAACATGCGCTGGCGCACCAAGTCCGGCGACGAGCTGGAGGCCCGGCTCGGCGAGCCGATGACCAAGGACCTGATCGCCCAGGCCTGGCGCACCGCGCTCGCTCCGCAGGGCGAGTGGATCCCCAACGTGCTGCGGGCCGCGGACAAGCGGCTGACCGAGGTGCGCAAGGCGATCCCGGACGCGGGTGGTCTGGTGATCGCCACCGACCAGAACGCGGCCCGCGCCTACGCCAAGATGATCCGCGAGATCACCGGGCACAAGGCCACCCTGGTGCTCTCCGACGAGGCCGAGGCCTCCCAGCGGATCTCCGACTTCTCGGCGAACGACGACCGCTGGATGGTCGCGGTCCGGATGGTCTCCGAGGGTGTCGACGTGCCGCGGCTGGCGGTCGGCGTCTACGCCACCTCGATCTCCACCCCGCTCTTCTTCGCGCAGGCGGTCGGCCGCTTCGTGCGCGCCCGCAAGCGCGGCGAGACCGCCTCGGTCTTCCTGCCCTCGGTGCCGATGCTGCTCGGCTTCGCCAACGAGATGGAGCTGCAGCGCGACCACGTGCTGGACCGGCCCAAGAAGGAGAGCGAGGGCCTCTTCGACGAGGAGGACCGGCTACTGGCCGAGGCCGAGCGGGCCAACGACGGACCGGACGGCGCGGGTGGCGAGGAGCTCTCCTACGAGGCGCTCGGCTCCGACGCCGTCTTCGACCGGGTGCTCTACAACGCCATGGAATTCGGCATGCAGGCGCACCCGGGCAGCGAGGAGGAAGAGGAGTACCTCGGCATTCCCGGCCTGCTGGAACCCGACCAGGTGCACCTGCTGCTGCAGAAGCGCCAGAGCCGGCAGATCCAGCGCTCGAAGAGCAAGCCCGCCGACGAGGCCGACCTGCTCGAGCTGCCGGCCGAGCAGCGCCCGGTGGTGACCCATCAGGAGCTGCGCGACCTGCGCAAGGAGCTGAACGGGCTGGTCGCCGCCTGGCACCACCGCACCAACCAGCCGCACGGGACGATCCACAACGAGCTGCGCCGCCAGTGCGGCGGCCCGCTCACCGCGCAGGCCACGGCCAATCAGCTCAAGGCCCGGATCGCGATGGTCAGGAAGTGGGCGAACTGATGCCCCGCACGGTGCGATTCCGCTAACGATTCGCTGGGAGTCCACTGGGGAGATGCTGTGGAGGTGAGGGTGTCCGAAGTCCGAACCCAGGGCACCCGAACCATCGCCGTGCTCCGGTGAAATTGGTGGCATTGCCCCGATAGGTCCGAATCGGAAATATCGATCATGACCGAATTTTGGACAACCACTTCCGCAGCGGCGAATCAGTTATTACCTTTCCCCCACGCTCTCACGCAGGCACGACCGCCGACCGGAGCGCTCAGAGCCGCGTGTGCCGACGACGACGCAGCCGGCCTGGACCGCGTCCACCACCCCTGCGCGCGACACCACCGTCCCGTCCCGGCCCTCCGCCGAGGCTGCCGACCACCGCGGAAAGGAATGCGTGTCGTGACCGCAGAGACCTCCCAGACCCTCGACCGCGGCGTCAGGGTCCTCAAACTGCTGGCCGACTCCGAACGCGGCCTGACCGTGACCGAGCTGGCCGCCCGGCTCGCCGTCAACCGCACGGTGGTCTACCGGCTGCTGGCGACCCTGGAGCAGCACGGCCTGGTCAGACGTGACATCGGCGGCCGGGCCCGGGTGGGCCTGGGCGTGCTGCGGCTGGCCCACCGGGTGCACCCGCTGCTGCGCGAGGCCGCGCTGCCGGCGCTGCGCAGCCTGGCCGAGGACCTCGGCGCCACCGCCCACCTGACCCTGGTGGACGGCACCGAGGCGCTCGCCGTGGCCGTGGTGGAGCCCAGCTGGACCGACTTCCACGTGGCCTACCGCACCGGCCTGCGCCATCCGCTGGACGAGAGCGCCGCGGGCCGGGCGATCCTGGAGGCCCGCAAGTTCCCGGGCCAGCGCCGGCCCGAGCAGAGCTTCGTGATCACCCGGGCGGAGGAGCAGTCCGGCGCCAGCGGTGCGGCGGCCGCGCTGGTCGGGCTGAGCGGCATCGAGGGCAGCGTCGGCGTGGTGATGCTCAACGGGCTGGTGCCCGAGCGGGTCGGGCCGCGGGTGGTGGAGGCCGCCACCGAGGTGGCCGACGCGCTGCGCTGAGCGGACGGTGCGCCCCGGCCGCCGTGTGTTCGACGGGCCGTCGGGGAAATGAGGGGCGCCGGTGTGTTTGGATGCCCTACGTGCCTGCGCTCACCGCTGACCCGAAACCGTCCGGCCGTCCGACCATCCGGCTGCGGGCCGTGCTGCTCTGCGCCGTCGTGCTGGCCGGGTTCCTCGCGTTCTCGTTCCTGGCCCCGCTGCCGTTCACCAAGACCTGGCCCGGGGACACCGCCGACGCGCTGAACAGCTACCAGGGCCAGCAGGTGCTCACCATCACCGGCGCGCCGGTGCGCCGGACCAGCGGATCGCTGCGGGTCGTCACGATCAGCGCGACCGGACCGGGGGACTCGCTCACCCTGGAGCAGGCGGTCTCGGGCTGGCTGGACCCGGACGTCGCGGTGCTGCCGCGCCAGGCCGTCTACCCGCCGAGCAACCCGAGCGCGGCCACCCAGGAGATGACCCAGTCCCAGGACGACGCGACCATGGCCGCGCTCGACTACCTGCACCTGTCGCCGGACCAGGTCAAGGTCACCGTCGACCTGGGCCGCATCGGCGGCCCCAGCGGCGGGCAGATGCTGAGCCTGGCGATCATCGACAAGCTGGTCGGCAACGGCAAGGGCGGTGACCTGACCGGCGGGCGCAACATCGCCGGGACCGGCACCATCACGAGCGACGGCACGGTCGGCCCGGTCGGCGGGGTCCAGCTGAAGACCCACGCGGCGGCGCGCGACGGGGCGACCGTCTTCCTGGTGCCGCGCGGCGAGTGCTCGGACGCCAAGGTGAACCCGCCGGCCGGGCTGCGGCTGGTGCCGGTGAACACGCTGACCGACTCGCTGAACGCGCTCAACGCGCTGAACAGCGGCGGCCCGCTGCCCAGTTGCTGACACCGAGGGCGAGCGCTCAGTCGGACTCGGCGGCCTGCTGGGCGCCCTCCGCCGCGGCCTGGGCGACCAGCGGCAGCACCCGGTAGGGCACCGGGTTCTCCAGTGCGATGGCGGTGGAGGCCCGGACGATGCTGTCGAAGCCGACCACCCGGTCGATCACCCGCTGCAGATCGGCGTTGGAGCGCGCCACGATCCGGCAGAGCATGTCGCCCTGCCCGGTGATGGTGTGCAGCTCGAGCACCTCGGGGACGGCGGCCAGGTGCGCCCGGGCGTCCGCGCCCTGCCCCTGGGAGATCTCCAGGGTGGCGAAGGCCGTCACCGGGTACCCGAGCGCGGCCGGCTCCACCTCGGGACCGAAGCCGCCGATCACGCCGCGCGCCTGCAGCCGGTCGAGCCGTGCCTGCACCGTGCCGCGGGCCACCTGCAGGCGGCGCGAGCACTCCAGCACGCCGATCCGTGGCTCCTGGGCCAGCAGGGCGATCAGCCGGCCGTCCAGGGCGTCGATGGGAGAGTTCAGCACGATGGCCCTTTCGCTGGGCAACCTGTACAGGCGACGCACGAATTGTCCCGCCGAACGGCACAGCTTGACCAGAGCAAAATGGAACAGTTGCTTAATGCTGTGATCAGCGCCACGCTCCCTGCACAGCCCGTGGCGAAGCACCCCCATGCCGAACCCGGCTCACCCCCGCCCCACACCCTCGGGGCGCGTCGAGGTCCAACGCCCTACAGGGAGGCCGTCATGACCGATACCGCCGCTCAGTCCGTCCCCGCGCACGCGGGAGAGGTCGACCCCTTCCCGGTCCGGGGGATGGACGCGGTCGAGTTCGCCGTCGGCAACGCCAAGCAGGCCGCGCACTACTACTCCACCGCCTTCGGGATGCGCTGCGTGGCCTACCGTGGCCCCGAGACCGGCCACCGGGAGACCGCCAGCTACGTGCTGGAGTCCGGCAGCGCCCGGTTCGTCCTCACCTCCGTGATCAAGGCCACCACCGAGTACGGCAAGTTCCTGGAGCAGCACGTCGCCGAGCACGGCGACGGCGCGATCGACCTGGCGATCGAGGTGCCGGACGTGCGCGCCGCGTACGCCTACGCCACCGGGCACGGCGCCACCGGTGTGGTCGAGCCGCACGAGGTGAACGACGAGCACGGCACCGTGGTGCTGGCCGCGATCGCCACCTACGGCCAGACCCGGCACACCCTGGTCGACCGCTCGCGCTACTCGGGCCCGTACCTGCCCGGCTTCGTGACCCGCACGCCCATCGTCGAGCCGCTCAAGAAGCGCAACTTCCAGGCGATCGACCACTGCGTGGGCAACGTCGAGCTCGGCAAGATGAACGAGTGGGTCGCCTTCTACAACAACGTCATGGGCTTCACGAACATGAAGGAGTTCGTCGGCGACGACATCGCCACCGAGTACTCCGCGCTGATGTCCAAGGTGGTCGCGGACGGCACCCGCAAGGTGAAGTTCCCGCTCAACGAGCCGGCCATCGCCAAGAAGAAGTCGCAGATCGACGAGTACCTGGAGTTCTACAACGGCCCCGGGATGCAGCACATCGCGCTGGCCACCAACGACATCGTCCAGACGGTGCGCCAGATGCGGGCGGCCGGCGTGGAGTTCCTGGACACCCCGGACAGCTACTACGACACGCTCGGCGAGTGGGTCGGCGACACCCGGGTGCCGATCGACGAGCTGCGCGAGCTGAAGATCCTGGCCGACCGCGACGAGGACGGCTACCTGCTGCAGATCTTCACCAAGCCGGTGCAGGACCGGCCGACCGTCTTCTTCGAGATGATCGAGCGGCACGGCTCGATGGGCTTCGGGAAGGGCAACTTCAAGGCGCTCTTCGAGGCGATCGAGCGCGAGCAGGAGAAGCGCGGCAACCTCTGAGCCGTCCACTGCGCTGTGCGCACCCCGGGTCGCCGCCGACCCGGGGTGCGCGGCGTTGCGCGCGGCTCCCGACGGCCGACAGGGCGGTCAGCGGACCACGGTCTGCACGTCCGGGGCGTGGCCGTTCCAGGTGACGAAGACCGAGTTGGCGGCGTTGCCGCGGGAGAAGTCGATGCGCAGCCACTCGTCGCCGTTCCACAGCTGCATCTGCCAGCCCGGGTCGGGGACGGCGGAGACCAGCTCGGCGCTGTCCGGCCCGAGGTCCAGCGCCACCCGGCCGCCCGGCACCAGGTAGCTGTGCACCGTGCCGGTGGTGGCGCCCACGGTGCCCGCCGAGCCCTGGGTGCCCAGCGCGGCGCTCAGCGGGTCCTGCGCGTCGTCGTCCGGGGTGCCGCCCGGGCTGTCGTCGTCGGAACTGCCGGGCGTGGTCGCGCCGCTGCCGCTGGGGTTGGTGGTGCCGGTGGAGCTGGTGGTGCTTCTGGGGTCCGCCGCACCGCTGGGCGCGGGCCTGGTCGCGGGCGCCGGGGCGGTCACGGGTGCGGCCGTCGTCGGCGGCGTGGGCGTGGGTGCGCCGGCCGTGGGGCGCGGGGCGGGGGTGGCGGGCTCGGCGGGCGCGGCACGGGACCGGGAGGCGGCCGGCGGGTCGGTCGGCGCGGCGGACAGCGGGGTCGCCCCGGTCGGCGGTGCGGACGGCGCGGGTGCGGCGGCGGTGAGGCCGGCGGGCTGGTCGGGCGCGGCCACCGGCAGCGGCAGGGCGCTGGGCGCCTCGAAGGCGGAGTCGGACAGGACGGCATTGACGCCCAGCCAGGACAGCACCACCCCCGCTGTGGTGGCCACCGCCCAGGCGCCCGTCTGAACCAGTCCGCTTCGCATCGCCCGCCATCCTGCCGTATCCACCGGCCGGTGACGGCGGGGGCCCTTCGGCCCGGATCCCGGTGCCGGGCCCGGCACCGATGCCGTAGCGTGCAGGGCCATGGCAACAGTCCTGGTGGTCGAGGACGACCCGTTCGTCCGTTCGGCCCTGATCCGGCACCTGTCCGAGTGCGGGCACGCGGTGCGCAGCGTCGGCACCGCGCTCGAGGCGCTGCGCGAGGTCTCCCAGGTCGGCTGTGACCTGGTCATCCTCGACCTCGGCCTGCCCGACCTGGACGGCGGCGAGGCGCTGAAGATGATCCGCGGGCTGAGCAACGTGCCGGTGATCGTCTCCACGGCCCGCGACGACGAGGCGGAGATCGTCCGGCTGCTCAACGACGGCGCGGACGACTACCTGGTGAAGCCCTTCTCCGGTGAGCATCTGACGGCCCGGATGGCGGCCGTGCTGCGCCGGCTCGTCGGCGGCGCGGCCCCGGTCTCGCCGGTGCTGCGGGTCGGCGGTCTGGCGGTGGACGTGCAGCGGCGCGAGGCGGTGCTGGACGGCCAGGCGCTGGACCTGACCCGCCGTGAGTTCGACCTGCTGGCCTTCCTCGCGGCCCGGCCAGGTGTGGTGGTGCCGCGCCGCGAGATCCTGGCGGAGGTCTGGCGGCAGACCTACGGCGGCGACCAGACCATCGACGTGCACCTGTCCTGGCTGCGCCGCAAGCTCGGCGAGACCGCCTCCACGCCGCGCTACCTGCACACCGTGCGCGGCGTCGGGGTGCGGCTCGAGGCCCCGGCCCCGGCCCCGGCGGGCGCGGAGCACCAGCCGTGAGACCACGGGGCGGCACACCGGCGCCGGTCGCACCGGCGGGCGGTGCACGGCCGGCGGAGGGCGCCGCGGCCGGCGAGCGGCCCGCGCCCGCCAGCCAGTCGCTGCGCTGGGTGCTGGTCAAGGCGGCCGTGGCCGGGACGACGATGGTCGCGCTCGCCTTTCTGATCCCGCTCGGCCTGATGGTCCAGAAGACCGCCAGGGAGCGCGCCTTCACCGCCGCCGACCGCCAGGCCGCCGCGCTGGGCCCGGCGCTGGCGATCACCACCGACCAGGCGGCGCTGTCCCGCGCGGTGGCCAGCACCGACGCCGGCGCCCGGGGCTGCATCGCCGTCCACCTCCCGGCGGTCGGCTCCGGCCCCGCCCGCAGCGGCGCCGGCCAGACCATCGGCACCGGCCGGGCCCAGGCCGCGGAGATCGCCGCCGCGGCCGGCGGCCGGGTGCTCACCGTCGCGGTGCCCGGCGGCTACGCCCGCCTCCAGCCGGTCGCCGTGGACCCGGCCCGGGTCGCCGTGGTGGAGGTCTTCGTCGCCGACGCCGACCTGACCCGCGGCGTGCCCACCGCCTGGCTGGTGCTGTCGCTGGTCGCGCTCGGCCTGGTCGCGCTCGCCGTGCTGGTGGCCGACCGGATGGGCGCCCGGCTGGTCGGCGCGGCCCGCCGGCTGGCCGGTGCGGCCCGGGCGCTGGGCACCGGCGACCTCGCCGTGCGGCTGCCGGTGACCGGACCGCAGGCCGAGGGCAGCCCCGCCGAACTGCGCGAGGCGTCGGCCGCCTTCAACGCGATGGCCGACCGGGTGGTCCAGCTGCTGGCCGCCGAGCGCGAGCTGGCCGCCGACCTCTCACACCGGCTGCGCACCCCGCTGACCGTGCTGCGGCTGAACGCCGCCTCGCTCGGCGAGGGGGACGCCGCCGACGCGACCCGGCACGCGGTCGCCCAGCTGGAGCGCGAGGTCGACCAGATCATCCGCTCCACCCGCCGCGCCCCGGGCGAGCCCGCGCCCGTCGTGGTGGGCTGCGACGCGGCCGAGGTGATCCGCGAACGCGTCGGCTTCTGGTCGGCGCTGGCCGAGGACGAGGGCCGGCCCTGGCAGCTGCACGGCGCCGAGGTGCCCGCGCCGGTGCCGGTGGCGCGCGGCGACCTGGCCGCCGCGGTCGACGCCCTGCTCGGCAACGTCTTCCGGCACACCGCCGTCGGCACCGCCTTCGCGGTGGACGTGACGGCCGCCGAGCACGGCGTGATCGTGCTGGTCGGTGATGCCGGAGCGGGGTTCGACGATCCGTCGGCCGCGCTGCGACGCGGCGAGGGGGACGGCGGCGAGGGCTCCACGGGCCTCGGCCTGGACATCGTCCGCAAGCTCGCCGAGGCCAGCGGTGGACACCTGGCCCTGGGCCGCTCGGCCGCCCTGGGCGGTGCCGAGATCCAGCTGCGGCTGGGCGGCGAGCGGCCCGCCCCGGTCGCCCCCGCACGCCGGCTGGGCCGGGCCCGGCGGGCGGGACGGGGTGCGGTGCGGCGCGGGGCCTGAGGCAGCCGGAGCGGTCCGGTCACCGACCGCTCCGCAGGACGATCTTCACGGCCCGTAGCGGCCCGAACGAACCGGCGGTCGGGTGGTGGTCGTCCGGTATGGTCGATGGCTGGTCGACCGACCGGCGGGATGGAGCGGGCAGTGACAGCGGTGCAGCAGGACCAGGGGACCGCACAGGTCGCCCCCGGCCCCGTCCCCTCCGATGCCCCGGCCTGGCGCCGCCGGCTGGAGTCCCCGATACGCGCGGTACGCGAAGCACCGCGGCAGCAGATGCGCAAGGCCGCCCTGATCGCCCTGGGCTCGCTGCTCGCCTACGCCGTCGTCCGGCACTTCATCGGCACCTCGATGGTCGACATGATGGTCTACCGGGCCGAGGGCGGCGCCGTGGCCAACGGCCACGACCTCTACGCGCTGCGGGTCACCCAGTGGAACCTGCCCGCCACCTATCCGCCGTTCGCGGCGATGCTCTTCGTACCGACCACCTGGCTGCCGGTCCCGTTCCTGCGGGTGGCGGTCACGGTGGGGAACATCGGGCTGCTCGGGCTGGCCGCGCTGCTCTCGTTCCGGCTGGTGGGCTGGCCGCGCCGGGAGCTGCGGCCGGTCGGCGTGGTGCTGGTGGCCGGGCTCGGCGTCTGGCTGGAGCCGGTCTTCACCACGCTGCGCTACGGCCAGATCAACCTGATCCTGCTCTGCCTGGTGCTCTGGGACGTCACCACGCCCGACCACCGCAAGTGGAAGGGCATCGGCATCGGCATCGCGGCCGGCATGAAGCTCACCCCCGGGCTCTTCGCGGTCTACCTGCTGCTCACCGGACGCGTCCGGGCCGCCTTCACGGCCGGTGCGGCCTTCCTGGCCTCGTTCGCGATCGGGGCGGCGGTGCTGCCCGGCGCCACCTGGGGCTTCTGGACGAAGTATCTGTACGACTCCTCCCGGGTCGGCGTGGTCTACATCGTCGACAACCAGTCGCTGCGCGGCGTCACCGCCCGGTTCCTGCACCTGGCCGACCCCGGCATCGTCGCCACCCTGGCCGCCGGGCTGATCGCGGTGGCGGGCCTGGCCGTCGCCACCTGGACCTACCGCAGCTCCCGCTGGCTGCCGCGGGGCGAGGCCTGGGGGGTGTGCTGCGCCGCCGTCACCGCGCTGCTGATCTCGCCGATCAGCTGGACCCACCACTGGATCTGGTGCGTGCCGATCGTGATCCTGCTGGCCGCCGAGGCCGCTCACGAGCGCTCCAGGCCGCCGGCGGTCCGCCGTCGGCGCTGGCGGCTGATCCACCGCCTGACGGTGGTCGGGTTCTGCTCGTTCTCGATGTGGCTGGTGCCGCACAAGGGCATCACCAACCTGCAGATGAACATCTTCAAGCAGGTGCCGGCGGGGATGTACCCCCTGATCGGGCTCTGCTTCCTGCTGGTCGCCGCGCTGCGGGTGCGCTCCCGCCGCCGCGCGGCCGGCCAGCCGCTGCTGCCGCCCCTGGTTCCGGGACAGCGGGTGGGCAGTGCGGACGAGGGGACGAGGACGGACGTGGTGGGCGCGGCCGGTCAGCGCGCCCCCGCGGCGCGCTGACGTCCCCGGTCGGTCGGCGCCGGACCCGCGGCACCGTCGGCACGCGCTCAGGCCAGCAGCTCGGCGAGCGAGCTGTCCAGGTCCAGCACGTTCAGCTCACCGCCGGGCGGCACCAGCCGGTGCGCCCGCTCCAGCCAGGCGGCCACGGCCGGCAGCGGCGCCTCCAGCAGGGCGTCACCACCCGGTGAGGTGAGCGCGAGGCAGAGCACGCTCTGCCGCCCGCTGTGGGTGACCCCGGCCGCCGGGTGGGGCCGGGTCGGCCAGATCCGCACGTCGCCCTGGCCGCACGGGCGGAAGGTGCCCTCCACCAGCAGCTCCCGGGAGAACACCCAGGTCACCGGGGTGCCGGTGTCCAGGTGGAAGGTGATGTGCACCGCGTACGGGTCGTGGCTGCCGTACGAGAGCCGGGCCGGGACGGGGACGCTGCGCTCGGGGGAGAGCACCAGGTTGAGCTCGAGTTCCAACTCCACCACGCTCGGCCGGCTGTCCATGTCGCTGATCCTCTCGGTCGCGTCCGGGCCCGCGGTGGGCCCGGTACACCTGGAGAGAGCGCGGAGCGGCCCGGCTCTTACACGGGTTTTCGATCCGATTTCCGCAAGCTCTCCGAGGAGCGGGAGCGCGGCCCGGCCGCAGGGCGCGCAGCGTTCGGTGCGCGCTGGCAGCGCACGAGGGGGCGTGCTCGGCCGGGCAGGCAGACCACCGGGCCAGTCAAGCGGGTCGGGCTCCCGGCCGTGGTCCTTATCCGCAACTCTCCGCCGGAGCCGATCCGGAGGTACTACTCTTTGTGACTGCCCGGCGACGTGGCGTACCCCTCGCCGGTGGATCACAGGAGAGTAGATCTGCATGTCGGACCAGCCGTTGGTCGCCAGCGCGGACACCGCCGCGGTCCCCGCGCCCGGTTACTACCCGGACCCGTCGGTGCCGGGCTTCGTCCGCTACTGGAACGGCGGCACCTGGGTGCCCGGGACCAGCCGCCCCGCGCCCGCCGAGGGCGAGGTCCTGGCGGTGCCCGCGTTTGCGGCCCGGCCCGCGGTGCGCCCCAACGCGCGGTACATCCCGCCGCCGGCGGTGCCGGAGCGCGCGGTGCCGCAGCGGGCGGACGGCGGCGGGGGCGAGACCGGGCCGGTCTTCCTCGACCAGACCGGGGCCGGGGCGGTCTTCACCATGGCGCCGCCGGAGCCGGAGAGCGCGGCGGAGCTGCCGGAGCACAGCGGCTGGCAGGCGGACCCGCAGGCGCAGCGAGGGCTGCTGGAGACCGGGCGGGCGCCGCGGTGGGTCTCCTGGGGAGCGCTGGAGGAGGCGGCGCCCGCTGCCGAACCGGCGCCGGTGGCGGTACGGCGGGCCGAGCCGGTGGCGGCCGTGCCCGTGGCCGAGCCGGAGCCGGCCCGCGCGCCGGTTCCGGTGCCCGTCGCGGCGCCGGCCGTGCCGACGGTCCCGGCGGTGTCTGCGATGCCGGCGGTGCCTGCTGCGCCCGCGGCGGCCGTGGTGCGCCGGAAATCGGCGGAGCCGACGTCCAGTGCTGCGGTGCTCCCCGCTCGGGCGGCTCGGCCGCCTGCGCGCGTGACCGCGTCCGTGCCGGTGCCTGCTGCCGCACACGTTTCCGCGCCGGTGGTGACCGGCGGGGTCGGCCGGCGGCTGGCGGCCCGGCTGGTGGACGTGCTGATGCTGGGCGGCCTGGGCGCCGCGGTCGGGATCCCGCTGACCATGGCGACCCTGGCGGACGTGCAGCTGAAGCTCGACCGCGCCCGGACGGCCAGTCACCTGACCGGCCGCGAGGTGCAGGTCTGGCTGATCGACGGCAGCCTCATCGGCCGGGTGGCGCTGCTGCTCGGCACGCTGCTGCTGGGCGGCTTCCTCTTCGAGGTGCTGCCGACGGCCCGCACCGGCCGCACCTTCGGCAAGAGACTGCTCGGCCTACGGGTCGTCAGAGCCGAGGCGGGGCCGCAGGGGCGCGACGGTCGCGGTGGTCACGGTGGCCGCGGCGCCGATCGAACCCCGCCGCGGCCGCCGAGCCTGGGCCGGTCCTTCGTCCGCTGGCTGGTGGGCCAGCTGACGATGGTGACCGTGCTGGGCCCGCTCGTGCTGCTGGCGGACCGTCAGCGGCAGCGCAGCTGGGCCGATCGGGCGGCGCGGACGCGGGTCGTCAAGGCCTGACACCCAGGCGCCGATCATCAAAACGGGTCAAATATCCATAGAAGATACGATTTTCGGTGTTCTACTCTCCCTATGAGCACCTACGACCCTTCGAGCTCTGAGCCGGAAGGGGGCGGCAAGCCCTCCTTCGACAAGCAGCCGCCTTCGTCGAGCACGCCCGGGGAGACCCCGCCCAACGGCTCCCCGTACGACACCAACGCCTATGGCGCCGGCCCCTACACGGGCGGCCCGTTCGGGGGCGACCCGCACGGCGCCGGTCCGTACGACGGCGGCCCGCACGGCGGTGGGCCGGGGGGATCGCCCTACGGCGCCCCGGGCGCCGGGCAGCCCGCCGGCATGCCGCCGCTCGGCACCTGGCCGCACCGGATCCTGGCCCGGGTGATCGACTACGTGCTCATCCAGGTGATCGCGCTCGTGGTGGTGCTGCCCTTCACCGGCTTCGGCAACCGGGACGGCTGGACCGACGGGGTCTGGGTCTACTACGCCCTCTACCTGGTCTACGAGGGCGTGATGCTCTCCCGGGACGGCCAGACGCTCGGCAAGAAGGTGATGAACGTCCGCGTCGCGATGCTGGCCGACGGCAGCAGCCCGGTCAGCTCCGCCGCGTGGACCCGAGCGGCGGTCTACACGCTGCCGGCCGCGATCTGCTGCGGGATCTGGTGGCTGGTCGACGGCATGTTCGGGGTGTTCAACAAGCCCTACCGGCAGTGTCTGCACGACAAGGCGGCGAAGACGGTGGTGGTTTCCACCCGGTGAGGGTGGGTGCGGGCGGACCGCGCCGGCGGCAGCGCTAGCGTGGTCCGCGACGTCCGTACCGACTTCGGGGGAAACCGTGAGCGTGTCCGACCGCCCTGCCGACTGCCCTGCCGACGGCCGCGGCGTGCCCGGCTCGGGTGCCGAGGCGCCGGCCCGGGTGGACCTGGCGAGCTGGCCGCGCACCGAGGAGGCGGCGCTCGCCGAGCAGCGGCGGCTGCGCCCGCTGGTCGAACCGCAGGGGCCGGCTCCCGCCCCCGGCGCGCTGGTGGCCGGGGTGGACGTGGCGTACGACGACGAGCGGAACACCGTCGCCGCGGCAGCCGTGCTGCTCGACCTCGGCACCCTGGAGGTGGTCGAGGAGGCCACCGCCGTCGGCCCGATCGCCTTCCCGTACCTGCCGGGGCTGCTGGCCTTCCGCGAGGTCCCCGCCGTGGCCGACGCCCTGGCCGGGCTGCGGCAGCGGCCCGACCTGGTGGTCTGCGACGGCTACGGCCTGGCCCATCCGCGCCGGCTCGGGCTGGCCAGCCACCTCGGCGTGCTGACCGGACTGCCGACCCTGGGCGTCGCCAAGACGCCGTTCGGCTTCGAGCACCGGGACCCGGCACCCGAGCGCGGCGCCTGGTCCCCGTTGCTCGACCGGGACACCGGCGAGGAGGTGGGCCGTGCACTCCGTACCCGCGCAGGGGTGAAGCCGGTCTTCGTGTCGGTCGGTCACCGGATCGGGCTGACCGAGGCGGTCGCCGTCGCCCTCGCGCTGACGCCGCGTTACCGCCTGCCGGAGACCACCCGACAGGCCGATTCGCTGTGCCGCAGGACGCTGGCGGCGAGCCTGCCGGTCGACTCCTGACGGGACGCCGGGTGTTGCACGGCGGGGTTGGAGTTGAGTTGAATACTTGGGAAGCTGAGTCGGTTCGGGACTGACGCGAACACGACGGGCATGACGGGGTGAAACGGGGGAGGCACGAACCGTGGCCGACAAGGGGAGCAGCGGATCGGGTTCGACGGGCGGTGCCGGTTCGGGCTACCAGGTCGAGGTGGACAGCCTGCGCGCGTTCGCGGGCCAGGTCCGCGGCCTGCTGGCGGAGTTCCAGGCGAGCGCCGACGGGCCCACCACGCACGCCAGGACCGGCGTGGGCGGCACCTCCTTCGGCGAGTTCGCCGAGGCCAAGGCGCTGCACGACCAGTACGAGCTGATGCGTGACGGCCTGCGCGACGTGCTCAGCGCGTTGCACGAGGCGATCGACGACGCGCAGCGGAAGGCCGATCTGACCGCGACCAACTACGAGGAGCAGGAGCACCGGACGGCGCAGACGCTGAAGGTCTCCTCCGACGGCTGGTCGGTCAGCACCGCGACCCCTGCGCCGATCACCTACGGCGCGGGCGCCGCCGGGGTGGTGGCGGGCGCTGTCGCCGGGCGCTCGGCGGCGAAGCCCGCCGGCCGGACGGCGGTCAAGGACACGGCGGCGGAGGCACCGCAGGAGCCGCCGGCGGTGACGCCTGGGGAGGTGCCGGGGGAGGCGCCTGGAGCAGTGCCCGGGGCGGTGCCTGGCGCGGTGGCGCCGGGTGGCGGGGTGCCGGGTGCGGCGGGGAAGGGCAACTCCACGCGGCCCGGGGTGACGGACGAGAACGGTGACGGGGACAGCGGACCGGTGGAGCAGCCGACGTGGTGATGACAACCGTGCAGAGGACCGAGTGCAGGACCGACCGCGGGACCGACCGCGGGACCGGAGGCGTGCGATCGTGAGTGCCGATGTCACCGACTTCAACGGCTACAGCCACAGCGCGCTGCGGAAGATGGTCGAGGCCCTGAACTCGGGCGATGTGATGGCCGCCAGCGACCCCTGGCGGCGGGCGTCGGACACCCTCAAGAAGATCCGCACCGCCCTGGACACGGCCTCCGGCGACGCCACCTACAGCTGGCAGGGCAACACCAGCGACGCCTTCTACTCGAAGATGACGAAGCTGGCGACGAGCGTCAACAACGCGGCGGCGTACGCGAACGACGCGGCCAACACGTTGCAGATGATGTCCGAGGCGATCGACCAGGCCAAGCACGACATGCCCGAGGAGCCCGGCTTCTGGTCCCAGGTCGGCAACGCGATCTCCGACACCGCGCAGAACGCGGTCGGGATCCAGGACGACAGTACGCAGATCCCGATCAAGGATCAGAAGAAGTCGGAAGCGGTCGCGGTCATGCAGACCCTGGCCAACAAGTACCGGACGGCGACGCCGGTGCTGAAGCCGCCGCCTCCCATCTCAGGCCCCTCAGATGTGGACAATGTCCCGCCGCCGGACCCAACGGCGCAAGCTGCCCTAAGCGCCTTCGTGATGGGCGCTGGCCTCGGTGCCATCGGCGGTTACACCTCGGCCCCTGTGAACACCCAGGTGGTGGGCCGTGTTTCCGAGGTACCGGCTGCTCCGGCAGTCGCCCCGCCGCGTCCGTCGGCCTGCGCGCCCGTGGCGCCGACGGACGCCGGGATCAAGGGTGGCGTCGCCAATCCGGCGCCGAAGCCGTTGAAGTCGGTGGCGGTCGGCGCGGATGCGCCCGTCGCCGACCACAAGGCCGACTCGCATGCTGCCCGCCCGGCCTCCGGGCCGTCAGCTCCCGCGGCGCAGTCGAGCGTCACGGGCAACGGGACCGGTCTCGACGCCACTGCTGTCGCTGCGCCAAGGCCGCCCTCGGCCGCGCCCTCGGGCGGTCCGACCGGTCTGGTCGGAGGTGGGGGCGGCTCGGGCAGCATGCCGCCGATGGGCTTCGGTACCGGCGCCGGACGGATTCCGACGGTGGATCCCCGGCTCTCCGCCGGGGCCTTCAACGGTGAGGCGGAGTCGAACCGGCCTCCAGGTGCGGGCGGGTCGACGCCCGGCGAGGAGGGCGCAGAGGAATCGGCCGGCGGCTCCGGACGTCCCGGTGCGACGCGGCAGGGTCTCGGCCCGGCCGAGGAAGCGTCAGCAGCTGGTCGCAGCAGCGGCTTCGGGCGCGTCGGTGCTGCCCGGAGGGGTGGCGGCGGCGGGTCCGTGGTCGGCGAGGGCGAGGAGGCGATGGTCGGCCGGGCCGAGAGCGCGCAGCGCAAGGGCTTCACCGAGGGCGGCAGCGGCCTCGGCCTGCGCGGCCGGGCGGCGAGCGAGTCCGAGGCCGCCGCCGCGGAGCGGCCCCAACCGGGCCTGCTGCCGGGCGGGACGCAGGCGGCCCGCCGGAAGAAGCGGAAGGAAGGCAAGCGGGCCGACTACCTGGTCGAGGACGAGGAGACCTGGATGTCGGACAAGGGCGTCAACCCGGGCGTGGTGGAATGAGTCACCGTCTGAGGTGACAGCTTCGAGGAATGGGGTGACCGACAGTGGCGAGTCGTCGGCCGGTGCGGGGGATGGCCGTCCTCGCCGCGGGGGCGTTGGTGTGGGGGCTGGCGGCTGCGCCTGCCCTCGCGGACAGCACCAGGGATCAGCAGTGGCCGTTGCAGGCCTACCAGGCCGATACCAAGGTGTGGCCGATCAGCCAGGGTGACGGTGTGACCGTCGCGGTGATCGATACGGGAGTTGATCCTGACCACCAGGACCTGACCGGTCAGGTCCTAGATGGCGCGGACTTCTCTGGGGAACACAGCAATGGCAAGAAGGACGCAGTTGGACACGGCACCGGGATGGCCGGGCTGATCGCTGGGCACGGTCACGGCGCTGATTCTGGCGTTATGGGATTGGCGCCGAAGGCGAAGATACTGCCGATCAGGGTGCCGCTCGATGCAGATGGCAATGTCGCATCCGGGCAGCAGGTGAATTTCGCTGACGCCTTGCGCTACGCAGTTGACCATGGGGCGAAGGTTGTCAATATGTCCCTGTACGTGGGTGGCATGCGGACCGACACCGCAGCCAGGGCGGCCGTCAACTATGCAGTCAGCCGGGACGTTGTGCTGGTGGCGGCAACCGGGAACTTCGGGAACATCAGTGGTTCTCCAATCGACTACCCCGCTGCGTTTCCGGGCGTAGTTGCGGTCGGTGCCATTGACCGACAGGGAGCGGTCTGGGACCGCTCCAATCGAGGCCCGGAGATCAGCCTTGTTGCACCCGGTGTAGATATCACCAGTCCCGGCAGCAACTCCCCCACCGACTACCGCTATACCTCTGGCACCTCCGACGCCACCGCCTACGTCTCCGCCATCGCCGCCCTGGTGCGGTCCAAGTACCCCGCGCTCTCGGCCGGTCAGGTCATCCGGCGCATGATCACCAGTGCCGCCGCGCCCCCCGACCACAGCCAGGTGCCCAACGACCGCTACGGCTACGGGATCGCCTCGCCCTCCAAGGCGCTCGCCCCCAACCCGGCGGTGGACAACGGGCCGAAGGACAACCCGCTGCTGACCCGCGTCGAGTCGCAGGGGGCGCCGGACTCGTCCTCGCCGGCGCCGGTGCCGCAAGCAACCGGCGGCAGCCACGGCGGATCGACGCTCTGGCTCTACGGGGCCGGTGGCGGGGTGCTGGTGCTGATCGTGCTCGGCGTGACGTTCCTGATCCGCCGGGCCAACCGGCGCCCGGCCGCCGCCGCCCCGGCCGCCCCCAACGGCGTGCCGGCGCCGGGCGCCTACCCGCCCCCGTATCCGCCTCAGCAGCCCCATCAGGCGCCCTACCCGCCCCAGCACCACGACCCCAGGAGCTGACCCGCGTGCCTGCCGAAGCCGCCGCCACAGCCACCTGCTTCTCCTGCGCCAACACCGCGCTCCTGCCCGACCTGCCGCCGCGCGAGTCGGTGGCGCTGGACGAGCACTGGCGGGTGGCGCACGCGGTCGGGGTGGGGCTGCTCGGGTGGCTGGTGCTGGTCCCGCGGCGGCATGTGACCACCATCGCCGAGCTCACGGACGAGGAGGCGGCGGCGCTCGGGGGGTGGCAGGTGCGGCTGTCGCGGGCGCTGTCGGAGGTGACGGGGTGCGTGAAGACGTACCTCGCGCAGTTCTCCGAGGCACCGGGCTTCAGCCACCTGCACTTCCACCTGGTGCCGCGGCCGGCCGAGTTGGATCCGCAACTGCTCGGGCCCGGCGTCTTCACGCTGATCGACAACCCGGCGCACCCCGCGCCCGCGCCGGCGGCGGTGGATGCGTTCGCCCGGCGGCTGCGTGCCTGTCTCGACCGCAATCAGAGTTCTGGGGCGAGGCCCTGGGGATGACCGAGCTGGTCAAGCCGCCGGTGCCGGCGGCCCGGGGCGGCTGCTGGTTCCGGGGCGGCGGGCCGGAGGTGCACCTCGGCGTCGAGCAGGACTTCGTGCCCGCCCGCAAGGCGCACCCGGGCATCCTGGTGCACGGGCTGCGGGCGCTGGGCGAGCGGCTGGAGGCACACGGGCACCCGGTGCAGTGGGACGGCGAGTTCCCCGGGTACGACCGGTTCTACGCCTTCGACAAGGTGGGCAACCGGCTGGAGTTCCTGGAGCCGAAGCAGGGCTGACGGCGTTGGGCCACTCATCGGGCCGGCAGAGCTGGGGTCCCCCGTCACCGTGGCTGCCGGTCGCCCCTCGCGGGCTCGCGCAGTCTCGGTGCCATGGTCCGTGCTGGCTGCACGGGTGGTGCTGGTCGTGCGGTTGGTGCGGGTCGTGCGCGGGCCACGGTGTTCAGGCGACGAGTTCGCGGGCCTCCAGGTAGGTCCGCACCACCGCCATGCCGTACACCGGCTGGATCAGTTGCTGGCCTTTGAAGAAGGGCCGGGCGGGTGCGAACCCGGCCGCGACGAGCAACTCGCGGATCTCTGCTATCTCCGCCTCGCTGCGGGCCGTGAAGCGGACCTCCCAGCCCTTCTTGTACGTCGAGCCCCGCTCGCCGGCCCGGCGGGCGGGGTCGGGCTGCCGGACGTATCCGGGCAGCCGGCCCAGGCGCAGCTGCGCCGCGCTCAGACCTGATGTCTCGTCATATGGCATGCCCTGATGGTAGGCAATGCCTCTGCGGGACTTGTTCCGAGGGAGTGTTCCCGGGGCGTGGCCCGGGTCACACCGGCGCGCGGTGCCGCGCGCCGGCCCCGGCCGGTTCAGGCCGTCGCCGGGCTGTCCTGGGCGGCGAGCGGCGCGGCCGGGACGAGGTGCAGGGCGTCCTGGGCGGCCTTGGCCCGGGCGTTCTCCAGCGCGCGCAGCGCGGTCTGCTGGGTGAAGGCGAGCAGGCCGACCGTGATGGCGGCCATCACCACGCCGAAGACCAGGTGGGCGGCGGTGCTGGTGACCGTGACGCCGACGGCGTTGAGGACGAAGTGGCTGCCGAGCCGCAGCGCGAGCAGCCCGATGGCGACCTTGCGGGTCTCCTTGCCGCGCCAGAGCGCCTTGGCCAGCCGCAGGCGCTTGCGCATCATGGTCAGCGAGACGGCGATGTTGGCGACGACCAGCGCGCCGAGCACCGGGAGCAGGACCGGGTAGGCCTTGATCAGGTCGTAGGCGCAGGCGAAGACGGCCTCGAAGCCGAAGAACCAGACCGGGAGCTTGAGCTCCTCGATCGGCTCGGTGATGGCGGCGAGCCCCTTGGGTGCGGCGTCGGTCCCGGCCGGCTCGGCGGTCTTCGTGAACATGGCGGACTCCCCGTTTTCCGTCCGGCCTCGCGCTCTCCGCCCCGCCGGTGATCATGATTCTGCCGGGCGGCGGCCCATCGGGGCCAGTGCGAAAGGGTCACTCGTCCGTCATGACGGATGTCACGGTCCGGGCCCGAAATCGGGGTGTGGTTCAGGTCGTGATGCAATCTGCAAGTACTTTGCTCCTAATTACTCCGTTTGAGTGAGGGTATGGCGACTTTAGTGCTGGGCTGTCCCGATTTGACGACGGTTCAGTAACGGTGCGTCAGGTCGTGAATGCGGCGACCGGGTGACAGGGGAGGGTTGTCGCATGAGCTACCAGATCCCTTCCTCGGTCCCCTCGCTCGAAGAGCTGGCCCGCCGCCAGCAGAACGTGATCACGGCGAGTCAGCTGCGCGCCCGCGGCGTGCCGTCCCGGGTGGTCAGTGAGCACTGCCGGCGCGGCGGTCCCTGGCAGCGCCTGCTGCCCCGGGTCTACCTGCTGCAGACCGGTGCGCCGACCCCCGAGCAGCGGATGTGGGCCGCGCTGCTCTACGCGGCGCAGAACGGCCGCGAGACGGGCAGCCGGGAGGGCGCGGTGATCACCGGCGCCGCGGCCCTCGCGCTCTACGGGTTCACCGCGGTGCCCCGGCTCCCGGCGGTCACCGGCGTGCAGGTGCTGGTGCCCAGGCAGCGCCGGCTGCGGGACGCCGGTGACGTGCGGATCCAGCGCACCGCACGGGAGTTGGAGGCTCATGAGGTGCACGGGCTGGCCTGCGCGCCGGTGGCCAGGGCGGTGGCGGACGCGCTGCGCGAGTGGATCGACGGCGAGGCGGCGGCCGAGGCGGAGCGTGCCGAGCAGTGCGCCGCGGAGGCCTCAGGGACGGGTGCCGGCCAGCCCGCGAGCCAGTCCGTGAGCCAGTCCGTGAGCCCGGCGACCGGGCCGTCCGCCGGGCCGGCGGTGCGGCTGGAGCCGCGGGCGCTGCGCTCGGTGCTGCGCGAGGCGGTGGCCGGGACCGCCGCCGACGCGCAGCCGGGCTGCACCCTCGCCGAGCTGATCGCCGAACTGCGCGAGGCGCACCTGATCGAGGTCCCGCGGGTCCGGGCGGCGGTGGACGAACTGCTCGCCGCCGAGCGTGAGTCGGCGCTGCTGTCGGTGATCGAGCTGGCCGCCGCCGAGTTGCTGCCCGCTCCGCTGGTCGGCCCCGAGCTGCGGATGCGCGGCGGCACCTTCGTCGCGGTGCCGGACCTGTACTGGCCGCAGGCGGGGGTGGCGGTGGAGGTCGACTCCGAGCTGCGCTGCGTCAGCGAGGGCGAGCAGGCCTGGGTGCGGGCCGGTCAGCACCGGATGGAGTACCTGGGGGTCCGGGTGGTCTACCTCGACGCCGAGCGGCTGGCCGGCGAGCCGGCGGCGGTGGCGGAGCAGCTGCGGCAGACCTTCCTGGTGGGCGGGGCCGACCTCGTCGAACTGCTGCTGTCGGAGGGCTGAGCGGCACCCGCCGCCCAGCGCCTCACCCCAGGGCCGGGGCTCCGGTCAGCTCCACTCCGGCCTCGCGCAGCTGGTCGAGCGCGGCGGCCGTGGTCGCGGGCGCGACGCCCGCGGTCAGGTCGAGCAGCACCCGGGTGGCGAACCCCTCGCGCACGGCGTCCAGCGCCGTGGCCCGCACGCAGTGGTCGGTGGCAAGGCCGACCAGGTCCACCGCCGTCACGGAACGCTCGCGCAGCCAGTCCGCGAGCGAGCCGCCGTTCTCGTCGACGCCCTCGAACCCGCTGTACGCGGCCGCGTACGCGCCCTTGTCGAAGACCGCCTCGATCGCCCCGGAGGTCACCGAGGGCGCGAAGTTGGGGTGGAAGCCCACCCCCTCCGTCCCGGCCACGCAGTGCGGCGGCCAGCTGTCGACGAAGTCGGGGTCGGCGGAGAAGTGCGCCCCGGGGTCGTGGTGGTGGTCGCGGGTGGCCAGGATGTGGCTGTACTCGCTGCGGGCGGTGGCGATCAGCTCGGTGATCGCAGCCGCGACCTCGGCGCCGCCGGCGACGGGAAGACTGCCGCCCTCGCAGAAGTCGTTCTGCACATCGATGACGATCAGGGCCCGTTGCATGGCTGGTTCCTCGCAGGCGGTCGGTCGGGGTAGGGGAGTGGAGTGTGGCCACTCTAGGGAGTGGGGGTGGGGGGCGGAAGGGGCGGCACCGGCGGGATACCGCCCCTGGCGTCCGCCCGTCAGCCCAGCAGCAGCTCGGTGGTCAGCACCGGCTCGCCCTTGGAGAGCTGGGTGGCCGACAGCGGCAGCGCGGCCCGGGAGCGCAGGTGCCGCTCGCGTGCGGCGGTCAGCGGCTCGCGTCCCACCATCTCGCCGCCGCGCACCAGCGGGACCTGCAGCGCGTACGGTGCGAGCTGCTCCGGCAGCGCTCCGGTGCCCACCACCTCGGCCTCGGCCACGCCGTCCGCGTCCGGGCGCCTAGCGGCCCACTTGCGCCCGCCCACACTGGACTTGGCGCCCGCCGAGCGCTTGGCCACCGGCACCAGCGGCGCCTCGGGACCGGCCGAGGCGGCGCGGGCCACCAGCTTGTAGACCATGGCGCAGGTCGGGTGCCCGCTGCCGGTCACCAGGCTGGTGCCGACCCCGTAGCCGTCCACCGGGGCGGCGGCCAGGGCGGCGATGGCGTACTCGTCCAGGTCGGAGGTGACGATGATCCTGGTCCTGCGCGCGCCCAGCTCGTCCAGCTGGCGGCGGACCCGGTGGGCGAGCAGGGTCAGGTCGCCGGAGTCGATCCGTACCGCGCCCAGCTCGGGCCCGGCCACCTCGACGGCGGTGCGCACCGCCTCGGCCAGGTCGTAGGTGTCCACCAGCAGCGTGGTCCCGGTGCCCATCGAGTCGAGCTGCGCGGTGAACGCGTCCCGCTCGCTGTCGTGCAGCAGGGTGAAGGCGTGCGCGGCGGTGCCGGTGGTCGGGATGCCGTGGGCGAAGCCGGCCGCCAGGTCGGAGGTGGCGGCGAAACCGGCGATGTAGGCCGCGCGGGCGGCGGCCACGGCGGCGGCCTCGTGGGCCCGGCGGGCCCCCATCTCGATGCACGGCCGCTCCCCTGCGGCGGCCGTCATCCGGGAGGCCGCCGCCGCGACCGCCGAGTCGAAGTTGAGGATGGAGAGGATCACCGTCTCCAGGATCACCGCCTCGGCGAAGCTGCCCTCCACGGTGAGCAGCGGCGAGCCGGGGAAGTAGGCCTCGCCCTCCGGGTAGCCGTGGATGTCGCCGCTGAAGCGGTAGTCGGCCAGCCAGCTCAGCGTGGCCTCGTCCACCACGCGCTGGTCGGCCAGCCAGTCCAGCTGGGGGGTGGTGAAGCGGAAGTTCTCCACCGCGTCCAGCACCCGGCCGGTGCCGGCGAACACCCCGTAGCGGCGGCCGTCGGGCAGCCGGCGGGTGAAGACCTCGAAGACCGAGCGGCGGTGCGCGGTGCCGCTGCGCAGTGCGGCCTGCAGCATGGTCAGCTCGTAGCGGTCGGTGAGCAGCGCGGTCGAGCCGGCTGTCGGCGAGGTGGGCGCGGCGGACTGCGTCGCCGCGAATGCCTGGGCGTCCATGAGGATGATGCTACTACCACTTAGCGTCAGATTGACGATTTCCTGCCCGAGGGCCGGGTCGGAATCGCTCCGAGGTCCCCCGGATGGCAGCATGGGAGGTCAGACGAGCTGTACCGAAGCATGCCCGGATCCGGCTGGACCCGCTCCGGGCCCCGCGAGCCACCGATGAGGAGAGCCAGTCGTGAGTGTCGCGCCGGCCGAGATCGAACGCCCCGAGGCCGAGAGTCTCCCGGTGGCGGAGCCGGACACTCCGTGGGTGACCATCGTCCACAACGACCCGGTCAACCTGATGAGCTACGTCCTCTACGTCTTCCAGGCCTACTTCGGCTACCCGAAGGAGAAGGCGCGCAAGCTCATGATGGAGGTCCACACCCGGGGCCGCGCGGTGGTCTCCAGCGGTACCCGCGAGGAGATGGAGCGCGACGTGCAGGCCATGCACGGCTACGGCCTGTGGGCCACGCTGCAGCACGACTGACCCGCCGTCGGCCGGCGGGGCGCCGGCTGATCCAACGACACCTACGAGAACCGGACGGTTACCTGACGATGGCTGGGTTGTTCGAGCGGACCCGAGACGGCGGCGCCGCGATCGCCCTTGAAGAGGTGGAGGTCGCCATCCTCCGCTCGCTCGAGGTGCAGATGCTGGAGCTGATCGGTCCAGGCCCCGGCGAGGCGCCCGGTGCCGAGGCCGACCCGTTCGCCGCGCTCTTCGCCGACGGGCCCACCGAGGCGCCGGGCGATCCCGCGCTGGCCCGGCTCTTCCCCGACGCCTACGGCGAGCCCGGCAAGCCGGTGGACGCCGGGACCAAGGCGGCCGCCGGGGAGTTCCGCCGGTACACCGAGCTGGACCTGCGCGCCCGCAAGCGCGAGGACGCGCTGCTGGTGATCCGCTCGCTGGACACCGTCGGCCAGGGGGGCGGGGTGCTGCAGCCCAGCACCGAGGACTGCCCGCGCTGGCTGAGCGCGCTCAACGACCTGCGGCTGACCCTCGGGGTGCGCCTGGAGGTCACCGAGGAGGACGAGCAGGGGCTGTACAGCCTGCCCGACAGCGACGAGCGCAAGCCGCTGGTGATGGCCTACCTCTGGCTCGGCGCGATGCAGGAGTCGCTGCTGGAGGCGATGACGGGCTGAGCCCGTCCGGCGGGTCCCGGGCGAGCCCGGGGCCCCGGACGGCCGGGCCCTATCCTGGCCGCATGCTGACCATCACCCGAGAGCTGCACGACGCGATCGTCGCCCACGCCCGCGCCGACCACCCGGACGAGGCCTGCGGGGTCGTCGCGGGCCCGGCCGGCAGTGACCGCCCCGAGCGCTTCATCCCGATGCTGAACGCGGCCCGCTCGCCCACGTTCTACGAGTTCGACTCGGCCGACCTGTTCAAGCTGTACCGCGAGATGGACGACCGGGACGAGGAGCCGGTTGTGGTCTACCACTCGCACACGGCCACCGACGCCTACCCCTCGCGCACGGACGTCAGCTACGCCTCCGAGCCGAACGCGCACTACGTGCTGGTCTCCACGGCCGAGGGCACCGGTGCGGACGACCCGTTCCAGTTCCGCTCGTTCCGGATCGTCGAGGGCGTGATCACCGAGGAGGAGGTCACGGTCGTCGACGGCGCCGCCGCCTGACCGGGGCGCCGGGATCGCCCCCGGTGCAGGAGCGACGGGGCGGGCCGCGAGGGAATCTCACAGCGTGGTCGAAAAGCATCCAGTCTGCGAGACACTCATGTCGGAACCGGGGCGGGAATCTATACGATGAGCCCATGCGTTCCGTCGATGTGAGCACTCAGGCCCCGGGCACCCGCCTCGTGGCGCGCCTGCACATCGACCTGTGCCGGCACGCCGCGGCCATCTGTCCCGGCACCTGAACCGCGATCGCCCCGCCCGTACGGGGAGGCCGCGCAGCACGTCCCGTCGCACGTCACGAAGCCAGTTCACCCCCGCCGCGCGCCCGCGGCACCCTCTCACCCGCCCAGGAGCGCAGCCATGGCCATCGAGGTCCGCATCCCGACCATCCTCCGTACCTACACCGACGGTGCCAAGGCCGTCGAAGGCGCCGGCACCAACCTCGGGGAGCTCATCGCCGACCTCGATGTCCGCCACCCGGGCATCGCCGCCCGCCTGCTGGACAACGGCGACCTGCGCCGGTTCGTGAACGTCTACCTGAACGACGAGGACGTCCGCTTCCTGGAGGGCATCGCCACCGGCGTCAAGGACGGTGACAGCATCACCATCCTGCCCGCCGTCGCCGGCGGCTCCCGCTGATGCGCTACGACAGCCCGCTCGCGGCCGTCGGCAACACCCCGCTGGTCCGGCTGCCCCGCCTGTCCGCCGCCATTCCCGGCAACGCGGACGGGCGGGTCAGCCTGTGGGCGAAGCTGGAGGACCGCAACCCGACCGGCTCGATCAAGGACCGCCCGGCGCTCTACATGATCGAGCGGGCCGAGGCCGCCGGCCGGCTCACCCCCGGCTGCACCGTGCTGGAGCCCACCAGCGGCAACACCGGTATCTCGCTGGCCATGGCGGCCAAGCTCAAGGGCTACCGGATGGTCTGCGTGATGCCGGAGAACACCAGCGAGGAGCGGCGCGAACTGCTGCGGATGTGGGGCGCGGAGATCATCTCCTCGCCCGCCGCCGGCGGTTCGAACACGGCGGTGCGGGTGGCCAAGGAGCTGGCCGCCGAGCACCCCGACTGGGTGATGCTCTATCAGTACGGCAACCCCGACAACGCCGGGGCGCACTACGCCACCACCGGTCCGGAGATCCTGGCCGACCTGCCCACGGTCACGCACTTCGTGGCCGGACTCGGCACCACCGGCACCCTGATGGGCGTCGGCCGCTTCCTGCGCGAGAAGGTGCCGGGCGTGCGGATCGTGGCTGCCGAGCCGCGCTACGACGACGTGGTCTACGGGCTGCGCAACCTGGACGAGGGCTTCGTCCCCGAGCTCTACGACGCCGAGGTGCTCACCACCCGGTTCAGCGTCGGCTCGGCCGACTCGGTCCGCCGCACCCGTGAACTCCTCGCCGAGGAGGGCATCTTCGCGGGCGTCTCGACCGGCGCGATCCTGCACGCCGCGCTCGGCGTCGGCCGGCGCGCGGCCGAGGCGGGCGAGCAGGCGGACATCGTCTTCGTGGTCCCCGACGGCGGCTGGAAGTACCTGTCCACCGGCATCTACACCGCCGAGAGCACCGAGGCGGCCGTCGAACTGCTCCAGGGCCAGCTCTGGGCGTGACGCCACCGCACCACAGGCGTGGCCGGCCCCCGAGCAGGGGAACCGGCCACGGCGGTGTCAGGGGGCATGCGGGTGGGGTTCACCTGGACGGGTGAGCGCTCTGGACGCGGGCCCAGAGGTGGCTGTCGACCGGGCCGACGCGGCGGCGGAAGTGGGTGAGCGGGACCTGCCGGAGTTCGTCCAACTCCAGCCAGCTGGCCCGGCCCTGGCGGTCGGCGACGGTGCCCGGGGGGAGGGCGAGGACGCCGGGCAGCTCGGCGTGGTGCTTGCTGGTGATCTTCGCGACGGTGGCGGTGCGCCCGTCCACCCGCAGGACCAGGCACGGGCGGTCCTTGCTGCCGGGGCCGTCCTCGAAGGGGACTTCGGCCCACCAGATCTCGCGCGGCGCGGGCGTCCGCCCGGCCCCGCCGGGGCGCGCGCCGGGCCGTTCGTCCCGGCCGGCGGGCCCGGGGCGGCCCGCGGGCGGTGCGCTGCGCGGCCGGGGCGGGCGGGGGCCGCGACCGCGGTCCGTTCCGCCGCCCGATCCGCTGCCCCGGCGCCGGCCCGCAAGCACCGCGAGGCCGATCAACAGGGCCAGGGCGGCCAGCACGATCAGCCCGATCAGCGTGGGCGGGACGCCATGCGAGTGATTCATGTGCTGACCGTACCGGGCTGTGACAGTTGAGAATTTATCCGCTTCCCGTTTCCGCTCTGTCACGGATCCATCACCGGGCCCGGCCGACACCCGCGCCCCTCACGTCACCGGAAATCGTTCAGGCAAGCCCCTAGCTCAGCTCTCGGAACACCCGGAGGTGGCGCCAGATGAGCAGTCAGCGCAGCAACGGCGACGCGTGGTCCTACGCCGAGATCGCCCGCCACATCGGAGTCCAGCCCGACACCGTGCGCAGCTACCGCCGGCACGGCCTGCTCCCCGACCCCGACTTCGTCGACCAGGCCGGCCACCCGCGCTGGTACGCCGACACCATCCGGGCCTGGGCCGTGCGCCGCCCGGGCCACCGCTGAGAAGGGGTGCGTCCGCCCCCGCGCGCGGCCCGAGCGCGCGACCCGCCCCCGCGCCGCCCCGTTCTGGTGATTCCAGCCACAGCGCGGCACGGGGGCGGGGGCAAAGTGCCGCTCCGCCCTTACTCTCGACACGCGACCGCTGCAGCTACCCGCCGGTGTGACCCGGCGGTAACTGGCGTGCTCGGGACCTGGATCGGGCGGAGGGGCTCAGGATGAAACTGACTGTGGTGGGGTGCTCCGGGAGCTTCCCCTCGCCCGACTCGCCCTGCTCCAGCTACCTGGTCGAGGCCGACGGCTACCGCCTGGTGCTCGACCTCGGCAACGGCGCGCTCGGCGCCCTGCAGAACCACATCGGCCTGTACGACGTGGACGCCGTCGCGCTGAGCCACCTGCACGCCGACCACTGCGTCGACCTGTGCGTCTACTTCGTGGCCCGCAACTACCGCCAGGAGGGCTGCCCGGAGCCGCTGCCGGTCTACGGTCCCGAGGGCACGCCGGGCCGGCTGGCCCGCGCCTACGACATGCCCGAGCAGCCCGGGATGAGCGGGGTCTTCGAGTTCCACACGCTGACCCCCGGCACCTTCGCGCTCGGCCCGCTGACGGTCACCGCGATCCGGGTCAACCACCCGGTGGAGGCCTACGCCTTCCGGATCGAGCACGGTGGCCGGTCGCTGGTCTACTCCGGCGACACCGGGGAGTGCCCGGAGCTGATCGAGCTGGCCCGGGACTGCGACTTCTTCCTGTGCGAGGCCGCCTTCACGGACGGCAAGGAGACCGTGCGGTCGATCCACCTCAACGGCCGCGAGGCCGGCGAGCACGCGGCCGCCGCCGGTGCGCGCCGCCTGGTGCTCACCCACATCCCGCCGTGGACCGATCCGCAGCGCAACCTGCGCGATGCCGAGGCCGCGTTCCGGGGCCCGGTGGAGCTGGCCAAGGCCGGCGCGACGTACGAGATCTGAGCGGGGAGACGGACATGCGAGAGGGGCACCGGCCGCGGCCGGTGCCCCTCTCGCATGCGGTCAGTGCGCGGGCGTCACGCCTTGGTGACGTCCTCGACCTCGTCCTCGGGCTCGCGGCCCGGGGTCGGGAGGTTGAACTTGGTGATCGCGAAGCGGAAGACCACGTAGTAGACCACCGCGAAGACCAGGCCGATCGGGATGATCAGCCAGGGCTTGGTGGCGAAGTGCCAGTTGAAGACGTAGTCGATCGCGCCGGCCGAGAAGGTGAAGCCGTCGTGCACGCCGAGCGCCCAGGTGATCATCATCGACAGCGCGGTCAGCACCGCGTGGACGGCGTAGAGCGCGGGGGCGATGAAGAGGAAGGCGAACTCGATCGGCTCGGTGATGCCGGTCATGAACGAGGTCAGCGCCAGCGACATCATCATGCCCATGACGGCCTTGCGGCGCTCGGGGCGGGCGCAGTGCGCGATGGCGAGCGCGGCGGCGGGCAGGCCGAACATCATGACCGGGAAGAAGCCGGACATGAACTGTCCGGCGCTGTGGTCGCCGGCGAAGAAGCGGTTCAGGTCACCCTGGACCAGCTTGCCCGAGGCGTCGTGGAAGGTGCCCGCCTGCTGCCAGAAGAAGGTGTTCGCGAACTGGTGCATGCCGACCGGCAGCAGCCCGCGGTTGATCAGGCCGAAGATGCCGGAGCCGACCGCGCCGAGGCCGATCGCCCAGTTGCTGAAGCTGTTGAGCGCGTCGCCGACCGGGCCCCAGGCCAGGCCGAAGGCGATGCCGAGGAAGGTGCCGACGAAGGCCATGATGAGCGGCACCAGGCGGCGGCCGTTGAAGAAGCCGAGCCAGTCGGGCAGCTTGGTGCGGTGGTAGCGCTGCCACAGCGTCGCGCTCAGCAGGCCGATGACCACACCGCCGAGCACGCCCGGGTTCTGCGGGGTGCCGGCCGGGTTGGCGGCCGTGACGCTGCCGGACATCGGGAAGACCGTCAGGACGTTGTGGAAGACCAGGTAGCCGACGAGGGCCGCGAGTGCGGTGGAGCCGTCCGCCTTCTTGGCGAGACCGATGGCGATGCCGACACAGAAGAGCAGCGGCATGTTGTCGAAGACCGCGTGACCGGCGGCTGCGAAGGTGGCGACCAGCTTGGCCGGCAGGTGCAGCTTGTCCTGTACGTCCGTCTGCCCCAGGCGCAGCAGGATTCCGGCGGCCGGCAGGACGGCGATCGGCAGCTGGAGGCTGCGGCCGATCTTCTGCAGGCTCTGCAGGGAGTTCTGCCCGAACTGCTTGAGGGGCGATGGTGCGGCGGGCGCCGGTGCCTGCGCAGTCGTACTCATGGGGTGGTTCCTCACGACAGGGCGTACCGGGTGGGGTGCGGCCGGGGCCGGTACGCGAACTGGTCTACACCACTAGTGGTGTAGACCAGTTTTGTAGCACGGGCCGAGAGGGGCTGGAAGGGCAGAAAGGCCCGCAGGTGGGAAGCGCTATGAAATCGAAACCTTGTTGTGGATTAACGATCATCCCACTGGATCGCGATCGAACCGTGAGCTGTCTCACGCTGGGCCATGACGGCCCTTGGGGCCACCGGGTTCAGTCCCTGGTGGTGTCCTCGACCTCGTCCTCGGGCTCGCGGCCGGGGGTGATCAGATTGAACTTGGTGATCATGAAGCGGAAGAGCGCGTAGTAGACCACCGCGAAGCAGGCGCCGATCAGGATGATCAGCCAGGGCTTGGTGGCCAGGGTCCAGTTGATCAGGTAGTCGATCAGGCCGGCGGAGAAGCTGAACCCGTCGTGCACCCCCAGTGCCCAGGTGACGCCCATCGACACCCCGGTCAGCAGGACGTGCGCCACGTAGAGCAGGGGGGCGACGTAGAGGAAGGAGTACTCGATCGGCTCGGTCACGCCCGTCACGAAGCTGGTCAGCGCGACCGAGGTCATCAGGCCCATCACCTCCTTGCGGCGGTGCGGCTTGGCGCAGTGCGCGATGGCCAGGGCGGCGGCGGGCAGCGCGAACATCATGATCGGGAAGAAGCCCGAGGTGAACTGCCCGGCCGTCGGGTCGCCCGCCAGGAAGCGGTTGATGTCGCCGTTGACCACGGTGCCGTCGGGCTTGGTGTAGCTGCCGTACTGGAACCACATGAAGGTGTTCAGGAACTGGTGCATGCCGATCACCAGCAGCGCGCGGTTCGCCACGCCGAAGATGCCGGAGCCGAGCGAGCCGAGGTCGGAGAGCCACTTGCTGAAGTGGGTCAGCGCCGTCCCGATCGGCGGCCAGACCCACAGGGCCAGGACCGCGAAGACCAGCCCGACGAAGGCCATGACCATCGGCACCAGGCGGCGCCCGTTGAAGAAGCCCAGCCAGTCCACCAGCTTGGTCCGGTGGAAGCGCACCCAGCACCAGGCGGACATCAGGCCCATGATGATGCCGCCGAAGACCCCGGGGTTCTGGTAGCTCGGTGGCGTGGTCGGCGGCTTCACCGGGAACTGGTGCAGGATGTTGAAGTAGACGAGGAAGCCGGCCACCGCCGCGAGCGCGGTCGAGCCGTCGGCCTTCTTGGCCATGCCGATCGCGACGCCGACGCAGAAGAGCAGCGGCAGGCCGAGCGAGGAGTCCAGCAGTGCGCCACCGGCGCCCGACAGCACCTTGGCGACGTCCGGCCAGTCGGCGACCTTGCCCTCGGGGCCGAAGATGTCCGGCTGGCCCAGGCGGTTGAGGATGCCGGCGGCGGGGAGCACGGCGACCGGCAGCTGCAGCGAGCGGCCCATCTTCTGCAGGCCCCCGTAGAAGGTCTGCCACCGCTGCTTGCGCGGGACCGCGGGGCTCGCCGAGCTCATCATCGTCCTTCCGCAGTTCCGGCAGGCCGGAGCCGCGAGCGGTCCGGGCGGTGGGCGGTTGCGGGAACACCGGCACCACCCCGCACGTTTTGGGAAGTACACCCGTATTGGTGTAGACCAGTCGTGGCGCAGCCGTACCGACGTGGACCTGAACCCCACTCATCGTCATCCTGGGAGGAAGATCCACGACGTGCGCGCGGTGCTGGGCCGATCGGGTACCAGCGTGGCGCATCATCCGGAACCGGGTGATCCTGGTCGCGCCGGTGTGCGCGGCGGGCTGCTGAGCCCGCGTCATCCCGGCCACCCCCGCAGGGCACATCGCAGGACGGCCTCCGGCAAAGCAACCGGAACGCCGAAACAGAGGGAGAAAGACAATGGCCACCAAGGCTGAGAAGATCGTCGCCGGTCTCGGCGGTATCGACAACATCGAAGAGGTCGAAGGCTGCATCACCCGGCTGCGGACCGAGGTCAAGGACGCCTCCCTCATCGACGAAGCCGCCCTGAAGGCCGCCGGCGCCCACGGCGTGGTGAAGATGGGCACCGCGATCCAGGTCGTCATCGGCACCGACGCGGACCCGATCGCCGCCGAGATCGAGGACATGATGTGAGCTGAGGCTCATCCGGCACCGCCGCCCGGGCCCGTCACCGCACCGCGGTGGCGGGCCCTCGGGGTATGTCCGGTATGCGTGGAGCGACTAGGCTCAGACGCTATGTCACGCATCGACGGTCGCACGCCCGACCAACTCCGCCCGATCACCATCGAGCGCGGCTGGAGCAAGCACGCCGAAGGCTCGGTCCTGGTCTCCTACGGCGACACCAAGGTGCTCTGCACCGCCAGCGTCACCGAAGGCGTCCCGCGCTGGCGCAAGGGCAGCGGCGAGGGCTGGGTCACCGCCGAGTACGCCATGCTGCCGCGCGCCACCAACACCCGCGGCGACCGCGAGTCCGTCCGTGGCAAGATCGGCGGCCGCACCCACGAGATCAGCCGGCTGATCGGCCGTTCGCTGCGCGCCGTGGTCGACCACCGCGCGCTCGCCGAGAACACCATCGTGCTCGACTGCGACGTGCTGCAGGCCGACGGCGGCACCCGCACCGCCGCGATCACCGGCGCCTACGTCGCCCTGGTCGACGCCGTCTCCTGGGCCCGGGAGCGCAAGCTGCTGCGCGCCAAGGGGCAGCCGATCACCGGCGGCGTCAGCGCGGTCAGCGTCGGCATCATCGACGGCGTGCCGATGCTCGACCTGCGCTACGAGGAGGACGTGCGCGCCGAGACCGACATGAACATCGTCTGCACCGCCGACGGCCGCTTCGTCGAGGTCCAGGGCACCGCCGAGGGGGCGCCGTTCGACCGCGACCTGCTCAACCAGCTGCTCGACCTGGGCACGCTGGGCTGCGCCGAACTGGACGAGATCCAGCGCAAGGCGCTCGACGGCTGATCGGATCCGAACGGATCACGTCAGGGTGGGCGGGCGGGGCTGTACACGGCGCCGTCCGGAACGTACGGTTCCCGGACCAGCACACCGCATCGGAGGACCGCGATGCAGCAGAGCATGACCCGTCCCGCCGCCCTCGCCGTGGCCGCGCTGATCCTCGTCCTCCCGCTCAGTGCGGTCAGTTGCTCGGCCACCCAGAAGGCGCTCGACTGCGGCAACACGGCGGTGCGGGTCGGCACCGACCTCGGCCAGCTCAACAGCGCCTACGGCAACGCGAACAACGACCCGGCCGCGGCCGGGCGCGCGCTGGCGAACCTCAAGGCCGACCTCGACAAGCTCGGCAGGAACGCCGGCGGCACCGACGTCTCCAAGGCCGTCACCGACCTGCAGCAGCAGGCCGACAAGGCACAGCAGGCGATCGACGCCAAGCAGGTCCCCGACCTCGGGCCGATGGGTGACGCGGCGTCGAACCTGACGAAGGTCTGCACCGGCTGAGCCGCTGACGGGCCGTCGCACGGCCGGGCGGCGGCCCGTCAGCGGGCCGTTGGGCGGCGACTGGGGCGGGACGGGGGATACTCGGGGGTCATGAGCACTCCCCGACGCCTCGTCCTCGCCACCCGCAACCAGCACAAGGTCATCGAACTGCGCGCGATCCTCGGCGCCGCGGGCCTCGACGTCGACTTGGTCGGCGCCGACGCCTACCCCGAGATCCCCGACGTCCGCGAGACCGGCGTGACCTTCGCCGAGAACGCCCTCCTCAAGGCCCACGCGCTGGCCCGGGCCACCGGCCTGCCCGCCGTCGCCGACGACTCCGGCCTGTGCGTGGACGTCCTCGGGGGTGCGCCCGGCATCTTCTCCGCCCGCTGGGCCGGCAAGCACGGCGACGACCGCGCCAACCTGGAGCTGCTGCTCGCCCAGCTCTCCGACATCGCCGACCCGCACCGCGGCGCCCACTTCGCCTGCGCGGCGGCGCTGGCCCTGCCGGACGGCACCGAACGCGTGGTGGAGGGCCGCCTGCTGGGCACCCTGCGCACGGCCCCGGCGGGCGAGGGCGGCTTCGGCTACGACCCGATCCTGCAGCCCCTCGGCGAGACCCGCACCTGCGCGGAACTGACCGCGGCGGAGAAGAACGCGATCAGCCACCGGGGCCAGGCGTTCCGGGAACTGGCGCCGGTGGTGGGGGAGTTGCTGGGGTGAGCCCAACGCGAGGAGAAGGCCGGGCTGAAGCTCTCAGCCCGGCCTTCTCCTCGCAGGTGAACCTGAGTGCGGCCGAAGGGATTCGAACCCTCAAGCCCTCACGGGCCAGCGGACCTAAACCGCTTGCGTCGCCGTTGCGCCACGGCCGCAGGAACTGCTGCGGCCAATGGTACTTGGGTCCGGCGGGTTGTTCACATCCCGTTGGTGAGATCCGACGACGCGCTGATCTTCTTGCGGCGACAGTAGGTCGCGGTAACGGCGTGACAGTTGGGGCAGAGGAGGCGGAGGTTGTTGGGTCGGTTGTCCGACCAGTCTCCGTTGATGTGGTCGACTTCGCCGCCACCGCTGTGGGGGTCGGGTCAGGCCTCGACCTTGAGGTCGCGCAGGAGCTTGGCGACGTGGCCGGTGGCCTTGACGTTGTAGAGGGCCCGCTCGACCTTGCCCTGCTCGTCGACGATCACGGTGGAGCGGATCACGCCGACCACCGTCTTGCCGTAGAGGGACTTCTCGCCGTAGGCCGCGTAGGCCGCAAGGACGGACTTGTCGGCGTCGGAGAGCAGGGTGACCTTGAGGTTCTCGGTCTCACGGAACTTGCCGAGCTTCTCCGGCTTGTCCGGCGAGATGCCGATGACGTCGTACCCGGCGCCGGCGAAGACCTCCAGGTTGTCGGTGAAGTCGCAGGCCTGGGTGGTGCAGCCGGGGGTCAGGGCGGCGGGGTAGAAGTAGACGATCACCTTGCGGCCGAGGTGGTCCGCGAGGGACACCTGCTTGCCGTCGGCGTCGGGCAGGGAGAAGGCGGGGGCGGTGTCCCCGGCCTGGAGACGCTCAGTCACGGTTGATCTCCTGTGCTGGACTAGGTGGTCGTGCCATCGGCAAACCTACCTCTGATGGTGGGTGGGACTGCGCGCCCTGGCGGGGGAGCTGACAGACTGAGCGGGAGCAGACCGTGACGCGAGGCGAGTGAGGTGGCCCGGGTGGGCAAGGGGAAGACGAAGGACGCGGTGCGGGACGACGCCGGGCGGAGCACCGCCGAGATCGAGGCGAACATCGCCCGCACCCGCACGCAGCTGGCGGACACGCTGGACGAGCTGGCGATGCGGGTGCACCCGACCACGGTCGCCGCCCAGGTGCGGGCGAAGGCGCTGGCCGCGGTGGAGCAGCGGGCCGGGCGGCTCTACGTCGGCGCCAGCCGGGCCGTGGAGCAGGTGAAGGCGCAGTTCGTGGACGAGAAGGGCCAGCCGCGCAAGGAGCGGATCGTGCCGGCGGTGCTGGTCGGCGGCGGTGTGCTGCTGCTGGTCGCCTCGGCGCGCAAGCGCAAGAGCGACTGACGCGAGCGGGGCGACCGACCGGGGACGGATCGTGGGCCAGCGCTCCGGCGCGGGCCCGCGCCAGGTACCGTCTGGGCGTGAGCGCGAACGACGAGCAGAGCAAGCAGGCCGAGCAGCCGGTGTCCACCGGGCTGCCCGAACACGGCCGACACGACCGGCTGGGCGAGAAGCTGCCGATCCGGATGCTGCATGACCGGGTGCTGGTGCGCACCGAGGGCGGGGAGGGCGAGCGCCGCTCGACGGGCGGGATCCTGATCCCTGCCACGGCCGAGCTGAGCAAGCGGTGCACCTGGGCGGAGGCGGTCGCGGTGGGCCAGTCCGTGCGCGCGGTGGAGCCCGGGGACCGGGTGCTGTACGACCCCGAGGACAAGCTGGAGGTCGAGGTGCGCGGCGCGACCTACGTGCTGCTGCGCGAGCGTGACCTGCACGCGGTGGCCGCCGAGCGGCTGAAGGACTCGGAGGGGTCGACGGGGCTCTACCTGTAGGACCGCCGGCGCCGTTGGCATGTCGAGGGCCCCGCCTGGTGTCAGGTGGGGCTCCTCCTCGTTCGGGCTAGGCGGGGTGGCTGGGGTGGGTCGGCTGACTCACCGTGTGGAGTGCGGCGGATGCGTTCCGTCGCGACTCCCCGAGCCCCCTGGAACAGGAGAAGTACCCTCATGCGTGCCCTTTGGACGGCTGCCGCGCTCACCGCGGCGATGAGCCTCACCACGGTCGGCGCCGCGGCTGCGGCCGTCCCCACCCGGGACCCCGACGCGCTGGCGGTGGTGGCGGCGCACCTGGCCTCGCTGCCGATGCCGGCGATGCCTGCCATGCCGGTGCGGGATGCGGATCCGGCGCTGCCGTCGCTCCCGATCACCCTGCCGACGAGCCTGCCGTCGCTGCCGATCACCCTGCCCACCGGCTTGCCGACGAGCCTTCCGTCGCTCCCCGCGCTGCCGACGAGCCTTCCGTCGCTGCCGGTCACCCTTCCCTCCCTGCCGGCCCTGCCGACCAGCCTTCCCACCACCCTGCCGGGCGTCGGTGCGCTGACCGCGCTGCTCAGCTCCTTGCTGTCCACGATCACCAACCTGCTGGCCAGCCTCGGGATCCCGATCACGCTGCCCACCCTGCCCGCTCTGTCCCCCGCGGACCCGGCTGCTCTCCAGCAGACGGTGAACGGCCTGCAGCGGGCCGCGGAGCAGCTGAACGGGGCGGTCTCGGCCGCCAAAGCGGGTGCCGCGCACGCGCACTGACGCTGCTGTGCCCCTGATGCCCCCGGCGCCGCGCCTCGGCGCACCGGGGGCATCGGCGCGTCCGGGTGAGTCCGCGGAAAAACCCCTGCCGTCGCGGGGGCGGGCCGCTACCGTGGTCTGACACAACCTCAGATCTGTCGCAGCCCCGAACGAGGCCCCGGACCCCCCGGGTGTCCATCGGTCGGGGCTCTTGGGCGCGGCCCCGTGCCGGGCGGCGCCGTCCTGTTCGCGTGCGGAGCGGCAGCTTCGCCGAAAAGTCGACAAGGAGATATTTGATGGACACGTCGGCCGGGCTCTACCTGGCCATCGCGCGCGGCGGCTTCCGCCGCTACTCCACCTATCGGGTGGCGACGCTGGCCGGGGCCTTCACCAACACCGTCTTCGGGTTCATCCTGGCCGCCACCTTCCTGGCGCTGTGGCGGGCCAAGCCGGGCCTGGGCGGCTACGGCACCGAACAGGCCGTCACCTACATCTGGGTCAGCCAGGCGCTGCTGGTGACCGTCGCGGCCTGGGGCGGCGGGTTCCAGGACGACATCCAGGCGCGCTTCCGCACCGGTGACATCGCCGTCGACCTGTACCGCCCGGTGGACTTCCTCGGCTGGTGGCTGGCCGCCGAGCTGGGCCGGGCGGCCTTCCAGCTGCTCACCCGCGGCGTCGTCCCGCTGGCCGTCGGAGTGCTGGCCGGACAGGCCGTGCTGCCGCACTCGGTGCTGACCTGGCCGGTCTTCCTGGTCTCGGTGCTGCTCGCCGTGCTGGTCAGCTTCGGGCTGCGGTTCCTGGTCTCGGTGGCCGCCTTCTGGCTGCACGACGCGGACGGGCTGCGCGCGCTGATGCTGGTGATCTCGATGTTCATGTCCGGGATGCTGCTGCCGCTCACCCTCTTCCCCGAGGGGCTGCGGCAGGCGGCCCAGGCGCTGCCCTGGTCGGCCATCATCCAGGTGCCCTGCGACGTCTTCCTGGAGCGCTACGGCGACCGGCCGCTGACCGGGCGGGTGCTGGGCGAGCTGGGGTTCCAGCTGCTCTGGGCCGTGCTGCTGCTCGCCGCCGGGCGCCTGGCCCAGGCGCTGGCCACCCGCAAGGTGGTGGTCCAGGGTGGCTGACCCGCTGGTCGCACGGGTCTGCTGGGCGGCCACCTCCTGGCGGCTGGCAGCCGCCATGTGGATGCGCGCCGCACTCTCCTACCGCACCTCCTTCGTGCTGACCTCGCTGGGCAGCCTGGCCATCACCGGCCTGGACTTCGTGGTGCTGGTCCTGATGCTGCGGCACACCGGCCGGCTCGGCGGCTGGACGCTGCCCGAGATCGGTCTGCTCTACGGCACCTCGGGCTTCTCGCTGGGGGTCGCCGACCTGCTGATCGGCTCGGTGGACGGGCTGGGCGAGCGGATCCGCTCCGGAGAGCTGGACGTGCTGCTGATCCGGCCGGCCCCCGCGCTCTCGATGGTCTGCGCCGAGCGCTTCACGCTGCGCCGGATCGCGCGTCCGCTGCAGGCGCTGGCGGTGCTCGGCTGGTCGCTCGGCGAGCTGCCGCTGCACTGGACCTGGGGGCGGATCCTGCTGCTGCCCACCCTGCTGATCAGCGGCACGGTGATCTTCGGGGCGGTCTTCGTGGCCGGTGCGGCCGTGCAGTTCTGGTGGGACGAGAGCCGGGAGTTCCAGAACGCCTTCACCTACGGCGGCGCCAGTCTGCTCAGCCACCCGCCCGGCATCTACGCCAGGAAGCTGCTCGCCGGGGCCACCTTCGGGATCCCGCTGGCCTTCGTCAACTGGCTGCCGCTGCTCTACCTGCTGGACCGCCCGGACCCGCTCGGCCTGCCGGCGGCCTTCGGCCTGGCCTCGCCGCTGGCGGCCGTGCTCAGCGCGCTGGGCGCCGGGCTCGCCTGGCGGGCCGGGCTGCGCGCCTACCGCGGCACCGGCAGCTGATCAACCGTCAGCTCCGCTCCACTGAAAGGAAGTCAGTCATGAGCCTGATCGAACTCGACGATGTGTCAAGGACCTTCAGTATCCGGACCAGGACCGGCCGGCTGCGCCGTGAGCGGCGCGAGGTGCGCGCGGTGGACGGGTTGAGCTTCACCGTGGCGGCCGGCGAGTGCGTCGGCTACATCGGGCCGAACGGCGCGGGCAAGTCGACCACGATCAAGATGCTCACCGGGATCCTGGTGCCGACCTCGGGCCGGCTGCGGGTGGCGGGGGTGGACCCGGCGCGTGACCGGGTCGCCCTGGCCCGCCGGATCGGGGTGGTCTTCGGCCAGCGCACCACGCTCTGGTGGGACCTGCCGCTGCGCGACTCCTACGAGCTGGCCCGCCGGCTCTACCGGATCCCACCCCCTCGGTACCGGGCCAATCTGGCCCGGTGTGTCGAACTGTTGCAGCTGGGCGACCTGTTGGACACCCCGGTGCGCCAACTCTCGCTCGGCCAGCGGATGCGCGGCGACCTGGCCGCCGCGCTGCTGCACGACCCGCAGGTGCTCTACCTGGACGAGCCGACCATCGGCCTGGACGTGGTCAGCAGGGCGCGGGTGCGCGAGTTCCTGCGGGAGATCAACGCGAGCGGCACCACCGTGCTGCTGACCACCCACGACCTGACCGATATCGAGCAGCTGTGCGGGCGGGTGATGGTGATCGACCACGGCCGGGTGGTCTACGACGGCGACCTGCCGGGGCTGCACGCGACGGGCGAGAGCGAGCGGGTCCTGGTGGTCGACCTGGCCAGGGAGGCCGCGCCGATCGAGGTGCCCGGCGCGCGGGTGGTCAAGGTGGAGGGCAGTCGGCAGTGGCTGGCGTTCCCGGCCCAGCGCAGCGCGGCGCCGATCGTGGCCGCGGTCGCCGAGCGCTACCCGCTGCTCGACCTTTCGGTGCGGGAACCGGCGATCGAGGACGTGATCGCGCGGATGTACGCGGGGGTCGCGATCGGCTGAACGGGCGTGACCCGGGCGGGGCGGCGGCGGTTGAGTCCTGCGGCGAGGTGATGGTGTGGCGGGCAGTGCGCGGGCGGGCGGGGGCGAGGGCACCCCGGTGCCCGAGGTGACCGTGGTGCTGGCGGTCCGCCACGCGCCGGCCGCCCGGTCGGCGGCGCTCGCGGCGCTGCCGGCGCAGTCGATCCGACGCCGGCGCTCCGGCGCGCTGGAGGTGCTGGCCGTCGCCGACTGTGCCCACGGTCCGGCCGACCACTGCGCCACCGACTGCGCTGCGGGCCTGCGGCTGCGCGGCTGGGCCGAGCGGTACCCGGACCTGGTCCGAGCGGTCGAGCCGGCGGCCGCCGGGCAGCTGGCCGAGCTGGCGCGCGGGCGGTACCTGCTCCTGCTCGGCCCCGAGGAGCCGCTCGCCGCCCAGGCGCTGGAGCGCCTGGTGGCGCTGGCCGACCGGACCCGCGCCGACGTGGTGCTGGGGCGGCGGGCGTGGGACCGGCGGGCGATCTTCGACCGGTCCTGGACCCGGGTCGAGGCGGTGGACTGTGTGCTCTCCGGGGCGCTCGGCGCGGTCGCGCTGCTCCGGCGCGACCTGCTGACCGGCGCCGGGCTGCGTCCGCGGCTGGAGCTCGGAGAGCACGCGGCCCGCCCCCTCACCCTGGCGGCCTGCCTGAGCTCGCGCCGGATCGCGGTGCTGGGTGGGGAGGACTGCCTGGTGGCGGCCGAACCGGACGAGGCGACGGACGAGGCGGACGCGGCCACGGACGGGCCCACGGACGAGGAGCAGGATCGGGCAGCGGGAGGCCGGGCGGCCGGGCCGGTGGCCGGCCCCGGGCGGCCCCGGCACGAGGAGCGGCTGCGCGGGGTGGCCGCGCTGGTGGAGGTGGTCCGGCAGCTGGCCGAGCCGGGGGCGGAGCTGGCGGTGCTGCTGGACTGGGTGTTCGGCTGGGAGCTGCCGCAGCTGCTGTGCACCGACTTCCTGACGCTGGAGGTCGCGGCGCAGCGGCGGCTCTGCGCCGGGGTGGGCCGGCTGGTCGAGCGGCACTGCCCGCCGGTGCGGTTGCAGGCGGTGGCCGCCCGGGACCGGCTGCGGCTCGAACTGGCCTGCCGCGGCCGGGTGGCGGCGCTGCGCCGGTTGATCCGCTATCAGGCGGCCTACGGCGAGCCGGCCATGCACCTGGTCGCGGGGGAGCGGGCGGCGCAGCCCCTGGCGGTGGCCGCACCGGATGCCTCGACGCCGGCCGAGCCCGCGCTGGTGGTGCAGGTGTGGCGCGGGCTGGTGCCGGTCCAGCTGCGGCGGCGGCTGCGGCGGCAGCCCGCCTGGCGCGGCTTCGTGAACCGGGCCTACGCGCGCTGGGGCTGAGCCCGGCGCGGGCCGGGAGGGCCCCGGCCGGCGGGGGCTCAGGGTGAGGTCAGGGTGAGGTCAGGGACGGGAGAACGCTTGATCGCCCCGTCGATCGGTGACACTGGTCGGGTGGAGAGCGAGAACAGCGCGCAGGCAGCCGGGGCGGGCGTCCGGTTCACCGCGGCGGACGAGGAGAAGCGCCGCGGCGTGCGCCGGATGAAGGCGATCGCGACCGGGTTCCTGGCGGTGGCCTCCGTGGTCTACGCCCTGTCCACCTGGGCCGGCGCGGCCGGCTGGGGCAGCTGGACCGGTTACGTCTCGGCCGCCGCCGAGGCCGGCATGGTCGGCGCGCTGGCCGACTGGTTCGCCGTCACCGCGCTCTTCCGGCGTCCGTTCGGCCTGCCGATCCCGCACACCGCGATCATCCCGACCAAGAAGGACGCCTTCGGCCGTTCGCTGGGCCAGTTCGTCGGCGAGAACTTCCTCTCCGCGCAGGTGGTGCGCAGCCGGCTGGCCGCGCTCGGCGTCGCCCGTCGGCTTGGCGAGTGGCTGGCGGTGCCCGCCAACGCCGACCGGGTCACCACCGAGGCGTCGGCGGCGCTGCGCGGGGTGCTCGCGGTGCTGCGCGACGAGGACGTGCAGGCGGTGGTCGGCGAGGCGATCACCAGGCGGGCGGCGGCCACCCAGGTCGCCGAGCCGATCGGACGGCTGCTCGGCAAGGTGGTCGCCGACGGCGGCCACCACGGCGTGGTCGACCTGGTCGCCGTCCGGGCGCACGACTGGCTGAGCGAGCACCACCAGGACGTGGTCTCGAAGGTCGCCATAAAGTCGCCGGGCTGGACGCCCAGGTTCATCGACCACCAGGTCGGCGAGCGGGTCTACAAGGAGCTGATGCGGTTCGTCACGGCGATCCGGGACGACCCGCAGCACCCGGCCCGCGGCGCGATCGACACCTTCCTCGCCGACTTCGCGGTGGAGCTGCAGACCGATGCCGCCACCCAGGCCAGGGTCGAGCGGGCCAAGGCCGAGCTGCTGGCCCGCGACGAGGTGCAGGAGCTGATCGCCTCCTCCTGGAGCGCGGTGCGCACCCTGGTGCTGAACGCCGCCGAGGACGAGCAGAGCGAGCTGCGCCGCCGGATCCGCGCGGGGGTCGGCTCGTTCGGGCGGCGGCTGGCCACCGACGAGCGTCTGCAGGCCAAGACCGACGGCTGGCTGCAGGACGCGGCGCAGTACGTGGTGGAGACCTACCGGTCGGAGATCACCTCGCTGATCTCGGACACCGTGGCGGGCTGGGACGCCGCCGACGCCTCGCGCAAGATCGAGGCCAACGTGGGGCGTGACCTGCAGTTCATCCGGATCAACGGCACGGTGGTCGGGGCGCTGGCCGGTCTGCTGATCCACACCGTGGCCACCGCACTGGGCGGGTAGGCCGTGGCGCCGTCCGGCATGCCATGATGCGAAGTCTGTCCAGCCGGACGACCAAGGAGAAGATCAGCATGCCCCGAGGGACCGACGGGATCCAGGCGTTCATCGCCGGACTGCCCAAGGCGGAACTGCACGTGCACCACGTGGGTTCCGCCTCGCCGCGGGTGGTGGCCGAGCTGGCCGCCCGCTACGAGGGCCGCAGCCAGGTGCCGGCGGATCCCGAGGCGCTCGCGGAGTACTTCACCTTCACCGACTTCGCGCACTTCATCCAGGTCTACCTCTCGGTGGTCGACCTGGTCCGCGACGCCGAGGACGTGCGCACGCTCACCTACGGCGTGGCCCGGGACATGGCCCGCCAGCAGATCCGCTACGCGGAGCTGACCGTCACCCCGTACAGCTCGGTCCGCCGGGGCATCCCGGACGTGGCGTTCATGGAGGCCATCGAGGACGCCCGCACGTGCGCCGAGCGGGACTTCGGCGTGGTGCTGCGCTGGTGCTTCGACATCCCGGGCGAGGCGGGTCTGGCCTCGGCGGAGGAGACGGCGCGGCTGGCGCTCGAGGTCGGCGCCGAGGGGCTGGTCAGCTTCGGCCTCGGCGGGCCGGAGATCGGGGTGCCCAGGCCGCAGTTCAAGCCCTACTTCGACCGGGCCAGGGCGGCGGGCCTGCACAGCGTGCCGCACGCCGGGGAGTCCACCGGGCCGCAGACGGTCTGGGACGCGATCCGCGAGCTGGGCGCCGAGCGGATCGGGCACGGCACGCAGTCGTACCAGGACCCGGCGCTGATGGACTACCTGGGCGAGCACCGGATCCCGCTGGAGGTCTGCCCGACCTCCAACCTGGCGACCCGGGTGGTGGAGCGGCTGGAGGAGCACCCGATCAAGCGGTTCGTGGACGCGGGCCTGCTGGTCACCGTGAACAGCGACGACCCGCCGATGTTCGGCACCGACCTGAACACCGAGTACGCGGTCGCCGCGAACCTGCTCGGGCTGGACGAGGCGGGCGTGGCCGCCCTGGCCAAGAACGCGGTGGAGGCCTCGTTCCTGGACCGGAGCGGCAAGCAGCGGATCGCCGGCGAGATCGACGCCTACCTCGCGGGCTGGGACCGCCGCTGACGGGCCGGCCGGGCGGCGGTCTTCGCCGCCGGCCGGGGCGCGGGCAGGGCGGGCGCCTTGGCCCGGGCGGATCCCTTGACCGGGGCAGCTGCCTTGGTCCGGGCGGATCCCTTGGCCCGGACGACTGCCGTGGCCGGGGCGGATTCCTCGACCGGGGCGGCCGGCACGCCGGCCGCCCCGGTGCCGCGGTGCAGCAGGGCGCGCTCGGCGGCGGACCAGGCGCTGGTGGTCAGCAGGTAGAGCGCGGCGGCCAGCGGGACCAGGGCCGCGAACAGCACCGTGCCGAACGCGAGGTAGGGCGCGATCGCCGCGCCGGGAGCCTGCGGCGCGGCCTGGGCGGCGGCCCTGGCCCGGCGGAAGCCCACGTAGCCGACCGCGGCCAGCGCCGCGTAGAGCACGCCGAACACGGCGTACTGGCCCACCCCGTGCGCGGCGCCCAGGTGGGTGCCGAGCGGCACGCCGGCCAGCGTGTGCCCGAGCAGGTCGTTGTGGACGCCGTCGACGGTGGGCAGCGTGAAGAGGCGGTACATCACCGAGAAGAACGGGATCTGCACCAGCATCGGCAGGCAGCCCGCGAACGGTGAGGCCTGCTCCTCGCGGTACAGCTCGGCGAGCGCGGCCTGCAACTGCTCGGGACGGCCCTTGTGCTTCTTGTTGAGCTCGGCGACCCGCGGTGCCAGGCGGGTGCGGCTCTTCTCGCCGCGGGCCGCGGCCCGGGCCAGCGGGTGCAGTGCCAGGCGCACGCAGATGGTGAAGAGCACGATCGCGGCCGCGGCTGGCACGACGTGCGCGAAGGCGCCGACCACGGTGTGGGCGAGGCCGATGGCGGGATCGAAGATCGAGAAGATGGACATGCGGGGTGGGCCCTCCGGCGTCTGACGGGATGTGAGACGGCGGACGGCCGCGCAGCGCGCGGTGGTACGCGGGGGTGCCCGGACGTGGGTGCCGGACGGTGCCGGGAGGCTGGTCCCGGAAGGCTACGCGGCCGCCAGGGCCGCGCCCGGTGCCCTGGGCCGGCGGCGGCCCCGGGCGTCCGGATCGCGTTGCGGCAGGAAGGCGGTGCGCAGGGCGTGCCGCCGCAGGGTGCCGTCGCGCACCGCGTGCGGGGCGCGCGAGCCGAGCAGCCGGGCCAGCACGAACGTGGCCGAGAGCACACCGGCCAGCACCACCAGGGTGGCGGCCGTGGCCAGCGCGGTGAGGCCGCTGCTGCCACCGGGCAGCAGGTCGCCGGTCAGCAGCCGGAGCAGGCCGAGCAGCAGGACGAGCGGATGCACGACCGACCTCCTCGGGGCTGCGGCGGGGACGCGGGACACGACGCGGGACGCGGCGTGGGAATCAGACCTTCAGGCCGATGGTACGACAACCGGGGTCGGTCACCCAGGGTGTCGCCGGGGGCGTTCAGTGCAGCAGGACGGTGTTGCCGGTCGCGGCGCTCTGCCGGGCGGCCTCCAGCACGCCCAGCGTGGCGACCGCGTCCAGCGGGTCCACCGGGGGCGGGGTTCCGGTGGCCAGCGCATGGGCCAGGCCGGCGTAGAAGGCGGGGTAGTCGCCGGGGTCGGTGACCAGCTGCGTCGCGTGCTCGTCGGTGCCCAGGGTGCCGTGCCGGGCGGGGTCCTCGACGCCCCACGGCCGGCCGTCGCCCGGGCGCCGGCCGGCCCGCAGGTCCGCCTCCTGCGGGTCCAGGCCGTCCTTGACGTAGCCGGCACGGTCGCCGAGCACCCGCAGCCGGGGCCCGGCCAGGGGAGCGATCGCGCTGGTCCACAGGTGCGAGCGGACGCCGCCGGTGTGGCTGAGGGCGAGGAAGGCGTCGTCGTCGACCACCGCGCCGTCGCGCCGCACGTCGATCTCCGCGTAGACGCTGCCGACCGGCCCGAACAGGGTCAGCGCCTGGTCCACCAGGTGGCTGCCCAGGTCGTAGAGGGTGCCGCCGGCCTCGGCCGGGTCGGCCAGCTCGCGCCAGCCGGCCTTCGGCTTGGGCCGGAACCGCTCGAAGCGGGACTCGAAGCGGTGCACCCGGCCCAGCGCGCCGGCCTCGATCAGCCGCCGGGCGGTGCGGAAGTCGTTGTCCCAGCGCCGGTTCTGGAAGACGGTCAGCAGCGTGCCGCGGGCCTCGGCGAAGCCGCACAGCGCGCGGGCCTCCTCGGCGGTGGTGGCCAGCGGCTTGTCCACCACGGTGGCCAGGCCCACGGTCAGTGCCGCCCGGGCCAGCGGCAGGTGGGTGCGGTTCGGGGTGGCGACGACCGCGACGTCGTACTCGCCGGCCTCGGCGAACAGCTGCTCGGGGGTGTCCAGCGCGCGGGCGCCCGGGTGCTCCGCGGCCAGCCGGGCGCGGCGCTCGGGGTTGGCCGTGACCACCGTGGAGAGGCTCAGGCCCGGGGTGGTGGCGATCAGCGGGGCGTGGAAGGCGGCGCCGGCCAGACCGTAGCCGATCAGGGCGACGCGGTACGGGGCGGGGGAAGCGGCGGTCATGCTCCTCACTCCATCACGCGGGCCCGGGTCCGGTGGGCGGGACGCGCTGCCGCGGCGTGGACGGACCGGCGGGACACCCTTGCGGTCCGGTCAGGGGCGTGGTGGCGTGTAGCGGGGAAGTCGGCCGAGCTGGCGCGCTTGCGCGAGGGTCGGGGCCTGAGCGTCGCGCTCGGACAGGTTGGGTTCCAGGCCGGTGGGCCAGGGCAGGGCCAGGTCAGGGTCGAAGGGGTGGATGGTGCGCTCGCGCTCGGCGGCGTACGGGGCCGAGCACAGATAGAGAACCGTGGCCTGTTCGGTCAGCGCGGTGAACGCGTGGCCGAGGCCCTCGGTGAGGTAGAGGGCCCGCCAGTGGCCGGGGCCCAGACGCAGCGAGTCCCACTGGCCGAAGGTGGGTGAGCCCGTGCGGATGTCCACCGTGAAGTCGAGGATCTCGCCGGACACGCAGGTGACGTACCGGGCTTGGCCTGGGGGCGTCTCGACGTAGTGGACGCCCCGGACGACGCCGCGGCGAGAGATCGAGACGGCGGCCAGCGCGACCGGCAGCGGTGTGCCCAGGGCCTCGGCGAAGGCTCCCTGCGCATACCATTCGGCGAAGGTGCCCCGCTCGTCGTGGTGCGGGTCGAGCTCGATCTCCCAGGCGCCGGGCACCGTGAGCTGACGTGTCTTCATGACTCCTCCGGGCCGGGGGCGGAGATCCCCGGCCACCCGACCATGGCAGAGCGGAGCACACCGTGGCCAGAGCCGGCGGGCCTGCCTCGGTCCACCGTCGAGCGGTAGTCGAAGAGGACTCGAGCGGGCGTCGACCGAGGATCGAGCGGGGCTCGTCACTCCGCTGACAGAACTGGCGGTGGGCCGGACCGCCCGCGACTCGGTGAGCCGTGGACGCCTCCCGTTGGCCGGCCCGGAGAGGATGAGGACGATGCTTCCCACCAGGCCGCTCGTCGTGGTGCTCGGTGCGTCCGGCTACATCGGATCGGCGGTCGCGGCGGAGCTCGCCCGGCGGCCGGTCCAGCTGCGGTTGGTGGGGCGGCGGCCCTGCCTCGTCCCGCAGCCGGGTGCTGCGGCGGTCGAGGTCCGCACGGCCGACCTGGCGGCACCCGGTGCGGTGGCCCGGGCCGTGGCGGACGCCGACATCGTGGTCCACCTGGTCGCGCACATCGCCGAAGGGGTGAACTGGAGGGCGGCGGAGGGTGATCAGGTCGCCGAGCGGATCAACGTGGGCCTGGCGCACGAGGTGGTCCGAGCGCTGCGGGCGAGCCGTCGGCTCGAACGGCGCCCGCCGGTGCTGATCTTCGCCGGCTCGGCCTCCCAGGTGGGCCGGCCCGGGCGGATCGACGGCAGCGAACCGGACGAGCCGGTGACCACCTACGCTCGACAGAAGCTGGACGCCGAACGGGCGTTGAAGGCCGCCACCGCCGAGGGCGTCCTGCGGGGCATCTCGCTGCGGTTGCCCACCGTGTACGGCTGCGCCCCGGGCGTGGAGGGGCGCGGCGTCGTCACCACGATGGCGACGATGGCCCTGGCCGGCCGGCCGCTCACGATGTGGGGTGCGGGAGCGGTGGAGCGCGATCTGGTCCACGTGACCGATGCCGCGCGCGCCTTCGCCGCCTGCCTGGACCACGTGGACGCGCTGGCCGGGAGGCACTGGCTGGTCGGAACCGGGGAACCGGTGACGGTCGCCGATCTCTTCACCGCCATCGCCGGCAGTGTGTCCGGGCGGACCGGGCTGCCGCCGGTGCCCGTGCTGTCGGTCCAGCCGCCGGAGACGGCGACGGCGGCGGATTTCCGCGGCACTGTCGTCGACTCCTCGGCGTTCCGGGCGGTCACCGGCTGGCAGCCGCGGCTGTCACTGCGAGAGGCACTGGACGAGCTGGTGGCGGCTCTCGGGGAGCCGGTGACCGAGGGTCCGGCCTCCGGTCGGTAGCCGTGGGCGGGGTTGGTCAGCGGATGTGGACCTTGGGGACGTAGAGGATCCACTGGCCGCCCTGGCTCTGGAAGCGGCTCTCCTTGTGCATGATCTCCTGCGCGTGGTTCCAGGCGAACAACAGCGCGTAGTCGGGGTAGTCCTGGGCGAACTCCTCCGGGGAGCGCACCGGGATGTGCGTGCCGGGGCTGAGCAGGCCCTGCTTGGTGGGCGAGTTGTCACAGATGTAGGAGACCAGGTCGGGGCCGATGCCGCAGAAGTTGGTGACGGTGGCGCTCTTCGCGGTGGCGCCGTAGCCCGCGACGCTCTTGCCCTGCTCACGGCAGCGCAGCAGCAGGTCGCGCAGACTGTCGCGCAGCTGATGGATGTTGGCGGCGAAGCGGTCCAGGGTCCGCTGCTCGGCGATTCCGGTGAGGCGCTCGCGCTCCAGGTACCGGGCGACCGCGGGGCTCGGCGTACGGGCGCCGGGGCGTGCCACGGTGTAGCGGATCTCGCCGCCGTGCACGGTCAGGTACTCCACGTCGACCAGTTCGAAGCCGTACTGGGCGGCCATCGCCTGCACGGAGCGCACGGTGAAGAAGTAGTAGTGCTCGTCGTAGATCTGGTCGAACGAGGTCTTCTCGACGATGTCGGCCAGGTACGGATCCTCGAAGACGAAGATTCCGTCGGCGGAGAGCAGCACGTCGACGCCGCGGAAGATCGAGTCGACGTAGTCGACGTGCGAGAAGGTGTTGGCGGCGTAGATCACCTTGGCCGGGCCCTGTGCGGCGAAGATCTCGGTCGCCGTGGACTCTTCGAAGAAGGCGTTGCGCACCTCGATGCCCTTGGCGGCGGCGGCCTCGGCCACCCTCGTGGAGGGCTCCACGCCGAGGTGACGCACCCCCGCCCGGGCGACGGTCTCCAGCATGATGCCGTCGTTGCTGCCGAACTCGACGATGAAGGAGCCGGGATCCTTGAGCTCGTTGTCCAGGAAGTGCTGGGCGACGCCCTGGAAGTGGGCCTGCATCGCGGTCGAGCCCGACGCCAGGTACGGGTAGTCGGTGTGGAACATGCGCTCGCGCGGGATGCCTTCGACCAGTTGCATCATCGTGCAGGTCGCGCACATCGCGACCGCCAGCCGGTAGAAGAACTCGTTGGCGAGGTCCTTCGGGGCCACGAACGCGTCAGCCACCGGCTGGCGTCCGAAGTCGAAGGCCTCGCGAAGCGTACCGCCGCAGATGCGGCAGCTGGGCATGGCAGACATGGTATGTTCCTCAGCTCTTGTCGAAGACGCAACGTCCTGGGCCAGGCAGCGCCGCACGTCGGCGCGTTCCGAGAGGTCCTGCACGGTTTTGGGTATCGGGGCACCGTCCGTTCTGGCCGAGATCATCGCTGGCGGGGTTCGACAATCGCTTGAGGTTGGGCAGGACGCCGCTGTCAGCCGGCCGTCTCCAGCAGGTCGCGCAGCGACTGCTTCAGCGGCCAACGCGGATACCAGTGCAGCAGGCGGCGGGCACGGGTGATGTCGACCTGTTGCCACTGCGCGCCGGCGCGTTCACCGGGCGCCTCGTGCTCCTCGATCACCGAGGCGTCCAGCCCGCTGAGGGCGATCAACTGGTCGACCAGCCGGCGCACGCTGACCGCTCGACCGCAGCCGATGTTGACGATCCGTCCGCCCGCCGGCTCGTCGAACGCGGCCGTGGCGCAGGCGACCACCGCGGCGCCCACGTCGCGCACGTCGACGAAGTCCCGCCGCGCGCGCAGGGGGGACAGCCGCAGCGCCGGCATCGGCTGCTGACCGTGGTGCCGGGCGACGGCGATCAGGTGCGCGGCGATCAAGCCGAGCAGGCTGCCGCGCGGCGCGTGCGGGCCGAAGACGTTGGCGATCCGCAGCACCACGCCGTCCAGCCGCTGCTCCCTGGTGGCTTGCAGGACGGCCTCGGTGGCGAGCAGCTTGGAACGCCCGTAGGGGTTCGCCGGGTGGGGCGGATGGTCCTCGGCCAGGGCGGCGCCGGGAGCGCCGACGCCGTACTCGTGGACCGAGCCGAGGTGGATCAGCCGGGGCCGGCGGTCCAGCCGGGACACCGCGTCGACCAGGTTCCGGGTGAGCTCGACGTTGCCCTGGAACAGCTGCTCCTGCGTCACCCCCCAGACCGCGCCCGCCGCGTTGACAACGGTGTCGGCCCGATGCTCGCGCAGCAGCGCGGCCACTTTCTCCGGCGGGGCGCTGCTCAGGTCGAGCGGCACGGTGGGGGGCGCCGTGCCCGGCGCCGGTACCGACCTGGCGACCCCCAGGACACGAGCTCCCCGGTCCGTGAAGGCCTCACAGACGTGCCGGCCCACGAAACCGCCGGAACCCAGCACCACAACCGAGAGACGGTCGTTCTGGGACACTCTCCGCACCTCCCCGTGCATGTACCCGCGGCCGGTTCCGCGTCCTCATCCCGAACCAGGGAATCGTGACCGAAGCAGCTTGAGAACGGATCGACGGGGAAGGGGGCCGATGGTGGTGCGCGCTACCGGCATTCGATCGGCGCCCCCTACAGTCCGGCGTCATGGGTATTCATGAGATGGCCGTGCTCGATGCCTACCGCGTGACTCCGCAACTGATCGTCGACGAACGCGGCAGCTTCCACGAGTCCTACAAGTACCAGGAGCTCGCCCACGCCACCGGTCATGCCTTCCGCCCGTTGCAGGTCAACTACTCGGTCTCGTCGCGCAACACGCTGCGCGGGATCCACGGTGTGGTCATCCCGCCGGGACAGGCCAAGCTGGTGAGTTGCGTGCGGGGCAAGCTGCTGGACGTGGTGGTGGACCTGCGGCTGGGGTCGCCGACCTTTGGCCGGCACGACACCACGGTGCTCGACGCGAGGGAGGGGACGGCGGTCTTCATCGCTGAGGGCCTCGCGCACGGCTTCGTGGCGCTCACCGCCGACGCTTGCATCAGCTATCTCTGCTCCACCGAGTTCGTCCCCGGCACGCAGTTCGACATCAACCCCTTCGACCCGGAGCTGGCACTGCCCTGGGACACCGCGCTCACCGGCGCGCCGTTGCTCTCCGCGAAGGACGAACAGGCACCGACCGTGGCGCAGGCTGCGGAGCGGGGGCTGCTGGCGCGCTACGACGAGTGCCGTGCGCTGTACCGGCGGCTGCGGCTCGACGCGGTTCGGTAGGGCCGGACCGGCGGCACGCGGCGGCCGGCCGGGTCCGCACCATCAGGTGCGGACCCGGCCGGCCAGGTCGTGCGCGGTCGGCGGGTCAGCGCTCCAGGGCCGCTGCCTCGGGCACCGCCGAGGGGCGTGGTCCCACCGCCCGCAGGGCGGCCATGGCCGTCCCGGGGCCCTGGCCGGCGAGCCGGGTGCCACGCGCCGCCACGTACCCGTCGGGCCGGATCAGTACCCAGGCGCCGGTGACGGCGCCAAGGTCGGTGCGCAGGTGGTTGCCGGGGTCGGGCAGCGGCCCGAGCCGGCTGTCGTCGTCGGTGTTCCCGCTCGCGGACCCGACGGTACGCACCCGTAGGAAGCCCGCGTACTCGTCGGCGAGCGAGCGCAGGAGACGCCCGCCCTGGTCGCCCTGGTCGCCGGGGGAGACGAAGGCGAGCAGGCTCCAGTGCGGCTCGCGCAACTCCGCCACGAGTTGTCGCCAGCCGGCGGAGCCGTCCAGCCGCGCTGCGGTGACCTTGGCCGCCCGTTCCCCACAGTCCGTCCCGGCCGTGGCCGCGAGGGTCAGCGGGCTGGCGGCGTAGGAGAGGTCGAGCGCTGACATACCGCCCATGATCTTGCGTTGGATCTTGGACTTGAGCGGCGGCACGGACCGGACCACGGTGAACATCGTGCGCAGCCCGGCCGCCGCGTAGCGGTTGCGCAGCTGCACCAGGACGGTGGCCATCCGGGTCGACTTGAGCAGGGCGGCACCCACCGGGACGCGCTCAGCGCTGTAGCTGTCCAGCAGTGACTCGTCGGCCCCGCCGCGGATGACGTCCGCGAGCTTCCAGGCGAGGTTGACGGCATCCTGGACGCCGGTGTTCATGCCCTGGCCGGACGCCGGGCTGTGCACGTGAGCGGCGTCCCCGGCCACGAAGCAGCGGCCCGAGCGCATGTTCGGGATCATTCGCTGCTGGATGGTGAACACCGAGACCCAGCTGGGTGGGTGGACCTTGACCGCGCGGCCGCAGCCGGCCTCGATCTTCCGGGCGAAGCGCTCGGCCAGCGCCTGTTCGTCCGGGTAGTCGATCTCCGCGGTGTCCAGCAGCCGCCACTTGCCCGGCTGCGGGAAGGGGACCATCATCACCGTGCCGGTCGAGGTACGCAGCCAGTGGATGCTGTCGCGGGGCAGGTCGCAGTCGATGACCGCGTCGGCGATCAGCCAGGTGTCGGTGCTGGTGCCGGTCAGCTGCAGGCCCAGTTGCTTCCGGACCGTGCTGTGGCCGCCATCGCAGCCCACCAGCCACTGCGCGGTGACCTGCTCGGCATTGCCACCCGGGTGCCGCAGCACCGCCGTGACCTCCTCGCCGTGGTCCTCGAACTCCTCCAGCCTGACGCCCCATTCGACAGTGACGCCGTGCCGGGCGGCGGCCGCGCGCAGCACCTCCTCCGTGATCGCCTGGTCGACCATCAGGGTGAAGGGGAAGCGGGTGGGCAGCCGACTGTAGTCGGTATCGAAGCGCACCAGCCGTCGGCCGTTCTGGTGCAGGGTGAAGTGCTCCACCCGTTGTCCGCGTGGCAGCAGGTCGTCCAACACACCCATCTGGTCGTAGACCTCAAGGGTCCGGGCATGGGTGGCCAGGGCCCGGCTGGTGGTCGCCGGGCCGTCGGCGGCGTCGACGAGCCGTACCCGGATCCCGCGCCGGGCCAGCTCGTGTGCGGTAACCAGGCCGACCGGGCCCGCCCCCACCACGAGCACCTGGGGGTGCGCGGCCATGGTGTCGGCTGTCGGCTCGGCCGTCATCGCCGGGCCGCCTGCGGCAGCAGGGGCTTCCACCAGCCCGGGTTGTCCCGGTACCAGGCCGTGGTCGCCGCCAGCCCGTCCTCGAAGGAGATCTGCGGGCAGTAGCCCAGCTCCTCGCGGATCTTGCTGTCGTCCAGCGAGTACCGCAGGTCGTGGCCCTTGCGGTCGGCCACCGGCTCGACGCTGCTCCAATCGGCCCCGAACAGGTCCAGCAGGAGCTCGGTGAGTTGCCGGTTCGACTGCTCGCTGCCACCGCCGATGTTGTACGTCTCGCCGGCCCGGCCCTGGGTGAGCACCAGCTGGACCGCTCGGCAGTGGTCATCCACGTGCAGCCACTCGCGGACGTTCCGACCGTCCCCGTACAGCGGCAGCCGACCGCCTTCCAGCAAGCTGGTGGTGAACCGCGGGATCAGCTTCTCCGGGTGCTGGTGCGGACCGTAGTTGTTGCTGCACCGGGTGATCGACATGTCCAGGCCGTGGCTGCTCCAGTAGGCGCGAGCGATCAGGTCGGAGGCCGCCTTCGAAGCCGCATAGGGGGAGTTGGGCAGCAGTGGGCTCTGCTCGGTCCAGGATCCCTGGTCGATGGAGCCGTACACCTCGTCGGTGGAGACGTGTACCACCCGCTGGACCTTCGCGGCCACGCAGGCGTCCAGCAGGGTCTGCGTCCCGGCGACGTTGGTGCGCACGAACTCGGCGGCGGAGTGCAACGACCGGTCGACGTGCGACTCGGCGGCGAAGTGCACGACGGCGTCGTGTCCCGGCAGGACCTCCAGCAGCAGGGCGGGATCGCAGATGTCCCCCGTCACGAAGGTCAGCCGGGGATGACTCGCCGGCAGGTTGGCGCGGTTGCCGGCGTAGGTGATCTTGTCGATCACCGTGACCTCGGCCGTCTCGTAGCCGTCGTAGCCGCCGTCGAGGAGCGTGCGGACGTAGTGGGAGCCGATGAACCCGGCCGCTCCCGTGACCAGGACTCTCATCCTGCCGGTCCTTCCCATGTGGTTGTGAGCACGAATGATGGCGTCAAGGGGACACCGCGGTGGGGATGCGCTGAAGTCCGGTGGCCGCCGCGGTGGCCATGACGTACTGGCCGTAGCCGGAGTTGCCGAGCGCCTCGCCCAGTCGGTAGCACGCGTCGACGTCGATGAAGCCCATCCGCAGGGCCACCTCCTCCAGACAGGCGATCCGGATGCCCTGGCGGTGCTCAAGGGTCTGGATGTACTGGCCCGCGTCCATCAACGAGTCGTGGGTTCCGGTGTCCAGCCAGGCGAAACCGCGGCCCAGATTGACGAGTTGGGCACTACCCGCTTCGAGGTAGCGCAGGTTGATGTCGGTGATCTCCAACTCGCCGCGGGCGGACGGGCGCAGCCCGCGGGCGATCTCCACGACCTGGGAGTCGTAGAAGTACAGGCCCGTGATGGCCAGGTTCGACCTGGGGACCACGGGCTTCTCCTCGATGGAGACGAGTCGGCCCTCGGCGTCCAGCTCGCCGATCCCGTACCGCTGCGGATCGGCCACCGGGTGGCCGAACAGGACACAGCCGTTGGTCAATGATGTGTGCGCGTGCAGGAGTTCGGAGAACCGGTTGCCGTGGAAGATGTTGTCGCCCAGCACCAGAGCGCACGACTCGCCCGCGAGGAAGTCGGCACCGAGCAGGAACGCCTCGGCGATGCCTCGGGGCTCCTGCTGCTCGGCGTACTGGATGTCCAGGCCGAGCGTGGAGCCGTCGCCGAGCAGCCGCTGGAACAGCGGCAGATCCCGGGGTGCGGAGATGAGGAGGATCTCCCGGATGCCCGCCAGCATGAGGACGGACAGCGGGTAGTACACCATGGGTTTGTCGTAGACCGGCAGTAGTTGCTTGGAGATGCCTCGGGTGATCGGGTGAAGCCTGCTCCCGCTCCCGCCGGCGAGGATGATGCCACGCATGACCAGGTGCCTCCTTTGGGTACCGATGCCGCAGTGTGGTTCCGAGACTCGCCCGGCCGCGTCGAATCAGTTCGGAGCGCTGGTGGAGCGTGCCGACGCGACCTCGGCAAGGACCTCGACGACGGTGGCGGGGGTGGGCATCCGAGCGATCTCGGCAGCGATGCCGGCCGCCTTCTCCCGCAGGTCCGGGTCGTCGACGACAGCCAGTGTGGCCGCAGTGACCGCCTCGACGTCGGCCTCCGCGTCGGTGCGCACCAGCAGCCCGGCCCCGGCCGCCGCCACCTGGGTCCCCCACTGGCGATGCATGGGGTGGTGGGCCAGCACCAGCTGCGGGACGCCCAGCGCAAGGCTGGTGGTGCCGGTGCCGGTGCCGCCGTGGTGGATCACAGCGGCGCAGGTCGGCAGCAGGACGTTGAGCGGGAAGGACTCCATCACCCGGATGCCGTCCGGCAGTTGGCGCACTGCCGGGTGGTCCGCGTTCTTCACTGCCAGGACCACCTCGCAGCCGCGGCGCAGCAGGGTGTCGACCACCGTCTGCTGGACCGTGTCGTTCCACAGCGACCCGTCGTCGACCGAGATCCCGCTGGTCAGGCAGACGCGGGGGCCGCGCTGCTCACGCCACAGCCAGTCGGGGACCACCCCGGGGCCGCTGTAGGGCGTGTACCGGATGTCGATCCGTTCGATCGGCAGCGGTGAGCGCATGCTCGGCACGGTCGGATCGATCCACACCGGGGCGGCGCTCGGGATCTTGGCGCCGAACTTCTCGAAGAGCGGGGCGAAGTAGGGGTGGATGTGCTCGTCGGCGACGTCGAAGATGCCGTCGCCGGTGGCGCCCCAGATCTGACCGAACGAGGGCACGCCGGCCACCTCGGCGGCGACGATGCCCACCAGTGCTCCGGTGTCGTGCACGACCAGGGACGGACGCCAGGCCCGGACCAGCGCCACCGCGTCGTCCGCCATGCCCTCGGCGATCGCGACCATCTTGCGGCCGCCCGCGATCAGCATCTCGGTCTCGTTCGGTACGAACACGCTGCCGCCCTCCGCGGCGACGCGGCGGCCGACCTGGGCGAAGAGCTCGTCCTTGACCTGTTGGCTCAGCGCGGCGATGCGCTCCTCATCGCCGAGCGCCACCGCCGGCAGTCCGGCTCGGGTGACCTGGTCGACGCAGTACGACCTGGTCGCCACCAGGACCTCGTGGCCCGCTAGTTGGGCCGCCCAGGCGAGCGGTATCTGCCACTGCACATGTGACGGCCCCTGAGCTATGAACAGAAAGCGCATGGCGACTCCTCCAAGGAGAGTGCTTGACAAGGGTGGTGTGCGGGAACGAGGCCGACGCGTCCCGGACGCGTCGGCCTCGTTCCCGCGTGGGGGAGTGGCCGGCCTCGGGGACTCAGCTCAGCGGGAAGACCAGCATCTGCTGTTCCTCGCGCAGGAAGTCGAGCAGCATCAGGTTCACGAGTTCCGGTTTCTCCAGCGGTAGGGCGTGCGAGGCGCCTGGCACGACCGCGAGTTGGGCATCGGGAAGCGTGCGGGTCATGGCGAGGCTGTGCTCCACCGTGGTGCCGTCGTGGTCGCCCTGCATGACCAGCGTGGGTGTGGTGACCTCGGACAGGTCTTCGAGCTGGAGCAGCGGGCCCGCCTGCCACATCCGCATCAACTTCTCCAGCACGACGGGGAAGTGTGCCGGACCGTCCGGCGACAGCGCCGCGTAGGGTCCGTAGAACATCTGGGTGAGCACATCGCGGTTGGCGTCACTCACCAGCTCCAGGGTGGCTTCGGTGGCACCGTCCATGGTGACGCCGGCTCCGATCAGCACCTGCCTGGAGACCAGGTCCGGCCGACGCAGCGTGAGGTGAATGGCCACGATCCCGCCGTCGCTCCAGCCGACCACGCGGACCGGGCCCAGGCCCAGTTCCTCGATGAACGCGGCCGTGTCGTCGGCCATCAGGGGGAAGGAGATGGGCCCGTCCACATCGGGGGTCCGGCCGTGGCCGCGCCGCTCCGGGACGTAGACCCGGTAGTGCTGAGCGAGCACGGGCAGTTGTGCGTACCAGCTGTCCGCGGTGACGCCGCCGCCGTGCAGGAGCAGCAATGGTTCGCCCTCGCCCTGTACCTCGTAGTACGTCCGCAAGCCCCGCACGGTCACGTACGAACCCATTTCCAGCTCCCTCTCTCAGTCCTGAACCACCAGGGCCAGCTCGCGTAGAGCCGCCGCATCAATCTTGCCGTTGTCCGTCATCGGGAAGTCGTCCACGACGGCCCACCAGGCGGGTACGGCATAGCTGGGCAGCTCCTCGGCGGCGAACCGGCGCAGGTCCGCGACCGAGGGCGCCTCCTGCCGCGGAGTGACGGCGGCGAGGATGCGGCGCGAGTCGGCCGAGTCGCCGACTGTCAGGACGAGCGCGTCCCGCACGGCGGGATGGTCCAGCAACCGCCCCCGGATCGCGTCGAGTTCGATCCGGAAGCCGCGGACCTTCACCTGGTGGTCGCGGCGGCCCAGGAACCGCAGCCGCCCCTGGCCGTCCCAGCGGACGATGTCGCCGGTGCGGTACAGGCGGCCGCTGTCCAGCGGGCCGGCCGCGAGGAAGGCCCGTCGGGTCTGTTCCTCGTCCCCGAAGTAGTCCACCGCGAGACCGGGGCCGCCCACGTACAACTCGCCGATGCCGCCGGGCGGCACCAGCCGACCGTCCTCGTCGAGCACCAGCACGTGGTTTCCGGCCAGCGGTCGCCCGATCGGCAGTGGGGCGCTGATCTCACACACGTCGTCGAGATGGTGGGCGGTGGTGAGCGAGGTGTTCTCGGTCGGGCCGTAGGCGTCGGTGACCCGCAGCCCGGGGAAGCGTTCGAGCAGGGCCCGGACGTGTTCGACCGGGACGACCTCACCGCCGGTCATCACCTGCCGGACCGTGGCGAAGGCCGACGGGCGGTGTTCGGCCACCAGCCGGAAGAGTCCGGTGGTGAGGAACGCGATCGTCACGGCCTGCTGGTTGAGGAAGTCGGCGAGCTCGGCCGCCCCCAACGGTCCCTCGGGACAGACCTCGATGCTGCTGCCCGCCGCGAGCGGGACGAACAGCTCCAGGGTGGCGGCGTCGAAGGACAGCGGAGCCAGCCGCAGGAACCGGTCGTCCGGTCCGGTCTTCCAGCAGTCCGGGTCCATCGTCAGACGGACCACAGCACGGTGTGTGGCCCGCACCGCCTTCGGCAGTCCGGTCGACCCGGAGGTGAAGGTCAGGTAGGCCACCCGGTCGGGGTCGGCCGGGGCCGGATCGGGCACTGGCCCGGCCATGTCGTGGGGGCCCGCCGGGGGTACCAGCGGGCAGCCGGCGGCGGCCGCCAGTTCGCGCGCTCGTTCGTCGGAACCGATCACCGCCTTGGGAGCGCACAGCCGTAGCAGGCGGTGGGTGACGTTCTCGGGGTAGCCGGGGTTCAGTGAGGTGAAGGCGGCGCCCAGACGCAACGTCCCCAGGACGGCGGTGACTTCGTCGGCCGACCGGGGCACGGCCAGCACCACCTGGTCCCCGGCGCCGACACCTGCGGCGGCCAGCGCCGCTGACTGGGCCTCGGCGGCGCTGCGCAGCCGGGCGTAGCTGAGTGTGGTGCCGCTACCGCTGTCCCGGACGGCCACCCGGTCGGCGTGAGCGTCGACGCTGCGCTCGAATAGTTGCCACAGGCCCTGCTCGGCATCGACCTCGATGCCCGCGCCCAACTCCAGCACCCGCTGCCGCTGGCGCTCCGAGAGCCCGCGCACGGCGGACAGCAGGCCGTCCGGCTGCGCTGCCATCTCGGTGAGCGTGCTGCGGAACGACTCGGCCAGCTCTGCGGCTTCGAGCGGTGAGAAGGCCGAGGTCGCGTACTCTAGGGCCAGCCGGGGCAGGTCACCCCAGCGCTGGACGTACAGGGAGAGGTCCAACGCGGCGCCGCTGCAGTGGCCCTGATGGGAGATCAGTTCAAGGTTTGCGGTGCGCAGCCGGTGCGGGACGAAGTCGTGCTGACCGGAGAAGGCCGCTTGGACCAGCGGAACGCGGCTGGTCTCGGGCATGCCGCCCAGCCTGGAGACCAGGTCTCCGAACGGCACGTCCACCGCTGCCACCGCTTCGGCCAATGAACTCGAGGTGGCTCGCAGGTAGTCGATCGCGTTGGCGTCGTCGGCGATCCGGACGCCGACCGGGATCAGCACGGCGCACGGTCCCATGGTGCGCCGGATCTCGGCGTTCGCCCGGCGGGCCGCGGCGGTGCCCAGGATCAGCTCGGACACTGCGGCCCGGCGGGCGAGGGTCAGGGCCCAGGTGGCGAAGAGGACCACGGTCTTCGTCACTCCGGCGGCGGCGGCCAGTTGCTCGCAGGCGGCGCGCTCCGCGTCCGTCAGCTCGAAGCAGAGGCGCTCTCCCCGCAGGTCGAAGACTTCGGGACGGACGAGATCGCTCGGTACCTCCAGCACCTTGGGGAAGTCGGCCAGCTGGGCGACCCGCCGGTCGCGCTGCGCGGCCAGGTCGGTCGCCGATCGCCGGCCGGCCTGCTCGAGGACGACTTCGGAGGACAGTGTGGTGGGTTCCTCGACGTCCTGTCCCGCGAGCAGGGTGTCGTACAGGGCGGCGAGCTCGCGCCACATCATGCCGATGCCCCAGCCGTCGATCAGCGAGGCATGGTGGACGAAGGACAGCAGATGCCGCTCCTCGCCCAGGTCGGTGAGGACGAAGGTGTACGGTGGCCGGCCGAAAGTGTCGATGAACTGGCGGCTGGTGGAACCGAGTTGGGCGTGCACGGCGTCGACCGCGTCTGTGCCGCCCGGTGCCTTGACCCGCTGGCGTACCAGCGGCGGCCGCCAGGCCGCCAGGATCCGGCGGTGGAAGCCGCCGCCCTGTGCCACGAAGACCGTGCGCAGGGCGTCGTGTCGGTCGACCAGGAGCTGCAGTGCCCTGTCCAGCACCGCCACGTCCAACGGACCCACGAACTCGAGGCTCAGCAGCATGTGCAGGGAGGTTCCCCCGGCGTACTGCTGCATCATCAGCATGGTGTCCTGCCCTGGAAGGACAGGCCGCAGGCCGGAACCGGCACTCGGCGGCGCGTCCTGCGCGGCGGCCGCGGCGGCCGCGGCGGCGACGGGTGCGGCGGCCGCGAGGACCTCGGCCAGCGGGGCCAGGCTGAGCAGCTCGCCCAGATCGACGATCAGCCCGAGCTGGTCTGCGGCCTGTGCGACGAGGGACGCCGCACTGAGCGAGTTGCCGCCGAGTTCGACGAAGGAACGGTTCCCGATCAGCTCGCGCCAGCTGGCGGCCGGGGCGGCGCCCACGGCCGCGCAGGCGAGGGAGTCCAGTACGTCAGGCGATGTCATCACGGGTGACCTTCCGGTCCAGCACGAGCAGGGAGCCGTCCTCGCCGCGCACCAGGCGGTCCTCGCAGACGGTGCTGCGGTGCAGCACGGACGCACCGCCCAACTGGGTCTGGATGACCAGCGCGTACGACCGAGCGGAAACGCTGCCATCCGGCTGCGCCGTCACGGTCAGCATCCCCAGCCAGTGCCGGTGCACCAGCCCTTCGGCGGCCAGCCGGTCGCCGGCGGCCTTCGCGGCTGCGGCGATGGCCGCCCGGCCCTTGGCGGGCGCGGGCAGCCCATTGGCGTCGAACACCCCGTCCGGGGCGAAGGTGGCGGCCCACTCGTCGCAGCTGCGGCGATCGAGTAGCTGCATCTGCCGGGCGTAGTAGTGCTCGACCTCGGTGTGCAGGTCGGCGTCGGTCGCGGTGGCGGGGTGCGCGGAGGTGGTCATGATGTGTCCTTCGGTCGGGGGACGGCTCAGGCGGCGACGGCTTCGATGATGTTGTCGTTGGGCAGGTACGGGACCTTGAGCACGTTGGTGATCCGCAGGCCGGCGCCGGCGCAGAGGCTGGTGTACTCGGCAAGGGTGCGCTCGCCGTGACTGAGCGTCATCAGCTCGATGTCGCTGAGCGCGGCGTACTGGAACGCCGAAGGATCGTCCACGGGCCCCGGCTCGGGGAGCAGGGTAGCCACGATGAGGACCTTTCCGTCGGCGGCCATGGCCTGGCGGCAGTTGCCGAGGATGCGGACGCAGTCGGCGTCGCCCCATTCGTGCAGGACATTCTTCAGCAGGTAGATGTCGCCGCCGGCCGGAGCCGTGGCCAGGAAGTCACCGCTCTCACCGGTGCAACGGTCCGCGACACCCAGGCGCTCGGCGGTGGCGGGCAACTGCTCCAGTGCCTCGGGACTGTCGAACACCACGCCGTGCGCCTGCGGGTGGGCTGCGAGCAGCGAACCGAGCAGGGTGCCGGTGCCGCCGCCGACGTCCACGATGCGACGGCTCGCGCTCCAGTCGTAGGCCATCTGAAGCAGCGGCGCGAGCATGGCGGTGCCCCAGGGAAGGCCGTGGTGGTAGCTCTGCGCGAAGTCCGGGTCCTTGGCGAAGTACTCGAAGAAGCCCGCATCGGTGACCTTGGTGAAGGCTGGGCCGCCCGTGCGAATGGACTCCTCCAGGGCGCCGAACGCCTGCCACACCAGCGGTTCACCGAAGAACGCCACCAGGCCGCGGGCTTCGCCCGGGGCGTCCTCGCGCAGCTCCGCGCCGGTCTCGGTGAGGGCGAATCGCTGCCCGTCCTCGGTGTACCGCAGCAGACCGAACGCGACCAACGCGCGCAGCAGCCGGTGCAGATTGGCCTCGTCCGCGCCCAGCACAGTGGCGAGTTCGGCGGTGGACCGGGGTGTGTCCCCGATCGCGTCGGGCACGCCCAGGCGAACCGCCGTGGTGTGCACCTGGAAGGCGAGGAGCTGGAAGATGAGCGGGGCGAACGCGGTCGCCGCACCGCCCGGGGGAGTCTGGGACATGCTTCCTCCGAGTGTCTGTTCAAGGTTCGCGGCACTGGCCCGGTCGGCCTCGCACCCCGTGTGCCCGGTCCGCACAGCGACCACCCTGGTCGGTCCGCTTCGCACGCGGTTCAAGGACAGATCGTGGTTCGCGCCCGCACGTGTCCGGCTGCGTCGGGTTGCGGTCAGTCCTCGATCAGGGCGACCGCCCGGGTCCAGCCGGCCCCGGCCCCGGCCAGCTTCACCGGCAGGCAGGACAGGCGGAACCCGTGGGCCGTCGGCAAGGCGTCGAGGTTGTGCAACCGCTCGATCTGGCAGTACTCGCGGCGGCGGCCGGCGAAGTGGGCGGGCCACAGCACGCCGCGGTCCCCGGTTTCGTGGTAGCGCCTGATCATGTCGCCGAACGGGGCGTCGAGGCTGAAGGCGTCCGTGCCGATGACCTTCACCCCGAGGTCGAGCAGATAGTCCACGGCGGCGCCCGTGAGCCCGGTGAAGTCGGTGAAGTAGCGCTGGGTGCCCGCGTAGTGCCAGGCGCCGGTGTGGAGCAGCACGATGTCCAGCGGCCCGGGCCGGTGGCCGGCCCGGGCGATGGCCTTCTCGAGAACCGGCACATCGGCCGCCCCGGTGGGCTCCGCCCGCAGGTCCAGGACGACGGCCGGCCGCAGGAACCAGTCCAGTGGCAGCTGGTCGATGGTCCTGGGCTCGCCGTACTCGGTCACGGCGGCCGAACCGTAGTGGGCCGGGGCGTCCACGTGGGTCCCGGTGTGGCTGGTGAGCGTGAAGGTGTCCAGCGACAGCAACTCACCGCCCGGCAGGGCGGCCGGGTCGAAGTCGATGCCGAAGTGCGCCTTCATCTCCTCGGCCATGTGCCGGGCGCCCTCGGCGGGCGTGAGGATCGTGTGGACTACCGGGTCGGGCTCCCAAGCCGATGCGTCGACCGGGCTGGACAAATCGATCATGCGCATCGGGTTTCAGGCCCTCGCCTTCGTGTGGTGGTCGGATTCGAACAGGTCGGTGCGTACCTGGACCGGGGTCCGCCCGTGGGCGATCCGGCGGGTGAGGAACCCGCCCAGAGCGGTCCGCGAGATCAGCCGGGCGAGCACCGGACGGACCGTGTCGGCCACTGGGTTCGGCCGGCCGAGCATGGCCTTGGACTGCGTGACCTGGAAGCGGAAGACGGCGTCGATGTCGGGGGCGCGCAGTGTGGTGAAGCGGTCCAGCGCCCGGGGGTCCACCGCCCCTTCGCAGAGCGCGTCGAGCAGCACGGGATGCAGCACGGCCGCGTCCTGGAGCGCCAGGTTGATGCCCTGGGCGCCGAGCGGGCTGTGGGTGTGCGCGGCGTCGCCGATGAGGACCAGTCCGTCGCGCACCCACTGCCCGGCCCGGCCCGCGAAGACGTCGAGCAGGGTCAGGTCCGACAGCTCGGTGATCTGTTCCTCGATCAGGTCGGCGTACTCCGGCAGGGCGGTGGAAAGCTCCCGCTTGACCGCGAGGATGCCGCGAGCGGCGACCGCGGACCAGCTGCCGTGCGGCACGGTCCAGCCGATCTGCAGGTGGTCCGGGTACGAGCCGTAGACCAGCATGGCCTGTCCCGAGCGCCGGTGGACCCGCACCCGGTCGACGGTCACGCCGGGGGCGTGCACCTTGAACCAGACGACGTCCTGGTCGAAGACGTCCATCCGCCCGGGGTCGATGCCGGCCAGCCGCCGGGCCTTGGAATACCGTCCGTCGGCACCGACCACCACCCGCGCCCGAACGGTGCGGCGTTCACCCGCGCCGCCCACCGCCACAGCGCCGGCGAACCGGTTGCCCTCGCGCGGCAGTTCGGCCAACCGGTAGCCGCCCCAGTACGTGAAGGCAGGGTGGCGGCGGCAGGCGGACAGCAGTTCCTCGAGCACGTGCCGCTGCCCCACGGCCAACAGGTGGTCGTAGGGCGGACCGAGCCGGCGGTAGTCGATGTCCAGCAGGGTCTTGGCGCCATCGAGGAGCTGGAAGCCATGATGGGCGCGGGAACCGCGCTCGCTCGCGGCGGACAGCACGCCCAGTGCGTCGAGCACCGCCATGCCGCCGGGTTGCAGGATCTCGCCGCGGAACTCGCGGTCGAAGCCGGAGGCGCGTTCGATCAGGGTGACCCGCACTCCGGAGCGCAGCAGGAGCAGGGACAGCGCGAGACCGGCCGGGCCCGCGCCAACGACGCACACGTCCGTCGGATGATGGTCGGTCATGGAGAACTCCAGTCGCAGGGGTGATCAGCCGGCTGAGCTGACGACGCACGCCGAGTGGAAGCCCCCGCGTTCGCGCGCGAGCACCAGAAGGTGGCGCAGCTCGGCCGGCCTCGGAGTGCCGGTCACCAGGTCCAGGGTGTGCTCGGGCGCGGGCGTGGTGTGGATGGTCGGCGGCACCACCTGGTCGCGCAGCGCGCACATGGCCGCCGCGAGGTCGAGCGCCGCACCGCCCGCCGCGAGCCGCCCGGTCATCGTCTTGGGCGCGGTCACCGGTACCCCGTACGGTCCGAACAACTCGCGGATGGCGTCCGCCTCGGCGCGGTCCGCCTCCGGCATGCCCGCGGCGTCCGCGAAAACCGCGTCCACCTCGGCTGCGCTGATCCCCGCGTCGGTCAAGGCCGCTTCGGCTGCCCGCCGCAGGCCGCCCTGGTCGCCGGTGGGGTCGAAGGCCGCCCCGCAGCCGGTCACCGCGCCGTAGACGGTGGCGCCCCGGTCCCGGGCCGTCGCCGCGTCCTCCAGGACCAGCAGGGCCCCGCCCTCGCCGGCCACGTAGCCACCGGCGCCGCCGGCGAACGGACGGTAGGCGGCGGCCGGACGGTCGTCAGGGCTGAGCCCGCCGCCGGCCAGTCGAGCCGTCCACCCCCAGGGACACAGGGCAGAGTCGATGCCGCCGCTGATCATCAGGCGGGTGCCCCGGCGCAGGTGGCGGCGGGCCTGGGCCATCGCGTCCAGGCCGCCGGCGTCCCCGCTCACCACCACCGCGCTGGGACCGCGGAACTGGTGCCGGATAGAGATCTGGCCACTGTTCACGGCGTAGAACCAGGCGAAGGACTGGTAGACGCTGACGTATTCGCTGCCCTGGCTCCACAGCGCCTGCAACTCGCGTTGTCCGAACTCGAATCCGCCCGCAGAGCTCGCTGTCACCACCCCGGCCGCGTAGTCGGGCAGCGTGCTGGGGTCGACCCGGGCGTCGGCGAGTGCCTCGGCCGCCGCGTAGAGGGCCAGCCGGGTCATCCGGTCGGTCTGCGGCAGTAGTCGGCCCGGTATGTGCGCGGCGTCGTCGAATCCGGGCACCTCGCCGGCCAGTTTGGCGGGATAACTGTCCGTGTCGAACTGGGTGAGCGGGCGGATCCCGCTGCGGCCTTCCCGGACGGATTCCCACCAGGCTTTGGTGCCCAGGCCGTTGGGGGCGGCGACCCCGATGCCGGTGACCACGGCGGTGCCGGTCGCCGGCCGGGCGGTCGAGGTGGTCATGGGAGGTCCTTCCTGGGGGCGGTGAGCACCATCGCGCTCTGGAACCCGCCGAACCCGCTGCCGACGGTCAGCACGGTGTCGATCTGCTGGCTGCGGGCCACCAGCGGGGTGTAGTCCAGGTCGCACTCGGGGTCCGGCTCGTGCAGGTTGGCCGTTGGGGGGATCAGGCTGTTCTCGATGGCGAGCGCACAGGCGGCGATCTCCAGCGCGCCGATCGCTCCGAGCGAGTGCCCGATCATTGACTTGATGGAGCTCACCGGTACGCGGTAGGCGTGGTCGCCGAAGCTGCGCTTGAAGGCCGCGGTCTCGTGGCGGTCGTTCTGCTTGGTGCCGGAGCCGTGGGCGTTGATGTAGCCCACGGCCGTCGGGTCGATCCGGGCCTCCAGCAACGCCTGGGAGATCGCCTCGGCCATCTCCCGGCCGTCCGGCCGCAGGCCGGTCATGTGGAAGGCGTTGGACCTGTTGGCGAAGCCGGCGATCTCCGCATAGGCGTGAGCGCCGCGCCGGCGGGCGTGTTCCAGTTCCTCCAGCACGAACACGGCAGCCCCCTCGCCGAGCACGAAGCCGTTGCGGCTGCGGTCGAAGGGGCGTGAGGCGGACTGCGGCTCGTCGTTGCGCGGCGAGGTGGCGCGGATCGCGTCGAAGCAGGCGAGTGTGATCGGGGAAATGGGAGCCTCGGTCGCACCCGCGATCATGACGTCGGCGGAGCCCTCGCGGATCAGCTCCACGGCATGGCCCACCGAGTCCAGGCCGGAGGTGCAGCCCGTGGATACCATCGTGGCGGGGCCCAGCGCGCCGACCCGCCGGGCCACCTCAGCGGCCATGGAGCTGGGCACGAAGTAGTCGTAGAGCCAGGGGACCGCGCGGGTGTGGTCCACCTCCCAGTGCCGGCCGGACTCACTGACCACGGCGTATTCGCGGTCGAGGCCGGTGGTGCAGCCCACCGCGCTGCCCAGCGTCACGCCGGTGCGCAGCGGGTCGAGCTCCCCGGCCAACCCGCTGGTGTCGAGCGCCTCGTCGGCTGCGACCAGCGCGAACTGCACAGCCCGGTCGAGCCGCTGGATCTCCTCACCGCTGAATCCGTGGGCGGCCGGCGCGAAGTCACACTCGGCCGCGATGCGCGAACGGAACCCGGAGGCGTCGAACAGCGAGATGGGCCGGGTGGCGGTGCGGCCCTCGCTGAGCAGCGACCAGAACTCCTTGACACCTGTTCCGCCGGGCGCGACCACGCCCATCCCGGTGATAACGACCCGCCTGTTCATGATGCGGTCTCCAAGCTGATCTCTCCTGCGGTCAGGCCGTACCGGGTGCGATTCGCACGGCACGGGTGGTGGACTCCGGAGCACGGGTGACGGCCGCCAGGGCATCCATCAGGAGACCGGGGAGAGCCGTCTCCCGCACGAAGTAGTGGTCGCCCGGGATGGTGCGCTGGGTAAAGGCGGCGGTGGTCCAGCGAGACCACCCCGCCATCGTGTCGGGGCCGGCCAGCTCGTCCCGGGTGCCGCTCAGCGCGAGCAGCGGCACGTCGGCCGGCCGCTCGGCGGCCAGCCGCAGCGCCCGGGCCAAGGCCAGGTCGTCGCGCAGCAGCGGCAGGATCCGGGTCTGCAGCACCTCGACGGGTAGCGCTCGCGCGCCGGAGTGGCCGAGCAGCCGCAGCAGTTGGTGCTCGCTGGGCAGGGCGTCGTCGATGACCGGCACACGCATGTCCGGGGGTGGGGAGGCCCCCACGACGAGCAGTTGGGGTGGGGTAGGTGCGAACCGCTGCCACTGGTCCGCGACATGGTGGGCTACCAGCGCGCCCAGACTGTGCCCGTACAGTGCGTACGGCACAGGTGGACGGCTGTCGAAGACATTGCGCACCTCACGGTGCAGGTCGGTCAGTTCGGTGATGCGTGGTTCGTGGATCCGGGCGTCGCGCCCGGGGAGCAGGACCGGGACCACTTCGAACGAGGGCCCCAGCAGCCGGGGCCAGGGTGCGAACGATGTCGTGCCCGCGCCGGCATGGTGAAAGCAGTACAGCCGCATGCGAGGATCATGCAGGTCATCGATCGAGTGCCGTTCGAAAGGTGGTGGCCGCTGGGCCTGGTTCCCCGGGGCAATCCAAGGCCGTGGGCCTCGGGCATGGAAATGGCGCTGTTCGGCCGTGCCGAGGATCCGTCAGGGAGTTGAACAGGTCATGATAAAATGTTAGATCCATGGCCTGGGAAATGTGGAGCTGCGAGGGTTACGCGCTGCTGCCCACCGAAAGGACGTCGTGCTGCAGCTTCTGCAGTTCCGGTGAGGGGGCGAGGCCGAGTTCCCGGTCCAGCGTCTGGCGCAGCGCCTGGTAGGCCTGCAGCGACTCGCCGCGGCGCCCAGACCGGCTCAGTGCCAGGATGAGCTTGCCGTGGAACCATTCGTTGAGCGGATAGCGCGAGACCAGGGAACGCAGTTCGGCGATCAGCGCGCGGTGGCGGCCGAGCTGCAGGTCGGCCTCGATCCGGAGCTGGATCGCGTGAACGCGCTCCTCCTCCAAGTGGGCGACGGTGCCTTCCAGGAGGCGGCCGGGCGAGACGTTCGCCAGCGCGGGCCCACTCCACAGCCGCAGTGCCTCGGACAGTGCCTGCGCCGCGTCGGCCGGCCGGTTCTCCGAGAGCAGCTGCCGGCCCTTCTTGGTCAGCCGCTCGAAGTCATTCAGGTCGAGTTGGTCGGGGCTGATCCGCAGGGCGTAGCCGGGCGGGCGGGTGATGAAGAGTTCGTCAACGGATTCGCCGACCTGTCGGTCAAAGAGGCGCCGGAGATGGTAGATGTAGGTCTGCGCGGTGGTGATCGCGCTGCGCGGGGGCTTCTCGCCCCAGAGCTCCTCGATGATCGAGTTCGTGTCCACCACATGGTTCGCCCGGAGAATGAGAAGGGCGAGCACGCTGCGAACCTTCGGCGCGGTGGGCGTACAACTGGAGTCGAGGTGTGTGACTTCCAGCGGGCCGAGCACCCGGAATTTGAGATCCTGCGGCTGGAATGTGGTGCGAGTGAGCTCTTTGACTGCCATCCTTTTCCCCCTGATAGGCGAGGCGGTAACCTCAACGGTTACTTCTACCGCGACTCATGTCTCAATGGAACGATGGATTGTGGGCTCTTTTTGTGGATTTTTGCAGCGGCATTTTGGCGGCCGTGGAGAGAGTCGCCAAAATGCCGCCCGATGCCCGTCCGCCGTGCGCGCATGGCGGGTCGGCAGATTTTGGGCATGCGAAATCCCATAGGGCTCGGGAGAGTGAAACCTGAGCTCAGCTGCCGGCTGCGCGCCGAGAAGGCGGGGGCGCTGAGTTCGGACGCCACTTCGATGCGGGCATGTCAAAGACTTTTACCCTGAAGTACACACACGCCAGCACGCTCGTAGGCACGATCTCTTTCCCCCGTGATCGCATTCGCTGAACTGTTCGCCAGGCGGCCCGGACGCGGTCCGGCGTCACCTGGGTTCCTACGTATCAGGTCTCCGTTAGCCGCCCCCGCTGGAGTGGGAGTTGAGCGGCTCTCGTTCCAGTCGAGAGTACACAGACATGACGCAGTCGTGAAGGGGAACCGAAGCGGCCTTTAGCGATCCTCGAAGCCCGACGGCCGGGTCTGTGAGGTGGTCAAGGCGCCCGCCGCACAGCCTCGGATCGTTCTCGGTCCGGCATCGACTCCCCCTTGAAGCTGGCTTGCAAGGCTCCGGCCATGACTAACGAACATCGCCGCGTGGCCCTGGTCACCGGGGCAACACAGGGTATTGGTCTCGCTGTGACCCGCGCGCTGGCCGGCGCCGGCGCGCAGGTGTTCATCTGTGCCCGGGACGCCGACGCGGTGGCCGCCACGGTCAAGGAGCTGACCGCCGAGGGGCATGACGTGGCCGGCGCCGCGTGCGACGTGCGGCGGCGGGAGGAGGTGGCGGATCTGGTGCGGGCGACGGTGGACCGTTTCGGTCCGATCGACATCCTCGTCAACAACGCCGGGCGCAATGGCGGTGGTGTCACCGCGGATCTGCCGGACGACATCTGGTACGACGTCATCGACACCAATCTCAACAGTGTCTTCCTGGTGACCCGTGAGGTCCTGAACACCGGTGGCCTGCGCGGCCGTTCGTGGGGTCGGATCATCAACATCGCCTCCACGGGCGGAAAGCAGGGCGTCGTTCTGGGGGCGCCGTATTCGGCCTCCAAGCACGGAGTCGTCGGATTCACCAAAGCACTCGGCAACGAGCTGGCGAAGTCCGGCATCACCGTCAACGCGGTGTGCCCCGGCTACGTCGAGACGCCGATGGCACAGCGGGTCCGGGCCGGCTACGCGGACCACTGGGAGGTGAGCGAGGAGGAGGTGCTGAGCCGCTTCGAGGCGAAGATCCCGCTCGGCCGCTACAGCACCCCCGAGGAGGTCGCCGCCCTGGTCGGCTACCTGGCCACCGACGCGGCTGCCCCGATCACCGCGCAGGCCCTCAACGTCTGTGGCGGGCTTGGCAATTACTGAGGACTCCGGCGAGCCGATCGACGGACCGGGCGAACATGGGGAAAGAGGAGCGGTGGTAGAGCCGAAGACGCACTTCACGGAACACTCGGTCACGATCGCGGCACCGGCCGAGGTCGTCTACGACTTGCTCGCCGATGTCACGGGCTGGCCTAGCCTGTTCGGCCCGACGGTGCACGCGCAGCGGGTGTCGGGTGGCGCGCTGCAGGAGCAGATCCGGCTCTGGGCGCTGGCCAACGGCGAGGTGCGCAGCTGGACGTCGCGCCGCGAGCTGGACCGGGACGGGCTGCGCATCGCGTTCCGCCAGGAGGTGTCCCAGCCGCCGGTGGCTTCGATGGGCGGGGAGTGGCGGATCACCCCCGGTGCGGGTGGAACCTGCACAGTGGTGCTCGCCCACGACTTCGCGGCCGTCGGCGACGATCCGGACGGGCTGGACTGGATCGAGAAGGCCGTCGAACGCAACAGTCGCGCGGAGCTCGCCGCTCTGCAGAGCGGGGCCGAATCGCGCGAGCAGAAACCGGAGTTGGTGTTCACCTTTGACGACAGCGTCACGATCGACGGCCCGGCCGAGGAGGTCTACGCCTTCATTGCCCGTTGTGACCTGTGGCCCGAGCGGCTGCCGCACGTCTCCCGGTTGGCTCTCACCGAGGCCGCGCCCGGCCTGCAGGTGATCTCCATGGACACCCGGGCCCCCGACGGCACCGTCCACACGACGGAGTCGGTGCGGGTCTGCTTCAAGGCCGATCGGATCGTCTACAAGCAGACCCGGGTCCCGGCGCTGCTGACCGCGCACACCGGTGAGTGGTTCTTCCAGCCGACCGCCGAGGGGGCACGGGCCACGTCACGGCACACGGTGGCGATCAACCCCGGCGCCGTGACGGAACTGCTGGGCGAGCAGGCGAGCACTGCCGACGCGCGCGCCTACGTCCGCAACGCGCTGGGCTCCAACAGCCTCGCCACGCTGAGGTTGGCGAAGGCCCATGTCGAAGGCGGCGGGCATGCCTGAACCACGCACCGCCGCCGGCACGCCGCCCGCGGCACCGCCGGCCAGGCTGGACGACCTGCTCGCACGGGCGGCGCGCCGCCACGGCGACCGTACGGCGGTGCGTACCGACCGCGGGGCGCTCAGCTTCACCGAGCTGGATGCGGCCGCCACCCGCTGTGCGGCCGCCGTCCAAGCCCTGGTGGGCTCCACCGGCGCGGTGGTGGCCCTGGCATCCCCACTGGATCCGCTGTTCGCCGCGGCCTTCCACGGGATCGTCCGCAGTGGGAACGTCGTCGCGCCAGTCAACCCGCTGCTGCGCGCCGCCGAGCTGCGACACCTGCTGGGCACCACCCGGGCCGCGCTGGCCATCGTCACGCCCGCGATCCTCGCCGAACTTGAGCCGGTCCGAGGCGAGTTGCCAGACCTCCTGGACGCTGTGGTGCTTGACGGGCAGTGGCCCGACCAGGAGCCGGCCGAGGTGGCGGCCGGTGGCGACATCGCCTGCCTGCAGTTCACCAGCGGTACCACCGGCCCGCCCAAGGCGGCCGTGCTCACCCATCGCAACCTGCTGGTGAACGCGGCCCAGGTGGCCGAGGCACACCGGCTGGGCGCGGGGTCGGTGGTGCTGAACCACCTGCCGAAGTACCACCTGATGCACCTGAACTCGGCGCTGTACGCCGGGGCGACGCAGGTGCTGTGCGCGGAGTCGGATCCGGTCGAGGCGGTTCATGCGGCGAACCGGTCCGGGGCCACCCACTACTACAGCATCCCGATGCGGCTGATCCGGCTGGCCGCCGACGAGCGGCTGCCCGAGCTGCGGTTCGACAGCACCAGGATGATCGCCTCCGGTGGCGCGGCACTGCCGTCGCAGGCCGCCGAGGCGCTTCGCCGGCACTTCGGCGTCCCGGTCTTCCAGGGCTACGGGCTCGCCGAGACCTCGCCGCTCACCCACTCGGACGGCCCCGACCGCCCGAGGCCCGGTTCGGTCGGCCCAGTCGTGTGCGACACCGAGTGCCGGATCGTCGAGCTCGACACCCGCCGGGTGCTGTCGGCCGGCGAGGCGGGCGAGGTCGAGGTGCGCGGCCCGCAGGTGATGCGCGGTTACCTGCACGGTGAGCCGCCGCTGGACGCCGAAGGGTGGCTGTCCACCGGGGACGTCGGATACACAGACGAGGACGGATACCTGTTCCTGGTCGACCGGATCAAGGACGTCTTCAAGTGTGACAACTACCTGGTCTCGCCGACCGAGGTGGAGAAGACACTGCGTGGCCACCCCGCGGTCGCCGACTGCGTGGTGTTCGACGTCCCCGACCCGGTGAGTGGCGCGGTCGCCGCCGCGTTCGTGGTGCTCGCCGACGTTCCGGCCGACGCCGCGGCCGGTGCCCTGGACGCGGTGCTGGCCGCCGCGAACGCGCGGCTGCCGTACTACCAGCACGTCCGGGCCGCCCGGGCGGTGGACGCGATCGCGCGTTCGACCAACGGAAAGATCCAACGCAGAGAGCTGCGCGAGCAGTTCATCGCCCGGCGGGAGACCGTCCCGCCCCGTCACGGAGGTGCCCAAGTGTCCGAGTCCGCCCAGACGATCGTCGCTGTCACCAGGTTCACCGTCAAGGCAGAGCCGGCCGAGTTCGAGCAGGCGTTCAAGCAGCACGCGGAGTTCATGCGCAGCCGGCCGGGCTTCCAGCGCGCGCAGTTGGTCCGCTCCGCACGGAGCCCCGAGGTGTACATCAACATCGGCTGGTGGGATGACCGCGCCTCGTACTTCGCGGTGCTCCAGTCCGACGAATTCAAGGGGCACCTCGGTCTCTTCGGGCAGCTGGCAGACGTTGAGCCGCAGATGGGTCCGGTGCTGCTCGAACTGGAGCCGGGGGACGCATGAGCCGAACGACAACGCCCAGCACGCTGGCCCTGGACGGCCGGACTGCTCTGGTCACCGGTGCCACCCGGGGCTTGGGCCTGGCCATCGCGCGCAAGCTGTGCGCCTGTGGCTGCGACGTGGTGCTCAACTACGGGAGCAGTGAGGCGGATGCCGAACGGGCCCTCGAATCGCTGGCCGGACTGAAGGGCACCGCCACGGCGATCCGGGCCGACCTGCGTGACCAACAGGCCATGCCCGAGCTGCTGAAGACGGTCCGTCAGCAATTCGGTCGACTGGATGTGCTGGTGCACAACGCCGCCACCTTCTCGCCGATGGCCGGCCAGTCGGTCGACCTCGGCGTCCTGCATCAGGACCTGGCCATCTCGCTCGAACCCCTTCTCAGCGCGGCCGCACTGCTGCCCGAACTGATGGGCAGGCAGGGCCGGGTGGTCGCGGTGTCCAGCACCGGAGCCCACCGGGTGGTGCCCGGATACGTGAGTCTCGGTGTGGCCAAGGCCGCGCTGGAGTCCCTGGTGCGCTATCTGGCCGTCGAGCTCGCCGAGCACGGCATCGTGGTCAACGCGGTGTCCACGGCCAAGCTGGACAAGGGGCCGGGGACGGTGAACGCGCGGGCGGCCGCCGTGCTGGCCGAGCGCACCCCGGGCGGCCGGCTGACCGTTCCCGCCGACGTCGCCGACGTGGTGGCGCTGCTCTGCGCGGACGAGGCGGCCTGGCTGCGCGGCCAGGTCGTGACCGCGGACGGCGGTCTGAGTCTGCGCGCCTGACCCCTCGCCGGCACGGGCTCCCACACGCGGTGGCGGTGGGGGCCCGCGCCGGTGTGGGCGAGGCCCGCGGTCCCACCGCTCCCTCGAGGATGACTCGAAGCGGTTGGGGCAGGATCCCTCACGATGAGGGAGGCGAAGGTATGACAGACGGGAAGAGCGCAAACCGGCAGCTCACCGGCGGACAGGAGACCCGACAGGCGTCCACCGGGACGGTAGGCCTGGGGGTCATCGGGTGCGCGAGCATCGCCTGGCGGCGCACCCTGCCGGCGGCCGTCGCGGACCCGCTGACGCGGGTTGTGGCGGTGGCGGGCCGGGACCCGGAGAAGACGGACCGGTTCGCTCGACAGTTCGACTGCCAAGCGGTCTATGACTACCAGCAGTTGCTGCAGTGCGAGGACATCGACGCGGTGTACGTCCCGCTGCCCGCCGCGTTGCACGCCCGGTGGATCGAGGCGGCGCTGCACGCGGGCAAGCACGTGCTGGCCGAGAAGCCGCTCGCCACGGACGCCGACACCGCCGCGCGGCTGGTGTCGTTGGCCCGCGCCAAGGGGCTGCTGCTCATCGAGAACTACATGTTCACCCATCACGCGCAGCACCGGGCCGTACGGCAGCTCGTCGCGGACGGCACGATCGGTGAACTGCGCGCCTTCTCCGCCGCGTTCACCATCCCGCAGCTGCCGCCCGACGACATTCGCCACCAACGCGGCCTGGGTGGCGGGGCGTTGCTGGACGTGGCCGGCTACCCGATCAGGGCTGCCGAACTGTTTCTCGGTGACGGCCTGGAGGTCGTCGGCGCGGTGCTGCGCCACCATCCGCTGTGGGAGGTGGACACCGGCGGCGCGGCCCTGCTGCGCACGGCATCGGGGGTAACCGCCCACATCACGTTCGGGATTGAGAACGCCTACCATTCCTCGTATGAACTCTGGGGGAGCGTCGGGCGGATCACGGTGGACCGGGCCTTCACCCCGCCTGCCGACCATGCGCCGGTGGTCCGGGTCGAGCGTCAGGACGGCGTACGGGAGCACCTGCTTCCCTGCGACGACCAGTTCGCCCGGGTGATCCGTGCTTTCAGCCGCGCGGTGCTCGATGGTGCGTACGACCTGCCGGCCGGGGGCGGGCACCGGATGGTTGAGATCGTGCCGCACGCCCGCCTGGTCGACGCCGTCCGCGCGCTCAGCTCCTGACCCGCGGGCGCCCGACAAGATCCGCCGGACAGGCCCCAGTCCGACCCGACCAGCCAAGCTCCTGGAGGCTCCGCCATGCGCGTACTGTTCACCACTTATGCTGCGCGTCCACACTTCTATCCGATGGTGCCGCTCGCCTGGGCCTGCCTGAACGCCGGACACGAGGTGCGCTTCGCCAGTACCCCGTCACTGATGGACACCGTTCACGAGTCGGGTCTGCCGGGCGTCTCGGTCGGGCGGGACATCGACGCCGATTCCTGGTACCGGCGCGGCACCTTCGTGCCCAAGCCGGCCGCTGACGACGAGCCCGAGATCGCCGCCTGGATGCGGGTCACCGACCAGCTGGCGGCCAAGCAGTTCAGCGTATGCGAGCACATGGTGGACGAACTGGTGGACTACTGCCGTGACTGGCGGCCCGACCTCATCGTCCATGACCCGGTGACCTTCGCAGGTCCGGTGGCGGGCCGTGTCCTGGGCATTCCGACGGTCAGTCACCTGTACGGACTCGCACGGCTGTTGCGGCTCGACATCAAGGACTGGGTGGGCACCGAGCACCGCACCGGCTACCTGGACCTGTTCACCCGCTGGGGGGTCGAGCCGCTGCTGCACCCGGACGCCTGGATCGACCCGTGTCCGCCCAGCCTGCGCTGGCCCGGCCAACAGGAGATCGACCGGGTCCAGATGCGCTACATCCCGTACAACGGTCCCGGCATCGAGCAGGACTGGCTGCGCGAGCCGCCGAGGCGGCCGAGGGTCCTGGTCTCCTGGGGTACCTCCCAGCAGAAGAAGCTGGGCACCAGCATCATCGAGCTCTTCGGGAATATCGCCCGGAGCGTGGCCTCGCTCGACACCGAGGTGATCCTCACCGTGGGGGCCATGGAACCGGACCACCGCCGGTACCTGGGCGAGCTGCCGCCGAACGTGCGTACCGTGGACTGGGTGCCGCTCACCACCCTGGTGCAGAGCTGCCAGGCCATCGTGCACACCGGCGGTACCGGGATGATGATGACCGCCGCCGCTCACGGGGTACCGCAGTTGGGCATCACGAAGATCCCGGAGGGCCGGTTCAACGTGGAGCGCCTGGTCGCCGTCGGTGCCGGGCGGCACCTGGCACAGGACGAGGCGGACGCCGAAGCGGTCCGCGGAGAGGTCGCGGCACTCCTGACGGACGACGGGTACCGGCGCAGTGCCGCGACCCTGCGGCAGGACGTGGAGGCGCAACCGCTCCCCGCCACTGTCGTGCCCGTACTGGAGGAGCTCGTGGCCAAGGCGGAGGTGGCCAAGTGAGCGCCCCGGTCGCGCCGGTGCTGCGCCGGCCCGAGCACCAGGTCAGCCGCCAGGCGGTCGCCTACTGGACCGTCCGCGCGCTGAGTTGCTGGGTGCTGGCTCTGGTGGCGCAGGCCGTCTGGCTCGTGCTCGACGACGGTTCCCGGGCCGGTTGGCACTGGCTGGGTATCGCCGCCACCGTGCTGCTGGGCGTGTCGCACTGCGCGGTGATGCCCCGGTGGCGCTACCGGGTGCATCGTTGGGAGACCGCGCCAGGGGCGCTCTACGTCCAGACCGGCTGGCTGGTGCAGGACCGTCGGATCGCTGCGGTATCGCGGATCCAGACGGTCGACAGCAGCCGCGGCCCGCTGGAGCAGCACTTCGGACTCACCAACGTCACCGTCACCACGGCTTCGGCGGCGGGGCCGCTGGTCATCCAGGGGCTTGCGGACGACGTGGCCTCCCGCTTGGTCGCGGAGCTCACGGAGCAGGTCAAAACCACGAAGGGTGACGCCACATGACCGCCACCGCGTCGTCCGGCAGCCAGCTGTCCGACAGTGAGCAGCTCTGGCGCCGGCTGCACCCCCGGATGCTGGTCGTCCATCCGCTGCACGAACTGCTCCGCGCGCTGCCGCTCCTGGTCGCGACGCTGGTTATCGGCGTCAGCACCGGCAGCGGCGAGGGCTGGTCCCTGCTCGCCTCGGTCGGCGCGGTTCTGCTGGGCCCCGCCCGCTGGTACACCACGGAATTCCGGATCGCCGACGGCCAGGTGCAGTTGCGCCGCGGCCTGTTGCAGCGCCAGGTGACCCGGGTCCCGCTGAGCCGTATCCGAAGCGTCGATGTGACGGCGCATCCGCTGCACCGACTGCTGGGACTGGCTCGGGTCGAGATCGGTACCGGCAGTCGTGACCTGAAGGGTGAGGACCGGCTGAAGCTCGACGCGCTGAGCCTGGCGCAGGCCGAACAGCTGTGCGCGGAGCTTTTTCCGGCCGGCGCGCCGCGAACCGACGATCGCGAGTTGGCCAGGGCACACTCGGGATGGCTGAGGTACGCGCCGCTGAACATCGGGGGACCGGTGTTGCTCGGGCTGTGTCTTGTGATCCTGCACGAGGCCCGCCTGGACCTCTGGCACACCGCGCCGGCCCACGCCCTCGCGGACCAGCTGCGGGGCCCGCACCCCTGGGGTGGTGTGTTGCTGGCGGCCGGGGTCGCGCTGGCGGCCACCACGGTGGCGTCCACCCTGTTCTACGCCGTGATGTTCGGCAACTTCCGGCTGGTGCGGCTGCCCGACGGCACCCTGCGGACCTCGCACGGCCTGCTCACCACCCGCACGGTCGCGCTCCAGGAGGAACGGATCCGGGGCGTGGAGATCGCCGAGACCCTCCCGGTCCGCCTGGTGGGCGGTGCGCGCTGCCTGGCCATCACCAACGGGACGCGGGGCCGGCGGGGCGGTGCGCTGCTGGTGCCGTCCGCGCCGGCCGAGCAGGTCCGCCGGGTCGCCGCCGAGGTGCTGCGCGATCCGGCGCCGGTGCGCAGCCCGCTGGTGCCCCACCCGCCCAGGGCACGGCGTCGGCGGTTGGTCCGGGCGCTGTCCCTCAGCACGGTGGCCGCCGCGCTCTTCGCGGCGGCCACAGCCGACTCCCTGCTGCCGAGCTGGCCGTGGCCGCTGTTTGTCGCGATGTTCCCGCTCGGCCTGCTGGCGGCGCTCGACGGCTACCGCGGACTGGGGCACCAGGTGGTGGGCCGTTACCTGGTGGGCCGCTCAGGGGTGCTGGTGCGGCGCCACTGGGCGTTGTCACAGGAGGGGATCGTCGGGGTCCGGCTGCGCCAGTCCATCTTCCAGCGGCGAGCCGGCCTGATCACCGTGATGGCCACAACGGCTGCCGGGCGCGGCCGTTGTCAGCTCTTCGACGTCGCCACCGGGGACGCGACGCGGATCCTGTGCGAGGTACTGCCCGGTCCGCTGGCGCCATTTCTGGAGCCTGCCGGGTCGGCGAACCCGGCCAGCACGGACACCAGTTCCGCCGGCGTCGGCTGAGCGGCGATCTCCTCGGCGAGCTCGCGCGCCCGGTCCCGGTGCGCGGGCTCGCCGAGGAGCCGGCGGGCTTCGTCCCGCAGCGCCTGCGGATTGGTGCGGGCCTCGCCCTCCAGGATCCGGCCGGCACCCTGACGGGCCAGACCCCGCGCGCAGTCGAGCAGGGCGGGATGCTCGGGCGGCAGCAGCAGTTGGGGCACCCCGCGGGCGCACGCGGTCATCGCGGTGCCGGTGCCGCCGTGGTGGACGACCAGATCGCTCTGTGCGAGCACGGCGTCGAGCGGGACCCGGTCGACCAGCCTGACCCACGGTGGTACGGCGCTCAGCATGTCGTGGACCTGCGCCGGTGCGGTCATCACCACGTCGTGCTCCGACCACGGCCGCAGCGCCTCGGTGATCGCGTCGAGGAGCTGCGGCAGGTTGCCGCCCGCCACGAAGTCCGCCCCGGTCATCGCGGCCTGGCTGCCGAACAGCCCGAAGGTGACGCAGATCCGGCGCCGTGACGACCGGGTGTGCGCCCAGCCCGGCACCGATTGCGAGCCATTGTACGGCACGAAGCGCATCGACTGTACCGGCGTGGTGGTGTCCGACCGCAGGCTCGGCGGGCAGGGGTCCAACGTTGCTGCCGGTGCCGGGAGTTCACCGACCAGCCCGAGGCCGGCGCTCAGCTCGGCGAGGATCCCGCGGGCTCGGGTGATCGCCTCGGCGCTCATCGAGTCCGGGCCGCCCCAGCGCTGCACGACGACCGGAATGCCGAGCAGGCCGCCGGTGACCAGGCCGGCAAACTCGATCGGGTCACAGAGGATCACCTCGGCCCGCCATCGCTGGGCGAGGGTGATATAGCCGTCGATGACCCGGGCGACCCGGACCTGCCAGGGGTGTCCGCCAGAGGTCCAGCGCTGCCCGGCGAAGCCGCGCAACTGTTCCCCGGCCAGCATCTCCGCCATCCTGGGCAGGGCCGGCACGGTGAGGGCCGGCCCTGCCGTCGGGGGCGCCACCGACAGCTCGGTGATCTCGGCGGCGGGCAGTCCGGCCTCGACGGCGGCCCGCGCCACCTCGGCGCGCCCGGCGACCAGGACCTCGTGCCCGGCCGCCCGGGCCGCCCACGCCAGCGGGACCATGCAGAGCAGGTGGCTCGGGGCGAGCGCGGTGACCAGGAGTCTCATCGGCCCTCCCGCCGCGCCGCCAGCTGCTCCAGCCCGCCGACCAGTTCGGCCGGATCAGGCAGCGCGGCCATCTCGTCGGCGAGCTTGCGCCCGGCCGCCGCGTAGGAGGGGTCCTCCAGTAGGTCGCGCACCGCCTCGCGGACGGCCGCCGGGTCGTCCTGGGCGGCCGGATCGGTGAGTTCGCGCGCCAGGCCGTAGTCGCGCAGCCGGGCGGCCCACAGCGACTCGTTGCCGATCTGCGGCAGCACCAGTTGGGGCAGGCCGAAGGCACACGCGGTCAGCGAGGTCCCGGTACCGCCGTGGTGCACGATGGCGGCGCAGGAGTCCAGGAGCAGGTTGAGCGGGATCGGTTCGACCACGTGGGTGTCCGGGCCCACCGGGCCCAGCGCCTCGTGGTGTGCGCCCGGCAGCGTCACCACCGGCTCGACCCCGGCCAGGCCCTCCAGGGCGTCGACGACCGAGCGGAACAGCGGAACACCGTTGAGCGCTGCGGTCAGCCCACCCAGGCTCACCGCCACGCGGCCCGGGCCGGTCGGCCGGGTCAGCCACTGCGGGAGCGTGCCGGCTCCGTTGTACGGGACGTAGCGTACGGACCGCGCGGGCGGCTGCTGTCCGGCCGGCTCCTGACTCCGCAGCGAGGGCGGACAGGAATCCAGCACCAGCTCGGGGCCGGGAAGTTCGCCGCTCAGGCCGTGCCGGGCGAACCGGGCGCCGAGCAGCTGGCGCGCCATGGCGAGCGGCTGCGCGCCCAACGGGTCGATGTCCCACCGGTGGTGGACCACGGGAACGCCCAGCACGCCGCCGATGAGCAGGGCGCTGAACTCCATCGGGTCGCTGACCACGAGATCGGGACGCCACCGCGTGGCGAGGTCCAGGTAGTCCATCATCAGATAGCGGGCGTGCATGATCCATGGCATGACGAGGGTGAACGGCGCCGCGTCCGAAGTCTGCGCGCGCCCAGCCTGGTTGGGGCGCTGCCCGGCGGGCAGCCGGGAGGTGATCGCCTCGACGGCGTCGAAGCGGTCGCCGGTCTGCGTGGCCGGCAGCCCGGCGGCGAGCGCCGCGTCGACGATGTCCGGCTGCCCCAGGACCATGACCTCGTGTCCCGCCGAACGCAGTGCCCAGGCGAGTGGGACCATCGGAGTGAAATGACTGGGCACAGGTGTGGCCATGAACAGCACCCGCATTGGGCCTCCTCGTCGGTGTGGACGGGCGATCCTCCTCGCGCCGCTCCGCGAGTAGTGTCGGGGCCGACGTTCGACGCGCGTTCAAGGAGCGGCATGCCCTCGAAAGGGACTCGAAGGCCCTGTGGGGGGATGGGGGCATGGTGGATGGAGAGCGGTGTGAGTATTACCTGGTCTGTCCGGCGGGAATTCCCAACTACGGCGACGAGCTGATAGCGGCGACCTGGCTGAGGCATCTGGCGCAGGTCGCCCCGGACGCGGACGTGGTGGTGGACTGTCTCGGTCCCCAGGCAGCTGCGGATCGGCTACGCGGGCTGCACCCGCGGGTACGGTTCCAGAACGTGCTGTGGCAGCTGTGCGTGGACCACTGGTCGCCGGACCCGGCCGCAACGGCGCGGGCCGTGGCCGCCACGGTCGATGCGGCGGGCCGGCCGGCCGCCGCCGACGGGCTGGGGGCGCTGCGGCACGCGCGGGTGGTGCACCTGCTCGGCGGCGGCTTCATCAATGCCATCTGGGCGCCGTTCGCCGGCCTGCTGGCGGGGATCACGGCCGCGACCCGGCGCTCCGGCGGCCGTGCCGCGATGACCGGGCAGGGCCTGTGGCCGCCCGCCGAGGGGAAGAGTGGCCTGATCCGCTCCCTGGCGGAGGGTTTCGAGGTTGTCGATGTGCGGGACGAGGCCTCCGCCGAACTCGTCGGCTGTGCGGCGTCCCGCAGTTGCGATGACGTCTTCCTGGGCATGGGGCCGCACTTGTTCGACAGCAGGGACGAGGTGCCCGAGGTGATGGTGAGCCTGCAGTCGCTGCTCGCCGAGACCGGCCCGCAGGACCTGGTCGGGTTCGTCGTCAGGACGCTGCGGGAGTGGGGCGCGGACCGGGTCGGTCTGCTGGAGTGCGCCCCGGACCAGGACGTGGACGTCCTGGCGGCCGCCCGGCAGGCGCTGCCCGACGCTCGGGTGTACTCCATGGCGGATGTCCTGCGCGACGGCCTGCCGGCCCGTCCCGGCCAGGCTTGGCTGACCACCCGCTTCCATCCGCACCTGGTCGCCGCGGCGGCCGGAGCGGCCGGCGTGGCGCTGAGCATCAAGCCCGACTACTACGGGATCAAGCACCGCTCGCTCACCGACATCGGGTCCAAATGGCGGTTGCTGGAGGGCCTGGACGTGCCCGAGCGCCCCACGGCGGGCGGCTACCGCCCCGAGGATCTGACGCGGCTGCGGGCTGCCAAGCGCGCGGTCGCGGACCGCGTCTACGCCCCGGACACCGCCGGCTGACCGGCGACGCGCCGGTGTCCCCGATCCCACCGGTAGGTGGGATCGGGGACACCGGCGTTTGCGGCATCAGCCCAGGCGCACCAGGGCCTCCAAGGTGGGGACCAGCGCGCTGGGCGGCGGGGCGTCGCGCATCTCGGCTCGCAGCGCCAGTGCCGCGCCCGCGTGACCAGGGTCTTCCAGCAGGGCGTCCACGGCACTCATGACCTGCGCCGCAGTGGCCGACAGGCCTTCGAGCGCGATCACGGATCCGGTGCGCGCGAGCCGGCGGCTGAACGTGATCTGGTCACTGGCCAGGGCCAGGGCCAGTTGCGGCACTCCCGCGATCGCGCCGTTCATCAGGCAGTTGTCGCTGCCGTGGTGGATCAGTGCGTCGCTGGAGGAGAGCAGAAGGTCGAGCGGGAAGTCCTGGAGCACCCTGACCTCGTCAGGCAGTCCGCCGAGCGCGCGCACCTGCTCCGCGCTCGCGGTGAGCACCACCTCGGCGCCGCCGCGAAGGGCGGCCGACACCGCCTCGCGCAGTGAGGGGACGTCGGGCCCGTAGATCCCGGTCGCCGACCGGCCCCACACCACGCACACCCGGGGCCGGTCCCGGGGGCTGTGGGCCCACTCGGGCAGCGGGCCGGGGCCGTTGTAGGGCACGTAGCGCATGGGCAGCCGGGTGGCCGACCCGAGTGGTGGGATCACCGAGCCGGGCGACGGGTCGATCACGTGGCTGATCTGCTCCCGGCCCCAGGGCTCCACGCCCGGTCGGGACAGGTTGTTCACCAGGTCCAGCAACCCCAGGTCCAGCCCCAACTCCTCGTCGACGGTGCCGAACAGGCCAGGGGCGACGTAGACGCTCGGCACGCCCGCGTCCCGCGCCACCAGGGCGCCGGTCTCGGCGAGCACGTCGTGGCAGACCAGGTGCGGCCGCCAGGAGCGGGCGAACCGCGCAGTCTGCTCGTAGCCGGCCAGCACGGATTTCCCGTACTCCTGGGAGAACGCCTTCTGGGCGGTGGCCACGTCGAACTCGTCGAGGTGGGTGACCCGTTGTCCAGTGCCCGGATGCAGTGGCAGACCCGGGAGCCGGACCTGGCCCTCGGCGACCCGGGCGTACAGGTTGAGCCGCGACATGTACATCATGTCCAGGCTCTCGAGGACCGGGACGGGCACCAGCCCAGCCCGGCCGATCGTGCCGGCCTGATCCTGACTGCACACCACCCGGACCTCGTGGCCGGCCGCTTGGAGGGCCCATCCGAGCGGAACCATGCAGAAGTAGTGGCCGGCCCAGTTCGAGGTCGTGAACAGGATCCGCAAGCTTCTCTCCTCATCAGTGTGGCGTTCGCTGTGGAGGTGGTCCGGCGCCCGGTCAGCGGCGCCGGGCCAGGCCCCGCAGCGCCAGCGGTGCGAACAGCAGGCCCACGACGGCCGAGGAGAGCAGCGTGTAGCAGACCGGCCGGGCCACGGCTCCGCCCAGCAGTACCCCGCGCTCCGCGGTGCCGAGCCAGGTGACCGGGTTGAGCTTGACGAACACCTGGAGCCAGCCCGGCATGGTCTTGGGCTCGGCGAACGCGCCACTGATGAACGACAGCGGGATGGTGCAGAGGAAGGAGAGCATCTGGACCGTCTCCACGGACCGCACCGACAGACCGATGGCCATCGCCAGCCAGGTCAGGCCGAAGGAGAACGCGGCCAGGAGCAACACCGCGAAGCCCAGGTTCCACCAGTGCGTCATGATCCGGAAGCCGAGCGCGAAACCCACGCCGAGCACCAGGACCAGGGCCCACATCTGGAGCATCAGGTCACCGCAGTAGCGGGCGAGCAGCGGTGCGGTGCGGGCGATCGGCATGGACCGGAAGCGGTCGAAGACGCCTCGTCCGACATCGCCGAAGAGGGCGGGCGCGCCTGCCATTGTCGCGAACACCGCGTTGTAGCCCATCATCCCGGGCACCTCGTACTGCAGGTAGGCGTGGCTGGACCCGGCCATCTCCCCGCCGTAGATGTACGTGGACAGCAGCAGGAAGAGGATTGGCTGCACACCGAGGAGGAAGAGCGGCTCCGGGTTGTGGCGGACCTGGGTGATGATGCGCCAGGTGAGCGCCGCGGTATGGCGCATCAGCCGGATCGGGCCGATCCGGCGTGCCTCGGGGATCAGGATGCCGGCCGGGGCGGCCGGGGCGTTCAGCGTCGTGCTCATGCGGCGTGCTCCTTGCTGGTGTTGGCGGCTACCGGGGTCCGCTGGTCGGTCCCGGCCGTCTCGTCCTGCTCGGGCATGGCGGTTTCGCCCAGGATGGCCAGGAACGCCTCGTCGAGGCTCGGCTTGCGCAGGCCCGCCTCGTCCACCTCCACGCCGGCCGCCGACAGACTGCCCAGCACCGCCGACAGCAGGGCGGCGTCCGCAGAGCCGACCACCACGGTGCTGTCCTCCTCGGTGGCGCGGGCCGCCACCGCCTGGGCGGCGGTCAGGGCCGTGCCCAGCTTGTCGGGGTCGCTCGGCCGGATGACCAGGGTGCGTCCGCCGGTCTGCGCCTTCAGCGCCTCGGCGGTGCCGCTGGCCGCGACCCGCCCCTTGTTGATCACCAGGAGATCGTCCGCGAGCTGGTCGGCCTCCTCCAGGTACTGAGTGGTGAGCAGCACCGAGGTGCCTTCGGCCGCCAGGCGGCGCACCGCCCGCCACAGCTCGAAGCGACTCTTCGGATCGAGGCCCGTGGTGGGTTCGTCCAGGAACAGCACCCGCGGCCGGCCCACCAGGCTCGCCGCCAGGTCGAGCCGGCGGCGCATGCCGCCCGAGTAGGTCCGCGCGGTGCGCCGGCCCGCCTCGGTCAACCCGAAGGTCTCCAGCAGCTCCGCTGCCCGCAGGCGGGCCTGCGACCGGTTCAGCTCCAGCAGCCGACCCATCAGCACCAGGTTCTCGGTGCCGGTGAGGTTCTCGTCGACCGCCGCGTACTGGCCGGTGAGTGCGATGAGTTGACGCACCCGGGCGGCATCACGGACGACGTCGTACCCGTAGATCCGTGCCTGCCCCGCGTCCGGCTTGGTCAGGGTGCTGAGGATACGCACGGCGGTGGTCTTGCCGGAGCCGTTCGGCCCGAGCAGGCCCAGGACCTGGCCGGGGCGGATCCGCAAGTCGACCCCGTCGAGGGCGGTCACCTCGCCGAATCGCTTGCAGAGTCCTTCGGCGAGAATCGCCTCGGTCATGGCTGGGTTCCCTCTCTGTGATCATGCGTTGCCGACTTCATGGTTCAAAGCGCCTCTGATGTGGCGCTGACACGACTGACAGGGCGCTGATATGGGTCCTGACACCAAGGTCCGGCGCTCTCGGACCAGCCGAGCAGCCGCGCGAACACGGTGTCGAGCGTCTGCCGCCCGGTTCCCTCCGGGGCCTGGTCGGTGGCCCGCCAGCCGACGAAGCCGTCGGGCCGCACCAGCACCGCGCCGCGATCCGTGATCCCGTGCGCGCTCGCGAAGTCGCCGCTCTCGTCGTGTAGTTCATCGCCGATCCGGTAGACCCGAAGCCCCAGCCGGTCCGCGAGCCGCCGTCCGGCGGCGGCCCAGTGCTCGCCCTCGGACCCGCAGAGCAGAACGAATCCGCCGCGATACAGGTCCAGCGTGGAGAGCGGCTCGGTCCCGCGCAGCACGCGATGGTGCGGGGCCCGGCTGCCTGGTTCCCCGGCGAACTCCAGGGACGGCGGCGGGGGCGTGGCTGTGCCGTCCTCGGCCGCGACGGCGGCCGAGCGGTAGCGATATCCGAGTACCGCTGTCAGCGGGTGCGCGACCGGGCCCTGAGGCCGGGCCGAGTCGGCCGAGCGCCGGCTCAACTGCTGGCGCACCGACTGCTCGCACGCCGCCAGGGCGACCGGCCGGCGTTCCTGCTCGTAGCTGTCCAGCAGGCTCAGTTGTGCGGTGCCGCGCAGCACTGCGGCCAGCTTCCAGGCCAGATTGTGCGCGTCCTGCACACCGGTGTTCCCGCCCAGGCCGCCGGCGGGTGCCATTACGTGCGCGGCGTCGCCGGCCAGCAGCACCCGGCCTGTCCGGTAGCGGTCGGCGGTCCACGAGGCGAGCTCCCAGGTCTGCACGGTGGTCACGGCCGACGGATCGGTGCGGGTGCCGAGCGCCAGGGGAGCCGGGAGGAGGTCGGGAACCCCGGTCGCCGCCCGGATCAGTTCCAGGCACCGGGACGGTGTGAAGTCCTCGGCCCGCTCACCGCTTTCCGGTCGGTAGGGCACCATGAGGACCCAGTGCTCGGGGTGGTCGAACCGGGTCAGCATGGTGTGCGGCACCGGCTGGTTGAGATAGCACAGGGCCAGGCGCCGGCCACGCAGCGGGCCGGCGAGATCCGCCCGGAACGGGATGTTCACGTAGTGCGCGATGCTGCCCGTCCCGCTGGTGCCGATGCCGAGGGCGGCTCGCACGGTCGAACGGTGCCCGTCGGCGGCCACCAGGTAGTCGGCCCGCACCACCTGCTCGGCGCCGGTGGCGCGGTCACACAGCTGGACGGTGACCCCGTCGGCATCCGGTCGGAAGGATCGCAGTCGGGTGCCGAACCGCAGTTCAGCGCCACGTAGTTGGGCCTGTTCGCGGAGCACTGGCTCCACGTCGTTCTGGTCGCACATCAGCGGCGTGGTCGGGCTGAGCGCGGTGAAGGACTCCAGCGCGGGGCGGGCGGCGTGGAAGAGCTGGTCCCCCGCCAGAGTGTCGGCCCGTGCGATCTCCGGCAGGTCACGCAGGACCGAGGCGGGCGCGCCGCGCAGCGCCGCCTCGATGCCGGCGGCACGCAGGACCTCCATGGTCCGCAGGTTCAGTCCGCGGCCGCGGGGGAGCGTCGACGGGCCGTCGTGCTGCTCGACCAGCAGGGTCCGTACCCCCTGGTCGGCGAGGAAGAGAGCCAGTGACAGGCCCACCAGCCCGCCCCCCGCGATCACTACCGAGACTTCACTGTCCATGCCGTTTCCCGTCACGTCGGAGGTGGTCGGGTCAGCGTGACGGGCGTTCTTCGAACGTCCCTCGAAGTTCCGCCACGACCATGTGCTCACTTGTCCAGCCATGGAAGGTAGTCATGACCACCACCGAACAGCCCGGTTCCCAGGTGCCCGCCGTCGACACCAAGCAGTTGCACGACATCGCCCGCGGTTACGTCAAGACCGCGCTCCTGCGCACCGCCTTCGACCTACGGTTGTTCGACCCGCTCGGGGACGGTCCGCTGACCGCGGACCAGCTGGCCGCGCACACCGACGTCAACCCGCGCGGCATGCGGATCCTGCTCGACGCACTGGCCGCCATCGGCCTGCTGCGCGCCGACGGCGGCCAGTACGCCCTGCCGCAGGGCGGTCGGGAGCTGCTGATCAGCACGAGCCCCCGGTTCTTCGGTGGCGCGGTCCGGCTCGGTGCCAGCGACTGGGAGTGGGACGCCCAGAAGACGCTGATCGACGCGGTGCGGCACGGCGGCACCGTCGCTCCGACCCACGCGCTCACCCCGGACTTCGACTACTGGCAGGAATTCGCCACTAGCACGACCTGGTTCAACAACGGTGCGGCCGAGCTGATGACCCAGCAGCTGCTGCCGTGGGCCAAGGACCGTGAGACGCTGGACGTGCTCGACATCGCCTGCAGTCACGGAAGTTACGGCTTCACCTTCGCGCAGGCCGAGCCGCGTGCCACGATCACGGGCCTGGACTGGCCGAACGTCCTGGAGATCACCCAGCGCCACGCCGAACGGCTCGGGCTGGGCGACCGCTTCAAGACCATCGCCGGCGACATGTTCAAGACGCCGCTGGGCGGCCCCTACGACCTGGTGATGCTCACCAACGTGCTGCACCACTTCTCCCAGGAGGAGGCCACCGAGCTGCTGCGGCGCGCGGCCACCGCCGTCAAGCCGGGCGGCCGGATCGCGGTGGTCGGCCACACCACCGACGAGGGCGACACCCCGCACACCAACCCGCTGCCGTACATGTTCTCGGTGATCATGCTGGTGCAGACGCACCAGGGTGAGACCCACTCGGTGGACACCTACCAGCAGATGCTGACCGAGGCCGGCTTCGTCAACCCCACAAGCCACCGCAGTGAGGCGGCCATGCACCGGCTGTTCCTCGCCGACCGGCCCTGACGACACTAGGAGGCCACTCATGTGGGATATCGGCGTGTCCACGATCCCCGAGCCGCGCCCCGGGCAGCCGGGGCCACTGGCCGCTGCCGCCGTCACCGCCCGGTCGGTCGTCGAGCCGCTGGCACTCCAGGCGGACCGCGATCGCCAGCTGGCCTCCAAGGCGGTCGAGGCGCTGACCGACGCTGGGTTCAGCCGGCACTTCGTGCCCCGGCGGTTCGGTGGTTCGGCCGGTACGTTCAGCGACTTCGTCGCCGCAACGACCGAGGTGTCGCAGGGCTGCGCCGCCGCCGGTTGGTGCGCCTCACTGTTCGCCTCACACGCCCGCCTCGCCGCCTACCTGCCGGCCGAAGGCCAGCAGGCAGTGTGGCGGGAGGGGCCGGACGCCCGGATCTCGGCGGGCTTCGTGCCGAACGGCGAGGCCCGGTCGGTCTCCGGCGGCTGGCGGCTGAGCGGCAGCTGGAACTTCATCAGTGGCGTGGACTTCGCGCACTGGGTCTTGCTGACGGCCTGGGAGCCGGGTATCGCGGAGAAGCGGTTGCGTTTCTTCGCGGTACCGCGCCGTGACTGCGCGGTTGAGGACACCTGGTTCACGGTCGGACTGCGCGGCACGGGCAGCCGGACCGTCATCCTCGACGACGTGTTCGTGCCGGTCGCCCGGACGTTCAGCCAGGCCGTCCTGCTGGCCGGTACAGCCCCCGAGACGGAGCCGGTCGGTTGCCATGGGGTGCCCCTGCGCCTGGTCAACGGGCTCACCATGCTCACCCCCGCGTTCGGATCGGCCCTGGGAGCGCTGTCCGCCTGGACGGGGTGGATCGGCCGCAAGACCGAGGTGCTGATGGGGCGTACGGTGCAGGCGGCGGAGAAGCCGTCGGTGCAGTCGGTGCTGGCCCGCGCCTCGTTCGCAATCGATGCCGCGGGTCTGCTGCTCGGCCGGATCGCGGCCCAGGCCGACGCTGGTGCCGGGCCGCAGACCGTTCCCCGCAACCACCGTGACTTCGCCCTCATCGCCGAGACACTGACCGAGGCGGTGGACCGGTTGCAGCACGGCAGCGGCGCGCGCGGGCAGCTGGAGGGCAGTGCGGTGGAAAGGGCCTGGCGGGACGTGCACGCGGCTGCCAGCCATGCCGCTCTGGAGTTCGACAGCAATGTCGGCGTCTACGCCCGGAGCGTCCTTGCGACAGCCGGGCCCACCACTAAGGAGGAACCGTCCCATGGCTGAGTCGCCAGAGATGATCGAGCCCGAGGTCGCGGCGCCGCTGCGGCTGCACTCCTTGGCGTACAGCCTCGGTGTGACCGCCGCGATCACCGCGGCCGCTCGGCTGGAACTGGCCGACGCGCTCGGCGAGCAGCCGCTGACCGTCGGCGCGCTCGCGTCGGCGGTCGGCGCCGATGAGGAGGCGCTCGGCCAGTTGCTGCGGGCGCTCGCCTGCCAGGGGTTGTTCCGGGAGACCACCGAGGGTGTGTACGCCCACACCGAGCTCTCCCGGCTCCTGCGCGCGGACGCGCCCGGCGGGCGCCGGCCGATGGCCCTGCTCGCCGGGGCGCCGTTTGCCTGGCAGATCTGGTCGCGACTGGACGAGGCGGTCCGCACCGGCCGCAGCGTCTTCCCCGAGGTGTACGGGACGACGCTCTTCACCCACCTGCACGAGGAGGAACCGGAGCTCGGGGCACTCTTCGATCGGGCGATGGCCAAGTCCGGCGAGATCACGGCGGCCGCGGTGGCCGAGGCCTTGGATCTGGCGGACTGCGGGACGGTGGCCGACATCGGCGGGGGCCGCGGCACCCTGCTGAGGGCCCTGCTGGAGCGGTGGCCCCAGCTGCGCGGGGTCCTCTTCGACCTGGAGCGGGTGGTGTCCACCACGGATCCCGCGCTGCTCGACGGCGGGGAGCTGGGCGACCGCTGCGCGGTGCTGGCCGGCGACTGCCACCAGGACATCCCGGTGAAGGCGGACACGTACCTGCTCAAGGGCGTGCTGCACATGTGGGACGACGACACGGCGGTCGCCGTCCTGCGCACGCTGGCCAGCAGTGCTCCGGCGGGAGCCAGGGTCGTGCTGATCGAGCAGGTCCTGGACCTCTCCCGCACACCGGAGATCGCCACCGTGATGAACCTGCTGATGCTGGTCAGCCAGGGTGGCCGGGAGCGCACCAGCGGCCAGTTCCGCGCGCTGTTCGAGCAGGCCGGGCTGGAGTTCCGGCAGATCACGGGTACTGGCAGTCAGGTGCACCTGGTCGAGGGTGTCGTGCCCGCCGCCCGCTGAGCAGCGCCCGCGGCCGGTACGCGTGGGCCGTCAGGTCCTCCTGATGGCCGCGAAGACGCCCGCCAGTGTGGTCTCGGCCGCGCACGAAATCCCCCACTGGTGGGCCGCGGTCAGCTCTGTGTCGCTCAGTACCATCGCGCAGCGTTCCCGGATCCGCGTCATGTCGAGGTGGCCCGCCGCCAACGCCGCTGTCCCGGCCGTGACGCCGAGCAGGCGCATCGCTCGCTCGGCCTCGCCCCGGGCGGCGGCGATGTCGGCGGCCAGCAGTGCCACACGACCGGCCACCCGCGCGTCACCCAGCAGGAGGGAGTGCGACAGGGCCTCCTCGCAGTGGTCCCCGGCCAGGCCCAGGTGGTCTCGCGCCACCTCAACATGGCCCAGGCCGCACAGCAGCAGGGCGAGCTGTCCCACGTCAGGGCGCGGGGCGGCCCGCAGTGCGGCGATGCTTCGCGCGAGGCAGGCCGCGGCCACCGGAAGGTCGCGCTGCCAGCGGGCGATCTCGGCGAAGGCCCCGCGGATGTGCGGCAGGCAGCGGGTGACCCCGCTCTGCCGGGCCGTGCGCAGCCCGGTCTCCAGCAGGGCACGTGCCCCGGGCAGGTCACCGCTCCCGGCCAACACACTGCCGAGTCGTGCCCGTAGCAGCACCTGGTCCTCCAAGGCGCCCAACTCCGCCGCCAGCCGCAGCGCGTCCTCCAGCAACTCGATCGCCTCGCTCGGTCCGGCGGTGCTGGCGGCGATGTCGGCCAGCGCGCTGAGCGCCTGGATCTGCCCCCACCGCTCGCCGATGCTCCGCGACTCCCGCAGCGCGGCCCGGAAGTGCCAGATGGCGCGTGGACCGTCGCGCCGGGCGGAGTAGAGGTGGCCGCAGTTGAGATGCCCACAGGAGCGCACCCAGGCGTGCGGAGCCCGGGTGAGCTGCGCCATGGCGTCGAGTGCGCCGTCGGGGTCCTGGTCGAGCACGCTCAGCATGCCCCGGAACGCGGTGAGTTCTGGGCGTTCCTCAGTGCCTGGCGAGCAGCTCTGCTCGGCCAGGTCCAACCAGGAACGAATGCTCGCCAGCGCGTCGGCCATCCCCTGTGGCGAAGCGGTGGGCGCGAGCGCGGACATGATCATGACGATGGCGCGGGCATCGGCCGGGGCGTCCTCGCCCGGCACGGCCAACGCCCGGTCCGCCCAGTCCGCGGCCTCGATCTGCTGGCCGCACAGCGACCAGTACCTGCCCAGGGCAGCCACCAGGCGGATCGCCAGCGCACCCTCGCCGGCGGCGAGGGACCAGCGCAGCGCCGCCTGCAGGTTGTCGTGGTCGGCGGCTACCCGGCCCAGCCAGAGGGCCTGGTCCACCCCGATCAATCGCTGTTCGGCCGTCTCCGCCAGCTGGGCGAAATGCCTTGCGTGCGTGGCCCGCAAGGCCGCCTCCTCGCCCTCGTCGTCGAGCCGCTCGGCCAGATAGCCGCGCACGGTCTCCAGGGTGTGGTAGCGCGCCTGTGGTCCGGATTCGTCGAGCTGGACCAGCGACTTGTCCACCAGTGCCGTCAGCAGATCGACCACGTTGCGGGGAACAACCCCGACCCCCGGGTCGGTGCAGATCTCCTCCACCGCCCTCAGCGTCGCCCCGCCGGAGAACACCGCCAGCCGGCGGGCCAGTACCCGCTCCTCCAGGCGGAGCAGTCCCCAGCTCCAGCCGACGGCGGCGTGCAGCGTGCGATGCCGCTCCGGGCGGCCCCGAAGATCGCTGGAGAGGATCCGGAAGTGGTCGTCCAACCGTTCGGCGACCTCGGCCGGCGACAGGGCCCGCAGCCGTGCCGCGGCCAGTTCCAGGGCCAACGGCAGGCCGTCGAGCCGCCGGCAGATCCGCGCCACGTCCGCCGCGTTGCCCTCGTCCACCTGGAACGAGGAGCGCACCGCCCTGGTGCGTTCGGTCAGCAGCTGGACGGCCGGGCTGTCGCGCACCTGGTGGAGCGTGGCCTTGACGGGTGGCAGGGGCAGCGGTCGCACGGACAGCAACTGCTCGCCGTCGGTGGCCAACGGCTCCCGGCTGGTGGCCAGGATCCGCACCCCGGGGCACCACTGGAACAGTTCGTCGGCCAGTTCTGCCACCGCGTCGATCACGTGCTCGCAGTTGTCCAGGACCAGCAGCAGCTCGCGGTCCCCGACCGCGTCGATCAGCCGCTCGTACGGAGTGGCAACGGGTACCTCTGCGGCCCCCAGCACCGCCGGACTGCTCGCGGCGAGGGCGGCCAGCACGGTCTCCGGCACCCGGGCGGGATCCTCGACCGCGGCTAGCGCCACCCACCACACGCCGTCCTCGAAACGGTTCGTGAGAGTCTGCGCCGCCTCCACGCCGAGCCGGGTCTTGCCGACGCCGCCGGGGCCGATCAGGGTGACCAGGCGTGCTTCGACGAGCAGTTGGGAGAGCTCGGAGAGTTCCGCCGCCCGCCCGAGGACGCGGGTGAGCCGCATCGGCGCAACGGAGCGCATCGTGCCGGTGCGCCGCGCCCGGGCGGCGGTGGGCCGGCTCACCGCGGCCGGCTGCACGGCGGCGACCACCGCCGGTTCCTCGCGCAGTACCGCGAGGTGGGCCCGTTCCAGGTCCGGCGACGGGTCCAGGCCCAGCTCGTGGCTGAGTCGGCCGCGCACCCGGGCGTATACGTCCAGTGCCTCGGCCTTGCGCCCGGCCGCGTGCAGGGCCCGCATCAGCCGGGCGTGGCACAATTCGTCGATCGGCGCCGAGGCGGCCAACTGCTCCAGTTCGGGGACTATCTCGGCCCCGCACCCCAACGCCAGGTCGGCATCGATCCGGTCGCCGAGGACGGTGCGCCGCAGCTCCGTCACCCGGGCCGCCGCGGCCTGGACGAACAGGGCGCCGGCCGCTTCGCTGAATTCCTCGCCGCGCCACAGCTCCAGGGCCTCGCGCAAGGTCCGGGCCGCGAGCTCCGGCTCGGCGGCGAGCTCGGTGTGGCCGCGCCGCGCCAACTCCTCGAACCGCCAGAGGTCCACCGCGTCGCCCGGCACGTCCAGCGCGTACCCCGACGGGCCGGAGGTGATGGGCAGGGCGGGCGCCAGCCGGCGCAGCCGGGACACCAACGCCTGCAGGGCGTTGAGCGGGCGGGCGGGCGGCGCGGCACCCCACAGGTCGTCGATGAGACGTTCGGCGCTGACCGGACGGCGGTGGGCCAGCACGAGGCGGATCACCAATGAGCCGACCCGGGCACCGGGCAGGTCGACGGGATCACCCTGCGGGCCGCGGACCACCAGCGGCCCGAGGACGGCTACCTGGATCCCGGTCGCTGTACTCATGGCTCGACCCACTTTATCCCGTCGCGCCTGCGGCGGACCCCGGTGCCTCCCGCGGACCTGGTCCCGCCCGCTCCGCACGGGTCCTGTCCCCTCCCTCGGCCGCTCCTTGAGCGCCGCTCGGAGCAGACTCGTTAGGGTGCGCTGCGCCCACCCACACGAGGAGAAGGTCCGTCGTATGTCTGCTCCTTCCACGGATTTCGACAGCAGTGCGGAAACGGCCGAACAGGACCGCCGACTGGCCGTATCGGCGTTGGCGGTGGACAGTCCGGTGACACCGAACGCGTGGTTCGACTCCTGGTTCGCCGCGCACCGCCGGCGCAGCGGCTTCCGGGTGGCGCGCATCGCGTTCGACCGGCTCGTAGGCTGGGGCTTCGACCCGGGAGCGGGCACGCTGACGCACGACAGCGGCCGATTCTTCTCCGTGGAGGGGCTGCGGGTGGAGGCCGGCGACGAGGTCGGCACCTGGGAGCAGCCGATCCTGGTGCAGCGCGAGATCGGGATACTCGGCATCGTCGTGCGGGAGTTCGACGGAGTCCTGCATTTTCTGATGCAGGCCAAGCTGGAGCCCGGCAACACTGGCGCGGTGCGGCTGTCGCCGACGGTCCAGGCGACCCGGAGCAACTACACCGGGGTGCACCAGGGCAGGGCCATCCCGTACATCGAGCACTTCGTCGCGCCGCGCTCCGGCCGGCTGCTGGTCGACGGCCTGCAGTCCGAGCGCAGCAGCTGGTTCCTGCGCAAGCGCAACCGCCACATGGTGGTGGAGGCCGTCGGGGAGGTCGCGGCGCACCAGGACTTCTGCTGGCTGACCCTCGGCCAGCTTCGTCGCCTGCTGCTGCGGGACAACACCCTGAGCATGGAGGCCTGTTCGGTGCTGTCCTGCCTGCCGGGCAGTGCGCCGTCGGAGGGCGGCCGGCCGCGGCACGGCATCAGCGAGGTGCTCGGCGTGCTCTGCGAGGTGAAGGCCCGCCACGAGGTGGGGCAGCACCGGATTCCGCTGGCTTCGGTGACGTCCTGGCGCCGTCTCGACGACGAGATCTCCCGCACCGACGGAAGGTTCTTCAAGGTGATCGCCGCGGAGGTGTACGCGGACAGCCGGGAGATCCTGCACTGGACCCAGCCGTTGCTCGCGCCGGCCCCTGGTGGTGTGGCCGTGCTGCTGACCCGCAGGTTCGCCGGGGTACGGCACGTGCTGCTACATGCCCGGGTGGAAGCCGGTTCGCTGGACGTGGCGGAGTTCGGGCCGACCGTCCAGTGCACGCCGAGCAACTACCGGGACCTGCCCGTGCACCGGCGGCCGCGGTTCCTGGAGCTCGCGCTGTCCGCAGCGCCCGAGCGGATTCTGTACGACACCGTGCAGTCGGAGGAGGGGGCCCGCTTCCACCATGCCGAGAGCCGCTACCGGATCATCGACGTGGCCGATGAACTGGACGACGTGCCAGACGACTTCGTCTGGGTGACGGCTGGCCAGATCGCCCGGCTGTTGACCTACGGCTACCACCTGAACATGCAGGCGCGCACGCTCGTCGCGGCGCTGCACGCGCTGGCGTGATCCCTCGCCGCCCGTCCTTGGGCGGGCGGCGAGGGATCACGTGGATCAGCCAGGCAGGCCGCTGAGCACGGCCGCCTCGGTCGGCACTTGGGCGGCCAGCCGCTCAGCGTCGGCGGCCGACAGCACGTCGGTGCGATAGCGGATCAGACCGCCGAGGTCGGGGTGCGGCCGCAGCTCCAGGTGGACCTCCGGAATCCAGGTCTGCGGGGCGACCCGGATCTGCTCGCCGTGCAGCCCGTCGGCGATGTCCACCCGGGACGGCGGAACCTCCTCCAGAACGAAGTACGCCTGGAGCAGCGGGTGGCGCCCCGATGTGTCCAGAGGCCTGGGAAGCTGGAGATCGATCGACAGCAGGGGCGCGCTCATCGCCTCCCGCAGCTGCTCAGCGGCCTGCCGCAGCAGGACTCGGGGGGCGGCAGCTGGCGACAGGCGCAGCGCGATCATGCTCGCGTAGCAGCCGATCGAGTCGGCGCTGGCCGGCAGGAACCGGCCGGAGACCGGAGTGCAGAAGGCCAGGTCCGTGGCACCGGTGTGGGCGCCGAGCACGCGCGCCCAGGCGGCCAGGAACACCGCGCTCGCAGTGCCGCCGACTGCCGCCGCGGCGCGGCCGGCGCCGGCCATGAGCTCCGGAGTCAGCGCCAGGTCCACCTCGGCCGTCGGTCCGTAGCGCGGCACCTCGCGCGCGCCGGGGAACGCGATCGGGGCGATGTCGGCCACTCGCTCGCGCCAGGTTCGGGCGGCTGCCGGCCGCTGCTCCGCATGGGCCCGCAGCTGGTCCTGATAGGTGGCAAAGAAGGAGGCGGCCGGCTCTTCGAACGCGGGTCGTCCGTGTGCAATCGCCCGGTAGGCGTCGAAGAGGTCCCGCCAGAACACCTGGGTCGACCACGCGTCGAAGGCGATGTGGTGCCCCACGACGGCCAACAGCCGGTCGCCGCCGGTCGTGGCCAGCAGCCGCGCCCTGATCGGCAGGCCGTCGCGCAGCGTGAACGGCGCTGTGAGCCAGCGGCGCGCCTCGCGCTCGGCGCCGTCGAACGACCGTGGGACGGAGTCCACCTGGAGCACGCCGGTGGTCTCGGCCGGTGCCGCCACTTCGGCCCGCAGCCCCTTGGCGCCCGGGCCGAACCGGGCCCGCAGCACGTCGTGGCGCGCCACCACGGCGTCGAGCGCCGCCCGCAGGCGGGCCACGTCGAGGCTGCCGCGCAGCACGAACAGCATCGGCATGATGCTCTCGTGCAGGTCGGGCTCGTGTTCCGCCATGCGCCAGAACTTCTCCAGTGCGAACAGCGAGTACTCCGGCTCCACCGGGTCGGCCGCTGCCGGGCTCGCGGCCGTGGCCGGGCGCTGGTCCGTGCGGTGGGCCAGCAACGCGCCGATGGACCGGGCCTTGAGAACGTCCGTCTCGGTCACCTGCCGGTCGAGTGCCCGGGACAGCCGGGTCGCCAGCCGGATCGCGGTCATCGAGGTCGCCCCGCCGTCGAACAGGTCCTCGTCCGATGAAACGGGATGGCCCATGACGCCAGCGGCGATCGTAAGGGCCGTGACCAGGGCGCTCTGCTCGGCCGCGCTGTCCCCGGTCGGCGCCGATTCCCCGGCCGGCGCCGATTCGGGCGCGGCGGCTGCTGCCTCGCGGGGCGCGCGGGGCAGCAGTGCGGTCAGCGCCCGGTAGTCGACCTTTCCGTTGGGCAGCTTCGGCATCCGGTCGACCGGCAGGACGAGTTCGGGGACGAAGGCGGCTGGGAAGGCCGCGGCGACGGTCTTGGTGACCAGGTCCGCTGATGGTTGCGCACCGCCCTCGCTGCTCACCACCGCGGCGAGGCCGATCGCCCGGTCGGTGTCGTCACGCAGCGCCAGCACGGTCGCCCGGCTCACGCCTGGGACCTGTTCGATGACCGCCTCCACCTCGGTGGGCTCGATCCTGACCCCGCGGATCTTGAGCTGTCGGTCACGGCGGCCGATGAAGATCAGCCGCCCTTGCGGGTCGCGGCGGGCCAGATCCCCGGTGAGGTAGGCACGTTGCCTGACCCCGCCCAGCTCCAGGGTGGGAAAGCGCCGTCCGGTTGACTCCGGGTCGCCGAGGTAGCCGTTGGCCAGGCCCTGGCCGGTGATGACGATCTCGCCGGTCGCGCCCTCGGCGACCAGGCGATGCTCCTCGTCGAGGAGCCAGACCTCGGTGCCGGACACCGGCCGGCCGATCGGGACCTGGGTTCCGTCCTGCGGGTGGACCCGGTGCATGGTCGTGTACGTGGTGTTCTCAGCGGGCCCGTAGGTCTGCTGGAGCCGCAGCTGTGGGAAGTGCCGCAGGCACTCGGTGAGGTGGCGCGCGGAGTGCCGCTCGCCACCCGTGATGAGCAGGTCGAGGCCGCTCAGGCAGTCGATGTCGTCGTCGACCAGCGCGTTGAAGATCACGGTGTTCAGAAACAGTGCGTTGGTGCCCTCGGCGATGGCGGCGCGCACGCGCGGCCCGGTCGGGTGCGTTCCACCCGACAGCACGCAGGTGCCGCCGCTGACCAGCGGGGTCCACAGCTCCCAGCAGAGGGCGTCCCAGGCGCTCGACGCGGTCTGATAGGTCACCAGGTCGCCGACGACTGTGCAGTCCGCGTCGAAGGCGAGTCGCACGACGCCCCGGTGCGGCGCGAGGACGCCCTTGGGTGCGCCGGTACTGCCCGAGGTGAAGAACACGCACAGAGTGTCGGTTCCGCTCAACTCCGTTTCGGTGAAGGGGAACGGGTCATCGGGGGCAAGCCGGCCCAGGGCCTCCTCGACCGTAATGGTGGGCACGCCCGCCACCGCCGGGGTGCCCGGCTCGACCACGCACAGCCGCACCTCGGGGAAGGCGGCGATCTGTTCGAAACGGCCGGCGGGCCAGTCGGGCGGCACGAGCGTGTAGGCGGCGCCGCACCAGACGATGCCGAGCAGCAGCTTCACCGTGTCCGGCACGCAGGCGGCCCGGACCGCCACCACATCGCCACGGCCCAGGCCTCGCGCAGCGAGGAAGCCGGCGCTGCGGCGGGCCGCCTCGACCAGCTCGCGGTAGGACGTGTCCACCCCGTTCCAGCGCAGCGCGGTCGCGGTGGGTGTGCGCTGGGCGTGGCCGACGACCCACTGATGTGCCAACTCGCGCTCCAGTGGACGGTCCGCGCTCGTCGGCCCCCCCGCTGCGGATGGTTTCTGCCTTACCACGATGACCTCCTGAGCGACGGTCCTGATACGGGCGACACCCCAGCCTGTCCCGCGGACTTCGAGCACCCGTCGAATCGATGCGGCCTGGACCGAGCCTCGAAGGCGGGTCAGCAGGCTCATCAGGCCAAGGGTGGTGGTCGTGAGCCACCGCCCCACCTGCCGTTTGGAGGACCATCGTGGACTTGGGACTGGCTGACCGCGTCGTGCTGCTGACCGGGGCCACTCGGGGCATCGGCCTGGCCACCGCCCGGGCCTTCGCGGCGGAGGGCGCGCGGGTGGTCCTGACCTACCGCCGGGGGAAGGCGGAGGCCGACGCGCTGGTCGCCGAACTGGGTGGCCCTGAGCGGGCATTGGCAGTGCGGTACGCGCTGGACGAGCCCGGGTCGCCCGAGCAGGCCGTGGCCGAGGCGAGCCGCCGTTGGGGCGGCGTCGACGCACTGGTCGCCAACGCCTACCGGCGTGGTGGCCGTCGCCCCGCCAGCGAGCGGTTCGAGGAGGTGCCCGCCGAGGAGTGGCGGGCCGTGCTGACCGACAACCTGGCCGGTACGGTGCGCACCGCGCAACTGGTGCTGCCCGGCATGCGAGAGCGTGGCTGGGGCCGGGTGGTGCTGATTTCCTCGCACATCGCCACCCACGGCCGCCGGGGCCAGGAGGTCTACGGCGCCGCGAAGGCGGCGCTGCACGGACTGACCCGCAGCCTGGCCTGGGAGGCCGGCGCGGACGGTGTCCTGGTCAACGTCGTCGCACCCGGGCTCACACTCACCGAAGGCGTGCTGGAGATGCTGCCCGAGGCACTGCGCGAGCAGGAGCGGGAGCGCACGCCCACCGCCCGCCTGTCCGAGCCGGACTCGGTGGCCAGGGCGGTCGTCTTCCTCTCCTCCGCCGCGAACTCGAACATCAGTGGTCAGGTGCTCCATGTCGACGGCGGGCGCTGAGCAGCACGTCTGGCCGCACTCATCGACCGGGAGAGGGCGTTGAAGGTACAGGACATCTACATCGACTCCGTCGGCACGTACGTGCCGGAGATCTTCAGCTCCGCTGACGCCGTGGCGCAGGGACTCTACGACGCGGACATGTACGAGGAGGCGGAGCTCACCGGCGTCGCGATATCGCCGGGCGTCTCCGGCCCCGACATGGCGGTGCGTGCGGCCCAGCAGGCGTTCGAGCGGGCCACCCTGACCCGCGCGGACATCGACGCCGTGTTCCACGCGTCCTGCTTCTACGAGGGGCCGGACGCGTGGTGCGCCCAGAACTACGTGCAGTTGAAGGCGGTGGGGGAGGCCGTGGGCCACAGCGTGCCCGCCTTCGAGGTCCGGCACGGCTGCAACGGCATGTTCGACGCGTTCGAGCTGGCCGTCTGCTACCTGCGGGCCTCCGAGGACCGGGACACCGCGTTGATCACCACGGGCGACAACATGGACTCGCCCCTGATGGACCGCTGGCGGTCGGTGCCGTTCCAGCTGATCGGCGACGCAGGCGCCGCGACGGTACTGACCAAGCGCGGTGGCTTCGCCCGGCTTCGCTCGGTCGGCACAGTGCTGGTCCAGGAACTGGAGGGGCTGCACCGGGGCGCCGAGCCGCTGTTCCCACCGCCCCCGACCACCCGCGTCCCGCTCGACATGGCGACCAGGTCCGCGCAGTACTTCGCCGGCCGACCGTACGGGGAGTTCAACGAGCTCAGCCTGGGCGGACTGAACACCTTGGTCGCCCGTCTCACCGAGGAGGCGGGTGTCAAGCTCGCGGACATCGCCCGGGTCTCGTACATGAGCGTGTCGCGGGATTTCACCGAGCAGCGGCTGATGGTGCCGCTCGGGCTGCCGATGGAGAAGTCCAGCTGGGAGTACGCGCGGGGAGTCGGCCACCTGGCCACATCCGACCACCTGGCCGCCTTCGACCACCTGGTGGGGACGGGCGCCCTGGTGCCGGGTGACCTGATGCTCATGATCGGTCTGGCGCACGGCCTGTCCATCGCCGGTGCGGTCATCGAGATCACCGCCACTCCGCCATGGCTCCGCTGACCGGCCGGGGGAGACCGACCATGCGCATTCTCTTCGCGACCTGGGCCGCGCCCGGCCACTTCTACCCCTTCGTTCCGCTGGCCTGGGCCTGTCAGGCCGCAGGGCTGGAGGTCAGAGTGGCGGCTCCGCCGTCCTGCCAGGCCATGGTGCGCGCCGCCGGGCTGTCGGCCGTCGCGGTAGGCCCGGACAACGAGAAGCCCCCGAGCAAGGAGGCGGTCCGCCACGTCAGGTCCTGGGGCAGCGATCGTCCGTGGCCCGACGGCTGGACGGCCCGCCCCGAGCTGCTGGACGACCGGCAGACGCTGGTCCTCGACTACACCGCTGGCAAGCAGGTGGCGTTGGCCGCCGCCATGGCCGAGGACCTGGTGTCCTTCGCCCGGTGGTGGCGGCCCGACCTGGTGGTCTGCGACACGCTGTGCTTCGCGGGCCCCGTGGCCGCGGCGGCGATTGGGGTACCGCACGTCGCCGTCGGCTGGGAGCTGGCCACGCTGGTGCGCTCCGAGCGCGCCGGTCGGGGCCAGGGCTGGCTGCCCGGCTACGCCGAGTTGTTCGAGGCCTTCGGGGTGGCGCCCCGGGCCTGTGCCGACCGAGTGATCGAGATGAGCCCGCCCAGTCTGCGGATCGACGAGTCGTTCCCGTTGAGCCGCATCCCGATGCGCTACGTGCCCTTCAACGGGGCCGGCACTGCGCCGTCCTGGCTCGCCGACCAGCCCCGCCGACCGCGGGTCTGCGTGACCAGCGGTGTCTCGCTCGCCCGGTACGACGCCGGCACAGGAGCCGAGGTCACCCGCAAGCTGGCGGAGTCGGTCAGCGAACTCGGGCTGGACCTGGTGATCGCCGCGAGCCGTGGTACGGACCTCACCGGCCTGCCGCCCGGCACCCGGGTCGTCGAGGGGATCCCCTTCCACCTGCTGCTGCCCACCTGCGCCGCGGTGGTCCACCACGGCGGCGCGGGCACGGCGATGACCGCGGTCGCCTCCGGCGTGCCGCAGCTGATCATCCCCCAGTCACCGATGTACGCGGAGATCGGCCACCGGGTCCGGTCGGCCGGCGCCGGTGCGGTGACCGATGCCGACAGCACCCCCGAACAGGTGGGTGCCGCGCTGGCCGAGCTGCTCGAGAACCAGCGATACGCGAGCAGCCTGGCCGCAGTCAGGGTCGAGATGGCCGCCATGCCGGCCCCCGCCGACGTGGTGCGCGAGCTGACCGCCCAGGCCTTCACCCGCCGCTCCCAGGAAGGAATCCCATGCCCGACGACAACACGGTAGACCCGCTCGGCCGCTTCCACCGATGGTTCGGCCAGCGGGCCAGGGCCACCGACTACGCGGTGCGGGAAACGCCACTGGGCGCCCTCGACGGCTGGCGGGTGGACCGGAGCACCGGCGACATCGTGCACCGTACCGGCCGGTTCTACACCGTCGAGGGCCTGCGGGTGACCGCTTTGGACGGGACCGAACGCAGCTGGTCGCAGCCCATCATCCGGCAGCCCGAGATCGGCATCCTGGGTTTGCTGGTCAAGGAGTTCGACGGCGTCCCGCACCTGCTCATGCAGGCGAAGATGGAGCCCGGGAACATCAACACGCTGCAGTTGTCGCCCACCGTCCAGGCCACGCACAGCAACTACACCCGGGTGCACCAGGGGAACCCGGTCCCCTACGTCGAGTACTTCACCGTGCCGGGGCGCGGACGGCCGCTGGCCGACGCCCTCCAGTCCGAGCAGGGCTCGTGGTTCCTGGGTAAGCGGAACCGCAACATCATCGTCGAGACCACCGAGGAGGTGCCGCTCCTGGACGGCTTCCACTGGCTCTCGCTCGCCGAGCTCGACGCGCTGCTGCGGCTGGACAACGTGGTCAACATGGACTCTCGCAGCGTGCTCGCGGCCTATCCCGCGCCGCCGCGCGCCGCCGTCGCCGACGAGGACTCCTTCCGCGGGGCGCTGGCCCGTTCGGCGGCCGCGCCGGCCGACCGCACCGACCTGTTGAGCCGGTTCACTGCCGCCAAGGCCGCCCGCTCGCTGACCCGGGAGCGGGTCCCGCTCAACGACTTGCCGGGCTGGCACGACGACTCCGGGCGCGTCGTCCGTGAGGACGGACGCTACTTCGCGATCCTTGGGGTCGACGTCGAGGCCGCCGACCGCGAGGTGCCGCGCTGGTCGCAGCCGCTGCTGGCGCCGGTCGGCCGCGGTGTCATCGCGCTGCTGACCAGGCGCGTCGACGGAGTGCTGCACCTGCTGCTGCGTGCCCGCACCGAGGCCGGCACCTTCGACGTGGCCGAGTTGGGCCCCACCGTGCAGTGCGTTCCGGAGAACTACCAGGAGCCCGAGGCCTCGCAACCCCCTTTCCTCGACTACGTGTTGTCACTGCCGCAGGACCAGGTGCGGTTCGACGCCGTGCACTCGGAGGAGGGCGGCCGCTTCTACCACGCGGAGAACCGCTACCTCGTGGTCGAGGCGGATGACGACTTCCCGTTGGAGCTGCCCGACGGATACCTGTGGGCCACCCTGCGGGACATGACCGAACTGGTCCGGCACAGCCACTATCTCAACGTGGAGGCACGCTGCTTGCTTGCCTGCCTGAACACCCTTCGATGACCGAGGCGCGGCGGGACCTCCACTGGGCGGCAGCGGGCTTCCGGCGGCTCGGAGAACGTCCCCGTTCCCAGGAAGAGACGTGACATGAGTGAGGGAAAGACACATATCCTCGAGCTGGTACGCAAGTATCACCGGGAGAGCGCACAGCAGGAGTTCGTGCCGGGAATCACCCCCATCTTCCCGTCCGGGGCGACCTTGGACGAGGACGACCGGGTCGCGCTGACCGAGGCGGCCCTCGACATGCGGATCGCGGCCGGCGTGAGTTCTCGCCGGTTCGAGCGCGAGTTCGCCAGAGTGCTCGGTCTGCGCAAGGCACACATGACCAACTCCGGCTCGTCCGCGAACCTGCTGGCGCTCTCGGCGCTGATGTCGCCGCAGCTGGGGGACCGCAGGCTGCGGCGCGGCGATGAGGTGATCACCGTGGCGGCTGGCTTTCCCACGACGGTCAACCCGATCATCCAGAACGGGCTGCTCCCGGTCTTCGTCGACGTGGAGCTCGGCACGTACAACACCACGCCCGAGCGGATCGCCGAAGCCATCACGCCGAAGACCAAGGCAATCATGATCGCGCACGCGCTGGGCAATCCCTTCGCGGCGGAGGAGGTGGCCAAGCTCGCCGCCGACCACGGGCTCTTCCTCATCGAGGACAACTGTGACGCGGTGGGCTCGCTCTACCGGTCCAAGCCCACCGGGTCGTTCGGCGACCTGGCCACCGCAAGCTTCTACCCGGCCCACCACATCACCACGGGCGAAGGGGGTAGTGTCGCGACCGGGAACCTGGCGCTGGCCAGGATCGTGGAGCAACTGCGCGACTGGGGCCGGGACTGCTGGTGCGAACCGGGGCAGGACAACACCTGCTTCAAGCGGTTCGACTACCAGTTGGGGACGCTGCCACACGGCTACGACCACAAGTACATCTTCTCGCACATCGGGTACAACCTGAAGTCGACCGACCTGCAGGCGGCTCTCGGGCTGAGTCAACTGGCCAAGCTGGACCACTTCACCGAGGCGCGCAAGCGCAACTGGCAGCGTATGTGGGAGGGACTGGCCGAGGTGCCGGGCTTGCTGCTGCCGCGCGCGACGCCGGACAGCGACCCGAGCTGGTTCGGCTTCGTCCTCACGGTGCTGCCTGACGCGCCCTTCACCCGGCGGCAGTTGGGGGACTTCCTGGAGGCACGGCGGATCGGCACCCGTCGGTTCTTCGGCGGCAACCTCACCCGGCACCCCGCCTACCTCGACGAGCCGCACCGGGTCGTGGGCGACCTGGCCAATTCCGACATCATCACCGAGCGCACCTTCTGGCTCGGTGTCTACCCGTCGCTGACCGGCGAGATGATCGACTATGTGACCCGGTCCATCAGGGAGTTCGCCGCCGCGGCGGCCTGACCGGTGGCGGGGCCCAGCCACCGGTCACGACAACGGCTCCCCCTGCGGCACCCGACCGGGTGCCGCAGGGGGAGCCGTCACCGGTAGCAGGGCAGGTCGGCCGCCGTCAGCCGGCCGGTCCTCGCCAGCCGTTCGAGCGGGGCGACCAACTGCGCCGGAGTCGGCTGAGCCCGGATCACCTCACGCAGCTCGGCCGCCGCCTGCCGCGGACCGCTCGGCGAGAGCAGCCGCTCGGCGGCCGCCGCCACGTCGGCGGGATCGCTTCGCAGCGCGGACAGCGCGATGGCCGCCCCCGTGGCCGCCATGCGCCGGCTCACCGCCATCCCCTCGTCGGTGTACGCGAGGGCGAGCTGCGGTGTCCCCGAAGAGGCCGCGGTCATCAGCGCATTGGCGCTGCCGTGGTGGACGAGGGCGTCGCTGGCCTCCAGCAGCAGGCGCAGCGGGAAGCTGTGGAGCACCCGCACCTCTTCCGGCAGCCGCAGTGCTTCGGCCTGTGCCGGAGTCGTGGTCAGTACGACCTCCGCGCCCTGGCTGAGCAGCGCCGTGATCGCGGTCCGCAGCGGCGGGATGTCTGCGGCCTCCGCGGCGATCGACTCGCTCACCAGGACCGCGGCCCTGGGCCGGTCCCGCTCCCGGGTCAGCCACTCGGGCAGCACCGCGGGGCCGTTGTACGGGATGTAGCGCACCGGGAGCCGCAGCGCGGACCTCATCGGCGGCATCGCGCTGTCCGGCGACGTGTCGATGATGTAGTCGACATGACTGGTGTTCCAGCGTGGCCGGCCGTACCGGGGAAACGAGCCGGAGGGATCACCGTCGCCGAGGTCCACCCCTGGCTCGGTCTCGGCAATGCCGTGCATTCCCGGCGGGTAGTAGACGGAGGGGCAGCCGGTGAGCTGGGCGGCGAGCGCGCCCTCCGGCGCGGTCAGGTCGTGCACCACCAGATCGGGCCGCCAGCTCTTGGCGAAGGAGACGGCCCCGTCGTAGCTGCGCCGGATCGCCTGGTGTGCCTGCTCCTGGAACCGGGGCGCCTCGGCCGCCACGTCGAACTCGTCCAGGGAACGGACGGGTCGGCCGGTGTACGGGTGGAGCGGAAGCCCTGGCCGCTGGCCCGACATGGTCTCCAGGTAGCGGAACATCCGGCCCATGGTCGTCATGTCGACGCACTCCAGGACCGGGGCGGCCACCAGCCCGGTGCGGCTGACCGACTCGGCCTGACTGGGCGGGCAGGCCACCCTGACCTCGTGGCCGGCCGCCTGCAACGCCCAGCCCAGCGGGACCATGCAGTAGTAGTGTCCGCGCCAGTCCGACACGGTGAACAGGACTCGCACGGGTCTCACCACCCCGCCGTGACGAGTGCCTGGTCCCAGTGGCCGGTGCGGGCCAGCTGTTCCAGTCCGGGGACCAGGGCCGCCGGTGAGGGCCGTGCCGCCAGATCGGCCGCCACCTGCCCGGCCGCGCGCCGTAGGTCCTCGTCCGCCAGGACGGCGGCCACCCCGGCGTGGATCTCCTGCGGGGTCGAGGTGAGGGCCGACATGGCCAGGGCGCCGCCGCCGCGTGTCACCCGTTCCCGGTAGACGGGCTGGTCGATGCTCAGGGTGAGGCAGAGCTGCGGCACGCCCGCGGCGTAGGCGTTCATGACGGTGCCGGCGCCCCCGTGGTGGATCACCGCGTCGCAGCCGGCGAGCAGCAGCTGGACCGGGAAACCGGTCAGCACTCGGATCTGCTGGGGGAGTTCGCCCAGCGCCGCCACCTGTTCCCGGCTCGCGGTCAGCACCACCTCGGCACCCGTCGCCACGGCCGCCTCCAGCGCGTGGCGCAGCGCGGGGACGTAGGGCCCGTACATCGCCGTTGCCGAGTAGCCCCACAGCACGCAGATGCGCTGACCGGCCCGGGGCTCGATCAGCCAGTCCGGAACGGAACCGGTGCCGTTGTACGGGACGGGCCGCACAGGGATGCGCAGGGCGGTGCCGTGCGGTGGTACGGCCTGGTCCGGCGAGGGGTCGAGGACGTAGGAGATCTGTTCGCGGCTCCACGGCTCGGCGCCGTGGCGGGCGAACGAGCCGGTGGGGTCGCCCAGGCCGGTGTTGAGCACCGGATCGGTCTCCGCGGCGCCGAACAGGCCCGCCGAATGGTAGAGGGCGGGGACGCCCGCCAGCCGGGCCGCCAGCGCGCCCTCCGGGGCCATCAGATCGTGGACGACAAGGTCCGGCGGCCACGCCCGGCTGAGCCGCACCACCGCGTCGTAGCTGTCCATCACGCGCCGCCCGGCGTCCTGCCAAAAGGCGGTGGTCTGCGCCGCGATGTCGAACTCGGCGAGGTCGCCGACGGGTGCTCCGGTGACCGGATGCAGCGGCGGCCCCGGCAGCGCGCTCGTCCCGTCCACGGCCTCCTGGTAGCGGATCAGCCGGGTGCAGTAGGTCATGTCAGGGCCGTCCAGCACGGGGGCGGGGATCAGGCCGGCGCTGCTGACCGCCGCCGCCTGCGCGGGCGGGCAGGCCACCCGGACTTCGTGTCCCGCGGCCTGCAGGGCCCAGCCCAGCGGGACCATGCAGAAGTAGTGGCCGGCCCAGTCGGACACGGTGAACAGTGCTCTCATTCAGTGCTCCCGGCTCATCGATGTCGTGCCGTCAGCGTGCCGAGTCGGCTTCGACCGGAGGTAGAAGGGCCTTCGAGTCGCGCTCGGTGCGGCCCCGACCGCGATCGCCGGAACCTATAACGTGGCTCGAAGAGGCGCCCGTAGATTCTGTGGCCATGATGCAGTTGTCGTTGGACTCCAAGATCGCCGTGGTCACCGGGGCAGAGACGGAAACCGGTGCGGCCATTGCCGCGGAACTCGCCCGGAGGGGTGCCGCCGTCGCCGTGCAGTACCTCTCCTCATTCCCCCGTGCCAAGCAACTGGTTCGGGACATCGAGCAGGCCGGCGGGCAGGCCGTCGCCATCAAGGCCGATTTGCGCGACCCGCAGCAGACCAGACTGCTGTGCATGAAGGCGGCCGGCGCGTTCGGTGACATCGACGTCGTGGTGGCGGTCGAACCGGCCGACACCACGTCCGGCACCCCCGGCGCCGATCCGGTCGCGGAACTCGCCGAGGGGGTGCGGGCGCGGCTGGTGACCGGCCTCGGCCCGATGTACGCGGCGCTGCCCGACATGGTGGGCCGCGGCACCGGCGCGCTGGTGTACGTCGCGGCTTCCGCGCTGCCGGAGTCGGCCGAACCGGATCTGGTGCAGAGTGTCTCGCGTGCCGCGCTGCGTGAGGCGATGTCCCGACTCGAGACGGAGTTCGGCCCGTTCGGCGTATCAATGCACGCCCTGCCGGCCAGCTCCGCGCAGCAGGTCGCCCACGACGTCGCGCTGCTGGCCGCCGATGCGGTCAACGGCGCGACGGTGTGAGAGGCGGGCCGTCGCGATGAGGGTGATGTTCACCGCGACGAACTGGAAGGGCATCTACTTCTGCATGGTGCCGCTGGGCTGGGCGTTGCAGGCCGCCGGGCACGAGGTGCGGGTGGTCTGCGCCGAGGAGCAGGCACCGACCATTGCCCGGGCGGGACTCACCCCGGCGCCGGTACTCGAAGGCTTCGAGCTGATGGGGGTGGAGCGCATGTCGCGCTACGCCGCCGCGGTGGGCTCTCCCGGTGAGTTCGCGGCGGTGCCGCCGGTCCACCCGGTCACCGGGCAGTCGGTGGCCGACTACGCCGAGTACGACATCGCCAAGGAGCGGGAGGCCTTCGCGCGCCGCTACGACGAGACGATGGGGCGCAACTGTGACGCGGCCGTGGCGTTCGCGAGAGCGTGGCGGCCCGATCTGGTGGTGCACGACCTGATGACCCCCGAGGGCGTGCTGGCGGCCGAGGTCCTGTCGGTGCCGTCGGTCTACCACTCGCCCGGCCTGTTCGGAAGCGTGGAGGCCGGGCTGCACGACCCCACCGGGGCCTTCCCCCGGCACGGCGTCCACGGCTGGGACCGGTCGCGGATCGCCTACGCCATCGACCCCTCGCCGGACATGATGGCGCCGGACCTGGGGAACGCGCTGCGGCTGCCGGTCCGCTACGTCCCGTACAACGGGCCCGGTGCGATGGAGCCTTGGCTGATGGAGCGTCCCACCCGCCCGCGGGTCTGCCTTCTGTGGGGCAACTCGGCCTCCGGCATCTTCGGCACCTCGGTGCCGGCCCTGCGGTACGCGATCGACGCGGTGGTCGAGGCTGGTGCCGAGCTGGTGCTCACTGCGGCTCCCGAGCAGATCGCTGCGCTCGGGCTGCTTCCTGAGGGTGTCCGTGCCCTGCGCGACCAGCCGCTCCACCTCCTGCTGGAGCACTGCGACGCGGTCATCCACCAGGGCAGCGTCAATCCGATGATGACCGCAGCGGGGCTGCCGCAGCTCATTCTCGCGCTCACCGACGACCAGATCGAGATAGGCCGGCGGTTCGCCACCGGAGGGTCGGCGATCCTGCTGCCCGGGATCGACGCCACGGCGCCCCAGGTGCGGGAGGCGGTCGGGCGGCTGCTCACCGACGACTTGTTGCGTGCGGCGGCCATCCGCGTGCGAGCCGACGCCGACCGCCACCCGACTGTCGCCGAGCTGGTGCCGGCGCTCGAACAGCTTGCCCGTACCGGCGCGCTCCGTGCTGCCGACCTCCCCGGGTGACCGGCTGCCCGCCCGTTTTCGACCGATGACCTACGACAGCGAGGAAGAACCAGTGACGACGACCAAGCAGGCGGCTGACGAACGCGACCTGGAGGATCTGCGCGAGTGGCTACTGCGCGAGCACGGTGAGACCGTCGACCCCGACCGCCTCCGGTTCGTCCGGGCCGAGGTCGAACGCATCGTCGCGGAGGGCGTGCCCGGTGCGGTGGTGGAGCTCGGCTGCTTCCGCGGCGCGATGACGCTGTGGATCCGGTCGATCCTGGACGCGCTGGGCGACGACCGGCCGGTACACGCCTTCGACTCCTTCCAGGGCCTGCCCGACAGCACCGAGGAGGACGAGATCGTCATGCCGCTCGGGGCGATGTCGGCAAGCCAGGCGGAGGTCCTGGCGACCTTCGCCGAGCGGGGCAAGACCCCGCCGCTGATGTACCCCGGGTGGTTCGAGGACACGCTGCCCACCCAGCTGCCGGAGCAGATCGCGTTCGGCTACCTCGACGGCGACCTCTACAGCTCGACGGTGGTCTCGCTCGCCGAGTGCGTGCCGCGGCTCGCGCTCGGCGGGGCGGTCCTTTTCGACGACTACGCGGACCCCGAGGCCAACCCGCTGACCGTGGTCAAGTTCCCCGGCGTTAAGACCGCTTGCGACGAGTACTTCGGCTCGCCCTCGCCGGTCGAGGTGCTGATCGGCGAGGGTGATCTCGCCTACGGACGCTACGTGCGGCCGCTGTCCTGAATGGATATCGTCGGCAATGGGTTTCTGGCCGGGCACCTGGCGGCCATGGCGGAACGCCACAGCAAGGTGGTGGTCGCCGCGGCCGGGGTCTCCGCAGCCCAGCACACCGCACCCGAGGCCTTCCGGAGGGAGGCGGCACTCGTGCGCGGCCTGGTCGACCGCTGCCTGTGCAGTGGTGAGCGCCTGGTCTTCTTCTCCACGGCGTCCAGCGGCATCTACAACCAGCCCGGATCCCCGGGAACCGAGGACGGCTTGGTGTCCCCCGGTACCGCGTACGGGCGTCACAAGTACAGCCTGGAGCAGGAGCTGGCCGCCTCCACGGTGGACTGCCTGATCCTGCGGCTGGGCCACGTGGTGGGTCCGGACCAGCCGGCCCACCAACTGCTGCCCGCGCTGGCGGCGCAGGTACGGTCCGGCCGCGTGCGGATCCTCTCGGGTGCGCGCCGGGACCTGATCGACGTCGGCGACGTGGTGAGGATCATCGACGCGCTGCTCGCCGCGGGCGTGAGCCGTACCACGGTCAACGTGGCGTCGGGCCACGCCGTGCCCGTCGAGCGCATCGTCGAGCGCATCCAGTCGCGGCTCGGGGTGACGGCGGAGTGGAGCTACAGCGCGCCCGGCGTCACCCAGGAGATCTGCATTGCGAAGCTGCGCCGCCTCGTCTCGGCGGTGGACTCCATGGGCTTCGGCCCCGACTACTACCGCGGGGTCCTTGACAAGTACCTCCCGCTCGGCCGGCTCGACGAGCCGACCGGGTCACCCACGTAACTCCCTGTGAGGAGGACCAGATGGCTGATGTGATCATCGCCGGCGGCGGACCGGTGGGCATGCTGCTCGCCTGCGAACTGCGGCTACGGGACATCGATGTGGTGGTGCTGGAGAAGCTGCCCCAGCCCAGCCCGCACTCGCGTGCCTTCCGACTGCAGCCGCGGACGATGGAGCTGCTCGACTACCGCGGCCTGGCGGAGCGGTTCCGTCAGGGCCGCAAGGAGTGGCCCAAGGCCCATTTCGCCGGGCTGCAGCCGCTGCTGGAGCTGGGTGAGTTGGACAGTGAGCACCCCTACTCGCTGCTGATCCCGCAAGCGGAGACCGAGCGGTTGCTGGCCGCGCGGGCCGCCGAGCTGGGCGCCGTCGTCCGGCGCGGTCACGCGGTCGTCGCGCTGGACCAGCACGACGAGGGCGTGCGCGTCGAGGTGGCGGGTGACGATGGCCCGTACACCCTGCGGGCACGGTTCCTGGTGGGGTGCGACGGCGGCCGCAGCACCGTGCGCAGGCTGGCCGGCTTCGCCTTCCCCGGGTCCGAGGCCCAGGTGACCGCGCTGCTCGGTGACGTGGCCCTGCCGGATCCCGTACAGCTGCCGATGGGTCTGCCCGGTACCGCGCGCACTCCGCGTGGCCTGCTGATGGCGGTGGCCCTCCAGCCCTCCGTGACCCGTGTCCTGACAACCGAGTTCATCTCACCGCGGGCTGAGAGCGATGCCCCGGTCACTGTCGACGAGCTGCGCGCGGCCATCGACCGGGTCATCGGCCGGCCGGTCGACATCGGTGAGGCGCACTGGTTGTCGCGCTTCAGTGATGCCACGCGGCTGGTCGAGGAGTACCGCCGGGGGCGGGTCCTGCTGGCCGGCGACGCCGCGCACATCCACTTCCCGATCGGGGCGCAGGGCCTCAGCCTGGGTCTGCAGGAGGCGATGAACCTGGGCTGGAAGCTCGCGGCCGAGGTGCGCGGGGAAGCGCCGGCCGGACTGCTTGACAGCTACCACTTGGAGCGTCACCCCGTCGCCCGGCGGGTCCTGCGCGAGACCAGGGTCCAACTGGCACTGATGAACCCCGACGAGAGCACCGACCCGCTGCGGGAGGTCTTCGGTGAGTTGCTGGCCATCCCCGCCGTCAACCGGCACCTGGCCGCCCTGGTCTCCGGAACCGACGTCCGCTACGCGGCTGACGGGGATGATCACGCCCTGGTCGGCTGCCCCGCACCCGTGCTGGACCTGAAGACCGACGACGGCCGGACCACCCGGATCCCCGAGTTGCTCGCCTCCGGCAGGGGAGTGCTCCTGGTCCTGGCGGAGTCCGCGGCCGGGCAGCACCGCACACCCGTGCCGCTGCCAGACGGTGTCGACCTGGTGGTTGCCACCACCTCGCGGGATCCCGGCGTCGACGCGCTGCTGCTACGCCCGGACGGCCATGTCGCCTGGGCCGGCAGTGTGGACGACCTGGCGCTGCCCAGGGCCCTTGCGGCCTGGTTCGCGACGGATCTCGAAGCCGGCTTGAAGCGGGATACCTAGAGTGACCGAGTTCCTGGCGAACGGACACAGCCGACCAGCAGGACGGGAAAGGGAGAGCACATGAAGGAGTTCACTCTCGAGGACGTACGCCGCATCATGCGGTCCTGCGCCGGCGAGGACGACACGCTGAACCTGGCGGGCGACATCCTCGACGTCCGGTTCACCGAACTCGGCTACGACTCGCTGGCCCTCTTGGAAGCGGCGGCCGTCATCGAGCGGGAGTGTGGCGTTGAGCTCCCCGACGAGGGCCTGCACGAGCTCGACACCCCGGGCAAGCTCATTGACTTTGTGGGTGAGAGCCTCACCGTCTCGTCATGAGGCCTGCGGCTGGGCGCTGGACGGGGATCCACCCCGTAGGCGACAAACGCCCGTTCGGAATGTCGAACGGGCGTTTCGCCGTGCCGGCGGAGGAAGTCTCCGGTGACGTGGATCCGGCGGCCCGGGGTGATCGCCCGCTCCCTTGAACCCGCACCGGCGCACGGTCGACCTGGCATGCCACCCGACCGCACTGTGTGTCTCGATGATGGGCGACTACTCTGGTCCGCGTTGGGGCAGCCCGTGCTGGCCGGCCGAAGGTGTCCGGTCCGGAGCGATGTGCAAGATCGTTCAGAGCTTTTGCAAGACCGAGGAGACACCTGCATGGCAGAGCGCAAGCCGATCGAGTCCTGGCTGACCGACATGGACGGGGTCCTGATCCACGAGGGCACCCCGATCCCGGGCGCCGACGAGTTCATCCGCCGGCTCAAGGAGTCCGGCAAGCCGTTCCTGGTGCTGACCAACAACTCGATCTACACCCCGCGCGACCTGGCCGCCCGGCTCTCCGGGATGGGCCTGGAGGTGCCGGAGGAGTGCATCTGGACCTCCGCGCTGGCCACCGCGAAGTTCCTGGCCGGCCAGCGCCCCGGCGGCACCGCCTACGTGATCGGCGAGGCGGGCCTGACCACCGCGCTGTACCAGGCGGGTTACGTGCTGACCGACAACAACCCGGACTACGTGGTGCTGGGCGAGACCCGCACCTACAGCTTCGAGGCGCTGACCAAGGCGATCCGGCTGATCAACGCCGGGTCCCGGTTCATCTGCACCAACCCGGACGAGACCGGTCCGTCCACCGAGGGGGTGCTGCCGGCCACCGGCTCGGTGGCCGCGCTGATCACCAAGGCCACCGGCGTCGAGCCGTACTTCGTCGGCAAGCCCAACCCGCTGATGATGCGCGAGGCGCTGAACACCGCCGGGGCGCACTCGGAGAGCGCGGTGATGATCGGCGACCGGATGGACACCGACATCGTGGCCGGCCTGGAGGCGGGCATGGAGACGGTGCTGGTGCTCACCGGGCTGACCGCCGCCGAGGACGTGGAGCGGTTCCCGTACCGGCCGACCCGGGTGGTCAAGTCGATCGCCGACCTGATCGAGCTGGTCTGACGCACGGTCACGCGGCGGCCCGGTGCTGCCGGGCCGCCCGCCGCACCCGCGGGCGCGGCTGTTGTCGGCGCGGCTGTGTAGCGTTCGCGGTGAACGGTTGACGGGCGGGCCGGTTGGCCCGGTGTGGGAAGGTTGATGTGGTGACCGAGGTCGCTGAGGTGGATGCCGCCGTGTCGGGAGTCGAGCCCGGGGGAGAGTTCGAACTGCCGGACTCCTGGCGGGAGGTGCTGGCCGGGGAGACCGAGCAGCCGTACTTCGCCGAGCTGGCCGGCTACGTCGCCGCCGAGCGGGCCGAGCACGAGGTGTTCCCGCCGCGCGGGCAGGTCTTCTCGGCGCTGGCCGCCACCGCCTACCAGGACGTGCGGGTGCTGGTGCTCGGCCAGGACCCGTACCACGACAACGGCCAGGCGCACGGCATGAGCTTCTCGGTGCTGCCGGGGACCAGGACCCCGCCCTCGCTGCGCAACATGTTCAAGGAGCTCAACACCGACCTCGGCCTGCCGGTGCCGGACAACGGCTACCTGATGCCCTGGGCCGAGCAGGGCGTGCTGCTGCTCAACGCGGTGCTCACGGTGCGCGCGCACGAGGCCAACTCGCACAAGGGCAAGGGCTGGGAGAAGTTCACCGACGCGGTGATCAAGGCGGTCAGCGCCCGTCCCGAGCCGTGCGTCTTCGTGCTCTGGGGCAACTACGCCAAGAAGAAGCTGCCGCTGATCGACACCGAGCGGCACGTCGTGGTCCAGGGGGCGCACCCCTCGCCGCTGTCGGCCCGGCTCTTCCTCGGCAGCAAGCCGTTCTCGCAGATCAACGACGCGCTGACCGGCTTCGGCAGCGAGCCGGTTGACTGGCGCATCCCGGACCTCAAGGGCTGACGGGCGCCGGGCGGCCGACGGCGCCCGAGGTGGTGACGGGCACCACTGCGGGGCGCCGAGGGGGGTTGGCCGACGCCATGTCGGGGGGTGCCGGGGCGGCGGTACGGTGCCGGGACCCCAGCTGGAAGGTGGCGTCGATGAGGTCCGACCGGTCCGCGTGTCCGTCCGTGGTCGAGGAGGTGGCGGTCGCGGTTCCCGGCGGCGAGTTGGCCGTGCTGCGCTGGCCGGGGTCCGAGCCCGGTGCTCCGGTGGTGCTGGCGTTGCACGGCATCACCGCGAACGGGCGGGCCTGGGACCTGGTGGCCCGCGAACTGGCCGGGCGGGTCACGCTGCTGGCGCCCGACCTGCGCGGCCGGGCCGGCAGTGCGGGGCTCGGCGGCCCGTACGGGATGGCCCGGCACGCGGACGACATGGCCTCGGTGCTGCGCCAACTGGCGGGCGGGGCGGGCCCGGTGGTGGTGGCGGGGCACTCCATGGGGGCCTTCGTGACCACCCGGCTGGCGGTGCGGCACCCCGAACTGGTGCGCCGGGTGGTGCTGGTGGACGGCGGGGTCGGGTTTCCGCTGCCGACCGGGACCGGTCCCGAGGCGCTCGCCGCGATGCTCGGCCCGGCGGTGGCCCGGCTCTCGATGACCTTCGCGGACGTGGCGGCCTACCGTGCCTTCTGGCAGGCGCACCCGGCCTGGCCGAGCCTGGACGAGACGGTGGCGCAGGCCTATCTGCTGCGCGATCTGACCGGTAGCGAGCCGCTGTTGCGCTCCGGGTGCGAGCGCGAGGCGGTGGAGGCCGACGGCACGCAGCTGCTGCTCGACCCGCAGGCCGCCGCCGCGGTGCGCCAACTGCCGTGCCCCGCCGAGCTGCTCTGGGCCGAGCGCGGTCTGTTCGACGAGCCCGAGGCGGTCTACGACGAGAAGCGGCTGGCCAGGGCCGAACTGACCGGCCCTGACCTGGCGCTGCGCCAGGTCAGGGGCAGCAATCACTACTCGATCCTGATGGGCCGGGCCGGTGCCCCGCTGGTCGCCGAGCGGATCCTGGCGGCCGCGAACCCGGCCTGACGGACTACTGGGCCGCCGGGCTGCCGGAGGCGGGGGCGGCGCCGGGGGCGCCGAGGAAGCTCTCCCAGCCGCCGGCCGGCGCCTGGCCGATGCCCAGCGAGCGCAGCTTGCGCAGGGTGGACTCGTCCTGCACCTCCAGCCACTCGACCAGCTGGCGGAAGGACACCATCCGCACCTCGGGCTTGCCGGCGATGGCCTTGATGGTCGCCTCCACGGCGTCCATGTAGATGCCGCCGTTCCACTGCTCGAAGTGGTTGCCGACGAAGAACGGTGCCCGGTTGCCGTTGTAGGCGCGGTTGAAGCCGGCCAGGTAGGAGCCGGCCGCCGCGTCGCGCCACTCGTTGAACTTGCCCGGGTCGCCCTTGGGGTCGCCGTTCGACTGGTTGGCCATGATGTTGTAGTCCATCGAGAGCACCTCGAAGGAGTGCCCCGGGTACGGGATGGACTGCAGCGGGAAGTTCCAGATCGCGCCGTTCTGCACCTTCTGCGGCCAGACCTGCTTCTCGCCCGGCGAGCTGGCGTCGTACTTCCAGCCGAGCTTGGCGGCGGTCGGCAGCAGGTTCTTCTGCCCGTCCAGGCAGGGGGTGCGACCGCCGATCAGTTCCTTGGTGTAGTCGAAGGGCAGCGGCGGCAGGTCGGTGAAGCCGGTGTTGGTCTTCCACTGGGTGACGAAGGAGACCGCCTGCTGGATCTCGCTCTCCCAGTCCTCCGGCGACCACTTGTTGACGCCGTTGTGGTCGGGGCGGGTGGAGCAGAAGTGGCCGTTGAAGTGGGTGCCGATCTCGTGCCCCGCGAGCCAGGCCTGGCTGACCATCTTGATGGTGTTGCGTATCGCGCCGTCGGACAGGTACGGGATGTCGGAGGCGCCGACCGAGTGCTGCGGCGGGTGGTAGAGGCTGGTCTTCGTCTTGGGCAGCGTGTAGATGCCGGAGAGGAAGAAGGTGAAGGTGGCCTTGTACTGGTCGGCGAGCTTGAGGAAGCGGTCGAACTGGCCGTCGTCGGTGGCGCCGGCGCCGTCCCAGGAGAAGACCACGAACTGCGGGGGGCGCTCGCCGGGCTTGAGCTTCTCGGCCTTGGGCTGGTTCGGCTGCGGGCCGGTGTCGGAGGTCGAGCCGTCGCCGATCGGGGTCACCTTGCCGGACGGCGAGCCGGAGGGCGAGGGGGCCGGGCTGCCGCCGCCGGACGCGCCGCCCGGGCTGCCGGCGCCGCCCGGCGCGCTGTCGGAGTGTGAGGCACTGCTGCTGCCGCACGCGGTGAGTGCCCCGAGGGCGGCCGTGGCCGCCCCGGCGCCCAGTACGGTCCTGCGCGAGATGCTGCTCATGGTCTCCCCAGCCAGCTCGAACCAGGCCGCTTCCGCGGGCATTGCGGAAGCTGCCAGGGTAATTACGGCATTTGATCAGATTATTTAAACCAGGATGTCATGCGGCACTGGTTGGATCCAGGAGCAACCGTACCCGCGCCGCCTCTGGAGATGACGCCAAAAGTCGGCCGATGGCTGCGTCGGCGGGGTTCTGTTGCAGTCCTGGGACATTTCGGACGTGCGAGCGGGCAGGGGCAGGGGCAACACCCCGGCGGCCGTGGGGAACCCGGGGCCCGGTGGGTCTCAGACGGGGTCGACGGGCAGCGCGGCGGCCAGCCGCCGGTGCCGGCGGACCAGGCGCGCGACGGCGGCGCTGATCGCGGTCGCGGCGGCGCAGGAGACCGCCATGCTCAGCCAAGTGGTGTTGAACCAGTGGCTGTTCAGCCAGCCCAGGGTCACGATGTAGCCGGCCCAGACCAGGGCGGCCAGCGCCGACCAGCGCAGGAAGCGGTGCGAGGGGGCCGGCGAGTGGCCGATCGCCAGGTCCAGCACGGTGCGGCCACCCGGCACGAAGCGGGCCACGATCACCACGGCGGCGGCGGTCCGGTTGGTCCGCCCGTCCAGTGCGTGCTGCACCCGGCGGATGTTGCCGGCCATCTTCGGCCGCTTCGCCAGCCGGCGCCGCACGAAGGGTGCGCCGCGCCGGGCCAGGGCGAGCAGCAGCACGTCGCCGAGGAAGGAGGAGAGGGCGACGGCGCCGGCCAGGATCAGCGGCGCACCGGCTATCCGGTCGGTCTTCAGGACGGCCAGGATCACCAGGGTGCCGCTGGGCAGGAAGGGCAGGAAGGCGTCGCCGAGGACGGCCAGCACGGCCAGCACACAGAACCAGGACGACGTCACGAGCGCCGCGCTTCCCAATGGATCCAACTCCCTCCGGACCGCCCGGAGGAGAACAGGTGGCTCAGGGGTACCACGCTATCGGCTCTGTATGAACGCTTGCTGAGGGCCCCCTGCGCTGCGCGCTCCTCGGGTACCGGGCGGCGCCGCGGACAGGCGTGGACAGGCGTGGACCCCCGCGACGGGGTGTCCGTCGCGGGGGTCCACGAGGGTCGCCCGGAACTGGTCCAGTCCACTGGCGTGACTGAGGCGCGGGCGCTGATCGGCGCCCCGCTGCGGCATCCAGCCTGCCCGACCCGAGGGGCGCTTAGCGAGATCGGCGGCTGGCGAGAACCGGCGCTGGCGTGATCCCGCCAACACGCAGGGCGACGATGCGCAGCCGGCGGGCCGCCCCGCTGACACCGGATCAGCCGCGCAGCGGGTCCGGCACCGCCTGCCAGGGCCGGACCAGCAGCACGAAGGAGGCCAGCGTCGCCAGTGCCATGCCGAGGATCACCACCGCCATCGGCAGCGCGCTGTCGTGCCCGCCGAGGCCGACCAGGGCCGGCGCGATCGCCCCGGTGAGGAACTGCATGGTGCCCAGCAGCGCGGAGGCGGTGCCGGCCGCGTGCGGGGCGCGCTGCAGGGCCAGCGCCGAACTCGGCGTGCTGACGATGCCGAGCCCGGCCGCCATCACGAAGAGCCCCGCGGTGATCCCGGGCAGGCCGCCGTGGTGCCCGGCCGCCATCAGCACCAGCGCCACCCCGGAGAGTGCGAGCAGCAGGGCCCCGGCGAGCTGGATCAGGTGCGAGGGGAACCGGCCCAGCAGCCGGCGGCCGGTCAGCTGGGACAGGCCCGCCAGCCCGACCTGGACCAGCGCGAAGACCAGGCTGTAGCGCTGCGCCGAGCCGTGGTAGACCTCCTGCACCACGTAGGGCGAGCCGGCGATGAAGGCGAACAGCGCGCCGAAGCCGAAGGACACCGTCAGCAGGTAGGCGCTGAACAGCCGGTCGGCCAGCAGGCCGCGCATGGTCCGCAGGGTGTCGCGCAGCCCGCCGGTGCGGCGCTGCCCGGGCGGCAGCGTCTCGCGCACCAGCAGCACGGAGGTGACCAGGATCACCAGGCCGAGCACGGTGAGCACCCCGAACACCCCGCGCCAGGAGGTGACGCGCAGCAGCTGCCCGCCGAGCACCGGCGCCACCAGCGGTGCCGAACCGGAGATCAGCATCAGCGAGGAGGCGAACCGGGCGGCGGCCAGACCGTCGAACAGGTCGCGCACCACGGCCCGCGAGATCACGATCCCGGCCGCGCCGGACAGGCCCTGCAGCACCCGGCAGGCGATCAGCACCCGGACGTCCACCGCGAGCGCGCAGCAGGCGGTGGAGAGCACGTACAGGCTCATGCCCACCAGCAGCGGGCGGCGCCGCCCGAGCGCGTCGCTGAGCGGCCCCGCCACCAACTGGCCGAGCGCGAGGCCGACCAGGCAGGCCGTCAGGGTCAGCTGGACCATGGCGTCCGAGGTGTGCAGGCCGGTGGTGATGCCGGGCAGCGACGGGAGGTACATGTCCATCGAGAGCGGCGCCAGCGCGCTCAGCGAGCCCAGCACCAGGGTCAGCAGCAGGCCGACCGACTGGACGGTGGTGAGGGGTTCCGGGGCGCGGGCGGGCGCCGGGGTGGTCGCGAGGCGGCGGCTGTCAGGCATCACCCCACCGTAGGGCCTGTACCGATGTCTCGAACACCACAACGGCCGCCCCGGGGAACAGGCGCCGGGCGCGCGCTGTTGTCCCGCTGCGGAACGGCAGTGCGAAGCGGAAGGTTGACCCATGACCGGCGAGGACCAGCGGCAGACCAGGCAGGACATCCGGGGGGTCGCGCGCGGCACCGCCCCCGCCCCGCTCTCGATCCTCGACCTCGCCCCGGTGGGTGCCGGCTACACCGCGGCCCAGGCGCTGACCGCCACCACCGAGCTGGCCCGCGGCGCCGAGCGCTGGGGCTACCACCGCTTCTGGGTGGCCGAGCACCACGGCATGCCGGGGGTGGCCAGCTCCACGCCCGCCGTGCTGATCGCCCACCTCGGGGCGCACACCAGCACGCTGCGGCTCGGCTCCGGCGGCGTGATGCTGCCCAACCACGCGCCGCTCGCCATCGCCGAGCAGTTCGGCCTGCTGGAGGCGCTGCACCCGGGCCGGATCGACCTGGGCCTGGGCCGGGCGCCCGGCACCGACCCGGCCACCGCCCGGGCGCTGCGCCGCGGCGAGCACGAGGACCCGGACGACTTCCCGCGCCGGCTGTCCGAGCTGACCCACTTCCTGGACGGCGACTTCCCCGCCGGGCACCCCTACGCCCGGCTCAGCGCGGTGCCGAACGGTCCCGAGCGCCCGCCGGTGTGGCTGCTCGGCTCCTCCGGCTTCAGCGCCCAGCTGGCCGGGCGGCTCGGCCTGCCGTTCGCCTTCGCGCACCACTTCAGCGCGGAGAACACGGTGCCCGCGCTGGAGCTGTACCGCAGCAGCTTCCAGCCCTCCGAGGTGCTGGCCGAGCCGTACGCGCTGATCGGCGTCAGCGCGGTGGCCGTGCCGGAGGGCGGGCGGCAGGCCGCGCGCCGGCTGGCCGCCTCGGCCGGGCTCGGCATGCTGCGGCTGCGCCGGGGCATGCCCGGGAAGATCCCCACCCCCGAGGAGGCCGCCGCCTACCCCTACAGCCCAGCCGAGGCCGACTTCCTGGAGAACTGGCTCGGCAACGTGGTGCTGGGCGCTCCGGAGGAGGTGGCCGAGGGGCTGGAGGAGCTGCGCAAGCGCACCGGCGCCGACGAGCTGATGGTCACCTCGCACGTGCACGGCCACCAGGCACGGCTGCTCTCCTACGAGTTGATCGCCCAGGCCTACGGCCTGGCGGCCGGCCAGGAGGGTTAGGGCCGCAGCGCGGGGTGGTCGGAGCCGGGCAGCTGGATCCGGCCCTCGCGCAGTATCCCGGCGACCAGTGAGGCCTCGCCGGGGCGGGCGAAGTACCAGCCCTGCGCGGTGTCGCAGCCGGTCAGCCGCAGCCGCTCGGCCTGGGCCGCGTTCTCGATGCCTTCGGCCGTCACGGTCAGGCCCAGGTCGTGGGCCAGGCGCACCATCGCGCCCACGATCTGCTCGTCCGCCTCGCTGCGGCGCGAGCGCAGGTCGGGGCGGCCGACCGGGGCCGGGTCGCGGAAGCCCTCGATGAAGGTGCCGTCCAGCTTCAGCGCGTGCACTGGCAGGCGGGAGAGGTAGGCGAGGTTGGAGTAGCCGGTGCCGAAGTCGTCGATGGCGATCCGCACGCCCATGTCGGCCAGCGCCTGCAGGGCCTGCAGCGGCCGGCCGCTGGGGCCGAGCACGGCGCTCTCGGTCAGCTCCAGCTGGAGCAGCCGGGCGGGCAGCCCGGTGCGCTCCAGCACCTGGGCGACGTCCGCGACCACGTCGGAGTCCCAGACCTGACGGGCCGCCAGGTTGACGCTGACGAAGGCCTCGGTGTCGGGGAACTCCGCCAGCCAGCCGCGCGCCTGCCGGCAGGACTCCTCCAGCACCCATTTGCCGAGCGGCACGATCGCCCCCGACTCCTCGGCCAGCGGGATGAACCGGTCCGGTGACAGGGTGCCGAACCGGGGGTGGCGCCAGCGCACCAGCGCCTCGGCGCCGTGCACGGTGCCGTCCGCCAGGCCCACCAGCGGCTGGTACTCCACGGTGAACTCGCCGCGCTCCAGCGCCGGGCGCAGCGCGGTGGTGAGCAGCCGGCGGGTCAGCTGGTGGGCACCGCGGTCGCGGTCGTAGAGGGTCCAGCGGGCGCGGCCGTCGGACTTGGACCAGTAGAGCGTGGCGTCGGCGTCCTTCACCAGGTCGGTGGGGCTGGTGCCCTGCACCGGGCGCTCCACCACCCCGACGCTGGCGGTGACCGCGAGCCGGTGCCCGGCCACCTCGAAGGGCCGCTCCAGCAGGGTGAGCAGCTGGGCGGCGAGGCCGGTCAGCTGCTCGCTGCCCTCGCTGTCGGCGACCAGCACGGCGAACTCGTCGCCGCCCAGGCGCGCCACCAGCAGCCCCTCGCCGGTGACGAAGCGCCGCTCCAGCCGGGCCGCGACGGCGCTCAGCAGCTGGTCGCCGATGTGGTGGCCGAGGGTGTCGTTGATCGCCGCGAAGCCGTCCAGGTCCACGTAGCAGACGCCGACCCGGCGCCCCGCGCCGTCGCCGGGGCGCTGCGGGTCGGGCAGGCAGGCGGCGTTGAGCCGGTCGAAGAAGAAGGTGCGGTTGGGCAGCCGGGTCAGCGGATCGTGCAGTGCCTGGTAGGCGAGGCGGTCGCCGAGCCGGCGCCGCTCGGTGATGTCCTCGAACATCGCCAGGGTGTAGAAGGGCTTGCCCTGGGCGTCGCGGACCAGCGTGATGGTCACGTTGCTCCAGACCTCGCGCCCCTCGCGGTGCTTGAGCTGCTTCTCCACCCGCAGCCGGTCGCGCTTGCCGTTCACCAGCTCCAGGTAGAGCCGGCGCGGGGTGTCCTCGGGGTCGATGATCTCGTGCAGGTGCATCCGGACCAGTTCGCCGACCTCGCGGCCGAGCATCGCGGCGAAGGCGGGGTTGGCCTCGATCACCAGGTCGTCGGTGTCGATCAGCAGCATGCCGATGCCCGCATCGGCGAAGGCGGCCCGGAACCGGGACTCGCTGGCGCGCAGGGCGGCGAGCAGCTCGTCGGTGTCGGCCGCCAGTGGTGCGCCCCGCTCGGCCGCGGCCGCGGGCACCGCCGCGGACAGGGGGGCCGCGCAGTTGGGGCAACAGGCGGGGGAGGGCAACCGGGTCGGTGGCGGCTCGGTGATGGGGAGCAGCGTGTCGGGACGCACGCCGTTGCGGTGTGCGTCGGCCCCCTCGTTCCGGCCTCGCACTGCACGCTCCCGTCCGCCGCTGACGCTCGCTTGCTCACGCTCTTCAGGGGCGCTGCTGATTGACGACGCGTCAGCCGGGTGGGCCGGACGGCTGTCAAGAGCAGAGCACTGTGCCCGATCATAGGGCGCCGGGGGAAGCCGGGGCCACAGCCGTCAGGGTGAATCACGGCTTCCGGTGGGAGCACGGGCGGGGACGGATACGCCCCCGGCGGGCACCGTGTGGTGCCCGCCGGGGGCGTGCGCGGGGCGGACGAGCCCCGGTCGGGCCGGGAGCCTCAGGCCAGCTTCGCGCTGAGCGTGATGGTGGTGCCTGCCAGCGCCTTGCTCACCGGGCAGTTGGCCTTGGCGTTCTCGGCGGCCTTGACGAAGCCGGCCTCGTCCAGGCCCGGCACCTCGCCGACCACGGTCAGGTGGATCCCGGTGATGCCGGGGCCCGGCTGGAAGGTGACCTCCGCCTGCACGTCGAGCTTGGTGGGCGGGGTGCCGGCACCGGCCAGGCCGTGCGAGAGGGCCATCGAGAAGCAGGCCGAGTGGGCGCCCGCGATGAGCTCCTCGGGGCTGGTCCTGCCGTTCGGCTCCTCGGACCGGGCCGGCCAGGAGACCGGGAACTGCCCGATGCCGGAAGAGGCGAAGGTCACCTCGCCACTGCCGTCGAGAAGGTTCCCCTGCCATGCGGTGCGAGCGGTGCGAACAGTTGCCACGATCGGTACCTCCTGCTGCTCTGATGCTCTGGAAAGAGACGTCGGTATGACAGATCCGGTCACGCCGGTCCCAGACTACTGGTCAGGGCAACTGGCAGAAGGTCACCTTGGCGCCGCCGGGGTCGGTGCACGGCACCATCCGTCCGTACGGCGAGTCGAACGGGTCGCGCAGCACCCGGCCGCCCAGGCCCGTCACCTGGTCGGCCGCGTGGTCCGCCTCGGGCACCGCGAAGTACACCGACCAGTACGGCTGGGGAACCGCGGCCCGGTAGCGGCCGCAGACCGGCAGGCCGTCCGTGCCGGGCACGCTCCAGGCGGTGTAGTCGAACGCGCTCCCGTCGCCGACCTGCTTCTGCTGGTAGGGGAAGAGCTCGGCGTAGAAGGCGTCCGCCTGGTCGGCCTCGGGGGTGGTGAGGTCGTGCCAGCACATCGCGCCCGGCTCCCCGTAGACCGCCGCGCCCGGGTGGCCGCCCGGCTGCCAGAGCCCGAAGGCGGCGCCGGCCGGGTCGTAGCCGAAGGCGAGGCTTCCTGCGCCCGGCACCCGGTGCGGGCCGAAGACCGCCGTGCCGCCCACCCGGGTCACCCGGTCGTAGACCGCGTCGAGTTCACCGGCGGCCAGGTAGACGTTCCAGGACCAGGGCAACTGCTCGGCGCCGGCCGGCGGTGGCAGCAGTCCGGCCGCGGGCCGGCCGTCGAGCAGGCACATGGTGTAGCCGTTGTACTCGGCCCCGAGCTGCTCGAACTCCCAGCCCAGGATGGGGCCGTAGAAATCCGCGGCGTCCAGCGGGTCGGCACAGGTCAGGTCGGTCCAGCAGGGAGCGCCGTCGGGGTAGGAGTCGCGCAGGGGCATGGGGGCGGGCCTTTCCGTGGGGGAGCTGTCTCTGCGTCAGAATCCGGCCGGTTGTCACTGTCCGCAACTGGAGGGTGATCGCATGCGATCGGGGGGAGCCGGTCGCGGCGGCGCTGACCGCGGTGCCGGGCGCCGGGTCGCCCGGCGGTTGTCCGGATGGTGGGCGATCCGGGCAATTGGGGAGAGTCCGGGCCGGGCCGCCTGTTAGATTTGCCCGGCCCGCGCGCCGGGCAGTCCCCAGGCCACCGGCCCCTTTCGCGCCCGGCCCCGTGGCCCGGCGCCCGAACCGGAGCAGACGCGATGACCGAGCAGCCCGCGACCGAACCCACCGCCGCGACGGCGGACGTCGACGACGCCGTCCGCGAGGAGCTGGCCGACCTGCGCCAGAGCATCGACAACATCGACGCCGCGGTCGTCCACATGCTCGCCGAGCGGTTCAAGGCCACTCAGCGGGTCGGCACGCTCAAGGCGGCCCACAAGCTGCCCGCCGCCGATCCGGCCCGCGAGCGGGACCAGATCCGGCGGCTGCGGCAGCTGGCGGCCGGTGCGCGGCTCGACCCGGTCTTCGCGGAGAAGTTCCTCAACTTCATCATCGCCGAGGTGATCCGCCACCACGAGGCGATCGCCAGCGACGCCGCGACCGGCGGGCCTTGCGACAGCCGAGGGCCCGCCGACAACTGAGGGCTCGCCGACAACTGAGGGCGCGCCGACAGCTGAGGGCGCGCCGGTCGCGGCCGGGATCAGTGCAGCCGGGACCGGCCGCCGCCGGGCGCCGTGGCACCGCGGCGGGTGCGGGCGGGGCGGGACGGGCGGACGTCCGGCCGGCTCGGCCGGTCCTCGGTGGGCGGGGCCGCCGCGCGCTGGCGGGCGCCGAGCAGGGCCAGGGCCGCGGCCGCGGGGGGCTCGGTGACGCCGAGTTCGCGCATGGCGGCCTGGTGCTCGGTGCACCACAGCGGGCTGGCCGGACTGCCGTCGGCGTAGCCGAGGCCCTCGGGCGGGAGGTAGTGGACCCCGCACTCGGTGCACTGGAAGAGGAGCCGCATCTCAGTTCACGTGTCCCTTCCCGCCGCAGTGGGCACAGGGGGACAGGTAGTTCTCCTGCTTGGGCTGCCGCGTGCCGTCGGGCTCGGTCTCGACGGTGTGTCGGATCTTCTCGGTGACGCCAGTACCGCCGCACCGCGGGCAGATCTGGTGACTCACGGTGCCGACGCTACTCCTGACGGCCGATGCCCGGGAGGGGTTTCACACGTTCGTGGGAATGCTCGCCGCGGGCGGGTCGAGGGCCACCTGGTCGGGCTCCGCGCCGCCGCCCGATCCGCCGGCCTGGGCGGCGAAGGCGCCGAGCAGCACCAGCAGGCCGCCGAACAGCTGCAGGGTGCCGAGGTGTTCGTCCAGCAGGAACCAGGCCGTGACGGTGGCGACCACTGCCTCGATGTTGGCCACCACCCCGGCCACCGGCGGCGAGAGGTGGCGCACCGAGACCACACCGGTCAGGTAGGCGAGGACGGTGGCGACGAGGATCATCCAGGCCGCGGGCAGCAGCGCGGGGACCTGGTGCCCGGCCATGGTGACGTGGCCGCCGAGCTTGCTCCAGTGGCCCTGCCAGGGGCGGGCGACCACGGTGAGCACGAGCGCGCCGATCAGCAGCCCGAAGGCCGCCATCCCCAGCGGGTCGGCGGGCTTCTCGCCCCGGCCGCCGGCGTCGGCGAGCACGAAGTAGCCGACCTGGCAGCAGGCCGCGCCGAGCGCGAAGAGCACGCCGACGGCGTCGAAGCTCAGCCCCTGCCAGACCTCCACCACGCAGGCCAGCCCGGTGACCGCGACCGCGGCGCCGACCGCCGCGCCGCGGCTGACCGGGCGGCGCTGGACGAAGCGCACGTAGCCGAGCAGCAGCGGCGGCCCGAGGTACTCGATCAGCAGCGCGACGCCGACGGGTATCCGGGATATCGCCGCGAAGTAGCAGGCCTGCACCCCGGAGACGCCGAGCAGCCCGAAGCCGAGCACCAGCGCCGGGCGCTCGCGCAGCACCGCACGGTGGCGCCAGGCCACCGGCAGCAGCACCAGGGCCGCGCCGGTCGCCCGCAGCCAGACCACCTGGAGCGGGGACAGGCCCGCCTCGATCAGCGGTTTGGCCGCCGTGCCGGAGCCGCCGAAGGAGACGGCGGAGATCAGCGCCAGGGTGAGGCCGACGGCCCGGCGGGAGGGCGGTGCGGAGGCCGGGGTGGAGTGCATCGGATCATTCTGCCAGCAGCCCGAACACCTGTGCCGATGGCCAGGAGCTGGGCTGGGCCGGGTTGTGCGGGGCAGGGGTTAGCCGACCCCGGCCGGGACCGGCGGGGTGCTGCCTGCCCCGGAGGGCTGGGCGGGCGTCGTCGGTGTCGTCGGCGGACGGGACGGCTCGGCGGTGACCGGGGGCCGGGACGGCCGGCTCGGCGAGGTGGGCGGCGCCACCGGGGTGGACGGCGTCGACGGCTCCGCGGGCCGGGTCGCCGGCGGGCCCGGGGTCGGCTCGCTCGGCGCCTCGGGGGTGGCCGGGCTGCTCGACGGCCGGCTGTCGGCCGAGGGGCCGGTGCTGTCCGGGGCCGTGGGGCGGGAGGTGCTCGGCCTGGTCGCGCGCGGCGAGGCGGCGGACGACGCAGCGGGGGTGTCCTGTGCCGCCGCGGTGGTGCCGGGCGGGGTGAAGCCGCCGACCGGGGTGCCCAGATGCGCGGCCTTCATGTAGTCGGTCCAGATCTGTGCCGGGTAGCCGCCGCCGTTGACCCGCCCGCCGCCGGCCGTGCCCGAGAGCGTGACCTGCTTGCCGCTGCCCGCCTGCTCGCCGAACATCGCCACCGAGGTCACCAGCTCGGGCGTGTAGCCGACGAACCAGGCCGAGCGGTTGCCGTCGGTGGTCCCGGTCTTGCCGGCCGCCGGGCGGCCCAGCTCCTTGGCGCGCCACCCGGTGCCGCCCGGGTCGGCCACCACGCCCTGCAGCATGTCGGTGACCTGCCGGGCCGTCTGCTCGCTCACCGCACGGCCGCCGTTCTGCCGGGACGGCAGCGGCAGGTCGACGCCGTCCCGCTGGAGCGACTGGACCAGGTACGGGGTCTGCTGCCGCCCGTCGTTGTCCAGCGTCGCGTAGACCCCGGCCATGTCCAGCACGCTCGGCATCGAGACGCCCAGCGGCAGCGAGGGCACGGCGTTCAGCTCGTTGGTGTCGGCGGGCAGGCCGAGCGCGATCGCGCTCTGCTTCACCTTCTCCAGGCCGGTGTCCTGGGCGAGTTGGGCGAAGACGGTGTTGACCGACCAGTCGGTGGCCTGGCGCAGCGTGATCTGGCCGTACTCGGCCTCGCCCTCGTTCGGCGGCGCGTACGGCGGCTTGGCCGTACCGCCGCGCACCGGGCGGCGGTTGGCGCCGTCGTAGACCGTGTCGGGGGTGATGGTCCGCCCCTCCTGGGTCTTCGCGCCGCTCTCCAGGGCGGCGGCCAGCGCGATCGGCTTGAAGGTCGAACCGGCCTGGTAGTCGCGGCGGGTGGCGTTGTTGACGAAGTGCCGGGTGTAGTCGGTGCCGCCGTACATGGCCAGCACCGCACCGGTCTTCGGGTCCAGCGAGACCGCGCCGGCCTGGATGTCGCCGTCGCCCGGGCGCTTGGCCGCGTCCAGCTTGTCGGTCAACTGCCGCTGCACGGCGGTCTGCAGGTCCGCCTGGCGGGCCGGATCGATGCTCAGGGTGATCCGGTGGCCGCCCTTGGCGAGCGCCGCCTCGTCCACCAGCTTGTGCGAGACCAGGTACTCCTTGGCGGCGTCCACCAGGTAGCCGGCCTGTCCGGCCAGGCCGAGGGCCGGCTGCGGGGCGCGGACCTGCGGGAAGGTGGTCGCCGACCGGTCGGCGGCGGACAGCCAGCCCTCCTGGACCATGCCGTCCAGCACGTAGTTCCAGCGGGCGGTGGCCGCGCGCCTGCCCGCCTCGTTCGCGGTCGAGACGTCGTAGACCGAGGGTGCGTTGAGCAGCGTCGCGAGGTAGGCGCCCTGCGCGGCGTCGAGCCTGCTCGCGTCCACCCCGAAGTAGGCCTGCGCCGCGGCCTGGATGCCGTAGGCGCCGCGCCCGTAGTAGGTGGTGTTCAGGTAGCTCGCCAGGATCTCCTGCTTGTCGAGCGTGGCGTCCACCTTGAGCGCGATGAAGACCTCCTTGATCTTCCGGCTGACCGTCTGCTCCTGGGTCAGGTAGGCGTTCTTGACGTACTGCTGGGTGATCGTCGAGCCGCCCTGGGCGCCCTTGCCGGTGGCGGTGTTCCAGCCGGCCCGCAGCAGTGCGGCCGGGTTGACGGCGCCCTCGCGGTAGAAGCCGCGATCCTCGGCGGCCAGCACCGCGTGCTGGGCCTCGGGGGAGATCTGGTCCAGCGGCACGCTCTCCCGGTTGGTCTCGCCGGTCTGTGCGAGCACCGTGCCGTCCCGGTAGAGCCAGGTGTTGCGCTGCGCGGTGGCGGCGGCGTGCGCGTCCGGGACCTTGACCAGCAGTACGCCGAGCGCGAAGAACCCGGTGGCGAGCAGCAGTACGGACAGGGTGGCGAAGAGGCTGAACCGCCAGGTCGGCACCGCCCGGCGCCAGCCGCGGCGGCGCGGGCGCCCCGAGTGCAGCAGACGGCGTGGCAGGGAACGGGCGGCGGGTCGCGGCACGAGGCCATTCCTCTCAGCCAGGGCAGGGGACCGTGAAAGCCTGCCTGGCACCGCCCGGGGAACGGTAGGGACTTTTGTCCCTTCTGAGGGAAGTGGCGGGAGAACAGCTGATTGATGGTGAATTCGCCCCTTGGTGCAGGGGCGACTAGGCGGCCTGGTGCTCCGTCAGGTCCGTGGCCACCTCGGGCAGCGGCAGCCAGAGCCGCACCGCGAAGCCACCGCCGCACTCGGGCGCCGCCTCGATCGTGCCGCCCAGCAGGGCGGCCCGCTCGCGCAGCCCGATCAGGCCGTGCCGCCCACCGGGCAGGCCGGAGTCCGGACAGGGCCCGGCCGGTGCCTCGTTGCGCACGCTGACGTGCAGCGCCTCGGCGGTGATCCTGACCAGCACCTCGGTCCGGGCACCCGGCGCGTGCTTGCGCACGTTGGTCAGCGCCTCCTGCACCGTGCGGTAGGCCGCGCGCTCGACCGGCTCGGGCAGCGTCCGCTCCAGGCACCCGTCCACCTGCAGCGTGGCGGCCACCTCGGCCGCGCCCACCAGGCGGGGCAGGTCGGCCAGCCGGGGCTGCGGCACCAGCTCGGTGGGCCCGGCCCCCGCCGCGCGCAGCACCAGGATCATCGAGCGCAGCTCCTCCAGGGTGGCCACCGCCAGGCCGCGCAGGGTGGCGGCGGTCTCCCGGGTCACCGGGTCCTTGGTGGTCACCTGGAGGGCGCCGGCCTGCACCGCGATCAGCCCGGCCTGGTGCGAGACCACGTCGTGCATCTCGCGGGCTATCCGGGCCCGCTCCTCGGCGATCACGGTCTTCGCGTAGAGCGCGCGCTCGTGGTCGCGCAGTTCGGCGAGCTCGGCGACCCGCTCGGAGAGGTCCCGCTTGGTCTGGGCGAGCAGCCCGAGCGCCACCGGGCCGACGCCCAGCATGGTCGCGAAGATCAGCTGCTGGGTGATGCTGCTCAGGCTCTCGGTCCGGAACGCGGTGATCGGCCAGGGCAGGAAGCTGCCCAGCACCACCAGCAGCGCCGCGAGCGAGCGCTGCCAGCGCGCGCGCTCGGTCCGGGCCACCGTGTACGCGGCGATCACGGCGGCGACCAGCGCGTTGCCCGCGTACAGGCCGGGGAGGGTGAGCAGCAGCACGGTGCGCGGGAAGGGGCGGCGCAGCACCAGGACGGCGGCGGCCAGCAGCGAGACCGCGAAGTGCCAGTCGTGCGTGGACGGCACGTTGAGCAGGGCGTCGAGCGAGGCGGGGACCACCAGGAGGGTGTCCACCAGCCACGGGTGCCAGCGCCGCTCAGGACGCCAGAGCCGGCCCATCGACCGCTCGGTCCACCCCTTCGCTCTGGCTGCCACGCTGCTCGCTCCGATCCTGCCCGACCTGCCCCGACCTGCCCGGGCACTCTGGCGACGGTACCGCACCGCTTCGGGCGGTGCGGGCCGTGCGTCCAGGGGTTGGGACCCGCGCAGCACCGTGGTCGGTTCCCGGGCGGGCGGCCGGCCGGGGCGCGGTGTCAGCAGGCGCTGCCCCGGGGCAGCCGGTAGCGCGCGTCGACCTGGTAGTCGCCCGGGGCGGTCACGGTCAGCCTGGTCCAGTCGCCGTCCTGGCTCAGGCAGGCGCCGCCCGGACCGTGCACGGTGAGCCAGGGCGAGTAGGGGATGCGCAGCTGCACCTGGCCCGCGGCACCGACGGTGAGCTGGATCCGCTCCGCGTCCGCCCGCAGCACGGTGGCCGGCCCGTCGGCCAGCGGCTGGGCGTCGGTGAACCGGAAGAGCCGCCAGTGCTCGTCGTGCCAGACCTCCTCCAGGTAGCCGAGGCCGCCGCGCACCAGTGCGGCCTCGGCGTCGCCGGCGATGTCGGTGGGGCCGGAGGGCAGCGCGACGTAGCCCACCGCCCAGCGCTGCAGCCAGTCGTGGTAGCTGGCCGGGGTGAGCGTCCTGTCGTAGAAGAGCGGGTTGCGCTGGACGTCGGCCTGGCGGTTCCAGCCGCGGGCCAGCTGGGTGACGTCGGCCAGCCGCCAGGACTCGTAGTGGTTGAGCATCGGGACCGCCTCCACGCGGGCCCGCTCGGCGTGCAGCTGCTGCAGCTCGGCGACGAGCGCGTCCGCCTGGTGGGTGGGCGAGGGGGTCGGGATGCCGATGATGTTCGCGGTGATCGTCCAGTAGGCCGCCAGGCCGAACCCGGCGACCAGGGCGGTGACGCGCCGCCAGGACCGCAGGGGGCGCCACTGTTCGTTGCCGAGCAGGGCCAGCAGCACGACGCCGCCGAAGATCAGCGCCAGGCGCTGCACGTTCATGCCGATCGGCGTCGGGAAGGCCAGGGTCAGCGCGGAACCCAGCGCGTACACCAAGGCGCCCAGGCGCACCGCGCGCCACGGCCGGGGGACCAGCAGCGCCACCACCAGTGCGGTGCCCGCCGAGAAGACGGCGGTGGAGGCGGAGATCGGGTCGACCCCGAAGAACGGGAAGAGCGCGGCGCAGCCCAGCACCACCACCGGCGGCGGCACGGCCATCGCCCAGCCGGTCCGGTAGCGCCGGGTGAGCAGCAGCGCGGCGGCGGCCACGTCGACGAAGAGGCCGGCCACCGGGCTGGCCGTGGTCGCCAGCAGCGCGCACAGGGCGACCGCCGCGACCCGCCACCAGCTCGCCCTGCGCTGCTGACCGGCCACCACCACAGCGGCCAGGCCGAACATCAGGCCGAGCGCGAAGGTCACCCGCCCGGCGGCGATGTCGCAGGTCAGCGCGAAGGCTCCCCAGAGCGCGGCGGGCAGCGGCCGGCGCACGTGGGAGCGCTCCAGCAGTACCGCGAGCAGCGCGGTCGAGAGCACGGCCGCCGCGACCGCCGTGGTGCGCACCCCGAACAGGGCCATCAGCCACGGGGCGAGGACGCTGTAGGAGGCGGGGTGCATGCCGCCGTACCAGGAGAAGTCGTACGCCGAGCCCGGGTGCTTGCCCACGAAGTCGGCCCAGGCGAACTGCGCGGAGAGGTCGGCGGTGACCCCGGCCATGAGGCGTGCCCAGAGCAGGCCCATCAGCAGCGCGACCGCGGTGGAGACCGCGACGGGGGTGGTCCAGCGTCTCCAGCCGTCGCGTCGCTCCGCCGGGGCGGTGGGCTCCGGCGGCGTCGGGGGTGCGGTGGGCTGCTGCAGAACGCTCACTGCGCGTGGTTCTCCCGTCTTGGTGGGGCGCCGGGGTCGGCCAGGTCGACCGGTGCCCGCGATGCCGGGTAGCTCCGGCTCCCGTGAGCTGTCACCGCCTGATCGTCCATCTTGCGACGATGCTCCCGTGCCGCCGCCACCGGGGGTCGGCGCCGTACCGGGGAGAACGGATCGGCGGGCGGGAGCGGCTCACCGCACCGTGGCCGGGAAAGCCGGATGGGCCGCTCTCCCGAAGGAGAGCGGCCCATCCCGTGTTGTGCGCCGCCAGGGACTCGAACCCCGGACCCGCTGATTAAGAGTCAGCTGCTCTAACCAACTGAGCTAGCGGCGCTTGTTCAACGCGGAGAACAGTACCCGACCAGGGGGCCTATGCCGAAATCGGGCGGTACCGGCACTCCCGTCACGGGGCGCCGCCCGCCCGGAGGACCCGCAGCAGCAGCCCGTGCAACTGCTCCCGCTCGGTGGTGGAGAGCGGGGCCAGCACCTCGTCCTGCACGGCCGCCGCCTCGTCGTGGAGCTCGCCGAGGGCGGTGCGGCCGGCCGGGGTGAGCGCGACCTGCATGCGGCGGCGGTCGGCGGTGGAACGCGTGCGCTCGACCAGGCCGGCCCGGCTCAGCTCGTCCAGCAGGCGTACCAGGTCGCTCGCGTCGATACCCAGGCGTTCGGCCAGCTCGCGCTGGGCGTGCGGGCCGAAGTCGGCGAGCGAGGCCAGGACGGACAGGTGCCACAGGCGCAGCTCCCGCTCGGCGAGCCGGGCCGCCAGCCGGCCCCTGGCCCGGCGCCCGGTCTGGGCCAGCAGGTAGCTGGTGAGGTCGAGCAGGCTCGGGGGTGTGGCATCCATGGCAGGGATTGTAGGGTGATCACCAATGATGGGTGGTCACCCATTGATTTTCGCAGCCCGGAGGCTCCGTTGGACGCGCTCTACCCACGCCTGCTGGTCACTCGCTTCGCCGACTGCTTCCGCTTCTACGACGCCGTCCTGCCCGAACTGCTGGGTGCGGTGCGGCAGAAGGGCGACGAGTCGGGCCCGTACGCCAACTGGGACGTGGCCGACCAGGCCGTCCTGGTGCTCTACGACCGCGCCGCGCTGGCCGCCGCCGTCGGGACCGGCGAGCTGCCGCCGCTGGCACCGCCCGCGCAGGAAGCCGCGATGCTGGTCTCCCGGGTCGCGGACGTCGATGCCGCGCTCGCCCTCTGCCTGGCGAACGGCGCCACCCCGGTGACGCCGGCCACCGACCGCCCGGAGTGGGGGCCGACCCTGCGCTCGGCCCATCTGCGCGACCCCGAGGGCCACTTGATCGAGCTGCAGTCGTACTGAGCGGATCCGCGGGGGTGGGCCGGCCTGCCGGCGCACCCCCGCGGGCGGGGTCAGGCCGCCGGGGCCTTGGTCCGCAGCACCTCGATGAACGCGCGCAGCCAGCCCGGGTGGTCCGGCCAGGCGCGCGCCGAGACCAGCACGCCGTCCACCACGGCCTCGCCGTCGCGGTAGGTCGCGCCGGCGGCTCGCACGTCCGGCTCCAGGGCCGGGTAGGCGGCGGTGGTCCGCCCCTGGAGCACGCCGGCCGCCGCGGTGATCTGCGGGCCGTGGCAGATCTGCGCCACCGGCTTGTCGGTCTCGAAGAAGTGGCGGGTGATCCGCTGCACCTCGGGGTCGTTGCGCAGGTACTCGGGCGCCCGGCCGCCGGGGATCACCAGGGCGGCGTACCCGGCCGGGTCGACCTCGTCGAAGGCCAGGTCGGCGGGCCAGGTGTAGCCCGGCTTCTCGGTGTAGGTGTCGAAGCCGTCCTCGAAGTCGTGCACCACGAAGCGCAGCTTCTTTTGGCTCGGGGCGGCGATGTCCACCTGGTACCCCTCCTCGCGCAGCCGCTGGTAGGGGTAGAGCACCTCCAGCGACTCCGCGGCGTCCCCGGTGATGAGCAGCACCTTCACAGCCATCCATGGCCTCGATTCAGACGTTCCAAGGGGGTGGGCGATGCGCGCGGGCACGGTAGCCGCCCGCTCACGCAGCGGCACCGTCCCTCCGGCCCCGCGTACCTCCCCGCCCGGCAGCCCCGGGAAACGCCGAAGGCCCCTCGCTCTCGCGAGGGGCCTTCGACCGTCTGTGCGCCGCCAGGGACTCGAACCCCGGACCCGCTGATTAAGAGTCAGCTGCTCTAACCAACTGAGCTAGCGGCGCTTGCTGACGTCGAAGACTTTACACGGCCCGGTCGGAATCACCGAATCGTCACCGGGCCGTCGCGCACTGTCAAGGCTGCGTACGCGGGCGGGCTCAGCCCGGCGCCGGTGCCCCGTCCCGGGCGTAGCACCACCAGCAGACCGCCAGGCAGAGCGCGTAGAAGGCGACGAAGACGTAGAGCGCGTCGGTGGCGGGGGCGAGCGCGAACATCGCCGGGACGAAGAAGGCGCCGCAGGCCGCCACCGCGGTGCCGAGGCCGGCGGTGGCCGACAGCTCCGCGGGGCCCAGCGGCAGGCGGGAGAGCTGGCGCAGGCCGGAGCCGGTGCCGAGGCCGGCGAAGAGGAAGAGCAGCAGGAAAGCGGCGCAGCCGAGCCGGAAGTTGCCCGGATCGCCGGGCGAGGGCAGCGCCCGGACCGCCACGATGACGGCGAGCGCCAGCCCCGCGAAGCAGATCGTGGTGCACCAGGCGCCGCCCGCCCGTCTGCCCAGCCGACCGCCGAGCGGGCGGGCCAGCACGCCGACCAGCGGGCCGATCCAGACGAACCCGGTGGCCGAGCAGCCGGGGTCGGCCGCGGTGAAGGTGCGGTCGAGCAGGTTCGGCAGGGCGGCGGCGAAGCCGAGGAAGGAGCCGAGGGTGCCGAGCCGGAGCAGCGCCAGCAGCCAGGTGTGCCGGCGGCGCAGCACGGACCGGTACGGCGTGGTCGGCGCGCCGGGCACCCGCAGGTCGTTCATCAGGAACCAGGCCAGCACCGCCAGCAGCGCCAGCGGCGTGACCCACCCGAAGGCGGCGTTCGGCAGCCAGGCCTCGCCGCCGCCGTGCGTGGCCCGCCCCCGCCCGGCCGGTGCGCCGAGGAACCCGGTGGTGATCACGATCGGCGTGAGCGCCTGCACCAGGGCGATGCCGAGATCGCCCGCACCGGCGCTGCGGCCGCGGGCCCGGCCCTGCAGCGCCGGCGGGTAGAAGGGGTCGAGCGTGGCCTGCGCGGAGGAGGCGACGGCGCCGCCCAGCCCGCACAGCGCGGCGAGCGCCAGCAGCACCCCGTACGGCGTGCCGGTGTCGCGCACCGCCAGGCCGAGGCCGAGCAGCGGGCCGATCAGGACCGCCGTGCTGAGCGCCGTCCAGCGGCGCCGGCCGACCGCCGGGCCGAGCAGCGCGTAGCCGGCCCGCAGGATCGCGCCGGTCAGGCCCGGCAGCGCGGCCAGCCAGAACCGCTGCCCGCCGGAGAGCGCGAAGGCCGCCCGGCCGAGCTCCACCACCAGCACCGACCAGATCTGCCAGACCGCCGTGGCCAGCAGCAGGGCCGGCGCGGAGACCGCCAGGTTGCGCGCCGCCACCCGGCGGCCGGCGGTGGACCAGAACCGCGGGTCGCACGGGGTCCAGCGGCGGATGGTGGCCCCGGGCCGGAGATCCGGCCGGGGCCGGGACACCGCGGGCTCGTCGACAACGCTCAACGGTGCTCCCGGGAAAGGCGGTCGGCGGTCAGCGGTCCCCGCGTGGCGCGCGCCACCACAGGAGCAGCACGGCCAGGAAGGAGCCGATCGAGAAGGCCGTGGTCCACCAGGCGGTGTCGGTGTCGCCGACCATCCAGGCGTTGGTGGCCACCGTCAACGCCCACAACTGGCCGACCAGGACGGCCAGGGCGAGCACCGAGCGCGCCGCGAGCAGGGCCGGGCGATCGGCACCGCCCGATCGCCCGGCCCTGCTCGCGGCGCGGCCGGCCGGCGGGCGCAGGCGCGGCCGGCGGGCCGGGGTGCGGCGGTCGGCGCGCCGCCCGGCGCCGGCCGGGGGGTACGCGGGGGGCGGGGCGTCCTGGTGGTCCGTCATGTGCTGGCCACCGCCGTGGCGCTGGCGCTGGCCGGAGCCGAGGCGGGGGCGCCGGGCGCGTCGTTGCAGCCCGCCTGGTCGGCGAGTTGCGGATCGCGCTCGCGCAGCTGGCGGCAGAGGCCGTTCTCCTCGCTCTCGCCGGAGCGGGCGGTGCCGATCGCCCAGATGCCGCCGGCCGAGTCCTCCACCAGCACCACCTTCGGCAGTCCGCGCGGCGGCGGCCCGCCCGTCACGTCACCGGTCCGCACGTCGAAGGTGCCCTGGTGGCACGGGCAGTAGAGCTCGCCGGCGGTGCCGCCGTCGGGGCGCCAGAGCACCCCGCAGGCCCGGTGGGTGCAGACGGAGGAGTAGCCGACCACCGCGCCGTTGGCCAGCCGGATGCCGATCGCGCGGTCCTGCGCGGTGGGGTACTCGAAGGTCACCGTCTCGCCGGGGTCGAGCTGGTCGGCGACCTTGAGCGGGTCCGCGCCGCCGTCGCCGTGCCGGGGCAGCACGCCCGCGGCCACCACGGTGGAGCCGACCGCGAGGCCGCCCGAGACGGTGGCCAGCAGGCGCAGGCAGTCGCGGCGGGTGGCGCCGGGGTTGCCCTGGCCGAAGGCCGGGGGCAGGGCGGTGCCGGCCTCCTCGGGCCGGCCGGGCTGCTCCTCGGGGGGCGGCACGGTCACGCGGACACTCCCTTCCCGGACGCCCGGCGTCCGGTGGCTGCGATGCGCGCGGCGGTCACCTGGCGTCCCGTCGCGGCTGGGCGAAGTAGGCGTCACCGCGCAGCAGGCGCCGGCAGCGCCCGCAGTACGCGGCCCACCGGTCGAGGCCGAGGCGCGGCAGCAGGAGGCGGGCCCGCAGGGGGTCGGCGTCGGCTCCGGTGCGTTCGGCCCCGGCGTGCCCGGCGCCGGCGGGGGCGATCGCCTCACCGCAGCGGCGGCAGGCGAAGGCCGCGCCGCGCTGCCGGCCGGGCCCGGTCAGGCCCGCGAGCACGGCCGGCCGAAGGCGCGCGGCGGCCGGGCGCGGCAGTGGCCGGGTGAAGACGCCGAACGGCAGCAGGACCAGGGTCGGCACCACCGCGGCCAGGTGCAGCACGGCCAGGAACTGGTAGCCGCCGCCGTGCAGCGCGAGCGCCGAGAAGGTCAGCAGCAGGCCGGTCACCGCGATGGTCAGCAGCGCGATCAGCGGCAGGAACGCGGGGCCCGGCCGTGACCCCGCGCCGCTCGCGCCGTCGCGCGGGCGCTGCCACAGGAGGTAGCCGGCGCCCGCGATCACCAGCACCGCCGCCAGGTCCAGGCCGTGGAAGAGCACCCAGCCGAGCAGGCCGTCGGCGTCGAAGCCGAGGATGCGAAAGCCCCACACCCGCAGCTGGTAGCCGGAGCCGGTCGGGTCGGGCACGGTGCAGGTGAGCCAGCCCCAGGTCAGCGGAACGGTGATCACGGTGGCGAGCAGCGTGCCCCAGAAGATCAGCTGGTGGGCGACCCGGCGCCGCGGCGCGTCCGCGCCGGTGGGCGGTCGCAGGCCGATCAGCGCGAGCGCGCGGCGCGGCAGCGCGGCCGCCGCGGTGCGCAGCCCGCGGAAGGAGCGCGCGGCCCGTCCGCCCGTCCGCCCGCCCAGCCACAGGGAGCAGCGGTGGGCCAGGCCGAAGGCGAGGAAGACGGTGCCCACCGTGTAGGGGAGCAGCGTGATGTCGAAGTCGCGCAGGCCCCGGCTGCCCAGCAGGATCGCCGCCACCACCGCCAGCACCGTCAGCGTGCCCGCCAGCGAGGCCCGTTGGGCGGGGGAGCGGGTGAAGCGGTCCGGCTCGGCCCAGGGCGGCGGGTCGGCGTCGAGCGGGTCGCCGTCGGGCGGGCCGGGGACCGGTGGCTCGGCGTCCGGCGGCTGGGACGCGGCCCTCTCCTGATCGGACACGGCCACCTGGGGACCTCCACGGACGGCTGCCGCGCACGTCCGCCCGGCACTCCCTGGCACGTTAGGCGGCCCGCGGGTGCGCCGCCCGTGGGGGCGGGCGTCCGGGTGACGCGGGGTCAGTGACGGGCTGATGCCGCGTCAGCCATGACGGGTCACAGCTCCGGGTAGTGGCAGGCCGCCGCGTGGTCGACGTCCGGGGCGGCGGGGGTCAGTGGTGGCGGGGTCGTCTCGCAGGCGGGGCGGCGTTCGGGGGACAGGGTGGCGTAGACCGGGCAGCGGGTGCGGAAGGCGCAGCCGGTGGGGCGGCTGGTCGGGGAGGGCGGGTCGCCGGGGAGCAGCAGGCGGGTGCGGCCCCGCTCGGCGACCGGGTCGGGGACCGGCACGGCGGAGAGCAGCGCGCGGGTGTAGGGGTGGCGCGGGGACTCGAACACGGCGTCGACGGCGCCGTGTTCGACCGTGCGGCCCAGGTACATCACGCTCACCCGGTCGGCCAGGTGGCGGATCACCGACAGGTCGTGCGAGACGAAGAGGTAGGCCAGGCCGAGCTCGGCCTTCAGCCGGCGCAGCAGGTTCAGCACGCCGGCCTGGATCGAGACGTCGAGCGCGGAGACCGGCTCGTCCAGCACCAGGAGCTGGGGCTCGACGGCCAGGGCCCGGGCGATGGAGATGCGCTGGCGCTGACCGCCGGAGAACTCGTGCGGGTAGCGGGTGGCGTGGGCCGCCTCCAGGCCGACCTGGTGCAGCAGTTCGGGGATCCGGCGGGCGATCAGGGCGCGGTCGGCGCCCTGGGCCTGGAGCGGCTCGGCGATGATGTCGCCGATCGGCATCCGCGGGTCCAGGCTGGCCATCGGGTCCTGGAAGACGATCTGCAGCCGTCCCCGCAGCCGGTGCGCGGCCTTGGCGTCGAGGGCGGCGGTGGACTCGCCGAGGAACTCGATCCGGCCGGCCTCGGGGGCCCGCAGGCCGAGGACCTCGAAGAGCGTGGTGGACTTGCCGGAGCCGGACTCGCCGACCAGGCCCAGGGTTTCACCGTGCCGGATGTCCAGCGTGACGCCGTCCACCGCGTAGACCTCGCCGACCTTGCGCTTGAAGACGGTGCCCTTGAGCACCGGGAAGGTCTTGGCCAGGTCGGTGATGCTGAGCACGGCGGGCAGCGATGCGCGCGGGACGGGCGCGGCGGCGGGCTCGGGTGCGGCGGGCAGCTCGGGGACGGGGTAGACCTCGGCCGGGGCCGGCCGGTCGGCGGCCAGCTCGGCGGCGCGCAGGCAGGCGGCCCGGTGGTCCACCGGCCCGGTGAGCGCGGGCTCCGCCTCGCGGCAGCGGTCCTCCACCAGCGGGCAGCGGGCCGCGAAGGGGCAGCCGGGCGGCAGGTCGGTCAGGGCCGGCGGGTTGCCGGGGATCGGCACCAGCGGCCCGCCGCGCCGGTCCAGGCGCGGCACGGCACCGATCAGGCCCAGGGTGTAGGGGTGTTGGGGCGCGCTGAACAGCTCGTCCACCGAGGTGTTCTCCACCACCCGTCCGGCGTACATCACCGCGACCCGGTCGGCCATCTGGGCGATCACCCCGAGGTCGTGGCTGACCAGGACCAGGGAGGCGCCGGTCTCGCGCTGGGCGGTGCGCAGCACGTCCAGGACCTGGGCCTGGATGGTGACGTCCAGCGCCGTGGTCGGCTCGTCGGCGAGCAGGATGTCGGGCTCGTTGGCCACGGCCATGGCGATCATCGCGCGCTGGCGCATGCCGCCGCTGAACTCGTGCGGGAAGCCGTCGAGCGCCCGCTGCGGGTCGGGGATGCCGACCAGGTCGAGCAGTTCGGCGGCGCGGCGGCGGGCGGCGGCCTTGTCGAGGCGCTGGTGGACCTGGACGGCCTCGGCGATCTGGTCGCCGATCCGGTAGACGGGGGTGAAGGCGGAGAGCGGGTCCTGGAAGACCATCGCGATCCGGCGGCCCCGGATCCGCGACAACTCCCGCCCCGGCAGGCCGATCAGCTCGTGCCCGTCGAGCTCGACCGAGCCGCGCACGGTGGCGGTGCCGGGCAGCAGGCCCAGGATCGCGAGCGCCGTGACGGACTTGCCGGAGCCGGACTCGCCGACGATGCCCAGCGTCTCGCCGCGGCCGAGCGTCAGGTCGACGCCGCGCACGGCGGTGGTGGCGGCCTTGCCGCGGGCGCCGGCGAAGTCCACCCGCAGGTCGCGGACGGCCAGCAGCGGGGTGGCGGTGGTGGTGGTGCTCATCAGGCGTTGCCCTTGACTCGGTCCGTGCGGCGCTTGCGAGGTGAACTACTGCGCCCGGCGCGGGCGGTGGGGTCGAGCGCGTCGCGCAGCCCGTCGCCGATCAGGTTGACGGCCAGGACGAAGAGGACCAGCAGGCCGGCGGCGAAGTAGAACATCCAGGGGTAGGTGGGGGCGGCCTCGGTGCCGTCGGCGATCAGGGTGCCGAGCGAGACGTCGGGGGCCTTGACGCCGAAGCCGAAGTAGGAGAGCGCGGTCTCGCTCATCACCGCGGCGCCGACCGCGATGGTGGCGTCCACGATCAGGTAGGAGGCGGCGTTCGGCAGGATGTGCCGCCAGATGATCCGCAGCGGCCGCACGCCCATGAACTGGGCGGCGCGCACGAATTCGCGCTCCTTGAGGGAGATGGTCATGGAGCGCACCACCCGGGCGGTGATCATCCAGTTGAAGGCGGCGAGCAGCACCACGAAGGCGATCCAGCCGGTGTTCTGCAGCCGGGGCGAGACGATCGCGATGATCAGGAAGCTCGGGAAGACCAGCATCAGGTCGACGAAGAAGATCAGCAGCCGGTCGGTCCAGCCGCCGAAGTAGCCCGCGCAGGCGCCGACCGCGCCGGCCAGCACGGTGGAGAGCAGCGCCACCAGCAGGCCGATGATCAGCGACTTCTGCAGCCCGCGCAGGGTCTGGGCGTAGACGTCCTGGCCGAGGCTGCCGGTGCCGAACCAGTGGGTGCCGGAGGGGGGTTCGCGCAGCGCCGTGTAGTCGACGTCGGTGTAGCTCCAGTGCGTCAGGTACGGGCCGACGAAGGCGAGCAGGAAGAGCAGCACCACCAGGGCCAGGCCCACCAGCGCGCCGGGGGCGCCCAGCAGCCGGCGCAGCACCAGGCGGCCCCGGCCGACCGGTCCGGCGGGGGCGGCGTCGCCCGGGGCGGGCGGCGCGTCGAGGGCGGCGGTTGTCACGGCGGCATCTCCCATCACACACGCACCCGCGGGTCGAGGGCGGCGTGCAGCGTGTCGGCCAGGAAACCCGAGGCCAGGATCGTCACGGCGGTGAAGAGGTTGACGGCCACCACCGCGTTGATGTCGTTCTCCTGGACCGAGCTGATGAACCACTCACCCATGCCGTGCCAGCCGAAGATCACCTCGGTGAAGGTGGCGCCGGTGAAGATGCTCAGGATGTTGTAGGCGAAGAGGGTCGACATCGGGATCACCGCGGTGCGCAGCCCGTGCTTGAGCAGCACCTTGCGGCGGCTCAGGCCCTTGGCCTCGGCGGTGCGCAGGTAGTCCGAGCCGAGCACGTCGAGCATGGTGCTGCGCTGGTAGCGGCTGTAGGTGGCGATGCCGGTGAGCGCCAGCGAGAGGGTGGGCAGCAGCAGGTGCACGCCCCAGTCGAGCAGGTGGGCGCCGAGCCCGCCGCTGAGCCCCGGGGTCTCGTAGCCGGTGAAGTTGATCAGCTGGTGGCCCGAGGCCTGGTTGACCGCGATCGCGCCGTTCTTCAGGAAGAGCGCGATCAGGAAGACCGGCGAGGAGAGCAGGACGAAGGAGAAGACGGTCAGCGCCCGGTCGGAGAGCCGGTACTGGCGCACCGCGCCCCAGGCGCCGGCCGCGACGCCGAGGACGGTGCCGAGCAGACTGCCGATCACCAGCAGCCGCAGCGAGACGCCGAGCCGGCGGCCGAAGTCGGCGTTGACCGAGGTGTTGTGGATGGTCTGGCCGAGGTCGCCGTGCAGCACGCCGTCGGCCCAGTGCTCGAAGCGCACCACCACCGGGGTGTGGTCGTTGATCCCGAGCGTCGTCAACTGCCGGTCCACCGCGGCGGCCGAGGGCCGGGGCTGCTTGTTCTCGAAGTAGGCGCGGGGGTTGAGCGCGGCGCTGGAGAGCGCGTAGGCCAGGAAGACCGCGACGACCAGGAGGACCACGTAGTAGGCGAATCGTTTCGCCAGATAGCGCAGCATCAGCGCCCTCTTCTGGCGCAGCAGAAGCCGCGACTCCCGATAGTCATGCTCAATTGCCTTCGCTCGATGGGTCTTCGGAGCAGCTTCGTGCAGCGGAATTCTGGGACCGACCTGTCGGCCGGTCAAGACCACGCGCACGGACTACTTCGACGGGTTCGGCGAAGCAGCAGGTCAGAGTCTTACAGTCAGTCGCAGCCGGGGTGTTGCCGCTGTGTTGCGCCCTGTTGCGATTCGATCAGAAGTGATCACATCCCTCTGGTCGCCGACCTGATCGGCTGTTACGTTCTGCTGGCTGGACACCCACTTGGCTGCCCACGTTCAAGTGCTGCCACACCTGGCTGCCGCACGCCGATCCGCACACCTGATCCGTCCCGCGCAGCCCGATCCACCCCTGATGCCTGAGGAGAACCCTCCATGGATGCCAACCAGCGGCCCGGCCGCACCCGTTCGCGGTTCCTGCGGTCGATGGTCCCGGCCGCCGCGCTCGCCATGGTGATCACCGGCTGCGGCTCCGGCGGCTCGGGATCGGGGTCGCAGGCGGCGCCGAGCGCGGTGCCCAAGCTCAACGCGGAGGACATCAACCCGCAGCCGCTGGACAACGTCAAGGACGGCGGCGAGTTCCGCGAGCCGCTGCAGCAGTGGATCGACCAGTGGAACCCGCTGCAGGTGGACGGCACCTACGGCGACTCGGTCGAGATCATGAAGATGGTCGAGCCGATGCTCTTCCGGATCGACGCCAGCGGCACCTTCCAGCCGGTCCCGGACTTCCTGCAGTCCGCGACCGTGGTCTCCACCTCGCCGCAGGTGGTGCTCTACAAGCTCAACCCCAAGGCGCACTGGTCGGACGGCAAGGCGCTCAGCTACCTGGACTTCAAGGCCCAGTGGCAGGCCGCCAACGGCAAGAACCCGGCCTTCAACGTGGCCACCACCGCCGGCTACGACCAGATCAGCGACGTCTCCCAGGGTGACGACCCGACCCAGGTCAAGGTCACCTTCGACAAGCCGTTCGCGGACTGGCAGAACCTGTTCTACCCGCTGCTGCCGGCCGCCGGGATCTCCACCCCGGACCAGTTCAACAAGGGCTGGATCGACCAGATCCCGATCACGGGCGGGGCCTTCAAGCTCGGCTCGCAGGACAAGGCCGCGCAGACCCTCACCGTGGTGCCCGACCCCAACTGGTGGGGCCAGAAGCCCAAGTTGGACAAGTTCGTCTACCGGGTGCTGTCCTCCTCGGCGATCACCCAGGCCTTCCTGAACAACGAGATCGACTACGCGAGCGCCGGCCGCGCGGACGCCTACAGCCAGCTCAAGGCCGACTCGAACGCGGTGATCCGCACCGCCGGGCCGTGGGACGAGGTGCACATCTCGTTCGGCTCCAACGGCGCGTTGGCCGACCAGAAGGTCCGCCAGGCGCTGGGCAAGGCGATCGACCGCAACGCGCTGATCCAGGTGGCCAGCAAGGGCGTTCCGGTGGTCTTCCCGGCGCTGGGCAACCACATCCTGATGACCAACCAGGCCGGCTACCAGGACAACTCCGGCGAGTGGGGCAAGTTCGACCCGGCCGCCGCCAAGCAACTGCTCACCCAGGCCGGGTGGCAGGACGCCGGGTCCGGCAGGACGCGCACCAAGGACGGGCAGCAGCTGGAGCTGCACTACGTCATGCCGCAGGGCTCCCCGCAGCAGGCGGTCGACATCGCCACCGCGACCCAGAACATGCTGGCGCAGGTCGGGGTGAAGCTCGACGTCGACCGGGTGCCGGACAACGACTACAGCGAGAAGTACATCAACGTCGGCAAGTTCGACCTCGCGAGCTGGCGCAACACCGGGTCCTTCCCGCCCTCGGTGGCCATTCCGAACTACCAGATGCCCAGCGGCGACAACGTCTACCAGAACTTCTCCAAGCTGAGCACGCCGGAGATCGACGGTCTGCTCAAGCAGGCCGCCTCCACCCTGGACCCGGCCGCCGCCGCGAAGCTCTACAACCAGGCGGACGCCAAGATCTGGGAGCTGGGCCACACCCTGGAGATCTACCAGCGACCGCAGGTGACCGCGTTCCGCAAGGGCCTGGCCAACTACGGGGCCGCCGGTCTGGCGGACATCGACTACACGAAGGTCGGCTGGCAGAAGTAGGACCGGGTGGACATCGGAACGGCGCGCTGTCGGGCAGCGCGGTGATCACGAGGCCGGTGCGGACCGGCGGGGGTGTGCCTTCCCCGCCGCTGCCGTACCGACCTTGACCTTCCGCGTTGCCCGCAGGACGCCTCTCTCGCTGTTTCCCTGGGAGGGAATCTATCGGGACATTCGGGGCGATCGCACCACGCGACACCCCAGGCAGGCGTGGCGGCGGGGACGCTGTCACCCGGTTCGCGCACTGCTTCGTCAACTCTCCTTGACCGCCGGACGGTCGTCGGCGGGGCGGTTGCGCGGGCCAGGTGACGCTTCCCGGTGGCGTGCCGCCGCGGTGCGTGCGCGGACCACCCCCGACTGCCACGATCGGCCGGGAACGCCGAGCGTGTTGGGAGTGTCGAGCGTGTTGGGAGTGGCGCAGCGATGACCGGAGAAGCCGTACCCGGGGTCCGAGGGAACCGGGCAGGAGCAGTCCGATGAGTACCGGGGCCGCCGAGCAGGGCGGTGCCACCCGGGAGCCCGTGGTGCGGCGCATGGTGCCGCGCAGGCGGGAGGAGGCGCACCGCACCGCCACCTCGCTGGAGCTCTTCTTCGACCTCTGCTTCGTGGTCGCGGTGGCCCAGGGCGGACGCCAGCTGGCGAGCGCGCTGGGCGAGGGGCACCTGCGGGTGGCGCTCCTCGGCTACCTGCTGGTCTTCTTCGCGGTGTGGTGGGCCTGGATGAACTTCACCTGGTTCGCCTCCGCCTACGACTGCGACGACGTGCCGTACCGGCTCACCACGCTGCTCCAGATCACCGGTGCGCTGATCCTGGCGGCCGGGATCCCGCGGATGTTCCTGAACCGGGACTTCACCCTCGGCGTGCTGGGCTACCTGGTGATGCGCCTCGCGCTGGTCAGCCAGTGGCTGCGCGCCTCGCGCGGCGAGACCGGCGCGGCGCGCTCGATGACGCGGCGCTACGCGGCCGGGATCGCGCTGGTGCAGGCGGGCTGGGTGGTGGTGCTGTTCCTGCCGAGTTCGGTGGTCCCGTGGGTGCTGCCGCTGGGGGTGATCGCCGAGCTGTCGGTGCCCGCGATCGCCGAGCGGCAGGTGCAGAGCGCCTGGCACCCGCACCACATCGCCGAGCGCTACGGGCTCTTCACGCTGATCGTGCTCGGCGAGACGGTCTCGGCGGCCACCGTCGCGGTGCAGAGCGCGGTGGACGAGCACGAGGCGCTGGGCAAGCTGATCCCGGTCGCGATCGGCGGCATCCTGATCTGCTTCGCGGCCTGGTGGATCTACTTCGCCGCGCCGATCCACGAACACCTGCGCACCAACCGGCAGGCCTTCCTCTGGGGATACGGCCACTATCTGATCTTCGGATCGGCGGCGGCGATCGGTGCCGGGCTGGAGGTGGCCGTCGAGTACGCGGTCGGCAAGGCGCACATCTCCGCCGTCGCCGCCACCGCCACGGTGACCGTGCCCACCGCGCTCTACCTGGTCACCGTCTGGGCGCTGCACTCGCGGCACAGCAAGACCGGGGCCGAGCAGTGGGTGCTGCCGGTGCTCGCCCTCGCGGTGCTGGCCTGCACGGCGGTCGGCGAGTCGGGGGTGCTGGTGGCCGGACTGGTCGTGGCGGCGGCGATCGGGGTGGGGGTGTGGCTGCACAGCCGGCCCACGGCGAGGTGAGCGGGCGGGCGGTTGTCGGCGTCGCCTGCGAGGATGCCGTGACCCTTGTGTCCCGCCGCTGAGGAGCCCCCTCGTGTCACTCGCCGACCTGCCCTACGCGCACCTGCTCCAGCCGCACGCCGGACCGCTGCGCCGGGACCACCGGTACGACACGGTGCACTTCGACGGGCTCACCGTCGAGGGCGAACAGGCCGGCGGCACGCTCTTCCTGGAGTGCGCCTTCACCGACGTCACGCTCACCGAGGTGAAGCTGCGCCAGGCCCGCTTCACCGAGGTCTGGCTGGAGCGCTTCCGCCTGGTGGCCTGCGAGCTGGTGGAGAGCGAGTGGCAGGACGTCACCGCGCTGGGCGGGCTGCTCGCCGGGATCTCGGCCTACGGGGCGCAGCTGCGCCGGGTGACGCTGCGCCAGTGCAAGCTGGAGGCGGTCAACCTGCGCGGGGCGGTGCTGCGCGAAGTGGTCTTCGAGGACTGCCAGCTGCGGGACGTGGACTTCGGCGGCGCGAAGCTGACGGGCGTGAGCTTCCCCGGCAGCTCGCTGGAGGAGGTGCGGTTCGGCGGCGCCACACTGGCCAGGACCGACCTGCGCGGGGCGAGCCGGCTGCTGCTGCCGGACGGTCACGAGGGCCTGCGCGGTGCGCTGATCTCCTCGGCGCAGCTGATCGAGCTGGCGCCGCAGTTCGCCCAGGCGCTGGGCGTGCAGGTGCGCGACTGACGGACGGACGCGCGACTGCCGGCCGGGGGGCGTCGGGTGGCTGAGTGCAGGGGGCGCTTGCCGGGGGCGTGCTCGGGCGGCGGCCTGCCCCCCCACGGGCAGGCCGCCGCGGTGCGTCCGGTCCGGTCAGGCGGGCTGGGTGCGGAAGTAGTGGCCCGCGTCGAGGTCTTCGAGCAGGGACGGGCGGGTGGGCTGCCAGGCGAGTCGGGTGCGGGTCAGGTCCGCGGAGGCGGGGCTGTCGAGGGCGGCCAGGGCGCCCAGGAAGCCGAAGTGGTCGGTGGCCTGCTCGGGGGAGACGGACTCGACCGGCAGGTTCAGGTGCTTGCCGATCAGCTCGGCGATGCTGCGGAACGGCACCCCGGCGTCGTCGACCGCGTGCAGGGTCGAGCCGGCCGGGGCCTGCTCCAGGGCGAGGCGGAACAGATGGGCGGCGTCGAGGCGGTGCACGGCGGGCCAGCGGTTGGAGCCGTCGCCGACGTAGGCCGAGACGCCCTTGGCGCGGGCGGTGCCGATCAGCGCGGGCAGGAAGCCGTTGTCCCCTTCGCCGTGGCAGGTCGGCGGCAGCCGCAGGACGGACGAGCGCACGCCGCGGGCGGCCAGCGCGAGCGTCGCCTCGGCGTTGGCGTGGCGGACCGCTACGCCGGTCGCCGGGGTGCCGTGCAGGCCGTGGCCGTCGCGCTCGGTCGCCACCTGCCCAGAGGTCACGCCGAGCAGGCCGGAGGCGATGACGAACGGGCGGTCGGAGCCGGCGAGCGCCTCGCCGAAGGTGTCGATGGCGCGGCGGTCCGCATCGGCGGCGCCCTGGAAGTCGCCGGAGAAGGCGATGTCGTGCTTGAACGCGAGGTGGAGCACGCCGTCCGAGGCGGCGGCCGCCTCGCGAAGGACGTCGAGATCGTCCAGCGAGCCGTGCAGGGCCTCGGCGCCGGCCTTGGTGAGGGCGTCGGCCGAGGCCTGTGAGCGGGCCAGGCCGACGACCTGGTGGCCCGCGTCGATGAGTTCGGGGACGACGGCTGAGCCGAGCCAGCCGGACGCGCCGGTGACGAACACGCGCATGGGAAACCTCCACTGAGGACAGTGATGTCAGGTGCTGACATCACCAGCGTAGCTCTGATGTCAGCGGATGTCATCACGTATGATCTGGCCCATGGGTCGATGGGAGCCGAACGCGCGGGGCCGGCTGGAGCAGGCGGCCCTGGAGCTCTATGTGGAGCGCGGGTACGTGCAGACCACCGTCGCGGAGATCGCCGCACGGGCGGGTCTGACCGAGCGCACGTTCTTCCGGCACTTCGCCGACAAGCGCGAGGTCCTGTTCGGGGGCGCGGGCGGGCTGCGCGATCTCATGGTGGGCGCCGTGGTGGATGCCCCCGACTCGGCCGCCCCGATGGAGGCGGTCGCCGCGGCGCTGCGGGCTGCCGGCGCGATGTTCGAGGAGCGGCACGAGGGCGCCCGGCTCCGGCAGAGCGTGATTTCCGCGAACGCCGAGCTGCAGGAGCGCGAGCTGATCAAGCTGGCCTCGCTCGGCGCGGCGCTGGCCGAGGCGCTGCGCGGGCGGGGCGTTGGCGACCCGGCGGCGAGCCTGGCGGCGGAGGCCGGGATCGCGGTGTTCCGGGTCGGGTTCGAGCAGTGGATCAACGGGCCCGGCGAGCCGCCGATTTCGGAGGTCATGGCGGCGGCGCTCGGCGAGCTGAAGGCCGTGGTGGCTGGCGGTTAGCGCTGGCGCGCTGCACTGTCCGTGAGGCGTCCGAGCCGGACGAAGGTGACGACCGCCTGGGCCGCGAGTGCCACCAGGACGGCGGGGAGCACGGTCCACGGCAGCACCCCGGCGATCGCCAGCGCTGTGAAGACGACCAGCGCGGTCGCGAGGGTGGGCAGGGCGGCGGACAGGGCGATGCCGAGTCGGGCGCGGCGGGTCATGAGCACTCCTCTGGGCACGTGGTCGAGCGAGGAGATCAACGATGCTCCCTGACGTCGCGTGAGGTGCAAGCCCGGGGCGGGCTGGTGGGAGGGTGAGGGGCATGGGTGACGTGGGTGGGGTGTGGCGGTTGCTGCGGGGTGGGGAGGCCGTGGGAGCGGTGGAAGTCGACGAGGTCGACTTTCCGTGGCTGCGTGGGATGTTCGTGGCGGAGCCGGGCTTCGAGGGGGTGCGGCCCTGGTTCGAGGAGGCTCTCGCGGCGATCGAGGGTGAGGAGTTCGAGCGGTTCGAGGCTGTGTACGACCGGATCGAGGGGGAGCTGACGCTGGTGGCGCCGGACGGGCGGCCGGTGTCGTTCCTGCTGCATGTGGCGGGCGAGCGGGCCTGGTTCCGGTGGGACGACGAGGCGGCTGGCCCGGCGTGAGTGGGAAGTCGGCCGGGTCGACTTTCCGGTGACGGTCAGGCGAGGCGGGCGCGGATCACGAGGAAGGGGGGCAGGCCGACGCGCTGTGGCTGGTGGGCTGCCACGGCGGCGGTCGGGGTCGGCTCGGTGACGGCTTCCAGAACGAAGCCGTGCCGGAGCAGCGCGGTCAGGTAGGTGGACAGCGTCCGGTGCTGGTTGCCGGCCCGGCGGACGGCGGTGGGGTTGGCGGAGCGCCAGAAGCCCTCGGCGAGGTAGTCGCCGACCACCCTGCGGGCGGTGCCCTCGGTGGCCTGGGTCCAGGTGGCGTGGGGCGCTTCGAAGCAGGGGCGCGGGACGCTGAAGACCAGCACCCCCTGGGGCATCAGCACGCGCCGCACGGCGGTGAGCGCGCTTGCGAGGCTGGGCACGTGGTTCAGGGACAGCCCGGCGGTCACCCAGCCCACCGAGTCGTCGGCGACGGTGTCGAGCACGCATCCGTCGTCGACCGTGTAGAGCACTGTGCCCGGCCCGGTTGTCCGGGCGGCGCGGGCGTGTTCGATGAGGCGTGCCGCCGGGTCGATGCCGATGACGGCAGCCCCGCGAGCGGCGACCGCGCGGGCGATGATCCCCTCGCCGCACCCGAGGTCGAGGACGCGGTGGCCGCGAAGGTCGTCGGGGAGGTGGTCGAGCAGAGCATCCCGGTTGAAGTCGTTCAGGGCGGAGCCGGTCCGCAGGTGTTCGGCGTACCAGTCGGCGATGGTGTCCCAGGTGTCAGTCATCAAAGCCTGGAGGCTACTTGCACCTTCCGGCTGCCTCCACCGGTTTTCGCCCCGCCAGCCCGGGGGTGGCGGGGCGTCCGTGGATCAGGAGGTGGCGAGGTCTCCGCGCTTCACGGCTGCGAGGAAGGAAGTGAAGGAGGTGGCGGGGAAGGCGAGGGCGGGGCCGGTGGGGCTCTTGGAGTCGCGCACGGGGATGTGGCGGGGGAGGTTGAGGGCGACCTCGACGCAGTTGCCGCCGCCACCGCTGTGGCGGGACTTGGTCCAGTGGGGTTCGGTCGGGGTGGTGTGCACTCAAGTTCCTTCCAGGCGTGGTGGGTCAGGAGGTGGCGAGGTCTCCGCGCTTCACGGCTGCGAGGAAGGAACTGAAGGCGGTGGCAGGGAAGGCGAGGGCGGGGCCGGTGGGGCTCTTCGAGTCACGGACGGGGACGAGGCCGGGGATGTCGGGGGCGATCTCGACGCACTCACCGCCGTTGCCGCTGTGGCGGGACTTGATCCAGCGGGTGCTGCTCAGGTCGAAGTCCATGCGAGTCCCTTCCAGGGGTCCTGGGCTCAGGAGTTGTCGAACTGTCCGCTTTTGACACCGGCGACGAAGGAAGCGAAGGCCACCGAGGGGAAGATGAGGGCAGGCCCGGCGGGGTTCTTGCTGTCACGCACGGGGGCGGCGTCGGGGACGTTCGTGGCGACCTCGACGCAGTTGCCGCCGTTGTCGCTGTGGCGGGACGTGATCCAGTGGGGCTCGGCCGGGGTGGTGTGCACGCAAGTTCCTTCCGAGGACGGCGGATCAGACGGTGTCGAACTCGCCGTCCTTGATGCGGGCGAGGAAGGCTGCGAAGGAGGTGGTGGGGAAGGCGAGGGCGGGGCCGGTCGGGTTCTTGGAGTCACGGACGGGGACGAGGCCGGGGAAGTTGGGGGCGACCTCGATGCAGTTGCCGCCGTTGCCGCTGTGGCGGGACTTGATCCAGTGGGTGCTGCTCAGGTCGAGGTCCATGCGAGTCCCTTCCAGGGGTTCTGGGCTCAGGAGTTGTCGAACTGTCCGTTTTTGACACCGGCGACGAAGGAAGCGAAGGCCCTCGTGGGGAAGATGAGGGCAGGCCCGGCGGGGTTCTTGCTGTCACGCACGGGGACGGTGTCGGGGACGTTCGCGGCTACCTCAACGCAGTTGCCGCCGTTGTTGCTGTGGGTGGACTTGAACCAAGCGGCGCCGGACAGGTCGGGGGTAGTCATGAGAGAAGATCCTTTCGAGCCTTACGAATTAGAGCCAGGGATGCGGTCTTCGACAGCGCTTCCACTTGCAGGTGATCGTACGCTCTCTCCCATGCCGCAAGGGTGTCTCGTGCGCGTTCGAGGTGTCCTCGCGCCTGCGACTCGGCATAGCCAACTAGTTGCCGGTTGGGGAGGGTCAGTAGGACGACGGGCATGGTGAAGGGGAGGTGCTCCCCGAGCTCGAATGGCGCCACCTGAAGGGTGATGTTGGGTCTGGTTGCCAACTCCTCAAGGTGGTGGAACTGCTCCAGCATCACGCTCGGGCCGCCGACTGGTCGGACGAGGCAGCTCTGATCCATCACCGTCTGGATGATCGGCGGGGACTTCTGTTCCAGTAGGCGCTGGCGGGCGGCCAGGTACCCGATGCGCTCGTCGGCTTCGTCCTGGGTGATGGCGCCGCGCTCCACAGCTGCGGAAGCCAAGGCAGCCGCATAAGAGGGGACTTGAAACAGGCCAGGGACTACCGTCAGCTCGAACTCACGTAGGCGGATGCAGCGAGCCTCGGCGTCGGCGAACTCGGGGAAGCCTTCGAGGAGAGCGGCGGCGGCGCATCGGCGCCACAGCTCGACGAAGGTGCCACCCGTCTCGAAGAGCTCGTCGGCTTTAACAGCGAATTTGCGTGATGGTGGTCGCTTCACTCGTTCGATGTACGAGACCAGGGCGTTCGAGTAGCCCATGCGCCTCCCGAGTTCAACCTGCGACCAGCCTCGTGCGCGCCTTGACCTGCGAAGTTCCAGGGCGAAGCGCACTTGCGGTGATGATGCTGCGTCAGTTTCCTTGACGTTCAAGATCGTCAGATCCTTGCTACACGCCAGTTTCGTCAAAGTGCAAGCCCTATCGATCCTAGGGCTCCATGCCGATTCTTGTAGTGGAACGACTACAGAGCGCACTCTCTTCCCGATCGGTGCGCGAGAAGCAGGGGACCGTCATGACCTCAGACCTCACGCCCCAGGCTGCCAGCCACATCGAGACCTGGCGCCCCCCGTCCCTCGACCGCGGCCTGCCCGAGTGCGCGTGTCCCGCCGGCTGCGGTGGGCGCCCCGAGGCGATGATCCGCCTCGCGCCGGCGTACCCCACGATCGTCCCCGGCGACCTTCGTCCGCCGACCGACCCCTACGAACCCACCACGAGGGGCGAGTTGGTCTACGACGCGCTGAACCGCCGTACCGGCTCCCTGATGGCGCGGCTCGGCGGTGTGGCCTACCTGCGTCCCGAGGGCGGTGGTGTGGAGTGGGAGGTCCCGCTGTCCTGGTTGCAGCGGCCGGGGGTGGACTCGTGAACCCCGTGCGCCGTCAGTTCCGCTCCTCCGTCGCCGAGTTGACCGATGCGCTGGCGGCGAGGGGTGTCGAAATCGCGCCGCTCGCCGACGGCTTCCGGCTCACCGAGACCGGTACGGTCCTGATCGTCCTGCGCCCCCTGCTCCCGGCCGAGATCACGCAACTCGCGAAGGTCATCCGGGAGTAGTCGCCGGGCCCTGCTCGTCGAGCATCAGTGCGAGCAGGTCGCGCAGGGTCTCGCGCTGCTCCTGGCTCAGCGGCTCCAGGGGGTGGCTGGCGAAGGGCATGCGGGCGCGCAGGTCGGCGATCACCGTCAGGCCCGTTTCGGTGGCTGCGACGAGCTTGACCCGGCGGTCGCCCGGGCTCGGGCGGCGTTCGGCCAGGCCGCGGGCCTCCAGGCGGTCGACGATGGCGGTGACGTTGGACGGCTCGGCGTGCAGGTACTCGGCGAGGCGGCGCATCGCGACCGGCTCCTCGGCGGCGAGCAGGGCCTTGGCCTGGAGGGGGGTCAGCTCGTACGGGGTGGCGGCGGCCTCGGACTCGCGGGCGTAGCGGCGGTTGATCGCGGCGAAGAGGGCCACGACCTGGGAGGTCAGTTCATCCGAGGGCACGGGAGGCATGACACCAGTCTACCGAGATGCTTGACAACGGAAAACATCGGCCTGCATAGTTATCGAGCCAGGTAGTTATGGTTAATAAGTATGAGGAATGGACCACCGTGAAGACTGTTCTGATCACCGGCACCTCCTCCGGCATCGGTCTGGCCACCGCCGTCGCCGCTGCTCAGGCGGGCTGGCGGGCCGTGGCCACGATGCGGGACACCTCGAAGGCCGACGCACTGCTGAAGGCCGCCGAGGCCGCCGGTGTGCGCGACCGCGTCGAGGTCCGGGTGCTGGACGTGACCGATCCCATCTCGGTCGAGACCTGTCTGGCGCAGGTCGTCGCCGACCACGGGGGTCTGGACGCGGTGGTCAACAACGCCGGGGCCGGCCATCTCGGGACGATCGAGGAGGAGACGGTCGAGGACGTCCGCTCCGTGATGGAGGTCAACTTCTTCGGCGTGGTCCAGGTGACCCGGGCCGCGATGCCGCTGTTGCGCGCCGCCGGCGGCCGGTTGCTCGCCGTGACCAGCGTCGGCGGCGTGGTCGGGCAGCCGTTCAATGAGGCGTACTGCGCGGCCAAGTTCGCCGTGGAGGGCTTCATGGAGTCGCTCGCGCCGGTGGCCGCCACCGTGGGCGTCAAGGTGAGCGTGGTCGAGCCGGGTGCGGTGGCCAGCGAGTTCGTCGCCAACGTCGGGTTCGACCCGACGGCGGAGCCGGCCCCGGGCCCCTACGCGCCCGCGCTGTCCGCCTACCTGTCCCACGCCATGGCGGCCTTCGGCGCCGCGCAGACCATCGAGCAGGCCGCGGCCTCGATCATCGAGGTGCTGACCGCCGAGCAGCCCGCGTTCCGGGTGCAGACCTCGGAGGCGGCCCGTCGCTTCACGGCCGTCAAGCTCGCCGACCAGGACGGGTCCGCCGTTCGGGCGTTCACCGCGCCCTGGGTGGTGAAGTAGCGCGAGCCCGCCCGACCTCCTCCGAATGCGGCTGCGCGCGAGCGGTGACATGTTGGTGACAGCCCTGGTCGACGAACCGCGAGGAGGAGCCATGGGCATGATGGACAGGATCAAGGAGATGCTCGGCGGCCACAGCGAGAAGGCCACCGACATGGCGGACACCGCCAAGGGGCGGGCCACCGACGCCGGTCAGCAGACCGCCGACCAGGCCCAGCAGCATCTGCCGGGCCCGGCCTCCGATGCCATGGGGAACATGACCGGCCGGGCGAAGCAGGGCGGCGAGAGCGACATCCAGCAGGCCGAGTCGGACATGGAGAGCGAGGGCGGCCACGAGTGGGAGAAGTAGCCCACCCGAGCGGACCACGCAGGCCGAAGCAGAGCAGGCCGAAGCAGAGCAGACCGAAGCAGAGCGGGCGGGGCGCATCCGAGGACCGGATGCGCCCCGCCCGCTGTGCCGACCCGCTCACCCCCGGGGCGGCAGCGGCGGCCGGCGCAGGTCCGGGTGCGGGGTGTCGGCCGGCGGCGGGGCGGCGGCCGGGTGGGCGCGCAGCAGCTCCAGGGCGACCCGGACGGCCTCGGCCAGCTCGGTGTTGTGCCCGGTCGCCCAGTCGGCGGGGGAGCGCAGCACCGGGATGTCCGGCTCGACGCCCCGGTTCTCCATGCCGAAGCCGTAACCGCCGCTGAACCAGGAGGCGTTGGCGGGCACCGAGATCTGGGTGCCGTCGCCGAGGGTGTGCCGGCCGATGGTGCCGACCACGCCGCCCCAGGTCCGGCGGCCCACCACCGGGCCGAGGCGGAGCAGTTGGACGGCGGCGATGATCACGTCCCCGTCCGAGCTGGTGGCCTCGTCGGCCAGCGCCACCACCGGCCCGCGCGGCGCGTCGCGCGGCCAGCGGGCCGGGCGGCGCCCGCGGGTGTGGTCCCAGGCGAGCACCCGGCGGCTGAGCTTCTCCAGGACCAGTTCGGAGACGTTGCCGCCGGCGTTGCCGCGCACGTCCAGCACCACGGCGGGGCGGTCGAGTTCGCGGCGCAGGTCGCGGTTGAACTGGGCCCAGCCGGAGCCGCCGAGGTCCGGGATGTGCAGGTAGCCGCAGAGCCCGTCGCTGAACTCCCGGACCAGGGCGCGGCGTTTGGCCACCCAGTCCTGGTAGCGCAGCGGCCGTTCGTCGGTCAGCGGGGTGATCGCCACCCGGCGCACCGGCGCGTCGGGGCCGCGCCGGAAGGCGACTTCGAGGGTGCTGCCGCCGGCCCCGGCCAGCAGCGGGGCCGGGCCGCGCACCGGGTCCGGGGTGCGGCCCGCGATCGACACCAACTCGTCGCCCTCGCGCACCTGGTGGCCCGCCAGCGGGGCCCGGGCGCGCGGGTCGGAGGACTCGCCGAGCAGCACCCGGTCCAGCAGCCAGCGCCCGTCCGGCTCCTGGTGCACCCCGGCGCCGAGCAGCCCGAGCGCCTGCTGCACCGGGGCGGGCCCCTCGCCGCGCCGGGCCGGGGTGACGTAGGCGTGCGAGGTGCCCAGCTCGCCGAGGAGTTCGCGCAGCAGGTCGGCGAAGTCGTCGGGGGAGGCGATCCGTTCCACCAGCGGCTCGTACTGGGCGACCAGCACGGGCCAGTCCAGGCCGCCCAGCGCCGGGTCCCAGAACTGCTCGCGGACCACCCGGGCCGCCTCGTGGTAGGCCTGCTGCCACTCGGGGCCCGGGTGCACGGTGTGGGTGATCCGGCGCAGGTCCACGGTGGCCGCGCCGCCGCCGGCGCCCAGCGGCAGCAGCTTGAGCACCCCGGAGGCGAAGGTGGAGACCGCCGAGCCGTCCCCGGCCACCGCGTAGCCGTCCACCTGCTCCTGCACGGTGCTGCGGGTGGCGGTGGCCAGGTCGAAGTGCTCCAGCGCGGGGCGCCCGGAGATGTCGGTGGGGCTGGCGAAGGTCTCGCCGAGGGTGCCGGAGATCGGCCAGCGCAGCCAGAGCAGGCCGCCGCGCACCGGCGCGGGGGTGGAGTACTTGGAGGCGATCACCGGGAACGGCACCAGGCGCTCGGCCAGGCCCTCGGCGTCCACCAGCACGCTGCCGTCGCCGGGTGCCGGGTCGGCCTCGTCGCCCACCGGGGCGGCGAACGGCGAGGGCGTGTCGGCGGCCAGCGGCACCAGGTAGGGGCGGCAGCCCAGCGGGAAGGAGAGGTCGCCGGTGTGCACGTCGTGCACCGGGTCGAAGCCGCGCCAGGAGAGGAAGACCAGGTAGCGCCCGTCCCGGGTGAAGACCGGCTGCTCGTCCTCGAACCGCCCGTCGGTGACGTCCAGCGGCAGGGCCTCCGCGCTGTCCAGGCGCAGCAGCCTGATCCGGCGCAGCGAGCGTCCGGCCACCGGCTGCGACCAGGCCAGCCAGCGCGAGTCGGGGGAGAAGGCCAGGCCACGGATCGGCCCGTAGCCGGCCCTGGCCAGCTCGCGCACCTCGCCGTCGGCGCAGGTCACCAGCAGCAGCCGGCCGTCCCCGGCGGCCACCGCCAGGCTGTGCCCGTCCGGGCTCGCGACCAGCTCCAGCACCCGGCCCAGGCTTCCGGCGGCTATCCGGCGCGCGGGCGGCTGGCTCTGGCTGCCGGGCAGCGCGGCCAGTTCGATCGCGTCCTCGCCCTCGGCGTCGGTGACCCAGGCGATCTGGCCGGTGCGGCCGAGCACGGCGGGCAGCCGGGCCCGCACGCCGGGCGTGTCGGCCAGTGCCCGGGTCGGGCCGTCGCGGTGGGTGAGCCAGTACAGGCTGCCGCGCACCCCGACCACCCCGGCCCGTCCGGTGCTGTCGCAGACCAGGTCGTTGAGGTGGCGGGCGGCGTTCACCTGGTACGGGCGGCGCCCGGTGCGGGCGCCGCCGAGGCGGACGACCAGGCGGCGCGGGGCGGGGGCGTCCAGGCCGTCCAGCAGCCACAGGTCGCCGGCGTGCTGGTAGACCACCCGGTGGCCGTCGGTGGCGGCCTCGCGCGCGTAGAAGGTGGCGTGGTCGGTGTGCCGGCGCAGGTCGGTGGCGTCCGGGCGGCAGGAGTAGAGGTTGGCGATGCCCTCGTGGTCGCTGAGGAAGGCCACCCGGTCGCCGACCAGCATCGGCGAGGAGAGGTGCCCGGGCAGCTCGGGCAGCAGCTGCTCGCCGTCCAGCCACAGGCGCCCGGTGGCGCCGCCCCGGTAGCGCTTCCAGGCGGCGGGCTCGTGCGGGGCGGCGCCGGTCAGCAGCAGGGTGTGGTCGGCGGTCAGGTGGGCGTCGCGCACCGGGCCGAAGGGCAGCCGGCGGCCCGGCGCACCGTCCGGCGGCAGCGCGCGGGCCCAGGTGTAGTGGGCGAACGGCTCGTGGTACGAGGTGACCGCGAGCACCTCGCCGCTCGGCAGCCAGCCGCGCACCCGGGTGTCCTGGCTGCCGAAGTAGGACAGCCGCACCGACTCGCCGCCGTCGGTCGGGGCCGTCCACACCTCGGGGGTGAGCGCGGCCCAGCTGGTCCAGGCGATGGTGCGCCCGTCGGGGGAGAGCCGGGGGTGGCTGACCCGGGTGCGGTCGCAGCTGACCCGCCAGGCGCGGCCGCACGAGCCGTCGGGATCGAGCGGGGCGAGCCAGACGTCGTCCTCGGCGGTCAGGGTCAGCAGGTTGCCGCCCAGGTGCGGGTGGCGCAGGTATCCGGGCTTCTCGCTCATCTCTCCCATGGTTCGGCGGTGCCGGGGGCGCGGCAACCGGAAGCGGACGCGCGGCCGGTCAGGTGGCGCTCCGCCGAGCGCGCTGCAGGGCCGCCTGCCACCAGGCCCGGTTCTCCCGGTACCAGGCCGCGGTCTGCGCCAGGCCCTCGGCGAAGTCGATCCGCGGTGCCCAGCCCAGCTGCTCGCGGATCTTCGTCGCATCCAGCGAGTAGCGCAGGTCGTGGCCCTTGCGGTCGGCCACCCGCCGGATCGCGCCCTGGTCGGCGCCGAGCAGCTCCAGCAGCTGCTCGGTGACCTGGAGGTTGGTCAACTCGGTTCCGCTGCCCACGTTGTAGACCTCGCCGGCGCGGCCGTGGGTCAGGACGAGCTGGATCGCCCGGCAGTGGTCGTCCACGTGCAGCCACTCGCGCACGTTGCGGCCCTCGCCGTAGAGCGGGACCTGCTCGCCCGCCAGCAGGTTGGTGACGAAGAGCGGGATCAGCTTCTCCGGGTGCTGGTAGGGCCCGTAGTTGTTGGAACAGCGGGTGATCGACAGGTCGATCCCGTGGGTGCGCCAGAAGGAGCGGGCGATCAGGTCCGAGCCGGCCTTGGAGGCGGCGTAGGGGGAGTTGGGCAGCAGCGGCGAGTCCTCGGTCCAGGAGCCCTGGTCGATCGAGCCGTACACCTCGTCGGTGGAAACGTGCACTACCCGCCCGACGCCGGTTCGCAGGGCGGCCTCCAGGACGTTCTGGGTGCCGCCGACGTTGGTGCGCACGAACTCCGCGGCCGACTCCAGCGAGCGGTCCACGTGCGACTCGGCCGCGAAGTGCACCACCGCGTCATGGCCGGGCAGCAGCTGGAGCAGCAGGTCGAGGTCGTTGACGTCGCCCGGCACGAAGTCCAGCCGCCGCTCCCCGTGGGGCAGGTTGTCCCGGTTGCCCGCGTAGGTCAGCTTGTCCAGCACGGTGACCCGGGCGTCCGGGGTGCCCGGGTAGCCACCCGCCAGCAGGGTGCGCACGTAGTGCGAACCGATGAAACCGGCCCCGCCGGTGACCAGGACCCTCATGCCGCGTTCTCCATCCGGTCAGTATCCGGGGCTGCCCGCGCCGGGGCCCGGACCGGGGAGGGTGCCACGGCGCCGGCCGGCTACGGCGGCATCTTCCAGCGCAACATCCGCGCCTCCGGGATGATCCCGCAGATCTCCGTGATGCTCGGGCAGCGAGCTGATGCACCCGTACTACGCGGTCGAACGCAGCCTGGTGGACGACGTCATCGACCCCGCCGAGACCCGCGCCGTCCTCGCCCACGCCCTGGCCATGCTCCGCACCAAGCACGCCGACCAGTCCGACGAGGAGCTCGCCGCCCTCACCGCCGTCCTGCTCACCCGCGCCGCTGCGAACGCCGCCGCCGCGGCGCCGCCCGCGCGGCCGATGCTCCGGCCGGCCCCGCACCTGGCCTACCGCTCCCCGGTGAGCTGGCTGCAGGCGGCCTGATCAGCCCTGGCCGGGCCGCTCGCTGCCGGTCGGCCACACCTCGTGCACCCAGAGCCCGGCCCGGCGGGTCAGCCCCGCGATCTCGGCGGGCTCGCCGCCGGGGGTGCCGTCCCAGACCGCGATCAGCTCGTCCACCATGCCGACCAGGGCCCGGCCGAGGTCGTCCCCGAGTCCGCCGGCCGCGACCGGCGCCAGCCGGTGCACGGCGGTCGCCTCGCGGGCGAGCCGGGTGTCCGGCAGCGGCCCGGCGCCGGCCGGCAGGATGATCTCCACCTTGCCGCCGTGCTCGCGCACCGCCCCGGCGAACCAGGTCTCGGGGCCGGGGCGCAGCGCGGTGACGCCGACCAGTTCGTACGGTCCGTAAGCGGTCACCAGGCGCCACAGCTCGCCGCGCACCAGCAACTCGGTCAGGTCGGAGAGCCCTTGGTACCCGGTGATTCCGACGCGCATTCTCGTGCCCTTCGGTCAGGGCCGTGCCGCCGCCCAGAATAGCCCTGGCGGCTCCGCCGGGTCGGCGGGGTGCCCTGGTGCCGGCGCTCCGGAAAAACATCACCGAGTCACAAACGTAACTCGGTATCGCAGTGCCTGCTAGGGTGCTCGCATGGAACCCGTGCCAGGCCTGCGTGAGCAGAAGAAACAGCGCACCCGCGAGCACCTCGCCGCCACCGCCCTGCGGCTCTTCCTGGAGCGCGGCTTCGACGAGGTGTCGGTGGTGGACGTGGCGGCGGCCGCGCAGGTGTCGAAGCCGACCCTGTTCCGGTACTTCCCCAGCAAGGAGGACCTGCTCCTGGACCGGTTCGCCGACCACCAGGGCGAGGCGGCGCGGGTGGTGCGGGCCCGGCCGGCCGGGCAGACCCCGGTGCAGGCGCTGCACGAGCACTTCCTGGACCGGCTGCGCGAGCACGATCCGGCCACCGGGTTGAGCGATCATCCGGACGTGGTGGCCTTCCAGCGGCTGCTCTACGGCACGGCGAGCCTGCAGAGCCGGCTCCTGCACTACCTCGCCGGCGATGTCGAGCTGCTCGCCGAGGAGTTGGCGACGGTCTTCGCGGACCCGCTCGGCGCACGACTGGCCGCACTCCACCTGCTGGCGGTGCGCAACGAGCTGGGCCGGCGGAACTTCGAGCGGATCGCGGCGGGGTGCAGTGCGGCCGAGGCCTACCCGGCCGCGGTGGCGGACGCCGGCCTGGCCTACGGGATGCTGGCCGAGGGCATCGGCGGCGTCGGGATCGCGCCGGGCGCCTGAGCGGCGGTCGCTTGAATGCTGGGCGCCCGGGCGCCCGGGCGCCGGAAACTACTCAAGGCCTCTCTCGCCGAAGCGAGAGAGGCCTTGAGTACCGACAGGTGCGCCGCCAGGGACTCGAACCCCGGACCCGCTGATTAAGAGTCAGCTGCTCTAACCAACTGAGCTAGCGGCGCCTGCTGACGAAGAGAACATTACCTGGTCAGCAGCCGATTCTCCGAATCGGCCACCGGCCCCGGGCGGCCCCGGGCGCCGGCCCCCCGTCGGCGCGGCGGGGCAGGTCGCGTCGGTTTGTCATATCTACACTCTCCCTGTCCGATAGGAGAGGATCCGCGCGTGGCCCAGCTGTCCCTGCTCTTCCTGGTGCTGCTCGCCTCCGTGGTCACCATGCCGCTGGGCCGCCGCACCGGCGTTCCGCAGCCGGTGCTGATGACGGTGCTCGGCCTGGTGATGGCGCTGGTCCCGCAGATCCCCAACGTCGCGGTCGACCCCGACCTGATCCTGCCGCTGGTGCTGCCGCCGCTGATCTTCGCGGTGGCCCGGCGCGCCTCGCTCGCCTACTTCCGGGCCAATCTGCGCTCGATCCTGCTGCTGGCCGTCGCCCTGGTGGTGGTCACCACCACCGCGGTCGCCGCGGCCTTCCACCAGCTGGCGCCCGCGCTGCCGGTGGCCGCCGCGGTGGCGCTGGGCGCCCTGGTCTCGCCGCCCGACCCGGTGGCCGCGGTGGCGGTGGCCGGCAGCGTCGGCCTGCCCCGGCGGCTGGTGTCGGTCCTGGAGAGCGAGGGGCTGTTCAACGACGTGACCGCGATCGTGGTCTATGCGCTGGCCGTCGAGGCGGTGGTGGACGGCGACTTCTCGGTGCCGCACGCGCTGCTGCGCTTCGTGCTGTCGGCGGTGGTGGCCGTGCTGGTCGGCGGCGTGGTCGGCTGGCTGGCCACGAAGATCGGCTCGCTGCTCGACGACCCCACCCAGCAGGTGGCACTCAACCTGCTGGTGCCGTTCGCCGCCTACACCCTGGCCGAGGAGATCGAGGGCTCGGGCGTGCTGGCCGTCGTGGTGGTCGGTCTCTACCTGGCCGACCGGGCGGCGGACGCCGCCGACGTCTCCTACCGGCTGGTGGGCGGCGCCTTCTGGGACATCGTGGAGACCCTGATCACCGGTGTCGCCTTCGGCCTGATCGGCCTGGAACTGGCCACCGTGCTCAAGGACGCCGGAGCCGGCTGGCACTCGATGCTCGGTGACGCGGCGCTGGTGATCGCCGTGGTGGTGCTGGTCCGCCTGATCTGGCTGCTGCCGGCCGCCTGGCTCTCCCGACGGCTCAGCCGCGGCGAGGAGGACACCCCGATCAGCTGGCGCGAGACCGTGGTGCTCTGGTGGTCGGGCATGCGCGGGGTGGCCACCGTGGCGCTCGCGCTGGCCATCCCGTTCACCACGCACGGCGGCCACGACTTCCCCGGGCGCGGCCGGATCGTCTTCACGGCGTTCAGCGTGGTGCTCTTCACCCTGCTGGTGCAGGGGCTCTCGCTGCCCTGGCTGGTCCGGCGGCTCGGCATCGACCCGCACCTCGACCTGCGCGAGCAGGAGCAGCGGCGGCTGTGGGGCCGGGCGGCCCACGCGGCGCTGGCGCGGCTGGCCGAACTGGAGGAGGCGGACCAACTGCCGATCGAACTCGTGGAGAAGCTCCGGGAACGCCAGCACGACCGGCTGAAGCGGCTCTGCCCGGAGCAGTACGAGGAGGACGAGGCGGCCGAGGCCCGGCAGCGGGTCTCGCGGCTGCGCAAACTGCGCGAGGTGGAGCAGGAGTTGCTGGCCGCCTCGCGCCGCGAGGTGCTGCTCGCGCGCGGCGAGCCGGGCGCGGACCCGGAGCTGGTCGACCAGGTGCTGCGCGGTCTGGACCTGCGCTCGGACCGGAAATGACGGCACTGCGTCAGGTGCGGGTGGCGTGAGCAGCCCTGACTGTTCCGTAGGCTGTCCCCGACTGACGACATGCGGCGCAGAGACCGAGGAGAAACCGATGGCCGACGGCCGAACCCCCCTGGACCGTACCCCGCAGTGGGCCGCCCTCGGGAAGCACCGGGAGGAGATCGGCGAGCTGCACCTGCGTGAGCTGTTCGCCGCCGACCCCGAGCGCGGCAGCCGCTACACCCTGCAGGTCGGCGACCTGTACCTGGACTACTCCAAGCACCTGGTGACCGACCGGACCCTGGAGCTGCTGCGCGAGCTGGCCGAGGCGATGGACGTGGCGGGCCTGCGGGACGCGATGTTCCGCGGCGAGAAGATCAACGTCACCGAGGACCGCGCCGTGCTGCACACCGCGCTGCGCGCCCCGCGCGGCGCCGTGGTCGAGGCGGACGGCGTCAACGTGGTGCCCGAGGTGCACGCCGTCCTGGACAAGATGGCCGCCTTCTCGGACCGGGTGCGCAGCGGCGCCTGGACCGGCCACACCGGCAAGCGGATCAAGAACGTCGTCAACATCGGCATCGGCGGCTCCGACCTCGGCCCCGCGATGGCCTACGAGGTGCTGCGCTCCTACACCCAGCGCGACCTCACCGTCCGCTTCGTCTCCAACGTCGACGGCGCCGACCTGCACGAGGCGGTGCGCGATCTGGACGCCGCCGAGACGCTCTTCATCGTCGCCTCCAAGACCTTCACCACGATCGAGACGATCACCAACGCCACCTCGGCCCGGGACTGGCTGCTGGGGCAGCTGGGTGCCGGCCAGGAGGCGGTGGCCAAGCACTTCGTGGCACTGTCCACCAACGGCCAGGGCGTGGCCGACTTCGGCATCGACGTCGAGAACATGTTCGAGTTCTGGGACTGGGTCGGTGGCCGCTACTCCTACGACTCGGCGATCGGCCTGTCGCTGATGATCGCGATCGGCCCGGAGCGCTTCCAGGAGATGCTGGACGGCTTCCGCCTGGTCGACGACCACTTCCGCACCGCCCCGGCGGCCGAGAACGTCCCGCTGCTGCTCGGCCTGCTCGGCATCTGGTACGGCCAGTTCTTCGACGCCCAGTCGCACGCGGTGCTGCCGTACTCGCACTACCTCTCCAAGTTCACCGCCTACCTGCAGCAGCTGGACATGGAGTCCAACGGCAAGTCGGTGCAGCGCGACGGCAACCCGGTCGGCTGGACCACCGGCCCGGTCGTCTGGGGCACCCCCGGCACCAACGGCCAGCACGCCTACTACCAGCTGCTGCACCAGGGCACCAAGGTGATCCCGGCCGACCTCATCGGCTTCGCCAAGCCGGTCGCCGACCTGACCCCCGGCCTGGTCGCCCAGCACGACCTGCTGATGGCCAACTTCTTCGCCCAGGCGCAGGCCTTCGCCTTCGGCAAGACCGCCGAGGAGGTCCGCGCCGAGGGCGTGGCCGAGTTCCAGGTCGCGCACCGCACCTTCCGCGGCAACCACCCGACCACGGTCTTCCTCGCCGAGGAGCTGACCCCCTCGGTGCTCGGCCAGCTGATCGCGCTCTACGAGCACAAGGTCTTCGTCCAGGGTGCGATCTGGAACATCGACTCCTTCGACCAGTGGGGCGTGGAGCTCGGCAAGGTGCTCGCCAAGAAGATCGAGCCGGTGCTGCTGACCGGTGAGGGCGGCGACCACCTGGACAGCTCCAGCGCGACCCTGGTCGCCAAGTACCGCACGCTGCGCGGGCGCTGAGCACGGCTCGGAACCAGGCGAAGGGCCCCCGGACAGCCGTCCGGGGGCCCTTCGGCCACCCGGTGCCACCGGGAGGCAGCAACGGGAAACGCGGGAAACGGCTCCGGGAAACAGGCCGGGAAACAGGCCCAGGAAACGCCGAAGGCCCCTCGCTCTCGCGAGAGGCCTTCGACCGTCTGTGCGCCGCCAGGGACTCGAACCCCGGACCCGCTGATTAAGAGTCAGCTGCTCTAACCAACTGAGCTAGCGGCGCGTGCTGACAGAGAAGACTCTAGCAGCGGCCTCAGGCGGAGCCAAAATCGAATACCGCCAGGGGGGCGCCGTCCGCCGCTGCACCGGCCGGATCGGCGGCCGGCCCGGTCGCCGGATCGGCGGCCCGGCCGGAGGCCTGCCCCGCGGCACCCCGGGCCGCCCGCACGCAGGCCCAGAGCAGCACGCCGGCGCTCGGCAGCCAGGGCTCCCGGGCGTCCGGGGCGACGATCCAGCGCCCCGCCGCCGCCGGTGCGACCGACGGCTCCGCCGCCCGCCGCACCGGCGGCACGGTGACCGCGTCCCCGAGCCCGTGGCAGAGCAGCGGCGGAACGTCCCGGGCCCACTCCTCCCAGGCGAGCAGCGTGCGCAGCCGGGGTGCGGCACCGGGCTGGACGAACAGCAGGGTGCGCCCCCGGTGCTCGGCCACCGGTCCACAGCCCGGCCCCGAGGACCACAGTTCGTCCAGCACCCGGCGGCCGAACAGCGCCGGCAGGCTGATCACGTCGAAGGCCCGGCCGCAGGGCAGCACGGTCGGCGCCCAGGGCCGGGCCTCCCACAGCGCCCGCAGGCTGCGCGGGTACTGGCTGGCCGAGGCCAGCCAGGCCTCGCCCGCCGGGGTGAGGTGCGCCACGGACCGCTCTGATTGCTCCGTCCAGATATCCACGCGCAGCAGGGTGCGCCGACTCGCGCCGGGGCCGCAACGAAAGCCGGATTCGCCGGACAGGGCCGGGGCGGTCGGCGTAGGCTTCCCTCCCGCATATGCCAGCGGCCCGGTGGGGGCCGCTGCCCGAGCCGGTGTCCGACCCGGTGCTCAGGCCCGTGCTCAGGCCGGTGCGTGCGGGCCGCGCGGGGCTCCCGGCGGTGCTCAGTCCTCGTCGGGCCGACGCGGGCGCAGCAGACCGCGGCCGTACTCGACCATCCGGGCCGCGTAGTCCGCCGTCCAGTCCGCCCGGGCCGCCACCTCGGCGGGCGTCAGGGCGTCGAACCGGCGCGGATCGGCCAGCTGGGCGGCGGCGATGGCCTGGAAGTCAGTGGCCCGCTCGGCCGCCGCCCGGAATGCGAGCGCCAACTCGGTCGACCGGCGCAGCAGTTCCGCCGGGTCCTCGATGCTCTCCAACTGGAAGAACCGCTCCGGTTCGGCGACCAGGGCATCGGGCTCGAAGAGCAGCGGAGCCGGCCGCAGGCGGCGCGGCGGGTCTTGGCGATCGGGCATGCGAGGGCACCTTTGATGACGGGGACCGGCAGCATCGCCGGTCGGCGAGTGGCCGTCGTCCGTTCGGCCGTCGTCCATTGTCGCTCGTGCCCCACCCCGGACGGAACGGTGCCAAGACGGGCGCTCCCGCGGATACCGCGCCGGGGGGCGCGTGACCGGCCCGTTCGTACCGGTCCGACCGGTCCTACAGTCGCACCCGGTGCTCGCCCAGGTGCTGGAGCACCTGGTAGTTGGCCTCCCAGCCATCGGGGAAGTGGGCCCCGACCCGCTCCAGCAGCGGGATCATCCGGCTCCCGATCTGCTCGTCCCAGCCGGGCGGGACGCGCAGCGCGCTGCCCAGTTGCACCGGCTCGGTGGCCGGATGCTCGTCCAGCAGCTCGGGGATCCCGGCCCTGGCCACCACGATGCAGGCGTGCCGGTGGCGCGAGGCCAGCACGCAGAGCCGGCCGGTCTCCAGGTGGAAGGCGGTGGCGTCCGGGCGCCCGGAGAGCGGGTGCAGCACCACCGTCACGTCGTACTCGCGCCCCTGCAACCGGTTGGCGGTGTCCACGGTCACGGCCGGGCCGACCACCGGGTCCACCGGGACGCCGAGCCCGGTGAGCGCGGCCCGCACGGCTGCCGCCTGGTCGCGGTGCGCGGTGCCGACCGCGATCCGCCCGGGGGTCAGCGTGGTCCGGCCCTGCTCCGAGCTGGCCGTGAGGCCCCGGTCCAGCAGCCGGCGCACGGTGGCCGCGACCGCCGCCACCGCCTGCGGATCGGTGCGCACGGTACGCCGGGCGGGCAGTTCGAGCAGCGCCCAGCCGTGTTCGACGGCCTCGTCGATCGCCGCGTCCACCGGCCCGCCGTCGGCCCGCTCGCGCGGAACCAGCAGCCGGTCACCGGGCCCGGTTCCCGAACGGAACGGCGTGTACGGGTAGAACGCCTGCGAGATCAGCGGCGCCGCCGAGGCCGGCAGCCGCCAGGAGACCGGCAGCCGGTGCGGCACGATGGCCGGGTTGTGCGTGAGCAGGGTGACCACCGCACTGCTGGAGGGGTCGTAGGAGAGCCCCGTCCACTGCTCGGTGCCGACCACCGTGAACGGGTCGAGCTGCCCGGGGTCGCCGACGAACAGCGCCCGCTCGAAGAGCCGGGCGACGGCCAGCAGCGCGTCCGAGCGCATCTGGTACGCCTCGTCCACGATCGCGTGCCGCCAGGGCTCGACGTCCTTGACCCACTGCCACTTGGCGGCGGTGGAGACCACCACGTCCAGCTCCAGCAGGTCGCCCGGCTTGCTGCTCGCCGTCACGTTCGGGTGCCGCAGCGCCTCGGCCGCCGGGTGGGCGTCCCCGCTGTGCAGGCGGCCCACCGTCAGCTCGGGGCCCTTGGCGGCCAGCCGGTCGACCAGGTCGTCGACCTGACTGTTCGTCTGGGCCACGATCATCAGCCGCTCACCGGCCGCGACCAGCTCCCGGGCCGCCTTGACCACGAGTGTCGACTTGCCGGCGCCGGGGGGCGAGTCGACCACCACGCCGCGCGGTGCGCCGGGGGCGGGTCGGACGGTGGCCGCCAGGATCGCCGCGACGGCGGCGTCGGCCGCCGCGGACGGGTCGGCAGCGGCGGTCGCACCGGTGGCGGCGGTCGGGTCGGCGGGGCCGGGCGTCAGAAGGCTCACAGTGCTGCTCATGCCCATTCCTCCACTCCGGAAGTCGAACTCCGGGCGGCCGACGGCGGACCGCCGTGTGTCCACGGAGTGTCGGCCGGCTCGGGCAGCGGGGCGGACTGGCGCGGGGTCAGCTCGAAGAGGGTGAACACCACGGTCTGACCGGGCTCGGGCAGACTGCCGGGCTCGGGCTCCTTGCGGCGCCCCATCCCGGTCAGCACCCGCAGCGTGACCAGCCCCGCCGCCGGGTCGAACGCCACCACCTCGGCCTTCTGCGCGGTGGGTGCCGAGGCGCGGTGCACCTCCCGGCCCGGATCGGCGTGCGGCTGGTCGGCGGTGCGCAGCACCAGCAGCGGACGCGGCTTGGGGGAGCGACCGCTGGTGTCGTACTCCGGCACCACCTCGACCACCACCGCGCTGAACGCCTCGCCCGAGAGCCGCCGTTCGGCCATCGCCAGTGGATCGTCCAGCGCCTCCTGCACCTCGACCCGGACCTGCTCGCGCTCGCGCTGGGCGAGCTTGCGGGCCGCCGTCACCGCGTCGTCCACCCGCGGCTGGGGCGGCTCACCGGCCGCCAGGCGGTCCCGGTGACCGGTGTAGGACCAGCGGTCCCCCTCCCAGCGCTCACCGACGTGTCCGCCCGGCGGCAGCCCGCGCAGCAGGTCGAGCCCGCGCCAGACGTCCTCCCAGGTGGGCAGCAGCACCCCGAGCAGCAGTCGGCGCAGCTCAGCGACGCTCTCCCGCACCGCAGCCTCGGCCTCCCGCACCCGCGCCCCCTCGCCGCCCAGGACCGTTCCCCCCGCCACGTCCCCTGCTACGTCCTCGGCCACGGCCCCGGCCGCAGCGTGACGGCCGCGGGCCTGGCGCAGCGCGGCCAGCGCCGCGTCATGGCGGGTGATCGCCGGGGCCAGCAGCTTCTCGTCGAAGCGCGGGTCGGTGGCCGGTCCGGCCGGCGGGTGCAGCAGCTGGCCGCGCCCGTCCCGGGCGGTCTCGGCCAGCTCGGCCTGCTCCGCGCCGGTGGTCCCGGGCGGCGGGCTGTGCCAGGCCAGCTGGGCGGCCAGCTGCTGGTCCTCCAGCAGGCTCTGGCCGGTCGCCCAGTGCCGGGCCAGCAGCCCGGTCATCGGCAGCAGCAGGCTGGCCCCGGGCACCTGGGCGCGCTCGGTGAGGTGGGTGAGCCAGCGGCCCAGCAGCGGCACCCGGGCCGGTGCGGGGTAGGGGCCCGGAGCGGGCTCCTCCGCCGTGCGGCGGAACCGGGTGGCCCGCCCGAGCAGCGCCAGGTGCCGCACCGAGCCGGCGTTGGGCACGATCAGCTGCGGCGCGTCGGCGCACAGCTCGCGGGTGACCGGGGTCTTCTCGCCGGTGGCGGGGTCCTTCTCGGAGCCCTCGATCAGCTCTACGGTCCCGGCGTAGGACTCCAGGTAGGGCAGCAACTCGTCGGCCAGGGCGGCCAGGAACTCCGCGCGACCGTCCCGGTTGAGCGGCTGCGGCACGAAGTGCAGCCGCGGCTCGGCGCGGTCGGTGCCGAGCAGCACGGCCAGCGGCGCGCCGTCCTCCGCCGCGGTGGCGAGCGGGATCAGCACCATCGGTGAGTCCGAGAGGTGCCGGTGCCGCACGGTGGCCAGCGGCTCGGCGTGCCCGCTGCGGATCGCCTCCAGCCGGGCGAGCGTGCTCAGCAGGCTCACCCGGACACCGCCGCCGGCCCGACCGCCGCCGGCCCGACCGCTACCGGCTCGACCGCCACCGGCCCGGCATCGGTGACCAGCGCGGGCCCGCCCAGCGCCTCGGCGCGCAACGCGGCGGCGTACCGCAGCCGCTCGGCCGCCTCGTCACCGTCGCCGCCCACCGCACCGCCTCCGTCGCCGCCCGCGCTCTCCTGACGCGCTGCCGCCGCCCCCGGGCAGGCCGCCGCCAGCACGCCGTCCACCGTGCGCAGGTCGCCGAGGTCGGCCCGCACCCCGCGCCCCAGCTGCTCGACCGCGCCCGCCGCCCGCGCCTGCGCCCGGCAGTGGAACCCCAACTCGCAGGCCGACAGGCACTCCGGACCGTAGTCGGCCGGCACGGAGTCCACCGCCGTCGCCAGTTCGGCCACCGGCCGGGTCGGCCGGCCCGCGTCGTCCGGCGCGAGGTCGAAGGTGGTCCCGGGCGGCAGGGTGTCCAGCAGCTCCTCGATCCGGGTCATCCGGGCCAGCTGGCGCCGGGTGGTGGCCACCTCGCGCCGGACGTCGATCGCGGCGGCCACCGGCGTCTGTCCGAAGTCCTTGGGGCAGACCAGCAGCACCACGGGCTCCGGGGCACCGGGCAGGGCCGGGGCCGGCGGCTCGGGGAAGGCGGGCCCGTGCCGCTCGTCGTGCCCGGCCGCCGCCAACAGCGCCAGGACGTAGACCGCGGCCTGCCGGGTGGCCGCGCCGACCTTCGCGGGGTCGGCCGAACCGTCCAGCACCGGGAAGGACTTGATCTCGACCACGGTGCACCGCCCGCCGTGCACCAGGACCGCGTCCGGCTCCAGGTAGGCGGGTGCGCCGGCCACGGTGAGCCGAAGCAGCGGGTGGTCGAGCAGCGTCCAGCACCCCGGGTCCGCCAGCGAGGCGGCGACCGCCGCGGCCAGTGCCTCGGCGGTGCGCGCCGCCCGCACCGCCGGACCGGAACGGGGCAGCAGGTCCGGGGTGTCCAGCCGGGTGCCGTCGTCGGCCGGAAGGCCGAGGTGCCGGCGCAGCGGCTCCAGCAGCGCCGCACAGCCGTCGGCCTTCAGCCGGGCCTCGAAGACCGTGCCGCGGGCGATCGCGAAGGGTGAGCGGCCGAAGGGAGCGGGCCGGCCGAGCCGGCCCGCCACGGCGCCCTTGTCCACCCCGGCGGCGTCCAGCAGGGCCCGGCGCCGGCAGCCGGGATTGGCCGCCAGCGCGGCCAGCGCCCGGGCGTCCAGGCCGCGCTGCTCGGCGGTGCCGCGCAGGACCGAGAGCCGCGGACCGTGATCGGTGAGCGAGACGTTCATGGTGCTCGCCAGTCTCGCACCCGGCACCGACAACCCGGGCAGCACCCCGCCGGACCTCGCGCAGTGCCCGGGGCCGCCCCGGCAGGGGTGTACCGATCGGTAACCGACGGGTAGGGAATCATGGCAGTGCACCGACCGCTTCACCGCACCTAGTCCTCAGGAGTCCGCGATGCCCGCTCGACTGATCCTTGTCCGCCACGGTGAGACCGCCTGGTCGGCGAGCGGCCAGCACACCGGTCGGACCGACATCCCGCTGACCGAGGAGGGCCGGCAGATGGCCCGCGCCGTCGGTGCCCGGCTGCACCGCGCGCCGTGGTCCGGGCTGCCGGAGGCCGACGTCTACACCAGCCCGCTCTCCCGCGCCCGGGAGACCTGCGAGCTGGCCGGCTTCGGCGACCGCGCGGTGGACCGGCCCGAGCTGCTCGAGTGGGACTACGGCGCCTACGAGGGCCGCACCGGTGCCGAGATCCGCGAGCACGACCACCCCGGCTGGCTGATCTGGCGCGACGGCGTGCCGCAGGGCGAGAAGCTGGCGGAGGTCGGCGCCCGGGCCGACGCCTTCCTCGCCGGGATCGAGGAGGACCACGGCACCCCGCACCCCGAGACCACCACGATGCACGCCGCCGACCGCGACGTGATCGTCTTCGCGCACGGCCACCTGCTGCGGGTCCTGGCCGCCCGCTGGCTGGGCCAGGCACCGGAGTTCGGCCAGCGGCTCAAGCTCGGCACGGCGGCGCTCTCGGTGCTCTCCTGGGAGTACGGCCTGCCCGCCGTCGAGATCTGGAACGACCACAGCCACCTGGACACGCCGACCGCCTGAGGCCGGGCCGGGCCGCCGGATCAGGCCGCCGCGCGGTCGAAGCCGGCCAGGAACACCCCGACCTCGCGCACTCCCCGGAAGGGGCGCAGCCGCTCGGCCGTGTCCGCGAGCATGCCGCGGATCCGCGCCGAGCGGACGTCGCCGAGCAGGGCGACCGCCGCGCTGCCGTGCCCGGCGGCGCCGGCCAGGTCGCCGCGGCCGAGCCGGTCGTGGGCCAACTCGGCGGTGTACAGGGCCCGGTTGCGCACGAAGTGCGGCTCCTGGAGCGCTATCGCCAGCCCGGCCCGCTCGCTGGCCAGGTCCCACTCGCCCAGTGCCGACCAGCACTGCGCCTCCAGGCCGGCGATCTCGGCCTCGCCGTAGAAGGACATCCACTCCGGGTCGGACTCGCTCTCGCCGCGTTCGAAGAGCGTGTACGCCCGGGCCAGCGCCCGCTCGCAGGCACTCCGGTCGCGCAGCAGCGCCCAGCCGCCCGCCTCGCGCATCACCAGCAGCGAGAGCAGGCGCTCGGAGTCCAGGTGGCGGGCGGCGCTCTGGCCGGCCTGGGCGGCCCGCAGCGCCTCGCGCGGGCGCCCCGCGTCCCGGGCCAGGAAGGCGCTGTTGCAGAAGACATGGGCCTCCAGCGCCGAGTCGTTCGCCATCCGCGCGGTGGCCAGCGCCTCGGCGTAGAACGAGCGGGCATCGGCCAGCCGTTGTGAGTCGTGCGCCAACCAGCCCACCGAGATGGCCAGTTCGCCGGCCGTCGACTGCAACCGCCGCTCGGTGGCGAGGGTGTAGTCGCCCTCGTTGAGCAGCACGTACGCCTGCCGCAGCGACTGCCCGGCCCGCTCGAACAGGGTGTCGCCGCCACGCACGTCATCGGCCAACCGGATCTCCCGGACGGCCTCTTCGACGATCTGGACGTCGGCTCCGCCGACCTTGCGCGGTGCGGGCAGCGGCGGCAGCGGCGGCAGGCCGGGCAGCGGCAGCGCGGCGGGTGCGGCGGCGGCCGCGCGGGCCGGCGCATCGAGGCCGAGCACGGTGGCCAGGGCGGTCGGACCGCCACTCAGGAACGTACGGCGACGCACGTCGTCGTTCTCCTCGTCGGGATGGTGCGGGGAGAGCCGCAGGGCGGCCGGCCGGGCCGGCACGACCCCGCCGGCCGGGCGACCGCGGACGGCCGTCCTGGGGGAGAAGCCGAGGTCCTGCAGCGAACGGTCCGGCCACATATGGCGGAACACCCGCTCGTACGCGTAGTTGGGACAGCGGATCGCGCCGGCCTCGACCCGGCCGATGTACCGGGCGTCGCACGACACGTGCTCGCCGATCTCCCGCGCGGCGCGGCGGATCGCGGTGGCGAACTCGGCGGGGGAGAGGTCGCCGCGCAGCTCGCGCATCGCGGTGTTGGGCGTCGGCGCGTGGGTGGTCGTGGTCGCGGGACCGGTCACAGGTGCGGGCGCGGCGATTGTGGGGGCCATGGTGCGCTCCGGGGCGAGACGGTGCTAGCCGTACGGTCGGCGCCCGTCCGGTAACAGGGCGGGCGGCTGAGCCTCGATGGACCGAAGCGGCCCGGTGAGGCACAGCTCGACAGTACCGGCTGTCATCAGGTGATCACGATGGGTTTCCGGGAAAATAACCACTATTCAGTGGCAAATCCGACATATCTCAAGGGTTCTGCCATGAAATGCCATGGCTTGCTGTAGGAAGCCCCGTGGCTAATCCGGGCTCGGTTCCGTTGTGTTGATATCGGGCGGCCAGTGGGGACGGTCTCCCGACGCACCACCCATCCATCGTTCAGCTTCAGTAGCCATTCATACCATCAGTTCACTTCTCTCACTGACAGTCCCTCAGTCTGTCCTGTACGAGGGGGAGTTCGACGGCGGGCGGTCGAACGTGGGGGAAAGCGGACGTGAGCGGCGAGGAGCGAACCGAACCAGGAGGGCCCACATGATGGTCACCGGGATGCCGCAGTTCCGTACGTTCCTCACCGGGGAGTTGCCACGCCGCCGGGAGGGCGGGCAGCGCTGCGACACGGTCATCGTGCCGCTGCGGCTCGGCCTGGAGACGCTCGACATCCTCAGACTGCGCCGGGCCTGCGGTTCGGTCGCCCAGGGAGCCGGCGGCGCCAGCGTCAGCTTCCTGGTGCCGGCCGGCACCGCCGAGCGCTGGCACCTGCCCGGCACCTGCTGTCTGCCCGGCGCCATGCCGCTGGCCGCCACCGACCCGCGCTGGCTGGTGCCGCCCGCCGGTGCCGAGTCCGCCGTGGCCACCACCGACCCCTGGGTGCTGCGCTCGGCACTCTGCGAGGCCGCCCGCACCCTCACCGCGAGCGGCCTCGGTCCGTTCTGAGCCCGGTCCCCCCCGTCCGGGTCCGCTCTCCCCGCAGTCCGGCCCCCGAGCCGTCGCGTTGGCTCCCACCTGCGCGTTCACCCGGAAGCCGGGGGATACTTCGTTCCATGGGACGAGAGCAACGAGCCCCCCGCAGGCGTTCGACCACCCCCGAGGAGCCCGCCGCCACCGGCCCTCGTTCGCACCACACCGAGTTCGGCCTGGCCGAGCTCCTCCCCGACCGCGACCACCCGCAGGCCTGGTCACTGCTGCTCGACGGCGCCCCGCAGTCGCACGTCGACCTCGCCGACCCGACCCGGCTCGCCTTCGAGTACCAGCGCCGGCTCGGCCACCTCATCGACCTCGCCGCCGCCCCCGGCAAGCCGATCCGGGTGCTGCACCTGGGCGGTGGCGCACTGACCCTGGCCCGCTACACCGCCGCCACCCGCCCGCGCTCGCGGCAGCAGGTCGCGGAGCTGGACACCGCGCTCACCGAGTGGATCCGGGCCGAACTCCCCACCCCGCCCGGCTGGCAGATCAAGGTCCGCGGCGGTGACGCCCGCGCCGTGCTGGAACGCGCCCCCGAGGCCGGCGCCGACCTGGTGATCGCCGACGTCTTCGCCGGTGCCCGGGTGCCCGCCCACTGCACCACGGTGGAGTTCGCCACCCTCGCCGCCCGCGCGCTCGCGCCCGGCGGCTGCTACGCCGTCAACATCGCCGACGGCGGCGCGCTGGCCTTCGCCCGCTGCCAGGTCGCCACCCTCCTCGCGGTCTTCCCCGAGGTGGCGCTGATCGCCGACCCCGCGGTGCTGCGCGGCAAGCGGTTCGGCAACCTGATCCTGGCCGCCTCCCACGCCCCGCTGCCGATCGCGGAGTTGAGCCGCCGCACGGCCGGGGACGCCGCCCTCGCCCGACTGGAGCACGGCCGCGAGCTCGCCGCCTTCACCGGCGGCGCCCCGGTGGCCACGGACGCCTCGGCGGCCCCGTCGCCCGCGCCGCCGCCGGACACCTTCAAGCACGTGGGGCGCTGAGCCGTCCGGCGGCCGGGGAGTCTCAGCAGCCCGGGGCGAGCGGCCGGTGTGTCGCTGGTCGGCGCGTCAGTGGCCGCGCGGCAGTCCGCGGTGCTTGTACATCGCGGCCCCCGTCAGCAGCAGCCCGGCCGCGATCGGCATCAGTACCGCGTCCTGTGAGCCGGTCGCCGCGAGCGGCTCGGCGGACGTGGTGCCCCCTTCGGCCGCGGTGCCGCCCGGCGGGCGCGAGCCGCCGCGGCCCGCTGCCCCGGTTCCGGCGCCCCCGCCGGTCGTGTTCGGTCCGCCGACGGAGGCCGAACGTCCGCCGTCCCGTGAGGCGGTGAGCTCCACCGTGTGCGCGGAGGCCGCGAGCCCGGACAGTCCGTCGGCCGTCGGGCTCCCCGCGCGGGCGCCGGTGGAGCCGCCCGCGGCGCCCGCGCTCCGGGCCTGCGCGGCGGTGCTCCAGCCATCCGCCAGGCCCCCCTGGCCCTGGGTCGTCGTTCCGGTGGGCGGCAGCCCACCGCGCGGCAGCGGCAGGCGGGGGAGCGCGCCGCCCCGACCGGTCACGCCGGTCTGCGCGGCGGACTGCCCGTCCCCCGCGCCCGAGCGCGCGTCCTGCGGCGAGCGGCCCTGCGGCGGCACGGACGGGAGCAGGACGCCCGCGATCGCGAACGCGTCGGGCACCGCCTTCGTCGCCTGCCCGGGCAACGGCAGGTCGCCGGCCCGGATCCGGCTGTGCAGCAGCTGGTTGACGTCCCCGGTCCCGCCGGTCGCGCCGACGGCCGTGCCGGTCGCCGTGCCGGCGGCCTCGCCGAGTCCGGTCGAGCCGAGCACGCCCGATCCGTTCGGCTCGACCGCATCCGCCGCGCCGGGGGCCCGGATCGGCGTCGACCCGTCGGTGAGCCCGGCCGGCGGGGTTCCCGAGCCGCCGCCCGGCGCGCTGCCCGTGGCCGGGTCGTTCGCCGCCGGTCCGTGCGTCGTGCGCCGGGCGGGCGAGGCGGCGGTGTCGCGCGCGCGGGTCGTGGTCGTCCTGACCACCTGGGCCGGTGCCGCGGCGCGAGCGGGCTCGACCGCCCGGACCGGTCCGGCCGGCGGGCCGACGGCCGCGGCGTGCCCGGCGCCGAATCCCAGCCCCAGACCCCAGACCTGTGCCAGCACCGCACCACCGGCCGCCAGGACACGGGCGGGCGAGCGCCGGCTGCTCCGTAACCCGCGCTGTGCTGGCAGGACCGCCGCCGACCGCGAGGCAGACGACGGCTCGGGCGCGGGGAACGGATGATTGGCTCGCACGTGAGGGGAGAACGAGCCCACCCGCCGGAAGGTCACGCGGAAGGCTGACGCCAGGGACGGCCGAACGCGCCAACGAGGTCGATTTCCAGCCGATCCGGCGTCAAGTCGGCGGGAGGGGGCGCGCGCCGCCGCGGGCGGTCGGCGCGGGGCGCCCGCGGGTCGGCCCCGCGGTGCCCGAGTGCCCTGTGCGGCTCAGGAGTTGGGCCGCAGCGTCCAGAGCACGCTCATCTCGCCGGTCACCGCGCCGTCCGCGCGGGTGATCTCCACCGTGACCGGGAACTCCGGGCGCTGACCCGCGTCCAGCTCCGCGATGATCTCCGCGATCGGGCGCCCCAGCGTCGCGGTCGCGGTCACCTCGCCCTTCGCCAGCTTCTTGTAGGCGATCTGCGCGCTGACCGCGAGCGGCACGGCCCGCGAGAGCTGGTCGCCGAAGGCCGCCAGCACGATGCACCCGCTGGCCGACTCGCCCAGCGTGAACATCGCACCGGCGTGCGGGCCGCCCACGTGGTTGTGGAAGTCCGGCTGGTCCGGCAGGCGCAGCACCGCCCGCTCGGGGGTCGTCTCCAGGTACTCCAGGTTCAGCGTCCGGGCCATCGGGACGGTGGAGGCGAGCAGCTGGCCGATCGTGGGTGTCGTCATGGGCGCTATGTTACTTGCCGGTAGCCTGTCGCGGCAGGGGGGTCCTGCGACTGCTCTCCGCCCGGCCGCCCGGAAACGACTGAGGGCCTGATCTCCGACTGGAGATCAGGCCCTCAACTGATGGGGTGAGTGACGGGACTCGAACCCGCGGCCACCTGGACCACAACCAGGTGCTCTACCAACTGAGCTACACCCACCATCTGTCTTGCGCGTTCCCGCGCTGACAGGAAGAACTCTACAGGATCCGAGAGGGTGCTCGCGCCAGGGTTTCCGTGCCCGCCCAGGTGGGCGGCGGTGGCCGGCGCCGGAGGTGACCTGGGCCACAACGCCGGCGCCGGGACGGGCGGACGCCGGGGTTCAGTCCGACGACTGCTGGTACTTGGCCGCGATCTCGCGGGCCGCGTCACCGTCCGGGCCGGGCTGCGGGACGAACACCGCCTCGCGGTAGTACCGCAGTTCGGCGATGCTCTCCCGGATGTCCGCCAGCGCCCGGTGACTGCCGCCCTTCGGGGGGCTGTTGTAGTACGCCTTCGGGTACCAGCGGCGGGCCAGCTCCTTGATCGAGGAGACGTCCACGATCCGGTAGTGCAGGTGCCCCTCCAGGGCCGGCATGTCCCGGGAGAGGAACCCGCGGTCGGTGGCCACGGAGTTGCCGCACAGCGGGGTCCGCCCGGCCTCCGGGGCGTGCTGGCGGACGTAGTCGAGCACCAGCTGCTCGGCCTCGGCCAGCGTCACCCCGTCCGCGAGCTCGTCGAGCAGGCCGGAGGAGGTGTGCATCTCGCGTACCACCTCCGGCATGGTCACGAGCGCCTCCTGCGGCGGGCGGATCACGACGTCCACGCCCTCGCCGAGGATGTTGAGCTCGGAGTCGGTGACCAGCGCGGCCACCTCGATCAGCGCATCGCGCTCGAGGTCGAGGCCGGTCATTTCACAGTCGATCCATACCAAACGGTCGTTCACATGACTCACCCTACGGTGCAAGCCCACCGCGCGGGCAGCACCAGTACCGCCATCGTTGCCGTTGCCGTTCCCGTTGCCGCACCCGCCGGGCCGGCCGGCGCACATCCGGGCGCGGGGCCGCGCCCGGAATCCGCGGGCCGGGTCACCGAGAGGCTCCCCGGCTCGGACACCTGCTCAACCGGCCCCCCGCCCGGGCCGCTTGCAGGGGCCGACGGGACGCCGTGCCCGGCCCCCTCCGGGCCGAGCACCGTACGCCTTCCCGTCCCGGGGGCTCGCCCGTCGGCCGACCGGGACTTCTCGCGTGCAGCCGCCGGGCGGGTGAGGCCGGGCATCCTGCTCTCAGCCCTCGGCTCTCCGCCCTCAGGTATCCGCCGGGGCACCTCCCTGACCCTTCGGTCGGGAGGTGCCCCGGCGGAGCCGTCCACCGATCCGACGTGAACCGTCGGACAGGCCCTACTCGGCCGCGCTGTCGGCCCCGGTGTCCACCGCGTCCATGGCGTCCATCGCCTCCATGGCATCGGTGAGGTCCCGTCGGGACGGCGTGCCCGCCGACGGCTGGGCCCGGCGCTGCTCCGACCCACCCGGAGCGGTCTCCCCGGTGAACGCGCCGCCAGGACGGGCCGCCGGGTTCGGCAGGCCGTACCCGGCGCCCCGAGCGGCGGGCCGCTGACTGCCCGACAGCCCGGGGCGGTCCGCGTGATCGGCCGTGCCGCGACCAGCTGTCGGCCGAGTGCCACCGTCGGCCGGCCCTGGACCGCCGGACGCGCCGGTCACCCCGGCCGCCCGACCACCGGGCACGGCCCGGCCGCTCCGCTCTGCCGCAGCCCGCTCGGCTGCGAGCCGGTCCGTGGCCGAGCGGTCCACCTTCGACCGGTCCACTGCCGACCGGTCAGCCGCCGAGCGGTCCACTGCCGGGCGCTCGGTGCGATGCCCGCCGCCGGTGCCCCGAGCGCTCGGCTGCGAGTGGCCGTCCTCCGCCACCGCGTGCTCGACCGGTCGCGGCGGACCGGCCGGACCACGTCGGGTGGCCGGACCGGGCTGCGGCGGAACCAGCGGCCGTATCCGGTTCTTGCCCGGAGGCGGCAGCGCGCCGGGCGGCAGTCCCCGCCCGGTCGCGGCCGACCCGTTCACGCCCGGCCGACCGGTGCCCCGGGGAGCGCCGGTTCCCGCCGGGCCCTGGACCGCGCCGCTGTCGGCCGCTCCGTGGCCGGGCGGCAGTCCGCCGTAGCCCTTCCCCGCGCTCTTCCCAGCACCCTTCCCGGCCGCACCGGCGCCGCCCGCGGCGAGCGGGCCGGTGGCGCCGACCGGACTGCCGGGCGTCCCGGGGGCCGCGGCCCCCGGTCCCGCGGATCCGCCGCCCGCACCGCCGACGCCGCCGCCGACGCTGCCGCCCAGGGCACCGCCGGACGCCGCCGCGCCGCCGACAGCCGTGAAGCCCCCGGCCGGTGCCGCCGTCCCGCCGGGAGTGCCGGCGACACCGACAGCGCCGGAGACCCCGACGCCCGTGGCGCCGCCCACGCCGGTACCGCCGCCGAAACCCGCACCGACGGCCGGGGCTCCCGGTCCGCCGGTGGTTCCCGTCGCCCGCTCGGCAGCGCGGTCACCGCCGCGCTCGGCCGACCCGCCCTGTGCGGGCACGCCGACCACCGGGCCGGGCCCCGGGCGGCGAGCCCGGTAGCTGGTCCGGTAGGCGGCCGGTGAGACGCCGAGCTGGCGGCGGAAGTGCCCGCGCAGCGCGACCGGCGAGCGGAACCCGCAGCGCCGGGCGACGTCGTCGACCGAGAGCTCGGAGGTCTCCAGCAGCCGCTGTGCCTGCAACACCCGCTGGGTGATCAGCCACTGCAGCGGCGCGCTGCCGGTGAGCGTGCGGAACCGCCGGTCGAAGGTCCGCCGGCTCATGTACGCGCGTGCCGCCAGCACCTCGACGTCGAACTGCTGGTTGAGGTTCTCCAGCGCCCAGGTCACCACCTCGGCGAGCGGGTCGTTGCCGATCTCTTCTGGTAATGACTGATCGATGTACTGGGCCTGACCGCCCCCGCTGCGCCGGTTGGGCACCACCAGGCGGCGGGCCAGGGCGTTGGCGGCCTCGGCGCCGTGATCGCTGCGGACCACGTGCAGGCACAGGTCGATGCCGGCCGCGGTGCCCGCCGAGGTCAGCACGTCGCCGTCGTCGACGAAGAGTTCGCGCGGATCGACGTGCACCCGCGGGTACCGCTTGGCGAGCGTCGGCGCGTACATCCAGTGGGTGGTCGCGGGCCGTCCGTCCAGGAGCCCGGCGGCGGCCAGGACGAAGGCGCCGGTGCAGAGTCCGATGATCCGCGCGCCCTCGTGATGGGCCTTGCGCAGGGCGGCGATCGCCTCCACCGGCGGCGGCTGCGAGATCGAGCGCCATGCGGGCACCACGATGGTGCCGGCCCTGGCCAGTGCCTCCAGGCCGAACGGGGCGGTCAGGGTCACCCCACCCGTGGTGGTCAGCGGTCCGTCCTCGCCCGCGCAGACCAGCAGCCGGTAGCGCGGCACACCCGCGTCCTGGCGGTCGACGCCGAAGACCGAGAGCGGGATGGAGCTCTCGAAGATCGGTGCCCCGCTGAAGATCAGCACGGCGACGGTCTCACGCCGTCGCCGCCCGGCGAGCTTGCGCGGTGCGACGCTGACGGCGGGTGCACCGGAGCCGCCGGCCGTGCCGAGGCCGGGCGTTCCGCCCAGCGCACCGCCGCTCGCGCCGCTGCCGCTCAGCGCTCCGCCACCAAGTCCGTTGCCCCCCAAGCCGTTCCCGCTCAACCCGCCGGCCCCCAAGCCACTGCCCCCCAAAGCACTGCCCCCCAAAGCACTGCCCCCCAAGCCGCCGAGCCCACTGCCGCCCAGCCCGTTCGGGCCGCCCGGGGCCGGATTGCCCAACCCGCCGTGGCCGGTCGGCCCCAGCGGTCCACCGAGGCCGCCGCCGAGCGCGGAAGCGCCGCCGAGGCCGGAGCTGACAGGGTGTCCGCCCAGGACGCCGCCTTCGTTCGAGCCACCGATCGGACCTGATGCCACACCGCGTCCCAGGCCGATCCCGGCCACCGCACCCGCGCTCGTCGTCCTGGCCGTGGCCGCCGCCTGCTGGACGGCGAAGAGCAGCGCCTCCGGTCGGCCGGGGAAGGCCTCGCCGAAGGACTGCTGACGACCGGAGGGCTCCTGACGAGCCGTCCGGTTCCGCTCGGCCCCACTGCCGCCGGAGACGAGGGGGAGACGGGGCGAGGACGGGGAGCGGGGCGCGACCGCCGGCGGGGTGAGCGAAGCCGACGGGGCGAGCGGGGCCGCACCTCTCGGTGCGTGGCCAACATGGCCGGCCGGGGACTGGCCGCTGTCAGGACCTGTCTCGCTCCTGCTCACCCTGTTCAAGGCGCCCAAGCCCCCTCGGTGGTGTGGTGTGGTGATGCGGCACTGCTCAACAAGATCGAATCTAGTGGGTGCACCGTCGCCGTTGTGACAAGTTCACCATCCGACGCTATGTCGACATGGCAATTTGGCGTGATGCATTCGATCACGAAGCGTGGCACCCGTCGACCCCTCTGGGAAGGGGGCGGGCACGCGGGTGGCTGGTTGCGGTACGGCGGATCCCTGCGAGGAGCGGATCGTTGACCTCCTGAGGCGTCGTCGGCTGGAGGTATCTCCAACCTCAGTCGCTCGGCCCAAAACTGACTGAAAACAGGCGTTGCGGAGTTGGGGCGTGCAGTGTCCGCGTGCGCCTTGCGGACCGGTGACGAGCGCCCCGTTCTGCTGCCGGGCCCGGTCGGTCGGGCGATCGCCGCCGGTCGGAGCGCCGCTTCACCGATGATCCGGCTTGTCCGGGGGCCGCCGGAGCCGGCTCGAACAGGCCACGCGCCTCCGGGGTCGCGGGGCCGGCGGCGGGGCGGTCGGGCGAGCGATCGGTGGGGTTGCCGACAGGCCGGCCGTCGGCGCCGGGATGGTGCAGCCGAGTGGGCCGGCGGCTGGTGCCTTCGGCGGCAGGTGGCCCGCGGGCGGCGATTCCGGTGGAATTCCCGCCGGACGCCGTGGGCGACTCCGGATATCGGATCACTATTTCCCGATGGATCAATCATGCGCGCCATGATCTCTGTAGCCGAACTGACAGTAATACGAATAACCACTCGACGTCGTCCCTCCTCCCTATCCATCCCCTTCGCCCTCCTCCGTCGCAGAGAGTCGCTGCCCCCACGCGGACGATTACCCTGACGCTCATTCCGAGGGCGTCCTGCCGCGCTCCGTAGAGCCGCCCATCGCTGTGCGCGCTTCCGCACTCGAACGTCGCCCGCGTCCCGCGGCGCTCGTTTTTCTCCGTCCACAGTCGAACGGCTGCCGCGGGTCAGCCGACGGTGACGGCGATCGCCGCGGCGGCCGCCGGGCTGTCGCGCCCGGCCAGCCGCTCGAGCGGCACCAGGGCGGGCCCGCCGACCTCCTCGGCCCCTTCGGCCCACTGGCCGGCCTTCTCGGCCCACTGTCCGGCCTTCTCGGCCTGCCGAGCGGCGCCGGCTGCCTGGGCGCTCCCCTTCCCCTTCCCCTTCCTCTGTGCGTCGTTCGGTGCGGCCGCTGCTGCCGCCGGTACGGCCGCTCCCTCGGCCAGGACCAGGGCGACGGCCTCCGGCAGCGTCGCGGCGCTGTGCGTGGGCCGGTAGGCCTGCTCGGACCACGGGCGGCCGTGGTGCAGCCAGACGCTCCGCAGGCCCGCCGCGGCGGCGCCGGCGATGTCCGCGGGAGCGTGGTCGCCGATCACCCAGGCGTCGGCGGTCCAGTCGGTCGCGAGGTCGATGCCGCAGCGCTGTGCCGCCGTCTCGAAGATCAGCGGGTCCGGCTTGGCGCAGCCGGCCTCCTCCGACACCACCCAGGCGTCGACCAGCGAACCGAGCCCGGTCCGGCGGATCTTCGCCAACTGAGCGGTGGTCCCGCCGTTGCTCACGATGGCGATCGTCCAGCCTGCCGCCCGGGCGGCGCGCAGCGCCCGCAGGTGGTCGCCGGGGCAGCTGATGTGGGAGTTCATCCCCCTCCTGTAGTGGGTGAGGAGGCTGTCCAGGGACAGGTCGAGGCCGTAACGCCGCCGGGTGGCACCCAGCACCGTGCTCCGCGGGACGTAGCCGCCGCCGTCCATGACGGTGAGCCACCCCACGTCGCCGGGGGGGGAGCCCGAACTCTCCGAGAAAGCCTGCGGCCCAGGCCTGGAAGGCGGCGTCGCGCGGGAGCAGGGTGTTGTCCAGATCGAGCAGTAACAGCGGCATGGCGTGCATGCTGCCAGTGCGGACTGCCAGGAGGAAGCGTGCCTGCCTGGTGGAGGCCTCAGGCACCACATTCATCTCATCAACCCCAGGGGTCCCCGAAGTTCGTGCCTCTGGTCTGTGGTCGACCTGTTGCATCGGCAGACTCCGTCAGGCAAGCTCCTGGGAACCACGCGAGGGCGGGGCGTGATCTGGCTGCTGCGGGGCGCGTGCTGATTACCTCGCGCCGCTGCCATTAGCGGGATCATTGTCATACCTTGCCGCAATGGCTGGGCGACTACGCTCCCCCGTCGTACTCTGAAAGGAACAGGTCACTTACGGTGCCGCTCGGCCACAACCGACCACGTGCCAATGAATGGCCTGCCGCCTGGGCAGCGCTGTCCTTCCTGTCGGCCCATCTCACTCGAAGAGTCTCGATTCATGGCCGGTTTTGAGTCTCCGCGATCTGCGGACCCGTTCCGCATTCTCGGCGCGGCGGATTTCTCCTCCACGGATTCGCTGCCCGATTCCACCTGGTGTCGGCAGTCCCCGCCGACACCGCAGTCACGTCCCGGTGGTGCAAGGGCGCGCCGGGTTTGGCCCAAGCCACGGCAGCGTCGCGAGGAGTCGGCGGCCGCTGCGGCGGGGGGTTCGGATGGCGCCGGTACCGCACCTGGCGCCGGTCAGAATGGTGGAGGCGACGTGAAGTCCCGGCACTCCAAGCAGACTGTTCCGCTCGGCGGGCAGGCTCCCGACGTGCAGTCCGAGCCGGTCCGGCCGTGCGATCCGGCCTTCCAGCACGGCGTGGTGGTCGGCTTCGACGGCTCGCTCTCCAGCGAGCGGGCACTCGCCTACGCGGTGGGCATGGCCCGCCGCTCCCACTGCGGCCTGGTCATCGTGCACGTGGCCAACCGCCTGCCCGCCACCGTCTGGGCCGGCTGTGAGCCACCGGTCTTCGTCGACCTGCCCGACCACCGCACCGAGGTGCTCGGCCTGGAGCTGGCCTGTGCGGACTTCCTGTCCGGCGTGCCCTGGATCCTGGTCGAGCGTGGCGGAGACATCTGTCACGAGATCGAGGAGGTCGGGAAGGAGTACGCCGCCGACGCGATCGTGGTCGGTACGACGCACGGCCTGCTCGGCCGCCTCTTCGGTTCGGTCTCGGGCCGTCTCGCCCGGCGGGCCAACCGCCCGGTGATCGTGATCCCCTGATCCGCGCTCAGCTGCTCGACGAGACGCGGTTCTGAATGCCCCGAGGGTGATGGGCGGGCCATCGAGTGGAATGGCCAGCCGATATTCCGTCATTTCCGCGCCCAGGCGGGCGGCGCCTCCAAGCCGTGTGCCGCTGCCGCGAACTACGGGTCGTCGCTGGAGGGGACTGGCGGCGGGGTGGTCGAGCGGCCCCGCCAGAGCGCTCTGACGAAGGATCACCGCCCGACCGTCCACCAGTCGTCCTCATGCACAGCCGTCCCACGCGACGGCTCTCCCACCCCCGGCCGTCCGCACCGGGCCGTCCCCGTGCCTCCTGGCCGGCCTGCTCCTGGTGGCCAGCGTCAGGAGGACATCCCCAACTCGCGGGCGATCAGCATGCGCTGGACCTCGGAGGTGCCCTCTCCGATCTCCAGGATCTTGCTGTCGCGCCAGAAGCGGGCAACGGGATACTCGTTCATGAAGCCGTAGCCGCCGTGGATCTGGGTGGCCTCGCGGGCGTTGTCGACCGCAGCTTCGGAGGAGTAGAGCTTTGCGATGGCGGCCTCCTTCTTGAAGGGCTCGGCGAGCAGCAGCCGGGAGGCCGCGTCCCGCCAGGCGAGGCGTGCGAGGTGCGTCCGCATCTCCATGTCGGAGATCTTGAACTGGATCGCCTGGTTGGCCCCGATCGGGCGGCCGAAGGCGCGCCTGGTCGCGGCGTACTGGAGCGACTGGTCGACGCAGCCCTGAGCAAGGCCTGTGGACAGAGCTGCGATGGCAATGCGGCCCTCGTCGAGGATCCGCAGGAACTGGGCGAAGCCGCGGCCTCGCTGGCCGAGCAGGTTGGCCTCGGGGACTCGGCAGTCGGCGAAGGACAGTTCGCGGGTGTCGGAGGCGTTCCACCCGACCTTGGAGTACTTCTTCGACACCTGGAACCCGGGGGTGCCGACAGGCACGATGATGGAGGAGATCTCGCGCTTTGACGAGCCCTCGCCGCCGCCTTCACTCGAACGAGCGATCGGTTCGGTCAGGGCGGTCACGGTCACCAGGCCGGTGATGTCGGTGCCGGAGTTGGTGATGAAGCACTTGGTGCCGTTGATCACCCACTCCCGGGTGGCCTCGTCGAACCGGGCCGTGGTCCGGGTGGCGCCCGCGTCGGAGCCGCCCTCGGGCTCGGTCAGGCCGAACGCGCCGAGCATCTCGCCCGAGGCGAGCTTCGGCAGCCACTCGCGCTTCTGCTCCTCGGTGCCGAAGCGGTAGATCGGCATCGCGCCCAGCGAGACGCCGGCCTCCAGGGTGATGGCCACCGAGGAGTCCACCCGGGCGAGTTCCTCGAGGACCAGGCAGAGCGCGAAGTAGTCGCCGCCCATGCCGCCGTACTCCTCCGGGAACGGCAGGCCGAACAGGCCCATCCGGCCCATCTCCTTGACGATCTCGTACGGGAACTCCTCCCGCTCGTAGAAGTCGCCGATCGTCGGAGCGATCACGTCGGCGGCGAACTCGGCCACCGTGCGGCGCAGCTCCTCGTACTCGGAATCCAGTCGGTGGTCGAGCATCTGATCCTCCAGTCGTTCGCCCGGGTCGGATGGTCCGGGCGCAGAGTGGTGCGAAGGGCGGAAACGGGTGCCACGGGCGCGTGTTGAGAGCGCTCAGCGGCGCGTGGCAGAAGGGTGCGCCGACCGGCGCCACCAGCCAGTCGGCAAGGTGACGCCGGTCGGCGATGGACTTGTCAGTTGGCCGGGGACACGGTTCCGGCCAGTGCCTGCACGGCACGTGAGGGGCTGGGACGGCCGAGCTGCCCGGCCAGCCAGACGCTGGTGCCGACGAGTGCCGGGAGGTCCACGCCGGTCTCGATGCCGAGGCCGTGCAGCATCCAGACCAGGTCCTCGGTGGCGAGGTTGCCGGTGGCGCTCTTCGCGTACGGGCAGCCGCCCAACCCGCCGGCCGAGGAGTCGACCACGGTCACGCCGTGGCGCAGCGCGGTGAGCGTGTTGGACAGCGCCTGCCCGTACGTGTCGTGGAAGTGGACGGCGAGCTGCCCGACCGGCACCCCGCCCCGGGCGAACGCCGTGAGCAGCTGCGCCACCTGGCCGGGCGTGGCGACGCCGATGGTGTCCCCGAGGCTCAACTCCGTGCAGCCGAGCTCGATCAGCGCCCGCCCGGCCTCGACCACCTGCTCGGGCGCGACCGGCCCCTCCCAGGGGTCGCCGAAGCACATCGAGAGGTAGCCGCGGACCTTGAGGCCGTGCTCGGTCGCCCGCCCGACCACCGGGCGGAACATCTCCAGCACCTCGGCCATCGAGCGGTTGAGGTTGCGCCGCGCGAACGTCTCGGTCGCGCTGGCGAAGACGGCGACCTCGTCGGCGCCGTGCGCCAGTGCGCGGTCCAGGCCGCGCTCGTTGGGGACCAGCACGGGCAGCCGCAGTCCGGGGTACCGCGTGCGCAGCTCGGCCAGCCGGGGCAGCAGCTCCTCGGCGTCGGCCAACTGGGGGACCCACTTCGGGTGCACGAAGCTGGTCGCCTCGATGGTCCGCAACCCGGCGGCGGCGAGCCGCGCGATGAACTCGGCCTTCACCTCGACCGGGACCGGGGCGCTCTCGTTCTGCAGCCCGTCGCGGGCGCCCACCTCGTGGATGCGGATCCGGGCCGGCAGTGCCGGGTCCCTGAGCACGCTGGGCAGGCCCAGGTCGAGCGTGCTCGGGTCGCCGGCCGGTTGCGCCGTCCGGGTGGTTTCCGCGTCCTGGGATCCGTGCGGGCCCGCTGTCACCTGATCGGCGGTCATGAGTTCACCTCTGCGGATTCGTCGGCCTCGGCGGACTCCTCGGGGAGGACGACCGCGAGCAGCTGCTCCATCGCGACCGTGGCGCCCGCCACGGCGTGCAGTTCGCTGACCACGCCGTCGTGCGGCGCGGCGATCACGTGCTCCATCTTCATGGCTTCCAGGACCATCAGTGCCTGTCCGCGCCGGACCACCTCGCCGACCGCGGCCTTGACCACGGTGACCGTGCCCGGCATCGGCGCGGTGAGGGCGCCGTGATGGGCGGCGGTGGCCGAACCGCGCTCGGCCACCGGGTCGTACGGGTGCACCGCCCAGCTGTCGCCGCCGATGCCCAGCCAGAGCACCGGGCTGCCGCCGGGCGCCGAGGCGGAGTTGTCGGTCGCGTACGCGAAGGTGGTGCGCAAGCCGTCGACGGTGAGGGCGAGATCGGTGGCGCCGAGCACGGCGCGGGCCCGGCGGACCGGACCATCGCCCAGACGGACCAACAGATCCGAGAAACCACTTGAAGAAGTGTCGGTGGCCTCCACTACGGTGTCGGCACTGACAGGTCGTACTCGTACCGGCACCGGCTCCTGCCCGGGGATCCGCAGTCGGTGCGTCGTCCAGGCCGGCTCGCCGGCCAGGCGCCAACCGGAAGGGAGCGAGAACGGGTCGGTCCAGCCGTCGGAGGCGACGGCCGGTGCGAGCCCGAGGTGCCGCACGAGTGCCGCGGCGATCAGTACGGCCTCCGATGCCGCGGTGGCGTTCTGCGCCGCGCGGTCGCCCGGTTCGACCAGCAGTTCGGGGTGCTGCTGGACGAGTCGCTCGACCAGACCGGTGTCGAGCCGCCCGGCCACCACGTCGGGGTGGGCGAGGAGTCGGCGCAGGAAGCCGGCGTTGGTGGTGATGCCCAGGATCCGGGTGTCCGCGAGGGCGGTGCGCAGCCGCAGCAGCGCGGTGGCGCGATCTGGGCCGTAGGCGATGACCTTGCCGAGCATCGGGTCGTACGCGCTGGTGACCGTGGTGCCCGCGGTGAGTCCGGAGTCCACCCGGACCCCCTCGCCACGCGGCTCGTCCAGCAGCAGGATCCGGCCGCCGGTCGGCAGGAACTCCCGCGCGGGGTCCTCCGCGCAGATCCGAGCCTCTACGGCATGACCGAGAAAGGAGACGTCCGACTGGGCGAACGACAACGACTCACCAGCGGCGACGCGCAGTTGCCACTCGACCAGGTCGAGACGCTCGACGGCCGGTGCCCAGCCGGCGGGCGTTCCGTCCGGGGCCGGGCGGGTGATCGCGACCGCCAGCTCGGTCACCGGGTGCTCCACCTGGAGCCGGGTGTTCATCTCCATGAAGAAGAACTCGCGGACCGCGTCCGTCCCATCCTCGTCAGCCTTGCCCGAAGCCGAACCCGCGTGCTGGGCAGGGGAGATCTGGTCGGGGTCGTCGCCGGGCACGATGAACTCCACCGTGCCGGCGCCGGTGTAGCCGCAGGCCTCGGCGGCTCGCACAGCGGCGGCGCCCATCGCGGCCCTGGTCCGCTCGTCCAGGAGAACGGAGGGTGCCTCTTCGATCAGCTTCTGATGACGGCGCTGCAGGCTGCACTCGCGCTCGCCGAGGTGCACGGTGGTCCCGTGGGCGTCCGCGAGGACCTGGACCTCGATGTGCCGGGGGCGGTCGACCCAGCGCTCCAGGAGCAGGGTGTCGTCGCCGAAGGCGGTGCGGGCCACCCGGCGGGCCGCGGCGAGCTCGGAGGGGAGTTCGGCCGGGTCGCGGACCAGCCGCATGCCCTTGCCGCCGCCGCCAGCGGACGGCTTGATCAGCACCGGGTAGCCGATCTCCTCGGCCGCGCGGATCAGGTCCTCGTCGCTCGTCGCCCCGCCCCGGCTGCCGGGCACCACGGGGACGCCGACCGTGCGGACGGCCTCCTTGGCGTTGATCTTGTCGCCCATCAGCTCGACCGCCTCGGCGGGCGGGCCGATGAAGACCAGCCCCGCCTCGGCGCAGGCGCGGGCGAAGCCCGGGTTCTCGGCCAGGAAGCCGTAGCCGGGGTGGATGGCCTGGGCTCCGGTGCGCAGTGCCGCGGCGATGATCTGATCACCGCGCAGATAGGTCTCGGTGGCGGTGCTGTCGCTCCGGTCGGCCGGCCCGAGCCGGACGGCCAGGTCGGCCTCGCGGACGTGCCCCGCGTCGGCGTCGGCGTCGCTGTACACGGCGACCGACCGGATGCTGAGCCGCCGCAGGGTACGGATCACCCGGACGGCGATCTCACCGCGGTTGGCGACCAGGACGGTGTCGAACATAGGAGGCGTTCCTCCGGGACGAGGGGAGTGGTGCGAGGGAAGACGATCAACGGGACGGTGGCCAGGGGCTCACCCCCGGTGGTGACCAGGGGCTCACCTCCGGCTCACATCCGGAACACGCCGTACGGTGCGGGCGGCGCGAGCGGGGCGTTGGCACAGGCGGTCAGGGCGAGGCCGACCACGGTGCGGGTGTCCATCGGGTCGATCACCCCGTCGTCCCAGAGCCGCGCGGTGGCGTAGTACGCGTTGCCCTGCCGCTCGTACTGCTCGCGCACCGGCCGCTTGAACTCCTCCTCGGCCTCGGCGGCCCACTCCTCGCCGCGGGCCTCGAACTGGTCGCGGCGGACGGTGGCGAGGACCGAGGCGGCCTGCTCGCCGCCCATCACGGAGATCTTGGCGCCCGGCCACATCCACAGGAAGCGCGGCGAGTAGGCCCGGCCGCACATCGAGTAGTTGCCGGCCCCGTACGAGCCGCCGATCACCACGGTCAGCTTCGGGACCCTGGTGCAGGCGACCGCCGTCACCATCTTCGCCCCGTGCTTGGCGATGCCACCCGCCTCGTACTGGCGGCCGACCATGAAGCCGGTGATGTTCTGCAGGAAGAGCAGCGGGATGCCGCGCTGGTCACAGAGTTCGATGAAGTGCGCGCCCTTGAGCGCGGATTCGGCGAAGAGCACGCCGTTGTTGGCGACGATGCCCACCGGGTGGCCGTGGATCCGGGCGAAGCCGGTGACCAGGGTGGCGCCGTACTCGGCCTTGAACTCGGCGAAGCGGCTGCCGTCGACCAGACGGGAGATCACCTCGCGGACGTCGTAGGGCGTGCGCGGGTCCACCGGCACCGCACCGTACAACTCGGCCGGGTCGACGGCCGGGGGCTCGACCGGGGCGAGCGGCCAGGGCTGCGCGCTGCGCGGGCCGAGCCCGGCCACGATCGTGCGCACGATGTCGAGCGCGTGGCCGTCGTCCTCGGCCAGGTGGTCCGTCACGCCGGAGGTGCGGGAGTGCAGTTCGCCGCCGCCGAGCTCCTCGGCCGTGACCACCTCACCCGTCGCCGCCTTCACCAGCGGCGGGCCGCCGAGGAAGATCGTGCCCTGGTTGCGGACGATCACGGCCTGGTCGCTCATCGCCGGGACGTACGCGCCACCGGCCGTGCAGGAGCCGAGCACGGCCGCGATCTGCGGGATCCCGGCGGCCGAGAGGCGCGCCTGGTTGTAGAAGATCCGGCCGAAGTGGTCGCGGTCGGGGAACACCTCGTCCTGCATCGGCAGGAACGCGCCGCCCGAGTCCACCAGGTAGACGCAGGGCAGCCGGTTCTCCAGCGCCACCTCCTGCGCCCGCAGGTGCTTCTTCACCGTCATCGGGTAGTAGGTGCCGCCCTTGACGGTGGCGTCGTTGGCGACCACCACCACCTCGCGCCCGGCCACCCGGCCGATCCCGGCGATCACGCCGGCCGCCGGTGCGGCGCCGTCGTAGAGGCCGTCGGCGGCCAGCGGGCACAGCTCCAGGAACGGGGAGCCGGGATCCAGCAGTGTGTCCACCCGGTCGCGCGGCAGCAGCTTGCCGCGGGCGGTGTGCCGGTCACGCGCCTTGAGGCCGCCGCCGAGTGCGGCGGCGGCGAGCTTGCCGCGCAGCTCGGTCACCAGTGCCTGGTGCGCCTCGGTGTTCGCCTGGAAGGCGGCCGAGCCGGCGTCGACCGTGGAACGCAGGCGCGGCGCTGGGGCAGCGGCGGCCGGTGACGTGACGTGGCCGCCCACGGCGGCTGACAGCGGGCCGGGCGGCGGTGAGCCGGCCGCACGCATGCCGGCCGTCGCCGCTCCCGGGGTTCCGGCGGGCTCCCAGGGGTGCGGGGAGGTGTAGCCGGAGGTCGACAGGGCCATCCCAAGAGCTCCTTGCTCCAGGAACCCGCGGACGCGGAAGCCGGTGGGCCCCGCGCCCCCAAGTTAATGGTGGTTAACTCCTGCCGCCAGGTTAACCACCGATAACCGCGCTGTCTACGATGGATCCATGTCGAACGCTCCGGTGGCTCCCACGACCCCTCGCCGTGACCAGATCCGCCGCGAGGCGGCTCGGCTCTTCGCGGCACGCGGCTTCCTGGGTGTCGGGGTCGACGAGATCGGCAAGGCGGTCGGGATCAGCGGCCCCGGTCTCTACCGGCATTTCTCCGGCAAGGAAGCGATGCTGGCCGACCTGCTGGTCGGCATCAGCGAGCGACTGCTGGAGGAGGGCAGCCGCCGGGCCGAGACCCCGGGCGGACCGCAGGCCGTGCTGGACGCACTGATCAGTGGACATGTCGACTTCTCGCTCAATGATCCGGACCTGATCACGCTGCACGACCGCGAGCTGCTCCACCTCAAGGAGGAGGACCGCCGACGGGTGCGGCGGCTGCAGCGCGGTTACGTCGAGCTCTGGGTGGCGGCGGTCCGGGCCGCCTTCCCGGCGCTGGCCGTCGTCGAGGCCGAGTCGGCCGCGCGGGCGGCCGTGCACGCGGTGTTCGGGCTGCTGAACTCCACCCCGCACAGCATCGGCCGGCCCGCCCCCGGTGACCGCGCCGGTCTGCTGTCGCCCGCCGAGCTGGCGGCGCTGCTGCACCGCCTGGCCCAGGGAGCCTTCGCGGCCGCCGCCGACGGCTGGTCGCGCGCGTAGGCCGAAGCGGACGTCGAGCCAGGCGCAGGCGCTGAAGCAGGCGCTGAAGCAGGCGCCGAAGCTGGCATCGACGGCCCGGCTCGCGCCCACCGCCATCGCGGCCCCCGGTCCCCGGCCGCGCGCGCCCCGTGCACCCCAGCGTGCGACCTACCCGAATGGACGTAGGCCGAGCGCCCCGCTTGCCGTCCGTCGTGCGACCGGTGCGCCCCCAGCCTCCGAAAGAGCAGGCTGATCGGGAAGGAAAGTCGACGTCAGGCCGTTGGTTCGTGCCAGGGCCGCTTGGCAGCGCCGAATACGTCGTGGACGACCGCCTCATGAAATGGTTAGTATCCCTAAATATGCCTGAGACTCATGGCTCCACCAGGGAGATACCCGCGGAACCCGCCACCACGGCCGCGAGTCCCACCCCCACAGCCCGCACAGCCGCCGCCGAAGCGACCATCGCAGTGACCGCCGAAGCGACCGCCCCCGGCGCCCCGGCTCCGTCGGCCGCCCAGCCGTCCGGCGTCGACCCCGCCACCGGCTGGCTGCGTCGCCTGTCCGCCTACTGCTGGCGCTACCGGCGCAACTTTCTGCTCTCCTTCGGCGCCTCGCTCGGCGGCATGGCGGTCACCGCGATCGTCCCCCTGATCACCAAGCTGATCATCGACGACGTCATCACCACCCACACCCGCTCCCTGATGCCGTGGGCGATCACGCTGGTCGTGGCCGCCGTGCTGGTCTTCGGTTTCACCCAGATCCGCCGCTACACGGCCGGTCAGCTCGCCGTCGACGTCCAGCAGGACCTGCGGGTGGAACTGTTCCGCTCGCTGACCCGGCTCGACGGCGCCCGGCAGGACCGGCTCGACACCGGTCAGGTGGTCAGCCGGGCCAGCTCCGACCTGCAGCTGGTCAACGGCCTGCTGTCGATGATGCCGATGATGACCGGCAACCTGCTGCTCTTCGTCATGTCGATCATCGTGATGCTCTGGCTCTCGCTGCCGCTCACCCTGATCGCCCTGGTGATGGGGCCGGTGCTGTGGTGGGTCGCGACGCTCAGCCGCAAGCGCCTGTTCCCGGCGACCTGGGCGGCCCAGCAGGAGGCCGCCGCGGTGGCCGGCGTGGTCGACGCGGCGATCGGCGGCGTCCGGGTGGTCAAGGGCTTCGGGCAGGAGGCTCAGGAGCTCGACAAGCTGGAGAGCGCCTCCCGCACGCTGTACGGCGCGCGGCTGCGTGCGATCCGGCTCAACAGCCGCTTCGGCCCGGCGATGCAGGCGATCCCCGCGTTCGGGCAGGTCGCCGTGCTGGCGCTGGGCGGCTGGCTGGCGGTGCGCGGCTCGGTGACGCTGGGCACCTTCGTCGCCTTCTCCACCTACGTGGCCCAGATGACCGGCCCGGTCCGGATGCTGACCATGGTGCTGACCGTCGGGCAGCAGGCCCGAGCGGGCGTGGAGCGCGTCTTCGAGCTGATCGACGAGCGGCCGGTGGTCACCGACGCCCCCGACGCCCGCCCGCTGCGGCCGACCGCGCCCGAGCAGCGCGTCCCGGCACTGGAACTCGACCAGGTCGACTTCCACTACCAGGTGTCCCCGCAGGCCATGGCCGATCCCGACGGCGACGCGGCCGAGCCGATACCCGTGCTGCGCGGCCTCAGCCTCAAGGTCGCGCAGGGCGAGACACTGGCCGTGGTCGGGGCCTCGGGCTCGGGCAAGTCCACGCTCGCCCAGCTGATCCCCCGGTTCTACGACCCCACGGCGGGCAGCATCCGGCTCTACGGGCAGGACCTGCGCGAGGTCACGCTCGACTCGATCCGCTCCGTGGTCGGCATCGTGCCGGAGGACAGCTTCCTCTTCTCCGACACCGTGCGCGCCAACATCGCCTACGGCCGCCCGGGTGCCACCGACGCCGAGGTCGAGGCGGCGGCCCGCGCCGCGCAGGCGGACGGCTTCGTCCGCGAACTGCCGAACGGCTACGACACCACGGTGGGGGAGCAGGGCCTGACCCTCTCCGGCGGCCAGCGCCAGCGGATCGCGCTGGCCCGCGCGATCCTCGCCGACCCCAGGCTCCTCCTGCTGGACGACGCCACCTCGGCGGTCGACCCGAGGATCGAGGCCGAGATCCACGAGGCGCTGCGCACGGTGATGGTCGGCCGGACCACGGTGCTGATCGCGCACCGCCGCTCGACCCTGCAGCTCGCCGACCGCATCGCGGTGCTGGACCGCGGCCACCTGCTCGACCTGGGCACGCACGACGAGCTGGTGGCCCGATGTCCCCAGTACCGGGCTCTGATCACCGACCCCGAGGCGCTGGCCGGTCACCGTCCCCCGGCCACCGACACCCTCGAAGCCGTCCCCGGCTCCCGGGCGCTCCCGGGCGCCCCGGCGGTCTCCGCCACCACCACCTCGGCCCCGCCGGTTGCGTCCGTCCCGGCGTCGGGCACCGCGCCCAGGCGGAGCACGGCCGGCTCGATGGCCGGCCGCTCCGCCGACCCCGAGCTGCTCGCGCGGGTCGCGGCGCTGGCCCCGGCCACCGACACCCCCGACGTCCCGCTCGCCACGGCCTCCGCCGGTGACCCGGACTTCTCGCTCGGCCGCCTGCTCAAGCCCTTCCGCCCCGCTCTCGCACTGGCCTTCGTGCTGCTCGCACTCGACGCGGGCGCCAGCCTGGTGGTCCCGGTGCTGATCCGGCACGGCATCGACGACGGCGTCTCCAAGGGCCTGATGGCCGGCGTCACCGCCGCCTCGCTGACCGCCCTGCTGGTGGTCGTGCTCGACTGGCTGGTGCAGAGCGCCGAGAACCGGGTGAGCGGTCGCACCGGCGAACGCGTCCTCTACACCCTGCGGTTGAAGATCTTCGCGCACCTCAACCGGCTCGGCCTGGACTACTACGAGCGCGAGCTCACCGGTCGGATCATGACCCGGATGACGACCGACGTCGACGCCTTGTCGAGCTTCCTGCAGACCGGCGTGGTGACCGGCGTGGTCAGCCTGCTGACCTTCGTCGGGATCTTCGCGGCGCTGCTGATCATCGATGTCGGCCTCGGGCTGACCGTCTTCACCGTGCTGCCGGTGCTGGCCATCGCGACCGTGGTGTTCCGCCGCAAGTCGACGGCGCAGTACCAGGCCTCGCGCGAACTGATCAGCGCGGTCAACGCCGACCTGCAGGAGAACGTCTCCGGGATGCGCATCGTGCAGGCGTTCCGCCGTGAGACGGACACCGTCGCGCGGTTCGTCGAACGCGGGCGGGCGTACCGGCAGGCACGCGTCCAGGCGCAGTTCTACATCTCGCTCTACTTCCCGTTCGTCCAGTTCCTGTCCAGCGTGGCCGCCGCCCTGGTGCTGATCGCCGGCGCCTCACGGGTGGACGCCGGGACGCTCACGGTCGGTGCGCTGGTCGCGTACCTGCTCTACATCGACCTGTTCTTCGCCCCGGTCAACCAGCTCTCGCAGATCTTCGACGGCTACCAGCAGGCGGCGGTCGGCCTCGGCCGGGTCCGCGAGCTGCTGCGGACCCCGACCAGCACGCCGCAGGCCGAGGAGCCGGTCGCCACCGAGCGGCTGAGCGGCGAGATCCACTTCGACGGCGTCAGCTTCGCCTACAACGGCGGCGGCGAGGGCAACCCCGACGTGCTGACCGGCATCGACCTGCGGATCCCGGCCGGTCAGACGGTCGCGCTGGTCGGCGAGACCGGCGCCGGCAAGTCGACGCTGGTCAAGCTGGTCGCCCGGTTCTACGACGCGACGGGCGGCACGGTGCGGATCGACGGCACCGACATCACCCGCTTCGCCCTGGCCGACTACCGCCACCGGCTGGGCGTGGTGCCGCAGGAGGCCTACCTCTTCGCGGGCACGGTCCGGGACGCGATCGCCTACGGCCGGCCCGGCGCCACCGACGCGGAGGTCGAGCTGGCGGCCAAGTCGGTCGGCGCGCACGACATGATCAGCGCACTGTCGGACGGCTACCAGCACGAGGTGGCCGCGCGGGGCCGCAACCTCTCCGCCGGACAGCGTCAGTTGATCGCGCTGGCCCGGGCCGAGCTGGTCGACCCCGACATCCTGCTGCTCGACGAGGCGACCGCCGCCCTCGACCTGGCCACCGAGTTGGCGGTCAACAACGCCTCCGACCGGCTGCGCGACGGCCGTGGCGACCGGCCGGGCGGCCGCACCACCCTGGTCATCGCGCACCGCCTGACCACGGCCGAACGGGCGGACCGGGTGGTCGTGCTGGACCACGGCCGGGTGGTGGAGGACGGAACGCACACCGAACTCCTCGCCGCCGACGGCACGTACGCCAGGCTCTGGCGGGCGTTCATCGCGGACGGGCACCCCGAGCCGCTGCCCGCCGCCGAACCGGAGCCTGCCGAACTGACTGGCTGAGTCGACCGGTTGAGCCGGGTGATCAGTCACAGCCGTGGTTGTTCGATTGCGGATCGACAGCGCGGTAGGCCAACCAGGGTGACATGGGGTTCTCGGGGTGCCACCTGGTATCAGGGTGGTGCCCCGAGTGGTAGACAGGCGGGGCGACCGCGCGGACAGCGGTCTGCGACCTCCTTAGTGCCACCCTCAGGTCGAGAGGCCCCTGCCCATGTCTTCGCGCGCTCGCGAGGCGGGGCGCAGCACTGCGCACCACGCTCCAACCCCCGCACCCGGCCCGATCCCCGAGCCCGGCCCGGCCACCGAGGCGATCCCGCTGCCGCCCCTGGTGGCCCTCTTCGCGGTCGGCTGCCTGCCGGCCTATCTGCTCCCCACCATCGTCGGCCGACTGGGCGGCGAGTTCGGCCTGACGCCCACGCAGGCCGGCGGCGTCGGCAGCGCTCTGCTGCTCGCCGCGGGCGGCACCGGGCTGACGCTGGCCGGCCGGGTCCGCGGGCTCGGCGCGGCCCGGGTGGCCAGGGCCGGGCTGGCGCTGGTGACCGCGGGCTTCACCATCGCGGCGCTGGTGCCCACGGGCTCGCTGGCGGTGCTGGTCGTGGGCTGTCTGGTCGGTGGGATCGGGGCGGGGACGGCCTCCGCCGTCGCCGGCACGAGCGTTGCCGCCGCAGCCGACCCACACCGGGCCACCGTGCTGGGGCTGCTCGCCACCTCCACCATCGCGGCCGGGCTCTACCTGGTGCTGCCCCGGCTCGGCGCCGCCCACCCGATTCCGTACCTGGCGGTGGCGCTGCTCGGTCTGCTGGCGCTGCCGCTGACGACCATCCCGCTGCGGCCTTCCGTCGCCGCTCCACCAGCCGCAGTCCCGCCGCCAGCCGACGCACCAGCCGCAGTCCCGTCGGCAGCCGTCCCGCCGGCCGCCGCGCCGACAGCCGACGCACCGAATGCCGCCGCACCGGCCCCGCCCGCCCGGCACCCCCTGCCGCACCGCGCCGCCGGTCTGGTCATGGCGTCGACCATGGTGCTCTGGGCGGTCGCGCAGAACGCGCTCTGGGGCGTCAGCGGGCAGATCGGCCGCCGCCTGGGCCTCTCGGAACGGGACCTCGGCCTGGTCTTCGCCCTCGCACTGGGCGCCGCGCTGCTCGGTGTGCTGGCCTCCGGCGCGCTGGGTACCCGGTTCGGCCGGGCGCTGCCGATCGGCCTCGGCACCGCGGCGATCGCGGCCTGCGTGGCGCTGAGCGCGGGCGCCGGCTCGGTGGCCGGGTTCGCGGGCGGCGAGGTGCTCTGGAACGCGCTCTACCCGCTGGTCCTGAGCTACCTGATCGGCCTGGCCACCGAGCTGGACCCCGCCGGGCGGTGGACGGTCCTGGTCGGCGCCGCCACCACGCTGGGCGGGGCGGCCGGCCCGTTGACCGGCGCGACGCTCTTCGTCCAGCTCGGCCCCCCGCTGCTGGCCGCCGCGCTCGGCGGCACCCTGCTGCTCACCACAGTCCCCCTGGTGCTGCTGGCCCGCACCTTCGGCACAGCACGGGCGGTGCAGCGCACGGCGCAGGACGAGGCGCTCGCCCCGGTCACCCCGATCCCGGCCCAGCGGGCCGTGGATTCGCCCGACGAGCCGGCCGCCCCCAACGTCGCCTGACGGCTCGTCCGGCGCCTGCGCCGGTACCCCGTCCGCAGCTGGTGTCCGCCGATCCTCAGGTGGAGATCAGCGAGGAGAGCAGCCCGGAGACCTCGGTGCCCCGCGGCAGATCGCTCACCTGGCCGTCCCCGACCTCCACCACCATCCAGCCGCCGCCGTCCGCCCGCAGCGCGAGGTCGGTGGTGACGAACCGGCAGCCCAGCGCGCGGACCAGGGAACGCACCTGGGTGAGGTCGGGCGCGTGAAAGGCCTCGGGGGTGTCGGGGTGCGGCCCGGTCAGCACCGGCTCGCCGTCCACCCACCAGACCCGCGCCTCGGCGGCGGGCCCGGCGCCGTCCACCGGCGGTGTGCCACCGGCCACCGGTCTCACGCGCCCGCGGTTCGGTCTGCTGCGACCCCAGCCGCCGCCGACGGCCTGCTCCTCCTCGTCCGCCGCGCCGGCCGGGGCGAAGGCGTGGAACCGCCGCAGCACCACCCCGCCGGCCAGGAACTCGCCCTGCAGTTCGACGAACCGGCCCACCACCCGGGCGACCGCCGGCAGGTCGGCGAGCTCGGGGATGAAGCAGGCCTCGTGCCACTCGTGCTTGCGGGACTTCACGAAGTCCTTGACGATCGCCGGCCCCTGCCCGCCCAGCCGTGCCACCGCCGCGGCGAGTTCGGCCGGCCCGTGGGCGGCGGCGAGCCAGACGCTGTCCGGGGTGGCCCCCTCGAAGGTGCTGTACCAGCCGGGCAGCTCATGGGCGGTGGCGTAGGCGGCCGCACTGGTCAGCAGATGACAGCCGCGATCGGCGAGCGCGTGGACGAAGGCGGCGTACGCCGCCACCGGCAGCATCCAGCCGCGGTACCAGGCGGGCCCGGTGCCGTCCGGCACCCGGCGGACGCCTTCGGCGGCATCCCCGGCGAGCAACGCGTCGTGGTTCACCAACGCGGTCTCGCCGCCCAGCCCGCGGACCAGCTGGGCCTCGTAGGAGTAGTGCGGGTCGACGCGCCGGGGATTCAGCGGATCCTGGGGCAGCAGGATGGTCGGGGCTGGCATGGCCCACAGGGTAGCGGCGTGCCGGGCTCCTGACCGGGGCTTTGACGACCCGCGCGTCGGGCGCACGGTGAACAGGAGCGCCGCGGCGTGCATCAGGAGAAGAGGAGAGCGCACCAGTGCTCAACTGGCGCGCGGTGTGCGCCGAGCGCGAGCCGGTAGCGCGTTGCGCGCCCACCGGCGGGCAGGGGTCAGCCGCGGCGGCGCCGGCCTGAGCCGTGGTCCGGTGCGACCTGCCAGTCGCGGGGCCGCAACTCCCGGTCGTGCAGCGCTTCCGTGTTGATCAGCACGGTCAACTCGGCCCGGGCGAGTTCCTCGTACCCCAGGCCGGTGGCCTCGAGCAGCAACTCGGTGGGGACCGAGACGGCGATCGACGGCCGCCAGGCGGGGAGCACGGCCAGGGTGGTGCCCCGACCCACCCGGATCAGCTGGGCGGTGACGCGCCGCCAGCGCTGCCCCTCCAGCCGCTCGGCCGACGCAGGCACCGGGCGCGGACCGCCGATCAGGATCCCCAGCGGCGCCTCCGCCCCCGCGGCCTCGGCCGCCTCGTCCGGCTCCACCGCCTCGTCGCCCGGGGCCGGCGCCGAGGCCGGTGCCGCGGCACCGGCGTCCGGCTCGACCGCGGCCGGCCGTGAGACGGCCGCGGCGCCGTATCCCGGGACACCGGCCGCGGAGCCCGCCGGTGCAACAGCACCGGGACGCCCGGCCAGTCGCCGCGGCGGCGAGGGACGCCGGATCCGTGGCCTCGGGCGGGCACTGGAGGGACGCCAGCCGTCGTCCGGCTGGGCGGCGCCCCTCAGCTCCTCGCCCGGACCCCCCTGGTCCGCACCCGTGGAAAGCTCGCCGGTCAACCCGTGGCGCTGAGGCGGCACCATCCCCGCCCGCCCGGTCCGGTCCGCCGCCGGTCGCGTCCGGGCGGCGGCGGGATCGACTCCGGCCAGGGTCAGCAACTGCTCGACCTCGGCGATGGACTGGTGACTGGCCGCTGCCAACTCGTCCAGGTCGGCACCCTGTTCGTAGGCGGAGCGTAGCCGCGAGGCCAGCCCGGCGCGCAGGTTCGCCGTGGTCGCGGCGCCGGCGTCGCGCCGCTTGGGCTCCGCCGCCGGTGACACCTGGCTCGGCGCGGGGGGCGGGCAGACCTGTGACGGCTCGGCCGCCGCCTCACCGGCCGGGGGCTGGTTCGGTGTGTCCATAGGTATGAACGACGAGGTCATCGGTGAGGTCCTCCGGTGTACAGTCCGCCCGAATCCTGCCGTACCGGAGGGTGAACGTCCATGGGACCCTGGGTTCAACCGCATACGTCCGACTGCTGTCCGGTAACGGAACCGCCGTGGCGCCGACGGCGGTTCGTCAAGTCTTCTGACATAGAACCAAACTGACGTGTCATCGGTCACACGAGTCACAGGATTCTCATCCGGGCGACGCCCTTTGACCAGGTCACGGCACCCGGCAGGCCACAATGAGGACGAACGCACGACGGCGCGACGGCGTGGCAGCGCCGCATCGGCCGCCTGCCACCGCCCCGCCACCGGAAGGACGGACGGACCAATGGCCACGCCCGCTCACCCGCCACTCGGCCTGACCCGCCCCCGCAGACTGATACCCGGCGACCGGGTGGCCATCGTCGCCCCGAGCGGTCCGATCGACCCCGACCGGCTCGACGCGGGCTGCGCCGTCCTGCGTACCTGGGGCCTGGAACCCGTGCTCGGCGCGCACGTCCTGGACCACCACCCGCGGCTGCGCCACCTCGCGGGCACCGACGAGGACCGCGCCGCCGACTTCCAGCAGGCCTGGCTCGACCCCACCGTGGCCGCCGTCCTCTGCGCCCGCGGCGGCTTCGGCGCCCAACGCGTCAGCGACCTGCTCGACTGGGACGCGCTGGCCGCGGTCCCGCCCAAACTCCTGATCGGCTTCAGCGACGTCACGGTGCTGCACGAGCAGGTCGCGGGCCGGCTCGGCCTCGCCTCGCTGTACGGGCCGATGGGCGCGGCCTCCTCCTTCATCGCCGACCCGGCCACCGCCGAGCACCTGCGCCGCACCCTCTTCGACCCCGCTGCCGTGCGCACCCTGACCGGACCCGAGGCCGCCCCGCTCGTCCCCGGCCGCGCGTACGGGATCACCGCCGGCGGCTGCGCCTCGCTCCTCGCGGTGGAGCGCGGTACGCCGGGTGCCCGCCCGTCCTTCGCCGGCACGATCCTGCTGTTGGAAGACGTCAACGAGCACCCCTACGCCATCGACCGCATCCTCACCCAGCTGCTGCGCTCGGGTGCCCTGGACGGGATCCGCGGGGTGGCCCTCGGCTCCTGGGCCGGGTGCGGTGCGCCGGAGCGGCTCCGTGACGTCTTCCTCGAACGGCTCGGCCCGCTCGGCGTGCCCATCCTCTGGGAGCTGGGCTTCGGCCACGGCCCGTTTACCCTCACCGTCCCGCTCGGCCTGCCGGCCGCGCTGGACGCCGACGCCGGAACCCTCACCCTGGACCTGCCGGCCCTGGCCGACCGAGCCGGTCCAGCCGATCGAGACGGATGAATGAGCGTGCACCAGTCCAGTACCGTCCCGCAGGAGCAGCCCATCACGCGGCCCGCCGACCTGGCGGCCGAACTGCTCGCGACGCTGCGCACCGCCCGCCCCGGTGGGCGGACCCTGCTCGGTCTGACCGGTGCCCCCGGCGCCGGCAAGTCCACGCTCGCCCGCTTCCTGGTCGCCACGGTGAACCGGGCCGAGGGAGCGGGGACGGCCGCGTACGTCCCGATGGACGGATTCCACCTCTCCAACACCCAGCTCGACCGGCTGGGCCTGCGGCACCGCAAGGGCTCCCCGCCCAGCTTCGACGCCCGCGGCTACCTCGCCCTGCTGGAGCGGCTGGCCGGCGACCGCTTCCATGACATCTATGTCCCCGATTTCGACCGCGAGCTCGACGAGCCCGTGGCGGCCCGACACCTGGTCACCCCCAGCACCCGGCTCATCGTCACGGAGGGCAACTACCTCGCGGCCGACTCACCCGACTGGGCCAAGGCGCGCTCGCTGCTCCGCGAGGTCTGGTACCTCGACGTCGACGACGAGCTCCGCACCGACCGCCTGGTCCGCCGCCACCAGGAGAACGGGCGCGACGAACGGGCGGCACGCGACTGGGTCGCCTCGAACGACCAGCCGAACGGTGAGTACGTGAAGCTGAGCCGCGCCCGCTGCACCCGCACCATCCGGGTGGCCGAGTTGCCGCAGTCCTGATCCAGGCGTAGTGTTCCCTAGTCGCTCGGCAGGGAGCACCGGACACGCATCGGCGCGGACGGTCCCGGGGCGGCCACTTTCCTGAAACACCATTCCCGACATCAATGTCGGCCACCGGCGTGCTGCTTTTGCGCCTTTCGGTGGCTGGCTTCTTTTGTCGTGCCGGTATTTCGGTGAGTGGGCCGGATTCGCTTTTCGGAGCGGGGCTGGGCTAAAGTTCAACACGTCGGACAGGCCGTCAGGTCGGTTACGGCGAAGGCCTCTTGAGGCCGAGCGGTGCGGAAGACCTGGTAAGGTTGGAAACACCGAGAGCGAGTCGGGAAACGCCGAGAGGCGGGTCTGATAAGCTCGAAGAGAAGAAAGAACGAAGCGCCCGGAGGGGCCACGGGAGTGGCTGTAAAGGAAGCGTCCGTTCCTTGAGAACTCAACAGCGTGCCAAAAGTCAACGCCAGATATGTTGACATCCCCGGCCTCGATCGCTTGATCGGGGTTGGAGATTCCTTTTGAAGTAAAACACTAGCGAGGACGCAGTGCGCGAGGCCACCCTATTCCGGTGGTTGTCGTGCCGCTCGACGCGGGTGTTGCTCGATTACGAGCAGACATTCACGGAGAGTTTGATCCTGGCTCAGGACGAACGCTGGCGGCGTGCTTAACACATGCAAGTCGAACGGTGAAGCCCTTCGGGGTGGATCAGTGGCGAACGGGTGAGTAACACGTGGGCAATCTGCCCTGCACTCTGGGACAAGCCCTGGAAACGGGGTCTAATACCGGATACGACCTTCCTCTGCATGGGGGTTGGTGGAAAGCTCCGGCGGTGCAGGATGAGCCCGCGGCCTATCAGCTTGTTGGTGGGGTAATGGCCTACCAAGGCGACGACGGGTAGCCGGCCTGAGAGGGCGACCGGCCACACTGGGACTGAGACACGGCCCAGACTCCTACGGGAGGCAGCAGTGGGGAATATTGCACAATGGGCGAAAGCCTGATGCAGCGACGCCGCGTGAGGGATGACGGCCTTCGGGTTGTAAACCTCTTTCAGCAGGGAAGAAGCGCAAGTGACGGTACCTGCAGAAGAAGCACCGGCTAACTACGTGCCAGCAGCCGCGGTAATACGTAGGGTGCGAGCGTTGTCCGGAATTATTGGGCGTAAAGAGCTCGTAGGCGGCCTGTCGCGTCGGATGTGAAAGCCCGGGGCTTAACCCCGGGTCTGCATTCGATACGGGCAGGCTAGAGTGTGGTAGGGGAGATCGGAATTCCTGGTGTAGCGGTGAAATGCGCAGATATCAGGAGGAACACCGGTGGCGAAGGCGGATCTCTGGGCCATTACTGACGCTGAGGAGCGAAAGCGTGGGGAGCGAACAGGATTAGATACCCTGGTAGTCCACGCCGTAAACGTTGGGAACTAGGTGTTGGCGACATTCCACGTCGTCGGTGCCGCAGCTAACGCATTAAGTTCCCCGCCTGGGGAGTACGGCCGCAAGGCTAAAACTCAAAGGAATTGACGGGGGCCCGCACAAGCAGCGGAGCATGTGGCTTAATTCGACGCAACGCGAAGAACCTTACCAAGGCTTGACATATACCGGAAACGGCTAGAGATAGTCGCCCCCTTGTGGTCGGTATACAGGTGGTGCATGGTTGTCGTCAGCTCGTGTCGTGAGATGTTGGGTTAAGTCCCGCAACGAGCGCAACCCTTGTTCTGTGTTGCCAGCATGCCTTTCGGGGTGATGGGGACTCACAGGAGACTGCCGGGGTCAACTCGGAGGAAGGTGGGGACGACGTCAAATCATCATGCCCCTTATGTCTTGGGCTGCACACGTGCTACAATGGTCGGTACAAAGGGCTGCGATACCGTGAGGTGGAGCGAATCCCAAAAAGCCGGCCTCAGTTCGGATTGGGGTCTGCAACTCGACCCCATGAAGTTGGAGTTGCTAGTAATCGCAGATCAGCATGCTGCGGTGAATACGTTCCCGGGCCTTGTACACACCGCCCGTCACGTCACGAAAGTCGGTAACACCCGAAGCCGGTGGCCTAACCCTTGGGAGGGAGCCGTCGAAGGTGGGACCAGCGATTGGGACGAAGTCGTAACAAGGTAGCCGTACCGGAAGGTGCGGCTGGATCACCTCCTTTCTAAGGAGCACATGGCCGGATGCGAGCGAATGTCTCGCACGGTTGCTCATGGGTGGAACGTTGACTATTCGGCACACAGGGTTGGTTGTTTCCTAGTACTGCTTCGGCGTGGAACGGTTTCGGGTGATCTGGTGTGTCGGGCACGTTGTTGGGTCCTGAGGGAACGAGTAATCGTTGTCTCAGTGCCGGTCTCACGGACACGCCGGGTTTTTGCTTGGTTGTGTAGGTGGGTGTCTGGTCGTTGTTTGAGAACTGCACAGTGGACGCGAGCATCTGTGGCCAAGTTTTTAAGGGCGCACGGTGGATGCCTTGGCACTAGGAACCGATGAAGGACGTGGGAGGCCGCGATAGGCCCCGGGGAGCTGTCAACCGAGCTTTGATCCGGGGGTGTCCGAATGGGGAAACCCGGCAGTCGTCATGGGCTGTCACCCATACCTGAACACATAGGGTATGTGGAGGGAACGCGGGGAAGTGAAACATCTCAGTACCCGCAGGAAGAGAAAACAACCGTGATTCCGGGAGTAGTGGCGAGCGAAACCGGATGAGGCTAAACCGTTGTGGTGTGAGACCCGGCAGGGGTTGCCACTTCGGGGTCGTGGGAAAGTTCTTCGGTCGTCTGCCGGCGATCGGGTGAGTCAGAAACCGTATGGGTAGTCGAAGGACATGCGAAAGGTCCGGCGTAGAGGGTAAGACCCCCGTAGACGAAACTTGTACGGCTCACTTGAGCTTCTCCCAAGTAGCACGGAGCCCGAGAAATTCCGTGTGAATCTGGCGGGACCACCCGCTAAGCCTAAATATTCCCTAGTGACCGATAGCGGATAGTACCGTGAGGGAATGGTGAAAAGTACCGCGGGAGCGGAGTGAAATAGTACCTGAAACCGTGTGCCTACAAGCCGTGGGAGCGTCGTTGGTCAGCTTGCTGATCAGCCGTGACTGCGTGCCTTTTGAAGAATGAGCCTGCGAGTTTGCGGTGTGTAGCGAGGTTAACCCGTGTGGGGTAGCCGTAGCGAAAGCGAGTCCGAATAGGGCGGTTGAGTTGCATGCCCAAGACCCGAAGCGGAGTGATCTAGCCATGGGCAGGTTGAAGCGCGGGTAAGACCGCGTGGAGGACCGAACCCACCAGGGTTGAAAACCTGGGGGATGACCTGTGGTTAGGGGTGAAAGGCCAATCAAACTCCGTGATAGCTGGTTCTCCCCGAAATGCATTTAGGTGCAGCGTCACGTGTTTCTTGCCGGAGGTAGAGCACTGGATAGGCGATGGGCCTTACCGGGTTACTGACCTTAGCCAAACTCCGAATGCCGGTAAGTGAGAGCGTGGCAGTGAGACTGTGGGGGATAAGCTCCATGGTCGAGAGGGAAACAGCCCAGAACACCGACTAAGGTCCCTAAGCGTGTGCTAAGTGGGAAAGGATGTGGAGTCGCAGAGACAACCAGGAGGTTGGCTTAGAAGCAGCCACCCTTGAAAGAGTGCGTAATAGCTCACTGGTCAAGTGATTCCGCGCCGACAATGTAGCGGGGCTCAAGCACACCACCGAAGTCGTGTCATTCACAGAATACGCCCAACGGCGCTGTGGATGGGTAGGGGAGCGTCGTGTGCCGGGTGAAGCGGCGGAGGAATCCAGTCGTGGACGGTATACGAGTGAGAATGCAGGCATGAGTAGCGATACAAGAGTGGGAAACTCTTGCGCCGATTGACCAAGGGTTCCTGGGTCAAGCTGATCTGCCCAGGGTAAGTCGGGACCTAAGGCGAGGCCGACAGGCGTAGTCGATGGACAACGGGTTGATATTCCCGTACCCGCTTTGAAGCGCCAACGCTGAACCTCTGAATGCTAAAGCCGTGAAGCCGGCCCGGAGTCTTCGGACAATGGGACGTGGTGGAGCCGCTGATCCAACAGGGTATTAGGTGAGCGATGGGGTGACGCAGGAAGGTAGTCCAGCCCGGGCGGTGGTTGTCCCGGGGTAAGGGTGTAGGACGCAAGGTAGGCAAATCCGCCTTGCACATAGTCTGAGACCTGATGCCGAGCCGATTGTGGTGAAGTGGATGATCCTATGCTGTCGAGAAAAGCCTCTAGCGAGTTTCATGGCGGCCCGTACCCCAAACCGACTCAGGTGGTCAGGTAGAGAATACCGAGGCGTTCGGGTGAACTATGGTTAAGGAACTCGGCAAAATGCCCCCGTAACTTCGGGAGAAGGGGGGCCGGAACTGGTGGAGGCACTTGCTGCCCGAGCTGGGGCCGGCCGCAGAGACCAGCGAGAAGCGACTGTTTACTAAAAACACAGGTCCGTGCGAAGCCGTAAGGCGATGTATACGGACTGACGCCTGCCCGGTGCTGGAACGTTAAGGGGACCGGTTAGCTCTGATTCGTCGGGGCGAAGCTGAGAACTTAAGCGCCAGTAAACGGCGGTGGTAACTATAACCATCCTAAGGTAGCGAAATTCCTTGTCGGGTAAGTTCCGACCTGCACGAATGGCGTAACGACTTCTCGACTGTCTCAACCATAGGCCCGGTGAAATTGCATTACGAGTAAAGATGCTCGTTTCGCGCAGCAGGACGGAAAGACCCCGGGACCTTTACTATAGCTTGATATTGGTGTTCGGTTCGGCTTGTGTAGGATAGGTGGGAGACTTTGAAGCGGCAACGCCAGTTGTTGTGGAGTCGACGTTGAAATACCACTCTGGTCGTGCTGGATGTCTAACCTGGGTCCGTGATCCGGATCAGGGACAGTGTCTGGTGGGTAGTTTAACTGGGGCGGTTGCCTCCTAAAGAGTAACGGAGGCGCCCAAAGGTTCCCTCAGCCTGGTTGGCAATCAGGTGTTGAGTGTAAGTGCACAAGGGAGCTTGACTGTGAGACCGACGGGTCGAGCAGGTGCGAAAGCAGGGACTAGTGATCCGGCGGTGGCTTGTGGAAGCGCCGTCGCTCAACGGATAAAAGGTACCCCGGGGATAACAGGCTGATCTTCCCCAAGAGTCCATATCGACGGGATGGTTTGGCACCTCGATGTCGGCTCGTCGCATCCTGGGGCTGGAGTAGGTCCCAAGGGTTGGGCTGTTCGCCCATTAAAGCGGTACGCGAGCTGGGTTTAGAACGTCGTGAGACAGTTCGGTCCCTATCCGCTGTGCGCGTAGGAGTGTTGAGAAGGGCTGTCCCTAGTACGAGAGGACCGGGACGGACGAACCTCTGGTGTGCCAGTTGTCCTGCCAAGGGCATGGCTGGTTGGCTACGTTCGGGAGGGATAACCGCTGAAAGCATCTAAGCGGGAAGCCTGCTTCGAGATGAGCACTCCCACCTCCTTGAGAGGGTAAGGCTCCCAGTAGACGACTGGGTTGATAGGCCGGATGTGGAAGCCCTGTAAGGGGTGGAGCTGACCGGTACTAATAGGCCGAGGGCTTGTCCTCAGTTGCTCGCGTCCACTGTGTTGTTCTGAAACAACGACCCCCGCCAGGGAAAGAACGGGCGGGTTGCGGTCGACAGTTTCATAGTGTTTCGGTGGTCATAGCGTGAGGGAAACGCCCGGTTACATTCCGAACCCGGAAGCTAAGCCTCACAGCGCCGATGGTACTGCAGGGGGGACCCTGTGGGAGAGTAGGACGCCGCCGAACAATCATTCCAAGAAAGCCCCCTTCCTTCGGGAAGGGGGCTTTCTTGCGTTCAGGGTCGGGCACGCTACCCTCTCTGCCACGCAGCAGCAGCTGGATCAGCAGGCGGAGAGGCACCGGCATTGCAGAACCTGACCCTGTCCTGGCAGAGTGCCGGCGCTACGGGGGCGGCACTCCTCGGGGCCGCCTACGCCGTCCACCGCACCCTGCCGACCCGTCGGACCGCGGTGGCCCTGCTGCGCGAAGCCGGCATCCTGCTGGCCCTGTTCGCGCTCTGGCAACTGGTCGGCCAGCTCTCTCTGATGAGCACCGACCACGCACTCGACCGGGCCGAGTGGATCCACCGCACCGAGCTGAGACTCGGCCTGCCGGACGAAGCGTCCTGGCAGCGGGCGGTCCTGCCCCACTCGATTCTGGTCCGGCTGGCGAACGACTACTACGCGACCATGCACTTCGCGGTGATGATCGCGGTCCTGCTCTGGGTCTTCCTGCGGCACCGGGCACGCTACCCGTGGGTGCGGACCACGGTCGTGCTGGTGACCGCGGCCTGCCTGATGATCCAGTTCATCCCGGTCGCGCCCCCGCGGATGCTGCCGGACGCCGGTTTCGTCGACGTGGCGGCGCAGTACGGCCAGTCCGTCTACAACGGCGGCATCGGCGGTCTGCGCGCGGACGAGTTGTCGGCGATGCCGTCCGTCCACGTCGCCTGGTGCGTGCTGGTGGCCGTCGCGGTCATCCGGGTGAGTCGGTCGCCCTGGCGCTGGCTGATCCTGGTGCATCCCGTGCTGACCGTCGTCGTCGTGGTGGTGACGGCCAACCACTTCTGGGCCGACGGCCTGGTGGCCACCACGCTGCTGCTGCTCGCGTACGCCGTGCAGTACGGCGCCGGCCGGCTCGGCGGGCGAAGCCGGCGCAGCAGTGGGCGGGGCCTCCTGGGGAGGCCCCGCCCACCGGCATCCGGCGCCGAGCAGGTCACTTGACCGGCAGCGCCGCCCGGCCCCAGTGGTGGTTGGTCAGCGCTGCCGTGGCCCAGTACCAGCTGATCAGCCCGGCCACCGCCGCGATCCAGCCGGCCGCCTTGACCAGCCCGTCGGAGGTGGTGAGCACGCCGATCGCGTTCAGCAGCAGCGAGAGCGTCAGCAGACCGAAGACGGCCCGGTTGAAGAGACCGGTCTGCCAGCTCGCGGCCGTCAGGGTGAAGGCCAGCATGGCCCAGAGCAGCAGGAAGAGCCCGGCCGCGTTCTTGCCGCCGGCCGCCGAACCCGCGCCCATGGACCAGACCGCCCAGAAGGCGCCCAGCCCGGCGAACGCGGTGCCGTTGAGAGTGTCACCGCTGCGCAGCTGCCAGAGGCCGGCGATGAAGAGCGCGACCCCGCCGAGCAGGTGCGCGAGGCCCGCGGCATCGGCTACCTGGGTGTGGTGCAGGAGCCCGGTCTGCAGCAGGCCGTAGCCGAGCAGGGTCAGACCGAGCGCGAGGTATCCGAGGGGTCCCGCGTCGAGCGAGGCGGGTCGGGCATTGGCCCCGGTAGCGTCAGTGCTCACCGGAGGCTCCTTTCTGGTCGTTCCATGGATGGATCTGACACGTCGGATCCGACCCGTCGGTCCGCGGCCGGAATGGGCACAGCCAGGACGGGTGCGGCCAGGACGGGGCGGCGCCCGGGCGGCGCGGCTGCGCTGCGGGGCGCGCGGGGATGCGCGAGATGGACGGAGAGTGATGGCGACGGCGGACATGGCAGCCGTCGCGATGGCACGCCGTAGGCGTCCACGAGAAGCGTGCGGGCGGTGCCGACCTGCTGCGTCCCCGCAGCTCAGCTGCCGGGACTGGGCTCGCCGGGGAAACCCCCGGTCAGCTGGTCTCTACCCGGGCCGTGAGGCTTGTACCCTTGTGAATCACAGAATTTGTTCGTTTGTCAGCCGATTCGTCGTCAGTCCGTGACAAACAGTGACCCGGCTCAGCCCCGTCGCTGGAGCGGCACCCGGAGCGCGATGATCGCCATGTCGTCCGAGGGGGGCTCCGGCGCGAACCGTTCGACGGCGCGCTGCACCCGGGCCGCGACGGCTCCGGCCGTCAGTCCGGTGCACCCGGTGAGCACCTCGGCCAGCCCGTCCTCGCCGAGCATCCGCAGCCCCTCACGCCGCTCGGTCACCCCGTCCGTGACGCAGAGCAGCACCTCGCCCGGCTCCAGCACCACCTGCTCGGCCGTCAGCTCCAGCTCCTCCATCACGCCCAGCAGCGGCTGCGAGGTGGCTGCCGGGCTCACCTGGCCGTCGCCGCGCAGCCGCAGTGGCAGCGGGTGCCCGGCGCAGACCAGGCTCAGCGCGGTGCTGCCGTCCAGGCGGGGCGTCAGCTCGCCGTAGAGCAGGGTCAGGAAGCGGCCCCGGTCGCCCTCGTCGAGGATCGCCCGGTTGAGCCGGGAGAGCACCTGCGGGGCGTCCAGCCCCTCACGGGCCAGCAGGCGCAGGGAGTTCCGGGCCAGCCCGGTGACCGAGGCGGCCTGCGGGCCGGTGCCGCAGACGTCGCCGATCGCGAAGCCGTAGGTGCCCTCGCGGATCGAGAAGAGGTCGTAGAAGTCGCCGCCGACCTCGTTGCCCTCCCCGGCGGCCTGGTAGAAGACCTCCACCTCGACACCGGGGATCTTCGGCAGCTCCGGGGGCAGCAGGCTGCGCTGCAGGGCCTGGCTGATCGCGGTCCGCTCCGAGTAGAGCCGGGAGTTGTCCAGGGCCAGGGCGGCGCGGCGGGACAGGTCCTCGGCCAGCTCCAGGATCTCCTGGCGGAACGTCACCCCGGCCTTGGTGCCGAGCGCCAGCAGGCCGATCACCCGGTTGCGCGCGAACAGCGGCAGCGCCACGCACTGGCCGATCAGCCCGGCGGGTTCGGCGCCGGTGAGGGCCCCGGCCGGGGCGGGCCAGGGCGCGGCGCCGCCGCCCACCAGGCCCGCCGGCGGGTCGATGCGCCGCAGCAGGGCGCGCAGCGGGTCGATCTGCTCCTCGTCCTCGTGCAGCACGAAGGCCAGCTCGGCGAACTCGGCCTGCTCCGCGATGGTGTAGACGGCGCACCAGGCGGCGAGCGTGGGCACCGCCATCTGCGCCACCAGGGCGAGGGTCTGCTGGTGCTCCAGGGTGCCGGCCAGCAGGTCGGAGGCCTCCACCAGGAAGGAGAGCGCGCCGCGCCGCAGCCGCTCCCGCTCGGCCAGCCGGGCGTTCTCGACGGTCAGCGCGATCCGGTCGGCGGCGAACTGCAGCCGCAGCGCCTGGTCGTTGTCGTACTGTCCGGCCCGGTTGGCGGCCACCCCGAGCGAGCCGATCAGCCGGCCCTCCACCTTGAGCGGGACGGTGATCAGCGAGCGCAGCCCGGAGCCGCCGAGCAGCGGGGCCGCGCCCGGACGCACCGAGAGGTCCTCGTGGACGGCGGGCAGCCGGGCGGAGTCGTAGCGGCCGTTGCCGGAGTCGACCGGGAGCCGGACGTCCTTGGTGTGCCCGGCCGGCAGCCCGGTGGCCGCCCTGACCTCGAACTCGCTCTCGTCCTCGGTGATCAGCAGCAGGTAGGCCGCGTCCCCGTCGAGCAGGTCGCGGGCTCGTTCCACGGTCTGCTGGAGCATGCCTGACAGGTCGTCGGCGGGCACGCCGTCGAGCAGCAGGTCGATCGGCTCGACGGCGCCCGGCACGGGGCCGGTGGTGGCGATCCGGGTCGGCGTGTGCAGCACGGCCCGGTCGCGTTCGCGGACCAGCAGGCAGAGCGTGGAGGGAGCGCCGGTGGAGTCCAGCACGCGGACCTGGGAGCCGTAGACCTCGATGGTCCGCTGATCGCTCCGGCGGATACCGAAGGCTCCTTCCCAGCGGGCCAGTTGGAGCACCTCGGGCAGGCCGGTCTGCTCGCCGGGGGCTTGCGGCCAGACCACCAGGTCGGCCCAGGGCCGGTCGAGCGCTTCGGTGGCCGGCTGGCGGAACAGCTCTTCGGCGTCGGCGTTCCAGGCCCGCACCAGCCCCTGGGCGTCCACCTGCACGACGGCCACCAGCACCGTGCCGTCGGTGCTGGGCAGCACCTCGCCGGGGGCCTGCGGCAGCGCGTAGCGGGTGCCGGGCAGGGCACGCTGCAGCGGCAGCCGGAACCAGACGGTCTTCTGCCCGGCCGAGTACTCCACGCCCCAGCGGCTGGAGAGCGCCGAGCACATCAGCAGGCCGCGCCCGCCCTCGCCCTCGGCGTCGGCGAAGTGCTCGGAGACCGCGTCGCCCGCGACCGGCCCGGCGAAGGCGGGCAGCCCGCGCTCGGGGTGCCGGTCGGTGACGCCGATCTGGACCGAGTCCTCCTCGCGCAGGCAGCTCACCTCGGCGGCGGTCCCGGCGTGCACCACGGCGTTGGTGACCAGTTCGCTGACCAGGACCACGGCATCGTCGACGACCTCGGGCAGCCCCCAACCCAGCAGCGCGTCGCGGACGAAGCCGCGCGCGGCGGAGGCCGAGCGGCCGTCCGGCTCGAAGGTGGCGGCTGCGCGCGCGGTGACCACGGGCTGCTTCTCCTCTGGTTCGGGTACGGCTGCTCGGCGCCTGGTGTGCCACCCGGCTGCGGGTGGGCGGTCCCGGTGGCTCAGGCCAGGGCGAGGTGCAGCGCTCCACCCTACTTTCCGGCTGGTCTCCCCGGAGGCAAGGGGGAGTGAAACGGGCACTCGGGAGTGATTCTCCCCACGCCGCCCACACAGAACCTGCCTGGCATGTACTCCTGGACGGCGGATGAGCCTGGCCAAGGGGGCCAATTCGGTCGGTGGGTGCTGTCAGACTGGGGGATCCGCGGGAACGGCCTCGGTCCGACCCGGCGGACACCAGCCAGTCGCGACATGGGAGGGTCCCGTTGAGTTCGGCCACCAAGGACGCTACCGGTCAGAGCACGTCCGGACAGAACGCTGCCGGAGCAGGCACCGCAGGGCAGAAGAGCGCTCCCGGCGCGGCGCGCGGCGCGCGTTCGGTGACCGCGCCCCGCGGCGGGGCCGGGCGCCGTCCTGGGCACAACCGCGGGGCCGAGCCGGCCGAGCTGCGCAAGCTGCTCGGTGCGCTGACGGCGATGCGCGACGGCAACTTCCGGCGCCGACTGACGGTGCCGGGCGATGGCCCGATGGCCGAGATCGCGGCGATGTTCAACGAGGTCGCCGAGCGCAACCAGCACCTGACCGGCGAGCTGGCCCGGGTGCGCCGCGCGGTGGGCCGTGAGGGGCGGCTGACGGCGCGGCTGGAGAACGGCGCGGGGGAGGGCGCCTGGGCCTCGGCGGTGGACAACTGCAACGCGCTGATCGACGACCTGGCCCGTCCGATGGCCGAGGTCGGGCGGGTGCTCGCCTCGATCGCCGAGGGTGACCTGGACCAGCGGATGGAGCTGCGCTCCAACCAGCCGGACGGCGGCAGCCACCCGTTGCGCGGCGAGTTCCTCAAGGTCGGCCGGACCGTGAACGGCCTGGTGGACCAGCTCTCGGAGTTCACCGACGAGGTGACCCGGGTGGCCATCGAGGTCGGCACCGAGGGCAAGCTCGGCGGCCAGGCCCGGGTGCGCTCGATGTCCGGCAGCTGGAAGGACCTGGCCGACTCCGTCAACACCATGGCGGGCCGGCTCACCGCGCAGGTGCGCAACATTGCCGAGGTCACCACCGCGGTGGCCAAGGGCGACCTCTCGCACAAGGTCACCGTGGACGTGGCCGGCGAGATGCTGGAGCTGAAGAACACCGTCAACACGATGGTCGACCAGCTGAACTCGTTCGCCGCGCAGGTGACCCGGGTGGCGCGGGACGTGGGGACCGAGGGGCGTCTGGGTGGTCAGGCGCAGGTGCCCGGGGTGGCCGGGGTGTGGCGTGATCTGACCGATTCGGTCAACTTCATGGCCAACAACCTCACGGATCAGGTCCGAAATATTGCGCAGGTGACCACGGCGGTGGCGCGTGGTGATCTGTCGCAGAAGATCGAGGTCGATGCCCGGGGCGAGATCCTGGAGCTCAAGAACACCATCAACACCATGGTGGATCAGCTTTCCGCCTTCGCCGCGCAGGTGACCCGGGTGGCGCGGGACGTGGGGACCGAGGGGCGTCTGGGTGGTCAGGCGCAGGTGCCCGGGGTGGCCGGGGTGTGGCGTGATCTGACCGATTCGGTCAACTTCATGGCCAACAACCTCACGGATCAGGTGCGAAACATTGCGCAGGTGACCACGGCGGTGGCGCGTGGTGATCTGTCGCAGAAGATCCAGGTCGATGCCCGGGGCGAGATCCTGGAGCTCAAGAACACCATCAACACCATGGTCGACCAGCTCTCCGCCTTCGCGGACGAGGTCACCAGGGTGGCCAGGGACGTCGGCACCGAGGGCATCCTGGGCGGTCAGGCCAGCGTGCCCGGCGTCTCCGGGACCTGGAAGGACCTGACCAACAGCGTCAACCTGATGGCCAACAACCTGACCAGTCAGGTGCGCAACATCGCCGAAGTGACCACGGCGGTGGCCCGCGGCGACGTCTCCAAGAAGATCACCGTGGACGCCCGCGGCGAGATCCTCGAACTGGTCACCACCGTCAACACGATGGTCGACCAGCTGAGCGCCTTCGCCGACGAGGTGACCCGGGTGGCCCGCGAGGTGGGCACCGACGGGATCCTGGGCGGCCAGGCCCGGGTGCGCGGCGTCTCGGGCATCTGGAAGGACCTGACCGACAACGTCAACTTCATGGCGTCCAACCTGACCAGCCAGGTGCGCAACATCGCCGAGGTGGCCACCGCGGTGGCCCGCGGTGACCTGTCCAAGAAGATCACCATCGAGGCGCAGGGCGAGGTCGCGGCGCTGGCCGGCACCCTGAACACGATGGTCGACCAGCTGAGCGCCTTCGCCGTCCAGGTGACCCGGGTGGCCCGCGAGGTGGGCACCGACGGCATCCTGGGCGGCCAGGCGGACGTCCCGGGCGTCGCCGGCATCTGGAAGGACCTGACCGACAACGTCAACTTCATGGCCTCCAACCTGACCAGCCAGGTGCGCAACATCGCCCTGGTGATCACGGCGGTGGCCCGCGGCGACCTGTCGCAGAAGATCGACGTCGACGCGGCCGGCGAGATCCTGGAGCTGAAGACCAGCATCAACACGATGGTCGACCAGCTGAGCGCCTTCGCCGACGAGGTGACCCGGGTGGCCCGCGAGGTGGGCACCGACGGGCGGCTCGGCGGCCAGGCCCGGGTACCCGGCGCGGACGGCACCTGGCAGGACCTCACCGAGTCGGTGAACGAGCTGGCCAACAACCTGACCAGGCAGGTGCGGGCCATCGCCCAGGTGGCCACCGCGGTGACCCGCGGCGACCTGTCCTTGCGGATCGACGTCGACGCCTCGGGCGAGATCGACGAGCTCAAGGACAACATCAACCAGATGATCGCCAACCTGCGCGAGACCACGCGCACCAACCAGGAGCAGGACTGGCTGAAGACCAACATGGCCCGGTTCTCCGGCCTGCTGCAGGGCCGGCGCGACCTGGAGGCGGTCGCCTCGCTGATCATGTCCGAGCTGACCCCGGTGGTCTCGGCCCAGCACGGTGCCTTCTTCCTGGCCCAGCCGGCCGGGCGCACCGCGGAGATGATCACCGAGGACGACGACGAGTCCGACACCGTGCTGCGCCTGATCGGCTCCTACGGCTACCAGCGCCGCTCGATGCCGACCACCTTCCGCCCCGGCGAGTCGCTGGTCGGCCAGGCGGCGGTGGAGAAGCGCCCGATCAGCCTCACCGAGGCGCCTCCCGGCTACCTGCGGATCTCCTCCGGCCTCGGCGAGGCCTCGCCCGCGCACGTGGTGGTGCTGCCGGTGCTCTTCGAGGGCCGGCTGCTCGGGGTGATCGAGCTGGCGACCTTCGCCTCCTTCACCACGGTGGTGATGGACTTCCTGAACCAGATCGCCGATCTGATCGGGGTCACCGTCAACACCATCAGCGTCAACACCAAGACCGAGGGACTGCTCCTGGAGTCCCAGCGACTGACCGCCGAACTCTCCATGCGGTCGGCAGAGTTGGAGGCGCGTCAGGAGGAGCTGGAGCGCACCAACGAGGAGCTCCAGGAGAAGGCCGAGCAACTGGCCCAGCAGAACCGCGACATCGAGATCAAGAACAGCGAGATCGAGGAGGCCCGCAAGGTCCTGGAGGAGCGCGCCGAGCAGCTGGCCCTCGCCTCGCGCTACAAGAGCGAGTTCCTGGCCAACATGTCGCACGAGCTGCGCACCCCGCTCAACTCGCTGCTGATCCTGGCCAAGCTGCTCTCCGACAACAACGAGGGCAACCTCTCCTCCAAGCAGGTCGAGTTCGCCGACACCATCCACGGCGCCGGCTCTGACCTGCTGCAGCTGATCAACGACATCCTGGACCTGTCCAAGGTCGAGGCCGGCAAGATGGACGTCCGCCCGGCGAAGATCGCCCTGGTCCAGCTCACCGACTACGTGGAGGCGGCGTTCCGGCCGCTGACCGCGGACAAGGGCCTGGACTTCACGGTCACCGTCTCGCCCGAGCTGCCGCCCACCCTGCACACCGACGAGCAGCGGCTCCAGCAGGTGCTGCGCAACCTGCTCTCCAACGCCGTGAAGTTCACCGACAGCGGCGCGGTGCACCTGGACATCGAACCGGCCGGGTCGGTGGTGCCGCAGCACGTGCGCGAGCAACTGCTGGAGTCGGGTCAGATCGACGACCCCGACGCCACACTGGTGGCCTTCGCGGTGACCGACACCGGCATCGGCATCCCCGGGAACAAGCTGCGCGAGATCTTCGAGGCGTTCAAGCAGGCCGACGGCGGCACCAGCCGCAAGTACGGCGGCACCGGCCTGGGCCTGTCGATCAGCCGGGAGATCGCCCGGCTGCTCGGCGGCGAGATCCACGCCGAGAGCGAGCTCGGCGAGGGCAGCACCTTCACCCTCTACCTGCCGTTGCGCAGTGACGCGCCGCAGGGCTCGGCGGACCGTGAGCGGCCCGGTGCCGCGCCCGCGTCCGGCAGTGCGCTGCGGGCCGCGGTCGGCGTGACCCCCACCGGCCTGCCGGTGCCGGTCGGTGAGAGCCCGGCCGACCACTGGGCGCAGGAGGTGCGGGAGCTGGCGCTGGAGCGCCGCCGGGACGCGGCCGAGCGCCGCCGCACGGCCGAGAGCGCACCGGTGGCCGCCCGGCACGCGGAGGAGGAGGTGCCCGCGCCGCGGGCCGGGGCCGGACCGCAGTTCGAGGGCCGGTTCGGCGGCGAGGAGGTGCTGATCGTCGACGACGACGTGCGCAACGTCTTCGCCCTCACCAGCGTGCTGGAGCAGTACGGGCTGACGGTGCTGTACGCGGAGAACGGCCGCGAGGGGATCGAGGTCCTGGAGCAGCACGAGAACGTGGCGCTGGTCCTGATGGACATCATGATGCCGGAGATGGACGGCTACGCGACCACCGAGGCGATCCGCCGGATGCCCCAGTTCGCCGGCCTGCCGATCATCGCGCTGACCGCCAAGGCGATGAAGGGCGACCGGGAGAAGAGCATCGAGGCGGGCGCCTCCGACCACGTGACCAAGCCGGTGGACACCGACCACCTGTTGAACGTGATGCGCCAGTGGCTGGGGGCGCGTGGTTAGCTCGCGGGCATCGGCGTTTACTGGCGGGCCGGACCGGGAACCCGCTAGGGTCACTCATCGTTGCGAACAGTAACCGAATGGCGACGGTGTGCAGGAAAGCACCCGGGTCCTTCGGGGCGGCAGGCGCTTCGACGGCCTGTTGGGACTATCCGATAGGGCAGGGCTTGGGGGTGCGGCTAGCATGACCGGGTCGGTAGCAGGCGGTACACGGGTGCCGTCGCGCGCAAAACAGGTGGGCTATCCGGCAGGAGGGCGGGTCGTGGTGCAGAAAGCGAAGATCCTCCTGGTCGACGACCGACCGGAGAACCTCCTCGCGCTGGAGGCGATCCTCTCAGCGCTGGACCAGACGCTGGTGCGCGCGGTCTCCGGTGAGGAGGCGCTCAAGGCGCTGCTCACCGACGACTTCGCGGTGATCCTGCTGGACGTCCAGATGCCGGGCATGGACGGCTTCGAGACCGCCGCGCACATCAAGCGCCGCGAGCGCACCAGAGACATCCCGATCATCTTCCTGACGGCGATCAACCACGGCCCGCACCACACCTTCCGGGGCTACGCGGCCGGCGCGGTGGACTACATCTCCAAGCCGTTCGACCCCTGGGTGCTGCGCGCCAAGGTCTCCGTCTTCGTCGATCTCTACGTGAAGAACTGCCAGCTCAAGGAGCAGGCAGCGCTGCTGCGGCTGCAGTTGGAGGACGACCGGCAGGGCCGGGACCGCTCGGAGCCGCTGCTGACCGAGCTCTCCGCGCGGCTGGCCTCGGTCGAGGAGCAGGCCGAGGCGCTGACCAAGCAGCTGGGCGACTCGCCCGACGCCGGGGCGGCGGCCACCGCGGCCCACCTGGAGCGCAAGCTGGCCGGCCTGCGGGCGGCGCTGGAGGCGCTGCGCCCCGGCGCGGATCAGGCCTGAGGGGATTTCAGCCCGCGGCTGCGCCGGCCGGGTGACTTCGGATCGCGCCGACGGTGTGTCGCAGTGCGTCCGCGACACGCCAGGGTCATGACGGTCGGTCATGTGTCCACGGCTCAGGGCCGCCGGTAGGCTCTGGTGCCATGGCCCCACGGACGCCCGGCAGCACCGCACGCACCACGAGTCCGGGACCGGCGAAGAAGGCCGCCCCGGCGAAGAAGTCCGCGACCCGCAAGCCGGCCGCGAAACCCGCTGCGAAGCCGGCCGGGAAGGCGTCCGCCAAGGCAGGCCCGGCCAAGCCGGCCGGGAAACCCGCCGGCAGGCCCGCCGCGCGCAAGGCGGCCGCGAAGCCGGCCGCCCCCACCCCGGCCCCCGCCCGCCCCGCCAGGTCGAAGCAGCCCATACTCTTCCGCGCCGTCCGGGCCTGCTGGTTGGGCCTGGCCCACAGCATCGGCGCGGTGTTCCGCGGCGTCGGCGACGGCGCCAAGGGGTTGCACCCGGTGCACCGCAAGGACGGCCAGGCGCTGCTGCTGCTGGCGCTGGCCCTGGTCACCGCGGCCGGCACCTGGTTCAGCCCGCAGGGCTGGCTGGGCGGCGTGGCCACCAGCGTGGTCAGCGGCCTGTTCGGGCGCATGGACGTGCTGATCCCGCTGCTGCTCGCGGCGATCGCGATCCGGCTGATGCGCCACCCGGAGCTGCCGGAGGCCAACGGACGGGTCGCCATCGGCCTGAGCACCCTGGTGATCGGCGTGCTCGGCCTGATCCACATCGGCTGCGGTGCCCCGGGGATGCAGAGCGGTGCGACCCGGATCCGGCAGGCTGGCGGCATCCTCGGCTGGGCCGCCTCGACACCGATGATGGCTGCCGCCGGCCCGCCGCTGGCGGTGCCGTTGCTGCTGCTGCTGACCTTCTTCGGCCTGCTGGTGGTCACCGCCACCCCGGTCAACAAGATCCCCGAGCGGCTTCGGCTGCTCGGCGAGCGCCTCGGCGTGGTGGAGCCCGCGTCGGTGGACGAGCTGGACGGCTACGGCGAGTACGACGAGTTCGGCGAGTACGCCACCGGCGACCGCGAGCTGTCCACCGAACCGCCGGAGGACGCCGACCCCGACGCGCTGCCCTACACGGTGGAGGAGGACCCGGACGACGAGGTGGGCGCCCGGCGCCGCCGGCGCGGGCGCCGCAAGCAGGTGGACGAGCCGGAGCTCGCACCCGCCGTGCCGGACATGTTCCTCAAGGACCCGTTCCAGACCCGCGACCTGGCCGCCGGAGTGGCCGCCGACCTGGACGGCGCACTGCTGCACGGCGTGCCGGCCTCGCCCGCGGTGGCCAGCATCATGCACCAGGTCCAGGACCGCACCGCCGTGCCGGAGGAGCCGGCCGTTCCGCCGGCGCGCACGCCGGCGCCCGGCTCGCCCGGCGACCCGGCGGCCCCCGAGCACGGCGAGGCGCCGAGCCGGATGGAGCAGCTCCAGCTGCACAGCGGGGGCGGCTACGTGCTGCCCTCGCTGGACCTGCTGGAGCGCGGCGGCCCGGGCAAGACCCGCAGCGCGCTGAACGACCAGGTGGTCGCCCAGCTCACCTCGACCTTCGCCGAGTTCAAGGTGGACGCGAAGGTCACCGGCTTCACCCGGGGGCCGACGGTCACCCGCTACGAGGTGGAGCTGGGCCCGGCCGTCAAGGTCGAGCGGATCACCGCGCTGGGCAAGAACATCGCCTACGCGGTGGCCAGCCCGGACGTGCGGATCATCAGCCCGATCCCGGGCAAGTCCGCGGTGGGCATCGAGATCCCCAACGGGGACCGCGAGATGGTCAACCTCGGCGACCTGCTGCGCTCGCGCAGCGCCGCCGAGGACAGCCACCCGATGGTGGTCGGCATGGGCAAGGACGTCGAGGGCCACACGGTGCTCGCCAACCTGGCCAAGATGCCGCACATCCTGGTCGCCGGCGCCACCGGCGCGGGCAAGTCCTCGTGCATCAACTGCCTGATCACCTCGGTGCTGGCCCGGGCCACCCCGGACGAGGTGCGGATGGTGCTGGTCGACCCCAAGCGGGTCGAGCTGACCGCCTACGAGGGCATCCCGCACCTGATCACCCCGATCATCACCAACCCCAAGAAGGCCGCCGAGGCGCTGCAGTGGGTGGTCCGCGAGATGGACCTGCGCTACGACGACCTCGCGGCCTACGGCTTCCGCCACGTGGACGACTTCAACGCCGCGGTCAAGGCCGGCAAGGTGACCCCGCCGCTGGGCAGCGAGCGGGAGCTGACGCCGTACCCGTACCTGCTGGTGATCGTCGACGAGCTGGCCGATCTGATGATGGTCGCCCCGCGCGACGTCGAGGACTCGGTGGTCCGGATCACCCAGCTGGCCCGGGCCGCCGGCATCCACCTGGTGCTCGCCACCCAGCGGCCCTCGGTGGACGTGGTGACCGGCCTGATCAAGGCCAACGTGCCCTCCCGGCTGGCCTTCGCCACCTCGGCGATGGCCGACTCCCGGGTGATCCTCGATCAGCCGGGCGCGGAGAAGCTGATCGGCAAGGGTGACGCGCTCTTCCTGCCGATGGGTGCGAGCAAGCCGGTCCGGATGCAGGGCGCGTTCGTCACCGAGGCCGAGATCGCGGCGATCGTGCAGCACTGCAAGGACCAGCTGACCGCGGTCTACCGCGACGACGTCACGGTCGGCGGCGGCCCCAAGAAGGAGATCGACGAGGAGATCGGCGACGACCTGGACCTGCTCATCCAGGCCGCCGAGCTGGTCGTCTCCACCCAGTTCGGTTCGACCTCGATGCTGCAGCGCAAGCTGCGGGTCGGCTTCGCCAAGGCCGGCCGGCTGATGGACCTGATGGAGTCGCGCGGCATCGTGGGGCCGAGCGAGGGGTCCAAGGCCCGCGACGTGCTGGTCAAACCGGACGAACTGGACGGGGTGCTGGCCATCATCCGCGGGTAGTGCTCTGAAGGGGCGTCAGCGGTCCTGTGGGGCCGTTGGTGCGCCTGGGCAGAGGGCGCGCGTTCGGTCGAACTCCGGTTGAGAAACGATTCGCCCCCGCCCCTAGACTGTGTCCTCAGCAGGTGGCTCCGCTCGAAAGGCGCGCCCAGTGACCATCGGCAAGTCTTCCCACCGCGACCACGGCCGATCCTCCGACGCCCGCTCGGCCGAGACCGACAGCGCGGCCGGCCCGCAGCCCGGCGCCGTCTCGGATGCTGCACCGACCATCGGCCGGGTGCTGGCCGATGCCCGCCTCGCCGCCGGGCTGACGGTGGACGAGGTGAGCGCCAGTACCCGGGTCAGGGTGCCGATCGTGCACGCGATCGAGGAGGACGACTTCAGCCGCTGCGGCGGCGACTTCTACGCCCGCGGGCACCTGCGCTCGCTGGCCCGCGCCGTTGGCGCCGACGGCGACGCCCTGGTGGCCCGTTACGACGAGCTCCACGGCACCGCTCCGGTGGTGCTGGCGCCGGTGGCCAGGCTGGACGCCAAGCGGATCCGGCCCGACCGCGGCCGAGCGACCTGGACCGGCGCGATGCTGGTGGCGATCGCCGCGGTGGTACTGCTGATCGTTTTCAACCTGTTCAGCAGCAGGCCCGCCAAGGTCGCGGCCGGTGCCGCCTCCTCGCCGCTGCCCAGCGTCGCGGCCTCCGCCCCGCCCTCGTCCAGCGCCTCGCCCGCCCAGCCGCCGGCGCCCGCGCCGAGCGTGGCCCCGATCGCCGCCGCGCCGGCCGACAAGGTGACCGTGAAGCTGGTCGCCGAGGGCGGCACCAGCTGGGTCTCGGCGATGGACGGCGACGGCAACTCGCTCTTCCAGAACGACATGGACGACGGCTCGAACCAGACCTTCACCGATCCCAAGCAGATCAAGCTGGTGATCGGCAACGCGGCGGCCGTGCACCTGTACGTCAACGGCAAGGATCTGGGTCCTGCGGGCAAGGACGGGCAGGTGGTGCACCTCACCTACACCCCCGGCGACCCGCAGGCCGGCTAGCCGGCGCGGCGCCCCGAGCCATCCGATCATCGCCGCGCGGCCTCCGGGGGAAACGACACCGGGGGCCGCGCGTTAATCTTGGCCCTATGCCTGAACGCCGTACTGTCGCACTGGTCACGCTCGGATGCGCCCGCAACGAGGTCGACTCCGAGGAACTCGCCGGGCGACTGGAAGCCGATGGCTGGCAACTGGTCGACGACGCGAGCGAGGCGGACGTCGCCGTCGTCAACACCTGCGGCTTCGTCGAAGCCGCCAAGAAGGACTCCGTCGACGCCCTGCTGGAGGCCAACGACCTCAAGGGCCACGGCCGCACCCAGGCCGTGGTGGCGGTCGGCTGCATGGCCGAGCGCTACGGCAAGGAGCTGGCCGACGCCCTGCCGGAGGCCGACGGCGTGCTCGGCTTCGACGACTACACCGACATCAGCGACCGCCTGCAGACCATCCTGTCCGGCGGCCACCACGCCCCGCACCTGCCGCGCGACCGCCGCAAGCTGCTCCCGCTGACCCCCGTCGAGCGGCAGGCCGCCGCGGCCGAGGTCGCGCTGCCGGGCCACGGTGCGCCGGAGGACCTGCCCGAGGGCGTGGCCCCGGCCTCCGGGCCGCGCACCCTGCGCAAGCGGCTGGACGACAACCCGGTGGCCTCGATCAAGCTGGCCTCCGGCTGCGACCGGCGCTGCTCGTTCTGCGCCATCCCGGCCTTCCGCGGCTCGTTCATCTCCCGCCGCCCCTCGGACGTGCTGAACGAGGCCGTCTGGCTGGCCGAGCAGGGCGTCAGCGAGGTGGTCCTGGTCAGCGAGAACAACACCTCGTACGGCAAGGACCTGGGCGACATCCGCCTGCTGGAGACGCTGCTGAGCGAGATCGCGGCCGTCCCCGGCATCGAGCGGGTCCGGGTCAGCTACCTGCAGCCCGCCGAGATGCGCCCGGGCCTGATCGAGGCGATGACCTCGACAGCCGGTGTGGTGCCCTACTTCGACCTGTCCTTCCAGCACTCGGCTCCCGCCGTGCTGCGCCGGATGCGCCGGTTCGGCAACACCGACCAGTTCCTCGACCTGCTGAAGACCATCCGGGACAAGGCCCCGCAGGCCGGTGCCCGGTCCAACTTCATCGTCGGGTTCCCGGGCGAGAGCGAGCAGGACTTCGCCGAGCTGGAACGGTTCGTCACCGAGGCCGGGCTGGACGCGATCGGCGTCTTCGGCTACTCGGACGAGGACGGCACCGAGGCGGCCACCTTCGAGGGCAAGCTCCCCGAGGACGTGGTGGCCGAGCGGCTGGCCAAGCTGTCCCGGCTCGCCGAGGAGCTGACCGCGCAGCGTGCCGAGCAGCGGATCGGCACCGAGGTGGACGTGCTGGTGGAGGCCGTCCTGGTGGCGGAGGACGACGGCGAGCAGCTGATCGAGGGCCGCTCGGCGCACCAGGCGCCGGAGACCGACGGCCTGACCACGTTGATCGGCGCGCCCGAGGCCGAGGTCGGCCAGTACTACCGGGCCCGCGTGGTCGCCAGCGAAGGCGTCGACCTGGTCGCCGAGGCGATCGAGCTCGTCCGCAAGGCGGCCGCGGCATGACCGGCGGGCCGGGCAGCCCGGCAGCGGCCCGCCCGGCCCAGCAGGGGACGGCGCAAGTTGCGGTGCCCCCGCTGTGGAACCTCGCGAACCTGCTGACCATGCTCCGGCTCGCCCTGGTGCCGGTCTTCGCGTTCCTGCTGTTCGCGGACGGCGGGCACGACCCGAAGTGGCGCGCGGTGGCCTGGGCCTCGTTCGCGATCGCCATGATCACGGACCTGTTCGACGGGGAGATCGCCCGGCGCAAGGGACTGGTCACCGACTTCGGCAAGATCGCCGATCCGATCGCCGACAAGGCGATCATGGGCGCCGCGCTGATCGGCCTCTCGGTGCTGGGCGATCTGCCGTGGTGGATCACCGCGGTGATCCTGGCCCGTGAGCTGGGCATCACGCTGCTGCGGTTCTGGGTGATCCGCTACAGCGTGATCCCGGCCAGCCGGGGCGGCAAGCTCAAGACCCTCACCCAGGGCATCGCGGTGGGGATGTACGTGCTGCCGCTGACCGGCTGGCTGGCCACCGGGCGTGCGGTGCTGATGGGGCTCGCGGTGGTGCTGACGGTGGCCACCGGGGCCGACTACGTGCGCCAGGCCGTCCGGCTGCGGCGCGAGGGCATGGCCCGGGAGAGGCAGGCTCGATGACCGAGTACGTTCCGCTCGCCGAGCGGGTGCACGCCGAGTTGCGGACGCTGGGCGCCACGGTGGCGGTCGCCGAGTCGCTGACCGGTGGTCTGCTCTCCGCGCAGCTGGTCGAGGTCGCCGGGGCCTCGGAGACCTTCCGCGGCTCGGTCACCGCCTACGCCACCGAGCTCAAGGCCGCGGTGCTGGGCGTGGACGAGGGGCTGCTGGCGGTGTACGGGCCGGTCCACCCGGTGGTGGCGCGCCAGATGGCCGAGGGGGTGCGCCGACTGCTGGGCGCCACCTACGGGCTGGGCACCACCGGCGTGGCCGGGCCGACCGAACAGGACGGTCACGCAGTCGGCACAGTACATCTGGGATTCGCCGGTCCGGGGGGAACTGCGGTGAGATCGCCCCGGCTGTCGGGGGACCGTGCCACAATCCGACGCAAGGCGGTGGCGGGCGCGCTGGAGCTGCTGCTCGAGCGGATCGCCGTCGGGGCGGGCGCAACCGGCACCACACGCGTCAACTGAACAACGGCTGAACAGGCAGAATCCGGGAAGCCTTTTCATACAAGGGGCGTGCTGGCGCCCGGGGCGGGAACAACAGGGGAGGGCAGAGGCTTGCAGCCCAGAGTGAACACGACCACGGTCCCCGCACACGAAGCGGGCAAGGCGGTACGGTGGGGACGTGACATCTCGATCCGCAGTCCGAGGAGGGAGCCACCGATGATCCTGCTCCGTCGCCTCTTGGGTGACGTGCTGCGTCGGCAGCGCCAGCGCCAGGGCCGCACACTTCGCGAGGTGTCGGCCGCCGCACGAGTGTCGCTCGGATACCTCTCCGAGGTCGAGCGCGGGCAGAAGGAGGCCTCCTCGGAGCTGCTCTCCGCGATCTGCGACGCGCTTGACGTCCGGATGTCCGAGGTCATGCGCGAGGTGAGCGACGAGCTGTCGCTGGCCGAGCTCGCCGCGATGACCGCGCTCTCCGAAGACGGCCTGCTGCGTCCGGTGCTGGAGCCCGTGCAGCTGCCGGCCCCGGGTGAGCGGATGAGCTCGATCACTCCTAAGGCCGCTGCGGTGGACGTCGTCGCTGCCTGACCTCACCCTGCAAGAGGGGCTGAGTGAAGGAGCCGCACGTGCACCGGTCGACCGAGGACCGTTCCCCAGCTCGAATAGGCCGGACCGGTCGACGTAAGCCCTCGGCTGTGCACGGTCTGCGCCGCTGGGCGCCGGCCGTGCTGTTCGGCACCGTCGTACTCGGCACCCTCTGCTGGTTCCTGCTGCCGCAGACCGCTCGACCGGGCGGGCCGGGTGCACTCCTCGCGCTGCTGGGCGGCTGGGGACTCGGGCTGCTCCCGGTGCACAGCGACCGGCGCAACCAGGGACCGGCCCGCCGGCTAGCCGCGCAGCCGCAGCCCGCGCGGGGTGGCGTGGAACCCGCCGGCCTCCAGCGCGGCGCCGAGCACTGAGCCCAGCGCGCTCTCGCCGTTCGTCCGCTCCACGGTCAGACCGCTCAGCAGGCCGCGCCGCACCGCGTCGGCCAGCGCCTGCACCGCCGCCGTCAGCACCGCTTCGCGCTCGGCCCAGCAGAGCAGCGACTTGCCGCCGCGTTCCAGGTAGAGCGCGAGTTCGCCGTCGACCAGGACCACCAGCGCACCCGCCTTGCGGCCGGGGCGGTGGGCGCCGGACTGCGCACCCGGTGGCTCGGGCCAGGGCAGCGCCGCCCCGTACGCGTTGGCCGGGTCGGCCGCGGCCAGCACCTGCGCCTGAGGCCGGGCCTGGGAATGGGCCTGGGGCGACTGGCGGGGCGCACCGATCGGCGTCGCGCCGGTGGCCGCGGGCCAGCCCGTGGCGTCGAGGCGCTCCAGCCGGCCGTTGACCGAGCGGAGCCGGTCGACCGCGCCGTCCAGCGCGAACTGCGCACCGCCCAGCCCCTCGACCAGGTAGCCGCGGCGGGCCCGGCCGCGCTCCTCGAAGGCGGCCAGCACCCGGTAGACCGCGGCGAAGCCGCCCTGGATCCGCTCGGCCTGCACGGCGCCCCGGGTGAGCACGCCGTACCGGTCCAGCAGCACCTGTGCCTGGGCGGCGGCCCGGGCGGTCGGCTCGGCGGGCTCGGGCAGCAGCGACCAGCGACCGCCCACCGTGGGGTCGGCGAGCCGGGCCGGTGTGCGGCCCAGCGCGCCGTAGCGGCCGCGCGGGACGCTGCGCGGCGCCCGGTGCGCTGTGGCGCCCGCCGTGCGGGCCGAGCCCAGCAGGGCCCGCACCGGGCCGAGGGTGTCGTTGGTGACCCGGCCGGCCCAGACCAGGTCCCACAGGGCGGCGGTCAGCTCCGGATCCGCGGCGTCCGGCACCTGCTCGCGCAGCTGGCGGAAGTTCAGCCCGTAGCCGCTGGCCAGCGCGGCCAGCAGCGCCTCGTGCAGGGGCGTGCGGGTGAGCGGGAGCGGCTCGGGGCGCACCAGATCGGCGCTCTCGCCCAGGTGCAGGCTGATCCAGCCGTCCTTGCCGGGCAGTGCACCGGCACCGGTCCAGCCGATCTCGCCGTCGGTCATCAGCTTGTCGAGCAGGCCGGGCCGGTAGTCGTCGAGCCGGCCCGGGAGCACCAGGCGCTCCAGCGCCGAGGCCGGCACGGCGGCGCCCTGGAGCTGCTCGACCACCCGGAACAGGCCGTCCTCGCCCCGCAGCTGATGGCCACTCAGGTGCTGCCACTGGGGCAGGAAGGCGGCCAGCGCCCGCGCCGGTACCGCCTCCACCTCCTGGCGCAGCGCGGCCAGCGAGCGGCGCCGCAGCCGGCGCAGCGCCTCGGCGTCGCACCACTCGGCCTCGCCGGTGCCGCCGGCCTCCACCGGGCGGAACTCGCCCGCCACCAGGCGTCCGGCGGCGGTCAGGCGCTGCAGCGCGCCGGTGACCACGGCGGTGCCGAGGCCGAACCGGGTGGCGGCCTGCTGGGCGGTGAACGGTCCGTTGGTGCGTGCGTGGCGGGCCAGCAGGTCGCCGAGCGGGTCCTTGACCGGCTCGGTGAACGCCTCCGGGATGCCCACCGGCAGCGGGGTGCCGAGCGCGTCGCTGAGCCGGCCGGCGTCCTCGATGGCGGCCCAGCGCTGCTCGCCCGCGATCCTGACCTGGATGGCCCGGCGGGCGGCCTGGAGTTCGGTGGCCCAGCCCGGCTCGGCGCCGCGCACGGCCAGCTCGGCGGTGCTGAGCGGGCCGAGCAGGCGCAGGGCGTCGGCGACGCCCTCGACGTCCTTGATCCGGCGCTCGGGGGTGAGCCGCTGCAGCTCGGCCTCCAGCTCGGCCAGCACCACCGGATCGATCAGCTCGCGCAGCTCGGCCTGCCCGAGCAGCTCGGCGAGCAGCCGGGAGTCCAGGGCGAGCGCGGCGGCCCGGCGCTCGGCGAGGGGCGAGTCGCCCTCGTAGAGGTACTGGGCGACGTAGCCGAAGAGCAGGGAGCGGGCGAACGGGGAGGGCTCGGGTGTGGTGACCTCGACCAGCCGGACGGCGCGCGACTCCAGGTCGCGCATCAACTCGACCAGCCCGGGGAGGTCGAAGACGTCCTGGAGGCACTCGCGGACCGCCTCCAGCACGATCGGGAAGGAGCCGAACTCGCTGGCCACCTCCAGCAGCTGGGCGGCCCGCTGGCGCTGCTGCCAGAGCGGGGTGCGCTTGCCGGGGCTGCGCCGGGGCAGCAGCAGGGCCCGCCCGGCGCACTCGCGGAACCGGGAGGCGAACAGTGCCGAGCCGCCGACCTGGTCGGTGACCAGCTGCTCGATCTCGGCGGGGTCGAACAGCGCGGCATCGGCGCCCACCGGCGCCTCGTCGGCCGGGGGCGCGTCGGGTGACGGGAAGTCGAGCAGGTCGGCGTCGGGCAGCCGGAGCACGATGCCGTCGTCGCCGTGCATCACCTGGGGGTCCAGGCCGTGCCGCTCGCGCAGCCGGGCGCCGAGCGCCAGCGCCCAGGGGGCGTGCACCTGGGCACCGAACGGGGAGTGGATGACGATCCGCCAGTCGCCCAGCTCGTCGCGGAAGCGCTCGACCACGATGGTGCGGTCGTCGGGCAGGTGGCCGGCCGCCTCGCGCTGCTCGGCGAGGTAACTGAGCAGGTTGCCCGCCGCCCAGTCGTCCAGGCCGGCGCCGAGCAGGCGCTCCTTCGCCTGCGGCTCGGGCAGCGCGCCCAGCTCGCGGACGAAGGCGCCCAGCGCCCGGCCCAGTTCCAGCGGGCGGCCCAGCGAGTCGCCCTTCCAGAACGGGAGCCGTCCGGGCACCCCGGGGGCCGGGGTGACCAGCACCTTGTCGTGGGTGATCTCCTGGATCCGCCAGGAGCTGGTGCCCAGGGTGAAGACGTCGCCGACCCGGGACTCGTAGACCATCTCCTCGTCGAGCTCCCCGACCCGGCCGCCGCCCTTCTTCGGGTCGGCGCCGGCGATGAAGACGCCGAAGAGCCCGCGGTCGGGGATGGTGCCGCCGGAGGTGACGGCCAGGCGCTGGGCGCCGGGGCGCCCGCTGACGGTGCCGGCGACGCGGTCCCAGACCAGCCGGGGGCGCAGCTCGGCGAAGGCGTCCGAGGGGTAGCGCCCGGCCAGCATGTCGAGCACCGAGTCGAAGGCGGACTGCGGCAGGGAGCTGAACGGCGCGGCGCGGCGGACCAGGGCGAGCAGCTCGGTCACGTCCCAGGTGTCGAGCGCGGTGATCGCCACCAGCTGCTGGGCGAGCACGTCCAGCGGGTTGCGCGGCACCCGCAGCGCCTCGATCTGCCCGGCCCGCATCCGCTCGGTGACCACGGCGGACTGCACCAGGTCGCCCCGGTACTTGGGGAAGACCACGCCGGTGGAGACGGCGCCCACCTGGTGGCCGGCCCGGCCGACCCGCTGCAGCCCCGAGGCCACCGAGGGCGGCGACTCGACCTGGACCACCAGGTCGACGGCGCCCATGTCGATGCCCAGCTCCAGGCTGGAGGTGGCGACCACGGCGGGCAGCCGGCCGGCCTTCAGATCCTCCTCCACCTGGGCGCGCTGCTCCTTGGAGACCGAGCCGTGGTGGGCCCGGGCCAGCACCGGGGGCGCGCCCTTGGTGACGCCGGACTCCGCCATCAGCTGGGCGGGGGCGTGCGACTCGGGCAGCGGCCCGCCGGTGGCCCGCTCGTGGGCGATCTCGTTGAGCCGGTTGCACAGGCGCTCGGCCAGGCGGCGCGAGTTGGCGAAGACGATGGTCGAGCGGTGCGCCTGCACCAGATCGACGATCCGCTCCTCGACGTGCGGCCAGATCGAGGCGGCCCTGGCCGGATCCGGCTCGCCGTCGGAGGGGGCGGCGCCGCGCGGGCCGCCGGGCGGCCCTTGCGCCGGGCTGGGGGAGAGCTCGCCCAGGTCGGCGACCGGGACCACCACGGAGAGGTCGAAGCGCTTGGCGGACGGCGGCTGGACGATGGCCGCCTCGCGCTGCGGACTCAGGAAGCGGGCCACCTCCGCCACCGGGCGGACGGTGGCGGACAGGCCGATCCGGCGGGCCGGGCGCTCCAGCAGCTGGTCCAGCCGCTCCAGGCTCAGCGCGAGGTGGGCGCCGCGCTTGGTGCCGGCCACCGCGTGCACCTCGTCGAGGATCACCGTGTCGATGCCGCGCAGCGCCTCCCGGGAGGCGGAGGTCAGGAGCAGGAAGAGCGACTCGGGGGTGGTGATCAGGATGTCGGGCGGGTGGCTCTGGAACTTGCGCCGCTCGGGGGCGGGGGTGTCTCCCGAGCGGATGCCGACCTGCACCTCCGGCTCGGGCAGCCCGAGCCGGACGGCGGCCTGCCGCAGACCGGTCAGCGGCGCGCGCAGATTACGTTCGACGTCGACGGCGAGCGCCTTCAGCGGTGAGATGTAGAGGACGCGCAGCCGCCGGCGGGGGTCGGCGGGCGGCGGGGTGCTGCTGAGGTGGTCCAGGGCGGAGAGGAAGGCGGCGAGGGTCTTGCCGGAGCCGGTGGGGGCGACCACCAGGACGTCGTTCTGCTCGCGGATGGCCGCCCACGCGCCGGCCTGGGCGCTGGTCGGGCCGTCGAACGCGGCCTCGAACCAGGCCCGGGTGGCCGGGGCGAAGCCGGCCAGCGGGTCGGGGTGGGGGTGCTGTTCCGCCATGCTCCCCATGGTGCCGCGTGCCACTGACAAGCAGGAGCGGACGGCGCCGAGGGGGAGCGCGGCGGAACAGCGGGCGGTGGGGCCGGTGCGGCCGGATGGCGGCGGCAGCCGTTCTGAAAAATGGTCATACAGGATATTCCGCTCATATGGTGATGCTTCGTGAGAGCACGGCTGTGCCACGTGAGGGCAGGCCGCGAGGAGCGGAGGACACCCGATGGCCGAGGTGCGGCTGGTCTCCCGTCGTCCGCTGCGCCGCCGGTGGCTGCTGCTGCGCAGTGCGCCGGCCATGCTCGCGGCGGCCCTGCTGCTGGGCGGCGCCGTCCCCTATCTCTCCGGGACCGACCAGGGCTACCTCAGCTACCTGGTGCTGGCCGACCGGCCGGACGGCCAGGGCTCGGCCGCCGCGCAGACCGAGGTGCGCGCGGCGGGCGGACAGGTGGTCCAGGACTACCCGCAGGTCGGTGCCGTGCTGGCCTACGCCAACGAAGCCGGGTTCGCCGCCAGGCTGCGCGGCCGGCCCGGCATCGTCGCCGTCGGGGCGACCCGGACCGTGCCGGTGCCCGGGCCGCCTGGCGTGCTGGCCGGCTCCGGCGACTTCCGCCGCCCCGGCGGTGACGCGGCCGCGGCGTCCGGGACGGTCGAAGGGGACAACACCACGACTGTGCCCGACCCCGGGGAAAGCGGCGCCTGGAACCTCGCCATGATGGGCGGCGGGCAGAACTCCCCGCCCCAGGCGGGGCTGCTCGCCGGCACGGCGCCGAGCACCGCCGCACCGATCCACGCCGCGCCGAGCTCCGGCAGGCCGGCCCTCGGCATGCCGGCCCCGGGCGCGGTGACCACGAGCAGGGCGCTGCGCCAGGTCCTGGTGGCCGTGCTCGATTCCGGGGTCGACGACACTCATCCCGACCTGCGCGACGCGGTCAGCCCGGCCGACTCCGCCTCCTGCGCCGACGGCCGTCCCGACGCCCGGTTCGGCGCCTGGCGCCCCGACGGCGGGGTCGCCGAGAGCGGCCACGGCACCCATGTGGCCGGGCTGATCGGCGCGGCCCGGGACGGGCACGGCGTGGTCGGGGTGGCCCCGGGGGTGCGCATCGCGGCCGTGCGACTGCTCGGCCCGCTCGGGCAGTACTACCCGGAGAACATCGTCTGCGGGCTGCTCTGGGCCGCCGACCACGGGGCGGTGGCGGTCAACGACAGCTACTTCGCGGACCCGTGGAAGTACAACTGCCCCGAGGACCCGGACCAGGGCGCGATGATCCAGGCGGTGGGCCGCGCGGTCGCCTATGCCCAGCGCCACGCGCTGGTGGTCGCCTCGGCCGGGAACGACGCCCAGGACCTGGGCGCGGTGCGGGTCGACCAGCGCAGCCCGAACGACCGCGTCAGCGGCCCGGCCCGGGATCGCCGGCTCGGCACCGAGTGCGTCCGGCTGCCCGGCGAACTGCCCGGGGTGCTGTCGGTCAGCGCGGTGACCCGCAGCGGTGCCGTCGCGGCCTACTCGAACTACGGCGAGGGGCGGATCGCGCTGGCCGCGCCGGGCGGCGATCCGGACGGCGGGCCGGACGAGGCGATCGTCTCGGACTGGCCGGGCGGGCGGTACGCGGCGCTGGCCGGCACCTCGATGAGCGCCGCGGAGGTCACCGGCGCGATCGCGGTGGCCGCGGCGCTGCACCCGGGCTGGGGACCGGAGCGCCTGCACGAGCTGCTGCTGTCCCAGGCCCAGGCGAACTGCCCCGTCGGCCCGGGCGTCTGCCGGGACCGCGCGACCTACGGCGCGGGGATCGTCGCGCTGCCGCACTAGAGCTTGTCGGACGGATCTCGCCGGGCCTCGGGGGCGGGTGGGGCTCGGGGATACTGGGCGGCATGAGGCTGACCGAGTTCTGGCGACGGATGGACGAGCACTTCGGCCCGGGGTACGCGGAGTCGTTCGCCCGTGACCACGTGATGAGCGAGCTCGGCGGTCGCACGGTGCACCAGGCGCTGGACGCGGGGTGGGAGGCCAAGGACGTCTGGCGGGTGGTCTGCCAGGTGATGGGGGTGTCCGCGCGACTGCGCTGATCGGCGTGGTGCGACCGCGTCGTAGGCGTTCGGGTGCGGGCGTGATATCGAACAGGTGTTCCCTATACTGGGTTTCCCGGCGAGTTTTCCACAGGCCGAGCCCGTCCGGAGCCGATTGTCGGTGGGACGCGCTAGCGTCGAGGACGATGAAGCGCACAGCACAGAACCCGAGGGTGGAAGCCATGGCAGGCACGGACCGCGAGAAGGCTCTTGAGACCGCACTCGCCCAGATTGAGCGGCAGTTCGGCAAGGGCTCGGTGATGCGTCTGGGCGACCAGTCCCGTGCCCCGATCGACGTGATCCCCACCGGCTCCACCGCGCTGGACGTCGCGCTCGGCGTCGGCGGGCTGCCCCGCGGCCGGGTGATCGAGATCTACGGCCCCGAGTCCTCCGGCAAGACCACGCTGACCCTGCACGCCGCGGCCAGCGCGCAGAAGCTCGGCGGCACCGTCGCCTTCGTCGACGCCGAGCACGCCCTGGACCCGGAGTACGCCCGCAAGCTCGGCGTCGACACCGATGCCCTGCTGGTCTCCCAGCCGGACACCGGTGAGCAGGCGCTGGAGATCACCGACATGCTGATCCGCTCCGGCGCGATCGACCTGATCATCATCGACTCGGTGGCCGCGCTGGTGCCGCGCGCCGAGATCGAGGGCGAGATGGGCGACTCGCACGTCGGCCTGCAGGCCCGGCTCATGAGCCAGGCGCTGCGGAAGATCGCCGGTGCGCTGAACCAGTCGAACACCACCGCGATCTTCATCAACCAGCTGCGCGAGAAGATCGGTGTGATGTTCGGTTCGCCGGAGACCACCACGGGTGGCCGGGCGCTGAAGTTCTACGCCTCGGTGCGCCTGGACATCCGCCGGATCGAGACCCTGAAGGACGGCACCGAGGCGGTCGGCAACCGCACCCGGGTGAAGGTCGTCAAGAACAAGGTCGCCGCGCCCTTCAAGCAGGCCGAGTTCGACATCCTCTACGGTCACGGCATCAGCTGGGAGGGTGGTCTGATCGACATGGGTGTCGAGCACGGCTTCATCCGCAAGGCCGGCGCCTGGTACACCTACGAGGGCGACCAGCTGGGTCAGGGCAAGGAGAACGCCCGCAACTTCCTGCGCGACAACCCGGCGCTGGCCGAGGAGATCGAGAAGAAGATCAAGGTCAAGCTCGGCATCGGCGTCGACCCCAACGCCGCCGCCGAGGGCGAGGTCCCGGCCCCGGCCGAGGCGGACGGCGCGGTCAAGCCGATCACGGCCACGGCGGCGAAGACGGCGGCGGCCAAGAAGACGGCGGCTGCGAAGGCCTGATCAGCGGATGAGGAACGTGTGGAGTCCGGGCGAAGGGGAGCGCCCGGACCGGTGGATGGTGGAGGCCAAGGGCGAGGAGGAGGGGGAGCGCCCCGACTGGGTGGTCAACGCCCGCGGACCGAGGCCCGCCGCCGAGGCCGAGCCGTCGGTGGCGAGACCCGTCGAGCCGTCCGACAAGCCGGTGCGCCCGCGGAGTTCGCGCCCGGTCGGCCGTCGGACCGAGCCTGAGGCCAGGCCCGGCCGGTCGGAGCAGCCGGACTGGGTGGCCGAGGCCGAGGCCGAGCTGGCCGCCGCCAGCACGCGGGGGCGCCGTCGGCGCTCCGGGCGCCCGGAGCGCGGGGCCGGGCCGACCGCCCCGCCGGCCGCGGAGGCCGATCCCGCCGCCCGGGCCCGCGACATCTGCCTGCGCCTGCTCACCGGTACCCCGAGGACCCGCGGGCAACTGGCCACCGCCCTGCGCAAGCGGGAGATCCCGGACGAGGTCGCCGAGGAGGTGCTCTCCCGTTTCGAGGAGGTCGGCCTGATCGACGACGCCGCCTTCGCCGCCGCCTGGGTCGAGTCCCGGCACCACGGGCGAGGACTGGCCCGCCGCGCGCTGGCCCGGGAACTGCGCACCCGTGGCGTCGCCGGCGCGCTGGTCGAGGAGGCGGTGGCCCAGCTCGACCCGGACGAGGAGGCGGCCACGGCCCGCGCCCTGGTGGAGCGCAAGCTGCGGGCGACCACGGGACTGGAGCGCCAGGCCCGCTTGCGGCGGCTGGTCGGCATGCTGGCCCGCCGCGGCTACTCCGAGGGCCTCGCCTTCCGGGTGGTGCGCGAGGTGCTGGACGCGGAGGGCGAGAGCACCGAGGAGCTGGAGGAGTGGTCGCTCGGGTCGGAGTGACCCGGCCCGGCCGACCGTCAGCTCATCGGGTGACGCCGCGTCGGCCCGGCCCGCGTGACGCCGAACCGGTGACGCGCGCCGACACCCGGGAGACCCTCAGACCGACTGCTCCGCGCCCGCCAACGGCGTGGGCCCGCCGCGCGCCCGGTCGGCCAGCGCCTGCAGGTCCTCGGCCTTGCAGCCCTGGGTGACCCCGACCAGGTGCCCGTCCGGCCGGATCAGCAGCACCGTGTGCGCGCCGGCCCCCGGGTACTCCTCGGTGACCAGGACCTCGGTCGGCACCGGCAGCGCGGTCGCCACCTCGGCCAGCCGGGGCATCAGCCCCGCGCCCATCCAGTGGTCGGCCGACCAGACCGCCGTGCCCGGTGCGACCAGCAGCAGCAGGAAGGTCGCGCCCAGCCGCGCGTACAGCTGGTCCGGCACGCCCTCGGTGGTGACCACCGGAAGGTTCGGCACCAGCACCCCGGGTGCCGTGGCCGGCAGCTGCTCGCTCAGCGCGGTGCCCCGCCCGCCCCCGCGCTGCACCGGCACCCCGGCCGCCCGCCCCGGCACGCCGGAGGGCACCGCCGGATAGGCCGGTGCACCGCCGAACCGCCCGGTGCCGAGCAGCCCGTCGGTGAGCAGCGGCGCGTGCTTGCGGAACGAACCGGTCAGCAGCGAGCGCCGGGTCTGCTGCCAGCCTCGCAGCGGACGCAGCAGCGGCATCGCCTGGTCCACCGCGCGCAGCCGGGCCCCGACCGCCCCGCGCCGCTCCGCCTCGTACCCGTCCAGCAGCGACCCGCCGGGCTGTGGTCCGCCGACGTGCAGGTGCCAGGCGACCGCGAGCCGCCAGGCCAGGTTGTCCACGTCGCGCAGGCCGTCGGCCAGGTTCTGCATGCCGAGCGCGCCGTGCAGGTGGGCCGCGTCGCCGGCCAGGAAGCAGCGCCCGCTGCGGAACCGGGCGGCCAGCCGTTGCTGGGCGGTGTGGTCGGCAGCCGCGAGCAGCTCGTAGCGCGGCAGTTGGCCGCACCAGCCGGTCAGGGTGGCCTTGACCCGGGTCAGCAGGGTGTCGCCGGTGACCAGCCCGGGCCAGGTGGCGTGCGGGTCCACCGGCTCGCTGGGCGCGGGGCGCCCGATCGGCAGGCGCCAGTCCAGGCGCCACAGGCCGTCCGGCAGCGGTCGGGCCGAGGCCTCGCGGTCGCCGCGCCAGGGCGGCTCGCGGTGCAGCCGGGCCTCGCCCGCGAACGGCAGGTCGACCCGGACGGTGGCGATGGCGTGCCGGTCCACCGCCGGGCGGCCGGGGAACCGGATGCCCAGCAGCTTGCGCACCGTCGAGCGGGCCCCGTCGCAGCCGACCAGGTGGCTGGCCCGCCACCAGGTGTCGGTGCCGTTCTGCGGGTGCCGGCCGCGCACGCTGACCCCGTCCTGGTCCTGGTCGATCTCCTCCACCCGGGAGTGCGGCACCAGCTGGATCAGACCGGTGGCGCTGGCCGCGTCGCGCAGCCCGCGCTGCAGCCGGTGCTGGGGCAGGTGGAGGACCGGATGGTCGGTCAGGTCCACCCCCAGGACCTCCTGGCGCCGCCGCCAGACGCTCAGCCGCTCCCAGCGCGCGGCGTCCGAGGTGGCACGCAGATAGCCGAGCCGTTCGAGGAAGGCGGTGCTCTCGGTGCCGAGCACGGCGCTGCGCGGTCCTTCGGGGCAGAGGCCGCTGCCCTGGTCGAGGACGATGCTCGGGACGTCGTGCCGGGCCAGCGCGAGCGCCATCGCCAGGCCCACGGGGCCGGCCCCGACCACGATCACCGGGTCCACGGACGGCCTCCGCGCCGGGGCTGTGGGCAGCGCGAGAGCGCTCCGGTGGCGGGGGGAGCGGCGCAGGTCCCGGGTGGTGTCACGAAGAGCAATGCAACAGAGTGCCTGGGAGTCCGTCAAGCAGCGGTCGGTGTGCGCCGGTTCGTGCCGCGGCGCCCGGAGGAGGCCCGGCCGGGCGGCTTTCGGCCATCGGGGGCCGACGGGCGGGAGCGGGAAATCCCTGGTGCGTCGGCCCTGCGGAACACATCCGGGCGGGCGGGGCGGCCGTCGGCCCGGTGATCCGGCCACTGGCGCCGAGGCCCGGCCGGTGGGTGGCACGGCGGGCGAAAACCATCTCATGGGTGACCACCAAGCCGGTCACCCCTTGGGGTGGACGCGGCATCGGGGGCTGTGGCCGGCGGAGCACGCAGCCCCCGATGAGCCGACCCTAGGGGTGAGCGTCGGCCGGCGTCAGGCGATCTGAGCGGAACTTGAGCATCACGAAAGGGCTACGTGCGTCCCGGGCTGCCCCCGAGGGGCTGGCCGCGGCGGTGCGCCGTGGGGGAGGATGGCCGCTCCGCCGGCACACCAGGGCTGCCGGCCGGTGCCTGCAGGGCGGGGAACCCGGAGCCGGGAGACCCGCGGAGCGGGGCCCCGGGGCGGGGCGCGTCGGAGCGGGAAACCAGAGATGGGAAAGGTGTGGGCATGCGGCTGCTGCTTGTCGAGGACGACGACCGGGTCGCGGCGGCGCTGGTCGCCGTCCTCAGCCGGCACGGCTTCCAGGTGCGGCACGCGCGAAGCGGGCACGAGGCGCTCGACGCGCTGGTGCCGGACGGCAGCGACCCGTACCGGGTGGTGCTGCTCGACCTCGGCCTGCCCGACCGCGACGGGTTCGAGGTGTGCAGCCGGATCAGGGCCGGCAGCGGGGTGCCGGTGATCATGGTGACCGCCCGGGCGGACATCCGCTCGCGGATCCACGGCCTCAACCTCGGGGCCGACGACTACATCACCAAGCCCTACGACATGGGCGAGCTGCTGGCCCGGATCCACGCGGTGGCCCGGCGCTTCCAGCCTGCCGCGACCACCCCCGCACCGGACGGCCCGGCGGCGCCCGCAGGGCCGGGCTCGCTGGAGTCCTGGGGGATCAGCATCGACCGTGAGCGCCGCCGGGTCAGCGTGGCGGGGCGGGAGGTGCCGCTCACCCGCAAGGAGTTCGACCTGCTGGCGCTGCTCGCGCAGAGCCCCGGAGTGGTCTACCGGCGCGAGCAGATCTTCAGCGAGGTGTGGCGCAGCGGCTGGGAGGGCAACGGGCGGACCCTGGAGGTGCACATCGGTTCGCTGCGCACCAAGCTCGCGCTGCCCGGCCTGGTCGAGGCGGTGCGCGGGGTCGGCTACCGGCTGATCCCGCAGTCGCCCGCCCCGGCGGAGGGCGCGGCGGTGCCTCCTCCCGCGGGGACCCGTCCCACCGGGACACGCCCCGCAGCGGCCCGCAGACCCGGGACGGCGGCCGGTGGTGCCGGTCCGGCCGCGCGCGGTGCGGGCGACCCGGCGGCGGGGACCTCCTAGGCATGCGCAACCGCCTGCTCGGCATCCTGCTGACCCTGATGGCCTGCGTGCTGGCGGCGCTGGGCGTCCCACTGGCCGCCGCGATGGCCGCCGCCGAGCAGAGCCGGACCGTGGTGGACCGGATGGACGACGTGGCGCGCTTCGCCCAGGAACTGCCGACCCAGGGACTGCCCTCGCGCGGTGCGGTCGGCTCCGACCCCGCCGTGCCGACCGCCCTGGACGCGATCCAGCTGCACCAGCTGCAGCTGGAGGTCAGCCGCTACCAGGAGCTCTACGGGATAAGCATCGCGCTGACCCTGGCCGACGGCCGTCAGCTCGCCGTCGCGCCCGCGGACTGGCACCTGCCGACCAGCGGATCGGGCGGCGAGGCCGTCCAGGAGGCCCGGGACGGCCGGCGCAGCCACAACCCGCCGCAGGTCTGGCCCTGGACCCCGAACAGCACGCTGACCATCGCCTCGCCGGTGGTGCGCGACGGCGACGTGGTGGCGCTGGTGGTCACCCAGTCGCCGACCGGCCCGCTGCGGGCCCGGATCCTGCACCGCTGGCTGGTGCTGGGCGGCGGCGAGGCGATCGCGATGATCGCCGCCACGCTGCTCGCGGTCCGGCTGACCGGGTGGGTGCTGCGGCCGGTACGCACCCTGGACCGGGTCACCCACGACATCGCCACCGGGCGGATGAACGCCCGGGTCGCCTCCGTCAGCGGTCCGCCCGAACTGCGACGACTGGTCGGCTCGTTCAACGACATGGCCGACCACGTGGTGCTCGCCCTGGACCAGCAGCGGGCCTTCGTCGCCGACGCCTCGCACCAGCTGCGCAACCCGCTGGCCGCTCTGCTGCTGCGGGTCGAGCTGCTGGGCCTGGAGCTGCCCGAGCAGCACGAGGCCGAACTGGGGCAGGTCCGCGAGGAGGGTGCCCGGCTGGCCCGGGTGCTGGACGACCTGCTGGGCCTGGCCACCGCCGAGGGCAGCCGGCCCCAGCCGGAGCCGGTGGACCTGACCGCGCTGGTGCTGGCCAGGACCGACGCCTGGCAGCCGCTGGCCGCCCAGCGCGGGGTCCTGCTGGCCTGCGGCACCCCGCCGCTGGCCAAGGCCTGGGCGGATCCGATCGGCTTCGGTAGCGCGCTGGACGCGGTGCTCGACAACGCGGTCAAGTTCAGTCCCTCGGACAGCACGGTGGCGGTCACGGTGCGGGTGGGCAAGCACCAGGTGGCGGTGACGGTGACGGACAGCGGCCCGGGCCTCACCGAGGAGGAGCTGGCCCGGGTCGGCGACCGGTTCTGGCGCAGCCCCCGGCACCAGAACGCGGACGGTTCGGGCCTGGGCCTGTCGATCGCCCGCACCCTGCTGCTGGCCGGCGGCGGTTCGCTGGACTTCGCGCGGGCCGAGCCGGGGGGCCTGGCCGTGACGCTGAGCGTGCCCCGCCAGCGCGGCGACTGACCGCGCGGTGGCGCGGCGGCCCGGCCGGGGCCCGCCCTACGGCTTGGCGGAGCGGTAGTAGCGCTCGGCGCCCTCGGAGAGCGGCAGCGGGTCGGTGTAGACGGCGGTGCGCAGGTCCACCAGCTGCGCCGAGTGGACCTGGATGCCGATCCAGTCGCGGCTGTCGATCACGGCCCGGGTGAGGCCCTCGACCAGGCTCGAGTTCACGTCGGCCCGGGTGATCAGCAGGTTCGGCACCGCCATGGTGAGCACCGCCTGGCTGTTCGGGTAGACCCCGGCCGGCAGCACGGCGGTCCGGTAGGCGTCGGTGTCGCCGTTCTCCTGGTGCAGCTTGTCGGTCAGGCTGCCCAGCGGCACGATCCGGATCGGGAACTTGGTGGCCAGGTCGGTCAGCGCGGCGGTGGGCAGGCCGCCGGACCAGAAGAAGGCGTCCAGCCGCCCGTCGGCCAGTTGCGCGGCCGCGTCGCTGACCCCGAGCGTGTAGGGCGTGATGCCGGTGTCCGGGTCGATCCCGGCCACGTCGAGCAGTTGGCGGGTCACCAGGGTCACCCCGGACTTGGGCTCGCCGATCCCGACCCGCTTGCCCTTGAGGTCGCCGACCTGCTGGATCGGGGAGCCGGCGGGCACCACCAGCTGCATGTAGTCGTCGTAGAGCCGGGCGATGGCCCGCAGCCCGGTCTTGCCGGGGCCGGTGTAGTCGGCCACCGCGTCGGCGGTGGCGATCGCGAAGGAGTCCTGGCCGGAGGCGACCCGTTCCAGGTTGTCCACCGACCCCTCGCTGCTGTCCAGGCGCAGCTCGACGCCGGGCATCGCGGTGTGCAGGTAGGACTGCAGCAGCTGTCCGTACCGGTCGTAGACGCCCTCCTGGACACCGGTGGCGAAGCCGCTGACGCCCCTGGGGTAGCCGGACGGGCCGCGGCTGCTCACCCACCAGCCGCCGACCGAGCCCACCACGAGCAGCAGCGCGGCCAGCACCGGCCACAGCCGGGGCCGCAGGGCCGCACGCAGGCGATCGGTGGTCGACGTCATGCGGGGGATCCTGCCAGGTGATGCTGATGATCGGGAGGGGGGCGGTCAGGACGGCTCCGCCCGGCGGTCGCCCGGCTGCCCTTACCCTTGCTGCTGTGGGTATGGGAGAGAGCTTGCGAACTTACAAGGTCGTCACGCACGGCTGTCAGATGAACGTCCACGACTCCGAGCGGCTGGCCGGGCTGCTGGAGGACGCCGGATACGTGAAGGCCGACCAGGGCGGGGACCCCGACCTGGTGGTCTTCAACACCTGCGCGGTGCGCGAGAACGCCGACAACAAGCTGTACGGCAACCTCGGCCAGCTCGCGCCGGCCAAGTCGGCCCGGAAGGACATGCAGATCGCCGTCGGCGGCTGCCTGGCGCAGAAGGACCGCGAGACCATCGTGCGCAAGGCGCCGTGGGTCGACGTGGTCTTCGGCACCCACAACATCGGGCACCTGCCCGCGCTGCTGGAGCGGGCCCGGGTCGAGCGCAAGGCCCAGGTGGAGATCCTGGAGTCGCTGGAGACCTTCCCCTCCACGCTGCCCACCCGGCGCGAGTCGGCCTACGCGGCCTGGGTGGCGATCTCGGTCGGCTGCAACAACACCTGCACCTTCTGCATCGTCCCGGCGCTGCGCGGCAAGGAGGAGGACCGCCGCCCCGGCGACGTGCTCGCCGAGGTCGAGGCGCTGGTCGGCGAGGGCGTCATCGAGGTGACCCTGCTCGGCCAGAACGTCAACGCCTACGGGTCCGACCTGGGCGACCGCGAGGCCTTCTCCAAGCTGCTGCGCGCCTGCGGCCAGATCGAGGGCCTGGAGCGGGTGCGCTTCACCTCCCCGCACCCGCGCGACTTCACCGACGACGTGATCGCCGCGATGGCCGAGACCCCCAACGTGATGCACCAGCTGCACATGCCGCTGCAGTCCGGTTCGGACACCGTGCTGCGGGCGATGAAGCGCTCCTACCGCCAGGAGCGGTTCCTCGGGATCATCGAGAAGGTGCGCGCGGCGATGCCGGACGCCGCCATCTCCACCGACATCATCGTGGGCTTCCCCGGGGAGACCGAGGAGGACTTCGAGCAGACCATGCACGTGGTCCGCGAGGCCCGGTTCACCAACGCCTTCACCTTCCAGTACTCCAAGCGGCCCGGCACCCCGGCCGCCGAGATGGCGGACCAGGTGCCGAAGGCCGTGGTGCAGGCGCGCTACGAGCGCTTGGTCGCCCTCCAGGAGGAGATCTCCTGGGAGGAGAACAAGAAGCAGGTCGGCCGCACCCTGGAGGTCCTGGTCGCCGAGGGCGAGGGCAAGAAGGACGACCGGACCGACCGGCTCTCCGGCCGCGCGCCGGACAACCGCCTGGTGCACTTCAACCCGAGCTTGCGAGGGGTGAACGACGAGCACAGCACCCGGCCCGCCGAGCCGGTGCGCCCGGGCGACGTGGTGACCGTCGAGATCACCTACGCCGCCCCGCACCACCTGCTGGCCGAGGGCCCGGCGCTCGGTGTGCGGCGCACCCGTGCGGGCGACGCCTGGGAGAAGCGCACCGCCGCGCCCGTGGCCAAGCCGGCCGGGGTGATGCTCGGGCTGCCGACCATCGGTGCCCCGGCCCTGCCGGCCGCCGCACCGACCGGTGGCTGCTGCCCCACCGACTGACGTCCGCTCGGCCCTGCCCGGGCATCCGGCCCGGGTAGGGTGATCGCCATGCTGGTTGCCGCCGCCGTCTGCCCCTGCCCGCCCCTGCTGGTGCCCGAGGTCGCCGCCGGCGCCGCCGCCGAACTCGACAGCCTGCGCGCGGCCTGCGCCGAGGCCGTCGAGGAGCTGCTGGCCGCCGGGCCCGAGCTGCTGGTGCTGGTCGGCGAGGGGCCGCAGGCCGAGGTGTGGACCGAGGGCGGCGCCGGGAGCTTCCAGCAGTACGGCGTGCCGATCGGTGCGCGGCTGCCCACCGGCGGCGTGAGCGGTCCGGAGCTGAGCCCGGCGCTCACCATCGGCGCCTGGCTGCTGACGCAGGCCGGCGCACAGCTGCCCACGCACGCCTGTGCCGTGCCGGCCGACGCGCCGGTGGAGCGGATGCTCGGGCTGGGCGAGGGGCTGGCCGGCCTCGCCGACCGGGTCGGGCTGCTGGTCCTCGGCGACGGCAGCGCCTGCCGCTCGCTGAAGGCGCCCGGCTACCTGGACGACCGGGCCGAGGCCTACGACGCGCAGGTCGCACGGGCACTGGGCGCGGCGGACACCGCGGCGCTGGCCGGGCTCGATCCGCGGCTGAGCGCCGAGCTGCTCGCGGCCGGCCGGGCGCCGTGGCAGGTGCTGGCCGGCGCCGGCCAGCAGGCCGGACTCGGCGGCCGGCTGCGCTACGACGAGGCGCCGTACGGGGTCGGGTACTTCGTGGCGTCCTGGAGCTGATGCCGGTCGGAGCTGACGGCGGTCGTAGCTGACCGCGGACAATGCGGAGCGGGGTCGGACGGAGGAATCCGTCCGACCCCGCTCCGGTGGCCAGGGCGTGTTCCGCCCGGGGCCGCCCGCTCAGGCCTGCGGGCCGCCGTTGCCCTCGGGGCTGGGGGCCGCGGTGCCGCCGGAGCCGTCGGCGGGGCCGGCGGGGTCGGCCGGCTGCGGGGAGCCCGGCTTCTCGGCGAAGCCGTCCACCGCGTCCTTGGTCTTCTCGGTGCCGGTGGCGATCTTGTCGCTGTACTTGCCCTTGGTGGCCTTGTCGAGCGCGTCGCCCGCCTTGTCGACGAACTCGTCGATCTTCTCGTTGTGCTGGCCCGCCAGGTGGCTCGCCTTCTCCTTGAGCTCCCCCGCCAGCTCCTCGGCCTTGCCCTTGAGGTTGTCCATCAGGCCCATGGCTTCGTCTCCTGTGTCAGGCCGCTCGGGTCGGCTCTGCGGTTGGGCGTCCCCGGCCGGCTCCACGCCCTGCGAGGCCGCCGCGAGCGCTGCCGCGAGCAGCTCGGCCACGTCCGGCGCGAGCACCGGAGGAGCCGGCACCCCCGCCGTCCCGGTCTCGTCGGACTCGGCCGTACCCACCTCGGCCGAGCCTGCGTTGACCACGGCCAGGGCCGAGGCCACCACGGACTCGACCGGGTCGGACTCGGCCTCCGGAGCGCTGCGAGCGGCCGGCACCCCGGGCGGCGACTCCTGCTCCGCACCCTCGGTCGGCTCCGGCGCCGACCGCTGCGGCGCGGTGAGCACCGCGACCGAACCGCCGTCCGCCGCCCCGCTCGGCGGCGCCTCGGCGGCACGACGACGGAACCAGCTGAAAACACCCATATCTTCTCCCAACCTACGCGGTCTGCGGCGGACCCGGGGGCCGGTTCTGCGGCGAGCCGGTGCAGGGTGCCGCCCATCCGGGGAACGAGCGGGCCGGTGGCCGGTCACGTCCCCCGTTCGGATGAGGGGTCGCCCCGGGTGGGACTTGACGGTTTGCGAGACTTGACCGTGTGAGCAGCTCTCTTCCCCGCATCCCGGTGGTCTCCGTGGTCGGCGCCACCGCGGCCGGCAAGTCCGATCTGGCCGTCGCGCTGGCCCGCGCGCTGGGCGGCGAGGTGATCAACACCGACTCGATGCAGCTGTACCGGGGCATGGACATCGGCACCGCCAAGCTCACCCACGCCGAGCGCGAGGGGATCCCGCACCACCTGCTGGACATCTGGGAGGTCACCGAGACCGCCAGCGTGGCCGAGTACCAGCGGCTGGCCAGGGCCGAGATCGACCGCCTGCTGGCCGCGGGGCGCCCGGCGGTGCTGGTCGGCGGCTCGGGCCTGTACGTGCGGGCGGCGATCGACGAGATGGAGTTCCCGGGGACCGAGCCGGTGGTGCGGGCCCGGCTGGAGGCCGAGCTGGAGGAGCACGGGCCGGCCGTGCTGCACGCCCGGCTGGCCGTGCTCGACCCGGCCGCCGCAGCCGCGATCCTGGCCAGCAACGGGCGGCGGATCGTGCGGGCGCTGGAGGTCATCGAGCTGACCGGGCGTCCGTTCACCGCGAACCTGCCGAGCAACCGGGCGGTCTACCCGGCGGTCCAGATCGGCGTGGCCGTCCCGCGTCCGGAGCTGGACGAGCGGATCACCCTGCGGGTGGACCGGATGTGGCAGGCCGGTCTGCTGGACGAGGTGCGGACGCTGGAGGAGCGCGGGTTGCGCGAGGGGCTGACGGCGGGTCGGGCCCTCGGTTACCAACAGGTGCTGGCGCACTTCTCCGGTGAGTGCACGGAAGAGGAAGCGCGGGCCGAGACGGTGCGCGCCACCAAGCGGTTCGCACGCCGTCAGGAGTCCTGGTTCCGCCGGGACGAGCGGATCCACTGGCTCTCCAGGCCCGCCGGGGCGGACCCGGCCGACCTGCTGGAACGCTCGCTGAAGCTGGTCGAAGAGTCGTTCTGACGACGGGTTCAGGCCGGGCGGGGCACCGGATTCGGCCATCCGCCGGTGCAGCTGCGCTCGCACGTGCAGGTGCAGGAGGAAGCCGGGATCACGGCCGGATCACGTCATGGCCACGGATCACCCGGTGACCCGCGTTACGCGCTGTGAGCGCGTTGGGACATGCCATTATCGAGACAAGAGGGGCCGGTCGCGCGGGCCGGTCCCATCCGTTCGCGAGTTCCGGCTCGTGTCGAACTGTCAGGGGAGGCCGCGTGTCCACGGGTCCCGGCCCCGAAACCGAACAGTTCCCGCACCATGCCCTGGGCATGCCCGGGGCGGCGCACGGCCTCGATGCACCGGAGGCCGGCCGCGGCACGACCACTGATCTGGCCGAGGAGGCATTCGCCCTGCCGCCCACCGACCTGTTGCCCCCCGCCGAGCTGCTGCCGCCGACCGAGCTGCTGCCGCCCACCGGTCTGCTGGGCGGCGACGCACTGCTCGGCGACGCGTCGATCGACGCGGACCCGGACGCCCCGCTCGGCCCGCTGGGCGACCCGGTGGTGCTGGAGCGTGAGATCAGACCGCGCCGTCGGCTGCGCTGGTGGCAGCTGCTGCCGATCGTGCTGATCGGTGTCGCCGGCTCGCTGATGTTCGCCTTCCCGCTGGCCTTCGGCTCGGGTGACGGCGGCGCGATGGTCGGCATGCTCGGTCTGCTGCTCACCTCCGCGTCGGTCGGCTGGGGCGGCATGGCGGCCCGCCGGGCGGGCTACGCCTGGCCGGGGCTGCCCCGGCGCGGCTCCGGGCGGCGCGCGGCCTGGCAGGCCATCGCCGTCTACACGCTGATCGCGTGCACCGCCTTCGGGCTCGCCGTCTGGCGGGTCGTCCAGCTGCGGTCCTGAGACCGCCTCCCCCCGGGAGACCGCCGCTCTCCGGGACCGGCCGACCGGGCCGACCCGGCAACGCCCCTGGTGAGTACCATCGCGGGGTGAGCGCATCCACCCCGCAGGGCCTGCCCTACCTCAAGGGCCACGGCACCGAGAACGACTTCGTGATCGTCCCCGACCCCGACGGCCGGCTGCGGCTGGGCCCGGCCGAGGTGGCCCGGCTCTGCGACCGCCGCGCGGGCATCGGCGGCGACGGCCTGCTGCGCGTGGTCCGCTCGGCCAGGGACGAGGCCGCGGCGGCGCTGGCCGACCAGGCCGAGTGGTTCATGGACTACCGCAACTCCGACGGCAGCATCGCCGAGATGTGCGGCAACGGCGTGCGGGTCTTCGCCCGGTACCTGGTGCACGCCGGGCTGGCCGCACCCGGACCGCTCGCGGTGGCCACCCGGGCCGGGGTGCGGCAGGTGGTGGTCGCCGAGGACGGCCCGGACGGCACGCCCGGCGAGGTCACCGTGGAGATGGGCCGGGCGCTGCTGCCCGGTCCGCAGGACATCGAGGTGGCGGTGGGGGAGCGGCGCTGGCCGGCCCGCAACGTCAACATGGGCAACCCGCACGCGGTGGCCTTCGTCGCCGACCTCGCCGAGGCCGGCAACCTGTACGACGCGCCGCAGGTCAGCCCCGCGGGGGTCTACCCGCAGGGCGTCAACGTCGAGTTCGTGGTCGACCGGGGCGAGCGCCACGTGGCGATGCGGGTGCACGAGCGCGGCTCGGGCGAGACCCGCTCCTGCGGCACCGGCGCCTGCGCGGTGGCGGTGGCCACGGCCCGCCGGGACGGGCTCGACCCGGCGGTCACCGGGGAGGCGGTCAGCTACACCGTGGACGTCCCCGGTGGTCGGCTGGTGATCACCGAGCGGCCGGACGGACGGGTCGAGATGACCGGGCCCGCCGTGCTGGTGGCCGCCGGTGTGACGGAGCCCGGCTGGCTCTGAGGCCGCCGGGGCGGCCCGCTTTCCCCGTTCCGCGCGGGCGCGAATCCGCCCGTTCGAGTGATCCCGCTAACAGAGCGGAAGCAGGGCCTCGCGGAACGTGTTGTGCTCGGTAGCATGGACCACCGGGGCAGCGAGCGCTCCGGTGCTCGCTGCCGGAGGTTGCCATGACCGTTGAGACCGGCCGGCCCACCAGCCCGGCCCCGTCCGCAGAGTCGCAGTCACCCCAATCCCAGTCCCAGCCCCGACCGGAAGCCGGATCCGAATCCCGGCCCCGGGCGCCCGAGCCCGCGCCCGTCGAGGCGGTGGAGCCGCCGCCGCAGGGCCTTCGGCTGCTCGGCCGGGCCGCCCTCGGCCGTGCCGGCCGGGCCGCGCTGCTGGCCACCGGCCGCCCCCCGGTACCGGACGCCATCGAGCCGATCGTCCAGGCGCACCGCCGCCACCACCCGCAGGCCGACCTCGCGCTGCTCAGCCGCGCCTACCGGACGGCCGAGGCCAGCCACCGCGGTCAGAAGCGCAAGAGCGGCGAGCCGTTCATCACCCACCCGCTGGCCGTGACGATGATCCTGGCCCAACTCGGCGCCGAGACCACCACCCTGGTCGCCTCTCTGCTGCACGACACCGTCGAGGACACCGAGGTGACGCTCGATCAGGTCGCGGAGGCCTTCGGCCCCGAGGTCGCCTACCTGGTGGACGGGGTGACCAAGTTGGAGAAGGTGGACTTCGGTGCGGCGGCAGAGGCGGAAACGTTCCGCAAGATGCTCGTCGCCACCGGGGACGACGTGCGGGTCATGGTGATCAAGCTGGCCGACCGGCTGCACAACATGCGGACGATCCGTCACATGAAGCCCGCCAGCCAGGTGCGGATCGCCAAGGTCACCAGGGACGTGCTGATCCCGCTGGCCGAGCGGCTGGGCATCCAGGTGGTCAAGACGGAGCTCGAGGACATCGTCTTCGCCACCCTGCACCCCGAGGAGTACGCCGGGACCAGGGCCCAGATCGCCGCCCAGGAAACCGCGCAGGACGCGCTGCTCACCCCGTTCGCCGTCGCACTGCGCCGGCAGCTGGCCGAGTCCGGGGTGGTGGCGGAGGTCACCGTGCGGCCCCGGCACTGCGTCTCGGTGCACCGGGCGCTGCTGCGCGGCGGCCGGCCCGAGGCCGACCGCCCCGGGCCGGCTGACCTGGCCCGGCTGCTGGTGGTGGTCGAGGAGCAGGCCGACTGCTACGCCGTCCTCGGTGAACTGCACACCTGCTGGACCCCGCTGCCCGGTGAGTTCAAGGACTTCGTGGCCGCCCCCAAGTTCAACCTCTACCAGTCGCTGCACACCGCGGTCTCGGTGGACGGCGAGGTGGTCGAGGTGCTGGTCCGCACACCCCGGATGCACCAGGTCGCCGAGTTCGGGGTGGTCGCGCTCGGCAGCCCGCACGCGGGCGGGGCGCAGCAGCCGGGCGCCGAGCAGGCGGGCCGGGACGAGCTGGACGGCACCGACCCGGCCCGGCCCGGCTGGCTGCGCCGACTGCTGGAGTGGCAGCAGGAGACCCCGGACCCGGACGCCTTCTGGTCCACGCTGACCGCGGACCTCTCCGACGACCGGGAGATCACCGCCGTCACCGAGGAGGGCGCCACCCTGGTGCTGCCGGCCGGTGCCAGCTGTGTGGACGCGGCCTACCAGCTGGGCGAGGAGACCGGCCACCGCTGCATCGGCGCCCGGGTGAACGGGCGCCTGGTGGCGCTGGCCACCCTGCTGCTGGACGGGGACGTGCTGGGGGTGCTGACCGAGCCGGGTGGTGGGCCCGGGGCGCCGGAGCCCTCCGGGCCCAGCCCGCAGTGGCTGGAGTTCGCGCACACGCCGGTGGCCCGGCTGGCCATCGAGCGTTGGCTGGCCGGCCATCCGGCCGCCGCGGCGCCCGAGGCCCCGGCCGAGGCCGCCCACGGGGCCGGGCCGGGCGGCGCACCCGCGGCGTACGCCGCGGCCGAGCGGCTGCCCTCCGGCCGGCCGCACCTCGGGCACGGCCGGCTGGTGATCGCGCCGGGCCATCCCGGTGCGGCCGTGCGGCTGGCCCGCTGTTGCACGCCGGTGCCGCCGGACCGGGTGACCGGCTTCCAGATCCGTGGCGGTTCGATCGCCGTGCACCGCAGCGACTGCCCCACCGGTGAGCGGATGCGCGGTGCCGGGCGCGGTCCGGTGCAGCTGGACTGGGCGCCCGGAGCCGCGGTCGGGCCGGCCGGCGGCCCGGCGGCGCCGTTCCGGGTCACCCTGCAGGCCGAGGCGCTGAACCGCCCCGGCCTGCTGGCCGACCTCACGGCGGCGATGTCGGCCACCGGCCTGGACATCGTCTCGGCCGTGGTCGAACCGCCCCAGCAGCTGCGGGTCCGCCACACCTACACGGTGGAGTTGCCGGGAGCCGCGACGCTGCCGGTGGTGATGCGGGCGATGCTGCGGGTCTCCGGGGTCTACGATGTCCGCCGGCCCGGTCTGGAGGCCCCGCGCCCGCCCAGGCTGCGTCCGCTCGTCCGGTCCGCCGGAAATGCTGGTGACCCGGCCCCCGCGCCCGTGCGACCATCGAAGGGAATTCGGGACCGCTCCGCCGCGTTACGCGCTGTGGAGGGACAGCCCGAATAGTCCCGCCTCCTGTCAGTCCCGCCCCCCTGTGCCTCGTCGAGATATTAAGGACACGATGACCTCCACGTTCGAAGACCGCGACAATTCCAGCGCGACCCCTGGCCGCGGTGCCCGGCGTCCCGCTGACCTCCGGGCCGAAGCCCTGATGGACGAGGACCTCGCGGCCATCGACGAGGACCTCGGCCAGTACAACTACGACGGCGACCAGTACGACCGCAGCGAGCGTGCCGCGCTCCGCCGCGTGGCCGGACTCTCCACCGAGCTCGAGGACGTCACCGAGGTCGAGTACCGCCAGCTGCGCCTGGAGCGCGTGGTGCTGGTGGGCGTCTGGACCGACGGCACCGCCGAGGAGGCCGAGAACTCGCTCGCCGAGCTCGCCGCCCTGGCCGAGACCGCCGGCTCCCAGGTGCTCGACGGGGTGATCCAGCGCCGCGACAAGCCCGACGCCGCCACCTACATCGGGTCCGGCAAGGCCAAGGAGCTGCGCGACATCGTCGCCGCCACCGGCGCCGACACCGTGGTCTGCGACGGTGAGCTGACCCCTGGGCAGCTGATCCACCTCGAGGACGTGGTGAAGGTCAAGGTGGTCGACCGGACCGCGCTGATCCTCGACATCTTCGCCCAGCACGCCAAGTCCCGGGAGGGCAAGGCCCAGGTCTCGCTCGCGCAGATGCAGTACATGCTGCCGCGCCTGCGCGGTTGGGGTCAGTCGCTGTCCCGGCAGATGGGTGGTGGCGGCGCCGGCTCGTCCGGCGGCGGCATGGCGACGCGTGGTCCCGGTGAGACCAAGATCGAGACCGACCGGCGCCGGATCCGCGAGAAGATGGCGAAGCTCCGCCGGGAGATCGCCGACATGAAGAAGGGCCGGGACACCAAGCGCCAGGAGCGCAAGCGCCACCAGGTACCGTCGGTGGCCATCGCGGGCTACACCAACGCCGGCAAGTCCTCGCTGCTCAACCGGCTCACCGGCGCCGGTGTCCTGGTGGAGAACGCGCTGTTCGCCACCCTGGACCCGACCGTGCGCCGGGCCCAGACCCCGAGCGGCCGGCTCTACACGCTGGCCGACACCGTCGGATTCGTCCGGCACCTGCCGCACCACCTGGTCGAGGCCTTCCGCTCGACCATGGAGGAGGTCGCCGACGCCGACCTGATCCTGCACGTGGTGGACGGTTCGCACCCCGAGCCGGAGACCCAGCTGGCGGCGGTCCGCGAGGTGATCGTCTCGGTCGACGCGCAGAACGTGCCGGAGCTGGTGGTGATCAACAAGGCCGACGCCGCCGACCCGCACGTGCTGCAGCGCCTGCTGCGCCGCGAGCCGCACGCCATCGTGGTGTCGGCCCGTACCGGCGCGGGGATCGAGGAGCTGCTCGCGCTGATCGACCAGGAGCTGCCGCGCCCGTCGGTCGAGGTCCAGGCGCTGGTCCCGTACACCCGGGGCGACCTGGTCTCGCGGGTGCACGCCGAGGGCGAGCTGCTGGAGACCGAGCACACCGGTGAGGGCACGCTGCTGCGCGCCATGGTGGCGGCCGAGCTGGCCGCCGAGCTGGAGCGCTACGCGGTGGCCGTCCAGCACTGAGCGCACCCGTGACACGCGAAGGGCCCCGGATCTCCGGGGCCCTTCGCGCTGCCGCGACCCGTCTCAGCCGAGCTGGGTCATGGTGGTGAACATCTGCCGCGCCTCGTCGTCCAGCTCCGGACCGGCCACCCAGGCCGCCGGGCTGGGCCCGATCGAGGTGTTGCTCACCAGCGCCGGCCGGCCGTCGGGGCCGGTCGCCAGCCAGCCGCCGCCGCTGGCCCCGCCGGTCATGGTGCAGCCGATGGTCAGCATGGTGGGCCGGGACGGATCGTAGGAGAGCCGGCTCGGGCGGCCACCGGCGCAGGAGTCCAGCTCCTGGCCGTCGAACGGCTTGGTGGCCGGGAACCCGTAGGCGGTCACCGCGGCCAGTTGCGCGCGCGGGGCGTCGAACCAGATCGGCACCGAGCCGCCGACCTCCTCCTCCAGGGACTTCCCGGGCAGGTCCGGGTCGGTCACCCGGATGATCCCCGAGTCGTACTGGTTGACCGAGCCGCCCGAGTCCCCGCCCTCCGCCATCCACTGCGGCGAGACCATGGCGTAGTTCGCCCACCAGCGGCCGTACGGCGCGACCTCGGCCAAGGTGGCCTGCCGGCCGTCGCTGGCCGCGCCCGAGCTGTTGTAGTCCGGGACGAAGGCGATGTTCTTCAGCCAGTCGGCGCCCTTGCCGCCGTGCAGGCAGTGCCCGGCGGTCCACACCAGGTTGCTCTTGCCCGGGTGCTGCGGGTCGCTCACCACCGTGCCGGAGCAGACGTAGGTGCCCTGCGGGCTCTTGGCGAAGAGCTTGCCGAAGACCGCGAGCGGGGCCGGGTAGGGGTGCTGCTCGGCCTGTGCCTGCACGGGCGCGGGCAGCGGGTCGTTCTGGGTGTCCTGGGCGCTCGCCGTGCCGGTGGGGGCCGAGGCCGCAGGCTGCGGGGAGGGGAGCGGCGGCGGGGTCGGGGCGGCCCGGTCGGCCGGGGTGGCCTCCTTCATGGCGGCCGGCGACCAGAGGTCCTTGGCGATCTCGTTCTTCAACAGGTGCTGGTGGGCCCAGCGGGACCAGTCGGCGGCGCTCCAGCTGCGCAGGTTGCGCAGGTCAGCGCGGTGCTCGGGGCCGCTGCCGCAGCCGGCGACCAGGGTCAGGGCGACGGCCAGCGCCGCGCCGAGCGGGGCCCGGGCCATCGGGTGCCCGCCCATCAGTTCTTCTTGCTGATGTAGTCCAGCGCGCTCTTCGCCACGTCGTCCAGGTAGGGACCGGCCAGCCAGCCGCTCTCCTCCGGGCCGATCGAGGTGTTGCTGACCAGCGCGGGCTTGCCGTCCTTGACCGCGAACCAGCCGCCGCCGCTGGAGCCGGCCGTCATGGTGCAGCCGATCACCTCCATCGCCGGGCGGGAGGCGTCGAAGGAGAGCCGGGAGGGCTGGCCGCCGTTGCAGCGCTCCATCTCCATGCCGTCGAAGGGCGCGGCCGAGGGGTAGCCGACCGCGGTGATCTTCAGCTGGTCGCGCGGGGCGTTGAACCAGACCGGCACCGAGCCGCCGACCGTCTCCTCCAGCGACTTGCCGTTGCCGTCCGGGTTGGCCACCTTCATGATGGCGAAGTCGTACTGGCTGGCCGCGCTGCCGGTCTCGCCGCCCTCGGCCGTCCACTGCGGCGAGGTGATCGCGGCGCTGACGTCCCAGACGCCGAACGGCGCGAACTGGCTCTTGTCGGTGGGCTGTCGGCCGTGGCTGACCTCGCCGGAGCTGTTGAAGGCCGGTACGAAGGCGATGTTGCTGTACTGCTGGCCGGTCTTGCCGCTGGTCAGGCAGTGCCCGGCGGTCCAGATCAGGTTGCTCTTGCCCGGGTGCTGCGGGTCGGAGATGACGGTGGCCGAGCAGACGGCGTGCTTGTCGGGGCCGATGTCGAAGAAGACCTTGCCGTCCACCGGGTTCTGGCTGTACGGGTGGGCTATCGCCTGGGCCTGGATCGCGCTGGGCAGCGGGTCGTTGCCGCCGTCGGTGGGCTGCTGCGGCGGGGCGACGGGGTCGGCGGGCTTGGCCTGGAGCATCTTCTGCAGGTCCCAGAAGCCCTTGACCGCCTGGGTGAGCACATGCTGCTGCTTGGCCCAGGTGTCCCAGTCGTGGGCGTTCCACTTCTTCAGGTCGGACAGGCTGGGCAGGCTGCCCAGCAGGCCGCTCGGGCTCGCGCTCGCGACGCTGGCCGTGGCCGGGGCCGGGGCGGGCGCGCTCGGGGCCGCCTTCGGTGAACTGCCGCTCGATCCGCAGGCGGTGGCGGCGAAGAGGGTCAGCGCGGCGGCTGCCGCGGTGGTCGTGGCGCGCCGGAGCCGCGGTCCGGTGCCGGGACGGTGGCGCTCTGTCAGTGACATCTGTTCGGTTCCCCCATGCGGAATGTCTCGCGACGGCGTTCAGCAGGCCGCCATCGGGCATCAGAGGAGTCTGCCATGCGGCGCGGACGGCGGTGGCGCGGCCCTTGGCACCCGGGGTTGACGGCCGGTCACCGGATCGCGGACCCAGGACCGGCGACCCGGTGTCCCCGACTCGTGGCGGCCAGGCCGTGATTGGCGGGCGACCCGCTCGTTGGACCGATCGGATGCCCCCCGCCGGGGTGGCCACACGCCGGCGGTGCCCTCCCCATGCGCACCGAGGAGCTGCCTTGAGCACCGCCCTGACCGGAGCCCCGGCCACCGTCCCCCGCCAGCTGGACCAGTCCGCCGAGTCCGATCCGCTGCTGCACCAGGATCCCGCGGTCGCGGCCGAGCAGGCTGGCGTGGAGGCGTTGCTGCGCTGCTGGTGCCGGGAGACCGGAGCCGGCCCCGGCCAGGACGGCCTGCTGCGGATCCCGGTGCTGGACGGGGCGGCCCACCTGCTGGCGCCGGTGCGCCACTGGTCGCCGTGCGGCTGGCACCGGTTCGGCCCGGCGGTGCTGGCACCGGGGGCGGGCGACAGCTGCGAGCCGGTGGGCGGCACCCCGCTGGACGCGGTCACCGCCGCGGCGCTGCTGGCCCGTTCGGCCACCGGCCACCCCGACCCCGAGCAGATCGCCGACCTGGCGGGCCGGGTCGCCGACTCGGTGCGGCGCACCGCCGACCTGCTGCTGCACCGTCGCAGCCACCCCGATGCGGGACCGGAGAGCGTCTTCCTGCGCGGCGAGCAGGCCCTGCTGCTCGGCCACCCGCTGCACCCCACGCCCAAGAGCCGCGACGGGCTCGGGCCGGCCCAGAGCGCCGCCTACTCGCCCGAGCTGCGCGGCTCGTTCGCGTTGCACTGGTACGCGGTGGACCGCGAGCTGCTGGCCGCCGACTCGGCGCTGCCGGTCAGCGCCGAGCAGCTGACGGCCGGACTGCTCGACGCCCCGCGGCTGCTGCCGCCCGGCACCGCCGCACTGCCGCTGCACCCCTGGCAGGCGCAGGAGTTGGAGCGCCGACCGGGGATCGCCCGGCTGCTGGCCGAGGGCGCGCTGCACGACCTCGGCCGGCACGGCGACCCCTGGTACCCGACCTCCTCGGTGCGCACCGTCTGCCGGCCCGGCACGCCGTGGATGCTGAAGCTCTCGCTCGGCCTGCGGATCACCAACTCGCGGCGGGAGAACCTGCGCAAGGAGCTGCGCCGGGGCCTGGAGGCGCACCGGCTGCTGGAGGCCGGCCTGGGCGCCGAGTGGCGGGCGGCGCACCCGGGCTTCGACATCGTGCGCGATCCGGCCTGGATCGGCGTGGACCTGCCCGGCGCCGACCCCGGCGAGCCCAGCGGGCTGGACACGGTGCTGCGCTGCCAGCCGTTCGCCACCGGGGACCGGGCGCTCTGCGTGGCCGGCCTGGTCGCCGAGCGGCCACTGGGTGAACCCGCCCGCGGTGTGCCCTCCGAACTGGGCGACCTGCTGCGCGCGCTGGCCCGCCGGTGCGGGCGGCCGTTGCCGACGGTGGCCGCCGAATGGTTCCTGCGCTACCTGGACGCGGTGGTGCTGCCGGTGCTCTGGCTGGACGGGCAGGCCGGGATCGCGCTGGAGGCCCACCAGCAGAACAGCCTGGTCCTGCTGGACGCCGACGGCTGGCCCACCGGCGGCCGGTACCGCGACAACCAGGGCTACTACTTCCGGGTCTCGCACGCCGCCCGGCTGGAGCGCCGGCTGCCGGGCCTCGGGAAGGAGAGCGACACCTTCGTCGAGGACGCGGTCGCCGACGAGCGGTTCGCCTACTACCTGGGGATCAATCATATCCTGGGCCTGATCGGCGCGTTCGGCTCGCAGCGGCTGGCGGACGAGCGGGTGCTGATCGCGGCGCTGCGCCGGTTCCTGGCCGGCCCCGCCGCCCGGGCCACCGGCTCCACCCTGCCGGCCCATCTGCTGCACGCGCCGAGCCTGCGCTGCAAGGCCAACCTGCTGACCCGGCTGCACGGCCTGGACGAGCTGGTCGGACCGGTGGAGACGCAGTCCGTGTACGTCACCGTCCCCAATCCGGTGGTGGCGGGATGACCGCGCTGACCACCCGGGCCGGGGAGTTGCGGCTGCGCATCGTGCGGCCCGGGGACCTGCCGCTGATCACCGCCTGGATGAACGACCCGGTGGTGGACGCCTTCTGGGAGCTGGCCGGACCGCCGGAGGTCACCGAGCGGCACGTGAGTGCCCAACTGGTCGCGGACAGCCACAGCGTGCCGCAGCTCGGCCTGCTGAACGGCGTGCCGGTGAGCTACTGGGAGGTCTATCGGGTCGAACAGGACCGGCTGGCCGGCTACTACCCGGCGGACCCCGGCGACATCGGCCTGCACCTGCTGCTGGGACCGCGCGAGAGCCGCGGCCGGGGCCTGGGGACCGTCCTGCTCAGCGCGATGGCCGAGCACCTGCTGCGCACCAGCCCGCGGGTGGTGGCCGAACCGGACGTGCGCAACACGCCGTCGGTGCGGGCCTTCGCCCGGGCCGGCTTCCAGCACGCCGGCGAGATCGACCTGCCCGACAAGCGCGCGGCGCTGATGATGCGTGAGCGCCCGAGCGCCCCGAGTACGAGGGACACCTGATGGACCGCCAGGACAGCGGATACGACCTGCTCGGCGTCGGCATCGGTCCGTTCAACCTGGCGCTGGCCGCGTTGGCCGACCAGGTGCCGGGGCTGCGCGCGCTCTTCTGCGACCGGAAGCCGGAGTTCCGCTGGCACCCGGGCATGCTGGTGGCGGGGGCCAGGATGCAGGTGCCGTTCCTGGCCGACCTGGTCTCGCTGGTGGACCCGACCAACCCGTGGTCCTTCCTGAACTACCTGCGGGTGCACGAGCGGCTCTTCCCGTTCTACTTCGCCGAGCGTTTCCAGCTGCCGCGGCGCGAGTACGACCACTACTGCCGCTGGGCCGCCGAGCACCTGGCCGCCTGCCAGTTCGGCACCGAGGTCACCCAGGTGCACTGGACCGGGCAGGCGTTCCGCGCCACGCTGCGCTCGCCCGCGGGCGACTGGAGCGTGCAGGCCCGCAACCTGGTGCTCGGGGTGGGGACCGAGCCGGTGCGTCCGGCCGCCTTCGACGCGCTGGCGGGGCGGCCGACGGTCTTCCACTCCGGCGAGTACCTGGAGCGCCGCGGCGCGCTGGCCGGCGCCCGGGACATCACCGTGGTGGGCTCGGGGCAGTCCGGCGCCGAGGTCTTCCTGGACCTGCTGCGCGCCAGGGAGGGCGACGGCACCCGGCTGCGCTGGCTGACCCGGAGCCGGGCGCTGGCGCCGATGGAGTACTCCAAGCTCGGCCTGGAGCACTTCACCCCCGACTACACCCGCTACTTCCACGCGCTGCCCGAGCCGGTCCGCGACCGCCTGGTGGCCGAGCAGTGGCAGCTGCACAAGGCGGCCAGCGCCGAGACCCTGGCCGAGATCCACGACCTGCTCTACGAGCGGACCATCGGCCTGCCGCTCGGGGCGGCGGCGGCCGAGATCATCCCCGGCACCGCGGTGACCGAGGCGCTGCCGGGGCCGTGCGGCGGTCTGGAACTGCGCTGCCTGCACCGCGACTCCGGGGCCGCCCGGGTGGTGCGCACCGATGCGGTGGTGCTGGCCACCGGCTACCGGGCGGCTCCTCCGGCCGCCCTCACGCCGTTGGCCGAGCTGATCGACTGGGACGAGCAGGGCCGGTTCCGGGTCGACCTGGACCACCGGGTGGCCACCGTGCCCGAGTTGACCGGCGGTCTGTATGTGCAGAACGCCGAGCTGCACACCCACGGCGTCGGCGCCCCCGACCTCGGCCTCGGCGCCCACCGCGCGGCCGTGATCCTCAACGCGCTCACCGGGCGCCGGGTGCACCGGCTGCCCGCCCGGACCGCTTGGACCAGCTTCGCCCCGGCCACCCTGCCCGCCCAGGGGGTCGCCTTCCCCGAGGAGTGGAACCGTGCCCCGTCCGCCCGTCGTTGACCCGTCCGCCGTCGGTCCGCTGACCCGGCCGCGCTGGCGGCAGGCCTGCCGCGCCCTGCTGGCCAAGCTGCTCGGGGAGTTCGCGTACGAGGAGCTGCTGCACCCCGAGCCGGTCCCCGGCGGCTACCGGCTCCCGCTGCCCGAGGGCCCCGAGTACCGCTTCACCGCGCGGCGCGGGGCGTACGGCAGCTGGCGGGTCGACCCGGACTCGGTCAGCGCCGACGGAGCGCCCGCCGACGACCCGTTCGAGTTCCTGCTCGCGGCCCGCCGCTTACTCGGCCTCTCCGGGGACACCGTCGGCCACCTGGTCCGGGAGCTGACCGCCACGCTGCTGGCGGACGTCCGGCTGGCCGCCGGCGCGCTGAGCGCGGCCGAGCTGGCCGAGCTGGACCACACCACGCTGGAGGGCTACCAGAGCGGGCACCCGTGGCTGGTGCTGAACAAGGGCCGGCTCGGCTTCGCCGCCTCCGACAGCGTGGCCTGGACGCCCGAGGCCCGGATGCTCCAGCCGCTGGGCTGGCTGGCCGTCCACCGCGACCTGGCCGAGTACCGGGGCACCGGAGCGCTGGCCGAGGCCGAGGCGCTCTACCGCACCGAGCTGGACCCCGAGGTGCTGGCCGGCTACCGGCTGCTGCTGGCCGGGCGCGGCCTGGACCCCGCGGCCTACCTGCTGCTGCCGGTGCACCCCTGGCAGTGGGACGAGACGGTGCTGCCGCTCTTCGCGCCCTGGGTGGCCGAGGGGCGGATCGTGCCGCTGCCCGCCGACCGGGACCTGCGGCTGCCCCAGCAGTCCATCCGCTCGTTCTTCAACGTCACCAGCCCGCACCGGCACACCGTGAAGCTGCCGCTCTCGGTGCTCAACACGCTGGTCTGGCGCGGGCTGCCGACCGAGCGGACGCTGGCCGCGCCCGCCGTCACCGCCTGGATCCACGCGGTCCGCGACCAGGACGCCTTCCTGCGCGAGGAGTGCGCGGTGGTGCTGCTCGGCGAGGTCGCCTCGGTCACTATCGAGCACCCCTACTACGCGCGGCTGCCCGAGGCGCCCTACCAGTACAAGGAGCTGCTGGGCGCGATCTGGCGCGAGCCGCTCGGCAGCCGGCTGCGGGCCGGGGAGCGCGGGCGCACCCTGGCCGCCCTGCTGCAGACCGGGGCGGACGGGCGGGCGCTGGCGACCGAGCTGATCACCCGCTCGGGGCTGTCGGCGCGGGACTGGACGGCCCGGCTGTTCGGCGTGATGCTGCCGCCGCTGCTGCACTTCCTGTACCGCTACGGCACCGTCTTCTCGCCGCACGGCGAGAACGCGATCCTGATCTTCGACGCCCGGGACGTGCCGGTCCGCCTGGCGATCAAGGACTTCGTGGACGACGTCAACCTCAGCGACCAGGACCTGCCCGAGCTGCGCGGGCTGCCGCCCGAGGTCGCCGGGGTGCTGCTGCGCGAGCCGCCGGCGAAGCTGTGCCAGTTCCTGCACGCGGGCCTGTTCATCGGCGTCTACCGCTACCTCGCCCCGCTGCTGGAGGAGGGGCTCCAGCTGCCCGAGCCGGAGTTCTGGGGGCTGCTGCAGGCCGAGATCCTCGCCTACCAGGCACGGTTCCCCGAGCTGGCCGAGCGGTTCGCACTCTTCGACCTGCTCACCCCGGCCATCGACCGGCTCTGCCTGAACCGCAACCGGCTGCTGCTGGACGGCTACCGGGACCGGCCCGAGCGCCCGCACGCGGCGGTCCACGGACAGGTGGCGAACCCGCTGGCGGTCCGGCCGGCCGGTCTGCCCGCTCCACGGGACCGCGTTGTCAGTCCGGCCCCGTAGGCTGGGGAGCGTCATGACGAACGACTCCGCACCCCAGCTGCTGCCGGACTCCGGCGCTCCCGCGGCGACCGGCCGCATTCCCGAGCTGCTGCACGCCGCCGTGACCGCGGTCGGCGGCGTCGAGCGACCCGGGCAGATCCGGATGGCCGAGGCCGTCGCCGAAGCGGTCGACGGCGCCGAGCACCTGCTCGTGCAGGCCGGCACCGGCACCGGCAAGTCCCTCGCCTACCTGGTCCCGGCCCTCGCGCACGGCGACCGCGTGGTGGTGGCCACCGCCACGCTCGCCCTGCAACGCCAGCTGGTGGAGCGGGACTTGCCGCGCACCGTGGAGGCGCTGCACCCGATCCTGCGGCGCCGCCCGCTGTTCGCGATGCTCAAGGGCCGCTCCAACTACCTCTGCCTGCACCGGGCCAACGAGGGCACCCCGAGCGACGAGGGCGAGGGGCTGTTCGACCCGGTCGAGGCGCTGGGCGGTCCGAGCGGCAAGCTCGGCCAGGACGTGCTGCGACTGCGCGAGTGGGCGGACGAGACCGAGACCGGCGACCGGGACGACCTGACCCCGGGTGTCTCCGACAAGGCCTGGGCCCAACTCTCCGTCAACTCCCGCGAGTGCCTGGGTGCCAGCCGCTGCGCCTACGGCCAGGAGTGCTTCGCCGAGAAGGCGCGCGAGCGCGCCAAGCTCGCCGACGTGGTGGTCACCAACCACGCGCTGCTCGCCATCGACGCGATCGAGGGCGCCCCGGTGCTGCCCGAGCATGAGCTCCTGATCATCGACGAGGCGCACGAGCTGGTGAACCGGGTGACCGGCGCGGCCACCGCCGAGCTGACCGTCGGCGCGGTCAACCGGGCGGTCAAGCGCGCCGCCCGGCTGGCCAACGAGAAGGCGGTGGACGCGCTGCAGGCCGCGGCCGAGAGCTACCACGGCCTGATGGAGACGGCCCAGCCCGGCAAGGTCGACGAGCTGCCCGAGTACCTCGGCTACGCGGTGGCCGCGATCCGGGACGCCAGCCGCCAGGTGATCACCTCGCTCGGCGAGACCCGGGACAAGGGCCTGTCCGACGAGGACGCGGTGCGCAAGCAGGCGATGGCCGCCGCCGAGACGCTGCACGACACCACCGAGCGGCTGCTCTCCGAGTCGCCCTACGACGTGGTCTGGATCGAGCGCAACGACCGCTACGGCTTGGTCCCGGCCTCGCTGCGGGTGGCGCCGATGAGCGTCTCCGGGCTGCTGCGGGAGAACCTCTACAAGGAGCGCTCGGTGGTGCTCACCTCGGCCACCCTCAAGCTGGGCGGCGACTTCAACGGCGTGGCCGCCTCGGTGGGCCTGCCGGGGGAGGGCCGGCTGCCGCAGGAGCGCACGGCCGAGGAGCCGGAGCGCGAGCAGGGCGAGGACGCGCCGCCGTACTGGCGCGGGCTGGACGTCGGTTCGCCGTTCTCCTACCCCAAGCAGGGCATCCTCTACGTCGCCAAGCACCTGCCGCCGCCGGGCCGGGAGCCGGAGCGGCCGCAGATGCTGGACGAGCTGGCCGAGCTGATCGGTGCGGCCGGCGGGCGCACGCTGGGCCTGTTCTCCTCGATGCGGGCCGCCCAGACGGCGGCCGAGCAGCTGCGCGAGCGCCTGGACGTGCCGATCCTGCTGCAGGGCGAGGACACCCTGGGCGAGCTCATCAGGGCGTTCGCGAGCGACTCGGAGACCTGCCTGTTCGGCACCCTGTCGCTCTGGCAGGGGGTGGACGTGCCCGGCTCCGCCTGCCAGCTGGTGGTGATGGACCGGATCCCGTTCCCGCGCCCGGACGACCCGCTGATGAGCGCGCGGCAGAAGGCGGTCGAGGAGGCCGGCGGCAACGGCTTCATGGCGGTGGCCGCCACGCACGCCGCGCTGCTGATGGCGCAGGGCGCGGGCCGGCTGGTGCGGGCGGCCGACGACCGGGGCGTGGTGGCGGTGCTGGACCCGCGGCTGGCGACGGCGCGGTACGGCGGCTTCTTCCGGGCCTCGATGCCGGACTTCTGGTACACCACCGACCGCAACCAGGTGCGCCGCTCGCTGGCGGCGATCGCGCAGAGCGCGCCGCCGGTGCGGCCGGTCGCCCCGCGCGGCTGACGCAGGCCGTCCGCCCGGCGCCCGGCGCGATCGACGAACGCCTTGGGGCCCCGCACTGTCACCCAGTGCGGGGCCCCAAGGCGACCGGCGGCGCGATCAGAGCCTGCGCAGCACCGCGACGACCTTGCCGAGGATGGTCGCGTTGTCACCGGGGATGGGCTCGTAGGCAGGGTTGTGCGGCAGCAGCCAGATCCGGCCGTCCTCGCGCTTGAGGCGCTTGACGGTGGCCTCGCCGTCGATCATCGCCGCCACGATGTCGCCGTTCTCCGCGACCGGCTGGCGGCGCACGGTGACCCAGTCGCCGTCGCAGATGGCCGCCTCGATCATCGAGTCGCCGCGTACGGTGAGTGCGAACAGCTCGCCCTCGCCGACCAGTTGGCGGGGCAGCGGGAAGACGTCCTCGACCGTCTGCTCGGCCAGGATCGGGCCGCCGGCGGCGATCCGGCCGACCAGCGGGACGTAGGAGGTGGCGGGCCGACCGGCCGCCTCGGCGGTGTTCGGCCGGGTCACCTCGACGCCGCGCACCTCGTAGGCCCGCGGGCGGTGCGGGTCGCGCCGCAGGAAGCCCTTACGCTCCAGTGCCATCAGCTGATGGGCGACCGAGGAGGTGGAGGAGAGGCCGACGGCTTGGCCGATCTCGCGCATGCTCGGCGGGTAGCCGCGGCGCTGCACGGAGTCCCGGATGACGTCGATCACCCGGCGCTGGCGCTCGGTGAGCCCGGCCTCGTCGGTGCGGATGCCGGGGGGACGGCCGGGCAGGGAGCGCAGCTGGCCGTTCGGCAGGCCCAGTGGGACGTCCTGCACCGAGGCGTGCTCGACGCCCTGGTCGGGGAGGTAGCCCGGGGCGGGGCCGAGGCCGGGGGCTCCTCCGGACGGAGTCTGGTGGGTGTCGGTGCGATCCATGCTCTGGTCCAAGCTCTGCTGGTCCACGGCGGTGCGCCCCAGCAGGTGCTGGGCGCGGTCCTGCACCGGGATACCGCGGGTGTCGGCGACGGTGTTCACGGGCGTCTGGAAGGCGCCGGCAACGGCGCTGGAACTGGTGCTGCTGGTCTGAACGGTGCTCACGGCGGCCCCTCTCGTCGGGCGTACTCCCTTGCCTGCCCAGCCCAACGGCAGCACCTATCGAAAGGTTGCGCCAAACACACGTTCGAGTGAATTATCGGGGAGTTGGCTGACTTGATCAAGGCATTCGGTGTATGTCGAGTAAATGTTCGATCGATGCCAATTCTAAGGGGCGGTTCCGGGCGGGGCGGGGGCCGGGTCGTGATCGGCGGCAATCGGCTGAAATCGTCTGCTCGGCTGTCCGGGTGAGGCTCGGCGACTGACCAGCGCCGATTGCGCGCGGTGAGCCCGAGGCTACCCGGATCCGGCGTGTCCGAGCGGCATGTTCACCTAGATCTAGTGGTTACATAGGTGCTCGTGGCCCACAGGTTGTGGTCCCCCGGTAGTCGATCATGGTGGGCGTCGCCTAGACTGGAGGCCGCTCGCCCGCCAGTCCAGCCAGGAAGGGAGTCAACCCGTGCACTGCCCCTTCTGCCGGCACTCCGACAGCCGTGTGGTCGACAGTCGGACCACCGAGGACGGCAGCTCGATCCGCCGTCGCCGCCAGTGCCCGGACTGCAGTCGGCGCTTCACCACGGTGGAGACCGCCACGCTGATGGTGATCAAGCGCAGCGGGGTGACCGAGCCGTTCAGCCGGGAGAAGGTGATCTCCGGAGTCCGCAAGGCCTGTCAGGGCCGGCCGGTCACCGAGGACGCCCTCGCGCTGCTCGGCCAGCGGGTCGAGGAGTGCGTGCGGGCCAGTGGCAGCGCGGAACTCTCCACCCACGATGTGGGATTGGCCATACTCGGTCCGCTCAAGGATCTGGACGTCGTCGCGTACCTTCGATTCGCGTCGGTCTACCAGGCCTACGACGGACTTGCAGACTTCGAGGCCGCCATCGCCGAGTTGCGTGGCGCTGAGCCTCCCACCGCGTCGGAGGACGACGCCGCCGTCGTCTCCGTCGCCGCGCCCTAGGGCGCCACGCAGCCTTGGCCTCCCTTGGCCGAGGCATGCCTGAAAACAGGGTGCAAACCCACACAAACCGTGCGAAGCGGTCGGTGTTCCCGGCTGCCTGCCCGCACACCAGGAGAAGCGAAGCAGCGATACCCCAGAGGCGACAATTGGGGTGTTCGGGGCGTTTTGCCCAGGAGGAGGAGTACGAAGTGACAGACACGACGAGCGGTTCCGCACGCGGGTCGAAGTCCGACAAGGCCGCGAAGGGTGCCGGCAAGGCGTCCAAGGGCGGGCTGCGGATCGAGCGCATCTACACCACTCCCGGGGTCCACCCCTATGACGAGGTCAGCTGGGAGCGGCGCGACGTCGTCATGACCAACTGGCGGGACGGCTCGATCAACTTCGAGCAGCGCGGCGTCGAGTTCCCCGACTTCTGGTCGGTCAACGCGGTCAACATCGTCACCAGCAAGTACTTCCGCGGTGCGGTCGGCACCGAGCAGCGCGAGTGGAGCCTCAAGCAGATCATCGACCGCGTGGTGCTCACCTACCGCGCCGCCGGTGAGAAGAACGGCTACTTCGCCTCGCCCGCCGACGCCGAGGTCTTCGAGCACGAGCTGACCCACGCCCTCCTCCACCAGGTCTTCAGCTTCAACTCGCCGGTCTGGTTCAACGTCGGCACCAAGCAGCCCCAGCAGGTCAGCGCCTGCTTCATCCTGGCCGTCGACGACTCCATGGACTCGATCCTCGACTGGTACAAGGAAGAGGGGATGATCTTCAAGGGCGGCTCCGGCGCCGGCCTGAACCTCTCCCGGATCCGCTCCTCCAAGGAGCTGCTCTCCTCCGGCGGCAACGCCTCCGGCCCGGTCTCCTTCATGCGCGGCGCCGACGCCTCCGCCGGCACCATCAAGTCCGGTGGCGCCACCCGCCGCGCGGCCAAGATGGTCGTGCTGGACGTCGACCACCCCGACGTCGAGGCCTTCATCGAGACCAAGGTGAAGGAGGAGGAGAAGATCCGCGCGCTGCGCGACGCCGGGTTCGACATGGACCTCGGCGGGGACGACATCACCTCCGTGCAGTACCAGAACGCCAACAACTCGGTCCGGGTCTCCGACGAGTTCATGACGGCGGTCGAGAACGGCGGCGAGTTCGGCCTGCGGGCGCGGATGACCGGCGAGGTCATCGAGACCGTCGACGCCAAGAAGCTGTTCCGCAAGATGGCCGAGGCCGCCTGGGCCTGCGCCGACCCGGGCATCCAGTACGACTCGACCATCAACCACTGGCACACCTGCCCCGAGTCGGGCCGGATCAACGCCTCCAACCCGTGCTCCGAGTACATGCACCTGGACAACTCCAGCTGCAACCTCGCCTCGCTGAACCTGATGAAGTTCCTGCGCGACGACGACACGTTCGACGCGGAGAACTTCGCCAAGGTGGTCGAGCTGGTCATCACCGCGATGGACATCTCGATCTGCTTCGCCGACTTCCCCACCGAGAAGATCGGCGAGACCACCCGCGCCTACCGCCAGCTGGGCATCGGCTACGCCAACCTCGGCGCCCTGCTGATGGCCACCGGCCACGCCTACGACTCGAACGGTGGCCGTGCGCTGGCCGGTGCGATCACCTCGCTGATGACCGGCACCGCCTACCGCCGCGGCGCCGAGCTCGCCGGCGTGGTCGGCGCGTACGACGGCTACGCCCGCAACGCGGCCCCGCACCAGCGGGTCATGAAGCAGCACGCGGACGCCAGCAGCGCCGCCGTCGCGGTGGACGACCTGGACGCCCCGGTCTGGGCCGCGGCCACCGAGACCTGGCAGGACGTGCTTCGCCTGGGTGCGCGCAACGGCTTCCGCAACGCCCAGGCCTCGGTGCTCGCCCCCACCGGCACCATCGGCCTGATGATGGACTGCGACACCACCGGTGTGGAGCCGGACCTGGCGCTGGTCAAGTTCAAGAAGCTGGTCGGCGGCGGCTCGATGCAGATCGTCAACAACACCGTGCCGCGGGCGCTGACGCGCCTGGGCTACCACGGTGAGTCGGTGGAGGCGATCGTCGCCCACATCGCCGAGCACGGCAACGTGATCGACGCCCCCGGCCTGAAGGCCGAGCACTACGAGGTCTTCGACTGCGCGATGGGCGAGCGCTCCATCTCGCCGATGGGCCACGTGCGAATGATGTCCGCGATCCAGCCGTGGATCTCCGGTGCGATCTCCAAGACGGTCAACATGCCGCAGGACGCCACCGTCGAAGAGGTCGAGGAGATCTACTTCGAGGCGTGGAAGCTCGGCGTCAAGGCGCTGGCGATCTACCGCGACAACTGCAAGGTCGGCCAGCCGCTCTCGGCCAAGACCAAGGCCCCGGCCGCGGTCGAGCCGGCCGCGGCCCCGCAGCCGGCGGAGCAGGTCGTGGAGAAGGTCATCGAGTACCGCCCGGTCCGCAAGCGCCTGCCCAAGGGCCGTCCCGGCATCACCACCTCCTTCACCGTGGGTGGCGCCGAGGGCTACATGACCGCCAACTCCTACCCGGACGACGGCCTGGGCGAGGTCTTCCTGAAGATGTCCAAGCAGGGCTCGACCCTCGCGGGCATGATGGACGCCTTCTCGATCGCCGTCTCGGTCGGCATGCAGTACGGCGTGCCGCTGGAGACCTACGTCTCGAAGTTCACCAACATGCGCTTCGAGCCGGCCGGTCTGACCGACGACCCGGACGTGCGGATGGCGCAGTCGATCGTCGACTACATCTTCCGCCGCCTGGCGCTCGACTTCCTGCCGTTCGAGACCCGCTCGGCGCTCGGCATCCACTCCGTCGAGGAGCGCCAGCGCCACCTGGAGACCGGCTCCTACGAGCCGCTCGAGGAGGACGTGGACGTCACGGGCCTGGCCCAGTCCGCTCCGCGGGCCGTCGAGCCGGCCGCCGCGAAGCCGGAGGCGCCGGCCCCCGCCCCCGCCGCCGCCCCCGCCCCCGTGGCCGCCGCCAAGGCTCCGCACAACTCGACCGAGCTGCTGGAGATCCAGCTCGGCCTGAACGCGGACGCCCCGCTCTGCTTCTCCTGCGGCACCAAGATGCGCCGCGCGGGCAGCTGCTACCTCTGCGAGGGCTGCGGCTCCACCAGCGGCTGCAGCTGACGGCGGGCGCGCGGCCGCGTTGAGCGGGCCGGGGCGGGGAGGTCGGTGACAACCGGCCTCCCCGCCCCGGCCTTTTGCGCTGTCCGAGCGCCGCCGGGCCCGGTGGTGCGCCGACTGCGCTCAGTGGTCGTGTCGATACATAGACATCACGTCAACTAGCCGGTCGATCGGCTTATCTGAGTCGTTATGATTTGTTGACCGCGTGAACTGATCATGGGTCTCCAGCTGCTGCCGGAGGCCGGTGCGCGCTCGCCTGCCCTGCCTCCGACGCCCGCCGAGGAACCGCGCCATGACCGCACGCTCCCGCCAGTCCGGTAAACCGGCCGCGCTGGCCACCGCCCTGGTGGCAGTGGTCGTGGCCGGCGCCGCGGTAGTCGCGGCCGTCAGCAGTGCGCAGGCCGGGAACGGCCTGGCGGTCGGCCTCTGGTCCTCGCTGGCGGCGGCGGTGTGGTGCCTGACGGTCGGCGCGGTCCTGTTGCAGTGGCGCCGGGCCAGGCGGCTGGCGGTCGGACTGGCCACCGTCCGCACCAAGGGCGAGGCCGCGCTGGCCGCGGTGCTGCGGGCGGAGGCGGCCACCGCGGTGGCGATGGCCGAGGCGCGGGCCGCCCGGGCGCACGCCGCGGCGGCGCAGCGCGAGGCGGAGGCGGCCAGGGCCGAGATGCTCGCCGCTCGTGCCGAGGCCATCGAGGCGCGCAGCGAGGCGGCTGCCGCCCGGGCCGCGGCCGACGACGAGCGGGAGGAGCTCGCGCGGCTGGCCGAGCAGAGCATCCCGGAGGTGGTGCGCCGACTGCGCGCCGGGGCTTCGGTGGAGACCGTCCTGGTGGCCCATCGGCACACCGCGCACGAAGGCCTGCTCGCGCTGCTCGCCAAGGAGATCGGGTACGGCGAGCGCCAGCGCGCCGCGGCCCTGGCGGTCTGTGCGACGGCGGCCGGCCGGGTCCAGGCACTGGCCACCAGCATGCACGCGGAACTGCGCGAGATGGAGCACCGGCACGGCGAGGAGGTGCTCGGCGACCTGCTCCGGCTCGACCACAGCACCGCGCAGGCCGGCCGGATGGCCGACAGCATCGCCGTGCTGACCGGTGCCCGCAGTGGCCGGCGGTGGAGCCGGCCGATCCCGGTGGAGAGCGTTCTGCGCGGGGCGCTCGGGCGGATCAACGGCTACCAGCGGGTGCGGCTGCACTCGGCGAGCGGCGCGGCCGTGGCCGGCTACGCGGCCGAGGGCGTGATGCACGTGCTGGCCGAGCTGATGGACAACGCCGCCAACTTCTCGGCGCCGCCGGCCGAGGTGCACGTCTACGTCGAGGAGCTGCACGCGGGGCTCGCGGTCACCGTGGAGGACGGCGGGCTCGGGCTCTCCGAGGTCTGGCTGCGGCGGGCCGAGCAGGCGGTCTCGGGGGAGCCGCTGGACCTGACCACGCTCTCGGCGGGGACCCGGCTCGGTTTCGCGGTGGTGGGCGCGCTGGCACGCAAGCACGGGCTGGCGATCTCCTTCCGGCCGTCCTCGCGCGGCGGCACGGGGGTGGTGGTCCTGCTGCCCGAGCAGCTGATCACCCACCAGGAGCGGGAGGCGGAGCCGGAGCCGGAGCGCGCCGAGGAGGCGAGGCCGCCGGCCGGGGCCCGGCCGACCGCACCGGCCGTCTCGGCGGTGCCGGCGCTGCCGCGTTCCGCGGGGGCGGGGGGCGCGGTGGAACCGGCGTCCCCGTCCGCCTCGTCCTCCTCCACAGCACCGAAGACACCGGCCGCCCTCGGCGGGGCGGACGGCCTGCCCCGGCGGCGGCGCGGTCAGACGCTGGCGGCGGCCGGCGGCGTGGCACCCACGGTGGTCCGGGGGCCCGCCCGGCTGCCCGTCCGGACCGCCGGGCCGACCGACCGGACGGCGGACCGGAGGGCGGACGGCGGGGCGGACGAGGCGGGGGCGGTGGCCACCGCCGGCCGGTTCGGCGCCTTCCGCCAGGCCGCCCTGGGGGCGCGGCCGGCCGCACCGAGCACGCCTGCGGTGCCGCGCACCACCCCGGCGGCGGACGCTCCCGCGTCGCCCGACCACGCATCACCCGCGCACATCCCGAACACGGTGGAGGACAACACCTGATGACCAGCTCGACCGACCGCGACCTCGACTGGCTGTTGGAGAACCTGCTGGCCAACACGCCCGGCTCCCGGTACGCCCTGGTGCTCTCGGCGGACGGCCTGAAGCTCTGCCACAGCTCCGGCCTGAGTGCCGATCAGGCCGACCAGCTGGCCGCGATAGCCTCCGGCATCCAGAGCCTGGCGCACGGCGCCTCGATCGAGTTCGGCGACGGCAGCGGCGGGGTCCGGCAGTCGATGACCGAGTTCCACGGCGGCATCCTGTGCATCGTGGAGACCGGCCACGGCGCGCACCTGGCGGTGGTCACCGAGGAGAGCTCGGACGTGGGCGTGGTCGGCCACAACATGCATGGCCTGGTCGAGCAGATCGGCGAGTTCCTGAGCGCGCCGCCGCGCGGGAACGACACCACCGCGGGCGCGTGAGGCCGCCCCTGCGGCCGGGCGGCCTCGACGACGGCCCGGACCGGCTGTACACGGTGACCCAGGGGCGCAGCCGGCCCGGTTCGCACGCCTTCGACGTGGTGACCCTGATCGTCACCGAGCGGGCGCCGACCCCCGGCATGCAGTCCGAGCACGCCCGGATCCTGCGCCTGTGCGAGCGGCCGACCGCGGTGGTGGAGGTGGCGGCCGAGCTGAAGCTGCCGATCAGCGTGGTGAAGATCCTGCTCGGCGATCTGCTGGAAGCCGGGCGGATCACCGCCCGGCACCCGCGGTTCAGCCCCGCCCAGGCCCAGTTGCCCGATCTCGACACGTTGAAGCAGGTGCTGCATGGACTCCAACGGCTCTGAGGCCGGGGCCCGCACGCCGCCCCCGCGCATCCCGCTGCGGAGCACCGCCGACAACGCCTGGAAGATCGTGGTGGTCGGCGGGTTCGGCGTCGGCAAGACCACCCTGGTGGGGTCGGTGAGCGAGATCCGGCCGCTGGCCACCGAGGAGATCATGACCCGGGCCGGGATCGGCATCGACGACCCCTCCGCGGTGCGGGACAAGCGCGCCACCACGGTGGCCTTCGACTTCGGCCGGATCACCCTGTCGCCCGAGAGCGTGCTCTACCTGTTCGGTGCGCCCGGGCAGGAGCGCTTCTGGTTCCTGTGGGACCGGTTGTTCAGCGGTGCGCTCGGCGCGGTGGTGCTGGTCGACGAACGACGGCTGGCCGACTCCTGGTACGCGATCGACCGGCTGGAGCACCACGGGACGCCGTTCGTGGTGGCGCGCAACCTCTTCGGGCCGCCCACCCACTCGCTGGAGCAGGTCCGCGCGGCGCTGGACCTGTCGCCGCAGGTGCCGCTGCTGGACTGCGACGCACGCGAGCGCGCGTCCGGCAAGCAGGTGCTGATCGAGCTGGTGAGCCATCTCTACGCGCGTACCGAAGCCGGAATCCACGAGCGGGCGGCAGCGCACCGCGAGCCCGCAGAAGAGGAGAGCCACTCGTGACCGAGTCGGTGCCCACCCCGCCGCCCGGCTGCCCCGCGCACCGCGCCGCCGCGCCGCTGTACGGGCCGCGGTTCCAGACCGACCCGACCCAGGTCTACCGCGAGCTGCGGGCCGCGCACGGACCGGTCGCGCCGGTCGAACTGGCCGGCGGGGTACCGGCGTGGCTGGTGATCGGCTACCGCGAACTCCAGCTGGTGACCAGCCAGCCCAAGCTGTTCGGCCGCGACTCCAGCCGATGGAACGCCTGGCCCCGGATCCCGGCCGACTGGCCGCTGCGCCCGATGATGACCCCGGTGCCGTCGATCCTCTACACCGAGGGCACCGAGCACCAGCGCCGCTCCTCGGCGATCACCGACACCCTGGCCGCGGTCGACCCGTACGAGCTGAAGAAGTACTGCGAGCGGATCGCCGACCGGCTGATCGACTCCTTCGCCGGGCGCGGGGAGGCGGACCTGGTCGCCGAGTACGCGCACCGGATGCCGCTGCTGGTGCTCTGCTGGCTGCTCGGCCTGGACGACGCCCAGGTGCCGGTGCTGATCGAGAACCTGCTGGCGATGCTGGACGGCGGACCCGACGCGCAGCAGGCCTCGCAGCGGCTGCTGACGGTGATGCTGGAGCTGGTCGAGGCCAAGCGGGCCGAGCCCGGGGCGGACCTCACCTCCCGGTTGTTGGTCCACCCGGCCGGGCTGAGCGACGACGAGGTGGTGCGCGACCTGCGGGTGCTGCTGGCCGCCGGCCACCAGCCCACCGCGTACTGGATCGCCAACGCGCTGCGGCTGATGCTGACCGACGACCGGTTCGCGGCCTCGCTCGTGGGGGGTCGGCGCAGCGTGGGGCAGGCGCTCGGCGAGGCGCTGTGGGAGGACACGCCCACCCAGATCTTCGCCGGCCGCTGGGCGGTGCGGGACACCCAGCTGGGCGGGCAGCGGATCGCGGCCGGTGATCTGGTGCTGCTCGGGCTCGCGGGGGCCAACGCGGACCCGGCCGTGCGCCAGCCCACCGGGGAGGCGGCCGAGGGCAACCGGGCGCACCTGAGCTTCTCGCACGGCGAACACCGCTGCCCGTTCCCGGCGCAGGAGGCGGCCGAGGTGATCGCCGCGACGGCGGTCGAGGTGCTGCTGGACCGGCTGCCGGACCTGCGGCTCGCGGTCGCCGAGCACGCGCTCGTCTGGCGGCCCTCGGCCTGGGTGCGGGCCCTGGTGGCGCTGCCCGTCGGGTTCACGCCGTCGACGACGACCGGAGGAGCATTCGGATGACCAGCTTGGTGGCGCTCGACCCGCTGGCGCGTGACAACGCGGGGGAGGGGGCGGTGCTGCGCGCCGCAGGGGCGGTGGTGCGGGTGGAGCTGCCGGGGGGTGTGCGGGCCTGGGCAGTGGCGCGGCATGCGGCGGCCCGGGCGCTGCTGACCGATTCCCGGCTGGTCAAGGACGCCCGGCACTGGGCGGCCTACCAGCGCGGGGAGATACCGGGCGACTGGCCGCTGATCGGCCTGGCGGTGCCGGGACCGAGCATGGTGACCGCGGACGGCGAGCAGCACCGGCGGCTGCGCGCTTTGGTGGCACAGGCCTTCACCCCGCGGCGGGTCGAACTGATGCGGCCCCAGGTGGAACGGCTGACGGCCGAGTTGCTGGACGGCCTGGCGGCGGGGGAGCCGGCGGTCGACCTGAAGTCGGCCTTCGCCTTTCCGCTGCCGATGACGGTGATCGGCACGCTGCTCGGCGTCGACCCGGCCGACCACGGGTATCTGCGCGAGCTCTACGAGCGGTTCTTCAGCAGCGTGCCGGATCCGGAGGGGATCCAGGTCGTCATCGCGGCGCTGAACGCCTTCGTCAACGACCTGGTGCGGCAGCGGCGGGCGGCGCCCGGGGACGATCTGACCAGCGCGCTGCTGGCCGCCGATGTCGAGGGCAGCGAACTGACGGACGCCGAGGCGGCTGCGACGCTGCGGGTGATCATCGCGGCCGGGCACGAGACCACGGTCAACCTGATCACCAACGCGGTGCGCGCCCTGCTGGGGCACCCGGAGCAGCTGGCGCTGGTCCGCTCGGGGGCGGTGGGCTGGGGTGCGGTGGTGGAGGAGTCGCTCCGCTGGACGCCGCCGACCAGCAACTTCCTGTTCCGGTACGCGACGCAGGACATCGCGGTGGACGGGGTCGTGGTGCCGGCCGGAGAGCCGGTGCTGATCTCGTACAACGCGATCGGGCGCGATCCGCTGCAGCACGGGGACAGCGCCGAACTGTTCGACGTCACCCGGGAGGCGAGCCGGCACCTGTCCTTCGGGCACGGGCCGCACGTCTGCCCCGGCTCGCCGCTGGCCCGCCTGGAGGCGCAGGTGGCGCTGCCCGCGCTCTTCGAGCGCTTTCCCGATCTGGCGCTGGCGGTGCCGGATGCCGAACTGCGGCCGGGTGCTTCGATCGTGGTGAACAGCCTGCGCGAGCTGCCGGTGCTGCTGAGGGGCTGACAGCAGGTCAGAGCCCGCTGTGCTGACTCTGCTTGGGTGCGAGAAGTCGATCTCTCGGACTTCTCGCACCCTTGGCGTTTTCAGGCCTAGGACGGGTAGATATGCGCGGGCACGGACCGGTGGCGGTGCCGGCGCAGCCGGCGGGCTGTCCGGCCGGCGTCAGAAGGTGAAGTCGCGCCGGTGAAAGCTGAACGCTCCCTTGGCGCGGGGTGATAGGTGGGTTAACGTCTTCAAGCCAGTTGCCGTCGACTCGGCCGAGGCCAGTACCGCCGCGGCCCTTTCCTCGACCTTCGGTTCAGCGCAGTGTCATGTGGTTCGTCTCAGGCCGCAGGAGAACGCTTTGAACATCACGATGAGTGCCCGGCTTCGACATCGACTCCTGGTGGCTCCGGCGCTGCTGGGACTCGCTCTGACGGCTGCCTGCTCCAACAGTTCCGGGGGCGGTGGGAACAATGCCAGTTCGGGGCCGCCGCTGTCGGGCGCCTGTGCCAAGTACCAGCCCTACGCCGGGCACGCCGGGACCAAGGTGACGATGTTCGCCTCGATCCTGAGCCCGGAGTCGGACTCGCTGGAGAAGTCCTGGGCCGAGTTCAGTTCTTGTACCGGGATCAAGATCTCCTACGAGGGCTCCAACGACTTCGAGTCCCAACTGCCGGTCCGGGTCAGCGGGGGCAACGCGCCGGACCTCGCGGTCATCCCGCAGCCCGGTCTGCTGGCCCAGATGGTCAAGACCGGAAAGGTCGTCAAGCCGCCGGCCCAGACCGTGACGAACGAGAACCAGTGGAACCCGGTCTGGAAGACCTACGGTTCGGTCAACGGGACCTTCTACGCGGCGCCGATGAGCGCCAACATGAAGTCGCTCGTCTGGTACTCGCCCAAGGCGTTCCAGCAGGCGGGCTACACCGTGCCGAAGACCTGGGACGAGCTGATGTCGCTCAGCGACAAGATCGCCAAGGCGGGCGCCAACGCGAGCAAGCCCTGGTGCGGCGGCATCGGTTCCGGCACCGCGACCGGCTGGCCGGCCACCGACTGGCTGGAGGAGGTCGTGCTCGGCAGCCAGGGCGGTGACGTGTACGACCAGTGGGTGAGCCACAAGGTCAAGTTCAGCGACCCGCCGATCATCAACTCCATGCAGACGGTGGCGAACTGGATGCAGAACCCGGCCTGGGTCAACGGTGGGATCGGGGACGTGAAGTCGATCGCCACCACCACGTTCCAGGACGCGGGTGCGCCGATCCTCACGGGCAAGTGCTGGATGCTCCAGCAGGCCTCGTTCTACGAGGCGCAGTGGCCGCAGGGCACCAAGGTCGCCCCGGACGGCGACGTCTACGCCTTCGAGCTGCCGCAGACCAGCGCCTCGATCCCCCGGCCGGTCGAGGGCGGCGGCGAGTTCGTCACCGCCTTCTCCAGCCGGCCCGAGGTGCAGGCGGTGCAGAACTACCTCTCCACGGCGGACTGGGCCACCAGCCGGGTGAAGGTCGCCCCCGGTTGGGTCTCGGCGAACCGGGGCGTGGACAAGAGCCTCTACACCGACCCGATCGACAAGCTGTCGGCTGATGCGCTGACGGACCCGACGGCCACCTTCCGCTTCGACGCCTCGGACATGATGCCCGCGGCAGTCGGCTCCGGCGCGGAGTGGACGGCGTTCACGGCCTGGTTCGCGGAGGGCAAGCCGATCAAGCAGGTGGCTTCGGACATCGACGCCGCCTGGCCGCAGTAGGCGCCGCCGGTCGGTCAGCCGCTTAGTGGACCAGCCGGTCGATCAGTCCGTCGATCGGCTGGTCGACCGGCTGATCGACTGGCTCGCCGACCGGTAACGGGAGGACCCCGCTCGTCGGAAGGACACCGCTCGCATGCCTGTGACCAGTGCTCAATTCGCCGACTCGGCGTGGAGCGACGCCGCGATCAAGCTGGGAAACAGCTTCGGAGCGATAGCCGGCTTCCTCGGCATCCTGCTGGTGATCTTCTTCGCGGCCGGGCGGGCGACCGGGCGATTCGGCCGCCCGCTGGCCCTCCTGATCTTCCTGGGACCAGCAGTGCTGCTGCTCCTGGTCGGACTGGTGGTGCCGTTGATCCGGACGATCTATCTGAGCTTCCGCAACGACGACAGCAGCAGGTTCCTCGGCGTCAAGAACTACAGCTGGGCGCTGACCGACCAGTCGATCCATCAGGTGCTGCTCAACACCTTGCTCTGGCTGGTCATCGCCCCGCTGGCAGCCACCGGCCTCGGGCTTGCGCTGGCCCTGCTGGTGGATCGGATGCGCTGGCAGGCGCTCTACAAGTCGCTGATCTTCATGCCGATGGCGATCTCACTGGTCGGCGCGAGCATCATCTGGAAGTTCGTCTATGACACCCGCGACTCCGCACAGCGCCAGACCGGTCTGCTCAGCCAACTGGCCGTCTGGCTCGGGTGGAAGAGCCCACCGAACTGGATCCTGTCCCATCCGCTGAACAACTTCCTGCTCATGGTGGTCATGGTCTGGGTCCAGACCGGCTTCGCGATGGTGGTCCTCTCGGCGGCGATCAAGGCGATCCCGGACGAAGTCACCGAGGCCGCCCGGCTCGACGGTGCCAGCGGCCTGCGGCTCTTCTGGTACGTCACGGTGCCGATGATCCGCACCACCCTGGTCGTCGTCCTGACCACCGTCATGATCGTCACGCTGAAGGCCTTCGACATCGTCCGCACCATGACCGGCGGCAACTTCGGCACCCAGGTGCTGGCGAACGAGATGTACTCGCAGTCCTTCGTGCAGTTCAACGTCGGCCGGGGGAGCGCGCTCGCAGTGATCCTCTTCCTCGCGGTGCTGCCGCTGGTCGGCTACAACATCGTCCAGCTGCGCAAGGAGCGGGCCACCCGATGAGCAGTCAGACGCCAGATCAGGCAGCGACTTCCGGTACCGCTCCGCTGCCTGCCGCCAAGGCCATCCGGAAATCCTTCAGCAGCCCGCTCGGCTCCTTCTTCGTCATCGTGGTCACGATCCTGTGGACGATCCCCACCGTCGGGCTCCTGGCCACCTCTCTGCGCCCCAAGCAGGATGTCGCCGACAGTGGTTGGTGGTCCGTCTTCGCCCATCCGCATCTGATCCTCTCCAACTACCACACCGTCCTCTTCGACGGTGGGTTCGGCGTCAGCGGCGGCTTGATGCCCTACATGGTCAACTCGCTGGCGATCAGCGTTCCGGCGACGATCTTCCCTCTGGTACTGGCGGCGATGGCCGCCTACGCGCTGGCCTGGGTGCGCTTCCGGGGAAGCGACACGCTGTTCTTTCTGATCTTCGCCCTGCAGGTGGTGCCACTGCAGATGGCGTTGATCCCGCTACTTCAACTCTTCTCGGGCGGTGCCCACCTGGGCGGGGTGACGATCATCCCGCAGTTCAACCTGAGCGGTACCTACGCCCCGGTCTGGCTGGCGCACACCATGTTCGCGCTGCCGCTGGCCACCTTCCTGCTGCACAACTTCATCGCCCAGCTGCCCCGGGATCTGATGGAGGCCGCGGTGGTCGACGGTGCCTCGCACTTCAAGATCTTCCGGTCCATCGTGCTGCCGCTCTGCGCGCCGGCCCTCGCCTCCTTCGCGATCTTTCAGTTCCTCTGGGTCTGGAACGACCTCCTGGTGGCACTGACCTTCGCCGGCGGCACCCCCGATGTGGCGCCGATGACGGTCCGGCTGGCCCAGCTCGCCGGCTCCTTCGGTGGCCGCTGGGAGCTGCTGACGGCCGGGGCGTTCCTGTCGATCATCATTCCGCTGTTGGTCTTCTTCGGCCTGCAGCGGTACTTCGTGCGCGGGCTGCTGGCGGGGTCGGTCAAGGGCTGAGCCGGTGTGGGGTTGAGCTCCCCGGGCGGCGCCGGGAGCTCAACCCCTCGGCTGTCTGCTTCAGAGGCCCATCCCCACCGCCTCGGTCGGGAGGTCGCCCGGCTTGGCCTTGATGACCACGGCGGCTATCAGCAGGGCCACGCCGGACATCGCGGCGCCGACCACGAAGGCGTGTGAAATGCCGTACGCCAGGACTTCGTTCGCCCAGCTGGTGCCGACCGGGAACTGCTTGGTCGTGCCGAACTCGGCCAGCTGCGGGCCGGTCGCGTGTGCCCGGAAGTCCGGGAAGAGCGCTGTGCCCTTACGTGTGGATGCGCGGGCGAAGACGGTGGTGAGAATCGACAGGCCGAGCGATCCACCGATCTGCTGCATCGAGTTGAGCAGGCCGGAGGCGGCTCCGGTCTCGTGGGCCGCGATGCCGGCGACCGAGAGCAGCATCACCGGTACGAAGATCAGTCCCATGCCCAGGCCGAACAGCACCGTGGGGCCGAGCACTCCGTCGATGTAGCCGCTGGTCGCGCTCGTCTGGGTGAGCCAGGTCAGGCCGCCGGTGACCAGGAGCGAACCGCCGAGCATGAACGGTTTGGCGCCGAACCGGGCTTGAAAGCGAGAGGCCAGCTGGGCGGAGATGATGATCGCGACACTGATCGGCAGGAAGGCCACGCCGGCCTTCAGCGGGCCGTAGCCGAGGACACGTTGGACGAAGATCGTGATGTAGAAGAAGATCCCGAACATCGCCGCGGCCAGGCAGAGCATCATCACCAGGCCGCCGGTGCGGTTGCGGTCGGCGAACAAGTGCAGCGGGGTGATCGGCTGGTCCGTACGCCGCTCGATGACGACGAAGCCGGCCAGTAGGACCGCCCCGACGACGAACGAGACCAGGGTGCCGGTGTCGCTCCATCCGTCGGAGGCGGCTCGGATGAAGCCGTAGACCAGACCGACCAGGCCGAGCGTCGAGGTGAGGGCGCCCGAGAGGTCGAACCGGCCGCTCCGGCGCTCGGACTCGTTGATGTACAGCGGAGCGGCCAGCGCGATGGCGATTGCGATCGGCACGTTGACGAAGAGCACCCAGCGCCAGTTGAGGTACTGGGTCAGCAGCCCGCCGGCCAGCAGGCCGATGGCGGCGCCCGAGCCGGCCACTGCCGAGAAGACGCCGAAGGCGCGATTGCGCTCCGGGCCCTCCTCGAAATTGGTCGCGATCAGGGCGAAGGCGGTGGGGGAGCAGATCGCGCCACCGATGCCCTGCAGCGCGCGCGAGGCGAGCAGCATGTCGCCGTTCTGTGCGAAGCCGCCGAGCAGGGAGGCGAAACCGAAGAGCAGCACGCCGGTGATGAAGACCCGGCGGCGGCCCAGGATGTCGCCGGCCCGGCCGCCGAGCAGCAGGAGGCCGCCAAAGGCCAGGGTGTAGGCATTGATGACCCAGGAGAGGTTGGTGGTGGAGAACTTCAGGGCGTCCTGGATGTGCGGAAGGGCGATGTTCACGATCGTCGCGTCGAGAACGACCATGAGCTGGGTGGCCGCGATGACCGTCAGGGCGATGCCCTTGTGCTGGCCGCGGCTGGCCGTGGGAGGTGAGACCTTGCTGAGCGTGTCGGAGATAGCCATGTGATTCCCCCTGCTGGCGATGGTGTCAGGCTCGCTAGGGCGTCGCTGACGTGCTGGATCGGCAGAGCTGTTCAGGCATAGCTGTTCGGGCATAGCTGTTCGGGCATAGCTGCTGAGCTGGGCCGGCAGCGCCAAGGGAAGGAACGCTACCGTTCACTATGGTGGAACCATAGCGTGTCGAGTATTGTGAACGCAAGCGTTCCCTAAGATTGGCGACAATGAAGCAGACAACGGCTCGTCCGGGGGCCGGTGAGCCCGCGGCGCCCCCCGCCGCGACGGCCCGTCGCCGCGGGAAAGCACTTGAGCAGGCGATCTTCGAGGCCGCCCTGGAGCAGTTGACCTCCGGCGGCTATGCCCGCCTGACGATGGAGGGCGTCGCCGGCGCGGCCCAGACCGGCAAGGCGGCGCTCTACCGGCGCTGGCCGTCGAAGTTGGAGCTTGCTCTCGATGCGCTGGGCTCCACTCTGCCACCTCTGACGGACGTTCCCGATCTCGGCTCCGTCCGTGCCGAGTTGAGGCAGCTCATCGGCACCTTCCAGGTGGCCATGGACTCCCCGGCCGGCTCCGCGATGCGCGCGCTGATGGCCGAGGTGGACCACGGTGGCGGCGGGCTCCTCAAGGACTTCGTCATGGCCCGGTTGGTGGGGCCGGCGAGGCGGGCCGGGCTGGAGGTGCTGCGGCGCGGTGAGCGGCGCGGCGAGGTCCGCTCCGGTGCGGTCAACGAGATGGTCGCGGACGTCTGGCCGGCGATGCTGCTGTACCGGACGAAGTTCGGCGCGGAGTCGGTCGACGCCGAGTTCTGTGACCATTTGCTGGAGGATGTCCTGCTGCCGCTGATCCGCCCGCAGGCGGGCTGAACCACTGCGCGACCGCCGTAGGGTGGAGGGCGCGGGGCCCAGTCCTGCGCACCGCCCGCTGCCCTGTTCCACACCGCCCGCACTGCCCGTCGTTCTGACCGCCCGACCAGAAATGGACCGCCCGCCATGCCGTACCAGCCGCCGACTCACAGCGTGGAGCGTTCCCTGCGCCGGGCCGGAGCGACGATCGTGGCGGGCCTGGACGAGGTGGGCCGTGGCGCCTGGGCCGGTCCGGTCACGGTCGGCGCGGCGGTGACCGGCCTGCGGCGGCCTCCCGAGGGGCTGACCGACTCCAAGTTGCTGACCCCGCGCCGCCGCGAGCAGCTGGCCCCGTTGCTGGCGGACTGGGTCACGGCTCACGCACTGGGCCACGCCTCCGCCCTGGAGTGCGACGAGCTCGGCATGACCGCCGCGCTGCGGCTCGCCGCGGTGCGAGCCCTGGAGGCGCTCCCGGTGCGTCCGGACGCCGTGATCCTGGACGGCAAGCACGACTACCTGGGTGGACCCTGGCGAGTGCGGACGGTGATCAAGGGCGACCAGAGCTGCGTCTGCGTCTCCGCCGCCTCGGTGCTCGCCAAGGTGCACCGGGACGGCCTGATGGCCGAGTTGGCGCCGGAGTTCCCGCAGTTCGGCTTCGAGGACAATGCCGGATACCCCTCCCCGGTGCACCGTGCGGCACTGGAGGAGTTCGGCCCCACGGAGCACCACCGGCTCTCCTGGTCCTACCTGGATGCGCTGCCGCAGTGGAGCCATCTCAAGCGCTCGCGCCTCGTGATGGAGACAGCGGACGGCGACGAACAGCTCACTCTCGGCTTCTGACGGATCATCAGGAGCGTTCGACGGCGGTACGTTCCGCTGATCGGGTCGAGCCCGCGGTGCCCAACAGGTGGGGCGCCCGTGCGCATCCGACCGGCATTTGATAGATATCCGGGTATGCCTGTCTTCCCCGAGGAGCCGGAGATTCACGAGAGCATCCCGGGCCCCGGCGTTCCCTTCCCCCGCGAGTCGGACGCACAAGCCCTCAGCACGCCTGCCGCCGGCAGCGCGTCCCCTGTCAGCCCCACTGTCGAAGCGCCCGCCGCGGCCCGGCCGACCCCGGCGTCCGTCCAGGTGCCCGGCCCTCGTCCGGGCCCGCCCCGGCCGGCCGCGCCCCGGCCCGGCCCGCGAGCCGCGCAGATCCCGAAGCCCGGCCCGCGGCCGACTCCGGCCGGTCCGACCGTCCAACTGGTCCCCAGCGCCGTCGGTGCGGCTCTGGAGCGGGCCGATGAGGCCGTTGACCTGCTGTTGGAGTCAGGGCGCGAACCTGGCGACATCCTGGTCCTCACCTCGGACGGCCCGCACCCCTGGCAGCAGCATGAGATGTCCTTCGGTGAGGACCACTACTGGGCCCAGCTCGCCGAAGGCGGTGACGTCTTCTACGCGGATCTCGCGCTGACCCGGCCCGCCCGACGCGAGGTGGTCGTCCTCGTCCTCGGGGCGAGCGAGCCGGGCCGCGCGGTCCTGGCGCTGGAGAAGGCGCGCACCCACGCGGCGTCGCTGCTGGTGGTCTGCGGCACGACGGCGCAGCTGACCGAAGGGTCGGCAGTCGGAGGCCAGCCGGTCCCGGCCTGAGTGCAGCCGGTTGTGAGCATCCCGTGGCCGCGCCGCCCGTGTTCAGCGGGCGGCGCGCCGGACCGGCCCCGGGGTCGTCTCCTGGCCGGCCGGCCACGGTGCAGCGGGGTGGGCGTACGCCGTTGCCGGACGGACGCTCGGGGGCACTCGACTCGGCAGCTCGGAGACGGTGTGCACTGGCCGCTCGGACCAGGAACCCGCGTGCGGGGTACGCCCGGTGCGTCCGTCGCCGAGCACCAGCCAGCCGGACGGAGTCAGCGTCAGATAGGCGCCACAGCGCAGACCGTGCAGTGAGGCGGCGTCGCGCAGTGCCCACATCCAGGCCCCGTCCTGCTCCGTCCAGCCGGACACACCGTCACGGCAGCGCAGCAGCACGGCCGTCCGGCGCGGTGCGGGCAGTCGAAGGTCGTGCGGGATCACCCGCCGCAACTGGGTGAGCAGCGCGTTGCGGTGGAGCCAGCCGTCGGTGACGTGCGGTCGGGGAGTGAGGGCGGCGGAGGCGACCACCCGGTGGTCGATGTCCAGCACCGCGATCACGCTGGTCCCCGGTTGTGGCAGATGGCGCTGGTGAAGCCCGACCACCAGGTCCCGCGGATCGCGCAGCGACGGCACCTCCGTGCTCGACCAGCTCTCCAGATCCAGGCATCGACCTGTGGCGGAGGGAAGCTGACCTCGGTCGACCCCATGGATCATTGTCATCCTTCCCCGGCCTGTGAACGCGCAGGCACGTGTGTACGCCGAAGTCCGGTCCGGGGACCAGCAGCGGGGTACGCGGCAATTCTCACGTCAGATGGCCGGAGCGGCAACGACGAGGTGGCCAATTCCGCCCGAAAGCCGCGGTTCTGCCGGATATATTCCCCGGATGGCTCAAGCTCCGCTTGATCGCTCCCGCATCAGGAGAACTCAGCCGTCCCACACGGCCGTCCGATTACCCCTGCACTGCCAGAACCAGCGGCAACACGGCCTGCGCGCCGGCCCGGCGCAGCAGCCGCGCGGCCACGGTCACCGTCCATCCGCTGTCGACCAGGTCGTCCACCAGCAGCACCGGCCCGGGCGCACCGGCCAGCGAAGCCGCCAGCTCGGCGGGCAGTACCAGGGCACTTGCGAGGGAGTTCAGCCGCTGGGCACTGTTGCTGCGCGCGCCGTAGGGCGGTCGCCCGTCCGCGTACTCGATCCGGCCGAGCAGTGGCAGACGGCCGACCTCCGCGATTCGCGCCCCCAAGGTGCCCACCAGCTCCGGCCGGGAGGCGGACGCCATCGTGACCACGCCCACCGGGCGGCCGGTCTCCGGAGCACTGCTGGCCCAGCCACCCGGGCCGCGGGCCCAGTCGGCCAGGACGCTGACCAGGGCGTCCAGCACGTCCTTGGGCACGGCGCAGTCGGGTGCGCCCTCGGCGAGCAGGGCCCGCAGCCGGCCACCCCAGCCGATGTCGGAGAGCCGGCCGAGGGCCCGGCCGACCTGTGCCTGCTCATCGGCCGGGATCCGCCCCTTGAGGGGCACACCGAGGGCCTCCATGCCGGTGGGCCAGAGCCGACGCGCCTCGAAGCTGACCCCGGGGCGCCCCAGGGCGGCCCGGGCGGCTTCGAGGGCCTGCGTCGAGACGGAATCGCTGTGCCGGGGCCCGGCACAGACGTCGCAGCGCCCGCACGGCACGGCCTGTTCGTCGTCCAGTTGGCGGCGCAGGAACTCCATCCGGCAGTGCTGCCCGCCCGCGTACTCGCGCATGGCCTGCTGTTCGTCCGTCCGGGCCCGGGCGACCTTGGCGTAGCGCTCGCCGTCGTAGACCCACGGCACGCCGGTGGCCTGCCAGCCGCCGCGCACCCGCTGAACGGCGCCGTCCACGTCAAGGACCTTGAGCATGGTCTCCAGCCGGGCACGGCGCAGGTCGACGCGGGTCTCCAGGGCGGCTGTCGAAAGCGGCCGACCGGCTTCGGCCAGTGCGTCGAGCGTGCGCCTGACCTGCTCCTCGGCGGGGAAGCCGAGGGAGGCGAAGTACCGCCAGATCGCCTCGTCCTCGCGGCCGGGCAGCAGCAGGACCTCGGCGCGGTCCACGCCGCGGCCGGCTCGGCCGACCTGCTGGTAGTAGGCGATCGGTGAGCCCGGCGACCCCAGGTGCACCACGAAGCCGAGGTCGGGCTTGTCGAAGCCCATGCCGAGGGCCGAGGTGGCCACCAGGGCCTTGACACGATTGGCCAGCAGATCGGCCTCGGCGGTGCGCCGCTCGGCGTCCTCGGTGCGCCCCGAGTAGGAGGCCACGGCGAAACCGCGACCACGCAGGAAGTCGGTGACCTCCTCGGCGGCGGCCACCGTCAGGGTGTAGATGATGCCGGAGCCGGGCAGCTCGTCCAGGTGGTCGGCGAGCCAGCCCAGGCGGTGGGCAGGATCGGGCAGCGAGAGCACCGCCAGGCTCAGGCTCTCCCGGTCGAGCGGGCCGCGCAGCACCAGCGCCCGACCGTCGGAGCCGGCCGTGCCCAACTGCTCGGCGACGTCCTCGGTGACCCGCGCGTTGGCGGTGGCGGTCGTCGCCAGCACCGGGACACCGGGGGAGAGGTCGGCGAGCATGGTCCGCAGCCGGCGGTAGTCGGGGCGGAAGTCGTGGCCCCAGTCCGAGATGCAGTGCGCCTCGTCGACCACCAGTAGGCCGGTGGAGGCCGCGAGCTTGGGCAGGACCTGGTCACGGAAGTCGGGGTTGTTCAGCCGCTCCGGGCTGACCAGCAGGATGTCCACGGTGCCGGCTGCCACCTCGGCCTGGATCTCCTCCCACTCCTGCGGATTGGCGGAGTTGATCGTGCGGGCCTGGATCCCGGCCCGGGCCGCGGAGTCGACCTGGTTGCGCATCAGTGCGAGCAGCGGGGAGACGATCACCGTGGGCCCGGCACCGCCGGACCGCAGCAGGGCGGTGGCGATGAAGTAGACGGCCGACTTTCCCCAGCCGGTGCGCTGGACGACCAGAGCGCGGCGGTGGTCGACCACCAGGGCCTCGATGGCCAGCCACTGGTCCTCGCGCAGCCGGGCGTCCGGCCCCGCGAGCTCGCGCAGCACGGCCTCGGCGCGGGCGCGCACGGCCGCGCGATCGCCGCCGCCCGGAGCGGGGGCTTCGTGGGCGGGGCTGTGCTGGCTGGGGGCGGGCACCGACTGGTCCATGGCCCCTATGTAACCCTGCCGGGCGGACGAGAGGCGAACCGGCGGCCCCGGCTGTGGACAACTCGCCTACCCGGCAGCCCGATTCACTCACACGGCGGCAACCGGTTGTCCACAGGGCCGGGGTTTTCCACAGCCGTGGAGAGATTTCCCCGGGACGCGGCTGCGCGCCGCACGCTTCCCCCATGACACACGACGACTCGACGAACGCGTCCCAGAACGAACTCTCCGGGCTCTCCGGGCACCAGCTGGTGCGTATGCGGGGCCCGGCCGACATGGCCGCCATGCTGCCGTACCTGCTGGGCTTCTACCCGGACGACAGCATCGTGGCGGTCGGGCTGCACGGCCCGGCCGCCCGGCAGGGCGGAGCGATCCGGCTCGACATCCCCGAGGATCCGGACCAGTGGCCGCTCATCGCGGTCGAGCTCGCCCGGTTGCTGATCTCCCTCTCCGAGCGGCGCCAGCGACGGCCTGATGCGGTCCTGCTCTACCTGTGCCGGGATCCCGAGCCGGGGGCCCGGCCGGCCCGCAGGCAGCTGAGGCCGCTGGCCGACCAGTTGCTCCGGGTGTTCCGCGAATTCGAGGTGCCGGTGAAGGAGTCGCTCTGCCTCTCCGGCGGTCGCTGGTGGTCCTTCCTCTGTACTGACCCGGCCTGCTGCGATCCGGGCGGCACCGCGGTCTTCGCAGGCCAGGACCCGCTGGCCGTGGTGGCCGCTGCCACCTACGCCGGACTCGCGCCGCGCGGCAGCCGCAAGGCGATCGGCGTCGCGCTGGACCCGATCGGCCCACCGCAGAGCGCGGCGCAGCGCGAGGCCCTGGAGCTGCAGATGAGCTCCCTGATCGGGGACCTCAGCCGGCCGGACGGCAGCGAGCGGACGCACGAAGCCGTGGCGCGGCTGATCGCCGAGGCCATCGCCGACTCCCAGGCCGGGGCGCCGATGCCGGACGACACGCGTGCCGCCCGGCTGATCGTGGCCCTGCAGGACCGGGCGAACCGGGACCGGGCGGCCGAGTACGCAGAGCCGGACGAGCTGGCCGCCGCCCAGCGTCTGTGGCGGTTCCTCAGCAGACGCTGCGTGTCGCCCTACGAGGCCTTCGCGAAAGCGCCGCTGACGCTGCTGGCCTGGACGTCGTGGCTGGCCGGCGACACCGCCACCAGCCGGGTCGCCCTCGGCAAGGCACTCGATCTCGATCCCTCGTACACCCTGGCCGACCTGCTCTACCGCTCACTGAACGGCGGATTGGAGCCCGAGGGACTGCTCAGCATCGTGCGGGCGGAGCGTGCCCGGCGGGGCGATCCGGGCTCGTCCCCCGGTAGCGCCGAGACTCCGGGCTGGGCGGCCGGTCTGGGCGGTGGGCCCTTCCCGCGGCGCCCCGGTGATCCCGCTGCCCCGGTTGAGGCCGCCCAGGAGTCCGACGCGGCACCGGCGCCCGAGAGCTTCGAGACCCCGCCGGGAGATCCCGGCCCGCCGCCGCGGCCCGCGCGGGGCCCCGCGAGCCCACGCAGTCGAGGTCGTGCCGGCCCTCGCCCGGGTCCAGCCGACGCCGGTTCGGCGCACGGATCAGCCGGCGGATCAACCGGCTCGTCGCACCGGGCCACGCCGGCGGACCGGGGCTTGATCCCGCCGCAGCGCTCCCGGGACGGATCGAGGAAGCAGCGGCCTCCGCGGCCCCCCGACTCCTCGCCCGACACCGACCAGCCGCCAAGCGCCCGCATCGACCCGCCGCTGCCGGGCCGCCTCGCCCAGCAGACCCGTCGCGGCGGCCAGTTCCGCCGGAAGTCCACCACCAGCACGATTCGGAGCCTGACATGACCAGCCACCCCGCCACGTACCCGACCGCACTGGTGCTCGAGCCGATGCCCGCCGCGCCCACACCGACGTCCGCGCCGGTGGGCGGGACCAGGCCGGAGGCCACTCCCGCCCCATGGATGGTCGCCCGCCCGTTCCTGCGGCGCCCCGGTCGGCAGGCGGCGACGCCTGCTCCCGCCACGGGTGACCACGAACACGGAGCCGGACGTCAGGGCGCCGCCCGCGCCCCGGCAGGCCCGGCTCCTGCTCCAGCCACCCGCTGCGCCCCGGTCTCGACGCGAGCGCGCCGCCGGCCGAGGTCGGCGCTCGGTCCGCGCAGCCGCTGTTCCGCACGTGCCGTGCGCCGGCCGGCGCGGAACCCACCGCGCCGGCCACCGCACCGCTGGTACCGGCGACGGCCGCTACAGCTGTCCGCGGACCATCCGGATCAGCCGGTCCAGGACCTGCCCGCCGCTGACCCGCAGTCCGTCGTGCTCCCACTCGTTGGACACCCAGGTCCGCAGCCCCCGCACGGCATCGGCCGTCGCCAGCGAGTCGGCGGTGTCCACGTACATGTCGTCGTGGTACACGGCTGCGGCCACCGGGACCTCGTTCGCGGCCAGGACCGCCGGTGCGTAGAGGTCGGGCCATTCCGTGCGCTGGGCCAGCAGGTTCGCGGCTTCCTGAAGCGGGCGCAGGGCGGGGTCGGTCTCGAACATCCAGGGGTAGATCATCTCCCCGGTGAACCGCACCGGCGTGCCCTCCTCCAGAGCCCGGGCCGCGTCGAACTCCGGGAACTCCTTGCGGACCTGTTCGGCCGCCCAGCCCGTCGGTCCGGGGTTCACCGACCGCTGTCCGTAGATGGACTCGTGCAGCACGGCGTAGAGCGGGCCGTCCGCGAAGGAGAGCTTCGACTGGGCGCCGGTCAGGAAGGTGTCGGACAGTTCGAGCCCGGCGCTGCCCCGGACCCAGGCGTCCTCCAGCAGGTAGTGCAGCGAGTCGGAACCGGTGCCGGAGCCGAGCATCAGTCCGAGAGCCTGGAATGCCGGCACGGTCAGCAGCCCGCCGCCGGGCAGCTGGGCGGGCGCCACGGCCAGGTGCTCGACGACCCGCCGCACCGCCTCGACGTCCTGCGGGTAGCGCGCGTAGTGTGCGGTGTTCTTGCGGGCCACCCGTGGGTACGCCGCCCGGTAGACGTCCGTGGCGCTGCTCTGCAGACCGGCCAGGCCGCCGGTGATCAGCGCCTCGCGCAGTCCCTCGGGCGCCAGCGACAGGTAGGTGAGGGTGCAGAAGCCGCCGAAGCTCTGCCCGAGCAGGCTCCACTGCCCCCGGTCACCCAGCAGTTGACGCCGGATCAGCTCGGCGTCGCGGACGATCGAGTCCGCGCGGAAGTACGAGAGGTACTCGGCCTGCTCGGCGGCGCCGCCACGCAGCGGCAGGGTCTGCCGGGTCGCCGGCGTCGAGCGCCCGGTGCCGCGCTGGTCCAGCAGCAGGACCCGGTAGTCGTCCAGGGCGCGGTCGAGCCAGCTGTCCCGGCCGAGCGGCCGTGCCGCTCGGCCACCGGGGCCGCCCTGCAGGTAGAGCAGCCAGGGCAGGTCGGACCGCTCCTTGCCCGCCGCGACCACCTCACGGGCGTAGACCTCGATCTGCTCCCCTTGCGGTGCGGCGTGATCCAGCGGCACCTGGAAGAGATGATCGGTCAGGACGACGCCGGGCTGTCGGATCACGACGCTCATGAGACTCCTCGGTCAGTGCTCGGTGCGGCGGGTGCTCGCACGTTTCCGCAAGTGCCGTCGCCAAGGGCGGCACCCGAGCGGCGCCCGGGGGCCGATCGACGCCGACCTGTGGACTTCCCGGTACGGGCGGTGCCACGTCGGCACCGTATCCTGACGCCGAGTGAGCGCCTCCGGTGCCGTCCCTCGGAACCAGACGGTGCCCTCACAAGATCCCGGACCGCTCCACAGGCCACGGTCGCTTGTTCGGGATTCGCCCCCGGGGAGGTCCATCGAGCAGCGGGGCGTGACCTGTGCACCGTGCGCTGCGTTCACTCTGAGGGTCGCCACCGGCCCTGCCGCGGCCACAGGCTTCACCGACGGGGGAACACAGGGCCGGTGGATCCGGGCCGGGGCGCCGGTCTTCCCGGTGAGCCGGGCGATCCGCCGGGAGGTGCTTGCCCGGGCCCGCGCCTCGATGAGACCACCTGCGGTAGTCGTGGCCTGCGGGCCCGCCCTGCCGCTCGACAGGAGGAGAGTCCGGTGACGGCGCCCAGGCCAGTCCAGACCGCGCTGCCGGCCGAGACGGTCGGTGGCTCCCGGCCCACCCCGGGGCGGCCCGACCCCGTTGTCGCCGGTGCCGGCCGCCCCGCGCTGCCGGCCCGCCGACTGCCCGCATCGGCGCACGCCGATGTCCTCTGCGTCAGCGCCCCGGCGATGGCCGCTTCCGGTTCCGACGGTCAGCTGCGCGGCCACGGACTGCACGGCTTCTTCCGGTCCGGCATCCGTACGCTGAGCCGGATGGAGGTGCGGGTCGGCGGCGTTGAACCGCTCGCCCTGCAAGGCGCCCTCACCTCGGCGGCGCAGGCCAGGTTCCTCGGTGCGGTGCGGGTGCCCGGTGAACTCGACCCCGATCCGGCCCTCACCGTGGAGCGGTTGCGCCACGCCGACGGGGTGGAGACCCTCACGGTGCGCAACGCCGGCAGCCGAGCTGCCAGGCTGCCGCTGGAGATCGCGCTCGGGACGGATCTCGGCAGTCTTGCGGACATCGCCGCCGGAGCCAGGCCGCCGGACGTGGCGGGCCAGGTCCAGTCCTCGGGGCTGCGCTGGATCGGCCGCGGGCACAGCGCGACCGTGAGCGCCAAGCCCTCGCCGCACGCGGTCCTGGCCGGGGCGGGGGTGCTCCGCTGGGACTTGGAGGTCCAGCCCGGTGCCCGCTGGTCGGTGGAGCTGCGGGTGGAGGTCGAGGCCGCCGCGACCGCCCTCCGTCCGCCGGTCGGCCGTGGCGCCGGGGTGCCCGCGCCGTGGACCGAGCCCGCGATCCGCTGCGACGATCCCCGCGCCGAGCTCCTCGTCAGGCGCTCGCTGGACGCGCTCGGCGGTCTGCTGCTCGCCGACCCCGATCGGCCGACCGACCTCTACACGGCGTCGGGCGCGCCCTGGCGGTTCGGACTGGCGCCCGCCGACGCGCTCTGGGCGGCCCGCCTCACGCTCCCGCTCGGCGTCCGGCTGGCGGGCGGCACACTGCGGGCGCTGGCCCGCCGCCAGCAGACGGCGAACGCGGCCGGGGGCAGGGAGGAGGGGATCATCCCCGGCCCACTGCGCCATGCCGGCCCCGAGTTGCCCCCGTCCTGCACGGCCACCGAGGCGACCCTGCTCTTCGTCACGGTGCTGGCCGAGGCCTGGCGCTGGGGCCTGCCCCGGCAGGAGGTCACCGAGTTGCTGCCGGCTGCCGAGCGCGCCCTGGGCGCGCTGCGGTCGACGATGGCGAACAGTCCGATCGACGGCTTCGTCACCGATCTCGGCCGTTACCAGGACGACCGCACGGGGAAACCACCCACCGCACGCTGCGAGGTCCAGGCCCAGGCGCACCGGGCCGCCCTGCACGGTGCGGAGCTGCTGGAGGCGTTCGGGCGACCGGGAGCCGCGGACTGGCGGGAGTGGGCGCAGGGGCTGCGCGGCCGGTTCCGTGAGCGGTTCTGGGTGGACGACCTGTCCGGCGGACGCCCGGCCGCTGCGCTGACCGTCGATGGTCGTCCGCTCTCCGCGGTGACCGCCTCCTTCGGCCACCTCCTTGACCTGGGGCTCGCGGCGGAGGGCGCCGCGCTGCCGGGCCTGCTCGACCGTGAGCAGACCCGGCTGCTGGCCCAGCGGTTGGCCGCGCCCGAGCTGGACTGCGGCTGGGGGCTTCGAACCCTGAGCGCCAAGTCCCCGCGCTTCAATCCGCTGGGGCACCGCAGCGGGGCGGTCCGGGTCCAGGAGACGGCCCTCGCGGTTGCCGGGCTGGCCGAAGCCGGGTTCGAGCGCGAGGCCGGAGCCCTGCTGGAGGGGCTGCTGGCCGCCTCCGCACACTTCGCCGGGCGACTGCCGGAGATGTACGCCGGGGAGCAGCGACTACCGGACTGCCCACCGGTACCGCATCCGGCTGCCTGCCGCCCCGCTGCGGGGTCCGCGGCAGGCGCCGCGCACGCGGTCTTCGCGCTGGCCGGAGTGCGGCCCGACGTTCCCGCCGGGCGGGTCGTGGTCCGTCCGGCCAGTACCGCGCCCCTCGGCGAACTCGAACTTGGCGGCCTGCGGGTCGCGGGGGAGCCGTTCTCGGTCCGGGTGAGCCGAATCGGCGTGGCCGTCGTCGAGGAGGCCTCCGCGGAGCTCCAACTCGGCGCGAGCTGACGGCAGGTCAGCCACTCGGGTCGGCGGGTCCGATATGTGTGCTGCTCCGCCGTTCCGCGCGGCTGCGCTGCCCCGGAGCCTCACGCTCGGTTCGGGATTACTGCCGCCCCGTGTTTATCGTCAGAAAGACGACTATGATCGACGCCATGTCGCGCTATGACCCGTCGGCCTTTCCCCCGTTCGCTGTCACGGTCGACCTGGTGGTGCTGACGGTCCGGGAGCACGAACTCTGCGCGCTGCTGGTGCGCCGGGGCGAGCCTCCCTTCCAGGGCTACTGGGCGCTGCCCGGCGGCTTCGTGCGGCCGGGCGAGGGGCTCGGCGAGGCGGCCTCGCGGGAGCTGGCCGAGGAGACCGGACTGCGTGCCCACTCGTCGGCCGGTCAGGCGGCGGCCGGGGCACACCTGGAGCAGCTGGCCACCTATGGGCACCCGCAGCGTGACCCGCGGATGCGCGTGGTGAGCGTGGCGCACCTGGCGCTGGCCCCGGACCTGCCGACCCCCAAGCCGGGCGGCGACGCGCGCGGAGCCCGCTGGGCGCCGGTCAGCGAGCTGCTCGGCCCCGGCCCGGCCGATCGCGAGCCGCTCGCCTTCGACCATGCCCTGATCCTCGCCGACGGCGTCGAGCGCGCCCGGTCGAAGATCGAGTACTCCGCACTGGCCACCGCCTTCTGCGCCGAGGAGTTCACCGTCGGCGAGCTGCGCCGGGTCTACGAAGCGGTCTGGGGCGTGGTGCTGGACCCGCGCAACTTCCACCGCAAGGTGACCGGGACTCCCGGCTTCCTGGTGCCGTCCGGCGGCACGACGACCCGTCAGGGCGGGCGTCCCGCGCAGCTGTTCAGGGCAGGCGGAGCGACCGTGCTCAACCCGCCGATGCTGCGCCCGGAGTCCTGAGCCCGACCAGGACCTGGGCGACCCGCCGGTGCTGCCCGTGCCATGGGGTGAACAACGGTGCGGCCACTGTCCCCTGATCGAGTGAGCTGGGCAGCCGGGTGGCCCGCGCCGTCTCCGCAATGCCCGAAATCTCCCGATGTTCGCCCTAGGGTGCTGAATCCGGAGCAGGTGCTGAAACCGGAGCGGCCCGCGCCGCCGGGGCAGCCGGAGCACGTGGGAGCAGCCAGTGACGATCCAGGTCCATGGACTCACCAAGGTCTACCGCCGCGGTCAGGACCCCGCGGTGGCCGACCTCGGCTTCGACGTGGGCCCCGGCTCGGTGGTGGCGCTGCTCGGCCCCGAGGGGGCGGGCAAGACCACGACGCTGCGGCTCATGCTGGAGCTGGAGCGAGGCAAGGGCGTGACGCTCTTCAACGGGCGCACCTACCGTCGACTGCGCCGCCCCGAACGCGAGGTCGGGGTGCTCCTGCAGACGGTGCACCAGTTGCCCGGCAGCCCAGGTCGAACGGCCCGCGGTCATCTGCGGATGCTGGCCGCCGCGGTCGGTGTCCCGGCGCGGCGGGCCGACGAACTGCTGGAGCAGACCAGGCTGGCCGGCGTCGCCGAACACCGCCTGCGCTCCTTCTCCCCGGGCATGAACCGCCGACTCGCCCTGGCCGTCGCCCTGCTCGGCGCCCCCGAGGCGTTGCTGCTGGACGCGCCGTCCGAGGGGCTGTCCCCGCGCAACGCCGAGTGGCTGCACGCCTTCATCCGGGCCTTCCCGGCCGGCGGCGGATCGGTGGTGATCACGACCCGCGAACCCCGGGAGGCGGCGCTGCTGGCCGACCGGGTGGTGACACTGGACGCCGGTCGGATGGTCGCGGACCAGCCGGTCGCGGAATTCCGTCGCACCAGGCTGCAGCCCGAGGTGTCGGTCCGCGGACCGCAGATGGCCCGCCTGGCGGACCTGCTGGTGTCCCAAGGGGCCGAGGTCCGCCGGGACGGCGGTGCCGGCCTCGCGGTCAGCGGCCTCGGACGCACCGAGATCGGCGAGCTCGCCTACCGCAGCGGCATCCTGCTGCACGAACTGGCCGACCGCGTGGTCGAGCAGCCGGCGCCCCGCACGGTCCTGCCGCCTGCGGCGCAGCCGGGAGTGGTGTCCACCGTGAAGCTGCGCCGGGTCACCTCGCTCACCGCCCGGGAGCGGACCATGGCCCTGGCCGCGGTGAGTCCGGGGCGGGTGGCCGCGGCCGAACCGCAGGCGGTACTCCCGGCCTCGTCCCCGGCCGACCGCGCCCCGAGCCAGCCGCTTCCGGCTCCCCCCACATCCGGCCTCGCGCTCGACGCCGCGCCGTCCACCCCTGCGCCGTCCACTCCTGCGCCCTCCGGGTCACCGTTGTCCACGGCTGCGTCGACCGGCCCCGTGCCGTCCGCTCCGACCGGCCCTGCCGCGCTGCTCCCGGCCCCGGTGGCAGCTGCCGACCCCGTCACCGAACCGATTCCCCAGCCCCTGACCGGGCCCGATCACTGGAACGGATGATCCCGTGCGCGTACTGGCCTACGAAGTCCGACGCCTGCTGGGTCTTCGGTCGACCTGGCTGATCCTCGCCGCCACGCTGCTCGCCGGCTCCGCCCAGAGCGCCCTGCTCGCCCGGCGGATCGCTCCCGGCCCGCTGCACGTGTCCGAGGCCGTGGAACTGGTCACGGGCGTGCTCCCGCTGCTGGGCCTCCCGCTCGCGGCCCTCGGCGCCGGGCTGCTCGGCGCACTGGCCTCGGCCCACGAGGTCAGGTGTCCCGGGTTGGCGGCTTCGCAGGTTCGCTACGCGTCCCGGCTGCGCCTGCTGCTCGCCAAGCTCGCGGTCGTCGGGGCCGTTGCCGCGCTGCTCGCCCTGGCGTCCTTCCTGATCGGCGGCCTGACGGCCCGAGTCGCGGACGCGTCCGCCGCTGCGCCCGCGCGCCTGCTGCTGCCCCACCTGCTCCGCACCGACCACAGCCCGCTGCTGGCACTCGCGACCTTCACCGGCCTCGTCGTCGCGGCTGCCTGGATCGGCATCCTGACTGCGGCACTGACCCGCAGCGCGGTGGCCGGGGTGCTGCTGTTCTGCGCGCTGCCGATGCTGGTCGACGGATTCGCCCTGCCCCGGACGCTGGACCTGTTGCGGCACGAGGGCCTGAACTGGGGGCCGACCGCTTCGGCCCAGGCCCTCACCGTGCTGTTGCTGCCGGCTGCACTGCTGCTGGCGGCCTGCCTGGCGGTCCAGGCCCGACGCCGCTCGTACTGATGATCCGTCAGTCTGCTTCCGCGGTAGCTGACTCGGCGCAGGCCATGGTCGCAAAAGTCGGCGAACCGCTGGCAACTCGCTGCCCGATATGGCCATTTCTTCCTAATAAGAAGTCAATTATCCAACCATGGGCGATCACCCTTTCGTGTGCTTTTCACGAGAATCCTCAAGTCGTGCCTGCCGATCGCCGACAAAGGACGTGTGAGTACCCTTGCGCACCCCGCCATGACCGTCGCCCGCACCGCCGAGTCCACCGCGCCCGGCGCCAGCGAGCTCGACCGTTTCTCCTACGCCGATCGGCCGACCCCTCCTGTCCCCCGCTGGGACGGGGCGGAGAGTGATCTCGCCCGGGTCGGCCGCAAGACTGCCAGCAGCCGAGGCCGTGGGCTGCACGGGCAGCTCGTCCAGCAGCTCGGTCAGATGATCGTCTCCGGCGACCTGGGGGCCGACCGCCCGCTGGTGCCCGAGGAGATCGGCCAGCGCTTCGAGGTGTCGCGCACCGTGGTGCGCGAGTCACTGCGCGTCCTGGAGGCCAAGGGCCTGGTCAGCGCGCGTCCCAACGTCGGCACCCGGGTGCGTCCGGTCGCCGACTGGAACCTCCTCGACCCGGACATCATCGAGTGGCGCGCCTTCGGCCCGCAGCGTGACGAGCAGCGCCGCGAGCTGTTCGAGATGCGCTGGGCGATCGAGCCGCTGGCCGCCCGCCTCGCCGCCGGTCACGGCCGCGAGGAGATCCAGCAGCGGCTGGCCGAGATGACCGAGATCATGGGCCACGCAGCGGCCCAGGGCGATCTGATCACCTTCTCGCGCGCCGACGCCGAGCTGCACGTCCTGGTCCTGCAGATGGCCGGCAATCGGATGCTGGAGCACCTCTCCAGCATCGTGGCCGCCGCGCTCCAGGTCAGTGGTGGCCCGGCCACCGCCTGCGAGCGGCCGTCGGAGACCTCGGTGAGCCTGCACGCCCGCCTGGTCGACGCACTCGGCACCGGGGACGGCACGGCGGCCGAGGCGGCCATGCGCGCGCTGCTCACCGTGCACCCGGACGTCGAGCACGCGGTGCCGGCGCCTCGCGAGCACTGAGCGCGGCAGACCGAGCCGCGAGCGCCCGGGGCAGAGCCACTGGGCCGCGAGCGCCTGCGCGAACACCGAGTCGTGAACACTGAGTGAGGCCGGCCACGGAGCCATCGGATCTGGACAGTGCCCTCCGGATGCCCGCGCGAGACACATCGCGTCCACCCGGAGGGCCCGCGGCTGTGACGGCCGACGGTCCGGGACCTCAGTCCGGGGAGGCGTGTGACCTGTGCCACGAGCGGCATGCGTAACACTTGGGGAGCGGCAGCGATGTGTACGGAGCGGAAGCAGCTCCGGAATACCCGCGCCATGTCAGAATGCTGTGTTGGTCTGCGGCGCTGCTGCCGTCCCACCTACCCAGCGTCCTGCTAACCCAGTCCTCAAGTCCGAGCCGGTCGGAACCTGTCGTGCCCCGTGGCGCGTCTTTCCTCCTCGCCCACTCGGGCGGTCCGGTACGGGTTCGAGTCCACTCTTCGTCCGAGAGGTTGTTCGTGTCGGCCAGCACATCCCGTTCGCTCCCCCCCGAGATCGCAGAGTCCGCGGCCCTGCTGGCGCTCATCGAGCGGGGCAAGGCCCAGGGGCAGATCGCCGGTGACGACGTGCGCCAGGCCTTCGAGGCGGACCAGATCCCGGTCACCAAGTGGAAGAACGTCATGCGCAGCCTCAACCAGGTGTTGATTGAGGAAGGGGTGGACCTGATGGTGAGCGCGGCCGAGCCGTCCGCCGCCAAGCGCAAGAGCGTTGCGGCCAAGAGCACCACCAAGCGCACCGCCACCAAGGCGGTCACCACGCGTACCCCGGTTGCCCAGACCAAGCCCCCGGTGCGGATCGCGCCCGCCGCGACGGTGGCTCCGGCGGCCGTCGCCTCTGTGGTCTCGGTCACCGTGGACACCGCACTGGACGCGCAGTCGGACCTCGGCTCGACCCCCATGGTCGCGAAGAAGGTCGCCGCTGCCGCCCCCGCGAAGAAGGCCGTGGCGAAGAAGGCCGCCGCTCCCGCCAAGAAGGCGGTCGCCAAGAAGACCGCCGCCAAGGGGGAGAAGGGCGACGAGGAGCTGCTCGGCGATGACGAGCTGCTCGAGGACGTGGCGACCCCGGCCGGGAAGACCGACGGCGACGCGGAGCCCGAGGAGGAGTCGGAGGGCTTCGTCCTCTCCGACGACGACGAGGACGACGCGCCTGCCCAGCAGGTCGCCGTCGCCGGTGCCACCGCCGACCCGGTCAAGGACTACCTGAAGCAGATCGGCAAGGTCCCGCTGCTCAACGCCGAGCAGGAGGTCGAGCTCGCCAAGCGCATCGAGGCCGGCCTGTTCGCCGAGGACAAGCTCAGCCAGGCCGACAAGCTCGCCCCCAAGCTCAAGCGCGAGCTGGAGATCATCGCCGAGGACGGCCGCCGGGCCAAGAACCACCTGCTGGAGGCCAACCTCCGCCTGGTGGTCTCACTGGCGAAGCGTTACACCGGTCGCGGCATGCTCTTCCTGGACCTGATCCAGGAGGGCAACCTCGGTCTGATCCGTGCGGTCGAGAAGTTCGACTACACCAAGGGCTACAAGTTCTCGACCTACGCGACCTGGTGGATCCGTCAGGCGATCACCCGCGCCATGGCCGACCAGGCCCGCACCATCCGTATCCCGGTGCACATGGTCGAGGTCATCAACAAGCTGGCCCGCGTGCAGCGCCAGATGCTCCAGGACCTGGGTCGCGAGCCCACCCCGGAGGAGCTGGCCAAGGAACTCGACATGACCCCCGAGAAGGTCATCGAGGTCCAGAAGTACGGCCGCGAGCCGATCTCGCTGCACACCCCGCTCGGCGAGGACGGCGACAGCGAGTTCGGTGACCTGATCGAGGACTCCGAGGCGGTCGTCCCGGCCGACGCGGTCTCCTTCACCCTGCTCCAGGAGCAGCTGCACTCGGTGCTCGACACCCTGAGCGAGCGCGAGGCCGGCGTGGTCTCGATGCGCTTCGGCCTGACCGACGGCCAGCCGAAGACGCTGGACGAGATCGGCAAGGTCTACGGGGTCACCCGTGAGCGCATCCGCCAGATCGAGTCGAAGACCATGTCCAAGCTGCGTCACCCCTCGCGCTCGCAGGTGCTGCGCGACTACCTGGACTGATCCCGTACGCGAAGGCCCGGAGCAGCGCGTCTGCTCCGGGCCTTCGCGCGTTCTGGGCTCGGGGTCCGACTGCGGGCGTCATCCGGCCGCCTCGGATATCCCTCGTCCGGGTGTTTGAACGCCGACTCATGGAAACTCAGGGTGAGATTGTGACTACGCTGTGGCGGTTGCCTGCTGCCGAATCGCCCGGAGTGCACTGTGATGTCCATCTCGTCCGTTTCGACCGGCCCTGATGTCCGCCGCACGCCGCCGCCGGGGCCGGTGCCCCGGCGGCGGGTAGTGGTGGCGGCCCTGCTGGCCGCACTGCCGGTGGCGCTGGTCTCGGTGGGTGCCACGCCGGCCCAGGCGGACCGCCGGATCGTGGGTGGCCGCTCCGACAGCACCCTGCAGCGGCCGTGGATGGTCGCGGTGGCCAGTCGGCCGGAGTTCGGCGACGCCCGCTCGGGCCAGTTCTGCGGCGGCACGCTGGTCACCCCGACCAAGGTGGTGACGGCTGCGCACTGCTTCTACGACGAGCGCGAGGGCCGCATCGTGGAGCGCCCGGACCTGCGGGTGATCGTCGGTCGGACCGACCTGACCGGTCAGGACGGCGCCGAGGTGCCCGTGACCAACGTCTGGGTCCATCCGCAGTACTCGTTCCAGCAGAACATGCAGGACGTGGCGGTGCTCACGCTGGCCGCCCCGCAGGAGGGCCGGGCGGTCCTGCCGATGGTCGGGCAGGGAGAGACGCTGCCGTATGCCGCCGGTACGCGGGCGCAGGTCTACGGCTGGGGCGACACCACCGGCCGCGCGCGGTACGCCGACAGCCTGCGCAGCGTCGATGTGCCGATGGTGGCCGACTCGGTGTGTGCGCGTGACTACCCGGGTGGCCCCGACGGGGCCTTCGATCCGCGCGGCATGGTCTGCGCCGGCGAGGCACGGGGTGGCAAGGACGCGTGCCAGGGCGACAGTGGTGGCCCGCTGGTGGTCAACGGGCGACTGGTCGGCCTGGTCTCCTGGGGGACCGGTTGTGCGGAGGCGAACCATCCGGGTGTCTACACCCGGTTGTCGGCCGTCGCGGACGAGGTCGGCACCCAGCTGTGATCAGGGTGATGGTGTGAGCAGGGTCGCGCCAACGCCGCCGCTCGGCTCGGTCAAGGCCGACGGCGGGTCAGCTCCCGGATGAGGTGGCCGTCTTGCCGCGACGCCCGTAGCCCGAAGTGACCGGACGGTCACGGACTGGCAGATCCGGGTATGACGCTGGGCGGCAGGCCCTACGGCCTGCCGCCCAGTGGCCGGCCCGCAAGGGCCGACCTCAGCGCGTCAAGGGAGCGCCGAACGCTCAGCGCTCGTCGCTGGCGGCCGAGGCCGCCGTGGTGGCGAGACGACCGCTCTCGTCCTGTATTTCCACGGCGATCTTCTTGAGCTCCGGCTCGAACTTCCGCCCGTGGTGGGCGCAGAAGAGCAGCTCTCCGCCACTGGCCAGTACGACGCGCAGGTATGCCTGGGCGCCGCAGCGGTCGCAGCGGTCAGCCGCGGTGAGCGGGCTCGCAGGTGTCAGAACAGTAGTCACGTCGCCTCTTCTCTAGCTCGACGAGCTGTCGTACCAGGGTCAACATCCAACCAGGCCGAAAACGTTCCCGCTCGTGGCTTTTCTTCTCTGAGGATTCTGCTGTGTTGATGAGGACGTGCCCCGGGCGCCGGTGGTTCATGCGCGCCGGAAACCGCGACCTCTCCATCACTCGAACGCATCTTCGAACTGTTGTCCGAAGGTGGGCGTAGCATAATCCCCTACTGGGTTGGAGCATAAGCCCCGCCCCAAGCCCGGGTAGCCTGCATCTCGGCAGTTCCAGCGCTCGCGGACGGCTCGACGGTCCGCCAGGACCCGTCGGGCGCGGGCGAGATGGCACTCCCGCCGACCGGACCGGGCTCGACCCGTGTTCGCGCAGCGCGTACAAGCTGCGGAGTCGGGGCGGATCATGCAGTGGCCGGCCGTGCGCGAAAGCGGGCGCCGCCGGGGGAGATCCGGGAATCGCCGGACCGAGTCAGAAGTCTCTTTGGAGGAGTGCACCGCGTGAGCGCCGAAACGACCGTGCCGCCTGCCCTGCGTGCCACGGAAGACGGATCCAACTACACCGCTCGGCATCTGCTCGTCCTCGAGGGGCTCGAGGCGGTCCGCAAGCGGCCCGGCATGTACATCGGTTCCACCGACAGCCGCGGCCTGATGCACTGCCTCTGGGAGATCATCGACAACGCGGTGGACGAGGCGCTCGGCGGGTTCTGCGACCGGATCGAGGTCGTGCTGCACGACGACGGCTCGGTGGAGGTGCGCGACAACGGCCGCGGCATCCCGGTGGACGTGGAGCCGAAGACCGGGCTGTCCGGCGTCGAGGTCGTGCTGACCAAGCTGCACGCGGGCGGCAAGTTCGGCGGCGGCTCCTACGCGGCCTCCGGCGGCCTGCACGGCGTCGGTGCCTCCGTGGTCAACGCACTCTCCGCCCGGCTCGACGTGGAGGTGGACCGCAGTGGCCACACCCACGCCATCAGCTTCCGCCGCGGCACCCCGGGTGTGTTCACCGAACTCAGCCCGGACGCCCCGTTCGACCCGGCCAGCGGCCTCACCAAGGCCCGCAAGGTGCCCAAGACCCGCACCGGCACCCGGATCCGCTACTGGGCCGACCGGCAGATCTTCCTCAAGGAGGCCAAGCTCTCCCTGGAGAACCTGCACAACCGCGCCCGCCAGACCGCCTTCCTGGTCCCCGGCCTGACCATCGTGGTGCGTGACGAGCGGCTGACGGAGAGCGACAAGGTCGAGGAGTCCACCTTCCGCTTCGACGGCGGGATCGGCGAGTTCTGCGAGTTCCTGGCGCCCGACAAGCCGGTCTGCGACGTGCTGCGGCTGCGCGGCGAGGGGACCTTCAAGGAGACCGTTCCGGTCCTGGACGACCTCGGCCACATGACCCCCACCGAGGTCACCCGTGAGCTCGGCGTGGACATCGCGCTGCGCTGGGGCGCCGGCTACGACACGACGCTGCGTTCCTTCGTCAACATCATCGCCACGCCCAAGGGCGGTACCCACGTCACCGGCTTCGAGCGCTCGCTGGCCAAGACGGTCAACGAGGCGCTGCGCGCGGCCAAGCTGCTGCGGGTCGCCGAGGACGACATCACCAAGGACGACGCCACCGAGGGCCTGACCGCCGTGGTCACCGTCCGGCTGGCCGAGCCGCAGTTCGAGGGGCAGACCAAGGAGGTGCTCGGCACCTCGGCCGCCAACCGGATCGTGGCCGCGGTGGTCGCCCGAGAGCTCAAGGCCTTCCTGACCTCGTCCAAGAAGGACGAGAAGGTCCAGGCCAGGGCGGTGCTGGAGAAGGTCGTGGCAGCCGCCAGGACCAGGGTCGCCGCGCGCCAGCACAAGGAGGCCCAGCGCCGCAAGACCGCGCTGGAGACCTCCTCGCTGCCCGCCAAGCTGGCCGACTGCCGCAGCGACGACGTGGAGCGCAGCGAGCTGTTCATCGTCGAGGGCGACTCCGCGCTCGGCACCGCCAAGCTGGCCCGCAACTCCGAGTTCCAGGCGCTGCTGCCGATCCGCGGCAAGATCCTCAACGTCCAGAAGGCCTCGGTCTCGGACATGCTCAAGAACGCCGAGTGCGCGGCGATCATCCAGGTGATAGGAGCGGGCTCCGGCCGCACCTTCGACATCGACCAGGCCCGCTACGGCCGGGTGATCTTCATGGCCGACGCCGATGTCGACGGATCACACATCCGGATCCTGCTGCTGACGCTCTTTCAGCGCTACATGCGGCCGATGGTCGAGCAGGGCCGGGTCTTCGCGGCGGTCCCGCCGCTGCACCGGATCGAGCTCACCAACCCCAAGCGCGGCCAGGAGAAGTACCACTACACGTACTCCGACGCGGAGCTGCGCCGGACCCTGCTGGAGTTCCAGGCCAAGGGCCTGCGCTGGAAGGAGCCGGTGCAGCGGTACAAGGGCCTGGGCGAGATGGACGCCGACCAGCTGGCCGAGACCACGATGGACCCGCGCCACCGCACGCTGCGCCGGATCAACCTCGGCGACCTGCCCGCGGCCGAGCAGGTCTTCGACCTGCTGATGGGCAACGACGTGGCCCCTCGCAAGGAGTTCATCGTCGACTCGGCGGCCACCTTGGACCGCTCGCGGATCGACGCCTGACGGTGATCGCGAGGGGGGCTCTCCACCCAGGGGTGGAGAGCCCCCCTCGGCGTTGAATCAACCCTGGAGCCGATCAGCCGGCGGCGCGCGATCCGTAGCGTCGAGAGCGTCAGAAACCTCTCCGTTCGAGATGGAGCGCTCCGATGGTCGCGCTGAGCAACATCCTCATCATTCTCGTGGTGGTCGTCTTCATCGCCCGCCGCCAGTTCCAGGCGCGCAAGGTCAACACCGAGCGTCGCTTCTGGGTCCTGCCGGTGGTCCTCGGTGCGCTGGCGCTGCGTGACCCGCACCTGATCGACCCGGCCCACCGGGGGACGGCGATCGGCCTGCTGCTCGCCTCGGTCGTGGTCGTGGTGGCCATGGGCTCGGCCTGGGGCTGGACGGTCAGGATCTGGCGGGAGAGCGACGGCGCGATCTGGGTCAAGGGCACTGTCGCCACGGTCGCCGCGTGGGCGGGCCTGATCGTCCTGCGGGTGGGTCTGTACGGGCTCGGCAGCGCGATGCACGTGCACCAGAACTCCAGCTCGCTGCTGCTCACGCTGGGCGCGCTGCTGCTGGTGCGCGGTGTCGTGGTCAACTGGAGGGCCCGCATGCTGGACGGCTCGCAGAACCTGCGTGCGGTGGTCTGAATCATCGACGCCACCCTGGAAGGACCACTGCCCGTGCCGCTGGACACCTGGACGCGCTGGCCCTCGCGGGAGGCCCTGTCCCGGGAGAAGCGGTCGCTGCCCGGCCTGATGCTCTCCGGCGTCGGCCGGCTGGCCATGCTGACGGGGCTGGTCCTGGGGACCTTCAACGGCGACCGGTTGGCCGGGGGCGCCGGGACCGTCGCCGGGGCGGCGGTCCTGCTGGTCGCCGCGGTCGCCCTGCTCCAGTTGTTCTACCGGACCACCCGCCGGCACCGGATCCGCTGGTCGCTGGCGGTCGCCGGGCAGCTGCTGGTCCTGGCCCCGCTCGCGCACCACATCGGGGCCGACACCCTGGCCGACGTGATCTGGTGCGTGCTCGCGGTGGTGGCCCTGCAGCGCCTGCCGCTCGCGGCCGCGCTGCCCACCTGCGCGGCCGCTCTCGCCTCGTTCGCGGTGACCGGCGGGAACACCTTCCTCGCACTGCTCGCCACCGTGGCGGGCCTGCTCCTGCTGGGCTACCTGCTGCGACTGGACGCCGAGGCCCGTGGCACCGCGCAGCGCCTGCTCCAGCAGGAACAGGCGGCCCGGGCGGCCGAGGCGGAGAGCGCGGCGCTGGCCGAGCGGGCCAGGATCGCCCGGGAGATCCACGACGTGCTGGCGCACAGTCTCTCGGCGCAGCTGGTCCATCTGGAGGCAGCCCGGCTGATGCTGGACGGCGGGGCCGACCGGGAGCAGATCAGGGAGCGTGTGGTGGCGGCCCGCAGGATGGCCCAGGACGGGCTCAAGGAGACCAAGCAGGCGCTCTCCGCGCTGCGCGGCGAGTTCACCCCGGTCGGTGAGTTCCTGGTGGAGCTGGCCCAGCAGGAGCAGGCCCGGCTGACCGTGACCGGCACGCCCCGCCCGCTCAACGCCGAGGTCGGCCTGGCGGTGCGGCGCACGGCGCAGGAGGCGCTCACCAACATCCGCAAGCACGCGCCGCGGGCCCACCGCACGGTGGAACTGCAGTACCTCGACCAGGAGGTGGAGCTGCTGGTCCGCAACGACGGCGGACCGGCCGGGGGCGGGTTGTCGGAGCTGGCCGCCAGCGGAAACGGTTACGGACTGCTGGGCATGCGCGAGCGGGCCGAACTGATCGGCGGCAGTCTGCAGGCCGGCCCCGAGGCGGACGGCTGGCTGGTGCGGCTGCGGCTGCCTGCGTGACCGCGACGCGCCCGGCGCGGTAAGAAGGAGCGGTAGGCAGGACGGAACGAGCGCGCGCAGCGCGGAACGGGGTGGCCGGTGCACGAGCGGAGCGGGGCGAAGGACGCGGCGTCACAGACACGGGTGCTGGTCGCCGACGATCAGACCGTGGTGCGCGAGGGCATCGTGATGCTGCTGGGCCTGCTGCCCGGGATCACGGTGGTGGGTGCGGCGGCGGACGGCGAGGAGGCGGTGCGGATGGTCGCCGAGCACGCCCCGGACGTGGTGCTGATGGACCTGCGGATGCCGCGCTGCGACGGGGTGGAGGCCACCCGGCTGATCCGGGCGGACCACCCGGGCACCGAGGTGGTGGTGCTCACCACCTACGCGGAGGACGACTCGCTCTTCCCCGCACTGCAGGCGGGTGCGCGGGGCTACCTCACCAAGGACGCCGGCGCCGAGGAGATCGCCCGGGCCATCGCCGATGTCCGGGCGGGTGCGGCGGGTCTCTCGCCCCAGGTGCAGCGACGGTTGCTGGAGCGGCTCGCCGGTGCCGCGCCGGCCGCGCCCGCAGCACCGGGTGAGCCGCACCAGGCCGAGCCGGCGGCCCAGGCGCCGGCCGGCCAGCGCCCGCTGCCCGACGGACTGACGGCGCGTGAGGCCGAGGTGCTGGCGCTGATCGCCGAGGGATTGTCCAACGCGGAGATCGCCGAGGCACTGTTCGTCAGCCCGGCGACCGTCAAGACGCATATCAACAACCTCTTCGCGAAAACCGCCGTCCGGGACCGTGCGCAAGCGGTCAGCTATGCCTTCAGGCATGGGATTTCCGGTAGTTCGCGAACCTAGTGATCTCACCTCATCGGGTGAAAATCCTGGCTGAATGCCACATTTCGGTTTCTGACTTGCCATCATGGTTCCCGTCAGGGCGCCGTCGGTACGCCGCATGGATCTTCGGGGCGGGTCGTCCGGAGTGCCCGGTGCCGATACCCGACGCCCCACCGCTCGGTGGTGCATCCCGGGCCAGGAGCAGCATTGGCACAGCACGAAGTCACCGGATCGACCGGCCGGACGCCCCGGCAGGGCCAGCGATTTGACTGGTGGTCGACCCCAGGTGCGTCCGGTCCCCCCGGCGCGGCCGTCCGGCCCGCCACCCGCGAGGTCGCGACCCGCAGCGCGGTTCCTGCCCAGCGGCCACTCCAACCCGTCGAACCCGCCCCGGATCCGGCCGCCGCCGAGGTCTACCGCGAGGTCCAGCAGAGCGCCGCGTTCCAGGAGATCCGCCGCAACTACCGGACCTTCGTCTTCCCGGCCACCGCCGTCTTCCTCGGCTGGTACCTCTTCTACGTCACGGCCCAGGCGGCGGCGCCCGACCTGATGCGCACCCCGGTCGCCGGCCCGTTCAGCATCGCCTGGCTGCTGGGTGTGCTCCAGTTCGTCTCGACCTTCCTGATCACCTGGCTGTACGCCCGAAACGCCCGCACCAAGCGCGACCGAGCCGCCCTCGGCCTGCGCTGGGAGACCCAGGACCAGCTGCGATGACTCCTACCCCACACGCCGCTGTTCCCTCGATCGGCTCCGGGGACCACCACGGCCTGGCCGTCGTGCTCTTCGCGCTGGTGGTCGTGGTGACCCTGGCCATCACCCTGTGGGTGGGGCGGCGCGGTCAGGCCGCCGAGGACTTCTACACCGGGGGCCGCGACTTCGGTGCGCTGCAGAACGGCATCGCGCTCTCCGGCGACTACCTCTCCGCGGCCTCCTTCCTCGGGGTCACCGGACTGATCGCGCTGTACGGCTACGACGGCATGCTGTACAGCATCGGCTTCCTGGTGGCCTGGCTGGTCGTCCTGATGTGGGTGGCCGAGCTGGTGCGCAACACCGGCCGCTACACCCTGGCCGACGTGCTGGCCACCCGGATGCGGCAGCGTCCGGTCCGGGCGGCGGCCGGCAGCGCCAGCGTGGTGGTCACCCTGCTCTACCTGATCGCCCAGATGGTCGGCGCGGGCAGTCTGGTGGGACTGCTGCTGGGCACCACCGGGGCCGCCGCCAACACCTGGACCATCGTCGCCGTCGGCGCCCTGATGATCATTTATGTGACGGTCGGCGGCATGCGTGCCACCACCTGGATCCAGATCGTCAAGGCGCTGATGCTGATGACCGGCGCCGTCCTGCTCACCTGCTGGGTCCTGGTGCGCTTCCAGTTCGACCTCGCCGAGCTGATGCACGCCGCGGCGCGCAGCAGCGGCGCGGGTGACCGCTACCTGGAGCCCGGACTCAAGTACGGCGGCTCCGCCACCAGCCGGCTCGACTTCGTCAGCCTGGGCCTGGCCCTGGTGCTGGGCACCGCCGGCCTGCCGCACATCCTCTCCCGCTTCTACACCGTGCCCACCGCCAGGGCCGCCCGCCGCTCCACCATCTGGGCGATCGGCCTGGTCGGCTGCTTCTACCTGATGACCGTCGTCCTGGGTCTCGGGGCCACCGCGCTGGTGGGCTCCAAGGCGGTGAAGGCCGCCAACTCGGCGGGCAACACGGCGGTCCCGCTGCTCGCGCTCAACCTGGGCGGTGGCGAGGGCAGCACCGGCGGCACCCTGCTGTTCGCCCTCACCTCGGCGATCGCCTTCGCCACCATCCTCGCGGTGGTCGCCGGCCTGACCCTGGCCTCCTCCGTCTCCTTCGCCCACGACCTCTACGCCCAGGCCTTCCGCCGTGCGGACCGGCCGGCGGTGACGGAGCGCCAGGAGGTGGTGGTGGCACGGCTGGCCGCCGTGCTGATCGGCGGCGTGGCGATCGTGCTGAGCCTGTTCGCCCAGCGGCTCAACGTCGCCTTCCTGGTCAGTCTGGCCTTCGCGGTGGCGGCCTCGGCCAATCTGCCCACCCTGATCTACAATCTCTTCTGGCGCCGCTTCACCACCCGCGGCGCCTGCTGGGCCACCTACGGCGGGCTGGTGCCGGCACTGGTGCTGGTGTTCTTCTCGCCGGTGGTCTCCGGCAGCAAGACCGCGATGTTCCCCGCGGTGGACTTCCACTGGTTCCCCTTGGAGAACCCCGGGTTGATCTCGATCCCGCTGGGCTTCCTGCTCGGCTGGGTCGGCACGGTCAGCGGCGAGGAGCGGGCGGACGCGGACAAGTTCGCCGAACTGGAGGTCCGCTCGCTGACCGGGGCCGGCGCGGTCTGACTCCGGCCCCGTCCCCGGATCGGCGGGTGCTGTCACCCGTGTGGACCCCGGCCGCGCACGCGGCCGGGGTCCACACGGTGTTCACCAGGGGCGCGGCGGGTCACACGCGGCCGATGAAGGTCGGGAAGTAGCCGCTGTTCAGCGTGGAGATCCGGACGTAGGTGCCCGGGTGCGCGGCCTCGATGTAGCGGTTGTTGCCCAGGTAGAGCGCGGCGTGGTGGATGCCGCGGACGCTGCCGTCGTACGACCAGAACAGCAGGTCGCCGCGGCGCATCCGGCTCGCGGTGACCGGCGTGGTCGCGGCGTACTGGTCGTTGGCGATCCGGGGCAGTGAGATGCCGGCGTGCCGGAAGGCCGCGTGGATGAGGCCGGAGCAGTCGTAGCCGTCGGGGCCGTTGCCGCCCCAGACGAAGGGCTTGCCGAGTTGTGCCTCGGCGAAGTCGATGGCCGCCTCGACGCTGCCGCTGCTCGCGGCCTGCCCGGCGCGGGTGTCCGGCGACTCGGCCGTGCCGGAGTCGGTGCCACCGTTGCCGTCGCCGTCGTCCGCGCCGGTCGGGCCGGTCCGGCTCAGGTAGACGCCGCGGTCGCTGGTGTAGCGCCACTCGCCGCTGCCGTTGCGGAACCAGTAGACCGAGCCGTCCCAGCCCTGCTGGATGTCGCCGCTGGTCGCGCTGTCGCCGCCGCCGGCGGTCCCGTCCGGGGTCGCCTGGCCGGTGGCGCCGTCCTGGGTGGTGCTCTGGTCCTGGGTGGTGCCTTGGTCCTGGGAGGTGTCGGCCAGGGCCGCGCCCTGGTCGGTGCCCTCGTTCGTCGCCCCGTCCGTCAGCAGAGCGCTGTCGCCGGCCGCGTCGGTGTCGGTGCCGTCGCCGGTCGAGGCGTCGTCCCCGTTCACCGGGTCGTCGGCGCTGACCAGCCCAGGGCTGCTGTTCACGTGCTCGGGGGCGGGCGCCGCGCTCGCGAGATCGGCGCCCAGGCCGATCGATCCGGCTCCGGCGACGATCGCGGCGGCCAGGCCGACCCGGTGGCGCAGCCGGGTGGCCCGCTGGTGCGCGCCGTCCGCAGGGGGCGGGCTGTCGGCGGCGGGGGTCCCCGCCTCGGCCGCGCCGCGGTCGGGTATCTGGTCGGCAGAGGTCAGGTCCGGGCTCAGGTCCTGCTTCATATCCGGTGCATTCCTTCCGTGCGCCCGGCCGGGCGGCCGGGACGGCGGAACCGGGCCGGGAGCGACCGGTTCCGCACGGCACTACGGCTCCCGTTCGAGGCGAGCGGAAGCCGTTGCGCGGGCGGAGGCCCACGGCCGCCACGCTAGGCGGCCCGGGGCCCGTCCGGCGCCGTGGATTGCGCCGACAGAGGGTGCACGCTCGGTGACAGGGTGTCCCGGCAGGGCGGGCCGCACTCAGCTCCGCCGCACCGAGCGCACCTCCATGCGCACCGGTGTGCCCGGGGCCTTGCCGCAGCTCTCCGGCCGGGGCGGCTCGCTGAGCTTCCGCACCACCTCGACCAGCCAGCAGCGGCCGTCGACGTGCCGCACCAGGCAGCGCCACGCGCCCTCGGCCAGCAGGTCCTGGGTCACCGTCAGCGTCTCGGCGGCGTGCTCCCCGGTCAGCTCGCGCACCGCCTGCTCGGCCGCCTGGGCCGGGCGGTCCCAGCAGGAGCGGCCGCGGGAGAGGGCCGGCCACATCTGCCCGGCGGTGGTGACGGCGAGCACCTCCTTGGCCGTGGCCTCGGTCAACCGCCCGTACGCATAGCCGTAGGGCAGGACCAGCATGGTGGGGGAGAAGCGGTGTCCGCCCAGATGGGTGACCTCCCAGACCTCGCTGTGGCCGGCGGCGGCCAACTCCGCGGCCAGCGGGCGGCCGAGCAGTGCGCAGCAGCGGTCGCGCCGGCCGTTGGTGCACACCAGGGCGAGCGGCCCGCCGGTGTGCGCGGTGCCGAAGCCGCCGTGGTCGCCCGCTCCGGCGGCGGCCAGGTCCAGCGCCGACAGCTCCGTCAGGTCGGCCGATTCGGCCCGCCGGATCCAGCTCCGCCCCGGCACGGTGTGCGCGAGGATCACCTGGTGACGGGCCGCCGGCCGGTTGTCGGCGTGCCGTCCGGGGCGCCGGATCAGCGCCACCCGGACGCCCGTCCCCGCGCTGGCGGCCTCCAGCTCCCGGCCGAGCCGACTGTCGAGGTGGCTCTCGGTGAGTGCCTTGGCTCCCCAGGGGCCGCTCTGCTCGATCAGGAGCCAGGTCCGCGCGGTCGCGGCAGTGGCGGCCAGCGGCTCGGCCAGTTCAGCGGAGAGGTTCGTGCAGGTGCTCACTCGGGCACCCTACCGCCGCGCGGTCGGCTGCCCGAGTGGGGTTTTCCGCAGGTCAGACCGGCCCTGCCGCTGCCGAGACCGGCGTGCTCAACGGCGTGCCCGAACCGTCGCGGCGCGGGTCGCGCTCCGGCAGGGTGATCGGCGAGCCGCCTGCCGCCGACGCGCGGGCGGGAGCGGGCCCGGCCCAGGCGAAGGCCAGCGCGTCCTCCCCGCGCAGGAAGCGCTGGCAGCGCACCCCGCCGGTGGCCCGGCCCTTGCGCGGGTAGAGCTCGAACGGCGTGACCTTCCAGCTGCTCTGGGCCTCCCCGGTCAGGGTGCCCGAGGCACCCGCGACCGAGACCACCACCGCGTCCGCCGCCGGGTCCACCGCCGTGAACGACAGCACCCGGGCGCCGTCGGCCAGCTTGATCCCGGCCATGCCGCCGGCCGGACGGCCCTGCGGGCGGACCTGGCCCGCCGGGTAGCGCAGCAGCTGGGCGTCGCTGGTGATGAAGACCAGGTCCTCCTCGCCGGTGCGCAGCTCCACCGCGCCGACCAGCTCGTCGCCGTCCTTGAGCGCGATCACCTCGAACTCGTCCTTGTTGGACGGCCACTCCGGGACCACCCGCTTGACCACGCCCTGCACGGTGCCCAGTGCCAGGCCCGGGGAGGACTCGTCCAGCGTGGTCAGTGCGATCACCCGCTCGTCGGCGGTCAGCCGCAGGAACTCGCTCACCTGGGCGCCACCGGCCAGCGACAGCGCGGGCTGCGGGGGCAGCGCGGGCAGGTCGATCACCGGCAGCCGCAGCACCCGGCCGCTGGAGGTCACCGCGCCCACATCGCCGCGCGCGGTGGCCGGCACCGCGCTGACGATCACATCGTGCTTCGAGCGATCGGCGCCCTGCCCTGCCTCGCCGTCCGCGGTGCGGGCCAGCAGGCCGGTGGCGGAGAGCAGCACCCGGCACGGGTCGTCCGCCACCTCCAGCGGCACCGTGAGCGCCGCCGAGGAGACCGCGCCGGCCTCCAGCAGCACCGTGCGCCGCTCGGTGCCGAACTGCTTGGCCACCGCGCCCAGCTCGCTGGAGACCACGGAGCGCAGCTTGGTGTCCGACTCCAGGATCTCGGTCAGCTCGGCGATCTCCGTGGTCAGCTTGGACTGCTCGGCCTCCAGCTCCACCCGATCGAAGCGGGTGAGCCGGCGCAGCGGGGTGTCCAGGATGTACGCGGTCTGCGTCTCGGAGAGCGAGAAGCGCTCCATCAGGCGCTCCTTGGCCTGGGCCGCGTTGTCGCTGGACCGGATCAGCGCGATGACCTCGTCGATGTCGACCAGGGCCACCAGCAGGCCCTCGACCAGGTGCAGCCGCTCCTGGCGCTTGCGGCGCCGGAACTCGCTGCGCCGGCGGACCACCTCGAAGCGGTGGTCGACGTAGACCTCGAGCAGCTCCTTGAGGCCCAGGGTGAGCGGCTGCCCGTCCACCAGCGCCACGTTGTTGATGCCGAAGGTCTCCTCCATCGGCGTCAGCTTGTAGAGCTGCTCCAGCAGGGCCTCGGGCACGAAGCCGTTCTTGACCTCGATCACCAGCCGCAGGCCGTGCTCACGGTCCGTCAGGTCCTTGACGTCCGCGATGCCCTGCAGCTTCTTGGCGTTGACCAGGTCCTTGATCTTGCCGATCACCTTCTCCGGGCCGACCGTGAACGGCAGCTCGGTCACCACGATGCCCTTGCGGCGGGCGGTGACGTTCTCCACCGTCGTGGTGGCGCGGATCTTGAAGGTGCCGCGGCCGCTCTGGTAGGCGTCCCGGATGCCCGACAGGCCCACGATCCGGCCGCCGGTGGGCAGGTCGGGGCCGGGGACGAAGCGCATCAGGGTGTCGAGGTCGGCGCTCGGGTGCTTGATCAGGTGGCGGGCGGCGGCCACCACCTCGCTCAGGTTGTGCGGCGGCATGTTGGTCGCCATCCCGACCGCGATCCCGGAGGTGCCGTTGACCAGCAGGTTCGGGAAGGCGGCCGGGAGGACCACCGGCTCCTGCTCGCTGCCGTCGTAGTTGGGACCGAAGTCGACGGTGTCCTCGTGGATCGACTCCACCAGCGCCATCGAGGCCGCGGTCAGCCGCGACTCGGTGTATCGCATCGCGGCCGGCGGGTCGTCGTTGCCGAGCGAGCCGAAGTTGCCGTGCCCGTCGATCAGCGGCACCCGCATCGAGAACGGCTGAGCCATCCGGACGATCGAGTCGTAGATCGACGCGTCCCCGTGCGGGTGCAGCCGACCCATCACCTCGCCGACCACGCGGGCGCACTTCACGTGCGCGCGCTCCGGGCGCAGGCCCATCTCGTTGGCCTGGTACAGGATGCGCCGGTGCACCGGCTTGAGACCGTCCCGCGCGTCCGGCAGGGCGCGCGAGTAGATCACGGAGTAGGCGTACTCAAGGAAGGAACCCTGCATCTCGTCCACGACATCGACGTCGAGGATCCGCTCCTCGAAGTCTCCGGGCGGCGGGGTCGGCGAACTGCGGCGGGCCATCGCGGCGGGGCTCCCTTGCGTCTGTCAGCTGCTTCACATGTCGTCACCGGAGGGTACGGCGCCCCCCATTGTGGACCCTCGCACGGACAGCCCCGGCCAACGGTCACCTCGCCGGTGGCCCCGGTGGCCGTTCGCGCGGTCCCGGAACGAACCGGACGGCTTCCGCCGGTGGCGAACGGGCCGCCTGCGCGGACACATCCCGGCGGCCTGCGCGTTACACCACAATGGGGGGCGGAAGAGACCCCCGAGCCAACCTGACGGGAAGGATCCGAGCGCATGGCCAACCCGGCCCCCGCCTCCCACGGAGCCAGTTCAGCTAGTCACACCAGTTCAGGAAGCCAAGGCTTCGCCATCACGGAGCACCGGTTGGCCAACGGTCTGCGGGTGGTGCTCTCCGAGGACCACCTGACCCCGGTCGCCGCGGTCTGCCTCTGGTACGACGTCGGCTCCCGGCACGAGGTGAAGGGCCGCACCGGTCTGGCTCACCTGTTCGAGCACCTGATGTTCCAGGGCTCCGCCAACGTCTCCAACAACGGGCACTTCGAGCTGGTCCAGGGCGCCGGCGGCTCCCTCAACGGGACCACCAGCTTCGAGCGCACCAACTACTTCGAGACCATGCCCACCCACCAGCTGGAGCTCGCCCTCTGGCTGGAGGCCGACCGGATGGGCTCGCTGCTGGCCGCCCTCGACGACACGTCGATGGAGAACCAGCGCGACGTGGTCAAGAACGAGCGCCGCCAGCGCTACGACAACGTCCCGTACGGCACCGCCTTCGAGAAGCTCACCGCACTCTCCTTCCCCGACGGTCACCCCTACCACCACACCCCGATCGGCTCGATGGCCGACCTGGACGCCGCCACGCTGGAGGACGCCCGCACGTTCTTCCGCACCTACTACGCGCCCAACAACGCGGTGCTCTCGGTGGTCGGCGACATCGACGTCGAGCAGACCATCGCGTGGGTGGAGAAGTACTTCGGCACCATCCCGGCCCACGACGGCAAGCAGCCGCCGCGCGACGGCACGCTGCCCGAGGTCATCGGCCAGGAGATCCGCGAGCTGGTCGAGGAGGAGGTCCCCTCCCGCGCGCTGATGGCCGCCTACCGGCTGCCCCACGACGGCACCCGCGAGGCTGACGCCGCCGACCTGGCGCTGACCGTGCTCGGCTCCGGCGAGTCCAGCCGCCTCTACAACCGGCTGGTCCGCCGCGACCGCACCGCCGTCTCGGCCGGCTTCGGCCTGCTGCGGCTGACCGGCGCCCCTTCGCTCGGCTGGCTGGACGTGAAGACCTCCGGCGAGGCGACGGTCGAGCAGATCGAGCTGGCCGTGGACGAGGAGCTGGCCCGGTTCGCCGCCGAGGGCCCCACCGCGGAGGAGCTGGAGCGGGCGCAGGCCCAGATCGAGCGCGAGTGGCTGGACCGGCTCACCACCGTCGCCGGGCGCGCCGACGAGCTGTGCCGGTACGCCGTGCTCTTCGGCGACCCCAAGCTGGTGAACGGCGCGCTGGACCGGGTGCTGGAGGTCACCGCCGAGGAGGTGCAGGCGGTCGCCGCGGCGCGCCTGCGCCCCGACAACCGGGCGGTCCTGGTCTACGAGCCGCTCCCCGCCACCGCTGACGACGACGCCGCCGACGAGGAGGACGCCGCATGACCGCCTTCGTTCCCACCATGACGTTCCACCCGCAGCCGCAGCCGGGCACGCCCACCCCCTGGGCCTTCCCCGCGCCCGAGCGCGCCGCGCTGGCCAACGGCCTGACGGTGCTGCACTGCGACCGCCCCGGGCAGCAGCTGGTCGCCGTCGAGGTGTTGCTCGACGCCCCGCTCGCCGCCGAGCCGGAGGGCCTGGACGGCGTCGCCACCATCCTGTCCCGGGCGCTGAGCGAGGGCACCGACACGCTCACCGCCGAGGAGTTCGCCGCCGAGCTGGAGCGGGCCGGCGCGACCATGGACGCGCACGCCGACCACCCGTGCATCCGGGTCGCCCTGGAGGTGCCCGCCTCCCGTCTGGAGCGCGGCCTGACCCTGCTGGCCGACGCGCTGCGGGCGCCCGCGCTGCCCGCCGACGAGATCGAGCGCCTGGTCGCCAACCGGCTGGACGAGATCGTCCACGAGCAGGCCAACCCGGCCCGGCGCGCCGCCAAGGCGCTCTACGCCGAGCTGTTCGACGCCGCCGACCGGCTCTCCCGGCCGCGCTCGGGCACCGCCGAGACCGTCAAGCGGATCGACCGTGCGGCTGTCCAGGCCTTCTACAACGAGCACATCCGGCCCTCCACCGCCACCCTGGTGATCGTCGGCGACCTCACCGGCGTCGACCTGCCGGCGCTGCTGGAGTCCACCCTCGGCCGCTGGAGCGGTGAGCAGACCGCCCCCAGCAAGGCCGCCGCCGTCAGCGCCGACGACGCCGGGCGGGTGATCATCGTCGACCGGCCGGGCTCGGTGCAGACCCAGCTGCTGATCGGCCGGATCGGTCCGGACCGGCACGACCCAAGCTGGGCCGCGCAGACCCTGGGCGCCTACTGCCTGGGCGGCACCCTCACCTCCCGGCTCGACCGGGTGCTGCGCGAGGAGAAGGGCTACACCTACGGCGTGCGGGCCTTCGCCCAGCCGCTGCGCTCCAACGCCGAGGGCTCGGGGCGCGCGCTGCTGGCGATCAGCGGCTCGGTGGACACCGCCTCCACCGCCCCCGCGCTGGCCGACACCTGGACCATCCTGCGCACCCTGGCCGCGGAGGGGCTGACCGACGGCGAGCGCGAGGAGGCCGTGCAGTTCCTGGTCGGCGTCGCGCCGCTGAAGTACGAGACGGCCGGATCGGTGGCCGCGACCCTGGCCGACCAGGTCGAGCAGTACCTGGCCGACGACTTCCAGGCCGAGGTCTACCGGGAGCTGGCCGAGCTCGACACGGCGGCGGCCACCGCCGCCGTGGTGGCGGCGTTCCCCACCGACCGGCTGGTCACCGTGCTGGTCGGGGACGCCTCGGTGATCGCCGACCAGGTCAAGGAGCTCGGCATCGGTGAGGTCACCGTGGTCGCCAACTGAGGCTGACGGCTGATCAGAGGGCCTGGCGGGCACACCCGCCAGGCCCTCGCGTTATTGCGTTGCGCCGACCGGCCGGACTGTGGGTTGATAGCCCCGTCGCACCGGGCGGCACCCTGAACGGACGGAGAGGAGGCGGTCACCATGCGGGTCGAGCAACCAGGCAGGCGTATCGACGCCCGACGCTCCCCGAGGCCGTCTGCTCCCGCTTCGTGCCGCACCACCGCCTGAGCGCGGTGCCGCGCCTGCCGCGCGATCCTGGGCCCCGCTGAGCACTGCCGGGCCCGCTGGTCCTCGCTGGGCCTTCCTCCGTCTTCCCGAGCCACGCCGGACGCCTCGCGTGGCGGTCCTACCCTTGATCCTGTCGACCTTTGGGGGTCAGTTACACCATGTCGTACACCGAGGTACCCGGCGCGCGGGTCCCCATCCGGATGTGGGCCGACCCGGCCACCGTCGAAGGCGCCGCCATGCAGCAGCTGCGCAACATCTCCACCTTGCCCTGGCTGCACGGCCTGGCCGTGATGCCGGACGTCCACCTGGGCAAGGGCGCCACCGTCGGCTCCGTGATCGCGATGAACGGCGCGGTCTGCCCGGCCGCGGTCGGCGTGGACATCGGCTGCGGGATGAGCGCGGTCAAGACCTCGCTCACCACCCGCGACCTGCCCGACGACCTGAGCCGGCTGCGCTCGAAGATCGAGCAGGTGATCCCGGTCGGGCGTGGTCTGCACGACGAGCCGGTCGACCCGCGCACGCTGCACGGATTCCAGACGGCGGGCTGGGACGACTTCTGGGACCGGTTCGAGGGCGTGGCGCCGGAGGTGAAGTGGCGGCGCGAGCGGGCCATGCAGCAGATGGGGACGCTGGGCTCGGGGAATCACTTCACCGAACTCACGTTCGACACCGAGGGTGCGATCTGGCTGATGCTGCACTCCGGTTCGCGCAACATCGGCAAGGAGCTGGCTGAGCACCACATGACGGTCGCCCGGTCGCTTCCGCACAACCAGGGGCTTGTCGACCGCGACCTCGCGGTCTTCATCTCGGACACCCCGCAGATGAACGCCTATCGGCAGGACCTGTTCTGGGCGCAGGAGTACGCAAGCCGTAACCGGGCGATGATGATGGCGCTCTTCCAGGACGTGATCCGCAACGAGTTCCGCCGGGCCAAGGTCGGCTTCGAGCCGGTGATCAGCTGCCACCACAACTACGTGGCCGAGGAGCGCTATGACGGCGTCGACCTGCTGGTCACCCGCAAGGGCGCGATCCGGGCCGGCTCCGGCGACTACGGGATCATCCCGGGGTCGATGGGCACCGGTTCCTACATCGTCCGCGGTCTGGGCAACCCCGCCTCGTTCAACTCCGCCTCCCACGGCGCGGGTCGCAAGATGAGCCGGACGGCCGCCAAGAAGCGGTTCACCACGCGCGATCTGGTCGAGCAGACCAAGGGCGTGGAGTGCCGCAAGGACAGCGGTGTGGTGGACGAGATCCCGGGGGCGTACAAGTCCATCGAGAAGGTCATGGAGCAGCAGCAGGACCTGGTCGAGGTGGTCGCCCACCTCAAGCAACTCATCTGCGTGAAGGGTTGAGCGTGTGCCGGGCGGGAGGGCTGGTCAGTCCGCCCGGCGCAGCAGGAGGGTGACGAAGCCGATGGCGTCGCGGTAGCCGGTCAGCCAGTTGGTGCGGTGTTCGGCGGCGAGTTGGTGGGTGCCGGGGGCGTCGGGGTGGGTGGGGTGGTCCAGGGCCCACTCGGTGAGGGCGCCGGTGCGGGACCACTCGTAGTCGTCGAGTTCGTCGCGGGTGCTGGTGTGGGCGTGGACCGGGGCCCAGCCGGCGGTGGTGATCCGCTCGACCAGGGTCGGCAGGTCGTCGAAGTCGAAGTCGGCGGAGGCGGCGCCGAGGCCGGTCAGGGCCGCCTGGTCGGGCGGGCGCTGCCAGTAGCCCTCGCCGAGCAGCAGGGTGCCGCCGGGGGCGAGGTGGCGGTCGGCGGCGGCGAGGGTGGGCAGCAGGCCGCCGAAGGCCTCGCCGGTGCCGACGCAGAGCACCAGGTCGTAGGGGCGGGCCGGGTCGAATTCGGCGAGTGGCCGGTGGTGCAGGCCCAGGCGGCGGATCACGCCCAGGTGTTCCGCGGTGATGCGGGCCCGGGTCAGGGCCGCCGGGTCGGGGTCGACGCCGTCGGCGGTCAGCCCCGGGTGGGCGGCCAGCGCGCGCAGCAGCCAGGCGCCCTGGCCGCAACCGAGCTCCAGGACCCGCTCGTCGCCGCGGGGCAGGGCCCGGCGCAGCAGTGCGGCCACACTCTCGTCGGCGAGCGGAGCGGCGACGGGGTGGTGGGTATGGGCGAGGCGGGCGAGCTCCTGGCGGTCCACCGGTTCAGCCTGGCAGCTGCGGGCCCGATCCGCACGGGGTTCGGCCGGATCCGCGGCGCCCGGCGTCCCGGCTCGCCCGGGCAGGCCGAAGGGGCGTCCCGCGGCGATCGGGACGCCCCTTCGGAGCGTGGGGAGTGCGCGAGGCGCCCCGGGCTCAGGCCGCGGGGAGCTCGTCCAGGCCCTCCTGGACCATCTTGGCCAGGCGGTCCAGCGCGGCGTCCGCGTCGGGGGCGTCGGAGGCCAGCACGACCTCCTCGCCGCCCTCGGCGCCGAGCGCCAGCAGGCCGAGCATGGAGGCGGCGTTGACGGGGTTGCCGCCGGCGGCCTTGGTGATGGTGACGGGCACGCCCACGGCGGCGGCCGCCCGGACGAAGACCGAGGCGGGACGGGCGTGCAGGCCCTCGGGCCAACCGATGGTGACGCGGCGCTCAGCCATGTGACGTGCCTTTCAGGTGGTGCTGTGTGCAGACATGTTGTCTAGACCATTCTGGCACGGGTGGCGCGGAATGTGGCTCCGGGCGGCCACGCGTCCGCAAACCGGGGTCCACCCTGACGGGCGCGCACGCCGGGCGCCATCCGGCTCGCCGCCCGATAGCCTGGCGGCTGTGGACGACCCTCAGGACCCGCAGGCTCCGCAGGACCCGCCGGCTCCGCCCCCTGGCTCCCCGGCCGCGCCGGCCGACCCCGGCTATCCGCAGCACTGGGAGGCCGACATCCTGCTGCGCGACGGCGGCACCGCCCGGATCCGCCCGATCGTGCCCGCGGACGCCGAACGCCTGGTGGAGTTCTACTCCCAGGTCTCCGACCAGTCGAAGTACTTCCGGTTCTTCGCGCCCTACCCCCGGCTCTCCGCCAAGGACGTGCGGCGCTTCACCCACCACGACTTCGTGGACCGGGTGGCGCTGGCCGTGGTGGTGCGCGACCGGTTCATCGCCACCGTCCGCTACGACCGGATCGACACCTCGGGCCGGCCCAGTCAGGAGGGCACCGACGCCGAGGTGGCCTTCCTGGTCCAGGACGCGCACCAGGGCCGCGGCGTGGCCTCCGCACTGCTGGAGCACATCGCGGCGGTCGCCCAGGAACGCGGGATCCGCCGCTTCGTCGCGGAGGTGCTGCCGGAGAACCGGAAGATGACCAAGGTCTTCACGGACGCCGGCTACACCCAGAAGCGCAGCTTCGCCGACGGTCTGGTCCACCTGGAGTTCGACCTGGAGCCCACCGCCGCCTCGCTGGCGGTGATGCGGGGGCGCGAGCACCGCGCCGAGGCCCACTCGGTGCAACGGCTGCTGACGCCGCGCTCGGTCGCGGTGATCGGGGTGTCGCGCACCGAGCAGTCGGCCGGACGGGCGCTGCTGCGCGCGCTGCTCGGCGGCTTCCAGGGGCCGCTGTACGCGGTGAACAGGGCCGCCCCGCCCGGCACCGAGCTGGAGGGCGTGCCGGTGCACCGCTCGGTGCTGGAGATCCCCGGCCCGGTGGATCTGGCCGTGATCGCGGTGCCGGTGGACGCGGTGCCCGGGGTGGTCGCCGAGTGCGGTGCGCACGGAGTGCGCGGCCTGGTGGTGGTGACCGCCGGCTACGCCGAGACCGGGCCGGACGGGCGCGAGCGGCAGCGTGCGCTGGTCCGCCAGGCCCGGGCCGCCGGCATGCGGGTGATCGGCCCGAACGCCTTCGGCCTGCTGAGCACCAACCCCGAGCACCCGCTGAACGCCTCGCTGGCGCCGGTGCTGCCCGCGGCGGGGCGGTTCGGGATCTTCTGCCAGTCCGGCGCGATCGGGGTGGCGCTGCTGGAGGGGGCGCACCGGCGCGGGCTCGGCGTCTCCTCCTTCGTCTCGGTCGGCAACCGCGCGGACGTCTCCGGCAACGACCTGCTGCAGTACTGGGAGGAGGACCCGGCCACCGACGTGGTGCTGCTCTACCTGGAGTCCTTCGGCAACCCCCGCAAGTTCACCCGGATCGCCCGGCGACTGGCCGGCACCAAGCCGATCGTGGTGGTCAAGGGCGCCCGGCACACCGGCAGCCTGCCGCCCGGGCACGCCGTGCCGGCCGTCGCCAGCTCGCTGCGCGACGCCACGGTGGACGCGCTGTTCCAGCAGGCCGGCGTGGTGCGGGTCGAGACCATCACCGAACTCTTCGACACCGGTGAGCTGTTGGCCCGCCAGCCGCTGCCGGCCGGCGACCGGGTCGCGGTGGTGGGCAACTCGGACTCGCTCGGCCTGCTCACCCATGACGCCTGCCTCAGCGCGGGCCTGCGCCCACGCGCGCCGGTGGACCTGACCACCGGAGCGACCGGCGAGAACTTCCGGGTGGCGCTGGAGACCGCGCTGCGCGACCCCGGGGTGGACGCGGTGATCGCGGTGGCGATCCCGCCGATCGTCAGCCCGAGCATCGCGATCGGTGAGGAGCCGTCGCTGCCCGCCACCGACCCGGCGATCGGCGAGGGCCTGCTGGCCGCGGCGGCGATGGCCCGGGTGCTGGGCAAGCCGCTGCTGCTCACCCACCTCGCGCTGACCGACCTGCCGGCCGTGCTGAGCGCGGGGGAGTACCCCGTCCCCGCCTACCCCGCGCCCGAGCGCGCCGTGCGGGCGCTTGCGCATGCCGTGCGCTACGGCGAGTGGCGGCACACCGCCGAGACCGCCGAGCAGACCGCGCGGGTGCCCGAGCTGGAGGGGATCGACGACGCCGCGGCCCGGAGCCTGGTCGAGCGGGCGCTGGACTCCCCGATCGGGCAGGCCGCCCGTACCCAGCCCGGCGGCGCCCGGTTCGCGCTGTCCGACCAGCAGGCCGCCGAGCTCCTCGGGCACTACGGCATCCAGGTGCAGCGGGCGCTGCCCGCCCCGGACGAGCAGAGCGCGGTGGCAGCGGCGAGCGCGCTCGGCTACCCGGTGGCCCTCAAGGCCACCGCCGCCCACCTGCGCCACCGCCCGGACCTGGGCGGGGTGCGGCTCGACCTGACGGACGAGGAGGGGCTGCGCCGCGCGCACCGCGAGGTGGCCGAGCTGCTCGGCGGCGCGGCGCGGGCCGACCTGGTGGTGCAGAAGATGGCCGCGCGCGGGGTGGACACGGTGATCGGCGCCACGGTGGACCCGGCGGCGGGCGCGATCCTCTCCTTCGGGCTGGCCGGTGCACCGTCCGAGCTGCTCGGCGACCTGGCGCACCGGCTGGTGCCCGCCACCGACCTGGAGGTGGCCGCGCTGGTGCGCGAGGTGCGGGCGGCTCCGCTGCTGTTCGGCTGGCGCGGCGCCGACCCGGTGGACACCGATGCGCTGGAGGAGCTGCTGCTGCGGGTCTCCCAGCTGGTCGACGACCTGCCGGAGGTGGCCGCGGTGGATCTCGAGCCGGTGGTGGTGGCGCCGCACGGTCTGGCGGTGCTGCGGGCCCAGGTCCGGCTCGCACCGCTGCCGGTCCGCAGCGATCTGGGCCCGCGCGCCATGAGCACCCTGTAGCCTTCCTGGGTTGCGCCCGTGCGCGCGGCGGCCGGGGGCCGGTTCGCGCGGACGTACGGCGCAGTCCAGCCCGTCGCGTCGGCGGGGCATGCCAGGATGGAGTTATGGCGAAGACCGGTACCACCACCACGCAGGACCTGCGCTCGGCGATCGAGCGCAGTGGTTACTACCCCGCGCTGGTGTCCGAGGCCGTGGAGTCCGCGGTGGGCCCCGAGCCGATCACCTCCTACCTGGTCCACCAGGAGACCACCTTCGACGCCAACGAGGTCCGCCGGCACGTGACCGTGCTGGTGCTGACCGCCACCAGGTTCGTGGTGAGCCACACCGACGAGCAGGCCGCCGACGCCACCAGCCCGGTGCCGTACGCGACCACCTCCACCGAGTGCGTGCGGGTGGACCGGATCGGCTCGGTGGTGCTGAGCCGGATGGTGGCCAACCCCGAGACGTACACCCCGGGCCGGCTGCCGCGCGAGGTGGTGCTGACCATCGGATGGGGCGCGGTGCAGCGGATCGACCTGGAGCCGGCCGGCTGCTCGGACCCGAACTGCGAGGCGGACCACGGCTACACCGGCTCGGCCACCGCCGACGACCTGTCGCTGCGGGTCAGCGAGGCGGGGGACGGCCCGGAGACGGTGGCCCAGGCGCTGGTCTTCGCCCGGGCGCTGTCCGAGGCCACCATCAGCAGGGCCTGAGGCCCCTGTGATGTCCTACCTCCCGGCGCACGACCACGACGACTTCCAGCTCCTCGACCCGGCCGAAGCGCCCGCTCCGGGCTACGGCAGCGGTTCGCTCAGCGACCTGCTGCCCTCGGTGGCCGCGAACATGGGCGTGCCCGGCTTCACCAGCACGCTGCCGCTCGCCCCGGCCGACCGGGTCTGCGTCTTCCTGGTGGACGGCATGGGGTGGGAGCTCATCCGCCGCCACCCCGAGTACGCCCCCTTCCTGCACTCGCTGCTGGGCGGCTCGCTGGGCGGCTCGGGCCGTCCGCTCACCGCCGGCTTCCCCTCCACCACCGCGACCTCGCTGGCCTCGGTCGGCACCGGGCTGCCGCCGGGCCTGCACGGCCTGGCCGGTTACGCGGTGGCGATCCCGGGCCGCAACGAGCTGATGAACCAGCTGCGTTGGCAGCCGCCGGTGGACCCGCGCAGCTGGCAGCCCTATCCGACGGTCTTCCAGCGGGTGCAGGACGCGGGGGTGGCGGCCAGCCAGGTCTCCTCGCCGCTGTTCGCGCAGACCCCGCTGACCCAGGTGGCGCTCTCCGGCGGCCAGTTCCTCGGCCGCACCACGGGCGAGGAGCGGATGGACCTGGCGGCTCGTCAGCTGGCCTGTGCCGACCGCGCGTTGGTCTACACCTACGTCAGCGAGCTGGACGGCATGGGCCACCGCTACGGGGTGGACTCGGACGAGTGGCGGATGATGCTCAACACCGTCGACCGGCTGGCCCAGCGGCTGGCCGAACAGCTGCCGCCGCGCTCGGCGATGTACGTCACGGCCGACCACGGCATGATCGACATCGCCCCCGAGGACCGGATCGACTTCGACGAGGACTGGGAACTGAGCGCGGGCGTGGCCCTGCTCGGCGGCGAGGGCCGGGCCCGGCACGTCTACGCGGTGCCCGGTGCTGCCGCCGACGTGCACACGGTCTGGTCCGAGGTGCTCGGCGACCGGATGTGGGTGGCCACCCGCGACCAGGCGATCGAGGCCGGCTGGTTCGGCCCGGCCGTGGACGACCGGGTGTACCACCGGATCGGCGACGTGGTCGCCGCCGCCCGGGACGACGTCGCGGTGATCGCCTCCCGCAGCGAGCCGGGGGAGTCCGCGATGATCGGGCTGCACGGGTCGATGACCCCGGTCGAACAGCTCGTCCCGTTGCTCGAAGTCCGTCCCTGACCGCTCTTCGGCCCGACCCGGTCCACCGCCCCGCCGGTGGTCCGACCGACCATCAGTCTGATGAAAGGCCCGCGCACCACCCATGGCTGACCTGGTGTTCTTCTCCGGCACGATGGATTGTGGCAAGTCCACCCTGGCGCTGCAGATGAACCACAACCACGCCGCCCGCGGCCGGCAGGGCATCATCTTCGCCCGGCACGACCGGGCGGGCGCCTCCACCATCTCCAGCCGGCTCGGGCTGCGCGCCGAGGCGGTCGAGGTGACCGACGGCTTCGACTTCCAGCACTACGTGGTGCAGTTGCTCTCGGCCGGCGGCAAGGTCGACTACCTGATCTGCGACGAGGCCAACTTCTACGCCGCCGAGCAGGTCGACCAGCTGGCCCGGGTGGTGGACGAGTTGGGCATCGACGTCTTCACCTTCGGCATCACCACCGACTTCCGCACCCGGCTCTTCCCCGGCTCCCAGCGGCTGATCGAGCTGGCCGACCGGGTGGAGATCCTCCAGGTCGAGGCGCTCTGCTGGTGCGGGGCGCGGGCCACCCACAACGCGCGCACGGTCGGCGGGGTGATGGTCGTGGAGGGGCCGCAGGTGGTGGTCGGGGATGTCACGGTGAGCGAGGACGAGGTCGGCTACGAGGTGCTCTGCCGCCGCCACCACCGCCGCCGGCTCACCGCTGCCACGGCCAGGGCGGCCGCCCTGTCGCCGGACGTGCTCCCGTTCGAGCGCGGCTGACCGGTCAGGGCAGCCTGACCACCGAGAACCGCCCGCCCTCCGGGTCGGCCAGCCTGGCCACCCGTCCGTACGGGGTGTCGTGCGCGGCCACCAGCAGTGCACCGCCCAGCTCCAGGCACCGGCGCACCGTCAGGTCGACGTCCTCGACGGCGAAGTAGATCCGCCAGCGCGGCGGACCGTCGCGCAGGTCGGTGGTCTGCTTGATCCCCGCCACCCGGTGGCCCTCCACCTGCAGGGTGGCGTCCTCCTCGCCGCGGGCCACCGCCGAGGGGTCCGCCTCGACCACCGCGCGGCCGAAGACCGAGCCGTAGAAGGCGGCGGCCAGCGGCTCGTCCTTGGTGACCAGCTCGTTCCAGACGGGCGCGCCCGGCTCGCCGACCACCTCCCAGCCCAGGTGCTCCTGTGCCTCCCACAGGCCGAAGAAGGCACCCGAGAGGTCGGCCGCCACGGCCAGCCGCCCGGCCTGCCCCGAACTCAGCGGGCCGACCGCCACCGTGCCGCCGCACTCGCGCACCCGCGCCGCGGCCTGGTCGGCGTTGTCCACCGCGAAGTAGGTGGTCCACTCGGTGGGCAGGGCCGAGTGGGCGGGTGCCACCCCGATCCCGGCCACCTTGGCCCCGTTCAGGCTGGCGCGCACGTAGCCGCCCGGCTCGCTGGGGCCCGGGGTGAAGCTCCAGCCCAGCAGCGGACCGTAGAACGCCTCGGCCCGCTCCCGATCGTGGACCAACAGGCTCACCCAGCAGGGCGTGCCGTGGGCGATCCTGACCTTCAGCGCCGTCATTCCAGACCTCCTCGCGGGGGCGCCCGGCCCGGCGGCTCGGGCCCCAGCCAGATGGTCCCACCTGGCTGGGTGACAGACCGGGCGACGGCGCGGAAATCATGGCAAAGAGCGCACAAAGGAGCACGGAACGCCACCGGGCGACCGCCAAAGGTGTGAACGAGGCGTCAGAATGACGCCCATGGACAAGAATTCCGCGCTGAAATCCCCGCTGATCACGGTCGACGACCTGGTGAAGGAACTGGCCGGCGAGCGACCGCCGGTGCTGCTGGACATCCGCTGGCAGCTGACGGCGCCCGCCGCCGGAGCGGGCGGCGCCACCGGGCGGGGCGCGGCGGTCGGCGCCGCCGAGTACGCGGCCGGACACCTGCCCGGCGCCGTCTTCGTGGACCTGGACGAGGTGCTGGCCGCGCCGCCCGGGGCCGGTGGCCGCCACCCGCTGCCCGATCCCGACGGGCTCGGTGCGGCGCTGCGCCTGGCCGGGGTGTCGGTGGACCGGCCGGTGGTGGTCTACGACGGGGGACCGGCCACCTCGGCCGCCCGCGCCTGGTGGGTGCTGAGCTGGGCGGGGCACCCGGAGGTCCGGGTGCTGGACGGCGGCTTCGCGGCCTGGCGCGCGGCCGGACAGCCGGAGAGCACCGAGGCGCCCGAGCCCGCCCCGGGTGACTTCACGCCGAGCCCGGGCCGGCTGCCCACGCTGGACGCCGACCAGGCCGCGGAGCTGGCCAGGACCGGCCTGCTGCTGGATGCCCGGGCGGGCGAGCGCTACCGGGGCGAGGTGGAGCCGCTCGACCCGCGGGCCGGGCACATCCCGGGCGCGGTCAGCGCGCCGACCTTCGAGAACAACGCCGCCGACGGGCGGTTCAAGCCCGCCGCCGAGCTGGTGGAGCGATTCCGCGCGCTCGGCGTCGAAGAGCAGGAGGCCGGCGGGCAGCAGGTCGGGGTGTACTGCGGCTCGGGGGTGACGGCGGCGCACCAGGCGCTCGCGCTCGCCGTCGCGGGGCACCGGGCGGCGCTCTACCCGGGCTCGTGGAGCGAGTGGTCGAACGACCCGCACCGCCCGGTGGCCACCGGGGCGGACCGGGGCTGAGACGTCGTCACGCGGCGGTGGCCGCCCTGGTCCGGGCCGGCCACCGTCGCGTGATCGAGAACCGCTACTCCGTCTTCTTGCGGCGGCTGCCGAAGACGATCTCGTCCCAGCTGGGCACGGTGGCCCGGCGGCCCGGGCGCACGCCGTCCGCCTCGGCCTGGCGGTCGGTGGTGCCGACCAGCCGCTCACGGTGCGGGGCGACCGCGCGTGGCATCAGGATGTCCGCGTACGCCGAGCCCGCGCCGACGGCCGGGGCGGCGGCGGCAGCGGCGGCCGGTTCCTCGACCTCCTGCTCCTCCTCCACCGGGGCGGCCTCGATCGCCGAGGGGCCCACCGCCAGGTCGCCGCGGAACGCGGGGACCACGTCCAGCAGGCTGGTCAGCGAATCCCTGCTCTCGGCGGCCGCGACGGCCTCGCGGGCCGGCAGCCGATCGGGCGGCGACATGATCCGGTCGGCGGAGGGCCGCTCGATCATCGGGCGCAGCGGTCGGTCGTGGGGCAGCCGGGCGATCCGCGGGATGAACGGGAAGACCGACTCCTCCTCGCGCTCGACGCTCTCGCCGATCAGTGCGCGGGCCTCGTCGTCGTTGGGCTGGACCAGCCGCCGGGGCGGGTCGTAGGTCCAGCTCGCGGTGCGGCCCTCGCCGTCCGAGCGGTAGGAGAGGACGACCTCCCAGGTGCCGTCGTCGCGCCGCCAGGAGTCCCAGCGCTCGGTGTCCTTCTCGGCCGCGCGCAGCACCAGGCGCTCGCCGACGGCCTCGCCGAGCTGCGGGCCGGTGGACTCGCCGGGGCGGCGGATGGGGGTCTTACGGGCGCGCTCGGCCATGAAGGCACGCTCGGCGAGCACCGGGCCCTCGAAGCGGCGCACCCGGTCGACCGAGATGCCGGCCGCCTGGGCGACCTCCTCGGCGGAGGCACCGGCTCGTATCCGCGCCTGGATGTCGCGCGGGCGCAGGTGGCTCTCGACCTCGATCTCGATCTGGCCGAGGCGCGGGCGGTCACCGCGGATGGCAGCGCGCAGCCGCTCGTCGATGGCGAGGGTGTACTCCGTGCTGTCGGCAGCCTTGAGCACCAGCCGTGTGCCGTCGTTGCTGACGGCCACGACGCGCAGTTCGGGCACGGTTACCTCCCGGGTGGTGCCTGCCGACGTCACCTGCGTCGCTGCTCCCGTACTGAGTGTGGCCTGCCCACTGGCGACTTGCCACAACCTTGCAGAGTTCTCCGGCGTGTCGGACTTCCGTCCGGTCATGCCGCTGTGGCACGGTGGCCTGTTCGCCGCGTCATCAGGTGACACCGCGTCAGGCATTCCCGGCCGTTCCCCGCACGTGGATGTGGAGCGACGGTTCGGGTCGAGCGCCGCCGTGCGTGCCTGGACCGAGGCTGTCATATCGACTGTCGATGTCGTGGCAGTCGAGAGGATGACCGAAGGCTCAGGCTCCACGAACAGTACTCCATTCGTGGCATCCACAGGGGCGGCTCGCCGCTCAAGTCTCCCGCGATTCACGGGAATCTCAAGAGCGAAGACTCCGATGGCGGACCGCCGATCAGTTGACGGTGATCATCTTCACATATATCGACTTCAAGAAACCGGATTTTCGACCCTTGTGTCCTTCTTTGTGCACAATGGGCGGGCTTATCGGATCGGCCGACGAGTCCGCTGGACCGACCTGACGACTTACCGACCGAACTGCTGAGCGACTTCCCGACGCCGCTGGGCGGCCGACCGAACCGAGACTGAGAGCACCGATGCCCGAACAGAGTGAGCGGGCCGCCGCCCCGTCGACCGACCAGGGCAGGCGGCGGATCGACCTGAGCCTGGCCCAGGTGACGGCCAGTGCGCTGGCCGCCGTGGTCGGCGCAGTGCTCGCCTCGGAGCTCGGCGTCTACGGGACGATCATCGGCGCGGCGGTGGTCAGCATCGGCGCCACCACCGGCGGCGCGCTCTTCCAGCACCTGTTCCGGCGCACCGGGGAGCAGTTGCGGGAGGCCGCCGACCGGGGGCCCGGCAGGACGGTCAACGGGCTGCAGCAGGTTCCGCTCACCGAGACGGCGCCGCTGCCGAGCGCCTGGCGCTCCGAGGGCGGGCCGGCGGACGGCGACCGGGCGGAGCGCGACCGGGCGGTGGCGGGCGGCTGGAACGACTCCGGGGTGTTCCGGGCCCGGCGCCGCCGGAGCTGGAAGACCTACGCGGCGCTCTCCGCGCTGGTCTTCGTGCTGGCGATGACGCCGATCCTGATCGTCGAGCAGGCCACCGGCAAGACCGTGCACGACATCACCACCGGTCAGGACGGCGGCGGCAACTCGCTCTTCCCCGGCGGTGGCGGCAGGAGCGGCGACCGGGCGCCCGTGAAGCCGGGGGCCGGTGACCCGGCGGCGCCCAGCCGCGCCGCCGAGACCGGGTCGGGGGCGACCAGCGGCTCCGGCGGGGCGGGGGCCTCGCCCAGTCCGTCCGGCTCGGGCGGTGCCGGTGCGTCGGCCACGCCGTCGGCGCCGGCCACCCCGTCCGGCAGCCCGAGCCCGACGCCGCAGGGCTCTTCGTCCCCCTCGCCTTCGAGCGGGTCGACGAGCAGCTCCGGCGCGTCGCCGCAGACGGGCGCCGCCACGCCGCCGGCCTCCACCCGACCGCTGCCGCCGGCCGCCACCCCGCCGGCCGCCACCCCCGCCGATGCGCCGACCGGCCAGCCCGGCGCCGCCGCGACGCCCTGAACCCGGGCCGACCGGATCGGGCGGGTGCGCTACGCCCCAAGCACCCGGCGCAGGTAGGCGTTGGCGAACCGCCGCTCCGGGTCGACCCGGTCGCGCAGCGCCGTGAAGTCCTTGAAGTGCGGGTAGACGTCGGCCAGGTACTCGGCGTCCCGGCTGTGCAGCTTGCCCCAGTGCGGGCGGCCCTGGTACGCCGTCATCAGCTGCTCGACGGCCGTGAAGTAGCCCTGCTCGGCGGTGCCCCGGTAGAGGTGGACGGCGATGTAGACGGTGTCGCGGCCGTTGGCGGTGGAGAGCCACAGGTCGTCGGCCGGGGCGCAGCGCACCTCCACGGGGAAGCTGATCCGCCAGTCGCTGCGCTCCACCAGTGCCTTCAGCTCGCGCAGCACCTCGGTGGCCGCCGCGCGCGACACCGCGTACTCCATCTCGATGAAGCGCACCTTGCGCGGGCTGGTGAACACCTTGTGCGCCGTGTCGGTGTAGCTGCGCTCGGACCAGGCCCGGCTGGCGACGGTGGCGATGACCGGGATGGTGCGGGGGAAGGCGCGGCCGATCCGGCAGGCGCCCTCCCAGACGGTGTTGGAGAGGAAGTCGTCCTCCAGCCAGGCCTTGGCGGCGGGCAGCGGGGCGGCCGGCCCGTGGCTGCGGTTGTTGCGCTTGGTGCTGCACCGGTCGGTGTGCGGGAACCAGTAGAACTCGAAGTGCTCGTTGACCGAGCTCAGCTCCTCGAACCGGTCGAGCACCTCGGCGAAGCCCATCGGCTGCTCCTGGGCAGTGAGCAGGAAGGCCGGCTCGACCCCGAAGGTGACCGTGCTGAGCACGCCGAGCGCGCCCAGGCCCAGCCGGGCGCCCGCGAAGAGCTCCGGGTCCTCGGTGGGGGAGCAGCGGCGGACGGAGCCGTCGGCCAGCACCAGCTCGACCGCCTTGATCTGCGCGGCCAGTGAGGCCGAGTCGCGGCCGGTGCCGTGGGTACCGGTGCTGGTCGCGCCGGCCACGGTCTGCACGTCGATGTCGCCCATGTTGGTCAGCGCCAGTCCGGCCGTGGCCAGCAGCCGGTTGAGCCGGTTGAGCGGCAGGCCGGCCTCCACGGTGACCGTACCGGCGGCCCGGTCCAGCTCGTGCACGGCGCACAGCCCCTCGGGCCGCACCAGTACGCCGCCCTCGGCCGAGGCTATCGCCGTGAAGGAGTGACCGGACCCGATGGCCTTGACGGTGCGGCCCTGCTCGGCGGCCTGCCGGACCACCGCGGCCAACTCCTCGGCCGAACCGGGGCTGACCACCTGAGCCGGCGCGGCGCTCTGGTTGCCCGCCCAGTTGGTCCAGCGGCCGGCGGTGATGGTGGCGGGCATGCGGAGCCTCCCAGCGACGGGTGCATTACCAGTGGGTAGGGAGCCTAGCCACCGGTGCCCGCACGGTCTATGGTCGCGCGGGCTCGCCCGACGGGGCCAGCGTGCCCGGCTCCACCGGTGCGGGCTCCGCGCCGGCCGTGCGCAGCCGCTGGCCGCCGGCCAGGGCGACCAGCACGCCGAAGGCCGCCGCGGCCATCGGCACCTGGTAGCCGGCCGCCGCCCCGGCGGCGTCCACCCGCCAGCCGGCCAGCGAGGAGCCGCCGGCCACGCCGAGGGCGAGCCCGGTGGTGGTCCAGCTCATCCCCTCGGTCAGCTGGGCGGGCGGCACCAGCCGGGCGACCAGCCCCATGGTGGTGATCATGGTCGGGGCGATCGAGAGCCCGGAGAGGAAGAGCGCGGCGCCCACCGCGAGCATGCCCACCGGACCGGTGCACCAGCGCGCGGCCAGCACCAGCGGCAGCATGCTCAGCGCCATCACCCCGATGCCCAGCTGGAACCGCCGGTCGGCCGGGCCGCGCGGGTGCAGCGTGCCGAAGACGGCCCCGGCCAGGCCCGAACCGAGCGCGTAGACGGCCAGCACCAGGCTGGCGGCACCCTTGTGCCCCTGTGCCTGGGCGAAGGCGACGGTGACCACCTCGACCGCACCGAAGATCGCTCCGGTGGCGATGAAGGTGAGCATCAGCACCCGCAGTCCGGGCGAGCGGATCGCCGAGCCGCCCGACTCCCGGGCCGTGCGGTGCACCGGCGGCTCGGTGCCGCGCTGCGCGGTGAAGAGCAGCACCCCGGCCGCGAGGAAGATCCCGGCCAGCAGCACGCCGGCCTCCGGGAAGAACGAGGTGGCCAGGCCGATCGAGAGGATCGGCCCGACGATGAAGATGATCTCGTCGACCACCGACTCCAACGCGTAGGCGGTGTGCAGCTTGCCCGGGTCCGAGCGGTAGAGGTGCGCCCAGCGGGCCCGCACCAGCGCCCCGGTGCTCGGCATGGTGCCCATGCCGACCGCGCTGAGGAAGAGCGTCCAGTCGGGGGCGCCGGAGCGCGCGCAGAGCAGCAGCGCGACGGTGGACACGGTGGTGGCCGCGGTCGCGGGCAGCGCCACCCGGCGCTGGCCGTGCCGGTCGACCAGCCGGGAGATCTGCGGCCCGATGGCCGCGGCCGCCAGCGCCATCACCGCCGAGACCGCGCCGGCCACCCCGTAGGAGCCGCGCAGCTGGGAGAGCATGGTGACGATCCCGATGCCGACCATGGAGATCGGCAGGCGGGAGAGGAAGCCGGTCGCCGAGAAGGCGAGGCTGCCGGGGGCGGCGAAGATCTGGCGGTAGTTGGACAGCACGGCGGCTCCTGGGTGGGAAGAGCCAGGGAGGGCCCGGTGGGTTGCGACGGCGGCCACGGTTCCGCTGGGTAAGGAACATGGCTCCTCTACACAGCTTACGGAACGTGGCAAACGGAATTCCGGCCGCGGCCGGGCCCCGCCCTGCCCGCGCGCCCGAACGGCGCGGTGGCAGGATCGGTGCCATGCCCGAGATCCACAGCGAGCCCGCCCCGGCCGCCGCCGCTCCCTATGACGCCCTGCTGCTGCTCTCCTTCGGCGGCCCGGAAGGGCCCGAGGAGGTGGTGCCGTTCCTGGAGAACGTGACCCGGGGCCGCGGCATCCCCAAGGAGCGGCTGGCCGAGGTCGGCCAGCACTACTTCCGCTTCGGCGGGATCAGCCCGATCAACGAGCAGAACCGCGAACTGCTCGCCGCGCTGCGCGCCGACTTCGCAGCGGCCGGCCTGGAACTGCCGGTCTACTGGGGCAACCGGAACTGGGCGCCGTTCCTGGTCGACACCCTGCGGGAGATGGCTGAGGACGGCCACCGCCGGATCGCGGTGCTCGCCACCAGCGCCTACGCCGGCTACTCGGGCTGCCGCCAGTACCGGGAGAACCTGGCCGACGCGCTCGCCACGCTGGCCGCGGAGGGCCGCCCGGCGCTGCGGGTGGACAAGCTGCGGCACTTCTACAACCACCCCGGCTTCGTCGAGCCGATGATCGACGCGACCCTGGCGGCGCTGGCCGAGCTGCCCGCCGACCTGCGCGAGGGCGCCGAGCTCGCCTTCACCACCCACTCGATCCCCACCGCGATGGCCGAGAGCTCCGGGGCGCCCGAGGACCCGGCGCGCGGCACCGCGGGGGGCGCGTACGTGGCCCAGCACCTGTCGGTGGCCGAGCTGGTCGCCGAGGCGGTCGCCAAGGCCACCGGCGTGGCCGACCGCCCGTGGCAGCTGGTCTACCAGTCGCGCAGCGGGGCCCCGCACATCCCGTGGCTGGAGCCGGACATCTGCGACCACCTGGCGGAGCGTCAGCAGGACGGCGCCCGGGCCGTGGTGATGATCCCGATCGGCTTCGTCTCGGACCACATGGAGGTCAAGTACGACCTCGACACCGAGGCGGTCGCCAAGGCCGCCGAACTCGGCCTGCCGGTGGCCCGGGCGGCCACGGTCGGCACCGACCCGCGCTTCACCGCCGCCGTGCGCGAGCTGGTGCTGGAGCGGGCGGCCACCGAACGCGGCCTGGCGCCCCGGCGCTGCGCCCTGGGCGCACTCGGCGCCAGCCACGACGTGTGCGCCGTGGACTGCTGCCCCAACCCGCGCGCCCCCCGGCCTGCCGCCGCGCAGGCCTGACCGATCCCACACCGAGCCTAGGAGTACCGTGCCCGACCAGATGCCGAGCGACCGGCAGCAGTCCGACCGGCCCCAGCCCGACGCCGCCCTGCTCGACGAACTGCTCGCGCTCGCTCTGGAGGCCGCCCGGCTGGCCGGGGCGCTGCTGCGCGACGGCCGCCCCGCCGACCTGGGCGTCGCGGCCACCAAGAGCAGCCCGGTCGACGTGGTCACCGAGATGGACCTGGCCTCCGAGAAGCTGATCGTGGAGCTGATCACCGGCCGTCGCCCGCAGGACGGCTACCTGGGCGAGGAGGGCACCGAGCGGTCGGGCACCAGCGGGGTGCGCTGGGTGGTCGACCCGCTCGACGGAACGGTCAACTACCTTTACGGGCTGCCGAACTGGGGCGTCAGTGTGGCTGCCGAGTACCACGGGCAGGTCGTGGTCGGTGTGGTCGACGCCCCGGCCAGGAGGGAGCTGTTCCAGGCGGTGCTGGGCCGTGGCGCCACGCTGGACGGGCGCACGCTGAGCGGGCGGCCCACTCCGCCCTGGGGGCAGGCGCTGGTCGCCACCGGTTTCAACTACGTGCTGCCGAACCGGGTGCACCAGGCCGAGGTACTGCACCGCCTGATGCCCGAGGTGCGGGACATCCGGCGCGGGGGAGCGGCCGCCATCGACCTCTGCGACCTGGCGGCGGGCCGGCTGGACGGCTACTACGAGCGCGGCCTGGCCCCGTGGGACCTGGCGGCCGGTGGCCTGATCGCCCGCGAGGCGGGCCTGTTCACCGGGGGCCGACCCGGCGAGCCGGCCTCCGGTGAGCTGGTGGTGGCTGCCGGACCCGGCGTCTTCGAGCCGTTGCAGGCGCGGCTGGAGGAGCTGGGCGCCTGGCACGACTGAGCTGGATGCGGACAGCGTGGCAGATGTGGTGAGCCCCGGCGCACGGAGCGCCGGGGCTCACCACAGGTCGAGGGGTCAGCGGGCGGGGGCCGGTCTGTCGGCCGCGGTGAAGTGGTCGGCGACGAGCGCCGGGTCAGGCACTGCGGGGCAGGGAGAGGACCGGATCGACACCGTGGTCGGTGGCGATCCGACGCAGGTCGTCCAGTTCGGACTGTTCGACCTCGGCGAGGAACTCGTCCCCGGACTCGAGTGCGCGGTGCAGATCCTGCTCGGTGTTCCTTATGCGCTGCAGGATTCCGGCGGTGAAGGCGTCCATGCGGCAGACCCCCTTACGGTGTCGGACGTGCGCGGTCGAGCGTTCTCCGGTTGGGAGGTGCGGCATTCCAGCGGCTGCGCTCCACCGGCCGGCAGGCACCGGTGCGAACGCTGATGCGGCCTCGGGGCCGCTCCGTGGGACCTGATCCCCCAGCCGGTGCGGATGAACGCGCGGCGGGTGGGTGCGATCGCCTGACGGCGTGATCGCGGGTGTGCAGTCGTCCTCCCCAGTCAGGGGGACGGGAAACCTCACGGCCGCGAGAAACCGGAGAAAGTTGCCGCTGTCACATTCGAGCGGCGCCCTGGTGTGCGGGCCCGGGGGCGGGGGCGTACCGCCTTACCGGTGCTTTACGCCGCAAGGAGGCAGGATGGAGGCACCGTCGGAGTCGCAGGCCCGCGTACGGGACCTTCCGATCCCGCCGCGCGTGCCCCAGAGAAGGGACAACCGCTGTGCGGGTTCTTGTCGTCGAGGACGAGCAGCTGCTCGCCGAAGCCGTGGCCACCGGTCTGCGCCGGGAGGCCATGGCCGTCGACGTGGTGTACGACGGCGAGGCCGCGTTGCAGCGGATCGCGGTCAACGACTACGACGTCGTGGTGCTCGACCGGGACCTGCCGCTGGTGCACGGCGACGACGTCTGCCGCAGCGTGGTGGAGCAGGGCCTGGCGACCCGGGTGATCATGCTGACGGCCTCCGGGGACATCAGCGACCGGGTCGAGGGCCTGGAGATCGGCGCTGACGACTATCTGCCCAAGCCGTTCGCTTTCAGCGAACTCGTGGCCCGGGTGCGCGCGCTGGGCCGACGCGCCACCGTCCCGCTGCCGCCGGTCCTGGACCGGGCCGGGATCACCCTCGACCCCGGCCGCCGCGAGGTGTTGCGCGACGGCCGCTCGATCCAGCTGGCGCCGAAGGAGTTCGCCGTCCTCGAGGTCCTGATGCGGGCCGGCGGGGCGGTGGTCTCCGCGGAGCAGCTGCTGGAGAAGGCCTGGGACGAGCACACGGACCCGTTCACCAACGTGGTGCGGGTGACCGTGATGACCCTGCGGCGAAAGCTCGGCGATCCCGCCGTGATCGTCACCGTGCCCGGTTCCGGCTACCGGATCTGACTCCCGTCCGCTCTTCCACCGCAAGGGGACGACACTCATGACCACCCCGCCCACCACCGGCGGGCCCTCCGGCAGTTCCCGCACGTTGCCGCCGCGGCCCGGCCACCCACCGCGTCCCGAGCAGCCGCCGCGTCCGGCCGCCGCGGAGCAGCACGCCCCTTACCGGCCCGGCGAGGGGCTGAGCTGGCTGCCCTTCCGGCCGACCATCAGGATCCGCCTCACCCTGCTCTACGGCGGCATGTTCCTGATGGCAGGGGTGGTGCTGCTGCTGCTCATGTACGTCCTGGTGCGCAACGCCTTCCAGAGCCCCACCCTGCCGCCGATCTTCATCGATCCGAGCATCACGGCCCGGATCAACAACCAGGTGGTGACCGGCGACCAGTTCAACCAGTACCTGCAGAACCAGATGAGGCTCGGGCAGCACAGCGAGCTCGACCTGCTGCTGCGCCAGGCGCTGACCGTGCTGGTCGTGCTCGCCGTGATCGCCTTCGCGGCCGGCTACGCGATGGCGGGGCGGGTGCTGCGCCCGCTGGGCCGGATCACCCGCGCCGCCCGCGAGGTGGCCGGTTCCGACCTGCACCGCCGGATCGAGCTGGAGGGGCCCGACGACGAGCTCAAGGAGCTCGCCGACACCTTCGACGAGATGCTCGACCGGCTGGACCGCTCCTTCGACTCCCAGCGCAGGTTCGTCGCCAACGCCTCGCACGAGCTGCGCACCCCGCTGGCGATCAACCGGACGCTGCTGGAGGTGCAGCTCTCCGATCCCAACACCTCGGCCGACCTGCAGCAGCTCGGCAAGACGCTGCTGGCCACCAACGAGCGCAGCGAGCAGTTGGTGGAGGGCCTGCTGCTGCTGGCCCGCAGCGACAACGAGCTGGTCGACCGGCGGCCGGTCGAGCTGTCCGAGGTGGCGCTGCGGGCGGTCGAGCAGACCCGCGCGGAGGCGGCCGACCGGGAGGTGGAGATCCGCTCCGAGCTGCACCAGGTGGCGGTCTCGGGCAACGGCGTGCTGCTGGAGCGGATCGCGCTCAACCTGCTGCAGAACGCGGTGCGCTACAACGTCGCCGACGGCTGGGTGGAGATCACCACCGCGCCCCGCCCCGGCGGCTTCGGCGAGCTGGTGGTGAGCAACACCGGGCCGGTGGTCCCGGGCTACGAGCTGGAGCACATCTTCGAGCCGTTCCGGCGGGTCAAGGGCGCGGACCGGACGCGCAGCGACAAGGGCGTCGGGCTCGGCCTGTCGATCGTCCGCTCGGTGGTCCGTGCGCACGGCGGCTCCATCGAGGCCGCGGCGCGCCCGGGCGGGGGGCTGACCATGCGGGTACGAATCCCCGGAAGCTGAATCCCGCACCCCGTCGGCCTTGCGCCCTGGTACGCCCGTCACCTGCACGAAGGGCCGGACCAGGGCGCTTGTCATATCCGGCTCCGACAACTTACGGTGTCGTAACCTACGCTTGCGTAAGTGACGCGTCCGTAAGTCCCCTCCCTCAGGAGCCCCCGTCGTGACCATCGCCCCCGCCCAGCGCACCGGCTCGACCGCCTGGACCGATGCCCGGCTGATCCTCGCTCTGGAAGAGGTGGTCGAGACCGAGCTCAACCGCCACCTGAAGGTCGCCAAGGAGTGGATGCCGCACGAGTACATCCCGTGGAGCCAGGGGCGGGACTTCGACGGCGTGCTCGGCGGCGAGGCCTGGGAGGTCGGCCAGTCCAAGGTGACCCCGCTCGGCCGGGTCTCGCTGGTCGTCAACCTGCTGACCGAGGACAACCTCCCCAGCTACCACCACGAGATCGCCTCCATGTTCGGCCGCGAGGGCGCCTGGGGGACCTGGGTGCACCGCTGGACGGCCGAGGAGGGCCGGCACGGCATAGCGCTCCGGGACTACCTGCTGGCCACCCGGGCGGTGGACCCGGTGGCTCTGGAGCGCTCCCGGATGGAGCACATGTCGGCCGGCTTCGAGTCCGACAACGCGCACAGCATGCTGCACTCGGTGGCCTACGTGGCCTTCCAGGAGCTCGCCACCCGGATCTCGCACCGCAACACCGGCCACTACGCCGGCGACCCGCTCTGCGAGCAGCTGCTGGCGAAGATCGCCAACGACGAGAACCTGCACATGGTCTTCTACCGCAACCTGCTCAAGGCGGCGCTGGACCTGGCCCCGGACCTGGCCCTGCAGGCCATCCGCGACGTGGTGACCGACTTCCGGATGCCCGGCCACGGCATGTCCGGCTTCGAGCGCGCGGCCGCGCAGATCGCCATCGGCGGCATCTACAACCTGCGGATCCACCACGACGACGTGCTCCAGCCGGTGCTGCGGCACCTCAAGGTGATGGAGCTGGGCGGCCTCGGCCCGGCGGGCCTGCAGGCCCAGCAGGAGCTCGGTCTCTACCTCGACGGGCTGGACACCCAGGCCACCCGGTTCGACGAGCGCCAGGCCGCGCTGCTGGCCCGCCGGGCCGAGGCCGCGGAGCGCCGGGCGGCCGGCTGAGCGGAGTCGGGGCGGCCCGTGGCCCGCGTCCGCGCCCACGGTGGCGCGGACGCGGGCCACGGCTCTGCGGGGGCCGATCGTGGGCGGACGGAAAGACCCGAAGCCCGGGATTGGGTCGTACCGGGGCGCTCGGACGGTGGGCGGTTTGCGGCGCTTTTGGCCAAAAAATTCTCCCCCGTGACCAACGTCACATCAGTGGTCCGCACTCGTTCGGATGATCTCTCTGAGTGATCAGACGATCGGGGTTGATCATTGCACTGGGTAGTTGGAATCGGTGGATCGCACTCCCGTGCGATCGGCCGGAAAGTACGGCCCCACCTGGGTCAAGCCGGTCTGGCGCACGGGGTTTTCGAGGCGTACCATCACCATCCGTATTCGGCAGTGAGTGCCCGTCGGCCGCCGGTGGCCACTGTCCGCAAGCCCCGGGAAGGCGCCCCCGACCGCCCGGCCGGGCTCGCCGCTGAGTGTCGATTGAGTAACAGGGCTTGAAGTAAGGCACAATCTCGGCCTCGGGTCGGGCACAAGACCGGCCCCTCATGCGTTACGTGCGCTGGAGATACCGCACACACCCAGAGGGGGAGAGCGAACATGGCGACGGACTACGACACCCCACGCAAGACCGACGACGACATCAACGAGGACAGCATCGAGGAGCTCAAGGCTCGTCGAAACGAGAAGTCGACGACCGCCGCCGACGTCGACTACGACGACTCCGCCGAGAGTCTCGAGCTGCCCGGCGCGGACCTTTCCAACGAGGAGCTGTCCGTCCGGGTGCTGCCCCGGCAGGCCGACGAGTTCACCTGCATGAGCTGCTTCCTGGTGCACCACCGCAGCCAGCTGGCCGGCGAGAAGAACGGCCAGGCCTACTGCAGGGACTGCTCCTGAAGATCGCGCGGCCCGAGCCCGGCGATCGTGCCGCGGCAGACCGGCCCCGACTGGGCACCCCGCCCCGTCGGAGCGGGTCACCGCGGCGGTCGGACGCGGACCGCTTCGGCGGCAGTGCACGAACGGCGATGGGGCGGTCCGTCATGACGGACCGCCCCATCGCCGTTCGTGCAACTCCTGCGCTGCCCCGCCTGTGCCGCCTGCCCGCGCAGGATCAGGAGCGGGCCGCGCCGATCGCGGCGGCCAGCGCCTCGGGATCGCGGGTGGACAGGTAGAGGTAGGGAGTGGGGTCGGCCGGATCGGTGACCTCCACCCGCAGCGCGGTCGGTACGTAGCTGCGCAGCAGCATGAAGGCGCGCGGGTCGGCCTTGGCCGAGCGCCAGGCCACCGCCTCCTTGGCATCCAGCGGCCGCGCCTCGCCGAGCACGTCGAGCGGGATCCTGGCCTTGCCGGCCACGAGCGAGCCCTGCACCACACGGATCCGCGCGGAACCGTACGAGCTGAGTCCGACGGCCGCGGCGACGAGTCCCGCCACCAGACCGACCAGTCCGGGCATCGGGCCGTAGCGCAGCAGGATCAGGCCGATCGACAGGCCGGCCGCGACCGGCAGCAGCCACCAGGAGCGGGGCGCGGTGAGGCGTTCGTCGTACATGCCCCCCATTGTGGGTGCCGTTCCAACCAGCTCGGCACGGCCCCCCGGTCCAAGGGGCGGAATCGCCTGGCGCATCCGTTACTACCGGCGGGTAGGGTCTGGCGCTGTGACTGGATCCACTGCCCCCACACCGGCTCCGCAGGGCTCCGCGGACCCTGCCGAGCGCCCCCACAGAATCCTGACGCCGACCACTGCGCCGGACGACGCCGTGGCGGCGGTCCGTCACCCCGAGGCGCCGGCACCCGGCACCCCGCTCGGCTCGCACTATGTGCACTGCTTCGGGTGCGGACCGCAGCAGACCAGCGGCCTGCAGATTGATGTCCGCGCCGGCCAAGGAGTGGACGTCACCGCCGAGTTCGTCGTCAAGGCGGTGCACCAGGGCGGCCCGGGCCTGGCCCACGGCGGCATCCTGACCACGGCGATGGACGAGACCCTCGGCTCGCTCAACTGGATCCTGCACACCGCCTCGGTCACGGGCCGGCTGGAGACCGACTTCGTGCGCCCGGTGCCCGTCGACTCGCGGTTGCACATCCGCGCCTGGGCGACCGGTGTGCACGGCCGCAAGCTCTACTGCGCCGGCGAGGGACGTATCGGCGGACCCGAGGGACCGGTCGCGATCCGGGCCGCGGCGCTCTTCGTTCAGGTGAAACTGGAACACTTCACCACGCACGGTCGTCCGCAGGACATCAAGGCTGCCCTGGACGACCCCGACCTGTTCAAACGAGCAAGAGCCTTTGAGGTGAATCCGTGAGTTCCACCGCCCGCCCGCCGGTCGAGGTCCTGATCCGGCGACTCGACCCCGAGCTGCCGCTGCCCAGCTATGCCCAGCCGGGCGACGCCGGCGCGGACCTGTGCGCCGCCGTCGACGCCGACCTCGAACCGGGCGAGCGCACGGTGATCCCGACCGGCATCGCCATCGCGTTGCCCGACGGCTACGCCGCGTTCGTCCACCCCCGTTCCGGACTGGCAGCTCGTTGCGGAGTTGCGCTCGTGAACGCCCCAGGGACGGTCGATGCCGGGTACCGTGGTGAGATCAAGGTGATCGTCGTCAACCTGGATCCGCGCGAGCGGGTCAGTTTCCGACGTGGGGACCGGATCGCGCAGCTGGTCATCCAGCAGGTCGAGAAGGCTCGCTTCCACGAGGTGACCGAACTGCCGGGGTCCGCACGCGCCGAGGGTGGGTTCGGGTCGACTGGTGGCCACGCGGCGGTTTAACATGCCGCGGCCGTGCAGGCCGCAGCCGAGCAGGTAGCCAAAGGTACGAGCAGGATTTCGCATCGGTCTTGGACCGGGAAGGACAGTGACCGTGTTCCGTCGTCGCCACAAGAGCGAGGACGCTGTCGAGCAGCTCGCCGAGGACGCCATCAGCGCCGACGAGACGGCCGATGACGTCGAAGGTTCCGCCGACTCCGAGAGCGAGACGCCGAACGACGTTGACTCCGTCGAGGAGACGGAGGAGGACCCGGCCGACCGTGTCGGTCTGCCGCCGGCCCCGCGTCCCGATGGTCCCTGGGACGACTCCGAGCTGGAGAGCCCGCACGAGGGTCGGGTCGACCTGGGCGGTCTGCTGGTCCCCGGTGTCGAGGGCATGGAGCTGCGGGTCGAGGTGGCCGGCGACGCGATCGTGGCCGCCACCCTGGTGCTCGGCAACAGCGCCATCCAGCTCCAGGCCTTTGCCGCGCCGAAGTCCGAGGGCATCTGGAGCGAGGTCCGCGACGAGATCGCGACCGGCATCCGGAGCCAGGGCGGCCTCGTCGAAGAGGAGGAGGGCCCGCTCGGCTGGCACCTGCGGGCCCAGGTCCCGGTCCAGCTGCCGGACGGCACGCAGGGCGTGCAGCTGGTCCGCTTCGTCGGCTGCGACGGCCCGCGCTGGTTCCTGCGCGGCGTGATCTCCGGCCAGGCCGCGGTGCAGCCCGAGTCGGCGGACGTGCTGGAGCAGGTGTTCCGGCAGACCGTGGTCGTGCGTGGCGAGGCTCCGATGGCGCCCCGCGACCCGATCGTGCTCAAGCTCCCCGAGGACGCCCAGATGGTGGCGGACGGCGGTGTCGGCGCCCCGGAGGGTGAGGCCTCGCGCTTCGGTGACGCCTCGCTGAGCCCGTTCGCCCGTGGCCCGGAGATCACCGAGGTCCGCTGAGGCGGGTTCATCAGCCGTATCGACCGGCCCCGGACAGCTCGGCTGTCCGGGGCCGGTTTGACTCCCGGCAGGCCGGTGCGTAGGGTTCTCCGAGTTGCCCGGACCACGTGATGTGGCGGCGAGTAAATCTGATGAGCGTGAAAATCGCGAGACAGAAACTCTGCTAGAGTCTGGGAGCGCCGAAAGCCGAAAGGCCGGAAGCGAAATGCGGAAAGCGAAGCGGAAAAGGCACTGAGCCGGATCTGATAAGCTGGAAACACGAAAGAACGAAGCGCCCGGAGGGGCCACGGAAGTGGCTGCGAAGGAAGCGTCCGTTCCTTGAGAACTCAACAGCGTGCCAAAAGTCAACGCCAGATATGTTGACATCCCCGGCCTTGGTCTTCGGACTGGGGTTGGAGATTCCTTTTGAAGTAGAACACTAGCGAGGACGCAGTGCGCGAGGCCACCCTATTCCGGTGGTTGTCGTGCCGCTCGACGCGGGTGTTGCTCGATTACGAGCAGACATTCACGGAGAGTTTGATCCTGGCTCAGGACGAACGCTGGCGGCGTGCTTAACACATGCAAGTCGAACGGTGAAGCCCTTCGGGGTGGATCAGTGGCGAACGGGTGAGTAACACGTGGGCAATCTGCCCTGCACTCTGGGACAAGCCCTGGAAACGGGGTCTAATACCGGATACGACCTTCCTCTGCATGGGGGTTGGTGGAAAGCTCCGGCGGTGCAGGATGAGCCCGCGGCCTATCAGCTTGTTGGTGGGGTAATGGCCTACCAAGGCGACGACGGGTAGCCGGCCTGAGAGGGCGACCGGCCACACTGGGACTGAGACACGGCCCAGACTCCTACGGGAGGCAGCAGTGGGGAATATTGCACAATGGGCGAAAGCCTGATGCAGCGACGCCGCGTGAGGGATGACGGCCTTCGGGTTGTAAACCTCTTTCAGCAGGGAAGAAGCGCAAGTGACGGTACCTGCAGAAGAAGCACCGGCTAACTACGTGCCAGCAGCCGCGGTAATACGTAGGGTGCGAGCGTTGTCCGGAATTATTGGGCGTAAAGAGCTCGTAGGCGGCCTGTCGCGTCGGATGTGAAAGCCCGGGGCTTAACCCCGGGTCTGCATTCGATACGGGCAGGCTAGAGTGTGGTAGGGGAGATCGGAATTCCTGGTGTAGCGGTGAAATGCGCAGATATCAGGAGGAACACCGGTGGCGAAGGCGGATCTCTGGGCCATTACTGACGCTGAGGAGCGAAAGCGTGGGGAGCGAACAGGATTAGATACCCTGGTAGTCCACGCCGTAAACGTTGGGAACTAGGTGTTGGCGACATTCCACGTCGTCGGTGCCGCAGCTAACGCATTAAGTTCCCCGCCTGGGGAGTACGGCCGCAAGGCTAAAACTCAAAGGAATTGACGGGGGCCCGCACAAGCAGCGGAGCATGTGGCTTAATTCGACGCAACGCGAAGAACCTTACCAAGGCTTGACATATACCGGAAACGGCTAGAGATAGTCGCCCCCTTGTGGTCGGTATACAGGTGGTGCATGGTTGTCGTCAGCTCGTGTCGTGAGATGTTGGGTTAAGTCCCGCAACGAGCGCAACCCTTGTTCTGTGTTGCCAGCATGCCTTTCGGGGTGATGGGGACTCACAGGAGACTGCCGGGGTCAACTCGGAGGAAGGTGGGGACGACGTCAAATCATCATGCCCCTTATGTCTTGGGCTGCACACGTGCTACAATGGTCGGTACAAAGGGCTGCGATACCGTGAGGTGGAGCGAATCCCAAAAGCCGGCCTCAGTTCGGATTGGGGTCTGCAACTCGACCCCATGAAGTTGGAGTTGCTAGTAATCGCAGATCAGCATGCTGCGGTGAATACGTTCCCGGGCCTTGTACACACCGCCCGTCACGTCACGAAAGTCGGTAACACCCGAAGCCGGTGGCCTAACCCTTGGGAGGGAGCCGTCGAAGGTGGGACCAGCGATTGGGACGAAGTCGTAACAAGGTAGCCGTACCGGAAGGTGCGGCTGGATCACCTCCTTTCTAAGGAGCACATGGCCGGATGCGAGCGAATGTCTCGCACGGTTGCTCATGGGTGGAACGTTGACTATTCGGCACACAGGGTTGGTTGTTTCCTAGTACTGCTTCGGCGTGGAACGGTTTCGGGTGATCTGGTGTGTCGGGCACGTTGTTGGGTCCTGAGGGAACGAGTAATCGTTGTCTCAGTGCCGGTCTCACGGACACGCCGGGTTTTTGCTTGGTTGTGTAGGTGGGTGTCTGGTCGTTGTTTGAGAACTGCACAGTGGACGCGAGCATCTGTGGCCAAGTTTTTAAGGGCGCACGGTGGATGCCTTGGCACTAGGAACCGATGAAGGACGTGGGAGGCCGCGATAGGCCCCGGGGAGCTGTCAACCGAGCTTTGATCCGGGGGTGTCCGAATGGGGAAACCCGGCAGTCGTCATGGGCTGTCACCCATACCTGAACACATAGGGTATGTGGAGGGAACGCGGGGAAGTGAAACATCTCAGTACCCGCAGGAAGAGAAAACAACCGTGATTCCGGGAGTAGTGGCGAGCGAAACCGGATGAGGCTAAACCGTTGTGGTGTGAGACCCGGCAGGGGTTGCCACTTCGGGGTCGTGGGAAAGTTCTTCGGTCGTCTGCCGGCGATCGGGTGAGTCAGAAACCGTATGGGTAGTCGAAGGACATGCGAAAGGTCCGGCGTAGAGGGTAAGACCCCCGTAGACGAAACTTGTACGGCTCACTTGAGCTTCTCCCAAGTAGCACGGAGCCCGAGAAATTCCGTGTGAATCTGGCGGGACCACCCGCTAAGCCTAAATATTCCCTAGTGACCGATAGCGGATAGTACCGTGAGGGAATGGTGAAAAGTACCGCGGGAGCGGAGTGAAATAGTACCTGAAACCGTGTGCCTACAAGCCGTGGGAGCGTCGTTGGTCAGCTTGCTGATCAGCCGTGACTGCGTGCCTTTTGAAGAATGAGCCTGCGAGTTTGCGGTGTGTAGCGAGGTTAACCCGTGTGGGGTAGCCGTAGCGAAAGCGAGTCCGAATAGGGCGGTTGAGTTGCATGCCCAAGACCCGAAGCGGAGTGATCTAGCCATGGGCAGGTTGAAGCGCGGGTAAGACCGCGTGGAGGACCGAACCCACCAGGGTTGAAAACCTGGGGGATGACCTGTGGTTAGGGGTGAAAGGCCAATCAAACTCCGTGATAGCTGGTTCTCCCCGAAATGCATTTAGGTGCAGCGTCACGTGTTTCTTGCCGGAGGTAGAGCACTGGATAGGCGATGGGCCTTACCGGGTTACTGACCTTAGCCAAACTCCGAATGCCGGTAAGTGAGAGCGTGGCAGTGAGACTGTGGGGGATAAGCTCCATGGTCGAGAGGGAAACAGCCCAGAACACCGACTAAGGTCCCTAAGCGTGTGCTAAGTGGGAAAGGATGTGGAGTCGCAGAGACAACCAGGAGGTTGGCTTAGAAGCAGCCACCCTTGAAAGAGTGCGTAATAGCTCACTGGTCAAGTGATTCCGCGCCGACAATGTAGCGGGGCTCAAGCACACCACCGAAGTCGTGTCATTCACAGAATACGCCCAACGGCGCTGTGGATGGGTAGGGGAGCGTCGTGTGCCGGGTGAAGCGGCGGAGGAATCCAGTCGTGGACGGTATACGAGTGAGAATGCAGGCATGAGTAGCGATACAAGAGTGGGAAACTCTTGCGCCGATTGACCAAGGGTTCCTGGGTCAAGCTGATCTGCCCAGGGTAAGTCGGGACCTAAGGCGAGGCCGACAGGCGTAGTCGATGGACAACGGGTTGATATTCCCGTACCCGCTTTGAAGCGCCAACGCTGAACCTCTGAATGCTAAAGCCGTGAAGCCGGCCCGGAGTCTTCGGACAATGGGACGTGGTGGAGCCGCTGATCCAACAGGGTATTAGGTGAGCGATGGGGTGACGCAGGAAGGTAGTCCAGCCCGGGCGGTGGTTGTCCCGGGGTAAGGGTGTAGGACGCAAGGTAGGCAAATCCGCCTTGCACATAGTCTGAGACCTGATGCCGAGCCGATTGTGGTGAAGTGGATGATCCTATGCTGTCGAGAAAAGCCTCTAGCGAGTTTCATGGCGGCCCGTACCCCAAACCGACTCAGGTGGTCAGGTAGAGAATACCGAGGCGTTCGGGTGAACTATGGTTAAGGAACTCGGCAAAATGCCCCCGTAACTTCGGGAGAAGGGGGGCCGGAACTGGTGGAGGCACTTGCTGCCCGAGCTGGGGCCGGCCGCAGAGACCAGCGAGAAGCGACTGTTTACTAAAAACACAGGTCCGTGCGAAGCCGTAAGGCGATGTATACGGACTGACGCCTGCCCGGTGCTGGAACGTTAAGGGGACCGGTTAGCTCTGATTCGTCGGGGCGAAGCTGAGAACTTAAGCGCCAGTAAACGGCGGTGGTAACTATAACCATCCTAAGGTAGCGAAATTCCTTGTCGGGTAAGTTCCGACCTGCACGAATGGCGTAACGACTTCTCGACTGTCTCAACCATAGGCCCGGTGAAATTGCATTACGAGTAAAGATGCTCGTTTCGCGCAGCAGGACGGAAAGACCCCGGGACCTTTACTATAGCTTGATATTGGTGTTCGGTTCGGCTTGTGTAGGATAGGTGGGAGACTTTGAAGCGGCAACGCCAGTTGTTGTGGAGTCGACGTTGAAATACCACTCTGGTCGTGCTGGATGTCTAACCTGGGTCCGTGATCCGGATCAGGGACAGTGTCTGGTGGGTAGTTTAACTGGGGCGGTTGCCTCCTAAAGAGTAACGGAGGCGCCCAAAGGTTCCCTCAGCCTGGTTGGCAATCAGGTGTTGAGTGTAAGTGCACAAGGGAGCTTGACTGTGAGACCGACGGGTCGAGCAGGTGCGAAAGCAGGGACTAGTGATCCGGCGGTGGCTTGTGGAAGCGCCGTCGCTCAACGGATAAAAGGTACCCCGGGGATAACAGGCTGATCTTCCCCAAGAGTCCATATCGACGGGATGGTTTGGCACCTCGATGTCGGCTCGTCGCATCCTGGGGCTGGAGTAGGTCCCAAGGGTTGGGCTGTTCGCCCATTAAAGCGGTACGCGAGCTGGGTTTAGAACGTCGTGAGACAGTTCGGTCCCTATCCGCTGTGCGCGTAGGAGTGTTGAGAAGGGCTGTCCCTAGTACGAGAGGACCGGGACGGACGAACCTCTGGTGTGCCAGTTGTCCTGCCAAGGGCATGGCTGGTTGGCTACGTTCGGGAGGGATAACCGCTGAAAGCATCTAAGCGGGAAGCCTGCTTCGAGATGAGCACTCCCACCTCCTTGAGAGGGTAAGGCTCCCAGTAGACGACTGGGTTGATAGGCCGGATGTGGAAGCCCTGTAAGGGGTGGAGCTGACCGGTACTAATAGGCCGAGGGCTTGTCCTCAGTTGCTCGCGTCCACTGTGTTGTTCTGAAACAACGACCCCCGCCAGGGAAAGAACGGGCGGGTTGCGGTCGGCAGTTTCATAGTGTTTCGGTGGTCATAGCGTGAGGGAAACGCCCGGTTACATTCCGAACCCGGAAGCTAAGCCTCACAGCGCCGATGGTACTGCAGGGGGGACCCTGTGGGAGAGTAGGACGCCGCCGAACAATCATTCCAAGAAAGCCCCCTTCCTTCGGGAAGGGGGCTTTCTTGCGTTTTACGAGCCGGCGGGGACGCTCTTGATGATCGAGAAGACCGCTCCGTGCGGGTCGGCGAGCTGAGCGAGCCGACCGACGCCCGGGGCGTCCACCGCGGGGGCACGCACCGCGCCGCCGAGCTCCTGGGTGCGGGCGATCACGGCGTCGGGGTCCTCGACCTCGAAGTACGGCAGCCAGTAGGAGCCGCCGGCTGCCTTGTCCTCGGGAAGCAGGCCGACGATGCCGCCCTGACTGGCGTCCGTGCCGCCGCCGGTGGGGGTGACCACGGTGTAGGTGAAGTCGCCGAACGGGACGTCCTGCGTCTGCCAGTCGAAGACGCTCGCGTAGAACCGCTTGGCCGCGTCGGGGCCGCTGGTGTGCAACTCGGTCCAGCAGAGCGTGCCGACCGAGGTGACGGCCTCCAGGCCGGCGGTCTCGCCGGGCTGCCAGACGGCGAAGCGGGCGCCGGTCGAGTCGGTGTAACCGGCCATCCGGCCGTCGGTGAAGACGTCGAACGGGCCGAACCGGACCGCGCCGCCGGCCTGCTCGACGAGCTTGCCGGTCTGGTCGGCGTCGTCGGTCTTGAAGTAGAGCGTCCAGGCGGGGCGGGCGCCCTCCTCGGTGAGCGGCCCGAGTGCGCCGACGGTCCGCCCGTCGAGACGGAAGAAGCCGTAGCCGCCCGCATTGGGGCCGGCGGATTCGAAGGTCCAGCCGAGCAGGCTGGTGTAGAAGGTCTCGGAGGCCTGGAGATCGGGGCTGCCGAGGTCGAGCCAGTTCGGGGCGCCAGGGATGTAGCTGGTGGTCAGCATGGTGTTTTCCGCTTCTCTGCGGGCCCGGCGCGGTGGTCTGCGGCCACGGGGGGTCGAACCTGGGCCGGGCAGGACGGGATCGGTCCTCCACGTTCATGGTCGGCCTTGCACCGGGCGGTGACAATCGCGGGACCCGGCAGGCCCGGAGCGTCGGCGGGGTGTCACCGCGGCGGGGTAGCGTTCCTCACGCAGGGTTTGGCTTCGACACAGAACACGTGACACCGGACGAGTGGCACCGGCAGTGGCATGAGGGGGTCCCCGGATGGCCGGGCAGCGGTCCCAGACGGCGCAGGGGCAGGCGGCGGGCCAGGTGCCGGCCCAGCGGCAGCTGGCCGAGGTCGAGGGCGTGCTGGAACGGATCACCTATGCCAACGAGGAGACCGGCTACACGGTGGCCCGGGTCGACACCGGGCGCGGTGGCAACGACCTGCTGACGGTGGTCGGCGCGCTCCTCGGCGCGCAGGTGGGCGAGTCGCTGCGGCTGCACGGCCGGTGGGGTTCGCACCCGCAGTACGGGCGGCAGTTCACGGTCGAGAACTACACCACGGTGCTGCCGGCCACGGTCCAGGGCATCCAGCGCTACCTCGGCTCGGGACTGATCAAGGGCATCGGGCCGCGCTTCGCCGAGCGGATCGTGGAGCACTTCGGCGTCGACACGCTGACCGTGATCGAGGAACAGCCGGGCCGGCTGGTGGAGGTCCCGGGGCTCGGGCCGAAGCGGACCAAGATGATCGCCGCGGCCTGGGAGGAGCAGAAGGCGATCAAGGAGGTGATGGTCTTCCTCCAGGGGGTGGGCGTCTCCACCTCGCTCGCCGTGCGGATCTACAAGAAGTACGGCGACAGTTCGATCGGGGTGGTGAAGAACGAGCCCTACCGGCTGGCCTCGGACGTGTGGGGCATCGGCTTCCTGACCGCCGACCGGATCGCGCAGGCGGTGGGGATCCCGCACGACAGCCCGGAGCGGGTCAAGGCCGGGCTGCAGTACGCGCTGTCGCAGAGCAGCGACCAGGGGCACTGCTACCTGCCCGAGGAGCGGCTGATCGCCGACGGGGTCAAGCTCCTCCAGGTGGACGTCGGCCTGGTGATCGAGTGCCTGGCCGAACTGGTGGCGGAGGAGGGGGTGGTCCGCGAGAGCCTGCCGGGCGAGGGCGGCGAGCCGGTGGTCGCCGTCTACCTGGTGCCGTTCCACCGCGCCGAGATCTCGCTGTCGAACCAGCTGCTGCGGCTGCTGCGTTCGGAGACCGACCGGATGCCCGGCTTCGCGGACGTGGACTGGACGAAGGCGCTGGCCTGGCTGGCCCAGCGCACCGGGGCGGAGCTCGCGCCCGAGCAGGAGCAGTCGGTCCGGCTCGCGCTGACCGAGAGGGTCGCGGTGCTGACCGGGGGGCCTGGCTGCGGCAAGTCGTTCACCGTGAAGTCGATCGTCGCGCTCGCGCTGGCCAAGCGGGCCAAGGTGCTGCTGGCCGCCCCGACCGGGCGGGCGGCCAAGCGGCTGGCGGAGCTGACCGGCCATCAGGCCTCCACGGTGCACCGCCTGTTGGAGCTTCGGCCGGGCGGTGATGCGGCGTACGACCGGGACCGCCCGCTGGACGCGGACCTGGTGGTGGTGGACGAGGCCTCGATGCTGGACCTGATCCTGGCGAACAAGCTGGTGAAGGCGGTGGCGCCCGGCGCTCACCTGCTCTTCGTGGGCGATGTGGACCAGCTGCCCTCGGTGGGCGCGGGGGAGGTGCTGCGCGACATGCTGGCGGACGGCAGTCCGATCCCCTCGGTCCGGCTGACCCGGATCTTCCGCCAGGCCCAGCAGTCGGGGGTGGTGGTCAACGCGCACCGGATCAACGAGGGGCAGCCGCCGCTGACCGAGGGGCTGCCCGACTTCTTCCTCTTCGTGGAGGACGACACCGAGCGTGCGGCGGGCCTGGTGGTGGACGTGGTGGCCCGCCGGATCCCGCAGCGGTTCCGGCTGGACCCGCGCCGGGACGTGCAGGTGCTGGCCCCGATGCACCGGGGACCGGCCGGCGCGGGCAACCTCAACACGCTGCTGCAGGCCGCGGTCACCCCGGGCCGGGAGGGGCTGGCCGAGAAGCGCTTCGGTGGGCGGACCTTCCGGGTCGGCGACAAGGTGACCCAGATCCGCAACAACTACGAGAAGGGCCAGAACGGCGTCTTCAACGGAACGGTCGGCGTGGTGACCGCACTGAGCGTGGAGGACCAGCGCCTGACCGTGCTGACCGACGAGGACGAGGAGGTGCCGTACGACTTCGACGAGCTCGACGAGCTGCAGCACGCCTACGCCGTCACGATCCACCGTTCACAGGGCAGCGAGTATCCGGCGGTGGTGATTCCGGTCACCACCTCGGCCTGGACGATGCTGCAGCGCAACCTGCTCTACACGGCGGTCACCCGGGCGAAGAAGCTGGTGGTGCTGGTGGGCTCGCGCAAGGCGATCGGGCAGGCGGTGCGCACGGTGAGCGCGGGGCGGCGCCACTCGGCACTCGATCACCGGCTGGCCGGCTGAGGGCGAATGGGGTCAAGGGCTCCTGCGGGGGTATCTTGACGTGAAGAAATTGATGGACCAGCCTAGTCTTGTCACGATCTTGTCCGGTTCGTATGGGCGGGAGCATCGGTTCTTGTAGTACAGGGCTCTTTTGGGCCACCCCGGGTGCGCGGTCGTCCTCCGGATGGGGGAGGGTGGACGGGCAGGGCACCTTGGGAAGCGGATTTTCATTTCGTAGGTGAGGAAGCGCGTGAGCGAGAACAGTCAGGAATCTGTAGTACTGCGGTACCAGGGCGGCGAGTACGAGTACCCCGTCGTCGAGAGCACTGCAGGGAACTCCGGCTTCGACATCTCGAAGCTGCTCCCGCAGACCGGCCTGGTCACCCTGGACAACGGCTTCGGCAACACCGCTGCCTACAAGTCCGCGATCACCTTCGTGGACGGCGACAACGGCATCCTCCGCTACCGCGGCTTCCCGATCGAGCAGCTGGCCGAGAAGGGCAGCTTCATCGAGACCGCGTACCTCCTGATCAACGGTGAGCTGCCCACCGCCGACCAGCTGGCGGAGTTCAACAGCGAGATCACCCAGCACACCCTGCTGCACGAGGACGTCAAGCGCTTCTACCAGGGCTTCCCCCGGGACGCGCACCCGATGGCGATGCTCTCCTCGGTGGTCGGTGCGCTGTCGACCTTCTACCAGGACAGCCACAACCCGTTCGACGCGGCCCAGCGCCACCTGTCGACCGTGCGCCTGCTCGCCAAGCTGCCGACCATCGCGGCCTACGCGTACAAGAAGTCGGTCGGCCAGCCGTTCGTCTACCCGCGCAACGACCTGAGCTACGTCGAGAACTTCCTGCGGATGACCTTCGCGGTCCCCGCCCAGGACTACGAGCTCAACCCGGTGATCGTCAACGCGCTGGACAAGCTCTTCATCCTGCACGCCGACCACGAGCAGAACTGCTCCACCTCCACGGTGCGCCTGGTCGGTTCCAGCCACGCCAACCAGTTCGCCTCGATCTCGGCCGGCATCTCGGCGCTCTGGGGCCCGCTGCACGGCGGCGCCAACCAGGCCGTGCTGGAGATGCTGGAGCAGATCCAGAAGGACGGCGGCGACGTCGACGCCTTCATCCGCAAGGTGAAGAACCGCGAGGACGGCGTCAAGCTGATGGGCTTCGGCCACCGCGTGTACAAGGCCTTCGACCCGCGCGCCGCGCTGGTCAAGGGCCTGGCGCACGACGTGCTGGCCCAGCTGGGCAAGTCGGACGAGCTGCTGGAGATCGCGCTCAAGCTGGAGGAGCACGCGCTCAGCGACGACTTCTTCATCTCCCGCAAGCTGTACCCGAACGTCGACTTCTACACCGGCCTGATCTACCGCGCGATGGGCTTCCCGACCAGCATGTTCACCGTGCTGTTCGCGCTCGGCCGGCTGCCGGGCTGGATCGCCCACTGGCACGAGATGATCAACGACCCGACCAGCCGGATCGGCCGTCCGCGCCAGATCTACACCGGCACCGCGATCCGGGACTACGTCGCGCTCGACAAGCGCTGAGCCCTCTCCCGCACCGCACCTCGAAGGCCTCGCAGCACCGCTGCGGGGCCTTCGGCGTACCCGGCCGCCGAGCAGGGGCCGGAACAACAACGCACGGCGACCGGGGAGTGGACAAGGCCGGGAACGGCCGCTCAAAGCGTTCCCGGTCACCCCACTGCCCGGCGCCGTGCGCGCCGACCACCGCCGAGGCGACGGTCTTCCCGGGGCCCGCCGGGACCCCTTTGGCGGTGTGCCGACCGCGGGCGCGCGCCCCTCCCCGGGGGGAGGCGGGACGCGCGGTGCCGTTCCACGGTCGTACAGCCGCACTCACCAAGGTAAGACGTATCTGGGTCGGCAAAGTTACGTCCGGGGGGTGTGAGTTGCCTCTCGCTGCGTTCCGCGCCCCCTGCTTCACCCGCCCATACCACATGACTTCGGGCGCTCGGCGTCACCCTCCCCGCAGTGATGGCAACCCAGCGTGATAGGAATCGTGGCATTCCGGTACGGACAGGGCGGGAGAGACACAGATGGCCAGGAACGTTGTCGTCACGGGTGGTGGCACCGGAATCGGCCTCGAGATCGCCCGGCGGTTCGCCGACGCCGGCGACGCGGTGGTGATCGTCGGGCGGCGCCGCGCGGTGCTGGAGGCGGCGGCCGAACGGCTCGGCCCCACCGTCACCCCGCTGGTCTGCGACCTGGCCGACCCGGACGAGGTGGAGGCGGCGCTGACCAGGCTGCCGGCCCGGATCGACGTCCTGGTCAACAATGCCGGCAGCCGGGAGACCGGCTTCGGGGCCGGCCCGCACGCGCTGTTGGCCCGCTGGCGCGGCGACTTCGAGCGCAATGTGCTGACCGCCGTGCTGCTCACCGAGTCGGTCCGCGACCGGCTCACCCCGGGCGAGGGCCGGGTGATCACGATCAGCTCGATCGCCGCGCTGCGCGGGGCCGGCTCCTACGGGGCAGCCAAGGCCTCGCTGCACGCCTGGAACCACTTCCTGGCCGCCCAGCTCGGCCCCTCCGGGATCACCGCCAACCTGGTGGCGCCCGGCACGGTGGCCGGCACCGAGTTCTTCGGGCCGCGGCTGGACGAGGCCGAGGTCTCCCGGCGGGCCGCCCGCACGCTGCTGGGGCGGATCGGGGAGACCGGCGAGGTGGCCGCCGCCGTGCACTTCCTGGCCTCGCCCGAGGCCGGCTTCATCACCGGCGAGATCCTGCACTGCAACGGCGGCGAGCTCCTCGGGCGCTGACGGCCCGGCGTCCGCCGGACAGGCCCCGGGAACCCGCCGCGGGCGCGGGGGTCAGGCGCCGAAGCGGCGCAGCCGCAGGCTGTTGCTGACCACGAAGACCGAGGAGAAGGCCATCGTGGCGCTGGCGACCACCGGGTTGAGCAGGCCGGTGGCGGCCAGCGGGAGGGCGGCCACGTTGTAGGCGAAGGCCCAGAACAGGTTGCCCTTGATGGTGCCCAGGGTCCGCCGGGAGAGCCGGATCGCGTCGGCCGCCACCCGCAGGTCGCCGCGGACCAGGGTCAGGTCCCCGGCCTCGATCGCCGCGTCGGTGCCGGTGCCCATGGCCAGGCCCAGGTCGGCCTGGGCGAGCGCGGCGGCGTCGTTGACGCCGTCGCCGACCATCGCCACCGACCGCCCCTCGCCCTGCAGCCGCTTGATCACCGCGACCTTGGCCTCGGGCAGCACCTCGGCGATCACGTCGGCCGGCTCGATGCCGACCTCGGCGGCCACCGCGCGGGCCACCGCGCCGTGGTCGCCGGTCAGCAGCACCGGCCGCAGGCCGAGGGCGCGCAGCTCGCGCACCGCCGCCGCACTGGTGGGCTTGACGGTGTCGGCGACCACCAGCAGCGCGCGGGCGGCCCCGTCCCAGCCGATCGCGACGGTGCTGCGCCCGGCGGCCTCGGCGGCGGCCCGGGCCGCGGCCAGCTCGGCGGGCAGCGGCTGTGCCCGGTCGGCCAGCAGGCTCGGGCGCCCGGCGAGCACCGCGTGCCCGTCCACCACGCCCTGCACGCCCAGGCCCGGCAGGTTCGCGAAGCCCTCGACGGCGGGCAGCGGGCCCAGCTCGGCGGCGGCCGCGGCGGCGATGGCCCGGGCGATCGGGTGCTCGGAGGCGTGCTCCAGGGCACCGGCCAGGCGCAGCGCCTGCTCGCGGGAGACGCCCGAAGCGGTGTGCACCGCGGTCAGCGCCATCGCGCCGGTGGTGACGGTGCCGGTCTTGTCGAGCACGATGGTGTCCACCCGGCGGGTGGTCTCCAGCACCTCGGGGCCCTTGATCAGGATGCCCAGCTGGGCGCCGCGCCCGGTGCCGACCAGCAGCGCGGTCGGGGTGGCCAGGCCCAGGGCGCAGGGGCAGGCGATGATCAGCACGGCGACGGCCGCGGTGAAGGCCTCGGTGGCGCTGCCGGTGGCCAGCAGCCAGCCGATCAGGGTGCCCAGCGCGATCAGGATCACCACCGGCACGAAGACCGCGGAGATCCGGTCGGCCAGCCGCTGGGCGGCGGCCTTGCCGTTCTGCGCCTGCTGGACGAGCTCGGCCATCCGGGCGAGCTGGGTGTCCGCGCCGATCCGGCGGGCCTCGACCACCAGCCGCCCGCCCGCGTTGACGGTGGCGCCGGTGACCTGGTCGCCGACGGCGACCTCGACCGGGACGGACTCGCCGGTCAGCATCGAGGCGTCCACCGCGGAGCTGCCCTCGACGACCACGCCGTCGGTGGCGATCTTCTCGCCCGGGCGGACCACGAAACGGGTGCCGACGGTCAGTTCGGCCACCGGGACGCGGATCTCGCGGCCCTCGCGCAGCACCGCCACGTCCTTGGCCCCCAGGTCGAGCAGGGCGTGCAGGGCGGCCCCGGCCCGGCGCTTGGAGCGGGCCTCCAGCCAGCGGCCGAGCAGGATCAGGGTGGTGACGGCGGCGGCGGTCTCCAGGTAGAGGGCCGAGCCGGCGTCACCGCGGGTTATCGAGAGGGTGAACTCGTGCTTCATCCCCGGGTGGCCCGCGTCGCCCAGGAACAGCGCCCAGGTCGACCAGCCGAAGGCCGCCAGGGTGCCGAGCGAGACCAGGGTGTCCATGGTGGCCGCGCCGTGGCGCAGGTTGGTCCAGGCCGCCTGGTGGAAGGGCCGGCCGCCGTAGGCCACCACCGGGCCGGTGAGCGCGAAGGCCAGCCACTGCCAGTTGGTGAACTGCAGGGCCGGGACCATCGAGAGCAGGATCACCGGGAGGGTGAGCACGGCGCTGAGCAGCAGCCGGTCGCGCTGCGGGTCGCCGGCCGCGGCTGCCGCGGTGCCGGTGGCCGGGGCGTCGGGGGCGCTGGGGGCGGGTGGCGGCGCGGGGAGTTCGGCGGTGTAGCCGGTGCGCTCGACGGTGGCGATCAGGTCGGCCACGCTGACGCCGGGTCCGAAGTCGACCCGGGCCTTCTCGGTGGCGAAGTTGACGCTGGCCGCGACGCCGTCCATCCGGTTGAGCTTCTTCTCGATCCTCGCCGCGCAGGAGGCGCAGGTCATGCCGCCGATCGCGAGCTCGACGCGGTCGCTCGTGCCGACGGGGGCGGAGATGGCGGTGCTCATCGTGCGGGCTCCTTCGGGACCTTCGAGGAGGGGGAGGGGCGGGGGTGCCGGGGCCGGTCCGGCCCCGACCCCCGCGGGCGGCCTGACGGCGCGTGGCCTCAGGCCGCGGGGCCGACCAGCTCGTAGCCTGCCTCGTCGATGGCGGCGCGCACGTCGGCCACCTCCAGGGGCTGCTCGGAGGAGACGGTGACGGTGCCGGCCTTGGCGTCGGCGGCCACCTCGGTGACACCCTGCAGAGCGGCGAGTTCGGCACTGACCGACTTCTCGCAGTGGCCGCAGCTCATGCCGGTGACGGTGTAGGTGACGGTGTTGGACATCGCAGCCTCCAAAAGGGTGAGGGGCGCCGGGGACGGCGCGCCGTACTGTCGAGAACACGATACCCCCTAGGGGTATTCCAGGGGGAGGGTGGACGCCTGACGCGGTGAGACGGTCGCCATGGTCCGACGACCGACAGTAGCCCCACTGGTACCAGGCGTCGCTCTCCGCCGCTCGCGCTCCCCCGGACGGGCTGCGCTCCGGTCCGCCCGCCCGCCGATCGAGGGACGCGAAGGTGGGCGTCCGGGCGCAATGTCCGTAATGTTCGGCGGGTGCTCAGCTTCCGCCGCCCCAGCCCGCTGCTGGCCCCCGACCTCAAGGGGTTGCCCCGGGCGCGTCGGCGGAGCGCGCTGGCCGCCGTCGACCTGCGGGACCTGTCCTGGCGGCGGCGGGCCACGCCGGCGCTGCTGGCCATCGTCGGCGTCTGCATCGCGGACCTGTCCACCGGGCGGGAGCGTTACCTGGCCCCGCTGATGACGGTGGTGCCCTCGGTCGCCGCGCTCACCCTGTCGGCGATCGGCGTGCTCGGGGTCTGCGCCGTGGGCCTGGTGGCGCTGATCGGGCTCAACCACTACGACCAGGTCACCGCCGTGCACGACCAGCGCTTCCTGTTCGGCTCGATGATCACCTATGCCGCACTGACCGTGTTCAGCGCCTATGTCGCGGAGATCCGGATGCGCCGGGCGGCGGCCTTCGCCGCCGTCAGCTCGGTGGCCGAGGCGGCCCAGCGCGCGCTGCTGCGCCGGCCGGGGCCCGAGGTCGGCCCGCTGCGGCTGGCGGTGCGCTACGCCTCGGCGGCCGACGAGGCGCGGATCGGCGGCGACCTCTACTCGGTGCTCGACACCCCGCACGGCACCCGCGCGGTGGTCGGCGACGTGCGCGGCAAGGGGCTGGACGCCGTGCAGACGGCCGCCGTGGTGCTCGGCGCGTTCCGGGAGGCCGCCTATGACGAGCCGGGCCTGCGCCAGGTGGCCGCCCGGATCGAGGCGAGCGTCGAACGGCACGCGCCGGACGGGGAGTTCACCACCGCGCTCTTCGTGGAGGTGCGCGGCGGCGGGGCGATGGAGCTGCTGCAGTACGGGCACGTGCCGCCGCTGTGGGTGGGCGCGGACGGCTCGGTGACGGTGCTGGAGGCCCCCGATCCGTGGGTGCCGCTCGGGCTCGGTCGCCTGGCCCCGGGCCAACCGCAGAGCTGGGACCAGCGGTTCGGCGCCGGGGACGTGCTGGTGCTCTGCACCGACGGCGTGGTGGAGGCCAGGCGCAAGGGGAGCGGGGAGTTCTATCCGCTGGACCAGCGGGTCGGCGCGCTGGTCGCGGGGGCCGGCGGCTCGGTCTCCGAGCTGGACGACGCGGTCGGGCGGCTGTACGCCGACCTGCTCGCGCACACCGGCGGCGAACTCAACGACGACGCGCTGCTGCTGCTGGTCAGCCGGATCGACTGACCGGCAGCACGCGGCCGGGGCAGGCGGTGGTCAGGCGGTGACGGCCTCGGCCAGGGCGCGGAAGATCAGCGCGGTGGAGGTGGCGCCCGGGTCCTGGTGGCCGATGCTGCGCGGGCCCAGGTAGGAGGCGCGGCCCTTGCGGGCCTGCAACGGGGTGGTGGCCCGGGCGCCCGCCTCGGCGGCCTCGGCAGCCAGCGCGCTCGCCTCGCGCAGCGTGAAGCCGTCGAAGGCGGCGCGCTCCAGGGCGGCCACGCCCGGTTCGAAGGCGTCGACCATGGTCTTGTCGCCGACCGCGGCGCCACCCAGCTTCTGCACCGCGCCCAGCCCGGCCCGCAGGGCCTCGGCCAGAGCGGTCAGGTCCGCGCTCGGCGCCGGCAGGGCCGCCCCCGCGACGCGCAGCGCGGTGCCGTAGAGCGGCCCGGAGGCGCCGCCGACCTTGGAGATCAGCGTGCTGCCGGCCTTGCCGAGCACGGTGCCGGGCGTGGCGTCGGCATCCAGCGCGTCCACGGCGGCGGTCACGGCGGCGAAGCCGCGCCGCAGGTTGCTGCCGTGGTCGCCGTCGCCGATCGCCGCGTCCAGCGCGGTGAGTTCCTCGTGCTGCCGGTCGATGGCGGCGGCTGCGGCGCGCAGCCAGCCGAGCGCGAGTTCGCGGTCCAGGTCGTTGCGCATGCGGGCTTTCCTCGAAGGGCTCGGGTCCGGGCGGGCGTCGGGGCGGGGGGTGGTCCGGGCGGTGGTGCTCCTGGCAGCGGGGCGGCCGGTCAGTCGCGGCGCAGGGCCGCGGTGCGCACGGGGGCGTCCCACAGCTCCAGGAGGTCGGGGTCGACCTTGGTGAGGGTGAGCGAGAAGCCGGCCATGTCCAGGCTGGTGACGTAGTTGCCGACCAGGTTGCGCACGATGGTGATGCCGCGCTCGGCCAGCCGGGCGGCCACCTCGGCGTAGACGATGTACAGCTCCAGCAGCGGGGTCGCGCCGAGGCCGTTGACCAGGGCGATCACCTCGTCGCCGGCGGTCAGGGTGTGGTCGGCGAGGATGGTCTCCACCACCTCGGCGACAAGCTCGGCGGCCGGACGCAGCGGCGCGCGGCGGCGTCCCGGCTCACCGTGGATGCCGACGCCGACCTCGATCTCGTCCTCGGGCAGCTCGAAGCCGGGGCGCCCGGCGGCCGGCACGGTGGCGGCGGTCAGCGCCACCGCGAAGGAGCGCGAGGCGGCCACCGCGCGCTCGCCCATCGAGGCGACCTCGGCCGCCTTGGCGCCGCGCTCGGCCAGGGCGCCGGTCACCTTCTCGACCACCACGGTGGCGCCGGTGCCGCGCCGCCCGGCGGTGTAGGTGGAGTCCTGCACGGCGACGTCGTCGTCGACCAGCACGGTGCGGACCTCGGTGCCCTCCTCGGCGGCCAGTTCGGCGGCGAGCGAGAAGTTCATGACGTCGCCGGTGTAGTTCTTCACCACGAAGACCACCCCGGCACCGCCGTCGGTGGCGTGGACGGCGGCCAGCAGCTGGTCGGGCACCGGGGAGGTGAACACCTCGCCGGGGCAGGCCGCGTCCAGCATGCCGGGGCCGACGAATCCGCCGTGCAGCGGCTCGTGGCCCGAGCCGCCGCCGGAGATCACGGCGACCTTGCCGGGCCGGGGTGCGTCGGCCCGGTGGATCACCCGGTTCGCCCGGTCCACCGTCAACTCCGGGTGGGCGGCGGCGATTCCGGCCAGGGTGTCGTCGAGCACGGACTCGGGGGTGTTGATCAGCTTCTTCATCGGTGTCTCCGGTGGGGGCGATTGGACCGGCTCGCCTCCGAACCTACGCCACCCGGGGAGGGTTCCTCAGACGTTCGCCAGGACGTGGCGTGGCGGGCCCGGCACGGTCGGTCTAGGCTCGGTCGGCATGAGGAGCTCGGTGGGAATCGTCCTGGTGTCGCACAGTCCGCTGCTGGGCGCGGGGGTGCGCGAGCTGGTGGAGCAACTGGGCGGGGGCTCGGTGGCGGTGGAGGTGGCGGCCGGGACCGAGGACGGCGGGATCGGGACCAGCTACGAGCTGATCGCCGAGAGCGTGCGCAAGGTGGACGGTGGCGCGGGGGTGGTGCTGCTGCCGGACCTCGGCAGCTCGGTGCTGACCGCCCGGGCCGTGCTGGCCGACCTGGAGCGGGCGGAGCTGGTGCTGGTGGATGCGCCGTTCGTGGAGGGGGCGGTGGCCGCGGTGGTCACGGCCTCGACCGGGGCCGCGCTGGCCGAGGTGGTCCGCTCGGCGCAGGAGGCCTGGCAGGCGCACAAGTTCTGACGGGCAGCGCTATTTGGCGTCGGCGTAGCACTCCACCACGGCGGTGCTCATCGGGAACCTGACCGGGCTCGCCCCGAAGACCAGCCGGCTGGCCTCGTCCGCCGCGGCGGTGACGGCGGCGGCCACCTGATCGGCCGTATCGGCAGGGCTGTGCACCACCACCTCGTCGTGCTGGAAGAAGACCAGGTGCGGGCGGGACCCGGGGCGCTCCAGCTCGGCCAGCCGGCGGCGCAGTGCGGCCAGCAGGGCCAGCGCCCAGTCCGCCGCGCTGGCCTGGATCACGAAGTTGCGGGTGAACCGGCCGCGGGCCCGGGTGGAGCGCCCGCCCTGCTCGCCGCCCTCGCTGCCGGGCTCGGCGGTGCTCTCGGCCAGGTCGAGCCAGGCGTCGGAGGGCGGCGGGCAGGGGCGGCCCAGCCGGGAGCTGACGATGCCGCCGTCCTCACCGGTACGGGCGGCGGCCTCGACGTAGCCCATCGCGGCCGGATAGCGCTGGCGCAGGGTGGCCAGCAGCGGGCCGATGTCCCCGCTGGTCTGCCCGTACATCGCGCCGAGCAGGCCGAGCTTGGCCTTGTCCCGGTCGCCCTGGAAGGCGGTGGCGGCCAGCGCCTGGTACAGGTCGCCGCCGGCGGCGGTGCGGGCCAGCGCGGCGTCCCCCGAGAGGGCGGCCAGCACCCGGGGCTCCAGCTGGGCGGCGTCGGCCACCACCAGCCGCCAGCCGGGATCGGCCACCACCGCGCGGCGCAGGATCCGCGGGATCTGCAGCGCGCCGCCGCCGCGGCTGGCCCAGCGCCCGGAGACCACCCCGCCGACCACGTACTCGGGGCGGAAACGGCCGCCGCGCGTCCAGGCGTCCTGCCAGGCCCAGCCGTGCGCGGCGTGGATCCGGGACAGCTCCTTGTAACGGATCATCAGCTCGGCGGCCGGGTGGTCCACCTCGCGCAGCTCCCAGGAACGGGTGGAGGTGAGCCGGACGCCCTGCTCGGCGAAGGCGCGCAGCACCTGGGTGTGCGAGTCGGGGTTGAACGGCTTGCCGCCGAGCACCTGCTGGAGCCGCACGGAGAGCTCCGCCAGCCGGGCCGGCTGGGTGCCGGCGATGTGCGGGCGGGGGCCGAGCAGCTCGGTGAGCAGCCGGTCGTGCACCTCGGTGCGCCAGGGCAGGCCGTCCTCGGCCATCTCGGCGGCGGCCAGGGCGCCGGCCGACTCGGCGGCCACCAGCAGCCGGAAGCGTGCGCGGGCCTCGTCACCCTCGATGGCGCGCAGCCGGCGCTGCTGGTCCGCGTGGACCTCCAGCACGGCCGCCAGCGGATCGACGCCGGGCGGCAGTTGCAGGCGGTCGGGGGCGAAGAGGGTGTCCTGGGCCTCGCTCGGGCCGGCCTCGGGCAGGTCGGCGGGCACCGGCAGGCCGCGCAGCCGGGCCACGGCGGCGCCGAGCGAGCGCGGCGCGCCCCAGCGGCCCTCGTGCGCCAGCAGCAGGGCCTCGACCAGCCGCAGGTCGTGGCAGCGGCCGAGCCGGTGCGGGAGCTGGGGCAGCAGCGGGGCGTACCCGGACTCGGCGGCGGCCCAGACCCAGCGCGGGTGCTCGGCAGCCTCCAACTCGGCGACGGTGCTGGCGAGCTCGGCGGTGCGCAGCGGAGCGCCGACCGGCTCGCCCGCCTCGGTGAGGCGGTGCAGGCGGCCACCGCGCCCGTGGGCGTCGGGGACCAGGGCGATCCTGGCGGGCACGGCGGGACTCCGTATCGGTACGAGCGAGTGGTGCGGGGCGGGCGGGTGGTGCGGACAGGCGGGGCAGCAGCTGGGGCGGCGGGCCGGGGTGCTGCCCAGCCCCGACCGTAGCGCGCGGCACTGACAGCGGCGCGTAGGGTCGGCGGAATGACGGACAATCCCTTCTTCGCACCCAGCCGGCTGCCCTACGGACTGCCGCCCTTCGCCGAGATCCGCGTGGAGCACTACCGGCCGGCCCTGGAGGCGGGCATGGCCGGGCAGCTGGCCGAGATCGCCCGGATCACCGCGAATCCCGAGCCCGCCACCTTCGAGAACACCGTGGTGGCCCTGGAGCGCACCGGGGAGCTGCTGCGCCGGGTGCTGGCGGTGTTCGAGGTCAAGACGGCCGCCGACACCGATGCAGTCCTGCAGGAGCTGGACGCCGAGTTCAAGCCCCGGCTGGCCGCGCACCGCGACGCGGTCCACCTGGACCGCGCGCTCTTCGCCCGGATCGACGCGGTGCACGCCGAGCGCGCCGGGCTGGAGCTGGACGCCGAGTCGCTGCGCCTGCTGGAGCGCCATCACAGCCGCTTCGTGCGGGACGGGGCGCAGCTGCCCGAGGCCGACCAGCAGCGGCTGCGCGAGCTGAACGCCGAGCTGGCCGCGGCGACCGCCGCGTTCGGGCAGAACCTGTACGCCGCCAACGCGCAGGGCGCGCTGGTGCTGGAGCGGGCCGAGGAGCTGGCCGGGCTCTCCGAGGCCGCGATCGAGGCCGCGGCCGACAACGGCCGGGCCCGCGGGTACGAGGGCAGGTACGTGCTGAGCCTGCTCAACTTCACCGAGCAGCCCGCGCTGGCCCAGCTGACCGACCGTGAGGTCCGGCGCCGGCTGCTGGCCGCCTCGGTGGACCGGGCGCTCGCCACGAACGGGCCGGTGGCCGCGCGGATGGCCGCGCTGCGCGCCGAGCGGGCCGCGCTCTTCGGCCACCCGAGCCACGCCGCCTACGTGGTGGAGGACGAGACCGCGGGGAGCGTGGCTGCGGTCACCGAGCTGCTGGAGCGGCTGGTGCCGCCGGCGGTGGCCAACGCCGAGCGGGAGCTGGAGCGGCTGCGGGCGGCCGCCGAGGCCGACGGCGTCACCGACTTCGGCCCGCACGACCTGGCGTACTACGCCGAGCGGGTGCGGCTGGCCGAGTACGACCTGGACAGCGCCGCGCTGCGCCCGTACTACGAGTTGGAGCGGGTGCTGCACGACGGGGTGTTCCACGCGGCCGGCCTGGTCTACGGGCTGAGCTTCACCGAGCGCCCCGAGCTGGTCGGCTACCACCCCGACACCCGGGTGTTCGAGGTCTTCGAGCAGGACGGCACCCCGTTGGGTCTCTTCCTGGCCGACTTCTTCGCCCGGCCGTCCAAGCGCGGGGGTGCCTGGATGGACGAACTCGTGCTGCAGAACGGCCTGTTCGACCATCGGCCGGTGGTCTACAACAACCTGAACATCACCAAGCCGGCGCCCGGCTCCCCGGCGCTGCTGAACGCCGACGAGGTCCGCACGGTGTTCCACGAGTTCGGCCACGCGCTGCACGGCCTGTTCTCGGCGGTGCGCTACCCGCTGCTGGCCGGCACCCAGGTGCCGCGCGACTTCGTGGAGTTCCCCTCGCAGGTCAACGAGATGTGGGCGAACTGGCCCGAGGTGCGGGCCAACTACGCCCGGCACCACGAGACGGGCGAGCCGCTGCCGGCCGAGCTGGTGGACCGGCTCGCCGAGGCCCAGCAGTTCGGCGAGGGCTACCGGACCGTCTCCTACCTGGCCGCCACGCTGCTGGACTGGGCCTGGCACACCCTGCCGGCCGGCGAACTCGTCGAGGACGCGGGCGCGTTCGAGGCCGCGGCGCTGGAGCGGGCCGGCCTGGCGCTTCCCGCGGTGCCGCCGCGCTACCGGACGGCGTACTTCAGCCACCTGTTCACCAACGGCTACAGCGCGGGCTACTACGCCTACATCTGGTCGGAGGTGCTGGACGCCGACACGGTCGAGTGGTTCCGCGGCAACGGGCGGCCGGTGCGCGAGAGCGGGGAGCTGTTCCGGCGCGAACTGCTCGCCCGGGGCAACACGGTGCCGGCGCTGGCGGCGTTCCGCGCGGTGGTCGGGCGCGAGCCCGATGCCGCGCCGCTGCTGGCCCGGCGCGGGCTGGCCGGGTAGACCGGGTCATGCGGACGCGGGTGCGTCACGAGCGGACTCGTGGCGCACCCGCGCACCCGCGCACCCGCGCGGCCCGGGCCCGGCCCGGGGTGACGGCTCAGCCCGGGATGATCGAGAAGGCGCCGCCCTGCAGCGGGGTCTCGGTGTACTGGCCGCTGTCGATGGCCTGCGGCCCGTAGTTCGAGAAGCTCTGGCCGTTCACCGTGAGGTTGGCGAAGTCCAGCTCGTTGAAGGACGGGTAGCTCTGGCTCGGCGACTCGATGACCGCCTCGGCGCTGACGTTCTGGGCGCGCAGGGTCTTGGTGACGGTCTTGGTCCAGCCCTTGGTCACGTCGGTGAGCGTCAGCGTGTAGCTGCTGCGGCTGGTGTTCACCACGCTGGCGTTGAAGGTGTCGCCGGCGCTGACCGGGTTGCTGAAGTACTGCGGCGGCGCCGGGTACATCTCGTACCAGGCGGAGTAGACCGGGGAGCCGCTGGAGCAGTCCGCCTGGACACCGGTCTGCTCGACCGTCGACGAGCCGTAGCCGTCGATGCCGATCCACGGGGCGAACAGGTCGTTGGTGGTGTTGCACTGGACGTCCGGCATGGTCCAGGAGCCGGTGATGCTCTTGAAGCCGCTGCCCTGGGCGACGTAGCCGCCCCAGTTGCTGTCGCCGGAGAACGGCTGGCCGCCCCAGGTGTGGTGCGGGGCGTAGAAGTGCGGGGTGGCGGCCTGGGCCGCGGGGGCGGCGAAGGCGGCACCGGAGAGGGCGAGCAGCGCGGCTATGGCGGCGCGGGCGGGCTTGCGCAGGCGAGTGCTGGTCATGTGGGGCTGCTCCTTGAAACGTGGGGGGTCGACACGCCGAGCAGCCCTCGGGTGGGGCCTGAGGACTGCCGGGTGTGCGGATCAGCGTGCGGTCCGGTGGTCACCGGCTGGAAGGCGGAAAGGGGGACAGGAATCTGCCATGGCGGAAACATGACAGCTTGTCGGAACTCCTGGTAGTCGCCCTGGCGCACTCCGACACCGGATCGGCGATGGTCCGTCAGATGTGCCTGGCCGAGTCCCAGTTGCCGCCGCCCGCCGGGACGATGGCGAACGATCCGTTCTGCAGCCCGGTCTCGGTGTACTGGCCGCTGTCGATGGCCTGCGGCGCGAAGCTGTCGAAGACCTGGTTGTTCACCGTGACGTTGGAGAAGTCCAGCTCGTCGAAGGACGGGTAGCTCTGGCTCGGCGACTCGATGACCGCCTCGGCGCTGACGTTCTGCGCGCCCAGGTTCTGCGTGGTGTTCTCGGTCCAGCCGAGGGTGTTGTCGGTCAGCGTCAGCGTGTAGTTGCCGTTGCCGTCGGTGGTCACGCTGCCGGTGAAGCTGTCGCCGGTGTTCACCGGGTCGCTGAAGTACTGCGGCGGCGCCGGGTACATCTCGTACCAGCCGGAGAGCACCGGCGAGCCGCTGGAGCAGTCCACCTGGACGCCGGTCTGCTCGACGGTCTGCGAGCCGTAGCCGTCGATGCCGACCCAGGGGGCGAACAGGTCGTTGCTGGTGTTGCAGGTGACCTGCGGCATCGTCCAGGAACCGGAGATGCTGGTGAAGTTGCTGCCCTGGGCGACGTAACCGCCCCAGACGCCGCCGTCGTAGCGGCGCGCGCCGTGGCCGTAGCGCAGCGCGGTGTGCGAGCCGTGCTGGGCGGGGCCGAAGGTCGTGGTGGAGCCCGGGGCCGCGGCGAAGGCCGGCGTGGCGAGCGCGGCCCCGGAGACGGTGAGTGCGGCGGCGACGGCGAACCGCAGTGCACGAACGGTGCGAAGACTGGACACGGGGTACTCCTCATCCGTGGGGGTGGAGCACCGCGGCTGCCCTCGGGTGGGGGCCTGACGGCTGCCGGGCGATGCGGCTCAGCGTGCGGCCCCGTGGTGACCCGCTGGAAGGTGGAGGCCGGGGCCGGAATGCGACATGGCGGTAACATGACAGCTGTCAGAACTCTTGATTTCCGCCCTGACGTGCACCAAAGTCGGGTCGACAACAGGCCGGACGCCGAGGTGAGAGGCCGGTCGCGGAGCAGTGTGAGCCGGGGGCAGGGCAGGTGGCCGAGCAGTGGACGGGGCGGTTCGGTGGCCTGGGACTGGCCGCCGACCAGGAGTTGCTCTACCTCCACCTGCTGTCCAGCCCGGGCCTGAGCGCGGCTCAGCTCGCCGGCGCGCTCGGGATCGCCGCCGAGCAGGCACAGGCGGCGCTCGGCGCGCTGGCCGAACTCGGCCTGGTCGAGCGGCCGGTGGCGGACGGCGGGGTGTGGAGCGCGGCGGCCCCCGACGTGGCGCTGGAGGAGCTGCTGCTCCGTCGCGAGCTGGAGCTGCGCCGCACCCGCGGGCGGATCACCGAACTGCTGCGCACCTACCGGCGTACCAGCAGCGGCCCCGAGGGCGAGCTGGTCGAGGTGATCACCGGGCGCGAGTCGATCTCCGAACTGTGGCGCAGTCTCCAGGTGGGCGTGCGGCAGCAGTTGCGGGTGCTGGACAAGCCGCCGTACATCCGACGCTCCGACCCGGAGCTCGAACTCGCCGCGCTCGGCCGGGGGGTGCGGATGCGGGTGGTCTACGAGAGCCAGGTGCTGCGCGACCCCGAGCGGGTGGCCGAGATCCAGCTGTACGCCGGGGCCGGCGAGCAGGCCCGGGTACTGCCCGCCCTGCCGCTGAAACTGGCGCTGGTGGACGACCGTTGGGCGCTGCTGCCGGTCAGTTCGGGCACCGAGCTGCAGAGCGTGCTGCTGGTGCGCCCCTCCTCGCTGCTGGACGCGCTGGCGGGGCTGTTCGAGCTGTACTGGTCGCGGGCGATGCGGGTGCCCGCGGCCGACTCCACCGACCTGCCGCGCGACCGGCACCGCCAGTTGCTGACACTGCTCGCGGCCGGGCTGACGGACGAGAGCATCGCGCGGCAGATGGGCGTCTCGACGCGGACGGTGCAGCGCTGGGTGCGGGAGCTGATGGACCGGTTCGGCGCGCGCACCCGGTTCCAGGCCGGGATCCAGGCGGCGCGCGCCGACCTGCTCTGAGGGCTCCTTCGACCGGGGCCCCTCAGCTCGTGACCGTCAGGGTGGCCTCGGTGCCACGGGGGAGCCGGACCCGCGGGTGCCCGGGGGTGCGGGTGTCGAGGGTCGCCCGGTCCGTGCCGGTGACGGTGATCCTGGCGGTGGGCGGGGCGGCCAGCTCGGTCCAGCCGCCGTCGGCCCGGAAGGTGACGGTGTAGGAGCCGGCCGCCCAGCTCTCGTGCTCGGGGCGCCCGGCCAGGACGGGCGCGTACGGTCCGAAGGCCGGGCCGTCCCCGGGCGCGGGCGCCGCGTCCGTCCCCAACGCGCAGTAGCCGCCGTCGCCCTGGCACCAGTACCACATGGTCCAGGCGCTCGCGAAGCCCGCCATCGCGGCGATCTGCTGGCGCACCAGCTCGGTGTTGCCCGGGGTGCGGGAGTTCGGCGGGCCCCACTCGCCGACCAGCAGCGGCATCCGGTGGGCACTCGGGTAGGTGCTGATCGCGGCGGTGTAGGAGGCGATGAAGCCGTCGGCCGGGTTCCAGTCGGCGCCGTCCTCGACCGCGGTGTCGTAGAAGTGCGGGGCGTAGCCGAGCCGCGGCGGGCCCGGGCGCGGGTCGGTGAAGCCCGGCAGCCGGGTCGGCACGCCCTCGCCGACCAGGACGGTCGGCTCGACGAAGAGCCAACTGCGCTGGTCCACCGCGCGGATCGCGCCGATCAGCCGCTGGTACATGGCCGCCAGGCGTCCCTGTTCGAGCTGTGCCGAGGCGGCGGCGAGCACCGCCGGGTCGCTCGGGTCGCCGTCGACCGGTCCGAACGGCTCGTTGAACAGGTCGTAGCCCAGCAGCGAGCGGTGGCCGCGCAGTTCGGTGGCCAGGTGGGTGTAGAACTCGGCCTGCCAGCGGCGCAGGTCGGCGTCGTCGTAGAGGTGGCGGAAGGCGGCCTGCACGGCGGGCTGGAAGTAGCCGGCGAACCAGTCGTTCGGGTCCGGGACGAACGGCAGTCCGTCGTCCCGGGTGGCCCAGGGCGGGATGCCCCGGTCGCCGCCGCCGAAGGCCGGGCCGTAGACGTCCTGGTGGAAGTCGATCACGGCGAGCAGGCCGTAGCTGTCGGCCCAGCCCAGCAGGCGCTGGAGCTTGGCGAGTTCGGCCTGGTCGTCGTGGCCGCGGGCGGGCTCCAGGCGGTCCCAGGAGACCGCCACCCGGATCAGCGTGAAGCCGCGGTCGGCGATGGAGCGCAGGTCGGCCTCGGTGGTCTCGTCGTACTTGTCGAGATCGAAGCCGCGCGGTTCGAGGACCCGCCCCGACCGGTCGGTGAAGAGCACCCGGCCGTCGGGGGTGGGGCTCGCGCCGGTGGGGAAGTCGGCACGGGGGTAGCCGGGCTGCGGGGCACCGGAGTGCGGGGTGCCCGGTTGGGCGAGCGCGGGGGGCGCGCCGATCAGCAGGGCGGCGGCGGTCAGCAGGCTCAGCAGCAGGGCGGCGGTGCGGCGGGTGGCGGTGCGGCGGGCGGCGGTACGGGTGGCGGGGACGGAGGGGGGATCGGTGTGGCGGGCGGCGGTACGGAGGGCAGTGATGCGCAGGGCGGCGGTACGGAGGGTGTGCACGGACACCTCGCACGGGCGGCGGGCAGGATGGGCGCCGATGCTCGCGCACCGGCGCCGCCGCGCGCAAGAGTGCCGCCGTCGCTACGCGCCGTCCGCCGGCGGAGCAGGGATCTCGGGCGGCGAGGCGGAGGTGCCGCCCGGCAGCGGGGCCGCCGGCAGGGGCGCGGCGGCGGCCAGCCGTCCCCAGAGCAGGTCGGCCAGTGCCTGCACCATCCGGGCCCGGGGGCAGGGCCGCTGCTCCAGCCACCAGTCCCCGGCGGCCAGCACCATGCCGGTGATGCCCCGCCCCCAGGCCTCGGAGAGCAGCGGTCCGTCGGGGCCGAGGTCGACCTGGGCGGTGACCGCCCGGGTGATCTCCTCGGCGATCTGCCGCAGCGCGGGCGCCAGCGCGTTGCCCACGCCGTGGGGGTCGCCCGGCTCCGGGTGGGTGAGCAGTTGGTAGACCTGCGGACGGGACTCGATGCCGGCCAGGTAGGTGTCCAGCACGTGCTCCACCCGCTCGCGGCGCTCCAGCGGTTCGTCGAGCGCGGTGCGCACGGCGGCCAGCAGGCCGGAGGTGTGACGCTCGGTCAGCGCCTGGAAGAGTCCGCTGCGATCGCCGAAGTGCCGGTAGAGGATCGGCTTGGTGATGCCCGCCTCGGCGGCGATCGCGTTCATGCTCGCGCCCGGGCCCTCCCGGCCGACCACCCGGTCGGCGGCGTTGAGCAGCTGCTCCCGGCGCGGTTCCTCGCGCGGTTCCTCCAGGGCGGTCACCCGGCCCTCCGTTCTCTCGGCTCCCCGTTGCGCTGTGCGTTGACAGCCGTGAGCTATCAGTAGCAGACTCCGACCATGTTACCCGGGGTAACACCCCACGGGTCCCCGGTGGGTGTGGCCCCGTGCGGCACGCCGGTCCACACCCCGGGCGGCCCGGCGAGCGGCACCCCGGACAGCACACGAACAGCACACGGAACAGCGCGCGGACAGCACACCGCACGGCGCGATCTTGATCCTGGAGGACTTCATGAACCCCTTCTCGCTGGCGCTCGGCGAGGACCAGCTCGCCGTCCGCGACTGGCTGCACGGTTTCGCCGCCGACGTGATGCGCCCGGCCGCCGCCGAGTGGGACGAGCGCGAGGAGACCCCCTGGCCGATCATCCAGGAGGCCGCCAAGCTCGGGATCTACTCGCTCGACTTCTACGCGCAGCAGTACTTCGACCCCTCCGGCGTCGGGATACCGGTGGCCATGGAGGAGCTCTTCTGGGGCGACGCGGGCATCGGCCTGTCGATCGTCGGCACCACGCTGGCGGCCGTGGCCGTGCTGGCCAACGGGACCGACGAGCAGATCGGCACCTGGGCCCCGCAGATGTTCGGCACCCCCGAGGACGTCAAGGTGGCCGCCTTCTGCTCCTCCGAGCCGGACGCCGGCTCGGACGTGTCGGCGTTGCGCACCCGGGCCGTCTACGACCAGGCCAAGGACGAGTGGGTGCTGAACGGCACCAAGACCTGGGCCACCAACGGCGGCATCGCCGCGGTGCACGTGGTGGTCGCCACCGTCGACCCGGCGCTCGGTGCCCGCGGGCAGGCCTCCTTCGTGGTGCCGCCGGGCACGCCGGGGCTGGCGCAGGGGCAGAAGTTCAAGAAGCACGGCATCCGCGCCTCGCACACCGCCGAGGTGGTGCTGGACGACGTGCGGGTGCCCGGGCACTGCCTGCTGGGCGGCAAGGAGAAGCTGGACGAGCGCCTGGCCCGCGCGCGGGAGCGGGCGGCCGGCGGCGAGGCTGCCGGTGATGGGGCGCGGGGTGGTCAGGCGCGGGGCGGCGCGGGCAAGAACGCCGCGATGGCCACCTTCGAGGCCTCGCGCCCGGCGGTGGGCGCGCAGGCGATCGGGATCGCGCGGGCCGCCTACGAGGTGGCGCTGGACTACGCGAAGACCCGGGTGCAGTTCGGCCGCCCGATCATCGACAACCAGGGGGTGGCGTTCACCCTGGCCGACATGCGCACCCGGATCGACGCGGCGCGGCTGCTGGTCTGGCGGGCCTCCTGGATGGCCGCCAACCAGCAGCCGTTCACCGCGGCCGAGGGGTCGATGTCCAAGCTCTACGCCGGCGAGACCGCCAAGTGGGTGACGTCGCAGGCGATGCAGCTGCTGGGTGGCAACGGCTTCACCCGCGAGTACCCCGTGGAGCGGATGCACCGGGACAGCGCGATCTACACGATCTTCGAGGGGACCAGCGAGATCCAGCGGCTGGTGATCGCGCGGACCATCTCCGGGATGCCGATCCGCTGACGGCGGTCGAGCGGGCCGGTCAGGTGCGGTGCCGCTGCTCGACCGTGCAGTCGGGACCGGGGAAGATCAGCGTCTGCGTACCGTCGTCGAACCTGACCAGGTACGGGGGTTCGCCCTGGTCGCCGTGCACCTCGATGACCTCGCCCTCGCGGTCCACGATGCCGACCGCTCGGCTGTGGATATGCAGCCGGTCGCCCACGTCTGCGTGCATCTGCGGGACTCCTTTCGATGGTGGTTCCCGGTGGTGGATGGTCCTGCCGGGGGCAGTTCCTGAGGGCATCCCATCAGAGCGCGACCGTTCGCACGCCTTGCGTTACTCCGTCCGGCCGGGGATGTGGCCGGCGCCGGGGAGGGGGTCGGCGAGGGAGTCGGAGACGGGGGAGTGGGCGGCGGCGGTGGCAGCGGCGGCTGGGACGGGTGCGGGCGGCGCGAAGCGGGGTTCGCGGCGCTCCAGGAACGCGGCCAGGCCCTCGCGGACGTCCGGCGCCTCGCGGGAGCGGCGCTCCCAGGGGGCGAGGGCGGCGCGGGCGGCAGCCGGATCGGGCGCGGCCAGCGCCGCCTTGGCCGCGCCGATGGTCTGCGGCGAGCGGGCGGCCAGCAGCCGGGCGAACGCCAGGGCGCGGGCGTCGAGCAGCTGCGGCGGGTGCACCTCGTCCAGCAGGCCGAACCGCTCGGCGCGCTCGGCGTCCACCAACTCGCCGGAGAAGAGCAGGTACTTGGCCCTGGCCGGCCCGACCAGGCCGGCCAGCCGGGCGGTGGGGACCGCCGGGTAGACCACGCCGAGCTTGGCCGGGGTGATCCCCAGCCGCGCGTCCGCCGCGCCGAACCGCAGGTCGCAGGCGAGCGCGAGCTGGCAGCCGCCGCCCACGCAGGCGCCGTGCACCACGGCCAGCGTGGGGTGCGGGAAGGCGGCCAGCGCCTGCTCCGCCTCGACGTTGCGCGCGTGGTAGGCGTCGGCGCGGGCCGGATCGGCGTACACGGTGGAGAGTTCGGCGATGTCGGCCCCCGCGCTGAAGGTCCCCGCGGCGCCGGCGACCAGCAGGGTCCGCACGCCCGGTCGGGCCGCGAGGCCGGCCAGCAGTTCGGGGATCGCCTGCCACATCGCGAGGGTCACGGCGTTGCGCCGCTTCGGCCGGTCGAGGACGAGCACGGCCACGCCGTCCGCCTCGTCGTGGAAGACGCGCAGCCCCTCGGTGGGGGAGGGGAGTTCGGCGCGGTCGGCGGTGAGGGTCTGGTCGGTCATGCGGCCAACTCTCGCAGGTGGATGCGGTGGCCGACGGTGGTGGGCATGGTTGAATGCGCGGGACGGTGAGGGTGCGACCGAGCCGTGCCTGTCCGCGTTGTGCGTTGCCCGAGCTGTGCCTCTCCGCATTGTGCGTTGCCCCAGCCCGCCGAACCGGCAGACGAGGAGTCGATCAGTGGACCAGGAAAAGCTGCTGTCCCGGGACGCCTGGCTCGCCTCGCTGCCCCGCTCCTACACCGCCGCCGGCACCCTGCTGACCGACGAGGCGGGCCGGGTGCTGGTGGTCAAGCCCAACTACCGCCCCGGCTGGCAGTTCGCCGGCGGCGTCATCGACCTGGGCGAGGACGCGCTGGAGTGCGCGCGGCGGGAGCTGCGGGAGGAGACCGGGCTCGACCGGGAGATCGGCCACCTGCTGGTGGTCGGCTGGATCCACCCCTCCGAGCAGCTGAACCACCCCTCGGTGCACTTCCTCTTCGACGCGGGGAGCGTGCCGGTCGGCACCGAGATCACCCTCCAGGAGGCCGAACTGGAGGAGTACCGCTGGGTCGAGCCGGAGCAGGCCTGCGAACTCCTCGGCGAGGCACGCGCTCCCCGGCTGCGGGCCGCGCTGGCGGCCAGGGCGGACGGCGTGGTGCGGATCGTGTCCGGGACGGTGTCGGGGATCTGAGGCGCGGGCGCTTCGGGGCCTGACCGGTTGAGACGTGGCGGTGCGGAGTTGGTGAGCGAAGTGGGCATGGGGACGGGCATGGGTGTGGGGAGCGGAACGGACATGGGGACGGGCGTGGGTACCGGGACGGGCATGGGCTCGGGGGCGCTGGCGCCTGGGCAGGTCGAGGTCGGCTGGGTCGCGGTCACGGCGGCGAACGCAGCAGCCGCCGGCGCTGCCGCGGCCGGGGTGCTCGACGAGGCGGAGCGGCAGCGCGCCGCGGCGTTCCGGCGGGACGAGGACCGGGCGCTCTACCAGGTCGCCCACGTGGCGCTGCGCAAGGTGCTGGCCGAGCGCCTCGGCCGCGACGCCGCGGCGGTGACATTCCGGCGGGCCGTCTGCCCGGGCTGCGGCCAACTGCACGGCCGGCCCGAGCCGGTGGACGCGCCGGGCCTGGAGTTCTCGCTCTCGCACAGCGGCGACCTCGCGCTGATCGCGCTGGCCGCGCACCCGGTCGGCGCGGACGTCGAGCGGGCCGACGCCTTCGCGCCCGGCGCCGGTGCCGAGGTCGCCACCCAGCTGCACCCGGCCGAGCAGGCCGAACTGGCCGCGCTGGCCGATCCGTCGCCGCAGCGCTGGGCGGCTGCGGCGGTGCGCTGCTGGGTGCGCAAGGAGGCGTACCTGAAGGGGACGGGCATGGGCCTCGGGCGGGGCGTCGGCGTCGACTACGTGGGCCTCGGGCCCGGGTTCGGGACGGCGGCGAGGGGGTCCGGTGCGCTGCCGTCGGGTGCACAGGCGTTGGGTGCACAACCGTCGGGTGCACAACCGTCCGGTGCGCTGCCGCCCGCCGGGTGGGAGCTGCGGGCGGTCGAGGTGCCGCCCGGTTACGACGCGGCGATCGCGCTGCGGCTGCCGCCGGGCCTGTCGGGCGAGGCGGTCCGGGTACGTTCGGTGGAGTTGCGCCTGAGCTGACGGAACGTCGGGTGGTCCGATCCCTCCCGGGCTATTCGGTCCGGGTGCGCTCGCTCGGGTCGACCAGCCGCGGCCGGACCCTGGGCTCGCGTTCCAGCAGCCCCAGCCCGGCCATCCGTTCGGCCGCCAGCAGCACCGCCTGCTGCAGCGCCTCGGCCGTCGCCTCGACCGCCGGCACCGCCCCCGACGGCCCGGTGCGCCGCAGCAGGCGCACGACGTAGCCGCCGGGCACCGCGAGCCCGGCCACCACTCCGTGGGTCAGCCGGCTCGCGGCCGTTGCGGTCAGGATCGCCGGGCCGAGTCGAGCCGCCAGCATGCTGTAGACCGCGAACGGATAGCGGGCCACGTGCTGGACGGACGGCACGATGCCGTGCTCCGCGGCCAGCCGCTGGAAGACCACGCCCCGCGGTGAGTCGGCCGGTGCTCCGATCCACGGCCGGCCCGACAGTTCGGCCCAGTCGGCCGGCTCCGCCCACCCGTCGGGCAGCACGAGCCGGTACTCGTCCTCCAGCAGCGCCGTGGCCCGGACTCCGGGCGGCAGCGGGGTGGGTGCGTCCTGGTCGTCGGCGATGACCAGGGCGTCCAGCTCACCGAGCCGCAGCGCACGCAGGCCCTCGGCCGGCCCTGTTTCGACCAACCGCGGCTGCAGGGCCGGATGCGCCGTGGCGAGCAGGTGCAGGGCGGTCGTCGCGAAGTAGCTGATCGCGGTTGCCGGAACGCCGATCGCCACCGGCCCCGCCGCCTGCTCGCCCAGCGCGTTCAACTCCCGGGTGGCGTCGGTGAGGGCCTGCTGGATCCGTTCGCCCGCCTGGGCCAGCAGCCGCCCCGAGGCGGTCAGTTCGGCCCGTCCGCCGGTGCGGTCCACCAGCGGGACGCCCGTCTCCCGCTCCAGCCGGTTCAGTTGCTGCGACACCGCCGACGGCGTGTGCCCCAGGGCCCGCGCCGCGGCCGCCACGCCGCCGCCCTCGGCTATCGCCCGCAGGATCATCAGCCTTTTCGGATCGAGCTCCATTGCGCCACCTCTCCCGTCTCTCCCGTCCATGTGCGTCCCGGCGCCGGCCCTGGCTCTGCGCTGGCCCGGCCCGTGCTGCCGTGCCCGTGCTGCTCGGTCCGCGTTGCCGTGCCGTGCCGTGCCCGTGCTGCTCGGTCCGCGTTGCCGTGCCGTGCCCGTCGCACCGTTAGCGAACCTACCGGGGGCATGCAGCTGTGCTGTCTTCCGGCAGCCCGGGCGGTCGGCCACAGTGAGGACGCCCTCGTCGGGCCTCGCCCCGCCTGCCGCCCGCCTGCTCACCCCGTGCCTCTCGGAGACCGCTCATGCCGCTGCCCCGTCCGCTCACCGCCGTCTGTACCGGAGTCCTCCTCGCCGCCGCAGTGACGGGCTGCCAGTCCGGCGGCGGCCCGGGGCGCACAGCCGGCACAGCCGGCGCGGCTGCCACGGCTGCCACGGCGGCTGCAGCTGCCGAGGCCGCCCGCTGGACGATCGCCATGCCCCCGGTGGCCAACGGCTACCAGCAGCAGCAGCCCACCGCCGCCCAGTTGAGCAAGATCAACGACACCATGGCCAAGCTGACCGCCCAGCTCCACCTCGACGGCCAGACCGTCACGGGCCTCTACGACGACCCCGCCGAGGACGCCTGGCTGATCGTCACCGGAGTCAACGGCAGCGGCTTCGACCAGAACGCCCTGCAGACCCTGATCAAGTCCCCCGCCATCAGCGGCGACGGCGCCGGGGACAAGTTCAGCACCACCTACCAGTCGGTCGACCCCGGCCCGCACGGCGGCAGCGACACCTGCCAGCAGACCCTGGAGACCAGCCCGAGCATCTACGGCACCCTGGCCGTCGAGTCCACCACCTGCATGTGGCTCACCCCGACCACCTTCGGCGCCGTCTACTTCGACAACAAGCGGGACGGCAAGATCGACTCCCACTCCTCCGCGATCACCCCCGCGATCGCCGGCCCGATCATGCGGGGCATCCGGGACAGCGTCGAGCACAAGTCCTGAGCCGGGGCGGTAGTGGTACCGCTCCGGATCGGCGGTGGCGCGGGAGGTTGCCCGGTGGGTCGCCGCACGAAGTGGGTCGTATGCAAGCGGCTTTCGGTGAACCGGCCCAGGGCCGAAACGACTCTGGGATACTGAAGCGTGTGACCACCGCGCCGCCGCCGCAGCCCTTCGCCTACCTGAACGCCCCCAAAGCCCAGTTGCACGGCCAGGTGCTGGGCGTGTTCGCACAGGCGAGGGAACGGTTCACGGTGCACCTGCGGCCCGAGGACGTCGTCGCCGAGCTCCGACAGGCGCCTGAGCAGCAGGCCTTCTCGCTGGAGGCGGTCGGCGCTTCGCTGGAGCAACTGGTGGAGTGGGGCAACCTGCGGGCTGACGCCGACACCGGCCGGGTCACCTCCGTCGAGGACTTCCACCGTGCTCGCTACCTGTACCAGTTGACCCGGCACGGCCAGGCGGCGCTGCGTGCCGTCGCGCTCTACGAGGAAGCGCTCGGGCAACGCGGCCAACTGCAGTCCGTCGCCCTCGCCGACATCGCGGAGCAGCTCGGTCCGCTGCTGGCGCTCGCCGAGCAGGAGGACCCGGACCCGGCCAAGGTGCACCTGGCGCTTCTTCAACTGGCCGACCGCTTCGGCAGCCTGGCGGACAACGCGCAGGCGTTCATGGCCTCGCTGCGTCGCACGGTCGACTTCCAGGACGGTGACGAGGAGGCGTTCATCGCCTACAAGGACCGGCTGGTGGAGTACATCGAGCGCTTCATCGCGGACCTGGCCAACCGGGGCGCGCAGATCGCCGACCTGATCGACCGCCTGGAGGTGGCCGGGGTGGGCCGACTGCTGCTGGCGGCTGCCCAGCGCGAGGCCGTCGACGCCGTTCCGCTGGGCGATGAGGGTGCGGACGAGGCCGAGGCCGATCGGGCCAGGCAGGCGGCTCTGGCGCCGGCGCTGGCGGCCTGGGAGAACCGGTGGCGTGGGCTGTCCGACTGGTTCCTCAGCCGCTCCAGCCGCCGGCCCTCCCAGGCGAAGCTGCTGCGCGGTGCCGCGGTCAGCGCCATCACCGGGCTGGTCAACACCGTCGCTGCGCTCAACGAGCGGCGCGGCGGCCGTAGCGACCGCTCGGCCGATTTCCGGGCGCTGGCCCGGTTCTTCGCCGAGGCACCCGACGACGCGGCGGCGCACCGGCTGTGGCGCGCGGCCTTCGCGCTGACCCCGGCCCGGCACCTGACCGTGGACGCGACGACCGAGGCGGCGTGGCAGGACGCGGATCTCGCGCCGGCCACACCCTGGGGTGAGGCACCGCCGCTGGAGATCAGTCCGCGGCTGCGCGAGACCGGTTCGTACGAGCGGCGCGGCGCGCCCAACCGGGTCGCCGACCGGACCGCGGCCCGGCAGGCGCTGGCCGAGCAGGTCGAGCGGGAGGCGGCGCAGACGGCTGCCGCGAGGGCGAGGCTGGCCACCGACGGTCCGGTACTGCTGTCCGCCCTCGCGGGCCCGGACGGGCTGGACACCCAGGAGTTCCGGCTCTTCCTGGCCGTGCTGGGTGACGCGCTGTCGGCCCGGGTGCCGGGGGAGAGCGAGTCGTCCGCGATCACGGGCGACGGGACGATGGAGGTCCGGTTGAAGCTGGTGGACGCGGAACAGGTGGTCGAGATCCGCACGGTGGACGGTGTGCTGTCCGGCCCCGAGCACGTGGTCGAGATCATCGACCTCGCCCCGGCAGGAGACCCCGAGTGAGCGCCGTGCCGCTGGTCGACGCCCAGGCGGAGCGCCGCCGCGCGGCCCGGGCCCTGCTCGCCGCGCCGCTGCTGACCATCGTCGACGAGGCCGCCAAGGAGGACTTCCGGCTGGTGCGCAAGTACGCGGCCGAGCTCGCGGCCTGGTTCACCCAGGAGACCGGCTGGCGGCTGGTGGTCGACACCGAGACGGCCCGGCTGTTCAAGACGCCCGCACGACTGGACGACGCGACCCGCCCCGCCCGCGCGCCGCGCACCAAGGTGGCGTTCACCCGCCGGCGCTACGTCCTGCTCTGCCTGGCCCTGGCCGTGCTGGAGCGTGCCGACGCGCAGGTCACGCTCGGCCGGCTCGCCGAAGGCGTGCTGACCGCCGCGGCGGATCCGGCGCTGGCGTCGGCCGGCGTCGAGTTCCGGATGGAGCGCCGGGAGGAGCGCTCCGACCTGGTGGCGGCAGTCCGCCTGCTGCTGGAGTGGGGCGTGCTGCACCGGGTGGCGGGCGACGAGGAGGCGTACCTGTCCGCCTCCGCCAACGACGTGCTGTACGACGTGCGTCGGCGGGTGCTGGCGGGCCTGCTGGCCACGACCCGCGGTCCCTCCACCGTCACCGCGGCCGAGCCCGAGCGGCGGCTGCTTGCGCTGACCGAGGAGGTCCTGCCGGACACCGACGAGTTGCGGTTGCGCTCGCTGCGCCACCGGCTGACCCGGCGACTGCTGGACGACCCGGTCGTGTACTACGACGAACTGCCCGAGGACGAACGCGCCTACCTGGTCTCCCAGCGGCACGCGATCACCCGTCGGATCACCGAACTCACCGGCTTGGTGGCCGAGTCGCGCGCCGAGGGTGTCGCCATGGTGGACCCCGACGACGAGTTGACCGATGTGCGGATGCCGGAGCAGGGGACCGAGGGTCATGTCACCCTGCTCATCGCCGCGCACCTCGCCACCACGGACGGTCCGCACACCGAAGCGGAGCTGGTCCGGCTGGTGCGCGAGCTCGCCCTCCAGCACACCGCGTACTGGCGCAAGTCCGCCGCCGAACCGGCCGCCGCTGCCGACCTGCTGACGCAGGCCCTGGACCGCCTGAGCGCCCTGGACCTCGTCACCCGGGACGCCGACCGGGTCGGCGCCAAGCCCGCCCTCGTCCGCTACGCCCTCGCCGCCCCGACCATCCGGAAGGCCCGCACCCGCTCATGACGCTGCCGCAGCCGACCAAGACCCGCTGGCAGCCGTTGCGCGCCGGGCTGGTCGACATCTTCTACTACGACGCCGAGGAGTTCCGCTTCCACGACGGCCGACTGCTGCTGCGCGGCAACAACGGCACCGGGAAGTCCAAGGTGCTCGCCCTCACCCTGCCGTTCCTCCTCGACGGCGAACTGGCGCCGAACCGGGTCGAGCCGGACGGCGACCGGGCCAAGCGGATGGAGTGGAACCTGCTGCTCGGCGGCAAGCACCCCCACGACGAGCGCACCGGCTACACCTGGCTGGAGTTCGGTCGGATCGGCGAGGACGGCCTGCCGCAGTACCGGACCATCGGCTGCGGGCTGAAGGCCGTCAAGGGACGCGGCATCGCCAAGCACTGGTTCTTCACCACCCCGCTGCGGATCGGCCCCGAGCTGCCGCTGCTCTCCGCGACCCGGGTCCCGTTCACCCGGGAGCGGCTGCGCGACGCCCTGGGCGGCCGCGGACTGGTGCACGACACCGCCACCGAGTACCGCCGCGCGGTCGACGAACAGCTCTTCGGCCTGGGCCAGGAGCGCTACGAGGCACTGGTCGGGCTGCTGATCCAGCTGCGCCAGCCGCAGCTGTCCAAGAAGCCGGACGAGAAGCTGCTGTCGAAGGCGCTGACCGAGTCGCTCCCGCCGCTGGACGCGGCTCTGGTCGGCGAGGTCGCCGAGGCGTTCCGGGGCCTGGACGAGGAGCGGCATGCGCTGGCGGCGCTGTCCGAGGCGTCCGGTGCCGCCGCGAGCTTCCTCACCCACTACCGCCGCTACGCACAGATCGCCGCCAAGCGCCAGGCCGGCGTGCTGCGCGTCGCACACAGCCGCTACGAGCACCTGGGTCGCGACCTCGGCGAGGCGGAGGCCGAACACGGCACCGCCGAGCAGGAGCTGGCGCACGCCGAGCAGAGCCTCGCGGAGCTGGAGGACAGCCGGGTCCGCCTGACGGCCGCCCGTGACGCGCTGAACCGCAGCCCCGAGATGGACGCGGCCCGCGAGCTGGAGCAGGCCGCCCGCACGGCCGAGACGTTCGGCCGGGCCGCGCTCGACCGGGAGGCCGCCCGGGAGGCCGCCCGGCGCACCGCAGCCGACTGGAGCCGTCGCGGCGCCGCCGCGCTCGCCCAGACCACGACCGACCAGCACGTTCTCGACCAGGCCCAGCTCGCCGCCCGCCAGTGCGCCGAGGAGGCGGGACTCGACCACCGGGCGGTCGCCGAGGCGCTGGAACGCGATCACGCGCCCTACCAGGACACCCGCCGCACCGGCGAGCGGGCGCTCGAACGCCGCCGCCAGGCCGTCACCGGCCTGACCGAGCTGCTCGCCGCCACCGAACGGGCTCGCGGCCGGGCCCGTGACGCCCAGGTGGAGGCGGGCCGCCGGGCCTCGGACCTGGAGGCCGGGCGGGAACGCGTCGCGCTCGCCGATCAGGCCGTCCTCGGCCAGGGCGGCGAACTGGTGACCTTGTACCGGGCCTGGACCCTGGGCACCACCGAACTCCGGCTCGCCGACCCGGACCAGGCGTTGGCCGCCCTGGAGGCGTGGACCGAGAGCCTGGACGGACCGAACCCGGCGGCCGAGGCCGCGGCTCTCGCGCACCGGGATCACGCGGCCGTCCTGACCCGCAGGGAGACCGAGCTCGACGCCGAGCGCGCCGCCGTCCGGCGCGAGCAGGGCGCGGTGGCGGAGGAGATCGCCCGTCTGGAGTCAGGTGGTCACGACGCCCCGCCCGCCGTGCACACGCGCGACCACCACGGCCGCTCCGACCGCCCCGGCGCACCGCTGTGGCGGGCGGTGGACTTCGCCGACACCGTTCCGCCGGCGGAACGGGCCGGGATCGAGGCGGCCCTGGAGGCAGCCGGCCTTCTCGACGCCTGGCTCACGCCCGACGGCGCCCTGCTGGACCCGCGGACCCACGATGCCGTGCTGCTGCCCGGCCCACCCGCCGGGGGCGCATCGTTGGCGGCCGTCCTGCGCCCGGCCGTCGACCGGGACGACCCGCAGGCCGCCGCCCTCGGCGACGAAGCGGTGCTCGCCGTGCTCGCGGCGGTCGGACTGGGAGCGGACTCGCCGTGTGCGAGCTGGGTGGCCGCTGACGGTGGCTACCGGCTCGGTGTGCTCGCCGGCTCCTGGAGCAAGCCCGCCGCCGGCTACATCGGTGAGGGCTCCCGCGAGGCGGCCCGCCGCGCCCGGCTTGCCGAGCTGACCGAACGTCGCGTCGAACTCGCCGCCGCTCTGGGCATCTTGGACGAGCAGCGGGCGGTGGTCCGGGAACGCGCGGTGGTCCTTGCCGCCGAGTTGCGCGCCGCCCCCGCCGACCAGGCGCTTCGGGAGGCGCACGCCCGCCGTGGCCACGAGGCGGAGACGGTGCGACGCCTGTCGGAACGTCAGATCGAGGCGGAGGGCGAGGCGGTGACTCGGCGCGAGGAGGCCGAGGAGGCCGCCGCTCGGGCCGAGGAGTACGCCGCCGACACCGGCCTGACGGCCGATCGGGAGGCGCTCGACGCCGTGCGCGAGGCCCTGTCCGGTTACCGCGCCGCCCTCGCCGCGCTGCTGCCCGCGGCTGTGGCCCGGGCCCGCTCCGCTGCCGACGCCGCCGAGGCCGCCGCGGAGGCGGAGTCGGCCGCGCAGACCCTGGCCGATGCCGTCGAAGCCGCCGAGGGCGCGCGCCGCACGGCCGAGGCTGCCGCCGAACGGCACCGGGTACTGGGCGAGACCGTCGGGGCGAGCGTGGAGGAGCTCTTCCGGCGCCTGGCCGAGACGGACGCCGCCCTTGAGCGGCGCGACGGCGCCGAGAAGGCCGCCCGGGCCGCGCGCGACACGGCCCTGGCCGCGCGGGCGAGGGCGGAGGGCCGGTACACCGAGATCCGCGCCCGGATCGGCGAGGCCACCGGGGAGCGGGAGCGCGCGGTCACCGCACTGCGGGCCTTTGCCGCCACCGGCCTGCTCGCCACCGCCGTCCCCGGGCTCACCGTCCCGCCCTCGGACGAGCCCTGGGTCCCGACCCCGGCCGTCGCGCTGGCCCGGTCCGTCCACCAGGAACTGGAGGCCGTCGACGATGCCGACCGGCGCTGGGAGCTGATCCAGCAGCGGATCACCGCCGAACACAAGATCCTCACCGACGCGCTCGCCCGGCACGGCCACTCGGTGGGCATGACGCTCCACGAGGGCGTCATGGTCGTCGACGTGCTCTTCCAGGGCCGCAGCCACGACGTTCCCGCGCTCGCCGCCTCGCTGGGCGAGGAGGTCGAACAGCGGGGCCGCCTGCTCTCCGCGAAGGAGCGCGAACTCCTGGAGAACCACCTGGTGGGGGAGGTCGCCGGTGCCCTGCAGGAGCTGATCGCCGGTGCCGAGGAACAGGTCCAGGCGATGAACCGGGACCTGGCGGAGCGCCCCACCTCCACCGGTATGGCGCTGCGCCTGCTCTGGCAGCCCGCCAAGGACGCACCGCAGGGCCTCGAAGCCGTCCGCACCCGCCTGCTGCGCCAGTCCTCGGACGCCTGGCGTCCGGCCGACCGGGCGCTGGTCGGTGAGTTCCTGCAGGCCAGGATCGCGCAGGATCGCGAGGAGCACCCCGGCGACTCCTGGGCCGACCAGCTCACCCGCGCGCTGGACTACCGGGCGTGGCACATGTTCACCATCCAGCGCCGGCAGGACGGCCAGTGGAAGCCCGCCACCGGTCCGGCCTCCGGTGGGGAGCGGGTGCTGGCCGCCTCGGTACCGCTGTTCGCCGCCGCCTCCTCGCACTACTCCTCCGGCAGCCCGCACGCACCGCGGCTGATCGCCCTCGACGAGGCGTTCGCCGGGGTGGACGACGACTCCCGCGCCAAGTGCCTGGGCCTGCTCGCCTCCTTCGACCTCGACGTGGTGATGACCAGCGAGCGCGAGTGGGCCTGCTACCCCACCGTGCCCGGGATCGGGATCGCCCAGCTGACCCGGCGTGAGGGCTTCGACGCGGTGCTCGTCACCCCGTGGCGCTGGGACGGGCGCGAGCGCTCGCGGGAGCAGCGGCCGGTGCCGCACGTGCCGGCTGCGGCGCACGTGCCGGCAGTGGCGGTGAAGGCGGTACCGCAGTCCGACCTGTTCGAGTTCGAGGAGGCGTAGGCCGGTGGCCGACCTGCCCCGGCTGCGCCGCATGCTCGGTGGTCCCGAGACCGCCTGGCTGGTCGAGCGGGTGCGCGAGCGGCTGGCGGCGGGACGCCCGCTGGACACCGCGGTCGTCCTGGCCGCCGCCTCCGTCGAGCAGCGGCGCGCCGTCGAGCTGCTGCTCGGCCGCCGGCTGCGGGCCGGCCGCTCGCTCTCGGTGCCGCTGGCCGATGTGGACCGGGTGCTCCGCGAGTCCCTGGCCTGCTCGGACGGGCTCGCGGCCGCCGTAGTCCTGCTCACCGGGCCGGTCGCCGACCGCCGGGCCGAGGCGCTGGCCTCGGCCGAGGCGTGGCGGGCCGCGTTCGTGCCCCTGGACGCCGCCTGCGACCGGCCCGACCTAGCGCCCTGGCGCGCGCGGGTGGAGTCCACCGGCCTGCTCAAGCGGATCGCTGCGGGAGATCCTTCGGTGGCAGGTCGGTTGGCCGACCAGGCTGCGCGCGTGCTGGCCGAGCTGACCGCTGACGAGCTGTCCGCCGGCCCCGGGGCCGCGCTGACCCTGCCCGTCCTCGCCGCCCGCTGCCTCGGCGACGCGCACGCACTCGACGAGGGGCGGCCGCTCGCCTCGCTCGTCTGGTCCGCCGTCAAGGCGCTGGCCGGGCTGTCGGACGAGGAGGCCGGTGGCGCCGAGGGCCGCCGCGCGGGCTGGGCCGCGGTCGGTGTGGCGACCGACGAGCTCTCCTCGCGGGTGCTGACCCTGGGCCTGCCCGGATCGACCCACGGCACCACCGGCCGGATCCTCGCCGCCGCGCGGGAGGGCGGCGAACCCTGCGTGCTGACGCTGCGCCAACTCGCAGCTGGGGTTGGAGCGGTGCCCGAGTCGGTCCGGGTCTGCGAGAACCCGGCGGTGGTCGCGGCGGCGGCCGCCTCGCTCGGCGCGGACTGCCCGCCGCTGGTCTGCGTCGAGGGCAACGTCTCGCTGGCGGCGCGCACGCTGCTCGGCCGGCTCGCCGAGCGCGGCAGCCGGCTCGCCTACCACGGCGACTTCGACTGGGGCGGCGTCCGGATCGCCGCAGGTCTGCTGCGCCTGCCCGGTGCTGTCCCGTGGCGCTACGATCACGCCGCCTACCTCGCGGCGGTCGAACGCGGCCTCGGCGCGCCGCTCACCACCGGGACCCCGGCGCCCACACTCTGGGACCCCGCGTTGCGCGAGGCCATCGAGGCGCACGGGGTCAGGGTGGAGGAGGAGCTTGTGCTCGGTGAACTCCTGGCCGACCTGCGCGGGTCGTGCGGGTAGCGAGGCGGCCCCTCGCTCGGGTCGGGTCTCGGGTTGGGTGGCGAGGGGCCGGGTGCCGGGGCAGGCGGTGGAGTCGGCGTGGTGGTCGAACTCGCCGTCCTGGACGCCTTGGGTCCCAGGCGTCCAGGTAGGCGACGCCACGCTCGGGCGGCAGGGGCTCGCCCGTACCACTGTCCGTGCAGGACGCGTTGAAGACCTCGGCGGCGCTGAGCGGGAGCAGGCGACCTCCGCGCACGGCCCAGCCCCGGAGTTCCTTGACGGGGATCCGGAGCCCCGCTTCGGTGGTGATGGCGGTGCGGTCGGTGAAGGCACGCAGCAGTACGCCGGCGGCGTGGCCGTGGTCGAGCATGAGGCGGAGCGAGGCGGCCACGTTCGGCAGCTCGACTTCGGGGGCGCCGGTCTCGTCGATCCGGACCCCGGCGGTCATCTCGTTGACTGTCAGGATCCTGGTGCTGCCAGGTCCGCACGGTTCGACGAGGGCACGGACCAACTCCTCTACCCGCTGCCTCGGCAGCGTCTGCGCCAGTGCGAACAGGCCCAGCCGCCGCGCTCGCTCGGTGCCGCCCCGCGCCTCACCGTCCGTCTGGACGTCGGGCCGGCCTCGGAAGCCACCGGGTGTCTGCGCCTTGTCGCAACCGTCGTTCGAGCAGGTGGTCGTGATGCGGGGGGACTCCCCGGACGTGCTCATCGCAGCTTCCTCGGCAGCCGGGGCCGAACGCGGCCCCACCTGATGAACAATCTGTCACGGGAGGCTGACAATCCGTTCCGGGGCCGTGTTCCCGACTGCGGCCGGCGCTGCTGGGTGCATTGTCAGTGGCACTCCTTAGCGTAGTCGCATGGTCACGCCATGGAGTATCGCGGCAGGTCGAGTGCACGAGCGTCTGGGGTCGGCTGCCGGGCTGCGCCCGGTCGTTCTCGGGGAGGGGCGGCGATTCGCCCTGTGGGAGCTCGCCTCGCTCGCGGAGGGCGCGCTGGGCGAGCAGGTCGAGCCTGACGCGTTGACACCGTCAGCCGAGCGAGAGCTGCGCGCTCGGTCCGGGGCCGCGGGCCGGGAGGCTCCCGACTGTGGCCGCTATCGCCGGCGGTACTGGATCCTCGGGGCGAGCGGGTCGCCGGTCGGCACCATCGCCGTGGACAACTGGCCCAAGTGGGCCGGACAGTTGGGCCTGTCATCGCTGTACCTCCGTCCGTCCGCTCGCGGCCGGGGGTTCGGCGGTGCGGCGCTGGACACGGTGTACCGGGTCACTCTGGCCGAGGGTCTGCGCGGATTCCGACTGGATGCGCACTGGACCTGGCAACGCGCCGTCCACTACTACCTCAGGCGCGGCCTGTGGGTGGTCCTCTGGAAGCACGACCTCGGGTTCGCGCGGACGCCCCAGCTCCCCCGCTACGAGGTCCGGGGCGAGAGCGACCGCCTGGTCTTCCTGGTCGAGGAGGAGCGCTCCGGGTTCACGCCGCTGCTGGTCGCCCGGCGCGAGCGGCAGTGGCTGCGATTGCGGGAGACCGAGGCGTCCCGGCGAATGGAGGCGAGCGACGCGGGCAGTTGGGTCCACGGCTATGCCCGGTCCACGTTCGCACTGCAGCTCGCGGTACGGGGTTGGCCGCTGGTGCGGAGCTCCGAGAGCTGGGCGCAGGCGTGGCGGTGGTCCGATATCGGCGAGCCGGAGGGGCTCGCCTACAAGATCGAGCTCTTCGAGGCGGCTGCCCGCGACGACGGTTGGCGCGTCGACACCGCCTACCGCCCGGTGCCCGTGGAGGATCTCGCGGACGGGAGTTGACGAGGCGCGGGTCCGAGCGGGCGCAACGATCCGATGGCCGTCTTCGGGCGTCTTCCACCATCGCCACCGCCGGGATTCCAACCTCCCAGGCTCTCGGCCCCGCCGCCGGCAGACGACCGCGGGCCGGCGAGCGGCATGCCTGCGGTCGTCGCCCGCACTCCTGCTTGTACTCCGGTTCAAAGATCAACCCGAGGTCGCTTCTATCTGACCGATCGTGCGGTCGCTGACCGTACCGCGAGTGTGCCGCGGACCGCCCCGGAACCGACGCCGTCAGCCGCGAACGCTCGGATGGGTGTTCGATGCAGGGCTCCAGCCGCCTCCGGCAAGGTGGCCGCACGGTCGTGCTCCGACCTGCGAAACGCCCCGTCGGTCCGGTGTGGACCGACGGGGCGCAGGGGTGCCCCCGGCAGGACTCGAACCTGCGGCCAAGTGCTTAGAAGGCACCTGCTCTATCCGCTGAGCTACGGGGGCGGGGCGGGCGTTGGGCCCGGGGTGGGGCGGGTGGGGCCTTGTGAGCGTCCGGTGCCTAATCCCCTGGGGTGGGGTTGAGGAGTCCCTTGCCCTGCCGGGGACAGGATAAGGGGGTGGCGCTGCCTTGCTCGGCTTTCCACCGCTGGGATGGGTGTGTCGGCCTCGCGAGAGCGGTCTGATAATCGCAGGTGGAGAGGCAGGGTGCAGCATTGTGGGGGGTGTTGCCGCCGGACGTTGTGCAGTCGTTACGGCGATGTCTCCTCACCCGTTATGGACCTGCCGTGCTGGTAGCGGGGTGTGCTGGGAACGTGACGGTTGAGCAGCGGCGGCGCGGGGTGAGATTTCGGTTCCTCCGGTCGGATGACGTGGACAGAGCGTCCTTGCGGCCACTCGTTCAGGGGTGGGCGGGGGAGGGGGCGGGGGCTTTTGTCATGGACGCAGAGCGCCATCCTAGGTAATTGTGGAAATAATATCACCAAGGGATGGCAAATTTATCCACAGGGGCTTGGTTATCCACAGAAATCAAATCCATTCACCGCAGTTGTGGCGGGACGGGGCAACATCGTCGACAGCAGGTCAATTCTCCCGGTGCAGGAGAAACACGAGAAATGCGAGGGCATGCCGTGAACGAGACTCTGGTGACGATGATCGGAAATGTCGCCTCGACGGTGAGCTACGGGCAGACCGCCGCCGGGGTGCCGATGGCGAACTTCCGGCTGGCGGCGACGGAGCGGCGCTACGACCGGGCGCGCGGTGAGTGGGTCGACGGGGACACCAACTGGGTCACGGTGAACGCGTGGCGCTGGCTGGCGGCGAATGTGGTGAGTTCGCTCGGCAAGGGCGATCCGGTGGTGGTCAGTGGGCGGCTGCGGGTGCGGGAGTGGGAGGACGGCGGTAAGCGGAGATCGGTGGTGGAGATCGATGCACGGGTGGTGGGCCACGACCTCGGCCGGGGCACCTCGGCCTTCCGCTGGGCGGTCCGCGGCAGGGCGGAGTTGACGCCGGCGCAGCCGGTCGGCGAGGCGGTGCCGGAGTGGATCGTGGAGGCGGTCCGGGCGCACCGGGCGGCCGATGCGACGGCCACGGCGGGTGCCGGCCGGGCGGAGTCGGTGGTGGCGGGAGGTTCCGTCGCCGCAGGGGAGTTGGAGGGGGCCGGGGCTGCGGGCCGAAGCCCCGGGGGTGGTGCGGCGGCGCTGGCGTCGCCGGCGCGGCGGGTGGCGATCGAGCCGGCCGGCATGGCGGGAGGAGGCGCGGGCGGAGCAGCGGCTGGAGCGGGCGCAGTTGGAGGGGTGGGCGGGGCGGCGGAGGGCGGGGTGCCGGTGGCTCCGGCGGCAACTGGAGCGGTGGGGGTGTCGCGTTCCACCCGGTCGGCCCGGAGCGTGCGTGGCCCCGCCGTGGAGCGACCGCCCCGCTCGGCCGCGGCGGCCAGGGCGGCCAGGGCAAGTCGCGCTACTGGTGGGCCGGTCGGGCCGGCGGAGGTGGGCTCGCAGGTCGGAACCGGGTCGCCCGGGGGGCCGGACGAGGCGGGTTGGGCGGGAGAGGTGGTGCCGATGTGAGGAAGTGATGGTGAGGAGGGGGCAGGGGCAGGAGCGGCGAGAAGGACGAGAGGGGTGAGAGGTTGGCGAGGGGTGGGGCTTGAGGGAGTGTCGGGCGGGGCGGTGGCCGGCGGGGTGTCAGGCCGGCGGGGTGGTGCGAGTCCGCCGTGGGGTGCTCCGCCTCTGCTGTCTCCCCCACCCTCGTGCCGGGGCTGCGGAGCAAGTGCTGACCCGAACTCCGGAGCCTCGAAGCGCAGGTGGGCGAAGTGCCGGGCGGCTAGTGCGCGTAGCAACCACTACACGACGGTATCGATCAGACTGGCTCTAGCTCTTGAGCGTTAGTTGAGCTTTCATCGACACTAGTCGTCGGGCATCGTGCATTGGCGGGTCAGAGAGTCGATAAAGTGACGAATATCTGGCGACCCGTCAGTCTGCCGCCCGGGCAACCGGCTTGATAACAATTCCGATACGGAAGTCGCAACCCCTGGAATTTCGGTTTGCGCGCCCTGGGTTCTCCATATGATGCGTCTGGTTCAGACAAGTGCGGCGGCGCCACAATGGGCGCGGCATTGCGCGGCGGGCCGTCATGGGCGCGGCCCTGCCCGGAGGGGTCCTTCATGTACCACATGCAACGGCGGGGTATCTCCCGCATAGCTGCTGTCATGCTCACGTCGAGCATGATGGTCGGCGGCGGGTTCGTTCTGGCGGGTGCGGCCGTCGCGGATGGCGGCACCGGTGCCGGAGCGACCGCGACACTTCAGGACGGCCTGAAGTTCGGCGGCCAGATCAAGATCAATGACGGCGACTGGAACGCCGGCGGCGGTCTGATCGTCCTCAAGAACGCGGACGGCACCGAGTTCGACACGTACTGCATCGATCTCAACATGGAGACGAAGCCGCACGCCAAGTACCAGGAGACCGCCTGGTCCGGCACCTCGCTGGCGACCAACCCCGACGCCGGCAAGATCAACTGGATCCTGCAGAACTCGTACCCGCAGGTCTCCGACCTCCACAAGCTGGGCAGCGAGGTCGGTGTCCCCTCGCTCGACGCCAACGAGGCCGCCGCCGGTACCCAGGCTGCGATCTGGCACTTCTCGGACCACGTCAAGGCCGTCCCGCTGGACGCCGGCGCCGCGACCCTCGCCAGCTACCTGATCAGCCACGTGCAGGACGTCAAGGAGCCGGCTCCCTCGCTGACCCTGTCCCCGTCGTCGGTCTCCGGCAAGAGCGGCTCGCTGCTCGGCCCGATCACCGTCGCCAGCACGGGCAACTCCGTCAGCGCCTCGCTCGACAGCACCTCCAGTGCGGCCGGCGTGGTCCTCACCGACAAGAGCGGCAACGTTCTGTCCGACCAGAGCGGAGCCCTGACCAAGCCCGTCCAGAACGGTGACCAGCTCTTCGTGAAGGCCCCGGCCGGCGCGAACGCGGGTACGGCGACGGTCAGCGCCAAGGCGTCGGCCGACGTCCAGGTCGGTCGTGCGTTCACCAGCCTCGGCTACACGCCCTCGAACCACAGCCAGACGCTGATCCTCGCGGGCACCCAGACCGACACCGTGACCGCCAGTGCCACCGCCACCTGGGCGCCGACCGGTCCGGTCCTCGCCTTCTCGGCGATGGTCGACTGCACCAAGAGCGGCGTCGTCGTCACCGCCACCAACAATGGTGACCAGCCCTTCACCGTCGGTGTGACCGACGAGGGCAGCGGCATGCCGTCCCTCACGGTCGCCCCGGGCCAGACCCAGAGCGAGGTCGTCCCGGTCGGCGAGGGTGCGGCCTACGACATCAAGGTCACCGGCCCCAAGGGCCAGCAGGAGTTCCAGGGCATCCGCAACTGCCAGGTCGCCCCGAGCCACTCCCCGAGCCCGAGCACCTCGGCCACTCCGGTGACCTCGGCGACCCCGAGCAGCTCCAGCAGCAGCCCGGCCACCGCGACCCCGAGCAGCTCGGCCAGCGCCAGCAGCCCGGCCGTCGTGGCCCCGAGCGCCTCGGCCAGCCCGACCAGCACGAACGGCAAGACCCTCGCCTTCACCGGTGGCGGCAGCAACTCCGGCCTGATCGCCGGTGTCGCCGGTGCGCTGGTCCTGCTCGGCGGTGGCGCGGTCTACACGATGCGTCGTCGGGGCCGTCACAGCCGCACCACGGCCTGACGCCGATCGCCCGCACCGATCGCCCGACAGCGACAGCTGCCCATAAGTAGCTGAAGCCGAAGCGGTCCGCGTAGCCGCCCGAGCGGCGGCGAACGCAGCCCAGTGGCCTGATCCCCTGCACCAGGGGATCAGGCCACTGGCGTTCCGGCGCTCAGACGTCGCCGCCGGGCCAGGGCCAGGGGCAGGGGCAGGGGCAGGGGGGCAGGGCAGGGCAGGTCCGGGGCAGGGGCAGGGACAGGCCAGGTCCGGGACAGGGGTCAGGTCAGGGCCCGGACCCGGGCCGGGGCGCGGATCGGGGGCGGGGGTCGTAGCGCTGCGATACCGCAGCGCTACGACGCCGGAACGCCGCACACCGGAACCTCCGCCTGAGCTCCGGGGAGCGGGTTCGGGATGGGAGCCCGGGTGCGGCACAATGGAACGCTGACAGCCTGAAACACTCCTCGACGACGCCGGAGCGATCTCACGTGGCGGAATACATCTACACCATGCGCAAGTTGCGCAAGGCGCACGGCGACAAGGTCATCCTTGACGACGTGACGCTCAGTTTCCTCCCCGGAGCGAAGATCGGCGTTGTCGGCCCCAACGGCGCCGGTAAGTCCACCGTCCTCAAGATGATGGCCGGCCTGGAGCAGCCCTCCAACGGTGACGCCTTCCTTTCGCCCGGATTCACCGTCGGCATGCTCCTGCAGGAGCCGCCGTTGGACGAGTCCAAGACGGTCCTGGAGAACGTCCAGGACGGCGTCAAGGAGGTCAAGGGCAAGCTCGACCGGTTCAACGAGATCGCCGAGCTGATGGCGACCGACTACTCGGACGCGCTGCTGGACGAGATGGGCAAGCTCCAGGAGGAGCTGGACCACTCCAACGCCTGGGACCTCGAGGCCCAGCTGGAGCAGGCCATGGACGCGCTGGGCTGCCCGCCCGGCGACTGGCCGGTCACCAGCCTCTCCGGTGGTGAGCGCCGCCGCGTCGCGCTCTGCAAGCTGCTGCTCGAGGCGCCCGACCTGCTGCTGCTCGACGAGCCCACCAACCACCTCGACGCCGAGTCGGTGAACTGGCTGGAGCAGCACCTGGCCAAGTACGCCGGTACCGTCGTCGCGGTCACCCACGACCGGTACTTCCTGGACCACGTCGCGCAGTGGATCCTGGAGCTGGACCGCGGCCGGGCCCTGTCCTACGAGGGCAACTACTCCACCTACCTGGAGTCCAAGCAGTCGCGCCTCAAGGTCGAGGGCCAGAAGGACGCCAAGCGCGCCAAGCGGCTCAAGGAAGAGCTCGAGTGGGTCCGCTCCAACGCCAAGGGCCGCCAGGCCAAGTCCAAGGCCCGCCTCGCCCGTTACGAGGAGATGGCGGCCGAGGCCGACAAGATGCGGAAGCTGGACTTCGAGGAGATCCAGATCCCGCCGGGCCCGCGTCTGGGCAGTGTCGTGGTCGAGGTCGACAAGCTCAACAAGGCCTTCGGCGAGAAGGTCCTGATCGACGACCTCAGCTTCACCCTGCCGCGCAACGGCATCGTCGGCGTGATCGGCCCCAACGGCGCCGGCAAGACCACGCTCTTCAAGATGCTGCAGGGCCTGGAGACCCCGGACTCCGGCGACGTCAAGGTCGGCGAGACCGTCAAGATCAGCTACGTCGACCAGGGCCGTTCCAACATCGACCCGAAGAAGACCCTGTGGGAGGTCGTCTCCGACGGCCTCGACTGGATCAACGTCGGCCAGGTCGAGATGCCCTCGCGCGCCTACGTCTCGGCGTTCGGTTTCAAGGGTCCGGACCAGCAGAAGCCGGCCGGTGTGCTCTCCGGTGGTGAGCGCAACCGCCTCAACCTGGCACTCACCCTCAAGCAGGGCGGCAACCTGCTGCTCCTCGACGAGCCGACCAACGACCTCGACGTCGAGACGCTCTCCTCGCTGGAGAACGCGCTGCTGGAGTTCCCGGGCTGCGCCGTGGTCATCTCCCACGACCGCTGGTTCCTGGACCGAGTGGCCACCCACATCCTCGCCTACGAGGGCGAGAGCAAGTGGTTCTGGTTCGAGGGCAACTTCGAGTCGTACGAGAAGAACAAGATCGAGCGCCTGGGCGCCGATGCGGCCCGTCCGCACCGCGCGACCTACAAGAAGCTGACCCGAGGCTGACCTCGCCCCGGCCTGTGCGGCAGCGGCCCGGTCGGGTGCCCGTTGGGTACCCGGCCGGGCCGCTCGAAGTGACCGGAAGAGAAGGAGAGACGTTCGTGGCGCGCCACATCTACGCCTGCCCGTTGCGGTGGTCCGACATGGACGCCTTCGGCCACGTGAACAACGTGGTCTTCCTGCGCTACCTGGAGGAGGCCCGGATCGACTTCATGTTCACCCAGGCCACCGCCGCCGGTGCGGGGGAGTTCGCGGGCGGCTCGGTGGTCGCGCGGCACGAGATCGACTACAAGGTGCCGCTGGTGCACCGCCCGGAGCCGGTGACCATCGAGACCTGGGTGACCAGGATCGGTGGCGCCTCGCTCACGGTCAGCTACGAGGTGAAGGACCGGGCCGAGGACGGCACCGAGACGGTGTACGTCCGGGCGTCGACCATCGTGGTCCCGTACGACCTGAAGGCCGCCCGGCCGCGCCGGATCAGCCCGGTGGAGCGGGAGTTCCTCAGCCGCTTCATGGACGAGCCCGCCGAAGCGAAGAGCAGGGCGGACCAGGTCGCGGTGGCCGCGGCCTGAGCCGGTCGCGAACCGTGGCAGCAGGCGTGTGGTCGAGTCCGAGACCCAGCCCGAGACCCAGCCCGAGACCGAGACCCAGCCCGAGACGCAGCGCGAACAGAACGAAGTGAGTGTTCCCGTGATCAGTACGGCCCGGTTCGTCCTTGCCGACTCCCGCGAGGCGGCCGATCTCGGTGCGTTCCTGAGCCGCCTGCTGCGGTTCGACCGGGCGGCCGCGGTGCGGCTGCAGTTGGTCGCCGACGAGGCGGGCGGCCCCGGTGTGCTGGCCGTCTACGGGCGGTTGCCGCTGGGCGCCGCCGGGGTGCTCGCGCTGCGCACCACCCGGCTCGCCGCCGCCGAGCCGCTGCCGGGCGCCCCAGAGACCGAGCCGCTGCCGGGCGCCACGGAGACCGGGGCTCTGCCGGGTACCACCGACCTGACCGTCTCGGCGGGCCAGCTGCTGGAGGGGGTCGACGAGGCGGGGGCCGCGCTCGCCGTGCCGCCGCCGGTCACCGGACCCGCCTGGGCGGGACTGCTGCCGCCGCGCCGCGGCTGGCAGCAGCTGGGCGAGGTCGGCGCCGGGCTGGTGGTCCCGCAGGTGATGGCGGCCGTCGCCGAGTTCAAGGAGCGCACCGCCCAGGTGCCGGAGCACCACCGGACCCGCGAGGTACTGGACCGGCTCGCCGACGAGATCTGGTCGCGCCCGCTCGGCGCGCTCCCGGCGCTGCCGCTGCGCGCGGCCCACGCCGCCTACCGGATCGGCTTCCTGCACCCGGACGCCCGACTGACGGCGCACCGCGCGGGCAGCTGGCTGCGGCTGACCGCACCGCACGGGACGGTCGCGCTGCGGGCCACGGCCGCCCCGGGCGCGGGCCTGGGGCTGACCCCGCTGCGCTGAGCCGGAGAGCTCCGCAGCGGACGGCTCCGAGCCGCTCACGTCCGGGGCGGGGCGGCCCGAGCAGCCCGGGCCGCCCGAGCAGCCCGAGCCGCCCGAGCAGCCCGCCTCACGCCTCCTGCTGGTCGTCCGGCCGCACCGCGATGTGATCGGCGACCAGGTCGACCGCGACCCGGTGCTCCATCCCGAGCGCCGTGAGGAACTCGCGCGGCAGCTGCACCCGCCCGGTGCGGTCCAGCATCACGTACTCCCGCTCGTTGACGCGTTCCGTGCCGTCCGCCTCGGTCACGGTCCGGCGCAGCACCTCGGAGGCGGTGCGCCCGTCACGGATCGCCACCGTGCGGCGGACCTCCCCGGCCACCATGGGGTCGTGCGTCACGATCACCACGGTGGCGCCCAGCTCGCGGTTGACGGTGCGGAACGCCTCGAAGATCCCGGCGGCGGTCTCGGAGTCCAGTTCACCGGTCGGCTCGTCGGCCAGCACCACCGAGGGGTTGTTGGCCATCGCCACCGCGATCGCCACCCGCTGCTGCTCGCCGCCGGAGAGCTGGGCGGGCCGCCGGTCGGCCAGGTGGTCGATGCCGAGCGCGGCCAGCAGCTCACCGGCCCGGGCGGCGCGGCGCTTGGCCCGTCCCGCCGACCAGCGCTCGCCGTTCAGCTGCATCGGCAGCGCCACGTTCTGGGCCGCCGTCAGGAACGGCATCAGGTTCCTGGCGGTCTGCTGCCAGACGAAGCCGACCACCTCCCGGCGGTAGCGCAGGCGCTCCTTGGACGTCATGGTCAGCAGGTCGCAGCCGGCCACGGTGGCCGAGCCGGCGGACGGGACGTCGAGGCCGGCCAGGATGTTGAGCAGGGTGGACTTGCCGCTTCCGGAGGCGCCGACCAGGGCGATCAGGTCCCCCTTGCCGACCAGCAGGTCCAGGCCCTGGAGGGCCTGCACCTCGACCCGGTCGGCGCTGAAGATCCGCACCACCCGGTCGCAGGCGATCACCGAGTCCTGCCCGTAGGCCGGGGCGTCGCGGGCGCTCAGGGCCCGCTGCCGCAGCTCGTCGAGCGTGACGTCCGGCGCGGCGGGATCCGCCACCCCCGCCGCGCCGCCGGCCGCCGAGGTGTCACCCGCCAAGCCGTCAGCCCCGTCCGTCCCACGCCGCTTGCCGCTCGTCGGTGTGCTCACCGCTGGTCACCCGCTCTCAACTCGGTATTGATCTGCCGCCGCCCGGCGAACAGCGTCTCCGCGACCACGACCCCCGTGGACAGCCCGGCCAGGATCAGTGCCTGCCAGGCCACCTGCCCGGGGGCCGCCCGCAGCCCGCCGGGCACGCTCGCCCCGACCATGGCCGACAGGTTGACCGCCGTGCCCAGCAGCGGCGCGGACAGGCAGGCGATGCCGGCTCCGGCGACCGCGGCCACCAGGGTCTGCGGCAGCGCCTCGACCAGGATGAGGACCAGGCCCTGGCGCGGACGCAGGCCCATGGTGCGCAGCCGGGCCAGCAGCGCCGAGCGTTCGGGCGCCGCGCGCAGCAGGGTCAGCAGCAGCGAGAGCACGCAGTACCCGGCAGCGGCGACGACCGAGGCCCAGAACAGCTGCTCCGCCGAGCGCTGCAGCGGGTTGTCGGCCATCTCCCGGGCGTAGTCGTCCCGGGTGGCGATGTTGAAGCCGGCGTTCACCTGGGCGGTTGCGTCCTTGCCCGCACCCAGCTCCTGGTTCAGCAGCCCGCGCAGCGCCGCACCGGTGATCCCGTCGCCGGTGCCGAACCACGCGGTCGGTGCGTTCGCCAGCGCCGCCGCCGCCGGCCGCTGGCGGGCCACCGCGTCGCTCGACACCAGGAGCACCGGCCGCTCGCCGAGGACCGGCACCGCGGGGGTGGCCTGGATGGTGCCGACCACCTGGATCTTCAGCCTGCCGTAGGCGTTCGGCAGCTGGACGTAGTTGCCCTGGGTACCGAGCCGGCTCGCGTAGGTGGTGTTGACCAGGGCGGGCACCATGGCATCGGGGTCGGCCGGGGCCTTCAGCAGCGCCGGGTCGAACTGCCCGTAGCCCACGTCCCGGGCCAGCGCCGCATAGCTCTCCGGATCGACCATGACGAGGATCATGTCGGGCAGCGCGCTGCCGTCCGCGGTCCCGGTCGTCGCCCCGTCGTCGATCACCGCCGCGGTGCCGGAGCGCACTCCGGGCAGCTTGGCGGCGGCCGGGACGAACCCGTTCGGCAGCGTGCCGGAGTCGTTCGCCAGCACCCGGGCATCGCCGCCCACCGCCTGACGGACCGCCACCTGGCGCGCCGCGTCGGCGGAGCTGAGCATGGTGACCCCGAAGCCGGCGGTGGTGACCGCGAGCAGCAGCGCCAGCAGCGGCAGCATGGTCGGTCCAGGCCGGGCCGCCGTGCCGTCGCCGGCACCGGTGGACCCGCCGCCGGCGCCGCTCGCCGCCCCGGTCCGGGTGGCCCGGGCCAGGCCCAGAAAGCCGACCGCACCGGGCCGCCGGGCCGCCCAGCGCACGCCGGGGGTGAGCAGCAGCGGGAAGAGCCTGGCCAGCAGCACCGCCCCGGCCACCGCCAGCAGCAGCGGCGCGGCGGTCAGCAGCAGGTCGAGCGAGCTGCCCGGCGGCGCCATCCCGCGCCGCCGCACCGCGAGGACGGCGGCTGCGGCCAGCGCCAGCGCGGCCAGCTCGGCCACCAGCCGGCGCGGGCTGCCCAGCAGCCGGGTGAACCGCCGGCGCCGGGTGGGCCGGGTCGCACCGGCGGCGCGACCCTTGCCGCGCGGACCGCTGGCGCGCAGCAGCAGGACCGCCCGCAGCGGGAACGGCAGCAGCGCGAGCAGACCGACCAGCACGCCGGTCAGCACCGCCGCCGTCCAGCGCGGGGCGGGCAGCAGGAGCAGGGCGAGCGCCGTGCCGAGCCCTGCGGCGGGCACGGTCAGAACGGCGGTCTCGGCGAGCAGTCGCCCGCCGATCGCGGGCAGCGAGCCGCCGCGGGCCCGCAGCAGGATCAGTTCGGCGCGGCGGCGGTCCACCGCGAGCCCGGCGGCCAGCAGCAGGACCACCAGCGCCACCGTGCCGGCGCCGATCGGTCCGATCGCGTGCAGCGGGGCGGCGGCGGACTGCTGGTTCAGCGCCTTGGTGAACGCGTCCGGCAGCATCGAGCTGGGGCGCAGGCTGGGGACCTTGATGCTGGTGCCCAGGGAAGCGGCCAGCGGGCCGTCCAGCATGGAGCCGATCAGCTGCTGTGCCTGGCCGACCTGGTAGCTGTGCAGGTGGTGCGGGTCGATCGGGATCTGCCAGAACAGCTTGGCCCCGTTCCACTGGGGCAGCGCGGTCAGATCCGTGGGGGCGACCAGGGCATCGACGTCCCAGTAGGGCTCCGGCGGCGCGCCGACGGCCTCCAGACAGGGAGTCAGGAGGCAGCCGGCGGTGGACCAGATCGCCTGCTTCGCGTCGGTCGGCTCGAAGAGGCCGACCACCACGGCCTGGACCGAGTGCTCCGGCTGGTGCGGCCTGGACCGGCCGAGGGCCGAGAGCATGCTGGTGTTCAGGGCGGAGCCGACGCCGACCCCGAGGCGGTCGGCCACCGCTTTGGTGAGCGCGACGTCGAACTCGAGGTTGCCGTCGACGTCGAGGGTGTGGCCCTCGGGCAGCTTCCCGGCCACCAGCCGCAGGTGGGAGTCCTGGTCGTGCAGGGTGTAGAGGCTGAGCACCGGGTCCTGGCCGACACCGGGCCGGGGCAGCGCGGGGTCGGTCAGGTAACGGGTGCCGCTGCTCGCGCCGTAGGAGTCGTCGGCGGGCAGGGGCGCCAGTGGTGCGGTCAGGTCGCCGCGCAGCTTCTCGGCGACCTGGTCCAGGGTCTGCTGGTTGTACGCCGAGGTTCCGGTGCTGGGATCGGTGGTGTCGGAGCTCAGGGCGGCCGTCAGGCTGCGGGCCTGGGGCGTGGTGCTGCTGAGCACCTTGGTCAGCGCCCGGTCGCCGTCCCGGTCCAGGGTCCGCGGGAGCGCGGCGGCCAGGAAGGCGGTGCCGAGTACCAGCAGGGCCAGCAGCAGGGCGGCGGACCGGCTGGTGTGCAGCCTGGTCCTGACCCAGGGCGCGGGGGTGCGCCCGGCCGTGGCGCCGCGGGCGGTCCGCTCGGCGGCGGGCTCGCGATCGAGCGGTTCGCGATCGGGGCTCACATCTCCTCCGAGTAACGCAGACGGGCGATGGTCTCGCCGGGCCGGGCAGGGCGCAGCACCCGGTGGACGGTGAGCAGGACGGGCAGTGCGGCCACCGCTGCGAGCAGCACCAGGACCTGCCCCATGGGCAGCACCACCAGCACCGAGGGCATCGGCCGGTGGGCGTCCGTGGTGAGGACGGTCAGCGGTACCACCAGGTGGACCAGCGCCGTTCCGAGCGCGAGGCCGACGCCGAGGCCGAGGGCGATCAGGATGCCCTGCTCGGCGGCGGCGGTCCTGGCCAGCTGCCGGTGCGGGGTGCCGAGCGCGCGCAGCACGGCGAACTCGGCGGCCCGTTCGCCGGCGGCGCCCACCGCGGCGGCGGCGAAGCCGATCGCCGCCAGCACCGCGGCCGCGACGGTCAGGGCCAGCAGCCCGCTCTGCGGGGCGGCGCCCAGCGGATCGTCCTGCAGGCCGGTCACGAGCTCCTGGTACACCTGCAACTGCGCGGGGACGGTGCCCGCCCGCAGCGCGGTGGCGGCCTGGGCCGGCACGGGGTCGGCCGGTCCGGTGCCGGGCAGCCACCACTCGGTGGGGGGCAGCGGGGGGTTCTGGGCGGCGCCCAGCATCCGGTTCACGGTGGTCAGGTCGACCATCAGCGCGGTGGTCGGGCCGCCGGTCCCGCCGCCGACGCCGGGCAGCGTGGGCACCACGGCGGCGATCCTGACCTTCAGGCTGGCGGTGCCGAGCGACAGCGGCACCTCCTGGCCGACGGCGGCGCCGGTGGCGGTCAGGTAGTCCTTGGTGGCGAGCGCGTCGAGCACGGCCGGCGGGGCACTGCCCGGTGCGCCCACGGTCAGCTGGGTGGTGTTGTCCAGCTGGCCCTTCCCGGCCTTGTAGGTCACGCCGAACAGGTCCTGTCCGTTCGCCGGGGCGAGGGTGGAGCCGTCCAGGACCGACCAGCCCTGTCCCGCCGTGCTGATCGCCGTGGTCGCGCCGCTGTCCACGTCGGTCCCGGTCATCCGGTGGACCGTCAGCTGCTGTTGCATGGCGGCGAACGCGGGGCCGTCGTAGGTGAGTTTCACGCCGGCCAGGGTGAGCGGGTAGGCGGCCCGGCCGGCCGGGGAGCCGATCAGCGGGGCCAGATCGGCGGAGACGGCGACGTCGCCGTCGGCCGGGACGCCGGGGAGCACGGCCTCGAAGGGGAGCCCGTGCCGGTCCCGCAGTTCGAGCTTGACGGAGGGGGCGTGGATCGACGGGTCGACGTAGAACTCGCCGTCGGCCGACGGTGGTCCGGCGGACGTGCTGGTCCGCACCGACAGGTCCAGGTTCAGCCGGATCGGCTTGCCCGGCAGCACGAGCCCGCCGCCGTCGGTGCCCCCGGAGCCGGAGCCGGAGCCGGAGCCGGAGCCGGAGTCAGCGCCGGTGCCGGTCAGCGGGGCGAAGAACTGGGCCGGGGTGCGCCCGCCGGTCAGGTCCGGGCGCATCCGCACCGAGGTGGCGGCGGCCTTGGTGTCGATCGCCAGCAACTGGCCGATCCGGCCGGCCTGCAGCGGCAGGTCCTGCCGGGAGACGGGCAGGAACCGGGAGCCGCCGGGCAGTTGGTCCAGCACCCCGCCCTGGCCGAGGGCGGGCACCGCAAGGTTGGCCACCCGCAGCCCGCCGAGGCTGGCGAAGGCGGACTGGTCGCGCTGCGAGGCGCTCAGCGAGGCGCCCTGGCCGAGCGCCAGCATGCCCATCGAGACGGCGAAGACCATCAGCAGCACCGGGCCGGCGTTGCGCCGGGGCCGGCGGGCGAACTGCCAGCCGGCCAGCGCGCCGGGCAGCCCGCGCCGGCGCCCGGCCCACCGCTCGCCGAGCCGGGCGGCCAGCGGCAGCAGCCGCAGGGCCAGCACGGTGCCGGCGCACAGCGCCAGGGTGGGCGCGGTGACCAGCACCGGGTCCAGGCCGAGCCGCCCGGAGGCGTCCGCGGACAGGGCACCGCCACCGGCCGCGGCGCTGCCCGCCGCCGTGGCGGAGACGCTGCTGCTCGGCCCGGAGCCGTAGTGCGCGAGCTGGAAGTAGGCGAGTGCGGCCAGGGCGAACAGCGCGAGGTCGCTGCCGGAGCGGCCGAGCGCGGAGGCCAGTGCCTGGCGTCGCCCGGCCCGGCGCTGGAAGACCGCGCCGCCCAGCACCCGCGCGACCGCGGGCACCAGCACCACCAGCACCGCGCCGATGCCGACCCCGAGCGATAGCAGCCAGGAGACGGGCGAGAGCCCGCCGCTCAGCCGCATCTTCGCGTGGGCCAGCGGACCGATGTGGCTCAGCAACGACAGCAGCGCGGGGGTGAGCAGGGGGGCGAGCAGCACCGCGGGCAGCGCCAGCAGACCGGCCTCCAGCGCGGTCAGCCCGGCGATCCGGCGCCAGGTGGCGCCGCGACCGGTGAGCAGCGCGTTCTCGGAGGCCTGGCGCTCGCCCAGCAGCCGGGTCACCAGGACCAGGGCGGCGATCGCGAGGACGGCCAGCTGGAGCGCGCCGATCACCAGGGTGGAGCGGGCCACCAGCAGGTCGTTGTGCAGGTCGTCCAGGGCGGCGCTCAGCGACGTGGTCGCGGTCATTCCGGTGCCGGCCTGGAAGGCGTTGATCTGCTTGGCCACCCGGTCGCGCAGCGCGTCCAGGTCGGCGGCCTTGGCGTGCGAGAAGTCGCCGGTCAGCAGCAGGCCGAGGGTCTGCTGCTGGACCGTGCCGCCGGTGAAGACGGAGTCCTGGACCAGCAGCGGGCCGTAGGTGGTGAAGCCGCTGACGGAGACGCCGCGCCCGGCCAGCGGGTCGAGCTGCCAGTACGGGTCGGTGGTGTCGGTGGGGTGGTAGACGCCGGTGATCAGCACGTCCAGCGCCGAGCCGTCGTAGCGGTCGACCAGGTGCAGTGCGGTGGGAAGTGCCTCGGGCCGCAGGCCGAGGCGGTGGGTCACGGCGTCGGGCACGGCCACTTGGACCGGGCCGCCGGGGGCGGCGGCCTGCGGCAGCCGGCCCGCGCTGAGCGTGACCTCGGCCGGGTCGAGCGAGGCGAGCAGCGTCAGGTCCGGGTCGACGGGCTGGCCGTCCGCGCCGGTGGCGCCGGTGGCCGGCAGGCCGTAGGCGTGGCTGCGGCCGAGCTCGTGCAGCTGGGCGGGCAGCGAGCCGAAGATCCGGCTCGCCAGCCCCCGGACCTGCTGTTCGGCCGCCGCCCGGCCGGAGCTCGCGACGTCGTCGGAGACTTGGACGGTGGACCTGGCCCGGTCCTGGACGGCCAGCGCGCGGCGCACCCCGGCATCGCCGACCCCGGATTCGAAGGCGTTCAGCGTGCAGAGCACGGTCGCCGTCAAGACGATGGTCAGCACCGCCGAAGCGGCCAGTGCCAGCCTGCTGCGCAGTCTGCGCAGGACGAAGCCGCCCATGGTCGATGCCCCTCCCCGAAGCCTCGGTCTGCCCCCGTGCGGTGCCATGTCCGGGTCCACCGGACATGGCAGCGGCCATGTACCGGCGTACGGGACCCCTGCACCGAATAACGGGCGATGCTGTCAGAGAAGGTTCAGCCGGGGAAGGGTTTTGTAAAAAAGCGGTCAGTAACGAAACTAAATACGCACAGGGCATGTCAAAGACGTAATCGCCCGATGCTCAGTGCGAGTTGACCGTCTCAGTGCGAGTTCACCATCGAGGCCGCCGCGTAGCTCAGGTAGTCCCACAGCTGCCGCTCGGCCTCCGGGGCCAGGGCGAGCTCGTCCACCGCCACCCGCATGTGCCGCAGCCAGGCGTCGTGCGCGGCCTGGTCGACCTTGAACGGGACGTGGCGCATCCGCAGCCGCGGGTGCCCGCGCTGCTCGCTGTAGGTGCGCGGCCCGCCCCAGTACTGGATCAGGAACAGGGCCAGCCGCTCCTCGGCGCCGGCCAGGTCCTGCTCGGGGTACATCGGGCGCAGCAACTCGTCCTCGGCCACGCCCTGGTAGAAGCGGTGCACCAGCCGACGGAAGGTGGCCTCGCCGCCCACCGCCTCGAAGAAGCTCTCCTCGTGACTCTCCGCACGCCCGATCTCAGTCATCCGACCATGGTCGCAGACCGCCGCGGAAAGCCGGAACCGGCCTTTGGTCGTACGACCGAAGGCCGGTTCCGCGCGGTCAGGCGCGCAGCAGGGTGATGGTGGTCCAGGCGCCGATGTGGATCCGGTCGCCCTCGTTCAGCGGGATCGCGGTGTGCGGGGCCAGCGGATCGGCGCCGCCGTTGAGCGTGGTGCCGTTGGTGGAGTCCTGGTCGACCAGCACCCAGCTGCCGTCCGGCTGCTCGGCCAGCAGCGCGTGCTGGTGCGAGGCGCCCGGGTCCTCCGGCGGCACCGACAGGTCGATCTCCGGGACGGTGCCCCGGTGCTGGCTGCGCCGGCCGATCCGCAGCTGGCCGCGGCCGGTGATCGGGATCCGCCGCTCGGGGCAGTACGGCGGGAAGAAGAGACCCGAGGCCTCGGGACCGCTGCGCGCCATCATGTCGGTGAAGTACTGCCGGTCGGCGCTGACCACGGCCACCCAGGTGGAACGCACCGGCTCCGGCTGCACCTGGGCCGAGGGCGGTGCCAGGTGGAACGAGGTGCCGTACGGGTCGCGGGACGGCTGCTCGGGCGCGGGCGGGTAGCCGGGCGGACCGGGCTGCTCGGGTGGCGGCGGGTAGCCGGGCAGGCCGTGCGGCTGCTCGGGCGCCGGCGGGTACCCGCCCTGGTGCTCGGGCGCGGGGTGGTAGCCGGGCGGCCCCGGCTGCTCGGGCGGCGGCGGGTAGCCACCCGGCTGCTCGGGCACGGGGTGGTACCCCGGCGCACCTTGCTGCGGGTAGCCGTAGCCGCCCTGCGGGGCCGCAGCGGGCTGCTGGTAGCCGAACCCCTGGTGCTGCGGCGGCGCGGTGGCGGCGAGCTCGTAGTCGTAGCCGCACTCCTCGCAGTACCGCCCGGTCTGCGGGGTCCGGCAGATCGGGCAGGTGACCAGGCCCTCGGTCGCACCGGCGTAGCCGCCGGGCATCCCGGGGGCGCCGGGGTGCATGCCGGGCGGCGGGCCGGGCGGCATCGGCGGTGGTGGCGGCGCCTGGTAGGGGTCCATGCCGACCGACCCCGGCACCTGGCCGGAGGCCGGGTGCATCGGGAAGCCGCAGAAGTCGCACCAGTCCTCGGCCTGCGACTCATGGCCCCTAGGGCAGATCGGCATCAAGTCCCCCACATCTGAGCAGGTCCGGCCCGGAGCGGTACCAGGTCACGAAAGGTCACTTCTTCACACGAACGGTTTTGGTGGAGCGGGTCTCCAGCGTCATGGAGTCGGCCTCGCTCACATCCTTACGGAACCGAACCGTACCCTCCTTCGGGTCCACCACATCCACCACCTTCTGCAGAAGCTTGAAGGTGCCCTCGTTTCCGGTCTGGTGGGCCAGCTTGACGGCGGCGCCCAGCTTGGCGGTGGCCCGGTCCAGATCCCCGGCCCGGTGGGCCTCCAGGCCTTCCTGGATCGATTCGGCGAGCTCGGCCTGGCCGGTGTAGTGCGCGACCTGCGGGCTGATCCTGGTGGAGGAGGACAGGTCGTCGGTCCAGACCGCCTTGACCAGCCCTTGGGAGAGCACCTCGGTGCTGCCGTCGGGCTGCGGCAGCACCAGCGAGATCCGGGCGGCGAGCATCTCGTTGCCCACCGCGGCCGCGGGGACCTCCACGCAGACGTGGTAGTCGCGGCTCTCGTCGCCCCAGGACCCGGTGGGGTAGTCGCCGGCCCGCGGCCCGGCCTCGATCCGGCGCTCGGTGAGGTCCTCCAGGTTCGGGGCGACCTGCTTGACGAACCGGACGCTCGCGTTGGCCGGCGTCCAGACCCGCAGCGCCACGTCGGCGACCTGCTTGCCCATGGCGGCCTCCATCATCGAGCGGAAGTCGTCCGCCAGCCCCGAGGGCTCGGCCACGATGTCGACGGTGCCCAGCAGCGCGGAGGAGATCCGGCGCAGCTCGGCGATCTCCCAGTCCGTCCCCACCCCGCGGCAGTCGGCGGTGAAGTGGCCGCTCACCCGCTCCAGGACGCGCTGCAGGTCCTCCGGCTTCTCGTGCTCGTTGCGCCCGTCGGTGAGCAGGATGCCGTGCCGGATGGCGAAGTCACGGCGGGTCAGGAAGAGCCTGTCGGCCAGCGTCAGCCAGGTGCCGATGGCGGTGCCGCCGCCCGCGGTGAGCTTGCGCAGCGACTGCTTGGCCGCCTCCCGGGTGGCCTTCGACGCTATCGCCAGGCCGCCGTCGCCCGGGTAGACCTCCTTGGCCTCGTGGGTGCCGGCCACCACCGCGAAGGCCACGCCGTCGCGCACGGTGTCGATCGCCACGGCGGTGGCGTCGCGGGCGTTGCGCATCTTGGTCGGCGGGTAGTCCATCGAGCCGGAGCAGTCCACCATCAGCACCACGGCCGCGTTCTGGCCCGCGCCGGCCGCGCCGTCGGTGGCGCCCAGCGGCCGGCCGCCGGTGGTACCGCCGCCGGTGGCGGTGACGGTGACGATCGCGTTGACCTCGCGGGCACCCTCGGCGAGGTACTCGTTCTGGAAGATGTCGGTGCTGAACCGGGGCAGGTTGGACTTGGCGAGACTGGCCATGGCCGTGGACTCCTGAGGAGGGGAAAAGGGATGGGGATGGCCGGGGAGCGTGGTCAGCGCGGCGGGAGCGGGGGGTGCGGCGGCAGCGGCGGTGCGGCCGGCGGCGCGGGCGCGGGCACGGCGGCCGGTGGCTCGGACGGGGCCGGCGCGGTGATCACCGGGAGGTCGAGCAGGGTGTCGGTGTAGCCGCCGGCCGGGTCGGGCACGATCGGCAGCAGCGCCACCGTGATGTTGTCGTGGCCGCCGGCCGCGACCGCGAAGGCGACCAGCGCCCGGGCCGCGCGCAGCGGGTCCTGCCGGGCGTCGAAGCGCACCAGGTCGGCCAGCTCGGTGGCTGCCTCGGCGTAGTTCCACAGCCCGTCGGTGCAGATCAGCAGCACCCCGGGGACGTGCGGGGTGAAGGCGACGGTGTGCGGCTCGACCTCTTCGGCGTCCGCCCCCAGCCACCCGGTGATCGCGTGCGCGCGGGCGTCCGCGTAGGCCTCGGCCTCGGTCATCAGGCCCGCCGCCACCATGCCGGCCGCCCAGGAGTCGTCCTCGGTCAGCCGGTAGGGCTCGGCGCCGGTGCGGTCGTCCGGGATCCAGTAGGCCCGGCTGTCGCCGACCCAGCCCACCGTGACCACCCCGGCCGCCGCGACCGCGCCCACGAAGGTGCAGGCCGGGGCGTTGCGCCCGACCTGCCGGGAGCCGTCGCGGCCCAGCTCGGCCACGGCCTCGGCGGCCGTCATGATCGCCTGGCGCATCGCCTGCTCCGGCACCCGGCCGTGTTCCAGCGCGGTCAGCAGTGCCTCGCTGGCGCTGTCGGCGGCGGCCTGGGACGCCTCGTCGGGCCGGGAGGCCGAGGAGACCCCGTCGCAGACCACCGCGACCTGGGCGCTCTCGCCGCCCGGCAGCGAGGTGGCCGCGACCGCGAAGGCGTCCTCGTTGCGGTGGTGGCGCACGCCCCGGTCGCTCACCCCGGCGACTCCGGACAGCTCGCGCTCCTGGTGGTCGCGCGGGCGCGGCTGGACACCCCCGCAGGTCTCGCAGTAGCCGTCGGAGATCCGCGGCGAGCCGCAGTGCACGCAGCCGTCCGGGGCCGGCAGCTCGACGTCGTCGAGCTCCCCGGCCGCCGGGCCCGCCGCGGCGGAGCCCGGCGCCTGGGCACGGTCGGGGGGTGCGGCCAGCGCGCGTCCGCAGGCGCCGCAGAAGGCGTCCTCGGCGTCGAGCGGCTCGGCACAGAACGGGCAGACCCTCTGATCATCCATCAGCTCACACCCACGTTCGCGGTCGGGTCCGGTTGGCCTGTTCGACCAGCTCGATCCTGGTGGCAGGCTGCTCGGCCAGCCGGGCCAGCACGCGGTAGGACCGCTCCAGGGCGAACCGCAGGTCGCGCTCGACGGCGCCGTGCCCGAGCACGGTCACCTCCGGGCCGCCGGGCCTGCCGGACAGCGTCCAGCCGAGCGCGGCGTGCAGTACCTCCACCGAGAGCTCCTCGCGCCGCCGGTCGTCCAGGCCGAGCGCGGTCAGCTGGGTCGAGCTGGCGGCCAGGTCGGCGCCGAGCGGCTCGGTGCCGGAGCGCTCCCGCAGCCGGGCGCGGATGCCCGCGACCCGGGCGGCGGTGTAGTGGCTGGAGGTCTCCGGCACCGACTCCAGGACGCGCACCGCGCCGGCCCGGTCGCCGGCCGCCAGGCTCACCCGGGCCAGGCCGAAGGCGGCGCTGACGTAGGAGTGGTCGCAGGTCCACACCAGGCGGTAGAACTCGGCCGCGTCCTCGCCGCGGCCCAGCAGCTCGGCGCAGACGGCCAGCGCCAGCTTGGGCGCTGCCTCGCCGGGGAAGGCGTCGTAGATCGCGTCGAAGGCCTCGGCGGCGGCCTCGGCCAGCGCCCGGGACTGCGCGGTGCCCTCGGTGTCTCCCGCTGCTCGACCTGCCGCCGTCAGCTGGGAGAGGCCGCGGTACCAGACCACCCGCCAGTCGTCCGCGTGGTCGGACTGCAGCTCGGCCAGCGCCTGGGCGGCGTCGGTGTGCCGGCCCAGCTCGGTCAGCGCCCGCAGCTCGCGCAGCCGGCGCTCCACCGAGTTGACCGGCGCGCTCTGCAGCGCGCTGAGCACGTCGGCGGGCCGGGTGGCCATTAGGGCGGCCAGGAAGCCGGAGTTGGGGTCGTTCGGGTCCACCCGGGGCACCGGCAGGGCGAGCGCGGCGGCTGCGGCGTCGAGTGCGGCCAGCCTTGGCCGGCCCGGCGCCGTCGGCTCGCCGTCGGTCACCAACTCGGTGTCGACCACCCGCAGTTCGGGGCCGAACAGGGTGGACGGGGCGGGCCGCTGGCCGCCGTCCTTGAGCGCCAGGATCTCCCGCAGCACGCCGGTGAGCTGATCGGCCATCTCCTCGGCGGAGGAGAACCGGCGGCCGGGGTCCGGGTCGGTGGCGCGCACCAGCAGGCGGTAGAAGGACTCGTACTCGGCGAAGACCGGCACCTCTTCGGGGCCGGGCAGCTCGTCCACCCAGGTGGTGCTGTAGCCCTGGAAGTCGAAGCTGAGCACGGCCAGGGTGCGGGCCACCGTGAAGAGGTCGGAGGCGGGCGAGGGGCCGTCGGTGGCGATCTCGGGGGCCTGGTAGCCGACCGTGCCGTAGATCGGGCCGTCGTCGTCGAAGCGGCGCACCGCGCCCATGTCGATGATCTTGAGCGAGTCCTCGCTCTGGATCACGTTGTCGATCTTGAAGTCGCAGTAGACCAGACCACGGCCGTGCAGGTAGCCCAGCGCCGGCAGCGCCTCCAGCGCGTACGCGATGGCCTGCTCGACCGGCAGCGGCTCGCGCCGCCCGTCGGGCGTGCGCCGCTCGTTGGCGATGTCCTTGAGCGACTTGCCGCCGACGTACTCCATCACGATGTAGCCGTCGACCGAGCCGGAGCCCAGGTCCGGGTGCTCGACGAAGTTGATGATGCGCACGATGTTCGGGTGGTCCACCTCGGCGAGGAAGCGCCGCTCGGCGATCGCCACCGCCAGCGCGTCCTCGTCACCGGTGTCCAGCAGGCCCTTGAGCACCACCCAGCGGTCGGAGACCCGGCGGTCCACCGCCAGGTAGATCCAGCCCAGGCCGCCGTGCGCCAGGCAGCCGAGCACCTCGTACTGGCCGCCCACCAGGTCGCCGTGGCGCAGCTTGGGGGTGAACGAGTACGCCGTGCCGCAGTTGGTGCAGAAGCCGTCCGGGCGGCCCGGGCGGCCGTTCTTCTCCCGGCCCACCGGACGCTCGCAACTGCTGCAGTACCGCTTGCGCTCGGGGACCTCCGGGTTCTCCAGCACGGCCTGGGCCGGGTCGGCGCGCGGCACCGGAGGCACCGTCACCAGGCCGGCGCCCAGCCGGCTGCGGCTGCCCGAGGTGCCGGTGGACTTGCTGCTGCGCACCGAGACCGAGCCGCGGGTGCCGGTGCGGGTGGAGCGGTGCGAGCGGGAGCGGCCCGACATCGAACGCGAGCCGGTGCGGCTGGAGGGTATCGAGCGCACCGAGGAGGAGTCGGCGCCGCCCGAGCCGGCGGCGGGCGCCGGGACCGGGGCCGATCCGCCCGTCACGGGGGCCAGGCCGCACTCGTCGCAGAACCCGTCCGCGTCGATGGTGCCCGAGCAGCCGGGACGCCCGCAGGGCGAGCCGGGCCCGGCGGCCACCGCGCCGGCGGTCTTGGCCGCACCGGTACCGGTACCGGCCCTGGCGGCCGGTACCGCCTGCGGCGCCAGGCCGCACTCGGTGCAGTAGCCGTCCTCGTCGATCACCCCGCCGGAGCAGTCCGGCCGCACACATGCTTCGCCCATGGCTCTCAATCCCCCTGTCCGTCGTACCGCCGGGCGTCCTGCGGCGCCGCCGCCGGACGCAGCGCCTGCTGGAACCTGGCCACCGCGGCGGCTGCCGCGCGCAGATCGCACGGCGCGCTCCACAGCAGCCACCGGGCCTTCTCGTACCGCTCGATCACCTCGGGGTCCTCGGCCACCCCGAGCCTGGCCGCCATCGCCTTGTAGGCGTCCAGCCGCCCGCGCAGCTCGGCGCGCACCGCCAGCGGCGCGGTCACCTCGGTCAGCGACTGCCGGGCCCGGGTCAGCTCCTGGGCGGCCTGCTCCTCCAGGGCGTCCAGCAGCGGCGCCAGCCGGTGCCACTGCCCGCTCTGGCGCAGCTCCGCCGCCTGGTGCACGCCGTCGCGCAGCGCCGCCAGCGGCCCCGGCACGGCCGGCACCTCGGTGGCCGCGATCTTGGCCAGCACCTCGCCGCGGGCCTGCCGGGCCTCGCCCAGCGTGGCGTCCGCGCGCCGCAGCAGGTCGCCGACCTGGTGCAGCCGCTCGGTGGCCTCGTCGCGCAGCCGCAGCAGCTGCTCCAGCTCGACCCGGACGCTGTCCAGCGCCCGGCCCGCCCGGTCGAACCGCTCGGTGTCCACCACGCCGGCCGCGCCGGCCTGCGCGAGGCTCAGCTCGGTGCTGGTCTCCCGGCCGCGCTGCGCGGGCACCCGGGCCGGGCGCCACAGCGCCAGCGGATCGGCCAGCACCTCGGCCCGCAGTGCGCTCAACCCCTGCTCCAGCCGGGTCAGCTCGTCACCGAGCGGGTGCGCGCCGGGCCGCACGCCGACCGAGCCGGCCAGCGAGGACACCCGGCGCAGCTCGGCCAGCAGCAGATCGATCCGGGCCGGCAGCGCGGACCAGACCGCGTCGGCGGCGTTGACCACCTCCAGCACGGTGGCGTACCAGCTGTTCATCCGGTCCATCAGCTCGGTGAGGCTGATCTGCTCCACCAGCCGGGCCGGGCCCGCCAGTTGCCGGGCCACGTCGGGCAGTTGGCCGCCCGAGACGGTGACCGCCCGGCCGCGCAGCAGCTCGGTCAGCTCGGCCAGCTCGGGCGAACTCGGGCGCACCCGGCGCGAGCGCACCGCACGGGCGGCGGCCAGCGCCTCGGAGTAGCGGTCGAAGAAGGCCCACAGCAGGGCGAGCCCCGGTGCGGCCACCGCCCACCGCTCCTCGGTGCGCCCGGACAGGGCCGCGCCCTCCAGCAGGCGCCGGCCAGGGTGGTCCTGGAGCGCGAGCAGCGCGGCCTCGACGGCCTCGCGCTCGGCGCTCAGCCGGGCCAGCTCGCGGTCCACCTCCTCCCGGCTCAGCACCGGGCCAGCGGATCCTGTCAACGCCACGCCCTTCTCTCCTCAGGTCAGCAGTCGTGTTCTGGTTCGGCGTTCCTGTCCGGATCAGTCTCCACCCGGCGCCTGGTGAGCCGTCAGGCAGGTCGCCATCAGGGCAGGTAGTGGGCCGGCGGCGGGCCCGCGGAGGGGCCGAGGTAGGCGGCGAGCCACCGGTCGTAGCTCGCCTGCCAGCCGCCGCCGCTGCGGTAGTCGGCCAGCACCTGGTTGACCCGGGCCACCAGGTCGGGGGCGTTCTTCGCCATCGCGATCCCGTAGGGCTCATTGGTGATGGCGGGTCCGATCACCTGCACCGTCGGGTCCTGGGCGGCCTGGCCGACCGCGATCGCGTTGTCCGTCAAGGTGGCGTCCACCTGCCCGAGCTGCATCAGCACCAGGCAGTCGAGGTCGTTGCCGACCACCTTGACCGCCGCCGCACCGCGCGGGTTCCGGTGGAGCTCGTCCTGTGCGGTGGAGGAGCTCGACACGCACACCCTCTTCCCCTTCAGGGCGTCGTCGATGCTCTTCGCCCCGGCCGCCTTCGGCACCACCACCTGCTGGCCGGCCTGGAAGTACACCGTGGAGAAGGCGACGTCGGCGAGCCGGTCGCAGGTGATCGTCATGGTGCGCGCCACCAGGTCGACCTCACCGCTCTGGACGGCCTGCACCCGGTCGGCGGTCGGCACCGTCTTGAACTGGACCTTGTCCGGATCGCCCAGGATCGCCTGCGCGATCGCGCGCACGAGGTCGATGTCGAAGCCCTCCAACTGCCCGGTGGCCGGATCGCGGAAGCCCCAGTGGTAGTTGTTCTGGTCGACGCCGGCGATCAGCACGCCGCGCTTGCGGATCGCGCTCACGGCCGGGCCGCTGTCGCTGCTGCTCGGCGGCAGGCTCTTGGTCGGGTCGCAGTCCGGGGCGCCGGCCGCGGCATCGGCCCGCACGCCGGGTCCGGCCGCTGCCGCCAGCGCCGCGGGCCGCTCGGGGGCGCCCGAGGCCGCGCCCGCGAGGGTGAGCGGGGCGAGCAGGGCGGTGGCGAGCAGCAGGGTGCGGGCCCGCCGCGGCAGGTGTCCCCTGGTCATCGGTGCTCCGCTCATGGGTCCGCTCATGGGGCGGCTCGTGGGTCCGGTGCTCATCGGTACTCCGCCAGACGCCGGCCGAGGCCGCGCAGCACGCCGGCCGCGGCGAGCAGGGTGAGCAGGCTCGCGGCGGGGACGACGGTCGTGGTGGCGTCCCGTCCTCGCTGTGCCGCGCTCAGGAAGTCGGCCTGCTCGACCTTGACGGCGTCCGCGAGGTGCTGGTCCAGCTCCTGGTAGACCGGCTGGGTGCTGTCCGCGCCGGTGCCCACGGTGGCGTCCAGCGCGCCCTGGTAGTCGCCGGCGTTGTTCTTGGCGTCGGCCGCGTCGTGCCGCTGCGTCCAGAGCGCGAACTGGTCGCGGGCGGCCCCGATGGCGCTCGCCGCGCTCTGCGGAGCCAGCAGTTGGGCGGCGGCCAGCGCCGTGCTGTCGTCCTTCACCGCGCCGGTCCACTGGGTCGCGTACTGGGTGGTGGAGCCGCGGGCGACCAGGTTGAGGTTCTCCGCGGTGCGGGCCCGCAGCGCGTCGCTCCGGGCCAGGTCGAGCGCCTGGAGCGGGGTCGCGCCGTGCTCGAGGCTGTCGGCCAGCGCCGAGTCGGCCGCCCGCATCCCGCCGGTCAGCCAGAGAAGGGTGACCAGCACCGCCGCCGTGGCGGTCAGCAGCCCGGGGTTGAAGATCCGGTTGGTGCGCCGGAAGAGCCGCAGCTGGCACCAGAACAGCGCGGCCAGCACCAGGACCCCGAGCGCGTAGGCCGCCCAGGGGGTGGCCCGCGCATCGGCGTAGTCCTGGCCCAGCCGGGCCGCTTCGGCGTCTGCGAGCTGCTGGGCGACCGGCAGCAGCTGGGTCTGCATCGAGGTGGAGGCGTAGCTCAGGTAGGCCGCGCCGAGCGGCAGGCCCTGCCGGTCGTCGGTCCGCGCCGTCTCCACCAGGCCGGAGTAGACAGGCAGTTGCTGGTTGAGCAGGCTGATCGAGGCCTGCGCCTGGGCGGATCCGCCGCTCTGCGCGGCGGCCTGGCTGAGCAGCCGGGCGGCGCTCGCGAGGTCGTCCTGGTAGCGCTGGCGCACCTGTGGCGGCTCGCTGCCGGCCAGCAGGAAGCCGGCGGCAGCGGTGGTGTCGGCGTCCGCGAGCGAACGGTGGATCTCGGCCGCCTGCTGGCTCAGCGGCTGGCTGCGGGTGACCAGCCGGTCGGCGGCCTGGCTGCGACCGGTCAGCTGCCAGCCGGTCAGCGCGCCGAAGCCGAGCACCAGGACGACCAGGCCGACCGAGGCCAGCCGCAGCCGGCCCGGGGCGCTGTCGGCCGCCGCCCGCCACCGGTCGCGCCGCCGCGGGCGCGGTGCGGCCGCGGGCCGGCCGGGTGTGGCCGGCTGCTGCCCCGGAGCCTGCCCGGGCCGTGACGGCGGCGAGCCGCCGCCCTGCCCCGGCGGCCGAGCCGCCGTCTGCGCTGGTGTCGCCACCTGCCCCACCCTCCCCGGTGGGCCGCCCCGACGATCGGGGAGCGGCCCGTTGCCAGCAGTATGGCCATCAGGTCCGACGGCCACACGTGACGTGTGCTGCAGTTGTGACGCATCTGTGGCTTCCCGGGCGGCCCCGGCAGGTCCAAGACGCGAGGGGCACCTTATGCGGTTCCGGCCCCGGCGGGGGAGGGGTTCGGACCCTCCCTTACGGATCTTGCCGGGCCCGCGACACGGTGCCCCGCCGACCGTGATCGTCTTCCGGTCGGCCATGATGGCTCGGGAACCGCCGCACCCCGGCGGAGCATGGAGCGCGAACGATGCAGAGCACAGCAGTCCTGACCACGGCGGCCGGCTACCACGGGCCGCCGCCCTGGCAGTGGGCCGACCTGGCCACCTCGTGGACCGCCGAGCCGGTGGTGCTGACGCTGGCCGTGCTGCTCGGCGGCGGGTACCTGCTGGGCGTGCGGAAGCTGGCCCGGTCCGGCACCTGCTGGCAGCCCACCCGCACGCTGGCCTTCCTCGGCGGACTGCTGCTCTGGGTCTGGGCCACCTGCTCGGGCCTGGGCGTCTACGAGCGGATCCTGTTCACCGACCGGGCCGTGCAGGTGGTCCTGCTGCTGATGCTGGTCCCGCTCTTCCTCGCGCTCGGCGCGCCGGTCTCGCTGCTCGCCGAGAGCGCCTCGCCGGTGTGGCGGGAGCGGATCCTGCGGGCGCTGCGCAGCCGGCCGTCCAAGGTGCTGATGTTCCCGGCCGTCTCGACCGCGCTGCTGATGGCGCCGCCCTGGCTGCTCTACTTCACGCCCTGGTACGAGAAGTCGCTCAGCAGCGGGGCCTGGAACATCGGACTGCACGTGTCGCTGGTGCTGCTCGGGCTGGCGTACTTCTGGCCGCGCCTGCAGATCGACCCGGTCGGGCACGAGTACCCGCACCTGGTCGGACTCTTCATCACCTTCGCCGAGGTGATCTTCGACGCGGCCCTGGGCATCGTGCTCATCTACGGCGGCCACATCGTCGCCGAGCACTACTACGTGACGCTGGCCCGCCCGTGGGGCCCGAGCATCGCCCAGGACCAGACCTGGGGCGGCAACAGCCTCTGGGTGCTGGGCGACCTGGTGGGCCTGCCGTTCATCTGCGCGCTGGTCCGGCGCATGATCGTGCTGGGGCGCGAGGAGACCGCGGCGGTGGACGCGGAGCTGGACGCGCAGTACGAGGCGGCCCTCGCCGCCGCGGCGACCCAGGGCGCCGAGGCGACGGCCGCGGTGGGGGACGGCGAGGTGGGCCTGCGCCCGTGGTGGCTCGACGACCCCAACCTGAAGCACCGCTACGGCGCGGAGAGCTGAGCGCCGCGGGGCGGACGCCGCCCGGACGCCGGGGCGGGCGGCCCGCGGCGGCTGACTACGATCGGCAGCATGCAGCTGATCGGAACCGTCGCCCCTGACCGCCCGCTCCTCGTCCTGGCCGTGCCCGAGGAGGCCGCGCACCTGGACCAGGAGCTGCCGGTGCTGCTCACCGGCATCGGCAAGGTGAACGCCGCCGCCGCGCTGACCGCCGTGCTGGCGGGCGGCCCGCACCCGAGCCAGGTGATCAATCTGGGCACCGCGGGCGCGCTGCGGCCCGGCCTGGACGGGCGGTTCCACGAGATCGGCACGGTGCTCCAGCACGACCTGGACACCGAGGTGCTGCACACGCTCACCGGCCGCAGCTACGGCGGCCCCCTCACGCTGGCCGCCGAGGGCCTCACCCTGGCCACCGGTGACCTCTTCGTCTCCGACTCCGCGGCCCGCGAGCGGCTGGCCGCCGAGGCCGACCTGGTCGACATGGAGGGCTACGCGCTGGTGGAGGCGGCCCGGCGCGCGGATGTGCCGGTGCGGCTGGTCAAGTACGTCAGCGACCAGGCCGGCGAGGGTGCCGACCAGGTCTGGCGCGAGGCGGTCGACGGCTGCGCCCGGCGGCTCGCGCAGTGGGTCGGCGAGCACCTCTGACGGACGGGGCCACCGGGCGGAGGGTCCGCAAAAACCGGCGGCGACCGCCCGGCCGGGCGGGGCAGACTGGCCCCGTGCAGACGAGTGATCAGGTGACGGCGCCGCCGCAGCGGCAGATCAGGGCCGCGTACACCGAAGGGACGGTGACGGTCTACCAGGCCTACCCGCCGGAGATCGGCGGGCCCGCGGTGCGCGACGTGACGCCGCTCGCCCACGAGGTGCACCGGCTGGTGCGCTCCGGCGACCGGGCGGGCGCCGCCGCGCTGCTGCCCGCCGAGGCGCCCTACCCGCGGCCCGCCGAGTCGACCGCCCGGGAACTGCGGCTCTGCTGAGCCCGGCTGCGCCGCGCGGGGCACCGCGTACGGTGGGGAGGGACACGACGCGGAAGGAGCGGCGGCCATGGGCTCGATCACCCACTGGCTCGGCGGGCTCTCCGGGCCCCTGGTGTACGCGGTGGTGGCGGCGCTGGTCTTCGCCGAGGACGCGCTCTTCGTCGGCTTCGTGCTGCCGGGCGAGACCGCGGCGGTCCTCGGCGGCACCATCGCGGCCGCCCACCGCGGGGTGGACCTGCCGCTGATGATGCTGGTCGTGGTGCTGGCGGCGATCCTGGGCGACACCGTCGGCTACGCGGTCGGGCGGTACTTCGGGCCCCGGCTGCTGGAGACCGGGCCGGCGCTGCGGCACAAGGGCAAGCTCGACCGGGCCCGCGGCTTCATCCGGGAGAAGGGCCCCGCGGCGGTCTTCTTCGGCCGCTTCGTCGCGCTCTTCCGCGCCCTGGTGCCGACCCTGTCCGGCGCCTCGCACATGCCCTACAAGCGGTTCGCCGTCTTCAACGTGGCCGGCGGCACGCTCTGGGGCGTCGGCTTCACCCTGCTCGGCTTCGCGGCGGGCAGCGCGTACGCCCGGGTCGAGCACCTGGTCGGCACGGTGGCGGCGGTGGTGGTCGGGGCGCTGGTGGTGCTGGCGCTGGGCATCTGGCTCTGGCGCCGGCACCGGCGCGAGGCGGACGAGCCGGCCGCGCGGGCCGGCGAGCGATCGGAGTAGCCGGCGGGCGAGCGGGCCGCGGGCGGGCTCAGGAGGCCTGGGCACCCGGCCGCGCCTGGGCGGCGAGCAGACCGAGCACGCCGTCGACGGCCTCGGTGAACGGCTCGGTGGAGTCGGCGGCGCGGGCCAGCACGTAGCCGCCCTGGAGCACCGCGACGATGGTGGAGGCGGTGGCGACCGGGTCGAGCGACGGGTCGAACTCGCCGCGCTCGCGGCCCTCGGCCAGCAGCCCGGCGAGCCGGCCGCGCAACCAGCCGAAGGTCTCCCGGACCGGCCCGCGCAGCGTGGCATCGGCCATCACCTCGGGGTCCTGGGTGAGCCGCCCGACCGGGCAGCCCCGCAGTACGTCCCGCTCCCGGCGCAGGTAGACCGCCAGGCGGTCCAGGGCGCTGCCGGGGGCGTCGAGCTCCAGCGCCGCCTTGGCGCGCATCTCCTCGGCGGTGCGGGTGATCGCGGCGAGCGCCAGGTCGGGCTTGCCGTCGAAGTGGTGGTACATGCTGCCCTGGCCCACGCCCGAGTGCTGCTGGATGGCCTTGGGGCTGGTGCCGACGTAGCCGCGCTCCCAGAGCAGTTCGCGGGTGCTTTCGATGAGGCGCTCCGAGGTACTCACGCCCGTATCGTACCTACCAGTAGGTACAGATGCAAGAACGGTGCCCCCCCGGATGGCCACCCCGAGCGGCAGGGCGCCGGCCCTGGGTGCACCGGCGGCGCCGGCTCCCACCACCCCGGCCGGCGCCGCCGGTTGACGTCGGGCCCGGCCTCAGGCGGCCATCGCCGCCGGGCTGCCGTACGCCTCGCGCAGCCGCTGCTGGGCGCCGGGGCCGCCGCCCAGGCCCTCGGCCGCCAGCCGGTCCAGGCCGAGCAGTGCCGCGCCCAGCACCGGCGGCGCGGTGACGATCCGCGGCTGTGCCCACGGGGTGAGGGCGCGCAGCCGCTCGGTCAGGTTGTCCAGCAGCAGCGGGTGCCCGGCCGCCAGCACCCCGCCGCCGAGCACCAGCGGGGTGGGCTCGCCGAGCAGCTCCAGGCGGCCGAGTGCGACGAAGGCCAGCCGGCTGATCTCCTCGGCCTGGCGGTCGATCAGCTCCAGCGCGGTGGCGTCCCCCTCGGCCGCGCAGTCGAAGATCAGCGGGGCGACCTCGTGCAGCCGCTCCCGGGCCAGCTCGCCCAGGTGCATCGCGGCTGCCACCGCATTGGCGCCGGGCAGCGCGAAGTGCGCGGCGATCGCGCCGGTCAGCGTGGTGGCGGGCCCGCGGCCGTCCTCGGCCCTGGCCGCGTGCCACATCGCCTCGGCGGCGAGCCCGCCGCCGCCGCCCCAGTCGCCGGTCAGCTGGCCGAGCGCCGGGAAGCGCGCGGTGCGGCCGTCCGGCAGCAGGCCCACGCAGTTGATCCCGGCGCCGCAGACCACGGCCACCCCGCGCGGGCTGTCGGTGCCGGCCCGCAGCAGGCCGAAGGTGTCGTTGGCGACCGCGACCGTGCGGCCCCAGCCGTGCGCGGCCAGCGCCCGCTCCAGCCGCTCCTCCTCGATAGGGAGATCGGCGTTGGCCAGGCAGGCGTGGAGGTGCTGGACCGGCGCGCCGGGGGCGAGGGCGGGGCCGGCCTGTTCGGCCGCCGCCGCGACCAGCGGGGCGAGCGCGGCGACGGCCGCCTCGGGCCCGGTCAGCTGCGGGGCGAAGCCGCCGCCCCGGGCGGTGCCGAGCAGCCGGCCGTCCGCGGCCACGAAGGCGACGTCGGTCTTGCTGTTGCCGGCGTCGATCGCGAGCACGGCGGCGGGGCCGGCTCCCCCGGCTCCCTCGGCAAGGGTCGGGTCTGGTTCCAGCTGGTGGTGCTCCATCGGGCCCCCGGGCTCGTACGTGGGGCCCCGGCCGGTCCGGCCGGGGCTGGGTGTCAGGTGGCGCTCGGGCCTTCGGCCGGTCAGGCCCAGTCCAGGTGCTGGCGATTGTGCGCCAGCAGGCGGTCCGTCAGCTGCTCGGCCAGGTCGAGCTGGCCCACCAGCGGGTGCGCGAGGAGGGCGTCGAAGACCCGGTCCCGGCCGCCCTTCAGGGCCGCGGCCAGGGCCAGCTCCTCGTAGGCGGTGACGGCCGCGATCAGGCCCCGGTAGAGCGGTTCCACCGGGCGCTGCGGCAGCGCGGTCACGCCGCCCGCGCCGACCTCGGCGGGCACCTCGATCACCGCCTCGTCCGGCAGGAAGGGCAGGATCCCGTCGTTGCGGGTGTTGACCACCTGCACGTCGTGCGCCACCCCGCCGGTGCCGAGCAGCGCCGCGAGCAGCTGCACCGCAGCCTCCGAGTAGAAGGCGCCGCCGCGCTCGGCGAGCAGCTCGGGCTTGGTGTCCAGCGCCGGGTCCGCGTACATGGTCAGCAGCTCGCGCTCGATCGCGGCCACCTGGCCGGCCCGCGAGCCCTTCTCGCGCAGCTCCTGGACCACCTGGTCGTGCTGGTAGAAGTAGCGCAGGTAGTACGAGGGCACCACGCCGAGCCGCTGGATCACCGGCAGCGGCAGCAGCAGGTCCTCGGCGATCTGCGGGCCGAAGCCGCCGAGCAGCTCCGGCAGCACCTCGCGCCCGCCGGCCGCGCCGGGGGCGTCCAGCAGCGTGACGCCGCGCTCCCAGGTCAGGTGGTTCAGCCCGACGTGGTCCAGGCGGATCAACTCCGGTGCCACGCCCAGGTGGGCGGCGAACTTGCGCTGGAACCCGATCGCCACGTTGCACAGGCCCACGGCCTTGTGGCCGGCCTCCAGCAGGGCCCGGGTGACGATGCCCACCGGGTTGGTGAAGTCCACGATCCAGGCCGCCGGGTTGGCCCGGCGGACCTTCTCGGCGATGTCCAGCACCACCGGCACGGTGCGCAGCGCCTTGGCCAACCCGCCCGCGCCGGTGGTCTCCTGGCCCACGCAGCCGCACTCCAGCGGCCAGGTCTCGTCCTCGCCGCGGGCCGCCTGCCCGCCGATCCGCAGCTGCAGCAGGACGGCGTCCGCGTCGGCCACGCCGGCGTCCAGGTCCTGGGTCGTGGTGATGGTGCCCGGGTGACCCTGCTTGGCGAAGATCCGCCGGGCCAGGCCGCCGATCAGCTCCAGCCGCTCGGCGGCCGGGTCGATCAGCACCAGCTCGCCGATCGGCAGCCGGTCGCGCAACCGGGCGAAGCCGTCGATGAGTTCGGGCGTGTAGGTGGAACCGCCGCCGACGATGGCGAGTTTGAGAGACATATCAGCCCTTGACCCCTGTGAGTGTGACGCCTTCGATGAAGGCCTTCTGAGCGAAGAAGAAGAGAACGATGACGGGCGCCATGATCAGCAGGGTGGCCGCCATGGTCAGGTTCCAGTTGGTGTGGTGCGCGCCCTTGAAGGACTCCAGGCCGTAGGAGAGAGTCCAGGCACCGGGGTTCTCGCTCGCGTAGATCTGCGGCCCGAAGTAGTCGTTCCAGCAGTAGAAGAACTGGAACAGGGCGACGGCGGCGATGGCCGGGCGGGCCATCGGCAGGATCACCCGCAGCAGCGTCCGCAGCTCCCCGCAGCCGTCCACCCGGGCCGCCTCGGTGTACTCCCTGGGGATGGTCAGCAGGAACTGCCGCAGCAGGAAGATGGTGAAGGCGTCGCCGAAGGCCATCGGGATGATCAGCGGCCAGAGCGTGCCGGTCAGGTGCATCTGCTTGGCCCAGAACAGGTACATCGGGATGACCGTCACCTGGGGCGGCAGCATCATCATCGAGATGACCGCCATCAGGGCCAGGTTGCGGCCGCGGAACCGGAACCGGGCCAGCGCGTAGGCGACCGGCAGGCTGGAGACCACGGTCAGTACCGTCCCGGCGACCGCGTACACCAGGGTGTTGCGCCACCAGGTCAGGAAGCCCGGGGTCCGCCACACCTTGACGTAGTTGCCCCAGTCCCAGTGCTGCGGCCAGTAGTCGGTGGTCAGGGCCTGGCGGTCCGACATCACCGAGGTGAGGAAGACGAAGAGGAAGGGCAGCAGGAAGAAGAGCGCGGCGGCGATCGCGGTGGTGTGCACGGCCACCCAGTGCAGGGCGGCGCGGCGGCGGGCGGTGCGGTGCGCGGTGGTGCGGGCGGGCGCGTCGAGCGGCCGGCCCAGGCTGGGGGAGGAGGTCACGGCCATGGGTCAGTCCTCGCTGGTCACGAAGCCGGCCCGACGGCGCAGCAACAGACTGGTGAAGGCCATCGAGATGGCGAAGAGGATCAGGGCCACCACGCAGGCCGAGCCGGTGTCGAAGCGCTGGAAGCCGAGGTTGTAGACCATCTGCGGCAGCGTCCAGGTGGAGCCGCGCGGGTAGCCGGGCTCGAACTGCTCGCCGGAGCCGCCGATCACACCGCTGGCCACCTTCCCGGCCACGATCGCCTGGGTGTAGTACTGCATCGTCTGGATCACGCCGGTCACCACCGCGAAGACCACGATCGGCGAGATGTGCGGGACGGTGACGAAGCGGAACTTCTGCCAGGCCCCGGCGCCGTCCAACTCGGCCGCCTCGTACTGCTCCTGGGGGACGTCCAGCAGGGCGGCCAGGAAGATCACCATCAGGTCGCCGATGCCCCACAGCGCGAGCAGCGTCAGGGCCGGCTTGGACCAGCCGGGGTCGTTGAACCAGCCGGGCTGCGGCAGGCCGAGCCGGCCCAGCGCGTGGTTCACCGGCCCGGTGCCCGGGTTGAGCAGGAACGCGAAGGCGATCGTGGCGGCCACCGGCGGGGCCAGGTAGGGCAGGTAGAACGCGGTGCGGAAGAAGCCGGCGCCGCTCTTCACCTTGGTGATCAGCAGGCCGACGCCCAGACCGAAGACGACCCGCAGCGAGACCATCACCACCACCAGCCAGAGCGTGTTGCCCAGGCCCTGCCAGAAGAAGGGGTAGTGGCCCAGGACGTAGTTCCAGTTCCGCAGGCCGGTGAAGACGGGGGCGGTGAAGCCGTCGTACTTCATGAAGGAGAAGTACACGGTGGAGAGCAGCGGATAGGCGAAGAAGAAGCCGAAGCCGAGCAGCCAGGGGGAGAGGAAGGCGAGCGTGCGCCAGGCCTCGCGGCGGTGCTTGCGGCGCAGTGCGGCGGGCCGGGGTGTGCTGGTCAGGGCCATCGGGGGATCACTTCGCCTGGGCCACGGCGTCGTCGATCTCCTTGTCGGTGGCCGCGAGGCCGGCCGCCAGATCGGTCTTCTTGCCGCTCTCCACGTCGTAGGCGAAGTTCTGCAGGCTCACCTGGTAGGCGCCGCCGTTGATACTGGCGGGCGTGGTCGAGGAGTTGGGGTTGCGAGCCACGTCCAGGAAGGTCTTGAAGTTCGGATCGGCCGTCAGCTTGGGCGAGTTGAGCGCGGCTATGGTGCTGGGCACGTTGTGGATCGCGTTGGCGAAGCTCACCACCGCGTCCGTGTCGGTGGTCAGGTACTTCACCAACTGCCAGGCGGCGGCCTGCTTCTGGGAGCTGCGGGCGATGCCGATGATGGTGCCGGTCAGGTAGCCGCGGCCGTAACTGGCGGCCTGCGCGTCGGGCACCGGGAAGGGCGCGGTGGCCCAGTCGACGGAGGCGTTGTCGTCGGCGATCGACTGGGTCCGCCACTCGCCGTCGATCGCCATCGCCACCTGGCCGGTCTCGAACGGGTTCTTGGCGCTGAACTCGTCGCCGAAGGTGGTGCGGAACTTCTCCAGCTTGTCGTAGCCGCCCAGTTGGTTCACCAGGCTCCGCTGCCAGCCGAGCATGTCGGCCACCGTCGGGTCGGTGGCCAGGTCCGCCTTGCCGTCCGGGCCGAAGTAGCTGGTGCCCCACTGGCCCAAGTAGTGTGCGGGAGAGGACTCGTAGCCGTGGTAGTCGGGCATGAAGCCGAGCTGCTGGTAGCCGTCGCCGCTGGGGACGGTCAGCTTCACCGCGTCGGCGTCGAACTCGCTCAGGGTCTTCGGCGGGGCGGTGATCCCGGCGGCGGCGAACGCCTTCTTGTTGTAGTAGAGCCCGTAGGCGTCGCCGAGCAGCGGCAGCGAGCACTGGTCGCCCTGGAACTGGCTGTACTTGAGCATCTGGGCGGGGAAGGTGGCGGCCGGGTCGATGTTGTCCTGCTTGAGCAGGGGGTTGAGGTCGATCCAGATCTTGGAGTTGCAGAACGCGCCGACGTTGTCGGTGGTGAAGGAGGAGACCACGTCGGGGGCGTCGGAGCCGCCGGCCCGCAGCGCCTGCTCGCTCTTGTCGTCGGAGACGTTGGCGACCACCTTGACGTGGATGTTCGGGTGCAGCTGCTCGAAGGCGGCGATGTTGGCGTTGATCGCCTTGGTCTCGTTGTCCTGGCTCCAGCCGTGCCAGAAGGTGATGGTGACGTCCTTGCCGTTGGCGGACCGGTCGGTGCCGGTGGAGTCGGTGCCGGTGCAGCCGGTGGCCAGCAGCGCGACGCTCGCGCCGAGGGCCACCGCGGCGGCGAGCCGGTGGGTGCGGATCTGGGACACGCGTCCTCCTGGGAGTACGGGGGCGGGCGGCATCGCCCGTCGCCCCGGCGGGGGAAGGGGGGAGGCAGTGCGGGTGCGCGGACATCGGGCATGACGGTGGATCGGTTGCGGGTCACGAGGCGGATCAGGCGGTGGTGAAGGCCCTCTCCCGTGCGGCGGTCAGGGCGAGCTGCAGCGCGCCGTGCAGCACCGGCGAGCCGGGCACCGTGCTGCTGAGCAGCCGGGGACGCGGCACCGCGAGGCCGGTGAGCTCCTCCTGGACGAGCTCGCGCAGCGTCTCACCGCCCGCGGTCGGGATCCCGCCGCAGAGCACGACGAGTTCGGGGTCGACCACCGCGACGATCGCCGCCAGACCGGTGGCCAGCCGGTTGGCCAGCTCGGCCAGGAACTCCTCGCCCGCGCCGGGGGTGGCGAGGGCGCGGGTGACCGCCGCCTCGGCCGTGCGGCCGGGCAGCTTGTACCGCTTGGCCAGGGCCAGGACCGCGTTGGCTCCGGCCAGTTCCTGGAAGCCGCCGGAGTTCTCCCGGCGGACGTTGCGGACCACCGGTGCGCCGGGCACCGGCATGTAGCCGACCTCGCCGGCGCCGCCGGTGAAGCCGCGGTGCAGCCGGCCGCCGATGGTGATCGCGGCGCCGATGCCCTCCTCGGCCCAGAGCAGCACGAAGTCCGCGCAGCCGCGGGCCGAGCCGAGCGCCCGCTCGGCCACCGCGGCGAGGTTGACGTCGTTCTCGATCGCCACCGGCGCGCCGAGCGCCGCGCGCAGCTCCTCGGCCAGCCTGGGGGAGTGCCAGCCGGGCAGGTGGGCGGCGTAGCGCAGCTTGCCGGTGGCCGGGTCGAGCGCGCCGGGGGTGCCGATCGCGATCTCGCTCAGGCAGCCGGGCCGCAGACCGGCCTGGCGCACCGTCTGGGCGAGCCCCTCGGCGACCCGGTCGACGGTGCCGGCGGCATGCCGTCCGGGGGTGGGCAGCAGGTGTTCGGCCAGGGTGGTGCCGGTGATGTCGGCCACCGCGAAGCGGACGTGGGTGGTGGTCACGTCCAGCCCCGCCACGTACCCGGCGGCCGGATTGAGCTGGTACAGCTGCGCGTTGGGCCCGGGGCCGCCCGCGCTGGTGCCCACCGGGACGACCAGGTGGGCCGCCTCCAGGCGGGCCAGCAGCTGGGAGGCGGTGGGCTTGGAGAGCCCGGTCAGCGCCCCGATCCTGGTCCGGGACAGGGGGCCGTGCTCAAGCAGGAGGTCGAGCGCCGCCCGGTCGTTGATGGCTCGCAGTCGGCTGGGAGTGCCGGGGCGGGGGGTGCTGGTGGTGTCGGTCACGAGCTTGATCCTCCTCCATCGGCCGTGGTCGGTGCGGGGGTGGTGGCGCTCCCGATGATTGGAAACTTTACTAACAGTTCCTCCCCGGCTGTCAATGACTTCGGCGACTCTCGCGACCCTGGGCCGCGGAAAACGCGGCAGCCCCGCGACCCGGGTGGGTCGTGGGGCTGCTGGGCGGAGCGGGCGCCAGCTAGGGCAGCTTGCCGAAGGCCTGCTGCTCCTCCGGCGTGGGCGCCGGTATCGGCCGGGCGGCCAGCGAACGGGCCGAGGCCGGGTCGGCCAGCGCGGAGGGCGGCAGCGCGTCCGCCGGGGCGGCCGGCGCGGGGATCGGCGCGGCGACCTCCTCCTTCAGCTTGATGCCGGCGTCGTCGAAGGCGGTCTTGAGCCGCTGGCGCAGACCCCGGGTGACCAGGACCGCCTTGCCCGGCATGGTCCTGGCCTGCACCCGCAGCACGACGGTGTCGGAGGCGACGGACTCCACGCCCAGCACCTCCACCGGGTCCCAGAGCACCTCGTCCCAGGGCGCTTCCTTGGCGAACTGCTCGGCGGTCTGCAGGATCAGCTCGGTCACCCGGTCGAGCGGCTCCCGGTAGCCCACCTGGACGTCCACGGTGGCGGTCGACCAGCCCTGGCTCATGTTGGCGATCCGCTTCACCTCGCCGTTGCGGATGTACCAGATCTCGCCGTTCGCGCCGCGCAGCTTGGTCACCCGCAGGCCCACCTCCAGCACGGTGCCGGTGGCCACGCCGGTGTCGATCTCGTCCCCGACGCCGTACTGGTCCTCCATGATCATGAAGACCCCGGAGAGGAAGTCCGTCACCAGGTTGCGGGCGCCGAAACCGATCGCCACACCGGCCACACCGGCACTGGCCAGCAGCGGTGCGAGGTCCATGCCGAGCGCCGAGAGCACCATCAGCGCGGCGGTGCCCATGATGGTGAACGAGGCCACGCTGCGCAGCACCGAGCCGATCGCGGCCGAGCGCTGCTGGCGCCGCTCGGTGTTGACGAGCAGTCCGCCCAGCCGGCTGGGCCCGTCCTCGTCACCCTGCGGTTCGCGGGTCATACGGTGTATGAACTGCGAGATCAGCTTGCGCACCGCGGCTCTGAGCAGCAGCGCGAGCACCACGATGATGACGATCCGGACCGCGCCCTCGACCCAGCTCTGCCAGTTGGTGTCGAGCCAGGAGGCCGCCTGCCGGGTGCTGTCCGACACGTCGCTGGCGCTGGTGGGCAGCCGCAGGACGGGTGTCTCGGCGGGCGGACTGGGGGCCGCGGAGAGAAGGGCCGGGAGACCGGACCAGCTCACGGTGGAACCTTCCTGCAGACGGGCACACGGCCGGCCCCGCGGGACACGCCGCCCGCGCGGACCGTGCGACTCAGCCTAGCGCCCGGGCGGGCCCCCGATTTCCCCCGCCGCCGGCCGCCCGCCCCACCGGCGGGTCCCGGCGGGTGATCTTCGTAGGCCGCTCAGCGGCGCCGGGTGGACCGTTCGAGTGCGGCGCGCCGCACGCTTGGGCATAGAGATCAGTACGACCGGCGATGACCGAAGCCTCTTCGGGCCGTTACCCGGTAGTGGTGGCGCCGTACAAAGTCGTAAGGCGACACTGGGGGTGATCGCGCAGCGATGCGCGGTCATCCGCTCGTCCCGGCGCGAGCCACGCGCCGCAGGCGTCCAAGGAGGCATCCGTGCCGCATGTCCTGGTCCTCAACGCGTCCTACGAGCCACTCGGCGTCGTATCGACGCGCCGCGCCCTCATCCTCGTCCTCAACCACAAGGCGGTCAGCCTGGAGGACTCGGGTGTCACTCTGCACAGCGCCACCAGCGCCGTTACGGCGCCCTCCGTGGTCCGGCTCACCCGGTTCGTCCGGGTGCCGTTCTGCGGGCCCGTCCCTCTCACCCGCCGCGCTCTGTTCGCCCGAGACCACGGGCGCTGCGTCTACTGCGGGGCCGCCGCTACCAGCGTCGACCACGTGATCCCGCGCAGCCGCGGCGGGCAGCACCGCTGGGAGAACGTGGTGGCGGCCTGCCGCCGCTGCAACCACATGAAGGCCGATCGCCACCTGACCGAGCTCGGGTGGCGGATGAAGCGACCACCGGCCCCGCCCAGCGGGCTCGCCTGGCGCATCATCGGAACCGGGATCAAGGACCCGCGCTGGCGGCCCTACCTGGAGCCGTACGGCGGCACGGACCAGTTCCGTGACTTCGAACACCACGACCATACCGATCACGCGGGAGCACCGGTTCCGCTGGGCCGGTCCCGTCCCGTCCACCGCGGTGAGCACCCGGAGGCACTCACCGCCTGACCAGCGAGGGCCGAACGGTGCCTCATGGGCCGGTGGCGCGCATCGACGAGCGCGCCACCGGCCCGCCGCTGTCCCGGGGCAGCGGCGGGCCCCTGACCGGGGCCCAGCGCCGCCGGCTCAGTGCGGCTGAGCAGCCGTCCCGCTCGGGCTCGGCGAGGGGCCCGCGCCCGGGGAACCGCTGGGCTGCGGGGCCGGGGAGCCGCTGGGCTGCGCACTGGGCGTCGGCGTCGGGGCGGTGGACGGCGTGGGCGCAGCGGTGGACGGGCTGGGCACCGCCACCGGGGGCGTCGGCAGCCCGCCGCCCGGGCTCGGCGGCGCGCTCGGCACCCCGCTGGGCGTCGGGGTCGGCACCGGCACGCCCACCGGGGGCGCCGTCGGCGCCGGGCCGGTGCCGCCCGACTGGTCGGCGACCGCGTACAGCTCGATCCCGTACAGCGAGTAGCCGTACTTGGTGGCCCGGCCGACCCCCTGCATCCGCAGGTACACCGCGTCGGGTGCGTCGAAGCGGATGGTCTCGGTGCCGCCGTGGCCACTGGTGACGGTGGCCACCGTGGTCCAGGTGACGCCGTCCTGGGAGCTCTGCAACTGGTAGGCGCTGGCGTAGGCGTCCTGCCAGTGCAGCACCGCCTCGCCCAGGTGGGTGGCCTGCGGCAGCTTCAGCTGCACCCAGGCGTCGTCCACCGCGGGGGAGGACCAGCGGGTGGCCGGGTTGCCGTCGTTGACGGCCGAGGCCGGGAACTTCGCCGCCTCGTCGCCCGAGGAGCTCGCCGTCGCGGTCGGCGCCAGGTCCGGGCCGCCGGTCGGCGGCACCACGTGCACCCGCAGGGTCTGCTCGATCGTCGCCGAGCCGGCCACGAAGTCCACCGGCACCTGGTAGGTCCCCGGCGGGGTGGTGGCCGCCGCGGTGATCTGCACCGGGGTGCTGGCCCGCCCGCCGCGCGGCACGCCGACCGGCGAGCCGGGCTGGCCGGGCGCGGGCGCGGGGGAGACGGTGATACCGGCCACCCCGGAGGGCGCCGCGGCCCGGATCTCCCCGGTGGCGCCGTCGGGGCGCAGCGCGTCCACCACGGCCTGGGTCTGCGCGGGCGCCGTCGCTCCGGCGATCACGTCGAGCGACTGGTCGGCCAGCGAGAGGCGGGCCACCGGGGTGTCCGCGTACCAGGGCACGATCTGGTTGACCACCGGCGCGTCGCCGCCCGGCTGCCAGGTCAGCCGCACCGCGTCGGCCTGCTGGCCGCCGGCCGGCAGCTCGTTGTAACCGGGGTGCAGGGTGCCGATGTCGCTCCAGCTGCCGTCCTCCTTGCGCACCGCGACGGTGGCGGTGGCGTTCACGGTCGGGTCGGTCAGCACGGTGAGCCGGTCCAGCGGGCGCAGCGTGCCGAGCTCGACGGTGAGCGGGGCGTCGGCGGCGGTCGGTGCGGACGCCGCCCGGTAGGCGGTGTCCGGGTCGCCGTCCAGCACGGCGGAGGCCGAGGAGCCGGCCGCCGCGGGCGGCCCGCCGACCACGGTGATCTGGGCGCTGCCTGGTGCGGTCACGCTGAAGTCGCGCACCGCGACGGCCGTCTGCTGCGTCTTGGTGGCGCGCAGCCGGATCGCCTTGACCACCGCGCCGCCGGGCAGCTGGGCGGTGACGGTCTTCTGCTGGTGCACCGCCATCAGCTGGTGCCAGACGCCGTCGCCGGTGGTGTACTCGAGCACCCCGTCGTGCAGGTAGTCGTCGACCGCCGCGGCGGTGTCGCTGTCGGCGCTGGCGCTCCCGGCGGCGGCGCTGTCGGCCGACCCCATGGTGACGGTCACGCTGCCCACCGGACGCCCGTCGCCCAGGTTCACGCCGATGGCGTCGCCGGGCTGCGGCGGGGCCGCGCTCCAGTAGAAGGTGTCCGGCGAGGAGTCGGTCATCAGGGCCGGCGGGTGGTCGCCGGCGGTGCCCATGGTGCTGGTCGGCGTCAGGCTGCCCGCGCTCACCCCCGACCAGGTGTCGGCGGCCCGGGTGGCCCGGTCCAGGAAGGGGTCGAGCACCCCGGCGCCCACGGTGACCGCACCCTGGCCGAGCTGGGTGCGCAGCGCGCGCAGCTTGACCCTGGCCTGCCAGGCCGCCGCGCCGTCGCCGCGGTGCTGGGCCAGCAGCATGTCCAGCGCCGCCTGGCCGGCCCGTCCGTACAGGCCCAGCCTGGACAGCCACGGACCGGTCTCCTGGGTCAGGGTGTTGCCGGCCATGCCGGGGCCCGCCTGGTTGTCGGTGCCGCGCAGCGCGTCCAGGGCGCCGGCCATGGTGGTGAAGGCGGCCCGCAGCGGGTCGGCGGCCTGCTGGAGCCTGGCCAGGTCGGTGCTGCCGCCGCCGGTGGGCTGCAGGGTTGCCCAGAACGCGTCGATCAGCGGGGTCAGGTAGCCGGACTCCTGGGCGGACAGCGGGGAGGAGGAGCTGTTGCCCGCCAGCGCGGTGAGCGCGGCCAGCGCCGGTCCGGTGCCCGCGTCCGCCGCGCTGCCGGGCACCGTCTCGGCGGCCAGGGTGCGCAGCGCGTACTGCCAGGAGGCGTCGGACCGGTAGCCGGTGGGGTTCCAGGCGTAGTCCGCGGCGGTGGCCAGCGGCAGCTGCGAGGCGGCGGCCTGCTGCATGCCCGCCGTCAGCAGCATCGCCGAGCGGGCGGCCACCTCGGGGTCGCGCCCGGTGTAGGGGCCGAGGAAGAGCCGGTCGGGGGTCGAGTCGTTGACCGGGTAGTTGTCCATGGTGACCAGCGGGTGGCCGAAGAGCGCCGCGGTGTCGGTGGTCTGACCGGCCGTGATCTTGCCCGGGATCACCCCCACTCCGCTCCAGGCCACCTGGACGGCCTTCGGCAGCGCGGCGGCCAGCGCGGTGCGGTAGGGGCTGCTGCCCTGCTGGTGGAACTCGGTCGGGACGATCGAGAGCGCGGCCAGGTCCTGGTGCTGGTCGATCAGCCGCTGCTGCACGGCCGCGGCCAGCTTGGCCTGCGCCTTGGCGGCGGCGGCCGGGCCGGTGCCGAATTCGTCCTCGTCGGCCGAGCAGTGCCACTCGTCGTAGCTGACGTCGTCGAACTGCAGCTGGAAGGCGCCGAAGCCCAGGTCGCGCATGGCCGACAGCTTGGCCACCAGCGCGTCCACGTCCTTGCCCGAGCTGTAGCAGAAGTTCTGGCTGGGGGAGATCGCGTAGCCGAGGGTGACGTGGTCGGTCTTGGCCCGCTCGGCCAGCGTGCGCAGGTCGTGCTGCTGCGCGGCGGGGTAGGGGTCGCGCCACAGGTCCTGGCGGTACGGGTCGTCACCGGGGGAGTAGAGGTAGAAGTTCTGCTTGGTCCGGCCCAGGAAGTCGAGCAGGTCGAGGCGCTGGGCGGTGGTCCACGGGGTGCCGTAGAAGCTCTCGGCGGTGCCGCGCACCGGTGACCCGGTGGGCCAGTCGCGCAGCGTCAGGCCGGGGAAGCCGTAACTGCCGGGCCCCTGGCCCTGGCCGGCCGGGACGGCGGTGAGCAGCTGGCGCAGGCTCTGCGCGGCGTAGAAGGTGCCGGTGGCGTCCACGCCGGCGAGCACCACCGCGCCGTAGCTGCCGCCCGGGGTGGGCAGCTGACCGGTCGCCAGCGCGTAGCCGCCGTCCGGCAGCCCGTCCGGGGCGCCGCCGCCGAGCGTCTGCAGCACCTGGGCGGCGGCCGGGTCGGGCTGCTCCTCGGCGCCGCCGACGTAGACCACCAGCGAGCCGGGCGCGGGGGTGGGGGCGGCGGCCAGCGGGGTGACCAGGCTGGTGGCGCCCGCCTCGATCAGCACCTCGCGCACGGCCGCCAGCGCGCCCGGATCCGCCTGGGCGCCCGCCACCAGGGTCACGTCCGCGGGGACCGTCACCGGCTTGCCGGACTGCTGGAGCTGCTGCGGGCGCGGGAAGACCTGAGGGTCGGTCAGGCTGCCGAGCGGGGTGGGCACCGGAGTGCTGCTGACCGCGTAGGACGCCGGCTGTGCGGTGGCCGCCCCGGCCGGGACGGCGGTGGCCAGCGCGCCGATCACGGCGGCGGCCGAGAGGGTGGCGGCGATCCGCAGCGCGGCCCTGCGGTGCGAGAGCGCCTCGGGGTGCGCCGTGCCGGTGCCGCTGACGGTGCGTCCGGTGGGCTGCGCCTCGCGCTCGGCCCGGACGGCGGCGAGCAGCGGCTCGGTGCCCTTCAGGTCGGAGATCAGCCGGTCCGCCGTGCGCGGCGCGACCAGGCGGGCGGTGCGAGCGGTGGCTCGACGGGTGACATGGACGGCGGGATGCTGCAGGACCTCGCGCAGAACCGGGCTGGCTTCGAGCTGCTGCCGCAATCGCCGCCCGGCGGCTGCGGACACACGGGTCTGCACGGGGGCCTCCTCGCGACCGGGGCAATCGGCCGAACGGGGTGATCGACGGGCGTGCGACGACTGCCCCACGGCCCCCCGACCGACACGCCAGCCCTCGCTGCCACAGCCCACCAGGTGCGCATGTGCACTGTCAACGCGAGCCGGTCCGATGACCGTTCCATCCCATTTTGTCGCGCGTGTCGCATGCTCGGGCGGCGGCGCTCGCCGCGCCGCCGCGCCCCCGCCTCCGGCGCGCCGTTGCGGATGGTCGCCGGGCGGGCCGGGTAGGAGTGGAGCCTGACTGACGCTCACCCGGCCGCAGCAGCCGTACCGCACCGCGCAGTTGTCCTCGAACCTCAGGGAGACCGTGTTGGCCGCCTATCTCGACCACCATGACGAGAACAGTGACGCCTCCTCAGGGCCGGTACCGGACCATACGGACAGCGCGGAGGCGGGCGAGGAGACCCCCGGTCCCGCGCTGATCGCGCTGGCCCACGCGCACGGCGTGGACAGCAGCTACGACCCCGGCGAGGGCGAGCCGGTCCAGGTCGGCGCCGCCACCCTGATCGCCGTGCTCGGCGCGCTGGGCGTGGACGCGAGCAGCCCGCAGGCCGTCGAGCGGGAGCTGGCCGCGCACCGGGCCGCCGTCGCCGCCCGGCTGCTGCCGCCCTGCCTGGTGGTGCGGGCCGGCCGCCGTACCGCGCTGGACGTGCCCGCCGCCACCCGGCTGCGGATCGCGCTGGAGGACGGCGGCGAGTGGCAGCTGCCCTCGGCCCGGGCGCACTGGCTGCCGGCCGACCTGCCGCTCGGCCGGCACACCCTGCACCTCGACCTGGCCGGGCGCGCCGAGTCCGCCACCCTGATCGTGGCCCCCGAGCGGCTGGCCGCGCTGCCCGGGCGCGGCTGGGGGCTGCTGGCCCAGCTCTACTCGGTGCTCTCCGAGCGCTCCTGGGGCATGGGCGACCTCGGCGACCTGACCGAACTCGTCCAGTGGTCGGGCGGCACGCTCGGCGCGGACTTCGTCCAGATCAACCCGCTGCACGCGGCGCTGCCCACCGTCCCCTCCGACCCCTCGCCCTACCGCCCCTCCTCGCGGCGCTTCGCCGACCCGGTCCACCTGCGCATCGAGGCGGTGCCCGAGTACGCGTACGTCGAGGCGGCCGACCGCGCCGCGCTGGACGAGCTGGCGCAGCGCGGCGCCCGGCTGCGCGCCGAGGTGCTGGCGCACGACGGACTGATCGACCGGGACGCGGTGTGGACGGTCAAGCGCGCGGCGCTCGAACTGCTGCACGCCGTCCCGCGCGGCCCGGGCCGGGAGGCCGCCTACCAGGCCTACGTCCGGCGCGAGGGCCGCTGGCTGGAGCGCTACGCCACCTGGAACGCGCTGGCCGAGGTGCACGGCAGCGACTGGCGGCACTGGCCGCACGGCCTGCGCCACCCCGACTCGCCCCAGGTGGCCGCCGCCCGCGCCGAGCTGGCCGGGGCCGTCGCGTTCCACCGCTGGCTCTGCTGGCAGCTGGACGAGCAGCTCGGCGCCGCCCAGCGGGCCGCCGAAGCGGCCGGCATGGCGCTCGGCCTGATCCACGACCTGGCGATCGGCGCCCATCCCGACGGCGCCGACGCCTGGGTGCTGCAGGACCACCTGGCCGCCGGCATCTCGGTCGGCGCCCCGCCGGACGCCTTCAACGCGCACGGCCAGGACTGGGGCCTGCCGCCCTGGCGCCCCGACGCGCTGGCCGCCGCCGGCTACGCCCCGTACGCCGAGCTGCTGCGCGCCGCCGCCCGGCATGCGGGGGCGATCCGGATCGACCACGTGATGGGCCTGTTCCGGCTCTGGTGGGTGCCCGAGGGCCGCCCGCCCACCGAGGGCGCCTACGTGCGCTACGACGCCGCGGCGATGCTCGGCGTGCTCGCCCTGGAGGCGCACCGGGCCGGCACCGCGGTGATCGGCGAGGACCTCGGCACGGTCGAGCCCGGGGTGCGCGAGGAGCTGACGGCGCGCGGCGTGCTGGGCACCTCGGTGCTCTGGTTCGAACGGGACTGGACCGGCAAGGAGGGCGCCAAGGGCGCGCCGCTGGTGCCCGAGCACTGGCGACCCGGCTGCCTGGCCACCCTGACCACCCACGACCTGCCGAGCACCGCCGCCCGGCTGTCCGGCGATCACGTCCGACTGCGTCACCAACTCGGCCTGCTGGCAAGGCCATTGGCCGAAGAGGAGCAGGCCGCGGCGGGCGAGCTGGCCGACTGGCGGGCCGAGCTGACCCGGCTCGGCCTGCTGGCCGAGGGTGCCGAGCTCGATGCGGCCGCGCTCTACCGGTTCCTGCTGGCCACACCGGCCGAGCTGGTCGGCCTCTGGCTGCCCGACACGGTCGGCGATCCGCGGCCGCAGAACCTGCCCGGTACCTGGGACCAGTACCCGAACTGGCGACTGCCCGTGGCGGACGGCACCGGAACCCCCGTCACCCTGGAGCGGCTGGCCGCCGGAGCCGGTGCCGCCGAGCTGGGCGGACTGCTGCGCGAGGGGCTGGCGGCCTGGCGGGCCCAGCAGCGGGCGGGGCTGCCCGGGCGTGCGGCGACGGGTGAACTCGGAAGGCCGACCCCGCCGAGCGACCCCCAGTAAAGGGCCGGTACCTTGAGGAACGTGGACAAGAGGAACGCTATGCGCGCCGGTGCGGTCTCCGCGGCGGCCACGCTGATGATGCTGCTGTCGTCGCCGGCCTTCGCCGCGACCGGGACCGGGACCGAGGAGCAGGCGAGCCTGAGCGTCGCCCAGTCCCTCGGCCTGTTCGTCGCGACGCCGATCGTGCTGTTCGCGATCATCGCCGGCCTGGTCGTGCTGGGCACCTCCAGCGGCAACAAGGCCAAGGCCAAGAAGAAGTAACCCGTACCGTCCCGTCCGCCCCGCCGACCGTCGCCGGTCGGCGGGGCGGACGTGTGGCTGCCGCCCGGTTCCCGTGCCGCCGGTGAACGGCCCGGTCAGACCCCCGCCGCGCCCAGCAGTGCGCCGGCCGCGTAGGTCACCGCCATCGCCAGGCCGCCGCCCAGCACGTTGCGCAGCACCGAGGGCCGCAGCGGCGCCTCGCCGAGCCGGGCGCTCGTCCAGCCGGTGAGCAGCAGCGCGCAGAGCACCGCCAGGACCGTCACCGGCACCCGCAGCGCCACCGGTGGCAGCACGATCGCCAGCAGCGGCAGCAGCGCGCCCACCGTGAAGGACAGGAAGCTGGCCCAGGCCGCGTGCCAGGGATTGACGATCTGCTCGGGGTCGATGCCCAGCTCGACCCGGGCGTGCGCGGTCAGCGCGTCCCGCGCGGTGAGTTGCTCGGCGACCTCCCTGGCCACCTCGCGGGTCAGCCCGCGGTCCACCAACAGCCCGGTCAGCTCGTCGAGTTCCTCCTCCGGCTGCTCGGCCAGCTCGCGCTCCTCGTAGGCGAGCGCGGCCTGCTCGGAGTCGCGTTGGGCGCTCACCGAGACGTACTCGCCGGAGGCCATCGAGAGCGACCCCGCCAGCAGGCCGGCCAGGCCCGCGGTCAGCAGGGCGTCGGAGGACGAGGTCGCCCCCGCGACGCCGACCACCAGGCCGGCGGTCGACACGATGCCGTCGTTGGCGCCGAGCACCGCGGCGCGCAGCCAGTTCAGCCTGGTCCCCAGGGCGCCGTTTCGGCTCTCGTCCACGCTCCAGTGTCGCCAGCCGGGGTGCGGCGGCGCACCGACCCGGCGGTCGGCGGCGTGTCGGATCAGTCCTCGGCGTCGACCAGGTAGCCGCCCAGGCCGGGGGTGCCGAGCCGGCGGCCGTCGGGCAGCACCGCCAGCGCCTCGTAGCCGTCCTGGGCCGTCACCCAGTCCAGCGCCCGCAGCGGGCCCATCGCGAAGGCCGCCGTGGCGTAGGCGTCGGTGCGGGCCAGGCGCCGGCCGATCAGGGTCAGCGAGCGCAGCCCGCGGGCCGGGCCGCCGTGCTTGGGGTCCACGATGTGCCCGCCGCGCTCGGCGGTGCCCGAGGTGGCGACGGCGAAGCCTGCCGCGTGCTCGCCCTGGTCGGACCGCTGTGCGAGGACGGCCGCCAGGAACCCCGTACGGTCCGGGTCCGCCACGCCCACCCGCCACGGCTGCCCGGGCGCCGCCTCGCCGCTGGCCTGCACGTCGCCGCCGCCGGTCACGCTGTGGTGCCGGTAGCCGGCCTCGAGCAGCAGGTCGGAGGCCCGTTCGACGGCCCAGCCCTTCACCCAGCCGGAGGGGTCGAGCCGCCCGCCGGGTCGTGCGGTGAACCAGCCGCCGGTCTCGGCCGCGACCGCCGCGCAGTGCTCCAGCGCCTCGCCGACCAGCGGGTCGCACTGGGCGAGGGTCAGCTCGCCGCGGGCCAGCCGGCTGAGCTGGCTGTGCGGCAGGTAGGGGGAGAAGAGCGCGTCCAGGCGGTGCAGCTCGGCGAGCGCGGGGCCCAGGATGCCGGGCCGCCCCGGTTCCGCGTCGCGCACCGCGAAGGAGAAGACCGTGCCCATCGCCGCCTCGGCGTGCCGCAGCATCAGTGCGTGCCGGCCTGGTCGAGTGCGCTCTGCAGGGAGCGGGTGTAGCCCTGGCTGGTGTAGGTGGCGCCGGAGACCGCGTCGATCCGGGCGCTGCCGGCGGCGATCGCCTCCTGGTTCAGCTGGGGCAGCGCGTAGCTGTTGATCTCCTCGTCGCGGTTGGTGTCCGAGGGGTACTGCAGGACGTCGACCTTGCTGAGCTTGCCGCCGGTGAGGGTGATCCTGACCTGGACCGGGCCGTAGCGGGTGTCGATGGCGCTGCCGGTGACGGTCCTGGTGGCGGCGCCCGCGCTCGCGTTGGGGGCCGCGCTTGCACTGGAAGTCGGTCCGGTCGACGTTCCGTTCGACGGCTGGTCGGGGGCGACCGTCGCTCCGGTGTCGGAGGAGATCACCGGCGTGCTCTGCGCCGACGAACTCCCGTGCGGCTTGAGGGAGAGCAGCAGCACGACCCCGGCCGCCGTGGCCGCGGTGGTGACGATGGTTCGGCGCATCAGCCGGTGCTCCTTCAGCAGACTCAGGTTCAGCAGGTTCAGCAGGCTCAATGGGTTCAGCAGACTCAGAAGACGAAGGACTCGTGGTGGATCCGGTGGCGCGGCACCCCCGCCGCCCGCAGCTCCCGGATCGTCGCCGCGGTGAACCCGTCCGGCCCGCACACGTAGACCTCGTGCCCGGTCAGCCGCGGTACCGTCCGGGTCAGCCGGGCCGCCGTGAACGGATCGTCCAGCTCCGCCCGGCTGCCGACCAGGAAGGCCAGCCGGGCCCGTCGCCGCGCCGCCACCTCCTCCAGCTCCTCGCGGAAGATCAGGTCCTCGGCCCGTCGGGCCCGGTAGAGCAGGGTCAGCTCGCCGGGGCGGGCCGGGACCGTCTCGAAGAGCGCCCGGATCGGGGTGATCCCGACGCCCGCCGCGATCAGCAGCACCGGCCGCGCGCCGCCCCGGCGCGCCGTGAACGCGCCGTACGGGCCCTCGGTGCGCACCCGTACGCCCGGTTGCAGCGCGGCCACCGCCGCACTGTGCCCGCCGAGGTCCTTCACCGTGAACCGCAGGAAGCGCGGGTGCGGCGGCGCGGAGAGCGAGTACGGGTTGGCCGCCCAGCGCAGGCCCGGCGCCAGGAACTGGAGCCGGAAGAACTGGCCGGGGCGGCACCGCAGTTCGTCCAGCCGCTCGCCGGTCAGGAAGACCGACACCACGCCGGGCGCCTCCGGCCGCACCTCGGCGACCCGCAGCCGGTGCCGCCGGTCGCGCAGGAACGGCACCGCCAGCCGGTACCAGCCGAGCAGGGCGAAGGACCCCAGGTAGAGCCCCCACCAGCCGAGCAGCCCCACGCCCTCGGCCAGGTCGGCGCCGTTGGCCAACTGGTGGGCGAAGGCCAGCGCGATCGCCAGGTAGGTCGCCAGGTGCAGGTAGTACCAGGCCTCGTAGCTCAGCCGGCGGCGCGCCGCCCGCGCCGAGACGGCGCCGGTGCCCAGCATCAGCAGGGTGCCGATGGTCGCCTTGAGCATCTCCGGGTAGTGGAAGACCAGTTGGACGCCTTCCGGGAGCACCCCGCGGTGCGCCGTCAGCGCGTAGCCCCAGGTCACCGTCAGCACGTGCGCGGTGACCAGGCCCACCAGGTAGCGGCCGCCCAGCGCGTGCCAGCGGGCCAGCCGGTCGGCGCCCACCTCGCGCTCCAGCACCGGGATCCGGGCCATCAGCAGGAGCAGCACCGGCGCCGCGTACCCCGCCAGCAGTCCGGTGATCCGTGCCGCGCCGGTCAGCCACTGGTCGGCCCCGGTCACGGCGTAGGTGTCCCGCCACCAGAGCGCCAGGATGCCCAGCGCGCCCGCCGCGATCAGGGCCGGCACCAGGGCCGCCAGGTTCGCCAGGATCAGGCCCACTCCCGGCAGCTCGCGGGGCTGGTCCTCCGTGGGCGCGGCCTGCCGGGTGCGGCGGTGGGTGGCGGTGCTCACAAGCTGTTCTCCTCGTGCTACGGGCTTGGCCACAGTGCCAGGAAAAGCTCTCAATTCCCTCTGATCCCGAACCGTCCACACCCGGGCTCCAGGGCATTTGTGCAGGTCAGGGCGGTTCACCTGACTGAGACATCTCACCGTCTTCTCATCGGGACCCCGCAGACTGGACCCGTTCCCCGACAATGGGGAGGCCCGTCCCCCCGTCGCCCCCGAACGGACCCCACGACCTCATGACCCCACGCCGCATCCTGGTTGTCGACGACGAACCCGATCTGATCGAGGTCCTGTGCGGCGCGCTGCGTTACGAGGGCTGGCAGGCACGCGGCGCCGCGACCGGCGAGCAGGCCGTCGCCGCCGCGCTCGACTGGGCCCCCGACGCGGTCGTGCTCGACATGATGCTGCCCGACCTGGACGGCCTGGCGGTGCTCGCCCGGATCCACGCCGAGCGCCCCGAGGTCCGAGTGCTCTTCCTCACCGCCCGGGACGCCGTCGAGGACCGGATCGCCGGCATCACGGCCGGCGGCGACGACTACGTGACCAAGCCGTTCAGCCTGGCCGAGGTGGTGGTCCGGCTGCGCGGCCTGCTGCGCCGGGCCGAGCCCGCCCCCGTCGCGCCGCCGCCGGACGCGCTGGCGGTGGGGGACCTGGTGCTGGTCGAGTCGGCCCGCGAGGTGACCCGGGCCGGCGACCCGGTCGAGCTCAGCCCCACCGAGTACGCGCTGCTGCGCTACCTGATGAGCCACCCGCGCCAGGTGCTGAGCAAGGCCCAGCTGCTGGAGGCCGTCTGGTCCTACGACTTCGGCGGCCGGGCGCACGTGGTGGAGCTGTACATCAGCTACCTGCGCAAGAAGATCGACGCCGGGCGGCCGCCGATGATCCACACCGTCCGCGGGGTCGGTTACCTGCTCAAGCCCGCCGCCACCGCCGCCACCGCCGCGCCGTGAGCCGCCCCGCCCAGCGGCTGCGCCCGTCCGCGCTGCGCCCGCGCACCCTGCGGGCGCGGCTGATCACGGGCCTGGTCGCGCTGCTGCTGGTGATCTTCGCCGGGGTCGGCCTGGCGGTCACCACCGCGCTCCAGCACTACCTGCTGGTCCGCCTCGACCAGCAGCTCTCCGACACCGGCGGCCGCTACGCAGCCAGCCTCGAACACGGCGCCGTCGTCCCCGGCCAGCTCATGGACCCGCGCGACACCCGCGCCCAGGCCCCCGGCACCTTCGGCGCCCGGCTGCTGCACGGCAGCGTCACCGCCGCCGGCGTGGTGGACGGCGACGCGGACGACGCGGGCGTGGAGGCCGGCACCATTCCCGCCGACACCGACGACCTGGTCAAGCTCGGCCCCGCCGGCCAGCGCACCCTGGCCGCCCTGCCGGTCGCCGGGCCCGCCCGCACCGTCGAGCTGGCCAACCTCGGCTCCTACCGGGTCCGCGCGGTGGCCGGCCAGGACGGCGACGTGCTCGTCACCGGCCTGCCGCTGCGCCCGCTGACCGACACCGTGCACCAGGCGATCCTGGTCGAGGCCACCGTCTTCGCCGCCGCGCTCGGCGTCGCCGGCCTGGCCGGCGTGCTCTGGCTGCGCCTGGCGCTGCGCCCGCTGGACCGGATCGCGGTGACCGCCGAGCGGGTGAGCGCGCTCCCGCTGGCCCGCGGCGAGGTGGTGCTCTCCGAACGCGTGCCGGGCACCGCCGCCGATCCGGCCACCGAGACCGGCCGGGTGGGCCTGGCCCTCAACCGGATGCTCGGCCACGTCGAGGACGCCCTCGCCCAGCGCCACGCCGTCGAGGACCGCCTGCGCTCCTTCGCCGCCGACGCCGGCCACGAACTGCGCACCCCCGTCGCCACCGTGCGCGGCCACGCCGAACTGGCCCTGCGCCACCCCGAGCCGATCGCCCCGCCCGTGCGCCACGCCCTCGAACGCGTCGAGGCCGAGGCCCGCCGGATGGGCGCCATCGTCGACGACCTGCTCCTGCTCGCCCGCCTGGACGCCGGCCGCCCGCTCGCCGCCGCCGAGGTCGACCTCACCCGCCTCGCCCTGGACTGCACCGACGACGCCCGCGCCGCCGCCACCACCCACCACTGGCGCCTGGACCTGCCCGCCGAACCCGTCCTGGTCACCGGCGACGAGGACCGCCTGCGCCAGGTCCTCGCCAACCTCCTCGCCAACGCCCACTGCCACACCCCGCCCGGCACCACCGTCACCCTCCAACTCGCCGGCCACCGCCTCACCGTCACCGACGACGGCCCTGGCATCCCCCCGGACCTGGCCCCCCACGTCTTCGACCGCTTCGTCCGCGGCGACCACACCCGCTCCCGCACCACCGGCACCACCGGCCTCGGCCTCGCCATCGCCCACGCCATCGCCGCCGCCCACGGCGGCTCGCTGACGCTGCGTCAGATCGACGGCCCGGGAGCGGTGTTCGTGCTGGACCTGCCGTAGCGGCCCGGGAAAGACCGAGGGGCTGCCCTTCCGGAAGGAAGGGCAGCCCCTCGGCTGTGGCAAGGCCGGGCGTCAGGCGTCAGCCCGCCGCGCGGTCCGCCTCGCGGGCCTTGAGGGCGCGCTCCACGCCGGCGCGGGACTCGATGACCAGGCGGGCCAGGGCCGGGGCCGGGTCGGCGGTGGCGAGCCAGGTGTCGGTGGCTTCCAGGGTGGCGGGAGAGACCTGGTAGCTGGGGTAGAGGCCCACGATGATCTGCTGCGCGATCTCGTGGCTGCGGGTCTCCCAGACGCCGATGAGCGCATCGAAGTACCGTGCCGTGTACGGCGCCAGCAGCTCGCGGTGGTCGGCGATGTTGAAGCCGGTGATGACCGCGTCCTGGACGTAGTTGGTCAGGGTGTCGGAGTCGACGACCGAGGCCCAGGCGGCTGCCTTGGCGTCCGCGGTGGGGCGGGCGGCGCGGCAGGTGGCGGCCTTCTCCTGGCCCGCGGCGGTGTTGTCGCGGGCGAGTTCCGCCTCGATGGCGGCCTCGTCGGCGCGGCCGACCGCGACCAGGCGGATGAGCAGCTCCCAGCGCAGGTCGGTGTCGACGGCCAGGCCCTGCAGCTCGACCGAACCGTCCAGCAGGCCCGCCAGCAGGTCGAGTTGACCGTCGGTGCGGGCGACGGCGGCCAGCGCCTTGGCCCAGGCGAGCTGGTGGTCGCTGCCGGGGGCGGCGGCACGCAGCTGCTCCTCGGTGGCGGCGGCCCAGACGAGCAGGCCCTCCTCGCGCCAGGCGGGGTCGGCGTAGAGCTCGAGGGCGAGCTTGGCCTGGCGGTGCACCGACTGGACCACGCCGATGTCGGACTCCTCCGGCAGGCCGGCGACGGCGAGCGCGAGGTAGTCGCGGGTGGGCAGTTCGCCGTCCCGGGTCATGTCCCAGGCGGCGGCCCAGACCAGCGCGCGCGGCAGCGGCTCGGCGAAGGCACCCAGGTGCTCGGTGACCACGGCGAGCGAGTCGGCGTCCAGGCGCAGCTTGGCGTAGGACAGGTCGTCGTCGTTGAGCAGGACGACGGACGGACGCGCGCGCCCGGTCAGCTGCGGCACCGCGGTCAGCTCGCCGTCCACGTCGAGTTCGACGCGGTCGGTGCGGACCAGCTTGCCCTCGGTGAGCTCGTAGCAGCCGATGGCGATCCGGTGCGGGCGCAGGGCGGCCGAGCCCTTGGCGCCGGCCGGCAGCGCGGGCGCCTCCTGGCGGACCGCGAAGGAGGTGATGACGCCGTCGGCGTCGGTCTCGATCTCGGGGCGCAGGATGTTGATCCCGGCGGTCTCCAGCCAGGCCTTGGACCAGGCCCGCAGGTCGCGCCCGCTGGCCTTCTCCAGTGCGCCGAGCAGGTCGGCGAGGGTGGTGTTGCCCCAGGCGTGCTGCTTGAAGTAGGCGCGCACGCCCTCGAAGAAGGCGTCCTGGCCGACGTAGGCCACCAGCTGCTTGAGGACGGAGGCGCCCTTGGCGTAGGTGATGCCGTCGAAGTTGACCTGGACGTCCTCCAGGTCGTTGATCTCGGCCATGATCGGGTGGGTGGAGGGCAGCTGGTCCTGCCGGTAGGCCCAGGTCTTCATCTGGTTGGCGAAGGTGGTCCAGCCGTTGGGCCACTTGGTGCCGGTCGGCTCGACCAGCGAGACCATCTCCGCGTAGGTGGCGAACGACTCGTTGAGCCAGAGGTCGTTCCACCACTCCATGGTGACCAGGTTGCCGAACCACATGTGGGCCAGCTCGTGCAGGATCGTGGTGGCACGGGCCTCGTAGGAGGCGTCCGTGACCTTCGAGCGGAAGACGTACTGGTCGCGGAAGGTGACCGCGCCCGCGTTCTCCATCGCGCCGGCGTTGAACTCCGGGACGAAGAGCTGGTCGTACTTCTCGAACGGGTAGGCGAAGTCGAACTTCTCCTGGAAGTACGTGAAGCCCTGCCGGGTGACGTCGAAGATCGCCTCGGCGTCCAGGAACTCCCGCAGCGAGGGGCGGCAGTAGATGCCCAGCGGGACGACCTGGTCGCCGTCGGTGAACGAGTCGAAGACGCCGACGTAGGGGCCCGCGATGATGGCGGTGATGTAGCTGGAGATCCGGCCGGTCGGGGAGAACGACCAGACCTGGGTGTCGCCGTCGCCACTCGGCCGGGGGGTGGGCGAGTTGGAGACGACCACCCAGCCGCGCGGAGCGGTCACGGTGAAGGTGAAGCTCGCCTTGAGGTCGGGCTGCTCGAAGGAGGCGAACACCCGCCGGGCGTCCGGCACCTCGAACTGGCTGTACAGGTAGGTCTCGCCGTCCACCGGGTCGACGAACCGGTGCAGGCCCTCACCGGTGTTGGTGTACGCGCAGTCGGCGACCACCCGCAGCTCGTTCTCGGCGGCCAGGCCGGTCAGCGCGATCCGGCTGTCGGCGAAGGCGGACAGTGCCACCTGCTCGCCGTTCAGCACGATCTCGCGCACCTCGGGGGCGACCAGGTCGATGAAGGTGGTGGCGCCGGGCTCCTCGGCCGTGAACCGGACCACGGTGGTGGACCGGAACGTAGCACTGTCACGGGCCGAGCTCAGGTCGAGCTCGATGTCGTACGCATCCACATGGAGGAGAGCCGCTCGGGTGCGGGCCTCCTCACGGGTCAAGTTGGTGCCAGGCACTCGCAGGACTCCTTCGTCAGGCTTCTTGGGCGCATCCTCCCACGCCGCCCGAGCGGAGCCCGAGTGCTTTGTCCGGGAGGGCAATCCGGTTGCCCTCCCGGAACGGACCGACCGTGATGTCCGGTCAGCTCTTCGTGCTCAGCCCTTGCTGTACATGGTGGCGGTGTTCTCCATCGGCAGCTGCGGGATGTTGAGCACCCGGCCGTCGCTGAGGTAGAAGACCTCCGCGCCCTGGAACGGCATGAAGCTGCTGGCGTTCGCCTTGCTGCTGAAGGCGGCGAGCTGGGTCACGCTGCCGTCGACCGGGCTCAGCGAGACCACCCGGCCGCTCTTGCCGAAGCCGTCCATGGTGACCGCGGTCGGCGTGGACGGGTTGTCCACCAGGCGCAGGCCGTTCTCGGCGCCGCCGTCGACGGTCCACAGGGTCTTGCCGCCGACCAGGTCGATGGCCCGGATCGCGGTCTTGCCGCTCTGGTCGACCTCGACGTAGAGGTTGTTGCCGATCACCAGGCTCTTGGTCATCGGGTCCGAGGCGGCGGAGAGCTGCAGCCGGTCCTGCCCGGTGACCTTCAGCGGGATCTTGGCCTCCGGGTTGCCCGAGGAGTCCACGCCGACGAAGTAGTCGTTGTCGTAGCCCGAGGAGATCTGCACCACCAGCGGCGAGGCCGAGACGATGTTGGTGAGCCGCTCGCCGCTGCCGAGGTTGAAGGTTTCGGTGGTCTTGCCGGTGTTGGCGTCCAGGAGCGTCAGCTGCTGCTCCGGGGAGGCCTCGGCGCAGTCGTCGCTGACCGCGATCACGGCGCCGGCCGCGTCGGCGTTGTCCGAGCAGTACTTGGCGCGGTCGTTGTAGTGCCAGACGGAGCTGCCGTCGGTCAGGTTGAAGCCGGCCAGCAGCGAGCCGCTGGCGGCGGCGAGCGTGGTGTCGGTGACGGTGACCTGGGTCTGGAAGCTCTTGCTGCTGAGCGGCGAGCCGACCTTGTAGATCAGCCGCCCGGTGGTGGCGTCGATGGCGCCGACCGCCGCGCAGTCGTCGTCGCCGAGGTTGAAGCTGACGCCGCCGATGTTGTTCTTGTTGACGCTCTTGGACATGCTGCAGAACGACTTGGTGCCGTCCGGCACCTTCAGCGTCCAGGCGACCTTGCCGTCGCTCAGGTTGTAGCCGGTCAGGCCGGTGGCGTCGCCGCGGACCAGCAGCTTGTCGGTGGTCCACAGGCCGATGGTGCGCTGGTCGCTGGCGCTGCCGTCGACCTTGGGGACGGTCCAGGAGACGGCGAGCTTGCCGGCGTCACCCCCACCGCCCCCGCCGCCGGTGGTCCCGCCGCTGGTGTTGTGCGTCGGCTTGTTGCCGCCGAACAGCACCACCAGGCCGATCACGATGGCGATCGACAGCACGGTGCCGGCGATCGCGCCGAAGACCATCACGGGGTTGCGCTGCTTGGTCGGCGCGGGGCCGACCTGGACGGCGGGCCCGGGGAAGCCGTAGCCCGTGGCGCCCTGCTGGCCGTAGCCGCCCTGCTGCGCGCCGAAGACGGGCTGGACGGGCGGCGCGGGCTGGGCGTAACCGCCCTGCTGCGCACCGAAGACGGGCGGCGCGGGCGGCTGCTGCGGAGCGGTCTGCGGGTAGCCGTAGGACGAACCGCCCCGCGGGTCGTACGGGCCCACCGGCGCACCCGGGGGCGGCGTGGCGCCCGGCTGCGCGGGGAAGGCGGCGGCGGTCGGCTGGTAGCTGAGGTTGGCCGCCGCACCAGGCGCCGCCCCCGGCGCACCACCCGGAGCGCCCGCCGGCTGCGGCGGTACGGCAGGCGCGCCCGGTGGCGCCTGGGCCGGTACCGGCGCTCCGCCGAGCTGCGTCATCTGGTCCGCGACCGCCGCCGGGTCGACTCCCGCGCCGCGCTGATCCCCTGCCATGTGATGCCCCGTCATTATGCGTCTGGAAGGCCGTCCGCCCCGCCCGCTGTGGCTCGGGGGGCTGGATGGACGGTCGAGAATTACAGGACATCGTAAGGGCGCGGGGTTTTCGGACACTCCCAGGTCCTGCCCGGCACGCCCGCTTCCCGGGCCGGTGCGTCCCGCGGGCCCGTCCCGCCTCCCGTCCCGCCTCCCGGCCCGGCGGGCCGGGCCGCCGTCGGCACTGACTGCGCGGTTGAGCCGCCGCTGAGCTTTCCCGCCCACCGGGTGGCAGCCTTGACGAAGCCGTGCGCGGGTCACTCGGCATAGAGTTCAGAAGTTGAAGGTGACCTTGTCGGGCACCGGTGCCGACGGCAGCGGCGGCCGACGGCGGCGCGGAACCGACCGCAACGGCGCGGTGAGGGGCGGGAACCGTCGGGTTCCCGCGCCCGAAGGAGGGTATTTCATGTCCATGGACACGCCGGGTTCGCAGTCCTCGCTGCACCGCGCCAACCTCGAACGGGTGCTGCGCGCGGTGCGGATGGCGGGTTCGCTGACCCAGGCCGAGATCGCCCGGGCCACCGGACTCTCGGCGGCGACGGTCTCCAACATCGTCCGCGAGCTCAAGGAGGGCGGCACGGTGGTGGTGGCCGACACCTCCTCCGGCGGCCGCCGGGCCCGCAGTGTCTCGCTCAGCGGGGATGCCGGGATCGTGGTCGGGGTCGACTTCGGCCACTCGCACCTGCGGGTGGCGGTGGGCAACCTGGCGCACCGGGTGCTCGCCGAGGAGAGCGAGCCGATGAACGTGGACGTCTCCGCCGAGCAGGGCTTCGCCCGGGCCGAGGCGCTGGTGGAGCGGTTGCTGGCGCAGGCCGGCTTCCGCCCGGACAAGGTGATCGGGGTGGGCCTGGGCGTGCCGGGCCCGATCGACGTGGAGACCGGGGCGCTGGGCTCGACGGCGATCCTGCCCGGCTGGACGGGCATCGCGCCGGGCCGGGAGCTGTCCAAGCGCCTGGGCATGGAGGTCTACGTCGACAACGACGCCAACCTCGGCGCGCTCGGCGAGCTGGTCTGGGGCGCGGGCCGGGGGGTGAGCGACCTGGCCTACATCAAGGTGGCCAGCGGCGTCGGCTCCGGCCTGGTGATCAACGGCCAGATCTACCGGGGCCAGGGCGGCACCGCCGGCGAGATCGGGCACATCACGCTGGACGAGTCGGGCCCGGTCTGCCGCTGCGGCAATCGCGGCTGCCTGGAGACCTTCGTCGGCTCGCGCTACCTGCTCAACCTCTTGAACGCGAGCCATGAGCGCGAGTTGACGCTCTCCTCAATGGTGCAGCTGGCGCAGCAGGGCGATCTGGGCTGCCGACGGGTGATCGCGGACGCGGGCCGGCAGATCGGCACCGGTGTCGCGACGCTGTGCAACCTGCTGAACCCGCGTCGGGTGATCCTGGGCGGGGACCTGGCCGAGGCCGGTGAGCTGGTGCTTTCCCCGATCCGGGACTCCGTGGCGCGGTATGCGATCCCGTCCGCGGCACGGCAGTTGTCGATCGTCCCGGGCACGCTGGGTGGCCGGGCCGAGGTGCTCGGCTCGCTCGCGCTGGTGATGAGCGAGATGGGCGAAACCGGTGCAATCGGGCACAACTCGCAGGCGGTCGGCGCGCGCGGCTGAGTCGCGAAGTCCCGTGACACAAAGGGGCGAAAAGGACATTCGCTGAGTGGGGGCCGAGTATTTGGTCTCGGCTTAGGATTCACGAAGATAACGAAAGGGTCTGAATCCGCAGAGCGCTGGGTTTACTTGTTGACGGCAAGCGGGGTGGCGGGTTTGACTCCCTCCACCTCGCCGCGACGTTGCGGCTCTGTCAGGGAGGCACCCCCACCATGAACGCAATGATGCGTCGCGTCGTCATCGGCACTGCCGCGGTCTCGATGGCCCTCACCATGGCCGCCTGTGGCAAGGCCGGTGGCAGCAGCTCGAACTCCGCGAGCTCGGGTGGCAACAAGACCATCGGCCTGCTCCTGCCGGAGAACTCCTCGTCCATCCGCTACGAGTCCTTCGACAAGCCGCTCATCGAGGCCAAGGTCAAGGCCCTGTGCAGCGAGTGCTCCGTTCAGTACAACAACGCCAACAACGACGCGTCGACGCAGAAGCAGCAGTTCGACACGATGGTCTCGCAGGGCATCAAGGTGATCCTGCTGGACGCGGTGAACGCCCCCGGCACCGCCTCCTGGATCACCGACGCGGCGAAGAAGGGCGTCAAGGTCATCGCGTACGACCGGCTGGCCACCGGCCCGGTCTCCGCCTACGTCTCGTTCGACAACGAGAAGGTCGGCGAGCTGCAGGGCCAGGCGCTGGTGGACGCGCTGGGCGCGAACGCCAAGTCCGCCAACGTCGTCATGATCAACGGCTCCGAGACCGACCCGAACGCGGGTCAGTTCAAGGCCGGTGCGCACAAGGTGCTGGACACCGGCGTGGGCAAGATCGTCTACGAGCAGTCCGGTGAGTGGCAGCCCACCGTGGCCAGCCAGAAGATCGGTGCCGCGATCACCGCGCTGGGCAAGAACGGCTTCCAGGCCGTCTACTCCGCCAACGACGGCATGGCCGCCGCCATCATCACCGCCCTCAAGGCGAACGGCATCAACAACATCCCGGTCGGCGGCCAGGACGCCGCCCCCGACGCGATCCAGCGGATCCTGACGGGCGACCAGGCCTACACCATCTACAAGGCCTACAAGCCTGAGGCCGAGGGCGCCGCCACCATCGCGGTCGACCTGATCAACAACGTGAGCGTCACCGGCACCGCGACCGCCACCACCAACAGCGGCGGCACCAGCGTCCCCTCGCTGCTGCTGACCCCGGTCGTGGTGACCAAGAACAACATCAAGGACACCGTGATCGCCGACGGCCTGTACAAGGTCTCGGACATCTGCACCGCCCAGTACGCCGACGCCTGCAAGGCCGCGGGTATCCAGTAACAGACGCGCCTTCAGCAAGAGGCGGGCCGGCCGGGCCAGTTGGCCCGGCCGCCCCGCCGGCATCTCGGCGTGCGGGCTAGAGCCACGTGCGCCCCTTGACTCCCGAAGGAGCCATCGATGGTTCAGTCAGACATACCCGTCCTCGCCCTGCGGGGCGTCTCCAAGCGCTTCGGTGCGGTCCAGGTGCTCACCGGGGTGGACCTGGAGGTGCACGCGGGTCAGGTGGTCGCGCTGGTCGGCGACAACGGCGCCGGCAAGTCCACCCTGGTCAAGACGATCGCCGGGGTGCACCCGATCGACGAGGGCACCATCGAGTGGGCCGGCAAGCAGGTCCACCTGACCCGCCCGCAGGACGCCCAGGCGCTCGGCGTCGCGACGGTCTACCAGGACCTCGCGCTCTGCGACAACCTCGACGTGGTCGCCAACCTCTTCCTGGGCCGGGAGCTGATCCGCGGCGGCCGGCTGGACGAGGTGGCGATGGAGAAGCGCGCCAAGGAGCTGCTCGACACCCTCTCCATCCGGATCCCCAGCGTGCGGATCCCGGTGGCCGCGCTCTCCGGCGGTCAGCGCCAGGTGGTGGCCATCGCCCGCGCGCTGATCGGCGAGCCGAAGATCGTGATCCTGGACGAGCCGACCGCGGCGCTGGGCGTCGAGCAGACCGCCCAGGTGCTCGACCTGGTCGAGCGGCTTCGTGACCGGGGCCTGGGCGTGATCCTGATCAGCCACAACATGGCGGACGTGCGCGCGGTGGCCGACCAGGTCGCCGTGCTGCGGCTGGGCCGCAACAACGGCGTCTTCCCGGTGGCCGACACCAGCCACGAGACGATCATCTCGGCCATCACCGGCGCCACCGACAACGCGGTGACCCGGCGCCAGGCCCGCGTCGCGGACGCGACCAATCAGGCGAGCGCGGACGCGACCCATCAGGCGAGCGCGGACGCACCCGCCCAGGCGAGCGCGGAGGCGACCAAGTGAGCAAGAACGCCACGACCCCGAAGGCTGAGACGGTGACCGAGATATCCGACAGTGCGGCGCCCATCCCCGCCGTCGACCCCCGGCTGCTGGTGCGCGAGCAGGGCCTGGCCGGCTACCTGGAGGAGTTCAAGCGCAAGCTGCGCTCCGGCGACCTCGGCTCGGTGCCGGTGGTGCTCGGACTGATCCTGATCGCGGCCGTCTTCCAGGGGATCACCGGCAAGTTCCTCACCGCCGGCAACCTGTCCAACATCACCCTCTACATCGCGGGGCCCGGCCTGATCTCGGTCGGCATCGTCTTCGTGCTGCTGCTCGGCGAGATCGACCTCTCGCTCGGCTCGGTGGCCGGTGTCTCGGCCGCCGTCTCCGCGGTGCTCTCGATCCAGCACGGCCTCAACGAGTACCTGGCCGCGGGCATCGCGGTGCTCTGCGCGCTGGCGATCGGCGCGCTGCACGGCTTCTTCTTCGCCAAGATCGGCGTGCCCGCCTTCGTCGTGACGCTGGCCGGCCTGCTCGGCTGGAGCGGCCTGCAGGGCTACGTGATGGGCAACACCGGCACGCTCAACAACCTCCCCAACGGCTTCATCGCCAACCTGGACAACTACTTCTTCGACGATGTCGCCGCCGCCTACGGCCTGGCCGCCGTCGGCGTGGCCGGCTACCTGGTGGCCGCGCTGCTCGGCGCCCGCAGCCGCCGCGAGGCCGGGCTGCCGGCCCGCCCGGTGAGCGAGATCGCGCTGCGCACCGTGCTGCTCGCGGTCCTCGCCTTCGGTGCCGCCTACACCCTCAACCAGGACCGCGGCCTGCCGCTGGCGCTGGTGGTCTTCCTCGGTGTGGTCATCGTCACGGACTTCGTGCTGCGCCGCACCTCCTACGGCCGCAAGGTGTTCGCGGTCGGCGGCGGCGTGGAGGCGGCCCGCCGGGCCGGCATCAACGTGGCCTGGGTGCGGATCTCGGTCTTCATGATCTCGGCCGGGCTGGCCGCGGTCGGCGGTCTGTTCATCGCCTCGCAGTCCGGCTTCGCGGACAAGTCGCTGGGCGGCGGCAACGTGCTGATGAACTCGATCGCGGCGGCCGTGATCGGCGGCACCAGCCTGTTCGGCGGCCGTGGCAAGACCTGGTCGGCGCTGCTGGGCATGCTGGTGATCCAGTCCATCGTCACCGGTCTCGACCTGCAGGGCATCAGCCAGTCGATCCAGTACATGATCACCGGCGCGGTGCTGCTGGGCGCGGTGGTGCTGGACTCGGTCTCCCGCCGGACCCAGAAGTCCGCCGGCCGCGGCTGAACCGGCGGGGACGTCGGCCGCTGTGGTGAGCCGAGCCCGGGACGCGCCCGACCCAAGGGGCGCGTCCCGGGCCTTCGCACGCCTGGTCAAAGCCCACCGAATGCCCCGCGCCGCGAACCGTCGCACGGGCGGAGATTAGACTCGACCGCCGGGTACGGGCACAGATGCGCCCGCGAACGTCCCGACGAGCCGGACACGTAACTGACTGAGGAGGACCGGGTGCCGTTGCTGACCCGCATTCGGGGACCGCGCGATCTCGACCGGCTCACCCCGGGGCAGCTGACTGCCCTGGCCGAGGAGATCCGCGGCTTCCTGATCGAAGAGGTCGCCAAGACCGGCGGACACCTGGGCCCGAACCTCGGTGTGGTGGAGCTGACCATCGCGCTGCACCGGGTCTTCGACTCGCCTCGCGAGCGGATCCTCTTCGACACCGGGCACCAGTCCTACGTGCACAAGATGCTGACGGGGCGTCAGGACTTCAGCCGGCTCAAGATGAAGGGCGGCCTGTCCGGCTACCCCTCGCGCGCCGAGTCCGAGCACGACGTGATCGAGAACTCGCACGCCTCCACCGTGCTCGGCTACGCCGACGGCATCGCCAAGGCCAACCAGTTGCTCGGTCACACCGACCGCCCGGTGGTCGCGGTCACCGGTGACGGCGCGCTCACCGGCGGCATGGCCTGGGAGGCGCTGAACAACATCGCCGACGGCAAGGACCGCCCGGTGGTGATCGTGGTCAACGACAACGAGCGCTCCTACTCGCCGACCATCGGCGGCCTGGCCAACCACCTCTCCACGCTGCGCACCACCCAGGGCTACGAGCGCTTCCTCAGCTGGGGCCGCGACACCCTGCAGCGCACCCCCGTGGTCGGCCAGCCGCTGGCCGACGCGCTGCACGGCGCGAAGAAGGGCCTGAAGGACTTCATCGCCCCGCAGGGCATGTTCGAGGACCTGGGCCTGAAGTACCTCGGCCCGATCGACGGCCACGACATCGCCGCGGTGGAGTCCGCGCTGCGCAAGGCGCGCGGCTTCGGCGGCCCGGTGATCGTGCACGTCATCACCGAGAAGGGCCGCGGCTACCACGCGGCGCTGCAGAACGAGGAGGACCGCTTCCACGCGGTCGGCGTCATCCACCCCGACACCGGCCTGCCGGTGAAGACCTCCGGCAAGGACTGGACCTCGGTCTTCAGCGAGGAGATGGTCCAGCTCGGCCGCGAGCGCGAGGACCTGGTGGCGATCACCGCCGCGATGCTGCACCCGGTGGGCCTGGCCGACTTCGCCAAGGCCTTCCCGGAGCGCACCTTCGACGTCGGCATCGCCGAGCAGCACGCGGCCGTCTCGGCGGCGGGTCTGGCCACCGCGGGCCTGCACCCGGTGGTCGCGGTCTACGCGACCTTCCTCAACCGGGCCTTCGACCAGGTCCTGATGGACGTCGCGCTGCACAAGCTGGGTGTCACCTTCGTGCTGGACCGGGCCGGGGTCACCGGTACCGACGGCGCCTCGCACAACGGCATGTGGGACATGTCGATCCTCCAGGTGGTGCCCGGGCTGCGGCTGGCCGCCCCGCGCGACGCCGAGCAGGTCAAGGCCCAGCTGCGCGAGGCGCTGGAGGTCAAGGACGCGCCGACGGTGCTGCGCTACTCCAAGGGCTCGGTGGGCCCGGCGGTCGCCGCCGTCGGCCGGATCGGCGGCATGGACGTGCTGCACGGCAGCGCCGAGCCGCTGGACCGGGCTCAGGTCGCCGCGGGCGAGCGCCGGGCGGACGTGCTGATCGTCTCGGTCGGCGCGCTGGCCCCGATCTGCCTGGAGACGGCCGCGCTGCTGGACGCCCAGGGGATCAGCGCCACCGTGGTCGACCCGCGCTGGGTCAAGCCGGTGGACGCCGCGCTGCCGGGTCTGGCCGCCGAGCACCGCGTGGTGGTCACGGTCGAGGACAACGGACGGGCCGGCGGCGTCGGCTCGGCGATCGCCCAGGCGCTGCGCGACGCGGAGGTCGACCTGCCGCTGCGCGACTTCGGGATCCCGCAGGAGTTCCTGGACCACGCCAAGCGCGAGGAGGTCATGGCCGAGATCGGCCTGACCGCCCCGGACATCGCCCGCCAGGTGACCGCACTGGTCTCCCGGCTGGACGGCGCAGCGGTGGTCCAGGCCTGAGCATCCGCGTGATGCAACCAGGCGGGACTTTCCGACGTTCGAGTCAATATGACATTCATATCTGAATCCGGGACCGGCACCTCTTCTGCCGGTCCCGCCCGGTAGGTTGTCCCTCGTGCCCACCTCGACCTCGACCCCCAAGCGCCTTGCCATGCTCGCTGCCCGGCTTCGCTCGGGGTACTGGACCCGGCTGGTCCCGGTGCTGGCCGTGGTGGCCACGCTGACCCACATCCCCTCGTTCATGCGCCCGGTGTGGAGCCCGGACGAGGGGTACCTGGCGACCCAGGCCCGGATGCTGGCCAGCGGCGGGGTGCTCTACGACACCGTCGTGGACCGCAAGCCGCCGCTGCTGCCGTGGCTCTACGAGGCCTGCTTCTCGGTCTTCGGCTCCCTCTCGCTCTGGCCGCTGCGCACCCTGGCGATCGTGGCGCACGTGGTCACCGCCGTGCTGCTGGTCTCCATCGCGCGCGGTCGCTGGGGCAACCGGGCGGGCGGTGCGGCCGGGGTGCTCTACCTGCTGCTCTCGATCGGCCTCTCCCCGGAGGACACCCAGGCGGCGACCTTCGAGGTCTTCATGCTGCCCGCGATGGTGGCCGCCTTCCGCTACGCCGAGCGCCGCCGCTGGCTGGCCGCCGGGATCGCGGTGGCGGTCAGCTCGCTGACCAAGCAGACCGGCGGCGCGGTGCTGCTGCCGGTGCTCTGGATGCTCTTCCAGGACGCCCGCCTGCGCGGCGTGCGGTGGCGCAGCGCGCTGCTCAAGGTGGGCTTCGGCTTCGCGCTGCCGATAGCTGTGGTCGCGGTGATCCTCACCAAGCCCAAGGGCTTCCTGTTCTGGGTGGTGACCGGCAGCGGCGACTACGCCTCGCTGGGCGGGGACTGGCTGCAGATGATCGGCCGGGCGCTGGGCAACTCGGCGATCCTGCTGGCGGCCGGCCTCGGCTTCCTCTTCCCGCTCGGCCACCGGCTCTGGGTACGGCTGCGCACCGGCCGCTCGCTGCCGACCCGCGGCGAGTCGCACGGCGCGCCCAGCGACCTGTGGGTCTGGCTGGTCTCCTCGGTGGTCGGGGTCGCCACCGGCTTCCACTTCTTCGGCCACTACTACCTGCAGCTGATGCCGCCACTGGTGCTGCTCGGCGTCGGCGCCGTCTCGGTCTCGGCGGTGCGCTGGAAGCCGGTGCTGGTCTACAGCACGGTGGCCGCCAGCGCCTTCTGGGTGCTCGCCATGGCCTGGCCGGGCGAGCAGCTCAACCAGACCACCCAGGTGGCCACCGCGGTCGCCGAGCGCAGCACGGCGCAGGACACCGTGCTGGTCTGGGGCATGCACCCCGAGCTCTACTGGCTCTCCGACCGCAAGCCCGCCACCCGCTACCTGACGGCCGGCTTTCTGACGAACTTCAGTGGCGGCAAGGGCACCCAGGACGTCGGCGAGCAGTACAGCGTGCCGGACGCCTGGCAGACCTTCGACAAGGAGTTGGCCACCAACGGCCTGCCGGAGATCGTGGTGGACGACTCCGGGCGCGCGCCCTACCAGCCGCTGCTGGTGCCCAAGATCGAGAACCTGCTGGACGACCACTACGAGGTGGTCGGCGCCTACGGCGACACGGTGGTCTACCGGCTCAAGAAGTGAGCCGGTAGACCACCGGGCGAGGCGTCAGATCCGGCGTCGGCTCGCGCCCAGCACCATCCCTGCCGCGGTGAAGGCGAGCAGGCAGGTCAGTCCGCCCACGATCACCTGGTTCCAGATCATGCCCCGGGTCGCGGTGTGGCCCACGGTCACCACCCAGGGGGAGATGATCAGGAACACGCCGGTGGCGGCCATGGCCCAGGTCAGCCCGAACATCCGGGCCGGAGCGATGGTCAGGCCCAGACCGAGGGCGGCGATCCCGATCCCGAGGATCAGGTTGCAGATCACCAACTCGTGGCTGGCCGCACTGAAGTGCACCACGTAGGGCGAGATGGCCAGGTAGAGGCCGGTCAGCACGACCAGCCCGTCCACGGCGACTCCCTGGGGTCCGTCCATCATGCGCGCGTACCGGGTCCGCATCTCCGAGATGTCCGGATGGGTGGAGATGTCACCGGTTCGATGTGAGACGTCGGCCATACGACTCGCCTCCTCAGGTCTGCAAGTTCGTCTGCTTGGCCTAACGGTATTATGCGCTTTGTCCTGATTTGGTGTATACCGCAGCGGCTGCTGAACCTGCGGCCGGCGCAGGGCGGAGCCGGACATGCCGAAGGGCGGCCCGCTCCCTGGGGGGAGCGGGCCGCCCTCGTGGGCTCAGCCGTCTATCAGGCCGGGACGCTGGCCAGGCCGGGGGCCAGGAACTTCTTCCCGTTCACCCGCTCGGAGACGCCCGCGCGGTCCAGGTACGGGGTGATCCCGCCCAGGTGGAAGGGCCAGCCCGCGCCGGTGATCATGCACAGGTCGATGTCCTGCGCCTCGCCGACCACGCCCTCGTCGAGCATCAGGCCGATCTCCTGCGCGACCGCGTTCAGCGCCCGCTCGCGGACCTGCTCCTCGGTCAGCGCGCTGTCGCCGAAGGTGAGGAGCGCCAGCACCTCGGGGTCCAGGACCTGCTGGCCGTCCTGCCAGATGTAGAAGCCGCGCTTGCCGGCCTTGACCACCTCGGCGAGGTTCTCGGAGACGGTGAACCGCTCCGGGAAGGCGCCGTGCAGCGTCTCCGAGACGTGCAGCGCGATGGCCGGACCGACCAGCTCGAGCAGCGCGATCGGGGACATCGGCAGGCCGAGCGGCTGCACGGCCTTCTCGACGGTCTCGAACGAGGTGCCCTCGTCGATGATGTTCTGGATCTCGCCCATGAAGCGGGTCAGGATCCGGTTCACCACGAACGCCGGGGCGTCCTTGGTGAGGACGGCCGTCTTCTTCAGCTTCTTGGCCACACCGAAGGCGGTGGCCAGCGAGGCGTCGTCGGTCTTCTCGGCCCGGACGATCTCCAGCAGCGGCAGGATCGCGACCGGGTTGAAGAAGTGGAAGCCGACCACGCGCTCCGGGTGCTGGAGCTTGGAGGCCATCTCGGTGACCGACAGCGAGGAGGTGTTGGTCGCCAGGATGGTGGTCGGCGAGACCACCGCCTCCAGCTCGGCGAGGACGTTCTGCTTGACGCCCATCTCCTCGAAGACGGCCTCGATCACGAAGTCCGCGTCGCCGAACGCCGCCGCCTTGTCCAGGTGGCCGCTGACCAGGCCCTTGAGCTTGTTGGCCTTGTCGTTGCCGATCCGGCCCTTGGCGAGCAGCTTGTCGACCTCGGCGTGCACGTAGCCGACGCCCTTGTCGATCCGCGCCTGGTCGATGTCGGTGAGGACCACCGGCACCTCCAGGCGGCGCGCGAAGAGCAGCGCCAGCTGGGAGGCCATCAGACCGGCGCCGACCACGCCGACCTTGCTGACCGGGCGGGCCAGCGACTTGTCCGGGGCACCGAAGGGCTTCTTGGCCCGACGCTGCACCAGGTTGAAGGAGTAGATGCCGGCCCGCAGCTCGCCGCCCATGATCAGGTCGGCCAGCGCGGCGTCCTCGGCGTCGAAGCCCTGCTGCAGACCGGCTGCATCCCCGAGGCTGGCGTTCTTGGCGGCCGCCATGATGTCCAGCGCCCGGTAGGCGGCCGGAGCCGCGCCGTGCACCTTGGCGTCGGCGACCGCGCGGCCCCAGGCGATGCACTGGTCCCAGTTGTCGCCGCGGTCGATCTCGGGACGCTCGACCGTGATCTCGCCCTTGAGGACCTTGGCGGCCCACAGGATCGACTGCTCCAGGAAGTCGGCCGGCTCGAAGATCGCGTCCGCGATGCCGAGCTCGAACACCTCCTTGCCCTTGAGCTGCTTGTTCTGGCTCATCGAGTTCTCGATGATGACCTTGACCGCGTTGGCCGGGCCGACCAGGTTCGGCAGGATGGTGCAGCCGCCCCAGCCGGGGACCAGGCCGAGGAAGACCTCGGGCAGCGAGAAGGCCGGCACACCGGAGCTGACGGTGCGGTAGCTGCAGTGCAGACCGATCTCCACGCCGCCGCCCATCGCGGCGCCGTTGTAGAAGGTGAAGGTCGGCACCGGCAGCGCGGCGATCCGCTTGAAGACCTCGTGGCCGCCCTTGCCGATGGCCAGCGCGTCGCCGTGCTCCTTGAGCAGCTCGACGCCCTTGAGGTCGGCGCCCACCGCGAAGATGAACGGCTTGCCGGTGATCGCGACCGCGACCACCTTGCCGTCCGCGGCCTCCGCCTCGACCTGGTCCAGCGCCTCTTCGAGCTTGAGCAGCGAGCCCGGGCCGAAGGTGGTCGGCTTGGTGTGGTCGAAGCCGTTGTCCAGGGTGATCAGCGCCAGCTTGCCGGCCTGCAGCGGCAGGTCCAGGTGGCGGACGTGCGCAGTGGTGACGACCTCGCCCGGGAACAGCTCGGCGCCGCGCTTGAGGAGCTCAGTGGTGTTGCTCATGATCACTTACCACCCTCGAAGTGCGGGTTCTCCCAGATGATGGTCCCGCCCATGCCGAACCCGATGCACATCGTGGTCAGGCCGTAGCGGACGTCCGGGCGCTGCTCGAAGCGGCGGGCCAGCTGGTTCATCAGGCGCACGCCGGAGGAGGCCAGCGGGTGGCCGAAGGCGATCGCGCCGCCGAACGGGTTGACCCGCTCGTCGTCGTCCGCGATGCCGTAGTGGTCCAGGAAGGAGAGGACCTGCACGGCGAACGCCTCGTTGACCTCGAACGCGCCGATGTCATCGATCGTCAGACCGGCCTTGGCCAGCGCCTTCTCGGTGGCCGGCACCGGACCGATGCCCATCACCTCGGGCTCGACGCCGGCGAAGGCGAACGAGACCAGGCGCATCTTGATCGGCAGGCCGAGCTCCTCGGCCACGTCCTCGGCGGCCAGCAGCGAGGCGGTCGCGCCGTCGTTGAGACCGGCCGAGTTGCCCGCGGTGATGTTGCCGTGCGGGCGGAAGGGGGTCTTGAGGTTCGCCAGCGACTCCATCGTGGTGCCCGGGCGCAGCGGCTCGTCCACGGTGGCCAGGCCCCAGCCGGTCTCGCCGACCTCGGGGTTGGTGTTGCGGACGGTGATCGGCACCAGGTCGGGCTGGATGTCGCCGTTGGCGTAGGCCTTGGCCGCCTTCTCCTGGGAGCGCACGGCGTAGGCGTCGCACCGCTCCTTGGTCAGGTGCGGGAAGCGGTCGTGCAGGTTCTCCGCGGTCATGCCCATGAACAGGGCGGACTCGTCGACCAGCTTCTCGGAGACGAAGCGCGGGTTCGGGTCCACGCCCTCGCCCATCGGGTGGCGGCCCATGTGCTCGACACCGCCGGCCACCACGACGTCGTAGGCGCCGAAGGCGATGCCGCCGGCGGTGGTGGTGACGGCGGTCAGCGCGCCGGCACACATCCGGTCGATCGCGTAGCCGGGGACCGACTTCGGCAGGCCGGCGAGGAGGGCGGCGGTGCGGCCGATGGTCAGCCCCTGGTCGCCGATCTGCGTGGTGGCGGCCACGGCCACCTCGTCGATGCGCTCGACGGGCAGGTTCGGGTTGCGGCGCACGAGCTCCCGGATGCACTTGACGACCATGTCGTCGGCACGGGTCTCGTGGTAGATGCCCTTCGGGCCGGCCTTGCCGAACGGGGTGCGGACGCCGTCGACAAAGACGACGTCCCTCGCGGTACGAGGCACGGGGGCTCTCCTCCCAGGGGACATGGCATGGTGCGCAGACGCGCGCTCTCACGAGGCAGCGCTGCTTCACCGCCATGCTACTGGTCGGTAACCAACTTGCCCAGGGCCGGGTCCGGTGGGGCGGGTGTGTCCCGCGCCACGTGGGCGGATGTCTCTCCGTGCACCTTGCGCGGCCGGCCCGGGCGGCTGCCTACTGCGCGCCCTCGGTCGCCGCCCGGAAGGCCTCGGCCATCACCGGTGCGACGAGTTCGACCTGCCAGTGCCGGGCGCCCAGCGCGGTCAGCGCCCGGGCCACGGCCGGGGCGCCGGCCTCGGCGGGCGGCTCCCAGGAGACCCGGCGGACCAGGTCGGGGGTGATCAGGTTCTCGGTGGGCAGGTTGCGCTGCTCGGCCAGCTCGGCGACGGCGGCCTTGGCCCCGGCGAGCCGGGCGGCGGCCACCGGGTCCTTGTCGGCCCAGGCGCGCGGCGGCGGCGGGCCCTCGTGCGGCGCGGCGGCGGGCGGCAGCTGGGCCTCGGGGATCGCCCGGGCCCGGTCGAGCGCGGCCAGCCACAGCTCCAGCTGGCGGCGGTGCACCCGGGGGCCGAAGCCCTGGACGCTCTGCAGCACCGGCACGCTGGTCGGCATGGCCAGCGCGGCGGCCACGATCGCGGCGTCCGAGAGCACCCGGCCCGGCGAGACGTCGCGCTCCTGGGCCTGCTTGTCCCGGGCCTGCCACAGCTCCCGCACGGCCGCGAGCTGGCGGCGCCGGCGCACCTTGTGCAGCCCGGAGGTCCGCCGCCAGGGGTCGACCCGGGGGGTGGGACGCGGGGCGGCGGCGATCGCGGCGAACTCCTCCAGCGCCCAGTCGAGCTTGTCCTGGCCGGTCAGCTCCTGCTCCAGCGCGTCACGCAGCTCGACCAGCACCTCGACGTCCAGTGCCGCGTAGCGCAGCCAGGGCTCGGGCAGCGGGCGGGTGGACCAGTCCACCGCCGAGTGCTCCTTGGCCAGCGTGTAGCCGAGCACGCTCTCGGTCATCGGCCCGAGGCCGACCCGGGCGAAACCGGCGATCCGGCCCGCGAGTTCGGTGTCGAAGAGCCGGGCCGGGCGCATGCCGACCTCGGCCAGACAGGGCAGGTCCTGGGTGGCGGCGTGCACCACCCACTCCGCGTCCGCCAGGGCCGCGCCGAGGGCGCTCAGGTCGGGGCAGGCGATCGGGTCGATCAGGGCGGTGCCGGCGCCGGCCCGGCGCAGCTGGATCAGGTAGGCGCGCTGGCCGTAGCGGTAGCCGGAGGCCCGCTCGGCGTCGACGGCGACGGGGCCGGTGCCCGCCGCGAAGGCCTCGACCACCGCGGCCAGCGCCGTCTCGTCCGCCACCACTGGTGGCAGGCCCTCCCGCGGTTCGAGCAGCGGCACCGGGGTGGTCTCTAGGGCGATGGCTTCTGCGGCGTCGGTCACCCACCAAGGGTACGACGAGCCCCGCCGGCGGGACCCTGGTCGGCGGTGGTTGGGACCTGGCCGAATGCCAGTGGCGGCCCGGATGAAACGTTCCTCCGGACCGCCACGCGGTCACTCAGTGGATGATGCCGGTCCGCAACGCGACGGCGACCATGCCGGCCCGGTCGCCGGTGCCCAGCTTCCGGGCGATCCGGGCCAGGTGGCTCTTCACGGTGAGCGCGGACAGGCCCATGGCCACGCCGATCGCCTTGTTCGACTGGCCCTCGGCCACCAGCCGCAGCACCTCGACCTCGCGCCCCGACAGCTCGCGGTAGGCGGCGGGCTGGGTGCCGGGGGCGCCGGGCGCACCGCCGGCCCCGGGAGCGCCCAGGTGGCCGGGGGTGCCCGGCATGCCGGGGCGGCGCATCCGGCCGGCCAGGCCCGCCGCGCCCAGCGGCAGACCGGGGCGGCCCGGCATCGCGACGTTGGTCCTGGTCCCGGTGACCACGTAGCCCTTGACGCCGCCGGCCAGCGCGCTGCGCACCGCGCCGATGTCGTCGGCGGCCGACAGGGCCAGGCCGTTGGGCCAGCCCGCGGCGCGGGTCTCGGCCAGGATGGTGAGCCCCGAGCCGTCCGGCAGGTGGACATCGGCCACGCAGATGTCGCGGGGTGTGGAGACCCGGGGGCGGGCCTCGGCGATCGAGGAGACCTCGATGACGTCACGCACGCCGAGCGCCCACAGATGGCGGGTGACGGTGTTGCGGACCCGGGGGTCGGCGATCACCACCATCGCCGTGGGCTTGGTCGGGCGGTAGGCGACCACGTTAGCGGGGTGCTCTAGCAGGACCGACACCGTGCCTCCTGAGGGGAGTGGCGGACGGAACCCCGATGGGCGAAGGAGTCGGAGTGTTCCGCGTGTGGAAAGGGTCACAGACTGCTTCGGCATCATCCGTGCCCGGCTTTAGCGAATGATCACGATCTAGTGAGTCACAATACGGACAAATCGCTCGGGCGAATGATCCGACATGCCATCAGGACGGTATAAATCGATCGCAAACCGGAGGAAAAGGTCACTCGACGGTGATCGGTTGACGGCCTGTGCGGCGGCGTGGTGCCGCCCGCGAGGCTCTGAGCAGGCCAATGGCCCGCCGTGGGGATCGGCGGGTCGGCGACGGGGCGGTGAGGCCCCGTCAGCCTTCAGTGTGAGCGGGGCCGCCGTCGGGCCGGCATCGGGACCACTCCGCCGAGTGACGGCGCGTCGGACGTCGACAGGGGCGCGGGCGGGCTCGGCGGCAGCCCCGCGCAGACGCAGAGCAGATCGGCCCAGGCCGTCAGGTGCCGTTCGAACCGGCCGCCGGTGGGCGTCCAGGAGGCACGCAGCTCGATCTCGGTGGAGGAGGGCCGCTCGGCCAGCGCGCCGAAGTACTGCGAAGCGCACCTGGTCACCGTGCCGCCGGGGGCGGTGAAGCCCGCGCCGTGCGTCTGCAGCGCGTCCATCAGCCAGGCCCAGCCCACCTCGCCGACCATCGGGTCGCCGGCGATCTCCGGCTCCAGCTCGGCCCTGGTCATGGTGACCACCCGGAACTCGCCCTGCCAGGCCTCCTGCCCGGCCGGGTCGTGCAGCAGGACGAACCGGCCGTCCGCCAGCTCCTCGCCCTCCACCTCCACCTCGGCCGTGACCGCCCAGCTGAACGGGGCCAGCCGCCGCGGCGCCGGGGTGGCGGACAGGCGCACCTCGGGGCGCGGCCGAACGGCCGTCAGCGCCTCGACGGCGCTGCGGAACCCGACCGGCGCCGACTCCTTGCTCGTTCCGCCCTGCTGTGCGTGGTTCCCGCCGACCGCTGCCATGAGCTGAAGACTAGGCCCTGTCCGACAGTTCCCGGCGGAGCGGCACGCAGACCCGGCACCGGTGGCCGTGCCCTGCCGGGCCGAAGCCCCTGGAGGATCGCACCAGTGGGCCGCGGCGGTGATCAAAGGTGCGCGTGGGAGTATGGCGGCGTGACTGAGAAGACCGCAGCCCAGCCTGCCGTGCCGACCCCCGCAGCCCCGTCCGCCGAGCACGGCCCGGCCCACGACTCCGTCTTCCTGCGAGCCTGCCGGCACGAGCCGGTGGAGCACACCCCGGTCTGGTTCATGCGCCAGGCGGGCCGCTCGCTGCCCGAGTACCTGAAGGTCCGCGAGGGCATCGCGATGCTCGACTCCTGCATGCGGCCCGAGCTGGTCAAGGAGATCACCCTGCAGCCGGTGCGCCGGCACAAGGTGGACGCGGCGATCTTCTTCAGCGACATCGTGGTGCCGCTCAAGGCGGTCGGCATCGACGTGGACATCAAGCCCGGCGTCGGCCCGGTCATCGCCGACCCGATCCGCACCGCGGCCGACCTGCAGCGGCTGCGCCCGCTGGAGCCGGACGACGTCCCCTACGTCACCGAGGCGGTCGGCCTGCTCGTCGCCGAGCTGGGCGCCACCCCGCTGATCGGCTTCGCCGGTGCGCCGTACACGCTGGCCAGCTACCTGGTCGAGGGCGGCCCCTCGAAGAACCACGAGCGCACCAAGGCGATGATGTACGGCGCCCCCGAGCTGTGGGCCGAGCTGGTGGACCGGCTCGCCGTGATCACCGCGGGCTTCCTCAAGGTGCAGATCGCGGCGGGCGTCTCGGCGGTCCAGCTCTTCGACTCCTGGGTCGGCTCGCTCGCCCCGGACGACTACCGGCGCTCGGTCATGCCGGCCAGCACCAAGGTCTTCGACGCGGTCGCCGACCTCGGTGTGCCGCGGATCCACTTCGGGGTCGGCACCGGCGAGCTGCTCGGCCTGATGGGCGAGGCGGGCGCCGACGTGGTCGGGGTGGACTGGCGGGTCCCGCTGAACGTGGCCTCCGAGCGGGTGGGCCCGGGCAAGGCGCTGCAGGGCAACCTCGACCCGGCGGTGCTCTTCGCGCCGACCAAGGTGGTGGAGACCAAGGCCCGCGAGGTGCTGCACGCGGCCAACGCGCTCGGCACCAGCGGCCACATCTTCAACCTCGGCCACGGCGTGCTGCCGAGCATGGACCCGGACGCGCTGACCCGGCTGGTCGCCTTCGTGCACGAGGCCAGCGCGCGCTGACCTGTGGTGGGGCGGCCGGTCGGCGGCCGCCCGCCCTCTGCGAGACTGCGGGACATGGCAGAAGCACTACCGAAGGTCGTTGTGATCGGCGGCGGCATCGCGGGCCTGGCCGCGGCCGCCCACCTCGGCGGCGCGGCCGGCGGGCCGGCCCGGGCGGCGGTCACGCTGCTGGAGGCCGGCGAGCGGGTCGGCGGCAAGCTGCTCACCGGTGAGGTCGGCGGGGTCCAGGTGGACCTCGGCGCCGAGTCGGTGCTGGCCCGCCGCCCCGAGGCCGTCGAACTCGCGCGGGAAGTCGGCCTGGCCGACTTCCTGGAACCGCCCAGCACCGCCAAGGCCGCCGTCTGGACCCGCGGTGCACTGCACCCGCTGCCCGGCGGCCAGCTTATGGGCGTCCCCGGTGACCTCGCGGCGCTGGCCGCCTCCGGGGTGCTCACCCCCGAGGGCCTGGCCCGGGCCGCGGCCGAACCCGCGACGGCGCACGGTGTCGGCGAGGACGTGGCGATCGGCGCGTACGTGGCCGAGCGGCTCGGCCAGGAGGTGGTGGACCGGCTGGTCGAGCCGCTGCTCGGCGGCGTCTACGCGGGCCGGGCCGAGGAGATCTCGCTGCGCGCCGCGGTGCCGCAACTGCTCGCCATCGCCCAGGGCGGCGGTTCGCTGGTGGCCGGCGTGCACGCGCTGCTGGCCCGCCCGCAGGCTGGCGGCCCGGTCTTCCAGGGCCTGCGCGGCGGGATCGGCACGCTGCCCACCGCGGTCGCCGCCGCCTGCGAGCGGGCCGGGGTGGAGCTGCGGCTGCGCACGGCCGTCAGCGCGCTGCGGCGCACCGCCACCGGCTGGCAGGTGGTCACCGCCGACGGCGTCATCGAGGCCGACGCGGTGCTGCTGGCCGTGCCCGCCCCCGCGGCCGCCGCGCTGCTGGCCGCCGAGGCCCCGGCCGCCGCGGCCGAGCTGGCCGGGGTGGAGTACGCCGGGATGGCGCTGGTCACCCTCGCCTTCCGGCGCGCCGAGCTGCCCGGCCCGCCGCCCGGCAGCGGCTTCCTGGTCCCCCCGGTGGACGGCCGCTCGATCAAGGCCGCCACCTTCTCCAGCCAGAAGTGGGGCTGGCTGGAGCGCTCGGCGCCGGAGGCCTTCGTGCTGCGCACCTCACTGGGCCGCTACCGGGACGAGGCCGCGCTGGACCTCGACGACGCCGAACTCGTCGAGCGCTCGCTCACCGACCTGCGCGCGGCCGTGGGCCTGACCGCCCGCCCGTACGCGAGCGCCGTGACCCGCTGGCGCGCCGGGCTGCCGCAGTACCCGGTGGGCCATCAGGACCGGGTCGCCCGGATCCGGGCCGCCGCCCGCTGCCTGGGCGGCCTGGCACTGGCCGGCGCGGCCTACGACGGGGTGGGCATCCCGGCCTGCGTGGCCAGTGCCCGGCGGGCCGCCGACGAGCTGACGACCCCGCAATCAGGAGTTCCAGGCATGGAAGGGACAATGAGGGCATGACCGATACCGCAGAGCAGACGCCGCAGAAGAAGAAGGCCCGGGACCTCAACCAGGTCATCCGCTACACCATGTGGTCGGTGTTCCGCCTCAAGGACGCGCTCCCCGAGGACCGCGCCGCGCTGGCCGCCGAGGTCGAGGAGCTGTTCGAGCAGCTCGCCGCCAAGGACGTCACCGTGCGCGGCAGTTACGACGTCTCGGGCCTGCGGGCCGACGCCGATCTGATGATCTGGTGGCACGCCGCCTCCTCCGACGACCTGCAGGAGGCGTACAACCGCTTCCGCCGCACGGGCCTTGGCCGCCTGCTGGCGCCGGTCTGGTCGAACATGGCGCTGCACCGCCCCGCGGAGTTCAACAAGTCGCACATCCCGGCCTTCCTGGCCGACGAGCACGCCCGCGAGTACGTCTGCGTCTACCCGTTCGTCCGCTCCTACGAGTGGTACCTGCTCCCCGACGAGGAGCGCCGGGCGATGCTGGCCGAGCACGGCCAGATGGCCCGCGGCTACCCCGACGTGCGGGCCAACACGGTCGCCTCGTTCGCGCTGGGCGACTACGAGTGGCTGCTCGCCTTCGAGGCGGACGAGCTGCACCGGATCGTGGACCTGATGCGCGACCTGCGCCCGTCCCGCGCGCGGCTGCACGTGCGCGAGGAGGTCCCGTTCTACACCGGGCGCCGCAAGCCGATCAGCGAGCTGCTGGGCGGCCTCGCCTGAGCTCAGCCGCGCAGCGCCGCCCGTAGCCGGGCGTCCGGCACCGCGTCGGTGCCGTCGATCGCCACGGCGGTCAGCAACCGGCGCTCGGCGTCGCCTTCGCCGCCCCCGCCGCCCGAGCGGCGCGGGCGGCGCAGCTGTGCCAGCACCTCGGCGCCGGCCGGCGCCGCCCAGCGGGTGTAGGGGTGCACGTCCACCCGGGCCATCAGCAGGGTCCCGGTGGTGAGGATCAGCGGCAGCGAGAACCAGGCCAGGGTGGCGCCGGTGTCCTGGGCGCCCGGCCCGGTCAGGGTCAGCGCCGCCAGCAGCAGCACCAGCGAGAGCAGCAGCGCCTGGCGGACCTGGCGCACCGCCAGCTGGGTGCTCTCCCGGACCGCCACCGGCGTGGCCAGGCCGGCCAGCGAGAGCCGCGACCCTATCTCGGCGACCGTCGGATGCTCGGTCAGCGCCTCGCGCAGCTCGGCGGTGCGGCACTGCCCCTCGGGCCCGATCTCCTCGATCAGCGCGCGCTCCAGGCGGTTGCGGCCCTGCGGGTCGACCACCGTGGTCCAGCCGGTGTGCGCCAGGTGCAGCCGGCCGCGTCCGCTCATCAGCACCAGCGCGAGGTCCACCACCCGGTCCGGGCCGCCGGCCAGGTAGGCCGTCTCGTACAGCCCGATCGCCGTCCGGTCCATCTCGTCCTCCGACAGCTCCGCCAGGGTGTCGGCGACCGCGGCGGCGCGGATCAGGCGCAGACAGGCGAGCACCGCGACGACGCAGCACGGGACCAGGAAGAGCAACCACATGGGCCTTGTTCTAGACCCCCTGGGCACGAGCTGGGAACAGACTGTGGGCACGATATCGAATCGTGACCGGATCCGGCCGGTTCAGGAGCCCAGCAGGGTCCGGTCGCCGAGGTGGCGGCGGAGCACGGCCAGCGCGCGCATGCTCTGCGACTTCACCACCGAGGTGCTCAGGCCGAGGATCTCGGCGGTCGACTCCACGCTCTGGTCCTCCCAGTAGCGCAGCAGCACGATCGCGCGGTCCCGGCGCGGGAGCAGCTCCAGGGCGTCGAGCAGGGTCAGCCGCTCGGCCGTGGGCTCGCCGCCGTACTCCGCGCGGTCCGGCAGCTGGTCCACGGTCAGCTCGCTGCTGCTGCGCAGCCGCTTGTGGTCGAGCAGCGAGTTGAGCAGCACCTTGCGCGCGTACCCGAAGGGGTCGTTGCTCTGGCGGGCCAGCCGGTTCCAGGCGAGGTACATCTTGGTCAGGGTGGTCTGGGTCAGGTCCTGGGCCAGGTGCCAGTCCCGGCACATCAGAAAGGCGATCTGCCGCAGGCGGATCGCGTTGGCCTCGGCGAAGGCGGTGAATTCGGCTTCGTTGCGCACCGTCGGGCTCCTGGTCGGGATGAGGGCTGGGGCGGGAGCGTGGAAGCCGCGGCCCCACCTGGCTGGCGGGGGCGCGGCGACTGACGGCGGGTCAGGAAAGGGCGGGCAGGTTCGGATACTTGGCGTCGGCGGCTTGGACGAAGCCGACGGGCATCTCGGTTGCGAACCCTGGTGCCTGGGCCATGGCGATTGCCTGCTCCACGGTCAGGACCTCGATGCCGGGCGGATTGACCTGCTTCTGCGGGTCCCAGGACAGGCAGGTGCCGAGCTGGATGGAGACCAGGAGGTTGTTCGGGCGCTGCACCGTGACGAGGGTCGACTCGATGCAGTTGCCGGTCGTCTTGACGACCTGGTAGCGATCGCCGTCGGGCGAGGTCCCGCAGGCGGTGTCAGCGGTGCTCCCGCACGTGAGCGAACCCGAACTGAGTGTCACCTGGACCAGGCCGGTGCCCTGCGTGGTGGTCAGGTCGAGCCGGGTCATCAGGGCGTTGGGTCCGCTGTAGGTGGTGTAGTTGCCGCTCTGCCCGCCGATTGGCAGCGCGTTCAGCGCGGCGGCCAGCAGTGCGGGGCCGTCGGCCGGCACCAGCCCGGAGGTGCTGGGCTCCGGTGAGCTCGGTGCCGCGGCCGCCGGCTGCTGGACCGTCCGGCCCGGGCCACCGCCCGCCAGTGGCCAGAAGGCCAGCAGCGAGGCGATGGCGGCCACCGCGGTCACCGAACCGGCGACCGCGGTGAAGGTGCGTCGTCGCCGCTGCCGGCGGCCGAGATAGGTGGCCTGGGCGACCAGGTCGCCCAGCGGCGGCGGGGTGAGCGCGGCCAGCTCGGTACTGAGGGTGAAGCGGAACTCGTCGTCGGGGAGTTCTTCGAACTCGTCGTTCATCTCGGATGGTTCCTCTGGTGATCACCCGCACGCCGGCCATGCGGACCCGCTCTTGCGCGGGGCTCTGCTCAGCTAGACGTGTCGGAGTACCGGTTCGGTCGCACTGTGCTGCCGAACCGGTCCACCACCGGCTCAGCCCTCGGCCGGCCGCAGGGTCAGCGAGATGCTGTTGATGCAGTACCGCTGATCGGTCGGCGTCGCGTAGCCCTCGCCCTCGAAGACGTGGCCCAGGTGGCCGCCGCAGCGCGCGCAGCGGACCTCGACCCGGCGCATGCCGAGGGTGGTGTCCTCGATGTACTCGACCCGGTCCTCGGCCAGCGGCGCGTAGTAGGAGGGCCAGCCGCAGTGGCTCTCGAACTTGGTCTCGGAGCTGAACAGCTCGCTGCCGCACGCCCGGCAGCTGTAGACGCCCACCGTCTTGGTGTCGGTGTACTCGCCGACGAACGGGCGCTCGGTGCCGGCCTCGCGCAGCACGTGGTACTCCGCGGGGCTGAGCTGGGCGCGCCAGTCGGCCTCGGACTTCTCGATCTCGTAGCTCATGTCATTCCTCCCGGGTCCTGGACCGCCTTGGGACCGCAAGCACCGTGCTGCTCAGACAGCAACAGCGGCGAGCCGGGAAAGAATTTCCGGGCCCAGGTTGGTGACGTCGCCCGCGCCCATGGTGAGCACCAGGTCGCCGGGCCGGGCCAGGGCGGCCACCGCCGCGGGGGCGGCGGCGAACTCGTGCTCGGCGGTGACCTCGGCGCCCGCGCGCAGGGCCGCGTCGATGATCAGCCCGCTGGTCACGCCCGGGATCGGGTCCTCGCGGGCCGGGTAGATGTCCAGCACCACCGAGGCGTCGGCCAGCGCCAGCGCCTGGCCCATCTCCTCGGCCAGCTGCTGGGTGCGGCTGAACAGGTGCGGCTGGAAGACCACCAGGACCCGCCCTGCGGTCGCCTCCCGGATCGCCTCCAGGTCGGCGGTCATCTCGGTGGGGTGGTGCGCGTAGGAGTCGATCACCTGCACGCCGCGGGCCTCGCCCTTGAGCTGCAGCCGCCGGCGCACGCCGGTGTACGAGCCGAGCGCCTTGGCCAGCTGCTCCGCCGGGACGCCGAGCGCGACGCCGGCCGCCAGCGCGGCGACCGCGTTGTGCGCGTAGTGCCGCCCGGGCACCGAGACCGTGAAGGTCAGCGGGGCGCCGTCCAGCTCGACGGTGACCTCGCTGGTCATGCCGCGCGGCACCACCGAGAGCACCCGGACGGTGGCGTCCTCGGCGGCGCCGACGGTGACCACGTGCAGGCCCTCGCGCCCCGCCAGCCGCGCGGTCAGCTCGCGGGCACCGGCGTGGTCGGCGGAGACGACCAGGGTGCCGCCGGGCTGGACGCGGTGCACGAAGGTCTCGAAGGAGTCGTAGATCTCGTCCATCGACGCGTAGTTGGCGTGGTGGTCGAGCTCCACGTTGAGGATGATCGCCACCTCGGGGGCGTACTTGTGGAAGCTGCGGTCGCTCTCGTCCGCCTCGGCCACGAAGATCTCGCCCGCACCGTGGTGCGCGTTGCTGCCCGGCGCGTCCAGGTCGCCGCCGATCGCGTAGGAGGGGTCCAGGCCCAGGGTGTCCAGGGCGACGGCCAGCATGCTGGTGGTGGTGGTCTTGCCGTGCGTGCCGGCCACCGCCAGCGCGCGCCGGCCGCCCATCAGCGCGGCGAGCGCGTCGGAGCGGTGCACCACCGGGATGCCGCGCTCGCGGGCGGCGACCAGCTCCGGGTTGTCGGCGCGGATCGCGCTGGAGACCACGATGCTGCTGGCGCCGGACGGCACGTTCTCGGCGGCGTGGCCGACCCGGACGGCTGCGCCCAGCTCGCGCAGCGCCAGCACGGTCTCGGACTCCTTGGCGTCACTGCCGGAGACCTTGGCACCGCGGACCGCGAGGATCTTCGCCAGACCGGACATGCCGGCCCCGCCGATGCCGATGAAGTGCGGGGCGTGCAGGTCGTGGGCGGCGTCGTTCAAGGGAGTTCTCCGTAGCTGGGAAGGCGAATCGTCCTCGCGGAGCCCGGGGCCGACCCGGGTGTGCCCGGGTGGTTGCCCGGGACCGCAAGGACGATTCTGCACCACGCGGGCGCGGGGGCGGTGCGGCTCAGGCCTCGCTGGCGAAGAGCTTCAGCACCGGGACGCCGACCTTGTGCCGGGCCTTGGAGGCCCAGTCGCGGTGGAAGAACTCCTCCACGAAGTGCGGCGCGGTGAGCACCAGCACCTCGTCCGCCGAGGTCTCCTCGACCACCGAGCGCAGGCTGTCCAGCGGATCCGTCTCCACCACCCGGCCCACCGCCTCGGCGCCGGCCCGGCGCAGGTGCCGCAGGCTGTGCTCCAGCGACTCGGCCGCCACGGCCGCACCGTTCGGCTCCTCGTGCTCGTGCACCACCTTGTCCAGGTGTCCGAGGGCGACGTCGTCAAGGGCGCGCAGCAGCTCGTCCTGCTTGCCGCGGGGTTGCATCAGGACGACGAAGGAGACCTTCTCCTCGCCGTGGAGGGTGGTGACCAGCTCCACGTCCGCGTCGGAGAGCGCCTTTTCGATCATCAGTACGGTCTTGAACACAAGAGTCCCTTCCGTGTTGCAGGCCCCCGGGGTCCGGTGTCCCCTCCCATAGTGCCCGGAGGAAGCTTTCCTCACGCGGCACACGTGGCACTCGGGCCACGGGGGAGTGATCGCCGAACCGGGCCGCTGACGCCGGTGCGTTCAGGGGTGGTTCAGCGGCGATTCAAGGAACGGTTACCCGGGGGTACGGCAGTAGCGGGTGAAGAGGAAACCTTTCTGCTCGATCAATGAGACCAGCCGCATCCGTTGCGCGTCTGCCATTTCCGCACCGTGCATGATCCGTGGCGCCGCGCCCGCGGTCAGCAGCGGTGCCAGCGACAGGCAGAGCTCGTCGAGCAGGCCCGCGGCGGCCAGCTGACCCAGCAGGCGCGGGCCGCCCTCGGTGAGCTGGCGGGTCCAGCCGCGAGCGGTCAGCGCGGCCTGGGCCGCCACCAGGTCGACCGCGCCGCGGCCCACCGTGATCAGGTCGGCCACCTCGGCGACGGCGGCGCGGGCCTCGGCCGGCGCGTCCGCCGGCGCGATCACCACGGTGCGCACCAGCGGCTCGGTGAACAGCGGGGCGCCCAGGTCGAGCGAGAGGCTCCGGCTGACCACCGCGATGACCGGGGCCGGGGTCTGCCCCGCCGCCGCGCGGGCGGCGGCGAAGTCGGCCCGCGCGCGGGCCGGGCGGTAGCCCTCGGCGCGGACCGTCTCGGCGCCCACGATCACCACGTCGCACAGAGCCCGCAGCACGCCGAAGATCCGCTTGTCGGCCTCGCTGGACAGCCCCTCGGAGAGGCCGGCCAGCCGGGCCGCCCCGTCCAGCGAGCCGACCATGTTGGCGCGCAGCCAGGGCCGTCCCGACCGCACCGACTCGGGGTAGGCGTAGACCTCGGCCAGCTCGGCGAGCGAGCTGAGCGCCGCCCCTTCGGTGTCGGCGGGGTCGGCGTGTTCGACCGGGGAGTGTGACGGACGGATCAGCTGGCGCATGCCAGGCAGTCTTCCACGGCCAGTAGGCTTTATTACCGTGTCCGCAGCCTCCCACCCCGAAGCCATAGCGACCGGAGCGACCGCTACGGTCACCGGTGCCCCCATCGCGCTGACCGAGCGCCGCCCGGTGGTCCCGGCGCAGCGGCTGGTCGCGGAGATGGTCCCGCCGCCGCGGTTCGCCGGGGTCAGCTTCGGCTCCTACCTGCCGGACGCCACCCAGCCCAGCCAGCTGGAGGCGGTGCGGGTGCTGGAGGAGTTCGCGGCCGGTCTGAACGCGACGGCGGCCCCCAAGCGCGGCTGGTTCCGCAAGGCGGCGGCGCCCACCGGCCCGGCCGGGGTCTACCTGGACGGCGGCTACGGCGTGGGCAAGACCCATCTGCTGGCCTCGCTCTGGCACGCGGTGCCCGGTCCCAAGGCGTTCGGCACCTTCGTGGAGCTGACCAACCTGGTGGGCGCGCTCGGCTTCCAGCAGGCGGTGCAGACGCTCTCCGAGCACAAGCTGCTCTGCATCGACGAGTTCGAGCTGGACGACCCGGGCGACACCGTGCTGGTCTCCACCCTGCTCTCGCGCCTGGTGGAGGCCGGGGTCAAGCTGGCCGCCACCTCCAACACGCTGCCCGAGAAGCTCGGCGAGGGCCGGTTCGCGGCTGCCGACTTCCTGCGCGAGATCCAGGGGCTCTCCGCGCACTTCCGCCCGGTGCGGATCGACGGGCAGGACTACCGCCACCGCGGGCTGCCGGCCGCCCCGCCGCCGTACACCGACGAGCAGGTGGCCGAGCGCGCCGCCGGCACCCCGGGCGCGGCGCTGGACGACTTCGGCGCGCTGCTCGGCCACCTCTCGGTGGTGCACCCCAGCCGGTACGGCGCGCTGCTCGACGACGTGCACGCCGTCTTCCTGCGCGGGGTCTGCCCGGTGACCGACCAGTCCACGGCGCTGCGCCTGGTGGTGCTGGCCGACCGGATGTACGACCGGGAACTGCCGATCACGGCCTCCGGCATCCCCTTCGACCAGGTCTTCTCCGAGGAGATGCTGGCCGGCGGCTACCGCAAGAAGTACCTGCGGGCGATCTCCCGCCTGGTGGCGCTGGCCCGGGACTCCGCCCGCTAGCGCCTTCTGCGGATCCTGCCGGGCGTCTCCGCTTGTCGGTGCCGGGTCGTACGGTGGTCTCGTGCGACCCATCACGAACATTGAGCGGACCACGGCGCCCTTCGAGGTCGTCAGCCCCTACCAGCCCAACGGCGACCAGCCGGCGGCCATCGCCGAGCTGGAGCGCCGCATCCGCGCGGGCGAGAAGGACGTCGTCCTGCTCGGCGCCACCGGCACCGGCAAGTCGGCCACCACCGCGTGGATGATCGAGAAGCTCCAGCGGCCCACGCTGGTGATGGCGCCGAACAAGACGCTGGCCGCCCAGCTCGCCAACGAGTTCCGCGAGCTGCTGCCCAACAACGCCGTCGAGTACTTCGTCTCGTACTACGACTACTACCAGCCCGAGGCGTATGTCCCGCAGACGGACACCTACATCGAGAAGGACTCCTCGATCAACGAGGAGGTCGAACGGCTGCGCCACTCGGCCACCAACTCGCTGCTCACCCGGCGCGACGTGGTCGTGGTCGCCTCGGTCTCCTGCATCTACGGCCTCGGCACCCCGCAGGAGTACGTGGACCGGATGGTGCGGCTGAACGTCGGCGAGGAGATCGACCGGGACGCCCTGCTGCGGCGCTTCGTCGACATCCAGTACACCCGCAACGACCTGGCCTTCACCCGCGGCACCTTCCGGGTGCGCGGCGACACCGTGGAGATCTTCCCGGTCTACGAGGAACTGGCGCTGCGGATCGAGATGTTCGGCGACGAGATCGAGTCGCTCTACACGCTGCACCCGCTCACCGGTGAGATCATCAGCCAGCACGAGGCGATCCACGTCTTCCCCGCCACCCACTACGTCGCGGGCCCGGAGCGGATGGAGCGCGCGGTCGCCGGCATCGAGCAGGAGCTGGCGCAGCGGCTGGCCGTGCTGGAGAAGCAGGGCAAGCTGCTGGAGGCCCAGCGGCTGCGGATGCGCACCACCTACGACATCGAGATGCTCCGTCAGATCGGCAGCTGCTCGGGCGTGGAGAACTACTCGATGCACTTCGACGGCCGCGAGCCGGGCACCGCGCCCAACACGCTGCTGGACTACTTCCCGGAGGACTTCCTCCTGGTGATCGACGAGTCGCACGTGACCGTCCCGCAGATCGGCGCGATGTACGAGGGCGACGCCTCGCGCAAGCGCACCCTGGTGGAGCACGGCTTCCGGCTGCCCTCGGCGCTCGACAACCGCCCGCTCAAGTGGGAGGAGTTCCTGGAGCGGGTCGGCCAGACCGTCTACCTGTCGGCCACCCCCGGCCCCTACGAGCTGTCCCGCGGCGACGGCCAGGTCGAGCAGATCATCCGCCCCACCGGCCTGATCGACCCGGAGGTGATCGTCAAGCCGACCGAGGGCCAGATCGACGACCTGGTGCACGAGATCCGGCTGCGGGTCGAGCGGGACGAGCGGGTGCTGGTCACCACGCTCACCAAGAAGATGTCCGAGGACCTCACCGACTACCTGGTCGGCCTGGACATCCGGGTCCGCTACCTGCACAGCGACATCGACACGCTGCGCCGGGTGGAGCTGCTGCGCGAGCTGCGGGCCGGCAAGTACGACGTGCTGGTCGGCATCAACCTGCTGCGCGAGGGCCTGGACCTGCCCGAGGTCTCGCTGGTGGCGATCCTGGACGCCGACAAGGAGGGCTTCCTGCGCTCGGGCACCTCGCTGATCCAGACCATCGGCCGTGCCGCCCGCAACGTCTCCGGCCAGGTCCACATGTACGCGGACAAGATCACCGCGGCGATGGAGAGGGCGATCGAGGAGACCAACCGCCGCCGGGTCGTCCAGCAGGCCTACAACGAGAAGCACGGCATCGACCCGCAGCCGCTGCGCAAGAAGATCGGCGACATCCTGGACACCCTGGCCCGTGAGGAGGTGGACACCGAGGAGCTGCTGAACACCGGCTACCGGGACGGCGCGAAGGCCAAGGCCCCGGTCCCCGCGCTCGGTGCGGCCCGGGCCAAGGGCGGCAGCCGGCCGGCCACCGAGCTGGCCGACACGATCCAGGAGATGACCGAGCGGATGCACGCCGCCGCCGCCTCGCTCCAGTTCGAGGTGGCCGCCAGGTTGCGGGACGAGGTCAAGGACCTGAAGAAGGAGTTGCGCCGGTTGAAGGAGACGGGCATCGCCTGAGACCAGGCGTGATCCTCTTCCAACACGCCTCTTGACGCGCGGGGGGGCGCCCCTGGTGGGGGCGACCCCCAGGCCCTAGGGTTGGCAGGCGACGTATCCAGGCGGACAGCAGCCCGGGGGGCCTCAGCCGGGGGACGGCAGCGGGGTGATCCGACGCTGGTCCGTGCGCGAATCGCGTACGGGCCGAGATGAAGGGGAGAACACCGTGTCGGTGAATCTGACCAAGGGTCAGCAGGTGAGCCTGCGGAAGGTCAGCGGCGAGTCGCTGAGCGTGGTCCGGATGGGCCTGGGATGGCGCGCGGCGCCCAAGCGGGGCCTGTTCGGCAGCCGGAGCCGACAGATCGACCTGGACGCCTCGGCCCTGCTGTACGCCGAGCACACCCCCGCCGACGTGGTCTTCTTCCAGCAGCTGGTGAGCAAGGACGGCTCGGTGCGGCACACCGGGGACAACCTGGTGGGCGGCGCGGGCGCCGGTGGCGACGACGAGTCGATCGTGGTGGACCTGGCCCGCATCCCGGCCCAGATCACCCAGGTGGTCTTCACCGTCAGCTCCTACACCGGCCAGACCTTCGCCGAGGTGCGGCACGCGCACTGCCGGCTGATCGACGAGACCAGCGGCCAGGAGCTGGCCCGCTACGAGCTGAGCGGCGGCGGCGGGCACACCGGCCAGATCATGGCCAAGGTGTACCGCGACCCGGCCGGCGGCTGGGGGATGCAGGCGATCGGTGCCCCGGCGAAGGCACGGACCTTCCAGGACCTGCTGCCGGCCATCGAGCCGTTCCTGTAGCCGGTGCCGGGGCCGTCTTTACCTTCTCTTGGTACTAGCTGTTACTCTTCTTGGAACGGAGGGGAGTATTCCCCCTACGGTGTTCCCGTCATCACGGCGACCGCGTATCGGTCGGCCCGGGGCACCGGTCCTCGGCGGCGCCGGCCCTTGCGGCCCTTGCGCGGCCCGCAGGACGGAAGAGACCTCCGGCAGACGATGGATGCCGGAGGACCAGCTTCATGGACGTTTCCCTCGCCCTGTGGGCGACCACCATCGGGGTGCTGATCGCCCTGATCGCCGCCGACTTCTTCATCGGTGGCCGCAAGCCGCACGAGGTCTCCATCAAGGAGGCCGGCATCTGGACCGTGGTCTGGGTGGTGCTGGCGCTGCTCTTCGGCGGCTTCCTGTGGTGGTACGGCGGCGGGCAGCCGGCCGGTGAGTTCTTCGCCGGCTACGTCACCGAGAAGTCGCTGAGCGTCGACAACCTCTTCGTCTTCGTGCTGATCATGGCCAAGTTCGCGGTGCCCAGGATCCACCAGCAGCGGGTGCTGATGGTCGGGGTGCTGATAGCGCTGGTGCTGCGGGCGGTCTTCATCGCCGGCGGCGCGGCGCTGATCGCGAGCTTCTCCTGGGTCTTCTACTTCTTCGGCGCGTTCCTGATCTGGACGGCCTGGAAGCTGATCAAGGAGGCCCGGGGTGGCCATCAGGACGACGAGTTCGAGGAGAGCAAGCTGCTGACGGCGGTCCGCCGGCGCTTCCCGGCGATCTCCGCGATGACCGTGGTGATGCTGGCCATCGGCACCACCGACGTGCTCTTCGCGCTGGACTCGATCCCGGCCATCTTCGGTCTGACCCAGGACCCGTACATCGTCTTCACCGCCAACGCCTTCGCGCTGATGGGCCTGCGCCAGCTGTACTTCCTGATCGGCGGCCTGCTGAAGCGCCTGGTCCACCTGTCCTACGGGCTCTCGCTGATCCTCGGCTTCATCGGCGTGAAGCTGGTGCTGCACGCGCTGCACGAGAGCGGGCTGCACGTGCCGCAGATCGGGATCCCGGTCTCCCTCGGCTTCATCGTGCTGGTCCTGGGCGTCACCACGGTCACCAGCCTGCGCGCCTCCAGGCGCCAGGCGATCGGCTGAGGCGGGACGACGGTGCCGCCTCGCGCGGGATGCCCCGCCGGAACCGATTCCGGCGGGGCATCCCGGTGGTGTGACGGCGAGGATCGGCGGCGGTGTCACCAGCCGCGGTCGCGCCACTCGGTGAGGTGGGGGCGCTCGGTGCCGAGGGTGGTGTCCTTGCCGTGGCCGGGGTAGACCCAGGACTCGTCGGGCAGGGCGTCGAAGAGCTTGGTGGTGACGTCCCGGTAGAGGCTCTCGAAGGCGGCCTTGTCCTGGTGGGTGTTGCCGATGCCGCCGGGGAAGAGGCAGTCGCCGGTGAAGACGTGGGGGTGGCCCTCGGGGTCGTCGTAGACCAGCACGATGGCGCCGGGGGTGTGGCCGACCAGGTGGCGCACGGTGAGGGTCGCCTCGCCGACCCGCAGGGTGTCGCCGTCGTCCAGCAGCAGGTCGGTGGGGACGGGGATGCCCTCGGCGTCGTGGCGGCCCGCCGCCGTGCGGGCGCCGGTGGCCGCGACCACCTCGGCCAGCCCGGCCCAGTGGTCCTGGTGGCGGTGGGTGGTGACCACGGTGGCCAGCTGGTCACCGACGGTCTCCAGCAGCGTCGGGGCGTCGGCGGCCGCGTCGATCAGCAGCTGCTCGTCGGTGGCCCGGCAGCGCAGCAGGTAGGCGTTGTTGTCGAACGGGCCGACCGCCACCTTGGTGATGATCAGATGGGCGAGTTCGCGGACGTCCGGCGGACCGCCGACCTTGACGGCTCCGTGGTAGCTCAAGGGGTGCTCCTTCTGGCTGTTCCGGCCAATGGGTACGGGGCCTATGATCGCGCGTCAGCCCATCGGGGGGAGCGCGGGCAGGGCCGAGCGCGGGTCGGCCAGCGCGCCGCCGTCGCGGTGCACCTGCAGGCCGTCGCCGTCCGAGCGGCCGGAGAGCCAGGCGGTCAGGGCGCGCACCGGGCCCTCGGCCCGCTGCTCGGGCACCGCGCCCTCGCGGGTGCCGAGACTGGCCTTGGCACCGGTGTCCTCGGCGAGCAGTTCGAGCGGCGGCAGGCCGTCCAGCTGGGCGAACCGGGCCGCCAGCTTGCCGAACTCGACCGCGGCGAACTCCTCGGGCCAGTGCGCGGGGCTGTAGCCGACGGCCAGGTCGACGTGGTGGTACTCCAGTTCGGCCAGCCGCTTCCAGGGCAGGTCGCGCGCGGGGAAGACGTAGCCGAGCCGGTGCTTGAGCTGGGCGCCCCAGGCCGCCTCGGGCAGTGTGGCGACGGCCTCGGCCAGCCGCACGGCGCTGGCCCGCAGGTCGGCCAGCTGCTCGACGAGCGGACGCCCGGCGCCCTTCTCGATGTCCTCGTCGCGGGCCTGGCTGCTGGCGTACTGCGGGATGTCCCGGCCGGTGCGGGCCGACTCGACCAGGTTGACCAGCGAGTCGGCGTTGCGGGCGAGGTGGGTGAGCACGTGGCCGCGGGTCCAGCCGGGCAGCGCGGACGGCTCGGCGAGCGCGGCCGGATCGAGGGCGGCGACGGTGTGCAGCAGGCGCTCGGTGCTCTCCGCGACCTTGGCCAGGTCGGCGTGCGGGTCGGGCTGGGTGGTGGTCATCGAGGGCCCCCTCTTGGCGTGCGTGACGTGGCAGGCCCGGGCTCGTTGGGCCGTGCAGGGCGAAGGCTATCGCTGGGCCGGGCGCCGAGCAGGGGGGGTTCCCGGGATCCGGACGGTTGTCAGTGGGGTGCGCTTCACTCGTACGGGTGGACCCGACTGGACGCGATCGTTGTTCGAACGCATGAGCGATACGCTGATCGGTGACACTGGAAGCAATGCCCGTTCCCGGAGAAAGGCGCCAGAAGCAGTGGCCGACCGCCTCATCGTCCGCGGTGCTCGCGAGCACAACCTCAAGAACGTCTCGCTCGACCTGCCCCGGGACTCCCTGATCGTCTTCACGGGTCTCTCCGGGTCGGGCAAGTCGTCATTGGCCTTCGACACGATCTTCGCCGAGGGGCAGCGGCGTTACGTCGAGTCGCTGTCCTCCTACGCCCGGCAGTTCCTCGGCCAGATGGACAAGCCGGACGTCGACTTCATCGAGGGCCTCTCGCCGGCCGTCTCGATCGACCAGAAGTCCACCAACCGCAACCCCCGGTCCACGGTCGGCACCATCACCGAGGTCTACGACTACCTGCGGCTGCTCTTCGCCCGGGTGGGCAAGCCGCACTGCCCGCACTGCGGGCGCCCGATCGCCAAGCAGTCCCCGCAGGCGATCGTGGACAAGGTGCTGGAGCTCGCCGAGGGCACCAGGTTCCAGGTGCTCAGCCCGGTGGTGCGCGAGCGCAAGGGCGAGTTCGTCGACCTCTTCGCCGACCTGCAGTCCAAGGGCTACGCCCGGGCCCGGGTGGACGGCGAGACGGTCCAGCTGGCCGAGCCGCCCAAGCTCAAGAAGCAGGAGAAGCACACCATCGAGGTGGTCATCGACCGCCTCACCGTCAAGGAGAGCGCCAAGCGCCGCCTGACCGACTCGGTGGAGACGGCGCTCAAGCTCTCCGGCGGCATGGTGGTGCTGGACTTCGTCGACCTCGACGCGGACGACCCCGAGCGTGAGCGGATGTACTCCGAGCACCTCTACTGCCCGTACGACGACGTCTCCTTCGAGGAGCTGGAGCCGCGCTCGTTCTCCTTCAACTCCCCGTTCGGCGCCTGCCCCGAGTGCACCGGCCTCGGCAGCCGGATGGAGGTGGACCCCGAGCTGGTGGTCCCCGACGACCAGAAGTCGCTGGACGAGGGCGCCATCCACCCGTGGACCGGCGGCCACCTGCGCGAGTACTTCGGCCACCTGATCGACGCACTCGCCACCGAGGTCGGCTTCCGGACCGACATCCCGTGGGCCGGGCTGCCGGCCCGGGCCAAGAAGGCGCTGCTCTACGGCCACAAGGCCAAGGTCGAGGTCCGCTACAACAACCGCTACGGCAAGGCCCGGTCCTGGGTCACCGGGTTCGAGGGCGTGATCCCGTTCGTCCAGCGCAAGCACAACGAGGCGGAGACCGACAGCGGTCGCGAGCGCTTCGAGGGCTACATGCGCGAGGTGCCGTGCCCCACCTGCGAGGGCACCCGGCTCAAGCCGGTGGTGCTCGCGGTCACCGTGCAGGGCAAGTCGATCGCCGAGGTCTCGGCGATGTCGATCAGCGACTGCGCCGACTTCCTGAGCGCGATGAAGCTCACCGCCCGGGACAAGAAGATCGCCGAGCGGGTGCTGAAGGAGGTCAACGAGCGGCTGCGGTTCCTGGTCGACGTCGGCCTCGACTACCTCTCGCTCAACCGCGCGGCCGGCACCCTGTCCGGCGGTGAGGCGCAGCGGATCCGGCTCGCCACCCAGATCGGCTCCGGCCTGGTCGGCGTGCTCTACGTGCTGGACGAGCCGTCCATCGGCCTGCACCAGCGCGACAACCACCGGCTGATCGAGACCCTGGTCCGGCTGCGCGACATCGGCAACACGCTGATCGTGGTCGAGCACGACGAGGACACCATCAAGACCGCCGACTGGGTGGTCGACATCGGCCCCGGCGCCGGCGAGCACGGCGGCAAGGTGGTGCACTCCGGCGGGCTGAAGGAGCTGCTGGCCAACGAGCAGTCGCTGACCGGCCAGTACCTCTCCGGCAAGCGCTCGATCCCGATCCCCACCGTGCGCCGCCCGCGCGACAAGAAGCGCCAGATCGTGGTGCACGGCGCCCGCGAGCACAACCTCAAGGACGTCACGGTCGGCTTCCCGCTGGGGATGTTCACCGCGATCACCGGCGTCTCGGGCTCGGGCAAGTCCACCCTGGTCAACGACATCCTCTACACCCACCTGGCGCGCGAGCTGAACGGCGCGCGCAGCGTGCCGGGCCGGCACACCCGGGTCACCGGCACCGATCTGGTGGACAAGGTGGTGCACGTCGACCAGTCGCCGATCGGCCGCACCCCGCGGTCCAACCCGGCCACCTACACCGGCGTCTTCGACCACGTCCGCAAGCTCTTCGCGGAGACCGCCGAGGCGAAGGTGCGCGGTTACCTGCAGGGCCGGTTCTCCTTCAACGTCAAGGGCGGCCGCTGCGAGAACTGCTCGGGCGACGGCACCATCAAGATCGAGATGAACTTCCTGCCGGACGTCTACGTCCCGTGCGAGGTCTGCCACGGCGCCCGCTACAACCGCGAGACGCTGGAGGTGCACTACAAGGGCAAGTCCATCGCCGAGGTGCTGGACATGCCGATCGAGGAGGCGCTGCACTTCTTCGAGGCGGTCCCGGCGATCGCCCGCCACCTGCGCACCCTCAACGACGTCGGCCTCGGCTACGTCCGGCTCGGCCAGAGCGCGCCGACCCTCTCCGGCGGTGAGGCGCAGCGCGTCAAGCTCGCCGCCGAGCTGCAGAAGCGCTCCACCGGGCGGACCGTCTACGTGCTGGACGAGCCGACCACCGGCCTGCACTTCGAGGACATCAGCAAGCTGATCAAGGTGCTCTCCGGTCTGGTCGAAAAGGGCAACACGGTGATCGTCATCGAGCACAACCTCGATGTGATCAAGACCGCCGACTGGATCGTGGACATGGGTCCCGAGGGCGGCAACGGCGGTGGCACGGTGATCGCCGAGGGCACCCCCGAGGAGATCGCCGCCACCACGGACAGCCACACCGGCAAGTTCCTGCGCGACATCCTGGGCGACCGGGTGAGCGACGCGCCGGTCCCGGCCCCGCGGGCCGCCCGCAAGCGCGCGGCGGCCAAGAAGTAACGGCCACCCTCCCGGGGCCGTCCCTCGGCGGGCGGCCCCGGGGGCGGGGTCCGGCCCATGGGAGAGGGCCTAGACTGCCGCCCGTCCACCCGCCCCACCCCCGCAGGGAGCCAGCACCATGTCCGAGGCCGACCAGACGCCCACCACCACCCGCCGCACCCTGCTCTGCTGCGGCGCGGCAGCGCTGGCCGGCGGCTCCGCCCTCGTCCTGAGCGGCTGCGAGAGCTCGGGCGGCAGCAAGAGCCAGGCGAAGGCCGCGCCCACGCCGGTGGACCTGGGCGACGCCTCGGCCGTGCCGGTGGGCGGCGGCAAGGTCTACGCCGACCAGCGGATCGTGGTCACCCAGCCCAGCGCCGGCGAGTACAAGGCGTTCAGCGCCCGCTGCACGCACGCCGGCTGCCTGGTCGACCAGGTCAAGAACAACCAGATCCAGTGCCCGTGCCACGGCAGCCGTTTCAACATCGCCGACGGCTCGGTCGCCGACGGCCCGGCGCCGAGCCCGCTGCCCAGCTACCAGGTCGCGGTGGCCGGCGGCAAGCTCACCGTGACGCCGAGCTGATCTCGGCCGGCCGGCCCCGGCCGTCGGCCCCGGGAGCTAGGGTTTTAGCAGTCACAGCGCAGCACGAGGGGGACCACGATGGCCGACCCGTCCACCTACCGCCCGGCGCCGGGAGCGATCCCACCCTCGCCCGGGGTCTACCGGTTCCGGGACGAGCACGGCCGGGTGATCTACGTGGGCAAGGCCAAGAGCCTGCGCCCGCGCCTGTCCTCGTACTTCCAGGACCTGGCGAACCTGCACCCGCGCACCGCCACCATGGTCACCACCGCCGCCTCGGTGGAGTGGACCGTGGTCGGCACCGAGGTCGAGGCGCTCCAGCTGGAGTACTCCTGGATCAAGGAGTTCGACCCCCGGTTCAACGTCAAGTACCGCGACGACAAGAGCTATCCCGAGCTCGCGGTGACGCTGAACGAGGAGTTCCCCCGGGTGCAGGTGATGCGCGGGGCACACAAGAAGGGCGTGCGCTACTTCGGCCCGTACGGGCACGCCTGGGCGATCCGCGAGACCGTCGACCTGCTGCTGCGCGTCTTCCCGGTGCGCACCTGCTCCACCGGGGTCTTCAAGCGCGCCAAGCAGGTCGGCCGCCCCTGCCTGCTGGGCTACATCGGCAAGTGCGCCGCGCCCTGCGTCGGCAAGGTCAGCGCCGACGAACACCGGGAGCTGGCCGAGGAGTTCTGCGACTTCATGGCCGGGCGCACCGGCAACCACCTGCGCCGCCTGGAGGAGCAGATGGCCGAGGCCGCCGCCGAGATGGAGTACGAGAAGGCGGCCCGGCTGCGCGACGACATCGGGGCGCTCAAGCGGGCCATGGAGAAGAACGCCGTGGTGCTCGCGGACGGCACCGACGCCGACCTGCTCGCGCTGGCCGAGGACGAACTCGAGGCCGCGGTACAGATCTTCCACGTCCGCGGCGGCCGGGTGCGCGGCCAGCGCGGCTGGGTCACCGACAAGGTCGAGGACGTGGACACCGCCGCGCTGGTCGAGCACGCCCTGCAGCAGCTCTACGGCGGCGGCAGCGAGGCGGTGCCGCGCGAGGTGCTGGTGCCCGCGCTGCCCGAGCCGGCCGAGCCGGTGCGCGAGTGGCTGACCGGCCTGCGCGGCAGCCAGGTCGACCTGCGGGTGCCGCAACGCGGCGACAAGAAGGACCTGATGGCCACCGTCGGGCGCAACGCCCAGCAGGCGCTGGCGCTGCACAAGACCAAGCGGGCCTCGGACCTGACCACCCGCAGCCGGGCGCTGCAGGAGATCGCCGACGCGCTGGAGCTGGACTCGGTGCCGCTGCGGATCGAGTGCTTCGACATCTCGCACCTGCAGGGCGAGGACGTGGTCGCCTCGATGGTGGTCTTCGAGGACGGCCTGGCCCGCAAGAGCGAGTACCGGCGCTTCCAGATCAAGGGCTTCGAGGGCCAGGACGACGTCCGCTCGATGCACGAGGTGATCAGCCGCCGGTTCCGCCGCTACCTCCAGGAGCGCGAGCGGACCGGCGAGTGGGCGGTGCCCGAGCAGAGCCTGCCCGGCGACGGCGACGGCGGTGTGGACGACGACGCGCTGCCCGGCGGCCCGGTCGATCCGGAGACCGGGCGCCCGCGCCGCTTCGCCTACCCGCCGCAGCTGCTGGTGGTCGACGGCGGCCAGCCCCAGGTGGCCGCCGCCAGGCGCGCGCTGGACGAACTCGGCATCGACGACGTCGCGCTGTGCGGGCTGGCCAAGCGCCTGGAGGAGGTCTGGCTGCCCGACCAGGACGACCCGGTGGTGCTGCCGCGCAGCAGCGAGGGCCTCTACCTGCTGCAGCGGGTGCGCGACGAGGCGCACCGGTTCGCCATCTCCTACCAGCGCAGCAAGCGCGCCAAGCGGCTGACCGGATCCGGCGGCCTGGACGCCGTGCCCGGCCTGGGGGAGACCCGACGCACCGCGCTGCTCAAGCACTTCGGCTCGGTGAAGAAGCTGCGCGCCGCCAGCGTGGAGGAGATCTGCGCCGTCCCCGGCATCGGGCGCCGCACGGCGGAGACTGTTGTCCAGGCGTTGGCGTCCCGGCAACCCGCGGCATTCGCGGTGAACACCGCCACAGGCGAGATCATGGAGGATGGCCCTGCCGACCCGGTCCAGCCGACCGTGCGACCGGGCCAGGCGTGACGTCGAGCGCGGCGCACACGTTTTTACAGCAGATGCACGCGAGAGCGGGGAACCGAAGTGACAGTGTCTGATGTGGGCGAGACCCCACCGGAGCTGGTGATCATCTCCGGCATGTCCGGAGCCGGCCGCAGCACGGCCGCCAAGTGCCTGGAGGACCTCGGCTGGTTCGTGGTCGACAACCTGCCGCCGGCCCTCATCCCCACCATGGTCGACCTCGGCGCCCGCTCGCAGGGCGCGGTGGCCCGGATCGGCGTGGTGGTCGACGTCCGGGGGCGGCAGTTCTTCGACGACCTGCGGGCCTCGCTGGAGGAGCTGGACAAGCGCGGCATCCGGATGCGCGTGGTCTACCTGGAGTCCGGTGACGACGCCCTGGTGCGCCGCTTCGAGAGCGTGCGCCGCCCGCACCCGCTGCAGGGTGAGGGCCGGATCGTCGACGGCATCGCGCAGGAGCGCGACCTGCTGCGCGAGTTGCGCGGCGAGGCCGACCTGGTGATCGACACCTCGGACCTCAACGTCCACCAGCTGCGGGCCAAGCTGGACGCCCAGTTCGCCGACCACGACGAGCCCGAGCTGCGCTGCACCGTGATGTCCTTCGGTTTCAAGTACGGCCTGCCGGTCGACGCGGACCTCGTGGTGGACTGCCGGTTCCTGCCCAATCCGCACTGGGTGCCGGAACTACGGGCACGAACCGGTACGGATACGGACGTCGCGGACTACGTGTTCCAGCAGCCCGGTGCCAAGGAGTTCCTGGACGGTTACGCCGAGCTTCTGCGCATTGTCACCGAGGGTTATCGCCGAGAGGGTAAGCGCTACATGACGCTTGCCGTAGGCTGCACCGGTGGCAAGCATCGCAGCGTGGCCATGTCGGAGCGGCTGACGAAGCGTCTGATCGCCGACGGCGTGGAAACGGTGCTGGTGCACCGCGACATGGGACGGGAGTAGCGGCGGTCCCCCAGCACCGCCGACAGCACAGGAACGTGGGGTAGGTGTGACGGGATACTCGCCAGGGCGGCAATACCAGCACAAGGCCGCCGAGCGGGGTTCCCCGGGCGCACAGAAGAGGTCGGTCTCCGCGACGAAGGGGGCGGCGCCGCGGATCACCGCGCTCGGCGGCGGCCAGGGCCTGTCCGCCTCGCTCTCCGCGCTGCGCCGCCTCACCTCCGACCTGACCGCCGTGGTCACGGTGGCCGACGACGGCGGCTCCAGCGGGCGGCTGCGCGCCGAGCTCGGCGTGCTGCCCCCCGGCGACCTGCGCAAGGCGCTGGCCGCGCTGTGCGGTGACGACGACTGGGGCCGCACCTGGTCCGAGGTGATCCAGCAGCGCTTCACCGGCTCCGGCGAGCTGGGCGGCCACGCGGTGGGCAACCTGCTGATCGTGGCGCTCTGGGAGAAGCTCGGCGATCCGGTCGCCGCCCTGGAGTGGGTGGGCCGGCTGCTCAACGTGCAGGGCCGGGTGCTGCCGATGTCCGCCGTCCCGCTGGACATCGAGGCCCAGGTGCGCGGCCACGACCCGGCCCACCCCGCGCGGGTGACCGCCGTGCGCGGCCAGGCCGACGTGGCCATCACCCCGGGCACCGTGCAGTCGGTCCGGCTGCTGCCCGAGGAGCCGCCGGCGGTGCCGGAGGCGGTGGCGGCGGTCCTGGAGGCGGACTGGGTGGTGCTCGGACCCGGCTCCTGGTTCACCAGCGTGCTGCCGCACCTGCTGGTCCCCGAGCTGGCCAAGGCGCTGATCGAGACCAAGGCCCGCCGCCTGCTGACCCTGAACCTGGCCCCGCAGCCCGGCGAGACCGAGGGCTTCACCCCGCAGCGCCACCTGGAGGTCATCGCCGACCACGCTCCGGAACTGGGTGTGGATGCGATCCTGGTGGACGAGCGCGCGGTGACCGGCGGCGCCTTCGGGGTGGCCGACCTGGCCGGCCTGGAGAAGGCGGCCGAGCGGATGGGGGCCGCGCTGGTGCTGGACAAGGTGGCCGGCGCCGACGGGACCCCGCGACACGACCCGGAGCTTCTGGCCGCCGCGTACGACCGGATTTTCCGGACACATGGAAGGATCGGCCCATGGCGATGACGGCAGCGGTGAAGGACGAAATCAGCCGGCTCCCCGTCACCCGGGCCTGCTGTCGCAAGGCTGAGGTGTCGGCGATCCTGCGATTCGCGGGCGGACTGCACATTGTGAGCGGTCGGATCGTGATCGAGGCGGAGCTCGACACCGGCATTGCGGCCCGGCGGCTGCGCAAGGACCTGCTGGAGATCTTCGGCCACGCCTCCGAACTGGTGGTGATGGCCCCCAGCGGCCTGCGGCGCGGCAGCCGGTACGTGGTCCGGGTGATCAAGGACGGTGAGTTGCTGGCCCGGCAGACCGGGCTGGTGGACGGCCGGGGTCGACCGATCCGGGGCCTGCCCCCGGCGGTGGTCTCCGGCGCGACCTGTGACGCCGAGGCGGCCTGGCGCGGCGCCTTCCTGGCGCACGGCTCGCTGACCGAGCCGGGCCGCTCCTCCTCGCTGGAGATCACCTGCCCCGGCTCCGAGGCGGCGCTCGCGCTGGTCGGCGCCGCCCGCCGGCTCGGCATCCCGGCCAAGGCCCGCGAGGTGCGCGGCGCGGACCGGGTGGTGATCCGCGACGGCGACGCGATCGGCGCGCTGCTCACCCGGCTCGGCGCGCACGAGTCGGTGCTGGCCTGGGAGGAGCGCCGGCTGCGCCGCGAGGTGCGGGCCACCGCGAACCGGCTGGCCAACTTCGACGACGCCAACCTGCGCCGCTCGGCCCGCGCGGCGGTGGCCGCCGGGGCTCGGGTGCAGCGGGCGCTGGAGATCCTCGGCGACGAGGTGCCCGAGCACCTCGCGGCGGCCGGCCAGTTGCGGATGCAGCACAAGCAGGCCTCGCTGGAGGAGCTCGGCGCGCTCGCCGATCCGCCGCTGACCAAGGACGCGGTGGCGGGCCGGATCCGGCGGCTGCTGGCGATGGCCGACAAGCGGGCGATGGAGCTGGGACTGCCCAGCACCGAGGCCAACCTGACGGAGGAGATGGCGCTCAACTAGCCCGTGGGGCGGCTCCCGGCGCGGATATCGGTGCACATCGGCGAACATGGCGTGGCGTATTCCGAAATACGCCACGCCAGGGTCTTGACGAAGGGCGGATGTGCCTAGGCGACCGCGTGCGGGGTAGGGTCAGTGGTGGTCGGGGACATCCCAATTTCCACCCCCGTCGGCATAGCCCGGCGTACCTTAGAGGAGATCGGTTCGTGACGATCCGGGTAGGCATCAACGGATTCGGCCGCATCGGCCGCAACTTCTTCCGCGCGGTCAAGTCCCAGGGCGCGGACATCGAGATCGTCGGCGTCAACGACCTCACCGACACCAAGACCCTCGCTCACCTGCTCAAGTACGACTCGATCCTGGGCACCCTCCAGGCCGAGGTGAGCCACACCGCCGACAGCATCACGGTGGACGGCCACACGTTCAAGGTGATCGCCGAGCGCGACCCGGCCAACCTCCCCTGGGGTGAGCTGGGCGTCGACATCGTGATCGAGTCCACCGGTATCTTCACCAAGGCCGACCAGGCAAAGAAGCACGTCGCCGCCGGTGCGAAGAAGGTCATCATCTCGGCCCCGGCCACCGACGAGGACGTCACCATCGTCATGGGCGTCAACGACGAGAAGTACGACGCCGCCAAGCACACCGTCATCTCCAACGCCTCCTGCACCACCAACTGTGTGGCGCCGCTGGCCAAGGTGCTGAACGAGAACTTCGGCATCGTCAAGGGTCTGATGACCACCGTCCACGCCTACACCAACGACCAGGTCACCCTTGACTTCCCGCACAAGGACCTGCGCCGTGCCCGTGCCGCCGCGCTGAACATCATCCCGACCTCCACCGGTGCCGCCAAGGCCACCGCGCTGGTGCTGCCGGAGCTCAAGGGCAAGCTGGACGGCACCTCGCTGCGCGTCCCGGTCCCGACCGGTTCGATCACCGACCTGGTCGTCACCCTGGAGCGCGAGGTCACCGTCGAGGAGGTCAACGCGGCCTTCCAGAAGGCCTCCGAGGGCTCCCTCAAGGGCATCCTGCAGTACACGGAGGACCCGATCGTCTCCTCCGACATCGTCAACTCGCCGTTCTCCACGATCTTCGACTCGCTGATGACCATGGTCCAGGGCAACCAGGTCAAGGTCTTCGGCTGGTACGACAACGAGTGGGGCTACTCGAACCGCCTCGTCAACCTGACCACCCTCGTCGGTGGCCAGCTCTGACGCAGCGGAAGCTGACGTGATGTGAGGAGCAGGGCCCGGAGCGCGGACACCGCGTCCGGGCCCTGCCCCTGCCCACGCACCCTCTTCCCTGCGGGTGTTCCCGAGTTGCCGGGCGCTGCGCCACTCCCAGCGCCACTGTTCCTGGGCCCCCTCTCTCCCCCCTGGAGAACGAAGACCGTGAAGACCATCGACGAACTCATTCAAGACGGTGTGGAAGGCAAGCGGGTTTTCGTCCGCGCCGACCTGAACGTGCCGCTGGAGGGCACCACCATCACCGACGACGGCCGGATCCGCGCCGTCGCCCCGACCATCGCCAAGCTGGCCGAGGCCGGCGCCAAGGTGATCGTCGCCTCCCACCTCGGCCGTCCCAAGGGCGCGCCGGACCCGCAGTTCTCGCTCGCGCCGGTTGCCGTGCGCCTGGGCGAGATCCTCGACAGGAACGTCTCCTTCGCGAGCGACACCGTGGGGGACAGCGCGAAGGCCACCGTTGCCGCTCTGGCCAACGGCGAGGTCACGCTGCTGGAGAACCTGCGCTTCAACGCCGGTGAGACGAGCAAGGACGACGCCGAGCGCGGCGCCTTCGCCGATCAACTCGCCGCTCTGTCCGACCTCTACGTCGGCGACGGCTTCGGCGCGGTGCACCGCAAGCACGCCTCGGTCTTCGACCTGCCGGCCCGGCTGCCGCACGCGGTCGGCGACCTGATCGCCACCGAGCTCGCCGTGCTGAAGAAGCTCACCGACGAGGTGGCCCGCCCGTACGTGGTGGTGCTCGGCGGCGCCAAGGTCTCCGACAAGCTCGGGGTGATCGACAACCTGCTGGAGAAGGCCGACCGGATCCTGATCGGCGGCGGCATGGCGTACACCTTCCTCGCGGCCAAGGGCCACGAGGTGGGCATCTCGCTGCTGCAGAAGGACCAGATCCCGGTCTGCCTGGAGTACCTGGCCCGGGCCGAGAAGCGGGGCGTGGAGTTCGTCCTGCCGGTGGACGTCCTGGTCTCCTCGGACTTCCCCGACCTCAAGACCAAGGCTCCGGCCAATCCGGAGCTGGTCGCGAGCGACGCGATTCCGGCCGACAAGGAGGGCCTGGACATCGGCCCGAAGACGCGGGAGCTGTTCGCCGAGAAGCTGGCGGACGCGGGCACCGTCTTCTGGAACGGCCCGATGGGTGTCTTCGAGCACCCGGACTACGCCAACGGCACCAAGGCCGTTGCCCAGGGGCTGCTCGGCAGCCCGGGGTTCACCGTGGTCGGTGGCGGCGACTCGGCAGCAGCCGTGCGCATCCTCGGCTTCGACGAGAACGCGTTCGGACACATCTCGACCGGCGGTGGCGCGAGCCTCGAGTACCTGGAGGGCAAGACGCTCCCCGGTATCGCCGCCCTGGAAGGCTGATCAATGAGTGAGCGCCTCCCGCTGATGGCGGGCAACTGGAAGATGAACCTCAACCACCTCGAGGCCATCCAGCACACCCAGAAGCTGGCGTTCGCGCTGGCCGACAAGGACTACGACGCGGTCGAGGTGGCGGTGCTCACGCCGTTCACCGACCTGCGCTCGGTGCAGACCCTGGTCGACGGCGACAAGCTGAAGATCAAGTACGGCTCGCAGGACATCTCGGCGCACGACTCCGGTGCCTACACCGGCGAGGTCTCGGGCCCGATGCTCGCGAAGCTGAAGTGCACCTTCGCGGTGATCGGCCACTCGGAGCGCCGCCAGTACCACGGCGAGACCGAGGAGATCGTCAACGCCAAGGTCAAGGCCGCCTACCGCAGCGGGATCACCCCGATCCTGTGCGTGGGCGAGCCGCTGGAGGTGCGCAAGGCCGGCACCCACGTCGAGCACACGCTGGCCCAGCTGGACGGCGCGCTGGACGGCGTCCCGGCCGCGCACGCCGAGAGCATCGTCGTCGCCTACGAGCCGGTCTGGGCGATCGGCACCGGCGAGGTGGCCACCCCCGAGGACGCGCAGGAGGTCTGCGCCGCGATCCGGGCCCGGCTGGCCGAGCTGTACGACGCCGAGCTGGCCGGAAAGGTCCGTATCCTGTACGGCGGTTCGGTGAAGTCCTCCAGTGCGGCCGGCCTGATGGCCAAGCCGGACGTGGACGGCGCCCTGGTCGGTGGGGCCTCGCTGGACGCCGACGAGTTCGTCAAGATCGTGCGGTACCGTGAGCAGGCGGTAGGCTAACGCCCCCGCAGCAACGTAGTCTTTGGGCCGGGCCTCCGAGGGGGGTCCGGCCCTTAGCCCATGACCCAATAGAACGAGAGAGTTGGTCCCGCCGTGGTTCTCGGGTTCTCGATTGCCCTGATCATCTTCAGCCTGATCATGGTCCTGCTGGTGCTGCTGCACAAGGGCAAGGGCGGCGGTCTGTCCGACATGTTCGGTGGCGGCGCGATGTCGGCCGGCGGCGGTTCCGCGGTGGCCGAGCGCAACCTGGACCGCATCACCGTCATCGTGGGCCTCTGCTGGTTCGCCTGCATCGTCGTACTGGGTCTGCTGATCAAGGTCAAGAGCTGATCAGGCCTCAGTTCTGAAGGCGGTGCGGACAGATCCTTATTCGCTCCGTACACTAGGACAACTTGCCACTGTCCGCAGCGGGCGGCCGGTCGGCAGCGCTTGGGTTAACCAGGCGGATAAGGGCACGCAGGGAGTCAGACCGTGGCAAGTGGCAACGCCATCCGTGGCAGCAGGGTCGGGGCCGGCCCGATGGGTGAGGCGGAGCGCGGCGAGTCCGCCCCGCGCAATCGGATCTCCTTCTGGTGCGCCAACAAGCACGAGACGCGCCCCAGCTTCGCCGCCGAGGCGGTCATCCCGGACACCTGGGACTGCCCGCGCTGCGGGTTCCCGGCCGGTCAGGACGAGGACAACCCGCCGGCTCCCTCGCGCAACGAGCCGTACAAGACGCACCTCGCCTACGTCCGTGAGCGGCGCACGGACGCCGACGGCGAGGCGATCCTGGCCGAGGCGCTCGCCAAGCTGCGGGGCGAGATCTGAGCTGGTGGCGCGCTGCTTTCAGCGCGGTGGCGCGGGTGGTGGACCACGGGTCCACCACCCGCGTTCTTCATGTTCCGGGGGACGGATGAGAGACATCGAACCGATCGCCACCGAGCGGTTGGAGCTGCTGCCGCTGGGCGTCGAGCACGCTGCGGTGCTGCACGGGGTGCTGGACGATCCGGGGCTGCACGGCTTCATCGGGGGAGAGCCGGAGAGCCTGCGGGCACTGACCGAGCGCTACCGCCGGTGGTCGGCGGGTTCACCCGATCCGGCACAACGCTGGCTCAACTGGGTGATCCGCGTGGTCGCCGAGGACCGGCTGATCGGCACCCTGCAGGCCACCGTGGACGGCACCGGGGCCGAGGTGGCCTGGGTGGTCGGGACCGGCTGGCAGGGCCGCGGCTACGCCCGCGAGGCGGCCCGGGCGCTGGTCGGGTGGCTGGCGGGGGCGGGCGTGCGGCGGGTGGTCGCCCATGTGCACCCGGAGCACCACGCCTCCGCGGCGGTGGCCGCCGCCGCGGGGCTCACGGCGACCGAGCGGTTCCAGGACGGCGAGCGGTGCTGGGAGCTGCTGCTGCAGTCCGGGACGGGCTCCGGCTGACCCGGTCCGGGAGGGTGTTGACATCCGGGAGGGTGTGACACGCCCCGTCGTCGACGCAGCTTGACGGCGGGGCTCTTTTCCATCACCATTTCACTAATGCCTTAGTGAAATGGTGATGCTGACGATGGACTACCGCATCGACCGGCACAGCGGCGTGGCCACCTATCTCCAGATCGTCCAGCAGACCAAGCACGCCCTGCGGCTGGGGCTGCTGGAGCCGGGCGACCGGCTGCCGACCGCCAAGGAGGTGGTGGCGGCCACCGCGATCAACCCGAACACCGTGCTCAAGGCCTACCGCGAGCTGGAGCGCGAGGGACTGGTCGAACCGCGGCCGGGGCTCGGCACTTTCGTGCTGCGCTCGCTGGCCCGCGAGGAGGCGGGCAGCGACTCGCCGCTGCGGGCCGAGTTGGCCGACTGGGCCGCCCGGTCCCGCACGGCCGGGCTGGACCGGGAGGACGTCGAGGCGCTGATGGCGTCCGTGGTCGAGCAGGAGTTCGGCGGCCCGCGGGCCGACGGCCGCAAGGACACGAGCAAGGGGAACCGATGACCGAGCAACACCCCGCCTTGGCCGCCCACGGCCTCGGCAGGCACTACCGGCGCGGCTGGGCGCTGCGGAACTGCTCGTTCAGGCTGCCGGCCGGGCGGATCTGCGCCCTGGTCGGCCCGAACGGAGCGGGCAAGAGCACGCTGATGGGGCTGGCCGCCGGGCTGCTGAGCCCCAGCGAGGGGCGGATCGAGGTGGACGGGCGGGTGCCCCGCCCCGGCGGCAGCCCCGAGGTGGCCTTCGTCGCCCAGGACAAGCCGCTCTACCCGCGCTTCACGGTGGCCGAGACGCTGCGGATGGGCCGGGAGCTCAACCCGCGCTGGGAGCAGGGCGCGGCGGAGGAGGTGCTGGCCGGGGCCTTCCCGCTGACCGCCAAGGTCGGCTCGCTCTCCGGCGGCCAGCGCACCCGGGTCGCGATGGCGCTGGCCATCGGCAAGCGGCCCGACCTGCTGATCCTGGACGAGCCGATGGCCGACCTGGACCCGCTGGCCCGCCACGAGCTGATGGGCCGGCTGATGGCCGAGGCGGCCGAGCGCGGCCTGACCGTGCTGATGTCCTCGCACGTGGTGGCCGAGCTCCAGGAGTCGTGCGACTACCTGGTGCTGCTGGCGGGCGGGCGGGTGCGGCTGGCCGGTGACATCGAGGAACTGCTGGCCGCCCACCGGTTGGTGGTCGGCCCGCAGCGCGCCGCTGCCACCCTGGCCGGCCACCAGCTGGTGGAGAGCCGGGAGAACGGCCGCGGGGTCACCGTGCTGCTGCGCCCGAGCGGTGAGCTGGACGACCAGTGGGAGGGCGGCGAGCCGACGCTGGAGGAACTGCTGCTCGCGCACCTGCGCGCGCCCGACATCCCGGCCCTGCTGACCGCCGAGGCGCGGGTGCAGCCGAACGACCTGCCCGACCGGACCGCCCGTACGACCGAGGTGACCGCATGACCAGCACCCTGGCCCCCCGCCCCGTCGGCGCCACCGGGCCCGCCGTCCGCCGCGGGCTGCGGCCGCGCGGGATCACCTGGCTGATGTGGCGCCAGAACCGGCTGCTGATCTGTGGACTGCTGCTGGCGCTGGTCGTGCTGGCGATCGCGGCCCCGGTCCTGCGGGCCGAGATGGTCTCCTTCATCGACAGCCACCACATCAAGGGCTGCGCCATGATCAGCGCCGACCCGGCCTGTCAGCAGCCGAACCTCCAGCAGGCGGTGATGGACTTCCGCGCCGGCTACGGGGACATGCTGCGGGGGATCGGTCTGCTGCTGCTCCTGCTCCCGGCCGGGGCGGGGGCCGGCCTTGGGGCCACGCTGCTGGCCAGGGAGCTGGAGAACGGCACCTGGAAGCTGGTGCTGTCGCAGTCGGTGAGCCGGGACCGCTGGGTGGCCGCCAAGCTGGTCACCGCCGCCCTGATCGCCCTGGTCGCCACGGCGGTGCCGGCCGCGCTGATGCACTGGGTCTGGCTGCCCAGTGCCAACGACGTCTCCGGGGTCGCCTGGAACAGCCTGTTCTTCTACACCTCCGGCGGTCCGGTGCTGGTGGCGACCACGCTGCTGGCGCTCTCCGTCGGGGTGCTGGCGGGGGTCGCGCTGCGTCAGGTGCTGCCCGCGATGGGCCTGACCATCGTGCTGGTCGGCCTGCTCCAGTACGGGCTGGCCGCGCTGCGCCCGCACCTGTGGAGCTGGCAGACGCTGGTCGCGTCGCCGTCCGAACTGCCCAACAGCGTCTGGGGGTTCGCCCAGGGGATCATCCTGCCGGACGGCCGGAAGCTGTCGGCGGGCGTCTGCGACCAGGCGCTCGACTACGCGGCCTGCATGGGCAAGTACCCCGGGGCCCAGGAGTACAGCGAGGTGCACCGGGCGGCGGACTACTGGCCGCTGCAGCTGGTCGAGTCGGGGATCTGCCTGGCGCTGGCCGCGGCTCTGACCGCGGTGACCGTGCTGTGGGTGCGCAAGCGGCTCGCCTGAGGCGCACGGACACGCGGAAGGGGCGGTGCGCTCGATCGAGCGCACCGCCCCTTGGGCGTTGATCCGTCAGGCCGAGGCCGGCGGGTAGAGCTGCGCGGGCAGCTTGGCGGCCGCCGCGCGGTCCAGCAGCCAGAGCGTGCGGCTGGTGCCGTACGCGCCGGAGGCCGGGGCCTGCAGCTCGCCCGGGCTGGACAGGGCCAGCGCGACCGCGTCCGCCTTGTCCTCGCCGGCCGCCAGCAGCCAGACCTCGCGCGCCGCCCGGATGGCCGGCAGGGTCAGCGAGATCCGGGTGGGCGGCGGCTTGGGCGCCCCGCGCACCCCGACCACCGTGCGCGCGGTCTCCCGCACGCCCGGGTGCTCGGGGAAGAGCGAGGCCACGTGGGTGTCCGGGCCGACGCCGAGCAGCAGCACGTCGAAGGCGGGCACCAGGGCGCGGTCCTCGGGACCCGCGGCCTTGGCCAGCTCCTCGGCGTACCGCTCGGCGGCGGCCTCCACGTCGGCACCGTCCACGCCGTCCGAGGCGGGCATGTAGTGCACCTTGGCCGGGTCGAGCGGAACCCGGGCGAGCAGCTCGTCGGCAGCCTGCACCGCGTTCCGCTCCGGGTCGGCGGACGGCACGAACCGCTCGTCGCCCCACCAGAGTTCCAGGCGCGACCAGTCCACCGCGTCGCGCGCCGGGGAGGCGGCGATCGCGGCGAGCAGCGCGTTGCCGTTGCGCCCGCCGGTGAGCACCACGGAGGCGGTGCCCCGGGCGGCCTGCGCGTCGACGATCTTGGTGATCAGTCGGGCGGCGGCCGCCTGGGCCATCAGCTCCTTGTCCCGGTGCACGACCAGCTGCGGTACCGGGGTCATGCGCCGCTCCGCTTGCGGGGCGCCGCCTTCTTGCCGGTGCCGCCCTTGTCCGCCGAGGCCTTCTTGGTGGTGGCCTTCTTGGCCGCCGGCGCCTTCTTGGCCGGGACCTTGGCGGTCACCCGGGGGGTGATCACCGAGGCCTCGACCACGGGGGCGGAGGCCGCCTCGGCAGTCGCCTCGGCACTCGCCTCGGCGGCATCGTCGACCTGGGCCGGCGTGATGCCGTAGCTGGCCTGGGTCGGCTCCTGCAGCCGCTCCACGCCGGTGCGCACGGCCGCCGCGTAGATGGCGTCCTCGTCCAGGCGGCGCAGCTCCTCGGCGATCAGCTCGGCCGTCTCGCGGCGCTTGAGCGCCACCAGGCGGTCCGGCGAGCCGGGGATGGACAGCGTGCCCATCAGCCCGTCCGGCCGGTCGAGCACGATCTCGCCGTCCTCGCTGCGCAGCCGCACGGCGGTGATGCCGGGGCCGTCGGTGACCACCCGCTCGACCGGCACGTGCAGCCGGTCGGTCAGCCACAGGCCGAGCAGCTCGACGCTGGGGTTGTACGACTCGCCCTCGACCACGGCCGAGGTGACCTTGGTGGGCCGCTGGTCCAGGGCCGCCGCCAGCATCGAGCGCCAGCTGGTGATCCTGGTCCAGGCGAGGTCGGTGTCGCCGGGGGTGTAGTTCTCGGCGCGCACCGCCAGCTGGTCGACCGGGGACTCGGCGGTCACCGCGTCGGTGATCCGGCGCTGGGCGATCGCACCGAGCGGGTCCTGGGCCGGGTGCAGCGGCGCGTTCTCCGGCCACCAGACCACCACGGGGGCGTCGGGCAGCAGCAGCGGCAGCACCACCGACTGGGCGTGCGAGGTCAGTTCGCCGTGCATCCGCAGGATCGCGGTCTCGCCCGAGCCGGCATCGCTGCCGACCAGGATCTCCGCGTCCAGCCGGGCGCCGGCCCGGGCCCGGGGGGAGCGGCCCTCGCGCTTGATCACCGCGAGGATCCGCGAGGGGTGCTCGTGCGAGGCGTCGTTCGCGGCCCGCAGGGCGTCGTAGGCGCTGCCCTCGTCGGTCACGATGACCAGCGTCAGGACCATGCCGGCCGCGGTCGAGCCGCCGGCCCGGCGCGCGTCCATCAACGCGCTGTTGATCTTGCTGGACGTGGTGTCCGTCAGGTCGATCTTCATGGCCGGCGCCAGCTCCTGCCGTCTCGTGCGAGCATCTCGTCCGCCTCGGCCGGACCCCAGGTGCCGGCCGGGTACTGCGCGGGCTTGCCGTGCTGGTCCCAGTACTTCTCGATCGGGTCGAGGATCTCCCAGGAGAGCTCGACCTCCTGGTGCCTGGGGAAGAGGTTGGCGTCGCCGAGCAGCACATCGAGGATGAGCCGCTCGTACGCCTCCGGGCTCGACTCGGTGAAGGACTCGCCGTAGGCGAAGTCCATCGTGACGTCGCGCACCTCCATCGAGGTGCCCGGCACCTTGGAACCGAACCGCACCGTGACGCCCTCGTCCGGCTGCACCCGGATCACCAGGGCGTTCTGCCCCAGCTCCTCGGTGGCGTAGGAGTCGAACGGCAGGTACGGGGCGCGCTGGAAGACCACCGCGATCTCGGTCACCCGGCGGCCCAGGCGCTTGCCCGTGCGCAGGTAGAACGGGACCCCGGCCCAGCGCCGGTTGTTGATCTCCAGCTTGATCGCCGCGTAGGTGTCGGTCTTGGACTCGGGGTTGATGCCCTCCTCGTCCAGGTACCCGACCACCTCCTCGCCGCCCTGCCAGCCGGCCGAGTACTGGCCGCGCACGGTGTGCTTGCCCAGGTCCTTGGGGAGCTGCACGGCGCTGAGCACCTTGAGCTTCTCGGCGACCAGGGCCTTGGGGTGGAAGGAGGCCGGCTCCTCGATGGCGGTGAGCGCCATCAGCTGGAGCAGGTGGTTCTGGATGACGTCACGGGCCGAGCCGATGCCGTCGTAGTACCCGGCACGTCCGCCGATGCCGATGTCCTCGGCCATGGTGATCTGCACGTGGTCCACGTAGGACCGGTTCCAGATCGGCTCGAACATCGTGTTGGCGAACCGCAGCGCCAGGATGTTCTGGACCGTCTCCTTGCCGAGGTAGTGGTCGATCCGGAAGACCTCGTCCCGGGGGAAGACCTCGTGGACGACCTTGTTCAACTCCTGGGCGCTGGCCAGGTCGTGGCCGAACGGCTTCTCGATCACCGCGCGGCGCCAGGAGCCGGGCGGCGGGTCGGCCAGGCCGTGCTTCTTCAGCTGCTGGACCACGTTGGGGAAGAACTTCGGCGGCACCGAGAGGTAGAACGCGAAGTTGCCGCCGGTGCCCTGCGCCTTGTCGAGGTCCTCGATGGTCTCGCGCAGGGTGTCGAAGGCGGTGTCGTCGTCGAAGGTGCCCTGGACGAACCGCATGCCCTTGGCCAGCTGCTGCCACACCTCCTCGCGGAAGGGGGTGCGCGCGTGGTCCTTGACGGCGTCGTGCACCTCCTTCGCGAAGTCCTCGTCCTCCCACTCACGGCGAGCGAAGCCCACCAGGGAGAAACCCGGCGGCAGCAGGCCGCGGTTGGCCAGGTCGTAGATCGCCGGCATCAGCTTCTTGCGGGAGAGGTCCCCCGTGACGCCGAAGATGACCAGGCCGGACGGCCCCGCGATCCGCGGCAGCCGGCGGTCGGCCGGATCGCGCAGCGGGTTGGCAGGTTGCTGCGGAAGATCTCCTTGCGTCACCTCGGCCCCCTCCAGGTCGGGAAATGCCTGTGCATTGCTCACTGCTGGGCTCCGCTTCAATGCGTCGTGCGAGCGGGTGTCACTTGCCGTCGGAGAAGGAGGCCAGCGACGCCGTCACGGTGTCCAGCAGCTCCTGCCAGGAGACCTCGAACTTGGAGACGCCCTCGTCCTCCAGGACCTGGACGACGTCGTCGTAGTCCACGCCGGCCGCGGCCAGCGCGTCCAGCACCCCCTGGGCGTCGGCGTAGGCGCCGGTGATGGTGTCGCCGGTGACCTGGCCGTGGTCGCCGGTGGCGTCCAGGGTGGCCTCGGGCATGGTGTTGACGGTGCCCGGCGCGACCAGCTCGGTCACGTACAGGGTGTCCGGCAGGGCCGGGTCCTTGACACCGGTGGAGGCCCACAGCGGGCGCTGCGGCTTGGCGCCGGCCGCCTCCAGGGCGGTCCAGCGGGCGCTGGCCGGCTTCTTGCCGTCCACCGAGCCGAAGACCTCCTCGTACGCCTGGTAGGCCAGGCGGGCGTTGGCCAGCGCGGCCTTGGAGCGCAGCTTGACGGCGTCGCCGCCGATCGCCTCCAGGCGCTTGTCGATCTCGGTGTCCACCCGGGAGACGAAGAACGAGGCGACCGACTCGATCGAGGACAGGTCGATGCCCTTGGCCTTGGCCTGCTCCAGGCCGGTCAGGTAGGCGTCGACCACGGCCTGGTAGCGCTCCAGCGAGAAGATCAGCGTGACGTTGACGCTGATGCCCTTCGCGATGACCTCGGTGATGGCCGGCAGGCCGGCCTTGGTCGCGGGGATCTTGATGAACACGTTGGGACGGTCCACCAGCCACCACAGCTGCTTGGCCTCGGCCACGGTGGGCGCGGTCTGGTGGGCCAGGCGCGGGTCGACCTCGATGGAGACCCGGCCGTCGCGGCCGTTGCTGGCGTCGTAGACCGGGCGCAGCACGTCGGCGGCGTCCCGCACGTCCGAGGTGGTGATCATGCGGATCGCCTCGTCGGTGGTGACCTTGCGCACCGCCAGGTCGCGCAGCTGCGCGTCGTAGGAGGTGTCGCCGCTGCCGGCGATGGCCTTCTGGAAGATGGTCGGGTTGGTGGTGACACCGACGACGTGCATGTTCTGCACGAGCTCGGCCAGGTTGCCGGAGTTCAGGCGGGTGCGGCTGAGGTCGTCCAGCCAGATCGCCACGCCTTCGTCGCTGAGGCGCTTCAATGCGTCAGTCATGCTGTTCAGTCCTTAAGGTCTATCGGAAAATCAGTCAGGAACCGGGGAGCGGCCGGGCCGCCGCACTCAGCGGTTGACGGCTTCCAGCGAGCGCAGCGACTTGTGCGCCGCGTGCGCCACGGCCTCGGCCGTGATGCCGAACTCCTGGTAGAGCACCTTGTAGTCGGCCGAGGCGCCGAAGTGCTCCAGGCTGATGATCTGGCCGTGGTCGCCGACCAGCTCGCGCCAGCCCTGGGCGATGCCGGCCTCGACCGAGACGCGGGCCTTGACGGTGGGCGGCAGCACCTGGTCGCGGTAGGCCTGGTCCTGCTCGTTGAACCACTCGACGGACGGCATCGAGACGACCCGGGTCGGGATGCCCTCCGCCTCCAGGGTCTCGCGGGCCTGGACGGCCAGCTGCACCTCGGAGCCGGTGCCGATGAGGATGACCTTCGGGGCGTTGTCCGAGGCCTCGGCCAGCACGTAGCCGCCGCGGGCGGTGCCCTCGGCGGAGCCGAAGACCTCGCGGTCGTAGGTCGGCACGCCCTGGCGGGTCAGCGCCAGTCCCACCGGGCCGGGGTGGCTGGTGTGGCGCTCCAGGATGGTGCGCCAGGCGACCGCCGTCTCGTTGGCGTCGCCGGGGCGGACCACCGACAGGCCCGGGATGGCGCGCAGCGCGGCCAGGTGCTCGACCGGCTGGTGGGTCGGACCGTCCTCGCCCAGGCCGATCGAGTCGTGCGTCCAGACGTAGGTGACCGGCAGCTTCATCAGCGCGGCCAGTCGCACCGCCGGGCGCATGTAGTCGGAGAAGACCAGGAAGGTGCCGCCGTAGACACGGGTCTTGCCGTGCAGCGCGATGCCGTTCATGGTCGAGCCCATGGCGTGCTCGCGGATGCCGAAGTGGATCGTCCGGCCGTAGGGGCTCGCGCCCTTGAGCGGGTTGCCCACCGGCAGGAACGAGCTGCCCTCGTCGATCGTGGTGAGGTTGGACTCCGCGAGGTCGGCCGAGCCGCCCCACAGCTCCGGGATCACCGCGCCGAGCGCCTTGAGGGCGTCACCGCTGGCCTTGCGGGTGGCGACGTCCTTGCCGGCCGGGAAGGAGGGGAGCTCCTTGCGCCAGCCGTTCGGCAGCTCGCCGGCCTGGATCCGGTCGAACTCGGCGGAGCGGGCGGGGTTGGCGGTGCGCCAGGCGGTGAAGGACTTCTCCCACTCGGCGCGGGTGGCCTTGCCGCGCTGGATCACCGCGCGGGCGTGGCTGAGCACCGCGTCGGAGACCTCGAAGGTGCGCTCGGGGTCGAAGCCGAGGACCTTCTTGGTGGCCGCGATCTCGGCGTCGCCCAGGGCGGAGCCGTGCGCCTTGGCGGTGTTCTGCGCGTCCGGGGCCGGCCAGGCGATGATGGTGCGCATCGCGATCATGGACGGGCGCGAGGTCTCGGCCTTGGCGGCGTCCAGCGCGGCGGCCAGCGCCTGCACGTCGATGTCGCCGTTCGCCTTGGGGGCCACGCGCTGCACGTGCCAGCCGTAGGCCTCGTAGCGGGCGAGGACGTCCTCGGAGAAGGCGGTGTGGGTGTCGCCCTCGATCGAGATGTGGTTGTCGTCGTAGAGCGCGACCAGGTTGCCGAGCTTCTGGTGGCCGGCCAGCGAGGAGGCCTCGGCGGAGATGCCCTCCTCCAGGTCGCCGTCCGAGACGATGGCCCAGATGGTGTGGTCGAACGGGGAGGCGCCCTCGGCGGCCTCCGGGTCGAACAGGCCGCGCTCGTAGCGGGCGGCCATCGCCATGCCCACCGCGTTGGCGATGCCCTGGCCGAGCGGCCCGGTGGTGGTCTCCACGCCGGCCGTGTGGCCGTGCTCGGGGTGACCGGGGGTGCGGCTGCCCGCGACCCGGAAGGACTTCAGGTCGTCCAGCTCCAGGCCGTAGCCGGAGAGGAAGAGCTGGGTGTACAGCGTCATGCTGGTGTGGCCCGGGGACAGGACGAAGCGGTCGCGCCCCGCCCAGTTCGGGTCGGTGGGGTCGTGTCGCAGGAAGCGCTGGAAAATGAGGTAGGCCGCGGGGGCGAGGGCCATCGCCGTCCCCGGGTGCCCGTTCCCGACCTTCTGCACCGCGTCCATGGCCAGGACCCGGGCGGTGTCGACCGTCCGCTCGTCCAGCTCGGACCACTCGATTACGTTCGTCGGCGTCGTGCTCACCCTTCTCAGGGCTCCTTCCGTATTGAGGTGTGACCCCGTGAAGGGACCGGGTCGGCCACGACACTGTGGGCCTGACGCATGTTCGGTAGTGCCGGTCACGGAGGGTTTCCCGCTTCTCCGGGCGAGCCTACCGCCCAGCCCGGGGCACGCCTTCCGTACGGGGAGAACCCGGAGTTTCGTGACCCGATTCCCATGTGTACTGAGTGCAGTGCGCCGCTGCCACCGGAACCACCTTGACCCGGTTTGTCCGGTGCCGCCCTTCGGTGAACTGGGCAGTTCACCCACGGGGGTGCGGCGCGGCCCCGTCAGCGGACCCCGCGGCGGATCGGGATCTATGCACCGTCTAAGGTGGCGTGGTACGCGCAGGTGAACGGATTCACGAGCAATCGACCCGTGGACGCCTGCGAAGTTTCATCTTCAGTTGGGGTGTTCGTGACCGCCGTCGAATCCCGCCCCGCCGGGGTCCTCGGGACGACCCCCGCGCGTCGGCCGCTCGGGGCCCGTGTCGGGGCATTTGTCGCACTGACCAAGCCTCGGATCATCGAGCTGCTGCTGATGAGCACGGTTCCGGTGATGTTCCTGGCGAAGCGCGGGGTGCCCAACCTCTGGCTGGTGCTGGCGGTCGTCATCGGGGGCTACCTCTCCGCGGGTGGTGCCAACGCGCTCAACATGTACATCGACCGCGACATCGACGCGGTGATGAGCCGCACCGAGCGCCGCCCGCTGGTGACGGGGATGGTCTCGCCGCGCGAGGCGATGGTCTTCGGCATCAGCCTGGGCGTGATCTCCACGCTGTGGCTGGGCTACTTCGTCAACTGGCTGGCCTCCGGGCTGGCGCTGGCGGGACTGCTCTTCTACGTCTTCGTCTACACCCTGGGGCTCAAGCGCCGCACCGCGCAGAACATCGTGTGGGGCGGCATCGCCGGCTGCATGCCGGTGCTGGTCGGCTGGGCGGCGGTGACCGGCTCGCTGAGCTGGGCGCCGTTCGTGCTGTTCCTGGTGATCTTCTTCTGGACGCCGCCGCATTACTGGCCCCTGTCGATGAAGGTCCGGGAGGACTACGAGAAGGCCGGCATCCCGATGCTCCCGGTCACCGCCGGCAACCTGGCGGTTGCCCGGCAGATCGTCATCTACTCCTGGGTCATGGTGGCGGTCTCGCTGGCGCTCTGGCCGCTGGCGCACACCAGCTGGCTCTACCCCGTCTCCGCCGTGGTGCTCGGCGCCCTCTGGCTCAAGGAGGCGCACGGCCTGTACTCCCGCGCCAAGGCCGGGGTGGTGGGGGCCAAGCTCAAGGAGATGCGGCTGTTCCACTGGTCGATCACCTACCTGACGCTGCTGATGGTCGCGATCGCGATCGACCCGTTCCTGCGGTAGGCGCCGGTACGCCGGTACTCGGCCGACGGCCCCGGGGTGTCCCTGCGACACGCCGGGGCCGTCGGCGTTCTGCGGGGTGGCGCGGCGCGGACGGGCGTTTGTGGCCCGCGGCACATCGCGAAGCCGTCGCCAGCTGGGCTACCCGTGGGTAGCATGCCGGACATGAGCAGCGCAGAGACCTCCGCACCCGCCGCCGACGCCCGTACCGAGCGTCGGGCCAAGCGCGTCGCCAAGCACCTGACCGCCTTCAGCAAGCAGCACGGCGGCAACGCCGACGGCGTGGTGGAGTACGTGGGCGCGGTGGCGACCCGGATCGTGCTGGTGGGTCAGGACGGCGCCTGGGGCGACCAGGTGGCGCCCAGCTACGCCGTCGGCCGCCGGGCCGCCGAGCTGGCCGGGATCACGCTGCACGACTCCTTCGAGGGCGAGCTCGCCCTGAAGGTACGGACCGGACCGTACGAGTGGAAGCGGATGGCGGGCATCCAGCTCGGCGGCTGACCGCCGTTCGGTACGGCTCCCGGTCCGAAGGCGAAGGCCCCGGCCCCCCGGTGCGGTGGGGGTCGGGGCCTTCGCGGTCTGTCGGCCGTGACGGTGCTCAGACCGCCGCGGTCTGCGGCGCGGTCCGGGCGGGCGGCGCGTCGACGGGCTCCTCGGCGCGGGTGCGCAGCGCCAGCGGGACCCGCAGCACGGCGATCCAGGTCAGTGCGGCGCCCAGCATGTGCACGCCGACCAGCAGCTCCGGCGCGTCGGTGAAGTACTGCACGAAGCCCACCAGGCCCTGTGCCATCAGCACCGCGAACAGCTCCCGGGCCCGGGCCCGGGCGGCCGGGGGGGCCTTGACGGCGGCCAGCACGAAGATCACCGCGAGTGACAGTCCGACCGTCACGCAGGCGAAGTCGGTGTGCAGCTGGGCCAGCCGGTCGTAGCTGATCGGCACCCGCGGAACGTCGCTGGAGTCGCCCGGGTGGTGGCCCGCGCCGGTCACCAGGGTGCCGGCCACCACCAGCGCGCCGGTGGCGGCCACCAGCAGGTGGCTCAGCTGCCGGACCGGTCCGGTGACCAGCGGCCGGGGCGGCCCGTCGCCCTCCTTGGCCCGCTCCCAGGTCACCACCGCCACCCAGACCAGGGCCAGCGCCGAGAGCATGTGGCAGGCGACCACGTACGGGTTGAGATGGACCAGCACGGTGATCCCGCCGAGCACGGCGTTGCTCATCACCACCCAGAACTGCCACCAGCCCAGCCGGGTCAGCGACCGCCGCCACGGCTCGGCGCAGCGGGCCGCCAGGATGGCCCAGCCGATCGCCGCGCAGAGCACGTAGGTGAGCATCCGGTTGGTGAACTCGATGATCCCGTGCACGCCCATCGCGGGGGTGGGGGTGACGCTGTCCCCGGTGCAGGTCGGCCAGGTCTTGCAGCCGAGCCCGGAGCCGGTCAGGCGGACCGCGCCGCCGGTGACCACGATGACGACGCTCATCACCAGCGCGGCGAGTGCGGCGCGCCGCACCATGGTGGCGGACGGGTGCCAGCGCTCGGCGAGCTGGGAGAAGGGATTGAACACGGATTCATCCTAGGTTGCGCTGTTGCCGATCTTGCGGCGGGGGCGGCCTGCCGGTCCGGCGCGCCGCGCGGGGGCAAAGACGACTGTTGGGGCGGATCGGACATTGGTCTTGACCAATGCCGGAGATCGTCGACAGAGTGCGCGACATGCGCATATCCGCTCCCATCTCGGCCCTCGCGCTCGGCGGTTCGCTCGCGCTGGGCCTTGCCGTGGCGCCGGCCGCTCTTGCCGCGCCCGCCCCGCAGCCCTGCCAGAGCCTGGGGACCGCCAACCTGTACGGCGAGTTCGTCGAGGGCGACGACACCCACGCGCCGGATGCCGAGGGTGCCGTCGCGGTCGGCGGCAACGCCGACTTCAGCGGCGGCTTCAGCGTCGGCCAGGAGCTCACGGACGCCCAGGTGAAGGCGCTGCCGGGCGGCAACGCGCTGGTGGTGGGCGGCAACATCACGGTGGGCGGCGGCAACACCGAGGTGATGAAGGGCAACGGCGTCTACGCCGGCCAGAAGATCGGCGGCGGCCGGCTGGAGGGCCACGCCGGCACGGTGACCCGCGGTCCCTCGCCGATCGACTTCGCCGCCGAGTTCGCCAAGCTGCGCGCGCTCTCCGCCGGGCTCGCCGCGCAGGGCGCCACCGCCGGCACCACGGTGACCGCCGAGGGGCAGGGCGGCGCTGCCACCCTGACGCTGACCGGGACGAACGCCGCGTACAACAGCTTCGTGGTGAGCGCGGGCCAACTGCAGGGCGCCAAGGCCCTGCGGGTGCAGGTGCCGGCCGGGGCCACCGCGGTGGTCAACGTGACCGGTGACGGCTACGACTCGCGGGCGGCCGGCACCACCTCGGTCTGGCTCTGGGACCACGGCAAGCAGAGCTGGGTCGAGGACGACAAGCTGCAGAGCGCGGACGGCGGCGCGGTGCGCGCGTCGCTGCTGTGGAACTTCCCGACCGCCACCAAGGTGGTCAAGAACAGCGCGCTCGCCTGGGCGGGCAGCATCCTGGCCCCGAACGCGGCCGTCGACCTGGGCAGCGGCGGCCCGGTCAACGGCTCGGTGATCGCGCACTCGCTGACCGGCAGCGGGGGAGCGGAGACCCACCACTACCCGTTCACCGCCTGCCTGCCGATCCCCGGCGGGCCCACGGTGGCGCCGAGCGCCCCGGCCACCGGGCCGGCGGCGCCCTCCGCGACCGCTCCGGCCGCCGGGCCGGTGACCGCTGCGGCGAGCACGGCGCCCGCCGGTGGCGCCACGCCGGGTGCGCCGGTCACCGCGCCAGGGGCCGGGCCGACGGGGTCGGCCGGGCCGTCCGGTGCTCCGAGCAGCCGCCCCTCGGCCGGCGGCAGCGCCCCGGCCACGGCGACCCCCGCCCCGAGTGGCAGCGCCGGCGGGGTGCTGCCGGTGGGTGCGACCGGCGGCAGCCCGAGCCCGGCGCCCACGGCGCCCGCGCACGGCGGACTCGCCTTCACGGGAGCCTCCGGTGTGATCCCGCTGACCGTGGGGGGCGTCCTGGTGCTCGGGGCCGGCGCGGGGATCGTGGTCGCGACCCGTCGCCGCACGGCCAGAAAGGCCTGACCTTCCGCTGATCGTTGTCGGCTGTCCTGAACCGGCCCCCCTGTGATCGACGTGTATCACCGGGGGGCCGGCTCATTTCTTCGAACGCGAGGGAGAGGCCAGGAGAAAGGTTCGCCCGGGTGCAGGAACGTTGTTCCCGGTGAATCACGAGGTCAGCTCCGCCAGCACGCCAATGCCACCGCGGACAGGCGGAATTCAGCCGTTCGGTGGGGGTGGTGTGCCGGCTGTGGGCCGGTAGAGTCCCCCGCACCAGGTGTAGCCGGTCGCTCACAGATCATCCAACGGTCCATCAACGACCGCGCTGCACAGCCTCATTCGGAAGGATCATCACGTTATGGCGCGACAAGCGCGGATAACCGGCCGCACCTTTGCGGGGGCCGCTGTGCTCGCGGTGGCTGCCACCGGCCTGCTGGCCGGCAGCGCTTCGGCGCACACGAACTCGGTCACCGAGACCTGCTCGTCGCTGACGGTCAATCTGGCCAACTACAACGCGAACGTGAAGAACACGATCACGGTGACCGTCGACGGCAAGACCGTCGTGGACCACCAGGCGTTCAAGAGCACCTTCGCGCAGACGTTCCCGGTGGACCCCAAGCACGCCGCCACGGTCGATGCGACGGTCGCGGTCGTCGCGGGTGACGACCCGACGACGAAGGAGGGCTGGACCTTCACCAAGCAGGTGCAGATCCCGGTCTGCCCGCCGGCCAGCCCCAGCCCCAGCCCGAGCACCTCGGTGCCGAGCAGCCCGAGCCCGAGCCCGAGCACCTCCGTGCCGAGCAGCCCGAGCCCGAGCCCGACCAAGCCGGCTCCGACCACCCCGGCGCCGACCACTGCGGCTCCCACCACCCCGGCGGCGAGCCCCACGCCGACCGCCCCGGCGGCGAGCCCCACCACCGTGGCGCCCGTCTCGGCGACCACCCCGGCGGCGCCCAAGCCGAGCAGCACCTCGCCCTCGCTGGCCTTCACCGGCGGTGGCAGCTCGGCCGGCCCGATCGCGGCCGCGGGAGCGGCAGTGATCGCGCTCGGTGGCGGTCTGCTCTTCCTGGCCCGTCGCAAGAAGGCCGCGCGTCACTGACGCACAGGCCTGAGTAAGCGCTGAGGGGGTGGGGACCGGATCCGGTCCCCACCCCCTCAGCGCTTGGGGCCGCCTACTCCCAGCGGAAGAACCGCGCGGCGGCGGCCAGCGCGAGCACTGCCCAGCCGGCCAGGATCCCGAGGTCCGACCAGGGCACCCCGGCGCCGTTCTGCAGCACCGAGCGCAGCCCGTCCGAGAGGGCGCTGATCGGCAGCAGGTCGAGCACCCCGCGCACCGCGGCGGGGAACTTCGACAGCGGCACGACCACCCCGCCGGCCAGCAGCAGCAGGATGAAGACCAGGTTGGCGGCGGCCAGCGTGGCCTCGGCCTTCAGGGTGCCGGCCATCAGCAGCCCGAGCCCGGAGAAGGCGGCGGTGCCGAGCACCAGCAGCGCGACCACCGAGAACGGGTCGCCGTGCGGCGACCAGCCCAGCGCCAGCGCGATCACCGAGAGCAGTGCGACCTGGAGCACCTCGGTGACCAGCACGCAGCCGGTCTTGGCGGCCAGCAGCGCCCAGCGCGGCAGCGGGCTGGCGCCGAGCCGCTTGAGCACGCCGTAGCGGCGCTCGAAGCCGGTGGCGATGGCCTGCCCGGTGAAGGCGGTGGACATCACCGCGAGCGCCAGCAGGCCCGGGGCCAGGAAGTCGACCCGCTTGCCGGGGCCGGTCACCGAGACCACGTCCACGGCGCTGAAGAGCACCAGCAGCACGGTCGGGATCACCACGGTGAGCAGCAGCTGCTCGCCGTTGCGCAGCAGCATCTTCGTCTCGAAGGCGGTCTGCGCGAGCAGCATCCTGTGGACGGGGGCGGCGCCGGGCCGCGGTGCGTAGGTACTCACGAGCGCAGATCCCGTCCGGTCAGTTCGAGGAAGACGTCTTCGAGGCTGCGCCGCTGCACGGTCAGCTTCTCGGGCAGTACGCCGGCGTCGGCGCACCAGGCGGTCACGGTGGCGACCAGCTTGGGGTCCATCGGAGCCTCGACCCGGTAGTTCCCGGGCGCCAGTTCGACGGCTGACGCTCCGTCAGGGAGCACCTTGGTCAGCGCGCCCAGGTCGAGGCCGGCGGGCCCCTGGAAGTGCAGGCTGCTCTCCGCGCCGCCGCGGCAGAGCTCCTCGGGGGTGCCGGCGGCGATCACCCGGCCGTGGTCGACGATGGCGACGGCGTCGGCGAGCTGCTCGGCCTCGTCCATGTAGTGGGTGGTGACCACCACGGTGACGCCGTCCCGGCGCAGGTCGCGGACCAGCTCCCAGGTGGCGTGGCGGGCCTGCGGGTCCAGGCCCGCGGTCGGCTCGTCCAGGAAGACCAGCTCGGGGCGGCCGACCACGGCCATCGCGAGGGCGAGCCGCTGCTGCTGGCCGCCGGAGAGCCGGCGGTAGGTGGTGCGGCCGGTCGCGGCCAGGCCCAGGCGCTCGACCAGGGCGTCCACGTCGAGCGGGTGGGCGTGCAGCCGGGCGGTGTGCCGGAGCATCTCGACGGCCCGGGCGCCGGCGTAGACGCCACCCGACTGGAGCATCACGCCGATCCGGGGTCGCAGCTCGGCGGCCTGCCGGACCGGGTCGAGGCCGAGCACCCGCACGGTGCCGGCGTCGGGGCGGCGGTAGCCCTCGCAGGTCTCGATGGTGGTGGTCTTGCCGGCGCCGTTGGGGCCGAGCACGGCGGTGACGGTGCCGCGCTCGATGCGCAGGTCCAGGCCGTCCACCGCGGTCTTGTCGCCGTACCGCTTGACCAGCCCGGCGATCTCGACGGCGGGTGAGTTCTGCATACCCGCGAGTGTAGGAGGCCCGGCCGAGGGGCCGGCACGGCGACCCGACTTGATCGTTTACGCAGGTCAGGTAAGGCTTACCTGCGTGACCGATCCCACCGCTGAGGCGTGGATCACGGCTTGTTCGGTCGGAAGTAATTACGCAACAATGGTGTTGTGAAAAACATGCGCGAGCACACGCAGGACCTGGAGGCCGAGTCGGCCCCCGGGTTCCCGGTGCCCGCGACCTCGGCGGAGGTGCTGCTGGAGGGCCACCGGGCCACCCGTGACCGGGTCGCCCGCTCGATCCTGGACCACGGCCCCTCCTCCGCCGCCGATCTTGCCAGCCGGCTGGGCCTGACCGCCGCGGCGGTCCGCCGTCACCTGGATGGCCTGCTCGCCGCGGGTCTGGTCGAGTCCCGCGAGCAGCGGGTCTACGGCAGCCGTGGCCGCGGCCGTCCGGCCAAGGTCTTCGCGCTCACCGAGTGCGGCCGGGACGCCTTCTACCAGGCCTACGACCAGCTGGCCGCCGACGCGCTGCGCTGGATCGCCGAGGCGGTCGGCGGCGGCAAGGCGGGCGAGGAGGCGGTCGCCGCCTTCGCCCGGGCCCGGTTCGGCAAGCAGGGGCAGAAGTACCTGAGCGCCCTGGAGCGGGCCTCGGCCGGCGAGCGGACCGAGGCACTCGCTCAGGCTTTGAGTGCCGACGGGTACGCTGCCACGGTGCGCAGAGTGCCCTCTGCCGGTCAGGCCGCCAAGGCTCCGGCCGGCGCCCAGCTCTGTCAGCACCACTGCCCGGTGGCGCACATCGCCGAGCAGTTCCCCCAGCTCTGCGAGGCGGAGACCGAGGTCTTCTCCCAGCTGCTGGGCACCCACGTACAACGGCTGGCCACCATCGCCCACGGCGACGGGGTCTGCACCACCTATGTGCCGGCACCCGGTGCCGCACCGTCGCCCGCTCCGGGCACCGGTGCAGCGCCGACTGCCGGTACGACCACCGAACCACCCGCTACGTCCGCGCGGAGGAACCCCGCATGACTGACACCGTTTCCCACCCGGAGCTCGAGGGTCTGGGCACCTACGAGTACGGCTGGTCGGACCCCGACGCGGCCGGCTCGGTGGCCAAGCGCGGCCTGAGCGAGGAGGTCGTCCGCGACATCTCGGCGAAGAAGTCCGAGGCGGAGTGGATGCTCAACCTGCGCCTCAAGGGTCTGAAGCTGTTCGGGAAGAAGCCCATGCCGACCTGGGGCTCGGACCTGTCCGGCATCGACTTCGACAACATCAAGTACTTCGTGCGCTCGACCGAGAAGCAGGCGGAGTCCTGGGAGGACCTGCCCGCCGACATCAAGGCGACCTACGACAAGCTCGGCATCCCGGAGGCGGAGAAGCAGCGCCTGGTCGCGGGCGTCGCCGCCCAGTACGAGTCCGAGGTCGTCTACCACCAGATCCGCGAGGACCTGGAGCAGCAGGGCGTGATCTTCCTCGACACGGACACCGCGCTCAAGGAGCACCCGGAGCTCTTCAAGGAGTACTTCGGCACGGTGATCCCGGTCGGCGACAACAAGTTCGCCTCGCTGAACACGGCCGTGTGGTCCGGCGGCTCGTTCATCTACGTGCCGAAGGGCGTGCACGTGGACATCCCGCTGCAGGCCTACTTCCGGATCAACACCGAGAACATGGGCCAGTTCGAGCGGACGCTGATCATCGTCGACGAGGACGCCTACGTCCACTACGTCGAGGGCTGCACCGCGCCGATCTACTCCTCGGACTCGCTGCACAGCGCCGTGGTGGAGATCATCGTCAAGAAGGGCGGCCGCTGCCGCTACACGACCATCCAGAACTGGTCGAACAACGTCTACAACCTGGTGACCAAGCGGGCCGTGGCCTACGAGGGCGCGACCATGGAGTGGGTCGACGGCAACATCGGCTCCAAGGTCACCATGAAGTACCCGGCCGTCTACCTGATGGGCGAGCACGCCAAGGGCGAGACCCTGTCGATCGCCTTCGCGGGCGAGGGCCAGCACCAGGACGCCGGCGCCAAGATGGTGCACATGGCGCCGAACACCTCCTCCAACATCGTCTCCAAGTCGGTGGCGCGCGGCGGTGGCCGCACCTCCTACCGCGGTCTGATCGAGATCGGCGAGGGCTCCAAGGGCGCCAAGTCCAACGTGCTCTGTGACGCGCTGCTGGTGGACACCGTCTCCCGCTCGGACACCTACCCGTACGTGGAGGTCCGCGAGGACGACGTGTCGATGGGCCACGAGGCGACCGTCTCCAAGGTCAGCGAGGACCAGCTCTTCTACCTGATGAGCCGGGGCATGACCGAGTTCGAGGCGATGGCGATGATCGTGCGCGGCTTCGTCGAGCCGATCGCGCGCGAGCTGCCGATGGAGTACGCGCTCGAGCTCAACCGGCTGATCGAGCTGCAGATGGAGGGTTCGGTCGGCTGACGTCCAGTCAGCAGTCCGACACCGCCCACACTTTCAGGAAGAGAGCAACACGAACAGCCATGGCTGACACGCCTTTGAATGTCGCAGCGAACACCCCCGGCTCCACCACCGCCGGCTCGATCGAGGTCGGCACCGCCGGTGCCGGCGCGCAGCTCGCCGGGCCCGGCACCGGCCGGGACAGCGTGCGGCAGCCGATCGACGCCCGCGTCGCGGTCCAGCCCTCCTACGACGTGAACGACTTCCCGGTGCCCACCGGCCGCGAGGAGGACTGGCGGTTCACCCCGCTGCACCGCCTGGCCGGCCTGCACGACGGCACCGCGGCCGGTAACGCCGCTGGTGAGGACAAGGTCGAGTTCGGCCTGCCGGAGGGCGTCACCGCCGACCTGGTCGGCCGCGACGACGAGCGGATCGGCAAGGCCGGCAAGCCCGTCGACCGGGTCGCCGCGCAGGCGTTCAGCGCCTTCGAGCAGGCGCTGGTGGTCACCGTCCCCAAGGACGCGGTGCTCACCGAGCCGGTCCGGATCGACGTGCACGGCGAGGGCGGCGTCAAGTTCGCCCACGTGGTGATCGACGTCAAGCCGTTCGCCGAGGCCGTCGTGGTGCTGAACCACACCGGTACCGGCACCCGGGCCGCCAACGTCGAGCTGCTGGTCGGCGACGGCGCCAAGCTGACCTTCGTCTCGATCCAGGACTGGGACCGCGACGCGGTGCACGCCTCCCAGCAGACCGCGCTGATCGGCCGGGACGCCGCGCTCAAGTCGGTCGTGGTGACCTTCGGCGGCGACCTGGTGCGCATCCACCCCCGGGTCACCTACGCGGCCCCCGGCGGCGAGGCCGAGCTGTTCGGCCTCTACTTCGCGGACGCCGGCCAGCACCTGGAGCACCGCCTGCAGATCGACCACGACACCCCGCACTGCCGGTCCAACGTGGTCTACAAGGGCGCCCTGCAGGGCCAGGACGCGCACGCGGTCTGGGTCGGCGACGTGCTGATCCGCGCCGCCGCGACCGGCACCGACACCTACGAGCACAACCGCAACCTGGTGCTCACCGACGGCGCCCGGGTCGACTCGATCCCGAACCTGGAGATCGAGACCGGCGAGATCGTCGGCGCGGGCCACGCCTCGGCGACCGGCCGCTTCGACGACGAGCAGCTCTTCTACCTGCAGTCGCGCGGCATCCCGCAGGAGGAGGCGCGCCGACTGGTGGTGCGCGGCTTCTTCGCCGAACTGGTGCAGCAGATCGGCGTGGCCGAGCTCCACGACCAGCTGATGGCCAAGATCGAGGCCGAACTGGCGGGCGTGGCATGAGCTACCAGCGTGTCTGCTCGCTGAGCGAGCTGGGCGAGGACACCCCCAAGCGGGTGGAGCTGGGCGGCGGTCTGGCGATCTCCGTCGTGCGCACCGAGGGGGAGGTGTTCGCGATCAACGACATCTGCTCGCACGCGAACGTCTCGCTCTCCGAGGGCGAGGTCGAGGACTGCCGGATCGAGTGCTGGCTGCACGGCTCCACGTTCGACCTGCGCACCGGCAAGCCCTCGGGACTGCCCGCCACCCGGCCGGTCCCCGTTTACCCCGTAAAGATCGAAGGGGACGATGTGCTCGTCTCCGTCACCCAGGAGTCCTGAGCATGGCAACCCTTGAAATCCGTGACCTGCACGTCTCCGTCGAGACCGAGTCGGGCCCGCGCGAGATCCTGCGCGGCGTCGACCTGACGGTCAAGCAGGGCGAGACCCACGCCATCATGGGCCCCAACGGCTCCGGCAAGTCCACCCTGGCCTACACCCTGGCCGGTCACCCGAAGTACACCGTCACCAGCGGCGAGGTGCTGCTGGACGGCGAGGACGTGCTCGCGATGTCCGTCGACGAGCGCGCCCGGGCCGGTGTCTTCCTGGCCATGCAGTACCCGGTCGAGGTTCCCGGCGTCTCGGTCTCCAACTTCCTGCGCACCGCGGCCACCGCGATCCGCGGCGAGGCCCCCAAGCTGCGCACCTGGGTGAAGGAGGTCAAGGAGGCCATGGCGACGCTGCAGATGGACCCGGCCTTCGCCGAGCGCAACGTCAACGAGGGCTTCTCCGGCGGTGAGAAGAAGCGCCACGAGATCCTCCAGCTGGAGCTGCTCAAGCCGAAGATCGCGATCCTGGACGAGACCGACTCGGGCCTGGACGTCGACGCGCTGCGCCAGGTCTCCGAGGGCATCAACCGGGTGCGCGCGACCGGCGAGGTCGGCACCCTGCTGGTCACCCACTACACCCGCATCCTGCGGTACATCAAGCCCGACTACGTTCACGTCTTCTCGGCCGGCCGGATCGTCGAGTCCGGTGGCGCGGAGCTGGCCGACAAGCTGGAGAACGAGGGCTACGAGGCTTACGTGAAGGGCGGCGCTTCCGAGTGACAATCCTCTCCGGCTCGGCGCTGAGCGGTCTGCTCGACACCGACGCGATCCGCAAGGACTTCCCGGTCCTGCAGCGCGTGCTGCACGACGGCAAGCCCCTGGTCTACCTGGACAACGCGGCCACCTCGCAGAAGCCCCGGCAGGTGCTGGAGGCGCTCAACGCGTACTACGAGCAGCACAACGCCAACGTGCACCGCGGCGTGCACGTGCTGGCCGAAGAGGCCACCGCGCTGTACGAGGGTGCCCGGGACAAGGTCGCGGCGTTCATCAACGCGCCGAGCCGGGACGAGGTGATCTTCACCAAGAACGCCTCGGAGTCGCTCAACCTGGTTGCCAACATGCTCGGTTGGGCCGACGAGCCGTACCGCGTCGACGCGGACGCGGAGATCGTCATCACCGAGATGGAGCACCACTCCAACATCGTGCCGTGGCAGCTGCTCTCGCAGCGCACCGGCGCGAAGCTGAAGTGGTTCGGGCTGACCGACGAGGGCCGGCTCGACCTGTCCAACATCGAGCAGCTGATCACCGAGAAGACGAAGATCGTCTCCTTCACGCTGGTCTCCAACCTGCTCGGCACCGTCAACCCGGTCGAGGCGATCGTCCGCCGCGCCCAGGACGTCGGCGCGCTGGTGCTGATCGACGCCTCCCAGGCCGCCCCGCACATGGTGCTGGACGTGCAGGCGCTGGAGGCCGACTTCGTCGCCTTCACCGGTCACAAGATGCTCGGGCCCACCGGCATCGGCGTGCTCTGGGGGCGCCAGGAGCTGCTGGAGGACCTGCCGCCGTTCCTCGGCGGCGGCGAGATGATCGAGACCGTCACCATGGGCTCGTCCACCTACGCCCCCGCGCCGCACAAGTTCGAGGCCGGCACCCCGCCGATCGCCCAGGCGGTCGGGCTCGGCGCGGCCATCGACTACCTGTCGAACATCGGCATGGAGCGGATCGCCGCGCACGAGCACGCGATCACCGAGTACGCGGTCAACCGCCTGCAGGAGGTCCCGGACCTGCGCATCATCGGCCCGCGCACGGCCGTGGACCGCGGTGCCGCGATCTCCTTCGTGCTCGGCGACGTGCACCCGCACGACGTGGGCCAGGTGCTGGACGAGCAGGGCATCGCCGTGCGCGTCGGTCACCACTGCGCGCGGCCGGTCTGCCTGCGGTACGGAATTCCGGCGACCACCCGGGCGTCGTTCTACCTGTACTCGACGCCGGGCGAGGTCGACCAGCTGATCGACGGCCTGCACCACGTCCGCAACTTCTTCGGCTGAGGAGGGTGACGCCGCCATGAAGCTCGACTCCATGTACCAGGAGATCATCCTGGACCACTACCGCAACCCCCACGGCAAGGGGCTGCGGGACGGCGACGCCGAGGTGCACCACGTCAACCCGACCTGCGGTGACGAGATCACCCTGCGGGTGCGGCTGGACGGTCCGGTGGTCGCGGACATCTCCTACGAGTCGCAGGGCTGCTCGATCAGCCAGGCCAGCGCCTCGGTGCTGAACGACCTGGTGGTCGGCAAGACGGTCGGCGACGCGCAGGCCATCCAGGAGGCGTTCCTGGAACTGATGCAGAGCAAGGGCCAGGGCGAGGGCGACGAGGAGGTGCTGGAGGACGCGGTCGCGTTCGCCGGCGTCTCCAAGTACCCCGCCCGGGTCAAGTGCGCCCTGCTGAGCTGGATGGCCTGGAAGGACGCCACCGCGAAGGCGCTGGCCGAGCAGCCCGCCATCACCGACTGACCGACCGGCCGGCTTCCTGCCGACCATCTGTCGACTTTCTGAGGACCGATTGCGTATGAGCGACACCGAGGCCGGCACCCCGGCCGCCGCTGAGGCCGAGGCCCCGACCGAGGGCCCGACGGTCATCGTCGGCACCACGGCCGGCACCGTCTCCGTCGAGGACCTGACCGAGGCCCTGATGGACGTCGTCGACCCCGAGCTGGGCATCGACGTGGTCAACCTGGGCCTGATCTACGGCATCCACATCGACGAGTCCGACGTGGCCACCATCGACATGACGCTGACCTCCGCGGCCTGCCCGCTGACCGACGTCATCGAGGACCAGGCCAGGACGGCCACCGACGGCCTCGTCCAGGACCTGCGGATCAACTGGGTCTGGATGCCGCCGTGGGGCCCGGACAAGATCACCGACGACGGTCGCGAGCAGCTGCGGGCGCTGGGGTTCAACGTCTGAGGCTCGCCGTACGGTCAATCCACTGCCGCGTGACTCGCTCCTTCGGGGGAATGAGTCACGCGGCAGTGGTATGTCTGCCTACCCTGGGTGCTGTGTCCGAAGCCGCGATCGCGCACTTCCCGTTGCCTGACTTCCCGTATGTGATGTGGCTGCGGGGCGAGTTGGCCGACTGTGATCGATCGGGACCCGAAGCGGTCGGGGATCACCCTGTACGGCAACCCCGACCGCTTCGCAGGCCGTTACGAGGAGCTGCGGAGCTGGAAGTTCGGCGAGCCGGTGCGGTTGCCCGAGCCGTTCGACGTCGAGTTCCGCACCGAGCTCTGGCGCCCCTGGGACGACTAGCGTCGGCGCAGCACGGCGCCCGCCAGGGCGAGGCAGGCGGTGGCGGCGATGACGGCGAAGCCGCTGACGGCCGGGAGGAGGCCGTAGTGCTGGGAGAGGGCGCCGACGGCGACGATGGGGAGCGAGCTGCCGAGGTAGACGATGACCCAGAGGGTGCTCATCTCGCTGGCGCGGCGGGCCGGGTCCATGGCGGCGACGGCGGTGGTGAACAGGGAGCGGAAGGCGATGCCCTGGCAGGCGCCGCCGAGGACGCTGCCGAGGAAGAGCAGGGCCGGCTGGTGGGCGTACTGGGCGGTGACCACCAGGGCCAGGCCGAGGGCGAGGCCGGTCATGCCCAGGGCGATCAGGCGGCGGTCGGTGGTGGGCGGTATGAGGAGCTGGGCGAGGGCCGAGGAGCCGAGCAGCAGGGCGGCGACCACGGCGCCGACCATGCGTGAGTGGGTGTGCAGCAGGCCGGCCGAGAAGGCCGGGGCCAGGCTCAGGTAGACGCCGAAGACGGCGTAGGAGACGAAGCCGGCGCCGGCCGCGAGCAGGAAGGTGCGGCGGCCCTGGGCGGGCAGCGCCAGGCGGCGCGGGCGCAGGTGGAGCGGGGCGGTGACGCGCGGGGGCGCGTTGTGCGGGCGGCGGGCGCCGGGCATCCGGGGGTGCACCAGGGCCAGCGGGACGCAGAGCACCAGCAGCGCGACCGCATGGGCCAGGAAGGGCGTCAGCAGGGGGTGGGAGCCGCCCGCGAGCGAGGCGCCGACCACGGGGCCCAGCGCCACGCCGCCGGCCGAGCAGGCCAGGGTGAGCTTGGCGGCCAGCGTCGGGTGGTCGGGCAGCAGGTCGCCGAGCGCCGCGCCGGCGGCGCCGGTGGCCAGCGCGACCGCGATGCCCTGGACGGCCCGGCCCGCGGCCAGCTGGCCGAAGCTGTTGGCGGTGGCGAAGATCGCGTCGCCGCTGGCGGCCAGGCAGACGGCCGGCAGGATCAGCGCGCGGCGGCCGACCAGGTCGGACCAGTGGCCCACCGCGGCGAGCACCGGCACCAGCGCGAAGACGTAGACCGTGAAGAGCAGCGTGGTGTCGAAGGCGGTCAGACCGAGCCGCTGCTGGAGCAGGGGGTAGACCGGGGTGGCGAGGTTGGCTCCGATCAGGAGCAGGAGGAGGGCGGCGGCACAGAGGCCGACGCGCACGCCGCGCAGTGCGTTCCAGCGGCTGACCGCGGCGAGTTGGAGCTGGGTGCGTGGTGCGAGCTCCAGGGGGAGCAGGGCCTCCGAGAGCCGGGTACCGGACAACTGCGCGTTGGGCAGGCCGGGACCGGCAGGGGAGAGGTCCGCCATGGCAGGGGTCTCCTGTGGCCGGGCACCACCGCGGGCCGGCGTGGGAGGCCGACGCGCCCGTCCGGTGGCGCTGTGGTGGTGGCCATGGTGCGGGAGATCCGTGGTGGTGCGAGCTGTGCTGACGAGAGCTGGGCGGCTTTGCCCAGGCAGGACCGCGCGCGGGGTGTGCACGGGGTCCAGTCGAAGGATACGGGGTGGCGCGACAGGGGCGCGCATGAGTGGCGCGCGCCCCCCGCAGGACGGGCGCCGCCGCCGGTCCGGCCGATACGCTGATCGCAGTGCGCCCCGCCGTGACACCCCGCCGTGACACCCTGCTGTGACACCGTGCAGACCCGCCTTGACGTAGTGCAGTGCAGACCCGCCCTCATGAGGAGAACGCGCCCGATGGCCGCTCGACGCCGCAAGAACCCTGACCACCCGTCGGCGACCGGGCCTGACGCACAGCCCGGCGAGAGCCTGCTGCCTGCCGACTTCGAGCTCGCCGACCTCTACGGCGCGCACGGTTCGGACGAGGAGGAGGACCTCGACGACCTCGCCGTGCTGGTGCCGCCGGTGCGGCTGCTGCCCGAGGCCGAGCTGGCCGCCGCCGCGCTGGCCGTCCCGCTGATCGCCCACGCGGTCAAGCTGGCCCGGTGGAGCGCCCCGACCCGTCCGGTGGACGAGCTGGGCGACCTGCTGGACGCCGACCGCGAGGCCGCCGCCCGGTTCCTGGGCCTGGCCCCGGCCGAGGGCGAGGTTTCCGAGGAGGCGGTGCTGGAGGCGATGCGGGTCTGGTCGCTGGCCAGTGACCTGGAGCTGGTGCTGGTCGCCCACGACGAGGCCGGTCAGCGCTCGGCGGGCCCCAGCCAGGAGCTGGCCCCGGTGGAGCAGGGCGATCCGGAGTCGGTGCTGGAGCTGTGGCTGGCCGCCGCCGACGTGATCGCCGAGCTGGCCGTCGAGATCGAGCCGCTGGACGCCGAGCCGGACGCCGGTGAGCGCGCCGACGACGAGCGGGCCGAGGAGCTGCTCGCGCAGTACGAGGAGGTCCAGGAGCAGGCCGCGGAGCTGCTGGACGAGGCCCTGCAGGTGCTCTACGAGGCCACCGCCTTCGCCGAGCCGGGCCAGGAGACGGTGCCGCTGGGCGTACTGGCCGCGCTGCTGGTGGTGCCCGAGGGCGAGGAGCCGGACGAGGAGATGCTCGGCGACATCACCGATGTGATGGTCGCCCTGGACCCGATGCTGGCCGACCTCGCCGAGATCGGGCTGCTGGAGTACCAGCCGATCGATCCGGAGCTCTTCGACGAGGAGGAGGGCGAGGAGGCGGCGCAGGGCGCGGCGGCCGAGCAGGCCCTGGACGAGGCGGAGGCGGCCCGGTTCGGCCTGGTCAAGCTGACTCCGCTGGGCCAGTACGGGGTGCGCCAGTGGCTGCTGGACGAGGGCTACGAGGCGCCGCTGATCGGCGAGCTGGCCACCGGTGACGCCGCCGCGCTGCTGCAGGGCATCGCGGAGGCCGGCAACGTGCTGCCCGAGCAGGAGATCCGGGTCTGGCTGGCGGACCGCGAGCCGCTGACCGCCGCCCGGGAGCTGCTGGCCGCCGCGCGCGGCGAGGACCGCACCGCGCCGCTGCGCCGGATGCTGGCCCAGCTGGCGCTGGGCGAGCTGGGCGAGGCGGCCGAGCCGGCCGCCCGGGAGGTGCTCGGCGACCCGGAGCTGGGCGGCGGGGTGCGGGCCTGGCTGGTCTCCCGCGGGGCCGAGGACGTGCCCGCCCCGGACCGCACGATGGTGCTGTGGACCACGGTGGACACCTTCGCCGCCCAGCTGCTGGACAGCGAGGGCGACGCCGAGCTGCTGCGCGAGCTGATCTCCGGGATGCCGGTGACCGACAACCCGGCGAGCTTCTTCGGCGAGCTGTGGCGGGTCGAGCACCCCTACACCGCGCGGGTGCTGGAGGCGGTCGGGGAGCTGCACCTGGACCGGCAGGTGGCCAAGGAGGCCCGCAAGGCGGCGTTCAAGGCGCGGTCGCGGCAGTAGGGCTGCCGCAGGACGGCGTGCGCCGCTACCCGCCGTCGAGCAGGTAGCGGCGCAGGCCGCGATGGCCGGCGCGCATCATCAGCGCGTGGTTGGCGAGGAAGAGCGGCCGGGCGGGCAGCGCGAGCAGCCGCATCAGCGGCCGGCCGCCGCGCACGTCCTCCTCGAAGACGGCCAGCGCGGCGCCGGGCCCGTCCGGGCGCACCGTCCAGCGGGACCAGCCGGCCAGATCGCCGGCCAGCGCGGCCTCCAGGACCCCGCCCCGGCCGCCCGGGGCCGCCTCCTCGCGGCGCGCGGTGGCGGTGAGGAGCAGCTCGTAGGGCAGCACCGAGCGGATCCGCAGCCGCCCCGAGTCGGCGTCCAGCTGCCGGACCTCGCGGACCTGCGGCCACCAGCGCGGATAGTGCTCCACCTCGCGCAGCACCCGGTAGACCTGCGCGGCGGGTGCGGGCAGCTGCCAGGCGCTGGTCAGCCGGTAGTGGTTGAAGTCGGTCTTCAGGGCAGGTCCAGCCGGCCGTCGGCGGTGAACGCGAAGGACGGGTTGTGGGCCAGCTCCCAGAGGTGGCCGTCCGGGTCCTCGAAGTAGCCGCCGTAGCCGCCCCAGTCGGTGGCGGCCGGCGGCTTGACCACGCCGGCGCCCGCCGCCACGGCGACCGCGAACGCCTCGTCCACCGCCCGGGGCGACTCCAGGTTGACCGCCAGCGTCACGCCGCGGAAGGCCGGCTCGCCGCCCGCCGGGATGCCGGCGTCGGCGGCCAGCTGCTCGGAGGGGACGAGGCCGAGCGCCGAGTCGGCGGTGCGGAACCAGGCGATCTCGGGGGTGGAGGCGGTGGAGCGCCGCCAGCCCAGCGCCTGGTAGAAGGCGGTGCTGGCGGCCAGGTCGGCCACGCCCAGGGTGATGATGCTGATCCGGGCGGGCACCCGCGGGGCGCCCTCGTCGCTGCTCGTCATGGTGTCCAGCCTAGGCCGCGTCCAGGGGTGCGGCACCGGGTACGGGATGGTGGCGCGACACCTTAGGCCGGATCGCCGCGCGGCGGGAGGGAGCGGGCGATCTGCCAACCGTACGAGGGAAGCTGATGGCCCCGCAGGTCACGCGCACGTATCGTGGGCGGACGCGGTCCGACCTGCCGGATACCCCCCGGCCCGCGGTCGGCCGCGGGACCGGACGAGGGCGAAACCGCGGGGGTGCGGCGAAGGTGACGATCAGCAGCGGGAGCTGGGCCGCGGAGCCGGACGACGACGCCCTGCGGGCGCTGACCGAGCGGGACCAGGAGCAGGGCCTCGACCCGGTCGCGGTCTTCGAGGAGCTCGACTTCCTGGTGTACAGCGTGAACCGGGCCGGGCGCGGTGCGCGCGGGGTCGCGCAGGTTCGGGCGCCGCTGCCGCAGGAGGCCGCCGAGCCGGTGGCGGGCGGTGCGGCGCCGGCCGTGGACAGCGATGCGATGACCGGCTGCGAGAGTGCGGGCGGCGAGCTCTGCTGGGTCGAGCTGCGCTCCGGCGACTGGACCTCGCTGGAGGGCCCGTACGTCACCGTGCGCACCTACCAGCCCGGCGTGCAGCGCTACACCCCGCTGCCCGAGCTGGAGGAGCTGGTGGAGCGCGAGCGCGACCGGGTCTACGAGCAGCTCGGCATCGACGAGGGCGACAGCCCGGGCCAGGTGCGGGCGATGCGCGAGTGGATCAGCGTGGAGGGCGAGCCGGTCGCCGTGCAGATCCACGAGGAACGCGGCGCGGGCAACGGCCCGTCGGCGCAGGCCAGGACGGTGTGGGCCGGGCGGCTGCTGGTCTACGGCTCGGTGGTGCTGATCTGCGGCCGCGGCATCGGACCCGCCGACATCGAGCTGAGCCACCTGCGGCACGACGACTACGAGCGCTTCACGGTGGGCCGCACCGCGCTGCTGCGCCAGGTGCGGGACCGCCGGCTGGCGCGGGTGGCCCAGGCCCAGCGCAGCCGGCTGGCGCTGACCGGGATGGACGCGCACCGGGCGCTGCTGGAGTTCAGCGTGGAGCGGGCGATGGCGCACCGGGCGCACCGGCTCTCCTGCGGCCGCACCAAGCTGCCGCGCCGGTTGCGGGTGGCCGAGCCGCCCGAGCAGTGGGAGGCGGCGATCCGCCAGCAGATGCGCTACGCCGGGGAGGACCGGGCCGAGGCGGGCGAGGCGGTCGGGCTGATGGTCGCCCACCTGCTGGCGCTGGCCGAGCGGGTGGAGTGGCTGGTCGGCGGCCAGGCGGGCCGGGACGCGCTGGAGGAGCTGATCCGCTACACCGTCTTCGCCAGTCAGGTGCCGAGCCTGCCGGCCCAGGCGGCGTGGGCGGAGCTGGTCGCCAGCCGGGGGCTTGGGCCGGAGGCGGTCGAGCAGGCCGAGCGGCTCTGGCTGGCGGCCTGGGAGCGGTGGCGCCGGGAGCGCGCGCACTGAGGCGGCGCGCACTGAGGTGCCGGGCCGCTCCGGGGTCGGAGCGGCTGGAGCGGCGCTACTGCTCCTCGTCGGCGGGGAGCCGCAGTTGGAGCATCGCCAGCAGCCGCTGCTGCGGCTGGGCGAGGTCGATGCCGGTCAACTGCTCGGCCCGGCGCACCCGGTAGCGCAGGGTGTTGGGGTGGATGTGCAACGCCTGTGCGGCCACCCGTACTTCGCCCAGCGCGTCCAGCCAGGCCAGCACCGACTCGGCGAGCCGGGTGCCGTGCCGCGCGTCGTACTCGGTGAGCGCGGACAGCCGCGGGTCGCGCAGCGCCGGGCGCTCCTGGAGCAGCGCCAGCACCTCGCTGACCAGCACCTCGGCCTGCACGTCGATCAGCGCGGCGACCTCGGGCACCACGCCGCCGCGCCCCATCGCGTCCAGGATCCGGTCCGCCTGGGCGCGGGAGGCGGGCACCGCGCCCAGCCCGTTGACGGTGCTGCCGATCGCGGCCCGCAGCTCGACGCCGAGGTGGTCGCGGGCGGCGTCCACCACCTCCTGGGCCCAGGCCCGCACGGTGGCCATCGGCAGGCCGGCGGGCAGTTCGGGCAGCAGCACGTAGATCCGGGTGTCGATGGGCGCCAGCAGCGCACCGCGGTGGCGGGCGGCGGCGTGCACCGAGATCAGCCCGGTCACCTCGCTGCGGTTGAGGTCCGCACCGACGGCCGCGTACCCCAGCACGGTGGCCGGGCGGTGCTGGTGCAGGCCGAGGTGGGTGGCCAGCGACTGCGGTCCGGTGCTGCCCTCCAGCAGTCCGGTGAGCAGGGTCTGGGTCAGCCGGACGTCCGCGGAGACCTCGCGCCGGCGGCGCATCAGCTGGGCGGCGGCCACCCGGGCCGCGCCGACCAGCGCCTGCTCGGCCTGTCCGGTGAGCGGCTGCGAGCCCTCCTGGACCCAGATGGTGCCGAGCGGCTGGGCACCGGCCCGGATGCCGATCGCCAGGCGCCGGCGCAGGCCCAGCTCCGGGTGCGGCTCGACCGCGATCACGGTGTCCGAGGTGCGCAGGTGCTGGAAGATGCCCCACTCGCGGAGCTTGGACAGGTAGGGCTCGGGCCCCTGCCAGCCCAGGATGGACAGCCGTCGCAGGTCGTCCACCTCGTCGGAGTCGGCCGAGCGGGAGTAGGCGAGCACCCGGCTGGAGGTGTCCTCGATGGAGACGATGCCGCCGGTCAGCACGGCGGTGGTCTGGGCCAGCGAGAAGAGGTCGCCGGTGCCGGAGCCCGAGGACGGATTCTCGGCGCTCTCCGGTGCGTCCGGGCCGCCGATGACCGCCCTGGCCAGCGCGTCCAGGTGCTCCCAGCGGGTCTCGCGGCGCACCGAGAGCAGCGCCACGCCCGCCTCGGTGGCCGCCTCGCGCAGCGCGTCGGCCTGCCCCGGGGCGTCCAGCTTGACGGCGACGGCGGCGGCCCTGGCGCGTCCGGCGGCGCGCAGCGCGGGCAGCGCGGCCCGGCCGCGGGCGCCGATGGCGAGGATGAGCTCGCCGGGGTTGGCGGTGGCCGGGTCCTCGGGGTCGAGGATCGCCACGTCCTGGACGAGCACGTCGAGTCCGGCCGGCGCGGCCTGCAGCTCGACCAGCGGCTCGCCGAGCGACATCAGCAGTTGGCGCAGCGGGATGCCGCGGAGCGGGAGGCCGGGGACGGGGAGGCCGGGAGCGGGCATCCGGGGCCTCCTTCGGGGTGTTGCCGCGCGGGCTGCGTGATGTTCATCCACTCGGACAATGCCGTACGGATGACTTTAGCCGCCTGGCCAACCATCGTGGTCCGGCCCGCGGCTTAACGTTCCTCCATGGCCCGCGTGTGACCCCCGCACTGGCCGTCCCCCACGACTCGAAGGAGAGCGCGCGCTCATGGATGCTGTGACCCAGGTCCCCGCGCCGGTGAACGAGCCGGTCCACAGCTACGCCCCCGGCACCCCCGAACGGGCCCGCCTGGAGGCGAAGCTGAAGGAGCTGGGGGGCCAGGAGCCCGTCCAGCTGACCATGACGATCAACGGTGAGCGCCGGATGGGTGGCGGCACCGAGATCCACGTCGTCCAGCCGCACAACCACGCGGCTCGGCTCGGCACCCTGCGCAACGCCACCCAGGACGACGCGCAGGAGGCCATCGACACTGCCCTGGCGGCGGCCCCCGCCTGGCAGGCGCTCTCCTTCGACTCGCGCGCCGCGATCTTCCTCAAGGCCGCCGACCTGCTGGCCGGCCCGTGGCGCGAGACGCTGGCCGCGGCCACCATGCTCGGCCAGTCCAAGACCGCGCAGCAGGCCGAGATCGACTCCTCCTGCGAGCTGATCGACTTCCTGCGCTTCAACGTGCACTTCGCCCGGCAGATCATCGCCGAGCAGCCGCTCTCCTCGGACGGCGTGTGGAACCGCAGCGACCACCGCCCGCTGGAGGGCTTCGTCTACGCGATCACCCCGTTCAACTTCACCGCCATCGCGGGCAACCTGCCCACCGCCCCGGCGCTGATGGGCAACGTGGTGCTCTGGAAGCCGTCGCCCACCCAGCAGTTCTCCGCGCACCTGCTGATGCAGCTGCTGGAGGAGGCGGGCCTGCCCAAGGGCGTCATCAACATGGTGACCGGCGACGGCCTGGCCGTCTCCGAGGTGGCCCTCAAGCACCCGGCGCTGGCCGCCATCCACTTCACCGGCTCCACCCCGACCTTCCAGCACCTGTGGCGCGAGGTCGGCAACAACATCGCCGGCTACCGCACCTACCCGCGGATCGTCGGCGAGACCGGTGGCAAGGACTTCCTGGTCGCGCACCCGTCGGCCGACCCGAAGGTGCTGAAGACCGCGATGACCCGCGGCGCCTTCGAGTTCCAGGGCCAGAAGTGCTCGGCGCTCTCCCGCGCCTACGTCCCCGCCTCGATCTGGGCCGGTCTCAAGGACGAGTTCAAGGCCGAGGTCGAGGGCCTGACCATGGGCGACGTCACCGACCTGGCGAACTTCATGAGCGCCGTGATCGACGACCGCTCGTTCGCCAAGAACAAGGCCGCCATCGACCGCGCCCAGGCCGACCCGGCCGTCGAGGTGCTGGCCGGCGGCACCTACGACGACTCGGTGGGCTACTTCGTCCGTCCGACCGTGCTGGTCTGCACCGACCCGGCCGCCGAGTACTTCCGTGACGAGTACTTCGGCCCGATCCTCGCGGTGTACGTGTACGAGGACGAGAAGTACGAGGAGATGCTGGCCCAGATGGAGTCGGTCTCCCCCTACGGCCTGACCGGCTCGATCATCTCCCAGGACCGCGCGGCGGCCCAGGACGCGATGCACAAGCTGCGCTTCGCGGCCGGCAACTTCTACATCAACGACAAGCCCACCGGTGCGGTCGTCGGCCAGCAGCCGTTCGGCGGCGGCCGGGCCTCGGGGACCAACGACAAGGCCGGCGCCAAGCAGAACCTGGCCCGCTGGACCTCGACCCGCTCCATCAAGGAGACCTTCGTCCCGCCGACGGACTACCGCTACCCGCACATGGGCTGACGGTCCGTCAGTCACACCCCGAGGTCCTCTCCTCCTGCCGACCTCACCTCCCGGGGCGGCGGCCCGACCCTCGGCCGCCGCCCCACCCCTCTCTTCCTCCCCCACACCCTGTGATCCAGGAGTACCGATGCTCCGTTCCGCCCTCCTTGCCGCGTCGCGCTCGCCGCAGGTGCGCACCGTCGTGGAGAAGTTCCCGCCGACCCACGCGATAGTCGAGCGCTTCGTCGCCGGCGAGCTGCTCGACGACGCCGTGACCGCCTGCGACGACCTGGTCGCCACCGGCCGCAAGGTCACCCTCGACCACCTCGGCGAGGACACCAAGGACGCCGCGCAGGCGGCCGGCACGGCCGAGGCGTACGAGCACCTGCTCGCCGCGCTGAAGGAGACCGGCCTGGCGGCGGGCGCCGAGGTCTCGGTCAAGCTCTCGGCGGTGGGCCAGTTCCTCCCGGTGGACGGCGAGAAGATCGCGCTGGAGAACGCCCGGCGGATCTGCGAGGCCGCGGCCGACGCGGGCACCACGGTCACCCTGGACATGGAGGACCACACCACCACCGACTCCACCCTGTCGATCGCGCGCGAGCTGCGCGCCGACTTCCCGTGGCTCGGCGTGGTGCTGCAGGCCTACCTGCGCCGTACCGAGGAGGACTGCAAGGAGTTCGCCGCGGCCGGCTCCCGGGTCCGGCTGTGCAAGGGCGCCTACAAGGAGCCCGAGTCGGTCGCCTTCCAGGGCAAGCACGACGTCGACCTGGCCTACGTCCGCGCCCTCAAGGTGCTGATGGCGGGCGAGGGCTACCCGATGATCGCCTCGCACGACCCCAACATGATCAAGATCGCCGGCCAGCTGGCCGAGTGGAACGGCCGCGCCCGCGACAGCTTCGAGTACCAGATGCTCTACGGCATCCGCCCCGAGGAGCAGCTGCGCCTGGCCCAGGCCGGCAACACCATGCGGGTGTACCTGCCGTACGGGCAGGAGTGGTACGGCTACTTCATGCGCCGCCTGGCCGAGCGTCCGGCCAACCTGACCTTCTTCCTGCGCGCGATGGCGACGCGGGGCTGATCAGCCGGTGGTCGAGCTGCGGCGGAGTCGGATTCGGCTCCGCCGCAGTCGTGTTCGGTGCGGGCGCGGCCGGGGCGGGGAGCTGCGGCGGTGCAGGTTCGGGGGAGGAGCGGGCCAGCAGCGGGGGCCGGGTCGTTTGCGCTCGCGTTGTTCCCTAGGCTTGCGCTGATCACGTTCGCGGCCGCAGCGGCCGGGCGGATCTTCGGCCAGACACGGAGACAGCATGAGCAGGGTCCAACTCGAAGAACTGCGCGGTGTGATCCACCCGCCGGGCAAGCTCGACAGCAGGGCGGAACACTGGGCCGGGCGGCTCTACATGCGCTCCGTCTCGCTGCGGGTCACCCGGCTGATGCTGGACACGCGCTGGTCGCCGAACCAGATCACCGGTGTGATGGTGGTCGCAGGCGTGCTCTCCGGCGCCGCGCTGCTGATCCCGGGGCTGACCGGGGCGGTGCTCTGCGTCCTGTTCATGCAGCTCTACCTGCTGCTCGACTGCGTCGATGGTGAAGTCGCCCGCTGGCGCCAGCAGTTCAGCCCGCTCGGGGTCTACCTGGACCGGCTCGGCGCCTATCTGGCGGACGCCGCGGTGATGATCGGCATGGGTTTCCGGGCCTCCTCGCTCGGGCTCTCGCCGTACCTGGTGGCCGGGATGTCGGCCGCCGTCGGCGTGCTGCTGCTCAAGGCCTCCTCCGACCTGGTGCACGTGGCGCGCTCGGACAGCGGACTGGCGAAGGCCACCGACCAGTCGGTGGTGCCGCGTTCCTCCGGGATCGCCCGGCTGCGGCGGCTGGCCTCGGGCGTCCAGCTGCACCGGCTCTGCAACGGGATCGAGTGCACCCTGCTGCTGCTGGTCGCGGCGGTGGTCGACCAGGCGCGCGGTGACCTGCGGGCCACCAAGGTCGCCGTGATCGTGGTCACGGCGATCGTGTGGGTGCTGGTGCCCGCGCACGTGGTGTCGATCCTCTCCTCGTCGCGGCTGAAGAAGTAGCGGCCGGGGAAGGAACGGATGACGTGGCAGCGGCCGGCGGGGGCGGCTGCTGCGGACGGCTGTTGCCGACGGCGGCCGGTCGGGCTCCTCGGGGCCCGGCCGGCCGCCGTGTTCAGCCGAGGAAGTCGACGCGGTCGATGAGGCCTTCGCGCACCCGGTAGGCCACCAGCACGCGGAGCGGCTCGTCGGCCAGGCCGTGGGCGACCTCGTGGTCGACCACCCAGTCGCCCTCCGTGAGCCGTCCCACGATCTCCGCCCGGCAGCGGCCTTCGGCGAACTGTCCGGTGTACGTGTCGCGCAGCGCCTGATGCCCCTGCAGCGGGCTGCCGGTGCGCCGGTTGATCACGACGTCCTCGGCGTAGGTGGCGACGAAGGCGTCGATGTCGTGGCTGTTGTAGGCGGCGAGCTGCTGCTCGACGACCTCGCGGGGGTCGGTCATGGCTGTGGTCCTTCCTGTTCAGGCCGCGAGGCGGCGGGTGGCGAGTTCGGCGTAGAGCGCGGCGCCGTCCGGGAGCACCGCGTCGTCGAACTCCGCGTAGGGCGAGTGGTTGAGCGGCAGGTCCTCCGGGTCGACCCCCTTCGGGGCGGCGCCGAGCCAGGCGTACGAGCCCGGCACGGCGTCCAGGACCCGGGAGAAGTCCTCCGACCCGGTCATCGGGTTCGGCATCGCCTGGTAGCGCTCCTCGCCGAAGACCTCCCGGACGGTGTCCGCCAGGAAGTCGGTCTCGGCCCCGTCGTTCACGGTCACCGGGTACTGGGGGAGGTACTCGACCTCGGCCCGCAGGCCGTGGGCGGCCGCGATGGCCCGGATCAGCTCCACCGTGGTGTCGGCGACCTTGGACTCCGCCTCGGCGGAGAAGGCGCGCACGGTCGCCTCGAAGTAGGCGGTCTCGGGGATGATGTTGCGCTGGGTGCCGGCCTGGATCAGCCCGACGGTCACCACCACCGGGTCGAACACGTCGAACCGGCGGGTCACCATGGTCTGCAGCGCGGTGACCATCTCGCAGGCCGCGGGGATGGGGTCCTTGGCCCGGTGCGGCACCGAGCCGTGGCCGCCCGCACCGTGGACCGTGACGTTCAGCGAACCGGAGGCGGCCATGATGGGTCCGCGCCGGGAGCTGAACTCCCCGTGCGGCATGGCCGTCGCCACGTGCAGGGCGTAGGCGGCGACGGGGTGTCGGCCGGCCGCGTCCAGCACGCCCTCGGCCAGCATGGCGCCGGCGCCGTCCCACCCCTCCTCGCCGGGCTGGAACATGAACACGACGTCGCCGTGCAGTTGCTCGCGCCGTGCGGCCAGCAGCTGCGCGGCGCCCGCGAGCATGGCGGTGTGCAGGTCGTGTCCGCAGGCGTGCATGGCGCCGTTGGCGGCGGCGAACGGCACCGGGGCCTTCTCGGCGACCGGCAGGCCGTCCATGTCGCCGCGCAGCAGCACCGCCGGGCCCGGCTTGCCGCCGCGCAGCACCGCGGTGACCGAGCTCAGCGACGCGCCCAGGCTCACCTCCAGCGGCAGGCCGTCGAGGGCCTGCAGCACCCGCTCCTGGGTGCGCGGCAGGGCCAGGCCCAGCTCGGGGAAGCGGTGCAGGTCGTGCCGGAGCCGGACCAGGTCCGGGGCCAGCGCGAGAGCGTCGTCGTAGAGGGACACGGTTGTCTCCGGGATCTTGGTCGATGCGATCTCGTGCGATGCGATCTTGTTCGGCGATTCTGAGTCTTTCGGCCGGAGTCTCCGGAGATTCGCAGGATCATGCCAGGAAGCGGCCCTCTGATGAACGAATCCACCGGTGGTCGTGGACTGGCGCGCCCCGGTTCCGCGAGCGGTGAACCGGGGCGAGGTGACGGTACGTCAGAACAAGTGCAGCCCCCGCTGTATGCCGGGTGCCGGGACCCTGCCCGGCACCCGGCGCTCTACGCGGGTCTCTGCGTGGGTCTCCAGGTGGGTCTCTGCGTGGGTCTCTACGTGGGGTCGGAGCTCGGCGCGGCAGCATCGCCCGAGGCCGCGGCGGGTCGGGTGTAGAGGATCTCGCGGGCCTGCTCCGCGGTGCGGGTGAGGCCCTCGGAGACGAAGTCGAGGAAGCGGGCGACGTTTTCGAGGCGGGTGGCGGCCGGCGTGCCGCGCCCGAGGAGGTCGGCGCCCTGCCGTGCGGTCTCGATGAACCGGGTGTTGGAGCGGGCGCTGCGGATCATCGACTGGTACCAGAGGTCGTCGTCGACGATGTAGCGCTCGCGGCGGCGTTCGTCGCGTTCCCGGCGGACGAGCTCCATGCTGTCCAGGAAGCTGATCGCCTTGGAGACGGACGCCGGGCTGACCTGGAGGCGCTGGGCGAGTTCGGCTGCGGTGAGGCTGCCCGAGTCGGTGGTGTAGAGGCAGGCCAGCACCCGGGACATCATCCTGGGCAGGCCCGACTGGACGAGCACGAGGGTGAGTTCCTCCTCGTACGCGCGAACGGCGTCCGCGTTGCGCCCGGCCGGCTGGGGGGCCGACTCCGGCCCTCGGGCGGTGGCGGGGCTGCGCCGGTGGGCGCGGCGCTCGGTGGCGCGGTGGGCGAGGTCCGCGCGGTAGGCGGTGGGGCCGCCGTTGCGCATCACCTCGCGCGTGACCGTCGAGGTCGGGCGTTCGAGGCGCCGGGCGATCTCGGCGTAGGGGAGGCCGTCGGCCAGCCCCAGCGCGATCTGCTGGCGTTCCTGCTGAGTGAGCCTGCCTCCCGGCATCGGGATCTCCCTGGTGGTCCTTCGTGCTGGTTCCTGACTCCCCCAGAGTAGCGTTCACTTCCATCTCATTGCAATGAGTGGGGTGGGCGTCGTTGCGTTACTGGCTAGATCGTTGCAACAGTTTCCCGCTATCTGCCTGCAGTTATGCGGTTTTGGCGCAACGAGTCCGTTGCCGAGATGTGGAAAGCAACGTAGCGTTTCCGTTGTCAGAAACGAGGAACGAGCTCAGGAGAGCACGATGCAGACGTTCGCCACCACCGCCCCGATCACCGCCGTCCTGGACGTCCCGGCCGGGCGCGTCCAGCTCATCGCCGCCGACCGCGCCGACACCGTCGTCGAGGTCCGGCCCGCCAACCCCGACAAGAGCCGCGACGTGCGGGCCGCCGAGCAGGCGACCGTCGAGTACGCCGACGGCGTCCTGCGGATCCGCACCGCGGACCCCAAGAACCAGCTCTTCGGCCCGAGCGGATCGCTGGAGGTCACCGTCAAGCTGCCGGCCGGCTCGCGGGTCGAGGCCAGGACCGGTGCCTGCGAACTGCGCGGCGTCGGGCGCCTGGGCGATGTCGCCTTCGAGGGCGCGTACCGGCAGATCAAGCTCGACGAGGCGGGGAGCCTGCGGCTGACCGCGGTCGACGGCGACGTCGAGGTCGGCCGACTGGGCGGCCCCGCCCAGATCAGCACCGCACGGGGCGACATCCGGATCACCGAGGCCCTGCGCGGCGAGCTGGCGCTGCGCACCGAGTCCGGCGACATCTCGGTCGGCGCCGCCGCCGGCGTCTCGGCCGCGCTGGACGCCGGCACCGCCTCCGGCCGGATCAGCAACGCCCTCAGGAACGACGGCACCACCGGACTCGCGATCCGCGCCACCACCTCCTGCGGCGACATCACCGCGCGCAGCCTCTGACCGGCCGCTGGTCGGCCGCTGACCGGCCGTCGCCGAGGCGGTGCGGGAGGCCGCCGTTCCGGGGCGCTGACGAGGGCGACGGTCTTGGGCTTGTCCGGCCCCTTGGGCCTGACTTGGGCCGAGGCCGGGTGGACCTCGGCCCGTGGTGGGTGGACGGACTGCTCGGGGTGGTCAGGCCGGGCGGGTCTGCGCCCAGGCGTAGAGGCGGTGGGCGCTGTCGCCGAGCCGGGTGGCGTAGAGCGTGTCGGCCGGTCCGCCCGCGAGGTCGTCGGTGGTGGTGGTGACGCCGACGACGGTGCCGACGCCGGTCCTGGTGTCGAACTGCGCGAGGTGCGGGCCGCCGCTCGCGCCGTGGGACATGTCGCAGCGCTCACCCCACAGGAGCGGGGCCTTGGGGCCGGGCTCGGCCGGTCCGGCGCAATGGATCATGCGGGAACCGGCGTACTTGCTGCTGGGGTTGTTGAGCCGGTCCTTCGGATACCCGAAGGTGTGGATGAACTCGCCCTTGACGGGCTTGGTGAACGCGATCCGCTGGCTGCCGGTGACGTCCGCGATCCGCCGTCCGTCGGCGGCGGGGTTCGCCACCAGGACTCCGGTGTCGTAGCCGGCGACGGCCACCTGCTCGGAGCTGGTACTGCTCGGATCGGCGTCCCAACGGGAGGCGGTGGCAACGGACTTGATGCTGAAGCCGCCGAGCGGCTTCGTCCCGTTGCGGTAGCCGGGCACGAAGTACAGGTTGTGGTTCCACGTGGTGTCGGTGGCGGGAGCCCCGACGCCCCGCAGACAGTGCGCTGCCGTGACGAGGGTGCTGCGGTTGGCGCTGGTGACGACGGTCGCGGTGCAACTGCCGCCGTAGCCGTCGGAGAAGGTGAAGAAGAGACGGCCGATGCTCCGGTCCGCCGCCCCGCCGTGCGCCCAAACCGCCCCGGGATCGGGCGTGTTCGGGGGGAGCGGGGTCGGATCGTCGGGCGTGTTGTCGTCCGCGGGCACCGGGGTGACCTCGGGGACCAGGGCGCCGGCCAGCTTCATCCGGGTCGGGGTCCAGTAGCCGTCGATCCGGCTGCGCTCCTGGTCGGTGGTGGCGCCGGCGTGCGTGGTGATGGGCTCCGGCTCCGCGGCGAGCGCCGCGGTGGGCAGCAGGACCGCCGTCGTGGTCGCGCTCAGCAGGAGGGCTCCCGCGGCAGCGAGCCTACCGGGGAGGGTGGGGTGTGTGGACATCGTCGCCAATCCTGGGTGGGGTGCGGTTTGCTTCAACGCGCTTGCTGCTCAAGCGCGTTCGGCGGCCTGGTACAGCGGCTTGGTGATCGCGGAGGTGAACTGCGGGCCGACCAGGTGCCGGGTGCAGTCGGTGGTGCCGGCGGTGCAGACCTGGCCCGAGGCGTCGAGGTACGGGCCCAGGGTGTCGTCGCCCACCACCGTGCCGATCCCCGAGGACGGGTCGAGGCCGGCGATGCGGGGGCCGCCGCTGGAGCCGCCGCCCATCACGCAGGGGGCGCCCCACTGGCCGCGGGGCTCCGGGTACTCCTTGGTACCGGGGTTCTCGCGGGTCTGCCCCGCGCAGTACGCGAGCCGGGCCCCGGTGTACTCGGGCAGGCCCGCGCGCGCCGGATCGCCCGCCGCCGCCCGCGGATAGCCGAACTCGTGGACCGACGCGGCGCCCGGCCGGTCGAAGCCGATGCGCTGTGCGGCGCCGACCGCGTCCTGCACGCGCTTGCCCGCGGCGTTGCCGTTCAGGACCAGGAAGGCCTGGTCGTACGCGTCGAACTTCAGGGGGCTCTGCTCGTCGTTGAGCAGCCAGGTGGCGTCGGCGACCCCGGCGCGGGCGACGAACCTGCCGTACGGCGCGAGACCGTCGTGGTAGCCCGGGACGAACATCTCGTTCGTCAGCCACTCGTCGTTGTCACCGAGGAGGTCGGGGCTGTTGACGCAGTGCCCCGCCGTCACGACGGTGCTGCGGTTGGCGCTGTTCACGACGGTCGCGGTGCAGCTCTCGTCCTCACCGTGGTTGGTGAAGAAGAGCCGGCCCACCGTCCTGCTCAGGGCGTCGGCCCCGGTCCACGGAGCGCCGTCGGGGCCGCTCTTGGCCGGGTTGCCGGACGACGGCGTGGTCAGGGCGGCGGTCCGCTCGGGGGTCCAGTAGTCCAGCACGGCCTGCTGCTGCGCGGGGGTGATGGCCTCGGGGTGGACGGCGACCTGGCTGGGGGCGGGGGCGGGGGTGGGGGTGGCTCCGGCGGGGGTGGCGGCTTCTGCGGGGGTGGCGAGGGCGAGGCCTGCGGTTAACAGGGCTGCTGCCAGGGCGGTTTGGGTGCGGGTGCGGGTGCGGGTGCGGGTGCGGGTGCGGGTGCGGGTGGTGGCGGGGTGGCCGTCGGTCCGGCCGTGCGTGGTTGGCATGTGCGGCACGGTAGTGACGAGGTGTCAGATACCTGTCTGGGGAAGGTCTCAGTCGTTCGGCGGTTGCGGCAGGGTGCGGTAACGAGCGTTGCATCCGTGTATCGGTCATCGGGTCCCACCAGTGGCCGGCCGCGTCGGGGTGGGGTGGGTCCGGGCGTGACGTGCCCGCCGGTGTGGGCCGGCGGGCGTTTTCGGGAGGTGGGCGGGCGAGTGGGGTGCTATGGGGCGCGGCGCAGCCAGCGGGCCAGGGTGTGGCCCAGGGCCAGGTAGACGAGCGCGGGGATGCCGTAGTTGAGCAGGGTCCGCAGCCAGCCCTGGGCCGGGGTGAACAGGTCGTGCGCCCAGGCACCCAGCCAGTCGGCCGCCTCGTGGACCCAGTGCGCCAGGTCGTTGGAGGGATTCGCGCTCAGCAGGTACAGGACGATCCACAGTCCCAAGATCCCCGCGACGACGTCGGTGACGACCATGACCGTGCGGGCCGCGCCCGCCCCTCGGTATCTGCCATCCATGAGTGGCGTGTAGCCGCGATCGGGGGCGGCAAACATGCGGGGGGCCAACTAGGCTGTGGAGAGTACCGGTTGACGGGAGGGAGGCGTGCCATGCGGTCGAGCGTGCCCAGCTTCGCCGAGCTGCTGGGCGGGTGCGAGCACCACCTGTTCGACGTGGGGCAGGCCGGGGGCTGCCAGTAGTCGGCGTACGGGATCGCGTGGACCGGGAACCGGGCGCGGCCGCGACACGGGAGGTGTCGCAGGGCCGCGCCCGTCCGCCGGGTGGGCGGCGGATCAGCCGCGGCCCCAGGTCCCGGTGGACCAGATGGCGCCGCCCGGGTCGCTGCGGCCCTGGAGGTAGACGACGACGTTGGCGTCGTCCTGCACCTTGAGGTAGGAGGACTCGCGCAGGTCCCCGCTCTGGCTGGACCAGAGGTCCCCGCCCCCGGTGCTGACGGTCAGTCGGCCGCCGCTGATCACGGCGAAGGCGCCGGGGTGGTTCCAGGTGCCGCTGGCCCACAGCACCGCGCCGTCGCGCTTGCGGTAGAGCACCAGGTTGCCGTCGGCCTGCATGACCAGCCAGACCGACGCCGACTCGGCATAGGTCTTGGACGACATCATGCCGGTCACTGTGCCACCGTAGAGGGTGTTCGAGTAGCCCTGCCAGTGGATACCGCTGATGCCCCCGACGCTGAGCGTGCCGTTGGCGATCCCGACGGTGTTGCCCGGGTTGCCCCAGGTCCCGGAGGACCAGAGAGCGCCGTCCGGGTCGCTGCGGCCCTGGCGGTAGACGACGAAGTTGCCGTCGGCCTGCATCACCGCGTAGGCCCCGGGGTTGCCGTAGGTGCCGGAATTCCAGAGCGCCGGGCCTTGGTTGCCGTAGGGGCCGACCAGGTAGAGCACGAGGTTGCCGTCGTCCTGCATGACGAGGGTCATCTCACCGTTCACCAGGCTCTGGCCCGGCTGCAGGGACTGACCCGACTGCAGAAGCGACTGGCCTGCCGAGGTGGAGCCGGTCGCGAGCATCGTGGTGGCCGCCGCCGGCGCAGCCACGGCCGCGGGTGCGGCGGTCGCGAGTGCGGTCGCCCCGAGCAGGACGGCGGCGGCGGCGCGTCTGAGCGCTGCGGGCCTTCTGTCGCGTGTAGTTCGCATGAACATCCCCTCCGGAAGTTACTGATCCACTTCTTACACCGTCGGGGTCGGACTCCTGCCACCGGGCTCCCTGCGGCGAACCGCGCAGAGTGCGGCACGTCCCGTCGACTCGTTTCGATCGCCGGGGGCGGGAGCATCCGGGCAGGTCAGGATGGGGTGATGAGCGCGGGGTTGCCCCCGTGGCCGCCGCCTTCGGTCTCGGGCATGTCGTACCTTCCGGTGGTGGGATCGGACTCGGCACGTTCGCCGGCGACGTCGTAGCGGTCCCGGGTCTCCATCTTGAAGGCGGAGGAGGTGAAGGTCTGGAACAGGTCGTTGAAGTCGTCACCCGTGAGCAGCATGCACGTACTCCTCGAAGGGGACGGAGGCGGTGATCGCGATGCGCTGGTACTCCCGGTACTGCTCGGGGTCACCGTTGTGCAGCTCGCGGCTGAGCTGGGTGCCGTCGGCGGCGTAGTGCATGAGGACGATCTCCGCCCGGTCGAACATCCAGAAGTCCTGGACTCCGGCCAGCGGGTTCTCGCGGTCGGTCACGTCCAGGATGCGGATGTCGTCCCCGGCCCACAGGTGGGGGAGGTAGTACATGAACTCGTAACGGAGGTAGTCGGAGAGCGGTCGGGTGACGATGTGCACCCGGCCCTTGGCCCTGCCGTCGCGGCGGACTTGCTTCAGGTGTTCGGTGTAGTCGGAGGAGTAGGTGTGTGGGTCGATGCGGTGGCCGGCGAGGAAGTCCCGGATCTCCGCTTCCTCCTGCGGAACCCGGTAGACGGGCAGGGTTTCGAGCCACCAGGCCTCCGAGCGGAAATCGCGACACCTGGCTTGCCACTGGTCACCGTCCAGGAACACAGGGGGTCTCCTCTCCGTACCGCTCCCACCACTCGGCGAAGGGCACCGCGTGCTGGAGGGCGGTGTCGCGATGCGTCAGCCAATCATGGGCGGATGGTTGCAGGTCGGCGCCCTTGAACGAGCCGGAGGGGGTGTAGGACATGGTGACCACAGCGGTCTCGTCGAAGGCCCAGAAGTCCGGTACGCCTTCGAGTGGGTTGGGCTGCTCGGTCGTGTCGAGGATGAAGAACTCCTCACCGGCCGTGCTGTTCTTGACGTAGCCCCAGCCGAGTTCGAACCGGAGGTAGGGCGTCAGCGGGCGGCGGAGGATGTGGACGCGGTACATGCGTTTGCCGGCGCGGGTGTTGGCGCGGACCTCGTCGGCCCAGGCTTGGTTGTAGTCGGCCGGTTGGGGTTCGGCAGCGAAGAAGGCGCGGAGGCTCTCGGGGTTCGAGGAGCCGTTGTAGTCGTCCAGGGTCTCCAGGCGGAATGCTTCGCGCTGGAAGTCGGAGAACAGCTTTTCGAAGTCGTCACGCGAGATGTGCATCGGCATCTCCAGATCTGGCTGGATGGGACGTCGGATCGGCGGACTTCTGGGGCATCGGACATCGGCGCTCAGGTGGCGGACGGTACTTTCGCGCTGAACCCGTGGTGCGGGGTGGCGAAGTGCCAGGCAGCGTCGCGTACCTGGCAGGCGCGGGCCACCGGCACCGGGTCGGTGAGCAGCTCCACACCGGTCAGATCGTCGTCGGCGTCGAAGTGCAGCAGGGCGATCACGCGTGAGTCGAACAGCCAGGTGTCCTCGCCCGGAAGGCTCAGGCGGTCGGCATCAGCGCGCCAGAGGTACCGGATGTCCTCGCCGACGGCACTGTTGCGCTTGGCGTTGTCGAGCAGATAGCGCTGCCCGGGGGTGGGCGGGTTGTCCGTGATCCGGACCCGTTCGAAGCGCTTGCCCATGGCCACCTGCTCGCGGCGCGAACGGCACCAGGGGTCGTCCAAGTCCCAGTCGGCTTCCCGCCCGGCGGCGAACCGGTGGTAGGTCTCCGTGTGTTCGTCGGAGCGGTACCGGCGGCGGGTCTCCAAGCGGAAGGCCGCGTGCTGGAAGCTCTCGAACATGCCGTCGAACTCATCGAAGCTGATGTACCGCAGTCGTCGGCTCACAGCCGCTCCCCTCGCTGTCGTGGAATCGTCCCAGAGCGTGGCTGCGCGTGTGGGCGATTCGGAGCGGCTATCTGCTTCCGGTGGTGGCCTCAACGTCGGGCCGGCGGACTTCTGGGGCGTCGGAGGCGTAGCTGCAGGGCTCGTCGGGGCCGCGGGTGTGGAGCTGTTGTCACGGCTGCTCGTCCACGTGGCCGTGGCGGGGCACGGGGTGGTCGGGGGTGTCGAGCCAGGGGGTGTGGTGGCCGTCGCTGACGGTCAGGCCGAAGCGGTGGATGGCAGGGCGGTCGTGCTCGTCCCACCAGTCGAGGGTGCGTTCGACGGCCCGCCAGAGGCGGCGGGGACCGGCCTGGTAGACGGTGCTCGTGGTCGGTGGTCCGTCGGTGGGCCAGGTCACGGCGGCCCAGGAGCTGTCGGTCAGCGAGTAGAACCAGGCGGTGGTGGAGCGTCCGGCGTCGTCCTGCGCGAGGACATGGGTGATGTCGGGGACGGCGAGGCCGATCACGAAGGACTGCACGTCCCAGGAGTCGCCGAGGTCGGCGGCGGTGCGAGTGGTCCGGTGGGTGGTGTCGGCGTTGCCGGGGAACTCGGTTACGTGGGTGGCGTGTTCGGGGTAGGGGGTGCGTTGGTCGCGGGCCTTCATGAAGCCGACGAGTTGGGTGAAGCGGCCCGAGGCGGAGTGGTGGTCCTCGGCGACGGTCAGTCTCACGACGGCGTCGCGCTGGCTGTAGTGGGTGCCCCAGGGCGCGAGGATGATGCCGCCGGGCCTGGTCTGTTGAAGCCAGCTGCCAGGGATGCGGCGCAGGCCGTAGGTGGCGATGACCCGGTCGTACGGCGCACCGGCGGGCCAGCCAGACTCGCCGTCGCCGGTGACGATGTGCGGGCTGAGGCCGACTGTGGCGAGGTTGGCTCGAGCCTGGGCGGCGATGGCGGGGTCGACCTCGATGCTGACGACCTGTCGGGAGCCGAGGCGCTGGGCGAGCAGGCCGACGTTCCAGCCCGTCCCGGCACCGGCCTCCAGGACTTTCAGGCCGGGGCGTACGTCGAGATCGCGCAGCATCGACATGACCAGGCTGGGCTGGCTGGTGCTGCTGGTGGAGAGTCGGCCGGGCTCGGGGCCGGTGTGGTGGCCGTCGTCCCACTGGGTGACGAGCGGGATGTCGGTATGCACGGCGGCGAGCCAGCCGTCCGGGTCGTTGGCCCGGTCGACGGCGACGCTGCGGCCCTGCTCCTCGTTCCAGGCCCAGGCCAGGTCGGGGACGAAGCGCGAGCGGGGGACGGCGGCGAAGGCGGGCGCCCAATCGGGTGACATGGCACCGGTGTTGAGGAGGAGCCGCCCCAGCTCCTGGCCGGGGCGGTCCGTTCCCTCGGAGAGGGGGAGAGTCACTTGCGGTGGCCTCCGTTGCCGGGCGGCGGGCCGCTGTCGGGCGAGGGGGTGGGCGGCCAGGGCATGGGCGGGGTGGGCGCGGGGCTGCCCCCGTGGCCGCCGCCTTCAGGCTCGGGCATGTCGTACCTCCGGTGGTGCGGTTGGGCCCGGCAGGGGATTCTGACGGGTCGTCGGGGTCACCACGGTAGGGCCGGAGGCGAGGGGGTTCGAGGCCCTTTCCTGTTACCGCAAGAATCCGTCTCGGATGGGCTCGATCAGGCTCAGCATTTCTTCGCCGTAGGCGGCTGCCGAGGAGAATCGGTCGAACGTTTCGACGTATATATCAAGGTCCTTGGGGTCTCTTGTGGTGACCTCGGAGTGGAACGTCTCCACGATCACAATGTGATCGTCGTATGAGCTGAAGCAGGTCATCGGGAAGTCGGGCATGCGGCGGCTGAGCGGGAGGATGCCGATGCGGACGTTGGGCAGGCGAGAGAATGAGACCAGCCGATCCAGTTGGGTTGCCATGACCAGCTGGTCGCAGATGAGCCATCGCAGGACGTGTTCACAGATGAGAAAGTGAAACGACTTGGTGGGGTCGTAGAGGACTGCCTGCCGCTCTGTCCGGGCCGCCACCGTCCTCGCCCTGGAGTCCGGTGACTGCCCTGGGATGAGGGAGAAGACCGCTGACATGTATTCGGGGGTCTGGAGCAGGCCGGGGATCAACTGCCCCTGGAACACCTTGAGTGCGGTGGTACGAGCCTCGATCGCCATGATGGACTGCTGGTGCTTGGGCGGCCCCAGACGGCGCAGGACACGCCACACGGTTGCCTCCGTGACGGCGGCTCGCGCCTGGGTCAGGAACGCGGCCTTTGCGGACTCGGAGACACCGAGCGCTGTCAGGATGAGCTCGACGTCGGTCACGGTCGGCAAGATCCGACCGTTCTCGATCTTGCTGAGCTTCCCCGGAGACATGGAAGCCCTGCGGGCGACGAAGTCACCGGTAACGCCCGATGCTGTTCGAAGTGCCCGCAGGGCTTTGCCCAGCTCCTGGCCGTCGGGGGCGGTCAAGCCGGTTGCCGCCAGTAGTCGGCGTACGGGATCGCGTGGCGCCAGGCGGTGTCGCGGTAGGCGAGGTATTGCGGGAGCAGGTCCTGGTGGAGGGGTTCGGCGCCGAGGAACTCGTCGTCGGTGCTGTAGTGCATGCGGTAGGCGCGGGAGTCGTCGAAGAGCCAGAAGTCGTGGTCGGGGAGGCCGGTGACGTTGAGTTCGGCGAGGTCGATGATCCTGATGTCCTCGCCGGCCCGGGCGTTCCCGACGTAGCCCCAGCCGAGCTCGAAGCGCAGGTAGTCGGTCAGCGGCGAGCGGAGGATGTGGACTCGGCGCAGGCTCTTGCCCGCGCCGGTCATCGACCGCACCCAGGGGCTGTCCTCCCACTCCTTGGGCATGTCGGCGCCATCGAGGAAGGCCTGGTACTCGGCACGTTCTCCGGCGACGTCGTAGCGGTCCCGGGTCTCCATCTTGAAAGCGGAGGAGGCGAAGGTCCGGAACAGGTCGTTGAAGTCGTCACCCGTGAGAAGCACCGAAGTATCCCTCCAGCAGCTCGGCCGTCACCTCGACGGCCGTCTCGTTCTCCGGCAGGCCGAGTTGTGACAGGCGCTCGGCGTCGAGCACCTTGTAGCCCTGGACAATGTACCGGCCGTCCTCGGTGCGCCACAGGGTCGGGCACGGTCCTTCGCGGCAGTCGCTGATCAGTTTGGTGAGCGCCAAGGCTCCCCCTCCTCATTCGAGTCGGCTGTTCCGTCCGATACTCCCGATTCACCGTATACAGGGTCAAGGGCAGCGGCTTTCCATTACAGGAAAGGGCACTTGGGGCCCTTCAAGGGAGGGAGAGCGTGTAGGGACGCCGTGGAGATGTGCGAGGCCGCAGTGCTTCCAGGCTCGCGGAGTGCGGTGGTGGCCTCAACGTCGGGCTGGCCGACTTTTGGGTCGGAGGAGCGCGGTGCTCATGTGCAGGGCGGTACCTCCGTGCTGAACTCGTTTTGCGGGGTGGCGAAGCGGCGGGCAGCGTCCCGCATCTGGCAGGTGCGGCCACCGGTATCGGGTCGGTGATCAGTTCCGCGGCGGTCGGATCGGCGCCGAACGGGCTGTCGGTTGTGCTGCGCATGGCTGAAGCGCTCAGGTCGACCCAGGAAGGAGCGGGGCAGTGCAGTGTGAGCGTGCTGAGGGACAGCCTCTGGGAGTCGGATGTGACGGCTTCAGGGCGGCTGCTCGCGCTGGGGGCGAAGGTCGGGGGTTGGTGGCTGGGTGGTGCGCCGGGGGTGCTTCGTGTTCAATCTAATGGGGGGTTTGGCTCAAGTCGTTGGTGTGGAGCGCCGATTCTGGAGGTGGAGGGCCGGTCCTGATCGTGGGCCTGCCGTGTTTCGCGAAGGAGAAGACGCTGATGATGCGGAGCAAGCTCGTGCTGGGCGCGTGTGCGATGGCGCTGACGCTGGCCGGGGGTGTGGGCTGGGCGGTGCAGGCGAACGCCGATGCGGCCGGGGCGCAGCAGAAGAGTGAGCCGGCCTCGACCCGGGCTATCGCGGGCTACGAGATCGTCAAGCTGGACAACGCGAACGTGGGCAACTTCCAGCGGCGGGTCGTCAACTGCCCCGGTGAGAAGGTGGCCATCGGCGGCGGCGCCGAGGCCCGGGGCGACGACTCGGTGCTGAACGGCAGCTTCCCGACCGACAACGGCCGGGGCTGGATCGGCATCGGCCACCAGCCCGGTGCGGACGGCGTGGGCATCAGCGTCTTCGTGGTCTGCGCCGACCGCTGACAGGCTCCACGGGACTGACGGGACGGCAGCTGGGGCTGCCGTCCCGTCAGTTCGCATGTGCGTGTACGGCAGCCGGTTCCTCCTCGGTGAACGCGCCGTGCTGCCTTTCGTGGTAGCGAAGCTCGTTGCCGAGTCGCTGGTGTCCGATCTCCCGGGCGACCGCCTCGGTGACGTAGCTGGGGATGTCGGCCATGAGCTTCTTCAGCTCGGCGACCTGTTCGGTCGGCAGGGTGACGGTGATCCGGGTGGTGGCTGCCATAGGACGCGAAGTGCCCGCCGGGTCGGGATGGCGGGCACTTCGCGGGTGGGGTGTCAGAGGGTGGTGGCGAGGGTGAGGAAGGCGGACCAGGTGGCCGGGGAGAAGGTGAGGTGGGGGCCGGCCTTGTCCTTGGAGTCGCGGACGTGGACGTGGGGGCAGGTGGGGGTGGCGGCTACCTCGATGCAGTTGCCACCTTCGCCGCTGCTGTGGGTGCTCTTGGTCCAGGCGATCTCGATGCAGTCGCCACCCTCGGCGTTGCTGTAGCTGCTCTTGAACCAGGCGAGTTCCGCGGTGCTCATAGTTCTCCCAGCATCTTCTCGATCAGAGCCTGGGTCTCCAGCGGCGTGAGTGCCTGGGCCCTGAGGCTGCCGTACTGTGCAGCCAGGATACGGACCTCCTCTGGATCTTTGGTGAGATGGCTGAAGCTCTGGACCTCGATGTAGCCGAGCTGCGGCTTGCCCTTAGGGGTGAGGAGGACGAATGGGCCGCTCATGCCCGCATGTTCGGGACGTTCGGTCGGCATCACCTGGATTTCCACGTTGCGCTTGCGGCTGACGTGGAGCAGCTTTTCGAGCTGGTGGCGGTGTACCTCTCGACCGCCAACGGGGCGGCGCAGCACTGCCTCCTCGATGATCCAGCTTGTGTCACAGAACGGCCAGACCTCCAGAATCTGTTGGCGCGCCATGCGCGCCAACACCCGCTCCTCGATGGTTGCTTCAGCGAGGAGCGGTCTGCGCGCAGAGAACAGGGCCCGCGCGTGCTCCTCGGTTTGGAGTAGGCCCGGGATGTCGTGAGTGCTGTACTGGTGCCGCTCGATGGCCTGGGCCTCCAGCAGTGCGTAGTCGCGGAACCAGGCCGGATGCCGGATCTTCGCCTTCTGCTGGGCCTTGTCGATCTCCTCTTGGGTGACCACCATGATGCCCTCGGCCTTGAGGAGCTTGTCGACCGCGAGCATGTAGTCCTTCTGCGGCACCCGCCGCCCGCGCTCCAGCGACGACACCAGGTCCTCGCTGTAGCCCAAGATGTGCGCGACCTCCCGCTGCGTCAATCCCTGGCGCTCGCGCAGGAGTTTGAGCTGTTTGCCGATCGCGCGGAAGAACTCGGAGCTGTCGTCCGAGTCGTCCGGCGCGTCCGGTCGCTGCTCGGGGAGCTCTGGGGTTGCTGTCTGGTCCGCTGTCGTCATCACGACCACCACCCGTGTGCTGTGTGCCCGCATCTGGTAACGGTCGAAGGGTCGGACTGGCAACACTCTGCTCTGGTACCCGTACGCTCCGTACCGGATCTCACTCTGGTCAGCGTACGCTTCAGTTGCCACGCTCGGTGACATGACGACCGAAATCACCCTTGCCCAATCGTCCTTGACCTCGCTCTGCGCCGGTTGGCAGTTCGTCTCGTCGAGACGAGGGGCCTGGCAGGCCCGGCTCGCGGCCGGGCGACAGTTGACTTCCTGGGGCTGGAGTCAGGCCGAGGAGCTGTATCACGACGTCGCGCTGATCGTGTCCGAGCTGGCGTCAAATGCCGTGACGCACGGTCACATTTGCGGCCGGGACTTCCAGTTGCACATGCTGCTCGGGCCCTGCCCCGGCCTGGCGACGGTGCTGCGGATCGAGGTCTCCGATTCGCGCGGCGAGCGGATGCCCCAGCTTCCGACGGCGCCGGAGTACGGTGCGGAGGCCGGGCGCGGGCTGCTGCTGGTGGACGCGCTGGTGGACCGGTGGGGGGCGGTGGCACGGCCGCCGTCAGGGAAAACGCTCTGGTGCGAGCTGGATCTGACGGCAAGTCAGCAAGAGTGATCAGTTGCGGAACGTGGCTGGACGGACACGGAGTGTGTGGATACCGTGGCCGCAAAAGCGCGGTTGCCCCTGCACAGAGATGGGGCGAGCCCGGTTGGTGTTAGCAGCACCAGTCCGGGCTCTTCATCGCCGCGTGGAGATGCTCAGGAGTACCCGCGGAGATGCTTAGGCATGTTATCGCGCCCACGCGCGACTTCACCCAGATCTCGAACGACCACATCTGGAATGACGATCTGTCAGACACCGCCTTCCGGTTGCTGGTAAGGGCCCTCGCCCTGTCGCCCGCCAAGGCCCGCGCCACCACCGTCACCGAGCTGGCCGCCGGCCTGAGCGGTGGACGGATCACCGCTGATCGGGCGCGCAAGCAGCTCGCGCGCGCCGGTCTGCTGAACTCCACGCGCTGGCGCTGCCGGGGCGGGCAGGTGCGGACGGAGTCGATGATCTCCAACGTCCCCGTGGATGACGGTGATGCGGAACGGATGTTCGCCGCGCACTTCGACCGGGAGGACACGCGGCGGGAGGACGATCGGCGGGACGGCGAGCGACGGGAGGAGGGGCGGCGGGACGACGACCGGCGAGGCGGACCGGGTGCCGGAGGGCGAGGGGGCGGCCCGCCCGCAGCGTCGTCGGACGGCACCGCCCTCCCTTCAGGAGTAACACTGACGGAGGAGAACACTTCCCCCCTCCCGGTCCCCGCGATCGAGGCGGAGGCCGAGCGGGTGCTGCTCTCGTTGCGGCAGTCCGATCCGCGCCTCGTGCTGGGCGGGCGCGAGGTGCGGCGGCTGCTGCCGCTGGCCGTGGAGTGGCTGCTCAGGGGCGTGAGTTCGGCGTCGTTGCGGCACGGGATCAGCGACGGACTGCCGCAGGAGCTGAAAAGTCCGTATGCGGTGCTGCGGTACCGGCTGATCGAGAAGATGCCGGAACAGCCCACCGTGCTGGAGCTGGTGGGCTGTTCCGGCTGCGAGCGGGTGTTCCGCCCGGTGAGTGGCGAGGAGCGGTGCGGGGCCTGTCGCAGTGAGGTGGCCGCGGAGAGGCCCGGGGGCCGGGGTGTCGGTCAGGTGGGTTGGCGGGAGCGGCTGGCCATGCTCAACGCTGCCACCGAAGGCGGCTGACGGCGGATCAGTTGGTGGCGACCACCACGGTGGCGTCCAGCTCGTCGTCCGTCCGGACGTCGGCGCGCAGCCCGGCACGGGTCACGACGTCGACGGCGTGCGGGACTTGGCGTTCACTGGTCTCGAAGAGCAGGTGGCCGCCCGGCGCCAGCCACTGCGGCGCTGCCGCCGCGACCCGGCGCAGCACGTCCAGGCCGTCCGCGCCGCCGTCCAGCGCGACGCGGGCCTCGTGCACCCGGGCCTCGGCGGGGAGCAGCTCGATCGCGTCGGTCGGTACGTAGGGGACGTTGGCGAGCAGGGTGTCGATCCGGCCGCGCAGCGCGGTGGGCAGCGGGTCGAAGAGGTCGCCCTGGTAGACGGCGCCGACCGCAGGCGGGATGTTGCGGCGGGCGCTGGCCACGGCGGCGGGGTCGATGTCGGTGGCGTGCAGGTCGACGGCGTGCAGGTCGGTGCCTCCGACCGCCGCCGGGTCCGCCGCCGCGACCGCCGCCGCGAGCGCCGCGCCGAGGGCGCCCGCGCCGCAGCACAGGTCGACCACCAGGGCGCCGGGCGAGGTGAAGGTGGTGGCGACGTCGACCAGGAACTCGGTGCGGCGACGGGGCACGAAGACGCCGGGCCCGACGCTGATCCGCAGCCCGTGGAAGGAGGCCCAGCCGAGCACGTGCTCCAGCGGGAGGCCCTGGACGCGCTGCTCGACCATGGCGGCGAGCTGTTCGGCGGTGGTGGCGGTTTGGAGGATCAGCTCGGCCTCGTCCTCGGCGAAGACGCAGCCGGCGGCGCGCAGCGTGGTGACGATGACGGCGTAGGGCAGCGGGGCGGAGGCGGCAGTGGAACGGGAGAGCGACATGAGAGCGGTGAGACGCCTTTCGGGACAAACCGAAGGGGCTCTCGCGACCGTCTGGAGGGCCTCGATCAGGCCGACGGACCGTGCGGGGAGAGCACCCAGCCTGCGACAGCGGTAATGGGTCTCACCTCCTGGGTCGGTCCGGGTCCTGCGGAGGGCCCAGGCTAGCAGAGCGGCGGGGCGGGCCGGAGCGAGTCCGATGGGCGTTGAAGGGGGCGGGCATGGGGCGGCCGGAGTTGTTGGAGAAGGGCAAGTGAGAGGCCAGGAGGAATGATGTCCGTTCTGACCACCGAGGCGGCACTCCGAGCGGCGGTGAACCGTCTGCACGCGCCGTCCGGAGCCCTGTTCGAGCAGGAGTTTCGGGCCGCGTGGGAAGAGGCGATCCAGACCGAGAGCGTCGTGCCCATGCACGTCTTCCTGCACCGCTGGGCCGTGTGGGTGTGCATCGAGAGGCACCCGGGCAAGGCCGACCGCCAGCATGAGCTGGAGCGCATCGTCGGCACCTCCGAGGACGTCCGCGCTCGGCGCGCGGCGGCCATCGAACTCGCCTCCATGCTTTCCTGGGCGCAGCAGGAGCTGGAGCGGGCCTGACGGTCCATGAGGGCGGGCCGGTTGCGGAGACCACCCCTTGGTGGCAGAAGTGGTAGGGCAGGGCCGTTTCGTAGCTGGCTCCGACCCGTTGATTGACTGACTCGGTCAGTCTATGGTGACTCCCATGCGTGGACGGATGCCGATGCGGCCGTTGGAGGAGATCGCCGATGCGGCGGTCGCCGTGTTCCTGGAGCGGGGGTTCCGGCCTGCGGGGATCTCGGACGTGGCTGCTGCGCTCGGGCTCAGCCATGGCGCCGTCTACACGTATGCGAAGAGCAAGCAGGCGCTGTTCCACCTGGCGCTGACGCGGGTGCTGCAGCCGGGGGCGGTGGGCGGGATGGCGGTGCCGGTGCCCAGTCCGAGTGCCGGGGAGATCATCGCGCTGGTCGAGAGCTGGGCGGGCGACCGGAGCGGGCTGGCGCTGCTGACCGAGGCCGCGTCCGGGCCGTCCGAGTCGTCCGGGCGGCTGTCGGCGGCGGCGGAAGTCGAGGCGCTGGTCGACGAGTTGTACACGTTCGTCGAGCGGAACCGGGTGGCGCTGCAGTTGGTCGAGCGCTGTGCCGAGGAGCTGCCCGAGCTGGCGCAGTGGTACTTCGTGCAGTGGCGGCGTTCGACGATCGAGCTGATCGGTGCGTTCCTGGCCACCCGGATCGAGGCCGGTCTGCTGCGGCCGGTGCCCGATGTGCCGGTCGCCGCCCGGTTCATCGTCGAGACGGTCGCCTGGTTCGCGATGCACCGCCACGGCGACCCGGACTCGCGGATGCTGGCCGACGACGACTGCCGCCGCACCGTGCGCCACCTGCTTGTCGCCGCGTTTCCGACCACCGGGGGAGAGTCATGACCGAGACCGTTGACCGTGCTTTAGACCCCACCGACCCTGCGATACCCGGCCGCGAGCGGCTGGCGTGGCGCCCTGTGGGGCTGATCGCGTTGGCCGTCGCGCTGGTGCACCTGGCGGTCGCCGCCCGCTACGGCTGGCACCGCGACGAGTTCTCCTACGTGATCTGCGGCCGGCACCCGGACTGGGGTTACGCCGACCAGCCGCCGCTGGCCCCGCTGCTCGCCGCAGGCGCCGCCGCCCTGCCCGGCGGCGTGCTGCCACTGCGGGTGCTGGCGATCGCCACGCAGGTCGGCTGCGTGCTGCTCGCGCCCGTGCTGGCGGCCGAGTTCGGCGGCGGGCGGCGTGCGCAGACCCTCACCGCGGCGGCGATCGCAGCCTGCCCGGCGTACGTGGCCTCCTCGCTGCTGTTCGGCACGACCGTGCTGGACCAGGTGGTGTGGGTGGCCGTGCTGGTGCTGGTCGCGCGGGCCCTGCGGCTGCGGACGGCCGGGGCCTGGCTGGCGGCCGGTGCGATGGCGGGCATCGGGCTGGAGAACAAGGACACCGTGGCCGTGCTGCTGCTCGGCATCCTGGTCGGCCTGGCGCTGCTGCGGCGCGAGGCGCTGCGCACCGCAGGGCCGTGGCTCGCCGGGGTTGTGACGCTCGCGCTGGCCGCGCCGAACGTGCTCTGGGACGCCGGGCACGGCTGGCCGAACCTGCGGATGGCCCGGTCGCTCGCCGCCGGGCAGGGTGGTCAACTCGGCTCGCTGGCCCAGCTTCCGGTGCTCGCCCTGCTGTTGGCCGGGCCACCGATGATCATGCTCTGGGTGTTCGGGGTGCGCTGGCTGGCCTCGCCGGCCGGCCGGGCGCACCGGTGGGTGCTGGTGGTCGCGGCGGTGGCCGTGGTGGTGTTCACCGCGAGCGGCGGGAAGGCGTACTACCCGGCCCCCGTCCTGGCCGGGCTGTTCGCGGCGGGGGCGGTGCGGATGGAGTCGGCGGGGCAGCTGCAGCCGCGGGCCTGGGGGAGAGGCGGCTGGGCGTGGCCGATCGGGGCGTGCGCCCTGGTCGCGCTGCTGATCGGGCTGCCGGTGCTGCCGGTGAGCGCGGCCAATGCCATCCGGGCGGTGAACCCGACGCTGGTCGAGACGTACGGGTGGCCGGGGTTCGTCGCGCAGGTGCGGCAGGCCGCCGCCGCGCTGCCGCCCGGCACCCCGATCTTCACCAGCAACTACGGCGAGGCGGGCGCCCTGACGATCCTCGGCCCGGCGCAGGGCCTGCGGCAGCCGGTGGTCACCGCGCAGAACACCTACGCCCTGTGGGGCCCGCCGGCCGGGCGCCCGGATGTCGCCCTGTGCGTGGGCGAGTTCGGGCCCGCCCAGCTCCACCGCTCGTGGGACGAGGTCACCGAGGTCGCCCCGATCCGGATGAACGGGGTGCACGACGAGGAGACTTCGAAGCACGCCGCCCTCTACGTCTGCCGCCAGCCGCACGGCAGCTGGGCCCAACTCTGGCCGGGCCTGGTGCACTTCGACTGAGCGCGCGAGCGGAGCGGGGCGGCGGAGCGGGCCGTCAGAGCAGGGCGGCGGCGGGTTTGACCATGCCGCGGGCGGTCTTGGCGTCCACGTACTCGCCGAGGGCGGTCATCACCCACTCGCCGGAGAGCTGGCGGACCAGCTTGCACATGACGACGCCGGTGTGGGGTTCGGCGTTGGTCAGGTCGAAGCGGACCAGCTCCTCGCCGGTGGTGGCGTCGAGCAGGCGGCAGTAGGCGTCGCGGACGTCGGTGAAGCGCTGGCCGGAGAAGGAGTTGACCACGAAGGCCAGGCCGACGACCTCGGGCGGCAGGCCGTCGAGGTGGACGTCGATGGCCTCGTCGTCGCCGGTGCCGCCGCCGGTGAGGTTGTCGCCGGTGTGCTGGATCGCGCCGTTGAAGACGTTGAGCTTCATGAACCAGACCGTCTCCAGCCGCTCGCGCCGGGCGTCGAAGGCGATGCAGGAGGCGTCCAGGTCGATGTTGCGGCCGCGGCGGGCGGGCTGCCAGCCGAGCGCCATCCGGACCGAACTGAGCAGCGCGTGGCCGCCCTTGACCAGGGAGACGGAGCCGCCCTTGACCAGCGAGACCCGGCCCTTGTCCAGGGTGACGCGCGGGGCGGCGGCGGGGGCGGGCGTGTAGGCGGGCATCGGCGGGACGTGCGCGGGGGAGGAGGGCGGCGGCGGGGTCGGCGGGGCGTACTCGGGCACCGGGGGAGCGGCGGCCGTCGCGGGGCCGGCCACCTCGTCGATCGAGACGCCGAAGTCGGAGGCGATCCCGGCCAGTCCGTTGGCGTAGCCCTGGCCGACCGCGCGGATCTTCCACTCCGCGCCGCGCCGGTAGACCTCGACCAGCACCAGGGCGGTCTCGCGGCCCAGGCGGGGCGGGGTGAAGGTGGCCAGGACGCGGCCGGTGTCGGCGTCCAGCACGGTGGCGGTCGGCTCGATGCCCGCGAAGGTGGCGCCCTGCCCGTCCAGGCTGGCGGTGATCACGACGGTGGCGACGTCCGAGGGCACCGCCCAGGTGTCCACGGTGATCGCGTCGGCCTGCGAGCCGCCGGCCGGGTTGTGGGTGACGCCCGGACCGCGCGGGGCGTTGTAGAAGACCAGGTCCGCGTCCGAACGGACCTTGCCGGTCTTGGTGATCAGCAGGCCCGACACGTCCAGGCGCTGACGGGCGGTCACCTCGATGCGTACCCGGACGGCGGTCAGCGGCGCGTTCGCGCCTTGGGACAGGGCCGTGGCCACGTGATCCTCCTCAACTGGGCGAACGCGACGGGACGGACGGAACGTCCCGCTGCCCGGCGCGAGGGGTGCGTGCTGCGAGCGCTCGATGCGCCCCGGTGCGCCGGTGCAGGGCCAGCCTAGCCAAGGGGAGGTCGGGGTGGGGTCAGCGGCCGGGAGAGGCGCCGACGAGGGTGCGGGGCAGGGGCGCTGGGGTGCCGGCGAGGGTGGCCGACGGGGCGCCCGGGGCGGTGGCCGGGGTGGGCTTGGCGCTCGGGGCGGCCGGGGCGCTCGGGGCGCTCGGGCCGAAGGCACCGAGGGCGGCCACCGCGCGGGGGTCGTCCAGGGCGAAGCCGGAGGCCGTCCAGCCGCCGGCGACCAGACGGCCGACGGCGGTGGTGGCAGCGGTGGCGGGGGCGCCCTGGACGGTGAAGGTGTAGGTGCCCGGGGCGACGTCCGCGCCGGGCGGCGGGGCGAAGCGGTAGATCACGGCGGAGCCGCGCGCCAGCAGCGTCACCCGGGCGCCGGGGAGGGTGCTCCAGGCCAGCGCGCCGGGGCCCGCGTCGGCGCGGTCCAGGCGCAGTTCGACCTCGGTGGCGGTGAGCTCCTCGGCGACGGTGAGGGTCACGGTGCGGGCCCGGCCGCCGCCGGGGAGGGTGGTGGTGCTGCCCTGGCCGGTGAGGGCGGGGGCGTCCTCGGCGGGGGTGCTGCTGTCGGGGGCGTCCGTGCCGGGAGCGGACGCGCCGTCGGTGGCCGTCGGGTCCGGGGCGGGGCGCGGCGCCGGGATCAGCGGGCGCGCGGGGGAGGTCGGCGTCAGCGGCGCGGGAGGCGTGCGCGCGGGCGGCACGGTGACCGGGGGCAGGGGCTGGTCGGCCGCGTCGCCGCCGGTGGTGGTGACGTTCGGGCGGGTGCCGTGCGGCGCGCCGGCGGACGGCGTCGGACTGGGCGAGGCCTGGGCCTGCTGGGCCTGGGCCTGGGCCTGAGGCTGCTGGGGCTGCTGAGTCTGCTGGCCGAGTGCCCCGGCGGCGGGGGTGGCGCCCGGGCTGACGGGAGCGTTCAAGGGGCTGGCGCTCGCCACGGAGGGCGTGGGCGAGGGCGAGTACGCCGGAGCGATCGGGGCGCCCGCGACCGGCGCGGGGCCGGTCGGCCCGGCGCCCGGAGCGGCTCCGGTGGTGGATCCGGTACTTCCGGTGCTGCTCCCGGTGGTGGCTCCCGCGTTGACTCCGCTCAGCGGCAGCGCGGTGGTCGGGCCGGCCGTCGGGCCGGTGGCGCCGGTCGTGGGCCCGGCGACGGGGCGGCTGCCCGGTCCGCCGACCACGGTGCCGGTACCGGTCAGCCGGGCGCCGGTCGGGCCGGTACCGGTCGGGGCGGCCCCGGTCGGGCCGGTGGTGGCCGGGGCGGCTCCGCCGCCCGCGAGCGGCACGGCCGCCGGCTCGGGCGTGCCGGTACCGGTGGGGGTGGCGCCGACGGTGGACATCCGCACGCCGTAGCCGATCCGCTGCTGACTGCTGACCAGCCAGGTGGTCGCGATGCTGATGCCGACCACGGTGGACATCGCCATCGCGGCGCCGGAGACCCTGATCGCGGGCAGTCGCAACTGCCCGCCCAGCGGCTTGGGCCGGCTGTGCCGACCGTGTGGCAGCGGCGGGTGCTCGTCGGTGTGCCGCGCCGCCGCGGGGGTGCCTTCCCGGTGCGTCACCGGACTCCTCTCCTCCCCAGCCGGCCTCCCCGGCCGACTGACGCTGCCCCGCTCCAGGTCTCGCTGTCCGTCGGTACGGCCCTGCCGAACCGCCATCGGTACGCCGTGCTGAACCGACCGGCCCCGGCCGTCCGTAGGGACTGTCAGGGCACTCGTCCGCCGTCGGTGGCCGCCACCCCCCGTGCAGGCCAGCCGGATCGGCGGAGTGACGAGAGTACCAGCGCGGCGGCGGTGAGTGACGGGACCGGTCCCACCAGTTCGGGTACCCGGTGTCAGCTGCCCGTTAACGGGCTCACGGCGTGTGGTGGGACCTGATGCACAGGAAGTTGACGTACCGTCGGACGGTCGGTGGACGCACGGCGGGCGGGGCGCCGGAGCCGGCCCGAACGGCGGTGCGTTGCAACCCCCTGCAACCTTTGCGGCGCGCGACGGCGGCGGAGCAGGCTGGGCCGGTCCCGCCTCGCCCCGGAGAAACAGCCATGCCGCGCGATCCACTGTCCGCCAGCGGCGGAGCCCCGTACCAAGCCACCTACCCCGCCACCCAAGCAGCCCGGCAGCAGCTGCCGTTCCGTCCGGCCTCGCCGGTGGAGGAGATCCTCACCCTGCGCATCGCGCTGGGCCGGGACAAGGTGGGCACCGTCCCCACCCGGTTCCGCTACGAGCCCGCGCGGCCCTACGAGGTGCTGGTCACCTTCCACCTGGGCCGCCCCGACGAGGTCGACTGGGTCTTCTCCCGCGAGCTGCTGCGCGACGGCCTGATCGGTCTGACCGGTCAGGGCGACGTGCGGCTGTGGCCCGCGCACTGCCCCTGCCACGGCGCGACCCTGCACCTGGCGCTGGAATCCCCCTACGGCAGCGCGCTGCTGGAGGCCTCCGCACCCCGGGTGCGGGACTGGCTGGAGCGCACGTACGCCGAGGTGCCCGAGGGCGCCGAGCCGGACTGCGCCCCGACGGACGAGCAGTTGACGGCGTTCCTGTTCGGGGACTGCTGACGGCTCGCGCCGCCGATCGGCCCGGTCCGCTGCCCGGTCGGCCTCATCGGCCCGGTCGGGTGCCGGGTTTCAGGGCGCCGGCCTCTTCGAGTGCGCCGGATTCGAGTGCGCTGCGTTCGAGGGCGCCGGCCGGCCGTCTGGGGCTCGGCACCTGACTGCCCGTCATGCCGCCCTCCGGTCCGCCCTGGCTGGCGATCCGGCAGCCGGGCAGTAGCGCCGAACCGCTGTCCAGCACCGCGCGCAGGCGGCGGATGCCGGGCGCCGAGGAGGCGGGCAACAGCTGGTAGGAGTCGGCCGGGTGGACCACCTCCACCTGCACCGACTCGGCGAACCGGTACGGCCGGTGCTCCAGCAGGCCGCCCAGGTAGCGGCGCAGCCGGGAGAGTTCGGCCCGGACGGTGACCACCCGGGACGGGTCGCCGAACAGCCCTTCGGCCAACTGGGCCGCCGTGCGGCCGCTCTGGTGGGTGGCCAGCAGCAGGAGCAGCTCGGCGTGCCGCGGGCTGAGCGCGTGCGACCAGCTGCCGACGCCGCCGCGCACCGAGACCTCCGGGCGGGCGGTGTTGCTCAGGTCGAGCACCAGCCGGGCCCCCACGGCCTGTTCGGAGACGGCCTGCGGTGAGCTGGTGAGCGGGCGGACCAACCAGCCGTCGGCCAGCGGTTCGACCGCGCACTCGCCGAGCGAGGGCAGCCAGTGGATCGGCGCGGAGGCCCAGCCCTCGGCGGGCAGCCGCAGCCGGTTGACCGGCGGCAGGCCGGCGGCGGCGGCCGTCCAGCCGTCCCGGTCGACCACCAGGGCCGGCCCGGCGGCCTGGGCCAGCACCGGTGCCGCCACCGTGCGCAGCCGGTGCAGCGACTCCAACTGGGCGGCGCGCAGCTCGGTCTCGGCCAGCCGGGCGGCGGTCACGGCGAGCGCGAGCAGCTGCGGGTGGACACCGCGGGCCGGTCCGCTGAGGTCGACCACGCCGGCCACCCGGCCGGTGCGCGGGTCGCGGACGGGGGCGCCGACGCAGGTCCAGGCGTGCTGGTTGCGCACGTAGTGCTCGGTGGAGTGCACGCGCAGCGGGCGCCCGGTGCGCGCCACCGTGCCGATCCCGTTGGTGCCGACCGCCTCCTCGTCCCAGCGGCCACCGGTCATGAAGCCGATCAGGTCACCGCTGCGGCGCAGTTGACGTGGTCCCTCGTGCCAGAGCAGGGTGCCCTGGGCGTCGGCGACGGCGAGGATCAGCGGCAGGTCGGTGACCGGGTCGAGGAGCGTGCCGCGCAGCGTGGGCATCACGGCGTCCAGGCCGCTGGCCCGGCGGCGGTGCTCGATCTCGGCGGTGCCCAGGTGCTCCGGGTCCCGGCCGCGATCGGGGTCCAGGCCGAGGCGGCGCAGGCGCTCCCAGGAGTCGCCGATCTCGGGGCGCGGGGCCTGGCGGGGGATCTCGCCCAGCACGGCCTGCTCGTGCGTTCTGGCCTGCTCGGCCGGGGAGCGGAGGGCGAACTCGTCGGATCGGCCCAGGTGGGCCGCGTCGGCGTGCGACGTGTCCCGGTGTGCCGTGTCCCGCATGGTGGCTCCCCTCGCCGCATGTCCGGTCCCAACTCGGCCGGAGCAGGGCCGGGCAAGCCCTGTCGCCCACAGCGTACGGGTGCCGGGAGCCGGTCGGTCGAGCGATCCTCGCACGAGCAGGCCGGGTTGACGCCCCCTCGGGCGCGGTCCGGGTGGGGGTGGGGTGGCGCGGGGGAGCGGACAGGGTGGCGCGGGGGAGCGAAGGACGCTGGCGCGCCCGGCCCGGACCAGCGGGAGGTCCGGGCGGGGGCCGGGTGAGGTCCGGGTGAGGTCCGGGTGAGGGCTAGCGGGATCCGCTGCCGGCTTCGGTGTCCGGGGTCTGCGCGTCCTGCTGCTGGGCGCGCTCGACGGTGCGGTGCAGGTCGTGGGTGGCCGTCATGGTGGCGGCCGTGCTGACCGCGAGGCAGCAGCCGAGCAGCAGGCCGGCGGTCGCCAGGCGGCGGGTGCCGGTGCGCGCGCGGCGGCGCGGGCGCGCGGGTGCGGGCGGGGCGAGCAGGGCGGCGACCCGGCGGGGGACCGGCCCCGCGGCGGCGGCCGGGGCCAGCAGGGGGCGTGCCGGGCGCGGGCTGCGGGCGGCGGCCAGGGCGGCGCGGCCCACCGCCCGGGCGGTCACCGCGCGGTCGCCGACCGCCGCGGCGGCGGACTCGTCGGCCCAGCGCTCCAGGTGGAAGCCGAGCGGCGCGCGCAGCTGGCCGAGCGCCGGGTGGAGCACGGCGGCGTACTCGGCGGCGGCCAGCAGCAGGTGGTGGCGGCCGTGCAGGTGCGCTCGCTCGTGGGCGAGCAGCGCGGCCCGCTCGGGGCCGGTCAGCGCGCGCAGCATGCCGGTGGTGACCACGATCCGGCCCGGTCGGCCGAGCCGGCCGGGCAGCGCGTAGGCGTCGGCGCGGTCGTCGGTGAGGACGGTGAGGGGGTGGTGCGCGGCGGGGCTGAGCAGCGCGCGCAGCGCGGCCAGGGAGAGCGGGCCGGCGGGTGCGTGCGAGGGGGCGGGTGCGTGCGGGTCGGCGGAGGCCGCGGCGTCGGGGTGCTCGCCGAGGGCGGTGCGGGCCCGGTGCAGGTCGGTGTACTGGCGGTGCGCGGTGCGCAGGGTCAGTCCGCCGGCCACCAGCAGCGCGAGGGCCGCCGGTGCGGCCAGGAAGAGGGCGGCGGGCGAGGCCCGGTCGAGCCAGGGCAGCGAGAGGTGGCCGAGGGCCGCGACCGGCGGCAGCCGCAGCAGCCCCGCGAGCGCGAGCAGGCCGAGCGAGGCGGCGCTGGCGACGGCCAGCACGGCCCCGGTGGCGCTCAGCACCCAGGAGGCGGCGCGCGGCGCCAGCGCGTCGGCCAGGCGGCGGGCGGCCGGGGCAGCGAGGAAGGGGACGACGAAGGGGAGCAGGAAGGGGAGCCAGACCGCGAGGATCACCGGACACCACCCAGGGCCTGCCCGCCGCCGTCGCCCGGCACGGCGTCGCCGTGCCCGTCGCCGAGGAGCTCGCGCAGCAGCCGCTCGTCGTCGGCGGAGAGGTCGGAGACGAAGCGGGCCAGCACCGTGGAGCGGTCCTGCTCGCGGTCCAGCTCGGTGCGCATCCGGCGGGCGGCCAGGCCGGCCGGGTCCTGGACGGTCGGCGTGTAGGCGTAGGCGCGCCCGGCCCGGGTGCGGCCGACGGTGCCCTTCTCGTGCAGCCGGGCCAGGATCGTGGCGATCGTGGTGCGGGCGAGCTCACCGCCGAGGGCAGCCTGCACGTCGTGCGGGGTCAGGGGCCGGTCGGCGGCCCAGAGGGCCGCGAGGACCTGGGCTTCGAGTTCCCCGGAGGAGCGGCGGGCGGCGGGCACTTCGGGCATATCGACGTGACCTCCAGTCATCGTCTACAGTCGTGTAGACCGTCTACGTCACTGTAGACGGTCGGGGCGCGTTCCGCAGGACCGCCTCGACCAGTATGAGAGGTCCGCCGAACGTGCTTTCTGCCTCCACCCTGCAAGCGGTGAATGTGCTCGACGCCTCATCGCTGCTCGCCGCCTTCGGTGCGCTCGGCATCGCCGTGGTGCTCTTCGCGGAGACCGGCCTGCTGGTCGGGTTCTTCCTGCCCGGCGACTCGCTGCTCTTCACCGCCGGGCTGCTCTGCGTCTCCGGCAGCCACAGCGGGCCGCACCTGGTGCTCTGGCAGGTGGTGGTGGCCGCACTCGTCGGCGCGCTGGCCGGCGCCCAGGTGGGCTACCTGATCGGCCGCCGCGGCGGCCGGACGCTGCTCGCCCGCTCCCGGGCCAAGGCGCTGCACAAGGGGGTCGCGCGGGCCGAGGAGCTGCTGAACAGCTACGGCCACGGCAAGGCGATCGTGCTGGCCCGGTTCATCCCCGTGGTGCGCACCGTGCTCAACCCGCTCGCGGGCGTGCTGGAGGTGCCGGTGCGGACCTTCACGCTGTGGCAGGTGGTCGGCGGCACGGTGTGGAGCGTGGGCGTGGTGCTGGCCGGCTACGGTCTCGGGTCCTCGGTGCCCAGTATCGACACGTACCTCCTGCCGATCATCGGTCTGGTAGTAGTTGTCTCTGTGATCCCGATTGCGCTCGAATTGCTCCGTGCCCGCCGCGAGGCCCGCAGGGCCGCCAGCCCCCGTGAGCGGGGTGACGTCTGATGGCGGCGACCCTGCTCGCCTACGACGGCAGCACCATCGACGGCGGTTTCTACAGCACCGTGACCGGCTGGGCGGCGCACGCGCCGCACTGGCTCGACCAGGTGATCAAGACCTGGTCGGCGCTGGGGCTCGGCCTCTTCGCGGTCTTCATGGTCTGGGGCTGGTGGCAGGCCCGGCGGGCGGACTCGGTGGTGATGGCCCGGGTGCTCGCCTCGCCGCTCATCGTGATCGTGGCCTACCTGGTCAACTCGGTGCTCAAGAGCATGGTGGACGAGGTCCGGCCGTGCCAGCAGCTGCCCAGCACCGTGACGCTGGAGACCTGCCCGGCGCCCGGCGACTGGTCGTTCCCGAGCAACCACTCGGTGATCGCGTTCGCCGCGGCCGTCGCGCTCTGGTTCGCGTTCCGCCGGCTGGGCTGGATCGCGCTGGTCTTCGCCGCGCTGATGGCGGCCTCCCGGGTCTGGGTGGGCGTGCACTACCCGCACGACGTGGTGGTGGGCGCGCTGGTCGGCACGGTGGCCGCGCTCGCGCTGGCACCGGTCGCCCGGCGGGCGGCGCCACTGGTGGACAAGCTGCGGGGCGGGGCGCTGGGGCCGGTGCTGGGGGCCGGCGCGTAGGGCGTTCCCCTTGATGACAGGAGCCGGGTTCGGGCGCACGGGCGCCCGGGCCCGGCTCCTTCGTACGGGTGCGGTGCCGCCCGGCCCGCGGCGGTGATCCGCACCCTTGTGCGGCCGGGGCCGCGGGAGCAGCATGAGACCCCGGGCCGACGCCCCCTGTGCCGGTCCCACTGGTCGGTCGAAGGGGACGCGCATGCCGTACCGGCTCGACAACATCCAGGGCGACTGGCCCGCCGAGGAACTCCGCAAGGGCGTGGAAGGCCTGCTGGCCGAATCCATGGTGCTGACCCTGGCCACCGCGGGGCCCGAGCACGGCCCGCACGCCAACCTCGCCTTCTACGCGTTCGACGACGACCTGGTGCTCTATTTCGTCAGCGAGCGCTCGACCCGGCACAGCCTGCACCTGTCGGAGCAGGCGCGGGCGGCGGCCACGGTCTTCCTGCCGCCGCCGGTCTTCGGCGAGCAGCTGCGCGGGGTGCAGCTGGCCGGGCGGGCGGGCGAGGCCTGGGGGCACCAGGCCGAGGCGGCGCTGGCGGCGTACCAGGGGCGGTACCCGAGCTTCGCGCAGGATCCGCAGGTGCGGGCGCAGTTCCTGGCCGGGGGCGGGGCGGCGGCGCTCTACCGGTTCCAGGTGGAGGAGCTGACGGCGGTGGACGAGCCGCACTTCGGGCGGCGCAACTACCTGCGGGCGAGAGTGGTGCGGGAAGGCGGCCGGGTGACCGCCGACTGAGGGGGTGTGGCCCGGCGATTGTGAAGTTGGCTGTACAACTTCTCCCGGTTTGGGCCTGGGTTGGCTGTACAACTTGATAACTATTCGCTCTCTCGTGGCGAGTCGGCCACCTCGCGGCCACCTGGGCCACGCAGGCTGGACGCCATGAGAGTCATAGTCGTTGGAGCAGGCGTACTCGGCACCATGCACGCCTGGCAGGCCGTCGAGCGCGGCCATGAGGTGGTCCACATCGAGCGTGAAGCCGAGGCCCGTGGCGCCTCGGTACGCAACTTCGGCCTGGTGTGGGTCGGTGGCCGCGCCGGTGGCGAGGAGCTGGCGACCGCGCTGCGCGCCCGCGAGCTGTGGGAGCGGATCGGCGAGCGGGTGCCGGCGCTCGGCTTCCGTCCGGCCGGCTCGCTCACCGTGGTCCGCACCGAGGCCGAGCTGGCCGTCGCCGAGCAGGCGCTGACCCTGCCCGATGCCGAGCAGCGCGGCTACCGGCTGCTCGACGAGGCCCGGACGCGGGCGCTCAACCCCGCGCTGCGCGGCAAGCTGCTGGGCGCGCTGCACTGCGAGCGCGACGGCGCCGTGGAGCCGCGCACCGCGCAGCCCGCGCTGCGCGAGGCGCTGCTGGCCAGCGGCCGCTACACCTTCTTGCCCGGGCGCGAGGTGCGCGAGGTGATCGGCGAGAACGCGGTCCGCGACGACCACGGTCAGGTGCACACCGGCGACGTCGTGGTGCTGTGCACCGGCGCCTGGCTCGGCGGCCTGGTCCGCGAGCTGGTCCCCGACCTGCCGGTGCGCCGGGTCCGGCTGCAGATGATGCAGACCGACCCGCTGGGCGAGGAGCTGACCACGGCCGTCGCCGACGCGGACAGCTTCCGCTACTACCCCGCCTACACGGGCAGCGCGCTCAGCGGCCTGCAGCAGGCGCAGCCGCAGCCGCCGGTGGCCGCCGAGCACAAGATGCAGCTGCTGGTGGTGCAGCGCAAGGACGGCGGCCTGACCATCGGCGACACCCACGAGTACGAGCACCCGTTCAACTTCGACGTGGTCGAGGAGCCGTACGAGCACCTGACCACCGTGGCCGAGGAGCTGCTGGGCCGCCCGCTGCCGCGGATCCGCCGCCGCTGGGCCGGGGTGTACGCGCAGTGCACCGACACCACCCGGGTGGTCCACCGCCAGCAGGTGCGCGACGGCGTCTGGCTGGTCACCGGGCCCGGCGGGCGCGGCATGACCTGCTCCCCGGCGATCGCCGAGACCACCGCCGACCAGATCAACCTGTGAGGAACAGCACTGATGACGACTGACAACACCGCCGAGTCCATCCGCCTGGTCGTGCTCGACATGGCCGGTACCACCGTGGCCGACGACGGCCTGGTCGAGCAGGCCTTCCAGGCCGCGGCCGGCGCGCTGGGCGTGGTGGCCGGCAGCGACGAGCACCAGGAGATGCTGGCGTACGTCCGCACCACCATGGGCGAGTCCAAGATCTCGGTCTTCCGCCACCTGTTCGGCGAGGAGGAGAAGGCCCAGCGGGCCAACGCCGCCTTCGAGCAGGCCTACCACGACCTGGTCGACGCCGGGCACTGCGCCGCACTGCCGGGCGCGGCCGAGGCGATCGCCGAACTGCGCGCCCAGGGCCGCAAGGTGGTGCTCACCACCGGCTTCTCCCGGGCCACCCAGGACCGGATCCTGTCGGCGCTCGGCTGGCAGGAGATCGCCGACCTGACGCTCTGCCCGGCCGACGCGGGCCGCGGCCGCCCGTTCCCGGACCTGGCGCTCACCGCGCTGCTGCGCACCGGGACCGACTCGGTGCGCCAGGTCGCGGTGGTCGGCGACACCGGCTACGACATGCTCACCGGCACCCGGGCGGGGGCGAGCGTGGTGGCGGGCGTGCTGACCGGCGCGCACCAGGCCGAGCGGCTGCGGGCGGACGGCGCGACGCACGTGCTGGGCTCGATCGCCGAGCTGCCGGCGCTGCTGGCGGGCGCTGACGGGCGCTGACGGGCGTCGAAGGGCGTTGACGGTCCGTCGGACAACTCCGCCTGACAACTCCGCCTGACAACTCCGTCGGACAACTCCGTCGGACAACGTCGGACAACGGGGTGGCCAGGGTTCTGCAACACCTTGGTCACCCTGTCCGTCGGGGCGGTCACCGCAGGTGACAGCATCGGCGGCCATGTGCCACGATGCACAGCGCAGTTGACGGCCTGTTGGATCGGGGGACACACATGCCATTCGGAAACGCGCTGCCGGTACCCGGCTGGGTCGGGGGTGACGGCAACGCCGCGTATCTGGACAAGACACTGAGGCACGAGCAGGTCGAGACAGCGCTGGACGACCGGGTCTCCGGGCGGACGGTGCTCCAGCTCTGGCTGCGCGCGGCGCTGATCTCCTGGATCGCGCTGCTCGTCCAACTTCCCTTCCTCATCATGTCGTTGGCCGGAAGCACCGATTCGGGCCAGTACGGGGAGAGCAGCGGCTCCTCGATCGGGGGCTTCGCGCTGTTCGTGGTCTTCGACGTGCCGGTGATATTCCTGCTGGTGCTCTTCTGCGGCAAGCTCACCGAGCCGATCGGCGAGTGGCGGGTGCTGCTGGAGAACCGCAGCGAGCAGGACGTGCAGTCGACCTACTACAAGATCTGCGGCGTGGTGGCCCGGCGGTCCTTCCCGCTCGGCGTCAACTACCGCCGCCTGAAGACCGGTTACGGTGCCCAGCAGTCCAACGGCCGGCTCGCGCTGAGCAACGGCGACTGCGAGGCGGTCATCTCGGTCTTCCGGTACGGCGACAGCCTGTACCTGGGGTGGCAGATGTGGCGCACCCGGCGTGGCTGGCGGCTGATCGCGCGCTTCGTCGGGGACTCGCTCGGCAGCGTCTTCGGGCAGGCCGACCTGGCCTGGGCGATGCTGCGCACCGAGAACGTGCGGGCGATGCGGGAGGCGGTGCACGCGGTCTGCCGGGAGGGGCTGGTGACCGCGATCGAACGCGAAGAGGTGCCGGAGCAGTTCGGCTTCGGCGGTGGCCGCGCGCCGCAGGTGGAGCACCCGCGGACGTCCGGCCCGGTCGCCGCCGCGGCGCCTGCGCCGGCGCCGTACCTGGAGCGTGCGACGGCCGCCGCGCCGGCACCGGTGCCCGGCCCGGTCGTCCCCGGCCCGGTCGTCCCTGGTCCTGTCGTGCCGGGGCCGGTCGTGCCCGCGCCCGCACCGGAGCAGCCGCAGGGGCCGCCGACCATCGGGGACGGCTGGAGCACCGGCGAGCCGGCCCGGCCGTGACGCGGCCGGTGACCCCGGGCGTGCTGTCGCACACCACGGAGGCCGGCAGCTGGGCCTGGGTCGGGCTGCGCCTGGCGCCGGCCCGCTCGCTGCACGCCCACCGCGGCTATGCCGACGTGCCCGAGGAGGAGCGCCGGCGACAGGCCTCGGCGGCCGAACTCGCCTGGCTGGCCGGGCTGTGCCGCCCCGGCGAGGCGGTCCGCTTCGAGCTGCGCCACATCAGCGAGCCGGGGCGCGGCCTGCTGCGCTGCGTGCTGCTCGGCCAGGCGGCGGGCGCCACGCCCGAGGCGGCGCAGGCGCTCGCCGGTGCGCTGCGGGGACGGCTGGCGCAGCTGCCGCCGCACGTGGTGGGCCAGGAGATCACCGAGGAAGGCGAGTTGCTGGCCGAACTCGATCCGTTCGGTGGCAGCACCGGCGCCGGTGCCAGTGCTGGTAGCGGCGCCGGTGACAGCGCCGGTGGCGAGCGGCGGGCGGCGGTGGTGGTCGAGCTGCGCAAGCGGTTGACGGCCCGGCCGCTGAGCCGGACCGACACCGACCGCAGTCATGCCGTGGTGGCCCACAACCTCGCCGGGGCTGGCGTCGGTTGGGAGCCGTTCTGGGCGGCGCTGGCCGACCGGCCGGAGCGCACCGTGCTCTCGGTTGCGCTGGCGGCGCAGCAGCTGGCCCGGCCCGAGATCGACGAACTGGCCCGCTACGCCCAGGAGTACCAGCGGCTGGCCGCGCCCGCGCGGACGGCCTCGACCTGGCAGCTGAGCCGGCCGGGCGACCCGGCGGCGCACGAGGCCGCCGGGTGCCTGGCGCAGGCGGTGCAGCGCGCGGTGCACCCGGGCTACCGGATGCGGCTCACCCTGGTCGGCGCCGAGCAGCAACGGGCGGGCTCGACAGCCGAGTTGGCGCACCTGCTGGCCGGGCTGCTGGGCGGCCCGGCGGCTCCGGCCGCGGTGCTGCCGGTGCTCGGGGCGGAGCGGGCGGCGGCGCTGGCCAACCTCGCCGCGGTCAACCTGGAACCGCTGCCGCACACCTATGCGCAGGGGCTGCCCCCGGGCCACTACGGCTGGGTGGAGCAGACGCTGAGCGCGTTCGGCGACCTCGGCGAGGCGGCCGGGGCGCTGCGGCTGCCGTACCAGGTGCTCAGCCACCGCCCGCTCTTCGACGACCGCTTCGTCGCCACCGGCGCCGGCCCGGTGGCGAACGGGTCGGCGCCCGCCGCGCCGCCTCGGCCGCCGGGCCCCGCGCCCGCCCGTCCGCAGTTCTGAGCCGCAGCCGAGCCGCCGTCCCGAGCCGCCGTCCCGAGCCGCGGTTCCGAGCCGCGGTTCCGAGCCGCGGTTCCGAGCCTTCTTCGACCACCAGGAGCCCTCCCGATGACCGAGTTTCTGATCAGCTTCGACGGCGACCCCGACGAGGTCGACACCGACGCCCGCGACCTGCGCGAATTCCTCAGCCAGGACGGCGCGTTGCGCGGCCGGGTGACCAACCGGCTGGTCCCGCCCGGGCCGGGGGAGCAGGGCGGGGTGGCCGACGCCGTGCAGTACGCCACCGAACTCGGGCCGCTGGTGCTGCAGCCGTTCACGCTCTGGCTCGCCTCCCGGCTGCGCCGCGGCAAGGGCCAGGTGAAGATCACCCTGCACCGGCCCGACGGCACCGAGCTGAAGATCAGCGCGGACGGCCTCGCGGACGTCCAGGCGGTGCTCGACCGGGTCGAGGGGTTCCTCGATCCCGAGGACGAGTGAGCGGGGCGGTGGACTGGCCGCCGCTGCTGCCCGATCCCGCGCGCTCCTCGGCGGTGCTGGTCTCGGTCGGCACTTTCCACGCCGAGGGGCTGGACCCGCTGCCCCAGGCCCACGCCGCCGTCGACGAGTTGGCGGACGCGCTGGCCGGGGCCCACGGGCCGCTCGACTGGGACCGGGTGATCAGGATCAGCGACCCGCAGAGCCCGGGCGAGGTGCTCGGCCCGCTCGCGGCCGTCGCCGCGGGCAGCGAGGACCTGCTGCTCTTCTACTACGCGGGCCACGGCGTGCTGGACGCGGGCGGGCGGCTGCACTTCGCGCTGCCGGGCACCGAGGAGCAGCGGGCGCCGAGCACGGCGCTGCCCGCCGCGGCCGTGCTGGAGCTGCTGGCGGGCCCGGAGAGCCGCGCGCGCCACCGGCTGGCCTGGCTGGACTGCTGCTTCGCCGGGCGGGCGCTGGACCTGCCCGCCGCCGGTGACGTCAACCTGCTCACCGCCGCCGACCGTACGCGCAAGGCGCTGGCCCCGCCCGCCGCGCGCACCACCAGCTTCGCCGCCCACCTGGTCGAGCTGCTGCGGGACGGCGTGCCGGACGGGCCGCCCCACCTGGACCTGCCGCTGATCCACCGCCGGATCGAGGTGGCGCTGGGCCGGGTGCCGGACGACATGCCGAACCGGCGCCGGATCCTGGCGCCCAACCCGTGCCACCGGATCACCCACACCAGCGCCGACCTGGCGCTGACCCGCAACGCCGCCCACGGCACCGCGCGCAGCCGCGAAGGACTGCTGGCGCGCAGCCGGTTCGCGGTCCAGGTGGCCGAGGCCGACCGGCCGGGCCGCGCAGCCCAGGCCGTCCAGCTGTTCACGGCGATCCTGCAGGACGCCGAGCAGGCGCTCGGGCCGCGGGACCCGGACACCCAGCGGGTGCGCGAGGCGCTGCGCTGGGCGCAGCACCGGGCAGCGGGCTGACGGTGCGTCCGGGCCTGTCCGGTGGATCCTGCCGGGCGCGGGACGCCGGGCAGGATCCACCGGACAGGCTCTGGAAGGCTCAGGCCGCGAGTGCGGCGTGGCGATCAGCCGGGAGCGCCCGCAGGTGGTGCAGCCAGGCCGCGCCGGCCGCGGAGAACAGGCCGAAGGCCGTGCAGCAGGCCCAGGGCAGCCAGGCCCGGCCGGTGTGCCGGGCCAGGTCCATGGTCCAGCCGACCAGGAAGTTGCCGCCGGCCGAGGCGAAGCCGGAGAAGAGGTAGAAGAGCCCGAAGTAGGTGCCGGTCAGGTCGGTGCGGCCGAACTTGGGGATCAGCTCCATCACCGCCGGCTGCGCCACCATGACGCCGAAGTACAGCACGCAGGCGCCCGCGCAGACCGGCACCAGGCGCACCGCGATCGCGGCGAGACCGGGCGGGTGGTGCAGCCCGGCCACCAGGGCGGGCGGCAGGAACCCCAGGCCCATCAGCGCCAGGCCGGGACCGACCCACCGCCCGATGTCGCCGCCCGCCCGCACGCGGCGGGTGATCCGCAGTTGGAGGGCGAGGTTGGCGAGGGTGCCCAGGGTCGGCGGGATGGCACCCGCGCCGTCCCAGCCGGAGGCCGCCCGGGCGCCGTCCGGCATCAGCAGGAACATCTGGTTCTCCATCGTGGCCATTCCCACCATGGTGGCCGAGAAGGCGAGAAAGCCGCGATTGCCGAGAGCCTCGCGCAATTCCTCCAGCACGCCCGGACGGGCGCTGACGGTCTGCTGGCGGGGCAATGCGAAGATCTGCGCGACGGTCAATACGGCGAACATCACCGTGGCGGCCAGTGCGCACAGGCGGAAGTCGAGCAGGATCAGCATGCTGCCCAGGGCCAGACCCGCCAGGCTGCCCGCGGTGGAGACAATGTTCAGCAGCCCGAATGCCTCGGCCGCGCGATCGCCGGATTCCACCGTCAGATAGGCGCGGACGGACGGATAGAAGAGTGCGGCCGAGAGCCCGGTGAGGGCGGAGGCGGCGAGCACCAGGTGGATGCCGTCGCCGCAGGCGAAGAGCCCGAATCCGACCGTGCGCAGCAGGCAGCCGGCCGGGATGACCAGGTGTGCGCCGAGCCGGTCGGTGGCGCTGCCGCCCAGGACGAACAGGCACTGCGAGCAGAGGTTGCGCACCCCGAGGATCAATCCGATCAAGGCCGCCGACATTCCGAGATCCCGGTCGAGGTGGGTTGCGAGATAGGGGATCAGTACGTAGAAGCCCAGATCAACACCGAACTGGTTGACCAGGAGCAGGCGTACCGACATGGGAAAGCTGCGAAAGGAGTTGAGTGTTCCCATATCGGCAGATTAGGGAGACTCCCGGGGGGTGAGTGCCCGGTCACTCTTTTCAGCTACAGTTGCCATATTTACGGTACCCAGATGAGGACGTTTCCTGGCGCCGGTGGACCGACTACTGCGTCCCAGTGACAGAGTGCTCTCTATACGCATGGTCATTTCATCGTCGCGGTAGAGATGGGGGATGTCCTCCTCTTCGCAGCCCGTCCCGCGGGATTCGCCGCCGTCCGCCGATACGGCCCGGTGCGGAACGCAGGAAGGGGGTGCGGCGCACGGCCAGGAGCGCAGGCTCCATCGCCAGCTGGGGTACTGGCGGCTGGCGGGGATCGGGCTCGGGGACATCATCGGCTCCGGCTGGCTGTTCGCCGCGATGTACGCGGCGCGGATCGCCGGGCCGCTCTCCCTGCTCTGCTGGCTGGCCGGCGGCGCGCTGGCCGCGCTGGTCGCCCTGGTGATGGTGGACCTGGGCGCCTCGCGCCCCGAGGCCGGCGGCACGGTGCGCTGGCCGCTGTACGCCAACGGACCGCTGGTGGCCGCCATGCTCGGCTGGGCCGTGCTGCTGGCGGTGGGGGCCAACGCCGCCGAGGTCGCGGCGATCGTGCAGTACCTCGCGCACTGGCGGCCCCAGCTGTACGACGGCTCGCGGCTGACCTGGAGCGGGGTGCTGCTGGCGCTGGCCATCACCGTGCTGCTCGGCGTGCTCAACGCCTTCGGCGTGCGGCTGTTCGCCCGGGTCAACCTGCTGGTGACCGCGGTCAAGCTGGTGGTCCCGGTGCTCACGGTGGTGCTGCTGCTGGTCAGCGCGCGCTTCGAGCCGGGGCGGCTGAGCGGGCACGGGCACGGCGGCTTCGCCCCCTACGGCTGGTCGGCCGGGCTGACCGCGCTCTCGGTGGGCGGCATCGTCTACGCCTTCAACGGCTTCCAGTCGCCGGTGGAGTTCTCCGGCGAGGTCCGCGACCCGCGCCGGGACGTGCCGCGCTCGGTGCTCACCGGCCTGGCCCTGGCGGTGGTGCTGTACCTGGGGCTGCAGCTGGCCTTCCTGGTCGCCGTGCCGGAGCGCGACCTGGCGGGCGGCTGGCAGGGGGTGGCGTTCGACTCGCCCTTTGCGGAGCTGGCCCTGCTGCTCAACCTGCACTGGCTCTCCATGGTGATGTACGCGGACGCCGTGCTGTCGCCCGGCGGCTCCGCGCTGGTGGGGCTGGCGGCCACCGCCCGGCGCACCTACGCACTGGCGAAGAACGGCACGCTGCCGCGCTGGTTCCGGCGGGTGCATGCCGGCTCCGGCATCCCCCGGCGGGCGCTGGTGCTCAACACGGCGATCACCGCGATGTTCCTGGTGCCGCTCGGCGGCTGGCAGGACATCGTCAGCACCCTCGGGGACCTGCTGCTGATGGTGTACGCGACCTCCGCCGTCGCCGCCCGCACGCTGCGCGTGGGCGACCCGGCGCGGGCGGCCGGGCGCTCGCCCGCACTGCGCTGGGTGGCGCCGCTCGCCTTCGTGGTGGCCACCCTGTTCGTCTACTGGTCGGCCTGGCACCGGCTGCGGGTGACCGTGCCGCTGACCCTGCTGGGGCTGCCGCTGTTCTGGGTCACCCGGCGCGGGGAGCCGGCCGCCCAGCTGCTGCGCGAACTGCGCAAGGGCGCCTGGCTGATCGCCTGGCTGCTCGCGCTGCTGGCGTTCTCCGCGGTCGGCGGCTTCGGCGGCAGCAACCTGGTGCCCAAGCCCTACGACTCGCTCGCGGTCGGCGGCTGCGGCCTGGCGGCCTTCTTCTGGGGCGTGCGTTCGGGCCGCAGCCATCTGGCGGAGACCGCGGGGTAGCGGGTCGCGCCCGGCGCGGGCCCGCGGAAAGGCGGAATTCCGGTTGCCGGAACGCCCGGGATCTTTCGCCGAGTGGATCGCACATTGATCGAATCTTCGGGGTCCGAACCTGATTCGAGAGGAACGGCGGATTCCAGGTCGGGTCGGCCCGGGAGTATTTGCGGCCGTGTGTGGTCGACGAGAATACGGGCTGCCGTGCTGCGGTCCGACAGACCGCAGCACGGCCATTCGGCTCCGGTCAGCGCTGCGGGTGCGCCCAGCCCGCGTAGCGCTGGGCGAAGCGGGTGCCGGTGCCGGCCGTGACCGTGACGTCGTAGCGGCCCTGCGGGTCGAGCGGCCAGTCGATCCGGGTGGTGCGCCCGGCGCCGACCCAGACGGTCTGCGGCGTGCCCGCGAAGTCGTTGCCGGTGGCGGTGAAGCTCACCTGCCCCGCGCCGTCGTTGGCCAGCTCGAAGCGGATCGACTTCGGGTCGCGCAGGTCCGCCGAGACGATCGGCACCGCCACGTCCTCCTGCTCCAGGCGGGTCACCGTGCCGGCGAACCGGGTGACGAAGCCGTCGGCGCCGTGCACCGTGAAGTCGTAGCGGCCGTCGGTGGTCGAGGCGTCCCAGACGTAGGTCTTGCTCGCGCCCGGCTCCACGGTGAACGGGGTCGCGGCGAAAGGCAGTTGGATGTTCGGGTAGACCATGAAGGAGTAGCCGACCGTGCCGAAGTTGGTCATCGTGCAGGTGACCCTGCCACTGGCCCGGTCCACGTCGATGTCGGCCCACGGGCGGTACGGCAGGGTGCGGTGCGGGCGGTCGCCGCGCTCCTGGGGCGGCATCGACTGGGTTCCGCTCTTGGGCAGCGCGACCGGCGGGAGCGAGGCGTTCGCGTCCGCCTTGGCCATCAGTGCGGTGGTGTCGGGCAGTTGCGGGATCGAGAAGTCCGGCTTGGTGAAGTCGAAGCAGCTGGTCAGGTCGCCGCAGACGGTGCGCCGCCACTGCGAGATGTTCGGCTCCTGCACCCCGGTGACCTGCTCGAGGAACCGCAGCACCGAGGTGTGGTCGAAGACCTGGGAGTTGACCCAGCCGCCGCGCGACCAGGGCGAGGCGACCCAGAGCGGCACCCGGTTGCCGAGCCCGATCGCCCGTCCCTGGGTGAACTCCTCGGGGGTGCCGGGCTCGGGGGCGGGCGGGACGTGGTGGTCGAAGTAGCCGTCGTTCTCGTCGTACATGACCAGGAAGACGGTGTGCTGCCAGACCTCCGGGTTGGACATCAGCGACTGCAGTGCGGTGTTCACCCAGTGGGCGCCGTAGTCCGGGCTGGCGTTGGGGTGTTCGCAGAACAGGTAGGGCGCGACCAGCCAGGAGACGGTGGGCAGCGAGCCGTCCTTGCAGTGCCGGTCGAAGTCGGTGGGGTCGAACTTCGTCATCGCGTTGATGTAACGCGGGTCGGTGGTGGGGAAGTTGTGGAACTGCTTGAAGTAGCTCAGCGCGTTGTCGTCGTAGTCGCCGGTGCGGTCGTCCTCGCTCGGGTTGTGGTAGACCCGCCAGCTGATGCCGGCCGCTTCGAGCCGCTCGGCGTAGGTGGTCCAGTCGGCCACCGGGTTCTGGGTGACCGGGGTGTTGTCGATCCACGGGCCGGTGGTGCCGTCCCGCCCCGGGCCCGAGGTGCCGGTCCACAGGTAGAGGCGGTTCGGGTCGGTGGGGCCGGCCAGCGAGCAGAAGTACGCGTCGCAGAGGGTGAACGCGTCGGCCAGCGCGTACTGGTAGGGGATGTCCTCGCGGGTGAAGTAGCCCATGGTGCGCTCGCCCTTGGCGGCCACCCACTTGTTCATCGCGCCGTTGTTGATCGCCTGGTGGCCGGTGGCCCAGTCGTGCGCGAGGCCGGCGGCGTTCTGCGCGTTGTACCGGGTGGTGTCCATCCGGTACGGCAGCATCACGCCGCCGTCGCTGCGGCCCGGGTCCGGCTGCCGGAAGACCGGGTCGCCGTTCGGGAAGGTCAGCGCCTGCTTGTCGGCGAAGCCGCGCACGCCGTTCAGCGAGCCGAAGTAGTGGTCGAAGCTGCGGTTCTCCTGCATCAGGACGACCACGTGCTTGACGTCGGTGACGTCACCGGCGTGGCTGCCCCTGCCACTGGCGCCCTTGCCGTCGGTCTCCTTGGCCTGCGCGGTGCCGGGGAGTCCGACCACGGCGGCGGCGGCCGTCGCGGCGGCGGCGCCCATGACGGTACGGCGGTTCAACTCGGTCATCAGGTGTGGCCCTTTCAGAGCGCGAAGGTCGCGACGGCGGCGGCGGTGTCCGAAGGCCAGCCGTTGGCGGCGGTGTCCGGGTCCGCGGCGGGCCAGCCGGTGGCGATCACGTGCGCCTCGCGCAGCTCGATCCGCCCGGTGTCGGCGTAGAGGACGTAGTCGATCCGGTCCTGCGGCTCGGGCCTGCCGCCGCGTGCCTTGCGGGTGGGCGACCAGGTGGTGCCGGGGGTCCTGGCCGGGTCCGGGTGGTCCTCGCGGAAGCTGTCGGTCAGCCCGGCGGCCTGGAACGCCTCGCTGACCGGCCAGGCGAGCGCGGTGCCGCGGGTGGCCGCGGTCCAGTCCAGGTGCGAGGGCGAGGAGAGCTCGCCGGCCAGGATCACCGGGCCCTTGTTCTCCGCCTTGATCGCGGCCACCAGCGCCTGGGCCTGCTGGTAGCGCACCGAGGCGGTCTCGGCGGCGATCACCTCGGCCGGCGTGCGGCCGTCCTGGATCGCGTACGGGCCGTAGGAGTTCTCGTCCAGGTGCACCGTCCACAGCCGGATGCCGGTGCCGTTCGGCAGCTGCACGGTGACCCCGGCGGCGGGCAGCGCGGCGGTCGCCGGGGTGACGTCGGCCAGCGGGTAGCGGCTCAGCACGCCGACGCTGCCCGCGCTCTGGTAGGCGTACCAGCCGAGCGCGTCGGCCAGTCGCTGCGCGCCCGCACCGGCGGTCTCCTGCAGGCCCACCACGTCCCAGCCCTGGGTGAGGATCACCCGCAACTGCTTCTCGAAGCCGTCGGTGCTGTGCGTGCCGGCGTCCCAGAGGTTCCAACTGGCCACCTTGAGAGTCTGCTTGCCCTTCGGCTCGACGACCGGCAGCTGCACGGTGACGGTGTCCTGCGCCCCCGCGCTGTCGCGCACCCCGACCGTGACGACCGCGGGGCGCGCGAGCGCCGTGCCCGGCGCGGTGCCGGTGACCGTGCCGTCCGCGGCGACCGAGAGCCAGGAGTCGCCGCCGGCCCGCCGGAACGTCGCGCTCCCCGCCGGGTTCCCGGCCGGCCGCGCCCACAGCCCGCCCAGCGCGATGCGCACCGGGGCGCCCGGCGCCGCCGGCGTCGCGGTCAGCGCGTCCACCGCGCTGTGCGGCGGGACGACGGCGGGCTTGGGCGCGAAGCTGAACGGCGCGCTCTGCGCGAGGACCGCGTAGCCGTCCTTGGCCAGCAGGTAGGCCGTGTACGGGCCGCCGGTCAGCGCGGAGGTGTCGAGCGTGAGGTCGCCCGAGGTGCCGGGGGTGTACTTCCAGACGAGGGAGGAGCCGTTGCCCGGCTGGCGGGTGCCGTCGTAGATCCCGACCCAGTTGGTGGCGTCGGGCACGTCGGTGCTCCAGTGGAAGGTGAGCTTGTCACCCTCGGTGGGGCTGGGCGGGCTGCTGAGCGCGAGGGAGCTGCCTGTGGCCACGGGAATCCTGTCGGTCAGGGGCTTCGACACGGCCCGAGTTGGCTGAACAACTCGGGCCGCAGAACACTGCCCACATTCAGGCGATCCGTGACGGACGGTGCATGAACGCCGTATGACGGACAGTCGGGAATCCGTCGAACTCGCCGCTCGCGGCCGGGGAAAGGCTCGCGGCCGGGGAAAGGCTCGAGCCCCGGGACGGGGTCCCAGGGCTCGAAGGGTGTGCGGAGGTGCGTCAGTGCGAGGCGCGCAGGTTGAGCAGCACCACGCCCAGGATGATGAGCGCGATCCCCGCCAGCTGCGGTTTGCCCAGTTGCTCGCCGAAGGCGGCCACGCCGATCGCGGCCACCGCCGCCGTCCCGGCGCCGGACCAGACGGCGTAGGCGACCGAGACCGGTATGTGCTTCAGTGCCCGGCCCAGCAGCACGAAGGAGAGCACATAGCCGATCCCCACGCCCACGCTGGGCCACAGCCTGCTGAAGCCGTCGGTGAGTTTCAGGCAGCTGGTGGCGCAGACCTCGCTCAGGATGGCGAAGGTGAGGAGCAGATAGGGCATGAGCGCTATTCTCGCGGACCGGTCAGCCCGGCCAGCAACGGCAGGTCCGCCTCGGTGAGGCTGCCCAGCAGGGTGATCCCGGGGCCGGACGGCATCGTGACCGCGGAGGAGGGCACCGCCAGCACCGCGCAGCCCGCCGCGTGCGCGGAGGCGACGCCGGTCGGGGTGTCCTCGACCGCCACGCAGGCCGCCGGGTCCAGGCCCAGGTGGGCGGCGGCGGCCAGGTAGGGCGCGGGGTCCGGCTTGGTGCGCGGGGTGTCCTCGGCGGCCAGCGTGACGGCGAACCAGTCGGCCCCCAGGTGGGTGAGGACCAGGTCGACCACCTGCCGGGGCGAGGCGGAGACCAGCGCGGTGGGCACCGCGGCCTCGCGCAGCCGGCTCAGCAGGGCCAGCGCCCCGGGGCGCGGCACCACCTGGGCGGCGACCCTGGTGATGAACGCCTCGTTGAGCCGGGCGGCCAGCACGGTCGCGCCCGGGGAGTGGGCCACCACCCGGTCCAGGTGGGCCGCGGTGTGCTCGACGGCGTGGCCGAGCACCTCGGACTGGTCCGAATCGCCGAGCCGGTGGCCCAGTTCGGCGGCGATCTCGGCGGTGGCCGACCACCAGAGGTGCTCGGTGTCGACCAGGGTGCCGTCCATGTCGAACAGGACGGCTTGGGGCAGTCCGGCCTGGGGCTGCAGCGCAGTGGTCATCGCGGCGATCACTGCCCGGCGCCGGCGCGGACGTCCACCAGGACGGGGCGCTCGGGCAGGCTCACGGTGGCGCCGCCGCCGATCGGAAGCGCGGCGGCCTCCTCGGTGGGCAGGTCCGACTTGACCTCGGTGCCGTCGGTGAGCCGGACGGTCAGCCGGGTGACCGCGCCCAGGAAGCTGGCGCCGACGACCACCGCGTTGCCCGTCCCGTCCGGGGTCAGGCCGACGTTCTCGGGCCGGACCAGGACGTCCAGCTCGCCGGCGGCGGGCACCGCGCCGTCCACCGCGTGGCGGCGGCCGAGCACCTCGACGCCGTCGCCGGAGCGGGCGGCGGGGATGCGGCTCATGGTGCCGACGAACTGGGCGACGAAGGCGGTGGTGGGGCGGGCGTAGAGCTGGCTGGGGGTGTCGCACTGCTCCAGGCGCCCGGCGCGCAGCACCGCGACCCGGTCGGCCATCGACAGTGCCTCCTCCTGGTCGTGGGTCACGAACAGGGTGGTGATGCCGAGCTCCTGCTGCAGCCGGCGGATCTCCTCGCGCAGGTTGAGCCGGACCTTGGCGTCCAGCGCCGAGAGCGGCTCGTCCAGCAGCAGCACCCGCGGCTGCAGGGCCAGCGCCCGGGCCAGCGCGATGCGCTGCTGCTGGCCGCCGGACATCTGGTGCGGGTAGTGCCCGGCGCGCTGCGGCAGGCCGACCAGCTCCAGCAGCTCCAGCGCCCGCTTGCGGCGCTCCTCCTTGCCCACGCCCCGCATCTTGAGCCCGAACGAGACGTTGTCCACGGCGGTCAGGTGCGGGAAGAGGCTGTAGGACTGGAACACCATGCCCGCGTCGCGCTTGTGCGCCGGGATCCGGGTGACGTCCGTGCCGTCGACCAGCACCTCGCCCGAGTCGTGGGTCTCGAAGCCCGCCAGGATCCGCAGCGCGGTGGTCTTGCCGCAGCCGGAGGGGCCCAGCAGGGCGAGCAGCTCGCCCGGGTGGACGGTCAGGTCGAGCCCGTCCAGTGCGACGGTCGAGCCGAACGCCCGCCGCAGCGAGCGGAATTCGACGGTGGCACTACCTGGTGCGAGGGGGACGCCGGCGATGGCGGTGGCCGTGGTCATGGGAAGAACTCCTGGAGAAGTGCGTGGGGGATCAGGAACGCGCGGACTTGCGGCGGCCGCTGCCGAGCGCGGACATCAGCAGCAGCACGATCCAGACGACCATCAGGCTGATCATCGAGACCGCGACGGACATCTGGCCGTCGGTCTTGCCGTAGGTGTTGATCCACACCGAGAAGGGCTGGAAGCCGAGGATGGAGGCGGTGGTGAACTCGCCGAGCACCAGGGCCACGGTGAGCACCGAGGCGCTCAGCAGCGCGCTGCGCAGGTTGGGCAGGACCACCGAGAGGACCGCGCGCGGGTAGCTGGCGCCGCAGTTGCGGGCCGCCTCCACCAGCGTCACGACGTCCACGCCGCGCAGTCCGCCGTCCAGCGCCCGGTAGGCGAAGGGCAGCGCCATCAGCACGTAGGCGATCAGCAGGACCACCGGGAAGTCCGGGTTCTGGATCGCCACGAAGGTCTGGAAGAACGGCGAGTTCGCGAAGTAGTCCGGGCCCCAGCGCAGCACCCCGACGATGCCGGTGGTGAGCGCGACCACCGGGACGACCAGCGGCAGCGAGCACATCACCTCCACCACCGGGCGCAGTCTGGGCGCACCGAGCCGGGCGGCGAGCAGCGCGGGCACCAGCACCAGCAGCAGCACCACGACGGTGGCGCCGGCCAGCTCCAGGCTCAGGTAGAGGCTGTCCAGGAAGCCGGGCGCGGAGAGCAACTCGGTGTAGGCGTGGAAGGTGAAGCCGCCGTGGTAGTCGTCGATGCTGAAGAACAGCGAGGCGGCCATCGGCACCGCGAAGTAGACGCCGCAGATCAGCAGCACCAGACCGCGGCCGACGCGCAGGCGGCTCAGGGGAGCGGGAATCTTCAGCTGAGCCACTTGGCACTCCGGCGCTGGAGGGGCAGGTAGACGGCCATCACCAGGCCGGCCACCACGATCATGTCGAGGCCGAGCGCGAGGGCCAGGTTGCCCTGGCCGACCAGCACGTTGCCGGAGAGCGCGTCGCCGATCTGCATCGAGATCAGCGGGATCGAGCTGCCGACCATGGCCTCGGCGGTGGCGTACGCGGCGAACGAGGCGCCGAAGAGCAGCACGTAGCCGCCCAGCAGCGAGGGCAGCAGCACCGGCAGCGCCACGTACCGCCAGTACTGGAAGGTGGTCGCGCCGTTGTTGGCGGCGGCCTCGCGCCACTGCACCCGCAGGCCCTCCAGGGCCGGGGTGATGGTGAGGATCATCAGCGGGATCAGGAAGTACAGGTAGACGATCGCGAGACCGTCGAAGGTGTACAGGCTCCAGCCGTACTTCTTCAGACCCAGGCCGGTGGTGACCTCGCCCGCGTTGCCGAGGGTGGCCACGAACATGAACGCCAGCGGCACGCCGCCGAAGTTGGCCAGCACGCCGGAGCCGGACAGCACCGCCTCGCGCACGATGCGGAACCGGGAGGTGGCCACCGCCTGGGCCAGCGGCAGGCCGATCACGGTGCCGATCAGGGCGGTCAGCGCGGAGAGCTTGACACTGCCGAGCAGCGCGGTGAAGTAGGCGCCCTGGAGCGAGGCGGTGAGGTTGGAGAGGGTGAAGGTACCGCCGCCGCCCGGGGCGTCGGAGGAGGTGGTGAACGCGCCGATGGCGATCGCGACGGCGGGCAGGCCGAACCCGATGGCGAAGAAGACCATCAGGGGCAGCGCGCCGAGCCAGGCACGGTTGCCCGAGCGGCGCTTGCCGCCCTTGGGGCGGTCGGCCGTGGGGGCGGCCTCGGAAGCGGGAGCGGTACCGGGGGTCCCCGCGCCGCCGTTGCTGTCAACGGCGGCGGGGGCCGGCACCGGGGTGGGAGCCGTAGTCATGGTGTGGGTCAGCCCCCGATGGCCTTGGCCCAGTTGGACGTGATGGCCGTCTTGGCGGCGTCCTGCTGCGACTGGGACGGGAAGGTGGTGAACGGCTTGGCGATGTTCGGCAGCTTGGCGACGGCGGTCGCGTCCAGGGTGCCGGCGGTCTTCATCGAGTCGAACAGGGCCGGGGTGGCGTAGCCGCCCAGGAAGCCGTTCTGGCCCTCGGCGCTGTAGAGGTACTCCTCCCACAGGCGGGCGGCGGCCGGGTGCGGCGCGTCCTTGTTGATCGCCTGGTTGTAGTACTGGGCGAAGCTGCCGTCCGAGGGGATCGAGACCTTCCAGTCGATGCCCTTGCTGGCGTACTGGCTGGTGTAGCCGGTGTTCAGGTACGACCAGTCGATGGTGATCGGGGTCTCGCCGTTCTGCACGGTGGCGGAGGTGGCCTCGACCGGGTTGAAGTTGCCGATCTGCTTCAGCTTGCCGAAGAAGTCGATGCCGGGCTGGATGTTGTCCAGCGAACCGCCGTTGGCCAGCGAGGCCGCCCAGACGGCGCTGAGCGCGGCGTTGGCCTTGGTCGGGTTGCCGTTGAGGGCGACCATGCCCTTGTAGGCCGGGTTCAGCAGGTCCGCGAAGGTCTGCGGGCAGGGGTTGACCTTCTTGGCGTCGCAGCCGATCGAGATGTAGCCGCCGTAGTCGTTGTAGGTGTTGCCGTTGGCGTCCTTCATGGAGGCCGGGATCTGGTCGAAGCCCGCGACCTTGTACGGCGCGAACAGGCCCTGCTGGGTGCCGGAGATCGCGAAGGCGCTGCCCAGGTCGACCACGTCGGGCGCGCGGTTCTGGCCCTTGCGGGAGGTGATCGCGTTGATCTCGTCCTGGCTGGAGCCGTCCGGGTTCTCGTCCTCGATCTTGATGCCGTACTTCTTGGTGAAGCCGTCCATCAGGGTGCCGTAGTTGGCCCAGTCCCGCGGGAGGGTGATGACGTGCAGGTTCCCCTCCTTCTTGGCGGCGGCGACCAGCGCGTCCATGCCGCCGAAGTCGGCGGCCGAGGTGGCGGTCTTCGCGTCCTTGCCGCCGCTGCTCGCGGTCGAGGAGCTGCTGGCGGAACCGCAGGCGGTGAGGGAGAGCGCGGCGGCGGTCAGCACCGCCGCGAAGGCGGCGGCACGGGCACGGTGCACGGTCACGGGAGGATCTCCTGGATCGAGGTGCGCAGGGGTCGCAAGGGGCAGGATGCGGGGCTGCGACTGCGAGGAAAGGGAGCCGGGATCAAGTTGGTCAGCCAACTTCGTCCGACACCGGACAGTACGCCGGAGCTTGGTGACCAGAAGGTGAACGGGCGCCCCAGAACAGGGGTCGGCTGTGGGAACGGTCAAGGCCGGTCGGCCGATATCCGCCCATCCGCCGCGCCGGGGGCCCGCGCGAAGCGGATATGGTCGGAACGTCCTGAGCTGCACGAGACCCTGAGGCCTGAGGGCCGGGCGCGCGGGACACTGAAGTCGCAAGGAGACCGAAGTCGAGGGGGGATCTGGTGGTGGGAGGCACGGTGACCGGGAGCGCTATGCAGCTCGACGGGCAGGAGGTGCAGGAGACGCCGGACGGTGGTGCCGCCGGCGGCGCCCTGTACCGCCAGGTCGCGGCCGACCTGCGGGAGGCGATCACCACCGGCGCCTACGGCGAGGCGGGCCGGCTGCCCGCCGAAGGCGCGCTGGCCGAGCGGTACGGCGTCTCGCGCGGCACGGTGCGCCAGGCGCTGGCGGTGCTGCGCGCCGACGGCCTGGTGACCTCGCGGCGCGGCACCCGGCGGGTGGTGCTCGGCAACGCCCGGGTGCAGAGCTTCTCCGAGCTGCTGAGCTTCACCCACTGGGCCCGCGCGATGGGCGAGGAGCCCGGCGGCCGGCTGGAGTCGCTGGTGCGCCGCCCGGCCGACGCCGCCGAGCGCGAGCAGCTGCGCCTCGCGCCGGGCGCCGAGGTCTACGTGACGCTGCGGCTGCGCACCCTGTCGGGCAGCGCGGTGATGGTCGAGCGCACCGTCTACCCGCCGCACGTCGGAGTGCTGGTGGCCCAGCTGCCGCCGGACGTGGTCTCGCACACCGAGCACCTGCGGGAGCACGGCATCCTGTTCACCGACGCCGACCACACCATCGACGTGGTGGCCGCCAACGCCGAGGACGCCAAGCTGCTCGGCTGCCGGCGCGGCGCCCCGCTGCTGCGCGAGCGCCGCCGCACGACCGACCCCACCGGGTGCCCGGTGGAGTGGTCGCAGGACCGCTACCTGCCGGGCACGGTCGCCTTCAGCGTGCACAACTCGATGGTCACCTCGGCGCTCTCGCGGCACGCGCGGGCGGGCGACTGACGGCCCGACCGGTCGGTGCTCAGTCCAGCAGCCTGGCGAGCAGCGGCCGGAAGTGCTCGAAGCCGGGGGTGTCCGCGTCGGCCACCTTGGCCGCGTCGTCCCACCGCCGCACCGCCACCGCCTCTGCTGCGCCCGGCAGTTCGGCGAAGGCGGCGGCCTGCTCCGGGGTCATCGGGCCGCCCTGCACCTGCAGGGTGTACTCGGAGGCCGCGGAGAGCCCCGCCCGGTAGGCGGGCTCGACCGCGCACAGGTAGCGCTTGGCGGACACGTGCAGCCGCACCGGCTCGGTGACCCCGGGGGCGAACCACTGGGCCAGCCAGTCGGCGCCGGTGTGGCTGTGGCGGTTGTCCTGGCCCTCCATCAGCTGACGGCCCGTCATCACGCCCTGGCTGTCCTTGTCGAAGAAGTGGCCGACATCGTGCAGCAGGGCCGCCGCCACCAGGTGGTCCGGGGCGCCCTCGCGCTGGGCCAGGGCGGCGGCCTGGAGCATGTGCTCGGCCTGGGTGACCGCCTCGCCCAGGTACTCGGCCGCGCCCGCGCCCTCGAACAGCTCCTGGATCCGGTCCAGCGCGGCGGCGCGCCGGTCCAGTACGGCGAGGGTGGAGGCGAGGCCGTCCAGGTCGGCGTAGCAGCCCTGCAGGTGGCGCCGACCGTCCTGTTCGAAGGCCGTACGGGCGTGCAGCAGACGGACGTTGTCGAAGATCAGGCAGTCGCCTGGGTCGAGCCGGAAGTCCAGCTGCAGCTCGGGGCGCAGGGTGATCGCGGCGAACTTCCGGTAGGCGGTGTAGAAGGCGTCCAACTCGGCGTCGGGCAGCTGGAGTCGGCCGATCGAGCGGTTGTTGAACCGCACCTCGCGGATCCGCCCCAGCGGGTCGGTCCCGATCAGCGGCCGGTCCGCGCGCAGCTCGGTGTCGCGGTCGCGGAAGACGAACGGCACCAGGGTGCGGGTCAGCACCTCGAAGTCGGCCGGGGCCTCGGCGCGCAGCAGTGCGGCGGCCTGGAAGCCGTCGACCAGGCCCGAGTCACCGCCGGCCGCGGCGTTCTCCAGGCAGTGCAGCAGTTGCAGGGTGGGCACCGGGTCGCGGTAGGGGTTGTCGGTGTGCGGGCTGATCGCCACGCTGGTGAAGGCGAGGTTGTTGGGGTCGGGCTCGACCCGGACGTCGAAGATCTCGCCGTAGTTGGTCTGCCGGACGTAGCCGAAGCTCGCCGCGACCTCAAGCACCTGCCGCTCCACGGTGGGTACTTCGCGCAGCACCGCGAAGCCGAGCCGCTGCACGGCGCGCAGCACCGCGGCCCGCTCGGCGGGGTCGGCCAGGTAGTCGCTCCAGCGTGCCTCGGGGATCCCGGCGGCGAAGTCGGCGGCCCGCCAGAGCCGCTTGCCCGCCTCGCTGCGGCGGTCGCCGGTGGCGGGCTGCTCGGGCGTGATCCGGTCGGGCGCGGCGAACCAGTCGAGCGGGTAGCGCGAGCGGTGGCCGTCGGACCAGAGCACCTCCCGCCGGCCGTCCTGCTCGATCTCCGCGGAGATGCCCAACTCCGCTGGGAGATCGGTGATCTGGAAGAGCTTCTGGCCGTTGCGCGGGTCGCGGCACTCGGCGCACGGGCAGTTGTCGCGCAGCCAGTACAGGGAGCGCGACGCGATGGCGTCAGACATGGAACGGGTCCTTCGGCAGGTGAGATGGCCGCCAAGTTGTATAGCCAACTTGGCCTCGGAAGGACCCTTTCGGGCGATGGTGAGCACGGAGTGGCGCGCAGTTGGCGCGCAGCCGAACAAAGCACCACAGCGTGGTGGTCGGGGCATGGCGGGGCCCGGCCGCCGGGGAGGAGGTGCGGCGGCCGGGCCGGTCCAGGGGCGCACCGGCTCGGCCGGAGCGGGGGTGCACGGTTCGGCTGGTGCGGAGGTGCTCCGGTTCGGCCGGTGCGGAGGTGGTGTCAGCCGTTGCCGGCCGGCAGGGCGGGCACGCCGGAGAAGACGGCCGCCGGGTCGAAGCGGCGCTTGACGGCCAGCAGCCGCTCGGCGTTGGCCCCGAAGCCGAGCAGCGCGCGCTCGCTCTCGTCCGCGCCCATCAGGTTGGGGTAGCCGCCCGGCAGCGCGTGCCCGGCCAGGTCCGCGGAGAGCCGGCGGGCCCACTGCCGGTGCGCCTCGCCCGCGATGTCGCCCGGCGCCCAGGAGGCCGCGATCTCCACCAGCAGGTGGTCCTGGCGCAGTCCGAAGGCGGTGTCGGCCGGCGGCACCCGGCTCGCCGCGCCGTGGAAGTGGTGCAGGAAGATCCCGGAGTACGGCGCCGCCATCCGGGCGGCGGCCTCGGTCAGCACGGCGATGGACTCCTCGCCCAGCGCGGGCAGCCAGCGGGTGCGCATCTCGGTGTGCCGGCCGTTCGCGACGCTGTCGTCGAAGAGGCCGGCCACCTGGAGGTAGGGCACCTGGGTGAACTCCCCGGCCACCGCGCCGCCCAGCTTCGCCAGCAGTGAGGCCCAGGGTGCGGCGGCGGCCGGCTCGCCGGCCCAGAGCGGCAGCAGGAAGGCCAGCGGCTCGGCGTCCGGCACCGCGAAGAAGCCCGCCATCACGGTGAGTTCGTCCGGCGCCTCGGCGACGATCTCGGCGTGGTGGCGCAGCACGGCTGCCGCCCGCTCCAGCGGGTAGAGCAGCAGGCCGCTGGTCACCGTGGTGAGCGGGTGCACCCGGAGGCGCAGCGAGGTCAGCACGCCGAAGTTGCCGCCGCCGCCGCGCAGCGCCCAGAACAGGTCCGGGTTCTCCTCGGGGCTCGCGGTCACCGCGCGGCCGTCGGCCAGCACCACCCGGGCGCTCAGCAGGTTGTCGCAGGCCAGCCCGTGCGCACCGGCGAGCAGCCCGTAACCGCCGCCCAGGGTCAGCCCCGTCACGCCGACCGCCTTGACCGTGCCGGTCACCGGCGCGAAGCCGTGCGCCTGTGCCGCGCCGATCACGTCCCCGGCCCGTACCCCGCCCTGCACCTCGGCGGTGCCGCTCGCCGGATCCACCGTCACCTCGCGCAGCCCGGACAGGTCGAGCACCACCCCGCCCTCGCGCAGCGCGCGCCCGGCCCAGTCGTGGCCGCCGCCGCGCACCGAGAGCGGCAGACCATGCTCGCGGGCGATCCGCACCGCGGCCACCACGTCCGGCTCGCCGGTGCAGCGGGCGAGCACCGCGGGCCGGTGGTCCACCGCGGCGTTCCAGAGCTGCCGGGCCTCCCGGTAACCGGGGTCGGCGGCCATCAGGACCTCTCCGGCGAGCGCGGCTCGCAGGGCGGCGGCGGCCCCGGTGGCCGCTCTCGACAGGTCGGCGCCGGACAGGGCGGGGGAGCTGGTCATCGCGGGTCCTCACTCGGTCGTCGTGGTTGCTCTCGCGCGGTCGGGGTGGTCAAGGTGGCCGGGGCGCGGCTCGTGGTGAGGGGTCGGACCGTGGGAGGCAGCCTCGGTGGCCGCGCCCGGGGCCGGGCGACCGGGGGATGTGGTCGCTCGGCCCCGGGTTGCGGGGGCTCACCGGCGGTGACGGCATCGCGCACGTCGGCGGGCGGTGAGCCGGCGGTCGGGGGCGGCCGGGCGGATGGCGGCCCCGGACCGGGTCTGGGGTGTGGCGCTGGGCGGTGCGCGGGAGCTTGCTCGGGTGGTGCGCGGGCGATGCTCGGGGAGGTGCTCGGGAGGTGCGAGGCCTTGCGGTGAAGGGAGTCAATCACGTCAGTCATGCCGAGTCAATCGATCTGTCGAGATCGATTCCCAAGGCTTCCCGCTATTTCTGCTGATGTGTCCGAGATTGCCAAAATAGGTGGGGGAGAATAGGGGTAATAAAGATGACGACAATTGACGATCGAAGTCATAAAGTGGCTGCGATAGAGTGCCGCCATGACGGATGGCGCGGTGCTGCACATCACGGGCCGGGTGCTGGTCGGCCCCGACGAGGTCCGGGACGAACTCTGGGTGCTCGACGGCCGGGTGACCTACCAGCGGCCCGCGGGCGCCCGCGACGTCCGCACGGTGCACGGCTGGGTGCTGCCCGGCCTGGTGGACGCGCACTGCCACGTCGGCCTGGACGCGCACGGCGCGGTGGACGAGGCGACCAGCGAGAAGCAGGCACTGACCGATCTCGGCGCGGGCACCCTGCTGATCCGCGACGCCGGCTCGGCCGCCGACACCCGCTGGATCGACGAGCGCGAGGACCTGCCGAAAATCATCCGGGCCGGCCGGCACATCGCCCGCACCCGCCGCTATCTGCGCAATTACGCGCACGAGATCGAGCCCGGCGATCTGACCGCCTACGTGGTCCAGGAGGCCCGCCGCGGTGACGGCTGGGTCAAGCTGGTCGGCGACTGGATCGACCGCGAGCGCGGCGACCTGGCCGCCTGCTGGCCCGGCGACGCGCTGCGCGAGGCGATCGCGGCGGCGCACGCCGAGGGCGCGCGGGTCACCGCGCACTGCTTTGCGGCCGAGTCGCTGCCCGACCTGCTGGCGGCCGGCATCGACTGCGTCGAGCACGCCACCGGCCTGACCGAGGAGTTGATCCCGGTCTTCGCCGAGCGCTCGGTGGCGATCGTGCCGACGCTGGTCAACATCGCGACCTTCCCGAGCCTGGCGGCCGGCGGCGAGGCCAAGTTCCCCGCCTGGGCGGCCCACCTGCGCCGCCTGCACGAGCGCCGCTACGACACGGTGGGCGCCGCGCACGACGCGGGCGTGCCGATCTACGTCGGCACCGACGCGGGCGGCTCGCTGGCCCACGGCCTGGTCGCGGCCGAGGTGGCCGAGCTGGTCAAGGCCGGGCTGAGCGCCACCGAGGCGCTCTCGGCGGCCAGTTGGGGAGCGCGGGCCTGGCTCGGCCGGGACGCGCTGAGCGAGGGGGCACCGGCCGACCTGGTGGTCTACGCCGAGGACCCGCGCGCGGACGTGCGGGTGCTGGCCGACCCGCAGCTGGTGGTGCTGCGCGGCCGGCCGTTGGGCTGAGCCGCCGCACCGGGCTGCCCTCCGGGTTGCCGAGCCGGGTTGCCGTGCCGGGGCGCCGCACCGGGTTGCCTCGCCGGGGCGCTGACCTGGGCCGGGCCGCCAGGCGCCCTCGTGGCGGGCTGCCTTGGGCCGATAGGGTGATGCCATGGCACCGCGTCCTCTGCATGAGATCGTCGAACCAGGCTGGGCCCAGGCCCTGCAACCGGTGGCCGGGCAGGTCACCGCCATGGGTGAGTTCCTGCGCGGCGAGCTGGCCGCCGGGCGCACCTACCTGCCGGCCGGGCCCGACGTGCTGCGCGCCTTCCAGCAGCCGTTCGACCAGGTGAGAGTCCTGATCATGGGTCAGGACCCGTACCCGACGCCGGGCCACGCGGTGGGGCTGAGCTTCTCGGTGGCGCCGCAGGTGCGGCCGATCCCGGGCAGCCTGATCAACATCTACCGCGAGTACGGCCAGGACCTCGGCTTCCCGCCGCCCGCCAACGGCGATCTGACGCCGTGGACCCGGCAGGGCGTGCTGCTGCTCAACCGGGCGCTGACCACCGCGCCCGGCAAGCCGGCCGCGCACCGGGGCAAGGGCTGGGAGCAGGTCACCGAGCAGGCGATCCGGGCGCTGGTGGCCCGCGGCACGCCGCTGGTGGCGATCCTGTGGGGGCGGGACGCGCGCAACCTGCGTCCGCTGCTGGGCTCGCTGCCGGCCATCGAGTCGGCGCACCCGAGCCCGATGTCGGCGGACCGCGGCTTCTTCGGCTCGCGGCCGTTCAGCCGGGCCAACGAGCTGCTGGTGCAGCAGGGGGCTCAGCCGGTGGATTGGCGGCTCTCCTGATGGCGACGCCTGCTGAGCCCACGCAGGCTGCGCAGTCCACGCAGGCTGCGCAACTGACCAAGGAGCCCGCCGGGGCTGCTCAGCCCGCGGCCGGTCAGCCCGCGCAGCCGGTGCCGTCCGGGCCGGCGGCCGTGCTGGCGGCGGTCGGGTTCGGCCTGCTGATGGTCTTCCTGGGCGTGCTCGGCTGGGACGGCAACTCCCAGCTGCCCAGCATGGCACAGACCGCCCCCGGCCTGGTGGCCGCGCTGCTCGGCGCGGTGATCAACCCCGGCCACACGGTGCGGCAGCCGGTCTGGAGCGGCCTGGCGACCTGTGCGCTGCTCGCGGCCGGCTCGGCCGGCCTGGCCGTCCTGGTCGACCCGCGGCATCCGGACGCCGTGCCGGCGCTGACCGCGTCGGTGGCCGCGTTCGCCGGTCTCTTCGTCAACACCAGCAAGATCACCCACGCCAGTGGGTGAAGTGGGCCTGGTTCACTCCAATGAGTGAACCAGGGGCGGTAGTTGCCCTCGGGACGGTTGAACCGCCCCGAGGATGACGGGATTCCGCAGCCGGTGCCGTCTCCGTGCCCGGCTCAAGTTCCGTACTCCGTGGGGGTTCCACCGTGCTGTCCGCTGCCCGTCCCGTCCACCGCCGCGCCGCCGTCGTGCTGGCCGCCACCGCCCTCGCGGCGCTGCCGGTCCCGGCCTTCGCCGCCACCCCCGACACTGGTCGGGCCAGTGCGGTGACCGCCGAACTCAGCCTCGACGTCAGCCTGTTGAACAATGCGGTGGACGTGCCGGTGGACGTCGCGCTGAACAAGGTGCAGTCCCCGGCCGAGGCGAACGGCGCGATGCTCACCGCGGACGTCGCCGGGGTCGGGCAGTCCGGGCCGATCGACCTGGTGCGGGCCGAGGTCGGCAAGTCGGTCACCCATGTCGACGCCCAAGGCGCCAGCGCCGCTGTCCAGTTGGTCAACGCCAACGTGAACGTCCCCGGTCTGCCCGGCAGCGCGCTGCTCGGACTGCAGGCGCTCGGCAGCTCGGTGAGCTGCCCGGTGGACGGCCAGCCGACCGCCACGGTGACCTCGCCCGCCAAGCTCACCGTGCTGGGCCACTCGGTCACCTTGAAGCTGGACGGGACGACCCAGGTGAGTGTGCCCGGGGTCGGCGAGGTCGACATCGACTTCTCGCCACGCAGCACCACCTCCACCTCTGCGGCGGCTGCCGCGCTCACCGTGCGGGTGGCCCTGAACCCGCTGAACCTCAACGTCGCCAAGGTGACGGGGACGGTCACGGTGGCGTCGGTGAGCTGCCAGAAGCCGACCGGGGCGGGCGGGGCGCCGTCCGGCTCGTCCGCGCCGTCCGCGCCCGCCTCGGTGAGCGCGCCGTCCGCGGGCCCCTCGGACTCGTCCAACCCGTCCACCCCGTCCACCCCGTCCGCCGCGCCGTCCGGGTCCGGGCCGGCGGGGGCCGGGTCCTCGGGCGGTCCGTCGGTGGGCGCCTCCACGGGCGCGCCGTCGGCGGGTGGCCCGGCGAGCACCGGCGGCTCCGGCAGCTCCGGCGGCTCCGGTGGCGCCGGGGTGCCGGTGAGCGGTGAGCCCGTTGCCCAGCTCGGCGTCGGCGGCTCGGGTGCCCCGAGCGCGGCCGCCTCCGGCAACCCGGCCCCGAGCGTGGCGTCCGGCGGGACCTCGAAGGCCTCCGGCCTTGCCTTCACCGGCGCGGCCGGCACCATCCCGGCGCTCGCCGGCGGCAGTGCGCTGGTGGTGGTCGGGGTGGCCACCGTCCTGCTGGCCCGCCGTCGTCGGGCCGCGCACCGCCGCTGAGCTGCGACGATCCGGACGAGCGCCGGTCAGCGCGGCCGTCCGTCCGGTTGGTGACACCTTCGCACTGTGAGGGTGTCACTTCGGACAGTCGGTTCACATGCTGGTTACACAAGAGGAACAACGGGGAAACGGCGGCTTGCGACGCTACGCGGGCACCCACCGAGACATGCGAGGTAGACCGCCGTGGCAATCAAGGCCGAGTACATCTGGATCGACGGCACGCAGCCGACCGCCAAGCTCCGCTCCAAGACTCGGATCCTGGCCAACGCCGACAAGCTGCCGACCTGGGGCTTCGACGGTTCCTCCACCAACCAGGCCGAGGGCCACGCCTCGGACCGGGTGCTCGAGCCGGTCGCCTCCTTCCCGGACCCGATCCGCGGCGGCGACCACATCCTGGTGCTCTGCGAGGTCAACGAGACGGACGGCACCCCGCACGTCTCCAACACCCGCGCCCTGCTGCGTCCGATCGCCGAGCGGTTCGCCGCGCAGGAGTCGATCTTCGGTATCGAGCAGGAGTACACCTTCTTCAAGGGCTCGCGCCCGCTCGGCTTCCCCGAGGGCGGCTTCCCGGCCCCGCAGGGCGGCTACTACTGCGGGATCGGCGCCGAGGAGGTCTTCGGCCGCGAGATCGTCGAGCTGCACCTGGACCGCTGCCTGGGCGCGGGCCTGGCGATCTGCGGCATCAACGCCGAGGTCATGCCCGGCCAGTGGGAGTTCCAGATCGGCCCGGTCGACGCGCTGACCGCCTCCGACCACCTGTGGGTCGCCCGCTACCTGCTGTACCGCACCGCCGAGGAGTTCGGCATCGACGCCACCCTGGACGCCAAGCCGGTGCGCGGCGACTGGAACGGCGCGGGCGCGCACACCAACTTCTCCACCAAGGCGATGCGCGAGGGCTACGACGCGATCATCACCGCCTGCGAGTCGCTCGGCGCCTCCCAGGACATCGTGCTGGAGCACGTCAGCCAGTACGGCGACGACATCCAGGCCCGCCTGACCGGCAAGCACGAGACCGCCCCGTGGAACGTCTACTCCTACGGCGTCTCGGACCGCGGTGCCTCGGTCCGCATCCCGTGGCAGGTCGAGGTGGAGAAGAAGGGCTACATCGAGGACCGTCGCCCGAACGCCAACGTCGACCCGTACGTGGTGACCCGCCTGCTGGTCAACACCTGCTGCTCCGCGCTGGAGAAGGCCGGCCAGGTCTGAGCACCCGACCAGCCGCCGAGCTGCTGACGCACCGCTGCCCGGCCACCCCCCGTGGGTGGCCGGGCAGCGGTGTCGGGCGCCCTCATCCGGCGGCCGCCGCGGTGCGGCCGCGCACCGCCCGGGAGAGCAGGAGCGGCAGCCCCGCCCCCACCAGGCCGAGCACCGCGCAGCTCCACCAGAGCGCCGCCGGACCCAGGCCCGCGTAGACCGCCGAGCCCAGCACCAGGGCGACGAGCCGGGCCAGACCGCGGGCCCACCCCGAGGCGCCCTGGTAGCGGCCCTGGGCGTCGGCCGGTGCCAGGTCGGCGACGATCGAGGTGTAGAGCCCGCTGGCGAAGACCTCGCCCAGGCTCCACACCACCACCGTCAGCGCGAACCCCCAGGCGCTGTCCGCGATCCCGGTCAGCGCGACGCCAGCACTCACCAGCACGATGGCCACCGACCAGAGCCGGAGCCGGTCGAAGCGGACCAGCCAGACCGAGGCGATCGGCTGCAGCGTCACCACCAGCAGCGCGTTGACCACGGCCGCCAGACCGAAGACGGTGGCCGGCAGGGCGTGGTCGCGGATCGCCAGCGGCAGCGTGAACTCGGTCTGCGCGTAGATGCCTTCGGCCAGCACGATGGGCAGCAGCAGGGAGAGCAGCAGCCGGTCGCGCAGCACGACCCGGTAGCCGCCGCCGTCCGCGGCCGCCCGCCGGTCCGCGGCCCGCCCCGCCGAGCGCGGCAGCAGGGTGGCCGCCAACAGGGCGTAGCCCAGGCAGGTGGCCGCGTCGAGCGCGAAGAGCAACCCGTAGCCGTGCTCGGCCAGGAACCCGCCGATCGCACCCGCCACCGCCGTACCGACGTTGATCGACCAGTGGAACAGCCCGAACGCGACCCGCCGCCGCTCGGGCCCGGTCGCGCCGGCCACCAGCGTGGCGGCGCCGGGCAGGTGCAGGCTGCCCGCCGCGCCCAGGGCCACCGCCGCCAGCGTGAGGGTGGCCAGGTTCGGAGCGGCGAAGAGCAGGCCCTGCGAGGCGGCCGTGCCGATCATCCCGGTGACCATCGCGGCGCGGCTGCCGAGGCGGTCGGTCAGCAGCCCGCCGAGCACCGGGCCGAGCAGCCCGCCGAGCCCGAGCGCGCCCAGCACGAAGGGGATCCGGTCGGTGGCGATGTGCCGGGAGCCGAGGAAGAAGACCAGGAATGGCAGCACCATGTTGCCCACCCGGTTCACCGCCGTGCCGCCGATCACCACCCAGAACGGGCCGCCGAAGCCGCCGAACCGGGCGCGGAGCCGGTCGGTTCGGCGGGGCCCGGCCGGCAGCGCGGCAGGGGAGGTGGGCGTGGAGACGGCGTCGACCAGGGCGGACGCGTCGGGGAGGGCCGCGACGGCGACGGACTCGACAGGGAGGGATTCGGAGGGGAGGATCCAGGCGGGGGCAGCGTCGAGGGGGGCCTCGACGGCCGTGGTGTGCGGGGTCATGGCGGGAATCCTGCGCGGGTCACCGAAGTTGCACCATTCATTCAGGCAGGGCCGAATCCAAGGGGGAGACCGTGCTCGAACTGGCCTTTTCGGCCCGCGACCTGGCCCACACCAGACTGGCGCTCTCGCCGCTCTGGGAGGTGGTGACCAGCCTTCGGGTGCTCGCCTCGCCCACCGCCCGCCCGCTGCACCGGCGCTGGGCCGACCGGACGCTGCCGCGGCTGGCCGCCGCCGGCCTGCCCGGCGCTCTGCTGGCCGACCTGGTCCCGGCCCAGGGCTACATCCCCGACTTCCTCAACCCGCCGCCGCCCTCGCTCACCCCCAGCCCGCGCGCCGACCTCGCGCTGGAGGGCGAGCTGGCCGTGCTGGCCGCCGCCACCCCCGAGCAGATCCGCGCCGACCTCGGCCGGCTGGCGCCCTGGACCCCCGCCGTGCGGGCCTTCGACGAGGACCCGGCGGCCGTCCTGCCGCAGCTGATCGACGAGCTGCGCCGGTACTGGGAGGTCGCGCTCGCCCCCTCCTGGCCGCGGCTGCGCACCGTGCTGGAGGCGGACGTGCTGCACCAGTCGCGGCGCTTCGCCGCCGGGGGCGCGGCGGCCGTGCTGGGCGAGCTGGACGCGCGGGTGGAGTGGTGCTCGGAGGTGCTGCGGCTGCCGCAGAACACCTGCGACCACAAGGGCACGCTGTCCGGGCGCGGGCTGCTGCTGGTCCCCTCGGCCTTCGTGGGGCCCTCGGTGCTGCTGATCAACCGGCCGACGGAGGTGGTCCAGCTCTGCTACCCGAGCCGGGGCGTCGGCATGCTCTGGGAGCAGCCCAGTGCCGAGGTGCCGGACGCGGTGGCCGCCGTGCTCGGCCGCTCGCGCGCCCTGCTGCTCACCGAGCTGGCCGCCCCGGCCTCCACCACCGAACTCTCGCACCGCACCGGGATGTCCGCCGCCGGGGTCTCCCAGCACCTCACCGCGCTGCGGGCGGCCGGCATCGTCTCCTCGCAGCGCTCCGGCCGCTCGGTCTTCTACCAGCGCACCCAGCTCGCCGACTCGCTGCTCGGCGCGTCCGGCTGACGGTCCGTCAGACAGCTTGGGCGAGCGCCGCGCGGAACGCGTCCACGGTGGCCCGGTCCCGCACGGCCAGTCGCAGCCAGTCCCGGCCCAGCCCCGGGAAGGTGTCCCCGCGCCGGACGGCGAAGCCCGCCGCCCGCAGCCGCTCGCGCACCCCGTCGGCGCCGGGCAGCCGGATCAGCACGAAGGAGGCGGCCGGTTCGCCGTGCACCCGGATGCCCGGCAGCTCGGCCAGCCGCTTCAGCAAGTACCCGCGGTCCTCGGCGAGTCGGCCGGCCGCCGCCTCGGCCTCGGCCAACGCGGCCGGGGCGCTGCAGAGTTCGGCGGCCAGCAGGCCCAGGCTGGAGACCGGCCACAGCGGCTGGCTGCGGGCCAGCTCCGCGACCAGGGCGGGCGGCGCCAGCAGATAGCCGATCCGCAGCCCGGCCAGCCCCCAGGTCTTCGTGAGGCTGCGCAACACCACGACCTGGCCGGGCAGTTCCCGCAAGGAGGCGAGCGAGGCCGGCTCGCCGGGCACGGTGTCCATGAAGGCCTCGTCCACCACCAGGGTGCGCCCGGGCCGGGCCAGGGCGATCAGGCCGGCGGCGGGGTGCAGCACCGAGGTCGGGTTGGTCGGGTTGCCGATCACCACCAGGTCGGCCTCCTCGGGCACCGCGCCCGCGGTGAGCCGGAAGCCGTCCTCGGGCCGCAGCAGCGCCCGGTGCACGGTGATCCCCGCGTCGCGCAGCGCGGCCTCGGGCTCGGTGAACTGCGGGTGCACGACCACCGCGTGACGCGGGCGCAGGGTGCGGGCCAGTAGCACGAAGGCCTCGGCGGCGCCCGCGGTGAGCAGCACCTCCTCGACCGGGCGGCCGTGCCGGGCGGCGACGGCGGCGCGGGCGGTGGTCTGCTCGGGGTAGGCGGCGAGGTCGCCGAGCGCCTCGGCCAGCGCGGTGCGCAGCCAGCTGGGCGGCGTGCCGGTGCGGACGTTGACCGCGAGGTCGACCAGGCCCGGGGCGCGGACCTCGGCGTCGCCGTGGTGGCGCAGGTCCGGCTCGGTGGCGGGCTGCGGGTCGGCGGGCTGCGGTCCGGTGGGCTGCGGGTCGGTGGGCTGCGGGTCGGCGGGCTCGCGCGGACCGCCGGGCAGCGTCGCGACGGCCACCGTCGACCGGCCCGACTTCCGCTTCCCGACAAGGAGCTCCCCGCCGCCGAGCAGTGCCGCCGCCTCCGCCACGCTCGCCGTCCCGGTGGCGGCCAGCACCCGGGCCGAGGGGTTGGGCACCGCGACCGCGCCCAGCTCCGCTGCCGGATGACCGACCAGTGGGACCCCCAACGCCCTTGCCGCACCCAGCAGTCCGGGCTCGGCACGGCGCCCGTCGACGGTGGCGAGCCGCCGCACCGCCGCGGCCGGCAGACCGGCGGCGGCCAGTGCCTCGGTGATCAGCGTGAGCACCTCGTCCTCGGCCACTCCGGCGCTCGCACCGACCCCGACCACCACGCCGTCCGTAGCATCGCTCACCTGTTGGTTCTCCCTCCGCGCCCCGGAATACCACCACGTGGCGCGGAGGGAGGTCAATCACGGCCGTGCCGGTCAGGGGCGCCGGTCAGGGCCGCTGGTCAGTGGCACAGGTCGGGCGGCGCGGGTCACTGCTGGGTCCAGCGCTGGTTGGCGCCACCGTTGCAGGAGTAGACCTCGACCGGGACGCCGTTCACGTTGCCGGACGGCAGATTGCCGCCGGTGACGTCCAGGCAGAGCCCGTAGGCGCTCGGCGTGGTGATCGAGCCGTCGCCGTTCACCGTCCACTTCTGCGCGGCGCTGCCGTCACAGGGCTCGACCGTCACCGGGGTGCCCGAGGCGAGGCCGCCGCCGGCCGTGCCCAGGCACTGGGTTCCGCCGTAGGTGCGCAGGTCGCCGTCGGAGCCGGCCGCCCAGCGCTGGTTGGCGCCGCCGTTGCAGTCCCAGATCTCCAGCTTGGTGCCCGGAGCGGTCTGGTTGTCGTAGGCGTCCAGGCAGCGGTCCGAGGACTGCGAGACCAGCAGGTGCGAGGCGCCGACGGTGACGTTCAACGGCGTGACCCGGTACATCACCGAGCCGCCGGGCGGCACGCTCGCGGACATGGTCCCGTCCTGGCTGACGGTGCTGGTGTGCGCCCACAGGTCGTCGAGCCGATAGCCGCCGACCGCCGACGGCAGGCCGAGCGCCGAGGCGGTGGTGGAGATGGTGGCCGGGGCACCGGTCTCGTTGAAGAGCACGGTCGCCACGTCGCCGTCGGCCAGCGGCCGGCGCAGCACGTCGAGGCCGCCGGTGCCGCTCACCTCGGTGCCCTGGACGCCGAGCGCGTCCTGGTCGACCGCGATGACGTCCTTGTCCAGGTAGAGCCCGAGCATCTGCTGGGTGATCGGGTAGCCCGGGTCGGCGGGGGTGGCCGCGGCCCGCAGGTCGGCGCCGGAGATCAGCGGGGCCGCCAGCACGGCCGCCAGCGACAGCTCGGACTTGGACTCGTCATAGGTCAGCTGGGCGGACGGGTCGGCGTAGTTGCCGGTGGTGAGCATGTCGATGTCGTTCCAGGCGCCCGGGCCGGCGTCCTGGGACTTGTCGAGATCGGCGTGCACCAGCCGGGTGAGCCCGGCGAAGGAGGAGTCGCGGTCGCCGTCGATCCGCCACAGGTTGGCCACGCTCCTGCCCCAGACCCAGGGGGTCTCGCCCTGCGCGGCCGGCTGCAGCGAGAGGCTCAGCACGATCGGGCGGCCGGTGGCGGCCAGCGCGTCGCGCATCCAGCCGTCGCGGGTCTCCAGCGGCAGCTTCTCGTCGCCGACCCGCTGGTCGGGGTCGCTGGCGAGGCAGTTGTCGTACTTGAGGTAGTCCACGCCCCAGGAGGCGAAGGTCCGCGCGTCCTGCTGCTCGTGGTCCAGGCTGCCGGGGAAGCCCTGGCAGGTGTGCAGGGTGGGGCTCTCGTAGAGGCCGAACTTCAGCCCCTTGCTGTGCACGTAGGCGGCGGTGGCGGCCATGCCGTCGGGGAACTTCGCCGGGTCGGCGACCAGGTTGCCGTTGGCGTCGCGGCTGCGGGAGAGCCAGCAGTCGTCGACGTTGACGTACTGGTAGCCGGCGTCGCGCAGCCCGGAGGAGGCCATGAAGTCGGCGGTCTCCTTGACCAGGGCCTCGCTGGTGTTGCAGCCGAAGGTGTTCCAGTCGTCCCAGCCCATCGGCGGGGTCAGGGCGACGCCGTTGTCCAGCGCGTGTGCGGGGGTCGGGGCGAGCAGGGCGCCCGCGCCCAGGCCGGGCAGCGCGAGGGCGAGGGCGAGCAGGGTGCGGCCGAGCAGCGTGCGAGGGGTCAGCGACCGCAGGTGACGGTGGGGCGTCATGGGCGCTCCTGTTTGATTGAGAGTGGAATCCGATGGGTGGGGGATCAGATTCCAACGCGATGCGACACAAGCTAGCGATGTGACATTGCAGTGGCAAGGCTTCGTGCAAGGCCTGCCGTCAATATCCGGTGCCGACCCCTGCCGACTCCCCGCTCACTCCCGGGGCAGGGCTGCCAGCAGCCTGGCCAGCAGGCGCGCCAGTTCGCGCTGCTCCGGGCCGTCCAGTGCGGCGTCCACCAACTGCTGCTCGTGCCGCAGCAGATCGCCCACCGCCGCCTCGACGGCCGCGTGCCCGGCCGCCGTCAGCTCCACCGGCACCGCGCGGCTGCCCGGCTCGGCGGGCAACCGCCGGACCAGTCCCGCCCGTTCGGCCCGGTCCACCCGCTGGGTGACCGCACCGGCGGTGATCAGCGAGCGGGCGGCCAGTTCGCGGGTGGGCAGCCGATAGGGCGGCCCGGCCCGGCGCAGGGTGCTGAGCAGGTCGAGGGTGGCGTCGTCCATCGCGACCCGGGCCAGGGTGCGGCGCCGGTCGTCGGTCAGCAGCTTGGCGGCCTGCCGGATCCGGGTCAGGATCGGGATCGAGCCGACGGGCAGCTGTGGCTGCTCGCGCTGCCAGGCCCGCGCGATCGCTGCGGCGAGGTCGTCCTCGGGTTCACTCATGCTGCTAGTGTGCCATTCACGTTTAGGTCTAAACGAGGGGATGCGCCATGAGCCGGACCGCACGTCAGATCGTCGTCACCGGGGGAGGCACCGGCATCGGACGGGCGGTCGCCGCCGCCTTCGCCGAACAGGGCGACCGGGTGGTGATCACCGGCCGCCGCAAGGGCGTGCTGGCCGAGGCCGCCGCCGAACTCGGCCCCACCGTGAGCGCCGTCGCCTTCGACGCCGCCGACCCGGCCCAGGTGGCGGCCGCGATGGCCGAACTCCCGGACCAGGTCGACGTGTTGGTCAACAACGCGGGCGGCAACACGGACATCGGCGCCGAGCCGGCCGAGGAGCTGCCCGCCCTTCAGGCCCTGGCCGCCGCCTGGCTGGCCAACCTCAACGCCAACCTGCTCTCCGCCGTCCTGGTCACCACCGCGCTGCGCGAACGGCTGCGCCCGGGCGGCGCGGTGATCAACCTCGGCTCGATCGCCGCCCACCGCGGCGGCTCCGGCTCCTACGGCGCGGCCAAGGCCGCGGTGGAGGCCTGGAACCTGACCCTGGCCCAGCAGCTCGGCCCCGAGGGGATCACCGCCAACGTGATCGCCCCCGGCTACATCGAGGAGACCGAGTTCTTCGGCGCCGGCATCGCGCCCGAGCGCCGCGCCTGGAACATCGCGAACGCCCTCAACCAGCGCGCCGGCACCCCCGCCGACATCGCCGGCACCGCGCTCTACCTGGCCTCACCGGCCGCGAGCCACCTGACCGGCCAGACACTGCACGTCAACGGGGGTACCTTCAGCGGGCGTTGAGCGCTACGGCAGCGCCCAGCGCTGGGCGGCCGTCCCGTTGCAGGACCAGATCCGCAGCCGGGTGCCGTCGGTCGTGCTGGATGACGGATCGTCAAGGCACGTACCGGACTGGGCACTCACCAGTGCGCCGCCCGCAGTCACGCTCCACTGCTGGTTCGCCCCGCCGTTGCACGGCCACAGCTCGACCGGCGTTCCCGGGGCGGTGGCCGCGCCGGTGACGTCCAGGCACTGGCCGTTGATCCGCAGCGTGCCGTCGGTGGCCGGGCGCCACTGCTGGGCCGGGGTGCCGTTGCAGGTGTACAGGTCGACGGCGGCACCGTTGGCGGTCGCGTCGCCGTAGTCGTCCAGGCACTTGCCCACGATGCCCGAAGTCACCTGCCCGGTCCGCCAGATGCCCGGATTGCGGTCGATCAGCCCGGCGATCACCGCCCACCCGGGGAAGTCCATCCGCAGCACGCCGGTCTTCCCCGGGCCGGCCGCGTCCAGGTAGTCGAGCAGGCGCTGGTTCTCGCCCTCGCCACCCAGGTAGCCGCCCGCCATGTCGGCCGGATCCGCGCCGAACGGGGCGCAGTTGGACGAGGTGTAGGTGACGTAGAGGGCGCCGGAGGTGTCGTTCGCGGCGTTCGTCAGGTTGCTCTGCGCCTCGCCCCACTTCTTCGCCAGGTCGCACTGGCCCCAGTCGTTCTCCACCGTGCTGCCCGAGTCGCCGCCGGGCAGCTGGGACAGCCCGAAGCCCGCGTACACCTCGCCGCTCGGGCCGGTGAAGTCGGCCAGCACGATGTGGCCGCGCGCCTGGCCGAGCGTGGGGGTGGCGGCGGTGCTGCCGCCGGTCACGGTCGGCGCGTAGAACAGGCCCGGGTAGCGGGCCAGATAGCCGTCGAAGATGCGGATCCGGTCGGCCTCGGTGGTGTTCGACGGATCGTCGGCACAGTGCCCGATCGAACCCGTCCCGCTGCCGCCCTCCGTGGTGTCCGCGTCGCACTCGCCGTGCAGGTTCATCACGACGGTCTCGCTGGGATGCGCACTCAGGAAGGCCTGCGCGTGCGTGAGCACGTCGTCGAAGTTGGCATCCTGGTACACATCGGTGTGATGGATGGCGAACGCCCCGCCGATCACCCGCACCCGGATGTCGACGGCACGGATCCCGGCGTCCAACTGCGCGGTGAGCGTGGCGGCACTGTCCCCGTGATCCTCCTGCGCCTCGTACGCCCAGGGCGCCAGCCCGCCGTGGATGGCGAGCGTGTCGTGCGTGCCGGGAATCGACATCGCGGCCAGACTCGTGCCGTCCGGCACCTGCGCCATCCAGTCCGGATGGCTCTGCCCGGTCAGGCTGTTGAACGCGTCCGAGGACGAACTCGGCTGGGCGACGGCCACATCGGGCGCCGCCAGCAGCGCCCCGCTCGCGGCGGCGAGCGTGGCGGCGACGGCGACGGCGGCTCTCATGGCACGCGGCGGCAGTAACGGGGGGAAGCGCACGGGGGTCCTCCTGGGGTGGGGGAGAGGTCGGTCGCCCGACCGACGGTCGGGCGACCGTGCGATTCTCCGCCCTGGGCCCCGGCCTGGGAAGGCCGCCGTCAGTCGCCGTAGGGCACGAGCGTGTCCAGCTCCAGCTCGAACCCGAACGGCTCGGGGATCCGGATCCGGTCGCCGAACTTCCGGTCGCTGCGGGTGTGGTACTCGTCGTGGTTCGGCTCCGAGAAGAGCGTCACCGTCTGCTGGCGCGGGTCGATGATCAGGTAGAGAGGGATCCGCATCACCGCGTAGTCCCGCAGCTTGTCCATCCGGTCGTTCCCCGGGTTGGACTTCGACACGACCTCCACGGCGATGACCGCTTCGTCGGCCGCGAGGCAGCTCAGGTCCGGGACCCGCGCCATAGCCATGTCCGAGCTCGCGACCGCGCTGTCGTTGCCGAACAGATAGCCCGCGGGTGCATGCTGCTCGAACTGGCGCTGCACGAGGCCGACGTTCCGCTGGTGGATGCTGGACGGCGCGGCCTGAATGATCAGGGTGTCGCCGGACCACTCGATCCGGACACCTTCGGGGGCGGTTCGCTGCAGGTCCTCCACGAAGTGGCGGTGCTTCTCGTAGAAGCCCACGGTGTCCTCCCAGGGGTTGCCCCGACCACCGTACGGCAGCCGGGGCGTGGCGGGTGGTCGGGCACGAGGTCACCCCCGGCGGCGGGGTGGGGCGGGGAGGACGGGGCCGGCGGCCTTGAGGGTCCGCAGTACGGGTGAGGACTCCAGGCAGTGGATGCCCCGGAGCGCGCCGAGCCGGTGGGCCAGGTAGGCGTGCAGGTCGGCGGGGCCGCTGCAGAGGGCGTTGGCGACCAGGTTGGTCGGGCCGGTGGTGGCGGCGACGTAGGCCAGCTCCGGGTGCCGGGCCAGGGCGGTGGCCACCTCGTGCAGACGGCCCGGGGCGACCGACAGCCAGAGCAGCGCCTGGGTGGCAGCGCCGAACAGGGTGCTGTCGACCTCCACGTCGAAGAAGAGCGTGCCGCCGGCCCGCAGCTCCGCCAGCCGGCGGGCGATGGTGGCGGGCGACCAGCCGGTGGCGGCGGCCAACTCGGCGAGGCCGGCCCGGCCGTCCCGCTGCAGGGCGGCGAGCAGGTGGTGGTCCGCGTCACCGAGTCCGCCCGGTCCGGCGGCCGGCCCGGGCCCGGCGGCGCCGCCCTCGCCCGGCGCCAGCCGCAGCTGCTGCTCCGCGGTGAGCGCGGTGCCGGTGGCCTGCCAGCCGGTGGGGCCGCCGAGGTAGGTGTGCAGCAGACAGTGCGCGGAGACGGCGGTGATGCTCGCCGTCCGGGGGATGTCCCGGAGCAGCAGGGTGTGGCTGGTGGAGGAGAGCGTGGTGTTCACGATCGCGGTGATCTCGGTGCCGCCGGAGGTGAGCTTCACCCAACTGGTGTCGGGCCGGCGGACCAGCGCCTGCGCCACGTCCTGGGCCGAGTGCGGACTCGCGCTGAGCCGTACCAGCCACTGGGCCCGCCCCGTCCGCTCCGGATCGGCCAGACCGACCACGCGCAGCGAGGCCTCGGCGCGCAGCTGCCGGTACCGGCGGCCGACCGTCTGCGGTGAGACGTCGAGCACGGCGGCGATCCTGCTGAACGGCGAGCGCCCGTCGATGCGCAGCGCGTGGATCAGAGCGCGGTCGAGGTCGTCGAGCATGGTTCAGTATGGCAGGGCCGGTGCCTGGTGGCCGGCGCCCGGTGGCGGCGTGGCCGGGCTACAACTCCACGACGACCAGGCCAAGATGCCCACCGCGGACGACCTCGCAGGCAGCCTGCGGAGCCCGTTCGATGCCGTCGATCCGCACGTGCGGGACGGCGATCTCGCCGCTCCGCAGCCACCCGGCCAACCGGGCCGTCCACTCGGCTCGGGCGGTGGTGGCGACGTCGTCGGCACTGAAGCCGCGCAGGGTGATCCGCTTGAGGATGAGCTGGAAGGAGTCGAGCTCCACCGGGGAGCCGGTACCGGGCCGTGCGGGGTCGAGCTGCCCGGAGAGCGCGCCGACCAGGACGTACCGGGCCCCGGGCCGCGCCACCCGCACGGCCGCCTGGAGCTGGTCGCCGCCGACGCTGTCGAGGAGGACGTCGATGCCGTCCGGCGCGGCCAGCGCCAGCTGCTCCGCCAGCGGTGCCTGCGCACTGCGCACCACGGCGGCGTCGTAGCCGAGTTCGGCGACCAGCCGCTCGGCCTTCGCCGGGGAGCCGGTGCTGCCGATCACCCGTCCGGCGCCGAGCAGTCGGGCGATCCGGCCGGCCATCGAGCCGATGGCGCCGGCCCCGCTGGAGACGAACACCGTGTCACCGGGCCGGAGTTCGACGCCCCGGGTCAGGGCGGCATAGGCGGTCCAGCCCATCGAGAGGCTCGCGACCGGGTCCGGCAGGTCCGCGTCCAGCGGGGTGCACTCGGCGGCGGGCACCACCGCGTACTCGCGCCAGCCCGACCAGTGGGTGACCAGGTCGCCGGACTGCAGGCCGGTGCCCCCGGGCGCCGTCACCACCTCGCCGACCGCCGCACCGACCAGCGTGTCACCGGGGCGCAGGACCGGGAAAGGGGTGCCCTCGGTGGCCCCGGCGATCAGCATCCGCAAGGTGCCGGCGACGTGGAAGAGCCGGTTGCGGACCAGCACCTCGCCGGGCCCCGGCAGCGGCAGCGGAGCCTCGACCACGGCGAAGTCCTCAGGCCGCGGAAGCCCGTGCGGCACGGCGGCGAGGCGGACTTCACGGTGCGTCGTGGGGAGGGCGGTGGGCATGGGAGCTCCTCGGCGTGGAAGGGGACGCTGCCCTGGCGCTGCTGGTCACAGCCCGGGCCGGTGGTTCCCATGGACGGTCACCGGCCCGGGCTGCGACCAGCAACGGGGTCCGCTTGGTGGATTCCTTCCATCCGAGCGCCCCCCAGCCGCGATTTCTCACACCGCCGCTCTCTCCTGTGCCCGTACTTCGGGGGTGCGTGAGCTGACCGAGGATGACGGCACAGCAGTTCGCCGATGCGATGCCGGTACGAAAAGCCCCGCCGGAGCATCGCTCGAACGACTGATGTCCACCTGCGCAGTCCGGTGGCCGACGGAGTGGCGGCGGACAATTGCGGGGTGGTCGGCTAGCGATTCGGGGGAGTCCTATGCACAACACATGGCACTACGATCGATGGATCGACGTCACTGTCCTGCTCCGCGATGACGGTGTCTCCTGCGAACGGGCGATCAAGGCGTTCACAGCTCGCGGTTGGACGATGGCACCTGCCACCAGCGAGGGACGCGACAGCCCGTTCCGGGCCGGCTATCGAGCCCATGTCGTCACGGTCGGCCGCGACGGTGGTCGGTGGCGGGCCCGAGCCGCTGCCGTCTGTGAGGTAGCCGAGCTCATTCGTGTCGCTGGGCTGCGTGGTGCGGAAGTCAGAGATGCCGACTTTCCCGAACGCACCGACGACAATTATCTCTACCGCCTGCACCGTGTTTGGCGGCACACGCACTCCGCGCCGCAGCGGATGATCGGGAGGTGCGCCTGTGCGCTTGGCCTCCTGGACACCGGTGACGTCGCCAGACTGCGGCCGGGAGACAACATCAGAGCGGAGGCCGACCGGCTCGAACGGCTGCGGGGCCATCGGGTCGGCGATCACATGCTCCGAGAGACCTGGATGGATCAACCGCCCAAGCCGCGCGACCCGGCCGCTGCGAGCCGCGAGGCGGCGAGCGAGGCACCGAGGATCAGTGATGAGGCGGGGTCCGTCCTGTTTCTCGCCCTGTTCACGATGTCCCTTCTCCTCGGTGCCGAACTGCCGCCGGCCCGTACCGCGAACGTGCGCGCTCTGCTGGCGGCGGCACTCCTGCTGACACTCCTGGGGGCCATGGCCTTCGTCCACTGCAGCGGGCGCCGCCGCGACGGGCTGCCCATGCTTCGGCTCATCGCCCTGACGTGCTTCGCAAGCGCGGCCATCACGGTCATCCCCGCCACCTTGGGCGCCGTCCTGAGCAGCAGAGTTCCCCACCTGGGGCCGAAGGTGCCGGTCCAGATCGTCCTGGTGCTGTTCGGGGCCGTCGGAACGGCGTTGCTGGCCCGTCGCTCCTGGCTCGTGCGGGCCGGCCTGGTTGCCGTGCCCGTGGCGCTCACACTGCTGCGGCCGGTGCTGCCCGTCGGCGCGAGCACGCTCTATGAGGTGTACCTGGAGGACTTCGGCCTGAGGGCGGCCGAGCTGCCCGTCTCCACCCTCTGGCGCACCCTTGCGGGACTGAGTGTCGTCTTCCTCGTCCTCAAGGTGCTGCTGGTACCGCTGGGCGCACTGGGATGGCTGCGCTACTTCCATGTCAGGTTCCGGCCAGCCATGACGGCTTACCCCGTGGTGGCCCTCTTCCTCATGACATGGGTGCTCCTGACCATCCAGGGCGCCATGAATCATCCGGCGCACGCCGCGGACAAGCTCCGCTCGCAGGCTGTCGCCGGGCGGCCGCCAACCGCGTACTTCGGTGTCCAGCCACGTCTGGTCTGTGTCAGGGCGCTGTCTGCGAACATCCCGATCGACGGTGAGAGCCTGCCGACGGCACGGCCGCTGCTCTGGTTCGGCACGGTCACCGACCGCGCACCGCTCTGGGATCCACGGACGGGTGAGACCACCCGTCCGTTCGCGCGCGATGTGGCGATCGTTCCGGCGCACCCTGACGCGACCACCGGGGCACTCGGCTGCTGAGGCCCCTCAGCGCCCAGCCGCAGCCTCGGTGAGCCGCTGTGCCACGCTCGGTGCTCCTGCCCAGTGCAGGTGGAGGTAGCTCGCGTGGACGTTGTCCGCTGTGAAGCCCTCGGTGTGGGGGGTGCCGGTCGGGGTGCGCCAGGCCCAGGCGGGGGTGGGGCCGTTGCCCGGGGTGCAGGTGGTGCGGTGGAACTCGTGGCCGCGGATGCGGGTGCCGGCGGCGGCGAGTGGGCTGTCGTGCAGGGCGACGGCCTCGCGGTAGCCGAGGGTGAGGCGCTCGGTCATCCGGGCGGTGGTGTCGAGCACGCCGCACATCGGGCGCCCGTCCAACTCGCGTCCCAGGTAGAGCAGTCCGGCGCACTCGGCGGCGATCGGGGCGCCGCCGGCGGCGAGGTCGGCGATCGCCGCGCGCAGCGGGGCGTTGTCGCTCAGCTGGGCCGCGTAGACCTCGGGGAACCCGCCGCCGATCACCAGGGCGGACGTGCCGTCGGGCAGGCGGGTGTCGTGCAGCGGGTCGAAGGGGAGCAGCTCCGCCCCTGCGGCGGTGAGGAGTTCGGCGTTCTCCGCGTAGGAGAAGGAGAAGGCGGGGCCGGCGGCCAGCGCGATTCGGGGGCGGCCGGCGACCGGGGTGACTTCGGCGGCCGGGTCCCAGGCCTCGGCGCGCAGCGGCGGGGCGGAGCGGGCCAGCGCCAGCACGGCGTCCAGGTCCACCGAGGCGGCGATGAGGTCGCCCATCTCGGCGACGGCGCGCAGCGCCTCGGCGGAGCGCTCCACCACCGGCACCAGGCCCAGGTGGCGGGAGGGCGTGGCGACGGCCGCGGTGCGGCGCACCGCGCCGAGCACCGGCACGCCAGCGCCCTCCTCCAGGGCCTCGCGCAGCAGGTGCTCGTGCCGGTCGGAGGCGACCCGGTTGAGGATCACCCCGGCCAGGCGCACTTCGGGGTCCCAGGAGGCGAAGCCGTGCACCAGCGCGGCCACCGAGCGGGACTGCGAGGAGCCGTCCACCACCAGGACCACCGGCGCCCGCAGCAGCTTGGCGACCTGCGCGGTGGAGGCCAGCTCGCCGCGCCCGGAGGCGCCGTCGAACATCCCCATGACGCCCTCGACCACCGCCAGGTCGGCCCCGGCGGCGCCGTGCCGCAGCAGCGGCTCGATCCGCTCGGGTCCGCACAGGAAGGCGTCCAGGTTGCGCCCCGGCCGGCCGGTGGCCAGGCCGTGGTAGCCCGGGTCGATGTAGTCGGGGCCGACCTTGTGGGGGGAGACCTTCAGGCCGCGCGCGGTGAGCGCGGCCATCAGGCCGGTGGCGACGGTGGTCTTGCCCGCGCCCGAGGAGGGGGCGGCGATCACGACCCGGGGGAGGTGCGGCACAGCTGTTCCTACCACTCGATCCCGCGCTGGCCCTTGCGGCCGGCGTCCATCGGATGCTTCACCTTGGTCATCTCGGTGACCAGGTCGGCCAGTTCGAGCAGCGGCTCGGGTGCGTAGCGGCCGGTGATCACGACGTGCTGGGAGCCGGGACGCTCCCGCAGCACCTCCACCACCTCGGCGACGTCCACCCAGCCCCAGTGCATGGGGTAGGTGAACTCGTCCAGCACGTACAGCCGGTAGGTCTCGGCGGCGAGGTCGCGCTTGACCTGCTGCCAACCCTCCTTCGCCGCCTCCTCGCTGGACTCCAGATCCCGCTGCACCCAGGACCAGCCCTCGCCCATCTTGTGCCAGGTGACGCTGCCGCCCTCGCCGGAGGCGCCCAGCACCTTCAGCGCGTTCTCCTCGCCCACCTTCCACTTGGCGGACTTGACGAACTGGAACACCCCGATCGGCCAGCCCTGGTTCCAGGCGCGCAGCGCGAGCCCGAAGGCGGCGGTCGACTTGCCCTTGCCAGGACCGGTGTGCACGGCGGTGATCGGCTGGGTACGGCGCTGACGGGTCGTCAGGCCGTCGTCGGGGACGGTCTCGGGCTTGCCCTGGGGCATCGGGTCACGCTGCCTTTCGCGCGGAGGGGAGGGCGGAGGAACGGGCGGAGGGGAGGGAGGGGGAACGGTGGGCGTGCACCAGGGCGGCCACGCCCTCGGCGCGCAGCTCGTCCAAGGTGACAGTGGTGGCGCGCAGTTGGGCCGCCAGGGTGCCGGCGAGGCCGAGCCGCACCGGCCCCGACTCGCAGTCCAGCACCACGGCGGCGGTGCCTTGGGCGGCCAGCAGGCCGGCGGCCCGGCCCGCCTCGCCGAGCGCCGCGCGCCCGCCGGTGGCCCGTCCGTCGGTGACCACGACGAGCAGCGGGCGGCGCAGCGGATCGCGCAGCCGCTCCAGCCGCAGCACCTCGTGGGCCCGCAGCAGCCCGGCGGCCAGCGGGGTGCGGCCGCCGGTGGGCAACTGCTCCAGGCGGGCCGCGCCGACCTCCACCGAGGAGGTGGGCGGCAGCGCCAGTTCGGCCCCGGCGCCGCGGAAGGTGATCAGGCCGATCTTGTCCCGGCGCTGGTAGGCGTCCATCAGCAGCGAGAGCACCGCGCCCTTGACCGCGGTCATCCGCTGCCGGGCCGCCATCGAGCCGGAGGCGTCGACCACGAAGAGCACCAGGTTGGACTCCCGTCCGTGGCGCACCTGTTCGCGGAAGTCGTCGCTGCGCAGCTCCAGCGCCCGCCCCGCCCGGCCCCGGGCCAGCTGGTGCGGAGCGGCGGCCCGCAGGGTGGCGGACAGGTGCAGCCGGGTCAGCGTGCCCTGCGGGCGCCGGGCGCGCACCGTGTGGCCGCCGTCGGTCTCGGCGGGCGAGCGCCGGCCCTGGGTGCCGTGGCCGGTGTCGGGGACCTTGAACAGCCTTGTCCGGTAAGGGTGTTCGGCTGCCACGGGGGCGGACTCGCGGGACGGCGCGGCCGGGTTGGGCAGCCGCGGCGGGGTGTCGGTGGCGGGTTCGGCCGGTGCCGAGGGCTCGGCGGGCTGCGACGCGGCGGGGTCGGGCGCACCACCGCCGTCCGGCCCGCCCTCGGGCCCGCCGTCCGGTCCGTCGTGGTCCGGACCGCCTTCCGGCCCGTCGCCGCCGTCCTGCGGGCCACCGTCGTCCGGACCGCTGCCCTGCGGCCCGTCGCCCTCCGGCGGCTCCGGCTCCTCGCCGCCCTGCTGGCCGTGCTCGTCCAGCGTCCGCTCCAGCTGCTCCTCGTCCAGCCCGGGCGCGTCGAACGGATTGCGCCGGCGCCGGTGCGGCAGCGCGAGCCGCGCCGCCATGCGGACGTCGTCCTCGGCCACCGCCGTGCGCCCGTCCCAGGCCGCCAGCGCGACCGCCGTGCGGGCCATCACGATGTCGGCGCGCAGCCCGTCCACCTCGAAGGCCGCGCAGACGGCGGTGATCTGCCGCAGCGCCGCGTCGCCGAGCACCACCGAGGGCAGCAGCCCGCGCGCGGTGGTGATCCGCTCGGCCAGCGCCCGCTCCTCGTCCTGGTAGCGGGCCGCGAAGCCGGCCGGGTCCGCGTCGTAGGCGAGCCGGCGGCGCACCACCTCGGCCCGCTCCACCGGGTCCCGGGTGGCCGCGATCTCCACGGTCAGCCCGAACCGGTCGAGCAGCTGCGGACGCAGCTCGCCCTCCTCCGGGTTCATCGTGCCCACCAGCAGGAACCGCGCCGCGTGCCGCACCGAGACGCCCTCGCGCTCCACGTACGAGCGCCCCATCGCCGCGGCGTCCAGCAGCAGGTCCACCACGTGGTCCTGGAGCAGGTTGACCTCGTCGATGTAGAGCACGCCGCGGTGCGCCTGGGCCAGCAGGCCGGGCTCGTAGGCCTTCACGCCCTGGGCGAGGGCCCGCTCCAGGTCCAGCGAGCCGACGATCCGGTCCTCGGTCACCCCGACCGGCAGCTCCACCAGGCTTGCGGGGCGCGCCAGTTCACCCGGCGCGGGGTGCGGGCCGTCCGGGCACTGCGGGTCCGGCGCCGCCGGGTCGCAGGCGAAGCGGCAGCCGTCGACCACCGTGATCGAGGGCAGCAGCCCGGCCAGCGCGCGCACCATGGTCGACTTGGCGGTGCCCTTCTCGCCGCGCACCAGCACCCCGCCGACGGCCGGCGAGACGGCGTTCAGCAGCAGGCCGAGCCGCAGGTCCGCCATGCCGACGATCGCGGTGAAGGGGTATCGGACGTCGCTCACGGGCGGTCACCTTCCATAGTGCGCGCAGCCGGCGCGCCCGGGGGTACGAACGGTGCGTCGCCGACGACGCCGCCCTCGATCAGCCGCCACAGCGCGTCGGTGTCGGCGTGCTCCTCGATCAGGTCGCCCAGCCGGTCCAGCCGGGCCTCGCGGGCGGCGGCGAACGCGGTGTCGGGGGCCGGGGTGAAGTCCCGTCCGGCGAGCGCGGCCACCTCGCGCAGGAACGCCCGGCGGAAGCCGTCGTTCTCCAGCGCCCCGTGCCAGGTGGTGCCCCAGACCGCGCCCTCGCGGCAGCCGTCCAGGAAGGCCTCTCCGCCCTCCACGGTCACCACCCCGTGGTGGATCTCGTAGCCCTCGACCCGCTCGCCGAAGGCCTCGCCGACCGGTCGGGCGAGCACCTTCTCCGGGCCGAACTCGACCGCGGTCGGCAGCAGCCCCAGACCGTCCACCTGCCCCGCGCCCGACTCCACGACGTCGGTGATCCGCCGCCCCAGCATCTGGTAGCCGCCGCAGATCCCGAGCACCGGGCGTCCGGCGGCGGCCCGCTCGCGCAGCGTCCGCTCCAGGCCGCGCTCGCGCAGCCAGGCGAGGTCGGCGACGGTGGCCCGGGTGCCGGGCAGCACCACGAGGTCGGCGTCGGCCAGCTCCTCGGGGCGGGTGGCCCAGCGCACCAGCACCCCGGGTTCCTGGGCCAGCGCGTCCAGGTCGGTGAAGTTGGACAGCCGGGGGAAGCGCGGCACGGCCACCCGCAGCACGTCCGCGCCGTACGGGCCGACCGCCTCCGTGTGCGCCACCGCGGTGGACAGGTCCAGCGAGTCCTCGGCGTCCAGCCACAGGCCCGCCAGCATCGGCAGGGTGCCGAGCACCGGACGGCCGGTCAGCTCGTGCAGCATGTCCAGGCCGGGCTTCAGCAGCCGGGCGTCGCCGCGGAACTTGTTCACCAGCCAGCCCGCCACCAGGCGCTGGTCCTCGGCCGAGAGCAGCGCCAGGGTGCCGAACATCGCGGCGAACACCCCGCCGCGGTCGATGTCGCCGACCACCACCACCGGCAGCTCGGCGGCCCTGGCCAGGCCCATGTTGGCGATGTCGCCGGCGCGCAGGTTGATCTCGGCGGGCGAGCCCGCGCCCTCGCAGATCACCACGTCGAAGCGGCGGCGCAGGTCCGCCAGGCACTCCAGCGAGCGCTCCAGCAGATAGGGCTTGCGGTCCCGGTAGTCGAGCGCGCCGACCTCGCCGACCGGGCGGCCGAGCAGCACCACCTGGCTGCGCCCGTCGGCGCCCGGCTTGAGCAGCACCGGGTTCATCGCCGCCTCCGGCTCGACCCGGGCCGCCTGGGCCTGCATCACCTGGGCGCGCCCGATCTCGGCGCCGTCCAGGGTGACCATCGAGTTGAGCGACATGTTCTGCGCCTTGAACGGGGCCACCTTGACGCCCCGGCGCACCAGCCAGCGGCAGATCCCGGCGGTCACCACGCTCTTGCCGGCATCCGAGGTGGTACCGGCCACCAGCAGTGCGTTGCTCATATCCGCTCCTTGTGGGTCAGCGTCCGCACGGCCAGGCGCAGCGCCACCGTGGTCCCCAGCGCCAGCAGCCCGACCCGGCGCGAGAGCCGGCAGGCCCGCTCGATGTCCGCCACCGCGACCGGGCGCAGTTCGGCGCCGAGCACCGGCCGGTGCTCCACCTTGGCGCCGTAGTGCAGCGTGCCGCCCAGGCGTACGCCCAGCGCGCCCGCGAAGGCCGATTCGGCCTGCCCGGCGTTCGGGCTCGGGTGCGCGCCGCCGTCGCGCCGCCAGACGCGCCAGGCGGTGTCCCGGCGCTCCGCCGCGGCCACCGTGAGCAGCGCGGTCAGCCGGGCGCCGGGCCAGCCGGCCACGTCGTCCAGCCGGGCCGCGGCCCAGCCGAACCGGCGGTAGCGCGCCGACTTGTGACCCACCATCGCGTCCAGCGTGTTGACGGCCCGGAACGCGAGCAGCCCGGGGGCGCCCGCGACCGCGCCCCAGACCAGGGCGTTGACCACGGCGTCGGCGGTGTTCTCGGCCACCGACTCGACCACGGCGCGGGCCAGCTGCTGCTCGTCCAGCGCGCTCGGGTCGCGCCCGCACAGGTGCGGCAGGCGCCGGCGGGCGGCTGCCAGATCGCCGGCGGTCAGCGCGGTGCCGACGGTACGGGCCTCGCGGGCGAGCGAACTGCCGCCGAGCACGGTCCAGGTGGCGGCGGCGGTCAGCGCGGCGGCGCCCGCCCGGTGCCGGCCGGCCAGCTGCTGCACGCCCGCCGCGCCCGCCGCCACCGCGGTGACGCAGAGCGCGGTGTGCAGCGCCCCCGCCCCGCGGTGGTCGCGCCAGAGCGCGCGTTCCAGCCGTCCGGCCGCCCGGCCGAAGGCGGCCACCGGGTGGCCGCGGCGCGGGTCGCCGAACCGGGCGTCGGCGGCGTAGCCGGCCAGGGCGCCGAGGGCGTACGGCAGCGCGCGGTGGGAAACCCCCGCCATCTGTTGCGTGTCCTCACTCAGGGTCCGCGCCCTGGATCGACGAAACGGGGGCGAGAGTCTCCTGGCTCCCGGGTGGTGACGCACCCCCGGGCCTTCCAACGGCCCTGTGGCGGACCGCCGTGACCGTTCGTCGGGCGTGCTCCCCGGTGACAGTGGCGGGACCGCGCCGGATTCGCACCGGCTTCCTCTCCATGCCTCCGATTGGCCCAAGGATCCCATCACGCGCGCGAAGCGGGAGTCAACCAGGTCACCGGCCGAGTCGGTCACACCACCGGGGCGCCCGGGCCGGTACCGGACCAGCGGCGGGGGCGCCGGCCTCGCGCCGCAGCCGCTGGCCGATCGTCCAACGGCGGTCGGCGGGCCGCCGACCGGCTTCGTGCGTTCCGCGGGTGGGGGCGCCGCGACCCCGACTCTAGCGTCGGCCCATGCGAAGAAGCAGGCCACCGGCCCCCACCCCGGTCCCGTTCTCCCCGCGGGCCGCCCGCGCCCACCGGGAGAGCCTCGGCCTGACGCCCGAACAGGTGGTGCGCGCGATGTCCGCGCACGGCGTGCGCCTGCTCGCGCCCCACCTGACCGCCTGGGAGAGCGGCGAGCTGCGCCCCACCGAGCGGGAGTTCATCGCGCTGGCCCGGGCCCTGTGGTGCCCGGCGGCCGAGCTGATGGGCGCACCGCCCGCCTCGCTGCGCGACTTCCGGGTGGCCCGGGAGCTGACCGCGGAGCAGGCCGCGGCCCGGATCGGGATGGGCCCGGACGCCTACCTCGGCGCCGAGCGCACCGGGCGCTGGAGCGGAACCCCGGAGCAGAGCGCCGCGCTGGTCGAGGTGCTCGGCCTGACCCTGCGGGACCTGGTGCTGCGGGTGTGCGGCGCGGGCGAGGCGCTCGACCAGCGGCTGCGGAGTTGCGTCGAGGGGCGCTGGCAGGCCCAGCTGCCGGCGGTGGCGGCGCTGGTGCCGGTGCCGCGGCCGAGCCTGGCCGCGGTGCTGGCCGCGCTCCCGGGCGAGTACCAGGTGGCCTCGCACTGGGGCGCCGGCTCCTGGGGCACCCCGGCGCCCGCCGCAAAGGGCCCGCGGTCCGCGGAGCCGGCGGTGCCGCGGCTCGACCGCTTCTGGGCGCTGCTGGCCCGCCAGGACACCGGCGGGATCCCGGTCTGACCTGCCGCCGGGGTGCTCCGCGGCTCAGAAGAGCGCGTAGCCCAGCCACCCCGCCAGCAGGCCCGCCGCCAGCAGCACCGTGCCGAGCCCGTAGGCCCGCCCCCGCTTGTCCGAGTGGCGGGCCAGCAGGAAGAGGAAGACCAGGCCGAACCCCGCCAGCAGCACGGCCACCACCATCACGGCCCCGCCGAGGACGGGCCCCAGCGTGCCGGAGTGGTCCGCGGGATTGGGGTGCGCTATCGCGGCAAGTTCCACAGCGCCGTCCTATTCTGTTCTCATCTGTTCCCACCGCGGCCGGGCCGCGGACTAACCCGTCGGCTGTTCGGCCGGCGGGAGGTTGATCTTCGGCATGTCCTTGAGGCCGGCCTCGATCTTGGACAGTGTCTGCACGTCCGACTCGATACCGCCGCCAGCAGCATAGATGGCCGTGTTGAGACCGGTGCTGTAGCCGTCCTTGGCGCCGGTCTCGCGCAGGGTGGCGCGGTAGCTGAGGTTCTCACCGCCCAGCAGGCCCTTCTCCTCCAGGGCGTTGAAGACCTCGTGGTTGGTCGCGTTGCCGAGGCCGCCGGTGGCGGCGTTGGTGAGCGCGTCCTGCCAGTCCTGGCTGCCGGTGGCGCCGCCCCACAGGTCGGCGGTGAGTCCGCCGGAGACGTTGCCCAGCGCGCCGTTGACGGTGGTGCCCAGCCGGCCGTCCCCACTGAGGATGTCGGCCAGCTTCCCGGATGCGCTCGGCGCCAGGCCCGCGCCGAGGCCGGTGACGACCGCGGTGCCGAGCGCTTCGCGCGACCCGGTGGTCATGTCCCCGGTGAGGTCGACCTTCTGGCCGGTGGCAGCCTGGTTGAGCGCCATCGCGCCGGTGTCGGCCACGAAGTTGGTGACGAAGGCTTCGCCGCCCTTCTTGAGGAAGGCGGCCCCGAACTTCGCCACGAAGACCAGCATCTTCTCCAACAGCTGCGCGTACTTCTCGGCCATTCCGGTGAACTTCGCGATCAGCGCGGCGACCTTCTCGGCCGCCGTGGTAAAGGCCTTCACCAGGTCCGTGATCTTGGCGACCTTGGAGACCACCGCCGCGTTGGCCAGCAGGTCGGACAGGAATCCGGTGAAGAGCGAGAGCGCGGCCCCCGCCACCTCCATCTCGGCGATCTGCACCCCGATGTCGATGATCTGCTCGTTGATCGAGTCGATCGTGTCGGCGTACTCGCGCAGACCGGCGGCGACCTGGTGGAAGTTGCCGGCGACATCCTGGATGACCTTCTTCTGGGCGGCCCATGCCTGTCCGAAGGCCGCGCGGGCCGCGCCCGACCAGTCCTTCTGGTCCAGGCCCTCGATGGCGAGGTCGATGCCGGTGGCCAAGCCGGTGAGCTCATCGCCCATCGCGTCCCAGGCAGCCGCCATCTTGCGCAGCTGGTCGCCGTCGCCGCCCGGCAGCTCCACGCCGCAGGCCTGCAGGACCTCAAGGACCTTGTGGTCTATCGCACCGTTGAACGACATGCCGTCAGCCTCTCAGGCCGTCTGTCCGACGGAGGACATCTTCTGGTGCGCGGCGGCCTCCGCCGCCGCGTAGGCGGACGCGGTCGCCCGCAGCCGGTCGGCGTTGCCGCCCAGCACCTGGTGCAGCTGCCCGAGCGCCTTGGTGGTGCTGCCGAGCAGGCTCTGGTACTGGCTCAGCGCGCCGTCGCAGGCCCCGAGCAGGCCGAACGCCTGGCCGGCGGTGTCCGCGGCCGAGGTGAAGGAGGACACCTGCCCGTTGAACTGCCCGGCCTCGGTGTCGAACCTGCCGGCCAGCGAGGTAAGTGAGGCCGGGTGGACCTCGAACTGGCCGCCCCCGCCGCCGTCTGTGCCCGCGTTCATCGCTGTTCTCCCGTTGCTCCGGCGTTCAGGCCCCCGTGGCCGCAGTCGCGCGCATCATGTTAGAGCGTCCCTCCAGCCGCGGACGGCCGGGTCCCCGACACCCGCGCAGAGCTTGCGCAAGACCGCCGCGGGGTCCGACCAATGGTGCCGATGCGGTGCGCCCGAGGTGCCCGGACGGCGGTGCTGCGGTGGCCGGACGGCATGACGCGCGGTGGACTGGGAAGGTCGTGTCCGACCCGCCGTCGCCGTGTACACCGCCGTCACCAGTCCCGGGAGAGCCATGCGTTGGGGAACCGCCGTCGTCGCAGCCACCGCCGTCGCCGCCGCCGCGGGGGCGGCGGCCCTGCTGATCGGGCGCCGGGTCGCCGATCTGAGTCTGCGCCCCGAGCTCGCCGAGGACGGCGGCCTCAAGGGCGAGCCCGCCCTGCGGGTGCTGGAGGTCGGCGCCCAGGAGGTGAGCCTGACCCGCACTCAGGCCGGCCTGCGCCGCGGTCGCTACGCGCTGGACTGGCCGGGCGGCCACGCGGTCGTCGGCCAGGTGCTGCGCACCGGCCCGCGCAGCGTCACCCGCCGCCTGGAGCTGACGGCCGGCGCCCCGCTGACGGCGGGCACCGAGGTGGAGCTGAGCCCCCGGGTGCTGCGCGGCGACCCGGGCTCGGCCTGCGGCCTGGACTACATGGACGTGATCGTCGACGGCGAGCTCGGCGCGCTGCCCGCCTGGTACGTGCCGGCGGTCCGCGGCACCTGGGTGATCGCGGTGCACGGCCGGCTCGCCGACCGCCGCCAGGCGCTGCCGGTGCTGCCGGTGCTCAAGCGGCTCAACCTGCCCGCGCTGGTGGTCAGCTACCGCGGCGACCAGGGCGCCCCGGCCTCGCCGGACGGGATCGGGCACTTCGGCGAGACCGAGTGGCACGACGTGGAGGCGGCGATCCGGTTCGCCAAGGAGGCGGGCGCCGGGCGGATCGTGCTCTACGGCTGGTCGGTGGGCGCGTCGACGGTGCTGCAGACCGCCGCCCGCTCCGACTACCGCGAGTCGGTGGCCGGTCTGGTGCTGGACTCGCCGGTGCTCGACTGGTCGGCCTCGGTGCGCGGGGTGGCCGCCCGGTCCGGCGTGCAGGGCGCGCTGGCGGGGAAGCTGGGGGCCTGGTCGGCCGAGGCCCGCACCGGCGTGGACCAGGACGCCTTCGCCCGGATCGCCGACGGCGCCGAGCTGGCCGCGCCCACCCTGCTGCTGCACAGCCCGCAGGACACCGTGGTGCCGTTCGCCGCCGCCCAGCGCCTGGCCGACCGCCGCCCGGACCTGGTAAGCCTGTACCCGGTGCCGGACGCCGGGCACGCCGCGCTGTGGAACGCCGACCCGCACGGGTACGAGGAGCGGCTGCGGCGCTTCCTGACGCCGCTGCTCTGATCCGGCCGCCGCGCTGATCCGGCGCCGCTCCGATCCGGGGGCAGCCGCCCGTGCCGGATGCGCGCACTGGGTCACCCCTTGACCACGGTCCGTGCCCCCCACTAGTGTCGTGCACAAGTCACGCGGCCGTCCCTGGGCCCGGTTTGGCCGCTCTTGCCCCGAGTCCGCCCGGCCGGCCACCCCAGTCCGTCGAAGACGCGCCGAACTCGATGTGACAGAAGCCCCGTACACGGGGAAGACTGCACGGCGTGACGTCTCGGAATCCGCGCGACCGTGATGCCCCGCTCCCGCCGACCACGGGTACCGGCGCGACGGTGACCCGTCTACCCGGTACGACCCGGCGCGTCGACGGCACCCAGCCGGGCCGCCCCGCCGCCCCGCGCCGGCGCCCGCCCAAGCCGGCCCCCGGCCGCGGCCGGCTCCCGGTGCCCGAGGGCTTCCCCGGCCCCGCCGAGCTCGCCCCGCTGGCCCGCCGGATGCTCACCGACGCGGTGCGCATCGCGCGCTGGGCCGGCGAGCTGGAGGCCGTCGACAAGCGCGGCGAACTGCTCCCCGACGACGCCCGCGCGGCCGGCCGCGCGCTGGCCATGACGGTCGGCGCCGCGGCCAAGGCCTGGGGCCAGGCCCTGCTGGTCGGCCTGGTCGAGCCGCGGGACGGCGGCGCCGCCCCCGGCTGGCGGCTGCACGCCTGGGAGCACGACGACGAGGCCGTGCTGCGCGGCTGGTCCGCGCTCTTCGACGCCTGGACCCTGCTCGCCCCGGTGCCGCCCGCCGCGCTGCGCGGCGTCTTCGCGGTGCTCGCCGGGCAGGCCGTGGACCAGGCGCCCCAGCTGCTCTCCTTCCTCCACCTGGTGGACGGCCCGGTGGCCGAGAGCGAGCTGATGGAGCTGCTGCGGCGCGGCCTCGGGGCGCCCCCCGGCCACCAGGCCCACGGCGCCGCTGCGGGCTTCGTGAGCCTGTCGCCGGTGCCGCACGCGGCCTCCGCCGTCTCGGCCGTGCGCGGCACCTGCCGCGAGCCGCAGATCGACACCCCGCCCGCGCCCTCCGACATCGCCGCCGTACTGGACTGGATGCTGGACGGCCTGACCGCCGTCGGCGCCGTGGTGCGGGCCGACGCCGCCGCCGAGCTCTCCTCGCTGGGCCACTGGGCGGTGCGCGCCAAGCTGGAGGAGATCTGCACGGTCGCCCAGACCGCCGCCGGCCACATCGAGCAGAGCGCGCTGGAACTGCTGGACGCCTGCGCCCACTACTCCCCGGGCCCGGCCCGGGCCGAGTACCGGGCCTGGGTCGCCGCCCGCCCGGTGGACCGCGCCGTCCACGAGCTCCTGGAGGCCGCCCGCGGCGAGGACGCGCTGCTGCGCGGGCTCGCCTTCGAGGCGCTGCGGGTGGCCGGCGGCACCGCCGAGCAGGCCGTGCGGGCCGCGGTCGACGAGCCGGTGCTGCGCCCGTACGCGCTGCTCTGGCTGGCCGAGCAGCTGGACGAGGACGGCGTGGTGCCGTCCGACGTGCTGAGCGCCGAGGACGCCGCCTGGCTCTGGGTGGACACCGCCGCCGCCGTGCTGGACCACGGCGAGGTCGAGCTGCTGGTGGGCCACGTGGAGGGGGCCAGCGCCGGAGACCCGGTGCGGCTGTTCGCCCGGGCCCGCCAGTCCGGCCACGCGCGTGCGGCCTCGGTGCTCACGGCGGTGGCCGGCGTGCACCCCGACGCCGCGGTCGCCCGGGCGGCCCGGCGCTCGGCGTTCAGCGTCCACCACGGCGGCGCCTGACCGGCCGCCCACGGCCATGACAGCCACGACGGCCACGACGGGGCCCGCGGCCACGACGACGGAGCCCGCGCCCGCAGCAACGACCGCGGCCCCCTGATCCGGTGTGGATCAGGGGGCCGCGGTCGTTGCCGGGTGGCGGATCAGCAGCCGCGGGACTCCGCGCGGCGGGCCCGCACGTCGCCGACCTTCTGGCCGACCTTGCGGCGGATCACCAGCAGCGGGGCCATGGCGGCCAGCGCGATCTGGGCGACGGCGCCGATGTGCATCAGCACGTCACCGCCGGGCAGACCGGCGGCCCAGGCGGCCAGGCAGCCGATCGAGACCACGATCCAGGCCAGCGTGGCGGTGGCCAGCAGGCCCTGCGGCTTGGGGTACTCGACCTTGCTGACCATCAGGTAGGCCACGCCGAAGATGGCCAGCAGGCCGGCCAGGAACGGCGGGTCGAGCAGCACGATGGCGATCACCGTCATCGCGCCCATCGGGCAGGGCATGCCCTGGAAGACGCCGGGGCGCATCTTGACCGCGGAGAACCGGGCCAGTCGCAGCACCACCGAGAGCAGCACGGTCAGCGCGATGAAGGCGGACAGGCCCTGGCCGTTGCCGCCCGAGCCGCCGACGATGCCCCAGACGGCGACGAAGTAGGCGGGGGCGATGCCGAAGCTGATCAGGTCGGCCAGGTTGTCCAGCTCCGCGCCCAGCGCCGAGGAGCGCAGCTTGCGGGCCACCAGGCCGTCGAAGAGGTCGCACATCGAGCCGAGCAGCAGCAGGGTCACGGCGGTGGCCGCACCGTGGCGGATCATGCCGCCGGTGCCGTCACCGGTGCCGCTGATGTGCGGGATGAGCATGTTGGTGGTGATCGAGTAGATCGCCAGGAAACCGCAGACGGCGTTGCCCAGGGTCAGGAAGTCCGCCGTGGACAGGGTCTGCGGTGAACGCGGCGCGCGTAGCTCGCGGTCGCGTGCCCAGCGGCGCCGGCGCAGCTCGGTCTCCTCCGAGTCGCCGATGCCCACCAGGGTCTCGGGATCAGTCACGGTCAAGGCGTGTCACCCCCGCGGTCGTCTTCTGGCCGACCTCGACGCCGACCTCGACGCCGGGCGGCAGGTAGGTGTCGACGCGGGAGCCGAAGCGGATCAGGCCGATCCGCTCGCCCTGCTCGACCTTGGTGCCGGCGGGCACGTACGGCACGATGCGGCGCGCCACGGCGCCGGCGATCTGCACCATCTCGATGTCGCCGAGCTCGGTGTCGAAGTGCCAGACGACCCGCTCGTTGCGGTCGCTGTCCTTGTTGAACGCGGGGACGAAGCCGCCGGCGATGTGCTCGACGGAGGTCACGGTGCCCGGCAGCGGAGCCCGGTTGACGTGCACGTTGAGCGGGCTCATGAAGATCGCCACCCGGGTGCGGCCGTCGGGCCAGGCGTCGATGCTCTGCACCACGCCATCGGCCGGCGAGATCACTCTGCCGGCGCCGATCTCGCGCTCGGGGTCGCGGAAGAACCACAGCATGCCCGCGCTGAGCGCGCAGGTCGGTACCGCCGCGAGAGCCCACTTGCCGTTCCGCTTGGTGAGAGCGGTGGTCAGGGCCGCGGTGGCCAGGGTCGGGACGAACCAGGGGGTGGCTCCGCGCGCGATGGTGACGCGGGGTCGCCGGCCGGCCGTCTCGGGAGCGAGGGCATCGCGTTCCGTGACGGAGGAGCGTGGGGACGGGCTGATGGGCATCGAAGACCTTTATCGCGGGGGATCTTGGCCTGCACGGGGGCCAACCGCGGGGATCGGGTGATAAGGGGACAGCTGCTGTCCCGGTGGATGCTATCGGGAGCAGGTGGTGGGTGGGCAACCCGCCTGCTCGTTCAACTGTCTCCTACCGTGCCGGAGCACACGCGCTATGTATACGACCGTAGCGGGCCGGTGGTCGGTTCCCAAGGGACCGTCAAGATCCGTGAAACATCTCTCAGCCCCGTGGGCGGGCCTCGCGCGCGGCGGCGGCCCACCCACGGGTGGTCGCTACTCGGCGAGCCGGTACTCCTCCAGCAGGCGGCGGCCGACGATCATCTTCTGGATCTCCGCGGTGCCCTCGCCGATCAGCAGCATCGGCGCCTCGCGGTACAGGCGCTCGATCTCGTACTCCTTGGAGAAGCCGTAGCCGCCGTGGATCCGGAAGGAGTCCTCGACGACCTCCTTGCAGTACTCGGAGGCGAGGTACTTGGCCATGCCGGCCTCGAGGTCGTTGCGCTCGCCGCTGTCCTTCTTGCGGGCGGCCATCACCATCATCTGGTGCGCGGCCTCGACCTTGGTGGCCATTTCGGCCAGCTTGAACTGGATCGCCTGGTGCTCGGCGATCTTCTTGCCGAAGGTGGAGCGCTGCTGGGCGTAGGAGATGCCGAGCTCGAAGGCGCGCCGGGCCACTCCGCAGCCGCGCGCGGCCACGTTGACCCGGCCGACCTCGACGCCGTCCATCATCTGGTAGAAGCCCTTGCCGGGGACGCCGCCGAGGATCCGGTTGGCCGGAATTCGTACGTCCTGGAGCACCAGCTCGGTGGTGTCGACGCCCTTGTAGCCCATCTTCTCGATCTTGCCGGGCACGGTCAGACCGGGGACGGTCGGGTTCGGGCCGAAGCCGGGCGTCTTCTCGATCAGGAAGGTGGTCATGTTGCGGTAGGGGGTGTCGGCGCCCTCGTCCGTCTTGCAGAGCACCGCGACCAGGGTGGAGGTGCCGCCGTTGGTCAGCCACATCTTCTGGCCGTTGAGGACGTAGAACTCGCCGTCCTTGACGCCCTTGGTGCTGATCGCCGAGACGTCCGAGCCCAGGCCCGGCTCGGACATCGAGAAGGCGCCGCGGATCTCGCCGGCGGCCATCCTGGGCAGGAAGTACTCCTTCTGCTCCTGGGTGCCGTGGGCGTTGATCATGTGGGCCACGATGAAGTGGGTGTTGACGATGCCGGACACCGACATCCAGCCACGGGCGATCTCCTCGACCACCAGGGCGTAGGTGAGCAGCGACTCACCGAGGCCGCCGAACTCCTCGGGGATGGTCAGGCCGAACAGGCCCAGCTGCTTCATCCCCTCCACGATCGCGGCGGGGTACTCGTCCTTGTGCTCCAGCTCGGTGGCGACCGGGATGATCTCCTTGTCGACAAAATCCCGCACGGTGGCGAGGATGTCCCGCTGGATCTCGGTGAGGCCGTCGGTCTGTGCGAGGCGTCCCATCGTGCGGCTCCGAATGCTCTGGGTGTTCAGGAAAAGGCTCGGGAGGGGGTCGGGGGCCCCGCGAAGCGTGACTTTCGCGGAGCCCCCTGGACCGGCCAGGGGCCGATGACGGCGGCCCCTGACCGGGGGCATGGCGGGTGCGGCCGGTCAGGCCAGCGGGGTCGGGCGGCCGGGCTGCTCGCCGCCGCGCGCCTGGGTGTAGGTGGTGGTCGGCACCATCACCTTGCGGCGGAAGAGGCAGACGACGGTGCCGTCCTGCTTGTAGCCCTTGGTCTCGACGTAGACGATGCCGCGGTCGTCCTTGGACTTGGACGGCCACTTGTCCAGCACCGTGGTCTCGCCGTACAGGGTGTCGCCGTGGAAGGTCGGCGCGATGTGCCGCAGCGACTCGATCTCCAGGTTGGCGATCGCCTTGCCCGAGACGTCCGGGACGGACATGCCGAGCAGCAGCGAGTAGATGTAGTTGCCGACCACGACGTTCTTGCCGAAGTCCGTCGTCTTCTCCGCATAGTTGGTGTCCATGTGGAGGGGGTGGTGGTTCATGGTCAGCAGGCAGAAGAGGTGATCGTCGTACTCGGTGACGGTCTTCCCGGGCCAGTGCTTGTAGACCGCGCCGACCTCGAACTCCTCGTAGGTGCGTCCGAACTGCATCTCAGATCCCTCTTCCCTATGCCTGCGGGGGCTCGAACTTGGAGGTGCGCTCCATGCCCGCGGCACGGCCCTTGCCGGAGATCACCAGCGCCATCTTGCGGCTGGCCTCGTCGATCATCTCGTCGCCGAGCATCGCCGAGCCCTTGAAGCCGCCGGCCTCCGAGGTGCACCAGTCGTAGGCGTCCAGGATCAGCTCGGCGTGGTCGTAGTCCTCCTGGGAGGGCGAGTAGATCTCGTTCGCCGCGGCGACCTGGTCCGGGTGCAGCACCCACTTGCCGTCGAAGCCCAGCGCGGCGGACCGCCCGGCCACCTCGCGGTAGCCCTCGGCGTTGCGGATCTGCAGGTAGGGGCCGTCGATCGCCTGCAGGTCGTTGGCCCGGGCGGCCATCAGGATGCGCATCAGGATGTAGTGGTAGGCGTCGGCGTTGTAGCCGGGCGGCTGCTCGCCGACCACCAGGGACTTCATGTTGATCGAGGCCATGAAGTCGGCCGGGCCGAAGATGATGGTCTCCAGCCGCGGCGAGGCGGTGGCGATCGCGTCGACGTTGATCAGGCCCTTGGCGTTCTCGATCTGCGCCTCGATGCCGATCCTGCCGACCTCGAAGCCCATCGTCTTCTCGATCTGGGTGAGCAGCAGGTCCAGCGCCTTGACCTGCTCGGCGTCCTGCACCTTGGGCAGCATGATGCAGTCCAGGTTCGGGCCGGCGCCCTCGACCACCGTGATCACGTCGCGGTAGGTCCAGTGCGTGGTCCAGTCGTTGACCCGCACGACCTTGGTCTTCTTGCCCCAGTCGCCGTTGTTCAGCGCGTCCACGATGCTGTGCCGGGCGCTCTCCTTGACCAGGGGGGCGCAGGCGTCCTCCAGGTCGAGGAAGACCTGGTCGGCGGGCAGGCCCTGGGCCTTCTCCAGGAAGCGCGGGTTGCTGCCGGGGACGGCGAGACAGGAGCGGCGCGGGCGCAGGCGGTTGGGGGCGGCGGCGGAGCCGCTCGAAAGGAGGGTGGCGGCGGGCGACGGGTGGGCGTTGGTCATGAGGCGAGGGTCTCTTCCTTGGTCGGGGCCAGGTGGTTGGCCAGGCGGATCTCGTCGACGATCCGGCCGATGATGGTGGTGATGCCGAAGTCCTTCGGGGTGAACACGGCAGCGACGCCGGCGGCCTTGAGAGCCTCGCCGTCCGCTGCCGGGATGATGCCACCCACGATCACTGGCACATCCTCCACCCCGGCCCGGCGCAGCCGCCGCAGCACATCGGGGACCAACTCGGCGTGCGCGCCGGAGAGGATCGACAGGCCCACGCAGTGCACGTCCTCGGCCACCGCCGCCGCCACGATCTGCTCGGGGGTCAGCCGGATGCCCTGGTAGACCACCTCGAAGCCGGCGTCCCGGGCGCGCACCGCGATCTGCTCGGCACCGTTGGAGTGCCCGTCCAGGCCGGGCTTGCCGACCAGCAGGCGCAGCTTGCCGCAGCCCAGCTCGGCCGCCGTGGCGGCGACCGCCGCGCGCACCGCCGCCAGCTCGCCGCCGGGCTCGGCCGGCACCGCGACCGGCGCGCCGCCGACCCCGGTGGGGGCCCGGTACTCGCCGAAGACCTCGCGCAGCGCGAAGGCCCACTCGCCGGTGGTCACCCCGGCCCGCACGCAGTCGAGGGTGGCCGCCATCAGGTTGACCCCGGTGCCGGCGACCGCCTTGAGCTCGGCCAGCGCGCGCTGGGCCGCCGCGTCGTCGCGGGTCGCCTTCCAGGCCGCCAGGCTGTCCAGCACGCCCTGCTCGGCGGCCGGGTCGACCACCATGATCGCGGCGTCCAGGTCGGCGGTGAGCGGGTTCTCCTCGGTGGTGTCGAAGCAGTTCACCCCGACGATCTTGTCCTCGCCGCTCTCGATCCGGGCCCGGCGCTCGGCGTGCGAGGCGACCAGCGCGGACTTCAGGTAGCCGGACTCGACGGCGGGGATGATGCCCTCCCGCCCGTCACCGCTGCCCATGCCCAGCACCTTGGTGATCTCCGCCTCGGCGCCGGCCAGCAGCTCGGCGGTCTTCGCCTCGACCACGTGCGAGCCGGCGAACAGGTCCTCGTACTCCAGCAGGTCCGACTCGTAGGCCAGCACCTGCTGGATCCGCAGCGACCACTGCTGGTCCCAGGGCCGGGGCAGGCCCAGCGCCTCGTTCCAGGCGGGCAGCTGGACGGCGCGGGCGCGCGCGTCCTTGGAGAGCGTGACGCCCAGCATCTCCAGCACGATCCGCTGGACGTTGTTCTCCGGCTGCGCCTCGGTCAGACCCAGCGAGTTGACCTGCACGCCGTAGCGGAACCGGCGCTGCTTGGGGTCCTGGATGCCGTAGCGCTCCAGGGCGACCTTCTCCCAGAGCCGGCCGAAGGCCCGCAGCTTGCACATCTCCTCGACGAAGCGGACGCCCGCGTTGACGAAGAAGGAGATCCGGCCGACCACCTCGCCCATCCGCTCCTGGGGCACCTGGCCGCTGTCGCGGACCGCGTCCAGGACGGTGATCGCGGTGCACATCGCGAAGGCGATCTCCTGCACCGGGGTGGCGCCGGCCTCCTGCAGGTGGTAGCTGCAGATGTTGATCGGGTTCCACTTGGGGATCCCGGCCACCGTGTAGGCGATCATGTCGGTGATCAGCCGGATGGAGGGCCCGGGCGGGAAGACGTGCGTCCCGCGCGACAGGTACTCCTTGACGATGTCGTTCTGGGTGGTGCCGGTGAGCCTGGTGATGTCCGCGCCCTGCTCCTCGGCGACCACCTGGTAGAGCGCCAGCAGCCACATCGCGGTGGCGTTGATGGTCATCGAGGTGTTGGTGCGCTCCAGCGGGATCCCGTCGAAGAGCGCGCGCATGTCGCCGATGTGGCCCACCGGGACGCCGACCCGGCCGACCTCGCCGCGGGCCAGCACGTGGTCCGAGTCGTAGCCGGTCTGGGTGGGCAGGTCGAAGGCGACCGAGAGGCCGGTCTGGCCCTTGGCCAGGTTGCGCCGGTAGAGCGCGTTGGAGTCCGCGGCGGTGGAGTGGCCGGCGTAGGTGCGCATCAGCCAGGGCCGGTCGCGGTTCTGACGATCGGTCATCAGATGTCCCGGCTGCCCTGGTGCTTCCGCTCGTCGAGCTCGCGGAAGATGTTGATCGCCGGCAGGTGCTTGGCGCGCAGCTCGGCGTCGCGCACGCCCAGGCCCTCCTCGGGGGCCAGGCAGAGCACGCCCACCTTGCCCTGGTGCTTGTTGTGGTGGACGTCGAGGGCGGCCTGGCCGGTCTCCTCCAGGGAGTAGACCTTGGAGACGGTGGGGTGGATCTTTCCCTTGGCGATCAGGCGGTTGGCCTCCCACGCCTCGCGGTAGTTGGCGAAGTGCGAGCCGACGATCTTCTTGAGCGACATCCACAGGTAGCGGTTGTCGTACTGGTGCATGAAGCCGGAGGTGGAGGCGCAGGTGACGATGGTGCCGCCCTTGCGGGTGACGTAGACGCTGGCGCCGAAGGTCTCGCGGCCCGGGTGCTCGAAGACGATGTCCACGTCCTCGCCGCCGGTCAGCTCGCGGATCCGGCCGCCCAGGCGCTTCCACTCGCGCGGGTCCTGGGTGTTCTCGTCCTTCCAGAACTTGTAGGCCTCGGCGCTGCGGTCGATGATCGCCTCGGCGCCCATCGCCCGGCAGATCTCGGCCTTCTGGGGGCTGGAGACCACGCAGATCGGGGTGGCGCCGCCGGCCAGCGCGTACTGGGTCGCGTAGGAGCCGAGGCCGCCGCTGGCGCCCCAGATCAGCACGTTGTCGCCCTGCTTCATGCCGGCGCCGTTGCGGCTGACCAGCTGGCGGTAGGCGGTGGAGTTGACCAGGCCGGGGGAGGCGGCCTCCTCCCAGGTGAGGTGCGCGGGCTTGGGCATCAGCTGGTTGGTCTTCACCAGGGCCAGCTGGGCCAGGCCGCCGAAGTTCGTCTCGAAGCCCCAGATCCGCTGCTCCGGGTCCATCATCGTGTCGTCGTGGCCGTCCGGGCTCTCCAGCTCGACCGAGAGGCAGTGCGCGACCACCTCGTCGCCCGGCTTCCAGGCGTTGACGCCCGCGCCGGTGCGCAGCACCACGCCGGCCAGGTCCGAGCCGAGCACGTGGTACGGCAGGTCGTGGCGCTTGGTCAGCGGGGACAGCCGCCCGTAGCGCTCCAGGAAGCCGAAGGTGGAGACCGGCTCGTAGATCGAGGACCACACGGTGTTGTAGTTGACGGCGCTGGCCATCACGGCCACCAGGGCCTCGCCCGGGCCCAGTTCGGGCACCGCGACCTCGTCCAGGTGGAGCGAGCGGCGCGGGTCCTTGTCCCGGCTCTCCAGCCCGGCGAACATCTGCTCCTCGTCCTTGTGGAGCGTCACCGCCCGGTAGGACTCGGGCAGTTTCAGCGCGGCGAAGTCCGCCGCCACGCTGTCGGCGCTGAGGATCGCGTCGAGGATTTCCTTCATGGCTGCCTCCGAAGGCGTACCTGTGAGGGCGCACAGGGCGTCTGGGGGAGCCGGGAGCGGACACCGGCTTCGCTGGGTGGACTGCTGGCCCCCGGGGTGTGGGGACGCCGGACGGCGGCGCGCCGAGGTGGGGAGCCGCGGCGCCGCGACTGGTGAGTAACAAGCTACTGGCACCCTGTGCCACTCGTAAAGACACTGGGTGCCATGATTTTTGAGCCCGCTGCGAGGGCGTTCCGGCCAGCTCCGAGGCAGCCGAAAGGCCCACCCCGAATCTCGGAATGGGCCTTCTGACCTGCGGTTATCCGGCGCTCAGCGACTGAGCGCGGCCTTGATGCTGTCCAGCACCTGCTCCAGCGGCGCGTCGGTTCTGGCCACTGTGATGACCACCTCACCGCCCGGGGTGGCACTGAGGGCACTCGCGGCCAGCGGTTCCAGCGCGGCCTCGGCACCCTCGGTGGCACCGGGTGCCACAAGCGTGCCGCGGCGCCGCACCCCGCGCGGCGCGGTGGCCCAGAAGGTCCCCCGGATCACCTCGAAGGAGTGCTCCAGCTGCGCCTCCACGTCCCCGTGGCCGCCGGCCCGCAGCCAGCGGCGCAGCACGTGGTTGTGGGCCGCGACCACGGCCGCCGCCGAGACCTCGGCGAGCATCGAGTCGTCGTCCCCGCCGTGCTGCCAGCCCGGCGGGATCGCCGTCCCCTCCGTGCCCGTCCCCACCGCCGCGTCGAACCGCCCGAGCAGGTACCGCGTGAACAGCCGCTCGTAGCGGGCCACCACCGCGATCTCCCGCTCGCGCAGCGCCGGCACCTGACGGATCAGCTGGTAGCGCGCCACCGAGACGGCAGGGGTGGCCGCGTACATGTGCAGCACCTCCTTGATGCCGCGGCAGACCACGTCCAGCGGGTGCTCCTCGGGCTCCGCGCTGGCCAGCAGGTCGGCCACCCGGACCAGGGTGTCGTCGTGGTCCGGGAAGATCGCCTCCTCCTTGGAACGGAAGTAGCGGAAGAAGGTGCGCCGGGCCACCCCCGCGGCGGCCGCGATCTGATCGACCGTGGTCTCCTCGTACCCCTGGGTGGCGAACAGCTCCATCGCGGCCTGCGCGAGGTCCTGACGCATCTGCTGGCGCTGCGCGGCGGCCCGGCGATGGCCAGGGGCGTGTTCGGCGACCGCGGTGGTGCGCCCGCCCCGCTCGGTGGCTGACTGTTCCGCATCCATGGCTGGAACGCTACACGCCTGGGCGAGCGCTCCCGGCGCCGTTGCCCGGACCGGTCGCCGCACCGCGGCGGCGGCCGGGCTCACCGCGGGGCGGGGCCAGCGGCTCGCGACGGCCGCCTCGTCCCAGACCGGGCGCAGCGGGCGCGGGGGGCCGGGCCGGGTGGGCTCCTGGCCGGCGCCCTGGGTGCCGGTCATCGGCGCGCGTGGTCGCGGAAGCCGCGGCCCGTCTTGCGGCCCAGGCAGCCGGCCGCCACCAGGTGCTCCAGCAGCGGCGCCGCGGCCAGCCCCGGTTCGCGGAACTCCTGGTGCAGCACCCGCTCGATGGTCAGCGAGACGTCCAGGCCGACCACGTCGAGGAGCTCGAAGGGGCCCATCGGGTAGCCGCAGCCCAGCTTCATCGCGGTGTCGATGTCGTCGACCGTCGCGTAGTGCTCCTCCAGCATCCGCACCGCGTCGTTCAGGTAGGGGAAGAGCAGGGCGTTGACGATGAAGCCGGCCCGGTCGCCGCACTCCACCGGATGCTTGCGGACCCTGGCGCAGACCTCCAGCACGGTCGCGGTGACGTCCGGGGCGGTCAGCACCGTGGAGACCACCTCGACCAGCTTCATCGCGGGCGCCGGGTTGAAGAAGTGCATCCCGACCACGTCGCGCGGTCGCCCGGTGGCGGTGGCACAGCTGATCACCGGCAGGCTGGAGGTGGTGGTGGCCAGCACGGCGCCGGGCCGGCAGATCTTGTCCAGGGTGGCGAACAGCTCGCGCTTGACGGCCAGGTCCTCGGCCACCGCCTCCAGCACCAGGTCGGCCTCGGCCAGGTCGGTCAGCTGGGCGGCCGGCGTCACCAGGGCGAGCGCCGCCTCGCGCTGCTCCTCGGTGAGCCGGCCCTTCTCCACCGAGCGGGCCAGCGAGCGGGCCAGCTGGGACTTGGCCCGGTCGGCCTTCTCCTGGCTGCGGGCGACCAGGGTGACCTGGTAGCCGGCCTTGGCGAAGACCTCGGCGATGCCGGTGGCCATCGTCCCCGAGCCGCAGACGCCGACCCGCTCGACCACGCGCCCGGCGGTCCTCGCGACGGTGCCCGCGCCCGGTTCGGCCACCACCTTGGAGGAGCCCGGCGCCTCGTAGGTGTAGAAGCCGCGCCCGGTCTTGCGGCCGAGCAGGCCGGCCGCGACCAGCTGGCCGAGGATCGGCGCCGGGGCGTGCAGCCGGTCCCTGGACTGCTCGTACATCGCCTCCAGCACGGTGCGGGCGGTGTCCACGCCGATCAGGTCGAGCAGCGCGAGCGGGCCCATCGGCAGGCCGCAGCCCAGCCGCATCGCCGCGTCGATGTCCTCCCGGGTGGCGTACTTGGACTCGTACATGGCCGCCGCCTGGTTGAGGTAGGCGAAGAGCAGCCCGTTCACCACGAAGCCGGCCCGGTCGCCGGCGGCCACCGGCTCCTTGCCCAGCGAGCGGGCGAACCCGGCCGCCTCCTCGGCGACCTGGCCGGCGGTCAGCACGGTGCGGACCACCTCGACCAGCTTCATCGCGTGCACCGGGTTGAAGAAGTGCAGCCCGAGCACCCGGTCCGGGCGCCCGGTGGCGGCGGCGATCCGGGTCACCGAGAGCGAGGTGGTGCCGGTGGCCAGCACGGTGTGCGGCGGGCAGATCTTGTCCAGCTCGGCGAACAGGTCGCGCTTGAGCTCCAGTTGCTCGGGGATCTCCTCGATCACCAGGTCCGCCGCGGCGGCGGCGTCGAGCTGCGCGCCGACGCCGATCAGCGCGAGCAGCGCGGTGCGCTCCTCGGCGGTGAGCCGCTCGCGCTCCACCGCATGGGCGGTGGCGGCCTCGATCCGGGCCAGCGCCCGGGCGGCGCCGGCGGCGTCGGCCTCGATGCCGATCACGCGGCGGCCGCTGCGGGCGATCGCCACGGCGACCCCGGCGCCCATGGTGCCCAGGCCCACCACCGCGACGGTGGGGAAGGGCTGCGCGGTGGTGCTGCTGCTGGCAGAGTCGGGAGCCTGCATCTTTGCTGGTCCTTTCGGGAGGCCCGACCGGACTGCCGAGGCGGTGGCCGGGGGCGGGCGGGGCAGCCCGTGGGCGCGTGGCGCCGCACCGGGGCGGTGGCTGGACGGGCGCAGGCGTGCGGCGGTGGCGCGCTGGCGGCTGCTGCCGCGACGGCTGCGGGGGCGGTGGCGCACGGTTCGGCGCACCGAGGGGCGGCGCGCGGTCCGGCGCGCCTGGGCGTCAACGGGTGTGAGGCGCGGCTCCCGGGCCGGTCCGGTCCGCTCCGGCCGTACCACGAGATCACCGCAGGCCAGCACGGCCCCTGGGATCAGGCGGCCCGGCTGGTGAATGACGCAGAAGTGGCACCCGCCGCAGGCGTGACCCGCGGTGACTCGCCGGTGCGGCTCCCGAAGCCCGGCGGTGGTGCGTGCGGTCACTGTAGCGAAGTTGCCGGGACGCCGGAAGAGGGCATCCGAGCCCGGTGCGGGTGATCGCCGTCGCATCCGACGGACCGTCAGCTTCCGGAGAGCAGAACCACTCCTGCGGGTAATGGCCGGGAACCGGACCGCGCGACAGCATGGGTCGTATGAGCACCACCACGGCCGAGCAGGCGGAATCCTGGAGCAGCGAGCAGGTCGGCGAGCCGCCGTTCGGCGACGAGCCGCTCACCGCCGAGCTGCGGGCCGAGCGGGCCGCCCGGGCGCGGGTGGCCGCCGCCCGGCTGGCCGCCGAGGGCGTCGAGGGCGTGATCCTCGGCTGGGTGGACAACGCCGGCCTGGCCCGGGTCAAGACCGTCCCGGTCCGCCGTCTCGAACAGGCGGCCGCCTGGGGCGTCGGCGCCGCCCCCTCCTTCGACGTCTTCCTGGTGGACGACTCGATCACCACCAGCCGCCACATCGGCGGTCCGGCCGGCGACCTGCGGCTGATCCCCGATCTCGGCCGGCTGACCAGGCTGGCCGCCCAGCCCGGCTGGGCCTGGGCCCCCGCCGACCGGTACGCCCAGGACGGCACCGTGCACCCCGGCTGCCAGCGCCGCTTCGCCCAGCGGATGATCCACGCGGCCCGGTTGCGCGGCCTCGACCTGCGGGCCGGGATCGAGATCGAGTGGGTGGTGGCGCTGGCCGACGCCCCCGAGCAGCCGCCGGTCTACCCCACCCACGGCCCCGCCTACGGCCTGCACCGCCTGGTCGACCTCTCCGACTACCTGCGCGACCTGCTGCACGCCTTCGACGAGCAGGGCCTGTCCGTGCTCCAGCTCCACCCCGAGTACGCCCCCGGCCAGTTCGAGCTCTCGCTGGCCGCCCAGGGCCCGCTGGGCGCCGCCGACACCACTGTGCTGGCCCGCCAGACCATCCGCGCGGTGGGCCGCCGGCACGGCCTGCGCACCTCCTACGCCCCCGCCGTCGAGCCCGGCGGCGTCGGCAACGGCGGCCACCTGCACCTCTCGCTCTGGCGTGAGGGGCGCAACCTCGCCCAGGGCGGCCCCGGGCCCTACGGCCTCAACGGCGAGGCCGAGTCCTTCCTGGCCGGGGTGCTGGCCGAACTGCCCGCACTCCTGGCCCTCGGCGCGCCCAGCCCCGCGAGCTACCTGCGGCTGCTCCCGCAGCGCTGGGCCGGCGCCTTCCAGTGCTGGGGCATGGAGAACCGCGAGGCCGCGCTCCGCCTGATCCCCGGCCCGCCCGGCGAGGGCGCCGGCAGCGCCAACGCCGAGTTCAAGTGCTTCGACGCCGCCGCCAACCCGTACCTGCTGCTCGGCGCCGTGCTCGCCGCGGGCCTGACCGGAGTCGACGCCCGCCGCGCACTGCCCGCCGAGACCTGCGACGACCCGGCGCTGCTGCCGGAGGGCGAAGTCCCGCGGCTGCCCGGCACCCTGGCCGAGTCGGTGGCCGCATACCGCACCTCGGGCGTGCTGCGGGAGGCGATGGGCGATCCGCTCTACGAGGCGGTGCTGGCGGTGCGGCTGGGCGAGATCGAACTCTTCGCGGGCCACAGCCCCGAGCAGTTGGCCGCGGCCACCCGCTGGCGGTACTGAGTACCGCGATCAGGCGGCGGACAGAGCACGGTCGGAGATCACGCCGCTCAGCACCGCGTCCAGCAGCCCGGGGTAGCGGGCGTCCAGGTCCTCGCGGCGCAGCGAGAGCAGGTGCTCCCGCCCGGCCGGCCGCTGCCGGATGACCCCGCTCTCGCGCAGCACCCGCCAGTGGTGCGTCATGGTCGACTTCGACGGCACGCTCAGGGTGCGCAGCACGCTGCTGCAGTTGTGCTCACCGGTGCCGTCGAGCAAGCGGATCACGGCGAGCCGCAGGGGACTGCCCAGGGCCGACAGGACGCTGTCGATCCGGATCTGCTCGCGCTCTGGATGGTGCAGGGTCATGTCACCACGGTACCGCGCGGCTCGAACTGGGCTGCCCTGCCTTCGACTTCCGGTGTCATGGCGCCCCGCGCGCGGAGCTCAGCAGTGGCAGAGGAGCTGCACGAGCAGCGCGTCCTCGGGCAGCCCGCGCAGGTAGGCGTCGGCCAGCCGCCAGTACGCGCCGCCCTCGGACTCCTCCGGGCGCACCTCGCCCAGCGGACGCGCGTTCCACTGGTCGGCCCACTGGCCGGCCAGGGTCAGCAGCGCGGTGGTCGGCACCGCAACCGCCGCCGCCCGCTCGACGTACTCCTGCTCGGTCCCCGAGAAGAGCGCGACGGGATCGTGCATCACGAAGCTGTTCGGATAGTGCTCGTCCCCACCGGTGACCGCGTACTGCGCCAGCGCCTGCACCAGCGGCTGCGCCAGGTGCTCCCGCTTGGCCCGCTCCAGATCGGGCGAGGCGGCCTCGGCGTCCACCCCGTAGCGCGCGAGGAACGCCGACCGCGGCTCGGCCGGCGGATGCTGAGCGGCAAAGCGCGCCCACACCGCCCAGGTGGCCGCCGCATCCGCCGCACTGATCGCCCGCATCCCGTCCAGGTCGAGCAACCCGCGCGGCCCTCCGTCGCACCGCAGCGAACCGCGCGGCCGCGGCTCCCCGTTCGGCCGCACCGCCTGGTGGATCAGCCGCGGGTCCCCGTCGTGCGCCGGCAGCACCACCAGGTTGTCGTAGCTCGATATCTGCCACCAGTCCCACTCGCCCTGGGGATTGAACCCGTCCCCACCGGTGGCCGGATCGACGTTCATGTCGAAGGGACGCATCGCCTCGGCGATCGCCGCCAGCGGATCAGCCTGCGCGGCAGCCGGCAACGTGACAGTCACCCGGAACTTCGCCATACATCCCCCATGCTCACCGGTTTCACAGCAGGTCAGCAGCCTACGGGATGGCGGGCCGGCGCTCTCAGGCAGCGTGCGGCGTGAAGACGACGCTGGACGTGCCGTCATCGAGCGCGATGTTCAGGGACGCATCCAGCGCCTTGGCAAGGCGCGCCAGCAGCGGCAGGGTCGGCACGGTTCCACCCAGTTCGAGCTTCGACACCTGGGGCTGCGTCATGTTCGCCCGCATGGCCAGTTCCGCCTGGGACAGACCCAGAGCAGTCCGGCGATCGTAGACAGCCTGGCCAAGGTCGAAGGCCAGGCGGATCTCCGTGCGCATCGCCTCGACCTCGGGCGCTTCCCGCCGCCCCTCGGCAACTGCGCGCTCGCGGGCGAGCTTCCAGCGCGTGTGGTTCATCGTGCTTCTCCCTTCGTCATCGCCCGGCTGAACTCATCGTGTGCGGTGTGCCGTTCAGCCTCGCATGCCTTCCTGGCCTGCTGGGCGCGATCCACTTCGGCGCTTTGTCAATGCCGCGATGCGGCAGATGGCAGAGACGGGGGCGGCGGGCGCGCGGTCCGCCCGCTTGGATGCCGGGAGCGCCGCCGAGGTCGAGGCCGAGCCGCGGCGAGCGTGACTGTCAGGTATCGGCGTCCGGCGGGAGGGCGATGGCCATCACGCCGGTTTCGAGGCCGATGACGAGGGTGTCGCCGACCTGGACCAGGTCCTGCGGAGCCTGCCGGACCGGGATTTCCAGGACCTGGTGCAGGGAGTTCGGCTCCCAGAGCCTGATCGTTCGGTCGTCCTGGCCGACCGTTGCCAGTAGGTGGGCACCGTCGACCTCGACGACGCGTACGGAATTGACCCAGCCACGATGGACCTCCCGGCTGCGGACCACCTCTCCCGTGAGCGGGTCGGAGAGGGAGAGCCAACCGATTCTGAGCTCGTCGTCCGAATCGTCGTGGACATGGGAGACGGTTGCCAGCAGTGTGGTTCCGTCGATATCCAGTGCGTGCATTGTCGAGTACGAGGTGCCGGTCACCTTCATGGTCCGGACGGAATCGCCGGTCGAAGGGTCCCAGAGACATACCCGCGTGTCGTCATACGAGTCGGCCTCGCAGTTGACGGCGAGGAGCGCCCGTCCAGCGACCGTGATGGTGCCGAGGCGGTGAATACTGGATGCGGCAATGTCGATTTCCCTGACGAGCGTGCTTTCGAGTGGATCCCAGAGCTGCACTTTGGCGGGCTTGCTGGAGCCCGAAACGCCAAGTGCCAGGAGCAACCGCCCATCGACGTCGACCGTGCACATGGCCTGGACCCAGTGCAGGTCTTCCGCGACAATGCTGACCGGACTTTCCTCGCCGGGAGCAATGACGTGTATCGCGTCCGTCTCGCCATTGCGGCAACTGGCAACCACGTAGGAGCGGTCTCCGCACTTCAGTGCGCAGATGTCGCGGATGTAGCCGGGAAAAGCATGCGTGCGAACCCGGTGTCCCGTGGTCGGATCCCAGAGCACGACCGCCGAATCGGCGATGCCGGCGACCAGAGTACGGCCGACGGCGTCCACGGTGCAGAGGTCTCCGACCCGACCGATGGGGTCGGCGCCGTCCGCCGTATCGGACTGTGAGTCCAGGTCCCAGAGACGCACCATGCCGTCCTGTCCACCTGTGACGATCAGCTCGCGACCGTCAGCCTCGACATTGCACAGAGCCCAGACCCAGCCGCCATGGCCCTCCAGGGTGCCGATGGCGCTCCCCGTCGCGATATCCCAGATGATCGCGCTGCCGCATTCGTCCTCGCCGTAGCCTGCGGCCAGCACGCGGTGGCCGCGGAAGGTGAAGCTGCGCAGGGAATGAACCGACCCGACACCGCCGTCGAACCAATCAATGGCCCGGCCTGACGTCGGATCGATCAGCTCCACACCGTCCTCATCCGTGGCGCCCGAACTGAGCGCAAGGAGATCACGGCCCGCGAGTTCAACCCGGCAGATCTGCCGGAACCAGCCGCCTCGCGTCCTGATGGTGCGGCTGGTCTTCCCGAGAACGGGGTCCCAGAGCCGCACGAACCACCTGTCGATGCCGCCACTCAAGAGGGCGAGATGCGTGCGGCCGTCGAATCGAATCGGGCAGAGGGCCTTTACGGCGTGCACCCGTCCGCGGAACGTCTGGAGCAATTCTCCGGTGGCCGGGTCCCAGACCCGCAGGCGCCGGTCGCGGCCTGCGCTGGCAATCAGGCTACGGCCGTCAATCTGGAAGGAGCAGAGCGCAGAGACCAGCTGATCGTGGCCCTGCAAGGTACGGAGCAGCGCACCGGTATCGAGGTCCCAGAGCCGGATCAGTCCATCTCTACCAGCACTGGCGATGGCGACGGTGCCGTCGACCGGCACTGCGCAGACCGACTGGATCCAGCCTTCGTGGTCGAACACATGCACCGGCTCACCGGTGGCGGCGTCCCAGGTCCGAACGGTGCGGTCGTTGCCGGCGCTGACGATCAGCTGGCGGCCACCGACACCGGCCGCGCAGAGGTCGGCAACATGCCCGTTGTGGCCTTCGAGGATCGCCAGTTGAGCCGGCACCCGGTCCACCGCCGCCCACACCGCACGGTACGGCGCCCGCACCGCGCTCTCCCGGAACGCGCTCCCCAGCTCCTCCTGGGCCTCCGTCACGCTGAACTGCGCGACCCGCTCCGCCGCCGAGGCCCCGATCGCGCGCGGCGTCTTCCGCAGCAGCCTGGCGAGTTCGCGCCCTCGGGGAGTCTGCGCCCGCATCGCCAGCGGGACCAGCCGCCGCAGGTCAGCGTGGAGCAGGTACCGCTCGTCGGTCAGCAGCTCGTCGATGATGCCGCCTCGCACGGCGTGGAAACCGAGCGAACCCAGTAGGTACGACGGCGCGTTCTCCCAGCCGCACCGCCGCCGCTGCGCCATGAACGCACGGGCGAGGGCCGCTTCGTCGTCGGCCCGGGAGGCGGTCTCGGCACGGGCCCGCCCCAGCGACTCGTTCAGCGCGTAGTGGAAGGGTCGGAAGACCTCCTCGTCGTCGCTGGAAACCCCGCTCACCAGAACGAAGTTCGCTGCCGAGGACCGCACGAAGCGAAGCAGCTCCGCAGGATCGGGAGCCTGCGAGTACAGGGCCGCGATGGCCGTCCGCCACAGGCCCAGGGACAGGCCCGACCCCTCCGCGAGCGCCAGCGCGGTGAGCACCTCCGTCGCGGAGAGCGTTCCTACGTCGGGCAGGCGGCCGAGATAGCCGCTCAGCGCGGCGTCCAGCGTGGCAGGGAAGGAAATGAGACCCGGCCGGACCGCCTCCTTGTCGTGCAGCCCGTGCCCGCGCGCGACGAGGCCCGCCACCAGGAAGTTGCCCGCCGCCAGCGCCGCGATCCGCCGTGCGACCGGCGCGGCCACCGCCGCCTCGGCGTAGGGGTTGTCACTGCGCTCGTCGCCCGTCAGCCGCAGCGTGGCCATCGCGTAGGCCTCGAGATCGGCCTGCGCGAAGAACTCCGGGTCGTCAAGGTCCAGGACGTGCGCTGCCGGTCCGAAGACGGTGAGCAGATCCCCGGCGTCGTCCCTGCGTCGGGTGCCGACGATCACGCGCACGCCCAGGTCGCCCGCGCAGGTCTCCACCAGGGGCAGCACGATGCCGCGCACGATCGTGCGGGCCTCCGCCGGTGTGACCGCCTCGTCCAGTGCGTCGATCACCAGCGTGAACGGTCGACGCGCCCCGTCGGCCGGCGGCTCCAGGCTCTCCAGGGCCTCCCGCAGGGCCGTCGCGAGATCATCGGGACGGGCCGGCAGCGCGGCGGAGGCGGCCCGGGCTATCTCGTGGGCGACCTCCACGGCCGTCTTGCCCTTAGCGTGCACGGCGCAGGAGACCGAGCCCGGCGGCATGCGGACGGCCGTGTCGGTGGCGGGGAGCTCCGCCGCGGCCTCGGGGTCGGCGGTGGTCACCACGCGTCCGAGGACCGCCGACTTCCCGGATCCCGGGCGCCCGGTGAGCACCTGGGCCTGGCGCGGCGGGTTCGTGTCGGTGAGCCACGCGGCGATGGCCCTGAGCACCGCCGTCCGGCCGCTGAACCGGTGGCCGCGCTCGGCACCGGTGCTCACGCCCCGGGCACGCGGGTGCCAGTGCTGTCGCGCCTCGGGGTCCGTCCCCAGCGCCCAGCCCCAGGCCGTCCGGGCCGTCTCGTCAGCGGTCCTGAGCGACCAGTCGGTCAGCAGCTGGAGGCGCTGCTCCGGCAGAGCCGCAGCGACGGCCCGCAGGCTGAGGGCGAGGGCGTCCCCCGTGCTGCCCTGGGCCTGCCCCACCATGCCGACCACCGCCTGGTAGTCGTGCGACCACACCGCCGCACCGCTGTAGCCGGCCTTCACCGGTGAGCCGCTGCCTCCGGTGTCCAGCCGGGCCCAGAGGTAGGCCAGCGCCTCGCCGACCAGGCCGCTCGCCGAATTTCCGATCGAGCCGTTGGGGAAGCCGAACGCCCACCAGGCGGTGCCCACCAGATCTTCCGGCGCCGGTTGCCGCAGCGGGGCGGCGAGGTGGCCCGGCAGGTCCGCGTCGAGATCGAGGAGCAGGGCCGCCGCGTCCTGCAGCTCGTGGTCCTGCTCCGGCGGAGCGAGGACCTCCCGCACCCGGACGCGACGGTGCATCAGCTCCTCCGCCTTCGGGAAGGCGATCCACAACTCCCCGCTCCTGGACCACTCCGGCCACGCCACGTGGGCGCAGGTGAGCACCCTGCGGCCGTCGATCAGGAAGCCCGAACCGATCGGCGCCCGGTCGTGCTCGGTGCGGTGGACGGCCACCACCCAGGTGTCCGAGCCGGGACGCGGCCCGGCCCCGGGCGATCGGGTCATGCGGTGCCGGACTCCCCGCCGCCCGACTCCCCGCCGCCCGACTCGCCGGGCGCGGTCGGGGCCGAGGGCTTCCAGGTCAGAGTGATCTCGAAGTTGGCCTCGGTGGCGGCCTTGGCGACCAGCCAGTTGGCCGTCCCATTGACCTTGATGCCGAACTTGACCTCCACCGCGGCCGGCTGGAGCTCAGCCACCCGCTCCAGCACGGTGCGGGCGGCGGCCACGGCCGGGCGGACGGCGTCCCGCACGCGGCCGACGATCTCGTCCGTGCCGACCGGGTGCCAGTCGTCCGTGGGCTCGACCTCGAAACGGACCACCGTCTCCTCGTCCAGCGCGTAGGACACGATCTGTGACGCCATGCCATCTCCCCCCTCGGAGCTGAGTAGGCAGAGCCTACTGCGATGCCGGCAGGCCGATTCGTGCCGGGCGCGCGACGCGCAGTGGGCCGCCGCCACCCAGCTGGAGGCCCGCCCGGGGGTGACCCCCGCGGCACTGCTCACGCTGCGCGCCTACGACCGCGCGGCCCGGCTGAGCCGCCCGAGCCGGAGCGCGACAGGCTCGGCTGAGCGGAAGCCGACGGCGCTCAGCGCTCCCCGTGCAGATCGGGCACCTGCTGCAGCCAGGCCGGCCGCCCCGCCTGGGCGCGCCGGACGCGGGCGGCCTCGGCGGCGCGCAGCTGCTCCTCGGTGGCGAACTCGCGCGGCAGCCAGTGCGCGGAGGCCGCCGCCCGGGCCGCCAGGTGCCGGACGTACGCCTCGCGCAGCTCGGCCGCATCCGCGAAGCCGTCCTCCGCGGGGGCCAGCCACTCCTCGGGGACCAGGGCGACGACCTCGCGCAGCAGTTCCTCGGTCACCTGCGGCGCGAGTTCGGAGTCGGCGGCGGGCAGGTCGGGGGAGTAGCCGCCGAGCGCGTGGCCGCTGAGGTCGTAGGCCCGCTCGACGACGGCGCCGGCGGCGGACCAGCGGTGGTGGAAGACCAGCGCGGCGCCGTTGTCGATCAGCCAGAGCCGCCGGTGCCAGACCATGAGGTTGGGGTTGGCGCGGGTGCGGTCGACGTTGGCGGTCAGCGCGTCCAGCCAGACCACCCGTCCGGCCTCCAGCGGGTCCACCGTGGGCAGCACGGGCTCGGCGGCCCTGAAGTCGCGGGCTCCCGGCAGGTAGTCCATGCCGAGGTTGAGCCCGGTGGAGGCCCGCAGCAGGTCCTGGATCTCGGTGTCCGGCTCGTGCTCGGCGACCGCCGGGTCGAAGTCGACCAGCACCAGCTCCGGCACCCGCAGGCCCAGCCGCCTGGCCAGTTCGCCGACGATCACCTCGGCCACCAGGGCCTTGTGGCCCTGGGCGGCGCCGGTGAACTTGACCACGTAGGTGCCCAGGTCATCGGTCTCGACGATGCCTGGCACCGAGCCGCCGGCGCGCAGCGGGGCGAGGTAGTGCAGGGCGGTCACCCGGGTCAGCTGTGAAGACACCCGGCCAGCCTAAGCTGTGCCCCGACGCACACCACCACGTATTTCGGCACCGAAGGAGCTCCACCCATGGCCCAGGTCCAGGCCCGCACCGAGCGGACCTACTCCGCCACCCCCGAGCAGGTGTACGAGGCGATCGCCGACTACAGCACCGTCCGGCCGACCCTGCTGCCCGCGCAGTACAGCGAGTACGAGGTGCGGGCCGGCGGCATCGGCGCCGGCACCCAGGTGCACTGGAAGCTGCAGGCCACCGAGAAGCGGGTCCGGGACTGCCTCTTCACCGTCAGCGCCCCCGCGCCCGGCACCCTGGTGGAGAAGGACGCCAACTCCTCGATGGTGATCACCTGGACCGTCTCCGGCGCCGGTGCCGACCGGACCACCGTGGCGATCGAGACCACCTGGCAGGGCGCCGGCGGCATCGGCGGCTTCTTCGAGCGCACCTTCGCGCCCAAGGGCCTGAACCGGATCCACGACGAGGTGCTCGCCAAGCTCGCCGACCACCTGAAGTAGGCCGGTCGCCTGCCACAGGCTTCCTGCCGCAGGAAGTCTGCCGCAGGAAGTCTGAAGCAGGAAGTCTGAAGCAGGAGATCTGGAGCGGGGAGCCCGGACCGGCCCGAGCGGCCGGAGATCCGAACAACGCGGACACCCGTACGACCTGCCCGCCCGTACGAGTGGACCGCGCCCCCGGGCGGGTGACGGCAGGCGGTCCGCCGCGCCGCGCCACCCTAGGCTCGCGGCCGTGCATCTGACGATCCTTCACGTGTCCCAGCCCGTCGACGGCGGCGTGGCCCAGGTGGTCACCGACCTGGTGCGCGGGCAGCGGGCGGCCGGCTACCGGGTGCTGCTGGCCTGCCCGCCCGGCGGCCGGCTGGCCGCCGGGGCCACGGCGGCGGGCGCCGAGCTGCTGGAGTGGCCGGCCCGCCGGTCGCCGGGTGCGAGCGTGCCGGCCGAGACCGCCCGGCTGCGCCGGCTGGTGCGCAACTCCGCGCCCGACCTGGTCCACCTGCACAGTGCCAAGGCGGGTCTGGCCGGGCGGCTGGCGCTGCGCGGCCGGCTGCCCACCGTGTTCCAGCCGCACGCCTGGTCCTTCGCCGCCGCCACCGGTGCGCTGGCCACCGCCAGCACGCGCTGGGAGCGGTACGCGACCCGCTGGGCCACCAGTGTGCTCTGCGTCAGCGAGCAGGAGCGGCTGGACGGTGAGGCGGCCGGGATCAGCGCCCCGTTCGCCGTGGTGCCCAACGGGGTGGACCTCGGCCACCACACGCCGGCCGAACGCCGGGCCGCACGGCTCTCGTTGGGCCTGGACCTGTCCGATCCGCTGGCGGTCTGCGTGGGGCGGCTGTGCCGGCAGAAGGGCCAGGACCTGCTGCTTGCCTGCTGGCCCGCGGTGCTGCGCCGGGTGCCGGGCGCCCGGCTGGCGCTGGTCGGCGGCGGTCCGGACGCGCAGGCGCTGGCCGCGCAGGCCCGGGCGCTGCCCGAGCCCTACCGGGTGCGGCTGGCGGGCGAGGTGCTCGACCCGCGGCCCTGGCTGGCGGCGGCCGATCTGGTGGTGCTGCCCTCGCGCTGGGAGGGGATGGCGCTGGCGCCGCTGGAGGCGATGGCGATGGCCCGCCCGGTGCTGGTGGCGGAGGTGCCCGGTGCGCGTGAGCAACTGCCGCCGGAGCAGCGGGAGACCGGGCTGATCCCGGTGCAGGATCCGGCGGCGCTGACCAATGCGCTGGCCGAGGCGCTGTCCGACCCGCTGGAGTGCGCCCGCCGGGGGGCGGTCGCCCGGGAGTGGGTGGCGGCCCGGCACGACGTGCGCACGGTGGTCGCGCGAGTGTCGGATCTCTATCAGAAGTCGATCAGTGGAGGCCAGTCGACTCCCCGTGTCCCCGCGCGGATCTGATCGTTTCTCAGGCAGTGAAAAGCAGGCCGTTCCGATCGGGTGCGGATGCGTTCTTTCCGTTTGGCGGCGCTTGTCGCCTTTTTCGGACAGGCGTGCCCAACGACCCGTACGGGCGTGCGCGTTGCCCGGATCGCCCTCGCCGCTCACCCTTTTCGGTCGCGCCCAGCGACCAAATCGGAAATTCCTATTAATGGGCGGGTGGAATGAAATGGCAAGTCAGCTTCCGGAAATGTAGCAGACATTCGGTAATGTCTGATTTTGCCTGCTTCGTTCTCCATGTGCGAGAACCTTGACCGCCCCGGTGGTCGAGAACCCTCACCGCTCACACGGCAGCAGGTGCTACCCGGACCGCGCCCACGGAACCGGGCTCCGCGGTGCCGGGCACCCGGTGCCGGGATCCGCCACCAAGGGCACACAGCAGGGGAGTTCGTGCGCTGATGACCATTGACCACGAGAGCGTGCCGCGGCCTGGGCGAGTCGCGGCCGACAGCCGGCGGCTGGCGACCGAGTTGCTGGAGCGGCCGAGCCGGCCCGCGCAGTCCCGGACGGCGACCCAGCTGGGCCGCCACCGCCGGGGCCTGCGCTCCGCGGTGGCGCTGCCCGCGGCGCTGTTCGTGGTCGACGTGCTGGCCACCTGCGCGAGCGCGGTCGGCTGCACCGCCGAGTCCGGCTACCCGGTGGGCACCGCGGCCGCCGTACTGCCGGTCCTGCTGCCGCTCAACCTGGCCGGCGGCCTCTACCGCACCCGGATGACCCCGTCCGTGCTGGACGAACTGCCCGCGCTGATCGGCCGCGCGGCCGTCGCGCTCGCCTTCGCCGTCACCCTCTCCGGCTGCCTGCCCGGCGCCTGGCCGGCCTGCGGTCCGCTGGGCTGGGCCCGGCTGCTCGCCCTGCTCACCGCGCTGACCGCGCTCGCCGCGCTCGGCCGCGGGATGGTCTACGCCCTGCTGCGCCGCCTGCACCGGCGGCGTCCGGTGCCCGTGCTGGTGCTCGGCGCGGGAGCGCTCGGCCAGCGGGTGACGGCGGCGCTGCGCGAGCACCCCGAGTACGGGATGCGCCCGATCGGCTACCTGGACCCGGACCCGGTGCTGCTGCCCGGCGACTCCCCGGTGCCGGTGCTCGGGGGCCGCGAGGCGCTGGAGCGCGAGGTGCGCCGGCACGGCGTGGTGCGGCTGATCGCCACGGCCGGCGCCGCGGACGAGGCGGAGACGGCCGTGGCGATGCGCGAGGCGGTGCGGCTCGGCTGCCAGGTCTGGCTGGTCCCGGCCCTGCGCGAGCACGCCGCGCTGGGCGCCGGAGCCCGGCAGCTGCCCGACCACCTGTGGGGCTACCCCTGCCTGCGGCTGCCGCGCCCGCCGCGCCGCCGGCCCGGCTGGCTGGTCAAGCGGGCCGTCGACATCGCCGCCGCCGCCCTGGGCCTGATCGCCATCTCCCCGGTGCTGGCCCTCTGCGCGCTGGCCGTCCGCCTCGACACCGGCCCCGGCGTGCTCTTCCGCCAGCAGCGCACCGGGCTGGACGGCCAGGTCTTCACCCTGCTCAAGTTCCGCACCCTGCGCCCCGCCAACGAGCACGAGTCCGCCACCCACTGGAACATCTCCCAGGACCACCGGATGAGCGCGGTCGGCCGGCTGCTGCGCCGCAGCTCGCTGGACGAGCTGCCGCAGCTGTGGAACGTGCTGCGCGGCGACATGACCCTGGTGGGCCCGCGCCCCGAGCGCCCGTACTTCGTCATGCGGTTCAGCCAGGCCTACCCGGAGTACGCCGACCGGCACCGGGTCCCGGTCGGACTGACCGGCCTGGCCCAGGTCAACGGGCTGCGCGGGGACACCTCGATCGAGGACCGGGCCCGCTTCGACAACCGCTACATCGAGAGCTGGAGCCTCTGGCAGGACGTCAAGGTCCTGCTGCGCACCGCCGTGCTGATGCTCCGCCCGGACGGGAGCTGACCCCACCGTGGCCCTGACCCTTGCGCCGCATCCCGCTTTAGCCGCCGCCCGCCCGCCGGCCGACCGGCGCCCGGCCGATCGGCCGCCGACCGCCCTGCCGCGTGCGGCGGTCGCCGCCGTGCTGCGCCGCCCGAGCCTGCTGGTCGCGCTGACCGTCCTGCTCGTCTGCGTCCCCACCGGCGAGGAGAACGTCACCGCCGCCGTCCACATCACCCCCGCCGACCTCGCCTCGCTCGCGCTGGTGGGCCTGCTCGGCGTGGACCTGCTGCGCGGGCGCCCCCCGGCGCTGAGCCGGTCCGCCTGCCTGGTCCTCAGCGGCGTGGTCGCCGCTGCCGCCGCCGCCACGATCACCTCGGTCGACCCCGCCGCCAGCCTGACCGGCTTCATCCGCCTGGTGCAGATCTTCGTACTGGTCCCGGCCGCGGTGCTGACCGCGCTGCGCGACCGCACGGACCTGCGGCTGGTGCTGGGCGCCTTCGTGCTCGCCGCGCTGATCGAGGGCGGCCTGGGCGCCGAGCAGTACCTCACCGGCACCGGCGCCTCCTACACCGGTGAGCCGATCCGGGCGGTGGGCACCTTCGGCGCGCTCGACATCATGGCGATGTCCGGCGTGGTCAGCTTCGGCCTGCTGGCCGCCCTGGCCCTAGGACTGATGGAGCCTCAGAGGACGTGGTGGCGGCGCGGGTTGCTGGCCGCGGCGGCCTTCCTGGTGTTCCCGCTCGCGGTCTCCTTCAGCCGGGGCAGCTGGATCGCCACCGCGGTGGCCGCCGCCGTGCTGCTGCTCAAGGCGGACGCCCGGCTCGCGCTGCGCTGGGCGGGCCTGGGGCTGGCGGCGGCGATCGTGCTGGTCGGCGGGCTCGGCGCGGGCGGCGGTGGCGTGGCCGAGCGGCTGAGCAGCATCGGCTCGGTCTCCGGCGGCAACGAGGACCACTCGGTCAGCGACCGGTACGACCTGTGGGCCACCGCCCGGTCGATCTGGGCCGATCACCCCGCCACCGGCGCCGGACCCAAGAGCTTCCCCCAACTGCGCGACTCCCACGCCCCGTTGCGGCTCTCCTCGGGCAGCGACGCGGCCGACGCCACGATCGGCTTCGAGCGCGAGCCGCTGCTCTCGCCGCACAACATGTACTTCCTGGTGCTCTGCGAGCAGGGCCTGGTCGGCATCGTCGCGTACGGCGGGCTCTTCCTGTCCCTGCTGCTCGGCTGCCTGCGCCGCGCCGGGGCCGCGGGCCCCGCGGCGCTCGGGCTGCTCTGCTGGGTGCTGGTCGACTTCCTCTACGCCGACATCGGCGGCACCACCACGGTGCTGACCTCGGTGATCCTGGGGGTGGCCGCCAGCTGGGCGCTGCCCGCCGAGCGGGAGCAGATGGCATGACGATCAGTCAGGAACTGCCCACCGTGGCGCCGGTGGCACCGGACCCGGTCCGCCGCGGCCCGTCCTTCCTCGCCAAGGCCTTCGGGATCACCGCCGTGCTCAGCGCGGCCGGCTCCGGGCTCGGTCTGCTGCGTGACCTGCTGCTGGCCCGGTTCTTCGGCGCGGACGAGGGGACGGACGCGTTCCTGGTCTCCTGGACCGTGCCGGAGACCGCCGCGCCGCTGCTGATCGAGGACGCGATGACGTTCCTCATGGTCCCGGCCTTCAGCCTGGCCCTGGTGCTGCGCGAGGAGCGGCCCGAGGGCGCCGACCCGGTGCGGCAGCTGACCGCCGACACGCTGCCCTGGCTGCTGGGCGGTCTGTGCGCGCTGTCCGGTGCCACCGTCCTCTGGGCCCCCGAGGTGGTGCGGCTGCTGGCCCCCGGCCTGGCCGACCCCGGGCTCGCGGTGACCTGCACCCGGATCACCGCCCTCACGGTGCTGCCGTTCGGCCTGGCCGGCTACCTGGGCGCCGCGCTCCGCGCCCACCACCGGTTCACCGCGCCGGCCGCCATCTACGTGGCGTACAACCTCGGCATCCTCGCGGTGCTGACCCTGCTCCACCTGGCCCTCGGGGTGCGGGCCGCCGCGCTCGGCGTGGCCTTCGGCAGCCTGCTGATGGCCGGGCTGCTGATCGCGCCGTTCCTGCGGGCCCTGCGCGCGGGCCCTGCGCGCGGGCGCGCCGCCCGCGGCGGGCGCGGACTGCTGCTCAGCCCGCTGGCGCTGCTGCCGGTGGCGGCCTTCACGATCACCCGGCAGTCCCAGGTCTTCATCGAGCGCTCGCTCGGCTCCGACCTGCCGGTCGGCACCATCTCGCACCTCAACTACGCGGCCAAGGTCTCCCAGCTGGCGATGACCACCGCCCTGCTGATCTGCACGGTGACCTTCCCGCTGGTCGCGCGGGCGCTGGCCGCCGGCGACCTGGCGGCGGCCCGGGACCGGGTGGAGAAGGACCTCGGGCAGGCCGCGGCCGTGGTGCTGGCCGGCACCGCCTTCCTGATCGCCTGCGCGCACCCCGTGGTCGCCCTGCTCTTCCAGCGCGGCGCGTTCGGCCCGGCCGACACCACCGCCACCGCCCAGGTGATCCAGGTCTACAGCTGCGGGCTGCTGGCCCAGGCGCTGATCGGCGTGATGGTCCGGCCGTTCTTCTCGATGCGCCCGGCCGTGCGCCGGGCGGACGACCCGCGCCCGATCCAGGCGGGCCACCCGCTGCTCGACTGGTACCCGGTGGCCGCGATGGTGATCGGCCTGGCCGTCACCACCTCGGTCGGGGTGCTCAGCACCCACCGGTTCGGCGCACTCGGGCTGGCCGCGGGCAACGCGGCGGGCATCACCACCACCGCCGTGCTGCTGCTGCGCGGGCTCGCACTGCGCGGCATCGCGCTGCGGATGCCCACGGTGCTGGCCGGCCAGGCCCGGCTGCTCGCGGCGGCCGGCGGTGCGGCGGTGGCCGGCACGCTGACGGCCCGGCTGGTCCACGCCGAGGCGCCGTCCATCGCGGCCGGCGGGGCCGTGGTGCTCGCCGTCTACCTGGCGCTCGGCGGGCTGCTCGGCGCCCACGAGCTCACCGCACCGCTCACCAGGGCACTCGCCATGGCCCGCGGCCGGCGGGCCCGGACCGGGCCGCAGGCCCACGCAGGGCCGGGGGGACGGCGTTCGGCAGGAGAAGAACTCCTGGAGGAAGGAACGGTCCCCGATGGTTGCTGAACTCGTCCACCGGCCGCAGCTGCCGCGCCAGGGCGGTGCCACCGCCCGATGGCCCAGGGCGCCGTGGATCCTGATGTACCACTCGGTGGCCGTCGAGGAGGAGGATCCGTACCTGCTCACGGTCAGCCCCGACCGGTTCGCCGCCCAGCTGCGCTGGCTGGCCGCCCGCGGCTGGCGCGGCGTCAGCATCCGTGAGCTGCTGCGTGCCCGCGCCGAGGGCCGCCGCGAGCGCCTGGTCGGGCTGACCTTCGACGACGGCTACGCCGACTTCGCCGGGCACGTGGTCCCGGTGCTGCGCGGCTACGGATTCACCGCCACCGTCTTCGTGGTGGCCGACCGGCTCGGCGGCGACAACTTCTGGGACGCCGAGGGCCCCCGCAAGCCGCTGCTCAGCGTCGAGCAGGTGCGCGAACTGGCCCGCAGCGGCTGGGAGATCGGTTCGCACGGGATGAGCCACCTGGCCCTGCCCGGCCTCCCGGCCGGCCTGCTGCGCTCGGAGGTGCGGGAGAGCCGGCGGGCGCTGAGCGAGCTGCTCGGCGGCCCGGTCGGCGGCTTCTGCTACCCGTACGGCGCGGTGGACGAGCCCGCCGCCCGCGCGGTCGAGGAGGCCGGCTACGACTACGCGGTGGCGATCGGCCACAGCACGCTGGCCGGCCGCTTCGCGCTGCCCCGCTGCTACGTGGGCGACCGCGACGGCGCGTGGCGGCTGCGGGCCAAACGCGGCCGGTGCGGGCTGCGGGACGTGGTCACCGAGCTGCGGCGGCGAGGGGAGCAGCGATGAGAGTGCTGCACGTGATCACCGGCCTGGCGGCGGGCGGCGCCGAGCAGCAGCTGCTGCTGACGGTCCGGCACCTGCCGCCGTCGGTCGAGTGCGAGGTGGCCACGCTGACCAACCCCGGCAGCGTGGCCGCGGCGCTGCGCGCCGAGGGCGTCACCGTGCACGAGCTCGCGATGCGCGGCAACCGCGACCTCGCGGTGCTGCCCCGCCTGGTCCGGCTGATCCGCCGGGGCCGCTACGACGTGGTGCACACCCACCTGTACCGGGCCGGCCTCTACGGCCGGCTGGCCGCCCGGCTGGCCGGGGTGCGCACGGTGCTGGCCACCGAGCACTCGCTGCACGCCGGGACGATCGAGGGCCGGCCGGTCGGCACCGGGGTCAAGTCCCTCTACCTGGCGGCCGAGCGGCTCGGCGTCACCACCGTGGCGGTCTCCGGGCGGGTGGCGGGCACGCTGACCGCGTGGGGCGTGCCGGCGCAGCGGGTGGCGGTGCTGCCGAACGGCATCGAGGCGGCGAGCTTCGCGGTGCCCTGGGACCGGCGGACGGCGGTGCGGCGCAGGCTCGGCATCGCGGCCGATGCCGTGGTGATCGGCGCGGTGGGGCGGCTGGTGCCCGGCAAGCGGTTCGACGTGCTGGTGCAGGCGCTCACCGTGCTGCCCGAGGCGGTGCTGCTGGTGGTGGGGGAGGGGCCCGAGCGTGCTGCGCTCACCGAGCTGGCCCGCGAGCTCGGGATCGGAGCCCGGGTCCTGCTGATCGGCGAACGCGCCGACGTGCCCGACCTGTTGAGCGCGATGGACGTGCTGGCCGCGCCCTCGGTGGAGGAGACCTTCGGCCTGGCGGTGCTCGAAGGGCTGGCCGCCGGCCTGCCCGTGCTGCACAGCGGCTGCCCGGCGCTGGAGGAACTGCCCGCCGCGGACGCACCCGGCGCCCGCAAGCTGCCGTCGACGGTGGCGGCCTACCAGGAGGCGCTGCTGGCGCTCGGCCCGGCGCCGCTGGCCGTCCCGCTGCCCCGGCCACCGGCGGTGGCGCACTACGACATTGTCCGCACAGCGGCCCGACTGGGCGAGTTGTACGAGCGGCTGGGGCAGGCCGAGCGGCCTGTACCGGCCGGGAGGGAGTCTGGAAGATGACCGAGCAAGGGATGGCCGGGCCGACGAAGCGCGACCGGGTCCTGACGGCGGCCAAGCGCTGGTGGCCGCTGGCCGCCGCCGTCCCGCTGGGCGCGGTGGCGGGGGCCGGCTACGCGGTGCTCGCGCCGCCGGTCTACACGGCCAACTCCTACGTGGTGGTGGTCCCGGACAGCAGCGGAGAGGCGGGCCTCGCGGTCAACTTCGCCCAGGCGTACGGCCGGCTCGCGGCCCAGCCGCAGGTGCTGGCGATGGCGGCCCCGGACGCCGGACGCACCGGGGCCGAGCTGGCCAGCCAGGTCACCGGGACCACCTCGCCGGACGCCCCGGTGATCGAGATCGCCGGCAGCGGCCGGCACCCGGACCAGGCGGTGAAGGCCGCCGACGCGGTGGCCAAGGCGCTGGTCTCGTTCGCCAACACGAGCAGCAAGGAGACCGGCGTCAAGCTGGTGCCGCTGGCCGCCGCGGCCGACCCGGACAAGCCGACCACGCCGAGCCGGCAGCTCGACGTCGCGGTGGGCGGCGCGGCCGGGGTGCTGGTCGGGTCGCTGGCGATGATGGCCCGGCGCCGGGCGACGGGCGAGGCCGGGGCGGCCGGACCGGTGGCCGGACCCGTGACCGGCGAACCCGTCGCCGCCGTGCCCACCCCGAGCCGGGAGCCGAGCGAGGGGCCGGAGAAGGCCGAGAACACGGCGAAAGCGGGGAGCGCGACATGACGGCCCTGCACCCGGGCCCCGCGGCACCGGCGGAGCCCGGAGGACCTGCCGCGCCCACCGGGTGGACCACCGAGACGCACCGGGACGACCAGGCGCTGACCCGGCTCGCCCCCGAGTGGGATGCGCTGGCCGCCCGCTGCCGCACCGCCACACCGTTCCAGTCGGCCGCCTGGCAGGCCTCCTGGTGGCGCGGCTACGGCCGCCCCGGCGCGCTGCGGGTGGTGCTGGTGCGCCGGGACGGCGTGCTGGTCGGGGCCGCCGCCCTGATGCGGACCAGGACCGGCACGCTGACCGGCCTGGGCGGCGGGCTGATCGACTTCACCGACGTGCTGCTCGACGAATCCTGCGCCGCCGAGGCCGCCGCCGCGCTGGCCCGCGCGCTGCCGCTGCGCCGGCCCTGGCAGGCCCTGGACCTGCGCGAGGTGCGGCCCGGCTCGGCGGCGCACCAGGTGTACGCGCACTGGCACGGGCGGCGCCACCAGCTGCTCGACTCGGTCTGCCAGCAACTGCCGGCCGTCCCGATGGAGCAGTTGCTGTCCCGCCTGCCGGGGCGCACCGCGCAGCGCAGCCGGGCCAAGCAGCGCAAGCTGCTGGAGAGCGGGGTGGTGGCCCGCCGGGTGCCGGCCGAGGAGGTCGGCCCGGCGATGGACGACCTGCTGCGGCTGCACGCGCTGCAGTGGCAGGGCCGGACGGTCACCGCCGAGCACACCAGTGAGCGGTTCGCCACCCACCTGCGCGAGTCCACCGCCGCGCTGGCGCTGGCCGGCCAGGCGGTGGTCTACCGCTACTACCTGGATGAGGAGCTGATGGCGGTGGACCTGCTGCTCTGCTGCCGCTCCTTCGCCGGCCTCTACCTCTACGGCGCGCACCCGCAGCTGCGCGAGCGGATCGACATCGCGGGCCTGCTCTTCGGCACCTCGCTGGAGGAGACGGTGCGCGCGGGCATCCCGGAGATAAGCCTGATGCGCGGCGAGGAGCCGTACAAGGAGCGCTGGCGCCCCGAACGCGAGCACAACCACCGGCTGCTGCTCGGGCCGCGCCACTTCGCCGGCGCGCTGAGCCTGCGGCTGTCGCTGGCCCGGGTCCGCGCGGCGGCCGTGCCCAGGCTGCGCGGACCGGTCCGCCGGCTGCGCGGGCTGCTCAGCCGTCCAACGACCGCCAGCCACTGATCGCCGGCGGGGTCGAGGACGGGGCCGCCGGTCGCGACGGCGTCGTGGAGGGCTTGGCCGACGGCGTGGCCGCGGTGCCGGCGGACGGCGAGGGTGCCGCGGAGGGCGCCGGGGCGGCCGTGGCGGACGGGCTGGGCGAGGGCGAGGCGGAGGTCGCCGCGTCGGTCGGCGTCGCCGAGCCGCTCGGCCCGGTCGGCAGGCCGGTCGGCAGCCCGGTCGGCAGTGCGGTCGGTGAGGTGCTCGCCGACGGTGCGGCCGGGGTGGCCGGGCTGCCCGCGCCTGCGGGCTGCCCCTGGCCGGAGCAGCCCCGGGAGAAGAGCGGCGGGCGCAGTCCGGGCCGGTTCGGCAGCGCCCCGAGGCCCGGCAGCCGGCACGGCGGCTCGGTCGGCACCGGCGCGCCCTTGGAGCCGCTGAGCAGCTCCCGGTAGACGGCGCTCGAGCGCGGATTGCTGCGGCACTGCCAGAAGCCGTGCGGACAGTAGTCGGTGACGGTCTGGTAGAGGGTGTCGTGGGTGCGCATCCAGTCGACCATCCGCCGCACGAACTCGGGGTTGTCGCCGTTGCGGAACAGCCCCCACTCCGGGTAGGAGACCGGCTTGCCGCGCCGGGCCGCGAACTCGACCTGGTCCTCCAGGCCGTAGGGCTCGTGCACGTAGTCGTCGAAGGTCGCGCCGGCCGGCTGGTCGTAGCTGTCGGTGCCGATCACGTCCACCACGTCGTCGCCGGGGTAGCACTTGGTCCAGGCGATCGCGTCCAGGCCGCGGTTGGGGGTGAAGTCGAAGCGGAACTTCTGCCCGGGCACCGAGCGCATCACACCGATGATCCGCCGCCAGTACGCCTTCCAGGCAGCCGGGTCGGGCCCGCAGCGGCTGGTGTAGGTGATGCCGTTCATCTCCCAGCCGAGCACGATCACGGTGTCGTTGCCGCCGAGCGCGACCAGCCTGCGGGCCAGCCGCAGGAAGTGCTGGTCGAAGGCGCCGTGCGCGCCCTGGTTTAGCAGCTCGGCGACCTGGTCGTCGGGCAGGTCGCCCTCGTTGGGCACCAGCATCGGCACGTTGAGCACCAGCGTCCGGCCCTGGTCGCTCATCCGCCACTGCGACCAGAGCGCCAGCACCTTGGCGTCGCCCTCGACGTCGGCCCAGCTGTTTCCGGCCAGATAGGTGTGGCCGACCTGGAGGTTGGCGCCGTCCAGCCAGCTGGAGAGCCGGGCGATCTGCGGGATGTAGTTGTCCCAGGAACCGACGAAGGCGCCGAACGCGACCTCGTGGCTGGCCCGCCGGGTGCTCGGCCGGGGTGCGGCCGAGCGCGGCCGGGCGCCGGGGCCCGCCGCCTGGTCGCCGCCCGGCCAGCGGTCGGCGGCGGTGAGCGGAGCGCCGCCGGCGCCGAGCCCGGCCGTGGTGAGCAGGAGCAGGGCGGAGGCGGCCAAGGCCAGCCGGCCGATTCGCATGGTCTCTCCTCCACCACGGATTGAGTTCCGCTTCATGGACTGTTCCTTCGCTGCGGGCGGGTGCCGCCTCGTTCCTCGGCGACCCCCACCCTTCGCTGCGTCGCAGCCCAGCCGCGGGAGGGACGCCGATCCGGACGCCAGTCGTAGGCATCCGCCTACCGACAGTAAGCTGAGGCGCATTCAGAAAAGCCGAATGTCACCCTAAAGTGGACAATTGTCGCGAGCCTGGTCGACCTCGACTGGTGATCCGGAGCGCCTTGATCGATCGTCAGCACTTTCCGGTCGCCACGGACGGCCCGACGGCCGTGCGCGAGGCGCTCGATCCCCGTCCACCGACCCCCGCCGAATGTCCGGTTATCCGTCGGTAGGCCCGCGGGGTGGCCCCGCCATGCTGACGGTCGAGCGCCCACCAGGTACCCTCCCGAGGTGTCCTGGAAGCCGCTTCGTACCCTGACCCCCCGCTCCGCCCTGCCTGCCGTGGCGGTGCTGCTGGTGCTCGGCGTGGGCGCCGCGGCGCACGCCAACCGCCCGGTCCCGTTCGGCGACCAGGTCTCGGAACCCGGTAACGCGCAGGCCAGCCCGGTGGGCGCCCAGTCGGCGGATCCGGTCGTCCCGGACTTCCGGGTGGGCCCCGGCCTGGAGGCGTACGACCCTTCGAGCGGCACGCTGCTCTGGTCCTACCGGCGCGACGGCGCCACCGCGCTGCACGTGACCCTGGTCGGCCAGAGCGCCATAGTGGTCTGGGACGACGGCATGGTCACCTCGGTGGAGATCAGCGACCACGAGGTCCGCTGGCACCGCGCGATGCCGGGCCTGGCCGAGTGGCTGCACGGGGACGGGGAGCCGGGCGCCGACCAGCGCACCGCGGCCCAGCGCAAGCAGCTGGAGCTGACCCGGGCCGCCGCCGCGGTGCAGGTCGCCTCGCAGACCCAGCCCTGGGTGCAGGTGCTCAGCCCCGGTCTGACCATGGGCTTCCGCGACAGCGACGGGGACCTGCGGTTCAACGCCCGCCCGCAGGCCGGCTGCGTCTTCGACGTGCTGGGCGCGGTCAGCACCGACGGCGCCGTGCTGGTGCCGCGCACCTGCACCGGCACCACCGGCTCCGGTCACCCGCTGCCCGGCTCGATCACCGGGTTCCGGATGGACCAGCCCGGCTACGTGCTCAACGCGGGCCCCACCGTCAAGCTCACCAAGCTGGACGGCACCCGGGTGCTGATCGACGACGGCCCGGTGCTCGGCAGCCGGGTCTTCGACACCGATCAGGGCGCCTCCGCGATCCCGTGCGGCAGCCCCGAGGAGCCGTTCGCCGCGGTCAAGCCGCCGGCCGGCTGCCCGGTGGCGGGCGGCGACAGCGGCGCCCACTGACCGGAAATTCATCGAGGGACGTCCGGCGCGCCCGGTAGACTGGCCGGCATGGCTGTTCTCCTCGGGCATTAGCGGCGGCAGTCGGTAGGCAAATCGGTCCGCGTCGGTAGTCGCGGGCCGCTGCCGTGCCGGACCGCCCAGCACCGCCCATACCCCCGCCGCGTCCCCGTGTCCGACCGCGCTGCCGCCCGCGTGCGCCGGTCCGCCCAGTTTCAGGAGTCTTCCCAGCCATGATTGCCGCCAACGCCCTCGAACTGCGCGCCGGTGCCCGCATCCTGATCGAGTCCGCCAGCTTCCGGGTCACCCCCGGTGACCGGATCGGTCTGGTCGGGCGCAACGGCGCCGGCAAGACCACGCTGACCAAGGTGCTGGCCGGCGAGGGCCTGCCGGCCTCCGGCACCGTCACCCGCTCCGGCGAGGTGGGCTACCTGCCGCAGGACCCGCGCACCGGCGACCTCGACGTGCTGGCCCGCGACCGGATCCTGTCGGCCCGCGGCCTCGACACCGTGCTCAAGAAGATGCGCGAGAACGAGGAGCGGATGGCCACCGGCAAGGGCGCCACCCGCGACAACGCGATGAAGAAGTACTCGCGCCTGGAGACCGAGTTCCTCACCAAGGGCGGGTACGCCGCCGAGGCCGAGGCCGCCACCATCGCCGCCGCGCTCGGGCTGCCCGACCGGATCCTCGGCCAGGAGCTGCACACGCTCTCCGGTGGCCAGCGCCGCCGGGTCGAGCTGGCCCGGATCCTCTTCTCGGACTCCGACGTGCTGCTGCTGGACGAGCCGACCAACCACCTCGACGCCGACTCGATCGCCTGGCTGCGCGACTTCCTGAAGACCTACAAGGGCGGCTTCATCGTGATCTCGCACGATGTCGAGCTGGTCGAGACGGTCGTCAACAAGGTCTTCTACCTGGACGCGAACCGCTCCTGCATCGACGTCTACAACATGGGCTGGAAGCAGTACCAGCAGCAGCGCGAGGACGACGAGAAGCGCCGCAAGCGCGAGCGGGCCAACGCCGAGAAGAAGGCGGCCACCCTCAACGCGCAGGCCGACAAGATGCGCGCCAAGGCCACCAAGACGGTCGCCGCGCAGAACATGGCCCGCCGTGCCGAGAAGCTGCTCTCCGGCCTGGAGGAGGTGCGGGCCTCCGACAAGGTGGCCAAGCTGCGCTTCCCCGACCCGGCCCCGTGCGGCAAGACCCCGCTGACGGCCAGGGACCTGTCCAAGTCCTACGGCTCGCTGGAGATCTTCACCGGCGTCGACCTGGCCATCGACCGCGGCTCGCGGGTCGTGGTGCTGGGCCTCAACGGCGCGGGCAAGACCACCCTGCTGCGGATGCTGGCCGGGGTGGAGGCGCCGGACACCGGCGAGGTGATCCCCGGCCACGGCCTGAAGATCGGCTACTACGCCCAGGAGCACGAGACGCTCGACCCCGAGCGCACCGTGCTGGAGAACATGCGTTCGTCCGCGCCGGACACCGACCTGGTGCAGATCCGCAAGATCCTCGGCTCCTTCCTGTTCTCCGGCGACGACGTCGACAAGCCGGCCGGCGTGCTCTCGGGCGGCGAGAAGACCCGCCTGGCGCTGGCCGCGCTGGTGGTCTCCTCGGCCAACGTGCTGCTGCTCGACGAGCCGACCAACAACCTGGACCCGGCCAGCCGTGAGGAGATCCTCGGCGCGCTGCGCACCTTCACCGGTGCGGTGGTGCTGGTCACCCACGACGAGGGCGCCGTGGACGCGCTGGAGCCGGAGCGGATCATCCTGCTGCCGGACGGCGTCGAGGACCTGTGGACCCCGGCGTACCACGATCTCGTCTCGCTGGCCTGACCGGCGGATCACCGGCCCCGACCGGTGACCGCCGGCGCTGATTTCCGCGTCGGATCCGCGCTGTCGCGGATCACCGCTCTGACCTCGCCCGTGACCGGTCCGCCGGTCGCGGGCGCTCGGCTTTCGTAGACACACGCTCCTGCATCCGGCCGAGCCTTTCTCATCAGAGATCCCCAATCGGGAATCCCGGGGCCTCGGATTCCGTTTTATTCGGACCCGCTGCTTTCACCGCCGGTCCGACCCTGCTGATCAGCTCTTTCGTCCGCCGACGCGGATTCGGCCGGGGTCGTGTACACCCAGGGTGAGCGCCACGACGCGCGCAAGGCGCCCCCGGGCGGAGCCCTTTTCGCAGGACAGACCTTGTCGAATGGGTGGCCAGGACGCTGGGGATGGGTGATCATGGGAATCTGACCGAGCACAGCTACGAGGAGGCACGGGTGGCCGAGACTCTGAAAAAGGGCAGCCGGGTGACAGGTGCCGCGCGTGAGAAGCTCGCGGCCGAGCTGAAGAAAAAGTACGACTCCGGCGCGAGCATTCGCGCACTCGCGGAGGAGACCGGCCGCTCGTACGGCTTCGTGCACCGGATGCTGAGCGAGTCCGGAGTCAATCTCCGGGGTCGTGGTGGCGCCACGCGTGGAAAGGCCAAGGCTGCTGCGGCAGCCGGTTCCTGACGTATCGTCAGACCGGGACGGTGGCCCTTCCTCCCGGTCGGCCGGTCGACACAGGCAGCAGGTTCCGACAGTTCGTCAGCACACCCCGACGCATCGGCGACCGTGACAGGTGCCCTCCCCCAGCCTCTGGCCGGGGGGACCCCCATGGCCGCCGATCGTCATGCCCGCGAGCTGCCGCGGATGGCGGTATCCAAGGCGCGGGCAATTAAGTTACTCTCCGGTAGATGAGTGGGCAGCGCGCTGGAGCCTGTCCCGACCCGTGCCGGAGGTGCCCATGACCGCGCCCGTCTCCACCCCTGCCACGCCGGACGCGTGGCGGCAGGCCGGTGTCGGCCTGGAGGTCGAGGGCGAACTCGCGACGGTGACGCTCTGCCACCCCCAGCGGCGCAACGCCCAGACTCCCGCGATGTGGCGCGCGCTGGCCGCGATCGGCCGCGAGCTGCCCGCGACCGTGCGGGTGGTGCTGCTCCAGGCCGAGGGCCTGTCCTTCTCGGCCGGCCTGGACCGGGCCATGTTCACCCCCGAGGGCCTGCCCGGCGAGCCGAACTTCCTGGCCCTGGCCGCGAGCCCGGACCAGGAGCTGGACGCCGCGATCGCCGGGTTCCAGGAGGCGTTCAGCTGGTGGCGCCGTCCCGACGTGATCACGATCGCCGCCGTGCAGGGGCATGCGGTGGGCGCCGGGTTCCAGCTCGCACTCGCCTGTGACCTGCGGATCTGCGCCGAGGACGCGCAGTTCGCGATGCGTGAGACCTCGCTCGGCCTGGTCCCCGACCTGACCGGCACCAAGCCGCTCACCGACCTGGTCGGCTACGCCAGGGCGCTGGAGATCTGTGCCACCGGCCGCTGGGTGCCCGCCGCCGAGGCGGTCGCGATCGGACTGGCCAACCAGGTGGTGCCGGGCACCGAGCTTTCCGGCGCGGCGCGCACGCTCGCCGCCGCGCTGCTCGCGGCGCCGCGCAACGCCGTGATCGAGACCAAGGCCCTGCTGCTCGGCGCGGGCGACCGCTGCTACGAGGAGCAGCGGGCCGCCGAGCGCGCGGCGCAGGCCCGTCGGCTGCGCGACCTGGCGGGGATCGGCGACTGACGCCGACCTGGACCGTCGGCCGCCCCTCGGGGCGGCCGCGATGCTGTGGGGCCCGGCTCTTGGAGGGGGAGAGCCGGGCCCCACTGTCATGCTCCGGAGGGCAGGCTCCGGGCGCGGGTTTCGTGGCGGAATGTCAGAGTTGGGACAGATTGCGGTATAGCTAGGGACATCCTTCAGGAGGCACCCCCATGCCCGAGACCCCCAAACCGTCCGATCTGACCAAGCCCGGGACCGCGCAGCACGGCACCCCTGCCGAGGAGCGCGGGCGCACCGCGCTGGCCGACGGAGTGGTGGAGAAGATCGCCGGCATGGCGGCCCGGGAGGTCCCGGGGATCCACGCGCTCGGCTCGGGACTGGCCAGGACCTTCGGGGCGGTGCGCGACCGGGTGCCCGGCGGGCGCTCCAGCATCTCGCGCGGCATCAAGGCCGAGGTGGGCGAGCGGCAGACGGCGATCGACATCGCGCTGGTCGTGGAGTACGGGGTGGTGATCCCGGAACTGGCGGCGACCGTGCGGCGCAACATCATCCAGGCGGTGGAGCGGATGACCGGCCTGGAGGTGGTCGAGGTGAACATCGCCGTCAACGACGTCCACCTGCCCGACGAGCCGGACGAGGAGGAGGGCGAGCCGCCCTCCTCGGAGCGCACCGCTCGGGAGCTCATCTTGAATCTCGCCTTCATCGGCCTGGTCGCCGGCATGGCCCTGGGCTTCGCCGGCTACTTCGGCGGCTTCGCGGCCTTCCTGCTGGTCGCCGTGCTCGGCGCGGTGGGATTCGTGGTCGGGCGGGTGCTGGAGGGCGACCTCGACCTCGGCGACCTCGGCGACCTGCTGCGCAGCCGCGACCGGCGCCACTGATGACGGCCGGGGCGGGCGGCTCGGCCGGCTCCGCGATCGAGCGGGGCTGGGGGCGGGACACCGGCCGGGCCACACCGGCGGCCCGGCGCGGACGCCTGCGGATCGCCGACCGGGTGCTGACCCGGATCGCCCTGGTCGCGGCGCGCGGTGCGCTCGGGCACGGCGGTGCCGGGGAGGAGCCCCGGGTGGCGGCGGCCGTGGCGGACGGCGTGGCACGGGTGCGGGTGGGGGTGGACCTGCCGTTCCCCAGCGACCTGACCGCGCAGGCCGCGGCCGTGCAGGCGGCGGTCGCCGACCGGGTCGGCGCGCTGACCGGGATCCCGGTGCGCGAGGTGGTCGTGGTGGTGGAGCGCCTGCATCCGGTGGGCGGATCCGGTGACTGACCTCGCGCCGCAGCCCGCGGGCCCGCAGGAGCCGCCGCCGGCTCCCGGGGAGCGCCCGAGCGGGCCCGGCTACCGGGCGCCGCGCTCGCCCCGCACCAGGGCGGCCGCCCTGGTGGCGGTGCTGCTGCTGGCCGGCAGCGGGGTGCTGCTCTACGACGCGGCCTCCTCCTGGGCCGGGCACCGGCCCGGCAGCTGGCGCAGCTGGCTGGCCGGGCAGCTCGCCACCCGGCCGGTGGACTCCGGATGGGTGCGCGGCGGTGCGGTCGTGGTGCTGCTGCTCGGCGGCTGGCTGCTGTGGCTGGCCGTGGCCTCCGGCTCGCGGCGCTGGCTGGTGCTGCGCCAGGCCCCCTGGGTGGTGATCGACCGGATGGGGGTGGCGGCGCTGCTGGAGACCCGGGCGCTGGACCTGCCCATGGTGGCGGCGGCCCGGGTGCGGGTGGGACGGCGGCGGGTGCGGGTGACGGTGCACGGCAGCGCCGACCTGGCCGCCGCCCGGTCGGCGCTCGCGGCCGAGCTGGCGGCGGTCGGGCTGCTCCGGGAGCCGGGTCTGCAGGTGCGGGGCCGACCGGCCAAGCACCGGCCGCCGATGCACTAGGGCTTGTCCGGGGCGCGTTTCATCGAGGAGGTGTGGTGATGAGCCGAGCCACCGTCAACCGGTTGCTGCTCGGGCTGGTCGGACTGGTGCTGGTGCTGGGCACGCTGCTGGTGCTGGCCGGCGGCCTGCACGTGTACCGGCACCTGGGGGTGACGCCGCCGCGATGGTGGCCGCTGACCTCGCCGGGCCGACCGGTGCTGAGCACCGCCTCGCGCACCCGCTGGCGGGACCGGGGCTGGTGGTGGCCCGCGGTGGTGGCGGGCCTCGCCGCGGTGGCGCTGCTCTCGCTGGCCTGGCTGGTGGCGCAGCTGCGCCGCCCCGCGCCGGCCGAGCTGGAGCTGCCCACCCCCGGGGTGCCGGGCCTGCGGCTGCGGCTGCGCGGTGCGGCCTTGGCGGCGGCGGTCCAGTACGCGGCGCTGGACGTGCCGCAGGTGACGGCGGCGCGGGTGAGCCTGGTGGGAGGCGGCAAGGGGCTGCGGCTGCGCGCGCTGCTGCTGCTGGAACCCGGGGCCCGGGTGACGCGGGCGGTGCGGGAGTTCCGGTCCGGACCGCTCGACCACGCGGCGGCGGCGCTCGCCCACCAGGGCGAGCTGCCGCAGGACCTGCGGATCCAGGTGGCCCCGACCGAGCCGCCCCGCCCCCCGCGGCCCCCGCGGCAGCCGCGCGGCCGGGCCGGGCGGGCCGCCCGGGTGCGGTGAGCCGCGCGGGCTCGGTGACCGGGTTGGTCACCGGATCGCTCACCGGGTCGCTCACCGGGCGGGCGGTCAGAGAGCGTGCAGGGCACCGCCGTCGACCGGGATCATCAGGCCGGTGAGGTAGGAGGCGGCGGGGGAGAGCGCGAAGGCGGCGACGTTGCCGAACTCCTCGGGGGTGCCGTAGCGGCCCAGCGGGATCCGGGCACTGGCGGCGGTGCGGGCGGCGGCGGGGTCCGGGGCGAGGGAGTCCAGCTCGCGGACCCGGTCGGTGTCGATCCGGGCCGGCAGCAGGCCCAGCACCCGGATGCCACGCGGGCCCAGCTCGCCGGCCAGCGCCTTGGCGGCCATCGCCAGACCCGGGCGCAGGCCGTTGGAGATCCCGAGACCGGGGATCGGCTCGCGCACCGAGCTGGAGAGCACGAAGGCGATCACGCCACCCTCGGTCAGCACGGCGGCGGCCGCACGGGCCAGCCGCAGGGCGCCGAGGAAGACCGTCTCGAAGGAGTCGCGCCAGGTCTCGTCGGTGGCGCTGAGCACCGGGCCGGCGGGCGGGCCGCCGACGCTGATCAGGATGCCGTCCAGCCGGCCGAAGCGGCGCACCGCGGCGGCCACCACCTGCTCGGCGGCGGCCGGGTCGTTGTTGTCGGCGACCAGCGCGGCGGCCGGACCGTCGGGCGCGCCGCCGCCCAGGGCGGTCACGGCGGCGTCCAGGGACTCCTGCCGACGGCCCGTCAGAAGCACCTTGGCGCCGTCGGCGGTCAGCGCGCGGGCGGCGGCGAAGCCGAGTCCGCGGCTGGCGCCGGTGACCACGTACACCTTGTCCTGCAGTCCGAGATCCATGGCCTCATCCTGCCGCAGGGCGGTCCGGGGGTGCTGGGGCGGGCACCGGACGTCGGTTCGCGGGGCGCTGGGGAGTGCCCGCTCGATCCCGTCGGATCGGCGTGCGGAGCCGCAGGTCAGGCGTCCGGGTGCGGTGAGACGTCGGCCAGCAGCTGGAGGAAGGCGTCCTCGCCGATCACCGGGGTGCCCAGCTCGCGGGCCTTGCGGGCCTTGCCGCTCCAGCTGCCCGGCTCGTTGGTGACCAGCACGCTGGTGAGCCGGCTGACCGAGCTCGCGATGTGCAGGCCGGCCGCGATCGCGCGGTCCTCCAGCAGCTCGCGGTCGGTGGCGGTGTCGCCGGTGATCGCCACCCGCATGCCCTGGACCAGCGGGCCGTCCTGCTGCCAGCGCCCCGGGTTCGGGTACGGGCACGGCGGGCGCTTGCGGCTGGGGCGGTAGGAGGAGGACCACGAGCCGCGGGCGGCGGAGGGGGCGGGTGCGGTGGCGTCCTCGCCCAGGTCGGTCACGGCCACGCAGGTGGTCAGCGGCAGCGGCACCCCGCCGCTGAGGGCCAGCTGCAGGCTGGGCCGGAAGGCCTCGGCGAGCACCCGGGCGTCGTCGAGCGCGTTGTGCGCGTTGCGCTGCTGGACGCCGAAGTACTCCGCGAGGGTGGCGAGCTTGCCGTTGGCCAGCGGCAGGCCGAGGTCGCGGGAGAGGACCATGGTGCACAGCCGCTGCTCCACCGGGGCGCGCAGCCCGGCGCGGGAGTACTCACGGGAGATCATGTTCCAGTCGAAGAGCGCGTTGTGGGCGACCATGACCCGGTCGCGCAGCCGCTCGGCCAGCTCCTCGGCGATCTGCGGGAAGGTCGGCGCGTCGGCCAGCATCGCGGTGGTCAGGCCGTGGATCCAGACCGGGCCCGGGTCGCGCTCGGGGTTGACCAGGGTGTACCAGTGGTCGACCACCTCGCCCTCGGCGTCCAGCCGGTAGACGCCCGCGGAGATCACCCGGTCGGTCCGGCCCAGGCCCGTGGTCTCGACGTCGACCACCGCGTAGCCCGCGGGGCTCTCCTGCGGCAGGGCCGCGGGCGCGCCGGTGCGCTGGGTCGGGAACGGGCGAGCCGTGGGCTGGAGCGGATGCATGGTGCACCACTTTAAGGGGCGTCACCGTCGGCGCACGACGTGATCGTCCGGCACGCTGGTCGGGCGGGGCGGGAATAGAGTGGCCGAGGGGGCGGTCGTACTTGCGGAGCAAGGTATTCCGTTTCTCTGTTCGAAGGACATCGACATGCGTGCCACCGTGATCCACGGCCCCCGTGACATCCGGATCGAGGAGGTCCCCGACCCGGTGGTCCAGCGGCCGACCGATGCCGTGGTGCGGGTGGTCAACGCCTGCATCTGCGGCAGTGATCTGTGGGCCTACCGCGGGGTGGCCGCCCGTGAGCCGGGGCAGCGGATCGGGCACGAGTTCCTCGGCATCGTCGAGGAGGTGGGCTCCGAGGTCGGCCGGTTCGAGGCCGGGGACTTCGTGGTCGCACCGTTCGTCTGGTCGGACGGCACCTGTGACTTCTGTCGCGACGGGCTGCAGACGTCCTGTCCGCACGGCGGCTTCTGGGGCAGTGTCGGCTCGGACGGCGGGCAGGGCGAGGCGGTGCGGGTTCCGTTCGCCGACGGCACCCTGGTCAAGCTGCCCAGGGACGCGGCCACCGACCAGGCGCTGCTGCCCAGCCTGCTCGCGCTCTCCGACGTGATGGCCACCGGGCACCACGCGGCGGTCTGCGCCAGGGTCCGCCCGGGGTCGACGGTGGCGGTGGTGGGCGACGGCGCGGTGGGCCTGTGCGGGGTGCTGGCCGCGCACCGGCTCGGCGCCGGCCGGATCATCGCGCTGGGCCGCCACGAGATGCGCACCGGGATCGCGCGCAGGTTCGGCGCCACCGACGTGGTGCCGGACCGCGGTGAGGCGGCGGTCGAGAAGGTGCGCGAGCTGACCGGCGGTCAGGGCGCGCACGCGGTGCTGGAGGCGGTGGGCACCGAGGAGTCGATGCGCACCGCGATCTCGATCGCCCGGGACGGCGGTGCCGTCGGCTACGTCGGGGTGCCGCACGGCGGCAGCGCGGGCGTGGACATCGGCCAGATGTTCGGCCGCAACGTGACGCTGGGCGGCGGCGTGGCACCGGCCCGCGCGTACATCCCCGAGCTGCTCGCCGATGTGCTGGCCGGGGACATCGAGCCGGGCCTGGTCTTCGACCGCACGGTCGGGCTGGCCGAGGTGCCGCAGGGGTACCAGGCGATGGACGACCGCTCGGCGCTCAAGGTGCGGATCGCGTTCTAGGGCCCGTGCGGCGGCCCGTGCGGTGCGGGACCGGCTGAGGTCATCCGGATAATCTGATAAGACGTCAACTCCTTGAGGGGCTTTACCAGTTATTGGTGAAGCCCCTCAAGTCGTGTCCGAAGATCGGCGCTGGACGGCGCCTTTCGGCCAGTTTCCTACGGCGCCGGTGTGAAGAGTGCGCCGAACGTGTCCAATTCGCGTTTCGCAGGGAACCACTCGCTCTTAGCATGCATCGGCACGCACAGGACGCGTGATGCCCATCACGTCCCAGGTGCCCCACCGGCGCAGCTCCGCGCGGTCGTTCCCCGTCCCCCCTTGGCCGCGCGGCCTGTCCCCCCAAGACGTCAGGAGAGACGGAGTGGACCATCCCCCGCAGCCCGGAATCCGACCCGACGGCCCCGCCGCCGGTCCCGCTCCCACCACCGGTGCGGTGGCGCAGATCGAGCGGAGTCCCGAGTTCCGCGCCCTGCGCAGCGCCTTCCACGGCTTCGCCTTCCCGGTGACCGTGGCCTTCCTGTTCTGGTACCTGCTGTACGTGCTGCTGTCCTGCTACGCGCACGACTTCATGGCCACCACCCTGTTCGGGCACGTCAACACGGCCCTGCTGCTCGGGCTGCTGCAGTTCGCGAGCACCTTCGCGATCGCCGCCCGGTACGCCGGCTTCGCCGCCCGTCGGCTCGACCCGCGCGCCGCGGAGCTGCGAGAACGCCATAGTTCCGCCATGCCCGCCCCCTCCCGGGAGGCAGTCGAATGACCCACCCGAGCAGCCTCGCGCTGGCCGGCCCCGCCGACCACCGAGCCCTGACCATCTCGCTGTTCGCCCTGTTCGTGCTGGCCACCCTGGCCATCACGCTCCGGGCCGGGCGGCAGACCAGGACCGCGACCGACTTCTACGCCGGCGGGCGCGGCTTCAGCGGCCTGCAGAACGGGCTCGCGATCTCCGGCGACTACATGTCCGCCGCCTCGTTCCTCGGCATCGCCGGCGCCATCGCGCTGGCCGGCTACGACGGCTTCCTCTACTCGATCGGCTTCCTGGTGGCCTGGCTGGTCGCGCTGCTGCTGATCGCCGAACCGCTGCGCAACTCCGGCCGCTACACGATGGCGGACGTGCTGGCCTTCCGGATGCGCCAGCGCCCGGTGCGCACCGCGGCGGGCATCTCCACCATCGTGGTCTCGGTCTTCTACCTGCTGGCCCAGATGGTCGGGGCCGGCTCGCTGGTCGCCCTGCTGCTCGGCGTCCACGGCGAGGCCGCCCAGCGCTGGACGGTGGTGGCGGTCGGCGCGCTGATGGTGCTGTACGTCACCGTCGGCGGGATGAAGGGCACCACCTGGGTGCAGATCGTCAAGGCGGTGCTGCTGATCCTGGGCGCCGCCCTGATGACGGTCCTGGTGCTGGCCAGGTACGACTTCAACCCCTCCACCCTGCTGGGCGCCGCCGCGCACGCCAGCGGCAAGGGCTCGGCGTTCCTGTCCCCCGGGCTCAAGTACGGGGTGAGCGGCACCAGTCGGCTGGACTTCGTCAGCCTGGCCCTGGCCCTGGTGCTCGGCACCGCCGGACTGCCGCACGTGCTGGTCCGCTTCTACACCGTGCCCACCGCGCGCACGGCCCGGACCTCGGTGCTCTGGGCGATCGGGATCATCGGCGTCTTCTACCTGATGACGCTGGTGCTCGGCTTCGGCGCGGCGGCCCTGGTCGGGCCGAAGGCGATCAAGGCCTCCAACGCGGCGGGCAACACCGCGGCCCCGCTGCTGGCCCAGCAACTGGGCGGCGGCGCGGGCTCCACCGGCGGCGCGCTGCTGCTCGCGGTGATCTCGGCGGTGGCCTTCGCCACCATCCTCGCCGTGGTCGCCGGGCTCACCCTGGCCTCCTCCGCCTCCTTCGCCCATGACCTCTATGCCGGAGTGCTGCGCCGGGGCCGGGTCAGCGAGGGCGAGGAGGTCCGCTCGGCCAAGCTGGCGGCGGTGGTGATCGGGGCGGTGGCGATCGCGCTGAGCATCTACGCGGACAAGCTGAACACTGCCGCCCTGGTCGCGCTGGCCTTCGCGGTGGCGGCCTCGGCCAACCTGCCGACGCTGCTCTACTCGCTGTTCTGGCGGCGCTTCACCACCAGCGGCGCGGTCTGCTCGATCTATGCGGGGCTGGTCAGCTCGGTGCTGCTGGTGGTCTTCTCGCCGGTGGTCTCGGGCAGCCCGGCCGCGCTCTTCCCGCACGCGGACTTCCACTGGTTCCCGTTGGAGAACCCCGGGCTGGTCTCGATCCCGGTCGGCTTCCTGGCCGGCTGGCTCGGCACCCTGTTCTCCCGCCGCCCGGCCGATCCGGCGAAGTACGCTGAACTGGAGGTTCGTTCCCTCACCGGGATCGGCGCGCACTGAGCCCGAGATCCCGCCGGTCTATGCTTGCGCCCGGTCCGCCGTCGGCGGGCCGGGCGCCGGTTCGGCGCTGGGGAGCGCCGGACGAGAAGGGACTGGTGGGCACCGTGCTGCTGGACAGCCATGGACGGCAGGCCGTCGACCTGCGGGTCTCGCTCACCGACCGGTGCAACCTGCGGTGCACGTACTGCATGCCCGAGGAGGGCCTGCAGTGGCTCGGCAAGCCGGAGCTGCTGACCGACGAGGAGATCGTCCGCCTGGTCTCGCTCGCGGTGACCGCGCTCGGGGTGCGCGAGGTGCGGTTCACCGGGGGTGAGCCGCTGCTGCGGCCCGGGCTGGTCGGCATCGTCGCGGCCTGCGCACAGCTGGCGCCGCGTCCCGAGCTCTCGCTCACCAGCAACGGCATCGGCCTGGCGCGCACCGCGCGGGCGCTGCGGGAGGCGGGTCTGGACCGGGTCAACGTCTCGCTGGACACGCTGGATCCGCAGACCTTCCACACCCTGACCCGCCGCCGTCGCCACCAGGACGTGCTCGACGGCCTGGCCGCGGCCGAGGCCGCGGGGCTGACGCCGGTCAAGCTCAACGCGGTGCTGATGCGCGGGGTCAACGACCACGAGGCGCCCGAGCTGCTCGCCTGGTGCCTGGAGCGCGGCTACCAGCTGCGGTTCATCGAGCAGATGCCGCTGGACGCGCAGCACGGCTGGGACCGCTCCCGGATGGTCACCGCCGAGGAGATCCTCGACCTGCTCGCCGCCCGCTTCACCCTCACCCCCGAGCCCAGCACGGTGCGCGGGGCCGCGCCGGCCGAGCGCTGGGTGGTCGACGGCGGGCCCGGGACGGTCGGGGTGATCGCCTCGGTCACCCGCCCGTTCTGCCGGGCCTGCGACCGGACCCGGCTGACCGCCGACGGCCAGGTGCGCAACTGCCTCTTCGCCACCGGCGAGACCGACCTGCGCACCGCGCTGCGGGCGGGCGCCTCGGACGCCGAGCTGGGCGACCTGTGGCGGGCGGCGATGTGGGGCAAGAAGGCGGGCGCGGGGATAGACGACCCGCAGTTCCACCAGCCGGACCGGCCGATGTCGGCGATCGGCGGCTGACCGGCGGTCAGCGCTCCTGGGGAGTGTCCGACTGCGCCGCCCAGTCGGCCAGGGCCACCACCTCGCGCAGGAAGCCGCGCACGCCCAGGAACTGGGACAGGTGCTCGCGGTGCTCGGCGCAGGCGAGCCAGGTCTTGCGGCGCTCGGGGGTGTGCAGCTTGGGGTTGTTCCACACCAGCACCCAGACGGCGTCCGCCTGGCAGCCCTTGGCCGAGCAGACGGGGGGACCGGAGGGGCCGCCGGCCGCGTTGCCGAAGAAGTCGATGCTCATGATCGAAGTTTCTCACCCGGCGGGGCTGAGCAGGATTGCACCATGCTCTTGAAGTGGACATGGCGTCGCGTGGACATGGCGACGCCGGGCAGCCACGGGGGGAGCCGCCCGGCGTCGGTCCATCGCCCCGACGGGGGATGCGGAGCGCGTACGCAGTATGTCACGGAAAGGAGGGGGTTTGGCTAGAGCCCGCATGACTTATTTGAGCTTCTCCTGAGGTTCAGCGGCCCCATAGGGCAGCAAAATTGGGCAATCCGGGCACAGCTGATATGAAACCTCAGCTGTGCCGTCGACGTGCCTGTGTACGGAGAGTCAGCATGCGGTGCTTGTGTCCGGCTCGCCGTCCGCGGGGCCGGTGGCGGTCTCGGCGCCCAGCGGGCCGGTGCCGAGCGGGCCGGTGCCGCCCGGGCCGAGCATCAGGGGGGTGGCGGCCGGCACGTCGAAGGTGCTCGGCAGACCCGGGGCGCGCTCGCGCCCGGCGTTGGCGATGATCACCGCGAAGTACGGCAGCAGCACCCCGCCGACCAGTGCGCCGATCGCCACGTAGCGTTCGACGTTCCACAGGGCCACCGCCAGCAGCACGCAGAGGGTGCGGACCAGCATCGAGATCACATAGCGGCGCTGGCGCCCGCGGACGTCCTCGGTGAGGCTGGTCCGGGCCCCGGTGATCCGGAAGACCTGCTTGTCGTCCGTGCTCCTGCCCACCTGCATCGCCGCCTCAGCTCCCGCCGCTCCCACCCGCGCGACACCGATTCCGCCCGGTTTGGTCCACGGTACGCCGGGCCGCGCCCGGGAAGGAGAGCGGGGGAGCCGGCCGTTACGGCGCGCCGGTCGGGGTGTGAACGGTGAGGTGGGTGGGCGGGACGTGGTCGGTGAGCCAGACGCCGTTGTCGCTGCGCCGGAACCGGTGCCCGGCGGCGGCCAGCGCGGCGGCGTCGACCCGCAGCACCACCGGGCTCCCGTGCCGGGCACCGACCTTGAGCGCGGTCGCCACGTCGGCCGAGAGGTGGACGTCCTGACGGCTCATCGGGCGCAGGCCCTCGGCGAAGATGGCCGGCAGCGAGCGGCCGGCGGTGCCGTGGTAGAGCACCGCGGGCGGCTCGGCCGCGGCCAGGCCGAGGTCGACGGCCACCGAGTGGCCCTGGTTGGCGCGGATCCGCCGCCCGTCCTCGGAGAAGCCGAAGCGCTGCTTGTCGCTGGTGGCCACGATGTGGTCCAGGTCGGCGCGGCCGAGCCGGTTGCCGTGCCGGGCGAGGGCGGCGAGCAGCGCGTCGATCGCCACCCAGCCGCCCTCGTCCAGGGTCAGGCCGACGGATCCCGGGTCGTGCCGGAGTATCCGGGAGAGCCGCTTGGAGGCCTTGACCGTGTGCTTGTCGTCCAAGAAGGGTTCCTTGCCTAGGAGGCCTGGCTGACCGAGCTCATGTTGAAGTCCTTGACCCGCACCGGGGGCATCGCGGCGCGGCTGAACCAGTCGCTCCACTCGCGGGGCAGGCAGTGCTCGGTGCGGCCGGCCTCGGTGATCCGGCCGAGCAGGTCGACCGGGGACTCGTTGAAGCGGAAGTTGTTGACCTCGCCGACCACCCGGCCGTCCTCGACCAGGTAGACGCCGTCCCGGGTCAGGCCGGTGAGCAGCAGGGTGGCCGGGTCCACCTCGCGGATGTACCAGAGGCAGGTGAGCAGCAGCCCGCGCTCGGTGCTCGCGACCAGCTCGGCCATGGTCGGGGCGGCGCGCTGGTCGGCCAGTTCGAGGATCAGGTTGTCGGCCGCCGGGCGCAGCGGCAGGCCGGTGACGGCGGCGGTGTGCCGGGTGGTCTGCAGGCCGGCCACCTCGCCCTTGGAGATCCACTCGGTGGCGCCCACCGGCAGGCCGTTGTCGAAGACCGAGCGGTCGTCGTGCGAGGCGTGCGCGAGGACGAACGGCGCGCTCTGCAGGCCGGGTTCGGCCGGGTCGGAGCGCAGCGTCAGCGGCAGGTCGGTGAGCCGCTCGCCCAGCCGGGTGCCGCCGCCGGGGCGGCTGAAGACGGTGCGGCCCTCGGCGGCCTCGCGGGCATCCATCGCCCAGCACAGCGAGATCATCAGGTCGGCCAGCGCGGAGGGCGGCAGCAGGGTCTCGTAGCGGCCGGCCGGCAGCTCGATCCGGCGCTTGCCCCACTCCAGGCGCTCGGTGAGCGAGGCCTGCAGGGCGGCCACGTCCACGTCGGTGAAGTCGCGGGTGGCGGCCCCGGCCCAGGCGGAGGAGCCGTGCGCCTTGGCGTTCAGCTCCACGGTGCCGGTGGGCTGGTCGTGGCGCAGCCGCAGGCCGGTGGAGCTGCCCAGGTAGGTGCTGGTCAGCTCGTGGTGGGCGAAGCCGTAGAGCGCCTGGCCGGCGGACCTGGCCCGGGCGAAGGCCGCGCCGAGCTCGGGGGCGAGGGCGGCGAAGACGTCGATCGAGGTCTCGGCGGGCGGCGCGGTGAAGTCGGCGGAGACCGGAGCCGCGGGCAGCAGCGGCTGGGCGTCCTCGGCCGGGCCGGCCGCCCGCGCTGCGTCCTCGGCGGCGCGGACCAGCTCCGCCAGCTCGTCTCCGGTGACCGCCTCCCGGGAGACCACGCCGGCGGCGGTGCCCTCGGTGCCGTCCACGGTGGCCACCACGGTCACCCAGCGGCCACGGGTCACGCCGTTGGTGGTCAGCGCGCTGCCGGGGCGCGAGTCCACCGCGGCCCAGCGCAGGTTGGCGGTGGACTTTTCGTCGACCAGGACCACGCAGCCGTCGGCCCGGGACAGCTCCAGGGCGCGTTCGACCAGCTCGTGGGGGGTGTGCTGGGTGGCCATCAGTGCGCCGCCTCCTGCTGCGTGTTGAGGATGCTGACCTGCTCGAAGAGGGCGGACGGGCAGCCGTGGCTGACCGCGGCGATCTGACCCGGCTGCGCCTTGCCGCAGTTGAAGGCGCCGGCCAGCAGGTAGGTCTGCGGCCCGCCCACCGCGCGCATCGAGCGCCAGAAGTCGGTGGTGGTCGCCTGGTAGGCGAAGTCCTTGACCTGGCCGCCGAGCCGGCCGTTCTTGATGGTGTAGGCCCGCTGCGCGGTGAACTGGAAGTTGTACCGCTGCATGTCGATCGACCAGGAGCGGTCGCCGACCAGGTAGAGCCCGTTCTCGACCCCGGCGAACAGCTCGGCGGTGTCCGGCCCGTCGGCGGCCGGCTGGAGCGAGACGTTGGCCATCCGCTGCACCGGGACGTGCGCGGGGGAGTCGGCGAAGGCGCACCCGTTGGACCGGCCCAGGCCCTTCGCCTTCGCCATCCGGCGGTCGAGCTGGTACCCGGTCAGGACGCCGTCGGTGACCAGGTCCCAGGACTGGGTGGCCACCCCCTCGTCGTCGTAGCCGATGGTGGCCAGGCCGTGTTCGGCGGTCCGGTCGCCGGTGACGTGCATCAGCTCCGAGCCGTAGCGCAGCGTGCCGAGCTGGTCGAAGGTGGCGAAGGAGGTGCCGGCGTAGGCGGCCTCGTAGCCGAGCGCGCGGTCCAGCTCGGTGGCGTGGCCGATCGACTCGTGGATGGTCAGCCAGAGGTTGGTGGGGTCGATCACCAGGTCGTAGCGGCCCGCCCGGACGCTGGGGGCCTTGACCTTCTCCGCCAGGTGCTCGGGCAGCTGGGCCAGTTCGCCCTGCCAGTCCCAGCCGGTGGCGTGGCGGCCGGGTCCGGCGCCCGGGGCCCCGGCGAGGTACTCCCAGCCGCGCCCCATCGGCGGGGCCAGGGTGCGCATCGACTCGAAGGCGCCGGTGCGCTCGTCCACCGAGACCGCCTCCAGCGTGGGATTCAGCCGGATCCGCTGCTGGGTGGTGACGGTGCCGGCGCTGTCGGCGTAGAACTTGTTCTCCTGCACGGTCATCAGCTGGGCGTCCACGTGCGAGACGCCCCCGGCGGCCAGCAGGCGGGCGCTCCAGTCGGCCAGCAGGCCGGTCTTCTCGGCGTCCGGCACGTCGAAGGGGTTGATCTCGTAGGAGGAGACCCAGGTGGCGTCGGCGTGCACCGGCTCGTCGGCCAGTTCCACCAGGTCGTCGGAGCCGGCCGCCCGGCTGATCCGGGCCGACAACCGGGCCACCGCGACGGCCTGTTCGGCCACCTTGGCGGCGGCCTGCTCGGTGAGGTCGACCCCGGCGGCGAAGCCCCAGGCGCCGTCCAGCACCACCCGCACCGCGTAGCCGAGGCTCAGCGTGTCGGCGCTGCCGGCCGGCTTGGCGTCGCGCAGTCGCAGGGTGCCGTTGCGCACCCGCTCCAGGCGGAAGTCGGCATGGGAGGCGCCGAGTTGCCCGGCCCGCTCGAGGGCGGCGGCGGCCAGCCGATGCAGCGGCAGGGCGAGGAAGAGCGGATCGACCGGGCGGCCGGACGGTGCGCTGCTGGTGGTCGGCGGCATCGGACTCCCTGGGTGTGACACGGCGATGCGGGGCCCCTTGAGTACAACAGGGGCTCCCGCATCGAATCATGTCCTGTCACCGGGGTTCTCGGCCAGGAAATATCGCGCCGTCTGCCTGATGGAACGTCAGATTCCGGCCGTCTCAGGCCAGGTCGGCCCACCAGGGGTCGAGCTCCGGCGGGTCGGCCACGTCGACCCGCTCACCCGGACGCGGCACGGCGACCGGCACGCCCTGGGCCTTGGCCTCCGCCAGCAGCCGCTCGACCGGCTCGGCCCACGGGTGCAGGCCCAGGTTGAAGGTGCACCAGTGCACCGGGACCAGCAGCCCGCCGCCCAGCTCCCGGTGGGCCAGGACGGCGTCCTCGGGGCTCAGGTGGATGTCCGCCCAGTACTGGTCGTAGGCGCCGATCTGCACCAGGGCGGCGTCGAACGGGCCGTGCGCGGCGCCGATCGCGGTGTAGCCCTCGAAGTACCCGGAGTCGCCGGTGTAGAAGACCTTGCGGGTGGGCCCGGCGATCACCCAGGAGCCCCAGAGGGTGGTGTTGCGGGTCAGCGAGCGGCCGGAGAAGTGGTGTGCGGCGGTGAGCGTGACGGTCAGCTCGCCCAGCGTGCACTTCTCGTCCCAGTCCAGCTCGATGATCCGGTGCTCCGGCACGCCCCAGCGCCGCAGGTGGCCGCCGATGCCCAGCGGTACCGCGAAGGGCGCGGACTGGCTGCGCAGCAGGCGCTTGACCGTCGGCATGTCCAGGTGGTCGTAGTGGTCGTGCGAGATCAGCACGACGTCCACGGCCGGCAGGTCCTCCAGCTCGACCGGCACCGGGTGCAGCCGCTTGGGGCCGACCAGGCCCGAGGGCGAGCAGCGCTCGCTCCAGATCGGGTCGAGCAGCACCCGGGTGCCCTCGATCTCGACCAGCGCGGAGGCGTGGCCGTACCAGGTGATCGCCACGCCGGAGGCGGCGGGCTGCGCCGACAACTGGTCGGCCAGCGGGATCGGGCGCCTGGGTGCGCGCCCGGCGCGCTCGGTGAGGAACCGGCGCAGGGTGCTGGTGTTGAGCGGGGAGAACCCCAGGGGGGTGCGGGCGAGCTCGGACGGGGAGTTGTGGAAACTGCCGTCGGCGAACTGCGGGGAGTTACGGATGCGGTCGTCGTGCTCGGCGTCCGGGGTCCGGCCGAAAGCGGCGGGGACCTCGCGCAGGGCCCAGGCCGCGGCGCCGAGGCCGGCGGCCACGGTGGCCAGGGTGAGCAGCCGGCCCCGGTGCCAAGAGGTCCGGGGGTTTGCCTCGCTCATCGGGATGCCGCCCTTTTCTGGAGAGTTCTCGGCAGTCGGTCGGGGCACAGGCTACGACTGCACCGGCCCGCACCGACAGGGCAACGGGTACTCGGCGTTCGGCGTTCCCGACAGTACCCGGGGGTCGGCCGGACGGGCGAATTGTCGGAATGTGACAGAACCGGACCGGATCACCTGTGGAGGCCCGATTCGCCGCGGTACTGATGCGACCGATAGCGTCACAGTGCGTACGTTCGCCTGCGCGCCACAGGACACGACAGGGAGAGGTGGATCGTTGAGCCGCTCGGTTCTCGTCACCGGAGGTAACCGGGGCATTGGCCTCGCCATCGCCCAGGCCTTCGCCGAGGCGGGCGACAAGGTCGCCATCACCAGCCGTTCCGGCGAGGTCCCCGAGGAGCTGGCCAAGTTCGGCGTCCTCGCGGTGCGCTGCGACATCAACGACGCCGAGCAGGTGAACGCCGCCTTCACCGAGGTGGAGGCAGCCAACGGCCCGGTCGAGGTGCTGGTCGCGAACGCCGGCATCACCAAGGACATCCTGATGCTGCGGATGACCGAGGAGGACTTCACCTCGGTGGTGGACACCAACCTCACCGGTACCTTCCGGGTGGTCAAGCGTGCTTCGGCGAAGATGCTGCGGGCGCGCAAGGGGCGCATCGTGCTGGTCTCCTCGGTGGTCGGCCTGACCGGCTCGCCGGGCCAGGCGAACTACGCGGCCTCCAAGGCCGGCCTGGTCGGCTTCGCCCGCTCGCTGGCCCGTGAGTTCGGCCCGCGCAGCATCACCGTCAACGTGGTCGCCCCCGGCTTCGTGGACACCGACATGACCGCGGTGCTCAGCGAGGAGCGCCGCGCGGAGATCGTCTCGGGAGTGCCGCTGGGCCGGTACGCCGCGCCTGCCGAGGTCGCCTCCACCGTGCGGTTCCTCGCCTCCGACGAGGCCGCGTACATCACCGGAGCCGTCATTCCCGTGGACGGCGGATTGGGCATGGGTCACTGAGGACATGAGCGGAATTCTCGACGGCAAGCGGATCCTGATCACCGGAGTGTTGATGGAGTCCTCCATCGCCTTCCACACCGCGAAGCTGGCTCAGGAGCAGGGTGCCGAGATCATCCTGACCGCCTTCCCCCGGCCCAGCCTGACCGAGCGGATCGCCAGGAAGCTGCCGCGCCCGGAGAACGTCAAGGTGCTGGAGCTGGACGTCAGCAACACCGAGCAGCTGGACGGCCTGGCCGACCAGGTGCGCGAGCACCTCGGCAGCCTGGACGGCGTGGTCCACTCGATCGGCTTCGCGCCGCAGGACGCGCTCGGCGGCAACTTCCTGAACACGCCGTGGGAGTCGGTGGCCACCGCGATGCACGTCTCGGCGTACTCGCTCAAGGCGCTGACCATGGCCTGCCTGCCGCTGATGCCCGAGGGCGGCTCGGTGGTCGGCCTGACCTTCGACGCGCAGGTCGCCTGGCCGCAGTACGACTGGATGGGCCCCGCCAAGGCCGCGCTGGAGGCGACCTCCCGCTACCTGGCCCGTGACCTCGGCAAGCAGAACGTGCGCTGCAACCTGATCTCGGCCGGCCCGATCGGCTCGATGGCCGCCAAGTCGATCCCGGGCTTCGGTCAGCTGGCCGACACCTGGAACGCCCGCTCGCCGCTGCCCTGGGACGTCTCGGACCCCGAGCCGGCCGGGCGCGGTGTGGTGGCGCTGCTGTCGGACTGGTTCCCGAAGACCACGGGAGAGATCATCCACGTGGACGGCGGGCTGCACGCGATCGGCGCCTGAGGCTTTAGGCCGTGTCTCACAATTCCCGCCAGGCGCGCGTTGTGAGACACGGCCCAGCGCCGAGCAACGGTGAACGCCCCCTGGTCGGGACCAGGGGGCGTTCACCGTTTCCGGGTTCCGGTGCGGGCCGGTCAGTGGCCGGCCCGCTCCATCCGCTCGCAGGCGCCGATCACGGTGGAGGAGTGGGTGGCCGCGGCCGCCGCGTCGCCGGCCCGGATGGCAGTCAGGATGCCGTCGTGGCCGACGTAGCGCTCGGGGGAGAGCACCGGGCCGATGTCCTGGCGCAGGTGCGCGCGGGTCACCTCGCCGAGGTCGGCGTAGAGCGCGGCCAGCACGTCGTTGTGGGAAGCGGCCACCACGGCCTGGTGGAAGGCGGCGTCGGCCTGGACGAAGAGCTCGGTGTCGCCGCCGAACCAGGCCTCCTCGCGCCGGGCGAGGGTGGTCTCCAGCAGCGCCAGGTCCCGCTCGGTGCGCCGCTCGGCGGCCAGTGCCGCCGCCGATGCCTCCAGCAGCGAGCGCAGCTCGGCGACCTGGTCCGGCTCGGCGTCGGCGAACCGGCGGTGCATCACCCCGGCCAGCTCGCTGGTGGCCAGCACGTACGTCCCCGAGCCCTGGCGGATGTCCAGCAGCCCGTTGTGCGCCAGCGCCCGGACCGCCTCGCGCACGGTGTTGCGGGCCACGCCCAGCTGTTCGACCAGCGCCGTCTCGGTGGGGATGCGGGAGCCGACCGGCCACTCGCCCGAGGTGATCTGGGCCCGCAGCTGGGCGATGACCTGATCGGCCAGCGGGGTCCGCCGGGGCGAGGACAGCGTCATGGTGCTCCTTGGATGGCTCGGGTGGGGACCATCTTCCCTCCTCCGGCCCGGGTCCGGGTGATGGGTGCGGGAGTGGATTCCGGGGAATGGATGTCAGGGAGTGGATCAAAACGGGTGGCTAAATCATCCCATCATTCTATGATGGCGCTCATGTCCTCCGCAGCAGACACCACGACCGATCCGACCGCGCCGGCCGCCGGCCCTGCCACCGACGGCCCGGCGGCCGTGGCCGACCACCCCCGCGCCCGCCTGCTCGGCGTGCTGCTGGCCGTCGCGGTGGCGCTGGCCGCTGTCAATCTGCGCCCCGTCGTCAGCAGCCTCGGCCCGCTGCTCCAGCGGGTCCGGGACGATCTGCACATGAGCGCCGCGGTGGCCGGGCTGCTCACCGCGGTGCCCTCGTTCTGCTTCGCGGTGCTCGGCTTCGCGGCTCCCGTGCTGGCCCGCCGGTTCGGGCCGATCGTGGTGGTCGCCGCCGGGATGGGCGCGATCACGGCCGGCGTCGCCGCGCGCTCGTTCGCGGGCGGGACGGCCGTCTTCCTGCTGCTCACCGCGCTCGCGCTGGCCGGGGTGGCGGTGTCCAACGTGCTGATCCCGGTGGTGATCAAGCGGTACTTCCCCGAGCGGGTCGGTCCGATGATCGGCCTGTACTCGATGGCGCTGTCGGCCGGCACCGCGCTCGCCGCCGCCGTCACCGTGCCGCTGACCAGCGCGCTCGGCGGCAGCTGGCGGGTGGGCCTGGGCATCTGGGCGGTGCTGGGCGGGCTCGGGCTGCTGAGCTGGCTGCTGGTCCTGCTGCTGCGGCGCGACGGACGGCGGGGCGGTCCGGCGGGCGTTCGGGCGGGCGTTGAGGCGGGCGGTCGGCCGGACGTCCAGGCGGGCGGGGGGCCGGGCGGGCAGTCGGCAGCCGCGGAGGCTGCGGCGGGTGACCGGCTGGCGATCACCCGCAGCCGGACCGCCTGGGCGCTGGCCTGCTTCTTCGGCATCCAGGCCACCGGCGCCTACGCGGTGATGGGCTGGCTCTCGAAGATCTTCCAGGACGCCGGGGTGAGCGCCGGCACCTCGGGCCTGCTGCTGGCGCTCACCATGGCGGTCGGGGTGCCGGTCTCCTTCGTGCTGCCCAACTGGGCCGCCCGGCGCGGCGACCAGCGGATCTTCGTGGTGGCGCTGGCCGCCTGCGGGGTCGCCGCCTACCTGGGCCTGATGATCGCGCCGGTCGGCGGGGCGTGGCTGTGGGCGGTGCTGCTGGGCCTGTCGAACTGCGCCTTCCCGCTGACCCTGACCATGATCGGCCTGCGGGCGCGGACCAGCGGTGGCGTCTCGCAGCTGTCCGCGTTCTCCCAGGGGGTCGGCTACCTGATCTCCATCCCCGGCCCGATCCTGGTCGGCGCGCTGTACCAGAGCACCAACGGCTGGACGGTGCCGCTCGGGTTCCTGGCGGTGCTGCTGGTGCCGCAGGTGCTGATCGGGCTGCGCGCGGCCCGGGCCCGGCACATCGAGGACGAGGTCGGCTGAGGGCCGTTGCCGCGGGTGTCCGTCCACCCCGGGTGCCGTCCGGTCGGGAACGGGTGCGAGACTCTGGCCATGCCAGTTCTCGAACCCAACCCCACCGACGGCCGCAAGAAGCTGCTGCTGGTCTTCGCGGCGATCATCGGCATCGTGGTCCTGATCTCGATCATCGCGACCATCGCCCAGTCGATGGGCTGAGAGGTCCGCCGACCCGCGGCCGGGCGGGGTTTTCTGCGAAGCTTTTCCAATGAGCGTCAACGCGTCCCGCAGGATCATCGTGCTCCGACACGCCAAGGCCGACTGGCCGGAGGTGACCGACCACGAGCGGCCACTGGCCGACCGCGGCCGGCACCAGGCACCGGCGGCCGGCCGGTGGCTGGCCGACTCGGGGATCGACCCCGACTACGTGCTCTGCTCCACCTCCCTGCGCACCCGGGAGACCTGGAAGCTGGCGGCACACGAGCTGCCCAAGCGGGCCCGGAAGACGGTCTTCGAGGACCGGATCTACGACGCGACCGTGGGCGAGATCATCGAGGTCCTGCAGGAGACCCCGGACGCGTACGCGGACGTGCTGCTGGTCGGCCACAACCCCGGGGTGCAGAACCTGACCGAGGTGCTGGCCGGGGACGCGAGCCTGGGCGACGAGCTGGTCCAGCTGCGCCGGGGCGGCTTCCCGACCGCCGGCATCGTGGTGCTGACCTTCGAAGGGGCCTGGAAGGACGTCGAGCCGGGCGTGGCCACGCTGGTCTCGTACTTCGCGCCGGCGCAGGACTGAGCGGCGAGCTGCCGCCTGGCCACCTCGGACGGGCCCGGTACGCCTCGCGCACCGGGCCCGTCCGGGTGGTCGGGGCTCAGGACCCCGGGAGGTCCTGCGGCTCGTACTCCGGCGGGGTGCCGTGCAGCTCGTCGGCGGCCTCGACCTCCTCGCGGGTGATCCCCAGCAGGTAGAGCACGGTGTCCAGGAACGGCACGTTGACCGCCGTGTCCGCCGCCTCCCGGACCACCGGCTTGGCGTTGAAGGCGACCCCGAGCCCGGCGGCGTTGAGCATGTCCAGGTCGTTGGCGCCATCGCCGATCGCCACCGTCTGCTCCAGCGGCACCCGGGCCCGCTCGGCGAACCTGGTCAGCCAGCGCGCCTTGCCGGCCCGGTCCACGATCTCGCCGGTGACCCGCCCGGTGAAGCGGCCGTCGGCCACCTCCAGGGTGTTGGCCGCGGCGAAGTCCAGTCCGAGCAGCTCCACCAGGTAGTCGGTGACCTGGGTGAACCCGCCGGAGACGATCCCGACCTGGTAGCCCAGCCGCTGCAGGGTGCGGATCAGTGTGCGCGCCCCCGGCGTGAGCCGGACCTCCGAGCGGACCTTCTCCACCACCCCCGCGTCCAGCCCGGCCAGCAGCTCGACCCGGGCCCGCAGCGACTCGCCGAAGTCCAGCTCGCCGCGCATCGCCGCCGCCGTCACCTCGGCGACCTCGGCCTCGCAGCCCGCGTGGGCGGCGAACAGCTCGATCACCTCGTCCTGGATCAGCGTGGAGTCCACGTCCATCACGACCAGGCGCTTGGCCCGCCGCTCCAGGCCGGCCGCGACCACCGCGATGTCCACCCGCTGGGCGGCGGCCTCCAGGGCGAGCACCGCCCGCAGCCGGTCGGTGGCCACGCCCGAGACCGCCAGCTCGACGGCGGTCACCGGGTACTTGGCCAGGCGGAACATGCGGTCGATGTTGCCGCCCTCGGCGGTGATCTGGTGGGCCAGCGCGCAGACGGCCGCGGCGGTCAGCGGGTGGCCGAGCACGGTGACGTGCGAACGCCCCTCGGCGCGCGGCCGGTTGTCGCCGGTGCCGGAGATGATCTCGGCCTGGAGGTGCTGCTCCTCGGCCCAGCGGTGCACGGTGACGCGCAGTGCGCCCTCGGCGCCGGGGCCGCCGCCGGTCGGCGGGGTGACCAGGGCACAGAGCGTTATCCGGCCCCGGGTGACCACCTGTTCGAGGTCGATCACATCGACCTCGAAAGCGGCCAGCGTGGCGAAGAGTCCAGTGGTGAGGCCCGGGCGGTCCTTGCCGAACACCTTGACCAGCAGAGTGCGCTTGTCGTCGGCGGACCGGGGCTGCGGGGGTGTGGTGTCCATGGTACGGACCACGCTACCCGGACCGGGCGCGGGAGCCGGTGCGCGTCCGTCCCGTGGACGCCCGGTGTGCACCGTGAACCGGTCCGGTGGACCCGGCGGGCACCGGGCCGGGCGGGCTGTCACCGGGGGAACCTGGGAACGTTGCCGCCTGGTCACAGTCGTCGGGGGCGACTTTTCGCCCTCCGGGCCAAGCTGGAATGATTACCCCCCGTCAGACGCGATATTCCTCACCCTCCCCGCTCACGGGGAAACCATCGGGGGACCGAGAGAGCGGGGCAGGCGGACAGTGCCGCAACTCGTACTAGAGATCAACGGGCAGCAACGGACCCTCGAACCGGGGCGTGCCTACACCATCGGACGGGACCCGCAGGCGGACTTCCCGTTCGAGGACGCCAGGGTCTCCTGGCGGCATGCCACCATTTCGTTCACCGGCGCCGCTTGGCAGTTGGAGGACCACGGCAGCACCAACGGGACCTGGGTCGCCGGCGGACGCACCCTGCACGCGCAGCTGGTGCCCGGCACGGTGCTGAACCTGGGCAACGGCGAGAACGGGCCGCGGCTGGTCTTCTCGGCGCCGGCCGCCGCGGTGCCCGCCCAGCAGGGCGCGCCCGGCTACCAGGCCGCGCCCGCGCAGACGGCTCCGGCGCAGGCCGCACCGGTGCAGGCAGCTCCGGCGCAGGCGGGGGTGCAGGGGGCGCCGCCGCAGTGGCAGGGCGGGCCGCCGGCCCAGCCGCAGCACGGGTACCAGCAGCAGGGGTACCCGCAGGGATACCAGCAGCCGCCGGCCTTCCCGCAGCAGCAGGGGCAGCCGCCCCAGCAGGGCTACCCGCAGCAGGGGCAGCCGCCCCAGCAGGGCTACCCGCAGCAGGGGCAGCCGCAGGCCGGGTACGCGCAGGCGTCCGCGCCGTCGCCCGCGTACGCGCAGCCGGGCCCGCCGGCCTATCAGCAGGGGGCGGCGCAGCCGCAGTTCGCCGATGCTCCGGGCACCGGCCTGGGCGAGCGCAACCCCACGATGGTCCGCAACCTCACCGCGGGCATGCGGATCGTCCGGATCGGCCGCGCCCTCGACAACGACGTCGTCGTCTCCGACCTCCAGGTCTCCCGCCACCACGCCGAGCTGCGCCAGCTGCCGGACGGCCGGTACGAGATCGTCGACCTCGGCTCGCACAACGGGATCTTCGTCAACGGCATGCCCGCGCAGCGCCAGCTGCTCGGCCCGCAGGACCGCCTGACGGTCGGCCACTCCTCGTTCCAGCTGGTCGGCGACCAGCTGCAGGAGTTCATCGACAACGGCCCGGTCTCCTTCTCCGCCCACCACCTGACGGTGGAGGTGGAGCACAAGGGTGCCAAGAAGATCCTGCTCAACGACGTCAGCTTCGGCGTGCCGGAGAAGTCGCTGGTCGCCGTGATCGGCCCGTCCGGCTCCGGCAAGTCCACCCTGCTGCGCGCGCTGACCGGCTACCGCCCCGCCGACCGCGGCGAGGTGCTCTACGACGGCCGCAACCTCTACAAGCAGTTCGCCGAGCTGCGCCAGCGGATCGGCCTGGTGCCGCAGTCGGAGATCCTGCACAAGGAGCTGACCGTCCGCACCGGCCTGAAGTACGCGGCCCGGCTGCGGTTCCCCGGTGACACCGAGCCCGCCGAGCGGCAGCGCCGGATCGACGAGGTGCTCTACGAGCTGCGCCTGGACAAGCGCGCCGACAACCGGATCACCGCGCTCTCGGGCGGCCAGCAGAAGCGCGTCTCGGTCGCTCTCGAACTGCTCACCAAGCCTTCGCTGATCTTCCTGGACGAGCCCACCTCGGGCCTGGACCCGGGCATGGACCGCGAGGTCATGCAGATGCTGCGGGGCCTGGCCGACGACGGCCGCACGATCCTGGTGGTCACCCACTCGGTGGCCGAACTCGCGCTCTGCGACCGCCTGTTGGTGATGGCGCCGGGCGGTTCGGTGGCCTACTTCGGCCCGCCGGACGAGGCGCTGCACTTCTTCGGCTACGAGACCTGGGCGGACGTGTTCCAGGCCTTCGAGAACTACCCCGACCACGACTGGGCGGGCCGCTACCGCGGTTCGGTGCACTTCCAGCAGTACTCGGCGGACGTGGACGCCGTCGCCGTGCAGCACGCGCCGGTCAACCACCAGCCGGTGCAGCTCTCCAAGCCGCAGAGCTGGGGCTCCCAGCTGTGGACGCTGATCCGCCGCTACCTGTCGGTGATCGCCTCCGACCGGGGCTTCCTGGCGCTGTCGGTGCTGCTGCCCGCGGTGCTCGGCGTGGTCTCCACGGTCGTCCCGGCCACCCACGGCCTGGCGCCCAATCCGCAGGGCGGCTCCAACAACGCGGCCGGCACCATCATGCTGGTGCTCGCGATCGGCGCCTGCTTCTCCGGGGCGGCCAACTCGGTCCGTGAGCTGATCAAGGAACGGGCGATCTACGAACGAGAACGCGCCACCGGCCTGTCCCGGTCCGCGTACCTGATGTCGAAGATCATCGTGCTCGGCATCTTCAGCGTGCTGCAGGGCGCGATCATCGCGGCGGTGGGCTTCTCCACCCGGGCGCTGCCCACCCAGGGCCTGATCTTCAAGAACGCGCCCGCCATCGAGATGGCGATCGGCATCATCCTGCTGAGCTTCGCCTCGATGATGTTCGGCCTGGTCATCTCGGCCCTGGTGAAGACCGCCGAGAAGACCATGCCGCTGCTGGTGATGTTCGCGATCATCCAGGTCGTCTTCACCGGCTGCCTCTTCCAGCTCTTCGACAAGGCCGGGCTGGCGCAGTTCGCCTGGCTGATGCCGGCCCGCTGGGGCGTCGCGGTGGTCGGCACCACGCTGGACCTGGGCCACATGATGATCCTCGATCCGGCGCACATGAACGAGCATGACGGCCTGTGGAAGCACTCGGTGCTGCAGTGGTCGATCGACTCGGCGATGCTCGTGGTGCTCTCCACCGCGCTGGCCTTCCTGGTGCTGCGGCTGCTGCGGCGGCACGAGCCGGAGGTCATGCAGAAGGGCTGAGGCGCCTGACGCGTCTTCATCGCAGGTCAGGGCGGGCGGTACTCCGAACGGGGGGTGCCGCCCGCGCCCGTATCTCATACGTGAGATATCGTCTCGGCTATGGCAGATGACTACCTCTCGCGCATCGGCAAGCTCATCCGTGACGCTCGCAAGCACCGTGGCTGGACGCAGGCGGAGCTGGGGACCGCTCTCGGCACCAGTCAGAGCGCGGTCAACCGGATCGAGAACGGCGGACAGAACATCAGCCTTGAGATGATCGCCCGCATCAGTGAGGCCCTGGACAGCGAGATCGTCTCGCTCGGCTACGCCGGTCCGATGCACCTTCGGGTGGTCGGCGGGCGCCGCCTGTCGGGCAGCATCGACGTCAAGACGAGCAAGAACGCGTGCGTCGCGCTGCTCTGCGCCTCGCTGCTCACCACCGGGCGCACCACGCTGCGCCGCGTCGCCCGGATCGAGGAGGTCTACCGCCTGCTGGAGGTGCTGCACAGCATCGGCGTGAAGACCCGTTGGATCAACGACGGCGCCGACCTGGAGATCACCCCGCCGGCCGAGCTGGACCTGGACGCGATGGACCAGGACGCGGCCCGCCGCACCCGGTCGATCATCATGTTCCTCGGCCCGCTGATGCACCGGGTGGACCGCTTCAAGCTCCCCTACGCGGGCGGCTGCGACCTCGGCACCCGCACCGTGGAGCCGCACATGGCCGCGCTGCGCCGCTTCGGCCTGGAGGTCACCGCCACCACCGGCCTCTACCACGCCGAGGTCGACCGCACCGTCAGCCCCGAGCGCCCGATCGTGCTGACCGAGCGCGGCGACACCGTGACCGAGAACGCGCTGCTCGCCGCCGCCCGGCACGACGGCATCTCGGTGATCCGCAACGCCAGCCCCAACTACATGGTCCAGGACCTGTGCTTCTTCCTGGAGCGCCTGGGCGTCAAGATCGAGGGCATCGGCACCACCACGCTCACCGTGCACGGCCGGGCCGTCATCGACTGCGACGTGGACTACGCACCCTCCGAGGACCCGGTGGAGGCGATGAGCCTGCTGGCCGCCGCCGTGGTCACCGAGTCCGAGCTGACGGTCTGCCGGGCGCCCGTGGAGTTCCTGGAGATCGAGCTCGCGGTGCTGGAGGAGATGGGCCTGGACTACGACCGCGGCCCCGAGTACTTCGCCGACAACGGCCGCACCCGGCTGGTCGACCTGACGGTCCGCCCGTCCAAGCTGCACGCGCCGATCGACAAGATCCACCCGATGCCGTTCCCCGGCATCAACATCGACAACGTCCCGTTCTTCGCGGCGATCGCCGCCACCGCACAGGGCTCCACGCTGATCCACGACTGGGTCTACGACAACCGCGCCATCTACCTCACCGAGCTGACCCGCCTCGGCGCCAACGTCCAGCTGATGGACCCGCACCGGGTGCTGGTGGAGGGGCCGACGCGGTGGCGCGCCGCCGAGATGATGTGTCCGCCGGCGCTGCGCCCCGCGGTGGTGGTGCTGCTGGCGATGCTGGCGACCGAGGGGACCTCGGTGCTGCGCAACGTGTACGTGATCAACCGGGGGTACGAGGACCTGGCGGACCGGCTGAACTCGATCGGGGCGCAGATCGAGACGTTCCGGGACATCTGAACTCCCAGGTCCACTGGCTCACGCTGAGATCTCCTGGCCGGCCTCGGCCAGCAGGGCGGCGAGCTCGAGAGCCGCGGCACGCCGCTCGGCGGGATCTTCGGACTGGGCCACCAGCCGTTCGCAGCTGTGGAAGCGCTCCGCCCGAGCGGGCACGCGCTCGATCGCGACGATGACGCCCCACTTGCGGTGGAAGAGGTGGACCGGCGCCAGGCTGTCACGCTCGGAGGCCCAGGTGAAAGCCTGCTGCATGTCCTCGAACAGCTCGGGCAGGCGGGACGGAACGAGCACCGCCACCGCCTTCCGGAGAGCCGGGTACTCCAGGGGTGGCATCGGGATACGAGGCTCGTCGGAGTGGTGCGCTGCGCTGGTCACGGTGGACTCCAGGGGCTGTGCGGCCACCGTACGGCAACGGGGTGGTGGGGCGCCAAGAGCGACGGGCTCAGTGGGTGGGGCCGGATGAACTCGATCGGGGTGCAGAACGCGACGGTCCGGGACATCTGAGGAGGCGGGTGGCTAGGGTCGTGGGCGGAACAGCTTGGTAGAGGGAGGTTCTGCCCGTGATCGGGAGCGGTGATCGGGCGCAGCTGTGGCCCGAGGCGTTCGAGGAACTCGCCCGTGCTGCCCACCGGGTGGCGGAGGGGCTGCGGCTTGAGTATCTGGACGGGAAGCTGCGGGCAAAGCCAGGAGCGGACGGCAGCCACGCGACGATGGTCGGGTGGCTGACACGGGTCCTGCTGATGGAGCGGCCGGAGGCGTTCCTGCACAAGCAGGGCCTGCGGATTCCAGCCGGGTACGCCTGCCCGGATCGGGTGTTCGCTGTGAGTGATGCCTTCGCGGGGCTGGGGGAGTGGGCGAGCGCCGGGGACGTGCTGATGGCGGTGGAGGCCACGGCGGGCGAGGCTGACGCCGATCGCTCGGCGAGGGTTGAGAAGCCGCGTGTCTATGCGGTGGCCGGGATCCCGGTCTATCTGCTGATCGACCGGGATTCGTGTGAGGTGAAGGTCTACAGCGAGCCCGACGGGGTCCGGTACGAGAACCTCCAGATCGTGCCGTTCGGGAAGTCGGTGACGCTGCCGGACCCGGTGGGGATCACGCTGGAGACGGAGCCGCTCAAGGAGTGGGTCCGGTGAGCTGCGGGCGGTCCCGTCGGGCAGTCCGCCGGAACGTCGTGGTCCAGGGGTAGCTGCCGCCCGGAGGGCTGCTCAGTGGGCGGGGTGGAGCCAGTGGGCGGCGAGGGCGTCGACCCAGGCGGCGGCTTCGTGCGGGGCGGCTGGTGGGGCGCCGACCACGACCAGTTCGGTCACTCCTGCCGAGGCCAGCGCGGGGAGCAGGTCCGGGGTGCCGTCGGTCAGGGCGACCGCGACCGAGAAACCCGCCGGGCCCTGGTCGAGCCGCGCGCCGTGTGCGGCAAGGGTGTTGACGTGGGCGGCGACCTCGGCGGCCGGGAGGTTGAAGCCGTACCAGCCGTCTGCGAGGGTGGCCGCCCGGCGCAGGGCCGCCTCGCTGTTGCCGCCCAGCACGACCGGCAGCTGCCGGTCCCGCACCGGCCGGGGGTTGACCCTGATCCCTTCGAAGCGGACGAACTCCCCCTCGAAGGAGGCGACATCGTCGGACCAGAGCACCCGCATCGCGGCGAGGTACTCCGCCGTGCGCCGGCCGCGACGGGCGAAGGGCACGCCGAGCGCGGCGAACTCCTCGGCGGACCAGCCGACGCCGACGCCGAGGGTGAACCGCCCCGCGGAGAGCACGTCCAGCGTCGCGGCCTGCTTGGCGACCAGCACCGGGTTGTGCTCGGGCAGCAGCAGGACACCGGTGGCCAGCTCGATCCGGCTGGTCGCCGCCGCGGCGAAGGCGAGGGTGAGCAGCGGGTCCAGCCAGTCGGCATCGGCGGGGACGGGAATGCTGCCGTCGGCGGCATAGGGGTAGCGGGACCGTGGTTCGTCCACCAGCACCACGTGCTCGCCCACCCAGAGCCGCGCGAAACCGCGGGCCTCGGCGGTGCTCGCCACCGCCCGGATCACCTCGGGGCGGGCGCCGTCTCCGATGCCCAGCGCGTGCAGTCCGATCTGCATCGTCCCACCTCCTGCGGCCGCACCGCCGTACGGGCGGGAACCGGGGAGGGGCTCACCCGACGGGACTGGGGGCCTACCCGTCGATCGTAACGAGGACGGCGCGGCGGTCGCCAACGCTCGCGCTCGGAGTGCGGAGCCAGGAGCCCGGCAGGACCGGGTCGGGTCGGACACGCACCTAGCCGGTCGGGATGGCTGCGTGTTACCAAGGGGTATGGCGACGTATGACGCGGTGATCGTCGGTGGTGGCCACAACGGGCTGGTCGCGGCGGCCTATCTGGCCCGGGCCGGGCGGCGGGTGGTCGTGCTGGAGCGGCTCGGGCGGACCGGGGGTGCGGCGGTCTCCACGCGGCTGTTCCCCGGGGTCGACGCCCGGGTCTCGGCCTACTCCTATCTGGTCAGCCTGCTGCCGTCGAAGATCGTGACGGACCTCGGGCTGCGCTTCGCCGTGCGCAAGCGTGCGGTCGCCTCCTACTCACCCGCCGTGCGGGCCGGGCGGCCGACCGGGCTGCTGGTGGAGCGCGATCCGGTGCGCACCCGCGAGTCGTTCGCCCGGTTCACCGGCTCGGACAAGGAGTACGACTCCTGGCAGCGGTTCCAGGGCATGCTCGGGCAGGTGGCCGAGCGGGTCTTTCCGACCCTGACGGAGCCGCTGCCCACGCGCGGCGAACTCCGTGCCCGCGTTGATGATCCGGCGGCCTGGGAGGCGCTCTTCGAGCGCCCCATCGGCGAGGCGATCGAGGCGGCCTTCGAGGACGACCTGGTGCGCGGCACGGTGCTCACCGACGCGCTCGTGGGCACCTTCACCCACGCCCACGACCCCTCCCTGCGGCAGAACCGCTGCTTCCTCTACCACGTGATCGGCGGTGGCACCGGCGACTGGGACGTCCCCGTGGGCGGGATGGGAGCCCTGACCGACGCCCTCGCCGACGCGGCCCGTGCGGCTGGTGCGGACATCCGCACCGCGTGTGAGGTGACGGGCATCGCCACGGACGGCAGGACGGCCGAAGTGACCTCCACGGGCGGCACGTTCGCGGCGCGGCACGTCCTGGTCAACGCCGCCCCGCACGAGCTGGCCCGGCTGTTGGGGGAGCAGGCTCCGCCGCCGTCCGAGGGGTCCCAGCTCAAGGTCAACATGCTGCTGCGGCGGCTGCCGAGGCTGCGCGACAGCGCCGTCGAACCGCGCGCCGCCTTTGCGGGGACCTTCCACATCAGCGAGGGGTACGAGGAGTTGGAGACCGCCTACCGGCAGGCGGACGCGGGCCGGATCCCGTCGGCCCCGCCGTCGGAGATCTACTGCCACTCGCTGACGGACCCCTCCATCCTCGGCCCCGAGCTGGCCCGCGAGGGGTATCACACCCTCACCCTCTTCGGCCTGCACGCTCCCGCCCGGCTGTTCACCGCCGACCACGGGACCACGCGCGAGCAGCTGCTCCGGGCCACGCTGGACCAGCTCGACTCCCACCTCGCCGAGCCGATCGCCGACTGCCTGGCCCTCGACAGCGACGGCCGTCCGTGCTTGGAGGCCAAGAGCCCGCTGGACGTGGAGCGGGAGATCGGGCTGCCCGGCGGCAACATCTTCCACACCGCGCTCGACTTCCCCTACGCGGAGGGCAGCGGGGAGGGGGAAGGGGAGAGCGAGAGGGAAGGGGCGGCGGCCCGGTGGGGGGTCGGGACCGCCCACGCCAACGTGCTGCTGTGCGGGTCGGGCGCGGCACGGGGCGGCGGGGTCAGCGGCATCCCCGGCCACAACGCGGCGATGGCGGTGCTGGGGCGGTGAGGGGCTGTGAGGGGCGGGGAGAGGCGGGAGAGGCGGGGTGGGGTGGGGAGGTTCGGGGAGGTCCGGGGAAGGCCGGGGAGGTGGGATCGCGGGTCCGGGCAATCGCCTGACGGCTGGTCATGCCGGTCCCTATGCTTCGACCGCTGTTGACGATCGAGCTGACGTCCTAGCTGTGGAGGCACGATGAGAATCTCCGTGGACCATGACCACTGCATTGGCTCCGGGATGTGCGAGGTGACCGCACCGAAGGTGTTCACCCTGAACGACGACGGATACGCCGAGATCATCCCCGGGGCGCAGGACGGCGCGGGCGACCCGATGGTGAAGGAGGCCGTGCGGGGGTGTCCGGTGCAGGCCATCAAGATCGGCGAGTAGTGGGCGAGTAGAGGTCCGGAACGGGCCGGTTGTGGCCGGGGGTTGCCGGCCACAACCGGCCCGTTCGCCGCGCGGCGCGGGGCGGTGAACCGAGGAGTGGTCCGGGGCGTTGTTCGGGGTGGGCGCGTGTGCTGCCCATCGTGTGTGCGGCGACCTCGGGAGGACAGCGGTGCTCAGGTTCGAAGGTGCGTGGCGGATCACCGTGCTGAGCAAGAACGCCGACTTCGAGCAGCGCGCGGTGGTGCGGGGGAAGTACGGCGCCAAGGTGCTGCCCGGGGTGGCCGGGGCCAGCATCGAGGTCGACATGGAGAGCTGGGGCCTCGCGCTGGAGCACCTGTTGTGGGGGCGCAACTGGGAGCAGAACCTGCGGACCATTCCCGGGCCGGTCACCGAGCAGGGTGGGGTGCGCAGTCAGGTGCTGACGAGCAACGACTGCCACTGGCCCGGGAAGGCGATGGACTACCCCAACTTCGTGGTGCGGCTGGACCAGGTGGTGGCGGAGAAGGTCGAGCGGCGCGCGGCGTCCGGGGTTGCGCCGGTGCCGGCCGCGACGCAGCGTGTACGGACCTCGACGGGGTCGGGGGAGGGGTTCGGGGCGGTGCCGGGGGTGCCAGGAATTCCTGGGGTGCCTGGGGTGCCGGGGGTGCCGGTCGCGGGGGCGGGGGCGGGGCCTGCGCAGGGGTGGCGGACGGGGACGTCCGAGGCGGAGCTGTCCGGTGCGCAGCAGGCTGTGCAGCCCAGGCCGGTGCCCGCTTGGCGGCGTTCCGGCCCGGTGGCTCCGGCGGTCGGGGAGGCGCTGGCCACCGGTGGAGCCGCAGGGGAGCGTGGGGCGATGGGGGTGGGGCAGCAGAGTTCCCCGGGGGTTCCGGCGCAGCCCGGGGCGGGGCAGGGGGCGGGGCAGGGCGTCGGCAGGGCCGAGCGCGGGGTGCCGCCGGTGCTGGGGACTGCGGGGATCGCGGGGATTCCGGCAGAGCGTGCGGTGCGGCCTGCTGGGGCGGATGGGGTGCGGGGGAATCTGGTGCCGGGGGTGCGGAAGGCGCGGTCGGTCGCACCAGGGGTTCCGGCGCAGCCCGCCGTGCGGCCGGGTGTGAGGCCTGAGGCTGGTGGGAGTGCGGTGGGTGGGAGCGATGGATGGTGGCCGAGTACGGTGAGTCCGGGGGAGGATCTCGGTAGCCTGATCGAGCGGGAGTTGCGTGCTGATGGGTCGTGAGAAGCCCGTTCTTGAGCGGGTCACCATTCAAGTGGGCCCGCATGCGCATGGTGCGTTGGCAGCCGGCCCGGTCGAGGGCGAGCTCGTGCTGTTGCTGCACGGCTGGCCCGAGTTCGCGGACTGCTGGACGCCGGTGCTGCGCGCGCTGGGCGCGGCCGGGCTGCGGGCCGTCGCCGTCGACCAGCGGGGATACGCCCCCGGTGCCCGGCCCGGCCGGATCGCCGACTACGCCGTGGCCGAGTTGGTCGCGGATGCCTTGGCCTTCGCCGACGCGCTGGGCGCCGCACGGTTCCACCTGGTCGCCCACGACTGGGGCGGCCTGGTGGCCTGGGTGCTCGCCGCCGAGCATCCGGAGCGGCTCAAGTCACTGACCGTGCTGGCCACTCCGCATCCGAACGCGCTGGCCCGGGCCGCCGCCGAGGACGAGACCCAGGACCGCCGGCTCGACTACGTGCGTGTGTTCCGCAGGGAGGGCGGCGTCGCGGAGGCCCGCCTGCTCGCCGAGGGCGCGGCTCGGCTGCGGGCCCTCTACGGTGGCCGGGTGGCGGCGGAGTTGGTGGAGGAGAACGTCCGGCGGCTCTCCGAGCCCGGTGCGCTCACCGCCACGCTCAACTGGTACCGGGCGCCGTCTGGTCCGCTGGCCGTCGAGGCCGGGCGGATCACCGTGCCGACGCTGTTCCTCTGGGGCAGCGAGGACGCGGCCCTCGGACGCGGCGCGGCCGAGGCCACGGGCGACTGGGTGGACGGCCCGTACCGGTTCGAGGCGCTGGAGGGCGCGAGCCACTGGCTGCCCGAGGAGGAGCCCGCGTTGGTGGCCTCCCGGGTGTTGGAGCACCTGTCCGGCTCGGCCTGACCCGAGCCGGACAGGGCAGAAGGCCCGGACGATCTGTGGGGGATCGTCCGGGCCGTGCGGCGGGCGCGGGGAGCCCGCCACCCGCTGTGCCGAACGGCCGCGGTGCGGGCCGGGCCCGGTGGCTCAGGGGCGACAGGACACGATGGTTCGAGCGACGGTTGGGCGGTAGCTGATGGTGTCGAAGGATCTGGCCGGTGGCGAGGTGGCTGGTGGCGAGGACGATCTCGAAGTCCTGCGCGCCGCAGCGCTGCTGGATCCGGACGAGCACGAGCAGTGGGATGTCGTCCACGCCTTCCAGAAGCGCGCGGATCGGTCGGCCTTCGAGGCCGCGCGGGTGCTGGTTCGCGCTGCTGACGCGCGCGAGCGGGTGATCGGTCTGACCATCCTGGCCCAGTTCGGCAGCCGCGCCGATCGCCTGTTCCTGGAGGAGCGCCTGTCGATCGCCATCGAAGCCTGCGCCGATCCGCAGGCCGAGGTGATCCGGTCAGCGGTCCTGGCCCTGGCGCACCTCGGCGATCCGCGAGGACTTGCCGCCGCGCTGGGACAGGAGGGGCACCCCGACGAGGACGTGCGCCAGGCGGTGGCGTTCGCGCTGCCGTCGGTCGGTGGAGACCCCGCCTGCCCGGACGCCGTCGCCGCGCTGATCCGGCTCAGCGGCGACCGGTCGGACTACGTCCGCGACTGGGCGACCTTCGGCCTGGGACTGGAATCGGCGGGTGACGGCGAGCGGATCCGTCGCGCCCTGCTGGAGCGGGTGGGCGATCCCGACCGGGACACGGCGGCGGAGGCGTTCCTCGGCCTGGCCCAGCGTGGTGACCGGCGCATGCTGTCGGCGCTCGGCGTGGCATTGGAGGGACCTGACCCCGCCGACAAAGTCATCGAGGCTGCAGCCGAGTTGGCCGCGCCGGAGCTGCTTCCCGCGTTGCATCGGCTCAAGCAGCGGGCAGGGGCCGATGCCGACTTGCGGGCGTCGACGATCGACGAGGCCATCAGCGCGTGCTCCGCTGCTGCGGCGGCGCACGCGGGTGGCGGCCCGGAACCGGAGGCGCCCTGATCCCGGATCGCGGTCAGGGGCGTGCTGGGGGGCGACGGGGGCGCTGGGCTGGGGAGCGGGGGGAGATGAGGACGTGGTGACGGGGGCGGCCCGGACGATCTGTGGGGGATCGTCCGGGCCGTTGTGTGTTCGCGGGGCGCGGGTTAGAGGGCGGTGGCGAGGGTGAGGAAGGCGGTCCAGCTGGTGGGGGTGATGGTGAGCTGGGGTCCGGCCTGGTCTTTGGAGTCGCGGATGTGGATGGTGTTGGGGGTGGCGGCGATTTCGATGCACTCGCCGCCCTCGTTGCCGCTGTAGCTGCTCTTGAACCAGGTGAGTTGGGGCGCTTCGATGTTCATAGTTCTCCCAGCATCTTCTCGATCAGGGTCTGTGACTCCCGAGGCGTGAGTGCTTGCGCTCGCATGGTCCCATACTTCGCAGCGAGCAGCCGGACCTCCTCGAAATCGGTGATCAGGCGGCTGACCTGCTGGACTTCGACGTAGCCAACCTGCGGTCCGCCCTTAGGAGTCAGCAAGGTGAAGGAACCGTCAAGGGCAGTGTGATCCTGACAGCTTGTCGGCATGACCTGGAGTTCGCCGTTTCTCAACGTACTGAACGTCAGGAGGCTTTCCAACTGCCCTTTCTGAATCTGCCTGCCGCCGATCGGGCGTTGCAGAACCGACTCTTCGATGAGACAGCTCACCATGGGTGGTGGCCACTTTCGGTTCATGATTTCCTGCCGGGCCAAGCGCGCTGCCAGGCGCCACTCGATTGTCTGCTCATCCCAGAGTGGGCGCCGGACATTGAAGAGGTGGCGGGCATACTCGGGGGTCTGGAGCAGTCCAGGGACGGCCATGGTGCTGTAGTAGCTCAGCTCCACCGCCTCCGGCTCCAGGCGGGCGTAGTCCCGGAAGAAGACCGGATGCCGCACACGTGGTTTCTTGGCCTTCTTCGTGTCCTCGACGCCGGCCTTCAACAGGCCTCCGGCGTCCAGGAAGTCGTCAGCTGCGATGAGCAGGTCCTCCTGCGCATTGCGGCGACCGCGTTCGATGGAGGAGATCAAGTCTTCGCTGTAGCCGAGCTGGACGGCCAGTTCGCGCTGGGTCAGGCCCTTACGTTCGCGCAGGATCTTCAGTTGTTTGCCCAGGATGGTGGAGAGCGCCTGGGACTCGTCCGCAGCTTCGTCATCATCCAACTCGATTGGCTGCTCCGGGATCTGCCCCTCCGGAACGGTCACCGTGACCACCGCCTCGCCCGCGTGCGTTTGTTTGCTGGCGAGCGTACGCGCGGCCGTGCGAGGCGGACGGGGAACAGCGGAACTGAACTCGTTTGGAGTAGTCGGTAGTCAGTGGTCCCGGTGGCGGACGATCAGGAGGGGGAGCAGCACCGCGACCAGCGGCCAGAGCAGGAAGACCACGGCTGACCCCGTCAGCGTCGGGTGGAAGCCGGGGTCGCCCAGCATGTCGGCATCGAGGACGAAGACCAGGCGCTGCCAGGCGGCGATGGGTGTGGCGTTGTGGAGGTCGATGACCCACTGGTGGAGGCTGCTGTTGAGGAGGGTCGGCAGCAGGAGGAGCGCCACGGAGACCATCACCATGGTGGTCGCGCTGTGCCGGATCAGGGCACCCAGGCCGAGCCCGACCAGTGCGCAGACCACCGGGAACACCGCGTCCGCGAGGATGCAGCGCAGGGCGTGCGGCTGGCTGATCGAGATGCCGATGTGCTGGGTGGACAGGATGGCCTGGGAGATCCAGAACGAGCCGAAGGCCATCACCAGGCCCGCGACCAGCATCAGCGCGGTCAGCACGACCACCTTGGCGGCCAGTACCGCCCGGCGGGCCGGGACGGCCGCGAAGGTGGTGCGGATCATGCCGCTGCTGTACTCGCCGACGATCGCGATGGCGCCGATGCTGCCGGTGGCCAGGGCCAGGATGAACGAGGAGTTGTTGGGGAACGCGTCGCCCATCGACCAGAGCGGGACGAAGTCGGCCTTGGTCGACGGCGGATAGTCGGGCCAGTTGCTGAGGTCGGAGCGGGCCGCGTTGGCGCTGATGGCGAGCACCGCCAGCACGGTGGTCAGCAGGGCCCAGCGGATCGAGCGCAGGGACCAGAGCTTGGTCCACTCGGAGGCGAGCAGGTCGCGGAACCGGGCGCGGGGATCGTCGACGATCTGCGGGGAGGCCGGGGTGGAGATCGAGGCGTGAAGGGCGGTCATCGGGGGTCTCCGGCGAGGTATTCGACGCTGTCGGCGGTCAGTTCCATGAACGCCTGCTCCAACGAGGCGTGGCGGGTGGTCAGTTCGTTCAGGCGCAGCTGGTGCTGGAAGGCGAGTTCGCCGATCCGGTCGGCGTCCAGGCCGGTCACCGTGAGCTGGTCGGGCCCGTCCTGGTGGACGCCGGCGCCGTGGCCGAGCAGCAGGGCGGTCAGTGCGGCGGCCTGCGGGGTGCGGACGGCCACGCTCGCCCCCGTGGCGCGGGCCGCGAACTCCGCGATGGTGGCGTCCGCGAGGAGTTCGCCGCGGCCGATCACGATCAACTGCTCAGCGGTGCTCTCCATCTCGCTCATCAGGTGGCTGGAGACGAAGACGGTGCGCCCCTCGGCGGCCAGCCGCTGGAAGAGGCCGCGCACCCAGAGCACGCCCTCGGGGTCGAGGCCGTTGAACGGCTCGTCGAAGAGCAGCACCGGCGGGTCGCCGAGCAACGCGGTGGCGATGCCCAGGCGTTGGCGCATGCCGAGCGAGAAGCCGCCGATCCGGCGCCCCGCCGCGCCGGCCAGGCCGACCTCGCGCAGCACCTCCTCGACCCGGGTGCGCGGGATCCGGTTGCTCTGGGCCAGCGCCGTCAGGTGGGCCCGGGCGCTGCGTCCGCCGTGCACGTCGCTCGCGTCGAGCAGGGCGCCGACGTGGCGCAGGCCGCGCGGGTGGTGCTGGAAGGGGCGTCCGTCGATGGTGGCGGTGCCGCTGGTGGGCGAGTTGAGGCCGAGCAGCAGGCGCAGCGTGGTGCTCTTGCCCGCGCCATTGGGGCCGAGGAACCCGGTGACGTGGCCCGGGCGGACGGTGAAGCTCAGCTGGTTGACGGCGGTGGTGCGGCCGTAACGCTTCGTCAGTTCGTTGACTTCGATCACGGGATCCACCGTGCCCCCCGGCGGTGCCGCCGCGCATGGGGCCGTGGGCTGCACCGGTGGGGGCAGAGTAGCCCCGGGGTGTAAGCCCGTGGGCCCATGCCTGGTCAGCGGGCTGACGGCTACCATCGCGGGGTGAAAACACCCTTGCTCAAGCGGATACCTGCCAGGGTATGGACCGGCCTGGTGTGGGGAGTGGTGCTGGCCTCGCCCGTCGCGCTGTTGCTGACCGTGCGCCCCGGGGTGCAGGCGGGTACGCAGGCGGTCCTTCCCGTGCTCGCCACCCTGCTGCCGCTGGTGCTGCTGCGCCGACAGCCGCTGCTCGGGCTGGCGTTGATGCTGGGCGCCGCGTACTTCGGAGTCGTGACGTTCTGGTGGTGGTGGTTCGGGGCGATCGAGTGCCTGGCCGCGGACCTGGCGCTGGTGTACATCGCCCGCAGCAGGCCGCGCCGGGAGTCGCTCTGGAGCGCGGCGCTGATCTGCGTCGCGATGGCGGGCGCGGTGCCCAACTGGCTCGGGGCGCACGGCCTCGGGTACCGCGGGTTCGACTACTCGCTGGGGGTTCCGTTGGCGCTCGTCTACCTGCTGGCGACCTGCCTCGCCTGGCTGGTCGGCCGCTACCTGCACCAGCACCGCGCCTACACCGAGTCGCTGCGCAGCCAACGCGCCGCTCAGGCGGCCACGGCCGAACGACTGCAGATCGCCCGCGAGTTGCACGACATGGTCGCGCACAGCATCGGCATCATCGCGATCCAGGCCGGGGTGGGCAGTCGGGTGATGGACACCCAGCCGGAGGAGGCCCGCAATGCGCTGCGGGCGATCGAGGCGACCAGCCGGGAGACCCTGGCGGGGCTGCGGCGCACCCTCGGCGCGCTGCGCCAGCCGGTCGCGGGCCAGAGTGCGGGAGCCTCGCCGCGGGAGCCGGCGCCCGGGCTCGGGGACGTCGAGCGGCTGGCGGAGGCGACCGGGCAGGCGGGGGTGCGGGTCGCGGTGCGGTGGACCGGGGAGCGGCGTGCGCTGGCGCCGGAAGTCGACCTGGCCGCCTTTCGGATCATCCAGGAGGGGCTGACCAATGTGGTGCGGCACGCCGGGGTGATGTCGTGTCAGGTGCTGATCGACTGTCGGGAGGAGGAGTTGGTCATCGAGATCACGGATCGCGGGAACGGTGGCGGCAACGTGGGTATGAGCGGGGCCGGGTACGGGCTGATCGGGATGCGTGAGCGGGTGGCGCTGTTGCACGGTGAGTTCGCGGCCGGGCCGCGGGACGGGGGCGGGTACCGGGTGGCGGCGCGGCTGCCGCTGGTGGCGGGTGCGCGTGCGGGAGCAGGAGCGGGGGCGGGGAGCCGATGACGGTACGGGTGGTGCTGGCCGATGACCAGCCGCTGGTGCGGGCCGGGCTGCGGGTGCTGGCGGCGGACACCGAGGACCTGGTGGTCGTCGGCGAGGCGGGGACCGGGACCGAGGCGGTGCGGCTGGCCCGGGAGGAGCAGCCGGACGTGGTGGTGATGGACATCCGGATGCCCGGCATGGACGGGATCGAGGCCACCCGGGCGATCACCGCCGGGGGCGGTCCGGTGCGGGTGCTGATGCTGACCACCTTCGACGAGGACGACTACGTCTACGCCGCGCTGCGCGCCGGGGCGAGCGGGTTTTTGGTCAAGGACATGGCGCTGGAGGACATCCTCGGCGGCATCCGGGTGGTCGCCGCCGGGGACGCGCTGATCGCGCCGGCTGTCACGCGGCGGCTGATCGAGGAGTTCGTCAGCCGGCCCGAGCGGCCGGGAGCCCTGCACGTGCCACCGGCGGTCGAGGGGATCACCGAGCGCGAGCGCGAGGTGCTGACGCTGGTGGGGCGGGGGCTCTCCAACAGCGAGATCGCGGCCGAGCTGTTCATCAGCGTGGCCACGGCCAAGGCCCATGTGGCGCGGCTGTTCAGCAAGTTGGCGGCGCGCGATCGGGTGCAGCTGGTGATCACGGCGTACGAGCTGGGGCTGGTGAGGGTGGGGGAGCGGGGGTAGGGCCTGGTCAGGCGGCGCCGAGGTCGAGGTGGAAGTGGTCCGGGTGGGCCGGGCGGACGCGGGCGTCGGGGGTGGTGGCGTCGCGGCGGGCGAGCCAGGCGCGCAGGCGCTCGGGGGACGGGCGGGGGCCGGCGATCTCGTGGAGCAGGACGCGGGTCGGGCGGTTGACCGAGAGGTCGGCGGGCTCGACTTCCAGGACCTCGAAGGTGCTGCCCGGGGCGAAGACCACGGTGGGCTGCTCACCGGGCTCGCCGAAGGCCGAGGTGCGGCGGCCGGTGGCGGACCAGAGGGCGAACTCGACCTCGACGTCCTCGCCCAGGTCGGCTGCCACGGCGCTGATCCCGCTGATCGGGGCGGACTCGGTGAGCAGCGCGCCCGGGGTGTAGCGGTCCAGCTCGAAGGGGCCCGGCGGGGCGCCGACCAGCACCGCGCCGTGGTGGCTGGGCAGTCGGCGCAGGCCGGCGGCGAGGCAGCGCAGGTAGGGGAGCAGGGTGCCCGGGTTGCCGGAGCGGGCAGCGGCGGCCAGCGCGGTGCGGGAGGCGGGGACGGGGGCGTCGACGTGGTGGAGCAGCACGGCGACGAGCTCGGGGCGGAGGTCCTCGCCGGCGGCCGGGCGCAGGCCGGGGAGGCGGGTGGCCACCTGGTCGGCGCGGCTGGCCCAGCGGATGTAGGGCTGGCCGAGGAGGGCGACCAGGGCCTCGCGGTCCTCGTAGGGGGTGGTGGAGGGGGCGGGAGCGGGTGTGGGAGTGGGTGGGGTGGGAGCGGGTTCCGGGGCCGGGGCGGGCTCGGGGAGGGGTTCAGGGGCAGGGGTCGGCTCGGGCTCGGGGGTGGGCTCCGGGGCAGGGGTCGGCTCGGGGGTGGGTTCAGGTTCGGGCGTGGGCTCCGGCTCCGGGACGGGCTCGGGCTCGGGCTCGGGCTCGCGGACGGGCTCCGGGACGGAGGTCGCCTCGGGGGCAGGCGTCGGCTCGGGCGTGGGCTCCGGCTCCGGGACGGGGGTGGGCTCGGGTTCGGGTGCCGGCTCGGGTTCGCGGGCGGGCTCGGGTGCCGGCTCGGGCTCGGGGGTGGGGGCAGGCTCAGGGGTCGGCTCGGGTTCGGGCGTCGGCTCGGGCTCGCGGGCGGGCTCGGGGGCAGGCGTCGGCTCGGGCTCGGGGGTCGGGGTGCGGACCGGGGACATGGAGAGGGTGGGGACGTCGTCCGGGTTGGCCGTGCTCAGCATCGTGGTGGGCCGGTCGGCCGAGGTGGGGATGGGAATGGCCAGGCCTGCCATCTCCGACGCGGTGGGGATCGGGATGGGGAGCTCCGGCTCCGGCGCGAGGGGTGCGACGGGCGCCGGGGCCGGAACAACCACCGGCTCCGCTACCGGTACCGGCTCCGCTACCGGCGCCGGAACAGCCGCAGGCGCCGCCCGCCGCACCGCCCCCTCCGTGCCCAGCCAGGTGAGCTTGTGGATCCGTGCGCTGAACCGCCCCACCGTCTCCGACTCGGCGTCCATCGACCCCGCCACCGCGACCGCCAGCCCCAGCGGCCCGCTCGGCCCGGCGCCGAGCGGGGGGAAGCCCGGGAGCAGCGTGCCCAGGTGCTCCCAGACCTCCTGGGTCACCGGGAACCCGGCCGCGCCGACCACCAGCACCGGCTGCGCCGGGTCGGGTCGGCGCAGCCGGGGGGCGCGGTCGGCGGTGCCGATCGCCGGGCGCAGCCAGAGGCCGGCCGAGATGGCCTCCAACTCCCAACCGGGGAAGGCGTGGTAGCGCGCCGGTCCGGCCGGTGCCCAGGAGGGGTGGCCGCGCCAGGCGACGGCGGTCACGCTGCGCCTGACCGGGCAGGCGGTCAGCTCGGTCAGGTAGGGCTCCCAGCCGGGCGTGCCGTCGGGGGCGAGGTGCACGCTGGAGTAGCCGCTCGCGGTGAGCAGCGGCAGGCCGATGGCGGCGTGCACCTCGCGGTCGAGCGAGGCGGCCAGGATCGCGGAGAGTTCGACCAGGGCGACGGGGTCGGCCCAGGGGGCGCTGAGCAGCAGCCGCAGGTCTCCGGCGGTGGGGGCGGCGGTGGCGAGCAGCGATGCTGCCACCGAGGCGAGTTGCACGCCGGTGGGCAGCGGCGCGCCGGGCTCGCCGAGCACCAGGAGCAGGGTCCCGGTCGGGGCCGAGGCGAAGTCGAGGATGGCGGGCGCGAAGGCGGGGGCGGTGGCGGTGATCCAGACGCCGCCGCTGCGCAGCGGGTTGATCGCCGCGTCGCCCGGCCAGCGCTCGCCGAGCGCCTCGGGCTCGCCCGCCGGCCGGCAGCGCCACCAGGAGCCGCCCGTCACCAGCAGGGTCCCGTCCGGCTCGATGGAGACCAGCGCGTCCGGTGCCACCACCGTCAACCCGGTTCGCTGGGCCAGGAGTTCGGCCGGACGCCGGCCGTCGGGGCCGCTCGCGCCGAGCCCGGAGGCGGCCAGCACCAGGGTGTCGGCCCCCCGGGCACCCGCGTTGCGGGTCAGCTCGCCCAGCGATTCGCGCAGCACCGGGGCGGCGTCCGGCGCGGCGGCGAGCAGCACCAGGGCCCGGGGGTCGGCGCGCACCGGGCCCATGGCCGCGGCCAGGCCCTCCTGCTCGGCGCCCGGCGGCGCGATGAGGAAGTGCGGACCCACCGCGCGCAACGTGGACCGCTCGGTGACCTGGGATTTTGCCGAGTCCATGGCCTGGCCTCCGTTCTGCTGAGTGAGCCCCAGCCGGGACTACGGGCCCGTCACCCCCGCCGGTTCACCCGTCCTTGCCCAGGTGCCCGGTCTGCACCTGCACGGTGCGCCGGCGGGTGATGTAGAGGCCGCGGCCGGTGGTGAGCTGCCTGGGCTTGATGTTGCCGAACAGGTAGCCCTCGGAGGGCGGGCAGGACATCAGCAGGGCCGGCGAGTTGACCTCCTGCAGCTTGCGCAGCAGCGGGTCGCTCATCGCCCGCCCGATGCCGTTGGCGCCGCGCGCCACGATCAGGTGCAGGCCGATCTCGGCGCCCTGGGCCAGGTTGTCGAGCACCGCGGCGAAGGGGTGGCTGCCGGAGCCCGCGCCGACCAGGTCGTAGTCGTCGACCAGGATGAACAGCTCCGGACCCTCCCACCAGTCGCGCAGCTTGAGCCGGGCGGGGCTGATGTCGTCGGCGGGGATCCGGTTCTTCATCGCACGCGCCGCGCCGTCGACGATCTGGCGCAGCATGTCGACGGCCACCGCGTAGCCGAGCTGGTACTCCTTGGGCACCACGTCGTAGAGCCCGCGGCGGTAGTCGACCACCATGATCCGGGCCTCGGCGGGCGTGTAGGCCCGGGTGATGGACTGGGCCATCAGCTTCAGCAGGTTGGTCTTGCCGGACTCGGTGTCGCCGATGACCAGCAGGTGCGGGTTCTCCTCGAAGTCGTGCCAGAGCGGCGCGACCTCGGTGTCCTCCAGGCCGATCGGCACCCGCAGGCGTCCCTCGGGCGCCGGCAGGTCGGCGGCGTCCAGGGTGAGCGGCAGCATCCGCACCTCGGGGGCGCGCGGCCCGGTCCAGTGCGCGGCGATGGCGTCGACCAGGTCGGCGATGCCCTCGCCGAGGTCCTCGGTGGTGCCGGTGCCGTCGATCCGCGGCAGCGCGGTGAGGAAGTGCAACTGCTCGTCGGTCAGGCCGCGGCCCGGACTCTTGGGCACCTTGCCCGCCGCGCGCATGTTGATCACCGAGTCGACCGGGTCGCCCAGCCGCAGCTCGAACCGGGTCTGCAGCAGGTCGCGCAGTCCGGCGGTGACCTCGCCCCAGCGCGTGGTGGCGACCATCAGGTGGACGCCGTAGTTGATGCCGCGCTGGGCGATCAGGGTGAGCACCTGGGCCAGGTCGTTGAACTCCTGGCGCAGCGTGTTCCAGCCGTCGATCACCAGGAAGACGTCACCGTGCGGGTCCTCGGCCAGCTGGCCGGCCGCCTTGCGGCGGCGGAAGTTGGCGATCGAGTCGATGCCCAGCTCGGCGAAGTACTTCTCGCGCCGGGTGATGACCCCGTTCACCTCGGCGATGGTGCGCAGCACCCGCTCGCCGTCGTGCCGCCCGGTCACCCCGCCCAGGTGCGGCAGGCCGCGCAGGGTGGAGAGCGTGCCACCGCCGAAGTCCAGGCAGTAGAACTGGACCTCGCGCGGGGTGTGGGTGAGCGCGAGACCGGTGATCAGGGTCCGCAGCAGCGTGCTCTTGCCGCTCTGCGGGGCACCGGCGATGCCGACGTGGCCGCCGGCGCCCGACAGGTCGGCGGTCATCAGGTCGCGCAGCTGGTGGAACGGGCGGTCGATCACGCCGACCGGGACGTTGAGCGCGCCGTGCGTCTGGGCCGCCTCGGTGGTCAGGCCGCGCTCGGGGTGCGCGGTGAGCGGCGGCAGCAGCTCGTCCAGGGTGGGCGGCACGTCCAGCGGCGGCAGCCAGACCCGGTAGGCGGGCGGGCCGACGTCGTAGAGCTTGGCGGCCGCGATCTCCAGCAGCGTGCCGGCCGCCTCCTCCTCCACCGGCTCCTCGGCGACGACGGGAAGCTGCTGGGGCGCCACGTAGTTCGTGCCGTACGCGACCACCTGGCCTTCGAGCACCGCCTGCTGGGCCGCCCGGCGCTTGGGCTTGTACGGGCCCGAGACGTAGGCCGCCTTGAAGCGGGTCAGGGTGGAGATGTCGCTGCGCAGGAAGCCGTTGCCGGGGGCCGAGGGCAGCTGGTAGGCGTCCGGGACGCCGAGCACGCCGCGGCTCTCCATCGCGGAGAAGGTGCGCAGACCGATCCGGTAGGAGAGGTGGGACTCCAGCGCGTTCATCCGGCCCTCGTCCAGGCGCTGCGAGGCCAGCAGCAGGTGCACGCCCAGCGAGCGGCCGAGCCGGCCGATCATGATGAACAGCTCCATGAAGTCGCGGTGCGCGGCGAGCAGTTCGCTGAACTCGTCGACCACCACGAAGAGCACGGGCATCGGCTGCAGCGGGGTGCCGTTGGCTCGCGCGGTCTCGTACTCGAGCAGCGAGGCGTAGTTGCCGGCTGCCCGCAGCCACTCCTGGCGGCGGACCATCTCGCCGTGCAGCGCGTCGCGCATCCGGTCCACCAGGGAGGCCTCGTCGGCCAGGTTGGTGATCACGGCCGAGGTGTGCGGCAGTGCGTCCAGGCCGAGGAAGGTCGCGCCACCCTTGAAGTCGACCAGGACGAAGTTGAGCACCTCGGAGGAGTGCGTCACGGCCAGCGCCAGCACCAGGGTGCGCAGCAGCTCGGACTTGCCGGAGCCGGTGGCGCCGATCAGCATGCCGTGCGGGCCCATGCCGCCCTGCGCGGACTCCTTGAGGTCCAGGTCCACCGGGCGGCCGTCCGGGCCCAGGCCCAGCGGCACCCGCAGCCGCTGCGGGATGCCGCGCTGGGCCCAGAGCGCCTCGACGTCCAGCTTGTGCAGGTCCGCGATGCCGAGCAGCGCGGTCAGGTCGAAGTCGGTGGCCAGCGGCTCGGCGGCCTCCACCGTGTCGCCGATCCGGTAGCGGGCCAGCCGGGTCGCCAGGTGGGTGGCCTGACGGGCGGTCAGCAGGTCGGGGCGGCCGAGGTCGGTGACGGTGTCCTTGCGGTTGCGGTCCGCGCCGATCATCGTGAGGCGTCCCTCGGTGATCCGCAGCCGCAGCGTGGTGCGGGCCGGGCGCCACTCCAGGCTCTCGGTCAGGTCGATCAGCACGGTGTTGCGGTAGCCGGTCAGTACGGCCCGGCTGCTCGCGTGCGCCCCGGGGCCGTCCAGCACCAGGACGGTGAACGGCTCGTCGCGGTTCGGCGTGGCGTCCGGCTCGTAGCCCGGGCGGCCGGTGAACTCCTCACCGAGCAGCTGCTCGGCCTCGCCCAGACTGGCCGCCACCAGGCGCAGCGGCCCGGCGCCGTCGCTCTCGCTCGGGTGCAGCGCGTGCGGCAGCCACTTGGCCCACTCCCACTGCGCGCGGTGCTCCGGGGCCGCCACGATGGCGACCCGCAGCTCGTCCGGGCCGTGCACCACGGTGAGCTGGGCCAGGATCGCGCGCACCATCGCCCGGGCGGCGGAGGGATCGTCGGCGCGCAGCAGCACCTGCGCGAAGCCGCGCAGGTGGATCGCGATCGGCTGGTCGTCCAGCGTGCCGTAGGCGTGGATGAAGCGGCGCAGCGCGTGCGCGCAGAGCGGCTCCAGGTCCTCCACCGGCTTGGTGGAGAGCGGGGCGAGCGGGGTGGCCAGGCGCTGCGGCCCGGTACCGATCCGCACGTCACTGAAGTCCGGGTGGGCGGCGCGCCGCTCCCACAGCCGGGAGGTGTCCACCAGCGAGGAGAGCTCGCGCGGCTCCGGGTGCCGCCAGGCCAGTGCCTGCTGCTGCGCGGCGATCGACTTGCGCACCTGGCGACGGATCTGCGAGAGGTAGCGCAGGTAGTCGCGGCGCTCGCCGCGCAACTGCTGCTTGCGGTCGCTGGAGCCGCGGATCAGCTGGGTGACCAGCATGCCGATGGCGGAGAGCGCCATCATGCCCATCCCCAGGTAGCTCATGGCGCCGCCGCCCTCACCGCCCGGGCGCAGGAACATGAAGACCATGGAGAGCGAGCCGAGCGCCATCGGCGCCATGCTGATGATGCTGGACATGCCGCTCTGCTTCTCCGGCAGGACCGGCGGCTCCTGCAACTGGATCTCGCCGTCGGGCATCTCGGGCCCCGGACGCCGAGGCGTTCGGTTGACCAGGACCACGCTCACCTAACAGCTCCCTTGCTCGCGCAACCGTCCTCAGGAGGTGACGGGTGGTGGGGCGAGGCGGGTTCACCAGGTTTGAACCCGGCTGAACGCGTCGCGGCATCCGGCCCGTACAGCTGGGAGGAGTGGGCCTTTCGTGGAGTGGGCCCCCGTGGAGCTTGTGGGGAGTGGCGTGAACAGCAGTGCCGTCGCCGGGCTGTGCCGGTTGAGGTTCCACGCACCGGGGACGGCCTTCGAACTCGCCGTCCCCGCCGACGTGCCGTTGGCCGACCTGCTGCCGGCCGTGCTCGGCCACGCCGGACCGGAGCTGGCCGAGGCCGGCCTGGACCACGGCGGCTGGGTGCTCCAGCGGCTCGGCGAGGAGCCGCTGGACGAGGAGCAGAGCGCCGAGGCGCATCTGCTGCACGACGGCGACGCGCTCTACCTGCGCCCGCGTCGCGAGGCCCTGCCGCCGGTGCACTTCGACGACCTGGTGGACGGCGTGGCCACCGGCATGAACGAGCGCGGCGACAGCTGGCGGCCGGCGCTGACCCACCGGCTGGCGCTCGCGGTGACCATGCTGGCGCTGGCCGGGGGCTGGCTGCTGCTCGCCGTGCCGGGCGCCAGCGGGCCGCGCGAGGCGGTGGCCGCCGCCACGGCGGTGCTGCTCCTGCTCGGCGCGACCAGTGCCGCGCGGGCGATGGCCGACCCGGCCGCGGGCACCGCGCTGGGCGCCGCCGCCGTCCCGTTCCTGACCCTGGCCGCGCTGCTGCTGCCCAGCGGGCCCACCGGCGAGGTGCTGCTCGGCGCCCGGGTGCTGGCGGCGGCCTCGGGCGCGGCCGGTGCCTCGGTGCTCGCGCTGGCGGCGGTCGGCGGCTCCGCGCCGCTCTTCCTGGGCCTGGTGCTGGTGGCGCTGCTCGGGATGGTGGGCGGCGGGCTGGTGCTGGCCGGGATGTCGCTGGACCAGCTGATGGCGGTCATCGCGGTGGTGGCCGTGCTGGTCGGCTCGTTCGTCCCGTCGATCTCCTTCCGGCTCTCCGGCCTGCGGCTGCCGATGCTGCCGCGCAACGCCGAGGAGCTGCAGGAGAACATCGAGCCGTTCCCGGCCCCCGCGGTGCTGAGCCGCAGCCTGATCGCCGACGACTACCTGATGGCGCTGTACACGGCGATCGGCGCGGTCTGCGCGGTCAGCCTGACGCTGCTCGCCTTCACCCGCGGCTGGGCGGGCCCGGCCCAGGCCGGCGCGCTGAGCCTGCTGCTCCTGCTGCACGGTCGGGCGATCGGCAGCATCCGGCAGCGGCTGAGCGTGCTGCTGCCGGGCGTCTACGGTGTGGTGGTGCTGGGCGTCAAGCTGGCGATGAGCCAGCCGGCGAGCGGGCGGCTGATGCTGCTGGGCGGTCTGCTGGCGGTGGCCGCGGCGCTGCTGGTGGTGGCGTGGACGGTGCCGGGGCGCAGGCTGCTGCCGTACTGGGGGCGGCTCGCGGACGTGCTGCACACGCTGAGCGCGGTGGCGCTGCTGCCGCTGGCGCTGCTGGCCTGCGGGGTCTACCACACGCTGCGGGCGATGAACGGCTGAGTCGTACCGGCTGGTTGGAGCGGCTGGTCGTACCGGCCGGGTGTGCGTTGAGTCAGGGCCGAACCCGAGGAGAAGCAGGATGCAGTCCCGACGCGACCAGGTGCAGGCTCACCTGTTCGTGATGAGCAGGCTCGCCTCCGGCATGCTGCGGGCCGAGCCCGACGCGCCGGACACCCCCACCGGACGCACCACCCGCGGCGCCCTCACCGGCCTCGCGCTGGGCATCGTGATCGCGCTGGTGGTGACCGTCTACGGGGTGATGAAGCCCGGCGGCAGCACCAGCTGGCAGAAGCCCGGTGCGCTGGTGATGGTCGAGGAGAGCGGCGCGCGCTACCTCTACCTGGGCGGGGTACTGCACCCGGTGCTCAACCAGGCCAGCGCCAAGCTGCTGGCGGGTGACCAGATGACGCTCCAGCAGGTGAGCGAGGGCTCGCTGAGCGGCGTGCAGCGCGGCGCCCCCGTCGGCCTGGTCGGCGCGCCGGACGCGCTGCCGACGGCGGCCGAGCTGAAGCCGGCCGCCTGGCTGGCCTGCGGCCTCCAGCAGCCCGCCACCACCCCCGGTGGCAGCAGCAAGCCGCAGCTGGCCCTCAGCATCGCCGCGGCGCAGCAGGGCACCGCGCTGACCCCCGGTCAGGGCGCGCTGGTCAGCGCCCCGGACGGCAACACCTACCTGCTCTGGCAGGGCCGCCGGCTGCGGGTCGACAAGCAGAACAGCGCGCTACAGGCGCTCGGCTACCCGACCGCGACGCCGTTCCCGGTCACCGCCGCGATGCTCGGCACGCTGCCGGCCGGCCCCGACCTGGCCTCGCCCGACATCCCCGGGCGCGGCGGTGCGGGCCCCACGCTGGCGGGCCGTCCCACCAAGGTCGGCCAGCTCTTCACCGACCCGACCGGCAGCCACTACGTGCTGAGCTCGGCGGGCCTGGTGCCGCTCACCGTGCTCCAGTACGACCTGCTGCTCGGCGACCCGCGCACCCAGGACAAGGCCTACGGCGGCTCGGCCGGCACCCCCGCGCCGATCGGGCCCGCGGACCTGGCGGCGCACACCGCGGCCGGCCCCGGCCTGCCCGGCGGACTGCCCGCCGAGCCGCCCGCGCTGGTCGACCCCGGCCAGAACCAGGCGCTCTGCGCCGACCTGCACCCGAGCACCGACGGCAACCCCGTCACCTCCGTCGCCGTGCTGGACGCCGGCGCGCTCGGCGGCCAGGCGCCGGACAGCGAGCCCGGCGTGGCGCCCGGCTGCGCCGCCGCCGACAGGATCGCGGTGCGGCCCGGCGCGGGCGCGCTGGTCCGCGCGCTGTCGGGGTCGGGGGCCGGGACGAGCCAGTACCTGGTGGCGGACAACGGCGTGAAGTATCCGCTGCCCTCGGCCGCCGCGGCCAAGCAGCTGGGGTACGCGGCCGTGGCGACCCAGGCGGTGCCGCAGGCGTTGCTGGCGCTGCTGCCCAGCGGGCCGAGCCTGGACCCGAGCGTGCTGTCGGGGGCCCAGATCGTCTCCCCGGCGGCCGGTGGTAACGGCTGTTCCGGCTGAACCGCCCTGCGCGGCAAGGCCGTTCTCATCACTGACAGATTCCCCGACAGAGGAGATCCGCGATGACCACGCCCGGTGGCAACATGTTGAAGACGAGCGACCAGTCCATCCAGAACGCGCTGATGAGTCTGGAGGGTCAGATCTCCGCGATGATCAGCTCCGGCCAGACGGTCGAGCGGATCAACGAGGAGATCGCCGCCCACTACGTCTCCGGCGCGAGCACCGCCTTCCAGGGCAAGATCAACGACTGGGTCACGCGCTACAAGAAGATCATGCAGGCCTTCCAGCAGCTCTCCGAGAGCACCCAGGGCGCGAGCAAGACGCTCACCAAGGCCGAGGAGGACGCCCATGTGATCGGCGGCAACTGGGGCGCCTCGGACGGCGTCTACAGCGCGCTGAACGGCTGACCGCTGCTCCGGTAGCCGACCACCCCCTCTCCCTTCCAGTGACAGCGAGGACCCATTCCCATGGCTGACATCCAACTCCAGCACGAGTCGATCGACCAGGCCTACACAGATCTGCTCCAGGCGGCCCACACCATGGAGAGCAACCTCAACGAGCTGGTCCAGCGGCTCACCCCGCTCCGCGAGGAGTTCCAGGGTGCCGCTGGTACCGCGTTCGAGGAGTTCTTCAAGGTGGTGCAGGGGAACGAGGGCCAGATGCACGAGGACATCCACCAGGGCGCCCAGATCCTGGACCAGATGAACCACACCATGAAGTACGCGGACCAAGCCGCCGCACAGGGCTTCTGAGTAGGCCGGCATGGGCGACACGCTCAAGGTCACAGACGACATCCTGACGGGGTACGCGAACGGCCCGGTCGCGGAGCTGTACCACCGGTTCAACGGGGACAGCACCGTCGACACGGACGGAGCGGCGCTGATCCAGCTCCTCAACGAGTACGCCAACGGCTCGACGCCCGGGAAGGACAGCCTGGGCAACTACACCATGCTGATGGGCGGAACCTCCGTCGAGGCGAAAGCCATGCAGGACAAGTTCAAGGCCTACGCCGGAAACATCGTCGCGCAGTTCACCGCGCTGAAGAACGACATGACCACGCTCTCGACCGCCATCAGCAATGCGAAGACGACCCTTAACAACGCTGAGGAAGACGCCCTCACCGCTGCCCAGATGTTCGAGATCCTCGGCGGCTCGCCCCTGACGCCGCCCCCGAAGCCCTGAGGCACTCTCCCCGTCGCGTGGGTCCGGCTCCTGACGGCAGGTCCGGAGCCGGACCCGCGCGACGGGCCCGTATCCCTGATCAACCATCCAACGCGCTGGGAGTCGAACACACGTGGGAGCCTGGGAAGACACCATGAAGAGCCTGGCCGGTACCGACGTGGCCGGCGGCTCCGTCGACCGGGGGGACGTGGCCAAGCCCGGCAACGGCGACTGGGTGACGGGTTACGGAGTCTCCATCGTCGACGCCTCCACATGGAACTGGGACAAGCCCCCGTGGGACGTCAACTGGCTCTCCGACGCCTTCCAGGTCACGACCCACACCACGGCGAGCGGCAATCCGCACCGGGACGACTACGTCCCGGCCGGTTCCTCCACCGGGGTCTACTACGTGGTGGCCCACTGCAACACCAACTGGTCCGACAGCGGTATGAGTGACAACAGCAAGTGGTCCAAATTCGTCAGCTTTCCGAGATCCATTCTGCCCCTGCTGGTCAACAGCCCGCACGAGACCCTGGGCAGCACGAGTCTGCCGAGCTTCGACGCGGCCGCCGCGATCTTCGGCAAGGTGAGCACCTTCATTACGAACCAGCAGAAGTACATCAGTGACTGGGCCAAGGAGGTCGACAGCGAGGACAGCGACTTCCAGGGCAGCGCGGCCGGGGAGCTCAGGTCCTACCTCGACAGCCTCGGCACGGCCCTCGGGGACCTCCAGCACCAGATCAACTGGCCCAACGATCCGGTTGCGGCGATCAACGCTGCCAGTACGGCGCTCCGGGGCCCCAATGGCTTCCTGGCTCTGCAGAACGCGTACAACGCGTGGTACCCCGTCGCCAGCCCCGTCTACCAACTGAAGCTCGCGCTGCGGGATGCCATCTGTGGAACGACGGGCGGTAAGCCGACGGTCAAGCTGAACAGCCTGACCGACTACTCGATCACCACGTTCGACGGCAAGGCCGTCAACAGCCAGGACTTCTTCAACGCGGTCGAGACGAGCGGCAAGAACTACTGGATCAACTCGATCGTGACCAACCTGGACGCCGGCGTGACGACGTACGCGAAGGTCGCCGCCCCTGCCTTCACCGCCGTCAAGAGCGCGGTCGACAAGACGCTCACGGTGCAGAGCCCGAAGGGCACCGCGATAACGCCGCCCGGTGGTGGCGACGGCGGTGGTGGCGACGGCGGAGGTGGTGGCGGCGGTGGAGCCGGTGGTGGTGACGGCGGCGGCGGTGCGCCGCCGCCCCCCAACGTCAAGGACCTCGGGCCCGGTGCGGGCGGTGGCGGTGGGAACAACCCGAACCTGCACATGCCGCCGCCACCGCCCACGGTCACCGACCTCGGCCCCGGCGGCGGTCAGCAGCGGCAGCAGTTGCTCGGCCCGAACGGCCAGCCGCTGCCGGGTATGACGGCGCCGCCCGGCTCGCACATCGACGCCAACGGTCATGTGATCGGCCCGGACGGCAAGCCGGTGCTGGGTCCGGACGGCAAGCCGGAGATCGTGCCGAAGGGCAGCACGATCGGTCCGCCGATCGCCTCGTCCTTCGGCGGCGGCCCGTACATGGTGCCGGCCGGGTCGCACGTCGACGACAACGGGATGGTGATCGGCCCGGACGGCAAGCCGGTGCTGGACCGCAACGGCAACCGCGTGTACGCCGGCAAGGGCGCCAAGATCGACAAGGACGGCAAGGTCCTCGACCCCAACGGCAACCCGGTCGACGATCAGAGCCAGCTGCTGGCCGACGAGGAACACGCGATGGGTGACTCGATCTCGCCGCTGAACCCGAACCTCGGTGGTGGCGGCGGCATCGGTTACCTGCCGCCCCCGCACGAGATCTTCGGCAGCTCGCCGCTCAGCTCGGGCCTCGGCGGATTCTCGGGGGACTCGTACGCGCCGAGCATCAGTGGGCTCGGTGGTGGACTCGGCGGCGAGTTCGGTGCCGGACTCGCCGGTACTTCGTCGCGGCCGCTCCCGGCCGGCAGCATCAGCAACGGCGAGGGCGTCATGGCCCTGAGTCCCAGGGCGGTGGCCTCCGGCGCGACGCTCTCGCCCAAGGAAATCGCGGCACAGGAGGCCGCCCAGCAGGCGCAGGCCGAGCGGGCCGCGGCCAGCGAGCAGGCCGAGGAGGCCCAAATGATGGGCCGCTCCGTCGCCACCACCGGCGGCGCCGGAATGCCGCCGATGATGCCGCCGGGCGGGGCGGGCGCGGGGGCAGGAGCCGGACAGAACGACAAGGAGCGGCAGCGCACCACCTGGCTGTCCGAGGAGGAAGAGGTCTGGGGCACCGACAGCGGGACGATCGGCGGTGTGATCGGGCGCTGAACGGCATCCGGTGCCACAGCCGTAGCGAGCTGAACGGTACCCGGCGCCACAGCCGTAGGTACCAGATGACGAGCTGTGCGCCGACGCGCATCGGCCCCCGGGGAAATCCGGGGGCCGATGCGCGTCGCCGAATCGAGAGGTGCGAGATGGCGGTTTCCCCGTTCGCGGAGCAGATCGAGCAGACCATGGCCAACCTGCGCGAGCAGCAGATCAAGATTGCCGAGGCCACCAAGGAGTTGCAGGCGAGCACCGCCTCGATCACCTCCAAGGACCGGATGGTCACCGCCGTGGTGGGCGCGCAGGGCCAGGTCGTCTCGCTCACCTTCCACACCACCGCCTACCGCTCTATGGCCCCGGCCGAGCTGTCGAAGGTCCTCACCGACGTGCTCAACGAGGCCCGCGCCGACATGGGCGCGAAGGTCACCGAGTCGATGCGTTCCTTCCAGGGCCTCGGCGAGATGCTGCGGAACTCGATGACCGGCGGGACCGAGCTGGACGAGCTGCTCGCCCCGCTCCAGGCGATGCGCCCCAGCGTGGCGAGGGGCCAGGCGGAGCGTCAGCACGGACGGCAGGAGGAGTTCCGTGGCTAACCGGCTCTCCGCCCTCTCGGACCTGCAGGGATTCAGCAAGTTCGGCGACGCCTCGGACATCCTCAAGCGGATGCAGAAGAAGGTCGACGAGATCAACAAGTACAACAAGGACTCGGCCGGCAACGACGACATCGGCAAGCAGTACCACCAGACGGTCGACCAGCCGACCTCGGACCTCACCGACCTGCTCGGCCAGGTCAGTGACGCGCTCGAGAAGGTCCGCCAGAGCGGCAAGTCGACCTCCGACCTCTTCAACAGCTCCGATCAGGACCTGGCGGACAACGTCAACGGGTCCTGATCCGACGCCGCCGACGCCACTGCCGCCACTGCCGCCACACCAGGAGTGCCACCCGCATGTCGATTGAGATCTCGGACGGGCTCGCCAAGCTCTTTTCGGGCCTGACCGGCATGCAGTGGCCGCAGGCGGACGAGGACAAGCTGCGCGCCGTGGGCGACGACTACAACGACGTCTCTCAGGACATGCCCCAACTGAGGGACGACATAGCCCAGTTGGTGTACTACTGCACCACCCAGATCGAGGGCCAGGCGGCCGACGCGTTCGTCTCGACCATGGGCCAGCTGATCGGCAACGGCGGTGGCGACGACTACCTCAGCGCGGCCGGCAAGCAGGCCGCCGACCTGGCGAAGACCGCGCACGACACCGCCAACCAGGTCGAGTACGCGAAGTGGATGACGATCGCCCAGCTGGTCCAGCTGCTGGCCGAGATCGCCTGGGCGATCGCCTGGGCGCCGTTCACCGGCGGCGCCTCCCTGGGCGAGATCGTGGCCGAGAAGCTGATCGCGGAAGGGATCATCCGCAAGATCTTCGCCTGGCTGCTCGACAAGATCGCCATGCACACCTTCCTGAGCATCGTGGGCGGCGTGGGCCTGGACGCGATCATCCAGATGGTGCAGATCGCCGAGGGGCACAAGAGTTGGAGCGACTGGGACACCAAGTCCACCCTCCAGGCACTGGAGTTCGGTGCGCTCAACGGCCTCATCGGCGGACCGCTCGACCTGCTCGGCGGCGCGCTGGGCAAGCTCTTCAAGAACACGATCGGCAAGAGCCTGGGCAAGGACGCGCTCGAAACCGCGTTCAAGGACCTGTCGAACGGACTCGCCAAGGACGGGCTCAAGACGCTCTCCTCGGACGCGCTCAAGACCATCGAGAACGACCTGCTCAAGACCGTCGAGAAGGACGGCCTCAAGACCGTCTCCAACGATGCCGCCAAGACCGTCGAGAAGGACGCCGCCAATGCGGCCGAGAGCAGCGCGGCCAGGGAGATCCAGCAGACGGCGGCGCGGAAGGCCGAGCAGTCCGCGGAGAAAACCGCGGAGGCCGCGGCGGAGAAGACCACCGCGGCTCAGAAGGCGGCCATCGCCCAGGCGGAGAAGACCGCCGAGTCGGTGTCCCACGTAATGTCCGAAGGCCTGTCGCGGGCGACCAAGGACGGCGAGGCCTGGCTGGAGAAGGAGGCCGCCCAGAAGTTCGGCCGTGAGCTGGGCCAGACGATCGGCCGCTTCTCCCACGAGTTCGGCACCCACTTCATGTCCGCCGCCGAGAAGTTGGACGAGAAGGCGCTCGCCAAGTTCGAGGGCGAGATGGGCAAGGTGTTCCAGGAGCACCTCAGCGGTCTGCTCGGCAAGGAGGAGTCGCAGCAGCTCGGCAAGGACTTCGGCAAGGTGCTGGCCACGGCCAGGGCCGCCGAGGCCAAGGGGCTCGGCACCCTGGACGGCGGGATGCGCGACGTCCTCAAGAACGCGGGGATGCACGGCGGTGCGATCGACACGCTGGCCAAGCAGGTGCCCGGCCTGCTCGACAAGGTCGGCGGCAACACCCCGCTGTTCAAGCTGGGCGCCGCACTCGGCGACTACCTGAAGAGCGGGGTGCACAACAGCCTGACCGAGGGCTTCTACAACCTCACCTTCGGCGACGACCACACCTTCTCGCTCACCTGGCAGACCTTCGTGTCGGGCATCGGCATGGGGGCCCTCGGGCACGGGCTCCACGTGGCGGCCGACCACACGTTCGGCAAGAAGTACGTGGCGTGGGCGAAGGACTATCTGGAGGAGGAGAACAAGGGCGCGAGCGGGAAGTTCTACGGACCGCTGCACCCGCTCACCCTGATCTCGCTGCTGGGCAACCTCAGCGGGCACTCGGCGCCGTTCCCGGTGCCGCGGCCCAGGAGCACGCAGGAGGGGGAGAACGAGGGGTCGGGGAGGAAGTCGGGGTCGGCGTCGGGGTCCGCCTCCGGCCGGCCGAGGACGCAGTCCGCGGGCGAGGAGGAGCAGCTGCCGGCGTACTCCCCCGAGCGACTGCCGGAGTACACCCCCGCCGAGGCGCCGCCGACCTACTCCGCCGGCCCGACGGAGTCGTCCGGCTCGACGCATTCGTCCGGCGAGGAGCCGGTGGGGGCGCCGCAGCGGCGGTCGACGGTCTCGCCCGGGGGCGGGCAGGAGCAGCAGCACGAGCAGACCGAGCAGCCGCCGGCCACCGAGCCGAAGACGGCCACCGCCGGGAGCGAGATCCCCGCTCCGGCGCGGCCGCGGATGACCTCCTCGGACTCGCCCACGCCCGCGCCCACGCATCGCGAACCGGCGCCGGAGCCCAGGCTGTCGGAGCCCAAGCCGTCCGAGCAGCCGAAGGCGTCGGAGCTGCCCGAGGTCCCGGCGCCGCCCAAGGCGTCCGAGCGGCCGCAGACCTCGGTGGACCACGAGCAGCAGCCGAACTCGGCCGAGCTGCCCACTGCGCCCCGCGCACCCCACCACAGCGACCCGCCCATCGTGCCGTCCGGGCCCCGCGAGAGGGTGGTGACCGAGCAGATCGGCCGGCCCGGCCAGCCGCAGCAGACGTATCGAATCCACCAGCCCGACCAGCCCGACCAGCCCGACCAGCCCGACCAGCCTCGGCAGCCCGAGCAGACCCACGAGTCCGACCAGCCCAACCAGTCCGGGCACACGGACCCGTCGCAGCAGCACCAGGGCCCGGTGCCGCCGGTCCACGAGACCAACGAGCAGCCCGACCCGCAGCAGCCGCAGCCCGAGCCCACCCGCTCGTACCACTACACGCCCGCGCCCGAGTTCACCAAGAGCGTGCCGGAGGCTCGGCGCAAGGAGGTCGACGAGCGCGCCGAGCAGTGGCAGCAGGCGCAGCGCGACCTGCAGGACGCGTACGACGCCAAGCTCCGCGAAGCGCTCAAGAACCCGTCGCCGAGCCCCGAGGACGGCGAGCAGCCGGCCGCCCCGGCGGACGCGGAGGCCGAGGCGAAGCTGACCGAGTCCGTCGGTCGCAGCCTGCCCGGGGGCGTCGACCAGCGGGTCGCCGAGGCGGTCCGGCAGCGGGCCAAGAACCTGATGTACGAGCAGCTGAAGGCTCGTCCGGAGGAGCGCGAGCAGGTGCTCGCCGAACTGGACGGGCTGGCCCGGCTCGCCGGTGTCCGCGAGGCGGCGCTGCAGGTCGCGATGGAGCGCTTCGACCGCGCGGTGACGCTGTGGGGCACCCCGTCCCGTCGCCTGGGCGACGGCGGCGAGGGCGAGGCGCCGACCGGCGGGGCCCGCAGGGACATCCCGCCGACCACCCTGGCCAAGATCCGTCGTGAGATGTCCGGCCGGTTCCGCAACGACGCCGAGAAGGCCGTCACCGAGCTGTACGCCAAGCCGGAGGACGCCGCCCAGGAGGGCAACGCCAGGGCCGCCCAGCGGGAGCTGGCGGGGATGCTCACCCGACTGAATCACGACCTCGACCTGCGGGCCGACTACGAGACGGCGCTGGACCAGGTCGAGCGCCTGACGACGGAGACCGCACGGTCCTGGCGTTCGCGCGTCGACGAGACGGACAGCGAACTGCTGGCCTCCGTCAAGCTCCCGGAGAAGGCCGAGCTCTCCGAGGAGAGCCTGGAGCTGATCAAGGAGTCGCTGCGCGACAAGCTCTCCGCCGACTTCGAGGAGATCGCCGGCTCGACCCGCTCGGCCGCCGGCCACTTCGCGCGGGCGCTGGCCGCCCACGCCGACGGGCTGCCGCACGAGTTCGCCGTCCAGGCGACGCGGGAGGCGGCGATCCGCCGGGCCGTCGAGGCCACCGAGAAGGCCGTCTCGACCTGGGGCAAGGACGGCGGCCAGGACCGGCTCGTCCCGGAGCTGGCCAAGACCCTCGGACTGACCGACCTGCAGATCCACCAGGCGCGCGGCGTGGTCGGCCGCGAGCTGGCGAAGGAGCTGGACGAGCAGGTCACCGTCCACCTGAGCCTGCTCAGGGGCGACCGGAGGACGGTCTCCGTCGAGCCCGGCGAGGAGGTCGTCGAACTCGACGTCCGCGACAAGAGCACTGCCCCCGGCGAGTCCGACGGGGCCGCCGCCGAGCCCGGCACCGAAGGCAAGGCCCCCGCTGCCGCCGAGGCCGATCTCGCCAAGAAGATCGCCGAACTCACCGACCCCAAGCGCCTGTACGACCGGCTGAACCTCGAGGCCGCCCGTCAGGCCATGACGAGGAACGCCGAGGCGGCCGCCGGCGACGCCGCAACGCGCGGCGGGCTCCCCCCGGGGAGCCGTGAGCGGGTCCGGCAGGCCCACGTCCGCCGGGTCGGCGAAGCCTTCGAGAAGATGTTCCGGCGGCCGGGTGACCTCAGCCAGGGCCGTGTCCGCCAGGCCGTCGAGGCCTACGAGAAGCTGTCCCGGCAGTCGGGGGACCTCGGGGCTCCCGAGTCCGCGGGGGGCTGGAAGGCCCTCCAGGCGGACCTCGACGCCCTGTTGACGTCGCATGTCCTCTTCGAGACCGAGGTCATGCCCGCGCTCAAGGACGCGGCCGAGGGCTTCGAGGACCTCGCCGCGGAGCACAGCGGGAGCGAGGCGGCGAAGGCCGCGGGCCACAGCGCCACCGAGGCGGCGATCGCCGACCTCAAGCGCGAGTACGGCGCGGACTTCTTCGACAAGTACCACGAGCTGTGGGGCCCGGGAGACCTGGACACGGCCCGCTGGCGCGAGCACGAGCGCGCGGACGGGGACGTCTTCGCGCACCAGGAACGGCCGGTCGAGCGGCGCACCGAATCCGCGGAGCCGACCGAGGAGCAGCACGCCGAGCAGCAGCACGCCGAGGAACCGCACACCGAGCAGCAGCACGCCGAGGAGCACGTCGAGGCCTCGGAGAGCGAGCGGCGCGTCGCCACGATCGAGGACATCCTCAACGGCACCGCGCCGGCGCGGCAGGAGGCCCCCCAGCGGCCGGACGAGCGGCAGGAGCCGCAGAGCCGGCTCCCCGACCTCGCGTACGTCGACCTCGCCAATCCGCGGATGGAGGAGGCGCTCTACGACTTCCCGGTCGACAAGGAGCACTTCGTCATCGCCCTGGAGGTCGGCAAGGACGGCCCGCTGGCCTCCGTCGCCCAGGTGGTCGAGGACCTCCACCAGGCGTACCTCGACGACCGCTGGGACAACACCGTCCCGGTGCGCTTCGTGGCCTGTGGGCTTGCCCACGACCACGAGGCGTACGTGCATGCCGTGGTCGACACCATGCGCGCCGAGCACGGGCTGGGCATGGACGCGAAGGCGGCGAACGGGCCGGTCCTGTTCGCGCCCAGCCGCACCGGCGGCGCGGGCGAGCTGGTGGTGGCGCAGCACGTCGGCTACGACGCCGACGGGCGCCCGGTGGTCTTCGGCGCCGGCCACTGGCAGGAGTACAGCTCCGGCCTGGCCAAGGCCCCGGTGGTGGAGTCCGGGGTGCCGGAGGGCTACCGGGAGGTGGCCACCAAGGACGAGATCGACACGCTGTTCAAGGGTGTCGTCGCGTTCGGCGCCAACCGCGAGCTCTACAAGGACCCGGCGTACGTCACCAAGTCCAAGGAGTTCGAGACCCGGCTGGGCGGCTACGCCTACGGCCGTCCCGAAGCGGTGAAGGCGGCGCGCGGGGTCGTCACCCGGCTCTTCGAGGTGCTGAAGGCGGCCCACGAGGACCCGACCGGGGAGACGGTCTACAAGGTCTTCCTCAACGACGCGGTGAGCTCGGCCGGCCAGGTCGGCACGCACCTGACGCTGGACGAGTTCACCGAGATGCTCGCCCACGGCAACCCGCGCGAGCTGATGACGGCGTTCTACAACGCGGCCTACGTCAACGACTCCAGGTTCAACCTCAAGAACCTGCTCGTCGAGGTGGCCGGCTCCCGCGACCTGCAGAGGGGTGAGCAACTCGGCCTCAATCTCCATGAGTTGAAGGCCCACGGCGACTTCCTGAACAGCAACGTCCGCTCGCTGCTGGACGCTTCCGTCAACACGTTCACCAGCAAGCGGGAGTACACCTTCGCGAAGGACCCGTTCGCCACCGGTGCCTCGATGGCCCGCTCGGGCAAGGCCCTGGAGTACCTCAAGAGCAACTCGGCGCGGAAGGTGATCCCCGCCGATCAGCGGACCCTCAACCACCTGCCGTCCGACTACGACCTGCTCGGCGCGTCGCTCAGCCCGCGCGAGACCGAGTTCCAGAACCGGCAGCAGGACCCGCAGAGCCCGCAGGGGCCGCAGCGCTCGCTCACCTGGCACGCGGGCCGCGACGCACTGGCGCTCAAGGAGAACTCCTGGACCAAGCAGACCGCCGACAAGGGCCTGTCGACCATCGCCGGCCTCTCCGCGACCGCCGCCAAGATGATGGGCGGCTACAAGGTGCTGGACGTCGAGGGGGTCTCGCCGAAGGACATGACGCTGGCGCTCTTCGGGTGGATGCTCACCCCGGGCGACCACTCGGTCTACGAGATCCTCAAGGGCATCGAGCTGTCGGGCGAGAAGCTGGACCTGCCGTCGGGCGCGCTGGACGACGCGGCCACCATGCTCCAGCACCTGCCCGGCATCACGCCGGACCAGCTGCGGGCCCAGGTGGGCGAGAACGGCATGCTCCCGCACGAGGTGGTCTACCACGACAAGGTCAACCTGCGGGAGCGCAGGGCGGATCTGGAGACGCGGATCGGGGTCGTCGAGGCGGCCGAGGCCCTGGGTCACGACGAGGGTCGGCAGGAGTCGCTGCGTCAGCTGAAGGAGGAGCTGGCGGCGCTGCCGCCGGCGGACTCCGGCTTCGGTGAGCCGGGTTCGGGATCGCTGGCGAAGGTGCGTGCCCGTCGGGCGGCCTTCCAGGCGATCGCGGACGGCAACCGGGCTGGTCGCGGCCGGGACACGCAGGAGCTGATCGATCAGCTGGACCGCTGGCTGGCGGACAACGGGATGACCGCGGCCGAGGTGCTGCGGACGATGACTCCGGCGCACTTCGAGGCGCTGGCGGTGTACACCGGTCCGGCCTTCAAGCTGATCAACCCGCTGATGAGGGCCCCCGGCCGGATGAGCCAGCTGGTGCTGCGCAGCGAGGCCCACAAGGTGCTCCGGATGCTCCCCAAGGACGTCCCGGCCGTGCTGAAGGACCACCCGGACCTGCGGGACCTGGTGCGGCAGCCGCTGCACCGGCTGACGGGCCAGCAGAAGGCCGAACGCCTGGCGAAGATGGACGAGATCGCCGACCGGCTGATGCCCGCCATCGAGAAGGAGATGCGGGAGCACATCGAGCTGGTCAAGGAGGCGCTGAAGCAGCTGCCGCCGGTCAAGGGCACGGTCTACCGCGGCGGCACGGCCGTGGGCTCGAGGGCGAGGTCGCTGGAGAACAACGACCTGATGAGCACCAGCCGCGAGCAGAGCGTCGGCAAGAACTTCACGCAGTCCGCGAAGCCCCACCCGGCCGCGCACCGGATCCTGATGGAGATCGAGCTGAGCGGCGCCGGGGCCGGGCGGGACGTCTCGGCGTTCTCGGTGATGCCTCCCGAGAAGGAGGTGCTGGTCGAGCCCGGGAGCTCGTTCAAGGTGACCGGGCGCCGGGCCGGTGAGACGGACGAGGCGTACAACCCCAAGCCCTACGAAGTGGTCAGCGCCAAGGAGCGCGATCCCGAGTTCCCGGCCGAGAACGGCCCGAACCCGGCGGTGAACCGGGCGGACGCGCAGGAGCTGTCCTCCGCGCTGGCCGACCTGGCGGGCGTGACGCGGGTGGAGCGCCGCGAGGACCTGTGGCCGCTGGCGGAGAAGATCGGGGCCGGGCACGGGGCGTCGGGCTCCGCGCAGGTCACCCACCTGCTGCTGCCGGGCGCGGCGATCCGTGCCGCGGGCCTGCGGACCTGGTGGACGGGCCGGCTGGCGGCCGATCTGCACGGCGGCGTGGACAGCCTGACCGTCGAGCAGCTGACGGCCGTGCGGCGAGCGGCGGACGTGGTCCGTGCGGACCTGGGCCTCAAGCACGACGCCCAGGTCGGCAAGGATGAACTGGACAGCTACATCCGGAAGTTGAACGGCTCGCCGGACGATGCCCGGGTCAGTCCCGCGGACCGGCAGCGGCTGGTGGAGACGGTGGCCGGGCTCAAGCAGCCGGGTCGCCGGGTCACCGGCCAGGAGGTGGCGGCCGCCTGGGGTGGCGGGAGCACGGACCACTCGGCGCACGACGCCGCCGCAGGGCCGGGGCCGCGGCCGCGGGTGGCGTGGATCGGGGACGCGCACCCGGAGCAACTGCGGCTGACCGGCGAGGTGTTCGCCAACTTCCCGGCGGACGACCGGTTCCAGCCGGTGGCGATGCACACCAGGGACGGTGTGCCGACGCGCAACGGCGAGCCGATCCCGGCCGTCGAGCTGGCGAACGAGCTGCTGGGGATGGCCGATTGGGACCGTGCCACGCCGCTGCAGTTCGTCGCCTGCGACCTGGGCAGGATCGACTCGGCCTATCTGGCCGAGGTGATGACCGAGCTGTGGAAGCACGGAGCCACCGCGGACGCCTACGCGGCTGACGCGCCGGTCTGGTTCGCCCCGAAGGTGCCGACCCCCGGCACGCACGACGGCCCCGGGGCGGGCGACCTGGTGGTCACGGCGAAGCTCGGCTTCGACGCCAACGGCCGCCAGGTGCTGGTGCCGGGCGGTCACTGGATCAAGTTCAGCCGGCCCAAGGACGGTTCGCTCGAACCGGTCACCGAGCGGCTGGGCGCCACCCTGCCGCTGGAGGGCGGCTCGCGTCCGCGCCCGGACAACTACCTGCCCGCGGCCGAGGACAGGATCACCGGGGACATACCCGGCGCGGTCAAGTTCGGGGCCGGCGCCGCGAAGAGGGGGCCGGAGCCGGAGCCGGCCCGGCCGCTGACCGATCCGTCGGTGGAGGATCCGCTGACCCGGCCGGACGTGGAGCCGTGGCTCGAACCCGGGCACGAGTCGGAGTCGGAGGACGGGTTCGAGGCGGAGCCGCAGGCCGAGCCGGACTTCGGGCCGGAGCCGGCGCGTCCGCTCACGGACTCGTCGGTGGAGGACCCGCTGACCCGGCCGGACGTGGAGCCGTGGCTCGCGTCCGCGCACGAGTCGGAGCAGCAGCACGAGCAGGAGCAGGTCGCCGAGCAGCAGCAGGCCGTCCAGCAGCACGTGGAGGCCGAGCAGGAGCACCGGGAGGTCGTCGAGGAGGCCCAGCAGCAGGTCACCGAACAGCAGCAGGAGCAGGAGCCGGACCAGCACGTCACGCAGCAGCAGGACGAGCCGGTCACCCAGCAGGAGCAGGTCACCCAGGAGCAGGTCGCCCAGCAGCCCCAGCACGACCAGGCCGCCCAGCAGCAGGTCACCCACCAGCCCCAGCACGACGAGATCACCGAGCTGGTCGTCGCCCCCGCCCCCACCCTCGTCCCCCCGCACGCCCCGGCCCCGGAGCGGCCGACCGGCCCCGAGGCCCCTCAGCGGTTCGCGGACCACCACCTGGCCGCCTATGACGTGCTGCGCGGTCTGGACCACGACGAGGCCGTCATCGACCAGCTCACCCAGCGGTTCTCCCAGGCGCTGCACGGCGACGAGCCGGCCGCGCGGACCCTGGCCGAGTACCTGTTCGGCAGCGACACCCTGCAGCCGAAGCTGTCCGCGCTCTCCCGCGGCGATGCCTGGGAGGTGCCGTTCTCGGCCGGCAACTGGTCGGGCACCGTCCGGGTCCGGGCCTCGGTCGAGGGCGGCGAGTACCTGGAGACGGTCGACAAGTTCGAGTTCGAGTACGGCACGGAGCACCAGTCCTCGGTGGGCATCACCGGTGACACGCTCTGGCAGTTGAGCCTGGGCGGGCAGGCGAAGTTCAAGTTCGGCAGCAACGGTGACCTCACCGAGGCGCTCGCCTACCAGCACGGCTGGATGCGCGGCAAGAGCAGCGTCGACGCCAGCCGGACCATCGCCCGGGGCAAGACCGTCGAGCCGGCCGCGCTCTTCCGGACCAGGTTCAACCTCGCGGTGGAGTTCCGCGACGCCAAGCACTTCGGGGTCGACCGTCCCGTGGCGGTGACCCACCAGGATCCGCTGGAGCTCACCGGTCAGGTGGCCGTTCCGGTCCGGGAGACCGGCAGCGAGCCGAAGGTCCTCGACCAGCACTTCACGGTCCCCACGCAGGTCGTCGAGCAGCACCGGCTGGCCGGTTCGCACATCGTCAGTGACGTCTGGGTCCTCAAGGACCCGGCCGAGACGCCCGTGACCGCGGCCCCTGGCGAGGGGGCGCCGCAGCATCAGTTCGACGACTTCGTCGCGCAGTTCGACGAGCAGGCCCGGGAGTTCTTCGGCAGCGAGTGGCCCGACCTCAGGGCCAAGCTGGTCGACGAGGTCGACCTGGTCACGCTGCACCAGGAGCTCAAGGGCCTGATGTCGGGCCAGGAGCACTCCGTCGAGCTGGTCGGCCCCGCGCTGGTCAGCAGGAGCGGCGTGAGCCAGTTGGCCCGGGACGTCAAGAACCTGCTGCCGGGGCAGGAGCGGTCCGCCGAGTCGGGCGGGCTCAACCGTCCCAGCTCCGTGATCACCTTCAAGCGGGCCACCGTCGCGAAGATGCAGCAGGTGGACAACCTGCCGACCACCGAGTTCACCATCGGTACCGCGACCTCCCGTTCGCAGGCGAAGCAGGCCACCGACAGCGACAGCCTGCAGCTGCCGTTCCCCGGCACCGGCAACGGCGCCGCGAAGGCGGGCTACGGCGGCGGCAGTGGCGGCCTGCGGTTCGGCCGGGACAAGGTCGACCTGAAGGGCACCGGCGACGACCTGGCGCTCACCACCAAGCTCAAGTCGCCCGCCGTCGTCTACCAGGGCGAGGCGAGGCTGCAGATCGAGTTCCGGCAGACCACGCGCGTCGGCTCCGTCAAGGAGGAGACGGCGCTGGCCGGCCTGGGCTTCCGGGCCGTGGTCGACCGGGCAGAGGCGCAGGAGGTGGCGATCACCACCGACCCGCTGACCCAGGAGCGCTCGCGGCCGCCCGTCTTCGAGGTTCCCGAGGCGCCAGAGGCGCCCATGGTCCCCGAGGTTCCCGAGGCGACCCAGCACGAGACGGCGCCCGACGAGATCGAGCTGACCCCCCTCCACCCGTCCGGGCCCGCGGCCACCACCGAGCCCGACTCCAGCTCCGTCTCCGAGTCGGTCTCCGAGTCGGTCTCCGAGTCCGAGACCACCGTCGAGTACCCGAGCCCGCCGGACGAGGTCTGGAGCGAGGACCCGGACACCACGGGTCTGCCCGACACCACCACCGTCCGCGACCTGCGCGACATCTCCCCGCTGCACACCCAGTTGGACCGGGCCGGGCGGGAACTGCTCGGCGAGAAGCGCTGGCGGGAGATCCGCGGTGAGGTCCTGCAGACCTTCTCGCACTCCTCCGTCTCCGCCCACCTGACCGCGATGACGCGCAAGGTCTCGCTGCACACCCCCGAGGTGACGGCCGGACCGCTGAAGAACGTGCACATCTCGCTGGTCGCCAAGGTGACGGAGATGGCGCACAAGCGGCCCCAGGAGCTGGCCGACCTGAACACGGTGCGCGAGAGCAGCATCTTCCAGTCCTCCCGTCGCCTGCTCTCCGACACCAAGAGCGTCCAGGTGCAGGGCGGCGGCAAGATCCCGCTGAAGCAGGAGGAGGAGCTCAGGGACATCCACGGGAAGGCGCTGAAGGACAGCCTGCAGATCAGCCCCACGGTCAGCCGCGAGGTCCGCGACCGCGACGGCTGGCGGGACGGCGAGTCCACCAAGAGCTACGCGAGCGGCAAGTTCCGCAGTCCGCAGGAGCTCTTCGACTCCAAGGTCGAGCTGGAGCTGACGTTCAGCCACGGCGACCGCACCGCGCCGGTGGACCCGATCGAGCTCCGGGCCGAGCTCGGCCTGGAGCAGAAGCTCACCCACAACCACCCGGAGGGTGCGAACGACCAGGGCGCGGGCGGCGTCTTCACCGGCCCGGCCCGGCGGACCGAGGAGCAGGCGGAGGAGCAGTCCGACCAGCACGTCGGGGAGCATGCTGAGCAGCAGTCCGACCAGCAGTCCGACACGTCGTCGGTGCAGGCGCCGAACGCTCCGAAGCGGCTGGCGGGCGGCCGGCTGGACCACTCCGACGTGCTGGTCAGCCTGGGCAACGGCGGCCACAAGGTGCTCGCCGCGGTGAAGAACACTCTGACCGACCAGCTCGGGAGGGTGCCGGCGGAGCTGGCCGGGGACCTCGCCCAGCGGCTCGACCCGTTCGCGCTCAAGTCGGCGCTGTCCCGGCTGAGCCGGGGCGGGGACATCCGCGTCCCCGTCGACTACGGCGGCTGGCACGGCGACGTGGTGGTGAAGGCCAGGCTGGACCGCTTCGCGCACCAGGAGTCCGTGACGGGCTTCGAGTTCGAGCTGGGCGGCCAGCAGCGCACCTCGGCCGGGTTCACCTGGGACAAGCTCACCCGCACCAAGATGAAGATCGCGGTCAAGGGCAACGGCTGGCACCTGACGGCCAGCGGCGAGTACGCCCGCACGACGGACTCGGTGCGGGGGCTGAGCGTCGACCGGACCGGCGGCACCGGGAGCCGTGGCAAGAGCGTCGAAGCGGCCGATCTCTTCGACGGGAACGCGAAGTTCGACATCACCTTCCGGCCCAAGCGGCTGAGCCGGGCCCTGCCCAAGCCGCCGGACGTCGACGTGCCGGCCGTGGTCGCGGTGCCGCACCGCGACGTGGTCCGGGACGAGGCGCAGCGGGAGGCGGAGCGGGCGGCGCAGGCGGCGGTCGCCGCGGGGCAGCCCGAACCGCCGGCAGCGCCGAACCTGATCGACGCGCGGGGCGGCCGGCTCGGCTCCTCCGACATCGTGACCAGCGTCGTCCCGCTCACCGAGGTGCGCCCCGGGCAGCGCCAGGTGGACGCGGTCATCGACCGGATGGACACCTGGGGGAAGAAGGTCCTCGGCTTCGACTGGCCGGGGATGAAGACGAAGCTGGCGGCGGAGCTGGACTTCGAGCGGCTGCACGCGCTGCTCAAGCCGATGATGTCGGGCCACGAGATCCTGGTGACGCACAACGGCGCCAAGGCGTGGGTCTCGGCCGAGCTGGCCACCCTGACGCACGAGGGTGACGCCCCCGAGGTCGAGTTCAACACCGGGACCAGCGCCCAGACTTCGCTCACCAGCTCGGACGGCGCGACCAACACCGGCGGCGGCCACGCGAACGCGATCACCGTGGCCCTGCTGGGCACCAGCGACCCGCTGGGCACCGGCACGGCGCTGACCGGCGGCGTCAGCGTGACCGGTGCCCGGGGCGTCGACCACCTGGACCAGCAGAGCGGGTCGTCCAGCACCGGCACGGCCGTCAAGGCCAAGCTGGCGGCCGATGCCCTGGACGGCACGGTCCGGCTGAAGGTCCGCATCGAGCGCAGCCCGCTGGTGAAGGTGGCGAGCCCCGACAAGGTGCTGCCGGGCTGGGCGCGCAGGTGGCAGGCCGAGCGCTCCCGGGGCGAGTCCGAGCAGGCGAGCCCGTTCAAGAAGGTGCTCGACGCCGGCAAGGGCATCGTCGCGCGGATCGGCTTCTACCAGCAGTACCACGCCAGGGTCGAGGTCGGCGTCAAGGTGCTGGCCGAGTCCGGCCGGTACCGGCTGCCGGTCGAGCACACCCCGACCACCGAGCACGCTCCCGCGACCGAGCACACCGCGCTCACCGAGCATCAGCCGGTGCCGCAGAAGACCGTGTACGCACCGCCGTCGGGGGTCTTCACCCACGGCCTGCGGGACGTGGACGTGCTGCGCTGGATCCAGGACTCCTCCGGCGTGCGGGACCTGATGAGGAACTACGGCCCGCGCGCCTTCGGCCGCCGGGACTGGAAGTCGATCGAGGCGCTGACCCGGAACTCGCACAGCCACGCCCAGCTCTCGGCCCGGTTCGGCACGACCTTCTCGACGCCCTCCTCGGGCCACCGCCGGCTCGTCGACGACCTGAGCGTCAAGGCGACCTTCAAGGTCGTCCACCTGGACTACCAGGGCGAGAACAAGAAGGCCGCCCTGAGCCCGGCGAACGAGAGCTCGGGCGGTGCGCGGCACATCCGCCTGGACTGGCAGCAGGAGAGCGGCCAGCTGCAGTTCGGGGCGCAGAGCGAACTGCGGGGCGGCTACGACGTCACCGCGACGGCCAGCGCCGGTCTGAGCCACCGCGGGCGCGAGGGGGCGAGCGAGGGCACCGGCGGCAAGGTGGTGGCCGGCGCGAAGATCCCGACCGAGATGATCCGCTACGAGGGCAGCGCGCAGGTCGAGCTGACCTTCAAGAAGGGCGACAAGGAGTGGGTCGAGCGCGGCCTGGTCCCGGTCGAGCTGGAGATCCCGAAGGCGGACACCACGCCGACCGTGGTGGCGAGCGACCGGCAGGTCTTCTTCACCCCGGAGAACCACAGCGGCGTCGCCCGGGTCGCGGACATGGCCCGCGCCCTGGCGACCGGCCACGGGCCGGCCGACGTGCACTGGCCGATCGAGCCGCTGAAGGGGGACGAGAGCGAGAGCACCCTGCGCAGCCGGCGGGAGATCGAGGAGGCGCTCGCCCACATCACGCCGGACCCCGACTCGTTCACCCTCGCGTACCACAGCACGAGCGGCCACGGCGGCCCGACCTGGGAAGGCCGCCCGGTGTCGGCGGCGGAGCTGGCCGACGTGCTGCTCGACCTCCACGACCGGGGCGTCTGGGACGGCCGCCCGCTGCGGCTGCTGGGCTGTGACGCGGGCACCAGCGACACCCGGCGCCCGGCCGGTGCACCGGACACCCCGCGCACCGAGCCGCATGCCGAGGCCTCCTTCGCCGCCTCGGTGCTGAAGGAGATCCACAAGCGGCGCCCCGACATGGCGCTGGAGTCGCTGGCGCCCGCCGGACAGCTCTGGGTGATCAGGCCGGAGCACACACCGGACGGCCGGAGCCGGATGCTGGTGGGCTCGGCGGTCGGCTTCGACGCGGCCGGCCACCCGGTGGTCACCCCGGACGGGCACTTCCGGCGGATCACGCTGCCCGCGGGCCGGGACGCCAGGCTGACGGCGACCGACCTGCCGGTCGAGCCGCACGAGCAGGCCACCGGTGCCCAGCAGATCGTGCGCCCCATCCCGGAGGGCGGGGCGACGGTGTTCGGCCTGCCCAAGCAGCCGCTCTACGCGAACGACCACTATGCGGCGCACGCCAAGGAGTTCGAGGAGAGCCTCGGCGCATTCGCGTTCCGGCACCCGAAGGCCCGGCAGGCGGCGGGCAACAGCGTGCGCCGGCTCTTCGAGGCGCTGAAGGCCGCCCATCCGGAGCTGGACGAGGCGCAGGTCGCCCAGGTCTTCCTCAAGGACGACAAGGGCTCGGCCGGACAGGTCGGTGAGAACCTGTCCCTGGAGCAGTTCCACGAGATGCTGCGGAACGGCAACCCCAGGGAGCTGATGACCGCGTTCTTCAACGCGGCCTACGCCAAGGACTCGCTGCTCGGCCTCAAGGCCGTCCTGCTGGACGTCCTGGCGAAGAACGACGAGGCGCGCGCCAGCGCCATGGGGCTGGACCTGCACGAGGTGCGTGCGCAGTCGGACTTCCTCAACGGCGGGCTGCGCGCCACCCTGGAGAAGCTGCCCGGCGTCGGCACGATGGCGCAGAAGGACTTCTTCGCCACCGCGGGCGTCATCAAGCAGGGCGATGCGCCGCTGAAGAACGCCGCGGAGTACCTGAGCAGCCTGAAGGCCCGGGTCCGGCGGGAGGACGCGCTCAACACCCTGACCGTCGACGAGCTCAACCGGCGCGGTATGCCGCTGAGTTCGCGCGAAGCGGCGTTCCAGACCGGGCCCGACGGCCGGGTCGGGCTGCAGTGGCAGGCCGGCGCGGACCTCTACCGGCTCAACGACAAGACCGGCTGGTACGCCGGGGCCCACGACGACAAGGGCATGGCGCTGAGCACCGGCATCTCGGCCACCACGGCGAAGATGCTGAACGCCTTCAAGCTGCTCAAGGTCGAGAACACCAGCTCGCAGGAGATGCTGCTCGCGCTGATCGGATGGATGCTGCCGGTCGGTGACCACTCGCTGTACGAGATCCTCAAGGGCGCCGAACTGCTGGACGAGCTGCCGCCGCTGCCGCCGCACGCGCTGGCGGACGCGGCGACGATGTACCAGCACATCCCGGGCGTCTCGCAGCAGGAGGTGCGGGAGCAGGTGGCGGTGGAGGGCATGCTGCCGCACGAGCACGGCTACGACGCCCTGGTCAACACCCCTCGTGAGCAGGGCGGTTACTTCGACGACAAGATGGTCAAGGCCCGGCAGAACCGGCAGCAGTTCGAGGCCGCGCGCGACGGCGATCCCGACGTGAAGCAGGGCGTCACCGACTGGCTGGCCCACAACAACCTGACGGCCGCCGAACTCCTGGACAAGCTGACGGTGGCGCACTTCGAGGCGCTGGCCGTCTACACCGGGCCGACCTTCCCGCTGATCAACGTGCTGCTGCGGCACGGCCCGGCCACCCGGCAGGCCGCGCTGGCGTTCCAGGTCAAGAGCCTGCTGGACGACAAGCTGCTGAACCAGGTGCCCTCCATCCTCAAGGAGAACCCGACCCTCAAGGCACTGCTGAACAACACCCAGCCGAGGAACCGGACGCTCGAGCAGAAGACTCAACTTGCGCTGGCGATACCGAAGCTGGTCCCCGAGATCGAGCGGGAGCTGCTGGTCCACACCGAGCTGATCAAGGAGTCGCTGGAGAAGCTGCCGCCGGTGTCGCAGCCGCTGTGGCGCGGCGACCGCGGCTGGCTGCGGCGGGACTCGGCGTTCAGCGGCCGGCTGCTGAGCAGCAGGCTGGTCAACCGCGACTTCCTCAGCACCAGCACCGACCGCTCGGTGGCCGAGAGCTTCGCGAACGGCCGCAAGCAACTCCCCACCACCCACAAGGTGCTGATCCAGTTCGAGCTGAAGGGCGGCGGCAGCGCCTACGACATCGAGCCGTTCTCGGTCAGCGCGGGCGAGAAGGAGGTCCTGATCAAGCCGGGCGCCTCCTTCGAGCTGTCCGCGCCGCACGGGCAGCAGCGGACGGATCCGTTCGAGGTGGTCGTCGCCACCGAGTCGACGCCCCCGCCGCCGCCGTTCCCGCACGACGGTGACGAGAACCGGGCGTTGCACGAGGTGCTGACCAAGCTCGCCAACGTGCCCGAGCTGAAGACCCACGAGGACCTGTGGCCGCTGGCCGAGCACATCGGTGCCGACCACCGGCGCGGGCTCGCCGGTCAGGTCACCGACCTGATCGCCGGGCCCGAGGCCCGCCGCGCGGCGACCGAGCACGCCTGGCGCACCGCCAAGCTCACCCTGGAGCTGACCGGAACGCCCGAGCGGGTGACCCTGGACGAGCTCACCAAGGTGCGCCGTACTGCCGACCTGGCCCGTGAGGAGCTGGGGCTCGACGCCGACCGCCAGCTCACCAAGGCCGACCTGGAGCGCTACGTCCGCCGGCTGAACGGCTCGGCGGAGACGCACCCGGTCGCGCCCCGCGACCTCGACCGGCTGGTCGGGCTGGTCGACACCCTCAAGCGCCCGGGCCACGCCGTCACCCGGCAGGAGGTGCGGCAGGCCTGGAACCACGAGGCTCCCCGGGCGACCGACCTGGTCGCGATCCCCCAGCAGCCGCACACCTACTGGATCGGCACCCGGCACGGCGACTGGAACCACCTGACCCGCGAGGTGTTCGGCCGGTTCCCGGACGCCGACAAGTACCTCACCCTCGCCATGCACACGGTCGACGGCCTGCCCGTGCTGGACCACGCCGCACTGGCACCCATGGACATCGCCCGCGAGCTGCTCAGGCTCCGCGACGAAGGCCTCTGGGACGAGGACAAGCCGCTGCGCTTCGTCGCCTGCGACCTCAACTCGGAGCTGAACGGCGGGTACGCCCAGGAGGTCATGCAGCACCTGTGGGACGCGGGCCTGACCAAGGCCGTGGCGTACGCGGCCGACGGTCCGGTCTGGTTCAGCGACGCGCTCACCGAGCAGGGCGCGGCCGACCGCGGGGTCAACGGCCACCTGCTGGTGACCGCCAAGGTCGGGCTCACCGCCGCCGGTCGTCCGGTGATCACGGAGGGCGGCAACTGGCTCAGGATCAGCCACGGTGCCGCGACCCCGGAGAAGCTCGGCCCACGCCTGCCGGAGGACACCGGCGCCGCGCGCTACCCGGAGGTCCCCGAGCACCGGATCACCGCCCCGATGCCGGGCGCCGTCCGGTTCGCGATCAGCCGTCAGCAGGCCGACACGCTGTTCCACGACCTCGTGGCCCGGGCCGCCACCGCGCCACCCCCGGACCCCTTCGCCGTCAACGAAGCCGACTTGCCGATCTCCTTCGACCACCCCGACGACGGGTGCTACAACCGGGCGCACCAGATGGCCCTGCACCTCGATGCCCAGGGCGTCCAGTGCAAGAAGATCTTCGTCACCTACCGGACCGGTACGCCGACGAACTACTCCGAGGCCCTCGCGGTGTCGTCCGACCTCAGCCGCACCGCGCTCCCGGGCTGGCCGGGCCCGATCAACTGGGGCTACCACGTCGCGGTGGTCGTCCAGGTGCTGGAGCACGGCTCGACCGTCCCCAGGGAGATGGTCGTCGATCCGTCGATCAACTCCACCCACCTGGTGACCACGGACGAGTGGCTGCAGTCGATGGGTGTCACCCCGGGGACGTACGACCGGATCGGCGAGTCCTTCAACGAGGCGCTCCAGAACCTGGGCACGCGCTACGCGGGCCAGCCGACCGTACGGAGCTACCCCCTCAACAGGGCGGTCGTCTGCACCACCGAGAGCGACGTCTACCTCGCGCCGGAGTACGACAACAACGGCCAGCCGTACCCGGCGATCAGGCTGCACGAGCCGGCGTTCTTCACCCGCTTCATGGACTACCGCACGGAGGTGACGGACCACGCACTGGAGGTCCCGCGCCTCGCCCAGCTGCGGCAGGCCGTCACCGTGCCAGGACCGCACACCACCCGTCAGCTCCTCGATCAGCACGGCAATCCGCTGCGGTTGGTCACGGTCAGGTCCACGCTCTACCCGCACACCACAGACCACACGCAGCCGGCCGCCAGCACGGTCGCGCTCTACAGCCACGACTTGGGGCCGACGCAGACGCTGCTCAGCAGCAACGGTCAGCCACTGATCCCGGTCCACACCGCTCAGGACCCCTTCGCCGGCCTACTGCCGATGAGGGCCAGCGCCGTCCTCTGGGGAGCGCAGGGCCAGCCCCCGGTGACGCACACCAGCCGCACGCTGCTGGACGACCAGGGCAACCCGATCCTCACGGTCACCACGGCCGTGACGGTCCTCGACCGGAACAGCCAGGTCATCCAGCCGGCCGGCACCACCAGCACCACCGTCAACTTCGCGCTCGACACCGGCGACCCGACGGACGCCGTGATCCAGTTGCAGCACAACGGCAACCCGCTCCCGGTCGCGGCCACGGTCGTGTACGACGGGACCGGTGGGCTCGCGATCGGCCCCACCGTTGGCCTCGACAGCACCGGCCAGCCCCTGGAGCCGGTCGTCAGGACCGACACGACCGACCAGCACCAGCTGACCCAGGTCACGCACCCCGGCGCGCCCGCACCCGACCACACCGAGAGCCTGTACGTTCCGGAGAACCTGTCGGGCACCCTGCACGACCTGGTCGCCGCGGAGCAGGCTTCGCGGTGGGCGCAGCCGGTGGAGCATCCGGTCACCGTCGACCAGTGGCAGCACCGGCGTGGTTCGGCGCCGGCGGTGGTGCGGCACACCGAGCGGTTCGCTCCGTCGGACAAGCCGTTCGAGAACCGTCGGCCGGGTCTGCTCGACGGCCGGATGGTGTACGTCCGTAACACGGTGCGGCGGATCCAGGCGGACGACGGGCGCTGGGTGCGGGTGGTCTCCTTCCACCTGCCGGTGAAGTACGGCACGGGCATGTCGCACGACCAGCTGGAGGGCTTCCAGCAGCGGGCCCGTGACCTGCTCGACCGGCACCTCAACATCGGCCATGTGCTGCCGCGTTCGGGCGACCAGGTGCACTTCGAGGTGAGCTTCAGCCACGCCCCCGGGCACGGCGAGGCGATCGAGCTGACCGACGCGCCGGTGTCGCCCGTCACCGGCCGCCCGGGCCGGGCCGACCAGCTCCACCTGGACCTCAAGCACAGCAATGCGGTGGTGCTGCACGAGCTGCTGCACTACGCGGGCCTGCGGGACGAGTACCGCAGCAGCACCTCGCTGTTCCGCAACACGGCGGCGAAGTCGCAGCGGACCGGGTTGATGGCGGATGTCCTCACCCCGCTCACCAAGGCTCTCCCGCACCGCTACCTGAGCGAGATCGAGACGCTCAGCGAGGACGGCGCGCCGTTGCGCGACCACCCCCTGACCACCCGCGAGGAGCAGTCACTCCCGACGGTCGGCGACACGCCGGCGCCCGGCGAGCACGAGCCCACCCACCCCGCGGCGCCGATGCCCGAGGAGTCGCCCTCCGGCTCCTCGGCGAACCCGCCTGCCGCTCCCCACCACGAGCAGCCCCCGGCCGGGCAGCACGAGCAGCAGCACGAGCAGCAGCCGCCCGCCGAGCAGCAGCCTGCCGCGCAGCCGCCCGCCGAGCCGCAGCAGCCGGTGCTGGAGCAGGTCGTGACGGAGCAGCGCGCCCGCGACGCGTTCCAGGAGATCTTCGCCCGCCGGTTCATCGAGCTGCGACCGGAGAGCATCGCCGGGGTGCCCGAGCCGGGACTGACGGTCCCGTTCGACCACCCCGAGGACGGCTGCTTCAACCGGGCGCACCAGATGGCCATGCACCTCAACAGCCTGGGCATCGCCAACAAGAAGATCTTCATCACGTACTGGACCGGTACGCCCGCAGCGCCGAAGCAGTCCCTCATGGTGCGTTCCGGGAACGCCCGGACCGCGCTCCCGGGCATGCCCGCGGAGGTCAACTGGGGCTACCACGTCGCGGTGGCTGTCCGGGTGCGGGAGGAGGGCCAGACTCCCGAGGGTCAGAGCACCGAGGGCCAGAGCACCGAGGGTCAGAGCGCCGGGGGCGAGGACACCGGGAAGGAGATGGTCTTCGACCCGTCGATCCACCCCGAAGGCCCGGTGCCCACCGAGACCTGGCTGCAGTCCATGGGCCTCGCCCCCGGGATGTACGACCGGATCGGCGAGTCCTTCAGCGAGGCGAGCCAGTACCTGGTCGGTCTCGATCAGACGAGCCCCCCGGGTGAACTCCACCAGGGATACCCCCTCAACCGGGGGATCCTCCTCACCAGCGAGAGCCACATCTACAACCGGCCGGGGATGTGGCCCTACAACGGGGCCAACCTGCCGTTCGACCCGATCGACCTGTCCACCAACGACCAGAAGCGGACGGAGTACCGCGACACCACGCTGCAGCACGCGCAGGAGGCGAGCGTCCGAAGGGCGGTGCGCCAGGCCGTCACGGCGCCGGAGGGCCGCACCGCACGACCGGTGGGAGTGCCGGAGACGAGCACCCCCAGGCTCGTCGACCACTACGGCAACCCGCTGAGGCTGGTCGCGACCGCCACCACGCTGTACGAGCGCGGTGTTCCCGATGCGTCGTCGGCCCACGAGGAGCCGGTCGCCAGCACGGTCGCGCTCTACGTCCACGGCGAGCCGGTCGAGCACGCGGCAACGGCCCAGGTGATCGACGTCAGCAACCGGAGGATCCTGCCGCCGACCGCCGTCAGCGAGGACCTGCTGCCGGCCACGGTCAGGGCCACGCTGCACGGCCCCCACGGCGAGCCGCTCAAGCCGACGACCCCGACCACCGTCACGATCCTCGACGGCAACGGCCGGCCCCTGCGGTCGGTCACCACGGTCGTCACGTTCTACGGCCGCTCCGGCGAGCCCCTGCTGCCGACCGGCGCGATCACCAGCCTGCACGGCGAGTCCGCCGACGGTCCGCCGTCGTACGCCACCGTCGATGTCTTCCGCAACGGCATCACGGTGAAGCCGATCGCCTCGGCGCTGTACGGCGCCGACGACAAGTTCCTGCGCAGGCTCCCCACGGGGTCGGATCCCGCGGGATCGAACACCGCCGAGAACCTGCCGACGACCCTCTCCACCAACGTCGTGTTCGAGCCACCGATGATCTCGGCCTTCGACCCCAACGCTCCCCAGCCGATGGCCGGCGAGTCGATGGAAGGGATCGAACAGGGGGGCGTCCCGCAGCCTCCGGCTCAGCTGCCCGGTGGGGACACGACCATGGCGGCGCCGCCCGTCGCGCTCTTCGACACCAACGTGGTGATGTCGGCCGACGAGATCGATGCGCTCTTCGACAACAGTGCTTTCCTGCCCGGGGGCGAGTTCTACGGCGTGGGCACCAACGCTCTGATGTCGGAAGCCGAGATGGCGGCGTTCTTCGCTGCCACCGGCCCGCTGCCCGGGGACCAGCTCCTCGGCACGGGGAACAACGCGGGGATCGCGGGCACCGATCCGCTGGACTTCTTCGCCGGCGGGGGCGGTTCCACGCACGAGTCCACGAACCAGCCCACCGACCAGTCCACCGACCAGTCCACGCACGGGTCCACGCACGAGTTCTCGCACGATTCCGCGCAGGAGCCGGAGCAGTCCGAGGGCCTGTACCTGCCCGGGAACGTGTCGGGCACGCTGCACGATCTGGTGGCCACGCACGAGCCTTCGCGGTGGGCGCAGCCGGTCGAGCACCCGGTCACCGTCGACCAGTGGCAGCATCGGCGTGGTTCGGCGCCGGCTGTGGTGCGGCACACCGAGCGGTTCGCTCCCTCGGACAAGCCGTTCGAGAAGCACCCGGCGGGTTATCTGAACGGCCGGATGGTGTACGTCCGTAACACGGTGCGGCGGATCCAGGCGGACGACGGGCGCTGGGTGCGTGTGGTCTCGTTCCACCTGCCGGTGAAGTACGGCACGGGCATGTCGCACGACCAGCTTGAGGGATTCCAGCAGCGGGCCCGTGATCTGCTCGACCGGCACCTCAACATCGGCCACGTGCTGCCGCGTTCGGGTGATCAGGTGCACTTCGAGGTGGCCTTCAGTCACGTCCCGGCGCACCGTGAGGCGATCGAGCTGACCGATGCGCCGGTGTCGCCCGTCACGGGCCGCCCGGCTCGGGCCGATCAGCGTCACCTGGACCTCAAGCACAGCAATGCGGTGGTGCTGCACGAGTTGCTGCACTACGCGGGTCTGCGGGACGAGGCGCAGAGCGCCACCTCGCTGTTCCGCAGCACGGCGGCGAAGTCCGAGCGGACCGGGTTGATGGCGGACGTCCTCAGCCCGCTCGGCCAGGGGATCCCGCACCGCTACCTGAGCGAGATCGAGACGCTCAGCGAGGACGGCGCCCCGCTGCGCGACCACCCGCTGACGTCCACGGGCCGGCCGTCGGCGACCGTCGGTGACACGCCGGCGCCCGGCGACACCGAACTCACCCACGAGGCGGCGCAGATGCCGCCGGATTCGACCCCCGGCAGCTCCGTGAACGAGCCTGCCGCGCCCCACAACGAACAACCGCCGGCCGCTCAGCACGTCCAGCCCCCGGCCGGGCAGCACGAGCAGCAGCAGTCCGCCGACCAGAGCAACCCCCCGGCCGCCGGCGAGCAGCGGCCGGTTCCACAGCGGGTCGTGACCCACGAACGAGCCAATGAGCTGTTCCAGGAGATCTTCGCCCGCCGGTTCACCGAGCTGCGACCGGAGACCATCGCGGGCGTACCCGAGCTGGGACTGACGGTCCCGTTCGACCACCCCGAGGACGGCTGCTTCAACCGGGCGCACCAGATGGCCACGCACCTCAACAGTCTGGGCGTCTTCAACAAGAAGATCTTCGTCACCTACTGGACCGGTACGCCCGCAGCGCCGAAGCAGTCGCTCAGGGTGGAGTCCGCGAACGCCCGGAGCGCGCTTCCGGGCATGCGCGCGGAGCTCAACTGGGGCTACCACGTCGCCGTGGCCGTCCGGGTGCGGGAGGAGGGCCGGCCGGCCGGCAGCGAGGGCCAGGAAGCCACCACGGAGATGGTGTTCGATCCGTCGATCCATCCCGAAGGCCCGGTGCCCACGGCTACCTGGCTGACGTCCATGGGCCTGACGGAGACGATGTACGACCGGATCGGCGAGTCCTTCGACGACACGGGCCGCGCCCTGATGGATCTCTATACGAACCATCCGGATGGGACCCACCAGGGGTACCCCCTCAACCGGGCGGTCGTCTGCACCACCGAGAGCCAGATCTACAACCGGCCGGGGGTCTGGGTCTTCGACGGAGACAACATCCCCCGTCTGTTCGACAAGATCGAGCTGGCCACCAACGACGACAGCCGGACGAAGTACCGCGCGACCACGCTGGAGCACGCACAGGAGACGAAGGTCAGAAGGGCGGTGCGAGACGCCGTCATCCCGCCGAACAACAGCACCTCCAAGCTCCTCGACCGCTTCGGCAACCCGCTGCGGCTGGAAGCCACAGCCATCACGCTGTACGAGCGCGGCGGCGGTGCCGGAGAGCCGGTCGCCAGCACGGTCGAGCTCTACAGTCACGATGAGCAGCCGCAGCCGCAGCCGCAGCCGACTCAGCAGCCGGGCCAGCCGCTGGAGGTGCCGGCCCAGCAACAGGGGCTGGCCCCGGTGCTCCACGACAGCAACAGCAGGGCCCTGCAGCCGGTCGCCGGCTCTGGGGACCTCCTGCCGCCCGCTGCCAGGGCCACGCTCTTCGGCCCCCTCGGCGAGCCCCTCCACCCGACGACGCCCACCACCGTCACGTTCTTCGGCCCCGCCGGTGAGCACCTGCGATCGTTCACCACGGCCGTCACGGTCTACGACAGCCTCGGCGCGCGCATGCGGCCGGCCCGCGTCGTCACCAACCTCCAAGGCAGGACCGCCGACGATCCGCCGTCGCATGCCACCGTGGATGTCTTCCACAACACCGCCCCTGTGAAGCCGATCGTCTCGGCGCTGTACAACGCCGACGGCATCTTTGTGCGGAAGCTCAGCTCGGAGTCGGATCTTGCTGCAGGCGTGCGGCCGACCATCACCACCAGTGCCACGTTCGAGCCACCGCACATCACGCTCACCAACCACGACGCTCCTCAGCCGGTGGCCGGCGAGTCGATGGAAGGGATCGAACAGGGGGGCGTCGACTTCAACGTGGTGATGTCGGATGCCGAGCTTGCGGCGCTCTTCGACAGCACTGGCCTGTTGTCCGGGGGCGAGCTCCTCGGCGCGGGCACCAGCACTCAGATGTCGGATGCCGAGTTCGATGCGCTTCTCACCAATGGTGCCTTCCTGCCCGGGGGGGAGTTCTCCGACGTGGGCACCAACGCTCTGATGTCGGAAGCCGAGATGGCGGCGTTCCTCGGTGTCACCGGCTCGCTGCCGGGGGATCAGCTTCTCGGCGCGGGGAACACCGCAGGGCCCTCGGGCACCGATCCGCTGGACTTCTTCATGGGTGGGGGCGGCTCCATGGACTCGTCCATGGACGAGTCCATGCACGATTCCGCGCAGCAGCCCGAGCAGCCGGAGCGGTCCGAGGGCCTGTACGTTCCGGAGAACCTGTCGGGCACGCTGCACGATCTGGTGGCCGCGCACGAGCCTTCGCGGTGGGCGCAGCCGGTCGAGCACCCGGTCACCGTCGACCAGTGGCAGCATCGGCGTGGTTCGGCGCCGGCGGTGGTGCGGCACACCGAGCGGTTCGCTCCGTCGGACAAGCCGTTCGAGAACCGTCGGCCGGGTCTGCTCGACGGCCGGATGGTGTACGTCCGTAACACGGTGCGCCGGATCCAGGCGGACGACGGGCGCTGGGTGCGGGTGGTCTCGTTCCACCTGCCGGTGAAGTACGGCACGGGCATGTCGCACGACCAGCTGGAGGGCTTCCAGCAGCGGGCCCGTGATCTGCTCGACCGGCACCTCAACGTCGGTCATGTGCTGCCGCGTTCGGGTGATCAGGTGCACTTCGAGGTGGCGTTCAGTCACGTCCCGGCGCACCGGGAGGCGATCGAGCTGACCGATGCGCCGGTGTCGCCCGTCACGGGCCGCCCGGCTCGGGCCGATCAGCGTCACTTGGACCTCAAGCACAGCAATGCGGTGGTGCTGCACGAGTTGCTGCACTACGCGGGTCTGCGGGACGAGTACCGCAGCAGCACCTCGCTATTCCGCAATACGGCGGCGAAGTCCGAGCGGACCGGGTTGATGGCGGACGTCCTCAGCCCGCTCGGCCAGGGGATCCCGCACCGCTACCTGAGCGAGATCGAGACGCTCAGCGAGGACGGCGCCCCGCTGCGCGACCATCCGCTGACGTCCACGGGCCGGCCGTCGGCGACCGTCGGTGACACGCCGGCGCCCGGTGACCACGAACTCACCCACGAGGCAGCGCAGATGCCGCCGGCGCCGATCCCCGGCACCTCGGTGTTCCGGGTGGAGCCGCCGGCCGCCAACGGGCCCGCCGCCCCCGTGCAGCAGCATCCGGTGGCCGAGGTGCGGGGCATGCTGCCCGGCGCCGTACGGGACCTCGCGGCCGAGCTGCACCGGCAGTTGACGGCCGCGCAGCTCAACCCGACCGCCGTCCACGTGCTGTTGGACAGCCTGGACGGTGACCCGAGGAACGTGGCCGCGCTGGAGCGGCGCTACCGGCAGGAGTTCGGGTCCTCGCTCACGGCGACGCTCTTCGAGGCGGCGCAGAGCGGCCGGTTGGGAGCGGGCCCCGACGCGGCGCGGCAGGCCGTCTCCGACCTGCTCGGGATGACGCAGACCTTCGCCCTCGGCGGGCTGCGGGAAGTGCCGTCCACGCACGAGGAGTTCGTGGCGCTGGCCCAGCGGGTGCGGACCGCGATCGGCAACCGCAACCAGCGCGAACTGCTCGGGCTGATCCGCCCGTTGCGGCGCGACCTGCCGGTGCTGTGGCGGCTGGCCGACACCTACCAGGGCCTGCACCACACCTCGCTCTCCGAGCACGCCCGGGCCAACCTGCCCGAGGCGCCGTTCCTGCACTCGTACCTGCTGGGCAGCGAGGCGCTGGAGCGGCAGACCCAGACCCGGGCGCAGGCCGAGGACCTGTTCCGGCAGTTGGCGCAGCTGCAGTTCACCAGCCGGACCGGTGACTCCATCCAGGTTCCGTACGACCACCCGGAGACCGGCTGCGCCGACCGGGCCCACTTGATGGCCATGCACCTCACCAAGCTGGGCATCGCCAACAAGAAGATCTTCGCCAACCACATGCGCTCCGACGGGTCGGCGCTGCAGGTGCAGTCCGAGAACGCCCGCGACGCTTTCCAGGGCGTCCCCCTGCCGGTCGTCTGGCGGTACCACGTCGCCGTGGTGATCCATGTGGAGGAGGCCGGGCAGCTGGTGGAGATGGTGATCGACCCGTCGGTCGCCGACGGCCCGCTGACCACGCACGAGTGGCTCTCACTCATGGGCATCCGGCCGGACGAGGCGGTGCAGCGGGTCGGGGAGAGCTACCACGAGGCGCTCGGCTTCCTCCAGGCCGCTGCCGGCCTGGGGATGCACATCGATCCTCATGCCGGGTACCCCTACGACGTGCCGATCGTCTTCACGGCCGAGCGGCACACGTACACCAGGCCGGCGCTCGGTCAGCACGCACAACCGGAGGCGGACCTGCGGGCCGCCAACGCTTTCTTCCGGACCTCGGGCGTGCAGACGGCCGAGGAGCACGCGGCGGAGGCCGAGCGCAGGCGGCAGGAGCGGGCGCAGCTCGATGCCCTCTGGGAGCAGCATGCGCAAGCCGCCCTCCAGAACTGGCAGCCGCACGAGCCGGCGCAGGCCGGTGACGTCAACGCCGTTGCCCAGCCCGGATTCGACGACCTCGCGAACCTGCTCTTCGGGGACCTGGGCCTGGGCAACGCCAACCCGCAGCCCGAGGTCCAGCACCTGGAGAACCTGCTCTTCGGCGACCTGAACCTCGGCGACGGCAACCCCCCGTTCGACCCGGGCCCGTTCGGCGGTCCGGGCAACGGCGGTCCGGGCAGCGGCGGGCTGCCGGGGGCCGCCCACTTCGGCCTGCCGCAGCGCGACCTGTCGGTGCCCTACCAGGGCGGCCACGAGCTGCTGGCGGACCTCGGCGACACCAGCACGGTGCCGGACCTCCGGGAGCTCCCGCAGCAGCCGGGGCCGATCGGCGTCGACCTGTTCGGGATCCTGCAGCCGCGTCCGGCACCGGAGTTCATGACCGACCCGGCGACCGGAAAGGCGTACGACTACCGCGATCTGACGGCAGATCAGCTCACGCCCTTGATGGACGCGATGGACATGCGCCATGACGTCGACCCCACGCGGATGGATCCGGCCTCGCCGGCCTGGCAGAAGCAGCCCGGCACCTTCAGCAGCGTCCACGACCGCGAGGACGCCCGGTGGGCGCCGAGTGCCGACGCGCCCGAGCCGGCCTCCGCGCGGGTGCAGATCCCGCTGGTGGTGCACGCGGTCTGGTTCGGCCCGTTCCGCGAGCAGGGGGCCTCGGCCACCTTCTGGCACGGGTACGGGGAGTCGGCGAAGTACTTCAAGGACGAGGCCGCGTTCGTCCTGTGGACCGACGTGCCGCGCGAGCACTTCGCGGCCGTCCGCGACCTGACCGAGGCGCCGCAGGACCCGCAGCTGGCCGACGCCTGGAGGATGCTCCAGTGGGCCGACGAGGGCGACATCCGTTTGGTCAACCCGTTCGAGGTGTTCCACAGCGAGCGGCCGATGAGCCTGCACGACGAGGTGCTGACCGAGCTGGCCAAGCAGACCGGGGCGGGCAGGGCGGCGGCCAGCGGCGCGTTCCGGGTGGTGATCGGCGAGGAGTTCGGCGGTCTCTACAGCGACGGCGAGAACCAGATCCTCTCGTTGGACGACCTCTACGAGGTCGGGAGCACCGAGGCCGGCTTCGCCGTGCACGCCGGGGCCGGTGAGAACGGCGAGGCGGCCACCTTCGGCGACTCCGCCTTCGTCGCGCCCAAGGGGCACCCGTACCTCCTGGGGCTGCGGGACGAGATCCAGGCGAACTACCGCAAGACGCAGGCCGAGTTGGACCACGAGGCGCCCGGGCTCGCGCCGGTGGCCAGGAAGCTCGGCTACAGGAGCGCCGCCGACCTGCCCGCGCTGGACCGGACGAAGATCACCGTGGAGTCCGACAGCAGCCGGCCGCACCCCGAGCACACCGAGCTGCCGCGCGAGTGGTCGGCCCAGGAGACGCTGGAGTTCAGCCAGCGGGTGGTGCACACCCTGGTCCGCGACCTGTTCGACCGCAACGGTGATCTGCACCTGACCCAGGTCCACGAGGCGATCGCGCAGCACCCGCACCCCGAGCAGATCTGGCACGCCGCGCTGCACTACCTGGCCGGGCGCGAGGACCTGCGCGCGCTGGTCAAGGGCGTGACCCGGACCAAGGTGGCGAACGACGGGACCACCACCGTGGTCGAACTCCCGTCGAGCGTCGCGCACTTGCTCCAGCCGCAGCACGACGTGCCGGCCCCGGTCGGCGACCGGGACGGCTGGCGGCTCTCCGAGAAGTCGGAGCCGGTCTCGCTGCTCGCGCCCGTCGTCGAGCACGTCGAGCCTGTCGCGCAGATCGCGCACATCGCGCACGAGGACGTGCCGTTGTCGGATCTCGGTGGTGCGGCGCACGGTCGGTGGATCCGCAGCTCCACGGGTTCGCCGGAGGCGGATGCGGCGGTGCGTGCGGCGTTGGCGCATCTGCCGGTGCGGGAGGGTGTGTTCACGGTTGCGGTGCACACCGATCCGCGTACGGGGTTGCCGGTGCGCGACGGGCGGCCGATCAGTGCGGAGGAGTTCGCCGGGCTGCTGAAGAAGTGGTTCGACGACAAGGTGTGGAACGGCACCGACCGGATCGAGTTCGTCTCCTGCGGTCTGGGTCTGACCGGTGCGCGCAGTTATGTGCCGAAGGTGTTGGAGAAGCTCGCCGAGTACGGGATCCACGCGTCGGCGCGGGCGGCGACGGAGACGGTCTGGTTCGTGCCGAAGGTGGACGGGTCGGGCAGGGTGCTGCCGGATGCGCAGGGGCATCTGGTCTCGGCGAAGGCGGTCGGGTTCGGTCCGGACGGGCGTCCGGCGATCACCGAGGGTGGTCAGTGGCTGGAGTTCGACGGCCCGGGGCAGGCGCCGCGCGTGGTCGGCCAGCAGTTGCCCGAGGGGTACGGACACGCGACGGCGGAGGAGCTGGCCAAGCTCCCGGGCCGGGCGAGGTTCACGCTGGGGTCCGATGACGAGGATCCCGAGCACGGCCGTCCCCCGACCGCCGAGGAGGAGAGGCAGCTCGCCGTTCCCGGGGGACGGCACCTCGGGCCCAACCGCCCGCTGGCCGACCAGGTCCTGTTCAAGCCGTCCATCGAGGGGAAGCCCGGCGGATTCGCGTTCCAGCGCGTTCCGGGGACGCTCCCTCCCGAGACCCTGCGGCGTGAGGCGGAGCTTGCCTCGGTCGTGTACCGGGGTGTGGTCGAAACGGAGCCCGGCCCGGACGGTGCCCCGTACGTCCGGCTGTACACCACGATCTTCAAGCGCGAGGGAGCGCTCGCGGACGTCGACCCTGAGACCGGTCTGGCGACCTCCGATCACAAGGACGTCCATCAGGACCCCGCGTCCGGACGGATCCTGATCTCGCCGGGGGACGGCGACGGGGTCTTCTGGATCGGTGCCGGTAGTCCATTGCGGGCGATGAAGTGGGCCGAGAAGTACCGCGCCCAGGCGCCGGAGACGAAGAACGGGGTGCGGCAGCCGGAGGAGGAGGTCGCCCGGCCGCTGGTCCGCTCCTACCTCGTGCCGTTGCAGACGTACCACGAGGTGTTCGGTCACGCGATCCACGAGGACGACCGCCGGAACTGGCCGATGAGCGACGAGCAGATCGCGAACCTGGGTGATCTGAAGGCCGAATACGAGCGGAAGATCGGGCAGGCACGCGATGCGGGAGCCAATGCGGACCAGCTGGCGTTCGTGCGCTGGAACACACCGGACGAATTGCTCAAGGAGCCCAAGCGCCTCAAGGAGCAGACCCGCTCACCTCTCTTCGAGAGGCCGTTCAATGTGGACCACCGTGGCGAGGAGAACCAGTTCGGAGTCCGTGGGGAGGCGCTGAGGGCGCTGAGCGCCAACGCCCTGGCGAAGTCCCTGGTCACCTACCACTACGACGACACGACGCCGCCGCCGCCCGGCGAGGGCGACAGGTTCGCGAGGGACGGCAGGGTTCAGCACATCAACGTGCTGCGCGAGTCGGTCGGTGCGCCGACGCTCGACTTCCCTCCGCCGAAGGGCATGGACCCGTGGCTGAGTGGCACCGGGTTCCAGATCAAGGCCGGCGAACTGAACAGGATCGCCCTGACGCTGCGTCTGCATCTGGTGACCTGGCGCCAGTTCCATCAGGAGCCGGAGGATCGCCGTCCCGAGGCGCTGCTGGACGGGGCCAAATTCGTCGACCAGTTCGCGAACCGGCTGGTGCAGCTCAACAAGTTCCTCGAGGAGAACGATCTGCCGGACATGACCCCGGAGGACCCAGGGGGCCGCATCAGCGAGTTCATGACGAAGCGGGTGGAGCCCTGGGCGAACCAGGCGGCCATCGGCGAACTGCTCTCCCGTGGCTTCGACGAGCTGCAGGCGAGCTTCGACGTGCTCCGGGAGTCCAGCCCGACCGACTACCTCGCCCTGTTGGAACGCCTCCCGGAGGAGAGGAGCCTCCAGTGGTGGGTGGGCGAGAAGCTGACCCGGAGCTGGCACGCGGGCGCGGATCCGTCCGAGATGATCAGGACGATCACGGAGAACTTCCCCCACCTGGTCCGCAAGTACGACGAGATCGCCGCCGCCAGCGAGAAGTACACCTTCCACGCGCACGCCCAGATGGTGCTCGGCCAGTACCGCAAGCTCGTCGAGGGCTCGGCTGCGAAGCGCTTCGTCCCGCAGGAGGTGATGGCCAAGGCGATCCTCTTCCACGACATCCAGAAGCAGAACTCCAAGGACATGTTCCCCTCCCCGAAGGGCGCAAGGATTCCGCACGACCGGGAGCCCGAGCACATCGGCTCGGTCGAGATGATCAGGAACCTGCGCCACCTGTGGACCGCCGAGTTCGAGCCGAGGGCCGAGGAGCGCCCGTCGGACTCGAACGAGGAGTACTGGGGTTCCGACGAGCACCTGCGGTCGACCGACGAGCGTCAACTGCTGGCCGCCGCCCTGCTGGTGGACTCCGACCCGATCGGGTTTTTCCTGCGCAACGACCACTCGGCGGACACGGCCTTCGGCTACATCGCCCAGAGCACCCTGCGGATCAGGGGCGAGGACCCGCGGGCCGCGGAGCTGACCGAGGAGCAGGCACAGGACGTCCAGCGCTTCTTCCACGAGTTCCACCAGTACTACCAGGCCGACTTCTCCTCCTACACCAGGTCCAGCAGCTACCTGGACGCCGAGGGCAACAGGCGGACCGGCAAGTCGACCTTCGACAGGTCGTTCTCCTTCGTCGACGCAACGGGGAACGAGCTGCGCACCATGGCGACGCCGGCCGGGCGCCGCTTCGTCTACAACGAGGACTACGAGCAGAGGATCGCCGGGCTGACGGGCCTGTTCGACGACACCCGCAGCATCCAGGAGAAGTTCCGGACGCTCGTCCAGGCACGGTCGGAGCGGGAGCGGCGCGAGCTGAGCACCACGAGGGCGGAGCGCGTCAAGCTCCAGCCGACGGAGCCGGTGGTGGAGGAGGAGGTGGACTACGGCGGCCTGGGCTTCGACGAGCCCGACCCGTCGGACGACGAGGGGCTGACCTTCGCCGAGCACTTCGAGGACGACGAGGACGACGAGCACGCCGAGGACGCCGCGCACCCCGAGAGCCCGGAGGGCCCCGAGCTCCCGCCCGCACCGAGCGAGGTCGTCGAGTACCCCCTCCTCGACTCCGGCAGCCACCTGTCCAACAGCGCCGGCGAGCAGCACGGCTGGTGGATCGGCGACAAGAACCTGCCCGCCGCCACCCGGTCGGACCTGGAGGCGATCCTCCGTCGGTTCCCGTCCCGTCCCGGCCGCTTCCTGCTGGCCGCCCACGGTGACCCCGAGACCCACCGCCCGGTCCAGGACGGGAAGCCGATGACCGAGGGCGATCTGGTGGACCTGATCGTCCAGCTGAAGAAGGCCGATCACTGGAACGGCAAGGACGAGCTGCAGTTCGTCTCGTGCGGGCTGGGCGCCGCCCCGGACCACGAGTACCTGCGGGCGGTGATGAAGCAGCTGAGCGACACGTACGGGATCCACGCCACCATCCGGGTCGCCAAGCAGGCTGCCTGGTGGGCGCCGAAGCTGAACACGAAGGGCGAGGAGGAGGCCGGCGACGGCGTCGTCGTGGTCGCCGCCGCCCTGGGGATCAACGCGGCCGGCAAGCCCGCGGTGACCCTGGACGGCTCGTGGCTGGTCTTCGACAAGGAGGGCGGCGAGCCGACCGAGGAGCCCCAGAAGCAGCCGCAGGGCTACCTCGCGGCCAAGGAGGGCGAGAAGCTCCGCGAGCTGTGGGGCAGCCAGAAGTTCTCGGCCGACCCACCGGCCACCACCGGCCGTCCGGAGCCGGAGCCGGAGCCGGAGCCGGAGCCGGAGCCGGAGCCCGAACCCGAGCCGGAGCCCGAGCCGGTCGCCCCCGTTGCCCCCGTCGACCTGATCGAGCAGATCCTCTCCGGCCGCCGGCACCCGGAGCCCGACAGCGACGAGCCGCCCGCCAAGCGGCCGCACACCCGCGCCTACGAGCTGACCGACGGCCCGCTCGACGCCCGCGGCCTCAAGCGCTGGACCGAGGAGCAGGAGGCGCAGCTGCACACGTACCTCGACGACCTCGGCGAGGGCTACCACCCGCCGACCGAGAAGCTGCTCGAACTGATCAACCCGCACGACCTCGCCGAGGACGGCGCCACGCTGCACCACTGCCTGGAGACGGTCAGCGCCCTGCGCGACACGCACTACGGGAACCGGCGCCCGGCCGCGCTCCCGAAGGAGGGTGTGCCGGAGCCCAGGCCGGCCTGGACCCTGCAGAAGCTCCACGGCCTGACCCAGGACCACGGGCTCGGCGACGACGCCCTCGCCGACCTGGTGCACAAGGTCGAGGAGGCCGGCCCCGGCACGTTCGCGACCGTCCTGCTGGTCCGCCCGGACCAGCAGGAGGGCCACGCCCTGGCCCTGGTCCACGGCGAGGACGGCAAGCTGCGCTGGGTCGACCCGAGCCAGCGCAAGGTGCGCGTGGTGGGGGAGGAGCACCCGGACCCGCTGCCGTCCGGGTTCACCTCCGACACCCAGGTCCGCTCGTCCGCCACGGACGCCGACGACTGGCCGCTGCCGGGCCACGCCGACCTGAGCCTCTTCGAGGAGGGCGCGCCCCTCTTCGGAGCGTTCGAGCCGACCCCGGAGCAGGAGGCGAGGGCTCGGGTCAACATCACGCACCTCGCCCAGACGTTGTACGGCGGCGTGCGGGACGCGGGTGCGACAACGGGTGTCTGCAGTCTGCGGATCGACGGTCAGGAGGCCTGGACCTCTCCCGTCTACCGAAGCGGGCAGCCCGACGCCACCGACATGGAGCATTCCACCGGGGCGGCCTCGGATTCCGCCACGACATGGAGCGTTCGCAAGGGCTTCCGCACGCAGCGGAACGACGCGGAGGTCAAGGTGATCAACGCAGCCTACGAGCGACTCACGGACTGGGGCTACGGTCCGGGCACGGAGGCAGCCAGGACCGTTACCGGCGAGCTGGCAGTGCTGTCCACGCAGGGGACCTGCGAGAGTTGCCGACGGGTGATAGCCGACTTCCGCCGGGCCTATCCGAACATCCGCACGTATGTGGCATATCCGGATGGAGGAGAGGGGTCGCGGAAGAAGGTGAGCCGGGAGAACGAGGACACCGGGGCCAAGATCGAGTTCTACTACGGCCTGCCCGAGGGCGATCTGAAGAAGGCGGAACGGATCTCGCCGACCATCCCGACGATGTACTGGCGAACCGATGTGCAGCAGCAGCCGGCCGCCGCTGCGCCGGGGGCGGCGGGAGCCGACGCCGTGCGGGCCGCCCTGGGAGACCAGGCACTGAACGTCCCGCAGCGGGCGGTCCTGACGAATCTCACCCGGACGTTCGACCGCCAGCCCGCGGACTTCGAGAAGGAGCTCAACAAGGGACTCAAGACAGCGGTCGGAAGGAAGCTGCCCGCGGAGTTCGTCCAGGCCGTGCTGCGGTGGTACCGGGCCGAGCACACGAAGGCCCCGGCTGAACGCACGCCGCTTACCCTGCCGTAGACAGAGACGTAGCAGCAGGATGATCCACAGGACGGAGCAGTACACGATGACGGAGCGGCCCGAGCACGCGACCTTGTCCACCCCGTTCCAGCTCGCGGCGGTGTTCGACAAGGTGGACCCGGTGACCGGGCCGGCCTTCGCCGAGGACCACCCGCGGCTCGCGGACGGGCCCGAGCGCGCGGTGGTCGCCGACTACCTGCGGTCGGGGCCGCACGTGCTGATGACCCCGATGCTGATGGACGACGTGCTGGACCCCGAGCGGCGCGGCGTGGTGCCGATGAGCTTCCGCACCGACGGCGAGTGGATCTGGACCGACACCATCGCCTACTACCTCGACGAGTACGGCCTGGCCCCCGAGCCCGGACTGCTCGCGCACATCCGGGCGCAGGCCGACGTGCAGCGTGCCGAGCCGGCGCCCGAGGTGCTGGAGCAGGCCGTCGCGTTCATCCTCACCCCGCCCGCCGAGGAGGACGAGCCGGTCTGGAACGTGGGGCAGTAGAGCGGGCCGGCGAACACCGGGCAGCAGCGGTGCTGAACCCTGCCCACCTCCCCGTCCGTCACACCGGCAGGAGTGTTGTCGAAGGCAGGGGACGACGGTGGGCGAGGAAAAGCGCGGCTCTGGGGAGCAGCCGGCGCGTGGGTACCAGCTTCCGGCGGTGAGCTGGGCATTCGAGGAGGAGGCCGAGCCGGCGCCTTCTCCTGCTGCTGCCCCGGTGCCGCAGGAGCAGAAGGCTCCGGCGGTGCCCGGCCAGGCCGCGAAGCCGCCTGCGGCCTCGGCTGTGATCGGCGCTGCGCCCGAGATCGCGGCCCCGGCCGCGCCGGGCACCGATGCCAAGGCAGGCGCCGATACCAAGGCGGGCAGCGACGCCAAGGCGGACGCCGACCCGAAGAAGTCCCCGGGGACCGCCGCCCCGGCCGCTGCCGCCAGCACCTCTGCCGCCGCTGCCGCCACCTCCGCCGCCGCTGCCAAGGCGGCCCCCGCCGCCGGTGCGGCCGGGACGGTCGCGGCCTCCGCCGCCGGCCGGGCGCTGCCCCAGGTCGAGGCCGCCGCCGACCTCGCCACGGGAGCCGAACCCGCCGATCCCGAGAACGGGCCCAAGCCGGGCCGGATCTCCAAGCCGATGATCGCCGCCGCCGTCGCGGTGGGCCTGGTGCTGGTCGGCGTGCCGCTGGGGCTCACCCAGCTCGGCGGCGACAAGCCGCCGCACGGGCCGAACCAGGGCAGTGCCCCGATGGGGTACAGCCAGCAGGGCGGCAACGGGGGCGGCAACGGCTTCGTCCCCGGCTTCGACTCGCACGGTGACACGGGCGGCGCCGCCGCGTCCGGCTCGTCCTCCCCCTCCCCGTCGGCATCCGCCGGCTCGCCCGCCGCCGGCGCCTCCGGCTCGCCCGCGCCGGGCCAGAGCAGCCCGAACGGCCAGAGCAGTCAGGGCAGTTCGAACAGTCCGACGGGCACGGCCAACCAGGCCAACCACCCCGCCGGCGGGGCGAGCTCCGGCGGTTCGACCTCCGGTGGCTCCAACTCCGGTGGTGGCTCGGGCGGTTCGGGCGGCTCCAGCGGCGGCGGTGCCGGTGGCTCCGGCGGCGGCAGCTCCAGCGGCGGCTCCGGCGGGACCAGCGGTGGCGGCGGTACCGGTGGCGGCAGCGGCAGCAGCAGCGCCCCCCAGCAGCCCGCCCCGCAGCAGCCCGCGCCCACCACCGCCGCCGCCCAGCAGCCCGCTCCGCCGGTCGCCCCGCCGCCGCCCGCCCCGGTGGTCGCCGTGGCCGCCCCGTTCTGCACCTCCGGCGGCGGCTCCATCACCTCGGCCGGCTCCGGCTCCGGCTCCGGCTGGGGCACCAACAGCGCCGGCGGGTTCACCGGCAGCGGCTGCAACGGCAAGTACTGGTCGGTGCCCATGTCGGGCGACGCCAACAAGGACGACGGCTCCAACTGGGTCCGCTGGACCTTCAACGTCAGCTCGGTCGGCAGCTGCGACATCGCCGTCTACGTCCCGGACAACGGCAACGTCCAGCAGGTCGGCGGCAACCCGACCTACTACACGGTCAACAACGGCAACGGCGGCATCGGCTCGTTCTCGATCAGCCAGGTCAACAGCACGGGCCAGTGGGTGGACGAGGGCAGGTTCCCCTACAGCGGTTCGCTCTCGGTGACCATGCACAGCCGGGGCCAGGACTGGAACAACAGCGGCAAGACCAACGCCCACCACGCCGCCGACGCGGTGCGGGCCACCTGCACGGCCTGACCCGCTCCGGCCCCAGCACGTCACGAGCGGCTGCCCGCCCCAGGGCAGCGCTCACCACCAACGAAGGGAACCCCTGGCAATGTCGCGCCCGGTGCTGACGGTCTGCGCGGAACAGCGGGAGTCCGGCTCCTACCGCACGATCGGTGAAGCCTTGCAGGCCGCCCGCAGCGGTGCGGTGATCTCGGTGCGTCCCGGCCGCTACGAGGAGAACCTGGTGATCACCAAGATGGTGACCATCACCGCCGAGGACGTGCGCGGCAGCGTGCGGATCAGCCCCAAGCGCGGCGCGGTGCTCCAGGTGGTCGCCGAGGCGGTGCAGCTGACCGGCCTGGTGCTGCACGGGCAGGACGACGACCTGCCCACCGTGGACGTGCCGCGCGGCCAGCTCGCACTGCAGGACTGCGAGGTGATCGGCAACTCGTGGACCGCGGTGCTCACCCGCCAGCAGGGCTCGCTGGCGATGCGCGGCTGCCGGGTGGTCAACTCGGCCGGCGCGGGCCTGGTGGAGACCTCCAGCGGCACCAGCGTGATCGAGGACAGCGTGATCGAGCACCTGGGCACCTCCGCCCTGGTGATCGGCGAGCGGGCCAACCCCACCGTGCGGCGCTGCGTGATGCGCGACGCGCGCGGCAACGGCATCTGCGCCAACGGCGAGTCCCGCGGGGTGATCGAGGACTGCGAGATCTCGGCCACCGACAAGCCGGCCGTCGCGCTGGAGGAGAACAGCACCACGCGCCTGCTGCGCACCGAGATCCGGGACAGCGCGCTGGGCGTCTACCTCAGCTCCACCGCCCAGGTGGTGCTGGAGGAGGTCACCGTCACCGGGGTGCGCGGCCACGGCATCGCCCTCGCCAACGGCACCGACCCGCTGCTGCGCCGCTGCCGCGCGGTGCGCACCCAGGGCCACGGCCTGCACATCGCCGGCCGCGCCCGGGGCACCTTCGAGGACTGCGAGGTGATCGGCGCCGCCCAGGTCGGCATCCACGTCGGGGAGTCGGCCGGCCCCTCGCTGGTGCGCGCGGTGGTGCGCGACAGCGGGTCCGACGGCGTCGAGCTGACCGGGGAGAGCAGCGCCGAGTTCGACCGTCTGGAGGTGTACGACGCCTCGGGCAACGGGGTCGTGGTGCGCGAGGGCGCCAACCCGCTGCTGCGCCGGATCACGGTGAACGGTGCGACCGGCCACGGCGTGGCCGTGCTGCGCGACGGGCGCGGCCGGCTGGAGGACGCCACCGTGGTCGACGCGGGCCGGGCGGGCGTGTGGATCGCCGAGGGCGGCAACAGCTACCTCGGCAGCTGCACCGTGCGCGGCAGCGGCGCCGGCGGGATCGTGATCGGCGACGACGGGATCGCCACCCTGCGCGACTGCGAGAGCGCCGACAACTCCTACGACGGCGTCAGCGTCGAGCGGGGCGGCGAGCTGACGGCGACCAGGTGCCGGCTGCGCGCCAACCGTCGGCACGGCCTGCACCTGCAGGCCGGCTCCCGGGCCACCCTGACGGACTGCCGGCTGACCGACAACACGGTGGACGGCGCCCGGGTGGAGACCACCGAGGCGGTCCGGCTCACCGACTGCCTGGTCGCCGAGAACCAGGGCGCCGGGCTGCGCCAGAGCGAGCCGAGCGACCGCCTCGCGGTGGAGAACCTGGACAGCCGCGACAACCGCTCGCCGGACGCGCACGGCACCGCCACCGCCGCCCCGACCGCCGGCGGCCCGGGCGGGAGCGACGACCCGTCCGGGGAGCAGCACCAGCAGGCCGCCGCCCCCGCCGAGGTACGCGGACCGCAGGCCGTGCTGCAGACCCTGGTCGGCCTGGAGGGCGTCAAGGAGCAGGTCGCGACCCTGGTCAACCTCAACAAGCTGGCCAAGCGCCGCGAGCAGGCCGGCATGCCGGCGCTGCCGATGAGCCGCCACCTGGTCTTCGCGGGCCCGCCCGGCACCGGCAAGACCACCGTGGCCCGCCTCTACGGCGCGATCCTGGCCGAGCTGGGCGTGCTGCGCAGCGGCCACCTGGTCGAGGTGGCCCGCGCCGACCTGGTCGCCTCGATCATCGGCGGCACCGCGCTGAAGACCACCGAGGTGGTCAAGGAGGCGTTCGGCGGGGTGCTCTTCATCGACGAGGCCTACACCCTGTCGGCCGGCTCCAACGGCGGCACCGGCCCCGACTTCGGCCGGGAGGCGATCGACACCCTGGTCAAGCTGATGGAGGACCACCGGGACGACCTGGTGGTGATCGTGGCCGGCTACCAGGAGGAGATCCAGGAGTTCCTGGCCTCCAACCCGGGCCTGGCCTCCCGGTTCAGCCGCACCATCGAGTTCGAGAACTACAGCGTCGAGGAGCTGGCCACCATCGTGGAGATGGCGGCCACCGGCCACGGCTACGAACTCGCCGAGGGCACCCGCGAAGCGCTCGTCCTGCACTTCGAGGCGGTGCCGCGCGGCGCCGACTTCGGCAACGGGCGCGCGGCCCGCAAGGTCTTCGAGGAGATGGTGGACCGCCAGGCCTCCCGGCTCGCCACGCTGGAGAGCTTCGACAACGCCGCCATGGCGCTGCTGCTCCCCGAGGACGTCGGCGAGCTGGCCGCCGCCGCACTGGCGAAGGCCAACGGCGCGGAGCAGGAGCCCGAAGGTCCGGGCCTGCTCGACCAGTTGCGCGACATGGTCGGGCTCAGCGAGGCCAAGGAGCAGGTCGAGGACCTGGTCAACCTCACCCAGCAGACCCGCCGCCGGGTGGAGGCCGGGCTGCCCGCCCCGCAGATCAGCCACCACGTGGTCTTCTCCGGCCCGCCCGGCACCGGCAAGACCACGGTGGCCCGCCTCTACGGCCAGCTGCTGGCCGAGCTGGGCGTGCTGCCGACCGGCCAGCTGATCGAGACGGCCCGCGCCGACCTGGTCGGCCGCTACATCGGCCACACCGCCCAGCTGACCAAGGAGGTCTTCGACAAGGCCCGCGGCGGCGTGCTCTTCATCGACGAGGCCTACACCCTGACCCCGCGCTCGGGCGGCGGCGGCGACTTCGGCCAGGAGGCCGTCGACACCCTGATGAAGCTGATGGAGGACCACCGCGACGAGGTGGTGGTGATCGTGGCCGGCTACCAGGAGGAGATGCAGGGCTTCCTGGCCTCCAACCCGGGCCTGGCCTCCCGGTTCTCCCGGGAGATCACCTTCGCGCACTACTCGGACGAGGAACTGGTCACCATCGTGCGCCTGCAGGCCGAGAAGGCCGGCTACCACTGCGCACCGGAGACCATCGCCGCGCTCCTCGCGATGTTCCAGTCCGTCGCGCGCGACCGCACCTTCGGCAACGGCCGGTTCGCCCGGCAGACCCTGGAGGCGATGATCACCCGCCAGGCCGGGCGCCTGGCCAAGCTGGACGTCTCGGACCTGGCCGAGCTGAGCCTGCTGCTGCCGCAGGACATCCCGGCCCAGCGGATCGGCAGCCTCGCGTGAGGCGGGGACGCCGGGTGGCGACCGTCGCCGTGCTGGCCGGCGCCCTGCTGCTGCCCACCGGCGCGGCGCTGGCCAGCGGACCGGGGGCCTCGCCCTCGCCGTCCGGCTCCGGCTCCTCCTCCGCCTCCTCGGACGACACCCTGCCCGGCGTCACCCAGCTGCTCACCTCCCAGAACGGACAGGCCCCCTCCTGCCTGACCCCGTCGACCAAGAACACCCAGGCCACGCCCTGGCCGCAGACCTTCCTGCGGCCCGACCAGGCCTGGCAGCTGAGCCAGGGCGCGGGCGTCACGGTCGCGGTGCTCGGCTCCGGGGTGAGCGACGGCGCCGGGCTGCTCTCCGGCCGGCTCGACGACGCCCCGAAGCTGCCCGGCGGCGGCGACCCGGCGCACGACTGCGTGGGCCACGGCAGCTTCCTGGCCGGCCTGATCGCCGCCGCTCCCCGCGGTGGCACGGGCTTCGCGGGCCTGGCGCCCGGGGCCCGGATCCTCGCGGTCGGCGTCACCGACAACACCGGCGCCAGCAGCCCCGACCTGCTCGCCAAGGGCATCAGGGCCGCCAGCGACAAGGGCGCCCGGGTGATCGACGTGGGCGTCACCCTGCCGGGCGGCAGCGACGCGCTCGCGGCGGCCGTGCACGACGCGGTGGGCAAGGGCGCGCTGATCGTGGCCCCGGCGGCGGTCGACACGGTGCCCCAGACCCAGGACGGCTCCTCGCCGCCGCCCCCCGCGCCCGTCTACCCGGCCGCCTACCCGGAGGTCCTCGCCGTCCGCGACCTCGGCCCGGGAGGCACCCTCACCCAGGGCAGCACCCCGGTCGGCGGCCGGGTCGACCTCGCCGCCCCGGGCGACGCCGTGATGAGCGTCGGCCCGGCCGGCAGCGGCTACTACACGGGCGCGGGCGCCAGCTTCGCGACGGCCTTCGTGGCGGGCTCCGCCGCGCTGGCGCTCTCCTACCGGCCCGACCAGACCGAGGCCCAGCTCGCCCACCGCCTGGAGGCCACCGCCTACCGCCTGGGCGGCGCCCTGCCGGACCCGCAGTTCGGCTACGGCTCGGTGGACCCGGTGGCCGCCGTCACCACCGTCCTCCCCACCCCCTCCGGCGCCGCCCCGACCGTCCGGGCCGCCAAGCTCGCCATGCCCCCGGCCCGCCCGGCCTCCAGCGCCCCGAGCACCGCGGTCACCGTGGCCCTGGCCGCCCTCGCGGTGATCGCCCTGGCCGCCCTGGCCGCCGTCGTCGTCCCCCGGGGCCGCGCCCGCGGCTGGCAGCCGCCGCAGCGCGGGACGCAACGCGAGTTCGGTTAGTCATTCAGGAAACTGTCAGGGTTGATCCAGCGTCCTACCTCCAGGACGGCGTCCCGCTCCAGCCGGAGCAGGTGCGCCGTCCCGAGGTCGGGAGGAGTGCAACCCGGCAGCCCGCCGCCGGTCCACCGGCTCACTGCTCGCGACCTCCCGCCCCACTCGGGGGCCACCGCCCGGATCCGTCCGGCCGGGCGTGCTATCGATCGGAGAGTTCCACCGTGCAGCCGCAGCAGTCGCAGCCGCAGTCGCAGCCCACCCGCACCCGCGCCGTCCTGGTCGGTATCACTGCGCTCGCACTGTCCGCCGCGCTGGCCGCCTGCAGCAGTGGCAGCAGCAAACCGGCCGCCGCGCCCAAGCCGGGCGGCAACGCGGCAGCAGTGGCCACCCCGCCCGCCGGCAGCCCGGCCGCCACCCCGGGCGCCCCGGCGAGCAGCGCGCCGCCGGCGGACGGCAAGGTCGTGATGCCGACCGGCCCGGCCGCCGACCTGAAGAAGGACCATGACACCAAGGCCGGCCCGATCATGGTGACCACCCTGGCGGGCCAGAAGTCCGGCGTCTCCGGCCGTGTCTGGGTCTGGCTGCCGCCGCAGTACAACGACCCGAAGTACGCCAAGTTCGGCTTCCCCGTGCTCACCCTCTTCGCGGGCGGTCAGAGCAACGGCTACAACACCTGGACGGACGAGAAGCAGCTGCCGATCGAGGAGATCGACGCCCAGCTCTCCCAGCAGCAGCAGGCGCACCCCTTCATCATGATCATGCCGGTGCAGAACCTGACCAGCGACGAGCACAAGTCCTTCGACTGCTCGGACATCCCCGGCCAGCCCAAGATGGGCACCTGGCTGTCCCAGGACATCCCGGACTTCGTGCACGCCAACTTCCGCACCCTCAAGGGCCGCGACAGCTGGGGCCTGATGGGCGCCTCCAGCGGCGCCGACTGCAGCGCCAAGCTGGCCATGCAGCACCCCGACCTCTACAAGGCCGCCGTGCCGATCGACGGCGACTTCAAGGCGGACTCCACCCTCTGGAAGGGCCACGAGGCCGAGCAGGCCGCCAACAGCCCCGACAAGCTGATCTCCACCAGCAAGGCCGACGTCAAGATGCTCGCCACCGCCGGCGGCGGCAGCGCCTACGAGGTCGGCGTGGTCAAGAAGTGGGTCGCCAGCGCCGCCGCCCCGACCACCGTCGAGTACTACGAGGAGCCGGGCGGCAAGCACCTCACCACGGACTTCGAGAAGCTGATCCCGATGTCCCTCCAGTGGCTCACCAAGAACCTCACCGGCCCCCAGAGCGACAGCTGAACGGCCGAACAGCGGGAAGGCCCCGGCCCCCTGGGATACCCAGAGGGGGCCGGGGCCTTCCCGCTCTGGTCGCTACGGCGTGAACCGCGGGTCGCGCGCCTCGATGGCGGCCACGACGGCGGCCCACTCGTCACGGCGGAAGGCGAGGTGCGGCCTGGTCAGGTCCTTGTCGTCGCCGAGCCAGATGTCCCCGTTCGGAAACCGAGCACTGAGAACGCAGTTGCCGCTGCCGTCCCCGGAGAACGGGGACTTGCCCCAGTCGGCCTCGGAGGGGTCGTGGTCGTAGGGGTCGTGCTGCTCGCTCATGTGATCTCTTCCAACTTGCGCTCAAGAGCTGTGATGGTGTCCTCCGGCGACAACGCGTACCGCTTCACGCGGTTGAAGGCCCGCTCGGCTCGCCGCACATCGCGTCCCGACCTACGCGGGAGCATACCGCCCACCGCCTCGATGAAGACGAACTCCGCATCTGCCCCTTGCGGGAACCGCAGAAGCGTGACGCCCGAGGCCAGGACCGCCGGCCGACCGGCACTCAACGGGATCATCCGCAGTGTCACGTTCGGGTACCGGGCCACCTTGATGGCGTGCCTGATCTGTTCGGCCAGGACCTCCTGGTCGCCTGCGATCAAGAGCGTGACTTCTCCGAAGTACGCCTCGACAGTGAGGATCGGTTCCTCGGTCAGCCTGCGTTGACGGAGCATTCGAACTTCGGTCGCAGCCTCGATCTGCTCCTCGCCCGGGCTGTCGAGCCCCGCCGCGATCATCTCGTTGGCGTAGCCCTCGGTCTGAACCATGCCGGGAAACCCGGTAGGGAAGTACTCCATCATGTGCGCCGCTTCGGCTTCGAGGCCGAGATACTCGGCGTACGCAGCGGTGATCGTGTCGTTGAAGTCGCGCCACCAGCGCCTGGACGGGCCGTCCTCCAGCAGGCCCTCCATCTCCTCGCGCTCCTGGCCCGTGATCCCGCAGTGGTCCAGGAGTTCGGCGAGGTCGGCTGCCGTGATCGGTAGTAGGGCGCGTTCGACCTTGCTGAGCCGGGCCGCATCCCAGCCCTTCAGGCCGGCTGTCGCCTCGGCGAGCGTCTTGCTGTTCTCCAGCCGCCAGCTGCGCAGGTCGTCCCCGAGACGGATCTTCTTGTAGGCGGACAGGTCTTTGCCCACTCAGCCCCTCCTTCCGATGCAGCTGCCAGTCTCTCCGGACGGCTGCGCCAGCTCAACCCTCAAACTTTTTCCAATTTGGTTCACCGTTTGAGTTGCAATTTTCTGTGCATGCCCGCCACACTCAACGTGACGACACAGAGCAGTCACTGACTAGCTGTCAGTGACTTTGCCCGTGCCCTGGCCGTGCTGCGCCCAAGTCGGCGACCGGGGATCTGGTTCACCACATGACCGCCGCGCCCGGGCTACGCCTTGGCCATCGGCGAAGGGACTGGACTGTGGACATCATCAGTAGAGCGGTGCTGCGGCGGTGCCAGCTGGAGCTGGCGGCAGATCCGCGCTCGGCCGGCCTGGCCCGCCGTCAGGTGCGGGAAGTCCTCGCGGAGTGGGGCTGGACCGGTGAGCGGGTGGACGACGTGCTGACGGTCTGTTCGGAGCTGGTGGCGAACGCGGTGGAACACGCGAGCCCGCCCGGCGCCGTGGTGGTGGTCCGGCTGCAGGAGATCCGTGGCGATTGCCGTCTCGAGGTGGTCGACGGGCGTGCCGATCTGTGGCCCAGGGAGCGTTCGGCGGCGCTGGGGGAGAGGGGTCGGGGCCTGCTGCTGGTGCGCTTGCTCTCGGAGGACTTCGGCGTGGTGCGGCAGCTGCGGCAGGGCCGGAAGACGGTCTGGTCCCGGATCCTGCTGGGCCGCCCGATGGATGGAGAACCGGGGGTCGCGGCCTGAACCACCGGACCCGTGCCGGGGCAACCGCCAACCACGTCACGTGACTTCGAGTAAGGACTCGCCATGGCTGAGCCGCTCTTCCTGGCCGGTGCCGTCATCCCGACAGTGCGCCCGCACCTTCCGGTGGTCCCACCGCCGGACCGACCGCTGGCGGGTGTGCGGTATGCGGAGATCGAGACTTCGCGGCTGTGCAACCGCTCGTGCTCCTGGTGCCCGACGGGGCAGACCGTCTGGCGCAAGCACCAAGAGCTGATGGACTGGGGCCTGTTCGCGAAGGTCACCGCCGAACTCGGAGCCGTCGGCTTCGACGGATACTTCGCGTTCCACAACTACAACGAGCCTTTGGCCAATCCGAGGCTGCTGCGCGAAGTCGTCCGGGTCCGGACCGAGGTGCCCCGGGCGAAGCCTTCGGTCTACACGAACGGCGACCTGCTCAAGCGCGACCTGCTGATGCAACTGCGCGACGAGGGCGTGAAGTACATCAGAGTCACCCGCTACCCGCACCGTGCAACCACGGTCCCGACGTACGAGGCGCTGCGACGCTGGCTGAAGCTGGCCGGGCTCGACGGCCCGGAATTCGACTGGCGGTTCTCCGAGGTCCGGCAGGGGCTGGCCGCTACTTGGACGGACACGGTCACCGGGATCAGGACCGAGGTCATCCGGCCGGCGATCGACACCTACAACGACCGCGGCGGCACGGCGGTGGTGCCGAAGAGTGGTGAGCCCCGCAGGTCCCCGTGCCTGATGACGGCAACCTCGATCAGCGTCAACTACCTGGGCGACGTCAAGATGTGCTGCAATGTCGAGCCGCTTGAGGATCAGCACCGGCAGTACGTCGTGGGCAATGTGCGCGACGCGAGCCTCGGCGAGTTGTTCGGCGGGCCGCTGATGGCTCTCTGGCGTGAGCGGCAGGCCCAGGCGGACTGGTCCGCTTCCGCGGCCTGCCGCACCTGTGTTCAGCCACTGCCGGAGACCCGGCGATGACCGACCTGGCACTCCGGGTCGTGACGGCCTCCGCACCAGGGCGGCTCTGCCTGGCGGGGGAGTCGTTGGACTGGATGACGGGCGGCTCCTCGGTGGTCGCCGCGGTGCCGCTGCGAACCCGGGTGAGCGCATGGCGAGCTCCAGGTGGCGACGCCTTGGCCCTCTCCTCGGGTGCACCGCTGCACCGTACTCGACTGCTGCCCGCCCAGCGCGCGGCCGAACGCCGTTACGACGGCGACGAGCTGGACCACCTCCAGGCAGCGGCTCGGGTCGCCCTGCGCGAAGTCGGCCGCATCGCCGGAACCGTCCTCACCGCGACCACCGACCTCCCCGTCTCCGCCGGGCTGTCCTCCAGCGCCGCTCTGACCCTGTCGGCGGTCGCCGCGCTGGCCGGCCTGAGTGGCGCAGCACTTGACGTGGACGCCGTCTGCCGCCTGGCTCGCCGGGCCGAGGTGAGCGAACTCGGTTCGGGGGCGGGCTGGATGGACTTCCTGGCGTGCGCGCACGGTGGCGTCAACCAGGTGGATGCCGGTGAAGTCCCAGGTATCCGGCGCCTGGCGGCCACCCTCGGTGTTCCTGTGATCCTCATCGACACCCGGCAGCGCCGCGCCACCGGGACTGTCCTCGCCGCCAAGCGCGACCGATTCCAGGCACGCGAGCCGGGCATGATCGCGTACTCCCGGGAGGCTCCGCTACTGGTCGACGCGCTGACCGGCGTGCTCACCGCCTCAGCGGTCGACTTCCGGGAGGCCGGACGCCTCGTCAGCGCTTACCACGGCCTCCTGCGGGACAAGGTGCGCTGTTCCACCGATCTGATCGATACGTGCGCTCAACTGGTTGTCGCGGCAGGCGCATTCGGCGCCAAGCTCAGCGGATCCGGACATGGCGGCTGCCTGTTCGCCTTGGTCCCCGGCGACGCCGTGACGTCGGTCCTGCGGTCCCTGGCGGACCTGCCCGTCCACACCATCGTGCTGCCCGATGGCGAGCCTGACGGGCTGATCGTCAACGGGCGGTCGGCCGGGTAGACCCTCTTCCCTTCCGAACTGTGGCGATCCGGCCACGGTCGGTAATCTCCTCCTAAGGTCCAGCAATCCAGGAAGGCACCTCATGCCCGACTACTCCCGCCTCGTGAAGGCGTACGACATCCGCGGCCAGGTCCCCGAGCAGCTGAACACCGAGATCGCCACCAAGGTCGGTGCGTTGTTCATCCGTCTCACCGGGGCGGACCGAATCGTGGTCGCCCAGGACATGCGCACCACCTCCCCGGCGCTGGCCGAGGCGTTCGCGGCCGGGGCCAACAGTGCGGGAGCCGAGGTGATCGACGCCGGACTCGGTTCGACCGACTATCTGTACTACTGCTCCGGCAGTCTCGACCTCCCCGGTGTGATGATCACCGCGAGCCACAATCCGGCCCGCGACAACGGCATCAAGCTCTGCCGCAAGGGGGCCGCCCCGATCGGCGAGGACACCGGCCTGGCCCAGATCCGCACCTGGCTGGAGACCGACGACCTCCCCGCCCCTGCACCGACGCCCGGCACCACCACCCGGCGCGAGCTGCTCACCGAGTACGCGGCCCACCTGAACTCGCTGGTGGACCTGTCCGGCAGTCGCCGCCTGAAGGTCGTAGCCGACGCCGGGAACGGCATGGCCGGGCACACCGTCCCCGCGGTGTTTGCCGGCCTGCCGATCGACCTGGTGCCGCTCTACTTCGAACTCGACGGCAGCTTCCCCCACCACGAGGCCAATCCGCTGGAGCCGAAGAACCTCCTCGACCTCCAGGCCAAGGTCACGGAGGTCGGCGCGGACATCGGTCTGGCCTTCGACGGCGATGCCGACCGGTGCTTCTTCATCGACGAGAAGGGCGAAGCCGTCCCGCCCTCGGCGATCGTCGGCCTGGTCGCCGTCCGCGAGCTTGCCAAGGACCCCGGGTCGGCCATCATCCACAACGTCATCACCAGCGCCGCGGCCGTGGAGATCATCCGTGAGCACGGTGGCACCCCGGTCCGTTCCCGCGTCGGCCACTCCTTCATGAAAGCCCTGATGGCCGAGCACGACGCGGTCTTCGGCGGCGAGCACTCCGGGCACTACTACTTCCGCGACTTCTGGCGCGCCGACACCGGCATGCTCACCGCCCTGCACGTCCTGGCGGCGCTCGGCGAACAGGAGCGACCCCTGTCGGAGCTGGTCGCGGACTACTCCCGCTACGTCGCCTCCGGGGAGATCAACTCCGAGGTCGCCGATGTGCCCGGGGCGCTCGACGAGGTCGAGGCCGCCTACCGGAAGGCCGACCAGGTCACGAGCGACCGCCTGGACGGCCTCACCGTCGACTTCGGCGACGGCCGGTGGTTCAACCTCCGCCCCTCCAACACCGAACCCCTGCTGCGGCTCAACGTCGAAGCGCCTGACGAGCGGTCCATGGCGGCCCTGCGGGACGAAGTTCTCGCCCTCATCCGCTGATCCGGCTTCTGGCCCTGCTACCAGGGCCCGGCGGCCGGTGGCTGCTGCCGGGCCATCGCCTTGCCCACCAGGGCGGCCAGCTCCAGGCAGGCCTGGCGGGTCCTGGGCTTGAGCCTGGCCGGGTCCACCTCGCCGCCCGCCGCGAGGTGGGCGTCCGCGGGGATCACCGCCACGCCGCCGCAGCGGGTGCGGAAGTGTGCGGCCAGCTCCTGGGCGGGCAGCGGTCGGCCCTGGCCGGCCTCGGTGGCCGGGACGGTGGAGATCACCGTGACGCTGGTGCGGACCAGCTCCCCGTGGCCCTGGGCGACCAGCTGGTCCAGGGTGGCGGTCGCGCCGTCGGCGCCCGCCACCGACGCGCTCGCGCAGATCACCAGCTGGTCGGCGAGTTCGACCGCGGCCCGCCGCACGCCCTCCGGCGCGGTGCCCGTGTCGCTGAGGATCACCGGGTACTGGCTGCTCAGCACCGACAGCACCTGCCGGTAGCCGTACTCGTCGAAGCCGGCCCCCGGTGCGCCCGGCAGTTCGGCCAGCACCTCCAGGCCGCTGGCCGCGCGCGAGGTGAAGGCGCGCAGCTGCTGGTAGCTGTTGAGCGAGGGCAGTACCGCGAGCAGGTCGCCCAGGCTCCGCGTGGTCTCCCGGCGCACCCGGGCGCCCAGGTTCTTCGCCGGCCCGCCCGAACCTGCTCCGGCGAGATCGAGGGCGATCACCCGGTCCGGGCGGTTGGCGGCCAGCAGCGTGCCGAGGGTCAGGGTGACGGCGGTCTGCCCGGTGCCGGCCGGGTGGCCGAGCACCGCGATCCGGTGGCAGCCGTGCAACGGGGTGCGGATGCTCTCCAGCAGGCGCCGCTGCTCCTCCTGTCCGCCGCCCGCGAACGGCCGCCGCAGGGCGCGCGGGCCGCGGGCCGCCGCGCGCCGCAGCAGCCGCTCGGGGCTCAACTCGTGGGCGGCGGCGCGCCCGAGCGAGAGGTCCGGGCGCGGAATGAGCCGGTTCGGGGGCTCGGCGGGGCCGCCCACCGCGGGCACGGCCGCGCCGAACGCCGGCGGCGCGGACGCCTGGACCGGTGGCGGCCCGACCACCGGCAGCGGACCAGCCACCGGCAGCTGCACCGGCAGCGGAGAAGCCGCCGGCTCCGCCCCCGGCCCGCGGGTCAGCACCGCCCGGACGTTCGGCGGGATCAGCACCGTGCCGAGCGGGTCCAGCGGCGTCCGGGCGACCACCACCACGGCCTCGGGCCAGCGCGCTGGGGTGTAGTCGGGTGCGTCCGCCCTGCCGGCCTCCGGCCCCAGCCGCAGGATCGCCGCCACCGGGCCCGCCCCGGCCACCGTCCCGCCGCCCCCGACAGTCCCAGCAGCCCAGCCCGCCCAGCCCGACCCACCCGTCACACCCGGGGCACCGCCCGAAAGAACCGTCATGTGTCCTCCCGCTTTCCGGCTCGCCCCCATGACCCCCGTCCAGTCAGGGAGAACGGCTTTTCGGTCCGCCCCGGTTCATCCTGCCCGCCGATATACGCCTGCTGAACCGGGCTACCACCCGGTACCGTCCCTCTTGGATGGCACGCGAGCCCGGGTGCCATGACAGGTCGACAGGTCGGGCCCGGCAGCGGGCGGACGTCCCGCCGCGGGACAGGGGGAGGTGCTGATGTCCGGAGACGGGTCGTCATCGAGACCGCGTCAGCTCATCGCGTCCTTGGTCTCCCGGCCGCAGGAGAGCCTGCCGGGGCAGCCCGCGCTGCCGGTGCCCGAGGCCCCGGCGGCCGAGGTGATCGCCACCGCGCAGCGGATCACCCAGCTCGGCCGGCCCGGTGAGCGGGCCTGCCCGACCCCGCGGCCCGACCTGCTGCGCCTGGCGACGGTGCTGGTGGTGGACGAGCACCCGTCCGCGCCGGGCTGGTCGGCGGCGGACCGGGGCGCGCTGAGCCGCTGGGTCGCGGTACTGATCGAACGGCGCGGGGAGGACGGCGTGCAGCACCTGATCAGGGCGCTCAACCGGGCCTGAACCGTCGTCCACCTGCACGTACGCCCTGCCGGCGCCCCCGCAGACACCCCGCCGACGTGGCCGCCCAGGCGGCCGCCAAGGTGCGCCAATGTAACGGCCAAGGTCGCCGCGCCCCCGCATTGGCGCCGACGTTGGTGGCTCGTTGGTGCATCCTTGGCGCTCCCCGGCAACGTACTTCTGGCGAGGCCGGGGGACCCCCGCCCGGCCTCGCCCAGGCCCCGCCCGGCCTGCTTCGAGACCCCGCCGGACCCAAGAGGTAGTGCGTGTCCACTAAGCCCGTCGCCCCGCCCGTCGTGCCCGCCGCCCTGCCGCCCGCCGACTCGTCGGCCGCCCCGGCCGCCGTGCGCCCCACCCTCGACCAGGAGACGCTCGCCGAGCTGTACCGCCTGCACGGCGGTTACCTGCTGCGCGCCCTGCTGCGGGTGACCAACGGTGACCGCGGCAAGGCCGAGGACATCCTGCAGGAGACCCTGCTGCGTGCCTGGCAGCACCCGGAGGCGATCTCCCGCGGTCCCGAGCACAGCCGGCCCTGGCTGTTCACGGTGGCCCGCCGGATCGCCATCGACCACTTCCGGATGGCCGCCGCCCGCGCCCAGGAGGTGGCCGGCGAGATGCTGGAGGACCGGCCGCTCGCCGAGGACCCCTACGAACAGGTGCTCGCTTCCCGGGACATCGCGCAGGTGCTGGAGCGGCTGCAGCCGCACCACCGCGACGTGCTGGTCGAGCTGCACCTCAAGGACCGCTCGGTGCTGGAGGCGGCCGAACGCCTCGGCGTGCCGCCGGGCACGGTCAAGTCCCGCAACTTCTACGCGATCCGGGCGCTGCGCCCGGTGCTGGCGGCGCAGAGCGAGTACGCCCCGTCCGTGCTGCCGACCGGCCGGAGCAAGTCCGCCGCCAAGGCCACCGGCAAGGCGGGCGCCGCGGCCTGACGCGCCGGCGCCCGACCGGCTCGCTCAGCAGGGCTCCAGTCGCTGCCAGGCCCTGTCGTCAAACCCCCTTCTGTTCGGCGACAGGCCCTGGCTAGGGCAGCGACCGGCTGCCCGGCCGGCAGATCAGCGACTGCTCGACCACCGCGAGCAGGTCGGTGACGGCCCCCGCCAGATGGCCGTGCAGCCGGTAGAGCCGGACGGCCGCACGCAGGTGCTCGGCCGCCTCCCGCTCCCGGCCCAGGGCCAACAGGAAGGTGGCGTACGACTGTTCGGAGATGGCGTGCAGGTGCAGGAAGCCCGCCTCCTGGCAGGTGGTCAGCAGTCGTGACCAGACCCGCTCGGAATCCTCGGTGGCGCCCAGCGCCTGCAGGGCCTGTGCCTCGGTCAGCATCGCCCAGGCGTGGATGGTGGCGCCCGGGTGGCCGGCCAGCAGCCGCTGCGACTCGCGGGACTCGCGCAGCGCCGCCTCGGCCTCGCCGGTCATCAGGTTGATCGCGGCGGCGTAGCCGAGCACGAAGGAGAGCTGGGTGGGCGAGCAGCTCGCCTTGGTCAGCTCGACGGCCGCGGCCGACAGCCGCACGGCCTCGGCCGGGTCGCCGAGGGCCGCGCTGATCAGCGCCAGGGTGACCTGCGAGCGGGTGTGCGCGAAGCCGTCCGCCGGCGTCGTCCCGGCCACCGCCCGCTGCGCCAGCTCGAGGGCCTCCTGCGGACGTTCGACGCCGATCAGGGCGTTGGCCATGGTGCTGCAGAGCAGCGCGGCAGCCGCCGTGGAGCCGCACTGCTCGGCGGCCCGCTGCCCGGCGCGCAGGCAGCTCAGCCAGTCGGTCAGCCGGCTGGCGCCGTAGTACAGCGGGCTCGCCGCCAGGCTCAGCCGCCAGGCCCGCTCCGGGTCGGCCGCGACGCCCGCGGTGACCAGGGCGCGGATCGTCGGCTCCTCGGCCCGGAACCAGTCCAGCGCGGTGCGGGCGTCCGCTGGCCGCGGCAGCGCCGCGGGCGGGTGGGACCGCTCCCCGAAGGGGCCGAGGCTCGGCTCCAGGTGGTCGCCGCAGCGCAGGGACGCCGCAACGTAGTAGTCCAGCAGCCGCTCGGAGCTGAGCCGTCGCACCTCGGCGGGCTGCTCGGCGAACAGCTCCACGCCGAACAGCCGGATCAGGTCGTGCCGGCTGTAGCGGCCCGGGGTGCTCTCGGTGAGCAGGTGGTAGGCGGCCAGCTCGCCGAGCGCGCCGCGGGCGGTGGCCGGGTCGGTGCCGAGCAGCGCGGCCCCGGCGAAGGTGTCCACCTCGCAGCCCGGGTGCGCGGCCAGCACGGTGAGCAACCGGGCCGCCTCGGCGGAGAGGTGGCGGTAGGTCAACGTCAGGGCGGTGCGGATGCTGACCGCCCCCTGGGTGTCCAGGGTGAGCAACCGGGTGCGCTCGTCGGCCAGTTCGGCCACCAGGTCGGCAATCGTCCAGTCCGGCCGGGCGGCCAGCCGGGAGGCCGCGATCCGCAGTGCCAGCGGCAGGTGGTCGCAGAGCTCGATCAGCTGCTCGGCCGCGGCCACCTCGGTGTGCACCCGCCCGGGGGTCAGCCCGCGTTCGAGCAGCCGCAGCGCGTCGCCCCCGGGCAGCGCCTCCAGCCGCAGCAGCGCGGCGCCTTCGGTGACCACCAGGTCCTCCAGCGTGTTGCGGCTGGTGACCACGGCGGCGCAGTCGGGCCCGCTGGGCAGCAGGTCGGTGACGTGTTCGGCGCTGCGCGCGTTGTCCAGCACGACCAGCAGCGCGCGGGTGCCGGTGCGGGCGCGGTAGAGCGCGACGCGGCCGGGCAGGTCCTCGGGCACGGCGGACTCCGCGACGCCCAGGGCGAGCAGGAACCGGCCGAGCACCTCGGCCGGTTCCGCCGGTCCGGCCGGATCGAAGCCGCCCAGGTCGACGAAGAGCTGGCCGTCCGGGAAGCCCGCGGCGACCTGGTGCGCCCAACGGATCACGGTGGCGCTCTTGCCCGCCCCGGCGGGGCCGACCACCAGCGCCAGGCCGTCGCCGGTGCGCTCGGGCCCGCACTCCCGGTCCAGCCAGCGCGACTCCAGCGTGCGGCCGACGAAACCGGCCGGCTGGCGGGGGAGCTGGCGGGGCGCCGGCGGCTCGACGGAGTCGGGCTCCGGGTCGGCCTCCTCGGTGAGGGCCTCCACTGCCGGGAGCACCGGGGTCAGCGCGCTCCCCGGCAGCATCGGAACCAGCAGCCCGTGCTCGGCCGCGTCCCCCTCGCCGTCCCCGGCGTCCTCCGGTCTGCCGCCCGGGTACTCGCCGCCCGGGTGCTCGACGGCGCCGTACGCGACGCCCCCGTACCCGGCGCCCGGGTAGCGGACCTCCCCGAGCCCCGCGTTCTCCTCGGCGAGCACCTGCGCGAACGCCGCCTGCAGCTCCGCGCCCGGCAGCATGCCGAGCTCGCTGTCGAGCAGCTCGCGGGCGTGCTGGTAGGCCGTCAGTGCGTCGGAGGGCCGCCCGGCCTGGTGCAGGCAGCGGATCAGCAGGGCCACCACCGACTCCCGCAGCCCGTCGGCCCGCACGCTCTGCTCCAGGGCCGGCACCGCGGCCGCCCCGGTGCCCCGGCGCAGCCGCAGCTCGGCCCAGTTGATCAGCACCCTGGTCCGCGCCTCGTCCAGCTGTCCGACCATGGCCCGGCGCAGCTCGGTGTCGGGCAGGTCGGCCAGCGCGGCCCCGGTCCACAGGCCCAGCGCCTGTTCCAGCAGCCCGATCGCCTCGGCGTCCGCGGCCCGGCCGTCGTCTCCCGGCCGGTCCGCCGCCTGGCCGAGCCCTGCCTGCCCGAGCCCTGACCCTCCGGCCGCCACCGCCTGCCCACCGCCGCCCGCCGCGCGCTCCCGGGCCGCTGCCGCGAGCGCCTCGAAGCGCAGCACGTCCACCAGCTCGGCCGGCCCGATGAGCAGATAGCCCGGCGCCCGGGTGTGCAGCGTGAACGTGGTGTCGGCGAGCACCTTGCGCAGCGCGGCGATGTGCCCCTGCAGCGCGGCCCGGGCGCGGGCCGGCGGCTCCTCGCCCCAGAGCAGCTCGAAGAAGTGGTCCACCGCCACGACCCGCCCCAGGCGCAGCGCCAGCAGGGCGAGCACCGCGCGCCGCTGGGAGCCGGAGAGCGGTACGAGCACGCCGCCGCGGGTCTTCCGCAGCTCTACCGGACCGAGGAGCCGGATGCCCATGCGTCCCCCACAGTCGCCCACCCCGAAGCCGTCGGGCTCGATTCTTGGACTGCAGTCTAGCCACGCCGTTCGACTGACCAGGACGCCTGCCCGGGCCCGGGGAAGCGTGGATAAGATTGCCGCCCCCGGCGACCGGATCAGCGGCCCGACACGTCTTATCCTCTGACGGAATCGGGCCCCACCGGCCCGACCACGGGGGCGGGGCGACAAGTCGGACGTGAACTGCCAGGTATGAGCTGTCAGGCGTGAACTAGGGGCGTGGATGCGGATCGATCTGCTCGGCGCGGTCGCCGTCCGGTACGACGACGGGGCCGCGGCCACGCCCTCGGCGCCCAAACGCCGCGCGCTGCTCGCCGCCCTCGCCGTCCGGCTCGGCCGCCTGACGCCCACCGAGCAGCTGATCGAGCTGGTCTGGGACGGCAGCCCGCCGCCGACCGCCCGGGCCGCGCTGCAGGGCCACATCGCCGAGCTGCGGCGGCTGCTGGACGGCCGCCTGGAGCTGGCCACCCGGGGCGCCGGCTACCTGCTGGCCGGTGACCCGGACCAGGTGGACGCGCTGCGCTTCGAGCGCCTGTGCCGCGAGGCCGGCCTGTTGCTGCCCGACCCGGCCGCGCCCGCTGCCGCCCGCGCTGCCGCCCGCGCCGCCGCCGACCCGGTCGCCGCCGCCCCGCCCGCCGGGAGCGAGCCCGACCCCGCGCTGCCCCTGCTGCGCGCGGCCCTCGACCTGTGGCGCGGCCCGGCCCTGACCGATTGCGGCTCCGCCCTGCTGCGCGAGCGGACCGCGCCCCGGCTGACCGACCTGCGCCTGCGCGCCCTGGACCGGCTGGCCGACGGGCTGCGCCGGCGCGGCCGCGGCGCCGAGCTCATCGCCGAGCTCACCGAGGCCGTGCCGGCCCACCCCACCCATGAGCAGCTGGCCGTGCACCTGCTGGCCTGCCTCGATCAGGCCGGGCGCGGCGCGGAGGCGCTGGAGTGGTACGACCGGGTGGCGGCCCAGCTGCCGGCCGCCCCGGGCCCGGCGCTGCGCGCCGCCCGCGACCGCCTCGCCCGCACGCCGTCGCCGGTCCCCGGCGGGGCCGTCGCCTACGCCGACGACGCCAGCTCCCCGCGCACCGCGACGCCGTCCGGGGCGAGGGCCGCGGTCGCCCCGCCCCGGCACCTGACGCCCGCCCAACTGCCGCGCGCCAACCGGCGCTTCGTCGGCCGGACCGGCGAGCTCGACCACCTCGACGGTGCGATCGCCGCCGGGCGCGAGAACCGTCCGATCCTGGTCACCGGGCCGGCCGGGGTCGGCAAGACCAGCCTGGTCCAGCACTGGGCGCACCGGGTCGCCCACCGCTTCCCCGACGGCCAGCTCTACGCCGACCTGCGCGGCTTCGACGAGACCGAACCGCGCGAGGCGGCCGAGGTGCTGGCCTGCTTCCTGGCCGCGCTCGGGGTCGCCGAGAGCGCGATGCCCAGCACGCTGGAGGACCGCTCCCGGCGGTACCGCGCACTCCTCTCCGGCCGGCGGCTGCTGGTCGTGCTCGACAACGCGCGCTCCTACGAGCAGCTCTCCCCGCTGCTGCCCGACCCGCCCGCCGACGACGCCGCGCCCGACGGCGGTCCGGTCACCGTCATCACCAGCCGCAGCCGGCTCGGCGACCTGCTCGTCCAGGAGGGCGCCGCCCCGCTCTCGCTGGACGTGCTGACCCCGGCCGAGGCCCTGGAACTGCTGGCCCGGGTGCTGGACCCGGCCCGGGTCGCCGCCGAACCGCAGGCCGCCGCCGAACTGGCCGAGCGCTGCGACCGGCTGCCGCTGGCGCTGCGCCTGGCCGCCGCCCGGCTGGCCACCCGCCCGGGCTGGGCGCTGCGCGACCTGGTGACGGAGATCTCCGACGAGCAGGCCAGACTCGCCTCGCTCTCCTGCGCGGGCCGCGGCTCGCTGGGCGTGGCGGCCACCCTCAACCTCACCTGCCGGGCGCTGCCGGCCGCGGCGGTGCAGCTGTTCACCCTGCTCGGCCTGCACCCGGGCGCGGTGATAGACGCGCACACCGCCGCCGTGCTCGCCGACGTGCCGCCGGTCGAGGTCCGCGGCGTGCTCGCCCAGCTCGACGCCGCCCACCTGATCGAGGAGACCGCGCCCGGCCTGTTCGCCCGGCACGACCTGGTGCGCCTCTACGGTGCCCAGCTGGCCGCCGAACTCACCTGTGACGAGCGGCTGGCGGCGATGGACCGGATGATCGACCACTACCTCGCCGCGACCGCCGCCGCCTGCGCGGGCCTGAACACCCACAGCGTGCTGCCCACCGGCACCCCCGCAGCCGCCGGCACCGCCATGTCCGCCGGCACCCCCGCACCCGCCGGCTCCGCCGCGTCCGCCGTCGCCTCGCCGTCCACCATCACCTCGCCGTCCACCGCCAGCCTGCCGCCGCTGGCCACCCCGGGCCAGGCCGTCGACTGGTTCCGCCGCGAGGAGCGCGCGGTGCGCGGCGTGGTGCTCTGCGCCGAGCACTACGAGCGCTCCGCCGCCGCCTGGCAACTCGCCCACCAGGCCGGGGTGCTGTACTACAACGCCAACCACGGCCGCCCCGAGTGGCGCAGCACCGCCGAGGCCGGCCTGCGCGCGGCCCGCGCCTGCGCCGACCCCGCCGCCCTGGTGCGGATGCACGCCGACCTCGCCGTGGTCCTCATCGACCAACGCGAGTTCCGCGCCGCCTCCGACCACCTCGACCAGGCCATCGCCCTCGCCGACGAACTGGGCGACCCGGTGCTGCGCCACCAGTGCCGCACCCGGCTGGCCAACGGCCTGGTCCGGGCCGGCCGGCAGGCCAGCGCGATCCCGCTGATGACCGACATCGTGGACCGCGCCCGCGAGCTGACCGACGACCGGCTGCTCGCCCAGGCCCTCAACAACCTCGCCAACGCCCTGGTGATCGCCGGCACCCCCGAGCTCGCCCTGCCACACGCCGACGAGGCCGTCCGCATCCTCACCGCCCGCCCCGAGGACCCCAAGCTCCCGCTCGCCGCCCACACCCGCGCCGAGGTGCTGCACGCCCTCGGCCGCCACAACGCGGCCCTCGCCGCCGCCCGCCACGCCCTCGCCCTCGGCCGCGCCCAGGGCAACCTGCGCATCGAGTCCCAGGCCCACGCCCTGCTCGCCACCCTCCTGCACGCCCTCAGCCGCACCGCCGAAGCCCTCGCCGAGGAGCGCCTGGCCGACACCCTGCCCCCCGACGCCGGCTGAGCCCGCGCCCCCGGCTGCGGCACCACCTCCGCCGCACGCCCTACGCCCCCCGTCCCACCCGCGCCCCGCCCACCGCCCCACGCCCGCTCCCGCACCCCGGCGGTACGGTGGCCGCATGGGGATCAAGCACCAGCCACCGTGCGAGCACCCGCTCGACGACCCGTGCCTGGACGACGCGTGCCTGGACGGCCTCGAAGCGGTGAGCGACGCGGTGCTCGCGATGAGCGCGCACCTCGAAGTGCGCGAGGTGCTGCGCCGCATCACCGCTTCCGCGCGCTCGCTGCTCGGCGCCCGGTACGCCGCGCTCGGGGTGCCGGACGACCACGGCGGCTTCGCCCAGTTCGTGGTGGACGGGGTGACCGACGAGCAGTGGAAGGCGATCGGGCCGCTGCCGCGCCAGCACGGGGTGCTCGCCACCATGCTGCACGAGAGGGGGCCCACCCGGCTGGCCGATGTCCGCAAGGCACCGGCGTTCGGCGGCTGGCCCAGCGCGCACCCGGAGCTGACGGACTTCCTCGGGATGCCGATCCTGGACGGCGAGGAGATCCTCGGCGCGATCTTCCTGGCCAACAAGGAGGGCGGCTTCACCGTCCACGACGAGCGGCTGCTGCGGATCCTGGCCGCGCACGCCTCGATAGCGCTGGCCAACGCCCGGCTCTACGAACGCAGCCGCGAGCTGACGCTGGCCGGCGAGCGGGCCCGGATCGCGCACGACCTGCACGACGCGGTCTCGCAGAAGCTGTTCAGCCTGCGGCTGACCGCCAAGGCCGCCGCCAAGCTGCTGGACCGCGACCCCGAGCGGGCCAGGGCCGAGCTGACCGAGGTGGCCCGGCTGGCCGCCGAGGCCGCGGACGAGCTGCGGGCCGTGGTGGTCGAGCTGCGCCCGGCCGCGCTCGACGAGGACGGTCTGGTGGCCACCCTCGCCTCCCAGGTGCAGGTGCTGGACCGCGCGCACACCGCCGGCGTCGAGTTCACCGACGACGGCGGGGTGCGCACGCTGCCGCCGGCCCAGGAGGCGGCGGTGCTGCGGATCGCCCAGGAGGCGCTGCACAACGCGCTGCGGCACGCCGACGCGACCAAGGTCACGGTCACGCTGCGCGGCACCGCCGGCCGCGGCGCCGTCCTGCGGATCACCGACGACGGACGCGGCTTCGACCCGGACGCGGTCCACCGGGCCGGCCGGCACCTCGGGCTGGTCTCGATGCGCGACCGCGCGCAGAGCGTCGGCGGCCGGCTCACCCTCACCTCGGCCGCCGGCCGGGGCACGGTCATCGAACTGGAGGTTCCCGGTGCCTGAGACCCACGCGCCGATCCGCGTCCTGCTGGTCGACGACCACCAGGTGGTCCGCCGCGGGCTGCGCACATTCCTGGAGGTGCAGGACGACATCGAGGTGGTCGGCGAGGCGGCCGACGGCGCCGAAGGCGTGACGAAGGCCCAGGAGCTGGCCCCGAACGTGGTCCTGATGGACCTCAAGATGCCGGGGGTGGACGGGCTGGAGGCGCTCAAGCGCCTGAAGGCGGAGGGCAATCCGGCCCGGGTGCTGATCGTCACCAGCTTCACCGAGCACCGCACCGTGGTCCCGGCGCTGCGCGCGGGCGCGGCCGGGTACGTGTACAAGGACGTCGACCCGGAGGCGCTGGCCGGGGCGATCCGCTCGGTGCACGCCGGACACGTGCTGCTCCAGCCCGAGTTGGCCGGCGCGCTGCTGGCCGACGACGCCCCGCGCGCTCCGCAGGGCCGGGGCGGGACCCTGACGGAGCGCGAGCGCGAGGTGCTCGGCCACCTCGCGGACGGCCGCTCCAACCGGGAGATCGCCCGCAGCCTCAGCCTGTCGGAGAAGACGGTCAAGACGCACGTCTCCAACATCCTGATGAAGCTGGACCTGGCCGACCGCACCCAGGCCGCCCTCTGGGCGGTCCGCCACGGCGAGGGCTGAACGCCCCCGAACACGCCCCCGACCGGAGCCCCTCAGTCCTCCCGCTCGTCCACCAGCGCGTTGTACGCCGCCACCTGTGCCCGCCGCGCGATCCGCCGCAGCGGCGCCAGCACCGCCGCCCGCGCCGTCATCTCGGCGGCGCTGACCGCCGCGCCGTGGCCGCCGGCCGCGATCGACAGCAGCGCCGAGACCTGCCGCGCCGACTCCAGCACCCGCACCGCGCGCGGCGGGTAGCCGGGGGCCAGCAGCTTGCTGTGCCCGCGGCGCCGGTACTGCTCCAGCGCGCGCAGCGCCTCCGGCCCGGCCCCGGCCACGTCCAGCCGGGAGAGCAGCACGGTCGCCTCGCGCAGCCCCTCCACCAGCTCCCGCTCGGCCTCGTGCAGCGAGGGGACGTCGGCGGGCGGCGCCGGGCGCACCTCGTGGCAGCGCCACAGCACGGTCACCGCCTGGTCGCCGGGCGGCCCGTACACCTCGATCTCCGGGACCAGCCCCAGCGGCACGCCGACCGCCAGCACCGCCTCGCCCACCGCGAGCGCCGCGGCGTTGAAGGGGGCCGGCCCGGTCAGCCCGAGCGGATGCCCCTCGGCGGGCAGCGCCAGGCGCAATCCGGTCACCCCGAGCACCCGCAGCCGGCCCAGCGCCCAGCTGAGCGCGTGCTGCTCGCCCTCGACGTCGCCGGGCAGGCCGATCACGCGGTGTCTCTCGTCCTTGCCGACGACCTCCTCCACCACGTGGTCGGGCGGGGCGAAGCCGGCCAGCAGCGAGTTGCCCCACGCGGTCAGCCGCGCGGAGCGCGCCTCGGCGAACAGGCCGGCGGACGGGTCGGCGAACGGGTTTTCGGCAGGAGTCAGCGGCATCCCGCCAGCCTACGGACAACCCGGCCACCCGCGTGGCGTAGGTTGGCCCTGTGCTGTGCGAGTAACCGCGCTGCCGTGCGAGTGGCGGCGCTCCCTCCCGCCTACCCGGTCGGCGGAGTAGGCTGCCCGCCCGCACCGACTTGTCGACACGAGTGGACCGCACCCCGAGGACCCCGCCGCGCCGCACCCCGCCGCGTAGGACCCCGGACGGCCGAAAATCTGTATTGGGGAAGGCGTTAGGCATGAGCGACGTGCTGGAGCTGGTGGACGTTTCCGTGGTCCGGGATGGACGTGCGCTGATCAGCCAGGTCTCCTGGTCGGTCGCCGAGGGGGAGCGCTGGGTGATCCTGGGCCCCAACGGCGCCGGCAAGACCACCCTGCTCCAGGTCGCGTCCAGTTACCTGCACCCCACCAGCGGCACCGTCGCGGTGCTGGGGGAGAAGCTCGGCTCGGTCGACGTCTTCGAGCTGCGCCAGCGGATCGGCCTGGCCGGCGCCTCGCTGCTGGACCGCATCCCGCGCGAGCAGACCGTGCTGCAGACGGTGCTCACCGCCGCCTACGGCATGACCGCCACCTGGCAGGAGACCTACGACAAGGTGGACGAGTCGCGCGCGCTGCTGCTGCTCGACCGGCTCGGCATGGGCGGCTACGAGCAGCGCAGCTTCGGCACCCTCTCCGAGGGCGAGCGCAAGCGCACCCTGATCGCCCGCGGCCTGATGACCGACCCCGAGCTGCTGCTGCTCGACGAGCCGGCCGCCGGCCTGGACCTGGGCGGTCGCGAGGACCTGGTCCGCCGCCTGGGCGCGCTCGCCCAGGACCCCTACGCGCCGGCCATGGCCGTGGTCACCCACCACGTCGAGGAGATCGCGCCCGGCTTCACCCACGTCCTGATGATCCGTCAGGGCAAGGTGCTGACCGCGGGCCCGATCGACACCGAGCTGACGGCCCGCAACCTCTCGCTCTGCTTCGGGCTGCCGCTCACCCTGGAGCGTCACGGCGACCGCTGGTCCGCGCAGGGCCTGCCGCTCGGCTGACCCCGCCCGCGGACACAGCCCGCGGACCCCGCCCCGGGCCAGCCCGCCGCCGAACCGGCGCCGGCCGCACCGGGCTGCCCGCCGCCGGGCCGAACCACCGTGCCGGCCCGCTCCGTTGACCAGGCGCGGGCCCGGCGGCCCCGGCTGATCGGTTTCCCTCCGTCCACCTGCGGGAACCCACCCACCGGACATCGTTTCCTCCCTAGGATGGCCCTGTGGACAGCTGGGTGTGGTGGCTCGTGCTCGCCGTCGGTCTTGGCATACCGCTGGCGATCACCGCGCTGCCGGAATTCGGCCTGTTCGCGGTCGGCGCCGCCGGCGCCGCGATCGCCGCCGGGGTGGGGGCCGGGGTGGTCTGGCAGTTCCTGACCTTCATCGTCGTCTCGGTCGCGATGCTGACCGTGGTGCGGCCGATCGCCTATCGCAAGCTCGACCGGAGCCCGCGGGTCCGGATGGGGATCGAGGCGCTGGCCGGCGCACGGGCCGTGGTGCAGGAGCGGGTGGACGAGCACGGCGGCCGGATCAAGCTCAACGGCGAGATCTGGTCGGCACGGGCGCTGCACCCCGACCACGTGTACGAGCCGGGCCAGCAGGTGGATGTCGTGGAAATCCAGGGCGCGACCGCCCTGGTCGACTAGCGGCCCTCCCGGCCTGCCAGTCGTCCGAGTTGCCCGTCGTAGATGTCCAGGGGAGACACTGTGGAACCCGTCCTGATCGTGCTGATCGTTCTGGTGGTGGTGGCGTTCATCGCACTGATCCGGACGATTCAGGTGATCCCGCAGGCGAGCGCGGCGATCGTGGAGCGCTTCGGCCGCTACACCCGCACCCTCAACGCCGGCCTCAACATCGTGGTGCCGTTCATCGACACCATCCGCAACCGGATCGACCTGCGCGAGCAGGTCGTGCCGTTCCCGCCGCAGCCGGTGATCACCCAGGACAACCTGGTGGTCAACATCGACACCGTCATCTACTACCAGGTGACCGACGCCCGGGCGGCGACCTACGAGGTGGCCAGCTTCATCCAGGCCATCGAGCAGCTCACCGTCACCACGCTGCGCAACATCATCGGCTCGATGGACCTGGAGTCCACCCTGACCTCCCGTGAGGTGATCAACGCCGGGCTGCGCGGGGTGCTGGACGAGGCCACCGGCAAGTGGGGCATCCGGGTCAACCGGGTCGAGCTGAAGGCGATCGAGCCGCCGACCTCCATCCAGGACTCGATGGAGAAGCAGATGCGTGCCGAGCGGGACAAGCGCGCGGCGGTGCTCACCGCCGAGGGCGCCCGGCAGGCCGCGATCCTGCGGGCCGAGGGTGAGAAGCAGGCCGCGGTGCTGAGCGCCGAGGGCGAGGCGCAGGCCGCCGTGCTGCGCGCCGACGGTGAGGCCGCCGCGATCCGCACCGTCTTCGAGGCCATCCACGACGGCGACGCCGACCAGAAGCTGCTCGCCTACCAGTACCTGCAGACCCTGCCCGAGTTGGCCAAGGGCGACGCCAACAAGCTCTGGATCATCCCGAGCGAGGTCGGCGACGCGCTCAAGGGCCTGGGCGGCGCGTTCGGCGGCCTCACCGGCCAGGGCGCCGGACCGGGCGCGGGCCCGGACCTGACCAAGCCGCCGGTGGCGGCGCCCGAGGGCAACGGCAGCCGCCCCGGCGTCGCCGGCGGCGGCGGGCCGCGCCCGGTGGACACCGACCAGAGCGGTGCGGCCCGGCCCCGGGTCACCCCGCCCCGGGAGTACCCGAAGATCGACCCGGAGTAGCGCCCGTGGCTCCGGGCAGTCCCCGGCAGGACCGGCCGGGACTCCCCGGAGCCGGGAAACCCGGTCTCTGATCCTGGAACCCACTGGGCACCCGGCCCGCTGTCCGGCATGATCGCGACCGCCGCCACCCCACCGGGGGCGGACACGCGAGAAGTAAGGACGAGTCCATGACTCCTTGGGAAGGGCTGGCGGTCTTCGCGGCCGGAGCCGGCGCGGGCACCATCAACGTCATCGTGGGATCGGGAACGCTGATCACGTTCCCGGTCCTGCTGGCGGTCGGGCTGCCCCCGGTCACCGCCAACGTCTCCAACACCCTCGGCCTGGTGCCCGGTTCGGTCAGCGGAGCGATCGGCTACCGCCGCGAACTGGCCGACCAGCGCGGCCGCCTGGTGCGGCTGGGCACGGCCGCACTGCTCGGCGGACTGGTCGGCGCCGTGCTGCTGACCCGGCTGCCCCAGGGTGCCTTCAACGCCATCGTCCCGGGGCTGATCCTGCTGGCCCTGGTGCTGGTGGTGATCCAGCCGCGGGTGGCCCGTGCGGTGGCGGCCCGCGGTGGCAAGGTCGCCGACCCGGACGGCAGCCCGCTGCTGGTCACCGGCATCTTCCTGACCGGCATCTACGGCGGCTACTTCGGCGCCGCGCAGGGCGTGCTGATGCTCGCGCTGATGGGCATGCTGCTCCGCGACGACCTGCAGCGGATGAACGCGGTCAAGAACGTGCTGGCGCTGATCGTCAACGCGGTCGCGGCGGTCTTCTTCATGTTCACCGCCTCCATGGACTGGCTGGCGGCGCTGCTGATCGCGGTCGGCTCGGCGCTCGGCGGCTTGGTGGGCGCCAAGGTCGGCCGCCGGCTGCCGCCGGTCGCGCTGCGCACGCTGATCGTGGTGGTGGGCCTGGCCGCGGTCACCAAGCTCCTGCTGGCATGACGCCGCTCGCGCCCGGGCGCCGGCTCCCGGACCGACGCGGGGTCAGCCACTAGCATCACTGTGGCCCGCCTGACCTGGAGCGACGGACCGGAGTGACGCGATGACCAACAGCCCCCTGCTGACCGAGGACGAGATCACCGCGGGCCTGGCCGCACTGCCGGGCTGGCAGCGACAGGGCGCGGCGATCACCCGCACCGCCGACGCTGCCGACTTCCCGTCCGCGATCCGCGTGGTGGTGGCGGTGGCCGAGGCGGCCGAGGAGATGAACCACCACCCGGACATCGACATCCGCTGGCGCACCCTCACCTTCGCCCTCAGCACCCACAGTGCGGGCGGCGTGACCGACCTGGACCTCCGACTGGCGGCCAGGATCGATGCGGCGTTCAACCAGCAGAGCTGACGGGTTCATTCACCGTACCGACACGTTCGCCGACCGTACCGACCGTTGCAGCGGGCCCTGTTGCCAGCCGAACGGTCGGTACGGGTGGGCGGCGTGAGATGCTGTCCGTCGTTGTACGCAGTCGGGACGGACGGAACGCATGGCTCAGGACTTCCCCCCAGCCGCCGACCGGGGGTACCCCCAGGACAGCAGCGGGCCTGATCCCGCCGCCTACGGGCAGCAGCAGGGCTGGTACCCGAACGAGCAGCAGCCCTACGGGACGGCGCAGCCCTACCCGGGGGAGCAGTACGCGGGCGAGCAGTACGCCGCCGACCCGTACGCCCCCGGCGAGTACCCCAACGCCCAGCACCCCGGCGAGCAGTACGCCGGAGAGCAGTACGCCGGCGACGGGCAGCCCTGGGAGTGGCCCGAGGCCTACCAGGGCATCCCCGAGCAGCAGCACTACCAGGCGGGCGAGGAGTTCGGCCGGCCGAGCGAGCCGCCGCTCTACGCCGACCAGTTCGCCGCCGGGCCCGGCACGGAGGAGAGCGCGGTGACCACCACCGCGGAGTTCTCCGCCGTCGAGTCGCCCGACACCCCCGGATCCGCCGCCGACCCCGAGGCGCCCGTCGATCCCGAGGCGCCCCCCGCGAAGCCGTCCCGCTCCCGCCGTGGCGGCGGCAGTGCTGCGGCCGCCACCGACGGCTCGCTGATCGGCCGCGTGCGCGGCGCCGCGCAGGGCGCGCTCGGTTCCGTGCTCAACACCGAGGGCGCCCCCGGCCACCGGACGCTGCTGATCCGGGTCGCCGCCGGCGTCGCCGCCCTCGGCGTCCTGGTGACCGCCGGCGTGGTCGCCACCAGCGGCGGCAGCACGCACCACGACAACACCGCGGCCCCCTCCAGCGACCCCGGCTTCGCCGTCGCGCACAACAAGATCTGGTCCGCCCAGCCCGCCGGCGCACCGCAGGCAGGCGCCGACGACACCCTGATCGGCAGCTGGCTGCTGGCCGACGCGCTGGTCCGCGCGGACGGCAGCGGCGTGCACGCCTACGATCCGGCCACCGGCAAGCCCACCTGGAACCTGGACGCCCCCGCGGCCGGTGCCACCCCCTGCGGCATGTCGCCCACCGTCAACCCCTCCGGGATCGGCGCCGTGCTCTTCCACGCCCAGGCCGATCCGAAGAGCCCCTGCACCCAGCTCGCCGCCGTGGACACCAAGGCCGGCAAGACCGCCTGGACCAAGCAGCTCTCCGACCACAACCCCTACGCGGCCCAGGTCGCGGTCACCGACGACAAGGTGGTCGCGGTCGGCGACGACAAGGCCATCGCCTGGGGCTCCGCCGACGGCAAGGACGCCTGGCAGTACGGCGGCCAGGGCAAGTTCTGCACGCTGTCCGGCAGCGCCTCCGGTGCCACCGTCCTGCTGCACAGCAGCTGCGTCGACAGCAACCCGGGCGACCAGGTGGTCGCGCTGGGCACCGCCGACGGCAAGACGCTCTGGGCCAAGGGCCTGCCCACCCAGCCCAGGACCGCCACCGTGCTCTCCGCCGAGCCGGCCGTGATGCTGACCACCGGGGACCAGCCGACCGACGACAAGGTGCTCACCTGGAACGCCAACGGCGACCAGGCCGCCACCATCCCGGTCAGCGACCCCGGCGGCGGCCGGCTGGACGTCACCCGCGGCACCTTCGACGCGCTGCCCGGCGTCTTCTTCCAGGACCACAGCATGGTCACCACGCTGGTCGGCGCCGCCGGCGGCCCGACCTCGGCGGTCGCCTTCGACGTCACCAACGGCAAGCAGCTGTGGCGCACCCCGGCCAGCGAGAAGGGCACCGTCCGGGCCGTCGGCCTGGACAACGGCACCCTGGTGCTGGCCGCCGACGAGCGCACCGACCAGCCGGCCCACCTGAGCCGCATCACCCTGACCACCGGTCAGGAGAGCGTCGGCGGCGGCTTCCCGCCCGCCACCGGCTCGCTGCTCACCTCGGGCCGGGTGCTGATGGGCGCCGACCGGGTCGTCGCCGTCCCCGGCCACTCGGCCAACTTCGGTGTGGCCACGGCCTTCCAGGCCAAGGGCTGATCGCGCGCGAGCCCGGTGGTGATCCGGTGGGCCGGCCTGTCCCCTGAGCAGGCCGGTCCACCGGACGTCCGTGCCCCCCGGTCCGGTGGGCCCGCGCGGTCGTCGCCTCAGCCCACGGCGACCGCGACCGGCTGGGCCCCGCCCGGCTGGGCGGCGCGCGGCAGCCAGGGAGCCAACTCGCCGGCCTCACCGGCCCGCAGGCCCAGCGCCAGCAGCAGGGTGGCCTCCGGGGTCGGCTCGAACGGGCGCCGCAGCAGCGCCATCCCGGCCTGCTCCGGAGTCCGGTCGGCCTTGCGCTGGTTGTCGGTGGCGCACGCCGCCACGGTGTTCAGCCAGCTGTCGGCGCCCCCGCGCGACTTGGGCAGGACGTGGTCCACCGTGGTCGCCCGGCGCCCGCAGTAGGCGCACAGGTGCTGGTCCCGCACCAGCACGCCCCGCCGCGACCACGGGGCCCGTTGTCGGAACGGCACTCTGACGTACCGCCGCAGTCTGATCACCCGGGGCACCGGTACCGAGAGCCCGGCGGCACGCATCGCACGCAGGGGATGAACCTGCTCGACCACGGCCTTGTCCTGGAGCACCAGCACCACTGCACGCTGCAGGGACACCGTCGACAGCGGCTCGTAGCTCGCGTTCAGCACCAACGTGTTGCGCATTCCGGACACCTCCCAGGCCCGTCCGCCACCCCGGCGGACCCGACCACTGTGACCGCCAAGCACCTTGTCCGACAACGGAATTTCCCCCGCTCAGCCGCCGGGTGACGGCGGGCGGGCCGCCCCCCTGCCGCCGCCCGGCCGACTGTCGGCGCCCGCCGTTAGGCTCGGACCCGTGGCCACCGACAGCTCCGCCGAGCACCCCGACGACGGGCCCGCCGCCCTGCCGCGCGCCTTCTTCGACCGCCCCTCCACCGAGGTCGCCCCCGAGCTGCTCGGCCGCCGGCTGCGCTGCACGCTGCCCACGGGCACCGTCGAGCTGCGGCTGACCGAGGTCGAGGCCTACCAGGGTCCGGACGACCCCGCCTCGCACGCGTTCCGTGGGCCCACCGCGCGCAACGCCGTGATGTTCGGCCCACCCGGCCACGCCTACGTCTACTTCACCTACGGCATGCACTACTGCCTCAACCTGGTCTGCGGCCCCGCCCTGCACCCCGGCGGGGTCCTGCTGCGAGCCGGCGAGGTGACGGCGGGAGCGGAGCTGGCCCGCACCCGCCGGCCCACCAGCCGCCGCGACCACGACCTCGCCCAGGGCCCGGCCCGGTTGGCCCAGGCGCTCGGCGTCGACCGGGCCCAGAACGGCGAGGACGTGATCGAGGGCCCGGTCTTCCGCCTGCTGCCCGGCACCCCGCCGCCCGCCGCGCTGATCCGCTCCGGCCCGCGCACCGGGGTCTCCACCGCCGCCGACACGCCCTGGCGCTTCTGGATCGAGGGCGAGCCGTCCGTCAGCCCCTACCGGGCCCACACCCCGCGGCGCAGGCCGCTGGGTAAAACCGCGTAGCGCGGACCGCGTAGTCTCGGACAGGCTGGAACCCGACGGAATTCCCTTCCCGGACCGCCCCCCAGCCGCGGCCCGGACCGACCAAGGAGAAGCGTGACCGTGACGGACATCGTCGACGAGCTGCGGTGGCGAGGGCTGATCGCCCTGTCCACCGACGAGGACGCATTGCGCAAGGCGTTCGCGGACGGCCCGGTCACCTTCTATTGCGGATTCGACCCGACCGCGCCGAGCCTGCACCTCGGCAACCTGGTGCAGATCCTCACGATGCGCCGGATCCAGCAGGCCGGAAACCTGCCGCTGGGCCTGGTCGGCGGTGCGACGGGCCTGATCGGTGATCCCAAGCCGACGGCCGAGCGGGTGCTCAACGCCCCCGAGACGGTGGCCGCCTGGGTGGACCGGCTGCGCGGCCAGATCGAGAAGTTCCTCGACTTCGAGGGTCCGTTCGCCGCCCGCATGGTCAACAACCTGGACTGGACCTCGGGCCTGTCCGCGATCAACCTGCTGCGCGACATCGGCAAGTACTTCCGGGTCAACAACATGATCGCCAAGGAGGCCGTCGCCCGGCGGCTCAACTCCGACGCGGGCATCAGCTACACCGAGTTCAGCTACCAGATCCTGCAGGGCATGGACTACCTGGAGCTGAACCGCCGCTACGACTGCACCCTGCAGACCGGCGGCAGCGACCAGTGGGGCAACCTGACGGCCGGCACGGACCTGATCCGCAAGGCCGACGGCAAGTCCGCGCACGCGCTGGCCACCCCGCTGATCGTCAAGGCGGACGGCACCAAGTTCGGCAAGACGGAGACCGGCACGATCTGGCTCGACCCCGAGCTGACCACGCCGTACGCCTTCTACCAGTTCTGGCTCAACACGGACGACCGCGACGTCTCCAACTTCCTGCGGATCTTCAGCTTCCGCTCGAAGGAGGAGATCGAGGAGCTGGAGCGGGAGACCGCCGAGCGCCCGGCCGCCCGGCTCGCCCAGCGCGCCCTGGCCGAGGAGCTGACCACCATGCTCCACGGCGCCGAGCAGTACCAGCGCGTGGTGGCGGCCTCCAAGGCGCTGTTCGGCCAGGGCGACCTCGCCGAGCTGGAGCCCGCGACGCTGACCTCCGCGCTGGCCGAGGTGCCCAAGGCCACCGTCACCGAGCTGGCCCCGATGGCCGATCTGCTGGTGGCCGTCGGCCTGGCTCCCAGCCGCTCGGCCGCCCGCCGGACGCTGAAGGAGGGCGGCGCCTACCTCAACAACGCGAAGGTCGCGGACGAGGACGCGGTGCCGACCACCGACGACCTGCTGCACGGCCGCTGGCTGGTGCTGCGTCGCGGAAAGCGGAACCTCGCCGCGGTCGAGCTGACGGGTGCATGAGTCAACCGAGAACTGACGCCAGCTCACGCCGACGAAGCGTGAGTATGCGTCAGGTGGCTTGAAATGCATCGCCACTGAGCTGCGACTGCTTGCCCGAGGGGCCAGATCTGGTCAGATCTGGCCCCTCAGTGTTTGACGCGACCGCCCAGCTGGCCTAGTGTTGTCCGAGTCGCCTGATCCGGACGGACGGAAGGGGCAGCCGAGAGGCCGGCCCGAACCCACCCGGAGCGACCATCAGATTTGCCGATTTAAAACCTCGCTTATTCCTCCGGGATTCAGCATGGTCCGGACCCGATCCGGAAATACGGTAAAGTGGCGGTCGCCGCGGAAAAGGCGGACCTGGCCAGCCAGGAAGTCGGAAAAGGCACTGAGCCGGATCTGATAAGCTGGAAACACGAAAGAACGAAGCGCCCGGAGGGGCCACGGAAGTGGCTGCAAAGGAAGCGTCCGTTCCTTGAGAACTCAACAGCGTGCCAAAAGTCAACGCCAGATATGTTGACATCCCCGGCCTTGGTCTTCGGACTGGGGTTGGAGATTCCTTTTGAAGTAAAACACTAGCGAGGACGCAGTGCGCGAGGCCACCCTATTCCGGTGGTTGTCGTGCCGCTCGACGCGGGTGTCGACCCGATTACGGGTAAACATTCACGGAGAGTTTGATCCTGGCTCAGGACGAACGCTGGCGGCGTGCTTAACACATGCAAGTCGAACGGTGAAGCCCTTCGGGGTGGATCAGTGGCGAACGGGTGAGTAACACGTGGGCAATCTGCCCTGCACTCTGGGACAAGCCCTGGAAACGGGGTCTAATACCGGATACGACCTTCCTCTGCATGGGGGTTGGTGGAAAGCTCCGGCGGTGCAGGATGAGCCCGCGGCCTATCAGCTTGTTGGTGGGGTAATGGCCTACCAAGGCGACGACGGGTAGCCGGCCTGAGAGGGCGACCGGCCACACTGGGACTGAGACACGGCCCAGACTCCTACGGGAGGCAGCAGTGGGGAATATTGCACAATGGGCGAAAGCCTGATGCAGCGACGCCGCGTGAGGGATGACGGCCTTCGGGTTGTAAACCTCTTTCAGCAGGGAAGAAGCGCAAGTGACGGTACCTGCAGAAGAAGCACCGGCTAACTACGTGCCAGCAGCCGCGGTAATACGTAGGGTGCGAGCGTTGTCCGGAATTATTGGGCGTAAAGAGCTCGTAGGCGGCCTGTCGCGTCGGATGTGAAAGCCCGGGGCTTAACCCCGGGTCTGCATTCGATACGGGCAGGCTAGAGTGTGGTAGGGGAGATCGGAATTCCTGGTGTAGCGGTGAAATGCGCAGATATCAGGAGGAACACCGGTGGCGAAGGCGGATCTCTGGGCCATTACTGACGCTGAGGAGCGAAAGCGTGGGGAGCGAACAGGATTAGATACCCTGGTAGTCCACGCCGTAAACGTTGGGAACTAGGTGTTGGCGACATTCCACGTCGTCGGTGCCGCAGCTAACGCATTAAGTTCCCCGCCTGGGGAGTACGGCCGCAAGGCTAAAACTCAAAGGAATTGACGGGGGCCCGCACAAGCAGCGGAGCATGTGGCTTAATTCGACGCAACGCGAAGAACCTTACCAAGGCTTGACATATACCGGAAACGGCTAGAGATAGTCGCCCCCTTGTGGTCGGTATACAGGTGGTGCATGGTTGTCGTCAGCTCGTGTCGTGAGATGTTGGGTTAAGTCCCGCAACGAGCGCAACCCTTGTTCTGTGTTGCCAGCATGCCTTTCGGGGTGATGGGGACTCACAGGAGACTGCCGGGGTCAACTCGGAGGAAGGTGGGGACGACGTCAAATCATCATGCCCCTTATGTCTTGGGCTGCACACGTGCTACAATGGTCGGTACAAAGGGCTGCGATACCGTGAGGTGGAGCGAATCCCAAAAAGCCGGCCTCAGTTCGGATTGGGGTCTGCAACTCGACCCCATGAAGTTGGAGTTGCTAGTAATCGCAGATCAGCATGCTGCGGTGAATACGTTCCCGGGCCTTGTACACACCGCCCGTCACGTCACGAAAGTCGGTAACACCCGAAGCCGGTGGCCTAACCCTTGGGAGGGAGCCGTCGAAGGTGGGACCAGCGATTGGGACGAAGTCGTAACAAGGTAGCCGTACCGGAAGGTGCGGCTGGATCACCTCCTTTCTAAGGAGCACATGGCCGGATGCGAGCGAATGTCTCGCACGGTTGCTCATGGGTGGAACGTTGACTATTCGGCACACTGGGTGATGGTTCGTGAGTACTGCTTCGGCGTGGAAAGCGTTCTTGAGTCTGGTGTGTCGGGCACGTTGTTGGGTCCTGAGGGAACGAGTAATCGTTGTCTCAGTGCCGGTCCCACGGACCGACCTGGTGTTTGCCGGGTTGTGTAGGTGGGTGTCTGGTCGTTGTTTGAGAACTGCACAGTGGACGCGAGCATCTGTGGCCAAGTTTTTAAGGGCGCACGGTGGATGCCTTGGCACTAGGAACCGATGAAGGACGTGGGAGGCCGCGATAGGCCCCGGGGAGCTGTCAACCGAGCTTTGATCCGGGGGTGTCCGAATGGGGAAACCCGGCAGTCGTCATGGGCTGTCACCCATACCTGAACACATAGGGTATGTGGAGGGAACGCGGGGAAGTGAAACATCTCAGTACCCGCAGGAAGAGAAAACAACCGTGATTCCGGGAGTAGTGGCGAGCGAAACCGGATGAGGCTAAACCGTTGTGGTGTGAGACCCGGCAGGGGTTGCCACTTCGGGGTCGTGGGAAAGTTCTTCGGTCGTCTGCCGGCGATCGGGTGAGTCAGAAACCGTATGGGTAGTCGAAGGACATGCGAAAGGTCCGGCGTAGAGGGTAAGACCCCCGTAGACGAAACTTGTACGGCTCACTTGAGCTTCTCCCAAGTAGCACGGAGCCCGAGAAATTCCGTGTGAATCTGGCGGGACCACCCGCTAAGCCTAAATATTCCCTAGTGACCGATAGCGGATAGTACCGTGAGGGAATGGTGAAAAGTACCGCGGGAGCGGAGTGAAATAGTACCTGAAACCGTGTGCCTACAAGCCGTGGGAGCGTCGTTGGTCAGCTTGCTGATCAGCCGTGACTGCGTGCCTTTTGAAGAATGAGCCTGCGAGTTTGCGGTGTGTAGCGAGGTTAACCCGTGTGGGGTAGCCGTAGCGAAAGCGAGTCCGAATAGGGCGGTTGAGTTGCATGCCCAAGACCCGAAGCGGAGTGATCTAGCCATGGGCAGGTTGAAGCGCGGGTAAGACCGCGTGGAGGACCGAACCCACCAGGGTTGAAAACCTGGGGGATGACCTGTGGTTAGGGGTGAAAGGCCAATCAAACTCCGTGATAGCTGGTTCTCCCCGAAATGCATTTAGGTGCAGCGTCACGTGTTTCTTGCCGGAGGTAGAGCACTGGATAGGCGATGGGCCTTACCGGGTTACTGACCTTAGCCAAACTCCGAATGCCGGTAAGTGAGAGCGTGGCAGTGAGACTGTGGGGGATAAGCTCCATGGTCGAGAGGGAAACAGCCCAGAACACCGACTAAGGTCCCTAAGCGTGTGCTAAGTGGGAAAGGATGTGGAGTCGCAGAGACAACCAGGAGGTTGGCTTAGAAGCAGCCACCCTTGAAAGAGTGCGTAATAGCTCACTGGTCAAGTGATTCCGCGCCGACAATGTAGCGGGGCTCAAGCACACCACCGAAGTCGTGTCATTCACAGAATACGCCCAACGGCGCTGTGGATGGGTAGGGGAGCGTCGTGTGCCGGGTGAAGCGGCGGAGGAATCCAGTCGTGGACGGTATACGAGTGAGAATGCAGGCATGAGTAGCGATACAAGAGTGGGAAACTCTTGCGCCGATTGACCAAGGGTTCCTGGGTCAAGCTGATCTGCCCAGGGTAAGTCGGGACCTAAGGCGAGGCCGACAGGCGTAGTCGATGGACAACGGGTTGATATTCCCGTACCCGCTTTGAAGCGCCAACGCTGAACCTCTGAATGCTAAAGCCGTGAAGCCGGCCCGGAGTCTTCGGACAATGGGACGTGGTGGAGCCGCTGATCCAACAGGGTATTAGGTGAGCGATGGGGTGACGCAGGAAGGTAGTCCAGCCCGGGCGGTGGTTGTCCCGGGGTAAGGGTGTAGGCCGAGTGATAGGCAAATCCGTCACTCATTAAGGCTGAGACCTGATGCCGAGCCGATTGTGGTGAAGTGGATGATCCTATGCTGTCGAGAAAAGCCTCTAGCGAGTTTCATGGCGGCCCGTACCCCAAACCGACTCAGGTGGTCAGGTAGAGAATACCGAGGCGTTCGGGTGAACTATGGTTAAGGAACTCGGCAAAATGCCCCCGTAACTTCGGGAGAAGGGGGGCCGGAACTGGTGGAGGCACTTGCTGCCCGAGCTGGGGCCGGCCGCAGAGACCAGCGAGAAGCGACTGTTTACTAAAAACACAGGTCCGTGCGAAGCCGTAAGGCGATGTATACGGACTGACGCCTGCCCGGTGCTGGAACGTTAAGGGGACCGGTTAGCTCTGATTCGTCGGGGCGAAGCTGAGAACTTAAGCGCCAGTAAACGGCGGTGGTAACTATAACCATCCTAAGGTAGCGAAATTCCTTGTCGGGTAAGTTCCGACCTGCACGAATGGCGTAACGACTTCTCGACTGTCTCAACCATAGGCCCGGTGAAATTGCATTACGAGTAAAGATGCTCGTTTCGCGCAGCAGGACGGAAAGACCCCGGGACCTTTACTATAGCTTGATATTGGTGTTCGGTTCGGCTTGTGTAGGATAGGTGGGAGACTTTGAAGCGGCAACGCCAGTTGTTGTGGAGTCGACGTTGAAATACCACTCTGGTCGTGCTGGATGTCTAACCTGGGTCCGTGATCCGGATCAGGGACAGTGTCTGGTGGGTAGTTTAACTGGGGCGGTTGCCTCCTAAAGAGTAACGGAGGCGCCCAAAGGTTCCCTCAGCCTGGTTGGCAATCAGGTGTTGAGTGTAAGTGCACAAGGGAGCTTGACTGTGAGACCGACGGGTCGAGCAGGTGCGAAAGCAGGGACTAGTGATCCGGCGGTGGCTTGTGGAAGCGCCGTCGCTCAACGGATAAAAGGTACCCCGGGGATAACAGGCTGATCTTCCCCAAGAGTCCATATCGACGGGATGGTTTGGCACCTCGATGTCGGCTCGTCGCATCCTGGGGCTGGAGTAGGTCCCAAGGGTTGGGCTGTTCGCCCATTAAAGCGGTACGCGAGCTGGGTTTAGAACGTCGTGAGACAGTTCGGTCCCTATCCGCTGTGCGCGTAGGAGTGTTGAGAAGGGCTGTCCCTAGTACGAGAGGACCGGGACGGACGAACCTCTGGTGTGCCAGTTGTCCTGCCAAGGGCATGGCTGGTTGGCTACGTTCGGGAGGGATAACCGCTGAAAGCATCTAAGCGGGAAGCCTGCTTCGAGATGAGCACTCCCACCTCCTTGAGAGGGTAAGGCTCCCAGTAGACGACTGGGTTGATAGGCCGGATGTGGAAGCCCTGTAAGGGGTGGAGCTGACCGGTACTAATAGGCCGAGGGCTTGTCCTCAGACGCTCGCGTTCACTGTGTGGTTCCCGGGTAGCGAACAGCTATCGCCGGCGAACACTGAGCCGATTTATCGGCTCTGCCACTGGGTCGATTTATTTCGACTCCGGCAAACAAAGAAACACTTATCAACTGAAAAGTGTGTTCGCTGAATACCCAATAGGGTTTCGGTGGTCATAGCATGAGGGAAACGCCCGGTTACATTCCGAACCCGGAAGCTAAGCCTCATAGCGCCGATGGTACTGCAGGGGGGACCCTGTGGGAGAGTAGGACGCCGCCGAACAATTATTCAAAGGCCGTGGCCCCAGCGATGAGCTGGGGCCACGGCCTTTTTGTTTTTCACGAACCACTTGATCCCGCGCAGCCCGCCCGCTGTCCCCCAGCGCGAGCCTGCTGCTGATGCTTGACAATGAAGAAGGTGCCTGGCCCAGCGGCCGGCATCGTGCCGCGTCGGGCATCCCCCTGCCCGACCTGCGGCGAAGCTGATGATGTAGAAGGAGTCACCGCGATGTCGAACCCGCCCCAGGACCGCCCCGACCGTCGATCGGACGATGGCCGAGGCCACGAGTCCCGCTCGCGCGGTGGCTGGTCGAACGACCGTGGCCCGCGCCGCGACGACCGTCCCTCCACCGGTGACCGTGGCGGCTTCCGTCGCGACGACCGTCCGTCCTACGGTGACCGCGACCGCGGTGGCGACCGTGGCGGGGACCGCGGTGGTGACCGTGGTGGGTTCCGTCGTGACGACCGTCCCTCGACCGGTGACCGTGGCGGCTTCCGTCGTGACGACCGTCCGTCCTACGGTGACCGTGACCGCGGTGGCGACCGTGGTGGGTTCCGTCGTGACGACCGTCCCTCGACCGGTGACCGTGGTGGGTTCCGTCGTGACGACCGTCCGTCCACGGGTGACCGTGGCGGCTTCCGTCGTGACGACCGCCCCTCGTTCGGTGACCGTGACCGCGGTGGCGACCGTGGTGGGTTCCGTCGTGACGACCGTCCCTCGACCGGCGACCGTGGCGGCTTCCGTCGTGACGACCGTCCGTCCACGGGTGACCGTGGCGGCTTCCGTCGTGACGACCGCCCGTCCTACGGTGACCGTGACCGCGGTGGCGACCGTGGTGGGTTCCGTCGTGACGACCGTCCCTCGACCGGCGACCGTGGCGGCTTCCGTCGTGACGACCGTCCCTCGACCGGTGACCGTGGTGGGTTCCGTCGTGACGACCGTCCCTCGACCGGTGACCGTGGTGGGTTCCGTCGTGACGACCGTCCGTCCACGGGTGACCGTGGCGGCTTCCGCCGTGACGACCGTCCGTCCTACGGTGACCGTGACCGCGGTGGCGACCGTGGCGGGTTCCGTCGTGACGACCGTCCCTCGACCGGTGACCGTGGTGGGTTCCGTCGTGATGACCGTCCCTCGACCGGCGACCGTGGTGGCTTCCGTCGTGACGACCGTCCGTCCACGGGTGACCGTGGCGGCTTCCGTCGCAATGACCGTCCGTCCTACGGTGACCGTGACCGCGGTGGCGACCGTGGTGGGTTCCGTCGTGATGACCGTCCCTCGACCGGCGACCGTGGCGGCTTCCGTCGTGATGACCGTCCGTCCACGGGTGACCGTGGTGGGTTCCGTCGTGATGACCGTCCCTCGACCGGTGACCGTGGTGGGTTCCGTCGTGACGACCGTCCCTCGACCGGCGACCGTGGCGGCTTCCGTCGTGACGACCGCCCCTCGTTCGGTGACCGTGACCGCGGTGGCGACCGTGGCGGCTTCCGCCGCGAGGGTGGCCGCCCCTCCGGTGACCGCGACCGTGGCGGGGACCGCGGCGGCCGTTCCTACGGCGACCGTGGTGGCCGGTTCGAGGGGCGCCGTGACGACCGTGGCGGCGACCGTGGTGGCTACGACGACCGTCGCGGCCACCAGGAGCCGGTGCAGCGCCTCGCCATCCCCGAGGACGTCACCGGGACGGAGATCGACGGGGACGTGCGCCAGGAGCTGCTGAGCCTGCCCAAGACGCTCGCCGACGATGTGGCGCGCAACCTGGTGATGGTCGCCCGCCTGCTCGACAGCGAGCCGGAGGAGGCCTACAAGTACGCCCGCGTGGCGCTCCGCCTGGCCTCCCGCGTGCCGTCGGTGCGCGAGGCGGCGGGCTTCGCGGCCTACATGACGCAGCGCTACTCCGAGGCGCTGACCGAGTTCCGCGCCGCGCGCCGGATGACCGGTCGCTCGGACCTCTGGCCGGTGATGGCCGACTGCGAGCGCGGTCTGGGCCGTCCGGAGCGGGCGCTGGCGATGGCCGGCGAGCCCGAGGTGAAGCAGCTGGACAAGGCCGGCCAGGTCGAGATGCGCCTGGTCGCGGCCGGTGCCCGCGCCGACCTGGGCCAGTTCGAGGCTGCCGTGGTCACCCTGCAGAGCCCGGAGCTCGCCTCCAGCGCGCTGCACCCGTGGACCGCCCGCCTGCGCTACGCCTACGCCGAGGCGCTGATCGCCGCCGACCGTGCGGACGAGGCGCGCGACTGGTTCGCCAAGGCCGCCGACGCCGACCCGGACGGCACCACCAACGCCTCCGAGCGGCTGGCCGAGATCGACGGGCTGGAGTTCGTCGACACCCTCGACCCGGAGCTCGAGGACGAGGCCGCCGAGGGCGAGGAGGACGAGGTGGCCGAGGCCGCCGAGCGCCCCGAGCCGCGCGGCCGTCGTACCGACCGCGAGGAGGGCACGGACGAGGTCATCTTCGAGGACGACGAGGACGTCGAGGAGTACTACGACGAGGACGACCTGGAGATGGAAGAGGCCGACGAGGCCGAGGTCGCCCGCGCCCTGCGTGACCGCGAGGACAACCGCTGAGCACCAGTTGCCGGTGAGTAGTGCGTGACAGGGGAGGAGGCTCCCGCCCGGCCGGGCAGGAGCCTCCTCCCTTTCGCTACTTCCTCGGGCGGGTCAGCCCAGTTCGAGGCTCCGCAGCACCAGCCCGGTGGCGGGCTTGGGGCCGAAGGAGGTGGACTTGCGCGGCATGGTGACCCCCTGCTCGGCGAGCCGGCGCACCACGCCCTCGTCCACCGGGTGCAGCAGGACGGCGGTGCCACCGGTTCTCGCCGCCTCCCGCTCGGCGGCCACGGCCGCGTGCAGGTAGCCGATGTCGTCCGGGCCGTCGGGGACCTGCCAGACGTGCTCCAGCAGGGTGGCGTGCAGCACGGTGGCGTCCAGGTGCCGCCACTCCTCGGGCTTCTCCTTGGGCACGGTGGCGTTGAGCAGCGCCTCGTCGGGGCCGGTGAGCAGGTGGTAGACCGAATCGCCGGCGGTGAGCACGAAGGCGTTGCCGCCCGCCAGCTTGGCCGCCGCCAGGGCGTCCAGTGCTTCGTTCAGGCCCCCGGACAGCTTCTCCAGCTGCCAGCCGTCCTCGGCCGTGTTCAGCGCCACCAGCGCGCGTTCGAGCGGCAGCCGGAAGAGCACCCGGTGGATCGCCCGCACCCGCAGCGGGTAGCGGGCGGTGTCCACCAGCAGAACCATGCCGCGGTCCCAGGGGCTGAACGGCAGGTGGCGGTGCTCGCGCTGGAGCCGCAGGTACATCTCCCAGCGGTGGTGCCCGTCGGCGATCAGGGCACGGCAGGTGGCCAGATCACGGGTGACCTCGGCCAGCTGGGCACGGTCGGTGACGGCCCACAGGCGGTGGCGGGTGCCGTCCGAGGTGGTGGTGGTGAGCAGCGGTTCCCGTTCCACGGTCCGCTCGATCACGGCCGCCGCGCCGCCCTTGCCCCGGTAGGTGAGCAGCAGCGGCTCCAGGTTGGCCCGGGTGGTGCGCATCAGGCCGACCCGGTCGGCGACCGGCCGGGGCATCACGTCCTCGTGCGGCAGCACCACCCCGCTCTCCCGGCCGCTGACGGCCAGGGCGCCGATCAGCCCGCGCTGCAGCAGCTCCCCGCTGGGGCTGTCGGCGGCGGTGCGCTGCTCGTAGACGTAGAGGGCCGGCTTCGGATCGGGCGCCAGCACGCCCTCGCCGAGCCAGCGCTTCAGCAGCCGGGCGGCGTGCCGGTAGCGGGTGTCCCGGTCGGGGCGCTCGCCGGTGTCGTCGGGTTCGGGGCGCGGGAGGATCAGGCGGACCACGTTGTGCGGGTCGGCGGTCTCCAGGCTGAGCCGCCGGTGCGGGTCGACCACGTCGTAGGGCGGGGAGGTGACGGCGGCCAGCGTGCCGACCCGTTCGGGGACGTACCGCAACCCGCGGAAGGGCGACAGGGACAGGCCCGCGGCCGCGACGTGTCCCGGGTTGCCGGGGCCGCCGTGCGGGGGTGTCGCGCCGCTTCCTGCACTGGGTGCACTCATCAGATCTCTCCCGTCGGGCTCCGGCCTGGTGGGCCGGGGAGGGTGGGGTCTCGGTCGGACCGTTGGACCGGAGGAGCAGGACGCCGGACTACGGGTCGTACGAGGGGTGGTGCACGCCGTGGTCGGCGCCTGCGGACTTGACAGCTTAGTTTCCGTCGCGGGTCCGCCGGATGGCCCGGTGGTGGCCGGGAACGGAAAGCCCCCTCCCGGATCCGCAGTGGCCTCGTCACTGTGAGGTGACCGGTGATCAAACCTGGGAAGGGTATCCGAGAACGGCGTTGTTTCCGAGATGGTGCGGGCTCCCACGATCGTTCGTACGAGCGGGAGCCGGTGGCAGGACGAGAGAAGTGAGGCCGAGCATGAGTGGTGGGCAGGAGCAGGCCGCGGGCGGAGCGGGCGAGCCGCCGGTGACCGGCAGCGCGGACGGGACCCCGCTGGGTGACGTGTACGACTGGTTCCGCCGGGGCGAGCAGCTGCTGGCCGAGGGCCATCCGGCGGCGGCCGAGCAGCTGCTGGCGCGGGCGGCGGCGGCCGAGCCGTCCTCCAGGAGCATCCGGGAGGCGCTGGCCAGGGCCCAGTTCGACGTGGGCTCCTACCGGGCGGCGCTGGAGAGCTTCCGGGTGGTGGCGCTGGCCGATCCGTCCGACGACTACGCTCAGTTCGGCTGGGGGATCGCAGCCGCCAGACTCGGCGACTTCGAGACCTCGGTCGAACACCTGGCGCTGGCCGTGGCGATGCAGCCGCAGGTCGCGCACTACCAGGCGGCGCTGCGCCAGAGCAGGGCCACCCTGGCGGCCCGGGCGGGCGCCTTCGGCCCGCTGCTGCCCGGCGCCCCGGGCTACCTGCCGCCGCAGTCGGGCGGCCGGTCCACCGATTCCGACGATAGGGAAGATCAGGCATGACGAACCCGCAGGCTCCCGGCCACAGTGACAAGCCGCTGATGGCGGCCTACGACACGGCGCTGCTCGACCTGGACGGCGTGGTCTACGCCGGCCCGTCGGCGATCGAGCACGCGGTGGACTCGCTGGACGCGGCCCGGGCGGCCGGCATGCGGCTGGCCTACGTCACCAACAACGCCTCGCGTCCGCCCCGGGTGGTCGCCGAGCACCTCACCGAGCTGGGCGTGCCGGCGGCGGCGAGCGACGTGATCAACTCCGCCCAGGCCGCCGCCCGGCTCGTCGCCGAGAAGGTGCCGGCGGGCTCGAAGGTGCTGGTCGTCGGCGGCCCGGGGCTGGTGGAGGCGCTCGCCGAGCGGGGGCTGGTGGCGGTCGAGTCGCTGGCCGACGGTCCGGCGGCCGTGGTGCAGGGCTTCGACCCCTCGGTGGGCTGGGAGCGCCTCGCCGAGGCCGCCTACGCGGTGGCTGCGGGCCTGCCCTGGGTGGCGTCCAACACCGACATGTCGATCCCCACCGCGCGCGGGGTGGCGCCGGGCAACGGGACGCTGGTGGCCGCCGTCCGGGCCGCGACCGGGGCCGAGCCGGAGGTGGCGGGCAAGCCGCTGCCGCCGATGCACCGCGAGACGGTGCTGCGCACGGGGGCCGAGCGCCCGCTGGTGGTCGGCGACCGGCTGGACACCGACATCGAGGGTGCCTACAACGGCGGGGTGGACAGCCTGCTGGTCTTCACCGGGGTCAGCACCCCCGCCCAGCTGCTCGCCGCGCCGCGGCAGCACCGGCCCACCTACCTGGCCGCCGACCTGCGCGGGCTGCTGGAGCCGCACCCGGCGGTGACGGCGGCGGCGGACGGCGGCTTCGAGTGCCGTGGCCGGTCCGCCCGCGTGGTGGACGGCGAGCTGCGCCTGGGCGGTGCCGGCGCGGCGCAGGGGTCCCAGGACGGGCGGTACGACGGGCTGCGGGCACTGTGCGCGGCGGCGTGGGCGGAGCTGGACCGTGGCGGGGAGCCGCTGGACGGGCGCAAGGTGCTGGCCGAGCTCGGGTTCTGAGCCGCCCTGCCGCCGGGCCGGGTCAGAGCAGGGCGCGCAGGCGCAGCAGGTCGCGGAAGCCGGCCTCCAGCCTGACCCGCCCTGCGGCCCAGGCGCCGGCGAAGTTCAGCCGGCCGCCGACCAGGGCCACCAGGTCGTCGCTGGTCATGGCCAGCCGGATCGCGGCCTTCTCGGTCGGTGCGCCGGGTGCGTGGACGAGGTCCTGGATCCGGCCCTCGCGCAGCATGCCGGTGAAGGTCAGATCGAGGTCGGTGAGCCAGCAGCTGAGCGAGCGGTCCAGCGCGGCGGCCTTGCGGACGTTGCCTTCGGCCTGCGCCATGTTCCGGCTGAGCTGCTCCAGCGCCGCGCGGCATGCGTCGGTGTCGGCCATGATCGGATTCTCCCGGCTCCGGCTGAGGGGTATTCGAGCCACGGTACCCGCTGCGGGCGTTGCTCCTGACGCCGGTTGCTGCCGCGCCCGGCCGGGTGGACACGGTAGCGTCACTTCCGGGGATCAGGACGGCTCGAGGAGGCACCGGGAGATGCGGCAGATGCTTCGGGGGTATGTGGAGTTGGCCGCCGGGCTCGCGGAGGCGGCCGGCAAGCGCGTGGTGGGCACGGCGGTCGAGCTGCTGGAGCGGGCCGGGGTGGACGTGGAGGGGGCCGAGCGGGCCGTCACCACCCAGCTGCCGCCGGCCGTGCAGAAGCTGGAGACCCTCGCCCAGGAGGTCGTCACGGTCGGCCGGGGCGGGCTCGACCTGGCCGTCGGGCTGGCGCGGGCCGAGGCGGAGAAGGCGGTCGAACGGGTCGGCAAGCTGGGCGACCAAGTGGTGAAGGCGGGCGTGGTGCTGGCCTACCTGGAGGGCAAGCTGCGCGATCTGGCCGGCGACGGCCAGGGCAGCGGTGCGGGCGGCGGCACGGCGCCGACCGAGCAGGCGCAGCAGGAGTCGGCGGGGTCGACGTCCGGGGCGCCGAGGCCGGGCCGGGCGGAGTCGCTGTTCGCGGCGGACTGGCAGCCGGAGGCGGACCTGGAGCCGGAGCCCGGCCTGGACGCCGAGCCGGACTGGGACGACGCGCAGACCGGGGCGGCCGGCTGGTACATCCCGCCGGAGCCGGCGGCCGAGCCGACGGCGCCCCGGAAGCGGACGGTGCCGAAGGCCGCGGTGAAGACCCCGGCGGCGAAGACCCCGGCGGTGAAGAAGACGGCGGCGAAGAAGACGGCCGCGAAGCCGACGGTCGCGAAGAAGAGCGCGGCCAAGAAGACCGTGGCGGAGAAGACCGCCGCGAAGCAGACGGCCACAAAGAAGACCGCTGCCAAGAAGACCGCCACGAAGAAGGCCACCCCCAGGAAGCCGGCAGGCGACAGCGATGACTGAGCCCGCCGCCCCCCAGCCTGCCGTCGCGGAGCCCCAGCCCGCCCCTGACGACCTCCCGCCGCTCCCCACCCTGTGGGCCCCCGAACCCGCCCCGCTCGGTGTGGAGATCGAGCCCACCGGCCACCCTGAGGTGGACGCCGCGCTGGAGCCGCTGGCCGCCCTCGACGGGGCCCCCACCACGGAGCACGCCGCAGTGTACGAAAATGTCCAGCAGAGCCTCAGTACCATCCTCACCTCGCTGGACGACAGCAACGGCGAGCGCAACAGCAGCTAGGAGCTGAACCACCCGTGGCAGTGGCACGACGCCGACTCGACGCAGAGCTCGTCCGCCGCAATCTGGCCCGCTCGCGCGAGCACGCCAGTGAGCTGATCGCCGCCGGCCGGGTGAGCGTGGGCGGCGCGACGGCGACCAAGCCCGCCACCCAGGTGGAGACCGCGGCGGCCGTCGTGGTGGCGAAGGACGAGAACGACCCCGACTACGTCTCGCGCGGCGGCCACAAGCTCGCCGGCGCGTTCGCGGCCTTCGTCCCGCAGGGCCTGGTGGTCGAGGGCCGCCGGGCGCTGGACGCGGGCGCCTCCACCGGCGGCTTCACCGACGTGCTGCTGCGCGCGGGGGCGGCCGGGGTGCTCGCGGTGGACGTCGGCTACGGCCAGCTCGCCTGGTCGCTGCAGAGCGACGACCGGGTGACCGTGATGGACCGCACCAATGTGCGCGAGCTGACCCTGGAGCTGATCGGCGGCGAGCCGGTGGACCTGGTGGTCGGCGACCTCTCGTTCATCTCGCTGGGCCTGGTGCTCCCGGCACTGGCGGCCTGTGCGGCGCCCGACGCCGACCTGGTCCTGATGGTCAAGCCGCAGTTCGAGATCGGCAAGGAGCGCCTCGGCAGCGGCGGGGTGGTCCGCAGCCCGCAGCTGCGGGCCGAGATGGTCCGTCAGGTCGCGGGCCAGGCCTGGGAGTTGGGTCTGGGTGTGCGGGCCGTGACGGCCAGCCCGCTGCCGGGCCCGTCCGGTAACGTCGAGTACTTCCTGTGGCTGCGCCGTGACGCTGCGCAGCTCGATCCGGCCGAGGCGGACCGGGCCGTGGCCGAGGGGCCCCGCTAGGCTGCCGGGACAGGTGCGTCGAGGCCGGCGCCGCAACAGCGGGGGGACCGGTCCAGGGCCAAAGATGACCCGGTGGACGTTGGGAGAGGGCATTGAGCGAGGGACGTACGGTCTTCCTGATCGCGCACACCGGTCGTGAGGCCGCGCTGCGCAGCGTCGAGCAGTTGGTGGAGGGGCTGCTGAAGGCCGGAATCAGGATCAGACTGCTCGCCGCAGAGGCGGTCGACCTCGACCTTCCCGACGGGGTGGAGACCGTGCAGTCCGGCCACGGTGCGGCCGACGGCTGTGAGCTGATCCTGGTGGCGGGCGGCGACGGCACGCTGCTGCGCGGCGCCGAGCTGGCCCGCGACACCGGCCTGCCGATGCTCGGCATCAACCTGGGCCGGGTCGGCTTCCTGGCCGAGGCCGAGCGCGACGATCTGGCGGTGGTGGTCGACCGGGTGGTGGACGGGGCCTACGAGGTCGAGGAGCGGATGACGCTCGACGTGCTGGTCCGCACCAACGGTGACGTGGTGCACGAGGACTGGGCGCTGAACGAGGCCTCGGTGGAGAAGATCTCCCGGGAGCGGATGCTGGAGGTGGTCACCGAGGTGGACGGCCGCCCGGTGTCCACCTTCGGCTGCGACGGCGTGGTGCTCTCCACGCCCACCGGCTCCACCGCCTACGCGTTCTCCGGTGGCGGCCCGGTGGTCTGGCCGGAGGTCGAGGCGCTGCTGATGGTGCCGATCAGCGCGCACGCGCTGTTCGCCCGGCCGCTGGTCACCTCGCCGAACTCGGTGCTGGCCGTGGAGGTGCAGCCGAAGACGCCGCACGGTGTGCTCTGGTGCGACGGGCGGCGCTCCTTCGAGCTGCCGGCCGGCGCCCGGGTGGAGGTGCGCCGCGGCCGGGTGCCGGTGCGGCTGGCCCGGTTGCACCAGGCGCCGTTCACCGACCGCCTGGTGGCCAAGTTCGCGCTTCCGGTGACCGGTTGGCGGGGCCGCTCGCGCTGCTGAGGCCGGTCGGCCGTCAGACGGCCAGCGTGGTGACCGGTGGGGCGCCGCGCCAGTCCCGCTCGGCCGTCCGGGCCGCCGCCGCCAGCCGTGCGGCGGCCTGGGCGGCGCTGTGGGCGGGCACGGTCAGCGGGACGCGGATGAAGCCCTCGAAGGCGCCGTCCGCCCCGAACTGCGAGCCTGCCGCGATCCGCAGCCCGGCCTGGTCGCCGGCGTGCGAGAGCGCCGCGCCGGACAGGCCCGCGGTGTCGATCCAGAGCGTCATGCCGCCGACCGGCTCGGCGAAGCGCCACTGCGGCAGCCACTCGCGCAGCGCCGGCAGCAGCGCCGCGGTGTCCGCGCGCAGCTGCGCCAGCCGGTGTTCGCGGACCTCGGTGAAGCGCTCGCCCAGCAGGTCCGCGCAGATCAGCTGGTCCAGCACGGGGGTGCCGACGTCGGTGTGGATCCGGTCGGCGGCCAGCCGGCGGACCAGCGCCGGCGCGGCCCTGATCCAGCCGACCCGCAGGCCGCCCCAGAGCAGCTTGCTGGCCGAACCCACGGTCACCACCTGGGCGGCCCGGTCCAGCGCGGCCATCGGCCGGGGCAGCTGCTCGGTGCCCCACCCCAGCTCGGCCATGGTCTCGTCCACCAGCACCACGCTCCCCACCGTCCGCGCGGCGGCCAGCAGTCGGCGGCGCTGGTCCTCACCGATCAGCGCACCGGTCGGGTTGTGGAAGTCCGGGATCAGGTAGACCAGCTTCGGACTCGCCCCTTGCAGCACCCGGTGCCAGTCGGTCAGGTCCCAGCACGGCAGCTGCTCGGGCCCCTCGGGCCGGTGCTGCGGGACCGGCACCAGGCGGGCCTCGGCCTGCCGCAGCGCCCGCAGCACGTGCGCGTAGCTGGGCGACTCGACGGCCACCCGGTCGCCGCGCCGCAGCAGGGAGCGCCGCACCAGGTGGAGCGCGCTCATCGCGCCGGTGGTGATCAGGATCTGGTCGGGGGTGGTGGGCAGCCCGCGCTCGGTGAACCGCCGGGCCACCACCTCGCGCAGCACCGGGACGCCGGTGGGGTAGGTGCCGTGGCCCAGCGCATAGGCGGGCAGCAGCTCGGCGGCACCGGCGGCGGCCTCGGCGAGCATGGGCTGCGGGGCCGCGGGGGAGGCGGCGCCCAGGTCGATCAGCTGCCCGTGGGAGTCGTCGGGCGGCAGCGGGAACAGTGCGTCGGTGGGCGGGGTGCTGCCGGCCGGCAGGGCCGTCCAGCTGCCCGCGCCGCGCCGGCTGTGCAGGTAGCCCTCGCTGCGCAGCGTCTCGTAGGCGGTGGCGATGGTGGTGCGGCTCAGTGCCAGGGCGGCGGCCAGTTCGCGTTCGGCGGGCATCCGGGTGCCGACCGGCAGCCGGCCCTCGCCGATCAGCCGCCGGACCTGGTCGGCCAGCGACCGGTAGGCGGGGCGGCGGGCCGGGGCGTCCGCCGCGGTGGGCGCCGGGCCGGTGGCGCGCAGCAGCCGGGCGAGCGCGGGCGGGGTGATGGTGCTCTGCCAGTCGGCCACGCGGATCAGTCCACCTGAGTCGAATTGGACCTGTCGAGCAGGTAAGTGGACTTCCCATGATGGCAGAGCGCCCGGCCGGTGTGCGGCCGATGCCCAGCACCACGACAAGGAGCCCTCATGGCGATCCTCGCCCTGCCGAGCGACACCGCAGCACTCGGCCGCCGTCTGCCGCAACTCTTCGCCGGCCTGGTCCTGTACGGCGTCAGCATGGGCCTGATGTACCGCGCGAGCCTCGGGCTCGACCCGTGGGACGTGTTCCACCAGGGCGTGGCCCGCCTGGTGGGGCTGAGCATCGGCACGGTGGTGGTACTCACCGGCGCGGCCGTGCTGCTGCTGTGGATCCCGCTGCGCCAGCGCCCCGGCATCGGCACCGTGGCCAACGTGCTGGTGCTGGGCGTGGCGATGGACCGCACGCTGGCGCTGCTGCCCGCCCAGCACGCGCTGGCGCCGCGGATCGCACTGCTGGCCGCCGGGATCGTGCTCAACGGGCTGGCCACCGGCCTCTACATCGGCGCCGAACTCGGCCCGGGCCCGCGCGACGGGCTGATGACCGGGCTGCACCGGCGCACCGGGCGCTCGCTGCGGCTGCTGCGTACCGGCCTGGAGCTGACGGTGCTGCTGGTCGGAGTGCTGATGGGCGGCAACGCGGGGGTGGGTACGGTCGCCTACGCGGTGTCGATCGGCCCGCTGGCGCAGTTCTTCCTGCGCTGGTGCACAGGTGCGCGGCCACGGCCCCGGAAGGAATGAACTTCGCCTCCCAAGACCGCCGCTCGTCGCGCGCCGGGGCCGCGGTCTCGTAAGGTCGTCTCCGTGTTGGACGAGATGCGGATACGGGATCTTGGTGTCATCGACGACGCGGTGGTGGAGCTGGCTCCCGGCTTCACGGTCGTGACCGGTGAGACCGGCGCGGGCAAGACCATGGTCGTCACCAGCCTCGGTCTGCTGCTGGGCGGCCGCGCCGACCCCGCGCTGGTGCGCAACGGTGCCGACCGGGCCGTGGTGGAGGGCCGCCTGACGCTGGCCGCCGACTCGCCGGTGGCCGCCCGCGCGCTGGAGGCCGGCGCCGAGCTGGACGACGGCGCGCTGCTGATCAGCCGGACCGTGTCGGCCGAGGGCCGCTCGCGCGCGCACCTCGGCGGCCGCTCGGTCCCGGTGGGGCTGCTCACCGAGCTGGGTGAGGACCTGATCGCGGTGCACGGCCAGAGCGACCAGCAGCGCCTGCTGCGCCCGGCCCGCCAGCGCGGTGCGCTGGACCGCTACGCCGGCGCCGCGCTGGCCGAGCCGCTGGCCCGCTACCGGAGCGGCTACCGGCGGCTGCGCGAGGTCAGCACGCTGCTCGCGGAGCTGACCACCCAGGCCCGCGAGCGGGCCCAGGAGGCCGACCTGCTGCGCTTCGGCCTGGAGGAGATCGCCGCCGCCGAGCCGGTGGCCGGCGAGGAGCTGGAGCTCGCCGCCGAGGCCGAGCGGCTGGGCCACGCCGACGCGCTCTCCTCGGCCGCCGTGCTGGCGCACGCCGCGCTGGCCGGCGACCCGGCCGATCCCGACCTGCTGGACGCCGGCACCCTGCTCGGCCAGGCGCGCCGGGCGCTGGACGGCGTGCGCGGCCATGACGAGCGCCTGGCGGCGCTGGCCGACCGGCTGGCCGAACTCGGCTACCTCTTCGCCGACGTGGCCGGCGACCTCGCGCTCTACGCCGACGGCCTGGACGCCGACCCGATGCGGCTGGCCACCGTGGAGGAGCGCCGGGCGGTGCTGGCCCAGCTGATCCGCAAGTACGGCGACACCGAGGGGACCACCGCCGAGGTGGTCGCCTGGGCGGAGCAGGGCGCGCTGCGGCTGGCCGAGCTGGACGGCGACGACGAGCGGATCGAGGAGCTGGCCGCCGAGGAGGCCGAGCTGCGCGCCGCGCTGGCGGTGCTGGCCGCCGAGGTCTCCGCGGCCCGGCAGGCCGCCGCGGCCCGGTTCGCCGAGGCGGTCTCGGACGAGCTGACCGAACTGGCCATGCCGCACGCCAGGGTCACCTTCGACCTGAGCCGGATCGACGACCCGGCGGGCCTGGAGCTGGACGGGCGCACCGTCGCCTACGGATCGCACGGCGTGGACGAGGTGGAGGTGCTGCTCGCCCCGCACCCGGGCGCGCCACCGCGCCCGATCGCCAAGGGTGCCTCCGGCGGCGAGCTCTCCCGGGTGATGCTCGCCGTCGAGGTGGTCTTCGCTGGTGCGGACCCGGTGCCGACCTACCTCTTCGACGAGGTGGACGCGGGCGTCGGCGGCAAGGCGGCCGTCGAGATCGGCCGCCGGCTGGCCAAGCTGGCCCGCAGCGCGCAGGTCGTGGTGGTCACCCATCTGCCACAGGTCGCGGCTTTCGCGGACCGCCACCTGGTGGTGGAGAAGACCGTCGACGGCACCGTCACCCGAAGCGGGGTCAAGACCCTCAGCGACGAGCAGCGGGTGCGCGAACTCTCCCGCATGCTGGCCGGACTGGAGGACTCCGAGCTGGGCCGTGCGCACGCCGAGGAACTGCTCGCCGCCGCCCGCGGTCCTCAGGAGGCCTGAGGCCCTCCCGTGGCGCCGACTGTCCAAGAGCCCTCGGGACCTGGCATGGTGGCGACGGAATCAGATGTGAGCGGGATCCCAGAACTGATGTCGGAGCGAAACGACGTGGACCATTCCTCCGCCCGGGAGAGTGCGAACGGCCCGGGCCCGGGCCAGTTGCACGTGGTGCTGGTGCTGTCCGCCGGCAGCGGCGGGATCGGCGCCCATGTGCGCTCGCTGGCCCAGGGCCTGACCGCGCACGGCGTGAAAGTCACGGTGTGCGCGCCGGCCGAGTCCGATGCGCTCTTCGGCTTCTCCCGCACCGGCGCTGTCTTCCATCCGGTGGAGATCACCGCGACCTCGGGCGCCCGCAGCGACGCCAACGCGATCGGGGAGCTGCGCCGCGCCTTCACCAGTGCCGACCTGGTGCACGCGCACGGTCTGCGGGCCGGGCTGCTGGCCGACCTCGCGCTGCGCACCGCCGGGCGGCTGCCCGGGCTGCGGCCCGAGACGCCGCTGGTGGTGACGTTCCACCACGCCCTGCTGGCCACCGGCCTGGAGCGGCGGCTGCAGCGGCTGATGGAGCGCCGGGTGGCCAGGGCCGCCGACCTGGTGCTCGGTGCCTCCTCCGACCTGGTGGCCCGGGCCCGCGAGCTGGGCGCCACCGACGCCCGGCTCGGCCCGGTGGCCGCCCCGCCGCCGGCCGTCGGTCACCTGGACCGGGCGGCGGCCCGGGCCGCGCTGCTGGGCCCCGGCGAGCTGGACCGCCCGCTGGTGCTGGCCGTCGGCCGGCTCGTCCCGCACAAGGGGTTTGGCCAGCTGCTGGAGGCCACCCGGGAACTGACCGGCGAGCCGCGCCCGCTGGTGCTGCTGGCCGGGGACGGTCCGCTGGCCCTGGAGCTGGCGGAGCGGGCGGCCGCCGAGCGGCTGCCGGTGCGGCTGCTCGGGCACCGCACCGACGTGCCCGGACTGCTGGCCGCCGCCGACCTGGTGGTGATCAGCAGCCGCTGGGAGGCCCGCTCGCTGGTCGCCCAGGAGGCGCTGCGGGCGGGCGTGCCGCTGGTGGCCACCGCCGTCGGCGGGATTCCCGAGCTGGTGGGCGACGCGGCGGTGCTGGTGCCCGGCGGTGACCCGGCGGCGCTGGGCGGCGCGGTGCGCGAGCTGCTGGCCGACCCCGCGCGCCGGGCCGCGCTGGCCAAGGCGGGCCCGGCCCAGGCCGAGACCTGGCCGGACGAGGCCGCCACCGTCGCGCAGGTGCTCAGCACCTACGACGAGCTGGTCCAGCGCGGCTGAGCCGGTCCGCCCCCCAGGGCTTGTCCGAGGGAATTGTCAGACAAGCCCTGACGGCGCGGGGCGGACCGGCCCGGGGTCAGGCCGGCTGCTGCGCGCTGTGCTGCGTGCCCTGCCGGGCGGCGGCTTCGGCGGCCAGCGGCTGCGGTGCCAGGAAGGCGGCGCCGCAGGCGGTCAGCCGCAGCGCGGTGTCGATCAGCGGCACGTGGCTGAAGGCCTGCGGGAAGTTGCCGACCTGCCGCTTGAGCCGCGGGTCCCACTCCTCGGCCAGCAGGCCCAGGTCGTTGCGCAGCGCGAGCAGCCGGTCGAACAGCTCGCGGGCCTCGGCCACCCGTCCGATCATCGCCAGGTCGTCGGCGAGCCAGAACGAGCAGGCCAGGAACGCGCCCTCGTGGCCGGAGAGCCCGTCGACGTTCTCGCCCGACTCGTCGTGGGTGGGGTAGCGCAGCACGAAGCCGTCCTCGGTGGACAGTTCGCGCTGGATCGCCTCGATGGTGCCGATCACCCGCTTGTCGTCCGGCGGCAGGAAGCCCACCTGCGGGATCAGCAGCAGCGAGGCGTCCAGCTCGGTGCCGCCGTAGTACTGGGTGAAGGTGTTGCGCTCGGGGTCGTAGCCCTTCTCGCAGACGTCCGCGTGGATCTCGTCGCGCAGCGCCCGCCAGCGCTCCAGCGGGCCCTCGGCCTCGGTCTGTTCGATCAGCTTGATGGTGCGGTCCACCGCGACCCAGGCCATCACCTTGGAGTGGACGAAGTGCCGGCGCGGCCCGCGCACCTCCCAGATCCCCTCGTCGGGGGCCTTCCAGTGCTCCTCCAGGTAGCCGATCAGGCGCAGTTGGAGCAGGTGGGCGTGGTCGCTGCGGGACAGTCCGGTCATCTGAGCCAGGTAGAGCGCCTCGACCACCTCGCCGTAGACGTCCAGTTGGAGCTGGTCGGCGGCGCCGTTGCCGACCCGCACCGGCTGGGAGCCCTCGTAGCCGGGCAGCCAGTCGAGCACCGACTCGTTCAACTCGCGCTGGCCGGTGATGCTGTACATGATCTGCAGGTTCTCCGGGTCGCCGGCCACCGCGCGCAGCAGCCACTCGCGCCAGGCCCGCGCCTCCTCCCGGTAGCCGGTGCGCAGCAGCGAGGAGAGGGTGATCGCGGCGTCCCGCAGCCAGGTGTAGCGGTAGTCCCAGTTGCGCTCGCCGCCGATGTCCTCGGGCAGCGAGGTGGTGGGTGCGGCGACGATGCCGCCGGTGGGGGCGTAGGTGAGCGCCTTGAGGGTGATCAGCGAGCGGACCACGGCGTCGCGGTAGGGGCCCTGGTAGGTGCACTGGGCGACCCAGTCGAGCCAGAACTCCTCGGTCAGCGTCAGCGAGCCCTCGGGGTCGGGGATCTCCGGGGGCGGCAGGTGGGAGGCCTGCCAGGTGAGCGCGAAGGCCACCCGCTCGCCGGCCGTGATGGTGAAGTCGGCATAGGTGGTGAGGTTGCGCCCGTAGGTCTCGGCCTCGCCGTCCAGCCAGACCGAGTCGGGCCCGGCCACCGCGGCGGTGCGGTGCACGTCGCCCTGCTCGACCCGGTGCACCCAGGGAACGATCTTTCCGTAGCTGAAGCGCATCCGAACGGCCGAGCGCATCCGCACCTGGCCCGAGACGCCCTCCACGATCCGGATCATCTGCGGCACCGGCTCCTGCCCGCTCAGGTGCCGCGGCGGCATGAAGTCGATCACCCGCACGCTGCCGCGCGGGGTGTCCCACTCCTGCTCCAGGATCAGCGAATCGCCCCGGTAACGGCGCCGGTCGGCCGGCACGGCGGGAGCCGCCGCGCTGCTCGGCACGGCCTTGAGATCACTCGTATCGGTGAACGGCGCACGCGGCGCGGGTGCGGTCGGCACCGCGCCGGCCTGGCTCTGGGGAGCAACGGGGGCGGCCTCGGCGGGGCCGATCCGCCAGAAGCCGTGTTCATCGGTGCCCAGCAGGCCGGCGAAGACGGCGGGGGAGTCGAAGCGGGGCAGGCAGAGCCAGTCCACGGCGCCGTCTCTGCTGACCAGCGCGGCGGTCTGCATGTCTCCGATAAGTGCGTAGTCCTCGATACGGCCGGCCACGTGCATCTCCAGTTCGCGGTAGTGCTCGGCGGTCGCCGACGGAGGCGAGAGCGTCACTGCGGGGCCGGGGGTGATGCGGATACCAGGGCCAGGGCCGCTCGGAACCGCTGGTGACGGTGGCCGAGGAGGGGCCGCGCGAGGGTGTCGGTGAACAGCGCACGGTGGGTTTCTGGACTTGCCTGGCAATGAACTGGTGGTGCGGGGAGTCCGGTCGCGCATCGGGGACGGAGAGGTGTCGTCCGGACCCCTCGTCCTCGGCTTTTGCTCTGCTGTCGGCGATGCGTCCGTGCAGGATACGACGCCAGGGCTGGGCTCAGCACCCGGAAACGATCAGGTACCGCCGTCTGCTCAGGCGCAAGGGGTGAAAGTAGCCCGCATGGGTGAGAGGAGCCGCCGGACGGGGCATCCGGCAGTGATCACTGCGGGCCATCCCGCCCTGGTCAGCTCGGCGGACGGCGCCCTGCGCCTGCGGGCGGACCGGCACCCTTCCGGGCCATCGGACGGGCGTGGGACCGCGCGCTGTCCTGCTCGCTGATACCCTGGTATCCCGTGGACTGGTGGATAAACCGCCCCGGACCCGCTGACTGACGACCCCGGTTTTTCGGCCTCTCGTCGGCTCTGCGGACCGCACATCCACCGGCGTCATCCTCGACAGCGACCCACGGGAGCCCCCTCTTGGCACAGCCCCATTCCGGCAAGGCGGCGAACGGCCGCGCCGTGACGACCAAGCACCTCTTCGTCACCGGGGGTGTTGCCTCATCGCTGGGCAAGGGCCTCACGGCCTCCAGCCTCGGTGCCCTGCTCAAGGCCCGCGGCCTTCGAGTGACGATGCAGAAGCTCGACCCGTACCTGAACGTGGACCCGGGCACGATGAACCCCTTCCAGCACGGTGAGGTGTTCGTCACCGACGACGGTGCCGAGACCGACCTGGACATCGGTCACTACGAGCGCTTCCTCGACACCAACCTGCACGGCTCGGCCAACGTGACCACCGGTCAGGTGTACTCGACGGTGATCGCCAAGGAGCGGCGCGGCGAGTACCTGGGCGACACCGTCCAGGTCATCCCGCACATCACCAACGAGATCAAGTCCCGGATCCGCCGGATGGCGACCGAGGACGTCGACGTGGTGATCACCGAGGTCGGCGGCACCGTCGGCGACATCGAGTCGCTGCCGTTCCTGGAGGCCGTGCGCCAGGTGCGCCACGAGGTCGGCCGGGACAACGTCTTCTTCGTGCACGTCTCGCTGCTGCCCTACATCGGCCCCTCCGGCGAGCTGAAGACCAAGCCCACCCAGCACTCGGTGGCCGCGCTGCGCAACATCGGCATCCAGCCGGACGCCATCGTGCTGCGCGCCGACCGCGAGGTGCCGCAGGCCATCAAGCGCAAGATCTCGCTGATGTGCGACGTGGACGAGGAGGCCGTGGTCGCGGCCATCGACGCCAAGTCCATCTACGACATCCCCAAGGTGCTGCACGGCGAGGGCCTGGACGCCTACGTGGTGCGCCGGCTCGACCTGCCGTTCCGCGACGTGGACTGGACCACCTGGGACGACCTGCTGCGCCGGGTCCACGAGCCGCAGCACATCGTCAAGGTGGCGCTGGTCGGCAAGTACATCGACCTGCCCGACGCCTACCTGTCGGTCACCGAGGCGCTGCGGGCCGGCGGCTTCGCCAACAACGCCCGGGTCGAGATCAAGTGGGTCACCTCCGACGACTGCGAGACGCCCGAGGGCGCGGCCGAGCAGCTGGGCGACGTGGACGCGATCTGCATCCCCGGTGGCTTCGGCGACCGCGGTGTGACCGGCAAGGTCGCCGCGATCACCTACGCCCGGGAGAACAGGATCCCGCTGCTCGGACTCTGCCTGGGTCTGCAGTGCGTGGTCATCGAGGCCGCCCGCAACCTGGCCGGCCTGCCCGAGGCCAACTCCACCGAGTTCGAGCCGGCCGCCAAGCACCCGGTCATCTCCACCATGGCCGAGCAGCTGGCGATCGTGGACGGCAAGGGCGACCTGGGCGGCACCATGCGCCTGGGCCTCTACCCGGCCAAGCTCGCCGAGGGCTCGATCGTGCGCGAGGTCTACGGCGGCGAGCAGTACGTGGACGAGCGACACCGCCACCGCTACGAGGTCAACAACGCCTACCGCGCCGACCTGGAGAAGACCGGCCTGGTCTTCTCGGGCCTGTCGCCCAAGGGTGACCTGGTGGAGTACGTCGAGTACCCGCGCGAGGTGCACCCCTACCTGGTCGCCACCCAGGCGCACCCGGAGCTGAAGTCCCGTCCGACCCGCCCGCACCCGCTGTTCGCGGGTCTGGTGGCCGCGGCGATCAAGATCAAGACCGGCGCCGAGTAGCACGGCGGCGCCTCTCTGAACGTCGGCTCGTGCCGAACGGCGGCCTCGCGGACCACGCGGGGCCGCCGTTCGGCGTTAGATTGTGTCGTACTGACGAGAAGTGGGGAGATCGCAATGCCTGACGGGATCGGGGAGCACGGGATTCGGGACGTGGCGGAGCAGTGGGAGGTGCGGGCCACCGAGCTCCCGTTCCAGGGCCGGGTCACCGGGGTGCGCAGCGACGAGGTGCTGATGCCCGACGGCAGCTACGCCCGCCGGGACTACCAGACCCACCCGGGCTCGGTCGCGGTGCTCGCGCTGGACGACCAGCAGCGGGTGCTCCTGGTGCGCCAGTACCGCCACCCGGTGCGCCAGCGCCTGTGGGAGCTGCCGGCCGGGCTGCTCGACGTGCCGGGGGAGAACCCGCTGCACGCCGCCCAGCGCGAGCTGTACGAGGAGGCGCACTGCAAGGCGGAGACCTGGCGGGTGCTGGTCGACTTCTACTCCTCGCCCGGCGGCACGGACGAGGCGCTGCGGCTCTTCCTGGCCACCGACCTGGCCGAGTCCGCGCAGGAGAGGTACGAGGCGCAGGGCGAGGAGCTGGAGATCCAGACCGCCCAGGTGCCGCTCGCGCGGCTGGTGGAGCTGATCCTGGCCGGCGAGCTGCACAACCCGACCCTGATCACCGGCACCCTCGCACTGCACGCGGCGCTGACCGGCGCCGGCCCGGCGGCACTGCGCCCGGCCGACGCCCCCTGGCCGGCCAGGCCCTTCACCACTGCTTAGGTCGTGCGCGGACTCCCTCGTGAGGGTCATCTTCAGGAGGGAGTTGACGCATCGTCTAGTGCGGTTGGGTGATTTGCCACTTGGTCATACCGATGTCCGCTCGGCCCGGTGCTCCCAGCGAACTACGCTTCGCTGACGGGAAGCTGGGCGACCGGGTCGGGAGTGGCGCAGGTGGCGAGAAAGACGGCGACGATGGACGCACGTCCGGCCCCCGACGGGCCGGTGGCCGGCCTGCCGCCGGGCCCCGAGCCGTTCGCCGGGCGGGCGGCCGAGCTGGCCGCGCTGCGCACCGAGGCCGGCCGCCCGGCCGGGGCCGCCTGCCGGGTGCTGGTGGTCAGCGGTCGCGCCGGCTCCGGGCGCACCGCGCTGGCCCGCCGCTTCGCCCGTTCGGTGGCCGGCGGGCGCCGGGTGCTGGTCGCCTCGCTCAGCGCGCCCGACGGCAGCGCCGTGGCGCCCGGGGCCGTGGCCCGGCGCCTGCTGGCCGCGCTCGACCACTGTCCGGCCGCCGCCCCGCCGCCGGACGGCGCACCCGGCGAGGCCGAGGATCCGGCCTGCGCGGGCCTGCGGGAGGCGCTGACCGGGCGGGAGACCCTGCTGCTGCTGGACGACGTGGCCAGCGCCGAGCAGCTGCGCCCGCTGCTGCCCGCCGAGCCGCGCTGCCTGGTGCTGGCGGTCACCAGCGGGCCGCTCAGCGCGCTGGCCGACCGCTTCCGGGTCGACCCGGTGATCCTGCGCGGCCTGGACGAGCCGGCCGCGATCGAGCTGCTCACCACGCTGGTCGGCGGCACCCGGATCAGCTGCGACCCGGTGGGCGCGGCCGAGCTGGCCGAGGCCTGCGCCGGGCGGCCCGCCCCCCTACGGCTGATGGCGTACTGGTTGCGGGCCCACCCCAAGGCGGCCGTGCCCGAGGCGGCCGCGGCGCTGCGCGAGGCGGGCGAGGAACTGGGCGGGGAGGGCGGCGGCGAGGTGCTGGCCGCCGCGTTCATGCTGCGCTACCGGGCGCTGCCGGTGGCGCAGGCCCGGCTGCTGCGGACCCTCACGCTGGCCCCCGACGGCGTGGCGGACCTGCGCACCGCCTCCGCGCTGGGGGGCTGCCCGGCCCCGGAGGCCGCCGCCGCGCTGCACGCGCTGGCCGAGGGCGAGCTGCTGGAGCAGCTGGAGGCGGCGGCCGACGGCACCGCGCGGTACCGGGTGCCGGGCCGGTTCTTCGCCCAGCTGACCGCGATGCGGAGCGAGCTGGACCGCCCCGGTGAGGTGCAGCTGGCCCGCGCCCGGCTGCTGGAGCGGCTGGTGCGGCTGGTGGACTCGGCCCGCGCACTGCTCGACCCCGGCCGGCAGTCACCCGATCCGCTGCCCGGGCCGCTGCGGCTGCGGACCGCGGCCCACGCCCGCCACTGGCTGCTGGGGGAGCGCGAGTCGCTGCTGGTGACGGCCGAGCTGGCGATCGGGCAGGGCGATCTGGACGGCTCGGCGGCCCGGCTGACCAGCGCGCTGCTGCGGGCGCTGCCGCTGGCCGGCCCGCTCGCGCCCACCGACGCGGTGCGGCTGCACCAGCTGGTGCTGACCTGGGCCGAGCGGCAGGGCGCGGCGCGCCGGGCGGCGGCGGCACTGCTCAACCTGGCCGAGCTGCGGGCCGCGGCCGGGCAGTGGGCCCGGGCCTGCGAGGACTACCGGGCGGCCCTCGCGCACAGCAGGGATCCGCTGGACGATTCGGTCGCGGCCCGCGCGCTGGAGGGGGTGGGCGAGTGCCACCGGGCGCTGGGCGACGCGGTGCGGGCGGCCGACAGCTACGGCCGGGCGCTGGCGCTGCGGCGCGGCCTGGACGAGCCGGCGGCCCAGGCCCGGCTGCTGGCCCGGATCGGCGAGGCGCACGCCGCCCAGCGCCGTTTCGAGGAGGCGGCCCGGGAGTACCGGGCGGCGCTGGGGCTGCTGCGCCGGCTCGGTGACGAGCGCGGCACGCAGGCGGTCGCGGCGGCGCTGGCGGCCCTGGCGCCGCGCTCCGCGACGGACCGGGCCCGCTAGGGCCCGGCGGGCCCGTCCGGGGCTGCCCAGGGCGTCGGCCGGTGCTCCACGGGGCTCCGGCCAGCGGTTTTCGCGGTCACCGGCCGCCGGTCTTGCGGCCGGTCCCGGGCGGGATGGGAAGGTTTGCCGGTTCTGGGCGGGTTTGCCAGGAAAACCCAGAGGCATGCCTACGAATCTGCCAACGTGTCCAGCGGATTTAGTCACTTTGGAAGGCTGGCGGATCTGCTGGGCTTCATTACACTCGACATTGTCGCGCAGTGCAGCGTGTCCCGGCCATGCCGGAGGCCTGCCCGCGTGCGGCACCCGCCGGTCTTCCCCCGGTTGGGACTCCCATGGCAAGAGGGACGTGTTTAACCGTGACCAAGGTCGGCATCCCCCGCGAGGTCAAGAACCACGAGTACCGCGTGGCCATCACGCCGGCCGGCGTGCATGAGCTGGTCCGCAACGGCCACGAGGTCTTCATCGAGGACGGCGCCGGCGTCGGCTCCTCCATCCCCAACGAGGAGTACGTGGCCGCCGGTGCCACCATCCTCGCCACCGCCGACGAGGTGTGGGCCACCGCCGACCTGCTGCTGAAGGTCAAGGAGCCGATCGCTCAGGAGTACCACCGCCTGCGCAAGGGCCAGACGCTCTTCACCTACCTGCACCTGGCGGCCGACCGGGCCGGCACCGACGCGCTGGTCGCCTCCGGCACCACCGCGATCGCCTACGAGACCGTGCAGCTGGCCAACGGCGCGCTGCCGCTGCTCGCCCCGATGTCCGAGGTCGCGGGCCGGCTGGCCCCGCAGGTCGGCTCCTACCACCTGATGCGCCCGGCCGGCGGCCGCGGCGTGCTGCCCGGTGGCGTGCCCGGCACCCACCCGGCCAAGTGCGTCGTCATCGGCGGCGGCGTCTCCGGCTGGCACGCGGCGACCATCGCGATCGGCATGGGCTACGACGTGACCCTGCTGGACCGCGACATCAACAAGCTGCGCGAGGCCGACCGGATCTTCGGCAACAAGATCAAGGCGATCGCCTCCAACTCCTTCGAGCTGGAGAAGGCCGTCATCGAGGCCGACCTGGTGATCGGCGCGGTGCTGATCCCGGGCGCCAAGGCCCCCAAGCTGGTCACCAACGAGCTGGTCTCCCGGATGAAGCCGGGCTCCGTGCTCGTCGACATCGCGATCGACCAGGGCGGCTGCTTCGAGGACTCCCGTGCCACCACGCACGCCGAGCCGACCTTCGAGGTCCACAACTCGGTCTTCTACTGCGTGGCCAACATGCCGGGCGCCGTCCCGAACACCTCCACCTACGCGCTGACCAACGCCACCCTGCCCTACATCGTGGAGCTGGCCAACCGGGGCTGGAAGGAGGCGCTGCGCCGCGACGCCGCGCTGGCCAAGGGCCTGAACGTGCACGAGGGCCAGATCACCTACGGCGCCGTCGCCGAGGCGTTCGGCCTGCCCTCCATCTCCCTGGACAGCGTGCTCGCCTGACACACCGCCAGGGTGGCCTGACACCCCGGCAGGACGCCCGGCGACCGCCGCGCGGTCGTCCGTCGGACCCCCGAAGGCCCCTGGTCGGCAGCAGCCGACCGGGGGCTTCGGCATGCGTCAACGCGCCGAGGGTCGGCTCACCCGCCCCTTGACAGAACCCGGTCGGGCGGCCGACACATCGGGCCCACTACCGTGGATTGTGTTGCTGCGAACGCCCGAAACGGCCTAGAGTCGCAAACCGTCGGCATGGTGTCAGGCTGACGAATCGACATAATGCCCTGGATGCCCAAGGAGGTAAGACGACTTGTGAATGAGTCGACATTTGCTCCCGGGGGTGGTCAGCCAGGACTGGCGGAGCGCGTCTCCGGACAGCCGACCGACGACACCGGGGCCGCATATTCCACCGTCGGAGCCAGCGAGATCGGCACGGTCGCCGTGCGGACCTTCGAGGCCCGGCAGGCCGCCGCGCACAGCGCCGGCCCCGATGTCTACGAGGCCGATCTGAGCTCCGCACAGCATCTGGGCTACAGCGAATTCGCCTACGGTTCCTACGACGACCCGGACGCCGAGTACGAGCCGGACCCGGAGTACGCCGCCACGCTGGCCCCCGACGCGGCCCGCCAGCGCCGTGAGCGGATCGGTCCCACCGGTCGCCCGCTGCCGTACTTCCCGATCCCCGCGCCGCTGGCCGAGCACGGCCCCGCGCAGATCATCGCGATGTGCAACCAGAAGGGCGGCGTCGGCAAGACCACCTCCACCATCAACCTGGGCGCCGCGCTGGCCGAGTACGGCCGCCGGGTACTGCTGGTCGACTTCGACCCGCAGGGCGCGCTCTCGGTGGGGCTCGGGGTCAACCCGATGGAGCTGGACGTCACGGTCTACAACCTGCTCATGGAGCGGGGCCTGACCGCCGACGAGGTGCTGCTGAAGACCGCCGTGCCGGGCATGGACCTGCTGCCCTCCAACATCGACCTGTCGGCCGCCGAGGTGCAGCTGGTCAGCGAGGTGGCCCGGGAGTCGGCGCTGGCGCGCGCGCTCAAGCCGCTGCTGCCCGACTACGACTACGTGATCATCGACTGCCAGCCCTCGCTGGGCCTGCTGACGGTCAACGCGCTCACCGCGGCGCACAGCGTCATCGTGCCGCTGGAGTGCGAGTTCTTCGCGCTGCGCGGGGTCGCGCTGCTGACCGAGACGATCGAGAAGGTCTGCGAGCGGCTCAACCCCGAGCTGCGCCTGGACGGCATCCTGGCCACCATGTACGACTCGCGCACCGTGCACAGCCGCGAGGTGCTGGCACGCGTGGTCGAGGCCTTCGGCGACCACGTCTTCCACACGGTGATCGGGCGCACCGTCCGGTTCCCCGAGACCACGGTGGCCGGCGAGCCGATCACCACGTACGCGACCAACTCGGTGGGCGCTGCCGCCTACCGGCAGCTCGCCAGGGAGGTGCTCGACCGGTGCCGCCCCGTCGAGTGAGCCTCCCGGGGGCCGACGAGCTGTTCCGCACCACCGGGGGGATGGCGCTCTCGCCCTCCCTGGCCAGTCGCTCGGCCGCCGACCCGGTGGACGGCGGCAGCGGTGCGCAGCAGCCCGACGCCACTTCGGCGGACGCTCCCTCGGCGGACACCGGGACGGGCGCTGTCGGCGCGACCGTGCAGCGCCCCCGCATCGAGCGGGTGCCGGGTGTCCCCGGCGTCCCCGCCGGCACGGCCGGCAGCGCCCCGCTCAGGGCCCCGCAGGGCGGCGTGCCCGCACCGGCCGGGTCCGAGGAGCAGCAGAGCGGCGACGGCGCGGCCAGGCGTCGTCCGCGCGGGCGCGCGCCCCGGCGCCCCAGCGGGCGCGAGCGGCACGACGAGAAGATCACCGTGTACGTCTCCGCCGAGGAACTGATGGACCTGGAGCACGCGCGCCTGGTGCTGCGCGGCGAGCACGGCCTCGCGGTGGACCGCGGCCGGGTCGTGCGGGAGGCCATCGCGGTCGTCCTGGCCGACCTGGAGCAACGGGGTGAGGCCAGCATCCTGGTCCGGCGGTTGCGCGGCCGTTGAGCGCGGTCGGCGTGTGAGGATGGGCCGCGATGTCCAGCACCCGCACGGATCCCGCAGCAGCCCCGGCCGAAGCCCCGTCCGGCGTCCCTGACGCCGCCGTCGGTGGCGGCGCCGATGCGGCGCGCGGTGCGTTCCAGGTGCGGCTGGCCAACTTCGAAGGGCCCTTCGACCTGCTGCTCGGTCTGATCGCCAAGCACAAGATGGACGTCACCGAGGTCGCCCTCGCCCAGGTCACCGACGAGTTCATGGCCCACCTGCGCGCCATGGGGCCGGACTGGGACTTGGACGCGACCACCGAGTTCCTGGTGGTCGCGGCCACCCTGCTCGACCTCAAGGCGGCCCGGCTGCTGCCCGTCGCCGAGGTCGAGGACGAGGCGGACCTCGCGCTGCTCGAAGCCCGTGACCTGCTCTTCGCCCGCCTGCTGCAGTACCGCGCGTACAAGCGGGTGGCCGACGTCCTGGAGCAGCGCTGGGCCGAGGAGCAGCGGCTGCGCCCGCGCACCGTGGGCCTGGAGCCGCAGCACGCCGAGCTGCTGCCGGAGGTGGTGATCCACGTCGGCCTGGAGCGCTTCGCGCAGCTGGCCGCCAAGGCGATGACGCCCAGACCCAAGCCGGCCGTCTACGTGGACCACATCCACACCCCGGCGGTCAGCGTCCGCGAGCAGGCCGCGCTGGTCACGGCGTACCTCACCGCGCACGGCTCGGCCGGCTTCGCGGCCCTGGTGGCCGACGCCGGGGACACCCTGGTGGTGGTGGCCCGGTTCCTGGCCCTGCTGGAGCTCTACCGCGAGCGGGCGCTGGCCTTCGAGCAGCCCGAGGCGCTGGGGGAGCTGACGGTCCATTGGGTGGCCGACCCGCAGCGGACGGTGATCGAGGTGACGGACGAGTTCGACGGCGGCGCAGGCGAGGCGCCCGGGCGAGGAGAGGGAGCCGGGGATGAGCGGGACCGCTGAGGACCACGGGGCCGCCGGGCAGGGCGGCCGGCCCGCGCGCCGCGCGCTCGGCCTGCCGGGCCAGGCGCGCGAGGGCGAGTGGCAGGAGTCGGCCTATCCCGGCGCGGTGGAGGACGGCCCGGCGGGCGAGGCCGCGCAGTGGGTGGAGCCGGCCGCGGCCGAGCCGCTGCCGGTGCCGCCGCAGGCCGTCCCCGAGACGGGGGCAGCGCTCGACCTTCCCGACCTCCCTGAGGGCCCTGGGGGCTCTGAGGGCCTGGCGGACCCCGAGGCTTTCGCGGAGGCGCCGGTCGAGGCGCCGGCCGGGCCGGCGGTCGCGCTGCGGCCCGCGCTGGAGGCGGTGCTGATGCTCGCCGACGAGCCGGTCACCGAGGCGCGCCTGGCGCAGGTGGTGGAGCGCCCGCGCGCCGAGGTGGCCGCCGTGCTGCGCGAGCTGGCGGCGGAGTACACCGCGCAGGGGCGGGGATTCGAGCTGCGGCTGGTGGCCGGCGGGTGGCGCTACTACAGCGCGGCGGCCTGCGCGCCGGTGGTCGAGCGCTACGTGTTGGACGGTCAGCAGGCACGGCTGACCCAGGCCGCCCTGGAGACGCTGGCGGTGGTCGCCTACCGGCAACCGGTGTCCAGATCCCGGGTCTCCGCGGTACGCGGTGTGAACTGTGACGGCGTGATGCGTACCCTGGTACAGCGAGGACTGGTGGAAGAGACCGGATCCGAGCCCGAAACAGGTGCGATCCTGTATCGGACGACGAACTACTTCCTGGAACGGATGGGGCTGCGCGGCTTGGACGAGCTGCCGGAGCTCGCGCCCTTCCTGCCCGAGGTCGACGACGTGGAAGCGGAGTCCCTCGAAGGCACGGTGCTCGCGGACGCGGTGGCCGCTGCGGGCGCACGGGAAGTGCAGTGAGGTCGGCCGGCACGACCCGCACTTTCCGATGGAATCGACGTACGGACATTTGATGCGTAGCAGTGGCAGCGGTAACGGCAGGAACAGCGGCGGCGGTAGCCGGGGAGGCTTCGGCGGCGGCAGTGGGCGGGGCGGCAGCAGCAGCGGCGGCGGCTACGGCGGCCGGGGCGGCAGTGGTGGCGGCAGCAGCAGCAGCGGCGGCGGTTACGGCGGTCGTAGCGGTGGTGGCAGCAGCAGCGGCGGCGGCCGGGGCGGCAGCAGCGGCGGCTACGGCGGCCGGGGCAGCAGCGGTGGTGGCAGCAGCAGCGGCGGCTACGGCGGTCGTGGTGGCAGCGGCGGCGGCGGTGGTTACGGCGGCGGCAGCGGTGCCGGCCGCGGGCGCAGCGGTGGCGGGAGCACGGGCGGCGGTCGGGACGACCGCCGCGACGACCGCCGGCAGTACCCCGACCGTCCGCTGCGCCCCGAGGAGCGCCGCTACGACCGTCCCGAGTACGGCGGCGGCCCCAACGCCACCCCCGCCCGCGGCGGCTTCGCCGGCCGGCGTCCCGGCCCCGCGCCGCGCCCGCGCCGCGAGGGCCAGGGCGCCCCTGGCGACCCGCGCCGCCAGCCGCCGCAGCGCTCGCGCGAGCTGCAGGCCAAGATCGAGGACGCGGTGCTGCGCCGCCACGACGGCCCCGGTGCCAAGGCGAGCAGCGAGGAGGGCGAGCGCCTGCAGAAGGTGCTGGCCCGGGCCGGCGTCGGCAGCCGCCGCGCCTGCGAGGAGCTGATCGAGCAGGGCCGGGTCGAGGTCAACGGCTCGCTGGTCACCGAGCAGGGCAAGCGGGTCGACCCCGAGAACGACGAGATCAAGGTGGACGGCCTGACCGTCGCCACCCAGTCGTACCTGTTCTTCGCGCTGAACAAGCCGGCCGGCGTGGTCTCCACCATGGAGGACCCGGACGGCCGCCAGTGCCTGGGCGACTACGTGACCAACCGGGAGACCCGGCTGTTCCACGTGGGCCGGCTGGACACCGAGACCGAGGGCATCATCCTGCTCACCAACCACGGCGAGCTGGCCCACCGGCTGACCCACCCGCGCTACGGCGTGACCAAGACCTACCTGGCCGCGATCCAGGGCCCGATCCCGCGCGACCTGGGCAAGCAGCTGGCCCAGGGCATCGAGCTGGAGGACGGCTTCGCCCGCGCCGACAGCTTCAAGGTCGTCTCCAACGTCGGCAAGAACTACCTGGTCGAGGTCACCCTGCACGAGGGCCGCAAGCACATCGTGCGCCGGATGCTCGCCGAGGCCGGCTTCCCGGTGGAGAAGCTGGTCCGCACCCACTTCGGCCCGATCGCGCTCGGGGACCAGAAGTCGGGCTGGCTGCGCCGGCTGACCAACCCCGAGGTCGGCCAGCTGATGCGCGAGGTCGGTCTCTGACCCCGCCCCGCCAGCCGTCCAGGGGCCGCGCATCCGTCGGGTGCGCGGCCCCTGCCGTGTCCGCCGGGATTCCGTGCCGGATTGCGCGGGTCGGCCGGGGCGGGTTGTCACGGGGAACGTCCGTGGCAGAAGATGGCCACGAAAACATCACTCGACAATTGGCGTGAAGCCGCCATGTGTGGGGAGGGGACGTCATGCTTGACGCTTTCAGCGCGCTCGGGCTCTCCGAGCCCGACGGTCAGGTCTACGCCGCACTGGTGGCCGCCCCGCAGTCCACCGCCGCCGAACTCGCCGCCCGCTGCGGCCTGACCGCCCAGCAGAGCGGCAAGGCGCTCAGCCGGCTCGCCCAGCACGGCATGGCCACCCGGGCGCCGGTCGAGCGGGACCGCTACCTGGCCGTGGCACCCGACGTCGCCATCGGCACCCTGATCGGCCACCGCGAGGCCGAACTGCGCAGCGCGCGGGCCGAGATGCACCGGTTGATGGACGCCTTCCGCGAGGCGTCGCGGTTCACCGACCCGGCCCGTTCGGTCGAGGTGCTCACCGGCGGCGAGGCGATCGCGCAGCGCCTGGCGCACCTGCAGGACACCAGCATCCAGCAGGTGCGCGGCTTCGACTGCCCGCCCTACGTGCAGGACCCGGTGGCCAACCTGACCCGCCAGCGCACCCGGCTCAAGGCGGGCGTGCGGTACCGCACCGTCTACGACCGGGAGGCGGTGGCCTGGCCCGGGCGGCTGGAGAACGAGATCCTGATCGGGGTCCAGGACGGGGAGGAGGCCCGGGTGCGCAGCACCCTGCCGATGAAGATGATCCTCTCCGACCTCCGGATGGCGATCATCCCGATCAGCATCGGGGACAGCGTGCTGGACGCCGCCTACGTGATCCACCCCTCCGCGCTGCTGCAGGCCCTGGACGGGCTCTTCGAGGCGGAGTGGGACCGGGCGGTGCCGCTGCAGGCCGCGCTCGGCACCGAGCCGGGGCCGAACGAGCCGGAGTCGGACCAGCGCAAGCTGCTCGGCCTGCTCGCGGCGGGCCTGACCGACGAGTCGATCGCCCGCTCGCTGGGCTGGAGCGCGCGCACCACCCAGCGCCGGCTGCAGGGGCTGATGCGCGAGTTGGGTGCGACCACCCGGTTCCAGGCCGGCATGGCGGCCCGCGAGCGCGGCTGGCTGTAGCCGGCCGGTCGAGGGCCGGGGCCCAGGCCGGCCGCGCCGGTCAGCTCCAGGGCTCGAAGCGGGCCCAGCGTCCGTGCGAACCGCGTTCCAGCTTGGCCAGGCCCTTGACGGCGCTGCGGTTGAGCCGCCCGTAGATGTGCGGGAAGAGCACGTCGGGTGCCACCCCCAGCGGGCGCTCGCCGCTGGGCGCCTCCCAGCGGAGCATCGGCTCCACCTCCTCCGGGTCGATCAGCAGGGCCATCAGCGGATCCGGCGCCGTGGCGAAGAACAGGTTCGCCACGGCCAGGGTGGTCGGCTCGTCCGGCGAGCAGTGGATGAAGCCGTCCGTCAGCAGTGAGCCGGCGCTGTACGGCCGGCCGGGATCGCGGAGCCAGTCGTCCAGGGGTGCGAGGTGCAGGATCATAGGTCTTTTGTACCTGACGGCTACGCGGTCAGCCCCGCGACCTTGGCCGAAGCGAGCACCTCGTACACCAGGGTGACGGTCCGTCGGCCCCCGGGCGGCAGCGGCAGCTCCCAGCGGACCACGCCCTCGGCGTCCACCTCCGCCGGGGCCGGGTCGCACTCCTGCGCGCGCAGCCGCACTTCGACCGCCGAGACCTCGGAGACCGGGATCCGCTCGCGCAGCGTCAGGGACCGCTCGCCCTGCTCGCCCGGTGCGGAGAGCCGCGAGACGTAAACCCGCACCGTGCGGGTCAGCACGCTGCGCTGGCCCAGACCCGGCAGGCCCGAGCTGCTGCGGCTCTCCGCGACCTCGCGGAACAGCCGGTAGTCGTCCGCTCCGGGGAAGGCCAGCTCGGCCGTCGCCCCGGTGGCGGTGAAGCGCAGCTCGCCGCGGCCGACGTAGCCGCTGTCGCGGACCAGCTCGACCGGGCCGGCCAGCAGCGGGTGGCCGGCCAGGTTGCCGAACCGCACCACCTCGCTGACCAGCGCGGAGAGCTCGGGGGCCGCGGTCAGCTCGGCGCCGGCCGGTGCGCTGAAACCGGCCAGCGGGATCCGGTGCGCCCGACCGTCGCCGGGCAGGTTCGCCGGGGCCGGGGCGGTCAGCACCCGCACCTCGCCGCCGTCGTCCACCCCGGGCAGGTCGCCCGCGGCAGCCGTCGCCGCGGTGCCCGGGGCGGTGCCGTCCGGGCCGAGCGTGCCGATCTCCTCCTCGCGCAGTTCGACCTCCACGGTGCGGCGCTCGGCGCTGCTCAACTCCCGCAGCGTCAGCCGGTCCTCGACCAGCAGCGGCGGCTCGGCGGCGAGCGCGGAGCGGGCGGTGGAGAGGGTCAGCCGCACCCCGGACCAGTCCTCGCCGGTGGCCTGCCAGAGCACCGCGTCCGACTCCAGCCGCAGCTCCTTGCCGGCCAGCACCGCCCGGTAGGCCGGGCGCCAGAGCGCGCAGGGCGTCAGGTGGCGCACCGTCAGGGCGGCGGTGGCGGGGCGGTCGGCCAGCACGGTGAGGTCCAGGTAGGCGGTCAGCTCCCGGGGCTGCGACTCGGCGTCGGCCAGGGCCTGCCGCGCGGCCTGCTCCTGCTCCGCGAGCTCGGCCAGCTCCGCCTCCAGCGCGCGCAGCCGCTCGCCGTGGGTGTCCTGCTCCTCGGCCACCCGGTCCAGCTCCCGCGACCAGCGCGCCGGTTCGGCCTCGCCCAGGCCGGTGCCCTCGCCGATCTCGCGCAGCAGGTCGGCGTCCAGCTGGTCGAGCAGCGCCAGGCGGGCGGTCAGCCGGTCCCGCCGCTGGGCGCCGGTGCGCAGCGCCGTCTCCAGCTCGTGCAGGCGGTGGCGCAGCGCGGAGTCCCCGGCGCCGGGCGGGCCCACCTCGCGCGGGGTCCAGCTGCGGGTCAGCCGGGCGTCCAGCACCCGGGCGGTGGCGTCGGCGGCGGCCAGCTCGGTGCGCAGGCTGTGGTCGACGGCCAGCGGGCTGACCGGGCCAAGGCGCAGCCGCTGCTGGCCCGCGGCGAGGGTGAGGGTGGCGGTGCGCTCGACGTGGGCGCGGTCCTCCAGGCAGGTGACGGCGGTGACGGGGAGCGGGGTGGTCGGGTGGACCTCGGGCGTGGGCATCTGGTCAGCTCCTTCGGTTTCCGCCGGTCAGGGCCTTGCCGGCCGGAATGCGGATCTCGTAGCCGGCGCTGAGCGCGACCCGGCCGCCGGGCGGCAGGTCGACCTGCCAGAGCCGGCTGCCCGGCGGATGGATCTCCAAGGGGGTGGCCGGGGCGGACCAGGGCGGGGTGCCGGGGCGCTCCTCGATCCTGATCTCCTTCTCGCCGGTCACCGGGATCCGCTCGCGGACCTCGACCGTCACCGGGCGGGTCAGCCGGTTGGCCAGCTCCAGGTGGATCTGCTCGGTGAGCACCGTGGTGGAGCCGCGCAGGCCGGCCGTGGACTCCTGCGACTCGGTCCGCCGGGTCACCCGCACGCTCTCCGCCACGCCAAGGCCGATCCGGCGGGTGGCGCCCGGGGCGAGCGTGGGCAGCGCGGTGGTCAGCAGGAACGCGTCGTCCACGGTGACCTCCAACGGGCCGGCCAGCAGCGCGCGGTCACCGGTGTTGGCCAGCAGCAGGGTGGCGTAGACGGTCGGGTCGACGGCCGGCACGCAGACGTACTCGGGGCGCAGCGCCACCGGGAGCCGGCCGAGGCCGACGGTGTGCCAGACGCCGTCGGAGGGCACGTCGGTGCGGGCCTCGGCGTCGTGGCGCTGGTCGAAGGAGCCGGCCGAGACCCGGGGCGGGACGGCGTGCGGGGGCAGCGCGGGCGCGAGGGCGTGGTCCGCGGCGGTGCGGTGCCGGGCGCCGGGGTGCAGCCGCCCGCGCCGGCCGGCCGGGGCGGTGGGCCCGGCCAGGGTGAGGCCGGCGTAGTCGAGCAGATCGGGGGCCGGGTGCGGGGGCTGCGGCTCCGGCGGCGCGGGTGCGCCGGGCGCGGGCGGGGCCGGCGGAGCGCCGTCGAACGAGGCCAGCTGGGCGTGCATGAGGCGGGGCGCCCCGGCGCCGGGAGGGGGACCGGAGGGCGTGGGCGCGGACTGGGGCGCGCTCGGCGCGGCGGGCGCCGCAGCGGCGGGCGGCGGTCCGCTCGGGACCGCGCCGTAGGACCTGGGGCCGGCGGCGCGATGCCTGAGCTGCTCGGGCCGGGGCGCCCCGGCCGGTGCGGCGCCCAGCGCGACGGGCTGCGGGCGCGGGGCGGGCGCGGTCGGCCGCGGGACGCTGTCGTAGTCCGCGAAGAGGTCGCCGAGGCCGCTCGGCGGTTCGCGCCAGCCGGAGGGCGCGGGGGCGGGCTGGCGTCGGCCGATCCGGATCGAGCGGAGCTCGGGCAGCCCGGCCGGGCGGTGCAGGTCGGCGCTGGAGAAGGCGATCCGGACCCCGCTCCAGTCCTCGCCGGTGCGCTGGGCGACGGCGGCGCGCAGCAGCAGGGTGCCGCTCGCGCCGTCCTGCCGGTGGTCCAGTTGATAGGTCGGCACCCAGCGGGCGTCCGGGACCCGGTACTCCAGCGCGACGGCGATCGGCTCGGCGGGCAGCGGCCGGGCGTCCTCGTCCGGGGTGAGGGTGAGCAGCACCACCGCGCTGGTCCCGACCGGGGTGGTGGGCTCGGCGCTGGAGGCGCGGGCCAGCCGGTCGGCGAGCAGTTCGCGCTCGCGGGTGGCCTGCCGCAGCTGCTCGCCGAGCGCCTCGGCCTCGGCGTGCAGCACGGTCAGCCGCTCGTCGACGAAGTCGGCGAGGGTGAGCAGCGCCTCGGCGGGCGCGCGGCGCAGCGGCTGGGCGCCCTGGCCCGGGGCGGCGGGGCGCCCGGGGTCGGTCGGGTGCTGTGGTGGGGGCACGGCGTGCAGCTCGGCGGTCTGGGCGATCCGGGTGGCCAGCCGCCCGCTGCGCGACCACAGGGCGGCCTCGGCCTGCTCGGCCTGCGTCAGCCGGGTGCGCAGCTCGGGCAGCTGCTCGGGCTCGGTCAGCCGGGCCTCGGCCTCCTGGCGGACCTCGGTGATCCGCCAGCCGGCCGGGCCCTCGGGCAGCGCGGCGCGCAGCGAGTCGGGGCGCAGCGAGGAGGGCAGGCCGGTCAGCCGCAGCCGGCGCGGGGCGGGCGGGCTGCCCTCGGGCGCGCTCTGGACCGGGAGGGTGCCGTGCGCCAGGCGCCGGCAGACGGCGCCCGAGGCGTGGACCACCACGCTGTCCAGCACGGTGGGCCAGGCCGGTGGCGCGGTGGTGTCTGTTCGCTCGTCGGTCATGCCGTCTCCCCTGGTGCACCGCTGTTTCCGGACCGCTGCGATGGCCCAGTCTGCCCGTCGTAGGTGACAGCTGTCACAGGCACGCGGCACGCATACGGGCCGGGGCCTGTCCCAGGGGGCGGGGGAGCAGAGCCGGGACGGGTGCGGGAGGATGTGGAGATCGTCCATCGTCCCCTCCAGGAACGCAGGAGAACAGCAGCGCCATGCGTACTGTCGCCGTCGTCGGCACCGGTCTGATCGGCACCTCCGCCGCACTCGCGCTGACCGGGCGGGGCATAGCGGTCCACCTGTCCGACGCCGACCCCGACGCGGCCCGCACCGCCGCCTCGCTGGGCGCGGGCATCGTCGAGGAGCCCACCGAGCCGGTGGACCTGGCGATCATCGCCGTCCCGCCCGCGCTGGTCGGCAAGGTGCTGGCGGACTGCCAGCGCAGCGGCCTGGCCCGCTCCTACACCGACGTGGCGAGCGTGAAGTCCGGACCGCGCGCCGAGGTCGCCGCGCTGGGCTGCGACACCGTGCACTACATCGGCGGCCACCCGATGGCCGGCCGTGAGCAGTCCGGGCCGCTGGCCGCGCGCGCCGACCTGTTCGAGGGCCGGCCCTGGGTGCTCACCCCCACCGCCGACACCGACACCGGGACGCTCAACGCCGCGCTGGAGCTGGTCGCGCTCTGCGGCGCGATGCCGGTGGTGATGGACGCCGCCGCGCACGACCGCGCCGTCGCGCTGGTCTCGCACACCCCGCAGCTGCTCTCCTCGCTGGTCGCCGCCCGCCTGGAGCACGCCGACGAGACGGCCGTGCGCCTGGCCGGGCAGGGGGTGCGGGACGTCACCAGGATCGCCGCCTCCAACCCGCGGATGTGGCTGGACATCCTGTCCGCCAACGCCGGGGTGGTGGCCGACATCCTGGAGGAGCTGGCTGCCGACCTGGGCACCACGGTCGCCGCGCTGCGCGCGCTGGAAACCGGCGACGAGACGGTCCGGCAGGCGGGCAGCGCGGACATCGAGGCGGTGATGCGCCGTGGCAACCACGGCCAGGCGCGGATCCCAGGCAAGCACGGCGCCCCGCCCACCCGCTACGAGACCGTGGTGGTGGCGATCGGCGACCAGCCGGGCGAGCTGAGCCGGCTCTTCCGGGAGGCCGCCCGGGCCGGGGTCAACATCGAGGACGTGGCGATCGACCACTCGGCCGGCCAGCGGGTCGGCCTGGTCCAGCTCCAGGTGGAGCCCACGGCCGTGCGGCGGCTGGTGGAGGCGCTGGGGGAGCGCGGCTGGGACGTGCGGGACTAGGCCGGGGCAGGTCCGGCGGCAGCGGCAGCGGGAGGGGTGTCCGCGGTCGTCTAACCTTGAGGTAACTCCCCGGGTGTTGAGAAGAGAGGTTCCCTGTGGACACTGCCGACCGAGCGCACGCCGCGGTCGTCGTCGCCATCGACGGACCCTCCGGCTCCGGCAAGTCGACCGTCTCCCGCGCGGTGGCGACCCGGCTCGGCCTCAGCTTCCTCGACACCGGTGCCATGTACCGGGCGATGACCTGGTGGATGCTGGCCAACGAGGTCGACGTGGAGGACCCGGAGGCGGTGGCCATCGCCTGCGGCAAGCCGGTGATCGTCTCCGGCACGGACGCCGACGGCCCGACCATCACGGTCGACGGCCAGGACGTCTCCGGCCCGATCCGCGGCCCCGAGGTGACCGCCAAGGTCAGCGCGGTCGCCGCCGTCCCGCAGGTGCGGACCCGGCTGGTCGAGCTGCAGCGCGGTTGTGCCGGGCACGCCGAGCGGGGCATCGTCGCCGAGGGCCGGGACATGGGCACGGTGGTCTTCCCCGACGCCACGGCGAAGATCTTCCTGACCGCCTCCGAGGCCGCCCGGGCCGAGCGGCGCGCGGCCGAGCTGCGGGCCAAGGGCGTGGACGAGGCGACCATCGCCGCGATGGCGGCCGACCTGGGCCGCCGCGACGCCGCCGACTCCTCGCGGGCCACCGCACCACTGACCCAGGCCGCGGACGCCGTCCTGGTGGACACCAGCGACCTGACACTGCAGCAGGTCATCGACACCATCGCCGAGTTGGTGGAGCAGCGGGCCGGCCAGCGTTCGGCCGCCTAGAGCCCCTGCCTGACGAGTTTTTTTACGCGCTGCCCGACGTTCGCGTCCGGGCAGGTACGCACGGTCCGTCCGGTCGACGGGCGGACCGGGAAATGGAACAGACGAAGATGAGCAACGAGCACGTCGCCGACGGTGCCGACCACGGTGAGCTGGATCCGGCCGAGTACGCCGAGTTCATGAGCCTGGCCGCGGAGGAGGGCTTCGACGGCGAGGACCTCGACCTGGCCGAGCACGAGCACGTCCCGCTGCCGGTGCTGGCCGTCGTCGGCCGCCCCAATGTCGGCAAGTCGACCCTGGTCAACCGGATCATCGGCCGCCGCGAGGCGGTCGTCGAGGACAAGCCCGGCGTCACCCGCGACCGGGTGAGCTACGAGGCGACCTGGAACGGGCGCCGCTTCAAGGTGGTCGACACCGGCGGCTGGGAGATCGACGTCCTCGGCATCGACGCCATGGTGGCCGCGCAGGCCGAGCTGGGCATCGAGACCGCCGACGCCGTGCTCTTCGTGGTGGACGCCAACGTCGGCGCCACCGACACCGACGAGGCCCTGATCAAGGTGGTCCGCCGGGCCGGCAAGCCGACCGTGCTCTGCGCCAACAAGGTCGACGGCCCGTCGAGCGAGGCCGAGGCCTCCTACCTGTGGTCGCTGGGCCTGGGCGAGCCGTACCCCGTCTCCGCGCTGCACGGGCGCGGCTCCGGCGACCTGCTGGACGCCGTGATGGAGGCGCTGCCCGAGGCTCCGCCGCAGACCTTCGGCGTGGCCGTCGGTGGCCCGCGCCGGGTCGCGCTGATCGGCCGCCCGAACGTCGGCAAGTCCAGCCTGCTGAACAAGGTGGCCGGCGAGGAGCGGGTCGTCGTCAACGAGCTGGCCGGCACCACCCGCGACCCGGTCGACGAGCTGATCCAGCTGGGCGGCAAGACCTGGAAGTTCATCGACACCGCCGGTATCCGCCGCCGGGTCCACCTGACCTCCGGCGCCGACTTCTACGCCTCGCTGCGCACCTCCGCCGCGCTGGACAAGGCCGAGGTCGCGGTCATCCTGATCGACTCCAGCGAGCCGCTCGCCGAGCAGGACACCCGGATCATCTCGATGGCTGTCGAGGCCGGGCGTGCCGTCGTGGTCGCCTACAACAAGTGGGACCAGATGGACGAGGAGCGCCGCTACTACCTGGAGCGCGAGATCGAGCAGGATCTCGTCCAGGTGCAGTGGGCGCCCCGGGTCAACGTCTCGGCGCTGACCGGCCGGCACATGGAGAAGCTGGTCCCGGCGATCGAGACGGCGCTGGCTGGCTGGGAGACCCGGATCTCCACCGCCAAGCTGAACGCCTTCCTCGGTGAGCTGGTCGCCGCCCACCCGCACCCGATCCGGGGCGGCAAGCAGCCGCGCATCCTGTTCGGGACCCAGGCCGGCACCCGGCCGCCGCGGTTCGTGCTCTTCGCCTCGGGCTTCCTGGAGGCGGGCTACCGGCGGTTCGTGGAGCGCCGGCTGCGCGAGGAGTTCGGGTTCGTCGGGACGCCGATCTCCATCTCGGTGCGGGTGCGGGAGAAGCGCAAGCGCAAGTAGTGGTCGCTCGTCCCTCTCTTCCTCTTCCTTTAAATAGGGGAGGGGAGGACGGGCAACGCGGAACGTGAACGGTCCGGTGGCTGGAGCAGCCACCGGACCGTTCTGTCTGTGCGCGGGTCAGCTGCGGCCCGGGGGGAGCGAGAGCAGCGCGCCGCGGTGGCGGCCCGGGGTCGCCGGGGCGGGGGCGGCCGGTGCCGGGGCGGCGACCGGGGAGAGGTAGCCGGCGGCGACCCAGCCCTGGCCGGTGCTGGCCTGGCCCTGCGGGTGCTGGTGCTGATGCTGGTTGGGCTGGTGCTGCTGGGGGTTCTGGTGCTGTTGGTGCGGCTGATGGTGTGCGGGGTGGGGCTGGTAACCGGTGTTCTGGAACTGCTGGTGACCGGTCTGGTGGTGGACCGCCTGCTGCTGCGGCACGAACTGCGGGGCGCCCGCCGGCTGCCCCGCGTGGGTGGGGAACGCCTGGTGGTGCGGGAACGCGGCGAACTGGTGGTCCGCGGCGAGGGAGGTACGGCTGCCGTACGGGTCCCGGTAGCCGTCCAGCTGGCCGAGGTGCGGGGCATGGAGCGAGCCGGCGTGCGGTCCGGAGTGCGGGCCCAGGTGTGCGCTGGCGTGCGAGCCGGGGAAGGGGCGCTCGCGCACCGCGAAGCCGGTGAACCGGAGGTCCTCCTCGCCGCTGCGGTCGCCCGGCAGGGCGCGGAAGAGGCGGCGGTACTCGGAGTACAGCTCGTCGTAGATCGGCGTCGGGGTGGGGGCGACCGGATGATCCCCGTCGTACGACGGCCTCATCGCCGGGATCCCTCGGGTTGCGGTGGTCTGGCGGAAGGCTGAGGTCACGTCGTAGCTGTACACGCAGAGCCCAACGAGCGAAGCCTGACGGGGATGCGGCCGGGGCGGCGGGCGCCCGGGGCACCGGGGCGTGATGGGCGCTTGCGGTCCGTCGCGCGCCGGTGCCCCCGGGGCTCGTGGTCGCTCAGGTACCGGCCAGCGGGAGGCTGGCGGCCACCAGCAGGCCCTGGGCCGCCGCGCGGTCCAGTGCGTTGCGCAGCAGGTCCTCCCGGGGCTGGCGGCCGATCGTCCCGGCGGGCGCGGCGTACATGATCACCTCGGACTGCCGGGCCGCCGCCGCGCGCCAGGCGTCGGTGACCACCAGCGGCTGGTGCGCCTGCCACCAGGCGCTGTTGCCGACCGCGGACGGCTGCAGGATCGCGTGCAGCCGCCCCATCGCGACCAGCACCGACCAACCCGCCAGCCGGGCCGGCGGCTTGTCGACGTCGTTGATCGGCAGGAAGCCGTGGTCGCAGAGCAGCGGGAGGAACTCGTCCGCGCCGGTCACCGTGCCCGGCCGGCCGACAAGCCCGGTCGGCTCCACGACCAGCGCGGCGTGGCCGGTGTCGCCGCAGAGCACCAGTCCGCAGGTGACGCCGAGGACGGCCGGCTCGCCCGGAGCCGGGACCCTGGCGCCCTGGTCGGCGGCGGGAGCGGCCGGGGCGGTCGACGGGGCCGGAGCGGGGGCGGTGGGGGCCGGGGCGGCTGCGGCGGGGCTGGGGGCCTGGGGCGCGGGCACGGCGTGGGACGGGGTGACCGGCAGGCCCAGGGCGTCCACGGCGGCGGCTGGGACCGCGCCGGCCGGGTCGACCGCGGCCCCCGGGACGCCGGGCTGGGCGTAGGGGTCCGCCGGGTAGCCCGCCTGGGTCGGCTGTCCGCTGCCCTGCGCCTGGCTGATGCTGCGCACCGCCCCGAGCAACTGCTCCTCGGAGACCGGCACGACCTGCGAGGGGATGCACCGTGCGTGGGCGAACGCCAGCACCGCCGTCTCGTCACCGACGAAGAGCACGGTGCTGGTCGGCTCGCTCTGGGAGTCGCCGGGGGTCCGACAGGAGGTGCAGTCGTAGGTGTCTGGGGTGTGGGCCCCGCCGAGAAGTTGGTCGGCCTCGTCGTCGCCGATCTCGGCTCGGACCTCGTCGCTGACATCGAGCATGCGCGGCAACAGGACTCCTAGATTCGTTGGCTGGGCGGCCCGGGCAGGCCCGGCCGCCATTACCAACGGCGGGCTGTGGTCGGAGTCACGGGTTGGGGGGTCGAGTGTCGCTTTTTTCCGTATCGACGACTGCGGGTGGTACCCGTCCGATCACATTCTGTCGACAATGTGGCCAGGCTCACACTCCACAAAGAGTGGTCGGCGTCACGTCGGCCAGAGGTTTGAGTCATGGAAAAGGTTACAAAACGGACATTGGACCTTGGAACCGTCTGATCGTTACCGCGGGTAACATTGCGCTGACCTGGCTGAACCTTGACCGGACCATGAATTTGTTGATTCGGGGCAGCCTCGCGGCCTAGCTTCATCCCCGGTGCAACGAGCACCACCCGGGCTCACTCCCCGAGGCACCGCACCTGGTGCCCACCACGCCGGCGACACGTCTGTGCCGGCGGTGATGGCGGAGTGGCCGGGGCGGCGCGGTACGTCGGACACGTACTCGGCCGCCCACAGGACGCCGCATGCGCAACCGGCCCCTCACCGGGCCTGGTTCCGCCTGCCCGCCCGGGGCTGCCGAGAGGGATTCCATGACTTTCCGTAACGAGAACGCCGCTGCCACCACCGCTGCCACCAAGCGCAACCGCGTTCGGCTGGCTGTTCTGGGCGGCGCGGTTGCCGTCCTTCCGGTGGCGGGCCTCGTCACGGCCACCACGGCCTCCGCCGCCTCGACCTCGACCTGGGACGCCGTCGCCCAGTGCGAGAGCACCGGCAACTGGAGCATCAACAGTGGTAACGGCTTCTACGGAGGCCTGCAGTTCACGTCCAGCACCTGGGCCGCCTACGGCGGTACCCAGTACGCCGCGCAGGCCAACCAGGCCACCAAGGCCCAGCAGATCGCCGTGGCCGAGAAGGTCCTGGCCAGCCAGGGCCCCGGCGCCTGGCCCGTCTGCTCGGTGAAGGCCGGCCTGACCGCCGGTGGCGCCCCCGCCGCCGTCGACACCTCGGCCCCGGCCCCGGCTGCGAAGGCCGCCGCCGCGCCGCAGGCTCCCGCCAAGCAGACCCCGGCGCCGCAGGCCCCGGCCAAGCAGGCGCCCAAGCAGGCTCCGGCCCAGTCGGCCCCGGCCCAGGACTCGAAGCCGGCCGCGAAGCCCACCAAGCCGGCCAAGCCCGCCAAGCCGGCGGACAACGGCGGCAACTCCGCGAAGTCCGCGGGTGGTTACACCGTCAAGGCCGGCGACACGCTGAGCGGGATCGCCGCCGCGCACGGCACCGACTGGCAGTCGCTGTACCAGAAGAACGCCCAGGTCATCGGCGCTGACGCCGACCTGATCATGCCTGGCCAGGTGCTCTCCGTCTGAGCCCTCGACCGCTGACGCCCCGTCGCTGCCGCGGCGGGCGGAAGCGGGGTCAAGCGCGCTGAAGTCGTACGTGGTTCGACCGTCGTCCCGATCGGGGCGACGGTCGAACGCGTTGGTGCGGGTGCGGTGGTGCGGTGCGGGATCGGTGCGGGTGCGGGTGCGGGGGTGGTGGCGGGGTAGGCGGGCCGGGTAGGCGGGCGGCTCTGATGGCGTAGCCAGGGGCGGGCCCGCTCGCGGGTGGGCGGGTGGCTCGGGGACAGTCGGAGGATGCGATCCGGTCGGTCGGGCAGGCGCCGAACAGCGGCCAAGGCCCGAATACCCGTCAGCGTTCGAAGAGCCGTCAGAGTGCGAAGCCGCGTCAGGCCTCGACTGCTCGCGATGCTCTGCGGCGCCGCGTTCGTCCTCGCGACCCCCGCCAGGTCCGTCTCCGCAGGCGGGCCGGTCCCGGTCGCGGACGCCACCTGGGACCAGGTCGCCGACTGCGAGAGCGACGGCGACTGGGCCGCCGACACCGGCAACGGCTACTACGGCGGTCTGCAGATCTGGCCGCCGACCTGGCGGGAGACCGGTGGTCTGCGCTACGCCACCCGTCCGGACCTGGCGAGCCGGCGCCAGCAAATCACGGTGGCCCAGGAGATCCTGAACGAGCAGGGCTGGCAGGCCTGGTCCGCCTGTGCCCGCGAGCTGGGGCTGCTGCCCGCCCGGCCGCCGACGGGGACGGGCGGGGGGAGCGGCGCGGGGGCGGGAACGGGCGCGGGTGCGGGGACGGATCCGAGGCATGCCGACGAGCGCTGAGGGCTGCCTGCCCCCGGGCGGTGTGGGTGCCGGGTGCGAAGCTGGTGCTGAGGCTGGCGACAGGGCCGGCGACGGGACCGGCGTGGTGGCCGGCGGCTGGTGGCGTGGAGGTGGGATCCGGTGGCGGTGGATGTCGTGGTGGTGGGCAGCGTCAACCTCGACCAGGTGATCGAGGTCGAGTCCCTGCCCGTTCCCGGGGAGACCGTCCAGGGCGGTCCGATCATCCGACTCGGCGGCGGCAAGGGGGCCAACCAGGCGGTGGCCGCCGCCCGGCTGGGCTGCTCGGTGGCCTTCGTCGGTGCCGTCGGTACGGATACCGACAGCGCGCAGTTGCGCGCCGAACTCCTCGCCGAGGGCGTGGACCTCACCCGGCTCGCGGCCGTGGACGGCCCGCCCGGCCACGCCGTCGTCCTGGTCGACCGGCAGGCGGAGAACGTCGTCGTGGTCTCGCCCGGGGCCAACGCCCGGCTCGATGCCGCCGCCGTCGAGGACGCCGGTGAACTGCTCGACGGCGCCTCGGTGGTGGTCGCACAGTTGGAGATTCCGCTGCCCGCCGTGCTGGCCGCCGCCCGGCTCGCGGGCGGCGCCACCTTCGTCCTCAACCCCGCGCCGGCGCCTGCCGGACTGCCCGACGAACTCTGGCCGCTGGTCGACGTCCTGGTGCCCAACCGCACCGAGCTGGCCCGGCTGTGCGGCGTCCCCGACAGCGCGCTGCGGGCGCCCGGCGAGGTGGCCCGGCTGGCCGCCGGACTGCCGTGCGAGCGGGTGGTGGTCACGCTGGGCGCAGAGGGCGCACTGGTCCGCGACGGCGCCCGGACCGAGCTGATCGCCGCGCCGACCGTGCGCGCTGTCGACACCACCGGCGCCGGCGACACCTTCTGCGGCGCGCTGGCCGTCGCGCTGGCGGAGGGCCGGGGCCTGGCCGACGCCGCGCGCTTCGCGGTCCGGGCCGCCGCGCTGAGCGTCGAGCGGACCGGTGCCCGCACCGCGATGCCGACCCGGGCGCGGCTGGCGGGGTGAGCGGTATGGCGGGGTGATGGGTTGATGGGACGTCTCGTGGTCTCGTGCTCTGGTGGGTGGTGAAGCGGTGACGGGTGAGCTGTTCGGGCGGTCGAGGAGGTGGCTCGCGCCCGGTGCCGTGCTGCTGCCCGACTGGCTGGACGCCGCCGAGCAGCGCGAACTGGTCCGCGCGTGCCGCGAATGGGCCCGGCCGCCCGCCGGACTGCGGACCGTGCGGCTGCCCGGTGGCGCGGAGATGTCGGTCCGCCAGCTCTGCCTCGGCTGGCACTGGGGCGTGGTCCCCCGCTGTCCGACCTGCGGGGTCGCGCGCAAGGTGGTGGCCGACTGCCCGCAGCACTGGTTCCCGTACGCGTACACGCGCCGGGTGCACGACGGCGACGGGGCGCCGGTCAAGCCGTTCCCGGCGCTGCTCGACACCCTGGCCCGGCGCGCCGTCGTGGCCGCGTACGGGGCGGCGGGGGACGGGGACGGGCGGGTGGGAGCTGGAGGCGAAGGGGTTGCCGGTGCCGTCGGGTACGCGCCCGACGTGGCGCTGGTGAACCACTACGCCGCCGGTGCCCGGATGGGCCTGCACCAGGACCGCGAGGAGCGGACCGACGCCCCCGTCGTCTCGTTCTCCCTCGGCGACTCCTGCGTCTTCCGGCTCGGCGGCAGCCAGGACCGGACCGGCCCGTGGACCGACGTCGAGCTGCGCAGCGGTGACCTGCTGGTCTTCGGCGGCCCGGCGCGCTACGCCTACCACGGCGTCCTGCGCACCCTGCCCGGCACGGCCGATCCCGAGCTGCGGCTCGGCGAACCCGGCCCCGCGCTCAGCGGGCGGCTCAACATCACGGTGCGGCAGTCCGGGCTGGCGGCGCCGTCGGCCGGGTAGCCGTCGTGTGACCACGGGGGGCGGTCAGGGGCGGTCACAGGTGGCCGTCAGGGACGGTCGTGGTCAGCGGTCCGTCACCGGTCGGTGGCTGTGGGTGGGATCATCGCCGTTCTTCGGCTGGCGCGCCGACCTGCGGGAATTCCCCGGTGGTGCGCAGACTTCCACTGGACAGCAGCGGTATGCCGCCGGCTCCTCCGGCGTGCCCGTTGGGAGAGGACGCACACCATGGGAACGCCTGTCGATCAACTCGTCGACCTGCTCGATCTGGAGCAGATCGAGCTCAACATCTTCCGCGGCCGCAGCCCCGAGGAGTCGCTGCAGCGAACCTTCGGCGGGCAGGTGGCCGGCCAGGCGCTGGTGGCAGCCGGTCGTACGGTGGCGGACGACCGTCCCGTCCACTCGCTGCACGCCTACTTCCTGCGCCCCGGGGTCCCCGGGGTCCCGATCGTCTACCAGGTCGACCGGATCCGGGACGGCCGTTCGTTCACCACCCGCCGGGTCCTCGGTATCCAGCAGGGCCGCAGCATCTTCGCGCTCACCGCCGACTTCCACGTCCCCGAGCCCGGCGGCATCGAGCACCAGGAGGCGATGCCCGTCGTCCCCGCCCCCGAGGAGCTGCCCAGCGCGCTGGAGGAGGTCGGCCAGCGGCTCGGCGAACTCCCGCCGTTCATCAGCCGCCGCCAGCCGTTCGACATCCGCTACGTCGAGCGGCTGCGCTGGACGCAGGAGGAGCTGGCCGGCGTCGAACCGCGCAGCGGGGTCTGGCTGCGGACCAACGGCGCCCTCCCGGACAACCCGCTGATCCACGTCTGCGCGCTGACCTACGCCAGCGACATGACCCTGCTGGACTCGGTCCGCGCCCCCGTCGAACCGCTCTGGGGCCGACGGAACTTCGACATGGCCTCGCTCGACCACGCGATGTGGTTCCACCAGCCGTTCCGCGCCGACGAGTGGCTGCTCTACCAGCAGGAGTCCCCGATCGCGCAGGGTGCGCGGGGCCTGGCCCGTGGCCAGATCTTCGACCGTGACGGCCGGTTGGTGGTCTCGGTGGTGCAGGAGGGGCTATTCCGGCCGCTGCGGGAGAGCTGACGTGCGGGAGGCTGACGTTCGGGAGGGCTGGCAACCGTCCAGTACTCGAGTACGCAAGCACCCAGGCATGCAAGCACCCAGGTATGCAAGCACCCAGCTACGCAAGCACCCAGGTATCAGGAGAGCTTTCCATGACGACCGACGCCGAGGAATGGCAGCGCTGGACCGAGGCCCGGGTGGCGTCCGTGAGCGCGCCGCACGGCGTGCTGGCGCTCACCGGCACGCACTGGCTGAGCGCGGACCCGGCCGCGATACCCGGCGTCCCCGGCCGCTGGTCCGCGGAGCCGGACGGCGTGCGGGTCTCGGCCTCGGCCGCCGACGGCCTGCGGGGCGGCGCCGGTGACGAGGTGGTGGCGGGCGAGCCGCTGTTGCGTCCCGACACCCACCCCGAGGCCGCCGTGGTCCGCTACGGGGAGGTGCTGCTGATCCCGATCGAGCGGGAGGGGGAGCTCGCGCTGCGGGTCTTCGACCCCGACGCCGAGGGCCGGGTGCACTTCGCGGGCATCTCCACCTTCCCGTACGCGCCGGAGTGGAGCGTGCCGGCCGTCTTCACCCCGTACGAGACCGGCGCGCGCACGGTGACCGTCCCGAACGCCGACGGCCGGGAACGGCCGCTGGCCGTCGCCGGTCAGGTCGCCTTCCGGCTGGCCGGCGAGTCGTACTCGCTCACGGTGAGCCACTCGGGCGACCAGCTGAGCGCCGTGTTCGCCGACGCCGGCAGCGGACGGGAGAGCTACCGCTTCCGTTTCATCACCCTGCCCGGCCCGGACGCCGAGGGCCACACCGTGCTGGACCTGAACCGCGCCTACCTGCCGCCGTGCGCCTTCGCGGACCACTTCATCTGCCCGTTCCCGCCCCCGGGCAACCGGCTGCCGGTCGCCGTGCGGGCGGGGGAGAAGGCGGTGCTGAGCGGCTGAGCGGCTGCGCGGCCGGGCGGCCGGGAACGGGACCCGGTGACGGGGCGCGGGGGAGCGGGGGTGACGATAGGTCGTTGTGTCGACCAATCATCCCACCTCTTCCGCGTCCGGCCCGGACGCGCCGGACTCTGCTGCTGCCGCTGACGCCGCTGCTGTCGTCGCTCCAGCTGCTGGTGCCGCTGCTGGTGCCGCCCCTGGTGCTGCCGCTGACAGTCCGCAGAGCCCGACCCGCATACGGCGGCTGCTGCGGGGCGCGGTCGCCGACCTCACCCCGCTGCGCGCGAGCGCGGACTACCGGCGGATCTGGTTCGGCCAGGCCGTCTCCTCGATCGGGCAGCAGATGACCGCCGTCGCGGTCTCGGTCCAGGTGTACGCACTCACCGGCTCCACCCTCGCCACCGGCGCGGTCGGGCTCTGCTCGCTCCTCCCGCTGCTCGCCTTCGGCCTGTACGGCGGGGCGATCGCCGACACCGTGGACCGCCGCAAGCTGGGCCTGACCGGCGCCGCCGGCCTCGCCGTGGTCTCCGCACTGCTGGCCACCCAGGCCCTGCTCGACCTGCGCCAGGTCGCCCTGCTGTACCTGGCCGTGGCGCTGCAGGGCGGCTTCTACGCGATCTCCTCGCCCGCCCGCTCCTCGATGATCCCGCGCCTGCTCCCCGCCGAGCAGCTGCCCGCCGCCAACGCCCTCAACACGATCAGCATGAACCTGGGCATGACGATGGGTCCGATGCTCGGCGGTCTGCTGATCGGAACATACGGCGGACAGGCCGCGTACCTGGTCGACACCGTGGCGTTCACCGCCACCCTGTACGCGATGTGGCGCCTGCCGGCGATGCGCCCCGAGCGCGCGGGCGGCGCCGCCGGGCGCGCCTCGGTGCTGGACGGCCTGCGCTTCCTGCGCGCGCAGCCCAACCTGCGGACCAGCTTCCTGGCCGACCTGGCCGCGATGATCTTCGGCCTGCCACGCTCGCTCTTCCCCGCCCTCGCCGCCGCCTACTACGGCGGCCATGCGGGCACCGTCGGCCTGCTGGTCGCCGCCCCCGCCGTCGGCGCCCTGACCGGTGCCCTCTTCTCCGGCTGGATCTCCCGGGTCCAACGGCACGGCGTCGCCGTCCTCGCCGCCGTCACCGCCTGGGGCCTGTCCATCGCCGCCTTCGGCCTCACCGCCGGCCACCTCTGGCTGGGCCTGGCCCTGCTCGCCGTGGCCGGCTGCGCGGACACCGTCAGCATGATCTTCCGGAACACGATGATGCAGGTCGCCGCCCCCGACGAGATGCGCGGCCGGCTCCAGGGCGTCTTCATGGTCGTGGTGGTCGGCGGCCCCCGCCTCGGCGACTTCGAATCCGGCACCGTCGCCACCCTCACCACGCCCACCGTCTCGGTGATCTCCGGCGGCCTCGCCTGCGTCGCCGTCATCGCCCTCCTCGCCGCCCGCCGCCCCGCCTTCCTCCGCTACGACGCCCGCCACCCCACCCCCTGACCCCCACCCCCAGCTCCCCCGCCACCCACTTCGTGACCTGCACCGGAACCTGGCAGCGAGCACCCCCCGCCGTGCTGTATTGTTTTCCACGTCGCCGGGACACCGGGGACAAGGTCGAGAAGCCGGGAGTCGATCCCGGCAGCGAGACCACGGGACGTGGCGCAGCTTGGTAGCGCACTTGACTGGGGGTCAAGGGGTCGCAGGTTCAAATCCTGTCGTCCCGACTGTAAAGTCGCAGGTCAGAGGCGGTTTGCTCGCAAAGAGCAAGCCGCCTCTGGCAGTTTTCGGACATCCCAAATCGGACATCTGGCCTCAGGTGCCCGTGTGTCGTCCTTGGAATTTAAGGAAGATTGCCGTCTCTGTGGTGTGATCAATCCGTTTTGGGAGAGCTTCCCTTTGGATCACTGGCGAGCCTGCCCGTGGCGCACTTGACCGGGCGATAGGCTGGGTCAAGTGGGCAAGTGTCTGGTCCGAGCGGAGAATGACCAGGTCAGAGGGTATGTGCCTGGCGATCTGTCAGGTTTTGCAATCCCAAAGGGCATCGCGGAGCAGGTTGCCAAGGGAGAGCTGGTGCGAAATGGCCCGATTCGAGTCGGAATTCCACTACTGACGGTGACCGATGTCGGATCGCGATCTGCGATCGTCGACGATCCCGTGTTGTAACTGTCTGGCATGTTCGGTGAGTTGAGTAAGGTCGGCTGATTCTGGCAGGGCCTCAGATGAACTGGTGATGTCTCGTCAGGCGCTTGAGGGTGGGGGTTCATCGCCTTCGCGCTTATGGTCGAGCGGGTGTGGGAGGGCTGATGTGGCTTCGTGGTTCATGTGATCCCGTGGGTCTACCAGCGCTGGGGGATCTGTCCGTTGAGTCGGAGTTGCTCGACGAGGTGGCGGGTGAGGGCTTCGCCGGCTTTGGTGAGTTCACGGATGTCCGGGTGGAAGTAGCGCTGGGTGGTGGTGATCTCCTTGTGGCCGGCGATCTGTTGAAGGATGTGGAGCGGGACCCCGGCGTCGGCCATCCAGGTCAGGCCGGTGTGGCGCAGGTCGTGGCGGCGTAGGTGTTCGTATCCGAGGACGTGGGTGACGTCGCCCCAGTGGGTGGCGTCGCGCAGGACGGCGGTGCTGATGCGGCCACCGCGGGGGCCGGTGTAGAGGCGGGCGTCGGGGTCGCCGCGGGTGGCTCGTAGGCGTCGGATGATCTGCGGGCGTAGCGGTTCGATGATCGGGATGTAGCGGGCGACTCCGCCCTTGGTGTGTTTGTCCATGAGGCCGCCGGGTGCCGGGGTGGTCTGGTGGCGGCAGGTCAGGAGCCAGTTGGCGGTGTCGATGTCGCGGGCCCGGGCTCCGGAGACCTCGCCGATACGGGTGGCGGTGCAGGCGCTGTGGATGACGACGTCGCCCCAGCCGCGGTAGTGGTTGTAGGAGGCTTCGACCAGCGCGTCGGCGAGTTCGGTGAGGGAATCCCAGTTGCTCAGGGCGAGGGCCCGAGGGTCCAGGAGCTCGTCCTCGGCCTGCTGGTAGGCGTGTTGCCAGCCGGTGACGTGTGCGGGGGGTCGCTCGATGAGACCGTCCACGACGGCCTGCTCGAGGATGCGGAAGAGCATGGCGAGGGTGTTCTTGATCGTGGATCGGCTGCAGTCCTCTGAGATCCAGCTGTCGATCGCGGTGGCGATCGCGCCGGTGGTGACCAGGCGGATGGGGAGGTGGCCGAGGTCGGGCTCGATCCGGTGGTGCCATCCGGCGAGGTAGGGGACGTGGGTTGTGCTCTCGAGGCCGGCCAGGATGCTCGGGAGGCGGAGCTCGACGTATTTGGTCGTGGACATCGACGCAAGGGAGGGGAGCACAGGACTGCCGGTGGCGTCGGCGAGGATGGTCAGCCATTGGGTGACCAGTGTCGGGTCGAGGCCGTTGCGGACGGCCTCGGCCAGGAACTTGGCCCAGGCGTGCGTCTGGGTCGGGCTGACTGTAACGGACGTCGGGAGCCTCGGCTCGGCTCCAGGGGCCGGATCCAGACGTGTGCTGCGGAACGGGGGGTGATAGGTGATGGGTGGGGTGGGAGCAGTGCTGGTTGCTGCCCTCCGGGCTGGTTCTGAAGTATTCGCAAAAGGCATTGACGTGTTCATATCTCACGGTTGCACCAGATTGCTCTTGACGGCTTGACGCCGTCATGGTGACATTGCTTCATGCTCTATGCTCTGCCGACACTGCACGCAGTCGACCAAGCCGTCCTCGTGGAGATCGAGGAGATGCGGAGCCGCCTGCGCCTGCACCTGCGCACGCCTCGGCGTTGGGAGGGGCAGCTGCGGCGCAATCTCACAGCGCGGGCCATCGCTGGGTCGAACACGATCGAGGGCTACGCGGCGAGCGTGTCGGATGTCGAGGACATCATGGTCGGCGAGGCGCCGATCGATGCGAACGACACTGTCGCGGCCGAGATCGAGGGCTACCGGCAGGCGATGACCTACATCCAGCGCCTGGCCGAGGCCGGCGACGACTTCGCCTACAGCAAGGGCCTGCTCAACTCGCTGCACTTCATGATGCAGGGCCACCACCTGCTCAAGCGGCCCGGCTGGTGGCGTACCGGGCCGGTGTACGTCACCTCCGCCGAGGACCCGACGATCGCCGCGTACACGGCTCCCGACGCGGAGCAGGTGCCAGCGCTGACCAGCGAGCTGGTGGAGTGGCTGAATGAAGGCGACCTCGACGCACCTGGGCTGGTGCGGGCGTCGATGGCGCACCTGAACCTCGTGGCGATCCACCCGTGGTCGGACGGCAACGGCCGGATGTCACGCGCCCTGCACACCCTGGTCCTCGCGCGGGAGGGGATCATGGCACCCGAGTTCTCCAGCATCGAGGAATGGCTCGGCCGGGCCCGCAACACCTACCGCTACTACGACATCCTCGCCGAAGCTGGCGGCCCCGTCTGGACCCCGGAACGGAACACACTGCCGTGGGTGCGGTTCTGCCTACGCGCCCACCACCAGCAAGCCCAGACCGTCGAGCGCCAGGTGAACACCACCCGCGAAGTCTGGAGCGCCCTGGATGAGGCCGTCGAGCAACACGGCTGGCCCGACCGCATGCTCTACGCCCTCTATCCGGCCGCCATGGGCAACCGGGTCCGCCGCGCCACCTACCAGGCCGACGCCGAGCTGAGCGAACAGCAGGCCCAGCGCGACATCCGTGAACTCGTCCGAGCTGGCTGGCTCGCCGCGAAGGGTGAGGCCCAGGGCCGCTACTACACGGCGGGCCAGGGCCTGCCGGAGGAGATCACCTGCGGAGTCCGGGAGCCTCGGCCGCTGCGCGACCCCTACGCGTAGCGGTAGTGGGCGAGGAGAAAGAGCTGGTGGCTACCTGGCCCTGGGCCGGATCTGTCGTCGCCGGTGTATTCGGCGAGGGTTCCGCCAGGTCGTGGACTCCGCTGCAGCTGGCGCTCGACGAGGAGGAACTGGTGGTGCTGCGCTCAGGACCCGGATGCAGTCGAGTGCCGAAGGGCCAGGACCTGCTGCTGCACCCGCGCGGCAGCCTGGTCCATGGGCACCAGCGTCACGCTGGTGGCTGGTGCGGTCAGCGACGAGTCAACAGCAGTGAACTGTGCTGCAGGGGCAGCCTTGGCGATGGCCTGAATTGCCTGCCCGAACGTGGGGCCGACGGTGACGATCAGATCGCAGCGCTGGCTGACCAGTCCGGCCAGGTAGGGCTGCGCCTGCTCCGCGGTGGTGGCAGGCTGGATGACCTGCTGCACGTTCTTTCCGCCCTGCGTCCCCGCGCTCTGCATCGCGGCCCAGATCTTGGCGACGTCCTTGCTCTTGCCGGCCGTGGTGGTATCCGTCGCCAGGCACGCTGTGGCCCGGCCGGAGTAGTCGTTGGCCACGACCTTCGGTGGAGCGGAAATATGGTGTCGAGGCTGCAGGAGGATCACCATTGAGACCGTGACTGCTGCCGCGCCTGCACAGCCACCCGCGATCAGGTAGGTGCGGGGCCGGAAGGGTGAACGTATGGGCATCGGCGGATCCTTGAGTTTGGTGGGCCGGTGATCAGCGTGAACGGCTGCCGGAGCGCGACTTGGTCTTGGTGTCCGCCTTGGAAGGGGCCGTTGACTTGCCCCGAGCGCCCGTGTTCTCCCGCTGCCGCGCGCTCGCCGGAGCGATGCTCCGGATTCGACGCCGTCGCAGAGTAATCCCACCAGCGGCGCAGAGGAGGGCACCAAGTGCCGCTCCGCCGATGACGATGACATTGGAGTTCCCCGCCGCGGAAGCTGGTGCGGCATCAGGATGCAGCAGCGGATTCTCGGGGCTCCCGGGATCCCCGGTCGCGCTGAGTGCCGCCAATGGATCGAGTTCCCCGAACCCGATCTTGGCATCGGGGCGCGCGTGGTGCTGGCTGGTCGTGCTGATAAGTCGCCTGACTACCTGGCCAGCCGACAGATGCGGTTCGTGGGAGCGAACCAGGGCAGCCGCAGCAGAGACGTAAGCAGTGGCGTAGCTGGTGCCGTCTGCGTGCACGTACTGGCTCTGATCATTGGTGGAGTAGATATCGGTGGCGGGAGCGGCGAGGGTGATCCCGTGTCCGGATTCGCTGGGCGCCCAGAAAGCGCCGCTCTCATCCGTCCCGGATACCGAAACCACCCCGGGATACGCTGCGGGGTACATCGGGGCGTTCCCGCTCTGGCCCCCGTTGCCGGCAGCGGCGACGAGGACGATGTCCTTGCCCAGGGCGTAGTTGACGGCCTTCTGCAGGAGGGGGTCGGGGCTGGCCGTGCCCATGGACAAGTTGATGACCTGCGCTCCGTGGTCGGCGGCCCAGACGATCCCTTGGGCCAGTGTTTCGGGTGCAATTTGGCTACCGACTGCGACGCGGACGGGCATGATCTTCACTGCGGGCGCCAGCCCGTACATCCCGCCTGCGGGTGGAGGGCCCCCAGTGCCGGCGATGATGCCCGCGATGGCGGTGCCATGTGAGTCGCCTGAGGCATCGGTTCGCCCGTCCCCACCGTCACCCAGCAGGCTTGCGCCGGGCAGAATTTGGCCAGCGAGATCGGGATGGGTTGCTGAGACGCCACTGTCGATAACGGCGACGGTCACGCCGGCACCGCGGGAAACCTTCCATACTGAGTCAGCCTGGAAGTGGTGACTGTCCAGAGGCCACTCGCTGCTGCGGACGGGGTCGGTGGCGTAGGCCGCGGACGTACCAAGGCACATTGCTGCGAGAGCCAGGAGCGCGGACGCGCATCGAGCTGTCCAGCTGCGTTCTGCGAACAGTTGAGGTGCTCCTTGGATTGGGTCGGGAGAGGCCTTCGGGTTGGTGCTGCTCCTCGCTCATGCGGAGCACAGTCGATGGCTCACGTGATCGTACCGATGATGAGTCGGGACCGGGTCACGTTCCCTCGACCCTTCAATCGCTGGCAATGCGCATCTCATTTTGCACACGTGTAGACAACGGTTTGGAAAGATCATTTTCCCATCAACCTGCCAAGACTGGTGCGAACCGGGCCACGCCAAGCGGTTTTCACCTGGACGGAGCGCCGGTTGCAACGATAAAAATTCCCTCTCTGCCCACGATCTGATGGGCTGTCTGGTCTGTGCTTTAGGGGGACGGCTGTGCGCCGCTCGTCGCTCAACTCCCACGTGGAACGTGTCCGGAAGGCAGCGCGGGTGATCATGCGTTGCGTGTCGCGGATCACGTGCCGTCATCTGCCCAGTTGGGGCGGGCGTACTGTTCTGCGGCGGGTCGCGATCCTGATCGGCCTGGTGCTGATGATGACCACAGTGACGCAGCCCGCCGATGCCTTCGTGCGGCTGCAGGCAGAAGCCTCTGAGGCATCTTCGGCAGTGACTCCTCCTGGCCAGTTGAGTGGGACGGCCGAGAACCGCGGTCACCAGGTATCGGCAGCGAGTACGTCGCGCAATGGCGCCGGTCCGGTTGGTGGACACCAGCCGGGGGCCGGGGAACTGCCGGCCGCGAAGGACCCGAATCCGGGTCTGCCCACAACGCAGCAGTCCACCGACAGTCGCCAAGCACAGCCGGTCAAACCGACGACCCCTCCCGAGTCGGTGCAAGTCCGGCCGCACACGCCGAAGCCCAGCACACCCAAGCCGCCTGGCGCCAGGAAGGCCATGGCTGCCCTGCAGGCCGACGCCCCGGGTTCCAACGGCGCCTCCTCCTCGACGGGATCCCCGGGAACTGAGCCCGAAGGACCGGAGGACACCGCTGCGCGTACTGCGTCGACGTCGACCTTCGTCGATGACGACGGCACCAAGACCATGCGGGTCTACCCACGCCCGGTTCACTTCCAGAAGCCTGACGGCACCTGGGCTGACATCGACACCAACTTCGTGGTGGGCGCAGGCGGTCGCTGGTCGGAGGCGGCCAACAGTCAGCAGGCATCGTTTGCGGCCAGTGCCGACGATCCCGCGCTGATCACGCTGCAGATCGACGCCGCCCATCGGATCTCCTACGGGCTCCAGGGTGCCGTACCGAGCAAGGGCGCGGCTCAGGGCGACACCCTGACGTATCCGTCCGCGGCACCTTCGACGGATCTCGTCTACAACGGACTTGCCAGCGGTATCAAGGAGACGCTGGTTCTGCATGATGCTTCGGCTCCGACCAGCTTCGTGTTCCCGCTGAACCTCACCGGGCTGACGGCGGGCCTGAGCGCTACCGGCGACGTTCAGTTCAAGGATGCGGCCGGGGTGGTCCGAGTGACCATGCCGCGCGGGTTCATGGAGGACGCGGACAAGGATCCGCACTCCGGCCTCGGTGCCATGTCGGACGGTGTCACCTATCAGCTGACCACCGTCAATGGTCAGCCCGCGCTTCAGGTCAACCTGGATGCGGCATGGATTCACGATGCCAAGCGCGTCTTCCCGGTCAAGGTCGACCCGAGTACCAACCCGCGTCTGAACGCAGGGCAGTCGACCTGGGTGATGAGCCCCTTCACCGCCAACAACTCGACCCTTACGGATCTGCGTGTCGGCACGTACGACTCCGGGACCAATGTGGCCAACAGCTACATCACCTTTCCGGCGGTCTCCTCCGCGCTGCAGAACGACTTCATCGAAGGCGTCAAGCTGCATGTGGATGCTCTGCACTCGTATGACTGCAATGCGCACTCCCTGTATGTCAGTCAGATCGCGAGCGCCTGGGACCCGTCCTCGATCAACACCTACCCCGGGCTGACCGTCGGTCAGCAGCTCGGGGTGAACACGATCTCCCTGGGGGACAGCTGCGGGGGACCGGCCTATGAGACGTTCGACCTGGGGGACTCCCAGAACGATCCCGGTTCGCAGTTGGTGAACACCTGGTCCCACGGCGGTACGAACTGGGGACTGGCACTGACGGCGTCGCCGACCGACTCCACGTCATGGAAGATCTTCGCCAGCGCTGCCTCGGCGAATCCGCCCTACCTGGAGGTCACCTACGCGGATTGGGCCGCGAGCTACTCCACTGCGAGTACGTATGTCGCTCCCACCGCGGTGAGTCCTGGGTCGCAGCAGATCACCATGACCAATCTCGGGGCGAACTGGTGGACCCCGGCGAGCATGAAGGTGCTGCCGAGGTTCTTCGACGCCAACTGGCATGAGGTGTGGCCGGCCGGCAACGCCCCGTTCACCTCGGTGCCCGGGACGGTGGCCACCGGTCAGTCGACGACGTTCACCGCGACGATCCCGCCGATCCGCCCCGGGCAGAGCTACCAGATGTGCTGGGACGGCTATGTTGGCGGGACCTCCTCGCTCTACGACAACTACAGGATCCAGTATCAGAACTGCACCTGGGTGTCGTCGCAGAACGTGCCGCCCCAGCTCGACTACCTCACGCCGCTGAGCAACTCTGTTCTCGGCACGTTGACCCCGCAGTTGGCCGCGGTCGGGCACGATCCGGACAACTATCCCGGCACGGGTCTGCAGTACGACTTCAGTGTGTTCAACAGCAGTTGGCAGTCGGTCGCCACCTCCGGGTGGATACCGAACCAGTCGTGGACGGTGCCCGCGAACAAGCTTGCCTGGAACAGTACGTACTTCTGGCAGGCCGAGATCGGTGACGGTGTCACGGGGAGTCCCTGGTCGGCGAATTACTCGTTCTCCACACAGGTCCAGCAGCCACCGATCACCTCGCACCTTGGTGGTGCGGCGAGTGATGGCCAGGGCCACACGTTCGATCCGCAGGTGGGTAACTACACCACCGCCGTGACGGACGCTTCGGTGAAGGCGACCGGGCCGGCACTTGAGATCACGCGGTCCTACAACTCGCTGGACCCGCGCACCAACACGCTGTTCGGCGACGGCTGGACCTCCGCGCTGGACATGCGGGTGCAGATGGACGGCGACGGTTCCAATGCCGTCGTACTCACGGATGCTTCGGGCCGCACGGAGCGGCTGGGCCTGTCCTCGACGGACGGTTCCGGCACTGCGCACTACCTGCCGGCGCAGGGTGAGTACGAGACCCTGACGGGTTCGCAGGGCGGCTGGGGCGGCTTCGTACTGCTGCTGAAGAACGGCATGCAGTACACGTTCTCCGCGAACAGCAGCTGGTACGCCGTGACCTCGGTGCAGGATGCCGCGGGGCATGTGCAGAGCCTGCACTGGAACACGGCGGGGCAGCTGGACACCATCACCGACAAGGCGTCGGGCCGGGCGCTGCACCTGGCGTGGACGGCGGACGGTCACCACGTGGCTGCGGTGTCGACGGATCCCGTCACGGGGACGGACGCTTCGACGGCCCTGACGTGGACCTACACCTACAACTCGTCGAACCCGGACGAGCTGGACAAGGTGTGCGCGCCGCCGACGGGCGGCAACTCGGCGCCCTCGTGCACGACGTACTCGTACTCGGCAGGATCCCACCTGCGCTCGGCGGTGCTCGATGCGGCACCGACCTCGTACTGGCGCCTGGGCGACTACTGGGGGCCCACGGCGACCAGCGAGATCATCCAGAACCAGGGCACGGACAACGCCCGCTACTCCGGCGGCGTGACGCTGGGCAGCGCCGGTCCGGTGCCGACCGCGCCGCCGGTGGCGACCGCGTTCGACGGACAGTCCGGTGTCGTCGTGCTGCCCGCGACCCAGAGCGACATCTCGTCCTACGTGTCGCTGGGACTGTGGTTCAAGACCTCGTCCTCGGGGGTGCTGTACAGCTACCAGACCGACTCCTTCCCCGCCGGCACGACGGGCCACCCCTACACGCCCGCGCTGTACGTGGGCAGTTCCGGCTACCTGCACGGCGAGTTCTACCAGGGCAGCGCCGCCACCCCGATGACCTCCAGCCAGCGGGTGAACGACGGCCAGTGGCACTTCGCGATGCTCACCGCAGCCGGGGCCTCACAGACCCTGTACCTGGACGGCAACCAGCAGGGCACCCTGAACGGGCCCGTGGTGGCCAACGGTCAGCACGCGCAGAACGTGGGCGGCGGATTCATCGGCGGCTACTGGCCCGACGAGCCGTTCAACAACACCGGTGACAACACCGGCCACGCCTGGTACTTCAACGGCTCCATCTCCGACGTCTCCTTCTACAACCACACCCTGGGCCAGCCGGCGGTGACGACGCTGTGGCAGACCGGCCACACCCCCTCGCCGGAGCTGGCCTCCGTGAAGCTGCCCTCGGGCAAGACAGCGGCGGCGATCTCCTACGACGGCTGGAAGGACCGGGCCAACCAGGTCACCGACGCCAACGGCGGCACGTGGAAGATCGCCGCGCCCTCGGTGAACGGTTCGGCGCAGGAGTACCGCGGCCAGGTCAACAGCTCCGACCCGCAGGACTACTGGCGCCTGTCGGAGCAGGCCGGCACCCAGGCCGCCAACGACGTCTACATACCCAGGCCCGTCCCCAACAACGGCACGTACGCGAACGTGACGCTGGGTGCGGCAGGCCCGATGACGGGTTCGGCCGGTGCCGCCTCGTTCGACGGCAGCACGTCCTCGGTCCAGCTGCCCGCCTCGATGATCCCCACCCAGGGGCCCGAAGGCATCGCGCTGTGGTTCAAGACCACCACCGCGGGCACCCTGGTCGGCTACCAGAGCACCCCGCTGGATGCGCCGCAGGCACCCGGCAGCGCGGCCTGGAACCCGGCACTGTACGTCGGCACCGACGGCAAGCTGCACGCCGAGCTGTGGACCGGCTCGGTGGTGCCGATGGCGAGCTCGGCCACCGTGAACGACGGCAAATGGCACTTCGCCGTGCTCTCCGGTGACAACCTCAGCTCCCAGACCCTCTACCTCGACGGGAAGCTGAGCGCAGGCCCGCTCAGCGGAACCATCGGCACCAACGGCACCCAGTACCTCTACCTCGGCGCCGGAAACGAGAACGGCTGGCCCAACGCCTCCACCACGCCGTTCGGGCACTTCAACGGCCAGATCGCCAACGCCGCGATCTTCCCGCACGGCCTGACCGCCGGCACCGTCTCCGCCCTCTACACCCAGGCCACCAACCAGACCGCCGCCCAGGGCGCGAGTGCGGCCCGACCCTCCGCGTACGACACCGCGATCATCTCCGCCCACCCCTGCGGCTACTGGCGCTTGGACGACGCCGGCGGCAACCAGGCCACCGAACTGCTCTCCAGCGCCGCGCTCGCCCAGAACCAGGGCACCGAGAACAGCACCACCACCGGCCAGAGCGGCCCGTGGGCCTCCGGCAGCGCCACCGCCACCGCCTTCAACGGCACCAGCTCCGCCATCCAGCTGCCCGCCGCCGCACTCCCGGCACCCAACAGCAACACCAGCATCTCGCTCTGGTTCAAGACCACCGGCCCCGGCGTGATGTACAGCTACCAGAACGCCCCACTCGGCCAAGGCCCCTCCCAGTACAACCCCACCCTCTACGTCGGCACCGACGGCAAACTCCGCGGCGCCACCACCGCCACCCCCAACCCCACCACCTCCGCCACCACCGTCACCGACAACACCTGGCACTACGCCGTCCTGACCGTCAACGGAACCACCCAACAGCTCTACCTCGACGGACAGGCCAGCGGCACCCCCATCACCCTGACCGACACCTACAACGGCTCCGGCTACGCCTACCTCGGCGCCGGCACCATCGGCGGTGGCTGGCCCGCCCACCCCGCCGACGGCAGCGGCCACTTCAACGGCACCCTCGCCGACTTCGCCCTCTACCAGTACGCCCTGAGCCCGGCCACGATCACCGGCCTGTACCAGGCAGCGACCACCGCCACCGGCGCGGCCGGTGGCCTCGATGCGGCCAGCGCCTACCGGGCTGCGACCGTACAGGCCAGCCCGTGGGGCTACTGGCGACTCGACGACCCGACGGGCGCCTCCTACGCGGCCGACGAACTCGGCACCGCGCTGCCCGACAGCACCGCCGGCACCTACACCAACGTCGGGCTCGGCAACGCCGGCCCCTCCGGTGACCCGGCGGAGCTGTCCGCGACCTTCAACGGCACCAACTCCGAACTGCAGCTGCCCTCGAACGCCGCCCCCACCAAGGGCGCGGCCACCATGGAACTCTGGTTCAAGACCACGGTCGCCGCCGGCGTCCTCTACGGCTACCAGGACTTCCCCGCCGCCAGCCCCAACACCCCGGGCGTCAACACCTGGAACCCAGCCATCTACGTGGGCACCGACGGACACCTGCACGGCGAGTTCTGGCTCGGCTCACCCAGCTACGCCATGACCTCGGACCGCACCGTCACCGACGGCCAATGGCACCAAGTCGTCCTCACCGCCGACAGCACCGGCCAGACCATGTACCTGGACGGCACCCAGACCGCCAACAACACCGCGGGCGTCCCGATCACCTTCAACGGCACCCCGTACGTGTACCTCGGCGTCGGCAACGACGACAACTGGCCCCAGGCCGGCACAGGCTTCTTCAACGGCTCCATCGCCGAAGCCTCCTACTACCCCAGCAGGCTCAACGCGGCCACCGTCGCCGGGCACTACGCGGCCATGCGCAACGGCGCCGGCCCGGTGCCCGTCACCACCGTCACGGTCACCGACCCCGGCAGCAACACCAGCACCTACAAGTACGACACCCGCACCGCCCGGCTGGCCTCCTACGCCGACGCGAACGGCAACACCACCAACTACACCTACGACACCAACGGCTACCTCTACACCGTCACCGACCCCGACGGACACACCGTCACCACCGGTCACGACGCCCGCGGCAACACCGTCTCCACCACCACCTGCCAGAACCCGTCCAGCTGCCACACCAGCTACGCGACGTACTTCCTGGATGCCAACAACCCGGTCGACGTGCTCAACGACACGATGACCTCCTCCAGCGACCCACGCTCCAACGGGCCCGGCGACACCACCTACCGCACCACGTACACCTACAACGCGGCAGGCCAGCTCACCTCCACCACCACCCCCGCGACCCCGGACTTCCCCAAGGGCCGCACCAGCTACACCACGTACACCGCCGGGACCGAAGCCGCGACAGGTGGCGGCACCGTGCCACCGGGCCTGCCGCTCGCCACCAGCAACCCGGTCGACGCGAACGCCGACCCCCAGGCCTCGAACGTCCCGGCCAACCAGACCACGCAGTACGCGTACGACGCGCACGGCAACCTCGCCCAGTCCACCAGCCCGCTCGGCCTGACCACCGCCCACACCTACGACAACCTCGGCCGCACCTCGACGACGACCGAGAACTGCACCAACTGCGGCCAGGGCCAGACCGCCACCACCACAGCCACCAGCTACACGTGGGACGGCTGGGGCAACCCGCTCACCGAGACCGACCCGGCCACCACCGACGCGGTCACCGGCACCACCCACACCCCGCAGACCAGCTGGGCGTACGACGCGGACGGCGACAAGACCAGCCAGACCGTCGCCGACACCACCGGCGGCGACAAGCCCCGCACCACCAGCTGGGCCTACTACAGCACCATGGACCGCCTCTGGCAGGTCACCGACCCCGCGGGCAGCAAGACCACCTACACCTACGACGCCTACGGCAACACCGCCACCAAGACGGACGCCGCCGGCACCAACTACCAGTACACCTACTCCCCGCAGGGCTGGCTCCAGCAGACCGCCATCGCCAACTACACCGGCAACCCCAACAACCCGGTGACCGCGCGCTGGCAGATCACCGACTCGCGCGCCTACGACCCGGCCGGCCGCCTGGCCACCGACACCGACGCGATGGGCCGCACCACCCACACGTACTACAACGACGACAACACCGTCGCCGAGATCGACCTCGACTCCTTCCACAACTACAACCCCACCACCCAGCAGTTCGACGGCACCACCCGCAACATCGTCCTGCAGACCAACACCTACGACCCGGCCGGCAACCTCACCCAGCGCACCACCGGCGGCGGCAAGACCACCGTCGTCAACACCTACGACGCCACGAACCGCGCCACCAGCACCACCCTCGACCCCGGCGGCCTCAACCGCACCACCAGCACCACCTACAACGCCGCCGGCAACACCCTCACCACCAAGCTCACCGACGGCACCACCACCCGCGAAACCGACACCACCTACGACACCGCCGGCGACGCCCTCACCACCACCGTCGTCAACAGCCCCCAGAACTCCGTCACCACACACACCTACGACCAGCGCGGCCTGGTCCTGACCACCACCAGCCCCAACGGCAACGTCCAGGGCGCCACCCCCGCCAACTACACCACCACCTACACCCACGACCCCGTCGGCCACCTCACCATCACCGACGCCCCACCCACCCCCACCACCACCTTCAACACCACCACCGGCCAACCCGTCACCCTCCCCGCTGCCATCGCCGAAACCCGCACCGGCTACAACACTTACGGCGAACCCACCGAATCCAAGGACCCCCTCGGCAACATCACCACCACCACCCACACCTACGACACCACCGGCGAACACCTCTCCGTCGCCAGCAACAGCTACACCACCCCCGACGGCACCAGCACCTTCACCGCCGTCACCCAGACCGACTACGACAGCCTGGGCCGCCCCGCCAAGGTCACCGACCCCAAGGGCAACATCACCACCAGCAAGTACGACCAACTCGGCAACCTCGTCGAAACCGACCTCCCCGCCCTCGCCGGCACCACGCCCAAGTGGCTCTACACCTACGACCTCGACGGCGAGAAGCAGTCCATCACCGACCCCACCGGCGCACTCACCCTCTCCACCTACGACGACCTGGGTCGCCTGATCACGCTCAGCCAACAGGAGCGACAGACCAGCCACACCGCACCATCCACGCCCGCCATCTACACAAGCACCTTCGGTTACGACGACGCCGGGAACCGGACACGAGCCATCACGCCCAGCGGCGAGGCGAGCGGCACGGCGTACAACGCCGCCGGCGAGCGGACGAGCACCACTGATCCGGTCGGCAGCACCACCGCATACAGCTACGACGTCAGCGGTGCCGCGGTGAAGGTAGTGCTGCCCGCCGACACGACGGGAGGTACGGGCCGGTCCACACTTACCACCTATGACCAGGCCGGACGGCCTACCGGAACCGCGAAGCTGGACGCGACAGGCGCCACGATGGCCACGTCGTCGACGAGTTACGACGCGAACGGCAACCCCGTCTCCACAACAGACCCCGATCACAACACCGCAACGGCGACCTTTGATGCCCTGGGCAGGGTGACCCAGCGCGTCCAGCCGGTCGACACCACCCACACCATCACCACCACCTTCGGCTACGACGCTCTCGGCAACCGCACCGACTACCACGACGGCAACGGCCACGACACCTACACCACGTACAACACGCTCGGCCTTCCCGAGTCCGTCATCGAACCGGCCACCGCCGCTTACCCCAACCTCGTCGACCGCACCTACACCAGGACCTACGACCAGTCCGGTCTCGCGGTTAGCGAGAGCCAGCCCGGCGGCGTCAAGACCACCCAGACATACGATGCTGCAGGGCACGTGACCGGCCAGAGCGGAACCGGCAGCGAGGCAGCCACGCCCACCCGCAGCCTTGGCTACGACCTCGATGGCCGCCTCACCTCGCTCGCAGCAACCACCGGCACCCAGAAGTACACCTACACCGACCGCGGCGGTCTGTGGACGTCCAACGGGCCACTCGGCAACGCCAGCCTGACCTACAACCAGGACGGAGCCCTCGCCAGCCGCACCGATGCGGCAGGCACCATCTCCTACACATACGACCAGGACGGCCGACTGAAGACCCTGGCCGACCCACTCACAGGCGCCACCCTCTCCTACGCCTACTACCCCTCCGGCATGCCGCAGTCCGTCAACTACGGCAACGGCACCAGCCAGACCTTCGGCTATGACGGCCAGAACAACCTCACCAGCGACCTCCTGACGACGAGTAGCGGCACCGAAGCCTCACTCACCTACGGCTACGACCCAGCAGGTCGCGTGACCAGTCAGGGGAGCACCGGCGGCGCCGCCACACCCAGCAACAGCTTCACCTATGACCAAGCCGGTCGCATCAGCAGCTGGAACAACGGCACCACCACCACCGCCTATGGCTACGACGCCAACGGCAACCTCACGCAGTCGGGCAGCGCCAGCGCCACGTACAACGAGCGCAACGAGCTCGCTGCTGCGGGAGGCACCACATACACCTACACGGCCCGCGGTACCCGTGCCTCGGTCATCACTGGCATGAGCACAACAGCGGCTACCTACGACGCCTACGACGATCTGGTCACCGACGGCTCCCAGAGCTACAGCTACGACTCCCTGGGGCGTCTGGCCAGCACAGGTACCCGCACCTTCAGCTATGAGGGCACCTCTGACAGCCTCGCCTCCGACGGAACCGAGACCTACTCCCGCGCTCCCGGGGGCGGCCTGATCGGTGTCAGCGCGGGCGGCTCCTCTGCCCTCGCCTACACCGACCTCCACGGTGACCTCGTAGGAACCTTCACCCCCACCAGCAGCACCCTGGCAGGCTCAAACGCCTACGACCCGTGGGGCAAGCCAGTCGCCACCACCGGCACCACACACGACCTCGGCTACCAAGGCGACTGGACCGACCCCACCACCGGCCAGGTAAAGACCGCCAGCCGCTGGTACGACCCCAGCACCGCCGACTTCACCAGCCAGGACACCGCGCCCCTCAACCCCAGTAGCTCAGTCGCCGGCAACCTCTACGCCTACGGAAACGACGACCCGCTTTCCCAAGCCGACCCAAGCGGACACAGCGCCTGTACCCCGTTCCACGCTCCTACCCCCGTCAACAGCACCCCGCCGCCCTGGTCTCCCCCGCAGATAGCGCCGCCGCCCACGCCCCAAAACCCGCAAGCGCCCGTGGACCCATGGAACGGCATGGCGCCCAAGGGATCATGGAGCGTTGATCCATACCCGAGTATGGCCCCGTCGACGTCATCCAGTCCCAGCTTGGCCCAGAAGCTCAAGCAGGGCCTGCACGACGGCTACGACTGGCTGTACCACGAGCTGCACATCTACAACGTGCCGTCCGGCAGCTCCGGGGGCCTGTTCGGTGGCGGACTCCTCGGAGCCGGCGGAGGTGGCCTGCTGGCATTCGCGTCCGACAGCTGCGACACCTCATACCCGAGTCACCCGACGGGACACGCACACCCGGTCCTGTCCGTCCCCAAGATCGACCTCTCCGCACTCAACCCCAGCCACGCCTTCGACGGCATCGGCGGCACCGCCACACACGGCGCCGACAGCAGCAACGGTCCCGAAGTCGGAGCAACCAACACTGCCACCGCCATGGGTAATGCAGCAGCCGTGGGTGCAAGCGCTTTTGTCGCTCAGTCTTTGACCGCCGAACAGTCACCAGGTCTAGGAATCACCACATTCCCCGGGGCGCAGGACGCTGGCCTCGGAACAACCCTCGACAACCCAGGTGACCCCACCGCCGGATCTGGCATCACTCTCGATAATCCAATTAACCAATCTGCATCTAGCGGAAATACGCTTATAAACCCGGCATCCTTGCATCTGGGCCACATACTCTCAGCACTTTCTGGCTATGCCGTCACGGGGGTAAGTTGCGGCTGCGAGCCGACCTTGGGCGGGGAGGTCCCTGTCTGGCAGCGCGCAGGGGTAGGCAATGCAGGGGGAAGTACGAACTATAGAAAGACGTTCTATGGAGCTAATCCTGGCACGGAGGGGAATGTATGGGTGCATCATGCTATTGAGCAGCAGGTCCTAATGCGCTATCCCGGCCTATTTTCGTCAGATGAGATTCATTCCATTGAAAATCTCCGAGGGATCCCCAAGGGGGTAATCAATAATCGGGTCCATCTGAGTGCTATCCGCAATCTATGGAATGACTTCTACGAGCAAAATGCATCACCGACGCGGCAGGAGGTGCTAGATTATGCGACAGGCATCGATGATCAGCTGGGTCAGTGGTTCAACCCCCGGATCCGCTAGGCAGGAGTAAGCCATGTTTAAGTACTACCGAGTGAGCCCAGAGGTAGCGGGGGGCCTAGGCGTCGAAACGATCATGGATCGATCGGAACATCCGCCCAGGGTCGCGAAGCTGCACTACGAAGTCATTGACTGGCTTGGCGACTCCATTGTTCAAAGCTTCCCCTGCTACCTCGTAGTTCGCAGCTTGGCGCAGAGTATGAGTAGTGCCGGGCTTAGTGGATTTAGCATTGCCAGTGCAGTTATCTCTGAGGCAAGTGAGTTTCGGGAATTCAATCCAGAGGGCGAGCTTCCTGACCTGGTTTGGCTGATCCCTGACGGAGTGCCAGGCGTACACGATGTCGCTGTCAATGAAAAGGGACATTTGATTGCAAGTGAGACGTTTGTAAGTATGATTAACTGTGCAGGCTTCAGGCATGGCAGTGCAAAGCCTTGGGCCCAATGACCGATTGCCGCAATGGCGATAATTGGACTCGTGAACCCCCGTTCAGTCTATTTATTTCTGATAGTGTGAATAGCTGAGTCGTGAAGTGGGGTGGCTATCTTAGCTGCAGTGCACCTCCCCTGCATGCCGTTCTCATATGGGTCCAATGTGATCAGTGATCAAATTCGATCAGCGATCGGGTGACCGGTGCGTCGATTTGGTTGCTGCGCCAGATCGCGGCCGCCGGTGCGAGGACGCGCTGGGCGACCCGGATCGCGATGCCCTCGAAGGTTGTCCCGTGTGGTCGGGGTTGCGGTCGTCGCGTGTTGCTGCGGCTGCGCTCGGGTTCCACGGTTCCGAGGGTGTGCGGTTGCCCTCCTTCCTGGTCCTTGGTCGGTATCGGCCATGGGTGGTCAGGTGGGAGGGCAGGGCGCCGAGGCGGTGCCAGCAGGTGGTGAAGGCATCGCGCCAGGGCCATGTCCGGGACACGGGGGGCAGCAGCGGCGGGCGTGGCGAGTGAGCTTGGCTGGCAGGTGGTAGGGGCGGTAGCACATGGTGGCGGGCTCGGCGCTGGCCGGATCGAGGACGTCGCGCAGGCCGAGGAGTCGGGTCCAGGTGCTCGTCGAAGGCGCGCTGTGCGATCTCGGCTCAGTGATCCTCATCGCCGCCCGGGCAAGCCGCCAAGACCCCGACGGCGTCTACGAGCAAGCCGTGGTCGAAGCCATCAAATCCGGTGCTGTCGTCAGCGAGTTCGCCCGCCTCGGGCCACCGTGTGGCAACACCGTGGACATGCTCTACCGCAACGCCAGCGCCCACGCCTCCATAGCCGTCGACGACCACGGCATCACCGCCACCCGCCGGGAGATACGCGATGGCCGTCTCGTGTCAAGCAAGACCGTCTCCCTGACGGATGCGGAGTTCGGCGAGGAACTCCTCGCCCTGTATGAGCTGCTCCTGGCGCTCCAACTCGCCCTTCTGCCATGGATGACAGGGCACAGTGATCCCAACATGGCCACCGCGGTCGCCACGGCCACCGCCTCGGCACGTCAACGCGACCAGATCCTCGCCCTGATCGCCGGCCTGGCCGGGATGAGCAACGTCACCGTGGCAACCGCCGAGGGCCACCTGACGATCAGGGCGGCTCCGCCCGTCACTGGAGCCGGCGACCGGTCGGAGACGAAGGTGCTCAGCGTGGTCCCAGTCGCTTTCGGCACTACACCGAGACCGGCGACCGTCACCCTGGACCTGACCGGCCTGCACCCGGTGACCTTCACACACGACGAGTTCGCCGTCCTCCACGATCCGGACTAGGGAGTGTTCTGAGTTCGGATCATGATGCGGGTCTCAGGCTGCGGAGCCAGATGACGGCACCGCACAGGTGCAGGCCGGCTTCGTAGCTGGCCGGGGTCTTGTCGTAGCGGGTCGCTAGGCCCCGCCAGTTCTTGATCTTGTTGATGGCGCGCTCGACGGTGTTGCGGTCGCGTAGAGGTCCGCGTCGTGGCTGACGGGCCGTCCGCCGCTACTGCCCTTCTTCTTGCGGTTGGCGGCCTGGTCGTCCTTCTCCGGGATCACCGCCTTGATGCGGCGTCTGCGCAGGTAGGTGCGGGTACCGCGGGCGGAGTACGCCTTGTCGGCGGAGACCGCGTCGGGGCGGGTGCGGGGCCGGCCGACCGGGCCGCGGACCTTGATCTTGTCCATGACGGCGGCGAACTGCGGATTGTCCGCGCTCTGGCCCGGCGTGACCACGAAGGACAGCGGACGGCAGCGCCGCTCGGCCGCCAGATGGGTCTTCGTGGTCAGCCCGCCCCGCGAACGCCCCAGCGCGGCTGCCTTGAGCCGCGCCCGGCGGCGCCGACGCATGCGGCGCTTTCCTTCCCGCGCGGCCTCGTCCGCAGCACTGCCCTGGTCGGCTACCGGCCCGGTTTGTCCCTTCGCAGGATCCCCTTTTCCTCAGCGACTGCCTTCTCCAACTCCTCCAGCAACTCGGCGTCCATGACCATCCCGGCCGCGTGGTGGTGCGCTCGGGCGACGGTGGAGTCCACGCTGACCAGCGACAAGTCGACCTGGCCGCGCGCGGCGGCCTCAGCGATCATCCCGTCCATCAGCGCCTGGAAGACGCCCTTGAGCGCCCAGGAGTGGAACTGGCCGTAGATCGTGGACCAGTTGCCGTACCGCTCGGGGACATCCCGCCAGGGGCTGCCCACCCGGAACCGCCACATGATCGCATCGAACTGCCGCCGCAGGTCCGGGATCGGCCCTGTCGCCGCCATCGGCAGAAACGGCTCGACCAGCTCCCACTCACCGTCCGTCAGATCTCCGCGTGTCATGGCCTTCTTCTACCAGCAGCAGCACCGCCGAAGCACCCGAATCCACGAACTCATGATCCGAATTCAGAACAGTCCCTAAGCTTGACTCTGTCGGGGATCTTGGACGACGGGGCTCAAGTACCGAGGGCGCGCCAGGACTTCGTCCGGGGGATGTCGTTCTCGTCCAGGTAGGTCTGGAAGGCGGTCGGCGGTCTCGGCGGGAGAGCTCCCTCGGTGACGGGTTGGCCGCTGAGTCGTTCGATGTTCACGGCGATGGCTGTGAGTACGTGCTGCAGGTGGGCTTTCGGCCGGCCTCGGTAGCGGCAGTGGCGCATGCCGTGTCCGTGGGCGAACTCGTTCATGGTGCCCTCGATACCGGAGCGGACCGCGTAGCGGGCCTTCCACTCCGGTGTCTGCTGCTCTGTTCGGACGTGGACTTGCAGGTCGCGGAGTTCTCGCGGGGGGAAGCCCACGTTGCGGGCGTCACCGGAGCTGGTGCAGCGGGGGCGGTCCGGACACGGCTGGCACTGGCTCTTGGTGAACCGTGCCACGATCAGGGGTGCCGCGGTGGGCGAGGAGGTCGGGTAGGGACCGTGCCATCCGGCGCTGACCTGGCCGTTGGGGCAGGTGACCTGTCGGCGGTCGAAGTCGATGTGGAAGTCGTCGCGGTCGAACCCTTCGTTCTTGCGGTGCTGGCGGGTGGGGTTGCCCGGCAGGGGTCCGCTGATGGTGACCTGGTGTTCGCGGGCGGCTCGTTCCAGGTGGACGAGGGAGGTGTAGCCGCCGTCAACCAGGTGCTCGGCGGGCAGCAGTTCGCGGCGTGCCAGGCGGGTGTGGATGCCGGGCAAGGCTTGGCCGTCGTTGGTGGCGGCCGAGGTGGTGGCCACGTCCGTGATCACGTTGACGCTGTCGGGGGCACAGGTCTCGGTGACGTGCGCGGCGAAGCCTTTCCAGCTGATGATGTGCCCGTGGCGGACGTAGCGCGCCGTGGTGTCGTAGGGGGAGACGATCGCCGAGGCGGAGGGCGGCAGGCCACCGTCGTCGGCGGTGCGCCAGCGCAGGCGGCCCGCCGCGTCACGGTAGTAGTTCTGCACGAGGATCTGCCGTAGGGCTTCGGCCTGCGGGCCGGGCCGGTAGGCCGGTCCGTGCTCGTGGAGGTGTTCCAGCAGGCGGCAGGCGTCGTCACCGGCGGTGAGGATCCTGGTCTTGGGCCGGGTGGGGTTCTTGCCCAGGCGGACCGGGCGGCCGTAGCGACGCCCCCAGTCCTCGTCGACCAGGCCGGTCAGCAGGTGCGAAGCGGTCCGGGCCGCCTCTTCCAGGACGGCACGGACGGCCTCGGTGACCATTTCCAGCCGGGTCAGTTCGCGCACCGCGGCCAGGACGTGGGTGGAGTCGGTGCGCTGAGTGGTGCGCTCGCGCACGAGTCCGGCCTCCTTCAGGCGCGCGAGTGCCAGATCGAGGAGGCGGTCGGCTCGGTCCTCCAGGACCAGGCGCTCACGGAAGTCGGCCAGCACGCTGTGGTGGAAGCCGGGATCGTCCAGTTCCATGGCCATCGCGTACTTGAAGTCGATGCGGCAGCGCACCGCTTCGGCCGCTTGCCGGTCCGACAGGCCGAGCAGGAACTGCAGCACGCTGACGGTGGCCAGCTGGGCGGGCGAGATGCCGGGGCGTCCGTCGCGCGGGTACCAGCCCGCGAAGTCCTCGTCGCGCCACAGCCCGTCCAGCCGGTCTCTGACCCACATCGCCGTCGTGCCGCCGGGGTTGCTCGCCCGCGCGATTTGCGCGGTCAGAGCCGGAACTTGCTCACCGGAGCGCGGATGGAGCGACAACTGACACCTCGACAACTGCAGGTCTTCGATCAGCCCGAGCATGCCCGCTGATCAGGCGGGCACACCGGGAACGCTCCAAGATCCCCGACAGAGTCAAGCTAAGCGCCAGACACCGAAACGGCACTGGGAGCTGTAACGGCGCGCTGGCTCTTGGAAAGCTCTGGAACGCTCAGCCCCCGTGGCGAAGCGACCTATGTCACGGTGCCGCTCGTCGACCTGTACATGCGCTGCGCCAAGCTCGCGCCCGCCCACCAGGAGGCCGCGCTTCGCACGCTCCGAACAGCCCGGGCCCGCGTGGTCGAGGTGATCGCCGAAGACCGACGGTCGCTTCTGACGCGCTCCGGCATCAGCCAGATCGACATCATGATCGACTTCCTGGCTGGGCTTGCTCCAGGAGGTGACGCGCCAGAGGGTTCCGAGGAAGCCCACACGCGGGCACGACAGGCGGTCATAGCCCTCAATGAAGCCCACCGTGTCGGTGAACAGGCCCGGGTGATTCGCGACGCTCCACGATGAGCAGTCAGCTCCACGCGATGGATGGACGCGAGGACTGGCAGGCTGCCCAGTCCTGAGGCCCATGTCGAGGCTGCGGCAGGTGTCGTCGTCGCAGCGGAAGCCGTAGCGGAACTTGTAGGGCACCCATTCCGGCGGTCGGCGGTCGGGGTGCAGAAGGTCGGCCTGGCTGACGATGCCGTGCTGGACAGGAGTCCAGGGGCGAGCGTCTGCGAGTCGGAAGGAGTCGATGTGGTCGGGGCGGAAGAGGCTGAGCGAGGTGCCAGCGTGCTCCTGGCTGCGTTTGATCGCGCACGGGGACGGCGCGATCAGCGGTCTGGCGTGTCGAACGCGCGCTCCAGCCGTCTCGGCTGCTGACCGTGCCGACGATCTCGAGTGTCTCAAGGTTCGGGCGAAGACTCTCCGGCCGACGGTCGACGTGATGGCGGTGGACATCGACCTCCATGATCGTGTGAAGAGTGGCCGCGGACCGGGAGAAGGCGGTCTGCTGGTAGCCATGGGTTGTTGGGCTCGTACAGCCCGGAGCATGCGCGGTGCGGCGGCGAGCCGCCTCGGGTCGGTCTTCAGAGTGCGCTACGGAGAGCGCCGAGAATTCCGCGAGCCCACAGGGGATGTGCGAGGACGGGATTAAGTGGTCATTTTCTGGCTGGCTTTTGGCTCGGAGGACATTGATTTCGCTCGGCGGTGCCGCCCCCCCTGTCCGGTGACTTTCTGGGAGACTGTCGGGAATCGCTGGATCCTCGCTCGGAGTGGCGCTACTCTGGAGGTATGAACGCCACTCGGACCCTCCGTCAAGCCCCTGACCTGGGGACCAGCTGGGGACCACACGTCATGCGCGCTGCCGCACGAGGTGCGCGAAACATGCTCATCTGCACACGCACGACGTGTGCGCGAGCGCATTTCAGGCAGGAATAGGGGAGCACTTCCTGACTGGGGGTCAAGGGGTTGCAGGTTCAAATCCTGTCGTCCCGACTGTGAAGTCGGTTGTGAGAGCGGGTACTTGGGAATCCAGGTGCCCGCTTTTGCTGGTTTTCGGGGCCCTTTTTTGGTCCCGGGCGGTCCCAATATGGTCCCCAGGTTTGGCCGCGGGTGCGTCGCCACTCGCTCCTCCAGTGGCTGGTCTGTGGATTGCTCTTCGATCTCAAGTGAAGTGCGAGAGCTCCTTGCCGTTTTGCTGGAGCGAGGTATGGTGGCGCACTTGACCTTCGGTCAAGTGCGCCGGGCGCGGGTCAAGTGGGTCGAACTGTTTCATATCGGGGCATGTACAAGGCATTTCTGGCGCCTACGGCTTGCCGTGGAGTGGCTCGGGCCGCCTCGAAGCGGCTTGGCAGCGGCCATTTCGAGGCGATGGCGTCACGGTGTGTTACCGGCGGCGGGTAATCTGGCCGTCGTGTTGGAGTTTCTCGAGGTGATGGGTGAGGGCTTGGCCAGCTTCAAGGATGCGGAGCACGTCGGGGTGGAAGTAGCGCTGGGTGGTGGTGATGAGCCGGTGTCCCGCGATTTCCATGAGGATGTGGGGAAGGAATCCGGCGTCGGCCATCCAAGTGAGCCTGGTGTGGCGCAGATCGTGGCGTCGTAGGTGCTCGTAGCCGAGGTCGCGGGTGACCTCGTCCCAGTGCATGGCGTCGCGTAGGACGGCGGTGCTGATGCGGCCGCCGCGCGGGCCGGTGTAGAGGCGGGCGTCGGGGTCGCCGCGGGCGGCCTGCAGTCGGCGGGCGATGAGCGGGCGCAGTGGCTCGATGATCGGGATGAAGCGGGCGATCCGGCCTTTGGTGTGCTTGTCGACCAGGCCGCCGGGTGCGGGGGTGGTCTGTCGGCGGCAGGTCAGGAGCCACTTATCGGTGTCGACGTCGCGGGCCCGAACTCCAGAGACTTCTCCGATGCGGGTGGCGGTGCAGGCGCCGTGGACGACGACGTCGCCCCAGCCGCGATAGCGGTTGTACGAGGCTTCGACCAGCGCGTCAGCGAGTTCGATGAGAGCGTCCCAGTCGCGCAGTGCGAGGGTACGGGGGTCTCGCAGTTCGTCCTCGGCCTGCTGGAACTGGTGCTGCCAGCCGGCGATGTGGGCGGGATTGCGGTCGAAGATGCCGTCCCCGATGGCCTGCTCGAAAGTGCGGGAGAGCATGGCGAGGGTGTTCTTGATGGTGGAGCGGCTGCAGCCGTCGGCGATCCAGCGGAGGACTGCGCCGGTGATGAGGCTGGTGGTGATCAGGCGCAAGGGGAGGTGCCCGAGCTCGGGCTCGATCCGCAGGTGCCAGCCGGCGAGGTACGGAACGTGCGTGGTGGCTTCCAAGCCGGTCACGATGGCCGGGAGGCGGAGGTTGACGTAGTCGGCCAGCGGCATGGAGACCAGGGAAGGGAGTCTGGGCTGCCGGTCGCATCGGCCAGGACGGTCAGCCACTGGGTGACCAGCGTTAGGTCGAGCCCGTTGCGGACGGCTTCTGCCAGGAAGTTGGCCCAGGCCTGCGTTTGAGCGGGGGCGGCGCGGGTGGGCGGTTTGAGCGGGGGCGGCCTGGGTGGGCGGCTGACGGTGGTTGATGAGTGGGCGTGCGGCCCGGCGGCGGGTGGTCGGCGGAGCCAGGTGGTCGGCGGCAGTGATCTTGTTGAACGGATCCGGGACGAGAGGCTTCCAAGTAGGTGTTGAAGTACTCATGAGTCATCGTTGCGCCGGTCTGCCTTGACTTGATGATGCCGTCATGGTGTCATCGCCTCATGCTCTACGGTGTGCCCACGCTGCACGACATCGACCAGGCCGTTCTTGCGGAGATCGGAGAGATGCGGGACCGTCTGCGTCTGCGTCTGCGCACCCCGCGCCGCTGGGAGGGGCAGCTGCGCCGTAACCTCACGGCGCGGGCGATCGCCGGCTCGAACACGATCGAGGGCTACGCGGCGAGCGTCTCGGACGTCGAGGACATCATGGTCGGCGAGGCGCCGATCGACGCGAACGACACTGTCACGGCCGAGATCGGGGGCTATCGGCAGGCGATGACCTACATCCAGCGCCTGGCGGAGGCTGGCGACGACTTCGCCTACAGCAAGGGCCTGCTCAACTCGCTCCACTTCATGATGCAGGGGCACCACCTGCTCAAGCGGCCGGGCTGGTGGCGCTCAGGGCCTGTGTACGTGACCTCCGCCGAGGACCCGACAATCGCTGCCTACACCGCCCCCGATGCCCAGCAGGTGCCCGAACTGACTGGCGAGCTGGTGGACTGGCTGAACAACAGCGACCTGGACGCACCGGCGTTGGTCCGGGCGTCGATGGCGCACCTGAACCTGGTGGCGATCCACCCGTGGTCGGACGGCAGCGGCCGGATGTCCCGGGCTCTGCACGCCCTGGTCCTGGCCCGTGAAGGCATCATGGCACCCGAGTTTTCGAGCATCGAGGAGTGGCTCGGCCGGGCTCGCAACACCTACCGCTACTACGACATCCTCGCCGAGGTCGGCGGCCCCGTCTGGACGCCCGCCCGCACCACCCTCCCCTGGGTCCGCTTCTGCCTGCGCGCCCACCACCAGCAGGCGCAGACGGTCGAACGTCAGGTGAACACCACCCGCGAGGTCTGGAGTGCTCTCGACGAAGCCGTTGCCCAACGCGGCTGGCCTGACCGCATGCTCTACGCCCTCTACCCGGCCGCCATGGGCAACCGCGTCCGCCGCGCCACCTATCAGGCCGACGCCGAGCTGAGCGAGCAACAGGCGCAACGCGACATCCGTGAGTTGGTCCGCGCGGGTTGGCTGGCGGCCAAGGGTGAGGCACAGGGGCGTTACTACACTGCCGACTCGGACCTCCCAGATGAGATCACCCGTGGAGTCCGAGAGCCGAGGCCCCTGCATGACCCGTACGCGTAGATGGACGCCCTGAAGCGTGGGCGCTGGATTGGATGGACTTCACTAGCTCGTCTTGGGTCTGCCAGCTGTACAGCGATAGCCGCGGGATGCCAGCATGCCTCCGGCATTGGTCACCGTTGTGATCGGATCAGCCGACAGTCTCGAAAGGCAGTGGGAAGAACCCGTGTCGCCCGGTGCCGTTCCTACGGAACATCACAACATGGGCCTGCTCGACGACTTCGGGCGGAGGTGGGGTGTTCTCGACGATGATGGTCTGCCCGGGGGAGGTGAGGAAGTGGCGGTAGAAGCTGTCGTGGACTTCCGGGGAGAGGTCGTCCTCGTCCGCGTCACGCAACTCGCCGTAGGTGACCAGCGGGGAATCCAGGACAAGGAATCCCAGGTTCGGAAGCCGTCGCTCCAGGCAGTACTGGGCCAGCGCTGCTGAGAAGGCGGATCGGAGGAGTGCCTGCATCCCTCGGCCGTGTTCTGCTCGTGCGTGTCCGCCGGCACGGATGTCTCCGCCGTACGGGTCGTAGCCGGCGTTTTCTGCTCCCGGGAGGTGCCAGCGCTCGATGATTTGCTGGAGCACCCTGTCGAAGGCATCCACCACGCTGGTCGGAACGAAGGACTCGACTCGGTTGGACGGCACGGCCCCGGCAGCGACCAACTCGGCACGGTGTTCGTCTAGTTCCTCGATACGGGCGAGAAGTTCAAGGTCGCGTTCGATGGCGGACCGCTCGGTAAGAATCTGGTCCAGCTCTGCCTTGGCAGGGAGGAGCCGGGCCTCGATCAACTCGATGGCGTGGTCGAGCTCCTGGCTCTGTACCCGCATCAACTCGTGCTGCCTGGATAGTTCATTCAGCTGGAGTTCGAGATCAGCGATGGTGGCTTTGAGATCAGTCAGGAGTGCCTGGGTCTTGGTGCTCTCAGCTGTGATTGCTTCATGCAGGTGAGTGGTCTCCTCGATGCCGTGCCGAGGATCCTGGTGCTCTGGTTCGGCGCCGCAGAAGACGCAGCGGCCGACCTGGAAGTAGCCAAGGAGGCTGCCAGCCTCGCTGACCATTTCGAGCCGGGCGAGATCGGATTCGTACTGCTGCCTGAGGATCCCGAAGCGTTTGAGTAGGTCCGAGATCTCGCCGAGTCGGATGGCGACTGTTTCCGTGTGCTCGGCGTGCTGGGCTCGTTCGGCGACTGCTTGTGCCTGGTTGGCGGACACCTCACGCAGCGATCGGGTCGCTGCGGCCAGGGTCTCCTCGAGGCGGCGCTGCCGAACCCGTAGTTCGGACGCGGTCTCGTGCGTGCTCTGCTTGGCGGAAAGTCCGATCACGAGGTGGTCAATGAGGGTGATCTTGCTTTTCTGGATGCGCCGTTGGACGACGTTCGGGACCTTGCTGGCGGGAGGCTCGTCCTCTCCGGTCAGGAGGAGCTGCATCACGGACCGGGCGGCCGTCTTGGCGGCGCTGCCTCTATTACGGTGGGAAACCGGCGTCTGGTCAACCATTCTGGCGTCGGTGACCACTGCCAAGCGGGTGAGGTCCACGATCTTGAGGAGTTCGGTGTTCCCAGCCTCGCTGGTGCGGATGTAGCTCTCTTCCAGCCCGAGGTAGCTCAGGAGTTGCTGCGAGATATCGCGCTTGCTCTTGGTCCGACGAGCCGAGAGAAGGATGTCTGGTACGGCGTGGACGAGGTCCCGCAGGTCGGAGCTGTGGAGATGGATGCTGTTGCTGCCAGGGGCGCGGACGAGGGTGACAGGACTTCCGTCCGGGAGCTTGAGGCCGAGCAGGATCTGACTGTAGCCGTCGGCGTGGGGGATCGTCGGGGCGGCATGTCCGCCGAGCATGTAGTCGATGGAGTCGACGATGAACGACTTGCCAGTGTTGGAGTCGCCACAGATCAGGGTGAAGCCGGGGGAGAACGTGACACTGGCATTCGGCCGACCGGAGCCGGCATAGGTGAGGTGAGTGAGAGTGAGATTACGCATCGTGCTCCCCCAGAGGTTGGGCGGTGCCAGTGAATCGCTCGTGCCACTGGGTTGTGAAGCCGTGCATGGACTCGCGAGGATCGGCGTGGGGTGCGAACTGCTCGACTGCCCAGGTGGCGCGCTCCCGCAACTGGCCTACGTACGGTGCTTCAAGGATCCCGACGAAGCTGGAGCCACGATCGGTGGCCCGGTAGACCAGCCCGTCGGTAGTCGCGTCGATCGAGGCAAGGCCTGCACGCATGAGGACGGCGAGCCCCTCATGCAGGAGTTGACGTTTCCTGCCGAGTTCCCCCGGTTGGGCGGGGAGTTCAGGGAGGAGGCTGGGAGGGCCGTCGAACTCCTCACTATGCAGTACGGCGTGGTCAAGCACGACGAGCGAGGCGATGTCCAGCGCCTCCGGACTCGCCTGGGCCAGCAGCACCAGCGCACGCATGCCCAGCTCCACCGGGCTGTTGAGGGGATTCACCGGTTATCCCCCGGACACCACATGAGCTTGTTGTCGTTGGCGAACTGATGGCACATGCCCTTGCGTTCAAGGTTCTTGAAGTGGGACGCGATCACCGAACCAACCACCTGGAGTTGCCCGGAGGCTTGGATGACCTCATGCAACCGTTCCCAGCCGGAGTCGAAAGTCCTCTCTGCCACCTCCACGAGGTTGTCCAGCACGTCGCTCTGGAGTTCCGCGTACGCGTCGCCGGGAACGCTGTCGCGTGTGCGCATGCGGAGCGTCTCGGCCGCGTAGAAGGCTTCCCGCTGCCGCCTCAGGTGCCCACCGGTATCGGAATGGCTGAAGGCGGCGTCCACGCTGGCGATGTGCGCACCGAACCTCTCCTGGTACACATCGACAAGTTGCTCCAGGAAGCGGGCCTCGTCCTTGGATGGCTCTGGCGGCACTGAAGGTCTGGCAGGCCTGCCGGAGGGCGGGAGGTTGAACCGGGAAGCGAAGAGCGGGGACTTGCTGTAGACCTCCAACACGTCGTCCAGGTTGACCGTCCAGAACATCGAGAAGTCGGTGGCGGAGGCTAGTTGCTTGACGCGTTCGAGAGTCTCCGCCGACAGTTTCACGGCTACCTGGCGGCGATCCAGGTGGGCCAAGAACCGTGCCTTCAGTTCGTCAGGAGTGAGGACGAGGTCCTTCAACCTCGGGTGGATCCTCGGGGCGACGAAGGTGTACCGCGTGGGCAGAGTCCTGGTCGTCTCGACCGCGGCAGCGAACGGCTTGATCATTTCGGGTAGGGCGTCAGTCAGTGCCAACTCCTCGGAGTAGTGCTTGCACTGGTAGCAGTGCCACTCGCCGTTGAGCTTCTGGTCGCTGAAGAAGGCAACGACATCGGCCCCTCGGTCGTTGCCGCCACCGATGATCTCGGCGCCGAGGTAGCCCTCCTCCACCGCGCGCATGCGGACCCATTCGTAGGTGAACTGCTCCCACTGATCGGGAGACCAGTACCAGACCTGCTGAAGCGGGGTGCGAGTGTCGAACTGGTTTGGCGGCAATGCCTGAGCGGGCACGGCGTACTGCGACACCGATACGTTGCTCGCGTGCCGCCTCGGCGGACTGATTGACAGCTCTTCCATCCCCACCCCATGCGTGATGCCGACCAAGCGCAGGTGATGTTTACCACCAAGCCTCACTCACGAAAACGCCACGGGTTGGAGAGCTCGTCGAGAGAAGTCGCCGGGGATCCGGGGATCAGGCGCCGCGACCTGCGAGCTGCGTGCTCGCCTCCTCGACCGGTGCCAGTGCCATCCCGGTCGGGGCGGGCCCGCAGGCGACCTACAGCTGTGGTACGAGGTCCCGCCGCGTCAGGTGATGTCGGTCGGCTGCCAGCCCTGGGGGGCCTTGGGCAGGCCGCTCAGGACGTCGAGGCCAAGGTGTCCCAGCAGGAGCGCCTTGAGGTTCCAGCCGTCGATGAGGTCCAGCTTCCGGCCGTTGCGCTGCACCCAGTCGTAGCTCGCCTTGCCGAACCAGGACGTGGTGACGAGGACACCGCGCACGGCGTCCGTGTCGTCGTCGGTGGCGTACAGGGCGCGGACGGTTTCGGGGCTGACGACGTTCTTCGTTCGCTTGGCCTGCACCGCGAGAACAGTGACACCCACCGGGTCGCTCTTGACCGCGACGGCGGCCAAGCCGTCGTCACGCGAGTTCTGAGTGGACGGTGACTCTGCCGCGGCCGTGTTGCAGTTGGGCGGTGACGAAGGTGCTGAGGTGGCGGCGGGTGAGGTCGTCGAGGGGGATGGTGCCGAGGGCGGGGATGAGGTCTTGTTCGATGTAGGCGCGGTAGCGGGCGATGGTGGTGGGCTTGAGGTGGAGCTCTTTCTCGGCGAGCCAGGCGGTGAGGTAGTCGGCGGTGCTCTGGCGCGGGTCGATGATCACGCAGGCGGGCATGGAGTCGTTGAGGCGCCGCAGGTTGATGCGTGCGTTGAGTTCGTCGGGGAAGCCGGCGCGGCGGATGGTGTGGCGGTGGTCGTCGCGGCAGCCGCAGCGCCGGTAGACGCGTCCTCGGTCTCGGTTGCCTGAGGGGTTGGGTGAGCAGCGCATGGTGATCGCCTCGGAGGGTCGCGCGCGGGACCCTCCACTCCCGGTCTGCGCTCGCGGGACGACCACTATGCGCGCTGACCTGCTGATCTCCCTTGATCAGCGACAGACCTCGGACTCCATCACGGCGGCACCCGCTGGCAAGTCCGAGCCACCGCCTGACGGCGGCAGCCCGGACCACACCAGGACCTGCATCTGTCTTCTAGGGGTAGTAGGTGTCCTGGTGCTGCGGCGCGGGCCACTGGGACAGGGGCGCCGAATGCGGCGAGTGCGGTGCGTCCGTGCGGTGCCGGCTGGCGGGTCGGGCGGTCGTGCGTCCGGGGCGCAGGGGCCACCACAGGCTGCGGCCGAGGATCGCGGCCAGGGCGGGCACCAGCACGATGGACAGCAGGAACGCGGAGAGCAGGATGCCGAGCGCGGTGGCGAAGCCGATCTGCTGGGTGGAGGGTTGCGGGGTCACCGCGAGGCTGCCGAAGGAGCCGGCCAGGACGAGGCCCGCCGTCGCGATGGCCGGGGCGGTGTGCCGCAGGGCGCGTGCGACCGCGGCCCGGGGCGGCCCGGGGTGTTCCATCTCCTCCCGGATGCGGTCGCTGATCAGGATGTTGTAGTCGGTGCCGAGCGCGACCACGAACAGGAACAGGACCAGCGGCAGCGTGAAGTTGACGCCCGGCTTGTCCATCGCGTGCTGGAACAGCAGGGCGGCCGCGCCGAGGGTGGCCGCGAAGCCGAGGCCGACGGAGAGCATCAGGATCACCGGTGCCAGCAGGCTGCGCAGCAGCAGGAGCAGGATCACGCCGATCAGTACCGCCGCGACCGGGAAGACCAGCCGGAGGTCGTGGTCGACGGCGGTGGAGACGTCGGCGAAGACCGCCGGGGTGCCGCCGACGTGCGCGGTCAGGTCGGCGGGTGTGCTCTGGGCGACGGTTGCGCGGATCGGGCCGGAGACCAGGTCACGGGCCTGCTTCGACTGCGGGTCCGCGGTGAGGAACAGGTCGATCCGCGCGGCCTGCCGGTCCTCGCTCAGGACCGGCTCGGCCACCTGGCCGACGCCGGCGACCCGGGTGAGGTGCTGGGTCAGGCCGTCGAGCGTGCCGGGGGAGAGCGGGCCGGCGTTCTTGGTTTCGACGTAGACGCTGGTCGGGTCGGCCACGCCGGCGGGCAGGGCGCGGGAGATCTCGAGGGCGGTGCTCTGGGACGCGGTGCGGGGGCCGCCGCCCAGGCCGTAGTCCATCTTGATCCCGGCCAGCCCGCCGGCCAGGGCGGCCAGCAGGGCGAGCGAGGCGAGGACCATGGTCAGCGGTCGGCGGGTCACCAGGTCGCCGAACCGGGCCGCGGCGCCCTCGCGGGGTTCGGCCTCGAGGGCGCGGGAGGGCCAGAAGAGCTTGCGTCCGCAGGCTGCGAGCACGGCGGGCATCAGGGTGAGGCTGGCCAGCAGCATGACCAGGACGGAGACCGCGATGGCCGGGCCGAGCACCCGGAACTGGCCGAAGCTGGCGACCCCGAGGGTGGCGAAGGCGGCGACGATGGTCAGCGCGGCCGAGGTGATCGCGGTGCCGACCTTCTGGCTGACCGCGGCGGCGGTGGCGCGGTGGTGGCGATCGGGGTGGGCCCGCAGCTGCTCGCGGAAGCGGAACATCAGGAAGAGGAAGTAGTCGATGCCGATGCCCAGGAGCACCACGGCGATCAGGTCCGGTACGGAGGGGTCGATCTTGATGCCGGTGAGCAGTGCGGTGCCCACGACCGCGCCGCTGGCCGCGCCGCTGATCAGGGTCACCGAGATCAGCGGCAGCAGGGCGGCCAGCACGCTGCGGAACACGAGGATGTGGAGCAGCACGATCAGGGCGAAGGCGCAGGCGCCGGCGACGGTCTTGAGGGTCTTCCCGTCGTCGGTGGAGTCGACCTGGTCGGCGAGTGCGCCGGTGAAGCCGGTTCGCAGGCCCTGGGCGGCGAACTCCGCCCGGGCGTTGTCCCGGAACGCCCGGAAGGTGCTCGCCAGGCCAGGGTCAGCGGAGTTTCCGGTGAGGTTGGCGGAGAGCAGCTCGAAGGTTCCGTCAGGTGCCGTCATGGCCGGACCGACCTGGGGGATCTGCGAGTAGTCCTGCTGGAGGGGCGCCGCGTCCTTGGTCCTGGGCATGGTGACCTTGAGGCGGCTCAGCCGCTGCGCCCCGGCGTCGATCTGCGCCTTGTCCGCGGGAGTCAGGGCCCGGCCCTCGGTCCGCGCGACCAGGATGGTCACCGGGTTGGCGTCCGGCTTCGTTCCGAAGCGGTCGTGGGCGATCTGCATGGCAGCGGCCGAGTCGTAGCTCTTCGGCAGGAAGTCGGCCGTCTGGGTCTGGGTCACCCGGTAGATCAGGGTCTGGCCCAGGACGGTCAGGAGCATTCCCAGGACCGCCCAGACGGCGATCACCTTCCACGGATTCCTGGTGGAGAATCCGGTCAGGGCGCGGATCACGATGTCCTCCGGCTGTGGTGCGTCAGCCGGCGAGTTCCGGCACGTCTTCAGACCATCACGGCGTACCGGGCGCTCTCGTCCGTGCGCGGGAGGAGAACGCCGTCAGGACCTGAGCCCGGTGCACGGCCCTGACCAGGACCAGGGGCCTGGTCGGGGATCGGTCCGGGGCGCCTGCCCGGGGCTGGGAGCCGCTGCGAGAATGGACCGCGAGAACATTCCCCCCCCCGAGGATCGCGGGCGAAGGCCGGTGCCGACCGGCCGCAGAAAGGACCACCACCAGCATGTCGACGCACCACCGGCCGCTGCCGCTGCCGCCGTCGCCGAGAGCCGACGGCCTGCCCTGGACGGCCAGTGACGCGCTGCTGGCCGTCGGGGCGGCCGCCCTGGACCTCATCGGCTACACGCTCGGCGGTCCCGACGGAAGCCAGCCGATCGCCCTGACCGCCCTGGTCCTGCTCGTGCTGGCGGCCATGCCGCTGCTCACCAGGCGCCGCTATCCGCTGGCGTCACTGGCGGTCGTGCTGGTCCTCGGCGTGGCACTGAACCTGAGCGGGCCGGTGCCGCACCACTTCAACTGCACGCTGTGCGTCGCGCTGTTCGCCGTGGCCCGCTCCCGCGGCATCGCGGTGGCGGCGCCGGCCGCCCTGGTGGCGGCCGCCGTGCCACTGCTGGGTCGGGGGCATCCGCTGCCCCCGCCGGTGGTGGAGGTGGCGGCCAACGTGCTCGCCGCGGCGCTGGTCATCGTCGCGGCCGTGGTGCTGAAGCGTTGGCAGCAGGAGGTGGAGGTCAGGCGCAGGCTGCTGGCCGACCGTGCGGTGGCGCAGGAACGGCGCCGCATCGCACGGGAGTTGCACGACATCGTGGCCCACCACATCACCACCATGCAGCTGATGGCCGGCGGCGCCAGGGCGAACCTCGGGCGTGACACCGAGGTGGTGCGCGACGCCCTGGTCACGCTGGAGGGCTCCGGGCGGATGGCGCTGCGCGAGATGCGCCAACTGCTCGACGTGCTGCGGGAGGGCGACGCGCCGGGGGAGGCGGACCGGGCGCCGTCCGCGCCGCAGCCCGGTGTCGGGCACCTCGGAGAGCTCGTCGAGGAGTCCCGCAGGGCCGGTCTGCCCACGGAGTTCGCCGTCCTGGGGGAGGAGCGTCCGCTGCCGCCGAGCACCGGCCTGGCGGTGTTCCGGATCGTTCAGGAGTCCCTCACCAACACCCGCAAGCATGCCGGCCGGGCCGAGGCGCGGGTCCGGCTGACGTACCACCCGGACCGGGTCACCGTCGAGGTGTCCGACAACGGCGCCGCCGCGCCGGCCGACACCCTGGTGGGAGCCGTGGCGGGGGCGGGCGGTGCGGCCGGACCGAGGGCGGGCCGCGCCGGGTACGGTCTGATCGGCATGCGCGAACGCGTCGCGCTGCAGGGCGGCAGCATGGTGGCCGGCGCCGTCGACGGGGGTGGCTTCCGGGTTGTGGCCGACCTGCCGGTGGCGCCGGGCGACGGAGAGGAACGGCTCGGATGACGGGTGCCCAGGAGCGGATCAGGGTGCTGATCGCGGACGACCAGCCGCTGGTGCGGCGGGGCCTGGCCCTGATCCTGGCACCGGACCCGGCGTTCGAGGTGGTGGCCGAGGCGGACGACGGGCAGCGGGCGGTCGACCTCGCGCACCGGCACCGGCCGGACGTCGTGGTGATGGACATCCGGATGCCGGTTCTCGACGGGGTCCAGGCGACCGAGCGGATCGTGCGGGAGCTGCCCGCGTGCCGGGTCCTGGCGCTGAGCACCTTCGACATGGACGAGTACGTGGTGGCCGCCCTGCGCGCCGGCGCCTCCGGGTTCCTGCCCAAGGACGTCTCCCCGGAGGAGCTCTCGGCGGCCGTGCGGACCGTGCACACCGGGGAGGCGGCGGTGGCGCCGCGCCTGCTCACCCGGTTGATCTCCGCTTACGTCACCACACCCCGCCTGCCGCAGTCGCCGTCGCCGGTGCTGGTGTCCGACCTGGGTGAACTGACGCCCCGTGAGGTCGAGGTGTGGCGCCTGCTGGCCACCGGCCTCGACAACGCCGAGATCGCTGCGGCGATGGGCATCAGCGTCTCCACGGTCAAGAACTACATCACCAGCATCTTCGCCAAGCTGAGCGTCCGCGACCGCGCCCAGGCGGTGATCGCGGCCTACGAGACCGGCCTGGTGGAGCCCCGGAGCGCGAACCCGGCGGGCTGAAGCGCAGCAGTACTTCGCGGACGGCACCGCGGCCCCCGATCACGGAAGCCGCGGGGCCGTCCGCCCGGTGCCCGGCACCCCGAACGCGCCGGGGCGGGTCAGCGGCAGAGGGCCGCGTCCAGGGCGTCCGCCATGCGCTGCGCGCCGGCGTCGCCGGGGATGGTGGTGACCGTGATGCTGGCGGCACGGCCGTCGTCGGTGACCCCGCCGCGGGAGCGGTAGCCCGGAATGGTCCCGCCATGGCCCCAGAGGAGGCCGCCGCAGGAGAGCGGCTTGCTCTGCAGGCCCAGCCCGTAGCGGACGCCCGGGCCCAGGAGCTCGGCGGGGACGGTGGTGCGCATCTCGGCGAGCTGCGCCGCGGGCAGGAGCCGGCCGCCGAGGAGCGCGGTGAAGAACGAGTTGAGGTCGCTGTTGGTGGAGACGATCGCCCCCGCCGCCCAGGCCATCGAGGGGTCCATCTCGGTGTAGTCGTGGAGCGAGCCGTCGGCGTCCTGGTTGTACCCCTCGGGGTGGGCCTCGTGGATGGTCATGTCCCCCGGGGTGGGGAAGTAGGTGTGGCGCAGGCCGATGCGGTCGATGACGCGCTTGGTGATCTCCTCGCCGACGGGCCGCCCGGTGACCTTCTGGATCAGGAGTCCGGCGACAATGTAGTTGGTGTTGCTGTACTCCCAGCGCGCGCCCGGGGCGAAGCGGGCCTTCTGGGCGAGGGCGCCGTCGAGGAGCTCGCGGGGCTCGAAGTAGCGGTGCTGGATCGTGCTGAAATCCGAGAGCGCGGGGGCGTCCGTGTAGTCGGGCAGTCCGCTGGTGTGCTGGAGCAGTTGGCGGACGGTGATGTTGCGTCCGTCGATGCCGTCGCCGCGCAGCAGGCCGGGGAGGTAGGTGTCGACGGAGGCGTCGAGGCCGATCTTTCCTTCGGCGACGAGCTGGAGGGCGACGACGGCGGTGAAGGTCTTGGTGTTGCTGCCGATCCGGATCTGCCCGTCCACCGGGACCTTGGCCTTGGTGGTGAGGTTGCCGACGCCGGCGGTGTAGTTGTGGGTGCGGCCGTCGCGGCCCTTGACGGTGGCCAGCGCGGCGGGCACGCCGTCGTCCTTCACCAGCGCGTTCAGGCTCGACTGGACGCTGTCCGGCCGGCCGCCCGCGAACGCCGCGGTCGGCGCCAGGGGCGAGGCCGCCACGACGCCGGCGGCCACGGTGGCCACGGCCACCGCCAAGCCGCGCCGGCCCCGATGGCGCAGCTTGGCCCGGTTGTGCTGTACGTGCTCGTTCACGGGGGAACTCCTCTGCTGGAGGGGGAAGTTGGTGGGGGCGGGTTCTGCGCGCAGGCGCGCGCAGAACCCGCTGGTCGTACCGGTGCCGACGCTCAGGCCGGATCGGGTGGGGTCAGTGGCACAGGGCGGAGTCCACTGCGGCCTCCACGCCCTTCCCGGCCGCGTCACCCGGGATCATGGTCACCGCGAGGTTGACGGCGCGGCCGTCGTCGGTGGCGCCCCCGGCGGTGAAGTAGCCCGGAATGGTCCCGCCGTGGCCCCAGAACACGCCTCCGCACGACAGCGGCCTGCTCATCAGGCCCAGCCCGTAGCGGACGCCCGGACCCGCCTCGTCCGCGGGGACGGTGGTGCGCATCTCGGCGAGCTGGGCCGCCGGGAGGAGCCGGCCGCCGAGCAGCGCCGTGTAGAAGCGGACGATGTCGCTGTTGGTGGAGACGACGGCGCCCGCCGCCCAGCCCCAGGACGGGTCGAGCTCGGTGTAGTCGTGGAACGAGCCGTCGGCGTCCTGGTTGTACCCCTCGGGGTGGGCCTCGTGGATGGTCATGTCCCCCGGGGTGGGGAAGTAGGTGTGCCGCAGGCCGATGCGGTCGACGATGCGCTGGTCGACCTCCTCGCCGAGCGGCCGCCCGGTGACCTTCTGGATGATCAGGCCCGCCACCAGGTAGTTGGTGTTGCTGTACTCCCAGCGGGCGCCCGGGGCGAAGTGGGCCTTCTGGGCGAGCGCCGCGTCGAGCAGGTCACGCGGTTCGAAGTACCGCTTCGGATCGGCGAGGATCGCGCCCTTGTCCACGTAGTCGGGCAGTCCGCTGGTGTGCTGGAGCAGTTGGCGGACGGTGATGTTGCGTCCGTCGATGCCGTCGCCGCGCAGCAGGCCGGGGAGGTAGGTGTCGACGGAGGCGTCGAGGCCGATCTTTCCTTCGGCGACGAGCTGGAGGGCGACGACGGCGGTGAAGGTCTTGGTGTTGCTGCCGATCCGGATCTGCCCGTCCACCGGGACCTTGGCCTTGGTGGTGAGGTTGCCGACGCCGGCGGTGTAGTTGTGGGTGCGGCCGTCGCGGCCCTTGACGGTGGCCAGCGCGGCGGGCACGCCGTCGTCCTTCACCAGCGCGTTCAGGCTCGACTGGACGCTGTCCGGCCGGCCGCCCGCGAACGCCGCGGTCGGCGCCAGCGCCGCGACCGTGATGCCCACGGCGGCCACAGCGGTCACGACCGCCGCCGCGCGGTGCCGGCTGCCCCGACGGGAGAGCGGGAAGCGGCTGTGCGGTGCATGCTCGTACACGAAAGGACCCCTCCGATGAATGGTGCCGGTGATTCCCGGCCTTGATCAAGAGGACCATTCGGGGACAGGGGAGTTCGTCCGTACCCAGGACGAAACCGCGCCCGGGAGCAGACTCCGGGAGCCGTCCCCGGCCAGGACCGTACTCCTGGCCACGGGTGCCGCTACTCGCCCCGCAGCAGTGCGGCCGGGCCCTCGTCCAGGCTCGAGTTGCCGGTCGTGACCGCGGACTCCACCCAGTCGGAGGCGTTGCGGACCCGGGACAGGTCGCGGTTGACCGTGTGGGGTTCCAACACTTCCGCACTCGCTCTGACCTGGCTTTGCGTCAGCTGTTCTGATCTTCGTCAGGCGGTGTTGCGGTACGCGTGGACGAGTCCGCCGAGGACGTCGTGGCGAGCTTCCGAACGGCACAGGACCAGCGCCATCTTCTCCATGCGCTGCGCGTGTTCGAGACGCGAACCAATCGACAACCCGGAACAGAGCGCTCGCCTCGACATGCGACCGGGGTGCTTACGTATGATTACCCTGCGTATGTGACATCTTCTTGTGGAGGCTGAGTTCCATGGCGGATCAGCGAGTTGTCGTCGTTACCGGTGGTGGCACAGGAATCGGCGCCGCTACGGCTCGGCTCTTGCGTGAGGCTGGTCATCAGGTGGTCGTTTCCGGGCGTCGGGCCGAGCCCCTGGAGCGGGTCGCGGCGGAGACGGGAGCTCTGGCCTACCCCGCCGATGCGGCGGAACCGGCCGCGGTGCGGGGACTGGTCGAGACGACGGTGGCCACTTTCGGTCGACTGGACGGGGTGGTGCTCAACGCGGGGATCGGGCGCAGTGGGGGAGTGGGTGAGCTTTCGGACGAGGACTGGGAGGCGGTGATGCGCACCAACGTGACCGGCCCCTTCCTGCTCCTGCGCGCAGCGCTCGGGCACTTGTTGCAGGCCCGGGGCTCGGTGGTGGCGGTCGCTTCGGTGTCGGCGTTGCGCAACGGGACGGGCAACGCCGCGTACGCGACCTCCAAGGCCGCGCTGCTCCAGCTGACGCGATCCGTGGCGGTGGACTACGGGGGGCAGGGTGTTCGGGCGAACATCGTGTGTCCCAGCTGGGTGCGCACCGAGATGGCAGACCGGCGGATGAGTCGGTTCGCCGAGGAGACCGGAGGGCCGGGTGATGGCGTCGAGGCGGCCTACCAGGAGGCGACCCGGCTCGTGCCCATGGGCCGCCCCGGAGATCCGCGTGAGGTGGCCGAGACCGTTTCCTGGCTGCTGTCGCCCGCCGCCTCCTTCGTCAACGGAGCGGTACTGACCGTCGACGGTGGTGTCACGGCGCTCGACCCGGGGACCGTTGCGTTCGACTACCACCTCGAACCGCGCAACGCTGGGCGTTGACTTTCGCCCACCCTGTGGGGTTCGGAAAGCGTGGATGCGGCGGTCGGGTGCCCGAGGCGGGCCGGCTCGCCCTGGATCCGCTTGTGGCCCCACCCGGCGTTTTCCCGAGCCAGGCGTAGCACGAGGTTCTTGACCACCGCTGCAGCACCTCGGGGAAGGACAGCAACTTGCGCGCCACCTTGTACAGCATCGAAGCGAGCGCGTGGACATGGTGCCAGCCGAGGTCTCCCTACTCATCCCACCTGTGGCGATGACTTTCCGAGCCCGACAGGATCTCCCTCGACCAGCGGGTGGGGACGTGTCGGGGGGCAGCGCTGACAGCGGTCACCAGGAATGGACTGATCACCAGGGTGGCCCGGTCGGTCGGTCAGTGCGGCAGGACCAGGGAGGGGTGGCCGGCGATGAATGTCGTCCAGGGGGGCGAGGGCCGGCGGTGTTCGCCCGCGCCGTTCACCGGCGACCCGTCACAGCGACCGGGAGGTGGAGAGGGTTGGGGTCAAGTGGCTTGCTCACGGGCGGACTTCTGGCGGAGAGCGGCGGTCCGGGGTGGTTGAACCACCCTGGGGGTGAACCGCCTCCGGGCCTTTTCGATCGTGGATCGGCGGTCTTCGGATGACGAGGTTCTCGCGTGAGGGACGGCATCCGGGGTTGCGCTGTCTCCTTCGGTGTCCGGCGGATCCGTGAGGTGGCTCCAGGGGTGGTCGGCGAGGTGGCGGCGCAGGGTGTCGAGCTTGGTCAGGCAGGCGTCGATCGAGGCGATGGCGTCGCTGGTCTCGGCTCGCGCGCGGGCTCGGGCCTGGGCCAGCTGGTCCTCGATGTGGTGCCAGCGGATCTTGTGGTGGGTGTCGTGGGTGGGGTCAGGCGCGTCGGCGGTTGCTGTCGTGTCGGAGCTCGGCGGTGTGGTTGGTGAGGTCGTCGAGGCGGGTGGTGAGGTCGGGGTGGCCGGCGCGGAGGTGGGGGCGCATGGAGGCAAGGGGCGCGATGAGGTCGGCGGCATCGGGGGCTCCGAGGGCGGTGCGCACGGCGTTCTGGTCCGGTCGGGCTTCGGGTGGCAGGTCGGTGAGGGCGGAGATCTGGGCGGCGAGGACGCGTAGGTCGGCGGCGTTGTCGCGGGCCCAGGCGGTGACGGTGCGCTCGGCGGCCCGGCGGTCGCGTACGGCCTTGACGCGCTCGGCGCCGGTCGCAGTCGTCTGGGGCGCAGTGGGGGCGGGGCGCAGGCGCAGGTAGCGGTTCTCGGCGGCCTGGCGGCTGGCGACGCCCATGGGCTGGGCGAGGTCGGCCCAGGTGGCACCGGTGGCGCGGGCGAACTCCACCAGCCCTGCCTCCCAGCCGGCGAGTTCGGTGCGCAGTTCGCGCAGCAGCACCAGGGCGGCCAGGGCGGGTTCGGGTCCGTCCGCTGTCTCGAGGCCCGTCGGGTGGGTGGGTGCCGGGGTTCGGGTGGTGCGGACGGCGTCGTCTATGGCTGCCAGTGCTGCGGCGGCAGCGAGGAAGGAGACCGGCTCGGTGGGCGGGGTGGGTGTCTCTCGCATCTGTGTCACTCTCTGGGCGACGGTGGAGGTTGTCATCGGATGGATGACATGTTAGAACAGTTTCAGACCAAGCGCACTGGCACCCCTTTGAACCGACTGGAGGTGTTTCGCGATGCTGATGCGCACTGACCCGTTTCGCGAGCTGGACCGTCTGACCCAGCAGTTCCTCGGCAGCACTGGTACCTGGTCGCGTCCGGCCCCGATGCCCTTGGACGCCTACCGCGCCGGCGACGAGTACGTGATCTGCTTCGACCTGCCCGGGGTGGACCCGGATGCGATCGACATCGACGTCGAGCGGAACATGCTGACCGTCAAGGCCGAGCGCCGCCCGCGCCATCAGGGCGAGGGCGTGAAGTGGGAACTCGCGGAGCGCCCCCTCGGGATCTTCTCCCGCCAGGTCATGCTTTCCGACACCCTCGACCCCGAGGGGATCAGCGCCGACTACGACGCCGGCGTGCTGACCCTGAAGATCCCGGTCGCGGAGAAGGCCAAGCCCCGGAAGATCGAGATCAGCCGCAGCGGCGACCGCAAGCAGATCCGGGCCTGACCGAGCAGCCGAAGCCGTTCCGCGCCGCCCGTCCCCCCGGGGCGGCGCGGAACACCCCGCCGACCTCGCACCCTGGCCAGGCGCGGACCGGGCCGATCGGCAGCGGGAGACATCATGCGTGACCGGAGCTCCACTCCCACCGTGGTGAGGCCGAGCGGCGACATCGATTTCGACACCGCCCCCGCGCTGGAGCGCGCCCTGGCCGACGCACTGCGCTCGCACCGCGAGGTCGTGCTCGACCTGTCGGAGGTGACGTTCATGGACTGCGCGGGCCTGAACGTGATCGTCGCGGCCCGCAACCAGGCAGACCGGCACGGTCGGCGGCTGGTCCTGAGCGGCGTCGGCCACCGCGTGGTCCGGCTGCTGAAACTCACCGGCCTGCACCGCCACCTGACCGTCGGGTCCTGACCGAAGTGCCGAGGGCGTTCGCGCCCACCCCGGAAACGGAGGGAGAACCGCGGTGACTCTTCGATGGGAGGCGTTCCTGGACGCGGTCCAGGAGCGCGGCGAATACGACACATCCCAGGAAGCCGAGCGGGCCACCCGCGTGGTCCTGGCCCTGCTCGGCGCCCACCTGGTCGGCGAGGTGCGCGCCCATCTCGCGGCCCGCCTGCCCGAGACCCTCGCCCTGATCCTGCTCAACCCCCTGCAGGCCGCCGAACCGCTCACGCCCGACCGGTTCGTGCGCGCCACCGCCGCCTGGATCGAAGGCGCCACCGAGACCACCGCCCTGTGGGACATCGGCGCCGTCCTGTCCACCGCGGCCGACGCCGCAGGCGACGACCTCACCGAACGCATCCTGCTCCAACTGCCCCCCGGCTACGACCTCCTCTTCGGCCGGCCCGCTCCCGGCCAACGCCCCTGACCACCCACGCAGCCCCGCCTCCGGCGGGGCACGGCACGCCCGGAAGGCCAACCGCCATGACATGGCACCACCTCGTCCAACAGGTGCGCGACCTCGGCCGCTATGAGACCGACCAGGAGGCCGAACGCGTCCTGCACACCGTCCTGACCGTCCTCGGCGGCCAGCTCGTCGGCGAGGAACGCTGCGACCTGGCCGCCGCCCTGCCCGAACCGGCCCGCACCACCTTCGCCTCGCAGCTGCCCCTCACCCAACCACTGGACGCCCACACCTTCGTCGACACCGTCGCCGCCACCCTGGGCACCACCACCCACGCCGCCCGCTGGCACACCGGCGCCGTCCTCGCCGCACTCGCCGACCTGGCGGGCGAACCCCTGAACGGCCGCCTCCTGACCCAACTCCCCAACGGCTACGCACTCCTCTTCGGCCGCGCCGATCTCACCGCCGCCGCCTAGTGACGCGTCGGGCAGCCTTTGCGCGGCGGGGCGAAGGCTGCCTGGCGCGGCACCAGCAGAGGCCACACCGGCGGGCCACACCGCAACGGGTCGATGACGGACGTCCCCCGCCGACCACAGGCGGTGGCAGGGCAGGGTCTCCGACCACACCTTCCTGTATCCGGTCATGACGGAGCGGGGCGCGCAGATGGGCGCGCCCCGCTCCGTCATCACCTGGCGAGGTCCTACCAGCGGTACCAGCGTCCGCGGGTGCCGGAGGCACCGGCGCCCCGCGCGACGAATCCCAGCAGCCAGAACACCAGGACGACGATCGCCACCCACCACAGTGCCTTGAGTGCGAAACCGGCACCGAACAGGATCAGGGCCAGAAGAAGAACGAGAAGAAGGGGAACCACTTCGACCTCCACAGTCAGCCAGCGTCGGGGACCGTGTGCCCTGCCCCGGGCCGGATATTCGCAGGAATCCTGCAGGCCCGCCGGGGCAGGCATGGCGTCACCACAACCGCGACGCACAGGAGGCTGACATGAGTGCCGGCGACACGATCGAAAACACCGCGGACAAGGCCATGGGCGCGATCAAGGAAGGCGTCGGCAAGGCGACCGGCAACGAGCGCCTGCAGGCCCAGGGCAAGGCCGACCAGATCAAGGGCGATCTGAAGCAGGTGGGTGAGCACGTCAAGGACGCGTTCGGCCACTGACCCAGGGGCGGGGCGGCCGGTCAAGGGAGGGTCGTCGGCCGCCCCGGCACATGGCCGGGACGGCGGACGCGTGACTCCGGGACGTGGGATGCGAAGCCTGGGCAGCCACTTGGCCTGCCGCGACCATCAGGTGTCGGAGTAGCTGAGGTCTCCGACTGTCCAGCTGCTGACGTCTTCGATGGCGATGCGGTACATGCCGCCCGTGTGGGGCAGCCCGAAGTCGCCCTGCAGGATTTGCGCCCGGTGGAGGTGGAGGTGGGTGGGCCGCGCGGGCGGGCTCTCTCCGGGTGGGGCGAAGAGGGCGGCGAACGGCTTCAGGTGATCCGAGGCCTGGAGGACCTCCGCCACCCGCTCCCACCACAGGGACACCGGGGCGAGCCTGCCGGTGATCACCGCGCCGGGGACCACTACGGTCAAGGACATCTGATTGCTGTGCTCGGACTCGACCATCGCGGCGATGTCGACGAGCAGCCCGTCAGGGTTCGACATGATCCCCAGGATAAGTCACGGTCTCCGGGCCCCTGCCCGCGTTGGGGCCGGGAGACCCCAGCGGGCCACAGGCCTGCCACCGGCTGAGCGGCCGGGCGCCTACCCGTCAGTTCTCCGACGCTCACGCACGGGTGGGCCGCAGCCGGCTCCCGCCTGGGACCTCAGAGACGCAGCAGGCGCCGCGCGTTGCCGGAACCGATCTTCTGCCTGTCGGCATCCGAGAGAGCGGTTCGTTCGAGGGCGGCGATGGCCGAAGCGGATGTCTCGTAGGGGTAGTCGATCGCGAACAGGACTGCGTCGGCGCCGATCACGTGGACGAGCGCCTCGACCGCGGCGGGGGACAGGACACCGCTCGTGGTGACGACCACATTCGTCCCGAAGTACTCGGACGGCGGCCGTTGCAGCGGGTTCGGGACGGCGAGGGTCGCGTAGCGGGAGTCGAACCTGGAGAGCTGGAAGGGCAGGAACTCGCCCGCGTGGCCGAGGATCATCCTCGCGTCCGGGTGGCGGTCGAAGACCCCTGCCATGATCACGCGCATCGCGTGTCCACCGGTGGTGGCCTGCCAGCTCCAGAGGGCGCCGTCGAGTTCGGGATGCCCGTCGAGGACGTGCCAGCTGTCCGCGGGAGGCATGCCCGGATGCAGATACAAGGGCACGTCGAGCTCGGCCAGCGTCGCCCACAGCCGGTCGAAGGCGGGGTCGTCGAGGTATCTGCCCTGAACGTGGTCGTTGACCAGGGCGCCCTTGAACCCGAGGTGCTCGACGGCGCGGCGCAGTTCGGTCACGGCGGCGCCGGGGTCCTGAAGGGGGAGCGCGGCGAACGCCGCGAACCTGTCGGGGTGGGCGTGGACGATCTCTGCGAGCGAGTCGTTGACGTAGCGGGCGTTGTCCACTGCGCGTTGCGCGTCGGGGTCGGCTTCGATCCCGGGGACGGTGAGGGAGAGCACCTGCATCGCGACGCCGTTCGCGTCCATGTCCGGCAGACGCAGGTCTGCGACGTCGGGAAGCCGCGCCATCACGTGTTCGACGAACGCCGGGTCGATGGTGCCGGGCAGCGTGATCGGCGGCCGACGTTCGGCGAGGCCCGGGACGGCGACGGCCTCTTCGACGGCGATGTAGCCGTTGCCGGTCATCGCGCGTTCCCCACGGGGACGAGGATCGTGGCGCCGTGGGTGGGGCGTTCGGCTTCGTCGAGCATGAGCGCGGCGGCGGTCGCGCGCGAGACGCGGGGCGGCCAGAACGGCTTCGGGTACTTCTCCAGCGGTATGTTGCGGCGGCCGGGGCTGATGCCGCCGACCTGCAGGTCGGGGGCGTGGAAGACGGTCGCCCCGCCGTTGAGGGCGATCGTGTCGGCGGCCGCCTTCTCCGGGAGCTGTCTGCCGATGACCATCTTCATGATCGCCTGGTACATCCCGCCGCCGGCGCCGGCCGAGGTTCCGGAGCCGAGCGCGCCGAGCGCGAGCGTGCGGACCGGCAGGCCGGCGAGCATCTTCGCGCCGGAGAGGAGTGTCCCGGGTTCGTCGCCCGTGCTGATCCCGAGGGCGGAGATCACGACGTCCACGTCGCCGAGGCCGGGGAACGATTCGGGCTTGGTGACGTCGGCCTGCCGGACCTCGACGGCGCCCTGCCCGGGCGGTGCGTAGGCCTGCGGGCTGCGCACCAGCGCGACGACTTCGTGGCCGCGTTCGACGGCCTGCTCGACGATCAGGCGCCCGACTTTGCCGGTGGCGCCGAGTACTGCGACACGCATGAACCGCTCCTCTGGCCGAACAGCTGTTGGTGATGTAAGTGAACAAGTGTTGGTTACGGGTGTCAAGTGCGGCCCCCCACTAGACTGAACAGTCGTTGGCGAACAGGCGGAAGGAGCGGGGCCTTGGAAGACGGCAGGCGGCGGCGCAACCCGCGCGGGCAGGGCGGACTGCTCCGCGACCAGTTGATCGAGGCGACGGCACGTCTGCTCGCGACCATGGACCGTCCGGAGACGCTCACGCTGCGCCAGGTCGCCCGCGAGGTCGGCGTCGCACCCGCGAGCATCTACAGTCACTTCCCCGACCTGACGGCACTCGTCGAGCACGTCCTGAAGCTGCGCTACGACGAACTCGGACGCCTGATGAACGACGCCGCTGCCGCCGCCACGACGCCGCTCGCCGAGCTCGTGGCCAGGTGCGCGGCGTACGTCCACTGGGGCGTCGAGCACCCCGGCGAGTACCGCACGATCATCGGCGGCGCGATGCCCGAACAGCTCGGCCCGCTCAACGCGCACGGCGCCGGCGAGGAGCTGCTCCAAGCTCTCGTCGTCGCGCTCGACCGCGCCGACGAGCGAGATGACGAGCCGGCCACGCCGGAGATGCAGTGGCGGGCCGGACTCGTCCTCTGGACCGGGATGCACGGACTGGTGTCGCTCTACAACAGTCACGGCACCATGCCCTGGCCGGCACTCGACGAACTCCTGGCCCGACTTCTCGGCCTCCACACCGGCTGTCCGGCAGCCACGATCCACGACCTCATCGCGGGCGCCCGAGCCGAAGCGCACACGGCGCGCACGGATTGACCCCCTGACTGTACGTACGTACTTCGACCCCGGCCGGTCCGTGCAACCGAAGCCGGGCCTGCTGCGCGCCGAATGGGATGCGTTCCGCGAGGGCGGGTTCACCACCGTGCGCTCGTTGGAGGAGGCACTCGTCGGCAATGTCCGCAAGGCACTGGCTGACGGCCCGATCGTGGAACGAAGCACAGCATGGCCTGGAGCACTGACGACGCTCCCCGGACCTTCACAGCACGAGGCGGACGAAACCACATGTCTGACACACCGGACGCCACGGTCGCGGCGCGCGGAGCCAGGGCCGTCGGCAAGCGGGAGGCGATCCTGCACGTCGCTGAGCGCCCCTTCGCCCTGAAGGGCTACGACGGCACAACGATGCGGCAAACCGCCGAGGTCGCAGGCATCCAACTCTCGCTCGTCGTCTACCACTTCACCTCGAAGATCGGCCTGTGCACTGCGATCTTCGAGGAGCGGCGGTATGTCAACGACGAACGGCTGGTGCGATTGATGACGATCTCCGACCTGCACGCCGACGACGCCGTCGAGAAGATCGTCGACGCCTTCACAGGCCCGGTCCTCGCCCTGACGAGGACCCGGACGACATCTGGTTCGCCCACCTCGTGCTGCGGGAGAGCTCCGATTCCTCAAGCCAGGAGCGTCCCGTCATCCGGGAGCACTCCGACCCGCTGGCCCGTGAGTTCATCAAGGCGCTCCAGGTGGCGCTGCCCGGGAAACCCGAAGGTTTCCACCAGTGGGCCTACCTGTTCTCCGTCGGTGCACTCACCCAAATCGCCTCCGACACCCGCATGCTGGCCCCGGCCGGGAACCCCGGTGACGACCACAAGCACGACTGGCTCCGGTCCTGTCTGGTCGCCGCCCTCCGAGACGGCTGAAAGTCTGGAGCCGGCTGCGGTTCATGTGCTCAACGAGTATCAATCGGTTGGAGCCGGATGAAGTCGAGGACGGTCTTCGCGACGGCCGCCGGGTCCTCCAACGGCATCGCATGGCTGAGCCCGGCCATCGTGAGGCAGGAGGCGTTGCGGAGGCGGCGGGCGAGCGCGCGGTTGCGTGCGCGGTACGGGCTGCCCAGGCGCTCGCCCTCGCCGCCGTCGACCAGCAGCACCGGTTGTTCGAGAGTCTCGACGCCCGCGGTACCGCTGTCCCACCCGACCAGTGCCGCGATTTCACGGTCGAAGAAGTACCGGCCACTTGCGACGGATTCGGCCAGGCCTCGGGCGCCGAGGGCGCGGGCGAGCACGTCCCGGTAGCCCGGGCTCATCACGTCGCCCAGGAACAGGTCGAAAGCGCGCTCCAAGTCCCCCTCGTGGGCGGCGGAGATCGCCTGGCCGATCGCCGGATTCCGCGTTTCACCGGCGGCGGGGGGCGCGGCGGGTTCCAGCGCGATCAGCGAGTGCACCAGGTCCGGGTACGCGCCGGCCAGGTGCAGCGCGATGCTTGCGCCGCTGGAGTGGCCCACCACGTGCGCGCGGTCGATCCCGGCGCCGTGCAGGACTTCGGCGAGGTGCCTGGCGTGATCGGCGACGGTCAGATGCCCGCTCAGGTCGCGGCCGGCGCCGTAACCCGCGCGGTGCGTGCGCACCACGCGGTGGCCCGGCAGCAGCGCGGCGAGCGGCGCGAACCAATCGGCGCCGAAGGACGCGTGCACCAGCAACACCGGTTCGCCGGCGCCCTCATCCCAGTACACGATGCTCGCGTCGGTGCTCAGATGGGTGGCGGCCACGGTCAGTTGCCCTCGCTGTGGCGGTCGATGAAGGAGCTGACGACCTCGAAGTAGCGCTCCGACTGCTCGATCTCGATCAACTCGCCGGCGTCTTGGAAGACGACCAGCTCCGATGCCGGTATTTCGCGTGCGAGTTCCTCGGACAGCGGCATCGGGGTGCAGTGATTGTTGTCACCGCACAGCACCAGCGTCGGCCGGGTGATCTCGCCGAGGCGGGCCGAGGTGTCGTGGGCCGCGATCATGTCGATCCGCTTGAGGTCGATCTCGCGGTCGCCGGGCCCCGTGTGCATGCTGCTCGCGATCTCGATCCAGTCGGCCACGCGGTCGGGGTGCTCGAAGGTGAACCGCGGCGAGAAGAGGAACAGGGCGTATGCGGAGATGACGTCGAAGCGGTCCCACTCCGCGGCGATCTTGCGCCGGATCTCGAACTCGCGGTGCATGAACGCGTCGAACCGCGCGAACGAGGAGGAGAGCGTGAGCGAGCGGACGAGGTCGGGGCGCTCGAGCGCGAGGTGCTGCGCGATGGCCCCGCCGGTGGAGGCACCCACGATGTGCACCGAGTCCAGGCCGAGGCGCTCGATGAGCGCAAGCATGTCCAGGGCCAGACGGCCGGTGGTGTATCCGGTCTCGGCGCGCGTGCTGCGCCCGGTGCCACGCTGGTCGGGCAGGATCACGAAGTACCGCTCGGCGAAGCGGTCGATCTGCGGTCCCCAGCTGCGCCCGACGCCGCCGAGGCCCGAGATCAGGAGCACCGGCGGATGGGCGGGGTCGCCGTGGGTCTCGTAGTACTGGTCGATGTCCTGCATGCTGAACGTAGCCATGGTCGTGGCCTTCCCGTTGATTCGGAACAGATCTGCTCCGTTTCGAAATGTACGCCGCGCGCCAGGCGGAACGCAACAGCCCTGTTCCGTTATAGAGTCGGAGGGTGGATTCCATGCAGCGCGCGGCCGGACGACGGCGCGACCCCCGCACCGACACCGCCGCCCTCGACGCGGTGCTCGACCTCGTCGCCGCGGGCGCGACCTTGTCCGGCCTTTCGCTGGTCACCATCGCCGAGCACGCCGGGGTCTCGCGCAACTCCCTCTACCGGCGATGGAAGACCAAGGACGCCCTCTACCTCGACGTCCTCGACGCGATCAACCGGGCACTTCCCGAGTTCACCGGGCCCTCGGTCCGCGAAGACCTCGCCGCGTATCTCGCGGAACTGATACGACGCACGCTCGACCCGCGCGCCGCGGCAGTCCTGCGTGCCTTGCAGGCTGAGGCCGCGGCCTTCCCGGAGTTGCACCGCCGCTACTTCGACGAGATCGTCGCCCCCCGCCGCCGAGCCGTCTACGGCATTCTGCGGCGGGGTGTCGACTCGGGCGAACTCAGGCCCGACCTGGATGTCGAGTTCGCCGGTGAGGTTCTCGTCGCGCCCGTGTTGGCCCGCCTCGGCACCGGTACCGTCGAAACCCTCGACCCGGCCGCGACCAGCCGCCGGATCGTCGACCTGCTCTACGGCGGCATCGAAGCGCGCTGAGGCCTGAACTTCGACCCAGACCGTGGCGCCGACCGCTCTCCCGTCCTGTCACTCGTGCCCGGAGCGACTCGGCCGAGGAACCCGGTGAGGAGTTCGACCAGTGCGTCGGGCCTGTCGAGTGGGATGATGTGCCCGCATTCGGGGATGACATGTCCGGTCAGGTCATCGGCGACGGGCTGGAGTTGGCGATGCAGCGCCGCGCCGACGGGATGGGCGCCGACGGCGAGAGCCGGGACGGTCAGGCGGCCGTGGGCGACGGCCGATTCGATCTGCCGGGCGCTCGCGGGCATCGCGCGGTAGTGCTCGAACGCGCAGCGCAGGGAATCGGCGCCGGTGTAGGCGGAGACGAAGGCGTCGCGGATGTCGGTGCGGATCTCGCGTGCCTGGAGGCCGGTGGTGAGGAACCAGTCCACGTACTCGGCCTCGTGTCCGAGGAGAACCGTCTCGGCCAGGCCTGGTACGGCGTGGAAGCCGAACCACCACGGTTGGCCGCCGGCCAGGAAGCCTTCGGCTCCGGGAAGCCGGCCGAGCAGGGCCTCGATGAGTACCAGTCGGCGCACGCGGCGAGGTCGACGCATCGCCAGCAGGAAGGCCGGGGCGGCACCGGCGTCGATGCCCACGACGGCGGCGTCCCGTGCGCCGAGCGCGGCCAGCACGCCTTCGGCGTCGGCGGCGAGGTTCTCGGCGTCGTAGCCGTCGGCGGCGCGCGTGCTCTCGCCGAGTCCGCGCAGGTCAGGGGCGATGACGCGGTACCGCGTGGCCAGTGGATCCATGATGTCGCTCCACAGCCTCCAGGTGTGCGGGAAGCCGTGCAGCAGGAGGAGCGTCGGGCCGGTTCCGCACACTGCCACGTTCACCTCGATGCCGTTGGCGGTCAGGCGACGAAGGTCGACGGGTAGGGGCATGCACGCTCCCTGGGTGGTTACGATCGGATACTCAGTGACCGTAGGGGAGCTGTTTTGCGAGGCCAAGACGGCACTTTTTCGTCAGGCGGTGAGGTGAAGGTGACCGACTCTTCGACAGGCGCGCGAGGTGATCTGTTCGATCCGGCGTGCCCGACCAGGCAGTTGCTGGACCGGATCGGCTCGAAGTGGACCTCCATGGCGGTCAAGGTGCTTGCTGCGGCGGCGCCGGGAGAGGTGCGGTTCGCCGAACTGCGGCGCCGCATGCCCGGTGTGTCGCAGAAGATGCTTTCGGTGACTCTGCAGAGCCTGGTCGGGGACGGTCTCGTCGCCCGGCGCGTCGAGCCGACCGTCCCGCCTCGGGTCCATTACCGGCTGACCGAGCTCGGACTCTCCTTGGAGGAGCCGCTCTCCGCGCTTCGCGCATGGGCCGAGGAGCACATGGGCGAGATCGATCGCGCCAACCGTCGAACCGGCGGCTGCGAGCGTTCCGGGGAGTCTTGACCGTATCAAGGTCCAATCCATCCGGCGCTCGGCGACGAATGAGGGGGACGGACGGAGCTGTCGGAAGGAGTACGACGTGGTTGCGGTTTCCCGCACTTTCACAGTCCACCAGCCCGTGGAGAAGGTCGTGGACTATCTGGCGGACTTCGCGAACGCGCGCGACTGGGATCCCGGGACGCTCAGCTGTGTGCGCGAAGACACCGGGCCGCTGCGCGTCGGCTCACAATGGGTCAACACCTCCGCGTTCATGGGCCGCAGAACGGTTCTGACGTACCGCCTCGAGACGCTCGAGCCGCGGCACCTGGCGTTCCAGGGCACGAATGAGTCGGCTACCAGCCGCGACGACCTCCGCTTCGCCGAGGTGCCGCGCGGCACCGAGATCACCTACCGTGCCGAGATCACGTTCGCCGGCGCACTGCGCATGCTCAGCCCCCTTCTACGCCTGCCCTTCGAGCGCCTCGCCGACCGCGTCGTCGCGCAGATGACCCACGTCGTCGATGCCCTTTGACACTGAGGCCGAACGCCCCGGCCGAGCTAGCTAGCTAGCTCGGCGACGCCGACCGCCGGGCGCGCCGGTCGACTGCGCCGTGGTGCAGGGCAGGTGGGAGTGGCCGCGATGGCTGGTGTGGCGCCCGGATCGAGTGGGTTCGCGGTGACGAGCAGGTCGGCTCCGAGGGTGGTGACGGTGAAGCCCGCGGCGTCGAGGACCTCCGAGAGGGCCAGCATGAGCGCGCCGCGGATACCGCGGAACTCGGTGCGCCCGGCGGCGTCGGCGGGATGCGGGCAGGCGTGGAGTGTCGGTCCGATCAGATCCTCGCCCGGCCTCCATCCCAGTACCAGGCCGGCCCCTGGGCGCAGCCGGACGGAGAGCCCGGCCGCCCGCGGCGGTGCCAGCTCGAACCCGTGGAGAGAGAGAACTTCGCAGACAGACACAAACAGATGTTTGTCATCCACGCGAAGATTCTAGCGCCTGTATGGCCAGCCGATAACCGCTAGTGACGGATCGTCACGCAGCTCGCCGGGTATCACCGGTACCGCTTCGGATCGGGAGCGGGGGGATGCCCGTTCGACAGAGGTGACCGTGAACTCTGCTGCGCTGCCACGCTTGTCACCGCCCGCGCTCTCACCGCCGGCCCGGCGGCGTCGTCTTCCGCGGGGCGGCCTGCGGTGAGCACCTGTCGCTCACCGCGGACCGGTCTCATCGGCCTGGCGGGCGGGTCAGGTGTCGGCGGCGGGCTCCTGGCCGGGCTGGGAGCGGCGGAGTTGTTCGTTGATGCGCAGGGCTTCTTCGAGTTGGTCTTCGAGGATGACGATGCGGCAGGCGGCGTCGACGGCGGTGCCCTGGTCGACGAGATCGCGGGCACGCATGGCGATGCGCAACTGGTAACGGGAGTAGCGGCGGTGGCCTCCGTCGGAGCGAAGTGGGGTGATGAGGCCCTGTTCGCCGAGGGAGCGCAGGAAGCCGGGGGTGGTTCCGGTCATCTCGGCGGCGCGGCCCATGGTGTAGGCGGGGTAGTCGTCGTCGAGGGAGTCGGGGGTGTGGGGTCGGATGGTTGCCGTGGTCACTGCACCTCTTCTTGATCGTGTCGGGGACGCGCTGAGGGGCCCCGGGGCCATTGCGGCTCCCGGGGCCCCGAAGGGTATTTACACCATCTACCGGCCTTGAGGCCGGGTTCCTTATGTCCGCACGGCCCCGGGGGAGGGGGCGTGCGGGGATCGCGTATGCGTGACCGGAAACCACCGTCCTTGCCTTGGGGTCTTCGGATTCCGCCCGGGTGAATGCCTCACGGGCCGGGCGATCCTGATGGCGCTCTGTCCCCTCCATTCATCCTCTGTACTGACTGGACTACTGCGAACTGCGGGTACTTCCAACTGCCGGGTAACGCGACCTGCTCGGTACGGCTGAACTGCCAACCGCTGGTCAACCCAACTTCACCTGCTGGTAGTGCACTTGCTGAACTGCGGTACCGCTGATGGCGGCCCCTGATACCCGCGGGCCGCCCGGCCCGGCCGCCGGTCCTGTCGCCTCACTGCACCATTCCTGGCTTCAGAACCCTGCAACCGTGCCGACCTGCGAACTTCCGTACTGCTGACCGCCAGTTCGTGTCTGGCGGGTACCGCTCGACCGCGTCTACGAGAGAAACCCTAGCCACGGATCGGGGCAATGTCTACTCCAGCGAGCACAGATTTTTCCATGGCGGTCGGGGAGGTATTCTCCGTCCCGCGCGGGGGCGGGCCGGTCCCGCAGCCGCGCCCCTGCCGCAGGACGCCGCGTGCAGCGGCCCAGGACTACGAATGAATGGGAGGCGAGCGGTGGAAGGGCCGCAGGCCGCGCCGCACGTGCGCATCCCCGACCCCCATACCCAGGCGTCGCTGGCGGCGGCCATCGCCGAAGCCGTGCGCGACCAGGACGAGCGGGTCCTGCGCAGGCTGCTGGCCCGCTTCGCCGAGCAGGCCGTCATCGCCGACCTGCCCGCCCTGCGCGACGCCCTCGACGCCACCCGGCAGCACAGCAGTCGGCCGCCGGCACCCCGGTAGTCGGCCTGGCGCCACAGCGCCCGCTGGGTCGGAGCGCCCCGAACGATCGCGAGGATCCGCTGGTGGTCCGGCGGCAGCGCGTCCACGTCCACGCCGGGCCCGCGGTGCGGGACCAGCGAGCTCTGCCCGGTCCCGGGCCACGGTAGGACGGTAGGGGGGCTCGGGCCCGAAGGGTCGCTAGGTGAGCCTTCGGGCCGCAGCCGCGCAGGGCGGCCCTTCGGGCGGTGGGGTCAACGCTGGCAGCCAGCAGCCCTGCGGAGGATGTCCATCGGCGATGTCACGGAGCGCCCTGGGAACTCGTGGACACCGGATCGAGGGTGGCCAGTGCCGACTCGACATCAGGCTGGACCGGGTGGGTGAGACCGATTCCGGTGAGGCGGAAGAGCTTGTCGACGGTGGGAGTCAGAGCCGTAAGCGTCAGACTCCCGCCGGCCAGCCTTGTCTCGCGCATCGAGCGGATGATGACGTTCAGGCCCGACGAGTCCATGAACGGCACTCCGCTCAGATCCACGATCACGTGCTTGCGGCCGTGGGACAGCTGGTTGGCGAGGTGGACGTAGAGCAACGGCCCGGTGTCGATGTCGAGTTCACCGGTCACCGACAGCACGGCTACCTGATCCCGGATCACACAGCTCACGGTCAGCCCGGTGGTGCCGTCGGAGATCGGGGTGGACATCGGTCAAGCCTCCTGAGCGTCTGGCGGGGTCGCCCTCGTCTGCCCCGACCGCGCGGAGCCATGCCTGCGCCTTCGGGCGGATCGGCGACACGGCGCACCGCTGCGCCGATGTGAAGCTCCTGAAGCGAGGCCGATCGGTCGGGTCGCCGCTCGGGGCGGGGCCGCTCCGGGCGTGCGGGCGCCCGGCGTGCGGTGCAGAGTCGGAGCAACGTCGAGTGTCTGCGCCGCTCCGCCCGGCGCAATGGTGAGGAGTACGACGTGATCGCTGGATCGTCCTTGCGGCCCTCCGTCCTGCCGCCATGGCCTGCGCGGTCCCCGCGGCAGCCTGATCCCCGCAGGACCGACAGGGCCGGTAGCCCATGAGCGCCACCGAAACGGGAGTCGGCGTGCGGGGCAGCTGGAACGAGGCCGCCAGGACCGGTGCCGGTGCGGAGGACCACCGCCGGTGCGTCGCCGAGGCGTTCACACGGATGGCGGCCTGCGGCGAGCTGGATCTGCCGCTGCCCGGCGGGGGGCGGACCCGTGCCCGTTGGGAGGCGCTCACCCGCTGGGCTCAGTGGGACCTGTCGCTGGCCCGGCTTGCCGAGGGCCACACGGACGCCGTCGCGATCCTCGCCGAACTCGGCATACCGGCAACGGAAGACCTGCCGACGGCTGCGGACGGCGCCCGCTGGGGGGTGTGGGCGGCCGAACCGCCCGGCTACACCCTGGAGGCACGCCGGCTGCCGGGCGGATGGCGGCTCTTCGGCGTGAAACCCTTCTGCTCGGGCGCCCGGGTGTGCACGCACGCGCTCGTGACCGCCCGCGAAGGGGAGCGGCGGCGTCTGTTCGCCGTCGAGGTCGAGCAGCCTGGTGTCGGCCCGCTGCCGGACAGCTGGCCCGGCCCGGGCATGGCGGGCAGCGACACCCTGGACGTGAACCTCGACGGCGTCCGGGCCAGCCCGGTCGGAGAGCCGGGCGCCTACCTGGAGCGTCCCGGATTCCACCACGGAGGGATCGGTGTCGCGGCTTGCTGGCACGGCGGTGCCCGCGCGGTCGCCCGCACGCTGCTGACCGCCTCGCGCACGTGGGACCTGGACCCGCACGCCCTGGCGCACCTCGGCGCCGTCGACGCCCGTCTGGCCACCGTCGACACGCTGCTTGCCAGTGCCGCCGCGGCCGTGGACGCCGATCCCCTCGACACGGACGGCACCGCGCACCGTCGCACGATGCGCGTGCGTGCCGCCGTCGAGAACGCCGCCGCCGACGTCCTGGCCCGGGTCGGCCGGGCGCTGGGCGCCGCCCCGCTGGGCCATGACGCCGTTCATGCCCGCGCCGTCGCGGACCTGACGGTCTACCTGCGCCAGCACCATGGCGAGCGTGACCTGGCCGCCCTCGGCAAGGCCGCCAGCGGCACCCGACTGGAATGGGAGGAGATGTGACGAGCCACCCGGCCCCGCCACCGACCGCTCTCGCCCCGAAGCGGACTGCAGCCGACCCCATCCAGGAGACCGGGACGCCCGAAGAGGACTGGCAGACCTGGCCCGCACTTCGCAGCCTTCCCGTCATCGACCCGCTCGCCTGCCTGCCGGCCCCGCGGGACCGTCCCCCGAGGGTCCTGGTGGTGGCCGCCCACCCCGACGACGAGGTCCTCGGCTTCGGCGGCACGATCGCCGTCCTCGCGGCAGCCGGCGTCCGGGTGCGCCTGGTGTCCGTCACCGACGGCGAGGCCTCCCACCCGCACAGCACCGCCCCCGCGGCCCGCAACCTCGCGGCCGTCCGCACACGGGAACTGCGCCAAGCGCTGGGCCAGTTGGGTGCCGACGTGCAGAGCGTGGCACTGGGCCTGCCCGACAGCGGGCTCGCCCGGCACGAACAGGGACTGACCAGTGAGCTGGCCGGACTGCTGGCGGACTGCGACCTGTGCGTGGCGCCGTTCAGCCGGGACCTGCACCCGGACCACGAGGCCGCGGGCCGCGCAGCACTGGCGGCCGGCACGGCACGGGGCGTGCCCGTGTGGGAGTACCCGGTGTGGGCGTGGCACTGGGCGGTGCCCGGCGATCGACGGCTGCCCTGGCACCGCGCGGCCCGCATCGCGCTGCCTCCGGCCGCCCGGGCCCGCAAGCGCGCGGCACTGCAGTGCTTCCGCAGCCAGATCGAGCCGCTCGGCGATGGGCCGCAGGACGAGGCGATCCTGCCTCCCGCCGAACTTGCCCATTTCAGCCGCGACTTCGAGGTGATCTGGCGATGACCACGCCCCACGCGACCACGGGAGCACAGCCGCAGGACACCGGAACGCCGGGGACCTACTTCACCCGCATGTATGCCGATCACGACGATCCCTGGCAGCTCGCGGAACGCTGGTACGAGCAGCGCAAGTACGCCCTGACGCTCGCGGCCCTCCCCGAGCCGGTCTACCGCAGCGCGTTCGAGCCGGGCTGCTCGGTCGGAGTCCTGTCCGCCATGCTCGCCGATCGCTGCCAGGCCCTCCTGTCCTGCGACCGGGAGGAGCGCGCCCTCGCGCAGGCACGGGTCCGCCTCGCCCAGCTACCGCACGTGCAGGTGGAGCACCGTCTGCTGCCCGACGATTGGCCCGCGAAGAGCTTCGACCTCATCGTGCTGTCCGAGCTGCTGTACTACTTCACCACCGCCGCCACCGCCGACATCCTGGACCGCGCGGTGCACTCCCTGGAGCCGGGAGGGACCGTGCTGCTCGTCCACTGGCGCCACCCGGTCGCCGACCACGCCCGCAGCGCCGAAGCCGTTCACGACCAGGCCCGCAGCCATCCCGCCCTGGTGCGGATCGCCGCGCACACCGAGCCGGACTTCCTCCTCGACGTCTTCACCCGGCCCGAACAGCCCGGCACCCCGGCGGCCCGCCTCTCGGTCGCCGCCTTGGAGGGGCTGACGTGATCCGTGCGCTGGCTGCCGTCGTCCCCGCCCGCGACGAGGAGGAACTGCTCGGCGACTGCCTGGACGCGCTGCACCGGGCCATCCGCCACCCGCGCGTACGCGACCTGCCCAGCCGGGTGATCGTGGTGGCCGACGCCTGCACGGACGGCACCGCGGCCATCGCCCGCGGGCACGGTGCGGAACTGCTGGAACTGACCGCGGGCAACGTCGGGGCGGCTCGCGCGGCCGGCAGCGACCGCGCCCTGGACAGCACCCTCGCCTCCTGGCCGGGTCTCACCCTGGACAGTGTGTGGCTGGCCCACACCGACGCCGACTCCCGAGTCCCGGCCGACTGGCTCGCCCACCAGCTCGCCCACGCGGCCCGCGGCTGGCACGCGGTCGTGGGCACCGTCCGCGTCGCGGACTGGACCGGCCACCCGGAAGGCGCCGCCGCCGCCTTCCGACGGCACTACCAGCGCAAGTGGACCGCTGACGGGCATCGCCACGTCCACGGGGCGAACCTCGCCGTGCGGGCCGACGCCTACCGCGCAGCCGGCGGCTTCCGGCCGCTGCCCGCCGGCGAGGACAGCGCCCTGGTCACCGCCCTGGAAGCCGCCGGCCACCGCATCCAACGCACTGCCCGCAGCCCCGTCACCACCTCCGCGCGACGCAATCCCCGCGCCCGCGGCGGATTCGGTGACTTCCTGCGCGACCTCGACCCCCTGACCGGCTGACACCCCGAGCGGCCCAACCGTGAGCGGAAACGGCATCGGTGTGGTGCGAATCGGTGGTGTCGTGCCCGTCCCGGTGTCACGTCGCCCGGCATCGGGAAGGCGTCTGCGGACCCTCCCCCCTCCACCACTTGGGAGTACCGCATGGCAGGCGACGACTTCGTCATCGACGTGACCCGGATCCGGGACGAGGCCCGGCAGAAAATGGCCGAAGGAGCCGTGACCAGCACCTACGGCTTGGACGCCGAGAAAGTGATCGCCGTACTGAACGACGTGGTCGCCACCGAGGTGGTCTGCTGGCTGCGCTACACGCGGCACGCGATCTCCGCCGCCGGCATCGACCGCGCCCAGGTGGCCGCGGAGTTCACCGAGCATGCCGCCGAGGAGATGCAGCACGCCCTGCGGGCCGCCGGGCGGATCGCCCAGCTCGGCGGCGAACCCGACTTCGACCCCGCCACCCTCGCCCAGCGCGCCCACACCGACTACACCACGCCGGCCGAGAAGGACCTCAGGGCCATGCTGGAGCACAACCTGCTGGCCGAGCGGATCGTCATCTCCACCTACCAGGAGATCGCCCGCTGGCTCGGCGACCACGACCCCACCACCCGGCGTCTCATCGAGTCCATCCTCGAAGAAGAGGAAGAACACGCCGACGACCTCACCGACCTGCTCGCCGGCTGACCTGGACGGGTTGGCAGCGGACTCAGGGCCGGCCGTTCCCTGGCCGGGCAGCCGCACGAGAGCCGGCCGGCCAGGGCAGTCACAGCCACGGAGGAGATCGCGATGGTGAAACTCCTCCACAAGCCTCGGCGCTGACGGTGAAGCCCGCGGCGTCGAGGACCTCCGACAGGGCCGGCACGAGCGCGCCGCGGATACCGCGGAACTCGGTACGCCCGGCGGCGCCCTGGGTCAGAGTTTGAACATGGCGGTGTACGGCTGGGTGATGCGTTCTTGCCGCGATCCGAAGTCGACGAGTACGGCGATGTCGCTGTCGCCTTCGACGCCGATGGCCCGGCCGAGGCCGTAGCGGTCGTGGGTGACGCGGTCGCCCACGGCGAACCGCTTCAGGGGCGCCTCGACCCGGGCCTTGAAGGGACTGGTGGGCAGGGGCCGGCGGACTGCTACTGATTTCGTCATTCCTTGCAGTATGCGCCGGAAATCGCGGGGCGGGCCCGTTCGCCGGGACCCGACTGCGAATGAGGTGGAGTTTCGGATCGGTTCGCGCTGTCTCCGCTGCTGCCGATGACGGCTGGCACGGTGGCCGACCCGTGTCCGGGGTCGGCGTGTCGGGGGCTTGTCCGCGTCGCACCGCTGGCGGAGCCACCGCTCCGGAGAGGCCACCAGGCGATCAACAAGCCTGTTCACACGGTGTGTTGATGCTCCTGGCTGCTCGGGTCGGCGGCCCGGCGGGGGAGGGTCCTGCGAAACTGGGGGTGACATATTCCGCCGTGGCGGGCCCGGGGCTGCTAGAGTCTTCTTAGTTGCAGTAGTGGTTCCCATGAACTTTGTGTGCGCCTGCTGATGTTTCGCAGGCGCATTTCTGTTTCCCGGCTCTTCCCCGGGTGGGTGCTCATCGCGGCGACTCGGAGCCCGCGCTGTGCGTGCTCCGGACAGCCCCTTGAAGGAGAATTTTTTATGGCTAATGGCACTGTGAAGTGGTTCAACGCGGAAAAGGGCTTCGGCTTCATCGAGCAGGACGGTGGCGGCGCTGACGTCTTCGCCCACTACTCGAACATCAACGCCAACGGCTTCCGTGAGCTGCTCGAGGGCCAGAAGGTCGAGTTCGACGTCACGCAGGGCCAGAAGGGCCCGCAGGCCGAGAACATTCGTCCGCTGTAGTTTTTCTGCCATGGCACCCGCCTAGCAGCGAGGGGCCCGCACCGCGTACATGATGCCCGGTGCGGGCCCCTCGGCCTTGCGCCACCATGCTTTTACCCGGCCGTTCAGGCCCCCTGGCTCCGCCACCGGCGGCCATCCCCACGCGAGACGCCCAGCGCCGCGTCCGGATCGGCGCCGCCCTGCCGTGACATCCCACGGTTCGAGGTCCTCGCTCCCGCCCCTTCGCGGTGAGCGCCGACCGTAGGTGACGTGCCGCACGGTTCTACCGTCCACGCCCCGCCTGTCACATCTCTCGGCCCGTTCCCTTGCGGTCTCCCGTCGGCGCCCCGCGCCGCGGAGCCTTCCTTGCGACGTGCCGCCCTGAGGAAGGTCTCCCGCATGAATCGTTCCAGTCGCTCCTCGTACCAGAACGCCAACTCCCGCTCCGGCGCAGGCTCCCGCTCCGGCGGCGGCTACGGATCCCGCTCCGGCGGCAGCTCCTTCTACGGCGACAGGCCCACCGGCGGCCGGAACTCCTCCGGCCGCGGTGCCCGTCAGAACTCCTCCCCGCAGGGCGAGTTCGCGATGCCGGTCAGTACCACCCCGGCGCTGCCGGCCGTCGAGTCGTTCGACGAACTGGACATGCCCAAGGCGCTGCTGTCGGTGCTGACCCGCCAGGGCGTCACCTCGCCGTTCCCGATCCAGGCCGCGACGCTGCCGAACTCGCTGGCCGGACGCGACGTGCTGGGACGCGGCCGCACCGGCTCCGGCAAGACCATCGCGTTCGGTCTCGCGGTGCTCGCCCGCACCGCCGGCCAGCGGGCCGAGCCGCGCCGGCCGCTGGCCCTGGTGCTGGTGCCCACCCGCGAGTTGGCGCAGCAGGTCACCGACGCCCTCACCCCCTTCGCCCACGCGGTGCGGCTGCGGATGGCGGCCGTGGTGGGCGGGATGTCGATCGGCCGCCAGGCCCAGGTGCTGAACCGCGGGGCGGAGGTCGTGGTGGCCACCCCCGGCCGCCTCAAGGACCTGATCCAGCGCGGCGACTGCCAGCTCGACGGCGTCGGCATCACCGTGCTGGACGAGGCCGACCAGATGGCCGACATGGGCTTTCTGCCGCAGGTGACCGAGCTTCTCGACCAGGTCGCCGAGGGCTGCCAGACGATGCTGTTCTCGGCCACCCTGGACCGCAACGTCGACCGGCTGGTGCGGCGCTTCCTCACCGACCCGGTCACCCACTCGGTGGACCCCTCGGCCGCGGCGGTCAGCACCATGGAGCACCACGTCCTGCACGTCCAGAGCCGGGACAAGGACGCCACGATCGCGCACATCGCCTCGCGCGAGGGCGGCGTGATCATGTTCACCGACACCAAGCACGGCGCCGACCGCCTGGTGGACCACCTGCTCTCCACCGGGGTGAAGGCCGCGGCGCTGCACGGGGGCAAGTCCCAGCCGCAGCGCACCCGCACCCTGGAGCAGTTCCGCACCGGCGCGGTGACCGCGCTGATCGCCACCAACGTCGCCGCCCGCGGCATCCACATCGACGGGCTCGACCTGGTCGTCAACCTGGACCCGCCGAGCGACCACAAGGACTACCTGCACCGCGGCGGACGCACCGCCCGGGCCGGCGAGTCCGGCACCGTCGTCACCCTCGTCCTGCCCAACCAACGCCGTGAGATGGCCCGCATGATGACCACCGCCGGCATCACCCCCGAATCCACCCGGGTCACTGCCGGCGACGAGGAACTGGCTCGGATCACCGGCGCCCGCGTGCCCACCGGCGTCCCCACCGCGATCGCCGACCCCGTCGTCGAGCGCCCTCGTCGCAGCCCGTCCACGGGACGCAACCGCCGCAGCCGCCCCGCCTACGCCGGCGGCGACGCCCGGGCCGCTGCCGGTCGCGACAACCAGGGCTCCTCCGGCCGTCGCCGGGCGCCCAGGCGCGTCGCCCTCGCCGCGTAGCACCCAGCCCAGCGGGCCCGGCTCGCAGTGCGGACCGGGCCCGCGCAGCTCGCCGAGTTGGCGACACCGGCTTCCTGCGACAGCCGCTCACGGAATCCGTCGGGAGCGCCGCAACCCCATCCGGCGAATCACGCAGGCCCTCCCACCACCAGTGCCCTGATCGCCACCGCCACCGGCGCGAGCGACACGAAGGAGTCCCTCCATGACCATCACCCTCGAACGCCCCGCGACGGTCGGCGACCTCATGAAGGACCCGGAACTGCAGATCAGTGACGACGTCATGGTCGACACGGCGATGGACATCCTGCAGAGCTCCGGCGCGGACCACCTCCTGGTCCGCGACGACGACGGCCGCTGCGCCGGACTGCTGACCCGCGTGCACCTCGCGCCGTTCCAGGCCCGCTCCTGGTACACCGAGCGCACCGCGGTGCGCGACATCGTCCTCGACCGTGCCCCGTTCGCCACCGCCGACATGCCCGCCACCGACGCGGTCGCCGCCATGCGCTCCCGCCGAATGGACACGTGGCCGGTGGTGGACCACGACGGCCACGCCATCGGCCTGCTCACCTTCTGAGGTCGACAGCAGGCGCCCCACGCCGGCATCCAAGCCGCTGTGGGTGCGATGACCGCGCCACCGACCCCGAGGCTGGCCCTGCGGTCTCGCCGACACCTGGCGGAGCTCCCGCAGACAGGTTGGACGGTGCCCGACGGCACGGCTTCCGCGGCCGGCTTCCTGACTTGTCCACACTGACAGTGGAATTGAACCGGCAGCGGGATCGGGTGCCCGGCACCACCATGAACCCCGCGCCGTGGCCACACCTCCCACGACGGGCCCCAGCCGCAGGTCACAGCGCCCAGACGCCCGCGCTCGTGGCGCTCGGCCCGGGCGAGACCCACACCGTCACGGCAGCCGCCCTGATCACTGTCGGCCGCGGCGAGTGCGACGCGAAGGAGCTTCGCCGATGACCTTCACCCTCGAACCCCCGATGGCGCGCGTGAGCGCCGGCGCGAACCTGGCCGCCACCGTGGGCGACCTCATGGGGGCTCCACAGCTGCAGATCAGCGACGATGTCACGGTCGACACGGCCATGGACATCCTGCACAGCGCCGGGACGGACCAGGTCCTGGTGCGGGGCGAGGACGGACGGTGCGCCGGTATGGTGACCCGCGCTCAGCTCGCGCCCTTCAGCTCCCGGTCCTGGTACACCGAACGCAGCGCGGTCCGCGACATCGCCCACGACCGCGCACCGTTCGCCACCGCCGACATGCCCGCAACGGTGGCGTTTGTCGCGATGTACTTCCGGGGCTTGGACGTGTGGCCGGTGGTCGACGACGACGGCCACGTCATCGGCCTGCTGAACCGACGCGTGCCGTAGACCAGCCGGGATCGGTGCGCCCGGGGACTTCAAGGCGGCGGCGTCGGGCCAGCAGCACGCCCTGGGGGCCTGGGGGCCTGGGGGCCTTGGTGCTCGCGCGCCCCGATTCCCGTGGACCGGGCGGTCGCCGCTTCCGCCTTCGTCGAGGCCATCGCCCCCAACCTCAACACCACGCTCGCAGGCGCCCGTTGGGACGCAGCCTGCGTCCTGACCGCCATCGCCGACCTCGTCGGCGATCGGCTCACCGACCATCTGCCGGCCTGCCTGCCGCGCGGCTACGCGCTCCTGTTCGGCCGCGCCGATCTCACCCCGCCGCCTGACTCCTGTCGGCCATGGCGGCTGTGATCCATCCCGCGCGCATGAAAGCGCCGATATCGGTAAAAAGGGGATGAAAGGTGGTGCGACTGCGCCGCCGGCGGAGACTGGAGGAATCGATGAGCGACCTGTCGAACAAGGCGCAGGGCCTGGCCGGCAAGGCGAAGGAGAAGGCCGGCGACCTGACCGGGGACGAGGAACTCAAGGGCGAGGGCCAGGCCGACCAGGTCGAGTCGAAGGTCAAGCAGGCCGCCGACGGCGTCAAGGATGCCGTGCAGGGTGCCGCCGACCGGGTGAAGGGCGCACTCAAGCGCAACGACTGACCAAAGGAGGTGGCCGACATGGCCCTGTTCCTGTTCATCCTGCTCATCGCCGTGGTGTTCGGCTTCGTCGGCGCCTTGGTGAAGGGCCTGCTGTGGTTGCTCGTCATCGGCGCCGTGCTGTTCGTCGCCGCCCTGGTCCTGGGCGGCATGCGCCTGGGCCGCAGGCGCGAAGCACGCAGGTAGGAACGGCGCGACGCCGCAGGCCCGCACCCGGGACGTGCCTCCCGGGTGCGGGCCTGCGGACCTGCGCAACGATCCTTTGGGCGGGACAGCTCTCGCGGCTGTCCCGCCCCGCCTGTGTCCTTCCGCCGTGTCCTTCCGGAGCTGGAGGAACGCTGAGCAACCCGGTCAGGCCGCCGCACCGGCAGACAGGTCCAGGCCGCGGGTGGTGACCAGGTGGGCTGTACCGTCGGCCAGCCGGTAGGACAGCCCGACGACGGCGACCCGGCCCTCCTCGACCGCTTCGGCGAGCGCGCGGGAGCGGTCCAGCAGCAGATCGACGGTGTGCCGTATGTGCTCGGCGACGAACTCCGCGTCCTCGGTGTGCCCGGCCGCGCGGGCGGCCAGCACGCTCGGGGTCACCTTCTCGACCACGTCCCGCACGTAGCCGCCGGCGGTGGTGCCGTCGGCGACAGCGGCACGGGTGGCCGCCACGGCCCCGCACGCGTCGTGGCCGAGCACCACGACCAGCGGCGTACCGAGCACGCCCACCCCGTACTCGATGCTGCCGAGCACCTCCGGCCCGGCGACGTGTCCGGCGGTGCGGACCACGAACAGGTCACCCAGCCCCCGGTCGAAGATGATTTCGGCGGCCAGCCGGGAATCCGAGCACCCGAACAGCACTGCGAACGGGCTCTGAGCCGGTGCGATCTCGGTACGGCGGGCAGCGTCCTGGTTCGGGTGCTCCGGGAAACCGGTGACGAACCGCCGGTTGCCGGCCAACAGCGTCTCGAAGGCTTCCTGGGGCGTCGCATTGAGGGCATCGATCATGGCCGCAGACTATGCCCCGGCCTCAGTGGTGCGCACGGGCGCCCCTTCCCCACACAGTGGCCTCCTTGGTCTTCGCCAGCAGGCCGGCGGTGCCGGACTTGGCGGCGGTTCACCTTCGATCACGCAGTTGGTGATCATTCCGGCCGCGGACGGCCGGTTCCGGAGTGACGGGATGCGGGCCGCAGATTGTTCATGAGCTGGCCGAGGGCGAACTCGAAGCGGTCGTGTCCGGTGCCGGAGATCAGCTCGGCGGCGTGGCGTCGAGTGTGCGGAAACTGCTCGGCGGGCAGTGCGGTGAAGCGGTCCAGCAACTCCTCGTCGCCGAGCACCCATTCCTGATTCGGCTGCCGGCGCCGTTGCCGGACCAGCGACTGCTCCAGTGCGTAGGCGCTGACGTGGAGGGACAGCGCGTCGCGGGCCCAGCCGGCCGTCCTCGGTTCGACGCCGCCCGCGAGCAGGATCGCCAGGATCCCTTCGCCGACCCGCAGCGTTTCCAGGTTGGTCGGCACCATGGCCAGTGCGGCGCGCGAGACTCCGGGGTATTTCAGGTACAGGTCGCGGATCTGCGTGTACACCCCGAGCAGCTGCTCGCGCCAGGCGGCCGGGTCCGGTTCGGGGAGCACGACCTCGGCGTAGAGCCTGCCGATCAGCAGGTCGTCGATGTCGTCCTTGTTGACGATGTGCGCGTACAGCGAGGACGGGCCAGTGCCGAGCACGGCGGCGACCCGGCGGATGGTCAGCGCGTCGTACCCCTCGGTGGCGACGACTTCCAGGGCGGCGTCGGTGATCCGTTCGACGGTGATCGGCTTCTTGCGCGGCGCCGACGCGGCGACCTCCGCCGCGGGTTGGGCGTGGCGAGCTGCGCGGCGTTGGCGGGGATCGGCGGACATGCCGACCACTCTACCTTGACACGATCTAAGTTCGCTGAGTAGAACTTAGATCGTCAGAACGAACTAAGTTCGTGTCAGTGGCGCGGAGGTGTGCGATGCGAGTTTCCGTTGTCGGAGCCGGTCTGGGAGGTCTGGCTCTCGCGCAGGGTCTGCGTGGTGCCGGGATCGAGGCCGACGTGTTCGAACGCGACCCGGGGATCGTCGCGCGGTTCCAGGGCTACCGCCTCGTGCTGGATCCGGTCGGTCTCCAGGCGGTGCGCGACTGCCTGCCGACGCGCTGGCACCCGCTGCTGGACGAGATCGTCATGGAGGCCTCCGCCGAGCAGCTGATCCTGGACCCGCGGCTGAACGAGATCGGCAGGCTCGGCGCGGGCCGGACCGGCATCGTGGTCGACCGGCAGGTGCTGCGGCACCTGTTGCTGACCGGCCTCACCGTGCACACCGATGCCGCGCTGACCGGCTACGACGTGCTGGCCGACGGCAATGTCCGGGCCCGGTTCGCCCGCCGCGGCCCGGCCACCGCCGACCTGCTCGTCGGCGCCGACGGCGTCGCCTCCGCGGTCCGCGGGGTGTTGTCGCCGCAGACCACCCCGACCGACACCGGCGTCCGATTCGTCATCGGCCGCACCCCGCTGACCGACGAGTTCGCCGGCCTGTCCAAGGCATACGGCTCGAAGATCGCGGGCGACGGCGTCAGCCTGCTGCTCGGCGCGATGCGCTTCCGTACCCCGCCGAAGCAGGCCGCCGAGCAACTGGCCCCCGAAGTCACACTGCCCGACATCGGCGACTACGTGCGCTGGGCCATGATCCTGCCGCCGAACGGCTCGCTGGAGAACCTGACCGCGCAGGACGCCGTGCTGTCCAGGATGGAAGGCTGGCACTCGGAGCTGCGCGCGCTGATCGAGCAGGCCGACCCGGACAACAGCACCCTGCTGTCCATCCGGGTGGTCAGGCCCGGCGAGCGCTGGGCGGCCGGCCCGGTCACCCTGCTCGGCGACGCGATCCACGCCACCTCCCCGACCGGCGGCAACGGCGCGAACACCGCACTGCGCGACGCCGACCTGCTGCGCCGCTGCCTGATCGAGGCAGGCGAAGGCCGCCGGGATCTGCTCGGCGCGGTCGACGACTACGAGCGGCAGATGTTCGAGTACGGCGCGGAGGCCGTGCGCAGCAGTCTCGAGAAGCTGCCCGCCTTCGCCCCCGAATCGCAACTGTCCTGAGGTCGAAGCAACTGTCGAAGTCCCAAGTGTCGGAGATGGCAGCGCACTTGGCCGAGTGGGTCGCCGAGTTCCGCAACCGTCCGGGCCGACCAGCGGCGCTGCATCGGCACGTACGAGCCGGAACGGACTCTCGGGATCGCCAGGTCGACGGTCCCGACGCGGGTGTCCACCACGATGTGCCTCGTGCGGCCGTTCACCGGACCCCGGAAGCGGCCTGCCGGACGAATCGACCGGGCGTCACGAAAGCGGGCCCGTACGCCCGTTGTCACAGGTGGTCCGGGACAGCCTCGGACGGGGCAATGTAGGGTTCACCAGGCAAGTGCTCCGGTCCTCTGGAGGTCTCGGCGCGTCGGGGCCAGCACTCGGATCCGCCTGGTGAACAGCCCGGGCCAGATCGTTCATAAGGGGAGTCATGTCCGCCGATCGCGTGGTTGATCAGCTGAGCGACGTGTGGGTGGCCATGCCGATCGGCGGCATGGCCACCCGGGCCAGGGAGATGACCAACGACGCCGTCCCCAAGCACCTGCTGCGCCTCGACAGCGGTGAAACGATCCTGTCGACCATCTGCCGCGAATTGCAGCGGATCGGCTTTCGACGGTTCGTGTTCTGCGTGGGGCATCTGTGCGATCAGATCGTCGAGCACCTGCGGGGCGAGGAGTGGATATGGAAAGAGGGTGTTTCCTATGTCTTCTCCGAGGAACGGACCCCGCTCGGGCCCGATGGCGCGGTGCTCGCGGCGGTCAAGCGCTGGCAGTTGCAGGGCCAGGTCCTGATGATGCCGGGCGACCTGCTGCTTCCCTGGGACGAGGTCGCCGAGATGACCTTGGCCCATGCCCGTCGTGAGCCGTCGATGACGGCTGCTGTCACGAGCCACATAACTCCTCGCACCACCGATGTCGGGCGGTTCATCGTCGATGCCGCCACCTGGCGCCTTCGGCATGTCTACGACCGCAGCCAGCCGGTGTCGCCCACGGCGCCCGGCGAACTGGCACTCACCAGTGCCGGCGCGATCGTGCTGTCGACGGATCACTTCGTCGAGGTGTGCGAGGGGTACGCCGAGGCCCACGCGGGCGAGAACGGCCCGCTGGGACTCCGTGACAACGTGTTCCCCTGGGCCATCGAGAGCGGCGGCTTCAACATGTACGCCCACGACCTCCGGGGCGAGTTGCTCGACCTGGGCACTCCCGCGAACATCCGCCACGGCCGGGAGAACTGGCAGCGCTATGTGAGTACCCAGGTCGCCGGGATCCGGTCGTCACGGTAGCTGCCGGGCTCAGCGGTCTCCCCGGCCGTGGGCCAGCGCCAGCAGGATGTCACAGGTGCGTTCGGCCCCGACCACGAGGACGGACGAGCCGCTGTCGAGGCTCTCGATGGCGACCACGGCTCCGGCCTCCTTCGCGATGACGAGGCCGGCGGCGATGTCGATGTACTTGTCCTCGGTGAGTCCCCAGCTGAGGTATCCGCCGAAGTGCCCCTGGGCGAGCCAGGCGAGAGCCAGCGAACCGGACCCGATGCTTCGCACCCGGTAGAACGAGTGGAACAGCTCGGCCAGCAGGTCGTCCTGCCGTGCTTTTCTCGCCGGATCGTCCTGGCGCATGAAGAAGTCGATGGCCAGCTGCATCCGGGCCGGATCCGCGGGAGCGCTGTACGAGAGCCGGCGGCCGTTGAGGTGGGCGCCGCGGCCTTCCATGGCCGTGTAGAGCTGCCTGCTGACCGGGTTGTATATCACCCCGAATATCGGGGTGCCGTCTTTTTCGAGACTTACCGTCACACTCCATATCGGCACTTCATGGACGAAGTTCTTCGTCCCGTCGATCGGGTCTATGTTCCAGGTGTAGCCGTTGCTGCTGCCCGTGCTCAGCTCGGGCAGCTCCTCCCCCCTGAAACCGCATCCGGGAAAGAGGTCGCGGCACAGTCCGTGGAACGCTCGTTCGATCTCACGGTCAAGGTTGGTGGCCAGGTCGCCGCCGATGTCCTTGATCTCGACGACATCGAAGCTCCGCCACCGGTCGAGGGCCGAGTCGCCGGCCGACTTCACGAAGTCGATGACCTGTTCAAAATGATGGTCGGCAAATTCCAGCATCATGGTGCCCGCACGATCGAGGGGAGGAGGACGCTTCGGGCCGATGCGTCGGGATCGGCTTCTTCGAGCAGATCCAGGTGGTCGTTGGCCGCCTCCAGGTGGTAGAGCAGCAACGGCAGGGCCATCTCCGGCCGTGCGGTCGGGATGAAGGTGTGCGCGGCGGCGAGGGCGTGGAGGTCGGCGGCGAGGACGGCCCGGTCGAGGAGTCCCGGGTCGGCGACCAGATCGGCCGCGAATATCTCGGGCAGCACGTCCTCGATCACGGCTCGCACGATCTCCCTGGAGCGGAGGCCGAGATCGGGGTCGATGAAGCTCTTCAGGGCTCCGACCGTGATGTCGCCGCCACGTGACGACACGGTCGGCAGGACGAGCTTCTTCTCGTAAGAAGGCTCGAGATAGTCCAGCGAGAGGATGAGCTTGCCGATGTCGTAGGCCATGTCGCCCCCGGCGTGAAAGCCGTTCGGGTCGAAGAACAGCGGCTTGTCCGTCCCCTCCCTGATCATGATGTTCCCCAGATGGGGATCACCGTGTATGAGCCGCATCGAACCCTGCCGGGGCACCATGGTCCGCATCAGGGACGGGGTGGCCCTGATCCTGTCCACAATGGCGAGCGGCGTGAGCAGCCTGCGCCCGTTGAGCGAGATGGACGGTCGGCTGATGATGTCCCTGAAGAGCGGATCCAGCTGCATGCTGGTCAGCTCGCCGGCGTTGGCACCGGTGATGTCGAGGACCCGGTCGGTCCGGCCGGTGTACCGGTCGACCCGCTTCGCCACCCGATCGATGTAGTACGTGCGGGCGAACGCGCCGGGCTGCTCGGTGGAGGGATGCGCATACAGCGTCGTCTTGAGGGCCGTGATGCTCGCCCTGATATGGCTGACCGACTCGACGACCCCGATGTTCCCATCGACAGCGATGTGCCGGAGCAGCCTTCCCTCGTAATAGGGCATGTCGTACGAAAAACTTCGACCGGGCACATCCCGCTCGGCCCTGGTGACCTGGCAGAAGTATTCTCTGGCCGGCCCCGGCAGGGTTTCGCGAATAAAGGCCGCTTCGTTCTCCAGCTTATCGTCCCCCGGATATGCGGAGAACTTCCTGACGAACGGTTCGCTACTCGCGTCGAGGCCGTACCACAGTTCGGTGAATTCCCCCTTGTGGAGTAGTCGTGCTGTCTCTGGCATCGTGTCCTACGCGTTCATGAGCTGCTGCGCTGCCGCCAGCACCGCCGCATCGTCGAAACCGATGTCCTCGAACACCTCGTCCAGCGTGCCGATGCCCGGGAAGCGGTCCCGGATCCCGAGGATCTCGTAGCGCATCGGCTTGTGCAGGAGGCTGGCGACAATGTGCTGCCCGATGCCCGACCGCACAAAGCCGTCCTCCAGGATCAGCATCCTGCTGCTGTCGCCCATGGCGCGCTGGAGTGCGTCGAGGTCGACGGGCGCGACCTTCTGGATGTGCAGGACCTGGACGTCGCCCAGCGCGTCGGCCAGGCGGACTGCCTTGCCCAGGGTGTTCCCGATGGAGATGACACTGAGCCTGCCGCCGTCCCGTACTTCGACGACACCGCTCTCCGTGACGCCGGCCTCGATGTCCTCGCCGGGCTTGTGGAGGAAGACCGGACCGTTGTGTTCGTGTTCGAGCGCCCGGTCGAGGAGCCGGTCGAAATCGGCCAGGCTTGACGGGTGGTACAGCGTGGCGTGAGGAATCGCATTGAGGATCGGCAGGGTGTAGATCCCCTGCAGGGTCTGCCCCTGGGCTGAGATGCCCGATCCCGGCAGAACGAACACCATGGGGACCCGCAGCATGCACGCGTCGGTGATCTGGTCCAGCGCCCGGGGGAAGAAGGTCGCGGGGACAAAGCAGATCACCTTGTTGCCGTTCAGGGCCAGGCCGGCGGAGAACGTCACGCAGTGCTGCTCGTTGATCCCCGTGTCGAAGACATGGTCGGGGTAGATCTTCTTGAGCTCCTTGAGGCCCGTGCTCCGGGCGGCGGCGGGCGAGACCCAGTACACCTCCCCGTGCTTCTCCGCCAGTTCGGGTGCCTTCTTGAGGATCAGGTCCCGGAACTTGTTGACGGGCTTCTTCTTGAGCGCGCCCGTTTCGAGGTCGAACGGATCGAGCCAGTGGAACGTGACGGGGTCCCGGAGGGCGGGCTCGTAGCCCTTGCCCTTGACGGTCTTCACATGGAGGAACACCGGGTGCTTCCGCTGCTTGATGTCGTCGAGCAGCTCGATCAGCTGCTGCGTGTCGTGGCCGTCCACGGCGCCCACGTAGTCGAAGCCCAGGCTCTCGCTGAACTCGCGCACGGTGTTGTGGGTGTGGAGGTACCCGACGGTCTCCGTGACGGCGAAGTCGTTGTCGTTGTAGATGACCAGCAGGTTCGACGCGAGAGCACCGGCGTGGTTGAGCGCCTCATAGGGCTGTCCGGCGGTCATGGAGCCATCGCCGAGCAGTGCGATCGACTTGTACTCGGGGTGGTTGACGGCGTAGCCGAGCGCGGCCGAGATGGAGATCCCGATGCGGCCGCCGATGTAGAAGTCGTACGGGCTCTCGTGGATGTCGGCGTACTCGCCGATGCCGCCGCGGTGGTCCATGGTGGCGAAGGCCTCGGCGCGGTCGGTCAGCAGCTTGTAGGCGTGCATCTGGTGGGCGCCGTCGAAGACGATCTTGTCCTTGGGGAAGTCGAAGACCTCGACCAATGCCTGGATCAGCTCGATGACCGCCAGCGGCGAGCCGACGTGGCCGCCGTCGACGGACATCTTTTCGATGATCAACTTCCGCATGTCCGCAGCCTCTGTGACCAGTTGGGCGGCCGACTTCCTGTTCACCGACATACTCTCTCCTTCGTGGCACTCACGACGCTGACCGTGCTCAAGGCTCATACGGCTGTACGGCTGTACGACACTGACTACGGCACTGACTTGGGGGCTTGGGCGGTCAGGAAGTCCTGACTGATCCCCATGGCCTTCTCGAATGCGTGCCGCACGTGTGCCGGCTGCCCGGCCTGCATGGCATAGGACGGATCGTCGCTGAGCCGCCAGTCGAACACCCTCTTGAGGCGCCACTCGAAGAACTCGCGATCGACTCCTTCGCGGTACAGCTGGGGCCGGTCCAAGGGCAGCGCGATGCAGGTGTTCAGCTCGGGATCGCGGACGATTCCGCGCGGGTCCTCGCCCTGGGAGACGCGCTCGATGTCCGCGAAGAGCCGCTTGCGGAGCAGGATGATCCCCTCGTCGCTGCGACCCAGGTGCTCGCTGGTGCGGTCGGCTATCACGCCCTGGCCCACCCAGGCCGCGAAGTCCTGGTTCAGGATGTGACTGGTGATCAGCTCGCCGTTGTCGTCCGTCACGGGCCCGTACCAGTGGGGGACCGGATCCTGATCGACCGCGGGCATGTCCTTCGGAAGCGGAGCGTAGTGCCAGACGATGTTGAGCGTGCGGGTGTCGTCCACCGGAACGCGCCACTCCAGGCTGCTTCCGGCGTAGAGCACGTTCGGCCACAGGCACGCGATGCCGCTGCTGTCCAACTGGTTCGTCGGGGCGAGCGGAATGGGCAGGACGGGGGTCGTCAGCTCGGCCTGCCGGGCCACGGCGATGCCGAACTCGAATTCCTGGAACTCGATGTCCGTGTGGCGGGGGCCGACCTCGGGGTTCTCGGGGTTCCCCGCGCGCGCGACGTAGTTGGTGTGCCGCCACTCGAAGTGCACCGGGTCCACGCCGTTCTCATGGCACTGCAGCCAGTTGCACGGGAGTTCGGACAGGATGACCTGGACGAAGCCGCGGTCCCAGGTGAACGGTTCGAACATGGGGATGAGCGGGGCCGGCGCCGGGCCCAGGTAGGCCCAGACCATGCCGGCGAACCCGACGGCCTGGTACGAGGTGACCTTCACCTTGTCCCGGAACGGCGCGGACGACTCGGCGAGGTCTTCGTAGGGCTGCTCGACGCACGTTCCGGCTTGATCGAACAGCCAGCCGTGGTACGAGCAGCGCAGGCTCCGGCCTTCGACCCAGCCTTGGCCGAGGTCCGCGCCACGATGGGGACAGCCTCGCTGCACCAGGCCGTACTCGTCGGTGTCGGTCCGGTAGAGGACCAGGTCCTCGCCCAGCAACCGAAGCGTCTTCACGCTCTTCTCGGCGAGCTCCGAGACCGCGGCGATCGGGTGCCAGTACCGGCGCAACAGTTCACCCATGGGAGTCCCCGGGCCGACCTGGGTCAACATCTGATTCTTCGCTTCGGAGAGCAACTCGCCACTTTCCCTTCGGTCCAGGGCACATGCCTAGGAGTAACGCCTACAGCTGCAGAACGGACGGCCGGCTCAGGCCGGGGATTCCCCTTGGCCCACGAGTGTGCGCATGGCCGGGGAATTGGCCATGAGATCCGCGTAGTCACCCTGGGCGACCACCCGGCCGGCCTCGACGACGATCACCTGGTCGGTGGCTTCGAGCACGGTCAGGCGGTGGGCGATGACGATCAGGGTGTGGTCGAGGGCGGCCAGTCCGTTGAAGACGGCCTGCTCGGTCGCGCTGTCCAGTGCGCTCGTCGCCTCGTCGAGGACCAGCAGTTGGGGCTTGCGGATCAACCCGCGGGCCAGGGCGATGCGCTGGCGCTGGCCGCCCGACAGGCCCAGGCCGCCCGGGCCGAGCAGGGTGTCGTAGCGCATGGGCAGCGCCATGATGTCCTCGTGGATGCACGCCAGTGTCGCGGCCTGTTTGATGTCCTCGAACGTGGAGCCGGGCTGGGCGTAGGTGATGTTCTCCCAGATGGTGCCGGCGAAGATCCTGGAGTCCTGTGAGACGTAGGAGATCGAGCGCCGCAGGGACACGCGGTCGAGTCGGTCCATGGGGTGGCCGTCGATGTGGACGGATCCGCTGGTGGGGGTCTGGAGGCCGGCGATGACGGAGGCCATCGTGGACTTGCCGGAGCCCGAGCGTCCCAGGATCGCGGTGAACTTCCCGCCGCCGAAGCGGACATCGACCTGGCTGAGGACCGGTGTGGTGCTCCCGGGGTAGGCGAAGGAGACGTCGCGGAGCTCGACGGGGCCGCTCACGTCCTCCAGCACGAGGGCATCGGCCGGGCGCTGCTCGGGTTCGGTGCCGAGCACGTCGGTGAGCCTGGCCAGGGTGGCGCCGAGGCCGGCGACCTGGAGTGCGCTCTGGACGACGCCGGCCAGGGGGACGAACATGCCCACGGCGAGGGAGGTGAAGCCCACCACGGAGCTCAGCGACGCGGTGCCGTTGGAGATCCTGTAGTAGCCCAGGTCGAGGACCGCGAGCGGGGCGAGGAACTGGATCGTGGCGCTGAGCGCCGAGCCGATGACCTGGTTCCTGCGGCTGCGGCCGCGCTGGTTGATCTCGTCGATGACGGTGTGGCTCCAGCGGTCGTGCGCGGTGTCCTCCAGGCCGCAGGCCTTGATCGTCTGCAGTCCGTCGAGGAGTTCGAGGAGCGCGCCCTCCGCGATGGACTGGCGTTCCAGTTCCTCCGCGGAGAGGTAGCGCTGCTTCTTCCAGAACACGACGAGGACGGTCACCATCACGGCGGCCAGGGCCATGCTGATCAGGGCGAACTGCAGGTCGATCACCAGGAGCAGGGTCAGGTAGACCAGCACCAGGGTGCCGTCGAACACCGCGGACAGGGCCGCGCCGGTCAGGACCTGGCGGACGGCCGAGCTGGTGCGCACCCGCAGTGCGAGGTCGCCGGGGTTGCGGCGGGTGAAGTAGTCGTAGGGCAGGGAGAGCAGGTGGCCGAAGACGCCGAGTGTGACGCGCCGGTCCGCGATCGACTGGAGCGCGATGAGTGCCAGTCCGCGCACGATCTGCAGCAGCGCGAAGGTGGCGCCGCCCACGAGTGCGAGGCACAGGATGACCAGGGCCTGGCCGGACTGCCCTCCGCTGCCGACGTGGGCGACCAGGTAGGAGGAGGCGTAGGGGGTGGCGAAGTTGAAGACGAGCAGCAGGAACGAGGCGAGGGCCAGGCCGATCCAGCGGCGGTCGCGGGTGACGAACAGTTTGAGGTACTGCCAGGAGCTGTGGGCGACGCCCGGTGTGCGGCGGCGTGCCGGTGTGCCGGTGTCGGTGAGCGGTGCCTCGAATTCCAGTGCCACGCCGGTGAAGACGTCGGCGACCTCGCCCAGGGTCAGGCGCCGGCGTCCCAGCGCCGGGTCGACGATGAAGGCGTGCGTTGCGGTCACCTGTTCGAGGACGACGAAGTGGTTGAAGTTCCAGAACAGGATGCTGCCGGTCTTCAGGCGGTCGAGTCCGCCGGTGCCGACCCGCACGCCGCGTCCCAGGGCCCCGAAGTGCCTGGCCGCCTGGAGGAGTGCGCGCGCCGAGACCCCTGCCTGGCTGCTGTTGAGCTGGCGCCGTACGGCGGTGATGTCGGCGTCGATGCCCAGGTAGGCCAGGACCATCGCCAGGCTCGTGGGTCCGCAGTCGGCGCTCTCGGTCTGGTAGTAGACCGGAACCCGCTGGCGGCGTCGCCGCGGCAGCGCCGCCGAGCCCGCCGCCATGAGCTTGTGCAGGCGGCCCTGCGGGCGCTCCGTGAGCAGTCCGGGCAGGGCGAGGGCGTCTCCCAGGCGCCGGCCGGCGGCGCGCTTCTCGGCCGCCTGGCGGCTGAACCTGGCCCGGCCCACCGGCCCCGGAACCGGAGCCGGAGCCGGGGGCTGGGGCTGGGACTGCTCGGCTTCGGTCGCCTCATTGGATTCGATCACGGACGGCGCCTCCCTTCGGGCGTGGTGGTCTGGTCGGATGACAGGGCGGCTGGCTCAGCCCAGCAGGATCCGCTCGACGTCGGCCGTCAGCCGGCGCGCCGCACGCTCGGTGAGGCGGGAGCGGTTGAACAGCAGACGGAAGTGGACGCTGTCGTCCCAGCTGCCGGCCTTGAGCTGCACTCCGCTGACCACGCGCTCGATCGAGGGCGGGTAGGCGCCGTAGTGCACGGCGAGACCGCCCACCGTGTCCCTGATCCTGTTGCGGGGATGGCTGACGTAGGCGAAGCGCACGCCGCGCTCCGGGCCGCCCACCAGGTCTCCCAGCGCGGCGACCTGGCTGGCGTCGACGGTCTGGCGGGTGACCCGGCGGTGCTTGAGCGTGTCGAACCAGTCACCGGTGAGGGCCCGCACGAGATCGGGCGGCGTGGCAGCGCGGTCGACGACCGTCGGCAGGCCCAGGGTGAGCATGCCCAGCAGCCGGCGCTGCCGCGTGCCGCGGGTGTCGACGGGCAGCCAGAGCGCGATGGAGTCCGCGTCGGTGTGCTCGAACACCGCTGACGCCAGGGCGTGCTGGATCCAGATGAACTCGGTGGCGCCGTTCGACCGCGCCGCCTGCCGCATCGTGCGCAGCCGCTCGCCCTCGAGGACGAAGCCCGTCTCCAGGGTGCCGGTCGCAGCACGGTCGGGGGTGCTGGGAGCGGAGGAGGCGAGGAATGCCAGGTCCTCGGGTATCCGGGCGTACCGGTGGCGCCAGAAGTCGGCGATGTCACGACTCTCGGCGCCCGGGGCCTCGCGTTCCGCGGCCGTGTCCAGGAACTGCGGACCCGGTTCGGCGACGGCCTCGTGATCGCCCAGACGCCGGCGGTACGCCCGCCACAGGTCCCCGCCGAAGATCGCCCGAACACTGCCGTCGACCGCGAGCTGGGAGAAGGTCGCGATGAACGCGTGAAGACCGGGTGAGTACTGGAGCAGCCGCAGCCGGAACGGGAACTCCGTGCGCAGATCCCAGCTCTCGGAGACGTCCTTCGTCGCCAGGCCGCAGACATACCGGGAGAACCGCTCCTCGGACCCGGCCGTGACCTTCTGGCAGGTGACCAGCTCGGCCGGCGGGGGTGTCGGCCTCGCCCACTGGTGCGGCCCGAGGGCCCCGCACCCGCAGACGGCCAACCGCAACGCGTCGTGGCCGGCGACGACCTCGCCCACGCTCGCGATGAATGCCGGGACGTCCAGCGGTCCTTCGATACGGTACGACAGTTCCAGGGTCGGTCCGGGATCCGTGCTGTCGCGCAGAGTCCGGTGGATCAAAAGCTGCGGGAGCGTCAGCGGTACCGCTTCCTGGCCCTGGTGGTGCATTCCGTCGTCTCCATATCGCTGAAAATCTTGGCTGGCATCCGGGATCCCGGATGCCAGCCAAGATTCAGTTACTGCCTACTACGCGACACAGTGCCCGTTGACCTTGGCACCGCCGACGATGTCGTCGAGGGCCTCGTCGGACAGGGACTCGATGTCCACGATCTCCGTGTTGAAGTACTCCATGGTTTTCACCTCCACAAAGGAATCGGATTTTTATGGTTCCATCCTCCGCGCGGGCCGCACACCGGAGTGGCGGGCCCGAGCAAGGATGAGTCTCTAGGGCCGGGACCGCTCGTGGACGAGCGCTGCCAGCCGGGCGACGGTGAAGTTGTCGCCGATGTCGAAGAAGCCGATCCGGGCACCGTACTCCTGAGCCAGGAATTCGATGGTCTCAACCGCCCCGAGGGAGTCTCCGCCGTGCTCCCAGAAATCATCGGAAGCACCGACCTCCGGCACTTCGAGAAGCTCCTCCCAGAACTTCGCGAGAGCCTGCTCCAGCGGGCCCGACGGCTGGGTGTAGACGTATTCGAATGGCGCTTCCGGTGACCCGTCGGCCAGGGCGGCTCCTTGGTCGCACCAGCCGTCCGCCGGCCATTCGAGCCCGCGGACGAACAGGACCCGCCGGACGTCCACGCCGTAGCACCGGCGGAACGCCGCGCGGATGTCGACGCCGGACCGGTTGCCACTGGTGGACACGTGGACGGTGGGTTCGGGGCTCTCCTGGTAGGAGGCACCGAGGGCGTCGGGGCAGACCTTGCGGAACAGGGAGACGTCAAGCTGTCGAGCCACGAGGCACCTCCTCTTCAAAGGGGGACGTCACCGGAGTGCGGGTTTCCCGAGAACCGGCGGAGCTGAAAATCGCCCTTATCGCCGTGGCGTCGGGCTTGCCGATCTCCGACCGGGGTATCTCGGCCACCTGCAAGTGGATCCGGGGGAACCTGTGACCGCCCGCCTGGGTGGCGCAGAACCGCTCGAGCTCCGCGAGATCGGGGACAGCCCGGGGGTCGCGGGTGACGAGCAGCATTCCCACGTCGACCTGGCCGTCGTCCGTGAGCGCGATGCACTCGGCGTCCAGGATGTCCGGGTGGGTCCGCAGGACCAGCGACAGACGTCCGAGCCAGGCGACCCCGCTGGCGGTGGCGGTCTGGTTGGCCGCACGGTCGAAGACGTAGAGGTACCCGTCCTCGTCGACCCACCCCATGTCGCCCAGGCTCACGAAGCCGTCAGAAGTGCTCCGGAGCCAGGGGGTCGCCGCGTGGGTGCGCGCGGAGGCGCCGAACCGGCGAAGGTAGATCTGGCCGATGCCGTCCTCACCGCGCTCCAGGCCCTGCGCATCACCGATCCGTATGTCCGTCAGCAGTCCACGCCCGACCGATCCGGGCTTCGCCAGCCATTCGGAGCCGCTGATCACCGTGACGCCGACGCCTTCGGTGCCCCCGTACATCTCGAAGACGCGTTCGCCGCCCAGGAGGTCCAGCCAGGCCTGCTTCAGCGGCGCAGGACACGGCAGCGCGGTGTGGAGAAGTCCGTTCAGGCTGTTCAGGCGCTCGGGGCGACGCGCGGCGGCCGGCAGCAGGTGCCTCAGGTAGTTCGGGGTCAGCATGAGCCACTCGATCCGGCGGTCCGCGATCGCGTCGAGCATCTCCTCCGGGTCCAGCTGATTGGCCAGGAAGAGCTGGTTCCGGTCCAGCACACCCTGGATGAGAGCGGCCACCGTCCCGATGTGGTAGATCGGAAGCACGATGAGCTGCTTCTGCCCGCTCTGCCACTTGCAGGTCCGGAAGACGACATCGGGCACGGCCCTGGGGTCGTAGCCGCCGAAATTCCGGAACGGAACGAGCTTCGGGATTCCCGTCGATCCGCTCGTCGCCAGGAGATAGTGTGGACGGCGCCCTTCGGCGGGGTGTTCCCAGCGCGTCATGCGGACCGTCGCACCCGGTCCCTGGTCGGTCTCGGGTGCCCCGGGCATCCGGACGCTTCGGAGGTGACCGCTCAGCCCGGCCCGGCTCAGCGCACTGGAAAGCACCTCGGCATCGATCAGCGGTGCGTGCGGCAGTACGGTGACGCCCGCACACAGCGCGGCCAGGATGGTCTTCGCCGACTCGATGGAGACCGACGCCGGATGACAGATGACGGCGTCACCGTCCATGTCGCGGTTCCAGGAGTCGAAGAGCCCGGCGAGCGCAGAGACGTCTTCGAAGAGGCGCCGGTACGTGATTTCGCGGTACGTGCCGCCGGCGGCCAGTTCGGTGATCGCAGGGCGGTCCGGAGTTTCGGCCGCCAGCTCGGACAGTCTCTCTGATATCGATTGCACACCCGTGCCGCGTCGCATCGCCCCTCCTTGCCGCCTCTTGGTTACAGCACTTTTGCTTGACAGCGCTTTTCCTGCGTATTGAGCCGGGCTCGCGGAGAAAGGCGCCGAATAATCACCGGCCATCGTTGTTCTATGATTTCGAACCATGATCAGCAACTTGTTTGCAGATCCAATCATGGGGGTTCGGGCGGCGTCAAGAGCCTCGCTTCCTGCCCTTTCGGGCATTTCTTACGGCCCTGACTTGACGGTTGCTATTATCCTGAGGATCGCATCGCCGACGGCATACATCCTGTTCGTCATAGGGAGACCCGCATTTCATGTGTTCCATGACTCTGAGCCGTCCTTGCTCGGACTCTGTTACTCCTGCCGAAGCACTCCGGCACCAGCTGTCGGCACCGGCATCGGTACGGGTGCACTCATGACGACCAACGATGCCGTGGTGGTCTTCGACGTCGGCGGGACCCATGCGCGCTCGGCGGTGCTGGACGGCGAGGGCCGGCTGCACGATCTCGCCGTGCGGGCGACGCCGTCCTGGGCCAGCTGCCCGGGTGAGGGGGCGGCCGCGCTGCACCAGCGTCTCGTGGACCTGGTCGTCGCCGATGCGCGTCGGCTGGCCCGCCGCCACCGGGCGACCGCGGTCGGGGTGTCGCTGGGCGCGGCGATCGATGCACGGACCGGCATGACGGTGGGGTCCGGCCCGCTCTGGGGCGACGGAGACGGGCAGCGGTTCGACACCGCCGGGGCACTGCGGGATGCGGCGCCCGAGTTCCGCTGGACGGTCGTCAACGACGTCACGGCGAGCGCGGTGGCACTGGCCGCCCGGCCGGACGCCCAGCACCTGCGCCGACTGGCTGCCGTCGTCGTCGGCAGCGGTATCGGGCTGCGCACCGTCGAGGTCGGCACCGGCAGGGTCCCGGTATCCGCGGACACCGGCCTGCAGGGGGAGATCGGGCATCTGCCGGCCGGGTTCCGCATCGGCGCGCGGGAGATCGTGTCGCACTGCGACTGCGGAGCGACCGGGCACCTCAGCGCGTACGCATCGGGTCGTGGCATCGACCGGATCCTGAAGCTGCTCGCCGCCGAGGGCACCTCCTGGCTGGCCGGCGACGCTCCACTGAACAGCCAGTTCGCCCAGGCCGTGGCCGCTGGTGACGGAGAGGCGCTCACGGTGCTCGAAGCCGTGACCCGGCCGCTCGCGCACGCACTGCTCTCGGTGCTCAGCACCGACGCCGAGATCGACCGGGTGGTTCTCACCGGTGGAGTGCCGGCGGGGCTCGGTCGTGCGTACCTGGAGTCCCTGACGGCCCAGATGGACGCGGTGGGGCTCTACGGACGGTCGGGCTCGCTGGCCGGCACGATCCAGGTGGCCGCACCCGATGCCGAGCTCGCGCTGCACGGAGCCGGGATGCTGGCCCGCTCCGGCGCCGCCGGGGCGCGAAGCTGGATCGTGCCGGGTGACAACCCGAAGTCCTACAGCGTGGTCATGGCTCCGGACACGCTCGCTTCCGGCCGGGGCACGTCGCAGGTCATGGCAAGGCCGGGCCGGGACGGTGCCGCCCGGCGACTCGTCGTGGCCGACAAGCGGGTGTGGAAGCTCTACGGGGACGCGCTGACGAACGCGCTGACGGGCGGATCGCAGGCCGTCGCCCTCGAAACGCTGCTTCTCGAACCGGACGAGTCGGGCAAGAACCTGGCCGCGGTGTCCGATCTGGTGGACGCCTTCGACCGGTTCGGTCTGCTGCGCCGCTCCGAACCGGTCATCGCGGTGGGCGGCGGCGTGCTGCTCGATCTCGTGGGCTTCACCGCCAGCATCTACCGGCGCGGTGTTCCGCTCATCAAGGTGCCGACCACCCTGCTCGGGATGATCGATGCCGGCATCGGCGTCAAGACGGCGATCAACTACGGCGGGCAGAAGAGCCGGCTGGGCACCTACAGCCGTCCGGGCCAGGTCGTCATCGACCCGGGATTCCTGCCCACCCTGGATCCCCGTGAGTACCGCTGCGGTCTCGGCGAGGCGATCAAGATAGCGGTCGTGGCCGATGCGGTGCTGTTCGACCTGCTCGACGCGCACAGCCGTCCGCTGGCCGCGGGCACACCGGACCCACGCGTGGAGTCCGAGGTCATCGAGCGCAGCATCGCGGCCATGCTCGGCGAACTCGTCGGAAATCTCGGCGAGGACCGGCTGGAGCGGCTCGCGGACATCGGGCACGCGTTCTCCGGCGCGCTGGAAATGTCCCTGGAGCCCACGCTCCTGCACGGGGAAGCCGTCGCCATCGACCTCGCCGTGACCGTCATGCTCTCGCGGAACCGGGGTCTTCTGCCGTCGGCCGTCGCCGACCGCGTCATCCGCGTGCTGACCGACCTGGGACTGCCGACGTTCCACCGGGAGATGACCCTCGACCTGCTGGTCGAAGCCTTGGCCCACACCAGCCTGCACCGTGACGGCCAGCAGCGCCTGCCCCTGCTGGAGGACGTCGGCCGAGCGGTGTTCGTCAACGATGTGACCGAGGCGGAACTGGGCGAGGCGCTGGCAGCGCTCCAGACCCGACAGCTGCAGGTGATGTCGTGACCGGGTGGCAGCTGGTCCGCTCCGGCCGTCAGGTCCGGATCGTGCCGATGGAGAGGCCGCGGGGTGATCAGCCGTACGTGTCGATGCTCGCCGTAGGGCTGTGCGGCACCGATGTCCAGATCGGCGCGGGCCACCGGGGAGACGTGGCCGCGGTGCTCGGCCACGAAGGCATCGGGATTCTGCACGGCGCTCCCGGTGGCGATCGGACGGTCGTGTTCAACCCCGTGGACGTGCGCGACCAGGACTCGATTCTCGGCCACAGCTTCGACGGGCTGTTCCGCAGCTGGGTCCCGCTGGGGCCGGAGCTGCCGCTCGGCGCGTTGCAGGAGGTCGAACCGCTGGACCCGGTGGCGGTCCTCGCGCTGTGCGAGCCGCTCGGCACCGTCCTCTACTCGTGGGAGCTGATCGGGCGCTCGGCCCCGGCCGGCCCCCTGTCGGTCGGGGTCTGGGGCGGGGGACCGATCGGGTTGCTCCACGTCCGCAGGGCGATCGATCTGGGACACGAGGTCGAGCTGGTCGAGGCGCGGCCGGAGCGTCTGGCCTGGGTGGAGAACCATTCCCGCCTCGCGCCCACCCACCTCTCCACGGCCGGGCACCGTACGCCGCGGCCGGTCGACGTGGCGATCGTCTGCTCCCCGCGGCCGGCGATGGCGAGTGCGGTCCGGCAGGCGGCGGACGCCCTGCGACCCGGCGGGACGATGGTGCTCGTCACCGCGCTCGACGCGACCGCCGCAGCCGCCACCTTCGTCGACGCCACCGTCGGCCGGGTGCGCCGGCACAATGTCTGCGGCAGCGTCGATCCCGAGCTGGGCACGGTCACGGCGGTCACGCACGAGGGCAAACCGCTGGTGCTCACCGGCCACCGGGGGACCTCTCGGGCCCAGTTGCACACGGCGGATTCGCTCCTGCGCGCGGATCCCGACGGGTACAGCGCCCTCATCACCCATGAACTGACTCCCGAGGACGCGGTGGATGTGATCAACCGTCGGCTCGACGGGCGGTTCCGGACCGACGACGGCGCTGAGATCGTCAAGGTCGTCGTCCGCTTCCCCGACAGCGGTCGCCATGGGTGAATCCTCAAGCAGCGGCTTGGAGTTGGTGCCCGGCGGGGTTCGGCTCACCACCGGTCCGTGGCCGTGCCCGACCTCCCCGTCATGGGTGCTGGTCCTGCCACGGACCGTGGGGCTGTGCAGCTCGGACCTCAAGGAGGTCCGCCGGAGCCGGGACGTGCGGTCCGACTTCGGCCACGAAATGGTCGGGCTCGTCCACAGCAGCAGCACGGACGACCTTCCACCCGGTCTGAGGGTGTGCTTGGACCCGCACATCCCGGTGACCCGGACGACCGCCTTCGGTGAGACGACGCTGCTGGAAGGACCGCCCGACCAGCTGCGCGCTGCCCTGCCCGCCGTGCTCGACGGCACTCCGGACGACCGGGCGGTCTTCACCGAGCCCCTCGCGTGCGCCGTGCACTGCGCCGGCAACGTCCTGGCCGGTTCCGACGTGGCGATCGTCGGTGCGGGGACCGCCGGGGTGCTGCTGGCGGTCCTGCTGAGGCTGAAGGGGTGCCAGGTCACCCTGGTCAACAGGAGCCCCGAACGGCTGACCGCCCTCTCCGCCACGGCGTTGCTGCGAGAGGTGCCGAAGCTTCTCACCAGCGAGGTGGGAACGCGCACCTTCGGCACCGTGGTCGTGACCACGGCGCTGCTCGACGACAGCACCTTCGACAGCGCCTGGGGCCTGTTGCCGCGCGACGGCGGACGTCTCGTCCTGTTCGGCGGCATCAGGCCGGACTGGCGGGTACCGGGCACGCGCGTGCTGTTGGACGGCATCCGGCGCGGCGAAGAGGTGCGCGAGCTGGAGCTGGGCGGCCGCCGCGCGCTGGTGGTGGGGACGCACGGCGCCACCGGCGCCGACTTCGCCGCGGCCGGCGCGGTGCTGGCGGCGCCGCTTCCCTGGACGGCCGGCCACATCGAGGAGCTCATCGTGAACCGGGTGCCCCTGCCCGCTCTGGCCGCGCTGCTCAACGAGGCGGTCAGGACGGGCGTGGATCCGATCGGGAAGCACGTGGTGGACATCGGCCGGTAGCGGAGTCCGGCGCACCGCGCCGGGAGCGGGGCGGGGCGTCAGGTTTCCGGGGTGAGGAATCCCTGCAGCGCGTCGCGGCGGAGCCGCTGCGTCAGGGTGAGCTGCTCGCGGAGCAGGTGTTCGTGGTTGGCCCGACACCATGTCGGTCCCCACTCCAGCCACTTCCCCCGGTCGGCTTCGGGGATGCCCACGAGCTCGCAGATGACGGTGATCGACAAGGGGGAGGCAAGGTGCTCGATGAGATCGACGACGCCGTCCTCGGCACGACCGGGGAGTTCGGAGAGCAGTTCGTCGGTGATCTGCTCGACGCGTGGCCGGAGTTCACTGATGCGCCGAGCGGTGAAGGCCCTGGAGACGAGCCGGCGCAACCGCAGGTGGTCCTCGCCGTCGGCATTGAGCATGATGCCGAGCAGGTACTTGTGGACCTCCTCCGGGAAGCCCCGCATGCTCATCAGCCCACCGCGGGGGTCTGCGCCGCTGTGTCCGGGGACCGCGGCCGGGTGCCCGAGGTGGGGCTGGAGGACGACTTCTTCGACCTGGGCGGGCACGCGTTCGCCGCCACCCGCCTGGTCGCCCGGATCCGGGCGGCGCTGGGGGCCGACCTGTCCCTCCGGACCGTATCCGAAAGCCCGACGGTCGCCGCGCTGGCCGCCCGGCTGGACGAGGTGTCGAATCACGGTGCCTTCGAATCCGTACTGCCCCTGCGTCAGGGCGGATCCCTGCCGCCGCTCTTCTGCCTGCACCCGGCCCGAGGTTTCGGCCGGTGCTGTTCTGGCCTGGTCTCGAAGGTGGAGAAGGACCGGCCGGTCTACGGCCTCCGGATTCACCGAAAGGCAAGGACATCATGGGCAACCCGTTCGAGAAGGAAGACGGCAGCTACTTCGTGCTCACCAACTCGGAGGGGCAGCACTCCCTCCGGCCGGTCTTCGCCGAGATCCCGGCCGGCTGGTCGGCCGTCTACGGCGAGGCCGACCGGGCGGCCTGCCTGGAGTACGTCACCATGCACCGGACCGACCTGCGGCCCCTTTCACTGATCGAGGCCATGGCCGCCGCCGAGAAGTAGCCGAGAATTGAGCGCCCCGCCGACCGGACCGGGGGCGGGCCCCATCCCAAGGAGTAGACATATGGCACTGAACCGCGCGGAGAAGGTGCGCGAGTACTACGAGCGGGTCGACGCCGCCGACTACGAGGCCGTGTTCGAGATGTTCTGCGACGACGTGGTGTACGAGCGTGGTGGCACCGAACCGATCGTCGGCATGGAGGAATTCAAGCGGTTCTACCTCGCCGACCGGATCATCGAGTCCGGTCGCCACGAGGTCGAGGCGGTCGTCGACAACGGGGACTGGGTGGCGGCCCGGGGCGTCTTCTCCGGCCGCCTCAAGAACGCCGAACTGGTCACCGTCCGGTGGGCCGACTTCCACCTCTTCAAGGGCGAGAAGATCTGGCGCCGCTACACCTACTTCGCCGATCGGGCTGTCTAGCAGTCCTCGTCGGCCCTCAGGAATTCCCGTGCGGCACACGCGCAGGGCGTGCGGGTCACGGTGGAGTCCCTGCTGGCGGGCTCGGTCCGGACGATCGAGGCGGACGCCGTCGTCTACGCCACCGGCTACCGGCCGAGCGACCCGCTCTGGCTCCTGGAGGGGCTGATCTCCGAGTGCAAGCGCGACGAGGAGGGCCGGCCGAACGTGGCGCGCGACTACCGGATCGTCACCTCGGACTCGGTGTGCTGCGGGATCTACCTGCAGGGTGCGAGCACCGAGCACCGAGCACTCGCACGGCCTGTGGGCCGGTCTCCTGTCCAACACCGCGGTCCGCTCCGGCGAGATCGCCGGCTCCCTGCTTAAGGGTGTACCTCGATCTGCTCACCCACCAGGTGGCCGCGTACCACGGCTCGGCACCGGCCTGGGGCGGCGACGTCGTCAACGTCGTGTCCGCCGACAGCGCGTTCCAGGGGGAGTGGCCGGGTGCCCGGAACACCCGGGTGGAGCGCGTCGCAACCGATCGGCCGACCCTGCTCGCCGACGCGCACACGCGCGAGGTGGTGCTGGCCGTCCTGGCGGAGTCCGCCGGACGGGACTGACGTCGGGGCGGTAACGGCTCGGTGGACCGGCGTCCGGCTTTCGTGAGCCGGCGTCCGGCTGCTGATCCGTCGTCACCTATGGCGGTGCCCCTGAGGCGCGCAACCTTTTCAGCGGTGGTGCGGAGAAGCGGGGCGGCCGGCGCGGTCCGTCGTCGGCCGCTCCGGTGCCAGGATTCCCCGGGTGTGCTCACCGGGGTTCTTCCGAACGCTTGGCATAGCTCGCCGGACCGGAACGGAATTCCACGCCGGCGGCGGACGAACGGGGGATTTCGCGACGGTCGCCGCGTATTCCGTCGGACCAGGTGGTGACGGGATACGCCGCTGACAGGGACAGGTCGTGAGAGGACCTCACAAGCCCTTGATGGTGTCAGCGCTCTGACAGGATCATGGGGTCCTCCGGGATGGGCGCGCCTACTCGTCAGTATGGGAGGTCAATCCTTCAGCCGCACGGTCCGAGCGGGGGTGAAGGCCCCGGCGGCGTCGTCCTCCGCCGCGTCCTGCTGCGGCATCCGGACCGGTTCCGCCGACGGCGCCGCACGGTAGACCGGCCGTCCTTGCAGGATGCGCTGGACCAGGAAGGCGGCAGCCAGGGTGACCAGGCCGCCGACCGCGTCCAGGACGTAGTGGTTGGCCGTCGAGATGATGACGGTGAAGGTCGCCACCGGGTAGAGGATGCCCAGGACCTTCACCCACTTGCGCTTGGCCAGGTGGGCGATCGCCAGGGCGCACCAGACCGACCAGCCGATGTGGAGGGACGGCATCGCGGCGAACTCGTTCGTCATCGAGCCGGACAGGCCCGCGACACCGCTGCAGGTCTGCTCGCCCCAGGTGTGGTGGACGCAGAACGTGTCGATGAACCGGGTCGGGTCGAGCAGGCGAGGCGGGGCGACGGCATAGAGGTAGAAGCCGATCAGCGCCACGCCGTTCATCGCGAACATCACGGTGCGGACCGCGCGGTAGCGGTCGGGGAACTTGAGGTAGACCCAGACGAAGACCGCTATCGTCACGATGAAGTGGAGCGTCGCGTAGTAGTAGTTCATCCCCACGATCAGCCAGTCGATCTTGGCGACCGTGTGGTTGAGCCAGTGCTCGATGTCGATGTGGAGCACGCGCTCCAGGCTCAGGATGTCCCGGCCCCGGCGGAAGGGGGACTGGCCACTGGTGCTCGCCGCGTTCTGCGTCACCCGGTAGCAGTAGTAGGCGATGCCGATGAGCGCGATCTCGATCCACATGGTGGGGCGGTTCACCGGGCGCAGCCGGGCCGGCAGGATCGGGCCGATCTTCGGGAAACGGCGCTTCGTGCCCGTCCCTGCGCCGTTCGTCCCGTTCTCGTTCCCGGCGCCGGTGCCGCTCCTTGTGGACTCTGTTTGTTTGTCAAGCGGTTGCGTCGTCGTCATGATCTGAAATGCTAGCCCCGATCAATCCGGCCGCCTCCTCGGCCCGGTCCGTCGCGCGCCTCGACGCAACGCCTTCCTGGGGGAACGCGACCCGGCCCCGTCGTCGGTCCCGACGCCTTCCGCGGCCACCGGCACGACCGCACCCGAGGCCTCCTGCACGAATACCACCAGGTCGGGTGTCTTTTCGGCATCCTCCGAGGCACTCCGGAGCGAAGATCAAAAGGATTGCAGCCCGGCGGGGCGACTTGTAGGGTCGAAAAGCTGATCTTGGTTGTCAGTACCCTGACATGCCACCACTGTCAGTGCTCCGGTTGTCACAGCGGGCGCTCGCGGCGGGCAACGGTCCGCCGGTGGAAGACGCGGAACTGCTGGTCGAGTCGAGGGAAGGGAATCGCCGTCAACACGCCGATAGCTCAACAGCAGGCCGGCAGTGCCGGAGCCGTCACCGAACCGCTCGCCGTGCCGGGCGCCGCCCCGGTGAGCCCGGTGGACGCAGCGCAGGACACTCCGGTGATCGTCGTCAAGTACGGCGGTGCCGCATTCGACAGCAGCCTCCTGTCGCCCTCGGCCGCGCGGAACCTCGCCACCCTCGTGCGCGGCGGCCGTCGCGTGCTGCTGGTGCACGGCGGCGGCCGCGCGGTGACGGAGGAGGCGGCCCGGCGCGGCCTCTCCACCCGCTTCGTGGACGGACTGCGGGCGACCGACCGGGAGATGCTCGACGTGGTCCGGACGGTCATGGTCGGCCGCCTGAACAAGGACCTGGTCGGGCAGCTCGGCCGCAGCGGCGTGCGCGCGGTCGGCCTGTCCGGCGAGGACGCGGGGATGATCCGGGCCCGCACGGTCCGCCTGGGCGGAACCGTGGACCTCGGCTACGTCGGCGAGCCGGCCGAGGTGCGCACGGACGTCCTGCACATGGTGTGGCGGGCCGGCATGGTGCCAGTGGTCGCGAGCGTGGCCGCCGACGAGGCGGGAGTCCCGCACAACATCAACGCGGACTCCGCCGCCGCCGCCCTCGCCGCGGCCCTGCGCGCCGAGCGCCTCGTCTACGTGACCGACGTGGACGGACTGCTGCGGGACCCGGCCGACCCGGAGTCCCGGATCGTCCGGCTGAGCAGTCCGGAGCTCGACGAACTGCTGCGCAGGCAGCCGCCCGAGGGCGGCATGCTTCCCAAGCTCACTGCCGCGCTCGACGCGCTGCGCTCCGGTGTGCGCCAGGTGCGGATCGTCGGCGCCCGCCAGGAGGACGCCGTCCTTCTCGCCGCCACCACCGATACCGCCGTCGGAACGACCCTGACGGCCGTGAGCGATGAGTGACGGGCGTCAAGGGGCTGGGCGGTGAACCCGTCCGGAAATGACGCCGCGAGTTCTTCGCGCTGCGTCGTCCATTCCTGTGTCTGAAATACGACGAATATACGGGACCGCGGTCTTTCCCCCGATCGCGGCGCCCGGTCGGCTCGACAACACCCGCCGCTGATACTCCGTCAACGTACACATCCGCTTCACGACTTGCGAAAGCCGATGCGAACAGGAGTCCGATAGGCTCCCGCTGGCCGCATGATCACTTGAACACGTGTCCACTTCTGGGGGGAAGGTCCGACGATGTGCGACACGACGCTGCTCACTGGTCAGAAGTCTGTCCGTTTTCGTTGGAAGGCGCACGCATGTCCGGTTCTGTAAACGGTGAACTCAACCTGATGGCGAGCCAGGAGGGCGTGTGGTTCGCCCAACAGTTCGCTCCTGCCGGCATGACGTACCAGATCGCCGAGTACGTGGAGATCCATGGCGCGGTGGACCTGGCCCTGTTCGAGGCGGCGCTGCGGAAGACGGTGGCGGAGGCCGAGACGCTGTCGCTGCGCTTCCGCCAGGTCGGGGACCGGGTGAGCCAGGTCCTCGATCCGCGGCCGGACTGGCCGCTCGACGTGGTGGACGTCAGTGGCGCGGACGATCCGTTGGCCGATGCGCTCGCCCGGATGCGTGCGGAGACCGCCCGTCCGATGGACCTGGAGCACGGACCGCTCTACACCGTGGTGCTGTTCGTGGCCGGCCCGGACCGGCTCCTGTGGTACCAGCGCGGACATCACCTGGTGGGCGACGGCTACACCGGATCCCTGTTGGCCCGACGGGTCGCCGAGATCTACACGGCCATGACCGAGGGGCTGGACGACTTCGGGGCCGCGCTGCCACCGCTGCGCCACCTGCTGGAGCAGGATGCGGCCTACCGCGCGTCCGAACGGTTCGCGGCCGACCGGGAGTACTGGACGCAGGCGCTGGCGGATGCGCCGGAGCCGGTCAGCCTGGCCGGACGCATGGCCCCGGCCTCGAAGAGCTTCCTGCGCCACACCGTCGACATGGCACCGGACACGGCGGAGCGGCTGCGTGCGGCGGCCAGGGGCTACCGCACCGCGCTGCCGGTCCTGGTGATGGCCGCGGCGGCCCTGTACACAGCCCGGCTGACCGGGAGCGCCGAGGCGGTGCTCGGCCTGCCGGTGAGCGCCCGCACCAGCGAACTGCAGCGCACCATCCCCGGAGACCTTGCGAACGCGCTTCCCCTGCGCATACCGGTGGACCCCGGTGCCACGCTGGCCGACCTGATGCGACAGGTCAGCGCCGTCATGCGCGGCGCGCTGCGCCACCAGAACTACCGGCTCGAGGACATGCGCCGAGACCTCGGCCGCGTCGGGATGGGTGGAGACCTCTTCGGGTCGAGCGTCAACGTGATGGCGCTCGACGAGGATGCGCTTCGCTTCGCCGGCCACCACGCCACGGTGCACAACCTGTCCAACGGGGCGGTCAAGAACCTGGACTTCGTGGTCTACGACCGCGGGCGGCACGGGATCCGCTTGACGATCAACGCGAACCCGGCGATCTACGGGGCCGACGACGTGGCCGCGCACACCGAGCGCTTTGCCCGGCTGCTCGAAACGCTGGTGGCGGCGGATCCGGGCGTGCGGGTCTCGGGCGTTGAGGTGTTGGACGCGGTCGAGCGTGAGCGGGTGTTGGTGGCGTGGAACGACACGGCTGTCGAGGTGCCGGCGTTGGCCGGGACGTTGCCGGGTCTGTTCGAGGCGCAGGTGGTGAGGTCTCCGGGTGCGGTTGCGGTGGTGTTCGAGGGGCGGGAGGTGTCGTACGGGGAGTTGAATGCGCGGGCGAATCGGCTTGCGCGGTTGTTGGTTGGTCGGGGTGTGGGGCCGGAGTCGCTGGTTGCGGTGGTGATGGAGCGGTCGGTCGAGTTGGTGGTGGCGTTGCTGGCGGTGGTGAAGGCCGGTGGTGCGTATGTGCCGATCGATCCGGCGTATCCGGTGGACCGGATCGGCTACATGCTCCAGGACGCTGCTCCGGTACTGGCGTTGTGTGATGCCGCTGCTGGGCGGGTGGTGGCTGGTCTGGTCGGGGCGTTGCCGGTGGTGGTGGTGGATGATCCGGCGGTGTCGGGGGTGCTGGCCGGTTTTGGTTCGGTGGATGTGTCCGATGCCGAGCGGACTGTGTCGCTTCTGCCGACGCATCCGGCGTATGTGATCTATACGTCGGGTTCGACGGGGCGTCCGAAGGGTGTGGTGGTTGCGCATCGGGGGGTGGTCAATTATGTGGTGTGGTGTTGGGGGGCGTATCCGGAGTTGTCGGGTAGCACGTTGTTGCATGCGTCGGCGTCGTTCGATGCGGGTGTGACGGGGCTCTATGGTGCGTTGACGTGTGGTGGGCGGGTGTTGCTGGCCGGGCTGGACGAGGGGTTGCCGCGGGCGGCTGCTGGGGTGGGCGGGTTCACGTTTTTGAAGGCGACGCCGAGTGGGTTGGCGTTGCTGGGGGCGTTGGGGGAGGGGTGTGTGCCCAGTGGTCTGATGATGGTGGGTGGTGAGGCGGTCAGTGGTGCGCAGTTGCGGGAGTGGCGGCGTGATCATCCGTCGGTGGGGTTGGTCAATCACTATGGGCCGACCGAGGCGACGGTGGGGTGTATCGACTTTGCGATGGGGGTGGGTGATCGGATTCCTGAGGGTGTTGTGCCGATCGGTCGGCCGATGGCCAATACGCGGGTGTATGTGCTGGATGATGCGTTGGGTCCGGTGCCGGTGGGTGTGGTGGGTGAGTTGTACATCGCTGGTGTTCAGTTGGCGCGGGGGTATCTGGGGCGTGCGGGTCTGACGTCGGAGCGTTTTGTGGCGTGTCCGTTCGGTGGGCCGGGTGAGCGGATGTATCGCACGGGTGACCTGGCGCGGTGGAACGGTGAGGGGGCGCTGGAGTTCCTGGGGCGTGCGGACGACCAGGTGAAGATCCGTGGGTACCGGATCGAGTTGGGTGAGGTCGAGTCGGTGCTGGCCTCGCACCCGCAGGTCGCTCACGGTGTCGTGGTGGTGCGGGAGGACCGGCCGGGGGACAAGCGCCTGGTCGGGTACGCGGTCCCGGCTGTCGGTGCTTCGGTTGATCCGGCGGGGCTGCGTGCTCATGTAGCTGCTGTGCTGCCGGATTACATGGTTCCGGCGGCGGTGGTGGTGCTGGATGCGTTGCCGGTGACGGTGAACGGGAAGTTGGACCGTCGTGCGCTGCCGGTGCCGGAGTACGGGGTGGGTTCGGGTGGTGGGCGTGGTCCGGTGGATGCGCGTGAGGAGGTTCTGTGTCAGGTGTTTGCCGAGGTGCTGGGTGTGCCTGCGGTGGGTGTGGATGACAACTTCTTTGATCTGGGTGGGCATTCGCTGTTGGCGACGCGGTTGGTGAGTCGTGTTCGTGTGGTGTTGGGTGTGGAGGTGGGGATTCGGGCGTTGTTCGAGTTTCCGACGGTGGCTGGGTTTGCGCGGCAGGTGGTGGGGGCTGGGGTGGCGCGTCCGGCGGTGGTTGCTGTGGTGCGGCCTGAGGTGGTGCCGTTGTCGTTTGCGCAGCAGCGGTTGTGGTTTTTGGGGCAGTTGGAGGGGCCGAGTGCGACGTACAACATGCCGGTGGCTTTGCGGTTGAGTGGTGGGTTGGATGTTGTGGCGTTGGATGCGGCGTTGCGTGATGTGGTGGGTCGTCATGAGGCGTTGCGGACGGTGTTCTCGGTGGTGGATGGGCGGCCGTGTCAGCGGGTGGTGGGGGTTGAGGAGGTTGGTGCGCTGGTCACGGTTGTTGATGGTTCGGGGTTGGGTGAGGCGGGTTTGGCGGAGGCGGTGGCGGGGGTTGCGCGGTGTCCGTTTGATTTGTCGGTCGAGGTTCCGTTGCGTGCCAGTGTGTTCACTCTTTCTCCGGGGGAGTGTGTGCTGGTGGTGGTGATGCACCATATTGCGGGTGACGGCTGGTCGTCGGCGATTTTGGGGCGGGATGTTTCGGCGGCGTATGCGGCGCGGGTCGGGGGAGGTGTGCCGCGGTGGGGGGTGTTGCCGGTGCAGTATGCGGATTATGCGTTGTGGCAGCGGGAGTTGTTGGGGGACGTCGACGATCCGGGCAGTGTGGTGTCGGAGCAGTTGGCGTATTGGCGTGGGGTTTTGGCGGGTGTGCCGGAGGAGTTGGTGCTGCCGGTTGATCGGGTGCGTCCGGCGGTGGCTTCTCATCGTGGTGGTTCGGTTCGGTTGGTGGTTCCGGCTGGTGTGCACGGGGGTTTGGTGCGGTTGGCGCGGGCTGAGGGTGTGACGTTGCACATGGTGTTGCAGGCGGCGTTGGGGGTGTTGTTGTCGCGGCTTGGTGCGGGGGCCGATATTCCGGTGGGTACGGCGATTGCGGGGCGTACTGATCAGGCGTTGGATGATCTGGTCGGGGTTTTCGTCAATACGTTGGTGTTGCGGACTGATGTGTCGGGTGATCCGGTGTTCACCGAGTTGCTCGGGCGGGTGCGGGCTGCTGCGTTGGCGGCGCACGGGTTTCAGGATGTGCCGTTCGAGCGGTTGGTGGAGGAGCTTGCTCCGGTTCGGTCGATGGCGCGGCATCCGTTGTTCCAGGTGATGTTGGTGGTGCAGAACAATGCGGAGACGGTGCTGGATCTGCCCGGGGTCGTTTCGGTGCCGTTCTCTTCGGGTGAGCCTGCCGCGAAGTTCGACCTGTCCTTCGATGTGAGTGAGCGGGCTGGTGTTGGGGGGTTGGACGGGTCGTTGACCTTTGCGCGGGATCTGTTCGACCAGGTCACTGCCGAGCAGATCGTGGCGCGGTTCGTGCGGGTGCTCGAGGCGGTGGCGGCGGATCCGGGCGTGCGGGTCTCGGGCGTTGAGGTGTTGGACGCGGTCGAGCGTGAGCGGGTGTTGGTGGCGTGGAACGACACCGCGGTGCCGGTGCCGACTGCGACGCTGCCGGAGTTGTTCGAGGCGCAGGCCGCGAAGTCCCCCGATGCGACTGCGCTCGTGTTCGAGGGCCAGGCGGTGTCGTACGGCGAGTTGAATGCGCGGGCGAACCGGCTTGCCCGCCTGCTGGTCGGCCGGGGTGTCGGGCCGGAGTCGCTGGTTGCGGTGGTGATGGAGCGCTCGGTCGACCTGATGGTGGCGTTGCTGGCGGTGGTGAAGGCCGGCGGTGCGCATGTGACGATCGATGCGGCGTATCCGGCGGACCGGATCGCCTACATGCTCCGCGAGGCCCGGCCGGCCATGGCGCTGATCGACCAGGCTGCCGGGAGTGTGGGCACGGTCCGGGAGTGTCTTGCCGATGCGGCCGTGGCGGTGCTGGTGCTCGACACGGTGGACGCGCGGGAGGCGATGGCCGGGTTCGACGCGGCCGATGTGTCCGATGCCGAGCGGACTGTGCCGCTTTCGCCGGAGCATCCGGCGTACGTGATCTACACCTCCGGTTCCACCGGCCGTCCCAAGGGCGTGGTCGTCACCCAGCAGGACGTCGTGGAGCTGGCGGGGGACCGTCGGTTCGACGGTGATGGGAGCAGGTGCGTGCTTCTGCACTCGCCCCACACGTTCGATGCCTTGACCTATGAGTTCTGGGTTCCGGCGCTCAACGGAGGACGCGTCGTCATAGCCCCGCCTGGGTCCAGGGATCCGTTCCAGCTGGTGCGGTTGGCGGCCGAGTACGAGGTCACCGCCATGTGGCTGACCGCGGGCCTCTTCAATGTGGTGGCGGCGGAGGATCCGGCATCGCTGGGCACGCTGCGCCAGGTCTGGTCGGGCGGCGACGTGTTGCCCCCGACCGCGGTTGAACGGGTGATCAGCGCGTGCCCCGGTCTTACGGTCGTCAACGGCTATGGGCCGACCGAGACAACGGTCTTCGCCACCACGCATGCCATGTCCACCCCGCCGGACCTCGCGCGGTCGGTGCCGATCGGTCGTCCGATAGCCAACATGCGTCTGTATGTGCTCGATGATGCGCTGAACCCGGTGCCGGTCGGTGTCGCGGGTGAGTTGTACGTGGCGGGCTCCGGGCTGGCGCGGGGCTATGTGGGGCGTGCGGGTCTGACGGCGGAGCGTTTTGTGGCGTGTCCGTTCGGCGTGGCCGGCGAGCGGATGTACCGCACCGGTGATGTGGTGCGCTGGAACCGCGACGGTCGACTGGAGTTTGTGGGGCGTGCGGACGACCAGGTGAAGATCCGGGGCTTCCGGATCGAGTTGGGCGAGGTCGAATCGGTGCTGGCCTCGCACCCCTCGGTGGCGCAGGCCGCGGTGGTGGTGCGGGAGGACCGGCCGGGGGACAAGCGGCTGGTCGGCTATGTGGTCCCGGGCGTCGGCGCTTCGGTTGATGTGGCGGGGCTGCGTGTTCATGTAGCTGCTGTGCTGCCGGATTACATGGTTCCGGCGGCCCTGGTGGTGCTGGATGCGTTGCCGGTGACGGTGAACGGGAAGCTGGACCGGCGTGCGCTGCCCGCACCGGTGTATGCGGCGGGCTCCGGTGGTGGGCGTGGTCCGGCGAATGCGCGTGAAGAGGTTCTGTGTCAGGTGTTCGCCGAGGTGCTCGGTGTTCCCGAGGTCGGCGTGGATGACGACTTCTTCGATCTGGGCGGGCATTCGCTGTTGGCGGTGTCGTTGGTCGAGCGGTTGCGTGCGCGTGGTGTGTCGGTGGAGATCCGGGCGCTGTTCTCGTCGCCGACGGTGGCCGGGCTTGCCGGGTCGGTGGCGGGCCGGGCCGAGGTGGTGGTGCCGGCGAATCTGATTCCGGTCGGTGCGCGGGTGATCACTCCGGAGATGCTGCCGCTGGTGGAGTTGACCGGTGCGGAGATCGACCGGGTGGTGGCTGCGGTCGGTGGTGTGGCGGCGGAGGTCGCGGATGTGTATCCGTTGGCGCCGTTGCAGGAGGGGATCTTCTTCCACCATCTGATGCAGGCCGAGCACGGCGCGGATGTGTATGTGTCGCCGGCGGTGCTGGGTTTTGATTCGCGTGGGCGGTTGGAGGGTTTCCTGGCTGCGTTGCAGAAGGTGGTGGATCGTCACGACATTCTGCGTACGGCGGTGGTGTGGGAGGGGCTGCCGGAGCCGGTCCAGGTGGTGCTGCGTCGTGCCGAGGTGCCGGTCGTCGAAGTCGAGCTGGCGGCCGGACTGGCGGGTCATGAGGCGGTGGAGCAGCTGCTGGCTCTCGGCGACGCGGTGATGGACATCCGTCGGGCGCCGTTGATGCGGGCGTGGGTCGCCCAGGAGCCGGGCAGCGAGCGCTGGTTGCTGCTGCTGCGGCAGCACCACCTGGTCACGGACCACACCACGTTGGAGGTGCTGTTCGGCGAGTTGCGGGCGTTCGTGGAGGGGGATGTCGAGCGTCTGCCGGTGCCGTTGCCGTTCCGTGAGTACGTGGCGCAGTCGCGGCTGCGGATCACCCGGCAGGAGCATGAGGAGTTCTTCGCGGGTCTGCTGGCGGATGTGGAGGAGCCGACCGCCCCGTTCGGTGTGCTGGATGTGCGGGGTGACGGCTCTGGGCTGCGTGAGGTTCGTCGTGCCCTGTCGCCTGAGCTGGCCAAGCGGGTGCGGGAGGGTGCGCGTGGGCTCGGGGTGAGTGCGGCGACGTTGTTCCATGTGGTGTGGGCGCGGGTGGTGGCGGCGACCTCGGGTCGTGAGGACGTGGTGTTCGGCACGGTGCTGTTCGGCCGGATGAGTGCGGGTGTGGGTGCCGACCGCGTCCCTGGCCTGTTCATCAACACGCTGCCGGTGCGGTTGTCGGCCGGGCTCGGTGTCGGTGAGGCCGTGCAGACGATGCGTGGGCGTCTTGCCGACCTGCTGGAGCATGAGCACGCACCGTTGGCGCTGGCGCAGAAGGCCAGTGGCGTCAGCGGTCAACTACCGCTGTTCACCTCCCTGTTGAACTATCGGCACAGCCCCGACATGGACGCTGTCCATGACAGCCTGGAGGGCGTCGAACTCCTCCATTCGCACGAGGCCACCAACTACGCGCTCACCGTTTCGGTGGATGACACCGGCGACGGGTTCCTGCTGACCGTGCAGGCGGTGGAGCGCATCGATGCCCAGGCGGTCGCTGACCTGACGGACACCGCTCTGGACAGCCTGCTTGCCGCTCTGGAGCGTGATCCGGGCCTGCCTCTGGCGCAGGTGGCGGTCCTGGACCGGGTCGAGCGTGAGCGGGTGCTGGTGGGGTTGAACGACCTCACTGTCGAGGTGCCGGCGTTGGCCGGGACGTTGCCGGGTCTGTTCGAGGCGCAGGTGGTGAGGTCTCCGGGTGCGGTTGCGGTGGTGTTCGAGGGGCGGGAGGTGTCGTACGGGGAGTTGAATGCGCGGGCGAATCGGCTTGCGCGGTTGTTGGTTGGTCGGGGTGTGGGGCCGGAGTCGCTGGTTGCGGTGGTGATGGAGCGGTCGGTCGAGTTGGTGGTGGCGTTGCTGGCGGTGGTGAAGGCCGGTGGTGCGTATGTGCCGATCGATCCGGCGTATCCGGTGGACCGGATCGGCTACATGCTCCAGGACGCCCAGCCGACGCTGGCCGTGTGTGATGTCGCAAGCGCCGAGGTCGTGGCTGCCGTCGTCAGCACGCTGCCTGTCGTGTCGGTTGATGAGTTCGCGGCCGGCTGTGACGGGCTGCCGGACAACGACCTGGTCGACGCTGAGCGGACCGCGGCGCTCTCGCCGGCGCATCCGGCGTATGTGATCTACACGTCGGGTTCCACCGGCCGCCCCAAGGGTGTCATGATCCCGCACGCCGGTATCGTCAACCAGCTGCACGGGATGCAGATCCAGTACGGGCTGGCGGTCGATGACCGGGTGCTGCAGAAGACGCCGTCGGGCTTCGATGTCTCGGTCCGCGAGTTCTTCTGGCCGCTGACCAAGGGCGCGACGCTCATCGTCGCACGGCCGGAAGGCCACCGGGATCCGGCCTACCTCGCTGCCCTGATCCGCAGTGAGCGCGTGACCCTTGCCGACTTCGTTCCGTCGATGCTGCGGGCGTTCCTCCAGGAGTCGACGACCGCCGGATCCGCCGCGACGACGCTGCGACGCGTGAACGCCGGCGGTGAAGAACTCGCCGTGGATACGGTGCACACGTTCTTCGAGATCTTCGGTGCTGGGACGAAGCTGTACAACCAGTACGGCCCCACCGAGGCCTCGATCGAGGTCACGGAATGGGAGTGCCGGCCCGGGCAGGTTCTGTCAGGTGTGCCGATCGGTCACCCTCTGGCCAACACGCGGGTGTATGTGCTTGATGCGCAGCTGCAGCCTGTCCCGGTGGGTGTCGCAGGTGAGTTGTATCTGGCGGGCGTCCAGTTGGCGCGGGGGTATCTGGGGCGTGCGGGTCTGACGTCGGAGCGCTTTGTGGCGTGTCCGTTCGGCGTGGCCGGCGAGCGGATGTATCGCACCGGTGATGTGGTGCGGTGGAACCGCGAGGGCGCGCTGGAGTTCGTGAGCCGGGCGGATGAGCAGGTGAAGATCCGGGGGTTCCGGATCGAGCTGGGCGAGGTTCAGACGGCGCTCGCCTCGCACCCCTCGGTGGCGCAAGCGGTGGTGGTGGTCCGTGAGGACCAGCCGGGGGACAAGCGGCTGATCGGTTATGTAGTCCCCGCCGCTGGGGTGTTGGAGGGTCTGGCCGGTCGGGTGCGGGATCACCTGGCGGATCTGCTGCCGGATTACATGGTTCCGGCGGCGGTGGTGGTGCTGGATGCGTTGCCGGTGACGGTGAACGGGAAGTTGGACCGTCGTGCGCTGCCGGTGCCGGAGTACGGGGTGGGTTCGGGTGGTGGGCGTGGTCCGGTGGATGCGCGTGAGGAGGTTCTGTGTCAGGTGTTTGCCGAGGTGCTGGGTGTGCCTGCGGTGGGTGTGGATGACAACTTCTTTGATCTGGGTGGGCATTCGCTGTTGGCGACGCGGTTGGTGAGTCGTGTTCGTGTGGTGTTGGGTGTGGAGGTGGGGATTCGGGCGTTGTTCGAGTTTCCGACGGTGGCTGGGTTTGCGCGGCAGGTGGTGGGGGCTGGGGTGGCGCGTCCGGCGGTGGTTGCTGTGGTGCGGCCTGAGGTGGTGCCGTTGTCGTTTGCGCAGCAGCGGTTGTGGTTTTTGGGGCAGTTGGAGGGGCCGAGTGCGACGTACAACATGCCGGTGGCTTTGCGGTTGAGTGGTGGGTTGGATGTTGTGGCGTTGGATGCGGCGTTGCGTGATGTGGTGGGTCGTCATGAGGCGTTGCGGACGGTGTTCTCGGTGGTGGATGGGCGGCCGTGTCAGCGGGTGGTGGGGGTTGAGGAGGTTGGTGCGCTGGTCACGGTTGTTGATGGTTCGGGGTTGGGTGAGGCGGGTTTGGCGGAGGCGGTGGCGGGGGTTGCGCGGTGTCCGTTTGATTTGTCGGTCGAGGTTCCGTTGCGTGCCAGTGTGTTCACTCTTTCTCCGGGGGAGTGTGTGCTGGTGGTGGTGATGCACCATATTGCGGGTGACGGCTGGTCGTCGGCGATTTTGGGGCGGGATGTTTCGGCGGCGTATGCGGCGCGGGTCGGGGGAGGTGTGCCGCGGTGGGGGGTGTTGCCGGTGCAGTATGCGGATTATGCGTTGTGGCAGCGGGAGTTGTTGGGGGACGTCGACGATCCGGGCAGTGTGGTGTCGGAGCAGTTGGCGTATTGGCGTGGGGTTTTGGCGGGTGTGCCGGAGGAGTTGGTGCTGCCGGTTGATCGGGTGCGTCCGGCGGTGGCTTCTCATCGTGGTGGTTCGGTTCGGTTGGTGGTTCCGGCTGGTGTGCACGGGGGTTTGGTGCGGTTGGCGCGGGCTGAGGGTGTGACGTTGCACATGGTGTTGCAGGCGGCGTTGGGGGTGTTGTTGTCGCGGCTTGGTGCGGGGGCCGATATTCCGGTGGGTACGGCGATTGCGGGGCGTACTGATCAGGCGTTGGATGATCTGGTCGGGGTTTTCGTCAATACGTTGGTGTTGCGGACTGATGTGTCGGGTGATCCGGTGTTCACCGAGTTGCTCGGGCGGGTGCGGGCTGCTGCGTTGGCGGCGCACGGGTTTCAGGATGTGCCGTTCGAGCGGTTGGTGGAGGAGCTTGCTCCGGTTCGGTCGATGGCGCGGCATCCGTTGTTCCAGGTGATGTTGGTGGTGCAGAACAATGCGGAGACGGTGTTGGATCTGCCCGGGGTCGTTTCGGTGCCGTTTTCTTCGGGTGAGCCTGCCGCGAAGTTCGACCTGTCGTTCCATGTGAGTGAGCGGGCTGGTGTTGGGGGGTTGGACGGGTCGTTGACCTTTGCGCGGGATCTGTTCGACCAGGTCACTGCCGAGCAGATCGTGGCGCGGTTCGTGCGGGTGCTCGAGGCGGTGGCGGCGGATCCGGGCGTGCGGGTCTCGGGCGTTGAGGTGTTGGACGCGGTCGAGCGTGAGCGGGTGTTGGTGGCGTGGAACGACACGGCTGTCGAGGTGCCGGCGTTGGCCGGGACGTTGCCGGGTCTGTTCGAGGCGCAGGTGGTGAGGTCTCCGGGTGCGGTTGCGGTGGTGTTCGAGGGGCGGGAGGTGTCGTACGGGGAGTTGAATGCGCGGGCGAATCGGCTTGCGCGGTTGTTGGTTGGTCGGGGGTGGGGCCGGAGTCGCTGGTTGCGGTGGTGATGGAGCGGTCGGTCGAGTTGGTGGTGGCGTTGCTGGCGGTGGTGAAGGCCGGTGGTGCGTATGTGCCGATCGATCCGGCGTATCCGGTGGACCGGATCGGCTACATGCTCCAGGACGCCCAGCCGACGCTGGCCGTGTGTGATGTCGCAAGCGCCGAGGTCGTGGCTGCCGTCGTCAGCACGCTGCCTGTCGTGTCGGTTGATGAGTTCGCGGCCGGCTGCAACGGGCTGCCGGACAGCGACTTGTCCGATGCCGAGCGGACTGTGCCGCTTCTGCCGACGCATCCGGCGTATGTGATCTATACGTCGGGTTCGACGGGGCGTCCGAAGGGTGTGGTGGTTGCGCATCGGGGGGTGGTCAATTATGTGGTGTGGTGTTGGGGGGCGTATCCGGAGTTGTCGGGTAGCACGTTGTTGCATGCGTCGGCGTCGTTCGATGCGGGTGTGACGGGGCTCTATGGTGCGCTGACGTGTGGTGGGCGGGTGTTGCTGGCCGGGCTGGACGAGGGGTTGCCGCGGGCGGCTGCTGGGGTGGGCGGGTTCACGTTCTTGAAGGCGACGCCGAGTGGGTTGGCGTTGCTGGGGGCGTTGGGCGATGAGTGTGTGCCCAGCGGTCTGATGATGGTGGGTGGTGAGGCCGTCAGTGGTGCGCAGTTGCGGGAGTGGCGGCGTGATCATCCGTCGGTGGGGTTGGTCAATCACTATGGGCCGACCGAGGCGACGGTGGGGTGTATCGACTTTGCGATGGGGGTGGGTGATCGGATTCCTGAGGGTGTTGTGCCGATCGGTCGGCCGATGGCCAATACGCGGGTGTATGTGCTGGATGATGCGTTGGGTCCGGTGCCGGTGGGTGTGGTGGGTGAGTTGTACATCGCCGGTGTTCAGTTGGCGCGGGGGTATCTGGGGCGTGCGGGTCTGACGGCGGAGCGTTTTGTGGCGTGTCCGTTCGGTGGGCCGGGTGAACGGATGTATCGCACGGGTGACCTGGCGCGGTGGAACGGTGAGGGGGCGCTGGAGTTCCTGGGGCGTGCGGACGACCAGGTGAAGATCCGTGGGTACCGGATCGAGTTGGGCGAGGTCGAGTCGGTGCTGGCCTCGCACCCGCAGGTCGCTCACGGTGTCGTGGTGGTGCGGGAGGACCGGCCGGGGGACAAGCGGCTGGTCGGCTATGTGGTCCCGGGCGCTGATGCTGGGGTGTCGGAGGATCTGGCCGGCCGGTTGCGCGGTCATATGGCGGGTGTGCTGCCGGATTACATGGTTCCGGCGGTGGTGGTGGTGCTGGATGCGTTGCCGGTGACGGTGAACGGGAAGCTGGACCGGCGTGCGCTGCCCGCGCCCGAGTATGCGGCGGGCTCCGGTGGTGGGCGTGGTCCGGCGAATGCGCGTGAAGAGGTTCTGTGTCAGGTGTTCGCCGAGGTGCTCGGTGTTCCCGAGGTCGGCGTGGACGACAACTTCTTCGATCTGGGCGGGCATTCGCTGTTGGCGGTGTCGTTGGTCGAGCGGTTGCGTGCGCGTGGTGTGTCGGTGGAGATCCGGGCGCTGTTCTCGTCGCCGACGGTGGCCGGGCTTGCCGGGTCGGTGGCGGGCCGGGCCGAGGTGGTGGTGCCGGCGAATCTGATTCCGGTCGGTGCGCGGGTGATCACTCCGGAGATGCTGCCGCTGGTGGAGCTGACTGCCGAGGAGATCGACCGTGTGGTGGCTGCGGTCGGTGGTGTGGCGGCGGAGGTCGCGGACGTGTATCCGTTGGCGCCGCTGCAGGAGGGGATCTTCTTCCATCACCTAATGCAGGCCGAGCACGGCGCGGATGTGTATGTGTCTCCGGCGGTGCTGGGTTTCGATTCGCGTGGGCGGTTGGAGGGTTTCCTGGCCGCGTTGCAGAAGGTGGTGGATCGTCACGACATTCTGCGTACGGCGGTGGTGTGGGAGGGGCTGCCGGAGCCGGTCCAGGTGGTGCTGCGTCGTGCCGAGGTGCCGGTCGTCGAAGTCGAGCTTGCGGCCGGGGACGCGGTGGAGCAGCTCTTGGTTCTCGGCGAGGCGGCGATGGACATCCGTCGGGCGCCGTTGCTGCGGGCATGGGTCGCCCAGGAGCCGGGCAGCGAGCGCTGGTTGCTGCTGCTGCAGCGACACCACCTGGTCACGGACCACACCGCCTTGGAGGTGTTGCTCGGCGAGCTGCGGGCATTCGTGGAAGGCACCGAAGCCCGTCTGCCCGAGCCGTTGCCGTTCCGTGAGCATGTGGCGCAGTCGCGGCTGCGGATTTCGCGGCAGGAGCACGAGGAGTTCTTCGCGGGTCTGCTGGCGGATGTGGAGGAGCCGACCGCTCCGTTCGGTGTGCTGGATGTGCGGGGGGACGGCTCCGGGCTGGGCGAGGTTCGACGCGTGCTCGCCCCTGAGTTGGCGAAGCGGGTGCGGGAGGGTGCGCGTGGGCTCGGGGTGAGTGCGGCGACCTTGTTCCATGTGGTGTGGGCGCGGGTGGTGGCGGCGACTTCGGGTCGTGAGGACGTGGTGTTCGGCACGGTGCTGTTCGGCCGGATGAGTGCGGGCGTGGGCGCCGACCGGGTGCCCGGTCTGTTCATCAACACGCTGCCGGTGCGGTTGTCGGCCGGGCTCGGTGTCGGTGAGGCGGTGCGGACGATGCGTGGGCGTCTTGCCGACCTGCTGGAGCACGAGCACGCACCGTTGGCGCTGGCGCAGAAGGCCAGTGGTGTCAGCGGCCAACTGCCGCTGTTCACCTCGCTGTTGAACTACCGGCACGGCCCCGATGCGGATGCTGCCGGCGAAGGCCTGGAGGGCGTCGAGTTCCTCCGATCGCACGACGGCACCAACTTCCCGCTGTCTCTCTCGGTGGACGACACCGGCAGTGGGTTCGCGCTGACCGTGCAGGCGGTGGAGCCAGTCGATGCGCAGGCCGTTGTCGACCTCGCGTACACCGCTCTGGACAGCCTGTTGACCGCGCTGGAGCGTGACCCGGGCCTGCCTCTGGCACAGGTGGCGGTCCTGGACCGGACGCGGCGTGAGCGGGTACTGGTGGGGTTGAACGGCACCGAGGTGCCGGTGCCGGCTGCGACGTTGCCGGGCCTGTTCGAGGCGCAGGTGGCGAAGTCCCCGGATGCGACCGCGGTGGTGTTCGCGGGCCAGCAGGTGTCGTACGGGGAGTTGAATGCGCGGGCGAACCGGCTCGCGCGGTTGTTGGTCGGTCGGGGTGTGGGGCCGGAGTCGCTGGTCGCGGTGGTGATGGAGCGGTCGGTCGAGCTGGTGGTGGCGTTGCTGGCAGTGGTGAAGGCCGGTGGTGCGTATGTGCCGATCGACCCGGCCTACCCGACCGACCGGATCGGCTACATGCTCCAGGACGCCGCTCCGGCGCTGGCCCTGTGCGACCAGGCCGCTGGGCAGGTGGTCGCTGCTCTGGTCGAGGCGCTGCCGATCGTGGTGGTGGATGATCCGGCCGTGTCCGAGCTGCTCGCCGGGTTCGGTTCGGCGGATGTGTCCGACCCCGAGCGGACCGTGCCGCTTTCGCCGGCGCATCCGGCGTATGTGATCTACACGTCGGGTTCCACCGGCCGCCCCAAGGGCGCCGTGATCCCGCACGCCGGTATCGCCAACCGGCTGCACTGGATGCAGGCCGAGTACGAGCTGGCGGCCGATGACCGGGTGCTGCAGAAGACGCCGTCGGGCTTCGATGTTTCGGTCCGGGAGCTCTTCTGGCCGCTGACCCGGGGCGCGACGCTCGTCGTCGCACGGCCGGAAGGCCACCGGGATCCGGCCTACCTCGCTGCCCTGATCCGCAGTGAGCGCGTGACCGTCGCCGACTTCGTCCCCTCGATGCTGCGGGCGTTCCTCCAGGAGTCGATGACCGCCGGATCTGCTGCGACGACGTTGCGATGCGTGACCTGCGGTGGTGAGGAACTCCCCGTGGCCGCGGTGCACTCGTTCTTCAAGCAGGTCGGTGCCGGCACGGAGCTGCACAACCTGTACGGCCCCACCGAGGCCTCGATCGAGGTCACGGCTTATGAGTGCCGACCGGGGGAGGTTCTGTCGGGTGTGCCGATCGGTCGCCCGCTGACCAATACGCGGGTGTATGTGCTGGATGATGCGTTGGGTCCGGTGCCGGTGGGTGTGGTGGGTGAGTTGTACATCGCCGGTGTTCAGTTGGCGCGGGGGTATCTGGGGCGTGCGGGTCTGACGTCGGAGCGCTTTGTGGCGTGTCCGTTCGGTGGGCCGGGTGAGCGGATGTATCGCACCGGTGACCTGGCGCGGTGGAACCGCGACGGCCAACTGGAGTTCCTGGGCCGGGCGGACGACCAGGTGAAGATCCGGGGGTTCCGGATCGAGCTCGGCGAGATCGAGAACGCACTGCTGGCCCATCCGCTGGTCGGGCAGGCCGTGGTGGTCGTGCGTGAGGACCGGCCGGGGGACAAGCGGCTGGTCGGCTATGTGGTCCCCAGTGTCGGTGCTTCGGTTGATGTGGCGGGGCTGCGTGCTCATGTAGCCGCTGGGTTGCCGGATTACATGGTTCCGGCGGCGGTGGTGGTGCTGGATGCGTTGCCGGTGACGGTGAACGGGAAGCTGGACCGGCGTGCGTTGCCCGCGCCCGAGTATGCGGCGGGCTCCGGTGGTGGGCGTGGTCCGGCGAATGCGCGCGAGGAGATCCTGTGTCAGGTGTTCGCCGAGGTGCTCGGTGTGCCTGCGGTGGGCGTGGATGACAACTTCTTTGATCTGGGCGGGCATTCGCTGTTGGCGGTGTCGTTGGTCGAGCGGTTGCGTGCGCGTGGTGTGTCGGTGGAGATCCGGGCGCTGTTCTCGTCGCCGACGGTGGCCGGCCTTGCCGGGGCGCTGGCGGATCGGCGGGAGGTGGTGGTGCCGGCGAATCTGATTCCGGTCGGTGCGCGGGTGATCACTCCGGAGATGCTGCCGCTGGTGGAGTTGACCGGTGCGGAGATCGACCGGGTGGTGGCTGCGGTCGGTGGTGTGGCGGCGGAGGTCGCGGACGTGTATCCGTTGGCGCCGCTGCAGGAGGGGATCTTCTTCCATCACCTGATGCAGGCCGAGCACGGCGCGGATGTGTATGTGTCGCCGGCGGTGCTGGGTTTCGATTCGCGTGGGCGGTTGGAGGGTTTCCTGGCTGCGTTGCAGAAGGTGGTGGATCGTCACGACATTCTGCGTACGGCGGTGGTGTGGGAGGGGCTGCCGGAGCCGGTCCAGGTGGTGCTGCGTCGTGCCGAGGTGCCGGTCGTCGAAGTCGAGCTGGCGGCCGGACTGGCGGGTCATGAGGCGGTGGAGCAGTTGGTGGCTCTCGGCGAGGCGGTGATGGACATCCGTCGGGCGCCGATGCTGCGGGCATGGGTCGCCCAGGAGCCGGGCAACGAGCGCTGGTTGCTGTTGCTGCGGCACCACCATCTGGTCATGGACCACACCACGTTGGAGGTGCTGTTCGGAGAGCTGCGGGCGTTCGTGCAAGGGGAGGTGGAGCGTCTGCCCGAGCCGTTGCCGTTCCGTGAGTACGTGGCGCAGTCGCGGCTGCGGATCTCGCGGCAGGAGCACGAGGAGTTCTTCGCGGGTCTGCTGGCGGATGTGGAGGAGCCCACCGCTCCGTTCGGTGTGCTGGACGTGCGTGGGGACGGCTCCGGGCTGGGCGAGGTTCGACGCGTGCTCGCCCCTGAGTTGGCCAAGCGGGTGCGGGAGGGCGCACGGCGGCTCGGGGTGAGTGCGGCCACCTTGTTCCATGTGGTGTGGGCGCGGGTGGTGGCGGCGACCTCGGGTCGTGAGGACGTGGTGTTCGGCACGGTGCTGTTCGGCCGGATGAGCGCGGGCGTGGGCGCGGACCGCGTCCCTGGCCTGTTTATCAACACGTTGCCGGTGCGGTTGTCGGCCGGGCTCGGTGTCGGTGAGGCGGTGCGGACGATGCGTGGGCGTCTTGCCGACCTGCTGGAGCACGAGCACGCACCGTTGGCGCTGGCGCAGAAGGCCAGTGGCGTCAGCGGTCAACTACCCCTGTTCACCTCCCTGTTGAACTACCGGCACAGCCCTGCCACGGATGCTGCCGGCGAAGGCTTGGCGGGCGTCGAGTTCCTGCACGGGCACGAGAGCACCAACTTCCCGCTCATCGCTGCGGTGGACGACACCGGCAGCGGGTTCGCGCTGACCGTCCAGGCGGTCGAGTCCATCGATGCCCGGGCGGTCGCGGATCTTGCGCACACCGCTCTGGACAGCCTGTTGACCGCGCTGGAGCGTGATCCCGGTCTGCCTCTGGCGCAGGTGGCGGTGCTGGACCGGGTCGAGCGTGACCGGGTTCTGGTGGGGTTGAACGACCTCACCGTCGAGGTGCCGGCTGCGACGCTGCCGGAGCTGTTCGAGGCGCAGGTGGTGAAGTCCCCGGATGCGACCGCGGTGGTGTTCGAGGGCCAGCAGGTGCCGTACCGCGAGTTGAATGCGCGGGCGAACCGGCTCGCCCGCCTGCTGGTCGGTCGGGGTGTGGGGCCGGAGGCGCTGGTCGCGGTGGTGATGGAGCGGTCGGTCGAGCTGGTGGTGGCGTTGCTGGCGGTGGTGAAGACCGGCGGCGCGTACGTCTCGATCGACCCGACCTACCCGACCGACCGGATCGCCTACATGCTCCAGGACTGCCAACCGGTCATCGCCCTGTGCGACCGGGGCGCGGGGGAGACGGTGGCGGCCCTCGTCGACACGCTGCCGATCGTGTCGGCCGACGATTTCGCGGCCGGCTGTGACGGGCTGCCGGACAACGACCTGGTGGACGGTGAGCGGACCGCGGCGCTCTCGCCGGCGCATCCGGCGTATGTGATCTACACGTCGGGTTCCACCGGTCGTCCCAAGGGCGTCATGATCCCGCACGCCGGTCTCGTCACCCGGTTGTACGGGATGCAGGTCCAGTACGAGCTGGCGGTCGATGACCGGGTGCTGCAGAAGACGCCGTCGGGCTTCGATGTCTCGGTCCGGGAGTTCTTCTGGCCGCTGACCCGGGGTGCGACGCTCGTCGTCGCGCGGCCGGAAGGCCATCGGGATCCGGCGTACCTCGCTGCCCTGATCCGCAGTGAGGGCGTGACCTTTGTCGACTTCGTTCCGTCGATGCTGCGGGCGTTCCTCCAGGAGTCGACGACCGCCGGATCCGCCGCGACGACGCTGCGACGCGTGAACGCCGGCGGTGAGGAACTTGCCGTGGACGCGGTGCACAAGTTCTTCGAGCTCTTCGGTGGCACGAAGCTGTACAACCAGTACGGCCCCACCGAGGTGTCGATCGAGGTCACGGAGTGGGAGTGCCGGCCCGGGCAGGACCTGTCGGGTGTGCCGATCGGTCGTCCTCTGGCCAACACCCTTCTGTACGTGCTGGATGATGCGCTGAACCCGGTGCCGATCGGTGTCGCGGGTGAGCTGTATCTGGCCGGTGTCCAGTTGGCGCGGGGCTATCTCGGGCGTGCGGGCCTGACGTCGGAGCGCTTTGTGGCGTGTCCGTTCGGCGGGCCGGGGGAGCGGATGTACCGCACCGGTGATGTGGTGCGGTGGAACCGCGAGGGCGCGCTGGAGTTCCTGGGCCGGGCGGATGAGCAGGTGAAGATCCGGGGGTTCCGGATCGAGCTGGGCGAGGTTCAGACGGCGCTCGCCTCGCACCCGTCGGTGGCGCAGGGCGTGGTGGTGGTCCGTGAGGACCAGCCGGGGGACAAGCGCCTGGTCGGTTACGTGGTCCCCGGTGTCGGCGCTTCGGTCGATCCGGCGGGGCTGCGGGGTCACATGGCCGAGGCGTTGCCGGAGTACATGGTTCCGGCGGCGGTGGTGACGCTCGATGCGTTGCCGGTGACGGCGAACGGCAAGCTGGATCGGCGTGCGCTGCCCGCACCGGACTATTCGGTCGGCTCAGGTGGCGGTGGCCGTGGCCGTGGTCCGGTCGACGCGCGTGAAGAGGTTCTGTGTCAGGTGTTCGCCGAGGTGCTCGGTGTTCCCGAGGTCGGCGTGGACGACAACTTCTTTGATCTGGGCGGGCATTCGCTGCTGGCGGTGTCGCTGGTCGAGCGGCTGCGTGCCCGTGGTGTGTCGGTCGACATCCGGGCCCTGTTCTCGGCGCCGACGGTGGCCGGCCTTGCGGCCGCGGTTGCGGATCGGCGGGAGGTGGTGGTGCCGGCGAACCTGATTCCGGCCGATGCCCAGGTGATCACTCCCGAGATGCTGCCACTGGTGGAGCTGACCGGTGAGGAGATCGACCGGATGGTGGCCGCGGTCGGCGGTGCGGCGGCGAACATCGCGGACGTGTACCCGTTGGCGCCGCTGCAGGAGGGCATCTTCTTCCATCACCTGATGCAGGCCGGGCACGGCGCCGATGTCTACGTGGCGCCGGTGGTGCTGGGCTTCGACTCGCGTGGGCGGCTGGAGGGTTTCCTGGCCGCCTTGCAGAAGGTGGTGGACCGGCACGACATTCTGCGTACCGCGGTGGCGTGGGAGGGGCTGCCGGAGCCGGTCCAGGTGGTGCTGCGTCGTGCCGAGGTGCCGGTCGTCGAGGTCGAGCTGGCGGCCGGGGACGCGGTGGAGCAGCTGATGGCTCTGGGCGGGACGGTGATGGACATCCGTCGGGCGCCGTTGCTGCGGGCGTGGGTCGCCCAGGAGCCGGGCAGCGAGCGCTGGCTGCTGTTGCTGCAGCACCACCATCTGGTCATGGACCACACCGCCTTGTACGTGCTGTTCGGTGAGTTGCGGGCGTTCGTGCAGGGGGAGGCGGAACGTCTGCCCGAGCCGCTGCCGTTCCGTGAGCATGTGGCGCAGTCCCGGTTGCGGATCTCGCGGCAGGAGCACGAGGAGTTCTTCGCGGGTCTGCTGGCGGATGTGGAGGAACCGACCGCTCCGTTCGGTGTGCTGGACGTGCGTGGGGGCGGGTTCGAGGTCGGCGAGGTCCGGCGGATGCTCGCGCCCGAACTGGCCGTGCGGGTGCGGGAGTGTGCACGTGGGCTCGGGGTGAGTGCGGCCACCTTGTTCCATGTGGTGTGGGCGCGGGTGGTGGCGGCGACCTCGGGTCGTGAGGACGTGGTGTTCGGCACGGTGCTGTTCGGCCGGATGGGCTCGGGTGCCGGCGCCGACCGGGTGCCCGGTCTGTTCATCAACACGCTGCCGGTGCGGTTGTCGGCCGGGCTCGGTGTCGGTGAGGCCGTGCAGACGATGCGTGGGCGTCTTGCCGACCTGCTGGAGCACGAGCACGCACCGTTGGCGCTGGCGCAGAAGGCCAGTGGTGTCAGCGGTCAACTGCCGCTGTTCACCTCCCTGTTCAACTACCGGCACAGCCCCGACACGGATGCCGCCAGCGAGGGTCTGGAGGGCGTCGAGCGTCTGCACGGGCAGGAGAGCAACAACTACCCGCTGACAGCTGCGGTGGACGACACCGGCAGCGGGTTCGAGTTGAGCGTGCGGGCGGTCGTGTCCATCGATGTGCAGGCGGTCGCGGATCTTGCCTGCACTGCTCTGGACGGCCTGCTCACCGCGCTGGAGCGTGATCCCGGCCTGCCCCTGGCACAGGTGGCGATGCTGGACCAGGCGCAGCGTGAGCGGGTGTTGGTGGCGTGGAACGACACGGCTGTCGAGGTGCCGGCGTTGGCCGGGACGTTGCCGGGTCTGTTCGAGGCGCAGGTGGTGAGGTCTCCGGGTGCGGTTGCGGTGGTGTTCGAGGGGCGGGAGGTGTCGTACGGGGAGTTGAATGCGCGGGCGAATCGGCTTGCGCGGTTGTTGGTTGGTCGGGGTGTGGGGCCGGAGTCGCTGGTTGCGGTGGTGATGGAGCGGTCGGTCGAGTTGGTGGTGGCGTTGCTGGCGGTGGTGAAGGCCGGTGGTGCGTATGTGCCGATCGATCCGGCGTATCCGGTGGACCGGATCGGCTACATGCTCCAGGACGCTGCTCCGGTACTGGCGTTGTGTGATGCCGCTGCTGGGCGGGTGGTGGCTGGTCTGGTCGGGGCGTTGCCGGTGGTGGTGGTGGATGATCCGGCGGTGTCGGGGGTGCTGGCCGGTTTTGGTTCGGTGGATGTGTCCGATGCCGAGCGGACTGTGTCGCTTCTGCCGACGCATCCGGCGTATGTGATCTATACGTCGGGTTCGACGGGGCGTCCGAAGGGTGTGGTGGTTGCGCATCGGGGGGTGGTCAATTATGTGGTGTGGTGTTGGGGGGCGTATCCGGAGTTGTCGGGTAGCACGTTGTTGCATGCGTCGGCGTCGTTCGATGCGGGTGTGACGGGGCTCTATGGTGCGTTGACGTGTGGTGGGCGGGTGTTGCTGGCCGGGCTGGACGAGGGGTTGCCGCGGGCGGCTGCTGGGGTGGGCGGGTTCACGTTTTTGAAGGCGACGCCGAGTGGGTTGGCGTTGCTGGGGGCGTTGGGGGAGGGGTGTGTGCCCAGTGGTCTGATGATGGTGGGTGGTGAGGCGGTCAGTGGTGCGCAGTTGCGGGAGTGGCGGCGTGATCATCCGTCGGTGGGGTTGGTCAATCACTATGGGCCGACCGAGGCGACGGTGGGGTGTATCGACTTTGCGATGGGGGTGGGTGATCGGATTCCTGAGGGTGTTGTGCCGATCGGTCGGCCGATGGCCAATACGCGGGTGTATGTGCTGGATGATGCGTTGGGTCCGGTGCCGGTGGGTGTGGTGGGTGAGTTGTACATCGCCGGTGTTCAGTTGGCGCGGGGGTATCTGGGGCGTGCGGGTCTGACGTCGGAGCGCTTTGTGGCGTGTCCGTTCGGTGGGCCGGGTGAACGGATGTATCGCACGGGTGACCTGGCGCGGTGGAACGGTGAGGGGGCGCTGGAGTTCCTGGGGCGTGCGGACGACCAGGTGAAGATCCGTGGGTACCGGATCGAGTTGGGCGAGGTCGAGTCGGTGCTGGCCTCGCACCCGCAGGTCGCTCACGGTGTCGTGGTGGTGCGGGAGGACCGGCCGGGGGACAAGCGGCTGGTCGGCTATGTGGTCCCGGGCGCTGATGCTGGGGTGTCGGAGGATCTGGCCGGCCGGTTGCGCGGTCATATGGCGGGTGTGCTGCCGGATTACATGGTTCCGGCGGCGGTGGTGGTGCTGGATGCGTTGCCGGTGACGGTGAACGGGAAGCTGGACCGGCGTGCGCTGCCCGCGCCCGAGTATGCGGCGGGCTCCGGTGGTGGGCGTGGTCCGGCGAATGCGCGTGAAGAGGTTCTGTGTCAGGTGTTCGCCGAGGTGCTCGGTGTTCCCGAGGTCGGCGTGGACGACAACTTCTTCGACCTGGGCGGGCATTCGCTGCTGGCGGTGTCGCTGGTCGAGCGGTTGCGTGCGCGTGGCGTGTCGGTCGACATCCGGGCGCTGTTCTCGGCGCCGACGGTGGCCGGGCTCGCACAGCAGGTGCAGCAGGGGACCAGGCGGGACGACCTGGAGGTGCTGCTGCCGTTCCGCACGACCGGCAGCCGGCCGCCGCTGTTCTGCGTCCACCACGGGTTCGGGTTCGGTTGGAACTACCGGGAACTGCTGCCGCACCTGCCGGCCGACCAGCCGCTCTACGCTCTCCAGGCGCGCAGCCTGCGCGAAGCCGACGGCCTGCCGGACAGTGTCGCAGCGATGGCCGCGGGCTATCTGGAGCACATCCGCGCCGTGCAGCCCAACGGCCCTTACCAGCTCCTCGGATGGTCCTTCGGTGGGCTCGTCGCCCACGAGATGGCCGTTCAGCTGCGACAGCAGGGTGAGCAGGTGAGCCTGCTGGCCATCCTCGACAGCTATCCGCGGGTGGAGGAGTCGCAGGGCGATGCGCCGGACTTCGACGAGTCAGCCGCACTCGCGGGCATCGCCCGGGCGCTGGATCTCGATGCGGACCCCGGATCCGGGCAGCCGTGGACGGCCGCTGAGATCACCCGCGTCCTGCGGGAGCGCGGCGACGGACCGGCGGAGTTGAGCACCACCGATGTCATGGCGGCGGCCGCCGCCTCCTCGCGGGTCCACAACATGAAGCTCGTGCGCGGTCACCGGCCCGGAGCCTTCGACGGCGATGCCCTGTTCTTCGTCGCCACCGAGGGCCGGCCGCCGCAGGCACCCACGGCCGACAGCTGGCACGCCCATGTCCGCGGAAAGGTCGTCAGCAGCGATGTTCCCTGCAGCCACACCGAGATGATGGAGCCGCATGCCCTGACGCACATCGCCCCGATCCTCACGGCTGCGCTGGACCGGGCGAGTTCCCGGGAGGCCTAGCGAAGGGGGAGGGGAGTCCCGGAGGACGGACTGCTGGTGAGGCAGGCCAGGGGAGTGCCCGGCGAGAACGGCTGGGCACTCCCCTGGGCCTCGGGCCGCCGGACGGCAGCGGCGGGCGCACGTGCGCGGGTTCGCGACCCGCGAGCAAGGCAGCGCTGGACGTCGCGCTCGCGCTGGCCCCCTACCGTGGTCGGGCAGGACCCGTCGCGGTGGCCGGTCCGCTGCCGAGGCTTGCGAAGAGGTGCGCCAGCAGCTCCTGGCGGTGGTCTGCGAGGTAGAAATGACCGCCGTCGAACGAACGCACGGTGAAGGTGGCAGCGGTCACCGACGACCACGCCGCAACGGAATCGCGGTCCAGGTCCGCCTCGTCGTCGCCGTAGTAGGCGACGACCGGGGTGTCGAGGGGGGCGTGGCTCGTCAGCGCCCGGTAGCCGTCGACCAGACGGTAGTCGGCGCGGATGGCGGGGAGCACCAGCCCTCGCAGCTCCGGGTTCGCGAAGGTCCGCGCATCGGTGCCGCCCTGCAGGGCGATGTCTTCGATCAGTTCGTCGTCGCTGGCCAGGGAGAGGCTCCGGTGCTTCTCCCGTCCGGGTGCCGGGCGGCTGGAGACGAAGAGCCCGGCCAGGACGGCACCGTGCGCCGCCCGGAGCCGCAGGGCCACCTCGTAGGCGACCGACGCGCCCATGCTGTGACCGAACAACGCCAAGGGGGCGTCGAGGAATCGGGAGCACCCGTCGGCTATCGGGTCGGCCAGCTCCGCCATGGTCCCGGCCGGCGGGTCGAGGAGCCGGTCCTCGCGTCCGGGATAGCGGACAGCGATGAGCTCCACGTCGTCCGGCACGAACTCGGCCCACGAGCGGAAGAAGCTCGCCGCCCCTCCCGCGTGGGGAAAGCAGATGATCCGGACACGTGGAGTGGGACAGCGCTGCACGGTCCGAAACCATCGATCGGCCGAACCGTTTTCGGTACTGCGCATGCCCACTCTCCTCGACCGGTGCGAATCAAAGGTTCGTTCAGCCCCTGTTGCCGCCTGATTCACTACCGGGCCATTCATCGTCGTGCACGTTCTTCCCGGGTGCTGTGCGGAGAGTCCCGGAATTCTGCACGCGTTCGGCAGTGTTCATGATCAGCTTCGCGATGCTACAAGGCGGCTTGTCCGGGCTGCAAGGGCGAACCCGCCGCGCTCGGCTCCCGCCTGCCCACCGGTGCCGCACTCCTGGCCGTGGCCGCCCTCGGCATCACGTGATCAAACCGGGCAGATCCACTGAATGGCGCCGCCCTGCACGAAATCCTCCCTTAATGTCTTCGGCTTCTCCTTCGGCGGGCGTCAGTTCCGCGGACCGTAGCTGTCGCTGCATCAACTCGCTTACGCAGATGGTTGGACAGATCATTCTTCAGGGGATACGGTGCATCTCCTGAGGCTCTGCAGTACCCGAGGATGGCAAACTGCGCGGAATGGCCGTGCTTCGGTCGCCCTTTTCGCGGGCCCGGATCCGTCATTCATTCCGATCAGGAGGCCTGTGGGTGAAGAGTATTCCGCAAGCGTCTGCCGCTCTTGTCACCGGAGCCTCGTCCGGATTCGGAGCAGCGATCGCCCGATCCCTCGCCAAAGAGGGCCGGCCGGTCATCGGGCTGGCCCGGCGCTCCGCACGGCTTGAACAGCTGCGCGAGGAGATCGGCGCGGACCTGTTCCACCCGGTCGCGGTCGACGTACGTGACGCCGATGCGGTGGCGGCGGCGCTCGACGGCCTGCCGGAACGATTCGCCGACATCGGCATACTCGTCAACAATGCCGGTCTGTCCAAGGGATTCGGCCCGGTCCAGCACGCGGCCTCCGCGGACTGGCAGGAAATGGTCGAGACCAACATCAACGGTGTCCTCAACTGCACCAGGGCAGTGCTGCCGCGCATGCTCGCGGCGGGATACGGCCACATCGTGAACCTGGGCTCGATCGCGGCGAGTTATCCCTACCTCGGCGGCAATGTGTACGGGGCCACCAAGGCCTTCGTGCGGCAGCTCAGTCTCAATCTGCGTACCGACCTCGACGGCACGGGCCTGCGGGTCACCTGCGTCGAGCCGGGCATGGCCGAGACGGAGTTCGCGCTGGTGCGGTACGACGGTGACCAGGACCGCGCGCGTGCGCTCTACGAAAACCTCACGCCCCTGAGTGCGGAGGATGTCGCGAACGCCGTCGTGTGGTGTCTGGCCCAGCCTGTTCACGTCAATGTCAACCTCATCGAACTCATGCCGACCCAGCAGCTGTTCGGTCTCGGTTTCAGTGGTGCTGCCGTCCCGGAGAAAGTCCGGAAATGAGCCTCGGGGTCCGGAGCGCTGATGCCGGCCGCCGCCCCTGCCATTCGATGCCGATGAACCCGGAACCGACAGCCTCCGCCAGGACCTCCGTGCGCGGGGCGCGCGTCGGCGACATCGAGGCCGTCATCCGGCTGTCCGAACCGCATGCACGCACCGGTGCGCTGCGACGGCGCTCGCCCGATGATTTCGTCCGGCAGCTGGGCGACTACCAGGTGGCCGAAGCCGACGGCGCGGTCCGCGGTTGCTACGCCTTGGAACTGATCGACGGATCCGAGCGGCGCTGCGCATTCCTGTACAACCTGTGCGTGGACGAATCGTGGCACGGTCGGGGGCTCGGCAGCCGGCTCCTGGGGCACGCGGTCGACCGGCTGGCCGAACGCGGTGTCACCGTCCTCTACACGGCGACGAACCGGCGCGACCGCTGGTTCGAGCAGCGCGGGTTCCGGCTCCCGGAGCCCAGGTCGGCCGAGCCTGAGGTGAGCCGGCGGCTGGTGCCGGAGCGGCGCTCCCGGCTGCTGGAACTGGACCTGGCCGCAAGCGCGGACCCGCACGTCGTGCGTGGTGCGGCCGGATCATCGCTCGACTGCCGTGACGGCGGGGATCCGCTCCTCACGTCCCACGCTTGACGCCGCCGAAGATCGCGTGACCGGCCTCCAGCCAGTACGCGTCGACCTGGGCGAAACCGGCCGCCCGCAGCCAGTCCAGCTGGTCCACCAGGGTGGACGGCTGGTCCAGCGGGTCGGGGAACTGACAGCCGTTCCACTCCAGTTCACGGAACGTGCGGTGGAGCCCGGTGTCCCCGGTGGCCTGGCGGGACTGCGCCTCCACGGCCTCGTCCCACATCCGCCGGGCCAGGTCGAGACCGAGGTCGCCGGCGGGCTCGACCAGGTCGACGACCACGAAGGCCCCGCCCGGACGGAGCATCGCGTACACGTCGCGGAAGAGCGCTTGCTTCCCCGGCCCGTCCAGGTGGTGGATGGCGAGCGAGGACACCACCGCGTACGGGGCTTCGTCCCGCTCCCGCCAGTCGGTCGCGCCCAGGTCGAACCGCTCGGTGCGGAAGCGCCCGCCGTACTCGGCCAGTTCGCTGGCCGCGGTGGAGAGCATCGCGGGGCTGAGGTCGAGGCCGGTCACCGTGACCGAGGGGAAGGCCTTGAGCAGGGTGCCGCTCAACCGCCCCTCCCCGCAGCAGAGATCGAGCACCACGGCGGGGCCCTCGGGCGCCCGGATGACCGAGGCGACCACGTCCGTCCGGGTCTGCCGCTCGGGGGCGGAGTACTCCCCGTACGCGACGAAGTCGTCGGAGTCCTGCTCCTGCCACTCGGCCCCGGTGCTCACGGCTGCGTCCTTTCGGCGGTGCCATCAAGGTTTTCAAGGAAGTCCAGTACGGCGCGGCGTACCGGCCCGGGCGCGTCCACCTGCGACATGTGACCCGCGCCGGGGAGCACCCGCACCCGCGCACCCGGGATCACCGCGGCGAGCTCGTCCGCGTGCTCGGGCCCGGCGTACGGGTCGCGGTCGCCGGTGAGCACGAGGGTGGGGCAGGCGATCGCCGCGGCGGCCCAGGTGACGTCGAGCCGCGGGAAGACCTGCTGGTTGAAGAAGAGCGCGGCGTCCGGGTTGACGGTCAGCGTGCGGCTCAGGGCCGCCCAGTCGGCTCCGGCGGTCTCGGGGCGAGCCAGCCAGAGCGGCAGGATCTCGGCGATCCGCCGGCCCAGTTCCCGGGGTGAGGAGTACGCGTCGCCGTCCGGCTCGTCGAGTGCGGCCAGCGCTGCCGCGACACCCGGCTCGCCCTCGCGGGAGGCGAAGAACTCGGCAGCCCGCTGCTCGGCCCGGCCGCCGCCGTAGGCGGGGGTGTTCAGCAGGACCAGCGCGTTCACCCGCTCGGGATGGGCAGCCGCGTACCGTGCGGCGACGATGCCGCCGTGCGCGTGCCCGAGCAGGTCCAGCCGCTCGAGCCCGAGGTGACGGCGGGTCAGTTCGAGGTCGGCGACGTAGTCGTCGATCCGATAGGCGGCGCGATCCGCGGGGGCCGGCGAGCGGCCGGTGCCGCGGGGGTGGAGCAGCGTGACGGTGCGGCTGCCCGAGAGCTCGCGCAGGCTCCGCAGGTAGTCGGGAGGGAAGCCGGGTCCGCCGGGCATGCAGACCAGTCGTTCCCCGCTGCCTTCTTCTTCGAATGCCAGGACTGCGGCGGTCATGGTGTGGGTTCCTCGGGGATCAGGAAGCGGGCGCTCAGTGCGGGGATCGTCCGTGCTGGAATCCGTGCTGCGATCCGTGCTGGGATCCGTGGGACGAGCCGCGGTACGAGCTGCGGTACGAGCCGTGGCGCGGGCCGCGGTGGGCTCCGCGGTGCGGTTCACGGGTGGTTCACGTGTGCTGCGCCCGGCCCTGTGCGGGCCGGACCCCGAGCGTGTCGGACGCGGTGCCGTGCTGGTCGGGGGCGGTGCGGCGGCAACACTGCCAGACCCGGGCGGCGGCGGGCCAGCACGAGTTTCGGCCACCCACCGCCGCCGGATCGGTGAACGGCCCCGCACCGGAGGCCTGTCCGACGGCGCCTGCCGATCCGCGGACCGGGCCGCCGAGCCGCCCCGGCGTCCGCCTGCGGCGGTGCTCCGGGTCCGGTCCGCGGCGTGGCGCAGGGCCGACGGGATGGCCGGAACCGGGCGATTACCTAATCACGGCGCCCGGTGGGCGCGTTGGGTTGGGTAGCCGGAACGCGTAGTTCTACGGATGGTCGGTGCCGCGGCATCGGCCACAGTCGTCGTGGGCACCCGATCCCGGACCGAGAGGCGACGACCAGGCGATGGCGGCAATGGCGGCAATGGCTGCGAGGTCGGCGAGGTCGGCGATGGCTGCGACGGACGACCGGGCCGGGGTCACCCCGACCCCAGCAGCGCGCGGGTCAGGCTCGCCCGGTTGGAGACGCCGAGCTTGCGGTAGATCCGGCCGAGGTGGCTGTCGACCGTGCGCACGCTGAGGAAGAGCGTGCCGGCGATCTCCGCGCTGGTCAGGCCGGTGCTGGCGAGGCGGGCGATCTCCCGTTCCCGTCCGGTGAGCGGGCTCAGCACAGCCGGGTCCGCACCGCCCCGGGCGTCGGAGGCGACGGGCGGGACGGGAGCGGCGGTTGCGGCGGGAGCGGTCGGCACGGAGCTCAACCGGGCACGCTGGTGGGCGACTTCGTCGGCCAGCCGGGCCGAGTCGCACTGCTGGGCCAGCGCCGCGGCGCGGTCCAGCCACCCGTCCACCTGCTCGGTCCGCCTGGCGTCCAGCGCGAGCGCGGCCACCGCGACCAGCGTGCGGCCCACCTCGATGCGCTCACCGCCGACGGTGAAGTCCGCGACCGCCGCCAGCCCACTGTGCCGGGCCCGCTCGAAGTCCCCGAGCATGCTGTGGGCCCACATCCGGGCGCGTGCGGCGTACCCGCGCCGACTCGCGGAAGGCAGCTCGTCGACCCGGGCCTCGGCGAGCCGAGCCCACTGCTCGGCCGCCGCCCGGTCGCCCTCGGCGACCGCGGCCCGCACCAGGGTCTCGTAGCAGCGCGGTTGGCGCCAGGTGGTGATCCGGGGCAGCTCGACGCCGCCCGCGGCCTCCAGCAGCAGCCCGCCCGCCCGGGCCGGATCACCGGTGAGCAGCAGGAGTTCGGCGTAGAAGCAGCGGACGTTGACGGCCCAGGCGGTGGGCCGGCCGTCGGCGAGCGCCGCGGCGCGATCGGCCGACGCGAGCACCTCGCGCCACCCGGTGGAACCGCCCTTCCACAGCAGGACCTCGGCGCGGACCATCGCCAGCACCGCCTGGATCGCCGGGTTGCCGTCGAGCTCGGCGTGCCGGTCGGCCTCGTCGAGCGTGGCCAGCGTGTGGCGCAGGTTCCCGCTGCGCAGTTGGGTGTTGGCCAGCGCCATCAGGAGCGCGGGTCGGATGTACGTCTGGCCGGTGCGCCGGGACAGCGCCGCGCCCCGGGTGAGGTGGCGCTCGGAGGCGGCCAGGCGGCCGAGGATCCCTTCGGCCATGCCCACCTGGTACAGGGCCTCCAGATTGGTCAGCAGGGTGGCGTCGGAGGTGGCGTCGACGAGTTCGACCGCGCTGTCCGCCGTGCGGTCGGCCGCCGCCAGGTCCCCGGTGAACAGGTGGGCGAGCGAGACCTGGGCCAGCGACTTGGCCTCGTTGACCCGGTCGTGGTTCCGGCGCGCGATCGCGGCGGCCGTCTCGGCGTGCTGCCGGCAGCTCTCGTAGTCCTGCAGGTCGTAGGCGCAGTCGGCGAGTTCGGCGTGCAGTGCGGCTGCGGTGGCGCCGTCGCGGTCGGCCAGGGCCGCGAGCCCGGCGCGGGCGACGGCACCGGCCTCGGTGTAGCGGCCGAGCTGGCGTTCGACCCGGCTCGCATCGGCGAGCGCGGTCAGGTCGTGACCCTCGTGCGGAGGCCGGCCGCCGACGGGCCGGCGCAGCGCGTCGAGCAGGGCCCGGCTCTCGGCGGCGTCGCCGGTCAGCAGCCGGGTCTGGGCGAGCAGCACCCGCGCTTCGTGCCAGTGCTCGCCGCCCTCCCGGAGCAGCGGCAGGGCGACCTCCAGATACCCGGCCGACACCGCCGGAGAGGTGTGCAGCGCGTCCCGCGCGGCGGCGATCAGGGTGGTGAGGTGCTCCGGCTCGTTCGGGTCGAGGGACCGCGCCACGTGGTGGGCCCGCCGGGCGATCGGCACGGCCAGCTTGGCGAGCGCATCCGCCGAGCGGCGGTGCAGGTCCTGGCGCCGACTGGGGCCGAGCTGCTGGTAGACGACCGCACCCACCGCCGGGTGGCGCAGGATCATCTTCGCCCCGACCTCGGCGGGCCGCACCAGGTCGAGGCCGGTGAGCAGGTCCAGCGCCCGCATGGTCTCGGTCAGCTCCAGCTCCAGGGCCGCGGCGAGCAGCTCCGGGTGGAACGCGTGATCGAAGACCGCCGCGGCCTGGAGCACCGTGAGCGCGGTGTCGTCGAGGCCGGCCAGCTCACCGAGGATCGCCGTGCCGGCCGCGGCGATCGCCCGGTCGTCGGCGGCCATGATCCTCAGGTACTGCGGATTGCCCTGGCCCTCGCGGTGGAGCTCGTCGAGGTCGGGGCGCTCGCCGAGCAGCTCCCGGGTCGCCGCCCGGGAGAGCGGCCCGACCTCCCACACCTCCAGCAGGCCGGCGGACATCGCGCGGGACAGCACGGCGGCGAGCGCGGGCGAGAGCTGGCGCTGCCGGTAGGCCAGCAGGCAGAGCAGCGGACCGGTGGCGGTCGCCCGGAGCAGCTGCTCCAGGCCCGGGATCTGATCGGCCGCGAGGTGGTGCAGGTCGTCCACGGCCACCACCGCGGCGCCGCCCTGCGCCACCTGCGCGCGCACGTCGCAGTGCCCGCCCAGCAGTGGCCGCAGGCCCGGGAGCGCGGGTGCGATCGCGTGCTGCCCCTGCGCCGCCTCCACCCGCACTCCGGCGGCCCTGGCGTGCGCGACGGCCGTGAACATCAGCGCGCTTTTGCCGATGCCCGGCTCCCCGACCAGGGCGATCGCCCGTCCGCCCGCCGTCTTGAGGCCGCCCAGCACCTTCAGCAGGGCCTCGACCTCCCCCGCCCGCCCGGACAGCTGCCGCCCCCCGGCGGGCACCCCCCACGCCGGTGAACCCTGGAGAAGGGTTGCGCCGTTCCGTATGTCATCCGCCATGACCGGCACCTTAGTGGTACCGGGTGTCAGGGATACCAGTCACGCACCGGAGCAGTGGGCTTGACGGCTGGTCACCGTCTTCGCAGCCGCTGTCGCGGACGTCACGGCAGCCGCTGTCACGGCCGTCGCCGCAGCCGCAGCCGTCGGCGCGCACGCGCCGCGCCCCGCCGAACGTGTGGGGCGTTCGGCGGGGCGGTCGGTGGGGGCGGTGACGGCAGCGGGCTACTCGGTGATCTGGATGAGCCGGACCGGGCAGAGCGAGGCGGTCTGCCTGACCACCGTGTGCAGCTCTGCGGGCGGCTCCGCCTGGAGCAGGGTCACGATGCCGTCGTCGTCCTGGTCGAAGACGTCGGGGGCGAGCATGACGCACTGGCCGGCCGACACGCAGCGGTCGGGGTCGACGCTGACACGCATAGTGGGTGTACCTCGCTCTGTCGGGTGAACGGTCACCAGGTGACGGGGAGTTCGTGGACGCCGTAGACCAGCGCCTCGTCCTTGAACCTGAGCTCGGACATCGGGACGGCCAGCTTGAGGCCGGGGATGCGCCGGAACAGGGTGCCGTAGACGATTTCGAGTTCGATCCGGGCCAGGTTCTGGCCGATGCACTGGTGGATGCCGTAGCCGAAGGCGAGGTGGCTGCGGGCCTCCTCGCGCCGGATGTCCAGGGTGTCGGCGTCGGGGAAGACGCTCTCGTCGTGGTTGGCGGAGTTGTTGAGCGACAGGATGCCCTCGCCCGCCTTGATGACGACGCCGTCGAGCTCGATGTCCTCCAGCGCGACCCGGGCGGTGCCGGAGTCGGAGATGCTGAAGAAGCGCAGCAGCTCCTCCACCGCGCCGGGCAGCAGCTCGGGGTCGGCCTTGACGGCATCCAGCTGCTCGGGGTGCTCCAGCAGGCCGAGTACGCCGAGCGAGATCATGTTGGCGGTGGTCTCGTGCCCGCCGACCAGCATCAGCCGGGCCATGGTGACGATGTCGGTGTGGTCGGCGATCGGCTCTTCGCGGTTCTTCTCGATGAACCGGCTGATCAGGTCGTCGCCGGGCTCGGCCTCCTTGGCGGTGATCAGCTTGTCCAGGTACATGTCCAGGCCGACGACCGCGGCGCCGTACTCCTCCGGGCTGATGTCGTGGTTCATCATCAGCGCCGACCACTCCTCGAACTGCGGGTGGTCCTCGTAGGGGACGCCGAGCAGCTCGCAGATCACCAGCGAGGGCACCGGCAGCGCGAGGGCGGACACCAGGTCCACCGGTCCGCCGGCCGCGAGGATCGCGTCGATCCGGGCGTCCACGATCTCCTGGATCCGCGGGCGCAGCGCACGCATCCGCCGGGCGGTGAACTCGGGGATCAGGTAGCGGCGCTGGGCGGTGTGGTCCGGCGGGTCCATGGAGAGCAGCATGAGGCGGACCTCGCGCAGCATCTCCTCGGGGATGTGGAACTGGTGCGGGTAGCCCGGCAGTTTGAGGTTGGAGCTCACGCGGGAGTCGCCGAGCACCGCCTTGACGTGCTCGTGCGTGGTGACCAGCCAGGCGGGCTTGCCGGTGACCTTGAGGACCGCCTGGGAGAGCGGCTCGCTCTCCCGGAGCTTGGCGTACTGCGCCGGCGGGCTGAACGGACAGGTGCGGGTCATCGGGAAGTTCGGCAGTTCGGTGGCCAGGTGGTCCTGGGTCATGGTGCCCTCTCGGAGTCGGGTTCGACTGGTCGGATCAGTCCGTCTGGGTCACCAGGTGACGGGCAGCTCGTACATGCCGTAGACGATGGCGTCGTCCTTGAACTTGAGCTCGGACAGCGGGGCGTCGAGCTTGAGGCCGGGGATGCGCCGGAACAGGGTCTCGTAGACGATTTCGAGTTCGATCCGGGCCAGGTTCTGGCCGATGCACTGGTGGATGCCGTAGCCGAAGGCGAGGTGGCTGCGGGCCTCGCGCCGGATGTCGAGGGTATCGGCGTCGGGGAAGACGCTCTCGTCGTGGTTGGCGGAGTTGTTGAGCGGCAGGATGCCCTCGCCCGCCTTGATGACGACGCCGTCGATCTCGATGTCCTCCAGCGCGACCCGGGCGGTGCCGGAGTCGGAGATGCTGAAGAAGCGCAGCAGTTCCTCGACGGCCTTGGGCAGCAGGGCGGGGTCGGCCTGGACGGCGGCGAGCTGGTCGGGGTGCTCCAGCAGGGCCAGGGTGCCCAGCGCGATCATGTTGGCGGTGGTCTCGTGGCCGGTGACCAGCATCAGCCGGGCCATGCTCACGATGTCGGCGTGCTCGACGGAGGGCTCGGCGCGGTTGGCCGCGATCAGCCGGCTGATCATGTCGTCGCCCGGCGTGGTCTCCTTGATGGTGACCAACTGGTCGACGTACTGGTCGAGTTCGTAGTGCGCCAGGCCGCGCTCCGCGTCGCTGATGTCCTGGTTCATGATCTGGCCGGCCCAGTGCTCGAAGCGCGGGTGGTCCTCGTAGGGGACGCCGAGCAGCTCGCAGATCACCAGCGAGGGCACCGGCAGCGCGAGCGCGGCCACCAGGTCCAGCGGGCCGCCCTTGGCGAGCATCGCGTCGATCCGGTCGTCCACGATCTGCTGGATCCCCGGCCGCAGCGCGCGCATCTGGCGCAGGCTGAACTCGGGTGCCAGCAGCCGGCGCTGGACGGTGTGTTCGGGCTGGTCCATGGAGAGGAAGGTGAGCGGAACGGCCTGCAGCATCTCCTCGGGCACCGGCACCTGCAGCGGGTAGCCGGGCAGCTTGAGGTTGGCGCTCACCCGGGAGTCGCCGAGGATCTTCTTCAGGCTCTCGTAGGTGCTGACCAGCCAGGTGGGCTTGCCGTTGACCTTGAGGACCGCCCGGGAGACCGGCTCGCTCTCACGGAGCTTGGCGTACTGCGCCGGGGGGCTGAAGGGGCAGGAGCGCGGCATCGGGAAGGCCGGCGGCTCGGTGGCCGCGCGGTCCTGGTCGGCAGTCTGGGTCATGGTGCCCTCTCGAACTCACTCGAACGAACTCGCATACGGCGACGAACTCGCATACGTCGGAACCCGCGTGTGTCGTATGCGCGAGCACGCTGATTGGCGCATTCGACCGCTGTTCGCACGTTAGGCGCCCCGGTCGCCGCACCACACCCCCCTGCCGACCCCTACCGTGCGGCCTGCGCGGTCGCCCGGACCGGGCCCCCTGCCGGCCTAGGGGCCGCTAGGGGTCCAGTGGGGCCGTCGCAGCGCGTTAGCGTCGGGACCGGATCACGATCCCGTGCACCCCGAACACGTCTGTCGACTGAGGTGGTTACCGTGCCCCTGGAACCCAGCGCCAAGGGAACCGTCCCGTTCGGGGAGTACCGAACCTGGTACCGGGTCACCGGTGATCTCCACGCGGACAGGCCGGCCGTGGTGGTGGTGCACGGCGGTCCCGGCAGCACCCACGACTACCTGCTGCAGCTGACCGAACTCGCCGAGCAGGGCTGGCCGGTGGTGCACTACGACCAGCTCGGCAACGGCGGCTCGACCCATCTGCCCGACAAGGGGGCCGACTTCTGGAAGGTCGACCTCTTCGCTGCCGAACTGACCAACCTGCTGAACGAGTTGGGCATCGCCGACAACTACGTGCTGTTCGGCCAGTCCTGGGGCGGCCTGCTCGCCGCGAAGCACGCGATGGGCCGGCCGGCCGGACTGCGCGGTCTGGTGGTCGCCAACTCGCCCGCCTCCTACCCGCTGTGGCTCAGCGAGATGGCCGTGCTGCGCGCGCAGCTGCCGCCGGACGTGCAGGAGAGCCTGCTGCGGCACGAGGCGGCCGAGACCTTCGAGTCGCCCGAGTACCTGGCCGCCATGCGGGTCTTCTACGACCGCCACGTGTGCCGGATCCTGCCCTGGCCGAGGGACTTCCTCTCCTCCTTCATGGAGATCTACAACGACCCGACCGTGTACTACACGATGAACGGGCCCAACGAGTTCCACGTGATCGGCACCCTGAAGGACTGGTCGATCATCGACGAACTGAACGCGATCCGGACGCCGACGCTGCTGGTCAGCGGCAAGTACGACGAGGCCACCCCGGTGACGATGCAGCCCTACTTCGACCGCATCCCCACCGTGCGCTGGGAGATCTTCGAGAACTCCAGCCACTGCCCGCACCTGGAGGAGCCCGAGCGCTTCACCGAGGTCATGGTGGGCTTCCTGGCCGAGCTGGCGGAGTTGGCGCAGCCGGCCGAGCGGGCGCTGCAGGCGGGGGAGCGCCGGTCATGACGAAGCGGACAGCGATGGTCTTCCCCGGCATGGGCCCGGCCGCCTTCAACGACGTCGGCCGGTTCATGGTGGCCAACCGCTTCGCCAGGGAACTGGTCGCGGTCGCCGACGAGGTCCTCGGCTACTCCCTGGTGGACGCCTTCCGCGAGGCCGAGGGCGACTACTCCGAGGCGGCCCAGGTGGCCTTCCTGGTCAACTGCCTGGCCAGCGCCGACTGGGCGCAGGACGCCCTCGGCGTCGAGGCCGAGGCCGTCCTCGGCCCCAGCTTCGGCGAGAAGGCGGCAGTCGCCTTCGCCCAGGCGCTCCCGCTGCCCGAGGCCGTGCGGATGACCGCCGAACTCGCGCGCTGCATGGAGGAGTACTTCAGCCAGGAGCACACCGACGTCGTGGTGCTCTCCTTCGTCCGCACCCCCGCGGAGAAGCTGGGTGAGATCCTCGCCGAGCTGGACGAGCAGGGCGAGTGGCACGACATCTCCTGCTACATCGACGAGGGCTTCCACATGCTCTCGCTGCGCGAGTCCCGGGTGGAGTGGATGCAGCAGCGGCTGCGCGCGGTCGGCGGGATGCCGCTCTACACCATGCGTCCGCCGCTGCACTCGGGCGCCTTCGCCGGGCTGCGGGACAAGGCCGAGCGCGAGGTGCTGTCCACCCTGCACTTCACCGACCCGAAGCTGCCGGTGGTGGCCGACCAGGACGGCGCGCTGCTCACCACGGCCGAGCAGGTGCGCACGATGCTGCTGGACAGCATCGTGCGGCCGCTGCGCTGGCCGGACGCGGTGGCCGGGCTCAAGCGGTTCGGCATCGAGCGGGTCTGTGTCGCGGGCCCGGACAGCCTGTTCGGCCGAGTCCCGTGCACCACCGCGAACTTCGAGGTCCTGCCGGCCAACCCCCGGCTGGCGATGACCCCCAGGCGCCGGTCAGTCGTCGCCTGAGCGCCGAAGCGCGGGTCCGCCCGCTGAACGCACCTACTGGAACGCAAGAACACCAACAGTGATGGAGTCGCCATGTGGGACGAGAAGTTCGAAGAGACGCTGCGCCGCTTCCTGCCCTTCCTGCCCCCGGGCGAGCAGTTGGCGAGCGACACCCCGCTGCGTGAGCTGGGCCTGGACTCGCTCGGCACGGTCGAGCTGCTGGGCAACCTGGAGAACGCCTACGACATCCGCTTCCTGGACGACGCGCTGACCCTGGAGACCTTCGAGACCCCCGCCGTGCTCTGGAAGACCGTGTCGGGCCTGCTGCCCGGCACCGCGGCCTGAGGGACGACGGGACATTCGAGCGAAAGGCCCACCACGATGGATGACACCGTGGACCTCGCGCTGTCCGGGCGCTTCCTGCGCGGACTCGCCAAGTCGGCGGACCGCCCTGCGCTGCTGGCCGGCGGGGTCAGCCTGACCTACCAGGAGCTGCACGAGCGCGCGCTGCTGCTGGCCGGTTCGCTGCTGGCGCACCTGCCGTCGCGGCCCGCGGCGATCGGCGTGCTGGCGGGCAAGGGCCCCTCGGCCTACGCGTCGGTGCTGGCCGGCCTGTACACCGGGATCACCATGGTCCCGCTGCAGCCGGCCTTCCCCGCCGCCCGCACCCGGCAGATGATCGAGGCGAGCGGGGTCGGTGCGCTCATCGCCGACGACGGCTCGCTGCCGGCGCTGGTCGGGCTGCGGGAGGAGGGCGTCGACCTCCCGGTGCTCTTCGCCCCGGGCGGTCAGCCGCAGCCGGCCGTGCCGCTGGCGGCGGGCAGCGCGCTGTCCGCGCCGGTGCCGGTGCGCGGCGAGGACACCGCGTACGTCCTGTTCACCTCGGGCTCGACCGGCCGGCCCAAGGGCGTGCCGGTCACCCACGCCAACACCCACCACTACTTCGGCCTGCTCGACGAGCGGTACGACTTCGGTCCCGAGGACGTCTTCTCGCAGAACTTCGACCTCAACTTCGACTGCGCGATGTTCGACCTGTTCTGCGCCTGGGGCGCCGGTGGCACGCTGGTCGTTCCGCCGCCGCAGGCCTACCGGGACATGCCGGGGTTCATCGCCGACCAGGGCCTGACCGTCTGGTTCTCCACCCCCAGCGCGATCGCGCTGGTGCGGCGGATGGGGGGCCTGGGGCCCGCCAGTATGCCCTCGCTGCGCTGGAGCTTCTTCGCCGGCGAGGCGCTGAGCTGCCAGGACGCGGGCGACTGGCTGGCGGCGGCACCGGAGTCGACGCTGGAGAACCTCTACGGGCCGACCGAGCTGACCATCACCGTCGCCGCCCACCGCTGGGCGGGCGAGGAGGCGCTCAACGGCATGGTGCCGATCGGCTCGGTGCACGGCGGACACCAGGTCCTGCTGCTCGACCCGAGCGGCGAGGACAGCGCCGTCGAGGGGGAACTGTGCATCGCCGGGCCGCAGTTGACCGCCGGGTACCTGGACCCGGGCGACGACGCGGGGCGGTTCTTCGACCGCGGCGGTCGGCGCTACTACCGCACCGGGGACCGGGTGCGCCGGGCGGACGGCGGCGAGCTGCTCTACCTGGGGCGGGACGACGCGCAGGTGCAGGTGCTGGGGGTGCGGGTGGAGCTGGCCGAGGTGGACGCCGCGGTTCGCAACTGCCCCGGCGTCCAGGACGCGGTCACCGTGGCGGTGGCGGCCCAGGGCTCGGTGGAGCTGGCGGTCTTCTACACCGGCGAGGTCGTGCCGCCCGCCCGACTCGCCGGCGACCTGAGGAAGGTGCTGCCGGTGGCGATCGTCCCCAAGCGCTACCAGCACCTGTCCGAGTTCCCGCTCAACTCGAACCGGAAGATCGACCGCAAGCAGCTCGCACGCCAGGCCGCGACCACATCCGAGTGAGGCCCAAAGATGGAGAGGACGTACACACGCCGTGAGTCGTAACGCGATACCGCAGGCCGAGCCCGCCGTGCTGGTGCACGGGGTGCTCGACGAGGCGACGGCGGACGCCGCGCCCGGTGCCGTCGCGGTCGGCGACCGGGACGGGCGCTGGACCTACCGCGAGCTCAGCGAGCACAGCCACGCGGTCGACGCGTGGCTGGAGGCGCGCGGCGTGCGCGCCGGTGACCGGGTGCTGGTCCAACTGCCGAGCAACCGCGCGCTGGTGGCGCTGTTCTACGGCACGGCCCGGCGCGGCGCGGTGCTGGTGCCGCTGAACCCGGGCATGAAGGAGTACCACCTGCGCTCGGTGCTCGCCAACGCCGAACCCCGGCTGGTGATCGTCGCCGACGAAGCGGTGGACCGGATCGCCGGGTTCTCGCCGGCCCCGGTGCTGGGCTTCGGCGCGGTCTGGCCCGAGGTGACCGCGCTGCAGGGCGCCGGCGCGCGGGCGGCCGTCCAGCAGGTCGACGCCGACGAGGTCGCCGTCCTGGTCTACACCTCCGGCAGCACCGCCGCGCCCAAGGGCGTGATCTGCCCGCACCGCCAGATGGTCTTCGCCTCCCGGGCGATCAACGAGGAGCTCGGCTACCGCCCCGACGACGTGGTGTTCTGCCGCTTCCCGATCTCCTGGGACTACGGGCTCTACAAGATCCTGCTCGCCGCGCTCGGCCGCTCCGAACTGGTGCTGGCCGACACCGACTCGGACCTGGTGCTGCTGCGGCGGATCCGCGAGAGCGGCGCGACCGTGGTGCCGATCGTGCCCTCGCTGGCGGCGATGATCTGCTCCCTCGCCGAGCGCGACCCGGGCGGCTCCTCGAAGGTGCGGATGTTCACCAACACCGGTGCCGCGCTGCCGAAGACCACGGTGGACGCGCTGCGCACGGCGTTCCCCGGCGCCGAGGTGATCCGCCAGTTCGGCCAGACCGAGTGCAAGCGCATCTCGGTGCTGCCGCCCGAGTTCGAGGACAGCAAGCCCACCTCGGTGGGCCGTCCGCTGCCGGGGACCAGGGTGCTGATCCTCGACGAGGACGGCAACGAGGTGCCCACCGGCGCGGCCGGCGAGATCGTGGTCGAGGGCCCGCACGTGATGCCCGGCTACTGGCGGGCGCCCGAGCTCACCGCCAAGGCCTTCCGCACCGACCCGGTCACCGGCCAACGGCGGCTGCACACCGGCGACTTCGGCAGCGTGGACGAGGACGGGTTCCTCTACTACGAGGGCCGCCGGGACGACATGTTCAAGCGCAAGGGCGTGCGGATGAGCACGATCGAGATCGAGGCGGCCGCGACGGACATCCCCGGTGTCCAGGCCGCCGCGGTGCTGCCGCCGACCGAGGGCCGCGACCTCGCGATCTGCGTGGTGGGCGAGCTGGCGCCGCACACCGTGCTGCGGGAGCTGTCGCTGCGCCTGGAGCCGGCCAAGGTGCCGGGCCTGTGCCAGGGGGTCGACGAGCTGCCGCTCACCCTGCACGGCAAGCACGATCGCAGGAAGCTCGCTCTCCTCTTCGAAGGGACCACCCCGTGACCGGCTACGCCGAGCTCGCCAAGCGCTTCGGTACTCCGTCGTACGTCTACGACCTGGACCGCATCGCGGCTGCCCGACGCGACCTGTTCGCCGCGCTGCCCGAGGAGGTCGAACTCTTCTACGCGGCGAAGGCGAACCCGCACCCCGAGCTGCTGCGCGAGATGCGCGCCGGCGAGGGCCGGCGCTGCCGGGCGGAGATCAGCTCCACCGGTGAGCTGGCTGCGGTGCTGAAGGCCGGCTTCGGCGCCGACGAGATCCTCTACACCGGCCCCGGCAAGACCGACGAGGAGCTGACCGAGGCGCTGGGCGCCGGGGTGCGGCTCTTCTCGGTCGAGTCGCTGGGCGATCTGCGCAACATCGGCGCGGTCGCCAGCCGGCTCGGCACCGTCGCCACCTGCCTGTTGCGGGTCAACAGCGCCAACGCCAGCGCCACGTCGAGCATCCGGATGACCGGCGTGCCCTCCCAGTTCGGCTTCGACAGCGAGACGCTGCCGGAGCTGCGCGAGCAGCTCTTCGACGTGCCCGGGACGGACGTGGCGGGTGCGCACTTCTTCCCGCTCAGCAACGCCAAGGACGAGGCGAGCCTGATCGGGGAGTTCCAGCACACCATCTCGGTGGCCGCCCGGCTGCAGGACGAGCTCGGCACCCGCTTCCGCTTCGTCGACATCGGCGGCGGCTTCTCGGTGCCCTACGCGGTCAGCGGTGAGCGGCCGGTGTACGGCAACCTGCGCGAGGCGATGGCGGGTTCGCTGGACGAGTGGTTCCCCGGCTGGCGCAGCGGCGAGGTGAGGTTCGCGGTCGAGTCCGGGCGCTACCTGGTGGGCGACAGCGGCACCCTGATGGTCGGCGTGGTCAACCTCAAGGAGAGCCGCGGCCGGCGCTTCGTGATCCTGGACGGCGGGATCAACACCTTCGGCGGCATGTCGGGCCTGGGTCGGATCATGCCGGTCTCGGTACGCCTGGACGACGAGGGGATCCCGCTCGAGCAGATCGCCAGCCTGGTCGGCCCGCTCTGCACCCCGGGCGATGTGCTCGGCCGCGACATCGAGCTGCCCGCGCTGGCGCCCGGGGACGTGGTGAACATCCCCAACGCCGGTGCCTACGGCCCGACCGCCAGCCTGCTGATGTTCCTCGGCCGCCCCGCACCGACCGAGATCCTGGTCCGCGGCGAGGAGTTGGTCTCGGTGTCGCGGATCGAGCACACCCGCGCCTACGAGCTCGGCCAGGAGCTGTGATGCCGCTGCCCGCCGAGCAGGACAGCACCGTGCCGGCCGAGCGGCGCGAGCCCGCCGCCACCGGGTCGGACAAGCCCGCGGTGGTCAAGCGGGACGCGACGGTGATCGTCGCGGGCGGCACCTCCGACTCGCACACCTGGAACCTGGTCTTCCTGCAACTGCTGCTGGAGGAGCTGGGGTTCGACGTGGTGAACCTCGGTCCGTGCGTGCCCACCGACCTGCTGGTCGCCGAGAGCCTGGCGCGGCGCCCGGCCCTGCTGGTGGTCAGCAGCGTCAACGGGCACGGCTACCAGGACGGCATCCGGATGATCGGCAAGGTGCGCGAGTGCGCCGAGCTGAGCGCCCTGCCGGCGGTGATCGGCGGCAAGTTGGGCATCGCCGGTGCCCAGAGCGCCGAGCAGCTGGCCGAGTTGATCGCCGCCGGCTACGACGCGGTCTTCGACGACGGGGCGGAGGGAATCGCCTCCTTCCAGCGGCTGCTCGACTCGCTCCCGCAGCGGGTGCTGACGTGAGCGGGGGCGGGTTCGGCGGGTTCGGTGCGTTCGTCCGCCGGGCGCACCAGGCGGGTGAGCTCGTGGTGCAGCCCCGGATGGGGATGAGCGACCCGGAGCTGATGCGGGCCGGACTGCTGGCCACCAAGGGCGCCGCCGGGCGCACGGTCGGCACCGTCACGCTGGACAGCTACACCCGGGTGAACGACCTGGAGTCGGCCGAACTCGCCCTGCTGGAAGGTGTTTCGCTCAACGGCTACCCGATCGTCAGCCACGACCTGGAGACCACCAGGCGGGTGCTGGACGGGATCCACGGCGCGGACTTCCCGGTGCAGGTCCGGCACGGCTCGGCCGCGCCGCTGGCCATCTTCCGGGCGCTGATGACGGTGGGACTGGACGCCTCGGAGGGCGGCCCGGTCTCCTACTGCCTGCCGTACGGGCGGATCCCGCTGCACGAGTCGCTGGCGAACTGGGAGCGTTCCTGCGACCTGTTCAGCCGCCTGCGCGAACTGGGGCGGGAGCCGCACCTGGAGACCTTCGGCGGCTGCATGCTCGGCCAACTCTGCCCGCCCAGCCAGCTGGTGGCGATCAGCGCGCTCGAAGCGCTCTTCTTCCACCAGCACGGGCTGCGCTCGATCTCGGCCAGCTACGCCCAGCAGACGCACCCCGGTCAGGACGTGGAGGCCGTGTTCGCGCTGCGCCGGCTCTGCGCCGAGCTGCTGCCCGACACGGACTGGCACGTCGTCATCTACGCCTACATGGGCGTCTACCCCACCACGGCGCGCGGATCGCTGGCGCTGCTCGGCGGTGCGGCCGAGCTGGCCGCCGCGACCGGCTCGGAGCGGCTGATCGTGAAGACCGTCGCCGAGTCCGTGCGGATCCCGACGGTGGCGGAGAACGTCAGCGCGCTGGAGCACGCGGCGGCGCGCGCGGCCCGCACCGAGCGGGTCGCCGACGACGGCGGCGACTCGCAGACCTACGCGGAGGCCGCGGCGCTGGTCTCCGCGGTGCTGAACCTGGACCCGGACGTCGGGCGGGCGATGCTGCTGGCGTTCCAGCGCGGGTACCTGGACATCCCCTACTGCCTGCACCCCGACAACCAGGGGCGCACCCGCAGCTACCTGGACGGGGAGGGGCGGCTGCGCTGGGCGGACATCGGCAGGCTGCCGCTGGCCGGGGTGGTGGAGGCCGGCGAGTCCCACACCGTCACCTCCGGCGAGCTGCTGGGGTCACTGTCCTACATCCGCTGGAAGTTCGACAACGAAGCGATTGCCGCCGGGCAGAGCCATGCGCTCGCCGGCGGTGCCGCCTGAGCCGGCCGGGCTCGGGAGCCGGGCGCTGAGAGCGGCGCGGCGTGATGGGGGCGATGCGCGGCCGGGCGCCGATGCCCCCGCGTAACTGTTCGTCTGGTAAACGGTCTTGGCCGAATGTGGGAGATGCGCGGATGAATGAGTCCAGTTCCGATTCAGTACTGGCCCGGCTGCTGGCCGCTGCCGCGCCGTCGGAGCACCGGAGGTTGGTTCTCGACCTCGTGAGCAGCACGGCGGTGGCGGCGCTGAAGGCCGCACGCCCGGAGGCGGCCGAGACCCTGGACACCGCGCTCGCCTTCACCGAGCTCGGCTTCGACTCGCTGGCCTCGGTCGACCTGCAGGCCCGCCTGGTCGCGGCCACCGGTCTCGACCTGCCGGTCACCGTGGTCTACGAGTGCCCGACCCCGGCCGCGCTGGTCGACCGGCTGCTCGCCGCGGCGCTCGGCGTCGTCACCCCCGAACCGGCCCCGACCGCCAACCTCGGTGCGGCGGACGAGCCGATCGCGATCGTGGGCATCGGCTGCCGGTTCGCGGGCGGGGTGGACTCGCCGGACGCGCTGTGGCAGCTGCTGCTCGACGGCGGCGAGGTGCTCTCCGACTTCCCCGAGGACCGCGGCTGGGACCTCGAGCGGATGTTCGACGAGGACCCGGACACCCCCGGCAGCAGCTATGTCCGCAGCGGCGGATTCCTCGACACGGCAACCGAGTTCGACGCCGACTTCTTCGGCATCAGCCCGCGCGAGGCGCTGGCCATGGACCCGCAGCAGCGGCTGGTCCTGGAGACCGCCTGGCAGGCGCTGGAGCACGCCGGTGTCGACCCGCTGGCGCTGCGCGGCACCGAGGCCGGGATGTTCTTCGGCGCCGAGGTGCAGGAGTACGGCCCGCGGCTGCACGAGGCCCCCGACGGCCTGGACGCCTACCTGATGACCGGCAACGCGCCCAGCGTCATCTCCGGGCGGGTGGCCTATGTGCTCGGCGCGGTGGGCCCCGCGGTCACCGTCGACACCGCCTGCTCGGCCTCGCTGGTCGCCATCCACCTGGCCTGCCAGTCGCTGCGCGCGGGCGAGTCCTCGCTGGCGCTGGCCGGCGGCGTCGCGGTGATGGGCGGCCCGGGCGTCTTCACCGCCTTCAGCCGGCAGCGCGGCCTGGCCCCCGACGGCCGCTGCAAGGCCTTCGCGGCGGCGGCGGACGGTACGGGCTTCGCCGAGGGCGTCGGCGTGCTGGTCCTGGAGCGGCTCTCCGAGGCGCGGCGCAACAACCACCAGGTGCTGGCCGTGGTGCGCGGCTCGGCGGTCAACCAGGACGGTGCCAGCAACGGGCTCACCGCGCCCAGCGGCACCTCGCAGCAGCGGCTGATCCGCCAGGCCCTGGCGAACGCCGGTCTGCGCGCCGCCGAGGTGGACGCCGTCGACGCGCACGGCACCGGCACCACGCTGGGCGACCCGATCGAGGCGAGCGCGCTGATCGCCACCTACGGGCAGGACCGGCCCGAGGGCGCACCGCTGCTGCTCGGCTCGGCCAAGTCGAACCTGGGCCACACCCAGGGCGCCGCCGGTGTGGCCGGTGTGATCAAGATGGTGCTGAGCATGCGCAACGGCTTCCTGCCGAAGAGCCTGCACATCGACGCCCCGAGCCCGCACGTCAACTGGTCGGCCGGCGCGGTCGAACTGCTCACCGAGGGCCGGCCGTGGCCGCGGACCGGGGCGCCGCGCCGTGCCGGTGTCTCCTCCTTCGGCGTCAGCGGCACCAACGCCCACCTCCTGCTGGAGCACGAGGCCGAGGCCGAGCAGCCCGCCGCCGAGGGGGACGCCGCCGACCCGGCCGGCCCCACCCCCTCCGGCGTGCTGCCGTACGTGCTGTCGGCGCGCGGTGAGCAGGCGCTGCGCCAACGGGCCGCGGACCTGCTCCCGCTACTGGACCGCGACGAGATGCGACTCGCCGACCTGTCCTACTCGCTGGCCACCACCCGGGCCGGCCTGGCGAACCGGGCCGCGATCGTTGCCGAGGACCGCGAGGAGCTGCGCGCCGCGCTGAGCGCGATCGCCTCCGGCGCGGCCTCCTCCGGCGCGGCCCTCTCCGGTGTCGCCGGCCCCGGCAAGCTCGCCTTCCTGTTCACCGGGCAGGGCAGCCAGCGCCTGGCGATGGGGCGTGAACTGATCGACGCCTTCCCGGTGTTCGCCGGCGCCCTGGAGCAGGCCTGCGGCTACCTGGACCTCCACCTGGAGCTGCCGCTCACCGAGGTGCTGTTCGCGGCCGAGGGCTCGGCCGGGGCCGAGCTGCTGCACCGCACCGAGTACGCCCAGCCGGCCCTGTTCGCGATCGAGGTCGCCCTGTTCCGGCTGGCCGAGAGCTGGGGCCTGCGCCCCGACTACCTGGCCGGACACTCCATCGGCGAGCTGGCCGCCGCGCACGTGGCCGGGGTCCTCACGCTGGAGGACGCCGCCATCCTGGTGGCCGCGCGCGGCCGGCTGATGCAGGCGCTGCCGGCGGGCGGCGCGATGGTCGCGGTGCAGGCCACCGAGGCCGAGGTGGCGCCGCTGCTCACCGGGCAGGTCGGCCTCGCTGCGGTGAACGGCCCGCGTGCGGTGGTGCTCTCCGGCGCCGAGCAGGAGGTGCTGCGGATCGCCGAGGAGCTGGCCGCGGCCGGGCACCGGACCAAGCGGCTGCGGGTGAGCCACGCGTTCCACTCACCGCTGATGGAGCCGATGCTCACCGAGTTCCGCCGGATCGCCAGGGTCCTGGCGTACGCCGCGCCGAAGATCCCGATCGTCTCCACGGTCACCGGCGAGCTGTGCTCCGAGCAGCTGGCGACGCCCGAGTACTGGGTCGAGCACGTGGCCGCGCAGGTGCGGTTCGCCGACGCCATGACGGAGCTGGCCGGCGCCGGGGTCGGCACCTTCCTGGAGATCGGTCCGGACGGCGTGCTCTGCGCCATGGGCCAGGAGTGCCTGGAGGACTCCGCGGCCGTCTTCGCCCCGCTGCTGCGCCGCGAGCACCCCGAGCCGCGGCAGGCCGTGCTGGCCCTGGCGGCGGCCTACCGCGCCGGTGTGCCGGTGGACTGGGCCCGCTTCCACGCCGGTCGCGACGGGCAGCGGATCGACCTGCCGAACTACCCCTTCCAGCGCAGGCGGTTCTGGCTGGAACCTGGCTCGGCCCGTGCGGACCTCGCCGACCTCGGCCAGCTGCCCGCCAGTCACCCGCTGTTGAGTGCGGTGGTGGCCGTCGGCGCGGACGGTGTGGTGCTGACCGGACACCTCTCGCTGCGGTCCCGGCCCTGGCTGGGCGATCACGTCATCGCCGGGCGGGTGCTCTTCCCCGGCACCGCCTTCGTGGAGCTGGCCGTGCGCGCGGGCGACCACGTGGGCGCGGGTGCGATCGAGGAACTCACCCTGGGCGCCCCGCTGGTGCTGCCGGCCGAGGGCGGCACGGGCATCCAGGTCGCCGTCGGCGAGCCGGACGAGAGCGGGCGCCGGCAGCTGACCATCCACTCCAGGGCGGACGGCGCGGACGCGGGGCAGTGGACCCAGCACGCCAGCGGTGTGCTGGCACCCGCCGCCGAACCGCTGCCGCAGCCGCTGGACAGCTGGCCGCCGCAGGGCGCCGAGGCGATCGACCTCACCGGCGTCTACGAGACCCTGGCGGCCCAGGGCTACGGCTACGGCCCGGCGTTCCAGGGGCTGCGGGCAGCCTGGCGGCACGGCGGCGAGATCTTCGCCGAGGTCGCGCTGACCGCCGAACTCGCCGCCGAGGCAGGAGAGTTCGGCCTGCACCCGGCGCTGCTGGACGCCGCCCTGCACGCCGCCGACCTAGAGCCCGTCCGGGGCGCCGAGCCCCGCGCCGAGGTGCTGGTGCCGTTCGCCTGGACCGGGGTGTCGCTGTACGCCGCCGGTGCCGCCGCGGTGCGGGTGCGGATCTCCCACCCGGGCCAGGACACCCTCGCGCTCGACTTCGCGGACGCCACCGGCGCGCCGCTGGCCACCGTGCGGGGCCTGGTCTCCCGCCCGGTCTCGGACGACGAAGTCCTCTACGCCGTACGGCAGTCGCCGCTGGGCGTGCCGAGCGCGCCGGAGCCGCTGCGGATCGCGGTGCTGGCCGGCGAGCCTGCCGAGACCGGCCTCGCGGGCCTCGCCGACCCGCTGCCGCAGGCGGTCGTGCTCCACGCGGCCGCCGACGCCGGGGCCCTGCCGCTCGCGACCAGGAACGCCACCGCCCGGGTACTGCGGGTCCTCCAGGCCTGGCTGGCCGAGGACCGCTTCGCCGACGTCACGCTGGTGGTGGTCACCTCGCCCGCGCTCGCCCAGGCGCCGATCCGCGGCCTGGTGCGCTCCGCGCAGGCGGAGAACCCCGGGCGCTTCGTCCTGATCGAGCACGCCGACCTGCCCACCGACGCCGAGCTGACCGCTGCGCTGGCCACCGGCGAGCCCGAACTGTCGCTGCTCGGTGGTGAGTTCACCGCCCCCCGGCTGACCGTGCTGCCGTCGGCGGCGAACGAGGCGCCCGAGTGGGGGAGGGTCCTGATCACCGGCGGCACCGGCGGCCTGGGCGGACTGCTGGCCCGGCACCTGGTCACCGAGCACGGTGTGCGCCGCCTGGTGCTGGCCGGGCGCCGCGGCTCGGCTCCCGAACTCGCGGCCGAGTTGGCCGAGTTGGGCGCCGAGGTGGCCGTGGTCGGCTGCGACGTGGGCGACCGCGCCGCGGTGGCCGCGCTGCTGGCCGCCCACCCGGTCGACTCGGTGGTCCACGCCGCCGGCGCGGTGCGCGACGGGGTGATCGGCTCGCTCACCGAGGAGGCGCTGGAGGAGGTGTTCCGGGCCAAGGTGGACGGCGCCTGCCACCTGCACGAGCTCACCGCCGGGCTCGACCTGAAGGCCTTCGTGCTCTTCTCCTCGCTCGCCGCCGTCCTCGACGGCGCCGGCCAGGGCAACTACGCGGCGGCCAACGCCTTCCTGGACGCGCTGGCCGAGCACCGTGCCTCGCTGGGCCTGCCCGCCACCGCCCTGGCCTGGGGCCTGTGGACGGGTGAGGCGGGCATGGGCGCCGCGCTCGACGGGGCGACGCTGGCCCGGATCGCCCGCTACGGACTGCCCGGACTGGACGCCGCGCACTCGCTGCGCCTGTTCGACGCCGCGGTGCGCACCGGCGAGGCCAGGGTGGTCCCCGTCGAGGTGGACGCCGCCGCCGTGCGCGGCCGCGCGGACGGCATCCCCGCGCTGCTCAGCGGCCTGGTGCGGCCGGCCAACCGCCGGGCGTCGGCGGCCCGCGGCACCCGCGACCTGGCCGCCGACAGCGCGCTCGCCGCGCTGCCCGCCGCCGAGCGGGAGCGCGCGCTGCTGGAGCTGGTCCGCACCGAGGTGGCCGCCGTGCTGCGGCACGAGGGCGCGGCGGCGATCAGCCCGACCCGGGCGTTCACCGAGCTCGGCTTCGACTCGCTGGCCGCCGTGGAGCTGCGCAACCGCCTCAACTCGGCGACCGGGCTGCGGCTGCCGGCCACCCTGGTCTTCGACTACCCGTCACCGAAGCTGCTGGCCGAGCACATCCGCGACACCCTGTTCGGCAGCGCGTCCGCGGAGCAGGCCGCCCCGGCGGTGACGTCCGCCGGCCTGGCCGAGGACCCGATCGTGATCGTCGGGATGAGCTGCCGCTACCCCGGCGGCGTCGAGTCGCCGGAGGATCTCTGGCGCCTGGTCGCCGACGGCGTCGACACCATCGCGGACTTCCCCACCGACCGCGGCTGGGACACCGAGGCGATCTTCGACCCGGAGCCGGGCACGCCCGGCAAGACCTACTCCCGTGAGGGCGGGTTCCTCTACCGGGCCGCGGAGTTCGACGCCGACTTCTTCGGCATCTCGCCGCGCGAAGCGGTCGCGATGGACCCGCAGCAGCGCCTGCTGCTGGAGGTCTCCTGGGAGGCGTTCGAACGCGCGGGCATCGATCCGGCGACGGTCCGCGGGACCGCGACCGGGGTGTTCGCCGGGGTGATGTACCACGACTACGGCAGCTGGCTCACCGAGGCCCCCGAGGAGGTGGCCGCCTACTTCGGCAACGGCACCCTCGGCAGCGTGGTCTCCGGACGCGTCGCCTACGCGCTCGGGCTCGAAGGACCGGCGGTCACCGTCGACACCGCCTGCTCCTCCTCGCTGGTCACCCTGCACCTGGCCGCGCAGGCGCTGCGCGGCGGCGAGTGCACGCTGGCGCTGGCCGGCGGTGTCACCGTGATGTCCACCCCCGACACCTTCATCGACTTCAGCCGCCAGCGCGGCCAGGCCGCCGACGGGCGCTGCAAGTCCTTCGCGGCTGCGGCGGACGGCACCGGCTGGGGCGAGGGCGTCGGCATGCTGGTGCTGGAGCGGCGCTCCGACGCCGAGCGCAACGGGCACCGGGTGCTCGCCGTGCTGCGGGGCAGCGCGATCAACCAGGACGGCGCCTCCAACGGCCTGACCGCCCCCAACGGCCCCTCCCAGCAGCGGGTGATCCGCCAGGCGCTGGCCAGTGCCGGGCTGTCGGCGGCCGAGGTCGACGTGGTGGAGGCGCACGGCACCGGCACCACGCTGGGCGACCCGATCGAGGCGCAGGCCCTGCTCGCGACGTACGGGCAGGAGCACGCGGCGGACCGGCCGCTCTGGCTGGGCTCGATCAAGTCCAACATCGGCCACACCCAGGCCGCCGCGGGCGTGGCCGGGGTGATCAAGATGGTCCAGGCGATGCGCCACGGCGTGCTGCCCAGGACCCTGCACGTGGACGCCCCCTCGGACCAGGTGGACTGGACGGCGGGCGCCGTCGAACTGCTCACCGAGTCCCGGCCCTGGCCGACCGACGGCGGCCCGCGCCGCGCCGCCGTCTCCTCCTTCGGCATCAGCGGCACCAACGCGCACGTGATCCTCGAAGAGGCGCAGCCCGTCGAGGACACCCCGGCCACCGGCACCCCGCCCACCCTGGTGGCGCTGCCGCTCTCGGCCCGCAGCCCCGAGGCACTGGGCGCCCAGGCCGAGCGGCTGGCCGCCACCGGCGAGCCGGCCCTCGCCGACCTGGGCCTCGCACTGGCCACCACCCGCAGCGCGCACCCCTACCGCGCGGTGGTGCTGGCCACCGAGCGCGCCGAACTCGACGCCGCGCTCGCCGCGCTGAGCGCAGGGCAGGAGGCGCCCGGGCTGGTCACCGGCACGGTCGGCGAGGGCGGCCTGGCGTTCCTCTTCTCCGGCCAGGGCTCGCAGCGCCCGGGCATGGGACGCCAGTGGTACGAGGCCTTCCCGGTCTTCGCCGAGCACTTCGACCGCGCCGCCGCCCACCTGGACCCGGCGCTGGAGCGGCCGCTGGCCGAGGTGGTCTTCGGCACGGACGCCGAGCTGCTGAGCCGGACGGCCTACACCCAGGCCGCGCTCTTCGCCACCGAGGTGGCGCTCTTCCGGCTGCTGGAGTCGTTCGGCCTGCGCCCGGACTTCCTGGCGGGCCACTCGATCGGCGAGCTGGCCGCGGCGCACGTCAGCGGCGTCTGGTCGCTGGCGGACGCGGCGAAGGCGGTCGCCGCCCGGGGCCGGCTGATGCAGGCGCTGCCCGAGGGCGGCGCGATGGTCGCGGTGCGGGCGGGCGAGGCCGAGGTGCTGCCGCTGCTGGACGAGCGGGTCGGCATCGCGGCGGTCAACGGACCGCGCTCCGTGGTGGTCTCCGGCGACACCGAGGCGGTGCTGGAACTGGCGGCCCGCTTCGAGCGCTCCAAGCGGCTGACCGTCTCGCACGCCTTCCACTCGCCCCGGATGGACGGCATGCTGGCCGAGTTCGGCGCGGTGCTGGCCGAACTCGACTACGCCGAGCCGGTCATCCCGATCGTCTCCACCCTGACCGGCCGACCGGCCACCGCGGCCGAGCTGGGCACGCCCGAGTACTGGGTCCGGCACGTGCGGGAGGGCGTGCGCTTCGCCGACGGCATCGCCGCGCTGGCCGGCCAGGGGGTCACCACCTTCCTGGAGCTGGGCCCGGACGCCGTGCTGAGCGCGCTGGGCCCGGACTGCGTGGCCGAGGACGCGGACGCCGTCTTCGTCCCGGTCGCCCGCAAGGACAAGCCCGAGGTGGCGGAGCTGCTGGGCGCCCTCGCGCTGGCCCACACCCGCGGCGCCGCACTGGACTGGCCCGCGCTCTACGGCGACTACACCGCCCGGGCGGTCGAGCTGCCCACCTACGCCTTCCAGCACCGGCGGTTCTGGCTGGACGCCCCGGCCGCCAAGGGCGACGCGGGCAGCCTGGGCCAGGCGCCGGTGGACCACCCGCTGGTCGGCGCCGAGATCCGGCTGGCCGCCTCCGACGAGGTGGTGCTGACCGGGCGGGTGTCGCGGGCCACCCACCCGATGCTCGCCGAGCACGCCGTCCTCGGCACGGTCCTGCTGCCGGGGACCGCGCTGGTCGACCTCGCGATCCGGGCCGGCGACCTGCTCGGCCTGCCGGTCCTGGAGGAACTCACCCTCCAGGCGCCGCTGCTGCTGCCGGAGTCGAGGGCCGTGCAGCTCCAGGTGGTGGCCGCGCGCGGCGGAGCCGTGCAGATCTTCTCCCGCCCGGCGGGCGACGAGGAGGCCGGCTGGACCACCAACGCCACCGGCCTGCTCGCCGAGCGCGGCACCGTCCGCCCCGAGCCGTCCGCCCCGTGGCCGCCGGCCGGCGCGACCGAGGTCGACGTCACCGGCCTGTACGAGCGGATGCGCACCGAGGGCTACGAGTACGGCCCGGTCTTCCAGGGCGTCAAGGCGGCCTGGCGGCGCGGCGAGGAGGTCTTCACCGAGCTCGAACTCCCCGCCGCCGAACGGCCCGACGCCGCTCGCTTCGGCCTGCACCCCGCGCTGCTGGACGCCGCCCTGCACGCCACCGCGCTGCTGGACGAGGAGCGTCCTGCGGACGGCAAGGTGCTGCTCCCGTTCGCCTGGAACGGGGTCGAACTGCACGCCGGCGGCGCCTCGGCGGCCCGGGTGCGGCTGACCCGCGAAGGCGGCGAGGGCATCCGGATCGAGCTTTCCGACGGCGCCGGGACCCCGGTCGCCACCGTCTCCTCCTTCGTGACCCGGCCGGTGGCGGCCGGCCAACTCGGCCCCCAGCAGGACTCGCTGTACACCGTGGAGCTGACGCCACGCCCCGATCTCACCGCCCAGGGCGTGGGCAACCGGCAGTTCGCGGTGCTCGGCACCGACGGCCTCGGCCTCGACGTGCCCGTCCACCCGGAGCTGACCGCGCTCGGCGACGCCGTCCCCGACGTGGTGCTGCTGCCGGTGCCGACGGCGGCCGAGGGCCCGGTGCCCACGGCCGTGCGCGCCGCGCTGCACGCCGTGCTCGGCCCCGTCCAGGAGTGGCTGCGCGAGGACCGGTACGCCAAGGCGACGCTGGTGGTGCTGACCGCCCAGGGACTGGCGGACGCCGCCGTGCGCGGCCTGGTCCGTGCGGCGCAGGCCGAGGACCCGGGCCGGATCGTCCTGGTGGACGTCGCGGGCCTGGGCGAGGAGCCGCTCACGCTGCCGCTGCTGGCCGCCGCGCTCGACTCGGGCGAGCCCGAACTGGCGCTGCGCGAGGGCGGGATCCAGGTGCCGCGGCTGGCCAGGGTCCAGCTGCCGCAGGCCGATCAGGAGGGCCCCGACTGGGGCACCGTGCTGATCACCGGCGGCACCGGCGGCCTGGGCGCGCTGGTGGCCAGGCACCTGGTGCGCCAGCACGCGGTCACCAGCCTGGTGCTGGCCGGGCGCCGGGGCCTGCAGGCCCCCGAGGCACGGGAGTTGCAGGCCGAGCTGGCCGAACTGGGCGCCCAGGTGGCGGTGGTGGCCTGCGACGTCGCCGACCGGGCGGCGCTGGCCGCACTGCTCGCCGAGCACCCGGTGCGCAGCATCGTGCACACCGCGGGCGTCCTGGACGACGCGCTGATCGGCTCGCTGACCCCCGAGCGGATCGACCCGGTGCTGCGGCCCAAGGTCGACGGGGCCTGGCACCTGCACGAGTTGACCCTGGAGCGGGAGATCAGCAGGTTCGTGCTGTTCTCCTCGGCGGCCGGCACGCTGGACGCCACCGGGCAGGGCAACTACGCGGCGGCCAACGTCTTCCTGGACGCGCTGGCCGAGCAGCGGGTCGCGGCCGGCCTGCCGGCCACCGCGCTGGCCTGGGGCCTGTGGGCGGGCGCCGGCGGGATGGGCGGCGGGCTCGGCGAGGCCGACCTGGAGCGGATCGAGCGCTCCGGCATCGGCGCGCTGGACCCGGCCGAGGGGCTGGCCCTGTTCGACGCGGCGCTGCGCGCCGAGCGTGCCACCCTGGTGCCGGCCCGCCTGGACCTGGCGGCGCTGCGCGGGCGCGGCGAGGAGATCCCCGCCGTGCTGCGCGCCCTGGTGCGGCCCACCGTGCGCCGGGACGCGGCCACCGGGGCCGGCGGCTCGGGCGGCTCCGGCGGTGCGGCCTCGCTGGCCCAGCGCCTGAGCACGCTGCCGGCCGCCGACCACGAGCACGCGGTGCTGGAGGCGGTCCGCTCGCAGGTGGCCGCCGTGCTCGGGCACGACGGTCCGTCCTCCGTCCAACCCCGGCGCGCCTTCACCGAGTTGGGCTTCGACTCGCTCGCCGCGGTGGAGCTGCGCAACAAGCTGAACGCGGTCAGCGGGCTGCGCCTGCCGTCCACGCTGATCTTCGACTACGCCACCCCGGCGGCGCTGGCCGGCTACCTGCTGGACAGGTTGCGGCCGGAGAAGAGCCGGGCGGCGGCCGAGGAGCCCGACGACGCCCGGGTGGCCGAACTGCTGGCCGGCATCCCGGTGGCCAGGCTCCGCGAGTCCGGGCTGCTGGAGCGCCTGCTGGAGCTCTCCGGGACCGCCCCCGCCGACGCGAAGCCGGCCGCGCCCGGCGCGCCTGCCGAAGCGCAGGCGGAGGCCGACCGGAGCTCGGCCATCAAGAACATGGACATCAACGACCTCATCCGCACTGCGCTCGACCGTAGCGACGCCAAGTAATCAGGGAGCGACACCGACCGTGGATACATCTGTCGAGCAGATCGTCGAGGCGCTGCGCGAGTCGTTGCTGGAGAACGAACGCCTGCGCCAGCAGAACACGCGGATCGAGGCGGCGGCGCAGGAGCCGATCGCGATCGTGGCGATGAGCTGCCGCTACCCCGGCGGCGTCAGCTCGCCCGAGCAGTTGTGGCAGCTGGTCGACCAGGGCGTGGACGCGGTGGGGGACTTCCCCGCCGACCGCGACTGGGACGTCGAGGGGCTCTACGACCCGGACCCGGACGCGCCGGGCAAGACCCACGTGCGTGAGGGCGGCTTCCTCTACGACGCACCGCGCTTCGACGCCGCGTTCTTCGGCATCTCGCCGCGCGAGGCGATCGCGATGGACCCGCAGCAGCGCCTGCTGCTCGAGGTCTCCTGGGAGGCGTTCGAGCGGGCCAACATCGACCCGCACACCCTGCGCGGCAGCCGGACCGGCATCTTCGCCGGGGTGATGTACCACGACTACGGCAGCTGGCTGGCCGAGGTGCCCGAGGGCGTCGAGGGCTACCTCGGCAACGGCAACCTGGGCAGTGTCGCCTCCGGCCGGGTCTCCTACACGCTGGGCCTGGAGGGGCCCGCCGTCACGGTGGACACCGCCTGCTCCTCCTCGCTGGTCGCGCTGCACCTGGCGGTCCAGGCGCTGCGCACCGGCGAGTGCGCCTACGCGCTGGCCGGCGGTGTCACCGTGATGTCCACCCCGGACACCTTCGTGGACTTCAGCCGCCAGCGCGGGCTCTCGCTGGACGGCCGGTGCAAGTCCTTCGCCGCCACGGCGGACGGCACCGGCTGGGGCGAGGGCGTCGGCATGGTGCTGCTGGAGCGCCTGTCGGACGCCGAGCGCAACGGGCACCGGGTGCTGGCCGTGGTCCGCGGCAGCGCGATCAACCAGGACGGCGCCTCCAACGGCCTGACCGCCCCCAACGGGCCGTCCCAGCAGCGGGTGATCCGCCAGGCGCTGGCCAACGCCCGGCTCAGCGCCGACCAGGTGCACCTGGTGGAGGCGCACGGCACCGGCACCCCGCTGGGCGACCCGATCGAGGCGCAGGCGCTGCTCGCGACCTACGGGCAGGAGCGCGCCGGCGGTGAGCCGCTGTGGCTCGGCTCGATCAAGTCCAACATCGGCCACACCCAGGCGGCGGCGGGCGTCGCCGGGGTGATCAAGCTGGTGATGGCGATGCGCCACGGCCGGATGCCGAAGACGCTGCACGTCGAGGAGCCCACCCCGCAGGTGGACTGGACCGAGGGCGCGGTCGAACTGCTCACCGAGGCCAGGGACTGGCCCGAGCGCGGCGAGGCCCGGCGGGCCGCGGTCTCCTCCTTCGGCATCAGCGGCACCAACGCCCACGTGATCCTGGAGAGCGTGCCCGAGCCCGAGCTGCCGCCGCGCGCCACCGAACCGGCCGGACCGCTGCCGCTGGTGCTCTCCGGCAAGGGCGAGCAGGGCCTGGCCGGCCAGGCGCAGCGGCTGCTCGACCACCTGGACAGCGCGCCACTGCCCGACCTCGCCTGGACGCTGGCCACCTCCCGGGCCGCCCTCGGCGACCGCGCGGTGGTGATCGGCGCGGACCGCGCCGCGCTGGCCGCCGGGCTGACCGAGCTGGCCGCCGGGCGCGCCGCGGCGAACGTGGTGCAGGGCAGCCGCCAGAGCGAGTCCCGGATCGCCTTCGTCTTCCCCGGGCAGGGCTCGCAGTGGATCGGCATGGCGGCCGAACTGCTGGACTCCGCACCGGTGTTCGCCGCCAGGATGGCCGAGTGCGCCCAGGCGCTGGCCCCGCACGCGGACTGGGACCTGCTGGAGGTCATCCGCGGCGCGGGCTCGCTGGAGCGGGTGGAGGTGGTGCAGCCCGTGCTCTGGGCGGTCATGGTCTCGCTGGCCGAGCTGTGGCGCTCCTACGGGGTGCGCCCGGCCGCCGTGATCGGGCACTCGCAGGGCGAGATCGCCGCCGCCTGCGTGGCCGGGGCGCTCTCGCTGGCCGACGGCGCCAAGGTGGTGGCCCTGCGCAGCCTGGCCATCGCGGACGACCTGTCCGCGCGCGGCGGCATGATGTCGGTGGCGCTGGCGGCCGAGCAGGTCCGTGCGCGGCTCGCCGCGTACCAGGGGCGGCTCTCGGTGGCCGCCGTCAACGGCGCGGCCTCGGTGGTGGTCTCCGGCGACGCCGACGCCCTGGACCAGCTGCACGCCGGGCTGAAGCAGGACGGCGTGCGGGCCAAGCGGCTGCCGGTGGACTACGCCTCGCACTCGGCCCAGGTCGAGTCGATCCGCGAGCGGCTGCTGAAGGAGCTCTCCGGGCTCGCCCCGCGCTCCGCCGAGGTGCCGTTCTACTCCACGGTGACCGGCGAACTCTTCGACACCGCGGGCCTGGACGCCGACTACTGGTACACCAACCTGCGCCAGAGCGTGCTCTTCGAGGGCACCACCCAGGTGCTGCTCGACAGCGGCTACGGCGTCTTCGTCGAGTGCAGCCCGCACCCGGTGCTGCTGCACAGCGTGGCGGAGACGGCGGAGGCGCTGAACGCCGAGGCCGTGGGGATCGGCTCGCTGCGCCGCGAGGAGGGCGGTGCGGAGCGCTTCCTGACCTCGCTGGCCGAGGCGCACGTGCACGGCGTCGCCCTCGACTGGGCGGCGGTCTTCGCCGGGACACCGGTGCGCACGGTGGACCTGCCCACCTACGCCTTCCAGCGCGAGCGGTTCTGGCTCGGCAGCTCCCAGGCGGTGGGCGATGTGACCGCGGCCGGCCTGGTCGCCGCCGGACACCCGCTGCTCGGCGCCTCGGTCACGGTCGCCGACGGCGGCGGCATGCTCTTCACCGGGCGGCTCGCCACCGCCACCGCGCCCTGGCTGGCCGACCACGCGGTGGGCACCGCGGTGCTGCTGCCCGGTACCGCGTTCGTGGAGCTGGCCGTCAAGGCCGGTGACGAGGTCGGCTGCGGCCGGGTGGCGGAACTGACCATGGAGGTGCCGCTGCTGCTGCCCGAGCGCGGCGCGGTCCAGCTCCAGCTCCACCTCGGCGAGCCGGACGAGGCGGGCCGGCGCCCGCTGACCGTGCACTCGCGCCCCGAGGGCGGCGAGGGCGAGTGGACCCGGCACGCCAGTGGCCTGCTGGAGCCCGACACCGCGGAGGCCGGCTTCGACCTGGCGGCCTGGCCGCCGGCCGGTGCGCAGCCCGTCCCGGTGGACGGCGTGTACCAGGCGCTGGCCGAGCAGGGCTACCACTACGGCCCCGCCTTCCAGGGGCTCAAGGCGGCCTGGCGGCGCGCCGAGGAGGTCTTCGCCGAGGTCGAACTCCCGGTGGAGGACCAGCGGTTCGCCCTGCACCCGGCGCTCTTCGACGCAGCCCTGCACGCCGCGGGCCTGGGCGGCGGCCAGGAACCGGAGCAGGCCCGGCTGCCCTTCGTCTGGAACGGCGTCTCGCTGTACGCCTCGGGTGCCAGGGCCCTGCGCCTGCGGATCACCGGCACCGACGCCCTGACCATCCAGCTCGCCGACACCACCGGTTCCCCGGTGGCCTCGGTGGACGCGCTGACCACCCGCGCGGTCGACCCCGCCGCGCTCGGCGCGGCCGGCCGCGCCGACGCCCTGTTCCGGCTCGACTGGCCGCTGCTCGCGGTCCAGGGTCCGGCACCCGAGCACGCGGTGCTCGGCGAGGGCGGTCCGGCGCAGCTGGCGGAGCTGGCGACCGTACCGGAGTTCGTGGTCCTGCCGGTGCGGCAGGACGGGGATCCGGTCACCGGCACCAGGACCGCCGCCGCCCGGGTGCTCGACACCCTGCGGCAGTGGCTGGCCAGCGAGAAGGTCGCCGCCTCCCGCCTGGTGGTGCTCACCAGGGGAGCGGTGGCGGTGGGCGCCGAGGGCGTCCAGGACCTCGCCGCGGCCGCCGTCTGGGGCCTGGTCCGCGCCGCCCAGGGCGAGAACCCCGAGCAGTTCGTCCTGGTGGACGCCGACCGGGACACCACCGTCGAGCAGGCCCTGGCGGCGGTCGCCGCCTCGGGCGAGCCCCAACTCGCCGTGCGCGACGGCAAGGTGCACGTCCCCCGGCTGGCCAGGAGCGTGCCGCAGGGCACCGCAGCCCCCCTCGGCGCCGAGGGCACCGTGCTGATCACCGGCGGCACCGGCGTGCTCGGCGCACTGGTGGCCCGCCACCTGGTGGCCGAGCACGGGGCGCGCCACCTGCTGCTGGCCGGGCGCAGCGGCGTCGCGAGCGAGGACTTCGCCGACCTGGACGCGGAGATCACCGTGGCCGCGTGCGACGCGGCCGACCGCGAGCAGCTCGCCGAGCTGCTCGCCACCGTCCCCGCCGACCGCCCGCTGACCGCCGTGCTGCACCTGGCCGGCGCGCTGGACGACGGCCTGGTCACCTCGCTCACCGCCGAGCGGCTGGACGCGGTGCTGCGCCCCAAGGTGGACGCGGCCTGGCACCTGCACGAGCTGACCGCCGGTCTGGACCTCAAGGCGTTCGTGCTCTTCTCCTCGGCCGCCGGCACCGTGGACGGCGCGGGCCAGTCCGGCTACGCGGCGGCCAACGCCTTCCTCGACGGTCTGGCCCAGCACCGCCGGGCGCTCGGCCTGCCCGGCCTCTCGCTGGCCTGGGGCTTCTGGGAGCAGCGCACCGGGATGACCGCCCACCTGAGCGAGGCGGACGTGGTGCGGATGGCCAGGTCCGGGGTGCGTCCGATCACCACCGCCGAGGGCCTGGCGCTGCTCGACCTCGCGCTGGCCGGGGACCGGGCGCTGCTGGTGCCGATCGGCCTGGACCTGCCCGCGCTGCGCTCGGCGGGCACGCCCTCCCCGGTGCTGCGCGGCCTGCTCCGGCCGGCTGCCCGGCGCACGGCGGCAGCGGCACCCGCGGCACCGGGCGGCGCGCTGGACAAGCTGGCCGCCCTCGGGCAGGCCGAGCGCGACGCGGCCCTGTTCGAGCTGGTCCGCACCCATGTCGCCGCGGTGCTCGGCCACGACCCGGACATGGTGCTCGACCCGCGACGGGCCTTCCGGGACTGGGGCTTCGACTCGCTGACCGCGGTGGAACTGCGCAACCGGCTGGGCCAGGCGGTCGGGCTGCGGCTGCCGGCCACCCTGGTCTTCGACTACCCGGACCCCACCGCCCTCGTCGGCCACCTCAGGACCGAACTCTTCGGCGCCGCCGAGCCGGTCCCCGCATCCGCCGCCGGCGCGCAGCAGGCCGTCGACGAGCCGATCGCGATCGTGGCGATGGCCTGCCGCTTCCCCGGCGGCGTCAGCACCCCCGAGGAGCTGTGGCAGCTGTTGGCGGAGGGCGGTGACGGGATCTCGCCGTTCCCGGCCGACCGCGGCTGGGACATCGAGGGGCTCTACGACCCGGAGCCGGGCAAGGCCGGTCGGACGTACGCCCGCGAGGGCGGATTCCTGCACGACGCCGCCGACTTCGAGCCGGACTTCTTCGGCATCTCGCCGCGCGAGGCGATCGCGATGGACCCGCAGCAGCGCCTGCTCCTGGAGACCTCCTGGGAGGCGCTGGAGCGCGCCGGCATCGACCCGTACTCGGTGCGGGGCAGCGCCACCGGTGTGTTCGCCGGGGTGATGTACCACGACTACGGCAGCAGGCTCAGCAACGCGCCGGAGGACGTGCGGGACTACCTGGGCAACGGCAGCCTCGGCAGCGTGGCCTCGGGCCGGGTCGCCTACACCCTCGGCCTGGAGGGTCCCACCCTCTCGGTGGACACCGCCTGCTCCTCCTCGCTGGTGGCCCTGCACCTGGCGGCGCAGGCGCTGCGCGGCGGCGAGTGCACGCTCGCCCTGGCCGGCGGCGTCTCGGTGATGTCCACCGTGGACACGTTCGTGGACTTCAGCAGGCAGCGCAATCTCGCCGCCGACGGCCGGGCGAAGTCCTTCGCGGACGGCGCGGACGGCACCACGCTCTCCGAGGGCGCCGGGATGCTGCTGCTGGAGCGCCTCTCCGACGCCCGGCGCAACGGGCACCAGGTGCTGGCCGTCATCCGTGGCTCGGCCGTCAACCAGGACGGTGCCTCGAACGGGCTGACCGCGCCCAACGGTCCGTCGCAGCAGCGGGTGATCCGTCAGGCGCTGGCGAGTGCGGGGCTGTCGGCGACCGAGGTCGACGTGGTGGAGGCGCACGGCACCGGCACCACGCTGGGTGACCCGATCGAGGCGCAGGCGCTGCTGGCCACCTACGGCCAGGGCCGCTCGGCGGACCGGCCGCTCTGGCTGGGCTCGGTCAAGTCGAACATCGGTCACACCCAGGCCGCGGCCGGTGTCGCGGGTGTCATCAAGATGGTCCAGGCGATGCGCCACGGCGTGCTGCCCAGGACCCTGCACGTGGACGAGCCCTCCAGCAAGGTGGACTGGTCGGCCGGCGAGGTCAGGCTGCTGACCGAGGCCCAGGACTGGCCCGAGGCCGAGCGCCCGCGCCGGGCGGGGATCTCCTCCTTCGGGATCAGCGGCACCAATGCGCACACCATCATCGAGGCCGTCACCGAGCAGCCCGCCGAGCCGGCGGGCACCGAGGCGCCGCTGCTGCCCGTGCTGATCTCCGGGGCCACCCCGGAGGCGCTCGCGGCCCAGGCGGCGAAGCTGACCGCCCTGGTGGACGCGCCGATCGCCGACCTCGCCTTCTCGCTGGCCACCGGCCGCTCCGAACTCGGCCACCGGGCCGCGCTGATCGCCCGCGACCGGGACGAACTCGCCGCAGGCCTTGCCGCGTTGGCAGCCGGTGAGGCGGCACCCGGGGTGCTGCGCGGCAAGCCGGCGGCCGGCAGGCTGGCCTTCCTGTTCACCGGCCAGGGCGCGCAACGCCCCGGCATGGGCGCGGAGTTGTACCAGCAGCAGCCGGTCTTCCGGCGCGCCCTGGACGAGGTCTGCGGGCAGCTGGACCCGCACCTCGACCGGCCGCTGCGGGAGCTGCTCTTCGATCAGGACGCCGAGCTGCTCGACCGGACCCGCTACACCCAGTGCGCCCTGTTCGCCCTGGAGGTCGCGCTCTTCCGGCTGCTGGAGTCCTGGGGCATCAGGCCTGACTTCCTGGCCGGGCACTCCATCGGCGAGCTGACCGCCGCCCACGTCGCGGGCGTGCTGAGCCTGCCGGACGCCGCCCGCCTGGTCGCGGCCCGGGGCCGCCTGATGCAGGCGCTGCCCGCCGGTGGCGCGATGCTGGCCGTGGACGCCACCGAGGAGGAGGTGCTGCCGCACCTCGGCGCGTCCGTGGGCATCGCCGCCGTCAACGGGCCGAACGCCGTCGTGGTGTCCGGGACCGAGGAGGCGGTGGCCGCCCTGGAGGCCGCCTTCACCCACCGCAGGACCAAGCGCCTGCGGGTCAGCCACGCGTTCCACTCGCCGCTGATGGACCCGATGCTGGCCGAGTTCGCCGAGGTCGCGCGCACCCTCGCGTACGCCCCGCCGAGCGTGCCGATCGTCTCCAACCTGACCGGCCTGCGCGCCACCACCGAGGAGCTGACCTCCCCCGAGTACTGGGTGCGCCACGTGCGCGAGGCCGTCCGCTTCGCCGACGGGATCCGCACCCTGGAGGCGGAGCAGGTCCGCACCTTCGTGGAGCTGGGCCCCGACGCGGTGCTCTCCACCATGGGCGCGCACTGCCTGGCCGACCCCGAGCGCTCGGCCCTGGTCTCCGTGCTGCGCCGGGACAAGGATGAGCCCGTCGCGCTGGCGACCGCGCTGGGCGCGCTCCAGGTGCGCGGCGTCCCGATCGACCGGCAGGGGCTCTACGGCGGTACGGCGGTGCGCCGGATCGACCTGCCGACGTACGCCTTCCAGCGCCGGCGGCTCTGGCTGGAGGACGGACCGTCAGGACCGGGCGAGGCGGCCGGCTTCGGCCAGGCGACGGCCGGGCACCCGCTGCTCGGCGCCGAGCTCAGGCTGGCGCAGAGCGACACCGTCGCGCTGACCGGACGCCTCTCGCTGAGCACCCACCCGTGGCTGGCCGACCACGCCGTCGCCGACGTGGTGCTGCTGCCCGGCAGCGCCTTCGTGGAACTGGCGGTCCAGGCGGGCGACCGGGTGGGCAGCGCGCTGGTCGAGGAGCTGGCCATCGAACGGCCGCTGGTGCTGCCCGCGCAGGGCGGGATCCAGCTCCAGGTGGTCACCGGCGCCCGCGACGACGCCGGGCGCCGCCCGGTCACCGTGCACGCCCGCACCGAGGAGAGCGGTGCCGCCTGGACCAGGCACGCCACCGGCGTCCTGGCCGAGCCGGCCGCGCCGGAACCCGCCGCGCTCCCGGTCTGGCCGCCGGCCGGTGCCGTGCCCGTCGACCTCGACGGCAGCTACGACCGCCTGGCCGACCAGGGGTACGGCTACGGCCCGCTGTTCCGCTGCCTGCGGGCCGCCTGGCGGCTCGGCGAGGAGGTCTACGCCGAGCTCGCCCTGCCCGAGCAGGCCGAGCAGGCCGGCTTCGGCCTGCACCCCGCGCTGCTGGACTCCGCGCTGCACGCCATCGACCTGCTGGACGGCCAGGACCCGACGGTGATGACCCTGCCGTTCTCCTGGGAGGGCGTGACGCTGTACGCGGCGGGCGCCTCGGCCCTGCGGCTGCGGCTCACCCCGCAGAGCACCGAGCAGCTGAGCCTGCAGCTCTTCGACGGCGTCGGCGCACCGGTGGCCGTGGTCAGCGCGCTGCGGATCCGTCAGGTGTCCGCCGAGCAGCTGAACGCGGCCGCGGCTGCCACCGCCGGGGCCACCGGCTCCGGCGACCTGTTCGAACTGCACTGGGAGCCGGTGCCGTTGGCGGCTCTCCCGCAGGACGCGCGGCTCGAACCGGACACCGTGACCATCACCGTCGACGGCCCGGACGAGGCGTACGCCCCGGCCCGGGCGAGCAGGGCCGGGCACCGCGCGCTGGCCGTCCTGCAGCAGCGCCTCGCCGAGGACCGCGCCGAGGGCGCGCCGCTGGTGGTCCTCACCCGGGGAGCAGTGGGCGTGGACGGCGCGCCGGACCTCGCGCAGGCCGGGATCTGGGGCCTGGTGCGGGCGGCGGCCGTCGAACACCCCGACCGCCTGGTCCTGGTCGACCTCGACGAGGACCCCGCCTCCGAGGCCGCGCTCGCGGCGGCGGTGGCCACCGGGGAACCGGAGCTGGCGCTGCGGGCCGGTCAGGCGTACGTCCCGAGGCTGGCCGAGGCCACCGCCACCGGAAGCGTCCGCCCGCTCGACCCGCAGGGCACCGTGCTCATCACGGGCGGCACCGGCAGCCTCGGCCGCCTGCTCGCCCGGCACCTGGTGGGCGAGCACGGCGTCAGGCACCTGCTGCTGACCAGCCGCACCGGCGTCCTGCCGACCGAGCTGGCGGACCTGGCCGCGCTGGGCGCGACCGTGACGGTGGCCGCCTGCGACGCCGCCGACCGCGAGGCGATGGCCGCGCTGCTCGACGCCGTCCCCGCCGAGCACCCGCTGACGGCGGTGGTGCACGCCGCCGGGGTCCTGGACGACGCGCTGGTCTCGGCGCTCACCGACGAGCGCCTGGACGCGGTGCTGCGGCCCAAGGCCGACGCGGCCTGGCACCTGCACGAGCTGACCGCGGGCCTGGACCTGGCCGCCTTCGTCCTGTTCTCCTCGGCCGCCGCCACCCTCGGGGCCGCCGGGCAGGGCAACTACGCGGCGGCCAACGCCTTCCTGGACGCCCTGGCCGCCCAGCGGCACGCGGCCGGGCTCCCCGCGCTCTCGCTCGGCTGGGGCCTGTGGGACACCGGATCCGGGATGGCCGGCTCGCTCGGCGAGGCGGAGCTGCGCAGGCTCTCCCGGGACGGCATCCAGCCGCTGCCGGTCGACCGGGCGCTCGCGCTCTTCGACCGGGCGCTGACCTCGGAGCAGTCGCTGCTGCTGCCGATGCGGGTGCAGCCGACCGAGCAGGCGCCCCCGATGGTCCGCGCGCTGGCCGCCCGGACCCCGGCCCGCCGCACCGCCCAGGCCGGGCCGGCCGCGACCGACCGGCCGCAGCTCACCCCGCTGCCCGAGCGGCTCGCGGCGCTCTCCCCGGCGGAGAGCCGGCAGTTGCTGCTGGAGACCGTGCGCGGCCATGTCGCCGAGGTGCTCGGACACCCGGGTGCCGAGGCGGTGGACCCGGAGCGCGGGTTCGGTGAGCTGGGGGTGGACTCGCTCTCGGCGCTGGAGCTGCGCAACCGGATCAGCGCCGACACCGGCCTGCGGCTGTCCTCCACCCTCACCTTCGACTACCCGACCCCGGTGGCCATCGCCGACCACCTCTTCGACGAACTGGTCGAGGACCTGGACGGTGCGCCGGATGTGGAGGCCGAGGTGATCCGCCTGGAGTCCCTGCTGGAGGCGGCCGTCTCGGTCAGCTCGGTCAACGAGGAGCAGCGCTCCCGGGTGGCCCTGCGCCTGCGGGCCCTGACCGCCAGGTGGACCGGCGACCTGCACCCGGAGCCCGCCGACCAGGGCGGCCCGGAGCTGGACACGGCCACCGCCGACGAGCTCTTCGACCTCCTGGACGACGAGCTCGGCAAGTTCGACTAGCCGGCCCCGGGGCCTGCCCGGCGCAACCCGCCGGGCAGGCCCCGTGCCCCGATCGACCCCCAGCTGTCCCGACCCCCGGCCAAGCCCGTCCCGCCCCCAGCTCATCCCGACCCCGAAGGGAGCCCTCCCGATGCGCCAACGCCGAAGCCGCCGCCGACTGCCCGCAGGGCAGTTCGGACGCGGCGGCTTCGGCGCCTCGCAGCGGTTCCTGGGTCGTGTCTCACAATTCGCGTGCCTGGCGCGAATTGTGAGACACGGCCTAGGAGGCTCGTGAAGATCTTGGGTTCTGGCCTCGCCGCGCGAGCGGCGGGGCCAGACTGTTTCTTGTGGCGATGGGTGAGTGGTCCGGGGAGACGGTCGGGCCGGATGTCTGGGAGACGTGCCGGGGGTTGATCCCGGTGGGCAGCGTGTTCGCGTTCCTGGCCGAGCACCGTGGTGAGTTGTTCCCGGCGGTGATGTTCGCGGACATGTACCCGTCGGCGAACGGGCGGCCGAGCATGCCGCCGCAGATCCTGGCCGCGGCGATCGCGCTGCAGGCCCTGCACGGCCTGTCGGACTTCGAGACGGTCCAGGAACTGCGGTGCGACCTGCGGTGGAAGGCCGCGTGCGGACTGGGCCTGAACGACACCGCGTTCGACCCGTCGCTGCTGGCCTACTTCCGCCGCCGGCTGGCCCGCTCTCCCCGGCCCAACCGGATCTTCGAGGCCGTGCGGGAGGTCGTGCGGGCCACCGGTGTCCTCAAGGGCAAGCACCGGCGGGCGCTGGACTCCACCGTGCTGGACGACGCGGTGGCCACCCAGGACACCGTCACCCAGATCATCGCCTCCGTCCGGGCGGTGATCCGCGAAGTCCCCGGCGCGGATGCGGTCGCGGCCGTGCACTGCACCGCCCACGACTACACCGACCCGGGCAAACCCCGCATCGCGTGGAACGACGAGCAGGCCCGAGCCGACCTCGTCGACGCCCTGGTCGGCGACGCGCTGCGGCTGCTCGGGCACCTGCCCGAGCAACAGCTCGGCGAGAAGGCCGCGAACGCGGTCGGCCTGCTGGCCCTGGTCGCCGGGCAGGACGTCGAGCCCGCCGAGGACTCCGACGGACGCGACGGACGCTGGCGCATCACCCGGGGCACCGCCCACGACCGGATGGTCTCCACCGTCGACCCCGAGGCCCGGCACGTGCACAAGACCCGCACCCACCGGCAGGACGGCTTCAAGGCCCACCTCGCCATCGAGCCCGAGACAGGGTTATACACCGCGGTCGCCCTGCGGCCCGGCGCCGGAGCAGAACACCACGAGGCCGCCGTCGGACTCGACCTGCTCGCCGACGAGGACGCCCCGGTGGACGCCTTCGCAGACACCGCCTACTCCACCGGCGACGCCCGCCAGGCCCTGGAACAGCAAGGGCACCGACTGTTCCTCAAACCCGCCCCACTGCGGGCAGCCGTCCCCGGCGGCTTCACCCTCGACGACTTCACCATCGACACCACCGCCGCCACCGTGACCTGCCCCGCCGGACACACCGTCCCGCTCTCCGACCCCGGCGGCCGCCACCAGCAGCGCAAGGCCACCTTCGCCGGCCTGTGCACCGGGTGCCCCCTGCGCGAGCGGTGCACCAAGGCCAGGGCCGGACGCACCCTGACCATCCGCCCGCACCACGACCTCCTCACCGCCGCCCGCCGCCAGGCCGCCACCGACCCCGACTGGCAAGCCGACTACCGCCGCTGGCGACCACCCGTCGAACGCGCAGTCGCCTGGATCGTCCACCGGGGCAACCGCAGACTCCGCTACCGCGGCACCATCAAGAACGACACCTGGCTCCACACCCGAGCCGCCGCCCTCAACCTCCGCCGCCTGATCAACCTCGGACTCACCCACACCGGCAGCACCTGGCAACTCACCCCGGCAACCAACGCATAACCAGAGGGGCAGCCCGGCCTACGGCCGGACAGCCCCTCAACAAGATCTTCACGAGCCTCCTAGAGCGCCAACCGGCGCCAGAGCGGGGGGAGTTCCTTGGTGACCACGGGGTGCTGGCGGGGCCGGCGATCGCCGGCCGGCCGGTGCTTGGGCAGTGCGGGGATCTGGCGGTCCAGCAGCTTGGACGGCAGCTCGGTGCGGCTGGCGACGTTCAACTTCCGGTACACGCGGGTGAGGTGCTGCTCGACCGTGCTGACCGTCACATGGATGCGGCCGCTGATCTCACGGTTGGTGTATCCGAGCGCGGCCAGGACGGCGACCCGGCTCTCCGCGTCGCTGAGCAGCGAGGCGGAGTCGGCGACCGCGGGGGCCGCGGGGCCGGGGGAGGGGCTGGCCGGGGCGGCGGGCGAGGGGGCGACAGGCGCGTCGGTGGGCACCGGCTCGCTCTGCGGCAGCTCCTCGTCCGCCGGCTGCGGCTCGCCGTCGCCGGTCTCCTCGGCGGCCTGACGCGCCACCAGGCGGGCTCTGGCGTAGTCGCCCAGCTCGTAGTAGGTGGCGGACAGGTCGGCGAAGGCCAGCGCGAGTTCCAGCCGGTCGCCGCAGGTCTGCAGCAGGTCGATCGACTCGCGCAGCAGCGTGGTGCGGTGCCGCGGCTGGCTGGTGCCGGCCAGCACCCGCAGGGCGATCGCCCGCGAGCGGGTGCCCAGCGGGTGGCGCTGCCCGGCCTGCTCCTCCGCCAGCTCCTTGGCGATCCGGGTCTTGCCGATCTGCAGGTTGGCCTGGGCGAGGTCGGTGCGCCAGGGGACCAGCGGCTGCAGGTCGGGGTTGCGCTCGCGCATCAGGTGCCCGCAGGTCTCGAAGTCGTTCAGCGCGGCGAACGGCCGGTCGGTGGAGAGGTAGTGGTGTCCCCGGGCACGCAGGTACTGCACGCCGAAGACGGTGTTGAACATGCCGTCCGGCACCTTGCGCCGCAGCAGCTGTGTCGTGGCCTCGTGCCGGCCCAGGGCCGCGTTGGCGAAGATCGCCGTCGCCAGCGGCAGGCCGATCAGAACCCCCCAGGCCTGGGAGTTGAGCAGTTCGAGCGCCTCGGCGGCCTTGGCCGCCGCGGTGCCCGGATCACCCTGCAGCAGGGCGATCCGGGCCCGGACGCTGAGCAGCAGCGCCTGCCAGGTCGTCCAGCCGCGCCGCACGGAGTCGTTCAGCAGCGCCTCGCAGACCTCGATCGCGGTCTGGGCCTGGCCGGTGACGGCGATGACCAGCAGCGAGACGACCGTCAGTTCCAGTTTCAGGTCACTGACCTGGCCGCTCTGCAGGGCCTCGGTCACCTGCGACACCGACTCGGCGCTGATGTCTCCGCTGGCCAGCAGCGCCACCGTGGCCCACAGGGTGTTCACCTTGCCCGTGGTGGCCCGTTCCAGGGCGGCCATCTTGGCGAGGTCACCGCGGTGGCTGACCCGGGGCACGCCGTAGAAGCAGTGCCGGACGAACTCCACCTCGGCCAGCACATGGGCGTCGCCCGGGTCGAGCGAGGCGGCCAGCGCGGTCACCGCCTCGTCGGCGAGGCCGGTCTCGCCGTGCCAGAGCATGTGCCGCACCACGGTGGCCGCGTCCCGCGTGTCCAGTTCCCCGCCCACCACGCTCCGGTGGAGCGGTTGCAGGTGCGGGGTCACCGCGGCCGGGTTCACCCGCCACTCCGCCCGCGCCAGCGCGGTGGAGAGGGTGTGCCGCTCCTGCTCGTCGGTGGACTCGCGCAGGGCCAGGCGCAGGTAGCCGGTGGACTGTTCGACCTCGTCCGCGGCCAGCGCCTGTTCGGAGGCCAGCCGCAGCACCGACAGGCCCCAGGGCTCCTCGACCTGGCCCGCGGCCATGAGGTGGTTGGTCACCACGGGTGCGGGCGCCCCGTCCAGGTAGAGCAGCCGGGCGATCTCGCCGTGCAGCCGCGAGCGCTCACCGGGGGCGAGGTCGCTCAACACCGCGCTGGCGCCGGCGGGCAGGCGGAACCGGTAGCCGTCGAGCAGACCGATGGAGCCCAGCAGGTCGGCCACGACCTGCACGGCGTCGGGGCTGATCGACAGCAGCAGCGCGGCGGTCCGGGCGCCGGCGTGGTCGCCGAGCGCGGCCAGCGCCCTGGCGACGGAGAGGTGTCTCGGCTCGCCCCGGTAGAGGCAGGCCAGCACCGCCTGCCGGTAGGCGATGCCCGGGACGGGCTCACCGAGTTCGGTGCCGAACTGGGTGCCGTCGTCCAGCAGGGCGTGCACCAGCATGGGGTTCCCGCCGGTCACCTGGTGGTAGGTGGCGCTGAGTTCGGCGGGCAGCGCCCCGGTGGCCTGGGCGGCGAGCATCCGGGTCACGCCCTGCTCGGACAGCGGCGCCAGCCGGACCCGGTGGTGCGGCTGGCGGCTGAGCCCGTCGTGGATGAGCGGGTCCGCCAGCGCGGACTGCTCCCAGCCGGCGCAGACCACGATGATCCGCTTGTTCCTGATCCGCCGCAGGAGGTACAGCAGGGTCTGCAGGGACTGGGTGTCCAGAAGATGGGCGTCGTCGATCACGATGGCCACAGGACGCTCGTGTGCCAACTCCAGGACCGGTCCGGTCACCGCCTGGAGGAGGGTTTCCGGGGCGTATTGTGCGGCGCCGTGGTCCAGTCCAACCGATGCCGCCCGGTAACGGGTGCTTGATGCAGGGTTGACTCCGGCATCAGGCGATAACGAGCCCTCCAGGACTTCTGCCGAGAGCTCGCCGCTGTGCAGGAGTTCCCGGACGGCGCTCATCGGCCGGCGCCGCCCGCGCGCGCAGCCGCTGGCGGTCAGCAGCCGGGCACCGGCCTTGCCTGCGGCGTTCGCGAACTCGTGGAGCAGCTCGGTCTTGCCGATCCCCGGGCCGCCGGTGATGATGACAAGCTGTCCTGCTCCGGCGACGCACTCCGCGAATGCGTCGCGCAGGGTCTCAAGTTCTCGGTGGCGCTCGAATAGGCGCACCATGACCTCCCCCCGTGGCCAGGATTCCTGAAATGAATCCGCAAATGACTTTATCGGGGCAGCCCCGCCCCCACGGGTCCCCTGGAACACTATCTCCGCTGCGCGACGACGACCGGTGGTAACGTGGCAGCGAAATCCGCTCTACATCAAAAATTCATGCCCATGTCACAATGGAAATCGCCTTGCCCTTTCGGGCATTTCGCGTGGCGCGGGCGGCAGTGCTGGCGCTGTTGAATTCTCGGAACTGGTCCAGACCTCCCAGGGGCCGGGCGGGCTTGCCCGGAGTCCCCGGGGCGATCGTGGACTTGTGGCTGCTCAGAGGGGCTCTTCCCGTTCCCCAGAGCCAACTTGACGTTATGTTGGGGCTGCCAACGTTGTCAACATCGGTCTCGCTGGACGGTCCTCGGCGGCGGTCCCTGCAGGTCCGTCGATCGTGGCCGCCACGTCGGCGGCCCAATCGGCGGGTCATTCGGCGTGCTTCGGAAAGCGGCGGCGGGTCCACTCCAGGGGGCAGTAGGGGGATGACCCCGAGACCCCCTGCTCCCTAGCCTCACAAAGGCGGGGGCATGGACCGACGAGCCGGGATCCCGCGTTTCCGAAGGCTTCGATCCCGATCGGATGGCTGCGTTGGTGAACAACGAGGACCGACTGCTCGACTATCTCAGGCGAACCACTTCGGATCTGCGCGAGACGCGGCGCAGGCTGCGCGAGTCGGAGTACCGCGCGCACGAGCCGATCGCGATCGTGGGGATGGCCTGCCGGTACCCCGGAGGGGTCGCCACACCGGAGCACCTGTGGGACCTGGTGGCCGCCGGCGCCGACGCGGTGTCGGACTTCCCGGCCGACCGGGGCTGGGACGTCGAGTCGCTGTACGACCCCGACCCCGCGCGGGCGGGCAAGACCTACGCCCGGACCGGGGCCTTCCTGCACGAGGCCGCCGACTTCGACCCGGACTTCTTCGGCATCTCGCCGCGCGAGGCGCTGGCGATGGATCCGCAGCAGCGGCTGCTCCTGGAGACCTCCTACGAGGCCTTCGAGGACGCGGGCATCGTCCCCGCGGCGCTGCGCGGCTCCCGCACCGGCGTCTTCGTCGGCGTCATGTACAACGACTACGCGACCCGGCTGCTCTCGGTGCCGGACGACCTCGACGGCTATCTCGCCAACGGCAGTGCCGCCAGCGTCGCCTCGGGCCGGGTGGCCTACACCTTCGGCCTGGAAGGGCCCGCCGTCACCATCGACACGGCCTGCTCGTCCTCGCTGGTGGCGCTGCACTGGGCGGTGAAGGCGCTGCAGTCGGGCGAGTGCACGCTGGCGCTGGCGGGCGGTGTGACCGTGATGTCCACCCCCGAGACCTTCATCGACTTCAGCCGGCAGCGCGGGCTGGCCCCCGACGGCCGCTGCAAGGCCTTCGCCGAGGGTGCCGACGGCACCGGCTGGGGCGAGGGCGCGGGCATGCTGCTGGTCGAGCGGCTCTCCGACGCCCAGCGGCTCGGCCACCGGGTGCTGGCCGTGGTCAAGGGCAGCGCGATCAACTCCGACGGCGCCAGCAGCAGGCTCACCGCGCCCAACGGCCCCTCCCAGCAGCGGGTGATCAAGCAGGCGCTGGCGAGCGCCGGCGTCTCCCCGGCCGATGTCGACGTGGTCGAGGCGCACGGCACCGGGACCTCGCTGGGCGACCCGATCGAGGCCCAGGCCCTGCTCGCGGTGTACGGCCAGGACCGGCCCGAGGGCCGGCCGCTGTGGCTCGGCTCGATCAAGTCCAACCTCGGGCACACCCAGGCCGCCGCGGGCGTGGCGGGGGTGATCAAGATGGTGCAGGCGATGCGGCACGGCGAACTGCCCAGGACGCTGCACGTGGACCGCCCCTCCACCCAGGTGGACTGGACGGCGGGTGAGGTGCGGCTGCTGACCGAGGCCCAGGAGTGGCCCGAGAGCGGGCGGCCGCGGCGGGCGGCGGTCTCCTCGTTCGGGATCAGCGGCACCAATGCGCACGTGGTCCTCGAACAGGCCCCGGCGCTCGAAGCGCAGGCCCCTGAGGCGGACGGCGAACCGCAGGCCGCCGAGACGCAGGCCGAGACGCAGGCCGCCGACACCCCCGCGGTGGCCCCCGCGCCGCGGCTGGAGGCCGTCCCGTGGCTCCTGTCGGCGCGCACCCCCGAGGCGCTCGCCGAGCAGAAGCGCCGCCTGCGCGCCTGGGTCGAGGCCCGCCCCGGGCTGGACCCGGCCGAGGTGGCCTGGTCGCTGGCCTGCGCCCGCTCCTCCTGGGAGCACCGCGCGGTGGCCGTCGGCGGCTCCACCGGAGAACTGCTGGACGCCCTGGCCTCGGCCGCGGGCACCGTGGCCGGTCACGGGAAGCTGGCGTTCCTCTTCACCGGGCAGGGCTCGCAGCGCCTCGGCATGGGGCGGGAGCTGTACCGGGCGTTCCCGGTCTTCGCGGCCGCCTTCGACGAGGTAACCGCCCTGCTGGACCCGGAGTTGGAGATTCCGCTTGCCCGGGTGATCGAGGCGCAGCCGCAGCTGCTGAACCGCACCGACTACGCCCAGGCGGCGATCTTCGCCGTCGAGGTGGCGCTCTTCAGGCTGGTGGAGTCGCTGGGCGTGCGCCCCGACTACCTGGTCGGCCACTCGGTCGGCGAGCTGGCCGCCGCGCACGTCTCCGGCGTGCTGTCGCTGGAGGGCGCAGCCGCCCTGGTGCTGGCGCGCGGCGGCCTGATGAGCCGGCTGCCCGCGGGCGGCGCGATGGTGGCGATCCGGGCCACCGAGGCCGAGGTGCTGCCGCTGCTCGGCGAGCAGGTGGGCCTGGCCGCGGTCAACGGGCCGCGCTCGGTGGTGGTCTCGGGCGAGCAGGAGGCGGTGCTGGCGCTCGCCGCCCGGTTCGGGAAGAGCACCCGGCTGACCGTCTCGCACGCCTTCCACTCCCCGCTGATGGAGCCGATGCGGGAGGAGTTCGCCCTCGTCGCCAAGGCGCAGTCGTACGGCGCGCCGGCCATCCCGATCGTCTCCACCGTGACCGGCGCCCTGGCCGGCGCCGAGGAGCTCGGCTCGCCGGACTACTGGGTGGACCACGTCCGCCGGCCCGTGCGGTTCGAACCGGCCGTGCGCGCACTGGCGGCCCTGGGCGTGCGCAGGCTCCTGGAGCTGGGACCGGACGCGGTGCTGACCGCGATGGCGCAGGACTGCCTCGACGGTGACCCGGTGGCCGCCGCGACCATGCGCCGCGACTCGGCCGAGACGCGCGAGCTGCTGGGCGGCCTGGCCCGCCTGCACGCCGACGGCGTGCCGGTCGACTGGGCCGCGCTCTTCGAAGGCCGTCGCCCGAACCGGGTCGACCTGCCGCTCTACCCGTTCCAGCGCACCCGGCTCTGGCTGGAGGCCACCGCCGCCGGCGGCGACCCGAGCGGCCTCGGCCAGCTCCCCGTCGAGCACCCACTGCTGGCCGCGGCGAGCGAACTGCCCGACTCGGGCGGGCTGGTGCTGACCGGGCGGCTCTCCCGCTCCGCCCAGCCCTGGCTGGCCGACCACGCCGTGCACGGCACGGTGCTGCTGCCCGGTACGGCCCTGGTGGAGCTGGCGGTCCAGGCCGGCGACCGGGTCGGCTGCGCCCTGCTGGAGGAGTTGACGCTCCAGGCACCGCTGACCCTGCCGGAGCACGGCGCGGTGGCGGTGCAGGTCGCCGTCGGCGCCGAGGACGCCGGGCGGCGCACGGTCGCGGTGTACTCCCGGCCCGCCGACGCGCCGGACGCGCCGTGGAGCCGGAACGCCGGCGGCCTGCTCGCCGCCGCCGCCGAGGAGCCGCAGTTCGACCTGCGGGTCTGGCCGCCCGAGGGCGCCGAACCCATCGAGCTGGGCGAGCTCTACCCCAGGCTCACCGGGGTCGGCTACGGCTACGGCGAGGTGTTCCAGGGACTGCGCGCCGCGTGGCGGCGCGGCGAGGACCTGTTCGCCGAGGCCGCCCTGCCCGAGCGCGCCCGGAGCACGGCCGCCGCCTTCGGCCTGCACCCGGCGCTGCTGGACGCGGCCCTGCACGTCAACCTGCTCGACCTGGGTGACGGGCAGGCGGTGCTGCCGTTCAGCTGGGGCGGGGTCACCCTGCACGCCGGCGGGGCCGGTGAGGTGCGGCTGCAGGTCGCCAAGGCCGGCTCGGATGCGGTCTCGCTGGCGGTCGCGGACGGCACCGGCGCGCCGGTGGCCACCGTCCGCACCCTGGTGGCCCGCCCGGTCTCGGCGGGGCAGCTGGCCGCCGGACCGGGGGAGTCGCTCTTCCGTCTGGAGCTGGTCCCGCTCGACCCCGCCCCGGCCGAGGCCCTGCCCGCGGACGCCGTGGTCTGCGGCCCCGACGACCTCGGCCTCGGCGTGCCGGTCCACCCGGACCTGGCCTCGATCGAGGCAGCGCCGGGCCTGGTCGTGCTGCCGGCGGCCACCATCGCCGGTGAGGTGCCCGCGGCGGTGCACCGGAGTGTCGGCGACACCTTCGCCGTCCTGGGGGCCTTCCTGGCCGACCGGCGCTTCGACCACTCCCGGCTGGCGGTGGTGATCCGGGCCGATGAGCTCGCCCACGCGCCGCTGGCCGGATTGGTGCGGGCCGCCGAGGCGGAGAACCCCGGCCGCTTCCTGCTGGTGGACACCGACGGCGGCGCGGGCCTGGCCGCCGCGCTGGCCTGCGGCGAGCCCGAGGTCGCGGTGCGCGGGGGCGAGCTGTCGGTGCCCAGGCTCGCCAGGGCGAAGCCGGCGCAGCCGCCGCACTTCGACCCCGAGTCGTACGTGCTGATCACCGGCGGTCTCGGCGGCCTCGGGCAGCTGATCGCCCGTCACCTCGCGGGCGCCCACGGCGTGCGGCGGCTGCTGCTGACGGGTCGGCGGGGCGCGGACACCCCCGGCGCGGCCGAGCTGGCGGCCGAGCTCGAAGAGCTCGGGGCCGAGGTCGCGCTGGCGAGCTGTGACGCGGCCGACCGCGGTCAACTCACCGAGCTGCTGGCCCGCTACCCGGTCGGCGCCGTGGTGCACTCGGCCGGCGTGGTCGACAACGGGATGCTCGCCGCGCTCGGCCCCGAGCAGGTCGAGCGGGTGCTGCGGCCCAAGGTGGACGCCGCCTGGAACCTGCACGAACTCACGAAGGACCGCGAGCTCAGCGCCTTCGTGCTGTTCTCCTCCACCGCCGGTCTGCTGGTCGGCGGCGGCCAGTCCAACTACGCCGCCGCCAACGCCTTCCTGGACGGCCTCGCGGCCCACCGCCGGGCCGCCGGGCTGCCCGCCGTCTCGATGGCCTGGGGCCTGTGGTCCGAGGTCGGCGGCCTGGCCGACCAGGTGGACGCCGCCGACCTGGAGCGGATGCACCGGATGGGCCTGCCTCCGCTGCCCGCCGCCCAGGGCCTGGAGCTGTTCGACGCCGCCCTGGCCGCCGAGGACGCCCTCGTGGTGCCGATGCGCCTGGACGTCGCCGCGGTGCGCGCCAGGACCGACGGCGTCCCGACGCTGCTGCGCGGGCTGGTCCGCGGCGCCACGCGCCGCGCCGCCGGGTCCGCGGCCACCTCCCGCGCCGACGCGCAGAGCGGCTGGCGGGAGCGCCTGGCCCCGCTGCCGGACGCCGACCGCGACCAGCTGCTGCTGGAGCTGGTGCTCACCGGGGTGGCCGCCGTCCTCGGCCACGCCTCGGCCCAGGCGCTCGACCCCGACAAGGCGTTCCAGGAGATGGGCTTCGACTCGCTGGCGGCGGTCGAACTGCGCAACCTGCTCGGCGCGGCCACCGGCCTCTCGCTGCCCGCCACCCTGGTCTTCGACCAGCCGGCACCGGCCGTCCTGACCGCCTACCTCAAGGCCGAACTCGTCCCCGGCCCGGCCGACCAGGCCCGGCTGATGGTCGCCGAGGTCGACCGGCTCGAAGCCGCGCTGACCGCGCTGCCGGACCAGGACGGCTCACACGCCCGGATCACCGCGCGCCTCGAAGCGCTGTTGCGGACCTGGCGGGACACCCACAGCACGGGCGGCGAGGCGCTGGACGACTTCGACACCGCCACCGACGAAGAACTCTTTGCGACGATCGACAACGAATCTGGAGTCCAGTGATGGTAGACCCGGCCAACGTCGACAGGCTCCGCGACTACCTGAAGCGGGCCACCACCGAGCTGGAGCGCACCCGCCGCCGGGTGCGCGAGCTGGAGGAGCTCCACCGCGAGCCGATCGCGATCATCGGGATGGCCTGCCGCTACCCCGGCGGCATCCGCTCGCCCGAGGACCTCTGGCGGATCGTCAGCGAGGGCACCGACGTGGTCTCCGGCTTCCCGGTGGACCGCGGGTGGGACGTGGAGAACCTCTACGACCCCGAGGTCGGCGCGCCCGGCAAGAGCTACGTGCGCCACGGCGGCTTCCTGCACGACGCCGCCGAGTGCGACCCCGCGTTCTTCGGCATCAGCCCCAAGGACGCGCCGGGCACCGACCCGCAGCAGCGGATGCTGCTGGAGACCTCCTGGGAGGCGTTCGAGCGGGCCGGCATCGACCCGCAGTCGATGAAGGGCACCAGGACCGGCGTCTTCGTCGGCCTGATGCACCACGACTACGTGGGCGGCACCATCTCCGGCAGCATCGTCTCGGGCCGGATCGCCTACACGCTGGGCCTGGAGGGGCCCGCGGTCACCATGGACACCGCGTGCTCCGCCTCTCTGGTGGCCCTGCACCAGGCGACCCAGTCGCTGCGCCGCGGCGAGTGCGAGTTCGCCCTGGTGGGCGGCGCCGCGGTGATGGCCAGCCCCGAGATGTTCATCGAGTTCAGCGAGCGGCGGGCGCTGGCGGCCGACGGGCGCTGCAAGTCCTTCTCCGAGGACGCGGACGGCGCCGCCTGGTCCGAGGGCGCGGGCGTGCTGCTGGTGGAGCGCCTGTCGGACGCCCGGCGCAAGGGGCACCGGGTGCTCGCGGTGGTCCGGGGCAGCGCGATCAACCAGGACGGCGCCTCCAACGGCATGACCGCGCCCAGCGGGCCGGCCCAGATCCGGGTGATCCAGGCGGCGCTGGCCGACGCCCAGTTGTCGCCGAACCAGATCGACGTGGTGGAGGCGCACGGCACCGGCACCAAGCTCGGCGACCCGATCGAGGCCCAGGCGGTCATCGCCGCCTACGGGCAGAACCGGCCCGAGGGCCGGCCGATGTGGCTGGGCTCGATCAAGTCCAACATGGGCCACCCGCAGGCCGCCGCCGGCGTGGCGGGCGTGATCAAGATGGTCATGGCGATGCGCCACGGCGTGCTGCCCAAGTCGCTGCACTCCGAGCGCCGCACCTCCGCGGTGGACTGGTCGGCGGGCGACGTCGAGCTGCTGACCGAGGCCCGGACCTGGCAGACCCACGGCCAGCCGCGCCGCGCCGCCGTCTCGGGCTTCGGGATCAGCGGCACCAACGCGCACACCATCCTCGAAGAGGCCCCCATCGAGGAGGCGTCGGCCCAGGATGCGGCAGAGCAGGCGCCGCGCGCCGCCCTGCCGGCCGTGCCCTGGGTGCTCTCCGCGAAGACCGCGGAGGCGGTCAAGGACCAGGCGAACCGGCTGATCGCCGCGACCGAGGACCTCGATCCGCTCGACGTCGGCTTCTCGCTGGCCACCACCCGCGCCCTGCTCACCCACCGCGCCGCGGTGGTCGGCCGCGACCGCGCCGAACTGCTCGAGGGGCTGCACGCGCTGGCCGAGGGCCGGGAGCTGCCGCAGGTCGCCGCCGGCCCCGGCAAGCTCGCCGTGGTCTTCTCCGGCCAGGGCTCCCAGCGCCCCGGGATGGGACGCGAACTGCTGGAGGGCTTCCCCGAGTTCGCCCGCGCCTTCGACGAGATCTGCGCCGAGTTCGACCAGCACCTGGAGCGCCCGCTGCGCGAGGTGGTGCTGGACACCGAGTCCGAGCTGCTGAACCAGACCGTCTTCACCCAGGCCGGGCTGTTCGCCTTCGAGGTCGCGCTCTACCGCCTGCTGGAGTCCTGGGGCATCCGCCCCGACCTGCTCGGCGGGCACTCGATCGGCGAGGTGGTCGCCGCCCACGTCGCCGGTGTGCTCTCGCTGAGCGACGCCGTCACCCTGGTGGCCGCGCGCGGCCGGCTGATGCAGGCGCTGCCCACCGGCGGCGCGATGGTCGCGATCCGGGCGAGCGAGGCCGAGGTCGCCCCGCTGCTCACCGAGGGCGCCGACCTCGCCGCGGTCAACGGCGAGCGCGCGGTGGTCGTCTCGGGCGACGAGGAGGCGGTGCTCGCGGTGGCCGCCCGGTTCGAGAAGACCACCAGGCTGAAGGTCTCGCACGCGTTCCACTCGCACCGGATGGACGGCATGCTGGAGTCCTTCCGGGCCGTGCTCGACACGCTGGAGTTCCACCAGCCGCGGCTGCCGGTCGTGTCCAACCTGACCGGATCGCTCGCCGACGAGCTGACCTCGCCCGACTACTGGGTGCGCCACGTGCGCGAGGCCGTCCGGTTCCACGACGGCGTGCGCACGCTGGCCGCCGAGGGCGTCACCCGGCTGCTGGAGGTGGGCCCCGACTCGGTGCTCACCGGGATGTCCCAGGACATCGTGGCCGAGGTGGTCGCCACCCAGCGCCGCGACCGGGGCGAGGCCGGGGCGCTGCTGACGGCGCTCGGCCGGCTGCACGTCAGCGGCCTGAGCCCCGACTGGTCGGCGCTGTTCACCGGCGCCCGCGTGGTGGACCTGCCGACCTACCCCTTCCGGCGTGACCGGCACTGGGAGAACGCCCCCTCCATCACGGCGGCCAGTGCCCCGGGCCGGGCCGGCGACGAGGGCGCCGAGTTCTGGGAGCTGGTCCGGGAGCAGGACGTGGCCGCGGTCGCCGCCACCCTCGGCGTGGACGACCAGGCCCCGGTGGCCGCGCTCGTCCCGGCACTGGCCTCCTGGTACGACCAGCGGCAGGCCAACGCCACCGTGGACGGCTGGCGCTACCGCGTCGGCTGGCGGATGCTGCCCGGCTCCGAGGACCGCACCGCCGCGTTCCGCTGGCTGGCCGTGGTCTCCGAGGCGCTGGCCCAGGACCCGTGGGTCGAGGCCGCGCTGGCCGCGCTGCGCGAGCGCGGCCACCAGGTCGAGCTGCTGGCCGTGCCCGCGGCCGCGCAGCAGCGCACCGCCCTGGCCGCACTGCTCGACGGCCGCGGTGCGGTGGACGGCGTGCTCTCCCTGCTGGCGCTCGACACCCGGGCGGCCGTGACCGCCGCGCTGGTCCAGGCGCTCGGCGACACCGGGATCGCGGCGAAGCTGTGGGCCGTCACCCGGGACGCGATGGCCCACGAGTCCTCGGCTCGCCCGAGCGGCTTCGCCCAGGCCGAGGTCTGGGGCCTGGGCCGGGTGGCCGCGCTGGAGCACCCCGAGCGCTGGGGCGGTCTGCTCGACCTGCCCGCCGAGCCCGGCCCGCTCACCCTGGCCCGACTCGCCACCGCGCTCACCGCCTACGGCGACGAGGACCAGCTGGTGCTGCGCGAGTCCGGCCTGTTCGCCCGCCGCCTGGAGCACGCGCCGGTGCGGCCCGGTACCCCGTGGCAGCCCACCGGCACGGTGCTGGTCACCGGCGCCACCGGCGCGGTCGGCGCCCGGGTGGCGAACTGGCTGGCCGAGCAGGGCGCCGAGCACCTGCTGCTCACCAGCCGCCGCGGCGAGGCGGCGCCCGGCGCCGCCGAACTGCAGCAGGAGCTGGCCGCGACCGGCACCAAGGCCACCTTCGCCGCCTGCGACGCGGCCGACCGCGAGAGCCTGGCCGCGCTGCTGGCCACCGTCCCGGCCGAGCACCCGCTGACCGCCGTGATCCACCTGGCGGGCGTGCTCGACGACGGCGTGCTGGACGCGCTCACCCCCGAGCGCTTCGCCACGGTGCTGCGGCCCAAGGCACAGGCCGCCCTGAACCTGCACGAGCTCACCGCGGAGCTGGACCTGTCGGCGTTCGTCCTCTTCTCCTCGCTCACCGCCACCGTCGGCGGCGCCGGGCAGGCCAACTACGCGGCGGCCAACGCCTTCCTGGACGCGCTGGCCGAGTACCGGCGCGGCGAGGGCCTGGCGGCCTCCTCGATCGCCTGGGGCCTGTGGGGCGGCGGCGGCATGGCCGACCACGGCGCCGTGCGGGACGCGGGCCGCAGCCTCGGCATCTCCGCCATGGACCCCGACCGGGCGCTGACCGCGCTGCGCCGGGCGCTGGAGGGCGGCGAGACCACGCTGACCGTGGCCGACGTGGACTGGACCCGGTTCGCGCCCGCCTTCGGCGCCGCCCGGCCCAGCCCCCTGCTGGCCGACCTGCCCGAGGTCCAGGGCCTGGCGGCCGGCGGCGGTGACAACGCGGTCCCCGACGGCTTCGCCCAGAAGCTGGCCGGCCTGACCGGCGGCGAGCGCAAGCGCGCCCTGGTGGACCTGGTCTGCACCCAGGCCGCCACCGTGCTCGGCTACGGCGCGGCCGGCGGGATCGAGCCCAGCACCGCCTTCCGCGACCTCGGCTTCGACTCGCTGACCTCGGTGGACCTGCGCAACCGGCTCAGCACCGCCGCCGGGGTGGCCCTGCCGGCCACGCTGATCTTCGACTACGCAACGCCCGCCGCGCTGGCCGAGCACCTCGGCAGCGAGCTGGGCGAGGGCACAGGCGGCTCCTCGGCCGACGCACTGCTGGCCGAACTCGACCGGCTGGAGGCCGCGTTCGGCGACCTGAAGGTCGAGGAGATCGAGCAGGGCCGGTTCACCGCCCGCCTGCAGGCGATGCTCAACGGGCTGACCGAGACGCTGTCCGCCGCCGGCGGCGAGTCGGTCGCGGGCCGGCTGGAGAACGCCTCCGCCGACGACATCTTCGCCTTCATCGACAACGAGCTCGGCACGGCGTGACGACGTGACTGAGAGCAAGCACGCCCCGCACGCCAGGCTGAATCTTTCGCACAGAAGTGGCCACAATCGATGACCAACGATGACAAGCTGCTCGACTATCTCAAGAGGGTCACCGCCGATCTGGCCCAGACCCGGCAGCGGCTGCGCGACGTGGAGACCGAGGAGAAGGAACCCATCGCCATCGTGGCGATGAGCTGCCGGTTCCCCGGCGGCGTCAGCACCCCCGAGGAGCTCTGGCGGCTGGTCGACGAGGGCACCGATGCCATCACGGACTTCCCGGACAACCGGGGCTGGGACGGCGAGGCGCTCTACGACCCCGACCCGGACGCCGCCGGCAAGAGCTATGTGCTGCGGGGCGGGTTTCTGCACGAGGCCGCCGACTTCGAGCCGGACTTCTTCGGCATCTCGCCGCGCGAGGCGCTGCTGATGGACCCCCAGCAGCGCCTGCTCCTGGAGGTGGCCTGGGAGGCGCTGGAGCGCGGCGGCATCGCGCCGGACTCGGTGCGCGGCGCCCGGATCGGGGTGTTCGCGGGCACCAACGGCCAGGACTACCGCGACGTGCTGGCGAAGCTGCCGGAGGACCCCGAGGCGGCGCTCGGCACCGGTGTGCTGGCGGCGGTGATGGCCGGGCGGATCTCCTACACCCTCGGCATCGAGGGGCCCGCGGTCACCATCGACACCGCGTGCTCCTCGGCCCTGGTCGCGCTGCACCTGGCGGTGCAGGCGCTGCGCCAGCGCGAGTGCACGCTGGCGATGGCCGGCGGTGTCTCGGTGATGTCCACCCCGGGCGCGTTCGTCGCCTTCAGCCGTCAGCGCGGGCTCTCGCTGGACGGCCGGTGCAAGTCCTTCGCCGACGAGGCGGACGGCACCGGCTGGGGCGAGGGCGCCGGGATGCTGCTGCTGGAGCGGCTCTCGGACGCGCGGCGCAACGGGCACGAGGTGCTGGCGGTGGTTCGCGGCTCGGCCGTGAACCAGGACGGTGCCTCGAACGGGCTGACCGCGCCCAACGGTCCGTCGCAGCAGCGGGTGATCCGTCAGGCGCTGGCGAGCGCGGGGCTGTCGGCGACCGAGGTCGACGTGGTGGAGGCGCACGGCACGGGCACCACGCTGGGTGACCCGATCGAGGCGCAGGCGCTGCTGGCCACCTACGGCCAGGGCCGCTCGGCGGACCGGCCGCTCTGGCTGGGCTCGGTCAAGTCGAACATCGGTCACACCCAGGCGGCGGCCGGTGTCGCGGGTGTCATCAAGATGGTCCAGGCGATGCGCCACGGCGTGCTGCCCAGGACCCTGTTCGCGGAGCAGCCCTCCAGCAAGGTGGACTGGTCGGCGGGCGAGGTCAGGCTGCTGACCGAGGCCCGCGCCTGGCCGGAGGTCGAGCGTCCGCGCCGGGCCGGGATCTCCTCCTTCGGGGCGAGCGGCACCAACGCCCACACCATCATCGAGCAGGCCCCCGTGGAGGAGGCCGCCGAGCGCGAGCCGGGCAGCGCGCCCTCGACCATCCCGTGGCTGCTCTCCGGGCGCACCCCCGAGGCCCTGCGCGAGCAGGCGCGACGGCTGGCCGCCGTGGCGGACACGCTGGACCCGGTGGACGCCGGCTTCTCGCTGGCCACCACCAGGACCGCCCAGCAGTACCGGGCCGTGCTGCTCGGCCAGGACCGCGAAGCGCTGGTGACCGGCCTGAACGCGCTGGCCGAGGGCGCGCCCGGGGTGCTCCAGGGCCGTACCACCAAGGGGCTAACGGCCTTCCTGTTCACCGGCCAGGGCTCGCAACGCCCGGGTATGGGACGGGAGTTGTACCAGGAGTTCGAGGCCTTCCGGCAGGCCTTCGACGAGGTCTGCACACACTTCGACAGTGGCGACAGCGGCAGCGTCGAGGGCGGTCTCAAGGGCCTGGTCTTCGGCGACGACGCCGAGCCGCTGAACCGGACCGCCACCACCCAGGCCGCCCTCTTCGCGTTCGAGGTGGCGTTGTTCCGGTTGGTGGAGTCCTGGGGTGTGGTGCCGGACTTCCTGGCGGGGCATTCGATCGGTGAGGTGGTGGCCGCGCATCTGGCGGGGGTGCTGTCGTTGGCGGATGCGTGCCGTCTGGTGGCGGCGCGGGGTCGGTTGATGCAGGCGTTGCCGGCCGGTGGGGCGATGGTGGCGGTGCAGGCGGGTGAGGCCGAGGTGCTGCCGTTGCTGACCGAGGGGGTCGGTATCGCGGCGGTGAACGGGCCGCGTTCGGTGGTGGTCTCGGGCGTCGAGGCCGAGGTGCTGAGGGTCGCGGAGTCGTTCGGGAAGTCCAAGCGGCTGAAGGTCTCGCACGCGTTCCACTCGCCGCTGATGGAGCCGATGCTGGCGGAGTTCCGTGAGGTGGTGTCCGGGCTGTCCTACGGCCGGGCGCGTGTGCCGGTGGTTTCCAACCTCACGGGTGCGCTCGCCACCGAGGAGCTGGCGGACCCGGAGTACTGGGTGCGCCACGTGCGTGAGGCCGTCCGTTTCCACGACGGCATCCGGGCCCTTGAGGCCGCGGGCGTCACCCGTTTCGTGGAGCTGGGCCCCGACGCCGTGCTGACCGCGATGGCCCGCGAGTGCCTGGACTCCGAGGAGGCCGTGCTCGCCGCCGCCACCCGGCGCGAGCGCCCCGAGCCGGAGACCCTGCTCACCGCGCTGGCCCAGCTGCACATCGGTGGCTGCTCGCCCGACTGGGGCAGCCTGTTCCAGGGGGCCGCCCGGGTCGACCTGCCCACCACCGCCTTCCAGCGCAGCCGCTTCTGGGTCGAGGTCCCGGCCTCGGTCGGCGACGTCGCCTCCGTCGGCCTGGACTCCACCGAGCACCCGCTGCTCGGCGCGGCCACCATGCTGGCGGACTCGGACGGCGCGGTGCTCACCGGGCGGCTCTCGGTGCGCACCCACCCGTGGCTGGCCGACCACGTGGTCGGCGACCGGGTCGTGGTGCCCGGCACCGCCATGGTCGAACTGGCCATCAGGGCCGGCGACCAGGTCGGCTGCGGCCACCTGGAGGAGCTCACCCTGGAGGTGCCGCTGGTCCTGCCCGAGCAGGACGGCATCCGGGTGCAGGTCACCGTCGGCGCCCCCGACGCCGCCGGCAGCCGCACGGTGAGCGTCTACTCGCGCGCCGAGAGCGTGGCCGCCGACGTGCCGTGGACCCTGCACGCCTCCGGTCTGCTCGGCCGGGCGCCCGCACGTGCGGGCGAACGCCTCACCGAGTGGCCGCCGGCCGGTGCCGAGGCGCTGGAGACGGCCGGCCTCTACGAGCGGCACGCCGCCTCGGGCCTGCACTACGGTCCGACCTTCCAGGCGCTGCACGCCGCCTGGCAGCGCGGTGACGAACTGTTCGCCGAGGTCCGCCTGGCCGAGCGCCCGGCCGCCGACGCGGCCCGGTTCGGCCTGCACCCGGCCGCCTTCGACGCCGCGCTGCACGCGCTCGCCCTGCTCGGCGACGGCTCCGACGACGAGACCGCCCGGCTGCCCTTCATGTTCTCCGGCGTCTCGCTGCACGCGGTCGGCGCCTCGGTGCTGCGGGTGCGGCTGCTCGCCACCGGCGCGCACTCCTTCGCCGTCGACCTGGCCGACGCCACCGGCGCGCCGGTCGCCTCGGTGGCCTCGCTGGCCTCCCGCCCGCTGACCAACCTGCGCCAGCAGCAAGGCCCTTCGAGCGACGCGCTGTTCCGGCTCGGCTGGCACCCGGTCCAGCTGGCCGAGACGGCAGCCGAGACCGACCACCGCCTGCTGCACAGCGTGGCGGGCAACGACGCCGAGGCCGTCCGTGCGGCCGTCCACACGGCGCTGGCCGCCGCGCAGGACGAGGACCCGCGCCCGCTGATCGTGGTCACCCGCGGCGCGCTCTCGCTCGCCGGGGAGGCGGTGGCCGACCTGGCGGGCGCCGCGGTGTGGGGCCTGCTGCGCTCGGCGCAGTCGGAGAACCCCGACCGCTTCGTGCTGCTGGACCTCGACGCGGACGCCGACGCCGAGGCGCTCGCCGCGTCCGTGCTCGCCAGCGGCGAGCCGCAGCTGGCGATCCGCGCCGGCGCGGCCCACGCGGCCCGGCTGACCGCCGCCGAGCTCAGCGCCGAGGCCGCGGCGGAGCTCGACCCCGAGGGCACCGTGCTGCTGACCGGCGCGACCGGCGGCCTGGGCCCGGTGCTCGCCCGGCACCTGGTGACCGCCCTCGGCGCGCGCCACCTGCTGCTGCTCAGCCGGCGCGGCGGCGCGGACGAGCTGACCGCCGAACTCACCGGGCTCGGCGCGCAGGTCACCGTCCGCGCCTGCGACGTGGCCGACCGCGCCGCGCTCGCCGAGGTGCTGGCGCAGGTCCCGGCCGAGCACCCGCTCACCGCCGTGGTGCACGCCGCCGGGCTGCTCGACGACGGCGTGGTCGCCTCGCTGACCCCCGAGCGGATCGACGCCGTGCTGCGGCCCAAGGTGGACGGCGCGCTCAACCTGCACGAGCTCACCGCCGCAGCGCCGCTGCGCGCCTTCGTGCTCTTCTCCTCGGTCGCCGGGCTGGTGGGCGCACCGGGCCAGGGCAACTACGCGGCGGCCAACGCCTTCCTGGACGCGCTGGCCGCCCAGCGCCACGCGCTCGGCCTGCCCGCCCTCTCGCTGGCCTGGGGGCCGTGGGCACCGGTCGGCGGGATGACCAGCGGCCTGGACGCCGCCGACCGGGCGAGGATCTCGCGCGGCGGCATGACCGAGCTGTCCGCCGAGGACGGCGTGGCGCTCTTCGACCTGGCCCGGGCCACCGGGCTGGCGGCGCTGGCCCCGGTGCGGCTGAACCTTGCGGCGCTGCGCGGCCAGGGCGCCGCGCTCGCCCCGGTGTTCCGCTCCCTGGTGGGCCGCACCGTGCGCCGCGAGGCGGTGGCGGTCGAGGGCCCGGAGTTCTCCTTCGCCGACACGATGGCCGAACTCGGCGAGCAGGAGCGGGCGGACGCGCTGCTCCAGCTGGTCCGGGCCCAGGTCGCGGCCGTGCTCGGGCACGCCTCCGCGGAGGCGATCGACCCGGGCCGGGCCTTCCAGGACCTCGGCTTCGACTCGCTGGCCGCCGTCGAGCTGCGCAACGCGCTCACCGCCGGGACCGGCCAGCGGCTGCCCGCCACCCTCGTCTTCGACTACCCGTCGCCCGAGGCCCTGGCCGGCCACCTCGCCACGAAGTTCAGCGGCGTCACGTCCGGTCCGCGCAAGGCCGTTCGGGCGAGCACGGCCCGCACCGACGAGCCGATCGCGATCGTGGGCATGTCCTGCCGCTACCCGGGCGGGGTGACCTCGCCGCAGGAGCTGTGGGACCTGGTGATCGGCGAGAGCGACGCGATCAGCGCCTTCCCGGACAACCGGGGCTGGGACATCGACCGGATCTACGACCCGACCCGCGAGCGCCCCGACACCAGCTACGTCCACGAGGGCGGGTTCCTGCACGATGCGGGGGCCTTCGATGCGGGGTTCTTCGGGATCTCGCCGCGTGAGGCGCTGCTGATGGATCCGCAGCAGCGGTTGCTGTTGGAGGGTTCCTGGGAGGCGCTGGAGGGTGCGGGGATCGATCCGCTGTCGTTGAAGGGCAGTCGGACCGGTGTGTTCGCCGGGGTGATGTACCACGACTACTTCGGCGCGTTCGGCAGTGGCAGCATCGTCTCGGGCCGGGTGGCGTACACGCTCGGGCTGGAGGGGCCGACGCTGTCGATCGACACGGCGTGCTCCTCCTCGCTGGTGGCGCTGCACCTGGCGGCGCAGTCGCTGCGCGGCGGCGAGTCCACCCTCGCCCTGGTGGGCGGCGTCGCGGTGATGTCGACCCCGGACCCGTTCGTGGAGTTCAGCCGCCAGGGCGCGCTCGCCCCCGACGCGCAGTGCCGCCCGTTCGCCACCGGCGCCGGCGGCACGGTCTGGGGCGAGGGCGTCGGCGTCCTGGTCCTGGAGCGTCTCTCCGACGCCCGGCGCAACGGGCACCAGGTGCTGGCCGTCGTCCGCGGCACCGCCGTCAACCAGGACGGCGCCTCCAACGGCCTGACCGCCCCCAACGGGCCGTCCCAGCAGCGGGTGATCGAGCAGGCCCTGGCCAACGCCGGGCTCTCGGCGACCGAGGTCGACGCCGTCGAGGCGCACGGCACCGGCACCACGCTGGGCGACCCGATCGAGGCACAGGCGCTGCTGGCCACCTACGGCCAGGACCGCAGCGCGGACCGGCCGCTCTGGCTGGGCTCGATCAAGTCCAACATCGGCCACACCCAGGCCGCCGCCGGCGTGGCGGGCGTCATCAAGATGGTGCAGGCGATGCGCCACGGCGTGCTGCCCAGGACCCTGCACGTCGACGAGCCCTCCAACCACGTGGACTGGTCGGCCGGCGAGGTCCGGCTGCTGACCGAGGCCCGGGCCTGGCCCGAGACCGAGCGCCCGCGCCGGGCCGGGATCTCCTCCTTCGGGATCAGCGGCACCAACGCGCACACCATCATCGAACAGGCCCCGGCCACCACCGGGCAGCCCGAAGGAGGGACGAGTGCGGCGCCGGCCACGGCCCCGTGGCTGCTCTCCGCGAAGTCCCGGGCGGCGCTGCCCGCCCAGGCCGCACGGCTGCTGGCCTTCGTGGACGCCAACCCCGAGCTCGCGCCCGCGGACCTGGCCCACGCCCTGGCCACCACCCGCGCCCACTTCGAGCACCGCGCGGCCATCGCCGGCGCGGACCGCGCCGAACTGCGCGACTCGCTGGCCGCGTTGGCCGCCGGGCGGACCGCCCCCGGGCTCGTCGAGGGCACCGCCACCGGCTCCCGCCCGGTCTTCGTCTTCCCGGGCCAGGGCTCCCAGTGGCAGGGCATGGCCACCGAACTGCTGGCCTCCTCACCGGTGTTCGCGGCCAGGATGGCCGAGTGCGCCGCCGCCTGCGCGCCGTTCACCGACTGGGACCTGCTGGCCGAGCTGAACGGCCCGCTGGACCGGGTGGACGTCGTCCAGCCGCTGCTCTGGGCCGTCATGGTCTCGCTCGCGCAGACCTGGATCTCGCACGGGGTGCGCCCCGCCGCGGTGATCGGGCACTCCCAGGGCGAGATCGCGGCGGCCGTGGTGGCCGGCGCGCTGTCGCTGGAGGACGGCGCCCGGATCGTCACCCTGCGCAGCCAGGCCATCGCCCAGGACCTGTCCGGCGGGGGCGGCATGATGTCGGTCGCGCTGCCGGTCGAGCAGGTGGAGGAGCGGCTGGCCGCCTTCGACGGGCAGCTCTCCGTCGCCGCGCACAACGGGTCGGGCTCGGTCGTGGTCTCCGGCTTCGTGGACGCCCTGGACCGCCTGCAGGCCCAGCTCAAGGACGAGGGCGTGCGGGTCAAGCGGCTGCCGGTGGACTACGCCTCGCACTCCGCGCAGGTCGAGTCGATCCGGACCAGGCTGCTCCGGACCCTGGCGGACGTCTCGCCGCGCCCCGCCGAGGTGCCCTTCCACTCGACCGTCACCGGCGAGCTCATCGACACCACCGAGCTGAACGCCGAGTACTGGTACACCAACCTGCGCCAGACCGTGCTCTTCGAGCAGGCCGCCGGGGCGGTGGTCGGCAAGGGCCACGGCGTGTTCATCGAGTGCAGCCCGCACCCGGTGCTCACCGTCGGCCTCCAGGAGACCTTCGAGGGCGTGCGGGCGCTGGGCTCGCTGCGCCGCGAGGAGGGCGGCCCGGACCGGTTCGCCGCCGCGCTCGGCGAGGCCTTCGTGCACGGCGTCGCGGTCGACTGGCGACAGGTCTTCGAGGGCCTGCGCCCGCGCCGGGTCGAGCTGCCGACCTACGCCTTCCAGCACGAGCAGTTCTGGCTGGACAGCGTCTCCGGCAACGCCGACGTCACCTCGGCCGGTCTCACCCCGACCGACCACCCGGTCCTGAGCGCGGCGATGACCCGCGCCGACACCGACGGCACCGTCCTCACCGGCCGCCTCTCGCTGGGCACCCACCCGTGGCTGGCCGACCACGTGGTCGGCGGGGAGCTGCTGTTCCCCGGCACCGGCTACCTCGAACTGGCCCTCCAGGCCGCCGACCAGGTGGGCCTGGGCCGGGTCGCCGACCTCACCCTGCACGCCCCGCTGGTCTTCCCCGAGCACGGCGCGGTGCAGCTGCAGGTGGTGGTCGGCGCGGCGGCGGAGTCCGGCCGCCCGGTCGGCATCTACTCGCGCGCCGAGAGCGAGGCCGACGACCAGCCGTGGACCCGGCACGCCGACGGCGTGCTCGCCCAGGGCGGCGCACCCGCCGAGCCGGAGCTCACCCTCTGGCCGCCCACCGGCGCCGAGCCGATCGATCTCGACGGGGTGTACGAGCAGCTCGCCGAGGCCGGGCTCGCCTACGGGCCCGCCTTCCAGGGCCTGCGCGCCGCCTGGCGCCTGGGCCAGGAGGTCTACGCCGAGGTGGCCTTCGCCCAGCAGGTGGACGGCTACGGCCTGCACCCGGCGCTGGCGGACGCCGCCCTGCACGCGGTCGGCCTGACCGGTGTCGCCGCGGACGAGGCGCTGCTGCCGTTCGCCTGGTCCGAGGTGCAGCTGCACGCGACCGGCGCCAAGGAGCTGCGGGTGCGGGTCAGGCCGCTGGGGCAGAGCGGCGCGGTGGAGCTGACCCTCGCCGACGCCGGCGGCGCGCCGGTGGCGAGCGTCGGCTCGCTCGCCCTGCGCCCGATCCCGGCCGAACAGCTCGCCGCCGCCGCCAGGTCGGCGCGGGCGGGCGCGCTCTACCAGGTGGAGTGGATCACCGCGCCGACCCCGGCCGCCGGCCCCGCCCACGAGGCGGTGGTGCTGCGCAGCCCGGCGGGCACGAGTGCGGACGAGGTACGGGCGGCCGTGCACACCGTCCTCGAGCAGTTGCGCGAGCACCTGGCGGGCGAGGCCACCGTGCTGGTGGCCACCGGCGCCGACCTGGCCGGTGCGGCGGTTGCCGGACTGGTCCGTTCGGCGCAGTCGGAGAACCCGGAGCGGATCGTCCTGGTCGAGCTCGACCAGGACCCGGCCTCCGAGGCGCTGCTGCCCGCCGCCCCGGCCGTGGGCGAGCCGCACCTGGCGATCCGCGGCGGTGCCGTCCAACTGCCCCGCCTCGTGCGGGCCGAGGCGGCCGCGGACGACGCGCCGTTGGAGCTCGACCCCGCGGGCACCGTGCTGCTGACCGGCGCGAGCGGTGCACTGGGCACCCTGATCGCCCGCCGGCTGGTCACCGAGTGGGGCGTGCGGCACCTGCTGCTGCTCAGCCGCCGCGGCGCGGCCCCCGAGCTCGTCACCGAACTCACCGAGCTCGGCGCCGAGGTCACCACCGCCGCCTGCGACGTGGCGGACCGCGCGGCGCTGGCCGAGGTGCTGGCGCAGGTCCCGGCCGGCCGGCCGCTGACCGCCGTGGTGCACGCGGCCGGGGTGCTCGCCGACGGCGTGCTCTCCTCGCTCACCGCCGAGCGGCTGGACGCGGTGCTGCGCCCCAAGGTGGACGCGGCCTGGCACCTGCACGAGCTGACCGCCGGTCTGGACCTCAAGGCGTTCGTGCTCTTCTCCTCGGCCGCCGCCACCCTCGGCTCGCCGGGGCAGGCCAACTACGCCGCGGCCAACGCTTTCCTGGACGCGCTGGCCGGCCACCGCCGCCGGCTCGGCCTGCCGGGCCAGTCGGTGGCCTGGGGCCTGTGGGCGCAGGCCAGCGGGATGACCGGCACGCTGGACGACACCGACCTGTCCCGGATCTCCCGGGGCGGCGTGGCGGCGCTGGCCACCGAGGAGGGCCTGGCGCTCTTCGACGAGGCGCTGCACTCCCGGCACCCCGCCGTGCTGCCGATGAAGCTGGAACCGGCCGGACTGCGGGCCCAGGGCGATGCCCTGTCACCGCTCTTCCGCGCCCTGGTGCGCTCCCGGCGCCAGGCCGTCTCCGGCCAGCCGACCGCCGGCGCGGACTCGCTGCGCGGCCGCCTTGCCGCCCTCGGCGAGGCCGAACGGAGGCCGTTCCTGGTGGAGTTGGTGCGCACCCAGGCCGCCTCGGTGCTCGGGCACCGCTCGGCGGAGGCGGTGGAGCCGCACAAGGCCTTCCGCGAGCTGGGCTTCGACTCGCTGGCCGCGGTCGAACTGCGCAACGGCCTGGCGGCGGCCACCGGGCTGCGGCTGCCGGCCACCCTGGTGTTCGACTACCCCAACCCCGTCGAGCTGGCCGGCTACCTGCTCGACCAGCTGGTCGGCAACCTGGCCGCCGTGGCGGTGCAGACCGCGCCCAGCGGCGCGGACGACGAGCCGATCGCGATCATCGGGATGAGCTGCCGCTACCCCGGCGGCGTCAACTCGCCCGAGGACCTGTGGCAGCTGGTCGTCGGCGAGGTGGACGCCATCGGCGAGTTCCCCACCGACCGGGGCTGGGACCTGGAGTCGCTCTACGACCCGACCCTGGACCGCCCCGGCACCAGCTACGCCAAGCACGGCGCGTTCCTGTACGACGCCGGCGACTTCGACGCCGACTTCTTCGGCATGGACCCGGAGGAGGCGCTGGTCACCGACCCGCAGCAGCGGGTGCTGCTGGAGACCGCCTGGGAGGCGCTGGAGCGGGCCGCCATCGACCCGGCCTCGCTGCGCGGCAGCGCGACCGGGGTGTTCGCCGGCGTGATGTACCACGACTACTTCGAGAGCTACGGCTCCGGCAGCGTGGTCTCGGGCCGGGTGGCCTACACGCTCGGCCTGGAGGGGCCGACGCTGACGGTGGACACCGCCTGCTCCTCCTCGCTGGTGGCGCTGCACCTCGCGGTGCAGTCGCTGCGCCAGGGCGACTGCACCCTGGCCCTGGCCGGCGGGGTGACGGTGATGGCCACCCCGGGGACCTTCGTCGAGTTCAGCCGGCAGCGCGGCCTGTCCCGCGACGGGCGCTGCCGCCCGTTCGCGGACGCCGCCAACGGCACCGGCTTCGGCGAGGGCGCGGGCGTCCTGCTGCTGGAGCGGCTCTCGGAGGCCCGCCGCAACGGCCACCAGGTGCTGGCCGTGGTGCGCGGCACCGCGATGAACCAGGACGGTGCCTCCAACGGCATCACCGCCCCCAACGGTCCCGCCCAGCAGCGGGTGATCCGCCGCGCGCTGGCGGCGGCGGGCGTGCCCGGCGGCGAGGTCGACCTGGTCGAGGCGCACGGCACCGGCACCACGCTGGGCGACCCGATCGAGGCGCAGGCCCTGATCGCGACCTACGGCAGCGAGCACACCGAGGAGCGCCCGCTCTGGCTCGGCTCCATCAAGTCGAACATTGGACACACCCAGGCCGCGGCCGGGGTGGCCGGTGTGATCAAGATGGTGCAGGCGATCCGCCACGGGGTGCTGCCCAAGTCCCTGCACGTGGACGAGCCGTCCCGGCACGTCGACTGGACGGACAGCCACGTCCGGCTGCTCACCGAGTCGTTGTCGTGGCCCGCGTACGACCACCCGCGCCGGGCCGGGATCTCCTCCTTCGGGATCAGCGGCACCAACGCGCACGTGGTGATCGAGGCCGCCCCCGAGCAGGAGCCCGCCGCAGCAACCGCGCCGCAGCAACCGGACCTGCAGGCCCCGCTGCTGCTCTCGGGCCACAGCCCGCAGGCGCTGCGCGAGCAGGCCGAGCGGCTGGCGGGCCACCTGGGCGAGCGGGCCGAGCTCGATCCGCGCCAGGTCGCGGCGGCGCTGGCGAACACCCGCAGCCACCACGCCCACCGGGCGGCGGTCAGCGGCGCCGACCGGGACGAACTCCTGCGCGGCCTGCGGGCGCTGGCCGAGGGGCAGAGCGTGCCGAGTGTGGCGCTCGGCACCCCGGCAGCCGGTCGCACCGCGTTCCTGTTCTCCGGTCAGGGCTCGCAACTGGTCGGCATGGGAGAGGAGTTGATCGAGACGTATCCGGCCTTCGCGGCCGCCTTCGAGGAGGTGCGCGAGCAGCTGGACCCGCTGCTGGAGCGGCCGCTGCGCGAGGCGCTGTCCTCGGCCGAGCTGCTGGACCGCACCGAGTACACCCAGCCCGCCCTGTTCGCGCTCGAAGTCGCGCTCTTCAGGCTGCTGGAGTCCTTCGGCATCCGCCCCGACCTGCTGGCCGGGCACTCCATCGGCGAGTTCGCCGCCGCCCAGGTGGCCGGGGTCTGGTCGCTGGCCGACGCCGCCCGACTGGTCGCCGCGCGCGGCCGGCTGATGCAGGCGCTGCCCGCCGGCGGTGCGATGGTGGCGGTCAAGGCCACCGAGGCCGAGATCGAGCCGCTGCTGACCGAGCGGGTGAGCATCGCGGCGGTCAACGGGCCGAGCTCCGTGGTGATCTCGGGCGAGGCGGCGGCGGTGCGGGCGATCGCCGAGCGGTTCGAGCGGACCAGGGAGCTGACGGTCAGCCACGCCTTCCACTCGCCGCTGATGGAGCCGATGCTGGCGCAGTTCCGCGAGGTCGCGGCCGGGCTGGAGTACCACCCGCCGCGGATCGCCGTCGTCTCCACCCTGACCGGTGCACAGGCCTCGGCCGAGGAGCTGTGCTCGCCCGAGTACTGGGTGCGCCACGTGCGCGAGGCGGTGCGCTTCGCCGACGGCGTGCGGGCACTGGAGGAGGCCGGCGCGCGCCGGTTCGTCGAGATCGGTCCGGGCGGGGTGCTCACGGCGCTGGCCGCCGAGAGCCTGAGCGGCGAGGCCGCGCTGATCCCGCTGCTGCGCAAGGACCGGCCGGAGCCGGCCGCGCTGCTCACCGCCCTGGGCGCCTTCCACGTCCACGGCGGCACGGTGGACTGGGCCCGGCTGCTGCCCACCGTCGGCACGGTCGAGCTGCCGACGTACGCCTTCCAGCGCCGCCGGTACTGGATGGCGAGCGAGCCGGCGGGCTACCGGGCGACGGCCGACCACCCGCTGCTGGGCAGCGCCGTGGACCTCGCGGGAGGCGAGGGCACGCTGTTCACCGGACGGCTCTCGCTGCAGAGCCACCCCTGGCTGGCCGATCACGCGGTCGGCGGAGTGGTGCTGCTGCCCGGCGCGGCCTTCGTCGAGATGGCGCTGGCGGCCGGCGCGGACCTCGGGGCCGGCGCGGTCGAGGAGCTGACCATCGCCGAACCCCTGCTGCTGCCCGAGCAGGGCACGGTCCGGCTGCAGTGCACCGTGCGTCCGGCCGACGAGGGGACCTGGACGTTCCAGGTGTACTCCCGCACGGCGGACGGCGAGCCGTGGACCTCGCACGCCACCGGGCTGCTGCGGGTCGCTTCGGCCCCGGCGCCCGGCACGCCGCAGGCCTGGCCGCCGGCCGGTGCCGAGGCGCTCGACCTGACGGGCACCTATGAGCGCCTGGCCGAGCTCGGCGCCGAGTACGGCCCGCTGTTCCAGGGGCTGCAGGCCGCCTGGCGGCTGGGCGAGGAGGTCTTCGCCGAGGTCGAACTCCCGCTGGAGGCCGACCGGTTCGGCATCCACCCGGCGCTCTTCGACGCCTCGCTGCACGCGATCGGGCTGCGGGCGGGGGCGGCGCAGCGGATGAGCCTGCCGTTCGCCTGGAGCGGGGTCGAGCTGTACGCGGTGGGCGCGCGGGCGCTGCGGGTGCGGATCGGCCCGGCCGGCCCGGACGCGGTGCGGATCGAGCTCGCCGACGGCGCCGGTGCCCCGGTGGCCCGGGTGGAGTCGCTGGTGCTGCGCGAGGTCGCGGTCGACCGGCTGGCAACGGCCGGCGGCAACGACTCGCTCTTCGCCCTGGAGTGGACCCGGCTCACCGGCGGTGCAGCGCACTCGGGCGGACACTGGGCGGTGCTCGGTACGCACCGGCGGCGGCTGCTGGACGCCTTGGCGGCCCAGGTCGCCACGGTCAGCACGGTCGCCGACCTGGACGAGCTCGCGGCGCTGGCCGACCCGGTGGACGTCCTGGTGCTGCCCTTCGCGGGCGGTGACGATCCGCGGGCGGTCCACGAGGGCCTGGCCGCGCTCCTCGGCCGCCTGCAGTCCTGGCTGGCCGACGAGCGGTTCGCGCAGGCGACCGTGGCGGTGGCGACCAGCGGCGCGGTCTCCCAGGCCGGTGAGGACGTCACCGACCTGGCCGCCGCGGCGGCCTGGGGGCTGATCCGCACGGCGCAGTCGGAGAACCCCGACCGGATCGTGCTGATCGACCTGGACGACCACGACGCCGACGACGAGGCCGACCCGGGCTGGCACCTGCTGCCGGCCGCCGTCGCCTGCGGCGAGGCGCAGCTCGCGGTGCGCTCGGGCGTGCTCCACGCACCGCGGCTCACCAGGGCGGCGAAGGCCGTGCTGGACGCCCCCGTCGAGTGGAGCGGCCGGGTGCTGCTCACCGGCGGCACCGGGGCCCTGGGCCGCCTGGTCGCCCGTCACCTGGTCACCGAGCACCGGGTGTCGAGCCTGCTGCTGCTCAGCCGGCGCGGCGAGGCGGCACCCGGCGCCGCCGAGCTGCACGCCGAACTCACCGGCCTGGGCGCCGAGGTGGCCATCCTGGCCTGCGACCTGGCCGACCGGGAGGAGCTGGCCACCGTGCTGGCGCGCTACCCGGTCTCCGCGGTGGTGCACTCCGCGGGCGTGCTGGACGACGGGATGCTCGCCTCGCTGACGCCCGAGCGGCTGTCCGCCGTGCTGCGGCCCAAGGTCGACGCGGCCTGGCACCTGCACGAGCTGACCAAGGACCGGCAGCTGTCGGCGTTCGTGCTGTTCTCCTCGGCCGCCGGCCTGCTCGGCAGCCCCGGGCAGGCGAGCTACGCCGCCGCCAACGCCTACCTCGACGCCCTGGCCCTGCACCGCAGGGCGGTCGGCCTGCCGGCCACCTCACTGGCCTGGGGCGCCTGGTCGGGCAGCGGCGGCATGGCCGACCGGCTCAGCGAGGCCGACAGCCGCCGGATGGCCCAGTCCGGGGTGGGCAGCCTCGGCGAGGAGGCCGGTCTGGCGCTGTTCGACGCCGCGGTCGGCCGGGCGGAAGCCGTCCTGATGCCCGCGCAGCTCGACCTGGCGGCCCTGGCCCAGGGCAACCGGGTCCCGCCGCTGCTGAGCCGGCTGGTGCGCTCCTCGTCCTCGCGGCGGGTGGCGCAGGCCGCCTCCACGGCCTCGGCCGCGCTGCGGCGCAGCCTGGCCGAGCGGGTCGGCGAGGAGCGGACCGCGCTCCTGCTCGACCTGGTCGGCACCCAGGCGGCCGCGGTGCTCGGGGTCGCCGAGGTGGCCCTGGACCGGGCGTTCAACGAGCTCGGCTTCGACTCGCTGACGGCGGTGGAGTTCCGCAACCAGCTCAACGAGGCCACCGGGCTGCGGCTCTCGGCCACGTTGATCTTCGACTACCCGAACCCGGTGGTGCTGGCCCAGCACCTGGAGGCCGAACTGGCCCCGGCGACCGGCCCGGAGGCAGGACCCGGCGGCGAAGCCCAGGAGGCCGCGGTGCGCCAGGCGCTGGGCGCGATCCCGCTGGCCCGACTGCGGGACGCCGGCCTGCTGGACAGCCTGCTCGAACTGGCCGGACTGGCGGCCGAGTCCGCCGCCGGGTCCACGGACGACGACGGCGCGAGCGGCACGTCGATCGACGCGATGGACATCGAGAGCCTGATGAACCTGGCCCTCGACGACCTCGGCGGACAGGAGGAGGAACTGTGACCCAGAACCCGGACACCAGGATGGTCGACGCCCTGCGGGCGTCGCTGAAGGAGACCGAGCGGCTGCGGGAGCAGAACCGCAAGCTGACCGCGACCCTGCGCGAGCCGATCGCGATCGTGGGCATGTCCTGCCGGTACCCGGGCGGGGTGGCCTCGCCGCAGCAGCTCTGGGAGCTGGTGACCGAGGGCGGGGACGGCATCACGCCGTTCCCCACCGACCGGGGGTGGGACGCTGACCTCTACGATCCGCAGCCGGGCCTTACAGGGAGGTCCTACACCGCCGAGGGCGGGTTCCTGCACGAGGCGGGGGCCTTCGATGCGGGGTTCTTCGGGATCTCGCCGCGTGAGGCGCTGTTGATGGATCCGCAGCAGCGGTTGCTGTTGGAGGGTTCGTGGGAGGCGCTGGAGGGTGCGGGGATCGATCCGCTGTCGTTGAGGGGCAGTCGTACCGGTGTGTTCGCCGGGGTGATGTACCACGACTACTTCGGTGCGTTCGGCAGTGGCAGCATCGTCTCGGGTCGGGTGGCCTACACGCTCGGGCTGGAGGGGCCGACGCTGTCGATCGACACGGCGTGCTCCTCCTCGCTGGTGGCGCTGCACCTGGCGGCGCAGTCGCTGCGCGGTGGCGAGTCCACCCTCGCGCTGGCCGGCGGGGTGACGGTGATGGCCTCGCCCGGCACCTTCGTGGAGTTCAGCCGCCAGCGCGGGCTCTCCCCGGACGGCCGCTGCAAGGCGTTCGCGGAGGGCGCGGACGGTACCGGCTTCGCCGAGGGCGTCGGTGTCCTGGTACTGGAGCGTCTCTCCGACGCCCGGCGCAACGGGCACCAGGTGCTGGCCGTGGTCCGTGGTTCCGCGGTGAACCAGGACGGCGCCTCCAACGGCATCACCGCCCCCAACGGTCCAGCCCAGCAGCGGGTGATCCGCCAGGCGCTGGCCAGTGCCCGGCTGTCGGCCGCCGACGTCGACGTGGTGGAGGCGCACGGCACCGGCACCACGCTGGGCGACCCGATCGAGGCGCAGGCGCTGCTGGCCACCTACGGCCAGGACCGCAGCGAGGACCGGCCGCTCTGGCTGGGCTCGGTCAAGTCGAACATCGGTCACACCCAGGCGGCGGCCGGTGTCGCGGGCGTCATCAAGATGGTGCAGGCGATGCGCCACGGCGTGCTGCCCAGGACCCTGCACGTGGACGAGCCCTCCAGCAAGGTGGACTGGTCGGCGGGCGAGGTCAAGCTGCTGACGGATGCTCAGCCGTGGCCGGAGGTCGAGCGTCCGCGCCGGGCCGGGATCTCCTCCTTCGGGATCAGCGGCACCAACGCCCACGTCATCCTCGAACAGGCCCCGCCTCCGGCCCAGGAGCAGGCCGAGCAGCAGGCCGACCCCGACGCGGCGCCGCCGATGGCCCTGTGGCCGCTCTCCGCCCGCACCCCGCAGGCGCTGTCGGCCCAGGGCGAGCGGCTGCGCGCCTTCGCCGCCGACCGCCCCGAGCTGGAGGCGGGCGCGGTGGCCAGGTCGCTCGGCACCGAACGCGCCGTCTTCGAGCACCGGGCCGCCGTCCTCGGCCCGGACCGCGACGGACTCCTCGACGGGCTGGGGGTGCTGGCCGCCTCGGAGAGCTCGCCGTCGGTGCTGCGCGGCCGGGCCCGCACGGGGGTCAAAACCGCCTTCCTGTTCACCGGGCAGGGCGCCCAGCGGCTCGGGATGGGCGCCGAACTGCGGGCCCACTACCCGGTCTTCGACGAGGTCTTCGACGAGCTGAACGAGCAGCTCGGGGTCGGTACCGCCGAGGTCCTCTTCGGCACCGACCCCGACCGGGTCGATCGGACGCTCTATGCGCAGACCGGTCTCTTCGCGTTCGAGGTGGCGTTGTTCCGGTTGGTGGAGTCCTGGGGTGTGGTGCCGGACTTCCTGGCGGGGCATTCGATCGGTGAGGTGGTGGCCGCGCATCTGGCGGGGGTGCTGTCGTTGGCGGATGCGTGCCGTCTGGTGGCGGCGCGGGGTCGGTTGATGCAGGCGTTGCCGGCCGGTGGGGCGATGGTGGCGGTGCAGGCGGGTGAGGCCGAGGTGCTGCCGTTGCTGACCGAGGGGGTCGGTATCGCGGCGGTGAACGGGCCGCGTTCGGTGGTGGTCTCGGGTGTCGAGGCCGAGGTGCTGAGGGTTGCGGAGTCGTTCGGGAAGTCCAAGCGGCTGAAGGTCTCGCACGCGTTCCACTCGCCGTTGATGGAGCCGATGCTGGCGGAGTTCCGTGAGGTGGTGTCCGGGCTGTCCTATGGCCGGGCGCGTGTGCCGGTGGTTTCCAACCTCACGGGTGCGCTCGCCACCGAGGAGCTGGCGGACCCGGAGTACTGGGTGCGCCACGTGCGCGAAACCGTCCGTTTCGAGGACGGGATCCGCACGCTGGCCGGGGCCGGCGTCACCCGCTTCGTGGAGCTGGGCCCCGACGCCGTGCTGACCGGGCTCGCCAGGAAGAGTGCCCGGGCGCCGGGCACGGTGTTCGTCCCGCTCGGGCGCCGGCTCGGCTCGGAGAGCGCCGCCCTGCTGACGGGGTTGGCCAAGCTCTACGTGGACGGCCTGTCCCCCGACTGGCAGGCGGTCTTCCCCGGCAGCGGGCGGGCGGCGCTGCCGACGTACGCCTTCCAGCACCAGCGGTACTGGCTGGCGGCGGACGTCCCGTTGACCGTCGGCGCGCTCGACACCCCCGACCAGCAGGCCTCGGAGGCGCAGGCGCAGGCGCAGGCGCAGGCGGTACCGCTGCGCGCCCGCCTCGCCGGCATCGGCGAGTCCGAACAGCAGGAGCTGCTGGTCGAGTTGGTCCGCGCGCAGAGCGCCGCCATCCTCGGCCACTCCTCCGGCGAGGCGATCGAGCCGGAGGTCGGCTTCCTGGAGGCCGGGATGGACTCGGTCTCCGGCACGGAGCTGCGCATCGCGCTCTCCGCGGCCACCGGGCTGGCCCTGTCCGCCGGTGTGGTCTTCGACCACCGCACCCCGGCCGACCTGGCCGCCCACCTGCGGACCGAGCTGGCCCACGCCGGGCCCGGTGCTGCCGAGAACACCGCGGACGCCGTGGACGCCGAGGACGCCGCCGCGGACCTGGAGTCGATCAGCGGACTGCTGCGCCGGGCCGCCACCGAGGGCCGGATGATGAAGGGCATGGCGCTGCTCGACGCGGTCGCCGAGATCCTGCCCGCCTTCTCCTCGGCGGCCGAACTGGAGCGCCTGGCCGAGCCGGTCCGCCTGGCCCAGGGGGAGCGGGGCCCCAAGCTGATCTGCTTCCCCTCCCCGATGGCGCTCGGCGGCGCCCACCAGTACGCCCGGTTCGCCTCGCACTTCCGTGGCCGCCGCGAGGTGGTGGTGCCGCCGGTGCCGGGGTTCGGCCCCGGGGAGGCGCTGCCGCGCTCGGTGGACGCCGCGGTCGAGGTCTTCGTCGAAGGCGTGCTGGCCGCGGCGGCGGGGGAGCCCTTCGTCCTGCTCGGCTACTCCTCCGGCGGCCAGTTCGCGCACGCCACCGCCGAGGTGCTGGAGAAGGCGGGAACCCCGGCGGCCGGGGTCGTCCTGCTGGACACCTATCTGCCGGACGGCGAGGGCCAGGACGAGCTCTGGCCGCAGATGTTCCGGGGCATGCTGGACCGGGAGTCCTCCTTCGGCCGGTTCAGCGCCGCCCGGCTCGCCGCGATGAGCCGCTACAGCGACCTGATCGTGGACTGCCTGCCGGGTGCGCTGTCGGCCCCGGTGCTCTTCGTCCGCCCGGCGCAGTCCTTCACCGACGCGCCCGGCACCGAGGAGTGGCGTGCCTCGTGGAGCGGCGAGCACCTGCTGAAGGAGGTGCCCGGCACCCACTTCACCATCCTGGAGGAGTCGGCGCCGGCGGCGGCCGAGGCGGTCGACGCCTGGCTGTCGACCCTCGGCAGCTGACCACGACGCACCGGCCCCCACCGTCAGGGGGCCGGTGACCAGGGGCGCGGAGCCACCGGTTCCGCGCCTCTTGCTGTTCCCGTTGCTGTTCCCGGAAGCGGCCTGCGGTGGTGGTGGAACCTCCGCACCGAGGTAGAGAAACCTCTACCTCGGATACGCCAAGCAATGCCAATGTGCCGGGCCGCCGCCGCTTCTACCGTTGATATCAGTTCGCGTGAGGTGTGACTAACCGGGTGGGAGTTCCAGTGCAGACTCAAGAGAACGGTCAGCAGACGGTGGCCGTCCGGCTGGAAGCGGTCGAGAAGATCTACGGCAAGGGCGACAACGAGGTGGCCGCGCTCAAAAGACTGAGCATGACCTTTGACACCGGCAGTTTCACGGCCGTGATGGGCCCCTCGGGATCGGGCAAGAGCACCTTCCTGCACTGCGCCGCCGGTCTGGTCCAGCCCACGTCGGGCAGGGTGCTGGTCGGTGACACCAACCTCGCGGACCTGGACGAGGTGCGGCTGACCAAGCTGCGCCGCGACCGCATCGGCTTCATCTTCCAGTCGTTCAACCTGCTTCCGGCCCTGACGGTCATGCAGAACATCGTGCTGCCGCTGCAGTTGGCCGGTAAGCGGCCGAACAAGAACCAGATCCTGATGGTGGTCAACCGGGTCGGTCTGGCCGACCGGCTCGACCACCTGCCCGGCCAGCTCTCCGGCGGCCAGCAGCAGCGCGTGGCGATCGCCCGCGCCCTGGTGACCCGGCCCGCGGTGGTCTTCGCCGACGAACCGACCGGTGCGCTGGACACCCGCACCGCCGCGGCCGTGCTCGGCCTGCTGCGCGAATCGGTGACCGCCGGCGGCCAGACCCTGGTCATGGTCACCCACGACCCGGTGGCCGCCTCCTACGCCGACCGCGTGGTCTTCCTCGCGGACGGCCGGTTCGTCGGCGAGATGTACCAGCCGACCGCCGAGGCGGTCGCCGCGCGGATGACCCGGCTCGGCGCCTGGGACGACGAGAACATCGCGCCCTCCTCGACCCTGTCGGGGGGTGGCCGCTGATGTGGCTGCTGGCGCTGCGCACACTGAAGTTCCGTAAGACCGGGTTCATCGCCACCTTCGTCGCGATGTTCCTGGGCGCCGCGATCGTGATGGCCTGCGGCGGCCTGATGGAGACCGGCGTCCGGATGGCGGCCCCGCCGCAGCGGCTGGCCGGGGTGCCGATCGTGGTGACCGGTCAGCAGACCTACGACTCCACCGCGCTGACCGAGCGCAACCGGATCGACCCGGGGGTGCTCGACACGGTCAAGGCCGTTCCCGGCGTCGGCAGCGCGATCCCCGACCTGTCCTTCCCCGCGACCGTGGTGGTGGGCGGCAAGGCGGTCGACGCCGGCTCGCAGGGGCACACCTGGACCAGCGCCGGGCTGACCCCCTACACGCTCGCCCAGGGCGCGGCCCCGGGCAGCGGCCAGGTGGTCCTCGACTCGAAGCTGGCGGCCGACTCGGGCGCCGCGGTCGGCTCCAGCGTGCAGCTGACCGTGCACGGCGCCCCGCGGACCTTCACGGTCTCCGGCGTCGCCCAGCAGAACACCGGCGGGACGATCCAGCCGAGCCTCTTCTTCTCCGACTCCCAGGCGCAGCAACTGGCCGGATCGGACGGGAAGTTCGACTCCATCGGAGTGCTGCCGGCGCCCGGCGTCCCCGTCGCGACGCTCAAGCAGGCCGTGAGTTCGGCGGTCAGCGGCAAGGCGATGGTGCTCACCGGCGAGCGGCGCGGCCTGGCCGACCTGCCGGGCACGCTCTCCAGCCAGCAGACCGTGACCATCCTGGCGGCGGTCTTCGGCAGCTGGGCGGTGCTGATCGTGATGTTCGGCGTCGCCTCCACGCTCGGACTCTCGCTCCAGCAGCGGGCGCACGAGATGGCCCTGCTGCGGGCGATCGGCACCACCTCCCGGCAGGTGCGCCGGATGATCCTCGGCGAGACCGCCGTGCTGTCGGTGCTCGCCACCGCCCTGGCGATCGCCCCCGGGTTCGTCATCGGCAAGCTGCTGTACGGGCAGCTGACCGGCAACGGCGTGGTCTCCAAGCAGATCGCCTTCCACCAGGGCTGGATCCCGATCACGGCCGGCGCGTTCGCGGCGATCGCGGCGGCCGTCGGCGCGGCGCTGTTCGCGGGGCGCAAGGCCGCCAGGACCAAGCCGGTCGCGGCGCTGGCCGAGAGCACCCTGCAGACCAAGTGGCTCACCACCACCCGCCTGCTGCTGGCGCTGTTCTTCATGGTCAACGGCGTCATGCTGTCGGTCATCACGGTCACGGTGATGACCGACGGGCCGACCCTGGCGAGCACCGCGGGACCGGCCTCGGTCCTGTTCGCGATCGGGGTGGCCCTGCTCGCCCCGGGGATCACCAAGGCGATCGTGGTGGCGGTCAGCTGGCCGGTGCGCGCGCTGTCCGGGCTGTCCGGGTACATGGCGCTGCGCAACGCCACCACCAACAACGTCCGGATGGCGGGCGCGGTGGCGCCGATCGTGCTGCTGATCGGTGTCGCCACCGGCACCCTGTACATGCAGTCCACCGAGGACCACGTCTCCGCCAAGAGCTACTCGAGCAACGTGCTGGCCGACTACGTGCTCGACTCCTCGACCGGCGGCTTCGCGCCGGGTGTGGTCGGCTCGGTCCGCTCCATCCCGGGCGTGGCCGGCGCCTCCGAACTGGTCAGCTCCGTCGGCTTCGTGGACGCCGCCGGCAGCGGCAACACCATGGACCTGCGCGGCGTCTCGGCCGACGGCGTCCAGCAGACCATCGCGCTCGACTCGCTGACCGGGTCGATCGGCGACCTGCGGGGCAACACGGTGGCCCTGTCGGACAAGCAGGCGAAGAACTTCGGCGTCCACATCGGGGACAACCTGAAGATCCACTTCGGTGACGGCACCGCCGCCGACCCGAGGGTCGTGGCCACCTACGCCGACAACCCCCAGGAGGAGTACCTGCTGCTGCCCTCCGACGTGCTGGCCCCGCACACCACCGCCGGGCTGCCGACCAAGATCCTGGTCCGGGCGGACGCCAACGCCGACCTCGGCCGGATCCAGTCCCACCTCGACAGTGTGGCCGCCGCGGTGCCCGGCACCGCGATCGCCGACCGCTCCACGCTGACCAGCTCCAACAACCAGATCCAGCAGATCCTGGTCGCCTCGAACTACACCATCGTCGCCATGATCGTCGGCTACGCGGCGATCACCGTGATCAACACCCTGGTGGCGGTGACCCGCAAGCGCCAGGGCGAGTTCGGCCTCCAGCGCCTGACCGGCGCCACCAAGGCCCAGGTGCTGGGCATGCTGAGCGTGGAAGGCGTCCTGGTCGCCGTCATCGCGACCGTCCTGGGCACCATCGCCTCGGCGACCACGATCGTCCCGTACAGCCTGGTGAAGGCCCACTCGGTCCTGCCGCAGGGCTCGATCGGCATCTACCTCGCGATCGTCGGCGGCGCGCTCGTCCTGATCTTCGGTGCGACTCTGCTCCCCTCCTGGCGGGGGATGCGGACTCCGCCGATCGAAACGGCCAGGTCCCCCGCCTGACCGGCACGCCGGGGCCGTTCCTCCGTTCACCCCCGGACGGAGGAGCGGCCCCGCAGCCGTGTTCCGGGACCTGTCGGTCGGTCAACTCGTCACGGCCCGTTGCGTTTGAGTAACGTGGTGCTCATCAGAAACCCGCTGTCACGGATGGACGATCGCTCAGGTGTGCTTCGCTTACCGCCCTTCCTCGGACCCGTCCACCGACCGAGCCGCGGATCCGGTGACCCGGCCCGGGTTCCGCCGGGCCGCCTCCCGCCGTGTCACAGCCCGCTGCGTCACATCCCCCTGCTCCATATTCCCTTGGGCGGACCCGTGCGAGTCCCGGTGAGCATCAGGAACGGCCTGCGCGAGTTCCCCGCCCGACTCCGCCGGGCCGGCGCCGACCTGGTGGTCGGGGTGCTGATCGCGCTGGGCGCCATGCTCTCCGTCTGCCTGTTCCTGGTCACCACCTACTTCGTGGGCCTGTTCGTCATCGGCATCGGCGCGGTGATGCTGCCGATCGTCACCAAGTGGGTCCGCTGGCTGTGCAACGCCAACCGGCGCGCGGCCGCCCGGTCGGGCGTCGAGATCGCCGTTCCCTACCGGCCGGAGCCCAAGGAGTTCGAGAAGGACATCGTCGGCTGGATCCGCCGCTGCAAGTGGATCCTGACCGATCCGGCCACCTGGCGGGACCTGCTCTGGCTGCTGCTCAACTCGGTCGTCGGCATGATCGGGTTCCTGCCCGCCGCGGTGCTCTACTACGTCCTCGAAGGGCTCGCGCTGGCCTGCGGCCTGTGGCGGCCCATCCTGCGGGCGCAGGGCACCGGGCGCGAGTACTTCTTCGTCCCGGTCCAGAGCCAGCCCACCGCCCTGCTGGCCGCGCTGGCGGCAGCGGCGCTCTTCGTCGTCTGGGCGTGGTACAGCCCGGTCTTCCTCACCGCGCACGCGTACTTCACCCGCCTGCTGCTCGGCCCCACCGAGAGCTCCCGGCTCGCCGTCCGGGTCCAGCACCTGGCCGAGACCCGCTCCGGCGCCCTGGACGCGGCCGCCGCCGAACTGCGCCGGATCGAACGCGACCTGCACGACGGCGCCCAGGCCAGGCTGGTCGGCCTCGGCATGACCCTCGGGGCGCTGGAGCGCCACCTCGACACCGACTCGGAGGAGGTCCGCAGACTGCTGCTCGACGCCCGCACCTCCTCCGTCTCGGCCCTGCGCGAGCTGCGCGACCTGGTGCGCGGCATCCACCCCCCGATCCTCGCCGAACGCGGCCTGGCCGACGCGCTGCGCGCCCTCGGCCTGGCCAGCCCGCTCCAGGTCGAGGTGACGGTGAGCATCCCGGGCGAGGTGCCGCCACCGCTCGAGTCCGCGCTGTACTTCGCGGTGTCCGAGCTGCTCACCAACGCCCTGAAGTACTCCGACGCCGAGCACGTCGAGGTCAGCGCCTGGCACGACGGCGCCGTGCTGCACGCCTGGGTCGTCGACGACGGCCGCGGCGGTGCCGACGCCACCAGGGGAACCGGTCTGCACGGCATCCGCCGGCGGCTGGCGACCTTCGACGGAACCCTCGACATCAGCAGCCCGCTGGGCGGTCCGACCGCGATCAAGATGGAGATACCGTGCGTGTTGTCCTCGCCGAAGACCTCTTCCTCCTGAGGCAGGGGCTGATCCAACTCCTGGGCGCCTACGGCTTCGAGACGGTGGCGGCCGTCGACAACGGCCCCGACCTGCTCGAAGCCGCCGCCACCCATCGCCCCGACATCCTGATCGTCGACGTCCGGCTGCCGCCGACCTTCACCACCGAAGGCCTCAAGGCCGCCCTGCAGGCCAGGCGCGAGATCCCCAAGCTCCCGATCCTGGTGCTCTCCCAGCACGTCGAGCAGATGTACGCCCGGGAGCTGCTCGCCGACGGCACCGGCGGCATCGGCTACCTGCTCAAGGACAGCGTCTTCGACAACGAGCAGTTCATCGACGCGATCCGCCGGGTCGCCGCCGGCGGTACCGCCATGGACCCCGCCGTGGTCTCCCAGCTGATGGTGAGCCACGCACGCGACGAACCGCTCGGCGCACTCACCGCACGCGAGCGCGGCGTCCTGGAACTGATGGCCGAGGGCTGCTCCAACACGGCCATCGCACAACGCCTGTTCATCACCGAGGGCGCGGCGGCCAAACACATCTCGAACATCTTCGTCAAGCTCATGCTGCCGCCGGACAGCGACAGCAACCGACGCGTCCTGGCGGTCCTCGCCTACCTCAACGCCTGACCCGATCACCGGCGGTCGGTAGGGGGGACCAGGGGTACCTCGCGGCGGGGGCGAAGTCATAGCGTCCGAAGGGAGCGGAGCGCGGCGCGACGTCGGTCGGGCCATGGACAAAAAAAGAGTGTGATCAGTTTTGAGAATTCAGACCGGTAGCAGCTCGAGATCGAGATCATCGCAAGCTCTCGCCCCGTCCGGGGGCCGGCCCTACACGCGTGCCGTCTCGCCCATGGAGTGGGTCTTCCTGGGCATGGGGCCGGGTCACTGTGTGGCCCACGTGGTCGAGGGCGACGGCAGCCTGACGCTCGATCAGCTGATCTGGGCGGTCGAGATCGCCGCGCAGGCGTCGCCCGGGATGCGGCTGGTGCGCGAGGGCAAGTGCTGGGTGGACCGGGGGACGGCGCCGCCCGTCGTGCGGCTCGACGCCGCCGCCGGCCTGCTCGACGCGCCCGCCCTGCAGCGCCCGCTCGACGCGGGCAGCCGGACCTGCGAGGTGCTGCTGGCCCCTGGAAGCCGCTCCACGGTGGTGTTCCGCGCCTTCCACGGCATCACCGACGGGCGCGGACTGCTGCAGTGGGCGGCGGACGTGTTCCGGGTGCTGCGCGGCGAGGAGCCGCTGGGCGCGGACTCCCGGCTCAACGACAGCGAGCTGATCCAGGGGCTCGACCGGCAGGGCGGACTGCCGCCGGCCCAGCCCAACCCGAAGCTGGAGTGGCCGCCGCTGCTCGGCCGCCGCTCGCCGGGCTCCTCCGGCGTGCTCTGGCGCCGCCGCACCGTCGACGGCCGCCACCCGGCGGCGACGGCCAAGGTGGCCGCGGCCCTGGCGCAGACCTACGGCTCCGGGGGCGGGCGCTTCTTCGTCCCCGTCGACCTGCGCCGGCACCGTCCGGAGCTGCGTTCCACGGCCTCGCTGGCCCGTGCGGTGCAGTTGCAGGTCGAGGCGGGCGACGGCTGGCCGCAGGTGCAGCAGCGGCTGCTCACCCTGCTCGCCGCGGACGCCGAGCTGGCCCCGCAGTTCGCCGACTCGGTCCTGCGCACGCCGCTGCCGGTGATGCGCCTGGTCAACGCCGGGATCGACCGCTTCGCGGCCAAGAAGAACCAGTACAACAGCCTGGCCTACCTCGCCCACCTGGGCAACGTCGCACTGGCCGACTTCAGCGCCGGGGACTTCCAGGCGGCGGCGGTCTATCCGCTGGGCACCACCGGCCCCGGCGGTCCGCTGGAGGTCAACCTGCTGGAGAGCGCGGCCCGCACCGAGATCACCGTGGCCTGGCACGACGGCCCCGGCCTGGCGGAGCGGGCCGAAGCCGTGCTGGACACCATCGAGGAGGCGCTCTCCCCGCGCGAGCACCGGCAGTGGGAGGGGAACCGCACCGAGCGCCCGCTGCCCTCCCAGCGCTCGGTGGTCGAACTCTTCCGGGAGCAGGTCGAGCGCACACCGGAGCGGATCGCGCTCAGCGGCCCCGAGGGCGAGGTCAGCTACGCGCAGCTGAGCCGCCGCGCGGACGCGGTCGCCGCGGCGCTGCGCGAGCGGGGCGTCGGCCCCGGTGACGTGGTCGGGCTCCTCGCGGGCCGCACGGTCGCCGCGGTCGCCGCGGTGTGGGGCGTGCTGCGGGCCGGCGCCTGCTACCTCCCGCTGGACACCCGGCACCCGGACGCGCGCCTGTCCGACCTGCTGACCGACGCCGGCTGCACCTACTGCCTGGTGGAGAAGCCCTACGACACCCGCGGGTGCGTGCAGTCGGGCTGCAAGCCGCTGCTGCTGGACGACCTCGCCGTGGACGGCGCCGCACCCGAGGACTGGCAGGACGTCGTCACCGACCCCGAGGACCTGGCCTACATCATCTACACCTCGGGCTCGACCGGTCGGCCGAAGGGCGTGCAGATCGAGCACCGGAACCTGGTCAACTACGTCCACTGGGGGATCCGCGCCTTCGACGTGGACGCCGACACCCGGCTGCCGCTGCTGACCTCGCCCTCCTTCGACGTCACGGGCACCTCCGTCTACCTGCCGCTGCTGGCGGGCGGCCAGGTGATCCTGATGCCGGAGGACCCCAACCACCTCTCGCTGCGCCGGCTCCTGACGGAGTCGGGTGCCAACGCGCTCAACCTGACCCCCTCCCACCTCGACCTGATCGGCCAGCTCGACCTGTCACCCACCGGGTACCGCACGGTGATCGTGATCGGCGAGCAGCTGCGGGTCGAGGTCGCCGCCCGGGCCCAGCAGATGTTCGGCCCCGACTGCCGGATCATCAACGAGTACGGGCCCACTGAGGCCACCATCGGCTGCACCGCGCACACCTTCGACGCCGAACTGGACGGCGGCACCGCCGTGGTGCCGATCGGGCGGCCCGCGGACAACACCACGGTGCACCTGCTCGACGCGGACGGCCGCTTCGTCGCCCCCGGCGAGACCGGCGAGATGTACCTGGGCGGTGTCCAGCTCGCCCGCGGCTACCTCGGCCGCCCCGAGCTCAACCGCGAGCGCTTCGTCCACCTGGCCGACGGCAGCCGCGTCTACCGCACCGGCGACCTGGCGCGGGTCCTGCCGTCGGGCGAGATCGAGTGCGTGGGACGGATCGACGACCAGGTCAAGGTGCGCGGTCACCGGGTGGAGCCGGCCGAGGTGGCCCAGGCCCTGGAGGACCACCCGGCCGTGGACCGCGCCGTGGTGGTCGCCCGCAGCCGGGCCGGGCGGTCGGGCAACGCCCTGTACGGCTACGCGCTGACCAACTCGCCCGTCACGGCGGAGGAGTTGGCCGGGCAGCTGGCCGCGGTGCTGCCCTCGTACATGGTCCCCGCCGCGATCACGCTCGTGTCGGAACTGCCCTACACGGTGAGCGGCAAGGTCGACGTCAAGGCCCTGCCCGACCCGTTCGCCGACGAGTCGCCCGGCACCGCCCCCGCCGGCACGGCACCGCTCACCCCGATGGACCCGACCGAGCAGGCGGTGGCCGACATCTGGGCCCGCACCCTGCAGGCGGACCGCTCCCGGCTGGAGACCCAGTCCGACTTCCACCACCTCGGCGGGGACTCCGTGTCCCTGCTCGGCATGCTCGCGGCCGTCTGCCGCGAGGTGCTGAGGCCGGACCAGGAGGCCGCCTTCATGGCCGAGTTGCCCCGGATCCTCGCCGAGCCCACCGTGGAACGCGTGGCCGCCCTGGCCCATGCCGCCTGCGGCGGCGACGTCGACCACGCTCTCGTCGGCGGACACAGTGTGACGGGTGGCGCCCCTCGGTGAACCGAGGCGAACGCCGGGCCGACAGGTGCTCCGCGCGGGCCTTGCGCGGAGTAACCTGGAGATCACCGAAGGCACCTCGTATGCCGGCACCGGACACTGGCGTCGTCTCCGGCGAACGGCTCTGCCGGCTCGCGTCCGCGGGCCGGGGACAGGTCCTTCATCATGACCGTGACTCTCGATCGTGCGACTGCGATGCGGTCCGCCGACTCCGCCGCCCGGTTGTCGCTTGCGCCTGACGGCGTACGGCCCGGCCGCCTGGACGGTGCCTGGTGGCCCCGATCGCGTGACCTTCTTCTCGAACTCCCCTCTCTTGCAGCGGAGTTGGACAAGCGGTGGAGTCGGCTCACCCGGATCACCGTGAACCCGGCGCAGTGGCTGGCCTTCCCGCGGCAGATCCCGGTGGTGGGGCACACCGTGCACGTGGGCTGGTTCGACGAGGAGCAGAACCAGGACATGGTCATGGTTCGTTCCTACGACCCGCTCCGACTCGACCTGCTGGTCGTCCCGCCGTCCACGGACGCCGTCGAGGCGGCTCGGCTGATGTCCGAAGCGGCCGACCCGGCCAGTACCCGCACCGCACACGCCCTGATCGCCGCCGGGAACGACGGCGCCGCAGGGCGCGAAGCCCGCTCGGGCTTCCTGCCGTCGACCGCCGAGGCGGTCGGTGGCCCCGGCGGGGCCACCGACCGCGCGCGCGTCGCCCGGGCGCGGGCGGCCGCGTGGCCCGGCCCGCGGTAGCCGGGCCGGGCACCAGCTGGACCGGTGGCTGGACCGCATCGCGAACGGCCCTGTGGGACAGCGCAATTAGTTGACCGGCTGCCAGGAATGCGGGTCGCGCGGAGTACCCTGGACAGTGCCGGAAGACTTTCCGGCAGAGCGATTCTTGGAGGTGCATATGGGATTCGGTAGGACAGGATCGCTGATTCTGCACCTCGTGACCACGAACTTCGTGCCCGGCTGTGACAGCGGGAAGTAGACAGAATCCTCACGTGGTCCGCGCGGTGCGGGGTCAACCCTCCGCCCCGACCGGCGTTCACGCTGGTCGCAGGCCGTTTCCGCAGAGCTGCGGAGACGGCCTCTGGTGTGTGCCGCTGCTCTGGTGTGGGCCGCGTGGTCGCTACACGCTGAGCAGGCCGACGACGTGGCCGTCGTGGTCCACCACCGGCCAGCTGGCCAGACCGCGGGAGCGCATGGCGGCGACCGCGTCGGTGGCGGGCATGTCGGCGGTGGCGAACGGGGCGCGGTCCAGCACGATGTTGCGCACCGCGGTGCGCTCGGTGTACCAGGACCGGTTCTGGAACGGCGCGAGGTGAATACGGGTCAGCAACCCGGCACAGCGGCCCTCGTCGTCGCGGACCAGGACGTGGTCCGCACCGGAGCTCTGCAGGATGTCCATCGCCGTGTCGACCATGACGTCGTCACTGATCTGCAGTTCCGGGTGTTCCATGAGGTCGCCGACCGTCGCGGGGCGTTCGAGGGTGATGCTCATGAACGGGCTCCTTCGTGTCTCTCCCGCCAGTGGTGGCGGCGATCAGGCGCACGGACGGGTGGGACAGGTGCGGACAGCCGTGACGGGTGCGCGGGGCCGGCCCGCGCACCCGCTCTACGCCGCGAGGGTGACGCGCCTGGACGACGCGCCGCGGGAGCCGCTGCGGGAGCTGCCGGCGGTCGCCGGGTTGCGCCCGGCGTGCGCGGGGCGGCTGCGGCGGTTGCGTCCCGTGGACGCGCTGCGGCGGGGCCGCTCGACGACGGGGTCGGGGATCACCACGGGGATGCCGGTGGGCACGCGGGCGCCGGTGATCCGCGCGAGCTCCTCGTCGCCGGCGGTGACCCGGGTGGATTCGGGGGTGATGCCGGCGGTGGTCATCATGCGGGCCATCTCACGGCGTTGGTTGGGCAGGACGAGGGTGACGACGGTGCCGGACTCGCCGGCCCGGGCGGTGCGTCCGCCGCGGTGCAGGTAGTCCTTGTGGTCGCTCGGCGGGTCCAGGTTGACGACCAGGTCGAGCCCGTCGATGTGGATGCCGCGGGCGGCGACGTTGGTGGCGATCAGCGCGGTCACCGCGCCGGTGCGGAACTGCTCCAGGGTGCGGGTGCGCTGCGGCTGGGACTTGCCCCCGTGCAGGGCCGCCGCCTTCACCCCGGTGGAGAGCAGGTGGTCCACCAGGCGGTCGGCGCCGTGCTTGGTGTCGGTGAACATGATCACGCCGCCCTCGCGCGAGGCGATGTGCGCGATCGTGGCGTCCTTGTCCCGGCTCTGGACGTGCAGGACGTGGTGCTCCATGGTGCTGACCGTCGCGGCCGAGGGGTCCACCGAGTGGGTGACCGGGTCGGTGAGGAAGCGCCGCACCAGGCGGTCGACGTTGCGGTCCAGGGTGGCGGAGAAGAGCATCGTCTGGCAGCCCTCGGCGACCTGGTCGAGGAGCTCGGTGACCTGGGGCAGGAAGCCCATGTCGGCCATCTGGTCGGCCTCGTCCAGCACGGTGATGCCGACGCCGTCGAGCTGGCAGTCGCCGCGCTGGATCAGGTCCTTGAGGCGGCCGGGGGTGGCCACCACGACCTCCGCCCCGCGGTTCAGCACCTGGGCCTGGCGGCCGATCGACATCCCGCCCACCACGGTCGCCATCCGCAGCCGCACGGCGTGTGCATAGGGGGTGAGCGCCTCGGTGACCTGCTGCGCGAGCTCGCGGGTGGGCACCAGCACCAGGGCCAGCGGCCGGCGCGGCTCGGCCCGCTGGCCGGCGGTGCGGGCCAGCACCGCGAGACCGAACGCGATGGTCTTGCCGGAGCCGGTGCGGCCGCGTCCCAGCACGTCGCGTCCGGCCAGCGAGTTCGGCAGCGTCGCGGCCTGGATCGGGAACGGCGAGGTGACGCCCTGGCGGGTCAGCACCGACAGCAGCGCCTTGGGCATGTCCAGTTCGTCGAACGACTCGACGGCCGGCAGCGCCGGGGTGGTACTGACCGGCATCGCGAACTCGCCGCGCGGCGACGAGCTCTGGCGCCCTGGACGCCCCTGGCGCCCGCCCCGGCCGGACGGCCGTTCGGCGCCCGCCGAACGGGAGCCCTGGAAGGCGCTGCCGGAGCGGGAGTTGGCGTTCTGGTAGGAGGATCGAGTGGAACGATTCATGCGAAAACCTTCCTCGGGGCGGCACGTCACGAGGAAGGCTCCGCGGCGCGGGGCGCCGGCGGAGGCCGCAAGGGAACGGGCCGGAAGTACGACGGGTGAAGCGTGGACGGCAGAACCGTGCGCCACGTCACCTGCGGTCGGCGCTCACCGACCTGGGCGGGAGCGAAGACCTCGAACCGTGGGATGTCACGGCAGGGCGGCGCCGATCCGGACGCGGCGCTGGGCGTCTCGCGTGGGGATGGCCGCCGGTGGCGGAGGCAGGGGGCCTGAACGGCCGGGGCTGCGTGGTGACGCAATGCCGAGGGGCCCGCACCGGGCATGTACGCGGTGCGGGCCCCTCGCTGCTAGGCGGGTGCCGTGGCAGTAGAACTACAGCGGGCGAATGTTCTCGGCCTGCGGGCCCTTCTGGCCCTGGGTGACGTCGAACTCGACCTTCTGGCCCTCGAGCAGCTCACGGAAGCCGTTGGCGTTGATGTTCGAGTAGTGGGCGAACACGTCAGGACCGCCACCCTCCTGCTCGATGAAGCCGAAGCCCTTTTCCGCGTTGAACCACTTCACGGTGCCATTTGCCATGGAAAAATCTCCTTCAAGGGGCTGTTCGAAACACGCACAGTGCTTGCTTCGAGTCGCCGCGATGAGCACCCACCCGGGGAAGAGCCGGGAAACAAAAATGCACCTGCGAAACATCAGCAGGCGCACACAAAGTTCATGGGAACCACTACTGCAACTACGACGACTCTAGCAGGCCCAGGCCCGCAGCGGTGGATTATCCGGCCCCGGGTTTCGCGGCCGCCGTTCTCCCCGGCCGTCGCCCCCTGGGCGTCGGGGGCGTCAACGCGCCGTGCGGACAGGGAGGTTGAGGGCATGCAGCGCCCGCTGCGGCCGGCATCGGCGGTTCTCCGGGGCCCCAGCCGAATTCGTGACCTTCGGAACGACCCGGTCCCGGGATTTACGGCGCATACTGGCAGTGATGACGAAATCAGCAGCAGTCCGGAGAGTCCTCCCCACCAGCCCCTTCAAGGCCCGGGTCGAGGCACCGCCCAAGCAGTTCGCCGTGGGCGACCGCGTCACCCACGACAGCTACGGCCTCGGGCGGGCCATCGGTGTCGAAGGCGACAGCGCGGTGCTCGTCGACTTCGGATCGCGCCAGGTGCGCATCACCCAGCCGTACGCCAAGTTGTTCAAACTCTGAACTGGTTCGCCGGGCGGGGCAGGCCGTAGTGCTCGCGCAGGGTGCCTCCTCGGTACTCGGTGCGGAAGAGCCCGCGCTCGCGCAGGATCGGCAGCACCTTCGCCACGAACACCTCCAGTCCGGAGGGCAGGACCGCGGGCATCACGTTGAACCCGTCGGCCGCACCGTGCTCGAACCAGTGCTGGATCGTGTCGGCCACCTGGACGGGCGTGCCGGTGAAGGTGCGGTGGCCGCGGCCACCGCCGAGCCGTGCGATGAGTCGGCGCACGGTCAGGTTCTCGCGCTGGGCCAGTTCCACGATCAGCGTGTAGCGGCTCTTGGCCCCCTCGACCTCGTCCTCGGTGGGGAGGTCGTCGGGCAGCGGTTCGTCGAAGCGCAGCCGCTCCGGCTCCACCTTGAGCAGCGTGGCGAGCTGCTCGCGCGCGTAGTGCGCACTGATCAGCCGGTCCAGTTCGGCCTCCAGCTCGCGGGCCTCGGCCTCGGTGTCGCCGATCACCGGGACGATGCCGGGCAGGATCTTGAGGTGCCCGGGGTCGCGTCCGGCGGCGACCGCGCGGCGCTTGACGTCAGCGTAGAACGCCTGCCCCTCGTGGAGCGTCGGCTGCGCGGTGAAGACCGCCTCGGCCCACCGGGCGGCGAACTCCTTGCCGCTCTCCGAGGAGCCGGCCTGCACGAGCAGCGGGTACCCCTGCGGCGAGCGGCGCACGTTCAACGCCCCCTCGACCCGGAAGAACCGGCCGCGATGGCCGGCCGGGCGGACCCGGTCGGCCAGCGCGTGCACGCCGGCGGCCTTGTCCGCCACCAGCGCCCCGTCGGCCCAGCTGTCCCAGAGCTTGGTGGACACCTCCAGGAACTCCGCGGCCCGCTCGTAGCGGGTCCGGTGCAGCGGCTGCCCGTCCAGGCCGAAGTTGCGGGCCGCCGCGTCACCCGCGGTGGTGACGATGTTCCAGCCCGCGCGGCCGTTCGACAGGTGGTCCAGCGAGGCGAACCGCCGGGCCAGGTTGTACGGCTCGTTGTAGCTGGTCGAGGCGGTCGCGATCAGCCCGATGTGCGTGGTGCCCGCGGCCAGGGCGGCGAGCAGCACGGTCGGCTCCAGCTTCCCGGACGGCCGGCGGCCGGGGTCGCCCCAGAGCACCGGGCTGTCGGCGAGGAACACCGAGTCGAACTTCGCGTCCTCGGCGAGGCGGGCCAGCCGCTGGTGGAAGCCGAGGTCCAGGTCGGCGGCCGGGTCGGACTGCGGCAGCCGCCAGGACGCCTCGTGGTGCCCGGTGTCGTGGATGAACAGGTTGAAGTGCAGCTGCTTGCTCACACGTGATCCTTCGTGCGGTCGGAGTGCGGTCGTTTCGGGACCTGCGCGGGGGTCGTGGCCGGCCGCAGCAGCGGGAGGAGTTCGTCGCCGATCCGGGCGATCTCCTCCTTGTACGGCGTGTCGGAGAGCACGAAGTGCGTCACCCCCAGCTCGCGGTACTTGCGCAGGGCGTCGGCGACCTGCCGCGCCGAGCCGACCAGCCACGTGGTCCCGGCACCGCCGCCGCCGTACCGGCCCGGCGCGGTGTAGAGGCAGTCGTCCAGGACCTCGCCCCGGTCCGCCAGGTCGAGCAGCCGTCGCTGGCCCACCGCCGGCCGGCGCAGGAACGCCGCGGCTTCCTGCCCTCCCTGCCGCGCCATGCGGGCCACCCGCTGCTCCGCCTCGCGCCACGCCTGCTCGGCCGTGTCCCGGACGAGGGTCGTCACGCGCAGCCCGAACTCCAGCGGCCGGTGCCGGCGCTCGACCGCCGCGCTGAGCGCCCGGAGCCGGTCGATCCGTTCGGCGACGCCGTCCAGGGGCTCGCCCCAGAACAGCTGGACGTCGGCCTCCCGTGCGGCGACCTGCTCGGCGGCGCCGCTCGCGCCGCCGAAGTACAGCCGCGGATGGCGCCCCTGCTCGGCGCCCCACGGCCGCGGTCGCAGGGCGGAGCCGTCCACCCGGTAGTGCTCCCCGTGGAAGGTCACCTCGTCCTCCTGCCACAGGCGGCGCACCAGGTGAAGGAATTCGAGCGTGCGCTGGTAGCGGCGGGCCGGGTCGAACTCGCCGTCGCCGTAGGCGGCGGCGTCGTCCAGGCCGCTGACGACGTTGACCAGGACCCGGCCGTGGCTGAGCTGATCGAGGGTGGCCGAGGCCGCGGCGAAGTTCGCGGGGTGCCAGTACCCGGGCCTGATCGCGATCAGCGGCTTGAAGGCCGTCGTGCGGGCCGCGAGGGAGGCCGCGACGGTGAAGGTGTCCGGTCGCCCCCAGCCGGTGCCCAGCAGCGCCCCGCCCCAGCCGTGCCGCTCGGCTGCGTGCGCGAGTCCGGTCGAGTGGTCGAGCGTGCCCCAGCCCTCGCGCGTGTTGTCGCCGCGGTGCCCGGGTTCGACCGTGTTCGGGATGTACCAGAGGTGTTCGCCCATCTCAGTTCTCCGCTCCGTGGTCGGTGGATCCGGCCCGTGCGGTGGCGGGTTCGCCGTCGGGTCGTACGCCGAGGGCGGCGAGCAGCCGCTCGCGGTACTCGCCCAGGCGCGGGTCGCGGTAGGAGCGGGGGTGGGGCAGCTCGACGGCCAGGTCGACGGCGATCCGGCCGTCCTCCAGGACGAGGACCCGGTCGGCGAGCGCGGCGGCCTCGTCGACGTCGTGGGTGACCAGGAGCACGGACGGGTGGTGGCGTTGCCACAGCTCGCGCAGCAGGGCGTGCATGCGGATCCGGGTGAGCGCGTCGAGGGCGCCGAAGGGCTCGTCCGCGAGCAGCAGTTCGGGCTCCCGGACCAGGGAGCGGGCGAGGGCGGCCCGTTGCTGTTCGCCGCCGGAGAGCTGGCCGGGCCAGGCGCGCTCCCGGCCGGCCAGGCCGACCTCGGCGAGCGCGGCTCGGCCGCGGGCGGCTGCGTCGCGGCCCTCGGCGTCCCGTCCGGGGGTGCCCAGCAGCACGTTGTCCAGCACGCGGCGCCAGGGCAGCAGGCGGGAGTCCTGGAAGACCACCGACACCCGTTGCGGGGTGACGAGCCGCCCGCTGCCGGCGGTGTCGTGGTCCAGGCCGGCGACGGCGCGCAGCAGGGTGCTCTTGCCGGAGCCGGAGTGGCCCAGGAGGGCGACGAACTGGCCGGGCGGGATCTGCAGGTCGATGCCGTCGAGCACGGTGCGTCGGCCGAAGGAGCGGGTCAGGCCGGTGAGGTGGACGGCGGGAGAGGTCAGCTGCTCAGCGATCGGCGCCATGCCAGGACCCTCCTTTCCAGGAGACGGACGGCGGAGTCGGAGGCGAAGCCGAAGACCGCGTAGATGAGCAGCCCGAGGACGATGACGTCGGTCCGGCCGTAGTTCTGCGCCTGGAACATCAGGTAGCCGAGGCCGTTGGTGGCGTTGATCTGCTCCAGGACCACCAGGGAGAGCCAGGAGCCGGTGACGGCGAGTCGCAGACCGACGAAGAAGCCGGGCAGTGCGCCGGGGAGGACGACCTGCCGGACGAACTGCCAGCGGCTCAGTCGCAGGACCTCGGCGAGCTCGACGTAGCGGGCGTCGATGCCGGCCAGGGCGGCGTGCAGGTTGAGGTAGACCGGGACGGAGACGACGATCGCGATGATGACGATCTTGAACGTCTCGCCGATGCCCAGCCAGAGGATGAACAGCGGGATCAGGCCCAGCGTGGGCACGGCGCGGCCGACCTGCACCGTGCCGTCGATCAGGGCCTCGCCGATCCGGCTCAGCCCGGCGGCCAGCGCCAGCAGCACACCGGCCAGCAGGCCGATCGTGAATCCCTGCACGGCACGCCGGAGCGAGGTGGCCAGATCGGTGCGCAGCGTCCCCGTGGCCCACAGGTGCGCCCCCGTGTGCAGCACGGTCCAGGGCGCGGGCAGGCTCCGCGGGTCCAGCAGCCCGGCCGCGCTGGCCCCGGCCCACAGGGCCAGCAGGAGCAGCGGCCCCAGCAGCCGGGCGCAGCGGCGGCGCCGGCCCGGCGCGAGCCTGCGGGTCCGGTGGTGCCCGGTGGTCGCCCCCGGGCCCGGGGCGGGCCCGGTGGTCGGGCCGGGCGCGGTGCGGGGCCGCTCGGGCGCCGCCACCACGGCGGTCGACAGGTGTTCGGCCATGGTCAGCTCCGGTACTCGGCGGGCACGGCGGCGGACGCGAGGTGCTCGAAACGGCGGTCGAAGAGCGCCTCGGCCTGGAAGGACTTCACATAGCCGCCCTGGGCGAGCAGGTCGACGGTCTGCTGCTCCCAGGCGATCGCCTCGTCCCAACTCGGCGGCAGCAGCGGCTTGTTCGTCAGTGTGGTCACCTGCTGGGCCTGGCTGAGGCTGATGTTCTGGGTCTTGACGTAGTACTCCTGCTCCCAGACGGACGGGTTCTCGTAGACCCAGACCAGGCCTTTGGCCCAGATGGGGACGAAGGCCGCGACCGCCGCCGCCCTGGCGGAGTCGGCGAGTACGTCGGCCGGGGCCCAGAGCAGGTTGAGCAGGTCCACCACGTCGGTGGGGATGGTGTGCGCGCCGTCGGCGGCGTAGCGGTTGAGGTAGGCGGGGGCCTGGGAGACGGCCAGCGGGGCGATGTCCACCTGGCCGGCCTCCAGGGCGGTGAGGAACTGGTCGCTGGTCAGCGGCACCAGGTGGACGTCGGAGTCCTTCAGCCCCGCCCCGCGCAGGGCGCGCAGCAGCACCACGCCCTGCGCCTGGCCCTGGGAGAAGGCCAGCTTCCGGCCCGCGAACTGGGCCACCGACTGGATGTCGCTGTGCGGCTTGGTGGCGAACAGGTAGGACGGCTTGCGGGTCAGGTCGACGGCCACGATGCGGGCGTCGTAGCCCTGGAACTGCGCCTGGATCGGCGGGATGCCGGCGTTGTTGGCCAGGTCGAGGGAGTCCGCCCGGAAGGCGTTGATGACGTCCGGCCCCGCCGCGATGTTCGGCCAGGACGGGACGGTGAAGGGAATCTGCTTGATCAGGCCGGAGAGCTGGAGCTGGAGCTGCTCGGCGCCGAGCGCGGAGGCGATGCGCAGGCCGGTGCCGGCGGGCACCTGGGTGGGCAGCGGCGCGCTGCTCGACAGCGCCGGGCCGCTGGCCCGGGCGGTGGCGCAGGCGCTGAGGCCGAGCGCGGCGCCTGCGCCGAGCAGGGTCCGCAGGAAGAGCCTTCGGTTCGGGGCGGGGACGCCCTGGAGCAGGGACACGGAGGTGCGGTTCCTTCCGGACGGATGCGAAGGGGGTGGGGCGGGCCGCCGGACGCCGCGTGGTGCGGGGCACCGGGCGCGGGGCCGGCGGCCGTGCGGCGCAGCGTCAGGAGGCCACGGCGACGCGGTGGTCGGCGGTGAAGGGGCGTCCGGCGACGAGCTCGGACTCGCGTCCGTCCGGTCCGACCGGGGTGTCGCCGATCAGCGTGACGCGGTGCAGGCGCCGTTCGACGTCCAGGTGTTCCAGGTCGCGCGGGGCCAGGTGGGCGGTGACGCGGTTGTCCCAGAAGGCGACGTGGCCCGCCTCCCAGCGCAGGCGCACCGTGTACTCGGGCCGGGTGATCTCGGCGTGGAGCAGGTCGAGGATGCGCCGGCTCTCGACCGCGGTGACGTCGACGATGTGGCTGGTGAAGACGGGGTTGACGAACAGCGCGCGCTCCCCGGTCTCCGGGTGCACCCGCACCACCGGGTGGACGGCCACCAGCAGGTTGTCGTTGATCCGGCGGGCGTACTCGCCCTCGCCCTCCACCGGCCGGCCGCCGCCGTAGCGGTGCTCGGCGCGCAGGGTGTCCACGAAGGCCCTGACGGGGGCGGACAGCCCCTCGTACGCGGCGACGAGGTTGGTCCAGTGGGTGTCGCCGCCGACCTCCGGGACGGTCTCGGCCCGCAGGATCGACCCGGCGGGCGGGTTCACGGCGGCGGTGACGTCGGTGTGCCAGCCGTCGACGTAGCTGTACTGGCGCTTGCGGTACTCGTCGCGGAAGTTCTTGCCGTAGCGCTCCTCGAAGCGGCGCGGGTCGACGGTGAAGATCTCCGGGTGCGCCTGCGGCGGGGCGTCGTCGTGCGGGTGGGCGTAGGTGAGCTCGCCGAACTGGCGCGCGAAGGCGATCTGGGCGGCGTGGTCGAGGTGCTGTCCCCGGAAGAAGACGACCTTGTGGCGGTGGAGCGCCTGCTTGATGGTGTCGACGGCCTCGGCGGGCAGCGGCCGGGCGAGGTCGACGCCGTCGATGTCGGCGCCGATGTGACCGGCGACGGGACGGACGGAGGGCGTGCTCATGCTGGCGGGTCCTTTCGGTGGTGGCTGGTCGGCCGGGCGGGTGCCACGACCCCGCGGCAGCGCAGCGCAGGGCAGGGCAGGGCAGGGCAGGGCACGGCCGGGCGGTGGCACGGTGGCACGGTGGCACGGCGGCACGGCGGCGCCGGGGTACGGCGGGGTCACCCGGCAACGGCAGCGGGAACAGGAACGGGCTGCGCGCGGCCGTCAACGCCGCGCGGCACCCGCGCCGGAGCGCCTCGGCGGAACTCCGGTCAGCAGCCCCGACAGCCCAGCCCGGCGAAGTGGTGCGCGCGGAAGGCGTTCACGGGGAGCCGCTGTGCGGCTGCCCGGATCGTGGCCCTGTGCTGCGCGTCCATGGCTGCAGTCTGCTGCCCGGACGACCACCCGGACAATGGTTTCCAGCGGCGCGGAAGAAACCCCACCGGACGGCCCCTCACCTGACGCCGCCGACCGTGCGCAGGGCCAGTGGGTCCTGGTAGACGGCGGCGAGCACCGGCACGGCCGCCGCCACCGCGAGCGTGTCCGCGCCGAAGGAGCCGGCCCGCACCAGATCGCCGGCGCCGCCCAGCTCGCGGCCCACCTCGGCCAGCAGCCGCGGCAGTTGGAGCGTGACGGCCTCGGTCAGCACCACGGTGTCCGGGCTGATCACGTCGAGCATCGGGCGGACGGCGCGGGCGATCATCCGGAGTCGGCTGCGGCACAGCTCCACGGCGCGCGCCTCGCCCGCGGCCGCCGCCCCCAGCAGCAGGGGCAGGTCGGGGTACGGGGTGATGCCGTCCGCGGCGGCACGCTCGGCGATGGTGCGGTCGGCCACGGTGACCTGGAGGCAGCCGGTGCGCCCGCACGGGCACGCCGCCGCCGACCCGGGAACGGGCAGGTGGGCGATGCCGCCGGCGCCGTACCCGCGCCCTCGCAGCAGGATCCCGCCGGTGGCGATCGCCGCGTCCACGGCGTTGCCCACGAACAGGTGCACCAGGACGCCCTCGCCGGCCCGGCCGAAGAGCATCTCCGCCCGGGCCAGCGCCCGGGCGTGGCCCTCCACATGGACGGGCAGCCGGACCGCCCGCTGCAGCGCCCGTCGCAGCGGGACGTCGCGCCAGCCCAGCGCGGCGTTCTCGACCAGCACCCCCGCGTCCGGATCCACCCGGCCGCCGGTGACCACGCCGAGCCCGAGGACGGAGCGCCCGTGCACGTGCCGCCCCAGGAACCCCGGCAGCCGCGCGGCGACCTCCTGGAGCACCGCGCCCGGATGCGGCCCCCGCGGCACGTGCTCGGCGGCGAGGACCCGCCCGCGCAGATCGGTGAGCGAGAAGGTGAGCCGCGGAATGGCGATGTGCACGCCCGCCGCGACGTGGTGCGAGGTGTCGATGTCGAGCGGGATCCGGGGGCGGCCCGGCCGGGGGCGCTGCGCGGGCTCCGGCGGCTGCCAGACCAGTCCCATCGCGAGCAGGTCGGCCGCGTACCGGGACACGGCGGCCGAGCTCAGCCCGGTCTCCCTGCCGATCGCCGTGCGGGCCAGCGGCCCCTGGTCCAGGACGGCCCGCAGCACGGCGGTCGCCCCGTCCGGCCGGTCGGTGCCGGGCTGGTGCGGGCCCGGCGTCGCGATGAGCGCTGGCAGCATCGGTGATCCTTCGTCCGGAGTCGGCCACGAGGCGGCGTGGTAGCCCGGGGACCCAGGGCTACCGGCTGCGGGGACACTTCGACGACGTCATGTGCCGAATGCTCGCAAGCACCGCCGGACCGGTCAATGGACCAGCGTTACGGGCCCGTGGCCGTTCTGCGAAGCCCGCCGAGGCACCGGGCCCGACGCTGCTCGCGGGGCTGCCCGCGCGCGGCTGGACCGGGCAGGTGCGACGGACGGGAGGGGCCGCGGGCAAGGCGAAACGCGGTCCCTTCACCAAGTGCCCACACGTTGCCGTGTCATCTCTCTGTACGGATCTTTTACCCGCAGGTAACTTACTGGGCAGTCAGGAGTGGTACCCGTCACACGATTCCGGGGAGCAGCCATGTACAGAAGACCTGTCCGACGCCTGGCCGTCGTCGCCGCCGCCGTCGCGGCCATGGCCTCGGCCGCCGCCCCGTGCGCCTCGGCCGCGGCGAGGAGCAGCGCCGCCGGTGACTCCTTCTACGCCTACGACGGCAGTGCGCCGCTGGCCTCCTTCGCGCCGGGCACCGTGCTCAAGACCCGGACGCTGCAGTACCACATCGAGGGCATCCCCACGCCGGTCAGCGCGATCCAGCTGCTCTACCGCACCACCGACGCCCAGGGGCGGCCGGCCGCCAACGTGACCTCGGTGGTGCGCAGCATCACGGGCAACAGCACGAAGGCCGTCTCCTACCAGTCGTTCTACGACTCCCTGAACCCGCAGGACGGGCCGTCCCGCGCCATCGCCGGGAACGTGACCCTGGGCGGCACGATCGCCAACTTCGAGTCCGCGGCCCTCTCGGCGCTGCTGCTGCAGGGCGACAACCTCGTCATCCCGGACACCGAGGGCCAGTCGGCGGACTTCGCGGCCGGACCGGAGTACGGCTTCAACACGCTGGACTCGATCCGGGCCGCGGTCAACTCCCCGTCGACCGGCCTGAGCGGCGCGACCAGGTTCGGCCTGATGGGCTACTCCGGCGGCTCCATCGCCACCGACTGGGCAGCGGCGCTCGCCCCGAGCTACGCGCCCGACGTCAACAAGAAGCTCACCGGCTTCGCCGAGGGCGGGGTGCTCGTCGACCCGGCGCACAACCTGAAGTACGTCAGCGGGTCGCTGGTCTGGTCCGGCGTCATTCCCATGTCGGTCATCGGGGTCTCCCGCTCGTTCGGGATCGACCTGACGCCGTACATGAACAGCTACGGCCGCCAGATCTACGACCGGCTGCAGAACGGCTCGCTCCTCGACGCGCTCGGCCACTTCCCCGGTCTGACCTGGCAGCAGATCGCCAAGCCCGAGTACGCCGACCCGGACTCGGTGCCCGCGTTCGTCGATGCGGTGAACAGGATCAACCTGGGGTCGGCCCCCACCCCGACCGTTCCCGGCTACATCGCGCAGGGCGACGGCGGCGTGCTGGAGGGCACCTTCGCCAGCCCGTCCGGCATCGGAACCGGTGACGGCGTCATGGTCGCCGGAGACGTGCGGGCCCTGGCCGACCAGTACTGCGCCACCGGCAACAACGCGATCAGCTACGACCAGTACGACCTGCTCAGCCACCTCGGAACCGCGCCGGCCTGGGCCCTCAAGGCGGCGTCCTGGCTCAACGACCGCTTCGCGGGCAAGCCGGCCCCGTCCGACTGCGGAGACATCCCGGCGGGCAACTCGCTCGCGCCGGAGCGGACGGTTCCCGCGTCCTGACGGTGCGGCACCGGCGCGAGAGGCCGGGAGAAGGGCACGGGGCGGCCCCCGCTGTGCGAGGGCGTCACCCCAGCGTGGTCTGATGCGTATGCCGACTGACTGTTGTGGAACCTGATGGGCGGTCGGTTCGTCCATGGACTGACCGCAGGATCATCGGAAGGAGTTCACGTGGCCAGGTGGATACGTAAACGCGTGCTGACGCGGACGGCCGGGACGCTCGTCGCCCTCGCTGCCGCGGCGGCGCCGTCGGCGCCCCTGACCCTCGCCTCACCAGTGGCGTTCGGTGTGCCGGCGTCCGCCGCGGCGGGCGGGCAGCCGCCGGCGGACGGCGGCGGCCCGCGGGTGCTGCCGCAGCCGCCGGGGGTGGTGGCCGGATCGCCGTTCGCGGCGCCGGGCACCGTGCTGCCGGGCGGGAGCGGGGCCGGGAACGGCGCGGGGACGTCGAGCACCGTTCCGGTGACGCCCGCGACGTCGCTGTCGGTGGGCGGGGCGCGGCTGCCGGCCACGGTGTTCGCCGCCTACCGCAGCGCCGAGACGTCGCTCGCCGGCAGCGACCCCGGCTGCCACCTGCCGTGGCAGCTGCTGGCCGGCATCGGCCAGGTGGAGTCGGGTCAGGCGGACGGTGGCGCGGTCGACGCCTCCGGTACGACGTACACGCCGATCCTCGGTCCGGCGCTGGACGGGACCAGCGGCTTCGCCGCGATCCCCAACAGCACCAGCGGCGCCTACGACGGCAGCGGTTCCTGGGCCCGGGCCGTCGGTCCGATGCAGTTCCTCCCCTCCACCTGGGCGACCTGGGGTGCCGACGGCAACGGGGACGGCAAGGCCGACCCCAACAACATCTGGGACGCGGCGCTGGGCGCCGGCCGCTACCTGTGCGCGGGCGGCCGCGACGTGTCGGTGCCGGCCCAGCTCGACCGGGCGATCCTCAGCTACAACAACTCCACCGACTACCTGAACACGGTGAAGAGTTGGATGGGCTACTTCCAGACCGGCGCCCTGACCGTGCCGGACCTGCCGGCCGGACCGGGCCCGGTCACGGTGCCGCTGCCCGTCGGCGGCGGATTGTTCACGGTCGTGCCCGCGAGCCGGCCTTCGGCCTCCTCGGCCCCCTCGGCCCCCGCGACCCCGATCCCGGCCGGTACCCCGGCGGGCACACCGTCGGCCTCGCCGACGCCGAACGCGCAGCCGTCGCCCGCGGCGCCCACCGCCTCGCCCACCCCGGCGTCGCCGTCGGCCTCCGCGTCGCCCAACCCGGCGGCCTCGGCGTCGGCTTCGGCCTCGCCGACCCCCGCGCCGTCGGCCTCGCCGACGCCGTCCGCGAAGCCGTCGCCCACGACCCCCGCCTCGCCGTCGCCGACCGGGTCGCCCTCGCCGTCGCCCACCGCCTCGCCGACCGGCACCCCGAGCCCGGCGCCGACCGGCTGCCCGACGCCGACGGCCGGCGCGTCCGCCTCGCCGAGCCCGTCGCCGACCGGGACACCCTCGCCGGCGCCGACCCCGTCGCCGAAGCCCTCCGGGACGCCGACGCCCTCCGCGTCCGCCACCCCGGGCTCCCCGGCGCCGTCCGGCAGCCCCTCGCCGAGCTGCGGGTCCCCCTCGCCGGCTCCCACCGCCACCGCGCCGACGAGCTCCCCGAGCCCGTCGCCCTCCGCGTCCGCGAATTGAGCAGGGCGACCGTGACGTGAGCAGGGCGCCGGGCGCCGCGAGCAACGGCTCGCGGCGCCCGGCGCGCCCGGTGGTCCGAAAACCCGGGTGCGAGGCCTCAGGCGGCTCTGGGATCATGCCCGGATGGCCCTCCGTCTCGAACCGCTGGTCGTCCGGCACACCCACCGCCTCCCCGCGCCCACTGCGCCCGCCGGCCAAGGCGCCGTCGCAGCACGGCAGTTCGACGCCGCGCTGCTGTCCGTGGGCTTCAAGCTCTCGGCGGCGCTGCTGGAGCGGCTGTCGGGGCTGAGCGAGGAAGCGGTCGTCGCCGTCGCCGCGCGCACCCTGGCCACCGTGCGGGAGATGGTCGGTGACCATGTCGAGCACAACGTCTACTTCGTCGACTTCCCGGCCAACGTGCCGGACACCTTCGACTTCTGGATGCGGTGCATCGCCGAGGCGCTGGCGGACGACGTCTCGCGCGCGGGCACGCCGGCGCAGCTCGGCACCGGTGCGGTCGACCTGCTGACCCTCCCGTCGTACGGCAGCTACGCCCACACGTACGCCGAAATGCTCGCCGCCCACGGCGAGTTGATCGCCGCCGCGGGCGACCGCCTGACGGTCCTGCACCCGGGCGGCACGCTGGAGGACGAGGTCACCGCGCTGTACCTGGCCCTGGCGGGCAGCACGACGCCGCTGGGGGAGGAGGCGCTGCGCGACCTCGGTGCGCTGGCCGGGCACTGCGTCGACGGTCCCCAGCCCGCGGCGATACCGGTCCGGGAGAACCGGGCCGTGGTCAACCTCGCCCGGCTCGACGCCGGTGCGCCGCTGCTGCTGGACACCGTCACCGATGTGCTGCGGCTGGCCTGCGCGCTGTCGGACGGTGACGTGACCCTGTTGGAGCCGACCCGGTTCCGCTCGCTGTCCCGCCCGGTCCGCCGCGCCCTGCTCGCCGGGCTCGACGCGGTGGTCGCCGCGGCTCCCGCCAAGCTCGCCGACGTCAGCGCGCACCGGGAGGCGTTCAAGCGCCTCGGTGAGCGGCTGCACCCGCACGAGTACCCGCGCTGGCCGCACGCCGCCGAGGTGTTCGCGGTGGCCCGGGGCGAGCAGCAGGTCCGCTCCTTCGACAGCCGTGTCGAGGAGCTCTTCGCCGCGCAGGACGTGACCGGGGCGGCACGGCTGCTGACGGCCGCTCCGGGCAGGCTGTTCCGCGCCCTGGACCGGCTGCTGCGGGCCTGCCGCACCCAGGACGAACGCGATGCCGTGGTGGCCGCCGCCGAGCAGGTCGCCCCGCAGGTGGCCGGCCGGGTGCTGCTGTCGGTCCGTGAGTACTTCCACAACCGGCCGCGGCAGCCGGGCGAGCGCCGCGTCTTCGTCAACCGCCGTGGCCGTGGCTGGGTCACCGCCGACACCCGCCCACCGGTGCTGCCGCCCGAGTGCGAGCGCCTGATCGCCGCGCTGGACGCCGAGCTGCGCCGCCGTCTGCCGGCGCCCGGGCACCTGCTGATCGACCCCGACATCCTCGACGTCGCGCTCCCGCTCAGCGGCAACGCCACGGCCGCCGGCCTCGGCGTGCTGCCCCGGGGCTCGCTCTCCCCGGTCGACGGCGACCTGCTCCGGTTCTTCGTGTACTGGAAGCAGACCAGCCGCACCACCGACTTCGACCTGTCGGCGCTGCTGCTCGACGCCGAGTACGGGACGGTCGGCTGGCTCTCCTGGACCGAGCTCACCCAGGTCGAGGGCGAGCACTCCGGGGACATCACCGACGCGCCCGACGGCGCCTCGGAGTTCATCGACCTGCGCCTGGGTTCCGTGCGCGGCGACTTCATCGTCCCGCAGGTCAACGTGTACGCGGGCGAGGGCTTCGATGAGGTCGAGGAGTCGTTCTTCGGCTTCATGCTGCGCGAGGCCGAGCAGCAGGGCCGCCCGTTCGAGGCGCGCACCGTGCGAATGAAGTCGGAGCTGCGCGGTCCGGGCCGGGTCGCGCTGCCGCTGGTGTTCCTGCGCGGGGCCGACGGCAGCTGGCGCGCGAAGTGGCTGCACCTCCATCTGCAGGGCGACCCGCAGGCCAACCAGGTCGAGGGCAACCAGATGTCGGTGGCGACGCTGGTGCGCGGCATCGTCGAGCGCGACCACCTCACCGTCCGCCACCTCACCGACCTGCTGGCCGAGCGCGCCACGGCGACCACGCTGTGGGACGGCACCACGGTCCCGAAGGGCCCGGTCACCTACGTCGGCCTGGGTCGCCCGCAGGGGCTGCACCCGGACTCGGTGGTCGTCACGCCGGAAAACCTGCGCGACCTGATCCCCGGCTGACTGCTAGCGTTGCCCCCGGCGAGGCCATGGGGGGACTTCCTTCTCACACCTCACTTGCAGCTAGTCCGTCCGCTTTCCTCGCCGCTGACCGCAGGACGACGCCGGGGTGCCCGATGGCACCCCGGCGTCGTCCTGTCGACCTGTCGTCAGCGGATCGGGTCCGCGCAGGCGTTCCAGCGCGGCGGAAGGACCGCCGGACAGGCCCTGGCCCCGGTTCAGCCGGCCGCCGCCCGCCGCGCCACCGGGTGCGGCCAGCTGTGGTGGTGCCGGTCGATGACGTAGTGGTGGCCGTGGCTCCAACTCCCGGTCGGCGTGCGGCGGGCGCCGGCGAGGTGCGGGTGGCCGGCGGGCAGGTCGGTGTGGAGGTGGGGCAGCGCCCCGGGATCGTGGCGCGGCCAGAGCAGCACGGCCCCGCCGGCCGCGGCGAGCGCGAGGGCGCCGAGCACGAGGGCGGTGGCGCGCAGGCCCGCCGCGGCGGCGACCCAGCCGGCCAGCGGGTAGGTCAGCAGCCAGCAGGAGTGCGAGAGGGAGAACTGGGCGGCGAAGGCGGCGGGCAGGTCGGCGTCGGCGGCCGAGCGGCGGACCACCCGCCCGCCCGGGGTGAGCACGGCCGAGCTGCCCGCGCCGATCAGCGCCCACGCGGCCAGCAGCGCCGCCCAGGACCAGCTGCCGGGGGCGGCGGCGGTGAGCGCGGCGACGCCGGCCAGGACGAGGGGCAGCGCGAACGCGGCGGGCAGCATCACGGCCCGGTCGCTCACCCGGTGCAGCAGACGGGGCATCAGCAGGGCGGTGGCCATCGACCCGGCGCCGTAGGCACCGAGCGCGAGGGAGACGTCGCCGGCGGGGCGGTGGAAGTGCTCGCGGACCAGGACGACCGTGTTGACGAAGACGATCGCGCCGGCCGCGGCGACCGCGAGGTCGAGCGCGAGCAGGGCGCGCAGCCGCGGAGTGGCCCGGTACAGCCGTGAGCCGAACACCGCCTTGGTGTAGACGCCGCCGGTGCGCTCGACCGGGGGAGCCTTCGGCAGCACGGCGGAGGCCACCAGGGCGGCGGAGGCGAGGAAGCCGATCACCGTGCCGGTGAAGAGCCAGGCGTAGGAGACGGCGGTCAGCAGCAGCGCGGCCAGCGCCGGGGAGAAGAGCGACTCCAGGTCGTAGGCGAGCCGGGACATCGACAGCGCCTGGGTGTAGTCGCGTTCGGCCGGCAGCACCTCGGGGATGGTGGCCTGGAAGGTCGGGGTGAAGGCGGCGGAGGCGGCCTGGAGCAGGAAGACCGTCAGGTAGACCTGCCAGACCTGGGTGACGAACGGCAGGGCGAGGGCGACGCCGGCGCGGGTGAGGTCCGTCGTGACCATCAGCGCCCGCCGCGGGACGCGGCCGGCGAGCGCGCCGGCGAGCGGTGCGATCGCCACGTAGGCGACCATCTTGATCGCCAGCGCGGTGCCCAGTACCGCCGAGGCGTCGTTCCCCGCGATCCGGTAGGCCAGCAGCGACAGGGCCACCGTCGCCAGGCCGGTGCCGACCAGGGCGACGACCTGTGCGGTGAACAGGTGGCGGTAGGTGCGGTTGCGCAGCACGGACAGCATCGGTCGCGCCCTCGGGTCGGCGATGGTGACCTGGTCAGCATAGCCAACGTGTGCGTACCTGCGCACGTGTGGGGCGAAGCTCGCGGACCCTCGCCCGTGCCGCAGCGCGGGCGAGCGGAGCGGTCGGCGAAGAGGTCGGCACAGGGGTCAGTCGTGCGGCGGCAGCGAGCCGATCTGGTGGTCGGCGACGTTCAGCGCCTCGTCGACCAGGCGGCGCAGGTGGCCGTGGCGCAGCGAGTAGACGACGCGGCGCCCGTCCTTGCGGGTCGAGACGAGCCCGGCGAGGCGGAGCTTGGCCAAGTGCTGGGAGACGGAGGGGCGTGCGGCCCCGGTGGCCTCGGTGAGCGTGGTCACGTCGGCCTCCCCGCGGCCGAGCCGCTCCAGCAGGGCGAGCCGGGTGCGGTCGGCGAGCAGCGCGAGGATCGAGGCGGCGACCTCCAGGTGATCGCCTCTGCGATGCTGCTGCGAGCCGTGTGCATCTGCTGCCGGTGTGCGCTCGTCCATCCGGCCATCGTAGAGGTGCCCGGGATTGCGCAGGTGCGCACATGTCAGGGCATCCCGGTCAGGGGTGCACCTCTCGCAGCCGGCCATCGCGACGCGCAACGCCTGCCTGCGGCGGGTCCTCTCCTGACGGAGCCGGTCAGCGGCCTGTCCCGGTGGCCCGCCCGTCCGCTCGGCGTGCCCGTTCCCCGCGTGCCCGTTCCCCGCGGGGCGGGCGCGCGCCGGTGTCCTGCTCGGTGAGCGTGCGGAGCAGCGCCAGGGCGTCGGCACTGGGGCTGCCGGGCTCGGCCGAGTAGACCAGCAGTCGCTGGCCGGGGGCGCTGGAGACGGTGAACGACTCGAAGTGCAGGTACATCTCGCCGACCTGAGGATGCCACAGCGGCTTGTCGTCACTGGTGCACGGCCGGACGTCGTACCTGGCCCACAGACTCGCGAACGCGGGGCTGCGCAGCGACAGTTCACCGATCACCTGGGCGATCCGCGGGTCGTCCGGGAACGGCGCGGACTGCGCCCGCAGGTTGCTGACCATGCTGCGGGCGGCGCGGTCCCAGTCACGGTAGAACCGGCGCCCGGCAGGATCGAGGAAGAGCATCCGCAGCTGGTTGTCGACCCGGGCGAAGTCGCTGTAGAGCTGCCGGGTGCCGTGGTTGGTGGCCAGGATGTCCAGGGCCGGGCTGACGATGCAGGCCGGCAGGCCCAGGAAGTGGTCCATCAGGCGCAGCAGTTCGGGGCTGACCGTGGTCACGGGCGCGGCGACGGCCGGCGGCGCCGGCTGGGCGAGCCGGAACAGGTGCGCGGCGCTGTCCGGGTCCAGCTGCAGCGCGCGGGCGACGGCGCCCAGCACCTGCTCCGAGGGGTTCCGCTCGCGGCCCTGTTCGAGGCGGGTGTAGTAGTCGGTGCTCACCCCGGCGAGCAGCGCGACCTCCTCGCGGCGCAGGCCCTTCACCCGGCGCGAGGTGTGCGACGGCAGGCCCGCGCGCTCCGGCGGCACCAGGTCGCGGCGGGCGCGCAGGAAGTCACCGAGCTCGGTTCCCTTCGTCATGCGCCCCACCGTAGCGGGCCGCCCGGCACCGGACCTGGGTGTGGCGCACCCAGGCTGACGGGGGGTGCGGCGCACCCTTCCCCATCCGGGCGGCCCTGCCTAGCGTCTGTTTCCGGAAGCGCCTGTTCGAAGAGCGCTCGCACGCAAGGAAGGTCGAAGAGAGATGCCCCAGCCCGCACCAGGGCCCGCGCCGACCGCAGCGCAGCAGATGAACCCCGCCACGACCCTGGTCCTGGCGGTGGCCTGCGGCATGACCGTGGCCAACCTCTACTACGCGCAGCCCCTGCTCGAACTCGTCGCCCACTCCTTCGGCGTCGGTCAGGGCGCGGCCACCACGGTCGTGACGCTGACCCAGGCCGGATACGCCCTGGGCCTGCTCTTCGTCCTGCCGCTCGGCGACCTGGTGGAGAACCGCCGACTGGCCACCCGCACACTCCTGGTGACGGCGACGGCCCTGCTGCTCGCGGCGGTGAGCCCGGTCTTCGGGCTCTTCCTGGCCGCCTCGGTGCTGGTCGGCACGACCTCGGTCGTCGCGCAGGTGCTCGTCCCGCTCGCCGCCCACCTGGCCCCGGCCGAGCAGCGCGGCAGCATCGTCGGCCGGGTCATGAGCGGCCTGCTGCTGGGCATCCTGCTCGCCCGCACCGTCTCCAGCCTGGTCGCCGACCTGCTGGGCTGGCGGGCGATCTACCTGCTGTCCGCCGTGCTGATGATCGGGCTCAGCCTGGTGCTGCGCCGGCTGCTGCCGACCCGCACCCCGGAGCACCGGGCCGGCTACCGCGCACTGCTGGCCAGCCTGGTCACGCTGGCCCGTCAGGAGCCCGTGCTCCGTCGGCGAGCGCTCTGCCAGGCGACGATGTTCGGCTCCTTCACCGCCTTCTGGACCGCGATCGCCTACGAGCTCGTCGACGAACACCACTTCGGCCAGGTCCAGATCGCCCTCTTCGCCCTGGTCGGCGCCGGCGGCGCAGCCGCGGCACCGGTCGCAGGGCGGCTCGCCGACCGCGGCCACGGCCGCAGCGCCAGCGGCGCGGCCCTGCTGCTCGCCGCCTGCTCCTTCGCCCTCGCCGCCGCCGGCCGCCACAGCGTGCTGCTGCTCGCCCTGGCCGCAGTGCTGCTCGACTTCGCGGTCCAGGGCCACCAGGTGATGAGCCAGCACGAGATCTACGCCCTGCGCGGCGATGCCCGGGCCCGGATCAACACCGTCTACATGACCACCGTCTTCGCCGGCGGCGCCGCCTCCTCCGCCGCAACCGGCGCCCTGCACGCCGCCTACGGCTGGACGGGCGTCTGCACCCTCGGCACCGCGCTCCCGCTGCTCGGCCTCCTGCTGTGGGCCCGCGGCCAGTGGAGCAGGGCAGTCGACGTGCCCAGCGGTGCGGCTGCGCGCGCAGCCGCACGGTGATCTACCGACCGTGCAACCAGCCTGACATCCTTGATGCACAGCTTGACAGTAAGGAGATGTCCGGTGGCCAGGACTGTGATCGACGTGGACGGAGCCCTCCTCGCGGACGCGGCTCGGGCGCTCGGCGCGGCGACGAAGACGGAGACGGAGACGGTGAGGTCCGCCCCTCGCGAGGCGCTGGAGACTCGGCGGCGGGCGCTCGCTCTTCATCGCCTTTGCACCACTGCGGCGGACGGAGCCTTTGACCTGGAGCTGCTGGAGAACAAGGGGAACTACCGCGGATGAGTGCGACTGCACAGTGAGTGCGGTGACCGCCGAGCTCCAGGCCTCTGCTGCACGGAGGCCGCGACTTCGACCGCATCGCTGCGGCGCCTGTCGCTGGCGGGGTGCTGCGTCAGGTGGGGGACTTGCTTCTGGGGCTGGGGAGGTCTAGTGTTTCCAAGTCGCTCGGCAGGGAGCACCGGACACGCATCGGCGCGGACGGTCCCGGGGCGGCCACTCTCCTGAAACACCATCCCGGCAGGGTCGTCGGCTGTTGGCGTGCCGCTATTCGCACGCTTATGCGGCTGGCTTTCTTTGTCGTGCCGGTATTTCGGCGAGTGGGCCGGATTCGCTTTTCGGAGCGGGGCTGGGCTAAAGTTCAACACGTCGGACAGGCCGTCAGGTCGGTTACGGCGAAGGCCTCTTGAGGCCGAGCGGTGCGGAAGACCTGGTAAGGTTGGAAACACCGAGAGCGAGTCGGGAAACGCCGAGAGGCGGGTCTGATAAGCTCGAAGAGAAGAAAGAACGAAGCGCCCGGAGGGGCCACGGAAGTGGCTGCAAAGGAAGCGTCCGTTCCTTGAGAACTCAACAGCGTGCCAAAAGTCAACGCCAGATATGTTGACATCCCCGGCCTTGGTCTTCGGACTGGGGTTGGAGATTCCTTTTGAAGTAAAACACTAGCGAGGACGCAGTGCGCGAGACCACCCTATTCCGGTGGTTGTCGTGCCGCTCGACGCGGGTGTCGACCCGATGACGGGTAAACATTCACGGAGAGTTTGATCCTGGCTCAGGACGAACGCTGGCGGCGTGCTTAACACATGCAAGTCGAACGGTGAAGCCCTTCGGGGTGGATCAGTGGCGAACGGGTGAGTAACACGTGGGCAATCTGCCCTGCACTCTGGGACAAGCCCTGGAAACGGGGTCTAATACCGGATACGACCTTCCTCTGCATGGGGGTTGGTGGAAAGCTCCGGCGGTGCAGGATGAGCCCGCGGCCTATCAGCTTGTTGGTGGGGTAATGGCCTACCAAGGCGACGACGGGTAGCCGGCCTGAGAGGGCGACCGGCCACACTGGGACTGAGACACGGCCCAGACTCCTACGGGAGGCAGCAGTGGGGAATATTGCACAATGGGCGAAAGCCTGATGCAGCGACGCCGCGTGAGGGATGACGGCCTTCGGGTTGTAAACCTCTTTCAGCAGGGAAGAAGCGCAAGTGACGGTACCTGCAGAAGAAGCACCGGCTAACTACGTGCCAGCAGCCGCGGTAATACGTAGGGTGCGAGCGTTGTCCGGAATTATTGGGCGTAAAGAGCTCGTAGGCGGCCTGTCGCGTCGGATGTGAAAGCCCGGGGCTTAACCCCGGGTCTGCATTCGATACGGGCAGGCTAGAGTGTGGTAGGGGAGATCGGAATTCCTGGTGTAGCGGTGAAATGCGCAGATATCAGGAGGAACACCGGTGGCGAAGGCGGATCTCTGGGCCATTACTGACGCTGAGGAGCGAAAGCGTGGGGAGCGAACAGGATTAGATACCCTGGTAGTCCACGCCGTAAACGTTGGGAACTAGGTGTTGGCGACATTCCACGTCGTCGGTGCCGCAGCTAACGCATTAAGTTCCCCGCCTGGGGAGTACGGCCGCAAGGCTAAAACTCAAAGGAATTGACGGGGGCCCGCACAAGCAGCGGAGCATGTGGCTTAATTCGACGCAACGCGAAGAACCTTACCAAGGCTTGACATATACCGGAAACGGCTAGAGATAGTCGCCCCCTTGTGGTCGGTATACAGGTGGTGCATGGTTGTCGTCAGCTCGTGTCGTGAGATGTTGGGTTAAGTCCCGCAACGAGCGCAACCCTTGTTCTGTGTTGCCAGCATGCCTTTCGGGGTGATGGGGACTCACAGGAGACTGCCGGGGTCAACTCGGAGGAAGGTGGGGACGACGTCAAATCATCATGCCCCTTATGTCTTGGGCTGCACACGTGCTACAATGGTCGGTACAAAGGGCTGCGATACCGTGAGGTGGAGCGAATCCCAAAAAGCCGGCCTCAGTTCGGATTGGGGTCTGCAACTCGACCCCATGAAGTTGGAGTTGCTAGTAATCGCAGATCAGCATGCTGCGGTGAATACGTTCCCGGGCCTTGTACACACCGCCCGTCACGTCACGAAAGTCGGTAACACCCGAAGCCGGTGGCCTAACCCTTGGGAGGGAGCCGTCGAAGGTGGGACCAGCGATTGGGACGAAGTCGTAACAAGGTAGCCGTACCGGAAGGTGCGGCTGGATCACCTCCTTTCTAAGGAGCACACGGCCGGATGCGAGCGAATGTCTCGCACGGTTGCTCATGGGTGGAACGTTGACTATTCGGCACACAGGGTTGGTTGTTTCCTAGTACTGCTTCGGCGTGGAACGGTTACGGGTGATCTGGTGTGTCGGGCACGTTGTTGGGTCCTGAGGGAACGAGTAATCGTTGTCTCAGTGCCGGTCCCACGGACCGACCTGGTGTTTGCCGGGTTGTGTAGGTGGGTGTCTGGTCGTTGTTTGAGAACTGCACAGTGGACGCGAGCATCTGTGGCCAAGTTTTTAAGGGCGCACGGTGGATGCCTTGGCACTAGGAACCGATGAAGGACGTGGGAGGCCGCGATAGGCCCCGGGGAGCTGTCAACCGAGCTTTGATCCGGGGGTGTCCGAATGGGGAAACCCGGCAGTCGTCATGGGCTGTCACCCATACCTGAACACATAGGGTATGTGGAGGGAACGCGGGGAAGTGAAACATCTCAGTACCCGCAGGAAGAGAAAACAACCGTGATTCCGGGAGTAGTGGCGAGCGAAACCGGATGAGGCTAAACCGTTGTGGTGTGAGACCCGGCAGGGGTTGCCACTTCGGGGTCGTGGGAAAGTTCTTCGGTCGTCTGCCGGCGATCGGGTGAGTCAGAAACCGTATGGGTAGTCGAAGGACATGCGAAAGGTCCGGCGTAGAGGGTAAGACCCCCGTAGACGAAACTTGTACGGCTCACTTGAGCTTCTCCCAAGTAGCACGGAGCCCGAGAAATTCCGTGTGAATCTGGCGGGACCACCCGCTAAGCCTAAATATTCCCTAGTGACCGATAGCGGATAGTACCGTGAGGGAATGGTGAAAAGTACCGCGGGAGCGGAGTGAAATAGTACCTGAAACCGTGTGCCTACAAGCCGTGGGAGCGTCGTTGGTCAGCTTGCTGATCAGCCGTGACTGCGTGCCTTTTGAAGAATGAGCCTGCGAGTTTGCGGTGTGTAGCGAGGTTAACCCGTGTGGGGTAGCCGTAGCGAAAGCGAGTCCGAATAGGGCGGTTGAGTTGCATGCCCAAGACCCGAAGCGGAGTGATCTAGCCATGGGCAGGTTGAAGCGCGGGTAAGACCGCGTGGAGGACCGAACCCACCAGGGTTGAAAACCTGGGGGATGACCTGTGGTTAGGGGTGAAAGGCCAATCAAACTCCGTGATAGCTGGTTCTCCCCGAAATGCATTTAGGTGCAGCGTCACGTGTTTCTTGCCGGAGGTAGAGCACTGGATAGGCGATGGGCCTTACCGGGTTACTGACCTTAGCCAAACTCCGAATGCCGGTAAGTGAGAGCGTGGCAGTGAGACTGTGGGGGATAAGCTCCATGGTCGAGAGGGAAACAGCCCAGAACACCGACTAAGGTCCCTAAGCGTGTGCTAAGTGGGAAAGGATGTGGAGTCGCAGAGACAACCAGGAGGTTGGCTTAGAAGCAGCCACCCTTGAAAGAGTGCGTAATAGCTCACTGGTCAAGTGATTCCGCGCCGACAATGTAGCGGGGCTCAAGCACACCACCGAAGTCGTGTCATTCACAGAATACGCCCAACGGCGCTGTGGATGGGTAGGGGAGCGTCGTGTGCCGGGTGAAGCGGCGGAGGAATCCAGTCGTGGACGGTATACGAGTGAGAATGCAGGCATGAGTAGCGATACAAGAGTGGGAAACTCTTGCGCCGATTGACCAAGGGTTCCTGGGTCAAGCTGATCTGCCCAGGGTAAGTCGGGACCTAAGGCGAGGCCGACAGGCGTAGTCGATGGACAACGGGTTGATATTCCCGTACCCGCTTTGAAGCGCCAACGCTGAACCTCTGAATGCTAAAGCCGTGAAGCCGGCCCGGAGTCTTCGGACAATGGGACGTGGTGGAGCCGCTGATCCAACAGGGTATTAGGTGAGCGATGGGGTGACGCAGGAAGGTAGTCCAGCCCGGGCGGTGGTTGTCCCGGGGTAAGGGTGTAGGACGCAAGGTAGGCAAATCCGCCTTGCACATAGTCTGAGACCTGATGCCGAGCCGATTGTGGTGAAGTGGATGATCCTATGCTGTCGAGAAAAGCCTCTAGCGAGTTTCATGGCGGCCCGTACCCCAAACCGACTCAGGTGGTCAGGTAGAGAATACCGAGGCGTTCGGGTGAACTATGGTTAAGGAACTCGGCAAAATGCCCCCGTAACTTCGGGAGAAGGGGGGCCGGAACTGGTGGAGGCACTTGCTGCCCGAGCTGGGGCCGGCCGCAGAGACCAGCGAGAAGCGACTGTTTACTAAAAACACAGGTCCGTGCGAAGCCGTAAGGCGATGTATACGGACTGACGCCTGCCCGGTGCTGGAACGTTAAGGGGACCGGTTAGCTCTGATTCGTCGGGGCGAAGCTGAGAACTTAAGCGCCAGTAAACGGCGGTGGTAACTATAACCATCCTAAGGTAGCGAAATTCCTTGTCGGGTAAGTTCCGACCTGCACGAATGGCGTAACGACTTCTCGACTGTCTCAACCATAGGCCCGGTGAAATTGCATTACGAGTAAAGATGCTCGTTTCGCGCAGCAGGACGGAAAGACCCCGGGACCTTTACTATAGCTTGATATTGGTGTTCGGTTCGGCTTGTGTAGGATAGGTGGGAGACTTTGAAGCGGCAACGCCAGTTGTTGTGGAGTCGACGTTGAAATACCACTCTGGTCGTGCTGGATGTCTAACCTGGGTCCGTGATCCGGATCAGGGACAGTGTCTGGTGGGTAGTTTAACTGGGGCGGTTGCCTCCTAAAGAGTAACGGAGGCGCCCAAAGGTTCCCTCAGCCTGGTTGGCAATCAGGTGTTGAGTGTAAGTGCACAAGGGAGCTTGACTGTGAGACCGACGGGTCGAGCAGGTGCGAAAGCAGGGACTAGTGATCCGGCGGTGGCTTGTGGAAGCGCCGTCGCTCAACGGATAAAAGGTACCCCGGGGATAACAGGCTGATCTTCCCCAAGAGTCCATATCGACGGGATGGTTTGGCACCTCGATGTCGGCTCGTCGCATCCTGGGGCTGGAGTAGGTCCCAAGGGTTGGGCTGTTCGCCCATTAAAGCGGTACGCGAGCTGGGTTTAGAACGTCGTGAGACAGTTCGGTCCCTATCCGCTGTGCGCGTAGGAGTGTTGAGAAGGGCTGTCCCTAGTACGAGAGGACCGGGACGGACGAACCTCTGGTGTGCCAGTTGTCCTGCCAAGGGCATGGCTGGTTGGCTACGTTCGGGAGGGATAACCGCTGAAAGCATCTAAGCGGGAAGCCTGCTTCGAGATGAGCACTCCCACCTCCTTGAGAGGGTAAGGCTCCCAGTAGACGACTGGGTTGATAGGCCGGATGTGGAAGCCCTGTAAGGGGTGGAGCTGACCGGTACTAATAGGCCGAGGGCTTGTCCTCAGTTGCTCGCGTCCACTGTGTTGTTCTGAAACAACGACCCCCGCCAGGGAAAGAACGGGCGGGTTGCGGTCGACAGTTTCATAGTGTTTCGGTGGTCATAGCGTGAGGGAAACGCCCGGTTACATTCCGAACCCGGAAGCTAAGCCTCACAGCGCCGATGGTACTGCAGGGGGGACCCTGTGGGAGAGTAGGACGCCGCCGAACAATCATTCAGAGAAAGCCCCGCCCCGGGAGACCGGGTGCGGGGCTTTTTCGCGTTCGCCCCCCGCTCTTGTCGGCCGGCGATACGGAATCGGCAATGTGTTCCTCGCCACGGTCCGCGGATCTCCGCGGCGGCCGGCTCGAATAGCCAACTCGCCTTCCCTGGGCGGTTGTTGTGCTGTTCCTGGGTGCCGCTGGCCTTCGGCACAGGGGCTCGCAACGGCTCTCGGAAGGGGGAGATGCGCAGCTCAGGGTGGGTCCGCTCGAACGGGCGCGCGGGCCGCTGGCTAGCATGGTGGCACCCTCCCAGCTCGAGAGATGGACCCCCTGTGACTGTCAATGAAGACGTGTTCACTAACTGGAAGAACCGCGAGGAGATCGCGGAGTCGATGATCCCGATGATCGGGAGACTGCATCGGGAGAGGGACGTCACCGTCCTGCTCCACAGCCGTTCGCTGGTGAACAAGTCTGTGGTCAGCATCCTCAAGACGCACCGGTTCGCCCGCCAGATCGCCGGCGAGGAGCTCTCGGTCACCGAGACCCTGCCGTTCCTGCAGGCCCTCACCGTGCTCGACCTCGGCCCCTCCCAGATCGACATCGGCATGCTCGCCGCCACCTATAAGAGCGACGACCGCGGTCTCTCGGTGGAGGAGTTCACCGCGGAGGCGGTCGCCGGGGCGACCGGCGCCAACAAGCTGGACCGCAGTGAGCCGCGCGACGTCGTGCTCTACGGTTTCGGCCGGATCGGCCGCCTGCTGGCCCGTCTGCTCATCGAGAAGGCGGGTTCGGGCAACGGCCTGCGGCTGCGCGCCATCGTGGTGCGCAACAGCGGCGGCGAGGACCTGGTCAAGCGCGCCTCGCTGCTGCGGCGCGACTCGATCCACGGTCAGTTCAACGGCACGATCACCGTCGACGAGGCCGACGACAAGATCGTCGTGAACGGCCACGAGATCAAGGTGATCTACTCCAACGACCCGACGACCGTGGACTACACGGCCTACGGGATCAAGGACGCCATCCTGATCGACAACACCGGCCGCTGGCGCGACCGCGAGGGCCTGTCGAAGCACCTGCAGCCCGGCATCGCCAAGGTCGTGCTGACCGCGCCCGGCAAGGGCGACGTGCCCAACATCGTGCACGGCGTCAACCACGACACGATCAAGCCGGACGAGCAGATCCTGTCCTGCGCCTCCTGCACCACCAACGCGATCGTCCCGCCGCTGAAGGCGATGGCGGACAAGTACGGTGTGCTGCGCGGCCACGTGGAGACCGTCCACTCGTACACCAACGACCAGAACCTGCTGGACAACTACCACAGCGCCGACCGCCGTGGCCGTTCGGCGGCGCTCAACATGGTCATCACCGAGACCGGCGCCGCCTCCGCCGTCGCGAAGGCGCTGCCGGACCTCAAGGCGACGATCACCGGCAGCTCGATCCGTGTCCCGGTGCCGGACGTCTCGATCGCGATCCTGAACCTGCAGCTCGCGCAGGAGACCAACCGCGAGGAGGTCCTCGACTACCTCCGCAACGTGTCGCTGACCTCGCCGCTCAAGCGCCAGATCGACTTCATCAGCGCGCCCGACGCGGTGTCGAGCGACTTCATCGGCTCGCGGCACGCCTCGATCGTCGACGCCGGTGCCACCAAGGTCGAGGGCGACAACGCGATCCTCTACCTGTGGTACGACAACGAGTTCGGCTACTCCTGCCAGGTGATCCGGGTCGTCCAGTACGTCTCCGGGGTCGAGTACCCGACCTACCCGGCTCCGCTGGTCTGAGCCGCACCGAGGTAGCCGCCCTGCGGTAGCACGACGAACGGCCGCCGGCCCGGGACGCCTCCCGGTCCGGCGGCCGTCGGCTTCGGCTGCTCGCCGGGATCCGGCGGTGGGCCCGCCGCCGGGGCCGGCGGAGCGGACGTGCGAGGGTACGAGGGCATCCGTGCCGCTCTCCCAGGAGGATCCGACCCGATGGACGACCGTCCGACCCCCGCCTTCCGGCTCGACGCGACCGCCGCCGGGCGCCCCGCCGGGATCCTGGCCGCCGCCGAGCAGGCCGAGCAGTGGGGCATGGACCGGCTGGTGGTCGCCGAGACCGCCCACGACCCGTTCCTCCAACTCGCCCGCGCCGCGGACCGAACCAGCACCATCGAGCTGGCCACCGGGGTCGCGATCGCCTTCGCCCGGACCCCGATGACGCTGGCCTACCAGGCCTGGGGACTGCACGAGGCGTCCGGCGGGCGGGCCGTCATCGGGCTGGGCTCGCAGATCAAGCCGCACATCGAGCGCCGCTTCGGCATGCCGTGGGACCGGCCCGCGGCGCGGATGCGGGAGTACGTCCACGCGGTGCGGGCGATCTGGCACAGCTGGCAGACGGGCGAGCGGCTGAGGTTCCGCGGCGACTTCTACACCCACACGGTGATGACGCCCGCCTTCGCCCCCGAACCGGTCGCCGCCGGTGTGCCGCGGATCCTGCTGGCCGGGGTCGGCCCGCTGATGACCCGGACCGCGGGCGCGGTCGCCGACGGCTTCATCAGCCATCCCTTCACCTCGGTCGACTACCTGACCGAGCGGGTGCTGCCCGGGGTGCGGGCAGCCCGCGCCGAGGCCGAGCGGGCGGGCGCCGCCTGGACCGGGCGCCCGTTCGAGATCGTCGGCAACGTGCTCACCGCGACCGGGCGCACCGAGGAGGAGCTGCGGGCGAACCGGGCCCTGGTGCGCGAGCGCCTCGCGTTCTACGCCTCCACCCCCGCCTACCGTCCGGTGCTGGAGCAGCACGGCTGGCTCGACCTGCACGAGGAACTGCACCGCCTGTCGACGCGCGGGCGCTGGCAGCAGATGGCCGAGGCGATCGACGAAGAGGTCTTCGAGACCTTCGCGGTCGCCGGACCGGTGCCCGAGGTCGCGGCCGAGATCCACCGCCGGTACGCCGGGCGGGCCACCCGGATCTCCGCCAGCCTGCCCGAGGAGGCCGACCAGAGTCTCGGCCTGGAGGTGCTCGCGGCGCTGCGCGAGCTGGGCTGACCGGCGCAACGCCCCGAGGGCCGCGCACCAGGTCGGTGCGCGGCCCTCGGCAGTGCTGTCGGTCAACTGGCCCGGCGGCCCAGCGGGATGCGGGAGCTGGTGGTGGCCGCGGCCACCAGGCCGGCGACCAGCGGGAGCACCAGCACGACGAGCAGGATCAGGCTCCACGGCGTGAGGATCGGCGTGTGCACGCCCTGCGATCCGGAGTACGCCAGGTCGCGGGCCCGGCGCAGGGCGACGGCGGGGACGTACCCGCTCAGCGTGCCCAGCACCGCGCCGACCACGGCGATCAGGCCGCACTGCAGGCCGGCCAGGGTGCGCCGGATCCGCGGCGGAGCGCCGACGGCGGCCAGGGTGGCCTGGTCGGGGCGGGAGTCCGCGGCGGCCAGCCCGGTGGCGATGCCGGCCGCGCCGAGCACCACCAGGACCGCGAAGCCGGTCAGCGCGAGGGTGACCAGGTCGCTCTTGGACTGGAAGCCGCGCTCGACGTCCAGCTCGGCCGACGCGTTGATGCCGTTGACGGCGGCCGTCGCCCGCTGCTGGTCCTTCTCGGTGGGCGCGGCGGCCGGCAGCCACACGGACTTCGCGGAACGCAGCTGCAGGTGCAGCTGTTCGACCGTCGCGGGGCTCACCAGTCCGGTGCCGTAGGCGGCTTCGACGGGGTTGTCGACGAGCAGCGCGTCCAGGCTGACCTCGTGCTGGCTGGGCTGGACCGACTGGCCGGGCTGCACCGGCGCGCCGATCGCGCCCAGCAGCACGAGGGTCACCTTGCCGTCCTTGATGTAGCCGGGGTCGAAGACCACGGCCTTGCCGCCGGCCAGCGCGGCCTCGGCGGCGGGGTCGTGCAGGCCGAAAAGGTTGTGCAGCGCGGTGGCGTCGCCGGCCAGTACGCGGGGGAGGCCGCGGTTCTGCTGGCCGGGGGTGTCGGGCTTGAAGGTGACGTCGCTGCTGCACTGGTCGCAGAAGGCGTAGGTGACCTGCGCGATGTCGGCGCGCTGGCCCAGACCGGGCAGCTGTTCCTCGACAGTGGTGCGCATCCGCGGCACGGTCGGGTCGTCGTTCGTGAGGCTGAGGGTGACCGCACCACTGGGCGCAGCGGCCCGGTACTCGGCCTTGGCCTGGGCATCGCTGCTGGTCGTGTAGACGCCGACGGCCACGGCGCCGGCCACGGCCGCCATCATCGCCGCGACGGCGGGGGCGGTGCGGCCGCGGTGGCGGGCCGAGTCGCGCAGCGCCAGCCGGGGGCCGAGCGGCAGGTGGTGGGCCAGCCGGCCCAGCAGGCTGACCAGCATCGGGGTGCAGAGGAGCAGGCCCAGTTCGGCGGTGACCGAGCCGCCGAAGACGGCCAGGGTCCGTGCGTCGTAGGAGCCGAGCACCAGCCGGTTCGCCTGGGCGACACTGGCGCCCAGCAGGGCCGTCGCGGCGCCGGCGAGCACCATCAGCGCGCCCAGCAGGGTGATCCGGCGGCCGGCGGGCTTGACCCTGGTGGTGCCGCGGAGCGACTGGACGACGTCCTGGCGGGCGGCCTGGACGGCCGGCAGCACGGCGGCGAGCAGCGCGGTGACCAGCCCGACCACGGCGATGCCGAGCAGGTCCAGCGGGTGCAGGTCGAGGTGGCCGAAGCGGCTGCCGGCGGTCTGCTCGAACCACGGGCGCAGCACCGCCACCAGGCCGGTACCGAGCAGCACACCGGCGGCGGCGCCGACCGTGCCCAGCACCACGCCCGCGCCCAGCACCACCGCGCCCACCTGGCTCCGGTCGCCGCCGGCGGCGGCCACCAGGGCGAGTTGGCGGCGGGAGCGGCGGGCGCCGACGGCGAAGGCCGGGCCCGCCAGCAGGGCGGTCTCCAGCAGCGCCATGCCGGCGACGGTGGCCACCACGACGGCGGTGAAGCCGCTGCCGGGCAGGGTGAACTGGAAGCGGTAGTAGGGGACGGCCGAGCGGGGCGGCGGGTTGAGCGCGACGCTGCGCGAGGTGACGGTGTAGCCGTAGCGGTTGAACTCCTGGACCTTGTTCCAGTCCAGGCTGTCCCCGGCGGGCAGCTGCACCAGCCAGGCCGGTACGTCGATCGTGTCGCCCGGGTCGGCGACGGCGGCCGCGAAGTCCTTGGGGGCGGGCTGGGCGTCCTTCAGCGGTGTGATCACCTCGCCGGGACGGCCGATCAGCGCCACCTTCGACAGGTCGCCCGGGTACTCCACCACGGCCGTCAGCGTGTACGGCTGCTTCTCCAGGCCCTTGAGCGTGGTGGTGGACCCGAGGGAGAGACCCGACTGGTTGAGGAAGTCCTGGGTGACCGCCGCCTGGAACGGGGCGTTCGGGGCGTGGCCGCGGACCACGTTGAGCCGACCTGACCAGAGCGAGCCGGTCAGGTCGGCCTCGCCGGTGGCGGTGGCGAACAGCCCGTCGCGCGAACTGGCGGTGGCCTCGGGGCCGGGGGCGGCGGGGACCAGCCGGCTGCCGGCGGGCAGCAGGCTGGTGATCAGCGCGGCCGGGTCGGTGCGCAGGCTCTTCGCCACCTCGGGCGTGGAGGCCTGGTCGGCCCCGCTCGGCACGTACCGGGTCCCGTCGTCGGCGAACGGGGCCTGCTGCACCGCGCTGCCCGGTGCGGGGTAGCTGATCAGTGCGTCGGCGGTGCCCATGACGCGGGCCACCCGCTCGCCGGGGTCGAGTTGGGCGCTGCGGTAGACCACGTCGGCCCCCGCGACGCCGATCACCGGCAGCGCGATCATGGCGAGCACCAGGGCGCTGCGGCCCTTGGCGCGCAGTGCGTCGCGGCGGGCGATCCGCAGGGCGAGCTTCAGCGAGGTGAGGTTCACTGTGCCGCCCCGAATCCGCCGGCCAGCTCGTTGGCCAGGGCCAGCAGCGTCGCGGCGTCCTGCTGCCCGACCTCGTCGACCAGCAGGCCGTCGCGCAGGAAAACCACCCGGTCCGCCCAGGCGGCGTGCCGGGCCTCGTGGGTGACCATCATGGCGGCCGCCCCCGCGTCGCAGCGGGCGCGCAGCACGGCCAGTACGGCTTCGCCGGTGGTGGAGTCCAGTGCGCCGGTGGGCTCGTCGGCCAGCACCAGGCGGCGCTCGCCGATCAGTGCGCGGGCGATCGCCACCCGCTGCTGCTGGCCACCCGACATGTCGTCGGGGAAGCGGTCGGCCAACTCGCCGATGCCCAGCTCCTCCAGGGCGGCCAGCGCCTCGTGACGGGCGTTGCGGGTGGCTACCCGGTCGAGCTCGCGGGGCAGCATGATGTTCTCCGCCGCGGTCAGCGCGGGGATCAGGTTGTAGTCCTGGAAGACGTAGCCGACGGAGCGGCGGCGGATCGCGGCCAGTTGGCCCCGGCTCAGCACGCCGAGCGGCTGCCCCTCCACCAGGACCCGCCCGCTGGTCGGGCTGTCCAGCCCGCCGGCCAGCGTGAGCAGGGTGGACTTGCCGGAACCCGAGGGACCCATCACGGCGACGAACTCACCCGGATGGACCCGCAGGTCCACACCGCGCAGGGCGTGCACCTCGGCGGCGCCCTGGCCGTGGACCCGGCTCACCTGCGCCAGGTGCAGCACCGGCTCGGTGGCGCTCCTGGTCGGTTCGATGTGCAACAACGTTCCCCCTCTTTCCGGGATTTCCCTGCGGCGGGCAGCGCTCGGTCCCGCTGCATACCTGGTATGTATACCCGGTATGCAGCGGCACCTCAAGCGACGCCCTGCCCGATCGGGCAGGGCGTCAGCGCATGTCGTGCGCCGCAGGGGTGGCGGGGGAGATGACGACGGTGACCGTGAAGTCGGCCTGTCCGGGGCGGCACCGCACGGCCTCGCCACAGCTGGTGCGGGTGCTGGTCAGCCGCACGGTGGCGGCGGTGGCGGCTCCCCGGGCGAGGAAGTCGGCGGTGACGGTGCCGCAGCCGGAGCCCGGACGGCAGCCCGGGCCGGTCGAGGGGGCGGAGCTTGCGGCGGCGACCGGCGCCAGCCGGTCGGGGGCCGAACTGCGCGGCGCGGCCCAGAAGGTGCTGTGCAGCACCAGGCGGACGGTGGCGCCAGCGGTCACGGTGACCGAGCCGCCGTCGGCCTGCTCGCTCAGCACGACGAGCGAGCGGCTCGGAGTCGGGAGGGTGGGGGCCGGCTGGGTGGGAGCGGGGGAGCCGGCGCAGCCGGCCGTGGCCAGCAGGGCGGCAAGGAGGAAGTGCCCCCGGGAGATCCCGGGGGCACCGCCTGCTTGTCGGGCTGTGCTGCGGGGGCGGGCCACGGCCCCCGCCCCCGCAGGTTTTTGGGTTCGACTCACCTGGTCCGCTGGATCAGCTGGTGGTGATCGCCGTGTCGTCCAGGACGAAGCTGGTCTGCTGCGAGGAGGAGTTCTCCACGCCGGTGAACTTCAGCGTCACGGACTGACCCGCGAAGCTGGAGAGGTCGAAGGTCTTCTGCACATAGCCCGAGTTGGCGTTCAGGTTCGAGTACGTGGCCAGGGTGGTGGAGCCCGCCGCGACCGTCAGCTTGTCGGCGGCGGTGGTGCCGGTCTTGGCGGTGTCGATGTGCAGCCAGAAGGTGAGCGTGGCGTGGCAGCCGGTCGGGACCTTCACGGTCTGCGACAGGGTGTCGGTGTGCGAGGCGCCGTAGCCGTCCAGCCAGGCGTCCCAGGAGCCGGAGTGGGCGGGCTCGGAGCTGGTGTCGTTGTTGATGACACCGGCGGTGGCGGTCCAGGGCGAGGCGCTGCCGGTCTCGAAGCCGGGGTTGCCGAGCAGCTGGCTAGCGGTGCAGCCGCCGCCGCCCGAGGTGGACACGGTCCAGGAGAACGAGGCGCTGCCGGCGGCGCCGGTCGAGTCCTTGGCGCTGACCGTCACGCTGGAGGTGCCCGCGGCGGTCGGGGTGCCGGAGATCAGGCCGGTCGAGGAGTTGATCGACAGGCCGGCCGGCAGGCCGGTGGCCGAGTAGGTCAGGGTCTGGCCGGAGCCCGAGTCGGTGGCGCTGATCTGCAGGCTGGCCGCCGTGCCGACGGTGCTGCTCTGACTGCCCGGGTTGCCAACCGTCACGGTGTTGCCGGTCGAGCCGCCGCCCACGATCGGGTGCGAAATGGCGCACGCGTTGGTGTCGTTGGACCAGCTGGCCTGCTCGGCGAAGGTGCCGGTGCTCATGGAGACCATGGCGGCGCCGCCCGCGGTGCCGGGCGCGAGCCAGGCGCACTCGTCGGAGTTCTCCTGGCCGTTGTAGGAGCTGCCGCTCTGCTGGTTGGTCCAGCCGCCGGCCGGATACATGTCCGACATCATCTCGTGCCACTCGTGGCCGAGCGTCATGGTCCAGCCGTCAAGGGTGCCGGGGGAGTTGACGAAGCCGACGCCGCAGCCCTGGCCGGAGTCCATGTTGTACGGCTGGTTGCTGAACGCGATGTCGCCGTAGGGCGAGTTGACCGCGCCGCCGGTCAGCGAGCTGTCACCGGTGTAGTCGTGCCAGGCGCAGTACTGCCCCTGGTAGTTGTCCGGGTTGGTGCCGGTCGGCGACATGATCACGTAGTACGTGTGCCGGTTCGAGGCGGCCGTGGTGTTGCCGAAGTGGGCGGCCGCGTTGACGGCCTCCTGGCCGAGCTGGTTGCCCGAGGCGGCACTCGGCGAGGCGGCCGATTTGTCGTACCAGACGCCGGAGAGCACGCCGCCGGCCTGGTAGGGCACGAAGCTGGCGTTCGAGGGACAACTGGTCGCACCGGTGGCCACGTTGGGGCCGTCGCACCACTGGGTCAGGTCGGCCGACCAGAGCTCGTTGCCGGTGCCGATGCCCTTGAACATCTGCTGGGCGGCCTGGGCGGCGCCGTCCGCGTCACCCGAGAAGGTGGCGTTGCCGTTGGAGTCGGTGCCCTGGGTGCCCCACTGGGAGCCGTAGAACACCAGGTAGACCTGCGCGTGGCCGTCATTGACCCCGACGCCGTCGACCCCGCCACCGTAGGAGAGCGTCTCCGGGCCGGTCGCCACGTTCGGGGTGGCCTGGTTGGCCGCCCACGACTTCATCTTGGCGCTCTGCTGGATGGTCGGGATGACACCGTGGCGATAGGCGTGCTGGTACGACGGGTTGTACGGGTTCGCGGCGCTGCTGGCCGGTGATGCGGCCGGTGCGGCCACCGCCTGGGGTGTGGCGGCGGCGAGGATGACGCCGGTGAACAGGGACAGCGACGCGAGGCCGGTGAGGGCTGCTCGGGCCGTGCCGCGCATGCGGGGGGTGCCCATGTGTGGGGGAGTCCTCTCTGCTGCAGATCGCCCGTCGCCGGTCGGCTGGGGCGGTCGGCTCGTGGGAACAGGGCAGCTGGGCGCGCGGTGCTTCCTGTCAGGAGCCCTCGCTCCGGGCGGAGTTGACGCCGAAAGCGGCGCACGACGGCGGGCGTCGCGCGTCAGGGATGGGGGAGCGATCGCCACGAAGGGTCGGCCTGACCGCGGCCTGACAGGGTGGTGCGCCGTTGCTGGCGTGTAGCAAAACAGAGTTGGCGGACACCGGTCAACGGATCGAGCGGTACGGCGGCGGCGATGGCCGACATTCAGAGGCTTCTGAGAAGTTGGGCCCGCCCGGGGGCCGTCGGGGGCTGATGGCGGCGCAGGTTCAGAGCATTCTCAGAGGAAGGGAGATCTGTCGGGGCGTCGGATGCCACGCCACTATTGGCAGGGCCACGCCGACCCCGTTCCAGGAGGCCACCCCCACATGCGCGTTCGCCCCTTCAGCAGCAAGGCCCGGGCCCTGGGCCTGCTCTCGCTCGCGGCGCTGTGCGCCGGTTCGTTCGCCGAGGCCGGCTCGGCCGCCGCGGCCCCGGTCGCGGGGCACCACGGGGCCAAGCCGATCCACCGGCAGGCCGAACCGGCGGCGCAGGCACAGGCGGTGAGCAACACGCTCAGCGTCGGTTCGGCGGGGACGCAGGGCGTGGTGTCGCCCAAGCCCAAGGTGTACCTGGTCTTCTGGGGCTCGCAGTGGTCCAAGGACCCGGCCGGGGTCGCCCCCGACCTGCAGAGCCTGTTCAAGGGCCTGTACGGGAGCAAGGACACCTGGGGCACCATCCTCGACCAGTACTGCGAAGGCGTGGCCAAGGGCACCACCACCTGCGGGAGTTCGGGCACCCACGTCAGCCACCCGAGCAGCACCCCGCTGGCCGGCACGTGGTTCGACAACTCGGCCGCCGCGCCTGCCAGTTCCACTGCCGCACAGATCGCCGCCGAGGCCGCCAAGGCGGCGGCGCACTTCGGCAACACCACCCAGGCGCCCAACCTGAACGCCCAGTACGTGGTGGTCTCGGCGACCGGCACCCACCCGGACGGCTTCCCGAACAGCGGCTTCTGCGCCTGGCACGACTTCACCACCTCGTCCTACGGCAAGCTCGCCTACACCAACCTGCCCTACGTCCCCGACACCGGCGCCGGCGGCTGCACCACCTTCACCGACGGCCGCCTCCTGTCGGGCCTGGAGTCCACCGAGACCCACGAGTACGCCGAGACCGTCACCGACTTCTGGCCCAGCATCGGCTGGAACGGTGGCAACGGCGAGATCGGTGACGAGTGCGAGAACATGGACGCCTACGTGACCCTCACCACCGGCACCTTCGACCTGCAGGGCCTCTGGTCGAACAGCGCCAACAAGTGCGTGACCAAGGGCTGAGGGCGCCCCGCCGCCGTCGACGGGCGGCCGAGCACCCGCACCTGCCCGGCGTGGGGGCCGGGCAGGTAGGGGGTGGGCAGGTGGGGGGTGGGCACGGTGCGGCTGCGGGGCGGGCTCAGTCCGCGCTGCCCGAGGGAGCGACCCGGCGGGTGGGCTGCCCGGTGATCGCCGCGATCATGTCGTAGTCGCCGTCATAGTGCAGGACGGTGACCTGGTGCCGTTCGTCGCCCCAGCGGGCGAGGGCCGATTTGTCGATCAGGTAGCGCTCCCTGCTCACGTGACCGACCGCTCGCCCGGTTCATCGAGGAGGTTGAACTCGCCGCTTGCGATGCCGTCGGCGAGTGCTGTCCGCCGTGCGAGCTTCACGGCCTCGCGCAGGGTGGCGTTCACAGTGGCGACCTTGGTCGCGGTGCCGAAGAGCTGCTGGGCCTCGGCGAGGAGGTCGTCGTCGAGGTCGATGACGGTGCGGGTCATGGTCACTCCGCTGGTAGCCAGGAGGGTCGTGATCAATGAACTGGTGATCAAGATATCGAGGATTGCCCGGAGGGCTCGCTGGGGCAGGTGCTGTCGAGAGAGGGATTGGTTGCCGCGATAGCACGAGTGTGGGTGCTATTTGGAGTTATGGCATTCAATTCACTCGATCGGGTGCGGAGTGCATGGGGTGATCGGGTGGGTGGGTAGCTTCGGGCCGCCAGGGGGAGTGCGGGCCGGAGGGGGCTGAGTGGTGGCGTCGATCGATGAGTTCATAGCCGCGTCGGCGGAGTTGACCGGGTTCGGTGGTGCGGAGCTGTGGGCCACCGGGATGGCCGAGGTGTACTGGGCGGTGGTGCTGGAGGAGGCGGGGGCGGCGGCGGTCGGGCGGCTGGTGGCGGAGCCGTTGGGGGAGGGGGAGCGCGAGTTGGCGCGGGCGGTGGCCGGGCTGTGGTACCTCGGGAGCTGGTCGGTGGCGGGCGGGGTGCCGGTCGTGGTCTCGTCGGCGGCCTATGAACGGGGCCTGGTCTGGCGGGCGTTCGGTGGGCAGGCGCCCGGGACCGGCCCGCGGGGTCACGGCAGTTGGACCGTCGAGCCGGAGCGGTCGCGGTGAGCGCGCCGGAGGCCGGGCGGTGGGACGTGATCGTGGTCGGCGCCGGGTTCGCCGGGTCGCTGGTCGCCCAGCGGCTGGGCGACCAGGGCTGGCGGGTCCTGGTGCTGGAGGCCGGCCAAGGGGAACCGGAGGGGGCGGCGGGGCACCGGGCCGCGGTCGAGGCGTACCGCTCGGCGGCGGTGAAGGTGCCGAACGCGCCCTACCGGACGACCGCGGCGGCGCCGTCGCCGAGTGTGCTGGACCTGTCCGGCCGGGCCGAGGGCGGCTACCGCTCGGACGGGTACGTCGTGCAGCGCGGTCCGCTGCCCTACGCGAGCGGCTACCTGCGCGCCAACGGCGGTACCGGGCTGGCCTGGACGGGGCTCGCGCCGCGCATGCACCCCGAGGACTTCCGCGCCGGTGACTTCGGGCACGGCCGCAACTGGCCGATCGACTATGCCGAGTTGGAGCCGTACTACCGGGCCGCCGAGCGCGAGATCGGGGTGGCGGCCGATGTCGCGGAGCAGCGCGAGGCGGTCGGCCTGCCGTTCCCGGACGGCTACGCGTTCCCGATGCGGGCGATCCCGCGCAGCCACCTGGACCAGGTGCTGGCCGACGCGCTGGACGGCAAGTGCGTGCAGGACCCGGCCGAGGAGGTACCGACCCCGCTGCGGGTGGTCGGCACCCCGCACGCCCGCAACGGCCTGCCCAACCCGGGCTACCAGCTGGAGGGCAACCTCTGCTCCGGGCACGCCAGTTGCGTGCCGATCTGCCCCGCCCAGGCGAAGTACACCCCGTTGCGGACCCAGGCCCGGTGGAGCGCTTCGGTGACCCTGGTGACCCGGGCCGTGGTCTCCCGGGTCCGGATCGACGGCAACGGCCGGGCCACCGGCGTGGAGTACCGGACCTACGAGGGCGACGACCATCCCACCGGGATCGCCGAGCGCCGCGCCGACGCCGCTCTCGTGGTGCTGGCCGCGCACGCGATCGAGAACGCCAAGCTGCTGCTCGCCTCCGGGGCGGCCAACAGCAGCGACCAGGTGGGCCGGAACCTGATGGACCACCCGGTCCTGCTGACCTGGGGGTTGATGCCCCAACAGGTCGGCGCCTACCGCGGCCCCGGCTCGACCTCCGGCCTGGAGGGCTTCCGGTTCGGCGCGGCCCGCGCCCGCCGCGCCCCGTTCCGGGTCGAGATCGGCAACTGGGGCTGGACCTGGGCGCTGGGCCCGCCGGACCTGCGGGTGGCCGAACTGCTGCGCAGCGGGGGAGCGGCGGGCCGCGGGCTGTTCGGCCCGGAGCTGCGGCGCACCCTCGGCGACCGGATCGGGCGCGAGATCGCGTTCCAGTTCGAGATGGAGCAGGAGGCCGACCCCGCGAACCGGGTCACCATCGACCCGCGCCACCGCGACGCGCTGGGCAACCCGCGCCCGGTGCTCCACTACGACCTCTCGGAGTACGTCAAGCGCGGCATCGTCGCCGCGAAGGCCGTCTCCGACCAGCTCTTCGCGCTGCTGGGCGCGCAGGACCACACCCGCTTCGAGCCCGGACCGGCCTGGCCGGGCTACTTCGAGTACCAGGGCCGGCCGTACGCCTACCGGGCCGCCGGGCACGGCGCGGGCACCCACATCATGGGCGACTCGCCCGCCGACTCGGTGGTCGACGCGTGGCAGCGCTGCTGGGACCACCCCAACCTGTACGCCGTCGGCTGCGGCAGCATGCCCACCGTCGCCACCTCCAACCCCTCGCTCACCATGGCGGCCCTGGCTCTGCGCAGCGCCGAACGGATCCACCACGACCTGCAAGGCCTCGCCCGCGAAGGAGCCCTGTCCCCGTGAACCAGAGCCCGAGCCACAACCCCGCCCCGTACCCGGGCCCGGAACTGCCGCCGGTCCCGGAGCCCTATCAACTCCCGTTCCATTACGGCGCTCTGCACAACATCGGGATCGACTGGCTGGTCGAACCGGCCCCCGTGCGGGACGTGCTGGCCGAGCACCACCCCGGGCTGGTCGCCGCCGAGTTCGACGGCCGGGCCTGCGTCTCGGTCAACTACCAGCTCTACTTCGCCCAGTACCCGAACGGCGGCGGGATCACCCAGGAGATCGAGGTGAACATCATCGCCCACCCGGCCGCCGCGCTCGGCCGGCTGCCCGCGCTCGGCTACCAGCAGTACGCGCACGGCTTCGACCAGACCAAGCTGCTGGGCATCGCCCGGATCCACGTGCTGTGCGACAACCCGCTCGCGATCGACGCGGGGTCCCGGCTCTACGCCGAGCCCAAGTACCCGGGCTGGTTCGAGACCACCATGCCCTCGCTCAACGGCCCGGCGCGGCAGCGGAGCTGGTCGGTCAGCTGCAAGCGGGCGGGCTTCACCGCGGACGGCGGCGGCATCGTGCGCGAGGAGCACCCGCTCTTCTCCTTCGAGGCCGACCTGGCCGGGCTCACCGCGGAGCCGGTCAACAACACGCCGATCACCGGCTACGGCACCGATCCGCGCGAGGGCCTGCTGGCCGGCCCGATGAACGTCTACCAGCCGTACCAGCACCATGCGCTGGACGCGGGCGCCGCCGACCGGGTGCGCCTGACGGTCGCCGACCCCGACAGCGGCGTGGGCCACCACCTCGCCGAGCTGATCGGCCAGGCGCCCGCCGCGGGCGTCTGGAGCTACCAGTCGCCGCCGGTGGCCGCGCACAACCGGCCGTACTACGTGCCGGCGAAGGACTGACGACGGGGGCCACCGGCGGGCCCCGCCCGGTCCCTTGCCGACATACGTACTAGTAGGTATGTTCGGCGCATGGTCACCACACGCACGGACGTCACCAGGTCACGACGGGTCGTCGACTCCGCCGCGCGCAGGCGGGGACTCGGCCTGGCCGGGCTCTGCCTGGGCACGGCGCTGATCGTGATGGAGGCCAACGTGGTGAACGTGGCCGTCCCGGCGATCCGGGCGCAGCTGCGCGCCGGAGCCGCGGCGGGCCTGTGGGTGGTGGACGCCTACACGCTCGTCCTCGCCGCCCTGCTGCTCTCCGCGGGGCGGCTGGGGGACCGGATCGGTCCGCGCCGCGGCTACCTGATCGGCCTGGGCGTCTTCGGCGCGGCCTCGGTGCTCTGCGCGCTCGCGCCCGGCGCCGCCCTGCTCGTGCCCGCCCGCGCCCTGCAGGGCGCCGGTGCCGCGCTGCTCGCGCCCGCGCCGCTGACCCTGATCGCCCACGCCTGTCCGGGGCCCGCCGAGCGGGCCAGGGCGGTGGCGGTCTGGGTGGGCGTCGGTGGTGTCGGCATGGTGGTCGGGCCGCTGCTCGGCGGCCTGCTGGTGGACACCCTGGGCTGGCGCAGCATCTTCGTCCTCAACGTCCCGGTGGTGGCGGTGACGTGGTGGCTGGTGCGGCGGTACGTCGAGGAGCTGCCGAGGCGGCCGGTGGCGTTCGACCCGGCCGGCCAGCTGCTCGCGGTGCTCGGGCTGACCGCGGTGGTCTGGAGCCTGGTCACCTCCGCGCGGGCCGGCTGGGGCTCGCCGACCGTGCTGCCGGTGCTGGCCGGCGGCCTGCTCGCACTGCTCGGCCTGGTCGTCGCGCAGCTGCGCCGCGGGCGCCGCGGCCACGACGTCCTGCTGCCGCCGGCCGTCCTGACCGCCTGGCCCGTGCAGGCCGGACTGCTGGGCGGCGCGGTCTACAACTTCACCCTGTACGGCATGCTGCTGGTCCACACCTTCGCTTTCCAGCAGCTGCGGCACTACTCCGCGCTGCGCACCGGGCTGGCCTTCCTGCCGCTGACCCTGGCGGTCACCGCCGGCGCGGGCCTGCTCGGCGGACGGTTCACCGAGCGGCGCGGTCCACGCACCGCCCTCGCCACCGGGATGGGCCTGTCCGCCGCCGGGCTGCTGGTGCTGGCCCTCGGGGTGCGGCACACGCCCTACCCGGTGACCGCCGCCGGCTTCGTCCTCTTCGCGCTGGGCCTGGGCCTGTCGGCGCCCGCCCAGACGCTGGCGGTCCTGGCCCACGCCCCCGAGGAGCACCGGAACATGGCCTCCAGCACGCTGAACGCCGCCCGGCAGACCGGCGGCGTGCTCGGCGTCGCGCTGCTGGGCGCCTTCGTCGCGCCGGACGTGGCGGCGAGGACGCCGGTCGCGATGGCGCTCGCCGCGGGCTGCTGCGTGGGCGCGGCGGTGACGGCGCTGCGCCGGATACCCGCCCGGGGCAGTGGCCCGCTCAGCGGGGTCGGGGCGGCTGCCGCAGCGCGGCCAGGGTCTCCTGGTAGCCGCGGATGAGGGCGGACAGGCCGGCCTCGAAGGCGAGTTCGCGGTAGTTCGGCGGGGCCTGCAGCATCGGTTCGAGGCCCGGCGGGAGCTGCTCGGTGGGCAGCGGGAGCTCGCAGGCGGTGTCGACCAGGGCGAGCGCGGAGCCGCTGAGGAAGTACTCGAAGGACTGCACGAGCGGCACCAGGTGCTCCTCGGGCCAGCCGGCCTCGCGCAGCACCTCGAACGCCTCGGCGTAGCTGTGCAGTGCGGGCAGCGAGCGGACCGGGCGGCCGGTGAGCAGCGGGATGGTGTGCGGGTGCGCGGCGATCGCGGCGCGGTAGGTGCGGGCCCAGCTGTCGAGGGCGGCCGTCCACGGACGGATGCCCATGTCGAGCTCCATCTCGGCGAGGATCAGCTCGCGGATCCCGTCGACGATCTCGTCGCGTCCGGAGACGTGGTTGTAGAGCGAGGGGCCTTTGACGCCCAGCCGGGCCGCGAGCCGCGGGGTGGAGAGGGCGCCGGGTCCCTCCTCGTCGACCAGTGCGAGGGCGGCGCGCAGGATGCCCTCCCGGGTCAGCAGCGAGCGCGGGGGTCTGCCCATCGTCGGGTCCCTTCGCCGGCGGCCCGTCGGGCCGTCAGAAGTGGTGGTGGCCGCGAGTTGTAGGGCCAAGTGCCGATTAGTGTACGGTCGCACTGGCAAAACTACTGGCTCTAGTTTTAGGGGGGCGCCAGGGGCTTGCGCGGCGGTGGTCCCGACGGCGGCGGGACGGTCCGGCGCGGGGCAGGCCACCGGTCCGCTCCGGTAGTCGAGCTGCACTGACACGGGACGGCACGGCTTCCCGGCGCCGTCAGTGACGGGCTGTCAGGGCCCCGCTCCCGTTCTCCCCGACCGTTCTCGCCGAAGGTGACCCTCCGCTTGTCCATGCGCACCCTCGCGCTGTCCGCGCTCGCCGCGTCCGTCGTGCTCTCGCTCAGCGCCTGCGACCCGACGACGCCCGCAGCCCCGTCAGCCGACCCCACCGCCGCGGCCGCCCTGGCCGCGACCGTCCCGGCCGGCGGCACCCTGCCGGTGACCCCGGACCCCGGCGGCACCGCGCCGGTGACCCTGGTGGTGCCGGCCGGCGCCCAGTCACCGGCCGCGCCCACCGCCGCCGCTACGCCCAAGGCTCCCGCCGGAGCCTCCCCCGCCGCCCGGACCAGTGCGCCCGGCACCCCGGCGGCGACCGCGGCCGGCTCCGCTCCGTCGGGTCGGCCCGCCACGGTCGGCCAGGCCAACCTCACGCTGGACTCCTACGACAAGCAGACCGGCAAGGTCGTGCTGGCCGCCGCCGACAACGCGGCCCAGGGCAGCACCGGACAGGGCAGCACCGGCCCGAGCGCCTCGGCCACCGCCTCGGCGCCGGCCAGTGCCTCGGCCAGTGCTGCCTCGGCCCCGGCGTCCGCCCAGGCCTCGGCGCCTGCCTCGGGGGCCGCCTCGGCCGTGCCGTCGGCCACCGCCTCGGCCTCGGCCGTCGCCGCCGTCCGCCCCGGCCAGCTGATCGACAGCCCGCCCTCGGCCGCCGCGCCGCAGGGCGCGCTGCTCGCGATCACCGACGTCAAGCCGGTGGCCGGCGGGAAGGTCGAGGCGAGCACCCGCCCGGCGGCCATCTCCGAACTGCTCGGCCAGGCCCAGGCCGACATCCGCACCGCGCTCGACCCGCACAACATCCAGGTCACCCCGCAGGTCAAGGACCTCAAGGTGTCCTACACCGCCACCTCCGGCGGCGGCAGCGGCGGCGCCTCGGCCGCGCTGAAGCTGGACGCGAACGACAACGTCCCGCTGCCCGGCGGCGCCAAGGCCACGCTCACCGGCTCGATCGAACTCGACCCGAGCGTGGACTTCAGCTACCAGGGCGGCGTCCTCAGCCTGCAGCAGGCCAAGGTCGGCTTCGACCTCGGCGCGCACGCCGACTGGCACGTCACCGCGGGCCTGACCGCCGCCACCGGGCCGGTGAAGATCCCGATCGCCACGCTCGCCGCCACCCCGACCGTGATGGTCGGCGCGCTGCCCGTGGTGATCACCCTCAACCTCACCGTCTACGCCGAGATCAGCGCGGACGGCACCGTGACCGTCGACGCCCAGCAGAGCGTGGACGGCACCTGGGGCGTCCACGCCGACTACACCAGGGCGGGCGGCTGGACGGGCGTCACCGACCCGGGCAGCACCACCGTCTCCCCGGTGCGGGCCACCTTCACCGGCAACGCCGCGGTGCGCACCGGCCTGGTCGCCGACGGCTCGGTCGCCCTCTACGACGCCCTGGGCGTGAAGGCCACCATCGAGCCGTACCTGCGCGCCACGGTGAACGGCCGGGTCACCCTGGACGGCAGCGGGACGACGCCGACCGTGGACGGCAAGGCGGGCCTGTACGGCGGGCTGAACGTCACCGGGGACGTGCTGGCGCGGATCGCCATCCTCGGCACCCCGCTGCTGGAGAAGGACCTGCCGTTCCAGCTCTACCAGCACGAGTGGCCGATCGTGACCCGGCAGGCGGGCACCGGGACGGGCGGGGCAGCGGCGCCCAAGGGCTGACGGAGCGTCGGTGCGGCGGCCGGCCGGGGCGCTCCCAGGCCCTGGGCCGTGTCTCACAATTCGCGTCGGATCAGCGCGCGGCGTTGGGCGCCCGGCGTCGCGCGCCTGGCGGGAAGTGTGAGACACGGCCTAACCCGCCGCCGCGCCGCCGCCCACGCTGACCAGGCCCGTCTCGTAGGCGACCACCACCGCCTGGGCCCGGTCGCGCAGGTTGAGCTTGGCCAGGATGCGGGCCACGTGCGTCTTCACGGTGGCCTCGGAGAGCGTGAGGTGGGCGGCGAGTTCGGCGTTGCTCAGGCCGCGGGCCAGCAGGCCCATCACCTCCAGCTCGCGCGGGGTCAGCGCGGCCAGATCGCGGTGGACCGCCGCGGCCGCCGGGTCCTTGCGGGCGAAGCGCTCGACCAGGCGGCGGGTGATGGCGGGGGCGAGCAGCGCGTCGCCGCCGCGCACCATCCGCACGGCGCCGGCCAGGTGCTCGGGGCTGACGTCCTTGAGCAGGAAGCCGCTGGCGCCCGCCGAGAGCGCCGCGTAGACGTACTGGTCCAGGTCGAAGGTGGTCAGGATGATCACTCGGGGACCGTCCGGGCCGCCCGGTGCGCCGGCGCCGACGATCCGCCGCGTCGCCTCCAGGCCGTCCATCTCCGGCATCCGGATGTCCAGCAGGACCACGTCGGGCCGGGTGCGGCGGACCGCCTCGACGGCCTCGACGCCGGTGGCCGCCTCGGCCACCACCTCGATGCCCTCGGACTCCAGGATCATCCGGAACCCGGTGCGCACCAGCGCCTGGTCGTCCGCGACGACCACGCGCAGCGGCTCGGTCACAACGCCTCCAGGGGTATCAGTGCGCGCACGCGGTAGCCGCCGGAGACCCGGGGACCGCTGGTGAGGGTACCGCCGTAGACGGCGAGGCGTTCGCGCAGGCCGAGCAGTCCGCGTCCGTTGCCGCCGGCCGCGGACGGGCCCGGGCGTCCGCCGGTGTCGCAGACCTCCACCCGCAGCCGGTCCGCGCCGTACTCGACGACGACCTCGGCGGCGGCGCCGCTCGCGTGCTTGACCGTGTTGGTCAGCGCCTCCTGCACCACGCGGTAGGCGGCGAGTTCGACGCCCGGCGGCACCGCGCGGCGCGGCCCCAGCACGGTCAGCTCGACCGGCATCCCGGCCTGCCGCACCCCGGTGACCAGGGCCTCCAGCCGGCCCAGGCCCGGCTGCGGGGCCAGCTCGGCGTGCGCGGCCGGATCGGCGGCGCCGTCGCTGTCCATCGTCAGCAGCCCCATCACCTGGCGCAGTTCGGCCATCGCCGCCCGTCCCCCGGTCTCCACCGCGAGCAACGCCTCGCGGGCCCGCTCGGGGGAGGTGTCCATGATCTTGCGGGCGGCGCCGGTCTGGATCACCATCACGCTCACGTTGTGCGTCACCACGTCGTGCAACTCGCGGGCGATCCGGGCGCGTTCGTGCTCCACCGCGCGCTGCAGCGCCGCCACCTGCTCGGCCTCCAGGGCGGACAGCCGCCGGTGCCCCTCGTCGACCCGGCGCCGCCACATCCGGATCTCGTAGGCCACCGCGAAGACCGGCACCAGCACCAGCAGCGCGATCACCGCGTGGGGGAACTGCGGCAGTTGGGCGCCGTCGAACAGGTACACCAGCACCCCGGCGGCGACCGGCAGGCTGGCCAGCGTGGCCGTGCGGTGCGGGCCGTGGGCCGCGGCGCTGTAGGCGGCGACGATGCAGAGGACCCCCGCGCAGTAGGCGATGTCGCCCGAGTCGTGCCGGATCGGCGGCGTCAGCACCAGCACCGCCCAGAGCACCGCCAGCGGGTAGCGGCGGCGCAGCGCCAGCGGCACGGCGGCGAGCGGCACCAGCAGGGCCGAGCCGCTCCAGGCGGAGAGGCCGCTGCTCATCGGGTTCATCAGGTAGTGGACACCGGCCAGGGCGAGGGCCAGCGCGAGCACGGCGTCGAAGACCCGGGCGCGCCGGGTGGGCGCGGGCGGTGGTGCGGCGCCCGGGCCCGGCAGGATCCGCCGGACGGGCCCCAGGGTCCGCTCGGCCAGCTCGCGCAGTTCGCGCAGTCGTGCGGCCGCCGGTGGGCTCGTCAGATGATCATCCGTCACCTGAGCATTGTGGGGGAGAGCGCCGTCCCGGTACATCCGCCCGGGTGTGGTTTCCCGCTGCACCGCTCGACTACATCGCAAGGATGACACCGCGCCGCATGCGCCTGGCGCGGTAGCGCAGATGCCCCGGCCGGGCGACGTGCCGCAGCCGTCCCCGCTCCTACCTTCGTGGTGGCCGCCAGGCCGGCGGACGGACGTGTCGAGGGAGACGACGATGACCACCACACCGGTGATCGAACTGAGCGGTGTCAGTCGCTGTTACGACCAGGGGCGCGCGGCGCTGGACGAGGTGTCGCTGACCGTGCGGGCCGGGGAGTCGGTGGCGATCCTCGGACCCTCCGGCAGCGGCAAGTCCACGCTGCTCAACCTGATCGCCGGTCTCGACCGGCCCAGTTCGGGCACCGTCACGGTGGACGGCGTGCGGGTGGACCAGCTGGGCGAGGCCGCCTCGGCGCGCTACCGGCGGGCCAGGATCGGCATGGTCTTCCAGTTCTTCAACCTGCTGGACGATCTGACGGTCGCCGACAACGTGGTGCTGCCGGCCGAGTTGGCCGGCCTGGCGCGGGGCGAGGCGCGGCGGCGGGCGGCCGAACTGCTCGACGCGCTCGGCATCGCCCGGCACGCCGCGGCCCGGCCGGCCCGGCTGTCCGGCGGCGAGCGCCAACGGGTCGCCGTGGCGAGGGCGTTGATGAACCGGCCGGCGCTGCTGCTGGCCGACGAGCCGACCGGCGCGCTGGACTCCGCCGCCGGCGAGGAGGTCAAGGCGCTGCTCAACGAGCTGCACGCGGACGGCCAGACGATCGTCACGGTCACCCATGACCTGACCCTGGCGCAGGCCTGCGCGACCCGCACCGTCACGCTCGCCGACGGCCGGGTCGCGGGCGACGTGACCACGGCCGACGGTCGGGGCGCCGGCGACGCCACCGGGGCGGTGGCCCGATGAGCGGCCTCGGCAGGGTGGTGCGCTCCGGGGTGCGGCGGCGCCGGGTCCAGAGCGCGGTGACGGGGCTGGCGACCATGATGGCGGTGACCGTCTCGGTGCTCGGCGGATCGCTGCTGGTCGCCTCCGACGGCCCGTTCGACCGGGCCTTCGCGGGCCAGCACGGCGCGCACCTGGTCGCGCGGTTCGACGCGGGGCGCGCGGGCTCCGGCGGCGGGGGACTCGCCGCCTCCGCGCACGCCGCGGGTGTCACCGCCGCCGCCGGGCCGTTCGCGACCGCGACCCTCGATCCGCACGGCGGCCCGGAGCTCCAGCTGCCCGCGGGCATGAGCCTGTCGCCGATGACGGTGGTCGGCCGGGCCGACCCCGGCGGCCCCGTGGACGACGTGACGCTGCTGCGCGGCAGCTGGGCCTCGGCCCCCGGCCAGATCGTGCTCGCCGACGACTACGCGAGCCCGATCCGCGACCTGGGCACCACCCTGGACTTCCCCGCGCTGCCCGGCGATCCGCGGCTGACGGTGGTCGGCGTCGCCCGCTCGGTGAGCCAGAGCGCCGACGCCTGGGTGGCCCCGGCCCAGCTCCCCGCGCTCACCACCCCCGCCGCGCCCGGCGGCTACCAGATGCTCTACCGCTTCGCCGCGGCCGGCAGCACCGCTCAGATCGCCGCCGACCGCGCCGCGGTGACCGCGGCGACGCCCGCCGGTGCGCTGACCGGGGTGCAGTCCTGGCTCAACACGGCGCAGGGCAGCAGCCGCAACACCGCGCTCTTCGTGCCGTTCCTGATCGCCTTCGGTCTGCTCGGCGTGCTGATGTCGGTGCTCATCGTGGGCATCGTGGTGTCCGGCGCGGTCGGCAGCGGCACCCGGCGGATCGGCATCCTCAAGGCGCTGGGCTTCACCCCTGCCGAAGTGGTGCGCGCCTACATGGCCCAGGCGCTGGTCCCGGCCGCGATCGGCACCGCGGTCGGCGTGGTCGCGGGCAACCTGGCGGCCGTGCCGGTGCTCTCCGCCACCGCCGACGCCTACGGCGGCACCAGCGCGGGCGTCGCCCCCTGGGTCGACCTCGCGGTGATCGCCGGTGCGCTCGGCCTGGTCACCCTCACCGCCTGGGCCGCCGCCCTGCGGGCCGGCCGGCTGCGCACCGTGGACGCGCTCGCCGTCGGGCGCACCGCGCGGGCAGGCCGTCGCACGGAGGGCCGGGCCGCCGCCCGGGCCGCCCGCGTGGCGGCCCGGCTCCCGCTGCCGCGGCCGGTCGGCCTCGGCCTGGCCCAGCCCTTCGCCCGGCCCGCCCGCACCGCCGGGATGGTCGCGGCGATCGTCTTCGGCACCGCCGCCGCCACCTTCGCGGTGGGCACCGGCGCCTCGCTGAGCTGGGTGCAGGCGGCGAAGAACCACGACAACGCCGACGTCACCGTCGACGCTTACCGGCCGCCGCCGGGGGGTGCGGGGGCTGCGGGGTCCACTGGAACTGCTGGGGCTGGAGGGGCTGCTGGGGTCTCCACGCCGGGCGCCGCCGGGGCGCACCCCGCGGCGGACCCCGCCGCGGTGGCCGCCGCCGTCCGAGCCGCCGTCAACGCCCAGCCCGGCACGCTGAAGTACTACGGCACCGCCGAGACCGACGTGACGGTGGCCGGGGTGGCCGGCACCACCAGCGTCTTCACCTTCAGCGGCGACGCCTCCTGGGCCGGGTACCGGATGGTCGCCGGACGCTGGTTCACCGCTCCCGGCGAGGCCGTGGTGCCGTCCACCTTCCTGACCGCCACCGCCGGCCGGCTCGGCGACACCGTCACGCTGGAGGACCACGGCAAGGCGATCCCGGTACGGATCGTCGGCGAGGTCTTCGACCCGCACACCCAGACCAACGAGGTCCTCACCGACGCCGCCACCCTGGCCCCCGCCGAGCCCCGGCCCCAGCCGGTGAGTTACTCGATCAAGCTGAAGCCCGGTACCGGCGCGGTCGGTTACGCCACCGCCCTGAACACCGCGCTGACCCCGCTGGGCCTGACCGCCGACAGCGCGCAGGGCCGCAGCGAGAGCGGCACCATCGTCGCGATGGACGCGCTGACCGGCCTGCTCACGCTGATGCTGGTCGCCGTCGCGGGTCTGGGCGTGCTCAACACCGTCGTCCTGCAGACCCGCGAACGGGTCCGCGAGATCGGCGTGGCCAAGGCACTGGGCATGACCCCCGGTCAGACCGTCGCCATGGTCCTCGCCTCGGTCACCCTGGTCGGCCTGGTCGGCGGCGCCGTCGGTCTGCCGCTGGGCCTGGCCCTGCACGCGGTGACGATGCCCGCGATGGGGCGCAGCGCCGGTCTCGACTTCCCGCCCGCGCTGATCGACGTCTACTCGGACGGGCAGCTCGCGCTGCTCGGCCTGGGCGGCCTGCTGATCGCGGTCCTCGGCGCGCTCCTCCCGGCGGGCTGGGCGGCCCGGACCCGGACGGTGACGGCGCTGCGCACGGAGTGACAGCGGATCGGGGGCGGGGCGGGGAACGGTTGCTTCCCCGCTCAGTCGCGCGGGCGGCGCTCCACGCCGCGGGTGCTCGCCACCGCCGCACAGCCGAGCAGGCCGAGGCCCAGCGCCGCGGGCAGGCCCCACACCAGGCCGGCCTGCTCCAGCGAGGCCGAGTCCGCCAGCACCGGCCGCAGCGGGGAGTCGCCGCCAGGCCTGTAGTAGACGCCGACCGGGGCGCCGTCGGGCGCCGGGCAGGAGCCGGTGGTGCGCAGCGCCTCGGTGTAGTTGTCGGGCAGCTCCACGTAGCACTGCTTGTACGAGGTGTTGTGGCTGCCGGTGTCGGTCTCCTCGTAGGCGATGTGCGCGACCCCGCGGGAGCCGAGCACCATCACCGCCACGGCCCCGGTGGAGGCGGTCGCGTAGCAGAGCGCGAGCGCGCCCAGCACGTAGGTCACCTTCACCGCGCGCGGCGCGCTGCGCCGGCCGTAGACCAGCCGGCGCACCGCCAGGAACCAGCCGACGACCAGTGCGAGGCCGCCGATCACCATCCCGATGCCCAGGTCCAGGATGCCCAGCACCGCCTGCAGGACGACCAGCAGCAGCACCACCGCCCAGCCCACCGCGGCCCGCACCGGGGTGCGCAGCCGGTACTGCTGCTCCTCGGCCTTGGCCTTGGCCTCGGTCCGGGCGTCCAGGTGGTCGAGTCCGTGCCGGGTCAGCTCCCTGCGCAGGATCGTCGCGGGCTTGTCGCTCGCCAGCCGCCACACCTCGCCGACCCGGGCCACGTCCGCGACGGTGGGCCGCTCGCCCGGGCACGCGTCGGTGAAGCAGCGCAGCACGCTGCGCACCTGCGAGACGCCGTACGTGCTGCGGCTCAGCCCGTAGAGGCGCTTCAGGTCGAACCCGACCTGGGCCAGCTGCCCGCGCTGAGCCTTCGTCAGCTCCGGCAGCCCAGGCGAGAGCCATTCGTCCGCAATACCCACAAAAGCCCCCCGTTTGTACTCGGAGCGGACCCTACCGCACAGCGGTCCGGCCCCGGCCAAGCCCCCCCGGGCTGCCGGTCAGTGACCGGAGAGCTGCTGGTGCACGCACTGGGTGTACTGCCGGAAGCTGTCGGGCTGGTAGCACTTCTGCGTCCTGTCGGCGTACCAGACCGCGAAGAACGCGAGCAGCACGGACACCAGGATCGCGAGGAACGAGGTCACCAGACCGGTGACGGCCAGGCCCCTGCCGACGCCGCTGCGCCGGGCCCTGGCCAGGGCGACGGTGCCCAGGACCAGGCCGACGAGCCCGAACACGCCGCCGACGAAGACGATCGAGCTGATCATGCTGACGATGCCCACCACCAGGGCGGCCACGGCCGGACCGTTCCGTTCGCTCGCACGGACCGGGCTCGGTACCACCGTCGGCATGTCGATCTCCTGCGTGTACATCGGCTGTCCTCTCGTCACCTGACCTGGAGACGATCTTGGCGTCCTGGGGCGCTGGTGCGCATCGCGGGAAGGCGGGAGCCGGTCCTCCCCCGATCGGGGGAGGGCGCCGGTGTGCCGCCCCGTCATACTGGCGATCATGATCAGGGGAATCCGGCCGCTGCTGCGCGGCTCGACCTACACGGGCGTGCTGTTCGCCGCTGCCGGCGCGCTGGTTGCTGTGCCGCTGCTGCCCTTGGCGATGGCGCCGGCGCTGGCCTGGCGGTCGGGTCCGTACGGGGTCCGGGCCGTGCTGACCCTGGTGGTCTGGGCGCTGCTGATCGCCGTGATCGGGCTGTTCCGCGGCACCCGGCGGCTGCTGGTCGCCGGTGCCCGTCGGCTGTTGCGGGTGCCGCTGCCGGAGGTGGTGACCGTCCGCCGTCCGCCGGTGGCCGGTTCGGTGCCGTCGGCCGCCGACCGCTGGCGGACCCCCCTGTGGCTGGTGCTGCACGTCGCGCTGGGGTGGGCGGGGGGCCTGGCGAGCATGGTGCTGCTCGGGCTGGGCGTGAGCCTGCCGGGGAACTGGCTCTCGGGTGAGGCTCGGCTGAGCTGGAGCGGTGGGTCGTTCCGGCTGACAGGCGCCTGGAGCTGGGTGGTGGGGATCGTCTTCCTGCTGCTCGTACCCGTGGTCTGCGCGGTGGTTGCGGGCGCGCTGCGCCGGCTGGCAGCACCGCTGCTCGGGCCGTCCTCGGCCGAGCGGCTCGCACTGGCCGCCGAGCGGGAACAGCAGCTGGCCGAACGCAACCGGCTGGCCCACGAGTTGCACGACTCGATCGGGCACACGCTGACGGCGGCCACGATCCAGGCCGCCGTGGCGGGCGAGGTGCTAGCCGCCGACCCGGCGGCAGCGCGGGCCGCCCTGCGCAGCATCGAGGAGTCGACCCGGGCCGCCCTGGAGGACCTGGACTACGTGCTGGGCGTGCTGCGCGAGGAGGAGCCGGGCACCGCGCCGACCCGGACCCTGGCCGACCTGCCCGAACTGCTCGACCGGCTGCGGCACGCGGGCGCGGTGGTCGAGCCGCAGCTGTCGGGCGAGTTGACGCAGGTGCAGGGCACCCTCTCGCGGGCGGCGTACCGGATCATCCAGGAGGGGCTGACCAACGCGCTGCGGCACGGGACGGGCGGCCCGATCGAGGTCCGGGTGGCGGCGTCGCGGGACGGGCTGGAGATCGGCGTGGTCAACCGGGTGGGGTCCGCTGGTGCCGGCTCGCGGGCGTTCCCGACCTCCGGGCACGGTCTGCCCGGGCTGGCCGAGCGGGTGCGGCTGCTGCACGGGGAGTTCGCGGCCGGCCCGGAGGCCGGTCCGGACGGGGCGGCGCACTGGCGGCTGGCGGTCCGGCTGCCCGTCCGGTTGTCGGCATGACCGACGCTGCCCTTCCTCCTGTCACCCTCCTGATCGCGGACGACGACGAGGTGACCCGCAGCGGTCTGCGCATGCTGCTCGCCGCTCAGCCGGGGATCGCGGTGGTCGGCGAGGCCGCCGACGGCGTCGAGGCGGTCGAGCAGGCGCGGCGGCTGCGGCCGGACGTGGTGCTGATGGACGTGCGGATGCCGCGGCTCAACGGCCTGGAAGCCACCCGGCAGCTGCTGACCTCCGACGACCTGCCCGACCCGCCGAAGATCGTGGTGATCACCACCTTCGAGAACGACGGCTACGTCACCGCTGCGCTCAGCGCCGGTGCCAGCGGCTTCGTGCTCAAGCGGCGCCCGGTCCGGGAGATCGCGGAGGCGGTCCGGGTGGTCGCCGCGGGCGAGGCGATCCTCTTCCCCGCCGCCCTGCGCCGCATGGTCGCCGCCCGCCCCCTCGGCTCCGCCGCCGCCCTGCCGAACGCGGCACTGACCGGACGCGAGGAGGAGGTGCTGCGCCTGATGGCCACCGGCCGGTCCAACCCGGAGATCGCCGACTCGCTCACGGTGAGCCTGGAGACGGTCAAGACGCACGTCGGCAACGTCCTGACCAAGCTCGGCGCCCAGAACCGCACCCACGCCGTGGTGATCGCCTACGAGTCCGGCCTGGTGGTCCCGGGCTTCGCCGGCTGAGGGCGGGCTCTCTCGGCGTGGGGCAGGGGGAGAGCAGATCCGCCAAGTCCTGAGACCGGCTGGCCAGTTCGGGGGAGCACGTGCCGATCAGGACGGACCGGGCACCGCGGGCCCGCGGAGAAGAGCCCGCCGGCCGACGCGCCAGTCCGCCGGCGGTGGGTGGGGGCGGACCGTCGGTCGGAACCTGCCCGATGGTCCACCCCGATGGGTCAATGCCGTCGACCGGCTCTCCGCCCCTGGCTTCTCCTCACGAGGACGAGGGCCAGGCATCCCAGAGCCAGCATGGTCAGCGAGCCGGCTGCAATGTCGGCGGCCATGCCTGCACCGGTTGCAGCGAGCGCGCCCGGCTTCTTCGGGTGCTGCCCGTTGCCACCCTGGTCGTGACCGCTGGGGACCGTCGCGTGGTTGCCCTGATCGTGACCGCCGGAGCCCTTCTCGTGATCACCCTGTCCAGGGCCTACTTGGCCGTGATCGCCGTGATCGCCGTGGCCGCCGTGATTCCCCGGAGTCTCGGGAGGTCCGGCGGGGCCAGCAGGCCCGGCGGGTCCGGCGGGTCCGGCCGGACCGGGGGCACCGGGAGCGCCGGGGGCGCCGGGGGCTCCGTTGGGGCCGGGAGCACCGGGAGCGCCGGGGGCGCCGGGAGCTCCGTTGGGGCCGGGAGCACCAGGAGCGCCGGGGGATCCGTTGGCGCCCGGCAGGCCGTTGGGGCCGGGGGATCCGTTGGCGCCGGGAGCACCGGGGGCGCCTGGAGCGCCGTTGGGGCCAGGAGCGCCGGGGGATCCGTTGGCACCTGGGGCACCGTTGGGGCCGGGGGATCCGTTGGCGCCGGGGGCACCTGGAGCGCCGTTCGGGCCGGGCGCGCCAGGAGCGCCGGGAGAACCGTTGGCACCGGGAGCACCGGGAGCACCGGGAGCACCGGGAGCACCGGGAGCACCGGGAGCTCCAGGCGCACCGTTCGTGCCGGGGGAGCCGGGCGCACCGTTAGGACCGGGCGCACCGGGAGCTCCCGGCGAGCCGGGCGCGCCAGGCGCACCGTTGGGGCCGGGCGCGCCAGGAGCGCCGGGAGAACCGTTGGCGCCGGGGGCACCGGGAGCGCCGTTCGGGCCGGGAGCACCGGGAGCACCGGTCGGGCCGGGTGAGCCGGTCGGGCCGGCGGGCCCGCTGGGTCCGGCCGGTCCGGAGGGGCCGGCGGGGCCGCTGGGTCCGGCCGGTCCAGGCGGGCCGACGGTGCAGGCCGCTCTCGTGATGGTGTTGGTGTCCAGCGTGACCGCGCCGTTGCGCGCCAGGGCCCGGCCCTCGATCACGGTGCCGGTCTGTGCCGCGATGGATGTCAGGGCCAGGATGTTGCCCTTGAAGAAGGAATTGGTCCCGATCGTGGCGGAGCTCCCCACCTGCCAGAACACGTTGCAGGCCTGCGCCCCGTTGACGAGACTGACGTTGCTCGCCGAGCCGGTGATCAGGGTCGAGGCGATCTGGAAGATGAACACCGCACTGGGATCGCCCTGGGCGTCGAGCGTCACCGTCCCGGTCAGTCCCAGCGGCCCGGTGGACTTGTAGACGCCGGGCGTCAGTGTCAGCCCGACCAGGTCACCCGCGACGTTGGCCGTGGGTGCTCGGCCGGCCGCGTCGTTGTACGCGATGACCAGGTCCGACTGTGCCTGCAGGGCGGGCGCGTCAGCGACGTGCTGCGCGCCGTTGACGATGCCCGGCGGAAAGCCCGTGACCGAGGAGCCCGGGCTGAGGCCCAGGTCGCCGTTGATCACACTGGGCCCCGTGTTGGTGACCGTTGAACCGCCCAGAACCGCGTAGCTGGTGTCGGTCCCCAGCTCCACGGGTGCGTCCGCGGCGTGCGCGATGCCGGGTTGAAGCACGCCCGTTGCCAGCAGCGCCAGGCCGGGAAGCAGAACCAGGGCCTCCTTGAGCCGGGTGCGTCTACGCCTTCGGCAGGGGGCGGACACGATGACATCCACTGTCATATGAGCAAGACCTTTCTTGCCGCCGTTGAACTCGGACTCCCAGGTGGGGAGGCTCCGAGCTGACGTGGTGAGCTCTGGTCAAGCCGCAGGGTGCCGGTCGGCGCGTCGAGCCGGTTCGCGGACTCACCGGACGGGAGATCGCTCGGCCTTTGCCTGCCGGGGCAGTGACGTTCCATCGCTCACTCGTACGTACACTAAAGGCCTCATGAGTTTGATGGTGTGTTAAAAATCCAAACGGGTTCATAGCTGATCTGAAGATGCGTCAGAAGTCGGATCCGTGCGCATGGCCGTGCGGCTGGGAGGAGCATCCGGGGAGGTCAGAGGCCGAGGATCTCGCGAATCAGGTCGAGCTTGTCCTCCGGGGAGAGATCCTGCGGCCGACCGGTGAGCAGCCCGTTCAGGACTGCGGGAACATCGCAGTCATCAGGTTCCTGGATGGCGCAGATGATTTGACAGCGGAGGCCGCCGTCCCGCGCGAACACCCAGAGTTCCTGGTCCTTGTGCGGCTTGTCGTTCCTCGGCGACAGGCGCCAGGAGGGGAACCAGCCGAGCCCCTCCAGGGTCAGGCTCTCCGCCGCCTCCGCCAGGACATGCCTGCCGAGCCGTCCGTAGCCGAGTTCCTCGCGCAACTCTCCGAGGGTGGTCCTGAACAGGCCGCCCGTGGCATGACAGCGCTCGGCCAATGTGATGGGGGTGCCATCCTCGCCCGTGTGCGGACGTTCGTCGTGCAGATTCGTTAATGCGCCCATATCCGGGCAAACGAGGAGGTCTGCGCAAACGATGTGCCTGTGCCCCATCTGGGCGCATCCGGCGGTGCCAGGGCGATCACCGCCGGCGGCAGGGCTGTCCCGCCGCCGGGTCGGGGGAGCAGACGCACCAGACCTGTTTGCCGACGCCCTCGCGCGGACCCCAGCCCCAGGCGTCGGCGAGTGCCTCTACCAGGAGCAGGCCTCGGCCCGACTCGCCGTCGGTGCTCTTGCGTGGTTGCGGTACCTGGTCGGAGGCGTCCTCCACGGTGATCCACAGCTGCTCCTGGTCCACCTCCAGGCGCAGTCGGATCCGCTGGTCGCTCCTCGTCGCGTGGACGACTGCGTTGGTGACCAGCTCGCTGACCAGCAGCTGCCCCTTGTCGCTGAAGCGTTCGCCGCCGCGCACGCCTGACAGGAAGCTGCGCAGCAGCCGTCTGGCTGCGGCCGGAGAGTGGTCGGACTTCGCGAGCCAGGTCGGCTCCATGGTGCGGGCGAGGGGGAGGTGGTCGAGCGTTTCCGGCATGGCGAAACTCCCTGTGCGGCACGGCTGTTGAATGAAGCAGGCGCGAGAGAAGGGCGCCCTGGGGGACGGCCGGACGCGGGCACGGGGATGCCCGGTGACGAACCGTCATGATCACGGTCTGTCGTGGTGTTATCCACTCCGAGTAGCATCCTCTTGGAAGTAACTATGGTGCAAGTCCCTACTTTGGGAACCTGTTAAAGATTGTTGTCCTGGTCGCGGGAGGGCAGACTTACGAGCCACACCCGAGGGGAGGTCCATCGTGCCCGTGAACAGGAATCCGACTGTCCGTCAGCGGCGGCTCGCCCGAACGCTCAAGGAGCTTCGAACTGCCAAGCGGTTGACTCTCGCTCAGGCCGCACAGCAACTCGCTTGCGCCGAAAGCAAGATCAGCCGGATCGAGGCGGCGCAGTCCGGGATCAGGATCGTCGATCTACGGCTTCTGCTCGATCTGTACGGAGTCCATGATCCAAGTGTGCGGGGTGGCTTGGAGGCGCTGTCACGCGAGGGGCGGCTGCGTGGCTGGTGGGACCGCTACTCGGAGACGCTGTCTCCGCTCTACGCCGACTACATCGCGCTGGAAGCCGACGCCTCGGATGCCTACAGCATTCAGACCCTCCTCGTACCCGGTCTCTTGCAGACCGAGGACTACACCCGTGCCGTGGTCCGTGCGCAGATAGAGGATGCGACCCCGGAGCAGGTCGAAACCCTGACCAAGGTTCGTCAGGAGCGCCGTTCGGTACTCACCCGTGAGGTGCCGTTGCGCCTGTGGGTGGTGCTCTCGGAGTCCGTGCTCAAGCATCAGATCGGCGGGCCGTCGGTGATGCGTGATCAGCTCGGTTCTCTCGTGGTCGCCTCCGGACAGCCGAACATCAGCATCCAGGTCCTGCCAGAAGCCTCGGAGATCCACGCTGCCCTGTTCGGCCCGGTCGTCGTGCTGAGCTTCCCGGAGACGACCGAGACGGATGTCGCGTATGTGGACAGCCTGCTCAGCACGCTCTACATCGAAGAGCCGGACGAGGTGCTCAAGTACGCCACGCTGTTCCGCCGTGCTCTCGCGGAATCGTTGTCACGCACCGAATCAGTCGCGCTGATCGAGCGCATCGCAAAAAGGAATGGTCTAGATCATGACGAGCAATCTTCCCCTGACTGCCGCTGAGGATCGGATCGAGTGGCGCAAGTCCTCGTTCTCAGGGGCTCAGAGCGACTGTGTGGAGACGGGCCGCATGGGCACGGGAGGCATGGCGGTCCGCGATTCCAAGGACCCGCACGGCCCCGCGCTGGCCTTCGCGGGGGAGGAGTGGCAGGCGTTCGTGGCGAGCGTGCGGGGTGACGGGCGTCTCCGGTGAGCTTCCCTTCCGCGCCCAGCGTCCCACGGCCGGCGCCGTGCCGATCAGGCACTCGATGTCGGTCGGGAAGCCGACGAGGGTGTGGGCGGTCAGGCACCGGAGGTTCCGGCCGGACCTCCCGCTGACCGGGCCTCAGTCCCCGGCGCCACCCGGGGCAGCAGAACCGGCGAGGGTGACGGCCGCCAGCTCCCGCACCGCCGCCGGCGTCGCCGGGGTCAGGCCCGCCGTTCCCGAGGTCACCGCGGCGCCTGCGCGGGCTGCCTCGGCGTAGTGGTCGCCGAGGGCGGTGCGGGTGGCGGCTTCAACTCTGGGGGCGTCGGGGCGGGAGAGGTCGGGGCCGCCGCGGACCGCGTGGGCGGCGGCGAGGAGTCGGGCGGCCTGGGAGGGACTGCCCTGGCGCAGCGCCTGGTCCGCGAGGCCGACCAGGGTCTGGGCGATGGTGGGGGCGTGGCCGGCCGTCAGGGCGAGGTCGAGGGCCGTGCGGCGGTGGGTGCGGGCGGCCGTCAAGTCGCCGTCCGTGGCGTCGAGATGGGCCAGTGAGTCGAGCAGCATCGCGCGGAACACCGGGTGCACGACGATGCTCCGGGTGATCTCGTCGGCCCGGGCCAGCTCGGCGCGGGCGTCGGCGGTGCGGCCGGACCAGCGGGCGATCTCGGCCGTGGAGTGGGCCAGTCCGGCGAGCGCGTCGGTCCAGGGCAGCGTGCGGGCCTCGCGCTCGGCCTGCGCCAGGACGGAGGCACTGCCCACCCGGTCGCCGAGCAGCCAGCGCAACTCGGCCTGCCGGCCCTGGGTGTGCAGGCGGTCCTCGATGCCGCCGAGTTCGGTGGTGACGGCGATGGCCTGCTCGTACAGGTCGACCGCGGCGGCGTGGTCGCCGCGCCGGGCGATGAGGTCGGCCAGCACGCTCAGCGCGAAGGAGATGCCCCAGCGTTCGCCGATGGCGCGGAACCCGGCCAGCGAGGCGCGGATCCGGTGCTCCGCCTCGGCCGGTGGGCCGCCGATGTTGAGGAGTGCGCGGGCGCCCTCCAACCGGGCGGAGGCAAGGACCCAGGGATCCTCGTCGGCGGCCTCGTCGGCCAGTTCGTCCCAGACCCGGACCACCGCGCCGGGCTCCTCGTCGCGCACCAGCAGCTGGTTGAGCGGCCGGGCGAAGCGCACGATCGGGTTGCGGCTGCCGGTCAGTTCGGCGAGCAGCTGGGCCTCGTGCAGGAGCTCGACGATCTGGCGCTCGTCGCCGAGCCCGGCCATGGCCAGCATCACGGTGACCGCGCAGGCGACGGCCCGCGCCTCGTCCTGCTCACCGTCCGGCAGTGCCAGCGCCCGGGCGGCCAGTTCGGCGCCCTCGGCCTTATGGCCGCTGAGCCACCAGTACCAGCCGCAGCCCGCCACCAGCCGCACCGCCGACCGGGCCTCGCCCGCCGCGAGCGCACCGCGCAGGGCGGCGGTGAGGTTGTCGTGGTCGGCGGCGAGCAGGGCCAGCCACTCCAGCTGCTCGGCCCGGTGCAGGTACGGGTCCGCCCGTTCGGCCAGTTCGGCGAACCAGTCGGCGTGGGCGCGGCGCACGGTCTCCCGTTCGCCGGCCTCGGTCAGCTTCTCCAGGCCGTACGCCTTGATCGTCTCCAGCATCCGGTAGCGGCCGTCGCCGGTGGCGACCAGGAGCGACTTGTCGGTGAGCGAGCTGATCAGGTCCAGGACGTCGGCCTGGTCGACTTCCTGCTTCAGACCGCTGCCGGCGCGGTCCGCGCAGACCTGCTCGGCCGCCTCCAGGGTGGCGCCGCCGGCGAAGACGGCCAGTCGGCGCAGCAGGATCCGCTCCGCCTCGCTGAGCAGCTCCCAGCTCCAGTCGACCACCGCGCGCAGCGTGCGGTGCTGGCGCGGTGCGGTGCGGGCGCCGCCGGTCAGCAGCCGGAACCGGTCGTCCAGGCGGGCGGCCACCTGCTCGGCGCTCATCGTGCGCAGCCGGGCCGCGGCCAGCTCGATCGCCAGCGGCATGCCGTCCACCGCGCGGCAGATCCGGCCGACGGCCGCCACGGTCTGCTCGCTCACGGTGAAGCCGGAGCCGGCGGTGGCCGCCCGGTCCTCCAGCAGTCGCACGGCGGGGGAGCCCAGCGCCTCGGCCACCCCCGCGTCCGGCGCGGGCAGCGCGAGCGGCCGCACCGGCCAGAGCGCCTCGCCGGTCAGGCCCAGCGGCTCGCGGCTGGTGGCCAGGATCCGCAGCCCCGGGCACTCGCCGAGCACCTGGTCGACCAACTCCGCGGCGGCCTCGATCAGGTGCTCGCAGTTGTCCAGCAGCAGCAGCGTCTCGCGGGAGCGCAGCACGGCGCGCAGGCGGTCCAGCGGCGTCCCGCCCGCCTGCGCCTGCTCGCGCGGGCCCAGTGCGGCGAGCACGGCCTGCGGCAGGTCGGCGCCGTCGGTGAGCGGCGCCAGCTCCACCAGCCAGACGCCGTCCGGAAACCGGTCGAGCAGCGGGCGGGCAGCCTCGATCGACAGCCGGGTCTTTCCGGCGCCGCCCGGCCCGGTGAGCGTGGTGAGCCGGTGCTCGCCGACCAGCCGGCTCACCTGGGCGAGGTCCTCCTCGCGGCCGACGAAACTGGCCAGCCCGGCCCGCAGGTTGGTCAGCGGCCCGCGCGGCGCGGGCGGGGGCGCCGGTGCCGGCGCCGGTGCCGGCTGGGCACTGGTCGCGAGCTCGCCGCGCAGCAAGGCGGTGTGCAGTGCGGACAGTTCCGGCGAGGGGTCGGCGCCGAGTTCGTCGGCGAGCACCTCCCGGGCCCGCTCGTAGGCGGTCAGTGCCTCGGCCGGGCGCCCGGACGCGACCAGCGCCCGCATCAGCGCGCCCACCAGCCGCTCCCGCAGGGGGTATTCGGCCACCAGCGCGGCCAGCTCGCCGGTCAGCTCGCGGCCGTGGCCCAGCCGCAGGTCCGCCTCGACGCGGTCCTCCAGCGCCGCCACCCGCAGCTCGGAGAGCCGGGCCACCGGACCGCGGAAGAAGTCGGCGCCCGCGACCTCCAGCAGCGCCGGCCCGCGCCACAGCTCCAGCGCCTCGCGCAGCAGCCGCGCCGCCGCGCCGGTGTCCCGCTCCAGGGCGGCCCGGCCGTCGGCGGCCAGCCGCTCGAAGCGGATCACGTCCACCGCGTCCGGCTCCACCACCAGTCGGTAGCCGGCCGGGTGCGACTCGACCGCCACCGGCAGCGCCCGCCGCAGCCGCGACACCAGCGCCTGCAGCGCGTTGGCCGCACCCATCGGCGGGTCCTGGTCCCAGATCCCGTCGATCAGCGACTCCGCCGACACCACCCGCCCCGGCTCCAGTGCGAGCACGATCAGCAACGCCCGCAGCCGCGCGCCCCCCACCTCGATCCGGGCGCCCCCGCCACCACCGGCGTCGGCCCGGACCTCCAGCGGCCCCAACATCGAGATCAGCATGGGGTGCATTCTGCTACCACCGCGCGAGCCCGGGGTATCGGCGGGCAGGTCAGGCAGGTCGGGCAGGTCGGGCAGGTCGGGCAGGTCGGGCGAGGCCGGCAAGGCGTGCACGGGCGCCCACGGCCGGGCGGATTCCGTCGGAATGGGACGGTAAGCGGAATGCGTCGTTCTGGATATTGTGACCCACCGTCAAATTCGCCAATAGTGCTGCTGTGCTACGCGCGTGGATTGACATCAGGTGAACCCCGGACCGGCTGGTGGCCGTACTGGTAGGCGTAGCAATGGGGTTGGCCATTCACAAACACTTCACCAAGTGATGGTTGTCGACCCGATCGGCCCTATGGGCAGAATGTCGTCGTTTCCTGCCCTGCGGCAAATGGTTCCAGGCGCGAAGAGTTCGATGGGAGAGTCGTCCAGTGAGGTTTCGCGCCAGGCGTTCCACCGGTGATGTCGTCGCGCCCACGAATCCGGTGGCGATGCCGCAGGCTGCTCCGTCGGCCGTGGCGGCGGCGCCTGAGCCGGGAGCGGCCGGGGCGGGGCTGTCGGGGCACGACATCGGGCTGATCCGGGCGAGCCGGGCGGCGGTGGAGCCGCACGCGGCGGCGCTGCCGGTGCGCTTCTACGGGACGCTGTTCAGCCGGTATCCGCAGGTGCGCGAGCTGTTCCCGCCGGACATGGACGTCCAGCACGACCGGCTGGTGCGGGCACTGCTGCTGATCGTCGACCTGGTGGACGACCCGGCGAACCTGGCGCGCTTCTGTGGTGACCTGGGGCGCGACCACCGCAAGTTCGGCACGCTGAGCGGACATTACGCGGCGGTCGGCGAGTGCCTGCTGGACACCCTGGAGCACTTCGCGGGCCCGGCCTGGACGCCGCAGGTGGCGAGCGCCTGGACCCGCGCCTACGGCATGGCCGCCCAGGCGATGGACCAGGCGGCGGTGGCCGACGCGGCCCGGCGGCCCGCGGTGTGGCACGCGCCGATCGTGCAGCACGTGCGGCGCGGACCCGACCTCGCGGAGATCACGGTGCGGCCCGAGCAGCCGTACACGTTCACCGGCGGGCAGTTCGTCAGCGTGGAGACGCCCTGGCGGCCGAAGGTCTGGCGCTACTTCTCGCCCGCCAACGCCCCGCGGCCGGACGGGACCATCACCTTCTACGTCCGCGCGGTGCCCGGCGGCCGGATCAGCAGCGCGCTGGTGGGACAGGCCGTGGTCGGCGACGTGCTGCGGCTGGGCATGCCGCTGGGCGAGCTGGCCATCGACCCGGCCTCGCACCGGGACGTGGTGTGCGTGGCGGGCGGCACCGGGCTCGCGGTGATCCGCGCGCTGGTCGAGCAGGCCCTGCTGGACGGCGCGCAGCGGCGGGTGGACCTGTTCGTGGGCGCTCGCACGGCGCAGGAGCTGTACGGGCTGGAGGACCTGCTGCGGCTCTCCCAGCGCCACCGCTGGCTCACCGTGCGGGCGGCGATCTCGGACGAGGACGCCCGGCTGACCAGGCGCTCGCTGGTGGAGGCGCTGGCGGAGTCCGGCCCGTGGCAGCAGCCGGACGCCTACCTCAGCGGCCCGGCGCCGATGATCAGGGCCGCCGCCCGGGTGCTGCACCGCACGGGCGTGCCCTTCGAGCAACTGCACCACGACCCGTTCGTGCAGCTCGACCTGCTGGACGGCTAGGGCCTGTCCGGCAAGATCCGCCGGACAGGCCCTAGCGGCTCGCTCGGGCGTCACGGTGACGGCCCCGCCGACCGGACCGAACCCCACCGGCCTGCTGCCCGACTCCTACGACGGCACGCAGCAGGTGGCCGTCTACGTCTCGCCGGAGTACGCGCAGTACGCGCGGCTGATCTTCAAGGTCAGCCACAACCTGGGGGCGAACGTGGCCGTCTGCCTGATGGCCGTCACGGCCGGCAGCCACCAGTGCATCGACGGCTTCCCGGTGCTGAACGACTTCCTGAAGCTGGCCGGCATCGACCCGACCCAGGCCCAACTGCTGGACGGGCGCGGCGGGAACCCGGTCGACCGGGTCACCCCGCGGGTGATCGACCAGTTGCTGCACTACTGGCAGGGCACGCCGGACGCGACCCGGTTCCGGCTGGCGCAGCCGATCCTCGGGGTGGACGGCCTGCTGGCCGACGTGTGCGCGGGGTCCGCGACCTGTCCGGGCAAGGGCAAGGTGTGGGCCAAGACCGGCGCCGTGGCCGGGCTCGACGCGCTCAACAACCGCCTGGCGGCCGGCGCGATGACCATCGGCGGCTACCTCGACGCGGGCCACGGGTGCCTGCACACCTTCTACCTGGCCGTGAACGGCGCCTCCGCACCCAGTACGGACATCAACGGCATCATCGACATCGGCAACGACCTGGCCCGGATCGCCGGCCTGCTCCAGGAGCAGGCCGAGGCGCGCAACGGGGCCTGACCCCACAGAGGGACGGCGGACGGCCTCGCGACCCACGGTGGTGGGTGGCGAGGCCGTCACGGTGTCAGCCGGCCTTCCATGCCAGCGGGGTGTTGTCCTTGTTCATCCACAGGATGTACGTGATCGGCTTGTCGCTCGGGGCGAGGTAGACCGCGCACTCGTGCTCGGTCTGGCCCTTGACGAAGTTGGCGCCGCCGACCGGGACGTCGCTGGAGCACTTGGGGAACGAGCTCAGCAGGTCGAGCTTGGGCGCCTGGTTCTGGGCGTCGAGCATCGCGCGCAGCTGGAGGTTGAAGTACGGCTCGAAGATCCCGTTGCCGCCGGTGTGGGTGTAGCTGACCGAGACGTAGTACGGCGTCTTGCCCGCGGTCTGGTCCGGCTTGAGGTCGAACTTGGCCAGGTCGGCGATGTCGCCCTTGACGACCTTCACCGGGCCGATGGCGAGCGAGATGTCGCCCTGCTGGTGGTCGGTGAAGACACCGTTGGCCTGCGCGCCGGCCGCCAGGGCACCGGGGAAGGCGTCGCCGGCCGGGGCGGCGGCGGACTTCGAGGCGCTCGCGGTGGTCAGCGAGGACGGCGCGCCGGTCGGGGACTTGGGCGTGGCAACGGCGGGGTGTGAGGCCGGGGCGCTGGTGGCGGTGGCCGGGGCGCTGGTGGTGCTGCCGGTGGCGGTGGTCTCGTCCGGGCCGCACCCGGTCAGCAGCAGCGTGAGCGCGGCCGCGGTCGGAACGGCGGCGCGCAGGAGCGTCGTGGTACGCATAAGAACGAATTCCCCCATGAAAAGGATGATCCAGTCGCGGGGGCAGCGTGAAGCTCGGTTCGGCGCCCCCGCGCGCACTGACGGACCGCAAGGACTGCGGTGCGTCGGCCCATGACTGTAGCGGAGGGGCGGGTGTGGCTGCTGTGGCGCTCGAGTGGAGCGGCGGTGCCCACCGCGGCCACCCGCACCCGTCAGCGGGGCGGTCGCACCCGGGTCCGGTAGTGGTCGGTGACGACCTGTCGCATCGCCCCGATCCGGTCCGCGGCCACGTCGCCGGCGGTGAAGAAGAGGTTGCCGCGCACCTCGGGGAGGTCCTGGGTGAGGGTCAGGTGTCGGGAGAGCTCGGCCGGGTCCTGCCACGGCGCCGACTGGTCCGGATCGCCGGCCTTGTACAGCGCCTCGCCGAGGAAGAGCAGGGTGTCGGTGCCGCGCACCAGCTCGGCCCACCAGGGGGCCAGCTCGGCGTAGTCGCAGGTGGCGAAGCCGATCGACCAGTACAGCTGCGGGGCGATGTAGTCGAGCCAGCCGCTCAGCACCCAGCCGCGGGTGTCGGCGCACAGGTCGTCGAACGAGGACAGGCCGCCGTGGGTGTCGGAGCCCAGCGGGTCGACGGAGCGGTCGCGCCAGACGCCGAACGGGGAGATCCCGAACCGCACCGGGCGCCGGGGCCGGCCCGAGCCGGTGGTCTGCGAGCGGTTCAGCTCGGCGATCCGCCCCGCGGTCTCCCGCACCAGCCGGTCGACGTTGTCGCGCCGCCAGGCGGCCCGGTCGGTGAACCCGTCGCCGTAGCGCCGGTAGGCGTCGTCGTCGTCGAAGTCGTGACCGGCCACGGGGTAGGGGTAGAAGTAGTCGTCGAAGTGGACGCCGTCGACGTCGTAGCGGGCGACGGCGTCGAGCATGGCGTCCTGCACGAAGCGGCGCACCTCGGGCAGGCCCGGGTTGTAGAGCAGCGAGCCGGCGTACGGCACGACCCAGTCGGGGTGCTGCCGGGCCGGGTGGTCGGGCGCCAGCAGCGAGGGGTCGGGCCGGGTGGCGATCCGGTAGGGGTTGAACCAGGCGTGCAGCTCCAGGTCCCGGGCGTGCGCCTCGCGGACGGCGAAGTCCAGCGGGTCCCAGCCGGGGTCGCGGCCCTGGTCACCGGTCAGCACGGCCGCCCACGGCTCGTACGGCGAGGGCCAGAGTGCGTCGGCCGTGGCGCGGACCTGCAGGACGACGGCGTTGAGGCGGTGGTCGACCGCGGTGTCGAGCAGGGCGAGCAGCTCCTGCTGCTGGGCCCCGGGCGACAGGCCGGGCCGGCTGGGCCAGTCGCGGTTGGAGACGGTGGTCAGCCACATGCCGCGGAACTCGGTGGCCTCGGATGCCGCGGGTTCGTCGGCGGGTCCGGTGGCGGGTTCGTCGGCGGGTCCGGTGGCGGGTTCGCCGGCCGGTCCGGTGGCTGCCGGGTCGCCGTCCGCCGCGTGGGCCGGGCGGGCGGCGAGCCCGGCGGCCGCGGCCAGCGCCGCCGCGCCGGCCGCCGTGGTCAGGGTGCGCCGGGAGACGTTGCTCGAAGGGGACATCCGCCCAGTCTTGCGAGTGCCCGCAGGCCGGTCGGGGTGCAACGCCGGGCCGCCACCGATGGACCAGCGGGGCTCAGCCGGCCGGCGTGCGGGCCAGGGCGAAGACCTCGGGCCCGCGCCGTTCGAGCCGGCGCAGGGCGAGCCGGCCCAGACCCCAGCAGAGCAGCGCGCCCCAGCCGAGGCCGACGGGCACCGCCAGCCAGGACAACGCCCCGCTGCCGGTGGCCGCGCCGGCGATCAGCGGGACCAGCGGCGGGGCGAGGGTGACCAGCAGGGTGGCGAAGAGCATCAGGTTCACCTTGAGCTGGCGCGGCGGGGTCGGGCCGCCGGTCGCGGTGAGCGGGAAGACCGTCAGGATCGAGACCAGCACCAGCACGCCGGCCCCGCCGAGCAGCAGCGCGGGCTCGGCCGCCAGCGCCCAGGGCCAGGCCCAGCGCTGGCCGCTGACCGCCGTCAGCACGACGGTGAGCAGCAGCGCGGCTGGTCCGACGACCAGCAGCCAGGCCCACTGCCGGCCCCGGACGTCGGCCCGTTCGACGTTCGGCGTCACCAGGGTGAGCCAGAGCGCCGAGCCGTCGTCGCCGTAGAGGTTGGTGGCGCAGGCGGCGGCGATCGCGGTGAAGAGCACGCCGGCGAACGGCAGCAGCAGGCGCACGCCGCTGAGCGCGGGGACCACGCAGACCAGCACGCCCACCAGGAAGGCGATCATCAGCTGCACGCTGCGCAGCATCGAACGCGAGTACAGCCGCAGCTCCTTGCGGATCACCGCGCCCAGCGCGGTGGCGGGCAGCAGCGGGCGGCGGCGGTTGGCGCGGGTGCGGCCGCGGGCGGTGGCGCGGGAGCGTCCGCCGGGGGCCATCGCCAGGCGGCGGCCGAGCAGCGGCGGCCAGGCCAGCACCAGGGCGCCGGTCAGCAGGGCCAGCCCGGCCAGCGCCAGCGCGCTCTCGGCCCAGGCACCGCGCCCGGCCGCGTCCACCGCCAGCGCACCCCAGCCCGAGGGCAGTGCCCGGACCACGGCGGAGAGCACCGGCGACCGACCACTCGTCAGCTTGCCCGCCAGGAACGGCACCGAGCCGGAGGCCAGCGACAGGCCGGTGATCGCCAGCGCGATCAGCATGGTGCCGAAGTCACGGCCGCGCCGCGAGCTGACGGCCGGCCCGAGCACCGCGACCGCCACCGTGGAGGCGACCACGGCCAGCGCCAGCTCCAGCAGCACCGCGACCAGGCCCACCAGCGCCGGACCGGCGCCCGACTGGGCGCCGAAGGCCACCAGCGCGCCGAAGGCGATCAGGCTGAAGAGGAGCGAGACGTTGGTGAAGGCGGCGCCCAGCATGGCGAAGGCGAGCTTGCGGGGCGGGATCGGCAGCAGCTTGAAGTAGTCGAGCCGCAGGGTGGCGTCGTCGCCGGTGAGCACCGGGCCGGTGATCCAGCCGAGCAGCCAGCCGAAGCAGAGCACGGCCAGCACGTCGGTGCCGGCGCCGGGGTGCCGGTAGTGGGTGAAGCCGGCCAGCAGCGAGCTGACGGCCAGCAGGGTGACCACCAGCAGCAGGGCGAGCGTGCCGTAGCCGCGCCTGCCCTGGGCGGAGCGCCGCTGGATCGCCGTGCGCATCTCGATCAGGACGCCAACCATGCCAGCCCCTCCGCTCCGCCGGTGCGGGCGCCGACCAGGTGTACGAAGGCGTCCTCCAGGGACTGCCCGCCGCGCACCTCGTCCAGCGTGCCGCAGGCCTCCACCCGGCCGCCCGCGATCACCGCGACGTGGTCGCAGAGCCGCTCGACCACCGCCATCACATGGCTGGAGAAGACCACCGAGCCGCCGGAGGCCACGAAGCGCTGCAGGATGGTGCGGATGGTGGCCGCGGAGACCGGGTCGACGGCCTCGAACGGCTCGTCCAGCACCAGCAGCTTCGGGCCGTGCAGCAGGGCGGTGGCCAGCGTGATCTTCTTGCGCATGCCGGTGGAGTAGTCCACCACCACCGTGCTCTCGGCGGAGTCGAGTTCGAGCACCCGCAGCAGTTCGTCGGCGCGCTCCTCGACCACCGGGCGGGGCAGGCCGCGCAGCAGGCCGAGGTAGGTGAGCACCTCGCGGCCGGTCAGCCGGTCGGGCAGCGCCATGCCATCGGGCAGCACGCCGATCAGCGACTTGGCGGCCACCGGGTCGCGCCAGACGTCCCGGCCGAAGATCCGCGCCGAGCCGCCGTCGGGACGCAGCAGGCCCACCGCCATCGACAGGCTGGTGGTCTTGCCGGCGCCGTTGGGGCCGACCAGGCCGAAGAACGAACCCCTCGGCACCACCAGGTCGATGTGGTCCACCGCAAGGTGCTCGCCGAAGCGCTTGACCAGGCCGGCGAACTCCAGTGCCGGGGCGGCGTCGTGGGTCGGGTGGTCGGGGCTCGATCGGTCGGGGGTCGGTTGGTCGGGCGAGGGGGTCAACGGGCTCTCCGGCGTTCGGCGGGGCGAGGGGCGGGGCGCCGTGACGGGAGAGCGCAGAGGAGCCGGCGACGCCCCCCGTCCGCTCCGTGCGGGGACCATCATGCAAGGTCGCCGGGGTCAGGACCAGGGGGTTGTGGGGTTTGTGGGCATATCTGCGGGTGCGGGAGCGGGCGGGTCGAGCGAGGCGCGACTGTTGAGCGCCGCGACGTCGCCGCCGGTGGCGCTGCGGTAGGCGGCGGTGATCCGGGCCAGCTCCTGCGGGGTGCGTCCGCCGTCCCGGTGCATGGCGCGGTTGGCCCGGACGATGGCCGCGGTGGCCTCGCGCCGCGCGCTCTCGTAGCGCGCCAGGCCGGTGGGCAGGTCGGCGGCGCCCGCCAGCTCGTGGGCGAGCACCCGGGCGTCGACGACGGCCTGCGAGGCACCGTTGGCCCCGACCGGGTACATCGGGTGTGCGGCGTCGCCGAGCAGCGTCACCCGGCCGCGGCCCCAGGACGGCAGCGGCTCGCGGTCGACCATCGGGTACTCCAGGATCTTCTCGGCGCCGGCCAGCAGCCCGGGGACGTCGAGCCAGCCGAGCGCCCAGTCGCGGTAGTACGGCAGCACCTCCGCCAGCGCTCCCGGCCGGCTCCGGGCCGCATCGCCCGCCAGCGGCCCGGGCTCGCCCGTGCGCACCTGGCAGACCCAGTTGATCCGGCCCTGGCCGATCGGGTAGGCGATCATCTCCACGTCACCGTCGCGCACGATCACCGCCGAGCGGCCGGTGAGGAACGGCTCGGCCGAGGTCACCCCGCGCCACATCCGGATCCCCGACCAGAGCAACGCTCCGTCCTGTGGGTGGAGTTGGGCTCGCACCACGGAGTGCAGCCCGTCCGCCCCGATCAGCGCCGCGGCCCCGGTCTGCTCGGTGCGACCGCTCGCCCGGTCCAACAGCTCTGTCCGGACAGCGCCTTGGGTGTCGTCCTGGGCGAAGCCGGCCAGCCGGACCCCGGTGCGCACCGCGTCCGCGCCCAGTCGCTCGCGCACGGCCGCCAGCAGCATCAGCTGCAACTCGCCTCGGTGCACGGCGTACTGGGGCCAGCGGTAGCCCTGCGCCGTGCCGCGCGGCTCGGTGAAGAGCCGGCGCCCTGACGGGTCGCAGTACACCAGCTCGACCGAGTCCACGCCGATGGCGGCCAACTCCTCGCCGAGCCCGAGCTCGGTGAGCTCGCGCACGGCGTGCGGCTGCAGGTTGATGCCGACGCCCCGGGCAGGCCCGAGCGGCCGGATCTCCCGCGAACTCTCCACCACGGCCGCCTCGATGCCCGCGGCGTGCAGGCTCAACGCGGCGGTCAGGCCGCCGATCCCGGCTCCAGCGATCAGTACCGTCATCGGTCAGTCCACCGCCTTCGACGTCGTCGGGTCGGCGGGCCGGGTCTCCGGGCGGTCCATGATCCGCAGCCAACTGCCGTCCTGCTGCTGCCGGTTGACCTGGACCCGGCCGCCGGTGCCGTCGGCGGCGCGGGTGCTGGTGAGGGCCAGGTCGCCGTACCGGACGGTGGGCAGCGGCTCCTCCACCGCGAAGGGCCGCGGCGCGTGTTCGAGCATCCGCTCGCAGACGGCGCGGATCGCCTCCCGGCCGACCGTCACCGAGCCCGGCGGGTAGGCGAGCACGGCGTCCGGCGCGTAGAGCTCGGCGAGCCCGGCGGCGTCGCCGGCGTTCGCCCGGGCGACGAAGAGGCGGGCCAAGTCCTCGGGAGTGTGGGCGCGTTCGCGGGTCTCGGTCATGACCAGGCTCCTTGTTCGGGTTGGTCTCGTTTGCCGGTGTCCAGCCTGCTGCGTCGTCCACCAGAAGTCCAAGATCTGGATTTTCTCCTTGCTAGAATCAATGGTTATGGAACTGCGCCAGCTGGAGTACCTCGTCACGGTGGCCGAAGAGCGGAACTTCACCAGGGCCGCCGAGCGGCTGCACGTGGCGCAGCCCGGGGTCAGCGCGCAGATCCGCAAGCTGGAGCGCGAGTTGGGCGAGGAGCTGCTGGACCGCTCCGGGCGCGAGGTGCGGCCGACCGCGGTGGGCGAGGCCGTGCTGCCCTACGCCCGGGCGGCGCTCGCGGCCGTGGCCGGTGCCCGCTCGGCCGTCGACGAGCTGGCCGGGCTGGTCCGCGGCCACCTCTCGGTCGGCACCGTGACCTCGCACAACGTCGACCTGCCCGGCCTGCTGGCGAGCTTCCACCAGGCGCACCCGGAGGTCGAGATCACCCTGATGGAGGCCAACACCGACCAGCTGCTCGCGGGCCTGCGGACCGGGCGGCTGGACGCGGCGATCGTCAGCCTGGGCAGCGAGACGCCGCCGGACCTGGAGTGCCTGGTGGTGGACGACCAGCCCCTGGTGGCCGCCGTGAGCCACGACCACGAACTCGCCGTGCACCCCGTCATCTCGCTGGACACCCTGCGCGGCCGCCCGCTGATCAGCCTGCCGCGCGGCACCGGGCTGCGCACCCGGCTGGACGAGGCCTGTGCCGCCGCCGGCTTCGCCCCGAAGATCGCCTTCGAGGCCAGCTACCCCGAGGTGCTCGCCCAGCTCGCCGCCCGCGGCCTGGGCGCGGCGATCCTGCCCGGTGCCTTCGCCGAGGCACGCGCGGAGCAGCTGCGGGTGATCGCCATCGACCGCCCGGCGCTGCGCGGGCGCCTGGTCTTCGCCTGGCGCTCGGGCGGGCCCGACAGCCCGGCGGGGCGCGCCCTGGTCGCCCGCGCCCGGCGGGAGCTGGGGCTGCGCTGACGGATCCCGCCGGGCGCGCGGAAATTCAGTGGCGTGCCGATCCGTCGCAGGAGCAGGATGGTTCGCATGTTCCAGCACGCCATCGCCGAGTTCCCCGCAGCCGCGGGCGCGATGGCCGCTGCCCTGGCCCTGGCAGTCGCAACCGCCGCTGACGCCGCTCTCGCCGGCGCAGCAGCAGTCGACGGCGCGACCGCATTCGGCGGCGCGCGAAGCTGACCTTCCCCGGGACGTCCCGGGACCTCGGACGGGGAAGGTCGGCCCGTCGCAGAGGTCCCGTCCCATGTGTCAGGACGACTCCAGGAGAAGATCCCCGCCATGGCCAAGCAGGCCTTCGTGCGCACCAAGCCGCACCTCAACATCGGCACCATGGGTCACGTCGACCACGGCAAGACCACCCTCACCGCCGCCATCACCAAGGTCCTCGCCGAGCGCGGCGGTAGCACCTTCGTGCCGTTCGACCGGATCGACCGCGCCCCGGAGGAGGCCGCCCGCGGCATCACCATCAACATCTCGCACGTGGAGTACGAGACGGCGACCCGGCACTACGCCCACGTGGACATGCCCGGACACGCCGACTTCGTGAAGAACATGATCACCGGCGCCGCCCAGCTGGACGGCGCGATCCTGGTCGTCTCGGCGCAGGACGGCGTGATGCCGCAGACCGCCGAGCACGTGCTGCTGGCCCGTCAGGTCGGCGTGGAGCACGTCGTCGTCGCGCTGAACAAGGCCGACGCCGGCGACCCCGAGCTGCTCGAACTGGTCGAGCTGGAGGTCCGCGAGCTGCTGAGCGCCCACGGCTACGACGGCGCCGGGCTGCCGGTGGTGCGGGTCTCCGGACTGCGCGCGCTGGAGGGCGACCCGTTCTGGTCGGTGGCGCTGCTGGAGCTGCTGGACGCGGTGGACACCTACGTCCCCACCCCGGTGCGCTACACCGAGGCGCCGTTCCTGCTGCCGGTGGAGAACGTGCTCACCATCACCGGGCGCGGCACCGTGGTCACCGGCGCCGTCGAGCGCGGCCGGGTCCGGCTGGGCGACCGGGTGGAGGTGCTCGGCTACGGCTCGGAGCTGGTCTCCACCGTCACCGGCGTGGAGACCTTCGGGCGCACGATGGAGTCCGCCGAGGCGGGCGACAACGTCGCGCTGCTGCTGCGCGGGGTGCAGCGTGGGCAGGTCCGCCGCGGCCAAGTGGTGGTGGCGGTGGGCGGCGCCTCGGTGCACACCCGGTTCACCGCCCGCGTGCACCTGCTCTCCACCGCCGAGGGCGGTCGCCGCACCCCGATCAGCAGCGGCTACCGGCCGCAGTTCTACCTGCGCACCGGTGACGTGGTCGGCGACGTCGAGCTGCCCGAGGGCCACGGCCCGGTGCAGCCGGGGGAGACCGTCGAGCTGACGGTGACCCTCGGCCAGCCGGTCCCGGTCGAGCCCGGCCTCGGCTTCGCGGTCCGCGAGGGCGGGCGGACGGTGGCCGCGGGGGCGGTGCTGACCGTGCTCGACTAGGGACTGTTCTGAATTCGGATCATGAGTTCGTGGATTCGGGTGCTTCGGCGGTGCTGCTGCTGGTAGAAGAAGGCCATGACACGCGGAGATCTGACGGACGGTGAGTGGGAGCTGGTCGAGCCGTTTCTGCCGATGGCGGCGACAGGGCCGATCCCGGACCTGCGGCGGCAGTTCGATGCGATCATGTGGCGGTTCCGGGTGGGCAGTCCCTGGCGGGACGTCCCCGAGCGGTACGGCAACTGGTCCACGATCTACGGCCAGTTCCACTCCTGGGCGCTCAAGGGCGTCTTCCAGGCCCTGATGGACGGGATGATCGCTGAGGCCGCCGCGCGCGGCCAGGTCGACTTGTCGCTGGTCAGCGTGGACTCCACCGTCGCCCGAGCGCACCACCACGCGGCCGGGATGGTCGTGGACGCCGAGTTGCTGGAGGAGTTGGAGAAGGCAGTCGCTGAGGAAAAGGGGATCCTGCGAAGGGACAAACCGGGCCGGTAGCCGACCAGGGCAGTGCTGCGGACGAGGCCGCGCGGGAAGGAAAGCGCCGCATGCGTCGGCGCCGCCGGGCGCGGCTCAAGGCAGCCGCGCTGGGGCGTTCGCGGGGCGGGCTGACCACGAAGACCCATCTGGCGGCCGAGCGGCGCTGCCGTCCGCTGTCCTTCGTGGTCACGCCGGGCCAGAGCGCGGACAATCCGCAGTTCGCCGCCGTCATGGACAAGATCAAGGTCCGCGGCCCGGTCGGCCGGCCCCGCACCCGCCCCGACGCGGTCTCCGCCGACAAGGCGTACTCCGCCCGCGGTACCCGCACCTACCTGCGCAGACGCCGCATCAAGGCGGTGATCCCGGAGAAGGACGACCAGGCCGCCAACCGCAAGAAGAAGGGCAGTAGCGGCGGACGGCCCGTCAGCCACGACGCGGACCTCTACCGCGACCGCAACACCGTCGAGCGCGCCATCAACAAGATCAAGAACTGGCGGGGCCTAGCGACCCGCTACGACAAGACCCCGGCCAGCTACGAAGCCGGCCTGCACCTGTGCGGTGCCGTCATCTGGCTCCGCAGCCTGAGACCCGCATCATGATCCGAACTCAGAACACTCCCTAGGGAGCGCGCCCAAGCCCCCGGCCCGCCCCGGCCCCGGCCCCGGCCTGTCCGGAGGGTGGGGCGGGGGAGCATGATGGGTGGCATGACGACCGTGCCGCCGTTCCAACCGGCCGCGCTCGCGGCGCCGTTCGAGGCGCTGCGGGCGCGGCTGCTGGCCGAGGTGAACGCGACGGTGCACGGCCAGGACCTGCACCTGGAGCGGTACGAGGGACCGCCCGGGGACCCGGGTCTGTTCGGCCCCGCGAGCATGACCTGGCGGGTGCACGGGCACCCGGCGGGGATGCTCACCGGCGGGTTCGCCGCGCTGCTGCTCCAGTCGCTGCACCCGCTGGCGATGGCCGCCGTGGACGCGCACTCCGATTTCCGGGCGGACCCGGCCGGCCGGCTCAACCGGACGGCGCGGTTCGTCACCACCACGACCTTCGGCTCGACGGCCGCCGCCGAGCAGGCGATCGCGGCGGTGCGCCGGATCCACCCCCGGATCCGCGGCACCGCGCCGGACGGCCGGCCCTACCGCGCGGACGATCCCGAGCTGCTCACCTGGGTGCACACCGCCGAGGTGCGCTGCTTCCTGGCCGGCTACCAGGCGCTCGCCGCCACCCCCCTGACGCCCGCCCAGTGCGACGCCTACTACGCGGACGCCGCGCTGGTGGCCGAGCGGCTGGGCGCGGTCGGGGTGCCGGGTTCGCGGGCAGAGGTGGCGCGGTACTTCGCCGCCGTCCGTCCGCAGCTGCGGGCCACTCCCGCGGCGCTGGACTGCCTGCGGTTCCTGCGCGGGTTCGGGCGCAGCCCGCGCGAGCGGGCCGCCACCAGGCTGGTGATGAACGGGGCGGTCGGCCTGCTGCCCGGGTGGGCCAGGGCGGAGCTGGGGGTGCGCCGGCCGGCGGTGGTGCGGCTGGGGGTGGACCGGCCGATCGCGCGGGGGATCAGCCGGACGCTGGTGTGGGTCTGCGGGCCGTCCGAGATCCAGCGCGCGGTGCGGCGACGGGTGGGCGTGGCGGCGTAGCGGCCCTGCCCCGCGCGCCCCGGTGGCCGCTCACTTGCCGCGCGGCCGGGCGCGGACGTGCATCCGCTCGCCCTGCGGGCCGAACAGGCTGAGCACCTCCACCGGCCCGTCGCCCGTGCTGCCGAACCAGTGCGGGACCCGGGTGTCGAACTCGGCCGCCTCGCCGGTCCTGAGCAGCAGATCGTGCTCCGCCAGCACCAGGCGCAGCGTGCCGCCGAGCACGTAGAGCCACTCGTAGCCCTCGTGGGTCCGCAGCTCGGGGGCGTTGCGGTCGGTGTTGATGATCATCTTGAAGGCCTGCAGCCCGCCCGGGTGCTGGCTCAGCGGCAGCACGGTGGTGTCCCCGTGCTTGACCGGCTTGAGCCGCACCCGGGGGTCGCCCACCGGCGGAGCGCCGACCAGCTCGTCCAGCGGGACCTGGTGGGCCTGGGCGATCGGCAGCAGCAGCTCCAGGGTGGGTTTGCGCTGCCCGGTCTCCAGCCGGGACAGGGTGCTGACCGAGATCCCGGTGGTCTGCGAGAGCGCGGCCAGTGTGCAGTCCCGCTGGAGGCGGATGCGCTTGAGCCGTGGCCCGACGGCGGCGAGGACGTCTTCCATGCCCTCCATTGGACACGATTGCCGAATCAGCAACAACGTTTGCGGCCAGGTCCGGGCCGGGTGCACTGTCGAGGCAGATCCGCATGCCGACGGAGGTAGCACGATGAACCGCGACCACAAGCACGGCCACGACCAGGGCCACAGCCAGGGCGGTGGCCACGGCCACAGCCACGGTCACCCGCACGACGACGACTTCGACTGGGACGCGATGGCCGACCTGCTGGTGCTGGAGGGCGAGGCACACGGCCCGTACGTGCAGCAGGCCATCGCCGAGTTGCAGCGGCTGACGGTGCGTGGCGACCGGGGACCGGGCCGGATCCTGGACATCGGCAGCGGCCCCGGCGTCGCCGCCTGCCGACTGGCGGCGGCCTTCCCGGCGGCCGAGGTCACCGCCGTGGACGGCAGCGAGCAGCTGCTGGCCCGCGCCGAGCAGCGGGCCGCGCGGCTCGGGGTGAAGCTGCGCACCCGCCGGGCCGAGTTCCCCGCAGGGCTGGCCGACCTGGCCGAGCCGGGCGCGGCGGACCTCATCTGGTCCGGCCAGGTGGTGCACCACGTCGGCGATCAGCAGGGCGCCCTGGAGGCACTGGCCGGGCTGCTGGCGCCCGGTGGAGTGCTGGCCGTCGTCGAGGGCGGCCTGCCGACCCGCGGCCTGCCCCGTGACCTCGGCTTCGGGCGCCCCGACCTGTTCGCCCGGCTGGATGCGGCGATGGTCGAGCGGTTCGCCCGGATGCGTGCCGAACTGCCGGGCTCGGTCGCCGTGGTGGAGGACTGGCCCGGGATGCTGCGTGCCGCGGGCCTCACCGAGGTGCGCAGCCGTACCTTCCTGGTCGAACACCCCGCCCCGCTCGCCGAGGGGCCGCGGCAGTGGCTGCGCGGCAACCTGGAGCGCAGCCGGCAGACCCTCGGCGACCAGCTGGACGCCGAGGACCTGGCGACCCTGGACCGCCTGCTCGACCCCGCCGACCCGGCCGGCATCGACCAGCGGGCCGACGCCTACCTGCTGCTCGCGAAGACCGTCCACTTCGGCCGGCGCACCGGAGCCTGACCATCGCGGGACGCGTATTCCCCCTCTGGACATGCCAATTGGCAGCCAATCCACCGACGGACCCCCGGGCACATATTTCCCGGGGGTCCACCGCTTTCCCGTTGGCCCCGCCCGCTTTCCGCGGAATTCACGGGAGCGTCGTGTGCCGTCCCTTGCCACAGTGGCAAAAAGTGCGACCACCGCTCAACTACGGTGGATCAGCAGCTCGTTGTCCGAAAAGTGGCGCAACTCCGGCCGGAATGTCACCGGCCGGCCCGGTGGGCCGTGGACATCCTGTGATCTCAGTCGCACTCGATGTCCATCCGGCCAGGTCAGCCAACTGACGCATGGTCAACTTCGGTTGCTGCGAGCTAGAGTGAGGAGGTCGGTCGCGTGACACCGCGGCCGTCTCCTCCTTTCGGCCGGCAGGCCGCCGGGCACCCCACTCCGGCGGAATTGCGGCACGGTAAGCCGCCCTATGCGGACTTCCGCATGCGACCCACCCCACCAGGGCTGCGCATTCGAACGCGAGGACTGCCCATCCTGACGCGCCGACGCGATCCGCCGGTGCGCGGGCAAGACTGGGGAGGTATTTTGACGCAGCAGTTCTCTGCCGTTCGGCAGAGCGATATCAACGGACTGTTGGCGCTCTATCGACACGTCTACGGCAGCGGGTACGCGCTGCCGATCGGCACCGATCCCGCCGTGATGGCACGGGAGATCGCGGCCCCGAACACCACCTGGCTGGCCGCCCGGGAGCCGGACACCGGCCGGATCGTCGGGACCATCATCGGCACCCTCGACCCCGGTGAGCGGCTCGGCAAGCTCCAGGGCCTGGTGATCCACCCCGACGCCCGCGGCACCGGACTGGCGCACCAGGCGGTGCGCCAGCTCGCCGACGCCCTGCTGACCGGCGACGGCACCCGGCAGCCCGCCGACTCGGTCTACGCCACCGCGCGCACCAACTCCACCGCGCCGCAACGCGTCTGCCTGGGCGCCGGGTTCCGCGCGCTGGGCATCTTCCCCAACCTGCGCAAGGCGGACGAGCACGAGACCATGGTGCTGCTCGCCAAGCACCGTCCGGGCGTGCTGGAGCGGCGCCTGCCGGTGGAACGGGTGCCGGCAGGGCTGGCCGACCTGGTCCGGGCGCTGCACCAGGCGGTCGGCCTGTCCGAGCAGCCGCTGCCCGCGATCGACGACGAGCCGCTGCCGCGGCGCCAACGCCGTTCCGTCGGCGTCGAGATGGAGTTCGTCGACGCGCCGCAGTTCGTGGCCCGGCGCACCACCGAGGTGATGCCCGACCCGGAACAGCGCTTCTACCCCTTCCACACCCCGAACGTCATGCTCTCCTCCGCGGACGGCGCCCACGAGGTCTACGCCCAGCTGAACCGCTCGGACGGCTACTGCGCGCTGATCGGCACCGCCGGCGGCGACCTGGCCACGCTCGCCCCGGTCTTCGAGACCCTGATCGCCCGGCTGGCCGAGGGCGGCGCCTCGCACATCGAGGCGCTGCTGCCGCTGGACCGTTACCAGGACCTGCGGCTGCTGCTCGCGTACGGCTTCCTGCCGGCCGCCGCCTATCCGGCGATGCGCCGCCAGGGCGAGGGGTTCCGCGACTACGTGGTGATGACCCGCAGCCTGCAGCCGCTCGACTTCCGCGGCCTGTCCATCGACGCGGCCTTCCAGCCGTTCACCGAGCAGTACACCGAGCTGTGGAAGCAGCAGTACCTCAACACGCACGAGGTGTTCCAGTGAGTACGACCATCCCGGTGGACCTGGCGAGCCGCTACCTCGAACCGGTCCAGGTCCCGGACCCGTCCGCGCTCGGGCACGTCCAGCAGCTCTTCGACGTCGCCGAGCCCTACCTGGCCGGCCCCGAGCTCGACGAGCTGTTCGCCCAGGCGATGAACGAGTCGAACGCCTGGCACGCCGCCCGCTCGCCGTTCTTCGGCAGACTGTGGGCGTCCAGCGCGGCTGCCGACCAGCCGCTGAAGTCGGCCGCCGACCTGGCCCGACTGCCCTTCGTGCACGCCAACTTCTTCAAGGCGCACGAGGTGGTGTCGATACCCGAGGACGACGTCAGGATCCACCTGACCTCCTCGGGCACCACCGGGCAGAAGTCGCAGATGTTCTTCGACGACTGGACGCTGCGCAACGGGCAGCGGATCGTCGCCCGGATCTTCGACTCCTACGGCTGGCTGGGCTCGGACGAGCCGGTCAACTACCTGCTCTCCAACTACCAGCCGCGCCCCGGGCTGAACCTGGGAACCTCGTTCACCGACGAGTACCTGGCCCACTTCGCGCCGGTCCGCTCGGCCGAGTACGCGCTCAAGCACACTGGCAGCGGCCACGAGTTCGACCCGTTCGGCTGCGTGCGGGCGCTGCTGCGGTTCGCCGAGGAGGGCGCCCCGGTGCGCATCCTCGGGTTCCCTGCCTTCCTCTCCTTCACCCTGGACCGGATGCGCGAACTCGGCCTGCCGCCGGTCACCTTGGACCCGCGCTCGCTGGTGGTCTTCGGCGGCGGCTGGAAGGGCAACGCCGACAAGCAGGTCACCAAGCCGGAGCTGTACCGGCGCATCCACGAGCAGTTGGGCATCCCGGACGAGCGGATCAGGGACGGCTTCGGCGCGGTCGAGCACTCGGTGCTCTACATGGAGTGCGCCAACCACCACCTGCACGTGCCCACCTGGTCGCGGATGCTGGTGCGCGACGTGCGCACCCTGCAGCCGCTGGGCCACGGGCAGCGCGGCTACGCCCAGTTCATCTCGCCCTACATCACCTCGGTGCCCGCACAGTCGGTCCTGATGGCCGACATGGTCTCGCAGCACGCCCCCGAGGAGTGCGGCTGCGGCCTGCCCACACCCTGGTTCACCGTGCACGGGCGGGCCGCGCTCAGCCGGAACCGCAGCTGCGCCATCGCCGCCGCCGAACTGCTCAAGGGGAACTCGTGACCACCGCACCGCACACCTCTTGCGAGGACCGACCGCACTACTGGCAGGGCGAGTTCCTCGACGACGCCGAGGCCGGGCGACGGCTGGAGGAGCTGGAGGCCCACGTCCGCTCGGTGCTCGCCGAGCCCCGGCTCAGCCCGCTGACCGTGCTGGCCGCCTGCGACCTGCTCGCCACCGCGCTGCGCGACCCCGCGAGCGCACAGACCAAGTTGCTGGCCGAGGAGTTGGCCGGCGCCGGGGTCGACGCGGCCGAGGTGGTCCGCACCCTGGGCGACGTCGCCGGCGCACTCGACCGGGAGGCGCTGGAGACCAAGCTGATGCGCGAGCTCGGCGGCACCGACCCGGGCCGGCTGGCCCGCTTCGACTTCCGCCGGGAGATCTTCGAGGGCTGGCTGCCGGTCGGCCTGCTGGTGCACGTCACGCCGGGCAACGCGCCCGCCGCCGGCGCGCTCAGCGTGATCGAGGGCCTGCTCGCCGGGAACATCAACGCGGCCAAGACCAGCGGCGATTCACGCTTCACCCAGCAGCTGCTGGCACAGCTCGCGGCGCTCGACCCGAGCGGCGCGATCGCCCGCCGGGTGATCGTGCTGGCCTTCCCCTCCAGCCGCACCGACTGGCTGGCCCGGCTCTGCGCCTGCGCCGACGCGGTGGCCGCCTGGGGCGGCGAGGAGGCGCTGGCCGGGGTGGGCAAGCTGGTGCCGGCCGGCTGCCGACTGGTCGACTGGGGCCCGAAGCTCTCCTTCGCCTACCTCACCGAGGAGCGCTGGGCGGACCCGGCCACGCTGCGCGGCATCGCCGCCGACATCTGCCGGCTCGACCAGCAGGCTTGCTCCAGCCCGCAGTTGGTCTACCTGGACACCGAGGACGAGGCGCAGGTGCTCGCCTTCGCCGAGCGCTTCGCCGCCGTCCTGGCCGAGGCGGTGGGCGAGTTGACCGTGCGCGAGCGCGATCCGCTGGAGAGCGCCGAGATCAGCAACACCGTGCTGGTGACCGGCCTGGAGGAGCACCTGGGCCTGACCCGGGTGCACGCCGACCCCGACGGCAACTGGCACGTGCTGGCCGACCTGCGCAGCGCGCTGCGCGCCTCCCCGCTGCACCGCACCGTCTGGGTCAAGCCGCTGCCGCGCACCCGGATCGTGGAGGTGCTGCGCCCGATGCGCCGCTACCTGCAGACGGTGGGACTCGGTGCCGGCCGGGCCGACACCGCCGTGCTGGCCGGCCTGGTGCTGACCGCCGGCGCCCAGCGGGTCACCGTCCCCGGCGGCATGCTCGACAGCTACAACGGCGAGCCGCACGACGGCGTCTACGCGCTGCAGCGCTACAGCCGCCGGGTGGACGTCCAGCTGGACGGGCGCTTCGGCTCGGACGCCTGCCTGGACGACCTGGTGGGCGTGCGTGAACTGCCGTTGCCGCAGGTGCCGGTGACGGTGAAGAGCGAGTTCGAGCGGCTGCAGGGCGACGGCCGGCGGGCCGAGGTCTTCTTCCGCAGCGGCGGCAGCTCGGGGGCTCCCAAGCTCTCCGCCTTCGCCTGGGACGACTACCACGAGCACATGCGCTCGGGCGCCGAGGGCCTGCTGGCGGCGGGCTTCGACCCGCGCACCGACCGCTCGATGAACCTCTTCTTCAACGGGCAGCTGGCGGGCGGGTTCCTCAGCTTCTACTCGGTGCTGGAGACCCTGCAGGCCGTGCAGTTCCCGATGGTCGCCCAGCCGGACCATGCGATGGTGGCCGATGCGATCGTCGAGCACCGGGTGGACACCCTGTTCGGCATGCCGAACTACCTGCTGCGGGTCTTCACCGAAGGGGCGGACGCGCTGCGCGCCTATCGGGGTGTGCGGAAGGTCTTCTTCGGCGGCGAGCACTTCTCGAAGGGCCAACAGGACTGGCTGCGCGAGGAGTTCGGTGTCGAGCTGATCCGCTCGGCGGCCTACGGCAGCGTGGACGCCGGACCGCTCGGCTACCAGTGCGCGCAGGCCGGCGACCGGGTGCACCACCTGTTCAGCGGCGTGCAGACGCTGGAGATCCTGGACCGCACCGAGGACCGCCCGGCGGCCCCCGGTGAGGCCGGGCGCCTGGTCTTCACCGCGCACACCCGGCGCGGCCAGCGGCTGGACCGCTACGAGGTCGGCGACCTCGGCCGCTGGATCGAGGGCGACTGCCCCTGCGGGCGGCGCACCCCGCGCTTCGAACTGCTCGGCCGCTTCGGCGACATCTTCCGGGCCGGCGGGCACTTCCTCAACTACCGCCGCTTCGTGGCGATCGCGGAGGAGACCCTGGACCACGTGGGCGCGGTCCAGGTGGTGGTGGAGGAGGGCGCCGGGTCGGCCGGCACCGCGCTGACCGTCCTGCTGGGCGACTTCGACGCCGGTGGCCGCGACGCCGCGCGGCTGGCCGAGGCCTTCCTGGCGGAGTACCCGCAACTCGCGGTCGACGTCGTCCACGACCGCGTGGTCGAGCTGCACGTCAAGGCGGCGCCGGCGGCCGCCTTGGCCCGCACCGAGTCGAGCGGAAAGCTCCGTGAGGTGGTCGACCTGCGGGTCGGCTGACCTCCTCGCGCGTCGGGGGTGACGGCGGTTGCCGTCACCCCCGACGCCCTTGCCCGCGCTCAGCCCAGCCGCTTGTTCAGCCGCTCGTCCAGCCGCTCGTCCAGCAGCCGGATCGCCTTGCCGCTGCGCGGGTTGACGGTCAGGCCGGTCGGGCCGACCCACTCCACGGCCAGCGGGTGGATCGCCCCGCGCGCCACCTGGTCGGTGAAGAGCGGCCTGCGCACGTCCAGTTGCTCGATGATGGCGGCCTCCAGCGTGTCCCGTCCGGTGGCCTGGGGGGTGCTGTCGGCCAGGCGCAGGGTCATCTGGTCGCGCCCGTCGAAGTGGCGCACCACCACCTGGAGGCCGCCGATCCGGCCCTCGGCATCGGTGTCGGTCACCAGCGCCCGCAGGTCCTCCAGGAAGATGCTCACCGGCCCGACCCGGGCTCCCTCCTCGGCCCGCCCCAGCAGGCGGAAGGTGCGGCTGGGAAAGTCCACCCACTCGGCCAGGTCGCCCACCGGGTAGCGGATCATCGGCGTCAGCCGCCGCACCAGGTCGGTGGCCACCACCCGGCCCGCCCGCCCCGGCTCCTCGATCGGCTCACCGGTCACCGGATCCAGCAGCTCCACCACCTTCTCGGGGGTGAGCACTTGGTGCACCCGGTTGTCGAACTCCCCGGCGACGGGTGCCGCCAGCACCCCGGCGTCCACGCTCGCATAGCCGATGGAACGGACCGTGATATGGGGGAACGCCTGCTTGATCAGCGGGAGTTGGTCATCATGGAACGCCTCGCCGCTGAACAGCGCGAGCCGGATCAGCGGCATGCTGCCCACCGTGTCCACCACCTCGCGCGCCAGCCGGGAGAGCGAGGTCGGCAGCGCGGCGATCACGGTGGCGGAGAAGTCCCGCATCGTCGCCACCACCTGCTCGGGCGTGGCCGCCCCGCCGATCGGCAGCTGCACGGTTGCGACCGGCGCCTCCTGGAACAGGTTGAGGGTGAAGACGAAGCTGGAGTACAGCTCCCCGGCGTAGAACAGATTCGCCACCCGGTCCCCGGGCTCCACCCCGGCGGCCGTCAGCCCGGCACTGAACCGGCGGGCCATCGCCCGCCACTCGGGCCGCGTGTAGAACGAGATCCGCGGCATCCCGGTGGTGCCACCGGTCTTGAACACGATCCCGTCGGTGTGCGGCCCGGTCAGCAGCTTGCTGTCCGCGACCGTGTGGGCCTCCCAGAACGCGGTGTGGTCGATGAGCGGGAGGGAGCGGAGATCGGCGACGCCCGCGGGCAGGTGCGCGTAGAGGTCGCGGTAGAAGGGCGAGTGCGCGCGGGCGAAGGCTATGAGGTCCGCGGGTTCGCTGGGCCGAGCGTCAGTCATGGGTGTCACTTCCGCCGAGTGGTGAGAGGACGGTGGCCCTCCGGTGATCCACCTTAGGAGGAGCGATGGTCGTGCGATCAACCGGGTCTGACGCACCGTCGGGTCATGGCGCATGCCCGATCTGCCGCCCCGCTTCGTTCACCTCCCGGACCGCCCGAAGCAACGCGGCGCGCTTGACGCGCTTCCTTGTGGACGACCTCATCCCCATATCCGAGACAGCGCGGCTGTTCCGGCGGTACCGTCCGAGAAAGCCCGAACGTCCAAGGGATGCACCTTGAACAAAGCGCTGCGGGACGCTATGTCAGGCGCCGAGCTCAGCGTTCGGCAGCTCGCCACCCGGGTCGGCGTGACGCCCAAGACCGTGGAACGCTGGTTGTCCGACGCGGCTCTCGTGCCGCACCAGCGGAATCGCACCGATGTCTGTACCGCGCTAGGAGTTGATGAACGGATGATCTGGCCGGACTCCGTGCGGGGGAACGTCAAGACCGGGCATGACCGGGAGGTGTTCGCCGTCTACCCCTACCGCTCGGCCTGCCCGACTTCGGTCTGGGCTCAGCTCATCTCCGATGCCACGTCCGAGATCCTCCTGGCCGGATACACCAACTACTTCGTCTGGCTGGAGCAGCCGGCGCTGCACCAGACGCTGCGGCGCAAGGCGGAGGGCGGCTGCCGGGTCCGGTTCCTGCTCGGCGATCCCGCGTCCGGTACGACCCGGCAGCGTGAGCAGCTCGAAGACGTCGCCCTCACCGTCTCCACCCGGATCCGGATCACCCTGGAGAACCTCGCCAAGCTCGCCGAGGTCGACGGAGTCGAGGCCCGGTTCAGTGCGCCCGAGGACGGGCCGAACCATGTGGGCCTGTCCGTGTTCCGTTTCGACCAGCACGCGTTGGTGACGCCGCACCTCGCGCGCGTCGTCGGGCACGACTCGCCGATGATGCACCTGCGGCGCTGCGAGGAGGGCGGACTCTTCGACCGGTTCGCCGAGCACGCGCAGGAGTTGTGGGGACGCAGCGTGCCGGTGTAGCTGAGCCGTAGTGTCACTGGGTGGAGGCGGCCTGCCGCGGGCGCGGGCCGTCGCCGACGGGTTCTTCGCCGGGATCGACCTCGCGACGACGTCAGCGGACCGAGCTCGGGCTCGTCCGGCGCCGGTCCGGTGCGGTGCCGCGGCCCGGTGCCGTCGCCACTGCCGTCGCGGCTGCCTCGACCGCCTGCGACTGCGCGCCCCAGCGGCGGGCGAGGACGGCGCAGACCATCAGTTGGAGCTGGTGGAAGAGCATCAGGGGCAGCACCATCAACCCCGCTGCGGGGCCCCGGAAGAGGACGGTGGCCATCGGGACGCCGCTGGCCAGGCTCTTCTTGGAGCCGCAGAAGACGATCGCGATCAGGTCGGCCCGGTCGAAGCCGAGGCGGCGGCCGGCCAGCAGGGTGGTGGTCAGGACGAGCGCCAGCAGGGCGGCCTCCACCAGGAGCAGGGCCGCCAGCCGGGGCAGCGAGAGGGTGCCCCAGATGCCGCCGACCACGGCGGCGCTGAAGGCGCTGTAGACGACGAGCAGGATCGAGCCGCGGTCGACCAGGCCGAGGACGGCGCGGTGGCGGGCCATCCAGGCGGTGAGCCGGCGGCGCAGGAGCTGGCCGGCGGCGAAGGGGAGCAGGAGCTGTTCGGCGATCTGCAGGACGCTGCCGGGGGAGATGCCGCCCTTGGTGTGCAGCAGGAAGGCGGCGAGCAGCGGGGTCAGGACGATGCCGAAGAGGCTGGAGAAGGTGGCGCTGCACACGGCTGCGGCCGTGTTGCCGCGGGCGATGGAGGTGAAGGCGATCGAGGACTGCACGGTGGAGGGCAGCAGGGTCAGGAAGAGCAGGCCCTGGTAGAGCTGGGGGGAGAGCAGCCCCGGTACCAGCAGGTGGGCGGCGACCCCGAGCAGCGGGAAGAGGCCGAAAGTCACGGTGAGCACGGTGCCGTGCAGCCGCCACTGCTTGAGACCGTCCCAGGCCTCCTTGGCGGAGAGCCGGGCGCCGTAGAGGAAGAAGAGCACGGCGACCGCGCCGGTGGCGGCGCCGGAGGCGAGGGGTGCGGCGGCGCCGCGGGCGGGGAGCAGGGCGGCCAGCGCGACGGTGGCCAGCAGGGAGGCGATGAAGGGGTCGACCCGCGGCAGGCGCCCGGGTATGCGGGAGCGGAAGGGGCGGTCGGCGCGAGGCATGGTTCTCCGCGGGAACGGTTCGGGCAGGGATGATCCCAGCCTGCCGTCCGGCCGGGTGATTGTGAATCCCGCTGGCCGCGCTCACTGTCATCATGAATCGTGATATCAGCAGATAGGATGGGTTGTGTGTTCGATCCCGTCCAGCTGAGGTCCTTCCTCGCCGTGGCCCAGAGCGGCGGCTTCACCCGGGCCGCCCAGCGGCTGGGGCTGCGGCAGTCGACCGTCAGCCAGCACGTGCGGCGGCTGGAGGAGGCCGCCAACCGGCGGCTCTTCCTGCGCGACACCCACTCCGTGCAGCTGACCAGCGAGGGCGAGGCCATGCTCGGCTTCGCCCGCACGATCCTGGAGGCGCACGAGCAGGCACTCGGCTACTTCGCGCAGACGCAGGTGCGCGGGCGGGTGCGGTTCGGGGCGTCGGAGGATTTCGTCTACACCGAGCTGCCGCAGATCCTGCGCGGGTTCCGGCGCAGCAACCCCCAGGTCGACCTGGAGCTCACCGTCGGTCTCAGCGCCGTGCTCTACGAGCAACTGGCGGACGGACGGCTGGACTTGGTGCTCGGCAAGCGCCCGCCGGGTGGCGGTGCGCAGGGGCAGCTGGTCTGGCAGGACAAGCTGGTGTGGATCGGGGCCGAGGACGTCCGGACGGACCCGGGCGAGCCGCTGCCGCTGATCGTCTACCCGCCGCCCAGCTTCACCCGGGCCCGCGCGCTGGAGGTCTGCGAGCGCGAGGGGCGGCCCTGGCGGATCGCCTGCACCAGCACCAGCCTCTCCGGGGTGCGGGCCGCCGCGCTGGCGGGGCTCGGGGTGGTGCCGCACGCCCGGAGCCTGGTGCCGCCGGGCCTGTGGGTGCTGTCCGACCAGGTGGGCCTGCCGGACCTCGGCAGCACCGAGTTCGCGCTCACCACGGGACGCACCACGGCGCGCGGGCCCGCCCGAGTGCTGGCGCGGGCCGTCCTCGCGGACGCGTTCCGCCTGCAGCGCGCACCGGAGCGGACGGCGCCGTGAGGTCGTGAGGCCGTGAGGTCGTGCACACGGGAGCGGACGGCGCCGTGAGGCCGTGGCGCCGCCCGCCGAGGGGTGCCGGGAGCGTCAGCTCACGGTGGTCGAGCTGAGCACCGAGGCCGTCGCGGGGTAGCAGGCGGTCGGCACGTTCACCGTGAAGAAGGCGACCGGGATGGTCGCCGAGAAGGTCAGCCCGGCGTCGGAGTAGCTGGTGCCGCCCAGGGCGGTCCGGACGGTGCTGCCGGAGGCGCCGGCCGTGAGGGTCAGGGTCAGCGCGGGCAGCGTGAAGGTGCTGCCGCCGGCGACCGAGCCGGTGACCGTGATCACCAGGTTTCCGCCGTTGACGGCCACGCTCGCGGTGCTCGTGTTGATCCCGGCGCCGCCCGAGAGCGACTCGCCGTCCAGCGTGGCGCCGGCCGGAACCGGGATGGTGAGCTTGATGTTGCTGATCGACCGGACGCTGTAGCCGCTGACGGTGGTGGGGACGGTCAGCGCGTCGGGGGCCAGTGTGACGGTGAACTGGCTGCCGGCGGCCACCGAGGCGGGCGCGGTGGCGTTGACGCCGGCGGCGAGGTTGAAGGTCTGCGCGGAGCCGATCGGCGGCGTCGCCTGACAGGCGAAGCTCACCGGGGTGTCGGCGGCCGAGGCGATGGGGGCGAACAGTCCGAAGGCGGCCAGCGAACCGGCGAGCACGACCGAGGCGCGCGAGAGGCGGGGCGGCATTCGCATGTGGGGGTCTCCTGCCCAGGCGAAGGGTGGGGGAGCAGAGGGCTTGGCCGGCCCGGTCGGTGGGGGTTTCGCGGGCCATGCCAAGCGGGTTTCAGGATGGGCGCCGAACTCGGCGGTAACAAGGCCGGGGGCCACAATGGTTGAACAAGTTTCGGCCATTTCTCGCCATTGGGCTGCCGTTCACGCGCCGTTGTGGCAGCGCACCGGATGCCGCCCCGGGTCCGCCGGACGAGTGCCGGTCGGCGGCCCGGCTCGCCGCAAGTCTTACGGCCGCTGACCAGGCACGGAGAACAAAAGCGACTGATTTGGTGGCAGGTGTCCGCTAAGCGACGATTGGCGTTCGCTCCACCGAGCGCGAGCAGGACCAGGAAAGGCGCACCACCCTCATGCAGACCAGCCCGGCCGTCCCCCGCCAGGCAACGCTCCCCGGCCCGTCCGACGGGCCGCCCGACACCCCAGGGTCGGGGCCAGGATCAGGGCCGGGGTCGGGGCCGAAGCAGGCGAAGGGTGGCCGGTTCGGACTGCCGACCGCCACCGCGCTGGTGATGGGCAACATCATCGGCGGCGGCATCTTCATGCTGCCGGCCGCGGTCGCGCCGTACGGGACGGTGAGTCTGCTCTCGTTCGCCGTGCTGACGGTGGGCGCCATCGCGCTCGCGCTGGTCTTCGGCAAGCTGGCCCGGCGCAACCCGCGCACCGGCGGCCCCTACGTCTACGCGCGCGAGGCCTTCGGCGACTTCGCCGGCTTCCTGTCCGCCTGGTCGTACTGGATCACCACCTGGGTGAGCAACGCCGCGCTCGCGGTGGCCGCGGTCGGCTACCTCGACGTGCTGCTGCCGATCCAGCACTCCACGCTGCTGACCATCGGTGCCGCGCTCACCCTGCAGTGGCTGCCCGCGCTGGCCAACCTGGCCGGCACCAAGTACGTCGGCGTGGTCCAAGTCGTCTCCACCGTACTGAAGTTCATCCCGCTGCTGCTGGTGGCGATCGGCGGCCTGGGCTTCTTCGACCCGGCCAAGATGGGGCCGTTCGACGCCTCCGGCAGCGGTTGGCTGGGCGGGATGACGGCGGCTGCCGCGATCCTGCTCTTCAGCTACCTGGGGGTGGAGTCGGCCGCGATGAGTGCGGGTCAGGTCCGCGACCCGGAGCGCAACGTCGGGCGGGCCAGCGTGCTCGGCACCGCCGGGGCGGCCCTGGTCTACCTGCTCGGCACGCTCGCGGTCTTCGGCACCGTCGCGCACAGCCGGTTGGTCCACTCCACCGCGCCGTTCTCGGACGCCGTCAACGCGATGTTCGGCGGCTCCTGGGGCGGTGTGGCGATCGCGGTGGCCGCGCTGGTGTCGATGACCGGCGCGCTCAACGGCTGGACCCTGCTGGCCGCGCAGGCGCCGTACGCCGCCGCGCGGGACGGGCTCTTCCCGGCCGTCTTCGCGGTCGAGCGGCGCGGGGTGCCGGTCTTCGGCGTGCTGATCAGCGTCGGGCTGGCCTCGCTGCTGACCGTCCTCAACTTCGCCTCGGGCGCCAAGGGCGCCTTCGAGATCCTGGTGCTGGTGACCTCCTTCACCGCCACCGTGCCCTACCTGCTCTCCACCGCGGCGCAGCTGTACTGGCTGGTGCGCGGCGAGCACGGCAAGGTGGCGCCGGGCCGGCTGCTGCGGGACGCGGCGCTGGGGCTGGGCGCGTTCGCCTTCTCGCTCTGGCTGCTGGCCGGCGCCGGGTACGCGGCCGTCTACCAGGGCGTGCTCTTCCTCTTCGCCGGGATCCTGATCTACGTCTGGATGGCGGGCCGGCGCGACCAGCAGCCCGCCTGACGGATCGCCAGGAGGCTGGCTACTCGTCCCCCGGGCTGCTGCGGTTGCAGGACAGCACGCCCGGGATCCGGGCCAGGTTCGCGGTCAGCTCGTCCAGATCGCCGCGCCCTTGGACGGCCACCGAGACCTCCACGACCGGGCCGATGGCCGGGCCCTCGTCCTCCGCACGCTCGCTGCCGGGCAGCCCGGCGGACGAGGTGTCCCCGCTGCCGGAGGCGAGGGTGGCGAACTCCAGGACGGCGAAGCCCGAGCCGGTGAACTCGTCGAGCACCGAGCGCAGCAGGCCTTGGCCGCCGGTGTAGGTGATCCGGAAGACGGTCGGCAGGGTGCGCAGCCGCACCAGCCGGTGGGTCACCGGGCGCAGCCCGTAGCAGACCGCGAAGTAGGCGGCGGTGGTGGCGACCGCGAGCACCGGCAGCCCGGCCGCGGCGGCACTGCCCACCGCCGCCGTCAGCCAGATGGTGGCCGCGGTGGTCAGCCCGCGCACCGAGCCGCGCTGGACGAAGATCACCCCGGCACCGATGAAGCCGAGACCGGAGACGATCTGCGCGGCCATCCGGGAGGGGTCGAGCTCGACCTGGCCGGAGTGCAGCACGTCGGTGAAGCCGTACTTGCTGATCAGGGTGAAGAGCGCGGCGCCGAGCCCCACCACCGTGTAGGTGCGCAGGCCCGCGGCCTTCTGCCGGATCTCCCGCTCCAGGCCGATCGCGCAGGAGAGCAGCAGGGCGATGCCGAGTTCGGCGAACTGCGTCCACCCCTGCCCGAACGGCTCGTTCACCCCGGGGGCGCCGAGCAGCGCACTCGCGCCGGCCGTCATCGCTGTCATCGCGTCATACTCCGCATGCCTCCGTCATACTCCTCGGCGGGTTCCGCCACCAGCGCCGTCGCCTGCGCGTCGCGTCCAGTACTGCCAACCGGCCTCGATCTGCCCGTCGGACCAGACCAGGGCGGCCTTCTCCAGGCTCTCCCGCTCTCCGGTCCAGTGCTTCAGCTCCCCGGCGGCCCGGGCGGCGGGCTGGACGGCGCAGGCCCGTTCGAGCAGGATCGCGGACATCACCGCGTGCGCCACGTCGCGGCCCACCGCGAGCAGCCCGTGCTGCGGCATCAGGCAGGCGGCGGCCGGCCCCAGGTCGCGGGCCAGTGCCCGGCCGAGCTCGGGGGAGCGGACCAGGTTCGCGGTCGCGGTGTGCCAGGGCAGTCCGTGCTCGCGGCCCGGTGGCAGCCGTTGACGGTGCTGGCACCGGCCGACCTGGAGATCGTGGTACGGGCCCGCAAGGCTGCGCGCGTGCGTGCACGAGCCGGCCGTGGCGCGGGCCGGCGAGTTGGTCGGGTACCGGTCGCCGAGTTGCCTGAAAGAACCGTCCGACTCGTTCGTGACCAAGTACCCACTGCGCCGTCAGGGATGCTCTGAATACTGAGAGTTCACTGAATCCACGCAACACCGCCGTGCGGCCGAACATGGATATGGCCGCCCGGCGCGGCCGGTTGCCCTAAGGATTACCAGAGAAACGTTCAGCTTTCCCCCGCCGACTGACGGCCGCCATTTGGCCGAGAGGTTTCGGAGGTCGTCCGCCGGCATCTGCCGATGGCGACTGCCGGTGGCCATGAGCGCCGCTGGGCGGGCCGACGGGCGGGTGCGGATGTGCCGTCCCCGATGGCCCCGGGCGCGGTTGGCCGGTACCTGGCGAGTGCACAGCGTAAGCGGTACAAGGGTTCTGACCTGGCATCAGTCCTGTGATGCTCTTCACAGTCGTGGGGGCGGCCGTCACCGAAGGGGGCGCGCGGCTTTGGTGCTTCGCGCCCCTCCCATGCGGGGCGGTCCCGGCTGTGCGCGGCCGGGTCGACGGAAGTCGAACCCGCTGCTGGCGTGCCGTCAGGGGCACTTCTGAGCAGCTCCATTGGCCGCACTCCAAGATCATTGCGACTCGGCTGTCAGGTGACTTTAAGCCTTCTCATCCGTTCCGTCAGTTTCGCAAAAAACCCCAAGTCCGAGCGTTGTAACGCTTAAAATCGGACGCGGAAACCGGAAGATGCTTCACAACTAGTCGCGCCTCTGGCTAGTGTGGTCGTCACGTACAGCGACGCGCTAGGTACAGCCATCCATGCCTGAGGGGGATCACAGCCGTCTCTGGTGTCGCTGCCACGGACCGGGAAACCAGCCGCGCCCGCGTAGTTCGGGGGAGCCGGTAGGCGCTTCGGCGCCGCCGACGGGTGCGGCGGGTGGTTCGTGGCCGGGCGCCACATCGACCGCCAGCACGTTCAAGCCGACTCATTTCAAGACGACTTCCTGAACCGGTGGGCAGCCGGGCCCACTCCGCGCCGGGGTTTGCCGACCCCGTGCACCCCGACGGGCAGCCGCCCGCCGGCGAGCCCGGCCACCCACTGTGGTGTTCACACTCCACCCATGCGGATCACGACCGTAGCGGCACAACTGCCCTACGGTGCCGAAGGGTTGCCCAACCGCGCTGCCAGGCGCGGTCTCACCCGGCTCCACGCGCTCTCGTGGAATCCGGACCATCCAGCGTTGATCTCCGCCTGCCAGAGGGAGCTCACATGAACACTCTGTCCATCGTCATACCCGCGCTCAACGAGGCCGAAAACCTGCCCGCCGTGATGGCCTCCATCCCGTTCGCCGAACTCAAGGACGGGGGCTGGGACACCGAGGTGTTAGTCGTGGACAACGGCTCCACCGACGGCACCGGCGACATCGCCCGCACGCTCGGCGCCCGGGTGGTCAGCCAGCCCGTGCGCGGCTACGGCAACGCCTACCGGGCCGGCTTCAGCGCCGCCACCGGTGACGTGATCGCCACCGGCGACGCCGACCGTACCTACCCCTTCGACGCCCTGCCCCGCCTGTTGCGGACCCTGGTCGACCACGATGTCGAATTCATGACGACCAACCGGCTGGTCGGCGGCAACAGCGAGGCGATGAAGCCCTCGCACTCGCTGGGCAACCACGTGCTCAGCGCGATCAGCCGGGTCCTGTTCCGCAACGAACTGCGCGACTCGCAGTCCGGCATGTGGGTCTTCCGCCGCTACGTGTGGCAGCGGCTGGACGTCCGCTCCGGCGGCATGTCCTTCTCCCAGGAGATCAAGAACGCGGCCACCAGGGCCGGTTACCGATATGTGGAGATTCCGATCGAATACCGCAAGCGTGGCGGCCAGGTGAAGCTGAACGCCTTCCGGGACGGCACCGAGAACCTGCGCCAGCTCTTCGAGCACAACTTCCGCCGCACCCGCCCGGTGCTGCGCCCGGTGGTGGCCACGGTCGGGCCGGGATACGCCGCCGGCCAGGGATATGCCGGCCAGGGATATGCCGACCAGGGGTACTCCGCCCAGGAGTTCGACTCCGTATGACCTCGCTCCTCGGGAAGGTCCCGGACCCGGTCCGGTCCCCGCCGCCGCCCCGCACGCCCCACCGGGCCGGCCGGCGCCGGGGACCGGACGGTGCCGGCCGTCGGTCGGCCCGGCGGCGCGGTGCCGCGGTGCTGGCCGCCGTACTGGCGGTGCTGGTCGCCGCGCCGCTGCTGTGGGCGCAGCCGGCGGTCCGCCTCGCGCTGCGCCAGACCTTCACCCGGATCCCGGCCGACTACGACGAGTTGTACTTCACCCAGCTGCCGACCACGGCCGGCGGCCAGGCGGTGATCCCGCTCTCGGTGGTGCAGCACGGCACGCCCACCGCGACCCTGCAGCTGCGGGTCTCGCTCACCACCCCCGGCGGCACGGTCACCGGGAGCAGCACCGTCACCCTCGTTCCCAAGCCGGACACGGCGGTCGGCACCACCGTCCGCCTGCCGCTGACCGAGCCGGACGCGGAGGTCCAGGTCGCGCTGGTGGGCCATGACCAGGCCCTGCACTACCGCTTCCAGGCCGCCGCCTCCCCCGACCCCAAGGCAACGACACCATGAACGCCCTTACCGGCACGGCGAGTCCAGCCGATCCGCCGCACGTCACCGTCACCACCAGCTGGGACGACGGGCACACCCTCGACCCCCGCCTCGCGGCACTGCTGGAGCGCTACCGGCTGCCCGGCACCTTCTACATCGCCCCGCGCAACCGGGAGTTCACCCCGGCCCAGCGGCTGTCCGCCGCCGGCATCGGCGAGTTGGCCGAACGCTTCGAGATCGGCGGCCACACGCTGACCCACCAGCGGCTGCCGCAGCTGACCGACGCCGCCGCGGCCGAGGAGATCCGGGGCGGGCGGGTCGAGCTGGAGGACATCATCGGCGAGCCGGTGACCAGCTTCTGCTACCCGCGCGGCGAGTACACCCCGGGCCAGGTCAAGCTGGTCGAACAGGCCGGCTTCACGCTGGCCCGCACGGTGCGGCGCAGCAGCCTGCGCCCGGGCCCGGCACTGGAGCTGGACACCACGGTGAACGCCTACGCGCACCGGGTGGACGCGCCGCTGGCGCTGCGGCTGGCCGGGGGCCGGCCGTGGCGGGCGGCCCGGCTCTTCCTGGCCTGGGACGAACTGGCCGTCCACTGGTTCGACCGGTGCCTGCGCGAGGGCGGTGTCTTCCACCTGTGGGGGCACAGCTGGGAGGTGGACGCCCGGGGCGACTGGGCGCGCCTGGAGCGGGTGCTGGCCCATATCGCGGACCGCCCGCAGGTGGCCTACCGCACCAACCGCGAACTGCTCCGGCTGGCGGCCTGATGAGTACCATCGTGCAGATCACGCCGTACTACCCGCCCCATCTGGGCGGCCTGGAACGGGTGGTGGAGAACCTGGCGGCCGGTCTGGGGGACCGCCACGAGGTCGAGGTACTGACCACCACGATCGGCGCCGCGGGCGCGCCGCGCCGCAGCCGGCAGGGCGCCGTGACGGTGCACCGGCACCGCTCGGTGGAGTTCGCGCACACCCCGCTGGTGCCCGGCCTGCCGCTGGCGCTGCTGCGCCGGCCACCGGGGCGCTCGCCAGGCCGCCCGGGCGACACCGTGCTGCACCTGCACTCCGCGCACGCGCTGCTGCCCGAACTCGTCGCGCTCACGGCATGGTTGCGCCGTCAGCCGGTCGTGCTCCACTTCCACCTGGACGTGGACGCCTCGGGCCGGTTCGGCCGGCTGCTGCCCGCCTACAAGAAGCACGTCTTCCGGCCGGTGCTGCGCGCGGCGGCGGCCGTGATCGTGCTGACCCCCGGCCAGGCCGAGTTCGTCGAGTCGACCTACCGGGTGCCCGGCGAGCGGATCCACGTGGTGCCCAACGGGGTGGACGGCGGCTACTTCATGCCGGTGCGCGAATCTGCCCAGGCGGGCGCGACGGAGGAACGGCCGCTCGAGCTGCTCTACGTGGGCCGGTTGAGCCCGCAGAAGAACGTCGCCCGGCTGCTGGAGGCGATGCGCCTGGTGCGAGAGCCGGTCCGGCTGCGGATCGTCGGCGACGGCGAGCTGCGCGGCCGGCTGGAGGCGCAGGCCCGCGAACTCGGCCTCACCCGGGTGGAGTTCGCCGGTGCCCGGCTGGGCGACGAACTGGTGAGCGCCTACGCCGAGGCGGACGCCTTCGTGCTGCCCTCCGACAAGGAGGGGATGCCGCTGGTGGTCCTGGAGGCGATGGCCGCCGGGCTCCCGGTGATCGCCACCGACGTCCCCGGCAACGCCGAACTCATCGGCGGGGTGGGCCTGCTGGCCGCGCCGGAACCGGCCGCGCTGGCCGCCGCCATCGACCAGGTGGCAGGCGATGCGCGACTGCGCCGCACGCTCGCCGAGCGCAGCGCCGCGACCGCACCGGCCTTCGCCTGGGACGCGGTGGTGCGACGCGTGGAGCGGGTGTACGCCGAGGTGCTGACGGGGACGGGCCGATGAGGCGCCCGGCGGCACAGCTGCGCCGCACCGCCGCGGCCGTCGTCCGTCGCAGCGGCGCCCGTTGGACCCTGCTGGCCGGCACCGCGCTGGCCGCCGGCGTGGAGCTGCTGCCCGGCGTGCCGGTCCCGCTGCTGGCGCCGGCCGGTTTCTGGCTGCTGCTCGGCGCGCCCTGGCTGCTCTGGTACGGGTGCGCGGACGCCTTCGTGTCGACCAGGGACGGGCGGGCGCTGGTGTCCGTCGCGCTGGCGATCGGCAGCGACCTGGTCACCGAGCTGCTGCTGAACACCGTGCTGCCGCCGCTCGGCGACGACCGGCCGCTGCGCCAGGCGCCGTTGGCGCTCGCCGCGGCCCTGGCCGTGCTGCTGCTCGCCTGGGCCCTGCCGCCCGGCCCGGCGGCGGGGCCCACCCGCCCCCGCTCCCGGGCCGCGGCCAGGGCGGCGCGGCGCAACCAGCGCCGCAACCCGCGCCGCACGCCGGGCCTGCGCCCGGTGCTGCTGCTCGGCGCCGGCTGCCTGCTGCTCAGCGTGGGCGGGGCGATCCGGCTGAACAACGGCCTGGGGTCGACCATGGCCGTCCTCGCTCTGGTGGCGATGGCCGTGCTCTTCGTCCAACTGCTGCGCGGGCGCCGCCGCTACCCCGAGGCGGTGCTCGGTCTGGGCCTGTTCCTGCTGGCCGCCGCCCTGTTGCTGCTCACCTCGCTGCGCGGCTGGTTCATCACCGGTCATGACATCCAACGCGAGTACGAGGTCTTCGAGTTGGCGTTCAGCGCGGACCGCTGGCAGATCGCCGCGTTCCGTGACCCGTACAACGCCTGCCTGAGCATCACGCTGCTGCCCACCGCGTTCGCCCGGCTGACCGGGATCGGCGGACTGTACGTCTTCAAGGCCGTCTTCCCGCTGCTCTTCGCGCTCAGCGCGCCCCTGGTCCACCGCTCGGTGCGCAACGTGACGCAACGCGTGGTGGCGCTGCTCTCGGCGCTGTACTTCGTGGCGTTCCCCACCTTCTTCACCGACATGACCTTCCTGGCCCGCCAGGAGATCGCCTTCCTGCTGCTGGGCGCCGCCCTGGTGGTGCTCACCGACCGGAGCCGCCCGATCCGCGCGCGCCGCCTGGCCTTCACCGGCCTGATGGGCGGGGTGGTGCTGTCGCACTACTCGACCACCTTCGTGGTCGTCATGGTGCTGGCCATCGCGCTGCTCACCGACCACGCCTGGCGCCTGGCGGCCCGACTGCGCGCCCGCCGCCGCGGCGGCCCGCGCCAGCCGGTCACCGCCTTCGTGACCTGGTGGATCGTGGTGGCCACCGCGGTGGCCGCGGTGCTCTGGACCGGGCCGCTGACCGGCACCGGCGGCCAGCTGCGCAGCACGGTCACCGCCACCGTGCAGGACGCGGTCGACCCGGCGCAGGCCCAGTCCGGCTCCTCCGACACCTCCTACAGCCTGCTCGGCGGCCAGGCGGTCACCCCGCAGCAGCGGCTGGCCCAGTACCAGGCGGACACCCTGCAACTGACCGCCAAGGACCGGGCGAACGGCGACTACCTGCCGGCCCAGGAGGTCGCGCAGTACCAGGTGCAGGCGGTGGCCGAGCCCGACCTGCCGCTCACCGCGGTCGGCCGTGCGCTGGGCCGCACCGGCCTGGACGTGTCGGGGGCCAACAAGCTGGTCCGCCAGTGGGCCGCCGACCTGCTGCAACTCCTGCTGCTGGTCGGGCTCGCGGTCTGCCTCTGGACCCGCGGGGGCCGGGTCCGCCGGGCCTTCCGCCCGGCCCGCGACCAGGTCACCCTGAGTGTCGCGATGATCGTGGTGATCGGCCTGCTGACCGTGCTGCCGCAGCTGTCGGTGGACTACGGCGTGCTGCGGGCCTTCCAGCAGGGGCTGTTCTTCTTCGCGCCGTTCATCGCGGCCGGCTCGCTCTGGGCCTTCCGCTGGGCCAGGCGGTGGGCGCTGCCGCTGGCCGGCACCCTCGCGGTGGCGTTCTTCCTCGATCTGACCGGGGCGGTCCCGCAGGTGATCGGCGGCTACCCGCCACAGCTCAACCTCAACAACGCGGGCCAGTACTACGACATCTACTACGTGCAGCCGCAGGAGCGTTCGGCGATCAGCTGGCTGGAGCAGCTCACCACGGACGACCAGAAGCAGAACGTGCAGTCCGAGGTGCAGACCGACCGCTACACCTTCAGCCGGCTCCAGACGCTGATCCGCGGCCGGGCGCTGGACGACATCTACCCGACCCTGGTCGGCAGCAACTCCTATGTCTTCCTGGGCTCCACCACGGTGACCAAGGACGAGGCGACCACCTTCTACCGGGGCGATCTGGTGACCTACCGCTATCCGACGGCCCTGCTCGACACCACCAAGAACGAGATCTACAGCAGCGACGGAGCGGAGATCTTCCGGTGACCGAGCGGAGCACAGGACCTGACAGCGCCAGGACCGGCCGGGTCCTGCTGGTCAGCCACTACTACCCGCCGCACGTGGGCGGGATCGAGAACGTGGTGCGCCAGGAGGCCGAGCAACTCGCCCGCCGCGGCTCGGTGGTGAGCGTGCTGACCACCGGGGGCCGGCGCAGCACGGCGGAGCTGGAGGCGGGGGTGCGGGTGCTGCGCCACGCCGCCTGGAACGGGATCGAGCGGCGCACCGGCGTGCCGTTCCCGGTGCCCTCGCCCGGGCTGCTGGCGCAGACGGTGCGCGAGGCCCGCCGGGCCGAGGTGATCCATCTGCACGACTGCCTCTACCCGACCTCCTGGGCCGCCTGGGCCGCCTCCGCGCTCACCCGCACCCCGCTGGTGCTGACCCAGCACGTCGGCCTGGTGGCGCACCCCTCGGCGCTGGTGCGCGGCGCGCAGCGGGCGGTGTACGGGGTGTTCGGGCGGCTGCTGCTGCGCCGGGCCCGGCGGGTGCTGGTGCTCAACGACACGGTCCGCGCGTTCACCCGGGCCCACGGCGCCCGGCCCCACACCGTACGGCAGTTGGCCAACGGCGTGGACACCGCGCTGTTCCACCCGGCCGGCTCGGCCGCGGAGGTGCGGCAGGTGCGCGAGCGGTACGGGCTGCCGGTGGACCGGGTGCTGGTGGTCTTCGTCGGGCGGCTGGTCCCCAAGAAGGGCTACGACCTGCTGCGGGCGGCGGCCGACCCGGCCTACGAGCTGGTCTTCGTCGGCACGGGCGCCGGGGGCGGGAAGGGGGAGAGGAGCAGGGGAGCGGAAGCCGGGGTGCACCACCTCGGGGCGCTGGCGCCCGAGCAGGTCGCCGAGGTCTACCGGGCCTGCGACGTGTTCGCGCTGCCCTCCACCGCCGAGGGCTTCCCGCTCACCGTGCAGGAGGCGATGGCCGCCGGCCTCGCGGTGGTCACCACCGACGAGCCGGGCTACGCGCCCTACGCGCTGGACCGTGCCGGGGTCAGCCTGCTGCCGCGCGATGCGATGCGGTTGCGGGCCGAACTGGTGGCGCTGGCCGCCGACGCGCCCCGCCGCGAGCGGATGGGGCGCTACGCGCGGGCGTACGCGGAGCGCAGCTTCGGCTGGGCCGGGCACGTGCGGGCGCTGCTGGGCCACTACGCGGTGGCCGGTGCGGGGCGGCCGGGCGGCCCGACCGCTGCTGCGGCGGATGCGGATGCGGCGGCGGGGACCGGATGAAGCCCCTCGCCCCGCGCGGCCGGCTGCGCCGACCGTTTGGCCCGCTGCTGGACGTCGCGCTGGTGCACGGCCTGCTCGGCTGGCTCTACGTGGCTGCCTGGGCCGCGACCCGTCCCGACACCCTCTCCGGCCCGCTCACCTCCTGGCTGCCGCTGCGCCGCGACACCTTCGGCGCCGTGTGCTTCGCGCTCTCCGCCCTCGCCCACCTGACCCGCGGGCTGCGCCCGCAGGGGCCGCCCTGGCGCGCCCCGCGCGGGCCGGACGGCCGGCCGGGGCGGCCGCGGGACCGGCTCACGGCCGTGCTGCGCACCCTGGTGGGCTATCCGCTGCTGCTCTGGGCCTATCTGTGCGTCAACTCGCTGACCCACCCGCAGACCATCGACCGGCAGCTGACCCACTTCGCCACCGTCCCCACCGAGGGCACCGCGGCCGTCGGCTGCTTCGCGGCGTCCGCCGTCGCCCTGCTGGCCCTGCGGCTGCGCGCGGGCGACCCGGCGACAGCCGCGGGAGGCGACGCATGAACGCCCAGCGCGACCAGGTGGCCCGCGGCTCCGCCTACCTGCTGGCCGCCACCGTCGGCTCCGCCGGCCTGGGCTTCCTCTTCTGGGTGGCCGCCGCCCGCCTGTTCACCCCGGCCCAGGTCGGCACGGCCACCTCGCTCACCAACGCGATCACGCTGATCGCCTACTTCAGCCTCTGCGGCCTGAACAGCACCCTGGTGCGGTTCCCCGCCCCGCCCGAGCGGCGGCACGCGCAGATCAACCGGGCGCTGCTGCTGGTCTTCGCGGCCGGCTGCGTGCTCGGTACCGGCTACCTGCTGGGCCTGCCGCTGTACGGCGCCCGGCTGCTGGCGGTGCGCCACGACCCGGTGCAGGCCGTGCTGGTGGTGCTGTTCTGCGCGCTGTCGGCGGTCAACCTGCTCACCGACGCGGTCTTCATCGGCGAGCGGCTCCCGCAGTACAACACCCTGGTCGACGGTGTGCTGCAGGGCCTGAGCAAGCTGGGGCTGCCGTTCCTGCTGACCGGTCTGGGCGCGTTCGGGCTGGTCACGGCGGTCGGCGGCGGCTACGCGGTGGCGGTGCTGGCCTCGCTCTGGTTCCTGCGCCGCCGGATCGGCCTGCGCCCGGCCCTGCGCGGCGGCGGCACCCGGCTGCGCGAGCAACTGGGCTTCTCGGTGGGCAGCTACCTGTCCAGCCTGCTGAACCTGCTGCCGCTGCTGGTGCTGCCGCTGCTGGTGCTCCAGCGGCTCGGCACGGCGGCTGCCGCGTACTACTTCGTCGCCTTCCAGGTCGCGAACCTGGCCAACGCCGTCTCGTTCGCGGTCTGCGAGTCGATGTTCGCCGAGATCTCCGCCGACGAGTCGCGCTTCGGGCCGGTGCTGCGCCGCTCGGTCCGGCTGATCGCGCTGGTCCAGTTGCCGGGCGCGGTGCTGCTGGCCGCGGGCAGCGGGCTGCTGCTGCGGCTGTTCGGCGGCGCCTACCCGGCCCGGGCGCAGAGCCTGCTGGTGGTGCTGGCCGTGGGCACCACCGCGGTGGCACTGAACACCGTGGGCAGTTTCGTGCTCAAGCTGGTGCGCCGGATGGCGCCGCTGATCTGGAGCAACGTCGTCTACGCCGTGGTGACCATCGGCCTGGCCGCGCTGTGGGCCGGGCGCGGCCTGGTCTGGTTCGGCTGCGCCTGGGGCCTGGGCAACCTCGCCTCCGGTCTGTACGCCGTCCTCGCGCTGTACCGCACCCGGCTGCCGGGCCGGCGCGGCCCCCGTCATGCCGCCCCCGCGCGGACCGCCCGTCCCTCCGCCCCACGAACGGAAGCCACCGCCATGAAGGTCCTCGTCGTCAACGCCTACGTCCGCGAGAACGCGGGCGACGCCGCCCTGCTGGCGGTCTGTCTGCGCCAGGTGCGCGCCGCCTTCCCGCAGGCCCGCGTCACCGTCGCCGGGATGGAGGACCGGGCGGTCCACCCGGCCTTCGACGGCGCCGCCAACCTCGGCTCGATCCGCCGCTACGTGGCGGACGCCGCGATCGGCACCCCGCGCCGGATCCTGCGCAAGGCGGTGGGCTTTCTGGTCTCGCTCGGCCTGCTGCTGCCGCCGCGGGTGCTGGCCGGGCCACTGGCCGGGCTGCTGCGCCCGCTGCTGCCGGCCGAGGTGCGCCGCGAGGTGGACGCGGTGGCCTCCGCCGACCTGGTGGTCTCGATGGGCGGCGGCTACTTCAACGCCCGCCCCGGGCTGGACGGTTACCAGAACGTCTTCTACGTGGTGCTGCCGCTGCTGCTGGCGCTGCGCCGGGGCGTGCCGGTGGTGCTGGCCCCGCAGTCCTTCGGCCCGTTCCCGGCCCCGGCCCAGCGCCGGCTGGCCGCCTACGTGGTGCGCCGGGCCGCGCTCGTGCTGGCCAGGGAGGACGTCAGCGTGGACATCCTGGCCGAGTGCGGGGTGCGCGGCACCCCGGTGCGCCGCGCGGTGGACTCCGGCTTCGCCTTCGCGCCGCCGCCGCAGGGCGACTGGCGGGCCAGGATCGGCGTGGACCCGCACGCCACGCTGGTCGGGATGACCGCCCGCCAGTGGCTGGCCCCGGGCCGACAGGAGCAGTACGAGCGGGCGCTGGCGGCCACCATCGACGCGGTGCGGGCCACCGGCGCCCAGGTGGTGCTGATCCCGCAGGTCACCACCGACTACCTGGGCGACGACGACCGGATCGTGGAGCGCCGGATCGCCGGTTACTGCGCCACGCCGCCGCTGCGGGTGGACGAGACGGTCGACTACCGCGACCTCAAGGGCCTGTACGCCGAGTGCGCCTACGTGCTGGGCACCCGGTTCCACTCGGTGATCTTCGCGCTGACCAGCGGGGTGCCGTGCATCGCGATCGAGTACGAGCACAAGACCCGCGGCATCATGCGGGACCTGGGGCTCGAATCCTGGGTGCTGCCGATCGCCGACGTCTCGGCGGCCAGTCTCGGCACGCTGGTGGAGCGGCTGCGGACCGGGCGTGAGGAGTACCTGCGGACCCTGGCCGAGAAGCTGCCCGGCTACGTCGCCCGGGCCGAGGAACTGCCCGAGCTGCTGCGCGCGGCCACCGCCCGCCGGCCGGTGGGGGCGGGCGCATGACCGGCCGTCGGGCAGGCGCCGGGCGCACCGTGCTACTGGCCACCCCCTACTTCCCGCCCGACACCGGCGGGGTCGAGCAGTACACCTGGCAGCTGGCCCGGCAGCTGCGGGAGCGGCACGGCTACCGCGTGGTGGTCGCCGCCACGGTGGGGGACGGCGGCGCCATCGGGCGCCACGAAGCGGACGGGCTCGTGGTGCACCGGCTGCCCGCCCCGCTGCGGATCTCCCGCACCCGGATCGGCGCCGGCTGGCGCGCCGCGCTGGGCGCGCTGATCCGCGAGGAGCAGGTGGACCTGGTCAACGCGCACGCCCCCGTGCCGCTCTTCGCCGACGCCGCCGCCCGGGCCTGCGGTCCGCTGCCGTTCGTGCTGACCTACCACACCGGGCGGATGCGCAAGGGCGATCCGCTGGGCACCGCCGTCTGCTCGCTCTACGAGCGCACCCTGCTGGCCGGCACGGTGCGCCGGGCCGGCGAGCTGATCTGCTCCTCCGACTACGTCCGGGCCGACCTGGCCCGCCTCTTCGCCGGCCGGGCCGTCACCGTCTCGCCCGGGGTGGACCTGGCGCGGTTCGCCCCGAGCCCGCTGCCGGGCGAGCCGCGGATCCTCTTCGTCGGCTCGCTGGAGCGCGCCACCGCCTACAAGGGCCTGCCCGATCTGCTGCGCGTGCTGGGCGAGTTGGCGCGGCGGGTGCCCGGGGTGCGACTGGAGGTGGTCGGCGACGGATCGGCCGCCGCCGCGCACCGGCGCCTGGCCTACCGGCTGGGCGTCGCCCACCTGGTGCGGTTCAGCGGCCGGCTGACCGGGGACGAGCTGGTCGCCGCCTACCGCCGCTCCCGGGTGCTGGCGCTGCCCACCCACTACGACAGCTTCCCCAGCGTGCTGGTGGAGGCGATGGCCTGCGGGCGCCCGGTGGTCAGCACCCGGGTCGGCGGCATCCCCTCGCTGGTGGCCGAGGGCGAGTCGGGCCTGCTCGCCGACCCCGGTGACCTGCCGGCCCTGACCACCGCGCTGGCCGCCGTGCTGACCGACGACCCGCTCGCCGGGCGGCTCGGTGCGGCGGGCCGACGGCTCGCGGCGGCCGAGCTCTCCTGGGAGCGGCAGGCCGACCGGACGGCGGAGGTCTTCGCCCGGGCGCTGAGCCGCCGGCGCCGGCGCGGGGTGGCGGTGGTGGCGCCGTACTACCCGCCGAAGATCGGCGGGGTGGAGGGCTACGCGGCCCGGGTCGCCGGGGCGGTGGCCGCCGACCCCGGGCTGCGGGCCGCCGTGATCACCACCAACACCGCGGGCCGGCGCACCACCGTCACGGTCGAGGACGGCCTGCCGGTGGTCCGGCTCGGCACCTGGGCCCGGCTCTCCAACACTCCGCTCAGCCCGCTCTGGCCGCTCCAACTGCCCTACTGGCTGCGCCGGCTGGGTATCGACGTGGTCAGCGCACACGCCCCGGTGCCGGGCCTGGGCGACCTGGCGGTGGCGCTCAGCGGCCCGCGGCCGACCGTGCTGACCTACCACGCCGGCTCGATGGCCAAGGGGCAGCGCGGGGTGGACCAGCTGATCGGCGGCTACGAACGCCTGGTGCTGCCACGGCTCTTCGCGCGAGCCGGGGCGCTGGTCGCGGTCTCCCCGGTCTCGCTGGCGGCGAACCGGCGCGGTGCGGTGCGGATCCCGCCGGGCGTGGACACCGAGCGCTTCACCCCGGGCCCGCCGGCCGCCGAGCGCCCGCCCACGGTGCTCTACGTCGGACGGATGGACCGCACCTCGGCCTGGAAGGGCGTGCCGGTGCTGCTGACCGCCTTCGCGCAGCTCGCCGACCAGCCGCGGGCCCGGCTGCGCCTGGTCGGCGACGGCGACGCCGTCCCCGAGCTGCGCGCCGAGGCCGAGCGGCTGGGGGTGGCCGGGCGGGTGGAGTTCACCGGGGCGCTCACCGGGGCGCCGCTGGTCGCCGAACTCCAGCACGCCGCGCTGCTCGTACTGCCCTCGCTGAGCTCGGCGGAGTCCTTCGGGATGACCCTGATCGAGGCGATGGCCTGCGCCACCCCCGTGGTCGGCTCCCGGGTGGGCGGCATCCCGCACGTGGTGGACGACGAGGTGACCGGCCTGCTGGTGGAGCCCGGCGATCCGCAGGCGCTGGCCGCCGCCTGCCGGCGCCTGCTCACGGACGCCGGCACCGCTGAGCGCTTCGGCACCGCGGGCCGACGGCACGTCGTCGAGCACTACGCCTGGCCCGGCCTGACGCGGCGCTACCTGGCACTGTTCCGAGCGCTGTCGCCGGCCTGAGCGAGGGGCGCGGCAGGCTGCCGGGTCCGCGGGTGGCGGCGGTGGTGGCCGACGCGGTCGAGGTGGGGGCGGCCGAGGCGCCGGGCGAGGCGCGCAGCTGGGTGATGGCCGAGCGCAGCGCGGCGAGCGCGGGCTTGGCGCTGCCGTCGGCGCGGCGCAGCCCGTACCAGTCCTCGGTGCTGCCGCCCGCGCCGGCGCCGGTCGCCGCGGGATTGTCCCGGTCGGTGTACCAGATCAGCGCGCCGATGCCCGGGTCGGCGGCCGCCGTGCGCACGCCGTCGGCGGCGATCTCGGCCTGCCGGGCCTCGGTGACATGGGTGGTGCCGGGGCCGATGTCGCCCGGCGAGCCGTCCGAGGCTGCGCCCGGTCCGCCGGTGGGCGCGCCGAACTCGGTGAGCCAGATCGGCAGTCGAGGAGTACCGGCCTGGGTGAGCACGCTGCGCAGGCTCTCCTTGGTCCGGTCGATCTGCTCCCAGGCGGTGCCGAACGAGGTGCTGGCGCTGGGCAGGTAGGGGTAGCAGTACGGGTGGTAGCCGACCGCGTCCACCACCCGGGTGGCGCCCTGTTGGGCCACCTCGGCCAGGAAGGCGGTCGGCGCCAGGTCGCCGTGCCCGCTGTCGGTGGGGGCCAGGCCGCCGAGCACCACGAAGGCGTGCGGGTCGGCGTGGTGCAGCGCGGCGGCGCCCGCCTTCACGGTGGCGGCGTAGCCGGCCGGGTCGGCCGCCGGCGCCCAGAAGGTGGTCAGGTTGGGTTCGTTCCACAGCTCCCAGTCGTGCACCCCGCGCGGCGCGTAGCGCTGGGCGGCGGCCGCGGCGAAGGCGGCGAACCGGGCGGCGTCGTGCGGCCCGCAGGCCGGTTCCGTGCAGCCGGGCGACCGGGCCCACGGCGGGGTGGCGGTGAGTACCGGCAGCACGCTCAGGCCGCGTGCCTCGGCCGCCGCGACCACCCGGTCGAACAGGTGCCAGGCGTAGTCGCCCGGACCGTTGTGCTGGATGTCGTCCCAGGACAGGTCGGCGCGCACCAGGGTGGCGCCGACCTGCACGGCGGTGTCGAGCGAGGCGGCCAGGTCGGCGTCCGACATCCAGACCAGCCGGTCACCGTAGGCGATCCCGGTGACCGGGCGGGTCGGCGCGGGCGGGGTGGGCGGCGTCGGCCGCGGGTGCGAGCTGCCGCCGCAGCCGGCCAGCAGCGGTGTCAGCAGCAGCGCGAGCGACAGGACGGCCGCCACCGTCCACCGCGGGCCCGGCCGTTGACGCCCTGGCCGTTGACGTTCTGGCCGCCGGCGCTCCGCCCGTCGGCGCTCCGGCCGCTGGAGATGGCGCCGCCGCATCGTTCCTCCCGCCCGGCCCCCGCCTGGCTCCTCGGTCACCCGAGTCACCCGGGGCCGTCCGATCGACCGTACACCCGAGTCGGTGGACGGCGGCGGCGGGACGGGCCGTGAGGCTCAGTCAGCGGCCGGGGCCCCGGCCCAGCGCTTCTCCACCCCCGCGAACTTCCAGTACCCCAGCGCGCAGGCCCAGACCACCACGAACAGGCCGACGATCACGTAGCCGACGTTGTTGAGGTCGATCCCGGAGATCCAGCCGCTGACCGGGTCGGTGAGGTCCAGCTTGTCGTGCAGCACGCCGACCAGCTCGATGGTGCCGATGAAGAAGGCCACCGCGATCGAGAGCCCGGTGATGGTGAGGTTGTAGTACACCTTGCGGACCGGGTTGGAGAACGCCCAGTGGTAGGCGAAGTTCATGAAGGTGCCGTCGAGCGTGTCGAACAGGCTCATGCCCGAGGCGAAGAGCAGCGGCAGCAGCAGGATCGCGTACCAGGGCAGCCCCGCGGCGGCGCCGGAGCCGGCCATCACCATCAGCGTCACCTCGGTGGCGGTGTCGAAGCCGAGGCCGAAGAGCACACCGATCGGGTACATCTGCCAGGGGCGGGTGATGGAGTTGGTCAGCCGGCCCAGGATCCGGTTCATGAACCCGCGGTTGGCCAGGTGCTTCTCCAGCTCGTGCTCGTCGAACTGGCCGGCCCGCATCGCCTTGAAGACCCGGTGGATGCCGAAGAGCGCGACCAGGTTGAGGGCGGCGATCAGGTAGAGGAAGCCGCCGGAGACGCTGGTGCCGATGACGCCCAGCGTCAGCCGGGCGTTGGACTTGTCGTCCACCAGGGTGCCCGCGATCTTGGCACCCGTCGCGATCAGCGCGGCCAGCCCCATCACGATGGTGGAGTGGCCGATGGCGAACCAGAAGCCGACCGAGACCGGCCGCTGACCGTCGGCCATCAGCTTGCGGGTGGTGTTGTCGATGGCGGCGATGTGGTCGGCGTCGAAGGCGTGCCGCATGCCGAGGGTGTAGGCGGTGATGCCCAGACCGAGGCCGAAGACCTTGCCGCCGATCTCGTAGTGGTGCGGGGTGACCATGCCCAGCAGGACGGCGAAGCCCACCACGTGCATGGCCACGATGACCGTCAGCAGTCCGGCGGTGCGGATCGTGTCGGCGCGCTGCCAGCGCGGGGGAGTGCCGGCCGCCGGGGCTGTCGCGGCCGGGGCGGGTATGACGGGGTTTTCGGGCAGACTCATGGCAGGGAACGCCTCTCCAGCACCTCGTGGACAGTTCTCGTAAGGTGCCGTGGCCGGTCTCCTGGCTGACGGGTCGAACGTGTCCGCGGCTCGCCTTCCCGGGCGCCTTGCGGCACCCGGTGGCGGCCCGTCGTGGACGGGCGCGACGCGGACACTTCCCGATCACAGTGGCGAGGGCCGCTCCGGTCTGGGACCCCTGTTGAGGGTCCGTCACCGGTCTTCCCGAACACCACGGCGATCAACACCGTAGGTGCTGGATCGTCATGTCGACAAGCCCGGCCGACTGCGACGCACCTCACCCGGTGAGCTGCGGCTCCCGTGCCGTCGGGGTCAGCCGCGCGAACTCCAGCGGGGCCGAGGGGTCGATCGAGAGGTCCGCGGGGGCGGGTTCGGCCCCGGCCCGCACCAGCAGGTCGCCGACGGCGGCGACCATCGCGCCGTTGTCGGTGCACAGGCCCACCGGCGGTACCCGCAGCGCGATGCCCGCCGCCGCGCAGCGCCGTTCGGCCAGCGCACGGACCCGCGAGTTGGCGGCCACCCCGCCGACCAGCACCAGGGTGCCGATCGCGTGGTCGCGGCAGGCACGCACCGCCTTGCGGGTCAGCGTGTCGGCGATCGCCTCCTGCAGCGCGGCGGCGGCGTCGGCGACCCGCGGCTCGGCCCCGCCCGCCCGCTGCGCCTCCACCCAGCGGGCGGCGGCGGTCTTGAGACCGGAGAAGGAGAAGGCGTAGGGCGGGTCGGCCCGCCCGCTGAGCGGGCGCGGGAAGCGGACGGCGGACCGGTCGCCCGCCTTGGCCGCGCGGTCGATCGCCGGGCCGCCCGGGTAGGGCAGGCCCAGGATCCGGGCCACCTTGTCGAAGCACTCGCCGGCCGCGTCGTCCAGGGTGTCGCCGAGGTGCACGATCGGGTCCTTGGCCAGGTCGCGCACCAGCAGCAGCGAGGTGTGGCCGCCGGAGACGATCAGCACCACGCACGGGTCGGGCAGCGGCCCGCCGTCCAGCGTCGCGGCGGCCACGTGCCCGGCCAGGTGGTGCACCCCGTACAGCGGCACGCCCAGCGAGAAGGCGTAGCCCTTGGCGGCGGCGACCCCGACCTGCAGCGCCCCGGCCAGGCCGGGGCCGGTGGTGACGGCCACCGCGCCGACGTCGGCCAGGGTGAGGCCGGCCCGGTCGAGCGCCTCGCGCACCACCGGTGCCATCGCCTGGACGTGGGCGCGGGCGGCGATCTCCGGCACCACACCGCCGAACCGGGCGTGCTCGTCCATGCTGGAGGCCACCGCCTGCCCGAGCAGCACGCCGTCGCGCACCAGGCCGGCGCCGGTCTCGTCGCAGGAGGACTCGATGCCCAGCACCACGGGGGAGGCGGGCATCAGGCTTCCTCAGGGGCCGGCGCGGCCGGGCGCACGTCGGCCGACCACTTCTCCTCGATCCGTCCCACCTTCCAGACCACCATCGCGCCGATCCAGACCACGAAGAAGAGCCCGACGATCAGGAAGCCGAGCAGGTTGATGTCGATCCCGCTGACCCAGTCCCAGAACGCGCCGTGCAGGTCGAGCTGGTCGGCGAGCAGGCCGAGCAGTTCCACGGTGCCGATGATCAGCGCGACGGCCACCGACAGGCCGGTGATGGTCAGGTTGTAGTAGACCTTGCGCACCGGCTTGGAGAACGCCCAGCCGTAGGCGAAGTTCATGAACGAGCCGTCGATGGTGTCCAGCAGCGACATGCCGGCCGCGAACAGCACCGGCAGGCACAGGATCGCGTACCAGGGCAGCCCCGAGGCGGCGGAGGAACCGGCCAGCACCAGCAGCGCCACCTCGGTGGCGGTGTCGAAGCCCAGCCCGAAGAGCAGCCCGAGCGGGTACATCTGCCACGGCTTGGTGATCGACTTCATCACCCGGCCGAGCAGCCGGTTCATGAAGCCGCGGTTGTTCAGCTGCTCCTCCAGCGCCGCCTCGTCGAAGTGGCCCGAGCGCATCTGCCGGAACACCTTCCAGATGCCGACCAGGATGACGATGTTGATCGCCGCGATGATGTAGAGGAACGTGCCCGAGACGGTGGTGCCGATCAGGCTGGTCACGTGGTGCAGCTTGGAGTTGTCGTCCTCCACCGGCCCGGCCAGCGCCTTGACGCCGAGCGAGAGCAGGAACGCCAGGCCGAAGACCACCGAGGAGTGGCCGAGGGAGAACCAGAAGCCCACCGAGAGCGGTCGCTTGCCCTCGTGCATCAGCTTGCGGGTGGTGTTGTCGATGGCGGCGATGTGGTCGGCGTCGAAGGCGTGCCGCATGCCGAGTGTGTAGGCGGTGACACCGATGCCGATGCCGAAGCCCTTGCTGCCCAGGCTCAGGTGCTGCGGGGCGACGATCGCGACCAGGGTGAACCAGCCGACGACGTGCAGGGCCAGGATGAAGCCGGCCATGCCCGCCAGGCGGGTCCACTCCTGGCGGGTTATCGAGGCGGTGGCCTGCCGCCAGCCACCGCCGCTGGTTCGGTCGGGGCCGGTCTTGGCGGGACTGGAGGCTGTGGTCATGGGTGTGCTCCTGCTGCTCGTGCTGACAGCGGCACAACCTAGATGCACTCGGATGCTAGTTGCAATCTGGTGGCAATTAGAAGAGGGGCGCGGGGGCGCGCGGACGGCTCGTGACGGCGGACGGCGGGTGGCGGACGGCGGACGGCAGGTTGGCGCGGGGTCGGCCGGACGTCCCGGCGGGCGCCGGTTGGGAAGACGATCGTCGGTCGGAAGGACACGCCCGCGGGGAGTGCGTCCAGGTCGGCTGACAGGCCGACCCCACAGCTGACATGCTGATGCACTGTGGTGGCTATTGCAAGTGATGCGCAATAGTGTGTTCGCCGGCACGATCATCCGCGTGATCCACGTATGAAAGGGGCCGTGTCCTGATGGGCACCTACTCGCTTCCCGACCTGCCGTACGACTACTCCGCCCTGGAGCGGGCGATGTCCGCCGAGATCCTGGAGCTGCACCACTCCAAGCACCACGCCGCCTACGTCAAGGGCGCCAACGACACCATCGAGCAGCTCGCCGAGGCCCGCGACAAGGAGCAGCTCGGCGGCCTGGTCGGGCTGCAGAAGACGCTGGCCTTCCACCTTTCCGGTCACGTCCTGCACTCGCTCTTCTGGCAGAACCTCTCCCCGGAGGGCGGCGACCGCCCCGACGGCGCCCTCGCCGACGGCATCACCGAGCACTTCGGCAGCTTCGAGGCGTTCAGGAAGCAGCTCACCGCCGCCACCGTCGGCGTCCAGGGCAGCGGCTGGGGCATCCTCTCCTGGGAGCCGCTCGGCAAGCGCCTGATCGTCGAGCAGGTCTACGACCACCACGGCAACGTCGGCCAGGGCACCACCCCGCTGCTCGCCTTCGACGCCTGGGAGCACGCGTACTACCTGCAGTACAAGAACGTCCGCCCCGACTACGTGACCCGCCTGTGGGACGTCGTCAACTGGCAGGACGTCGCCGCCCGCTTCACGGCGGCCACCAGCGCCTGACGTACTGCGACGGCCCCGCCCGGCCCCCAGGGCGCCGGGCGGGGCCGCTCTGCTACTCGAAGGCGGCCCGGACCTGGCGGGCCTCGCTGTCCGCCCCGGACGCGTTGGGGTGCACGAAGGTGCACGCCTCACCGGTGCCGGGGATCTCGGTACACAGGCCGGCCGGGGGGTCCGTCTGGTCGCCCTGGCCGGTGAGGTCGTCCTTGACCCCGTACATCCACTTCTGCGCTTCGGGCGCGCACACCCCGTGGTCGACGCTGGGCCCGTAGGTGTCGACGTAGGTCGCACCGATGTCGGCGGCGTGCAGCGCGATCAGGCACCGAGGGCGGGCCGTAGAGCTTCGAGGGCGGCTGCGGGCCCAGGACACGTTCGCGCGCTGGGTGACGTGACCCGAGCTTCGGGGTTCGGGATCCGAGCGCTCTCTCTGAGGAACGGTGGGCGGCCATATCCCGCCCACCCACCCAATGCCTGTGTCGGTCAATGAATATGACTTATCGTCACGACTTGACTACGTCTGGCAATTGCGGTGTACGGTTCGCGCAAAGAAACGACCCCCGCCGGTGCTACCAACACCGAACGGGGGTCTGACCGAACTTGATCGAGATCGAGGTCGATCCAGTGGCTGTCTGCCACCCTACCGCCGCGCCCGGCTACGGCAAGCGTTCCGCGCCGTCCCAAAGCCCCCGCACCCAGCACGACTTCTCCCACCTTCCCGAACGCGAGGCCTACCTCGCCGCCTACATCGACCGTCTGCCCGACGGCGCGGCGATCGACACCAAGACCCTCGCCCGCGAGCAGCCCCGCTACGGCCAGCAGGCCGTCCGCTCCGCCCTGCGCAAACTCGCCGACCTCGGCCACCTCCTGCGCATCCGCGAGCGGGTCGGCGAAGGCGTCACCCGCTGGGTCTCGCGCACCTACTTTTCCCGCACCGCCCGCCCGGTGGTGTGGTGGCAACGCTTCCTCGCCGACCGCCGCACCGGCGGTAGCGCGGACCCCACCCCCGCGCCCCCTGCGCACTCCATCGCCTACCGTGCCCTGGCCTCCCTCGGCGCGGCGGACAAGCGGATGATGCTCTCGGCTCGCGAGTGCGAGGAGTTGGAACCCCTGGCGGCGGGCTGGTTCGCTCGCAACGTGACGGTCGAACAGTTCCGGTATGCGATGACGAACGGCCTTCCCGCCGCCGTGCAATGCGCCGGTGCCCTCGCCCGCAGACGGTTGGTGGACCGAATCCCGCCAGAGCCGGAGCACGTTGGCCCCCACCGCCGGGAGGCGTCACCCCGTCCGGCCGCCGACGTCCACCGCCGGGCCACCGAAGTCCGCGCCATCCTGCGGAAAAACAGGACGGCCGTGCCGGGGTAGAACCCACCGGAGTCCACCTGCGCGTCCTGAGCCGCCCCTTCCACTTGCAGCGGTGATCACCAGCCCGGCGCGGCCTGGCCGCGGCCGGTTACCAGGTGGTAGAAAAGTCGGCTCAGTCCTGATCGACAACGCAGGAGTACGGTGAGTCGAACCAGCACCACGTCCCCCTACGACATTCTGGACGAGGCCGACACGGCTCGTCGGCCCTGGCTGGTGCGGCGGGGCCTGGTACCCGAGTCCGCCCCCCAGCGCGGTCTGGCCCTCGGCGGATTCGTCAACCAGCTCGGTACGGCGGCCACACCTTCGACGTCACCGTCGAGAACGGCCGCCGGACCGCCTGGTGGCCCGGCAACGCACCCAAGCCCGGCGTCATCGACACGGCCACCCTCGCCTTCACCGACGGCACCACCCGCACCGTCACCGGGGCCTCCCTCTCCTCCCGGTAATGCGAGCAAGGCCGCTGTCCGAGAGATCCGGCAGGAACCTTGCTCGCTCTTTCGCATGCCTGTCGGAGCGACGCCGCCACTCCCGTTGGGATGAGTACTTTTCCGCGCCTCGCGAGCAGGCCGCCCAGGTGCTGGCCCGCTGGCGCGGCGAAGAGTGACCGCTGAGGCGCTGCCAAAGTCGGCTGTCTCGACTTTGGCAGCGTGCGAGCTGCGTCCACTCAGCGGATGACGGGGAACCGGCCGCACCGCCAGTCGTTCACCCGCTTGCGGATGCTCGTAACCATCGGCAGGCAGTCCACCTCGTCCGGGGTGAACCAGTCCACCTCGGACGACTCGTCCGAGATCCGCAGCTCACCGCCGACTGGGCGGCCGAGCAGGCAGATCGAAAACTCCTGACGCACCTCGCCGTCGTCGTACGCGAAGACGTGGCCCGGGTCGGTGTAGGTCCCGACGATCCCGGTGATCTCGATGTGGATCCCGGTCTCCTCCAGGGCTTCCCGCACACCGCAGTCACCTAGGGACTCGCCCAGTTCCATCTTGCCGCCGGGTAGCGCCCACATCCCGTTGTCCGCGCGCCGCTGCAGCAGTACCCGGCCATCACTGTCGACGACGACCACGGATGCTGCCGGCACCAGCGAGTTGGCCTTCGGTGCGTTCGGATCGTCCTCGAAGTCACGCCTCGGCATGATCTGCTGCCCCCCTCTCCCAGATGTTCCGCCCTCGACCCCACAACTCCTCGACGTGTTCCATGAATCGGTCGAACAGGCCGTCCGACTGCTGCCTGCGGAGGTGGAACATCGGGGAGTCGTGTCCAACCCGACGAGCCAGGATCGGAGTGGCGATCATGTCATCGTCGAAGCGAAATACCGAGAAGTTGACGTGCCCGGTCTCGTATCGCGCTTCGAGGCCGGGCACGGACCCGAGCTTCCGCAGCTCGCCGACCGTGACCGCGATCCTCATCCCGAGCGTGATCGGCACACCCTCTTCGATCTCCCGAGCGAGCGTGACTGGGCTGTCGGGGTCACCGAGGAGGAACCGCACTCGGCAGCCGGATGAGGACGACGCGGGTCGCGCCGGGCGTACTGCGGGACAGACGTGACCAACTCTGCACACCATGCCTCCATCGGTACCGAGCCGGACGGCAGGTGGCGGGCTGATGGCCGGTGTAATGGATTCCCGCCATACCGAGCTGTACGTCTCGGCCGCCACGTTCCTCACGCAGTACGGTCTCCACCCCGACCCGGCCGCCTACCTCGCGCACGGGTACGTGGATCTGTGTCTGGCCGGGTGGCCGACCGCGTCCGGGGGTGAGCTGGACCTCGCCACTCGCTGGGCGTTGTGGACGTGGCTCGTTGACGATGCCTTCGACAGGGAGCTGCTGGGCGAGTCACGGCAGGCGGTGGGGGAGTTCGCCCTGTCGCTCGTGCTGGTCGCCGGCGGCAGCGTGCGACCCGGGCCCGGCGATCATCCTGCTGTGCACGCGCTGGCCGATCTCGTGGCGGACACCCGGGTGATGATGCCCGTCCAGTGGCGGCAGCGGTATCTGACGCACCTTGAGGAGTGGGTGCACGCGGCCTGCGGCAAGCTGCTCGACTTCGTACAGTCGCACCGCACGCCCACCCTGCGCCAGTACCTGACGATCCGGCCCGCCGACGGCGGGATGCTGCTGGCCGCAATGTGGTGCGAGCTGGCCGAACGGTGCGTCACGCCCGACTGGAACGACGCGCTGGTGCAGTCGTTGTTGCGCAGCTTCTCGATGATCGGGTGCCTGGCCAACGATCTCGCCGCCGACGACACGGACACCTTCACTGCCGTCGACGCCCTGAGTAGCGCCCAAGGGCTGCGGGCGACCCAAGCCCACGAGCACGTGCGGGCGCTGCTCGACGCCGAGGAGCGCCGCTTCTGGTGGCTGTGCAGCGCCGTCCGTGATGACGAACTCGACCACGCCACCCATCGGTTCGCCCGAGCCCTGGACCGCTTCGGTCACGCCCTGACCACCTGGACTCCTACCAGTGCTCGTTACGCACCCACCGCCCCGCAGGCCCAGCGATGAGCGCGCCGTCCACCCAGCCTGAAGCGGCGCACCTCGAGCTTCGCGCCCTCGGCCGCCGGCTCGAAAGTCGGCGGAGTCGACTTTGCCGTCGCGCGCAGCATCTCAACTGCTGATCGTCGGCGAGGTGGACACCCCAGCCGACCACCGGGTGCGGCCCCGACTGCGGGCCCGCTGGACTGGGGGCAGCAACGACCGCCAGAGTGAGCAGGAGGATCCTCGGCCCGCTGAGACCTCGGGAGCATGGACATGGACCCATCGCGAAGGGGCGTGCTCGGGGCGGGCCTGTACTCGGTCGCCCTGACCATCCCCGGCTGGCAGGACGTCGTCGGACGGTTCGGCAGGCTCAGGACCGACCCGCACACCCGCATCGGCATGGCCGAGGTCGAGGCGGTGATGGCCATGACCGAGCGCATCAGCGAGATGGACGACCAGTTCGGCGGGCGGACCGCCCGGCCGCTGGCCGCCGCGTTCATGGTCAACAACATTGCCCCGCACTTGCAGGCCACCGCCTCGGAGGGCGTCCGCAAGGCCGTGCTGTCCGCCGCCGCGGACCACCTGTACCTGACCGGCTACATGGCCGTCGACGAGCGCTTGGACATGCTCGGCCAGAACTACTCACGAAGGCGCTGGAACTGGCCGGCGCCGCCGGCGACCACCTGACCTACTGCACCGTCCTTCGGGGGATGAGCGTGCAGGCCGTCGAACTCGGCCACGGCCAGGCCGCCCTGCGGTACGCCGACGCCGCGTCAGCCGCTTCACCAGAGGCGGGCCCGAGGATGCGGGCGTTCCTCGCCGGACAACAGGCACACGCGCTCGCCCGGATCGGCGACCGGCGAGGAGCGCTGACGATGCTCCATGCGGCGGAGGCCGCGATGGAACAGGCCGAGTCCAAGGCGAAGGCCCACGGCTCCTACGACCCCGCCTCACTCGCCTGCCACGTGGCCCAGGTGAACTACGAACTCGGCGACCGCGAAGGCGCGATCGCGCGCTGGAGCAGTCCGAGAAGGTCAGGCCGGACTGCTGGAGGAGGCTGTCCAGACCTGGCACCTCGCACTCGACGACTACCCGCATGTCCAGTCCGGCCGGGCCGACGACCGGTTCCGAGCGATGCTGGCCGCCATCAGACCGCACGCCCGGAATCCACGCGCTCGGGACCTCCTCGAACGCGCCCGGCCGATGGCTGCCTCGCAGCTCGGCTGAGGGCCTGGGACGCGGGGGCGGGGTCAGCGCGTTGAACGGGTATGGACCGCACAACGACGGGTTCCGGATCGCCGGAGCCGCTGGAATTCCGGGCGTTCGCCGCCGCGATGGGGCGACGGCTGGTGCGCACGGCGTATCTGCTGACCGGTGGTGATGCGCATCTCGCCGAGGACCTCGCGCAGGAGGCGTTGGGGCGGATCTACGGGAAGTGGCGCAGGATATCCCGGCTGGAGAATCCGGCGGGCTATGCGCAGACGGTGCTGTTCCACACCTTCCTCTCGCACCGCCGGCGGCGGGCGAGCACCGAGCAGGTCACCGATCGGTTCCCGGAGACGGCGGAGACGGCCGTCAGTGACCCGGATCCGGCGCTGCGGGTCACCATGCTCCGCGCGCTCGGGCAGCTGCCGGTGCAGGACCGTGCCGTGCTGGTGCTGCGGTTCTGGGAGGACCGCAGTGTCGAGGAGACCGCCGCGGTCCTGCGGCTCAGCGCCAGCGGGGTGCGCTCCCGCAGCAGCCGGGCGCTGGAGCGGCTGCGCGCGGTGCTCGGCGACCAGTTGGACGAGTTGCCCCACCCCTGACCTCACCTGACCGTCACGTCATTCAGAAAGGCCGGCTCCGCCATGCCCCTTGAGGACTCCATCACCGAACTCCTGCGTGAGGCCGCCGACCTCGCCCCCGACACCCCCGGCGAGCTGCTGGCCGACGGCGGTGAGCGGCGCGGTCGCCGCCGGGTCGCCCGGCGCCGGGCCGCCGCCGTGGCCGGCGGTGCGGCCGTGCTGACCGTGGTCGGCCTGGTCGCCGGCCAGCTGCGGCCCGGTGACGACCGGGTGGCACCGGCGAGCCGGCAGACCACCGCCTCTCCGGGGCCGCGGTCCGCGCTCGCCACCCTCGTGCCGCTGCTCCCGCCGGGGCAGACCAGCGAGCGGAGCAGCCCGGACCAGGTGACCGGCCCGGGCCCGACGGCGAGGCTCGTCTTCGACGACGGCCACGGCGCCACGCTGCTGCAACTGTCCACCGCGACGGTCGCCGTGCCGCTCGGCGAGGACACCGAGGGCACCCAGTGCCCGGACCCGTTCATGGTGCCCACCGAGGGCTGCACCCGGACCGTCCGGCCGGACGGGTCGATCCTGGTCGTCGACAGGTCGGCCCCGACCTCCAGCAACCCGGTCAAAAAGTGGAGCGCGGTGTACACCGGCATCGACGGGCGGCAGGTGCGGCTCGACGAGTACAACTCCCGTACGGTGGCCGCCCCGGTGACCCGGGCCGATCCCGCGCTCTCCGCCGAGCAGTTGACCGCGGTGGTGACCAGCAGCTCCTGGGACGGGCTGATCGCCGCGGCCCGTCCGGTCACCGCCCCGACGACCGGAACGCCCGCGCCGAAGGCTCCGCGGCCCGCCGACGTCCTGGCGACCGCCGACCGGCTGCTGCCCGCCGGTGTGCAGCACGACAACGGCGGGACACCGCAGACCACCGCCGGCGAGGGGCATCTGACGGTGACCGCCGCCGGGCGCAGCAGCGTGCTGGTGATCACGGTCGATCCACAGCTGGACCGGGGGGCCGGCGATCCCCGGGGCGCCTTCGAGGGCAGCGTCCGGGCCGGCCAGCAGCTGACCCGCGCGGTGAACGGCGGCAGCAGCGTGATCACCTCGACGGCCGTCGACACCACCGGCAGCGGCGGCCCCGCCACCGTCTGGACGGTCGAGGCCATGCTGCCGGACGGCACCGGGGTCAGCATCGCCGAGAGCAACGGCAGCAACGGCTACGACATCCAGGGCGGCGCACCCGTGCTGACCGTCGACCAGCTCACGGCCCTCGCCACGGACCCGAGCTGGCAGCAGCACTGAGCGGCCGTCACGCCGACCGTCAGGCGATCGCGGCCTGGTAGACGGCGCGGGCCAGCCGCTCGTTCTCCGGCGCGGGGCCGCCCGGGAAGGCGAAGCGGCGGCGGGTGTAGCCGTAGGCCAGGCCGGTGCGCGGGTCGCCGAAGGCGAGGGCGCCGGCCGCGCCGGCGTGGCCGAAGGTGTCCGCGCCCAGCGCCGGGTACTCCAGGCCCAGCGCCTGGAAGCCGAGGGCGTAGCTCGCCGAACCGCCCGCCACCAGATCCTCCCCGACCGACTGGGGCCGGGCGAAGTCGCGCACCGTGTCCGCCTTGAGCAGCGGGCCGCGGCCGTTGAAGCCGCCGAGCATCGCCGCGTACATCCCGGCGATGCCGCGCGCGTTGCCGACGCCGCCGACCGAGGCCGGGCTCTTGGCCAGCGCGGTGCGCGAGTTGACGAAGGCGACCAGGTCGAAGGCGGGGTCGGCGCTGGTGTTGAAGGCGATCGCCAGGCGGTTGTAGCGCCCGGGGTGGGCACTGGCGGCCATGGTGGCCTGCTGCTCGGCGGTCGGCAGCATGGGCAGCACGTCGCGGTGGCGGTGCCGCTCCGACTCCGGCAGGCCGAGGTAGAAGTCGAGACCGTACGGGGCCCGGACCCGCTCCTCGTAGAGCTCCTGGACGCTGCTGCCCGTCACCCGCCGTACCACCTCGCCGACCAGCGCGCCGATCGCCAGCGCGTGGTAGCCGTGGGCCGTGCCCGGCTGCCAGAACGGGCGCTGCCCGGCCAGTCGCTCGGCGATGATCCGGTCGTCGGCCAGCTCCTCGGCGGCGAAGCCGTCGTCCGCGCCGATCACCCCGGAGCGGTGCGAGAGCAGCTGGCGCAGCGTCACCGCGCCCTTGCCGTGGGCCGCGAACTCCGGCCAGTAGTCCGCTACCGTGCGGTCGAGTTCGAGCAGGCCCTCCTCCACCAGCAGGGCCGTGACCAGGTACGCGGCGCCCTTGGTCACCGAGAAGACACCGCTGAGCGAATCGCCGGTGACCTCGCCCGCCCACAAGTCGACCACCAGGCGACCGTCCTGATAGGCGGCCAGCTGCGCGCCCGGATCGACGGGCTCGGCGCCCACGAACGCCGCGAACTCCGCCCGCACCGCCTCGAACCCCTCGGCCACCGTCCCGTGGACCTCTCCTGCTCCCTGCGCCATGAAATCCCCCAAAGGTCGTCCGTAGCCGCCGGCCGTGATCACCGGCGCGCCAGGAGAACCCGGCCCTGTGCCGATTCATTCCAGGTGTCCGATCGCCTTTCCAGGCCGCGTCACGACATGACACACGATCAGGAGGGCCGGCAGGCAGCGGCGGAGTCGATTGACGCGGTGTACACACTCAGTGTAGACACTCGGTTATGACAGTTCCTCTCGCACTGCTCGGGCTGCTGGAACGGGAGCCGAGCCATGGGTATGACCTCAAGCGCGACTACGACACGTACTTCGGGCGGGGCAAGCCGCTGCTGATCGGTCAGGTGTACTCCACGCTCGGGCGGTTGGCCCGGGACGGGAAGGTGGTGGTGGGGCCGGCGGAGCCGGGGGCGGGGCCGGACCGCAAGCGGTACGTGATCACCGACAAGGGGGCCACCGAGTTGCAGAGCTGGCTCGCCGAGCCGATCGAGGCCGAACCGCACCTGCAGACGGTGCTGTTCACCAAGGTGGTGCTGGCGCTGATGCTGGGGCGCGACGCGGAGGCGTACCTCGACGTGCAGCGGGCGGCACACGTGCAGCGGATGCGGGAGCTGATGGAGATCAAGCGCACCGGTCCGCTGGTCGACAAGCTCCTCGCCGACCACGGGATGTTCCACCTGGAGGCCGACCTGCGCTGGATCGAGATCACCTCGGCCCGGCTCGGCGCGCTCAAGGCGGAGGTGCTCGGATGAGCGAGTTCCTGGTCGAGGCGCGCGAGGCGGTGCTCTCGTTCGGTCGGACGCCCGCGCTGCGCGGGGCGAACCTGGGGGTGGCGCGGGGGGAGATCCTGGCCATCATGGGGCCGAGCGGGTCGGGCAAGTCGACGCTGCTGCACTGCCTGGCGGGCATCCTGACCCCCGACAGCGGGGAGATCGTCTTCGACGGCCGGCGGGTGGACCAGCTGCGCGAGACCGAGCGCAGCGAGCTGCGGCGCGACCGGTTCGGGTTCGTCTTCCAGTTCGGCCAGTTAGTGCCGGAGTTGACCGCCGAGGAGAACGTGGCGCTGCCGCTGCTGCTCGGTGGCGCGCGTCGGTCCGCGGCGCTGGCCGAGGCGCGCGGCTGGTTCGAGCGACTCGGGCTGGAGGGTCTTCAGGGGCGCAGGTCGGGGGAGCTGTCGGGCGGTCAGGCCCAGCGCGTCGCGCTGGCCCGGGGCCTGGTGGCCAAGCCGGACGTGCTCTTCGCCGACGAGCCGACCGGGTCGCTGGACTCGCTCACCGGCGAGCAGGTGATGGAGCTGCTGGTCACCTCCGCCCGGGAGCAGGGCACCACCGTGGTCATCGTGACCCACGAGCCCCGGGTGGCGGCCTGCGCGGACCGCGAGGTCGTGGTGCGGGACGGCAAGGTCTCGGGGTTCTCGCTGGGGCGGGTGGCCTCGTGATACGCCTGGCGATGATCAGGCTCGGTCTGCGGCTGACGGTGGGCGGCGGACGGGAGGCGGCGGCGCGGCTGGCCGTCATCGCGGCGGCCACCGCCCTGGGGGTGGGCCTGCTGCTCAGCACGCTCGCCGCGACCAACGCCGTCACCACCCAGAACGACCGCAACGCCTGGCTCAACAGCGGGGGAGTCTTCGCCGGTTCGGGCGACGCCTCCGCCGAAGCGGGTGCCGCCGCCGGGTCCGTCGGCTCGACGGCGAGCCCGCAGGCGGCCACCGGCACCACCGGCGCGCGGGTGGACCCGCTGTGGTGGCAGATCGGCGCGGACAGCTACAAGGGCACCATCCTGGGCCGGGTCGATGTGGCCGCCACCGGGCCGAACTCGCCCGTCCCGCCGGGCATCCCGCGCCTGCCGGGCCCCGGCGAGTACTACGCCTCGCCGGCGCTCGCCGAGCTGCTGCGCACCGTCCCGGCCGCGCAGCTCGCCGACCGCTACCCCGGCCGCCTGATCGGCACCATCGGCGACAAGGCGCTACCCGGCCCGGACTCGCTGATCATCATGGTCGGCCACCGGCCCGACGAGCTCGCCGCCGGGCACCAGGCCCGCAAGCTGACCGCGATCTCGGGCCTCTCGCCGGCCGACTGCTCCAGCGGCTGTGTGGTGGGCACCGACCACAGCGGCATGAACCTGATCCTCTCGGTGGTGGCCGCCGCGCTGATCTTCCCGGTGCTGATCCTGATCGGCACGGCCACCCGGCTCGCAGCCACCCGGCGCGAGCAGCGGTTCGCCGCGATGCGGTTGGTGGGGGCGACGCCCCGGCAGATCTCGGTGGTCTCGGCCGTCGAGTCCACGGTGGCCACGGTGGCCGGTGTTCTGGTCGGCTTCGCCCTGTACCTCCTGGTGCGGCCGGAGCTGGCGTCGGTGAACTTCACCGGCACGCTCTTCTTCCGCGCCGACCTGGCGCTCAGCCCGGCCGACGTGCTGGTGGTCGCCCTCGGCGTGCCGGTCGCAGCCGCGGTCTCGGCCCGGATCGCGCTGCGCCGGGTGCAGATCTCCCCACTGGGCGTCAGCCGGCGGGTCACGCCGCGCCCGCCGCGGGCCTACCGGGTGATCCCGCTGGTCGGCGGCCTGCTGGAACTCGGCTACTTCATCGGCCGGCGTCCCGCGACCATCGACGGCCAGACCTACGCGTTCCTGACGGGGATCCTGCTGGTGCTGGCCGGGATCGTGGTCGCCGGGCCGTGGCTGACCATGGCCGGCGGCCGGCTGATGGCCAGGGGGACCAGCCGGCCGGACCGTCTGGTCGCCGGGCGGCGCCTGGCGGACGACCCGAAGGGCGGCTTCCGGGCGGTCAGCGGGCTGGTGCTGGCGCTCTGCGTCACCAGCGGCGCGGTCGGGGTGATCACCTCGATGGTCGCCGAGCGCGGCATTCCGGGCGGCAGCGCGGCGATCCGCAACACCCTGATCGCCGACTACATCGACTTCGACAACCAGGGCCGGCAGATCAACACGGTGACCCCGCCGCCGGACGCGGTGCTGACCGAACTGCGGGCGATCCCGGGCGTGCAGGGTGTGCTGGTCAACCACGAGGACCCGAGCTACGTCCGCGGGCCCGGCTACGGCGGCGGCCTGGTGACCTGCGCGCAGCTGGCCACCCTGCCGTCGGCCTTCGGCACCTGCCCGGCCGGCGCGCAGACGGCGGCGGTCAACTCGGCCTTCGACATCATCGGCCTGCAGGGCCCCGACGCACCGCCCTGGCCGACGGTCTGGCCGGCCGCCACGGACTCCGTCGCGCAGCTCCAGCAGGACACCCGGGTCCAGGAGATCGACGTGGCCACCGACGGTTCGACAGCGGCGATCGAGCGGGCCCGGACCCTGCTGGTGCGCGCCTACCCGGGCGAGAGCCCGCCCGTGACCATCGGCGAGGACCGCGCGCGCAGGGCGCAGGAACTCGCCGGCTTCCAGCGGCTGGCCGACGTGGTGATCGGCGTCAGCTTCCCGATCGCCGGCTGCAGCCTGGCGGTGAGCGTGGCTGGCGGTCTGGCCGACCGCAAGCGCCCGTTCAGCCTGCTGCGGCTGACCGGGGTGCGGCTGGCGGTGCTGCGCCGGATCGTGCTGCTGGAGAGTGCGGTGCCGCTCTTCGTGGTCGCCGCGGTGGCGATCGGGACCGGATTCCTGGCCGCCGCGCTCTTCCTGAAGGCGCAGCTCGACTACACGCTCCGGGCCCCCGGCGGCGACTACTACCTGATGGTCGTCCTGGGGCTGGCCGCCGGGCTCGGGGTGATCGCCGCCACCCTGCCGCTGCTGCGGCGGATCACCGGACCGGAGGTGGCCCGCAACGATTGAGCCAATCACCGCGAGGGTGCGCGCGGGTGCCGCAACGGTGTCCGGTCCTGGGGAGAGCTCCTGGGCCGGGCGCCGTTGCGTCGTATTCAGGCCGGATATCGGCCGGCTGACGGCCACGGATCCGAATGTGTACTGAGCGTTTCCCCCACCGTCATCCGTTACCCCTGATAGCGCGGTCATCCGGCCGCTATGCGGCGGGGGAGGAAAGAGGGGCGTGAGATGAGTGCTCAGGTGACGGCCGGACAGCTGCTGCGCGGGCAGCGCCAGGCGTGTTCCGACGTTCGCACGGTGCCCCCGGGACGGATGGTCAAGAAGGGCGGGGGGCCGGTGCCGGACGTCATGGTGCTGACCAGAGCCGCCGATCCGATCGCCCGGGCCGGTCTGCAGAGCTACCTGCGCGCCGTCCCGGGGGTGACCCTGGTCGACGACCGGCCGCCGGGCCTGCGCTGCACGGTGGTCCAGCTCGCCGACTCGGTCAGCCCCGAGCTGCTGCGCGAGGCGCGGTTGCTGGCCGCCGATCCCCGGCTGCGCCTGGTGCTGATCCTCGGCCGGCTCCAGGAGGCCGAGCTGCTCGACGTGGTGAGCTGCGGGGTGACCTCCATCCTGTGGCGGCACGAGGTGACCCAGGCCCGCCTGCTGAAGGCGGTCCACAGCGCGCAGACCGGCCGCAACTCGCTGCCGACCGACCTGCTCTCCCGGCTGCTCGACCAGGTCGGCCGCACCGGGCGGCCGGGCGCGGGCGCGGGCGCGTCGGGCGGTGCGGGCGCGGCCGCGGGGGCCGGGGCCGGTGCGGCGGGGGCGACGGCCCAGGCGGTGGACGATGCCGCGGGCGCGCTGAGCGAGCGGGAGACCGGGATCCTGCGGCTGGTCGCCGACGGTCTGGACACCGCGGAGATCGCCGACACCCTCGGCTACTCCGAGCGCTGGGTGAAGAACGTGCTGCACGGCCTCACCACCCGGCTGAGCCTGCGCAACCGCTCGCACGCCGTCGCCTACGCGCTGCGCCGGGGGCTGATCTAGCGCCTGCTGCTGGGGAGCGGGAGCTCGCAGGGGTCGCCGAACCAGGTGCGCAGCGCTGCCTGCGGCTGGTCGGCGGCGTCCTGCCCGACCCAGCAGACGTAGCCGTCGGGGCGGACCAGCAGGGCCTGGGCACCGCCCTGGGCATCGGCCCGGTCATCGGCCCGGGCACTGGTGAAGGCTTCCGGGGCGACCGCCCGGTCGACGCGGTCGGCCCACGGCGCCAGCACGGCCGCCAGGTCCGGGCGCTCGCCGCGGGTCAGCAGCAGCCCCCGTCCGGCGGGCAGTTCGAGCCTCGGCAGCCGGGCGCCCAGCAGCGGGTGCGCGGGGGAGCCGGGCAGCTCGTAGCGGATGCCCAGGCCCGAGATCATCCCGGCGATCCGCCGGTTGGCCTGCTCCTCCGTCAGCAGCCCGGCCACGATGGCGCGCAGCCCCTGCACGTCGATGTCCGGGACCAGCAGGACGCCCTGCGCCCTGGTGTTCTCCAGCACCTGCGCCCCCACCGGGTGGCGCTCGGTGTGGTAGCTGTCCAGCAGGTCGGCGGGGGCCCAGCCGTTCAGGGTGGCGGCGAGCTTCCAACCGAGGTTGAAGGCGTCCTGGAGGCCGAGGTTCAGCCCCTGCCCGCCCGCGGGGGTGTGGATGTGCGCGGCGTCCCCGGCCAGCAGCACCCGCCCCGTGCGGTACTGCTCCACCTGCCGCGAGGCGTCGGTGAACCGCGAGGCGATGCGCAGCTCGCGCAGCCGGTAGCGCTCGCCGTGGTGGCGGTGCAGCGCGGTGGCGACCTCGGCCCCGGCGACCGGTGCGGTGCGCTCCAGCTGCTGCTGCTCGGGGCCGGTGAACAGCACCCGGTGCAGGCCCTCGTCGAGCGGCAGGACCACGCAGAGGCCGCCGGCGTCCGAGGCCAGCTCCGGCAGCCGCCAGTCGGTGGACTCCTCGGGGCGGGTCTCCAGGACGACGTCCGCGACGACCATGGAGACGCGGCCGTCCCGGCCGGGGAAGCCCACCTTCAGCAGGCGGCGCACCGTGCTGCGCCCGCCGTCGGTGCCCACCAGGTAGCGGGCCCGCAGCCGCTGCGGGACGGCCGAGCCGTCGGTGCGGTCCGGGGCGCCCGGGCTGCCTTGGCCGTCCGGGCCGCCCTGGCCGTCCGGGCCGGTGACCGTGACGGTCACGCCGGTCTCGTCCTGGACGAGGTCGAGCAGCTCGCACCCGCGCCGCACCGGCACCCGGTGCTCGCCGAGCAGCTCCTCCAGGAAGCCCTCGACCCGGGCCTGCGGGATGCCCACCTGGTAGGGGAAGGGGGAGTCGAACACCCCGTAGTCCAGCGGGAGTCCGGCGAAGTGGCCGCCGGGGACGGTGTCCACCGCCCGGCTGAGCAGCGGCTCCAGCCAGCCGCGCAGCTGGAGCATCTCGGCCGAGCGCGGCTGCAGGCTCAACGCCTTGGACTGGCCGGAGCGTTCGGTCAGCCGCTCGACCACCAGGGTGCTGATCCCGGCCAGCCGCAGCTCGTTGGCCAGCAGAAGGCCGGTGGGGCCGGCGCCGGCGATCAGCACGTCGGCGTCCAGCCGGTCGGCGCGGTTGTCGCGGTCGTCGTGCCGGGCGGCGGTGCCGGGGGTGGAGACGATCGTGGTGTCGGTGCTCATCGCGGATCAGACCTTCAGACCGTTGCGGTTGACGTACCAGAAGTGGAAGCCGAACAGACCGCCCAGCACCACCAGCCACTGCAGCGAGCTCACCAGCGGCACGAGGTCGACCGGCAGCGTGTAGGCCAGCACCACCCGGATGACGGCGTCGACGGTGAACCCGAGGCCCCAGACGGTGGTGAGCGTGCGGATGTGGTGGCGGAAGGTCGCGTCGTAGGCCCAGCGGCCCACCCACTCCTCGGCGCCCGCCTCACCGATCTTGGTGGCGACGATCGACCGCGCCGCGGTCAGCATGAACGGGCGCTGGGTCGCCAGGGTGCCCAGCACCCAGATCCCGATCACGCCGAACACCCAGCTGTCGCGCACCAGCAGCACCCGGGGGCTGCCGCTGACCATCGACATCAGCGCGCCGACCACGATCAGCACCAGCGTGAAGACCGGCATCACCTCGACCCGGCGGCTGCGGACCATCCCGAGCACCAGCCACGGCACCAGCAACAGGCTGCTGATCAGCAGCGAGGCCCACTGGCTGAGCCCCACCCCGTGCAGCAGGTAGTAGCCGCCGAGCGGCACGGCCAGCTCGAAGACCAGCGACTTGGTCAGCTGCCGCCTGGCGGCGCGGGCCTTCTCCGCGGCGCTCGGCCCGGCGCTCGGCCCAGTGCTCGGCCCAGTGCTCGGCCCGGCGCTCGGTGCGGCCTCGGCCTCGGCCGCGGCGGCCGGCGCAGCGGCTTCCTGCTCGGTCGACGTGTTCACGTTCTCCCCCATCACGTTCGTCCCTCCCATGACGTGCTTCCTCCCCTGTCCTGCGTGTCCGTGCGGACTGTCCCGCTACGGTTCGGCGCGGGTCGCCCGGTCGAAGATGTCGGCCAGCTCCCGGCCCGCCCGGGCCACGTCGAACTCCGGATCCCCCACCCAGCGCAGCACCACGGCGTCGATGGCCCCGCGCAGGGCGGTGAGCATCACCCGGGCGTCGAACTCCCGGAACTCGCCGGCCCGTTGTGCCGCGTGGACCGCCTGCTCCTGGCTGTCGATCACCAGCTGGACGGCGGCGTTGTAGCCTGCCCGGGTCGGATCGTCCCCGCCCAGGTTGGGCAGGACCTCGATCAGCGCCTTCAGGTGCTGGGGGCAGACCGAGAGCAGCTCGATGTTGGACTCGATGAACGTCCGCAACCGTTCGCGCGCACCCTCGGCCGCGCTGACCCTGGGCGCCATGAACTCGGTGGTCACCCGGGTCACCTCGGCGACGACCTCGTGCATCAGGTCGTCCTTGCCGGCGAAGTGGTACGAGATCATCCCGGTGCTGCTCAGTCCGGCCTGCTTCGCGATCCGGCTGAACGAGGCCTTCGCGTAGCCGACTTCGGCGGCCACCTCGATCGCGGCCTGCACGATCTGTGCTCGGCGCCCCGACTCGGTGAACGTCCGGCCCATTCCCCACACCCTCCTGCTTGCCCGAGCAAGTTCTTGCTTGCCTGAGCAAGACTGTAGAGCAGTTTGCTTGCCCGAGCAAGAACTTGCTCGGGCAAGCAGGGGCGGGGTGGTCGGCGGCCGACCGTCGGTCAGCGGAGCTGGGCCCAGGGGGCGTTGGTGCGCTCGGCGCGGTGGACTGCCGTTGCCGTGGCGGCCGCGGTGGCCAGGAGCAGCAGGGCGGCCGAGAGGAGGGGAAGGACGGGGGCCTGGTGGTGCAGGAAGAGGGCGCCGGCCAGGACGCCGAGGAACATCGCGGCGGCGGAGAGCAGGCGGCGCCCGATCCGGCTGCCCGCCCCGCCCGCGGCCCGGCTGTCGGCGGCGATGCCGGTGATGGTGAGGGTCAGCACGGTGGTGGTCAGGTCGGGCACCGCCAGTGCGCGGGCGGCGGCGTTCTGCAGCCCCATGGCCAGGCCGAGCAGGACGATCAGCACCTGCCGGGCGGGGGACGGGAAGGGCGCGGCGGACAGCCAGGCGGTGACCAGTGCGCCGAGTACCAGGACGCTCTGCAGCAGCAGGGCCGCGAGCAGCACCCGCCCCTGATGGCGCCGCAGCCGGTGCACGAGCAGGCCGCCGGCGAAGGCCCCGGCGGCGAAGGCGGCCAGGGCGAGCAGCGAGGCGCTCAGCGAGAAGCCGGGGGCGCCGCCGAGGGTGAGCGCGAGGAAGACCACGTTCCCGGTCATGTTGGCCACGAAGACATGGCCGAGCGCCAGGTAGCTGAAGGCGTCGACCAGCCCGGTGACCACGGTCAGCGCCAGCAGCAGCGGCGGCAGCGGCCCGTGCGGCGCACCCGGGCCGGGGCGCAGCGTGCGGTACGCCTCGTGCAGCACGGTGGAGCGGGTGGCGGGGCTCGTGGTAGCGACGGGCATGGCGGGACTCCGGGATCCGGCGGCGGACTGGGTGGGTGGCTCCAGCCTGCCGCCGGAGCCACCCATCCGTCCAACAGATGAAACAGCTCTCAGCGATCGGTCGGACAGATCAGCGGTTCAGGCAGATCAGTCGACGCGGCCGATGCCGAGGACTGCCAGGAAGGCCGCCCCCGCCGGGGACAGCCGGGCGGCGTCGTGGACGACCGAGACCTCGTTCACCGCCTGCTCGTCGGTCAGCGCCAGGACGGCCGCGCCCGTGGTCAGCGACTCGCACGAACCCGGGCCGCGGACCGCCGAGCGCGGCACCACGGTGATGCCGACCCCGGCGGCGGCGAGGCGGACCATGTCGTGGATCTGGCCGATCTCGAAGGACTGGTCCGCCGCCAGCCCGGCCCGGGCGAAGGCCGCCTCCACCTGGTGCCGCAGGCCGGTGCCCCGGGCGCCCTGGATCAGCGTCGGGTACTCCCCGGCGGCCCCGGCCAGCTCGGTCAGCGCGATCCGCGCGCGCCCGGCCAGCGGGTGGGCGCCGGGGACGACGGCCACCAGGGGGTCGCGGGCCAGCACCTGCCGCACCAGGCCGGCCGGGGTCGCCCGGTCCGCGACCAGGCCGACCACGGCGAGGTCCAGGGTGCCCTCGGCGACCGCGGCGACCATCTCGGTGCTGGGCGCGGTGCGCACGTGCAGTTCGATCCCCGGATACCGGCGGCGGTACTCGCCGAGCACCGCGGCCACGTCCGTCGCGCCGCCCGCGGTCTGGATCAGCCCCAGGCGCAGCCGCCCGCGGCGCAGGCCGGTGAGGGCGTCCAGTTCGGCGCGGGCGTCGTCGACCTCGGCCAGGATCCGGCGGGCCAGCGGGACCAGCAGCTCGCCGGCCGCCGTCAGCCGCACCGAGCGGCTGGTGCGGTGGAAGAGCCGGGCGCCGACCTCGCCCTCCAGCCGGGCGACCTGCTGGCTCAGCGCGGACTGGGCGACGAAGCAGTCGGCGGCCGCCCGGGTGAAGCTGCCGGTCTCGGCGACGGCCAGGAAGTACTTCAGGTACCGCAGCTCCACCATGCCTCCCACTACGCCTCGGACCCGTGGGTAAACCTTAAGGAAGGAGAAGTTCACCGCCGCCACACCGCCCCATGAAGTTCACTATTTCGCCAGTCCACCGACAACTACGGCGCCGCCGCTCGCCTCTACGCTTTATCCGCACCGAAGCCGGGCGGATCGCGCCGCCCGGCCAACGCCCCCGTACCGCCGTCGCATCCGCAGCCGCCCCAGCGGTGCGGCGGGCTCCGCACCCTCTTCTCCCCGAGCCGGCAACCGGGCCTGGCTCGTTCCTCCCTGGAGTCTTCATGCGTTCGAGGTCGCGTCTTGCCGGGCTGTGCGCCGTCGCCATGACGAGTGCCGTGGCGCTCACCGCCGCCCTGTCCACCAGCGGTTCCGCCGTCGCCGCCGGCGCGAGCGTCAGCGCCGCCGCCGTTCCGGCGTTCTCGCACATCGTGGTCGTGATGGAGGAGAACCACTCCTACGACGACATCATCGGCGACACCAGTGACGCCCCCTACATCAACTCGCTGGCCGGCCAGGGCGCGCTGATGACCTCCTCGTTCGGTGTCTCGCACCCCAGCGAGCCCAACTACATGGCGATCTTCGGCGGCAGCACCTTCGGTCTGAGCGCCGACTCCTGCCCGGTGAGCGAGGGCAAGACCGCCAACCTCGGCTCCGAACTGCTGGCCGCCGGAAAGACGTTCAAGGGCTACTCGGAGGGCCTGCCCTCGGTCGGCTCCACCAAGTGCACCTCGGGCGCGTACGCCCGTAAGCACGCGCCGTGGGCCAACTTCAGCAACGTCCCGACCGCCGACCAGCAGCCGTTCACCGCGTTCCCCACGGACTACAACACGCTGCCCACCGTGTCGTTCGTGATCCCGAACCTGGACGACGACATGCACGACGGCACCATCGCCGACGGCGACTCCTGGCTGCAGAACAACCTCTCCGCGTACGCCACCTGGGCCCAGCAGAACAACAGCCTGCTGGTGGTCACCTGGGACGAGGACGACTACACCGAGAGCAACCAGATCCCCACCATCTTCGTCGGCGCCCACGTCCAGCCGGGCCAGTACAGCGAGCAGATCAACCACTACAACGTGCTCGCCACCCTGGAGCAGGCGTACGGGCTGCCGCTGGCGGGCCAGAGCAGCAGCGCCGCGCCGATCACCGACATCTGGGACTGACACCGGCCGCCCAGGGCTTGTCCGACAGGCCCGTGCGCCGCTGAGCACAGCGACCACCAGGTCATCCGTCCGGTACCGGGCCCCGCGTGCGGGGCCCGGTACCCCCGCCCGACCGAAGGACCCCGCCAGCCATGCCGGAGCGAACGCCTTCCCCACCCGCCGCCCGCCCCAGCCCCCGGTCCGGGCGCCGGCTGCGCGCCGCGCTGCTCGGCGTCCTCGTGCTGGGCACCGCCACCCTGCTCGGCTCCGCGCCCGCCGACGGCCAGGCGCACCCGCCGGGCGGCAAGCTGGCGGTGGACACCACCGGTTGCGGCGCACCGCCCGCCACGCTGCCCGCGGGCCGGCTCTCCTTCGACGTCACCAACAACTCGAAGGTCTTCGTCACGGTCTACGTCGTCTCCCCGGACGGCACCCTCGCCTACGCGGAGATCCCCTGGCTCGGCCCGGGCAGGACGCTGCCGCTGGACACCACCCTGAACGGCGGCCAGTACGCCGTCCGCTGCGTCTTCTCCAGCGGCCCGGTGGCCACCAGCAGCGCGATCCGGCTGGACGGCACCGCCGCGGACGCGGTGGCCGGCTACCGCCCGATGTCGGACAAGGAGCTGACCGGACCGGTCAACGCCTACCGCGCCTACGTCACCGCGGCGCTGCCGACGCTGCTCGCCGCCGCCCGGACCCTCGACGCCGACGTGGCCCGGGGCGACCTGGACGCGGCCCGCGCCGACTGGCTGCCCGCCCACCTGGACTACGAGCGCCTGGGCGCCGCCTACAACTCCTTCGGCGACTACGACGACGCGCTGAACGGCATGGCCAACGGCCTGCCGCAGGGCGTCGACACCCCGGGCTGGACCGGCTTCTTCGCGCTGGAGCACGCCCTGTGGCACGGCTGGACCGCCGAGCAGGTGCGTCCGCTCAGCCAGCAGCTGGTGACCGACGCGAGCGGTCTGATCGACGACTTCCCCAGCGAGGACACCGACCCGGGCAACCTGCCGCTGCGCGCCCACGAGATCCTGGAGAACGCGCTGCAGTTCCAGCTCGGCGGCATCGCCGACTACGGCAGCGACAGCACCCTGGCCACCCTGGACGCCAACATCCAGGGCACCCAGGAGGTGCTCGGCACCATCGCCCCGGTCGTCCAGGAGCTGGACGCCGACCTGCTCGGCCGGCTCAACGGCCAACTGGCCGCCTACCAGAGCGAGGTGGCCGGCTACCGCGCCGCCGACGGCTCCTGGCCCGCCCTGAGCAGGCTCGGTACCGCCCAGCGCCAGCGGCTGAACGCCGACCTCGGCGGGCTCCTGGAGCAACTCGCCGCCCTGCCCAACCTGCTCACCCCGAGGAACCACGCATGACCGAGACCGACTCGCCCGAGGAACAGCCCGGTTCGGCCGGGCAGCAGCTGCCCGCGGCCTGTCCGATGGCGGGGCCGACGCTGCGGCGGCGGGCGTTCCTGCGGGGGGCCACGATCGGTGGGGCGGTCGGGGCCGGGGCGCTGGCCGGGGCGTTCGCGGGCAGTGCCGCGGCGGATCCGGCACCCGGTCCGTCCGGGCGGGCGATCCCGTTCCACGGGCAGCACCAGGCGGGCATCAGCACGCCGCAGCAGGCGGCCGCCTCGTTCGTCTCGTTCACCGTGCTGGCCACCGACCGGCCGGGGCTCCAGGAGCTGTTCCGGACGCTGACCGAGCGGATCCGCGCGCTGACCGTGGGCGGCCCGGTGCCGGCCACCGACCTCGCCTCGCCGCCCACCGATAGCGCCACCCTGGGGCCGGTGCTGCCCAACGACGGTCTGACCGTCACGGTGAGCGTCGGCGCCTCGCTCTTCGACGGCCGCTACGGGCTGGCCGCGCGCAAGCCCGCCCAGCTGGTGGCGATGCCCGCCTTCCCGGACGACGACCTGGTCGGCTCCAAGGAGCTGCACGGCGACCTGATGCTGCAGATCTGCGCCGACTCGCGGGACACCGTGATGCACGCACTGCGCGACATCGCCAAGCACACCCGCGGTGCCATGCAGGCGAGTTGGAAGGTCGACGGGTTCCACGCCGCGCCGCGTCCCAGCGGCACCCCGCGCAACCAGCTCGGCTTCAAGGACGGCATCGCCAACCCCGACCCGGGCAACCGCACGCTGGCGGACCAGGTGCTGTGGACGCACGGCGGGGCGAACGGCGAACCGGCCTGGGTGGAGGGCGGGTCGTACCAGGTGGTGCGGATCATCCGGATGCTGGTCGAGTTCTGGGACCGGGTCTCGCTGAACGAGCAGGAGCGGATGATCGGCCGTCGCCGCGACTCCGGCGCGCCGCTGGACGGCACCAAGGAGAGCGACATCCCCAACTACCCGGCCGATCCGCAGAACCTGCTGATCCCGATGAACGCGCACATCCGGCTGGCCAATCCGCGCACGCCCGACACGTTCGACCAGCAGATCCTGCGCCGGGGCTACAACTACGAGCGGGGGATCGACCTGAACGGCAACCTGGACGTGGGGCTGGTCTTCTGCTGCTACCAGCAGGACGTGGCCCGGCAGTTCCAGACCGTGCAGCAGCGGCTGGCCGGGGAGCCGCTGGTCGACTACATCTCGCCCACCGGCGGCGGCTACTTCTTCGCGCTGCCGGGGGTGCCCGGACCGGCGGACACGCTGGCCGCGGGGCTGTTCGCCTGACGGAGCGTCATGGTGTGCTGCGCGGGCGGTGCGTGAACCGCCCGCGCAGCGGCCCGCGTGGTCAGCCGCCGGTGCAGCCGTCCGTCGTGCAGCTGTGCCAGGCGCCCCAGGGGCCGCCCGGGGTGAGCTCGGAGATCTCGCAGTAGTACCCGGAGGAGGCGTCCCACAGGTGGGCGACGGCGGTGAGGGTGCCGTCGGCGGCCTGGGTGACCTTGGTCGGGGTGCCGACCGACTCGGGTTCGGGGCCGGCGCCCAGGTCGGTCCAGCTGCCCCAGCTGCCGCTGGCGTCCTGCTCGTCGACGTAGAGCTCGGGCACGCTGCCGATGTCGTAGACCTCGAAGAAGGCGAGCGAGCCGTCGGCGCGCTGGAACACCGTCGGGTAGCCGAAGAACCTCGGGATGCCCGCGGATCCCGGGCCGAAGGCCGTCGGCGCCGACCAGGCGCCGTCCGGGGCGAGTTGCGCGATCCGCACCACGGTGGAGGTCTCGTACTCGACGGTGAACACCTCCAGGCGGCCGTCCGCGTCGACCCCGGCCGACAGCACCGGGTTCTGGAAGTTCACCGGGGTGTCGAGGACTTGGCTCCAGTCGCCCCAGGAGCCGCCCGGGGTGGACTGGGTGCGGTAGAAGAGCCGCTCGTTGGGAGTGTTCCCGGGCAGCGAGAAGATCGCGAACTCGGCCACCCGGCCGTCCGCCCGGGTCACCGAGACGGACTCCTCCAGGGGGCCGGGGTCGGCCTTGGCTGTCCGCGCTGCTGCCTCTGCCTGCGCCTGCGCCTGTGCCTGCGCCCGTGCCGGTTGTTGTGCGTGTGCGGCCGGTGCGAGGACGATCGCGGCGGCGCAGGCGGCGGCCACCACCAGCGCCTGCCGTGAGCCCTTCCCACGCATAGCTGTTCCCTTCCGTTCGGGGGACGGCCCGGCGGGGTGGTGAACCCGGGCCGCGTGTCATCCTGCCGGGTGGAAGCCGGAGAAACCGCCGGACGAGGGGATTTGGCTCAAAAGGTGGCGGCGGCCAGGCCCGCCCGCACCAGGTGGGTGGAGATCCGCAGGTCGCCGCGGCGGATCTCCAGCACCTGCCGGTAGGGCAGCAGCGACCAACTGCCGTCGTCCTGCGCTCCGATCCCGCTGGAGGCGACCACCACGCGGTCGGCCCGGGCCTGGTAGCGCAGCCGGAAGAAGTCCGGGCCGCGGCGCCGGCTGACCTCCGAGTCCGGGTTCTCCTCCGCGTAGGCGTAGAGCGCGTCGGGGGTGAGCAGCAGGCAGTTGAGGCTGGCGAAGTCGGCGCGGGCGCGGATGTCGGCGGCGGCCAGGGCGAGCGCGTCGACCGGGTCCTGGTCGTGCAGCCGGGTGAGCACCCGCAGGAAGTAGCGCTCGGAGTCGGTGCTCCCGCCGGCGCCCGCCAGCAGGTCGGGGTCGATCAGCCCGTCGAGCGCGTCGCGCGGCGCGAAGTACCCGTTGTGCGCGAAGGCGAGCGCGCCGGCGGTGAACGGGTGGGTGTTGCCCGGCTCGGTCGCCAGGCCGGGGCTGGCCATCCGGATGTGCAGCAGGGCGGCGTCGGTGACCGAGTCGGCCAGCGTCCGGGTGAAGGCGGGGCTCGCATGGGCGGGCAACAGGTCCCGGCCGACCGCGAGTTCGCCGTCGGCCTGCCAGGCCGCGATGCCCCAGCCGTCACGGTGTTCGCGGGAGAGCCCGGCGAACGGCTCGATCAGGTCGGTCAGCGCGTCGGCCAACGGCGTCGGGACGTGCGTGACCACGCCGAGCAGGCGGCACATGCCGGATCCTTTCAGCTTGCAGGGAGAAGTGACGGCGCGTCAGCCGCGCTGGCGGCGTTCCAGGCGCCCGGCGAGCCAGGACAGGCTCGCGTTGATCAGGACGTAGCAGGCGGCGCCGACCAGGTAGCTGGAGAGCACGGTGTGGTAGTACTCGCCCAACACCTGGGTCTGGTGCAGCAGTTCCAGGTAGCTGACCACATAGCCGAGCGAGGAGTCCTTGAGCAGCCGCACCAACTGGCTGACCAGGGCGGGCAGCAGTTTGCGGACGGCCTGCGGCAGCACCACCCAGCGCATCGCCTGCCAGTAGGTCATCCCCAGGCTCTGGGCCGCCTCCGCCTGGCCGCGCGGCTGGGCGAGCACGCCGGCCCGGAAGACCTCCGCGACCACCGGCACGTTGCTCAGTGCGATCGGGATCAGCAGCTGCCAGAAGATCGGGAAGGTCAGCCCGGCCCGCGGCAGCGCGAACAGGAAGACGTAGAGGAGCAGCAGCAGCGGCACGGCGCGGAACAGCTCCACGTAGCCGCGGGCGAGCGCGCGGGCCACCCGGCTGCGGCTCAGGCGCACCAGCGCGACCAGCGCCCCCAGCGGGAAGGCGATGGCCGCGCCGACCACCGTGACCAGCAGGGTCTTCTCGATGCCGTCGAGCAGGAAGCGGATGATCGGCCACTTGCCGTACATCGACCACTGGTCGGCGGCCAGTTGCCCGTGGTCGGCGAACTGGCGCAGCACCAGGGCGAGCAGGCCGGCGATCGCCACCAGCGAGGCACCGGTGGCGATCCTGATCCGGCGCCGGGCCCGAGGGCCCGGCTCGTCGAAGAGCAGGCGGCTCTCGTCGCTCATCGCCGGATCGCCACCTTTCGTTCGATCCGTCCGGCGATCAGGCCGGAGGTCAGCGTGATCAGCACGTACACCACCGTGGTCGCGGCGAAACTGGTCAGCGGCTGGTCGTACTTGAGGGTCACGAACTGGGCCTGGCCGGTCATCTCGGCCACCCCGACGGCCGCGGCCAGCGAGGTGCTCAGCGCGACCGCGATGAAGACGTTGGCCAGCGGCTGCACCATCGAGCGCAGCGCCTGCGGCAGGATGATGTGCCGGATGCTCTGCGTGGCGGTCAGCCCCAGCGCGCGGGCGGCCTCGGCCTGACCGAGGGGCACGGTGCGGATGCCGGCCCGCAGCACCTCGCAGATGAACGCCGCCCAGTACAGCGCCATGGTCAGCGTCACGGTGGCGAAGAGCGAGAAGAGCAGGCCGACGTCCGGCAGGCCGAAGACGAAGAGCACCAGCAGCACCAGCAGCGGCACGTTGCGGAAGACCGTGACGTACGCGGTGCCCAGCGCGCGCAGCGGCGGCACGGGGCTGATCCGGCACACGGCCAGCAGCACACCCAGGCCCAGCGCGCCGGTGAAGGCGATCGCCGTCATGGCGAGGGTGAGCTGCAGGCCGTGGCCGAGCGGCCCGAGCGTCTCGTGGAGTCCGGCGGGCAAGACCGTCAACTGCCCTGTGCGGAGCCGATCGCCGGCGGCGTCGGCGCGTCACCGCTGAGCACGGTGCCGATGGTGGACTGCCAGAGCTTGGTCCATTCGCCGTCGGACTCGAGGGTCTTGAGCCAGTCGTTGACGAAGGTCTTCATCTCGGGCGAGGCCAGCGGCAGGCCGATCCCGTAGGGCTCGGTGGTGAACGGCTGCCCGACCACCTTGACCTTCGGGTCGCGGACCTGGTCACCGAGCAGCAGCGCCTGGTCCAGCACGTAGGCGTCGGCGCGGCCCTGTTCGACGGCCTGCTCGCACTCGGCGTTGGTCTGGAAGAGGATCACGTGGGCGCTGGGCGCGTACTGCTTGAGGTCGTTGGCGGCCGTCGAACTCGACTCCGTGCAGACCGTCTTGTTGGCCAGGTCGGCCACCTTGGTGATGGAGGTGTTCCCCTTGGCCACCAGGATCGCGTCACCCGAGGAGTAGTACGGACCGGCGAAGGCGACCTTCTGGGCCCGCGCGGGGGTGATCGTGTAGGTGGCGAAGACGCTGTCGACGGTGGCGTTCTGCAGCAGCGTCTCGCGGGTGTCCGCGGTGACCAGCACCAGGTTCACGCTGGGCTTGCCGGTGATGTACTTGGCGAGCATCTGGGCGAGTCCGGCGTCGAAGCCGGTGAGCTTGCCGGTGACCGGGTCCTTGAGCGAGAAGAGCGCCGAGGCGTCGGTCCCGCCGACGTTCAGCGTGCCGCGCGCCTTGATCTTCGCCATCAGGCTGCCGGCCGGGATGGCCGAGTCGGGCGCCACCGGGGCGCCGTCGATGACCTGTTGGAAGGTCGGCGCGCCGGCGGGGTGCGAGCCGGAGCCGCTCGGCGCGGGCAGGCTGCCGGACGAACCGCACGCGGCCAGGGCGGTGGCCAGGGCGGCGGTCAGCGCGGTGGCGGCCAGGGTGCGCGCCGACGTACGTATTCTCGCCTTCATGGGCGTGGTGTCCTCCGTCGCTGTGCGAGATGGTGACGGTGCGTCAGATGCGTTAGTGGCTGAGGATCTTGGAGAGGAAGTCCCTGGCCCGCTCGGTCCGCGGGGCGCTGAAGAACTCCTGCGGCGTGCCGGTCTCCAGGATCCGGCCCTGGTCCAGGAAGACGATCCGGTCGGCGGCGCGGCGGGCGAAGCCCATCTCGTGGGTGACCACGAGCATGGTCATGCCCTCGGCGGCCAGCTCGACCATGACGTCGAGCACCTCTTTGATCATCTCCGGGTCGAGCGCCGAGGTCGGCTCGTCGAAGAGCAGCAGCCGCGGGCCCATGGCCAGCGCGCGGGCGATCGCCACCCGCTGCTGCTGCCCGCCGGAGAGCTCGGCCGGGTAGGCGTCCGCCTTCTCGGCGAGCCCGACCCGGGCGAGCAGCTCGCGCGCCCGCTCGACGGCCTGCTCGCGCGGGACGCCGTTGACCCGGACCGGGGCCAGGGTGATGTTGTCCAGCACGCTCTTGTGGCCGAACAGGTTGAACGACTGGAAGACCATGCCCACCTGGGCCCGCAGCCGGGCCAGCTCGCGCCCCTCGGCCGGCAGCGGGACGCCGTCCAGGGTGATGCTGCCGGAGTCGATCGTCTCCAGCCGGTTGACGCAGCGGCAGAGCGTGGACTTGCCCGAGCCGGAGGCACCGAGCAGGACCACGACCTCGCCGGAGTGGACGTCGAGGTCGATGTCGTGGAGCACCTGGTGGTCGCCGAAGGACTTGTTGACCTTCGTCAGGCGCACCAGGACGGCCGGGTCCTGGCCGGGGGCGGCGGTCGAGTCGGCGGGGGGCTGGGTGGGATGGTCGGGACGCATCTCGGATACCTACCCTTTCGCTTCCTCGCATCGCGTCCGCACAGCATGGCGGGCGGGAAACTCATATGTCCAGTAGGGCTTTTCATGCAGATTGATAAACATCATTTATTCTTTTCCGGTGTTTGATCTCCGCCAACTCCAGGTCCTCTCCGAGGTGGCCCGCACCGGCACCTACACCGCCGCCGCCGAGGCCCTCGGCTACAGCCAGCCCGCCATCAGCTACCAGATGCGGACCCTGGAACGGACCGTCGGCGCGGCGCTGGTCACCCGCAGCGGCCGTGGCGTGCGGCTCACCGAGGTCGGGCAGACCCTGGCCCGGCACGCCGAGACGGTGCTCGCCGCACTGCGCACCGCCGCCGACGAGGTCTCCACGCTCACCTCCACCGGCGGCGGCCAGGTCCGGCTGGCCGCGATGCAGAGCGGTTGCGTGGCGCTGGTCCCCGCCGCGCTGGGCAGCCTGCGGCGCACCCACCCCGAGCTGGAGGTGGTCGTCACCCAGACGGAGTGCCCCGTCTCGCACCAACTGGTGCTGGGCGGCGAGGTCGATCTGGCGATGATGTGCGACCTGGAGATCGGCCAGGTCGACGGCGAGGGGGCGGGCCCGCGCGAGGGGCAGGGCCTGCTGCCGGACCCGCGACTGCTGCGCGTGCCGCTGCTCAGCGACCGGCGCTGCGTGCTGCTGCCCGCGGACCACCCGCTGGCCGCCGCGTCGACCGTCGAGCTGGCCGACCTGGCGGAGGAGCGCTGGGTGCTGGAGAGCGGGCGTGCCCGGTTCCTGGCCGCCTGCCGCCAGGCGGGCTTCACCCCGCGGGTGGCCGCGACCTCCGACGACCAGCTGACCATCCACTGCCTGGTGGCCAACCGGATCGGGGTGGCGATCATGAACGAGCTGGGCGTCGGCGCACACACCGACCCCCGCGTGGTGGCCCGCCCGCTGCGGGACTGGCCGGCCCGGCGGGTCTTCGCGCTGCTCTGGCCGGACATGGCCAAGGTCACCCCGGTGGCCGCGCTGCTCCAGGCCCTGCGCGCGACGGCCGACGAGTACACCCGGCGGTCGGCCGGTGGCCGGGTGGGGGCGCGGTAGCGGCGGCAGGGAGCGGGTCGGGGGAGCGCGCGAGGACGCGGGCGCCTGGGGCGTCCAACTCGCGAAGCTCGACACCTGGTTGGATCCGTGGGTGATCAGGCGCTGGTCTCCGCGGTGATCCATCGCAGGTACTCCGCGCTGCCGTGCGTGATCTCGGTGGCGATGATCTCGGGTGTCTCGTAGGTGTGCACCGACGTGATGATCCGCTGCAGCTCGCCGAACCGCTCGGCCGGCAGCTTGTAGAGCACCCGCCACTCCTGGTCGGTCTGGAGGGCGCCCTGCCACCAGTACACCGACGTGATCGGCCCGTCGATCTGCGCGCACGCCGCAACCCGCCCACCGACCCCGGCCCGGGCGAGCTCCTCGGCGCGTGCGGCACTGTCGGTGGTGGTCAGGACGGTGAGATAGCCGGCCATCTCTCTCCTTGCGTCGGATCGGACTTGGAGCCTGCCGAGCCGGGAAGGTAGCGGGAGCTGACCCGCGTCCAGTCGGCCAGCAGGGACTGCACCAGTGCGTCGTGCCAGTCGGGCGTGACGCACCGCCCGGCCAGTTCGCACCACATCGCGGCGAGCACCATGCCGCCGTCGGTCGGCCGGAGCAGCAGGTACTCGCGCAGGGTGGGCGTGCGCCGCGGCTGCACGAAGTCGACCAGCTTGGCGCAGGCGGCGTGCACCCACTCCTCCAGATGCGTCAGATACCGCTGCCACCAGAACTCCGGCACCATCGCCCGCGTATCCGCCGCGAGAGCGGCGAGCGCATGCACGGCGGGATGATCGCCGGGCCCTGGCCGCGTACTGCCACCCGCGACGAGCAGGAGTGACAGGGCGAACTCACCCACCACCTGCCGCGATTCACCCAGCAGCTCCGTATCGAAGGTGTCGTCCACGATCCACGTCCACACCGCCCATCGGGTGGCGAGGTCCAGCTCCGCGCCGCAGGCGCCCGGCCAAGCGGCGAGACAGAGATCGACGTACCCGTGGGAGAGGAAGGCCGCCGGGTCGGGGTGGAGACCGTACTGCGTGAGGAAGGTGGCGGCACTGACGTAGAGATCGGTGTGCCGGGGGTCCGTGACGGTGGTCATCGGCGCACCTCCCGATACCGGGCACGGTGCTGCTGCTGGCACGGCGTGCAGCGGCGGACTCGATCGTCCCGCACCACGCCGTCAGCGACCCGCGTCGTCCGGGTCTCCCCAAGGTGTGGGGCGGCCTCCGTACCGCAGTCGGTGCAGCCGGGAGACCTGTCCGGAATCGCTGTGGTCATCTTCACTCTCCTCTAAAGGAGACTTTCTCATGTACTCATGTACAGGAGCTGCCGAATAGGAGAATGCCCGACTCCTGTACAGGAGTCAACCCGTCACGAGAAAGGATCTCGCGACGGGGTGCGAGAGTTGAGCTGCCGTCAGTCCCGCGCGGGGAAACGGTAGTCCAGGACGAACTGGTCGGCGGCCATCACGGTGTCACACACCTCCACGACTTGGCCGGTCTCGGTGATGGCGGTTCGGACGAGGTGGATCACCGGCGAGCCGGGGCTCAGTGCGAGCGCCACGCTCTCGGCCTTGGTGGCGAGCCGGGCCAGTACGGTCTCGGTGAACTCGGCGAGGACGTAACCGTGTTCCTCCAGTCGGGCGTAGATCCCGCCGCCGCCCGGGTTCTCGGCGAACATCTCGGGGATGTCCTTGACGACATCCCACGGCAGGTAGGACGTCGCCTCCTCGGTCGGAGTGCCGTCCCGGAAGTAGCGCCGCTTGCGGGCAAGCACCTTGGTGCCGACGGGAGCGCTCAACCGTTCGGCGATCTCTGACGGTGCATCGGTCGGCCCGACGAAGAGCACCTTGACCGAGGGGGTGCCGCCCGACTGCTCGGCTTCGGCGAGATAGGCCGCCTTGCCGGCGAGGCGGTGGGCGCGCCGGAACCGGTCGGATGACTTTCGCTGAACCGGTGGCCGGGACCGGACGAACGAACCGCGTCCGTGGTGGGTCTCGACAAGTTGCATCGTCCGCAACTCTGCGACGGCCTTCCGGACGGTGCCGGAGGCCACCTCGTACCGCTCCATCAGGTCGGTCTCGCTCGGTATGGTCGCCCCGGGTGCCAAGACTCCAGACTTGATCTGTGCCGCCAGATCATCTGCGATCTGCAGGTATTTCGCCTTGGCCGTCGAGGCCGCCTCATCGCTCGCCATAGTCCTGCATTGTCTCCTATCCTCCTGTACATGAGTAACAGTGCCCCGGAGAGGGCGTCAAAGCCTCTCCACTCCGTATCCGTGGCCGGTGCCGTCGTCAGGGAGGACGGTCGGGTGCTGGCGATCAGGCGCGCGGACAACGGCACCTGGGAGCCGCCGGGCGGGGTGCTGGAGCTGTCGGAGACGGTCGAGGACGGCGTGCGGCGCGAGGTGTACGAGGAGACCGGCATCAAGGTCTCGGTGGAACGGCTCACCGGCGTGTACAAGAACGTGAGTCGGGGTGTGGTCGCCCTGGTGTTCCGTTGCCGGCCCGAGAGCGGGCACGAACAGCCGTCGGACGAGTCGACTGCCGTCGCGTGGCTGACCCGCGAAGAGGTGGCCGACCGCATGAACGAGGTCTACGCCGTGCGCCTGCTCGATGCCTTTCAGAGCGAGACGGCACCGCGCATTCGGACGCACGACGGTCGAACGCTCATCGACGTGCCGCAAGCCGGCTGACCCAACGGAGCTTCGCTGTCCTGCTCCTCTGTTCCCCCGCGGGTGCCGTCGCGTTCGGCTCCGCGCCGTCGGATTTCACCGCAGGCCCGGCACGAACTCGATCAGCAGGTCGATGGCTTTGATCCCCAGGAACGGCACCACCAGTCCGCCCAGCCCGTAGACCCGCAGGTTTCTGCGCAGCAGGTCTGTTGCGGAGGCGGGCTGGTAGCGGACGCCGCGCAGGGCGAGCGGGATCAGGGCGACGATGATCAGGGCGTTGAAGATGATGGCCGAGGCGATGGCGGAGGTCGGGCTGTGCAGGCCCATGATGTTGAGGCGGTCGAGGCCGGGGTAGGAGTGGCCGAACATGGCGGGGATGATCGCGAAGAACTTCGCCACGTCGTTGGTGATCGAGAAGGTGGTCAACGCACCGCGGGTGATGAGGAGTTGTATGCCGACCCGGATGATCTCGATCAGCTTGGTGGGGTTGGAGTCGAGGTCGACCATGTTGCCGGCCTCCTTGGCGGCCGGGGTGCCGGTGTTCATCGCGACGCCGACGTCGGCCTGGGCGAGGGCGGGGGCGTCGTTGGTGCCGTCGCCGGTCATCGCGACCAGGTTGCCGTTGGCCTGTTCCCGTTTCAGGTAGGCGAGTTTGTCCTCGGGGGTGGCCTCGGCGAGGTAGTCGTCGACGCCGGCCTCCTCGGCGATCGCCTTGGCGGTGAGCGGATTGTCGCCGGTCACCATGACGGTGCGGATGCCCATCCGCCGCAGCTCGGCGAAGCGTTCGGCGATGCCCTCCTTGACCACGTCCTTGAGGTGGACCACGCCAAGGGCCCGGGCGCCGTGCCAGTCGTGGACGGCGACCAGCAGGGGAGTGCCGCCCTCGGCGGCGATCCGGTCGACCAGCGCCTTGGCCTCGATCGGCAGCCGCCCGCCGCAGGAGACCACCCAGCGGGCGACCGAGGCCGCCGCGCCCTTGCGCACCCGGCAGAGCGAGCCGTCCGGCCAGTGCAGGTCGACCCCGCTCATCCGGCTCTGCGCGCTGAACGGGACGAACTCCTGCTTGCCGAGCTCGTCCTCCTCCCGTGGCAGGACGAAGAACTGACGCTCCGTCAGTGAGATGATCGAGCGCCCCTCGGGGGTCTCGTCGGCGGCCGAGGAGAGCTGGGCGGCCTCCGCCAGCTGGTCGACCGGCACGCCGGGGAAGGCGTGCAGGTCCACCGCCCGTCGGTTGCCGTAGGTGATCGTCCCGGTCTTGTCGAGCAGCAGCACGTCCACGTCGCCCGCCGCCTCCACCGCCCGACCGGAGACGGCGACCACGTTGCGGCGCACCAGCCGGTCCATGCCGGCGATGCCGATCGCGGAGAGCAGGGCGCCGATCGTGGTGGGGATGAGCGCGACCATCAGGGCGACCAGCACGACGGTGGTCTGCGGGGCGTGCGCGTAGATCGCCATCGGCTGCAGGGAGACCACGGCGAGCACGAAGATGATGGTCAGCGAGGCGAGCAGGATGTTGAGGGCGATCTCATTGGGCGTCTTCTGCCGGTTGGCGCCCTCGACCAGGCGGATCATGCGGTCGATGAAGCTCTGCCCGGGGCGGGCGGTGATCCGCACCACCAGCCAGTCGGAGAGCAGCCGGGTGCCGCCGGTCACCGAAGTCCGGTCGCCGCCCGCCTCGCGGATCACCGGCGCCGACTCGCCGGTGATCGCCGACTCGTCCACCGAGGCGACGCCCTCGATCGCCTCGCCGTCACCGGGGATCACCTCCCCGGCCTGCACGAGGACGATGTCGTGCAGCAGCAGCTCCTCGGCGGGGACGACCTCCTGCGGGCTGTCGGCGATGCCCAGCCGCCAGTGCAGCAGGCGCCGCGCGGTGGTGCCGGACTGGGTCTGGCGCAGCGAGTCGGCCTGCGCCCTGCCCCGGCTCTCGGCCACCGCCTCGGCGAGGCTGGCGAAGAGCACGGTCAGCCAGAGCCAGACGCTGATGGTCCAGGCGAAGACGCCGGGGTGCAGCACGGCGGTGAGCGAGGTGAGGGTGGCGCCGGTTTCGACGACGAGCATGACCGGGTTCCTGGCCATGGTGCGCGGATGCAGCTTGCGCAGGGCCACGGGGAGCGCGGCGCGCAGCTGCTCGCGGTCGATCAGCCGGCCGGCGGTGCCCGGGGTGTGGACCGAACGGCGCATCAGGGCGCGGACCTCCAGGAACGGTGGACGTGAGCCGTCCTCGCGGACAGCGGTCAGCCAATCACTCGCAGGTGCGGCACCCGCGCGCCCTTGACGTGACCTTGGCACCGGCCCGCCCGTCCTTGATGAGCCCCTGACGTGCCCGCACGCGCGTTCGCCGGGGCCGTGGCGGGGCCCTGGCGGGCCGCGGCGAGGACGGGCGGGCGGGGCCCGCCCGCTGCGGTTACCGTGGAAATGGTCGACCTGCCTGGTCAGGGAGTCAGGGACGGTGGTGGGCGAGGTGATCCGCAGGGTTCACCTGGAGTCGCAGTGGCGCACCGAGGCGCTGCGCACCAACCTGTGGCTGGTCCCCACCCTGGAGGTGATCCTCGCCGTCGGCCTCTTCCTGGTCACCTGGAGCCTGGACCGGGCCGCCTACCGCGGGTCGATCACCCTTCCCTCCTGGGTGATCAGCGGCACCGCCGACGCGGCCCGCCAGATCCTCGCCGCCATCGCGGCGGCGCTGATCACCGTGGTCGGCGTGGTCTTCTCGATCATGATCGTGACCCTGACGCTGGCCTCCACCCAGTTCGGGCCCCGGATGCTGCGCAACTTCATCCGCGACCGCGCCACCCAGCTGACCCTGGGCACCTTCGTCGGGACCTTCGTCTTCGCGATGCTCGCGTTGATCTCCATCGGGCCCGCCTCGCACGGCGACTTCGTGCCGCACCTGTCGATCACGGTGTGCATGGTGCTGGTCCTGGTCGACCTGGCGGTGCTGATCCACTTCATCCACCACATCGCCACCTCGATCCAGCTGCCGCACGTCATCGCGACCATCGCGGCCGATCTGTCGACGGCGATCGAGGCGGGCGCGGGGGAGCCGGAGTGGGCGGGCGGCGTGGAGCACGGGCCCTCGGCGGCCGAGCTGGAGGACCGGCTGGACGCGGAGGGCGCCACCGTGCCGGCCCCGGCCAGCGGCTACCTCCAGTTCGTCCGGCACCGCACGCTGGTGGCCATCGCCACCGAGCTCGGCGCGGTGATCCGGCTCGACCACCGCCCCGGGCACTTCCTGGTGCAGGGGCACCAGCTGGCCACGGTCTGGCCGCCCGCGGCGGCGCCGGGTGTGGCGGCCAGCTTCGCCCGGGCGCACATCACCGGCCCCTCCCGGACCCTGGCGCAGGACATCTCGTTCGCCGTCGACCAGCTGGTGGAGATCGCCATCCGCGCGCTGTCCACCGCCGTGAACGACACCTTCACCGCGCTGACCTGCATCGACTGGCTCGGCGAGGGGCTGTGCCGGATCGCCGCGGGCTGGCGGCCCAATCCGGTCCACCGCGACGGGGGCGGTTACGTCCGGGTGCTGGCCGTGCCGGTGAGCTACGAGCGGCTGGTCCAGCGCGCCTTCGAGAAGATCCGCCAGGCGGGGCACGGCATGCCGGCCGTGCTGATCCGGCTGCTGGACGCGCTCGCCGAGATCATGGCCGAGACCCGCACCGAGGAGCAGCGGCGGGTGCTGCTCGCCCAGGCCGAGATGATCGACCGGCTGAGCGGGGAGTCGGTCGCCGAGCCGGCCGACCGGGCCGACGTGCACCGCCGCTACCTGACCGTACTGGCCGTCCACGCGAGCTGCCAGGACTGAGGCCGGTCCGGGCGGAGCCGGCTCAGCCGACGGTGAGCAGGCGGACCGGGTTGGTGCGCATCATGGTCTCGATCTGCCGCTCGCCGACGCCGAGTTCGGCGAGCAGCGGGAGGAAGACGGCGGGCAGGTAGCGGTATCCCCACCGCCCGTGCGTGGTCGGGTTCAGATAGGTCTGACCTCCCGTCAGATCCTGGGAGAGGACGATCTGTTCGGCGTACCCCTCGGCGACCAGCCGGGCCAGCCGGCGGGCCCGGGTGCGGTCGCTCTGGTGCAGGGCGCGCTTGGCGTACTCGCCGTCCGGGCGCTCGGCGGCCGGCGGCGGGGTGCGTTGGTCCCAGTCCTGTTTGCCGACCGAGTCGAACGCGATGCTCGCCCCGGTGTCCAGTACCCGGCGCACGTAGTCGAGTTCGGGATGGTTGTCCAGGTGCCCGATCACCACCCGGTCGCGCGGCACCTGCTCCTGGTCGAGGATCGCGAGCTGCTCCAGGGCCATCGTCCCGTGCGTGGTGTGGGTGGTGAGCGCGAGGCCGGTGGCGTGGTGCGCGCGGGCGGCGGCGCGCAGACCGGTCTCCTCGTGCGCGCTCACCTCGCCCAGCCCGGTCGGCTGCTCGCCGAGGACGCCCGCCCGCACGTCGGTCGGGCCGATCCCGCTGCGCGCGTCGGCGACGAACCGGGCGGTCAGCTCCTCGCCGCCGGCCGCGCGCACCCACGGCGGGCTGAACTCGGCCCGGTAGGTGGCGGTCCCGGCGACGATGTGCACCCCGCTGCGCCGCGAGATCTCCCGCAGCAGCAGGACGTTCGCTCCGTGCGGGTCGCGCCCGGCATCGCCGTACGGGCTCAGGTCGACCACGGTGTCGACCCCGTACGCGGCCAGCCCGCCGAGCGCGGCCACCGCCTGCTCCACCGGATCCTGGGCGAGCCCCGGGCCCGGGGTGAGCGCCAGCAGGTGCTCGTGACTGAGCACCCGGCCCAGCAGCGAGGGCGCCACCGGGCCGAGGACGGTCTGGACATACGGCACGGCAGGCTCCTCGGGCGGCAGGCGGGCAGGCGGGCAGGCGGTACGGCCGGTTCAGCCGGACGACGATCCTCACCCGCCGATCCTTCGTCCGCGCCCGAAACATGGGCGGACGGAGGGCTCGCCCCGACCTCGGCGCACGAAGAAGGGCACCCGCCGGTGGAACACCGACGAGTGCCCTGCCGTCAGATACCGCGACGGCGAACGGCGACTGCTATGCCTGCGGCTGCGGCTGCGCCGGCGTCTGTTCCGTGGCGCCGGCGGGGGTCGCCGGGCCGGCGCCGGTGGACAGGCCGGCCTGGTACACCGCGAACGGCACCGGCGCCTGGGACGCCTTTGCCGCCTGGCGTCGGGCTGCGAACGAGCGGACGAAGTTGACGATCATCACCACCGGCAGGATGAACGCCTTGAAGAAGATGATGTACTCGCTGCCCTGGAAGATGAAGCCGAGGTACACGCCGTAGCCGATGAATCCGACGCCGGCGATGATGTTGAAAACGCGCCAACCCGCACTGAGGCAGGCGGAATTGACGGCACCGATGCCCAGCATCGCGAGACCGCTGACCAGCAGCAGCACGACGTACCAGGAGAAGAGGGGCTCGGCGCTGAAGTCGAGGTTCACCAGAATTCCCAAGTAAAAATAAGATAAGCACTGAGTGGGACGCCGCGTACAGTACTACGGGGCTGACACATCGTCCACACAATACTTTTACTGACGTATCGCCAGGTCGTCTCTCCTCTCATGGAGGTCGGCCGTGAGTGGCTCGCCGGGGCTGCTCAGGCGGCAGCGGGCGCGAGCGGGGAAATGGCGGCCGGGGCAGTGGCGGCCGGGGTGGTGACGGTGGCCCGGGCCGGCAGCGGCCTCGGGGCGGGCGCCGCCAGCTGCGGGTCCACGGTGAGCGTGGTGACCCCGAGCGGCTCGGTGAGCGCGCGCAGCGCGGGCTCGGCCAGCGCGATCCAGGGCTGCGCTTCGCCGAGCACAGCGGTGAGCCGTTCCCGGCTGCTGAACGCGACGGCCGTGCGGTCGCCGAGCGGAGTGCGGAAGAGCCGGGCCGTGTGGCCCAGCGGACCCGACCGGACGGGAACGAGGAGCTGTCCGGCCGGGACGGGTTCCGAAGGCTCCGGGTCCTCGGTGTTCTGACGCTGGTTCATCGTGGTCCTCCGGCGACTGGTGGCGCGGAACGTGCGTGCAGGATCGACGCTAAGCCCGCCCACCGGCGTGCCGCGCGCGGCCCTGACGCCTCCTTGACCCCGATCCGCGATCTCCTGACACGCCGTTGACACCACGGCTGACACCATGTGCATCGTCAGCCCGATCGACGTCCCGCCCCACCACCGCCCGGCCGCTGTGCTCGGTGGCGGCGCACGCGGTCCGCGACCCGCCCCGGACGCCGGACCCGGACCCCGCAGCGGCCCCGGACCCGGACCCGGACCCCGTCAAGGTGTTGTGAAAGAACGCGTGTTCCGCGTAGGCCACGCGTCAAGACCGGGTGCGAACGGCCGGTGCAGGGACTCCACTGGAGACGGGCCAAGATCCCTTGTGCGCCTGTGCCGTGAGTGGAAGGAACCGATCCGCCATGCCTGAGACCCAGGTCGCCCCCAGCCCCGCAGCCGCCGGCGGACAGCCGTGCGACCAGCCGCTCGGCAGCCCGTGGCCCGCCTCGGCCCGCACCGCCCCCGGCGGCGAGGTGCTGGTCGGCGGCGTCGGGCTGGACGAGGCGGCCGACCGCTTCGGCACGCCGCTGTACGTGCTGGACGAGGCCGAGGTGCGGGCCCGTGCCCAGGCCTACCGCCGCGCCCTGCCGCACGCCGAGGTGCTCTACGCGGCCAAGGCCTTCCTGTGCAGCGCGATGGCGGACTGGGTGGCCGAGGAGGGGCTCGGCCTGGACGTCTGCTCGGCGGGCGAGCTGCGGCTGGCCACGGCCGCCGGCTTCCCGGCCCACCGGATCCTGCTGCACGGCAACGCGAAGACCCCCGAGGAGCTCCGGCTGGCCCGCCGGCTGCGGGTCGGCCGGATCGTCGTCGACGGCATGGCCGAGATCCCCCGGCTGGCCGCGCTGGCCATCGCGGACGTCCCGCAGCGGGTGCTGATCCGGGTGCTGCCGGGCGTCGCCGCCGGTCACCACAGCGCGGTGCAGACCGGTGTGGACGGGCAGAAGTTCGGCTTCCGGATCGACGGCGGCGACGCGGCCGAGGCGATCAGCCGCACGCTGGCCCAGCCCAGCCTCGAACTCGTCGGCCTGCACTGCCACCTGGGCTCCCAGATCACCGAAGTCGAGCCCTACCTCGACGCGTTGGACCGCCTGGTCGAGCTGCTCGCCGAGGTGCGCGAGCGGCACGGCGTCCAGCTGCCCGAGCTGGACCTCGGCGGCGGCCACGGCGTGCGCTACCTGCCGCAGGACCGCGAGCTCGACCCGGCCCGGTTCGCCGCCGCCGTCGGCGAGCACCTGGCGGCCCGCTGCGCGGCGCACGGCCTGAAGGTGCCGCGCCTGGTCGTGGAGCCGGGCCGCGCGATCGCCGCCCCGGCGGGCGTGGCGCTCTACCGGGTGCTGTCGGTCAAGCACACCGCCGACGGCCGGACCTTCGCCGCCGTCGACGGGGGCATGAGCGACAACCCGCGCCCGGCGCTGTACGGCTCCGCCTACGACGTGCGCCTGATCGGCCGCTCCTCCACCGCCCCGACCGCCGTGATCGACGTGGTCGGCCGGCACTGCGAGGCCGGCGACGTCCTGGTCCACGACGCCCGCTTGCCCGCCGACCTGCGCCCCGGCGACGTGCTGGCCGTCCCCGCGGCCGGCGCCTACCAGTTCTCCATGGCCTCCGGCTACAACCTGGTCGGCCGTCCGGCGGTGGTGGCCGTCCGCGACGGCCGGGCCCGGCTGCTGATCCGCCGCGAGACGGTCGAGGACTTCCGCTCCCGCGAGGTGGGGCGCTAGACAGCGGCCGGGCCCGGCCGTCGCGGACGGCCACCCCCGTCACTGCGTGCCGGACTTGACCAGGGTGAGCTCCGGCGGCGACTCCTGGTGCGGCTGCGGGAGCCCTTCGCCCTCGATGTCGAGGTTCGGCAGCAGCCGGGCGAGCGGGCCCGGGAGCCACCAGGCCGCGTGGCCGGTGAGCGCGAGGACGGCCGGCACGAAGGTCATCCGGATCACGAAGGCGTCCAGCAGCACGCCGGCGGCGAGTGCGAAGGCGATCTGCTTGAGCATCTGGCTGTCGGTGGTCAGGAAGGCGGCGAAGACCGCGATCATGATCAGCGCCGCGGCGGTGACCACCCGGGCGCTGTGCCGGCCGCCGCTGTGCACCGCGGCGAGCGGCTGCCCGGTGTGGACGTAGGCCTCGCGCTGGCGGGACACCAGGAAGACCTCGTAGTCCATCGCGAGCCCGAACAGCACGGCCAGCAGGATGATCGGCAGGAAGCTGCTGACCGGCCCCGCGCGGTCCACGCCGATCAGCGTGCCGAAGTGGCCCAGCTGGAAGACCGCGACCACGGCGCCCAGCGTCGCGGCCACCGAGAGCAGGAAGCCCACCGCGGCCTTGACCGGGACGACCAGCGAGCGGAAGACCAGGAGCAGCAGGAGCAGCGAGAGCCCGACCACCACGGCCGCGAACGGGATCATCGCGGCGTCCAGCTTGGCCGAGACGTCGATGCCCACCGCGGTGCTGCCGGTCACGCCGATCGTCGCCCCGGTCTGCTGCTGGAGCGCGGGGGCGTTCGCCCGGATCGTGCTGACCAGCGTCTTGGTCGCCTGGTCGCTGGGCGCGCTGGCGGGGACCACCTGGATCAGCGCGGTGTGCGTGCCGGCGTTCAGCACCGGGTGCGCGACGGCGCTGACGTCGGGCAGCGCGCGGATCGCGGTGGCGATGTGGTCGGCCGCGGCGGTGGGGTCGGTGCTGTGGCCGGTGTCGGCCAGCACCAGCAGCGGCCCGTTGAAGCCGGGCCCGAACTCCTTGCTCACCTGGTCGTAGGCCAGCCGCTGCGAGGAACCGGCGGGGGCGGTGCCGTTGTCCGGCAGCGCGAGCCGCAGGCTGTGCGCGGGCCAGGCGAGCGCGCCGACGCCGATCAGCACGGCGAGCAGGGTCAGCAGCGGGCGCCGGGTGACCAGCCTGAACCACCGCTCGCCGCCGTTCGCGGGCCTGCCCGCAGCAGCGGCAGCGCCGCTCGGCGCCTCGGCCACCGCCTGCTCGCGCCGCATCGCCCGGGATCCTGGCCGGGGCGCCAGCCGCGACCCGGCGAAGCCGAGCAGCGCGGGCAGCAGCGTGGTCGCGACCAGGACGGCGATCAGCACGGCCGCCGCCGCGCTCAGGCCCATCACCGTCAGATAGGGGATGCCGACGACCGACAGGCCCGCCATCGCGATCACCACGGTCAGCCCGGCGAAGACCACCGCGCTGCCGGCCGTGCCGACGGCCAGCGCGGCCGAATCCTGCGGCGAGGTGCCGCGGGCCAGCGCGGCCCGGTGGCGGCTGACGATGAAGAGCGCGTAGTCGATGCCGACCGCCAGGCCGATCATCAGCGCCAGGCTCTGCGCGGTGGAGGAGATCGCCGTCACGCCGGTCAGTGACAGCACCCCGGCGATCGCGGTGACCACGCCGGCTATCGCGCTCAGCAGCGGCAGACCGGCCGTCAGCAGCGAGCCGAAGGTCAGCGCGAGGATGATCACCGCGATCCCCACGCCGATCAGGTCGCTGCCGCCGGACTTCGAGGGCCCGGAGCCGAACGCGGCGCCGCCGACCTGCACGTCCATCCCCGGCTGGTGCTGTGCGGCCACCGCCACGGAGCCCTTGAGCGCGTCCAGCGAACCGGACGCCAGCTGGCTCGGGGTCACCTCGTACTGCACCTGGGCGACGGCGGTGCTGCCGTCCGCGGAGACCGTCTGCGCGGCGACCGGGTCGATCACCTTGGCGACCTGCGGCGCGGACTTGGCGGCCGCGAGCGCGGTGCGGATCGCCGCCAGGTCGGCGGGGTCGGTCACCTTCTGCCCGGCGGGCGCGGTGAAGACCACCTGGGCGCTGGTGCCGGAGGAGGCGGGGAAGTCGCTCTTCATCCGGTCCAGCGCCTGCTGCGACTGCGAGCCCGGGATGGCGAAGGTGTCGTCCAGCTTGCCGGGGCCGCCGAAGGCCACCATGCAGCCGACGACCGCGGCGATCGCCGCCAGCCAGAGGGCCAGCACACGTCGTCGGCGCCGGAACGCGCACCGGCCCAGACGGTAGAGAAGGGAAGGCATGGGGGCTCCATGGCTGAGGATCTGCGCGGGTAAAAAAGTGGCAGTTCTGCCACGTTAGCAAACATGGCAGAACTGCCAGATTCGCCCCCCGCACGACCGCGCGACGCGAGCTGAGATGATCCAGGAGTGAACGACGAAGGACCGGGCCGCAGGGAACAGAACAAGCGCCGCACCCACGACGCCTTGGTGGAGGCGGCCACCCGGCTCTTCCGCGAGCAGGGCTACGAGGTCACCACCGTGCGGGACATCGCGCTGGCCGCAGGCGTGGGCGAGCGCACCTTCTTCCGGTACTTCCCCACGAAGGAGAGCCTGATCCTGCAGCAGGTCAAGGACCTCGTCCCGCTGCTGGCGGAGGGCATCCGGTCCCGCCCGGCGGCCGAGCCGCCGCTGGCCGCGCTGCGCGAGGCGACCCTGGAGCTGGCCCGCCACGCGGAGTCCCCGCCGCTGCTCCTGCTCGGCCCGCGCCCGCTGAACCCGGACCCGACCAGCCGCGGCGACCGGTTCCTGCTCTTCGACCTGGAGGAGGCGGTGGCCGCCGCCTTCCTCGCGCGCCTGGCGCCGGGTGCGGACGTGGACCCGGAGCGGGACCCGGAGGACGGACGGGTGCTGCGCGCCGCCGTGCTCTCGCGCGCGGGCGTCTCCGTGCTGCGCGCGATCCGGATCAGCTACTCGCGGCTGCCCGAGTCCCGGCGCGCCACCCTCGACCTGCTGGACTTCGTGCACCGGGCCTTCCTGGCGCTGGAGGAGCGCGAGCGCTGAGCGGGCGGCCCGGGCGGGCCGTGATCCGGGCATTGGCCGATCGCAGGCGCCGACGTATCTTCTGGAGGGTCCGCATCGCCGCCGACCCGTTGGAGTCCGCCGTGAGCAACCCCGCCGTCAGTGCCCCCGCCGCGCTCGCCGCCCTGCTGGGGCCGGCCCCGGACGGGGGCACGCTGCCGATGCCGCCGAGCTTCGACTCGGTCGAGGCCGAACGCCAGTACCGCAAGGAGCAACTGGCCGCGGGATTCCGGCTGTTCGGCAGGTTCGGCTTCTCCGAGGGGGTGGCCGGGCACATCACGGTGCGCGATCCGGAGAACCCGCAGTGGTTCTGGGTCAACCCGTTCGGCATGGCCTTCACGATGATCAAGGCCTCGGACCTGATCCTGGTCGACCACGAGGGCCGACTGCTGCACGGCAACCGGCCGGTGAACCGGGCGGCGTTCGTCATCCACTCCCAGGTGCACGCGGCCCGCCCGGACGCGGTGGCCGCCGCGCACTCGCACTCGCTGCACGGCAAGGCGTTCTCCAGCCTCGGCATCCCGCTGGACCCGATCACCCAGGACGCCTGCGCGTTCTTCGAGGACCACGCGGTGTACCGGGACTACCGGGGCGTGGTCGACGAGGTCGACGAGGGGCAGCGGATCGCCGCCGCCCTCGGCGACTGCAAGGCGGTCATCCTGCAGAACCACGGGCTGCTGACGGTGGGGCAGTCGGTAGCCGAGGCGGTGTGGTGGTTCGTCACCATGGAGCGCTCCTGCCAGGCGCAGCTGCTGGCGATGGCCGCGGGCACCCCGAAGCTGATCGACCGGGAGACGGCGCTGATCACCCGGGGGCAGCTGGGCTCGTCGCTGGCCGGCTGGTTCCAGGCCCGCCCGCTGTGGGACCAGATCACCGCCTCCGACCCGGACCTCTTCGACTGAGCGGGAGGCCGTCCGGAACCGGACGGCCCCCGTCGTCGAAGGGTGCTCAGCCCAGTGCCGCGATCGCCGGCACGAACTGCGCCGCGTTCACCGTGCCCCAACCGGTCGCCAGGTCGTAGCCCTTGGTCGCGGGGAAGCCGGGCACGCCGTTGTAGGTGTTGGAGCCGCCCGTCACGTCGGTGATCCCGGTCCCGGGGGCGCCCAGCTGCTGCAGCCCGCCCAGCGCGTACAGGCCGCTGTTCAGGTTGCCCAGCCGGTGTCCGGCGTACTGGTCGGCCAGCGCCACCACGCCCGAGAAGACCGGGCAGGCCACACTGGTGCCGCCCCACAGCTCCCAGCCGTTGTCCTGCGGCCCGAAGCTGTTGTACGTCCAGACCCCGGTCTTCGGGTCGCCGACCATGCTGATGTCCGGCACGCCGCGCGAGCCGCCCACCACGCCCGCCACCCCGAGCTGGAACGAGGGCCGGTTGAAGACCTTGGACTTGCCGCCGCCCGAGGCCCCGTCGTCGGTGGCGGGGGAGTCCCAGACGGTGTCGGGGCTCTGCCGCTCGCCCTGGTCGTCCAGGTGGACCGAGGTGCCGCCGACCGCGGTGACCAGCGGGTCGGAGGGGGGCCAGGAGGTCACCGGGTAGGGGTAGAGGGTGCTGCCGTCCGACTCGGAGTCGGTCACGCCGTTGTCGCCGGAGGAGGCCAGCACGGTCACCCCGTGCGCCGCCGCGTCCTTGAAGGCGTAGCGGAGGTTCAGCAGGCTGGAGTAGTCGCCCTTGTCGAAGCCGGGGAAGGTGCTCTCGGTGGCACCGAAGCTCTGCGAGACGACGTCGCCGACGCCCTTGTCGATCAGCGACTGCTCGGCGTCCATCATCTCGGGCAGGCCGGTGGTGCCCTCGTTCTCCGACACGCCCGTCTCGACCAGCACGATCTTCGCGCCGGGCGCCATCGCGTGCGCCATGTCGACGTCGATGGTGGTCTCCTCGGCCCAGCCGGTCATGTCCGAGTCGGTCGGGTCGAAGGTCGGCACCGAACCCCACTTGACCACCTGCACGTTGGTGCTGGGTATGCCGAACTGCTTGCTGTAGACGTCCAGGTCGTGCTGGATCGTGGGCGAGCCGTAGGAGTCGACGATCACGATGGTGCGCCCGGCGCCGTTGATGCCCCGGTCGAACAACGGGTGCTCGTTGTAGGCCTGTTCGAGCTGGGTGGCGCCGTAGCAGAGGGACTGGAGCTGGGCCTGGCACTGGCTCGGCGTCAGCGGGGAGGCGTACTCCCCGGCCACCAGCCGGTGTCCGACGGCCGCCGGCAGGGGCCTGGCCGGGCTGCCGAGGGCCGCGCTGAACGCGGCGCTCGCCGGAGCGGCGCCGGTCAATGCGGTGGTGGCGAGCAGGGCGAGGGTCCCGAGCGCGGAGGTGGTGGCCCGGCTGAGGGTGGTGCGTCGCATGGAAGTCCTTGTGGGGATGGAGATCGACAACGGCTGCGCGCCATCGCACTCCTGTCCGGGAGGGCCTGTCCCCGGCTTGTCCGATCCATGAGGAAAGTTTTGTCATGCCTGTACCGAGCGCCGCCGGGGCCGCCGAGGCGCTCCGTGCCCGACCGGTGACACCCGGTACCCGTCGCAGCTCGGCGGGTCAAAAGTTGGCAATGATTATCAGATCAGTGGCAGCTGGCCTGGATGTGAAAACCATTTCTAATTACTCTGTGTGGTGTCCACGAGAGACGGATCCCCAGGTCGGGAACCGCAGGCCTGAGGAGTGACCGAGCCATGAGCACCGCCATACCCGGCGCCGGTCTGCGGCGAGCCGTCACCGCGGTCGCCCTCGGCGCGATCGCGGCCGCGGTGCTCGTCGCGACCGGCGGGTGCTCGACGGCCTCCAGGGCCGCCGCTCCGGGGTCCGGCGGTGCGCGGGTGATCCAGGTGGTGGCCGCGGAGAACTTCTGGGGCAGCATCGCGAGCCAACTCGGCGGCACCCACGTCAAGGTGGCCAGCCTCATCAGCAACCCGGACACCGACCCGCACGCCTACGAGCCCACCACGGCCGACGGCCGCGCCGTGTCGGTCGCCGACTACGTCATCAGCAACGGGATCGGCTACGACACCTGGGCGGGCAAGCTGCTGAGCGCCAACCCGATGCCGCACCGCACCGCCCTGACCGTCGGCACCCTGCTGGGCAGGAAGGCCGGCGACAACCCGCACCAGTGGTACTCGGCGGACAGCGTGCACCAGGTGGTCGACCGGATCACCGCCGACTACCAGAAGATGGACCCGGCCGACGCGGCCTACTTCGACGCCCAGCGGCAGACCTTCCTGAACCGGACGCTGGCCCCGTACGACCAGCTGGAGACCGCGATCAGGACGACGTACGCGGGCACCCCGATCGGCGCCTCGGAGTCGATCGTGACCCCGCTGGCCGAGAGCCTCGGGCTCAAGCTGCTCACCCCCGCGTCCTTCCTGGACGCGGAGAGCGAGGGCAGCGACCCGACCGCCGCCGACAAGGCCGCCATCGACCACCAGATCGCCGCCAGGCAGATCAAGGTGTACGTCTTCAACACCCAGAACTCCGACCCGGACGTGATGGCCCAGGTGAGCGCCGCCAAGGCGCAGGGCATCCCGGTCGCCCAGGTCACCGAGACCCTCGCGCCCGCGAACGACAGCTTCCAGGACTGGCAGGTCCAGCAGCTGCAGGGCATCGAGCACGCACTGGAGCAGGCGACCGGCAAATGAGCGGACAGACGATCGAGGAGGCCGGTGCCGGCATGAGCGTGACCGATGTGACGAAGAGCGGAACGACGAAGAGCGGGACGGCGACGGGCGGGACGCCGAGCGGGACCGGGACCGGCGGTGCGCCGGTGCCGGTGGTGTCGCTGCGCGGCGCCGCGGTGCGGGTGGGCGGTCGCACGCTCTGGTCGGGCGTCGATCTGACCGTCGGCCCGGGGGAGTTCACGGCCGTCCTCGGCCCCAACGGGGTCGGCAAGTCCACCATGGTGAAGGTGCTGCTCGGCGTGCTGGCGCCGGCGGCGGGCGAGGTCGCGGTGCTCGGCGCCGCGCCCGGTGCGCGCTGGGGCTCCCGCGGGGCGCAGGCCGCCGGCGCGGCGGTCGGCTACCTGCCGCAGCGCCGCCACTTCGACGCGAGCGTGCGGATCCGCGGTGTCGACGTGGTGCGGCTGGGCCTGGACGGGGACCGGTGGGGGATCCCCGTCCCGGGCCTGGCGGCGCTCAGGCGGCGGCGCGCGGCCCGCCTCGGGATATCCGGGGCCGACGAGGCCGCGCGCGTCGCGGAGGTCATCGAGCTGGTCGGCGCCACCGCCTACGCGCACCGTCCGATCGGGCAGTGCTCCGGCGGCGAGCAGCAGCGGCTGCTGATCGCCCAGGCGCTGGTGCGCCGTCCCGCGCTGCTGCTGCTCGACGAGCCGCTGGACAGCCTGGACCTGCCCAACCAGAGCGCGATCGCCGCGCTGCTCGGCCGGATCTGCCACCAGGAGGGGGTGGCGGTGGTGATGGTCGCGCACGACGTGAACCCGATCCTGCACCACCTGGACCGGGTGGTGTACCTCGCCGAGGGCGGCGCGGTGTCCGGCACGCCGACCGAGGTGATCACCTCCGAGACGCTGACCCGGCTGTACCGCACCCCGGTCGAGGTGCTGCGCACCAGCGGCGGGCGCCTCGTGGTGGTCGGCCAGCCGGAGGCACCGGCCCGGCACACCGACCGGCACGCCGACGTGGGCTCCGACGTGGCTGCCGATGTGCCCGCCGCACGGAGCGGGGGTGCGGCCGCATGATGCTGGCAGCCGATGTGACGTCACCGACCTTCTCCTGGAACCTCGTCGCCGACTTCCAGGACATGTGGTCCTACGCCTTCATGGTCAACGCCTTCCGGGCCGGCCTGGTCGTCTCCGTGGTCTGCGCGCTGGTGGGCTGGTTCATGGTGCTGCGCCGGCAGACCTTCGCCGGGCACACCCTCTCGGTGGCCGCCTTCCCCGGCGCCTCGCTCGCCGTCCTGGTGGGCTTCAGCACCTCGCTCGGCTACTTCGGCTTCTGCGTGGCCGCCGCCCTGGTGATCGGGCTGCTGGGCCGCAAGGGCCGCGCCGACGGCGCGGAGGAGTCCGCGGTAACCGGCACCGTGCAGGCCTTCGCGCTCGCCTGCGGCTACCTCTTCATCAGCCTCTACAAGGGCCTGCTGGAGGGACCGACCGCGCTGCTGTTCGGCAGCTTCCTCGGGATCACCACCAGCCAGGTGACGGTGCTGGCGGTCGTCGGCGCCGCCGTCCTCGCGGTGCTCGCGGTGATCGGCCGCCCGCTGCTGTTCGCCTCCGTCGACCCGCAGGTGGCGGCCGGGCGCGGGGTGCCCGTGCAGGCGCTCAACATGCTCTTCCTGGTGCTGCTCGGCGCGGCCACCGCCGAGGCCAGCCAGATCACCGGCACGCTGCTCGTCTTCGCGCTGATGGTGATTCCGGCCGCCACCGCCAACCAGCTCACCGCCCGGCCGGGCCTGAGCCTGCTGCTCTCGGTCGCGCTCGGCCTCGGCGCCTGCTGGGCGGGCCTGGTCGCCGCGTACTACCAGCCCTACCCGCTCGGCTTCTTCGTGACGGGCTTCGCCTTCGCCGGCTACGTCCTGGCGCACCTGGTGCGCCGTGGCCGCGAGGCACTGGAACGGTCGCGCGAGCGCGGCCCGCTGCACGTCGGTCCCCTGAGCGTCGGCCCGGGAGGCGCGGCATGATGTCGGTACTGTCCCAGGACTTCTTCCAGAACGCGCTGCTGGCGGGCACGTTCATCGCCCTGGCCTGCGGGCTGGTCGGCTACTTCCTGGTGCTGCGCGCCCAGATGTTCACCGGTGACGCGCTCAGCCATGTGGCGTTCACCGGTGCGATGGCGGCCCTGGCGGGCGGCTACGACCTGCGGCTCGGCCTGTTCGCCGCGACCATCGGGGTCGGCCTGCTGCTCGGCGGCCTCGGGCGCCGGGGCAAGCCGGACGACGTGGTGATCGGCAGCGTCTTCGCCTGGATCCTGGGCCTGGGCGCGTTCTTCCTCACCGTCTACACCACCTCGCGCAGCGGCTCGGGCCAGGGCGGGGCCGGGACCTCCGTGCTCTTCGGCTCGATCTTCGGCCTGCACGGCAACCAGACCACGCTGGCCGTCGCCATCGCGGGCGCGATCTGCGTGCTGATCCTGCTGATCGGCCGGCCGCTGCTGTTCGCCACCCTGGACGAGGCGGTGGCGGCGGCGCGCGGGGTGCCGGTCCGGGTGCTGGGCCTCGGCTTCCTGGTGCTGGTCGGGGCGTGCGCGGCCGAGGCGACCCAGGCGGTCGGCTCGCTGCTGCTGCTCGGCCTGCTGGCGGCCCCCGCCGGTGCGGCGATCCGCTTGACGGACCGTCCGTTCCGCGCGCTCGCGCTGTCCGCCGGGCTCGCGGTCGGCGAGATGTGGGGCGGGCTGCTGCTCAGCGCGGCGCTGCCCAAGCTGCCGCCGAGCTTCACCATCATGGCCGCGGCGAGTGCCGTCTACGCGCTGACCTTCCTGGTCCGCCCGCGGCGCGCGATTGCGCCGGACGGGGGAGTCAACGTCAAGGTGCCGTAAAGGAGGGGCGGCTGCGCGTAGTCCACGCGTCAAGGCCGGGTGCGCTTGCGCTGGGATGGGGCTCCACTGGAGCTGCGCGTGGGGATCACCGAGGTCCCCGGCGTCACGGCTCCTGGAAGGAAGCGACGCACCATGACCGATACCCAGGTCATCACCGTTCCGATCCCGACGGCCTTCTCCCTGGTCGACGCCGAGGCCGAGGCCGACGCCGCCGGCCGGGCGTGGCTGCGGTCGGCGCGGGACGAGGAGGCCCTCCAGCCCGCGGAGCCCGAGCCGGCCGCACCTGCGCACTGCCGGTACGCGATGCAGTATCTGGACTGACCGGGGCTCGTCGCCCGGTCTCCCGTCCCGACCGCTCGTCATCGGAGGAGCACCGTGACCACCGCAGCGCACGCCTCGCAGCCGCTCGAGGCGCCCGAGGAACCCCCGGATACCGCCGTCGTCCGACCCGGCCCGATCCACGCGGGCCGGACCCGCTACTACGTCCCCGTCCGCGAGGTGCCGCCGGGCCACGCCGGGGTCGCCCAGGTGCTCCGCCTCTTCCGGCAGCGTGACGGCAGCCGCTGCGCCGTCGCCTTCAGCTCGCCCGGAGCCCTGCACGCCCTGCTCGGCGCCGCCCAGCCGAGCGCCGAACTCACCGAGGCGGCCCTGCGGGCGCTGACCGAGCCGCTGGGCGTCCACCGCCTGGTCCTCGACCCGAAGCTGGTCGCCCCGCCCGCGCCCCCGGACGCCGCGGCCCCCATCGCCCCGCTCCGGACCGAGCGGCAGCGGCTGCGACCCACCGCCGTGGGCCCTGACAGGGAGTGAACCGCACAGGATAAAAGTCCCCCTGCCTGTCTCCTGGCAGGGCTGCGAGAGTCGACGTCAGAGCCCGGTGCGGGCCGTGGCCGGCACCGCCGAGCGGTGCCGTACCGACGGGCGGCGAGCCGTTCCCGCTCGCGCCGTGATCGTCGACCATCCAGATCCATCCAGGAGAAACACCATGAGTTCGTCATCCCTGACCATCCTCTCCGGCAGCCGCGTCGTGGTGGTCGGTGGCAGTTCCGGCATCGGGCGGGCGGTGGCGCGGGAGGCCGCCGCGGCCGGTGCGCAGGTCGTCGTGGGCTCACGCTCCGCGGCGAAGCTCGCCGACACCGCCCGGGAGATCGAGGGCATCACCACCGGCGTCGTCGACGTCACCGACGAGCAGAGCGTGAGCGCCTTCTTCGCCGGTATCGACACCATCGACCACCTGGTGGTCTGCCCGGGGGACATGGCGACCGGGTCGGTCTACGACGTTTCGCTGGAGGCGGTCCGGCGCTCGTTGGAGACGAAGATCGTCGGCCCGTTGCTCTGTGTCCGGCACGCCGGGCGCAAGATCGCGGAGACCGGCTCGATCGTGCTGCTGGCCGGCGCCGCCGGCTACAAGCCCTACTCGGACCTGAGCGCCACCGCCGCCGCCAACGTCGGGATCGGCGGTCTGGGGCGCTCGCTGGCCCTGGAGCTGGCGCCGGTGCGGGTCAACGTGGTGGTGGCCGGCCTGATCGACACCCCGCTCTGGGACTTCGTCCCGGCCGAGGCCAGGGCCGCCATCTTCGAACAGACGGCCGCCGCCACGCCGCTGCGCCGGATCGGACAGCCCGAGGACGTCGCGCAGACCGTGCTGCACCTGCTGCGGAGCAGCTTCACCACCGGCGTCCTGAGCCACGTGGACGGCGGCGCCGTGCTCTGACCGGGGCGGCGGCTCGGATGGCCGCCCGGTTGGCGGCCGGATGGTCAGCGGGTCGGCTCGCCGACCCGCTCGACCAACTCGGCCAGCCGGGGCATCAGTCCGGAGCCGTCCAGCGGCTGGTAGGCGACCAGGGTGGCCTCGGCGCCCGCCAACCGGAGCTTGACGGCCCCCAGTTCGATCCGGCCGAGGGCCGGGTGCCGGAAGACCTGCGCGGCCGGACTGCCGATCCGCAGGTCCATCCGCTGCCACAGCTCACGGAACTCGGCGCTCTCCTGGGACAGCTGCCCGACCAGCTCGGCGTACTCGGGCCGGACCAACTGGTCCGCCGCCTGGGCCCGGAAGAGCGCGACAGCCTGCTCCGCGGAGTGCGCCCAGTCCTCGAAGAGGTCGCGGAAGAGCGGGTCGAAGGCGACGACCAGGTTGTTGCGGCGCTCGGGCGGAAGCGCGGCGAACCCCGGGAACAGCGTGGCGTAGCCGTCGTTCCACGCCAGCACGTCGAAGCGGTGGTTGGTGATGCAGGCCGGCAGCGGGCCCAACTGCGCGAGGAAGGAGAGGTAGAGGGCGGGGACCTGCTCCCTGGTGCAGAGCGGTGAGTCGCTGGGCAGGACCTCGCCGGCCAGCCGGAACAGGTGCCCGGTCTCGATGGCGTCCAGCTGCAACACCCGGGCCAGGCTGTTCAGCACCTGCCGGGAGACCTTGATCCGGCGCGCCTGCTCCAACCAGGTGTACCAACTCACGCTCACCCCGGCGAGCGCGGCCACCTCCTCGCGGCGCAGCCCCGGGGTGCGCCGCGTCCCGCTGCTGTACGGCACCCCGGCGGCCTGGGGGCTGATCCGGGCGCGCCGGCTGCGCAGGAAGGCCGCCAGCTCACGCCGCTGCTCGGTCGTCTCCACTGCCCCGTGCCCCCGTCCCTGTGGCCCCGCCCCTGTGCGTTTGGACAGCTTATCGGCCCAGGTAGGAGCGGTGAGGAGCGGGAAGGCACAGCTGGTGCGTCGTCAGTGCTCCCGCAGTGATCGCCTGACCGCTCCAAGCACTGAGCCCCTGCGCGGCGATCGGCTACGCAGGGGCTCCGTGGGGGAGTGGGTCAGACGGTGCCGAAGGTGCCCGCCTTGACCTCGGTGACGAACGAAGCGAACGCGTCGGCGCCGAAGACCAGGGCGCCCCCCTCGGGATTCTTCGAGTCACGGACGGGCATGACACCGGGGAACCCGTCAGCAACTTCGATGCACTGGCCGCCGTTGTCACTGTGAGTGCTCTTGCGCCAGGCGGCGCCGGACAGGTCAACGTTCATACTTCCCTAGCTCCTCACGAACCGCACGGATTCTCGCCAGCGAAGCCATCTTTGGCAGCGACTCCACTACGAGCTGATCGTAGTCCCTGTCCCATGCGGCAACGGGCTCCCGACTACGCTCCAGGTAGCCGCGCTGCTGTGATTCGCTGTAGGCAACCATCGTGTGGTCGGCCATGCTCAGGAGGGTGAGCGGACAGGCAAACGGCCTGTGCTCCCCCATCTCGAAGGGGGCTACCTGGATGGTGATGTTGGGCCGAAGCGCGAGTTCTTCCAGCCACGCCAGTTGCTCGGCCATAGTGCTCCCGCAGTGATCGCCTGACCGCTCCAAGCACTGAGCCCCTGCGCGGCGATTGGCTACGCAGGGGATCAGTGGTGGAGTGGGTCAGACGGTGCCGAAGGTGCCCGCCTTGACCTCGGTGACGAACGAAGCGAACGCGTCGGCGCCGAAGATCAGGGCGCCCCCCTCGGGATTCTTCGAGTCACGGACGGGAGCGAGGCCCGGGAAGTTCGGGGCTACCTCGATGCAGTCGCCGCCGTTGTTACTGTAGGACGACTTGAACCAGGAGGCGCCGGACAGGTCTACGCGGTCGTTCATGGCTGAATTTCCTTTCGCGCCTTACGGATCAGTGCGAGGGATGGCGCCCGGGGCAGCGCTTCCACTAGCAGGTGATCGTACTCCCTGGACCAAGCCGTCACGGCTGCGCGCGACCGCTCAAGGTGGCCCTTGGCGATTGATTCGGCGTACCCAACTACAGAGTGGTCCGGGAGGTCAAGCAGCACAACCGGCAAGGTGAACGTCAGGTTCTCCCCGAGGCTGAAGGGGGCAATCTGAATTGTGATGTTCGGGCGTTGTGCCAGTTCCTCAAGATGACGCAGCTGCTCCGCCATTACCTGGTGCCCCCCGATAGCCCGGTGCAGACACCCCTCCTCAAGCACTGCATGGAGAACCGGTGGCGCCTTCTGGTTAAGCAGCTCTTGACGGACAGCCAGGTACTCGATTCGTTCGTCTGCCTCGGTCTGGGTGATGGCCCCCCGTCGGACCGCCGCGTGCGCGAGAGCTGCGGCATAAGCCGGTGTCTGGAACAGACCAGGAACGATGATCAAGCCAACTGTTCGCAGGCGGCGACACTTGGCCTCCGCATCCGCGAACTCGGGGAACCCTTCCAGTAGCGCCGCGCGTGTGTACTTGCGCCACAACTCATAGAACTTCTGCCCGGTTTCGAAGACCTCATCGGCCTTAACAGCAACCTCGCGTGTTGGAGCTCGCTTAGCTCGTTCGAGGTACGAGACGAACGCGCCGGTGTAGCCCAAGCGCTTCCCAAGCTCCACCTGTGACCACTGCCTAGCCCGCCGTGACCTGCGCAGTTCCAGGCCGAAGCGCACGTGTGGAGATGACTGAGGGGCAGCGTCGTTATCGCTCAAGATCGTCGAACTCCTTAACGCGACAGAGCTGTCAAGGTCAAAACACTAGCGAGCGTACGGGGTCGTGCCGATCCTTGGTAGTGGAACCACTACGGAGAGGAGCGATGGTGAGTACGCGCAGAACGCCCCCACAAGCGCAGTGCGATCCCGAGGCGAACGGGCGTGCGATCAAGGCCACTTGTACCAGCGACAGTGCCACGGCCGCCCAGCCCGTCGCCCTGGTGGTCGACGTCCCCGACACCGCCCCGCCGACGAGACCGCGCCGGCGGGTCAGCCCCGAGGAATCGGCGGCGATCCTGGCCGAGTACAGCCCCACCATGGCGGACGCCGTTGGTCGCAGGCGCGCCCCGGTCGACTGGCCGTTCTGCGAGTGCGGCAGCAGCAACTGCCCGGACAAGGACGCGGCGTAGTGACCACTCCCGACCGCCCGGCCGGGACCGCCGGTGACTGCGACAGCTGCCAGTACCTGGACGCGATGGCCTGCACGTACGCCGGTAACACCCATCAGGTCGCGGCCATCGTCCGACTGCGCGACGCCCATGCCCCCACCTGCCCGAATCCGCGCGGCGGTGACCTCGGCGCGCAAGCCGATCACGATGGCTGACGATCCCGAACCGATTGCCCTGCCGCCCTCGCACCAGTGGCGCCCGGGTCGCTGCATCTGCTGCGACCGTCGCGCATTGGTTGCTCCAGGGCCGCAAATTCCGACCCCAGAGAACCAGTTGGTGACGCTGCCCTTCTGCTTGGTCGGATTCGAGCGGGCAGCGCGCTACCTCCACCGCATCCGGATGTCGGCTCAATTTCCGTACAACCAGAAGTAATTGAGAACCCGAACGGACTCCCGTGTCGCGCCGCCAGTAGCGCGGCCACCAACACGGGGTGCCCTGGTGAACACCGCCAGGGCACTTCCCCCGAGGAAGGCACCACCATGGCCCACTGTGATGTTGACTCCGCGAGCCCGCCCCGCCGTCGTATCGGCGCCGTGGTCCTGGTGCGCACGCTCACCGGAGCCGTACTGCTGGTCAAGCCGACCTACAAGGAAGGCTGGACCCTCCCCGGCGGCGCCGCCCACCAGGGCGAGAAGGTCTCCGACGCGGCGGCCCGGGAGTTGAAGGAGGAGACGGGCCTGATCCGCGAGATCACGCACTACCTCGCCCTCGACCAGGTCCCGGCCGGCGACGACGGCAGCTCCGCCGAGGGCTTCAACATCGTCGTGGACGGCGGCACGCTCACGCCCGCCGAAGCGGGGTCCATCGCGATCCCCGCGACCGCGTCCGACGAACTGTCCGGCATCACCTGGGTGCCCCTGGAGCAGCTCGGCGGGTACACGGTGCCCTACCAGGAACGGCGCATCCGTCAGGCCTACGCCGCTGCCCAAGTCGGCCTCCGCCTCCCGCTGCTGGACCACGGCCGGGCCGTCGGCGACGGCTTGCATGGCTGAGCCGGTCGACCCTCGTGATGCCTGTGCACCGCCCACGTCGCCCTGCCCGCGCTGCGACGAGCTGGATGCGCGGCAGAAGACGGCCAAGGCGGCGCACGACAGATCCGCCCTGGTGGACGAACGCGTACTGAGACGCGAGCACGCGCGCCTCGCGCGGTGTGAACGGGCCCGTGCCATCGTGCAGACCTTTCCGTCTCCCTGACAGGAACAAGCCTCCCGGCGCCCTCAGTTGCTTCCCCGACGCCGGGCGGATCCCGAACCCTTCGACACCATGAAAGGAGTGCCCTTGGCCACGCCGCCCCAGCGGTGCCCCGTCTGCGGGTCCGACTGCCTGCCGGGCATCTGCCGACGGATCCTCTACTGACCCGGCACCGGTTTGCCCGTGGGCTCATCCCTCGGGGACATGCCGACGGGCAACCCGTCCAACTCCCAAGAATGGATGGACACATGCCGTACAAGAACGCTATCTGGAAGGTTCTCCTGCAGAGCGCCGGCAACCCCAACTGCCCGTTCTGCCGGGGGACCGGAGTACGACTCGGGTCGGAGCCCGGCAAGGTGCGGATCTGCACCGGCTGAATCTCGCGCCTCAGCACCCGGGACGGGGCTCGCACAGTGCTCGCGAGGACCGGACGCCGGGGCGGGTCCGAAAGGTTCATCAACCTCACGAAAGGACGTACGGTCATGCGACCCAAGATCACGGCGCACATCCTCGAGAACGGCTCCTGCCCGGCGGGCGGAGACCACCAGTACCAGATGTGGAGCGCCAAGATGAGGTGCGTCAAGTGCGGTGCCACGCTGGGCTGAGCACGTGAATCCGGGGGAGGGCGCCCAATTGGGTTCCCTCCCCCTTGCAGGAGGGATTGCGCCATGGAGCCTCATGTCACCTGGGGTGAACTCCCACAGTCAGTAAGGAGATTGGTCAGGGAGCGAGAAGGAGAGGTGATCTCTGCAAAAACCGTGGAAGATGGGATCACCTGCCGAACGGCACTCATCCTCTCAACGGCAACGGAGACGCTGTTTCTGAAGGGTACGCCGGTCTCTGATCGCAGCGGCGTGGAAGCACAGCGCATGGAAGCTGACGTCAACGCAGCAGTCGCGCGGGTGGGTCCGGCGCTTCGCTGGGAAGCTGTTGCCGATGGGTGGCACCTGATCGCCTTTAACTATGTGAGTGGCCGGCACGCGGACCTCACGCCCCAAACTCGCGACGCTGTGGTAGTGGCTGACACGCTCAAGCGTGTTGGTTCATGTCGCCCACCCAAGGGCGGCATCGTCCCGTTGCTGGTTGAGCGGTACCGTCAGACTCTCGGGCCCGGGGACTATAGAGCGCTTGACGGCTCATCGCTGCTGCATACTGACACCAACCCGCACAATCTCTTGATCGTGTCTCAGCGCGGCTACCTGGTCGACTGGGCCATGCCGGCTATCGGGCCCGCTTGGGCGGACGCTGCACAGATGGCCGTCCGACTCATGGGTTACGGCTGGAAGCCCCAGGATGCCCGTACGTGGCTCAGCAGGTTCCCCGAGTGGGAGCGCGCCGGCCAAGCCACCAAGGGCACATTCGTACGTGTGGTCACCGACGACGCAACGATCCGTTTCGGCACACATGCAGAGGAGGAGAACGCCCGGTACCGCGCGCTGTTGGGGTGAACCAGTCCCGTCCGTGTGTCGATCAGGGCGCATGGGCGGGGCCCTCGCTGTCAGTGCTGAACTGACGGGTAGGTGGATCAGCACGAACACCCGTACCGTGCAACCCACGACAGAGACGCCGTCAGTGCGCCGTCAGTGCGCCTCAGTGCGGCGGCACCTGCAAGCGGTACCGCAGGCGGCAGATCAGCGCGTCGGTGTGCCGCCGGATCGCGCGGTCCAGCAGCACCCCGCGCTGGTTCTGCAGCAGCCGCTGCCAGGGGTGCGGCAGGTGCAGCTCGGGGATCAGCACCACCAGCTGGTCGTGTTCCAGCGACTCCTCCAACTGCCGCAGGTAGTCCACGATCGGCCGGGACAGCGAGCGCGAGGGGCTGGTCAGCACGGTCAGCGGCACCTGCGGGTGCCACCGGTCCCAGAGCTGGCGCAGCTGCTCCCCGCCCGGCATGCCCTCGTCGTCCGGATACGACACCGTGACGGCGCGCACCTCGTCGCCCAGCGACAGCGCGGTCGACAGCGCCTCCTGGGTCAGCCGGTTGGCCGAACTCACCGGCACGATCACCAGCGAACGCTGCTCGTGCGGTGGCCCGGGCAGCTCGCCGATGTGCAGCGCCTGCCCGATCCGCTGGTAGGCCCGGTGCACCGACTCGAAGAGCAGCACCAGCACGGCGACCGCCAGGAAGACCAGCCACCCGCCCTTGCCGAACTTGGCGATCAGCTCGATCACCGTCGCCGCCGCCGTCAGCACCGCGCCCACACCGTTGAGCAGCGCCCGGCCGCGCCAGCCGGGACCGCGCTCCAGCTGCCAGTGCCGCACCATGCCCACCTGGGAGATGGTGAAGCCGATGAAGACGCCGATCGCGAAGACCGGTACCAGCGCCTGCGTGTCGCCCTGCGCGACGACCAGCAGTACCAGCGCCGCACCGGCCAGCACCAGCACCCCGTGCCGGTAGACCTGCCGGTCGGCGCGGAGTGCGAAGATGTGCGGCACGTGGTGGTCACGGGCCAGTAGCGAGGTCAGCACAGGCATGCCGCCGAACGAGGTGTTGGCCGCCAGCGCGAGCAGCGCCACGGTGCTGAACTGCACGACGTAGAAGCCGATGTTGTGGCCGAGCGAGGCCTCGGTGAGCTGGGCGAGCACCGTCCTGGTGCTGTTCGGCGCCACGTGGAAGCGGCCGATCAGCACCGACAGCCCGATCAGCATCGCCCCGAGCAGCCCGCAGAGCGCGATCTCGGTGCGCTGCGCGCGCTGCACCCGCGGGGTGCGGAAGGTCGGTACGGCATTGGCGATCGCCTCCACCCCGGTCAGCGCCGCGCAGCCGGAGGCGAAGGCCTTGAGCAGGAGCAGCAGCCCGACGGTCTGGGTGGCAGGGCCGGGGTGCGTCGGCTCGGTCACCGGGTGTGCGCGCAGCAGGCCGACGACGATCACGGCGAAGACCGCGACGACGAAGACGACCGTCGGCAGGATCAGCGCCTTGGCCGACTCCGCGATGCCGTACAGGTTCACCCCGGTGATCAGCGCCAGCACCAGCACGCAGAACCACACCCGGTCGCCGTAGAGCGAGGGGAACGCCGACGTCAGCGCCGCCACACCCGCCGAGACCGAGACCGCGACGTTCAGCACGTAGTCGATGATCAGCGAGGCCGCGGCCACCAGACTGACCCGCCGCCCCAGGTGCCGCCCCGCCACCGCGTAGGCGCCGCCGCCATTGGGAAAGGCGGCGATGACCTGCCGGTAGGAGAACGTCAGCGCCGCCAGCAGCACCACGATCGCCACCGTCACCGGCAACGTGTACCGCAGCCCCTCGCTCCCGGCCACCGCCAGCACCACCACGATCGCCTCGGGCCCGTACGCGACGGACGCCAGCGCATCCAGCGAGAGCGCGGCCAACCCCTGAGGTACCGTCAGCCGATCGCGCTCTTTGCCGCCCACGGGCATCGCCACCACCGTCCTTTCCCGTCATCGTTTCGCCGTGCTGACGGCGACGCTAGTGCGCCGTGGGGGACCGGCGCGCGACTGACGCGCGGTCAGCCGACTGGTTCGCCGCCTGCCCCCGGAACGCGCAAAAATGCGCAAACTCCTGGCGCCACGACCGGTCGCCTCAAGCCGCCCATTCCGTCAGCCGTGCAGGCGCGTCCACCGCACGGCCGCTTCTGTGAGCCGCGCCCGCTGTGGCAGCGGGTCGTCAGCGGCACGGCTCGCCCATAACCCGTGGATGGTCCGGGCGAAGACTGCCAGCTGCGCGGGGTTCGCGTCGCGGTAGGCCGGTACCTGTTGGGACGCAGTCGGCCTGGCCGGGAGGTGACCCGCAGCGATCAGGCCGGGTACCAGCAGGGCCGCGTCCGTCCATTCCGGCCCCGGATGGATTTGGTCGCGTAGTTCCCGCCACGCCCGCTCAGACCGGTCGCTACGGTAGTTGTAGTCAGGCTCGCCGCAGTGCTCGGCCTGTTCCATGAGGGGGACTCATGCCAGATGACCAGGACCGCACAGTTGAGGGACCGCCAGCTGTGGAGTGGACTGTTGCCCCACCAGGACAAGTCGGCATTTCACATACGGGTGCCATCTCCCAGAGGGGTGGGGTGCAGAACGTCTTCATCAACAGTCACGCCCCGGGGTCGGTGCCGGCTCCGGCTCCGGCTGAGGACCCGCGACAGAAGTTCCTCTCCGACTTCCTTCGCCAGGCGCTCAGCCAAGGCGAGACTACCTTCAGGCTGAGCGTGATCTTCATGTCAGCCGGGGCGATCGTCCTGCTGTGTGGGGGTGTACTGGCTCTGATGCGTCACGGGGCGTCGGCTGGAACTGCTGCTGCGCTGATGACCAGCCTGGGCGGCGTTCTGATCGGTACTTGTGGCGGAGCCTTCGCCGTCCACGCGAATCGGTCACGGAAGCACCTGACTGCCCAAGCCGAGCGCGTCAGCGAAGAACTGCGTGCTGATCTCACCCGTGAACAGGTGCTCGCGCTGATCGACCGGATTGACGATCCGGTCGCGCGGGACCGGCTTCGGTCATTCAGCGCGATGCAGTCCCTCGGACTGGCCCCGACACCGGACGAGGTCACGAACCGAGTGTTCCCATCGGCTGGCAGCACGGCGCCGGAGATCGAGCCGACCCCGCCCGCGTCCTAGCGCCGCCCTGTCACCACAGCGGAGTTGATGGCCGACCAGTTGCACGCCGAACAACAGCGCGGGGGACCGACCAGTACGGATAGCCCGTTGCGCGAATTGGTATTTCGTGGCCTGTTTCACCCCTCGCTACGGTCGACCGCATGGACTGGAACCTTCATTCGGCCGAAGACCTCATCACCGCCCTCCGCGCCGGCGACGTGACCTCGGTGGAACTCACCGACCAGGCGATCGCCCGCATCGAGCGCGACGACAAGGCGATCAACGCCATCTGCGTCCCCGACTTCGACCGTGCACGCGCTGCCGCCCACGCGGCCGACCAGGCACGTGCCCGTGGCGAGGAGCGCCCGCTGCTCGGGATTCCGGTGACGGTCAAGGAGTCCTACAACGTGGCTGGGCTGACCACGACTTGGGGCATGCCGGAGCATCGGGACCACGTGCCGGCCGAGGATGCGGTGCAGGTGTCGCGGCTCAGGTCCGCGGGCGCGGTGGTGCTGGGCAAGACCAATGTGCCGTTGGGGCTGCAGGATATTCAGAGCTTCAACGCGATCTACGGCACCACCAACAACCCGTGGGATCACACGCGTACGTCGGGCGGCTCCTCCGGCGGGTCGGCGGCGGCGCTGGCGGCCGGGTTCGGCGCGCTGTCCATCGGCTCCGACCTCGCCGGTTCGCTGCGCACGCCCGCACACTTCTGCGGTGTCTATGCGCACAAGCCGAGCCTCGGGCTGGCGGCGAGCCGCGGCATGGTCCCGCCGGACGCACCGGTGTTGCCCGTCGACCTCGACCTCGCCGTCGTCGGACCGATGGCGCGCACGGCCCGCGACCTCACCCTCCTGCTCGACGTCATGGCCGGACCGGATCCGCTGACGCACGGTGTGGCCTACGACGTGACGCTGCCGCCCGCGCGCCAAGAGCGGCTCGGCGACTTCCGGGTGCTGGTGCTGGAGGAGCATCCGTTCATCCCCACCGGGGCCGCGGTGCGGGCCGGGGTGAACCGGGTGGCCGACGCGCTCACCGGCGCCGGTGCCCGCGTCGAGCGGGACAGCCCGCTGCTGCCCGATCTGGCCGAAGCCGCCACGCTCTACACGCAGTTGCTGTTCTCGGGCTCCGTGGCCCGCTTCCCCGTCGAGGCGTACGAGCAACTGCGCTCCCGGGCCGCCGCGTTGAGCACGGACGACCGGAGTCTCGATGCGACCCGGCTGCGCGGCATGCTGTTCAGCCACCGCGACTGGATGGAGGCGAACGGCCGCCGTGAGCTCCACCGCCACGGCTGGCGGCAGCTCTTCGCCGAGTTCGACGTGGTGGTGTGTCCGATCACGCCGACTCCCGCGTTCCCGCACGACCACAACCCCGATCCGCTGGGACGCCGGCTCGACATCGACGGCGTCGGGTACCCGTACTTCGACCAGCTCGTCTGGGCCGGTGCGGCCACCATGCCCGGCCTGCCCGCCACCGCGGTGCCCGCGGGCCGGTCTCCCGAGGGGTTGCCGGTGGGCGTGCAGCTCATCGGCCCGATGTTCGAGGACCGCACCCCGCTGCGGCTGGCCGAACTGCTGGAGCAGGAGATCGGCGGCTTCCGGGCACCGGAGTAGGCCGCACCGATCGTCAGGCCGTGGCCGTGGCCGCGGCCGGGGCCGACCAGTCGATCCGGTGCTCGAACTGCCAGGCCATCTTCTCCGGGCTGATGAGCTTCATCCCGAGGGGCATCAGCGCGTCCCGCAGCACCCGGGCCACCGGGCCGGCCGCCTTGTTGCTGTTGGTCCGCTCGGCCGCCTTGATGATCCGCTCGACCCGCGGGCGGCGCAGCTCCTCGTACCGCGCGAGGGCCTGACGCAGCGGCAGATCCCTGAGGCAGCGCGCCAGTTCCACCGCGCTCTCGATGGCCAGCGACGCCCCCTGGCCGGAGCTGGACGAGGGCGCGTGCGCGGAGTCGCCGACCAGCACCATTCGGTCCCGGCTCCACTGCGGGACCGCCGGCATGTTCTCCATCGGGCCGGTGATCAGCAGCTGGGCCGGATCGGTGCGGCGGATCAGCTCGGCGGCCGGGGTGCGGTCGCCCGCGCACGCGGTTGCCAACTCCTTCAGCCACCGCTCGGCGCCGCGTGCCACCGCCTCGGCCTGGGTGAGCGGCTCGGCCCACGGCAGGTTGACGAACCAGACGGCGCTCCCGTTGATCACCTGGAGGCCGAAGAAGGCCCGCTTGCCGAAGGTCATGTACATCTTGCCACCGGTGTCCGGCACCAGGCCGGCCTGCGCGTTCATCGAGCCGAAGCCCTGCAGCCCGGCGTACCGCGGCTGCGGGGCGGCCGGGTCGATCAGGCCGCGCACGGTGGACCGGATCCCGTCGGCGCCGATCAGCAGGTCGCCGGTGGCGGTGGAGCCGTCGGCGAACTCCGCCGTCACGCTGTCCGCGGTCTGCGTGACGCCGATCAGCCGCTTGCCGTGCTCGATCCGGATGCCCCGCCGGAGGGCTTCCGCGTACAGCGCCTGGTACAGGTCGCTGCGCATCACCAGCCGGGTCGGCTCCAGCCGGCCGGGGCTGCCGAACGAGGCGAGCTGCTTGCCGTTCCAGCTCTGCAGCACGATGGCGTCCATCGGGTCGCCGAGCCGGCGCACCAGGTCGCCGGTGCCGATCACGTCCAGCGCGGCCAGCCCGTTCGGTGCGAGCCCGAGTGCGGCGCCGACGCCGGTGGCGGTCTCCGTGTACGCCTCGTGGACGCCGGCCTCGATGCCCGCCTGCTGGAGGGCCATCGCGGTGACGGGCCCGGCGACTCCGCCGCCGATGACCAGCGCCTTCTTGATCTCCGTTGCCATGGTCTCGTCCCTCTCCTCTCGGGGTCGGCTGTCCGCCGACCTCTCCATAGTTGCACTGAATCTAGTTTCAGTGCAACTAGTTCCGCCGTGGGTAACATCAGGGCATGAGTACCGCCGTGAAGAGCTCGCCCATGGGCCTGACCGTCCTGTCGTTGCTGCACTTCAAGCCGCTGCACCCGTACGGCATGCAGCGGCTGCTCAAGCAGTGGGGCAAGGACCAGGTGGTGAACGTCGGCCAGCGGACCGGCCTGTACCGCACCATCGACCGGCTGCTCACGGCGGGCCTGATTGCGGTCCGCGAGACCGGGCGCGACCAGCAGTACCCGGAGCGGACCGTCTACGAGCTCACCGAGGCGGGCCGGCAGACCACCCGCACCTGGCTGCTGGACATGCTCCGCTCGCCCAAGCAGGAGTTCCCCGAGTTTCCGGTGGCTCTCTCCAATCTGATGCTGCTCACCCCGGACGAGATCGTCGAGGCTTTGGCCGCCCGCCTCGCCTCGGTGCGCGGCACCCGGGCCGCGCTGGAGCGCGCGCTGGCCGAGACCGCGGAGTCCGGTGTCCCCCGGGTCGCTCTGCTGGAGACCGAGTACAGCCTCACGGTCGCGAGGGCCGAGGTCGGCTGGCTGGAGTCGGTCATCGCGGACCTCCGCTCGGGCGCCCTCGCCTGGAGCGCCGAGGAACTGCTCGCCGTCGCCGCCGCCAGTGAGGCCCAAACCCCCTAGCAGCGCCCGTGACTCGCGGACGATGATGGCGGCATGATCGAGAATCAGACAGTGGAGCAGGCAGTAGAGAAGGCGGCAGAGAAGGCACCGGGGGAGTACCTTCACCCGCTCCCCACCGCCGTGGACGGATCCGCCCTCCTCGCCCTCGCGGTGGACCACCATGCCCGCGCCGTACGGTCCGTCGGCGTTCGGGAGGTCGCCGGGCACCTGGTGAAGCTCTATGTGATCGAGGCGCCCGAGCGCACGCTGGCCGAGCGCGAGCTGGAGCCGATCGTGGCGATCGCCGGCGGGCAGCTGGCCGGCGCCGCCGCCCGGGGGTCGCTCGGGCTGGGGGTGCTGATCGTGCACGCCGGTGGGGACGGTGACTACGTGCTGGTGCACAGCTGGATCGAGGGGTACATGTCGGACCTCGCGATCTTCACCGGGCCCGCCGGGCAGCCGGATCAACTGCGGCCCGGGCGCGCCGGGTTGGCGCCGTGCGTGTGGGAGGCGGCGGTACTGGCGCACGAGCGGGAGGCGTTCGTGCGGCGGGTGCTGGACGGTGCCGGTCCGGTGGCGGAACGGCTGGCGGCCTGGGCGGCGGATGTGCTGACGGGTGAGGTCCGCTAGAGCAGCCCGGGAGTCCTGGCGCGAAAGCATAATGAAAGTCGTTTTCATCTAGGGTAAAGTGCGTGCTGCCGGGGTGGTCGCGCCCCGCCGCGCCCTGGCGGCATGCACATCCACACCCAGCATCCGGAGTCCTGCCATGTCCGAAAGTGAACCCACCGCTGACGCCATGGACGCCGTTCGACTGCCGGTCGTGGTGGTCGCGGGCCTGCACGCGGCCCGGCGCCGCCAGGCCGTGCTCGAACTGCTCGACGGCTGCGTCGAGGCCGTCGTCCTCCACCACGACCTGCGGGACGCCACCGACGGCATCGTGTACCGGCGGATCCGGGACGGCGGGGGCGAGTTCGCCCCGACGGCGGTTCCGCTGACCAATGACTGCCCCTGCTGCGCGCTGCGCGAGGACCTGCTGCCCGAGCTGCTGCGGATCGCCGAGCGGGGTCAACACGGGCTCGCGATCGTGGAGTTGTGGGGCGCCAGTGATCCCCATCCGGCGGTGGAGCTGATCGCCGAGGGCGAGGTGGACGGACGCCCGCTGCACGAGGTGATCGAACTCGCCGGTGTCATCACGGTGGTGGACCCGTTGCACCTGGTCGCCGACCTCTCCGTGCCGGACGAACTCGGCGCCCACGGTCTGCAGGGCTGTGCCCAGGACACCCGCACCCGGGCCGAGGCGCTGGCCCACCAGATCGAGTACGCCGGTGCGCTCGCCGTGCCACGGGCGGGAGCCGAGGGCGGTGACGCGCCCCGGCGGCGGACCGCACTGGCGATGCTGCGGCAACTGCACCCCACCGCGCGCATCGTCCGGCTCGCCACCGGCGAGCTGATCCGGGCCGCGCTCGCCGGTTTCGACGTGCCCGCCGCCCGGGACCGGGTCAATCCGGCGCTGGCCCTGCTGCCGCAGGAGCGCGACGAGGCGGGTGTGGCCACGGTGGTCTGGGAACGCCGCCGCCCGCTGCACCCGGCCCGGCTGTACGAGGCGCTGAACCGGCTCGTCCCGGCCGCCCAGCGCAGCCGGGGCCGGTTCTGGCTGGCCAACCGGCCCGACCAGCTGCTGGCCTGGGACGCGGCCGGGGCCAGCCTGGCGGTGGAGGAGTGCGGCCCGTGGCTCACCTGCCTGCCGGACGCCGCCTGGGAGCTCTACCCGCCCAGCCGCCGCGCCGCCGCGGCCCTGGACTGGCATCCCCTGCACGGTGACCGGGTGCAGCAACTCGCCTTCACCGCCGCGGGCCTGGACGCCGAGGGGATCGTCCGGCTGCTCGACTCCTGCCTGCTCACGGACGCCGAGCTGGTGGGCGGCGAGGCGGGCTGGAAGGCACTCGCCGACGCCTTCGAGGGCCTGCTCGACCCGGTCTCCTGACCGGCAGCCCCGAGCCCGAGATCCTGCCCGGCGGTCCGCCCCGGCGCCCCGATCCGGCCGCCGCCCCCGGTGCCTAGTCGGCTGCGAACGGCCCGTCGGTGACGAAGCGGTGCAGCTGGTGGGCGAAGGTCCTGGCCTCGGCGGCGGGCCAGGAGCCGAGGGCGGCCTCGATGCGGGAGGCCAGGCGCCGGCGGCTCTCGGCCACCACCGCCTCGCCCTGCTCGGTGAGGATCAGCAGGGCCGCCCGCCGGTCGGCCGGGTCGGGCTCGCGGCGCACCAGGCCCGCGTCCTCCAGGCGGGAGGCGCGCCGGGTGACGCCGGACCGGTCCAGCCCCACCTCGGGCGCCAGCTCGGCGGCGCTGCACGGGCCGGTCCGGGCCAGACCGCTGAGCACCGGGTAGGTCAGCTCGTCCACGCCCTCGCCCAGGCCCTCGGTCAGGCCGCGGTAGAGGCGTTCACGGGTGGTGCGCCGCAGCAGCAGCCCCAGCGCATCGGCGATCTCCCGGCCCACGTCGTTCTCCATGGCTCCAGAGTAGCGTGCGCTGCGCACGCTTCGCACGTTCAACACTCCTTCACCATCCCCTTGCGATTCCCTCGCGATTCGGGGTCCCACGGCTGAGAGCCGAGCCCCCGTGCCTCGTGGGCCCGTTCAGTCGGCCGGCCGGACGGGCCCACCGCCGTTCGCGGCCAACTCGGCGCGCAGTTCAGCCAGGTGGGCATCCGCATGGTCGTGCGGCAGGTACTCGACCACGTCGAGGAAGCGGAACATCACGTTGGTCCCGGTCACCGCGAACTCGTAGTCGCCGAACCCCACCACCGCACCCAGCGCCCCGCGCACCGCCCCGCGCACGACGTGCCCGGTCAGCTTGTCCGGCTGCTCCGCCGTCAGGCTCCGGCGCGCGTTGGGCCTGGCCAGGTACGGGCAGACCATCGAGGCGTACAGCATGCACGCGCGGTGCCCCGGCCCCTCCAGGGTCGGGGCCATGTTGCGGTACGGCCGCCCGGCCGCCAGCGCTTCGCCGATCGCGGCGCTCTCGCCCGCCCCGACCACCCGCCACACCGGTCCGCGCGGCATCAGCGTGTTGCAGACCGAGCAGAGCCGCTCGCGCGCGCAGTCGGCACTGCGTCCGTAGTCGGTCAGCGCGAACTGCGGCTGCCCCTCCTCCCACGGAGTGATGGCGGGCACGGGGTAGCCGCGGTCGTCCCGCGGTCGGTCCCGGACGGTCGGCGGCATGGGTACGAGATCGAAGCGCACGTACCCATACTTACCAGGCGGCATGGACCTGCCTACACCCTGTGGGCTCCACGTTCACTGCTTAAATGAATATTCACCCTTAAATTTGTCATATCTCCCCTCGTCGAAGTCTCGCCCCACGATGCTGTGGTGGCCGACCGTCAGGTCGGCGGAAGACCGTACTCACGTGGGGTGGGAACTTTGCTGAAACGAGGAGCGCGATGGTTCGCTGCAGGGGTGGCCGCGCTCACCCTGGCAGCGACCACGCAGGCCGTGGTGCCGGCCCTCGCGGCCACGCCGCCGCAGCTTGATCTGAAGGTGCTGCTGGTCGGTGGGGGATCGGACGACCCCACCACGACCGCCTGGCAGAAGGCGCTCGACACCGAGGGTGTGCCGTACACGCTGGTGACGGCCGCCGGGGCGATCGGCAGCGAGACCGTGACGCTGCCCGCGCTCTCCAGCGGGACCCACGGCTACTACAACGGCGTGGTGATCGCCGACTCGCCCACCTTCTTCGCCGCCGGCCAGCTGGGCGGCCTGGACAGCTACGAGTCCAGCTTCGGCGTGCGCCAGCTGGACGGCTACATGTACCCCTCGGCCTCGCTCGGCCTGACCGCCGCCGGTTCCGGTACGGTGACCGGGACCGCACAGCTGACGGCCCCGGCGCTCGCCCAACTCCCCGAGCTGAAGGGCCCGGTGCCCTTCGAGTCCGGCTCCTACGGCTACCCGGCCACGCCGGTGGCCGGCGCCCCGGTGACCCCGTGGCTGGAGAACCCGGCGGGCCAGACGCTGGCCGCCGTCTACCAGCACCCCAGCGCCGACGCGCAGGCGGGCGTGTCCGAGCTGTCGCTGACCTTCGACTACAACTCGACCATGCTGCCCTGGCTGCTGCTCTCGCCCGGGCTGATCGACTGGGTCACCCAGAACACCCACCTCGGCCTGTACCGGAACTACTTCGGTCAGGACATCGACGACATGTTCATCTCGGACAACGAGTGGAGCCGGCAGTACCAGTGCACGCCGGGTGCCACCGACCCGAACGACGTGCTCTGCCCGCAGGGGGTCGGCGGCAACGCGGCCGACGGTCCGCCGGACGTACAGATGAGCGCGGCGGACGTCGACTACGTGGCCAACTGGGAGCAGCAGACCGGCATCAAGCTGGAGTTCGCGTTCAACGCGATCGGCGCCTGCACCGCGCCCAGCAGCACCACGACGTCCGGCGCCAACTGCTCGGGCAGCACCACGGTGAACGGCAACACCTTCACCGACCCGGGGCAGACGGTGGACAGCGGCTACCCCAACGACGCGGCCTTCGTCAACGAACTCCTCAAGCAGCAGGCCTCGTTCAACTGGATCACGCACACCTGGTCGCACATGTACCTGGGCTGCCAGGTCGGCGGGCCGCAGCCGGCGAACGCGCCGACCGCGGGCACCGGCGGATCGCTGGCGGCGGGCGGCTACAGCTACGAGGTCACCGCGGCCACCGCCTACGGTGAGTCGGAGCCCTCCACCCCGCAGCAGGTCACCGTCGGCGCGAACGGCTCGGTCTCGCTGAGCTGGCCGGACGCCCCGAACGGCGGCGGCCCCTCGCTGGCCAAGCTGGAGTCCGAGTACTTCGGCGGCACCGGCTTCTGGGGCTACGACATCTACCGCGCCCCGGCCGGCTCGACCAGCTTCGGCCTGGTCGGCCAGGTCAAGGAGGACCCGACCGGCGCCACCGGCAGCTACTCCTTCACCGACACCGGGGCCACCGCTCCGGGCGGCGGCCCGGGCAGCACCAGCACCTTCCCCACCGCCACCGACCCCGGCATCGGCTGCTCCTCGGCCGCTGCCTGGCTGCCGGCCACCAGCGCCAACCCGGACTCCAGCATCGAGCAGGAGATCGGCCTGGACGACGCCTTCGCCGCCAACAACGGACTGACCAACTTCAGCCCCAGCGGCCTGGTCACCGGTGAGCACTCCGGCCTGGAGAGCCCCACCATGCCGCAGTCCATGGCGGACATGGGGATCAAGGTCTTCGGCAGCGACGCCTCGCGCCAGCCGCAGAGCTACACCATCTCGGGGACCTCGGCCTCCGGGGCGAGCAACACCGCGTCCTCCGCGCCGCGTTACCCGAGCAACATCTACTACAACGCGTCCAACTGGCCGGACGAGCTGAGCGAGTACAACACCGCCTACGTGGCGACCGGCTCCTCGATGGGCGACTCGCTGTACCCGGCCGAGACCGGCAAGTGCGAGGACACCCCGTCGACCACCTGCACCACCACCCCGGCCGGCGAGAGCTCGGTGCTCGCCAGTGAGTCCCGGATCCTGCTCGGCCACGTGCTGGCCGACGACCCGCGGATGAACTACGCGCACCAGACCAACCTGATCGGCCCGGCCACCCAGACCGTCAACGGGGTCACCTCCGACTACGGCTACACGATCCTGAGCCTGATCAACGACATGCTGGCGCAGTACAACAGCTGGTACACCGCGCCGCTGACCCAGATGACCGACGCGAGCACCGCGCAGACACTGGGCCAGTCGGCCGCCTGGGCCGCGGCCGAGCAGGCCGGCACCGTCACCGCCTCGGTGCAGAACGGCAACGTGGTGATCGCCGACTCCGGCAGCGGCTCGGTCGACGTCCCGGTGACCGTCCCGGCCGGGACCACCGTCAACGGCGCGGCCTTCGGCCAGTCCTACGGCGGCACGCTCTCCGCCTGGACCCCGATCGCGGCCGGCGGCTCCACCACGCTGACCATCAACGTCGCCCCGCTGATCACCAGCGCGGCCACCGCCGCCGCCACCGTCGGCGCCGCGTTCAGCACCACCGTCACCGCCACCGGCTCCCCGCTGCCCGCGCTCAAGGAGAGCGGCGCCCTGCCCGGCGGTGTCACCTTCACCGACAACGGCGACGGCACCGCGACCCTGGCCGGCACCCCGGCGGCCGGCAGCGGCGGCAGCTACCCGCTGGTCGTCACCGCGACCAACGGCGCGGGCTCGGTCACCCAGAACCTGTCGCTGACCGTTGCCCAGGGCCCGGCCGTCACCAGCGCGGGCACCGCGGCCTTCACCACCGGTACCGCGGGCACCTTCGCGGTGACCACCTCCGGCTACCCGGCCCCCGCGCTCAGTGCGAGCGGCACCCTGCCGAGCGGGCTGAGCTTCAAGGACAACGGCGACGGCACCGGCTCGATCGTAGGCACCGCCGCCTCGGGCACCGCCGGCAGCTACCCGGTGACCGTCACCGCGACCAACGCCTCGGGCAGCAGCTCCGCCCAGGTCACCGTCACCGTCACGCAGGCCACCGGTCCCTCGGTGACCAGCGCGAGCTCGACCACCCTCACCACCGGCGCGCCGGTCAGTTTCGCGGTGACCGCCACCGGCTACCCGGCCCCGGCCCTGAAGGTGGCCGGGGCACTGCCGAACGGCCTGTCCTTCAAGGACAACGGGAACGGCACCGGGAGCCTGACGGGCACCCCGGCGGCGACCAGCGGCGGCGTCTACCCGCTGACGCTCACGGCCACCAACCCGGTGGGCGCGGCGACCCAGGCGCTGGCGGTGACGGTCGACCAGCCGCCGGCGATCACCAGCAAGGCGAGCGCGACCGCCTTCCTGCTGATCCCGTTCAGCTGCACCATCACCACGACCGGTTTCCCGAACGCGGTGCTGAGCGAGAGCGGCACCCTGCCGGCCGGGCTGCGGTTCACCCCCGGGGCCAACGGCACGGCGACCATCTCGGGTTCCGAGCTGGCGCTCGGAGCCTTCCACCTCACCATCACGGCCAAGAGCGCGGCGGGCACCGTGAGCCAGCCCTTCACGCTCTACGCGACGCTGTGAGCCGCTGAGTCGGTGCGGTAGCCGACGCGGCACGGCCGCCCGGGACTTCGGTCCCGGGCGGCCGTGCTGTTTTGGCGGGGCCGCGCCGCCGGGCTCAAGGCGCTCCGGCGGCGTGTTCGGCGGCGTGTTCGGCGAGCAGCCGGGCGGCGCGCTCGGGGGTGAAGTCCATCGAGGTCAGCACGGCGGGGACGGTGATGCTGGGGAACAGGTGCCGGAGCAGCACGCAGAGGCGGTGCGGCAGGTCCTCGTAGCGGCTCATCGCGAAGGACATCAGCTGGATGCCCGCGAAGGTGGCGACCAGCAGCTCGGCGGTCTCGGCCGGGTCCACCTGGGGCAGCAACTCGCCCTGGCGGGCGGCGGCTTCGAGGATCTCCCGGTTGCGCCGGCTCCACTCCTCGAACGGGCCGCGCTGGTCCAGGCCGTCGGTCTGCCGGTCGAGGGTGAGCCGGACGCCGGCCCGCACCAGTGGGTCGGTGCGCAGCCGGTGGGCCAGCACCACGGTGGAGTCGACCAGTTCCTGCAGCTTGACGCTCTGCGGGTGGAGCGCGGCGGAGTGCTGCTCACCGAGCACGCACCGGGCGAGGTCTTCCTTGGACTGGAAGTGGAAGTAGAGGGCGCCCTTGGTCACGTCGGCCACCTTGAGGATCTCGGCGATGGTGGCGGCCTGGTAGCCCTGCTGCTCGAAGACGGTGGCGGCCGCTTCGAGGATCTTCCGGCGGGTGCGGATCGCTCGGTCCTGCTTGGCCACAGTCGCCCCTTTCCCGGGCTGTGCCGGCGCGGTGTCGGCGGTGCTGGTCGGCGGCGTTCAAGTGGGGAGCAGCGGGGGCCAGGCCTCGTCCGAGTGGTGACGCTTGAAAACAAAACCGACGCGTCCGTACGGTACCACCGCCCCCTCTCGGGCCCGATCGGTGGCCGACAGCGAGTCTGACGACCAGTCAGCAGGTGGTCCGCAGTTGTACATCTTCGGTGCCTGACGCCCTCTCACCTCGCCTGTCACGGAAGGATTTCGAGGATGCGGGGAAAGCCCCGGAGGATCCTTGAAAGCCGCTGGAGAGGTATGTTTCCATGTCTCGCCGGTGGTGGCCGAACGGGCGGCCGGACACGGGGCACAGCGGCCGGGCCGCGGCCACCACCCGCATACCGTGACTTCTTGAGCTGGGAAGGCGTGCCCTCGAATGGCCATCACGATCGAAGCCTGGTTCGACTACCGATGCCCGCTGAGTATGCTGACCCGCCGGTTGCTGACCCCGGTGGCCGCCTCGCACGGCGCCACGTTGCGCTGGCACCCGCACGAGAAGCAGGGCGGCCAGTCCTGGGACCCGGTGCCGTCGGCCCGGGTGTGGCGGCACGGGGTGCGACCGCTGGCCGAGCGCCTCGGGGTGACCGTCTCCGAGCGCCCGCCCGCGCCGGCCAGCGACTACCGACTCGCCTTCCACGGCTACCAGTTCGCCCTGGACCAGGGGCGCGCGGAGGCCTACGGCGACGAGGTGTTCGCGGCCCGCTTCGTGGCCGGGCTGGACCTCGGCGACCCGCAGGTGCTGACCGCGGCGGCGCAGCGCGCCGGGCTCGCCGGGCCGGAGTTCCGTGCGGCCGTGCGCTCCGAGCACTACGCCGACCGGCACCGCGCGGCACTGGTCGCGGGCTGCGGCCACGGCCCGGTCCGGTTGACGCCGACCACGGTGATCGGCGACCGCCGGATCGAGGGGGTGCCCGACCTGGCGCAGCTCGACCGGCTGCTCACCCGCGCGCAACTCACCGCCCCGGCCGCCCCGGTGGCCACGTCCGAGGCCGTCCTGCTGGGCTGAGCGGCGCCGCGCCGGCGGTGAGGCGTGCGGCCGCTCAGCGTGCCCGGCTACCGCTGAGCGCCCGCCCTGCGGGCTGCCCGCCCGCCGCCTCCAACTGCCCGACCGCCGTGTCCAGCAGCGCCGCCAGCGCCTCCGCGATGCCCTCGGGCAGCCGCTCCAGCAGCCGGGCGTGCTCGGCCGCCGCCGTGTCGGTGACCAGCCCGGCCAGCCCGCGCCCCTCCTCGGTCAGCTGCACCCAGGAGCTGCGCCCGTCCTCGGCGTTGGCCTCGCGGTTGACGTATCCCGCCTGCGCGAGGCGGTTGATGATGTTGCTCGTCCCGCCCGAGGAGAGTCCGCAGCCGGCCGCCAGCGTGGTGGGCCGCAGCCGGTGTTCGTGTGCCCGGTAGAGCGCCAGCAGCACGTCCGCGTCGGCGTGGGTGAGGCCGGCCTCGACGGCGGCCGCCTGGGTGGCGGCGTTCACCAGCTGCGCCAGCCGGGCGGCCTGGCGGGCCAGCCGGTCCAGGGCCGCGGGGCCGCCGGCTCGTTCGGTGTCGGGCATCTCTCTCCTTCTGCTGCGGTGCGGCGCACCCCTCATCATGCCGTCGCCGGACGGCTGCGGGGAGTATTCCCCCGATCTTCCCATCAAAAAAGGTTTCGAAGAACCTTTCTGCTGAGGGTGCAAACCCTCATCTACCCCCACAACACCACCCGTATCAGGCGGTCGGCGGCCGGTTGCCGCCCCGGGATCGGCGAGCTAGCATCTTCTTCGAAAGCTTTATTGAAAGCTATTAGTCGAGCTGAAGGGTGACGGCATGTCCTCCCCGGAGAGTCTGCGCGAGCTGGACGGTCACGCCCAGGCGGACCTGGTCCGCCGCGGCGAGCTGACCGAGAGCGAGTTGCTGCGGTACGCCGTCGAACGCATCGAGCGGTACGACGGACGGCTCGGTGCGCTCGCGGTGACCGCCTTCGACCAGGCGCTCGCCGAGGCGGCCCGAGCCGAACGGGCCGCCGGGCAGCGCGCCAAGGAAGGCACCAAGGAGCGCACCGGTCCGCTGCACGGCGTGCCGTTCCTGCTCAAGGACCTCGGGCCCACCGTGGCCGGCCTGGAGGCCACCATGGGATCGCGGTTCCTGGCCGGCTTCACGCCGCGCCAGGGCAGCGAGCTGACCGACCGCTTCCGCTCCGCCGGGCTGCGGGTGCTCGGCAAGAGCAGGACCGCCGAGTTCGGGGTGCTGCCCACCACCGAACCGGTCGCCCAGGGCCCGACCCGCAACCCCTGGGACCCGACCCGCAGCGCGGGCGGCTCCAGCGGCGGCGCGGCGGCGGCCGTGGCGGCGGGCCTGGTGCCCGTCGCGCACGCCAACGACGCGGGCGGCTCGATCCGGATCCCGGCGTCCAACTGCGGAGTCTTCGGCCTCAAGCCCACCCGGGCGCGCACCCCGCTGGGGCCGGCCGTCGGCGACCTGATGAACGGCCTGGCCGCCGAGCACGTGGTCAGCCGCTCGGTGCGGGACAGCGCGGCGGTGCTCGACGCGATCGCCGGGCCCGCCCCCGGTGACCCGTACTGGGCGCCGCCGATCGCCGGACGGTTCGCCCAGGCGGTCCGCCAGGGGCCGGACCGTCCGCTGCGGATCGCCTACACCACCCGCCCCGGCACCGGCCCGCTCGACCCGGCCTGCGCCACCGCCGTGCTGGACGCGGCCAAGCTCTGCGCGGACCTGGGCCACCAGGTCGGCGAGGCCGCGCCGGAGGTCGCCTTCGCCGAACTGGTCGACCCGTTCCTGGTGCTGTGGGCCGCCGGGGTCTCCTCGGCGATCACCTCCTACGCCCAGCTCAGCGGCCGGATCCCGAGCGCGGACCGGTTCGAGGAGCTGACCTGGCAGCTCTACCAGCAGGGCCGCACCCTCAGCGCCTCCCAGTACCTGCTGGCGGTCGGCACCCTGCAACGCGCCGCCCGCTCGATCGCCGGCTTCTACCAGTCCTACGACGTCCTGCTGTCGCCGGTGACCGCCTGGCCGGCGCCGGAGCTCGGCACCTTCGCGATCGGGAGTCCCGATCAACAGCTCATGCGGGCCATCGAGTTCTGCCACGAGACCCCGCTGGCCAACCTGACCGGCCAGCCCGCCATGTCGGTCCCACTGCACTGGACCGAGGCCGGGCTGCCGATCGGGGTGCACGCCACCGGCCGCTTCGGCGACGAGGCCACCCTGTTCGCCCTGGCGGCCGAGCTCGAAACCGCCCAGCCCTGGGCCGACCGCCTGCCGGCGCTCGCCCACCTGCGATCGGAGAGCTAGCCTTGCTGAAAATCACCGTGGTGCCCCGGAACTCCGCTCACTGGCTGGAAGCCGGCGAGCTGGTCCGCACCACCTACGCCAACACCTACGGGGCGATCGTCAGCCCCGATCCCGACGCCTTCATCGTCGCCACCACCCAAGCCGCGGACGGCGTGCGCCGGATCGCCGGCTGCGCCGGGTGCAGTTACGCCTCGGGGACACCGTTCTTCTCGGAGCGCTATCTGGACGTCCCGGTCGAGACCGCGATCGCCGAGCGCCTGGGCGTCCCGGTGGACCGCTCCCGGGTGATCGAGATCGGCCCGCTGGCGGGGCACGGCGGGGCCGGCCGGGAGATGATCCGGCTCACCCCCATCATCGCCTGGTCGATCGGCATGGAGTACATCCTGTGCACCGTCACCGACTACCTGCGCACCGCGCTGCAGCGGGTCGGGATCACCTTCACCCCGCTGGGCGTGGCCGACCCCGAGCGGCTGCAGCCCGGTCAGCGCGACGCCTGGGGCAGCTACTACGCCGGCCGGCCGCAGACCGGCTTCATCGAACTGCGCGCCCTGGCACCGCTGTTCGCCGAGGCCACCGGACGCTACGCGTTCCTGGACCCGGAGGTCGGACTGCTCGCCGAGGCGAGCGCACCCAGGGAGGTGGTCGGCGGTGCGGGCCGTTGACCAGGCGCTGAGTGAATTCGGGGAGAGCGAGCGGCCGTTGGTGCGGGTGCTGGACGAGCACGGGGCGACCGTGGCCCGGCACAGCTACCGCGAGATCACCCGGGCGGCCCGCGCACTGGCCGACCGCCTCGCACTCGCACCGGGCCTGCGGGTCGGGGTGATCTGCGGCAACACCCCCGAATTCGTGGTCGCCGACCTGGCCTTGCTCGCGTTACGGGCCACCGAGATCCCGGTGCCGCTGGCCTTCAGCCGCGAGCAGGCCGCCGGGCTGCTCGAATCCGCGGACCTCTGCCTGGTGGACGCGCAGGGTGCGGCCCGGCTCGCCGAGTGGGGCCTGGGCGCGGTGCTGCCCTCGGGCTGCCGGGTGGTGCTGGCCACGCTCGACGGCGGGTCCGCCCCGTGGCACCCGAACGCGGTCGAGGAGCCGGACGAGGAGTGGATCTGCAAGATCATCCACACCTCCGGTACCACCTCGCGGCCCAAGGGCGTGCGGATCCGGGCCGCCGGCATCGGCGCGCTGATCGACTCGCTGCACACCGCGATGCCCGCCAGGGCGTTCGGCGCCTACCTCTCGCTCGTCCCGTTCAGCCTGCTGATCGAGCAGGTCACCGGCCTCTACCTGGTGCTGCTGGACGGCGGCTGCGTCACCCTGCTGCCGCCCGGCTCCGCCCTGGTCGGCACCAGCGCGGGCGCGGTGGAGAGCGCGCTGCCGCAGCTGGCCGCCGCCCGGCCCACCGCCGTGGTCGCCACCCCGGCGCTGGCCGCCGCGCTGGCGGACGCCGCCGGGCGCGCCCGGCGGGCCGGACTGCCGGTCAGTCGGACCCTGTTCGGCACCGAGCAGCCCCCGCTGATCTGCTGCGGCGGTGCGCCCGTGCACCCCGACACGCTGCACGAGCTGGACGGCCACGGGATCGCCGTCCACGAGGGCTACGGGCTCTCCGAGAACAGCTCGGTGGTCAGCTGGAACACCCCGGCGGCGCGCCGGATCGGCACGGTGGGCCGCCCGCTGGCGCACGTGCGGGTCCGGCTCGCCGAGGACGGCGAACTGCTGGTCGCCAGCAGCTCGTTGTTCGCCGGCTACACCAGGCCCGACCCCTCCAGCTGCGCCGTCGTCGACGGCTGGCTGCACACCGGCGACCTCGCCGCGATCGACGAGGACGGCTACCTGACCATCACCGGACGCAAGAAGAACATCATCATCACGGCCGCCGGGCGCAACATCGCCCCCGAATGGGTCGAGGCGCAGTACGCCCGGCTCCCGTTCGTGCGCGCCGTCGGCGTGGTCGGCAACGACCTGCCCGCGCTGCACGGCCTGTTCGTCATCGACCCCGCCACCGACCCGGCCGAGGCCGCGGACGCGATCACCGCCTTCGGAGCCGAGCACCTGTCCGCGGTCGAACGCGTCGCGGAACTCCACCTGCTCCGCGCCGACCAGGACGGCTACCGCCGCTACTTCACCGTCACCGGGCGGCCGGTGCGGGCCGCGATCACCGCCGACCTCGCGCTGCTGGCGACCACCCGGCCCAGCACCCGGCCCAGCACCCGGGGCACCACCAGGGGCACCACCACACCCGACACCGACAAGGGGACAGCCATGGCCACCACCCGACCGGACGTGCGGCCCTACGGGACCGGCACCGGCAAGCTCGTCCAGCCCGCCCCGGGCCGCACCACCCTGGCCGATCTCGACCCGCGGCAGACCATCGACCTGCTCGCCGAGTCCGGCTTCCTGGTGCTGCGCGGCTTCGACCCCTCGATCGAGGACTTCTCGCTCTTCGTCAAGCAGCACTCCGACCGTGTGACCCTGGACCCGGCCCGCTCCTTCCACGGCGGCGACGTCGCGCAGAAGGTCGACGCCGGCACCGACGAGCTCGGCCTGCACATCGAGAACGGCAACAGCCCCTTCATCCCCGACCTGACCTGGTTCCTCTGCGAGAAGGCCGCCGCCTCCGGCTCGCAGACCACGGTCTGCGACGGCTACCGGGTCTGGGACGCCGCCACCGAGGCCGACCGGGCCGCCTTCGCCCAGGACATCGTCTACGCCCGCCGGGTCGAGGAGGCCAAGTGGCGGCAGTTCGTGGTGCACCAGCTCGGCGGGGTCAAGACCGTCGAGGAGGTCACCTTCGCCGACTTCCAGCAGCTGGCCGCGGTCGGCGGCGAGGGCACCACGGTCACCGAACTGCCGGACGGCGCCGTGCACTACGCCTTCCGCACCCCCGCCGCCCGCCCCACCCTGTTCGGCGCCCGGCTCTCCTGGGCGAACAGCATCTTCGGCCCGTCCTTCAACTACGAGAAGCCGACCATCACCTTCGCCGACGGCAGCGAGCTGCCCGCCGGGCTGGTCGAGCGGCTCAAGGAGCTCACCGACGAGCTGACTGAGGAGCTGGACTGGCAGGACGGTGACGTCGTGCTGGTCGACAACACCCGGGTGATGCACGGCCGGCGCGCCATCACCGACCCGGCCCGCACCATCTACAACGCACAGAGCTACCTGCGCCGCGAGCTGCTGGCGACCGACGAGGCCTGACCGCTCGCCCCACCGCTCCGCGCTCCTGCCCGCCCGCCCCTCGATCGTCCTCTTGCCCGGCCCGCCGCCCGCCCCACCGCGGGCGGCGGGCCCCGAACCCGGAACCGGGAGACCAGATGTCCGTCCTGCCCGCACGACCGGGCGCCCTCGGCCTCGACGACCCGACCGTGAGCTCCGTGCTCGCCCGGCTCTACGCCGACGCCCGCCAGGGCGACCAGCGCGCGATGGCGCACGCCTTCGCCGAGGCCGCCAAGCTCGCCGCCCCGCCCACCCCCGCCGAGACCAGCGCGCTGTGCGCCGACGCCTCGCTGCCCGTGCACCCGAGCACCGGCCAGTTCCTCTACACCCTGGCGCGGATGCTGCGCCCGCGCACCGTGGTCGAGTTCGGCACCTCCTTCGGCACCTCCGCGATCCAGCTGGCCGCCGCGCTGCGCGACAACGGCGCCGGCCACCTCACCGGCACCGAACTCGACGGGAGCAAGGTCGCCAAGGCCCGCGCCAACCTGGCCGAGGCGGGCCTGGCCGACTTGGTGACCGTGCTGGCGGGCGACGCCCGCGACACGCTGGCCACCGTGGCCGGACCGGTCGACCTGGTCCTGCTGGACGGCTGGAAGGAGCTCTACCTGCCGGTGCTCACCGTGCTGGAGCCGCTGCTGCGCCCCGGCACGGTGATCGTCTCCGACAACCTGCCGATGCTGCCGCAGGAGTTCCTGGCCTGGATCCGCGACCCGGCCCGCGGCTACGTCTCGGTCGAACTGCCGCTCGGCGACGGCGTCGAGCTCACCACCTGGACGGGGGACGCGGGATGAGCGGGCAGCACGCACAGCTGTGCATCGTCGGCGCCGGGCCGCGCGGGCTCTCCGTGCTGGAGCGGCTCTGCGCCCAGCTCTCCTCCGGCGAGGGCGGGGCCGACGTCACCGTGCACATCGTGGACCCCCACCCGCCGGGCGCCGGCGCGGTCTGGCGCACCGACCAGAGCCCGCACCTGCTGATGAACACCGTGGCCTCGCAGGTGACCGTCTTCACCGACGACTCGGTGGAGCTGGCCGGCCCGGTGCTGCCCGGACCGAGCCTCTACGAGTGGGCCCGGTTCCTGACCCTGATGGGGCCGGTGGACGAGTCCTTCGCCAGCAGCACCGAGGAGGTGCTGGCCGAGGCCAAGCGGCTGGGCCCCGACGACTACCCGACCCGCGCGCTCTACGGGCGCTACCTGCGCTGGGCCTTCGACCGGGTCTGCGGCACCGCCCCGGCCGGGGTCACCGTGCAGGTGCACGCCTCGCGCGCGGTGGCGCTGGACGACACGGGGGAGACCCAGCGGCTGCGGCTGGCCGACGGCACCGTGCTGTCGGACCTGTCCGCCGTGGTGCTGGCCCTCGGCCACACCGCCGCCCGCCCGGGGGAGACCGAGCGGCGGCTGACCGCCTTCGCCGACACCCACGGCCTGGCGTACCTGACCCCCGCCAACCCTGCCGACCTGGACCTGTCCTTCATCGTGCCCGGCGAGACGGTGCTGCTGCGCGGCCTCGGGCTCAACTTCTTCGACCACCTGACGCTGCTCACCCAGGGTCGCGGCGGCCGCTTCGAGCACCGGGACGGCCGGCTGGTCTACCTGCCCTCGGGCCGCGAGCCGAGGCTGGTGGCCGGCTCCCGGCGCGGCGTGCCCTACCACTCGCGCGGCGCCAACGAGAAGGGACCGCACGGGCGTTACTACCCGCGGCTGCTCACCGTCGAGCACGTCACCGCCTTGCGCAAGCGCGCGGCGGCGGGCGATCCGGTGGACTTCCGCGCCGAGATCTGGCCGCTGGTGGCCCGGGAGGTGGAGAGCGTCTACTACGAGGCGCTGCTGCGCCGGGCGGGCCGCGCCGCCGAGGCCGGGCCGCTGGCCGAGCGCTACCTGACGGCCGGGACCGCGGCCGAGCAGCAGGCGGTGCTGGACGCCTTCGCGGTGCCCGCCGCCGAGCGCTGGGACTGGCAGCTGATCGCCCGCCCGTACCAGGGACGGGAGTTCGCCTCCGCCGCCGAGTACCGCAGCTGGCTGCTCGACTACCTCGGCCGTGACCTGGCGAACGCCGCCCAGGGCAACGTCAGCGGTCCGGTCAAGGCCGCCCTGGACGTGCTGCGCGACCTGCGCAACGAGATCCGGCTGGCGGTCGACCACGCGGGCCTGCACGGCGCCTCGCACCACGGCGACCTGGACCGCTGGTACACCCCGCTCAACGCCTTCCTCTCGATCGGCCCGCCCGCCTCGCGGATCGCCGAGATGATCGCGCTGATCGAGGCCGGGGTGCTGGAGGTGCTCGGCCCGGACCTGGCCGTCGAAGCCGACGGTGCGTCAGGAACCTTCCTGGCCAGTGCACTCGGCGCCGGCGGTGGGACGGTCGCGGCCCGGGTGCTGATCGAGGCCCGGCTGCCCGAGCCGGACCTGCGCCGCACCGCCGACCCGCTGCTCGCCCAGCTGCTCGCCACCGGCCAGATCGCCCCCTACCGGATCCCCGGGCTGGACGGCGTCCCCGGTCACCAGACCGGCGGGGTCGCGGTCACCCCGCGCCCGTACCACGTCCTCGACGCGCGCGGGCGGGCGCATCCGCGCCGCTTCGCCTACGGGGTGCCGACCGAGTCGGTGCACTGGGCGACCGCCGCCGGGATCCGGCCGGGCGTCAACTCCGTGACGCTGGGCGACTCCGACGCGATCGCGAGCGCGCTGGCCTCGCTGGTCCGGGCCTCGGTCGCCGCACCGCTCGCCGAGGCGCGGGCGTGACCAGCACGCGGACCTGACCGGGGAGCCGACATGAAGCCCGGCCGACTCGCCCGGCCACCACCACGGTTCACTCCCTCATCCCTTCGACCTCGCCCAGCACGGAGACCCCATGAGTTCCTCGCCCACCCTGCACACCCCGCTGACCGCCGGAACGCTGGCGCTGGCCAACCGCGTCGTCATGGCCCCCATGACCCGCAACCGGGCCGACGCGGCGGGTGTCCCGACCGCCCTGATGGCGCGGTACTACGCCCAACGCGCCTCGGCCGGCCTGATCATCACCGAAGGCGCCCGGATCAGCCCCACCGGCCACGGCCCGGTGGGTCAGCCCGGTCTGCACACCGCCGCGCAGATCGCCGGCTGGGCTGCGGTCACCGAGGCCGTCCACCAGGCCGGCGGACGGATCGTGGTGCAGCTCGCGCACCACGGGCGGATCGCCCACCCCAGCCTGCTGCCGCACGGCGTCCGCCCGTTGGGGCCCTCGGCGGTGACGGCGGCCAGCGACGCGCGGACCACCCCGGACACCCTGGTGCCCACCGTCGAGCCGAACGCGATGTCCCGGGTGGACATCTCCGAGACCCTGGACGACTACGCGGCAGCCGCCGAGGCGGCGCTGCGGGCCGGCTTCGACGGCGTCGAGCTGCAGGGCGCCAACGGCTACCTGATCCACCAGTTCCTCTCCGACAACGCCAACCAGCGCACCGACGCCTACGGCGGCTCCGCCGAGAACCGGATCAGGTTCGCGGTGGAGGCCGTGCGGGCGGTGGCCGGCGTCGTCGGCGCCGGGCGCACGGCGCTGCGGCTGTCGCCCGGGTCCGGCTACAACGACATCCTGGAGCTGGACCCGGCCGACAGCTACGGCCTGCTGGCCGAGCGGCTCGGCGCCGGGCAGGGCGGGGAGTCGTACGCCTACCTCCACGTGATCGAGGGCCCCGACCCCAAGCTCACCCGCCTGCTGCGCGAGCGCTGGAGCGGCGCACTGATCGTCAACCCGTTCACCGGCGACGACCCCACCGACCCGGCCACCGCGCTCGCCCGGCTCGACGCGGGCGAGGCGGACGCGGTGAGCTTCGCCCGCCTGTTCGCCGCCAACCCCGACCTGGCGGAGCGGATCCGGTGGGGCGTGGCGCCGGCCGCCCCGGACCCGGACACCTTCCACGACGGTGGCGCCACCGGCTACACCGACCTCGCCCGGCACGACCTCGTACAGAAGGGCCCCACCCACCATGAGTGAGCAGACCGACCAGTATGCGGCGATCGGCGAGCGGTACTCCGACTTCAAGGACACCGCCCCCCTGGCCGGCCCCGAGCAGCACAACGTGCTCAAGCACCTCGGCGAGCTGCACGGCGCCCGGGTGCTGGACCTCGCCTGCGGGCACGGCCACTACACCCGGCTGATCAAGGCGGCGGGCGCGGCCGAGGTGCTCGGCGTCGACCTCTCGCCGGTCATGGTCGACCTGGCCCGCGACCTGGAGCGGGAACGGCCGCTCGGCATCTCCTACCAGGCGGCCGACGCCGTCGAGCTGCCCCGGCTGGGCAGCTTCGACCTGGTCAGCGCGGTGTGGCTGCTCAACTACGCCACCACCGAGGAGGAGCTGACCCGGATGCTGGCCGGCATCCACCGCAACCTGGCCCCCGGCGGACGGTTCGTCGCCGTCGCCGTGTGGCCGGAGTTCGACCCGGCCGGCCCGCGCTGGGACGAGTACGGCCTGCGGGTGGTCGGCGAGCAGCGGGACGGCGAGCGCGGCGTCCTGGTCACCGACCTGATCGGCACCGAGACCTCCACCATCACCACCTCGCGCTGGACCCGGGCGGCCTTCGCCCGCTGCCTGGCCGCCGCCGGGTTCGAGTCCTTCGACTGGCACCGGCCCGAGGTGCCCGCCGAGGCCGTGGCCCGCTTCGGCGACGCCTTCTGGGACAACTACCGGGCCAACCCGGTGCCGGGCCTGCTGGTCGGCACCCGGGCGGCGAGCCCGGACTCCGCCGCCCTGCTGGCCGCGGCCGGCCGGCTGGCCGAGGACCTGGCCGGCGGCAGCTGGGCGCCCAACGAGCTGGAGCGCACCCTGGCCCGACGCCTGGTCACCGCCTCGGCCGGCACCGGCCTGCTGACGGTGGCCGCCCTGCGCGCCGTCTTCTGGGAGGGCTCCGAGGCCTTCCCGCGGGAGAACGGCGGCCGGCTGGCGGGCCTGCTCGCCGCGGTCCTGCCGGTCGTCGAGGCCGACGGGCTCGACCCGGCGGTGGCGGCGGTGCTCGACCTGCTGCGGCAGCTGGAGCACTGAACCAGCCGGAGCGCTGAACCAGCTGGAGCGCTGAGGCAATTTCGGTGGGCAACTGCGCGTTCCATGCAGTTGCCCACCCCCGTTGGAGGGAACCGGAGATGACCGCCCTGCCCGTTCACGCGCTGCCGCCCGCCGCACCCGTCGGCGCGGTCCAGCTGCTCCCGATCGCCGCGCTGCGCCCGGCCGACTCGCCGCGTGCCGTCGCCGAGGACGCCGGGCACCTGCGCGCGCTGAGCACCACCGAGGGCGCGCTGCCGCCGATCACGGTGCACCGGCCCTCGATGCGGATCATCGACGGCACCCACCGGGTCCGCGCGGCCCACCTGCGGGGCCGCAGCCACATCGAGGCGCGGTTCTTCGACGGCACCGCGGACGACGCCTTCGTGCTGGCCGTGGAGTCCAACGTCAGCCACGGGCTGGCCCTCACGCTCGCCGAGCGCTCCGCCGCCGCCGAGCGGATCCTCGCCTCCCACCCGCACTGGTCGGACCGCGCCATCGCCTCGTCCACCGGCCTGTCCGCGCACACCGTCGCGAGCCTGCGCCGCACCGCGCCCGAGGCGCAGCCCGCGGCCCGGATCGGCCGTGACGGCAAGGTCCGCCCGCTGAACACCGCCCAGAGCCGCCGCGAGGCGGGCCGGCTGCTGACCGGCTCGCCGACCGTCTCGCTGCGCGAGGTCGCCCGCCGCACCGGCCTGGCCCCCGCCACCGTCCGCGACGTCCGCGACCGCCTGCAGCGCGGCGAGGACCCGGTCCCGCCCCAACAGGCCGGCACCGCGGCGCCGCAACCCGCTCCGGCGCCGCCCGCACCGCCGCCCGCCCCGCCGGCCGAGGAACTCGCCGCGCTGCACCGCAACCTCTGCCGCGACCCGGCCCTGCGCCACACCGAGCGGGGCCGCCAGCTGCTGCGCCTGCTCGGTGTCGCCCTGCTGCCCGGCGCCGACTGGTCCGCCCTGGCCGCCACCGTCCCGGCGCACCGCACCCGGGCGGTGGCGGAGCTGGCCCGCGCGTGCGCGCGCGGCTGGGAGTCCTTCGCGCAGGCGGAGTCCGCGGCGGCTAGCGCGGCGGGTGGGCGTCCGGGGTGGTGAAGGTGTAGCCGTCGTCGAGCAGCTGCGGCAGGTAGCGGCTCAGCGCCTCCACCGTCTGCGAGCGGTCGCCGCCGCTGCCGGGCTCGGGGTCGTCGTCGCCGCCGTCGGTGCCGTCGTGGTCGAGCACGATGGCCCCGGTGGCGGCGCCGTCGAGCACCCGCTGGACGATGGTGTCGGTGCCGGGGTTGGCCCAGTCCTCCGGATCCACCGACCAGGAGATCGGGCGCAGGCCGAGGTCGCCGCAGATCGCCAGCGTGTCGTCGGTGAACACGCCGTAGGGGGCGCGGAACAGCACCGGCGCCTTCCCGATGACGTGCGCGACGGCGTCCTGGGTGCTCTGGATCTCGTCGCGGATCTCGTCCTCGGAGAGGTCCTCGAGGTAGGGGTGGGACCAGGTGTGGTTGCCCACCGTGTGGCCCTCAGCGACGATCCGGCGCAGTACGTCCGGGTACAGCCCGAGGTTGTCGCCGCAGACGAAGAACGTCGCCTTGACGTCGTAGTCGGACAGCAGGTCCAGCACCTGCGGCGTGTACTGCGGGCTCGGGCCGTCGTCGAAGGTCAGGGCCATCACCATGGGTCCGGCATCGACCTCGGTCTCCGGCTCCAGGGCCGAGCGCGCCTGCGCGGCGGCGGGGCGGGCCACGGCCCCGAGGCCGAGCAGCGCGGTGGCGCCCGTGGCGAGGAAGTGACGGCGGGTCAGCGGACGGGGGGTCAGTCGCATCCGACCATTCTGTGCGGCCCCGGTCCGCCCCGGTGATCAGCCGCGCCGAGGTTGCTGCAGGCGTGGCGGCTCAGTACGTCACTGCGCGCAGCTGGGGTCCGTAGGGCGCCGCGTCCAGCCAGCGGCCGGCCCGGGGCCACCAGGGGGCTGCCGCCGCGGCGGCCCACTGGGCAGCGCGCCGGCGGGGGCGGGCGGCGAGGAGGTGGTCGAGGGCGCCGGCCGCGGCGTGGATGTTCTGCTGGGCGGCGGCGCGGCGGGCCACGGCGTAGGCGGGGACGGTGGCGGTGTGGACGGCCCGGGCGGCGGCGACGGCGTCGGCGATGCCGGAGTTCATGCCGCGTGCGCCGAACGGCGGCAGCAGGTGGGCGGCCTCGCCCGCGAGCAGGATCCGCTGGTGGCGGTCGGTGAAGGCGCTCGCCAGGCGCTGCTGGAAGCGGTAGACGGAGGACCAGGTGACCTCGTGCGCGGGCAGCTGGGGCAGCACGCCGGGCAGCCAGTCGGGCGCCTCGTCGATCAGCCGGCCGCCGTCCTCGCCGGGGCGGCACTGGACGTCCACCCGCCAGCCGCCGCGGAACGGGACCAGCAGCACGTTGCGCCCGCCGACGGCCGGGTGGCGGTAGTGGAAGATCCGCTCCGGCTCGGCGAGCCCCGCCGCGTCGGCGACGTCGATGACCACGAACCCGGTGGCCGAGGTGCTGCCGCGCAGCGCGAGCCCGGCCTCGGCGCGGACGGTGGAGCGCGGCCCGTCGGCCGCGATGACGTGGGAGGCCTCGTGCGCCACGCCGCCGGCCGTGCGCAGCCGCACGCTGCCCTTCTCGGACGCCACCCGGGCGACCGGGTCGCCCCAGTGCTGGGCGATGCCCGCGCGGTCGCAGGCGGCCCGCAGCAGGTCCTCCACCATGGTCTGCGGCAGGCTGGTGAACGGCGGTGCGGCGGACGAGGGGCGGTAGCTGCGGGCGTGCACCTCGCGCCCGGCCCACAGGGTCCGCTTGGTGCGCCAGACCAGCCCGCGCGCGGCGATCTGCTCCCCGAGCCCCGGGCTGATCCGCTCCAGCAGCTCCAGGGTGGCCCGGTGCACGAAGATGGCCCGGCTGCCGGGGCGGGCGGCGGCGGCCGCGCGGGGCTGCGCCTCCAGCAGGACGGCCGGCAGGCCGAGCGCGTGGGCGGCGAGGGCCGCGCTCAGGCCGACCGGCCCGGCCCCGACCACGGCGAGGGGTCCGGGGGCGGCGACGGCGCTCATGCGGCCCACCGCGAGGTGTCGGCGGGCGTGGTGTCGGCAGGCGTGGTGTCGTCGGGTGTGCTGTCGGCGGGCGTCGCCGGGACCACCGCCGGGTTGAACAACTCCAGGACGTACAGCGGGGCTTCCTGCCCGATCCGCAGCAGGTAGCGCCGCCGCACCGCCGTCGTGCCGTCCGGCCAGCGGCTCAGCGAGACGCCCAGCGGGGTGCGGTGCTCGGTGATGCCGTGGGCGGCCAGCGCCCGGCCCAGCGGTTCGGTGAGCCCGGTGACGATCTCGGTGAGCTCCTGCTGCTCGGGGAGCCGTCCGAGCACCAGGTTGCGCGAGACGACCAGCCCTTCGGGGGTCCGCAGTTCGGTGCGCCGGACCAGATGGGCCTCCTGGGCGGGCGGGTCCGGCACGACCAGCCGCTGGTCGATCAGCCGCAGCCGCAGCCGGGTGCCCAGCCGCTCCTCCAACTGCGCGGTGGTGGAGGCCGTCCGGCCCAGCAGGCGGCGGGTGAACGGGTCGGCGAAGGCGTGCGCCGGTATCCCGGTCGCGGTGGTGGTGGAGGGCATGGCGGTCTCTCCGATCGGCGGACAGGTCGGCGCACAGGACGGCGGACAGGACGGGCCGCCACCGCGCCGGAGGCGGACAGTGGCGGCCCTCGTGATGGTGGGCGCAGCAGCGGTGCTGGCGGATCGTCAGGCGCCGGGGGTGTAGCCGCCCGGCACCAGGCGCGGGGTGATCGCGGCCCGGTTGTAGCTGTTGATCACGATGATCACCCAGATCAGCTGGGCCAGTTGCTCCTCGCCGAAGACCTTGGCGGCCTTGTCGTAGACCGCGTCCGGCACGTGGCCGTCGTGGATCAGGGTGATCGCCTCGGTCAGCTCCAGCGCGGCGCGCTCGCGCTCGGTGTAGAACGGGGTCTCGCTCCAGGCGCTGACCGAGTAGACGCGCTGCTCGGTCTCGCCGGCGTGGCGGGCGTCCTTGGCGTGCATGTCCAGGCAGTAGGCGCAGCCGTTGATCTGCGAGGCGCGGATCCGCACCAGTTCGAGCAGCGGCTTCTCCAGGCCGGCCTGCTCGGCGGCCTCGGCGGCGGTGCCGGCCAGGCGGTTCATCGCCGCGTAGGTGCGGGAGGAGAGTTGACGGAGGTTCAGGCGCTCGGTGGCGCCGGGGGAGGTGGTCATGCCGCCGATGCTAGGCACGGCCCGGCGGCCCGGCCCAGCCGGCTTCGTGGGCAGTTGAACGGTGCCGCCCGGTAGGCGGTCGATCGCCCGGAACCTGCTTGACAGCCAAGGTGTCTCGCGGAAAAGATAAATTCACCGACAGGCCGGAGCGGTCCGAGGGAGCGATCCCCAGGGCCGGTCTCCGCTGCCGCGGCGCGGCCCGGCCGTACCCCGGTCCCGTCGCCGGCACCCCCTGCCCGCTCTTCGGGCCCGCCGAGTGCCGCACCCGACCGGCGCCGTGCCACCTGGCGTCTGCATGGCACGGAAACGCCTGAGCGCCACGGAACGCCTGAACGCCACGGAAACGCCTGAACGCCCCGGAATGCCGTCGTCCCGCCGCCCGCCGGGCCACCGGGACCGATTGACGAAACGGTTGGACGTACATGACTGAGCTGGCAAGCGTCGAGCATCCGAAGACCGACCGGCAGCACCCCGCCGCCACCACCGACGAGCACCTGCGCTCCATCCTGGCCTGGCACTTCAGCCCGGCCACCGGCTCGCCGTTCTGGCTGCGCAAGGCGGCGGGCCTCGGCTTCGACCCGCTCACCGACATCACCACCGTCGCCGACCTGCGCCGGTTCCCCGACGTCAGCGAGGAGTTGCGCCACGTCCCGGTGGAGGACCTGATCCCCGAGGGCCTGGTGGACCGCACCTTCGAGGTCTTCGAGTCCGGCGGCACCACCGGCGCGCCCAAGCGCGTGGTGGACGCCACCGCCCGTACCCGCAACGTGGACTGGACGAGCGAGGTGCTCGCGGCCCACGGCTTCCCCGAGCGCGGCCACTGGCTGCACGTCGGCCCCACCGGCCCGCACGTGGTGGGCCGCACCGTGCGGCGGCTGGCCGAGCTGCGCGGGGCGATGACCTTCACGCTGGACTTCGACCCGCGCTGGGTCAAGCACCTGATCGGCTCGGGGCGCACCGAACTGGCCGCCGAGTACCGGGAGTACCTGCTGGACCAGGTCGAACTCGTGGTCGCCTCGCAGAACATCAAGGTGCTCTTCATCACCCCGCCGGTGCTGGAGGCCCTCTGCGCCCGCCCGGCGCTCTACGACAAGCTGGCCGGCTCGCTGGAGGGCATCCTCTGGGCGGGCACCAGCATCAGCCCGGAGTCGCTGCACCAGATCGAGGAGACCTTCTTCCCGAACGCCAAGGTGGCGGCCATCTACGGCAACACCCTGATGGGCATCGCCCCGCAGCGCCCGCGCCAGGACGGCGACCCGTACCCGTGCGTCTTCCGCCCCTACGTTCCGCAGTCGATCGTCGAGCTGGTCGACCCGCAGAGCGGCGGCGAGGTGGCCTACGGCGAGCGCGGCCGGGTGCTGGTGCACCAGTTGAGCCAGGACCTGTTCCTGCCCAACGTGCTGGAGCGCGACACCGCGATCCGGGTCCGCCCGGCGGCCGGTGACGACGTGGACGGTCTGGCCGACATCGCCCCGCTGAAGACCGAGAACGCCCCCGCCGCGATCGAAGGGGTCTACTGATGACCACGCCTTCCCCCTCGGCCTCCCCGCCGACTCCCGCCACCGCCTCCCCTCCCGTCGTCAACCCCGTGATCGCCGGCCGCGAGGTGGCGAGCCGGGACCGCACCGAGCTGACCGCGGTCGACGGTTCGCCGCTCGCCTCGGTCGGGCTCGCCCCGCGCCTGCTCGCCCAGGCGGCCCTGAACCGGATCAGGGCGGCGGCCGACACCGCGCCGCCGAGCCCGGAACTGTTCGCCGCCGCCGGTGAGTTGTTCGCCACCGCGGAGCTGGACGGCGAGTCGCCGGCCGAGTACCGGCGCCGGGTGGCGCTGGCCACCGGCACCCCGGGCCCGGCGATCACCCGCGCGATCGACACCATCCGCGGCTCGCTCGGTATGGTCGAGCGGCTGACCCGCGCCGAGCTGCCGGAGCCCGTCGTGCGGCCCGGCTACCGCACGCACTGGGTGCCGCGCGGTGCGGTGCTGGCCGCGGTGGTGCCCAACAACCACCCCGAGCCGAACGTGAGCTGGGTGCGCGCGCTGGCCATGGGCGCCCGGGTGCTGGTCCGTCCGGGCAGCCGGGACCCGTTCACCCCGCGCCGGCTGACCGCCGCGCTGCTGACGGCGGGCCTGGACCCGCAGACCCTCGCCTTCCTGCCCGGCGGCCACGAGGTCGGCGAACACCTGCTGGAGCAGGCCGACCTGGGCCTGGTCTACGGCGGCCCGGCCGCCGCCGCCCGGTTCGCCACCCGCAACGACGTGCTGGTACGCGGCCCGGGCCGCAGCAAGGTGCTGGTCCCGGCGGGCGCCGAGCTGGACCACGGGCTGCTCGCCGACCTGGTGGAGTGGATCGCCGACGACGGCGGGGTGCGCTGCAACAACATCTCGCTCGTCCTGACCAGCGGCGAGGCCGCCCCGCTGGCCGAGGCGCTGGCCGAACGGCTCGCCGCACTGCCGGTGCTGCCGGTGCTGGACGAGCGGGCCGCGCTGCCCGCCGTCGGCGCGGCCGACGCCAAGGCGCTGGCCGACTACCTGACGGAGGTGATCACCGCCCATGGCGCCCGTGACCACAGCACCCACCGCTACGGCGGTTCCCCGCTCGCCGAGGCGGGCGACGGCAGCACCGTGCTGCGCCCACTGGTCCTCTCGGTGGACGGCCCCGCAGCCGCCCCGGCCGGCACCGAACTCGGCTTCCCCTTCGTCGTGGTGGCGCCATGGCGTGCGGTGGACGGGGTGCGACCGCTGCGCGAGTCCCTGGTGGTGAGCCTGCAGGGCGAGCACGCGGCACTCGCCGAAGCCGTGCTGCGCGAACCCTCGGTGCGCAAGGTGGTGACCGGCCGCGCCAAGCCCTGGGCCGGCCCGCCGGAGACCCCGCACGACGGCAGTCTCGCCCAGTTCCTGCTCGAACCCAAGGGCCTGCTCGCGGCAGTTGCCCCCGCCGCCGACCCGGATACCGCCGAGGTGACCCAGTGAGCACCCCGCAGCTGACCATCGCCCAGCCGGTCGTCAGCCCGCCGCAGACCACCGACTGGCGCAACCTGCCCGCCGACCAGCAGCCGTCCTGGCCGGACCCCTCGGCCGCCGCCCAGGTCCAGGACCAGCTCGCCCTGCAACCCGCGCTGACCGCCCCGGCCGATGTGCGCCGGCTCGGCTCCGCGCTGGCCCACGTCGCCGCGGGCCGCTCCTTCCTGCTCCAGGCGGGCGACTGCGCCGAGCCGATCGGCGCCCCGGGCCTGGCGGCCGTCCGCGGCAAGCACCGGATCATCGGCGAGATGGGCGAACTGCTCAGCGGGCACGCCGGACTGCCCACCCTCACGGTCGGCCGGATCGCGGGCCAGTACGCCAAGCCCCGCTCCAAGCCGCAGGAGAGCTACCCCGGCGGCGTCCTGCCGGTCTACCGGGGCGACCTGGTGAACGGCTTCGCCGCCGACCCCGAGGCCCGGACCGCCGACCCGCGCCGGATGCTGACGGCCTATCACACCGCCCGCGCGGTGCTGAACGAGCTGCACCTGATCGCCCACGAGACGGCCTCCGCCCTGCTGCCGCGCACCTGGCACGAGCCGGCCGGCACGCTCAGCACCCTGGCGGTGCCCACCACCACCTGGGACGGCACGCTGCGTTCGGTGCTCAAGGGCTACGGCCAGACCGTCGAGCTGGACGGCAGCTGGCGCCGCACCGGTCTGTGGACCAGCCACGAGGCGCTGGTGCTGGACTACGAGCAGGCGATGGTGCGGCGCGACTCGCGCACCGGCGAGCACTACCTGCTCTCCACCCACCTGCCCTGGATCGGCGAGCGGACCCGTCGACTGGACGGCGCCCACCTGGCCTTCCTCGCCCAGGTCGCCAACCCGGTGGCCTGCAAGATCGGTCCCGGCACCACGCCGGAGGACCTGCTGGAGCTGTGCCGCCGGCTCGACCCGCACCGCCGTCCCGGCCGGCTGACCCTGATCACCCGGTTCGGCGCCGGACAGGTCCGCGACCGGCTGCCCGCGCTGGTGCGCGCGGTGGCCGACGCGGGGCACGGGGTGGTGTGGTCCTGCGACCCGATGCACGGCAACACCGTCACCGCCGCCGGCGGGCTCAAGACCCGGCTGATGAGCGACATCCTGGCCGAGATCACCGGCTTCTTCGAGGTGCTCTTCCGGGCCGGCCGGTGGCCGGGCGGGGTGCACCTGGAGATCGCCGGCGACCAGGTGACCGAGTGCCTCGGGCATGGCGGCCCCAGCACCGAGGAGGGGCTGCGACGCGCCTACCGCACGCTCTGCGACCCCCGGCTGAACAACAACCAGGCCATGGTTGCGGCCCGCACCATCGCCGAGCTGCTCGCCCGGGGCTGACCCCGGCGCCCTCGGTCCACCCCGCTCCCCTGGCCCACCCCCACCCGTGACCCGTCAGAAAGCCGCGTGATGCGCACTCTGCTGATCGACAACCACGACTCCTACACCTACAACCTCTTCCAGCTGATCGCCGAGGTCAACGGCGTCGAACCGACCGTGGTCACCAACGACGACCCGCGGGCCGCCGAGCTCGACCTGGCCGGCTTCGACAACGTGGTGATCTCGCCCGGACCCGGACACCCGGCCCGGCCGCGCGACTTCGGCATCTCCGCCCGGATCGTGCGGGAGGCCGCGATCCCGGTGCTCGGCGTCTGCCTGGGCCACCAGGGCATCGGCCACGGCGAGGGCGCCGAGGTGGTGCCCGCGCCCGAGCCGCGGCACGGCTTCCTCAGCGCCGTGCGGCACGACGGCCGCGAGCTGTTCGCCGGCCTGCCGCAGGACTTCACCGTGGTCCGGTACCACTCGCTGAGCGTGGCCGAGCCGCTGCCGCCCACCCTGGAGGCCACCGCCTGGTCCGAGGACGGCGTGATCATGGCCCTGCGGCACACCGAACGGCCGCTCTGGGGCGTGCAGTTCCACCCCGAGTCGATCTGCACCGAGTACGGCCGCCAGCTCTTCGCCAACTTCCGCGAGCTGACCCTGGCCCACCAGGGCCGCAGCCCGCAGCAGGACCGCGGCCCGGCTCCGGCCGCCCCGGCGCCGCTGCCCGCCGCGCGGGCCGGGGCCGCCCCGGCCCAGCTCTACCCGTCCGAGCCGGCCGCGGGCCTGCGGGTGCACGTGCGCACCATCGAGACGGCCGTGGACACCGAGGCCGCCTTCACCCACCTCTACGCGGACTCCTCCGCGCCCGCCTTCTGGCTGGACAGCGCCCACGTGGAGCCGGGGCGCTCCCGGTTCTCCTTCCTGGGCGACGCCACCGGGCCGCTGGCCGAGACGGTGCGCTACCGCACCGGCGACGGCTCGGTGGAGGTGCGCCGCACCGGACAGCTGCCCCGGCACTTCCCCGGCACGGTCTTCGACTACCTGCAGACCCAGCTGCGCCGCCGCCGCACCGACGTGCCCGACCTGCCGTTCGACTTCACCGGCGGCTACGTCGGCTACTTCGGCTACGAGCTCAAGGGCGACCTCGGCGCGGACAACAAGCACGTCTCGCCGACCCCGGACGCGATGTGGCTCTTCGCCGACCGGGTGATCGTGGTCGACCACCAGGAGGACAGCACCTACCTGCTGGCGCTCAGCGACGCCGACCCCGGGACCGAGTCGGGCGCGCTCGGCTGGCTGGACCGCACCGCCGCGCGGCTGCTCTCGCTGCCGGCCACCGAGCCCGCCGCGCGGGCGGCGGCCGACTTCGAGCAGACCGAGGGCTGGCTGACCCACGACCGGGAGCAGTACCGGGCCCGGATCGCCGAGATCCAGCAGCAGCTGCGGGCCGGCGAGAGCTACGAGGTCTGCCTGACCACCTCCGCCTGGCTGCCGGCCGTGGAGGACGGCTACTCCTTCTACCGCTCGCTGCGCCGCTCCAACCCGGCGCCCTACGCGGCCTATCTGCGCCTGGACGAGCTGGAGATCGCCAGCTCCTCGCCCGAGCGGTTCCTGACCATCGACCGCTCCGGCGTGGTGGAGACCAAGCCGATCAAGGGGACGGTGCCGCGCGACGCCGACCCCGCGCGGGACGAGGAGCTGCGCGCCTCGCTGGCCGCCAGCCCCAAGACCCGGGCCGAGAACATGATGATCGTGGACCTGCTCCGCAACGACCTGGGCCGGGTCTGCGAGGTGGGCAGCGTCCACGTGCCGCGCCTGATGGCCACCGAGAGCTACACCACCGTCCACCAGCTGGTCTCCACCATCCGCGGCCGGCTGCGCCCGGGCAGCGACGCGATCGACGTGGTGCGGGCCTGCTTCCCCGGCGGCTCGATGACCGGGGCGCCCAAGCTGCGCACCATGGAGATCATCGACGAGCTGGAGAACGAGGCCCGCGGGGTCTACTCCGGGTCGATCGGCCTGCTCTCCACCAACGGCACCGCGGACCTGAACATCGTGATCCGCACCGCCGTCAAGGTCGGCGACCAGTGGCGGGTGGGGGCCGGCGGCGCGATCATCCTGGACTCCGACGCGGACGAGGAGTTCGACGAGATGGTGCTCAAGGCGTCCGCCCCGCTGCGTGCCTACCGGGTCGCCGACCCGCTGGCCGCCTGAGCCGCCGCCGAGGGACAGGAGCCCACGCGATGAACCTGGCCGCTTTCCTGGCGGACGCCGCCACCGAGGGCGGGTGGCAGGACCGCCCCGCCTTCCACGAAGGGGAGCGCACCATCACCCACGGTGCGCTCCACCCGCTGGCCGCCCGCGCGGCCGGCGTGCTCGCCGGGCACGGCGTCGGCGTCGGCAGCCGGGTGCTGATCGCGCTGCCGGACTCGATCGCCTGGGTGGTGGCGTTCCTCGCCACCGCCCGGCTCGGGGCCACCGCCGTGCTGGCCAACCCGCACCTGACCGCCGAGCGGCACCGGTTCCTGATCGACGACAGCGCCGCCCACCTGGTGATCGCCGACGACGAGTTGGCCGAGCGCTTCGCCGGCCTGCCGCGGCTGACCGGCCGGCGCCTGCTCGACCTGGCAGCCGGGCAGGCGCCGGCCCCGGCGCCCGAACTGGCCGACGGACACGAGCTCTACCTGCAGTACACCTCGGGAACAACCGGGCGCCCCAAGGGTGTTGTGCACCGACACGGGGACCTGCCGCGCTACTGGAGCGGGGCCGGTGCCCAGGTGCTCGGCTTCGGCCCGCAGGACGTCGGCTTCTCGGTCTCCAAGCTGTACTTCGCCTACGGTCTGGGCAACTCCCTCGCCTTCCCGCTCTGTTCGGGCGGCTCGGCGGTGCTGGAGCCCGGGCTGCCGCGGCCGGCGCGGATCGCCGAGCTGGCCGCCCGGCACCGGGTGAGCTACCTGTTCGCCGTCCCCTCCGCCTTCGCCAACCTGCTCGCCGAGACCGACCCCGCCGCCTTCGCCGGCGTGCGGGCGGCGGTCTCGGCGGGGGAGCGGCTGACCGCGGACCTGGCGGCCAGGGTGGCCGACTTCCTCGGTGCCCCGCTCTACGACCAGCTCGGCTCCACCGAGGCGGGCCACGCCATCGCCACCAACGGCGCCGCCTTCCACGCGCCCGGCACCGTCGGGCGTCCGGCCCCCGGCTTCGAGGCGCAGATCCGCGACCGCGAGGGACGGGTGCTGCCCGACGGCACCGAGGGCGAACTGTGGGTGCGCGGCACGACCGTGACGACCGGCTACCTCGGCCTGCCCGAGGAGAACGCCCGCACCCTGGTCGACGGCTGGCTCGCCACCAAGGACCGGGCGCTGCGCAACCCGGACGGCAGCCTGGTCCACCTCGGCCGGGTCGACGACCTGGAGATGGTCGGGGGCATCACCCTCGCCCCGGCCGAGATCGAGCAGGTGCTGGCCCGTCACCCGGCGGTGCGCGACGTCGCGGTGGCCGGCGTCAGCAACGAACGCGGCGCCACCAAGCTGCGCGCCTTCGTGGTCCCCGAGCCCGGCACCGTGCACGCGCTGGACGCCGCGGCCCTGGAACGCGAGCTGATCGCGCTGGCCCGCACCGAGCTGGAGCCCTACAAGGTCCCGCGCCAGGTGGCGGTGGTCGAGCGGCTGCCGCGCACCGCCTCCGGCAAGCTCCAGCGGTTCCTGGTCCGCCAGGGCCGCTGGTGACAGCGCCCGCACCTCCGCCCCGACTCCCGACTCGCCCGACTCGCAGAAAGTGGTAGGAACCATGTTCGCAAACGTCTCGAAGCTGGTCCGCAAGCTGCCCGAGCAGGCCTTCTACCTCGGTCTGCTCTGGGAGCGGGCGGCGGCCAAGTTCCCGACCGCGCCGGTCACCCTGGACCAGCCGCTGGCCACCCTGCCCGGCCTCGGCACCGAGTTCAGCTACGCCTCGCTGGCCGACGTGGTGGACGACCTGGCGGCCCGGCTCTGGCAGTTGGGCGTGCGCCCGGCCGAGCGGGTCGCGGTGCACAAGAGCGACAACTTCGACATCTCGCTGCTGGCCGCGGCGATCTCCCGGATCGGCGCCGTGCCGGTGATGGTCTCCTCCGCGCTCTCCGGCGAGATCGTCGCCCAGCTGCTCGGCCGCCTGGAGCAGCCCTGGCTGATCACCGACGCCGCCAAGCTGGCCGGCCCGCTGGACGGCGTGGCGGTCGGCGAGCTGACCCGCGAGACCGTGCTGGCCGGCACCGCCGCCTTCGGCGGGCTGCGGCTGATCGCCGAGGTGACCGGCGCCCCGCGCCGGCCCTCCGTCGAACTGCACCCCGGCCAGCCGGCCCTGATCACCCACAGCTCCGGCACCACCGGCGTCTCCAAGCTGATGGTGCACAACGCCCGCGGGCTCTTCCACCGCCTGCTGCCGCAGCAGATCATCGCCTGGCCGGTGCGCCGCAAGGAGACGGTGGCGCTGTGCATGTCCTTCGTGCACTCGCGCTTCTTCCACTCGCTCGGCGTCTTCCTGAACTTCGGCAACCCGCTGCTCATCCTCAACGACCCGAACCCGGACAAGATCGGCCCGCTCTTCGTCACCCACCGTCCGGGCCTGGTGGAGACCCACCCGAACAACTTCGTCCAGTGGGAGGACCTGGCCCAGGCGCCGGACGCCCCGCTGTCCAGCATCCGCTACTACAGCAGCACCTTCGACGCGATCCACCCGCGCACCATCCAGCGGCTGCTGGCCGCCTCCCGCCGCCACCGCCCGCTGCTGGTCCAGCTCTACGGGCAGAGCGAGACCGGCCCGATCTCGGGCGCCTGGTACACCCAGAAGAGCGCCGAGAAGAACGACGGGCGCGACGTCGGCTACGTGCTGCCGGGCTTCATCCGGGTCCGGGCGGTGGACGAGAACGGGCGCGAGGTGCCCAAGGGGCAGCCCGGCCACCTCGAACTGCGGGGCCGCAGCACGATCATGACCTACCTCGGCGAGCACGAGCGCTACCTGCGCAACAAGACCGAGGGCTGGTGGCGGCTGGGCGACATGGGCTACCTCGGCCGGTTCGGCAAGCTGCACCTGATCGACCGGGAGATCGACCAGATCGAGGACATCGACAGCAACCTGGAGGTCGAGGACGTCCTGATGTCCCGCCTCGAGGAGCTGCTGGAGGCCGTCATCGTGGTGGGCCCCGAGGGCGAGCCGGTGCCGGTGGTCTGCACCCGGCGGGACGCGCCGCTGGACCCCGAGCGCTGGGCGAAGGCCACCGCCGACCTGCCCACCCTGGCCGCCCCGCTGCACTGGGCCTTCACCGAGGTGCCGCGCACCTCCACCTGGAAGGTGCGCCGGGTGGAGATCACCCGGATGCTCCGCGAGCACACCGCGCCCGCCAACCTCAGCCGGTAGCCGGCCCTCCGCTCGTCCCGCTCTTCGAGGAGAACCCGAGATGTCCCACACATCAGAGCCCACCGCCGCCGAGCACGGGACGCTGCCCGTGGTGGTGGTCGGCGCGGGGCCGGTCGGACTGACCGCGGCCCTGGCCCTGCGCAGCCACGGCCTGCCGGTCACCGTCCTGGAGGCCGAGCCCGAGGACCGCGTGCGCCCCGGCAGCCGCGCGCTCTTCGTGCACCGCGAGTCGCTCGACCTGCTCGGCCGGATCAGCCCCGGCCTGGACCGCACGCTCATCGACAACGGCGTGATCTGGCCGACCCGGCGCACCGTCTACCGCAGCCGCACGGTCTTCGCGCGCAGCTACCCCGCCCAGCCGGCCCGCCCCGGCGTCACCCCGCCGTTCACCAGCCTGCGGCAGATCGAGACCGAGCGGCACCTGCTGGCCGCCTGCCGGGCGGCGGGCGTGGAGTTCCTCTGGGGCGCCGAGCTGCTCGACCTGCGCAGCCACCCGGACGGCGCCGAGCTGACCTGCGCCGACGGCACCGAGCTGAGCGCCCGCTACGTGATCGGCGCCGACGGGGCCCGCTCCCAGGTGCGCCGCTCACAGGACATCACCATGGAGGGCGAGCGCTCCGAAGCCTTCCACGTGGTGGTCGACATCGAGGAGGACCAGGCGGACCCGCTGCCGCTGGAGCGGGTGTTCATCTACGAGCACCCCGAGCTGGGCCACCGCAGCGTGATGCGGGTCCCGTTCGCCGGAGGCTTCCAGCTCGACCTGCAGTGCAAGGACGGCGACCGGCCCGAGGACTGGGCCGACGAGGAGGCGGCCCGCAGCTGGGTGGCCAAGGTGGTCGGCGCCAAGTACGCTGACCGGCTGCTCTGGGTCTCGCGCTACCACTTCCTGCACGTGGTGGCCGAAAACTTCACCGATGCCAACCGCCGGGTGCTGCTGGTGGGCGAGGCCTCCCACCTGTTCCCGCCGTTCGGTGCGCGCGGCATGAACAGCGGCATCGCCGACTCGGTGGCCGCCGCCGAGGCGGTGGCACAGGCGCTCGCCGATCCCGGCCGACACCTCGCCGCCATCGACGCGTTCGCCGACTCCCGCAAGGCCGCCGCGCGGTTCAACAGCGAGGCCGCCCGCACCGCGCTGGCCCACCTGCGCCCGCGCCGGCGGATCACCAGGCTGCGGCAGGCGGCCGGGGCCGCGCTCTCCCCGCTGGTCGGCTCCTGCGGCGAGTGGCTGGAGCGCGCACCGTACGGGCCGCGCACCGGTGCGCCGACCAACAGGGCCGGGCGGTACTGAGCGATGACCGGCCCGACCACCCCCACCGGTCCCACCGCCCCCGCCGCCGAGCGCTGGCTGGCCTGGGAGCCCGAGCGAGGCCTGGTCACCCGACCCGACCTCGGGGCACCCGGCCTGCTGGCCGCCGACTCCTGGCTCGTCGAGGACGGCCGGGTGCGCGCGCTGGAGCTCCATCAGGAACGCTTTACCGCGGCTTGCCTGGAACTCGGCCTGCAGCGGCGGGCGGTGGACCGGTTCTGGGCGGCGGTCACCGCCGAACTTCCCAGAGTAGGCGTGTGGTTTCCACGAGTTGAGCTCCGCGTCGGGGGCCGGCTGGGGCTGCGGCTGCGCCCGGCCCCGCCGCGCACGCACAGCGTGAAGGTCTTCCCCTGGACGCCCGGCGACCCGCGCACCGTTCCCCATCGCAAGGGCCCTGACCTGGCGCTTCTGGCCGACCTGCGGGCCGGCGCGCAGGCCCGGGGAGCCGACGACGCGCTGCTGAGCACCGAGTCGGGGGAGCTGATCGAGTCCGCCACCGCGAGCCTGCTGTGGTGGTCGCAGGGGGCGCTGTGCCGGCCGGCGGCCCATGGACAACTGTCGAGTGTCACAGCAAGACTGATCGCCCGTCAGGCCGAGAGCCTGGGCATCGCGGTGCACCGCCGTCCGGCCAAGCTGGCCGAACTGGCGGACTGCGAAGCCTGGTTGGTCAACGCGCTGCACGGTATCCGCCCGGTGACGCACTGGGTGGGCACCGAGTACCAGGCCGGGCAGGCCGAGCGCGCCCTGCGGTGGCGGCGGCTGCTCAGCGGACTGACGCAAGCACTTCCCACCACTCGTCAGGTATCCGCTCCAACCGATGGAGGCCACCCATGATCAGCCGCAGGACCCTGCTCGGGGCCACCGCCGCCACGGCCGCCACCGCCGGCCTGGTACTGGCCGGCCCCGCCGTGGCCGCCGGCCGGCGCCGTCCGTCCAGCACCTGGGACCGGCTGGACAACGCGCTCGCCGGCGACCTGGTGCTGCCCGGCGACCCGGGCTACGACCAGGCCCGCCAGCTGGAGAACGCCCAGTTCGACACCGTCTTCCCGCAGGCCGTCGTCTACGCGGAGAACGCCGCCGACGTGCGCACCGCGATCCGGTTCGCCCAGGACGAGGGCCTGCCCACCGCGGTGCGCAGCGGCGGCCACAGCTACGCGGGCTGGTCCACCAGCGAGGGCCTGGTGATCAACCTGACCCGGCTGAACAAGGTCGCGGTCAAGGGCGGCACCGTCAGCCTGCAGCCCGCCGTGCAGGCCGTGGACGTGCCGGGGCAGCTGGCCCCGCGCGGGCTGAGCGTGCCGGCCGGCTTCTGCGCCACCGTCAGCCCCGGCGGCTTCGTCAGCGGCGGCGGCACCGGCTGGCAGTACCGCAAGTACGGACCGGCCTGCGACCGCCTGGTCGGCGCCGAGGTGGTGCTGGCCGACGGCCGGATCGTCAACGTCTCCAAGGACTGCCACCCCGACCTGCTCTGGGCGCTGCGCGGCGGCGGTGGCGGCAACTTCGGCGTGGTCACCGAGTTCAGGATGGCCCCCACCCAGGTCGGCCGGGTCGGCCACTACACCCTGACCTGGGACTGGGCGCACGCCCAGCAGGCAGTGGCCGGCTACCTCCAGTGGACCACCGAGGCCTCGCCCGACCTGTCCTCGGACGGCGTGCTGCTGCTGCCCGACGCGAGCCCGGGCGCCGCGCCCAGCTTCCTGGTCACCGGCGTGGACCTGGCCGGAATCGACGCGCTGAAGCAGGAGTTGGCCCATCTGACCGCGCTGATCGGGGTGCCGCCGGCCACCCAGGTGGTCCAGGACCTCAGCTACCCGGACGCGTTGATGCAGGTCTTCGGCTGCGGCAGCCTGACCGTGGACGCCTGCCACACCACCGGCGCCAACCCGCACGCCTCGCTGCCGCGCCAGGCCTACGTCAAGAACCGTGGCCGGATGTTCACCCGGGTGCTGCCCGCCGACGGGATCGACCGGCTGCTCACCGCCTTCGACGCCGACCGCCGGGCCGGCCAGACCCGGGTGGTCAGCCTGCTGGGCCTGGGCAAGAACGCCAACAACCGCTCGCTGGACTACGGCGCCTGGCCGCACCGCGACTCGCTCTACAGCGCCATCGCCACGGTGAGCCTGGCGAACTGGAACCCGCCCGCCGAGGAGCGGGAAGCCGCGCAGGACTGGATCGACGGGGTCTTCGACGCCTTCGACCCCTACTCCAACGGCCGCTCCTACCTGAACTTCCCCGACACCAGGCTCACCGACTACGCCGACGCCTACTGGGGCCCCAACCTGTCGCGGCTGAGCCGGGTCAAGCGGGCCTACGACCCGCACGACTTCTTCCACTACGCGCAGTCCGTGCCGCTCGGTTGAGCAGCGGCTCAAGCGATTCGCAAGGGGCCGGGGGCAGACTCGTCCCCGAGCTCGCCGGATTCCCCCGTTTCCAGTGCGAGCGAGGTCTCGCCCCGCGGCCCGTCCGGCCCGGGGCGAGGCCCTTGCCGGTGTCGGCGCCGCTCGTGTGGATCTCGCCGGGCGCGGTGGCCTTCCCGTGGCGGCGCTCGATGCGGCCCGCAGCCGATGTGCGCCGGCTCAGAGCGGCACCCCGCGCGGGTGCGGCGGGCGTGGCAGGGTGAGCGGTGGCGGAGGAGTCCGATCCGCCCCCTTCGTCCCCTGCCTGACCGTTCGAGCGAGGAGCAGCGCATGAGCCTGAGCATCCGCAACCGGATCCCCGGCACCGTCACCGCGATCACCGGCGGCGCCGTGATGGCGACCGTGCGCGCCCGCCTGGTGGGCGGCCAGGACATCACCGCGGCGATCACCCTGGAGGCCGTGCGGGAGCTGGGCCTCGCCGAGGGGTCCCGGGTCGAGGCACTGGCCAAGTCCACCGAGATCGCCCTCGCCGCCGCCGACGCCCCGGTCGCGGGCCTGAGCATCCGCAACCAGCTGCCGGGCACCGTCACCGAGGTGGCCGCCGGTGGCGCCATGGCCACCGTCAAGGTCGCCATCGAGGGCGGCGAGCTGACCGCGGCGATCACCAAGGACGCCGTCGACGACCTCGGCCTGCGCACCGGCACCCCGGTGGTGGCCCTGATCAAGTCGACCGAGATCTCGCTGGCCGCCGCCTAGCGCGAGTGCCTGTCCTGCGTTGCGCCGGAGGCGTCCGGCCCCTGATACTGCGTCAGTGCGGCAATCAAACTGAGAGGCGGGCCGGATGGATCACCAGGAGCTTCAGAAGCGCTTCGAAACCCTGACCACCGCCCACCTGGCGGACGCCTGCCTCCGCGCGCGGGTCCCGGTGCGCTGCGCGCCTGCGCAGCTGCGGCCCGTGGTGCCGGGCGGCCGGGTGGCCGGGCGGGTCCGCCCGGCCCGGCACGTCGGCAGCGTGGACATCTTCCTGGAAGCCTTCGAACGGTCCGCGCCCGGCGACGTGCTGGTGGTCGACAACGCCGCCCGGCTCGAAGAGGCCTGCATCGGCGACCTCGTGGTCCTGGAGGCCCGCGCGGCCGGGCTCTCGGGCCTGGTCGTCTGGGGCCTGCACCGCGACACGGCCGACATCCTGGCCATCGGGCTGCCGGTCTTCAGCCTGGGCGCCCTGCCCACCGGCCCGCAGCGCCTGGACCCGCGCCCCGCCGAGGTGCTCGACTCCGCCCGGGTGGGCGAGTGGACGGTGACCCAGGAGGACCTGGCCCTGGGCGACGAGGACGGCGTGCTCTTCCTCCCCGCCGCCCGCGCCGCGGAACTCTTCGCACTCGCCGAGCAGATCCGCGACACCGAACGCCGCCAGGCCGAGCGGATCCGCACCGGCGACACCCTGCGCACCCAGGTCCACTTCGACCGCTACCTCGCCGCCCGCCGGACCCGACCCGACCTCACCTTCCGCGACCACCTGCGCGCGGTGGGCGGCGCGATCGAGGAGTGACCACCCGGCCCCACGGGTCTCACGGGCGCAGACAGAGCAGGCCCTCGTCCGTCGCCAGCAGGACGCGGCCGTCCCGGAGGACGGCGGCCGAGCGCCCGGGGGAGCCGAGCTGGAGGTCCCGGGCGGTGCCCGCACCGGCGAGGTGACCGACCCGCACGAGGCCGTCGGTCCAGGCCGTGACGAAGAGCAGCCCCTGCGGAGTCTCGGCGGCGGCCACGGCCGTGACCGGACAGGCACGGGCCTCCACCGGCCGGGGCAGCGGTTCCCGCCCGGGGACCCACGCCCGCACCCGCCCGTCGAGCCCCCCGCTGAGGAGCAGCAGCTCGCGCTCCGTCGACAACCAGGTCGCCGCCAGCGCGGTGACCCGCCCCTGGTGCAGGGCCTCGGGCGAACGAAGGCCGCGGTCGAAGGTACGGAACCAGTGCACGTGGCCGGTGCTGTCGCCCACTCCCAATCCCGGGCTCTTGAGTTCGTCGTACAGCGGCGCGAGGGCCGTCAGCGTGTCGCCGAACATCCCGGAGATGATGCCGGCGACCTGGGCCGGAAACGACACCTGCGCGGACACGTCCTCGCTCGGGGCCACGATGCGCAGTGCCTCACCATGCCTCAGCGCCAGCAGGTCGCCGTCGGTGGTGCAGCTGAGGACCACCGGAAGGGCGCCGGGGAACGGCCGCGGCTGCCCGACGGGCAGGCCGTCCGCCAACTGGAGCTGATGGATCCGGCTGTCGGGGCCGAGGACCAGCAGGCTTTGGGCGTACGGCCCCTGGCCCAGAGTCATGGCCGGGGTAGGGGACCAGTGTCTCCAGAGGACCTGCGGCGGCTTGCTGATGAGTGGTGACAGCAACTGGCCCACCGCGGTGTCCCGGTCGGTGAGGTGGAGCCGGAGTGCGGCAGCGCGCTCAGCAGGATCGCCGACCGCGGTCAGAGCCGGACCTGCTCGGTCCCAGGCTTGTCCCAGCGCGCTCTCGCACACCTCGTCGGGGACGCAGTCGAGCGCGAGGGCCGCCGTTGCCGGATCGGCGCGAACCAGTAGCGGTGCATCGGCGAGGAGTTGGGCCCCGCTGTCGGCCTTGACGGCGTGCCGGGCGAACAGGTCCAGGAGTTCGGGGTCAGCCGTCCCGGAGTCGATCCCGCCGCCCGGGCTCCGGGGCAGCTTCCGGAGCAGCGCGGCCATGCTCTCGGCCGCAGGCGGAGCCGGGTGGGCCTGCGCGGCGATCTCGGCGAGGCCGGCGGGGCGCAGGCTCCAGGTGGTCCCACCGGGTTCGGCCGGCAGCAGCGTTGCCGCGCGGTCCACGCGGGCCTGGTCGGTTGCGCCGGGCAGCGCGGCCCACTGGCGCTTGGTCAGCGGCCGTGGGCAGGCGGCGAGTGCGGCGACGACGGGACGCAGGTCGGTGGGCAGCGCGTCCCACCATGCCTGGCAGATGTCGCCGCCGGAAGCGTCGCCGTGCCCGGAGCCCGGGACACCGGCGGCCAGCAGGGCCAGCCCCGGATTGGGGTAGGCGCATGCGGCCGAAGGCTCGGCGCACCAGGCTGTGAAGCGATCCCGGTCGGTCCAGCGTGCCTCGTCCAGGTTCAGCAGTGCAGGGCCGGGAGCCGTTGCGGTCAGGGCGGCCGTGACGTCGTGGTCCTGGCCGCTCGGTGCCTCCACCAGCAACCGGGTCCGGGGCAGAGACAGAAGCGGGACGAGCAGGTCATGGGCGATCGCCCTCGGTGTCTCGGCCCGGTGCAGGTCGGTGACGGCGATCACCAGCGGCTCCGCCGCCTGTGCCAGTTCGGCCGCCAGTGCTGCAGGTGTCCGGGCGGCGTGCATCAGCAGGCGGCCGAGGCGCCAGGTGGCGCCTCGCAGGCTCAGGCCGGCCGTGTCCAGCACCGTGTGCACCTGACCGGCGGCTGCCGGGGCGGAGCACGGTCGGGCTGCGGCCAGCCAGGTCAGGAGGTGGCTCCGGCCGCTGCCCGAGGCCCCGGCCACCAGGCAGAGCCTCGGTGCCCGCTGGTCGTCCAGCCACCCCAACAGGGCCCGGGCCGCTGGGTGGCGGCCGGCTCCGATCGGTGGCAGGGGAGTCCCGTTCAGCCTCACAGCGCGGAATCACCCGCTGAACCGGCGACGTCCGCCAGCGGGATGGTGACGCTCACTCGGGCCCCCGGATTGAGTCGAACCCTGGCCGTGGGCAGGGCGTCAGCAAGCTGGCGCCCGGTCAGCTGCCGGAAGCCGGGCCAGCTCGTGGGGAGCAGATCCGGCGTCAGTGCTGCCAACCGCTCGCCCAAGCCCGCCCCGGTCACTTGCTCCCCGTAACACCCAGTTATGCATAAGATCATTTAAGTGTTCGCAGGCTACCTGTGTGCGAGGACGGAAAACAACATGGGTCGCCACCAAGACGCCGATGACCTGCGAGTTCCTCACACCCCGCCAGGGAGGCGCACCAGGCCCTCGCGGCGGAGGTCGGCCAGCGTCGGGTAGCCGTCGACTGCCATGATCAGGTCGGCCTCGGCGAGCAGGGTGCGCAGGACGTGGACGATGCCGTCGGTGCCGCCGAGGGCCAGGCCGTAGGCGTAGGGGCGGCCGATGCCCACGGCGGTGGCGCCGAGGGCGAGGGCCTTGGCCAGGTCGGCGCCGCTGCGCACGCCGGAGTCGAAGAGCACCGGGAGGCCGTCGGCCGCGGCGACCACGCCGGGGAGGGCGGTGAGGGCGGGCAGGCCGCCGTTGGCCTGGCGGCCGCCGTGGTTGGAGCAGTAGACGGCGTCCGCTCCGGCGTCCTTGGCGCGGCGGACGTCGTCGGGGTGCAGGATGCCCTTGAGGATCAGCGGCAGGGTGGTCAGCGAGCGCAGCCAGGGCAGGTCGGCCCAGGTCAGCGGGGTGGCGAAGATGTTGGTCCACTCCAGGACGGCGGCTGCCGGGTTCTGCTCCGGCGGCTCCTTCAGCCGGGCCCGGAAGACCGGGTCCGAGGTGTAGTTGGCCAGGCAGTGGCCGCGCAGCTGGGGGAAGTTGCCGGTGCGCAGGTCGCGCGGGCGCCAGCCGGTGACCCAGGTGTCCAGGGTGACCACGATGCCCTGGAATCCGGCCGCCTCCGCCCGCTGCACCAGGCTCGCCGCGAGGTCCCGGTCGGTGGGGGTGTAGAGCTGGAAGAAGCCGGGGGTGTCGCCGAGTTCGGCCGCCACCTGCTCCATCGGGTCCACGCTCAGGGTGCTCGCGGTCATCGGCACGCCGGTGCGGGCGGCGGCCCTGGCGGCGGCCAGGTCGCCGTGGCCGTCCTGGGCGCAGAGCCCGAGCACGCCGATCGGGGCCAGGAAGAGCGGCGAGGGCAGCGTGCGCCCGAACAGTTCGACCGTCAGGTCGCGCTGCGCCGCGCCGACCAGCATCCGCGGGACCAGCGCCCACTGCTCGAAGGCGCTGACGTTGGCCCGCTGGGTGAACTCGTCACCCGCGCCGCCCGCCACGTAGGACCAGATGCCCGGTGGCAGCGCGGCCTGCGCCCGTTCGGCCAACTCCGCGAAGGCCATCGGGAACTCGGGGAGGACGCCGCCCAGGGCGTTGAGGTAGATCTCGTTCTGGTAGTCACCGAAGTGCGAGGTCATGCCGGCCATCCTGCCACCGCGGGCCGCCGCTCGCGGGCCGAACCGCGAACCGGCGGGCGGACTACCGAGCGGACTGGTGGGCGGACTACCGGGCGAGCAGCCGGGTGAGGTTGCCGGTGAGGACCTGGTCGAGCAGCCCGGGGTCGGGGACGGCCGCCTCCACGGTGCAGCGCGCGGCGAGCACGTCGCCGTACGGGGTGTTGGAGCCGAAGAGGCACTGCGCGGGCAGCGCCTGGACGGCCATCCGGACGGCGAACACCTGGAGCGCGCTGGACAGGTCGACGAAGAGGTTGCGGTGTTCGAGCGCGAGGTCGACCAGGTCCATCCAGTTCAGGCCGCCGAGCGCGCCGACGATCACCGGCACCTGCGGGAAGCGCGCCGCCATCGTCGCGTAGGTCCGCAGGTCGGCCGCGGTGTGCGGGGCGAACCCGTGGACCAGGATGGGCAGTCCACCGTGGTCGGCGCTGACCGCCAGCACCGGTTCGATCGCCTCCGCCTGCCCGGGGGTGGGGCTGAGCTCGCCGATGCCGACGATCCCGGGCAGGGCGAGGTGGTCGGCGAGCCAGGCACCGGTGGCCTGTTCGGTCAGGCCCAGCGGGACGTTGACGAAACCGGCCAGCTCGGTGGGGTGGGCGGCCAGCGCGGCGGTCAGCTCGGCCGTCGCCGTGCGGTAGCCGTCGAACGAGGAGCGCTCGCCCCCGAGGACGCTGCCGAGCCGGGCGAACTCGGCCCGCAGGTCCGTCAGATCGGCCGACGCCTCGGGGTGCACGTGGGTGGAGAGCAGCACGGTGCGGGTCACCCCGGCCCGGCGGGCCCGGGCGAGCTGGGCGGGGAGGTCGGTGGTGACATGGGCGTGCACGTCGAAGGCCATGGCGGATCACATCCGTTTCCTGGGGGGCGGTGATCCTCACGCTAAACTTTGACACCGGTGACAAGGTCAAACGCGACGGGGGCGGCGGTGCTGATCAACGAGCTGGCACGGCGCACCGGGATCAGCACCCGGGCGCTGCGCCACTACGACCAGCGGGAGTTGCTCCCCTCCACCCGCCGCACCAACGGCTACCGCGACTTTCCCGAGCCGGCGGTCGAGCAGGTGCGGCGGATCCGCCTGCTGCTGGACATCGGGCTCGATCTGGACGCGGTCGCCCGCCTGCTGCCCTGCTTCGCCGAGGACGGCAGGCTCAGCCCCTGCGAGAGCGCGCAGACGCGGCTGCGCGCCCAGATCGAGGCGATCGACCGCTCGATGGCGACCATGCGCGAGACCCGCGCGATGCTGGTCACCGCGCTCGGCCAGGGGAGGTGACGGCCCGTCAGGGAGCGATGACGGTCAGCGCCCCCGGTCGCACCCGGATGTCGGCGGGCAGCTGCGCGATCTCGTCGCCGTCCGCGCAGACCGGTATCGGGCGGTCGGCGTCCACCGTCACCCGCCGCGCGGTCCGCACGGTGACCTCGGGGCGGCTCGGGTGGGTGCCCCGCTTGGCCTCGCGCATGAAGGCGACGATCTTGGCGCGCGGTCCGTCGCCGACCACCATGACGTCGAGCAGCCCGTCGTCCAGCACGGCCGACGGCACGATGCGCAGACCGTGGCCGTAGGCACCGGAGTTGGCGACGACCACGGTGTGCGCGCGCACCTCGCGGCGCTCGCCGTCGACGGTCAGCGTGTAGCCGGCCGCGCGCCAGCGGAGGATCGCCTGCAGCGGGGCCAGCCGGTAGAGCAGCAGGGCCGGCAGGCCGCGGCCCGCGTTGATGATCCGGGTGGCCAGCGAGTCGATGCCGATGTACACGTTGCCGGGCGCGATCACCCCGTTGACCTCCAGCACGTCGAGCGTGCGGGTGGGCGCGGCCAGCAGCAGCTCGGCGATCGCGGTCGGGTCGCCGGTGCCCGGCAGGCGCAGGGTGCGGGCCAGGTCGTTGCCGCGGCCCGCCGGGACGATGGCCATGGTGCCGCCGCCGCGCACGGCGCCCTCCGCCACGTCGCGCACCATGCCGTCGCCGCCGACCGCGACCACCACGTCACCGCGCTCGGCGGCCTGGGTGGCGCAGCTGATGGCGTGGGCGCGGTCGTGGGTCGGCACCGTGCGGACGGCGGCGCCGGCCGAGCGCAGCAGGACGGCGACCGGCTCCCACCGGGCGGCGGCGTGGCCGCCGCCCGAGACGGGGTTGACGATCGCCGTGAAGGTGGCGGGGGCCACCTCAGTTCCCGCCCTCGGCCCGACCGCTCCCGGCCTGACCGCCCTCGGCCCGACCGTCCTGCGCCGCCGCGTCCTGCATCGCCGCGTCCGAAGTGGCGATCAGCACACCCGGGTTGAGGATGCCCGCCGGGTCCAGCACCTGCTTGACCGCCCGCAGCGAGGCCACCGCCAGCGGGCCCACCTCGCGGGCGTAGACCTCGCGGTGGTCGGTACCGACGCCATGGTGGTGGGTGATCGCGGCGCCGGCCGCGCGGATCGCCTCGTTGGCGGCCTCCTTGGCCAGCCGCCACTGCGCCACCGGGTCCTCGGTCTGCGCGCAGGCGACGGTGAAGTAGAGCGAGGCGCCGGTCTCGTAGACGTGCGAGAGATGGCACAGCACCAGCGGCGGAGTGCCCTGCGCGGTCAGCGAGTTGCTCAGCGCCTCGGTGACGGCGGTGCGCAGCGCGTGCAGGTTGGACCAGAAGGTCACCGTCTCCAGTGTCTCGATCAGCACGCCCGCGTCCAGCAGCGGATCCCGCAGGTAGGGCGCGCGGTAGCGGCCGCTGCGCCAGGACTCGCCGGGCTCGGTGCCCAGCGACTGCCCGCCCGCCGCGGCGAGCACCGCGCTCGCGCCGGCCCGGCGGGCGGCCACCTCGGCGGCGCTGCCCTCGTAGCCGGTGACGGCCAGGCAGCCGCCGGGGCCGCCGCCGAACATCGCCGCCGGGTCCGCCAGGTTGATCGAGGTCTCCGCCTCGTCGGACAGCCGCAGCACGGTCGGCACCGGGCCGTCCTGGACGAGCCGGCGCAGCGCGTCCGCGCCGGCCGCGAAGGAGTCGAACCGCCAGGCCTCGTAGAGGCGTTCGGCCGGCACCGGGCGCACCCGGACGGTCACCGAGGTGATCACGCCGAGGCTGCCCTCCGAGCCGAGCACCAGCTGGCGCAGGTCGGGGCCGGCCGCCGACTTCGGCGCGGTGCCCAGCGTGAGGGTGCCGCGCGGGGTGGCCAGCACCAGGCCGACCACCATCTCGTCGAACCGCCCGTAGCCGGCGGAGGCCTGCCCGGCCGACCGGGCCGCCGCGTACCCGCCGATGCTCGCGCCCTCGTAGGACTGCGGGAAGTGACCCAGCGTCAGACCGTGCGCGCGCAGCAGCCGTTCGGCCTCGGGGCCGCGCACGCCCGCCTGCAGGGTGGCGGTGCGGGAGATCTCGTCCACTGCGAGCAGGGCGTCCAGCCGCTTGAGGTCGAAGGCGATGACGCCGGTGAAGCCGGCCCGCTCGGGTGCGAGGCCGCCGACCACCGAGGTGCCGCCGGAGTAGGGGACGACCGCGATCCGCTCGCGCTCGCACACCTCCAGCAGGGCCACCACCTCTTGGTGCGAGCCGGGCAGCACGACGGCGTCGGGCGCGTCCGTGACGTCGCCGGCCCGCAGCCGCAGCAGGTCGGGGGTGGACCAGCCGCGGGTGTGCGCGAGCCGGGCCGCGGTGCCGGTGTCCAGGTGCTCGGCGCCGACCAGCTGGGCCAGCTCGGCCAGCACCTTGGCGTCCACCGCCGGGTCGGGCAGCGTCAGGTCGGCCAGGTCGACCGGCGGCTGCGCGGGTGTGCGCACCCCGAAGGCGGCCAGCGTCTCGCGGGCGGCGGCCGGCAGGTCGGTGTGGTGGGCGGGGTCACCCCAGCGGTAGGGGTGGAAGTCCGCGACGGGCAGGTCTGACTCGGTCATCGAGGTCCTCGGGGCTGGAGAGGTGGGCGCTGATACACTTGTACATGTGGTGTCGCAGCGAATCAACAGCAGGGCAGACAGCAGCGAGCCGGAGGCCGGCCGAGTCGCACTACGGGCCGCGAACGCGATCCCCGAGGAGCGGATCCTGGACGCGGCCTACCAACTGCTGCTCACCATCGGCATGCAGCGGATCACCATGGCCGACATCGCCCGCCGGGCCGGGGTCTCGCGCGCCACGCTCTACCGCCGCTGGGGCGGGGTGCGCGAGGTGCTCGGCACCCTGACCACCCGGGTCTGGACGGAGCTCGCGGAGAGCGCCTTCCCCTCGGCGGACGCCGCCGGGGCCGCGCCTGCCCCGCAGGCCGCGCACGGCCGGGCCCACGTGGTCGACGGGGTGGCGCGCCTGGTGGCCGCCATCCGGGTCCACCCGCTGCTGCGCAAGATCATCGAGCTGGACCCGGACTTCCTCACCCCGTACCTGCTCAAGCGGCGCGGCGCCAACACCAACCACCAGCTCGCGATGCTCGAAGCCGGCCTGCAGGCGGGCATCGCGGACGGCTCGATCCGGCCGGGCGACCCCGCCCTGCTGGCCCGGGCCGTGCTGCTCACCGCCTGGTCGTTCACCCTCACCGGCCCGGTCTTCGTGGACGCCCCCGAGGGCACCGGCGAGGCCGTCGGCCGGCTGGACGACGAGCTGCGCCTGCTGCTCGACCGGTACCTCGCGCCCGAGGCGCCGTCCGCATCCTGTGCCCCGTCCGCGCCCCAGGCCCCGTCCGCACCCTTGACCGAAGGCGGTACCGAGCAATGACCAGCACCCCCGCCGCCGACCGGCCCACCGCCTCGCTGAACGCCGCCCGCCGGGTCCGCGAGCTGGCGCAACTGGCCGAACCCGGCGCCGTGGTCGACCTGCTGGTGATCGGCGGCGGGGTCACCGGCGCCGGCATCGCGCTGGACGCGGCCGGCCGCGGCCTGTCCGTCGCCCTCGCCGAGAAGCACGACCTCGGCTTCGGCACCAGCCGGTGGAGCTCCAAGCTGGTCCACGGCGGTCTGCGCTACCTCGCCTCCGGCAGCGTCGGCATCGCCCGCGAGAGCGCCGTCGAGCGCGGCATCCTGCTGGAGCGCACCGCCCCGCACCTGGTGCACGCGCTGCCGCAGATCGTCCCGCTGCTGCCCGGCACCACCCGGGCGGGCGCCGCGCTGGTGCGCACCGGCTTCCTGGCCGGGGACCTGCTGCGGGTCACCGCCGGCACCCCCGCCACCACCCTGCCCCGCTCCCGGCGGCTGACCGCCGCCGAGGTGCTGCGCTACGCGCCCACCGTGCAAGCCGCCGGGCTGCGCGGCGGGTTGGTCTTCTGGGACGGCCAACTCGTGGACGACGCCCGCTTGGTGATCGCCCTCGCGCGGACCGCGGCGGCGCACGGCGCCCGGATCCTGACCCGCTGCTCGGCCAGTGGCGCGAGCGGGTCCGGCGCCCGGCTGCGGGACGAACTGACCGGCGAGAGCTTCGAGTTGCGTGCCCGCGCGGTGATCAACGCCACCGGCGTCTGGGCCGGCGAACTGGCCCCCGGGATCACCCTGCGGCCCAGCCGGGGCACCCACCTGGTGCTGCCGGCCGCCGCCTTCACCGGCCCGACCGGCGGCCTGAACGCCGGGCTCACCGTGCCGGTGCCCGGCGAGAGCAACCGCTTCGTCTTCGCGCTGCCGGCCCCCGACGGGCGGGTCTACGTCGGCCTCACCGACGAGGACGCCCCCGGGCCGATCCCCGACGTGCCGCAGGCCGCCGAGGGCGAGATCGACTTCCTGCTGCGCACCATCAACACGGCGCTGCGCACCCCGCTCACCCGCGCCGACCTGCTCGGCACCTTCGCCGGACTGCGCCCGCTGCTGGACGACGGCACCGGGCGGACCGCCGACGTCTCGCGCAAGCACGCGGTACTGACCGACGCGGACGGGCTGGTCACGGTGGTCGGCGGCAAGCTCACCACCTACCGGCGGATGGCCGAGGACGCGCTGGACGCGGCCCTGGCCCGCACCGGTCTGCCCGCCCGCCCCTGCCGCACCCGCTCGCTGCCGCTGGTCGGCGCCGCGCCGCGGGCCCGCCTCGACCGGCTGGACGCCCCGCTGCGGCTGGTCCGCCGCTACGGCACCGAGGCCGCCGCGGTGCTGGCCGAGGCCGGGGACGACCCCGCGCAGCTCACCCCGATCGCACCCGGCACCGAGACCACCGCCGCCGAACTGCGCTTCGCCGTCCGCCACGAGGGCGCCCTCGACGAGGCCGACCTGCTCGACCGCCGCACCCGCATCGGCCTGGCCGCCGCCGACCGCGCCGCCGCCCTGACGGCAGCCCGGCAGGCGCTGGCCTCCGCCTGACACTCCCCAGCACCTACGCGCCACCGGGCCCACGCGCCTCCGGGCCCACGCGCCTCCGGGCCTCCGGGCCTCCGGGCCTCCGGGCCTCCGGGCCTCCCGGCCGGAAGGCCGGGGCTGGGGCCGCGGGACCTGGCGCGGGCTTGCTGGTTGGGTGGGGCACCGGTGCGGTCGGGCAGGCAGGCGGGCCGCTCGCCGTGCGAGGCGGCGCGGGCCCGTTGCCCCTGCCCCTGCCCCTACCCCCGGGCCTGGGCCTTGCGCTGGCGCTTGCTCAGCGCCGCCTTCGACATGTCCTCGGCCTGCGAGCGCAGGTTCTTGTAGCCGTAGCCGCGCTCCTCCAGCCAGGTCGCCGCCGCGGCCTCGGCCCGCGCGCCGGCCGCGACGATGTCCTCGTCCGCCTCGCCGGTCTCCAGGTAGCGGAAGGAGAACACGTCCCGGGGCGCGAGCTCGTAGCTGAGGTTGCCCTCGGTGGTGAAGGTGGCGAAGAGCATGCTGTGCCGGTCCGCCTGCGCCGCCAGCTCGGCGCGCTGCTCGGCGCTGAGGGTGGCGAAGCTGCCGCGGACGGTCACTCGGAAGGTGCGCTCGGTCATGCGCGCGACCCTAGCCCGCGAAGCTCCGCCCGTTCCACCCGAATACGAGGGGCCCCGAATACGAGGGGCCCCGAACCGGACGCGCCCCGAACCGGACGCGCCCCGGCTCAGCGCCTGCGGGCGAGGAAGAGGTCGGTGAGGTGGAGCATGCCGATCCCGCCGCCGCGCGCGTCGAGCAGGCGGCCGGTCTCGGCCAGCGCCCGCTCGCGCTGCTCGGCGGGCAGGACGCGGTAGGAGGAGATGGAGGCGAGCATGCTCAGGTAGCGCTCGGTGTCGTACTGCACCTGGACCCCGTGGCGCAGCGAGCGCAGGTCGGTGAAGCGCCCGTCCTGCCGGCACTCCGCCTCCGGCCAGCCGCTCGGGTCCTCGTCCCCGTCGGCCCAGTAGCCGGCCTGGTCACCGTAGTCGGCCGCGAGGGCGGCGTGCGGCGAGCTGGCCACCTCGTACCGGCGGTCGATCTCGCCGAGCTCGGCGTGCAGGTCGGGGTCGAGCACACCGTGCGGGTTCCAGAGCAGGGCCACCGCGCCGCCGGGGGCGAGGGCCGCGTGCACGAGGTCCCAGCGGCGGGCGGGGTCGAACCAGTGCCAGCAGGTGGCGGCGAGGAAGAGCCCGAAGCGCCGGTCGCCGGGCTGCCACTGCTCGAAGCCGCTCACCTCCACCGACACCCGGGGGTGGCCCGCGGTGTTGCGGCGCAGCACCTCGGCCATCTGCGGGTCGGGCTCGACGCAGACCAGCGGGACGTCCCGCTCGGCGAACAGCACCGAGGCCTTTCCCGTCCCCGCGCCGGCTTCGAGCGCCGTCAGACCGTCCAGCGCGGCATAGCCGAGCACCTCGTCGACCAGCTCGGCCGCGTACCCGGACCGCCCGGCGTCGTACTCCTCGGCCGCCTGACCGAACACCAGCGCCCGCGGGTCCTGGACGTGTTCCTCGGTGCTCATCGTTCCCCCTCGTGATCAGGTACCGCCGTGATCAGGTACCGCCGGATACAGCTACCGCCGCCCCGCGCTCGCCGTCAACGGCTTTTCGCGCAGCAGGGCCCGCCCCGGCAGGGCGGTCGCGGCCAGAGCCAGCAGCACCACACCGGCCGCCACCGGCAGCACCAGCGCCGGCGAGACGTACGGAGCGGAGTCGGTCAGGCCCCGGGCGACCGGGACCAGGGTGACCCAGGCGATCGCGCCGCCGAGCAGCAGGCCGGTGGTCGCCACCAGCAGCGCCTCCCAGCGGAACATGCCCCGCACCTGGCGCCGGGTGGTGCCCGAGAGCCGGAGCAGGCCGACCTCGCGGCGGCGGTCCAGCACCGTCATCACCAGGGTGTTCGCCGCCGCGACCGCCGCGAAGCCGCCCAGCACGCCGGCCATCACGGTGTTCGCCCAGGTGTTGAGCTCCTGGTCGCGGTCGGAGGCGGCGGCGTACCCGGCCGCGTCCGTCACGGTGAGGGGCGCGCCGTCGCCGAGCCGGGCCAGCGCGGCGGCCACCGCCGCCCGGTCGGCCCCGGGGGCGTCGTGCACCAGCACCTGGCTGTCGTAGCCGGTGCCGACGTGGCCGGCCAGCGCGGCCCGCGGCAGCACCAATGCGCCCAGTCCCAGGCCGCGCTGGTAGACGGCCACCACCGTCGGCCGGACCGGCGTGCCGTCGCCGAGCTGCAGCGGCAGGCGGTCGCCGACCTTGACCTTCATCGTGTCGGCCACGGAGGCGTCGACGGCGACCGTGTCGGTGCCGCCGGCCAGCCCGCTCAGCGAGCCGTCCCGGACCCCGAGGTCCAGCACCTTGGACGGATCGCCGGAAACACCCAGCACCGTCGCGGTGTTCAGCGTGTCGCCCGAGCGCAGCACCGCCCCCGTGTGCAGCACCCCGACGGCGTCCGCCACCCCGGGCACCTTCGCGGCCCGCGCGGCGGCGTCGACCGGCAGCCCGGGCCCGGCCGAAGCGACGATCTGGTCGGCCACCATCCCGCCGCGCACCTGCTCGGCCGAGACGTGCGCGATGCTGCTGCCCATCACCAGCAGGGTGCCGCAGAACGCGGTGACCATCACGATCGGGGTGATCGCCGAGGCCAGGCGGCGGGCGTTGGCCCGGGAGTTGTCGGCGGCCAGCGAACCGGCGGCACCCGCCGGGCGGGTGCGCAGCGGCAGGCCGAGCACGGTGGTGGCGAGCCAGGCGACCAGCGGGCCGAGCAGCGCCATCGCCAGCAGGAAGCACATCACCACGCCGAGCGCGGTGTTGGCGGCGTCCGCCCCGCTCTGCCCGGTCGTCACCCCGGCCAGTACGCAGCCGCCGACCAGCGCCAGCAGGCCGACCGTGGTGCGGATCCAGCCCGGCCGGGCGCGCTCGACGGCGCTCTCGCCCAGCGCCTGGCTCGGCCGCAGCTTCGCCGGGCGGCGCGCGCCGAGGTAGCCGGCCAGCAGGGCGGCCAGCAGACCGGAGCCCGTGGCCGCGAGCATCGGGATCGAGCCCACCGAGAGCGACAGGCCCGCCGGAACGGCGCCGCGCGAGACCATCTGTCCGAACCACCAGTGCGCCAGGCCCAGACCGGGCAGGATGCCGAGCAGGCCGGCCAGCGGCGCGATCAGCATCGCCTCGGTGGCGATGGTGCGCCGGATCTGCCGCGGGGTCGCGCCGATCGCCCGCAGCAGCGCGAACTCGCGGGCCCGCTGGTTGGTGGCCAGCGCGATGGTGCCCATCACCACGAAGACCGCCGTCATCGTCGCGATGCCGCCGAAGCTGCCGCCGAGCGCGGTCAGCATCACCTTGGCCTGGAGCAGCAGCGGCTGCTCCACGGTCGCCCGGCCGTCGCCGGTGAACACCTGGGCCTGGCCGCCGACCGCCTGCCGCACCTGGGCGGCCACCTCCTTGACCGAGGCTCCGGGACGCACCTGGACGGCGATCGCGTCGATGCGCCCCGGGTGGCCGGAGAGCTGCCCGGCGACGGCGTCGGTGAACCAGGCGCCGGCCGTCCCCACCCGGGGGTCGGCCAGCCCGGCGACGCGGTAACTGCCGCTGCCGGTCGGCGCGGTGAGGGTGACGCGGTCACCGACGGCCAGGTGCGCGGCGCGCGCCGTCGCGGTGTCCAGCACCACCTCGCCGACCCCGGGGGCCCGGCCCTCGGCGAGCAGGCCGCCGCCCGCCCCGGGCTGCGGGCCCGAGGCGGTCAGCCCGATGCTCGCGAAGCCGTGCGCGGTGAGCACCGGCGCGCCGGGCACGGCGGCCTGGACCGGGAAGGCCAGGTCGGGCAGGGCCGCCGCGACGCTGGGCAGTGCAGCCAGCCTGTCGGCCAACGCCGCTTCCACCCGGGCCCGTTCGGGCAGCGGGGTGCTCTCGGTCTCACGGCTCTCGCCGTGCCGCACGGAGATCTTCGCGGACGGGTCGGCGGCCACCACCACCGGCGCGTTCGCGTAGCGGACCGGGGCGAGGTGGGCGGTCACCCCGGTCTGCAGCAGCAGGCCGCAGGCGGTGATCACCGTGCTGGCGAGCAGCAGGGCGACGAAGCTGCCGACGAAGGAGGCGGGTCGAAAGCGCACGGCCGCGCGGGCCAGGCCGTTCATCATGCCGCCACCGCCGCGCTGTAACCGGCGGCGGTGCCCGTGCCCGTGCCGGTGACGGCGGCGGTCAGGCTGAGCATCCGGGCGGCGACCGTGCCTGGGTCGGGCTGGGCGAGGCAGTCCACCAGCTGCCCGTTCGCCAGGAAGAGCACCTGGTCGGCCTGGGAGGCGGCCACCGCGTCATGGGTGACCATGACCACGGTCGCGCCGAACTGGTCCACCGCCTGGCGCAGCAGGCCGAGCACCTCCAGCGCGGTGCGGCTGTCCAGTGCGCCGGTCGGCTCGTCGGCGAAGACCACCTCGGGGTCGGTGATCAGCGCCCGGGCGATCGCCACCCGCTGCTGCTGCCCGCCGGACAGCTCCCCGGGGCGCCGCCTGCCGTGCTCGCCCAGGCCCACCCGGGCCAGCAGCTCCTGCGCCCGCCGCCTGTCCTGCCGCTTCCCGGCGAGCCGCTGCGGCAGCAGCACGTTCTGCTGCACGGTGAGCGAGGGGAGCAGGTTGAAGGACTGGAAGACGAAGCCGATCCGGCTGCGGCGCAGCGTGGTCAGCCGGTTCTCGCTCAGCCCGGTCAGCTCGGTGCCGCCCAGCAGCACCTGCCCCTCGTCCGCCCGGTCCAGGCCGGCCGCGCACTGCAGGAAGGTGCTCTTGCCCGAGCCGGAGGGGCCCATGACGGCGGTGAAGGTGCCGTGCGGCAGCGCCAGGTCGACGCCGCGCAGTGCCTGCACCGCCTGGTCCCCGCGGCCGTAGACCCGCCGCACCCCGCGCATCTCCACCGCGAACGGCGAATCGGCGGGGCGCTGCGGTGAGGCGGCGGCGGAGTCGTGACGAGGGCGGCGGCCTTCGCGCGGTGCCATGGGAGTTCCTTCCAGCGCGGGTCTTTCTGACCCTGCCAACGCTAGGAACTCGCGGCCGCACGAACCATGGTGATCACCCGCGTCCTGGGGGTGGGGTTATCCCCCCGTCGTGCCGGGGGGTTCCCTCAGGAGCCCTGCCCGCCCCGCCCGAAGAGCTGCTCCAGCGCCCGGCGGTCGCGCTTGGTCGGCCGCCCGGCGCCGTGGTCGCGCACGGCCACCGGGGCGGGGCCCTGCGAGGCGGGGGCGGGCGGGCTGTTGTCGACGAAGCAGTCGACGGCGACCGAGGCGCCCACCCGCTTGTTGATCACCCGGGAGACCACGACCACCCGGCCCCAGTCGCCCTGTCGCACCCGCACCTCGTCACCGACCCGCACCGGGTGCGCCGGCTTGACCCGCTCGCCGTTCACCCGCACCTGCCCGGCCCGGCATGCCGCAGCCGCGACCGCACGGGTCTTGGCCAGGCGCACCGACCAGATCCAGCTGTCGACCCGCGCGGTGCCTTCGTCTACGCCCATGCCTCCGACTCTAAGCCACCACCACGGCCTGTTCGACTCTGTTGGTGTCTGTGCGCTGCTGCGCAGTGCGGCGGAATTGCCGAGTTCGTGTCCGATGGTCCGGGGCGCCGAAAAAGAGCCCCGGTTGCGCAAGCGGGAGAGTATCTGCGTGTGACGTGACATCAGCATTGCGCTACATCAACAATCCTGACGGTAATTCAGTGTATGCGGGCCCGGTCGGTTAACGCCTCAGGTCAGCCAACCTGCGATGCTCATCGGGTAGTTGTTTCCGTCGATGGCGCCCGCAGGTAACGATCGGTCACTCGTGCTGCTCCCAGGTAAATCCAAGGTTGAATCCTGCGCGGACTCTTGTTTGACCTGACCATGCCTGGCTAATCTCAACGCCAGTTGCCCGGCCGAACGTTGATTCGGGCCGCTCACCCCCACATTTTGCAATGCCCCCGATCCACCAGCCATTGGAGGCAGTTCGTGCTCAGCACCCTCACGGCGACCGGCACCCCCACCGCCGCTCGCGCCCGCCGCATCGCGCTCGCCCTCACCGGGACCGCCGCGCTCGCGCTCTCCGCGTTCGCCACCGCCGGTCCGGCCGGCGCCGCCACCGCGGCCACCGTCCACACCAAGAACGGTGTCTCCTGGGTGCAGTCCTGCGCGACCCTCGCGGCAGGCGACAACATGGCGTGCAACGCGCTCCGGGTGACCAGCGTCGCCCAGCACATCGCGCCGCTGGGCGTCACCCCGAACGCGGCGCCCTCCGGCTACGGCCCGAGCGACCTGCGCAGCGCCTACAACCTGCCCGCCAACGGCGGCGCGGGCCAGACGGTGGCCATCGTGGACGCCTACAACGACCCGAACGCCGAGTCCGACCTGGCCGTCTACCGCTCGCAGTTCGGCCTGCCGGCCTGCACCACGGCCAACGGCTGCTTCAAGAAGGTCAGCCAGACCGGCAGCACCACCAGCCTGCCGACCAACGACTCGGGCTGGGCCGGGGAGATCTCGCTCGACCTGGACATGGTCTCGGCGATCGCCCCCAACGCGCACATCATCCTGGTCGAGGCGAAGACCGCGACCACCGCCAACCTCGGCACGGCGGTCAACGAGGCCGTCAAGCTGGGCGCCAAGTTCGTCTCCAACAGCTACGGCGGCAGCGAGTCCTCCTCGGACACGACTTACGACAGCCAGTACTTCAACCACCCGGGCGTGGCGATCACCGTCTCCGCGGGTGACTCCGGCTACGGCGTCGAGTACCCGGCGGCCTCGAAGTACGTGACCTCGGTCGGCGGCACCGCGCTGTCCAAGGCGTCCAACGCCCGTGGCTGGACCGAGAGCGTCTGGAACACCAGCAGCACCGAGGGCACCGGCTCCGGTTGCTCGGCCTACGACGCCAAGCCCACCTGGCAGAAGGACACCGGCTGCAGCAAGCGCACCGTCGCCGACGTCTCGGCGGTCGCCGACCCGGCCACCGGTGTCGCGGTCTACCAGACCTACGGCGGCTCGGGCTGGAACGTCTACGGTGGCACCAGCGTCGCGGCCCCGCTGATCGCCGGCGTCTACGCCGACGCGGGCACCCCGAAGGCGGCCGTCCCGGCGGCCGACGCCTACGCCCACCCGAGCGCGCTGAACGACGTGACCACCGGCTCGACCGCGAGCTGCTCGCCGTCCTACCTCTGCAAGGCGGGCGCGGGCTACGACGGCCCGACCGGCCTCGGCACCCCGAACGGCCTGGCGGCCTTCACCGGCTGACGGTTGCCCGGCCCGGTCGAGCATCCCCCTCGCCGGTCCGAGGAACATCCCCCGCTCGCCACTGCGCCCCGCCCTCCCCGGCGGGGCGCGCTGGCGTGCGGGCTCCGGAATTCGCCTGGCCGCGTGTCCGCGCGGGCTGGCAGGATGGTTCGCAATGACCGCCAACCCTGCGAACCCGACCGGCTCGACCGGTCCGATCAACCCGACCGGTACTGCTCTCCCCTTCGACCACCGCGCCGCCGCCCGCGACTGCCTGCGCGGCCTCGCCACCGGCGACGCCTTCGGCGCCCAGTTCTTCGTCCCGGCCAACCTCCCCGCGCTGCACGAGCGGCGCCTGCCGCCCGGCCCCTGGCCCTGGACCGACGACACCGAGATGGCCTGCTCCGTCCTCGCCGCGCTGCGCGACCGCGGCACCGTGAACTCCTACGAACTGGCGCACTCCTTCGCCGAGCGCCACGACTTCGACCGCGGCTACGGCGCCGCCACCAACCGCCTGCTGCGCCTGGTCCGCAAGGGCGGCAACTTCCGCAAGCTGGCCGCCGAACTCTTCGACGGCCAGGGCTCCTGGGGCAACGGCGCCGCCATGCGGGTGGCCCCGCTCGGCGCCTGGTACGCCGTCGACCCGGCCGAGGCCGCCTGGCAGGCCGTCCGCTCGGCCGAGGTGACGCACACCCACCCCGAGGCGGTGGCCGGTGCGGTCGCGGTGGCGCTGGCCGCCGCCTGGGCGACCCGCGCCCGCGTCCAGTGGCTCACCGACGCGGACCTGCTGGCCGCCGTCCTGGAGTCGACCCCGCCCAGCCGGGTCCGCGACGGCATCGCCGAGGCCCGCCGCCTGCTGGGCCAGGACGCCGCCCACGTCGCCCAGGTGCTCGGCAACGGCCGCTACGTCAGCGCGATCGACACCGTCCCCTTCGCCCTGTGGTGCGCGGCCACGCACCTGCGCGACTACCCGCAGGCGCTGTGGACCACCGCCGGCCAGGGCGGCGACATCGACACCACCTGCGCGATCGTCGGCGGCATCGTCGCGGCCTGCGTCGGCACCGAGGGCATCCCGCCGGAGTGGCGCGCGGCGACGGAGCGGCTGCCGCAGTGGGTGGGGGAGGAGCGGCTGGGCGCGGACGTCGGGCCGGCCGACTTCCGGCGCCACGGGAAGATGCAGCAGCCCGAACCGCTCCCGCTGCCGCAGCCGGCCTGGACCCCCGGGCAGTGGCAGCGCATCCGACACGGCGTCATCTCCCGTGAGATGGAGGAGCGCTGGGAGGCCTACCTGGCGGCCGCGGGCGACCATCTGCTGATCTTCCGCAACTCCATGGACCGACCGCTGTACGACCTGGCCATCACCCACACCCCGCACGGCCCACGCCCCACCGCCGCCTGGGTGGAGGGCACCCACCGGGAGCGCCGCGGTGGTGTGGCGGCCGACCTGGCGTTTCTGGAGCTCCTGCTGGACATGCTCTTCGGCCACGACCGGCCGCAGTTGTGGGACCGGTACCAGAAGCTGTCGACCGGCTCGTGAGGGTGGCGGGCGACTCGGGATGATCTTGGAGGTCTGAGCGGTTGGCTGCGAGCGGGCCCTGACGCCCGCCCGCAGCCAACCGCACGGAACCAAGGGGGCCAGACGTGATCGACGCACGGCAGCGCAACACCGCTCTCCTTGTCGCCGGGTGCTTCTTCATGGAGAACCTCGACGGCACGATCGTCACCACCGCGGCCCCGGAGATCGGCAGGTCGCTCGGCGCGCCCCCGACCTCGGTGGGCCTGCTCGTCACCGTCTACCTGTTGACCCTCGCCGTCCTGATACCGCTCAGCGGGTGGCTCACCCGACGCTTCGGCAACCGCAGGGTGTTCCTGTCCGCGATCACCATCTTCACCCTCGCCTCGCTCGGCTGCGCGGCCGGCGGCAACCTCGGCGAACTCCTCGCGCTGCGGGTCCTGCAGGGCGTCGGCGGCGCGATGATGGTCCCGGTCGGGCGGCTCATCGTGGTGGCCAGGACCGAGAAACGGGACCTGATCAGGATCACCTCCTACATCGTCTGGCCCGGTCTGCTCGCCCCCGTCATCGCCCCGCTGGCGGGCGGCCTGATCACCACGTACATCTCGTGGCACTGGCTGTTCCTGATGAACATCCCGCTCGGGATCGCGGCGTTCGGCGTCGCCTGGCGGCTGATCGAGAACACCGGCACCACCGCGCCGCCGCCGCTGGACCGGGCCGGCGTCCTGCTCACCTGCACCGGCCTGGGCGGGCTCACCTACACCGCGCACCTCGTCGCCGAGACCACCGCCTCCTGGACGGTGGCCGCCGCAGCCGGCGCCGTCTCCCTCGCGCTGCTCGTCGCGGCCGTGCTGCACCTGCTGCGCACCCCGCACCCGCTGGTCTCGCTGCGGCCCCTGCGCACGCCGACCTATCGGGCCACGGAGACCGGCGGCTTCCTGTTCTGGCTCGTGGTCGGTGCCGCCCCCTTCCTGCTGCCGCTGCTGTTCCAGACCCAGTTCGGCTGGAGCCCGGTCAAGTCGGGCTCCGTGGTGCTCTGCGTCTTCGCCGGGAACATCGCCATCAAGCCCGCGACCACCCCGCTGATCCACCGCTTCGGCTTCAAGCCCCTGTTGATCGCGGCCACCCTCGGCGTCGCCGTCACGATGGCGGGCCTCGGACTGACCACCGCCGGTACCCCGCTGCCGGTCATCGCCGTGCTGAGCCTGCTCAGCGGTGTCGCCCGCTCGGTCGCCCTCAGCGGGTACGGCACGGTCTCGCTCAGCGACATCGCGCCGGACCAGATGCGCGACGCCACCACCCTCGGTGCCACCACCCAGCAACTCGCGAGCGGCCTCGCCGTCGCGGCGGCCACGGTCGCGCTGCGGCTGGGAGAGCGCTTCGGTGGGCTGCTACCCGGCGCGCCCAGCCGCACCGCCGCCTACACGGTGGCCTTCGGGCTGCTCGCCTGTGTGGCGCTCGGCGCGACCCTCTCGGCACTTCGGCTGCCCTCGCAGGCCGGTGACTCGCTGCGCCGCGAGCGTCCCGTGACCGACCCGCCGGGGGGTGGCGCGGGCGGGTCGGTGGCCGTCACGCGCGGTTCGCTCCCCGGATCGGGGAGGCGCCAGCCGCAGTCGGCGCCCCCGGACGGTCGGTTCGACCGGCCCTGACGCCGCCCGCGCGCGCTCACGCCCCCACGGTGCCGTCGATGCCCTCGCGCAGGAAGTCCGCGTGGCCGTTGTGGCGGCCGTACTCCAGCAGCACGTGCACCATCACCATCCGCAGGGATACCTCCTCCTCCCAGCGCGGCTGGTAGCCGGCCAGGTCCAGGGACTGCGCCGCCTGCTCGATCCGGCGCGAGTGCTCCACCTCGGCCTGCCAGGCGGCGAACGCCTCTTCCCTGGTCGACCCGCTCGCGTCGTACGCCGCCTGGAAGTCCATCGTGTCGGACCACACCAGCGGCAGGTCCCGGTCCTCGAAGACCCGGCGGAACCAAGTGCGTTCCACCTCCGCCATGTGCCGCACCAGGCCGAGCAGCGTGAGGGTGGACGGCGGCATCGAGCGCCGGCGCAGCTCCTCGTCGGAGAGCCCCTCGCACTTCATCGCGAGGGTCGCGCGGTGGAGTTCCAGGAAGGCCCGCAGCATCTCGCGCTCGGTGCCGAAGTGGGGCGGTCCCACGCGGTTGTCACTGGTCATCGGTCGTTCTCCCCGTTCGTACCTGTTCCGCACCTGCATCGAGCAGCCAGTATCCACCCCCGCCCGCCCCGCGGGACGTCAGTGCGAGACCGCCCACTGCACCCCGCGGTGCGGCGGCGCCTCGATCTCGTCCAGCACCGCCACCGCCAGGTCCGCGTGCGAGATCCGGCCCTGGCCCACCACCGCGCCGACCGCGCTCCGGTACCTCCCGGTGGACTCGGCCTCCGGGGCCAGGTCCATCGGCTGGACCACCATCAGCCGGTCCAGCTCCCCGGCCGTGGCCTGCAGCAGCTCGAACTCGGCCACGTGCCCCTGATCCTGCGCTGCGTCGAGGACGGTGCGCGACGGCTGGATCACCCGGACCGCCTACGACGAGAACCCGCCGCGGGTCGAGTACCCCCTCACCGGGTTGGGGCGTTCGCTGCTCGGCCCGATGGACGTCGCCTGCGCGTGGGCGCGGGAGCACCTCGACGAACTCCCGCGCATCGACGCACGCTGATCGACCCCCTCAGCCCTCAGTCCGCAGTGCGCGAAAGCAGGGCGCACTCCGCCGCCGTGAGCCGCAGCGCGCCCGCTGCCACGTTCTCCGCCAGGTGCACCGGATCACCCGTCCCCGGGATCGCCAGCACGTGCGGCCCCTGCTGCAGGGTCCAGGCGAGCCGCACCTGCGCGGGCGAGGCGCCGTGCGCGCGGGCCACGGCGAGCACCTCGGCACCGTTCTCCTGGTACCCGCGCCCGCTGCCCGCGATCGCGAAGAACGGCACGAAGGCGATGCCCAGTTCACCGCACTGCCGCACCAGCTCCTGCTCCTCCCGCGGCGCCCCGATGCCGTAGGCGTTCTGCACGCAGACCACGGGCGCGACGGCCCGCCCCTCGGCCAACTGCTCGCCCGTCACGTTGGACAGGCCCAGATGCCGGATCAGCCCGGCCTGCCGCAGCTCGGCCAGTGCCCCGACGTGCTCGGCGATCGAGCTGCCCCGACGGCTGGGCGGCACCCGCAGGTTGACCACGTCCAGGTGGTCGCGGCCGAGCTGGCGCAGGTTCTCCTCGACCTGGCCGCGCAGTTGGCCGGGTGCGGCCCACCACCAGGCGCCGGAGGGGTCGCGGCCCGGCCAGACCTTGGTGGTGATCACCAGGTCGTCGGGGTAGGGCGCGAGCGCCCGGTTGATCAACTCGTTGGCGGAGCGCGTCGAGGAGAAGTAGAACGCGGCGGTGTCGATGTGGTTCACGCCGAGTTCGACCGCGCGTCGCAGCACGCCGAGCGACCGCTCGCGGTCGCTCGGCACGCCCTGGTCGAAGGGCGCGCTGCCGGTCAGGCGCATCGCGCCGAAGCCGATCCGGTGAACGGGCAGGTCGCCGCCGAGCCGCCAAGTCCCGGCGGCGGCAGCGGTGGTGTGGGGTGACATGGGTGAAGGCATGAAAAAAGCCTCCTGTCGGGGACCGGAGTCCGCGGCGAGGAGGCTCGAAGCATCGGGTGATGTTCTATCAGGACTGCTCCGGCCCCGTCCACCCCCAGGGCAAGGGCGGTGGCTGGTAAAGCGGTTGCCTGGTGTCGGGCGTTCGGCGAGGATCCCTTGTGTGATGACCGACCTCTTCAGCCGCCGCCCGACCACCGCCACGCCTGCAGAGGATCACCACCATGAGCTACACCATCCGCGCGTACACGCCCGCTGACGAGACCACCTGGCTGCGCTGCCGGGTCCTCTCCTTCCTCGACACGCCGTACTTCGACGACGTCCTGCGGACCAAGCCCGTCTCCGCGACCCCCGGGCCGGACCTGGTCGCCGTCGACGCGAGCGGTGCGGTCGTCGCGATCATGGACGTCGGCATCGAGGGCGAGCTCGCCACCGTCGACACCGTCGCCGTGCACCCCGACCACCAGCGCCGCGGCCTGGGCCGCCGCCTGCTGCGCGAAGCCTGCTCGCGCGCCCGGCAGCTCGGGGCGACCACGCTCGACGCCTGGACGCGCGACCACCCCGGCACCCTCGCCTGGTACCGCGACATGGGCTTCACCGAGAGCAGCCACTACCTGCACGTCTACGCGAACCACTACACGGCGCCCGAGGAGCCGGTCCGGGCGGTCGAGCAGGCCGGCGACGGCCTGCGCCCGATCGCGGCGTTCCTGCACGCGAGGCTCGCCGACGAGGAGCGGTTGCGCGGCGAGTACACCCGGGTGCACGTCTGCCGGCGCTTCGCGCTGCCGCTGAGTGGGCCGGGGAGTGGTCTCGCAGCTCGCCCGTGCCCAGCAGCTCCCGCAACGCGCTGTGGCCCGGCACCGACCGGGGTCGCAGCCGGTGGGCCGGCCGGCCGTGGTTGGTCATCGACTTGCCCGGACCCGCACAACCCGGAGTAAAGCCCAGGGTGTGATTTGGCCATGTGATGCCCATCACCAGCCTGCCCGCAGGTGGCGGTCCGCATGCGTCCCGATTGCCTGATTTACCAGGTTCATGCCCCAACCATTGGGGGGTTGACGGGGAGAATGCCGGCTGCTATCTGCGAGCTCCCGTCAGTTCCTGTCATGAGCAGCGACTTTAACCACGTTTGACGTAAGCAAATTGTTCCCACTACCGTCCGCAAGGCTTGAACTATGCCAGCTCGGGGGCGTTGGCGGCCCCGTGCGCGTCAAAACACCGGGGAGTCATCGTGCGTGTAAATCGGAGACTGATATGGCCGCTGGCGGCTGCTTTGGCGGCGCCCGTCCTGGCGGCCACCTTCTCCTCGTCCTCCGCGACGGCGGCGGAGCCCGTCGCCCCGTCCGGGGTTGAGGACTTCTCCTACCCGGGGGCGGCGAAGATCCTCGCCGACCGCGGCATCACCCTCAAATCGGGCGACGGGCGCATCGTGCTGGCCGACTGCGCGTCGGGCACCGACCTGATCCAGCTCTACAGCCGCGTCGCGAACCCCAGCGAGGTCTGCTTCCAGGTCACCGACCGGACCGGGTACCTGGCGCTGGAGATCCCGCAGGTCTACAACATCAAGGGCGACGACCACACGGTCAAGGCCACGCTGAACACCGCGGGCAACGTCACCAGCCTCGACCTCGCCAAGGACGCCTGGACCCCGGTCGGGGAGGGCAGTTCCCAGGGCACCACGACCCTGCTGGAGCTGAACGCCACCGACGGACCGGGGGCCTCGTCCGCGACGAACCCGACCCCGGCGGTCGGCACCGTCACCGTCGGTCAGCCCGGTCAGCCGGGCTCGCGCTCCTGCACCGCCACGCTGGTCTCCCCGCAGTGGGTGCTGACGGCGGCCAGCTGCTTCACCGACAAGCCCGACGACCTCAGCACCGTCCAGTCGGGCATGCCGCAGACCCCGACCATCGTCACCATCGCCGGCCGCCGCCTGGACGTCTCCACGATCGTGCCGCGCACCGACCGCGACGTCGCCATGGTCCGGGTGGTCCAGACGGTCAGCGACATCACCCCGATCGCCGTCGCCACCACCGCTCCCACCGCGGGCGAGGACCTCCAGGTGCTCGGCTTCGGCCGCACCAGGACCGGCTGGCTGTCCGCCCAGCCCCACAACGCGACGTTCACCACCGGCACGGTCACCGCCGCCGGCCTCGACGTCACCCCGAAGACCCCCGCCGACGCCACCGTCTGCAAGGGCGACGCCGGCGGTCCCGCCCTGCGCGCCAAGAACGGCGGCTTCGAGCTCGCCGCCGTCACCAGCCGTGCCTGGCAGGGCGGTTGCCTCGGTGAGACCGAGACCCGCCAGGGTGCCACCGAGGCCCGGGTCGACGACCTCGCCAAGTGGATCGCGGACACCCGCGACCACCGCTCGGCGACGCCGAACGAGGTCGGCGGCAACGGCCGGGTGCGCTTCGCCGACTTCGACGGTGACGGCAAGCCCGACTACTGGGTGATCAACGACGACGGTTCGGTCAACGTCTGGCTCAACCGCGGTGGCGACGGCACCGGCCCCAACGGCTGGTTGCCGATCGGCAAGGTCGCCAACGGCGTGACCAACGACCGCAGCCGGGTGCGGATCGCCGACTTCGACGGTGATGGCAAGGCCGACTACTGGGTGGTCAACCCGGACGGTTCGGTCAACGTCTGGCTCAACCGCGGTGGCGACAAGCCCGGCGCCAACGGCTGGCAGTTGATCGGGAAGGTCGCCGTCGGTACCACCACCAACCCGGACGCGGTCCGGCTCGCCGACTTCGACGGTGACGGCAAGGCCGACTACTGCGTGATCAACGACGACGGTTCGGTCAGCGTCTGGCTGAACCACGGCGGCGACATCTCCGGCGTCGCCGGCTGGCAGAGCATCGGCAAGGTCACCACCGGCGCCACCACCGACCGCAGCCGGGTCCGGCTCGCCGACTTCGACGGTGACGGCAAGGCCGACTACTGGGTGGTCAACCAGGACGGTTCGGTCAACGTCTGGCTCAACCACGGCGGCGACAAGCCCGGCGTCGCCGGCTGGCAGCTCCTCGGCCGCGTCGCCACCGGCCTGACCACCAACCAGAGCCTGGTCTACTTCACCGACTTCGACGGTGACGGCAAGGCCGACTACCTCTGGAACCCCGGTGACGGCAGCATCCACGGCTACGCCAACAAGGGCGGCGACCCGAGCGGCCCGAACGGCTGGGCGGACCTCGGCCGGGTCGCCAGCGGCGCCTGACCGCACCCCGGCTGACGGGCGGCCGCGCCTGGCCGCCAGCCGGGCCGCCCCTACCCCGGAGCCGCCGCTCCGCCGCACGGCGGGCGGCGGCTCCCGGGCCCTGCCCCATTCCACGGCCGGCCGCCACCGGCCCTGTTCGAAGGTCACACCGCTGCCATGAAACAGACCGCTCCCCGGATGCTGACGGCCCTCCTCACCGTGACCGGGCTGGGCCTCGGCCTGGCACCGACCGCCGCCCACGCCGCCGTCAAGCCCACACCGCCCCTGGTCAAGGTCATGCCGCTCGGCGACTCGATCACCTACGGCGTCGGCAGCAACACCGGTGTCGGCTACCGTGGACCGCTCTGGGACCTGACCGCACGCCAGTCCCCCTACGCCATCGACATGGTCGGCTCGAACGACGCCGGCTCCATGGCGGACCCGGACAACGAGGGCCACAGCGGCTACCGGATCGGCCAGATACGGGACGGCATCGACCAGTGGCTGTCCGCCGCCGACCCCGACGTCGTCCTGCTCCACCTGGGCATCAACGACCTCAAGTGGGACAAGGCCGATCCGGCACAGGCCGCCACCCACCTGTCCGAGCTGGTCGACCGCATCCAGAGCGACAAGCCGAACGCCGCCGTCATCGTCCAGGGCCTGCTCACCGCCACCCCCGGCCTGGAGCAGCAGACCGCCGACTACGACCGCGCGGTCGGCGCCCTGCTGGCCGACCGGCAGAGCGCCGGCCGGCACGTGCGCTACGTGGCCCCGGCCGACGTCACCCCCGCCGAGCTGCCCGACCAACTGCACCCCGACGACGAGGGCTACGGCAAGATGGCCCAGGTCTTCCACGACGCCCTCGACCGGACGGTCGCCGACGGCTGGGCCCCGCGCCCCGCCGTCCACCGTGCCGGCACCGAGGCCGGGGACAGCGGCCGGGTCCGCTGGGCCGACTTCGACGGCGACGGCAAGCCCGACTACTGGGTGATCAACGACGACGGTTCGGTCGACGTCCGGCTCAACCGGGGCGGCGACACCGCCGGCCCGAACGGCTGGCTGCCGCTGGGCAAGGTCGCCACCGGCATCACCACCGATCGCAGCCGGGTGCGCTTCGCGGACTTCGACGGTGATGGGAAGGCGGATTACTGGGTGATCAACCCCGACGGTTCGGTCGACGTCTGGCTCAACCGCGGGGGCGACACCGCCGGCCCGAACGGCTGGCTGCCGCTGGGCAAGGTCGCCACCGGCCTGACCACCAATCAGGATCAGGTGCGCTTCGCCGACTTCGACGGTGACGGCAGGGCGGACTACTGGGTGATCAACGACGACGGTTCGGTCAAGGTCTGGCTCAACCGAGGGGGCGACGTGTCCGGCCCGAACGGCTGGCAGGCCCTCGGCCAGGTGGCCACCGGTGTGACCACCGACCGCAGCCGCCTGCGGCTGGCCGACCTCGACGGTGACGGCAAGGCCGACTACAACGTCATCAACCCGGACGGCTCCGTCTCCACCTGGCTCAACCGGGGCGGCGACGGACACGGCGGCTGGCAGCCTGCCGGCCGGACCGCCAGCGGGACCACCACCGACCAAGCCGGCGTCCAACTCGTCGACTTCACCGGTGACACCCACGCCGACTACCTCCAGACCGGCGCGGGCGGCCAGGTCTTCGGCTACGCCTACAACGGCGGTGACCAGAGCGGTCCGAACGGCTGGACCTTCCTCGGCCAGATCGCCAAGGGCGACTGACCGTACGGAGTCCGACGGCACGCAGGGAGCGGTCCGACTCCCGTGCCACGGCCTGGAACCGCTCCCATCCATCCACCTGACCGGCGGCAGCACCAGCACCCTCCAGGACCTGTCCGACGGATCCTGCCCGGCCCCCGCGCCCGGCCGGACCCGCCGGGCCGGTCCTCGGGGACGTAGGAGGCCCCGTGCACGCGTACGGCGCTTCGCGTCACACCGCGCACGCCGGCGCCCTCCACGGCCGCCGGTGGGATTCCGGCCTCCAAGCGGTACCCAGAGGGCTGGGTGCCCCGGATCAGGATGGAACAGAAGATCTCGATGAGGATGTCCCTGACATCACGAGCCAGGGTGCCGCGCCTCGCGGTCGGGCTCGTGGCCGGCAGCCTGTTGACCGGGTTGCTGGCGATACCGGCGGCGGCCGACACCACGCCGGCCGCCGCCCCGAACCCGGACCGGGTCAAGGTGGTGGCCGCCTGGCAGTCCGGCGGCCCGGCCGTGCGACGTGCGGCGGAGACCGCGTTGACGGGCACGGGCGACGACCTGACGGCCTTCCTGACCAAGGGTCAGGCGACGGCTGCCGACCAGGACCTGCGGGCGCAGATCGAGCAGATCATCGCGACCTCGGGCCCCGGCGTCCGGGCAGCCGGGACGGCCGCGCTGGCCGGGTCCGCCGCCGACCTGCAGAAGTTCATCACCAAGGACGGCAAGAAGGCGTACGAGGACGATCAGCGGGTGCGGGTGTCGCAGCTGATGTCCACCGGCGGCCCCGGGGTGAAGGCCGCCGCCGCCAAGGCCATGGACGGCACCCTGGACGACGTCAACCAGTTCCTCAACGAGGGCCAGTTCAAGGCGCGGGACGACGACGACCGGGTCCACCTGACCCAGCTGATGGCCTCGGGCGGCCCGGAGGTCAAGAAGGCCGCCAACACCGCGCTGAACGGGACGATGGACGACGTCCAGCAGTTCCTCCAGTACGGCTATCAGACCGCCGCCGCCCATGACCAGGAGACCCTGACGGTCGGCCAGTTGGCCGACCTCACCAAGACCGCCTCCGACCAGGCCGGGCAGCAGGCCCAGACCGCCAAGGACGCGGCCGGCCAGGCCGTGGACGCCACCCTGCTGGCCAAGCAGGCCGCCGAGCGCGCCTCGGCCGAGACCAAGGCCGCGCAGAACTCGGCCGGGGACGCCTCGAACGCGGCCGGCCGGGCGGCGGACGCCGCCGGCCGTGCCGCCGACGCGGCCCAGACCGCGTCGGCGGCGGCGAAGGCCGCGAACGAGGCGGCCCGGCAGGCCGCGAACGCCGCGGCCAACGCCGCGGCAGCCGCCACCAAGGCCGGCAACGCCGCCGCGGCGGCGCTCAGCGCCGCTGCCGCGGCCGGCAGCGACGCGAGCAAGGCCGACGCCGCCAACAAGGCTGCGGCCACTGCCCGCGACGCCGCCGTCAACGCCCGCACCGCGGCGGAAGCCAGCCAGTGGGCGGATGTCGCCGCGACCCAGGCCGGTGCCGCCGCCCAGTCCGCCGCCTCCGCGGGTGCGAACGCCGCAGCCGCCGCCCAGGCAGCCGCCGACGCCGCCACCTACACGGGTGTCGCCGACTCGGCCGCCTACCGGGCCCGCCAGGCCGCCGCCCGTGCCAGGACCGCCGCCGCCGAGGCCACCCGGGCGGCGAACGCCACCGTCGCCATCGCCAACCAGGCCGCCGCCGCGGCCGGCGACGCCCAGCGCGCCGCCAACGACGCCGCCGCGCACGCGGACGCCGCGGCGACCGCGGCCGAGGAGGCCGCCAAGCACGCCGGTGACGCGTCGAACTGGGCCAACACCGCCCAGACCGCCGCCACCGCCGCCGGCCAGGCCGCCGACTCGGCCGCCTCCTCGGCCACCCAGGCCCACAAGGTCGCCGACATCGCCCGCGCCAGCGACCAGGAGCGCCTGAACGAGCAGCAGGCCGACGAGATGGCCGCCGCCGACCAGGCATCCCGTGACGCGGACCTGAAGGCGAAGACCTCGGCCTGGCAGGCCGGCCAGGTCACCCAGTTCGCCGCCGACACGGACCAGCTGATCAAGGACGCCACCGCGCCCGGCGTCGACCAGAAGACCGCGGTCCTCAAGGGCCGTCAGGCCGCGCTGCGGCTGCTGGACTCCGGTGGTCCGTGGACCAAGGCCGCCGCCCAGACCGCGCTGGAGGGCGACGACAGTGCCGTCCAGGCGTTCCTGAGCACCAACCTCGCCACCGCCCGGGACCGCGACGACCGCAGCAGCGTCATGGCGATCGCCCAGGCCCCCGGCAAGCTGGAGAAGCGCCTGGCGGCGGAGACCGCCTCGGTCGGGACTCCGGACCAGGTGCGGGCCTTCCTGACCACCGGGCAGTACCCGGGCAAGGACGACGACGACCGGGTGCTGCTGTCGCAGATCATGGCCGCCGGCGGCCCCGGGGTGAAGGCGGCGGCCGGCAAGGCGCTGTCGGGCACCATCGACGACGTCCGCGCGTTCCTGGCCACCGGTCAGTACACGGCCCGCGACGACGACAACCGCGTGCTGGTCAGCCAGGCCATCGCCACCGGCGGACCGGAGGTCAAGGCCGCGGCCCAGGCCGTCATGTCCGGGCCGGCCTCCGGTCTGGAGCCGTTCCTGCAGACCGGCCTGCTCAAGGCCCAGCAGCGCGACGCGGTGACCGCGGCCCACGTGGCCACCATCCAGTCCTACCTGGCCACCATCGACGGCTCGGTCGCTCTGGCGCGGGAGTACGCGGCGCAGGCCGCGCAGTCCGCCGCCACCGCGCGCGGCGCCGCCAACGACGCCGCCGGCTATGCCAACCAGGCCGGCCAGTCCGCCCAGCAGGCCCAGGGCTTCGCCGACCAGGCCGCCCAGTCCGCCCAGCAGGCCAAGGCGTCCGCCGACCAGGCCGCCACCTATGCCCAGCAGGCCCAGACCGCGGCGGCGTCCGCCAACGCCGCAGCGAGCCGCGCCACCGCCTCGGCGGCCATGGCCACCAGCTACGCGGCCCAGGCCCAGCAGTACGCGGCCAGCGCCAAGACCGCCGCCGACCAGGCCCAGAGCTCCGCGGCTGCCGCCCAGCAGAGCGCGCAGCAGGCCGCCCAGGCCGCCGCCGACGCCCAGGCCGCGGTCTGGCAGAAGCAGCAGGCCGAGGCCCTCGCCGCCCAGACCGCAACCGCGACCACCGGCAACGAGGGCGTGGACGGCAGCGGCGGTGACGGCGGCCGGGCTTACTACGTCGAGGTCGTCCCGCACGACGACGTGAAGCAGGAAATCGTCAAGAGCGACATGTCCAAGTGCATCGCCGAGGACCCCACCTCCGTGCTCGGCCTGTGGGACAAGTACGTCCACCATTCCAAGACGTGGCACGACAACGCGTCCGGCCAGTCGTTCTGCACCGTCCCGGTCAAGGTGAAGGTCACTGGCACCGTCGACTACGTCATGCGCACCTGCCCCGAGGCCGGACTCAGCCTCGACGCCTGCAAGGGCAAGTACACCACCTGGGACTCCCTGGTCCTCAGCACCCAGACGCTCGACGGCAAGACCCTGTTCGACGACACCATCGAGCTCAGCTACGACGACTACGCCAAGCACTACAAGGTCTACTGCGACCCTGAGGGCGGGTGTGCGAGCGGGGACAGTGCCCGGCTGCTGTTCCACCTGCTGACCGACGACTTCGTCAAGTGCTTCAACAACCCCGGCCTCAACGCTTCCTGCGGCTGGGCGGCGGCATCCCTCATCCCCGCCGGCAAACTGACCGAAGCCGCCAAGGGCATGGTCGCCTTCCGCTACGCGCTGGAGACGGGCGTCGGCATCGAGGACGCCAAGCTCGCCCTCCAGGCGACGCTCAACGGCTACAACGCGGCCGTGGTCAACACCTTCGGCGCCCTGGCCGACAACGTCGCCAAGTTCCGTGCCACCCTGAAGGACGGTGCCGGGACGGACGCGGCGCTCGCGGCCCTGCGCAACGACCCTACGATCGACCACGCGCTGTTCAACGAGCTCCAGAACGAGGCCGACCTCGCGGATGGCGCGCGCACGTCGTGCCCGGTCAACAGCTTCCCGGCCGGCACGGGCGTGGTCATGGCCGACGGGACCTCCCGCGCCATCGAGACCCTGCGGGTCGGTGACAAGGTGCTCGCGACCGACCCCGCCACGGGTGCCACCGCCGCCGAGCCGGTGGTCGATACCTACGGGCACGCCACCACCCGCCTGGTCGACATCGACACCGAGCGGGTGGGCCGGATCACCAGCACGGTCGGACACCGCTTCTACGTCGACGGGGCTGGCTGGCGCGAGGTATCGGACCTGCACGTCGGCGACGTCCTGCTCGGCAGCGACGGGGTCCGCAACCCGGTGACGGGACTGCACGAGCGGGCCGAGGCCACGCAGTCGGTCTACGACCTCACCGTCGACGGACTGCACACCTTCTACGTGCGCGGCTCGCAGACCGTGGGCGCCGGCATCCTCGTCCACAACTGCTTCGACCTGTGGGGCGACGAGCGGGGCACCCCGAACCGCGCCGCGGACCCCCGATCCCACACCATCAAGAAGCACGTGGCGCAAGGCCCATGGGGCCCGAACGGCGAGACTGCCGGGGTCACCCCCGCCGAGGCGGCCGCGCTGACCACCGCCACCGACGCCAACGGGGTGTTCAGTGACCTGAGCATCGCCAACGACGCGCTGCGTTCGGCGATCGGCAAGAGCAACTCGACCATCGCCACCTGGCTCGGCCAGGGCGGCTCGGACTTCAAGGAGTTCACCGTCGACGTCGACGTCATGCGCAACGGCCAACGCCTGACCACGCTGGGCAAGGTGTACCCTCCGGGTGGCAGTGTCAGCGGCGCCATCGACTCCGGTACCAAGGTCCGGGTCCGGCTGGTGAAGGCCCTGGACAAGCACAACGGGAAGAGTTGGACCGTCAGTTCCATCTACCCCCTGGCCGGTCGGTGAGGCGTGATGACTGAGAGGTACGGCGGGGACGAGTTCGGGCTGCCCCACCTGGGGCAGGTGTTCCACCACAGCTGGCGGGACGAGTGGCCCACTGAGGTCGAGGCGCTGGCGCGCTACGTCGACGGTGCGGCGCCGTACCTGGTCGAGGCGGTCCTGTCGGACGCGCTCCGGCTGGCCGATCCGGCCGTGCCGACCTGGGTGTTCGAGACGCTCTGGTCGGTGGGCACCGAGCGCCGTCTGGAGCTGAGGAGTGCGGGGATCGACCCGCGCGACTGGCTCCTGAGGATCATCCGGCTCTGCCGGGAGCGGCTGGACCGGGAGGGCATCGGCCACCCGCAGGTGGTCGGGCGAAGCCCGTACGAACACCTCACGGGGCTCGTCCTGGACGAGATCATGATCGTCACTCCCGGTCTCCTGGAGCTGGCGCAGGACTCGTCCTGGATGACCGTCCCCGGTGTGGTGCCCGCGCTCGGGCACGCTGCCGTCCACGCCTGCCCGGACCTGGCCTTCCGGTTCCTGCTGCGCGCGCTCACCTACGGCCCGCAGCTCACCCGCAAGCAGTACGAGCGGTACGTGGAACTCGGGCGCCGGTTCGAGTACGGGCCGTTCCTGGTCGCGGGCCATGAGCACCTGATGGCCTGAGACCGCGGACCGACAAGGGGCGCGCAGCCGGTGCGGATCACGCACCGGCTGCGCGCCCTCGCGCTTTCCCGCTCCCGGCGCCCGTGCCCCGCGCGTTCAGAGACCGCCGCCCTCCGGTCGCTCCCGCAGTGCGTTGATCCCCCGGCTGTCGTACGGATCGCGGAGGTCGACGAAGAGGACGTGGTGTCCGCCGTCATGGGTGTAGACGTCGAGATAGCCGCTGGAGTACCCCGGCCGCCGCCCCGTCGCCCACTCGGCGGACTCGATCTCGGCCAGGTCGAACTCGCGGCTGTTGAGGCTGATCACCCGCGGTGGGGAGGCGTACAGCAGGTCGAACTCGCGCAGCAGGCTGCGTGCCCGCGCCGCCGTCGCACTGTCCGCCCCGGCGATGGCCGCCAGGTAGACCTCACGGACCTGCTCGCTGCGGCCGGAGTCGACTTGGGCCAGTCGCCGGTGCGCCCGCGAAGCCGTGTCCCCGACGAACGGCGGGGCCATGGCCCGCAGGAACAGGTCGCAGCCCTCGCTCACCCGGCCCTGGTCGACCGCCAGGTTCGCGAGGTTGAACAGCGCCTTGCGGGCGTGCTCGGGATGCCCGCTGGCGACGGCCCGTTCGTACAGCTCACGGGCGTGCGCCGGCTCGCCGTTGCGCTGCTGGAAGATCGCGAAGTTGAACATCGACTGCGGCGCGTGGTCCGGATGCCCTGTCGCGATCGCCTGCTCGAACGCGGCGCGCGCCTGCGCGACCCGTCCGGCCGAGGCCTCCAGCACGGCCAGGTTCGCCAGCGCCTTGGGGCCGACCTCCGAATCACCGGTCTCGACGGCCCGCTGGAACGCCCGGCGCGCACCGTCCACGTTCCCCGCGGCCCGTTCGCTCGCCCCCAGCTCGAACGCCTCCTCGGCCGGTAGCTCCGGATCGTCCTCGGGACGGCCCAACCGCTGGTCCTCGACGAGGTTCCCGCTCTCGTCCCAGCGCCGGTGCCGGTACGGAACCCCGTTCGGCGCGTGCGAGACGAGGGCGGACAACTGCCCGTTGGGATGCCACTGCCGTGTGTCGCCCAGGTTCATACCCTGGTCGACCACGCGCTCGGACTCCTTCGTCCCGTCCGGGTACCAGGTCAGCTGCGGCCCGCTCTTGTGCCCGCTCAGGTACCCGTACACCGCGAGCAGCTGCCCATCGGGTCCGGTCACCTCCACCTCCCCGGTGTACAACTCGCCCTGGTACAACAGGCGGTGCCCATCGCCGTACTCCGTGTCCCGCTGGTTGATCCGCATCCCCACAGTCTCGGCGCCCCACCTCCCCCGGACAAGGCGGGGAGGGGCCGGGCCGCCCGGCGTGCCCGTTCAGGCAGAGGCCCGCGCGCCCGCAACCGGCGCCCAGCCATTCGCGTCCGATGCGATACCGGGGACCGGTGTGACGACGGAGAGAGCGGGGGGCGGCGGACGTGCGCGTGCTGGTGGTCGAGGACGAGGAGATGCTGGCCATGGCCATCGCCGAGGGTCTGCGTCAGGAGGCGTTCGCCGTCGACGTGGTGCACGACGGGGCGGCGGCGGTGGAGCGGCTGGGCGTCCACAGCTACGACGTGATGGTGCTGGATCGCGACCTGCCGCGGTTGCACGGCGACGAGGTGTGCCGGTGGGTGGTGGCGCAGGGGCTGGAGGTGCGGGTGCTGATGCTGACCGTCTCCACCACCGTCGCCGAGCGCGTCGCGGGCCTGAACCTGGGCGCGGACGACTACCTGGCCAAGCCCTTCGCCTTCGCCGAGCTGGTCGCCCGGATCCGCGCGCTGGGCCGGCGCTCGCGCCCCGCCACGCCGCCCGTGCTGGAGCGCGCGGGGCTGCGGCTGGACCCGCACCACCACGCGGCCAGCCGGGACGGGCGGCCGCTGGCGCTCTCCCGCAAGGAGTTCGCGGTGCTGGAGGTGCTGCTCGGCGCGCAGGGGGCGCCGGTCTCGGCCGAGCAACTGCTGGAGCGCGCCTGGGACGAGAACATCGACCCGTTCACCACGATCGTCCGGGTCACCATCCGCAGCCTGCGCCGCAAGCTGGGGGACCCGGACCTGATCGAGACGCTGACCGGCACCGGGTACCGCATCCCCTGACGCCCTCCCGAGGTCCGCTGGCGGGCTGCCCCGAGGAACCGTCAGCTCCGGTCCGTCGGCAGCACCACCCGCACCTCGATCCCGCCGCCCGGCAGCGGTCGCGCGGTCGCCTCCCCGCCGTGCGCCTGGGCGACCGCGCGCACGATGGACAGCCCCAGGCCGCTGCCGCGCGCCGAGCCCACCCGGTCGGTGAGCCGGCGGAACGGCGCGAAGAGCACCGGGATCTCGTGCTCGGAGATCACCGGTCCGGTGTTGCCGACCAGCGCCTCGGCGCCGTACAGCCCGCCCCGGGTGCGCACCGTGACCCGCCCGCCCGGCACGTTGTAGCGGATCGCGTTGTCGACCAGGTTGCGCAGCACCTGCTCCATCAGGATCGGGTCGCCGGTGGCGCGGGCGGGCGCCAGGTGGCACTCCAGCGTGACGTCCTGGCGGGCGGCCTCGGCACCGGCGGCGGCCACCACCGCCTCGGCCAGATCGGCCAGGTCGAGCGGCAGTTGCTCGGTCAGCGCGTCGTCGGCCCGGGCCAGGGTGAGCAGCGCGTCGATCAGCCGCTCGTGGCGCTCGCTGACGGCCAGCAGGTTCTCGCCGAGCGTCCTGACCTCGGGCGGGGCGGTGGGCCGGTTCATCGCGACCTCCACCAGGGTGCGGGTGACGGCGATCGGGGTCTTCAACTCGTGCGCGGCGTTGGAGATGAAGCGCGACTGGCCGGCGAAGGCCTGGTCGAGCCGGTCGAGCATGCTGTCGAAGGAGTCGGCCAGGGACTTCACCTCGCCGGGCGGTGCCTGGAGGCCGATCCGCCGGTGCAGGGTGCGGGTGGCGATCCGCTCCGCGTGCGAGCTGATCACACTGAGCGGGCGGGTCAGCCGCCCGGCCACCAGCCAGCCCGCCGTGGTGGCGACGACCCCCACGGCGAGCACCGTGAGGCCGCCCTTGATCAGCAGGTTGCGCTTCATCGAGGACAGGATGACGGCCTTGGTGGCCGCCTCCCCGCCGTGCTGCCGGGCGAGGTACTGCTGGAGGGCGGCGGAGGGGTGCGGGTCGAGGGCGTAGCCGGGGGAGAAGGCCAGGTCCAGGCTGTACCGCATCGAGTTGTCGACCAGGATCAGGGTGACGGCCAGCACCGCGGCGGCGGCGACGAAGAACATCAGGCCGAAGACCAGCGAGAGCCGGGTCCGCAGGCTGCCGCGCCATGCACCGCGCCCGCCGCCGCCCCCACCAGGCCGGTCGGAAGCGCTGCCCCGGTCGGAAGCATCGCCCCGGTCGGAAGCGCCGCCCTGGTCGGATTGCTGCTCGGGCCCGCGGACCGGTGTGCGCATACTGCCCGTTCGTCGTCGTGGTGGCCCGCCGCGTGCGGTTCAACGCGGCGTCCCACCCAGTATGCAGACCCGGTGTGAGCTGGGTGTGAGTGATCACCTCACCGGGGTTTAACGGGGTCTCGGCTGGAGTGGCGTGCGGAAACGGCGACACCAGGAGGCCGGTGCTCATGCGGAGCGCGACGAGAGAACGGGGCCCGGTGCCCCACGACGGGCACAGCAGGGCCCGACGGGGTCAGGACACCTGCACCACCACGCGGTCGACCGGGAGCGGCGACGCCTACGCCGAGGCGGTGGTCGACCTCGGCGCGATCGCGCACAACACCCGGCTGCTGGCGGCGCGCTCGCGCGGCGCGGTGATGGCGGTGGTCAAGGCGGACGGCTTCGGGCACGGCGCGGTGCCGGTGGCCCGTACCGCGCTGGCCAACGGCGCGAGCTGGCTGGGCGTCACCTCGACCCGGGAGGCGCTGGAACTGCGCGCGGCCGGTCTCACCGCGCCGGTGCTCAGCTGGATGCAGCTGCCCGACGAGGACTTCACCCCGGCGCTGCGGGCCGGGATCGACCTCTCGGTCTCCTCCTACCTGCACCTGGCCGGCGTCGCGGCCTGGGCCGCGCGCACCGGGCTCACCGCGCGGGTGCACCTCAAGGTCGACACCGGGCTGCGCCGCAACGGCGCCGCACCGCGCGACTGGGCGGCGCTGGTGCGGGCCGCCCGGGCCTTCGAGCTGCGCGGCACCGTGCGGGTCCGCGGGATCTGGTCGCACCTGGTGGACTCCGACGGCTCGATGGGGTCCGCGCCGAGCTGCACGGCGCGCCAGGTACGGGACTTCGAGGAGGCGGTCGCCTTCGCCCGCACGGCCGGACTCCGCCCCCGGCTGCTGCACCTGGCCAACTCGGCCGCCGCGCTGAACGATTCGAGCACCCACTACGACCTGGTCCGGGCCGGGATCGGGCTGTACGGCGTCGAGCCGGTGCGGGGGCGCACCTTCGGCCTGCGCCCGGCCATGACGTTGCGCGCCCGCGCCGTCATGGCCCGCCCGGTGCGGGCCGGTGAGGGCGTGTCCTACGGGCACGAGTACCGCGCGCCGCAGGACGGCAGCCTGCTGCTGGTGCCGCTCGGCTTCGCGGACGGCGTGCCGCGCGCCGCCTCGGGCCGCGCCGCGATGTGGGCCGCCGGGGCCCGCCGCCCGGTCGCGGGACGGATCGCGATGGACCAGTGCGTGCTCGACGCCGGGGCGGCCGAGGTCGGCATCGGCGAGCCGGTGGTGGTGTTCGGACCGGGGGACCACGGCGAGCCCACGGTCGGCGACTGGGCCCGCTGGGCGGGCACCAACGCGCACGAACTGCTCACCGGCATCGGCCCCCGGGTGCCCCGGCGCCATCTGCCGGCCGTTCCCCCCGGCACCACCCACCAGTTGGACAGCAGCGAGGAGAACCGGCATGGCTGAGCAGGACCGGATCCGGGTCGCGGTGGTCTTCGGTGGCCGTAGCGGTGAGCACGACGTCTCCTGCGCCTCGGCCGCGGGCATCATCACCCACCTGAACCGCGACCGCTACGCGGTCCGGCCGGTGCGCATCACCAGCACCGGCTCGTGGGTCCCGGGCCCCGAGGACCTGCCCGCCGGCCCGTACGGACCGGACGACCTCCAGCGCCTGCTGCCCGACACCGGCGCGCCCTGCTGGGCCGGCCTGGCGCAGGCGCTGCCGGTCCTCGCCGCCGCCGACGTCGTGCTGCCGGTGCTGCACGGTCCGTACGGCGAGGACGGCACGGTGCAGGGCCTGTTGGAGACGCTGGACGTCCCGTACGTGGGCAACGGCGTGTTCGCCGGCGCGGCCGGGATGGACAAGGACGTCACCAAGCGGCTGCTGGCCTCGGTCGGCCTGCCGGTGGCGGCCTCGGTGCTGCTGCACGGGCCGGCGGCCGAACTGCCGGAGCAGGAGCGGCAGTGGCTGGGCCTGCCCGCCTTCGTGAAGCCGGCCCGGGCCGGCTCCAGCCTCGGTGTCACCAGGGTGAACGACTGGGCGGAGCTGGACGCGGCGCTGGCCGGCGCCCGCGCCTTCGACACCAAGGTGCTGGTGGAGGAGGCGGTGCTGGGCCGCGAGGTGGACCTGGCGGTGCTGGAACACCCGGACGGCCGCCTGGAGGTGGGCCCGGCGCTGGAGATCCGGGTGCGCGGCGGGCAGCCGTTCTTCGACTACGCGGCCAAGTACCAGGACAGCACGACCCGTTTCGAGATCCCCGCCCGGCTGCCCACCCGGGTCGCCGAGCGGTTGCGGGAGATGGCGGTGGAGGTCTTCCGGACGCTGGGCTGCTCGGGGCTGCTGCGGATCGACTTCCTGCTGCGGGACGACACGGAGCCGGTGGTGAACGAGGTGAACACCTTCCCCGGCTTCACCGCCGCCTCCCAGTACCCGCGGATCTGGGCCGCGACCGGGCTGGCGTACCAGGAGCTGCTGGACGTGCTGATCGCCACCGCCCTGGCGGGCGGCGGCCCCCGGACGGCCCCGGCCGCCGTGCCGGCCGCGGCCCGGTGAGGGCGCCCGCCTGGCGGCGGCTGGCGGGGGCGGCCGCCGTCCTGCTGGGCGTGGCCACCTGCGTGGGCGCGGTCCTGCTCCACGCACCCCCACCGCCACCGCGAACACCGGCCGCCCCCCTGACGATCGGGCCGGACCCTCACTAGCCGAGGTCCGGGACCAGGTCCTTCGTCATGAACACCCGGCTGGTGCCCGGCGGGTCGCACGGGATCTCGCCGAACACCCGCCAGCCGTGCCGCTGGTAGAAGCCGGGGGCCTGGAAGGTGATGGTGTAGAGCACGGCGCTGCGGCAGCCGCGGCGCCGGCCCTCCTCCTCGGCCCGCCGCAGGATCTCGCTGCCGAGGCCGTGGCCGCGCAGCGCGGGCGGCAGGTGGAACAGGTCCACGAAGAGCAGCCCGAGCGAGGTCCGGCCGGTCAGGCCGCCGAGCACCGCGCCGGTGTCCGGGTCCTTGACCAGGACGGCCAGCGGGCGGCGGTCGGCGGTGCCGCTGGCCTCGGTGTTGAAGCGGTCCAGCTCGTCCGAGATCAGCGCGAGGTCGGCCGGCGCCGGGGAGTCGGTGACCACGATGTCGGGGGCGGCGGTTCGGGAAGCAGTCGGTTCAGCCATCCGGCGACCGTAGCCCCGCCCGCTGACACTGATCGTCGTACCGGGCCCCCGCGGCCCGCCACCGCAGCTAGTGCCGCGTCAGGACAGGTCCGTGTTCGCCCCGCACAGCACCACCGCGACCCGCTCGCCCGGGGCGCTGTACGGCACGGGGTGGGCGTGCTCTAGGCTGCGCGCCATGCTTGTGGTCGGATCATCACATCAGTGCCTGGCCAGCGAAGCGGGCTGGTGACCATGGCCGACTGGAACGTCATCTCCGCGCTGGCCACCGCCGCGGGCACCCTGGTGCTGGCCGGCGCCTCGTTCGCCTCGATCCGCTCGGCCGACCGCGCCGCGCTCTCGGCGGAGCGCGCGCTGCAGGCCTCGCTGCGCCCGCTGCTGATCACCTCCCGGCTGGAGGCGCCGCAGCAGAAGCTGATCTGGCAGGACGGCCACGGGGCCTACCTGCCGGGCAGCGCGGGCTACCTGCGGCTGACCGAGGACAACCTGTACCTGGCCGCCTCGATCCGCAACGTCGGCCCCGGGCTCGGCGTGATCCACGGCTGGCGGTTCGCGCCGCCGGAGACCTACCAGGACGTGGTCCACCCGGACCCGGCCGACTTCCGCCGCCAGGCCCGCGACCTCTACGTCGCGCCCGGCGACACCAGCTTCTGGCACGCGGCGCTGCGCGACCCCGAGGACCCGTACCACCGGGCGCTGGTCGACCCGGTCAAGAACGGGGAGCGGGTCAACATCGACCTGCTCTACGGGGACGCCGAGGGCGGGCAGCGCACCATCAGCCGCTTCTCGCTCATCCGGGTCGGCCCCGAGCTGGAGGAGCGCTGGATCTGCCAGGTGGTGCGGCACTGGAACCTCGACCGGCCCGATCCCCGCTGAGCGCTCAGTGCGCCGTCCAGCCGCCGTCCAGCGTCAGCGAGGTCCCGGTGACGTACCCCGCCGCCGGTGAGCAGAGCCAGCGCACCGCCTCGGCGACCTCGGACGGCTCGATCAACCGCTTGATCGCGGTGCGCTCCAGCATCACCTCCTCGATCACCTGCTCGGCGGGGATCCCGTGGGCGGCCGCCTGGTCGGCGATCTGACGCTCCACCAGCGGGGTGCGGACGTACCCCGGGCTGACGCAGTTGCTGGTCACCCCGTGCGGTGCGCCCTCCAGCGCGACCACCTTGCTGAAGCCCTCCAGGCCGTGCTTGGCGGTCACGTAGGCGACCTTGAACGGGGAGGCGCGCAGGCCGTGCACGGAAGAGAGGTTGACCACCCGGCCCCACCCCTGCCGGTACATGTGCGGCAGGGTGCGCCGGACGATCCTGAACGGCGCCTCCACCATCACCCGTTGGATCAGCGCGAACCGGTCGGGCGGGAACTCCTCCACCGGCGCCACGTGCTGCAGGCCCGCGTTGTTGACCACGATGTCGGCGTCGGCGGGCAGCCGGTCCACGGCCGCGGGGTCGGCCAGGTCCACCACGTGCGCCTCGCCGCCGAGTTCGGCGGCCAGTTCGCGCGCGGCCGCGCCGGCCAGGTCCACCACGTGGACCCGGGCGCCCGCCGCCGCGAGGGTCCGGGCGCAGGCCCGGCCGATCCCGCTCGCCGCGCCGGTGACCAGCGCGGTGCGTCCCGTCAGCTCGGTGCTCTCCATGCGCCGACACGCTACGGGCGGTGCTGGTCGGCCCCCATGGGTGCCGACCCCACAGCGAAGGCCTCGGAGGTGGTGCCAGGAGCCATGACGATTTCCCGGTCTCGCTGACCGGATCGTTCCGCACCCGGGCCTGATCGGGCCTTCGCGCGGGGCCTGCCCGGCGGCCAGGATGGTGCCCATGGAAATTACGCAGGCAAGCGCCGCCACCACCCGCACCGCACTGATCGTCATCGATGTCCAGGAGTCCTTCCGCCGCTACGACAACTGGCCGTCGGTCTCCAACCCGCAGATCGTCGAGCAGGTCGACCGCTTGGTCCGGCTCGCCCGCGCCAAGGGCGACCTGGTGGTCTGGGTGCTGCACAGCGAGCCGGGGACGGGCAACCTCTTCGACCCGGCGCTCGGCCACGTGCACCCGATCGAGGGCCTCGCGCCGATCGACGGCGAGCCCGTGGTCACCAAGACCTCGCACAACGCCTTCACCACCACCAACCTCCAGCAGCTGCTGGTCCAGCACGGCGTGGGCGAGCTGGTGATCTGCGGCATCCGCACCGAGCAGTGCTGCGAGACCACCACCCGGGTCGGCTCCGACCTCGGCTACCAGGTCGTCTTCGTCACCGACGCCACCGCCACCCACCCGATCGAGCACCGCGACGCCCCGGCCGGGCGCAGCCTGGCGGAGATCCTGGCCGACCCGCGCACCCTGGGCACCGCGGAGATCATCGCGCGCACCGAGTACGCGCTGGCGGGCCGCTTCGCCCGGATCGCCACGGTCGCCGAACTGGAGCAGGGCTGAGCCCTGGCCGGCGCCGGACGCGGTCGACCGGTGGCTGACCGGATCGTGCCGCACCGGCGGGGCCCGGCGGTAGACTGACGGGATGAGCAAGGTCGTCTTCCTCCTCGCCCCCCAGCTGCACCTGCTGGACCTGGCCGGCCCGGCCCAGGTCTTCTCCTCCGCCGCCGAGCTCGGTCACTCCTACGAGATCCACTTCGTGGGCGAGCAGGAGTCGATCCACACCGCCCAGGGCCTCGAACTGCGGGCGGCCACCGCCTGGCCACGGCTGGCGGTGGACGACCTGGTGATGGTCCCCGGCTGGAGTTCGCGGGACCCGCGCGAGCGCGAGCGCGGGCAGCCGCAGGACAACGGCCGACTGGAGCAGGCCACCCTGGACCGCCTGACGGCCCATCACGCGGCGGGCGGCACGGTGGCCAGCATCTGCGCGGGCGCCGACGCGCTCGGCCGGGCCGGCCTGCTCGACGGCCGCCGCTGCACCACCCACCACGACCTCCAGGAGGACCTGGCCCGCCGCTACCCGCGCGCCACCGTGCTGCGCGACGTGCTGTACGTGGTGGACGACCGGCTGATCACCTCGGCCGGCATCGCCAGCGGCATCGACCTCGCACTGCACCTCATCGCGGTGCGCCACGGCCCCTACGACGCCGCCCGGGTGGCCCGCGCGATGGTGGTCTACGCCCGGCGCAACGGCGACGAGCAGCAGGCCAGCGCGATGCTCCGGCACCGCGCGCACCTGTCCGACGCCGTGCACCGGGCCCAGGACCTGATCGACGGCGGCTACACCGGCCCGCTGGCGCTGGCCGACCTCGCCGCCGCGGTGGGCGTCAGCGAGCGGACGCTGACCCGGCGGTTCGTCGCCGCCACCGGGCTGACCCCGCTGCGCTACCAGCAGGAGCTGCGGATCGAGCACGCCGAGCACCTGATCGCCCAGGGCGGCACCGCCGAGGCCGCCGCCCGTGCGGTCGGTTTCCAGGACGCCCGGATGCTGCGCCGGCTGCGCGCGGCACGGTCGGTGGCTAGCGACGCTCCTGCGGCCGGTCCGGCGGGTCACCCAGCGCCTGTGTCACCGCGTGCCAGGCCGGTGCACTCAGCAGGGGCCGCAGCGAAGTGAAGAGCCGCCCCAGGGCCTCGCCCCAGCGGGCCCGGATCTCCGGGCTGATCAGCAGCAGGTCGAGCTCGTTGGCCACCGTCAGCTCGGCGAAGTCCCGGCGCTGGGCCGGGGAGGGGACGAACGCGGTGCCGGTGAAGCGGTCGTGGAAGGCGCCGTCGGCCCGCGGCAGTGCGGCGTAGGAGGCCTTGCGGTCGCAACTGGCGTAGCGGTACACGATCTCCTCGGCCGCCGGGCCGATCCGCCGCACCAGCTCGGCGCGGCCCGGTCCCTGCGGCGCGAGCAGCGCGACCGCGAAACCGTCGGTGCCGTAAGCGGCGTGGCACAGGCCCGCCGACTGCAGCTCGGGGCGGGCGCCCCAGGCGGCCAGCATCGCCCGTACCCGCTCCAGGTGCGCGAGCAGGGTGCCGCCGGGGTGCTCGATCCCGGCCGCGCCGAGCGAGCCCAGCCAGGCGACCGCCGGGTCGACCGCCTCCGGTTGATTCCCCGTCACCATGTCCTCCTCCGATGCCGGGTCGGCACCTGTCCAGCCCGGTCGACGTCCGGATTCCGGCTCGCCGCCACGGCCCCCCTGCTGCGGCGGACAGGTGGCCGCCCCGGTCGTAGACGATGGTTCTGCACCGGTGACACCCAAGTCAATCCTCGGGTTTTCTTCCATTCCTCCAAGCAATACCTTGACATGCCCCTTCAGCTGGTCGGCCTGGTAGCTTGCCTCCCCGTGACCCTCGACGATCTCCGCGTCTTCGTCGCCGCCTGTGAGAGCGGCAATCTCAGCGCCGTCGCGCGCGAGTTGTCCCGCACCCAGTCGGCGATCAGCCAGCACGTCCGCCGCCTGGAGACCGAGCTCGGGCTGACCCTGCTGGAGCGCCGCCCGCGCGGGGTGGCGCCGACCCAGGCCGGGCGGATCCTGCACCGGGCGGCGGCCCAGGGCCTGGGCCACCTCGATCTGGCGCTGCGCGAACTGCGCGATCTGCGCACCGGCGAGCGCGGCACGGTGCGGGTCACCACGGGGGCCACCACCATGCGGCACTTCATGACCGCGGCCGTCGTCCAGTTCCGGCGGCAACACCCGGACGTGGACCTGGAGTTCCGTACCGAGACGTCCAGCCGCAGCTGCTTCGACGCGCTCGCCGCGGGCGAGGCCGACCTCGCCTGGATCACCATCGGCGCCCCGGTCCGCGGGATCGAGCAGCGGCTGGTGGTCGAACTGCCCTGGGTGCTCGCCGTCCATGCCGAGGACCCGCTGGCCCGGCGGGAGTCGATCGACCCCGCCGACCTCGCCCGGATCCGCCCGATCCGGCTGCCGGAGAACTCGGTGGCCCGTGCCCAGCTGGACGGCCAACTCGCCCACCACGAGGACGAGTCGGCCGCCGGGACCAATGCCACCACGAGCGTCGCCGACTGGGACACCGCGGTGCTGCTGGCCGGGATCGGCCTGGGCCACGCCGTGGTACCCGCCCTCCCCGGCTGGCGCGGCTCGGACCACCCGACGCTCCGGCTGGTCCCGATCCCCACCCTGCCGCCCCTCGCGGTCGGCTGGGCGGTCCGCCAGTGGGGCGCCCTGCCCACCCTGGCCCAGGAGTTCGCCGAAACCGTCGCGACCCGGGCAACCCGCTAGGGTCGTCCCCCCGGCGCGGTCAGCCGGTCAGTTCGCGCTCCAGCGGCGTGCGGAACCGCGGGGTGACCCGCACCGCGCCGAGCCAGCCGGCCAGCCGCTCGGCCTCGGCCGCGATCGCCCGGCCGGCGGGCTCGGCCTCGGTGCCGAGGTCGGCGAGCAGCCGCCAGACCAGTTCACCGTCCGCGCGCTGCGCCCAGCCGCCGACCACCCGGCCCCGCCACCAGACGGTCGGGCCGGGGTTGCCGGCCCGGTCGAAGAGGGCGGGCATGTGGGCCGGGTCGAGGTACCAGTCACGGCCGCGCCAGCCCAGCACGGTCGGATCCAGGCCCGGCAGCAGCGCCGCCCACGGCTCCAAGGCCCGCCCCTGGCCGGCCCGCTCCTCGTCGGGCAGGTCGTCCCCGGGCAGCGCCAGCCCCGGGCCGTCCGACAGCCCGACCTCGACGGCGCCGACGTCGGCCAGCGCCTTGCGGGTGTCGCCGAGCGTCCACCCCGTCCACCACTTCACGTCCTCCACCGTGGCCGGTCCGAAGGCGGCCAGCCAGCGCCGGACCACCTCGGCCTTCGCCTCGCGGACCGGCAGGTCGGGCCACTGCGGGACCAGCGCCCACGGGTAGCTGCTGCTCAGCCACGAGCCGCGCGGGCGGCACCGCCGGACGTGCCCGTCCGAGGCGAGCAGCCGCAGCAGCCGGCTGCCCACGCTCTGCCGCGCCTCGTACGGCTTGCCCGGCGCCATCAGGATCGTCTCGCGCAACGCGGGCACGTCGGCGGCGAGTTCGGCGGTGGTGGCCTCGCCGCGGGCGGCCAGCGCGGCCAGCACCGCCTGTTCGGTGGCGGCCAGCCGCGGCTCGTCCCAGCCCTCGGCGCTCTCCCGCAGGTGCTTGACCAGCGTGGCCCGCTCCTTCACCGCGATGGCGCGCGCGGTGGAGGAGCTGACGTAGGGCGCGAACTCCTCGGTCACGGCGAAGATGGTGCGTCGCATGGAGAGCAGCTTCACCAGCGACACGTCCTCGTAGAGGGCCCGCTCGACCTCGGCCGCGGCCGGCCGCGCCAGCCTGGCGCAGACCGAGAGGTAGACGGTCGCGGGGTCGGTGGCGTGCAGGCCGACCATGGCCTCGGTGACCTGCTCCACGGTGGCCGCCCGGTACGCGGGGGCGAGCAGGTGCCGGCGGGCGAGCCGGGCGCGGCGCTCGTCGTCGTCGAGGAACGGGGGTTGACGGGTCATGGGCCCGAGCGTAGCCGGGGAGCGGGTCAGGACTCGTGCGTGTGGCGGTGGTGTTCGTGGTGCTCGTGGTCATGGTGACCGTGCCCCTCGTGCTCCTCGTGGCCCTCGTGCTCCGCGTCCGGCGAGCCGCCCATCATCCGCAGCATCGCCCGCCCGCCGGTCCGCAGGAACCGCACCACCAGCACCGCCGCCAGCAGCAGGAAGACGATGTTCAGCCAGCTGGTGTAGTCCCAGCTCACCCCCGCTGTCGGGACCTCGGCGTCGTGCTGGTCGGGCACCAGCCCGAGCCCGCCGAAGAGGAGCTCCACCACGTACCCGGCCACCACCATGGCCGCGTAGAACGTCGCGAGCAGGAAGCCGGCCGTCCTGGCGCCGTAGTACTTCCGGTAGATGTTCAGGATCGGCAGGATCAGCAGGTCCGCGAAGATGAACGCGACCACCCCGCCGAAGCTGATCCCGCCCTTCCAGAGCACCACCGCCAGCGGCACGTTGCCGATCGAGCAGACGAACGAGAGCATCGCCACCAGCGGCCCGATCAGCGGCCCCCAGATCTTGCTCGCCACCGGATGGCCGGCGAAGAAGAACCCGTGCCAGAAGCTGTCCGGCACCCAGGCGGCGATGGCGCCCGCGATGAACAGGCCGATCACCAGGTCCTTCAGGATCGCCGCCCACTCCATCACGAAGACGTGCGCGGTCGCGGTGAACCCGGCGGGGGAGAGCAGCCGGCGCCCGAAGGAGCCCTCGCCGCCCACCGACATGTCCATCGCGGCGTGTCCCTCCATCGACCCCGCCACTCCGCGGTCGGCCTGCTCGCGGGCCGCGCGCAGCAGCCGGTCCCGCAGCAGCAGCCGGAAGAGCAGGGCCAGCACCAGGATCATCACCGGGCCGCCGATGAACTCGGCCGCGGTGAACTGCCAGCCCATCAGCAGCGCTAGGATCACGCCGAGTTCGACCACCAGGTTGGTGGAGGCGATCTCGAAGGCCATCGCCGCCGTGAAGTCCGCGCCCTTGCGGAAGAGCGAGCGGGCCAGCGCCACGGCCGCGTACGAGCAGGACGAGGAGGCCGCGCCGAGGGCCGCGGCGACGGCGAGCGTGCGCGGCCGGTCGTCGCCGAGCAGCCGGACGATGGTGGATTTGCGCACCACCGCCTGGACCACCGCGGAGAGCGCGAAGCCCAGGATCAGGGCCCAGGTGATCTCCCAGGCCATCGAGCCGGTGATGGACAGGGCGTGCCGGATCGCGTCCATGGCCGATGGTCCGCCTTCCTCGACGTGGGCAGGACAGCGGACCGAGCCTATACCCCTGAGGGGTATAAACCCGTGCAGGTTGCGAGCAGGCGGCGGCGGTTCGACCGCCCTCGGGGAACCCGCCTCCGCTCGCGTCCCCCGGCCGACCGGCCCAGCCGTCCGCCGCCCTCGTCGCCACCCGGCCGTGGCACCCCGGCCGTTGTCACCCGGCCGTCGCTACCCGGCGGCCTTCTGCGCGGCCACCACCCGGACGCGTTCGCCCAGCCGCCGCACCGCCCGGCTGCCCGGGTGGCTCACCACGCTCTGCCGCAGCACGTCGAAGTGCTCGTCGCCGCGGGCGGTGGCCAGCGTGGTGTAGTCGTCCAGGAACTCGCCCCAGGTCAGGCAGGCCGCCTCGATGTGCCCCAGCTCCCACTGCCGCGCCGCCAGCAGGCCGTTGGCGTGCAGCCGGCCCTGGCGCTCGGTGGCCGGCCGCAGGCGGTTGGACTGCTGCATCGCCTGGATCGAGCCCGGCAGGTCGCCGAGCGCGTACAGCACGCTGCTGACGTGGAAGTGGTACGCGGACCAGTCGTAGCCGCCCACCGCGTCGTTGCGCCCGTCGGCCTTGGCGAGCGCCGCCTCGGTCTGACCCAGTCGGGTGAAGGCCAGCCGCTGGTTCTGCACCAGGGCGGCGCCGTGCGCCTGCTGGCCGCGCAGGAACGCGGTCAGCCGGGGCCCGGCGGCCGGCGCGCACTCGGCGGCGGCGTCCGCGTACTCCAGCGCACGCGGGCCGTAGCCGAGGTTGGCCGCCTGCAGGGACATGCCGCGCAGGGTCCGGCAGTAGGTCACGTGGTCCTGGCCGTCCTGGGCCAGCGTCAGGGCCTCGGTGAAGTACTGCTGGCCCAGCCCGTGGGCGCGTTCGTACATGGCCATCCACCCGGTCAGGTAGACCAGGTCGGAGGCGGCGGCGAGCATCGAGCGCTTGACCTTCGGCGTGCCGTCGGCCTGCAGCCACGGCATCACCGTGTTGGCCAGGAATGCCGCGCTCATCGGGCGGGCGTGGCCGCCGCCCAGCTCGTCGAGGATCCCCGCGATCCGGACCGTCATCGCCCGGACCGTCTCCACCTCGCTCTCTCCTATCCGCACGGTGCGCCCCGCCCGCACCTCCTGCTTCGAGGTGTCCAGCCGGTGCGCCAGCTCGGTGTAGCCGGGCACCAGGAGCGCGGCCGAGTAGAGCCCGGCGGTCAGCACGCTGCGGCGCGACGGGTCCATGTCGCTGCGCACCAGGTCGACCAGGTCCGCGCCGGGCTTGCCGTCGGTGGGCGCCGGCCCGAGGCCGGCCTCCTGGACGGTGACCGGTCGGCCGAGCCGGCGGCTGAACGCCTCGGCGACCACCGGGCGGACGGCCGGTTTCGGACGGACGCCTTTCAGCCAGTGCGAGACCGCAGAGTGATCGTATGTCAGTTCCAGGCCGGCGTCCCGGCCGATCCGGTTCACCGCGCGGGCCAGCTGGTCATTGCCCCAACGGGCTTCCGACAGCAGTGCCGCCAGCTGTCTGTTCGGCGTGCGAGTCATAGCTCCCCCTGCCTGATTCACGTCGTTCACGGCTTCGCCCAGCATGAACCGTTCTCTTCTCCGGCGTAAGTCGGTTGACTGTCAATCAGCCGCTCGGGGACGGCGGAACGGTAGCTCGGCCGCTCCCTGGATCGTCGAGGAGATGCCCTACATGGAGCGCGTGTACCTTCCCCAGTCGGATGTATTCCAGGTCACCGCGGGAGCCGGCGCCGTTCGGCACGCCCGTGACCGGATCGTTGCCGTGGCCGTCGCCTGGGGTGTGCCGCTCGCCCCGGAGGCACTGGGGGACCTGCGGGTGTGTGCCAGTGAGGTCGTCACCAATGCGCTGGAACACGCGGGCGGGGAGTGCCGGGTCACGGTGCGCTGGACCGGTCGGCGGCTACTGGTGGAGGTGGCCGACCGGTCCAGGCGCGCACCCGTGATGCTCGCCCCGGGCGACGAACTGCCCTCGGGGCGCGGCCTGCTGATGGTGCAGGCGCTGGCGGGTGGCTGGGAGTGGGAGCGCACCGAGAGCGGAAAGGTGGTCCGCTTCGCGTTCGCCGCCGGAGCCTTCGCCACTGGGGCCTTCGCCGCGGGCGCCACCGTCGCCGGGTGCGACGTCGCACTGGTGGCCCACTCCCGCTGATCCGCGCTACGCCCGACTCTCCGTCGACAGCGGGGTGAGCAGTCGGTGCGGCCGGGTCAGGGCGCGGGAGACCGGGTCGGTGCGCGGGCTGAGCCGGCCGTGGGGGGCGGGGCGGATGATGACGTGGGCAGGGGGGACGGCGATCCCGCAGGGCACGCAGAGGCCGGCCGGGCTCAGCCGGTTTCCGCAGGTGTCATGGGTGAAGACGCGGTACGACTCCTGTTCGGCGGCGTGCCGTTCGCCCCAGCGGGCCAGCGCGTGGATGGGCGGCCAGAGCTCCAGGCCCGCCTCGGTGAGCAGGTAGCCGTACCGCACGGGCGAGTCCTGGTAGGGCTCCTTGTAGAGCACTCCGGCCTCGACCAGCGCGCGCAGCCGGGCCGTGAGCACCGCCCGCGGGATGTCCAGGTGGACCAGGAAGTCGTTGAAGCGGCTCACCCCGTAGAAGGCGTCGCGCACGATGAGCAGGCTCCACCGCTCGCCGATCACCTCCAGTGCGCGGGCGAGCGAGCAGTCCTGCTGGGCGTAGTCCGTTCCGAGCGCCATGGAAGCAGTGTACCCGGGGTCGGTTCGTTGAACAGACTCATGGTGTAGGGTGGCTTCTGGGTCAGTTCGTTCAGCGGACCCATGTGGTCGAGTGAGTTCATTCACCAGACCTTCCCGGCGTCCAAGCCGGCGAGTGACTGGATCCGACTGGTCGGGGAGGCCGCGGAGATGACGTTGCACACCACCCACCCAAGCCCGGTGGCGAGCGGCCCGGTCAGCGCCACCGCGGTGCGCGGACCGCGCCGGGCGCTGCTGACCGCCTGCTACGGGACGCTGCTGGTCCTGATCACCTACACCGTGCCGACCACCACGCTGGCGCCCACCGCCGCCGCGCTGCACGCCGGTGCCGCCGCGCAGACCTGGATCCTCACCGGCGCGCTGCTCGGCCTCACCGCCCTGCTGCTGATCTCCGGCACCCTCGCCGACGACCATGGCCGCAAGCGCGTCTTCACCCTCGGCGCGGTGCTGCTCGCCGCCTCGGCCGCACTCGGCGCGCTCGCCCCGGACACCGCCGTCTTCCTGGTCGCCCGGGTGGTCCAGGGCGGCGCCTCGGCCGCCGTGCTCGCGCCGAGCCTGGGCCTGGTCAGCCATGCCTACCCGGCCGGTGCGGCCCGGGTGCGGGCACTGGGCGGCTGGGGCGCCGCCGTGGGCCTCGGGATCGCGGTCGGCCCCGTCTACGCCGCGCTGCTGGCGCAGTGGGCCAACTGGCGCGCGGTCTACGGCGTGCTCGCCGCGCTCGCGCTGCTGCTGGCCGGCCTCGCCGCCGCCTTCCTCACCGAGTCGCGCAGCGAGCATCCGCGCCGGCTCGACCCGCTCGGCGCGCTGACCCTGGCCGCGGCCACCGCCGCGCTGATCGCGGGCCTGGCCGAGGGCCGCAGCGGCTGGCTGCGCACCACCCCGCTGCTGCTGCTCGCGCTCGGCGTGCTGGGCCTCGCGGCGTTCGCGCTGGTGGAGTCCAAGGTGGCCGAGCCGATGCTGGAGCTCGCACTCTTCCGTGACCCGGGCTTCATCGCCTCCGGCACCGGCGCACTCTTCACCGGGCTCTCCATCGTCGGTCTGATGAGCTGTCTGCCCACCGTCCTGGAGCGCGGCCTCGGTCAGACGCCGCTGGCCGCGGGCCTGGTGCTGGCGATCTGGTCCGGCCTGTCGGTGGTCGCCGCCCTGCAGGCCCGCCGTCTGGCCACCCGGCTCGCCCCGACCACCCAGCTGGCCGCCGCGCTGCTGGCCTGCGCGATCGGCGAGGCGGCGCTGTTCGGGCCGGCGCCCGGCTCCGGCTGGCTGCGGCTGGTGCCAGGGCTGGCCGTGGCGGGTGTCGGCAGCGGGGTGCTGAACGCGGCGCTGGCCCGGCTGGCCGTCAGCAGCGTGCCGGCCCACCAGTCCGCGATGGGCTCGGGCGCCAACAACACCGCCCGCTACCTGGGTTCGGCGCTCGGGGTGGCCATCGCGCTGGCCCTGATCAACTCGGGCCATGCGGCCGCCGGGCCCGCCGCCGGCGTCACGGCGGGCGCCGACCGGGCGATCGTGGTCGCCGTCGTGCTCTGTCTGCTGGGTGCGGCCGTCGCACTCTGGGCCCGCGCGGCGAGCCGACGCCGCACCGCCGCACCCGAGGCCTGACGGGCGGGATCAGCGGCGCGGCTCAACGGTGGGATCAGCGGGGCGGCTCCAGTGAGCCGAGCGAGGCGAAGAACGCCGCGTCCAGCGGCAGCTCCCAACTCCCCACCGCCACCAGGTAGCCGCGCCACCCGAACCGCGCCGTCCGCAGGCGCGGTTCGGACCAGCTCTCCAGCACCGCGCGCACCGGTACACCGTCCACCTGCACCGTCAGGGCCCGGGCGCCCAGCGACTCGACGTACTCGGGGCGCCCGGTCGGGTCGAGCAGGTTGCGGCGCACCGCCTCGGACTGGTCGCGCTCGCTGGACTGCCCGAAGACCACGGCGGCCGGCGAGCGCCGGGTGTCCCCGGCCAGGTAGGAGTGGATCGCCGACCGGGGCGCCGGCCCCGCGCCGCCGGTGATGGTCAGCCCGCGCCGGCCGGGCCAGCCGGGGATGCCGAGCAACGGGAAGGAAGACTCGTCGAGCACCGTGCACCTTTCCAGGAACTGACACACTTTCAACCATTGTGCTCTGCCCGGTGCATGGAAAGTCGGACGGCTCCGGTCATCCCGTCGGACCAGCCCTTCAACAGCCTGGCCTCCACCTCGGCGCTGATCCCGGCGGGGGTCTCAGCTCAGCGCGTGCCGGACCCAGACGTTCGGTTCGGTGTAGACCGCCGCGTCGGCGTCCGGCATGCAGTGCACCGGCACCAGGGCGCCGGGCACGATCACCGGCCCCGGGGTGTCGAAGGGCAGCCCGGTCCAGGCGCGCCACTGCGCGAGCGGACCGGCCACCGTCATCGAACAGGGCGCGATCGAGTCGATCACCCCGCCGGCGCGCACATGGGTGCGCAGCCACGGGTCGGCGGGCAGGCCGTCCGAGGGCCGGGTGCGGAACGCGTACTCCGCCATCGCCGTGGCCGGCTCGAGGTGCTTGCCGGTCGGCCGCACCGGCGCGACCAGCTCGGCGAAGCCGCGCGAGCGCGCGTTCTCGCGCATCGCGGCGAGCATCAGGGCGGACAGGCCGTGGCCGAGCCAGTCGGTGTGCACGGTGACGTCGATCGCGCTGACCGTGTCGGGCCCGGTCCCGAGCCGGCGGTCCCGGAACGCCCAGAGCAGCACCTCGTCCCAGCCGCCCGGCGGCAGGCCGGCGCGCTCCGGCTGCCGCAGCGCGAACGGGACGCTGTGCCCGACCGCGACCACCGCTCCCGCCGGATTCGTCGCCACGATCGTGAACTCGGGGAAGACGTCGTTCAGTTGACCGAAGAAGGCGCGGCCGACCGGATCGGCCAGGATGAACTCGGGCCAGTTGTCCGGGAACGAGAGCGCCGCCTGCAGCTCCGGGCGGTCGGCGAGCGTGGTGATCTTGACATCCATGCGCGGCAGATTAGTGTCGCCCGAGTCCCGGGCCAACCGGGTTTCCGCCGGTCACAACCGGGTGACCCGCACCCGCGGGAGCAGCGCGTGGTAGGCGGCCTCGTCGTAGCCGCCCGCCAGCGGGCTGAGCACGGTCGCGGCGGAGAGGGCGACCGCCTGGGCCAGCCGTTGCGACCAGGGCAGGAAGTCGACCTGGCCGACGCTCAGTGCCGCTACCGCCGAGTCGCCGGCCCCCGTCGGATTGCCGGCCAGGTGCTCGGGCGGCTCGGCCCGCCAGGCGCCCTGCGGGGTCACGGCGAGCACGCCCTCGGCGCCGAGCGAGGCGACCACCGCGCCCGCGCCCCGGGCGAGCAGGGCGCGGGCGGCGGCCATCGGGTCGGCCAGGCCGGTGGCCTCGCGCAGCTCCTCGGCGTTGGGCTTGACCAGCTCGGGGCCGGCGGCGAGGGCGGGCAGCAGCCAGGGGGAGGCGGTGTCCAGCAGGACCGGGACGCCGCGGTGACGGGCGAGGGCGACCAGCGTGGCGTAGGCGTCCGGCGCCAGGCCGGGCGGCACGCTGCCGGAGAGCACCGCCGCCCGGCAGCCCGCGTCGAGCAGGGCGGCGAAGTGGGCGGTGAACCCGGTCCACTCGTCGGCGGTGATCCGCGGTCCGGGTTCGTTGAAGAGCGTGGCGTCCGCCGCGAGCGGATCCACCACCGCGATGGTGCGCCGGGTCTCGCCCCGCACGGCGAACAGCGCGTCGGTCGGCCCGGCGGTGGCGAGATCGGCCCGCACCGCGCCGCCCGTGGCGCCGCCGACCAGCCCGGTGACCACGGCGGGGTGCCCGAGCCGGTGGAGCACCCGGGCGACGTTGACCCCCTTGCCGCCCGCCCGCGCGGCGACCTGCGCCACCCGGTTGCTCTGGTGCAGTCGGACGGCGGGCACCTGGTAGGTGAGGTCGAGCGCGGTGTTCAGCGTGACGGTGAGGATCGGGTCGGGCGCAGGCACGGGGGAGCCCTCCGGTGTGATTGATAGTGCTTATTTCATAGCAGTTCCGCGCAGAACTGAGCAAGAGCGAACGAGGCAGGGGATGCGCGGATCGTCCTCGCGCCTCCGCGAGGGTGACGGACCGCCGGGCGAGGATCGTCCGGTGAGGATGAGCGAGCACGACGACGACCCGGCCGACCCGGGCGGCACCGGAACCGGCCTGCTGGTGCCGCCCGCCTGGCTGGTCCGCACGCTGCGCCCGCAAGCGACCGCCGTCCCCAAGGCGGCGGCGGTCCGGGCGGCCATCGGGATGGCCCTGCCGGTGGCCGTCGGTGCGGCGGTCGGCCGCAGCGCGGAGGGCGCGCTGGTCGCGATGGGCGCGCTCGGCGCGGTGCTCGGCGACACCGCCGACGCCTACCGGCTGCGGGTCTTCAACATCGCCGTCCCCCAGCTCTTCGCCGCCGCCGGGCTCGCGCTCGGCGAACAGGTGCACGGGCACGGCTGGGTCGCGGTCGGCGCGCTCACCGGGCTCGCCCTGGTCGCGGGGATGATGAGCACGATCGGCGCGGTCTCCTCCGCCGCCGGGCTCAACGTGCTGCTGATGGCGGTGATCGGCGCGGGCCTGCCGTTCCCGCCGCCCTGGTGGCGCGGGCCGGTGCTGGTCCTGCTCGGCGCCGCACTGATCCTGGCGATGGCCCTGCTCGCCTGGCCGGCCCGCTCGCGCGTCCCGGAGCGGACGGCGGTGGTCCAGGCGTACCGGGAGACCGCGAACCTGCTGGAAGCCGCCGGCGGCGCCGACTGGAGCCTGGCGCGCACCCGGCTGACCGCGGCCCTGGACCACGCCTACGACCTGCTGCTCAGCCGCCGCGCGCTGGCGCCGGGGCGCAGCCGGGGCATGGTGCGCCTGATCGCGCTGCTCGGCGCGCTCACCCCGCTGGTCGAGGTGGCCCCCGCCGTGCACGCGGCCGGCGGCCACCTCGGCGCGGGGCTCGCGGGCGAGGTGCGCGTGATCGCCGTGGCGGTGGACAGCCGCAGGCCGCTCCCCGCGCTCCCTGGGCACCCCGCCGAGCCGGCCCCGGGCGAGGCCGCCGACCCCGTCGAGCGGGCCGCCGCAGCCGCCCTTCTGCACGCGCGCGAGGTGCTGGCCGGCGGCTACCAGGACGGCGCGCCCACACCGGTGCTGCGCCCGGCGCCACTGCGGGTGCGGCTGCGCGACCGCACCCGCGAGGTGCTGCTCTCGGCCGACTCCTGGCACTACGGCCTGCGGCTGGCGCTCTGCCTGGGCCTGGCCCAGACGCTGGTCTCCACCGTCACGGTGCCCCGCTCCTACTGGGTGCCGCTGACCGTCACCTTCGTGCTCAAGCCGGACTTCGGCTCGGTCTTCTCGCGCGCCGTGCTGCGGGCGCTCGGCACCGTGGTCGGCCTGGTGCTGGCCGCGGCCGTGCTGGAGACCGTCCCGCGCGGCGGTTGGGAGGCGCCGGTGGTGGCCGTGCTGGCCGCGGCCCTGCCGATGGTGTCGCGGCGCAGCTACGGCCTGCAGACCGTGGTGATGACCCCGCTGATCCTGATCCTCTCCGACCTGCTGAGCCATCAGGGCGTCCACCTGATCGCGCCCCGGCTGCTGGACAGCCTGCTCGGCTGCGCGATCGTGCTGGTCGCGGGGTACGCGCTGTGGCCGGAGAGCTGGCACTCGCGGGTCGGCGCCCGGCTCGCGGACGCGGTGGACGACGTGGCGCGGTACCTGGAGTGCGCCTTCACGGGTGAGGGCGGGGGCGGGGGCGGCGCCGCGTCCGCGGGCGGTGCTGACACGGCGCCGCTGCCCGGGGTGGTGTTCCCGCCGGCCGTCCCCGCGCCGGCCGTCCCCGCCGCGGCCGCCGTGCCCGGGTCCCGGGCCCGGCTGCGGCGCCGGCTCTACCGGGACCTCGCCGGCGTGCGCACCGAGTTCCAGCGGGCGCTGGGCGAGCCGCCGCCGGTGGGCGCGCGGGCCGCCGCCTGGTGGCCGCTGGTGGTCGCGGTCGAGCGGGTGATCGACGCGAGCACGGCCACCGCCGTCCGCACCGAGCAGGGCGCCGAACCGCCGCGGCCCGCCGAGGTCGCCGCCGTGGCCGCCGAGCTGCGGGCACTGGCCACGGCGATCCGCGCGGGCGGCGCGGACCCGGGCCCTGTCGCCCTGCCGCGCGACACCACCACCGGCAGCGCGCTGGCCGCCGTCCGCCGCGAGGTCGCCGCCGCCCGCTCCGCGCTGGCCGGCCCGGGGTAGCCGGTCGGACGGCCCTACTGCGCCAGGCCGTTGAAGCGGACCAGGCGCGGGCCCGGCGGGGTGAGGGCCGCGGCGGCGGCCAGTTCCTCGCGGATCGCCTCGACGGTGTGCCGGACGAACAGCTCCGGCGTCGCCGGCTCCGGCAGGATGCGGTCGATGACGCCCTCCCGCAGCAGCTCCGCGGCGCCGATCCGCTGCTGCTCGGCGAGGCGCGGCGCGTGCTCCGGGGTGCGGTAGAGGATCACCGAGGCGCCCTCGGGCGGCAGCGGGGAGAGCCAGGCGTGCTCGGTGGCGAGCGCCCGGTCGGCGGGCAGCAGCGCGAGGGCCGCACCGCCCGCGCCCTCGCCGAGCAGCAGGCTGACCACGGGGGTGGGCAGGGTGCTCAACTCGGCCACGCAGCGGGCGATCTCGCCGGCCAGCGCGCCCTCCTCGGCCTCCTGGCTGAGCAGCGCCCCGTGGGTGTCGATCACGGTGAGCAGCGGCAGCCGCAGCTCCGCCGCCAGCCGCATGCCGCGGCGGGCGGTGCGCAGCGCGCCCGGGCCCACCGGGCCGTGCACGGCCGCGGCGGCCCGGTCGTGGCCGACCACCACGCAGCTGCGGTCGCCGAACCGGGCGAGCGCCAGCCGCAGCGCGTCGTCCCGCTCCCCGGCGCCGGTGCCGGACAGCGGCAGCACGGTGTCGGCCTCGGCCAGCAGCTCGGCCAGACCGGGCCGGCCGGCCCGCCGGGTCTGCTGCACGGAGTCCCAGACGGAGCCCGCGGCAGCCGCTGCGGGCTCGTCCGGGTGCCGGGCCACCACTGGTTCGGTGACCGAATCCTGAGGGCCGGTCAGCAGACCCACCGCCGTCGTCAGCCACTCCCGCAGCCCGCCGGCCGTCAGCACCGCGTCCACCGTCCCGAACCGCGCCAGGTGCTCGGCCCGCTGCACGCCCTCGGGGAACGGCGCACCGTAGAGCGCCTGGTACACCCGCGGGCCCAGGAATCCGACCAGCGCCTGCGGCTCGGCGGTGGTCACCTGGCCGAGCGAACCCCAGGAGGCGAGCACCCCGCCGGTGGTGGGGTGGCGCAGGTGCACCAGGTACGGCAGCCCGGCCGCCTTGTGCGCGGTCACCGCGTTGGCGATGGCGATCATCCGGACGAACGCTGGGGTGCCCTCCTGCATCCGGGTGCCGCCCGAGGCCGGGAACGCGAGCAGCGGCAGCCGCTCGGCCGTCGCCCGCTCCACCGCGTGCAGCAGCCGCGCGGCGGTGGCCGCCCCGATCGAGCCGGCGAGGAAGGTGAACTCGCTCAGCAGCACCGCGACCCGCCGCCCGCCGATCCGCCCCTCCCCGGTGAGCGCGGCCTCGTCGGCTCCGCTGCGCGCCCGGGCCCGGGCCAGATCGGCGGCGTAGCCGGCGTTCCGGACGCCCTCCTCGGCATGGCTCGGCGGCTCGTCCCAGCTACGGAACGAGCCCGGGTCGAGCACCTGGCCGGCGAAGACCAGGGCGGCGGGCACAGCGGGCGTCGAAGTCGGTTCGTCCACAAGGTCAAGTGTCCTGAGCCGGACCATGATCGGACAACCCCTGCCTTGCTCACACTCCACCGCTGCTCAAGCCGGCCTGGCGCGTCACAGCAGTGTCGGCGTCAGGGCGGTGTCAGTCGGCCGCCGCCGCGCCACCGAGCAGGGCCTCGGCCAGCGGCGTGCGGCAGTAGAGCACCGTGCGGCCGGACCGGGCCCGGTGGAGCAGGCCGGCGCGGCGCAGCACGGCGAGGTGGTCGCCGACCGCGCCGGTGGTCATGGCCAGGCTGCGGGCGAGCTGGGTGGTCCCGGCCGGCTGGTCGAGCGCGGCGAGCAGACGGGCCCGGGAGCTCCCGAGCAGGGCGGCCAGCGCCTCGGGCGCCGCCTGTGGCCGCTCCTCCCACAGCGCCGCGATCCCCCGGGCCGGGTAGACGATCGCCTTGGGCCACGGGTCGTCCACGTACGCCGCGATCTCCGGGTGGACGAAGACGGAGGGGACCAGCAGCAGCCCCTCACCCGCCAGCGGGACGGCCGGCTCGGTGGTGCGGCCGGCCACTTCGATCCCGCCGTCGCGCCAGCTCAGCCGCGGGTGCAGCCCCTCCAGCGCCGCCGCCCAGCCGTGCCGCCCCAGCAGTCCCGCCCGGTGCACCACGTCGCGCTCGCAGATGGCCCGCAGTTGCGGCCAGTCCGGGGCGAGCAGCGCGTGCCAGGCCTGGTCGAGCGCGGTGGCGATCCGGTCGACCGCGTCCGGCGCGGCCAGCACCGCCCGCACGGCGGGGCGGGCGGGGCGCACGGTCGGCCGGGCGGTGAGGCAGCGCGCGATGTCCGCGCGGGCCGTGGCGGGCGCGGTGCGCCGGATCGCGGCCAGGTCGTCGGCCCAGCTCTGGGCGAGGCCGGTGGGCGGCGGCGCGATGAAGTTCGCGCCGAAGGACGGGTTCTGCAGGCTGAGCACCGCGTCCAACTCGGTGCGGACTCGCAGCTCTTCGAAGACCGGGCGCAGCCGGGCCGCCCAGCCGGCGGGCAGCCGGCGGCCCGGTACTCCCTCCAACAGGCGCAGCAGGGCGCAGAGTTCGAAGGAGGGGGAGAGCGCGAAGCGGCTGTGCAGCAGGTCCTCGGTGCCCACCTCGAAACGCGGCATGCACCGAGCTTACGTCCAGCGACGAATGAGTGGGCCGGGCCGGGCACCCTGCGGGAGGCTGCCGCGCATGACCGCTGCCGCCACCGACACCACCACGACCCCCGCGGGCCCGGCCGGCTACCGGGAGGTCCTGGCCCGCCCGCTGTTCCGCCTGCTCTTCGTCACCCGGACGCTCGCCGTGGTGGCGGACAGCCTGCGGATCACCACCCTCTCGGTGCTGATCTACGCCACCACCGGGTCACCGCTGCTCGGCGCCCTGGCCTTCGGCGTCGGCTTCGCGCCGCAGCTGCTCGGCACCCTGCTGCTCGGCGCGCTCGCCGACCGGGGCCGCCCACGCCCGCTGATCGTCGCGGGCCACCTGCTGCCGGCGCTCGCCGCGGCAGCCCCGGCGCTGGTGTGGCTGCCGACGGCGGCCACCCTCGCACTGGTCGGCGCCGTCTCCTGCCTGACCCCGGTCTTCGGCGCGGCGAGCAGTCGACTGATCGCGATTGAACTGACGGGCGACGCCTATGTGTTGGGCCGCTCGTTGAGCAATGTCGCCAGCTCGGGCGGGCAGTTGCTCGGGCTGGCGGGCGCGGGGGCCGCGGTGACCGTGCTCGGGGCACGCGGTGCGCTGCTGGTCAGTGCGGCGGGGTATCTGGCGGCGGCGCTGCTGGTCCGGCTGCGGCTGCCGGCGCTGCCCTCGTCGTCGGGCGACGGCAGGGGAGCGGCGGTGCTGCGGCACAGCTGGACGGGCAACCGCGCGCTGCTCGCCGACCGTGCGGTGCGCCGGCTGCTGCTGGTCCAGTGGCTGCCGCCCGCCTTCGCGGCGGGCGCCGAGGGGCTGATCGTGGCGTACACCGGCGAGCGCGGACTGCCGCCCGGCTACGCGGCGTTGCTCCTCGGGGCGCTCCCGGTGGGGATGCTGGCCGGCGATCTCGTGGTGGGCCGCCTGCTGCGCCCGGCGCTGCGCGAGCGGCTGGTCGCGCCGCTGGTCGGCCTGCTCGGGATGCCGCTGCTCGGCTTCGCGCTGCATCCGGGCGTGCTGGTGGCTGTCCTGCTGCTGGCGGCGTCCGGCGGCGGGTTCTCGTACGGGCTCGGGGTGCAGCGCCGCTTCCTGGCCGTGCTGCCGGCGCAGCGACAGGGGCAGGCGTTCGGGCTGCTCTCGGCCGGGGCGATGACCGCGCAGGGGCTCGGTCCTGCCCTCTTCGGCGGCCTCGCGCAACTCGGTTCCGCCGCTGGGGCGATGGCCGGTGCCGGCGTCGCGCTGCTGCTGACGGCCGGCTGGATCCGGTGGCGCGCCGGTCATTGACACGGACTGGCCCGGACCGCTTCAGTGGTCTAGTCCAACGGGGTCGCTGCGCGCTGCGGGGTCGCTCCCCGTGCTGCCCCGACGGGCCCTCCCACCCCATCCGTCCGGCAGCAGAGACGCAGGAGCATCCCCCACATGCGCAGTCTCACCAGAGCAGGTTCCCCGTACGAACACGCCCGCCCCCGCCCGCGGGTCCGCAGTCTGGCCGCCATGACGACCGCCTGGGCGCTGGCCGCCGCCGGTGCCGTGGGCCTCACCTTCGGTCTGGCACCGAGCGCCTCGGCCGGCGAGTACCTGGTCAACGGCGGCTTCGAGAGCGGTGCGCTCAATCCGTGGAGCTGCGACGGCAGTTCCGGAAGCGTCGTCAGCAGCCCGGTGCACGGCGGCAGTCACGCGCTGGCGGGTGCGGCCACCGCGGCGGACGACGCCCAGTGCACGCAGACCGTCACCGTCACGCCGAACACCACGTACACGCTCAGCGCCTACGTGGACGGCGCCTACGTCTACCTCGGCGTCAACGGCGGTACCAGCACCTGGACTCCGAGCACCGGCGGCGGCTACCAGCAGCTCTCGGTCAGCTTCACCACGGCGTCGAACCAGACCAGCGCGACGGTCTACCTGCACGGCTGGTACGGCGAGGGCACCTACTACGCCGACGACGTCTCGCTCAGTGGACCCGGCGGCCCGACCTCCTCGCCGACCTCCACCGTCTCGCCGCCGTCCTCGCCCACCGGAAGTCCCACCGGCAGCCCCACCGGCAGCCCCACCGGAAGTCCCACGGGGACGCCGACGGGGACGCCCACCTCCTCGCCCACCGGCAGCCCCACGCCGCCGCCCGACAACGGCCTGCCCACCCATGCCCTGGTCGGCTACCTGCACGCCAGCTTCGCCAACGGCGCCGGCTACCTGAAGATGTCCGACGTCCCCAGCTCCTGGGACGTCATCGACCTCGCCTTCGGCGAGCCCACCTCGGTGACCTCCGGCGACATCCAGTTCAACCGCTGCTCGGTCACCGACTGCCCGACCGCCGAGTCCGACGCCGACTTCAAGGCGGCCATCGCGGCCAAGCAGGCCCAGGGCAAGAAGGTGCTGCTCTCCATCGGCGGCGCCAACGGCGAGGTCCAACTCACCACCACCGCGGCCCGCGACGAGTTCGTCAGCTCGGTCTCGGCGATCATCGACAGGTGGGGATTGGACGGCCTGGACGTCGACTTCGAGAACCAGTCCCTGTCGCTCAACGCCGGTGACACCGACTTCAAGAATCCGACCACGCCGGTCATCGTCAACACCATCGCGGCGCTGCAGCAGCTCAGGGCCAAGTACGGCGCCAAGTTCGTGCTGACCATGGCCCCGGAGACCTTCTTCGTCCAACTCGGCTACCAGTACTACGGATCCGGCCCCTACGGCGGCCAGGACCCGCGAGCCGGCGCCTTCCTGCCGGTGATCTACGCGCTGCGCAACGACCTGACCCTGCTGACCGTCCAGGACTACAACTCCGGCTCCATCATGGGCCTGGACAACCAGTACCACTCGATGGGCGGCGCGGACTTCCACATCGCGATGACGGACATGCTGCTGGCCGGCTTCCCGGTGGCGGGCAACACCAACAACATGTTCCCGCCGCTCGCACCCTCCCAGGTGGCGATCGGCATGCCGGCCAACACCTATGCGGGCAACGGCTATGTGGCGCCCAGCGCGGTGGACCAGGCACTGGACTGCCTGACCAAGGGCACCAACTGCGGTGGCTACGTGCCGCGCAGCGGACCGCAGCCCAGTCTGCGCGGCCTGATGACCTGGTCGATCAACTGGGACCAGTACAACGGCAACGAGTTCTCCGGCAACTTCCACAGCTACTTCGGCTGAGACCGCTGCTTCGGCTGGGTCCGCGCCGCCCTCCGCGCCGCCGTCCGTCCGCCCGCCGGCTACGGCCGCGGCGTCTTCACCCCGTGGACGGCGGCGTACTCCTCGGCCAGCCACGGGCCCAGCTCCGTGAGCAGCAGGGCGAGCGCGCGTGGATCCGTGCTGCCGGCGCGGGCGATCGCGGCGGCGGCGCGCATCCGGTCGCCGTGCTCGGGGTAGTAGCGGGCGAAGACCTCGGCGGACTCGGCGAGATCGCTGGTCCAGCCCTGCCAGCGTGGCATCACGAGGGTGAAGCCGGCCCGCACGATCGTGCGGGCCGCGCCCCGGCTCAGCGTGCGGCGCTCCGCCTCGGTGCCGGCGGCCGTCGCGCGGGCCTGCCAGCGGGGCAGGAGGCGCCCGAGATCGCCGTTGGTCTCCCGGGCGAGCAGGCTGTCGGCGCGGTAGCGGGGGAGCCGCTCGGCGAGGTCGGGGCCGAGCAGCGGGGTGCACAGGCAGGCGACGAACCACCCCAGGTCGTGCCGCTCCAGCTCGCTGAGCAGCGTCTCGGCGCCGAAGAGCAGGATGCCAGCGCCGTTGATCTGCTCGAACCGCGCGTCGAGTCCGGCCTGCAGGGCGTCGGCGGCCGAGCGGTCGGCCGCCGTGGGCGGCCGGCGCAGCGCCAGCAGCAGATCGAGGTCGGACTGCCCGGGGACGGCCGTGCCGCGCGGGATGCTGCCGTAGAGGTAGGCGCTGTCCAGCAGTTCGGGGCCGAACGCCGCGGTGATCCCCTCCCGTGCCGCGGCGACCACCGGCGCGAAGGCCGCGGGCACCTTGCTCAGCGCGCCCTCACGGACGAACAGGCCGTGCTGGTCCAGGCCCTTGGGCGTCACGCCGATGATCTTCGTCATGGCCCTCAGCCTGCCACGGTCCCGCCTCCGGGCGCGCCTCGGTTTCGGTGCCGGGCCAGGACGGCACGGTGGCGGCGAGGATCACCAGCGCGTCGGCGCCCTCGTCCGCGCGGAACTGGAAGGCGGTCCCGAGCGGAATGCTCACCGTGATGCCGACCAGGAGCGCGGTGACCTCCTCCCGGTCGCCCTGCCGCCGCCACAGCCGGCCCGAGCCGGCCACCACGTGCCAGATCTCCTGCACCGTCGCGTGCGACACCGCCCGCGCCACCGCGCCCGCGGCCAGCTCGAAGCGGGCCATGCTGGCCACCCCGGGCAGCGCGCCGAGCGGCGTGACCGTGGAGCCGTCCGGTGCCGGCACGTCCACCGCGTCGGCGAGCTGCCAGGTCCGGTAGGGCTGTTGCGTCATCCCTGTCCCTCTCCGTGGGCTGTCTGGGCGGCCTTGGCCGCTTGGGCTGTCGCCCAGGCCCGTGCCGCCGCGATCCGGCGGGCCGTGCTCGGGTGCGTGGCGAAGAGCAGCTCCAGCAGCCGCGGCGGGTCCACATCCGCGACGTTGGTCAGCGCGAGGCGGCGCTGCATCGCGATGAACTGCTCCGGATCGCCGGTCAGTCGCAGCGCGTGCTGATCCGCCCTGGCCTCGATCCGGCGGCTCACCGCCGCCTGCACCGGCCCGCTCAGCGCGCCGAGCAGCGCGGCGAGGGCCGCGAGCAGCGGCAGCGAGCGCGGGTCGGCCACGTCGGGGGCGCCGGCGGCGGACAGCAGCGGGTGCAGCGAGGCCAGCAGGCCGAGCACGGCCACCGCCACCGCCGCGCCGAGGGCGCCCAGCGCGGTGCCGCGCGGCACGTCGCGGTGCACCACATGGCCCAGCTCGTGCGCGACCACCAGCTCCACCTCACGCGGTTCGGCGGTGCGCAGCAGGGTGTCGTAGGCGACGATCCGGCGGGTCGCACCGAACCCGGAGACATAGGCGTTGAGGGCGGTGGTGCGCCGCGAGGCGTCGGCGACCAGGACGTCCCGCACCCGTACCCCGTCCCGCTCGGCGAGGGCCAGCAGCGTGCTCCGCAGCTCGCCGGGCGGCAGCGGGGTGAAGCGGTTGAAGAGGGGCTCCACCAGCAGCGGGAAGAGGAACGAGAGCGCGACCGTGAGCAGCGCGGCGGCCAACGCCGCAGGGGCCCACCACCAGCGGGTCGACCACCCGGTGAGCGCGTAGACGCCGAGCACGGTGGGCAGCGCGATGAGCAGGCCCAGTGCCAGGGCGCGCAGCTGGTCCACCGCCCAGCCGGCCCAGCCCTGGGTGACCAGCCCGTAGCCGCGCCGCACCACCCGCACCCCGGCGGCGAACGGCAGCTCGACCAGCTGCCCGATCAGCACCAGCGCCGTCGTCCCGGCGAGCAGCTGGGCCGTCCACGAGCCGCCGAACAGCCCGCCGGCCCCGTTCACCAGGTGCGCTCCGGCGGGCGTCAGCCCGAGCACGAGGGTCACTGCCAGGCTCACCAGCCGCCCGCCGAGCACCCAGGGCACCTGCGCCCGCCGCAGCGCGCGCCCGCGGGCCAGCTGCTCGGGTGTGAAGTCGGGCCCGACCCCCGGTGGGTTGCCACCCTCGTGCCCGGCCTGCGCCGCCACCCCGCTCACCCGCGACCACCTTCCGCTCGCCCATCGCTGCCAGCCACCCTAGGCCGCTCACCCGCACGGCGGCAGCCGCCCCGCACCGGCTACCGCGTCCCGGCGGAGCCGTCCTCGGGCACCCGCTCCACCGCCACCATCGCCGCGTCGTCCCCCAGCCGCCCGCCGGCGTGGGCCAGCAGGTCGTGCCGCAGGTGTTCGAGCAGGGGCATGGGGCGGTCGGCCGTCCAGGCGCGCAGGCGCTCGGTGAGCGGGTAGAACGCGCGGGTGGCGTCGCGGGCCTCGATCACGCCGTCGGTGTAGATCAGCAGCCGGTCCTCGGCCGTGAACGGGAACTCCTCCGCGCAGTAGGCGCTCTCCAGCAGGTTGCCCAGCCCGAGCGGCGGCGCCGGGCACCCGGCGTCCAGCGACAGCACCTCGCCCCGGTGCAGCAGCAGCGGCGGCGGGTGACCGCAGTTGATGACCTGGATCCGGTCGCCCTTGTCGGGGATGTCCAGCAGCACCGCGGTGATGAACGACTCCGTCGGCTGCTGGTCCACCCCCAGCAGCAGGTCGGCCTCCTGCGGCGGAGCATCCTGCGGGTCGTCCAGCGGGCTGGGCTCCAGGGCCGCCGCCAGGTCCCAGCTGACGCTGCCGTCCAGATAGGCCGCCAGCTCCGGCAGCGAGGCCTGCAGGTGCGCGGCGGCCCGGAACGCGCCGAGCAGCAGCGAGGCCTCGCCCAGCGAGGTCAGGCCCTTGCCCCGGACGTCGCCGACCAGCAGCCGGGTGCCCGAGGCGGTGCGGGCCGCCGCGTAGAGGTCGCCGCCCACCTGGGCCTCGGCCTCGGCGGGCAGGTAGACCGAGGCGATCCGCAGCGAGCCGATCCGGGGCGGCAGCGGACGCAGCAGCACCTGCTGGGCGGCCGTGGCCACCGAGCGGACCTGGACCAGCTCGCGGGCGTGCCGGTCGCGCAGCGCCGTGAACGCCACCACCGTGGCCGAGACCACCACCAGGGCGGCGAGCTGGGTCTCGTGGTTGGAGGTGCCCAGGCCGTCGCGCATCACCCCGATCACCGTCAGCGCGGCCAGGGCCAGCAGGCTGACCAGCGCGGTCAGGCGGGTGCCCGCGAAGGAGGCGGTGATCGCGGGGGCGACCACGAGCAGCGGACCGAGGTGGATCTGCGGCGGGCTCAGGATGTCCACCGTGGTGATCACGACGATCAGGGTGAGGGGAAGCAGCACCAGGGCACTGCCGGATCGCCGGGGCCGGGGGACGAAGTCGTCGGAACGCCGCTGGGGAGGCACCTTTCCTCTCTACACCTCGCCTGCCCGCCGCGCACCGCGAGGTAAAGTCGCGGCCAACGGATCTCGGGGGCGGGGGCGAGGGGGAGCGGGCGTGAGCACGGGCGGGAGCGGGGGTTCCTGGCGCTTCGACGACGAGGAGGGCGCGGCGGGCGAGCCGATGGAGGTGCTGGCCGACCCCGCCTCCTCGTCCCCCGGGCGGCGCCCCGGGCCCACCCGTCGACAGCTGTTGTTCGGCGGGGCCGTGGTGCTGGCGGGCGGCGTCGCCTGGGCGGTGAGCCGCGGCTCGGCGAGCCCGCCCGCGCGGTCCGCCGCGCTGCCGTCCGCCGCGCCCGGCCCGGGCTCTCCCCGGCCGGCGCCCAGCGGGCCGAAGCCGCGCTGGACCTATCGCGGCACCGGGCGGCTCCAGAACGACCGGGTGGCCGGGCCCACCCATCCGCCGCTCTTCCTGTCCGGCGCCGACCTGGCGCAGCTCGATCCGGCCTCGGGCAGCGCACTGCGGCACTTCTCGGTCTCCACCGCGGGGCCGCTGATCGTGGGCGGAACGCTGCTGCTCGACGCCGGCGGTGCCGAACTGGACCGCATCACCGCCCACGACCTGGACAGTGGCGACTCGGACTGGCAGTACACCCTCCCGGCGAGCGGATCCGGCAGCGGGCCGGGGCAGCTGCGGGCGCTCGACAGCGACGGCACCACCGTCTACTGCCGCGGTGAGAGCTCCGGCGGGCCCGGCCCGAACGATCCCGGACTCACCGGGAGCACCCTGATCGCCGTCTCGCTCGCCACCCGCCAGCCCCTCTGGCAGGTGCCGCTCGACCACAACGAGCTGGCCCTGCGGCTCGCCGTGGTCCCGGGCGGACGACTGCTGGTCCAGGGCACCTTCAGCACGTTCCTGCTGGACGCCCGGGACGGGCACCGGCTCTGGACGCTCGGCGGGATCGGCTGGTTGACCGCCGACCAGCAGTGGATCTACGCGTCGGACAGCAGCACCGGGCTGCGCGTGCTCAGCCTGGCGGACGGCAGCGTGCACCGGACGATCAGCCCCGGGGCGGGGGAGTCCTGGCGCTACCTGTCCCCGCTGCCGGGCGACGGCGGGCGGCTCGTCCTCTTCAACGACGACGGGCTGGTCACCGCGCTGGACTCGCCCGACGGCCCCACGCGGTGGACCTGCCAGCTGCCGTTCCGGCTGGACTACCGCAGCCGGCCGCTGTCGGCGGGCGGCCTGGTGCTGGTGCCGGGGCCGACGGACGGCGGCGTGGTCGCGCTCGACGCTGCCACGGGGGCCAGGCGCTGGACCTTCCAGGACGGCGAGCCGGGCGTGGACGTCTGGTCGCTGACCACCGACGGCCGGTACTGCTACGCCGGGCACGACCTGGTGCTGCACGCCATCGATCTGCGGAGCGCGTGAGCGGGGGCCACCTGGGCGGGGCCACCTGAGCGGGGGCTACTTGACGACGGTCACGTGCACCGTCATGGTGCCCAGCACGCAGGGGGTCGGGTCGCGAGGGTCCTTGGCCGGGCTGCAGCTCGGCAGGTTCTGGTAGGACCAGGTGAGGTCGGTGTCACCGACGGCGGTGGCGGTGTAGAGCTCCTGCACCTCGCTCTCGCAGCCGGCGTTGGCGGGTGCGCAGCCCTCCGTGGTGACCTCCGGATCCTGGTGCACGATGCGGGAGTTGGCGCTGGTGCCGGTCGTCCAGGCGTGGGACTGGGCGTTGTGGACGGTGGCGACCCCCAGTCGTTGGCCGACGTGCAGCCGGACTTGGCTGGACTGGTCGGCGTTCGTGCTCAGGGGGAGGGCGATCGTCTGGGCCGGCACCGGCCGCGGCGTCCCCGATGAGCAGCCGGCCACCGCCAGCAAGGTCACTGCCAGCAGGCTCATGTGACGCTTCGTCAGATGATGGTGCGTGCATGTCGGGACCGTGGCCATGCTGCTTCTCCCCCGTGCCTGCTCGGCTACCGCGCCCGCTTCGGTGCGTGCGGGCGCGGTAGCCGAGCATAGAGGGTGGTCCGTGTACGGCCGCGGGGCGCCAGGGGTGCGGGGTGCGGGGCGCCAGGGGGAGCCGGTGGGGGCGGTGGGAGGTCGGCGGGAGGTCAGCGGGGGTCCGGCCAGCTGCCGGAGGCGATCGGGGCGGGGTTCGCCCGCAACCGGGCGGCTTCGTCCGGGCCGGCCAGGTAGACCCAGGCGGTCACCTGCTCAGTGGGGCCGGGGCCGGGGGTGCCGGTGGCGCCGGTATCGGTGGAGCTGTCGGCGGTGGTGACCGTGACGGGGAGCGGTCGGCGCACGTAGAGCCCGCTCCCGTCCGGGCGGCACTCCTCCAACAGGTCCAGCGCGGCCAGCACCTGGGCGAACTCGCCCGGCCGGACGGTGACCAGCTCGCCGTGCACCCGGCGCCGGGGGTCGGGGTCGGCGACCAGGTACGGGTAGCCGGGCCCCTCGTGCAGCAGCGCGCCCGGCAGCACCGCCGGTTGGATCCGCGCGCAGTGGCCGCCCAGGAAGTGCGCGTGGTTGCGCTGCCCGGGGCGCAGCGTGCCGTAGACGAAGAACGGCAGCGAGCGGTCGGTCACGGTGGGCCTTCCTTCTCCGTGGCGCGGGTGTGGTGCACCGTCGATTCTCGCCGCTGGCCGGGTGCCGGGAACAGGGGCCTGCTCGGTCCTCCCGGCCCGATCGGCCCGTGATACCTGCTGGCGGCGCAGGGCTCCGATGCGCTCTGATGTCCCCTGGCCGGACAGCACCGACATGGGGAGACACGCATGACATCGATGGGGGCCCAACGCTCCGCCGCCGCCTCGGACCCGGGTCCGGGCCCCACCGCCCCGCCCGAACCGGGTGGCGTGCGGATTTCCAGCACCGTCTGGGCCGCGCTCGCCGTGGTCTACGTGGTCTGGGGCTCCACCTACCTCGGCATCCGGATCGCGGTGGAGACCATGCCGGCGCTGCTCTCCGGCGCGGTCCGCTTCCTGGTCGCCGGGCTGTTGCTGTTCGGCGTGCTTGCCTGGCGGCTGGGGCCGGGCGCGCTACGGGTGACCCGGCGCCGGCTCGGCTCGACGGTGCTGGTCGGCGTGCTGCTCCTGGTCGGCGGCAACGGGCTGCTGGTGCTGGCGGAGGGCCGGATCCCGTCGGGGCTGGCGGCGCTGCTGGTGGCGGTGGTGCCGCTGTGGGTGGTGCTGCTGCGCACCGTCTTCGGTGACCGGCCCGGGGGAGCGGCGCTGGTCGGGGTACTGCTCGGCCTGGTCGGGCTGGGGGTGCTGTCGGCAGCCGGGTTCAGCGGCAGCGTGTCGCTGAGCGGCGTCGTGCTGATCATGGTGGCGTCGTTCTCCTGGGCGGTCGGCTCCTTCGCGTCGAGCCGACTGCCGATGCCCGCCAACCCGCTGGTGGCGAGCGCGTACGAGATGCTGGCGGGCGGACTCGGCTGCCTGCTGGTGGCGCTGGCCCGGGGCGAGGAGCGCGGCCTGGACCTCGGCGCCGTCTCCACCCGCTCCTGGCTCGCGCTGGCCTACCTGATCGTGGTCGGCTCGCTGGTCGGCTTCACGGCCTACGCATGGCTGCTCCAGTCCGCCCCGCTCAGCCTGGTCGCCACGTACGCGTACGTGAACCCGGTGGTCGCGGTCTTCCTCGGCTGGCTGGTGCTCTCCGAGCGGCTGACCGGGTCGGAGCTGCTGGGCGGCGCGATCGTGGTGGCGGCGGTCTGTGTGGTGGTGAGCACGGAACGGCGTCGGTGAGGCCGGCGGAGCCCGGGGGGCGGAGGGTGTCGGCATGGGTGGGCGGGCTGCGCCGGCGCGGGCGGGCAGGGGGCGCGGGGCGGCCGTACCTTGGGGGGGAGGGGGCTAGGAGTGATTGGAGTCCTTGATGCCTGGTTCCGTCACGATCGGCCACACCGAGGCCGTCACCGCTGTCGAGCACGCGGATGCCGAGCGGCTGGCCGTGCTGCTGGATGAGATGGGCCACCTGCTGGCCATGGGCGGCCCCAACCGCCTGACCGACGCCCAGGTCAGCGCCCTCTGCGGTGGCCAGGAGCGCAGTCGGGACGAGTTCGCCCGCTGGTGCCGTGGGATGGCGGCCCACCTGCACGAGAAGCACTAAACCCGCGGCGCGGTTTGCGGTTTGCGGTCTGCGGTCAGCTGATCGCTGAGGGCCGACCGCTGACCGCTGACAGCCGACGGTCGTCAGCGGTCAATCGGTGGATAGCAGATGACGGATGACAGATTTCAGAATCTGTCATCCGTCATCTGCTATCCACTATCCACTATCCAGTCTCCGCTCTCTGCCATCTGCTATCCGCCAGCGCTTTGACCACATCGCCCCAACGCCCGCCCCCATCGCCCCATCGTCCCCCCGACAGAGCATCAACCCCCCTGCCAGGCACGGCACACGGAACCCTTGACAGTGATCGCGGGCCCGTGAGTACATGCCAACCGTGCCGATACCCGCTCCCGCCCCAGCCTCCCTGCGGCGCCCGCTCGCCCGCGCCGTACCCGCTCTCGTGCTGGCTTTCGCCGCCGCACTCTGCCTCCCCACCGCCGCCACGGCGGCGACCGCCCCCGCCGCCCGCGCCCTCGCGGCACCTGCGACCGCATCTGCGACCGCACCCCTGGCCACCCCCGCGGCCACGCCCTCCACCGGCGCCCCCGCCCCCACCGGGCACCTGGAGACCAACTACGGCAACCCGGCCACCGCGCTGCCCCCCATCAGCCGGCCGGACACCCCGCACTGCACGGTCACCGCCATGCAGCACGACTTCGCCAACAGCTACGGCCAGCCGTTCACCGGCACCCTCGCCCCGCCCGCGTCCTGCTCGGGACCGTGGAACAAGGTGGTGCTGGACTGGAGCGGCAGCGTGGCGGGCCGTCAGTACGACCGGCTGGCCGGGGTCTGGATCGGCGGCTCCGAGGTCCTGCGCACCAGCACCCCCGAGCCCGACCCCGCCGGCATCAGCTGGCACGTGGACCAGGACCTGACCAGCTTCATCCCGCTGCTGCGCACCCCGCAGCCGCTCGTGGTGGACCTCGGCAACGTGGTCAACTCCACCTACACCGGCGTCTACCACATGACGCTCACGGTCACCTACTACCAGGCCGACCGGCACCACCCGGCGGCCACCACGGCCGACCAGGTGCTCCCCGTCTCGCAGTCGACCACCGCCGCGGGCTGGTGGACGCTGACCAAGGGGCAGACCGCCACGTCGACGCTGACCTTCCCGCGCAACCTCACCAGCGCCCACCTCCAGCTCTACGCCCGCGGGGGCGGCTGCGAGGAGTTCTGGTACTCCAACGTGCCGGACGACTACGCCGCCGCCCACCCCTCCTGGGGGCTCTGCGGCGGCGGCACCTACCGCGAGGTGCAGGTCCTGGTCGACGGTCGGCTCGCCGGGACGGTGCAACCGTTCCCGGCCATTTACACGGGTGGGATCAGCCCGATGATGTGGCGTCCGATCCCCAGCATCGACGCGTTCCGCACCCAGCCCTACGACGTCGACCTGACGCCGTTCGCGGGCACCCTCACCGACGGCAAGCCGCACACCGTCACACTGGTCCCGCCGGCCGGGATCAGTGACGGCTGGACGCTCGACGGCAGCCTGTTCCTGAACACCGACCCGCTGCGCGCACAGACCGGCGGCGCGGTCACCACCGACACCATCACCGCCGCGCCGCAGGTGGCCACCACCGAGACCGCGCAGGCCGACGGCGGCGAGCTGATCACCGCGAGCACCGGCCGCGACTGGACGGTGGCCGGCTACGTCGACACCTCGCGCGGCCGGATCACCACCCGGCTCGATCACCACGCCGAGTACCGCAACAGCGACACCATCTCCGGCCAGGGCCAGAACCAGGTCACCTCGCAGCAGGACAGCGGCTGGACGGTGACCAGCACCGACCGCGGCCACGGAACCCCGGAGCAGGCGCGCAGCAGTTGGTCCTACCCGATCGACGTGACCAGCACCTACGTGCCGGGCTCGGACGCGGACAGCTACCTGGCCCGCGGTCAGGTCACGGTGGCCCGCCATCTGGTGGACGAGACGCGCCGCGGCAACGGGCGCTGGCACGAGCAGGCGAGCACCGACGACCGGATGTCGTCGCAGGGCGTGCTGCAGCGCCAGTCCGGGACCATGGTGCAGGCCGACGGCAGCTCGGACGAGCACTACGTGGGCCGCACGGCCGACGGCGGCTGCTACGACCACGAGTTGGCCTCCGATCACGGCTACCTGACGCTGGACAGGCTCCGCTCCTGTCATTAGGGCCTGTCCAGTTTCTGTTCCGGCGGTAGTTGACGGTCCGTGTGCCGTCGACTGCTGCCGGAAGAGGTGCCACGGACCGCAATCGCCGCGCTGATCCGGATTCCCTTCGTCGGCGAACTCTCCACTCGTCGCCCCACCGTGGACGGCGATCGTCGCCCGATCCGAAAAGCGCTTTCCGCCCACCTCGGCCGGGCTCGCCGGATTCGGCTCGCTCGCGCACCGTCCCCGGCCGGGGAACACGGCGGGAAAGGGATGCGGAACCGGCGAGGCGGTGGTCTGCGGCTCCGCGAATTCTCCGGCCGGCGATCTGTCGCGCCGTCCGCCCGCGTGCTCCCACGGTGCGGGCGGACGAGGCGTCAGGGACCCGTCAAAGTGCCTCTGGCCTGCCCTCATGTCCGTTCGCGGATGGTCGGAGCATGCGGCGCCGGACCTTCGTCGGGCGGGGCGCGGCCAGCCGCCTGATGCTCCGTCGGCCGAGTGGCCGGTATGACCCTGTGTGCGATGAGATCTCCGTCACATCATCGTTCCCGAAGGTTTTCGTCCGACGGCCAGTGATACATCTGTGACCTGCGGAAACGCGCTGCAGTGGGCATCGCACTTGGAGGATCGACCAAGTCCACCGACTGAGTTGATCTTGTTCTCGACTGTGTTCTGCGCTTCACTCGTGCGGGTGTCAGCGGCGGAACGGGGTGCGGCCGCCTGTCTGAGAGTGCGATCGGGGCCGGGCGCGGCGTCGATGCTTGAGGCCTGACGAGATTGAGAGCACCTTTGCGTAAGAGGACCGCGCGTCAGAAACCCGCGCTGCGCCGCCACCTGGCTCGGGTGACGGACCGGCGGCTGCCGCGTCGCCTCCTCGGGACGCTCGTCGCCCTGCCCGCCCTGACCTCGCTGACGGGCTGCGACACCGGGCACGGACAGGGCGGCAGTGAGCTGTGGGTCGCCGGTGGCGCCGCCGCCGTGGTGCTGCTCGGCGGGACCGCGGTGGTGGTCCGCAGGGTCACCGCCCGGCCGTTGGAGAAGGCCCGCGACCTGGCCACCCGCAACCTGGCCGCGCTGCTCGACGAGCGCGGCGGCCTGTTGGAGGAGCGCGCCCGGCTGACCGCCGAACGCGACGCGCAGAGCGGTCAGGTGCAGTCGCTCGCCGGAGAGCGCCGGATGCTGCTCCAGGAGCGGGAGGAACTCCAGCGTCAGCAGCAGGAGTTGAACCGCAAGTGGAGCGAGGCCGTGGCTGCCGGCGGCGAGTCGGCCGAGCGGGTCGAGGAACTGCTGCGCGAGTGCGAGCTGCTGCTGGCCGAGCGGGACGGCCTGGCCAAGGAACGGGACGAGCTGCAGGGCAGCGTCGACGCGACCTTCGTCAACCTCGCGATGCGCACCCTGACCCTGGTCGAGCGCCAACTGGTGCTGATCGAGGCACTGGAGAGCCGTGAGGCCGACGCGGCCCAGTTGGAGAGCCTGTTCCGGCTCGACCACCTGGCCACCCGGATGCGCCGCAACAGCGAGAACATGCTGCTGCTGGCCGGGTTGGAGAACAGCTCGCGCAGCCGCAAGACCGTCACCCTCCTGGACGTCGTGCGGGCCGCGGTCTCCGAGATCGAGCGCTACGAGCGGGTCAGGATCGGTTTCCTGGCCGCCGTCCGGCTCTCCGGTGCGGTCGCCGACGACACCAGCCATCTGCTGGCCGAACTGCTGGAGAACGCCACCGCCTTCTCCCCGCCGCAGGAGCAGGTCGAGGTCGGCGGCTGGCAGCTCGACAACGGCGAGGTGATGATCTCGGTCAGCGACCGGGGCATCGGCCTGCCCGCCGAGCGACTGCACGCGATCAACGGGCAGCTCGCCGAGCCGTTGGCCTCCGGGGCAGCCGACCGCCGGGACGTGCTGCTCTCGGGCGCGCTGTCCGGCCGCAGCATGGGCCTGTTCGTGGTGGCCCGACTGGCCGCCCGGCACGGCGTGCGGGTGCAGCTGCGCGAGAACGGGCAGGGCGGCGGCGTGACCGCCATGGTGGTGCTGCCGCGCGAGGCGCTGCACCAGGACGGGACGGGCACGGCCGACCTGGACGACCAGCGGCGCGCCGAACGCAGCGCCGCCGCTCAGGCGCAACAGGTCCGCACAGCGGCGGAGTTCGCCGCGGCCGAGCTGCCGTCGGCAGCGCCGTCGGCGGCATCGTGGCCCGCGCCGTCGGCAGCGCGACCGGAGGCGGGTGCGGGCGGCGAGGCGGCTCCCGACGCGGAGCTGCCGCCGTTGCCGCGCCGTCGCCCGGCCCATGCGGCGCCGGGTGCCTCCCCCGCCGAGCCGGCGCCCGCCGCCCCTGCCGCGCCCGCCGCAGGCACGCCTTCGGCGGACCCTGCCGCCGGGCCGGCGCCGGTCGCCGAGGACGACCGGGCCGCCGAGATCGACCCGCCGACCCAGCAGTTGATGGTCGGCCATCTCCGCCGGGCGCTCGGCGCCCAGGCCGGGGCAGCCGCCGAGACCCCGGCAGGCACCGAGTCCGCCGCCGAAGTCCTCCCCGAGGCCGCCCCCGGCGCCGGTACCGCTGAGGCCACCGAGGCCACCGCGATCCCTGAGGCCACCGCGGCCCCCGAGGGCGGCGAGGTCACCGCGCTCGGCCTCCCGAGGCGGGTTCCCCGAGGCGGTGGGCTCCCGGGCACCGGCGAGACCCCGACCTCCGGCCTGCGCCGGCTCGCCGCCGAGCCGACCGCTCCCGAGACCGGCCAGGGCACCGCCGCCACGCCGCCGCGCCGGCCCCGTACCTCCGCCGAGGAACTGCGCCGCAGGCTCGGCGGCTTCCAGAGCGGGCTGCGTCAGGCGGCCCGCGACTCCGCCGCCGAGGAACAGGACCGATGACCGAGCCCGACCACCGGAACACCCCGGCAGCCGCCCCGCTGTCCAGCTCGTACGCGACCCCCTACGCCCTGGGACAGCCCGCCACCGGGCAGGCCGGTCCGGGGCAGGGTCAACTCGCCGTCAGCCACCAGCCGGTGAGCCAGGGCGCGTCCAACGTCCGATGGCTGCTCGGAGACTTCTGCGGCTCGGTCATCGGCGTGGAGGAGGCCGTCGTGGTCTCCTCGGACGGGCTGCTGCTCGCCGACGCGCGGCACAGCACGCGCTCCGACGAACTGGCCGCCATCGTCTCGGCGTTGACCAGCCTGGCCGGCGGTCTGGCGCGGGCCATCGAGTTCGGCGGGGTCAAGCAGACCATGGTCACCATGGACGAGGGGCACCTGGTGGTGATGGCCATCAGCGACGGGTCCTGCCTCGGCGTCTACGCCTCGCTGCACAGCGATCTCGGCGTGCTGGCCTACCAGATGGCGCTGCTCGTGGAGCGCGCCGGACATGCGCTGACACCCCAGGTGCGCAGCGAACTCCACCGGGCGATGGCCGTCCGATGAGTGCAGAGACGAGTCCAGAGGAGGTCGGGAGCATGCCTGGCACCGTCGGGAGCGGGAGTACGGGGAACGGTGGGTTCGGCCCGAGCGGCCCCGGGGGCGTCGGCCCCGGACACGGGCGGCGCACCGACACCGCCCGTCCCGGGCAAGGGCGTTCGTCCCGGGTGCGGCCGTACGCGATCACCCGCGGCCGGACCAGGTTCGGCCGGGTGCTGCTGGTCGAGACCCTGGTGTCGGCGCTCAACCGGCCGGCCGACCCGGCCGACCGCGGGCTGCCCGAGCTGACCGCGATCTGCGATGTCTGCCGGGGGCAGATGCGCTCGATCGCGGAGATCTCCGCGTTGCTGCACATGCCGCTCGGCGTGGTGAAGGTCCTGGTCAGTGACCTCGCCGACCAGGGCAGGATCCGGGTGCACGGTGCGGACGTGGCCGACGGTACGGATCTGGCCGGGGAGCTTCCCGGTGCGTCGAAGCGTGATCTGCTGGAGAGGGTGCTGGGTGGACTTCGCAAGCTCTGAGGCGGTGCCGCCCGGCGTCCCGTTGGTCGCGGGGAACGCGACCTCCACCAAGATCGTGGTGGCGGGCGGGTTCGGCGTCGGCAAGACCACCTTCGTCCGCTCGGTCTCCGAGATACCCCCGCTCACCACCGAGGCGGTGATGACCGAGGCGAGCGTCGGGGTGGACGACACCGCGGCGGTCCCGGCGAAGACCGCCACCACGGTGGCGATGGACTTCGGGCGCATCACCCTCGAATCCGACCTGGTGCTCTACCTGTTCGGCACGCCGGGGCAGGGCCGCTTCTGGTTCATGTGGGACGACCTGGTGCGTGGCGCGGTCGGTGCCGTGGTGCTGGCCGACACCCGTCGACTGGCCGACTCGTTCCCGGCGTTGGACTACTTCGAGGGAAGCGGGCTGCCCTTCGTGGTGGCGGTCAACCAGTTCGACGGCGCGCCGGTCTACACGCCCGAGGCGGTCCGCGACTCGCTGGCCGTGCCGGAGCAGGTGCCGGTGCTGATCTGCGACGCCCGCCGGCGGTCCTCCGCGGTCGAGGTGCTGACCGCCCTGGTGACGCGCGCGCTGGCCGTCGACCCCGGGGCGCCGTCCGCCGGTTCGGTTCTGACCGCCCAATTCTGACAGTTCATCAAGTGCCGTGGAGCCGTCAGGCACGTCAGTGATCCACCAAGCAAGAAGGCAGGCAGCGATGCGCAAGATACTGATCGTCGGGGCCGGGCAGGCCGGACTCCAGCTGGCGCTGGGCCTCCAGTCGCACGGCTACGACGTGACGGTGATGACCAACCGCACCGCGGCCGAGGTACGCGACGGGCGGGTGCTCTCCACCCAGTGCATGTTCCACACCTCGCTGGGCCACGAGCGCGAGCTGGGCATCAACTTCTGGGAGGACGCCGCACCCAAGGTCGAGGGGCTCGGCGTCTCGGTCAGCGGCCCGGAGTCCGCCCGGGTGATCGACTGGGTGGGCGAGCTGGACGGCTACGGGCAGTCGGTCGACCAGCGGATCAAGATGTCCGGCTGGCTGGAGACCTTCGCCCAGCGCGGCGGCCAGGTGGTCATCCACGGCGTCGCCGTCTCGGACCTCGACTACTTCTCCCGCACCTACGACCTGGTCCTGGTCGCCGCCGGCAAGGGCGAGTTGGTCTCGATGTTCGGCCGCGACGCCGCCCGGTCGCCGTACGACGCGCCGCAGCGCGCCCTCGCGGTCTCCTATGTGCACGGCCTCGGCCCGCGCCCGGAGCACGACTTCAAGGCGGTGCGCTGCAACCTGGTGCCGGGCGTCGGCGAGTTGTTCGTGATCCCCGCGCTGACCATCTCCGGCGCCTGCGACATCCTGTTCTGGGAGGGCATCCCCGGCGGCCCGCTGGACGTCTTCGGGGGCGTCAAGGACCCGGGCGAGCACCTGCGCCTGACGCTGGACCTGATGAAGACCTACACCCCCTGGGAGTACGACCGCGCCCGCGGCGGCGTCGAACTCACCGACGCGGGCGGCACGCTGGCCGGCCGCTACGCCCCGGTGGTGCGCAACCCGATCGGCGAACTGCCCAGCGGCGGCCTGGTGCTGGGCGTGGCCGACGTCGTGGTCGCCAACGACCCGATCACCGGCCAGGGTTCGAACAACGCGGCCAAGTGCGCGGCCGTCTACCTGGACGCGATCCTGGCCCACGGCGACAAGCCGTTCGACCGGGACTTCATGCAGGCGGCGTTCGACCGCTACTGGGAGAACGCCCAGCACGTCACCAAGTGGACCAACGCGATGCTGGCCCCGCCGCCGGAGCACGTGCTCAACCTGATCGGCGCGGCGGGTCAGCTCCCGGCCGTGGCCCACCGGTTCGCCAACGGCTTCGACAACCCCGCCGACTTCGAGAACTGGTTCTACGACCCGGAGAAGGCCGGCGCCTTCCTGGCCTCGGTCACCCCGCAGGCCTGATCCGGCCGGCGATCCCACCGCCCCGCCCCGCACTCCCGCGTGGGCGGGGCGGCCCGCTTCAGGAGCCCTCGGCGGCACTGGTGGCACCGGCGGCTCCGGCGGCCAGTGCCAGCGCCTGGACGGTGGCGGGCAGCAGCGCGTGCTCGATCGGCAGCACCCGGCCGGCCAGGGACTCCACGGTGTCCCCCGGGCGCACCGGGACCGGCCGGGCGGCGAGCACGGTGTGCGGCCGGCCGTCCGGCACCACCAGGTGGACGGAGACACCGGTGAGGCACTCGCCCGCGGCGAGCACGGCGCGGTGCACGCGGTGGCCGTGCAGCCCGGGCCCGGTGTGGCGGGGGAGCAGCGACGGGTGGACGTTGACGATCCGCCCGGCGTACTCGCGCAGGGTGCGGGGCCCGAGCCGTTTCAGATAGCCGGCGGTGACCACCAGATCGGTGGCGTGCTCGCGCAGTTCGGCCACCACGGCGGCGTCCAGGTCGGCGGACTGCGGATGGGTGCGGCCGGACAGGTGCCGGGCCGGGATGCCCGACTCCCGTGCGTGGGCCAGGGCACCGGCGCCGCTGTTGTTGCTGATCACCAGTGTGACGGCGTAACCGGCGCCGGGCCGGCCCGCGGCGGCGGTCAGCGCCCGCAGGTTGCTGCCGGTGTGCGAGGCGAGCACCGCGACCCGAAACGTCATGGCCCGATCGTCCCGGCCGGGACCCGCCGCCGTCCCACGACCGGTGCATGCCGGTGGAGTGTCCCTGAGGTCGCGCCGTCGACTGTGGCAGTTCCGACCCGCCGCCGGAGGTCCTAACCTGGGCTCCGACGAAAGGGGCGGCGATGCCGGAGAGTTCGGGTGCGATCGAGGTCCGGCGGCGCTGGTCCGGGGATCTGGACGGCTGCGTGGCCGCGCTGGCCGGTGTGCACGAGGCCGACGGCTATCCGGTGGACTGGCCCGCCGACCCGGCCCGCTGGCTGGTCGAGTCGGACCAACTCGCCTCCTGGGTGGCGGTGTCGGCGACCGGGGGGATTGTCGGGCACGTCGCGCTCGGTCGTGGGACCGGGTCCTCGGCCGGCGAGGTCTGGGCGCGGCGGGCCGGGCGGGAGGCGGCGGAGGCGGGTGCGGTGGGCCGGCTGTACGTGGCGCCGCTCGCGCGCGGGCGCGGGCTCGGTGAGCGGTTGCTGGCCTCGGCGGTCGGGCAGGCGCACGCGTGGGGGCTGCACCCGGTGCTGGACGTGGTGACGTCCGGCGCCGCCGCCGTCGCGCTGTACCAGCGGCTGGGCTGGGAACTGATGCTGACGGTCGATCAGATCTGGCCCAATGGGTCGGTGGTGGCCGTGCACTGCTTCGCGGGAGGCGAGGGCGCCTGATCGGCCCGGCTGCGCGGTGGGCGGCCCCTGGTAGCTTTCGCCGCATGAACAATGATCATGGAGTACGCCGACCCGCCCCCGTCACCGCGGACGACGTCGATCAGGCCGTCCGGCTCGCCCTGGCGACCCTGGCGGGGGCCGTCGACGCCGACTGGTCGGTGCCGGCCGGCGAGTTGGAGTGGGACTGCTGGGAGACGCTGGAGCACGCCGCGGACGGCCTGTGGGCCTATGCGGCCCAGGTGGTCACCCGGCGGGTCCCGTTGGACCGCTACCTGGCGCTGCGCTGGCATCGGGAGCGGCCGGGCGGTCCGGCGAACGCGGTGTGGGGCCGGCGCGAGGAAGGGCCCACCGCACTGCTCGAACTCCTCGAAGCCGGTGGCGCGTTGCTGGCCTCGGCGGTGCGGACGACCGATCCGCAGGTGCGCGGCCACCACTCGTACGGGGTCGCGGATCCGGAGGGGTTCGCCGCGATGGGCGTGGTGGAGACCCTGGTGCACACGGAGGACGTGGTGCGTGGGCTCGGGCTCGACTGGGCGCCGCCGGGGGAGTTGTGCGAGCGGGTGCTGGCGCGGCTCTTCCCCGAGGTGCCGCGGGAGGGCGCGGTGGCGGACCAGTGGACCAACCTGCTCTGGGCGCTCGGCCGGGTCGAACTGCCCGGACGGCCGCGCCGCGTGTTCGAGCAGTGGCACAGCGCGCCGCTGGCCTAGGGATGCCTGAAGGGCGGTGCCTGAAGGGCGGCGTCCGAAAGGTGGTGTCCGAAAGGTGGTGCCTGGAAGGTTGCCTCTGGACAGATAGCTCTTATTGAGAGCTAAAATTATCGTATGCCTGTCACCGACCCCGGGATCCCCGCCGCGCGAAGCTCGGACCCGGACCCCATCGACGAGTTTCCCGCCCTCCTCGCGGGCATCCCGCGCCTGGTGCGCCGCCGCCTGCGCCAGGAGCTCACGGTGCCGCGCCTGCGCGGTGCCCAGGTGGAGCTGCTGCGCCTGGTGGCGGCCAACCCCGGTCTGCGGGTCTCGGCCGCCGCCAAGGAGCTGTGCCTCGCGGGCAATTCGGTGTCCACCCTGGTCAACCAGCTGGTCGCGGACGGTCTGCTGCGCCGCGAGGTGGATCCGGCCGACCGGCGGGCGGCGCTGCTGCACGTCACCCCGGCGGCGGCCGAGCGGCTGGAGGTCTGGCGGGCCAACCACCAGGCGCTGGTCGGCGGCCTGGTCGCCGGGCTCCCCGCCGAGGACCGGGCCGCGCTGGCCGCCGCGCTGCCCGCGTTGCGCCGCCTGGCGGCCGGACTCCAGCGCGGTGACAGTGACCGCGGTGACGACGACCGTGGTGACGGCGACCGCGGTGACCGTGACAGCGACCGCGGTGACCACGACCGCGGCGACGACGGAGGGGACGACCGATGACGGACACCCGCACCGACACCGACACCACCGGCGCTGCGGCCCCACCTGCCCCGGGCGAGGCCGTGGTCTGCCACGACCTGGAGTACTCCTTCGGCCACGGCAAGCGCGGCTCGGCCCCCACCAAGGCCGTGGACGGCGTGGACCTCACCGTGCACACCGGCGAGGTGTTCGGTCTGCTCGGCCCGAACGGCGCCGGCAAGACCACCACGATCCGCGCCATCACCACCCTGCTGCCGGTGCCCGCCGGCATGGTCCAGGTCTTCGGCCAGGACGTCGCCCGGCGCCGGATGGAGGTGCGGCGGATGCTCGGCTACGTGCCCCAGCAGCTGTCCGCCGACGCCGGGCTGACCGGCCGGGAGAACGTCGAGCTGTTCTCCCGGGTCTTCGACGTGCCGCGCGGCGAGCGCGGCCCGCGGGTGGCCCAGGCACTGGCGGCGGTCGACCTGGCCGAGGCGGCCGACCGGCTGGCCGGGACCTACTCGGGCGGCATGGTGCGCCGTCTGGAGCTGGCGCAGGCCCTGGTCAGCGCGCCCCGGCTGCTGGTGCTGGACGAGCCGACCATCGGGCTGGACCCGATCGCCCGGACCAGCGTCTGGGAGTGCATCGACGCGGTGCGCCAGGCCACCGGCATGACCGTGCTGGTCACCACCCACTACATGGACGAGGCCGATCAGTACTGCGACCGGGTGGGCCTGATGGACCGCGGCAAGATCCGCGCGCTGGGCACCCCCGAGCAGCTGAAGGACCAGGTGAGCGAGCAGGACCCGGAGCTCGAACACCCCACCCTGGATGACGTGTTCCGCCACTTCGCCGGGCGCGACCTCGGCCGTGGCCAGGCACCGGAAGGAGACTTCAGCGATGTCCGCCGTACCCGCCGCACCGCTTCCCGCGTCGGCTGACCAGGCCGCGGGCGCTACCGCCACCGCCACTGCCGCCGCCACCGACCAGGCCGGCGCCGGGCAGTCGCAGGCCCGCCGCCCCGAGCTCGGGCTGCTGCTGGTCCCGCCGCGCGCCCGGACCGGCTGGCGACTGGTACCCGCCCGCGTAATGGCGATGTGCGCGGTCGAGCTGCAGAAGCTGCGCCACGACCGCACCGAGCTCTACACCCGTGCCGTCCAGCCGGCCCTGTGGCTGCTGATCTTCGGTGAGACCTTCACCAAGCTGCACGCCATCCCCACCGGCGGGATTCCCTACCTCGACTACCTGGCGCCGGGGATCATCGCGCAGTCCGCGATGTTCATCGCGATCTTCTACGGCATCATGATCATCTGGGAGCGCGACTCCGGGGTGCTCACCAAGCTGCTGGTCACCCCGACGCCGCGGGCCGCCCTGGTCACCGGCAAGGCGTTCGCCGCCGGGGTGAAGGCGGTGATCCAGGCCGTCGTGGTGGTGCTGATCGCCGCCGCGCTCGGGGTCGCGATGACCTGGAACCCGCTGCGGCTGCTGGGCGTCGTGGTGGTGGTCCTGCTCGGCTCGGCGTTCTTCTCCTGCCTGTCGATGACCATCGCCGGGATCGTGCTGACCCGCGACCGGCTGATGGGCATCGGCCAGGCGATCACCATGCCGCTCTTCTTCGGCTCCAACGCCCTCTACCCGGTGGCGCTGATGCCGGGCTGGCTCCAGGTGATCAGCAAGGCGAACCCGCTGAGCTACCAGGTGGACGCGCTGCGCGGCCTGCTGATCGGCACGCACGCGCACCTGGTCTCCGACTTCGCGGTGCTGGCGCTGGCCACGGCGCTCGGCATCACCGCCGCCTCGGCCCTGCTGGGACGGCTGGCGAGGTAACACCCCGCGAACCGACGAGGGGGTGACCGCTGAGCAGTAGCGGCCACCCCCTTCGTCGTACGTCGGAGCCGTACGCCGGAGCCGTACGTCGGCTCAGCGCCGCTCGTAGAGGGTCAGCCCCACCGCCCCGGCCGCCACCGCCACGCCCAGCGCGGCCAGCAGCCGGGCCGCCGAGGAGTGCCCGGTCGGCACGAGCGCGGCGAGCAGCACCACGCCGGACGCCAGGTAGGCGACCGCGAGGGTGGTGCGCCCCGGCGGCCGGTGGACGTCGCTGAAGGTGTCCACGTACAGCAGGTAGGTCAGCACCAGCACGGTGCTCGCCGCGGCGAGCCAGGCCGCGGCGGGTGCCATCGCCGCGAGCAGCAGGGCGACGGCGGCCAGCACCGTGTTGCGGTGCCGGGACAGCTGCCGGAACAGCCGCAGCCGGGGCTGCGCCGCGTCCTCGGGCACCGGCGGTGCGGCCCACCAGGCGAAGCCGGCCCCGACGACGGACAGCCACAGGGCGATCCCGAGGCCGCCCTTGGTGCCCAGGGCCAGCGGCACGGTGCCCGAGACCACCAGGGCCACGCCCAGGCAGCGGGCCGCCAGGTGCCCGGTGAGCCTGCGGACGACCGGGCTCCCGGGCTCCTCGGCGCGCACCCGATCGTCCGGCACCCGATCGTCCGCCACGTGACCGTCTGCCCTCCGATCGGCCATCGCGCGGTCGGCCGCCACTCGATCGGCCATCACCTGATCGGTGGAGCTCATCGGTTCCTCCCCTGGATCCGGCTGCGCAACAGCGGGGCGAGCGCCAGGTCGAGCGCCTCGCCGGGACGGTGGGCGACCACCGGGATGCCGCGGTTGCGCAGCGCGAACCGCATCGCCTCGCGGTCGGCCCGCCACAGCCGCAGGGCCGGCGGGCCGATCTCGTCGTCCTCCTCCACCACCGGGTCGCCGACCGGGATCTCCACCACGACCAGCGGGTTGCCCCGGTCGGCGAGGTCGACGAGCAGGTTCAGCATCCGCTGGTCGGCCAGCGGCGTGAAGACGTAGACCAGCGCGCCGGCGGGCAGCGCGGTCGGTGGCAGGCGTTTCAGCTCGGGCGTGCGGTAGCCGAGGTCGGTCCGGACGTCGAGCACGGTCTGCACGATCCGGTAGAAGTGCTGGCTGCCGCTGCCCGCCTGCAGCCAGCGGGTGGCGCCGCCGACCGAGACCACGCCGATCCGGTCGTGCAGGCGCAGGTAGGCGCGGGTCAGTCCGGCGGCGGCGCGCACCGACTCGTCCAGCGTGGAGGTGCCGCTGGCCGGGTCCCGGAAGTCGCCCAGCGCATCGAGCAGCATCACGGTGTCGGCCGCCCGCTCGGCGCTGAACTGGTTGAGCTGGATGCTGCCGCGCCGGGTGGTCGAGGGCCAGTGGATCCGCCGCTGCCGCTCGCCCCAGACATGCGGGCGCACCCCGTTGACCTCGGCGCCCTCGCCGCGCTGGCGGGTGGTGTGCTCGCCGATCCGCTCCGGCAGCCGGACCGGGATCGGGGTCAGCCCTGCGGTGGTCGGCAGCGGGAAGACCTCGGCCTCGCCCAGGTCGACCCGCACGGTGCACCTGGTCAGGTGGCCGGCGTCGTAGACGTCCAGGTCGACGTGGCCGATCGTCCAGCGGCCCCAGCGGGTGGCGGTGAGTTCCAGGGTGACGGTGTCGAGGGTGATCCGCTCGGAGTCGACGCAGACGCCGTGCCCCAGCACGCTGCGCGGGTCGAGCAGTCCGGCCTCGCCGTCGTGGCGGACCCGGATCGTGACGGTGATCCGCTCGCCCTCGAACAGCCGGCGGGACGAGACGCTCGCCTCGGCGTCGATCCGGGTCGGCCTGGTGCGGCCGGGCGCGGCCAGTGCCAGCAGCACGGCCACCCCGGCGGCCGGTGCGAAGAGCCAGGCGTGCCCGGTGACCAGCGCGGCGATGACCGCGACCGTGCCCACCGTGAGCAGCCGCAGGGTGCGCGCGGTGGCGCGCCAGCCGGTCGGCGGCGGGCTCGCCAGCTCGCTCATGGCCAGCTGCCACTTGCGCTCCTCGGTCAGCGGCGGGCGGCCGGTGACGATGGCCCGGCTGCTGCCGACGGCCGCCGGCCCGGCGCCGGCCCCGTCCGCCGGCCCGTCCGCCGAGCCTCCCGCCGGCCCGTTGGTGGTGGCCGCACCCGTCGTCATGACCGGGCGGCCTCGGCCGCAGCCCCGCCCTCGGCCGCAGCCGGCACCGCAGCCGGCGCCGAGGGACGCGGTACCGTCTGCGGGGTCGGCACCTGCGCCACCAGCGCTGCCAGCACGTCGTCCGCCTCGACCTGGCGCACCCACAACTCCGGCTTCAGGGTGACCCGGTGGGCCAGCGCCGGCACCGCGACCGCCTTGACGTCCTCCGGGGTCAGGAAGTCACGCCCCTCCAACGCGGCACGGGCCCGCGCCAGTTGGACCAGTGCCAGGCCACCGCGCGGCGAGGCGCCGACCTGGATCTGCGGGTGCGAGCGGGTGGCGTCGATCAGTGCGACGACGTACTCGACCAGGTCGTCGGAGACCTCCACCTGCTCCAGCGAGGCACGCATCGCGAGCAGTTGGGCGGGGTCGGTCACCGCGCTGAGCACCGCCTCGGGCGCGGCGCGGTCGACCCGGGCCCGCAGCATCCGGGCCTCCAGCTCGGTGGTCAGGTAGCCCATCCGCACCCGCAGCAGGAAGCGGTCGAGCTGCGCCTCGGGCAGCGCGTAGGTGCCCTCGTACTCGATCGGGTTCGCGGTGGCGATCACCACGAACGGGTCGGCCAGCTTGTGCGTGGTGCCGTCGACCGACACCTGCGACTCGGCCATCGCCTCCAGCAGCGCCGCCTGGGTCTTGGGCGGGGTGCGGTTGATCTCGTCGGCCAGCAGCAGGTTGGTGAAGATCGGCCCGGGACGGAACACCATGTCGCCGCTGCGCTGGTCGTAGAACGGGGCACCGGAGACGTCCGAGGGCAGCAGGTCGGGGGTGAACTGGATCCGGCGGAACTCCAGGCCGAGCGTGGTGGCGAAGGAGCGGGCGAGCAGGGTCTTGCCCAGGCCGGGCAGGTCCTCGATCAGGATGTGGCCGCCCGCCAGCACGCCGAGCATGACCAGCTCCAGCGCCTCCGGCTTGCCGACCACGGCGCGCTCGATCTCCGCCAGCACCTCGCGGGCGAGCTTGCCGGCCTGCTGGGGCGTCAGGGTATCGGTGGTCACAGGGTCCTCACAGAAGGGAAAGTGTTCGCGATGGTGGGTGCGGGGCCGGCGGGGCGCCCGGCACGGGGAAGTCGAAAAGCGTCGGTGCGTCAGGCCGGTGCGCGGGTCACAGCGCTTCCAGCCGGTCGATCAGCATGGTCAGCACCGCCGGCGACAGCTCGGACTCGGCGCTCGGGTCCTCGGGGTCGAGCCACGGCCAGACCTCGGGGCCGACCAGGGCCGCGGCCCGCTGCGGCTCGGCGAAGAACGAGATGTTGTGCCGCTCGGTGAGCCGCGCGGCGTACAGCCGGCGCAGCCGGGTCCGCAGCGGGTGCGGGAAGTCCTTGGCGTTCAGGCCGTTGCGCACGGTCCAGTGCCAGTCGGCCAGGCTCGGGTCCCGGCTGGACATCAGCCGCTGGCGCCGCCGGAAGCCCCCGTTCTCGGTGTCGGCGCCGATCACGTGGCGGGCCAGCACCAGGGCGGTGCCGCCCAGCAGGACGACCCCGGCGGCCAGCCCGGGGACGCCGCCGGTCAGGCCGAACAGCAGCAGGGCGATCGGCACCAGCTGGCCGAGCACCACCAGGGTGTGCCGGGTCGAGCCGAGCTCCACCGCGCGCTTCGGGCTCCCGGCGGCGGCCGGGGCACGGTCGGCCCGGCGAGCGGCCTTGCGGTCGGCTTTCCGGTCGGCCCGGCCGCGGGTGATGCTCTCGCGCTCCGGAGACTGTTGCCGGTCCATCAGGAGTGCACCCCCGTCGACTGCGAGGCGGATCCGGCCGCCGCTGCCCGGGCCGCGGCGGCCTCGGCCTCCGCGGCCGCCCGCTCGGCGATCCGCCCCGCGAGCTGCTCGGCGATCGCGTCCAGTGCGGCGCCGGCCCGGGCCAGGTGGCCCTGGTCCATCGGGTGACGCGAGAACCGGGCCTCGCGGAAGAGCGCGGTGAGCTCGGTGGCGTCCGCACCGCGCAGCGTCCCGGCGGCTGCCGCGCGCTCCAGCAGGTCGGTGGGGCTGTCCGAGACCTCCCGTTCGACGCCCGAGGCCGCCAGCGACTCCTCCATCGCCAGGTAGCAGGCGATCACGGCGGTGCGCGCGTCGTCGCCGTGCAGCAGCGCCCGGCGCGCCTCGCCGACCGCCTCGGCCAGTTCACGCTCGGTGGTGCGCACCCGGCGCTTGGGCGCCGGCGCGGCCCCGGTCGGCCGGCGCAGCTGGCGAAAGACGAACCAGAGCAGGACGATCAGCCCCACCAGGCCGACGATCAGCCCGATGAAGGCCAGCAGGCCCATCGAGGGGGAGTCGCTGTGCGGCTCCGGCGGGGGCCCGTCGAGCTTGGGCGGCGGGCGGAGCACCGACACCGGCGGTAGCTCGTGCAGCACGCTCGCGGCGCGGTAGACCAGCAGCAGGGCGACCGGCAGCAGCAGGCCCACCAGCGGGAGCAGCCGCAGCGCCGCGTCCTTCAGGCGCTCGGCGCGCGGCGACAGGTCCGCCAGGTGCTGGACCTGGCCGCGGAAGTGCCGATAGGTGCGTTCGATCAGGAAGACCCAGCCGAAGCCGATCAGCACCACCAGGCCGAACTTGTCGCTCAGCGGCGCGTGGGTGCTGCCCTGCAGCAGGCTGCTGCCCGGGCGCAGCTCCAGGGCGGCGAAGCCCAGGCCCGCCACTGCGATGACGGCCAGGGTCTGGCGCAGCCGGGCGGTGCTCGGTCCGGGACGCTCCGGGTGTTCCCGGTCGTCCGAACCATGCGGTGCTCTCATGGTCGTGCTCCCCCCGTACGGGTCCGCCCGCATTCCGGTGACGGCCCGCTAGCAGTGCAGCTTGGCACAGTGGTCCAGACATTGTCAGCACCCGCAGGAACGTGCTCGGCGCCGGGGGTGCCCAACTGCCCGAAAGGGCCTGGACACCCCGCCTCGACACCCCGACCGGACACCCGGCCTGGACACCCCGGTGCGAGGCCCCGGCTCAGCTGGCCCGGATGCTGTCCAGCACGTCCAGCCGGGAGGCCCGCCGGGCCGGCCAGAGCGCGGCCAGCAGGCCGACCAGCGCGGCAGCCGCGACGAAGCCGAGCATCGGCAGCGGCGGTACCACCGTGGTCAGGTCCTTGAAGCTGCCGGCGATGGTCCGGTTGCCGGCCCACCCGGTCAGGATCCCCAGCCCCACCCCGAGCAGCCCGCCGAGCAGTGCGATCAGCAGCGACTCCAGGCGCACCATCCGCCGCACCCCGCGCCGGTCGAGCCCGACCGCGCGCAGCATGCCGATCTCCCGGCGCCGCTCGAAGACGGACATCGCCATCGTGTTCACCACGCCCAGCACCGCGATCACCACCGACATGCCGAGCAGCCCGTACATGATGTTCAACGCCGCACTCAGCATCTGCCGGTTCTCCTTCTTCAGGTCGGCCTGGCCCTTGATCGAGATGAGCGGGTTGCCGCCGGTCGCGTCCTGCAGCGCCTGCTTGAGCGCGGCGTCGGCGCCGTGCGCGCCCTTGACCAGTACCCGGTCCGGGCCCTGGCCCGCGCTGTGCGGGGCGAGCAGCGCGTCGGGTGCGAGCAGTCCGTTCACCACCGAGTTGTCGGCCACGATCCCGCCGACGGTGAACGTCCCGGTGCTGCCGTCGGGGAAGCTGCCGGTGAACGAATCCCCCACCGACAGACGGTCGTACGTCGCGGTGCTGCGGTCGACCAGCAGTTGACCCTTCGTCAAGGCGTCGAGAGATCCGCCGACTTGGGTGAGGTTCACCAACTGGCCGATGGCGGCCGGGTTCACGCCGGTGATCCAGCGGTCGTCGTCGCCGACCGACACCGGCACCTGGCGCAGCACGCTGCTCGCGCTCACCCCGTGGGTGGCCGCGATCTGCGGGGCCACCTCGGGCGCGAGCTGGGCGTAGTTCTGCATCGCCACCGCGTAGTCGGCCCGCAGGTCGTTGCCGGCCGCCCGGTCGACGGCGCGGTTCACCGAGGCACCGACCACGGTCAGCGCGGTGATCAGGGTGACTCCGACGGTCAGCGCGGAGGCGGTGGCGGCGGTGCGGCGCGGGTTGCGCAGCGCGTTCTCCCGGGCCAGCTTGGCGGGGCTGCCGTAGAGGCGCTGGAGCAGCGGGGCGAGCAGCGCGATCAGCGGGCGGGAGAGCAGCGGGGTCAGCACGAAGACCCCGATCAGCAGGGCGCCGGCGCCCAGGCCCACGGTGTTCGTGTCGTGGCTGCCCGCGCCGCGCAGCAGCAGACCGGCGCCGGCCGCGGCGATCAGGGTGCCGACGGTGTTGCGGATCAGCAGGCTCTTCTGGGTGGCGGGCTGGTCGCCGTTGCTCATCGCGGCCACCGGCGCGATCCGGGCGGCGCGGCGGGCCGGCAGCCAGGCGGCCACCACGGTGACCAGCACGCCGACCAGCAGGACGCTCGCCACGGTGCTCGCGGTGACGATCAGCGGGCCGTCGGGCAGGTTGGCCTGCCCGGGGCCGTTCAGGATCGCGCGCAGTCCGGCCGCGATGCCGACCCCGGCCGCCAGCCCGCCGGTGGCCGCCAGCAGGCCGACCAGCAGCGCCTCGATCAGCACCGAGCGGGTGATCTGCCTGCGGCTGGCGCCGATCGCGCGCAGCAGCGCCAGCTCCTTGGTGCGCTGGGCGACCAGCATGCTGAAGGTGTTGGCGATGATGAAGATGCCGACGAAGAGCGAGATGCCGGCGAAGACCAGCAGCGAGGCGCTCAGCCCCTTGGTGCTCTCGGTGATCCGGCGGTCCTGCTCGGCGGCCAGTGCGGCGCCGGTCTGTGCGGTGAAGTCGCCGTCTCCGGGCAGCAGTCGGCGGACCTGGTCGAGCAGCTGCTGGTCGTCGGTGCCGGCCTTGGCCCGCACGTCGATCTCGTTGAACCGGCCCTGCGCCAGGTAGAGCTGCTGCGCGGTCGCGGTGTCGAAGGCGGCCAGCGAGCCGCCCGCGGTGATCCGCGGGTCGTTGACGTGCAGCAGGCCGGTGAGCTTGAGCTGCATCACCGGGCCGTTGACGGCCACCCGCACGGTGTCGCCGACCCGGTAGCCGCCCTTCTGCGCGGTCCTGGTGTCCAGCGCCAGCTCGTCGGGGTGCTGCGGACCACGGCCCGCGGCGAGCGGGTAGCGGGTGTCCTGACCGCCCGTGTCCGGCACGTAGTTGGTGCCGGTGGTCGAGAAGCCGTCACCGATCAGGGCGCCGTTGTGGTCGGCGATGCCGGCGAAGCCGCTGACCACGCCGCGGGCCTCGGCGACGCCGGACAGCGCGGCGATCGCCTGCCTGGTCTGCTCGGTCAGGTGGCCGGTGACGCCCTTCCGGCTGCCGCGGCTGTAGCCGTTGCTGACCGCGCCGTCGTCACTGACCGAGACGGCGATGCCGGTGAAGCTCCTGGCGTTCTGCGACTTCAGCGCGCTGCCGAGGGTGTCGGTGAAGACCAGCGTGCCGGAGACGAACGCGGTGCCCAGCAGCACGGCCAGGGTGGTCATCAGCAGGCGGGCCTTGTGGGCCAGGACGTTGCGCAGGGCGGTGCGGTACATGGGCTGCGGGCTCTCGGTCCTTCTCGGCGCGGCCGGTTCGGTCGTCCGCGGTCGGGGTGGGGTGGACGGGTCAGACGGTCCGGCCGGCGCCCTCGAAGCGGCGCATCCGGTCCAGCACGGTGGCCGGGGTGGGCAGCGACAGCTCGTCCACGATCCGCCCGTCGGCCAGGAAGACCACCCGGTCCGCGTAGCCGGCCGCCATCGGGTCGTGGGTCACCATCACCACGGTCTGGCCCAGTTCGCGCACCGAGTTCTGCAGGAAGCCGAGGATCTCGGCGCCGGCCCGGGAGTCCAGGTTGCCGGTGGGCTCGTCGGCGAAGACGATCTCCGGTCGGCCGGCCAGCGCGCGGGCGCAGGCGACCCGTTGCTGCTGGCCGCCGGAGAGCTGGCCGGGCCGGTGCGACAGGCGTCCGGACAGGCCCACCGTCGCCACCACCCGCGCCAGCCAGGCCTGGTCCACCTTGCGCCCTGCGATGTCCATCGGAAGGGTGATGTTCTCCAGCGCGGTCAGCTGCGGCAGCAGGTTGAACGACTGGAAGACGAAGCCGAGTTGGTCGCGGCGCAGCTTGGTCAGGGCCCGGTCGGGCAGGCCCACCAGCTCGGTCTCCCCGATCCGCGCCGAGCCGGCGGTGGCGTAGTCCAGGCCCGCCATGCAGTGCATCAGGGTCGACTTGCCCGAGCCGGAGGGGCCCATGATCGCGGTGAACTCCCCGGGCCGGAAGGAGACGCTGACCTGGTCGAGCGCCACCACCCGGGTCGCGCCGGAGCCGTAGACCTTGGTCAGCCCGGTCGCGGTGGCGGCGGCTCTGACGGGGGCGAGGGTCATGGGCATGTGGGGGCTCCCGGGGACGGACAGACTCGTGCAGGTTCGGTCCCATCCTGGTGGCGCCCACGGGCCGATCCGTCGCTCCGTCGAACGGTTGCCCGGTCCCCGGCCGGAGGGGCGGCGGGGGCGGGTCTCCTCCTCAGGTATGACGTGACCCTGAAATGCCGCCGCGGTTGCAACCGGACGGCCCCGCCGGCCCGTCAATGACCGGACTCCCCGGGAGGGCGGAGCTCAGGCGATCGCCACCCCGCGCCCGGTCGCCAGCCCCGCCAGCCCGCCCCGCACCGGGCGCACCGCCGCCTCGAAGCGCCAGCCGCCGCCCGGCCCGGTGCGCCGGAAGGCGCCCAGCTCCAGCGCGCTCTCGGCGATCCCGCTGGTGCCCTCGGCCCAGCGGTGCAGCTCCAGCTCCGAGGCGCGCTCGGTGACCACCAGGGCCAGACCGTGCAGATAGCCCAGCGGCAGCGCCGGCCCCGGGTCCTCCTCGGTGGAGACGGCCACGGCCACCTCCGTCACCTCGGGGCCCACCCGGTCCAGCGCCAACGCCAGCGTCGCGGTGCGCAGTCGGTCGCCCGCCGCGGTGCGCGCGGAGCCGAGCCTGACCGCCCCGCCCGGATCGGCGGGGTTGTTGAAGAAGACGAAGTGCTCGTCGCTCAGCACCCGCCCGCCCGCGCACAGGAAGGCCGAGACGTCCAGCTCGACCGGATCGCCGCCCACCGTGCGCGACTGCCACTCGATCCGCAGCCGGACCTCGCCCGCCCCGGCTCCCGGCGCTCCGGCTGCCGCCTCCCCGGCCATCGGCGCGGCCGGTGCCGGGCCGAGCCGTCCGCGCAGCCCCTGCTCGGCCAGCAGCTCGACCAGCTCGGGCCCGTTCACCAGCGACAGCGGCTTGTTCTCGATGTAGTCGTAGGAGCCGCGCCCGAAGTGCGCCGTGGTCACCAGGATGCCTTTGATCGCGCCGTGGTGGCGCACGGTGCTGTCTAGGTCCCGCACCGCGGTGGGGGAGACGGTCGAGCGGTAGCGCTTGGCCTGGATGACGATCTTGCCGCCGGTCACCGGATCCGGGTCGACGGCCACCACGTCCACGCCTTCGTCCCCGCTGCGCGCGGTGGTCGCCACCCGGTAGCCGCGGGCCCGGAACAGCTCGGCGATCAGCTCCTCGAAGGCGATCGGGTCCATCGTGAAGAGATCCGGCTCGTCCTCGCCGTGGCCCAGCACCCGGGCGCCCACCTCGTGCGGCCGCCGCTCCTCGCGCACCTCGGCCAGTCGCTCGGGGCGGGCCGAGAGCCGCCCGCCCAGGCCCTCCAGGCACTCCACCGGCGCCACCCGGTCCAGCGCGATCGCCCGGAACGCGGCACGGGTGGCGGTCACCGCCACCAGCACCCGTCCGGTCTCCCGCCCGGTCGCCGGATCCACGCCCTGCACCAGGCCGTTCAGCGCCACCGAGTCGACCAGGCCGCGCTGATCGGCCCGGAACAGCTCGTCCAGCACCCGCAGCGTGCCGCGCGCCAGCACCTCGCGGTAGATCCGCTTGCGCTCGGCCGCCGCCCTGGCCACCGGGGCCTGCCGGTCGTCCGTCTTCACGTACCGCACCCGGCTGTGCTCGGGCACCACGTCGAACCCGGGCAGCTCCCACTCCACGACAAGCTGACGATGCGTCACATCCCAGGCCAGGCTGATCCGGTGCGGGAATCCCTCGGGCCAGCCGGTGGAGCCGTAGAGCGCCGCGCTGAAGTACTCGCGCACCGCCTCGTCCTCGCCGCGGCCCAGCCGCTCGGCCAGCTCCCGGGTGCGGGCGATCCGCTCGGCGTCGTGCCGGCGGTGCTCGGCCGCCCACTCGTCGAAGCCGCGCTGGTACTCCGTCAGCTGCCGCAGCCGCTCGCGCTCGGCGGCCTGCGCCCGGTGCCAGTCCCGCTCGTACTGCGCCTGGGCCTGCGCGCGCTGCTCCTCGTAGCGGCGGCGCTGCAGCATCCCGCCCTGGGCCGGCACCTGGTAGCGCGCCGGATCCGGCATCGGGACGGGCACCCCGAGCCGTCCGGGGTCGAAGGCGGCCGGCAGCGCGGCGGGCGCCAGCAGCGGGTCCAGGCTGAACGCGGGGCGGGCCAGGCCCACCCGCAGCAGGCCCTCCAGCTCGGCCACCCGCTCCTCGAGCCGCGCGCTCAGCTCGCCGGCCTCGGCCTCCCGGCTCTGCTGGTACGCCTTGGCCGCCTCCCGCTCCCCGCGCGCCGCGGCCAGTTGCGCGGCCCTGGCCGCCTGCGCCGCCTGCCGCTGCGCCGCCACCTGCGCCCGCTCCTGGGCCTGCCTGCGCCGCTGCTCCTGCCGCTGCGCCTCCGCCCAGACCGAGAGCACCCCGCCGCCCGCTCGCCTTGCCACGTCCACCCCTTCACCCTGCCGCTGTCTCGCGCACAGATACCTTAGGGGGTGTACGGCGCAGCGCGGAGCGGGTCACCGCCCGCCGAGCAGGAACTCCCGGTTCAGCGTCGCGATCGCGTTCAGCCCGATCCCCTTGGGGCAGGCGGTGGCGCACTCGCCGGTGTTGGTGCAGCCGCCGAAGCCCTCCGCGTCCATCGCCCCCACCAGGGCCCGCGCCCGGCTGCGCCGTTCCGGCGCACCCTGCGGCAGCACGTTGAGGTGCACCACCTTGGCCGAGGTGAAGAGCATCGCCGACCCGTTGGGGCAGGCCGCCACGCAGGCCCCGCAGCCGATGCACTCGGCGTGCTCGAAGGCGAGGTCGGCGGCCTCCTTGGGCACCGGGGTGGCGTGCGCCTCGGGGGCGCTGCCGGTGGGCGCGGTGATGTAGCCGCCGGCCCCGATGATCCGGTCGAACGCCGACCGGTCCACCACCAGGTCCCGCACGACCGGGAAGGCCGCCGAGCGCCACGGCTCGACGTCGATCACGTCGCCGTCCTGGAAGTGCCGCATGTGCAGCTGGCAGGTGGTGGTCCGCTCCGGGCCGTGCGCCTGGCCGTTGATCACCATGCCGCAGGCGCCGCAGATGCCCTCGCGGCAGTCGTGGTCGAAGGCCACCGGCTCCTCGCCGCGCGGGATCAGCTCCTCGTTGAGGGTGTCCAGCATCTCCAGGAACGACATCTCCGGGCTGATCCCGGTGACCTGGTAGGTGGTCAGCGCGCCGGGCGCGTCCGGTCCGGCCTGCCGCCAGATCCGCAGGGTGAGGTTCATGCGTAGCTCCGCTGGGTGGGGTGGACCTCGGTGAAGGTGAGCTCTTCGCGGTGCAGCACCGGTGCGCCGCCGTCGGTGTACTCCCAGGCGGCCACGTAGCCGAACTCCTCGTCCTTGCGGGCCGCTTCGCCGCTCGGGGTCTGGCTCTCGGTGCGGAAGTGGCCGCCGCAGGACTCGGTGCGGTGCAGCGCGTCCAGGCACATCAGTTCGGCCAGTTCGAAGTAGTCGACCAGTCGATTGGCCTTCTCCAGCGTCTGGTTGAGCTCCTCGCCGGTGCCCGGCACGGCGAGCCGGCGCCAGAACTCGGCGCGCAGCTCGGGGATCCTGGCCAGCGCCCGGCGCAGCCCGGCCTCGTCGCGGGCCATCCCGCACTCGTCCCAGAGCAGTTGGCCCAGCTCGCGGTGGAAGGACTCGGGGCTGCGGTCGCCGTCCACGGCCAGCAGCCGCTTGAGCCGGTCCGTCACCTCGGCGATCACCGTGGTGACCTCCGGGTGGTCGGCGGCCACCGGGGCGACCGGCGCCTGGGCCAGGTAGTCGGCCAGGGTGGCCGGCAGCACGAAGTAGCCGTCGGCCAGTCCCTGCATCAGGGCGCTGGCCCCGAGCCGGTTGGCGCCGTGGTCGGAGAAGTTGGCCTCGCCGATCGCGAACAGGCCCGGCACGCTGGTCTGCAGGTCGTAGTCGACCCACAGTCCGCCCATCGTGTAGTGGATCGCGGGGTAGATCCGCATCGGCACCCGGTACGGGTCCTCGGCGGTGATCCGCTGGTACATCTCGAAGAGGTTGCCGTACCTGGCCTCGACGGCCGCCCGGCCCAGCCGGGCGATCGCGTCGGCGAAGTCCAGGTAGACGCCCTGCCCGCCGGGTCCGACCCCGCGGCCCTCGTCGCAGACGTTCTTCGCGGCCCGGGAGGCGATGTCGCGCGGCACCAGGTTGCCGAAGGCGGGGTAGATCCGCTCCAGGTAGTAGTCCCGCTCGTCCTCGGGGATCAGCTCCGGCGAGCGGGTGTCGCCGGCGGTCCTCGGCACCCAGATCCGCCCGTCGTTGCGCAGCGACTCGCTCATCAGGGTGAGTTTGGCCTGGTGCTCGCCCGAGCGCGGGATGCAGGTCGGGTGGATCTGGGTGAAGCACGGGTTGGCGAAGTACGCGCCGCGCCGGTGCGCGCGCCAGATCGCGGTGGCGTTGGAGTTCTTGGCGTTGGTGGACAGGTGGAAGACGTTGCCGTAGCCGCCGGTGGCCAGCACCACGGCGTCGGCCAGGTGGGCACTGACCGCACCGGTCACCAGGTCGCGGGCCACGATGCCGCGCGCCCGCCCGTCGATCACCAGCAGGTCGAGCATCTCGGTGCGCGGGTGCAGCTCCACGTTGCCGGCCGCGACCTGCCGGGAGAGCGCCTGGTAGGCGCCGAGCAGCAGCTGCTGTCCGGTCTGGCCGCGGGCGTAGAAGGTGCGCGAGACCTGCACGCCGCCGAACGAGCGGGTGTCCAGCAGGCCGCCGTACTCGCGGGCGAACGGCACGCCCTGGGCCACGCACTGGTCGATGATCTGCACCGAGACCTCGGCCAGCCGGTGGACGTTGGACTCCCGGGCCCGGAAGTCGCCGCCCTTGACGGTGTCGTAGAAGAGCCGCCGCACCGAGTCGCCGTCGTTGCGGTAGTTCTTCGCCGCGTTGATCCCGCCCTGCGCGGCGATCGAGTGCGCCCGCCTGGGGGAGTCCTGGAAGCAGAACTGCACCACGTGGTAGCCGGCTTCGGCCAGCGTGGCGCCGGCCGAACCGCCCGCGAGGCCGGTGCCCACCACGATCACGGTGCGCCCGCGCCGGTTGGCCGGGTTCACCAGCTTCGCCTCGAACCGGCGCCGGTCCCAGCGCTCGGCGATCGGGCCGTCCGGCGCCCGGTCGTCGGCGATCGGCGCGCCGACGGTGAAGTCGCTGTAGTCAGTGGGCACTTCGGAGGTCATCGGACGATTCCTGTCATCACGGCGAGCGGCACGGAGAGGAAGCCGGCAGTCAGCACCAGCGCCAGCAGGTTGGCGGTCAGCTTCAACGCCCGGTCGCGGCGCGGGTTGTTGACGCCCAGCGTCTGGGCGGCGCTCCAGAAGCCGTGCCGCACGTGCAGCCCGACCGCCAGCATCGCCACGCAGTAGATCCCGCCGTCGTACCAGGTGCGGAAGGCACCCACCACGTTCTGGTACGGGTGCCCGGGGTCGGCCACCGGGTTCACGGTCAGGGTGGTCAGGTCCAGGATGTGCCAGACGATGAAGAGCGCCAGGATCACCCCGCCCCAGCGCATGGTGCGCGTCGCGTAGCTGGCCCGCGCCCGGGTGCGCCGGTAGCCGGTCGGCCGGGCGGCCAGGTCGCGCCGGCTCAGCTGGTAGGCGGCCACCCCGTGCACCACCACGGCGAGCACCAGGCCGACCCGGGCGATCCACAGGAACCACGCGTGGCCGAGGAAGGGCTGGCCGATGGTGCGCAGCCAGGCCGCGTAGCCGTTGAGCTCGCCGGCCCCGAAGAAGATCTTCAGATTGCCCAGCATGTGGAGGACCAGATAGGTCAGCATCGCCACACCGCTGACCGCCATCGCGGCCTTCTTGCCGATGGTCGAACCCCAGAGCACCGCCAGGGTGGACCGTTCCCGCGTCGACCCGCGGGGTCGCGCTCCCGTTGTCACTGCCATGCCGAGAACGGTAGGAACCGCAGTGGTGATCCGTCCAAGACATCTTCCGGCTCACCACGATAGGTAGCGGCTATGATGGCAGCTGTGCAGTTCCACCAGCTCCGCTACTTCGTGGCCGTCGCCGAACTGCGGCACTTCACCCGCGCCGCCGAGCGGACCAGGGTCGCCCAGCCCTCGCTCTCCCAGCAGATCCGTTCACTGGAGCGGGAGTTGGGCGCCGAGCTGTTCCACCGGACGCGCGGCAACATCGCGCTCACCGACGCGGGTGCGGCGCTGCTGCCGCTGGCCCGGCGCATCCTGGCCGACGCCGAGAGCGCCCGGCTCGCCGTCCAGGAGACGGTGCAGCTGCGGCGCGGCCGGGTCCGCCTCGGTGCCCCGCCGAGCCTGTGCACCAGCCTGGTCCCCGACGTGCTGCGGGCCTACCGGTCCCGGCACCCGGGCGTCGAGCTCGTGGTGCGCGAGGACGGTTCGCGCGATCTGGTCCGTACCCTGACGGCCGGCGAACTGGACCTGGCGCTGATCATCACACCGCAGGCGGGCGAGGCACCCGGGCTCGCGGTCACCGAACTGCTCTACGAGGACCTGGTGCTGGTCTCGGCCACCCCGATGCGGCGGCGCAGGGCCCGGATCGAGGACCTGCGCGGGCAGCCGCTGGTGATGTTCCGGGAGGGCTACGACCTGCGCGAGGCCACCCTGGCGGCCTGCCGGGCCGCCGGTTTCGAGCCCGAACTCGCGGTGGCCGGCGGGGAGATGGACGCCGTGCTCGGCTTCGTCCGGGCCGGCCTCGGGCCCGCCGTGCTGCCCGGCATGGTGGCCGCCCGCAGCGGCCTGAGCGTCACCCCGTTCGCCGGGTCCGGCCTCGGCCGGGTGATCGCGCTGGCCAGCGGTGCCGAACTGCCGCTCAGCCGCGCGGCTGCGGCGCTGCGCGAGGTGCTGCTCGATCACCTGGTCGAGGCCGGCCGGGCGGGCGCACTGCCGCCCGGCACCCGGCTGCTCGATCCCGACCGGCCCGGCCCGTTCGGCCGCACCGCGGCCTCTCGGTCTGACGATGTGTCAGCTGATCGCCTCGGGTGACGCGGCACCATCGGCTCGCCGTGCGGCGCGTGTCAGGCGGGCGCCGCGGCCCCGGGCGCGCCACAGTGGCAGCGGACAGGGTCAGGTGCGTGCAAGCCTCGAACGCCCACCCGTATCCTGGCCTACCAGCACGGACACCGGTGCGCGGGACTCGCTCCACCCGCCCCGGGCGCCGTCCCGCCCCGCCCCGTCGAAGTTTTACCCAGTCTTCCCGAAAACCCGCCTTCCCCGCCACGAACCGGACGGTTCTCAATGACAGTACTTCCCGTGCAGAACGCCGATGTACCGCCGCAGGACCGCTCGGCCGGTCCCGCGGCCGACCGGGCGCCGGACCTCCGTACGGACCTGCTCCGGTACGCCGAGCTGGGCGGCTTCACCCTCGCCGCCGACACCCACGCCTGGTACGCCGCAGCAGGCACCGTGACCAACCCCGAGGAGGCCAGGGCGGCCTCCACCGTGCTGGCCGAGGTGCGCGGCGGCGACCTGGCCGTCCTGCAGGAGGCGGCCGAGCGGCTTGCCGCCGAGGCCGCGCTGCGCGAGCCGACGACCCTCGCCGAGGTGCTCACCCTGCTCGCGCTGCTGCGCCGGGTCCAGGAGACCGCCGCCACCCTGCGCTCGGGCGCCTACGAGGCGGACCTGGACGCGCTCGCCGCAGCCACCGCGAACGGCAGCTGGCGCAAGGAGCGCGGGCTGAAGATCTCCTGGGGCCGACGCCGCAAGCTGCGGGCCGAGGCCAAGCGGCTGGCGGTCGCCGACCGCCCGCGCCGTGAGTCGCTGCACGCCGCGCTGGTCGCCGCCGCCACCGAGCGCACCGAGTGGCAGACGCTCGCGCCGGCCCCCGGCACCACCGCCCGCCCGGTCGACGCCGAACTTCTGGAGGTCACCGGACAGGCCGCCGAGACCCTGGCCGGCGCGCTGCGCGGGCTGGGCCGGCTGCTGGCCGACCGCGAGCTGACCGGCCTCCCGTTCGAGGAGCTGGCCGCGCTGGTGGACGCGCTGGCCGCCGACGAGGGCACCCTCTACCGCCTGCCCGAACTGCGCACCCTGCGCGCCGGGCTGGAGGAGGGCGGGCTCGACGACCTGCTCGCCGAGCTGACGGCCGCCCGCGCCGATCGCTCGGCCGTGCTGCTCGCGTACGCGCGCACCACGGGGGAGGCGGAGGCCGAGGACGCGGCGGAGGCTGCGTCGGCGCTGGATGCGGATGCGGATGCGGATGTCGAGGCCGAGGCCGAGGTTGATGCCGAGGTCGAGGCTGCGGCCGAGGTGGCGGAGGCGGTTGTCCCGCACATCGCCATCCCGTCCCCGTCGCCCGAGCCGTCCGCCGAGACCATCGCCCGCACCGAGGTGACCGTGGTTGAGGCGCCGGCGGTCGAGGAGTCGGCGATCGAGGCGCCGGTGACCGAGGCAGCGGCCGAGGAGGTCGACGCCGAGGAGGCCGAGGCTGCGGACGCGGCTGCCGAAGAGCCTGCCGCGGAGGAGCCGGTCGCCGAAGAGCCGGTGGTCGAGGAGCCCGCTGCGGAGGAGCCGGTCGCCGAGGAGCTCCCCAGCGAGCCGGAGCCGGAGCTCACTCCCGAGCCCGAGCCCACCCCTGTGGCCGCCGCAGAGTCCGAGCCCGAGCCCGAGGCGGCCCCCGAGCCCGAGCCGGAGCCCGCTCTGGAGGCCGCCCCCGAGGCCGTCGCTGCCGTGGAGCCCGCCCCCGCTCCCGCCTTTGAGTCCGAGCCCGAGCCGGAGCCCGCTCTGGAGGCCGCCCCCGAGGCCGTCGCTGCCGTGGAGCCCGCCCCCGCCTCCGAGCCCGAGCCCGAGGCGGCCCCCGCCTCCGCTGCCACCCCCAAGCGGGTGCGTCGGCCGAAGAAGCCCGACCTCGCCCCCGGCCGCCCGATCACCGCCTACTCCGCCGAGGAGCTGCTCGCCCTGGTCCGCTGGATCGACGGCGACTTCGTCCAGCGCACCGACGACGAACTGCTGCGCGCCACCATGAAGGAGCTCGGGTTCGCCCGGCTCGGCCCCCGGATCAAGGAGGCGCTGGGCGCAGCCGTCGCCGCGGCCCGCCCCACCGACTGACCACCGGCACCGAGTGCAGCACCAGGCGCAACAGCGGGCCCGGCCCGAGCGAGTCACTCGCTCGGGCCGGGCCCGTTTCCGCTACCGCTTCCCCCGCCTCAGCAACTGCGCAGCTCGGGTGTCTGGTTGAGCAGCTGGGCGCGCATCGAGACGAACGCCCGGTACTCCGCGCCCTGCTCCGCACCGACCGGGAAGACCGCCACCCGGTGGCAGTTCATGAACGCCAGCCGCACGCCGAAGTGCCGCTCCAGGCTGCCCCGGATCGAGTCGCTGGCCATCGCGCGCAGCAACTGCCCGCGCTCGGCGTCCGACGGTGGCTCCACCTGGTTGTCCGCGAACGCGACACCGCCGGCGGCCAGTTCGATGCTGAGCTGCTCGACCATCCCGTAGGCGTAGGGGAGCGACTCGCGGACGGTGGCGACGAAGTCGGCTTCGGCGACCTCCCCGGCCTCGGCCTGGGCGAGCAGTTCGGGGGAGACGGTGAGAGACATGCTGGAGGGCTCCGTTCACGTGAGCGAAATGAAATCCATTTCCACTAAGGATCGTGGCCTACCGCTGACGCCCTGTCAACCGACAGTGCCCCTCGATCCTGGCTGCGTGGTGCCCCTGGGGCGGCCTCGTGCCTCGGAGTACCACGAAGCCGCCGTGGGCACTGACCCCTGGTCAGTGCCCACGGCGGCTTCGGCGGGATGCATCCAGTTCTGACGCAGCATTATTTCCATGGATCCCATGCTGACGCCTATTCACCAGCGCCCGGGTATCGCGAGAAATGCGCGCCATTACTGACAGGCGTGCACCGTGCCCTGCTGGTTGTTGTAGGTGCCGGTCGCCCAGGTCGCCTGTCCAGCGGTGTTGTAGATGACGAAGTTCCCGTCGTCCTGGATCACCGCGGTGCCGCCCGGTGCAGGATTGTCGCTTCCGAGGTCGCAGAAGACGCCGGTTCCCCAGTCCTCGGTCCTGAGCATCTCGATGTCGCCGTTGTGCGAGAAGTCGAGGATGGTCGGATTGTTGGTGGTGCCGTAGGTGCCGGTGGCCCACATGGCGTGACCATCGCTGTTTCGGTACAGCACCAGGTTTCCGTCGCACTGGAACTTCAGGGTGGTCTGGGCCGCATACCAGGCCGCGCCGCAGCCAAAGTTCGGCGTGCTGGTGGACAGGCGCTCGCTCGGGCCGCCAGGGAGGGCGAACGCCGAGGTGGCGCCTGTGAGCAGGGTGGCGAACGCCACGCCGGTCGCCACTGCGAGAGTTCCGACCCGCTTGGTGATTTTCTTCATGGAGGGTCCTTTGGGTCGCTCTGTTATTTCGTTCCGAAAATGATCAAGATGGCGCGGGGCGCGGCTGGCGCCGCGGTGCTACCGAGGTGATGGATTTTCATCACATAGAAATCAGGGTTGTCAAATCTCGGATTTTGGAAGATGGCTGATGATTTATCAGGAGAATGAATGAGCGGGATTGTCCGCTTTGCCCCGGGCTGCCATGGCAATCGCCGGTTGGCTCTCTTTTCTTCAACTGATTCGGTAACGAATCAACAAGTGCACTACCGTGCGCCATCGGCGACGAACTACCATCTCGTCCGAAGACAGCCGAGGCGTCGACCCGAGGGCCCACCTCGCCAAGGGGTGAGGCTCCCTCCGCCTGCCCGCTGCTGCCCTCGGCAGGACAGTCCCCGTATTTTTCACAGCATCCGTGCGACGCCGGAGCGCGCGCGGGGAGCGCCGGTGCGCACCTGAAGAAGTCAGGATCCCTTTCCCAGTGCGTCTCTCTCGTTTTCTCGACCGGGCCGGCGGCTGGCCGGCGCCCGGCCTACCAGTGGCGGGCCTGCTGTCCGTCGCTCTGGTGGCCGGCGTCGTCTCGCCGGCCACCGCGGACACCAAGCCGGCGCAGCCGGCCAAGCCCGGCTCGTCGTCCTCCTCCTTGCCCACCGGCGGCGGCAAGCCGCTCGGCCCCTCCGACGACGTGCTGCTCAACGGCTGGGGTGACGCGAGCGGGTACCACCTGGCGGTGGCCAAGGGCGGTAACGGATACAGCTGGCGCGAGGTGGCGCTGCTGAAGCCCGCAGGCATCGACGACGATTCCTGGACGGGCTACCAGTGCACCTCGGGTGACGGGGACTTCGCGGCGGTCACGGTGCTGCCGACCTCCGCGGCGAACTCCACCGAGGCGCGGGACCACGGGGCGTTCGCGTACTCGGTGGACCTGCGCAGCGGCACGGTCAGGCCGGTGGCCGCCGGTGTGGCGCTGAAGTACTACTCGCCGGGCTGTGGCACCGGTGACCTCGCGGCCTTCACCTCCAACCCGGGAGTCGAGGAGCAGACCACCCAGGTCCTCACCGTCGACCTGGCCGCCGGGAAGGTGCAGCACATCACGACGGTCGGCGCCCAGGTCACCTCGGTGGTGCCGACGAGTGACGGTCCGGTCGGCGTGGTCGGCGCGAACCTGGTGAAGATCCCGGAGAGCGGCGCCAGGACGGGGCAGCCGCAGAAGCTGGCCCAGGTGTCGGGCTCGGCCTTCGACCTGCGGCCGCTCGCCGACGGATCCGTCGGGTTCGTGACGGTCCACCAGGACGACCAGAACGCGACGGTGCTGAAGGAGCACGGCGGCACGGTGACCCAGGTCGGCTCGGGACCGCGCACCTCGGTGCAACTGCTGCCGGGCCGGGCGGGCAAGGCCGTGGTGGTGGGCACCGACAAGCTCGACGCCAAGGCGGGTCTGGTCGCGGCGAGCGCGAAGAGCCTGCCGCTGGGCGCGTCCGCCGCGTCACTGGACGGCGGTGCCGTGCTCGGCGCCGGTCCGCAGACGGATGCCGCCACGCCGCTGGTGGTGGCGACCGCGAGCAACACCCAGGTGCAGCCGGCAAAGCCCACCAACACCCCCGCGCCCTCGACGGTGCTGCCGGACACCACGGTCGGCGGCGGCTCAGCCGCCCCGCCGGCGGCACCGCAGGGCGGTGGTACGACGCAGGGCAAGGCGCTCTCCGAGGGCCTGCTGGCCGCGGCTCCGGCCACCGTCCCCGCCGCCGTTCCGGCCGACACCGGGCCGAACACGACGACGCCCAAGTGTTCCGTCCCCCGGCTGGCGGAGAACCGTCAGGTGATGCAGCCCTCGGCCGCGCAGGTGGAGTGGGCGGTGCAGATGGCCGAGCAGGGCCTGCTGACCGGCTCGCAGTACACCCGTCCGGCGAACTACGCCAACCTGGGCCTGGCCGCCTACGCGCCCAACGGCGACTTCCCGCGGATCCCGCTGCAGCACCCGGCCGGCGACAGCTGGGACTCGGTGCCGCGCTCGGTCTACCAGGCGATCGTGGCGCAGGAGAGCAACTTCAGCCAGGCCTCCTGGCACTCGGTGCCCGGCATCCCCGGCGACCCGCTGATCGGTGACTACTACGGCGCCGGCGGCACCGTGACGCAGCTGGACTACTCCAAGGCCGACTGCGGCTACGGTCTGGGCCAGGTCACCGCGGGCATGTCCACCGGTGACGGCATCTTCTCGGCGCACGGTCAGATGAAGATCGCGGTCGACTACCAGGAGAACATCGCCGCGGGCCTGCAGAACCTGGAGAACACCTGGAACAAGCTCTACTCCATGGGCATCCTGGTCAATGGCGGCGACCCGCGCTACCTGGAGAACTGGTACCTGGCCGCCTGGGCGTACAACTCGGGCATACAGCCCGATGCCGCGCACGGCAACACCACCAACTGCACGCCGAGCGCGACCTGCACGGGGCCCGACGGCACCTGGGGGCTGGGCTGGGGCAACAACCCGATGAACCCGGACTACCCGCCCAACCGCGCCCCGTACCTGTCGACGACGTACGACGACGCCCGGCACCCGGGCAGTTGGCCGTACGAGGAGCGGATCATGGGCTGGATGGGCAGCCCGATCCTGCGCTACACCGGCACCGCCTACTCCCCGGCCTTCGCCAAGCCGACCTACCACGGCGGCAAGTCCTGGCCGCAGATCCCGCCGATCAGCCAGTTCTGCACCGCCGACAGCAAGTGCGACCCGACCTACGTCAACCAGTCCAACCCGAACATCAGCTACTGCACGCTGGCGGACCGCGAGTGCTGGTGGCACACCCCCACCACCTGGATCCCCGACTGCTCCACCACCTGCGCCACCAGTGACTACACCTGGGCAGCCGGCTCGACCGAGCCCGCCCAGTCCGACCCGCACCCGCCGACCTGCAACGTGGACCCGTCGAAGGTCCCCACCACGTCCAATGGCGCGCCGATCATCGTCGCGGAGTCGCAGAGCTATCCACCCCTGAACCTGGTCGGCTGCGCCAACCCGAACTGGACGCAGGGCGGCACCTTCAGCTACAGCTACGGGACGAACGCGGCCGGTGCACCGCTCGGCGCGATCGACACCCACCAACTCGGCGTCGGCTTCGGCGGTCACATCCTGTTCAACCACACGGTCGACGGCTCCGACCCCAGCCAGGTCGACACCGGTACCTGGACGCCGAACCTGCCCAAGCTCCAGTACTACAAGATCAAGCTGCACCTGCCGGCCACCGGCGCCTCGGCCACCAACGTCGTCTACACGATCAACCCCGGTGGGGGCGTGGCCCCGTGGAAGATCCGGGTGAACCAGGACTGGGGCTCCGAACAGTGGGTCACCATCGGCACCTTCGCGATGCAGAGCGGCGGCAACGTCCAGCTCACCAACAAGAGTGACACCTACGGCTCCGGCAACATCGACTACTCCAGCTATGACGTCGCCTACGACGCGATCGCGTTCATCCCGCAGGGCGGCACGCCGGGCCAGCCGATCGGCGGCCCGCCGACCGTCCAGGACGCGCCGAAGGGCAGCAACCCGGCCTTCATCCAGTGCGGTTGCGCCCGTCGCACCGCCGGTGACCCGGTCGACACCAGCACCGGCTACTTCGGTGACGACTTCACCGACCTGAGCACGCCGGGCCGCGGCATTCCGCTGAACTTCACCCGCAGCTATGCCTCCGCGCTCGCCGACCCGAACGGCCCCAACGGCTCGCTGGCCGTCAACGGCCCGTTCGGCTGGGGCTGGACGGACTCCTACAACCTCAGCACCACGACCGATCCGAGCACCGGCAACGTCACCGTCCACCAGGAGGACGGCTCCCAGGTCACGTTCGTGAACACGAACGGCAGCTACGCGCCGTCCGCGCCGCGCTACGACGCCACGCTGACCGGCAGCGGTTCCTCCTACATCTTCACCCGCCAGTCGAAGGAGATCTACACCTTCGACACTGCCACCGGCCACCTGACCGCCGAGACCGACGTCGCGGGCAGCAAGGCCGCCCCGCCGTACGCCACCAAGCTGTCCTACGACAGCAACGGCAACCTGTCCACCATCACCGACCCGGCCGGCCGCGCCTACACTCTCACCTGGTCCGGCGGCCACATCACCGCGCTGACCGACACCGCCGGCCGCCAGGTCAGCTATGGCTACGACGGCAACGGCAATCTGACCGACGTCTACGGTGTGGGCACCATCCGCACCCCGACGCTCCAGGACAACGACCACGCGCAGTACGGCTACACGGCCGCGCACCTGATGAACTCCATCCGCAGGCCGGCCCAGTTCGGCAGCACCGCCACCCCCTCCCCGGTCGTCTCGACGACCTACGACGCGAACGAGCGCGTCCTGACCCAGACCGACCAGGTCGGCGCCACCACCCGGTTCACCTACGGCCCCGACAGCACCACCCAGCTGGTCGCCGGCCAGACCCTGGTCACCGACCCGGCCGGCCACAAGACCCTGGACACTTACCAGAACGGCCTGCTGGTCACCGAGACCAAGGGCTACGGCAGCTCCGCCGCGGGCACCTGGAGCTACTCCTACGACCCGGTCAGCCTCGGCGTCATCGGCATCACCGACCCCAATGGCGGCCTGCAGACCTTCACCTACGACGACCACGGCAACCAGACCTCGGCCAGTGACCCCCGAGGGTTCACCACGGTCAAGGCCTACGACGCCAACGACAACCTGATGTCCACCACCGACCCCGCCGGTCTCCAGACCACCTACACCTACGACCCCACCACCCTCCAGCTCACCGGGACCACGCAGACGCCCACCGACGGCGTCACCCCCGCCCGCACCAGCACGGTCTCCCATGACGATCCGGCCCACCCCGGCGACGCCACCCGGACCACCGACGCCCGCGGCAACACCACCACGACCGGCTATGACGCGATGGGCGACGTCATCAGCGTCACCGACCCGCTCGGCAACACGACGAAGAACGGCTACGACACCGCCCGCGGCCTGCTGAGCTCCACGGTCAGCCCCGTCGGCACCGCAGCGGGCACCGCCCCGGGCTGCACCCCGCCCGCCAGGGGCTGCACGACCTACCAGTACGACGCCCATGGCAACCGCACCAGTACCACCGACCCGCTCGGGCACACCACCCTGGCGACGTACGACGCCGACAACAACCGCACCACCAGCACGGACGGCAACAACCGGACCACCGGCTACGCCTACGACGCGGACGACCGGGAGACCTCGGTCACCAAGCCGGACCACACCGTCTCGCACACCGACTACAACCCCGACGGCACGGTGGCCGACACCGTCGACGCCACCGGCGCCAAGCTGTCCTACGGCTATGACGGGCAGGGCCACCGGAACAGCCAGACCAATGCCGACCAGCAGAAGACCGCCTACACGCTGAACACCCTCGGCCAGGTACTGACCGTCACCAACCCGGCCGGCCAGACCACCACCTACGGTTACAACCCGGCAGGACAGGTCACCTCGATCAGCTACTCCGACGGCAGGACACCCGCAGTCACCTTCGGCTACGACGCGGGAGGCCGGCGTACCGGCATGACGGACGGCACCGGCTCGACGACGTGGTCCTACGACGCCTTCGGCGAGGTCCTCAAGGAGGTCAACGGCGCTGGAGCGAGTGTCGGTTACGGCTACGACAGCAACGGCAACCAGACCTCGGTCAGCTACCCGGGGCAGACGACCCCGGTCGCGCAGGCCTTCGACAAGGCCAACCACCTCACCGGCGTGACCGACTGGAACAACGCCGCCACCGGCTTCGGCTACGACGCCGACGGCAACGTGACTTCGGTGACCTATCCCAACGGTGACACCATCAGCAGCACCTACGACGACACCGACAGCATCACCGGCGCGGCGGCGGCGCACGGCACGACTCAGCTGGCCTCGCTCGGCTACACGCGGGACAACTCCGGTCAGCTCTCGGGCACCTCGCCGACCGGTCTGCCGGACGCCGCGCAGAGCTACCAGTACAGCCCGCGTGAGGAGTTGAACTCGGCGACCACCGGGTCGACCACGACCGCGTACGGCTACGACGCGGCCGGACGTCCCACCTCCAACGCCGGCACGGCCCAGGCCTTCGACCCGGCCGGCCAGTTGTGCTGGACCCTGCCGGGCGCCGCCACCGGCAGCGCCGCCTGCGGCACGCCGCCGGTCGGCGCGACCACCTACACCTACAACAGCCAGGGAGACCGCACCGCCGCCACCCCGATCACCGGGACGGCAACGAGCTACACCTACAACCAGGCCGACGAGCTCACCGGTTACAGCGGCCCGGGTGGCACCGCCACGTACGGATACAACGGTCAGGGCCTGCGCATCAGCAAGACCGTCGGCGGTGTCAGCACTGCTTTCACCTGGGACGCGGCGGCCGCCGCCGACCTGCTCAGTGACGGCACCACCAATTACCTCTATGGGCCTGGCGGTCTGGCCATCGAGCAGATCAACTCCACCGGCAGCCTCTGGTACTTCCATGACGCCCTCGGATCCACCAGAGCGCTGCTGGACGGCACGGGCGTGGCGGCCGCCGGCTACGCCTACGACGCCTTCGGCAACCAGACCAGCCACACAGGCGTCGCCGGGACGCCGCTCCGCTTCGGTGGTGACTACAACGACAGCGAGTCGGGTCTGGTCTACCTGCGAGCCCGTTACTACGACCCGTCCACCGCGCAGTTCATCACGGTGGACCCGGCGATCGCCGCGACCCACAGTGCCTACGGCTACACCGACGACAGTCCGGTCAACATCACCGACCGGACCGGCCTGTGCTTCCCATGGTGCACCGCGCTGATCGGCGCGGTGATCGGTGGTGCGGCCGGTGCCATTGGCGGCATCGTCAGCGGTGCGGCCAGCGGTCACATCAACTGGGGAGATGTCGCGATCGACGCCGGTGCCGGCGCGGTCATCGGTGCCGCGGTCGGCGCCTGCGGTCCGTGCGGTGCGACCGTCGCGGCCTCGGCGGTGACCGGCGCGGTCTCCGGGGCAGCCGACGGCTTCGTCACAAGTGTCGGCACCCAATGGCACGACAACGGAGGCCTCGGAAAGGTCGACTGGGGGCTGGCCGGTGGCGAAGCCGCCTTCAACGGGATCATCGGTGGTGTGACCGGCGGTCTCGGCGGTCGGATCAGCACCACCTCTCCCTGGGGCCCCGCCGTGACCTCCGTCATCTCCAACATCCCCGGCCTCGGGGTCGGCGGCATGTTCGCCGGCATCGACCCGCCAGGGCTGATCAACCAGGGATGCCACCAGCAGTAGTGTCCGCGCCCTGACCGGTCGGGGTGCGGCCCGTTCCGCCGAACGGGCCGCACCCCGGCGCTCGGCCCTGCGTCTCCCCGACCCCGTGATAGGGAAGGACCTCATGTACTACTCTCTGCGCCGCCCGCCGATCAGCGCCGGCGCCATCGCTCTGACGCCCTCCGGCCGGTGGCAGTGGGCCGCGGTGATCCCCTTGGCCGTCGCCGGGCTGGTGGCCGTGTTCGTCCGGGCGTCGGCGGGCCGGGGCATCTGCCTCGCTTTCGGGGTGGCGGTCGCGCTGCTCGTCCTGGTGCGGACCAGGGTGCTGCTGGCGCTGGACGGCGATCGCCTGGTAGTGCGGCTCTTCGTCGTCTGGAAGACCGTCGCGCTCGACCGGCTGGCCGAGGCACGTGCCCTGCCGCGGACCCGCGGTGGCCCGGTGCTGAGGATCACCGACCGCGACGGCCACGGCTGCCACCTGATGCTCTCCGGCCTGCGCCCGGCCGGACTGGCCCAGCTGCGCGCCGTGCTGCGCCGGCAGCTGGCCGCGGGCGGGGTGCGCACCACCGGCCCGGTGACCGAGCTGCTCGCGGACTGAGCCGGCCGAACGGAGGCGGCTGAACGGAAACGGCCCGGGCCCGGCGGAATGACCGCCGGGCCCGGGCCGTGGCATCGCCTGCGGCGGTACCGCCTACGGCAGCGGCACCGAGGCGAGCGAGGACGGCGGGGTGTTCTGCAGTGCGCCGCTCATCGCGTCCCGCCAGATCGGCCCGGACAGCGTGCCGCCGAAGGCCTGGTCGACGTACTTGCCGCCGATCCGCTGTCCGTCCAGCGAGGTCGGGTTGTCGGTGTCGGTGACCACCGTGGCGCCCGCCAGCTCCGGCGTGTAGCCGACGAACCAGACCTGCTCGCTGTCGTTGGTGGTGCCGGTCTTGCCGGCGCTGTCCCGGTCGGTGAGGCCGGCCGGGCTGCCGGTGCCGTCCTGCACCACGCCCTTGAGCATCGTGGTGATCTCGTCCGCGGTGGTGGCCGACATCGCCTGGCTGCACTGGCTCTGCGGCACGTTCAGCGGCTTGCCGTCGGGGCCGGTGACGCTGGCTATCGCGGTCGGCGTGCAGTACGTGCCGTGCGCGGCGAAGGTCGCGTAGACGTTCGCCATCTCCAGCGGGGTCAGGTCGTTGCTGCCCAGCGCCATCGCCGGCACCACCTGCAGCGGCTCGTTGCCGGCCTGCTGGGTGATCCCGAGCTTGTTGGTCATCTGCGCCACGTTGCACAGCCCGGCGTCCGCCTCCAGCGAGGCGAAGTAGGTGTTCACCGACTGCGCCATGGCCGGCGCCATGGTGAAGGGGCCGACCAGCGAGGTGGCGTCGTTGTGCACCTGGGCGGGGCGGAAGCCCTGGCCCTGGCAGTCCTTCATCTTCGGCCAGGCCATGCTGTACGGCGAGGGGTAGGACTGCGAGGGGTTGATCCCGTTCTCCAGCGCCGCCGCCGCCACGATCGGCTTGAAGGTCGAGCCGGTCGGGAACCCGATGCCGCCGCCCATCGACTTGGTGACGTTGTAGTTGATCTGCGTCTGGTTGGCGTTCACCCCGTACGGGCGGCTCTGGCCCATCGCGATGATCTTCCCGGTGCCCGGCTGCACGATGGTCATCGCGGTCGCCGCCTTGTCGGTGGCGTACACGTGGCCGGTGACCGACTTCTGCAGGGCGGTCTGGGCCGTGGGATCCAGGGTGGTGTGGATCTGCAGGCCGCCGCGCTTCCAGAGCGCCGCCCGGTCGGCCGAGCTGGCACCGAACGCCGGGTCGTTGAGCACCTGGTTCTTCACGTAGTCGCAGAAGAAGCCCTCGCCCTGCTGGGCGGTGATGCAGCCCTGGTTCGGCTTGTTGACGTTCAGCGTGACCGGGGTGGCGATCGCCTGGTCGGCCTGGGCCTGGGTGATCGTGCCGTACTGCGCCATCTTCTTCAGGACGGTGTCCCGGCGCTCCTTGGCGGCCTTCGGGTTGACGATCGGGTCGTACCCGGAGGGGGACTGCACCAGGCCGGCCAGCAGTGCGGCCTGCGGCAGGCTGAGGTCCTTGGCGTCGACGCCGAAGTAGCGCTGGGAGGCGGCCTGGATCCCGTAGGCCTGCTCACCGAAGAAGGTGATGTTGAGGTAGTTGGTCAGGATCTGGTCCTTGGTCAGGGTCTGCTCGACCTTGATCGCGTACTTCATCTCCTTGACCTTGCGGCCCACGTCCTGCGCCTGCGCCGCCTGGACGGCCGCCGAGTCGTTGCCGGCCTCCTCGACGAAGACGTTCTTCACGTACTGCTGGGTGAGCGTGGAGGCGCCCTGGGTGCCGCCGCCCGAGGCGTTGCTGCTCAGTGCGCGCAGCACACCCTTCACGTCGATCGCGCCGTGCTGGTAGAAGCGGTTGTCCTCGATGTCCACCAGCGCCGACTTCATCAGCGGGGATATCTGGTCGCTGGGGACCACGGTGCGGTCGCGGTCGAAGACGGTGGCGATCACCCCGCCGTTGGCGTCGTAGATCGTCGACGCCTGGCTGAGCGGGGGTGTGGTGAAGTCGTCGGGCAGGCTGTTGAAGTCCCCCACGGCGCTTTTGGCGCCCAGCCCGAGCCCACCGACGGCGGGCAGCGCGAGCCCCGCGGTGAGTGCGCCGGCCACCACACTGACACCGAGGAAGGTGGCGGTGAGCTTGGTCTTGTGGACGAACGAGCCCGAGTGCGACGAAGACATGCACTGAAGCCTAAGCACTAAAAATGAGTAAATCGGACCAATCGGCGAGCGGGATCTGTCACAAGCCTGCGACAATCGTGCACCCACGGGTGCTGGGCGGTCCGGGCCGTTCGTGTTCGCAGCGCTGTCGGGCGGGCCATCGGGCCTGGCCCGCGCACGCCGACGCCGCCGCTCCCGGGCCAGGCCCGGAAGCGGCGGCGTCGCGAGGTGACGGCGCCCGTTCGGCGTCAGGGGAGCACGCGCTCGACGGCGGCCGCGCCGTCCCGTGCGATGGCCTGGCGCGCCTTCTCGATCAGCGCCGGGGTCGGGTCCTGGCCGGAGGCCATCACCAGGTCCACCGGGTCGATCGGGCGCTCGGCTCCGGTGTGCAGCAGGCGGTCAGGGGTGGGCGACTCGCTGTCGATGGGCTCGGACATGAATGCCTCCGTTGTTCGGGGCGTGGTCGGCCGGATGGCCCTGCTCTCACGAGTGTGGAACCGAAGTGGCCCTCCGCGCACCTCCGAGAGGGGATGAATCGGTACGAACTTCGTGAAGGGTCTTCGCGGGTGTTCGCCCCCTTGGCCCCCTCGAAGGCGCCCCGGCCACGGCGGCGTGCTTAGTCTGCGGTCATGACCAGCCACGATGTGACGTCCCGAGTCGGGGCGCGTTCCCGGGAGCAGGTTGAGAGCGCGCTCGCGCGCCTGGAGTACATCGGCGACACCCCCTTCGAACCCTCGCACGCCCGCGAGGGGGCCCTGGACGGCTACCGCTGGGCGCTCGGCCGAGGCCGGCTCGCCCCGGTCACCGCGAGTGTCGCCAGCGGACCCGAGGGCCCCTGCCCGGCGCAGCTCGGCGCCGAGCAGCAGGCCGCCCAGGTGCGCCACCTGGACCTGCGACTGGACGCCGAGGTGCGCGAGTACGCGCGCGGGGTGCACGACGCGATCGCCTGGGTCTCCGGGCGCAGCGACGTCCAGCCGTAGGGCAAGACCAAAGCGCGCGGAGCCTCAGCCCAGGCCCAGGTGCCGCTGGAGGAACTCCAGCTGGTGCCCGAGCAGCTGCGGGTAGAGCGGCGAGGCGAGCCCGGAGTGGCTCACCCCGCTGAGCGGCAGCACCTCGTGCGGCCGTCCGGCCGCCAGCAGCGCGGTGGACAGCCGCAGGGTGTTGGCGACGAACACGTTGTCGTCGGCCAGCCCGTGGATCAGCAGCAGCGGACGGCTCAGATTCGGCGCCTCCGCGAGCGGTGAGCACGCCTCGTAGCGCTCGGGGTGCTCGGCGGGGTCGCCCAGGAACCGCTCGCGCCAGTGCGTGTCGTACAGGCTCTGGTCGCCGACCGGGGCACCGGCCACCGCGGCGTGGAAGACGTCGGGGCGGCGCAGCACGGCCAGGGCGGCCAGGCCGCCGCTGAACGACCAGCCCCGGATGCCGACCCGCCCCAGGTCCAGCAGCCCGGGGTGCTGCCGGTCCACCTCGTGCAGCGCGTCCACCTGGTCGTCCAGGACCCGACCGAAGGTGTCGCCGTGGATCTCCCGCTCCCAGGCCGGGCCGTGCCCGCCCACCCCGGCGCCGTCGGTGACCAGCACCGCGAAGCCCTGCTCGGCGAACCACTGCGAGGCCAGGGTGTGCCCGGCCTGCTGGGCGAGCACCTTCTGCCCCGCCGGTCCCGCGTACGGATCGAGCAGCACGGGCAGCGCCGGGTCGCCGGGCCGGTGCCAGGAGGGCAGGTAGAGCATGGTGCGCAGCTCGCGCGGCCCGACGGCGGCCGGTATGACGCGCAGCGTCAGCACCGGGGTCTCGACGAACGCGGCGATCGGCACGGCGGGCCGACCCGGGCGCCGCACGGTGGTGCGCGGGCCGGCCTGGTCGAGGGTGCGGGCGGTGTGCACCAGGGTGCCGCCGCTGAGCCGCCCGGTGTGCACGCCCGGCTCGGTGGTCAGCCGCTCGGTGCCGCGCTCCGGGTGGTAGGACCACAGGTGGATCTCGGTCGGTTCGCTGCCGCCGGTGAAGAGCACCGTCTCGCCGTCGGTGCCGAGCACTGCGCGCAGCTGGAGGCCGGGCTCGGTGACCGGGGTGCCGGCCACCGTCAGGCGCCGGGTGTCCCCCTCGTCGAGGTGCCCGAGCAGCGCGCCGCCGGCGGTGCGCGCGGGCAGGCCGGCCACCAGCTGGACCCAGTGGTCGTCGCGCTGCTCGTGCAGCACGGTGGTGGAACCGTCGGCGGGGTCGATGGCCAGCACCCGCACGGTGCGCTGGTCACGGCTCTGCACGGCGGCGAAGGGGCCGTGCCGGTCCCAGCCGGCGGCCGGCAGGTACTCGAAGGCGGTCCGGTCCCAGGGGACCTCGCGCCGGGTGCCGTCCAGCTCGGTGAGCCAGAGGGTGACCTCGGCGTTGCGGCTGCCGGCCGCCGGGTAGCGCATGGCGCGCGGCGGGCGGTCCGGGTTGGCCGGGTCGGCGATGTACCAGACCTGCACCTCGGACTCGTCGACCCGGGCGACCAGCAGCCGCTCGCCGTCGGGGGCCCACCAGTAGCCGCGGTCGCGGTGCATCGACTCGGCGGCGACGTGCTCGGGGGCGCCGAAGGTCACCTGCGGGCCGTCGGGGGCGGCCAGCGCCCGGTCCCCGGTGCCGTCGGCGGCGATCACGCGCAGGGTGGCGCCGCTCAGGTAGGCGATCCGGCGCCCGGTGGGGTCGGGACGGGGGTCGACCACCGCGCCCTCGGCGGGCAGCCGGCGGGCGGCGCCGGTGCCGGTGTCCACCGTCCACAGGCTGCCGGAGAGGGCGAAGACGGCGAGCTCGGCCGCCGCGTCGGTGGTGTAGGAGGCGATGCCGCGGGTCAGCCGGCGGCTGCGCTCGCGGCGGGTCCGCTCCTCGTCCGACAGCTGCTCGGCGGCTCCGCCCAGCAGCTCGGCGGGGTCGACCAGCAGGCGCTCGTGCCCGCTGTCGAGGTCCAACGCCCACAGGCAGTTGACCGGGTCGTCCCCGGCCCGGCTGCGCAGGAAGAGCACGGTGGCGCCGTCGGGGGTCACGGTGGCCTGATCGACGGCGCCGAGGGTGAAACCACGGGTCCGGGACAGCTGGTGGGGCAGCGAGATCATCGGCATGCCGGACACTCTCGCACCCGCCGCGCGCCCTGCGGCCGCCGGGGCCCGGTGGTGGCGCGGGACTCGACGGGCCGTCAGTTCATCAGCCCGAGCGTGGTGGTGAGGGTGGCGAGAGCCGCGTCCAGGGCCTGGCGGGCGGCCGGGTCCAGGCCGGCGGTCAGCTCCTCGTCCAGCTCCCGGGCGATGGCGGTGCAGCGGGTCAGCAGCTCCTGGCCGGTGTCGGTGAGGACGAGCTGCTGACGGCGCCGGTCGCTCTGGTCGCGCAGGCGGCGCACGGCGCCCAGTGCCTCGAGCCGGTCGGCCACCGTGACCACCAGGCTGGGGGCCACGGCCAGGCGCCGGGCCACCGCCAGCTGGGTCGTGGGGCCCTCGGAGTGGAGCAGGCCGAGCAGGGCGACGTCCTTGGGCTTGAGGCCGAGCGAGCCGATCCGCTCGGTGAAGCGGGCGTGGGCGAGCGCGCCGAGAAGGCCGAGCCGGTAGGTGGTGGTGGCGGTCAGTGGCGCCCGGGCAGCGGCATTCATGGCAGGAACGGTATCAGGGAGGAAATCGTTCGCCAGCGGAACGGTTGTGCCGGGTGAGGTGGGCCCCGTTCGCCCCGTGGGTCGCACAGGGCGGCCAATCTGGCCATCCGGGGTGCGCGGGCGGCCCAGCGGGGCCAGTCTGAGCACATGGGCGGAGTCGAGCGGCCACACAGGGTGACCGAGGTCGATCCGCCCAGAACACTGGAGATCTCACCCTGGAGCTGAACCGATGACCTCGGACCTGACACCGCACCAGCTCACCGCCGCCCGGCCGCCGATCGCGATCGACTACCACCCGATCGACGGCCCCGCCCAGCAGTTGCTGGTCAGTGGTGAGCAGCTGCACGCCGACGCCTGCCTCTACTGCGGCACCGATCAGCAGCAGCTGCACACTGCCGGGCACGCCTACACCCACAGCGGCGGCCTCGCCTGGGTGGTGGTCGCCTGCGCCGCCCACCTCGCGCTCGGCCGCGCCGAAGTGCAGGCGGCCCAGGCCGCCCAGGCGAACGCGGCGGGCGCCGTGCCCGCCGCGGTCCCGGATCTCGGGGCGCCGCCCGGGGCGGGCGGGGTGACGCGGGCGAGCTGAGGGTCGGTCGGGGTCCTGCTCCGGGGTCGGAGCAGGACCTTTCCTGTGTCCGCCGCCACCGAGCGGCTGGGCCGGACCGGTGGCGGGCCGGGCCGGGTCGGGTCAGGCGGGGGAGCCGAAGTCCTGGGTCCACCAGGGGCCGCCGCTGCCGTAGTGGACGCCGATGCCGATCTCCTTGAAGGAGCAGTTGAGGATGTTCGCGCGGTGGCCCGGGCTGTTCATCCAACTCTCCATCACCGAAGAGGCGTTGCCCTGTCCCTTGGCGATGTTCTCGCCCCAGCTGCTCCACTGGTAGCCGGCCGCGTCGATCCGCTGCTGCGGGCCGGCGCCGTCCGGGTTGGTGTGGTCGAAGAACTGACGAGCCGCCATGTCGTTGGACTGGCCCTGGGCGGCTGCCTGGAGCTTGCTGTTCGCGCTGAGCGGGCCGCAACCGTTCTGCGCGCGCTGGGTGTTGACCAGGCTGAGCACCTGCTGGACGTCGCTGCCGGCGGCGGCGCCCGCGCGCGGGGCGGTGGTGGTGGGCGTGGCCGCCGGGGCGGTGGTCGGCGGCGCCGCCTGGAGGGTCGAGGGCGCGGCGGACGGCGCCTGTGACGGGGACGGGGACGGGGAGGACGACGGCGCGGCGGTGGGGCTCGGGGAGGCCACTCCGGAGACCGCGTCCAGCACCACCCCCGCGCCCGGGATCAGCAGGCCGGCCGGCTCGGCCGAGGTCCTGGGCGGTGCGCCCGCCGCGCCGGCGGTCCGCGGGGACGGCTGCAGCCCGTCCCAGACCAGCCCGGCCGCCACCAGCGCGGCCAGCGCCCCGAGGGCCAGCACCGTCACGCGGCGGCGACCACGCGGGCGGGTGGACCGGCGCCGGCCTGCGCCGGGGCGCTGCCGCGAGCCGTGGCCTGCGGTGGGGCGGTGGGCCGCGCCGGAACGGGCCGCCGCCCGGCCGCCGTGAGCGGTGCCGTGTCCGGTGCCGTGTCCGGTGCCGGTGCCGGTGGCGCTCGCGCCGGTGCCGGTGGCGCTCGCGGTGGGCCGGGCGTGCAGCCGGCGGGGCAGCGGCAGCAGGGCGAGCCCGGCCAGCAGCCCCTCGGCCGGGACGAGGTCGTCCGCCCGGCCCTGGCAGGTGGCGCAGTCCCGCGCGTGGCGGGCGATCCGCTTGCGCCACAGCGCCCCCGGCTGCCCGTCCCAGTCGGCGGTGAGCGCGGCCAGCTCGGGGCAGGCGGGGGTGGCGGCCAGCGCCCGGACCACCACCCGGGCGGTGTCCAGCCGCTCCTTGGCCCGCTGCACCCGCACCGCCGTGTGCTGCGGCGTCAGCTCCAGCGCCGCCGCCAGCTCGGCCCGGTTCAGCTCGCCCGCGGCCTCCTGCCACCACAGCGCCAGCAGCTCGCGCTCGGCGGGCTCCAGCCAGCGGGTGGCCTCGGCGACCTCGCGGCGCTGGCCGGACAGGCCCAGCCGGACGATCGTCAGGGCCACGAAGTCGCTGGCCGGGTCGGCGATCTCGCGCGCCTCGTCGAGACCGCCGCCGGCCTGGGCGGCCTGCTGCGCGCGGTGCCGGTCGCGCACCTGGTTCATCGCGATCGCCACCAGCCAGGACCGGAAGGCGCCCGGCTCGCGCAGCTCGGGCAGCCCGTCCACCGCGTGCAGCATGGTCTCCTGGACCACGTCGTCGGTGTCCGGATGCCCGTTGAGCGCGCGGCCCACGATGTTGTAGACCAGCGGCAGGTGCCCGGAGATCAGCTCCTGGCGGGCACGCTCGTCGCCGGTCCGTGCCCGGTCCACCACGTCCTCGTCCACTGCCCTGTCCACCGTGCCCACCCTCTCCGTCCAACGGCCTGTCCACCTTGGGAGACGCGTCCGGTGCCGGCCGATAACGAAAACCTTCTCGCGAATCCGGCCTGACGGCAGAGAATCCTAGGGACGCTCAGCGCGCGAGAACCGCCCGGGGGCGTGGGGCGGCCAGCGGCAGGCGCGCCACCAGGCGGGCGCCCTGGTCGGCGGGCTCGGCGGTCAGCGTGCCGCCGTGGTGGGCGGCCAGGTCGCGGGCGATCGCCAGGCCCAGGCCGCTGCCGCCGTGATCGCGGCTGCGGGCGTCGTCCAGCCGGGTGAAGCGCTCGAAGACGCGCTCGCGGTCCGCCGCCGGGATGCCGGGGCCGTCGTCGCGCACCTCCAGGACGGCGCAGCGCCCGTCCTCGGTGGGCCGCAGCAGCACCGTGACCTCCCGCACCGCGAAGCGCTGCGCGTTGTCCAGCAGGTTGGTCACCACCCGGGTCAGCCACAGGCCGCTGCCGGTCACCGCGACCCCCGGGGCCAGCTGCGCGCGGATCGGCAGCGGGTCGCCGCGCCGTTGGCCGATCGCCTCCTCGACCAGCTCGGTCAGGTCCAGCTCGGCCCGCGGTGCGGGCTCGGCGGCGTCGATCCGGGCCAGCAGCAGCAGGTCGGCGGCCAGCTGCTGGAGCCGGTCGGTGTCCTCCAGCGCGCCGCTGATCAGCTCGGGCCGCAGTGCCGGGTCGGGCACCGCGAGGGCCACCTCCAGCTGGGTGCGCAGCACCGCGATCGGGCTGCGCAGCTCGTGCGAGGCGTCCGCGATGAACTGGCGCTGGCGCTGCCCGGAGGACTCCAGGCGGTCCAGGGTGCTGTTCATGGTGACGGCCAGCCGGGCGATCTCGTCGTGGGTGCGCGGCACCGAGACCCGGCGGTGCAGGTCCCGGTCGCTGATCTCGGCGACCTCGGCCCGGATCGCCTCCACCGGGCGCAGCGCCCGCCCGGTCACCCACCAGGTGACCCAGGCCACGGTGAGCAGCAGCAGCGGCCCGCCCACGGCGAGTGCGGCGGCGGTGGTCGAGTCGGCGGCGTCGGCGTCCCGCAGCGAGGTGCCGGCGTAGACGGTGACCAGACCCTGGCCGGTCCGCGTGGTGACCTCCACCACCCGCTGGCGGTTGTCCCGGCCGAGCGGTCCGGTGTCCCAGGTGGTGCGCACGACGCCGGGGACGGTGGGCCGCTGGGCGGCCACCGGCGGGCGGCCGAGCAGGTTCTGGCTGGCGGTGAGCACCCGTCCGTCGGCGGCCACCACCTGCAGGAAGTCCGCGCCGTGGGTGGGCGTCAGCAGCGGGTCGAGCCGGCCGGCGTCGGCGAGCTGGGCGACGGTGGTGGCCTGTGCCTCGGCGTCGCTCTCGGCGTTGTGCAGCAGGTTGGCGTCCAGCAGGCCGAGCAGCGCGAGCGAGGCGAGGGCCAGGGCGGCGGCCACCACCGCGCTGGCCCCGAGGGTGGCGCGGGCCCGCACCGTCATCGGGCGCAGCCGGTCGAGGGCCCGCCGTCGGACCGTGGGGCGGGCCCCGTCGGCCGTCACGTCCGCGGCGCTGTCCGCCGCCTCAGCCACCGTCGGCCGCCAGCCGGTAGCCGACCCCGCGCACGGTCTCCAGCGCGCTGCGGCCGAACGGCGCGTCGATCTTGCGCCGCACCGCGCTGATGTGCACCTCCACGACGTTGGGGTCGCCCTCGAAGGCGCTGTCCCAGATCTGCTCCAGGATCTCGCGCTTGGCCACCACCTCGCCGGCCCGCTGCGCCAGGCACTCCAGCACGGCGAACTCGCGGGCGGTCAGCTTGATCGGGGTGCCGCCGCGGGTGCAGCTGTGCCGCGCCGGGTCGAGCACCAGGTCGCCGAACTCCAGCGACTGCGGGCGCCGCCGCCCGGTGCGCCGGGCCAGCGCGCGCAGCCGGGCCACCAGGACCACGTAGGAGAAGGGCTTGGAGAGGAAGTCGTCGGCGCCGGTGTCCAGCGCCTCGGCCTCGTCGTACTCGCCGTCCTTGGCGGTGAGCATCAGGATGCCCGCCTCGTTGCCCGCCGCCCGCAGCCGGGCGCAGACCCGGTAGCCGTTGACACCGGGCAGCATGATGTCCAGCACGATCACGTCGTAGTCGTGTTCGCCCGCCAGCCACAGGCCCTGAGGCCCGTCGTGGGCCACGTCGACGGTCATGCCCTCGGCCTGCAGCCCGCGCTGCAGCGCCGCGGCCAGTCGCCGCTCGTCCTCCACCACCAGTACCCGCATGCCGACCAGGATCCCAGGCGTGCCTAGGCGTTTGCTGAAGACGGCTTCAGCTGCCTTCAGCCCGGCTTCAGCAACCGCCGCCCATGCTGTGCCGCAGCAGTCCACAGGGCGGGTGCACGCAGGGCGCCGGTCACCGGCAACCCGGTCATCCCGGGCGATTCGGTGCGCAGTTGGCCGACCCGTCGGGGTCCGGACACCTGGTGTCCGGTCAACCGCCACATGGACTCCCGCTGGGCGGCCTACCGTCACGTGCCTGACCGGCCCACCGGGGCGGTGGGGCGGACGTCGACACCGGGGCCGCCCGGCCCGACCGGATCGGACCGGTGTGCCGGGGGCGGTTCCTCAGGTTCCCGACCGAGCCCGGCCAAGGGAGTCGGGGTGCTCGGTGCGCGGGTCAGGGATCGGCCCGCGCACCGCCGGACACCCCGTTCTCCCCGGTACATCCGTCAGACGCAGTGGAGTCGCGGGTGCGGTCTCCGCCGTCGGCGGTCGGCCGCGACCCGCTCTGGAAGGAGCCTGATGCGGTCGACACAGCCGCGCCGGATCGTCGTCGTGTCCGCGAGCGTGGGGGCGGGCCACGACGGCGCCGCCCGCGAACTGGTCCGCCGCCTGCGGACGGCCGGGTTCGACGCCGAGTGCCACGACTTCCTCGACCTGCTGCCGCGCGGCTGCGGGCGGCTGCTGCGCGGCAGCTACGCGCTGGAGCTCAAGGTCGCGCCCTGGGCCTGGGGCTGGCTGCTGCGCGGCCTGGAGAAGAACCGGCACTCCGCGGCGCTGGTCGGCGCCCTGTTCGCGGTGGCCGGCGGCCGGCGGACCGCGAAGCTGGCCGGGGCCGGGACGGCCGCGGTGGTCTCCACCTACCCGCTGGCCAGCCAGGCGCTGGGCCGGCTGCGCCGGCGCGGCCGGCTGGCGGTGCCGGTGGCCACCTTCCTCACCGACATGTCGGTGCACCCGCTCTGGGTGGCCGAGGGCGTCGACCTGCACCTCGCGCTGCACCCGGTCGCCGCCGACCAGGCGCAGCGCCACGGCGCGCGCCGGGTGGAGATCTGCGACCCGCTGGTCGGCCCGGCCTTCCGCCCGGCCCGCTCGGCGGCCGAGCGGCGGCGCGCGCGGGCCCGCTTCGGGCTGCCCGCCGAGGGACCGATCGCGCTGGTCACGGCCGGCTCCTGGGGGGTCGGCGAGGTCGAGCTGACGGCCCGCGAGATCGCCGCCTCGGGCCGGGCCGTGCCGGTCACCGTCTGCGGGCACAACGAGGCGATGCGCGAGCGGATCTCCGCCGCCGGCCACGGCGTGGCGCTCGGCTGGGTGGACGACATGCCGGACCTGCTGCGGGCCTGCGACGTGGTGGTGCAGAACGCCGGCGGCCTCACCTCGCTGGAGGCGATGGCCAGCGGCCTGCCGGTGGTCAGCTACCGCTGCCTGCCGGGGCACGGGGTGACCAACGCCGCCGCGCTGGACGAGGCCGGACTGGCCGACTGGATACGCGAGGAGAAGCGGCTGGGGGCCGCCTTGGCCGATGCGCTCGCCCAGGGCGCCGCGCCGCGCCGGCGGCCCGCCGCCCGGCCCGACGCGATCGTGGCCGACCTGGCCGGCGGGCTGCCCGCTCCGGCGACGATCCTGGAGGTGGCCTCGTGAAGCCGGTCCGTACGCTGGCGCTGACCGCCGGCGCCCTCGCGGTGGGCCACAGCCTGCCCGCGCTCACCTCGCTCGGCCCGCTGCGCCCGCTGCTCGCCCCGGGGCTGAGCGGCCCCGGCGACCCGGGCCACGTCGCGCTGACCTTCGACGACGGCCCGGATCCGGCTTCCACCCCGCGCTTCCTGGCGGAGCTGGCGAAGACCGGCACCAGGGCGACCTTCTTCCTGCTCGGCCGGATGCTGCAGCGGGCTCCCGAGCTCGGCCGGGAACTGGTCGAGGCCGGGCACGAGGTGGCGGTGCACGGCTGGGAGCACCGCCCGCTGCTGGTCCGCTCGCCCCGGGCCACCCGCGACGACGTGGCGCGGGCCCGCGACCTGGTGGCCTCCGTCACCGGACAGCAGCCGCGCTGGTACCGGCCGCCGTACGGGGTGCTGAGCGCCTCGGCGCTCTACGCGGCGAAGGAGAACGGGCTGACGCCGGTGCTCTGGACCCACTGGGGACGGGACTGGACCGCCTCGGCCACGCCCGAGTCGGTGCTGCGCACCCTCACCCGCACCCCGCTGGCCGGCGGCACCGTGCTGCTGCACGACTCGGACTGCACCTCCGCGCCCGAGTCCTGGCGCGCCACGCTGGGTGCGCTGCCCCGGCTGCTGGAGCTGTGCGAGCAGCGGGGGCTCGCGGTCGGCCCGCTGCGCGACCACGGGATCTGAGCGGGTGCACCCGGCCGGCCCGGAACTCCGGGCCGGCCGAGTGACCGTCAGCTCGCGGCCGGGCGCAGCACCACCGGCAGCTGCCGGTGGCCGTTGGAGATGAACGACTCCATCGGCGTCAACCCGCCCTCCGCGAGCGCCAGGTCGGGGAACCGCTCGAAGAGCGCCGGCAGGGCGACCGCGGCCTCCAGGCGGGCCAGCGGGGCGCCCAGGCAGAAGTGCGCGCCGTGGCCGAAGGCGACGTGGTCCTTGACCTCGCGGGTGAGGTCGAAGACGTCCGCGTCCGCGCCGTGCACCGCCTCGTCGCGACCGGCGGTGGCGTAGGCCGCCATGATCGCCTCGCCCTTGCGGATCAGCACGTCGCCGGCCTGGATGTCCTCCAGGGCGTAGCGCAGCGGCAGGTTGGCCACCGGTGACTGCACCCGCAGCGTCTCGTCGATCACGTCGTTCCAGGAGGCCCGGCCCGAACGGACCAGGGCCAGCTGCTCGGGGTGGGTCAGCAGCAGGTGGATCGCGTTGTCCAGCAGGTTGACCGTGGTCTCGTGGCCGGCGCTGATCACCAGCAGCAGGGTGTCGAGCAGTTCCTTCTCGGTGAGCGTGCTGCCGCCGGCGGCGTCCTCGCCGTCCGCCTCGGTGTCCCGGGCGGCGATCAGCGCACTGGTCAGGTCGTCGGCCGGTTCCTTGCGCTTGATCGCGACCAGCTCGCCGAGGATCCGGTAGACCTCCTCGGCGTTGGCCTGGGCGGCCTCGGGCGTGATGGTGGTGTCGAAGAAGCCGTCCACGCAGCCGCGCAGGCCGGGGTGGAGGTGCTCGGGGACGCCGAACAGCTCGCAGATCACCTGGATCGGCAGCGGGTAGGCGTACCCCTCGCGCAGGTCGGCGGCGGTGCCGGCGGGGGTGGTGGCGAGCGCGGTCAGCAGGTCCTCGGTGATCCGCTCGACGCGCGGGCGCAGCGCCTCGGTGCGCCGGTTGGTGAAGGAGCCGGCCACCAGGCGGCGCAGCCGGCGGTGCTCGGCGCCGTAGGCGGTGAACATGTTGTCGACCGCCACCCAGATCATCAGCGGCCAGTCGGCGGGGATCTCACCGTTGATGAGCGCGGGCCAGTGCTGGCGGGCGCTCTTGGAGACCCGGGGGTCCGCCAGCAGCTGCTTGATCAGCTGCTGGTTGCCTACCGACCACGCAACCACGCCACCAGGGAGCTCCACCTTGGCCACCGGCCCGTCCTGGTGGATGCGGCGGGCCTCGCCGTAGATGTCGCTTCCGCTCGGGTCGATCCGGAAGGGGCAGCGGTCGGGTTCCATGCAGGGCCTCCAGGGGTGGGGTGGGGTGCGGTCGGTGCCGGCTGCGGGGCGGCGGGCGCGGTGGGGATCGCCGAGGCCGTCGTGAGCAGGCTGCCGGGGGCCGCCGGATGGGCGAGCGGCGCGGTGCCGGTGGCCGGCGGGAAGTACACCGGCAGGTCGGCCAGCGCGCGGTGGAACGGCCCCGGGCGCCACCGCAGTTCATCGGGCTTGATGGCCAGCTCCAGGTCCGGCAGCCGGTCCAGCAGCTTCTCGACGGCCACCGCGGCGATCAGCCGGGCCGGGCCCTGGGCCGGGCAGGTGTGCGGGCCCGCGCTCCAGGCCAGGTGGGCCCGGTTGCCGCCGCGGGCGCGCCCGGCCAGCGCCGGGTCCGTGTTGGCAGCCGCGAAGCTGACCACCACCGGCTCGCCCTCCGGCAGCAGCACGCCGCCCATCTCGACGTCCCGCACCGGGAAGTGCACCCCGTAGTTGGCCATCGGCGGGTCGGTCCACAGCACCTCGTCCAGCGCGTCGTCCACCGGCAGGGTGCCGCCGGCCAGGTCGCCGGCGAAGCGGTCGTCGGCGAGCAGCAGCCGCAGCGTGTTGCTGATCAGGTTGAGCTGCGGCTCGGTGCCCGCGCCCATCAGCAGCACCAGCTGGTGCAGCATCTCCTCGTCGGTCAGCGCGGCCGGATGGGCCATCAGCCAGCTGGTCACGTCGGCGCCCGGCTCGGCCCGCTTGAGGGCCACCAACTCCAGCAGCGCGCCGGTGAGTTCGGCGTTGGCCCGTTCGGCGTCGACGCCGTCGAAGATGCCCGTCATGCCGGCCACCAGCCGGTCGCCCAGGTGCGCGGGGGAGCCGAACAGCTCGTTGAAGACCAGCAGCGGCAGCGCCCTGGCGTAGTCGGCCACCAGGTCGGCGGAGCCGCGTCCGGCGAAGGCGTCGATCAGCCGGTCGGCGCTGCGCTCGACGTAGCCGCGCAGCGCGTTCGGGTCGACCCGGTCCAGCGAGTCGGTCACCGCGCCGCGCAGCCGGTCGTGCGCGTCGCCGTCGCTGAACAGCGCGTTGGGCCGGTGCGCCATCATCGGCACGGCCGGGTTGTCCGGGGCGACCCGGCCGTCCGCCAGGCCGCGCCAGCGGCGGGAGTCCTTGGAGAAGGTCTCCGGGCTGCGCAGGACCTCCAGCGCCGCCTGGTAGGAGAGCACCAGGGTCGCGGTGGTGCCCGGGTAGAGCTCGACCGGGGCGAGCGGGCCGTACGCCCGCAGCCGGGCGTAGACGGCGGCCGGGTCGGTGGCGAACTCCGCGCCGTAGAGCGGGAAACCGGTGGGCCGCGGCTGGTGGGCCGGGCAACCGGGCGGTGGCGAAGGGGCGTTCACGCGGACTCCTGGTCGGTGGTGCGAAGCAGGTACTGGACGAGAGAGATCAGCGCCAGGGTGGCCGACTCCGGGTCGCGGGCGTCGCAGGTCACCAGCGGCGTGCTGGGCAGCAGGTCGAGCGCCTCGCGCAGCTCGTCCTCGGCGAACTCCGGTGCGCCGTCGAAGCGGTTGACCGCCACCGCGTACGGCAGCCCGTGCTCCTCCAGCAGGTCCATCACCGGGAAGGAGTGCTCCAGGCGCCGGGTGTCGGCGAGCACCAGGGCGCCGAGCGCGCCGAGCGTCATGTCCCGCCACAGCGGGGTGAACCGCTGCTGGCCGGGGGCGCCGAACAGGTAGAGGACCAGGCTCTGACTGAGCGTCAGGCGGCCGAAATCCATCGCGACCGTGGTGGTCTCCTTGTTCGGCACCCCGGTCAGGTCGTCGACCAGCACGCTGGCCTGGGTCATCGGCTCCTCGGTGCGCAGCGGCTCGATCTCCGAGAGGGTGCCGACGAAGGTGGTCTTGCCGACCGCGAAGTGCCCGGTGATCAGCAGCTTGACGGCGGTCTGGATGCCCTCGCCCAGGTAGCTGACCTGCCCCGGGGCGGGCGCGGCCAGGGTGCCGGGCAGCATGTCAGAGCCGGGCGCGGAGACCATCGAGCACCTCCTGGAGCAGTTGGTAGGTGGGCAGTTGGGCGCGCGGCACGGCCGCCCTGGTGATCAGGTGGCCGCTGTCGACCAGGTCGCCGAGCAGCACCTTGGTGACGCTGACCGGCAGGTGCAGGTGCGCGGCCACCTCGGCGAGCGAGAGCGAGCCGTGCAGGCACAGCTCCACCAGCCGCCGCTGCTCGGGGCCGAGCCCGGCGAGCGGGCGGTCCGGCATGGCGGTGACCAGGGTGACCAGGTCGAAGGTGTTGCGGGTCGGCTCGAACCGCCCGTTGGTGACCACGTAGGGCCGCACTAAGCCCCGGTCGCGCCGCGCCGCGCTCATCGCAGGGCTCCCAGGTCGTGCCGGGGCGGGGTGCTCAGTTCCTTGCCGAGGCGGTCCACCAGCTTCTGCATCCGGTAGCTCACCGCCTCCATGTCCACCCGTTCCCCCGCGGAGACCGCCAGGTAGGCACCGGGGCCGGCGGCGACCAGGAAGACGTAGCCGCCGGCGAACTCGATCAGGGTCTGCCGCCAGGGGGTCGGGGTGGCGCCGAGGAACCCGGCGGTGCTGCGGCTGATCGACTGGACCCCGGAGAGCGCGGCGGCCTGCCGGTCCGCCTCGTCGCGGCTGATGCCCGCCGAGTGCGCGCGCAGCAGGCCGTCGGCGGACAGCAGGATCGCGTGCCGGGCCTCGGGAACGAGCAGGACGTCGTCGAGCATCCAGCCGAGATCGTTGGTCGGGTGGCTGTTCAGCCGGCTGTTCATCGCAGGGCTCCTAGCGGGGGGCGGACGGCGGCTGTGCCGGGGGACCAGCCGCGGGTGGCTGCCAGGGGGTCAGCCGGTGAAGGGATCGTCTGGTGCGGTGCCGTCGGGGCGCGCGGCGTGGCGGCCGTAGCCCGGGGGCGGCAGGTCGGGGTCGGACTCCCGCCCCGCCCGGGTGCCGCGGGCGAAGGCGCCGAGCCGGCGGGCGGTGGCCTGCGCGTCCCTGGTCCACTCCGCGGGCAGCTCGGTGGCGGGGGCCGCGCCCTCGGCCGCCTCGGCGGCCTGCTCGACCTCGGCGAGCTGGGCCTCGCTCAGCGGCTCGCGCCGGCGCCGCTTGGGCAGACCGCCGGCGGTGCGCGGGGCGGGTGCGGTGGGCGTGACCGAGGCCGCGTGCGGGAGCGGTGCGGCCTGCGGGGGCGGCGCGGCGGTGCGCGGGGGCAGCGGGGCGGGGCGGCCGTAGCCGCGGTTGTTGAAGCCGTGGTTGTCGAGCCCCGGGGTGTCGTGGCCGTGGCCGTCGTGGCCGGGGGCGACGCCGTCGCCGGGCCCGGGCAGCCGGCCGAGCGCCGCACCGTGCGCCGCGGCGGGCGTAGCGGCGGGGGGCTGGGAGGCCACGGCCTGGGGCGCGGGGTGCGGCGCGGCTGCGGGCGCCGGGGCGTGGTGCTGGGGGGCTGGGTGCTGGGTCACGGTGTGGTGGGGCGCGCTGTAGCGGGGGGTGCCGTGCGGGGTCGCGGTGTGCGGCGTCGCGGGGTGCAGGGGCGCGGGGTGCTGGGTCACGGTCTGCTGCGGCGCGGTGTGCTGGGGTGTGCTGTGCTGGGGCGTGCTGTGCTGCGGGGCGCCGTACGCCGGGGCGGCGGCGGGCTCGGGGGCGAGCGAGCTGAGCAGCACGGTCGGCAGGAAGAGCACCGCGCGCACGCCGCCGTACGGCGAGCGGGTGTCCACCGAGACGCTGAACCCGTAGCGCGCCGCCAGCACGCCGATCACGGCGAAGCCGAACTGCGGCGGGTCGCCGAGCCGGGTGACGTCCACCACGCGCTGACCGGTCAGCAACTGCCCGGCGAGCTGGGCCTCGCGCGGGTCCATCCCGACGCCAGCGTCGTCGATCACGATGCAGGCGCCGTTGTGCGCGGGCTGGAGGTTGACCTCGACGGTGGTGTTGGGCTGGGAGTGGCGGGCCGCGTTGTCCAGCAGCTCGGCCACCGCGAGCACCACCGGCTCGACGGCCCGGCTGACCACCGCCAGGTCGACCTGGGTGCGCACCTCGACCCGCTTGTAGTCCCGCACGCGGGACTTGGCCCCGCGCACCACGTCGCTCAGCGAGGAGGCCTCGCGCTGGCGTCCGGGCCAGGAGCCGCAGAGCACCGCGATGGCCTGCGCCCGGCGCCCGAACTGGGAGTTGGCGTGGTCGATCTCCAGCAGATCGCGCAGCACGGCGGGTTGGTCGTGCCGTTCCTGCATCTCGGAGATCGCCACCTGCTGCTCGTTGGCCAGCCCCTGCAGTGACCGCATCGCGCCCTTGAGCGCGGACTTGGCGTTCTGGTCGGCGCGCGTCTGGGCCTGCTCCACCGCGCCGCGGAACTGTTCGGCCACCGCGAGGAGGCTGCGCTCGTAGTCGGTTCCGGCCAACAGCGGGTCGACGGTGAGCGGCTCGACGGGGACCGGGCTGGCGACCGCGGAGGACGCGAGCGAGGGCAACTGGCGGGTGGCCAGCCGGTGCGCCTCCTCGTCCCTGGCCCGGAGGGCCTCCCGCAGTTCGGCCAGGGACCGGGCCCTTGACCTGGCGGTGAGCCACTGGCGGATCAGCAGGCCGGCGGCCACCAGCAAGCCCGCACCCAGGCTCCAGGTCACCGCCTGCGGTATCTGTGACGACATCAAGTTCCTTGCACGAGCAGACGGTTCGTGGGGGCAGCGCAGGAGGGCCCGCGAGCGGCAGGCGCGGATCATCTAACCAGATTGACGACTGAATGTCAGAAGTCTGTCTCACTAAGTGATCTGATGAACAGTAAAGACCACGTCAGTGGCTGAAATTGATCGGTGGCCCGGTTGATGACGGACGGTCCCATCCGGGTCATCCGCAAGTACCATCCGGGCTATGACACAGGTAGCTCGGGGGGTGAATCCGGGAGCGGGGGAGCCGTCGGCGCCCTGCTTCCGGGAGCACTACATCGTCTGCGGGGCCAATGCCTTGGCACACCGCCTGATCCTGGAACTGATCGAGCACTACGAGGTGCCCGTAGTGGCCCTGGTGCCCGACCGGATGCGCGACCACGCGCCGCGGATCGAACGGATCGAGGGCGTGGCGGCCGTCCTGGAGTTCAGCAGCGTCACCCAGGAGGCGCTGCTGGCCGCCGGTGCCGACGGCGCGCGCGGGATCGCGCTGGTCGACGGTGACGATCAGGCCAACATCCACGTGGCGCTCGCCGCGCAGGGCCTCAACCCGGAGATCCGGATCGTGCTGCGGATCTTCAACCAGCGGCTCGGCGACCAGATCCAGGTCCTGCTGAAGAACTGCGCCGCGCTCTCCGGCTCGGCCACCGCCGCGCCGGCCTTCGCCAACGGCGCGCTGGCCCGCCCCAACTCGGTGCAGGTCGGCGACCGCTACCTCTACATCGCCTACGACGAGGACCTGCGGGCCGGCCACCTGTGCGTGGCCGCCGACCGGATCGACCGGCAGGACCTGACCAGGCTGCGGCTGCTGCCGGAGACCGAACCGGCCTCCACCGACTTCATCCGGCTGGCCCAGGCCTTCGGCGAGGGTGCCCCGATCCCGGTGGCGGGGGCCAGCAGGGGCAGCGGCGGGCCGGGGCAGCCGGACGGCATGGCGGTGCTGCAGACCCTGCCCACCGAGCCGCGGCTACGGGTGCCGCTGCGCTTCCGGCTGCTCTACCGCTTCCTGGACACCCTGCGGTTCTTCACCGGGGTGCGGATCCGGATGGTGCTCTTCGGCGCCTTCGCGGCGATCGCGACCGCCGCGCTGATCATCTGGTACTTCAACCGGAGCTTCGGCTGGACGCTCTACCTCACCCTGCTCGACATGGCCGGCTCCGCCCAGCCCGACCAGATGGGCGACCCGACCGCCGGCACCGGCGGCCCCTGGCAGCGGGTCGCCCAGGTGATCATCACCTTCAGCGGCATCGCCCTGGTGCCGGTGCTCACCGCGATCGTGGTCGACTCGCTGGCCTCCGGACGCCGCGGGCTGCCGCGCGCGCCGAGCGCGGGCCTGCGCGGCCACGTGATCGTGGTGGGCCTGGGCAACGTCGGCACCCGGGTGGCCACCCAGATGCACGAACTCGGGGTGCCGGTGGCCGCGCTGGAGCGCGACCCGCTGGCCCGCGGCATCGTCGCGATGCGGGCGCTGGGGATACCGGTGGTGGTGGGGGACGGGCCGCTGGTCGAGCAGCTGCGCCTGGCCAGGGCCCGGCACGCGCGCGCGGTGGTCGCGGTGACCAGCGACGACGCGGTCAACCTGGAGGCGGCGCTGGAGGCCCGCGCGCTGCGCGAGGACGTGCGGATAGTCGTTCGCCTGTTCGACGACGACTTCGCGCAGCACGTCTACGCCACGCTCGGCAACGTCGCCTCGCGCTCGGTCTCCTACCTGGCCGCGCCCGCCTTCGCCGCCGCGCTGATGGGCCGGGAGGTGCTCGGCACCCTCTCGGTCTTCCGGCACGTGCTGTTGATCGCCGAACTGGTCGCCGAGGAGGGCGGGGCGCTGGTCGGGATGAACCGCAACGAGGTGGAGGCGATCGGCGGCCTGCGGGTGCTCGCGGTGCGACTCGCCCGCTCGCCGCAGAACTACCAGTGGGGCTACGCCGACCGCAGCCGGGGCTTCGCGGTGGGCGACCGGGTGGTGGTGGTCGCGACCCGCAGCGGCCTGGCCCGGCTCAACAACGCCGCGCCGGAGCCGCTGGTGGCCGAGACGACCTAGTGCCGCGTCAGGCGGGTCAGCCCAGCAGCCCCGCCCGGCGCCACATGCCCTCGCTGCGCCGGTCGATGATGCCGAGCTCGGTGAAGAAGGCGACCGCCTTGCGGGCCCAGTCCCGCCGGGCGGCCTGCCAGTGCGGGTTGGCCGCCGCTGCCGCCTTGGCCTGCTGGACGTCGAGCCCGGCCAGCGCGTAGATCCGCGGGTTGACGCACTCCAGCACCGCCTCGTACACCAGCACGCCGATCACCTGGCGGAACACCGCCCGCCGCGCCGGGCTCATCCGGGCCCAGCGCCGCTCCAACTCCGGCTTGGCGTAGCCGATGTGCCGGGCCTCCTCGATCACGTGGATCTTCGCCACCGAGCGGGCCAGCGGCTGCAGGCTCTCGTCGCGGATCATCTCGCGCTGCATCGCGTCGGTGAACTCCTCCACGAAGATCGCGCCCGCGAAGGTCAACGTGGTGTCGTTGAGCAGCAGATGGAGCCGCCCGCGCCGCTCGGCGCGCCGGCTGGGACGGGCGGTGGGGTAGCCGGTCCTGGTGATGTACTTGGCGAACATCGTGGAGTGTCGGCACTCGTCGGCCACTTCGGTCAGCGCGTACTGCGCGTGCTGGGTGGTCAGGTCGCTGTCGTAGACGTGCCGGACCAGGCCGTGCATCAGGATCAGCTCGAACCAGATGCCCGCCGCGGTGACGCTGGCCAGCTGGTGGGTGCTCAGCTTCGCCTGCTGACGGAGCGTCATCCGCTGCCACAGGTGGGTGCCGTAGAGCGAGACCCGGTGCGGGGGAAGGGCGAACTGGTCGGGATCGATCGGCTCCTGCCAGTCGATCTCGGTGAGCGGGTCGTGGGAGTGCTTGGCCGAGACGCGCAGCAGGCGTTCGGCGTTCTGCTCGCGGGCTTCCAGGGAGGTGGGGGCAAGGTCTCGCATGCTACGGCTCCGGTTCGGGCTCGGGCTCGGTTCTCGCGCCGGCGGGGTCGGCTGTGCCGGGGTGGCCGGCTGCGCCCGGGTGGGTGGGCGTGCCGCCCAGGGCGCGCAGGGCGAAGGAGATCAGTGCGGGGATCAGGTCGTCGGGTGCCCGGCCGCCGTCCGCGAGCGGGCCCACCAGCGCCTCGCCCACCCCGCCGACCAGCAGGGCGGCGGTCAACTCGGCGTCCTGGGCAGGCAGTCGGCCGGCCGTCACGCCCTCGGCGATCCGGGCGGCGATCACGTCGCGGAACGCCCGGCGGAAGACCAGGCGTTCGGCCTCCACCTCGGGGTCGACCGGCTCGGCCAGCAGCGCGTAGGCCAGCCGCGGGTGACCGAGCGCGCGACCGGCGAAGGTGCCGATCACCGAGGCGACCTGGGCGTGCAGATCGCCGGCGAAGGCGGCCGCCTCGCGCACCGCCGCCACCTCCCGGCCGACCACGATGCCGAACACCTCGGCCACCAGCTCGGCCTTGCTCGGGAACGAGCGGTACACGCTCCCGGTGGCGATCCCCGCCCGCTCCGCGACGGCCGCCACCGAACAGGCGGCATAGCCGCGTTCGGCGAGCAGCTCGGTCGCGGCGGTCAGCACCGCCTCGCGCTGGGCGTCGAGCCGGGCTTGGACGGCGGGGGTCTTCCGATAGGCCACGGCAAGAAGTGAAGCAGCGATTCAGTTCTTCAGCAAGACCCTGCGCCACCCTTTGCCGGACAAGCGGAACCGGGGCCCCGGCGCAGTGCCGGAGCCCCGGTTCGACGGGCCGCCTCGGTGGACCGGCCCGCTACACCGGCTCGGCCAGCGACAGTCCGAAGCGTCCCTCGGGGTCGGTCCACCAGTGCCGCAGTGCGAAGGAGGCGTCGGCCAGCTCGGCGGCCACCTTGTCGCGGCGGAACTTCGCCGAGATCTCGGTGCGCAGCTCCTCACCCTCGGCGAAGTCCACCTCCAGCCCCAGCGCCGCGACGGACACCCGCTGCGCGCGCCGCGAGCGCAGCCGCATCTCGATCCACTCCTGCTCGGCGTCCCAGCGGGCCACGTGCTCGAAGGCCTCCGGGTCGAAGCCGGCCTGCAGCTCGCGGTCCAGCACGTTGAGCACGTTCTTGTTGAACTCCGCGGTCACACCGGCCGCGTCGTCGTAGGCGGCCACCAGCACGGCCGGGTCCTTGACCAGGTCGGTGCCGAGCAACAGTGCGTCGCCCGGCGCCAGGTCGGCCCGCAGCGCGGTCAGGAAGCGGGCCCGCTCCTCGGGCAGCAGGTTGCCGAGCGTCCCGCCGAGGAAGGCCACCAGTCGCGGCGCCTGCACCGCGCGCGGCAGTCCGAGCCGCGCGGTGAAGTCGGAGACCACGCCGTGGATGGCCAGCGCCGGGTACTCGGTGGCCAGTTGGCGGCCGGCCTCGCGCAGCGCGCTCTCCGAGACGTCGACCGGGACGTAGCTCTCCAGGGTGCCCAGCGACTGCAGTGCGTCCAGCAGCAGCCGGGTCTTCTCCGAGGAGCCCGAGCCCAGTTCGACCAGGGTGCGGGCCCGGGTCACGCTCGCGATCTCCTTGGCCCGCTCGGTCAGGATGGCCCGCTCGGCGCGGGTCGGGTAGTACTCCGGCAGTCGGGTGATGTCCTCGAACAGCTCACTGCCGCGCTTGTCGTAGAACCACTTCGGCGGCAGCCACTTGGCGGGGGCGGTCAGACCCTGGCGGACGTCCGCGCGCAGGGCCTGGGCGAAGTGGTCGGCGGGGAGCAGGCGGGTGAGCTCGAAGGCGGTCATCGGATGTGGTCCTCTCGTGGTGCGGCCCAGCAGGAAGTGCGGGTGGGGGCTCAGGTGGGGGTCTCAGGGGGTGGCGGGGTCCAGCGGACGGATGGTGACGGCATCGGGGGTGGCCAGCAGCACGGACCGGTCGGGGACCGGCACCCAGCCGGGCCCGTCGTCGCCCGGTTCCGAGGCGACCAGCACGCTGCGCCCCAGCTCCAGGCGGTGGAAGAGGGTGTCGCCCCAGGTGGTCGCGGCTATCACCCGGCCGTCGGTGACCAGCAGGTTGAGCCGGGCCTCGGTGTGCGCGGCGACCTCGGCGACGGTGTCGGCCAGGGCGGCGCCCACCTCCTGGCCGCCCGCCAGCCGGCGCCGCAGCAGTGCCCAGACCAGCGCGGAGTCGCAGCGGGCCGCCAGCTCCAGCAACTCGCCCGGCGTCAGCAGCCCGGCCAGGGCGGTGGCCGTGCCCGGCCAGCCGCCGAGCGCGCCGTTGTGGCTGAACAGCCAGCCGTCACCCCGGTAGGGCGCGGCGGCGCTCTCGTCCGGGCTGGTGCCGGCGGTGGCCGAGCGGACGGCGGCCAGCAGTGCCGTGGTGCGGATCGCGCGGGCCAGGTCGGTGAGGTTCTCGTCCGCCCAGATCGGCACCGCCCGGCGGTAGCGGACCGGCTGCGGGTCGCCCTCGACGAACCAGCCCAGCCCGAAGCCGTCCGCGTTCACCGTGCCGTACCGCTGCAGGCGCGGCGCCCAGGACTGCCGGTAGAGCCCGTAGGGCGGCTCGACCAGCACCTCGGTGGCCGCCACCGGGGTTCCCAGATAGGCGAGGTGACGGCACATCAGGCGGCATCCAGATCCCGGGCGGTCCGGAAGCCGGCGAAGATCTGGCGGCGGATCGGGTAGTCCCAGTTGCGGAAGGTGCCCCGGCAGGCCACCGGGGCGACCGCGAAGCTGCCGCCGCGCAGCACCTTGTACTCGGCCTGCTCGCCGGGGGCGGCGAAGAAGACCTCCGAGTACTCCCGGTAGGGCCAGGCCCGGAAGCCCGGGTAGGGGGCGAAGTCGCTGGCTGTCCACTCCCACACGTCACCGATCAACTGCCGTACCCCGTAGGGCGATGCGCCGTCCGGATAGCTGCCGACCGGGGCCGGCTGCAGATGGCGCTGGCCGAGGTTGGCGTGCTGCGGCCCGGGAGGGGTGTCGCCCCAGGGGAAGCGGCGTGAGCGGCCGGTGGCCGGGTCGTGCCGGGCGGCCTTCTCCCACTCCGCCTCGCTGGGCAGCCGCCGCCCGGCCCAGCGCGCGTAGGCGTCCGCCTCGTACCAGGTCACGTGCAGCACCGGCTCGGCGGCCGGCACCGGTTCGAGGTGGCCGAAGCGGCGGCGCAGCCACTGGCCGTCCGTCCGGCTCCAGAACAGCGGCGCGGTCAGCTTCGCGGTCATCCGGTGCGCCCAGCCCTGCGCGGTCCACCAGCGCGGCTCCTGGTAGCCGCCGTCCTCGATGAAGCGCTGGTAGTCGGCGTTGCTGACCGGGGTGGTGTCGATCGCGAACCCCGGCAGGTCCACCTGATGCGCGGGGCGCTCGTTGTCCAGCGCCCACGGCTCGGTGTCCGTGCCCATGGTGAACGGGCCTGCGGGGATGGTCACTTCGGCTGGCAGCAGGTCGACCGGGGCCGGCTCGGGCGTCGGGGCGGAGAGCACGGCGGCGCCGCTGCGCAGCTGATGGGTGATCAGCATCGTCTCGTCGTGCTGCTGTTCGTGCTGGGCGATCAGCCCGAAGGCGAAGCCGGCCTGGAGCAGCGGCGGTCCGGCGAGTTCGACGCCGGCCAGCAGGTCGAGCACCCGGCCGCGCACCTCGTGGGCGTAGCCACGGGCCTCGGCGGGCGGCAGCAGCGGCAGCGTGGGGCGTTCGGAGCGCGGGTGCTCGAAGGCGTCGTAGAGCGGGTCGATCTCGGGGTGCATCGGCTCGCGGCCGCCCACGTTGCGCAGCAGCCAGAGCTCCTCCTGGTTGCCGATGTGGGCCAGGTCCCAGACCAGGGGTGACATCAACCGCGAGTGCTGGGCGGTCAGTTCGGCGTCGTCCAGGCACTCGGTCAGGCCGCTGGTGCGGTTTCGGGCGGCCAGCAGCTCGGTGGCGACGGCCTCGCGCAGCCGCTCGTCGGTCAGCTCCGCGCCCGGCTCGGCACGGCCCGGCGTGCGGCTCTGCGCGGGGCCCGGTTCGGCGTTCAGCATGGTGCGTCCTCCTCGGACTTCGGGGAGTTCCCGGACGGCGGGGAGTCCGCGGACCGGCCCGCGCCGGTGCGCGGCGGCGCGGCGCCGTCCAGCAGGTCGTCCGCCGGGCAGCGGCCCCTGGCGGTGTAGCGCTCGGCGAACTCGCCCAGTGCGGACCGCAGTCGGCCCTCGCCGGGCCGGTCGGCGAGCACCGTGTCGGCGGCCGCGAAGCAGTCGAGCGCGGCCTGGCGCAGCACCGGATCGTCCATGCCGCGGGTGGCCGCCCGGCTCCAGGCCGGCCCGCGCGGGCCCGGCTCGGCGGTGCCGGACGCGCCGGCGGCCAGCGGCTCCAGCGCGGCGAGCGCGGCATCGACGGAGCGGGGGCCGGCGAAGAGGGCGGAGGTCAGCGCGGCGGGGACCACCCAGCCGTCGCCGGGCTGCGCGTCGATCATCCGCAGTTCCAGGTAGCCGCGCGGGCGCACCGGCGGGAAGAGCGTGCTCAGGTGGTAGTCGAGATCGGCCAGGCTCGGGCGCTCGGCCTCGGGCCGCCGCAGCCAGGCGCGGAAGGTGAGCCCGACCGGCGCGTTCCACGGCCGTCCTTCGGGCCGGCGCACGCAGAGCACCGCGGCGTCCAGCACGTAGCGGGCCCAGGCCGCGCACGGATCGCCGTCCGGGCCGCAGCCGTGCACGCCGCCCGGGGCCAGGGTGCGACTGGGGTCCATCCGGGCCCAGACGGCCTGCCGGGTGGACCGGTAGCCGGTCGGCCGTCCGTCCAGCAGCGGGGAGTTGGCGAAGGCGGCGACCAGCACCGGACCGAGCAGGTGGGCCAGGCGCCAGCGGGTGCGGAAGCCGTCGGGGCCGGCGGTGTCGGTGCCTGCGTCCAGGCAGACCTGGGTGGAGGCGGTGGCGCACATCATGATCTTGCCCCAGGGGCCGGTGCGGCCGAAGAACTCCTCCATCGCCAGGTAGCGCGGCTGGCGCAGGGTCACCCGGCGTTCCTTGGGATGGGGTTCGGTGCCGTAGCCGGCGAGGTCCAGGCCCTGGGCGGCGAAGGCGGCGCGCAGGGCGGCCAGGTCCTGGTGGGTGGTCTCCACGCAGCCGGGGAGATCGGCGGCGGCCGGGGAGCTGAGCTCGACCTGGCCGCCCGGCTCCTGGGTCACTCGCGAGCCGTTGGGGAGGAAGGGGTGGTCGGGGGGCAGGTGCAGCGCGTCGAGAGCGGCGCGCACCCGCGCGGGGTCGGGGGCGGTGTGGGGTCGACAGGAGTCATGGACGAACCACTCCAGCTCGACGCCGACCCGCCCAGGGGGGCCGATCTTGAAACAGGTGCTGGCCACGTACGCCTCGGCGGACGATTCGGTCAGCGGGGTCACCGTCGGTGGCGCCTGCGGTTCGGTGTCGAGCGACAGGCTCGACGGTCGTGCGAGGTTCACGTTGATCACCGTCCTCGTCATCCGGCTCACGACAACCTGAGGTTCCTGCCCAGTCTGCTGCGGCCCATACGGCGTCGCCCGGTGCTCGGGCCGTAACCCATGGATTCCCGCTGGTCAGGTCGGGCAACCGGGTGAGGTGAGCTGCCTCACATCTCACGCAACAGGCGCCTGGGCGGAAATATCCGGGGACCTTCTCCCCGTTTGCCGTACAGTCGATGGAAGTGGGGACGGAATCCCCGGAAAGGAGCGCAGCCATGGACACCCTGCAGGCGGGGACGTGCATCCCCGAAGCATCGCCCTGTGCCCGTGCCGCCACGCCCCGACTCCGGGCGGACGCCACCCGCAACCGCGAGCGGATCCTGGCCGCGGCCCGCGAGCTCTTCGCCGACGAGGGCGCCCTCGTCCCGCTGGACGAGATCGCCAAGCGCGCCGGGGTCGGCAACGCGACCCTCTACCGTAACTTCCCCGACCGGGTGACCCTGATCCACCAGGTCGTGCTCTCGGTGCTGGGGGGCGTGCTGGAGCAGGCCAAGGAGGCGCTGGCCGACCAGGGCGACCCCTTCGAGGCGATCAGCCGCTATGTGCACGCCGCTGCCGGCGAGCGGATCGGCGCGCTCTGCTCGCTCCTGTCCGACCACCTGAAACTCCACGAGGACGAGGACCTGCTCGCCACCCGGACCGAGCTGGAGCGCGTGGTCGAGCAACTGCTCGACCGGGCCCGGCGGGCCGGCCGGCTGCGGCCCGACGTCGGCCCCGGCGACCTGTTCGTCGCGCTGGCCCGGCTGACCCGTCCACTGCCCGGCAAGGAGTGCCTGGAGGACGAGATGTTCGTCCACCGGCACCTCCAGCTCTTCCTGGACGGGATGCGCGCCCCGGCGCCCACCGTCCTGCCCGGGCGCGCCGCCACCATGGAGGACCTGCGGCGCGCGTGACCGCCTCCGGGTCGTCCCCGGTCTCCTGATCAACCACTGAGTCGCCTGATCAACCACTGACCTGCTCGACCGTTGAACACTCAAGCTTCCCGTGGGCGCGGCACCCCGCGCCCCACCCTCAGCAACTCCTGCCGTTAGGTGAGTACAACCATGTCTCAAACCGTCCCGCAGGCCGACCCCAGGCGCTGGAAGGCACTGGGCTTCATAGCCCTGGCCCAGCTCATGGTGGTGCTGGACGCCACCATCGTGAACATCGCCCTGCCCTCGGCCCAGCGAAGCCTCGGCTTCTCCGACACCAACCGCCAGTGGGTGATCACCGCCTACGCGCTGGCCTTCGGCGGCCTGCTGCTCTTCGGCGGCCGGATCGCCGACCTGTGGGGCCGCCGTCGCACCTTCATGACCGGTCTGATCGGCTTCGCCCTGGCCTCGGCGCTCGGTGGCGCCGCGCAGAGCACCGGGATGCTGATGGGTGCCCGTGCCCTGCAGGGCCTCTTCGGCGCGCTGCTCGCCCCCGCCGCCCTCTCGCTGCTGACCGTGACGTTCACCGAGGCGAAGGAGCGGGCCAAGGCCTTCGGCATCTTCGGCGCGGTGGCCGGTGGTGGCGGCGCGATCGGCCTGATCCTGGGCGGCGTGCTCACCGAGTACCTGAACTGGCGCTGGACCTTCTTCATCAACGTGCCGTTCGCGATCATCGCGGTGACCGGCGCCGTCCTGGTGATCCGGGAGCCGGCCGGTACCCGTAACCGCAACCGCCTCGACATCCCCGGCGTGCTGCTGGTCTCCACCGGTCTCGTCTCGCTGGTCTACGGCTTCACCAAGGCCTCGGAGGACGGCTGGACCTCGCACGTGACGCTGGCCCTGTTCGCCGCCGCCGTCGTGCTGCTCAGCGCGTTCGTCTTCGTCGAGAGCAGGGTCAGCGCGCCGCTGCTGCCGCTGCGCGTGGTGCTCGACCGCAACCGCGGCGGTGCCTACCTCTCGCTCGGCCTGGCCGTGATCGGGATGTTCGGGCTCTTCCTCTTCCTGACCTACTACATGCAGACCGTGCTGGGTTACTCCCCGGTCATGACCGGCGTCGCCTTCCTGCCGATGGTGGCCGGCATGATCACCGGCTCCACCCAGATCGGCGCCCGGCTGATGAACCGGCTGCCGGCCCGGGCGCTGATGGGCCCCGGCTTCCTGGTCGCCTCGGCGGGCATGCTGATCCTGACCCAGATCAAGGTCGACTCCTCGTACTGGCTGATCCTGCCCGGTCTGATCCTGATGGGCCTGGGCATGGGTACCGCGTTCATGCCGGCGATGAGCCTGGCCACCTTCCGGGTCCGGCCGCAGGACGCCGGTGTCGCCTCCGCGATGGTCAACACCTCGCAGCAGGTCGGCGGCGCGATCGGCACCGCGGCACTGAGCACGGTGGCCACCAGCGCCTCCAAGGCCTTCGCCACGTCGCACCCGATCAACCCGAAGTCGCCCGTCGAGCTGCAGATGCTGGTGCAGGCGCAGACCGCGGTGCACGGCTTCTCCACCGCGATCTGGTTCTCCTTCGGCATCCTGCTGGCGGCCGCCGCGATCGCCACGGCGCTGCTCAACGGCGGCGGCAAGGCGAACCTGGTGGCTGCGGGCGCCGAGGGCGAGGTCGTCGATGTCCCGGTGATGGCGCACTGACGGCTCCGCGGCAGGAGCGCTGACGCTGCGTCGTACGCACAGCTGGTGGGCCGGATCCCTTCGGGGGTCCGGCCCGCTGTCGTCCGCGCGTCGTCGCCGGGGCGTCGCTGTCGGGGCGTCACGGTTTGCGCGTCGCGGGCGCCCGGAAACGCGCTGGACGGTGGCGGCCGCGCCGTGGTCGACTCCTGCGTCGGCACCGAGGGCGGTCGCCCCCGCGAACGGTCGACACCGCACAGCGGAGCTGGACTGAGCTGCGCGGGGCGAGGGGTAATTCCCTGGTCGCCGTGGACCCGGCGTTCATAGGATCGACGCCATGACGGCACCCGAACCCGTACCCGCGTCCGTACCGGCACCCCCCGTGCCCGTGCCCGTACCCGCGTCCGTAGCCGCGTACCCGGCCAAGCCCCGGCCTGGCGACCGCGTCGCGGTCCTCTCGCCCTCCGCCGCGCTGCCCGGTCTCTTCCCGCACCCCTACGAGCTGGGGCTGCGCCGGCTGCGCGAGGAGTTCGGCCTCGAACCCGTGGAGTACCCGGGCACCCGCAAGCTCGGCGCCACCGCCGAGGAGCGCGCGGCCGACCTGCACGCGGCCTTCGCCGACCCGGGCATCAAGGCGGTGATCGCCACCATCGGCGGCGAGGACCAGATCACCGTGCTGCCGCACCTGGACCGGGAGTTGATCCGGGCCAACCCCAAGCCGTTCTTCGGCTACAGCGACAACACCAACCTGCTGCTCCTGCTGCGCAACCTGGGCATCGTCAGCTACCACGGCTGCTCGGTGATGGTGCAGCTGGGACGCGGCGGCGCGCTGCACCCGGCCACCGCCGAGTCGCTGCGCGCGGCGCTGCTCGGCTCCGGCGCGTACGAGCTGCGGCCCAGCGCCGAGGTCGGCGACGTCGAGCTGCCCTGGACCGAGCCCGACCTGCTCGCGGGCGAGCCGGTGATGGAGCCGGGGGAGGGCTGGACCTGGCACAACGCGGACCAGGTGGTCGACGCCCCGGGCTGGGGCGGCAACCTGGAGATCCTCGCCTGGATGGCGATGGCCGACCGGGAGATCGGCCCGGTGGAGCAGTACGCCGGGCAGGTGCTCTTCCTGGAGACCTCCGAGGAGATGCCGCGGGCGGACGAGGTCTACCGGATCCTGCGCAACCTCGGCGAGCGCGGGCTGCTGCGCCAGTTCCCCGCGCTGCTGATGGCCCGGGCCAAGAGCTGGAGCTTCGAGCAGATGCTGGAGCCGGCCGCCAAGGTCGAGTACCGCAAGGCCCAGCGGGCCGCGGTCCTCCGCGCGCTGGCCGAGTACGCACCGCAGACGATGGCCGTCTTCGACGTCGACTTCGGCCACACCGACCCGCAGCAGATCCTCCCCTGCGGCGGCCGGATCCGGGTGGACGGTCCGGCCCGGCGGATCACCGTCTGGTACTGAGCTGTTCGGTACCGAGCTGTCCGGTACTGAGTCGTCCGGTACCGGGCCACGGGAGTCCTCGGCGAGCCGGGCCGCTGATCAGCCGCGCAGCGTGCCGACCAGCGTGCTCAGGTCGGCGGCCAGGCGCAGTTCGGTGGTGCGCAGGGCCGGGTGCTCGAGCCAGTGCAGGCGGGCGGTGTCCGGGCGGCCCTCGTGCTGTGGGGGCCAGGTGGTGCAGGGGGTGAAGTCGTCCACCGTGACCGTGCCGCCGGGCGTCAGCAGCCGCACCGGGTCGGCCGGCGGCTCGGCGCCCTTGCCCTGGCCGCCGCCGTCCAGCACCAGCAGGTCGAACGGCCCGCGCCGGTAGAGCTCGCTCCAGTCGCCGGTGACCACCTCCACCTGCGGCTGGTCGGCGAAGACCGCGGCGGCCACGGCGGCGCGGGCCGGGTCCCGTTCGACGCTGACCAGCCGCACCCCGGGCCCGGCCCCGCTGGCCAGCCAGGCCAGGCCCACCCCGCACCCGGTGCCGCTCTCGCCGATCCGGGTGGCCGCGCCGTGCGCCAACGCGCTGATCAGCAGGCCCTGTTCGGGGCGGCAGGAGTTCTCGAAACCGTGCGCCCGCGCCGCCGCCAGCGCGCGCCGGACCAGCGGCGGCAGGTCGGTGGCGAGGTGCAGGGCGGTGCCGTTCAGGGACATGGGCGGTCTCCGGCGGGGCGAAGTCGTCAGTGCTGCCTTGAACCTGATGATTAATCAGCTGCCGTTTGTGTGGCAAGTGCGCGCAATGCGGGACGGACATGTATGGACACCTTTTTGGCTGTCCCCGGGTCTTCCACCGTTCACCCTCCGCTGGAATCATCCCCCTACCCGCAAGTAGCCAACTGCGCCCCCGCCTTCAGGAGGACCCGTGTCCCCGCTCTCCCGCCGCGCCCTGCTCGGCTCGGCCGCCGCCTCCGGTGCCGCCCTCGGCCTGGGCGCGCTGCCCGGCTCCGTCCAGCAGGCGCTGGCCGCGCCGGCCGCGCCCGGCACGATGGACGATGTCGAACACGTCGTGGTGCTGATGCAGGAGAACCGGTCCTTCGACCACTACTTCGGCACCCTGAACGGCGTGCGCGGCTACGGCGACACCTCCAGGGTCCGGTTCCCCGGCGGCTCGGACGTGCTGCGCCAGAAGCTGCTCGGCACCGTCGGCGGCACCGACCTGCTGCCCTGGCACCTGGACACCTCCACCAGCGACGCCCAGCGGATCTTCGACCTGGACCACTCCTGGGGCGGCACCCACAGCGCCTGGGCCAACGGGCAGTGGAGCAACTGGGTCCCGGCCAAGACCTGGTACACGATGGGCTACTACACCCGCCAGGACATCCCCTTCCAGTACGCGCTCGCGGACAACTTCACCCTCTGCGACCAGTACTTCTGCTCCGCGATGACCTCCACCGACCCGAACCGGCTCTACCTGTGGTCCGGGATGATCGACCCGAACGGCACCGGCGGCGGCCCGGCCACCGACAACAGCAAGTCCGGCTTCACCTGGACGACTTACCCGGAGCGCCTGCAGGCCGCGGGCATCTCCTGGAAGGTCTACCAGCAGCAGGACAACTTCGACGACAATGCCCTGGCCTGGTTCAAGAGCTTCCAGACCGCCCCGCAGGACTCCCCGCTCTACCAACGCGGCATGGCCCGGGCCGGCGCCGACGACTTCGCGAACGACGTGGCGGCGGGCACGCTGCCGGCGGTCAGCTGGGTGGTCGCCCCGACCGCGCAGTCCGAGCACCCCAACTACCCGCCCGCCCAAGGCGCGGACTTCACCTCCGCGTACGTGCTCCAGGCGCTGGCCGCCCACCCGGAGGTCTGGGCGAAGACCGTGGTGCTGCTCAACTACGACGAGAACGACGGCTTCTTCGACCACGTCGTGCCACCGGTGGCGCCCGACGGCACCCCCGACGAGTTCATCGGGGGCGTGCCGATCGGCCTGGGCCCGCGGGTGCCGATGATCGTCATCTCGCCGTGGAGCCGCGGCGGCAGGGTCAACTCCGAGGTCTTCGACCACACGTCGGTGCTGCGCTTCCTGGAGAACTGGACCGGCGTGAAGGAGACCAACATCTCCGCCTGGCGCCGCACCGTTTGCGGCGACCTGATGTCCGCCTTCGACTTCACCACCAGCAACCGCACCTTCCCGGCGCTGCCCGACACCAAGCAGCTGCTGGCCGACCTGGCCGAGCAGGACAAGAAGCTGCTGCCGCCGCTCTTCCCGCCGGTCATCCAGAAAGCCCCCCAGGTCGAGCCCGGCGACCGGCCCGCCCTGCCCACCGGCTACCGCTTCGGCTCCTCCTCGCGCACCGACACCACCACCGGTCAGCTCTGGATCACCCTGGACAACCTGGGCACCTTGGGCGCCGGGATCTCGATGTACGCCGTGAACTTCCGCCAGTTCGGCGCCTGGCGCTACACGCTGCCGGTCGGCGGCACCGTCAGCGACTTCTTCAGCGCCCTCGGCGTCAGCGGCGGCCCCTACGACATCGACGCGCACGGCCCCGACGGCTTCCTGCGCGGCTACCAGGGCGACGTGCGCACCTGGAGCGACCCGGCCAAGGGCCACCCCGAGGTCGCCTCGGTGGAGACCCCCGACGGCGTGCGGATCACCCTGACCAACCAGGGCGGCAAGCCGGTGGTCTTCACCATCGGCGCCAACTCGGCCTTCGGTGCCGCCGGTTCGACCCCGGCCACGGTCACGGTCGCCCCCGGCGGCAGTGCCGAGGCGGTGCTGGCGCCGACCGCCGCCGGCCGCTACGACTACACGGTCACCGCCGACACCGCCGACGCCTTCGCCCGCCGCTTCGCGGGACGCCTGCAGCCGTAGCCGTCCGCCCACCTGAATCTGGGCACGGTGTAACACCGGCAACGCGAACAACATCTGCTCCGGAGCCGAGCCGGCCGGTGCGTCACCCACGCACCGGCCGCCGGCTCCACCGCTCCCGCACCTCCCCACCGCGCGGCCGGAGCGGCCATCCCAGCGATCAGAGGGCTGCCGGTCACCGGCCACCGGGCCAGCCGAACAGGCCCAGGACCGGCCGGTCCCGCAGCGCGTTCGCGTACTCCGACGACTCGTCGAACTCACGGAAGTTGGTGATCGGATCGTCGGCCGCGTACAGCATGGCCACGGCGCACGGTGTGCAGAAATCCTGTCCGGTGTCGAGGTCCCGCAGGTTGGCGTATCTCTGACATCCTGCCCACTGGCAAGACCTGCGGTGCTTGGCCACCTACCTGCTCAGCCCCTTCGGTGGTTCTCGTGGTGCTGTGAGGCTAGGCGATCGCCAGGACCTCGCACTGCTGCCTGTCACTGATCCACTGCCCGGCCGCGGTGAGGTCGAGGCGCTCCAAGAAGTTCACCAGGGCACTCCGGGCGTCAGCGGCGACGGCTTCCGGTAGCTGGGAGGACAGCGCCGGGGTGGGCAGGTCGGGGACGAGGGCGCCCGCCTGGACGTGGCCCGTTCGATGGGGCGGCGGGTGCGGTCGGCGACTATGGCGCGGGCGCCGTCCAGGTCGAACAGGTCGGCGAGGTCGGCGGCGTCGCGCTGGTAGACGGTGGGCTCTTTCGGCCACGCGGTCCGGGGGGCAGGTCCAGTGGTGGCGCCTCCTCGATGGTCGGCGTCTTCGTGGCGGTGGAGTGCGAACGGCGGACATCTCTCCGGGGGGAGAGTTAGGTTGAGGGCCTGAGTGATCGTCGGTGGGGGAACCATGAGCATGGAGATACGGCCGTTCGACGCGGCGACGGCTTCGGAGCGCGAACTCTCCGAGTACCACCTCGCCTCGGCGGCCGCCTGGCGGGTCGACTTCCCCGAGGAGCCACCGGCCGGCTACGAGGCCACGGTCGGCCGACTGCGGACACCCTGGCCGCACGAGGGGAGGTGCCGGTACTGGGCCGCCTACGTGGACGGGGTGTTGGTCGGTCTGGGCCGGCTCGCGTTGCAGGACGGCGAGAACAGCGGGATCGCGCAGGTGACCGTGACGGTGCATCCCGAGTACCGGCGCCGGGGGATCGGCACCGCCGTGCTGCGGGCCGTCCTGCCGGCGGTGCGGGAGACCGGGCGGCCGACGGTGACCGGCGAGGCGATGAAGTCCGGCTCCCCCGGGGACCTGTGGGCCGCTCGCTTCGGGTTCCGGGCGGTCAATCGCACGGCGATCATGATGCTGATGGTCGACGAGACCGAGCCGGAGCGGTGGGACGTGCCGGTCCCGGCCGGGTACCGCCTGGCCGGCTGGGTCGGCACGGCCCCGGAGGAGCTGATCGAGGCGTACGCGGCCGCCAGGGAGGCGGTGCAGGACGCGCCGATGGGCGAGTCGAGTATCCAGATCGTTCGGTGGGACGCCGAGCGGATCCGTCGGGAGGAGCGGGAGCTGGCTGACCAGGGTGCCGAGGAGCGGGTGGTGGTCGCGGTCCACGAGGCGAGCGGTGAGATCGCCGGTGTCACGGGGCTCCTCACCTACGCCTACCGCCCGGACAAGTCCTACGTGAACGACACCTCCGTGGTGCGGGCGCACCGTGGACACGGCCTCGGCCGGGCGCTGAAGGCGGCCATGACGCGCCAGGTCCTGCGGGAGCGACCACAGGTGCGGCGCATCGTGACGAGCAACAACGAGGACAACGTCCACATGATCGCGGTGAACGAAGCCATCGGGTACCAGGTCCTCCGCCGCCTGATCTGGGTGGAGACCACCGCCGACGGGTTGACGGGGGCGCTGAGCCGGTAGGCGGTGGTGGTGGTCAGAGGAACGCGAACCGGCCGGTCTTGACGCCGGTGATGAAGGCCGCGAAGGCGGTGGTGGTGAAGAGGAGGGTGGGCTCGTCCGGGTTGGTGGAGTCGCGGAGGGGGACGAGCCCGGGGATGTCGGCGGCGATCTCGACGCAGCTGCCGCCGTTGCCGCTGTGGGTTGACTTGAACCAGTTGGCCTGGGAGAGGTCCGGGTCGGTCATGGGCACAGATTCTCCCGCGCCCTGGTGAGCGGGACAAGGGTGCCTCGGAACGGCTCCGGGCCGACCTGAGGAGATCAGGTCGGCCCGGCTGATGCATGGTCAGACAGAAGTGAACTGGCCGGCCTTGATGCCGGTGATGAAGGCGGCGAAGGCGGTGGCGGGGAAGAGGAGGGCGGGCTCGTGGGGGTTCTTTGAGTCACGGACGGGGACTACCCCTGGGAAGTTGGGGGCGACCTCTACGCAGGTACCCCCATTGTTGCTGTGGCTTGACTTGAACCAGGCAGCGCCCGACAGGTCTGCGGGGTCGGTCATGAGGGAAGTTCCTTTCGGGCCTTGCGGATCAGCGCTACAGATGCAGCTTTCGACAATGCTTCCACCTGGAGCTGATGGTAGTCCCTCTCCCACGCCCGGACGGTCTCGTCCTGCCGGACCACATAGCCTTGGTCATTCGATTCGGTGTAGCCGACCACCGACCGGTCTGCAAAGGTCAGGAGGGTCACGACGGCTCCGAACGGCACGAACTCGGCCAGGCTGAACGGTGCCACCTGGATGATCACGTGCGGCCGGGCCGCCATCGTGACGAGATGATCGAGCTGGGTGCGCATGATCTCGGTGCTTCCGACCGGGCGCCGGATGCAGCTCTCATCCATGACCGCGTGGATCAGGGGCGGGGCGGAGCGCCGCAGAAGCCGTTGGCGCACGGCGAGGAAGCGTACGCGTTCATCTGCTTGCTCCTGGCTGATGCTGCCGCGTTGAACCGCCGCTGAGGCCAGCGCCGCGGCGTACTGCGGAGTCTGGAGAAGTCCAGGGATCATGATCGGCTCGAAGATCCTGATCTCCGCCGCCCGCGCCTCCTGTGCCGCGTGCTCCGGGAAGCCCTCCAGCAGTGCGGAGTTCTTGATCCCCCGCACCATCAACTCAAGGGTCTGACCCGTCCCCAGAGCCGAGTCCGCCGACTTTGCGAACTTCAGGGTGGGGGATTTACGGGCCGTTTCCAGCGCGGAGATGTAGGTGTCCGAGTACCCGATGCGCCCGCCCAGTTGGGTCTGCGACCAGCCGCGCGCCTCCCGCGAGGTGCGGAGCTGGTGTCCGAAGGCGGCTCGGGGGGATGACTGGGGATCAAGCTTCTTCCGGTTCACGGGCACTCCTCGGACTCCACTTAGCCCATGGGCAAGTTGAACAGTTCCCGAGCGTACGGGACAGTGGGCGCTCTCGGTAGTGGATCGACTACGGAAAGGAGTGGCCATGCCCGCGTACCCGGCATCCCCCACCACTGTCTACCGTCCCCAAGTCGGCCAACTGGTAGCCGATTTGGCCAACCACGGCAGACAGGGCATCTACATGGACACCTTGGGTGGCCGCGCCTACCTTCGCCCGAATGGGGGAGGCTGCGAATGGGACACCGACCCCGACCGGCTCGAACCCGTGCTCGACGCACCGGATCTGGCGCCCGTCGTCCAGCGCAACGCGCCCCGCTGCGCCGCCGATGTCCGGCTGCCGGAGGTGCCGCCGCTTCCCGTCACGCCCAACTCCGGCCCGGAGCCGACGGCATGATCGACCTCGCGCCGTCCATGCTCCCCACGCCCCCGATCTCACCCCAACCCCCGCCCCTCCCCGCTCCCGTCCCCGGCTGCCAGGAGTGCGCGCGCCTCGTCCACAAGGAGCGCGCCGACACGGCCAACGGTGACCCGAGCGGCGCTGTCGACGCCCGCGTGCTTCGCCGTCGGCACGGCCTCCAGCACACCAAGTGCACCTAGCCCGAACGAAGTTCCCCGCAGTTACCCCGCACCACCCGCACCACCCGCAAGGAGGCCCCGTTGTCCTGGGACCGGACCCACTTCACCACCCCGCCCCGCCGCCGGATCGCCGGCCAGGCCGTGCTGCTCCATCCCGACGACCGCTCCGTGCTGCTCCTGGAGTTGGCCCACCGCCCCTGCCTCAATCTGCCCGGCGGCCACAGCCGGTCGGACGAGGAGCCCCGGGCGACCGTGCAGCGCCTGGTCAGGGCCCAACTCGGGCTCGCACTGCCGTTCAGCGGGGCCGACCTGGCGACCGTCGACTACGCGCGCGCCAAGCCCGAGTCCGGCGTGTGCGAGGGCTACAACTTCGTCTTCGCCCGTGAACTCACCGCCGCACAGGCCGCCATGGCCCGCCCCCGTGCGGAGGCGGGCCCGGACCTGCGTGCGATCCACTGGGTCAGGGTCGAGCACCTGCCCACGGTCTGCGCGGACTACCACGTGCGGCGGATCACCGAGGCGGCCTCCTGGCTCGCGGACGCCGCCTCGGCCGTCCTCCTCACCAACGGCGCCCTGGCCTGACCTCGGCCTCGGGCCGCCACCCCAGGCCCGACCGCCGTGCCCTCGGCCCCGACCGCCGCCCCCTCGGCCCCGCCCCGCCCCCTCAGCCCTGCCCAGCGCCACCCCGACGCCTGGCCGTCTCGCCGAGGGCGGCCAGATCCCGCTCGCCGTCGCCGTGCGCGATGCTCTCGATCAGGGCGTCGCGCAGCACGCTCGCGATCGGCATCGGCACCTTGGCGGCGGCGCCCGCGTTCAGCGCCAGGCCCACGTCCTTGAGGCCGAGCACGAGCCGGAACGCCGCCGGGTCGTACCGCCGTTCGGCGATCATCGAGCCGTAGCCCGCGTACACCGGGCCAGGGAAGAGCGTGCCCGAGAGCAGTTCCACCAACTGGTCCGCCGCCAAGCCGTTGGCCTCGGCCAGCGCCGTCGCCTCCGACAGTGCCTCGATGGCCGAGATCAGCATGAAGTTGACGCTGATCTTCGCGATGTTCGCCAACTCCGGCCGCTCGCCGAGCCGGTAGGTCTGACGCCCCATCGCCTCGAACAGTGGTGCCACCCGGTCGACCAGCGAACTCTCGCCTGCCGCCAGGATGCTGAGGTTTCCCGCGGCGGCCACGTCGGTGCGGCCCAGCACCGGCGCGGCGACGTAGCCGATCCCGTGCCGCTGGTGCAGCTCGGCGGCGCGCCGGGCCAGCTCCGGCGAGACGGTGGCCATGTTGACGTGCACGCTCGCGCCCGCCGCCGCCAGCACCTGCTCATCGAGCAGCAGCTCCGTCACCACCGCGTCGTCCGCGAGCATCGAGACGACCACGTCGGCCGCCATCGCCTCGGCCGGCGTCGCCGCCGCCTCGGCGCCCAGTGCGACGAGTGCCGTCACCGGCGCGGGGGAGCGGTTCCACACCCGCACCCGGTGGCCGGCTTTGACCAGGTGGGCGGCCATCTCCCGTCCCATCCCGCCCAGCCCGATGAATCCGACATCCAGTCCGACTGCAGCCGACCCGGCCTTCGCTTCGACGCTCACGAGGTGTCTCCTTGTCTCTGGTGGTGACTCTACGTATCCGACAGTCTCGCATCCTTCCGGGTCGGCAGGGGGTCGTCACCCCGGGGCGTACATCTGTGGGCCACTACGCAGGCCGCGGGTCAGCCCGTGGTCGGATGTGTTCGCATGCAACGCGTGACAGCGTTCGACTCATGGATACGAACCGGCACCAGACGGACCATCAGCAGGAACCCACCACGATGACGCGCCGTCACATACTTCGCGCCGCAGTCGCCGTCGGCGCCGCCGTTCCGCTCGTCGTCGCCGCACCCGCGTGGGCGGCTCAGGCGACCGCCGCCGCGGCTCCCGGCCCGGCGCAGTTCACCCTCCCCACGCCGACCGGGCCGCACCCGGTGGGCACGGTGGCGCTGCACCTCGTCGACAGCTCACGGCCGGACCAGGTGGCCGGCCCGGGGCACTTCCGCGAGCTGATGGCCAGCGTCTGGTACCCCGCCCGGGACGTCGAGGGGTACCCGTCGGCGCCCTGGATGACCACGGGCGCCCTGCGCGCGTTCCTCGTCTCCGGTGGCTACGACATCGACCCCGCCCTGGCGCCGCTCACGGCCGGCCACGAGGGCGCTCCGGTGCGGCGCGGCGACCGACGGCTGCCGATCGTCGTCTTCTCGCACGGCGCGCACAGCCACCGCAGCGACCACACCACCATCGTCCAGGAACTCGCCAGCCACGGGTACGTGGTGGTCACGGTGGACCACTCGTACGACTCGTTCAGCGAGTTCCCCGACGGCCGGGTGGTCACCCCGGTCCAGGACCCGGCGTACATGCCCGGTCCCAAGGACTTCGCCACGGACCTGCGGTTCGTCCTGGACCGTATCGAGGACCTCGCCGCCGGGCGCAATCCGGATGCCGAGGACCGTCCGTTGCCCGCCGGCCTGTCCGGCGCTCTCGACCTGGACCGCATCGGCGTCTTCGGCTGGTCGAAGGGCGGGACGGCGACCGCCCTCACCATGCTGGCGGACCAGCGCGTCCGGGCCGGGCTGAGCCTGGACGGCCCGATGCAGCCGACCATCACCACCGACCTGGACCGGCCGTTCCTGATGATGACCGCGGTGTTCACCCGCGCCCAGGATCCCGCCGCCGCCGAGTTCTGGTCGCACCTGCGGGGCTGGCGGCTCAACATCCAGGCCGAGGGCGCGATCCACGCGTCGTACGGTGACGACGCGGCGCTGATCCCGCAGCTGGCGAAGGTGCTCGGGATGACCGAGGCGCAGGTTCAGGACGCGATCGGCACCATCGATCCGGCCCGGGCGGTGCGGATCCAGCAGGCGTACCCGCGGGCGTTCTTCGACCGGTACCTGCGGGAGCGCCGGGGGCACCTGCTCGACGGCCCCTCCCGCGCCTTCCCCGAGGTGAAGTTCCTCCCGTGAGCCGCCGGGGAGTGGCGCGCCGCGCCACTCCCCGAGCGTGTTCAGCCCTGCCCGGCCGTCGCGGGCACGACCGCCAGTGCCTCGATCTCGAACAGGAACTCGGGCCGGACCAGCGCCGCCACCACCAGTGCGCTGCAGGTCGGCAGCCGCTCGGCGTCGAACACGGCGTCCCTGGCCGCGCGGATCGCGGGCAGGTGGGCGAGGTCGGTGAGGAAGAAGGTCAGCTTGAGCACGTCGTCGAAGCCGGCCCCGGCCGCGACCAGACAGCGGCGGATGTTCTCGAAGACCTGCTCGGCCTGGGCGGCCGGGTCGCCGACGCCGACCAGCTCGCCGTGCTCGTCCAGGGCGATCTGTCCGGCGACGGTGATCAGCCGGCCGGTGCCCCAGGCCACCTGGCTGTAGCCGTTGCCGGGGGCGACCCCGGCGGGTGCGAGCACGTGGACGTTGTCGGACATGCGGAACCCCGTTCTCCTCGGGCGAGAAATCGATCAAGCCCGGCCACGCTAACGGAAACACGTGCGGGAGGGCAGTGCCCGGCTACCGTTGCCCTGTGACGCCGCCCGCCACCCCCGACCCTGTCCCCGCCGCGCTCGCCCCCGCGCTCGCCGAGCTGCGCCGCGCGCTGGGCGCCGACCGGGTGCTGGCGCCGGGCGACGCGGCGGCCGGCTTCGTGCGCGACGAGCGCGGCCTGCTGCCCGCCCACCCCGCCGCCGTGCTGCGTCCGCGCAGTACGGCCGAGGTGGCCGCGGCCGTCTCGGTCTGCGCCCGCCACCGCGTGCCGGTGGTGCCGTTCGCCGGCGGCACCGGTCTGGTCGGCGGCGCGATCCCGCTCGGCGAGGGCACCCAGGTGGTGCTGAGCGTGCGCGAGTTGAACCGGATCCGCAGCGTCGACGTGCCCGACTTCGCACTCACCGCCGAGGCCGGCTGCGTGGTGGCCGACGTGCAGCGGGCTGCCGCCGAGGCCGGCCTGCTCTTCCCGCTGCGCCTCGCCTCCGAGGGCAGCTGCCGGATCGGCGGCGTGGTGGCCACCAACGCGGGCGGCAGCAACGTGCTGCGCTACGGGATGACCCGGGAGCTGGTGCTGGGCCTGGAGGCGGTGCTGCCGGACGGCCGGATCTGGCACGGGCTGCGCACCCTGCGCAAGGACAACACGGGCTACGACCTCAAGCAGCTGCTGATCGGCTCCGAGGGCACGCTCGGCGTGGTCACCGCCGCCACCCTGCGGCTGTTCCCCCGGCCCCGGCACCGCGCGGTGGCCCTGCTCGCGCTGCCCGGACTCGACGTGCTGCCCGGACTGCTCGCGCTCGCCCGCGAGTTGCTGGAGGAGCGGCTGAGCGCGCTGGAGCTGTTCAGCCGCACCGGACTCGGCCTGGTGCTCGCCCAACTGCCCTCTGCCAAGGACCCGTTCGACCGCCCGCACCCGCAGTACGTGCTGGTCGAGGCCATCGCCACCCGGGACGGTGCCGCGCTGACCGCCGCCCTGGAGGGACTGCTGGCCGAGGCGATCGAGCACGGCCTGGCCGTGGATGCCGTCCCGGCGCTGGATGCGGCCCAGGCCCGTGCGCTCTGGGCGCTGCGCGAGGCGCTGCCGGAGGCCGAGAAGCGGGCGGGTGGCGCGGTCAAGCACGATGTGAGCGTGCCGCTGGGTGCGATCGGCGCGTTCATCGAAACCGCCGAGCGGGCGGTGGCGGCAGCCTGCCCGGGGGCGGTGGTGAACGCCTTCGGGCATGTCGGCGACGGCAACGTGCACTTCAACGTGCTGTCGGGGGAGGGGAGTTCGGCAGTCGTCCACCGTCTGGTCGGCGAGTTCGACGGCAGCGTGAGCGCCGAGCACGGCATCGGCGTGCTCAAGCGGGAGGCGCTGGCCGCCACCCGCTCGCCGGTCGAACTCGCCCTGCTGCGCACGGTGAAGGATGCGCTCGACCCGCAGGGGATCATGAACCCGGGCAAGCTGCTCGAAGAGTCGACAGCGGACTGACGGGCCGTCACCTCGCCTTGTAGTGCCGCAGTGTCAGCTCCACCGCCGTCGCCAGGTCGGTCACCTCCCAGCCCAGCGCGTGCCGGGCCAGCCGCGCGTCCGGGTTGACCTCCGAGGTGAGGAAGTGCAGCTCGCCGAAGGAGATCTGCGGCGCGGTGCCGGTGAACTTCGCGGTCAGCTCGCCGATCGCCGTGTACGCCCAGGCGACCGGGGCGCCCATCGTCATCGGCACCCGGGCCGAGGGGCGCACCGACTTCACCAGCTCGGCGATGGCCGGCAGCTCCAGGAACCGGTCGCTGAACAGGTAGCGCGAGCCGATCGGCGCCTCGGCGGCCAGCAGGTGCCCGCGGGCCAGGTCCTCGTTGAAGACCACCGCCATGCCGCCCGGCGGCAGCATCGGCACCCGGCCCCGGGCCAGGTCGACCAGCATCCGGTTGAGCGCGGCCGGGCGGGCCGGGCCGGGGCCGAAGACCGCCGCCGGGTGGGTGATCCGGGCGGGCAGCCCGCGCTCGGTCACCGCGGCGGTCACCAGCCGGTCGGCCTCCTGCTTGGAGCGCTCGTACGCGGTGCCCAGCGGCTCGGCGGCGAGCACCGTCTCGTCGAAGGCCACGGCCCGGTCGCGCGGGCGCTCGAAGACGTCCATGGTGCTGGTGTGGACGAAGCACTCGACGCCCTCGGCCAGGGCGGCCGCCACCAGTTGCTCGGTCCCGGTCACGTTGACCCGGTGGAACCCGCCCTTGTCCCGCAGCCACTGCTCGGCCAGCCCGGCGGTGTGGAAGACGGTGTCGCACCCGGCGACGGCCGCCCGCAGCGAGGCCGCGTCGGTGAGGTCACCCGCCACCGCCGTCACCCCCTCGGGCAGCAGCGGTGCGGCCCGCGCCGGATCCCGTACCAGCGCCCGCACCTGATCGCCGCGCTCGACCAGCAGGCGGGCCAGCGGACGGCCGACGGTGCCGGTCGCACCGGTGATCAGGACCTTGCGCATGGCGACTCCTGGAGTCCGTGGGAGAGGGGCCGGGTGGTCCCGATCATGCCGTATCGACGCCGATGGCCCCACCCCGCCGGAGGACGGCGGGGTGGGGCCACGAAGGTCGGCGGGAGAGAGCGGTCAGCTGACCGCGAAGTCGTCCGCGTACACGTTGGCCTGGCCGTACCAGCCGTGCACGTACACGGTGACCTTGCCGGTGGCGTCGGTGGTGAACGGCACGCTCAGCTGGGTCCAGCCGCTGCTGTTGGTCCAGGTGGAGCCGGTGGCGCCGCCGCTGACGCCGATGTAGGCGTACGAGCCCTGCACCCAACCGGTCAGCGTGTAGGCGTGGTTGGGCAGCAGGGTGACGCTCTGGTCGCACTCGCCGGTCTGGCTCGCGCTCGGGGTCACCTGCAGCGCGTGGCTGCCGGAGTGGACCGGGGTGCTGACCACGGCGCTGCCCGACTGGCAGGTCCACGGGCTCGGGCTGCCGCTCTCGAAGCCGCCGTTGGCCAGGCCGCTGGTGGTGGCACCGGTGACGGTCAGGGTGTAGCCGGCGGTGTGGCTGCCGGAGGCGGCGGTGCCGGTGATGGTCAGCGGGTAGCTGCCGGGCGCGGTGGCGGCGGTGGTGCTGATGTTCAGCGTGGAGCTGCCGCCGGCGGTGACGCTGGCCGGGCTGAGGGTGGCGGTGACGCCGGCGGGGGCGCCGGAGACGGTCAGGGCCACGCTCTGCGCGCTGCCCGAGGTGACCGCCGTGCTGACGGCCGCGCTCGCGGTGCCGCCGGCGGTGACCGAGCCGGTGGCCGGGCTGACGCCGACCGAGAAGTCGTTGGTGCCGGTGCCCGCCACGGTCAGGGTGTAGCCGGCGGTGTGGCTGCCGGAGGCGGCGGTGCCGGTGATGGTCAGCGGGTAGCTGCCGGGCGCGGTGGCGGCGGTGGTGCTGATGTTCAGCGTGGAGCTGCCGCCGGCGGTGACGCTGGCCGGGCTGAGGGTGGCGGTGACGCCGGCGGGGGCGCCGGAGACGGTCAGGGCCACGCTCTGCGCGCTGCCCGAGGTGACCGCCGTGCTGACGGTGGCACTGGTCGAGGAGCCCGGCTGCACCGAGCCGCTCGCCGGGGAGGCGGCGAGCGAGAAGTCGTTGGTCACCACGCCGCCGCCGGAGGTGAAGGGCTCACCGGCGTGACTGAAGTCCCAGGTGTTCTGCGCGATGCCGGAGCAGGTGTCCGAGCCGGCCGTGCCCACGCAGCCGCCGTTGTCGCGCTCCAGCGCCCAGAACGACAGGGTGTTGACGCCCTTCGCGGTGGCCCAGCTCTGCACGTTGGCCATGTCCGCGACGGTGGTGGTCTCGCCCGCGCCGAAGTCGTCGATGCCCGGCATCATCGTGATGCCGATCGAACTCCACAGCTGGGCGGGCGTCTTGCTCGGGTACAGGCTCGCCAGCTGGCTGTAGAGGCCGCTGGCGGCGTTCTCCGCGTCGGTGCCCATCTCGTGGCTGGCGCCGTCGTAGTAGTCGAACGTCATGATGTTGACGACGTCGATCCGGGCGCCGTTGCTCACCGCGTTGCGCAGCACGGCCAGCCCGCTGTCCGCCAGCCCGCTGGTGGTGGTCGGCAGGGTGTAGGAGAACTGGACGTTGCGCCCGTTCGCCGCCGCCCAGTCCTCGACCAGCTTGACCGCCTTGTTGCGGCGGTCGATGCCGGCGGTGTTGGTCAGCGAGTTGTCCTCGGTGTCGAGGTCGATCCGGTTGACGTTGTAGGTGGTGATGACCGACTCGTACTGCGCCGCGATCTGGTTGACGTCGGTGCAGCTGTCGGCGATCTCGGTGCCGCCGTCGTCGGCCGCGTAGCCGCCGAAGGACGGGATCACGTCGCCGCCCGCCGCCTGGATCGAGCTGATCTGGCTGCCGTAGGTCGAGGCGGCGATCGGGGTGCTGGTGGCCCCGTTCCAGTAGGCGGTGCAGGAGCCCTTGGTGGCGGCCTGGACGAACGCCATCGAGAGGTACTTGTTGCCCGACTGGCTGGCCAGGGTGGCCGGGTTGTCGCTGCTGTAGGCCTCGAAGTAGGGCGCGAAGACGTGCGCCGGCAGCGGTGTGGCGGCGGGCGCGGCGGTGGCGGCGGTGCCGACACCGGCCATCAGGCCGGCCGAGGCGGCCAGGGTGGCTCCGGCGGTCAGCACCGCCTGGACGGATCTGTGAAGTCGCATCAGTGCTCCAGCAGACGTAACGGAAAGGGTGGGGGACAGAGCGAGGTGCGCATGACGACGACCGGCCTGCGGGCAACAGCCGCGAGCCAGTGGGTGCGGTGAACGAGTAGGGGGCGGTGGGCAGATCAAGGCAGGGCGAGTCCCTGCCGGCCGGTGGTCACACCCCCACAGTGCATCCCGGTCGGATGGACAGACCTTATGGTTGGACTAGACCACTGTGCTGTCAAGAGCGCCGACCGCCACGCGGCCGGATCCCCCGTGGAATCCGGCCGGTGCGCATACGGTGCCTGACCAGCCGTCAGCGTGTTCCGGCGGTCGGCTCATCCCTGCGGTCGGCGAGTCCCGGCCGTCAGCAGATGCCCGCTGATCCCGAGCAGCGAGGGCTCGGATTCGGCCCGCCGCAGTGCGTCCAGTACCAGCGCGCGCTGTTCCGGGTCGTCGAGCCGCTCCTCGATCCCCAGCAGCCAGGCCGCGCCCTCCAGCCCGTACTGGCCCCGCACGGTCAGCCCGGCCTGCTCGAACTCCACCGGTACCTGCGCGGGTTGGTGGAAGTAGGCGGTGGTGAACAGGCTCTGCCCGCCCACCGGGCGCAGCTCGCCGCCGGCCACGCAGGCGTCGGTGACGGCCCGCTTGGCCGGCTCGAAGTACGCGCCGCTGCGCAGGGTGTCGTGCAGGCCGGCGAAGCGGTTGATGGTCGCGGCCACCACCAGCCCGCCGGGGCGCACCACTCGGCGCGCCTCGGCGAGCGCGCGCAGCCGGTCCGCGCGCTCGGGCAGGTGGTAGAGCGGGCCGAGCAGCAGCACCGCGTCCGCCGAGGCGTCCTCAGCCTCCAGCGCCCGGGCGTCACCGAGGACGGCCGCCACGCCCGGCAGCTGCCCGGCCTGCTCGACGTGGAGCGGGACCGGGTCGACCAGCGTCACCCGGTGCCCGTCGGCGGCCAGCCACTGCGCGTGGATGCCGGCGCCCCCGCCCACGTCCAGGACCCGCAGCGGCTCCCCGCCCGGGGCGGCCCCGGCCAGCAGTCGGCGCAGTACGTCCTGGGTGCGCCACAGCTCCAGGCGGTTGTGGCCGTGGTGCAGGCGGCCCGCCTCCGCGCCGCGCTCGTAGTAGGCGAGTACTTCGGGGTCGAGATGAGGTGTCATGCGCCGACAGCCTGGCCGGGCCGCGTCCGCCGGGGCAAGCGATTTCGCGGCGCAGCCGGCCGGTGACCCATGGTGACCGGCCTGGTGACAACAACCACAGGCCGATCGGGACTACGGCCGGGGATCGTGGCCCGGCACGCTGGCAGCACTGGTCGGCGCCGGTACCTCGCAGACCGACCTACGATCGACCGTCGTAGTGGCAGGGTTTGATCCCCCCGGAGCGCTCGGGTTAAACCTGGACGAGTCGCCAAGCGCGCCGCCCGCACCGGGCCGATCGGTTCCGGTGCCGTTCCTTCTGCGGTGGCGCGCTTCCGTACGGCACCGACCGACACCGGGGTGCCCACGGTTCCGATGTGCCCGCAACAGCCTGCGGCCTGCCGCCGCGCTGCTGTCGTGCGCCCGGGACCGGCTACACGAACGAGGTAGATCCAGCATGCGCAGCGCCCTGATGTCCACCGTGCGTCGACGATCCTCCGTGGTCCTCGCCTCGGCCGGCCTCGCCGCCACCTGTGCCGCCTCCGCCGTGGCCTTCGCGCTCCCCTCCGACGCCGCCACCACCGCGGCCCCGAGCGCCCGGGCCGCCGAGGTGGCCGGCGCCTCGCTCAGCCTCTCCACCAAGGCCGCGCCCGACGCCGTCGCGCCGCTGGCGGCCGGTGGCGACACCGGCAAGATCGACGCCGCGTCCTACCTGAAGCCGAACACCCCGCAGGGCGGCTCCCTGCTGACCGCCGAGCCGTTCGGCGCCCCCGAGCAGCCGCAGGCCGACGCCCCGGCCGCCGACGCCCAGCCGGAGCAGCAGCAGCCGGAGCAGCAGCCGCAGCCCGAGCAGCAGCCGGCCCCGGCCGAGCAGCCCGCCCCGGCCCCCGCGCCCGCCGCGCAGCCCGCGCCCGCCCCGGCTCCCGCCCCGCAGCCCCAGGTGGCCACCGACACCAGCCCCAGCGGCATCCGCGCGCTGGCCCAGAGCATGGTGCCGGCCAACCAATGGACCTCGTTCGCCAACATCGTCAGCCACGAGAGCAGCTGGAACTTCCAGGCCACCAACCCGTCCTCCGGCTCCTACGGCCTGGGCCAGGCGCTGCCCGCGAGCAAGATGGCCTCGGCCGGCTCGGACTGGCGCACCAACCCGGTGACCCAGATCAAGTGGACGCTGAACTACATGAACGAGCGCTACGGCAGCCCGAACGCCGCCTGGTCCTTCTGGCAGTCCCACCACTGGTACTGAGCCGCCGGTCCGACGACGAAGGCGCGGGCCCGGGACGGAGAGATCCGTCCCGGGCCCGCGCCTTCGTCGTGGGCTTCAGCTCAGGCCGGCGGTCTTGACCCAGTCCTTGGCGACCGCCTCCGGGTCGTCCTTGTCGATGGAGACCTTCTTCATCAGCGCGACCAGCGTCGCCGTGTCCAGCTTCGCCGAGACCGCGTTCAGCGCGGCGGCGGCGGTGTCGTTCACCCCGGCCTTGTAGACCAGCGGGGTCACGTTCTGCGCGCCGAACACGTTCTTCGGGTCGGTCAGCGAGACCAGGCCCAGCTGCAGCAGCTTCGGGTCGGTGGTGAAGACGTCGCCGACCTGGATCGTGCCGTCCTTGATCGCGTTGGCCGTGGTGTCGGCGGTCGGCTTCCAGTCCTTGAAGGTCAGCCCGTAGGCGTCCTTGAACTGCTGCTCACGGCGCGACTTGAACTCCGGCATGCCGCCGACGGTGAAGTTCGAGGCCTGCGCGGTCAGGTCCGCGATGCTCTTCAGGTTGTACTTGGCGGCAGTGTCCTGGGTGACCGTGAGCGAGTCCTTGTCCTCGGCGGCCGAGGAGTTCAGGATGCCCAGGCTGCCGGGCAGCTCCTTGGTCAGCGCGGCATTGACGTCGGCCTCGGTGGCGGCGGTCGACTTGCTGTCCAGGTAGGCGAGCAGCGCGCCGTTGTACTCCGGCAGCACGGTCAGCTTGCCGTCCTTGATCTGCCCGTAGAGCAGCTCGCGGCTGCCGATGTTGAACTTCTCGGTCACCTTGACGCCCTTGGCCTGCAGCGCCTGCGAGTAGATCGAGGCCAGCAGCACGTTCTCCGGGTAGTTCGCCGACCCGACGGTGACGGTCGAGCCGTCGCCGGCGGCTTTGGAGCCGCCACCGAGCGGATTGCCGGACGAGGAGCTGGAGCAGGCGCTGGCAGCCAGCGCGACGGCGCTGAGCAGGACGACGGAGCTGACGGCACGCGAACGCGAACGCATGGAAAGGGTCCTTTCAGGAACAGGAAAGAGGGCGGAGCCGGGGTCAGCGCCGTCGCAGCCCGGCGGGCAGTGCCCAGCGGCCGAGTGCCGCGAAGAACAGCTGGGCGGCCACCGCGAGCAGGACCACGAGCAGCGCGCCGCCCAGGGTCTGCGGGAAGTCCTGGGTGGCCAGTCCGTCGACCACGTAGCGGCCCAGGCCGCCCAGGCCCACGTAGGCGGCCACCGTGGCGGTGGCGATCACCTGGACGGTGGCGGTGCGCAGGCCCGCCAGCAGTGCGGGCAGTGCCCACGGCACGCAGACCTGCCAGAGCACCTGGGGGTGGGTGAGGCCGATGCCCCGGGCGGCGTCGCGCAGGTCGGGGTCGGTGCCGCGCACGCCCTCGCAGGCGGCGACCAGCAGCACCGGCGCGGCCAGTGCCACCAGCGGTACCAGGACGGCGCTGTCGCCGACCCCGGCGACCAGCACCGAGAGGGTGACCAGGCCCAGGGTGGGCAGCGCGCGGGCCGCCCCGGTCAGCGCGGTCACCAGCGCCGCCGCCCGGCCGGTGTAGCCGAGCAGCAGGCCCAGCGGCACCGCGATCAGGAAGGCGAGACCGAGCGCCTCGCCGCACAGCAGCAGGTGTTCGGTGACCCGGTGCACGATCGAGTCCGGGCCGTGCAGCCGGTCCGGATCGGTGAAGAACGTCGACAGCCAGCCGCCCCAGTTCACCGGCCCACCGCCGATTCGCGGACGGCCCACGGCGCGAGCAGCCGGCGGGCCAGCAGCAGGACCGCGTCGGTGGCCAGCGCCAGCGCCGCCACCAGCACGATGCCCGCCACGATCGGGGTCGGGAAGGTGCGCTGGAAGCCGTCGATGAAGAGGTAGCCCAGCCCGCCGCGCCCGACCAGCGCGCCCACGCTGGCCAGCGAGATGCTGGAGACCGCCGCGACCCGCAGGCCCGCCATCAGGTAGGGCACGGCTGCGGGCAGCTCGACCGCGGCCAGCCGTCGCCAGGGGCCGTAGCCCAGCGCGGTGGCCGCCTGGCGGACCGGCTCGGGCACCGCGCGCAGCCCGTCCACCGTGGTGGGCAGCAGCACGGCGAGCGCGTAGCAGGTCAGCGGGATCATCACGGTGGCCTGGGTGGCCAGACCGGTGTAGGGGATCAGCACGACGAAGACCGCGAGTGAGGGCAGCGCGTAGACCACGTTGAAGACCGCGGCCAGTGGCTGGTAGAGGCGGGGGAAGCGGGTGCAGAGCAGCCCGAGCGGGAGCGCGATCAGCAGGCCGAGCAGCACGGGGACCAGCGAGATCACCGCGTGGTCGCGCAGCAGGTCCCAGAGGTAGCCGAGGTGGTCGCGGATCCAGTTCCAGCGGACCAGGGGCTCACCGTCCATGGCCGGCTCCGCTGTTGCTGGCCGGGTCGGCGGCTATGCCGGTGGCGTCCGCCACCGGTTCGGCGCCGCTCGCCCCGGTGGCGGGCGTCTTGGTCAGGGCCGTGGGGGCCGGGTCGCTGAGCGCGGGTGCCTGCGGGCCCGCCGCGTCGAGCGCGTCGAGCACCGCCGCGCGCGGGGCCAGGCCCAGCACCCGGCCCGCCGGGTCCACCGCCACGGCCGCGCGGGCGGGGGAGAGCACGGCGCTGTCCAGTGCGGTGCGCAGGGTGTCGGTGCCCGGCCGGTAGACGGCGACCTGGCGGTGGCCGTCCACCGCTTCGGCGGCGGTGTCGCCCAGGGCGGCCGGGCGCCACCCGGTGGGCCGGCCATGCGCGTCCACGGTCAGCGTCCAGCCCTCGAATGGCAGGGTGTGCGGCACCAGGGTGATGCCCTCCGCCGGGCGCAGTCCGAGTGAGCGCAGGCCCCGGTCGCGGCCGAGGAAGGCGGCCACCAGCTCGTCGGCGGGCGCGCTGAGCAGCGTGGCCGGGTCGGCGACCTGCCCGATCAGGCCGTGTTCGCGCAGCACCACGATCTGGTCGCCGAGCCGCACGGCCTCCTCGATGTCGTGGGTGACGAAGAGCACGGTCTTGTTCAGCTCGGCCTGCAGCCGCAGCAGTTCCTCCTGCAGTCCGGCGCGCACCACGGGGTCGACGGCGCTGAACGGCTCGTCCATCAGCAGCAGCGGCGGATCGGCGGCCAGTGCCCTGGCCACCCCGACCCGCTGCTGCTGGCCGCCGGAGAGCTGGAACGGATAGCGCTTGGCGGTCTCCGGAGCCAGCCCGACCAGTTCGAGCAGCTCCATCGCGCGGGCGCGGGCCCGCTTGCGGTCCCAGCCGAGCAGGTACGGCACGGTGGCGATGTTGTCCAGCACCCGGCGGTGCGGGAAGAGGCCGGCCTGCTGGATCACGTAGCCGATGCCGCGGCGCAGTTTGGCGGCCTCCAACTGGGCGACGTCGGTCCCGTCCAGCAGGACCCGGCCCGAGGTGGGCTCGACCATCCGGTTGACCATGCGCAGGATCGTCGTCTTGCCGCACCCGGAGGGCCCTACCAGGACGGTGGTCTGCCCGGCGGGCACGGTGAGATCCAGGCCGGCCACGGCGATGGTGCCGTCGGGATGGCGCTTGCCGGCGCCGTCAAATCTGATCACAAGGAATTCCTAGCTGGGGTGCCGGGGCACCGTCGTCGGTGGGGCGAGTGCGGCGTTGTCAGGGCGGACACCCGTGGCTGCCTGCCCCCGACTGCACCAAGGGAAACCCTGAACGGTGATCGGTGACGGATCCGACACGCCGACCGGACCTGGCGCGATGTCAGAATCGCGACAAGATTCGGCCGATCCGGGACGGAAGTGGCACAGGTTCTGACCGGATGGGCTACGTTCCGTCCGGCCCGGGCACGGTGGGTAGTCCTGCGGCGGCCCAGGCGACGAAGCCGCCGTCCAGGTCGGTGGCCCGGTGCAGGCCCAGCTCGCGCAGCGAGGCGGCGGCGAGCGAGGAGGCGTAGCCCTCGGAGCAGAGCAGCACCACCGGCAGGTCGTAGCCGGTCGCCTCCGGGATCCGGTGGCTGCCGGCCGGGTCGAGCCGCCACTCCAGCACATTGCGCTCGATCACCAGCGCGCCGGGCACCTGTCCCTCGCGGGCCCGCTGCGCGGCCGGGCGGATGTCGACCAGCAGCGCGTCCTCGCGCTGCCAGGCGCGGTGGGCCTCCTCGGGCCCCGGGCGGTGCACGCCCGCGCGGGCCCTGGCCACCAGATCGTCGACGGTCGTCACCACTGCTCCTTCCCCTCCCGCGCGGTCAGCCGCAGGCCGCTCGCGCGCAACTCGTAACGCGACATCTCGTTCAACGGTGGAGAGTACGCGTGCAGAGTGACAGCCGGGCCGCCCGCGGTGTTGCGCACGTCGTGCAGGAACTCCGGTCCGAACGCGCGGGCCGTGCCGGTGGGCAGCCGGCGGGTGCGCAACTCGCCGTCCTCGCCGCCGATCGACAGCTCCTCCAGCTCGCCGAGCGCCACGGTGAACGCGCCGCGCGAGCCGCCGTGGTCGTGGAACCCGGTGGACTGGCCGGGCAGCCAGCTGATCAGCCAGACCTCGTGGTCCTCGGTCAGGGCCAGCCGCTCGTACCAGCGCTCGCCGACCGACAGGCGGACCTTGTGGATCCACTCCTGCGGCCGTTCGGCCAGCTCGGTGACGATGGCGCGCAGTGCGGCGGGGCTCAGCGCGGCGGGGCTCAGCGGGGTGCGCTCGTCGGTGGGGTGGCCCGCCGGGGCGGACGGCGGATCGGTGCTCACGAGTTCGACACTCATGGGGAGTCCTCACGGAAGCTCGGGGTGCGCGCGGCGGCCGGCACCCGCAGCCGCAGCCGCGTGACGTGCGGCTACCGACGAGCGGGAGGGGCCCGATGACGGTGAAGAGTGCGGGGCCGCACACCCCGGCAGGTGGTCACGGGGCGGGGTGCGGCGGAGCGGAGCGCGCCGGAGCGCGTGCTCAACAGGTCAGCAGGCACACATGTCGCTCGCCTGGCGTCGCAGATCGACGTGCAGGCGGCAGACGAGCTCGGTGCCGTGGTCCATGCCCGAGATAGTGGTTGATCGCCCACCGGGACGTCAAGCCGACGGGCGGCGGGTCCTGACAGGTGGACCGGCCGAGCGCACGGCCGCCCACGGCGGCGCAGAGCCGTCAGCGCCCGGTCCTGTCGGTCAGGACCGGGCGCTGATGTGACGTCAGTTGTTCTGCGCGGCATCCGAGTCGGCGGCGGAGGCGGCGCTCTCGGCCGCGTCGAGCTTCTGCTGCATGTCCTTCAGCTGCTGGTCGGCCGGGGCGGAGCCGGTGGACGTCGCGGCGGGTGTGGCGGCGGCGGCCGGCTGCGCGCCGGTGCCGGGCCCCGCGTTCGCGCCGGAGCCGCCGGAGCCGCCGGAGCCGCCGCAGGCGGTCAGGGTCAGTGCGGCGAGCACCGCGCCCACCGCGAGCGCGGCGGTGCGCCCGGCCCGGGCGGCCGGCGGCCGGATCACTGGGCGGTGCCGCTCGGCGCGGCCAGGCCCTGCGAGGAGCACCAGGTGGCCACCGACTGGAGGTCGGACTGCCGGGTGGTCAGGGTCGGCAGCAGGCTCTTGCGGAAGGTCAGCCGGTCGTTGAGGTAGGTGTAGATCGCGGTCTGCCCGGCGTTCTTGGCGTTGTCGACCCGCTGCTGGAGCCGGGCGACCGAGCCGTTCTCGGTGGCCGGACCGTTCAGCCGGTCCAGGGCCTTCTGCACCCGCTGCTCGGTCTTCGGCAGCCGCTTGCAGATGCCCTTGGCGCCGTCGCCGGTGGGGGCGGTGCTCGGGGTCGGGGTCGCGGCCTGGGCGGGGACGGCGGCGGCGAGCAGCGTGCCGCCGAGGGCGAGGGCGCCGAGGGTGGCTCCGGCCTTGCGGTAGGAGAGCATGACGTGGTCCTCCAGGTCCTGGATCGGGTGGCGCCGGGCCCGTGGGCGGCCCGGCTGAGCAGGACGGTAGGGGGGTTCCTTGTGGATTCCTTGTGAGTGGATCCCCGGCTCGGCTCCCGGCCGGACAGCTGGTCGGCCGGTCAGCCGGTCGCCCCGATCCAGTCCCGGCGGGCCGGCAGCGGCAGCGTCGGCGCGTCGGGGGAGGCCAGCAGCGGCAGCCGGACCTCGATGCGGCAGCCGCTCCCGGACGGCGGCGTCGCCACCCTCACCGCGCCCCGGTGCAGGGCCACCTGCTGGGCCACCAGGGTCAGCCCGAGGCCGGAGCCCGGGCTGTCCCGCCGGCGGTGGAACCGGTCGAAGACGGCGGCGCGCTCGGCCTGCGGGATGCCCGGCCCCGCGTCGTCCACGGTCAGCACCACCTGGTCGGCCTCCTGGCGCAGCGCCACCGCGATCCGCCCGGGGCGGCCGGGCTGCCGCCCGTGCACGGCCGCGTTGGCGAGCAGGTTGTCACAGACGATCCGCAGTCCGGCCTCCCAGCCGAACACCCGCGGGGCGCCGCCCGGACCGGCCGCCTCCGGCAGGTCGGTCATGATCTCCAACTCCGGGCACCGCCGCCGTAGTTCGGCCACTGCTGCGGTGATCTGATCGGCCGGGTCCAGCGGCCCGAAGGCCTCCTGCTCCACCAGATCACCGCGGGCCAGCATGCGCAGCGCGGTGAGCAGGTCGAGCATCCGGCGGTGGTCGTTGCGCAGGTCGGCGAGGATCTCCGCGCGCTCGGCGGGCGGCAGATCGGGGTGGGCGGCGAGCACGTCCAGGTTGGTCTGCAGGCCCATCAGCGGGGTCCGCAGCTCGTGCGAGGCTGCCGCCGAGAACGAGCGCGCGGTCTCCAGCGCCCCCGCAGTGCGGGCCGCCTGCTCGTCGTACCGGGCCAGCGCCCCGGCCAGCGCGGCGGCCAGCTCGTCCACCTCGCCGATCCCGCTGTGCCGGTGGTCGAAGCCGGCCGCCCCGGCCTGCGGGTCGAGCGCGGCGGCGCGGCGCCCGAGCCGGCTGAGCGGGGCCGTGGCGCGCCGGGCCAGCCCGTAGGCGAGCAGGCCGGCGAGCGGCGCGGCCAGCAGGGTGACCAGGACGATCCGGCCCCGTACCGCGCTGACCTGCGCGGCCGTGGCGGAGGCCGGGACGGCCACCCAGAGCGTGCCCGGGTCGGCGCCGGTCACCGGGCGGGCTAGCACCCGCCAGGCCTGGCCGCCGGCGCGCACGGTCACCGGACCCGCTGCGTCGGTGGTGGCGGGCGGCAGGGCCGCGGCGGCGGGCAGCCGGCCCTCGGCCAGCAGCTGGGCGCCGCTCGCGTCGGCCACCTCGATCCCGACGTCCAGCGCGGCCCCCAGGACCTTCTGGTGCTGGTTCTGCTCGACCCTGGTGCGTCCCGCGTGGTCGGCGTTGAGGTAGGCGCGGACGTACGGCAGCTCCAGCTGCGCCCGGTCGCGCAGCTTCGCGTCCTGCTCGTTGCGCAGATCGTGGCTGACCAGGCCGAGCAGCAGCGCGCTGGTGCCCAGCACCAGCAGCGGCAGCAGCACGGCGGCCCAGATCGCGATCCGGGTGGCGAGCCTCATCGCACCGCCCCCGTCCCGTCGCCGCTCCCGTGGCCCGGTGCGGGGACCCGCAGCACGAACCCCACCCCGCGCACGGTGTGGATCAGGCGCGGACGACCGCCGTCCTCCAGCTTGCGGCGCAGATAGCTGACGAAGGTGTCGACCGCGTCGGTGCGCACCTCGAAGTCGTATCCCCAGACCCGGTCCAGCAGTTGGTCCCGGGTGAGGACCAGGCCGACGTTGCGGGCCAGGTGCTCCAGCAGTTCGAACTCGCGGCGGGTCAGGTGCACCGGCTCGCCGTCGCGGTGCACCTCGCGGGTGTCCGGGGCGATCGCGAGCGGTCCGACCCGCAGCACGCCGTCGGCCACCGGCGGGCGGCGGCGCAGCAGCGCGCGCAGCCGCAGCACCAGCTCCTCCAGCGCGAACGGCTTGACCAGGTAGTCGTCCGCCCCGGCCTGCAGACCGGCCACCCGGTCGGCCAGCTCGTCCAGGGCCGAGAGCATCAGGACCGGGATGTCGCTGCCGTGCTCGCGCAGCCGGCGGCAGACCTCGGTGCCGCTCAGGTCCGGCATCGAGACGTCGAGCACCAGCACGTCCGGCGGTTCGGCGGCGAGCAGCGCGAGGGCGGGCAGCCCGCCCTCGGCCGAGCGCACCGCGAAGCCGCTCAGCCGCAGGCCGCGCTCCAGCGAGCGGCGGATGGTGTCGTCGTCGTCGACCACCAACACGCGTCCCAGGGGCTGGGCGCCGGTCATCGGTGCTCTCCTCGTGCGTCGTGCATTCGTGCTTCGGGCGTCATGCTGTCGGGCGTCATGCTGTCGGGCGTCGTGCTGTCCTGCTGTCGTCCGTGCCCGGTGGGTCGGGCGACCGCCCAGGGTCGCAGGCCACCATGAGAGCGCTCTCAGGAAAGCCCGGCGCAACCGGAGCCGGGTGTCCCGGCGTCTGGGTGGGCAGACTGCCGCGTACGAGGACAAAGGGGGAGAGGAACATGGGCGTCATCAGTTGGATCGTGCTGGGCCTGCTGGCCGGGGCCATCGCCAAGCTGCTGCTGCCCGGGCGCGACCCGGGCGGCCTCATCATCACCACGCTGATCGGCATCGCCGGGTCGTTCGTCGGCGGCTGGCTCTCCGTGCGCTTCCTGCACCGGCCGGTCGCCCACCACTTCTACGACCCGGCCACCTGGGGCTCGGCCATCGCGGGCTCGCTGGTGCTGCTGATCATCTACCGGCTGCTCTTCGGCAACTCGCGGCGCTAGCCAGACCGTTGACAGCAAAGGACAGCGGGGGCGGGCCAGTGGGCCCACCCCCGCTGCGCCGTGGTGGTGGCCGTGCCGAGGTCGGGTCGGCACGGAGTTCAGCACCCGGTCAGCGCCGGGGCGAGGCGTTCGATCAGCTGGCGTTCAGCGCCGTGTCGTCGATCACGAAGCTGGTCTGCGCGGAGGAGGAGTTCTCCACGCCGCTGAACTTCACCGTGACGCTCTTGCCGGCGAACGCGGAGAGGTCGTAGCTCTCCTGGACGTAGCCGTTGTTGGCGTTCAGGTTGGAGAAGGTGGCCAGCGTGGTGGAGCCCGCCGTGACGGTCAGCTTGTCGGCCGCGGTCTTGCCGGTCTTCGCGGTGTCGATGTGCAGCCAGAAGCTGAAGGTGGCCTTGCAGCCGGTCGGCACGGTCACCGTCTGCGAGAGGGTGTCGGTGTGCGAGGCGCCGTAGCCGTCGAGCCAGGCGTCGTAGTTGCCGGAGTGGGCCGGCTCGTCGGTGGTGTCGCTGTTGATCACACCGGCGGTGGCGGTCCACGGCGAGGCGCTGCCGGTCTCGAAGCCGGGGTTGCCGAGCAGCTGGCCGGAGCCGGAGCAGCCGCCACCGGAGGTGGAGACGGTCCAGCCGAAGGTGGTGGAGCCGCTGGCACCGGTGGAGTCGGTGACGGTGACGGTCACCGAGTAGCTGCCCGCGGTGCTGGCGGTGCCGCTGATCAGGCCGGTGCTGGAGTTGATCGACAGGCCGGTGGGCAGGCCGCTGGCCGAGTAGGTCAGGGTCTGGCCGGAGGCGCTGTCACTGGCCTTGATCTGCAGGCTGGCCGCGCTGCCGGTAGCGGTGGACTGGCTGCCCGGGTTGGTGACGCTCACCGTGTTGCCGCCGGTGCTGCCGCCGGAGGTGAAGGCGGCGGTGCCGTTCGGGGTGCCCCAGCCGGTCGGGCCGTCGTAGCCGGTGCCCGCGGTGCACAGGTAGGTCGGCGAGCAGCTGCCGTTGCTGCCGCTGGTCACGTCGTTCAGCGCGCTGGTGTGCGCGTAGGGGTACGACGCCGGGTAGGTGCTCGCGGCCGGGGTGCCGGCCAGCGCGTACACCGAGGCGATGATCGGCGAGGAGGCGCTGGTGCCGCCGTAGACGTCCCAGCCCGAGCCGCCGTAGGTCTGGTAGACCGCGACGCCGGTGGCCGGGTCGGCGACCGCGGAGACGTCGGCGACGGTGCGCTCGCTGCAGCCGCTGTCGGTCTGCCAGCTGGGCTTCGGGTCGTAGGCCGAGCAGCCGGAGCCGGTGCCCTCGGTGCTGCTGGTGTTCCACACGCTCTCGCTCCAGCCGCGGGCGTTGGACGCCTTGGAGAGCGAGGTGCCGCCGACGGCGGTCACGTACTGCGAGGAGGCCGGGTACTCGGCGCCGTAGCCGCCGTCACCCGCGGAGACCGTGATGGCCACGCCCGGGTGGTTGAAGTACTGGCTGTCCGAGCTGGTGTCGGTGGAGTCCTCGGAGCCGCCGTAGCTGTTGGAGACGTACTTGGCGCCCTGCGCGACGGCCTGGTTGACCGCGGTGCCCAGGTCGCTCATGTTCGCCGAGGTGGCCTCGACCAGCACGATGTGGCAGTTCGGGCAGACCGCGCTGACCATGTCGAGGTCGAGCGAGATCTCACCGGCCCAACCGGTGTCGCCGGTCGGGTAGCTGGTCCCGCCGTTCTCGTCGACCTTCTTGAAGCAGCCGTTCGCCGTGGTGCAGGCCGGCAGCCCGTAGGTGGAGCGGTAGGTGGCCAGGTCGGACTCGGCGTTCGGGTCGTCCTGGGCGTCCACGATGCCGACCGTCTGGCCGGAGCCGGCCGAGGTGGGCAGGTTGTAGGCGCTGGCCAGGTCGGTCGGGCCGTAGCCGGAGGGGGCCGCGTTCGGGGAGACCGCGTGCGGCTCGGCGACGTTCGTGCGTTCCAGGGCGAGACAGGCCATCTGGCCCGGGTGCGTCGGTGCCGCACAGGCCCGCTTGACCGCGACGTTGTCGCTCGTGCCGGCCGGTGCGGCGGCGTGGGCGGCGGGCGCGAGCAGGCCCAGGGCGACCAGGGTCGCCGACGGGAGCAGGGCGGTCAGCGCGCGCAGCCTGCGCGGGCGTGGACCGGCCGTGGGATTTGTGCGCAAGATTGAACCCTCCGTGGGGGTCGGGGCGTCGCCCGGCCGGTCCGGGGTGCGACTGGCGGTTGGGCGGGCCCGGTGCTGGTGGATCTCGGCACGTGCGGACGGCTCACGACTCGTGGCCGCGAGCCGGGGTACGCCGCGCACGGGCGCATGCCGTGTGCGGCGCAGGGGAGAAGCAACGCGCTGATCTGGACGACGCACCGGGCCGCCGACCGCGGACCGGGCACGTGGGTGGGGCAGTGAGCGCGCGAAACAAGGGGCCGCCGACCGTCCGGCGCCGCACGGCACCGCGCCGAGGTCAGCGGGGTGGCACGGTCATGACAGAAGAAGGCCCCACACCTGTCCCGCCGGTCAGGGCTGGGCTGGTGTGGGGCAGACGCTAGTGCGCGTTCACGTCAAGCGGCAAGGTGCGGGCAGCATCCTTTACCTGCCCGAAACGCTCAACTCACGGACCAACTGGAGTGGTTCGCGATCAACCTGATGACGGGCCGTCACTTCCCGGCGGTGCGCGGCTTCGACGCGGGGGCGTCCGGGGTGCCCCAGGGGCCGCGCAGACCGGCGTGCAGCAGCGCCCACAGCGCCTCGAAGTCGGTCGCCGAGCGGCGCTCGTCGGCCCACTCGCCGGCGTAGCCGGGGTCGTGGAAGTGCGAGCCCGCCTGGAACACCGCGCGGGCCGTGGGCGCCACCGGCACCGGGCTGAACTCGCCCTGCCAGATGCCGTCCTGGATGATGTGCGCGATCTGCTCGGTGAGCGTCTGCAGGTGCGCGTCGACGGTGTTGCTGTGCTCGGCGACCAGGGTCAGATAGGTGGCGAACAGCTCCGGGTCGTCCAGCGCCTTCTTGCGCTTGGCGGCGAACAGGGTGCTCAGCCAGCGGTGCAGCCGCTCGCCGGCCGGGCCGGTCTCGATGCTGATCGAGTGCAGGCTCTCGTGCGCCTGGTCCAGCCAGCGCTGGGTGACGGCCTCGCGCAGCGCGGCCTTGCTGGGGAAGTGGCGGTAGACGCTGCCGTGGCTGACCCCGAGCGCGCGGGCGATGTCGACCACGGTGGCCTTGGCCGGGCCGAACCGGCGCAGCACGTCCTCCGCCGCGCTCAGGATCTGCTCGGGGGTGAGGGTGGTCTCGGGGGTCACGGAGTGCTACGTCCTTACTGGTCCGGCGGGTGGGTCGACGGCCCTGCCGGTCGGCCCCGGGGCGGGCTGCCCGGGGCCGACCGGTCGACTCAGTGCGCGCCGGGCGCGCTCCGCTCGCTGTCGAGGGAGGCCATCTGTTCGGCAGCGTACCGGTCGCCGGCCGCGGCTCCGGCCGGGACGGCCGCCTCGATGGCCGCGAGGTCGGCGCCGGTCAGCTCGATCCGCAGGGCGCCGAGCGCCTCGGCCAGCCGCTCGCGGCGCCGGGCGCCGACCAGCGGCACGATGTCCTGGCCCTGCGCGGCCACCCAGGCGATCGCCACCTGCGCGACGGTGGCGCCCTTGGCCTCGGCGATCCGGCGCAGCGCCTCGACCAGGGTGAGGTTGTGGGTCAGGTTCTCGCCCTGGAAGCGGGGGCTGTGGCCGCGGAAGTCGCCGCCGGCCATCGCCCGGTCGGCGCTCCAGTGGCCGCTGAGCAGGCCGCGGGAGAGCACGCCGTAGGCGGTGACGGCGATGCCCAGCTCGCGGGCGGCGGGCAGTACCTCGGCCTCCAGCGAGCGGGAGATCAGCGAGTACTCGATCTGCAGGTCGCTGATCGGGTGGACCGCGGCGGCCCGGCGCAGGGTGGCGGCGCCGACCTCGGAGAGGCCGATGTGGCGCACGTAGCCGGCCTTGACCAGCTCGGCGATGGCGCCGACCGTCTCCTCGATCGGGACGTTCGGGTCGAGCCGGGCCGGGCGGTAGACGTCGACGTAGTCGGTGCCCAGGCGGCGCAGCGTGTAGGCGAGGGCGGTCTTGGTGGCGGCCGGACTGGTGTCGACGCCGATCCAGGAGCCGTCCGGGCCGCGCTGGGCGCCGTACTTCACGCTGAGCTCGACCGAGGCGCGGTCGCGCCCGCGCAGCGCCTGGCTGATCAGCAGCTCGTTGTGGCCCATGCCGTAGAAGTCGCCGGTGTCGATCAGGGTGACCCCGGCGTCCAGTGCGGCGTGGATGGTCGCGATGCTCTCGGCCTCGTCGGCCGGGCCGTAGAGGTCGGACATGCCCATCGCGCCCAGGCCGAGCGCGGAGGTGACGGGGCCGGTGCGGCCGAGCTTGCGGGTGGCGATGGCGGTCATGGGGTGCCTCCGGGGCGGTCGTGCTGGGTGCTTGCGATGACAACATTGGCATGACGGCTGACAGATTTCAATATCTGTCATCGGTCATCTGTCGAGTGTTATCTGCCATCGCTCATCCCGACATGCGGAACTGTCGATCAATGCACAGTTCTTGACGCCCAGTCAGTCGATCCCTACCGTTTGCTTTTGCTCGGTATCGTTCGATTTACCGTGAGCAGCGCTCACAATCCCCCACGGCGAACCACGGGAGGACTGCACCTGATGCGCACCGACCCCCGCACCCCGCCCCTTCGCTCCGCCCGCCCTCTGGGACGCAGCGCCCCCGCCGCCGTCCTCGCGCTCTGCTTCGCGCTCTGCCTCGCGCTGCTGGTCGGCCGGGCCCAGGCCGCCCCGGCCCCGGCCACCCCCGCCGCCCCCGGGGCCCGCGCCGCGCTCGCTCCCACCGCCATCACCGTCGACGGCACCTCACCCGGCCGCACCTTCGACGGCGTCGGCGCGATCAGCGGCGGCGGCGGCAACTCCCGCCTGCTGCTCGACTACCCCGAGCCCCAGCGCAGCCAGATCCTGGACTACCTCTTCAAGCCCGGCTACGGCGCCGCGCTGCAGATCCTCAAGGCCGAGGTCGGCGGCGACACCAACTCCACCGACGGCGCCGAGTCCTCCATCGAGCACACCCGCGGCACCATCGACTGCAACAACGGCTACGAGTGGTGGCTGATGGAGCAGGCCAAGGCCCGCAACCCCGCGATCAAGCTCTACGCCCTCTCCTGGGGCGCCCCCGGCTGGATCGGCAACGGGAACTTCTGGTCGCAGGACATGATCGACTACCTGATGAGCTGGCTCGGCTGCGCCAAGCAGCACGGCCTGTCCATCGACTACCTCGGCGGCTGGAACGAACGCGGCTACAACGCCACCTGGTACGAGAACCTGCACGCCGCCCTCGCCGCCAACGGCTACGGCAGCACCCAGGTGGTCGGCGCCGACGACACCTGGGCCATCGCGACCTCGATGCGCTCCGACAGTGCGCTGAACGGCGCCGTCGACATCGTCGGCACCCACTACCCCTGCGGCTACATGTCCGCGATGACCAGCTGCAGCAGTACCGCCGACGCGCTGGCCACCGGCAAACCGCTGTGGGCCAGTGAGAACGGATCGGAGGACGCCGACACCGGGGCCGGCCCGATCGTGCGCGGGATCAACCGCGGCTACCTGGACGCCAAGCTCACCGCCTTCATCAACTGGCCGGTGGTCGCCGCCCTCTACCCCAACCTCGGCTTCAACACGATGGGCCTGGTGACGGCGAACCAGCCCTGGTCCGGTGCCTACGCGGTGGGCCGCAGCGCCTGGGCGATCGCCCAGACCACCCAGTTCACCGCGCCCGGCTGGCAGTACCTGGACACCGCCTCCGGCTACCTGGGCGGCAACCGCGCGAACGGCAGCTACGTCAGCTACGCCGCGCCGGACCGCTCGGCCTGGAGCACCGTCATCGAGGCGCTGGACGCCACCGCCCCGCAGACCGTGACGCTGAACGTCACCGGCGGCCTGCCCGCCGGCGCGCTGCACGTCTGGTCCACCGACTTCTCCTCCAACTACTCCACCGACCACCTGGTCCCGGGCCCGGACCTCACCCCGAGCGCCGGCGGCTACCAGCTGACCCTCCAGCCCGGCCACGTCTACACCGTGACCACCACCACCGGGCAGGGCGCCGGCACCGCCACCTCCCCGCAGCGCGGCCTGCTCGCGCTGCCCTACCAGGACAGCCTCGCGGGCACCGGGACCGGTCAGGAGGCCCGCTACTTCAGTGCCATGAACGGCGCCTTCGAGACCGAGCCGTGCGCCGGCGGCCGACCGGGCAACTGCCTGCAGCAGCAGGCCCGGACCACCCCGATCCGGTGGACCGACGAGACCGGCGACCAGCCCTACACCACCATGGGCGACCTGAGCTGGACCAACTACACGGTCAGTGCCGACGTCCTGCTGCAACAGTCGGGCACCGCCGAACTGCTGGGCCGGGTCGGCACCCAGGGCCGCAACAACGGCGGTCTGAACGCCTACAACCTGCGGGTCGGCGACAACGGCGCCTGGACGATCCTCAAGGACGGCCAGGGCTGGAGCTTCACCACCCTGGCCTCCGGCACCGTCGCCCCGCTCGGCCTGAACACCTGGCACCACGTCGAGCTGGGCTTCCAGGGCAGCACCCTCACCGCCCGGCTGGACGGCGTCACCCTGGGTTCCGTCACCGACAGCTCCTACGGCGCCGGCCAGATCGCGCTCGGCACCGGCGGCTACTACAACGCGCAGTTCAGCAACCTCGCCATCACCCCGGGCACCAGCACCGCGCTGGACGGCACCTACAACCTGGTCAACGGCAACAGCGGCCAGCTGCTGGACGCCTCCAACCAGGGCACCGCCGACGGCACCCCGATCATCCAGTGGACCGGCAACGGCGGCAGCAACCAGCAGTGGCGGCTGACCAGCACCGGGGACGGCTACTACACGATCACCGGCGTGGGCAGCGGCAAGGCGCTCGACGTGCCGAACATCACGACGGTGCCGGCCACCCAGCTCGACCTGTGGACGCCCAACGGCGGGACCAACCAGCAGTGGCTGGTGGTGCCGGCCGGCGGCGGTCGCTACACCCTGGAGTCCCGCTCGGACGGCGAGCTGGTCGACGTCTCCGGCGCCTCGCTGACCATGGGCGCCCCGGCCATACAGTGGCCGCCCAACGGCGGCGCCAACCAGACCTGGCAACTCGCCCCGGTCGGTTAGCGCGCGTCAGAGAAGCCCTGGGGCCTGTCCGGATCCGCCGGACAGGCCCCAGGCCGTGTCCGGGGCCGGTGGATCGGCGGGGGCGGGCCGGCTCCACGGCGGGGCCGAGGATTCGTTCACTTGTGGCGGTTCATCATGCCGAGGCGCCCCGGCAGGTCCATCGTGGGAGATGGCCGCTGTGAAGGGCCACCTCGCCGGGGAGCGAGGCGTTCTTCTAGGCTCACTTCGGCCTCCGCTGCCCGGAGGCCGGTGTCCACGGGGGGTTCCGCGCCTGCGGGGCCGCCGGATCGAGCAAGGAGGACGTATGCCGACCAGCCGTTCCACCGCACCACACTGCTCAATCGCACCAGGGGTTCTCCGTCCACCAACCACGTGGCGTGCCTGGCCGGCTCTCGACACGCTGAGTACGGACTGCCGCCGCGGAGGTGCCCGGTGAGCCAACGCGTGACGACCCCGCCGGCCGACCCCGCCTCCAGGACCGAGGCGCTGCCCGGTCTGCCGGGCACCCTCGCCGCCCAGGCCAAGGCGCGCTCCGCCGGCATCCGCCGCCGGTGCGCCGCGCTGGCCGCCATCGAATCGCCGAGCGGCGACGCGACCCGCCTGAACAACCTGGCCGAGGAGCTGTCGGCCGGCTACCGGGCCACCGGCGCCGAGGTCCGCCGGGTGCCGGGCGCGGCCGGCGACCACCTCCAACTGCACTGGCGGGGCCAGGACGAGAGCCTTCCGCATCTGCTCTTCGTCGGGCACCACGACACCGTCTGGCCTGCCGGCACGCTGGCGGACTGGCCGGTCAGCGAGCACGACGGCGTGCTCAGCGGACCTGGCGTGCTCGACATGAAGGCCGGTCTGGCCCTTCTCGAAGGCGCCTTCGCCCTCCTCGCCGACCTCGGCCTGCGCCCGTACCACTCGGTGCGGGTGGTGGTGACCGCGGACGAGGAGGTCGGCAGCCCGGACGGCCGCCGCGTGGTGGAGCGCCAGTTCCCCGGCGCCGCCGCCGTCCTGGGCCTGGAGCCGCCGCACGAGGACGGCCGGCTGAAGACCGCGCGCCGGGGCTCGACCCGGGTGCGGCTGACGGTCACCGGCCACGAGGCGCACGCCGGCAACCACCCCGAGGACGGCACCTCGGCGGTGGACGAGCTGGTGGACCAGCTGGTCGCGGTGCGCGACCTGGCCCACCAGCCGGGCACCGAACTCAACACCGGCCGGATCCGTGGGGGGACCCGGGCGAACGTGGTGGCGGGGCAGGCCGAGGCGGAGCTGGGCCTGCGCTTCTCCACGCCCGAGGCCCAGCGCAGCACGCTGGACAGCCTGGCCCACCTGACCGCGCTGCGTCCGGGCGCACTGGTGCGCACCGAGGTGCTCTCCAGCCGCCCCGCCTGGCCCGAGCGGGCCGGCGACAACGCGCTGCTGCACCACGTGCGCTCGCTGGCCGCCGCGCTCGGGCAGCAGGTCGACGGCGCCCCGGCGGGCGGCGCGGGGGACACCAACCTGGCCGGCGCCCGGGGTCTGCCCACCCTGGACGGCCTGGGCGCGGTGGGTGCCGGGCCGCACGCCCGCGACGAGCGCATCGCGCTGGACCAGCTGGCGCCCCGGCTCGCGCTGCTGACCGGGCTGCTGGCGATGCCGCTGCCCCGGCTGGGCGCGCGCTAGCCTCCCGCACCCCCGATCCCGAGGGCGGGCCCGGTTCTGCCGGGTCCGCCCTCGGGCGTTGTGGCAGGTGATCCGTCCGTGCTTGTCATCCGTAGGTCACTGGCTACACAATGGAACCGACCGAACGGTCAGTCGGGAGGATTTCTCATGGTTGAGTTGGCCGAGCGTTTCGAGGCGGTGGTCGACGCCGAGCAGCGGATCGAGCCGCGCGACTGGATGCCCGACGCCTACCGGGCGACCCTGATCCGGCAGATCGCCCAGCACGCGCACTCCGAGATCATCGGCATGCAGCCCGAGGGGAACTGGCTCACCCGGGCCCCCTCGCTGCGCCGCAAGGCGATCCTGCTGGCCAAGGCCCAGGACGAGGCGGGCCACGGCCTCTACCTCTACGCCGCCGCCGAGACGCTGGGCGTGGACCGCGCGGAGCTGACCGAGAAGCTGATCAGCGGGCGGCAGAAGTACTCCTCGATCTTCAACTACCCGACGCTCACCTTCGCCGACGTCGGGGTGATCGGCTGGCTGGTGGACGGCGCGGCGATCTGCAACCAGGTCCCGCTCTGCCGCTGCAGCTACGGCCCGTACGCGCGGGCGATGGTGCGCATCTGCAAGGAGGAGTCGTTCCACCAGCGGCAGGGCTTCGAGCTGCTGATGACCCTGATGCGCGGCACCGAGGGCCAGCAGCGGATGGTCCAGGACGCGGTGGACCGCTGGTGGTGGCCCTCGCTGATGATGTTCGGCCCGCCGGACGACGACTCGCCGAACACCGCGCAGTCGATGGCCTGGCGGATCAAGCGGCACACCAACGACGAGCTGCGCCAGCGATTCGTCGACATGACGGTTCCGCAGGCCCAGCACCTCGGCGTCACGCTGCCCGACCCCGCGCTGAGCTGGAACGAGGGGCGCGGCGGCTGGGACTTCGGCGAGCCCGACTGGTCCGAGCTGCAGCGGGTGATCAAGGGCCAGGGGCCGTGCAACACCCAGCGGATCGACCGCCGCCGGGCCGCCCACGAGGAGGGCGCCTGGGTCCGCGAGGCCGCCGCGGCCTATGCGAAGAAGCGTGAGGAGTCCCATGTCTGACCAGTCCTGGCCGCTCTACGAGGTCTTCGTGCGCCCGCGGCGCGGCCTCAACCACGTCCACGTCGGCTCGCTGCACGCCGCCGACGACCGGATGGCGCTGCTCGCGGCCCGCGACCTGTACACCCGCCGCAACGAGGGGGTGAGCCTGTGGGTGGTCCGCTCGCAGGCGATCACCGCCTCCACGCCCGACGAGCGCGACCCGTTCTTCGAGCCCAGCGGGGACAAGGTCTACCGCCACCCCACCTTCTACGACATCCCCGAGGATGTCCCGCACATCTGACGGGGGCCCCCATGACGGACGATCACGTCTACCTGACGCTCGCCGAAGGCGATCACGAGGCCGAGGCCCGCTGGGCCTACGGCACCGGCTTCGCCGACCCGCTGCTCGGCGTCGACACCTCCGTGCCGCCGGAGGTCGACGGAGCCGACCTCTCGCTCTACTGCCAGCTGCTCGGGGACGACGCGCTGATCCTGGCGCAGCGGCTGATCGAGTGGTGCACCCGGGCGCCCGAGCTGGAGGAGGAGGTGGCGCTGGCCAACCTCGGCCTCGACCTGCTCGGCCAGGCCCGCCTGCTGCTCACCCGGGCCGGGCAGGCGGACGGCACCGGGCGCACCGAGGACGACTTCGCCTACTGGCGCGCCGAGCACGAGTTCCGCAACGTGCGCCTGGTGGAGCTGGCCAACGGTGACTTCGGCTTCTCGATCGCCCGCCTGCTGCTCTTCGCCACCGCCCGGCGCGCCCTCTACGAGCGGCTGGCCGCCGGGCCCGACCCGGTGCTCGCTGCGGTGGCCGCCCGCGGCGTCAAGGAGCTGGCCTACCACCAGGAGTACGCCGCCGCCTGGACGGTGCGCCTGGGCGACGGCACCGCCCACTCCGCGGCCCGGATGCAGGCCGGCCTGGACGCGGTCTGGCCGCTGCTGGAGGAGCTGTTCACCGCCCACGAGGTCGAGCTGCGGCTCGGGCTGGACCCGGCCGGGCTGCGCGAGCCGGTGCTCGCCGAGCTCGCCGCCTTGATCGCCGAGGCCCGGCTGACCGTGCCGAGCGCGGGCCCGCTGGCCCGGATCGGCGGGCGGGCCGGCCGGGACGGCGTGCACACCGAGGCGCTGGGCCCGCTGCTGGCCGAGCTGCAGTGCGTGGCCCGCGAGCACCCGGGGGCGACATGGTGAGCACCCTGGCCGCGCCGGACGCCGCCCGGATCGCGGGCGCCGTCCCCGACCCCGAGCTGCCCATGATCACCCTGGCCGAGCTGGGCGTGCTGGCGGGCGTCGAGCGGGACGGCGACGCCGTGACGGTCTGGCTCACCCCGACCTACTCCGGCTGCCCGGCCGTCGCCGAGATGGCCGCCGACGTCGACCTGCGGCTGCGCGCGGCCGGCTTCGCCGAGGTGCGGGTGCGGCTGCGGCTGGACCCGCCGTGGAGCACCGACCTGATCACCGAGTCCGGCCGGGCCAAGCTCGCCGCCGCCGGGATCGCGCCGCCGTCCCCGGCGGCCCCGGGCCTGCTGCAGCTGGGCCCCACCCGGCTGGTGGTGGACTGCCCGCAGTGCGGATCGGCCGACACCGAGGAGCTGTCCCGGTTCGGCTCCACCGCCTGCAAGGCGCTCTGGCGCTGCCGAGCCTGCCGCGAGCCGTTCGAACGCATGAAGGAGATCTGATGGCGCCCCGCCGTGCGCAGTTCCACCCCCTGCGGATCGCCGCCCTGGAGCGGCTGTGCGACGACGCGGTGGCCGTCACCTTCGAGGTCCCGGCCGGACTCGGCGAGGAGTACGTGTTCCAGGCCGGACAGACCCTGACCCTGCGGCAGCTGACCGAGGCCGGCGACGAGCGGCGCTCGTACTCGATCTGCTCCCCGGTCGGCGGGCCGCTGCGGATCGCGGTGCGCGAGGTGCCCGGCGGGCTCTTCTCCGAGCAGCTGGTGCGGCGGGCCGCACCCGGCGACACCGTGGAGGTGCTGCCGCCCGCGGGCGCCTTCACCGCCGACCTCTCCCGCCCGGCCCGGCACGTGCTGCTGGCCGCCGGGTCCGGGATCACCCCGATGGTCTCGATCGCGGGCACCGTGCTGGCCGCCCACCCCGAGTCCACGGTCACCCTGCTCTACGGCAACCGCCGCAGCGACACCGTGATGTTCGCCGACGAGCTGGCCGACCTGAAGGACCGCTACCTGGAGCGCTTCGAGCTGGTCCACGTGCTCTCCCGGGAGGCCCGGGACGCCGAGCTGCTGAGCGGACGGCTGGACGCCGAGCGGGTGCGGGCGCTGCTGACCGCGCTGGTGGACGTGCCGGCGGTCGGCCACTGGTGGCTCTGCGGCCCGTTCCAGATGGTGGCCGAGGCCCGCGCGCTGCTCGCCGGGCTCGGGGTCGCGCCCCAGGCGGTGCACCAGGAGCTGTTCCACGCCGAGGACGAGCCGGTCTCCGAGCGCGCGGAGGAGGAGCCCGGTGCCGAGGGGACCAGTGAGGTGACCGTGGTGCTGGACGGGCGGCGCAGCACGCTGCGGCTGCCGCGCGACCGCAGCGTGCTGGACGGCGCCCAGCGCTCCCGCCCCGACCTGCCGTTCGCCTGCAAGGGCGGGGTCTGCGGCACCTGCCGCGCCCAGGTCACCGAGGGCGAGGTCGAGATGCGCCGCAACTTCGCGCTGGAGGAGAAGGAGCTGGCGGCCGGCTACGTGCTCACCTGCCAGGCCCGCCCGGTCACCGACAAGGTGACGGTGGACTACGACGCCTGAGCACGAACGGTCCCGCCCCGTGCACCGGCACGGGCGGGACCGTTCGTCGTGCTGCGTCAGGCGGCCGGACCGATCACCACGGCGGTGCCGTAGGCGCAGATCTCGGTCCCCAGATCAGCTGCCTCCGTGACGTCGAACCGCATCGCCAGCACCGCGTTCCCGCCGCGCGCCCTGACCTGCTCGACCAGCCGCTCCATCGCCTGGTTGCGGCTCTCCACCAGGGTCTTGGTCAGGCCCTTCAGCTCGCCGCCGAGCATCGACTTGAACGAGGCCCCGATCTGGGTTCCCAGGTGCCGGCTGCGCACCGTGAGCCCGAACACCTCCCCGATCACCCGCTCGACCCGGTGGCCGGGCACGTCATTGGTCGTCACCACCAGCACATCCGCGTTCGCCGTCGGACCGCCGCCATATTCGTCAAGGTTGCTCATCTCGTCATACTGCACGGTGGGTTGGGCCGTGTCCGGTAGCCGCGCCCGAAAACCTGGGGCCGCACCGGTGAGCGGCGCCGCGAAAAGCCGTACCGTAGGCGCATGGGCGAGCGACGTGATCATCCGCAGGGGCCGGGCGCAACGGACAATCCGGGAGCGCTGGAGGTCGAGGCCACCGTGGTGCTCGGAATCCGGGTGACCGACTGGCCGGCGCTGCGCGCTGCCGCGATGGCGGCCGTGGAGGAGCTCGACTTCTCCGGGATCGATCCGGCGGCCCAGCGCCTGGAGCTGCTGCGCGAGGTGTCCGAGGACCCGCACGCCGCCCTCGGCGCCCTGCTCCACCCGGACCGGCTGATCGGCTCGCTGCCCGGCATCGAGGCGCTCGGCGGCACGCTGGAGATCAGCGCCACCGAGGACTTCGCGCCGGACTTCGCCGAGCTCTTCCCGCTGGACGGCGAGGACGGCGAGGCGGGCGACTGGACCCTCACCCCGCGCACCGCCTGCCTGCTGCACACCCAGCTGCTCGCCCTGGCCGACGCCGCCTACGACGACCTGGACGAGCACGCCGACGAGCCGGTGAACGACGAGGACGACCAGGACTGGGCCGTCTTCGCCCGCCTGCCGCAGCGCAGTTGGCGGATGCACCGGTCCTGGCGGCGGGCCATGGCCCGGGCCTTCGACGACCTCGCCGAGGACCTCGGCCTGGGCGAGTGGCCGCTGCCGCGCTGCCCGGGCGAGGAGCTGGCGCTGCGCCTGGCGCTGTCCGACGCCCGCTCGCTGCTGGGCGCCCAGCCCCAGGCGGTGGCCGACCTGATGGGCGACCTGCCCGCCGACCTGTACGACTACGACTGGGACGGCTGCGCCGACGAGCTGCTCGGCGTCTACGACATGGCCGGCCAGGAGGCGGAGGAGGACAGCGGGGCCCGGCTGGAGGCGCTGCTGTCCGCCACCCACCCCGAGGGCTGGTTCCTGCCGTACGAGGAGGCCGAGGAGCGGGAGCCCGGTCGCGGCTACCGCCGGTAGCCTGTCCAGGTGACCTCACCGTTCGACGCCCCGAGCCCCGCCGCCGACCCCGTGGACCGCGACGCCCGGCCGCAGTACGTGCTGCCGCTGGTCGTCCGGCTGGAGAAGAGCGAGCCGCCCGCCCGCACCGACGCCCTGGAGACCTCGGCCCGCGCGGTGCTCACCTTCCTCGCCGACGAGCGGGTGAGCGGCGAGGGCGAGTGGGCCGAGGCGGTGGCGGCCTGGGAGGACGCCCGGATCCGCAAGGTGGTGCGGCGGGCCCGCGGCGGCGAGTGGCGCAAGGCCGGCGAGCTGCCCGGCATCACCGTCACCGGTGGCAGCGCCGAGGTGCGGGTCTTCCCGCCGATCCCGCTGGACGGCTGGCCCAAGGAGCTGGCCAAGCTCCAGGTCTCCGGCACCGAGCTGAGCGACCCCGAGGACTGGCAGCCGCCCGCCCCCGATCCGGAGCTGCCGGTGCTCTGGCTCAACCCCGAGCTGAAGATGAGCGCCGGGAAGACGATGGCGCAGACCGGCCACGCCGCCCAGCTCGCCTGGTGGCGGCTGGACGGGACGCAGCGCAAGGAGTGGGCCGAGAACGGCTTCGCGCTCGCCGTGCGCACCGCCGACCCGGCCCGCTGGGCGGAACTGACCTCCGGCGACCTGCCGGTGGTCCACGACGCCGGCTTCACCGAGATCGCCCCCGGGCCGACTGTCGCCGTAGAGGGGGGCGAGCGCTACTGCCCCACCCCGCGCCTTCGGCGCCCGTGAGCAGTACGCCACGACTCGCCGGTACCTGGAAGGCGGCGGCCCCGCGAGTTCACCGGCTGCGGCATGCTGACGCTGCGCGCCTCGCACCGGGTCGAGGACCCGGAACCGACCCGTACTCCGTCGAACGTGTGGCGCCGGCGCCGGAGGGTTCCCGGCAGGCTTGCCGCCTGCCGGGAACGCATCGGTCTTCTGTCAGCGGGCGGTGGCCCGGGCAGCCTGTTCGATCAGGTCGGTGACTGCGCCGGGCTTGGTGAGCATGATCAGGTGGGGGCCGTTGGCCTCGACGGTGTGCGCGTGGGCCCGGGTGGCCATGAACTCTTCGAGGGCCGGGGCGATGGCGTGGTCGCCTTCGGCCACCATGTACCACGACGGGATCGTCTGCCACGCCGGTGTGCCGGAGGTCTCGGTCACCGCGGCGAGGCTCAGCGGCCGCTGCTCGGCGGCCAGCGCCTCCTCCTGGTCGAGCGGGAGCTCGTTGTCCAGGAAGACGCCGGGGTACCGGGTCGGGTCGATGGTCAGCTCCGTCCCGGTGGTGCCGCCGGGACCCGGGTAGCTCGTCGCGATGACGGGGAGCGCGGGGATGGTCCTGCCCAGCTGCGAGCCGTTGAGGCCGGCCAGCGAGTCGCCCTGGGCCGGTGCGAAGGCGGCGATGTAGACCAGTGCCTTGACCTCGGGGTCGCCCTGGACGGCGTTGGTGATCACGGCGCCGCCGTAGGAGTGGCCCACCAGGATGACCGGGCCCTGGATCTGTTCCAGGACGCTGTGGATGTACTGCGCGTCGGAGTCCAGGCCGCGCAGCGGGTTCGGCGGCGCCTTGACGGGGAAACCGGCCGCCTCCAGCCGTTCGACGACCGGGGTCCAGCCGGCGGCGTCCGCCCACGCGCCGTGCACCAGCACGATGGTGGGCTTGGCGCCGTGCCAGTCCGCGAGGGCCCGGGTCTGGGCCGAGAGGGCCTGGGCCTGTACCGCGTTGGCCTGGGACGCCCTGGCCTGGGCGTTGGAGGTGAGCGCGACCGTCGACAGCCCGGAGGCCGCGAGTGCCGCCGCGACCAGGCCGGCGATCCGTGCGTTGCGTTTCATCGCAGTTTCTCTCCCGCTTCGGTGGGGGTTGGGTCGTGCGATTGCGACGTCGGCTCCGTCCGGGGCCGGCGCCCACGGTGCCGCGAGTCGAACTCGCGGCACCGCGCTGTGTTTTCGGACATTCCTCGCCCCCGCGGGCCGCGGAGGCCCGCCGTCGACCGCAGGCGCCGCGCCATGGATCGTCGAAGCCTGCTCAGAGGCTCGGAATGCACCACGGCACCGGCTCGCTCCGGGGGATCGACGGCTCGATCGGCCATGCGCAGGGCGCGCCGACCGGCCCGTCCGTGGCCCTATCGGGCGGCCAGGTATCCCCCGTCGACCGGAAGGGTCACGCCGTGGATGTGCGTGGCCCGGCTGCTGGTCAGGAACACGACCGCGTCGGCGACCTCGTCGGAGGTGCCCGGGCGGCCGTGCGGGGTGGTGGCCGTGTAGCCGCGCAGCGCGTCGTGGAAGGCGGCGTTCTCCTCGGTCATCGTCGGTCCGGGCGCCACCGCGTTGACCCGGATGCCCTTGGAGGCCAGTTCCGCTGCCCACGACGCGGTCAGCGAGTGGAGCGCGGCTTTGGTCGCTCCGTACAGTGCCGCGACGGACATGCCGATCGCGCCGTTGATCGACCCGACGTTGACGACCGCACCGCCGCCGGCCTCGATCATGGCCGGGACCAGGGCCGCGGTCAGCAGGGCCGGCGCCTTGATGTTCACCGCCAGGGCCAGGTCCGCCAGTTGCTCGTCGACCTCGGTGAGCGACTGCGCGGGGATGAGCAGCGCCGCGTTGTTGACCAGCACGTCGATCGGTCCGCCCGCCGCCTCGGCCGCGGCCTGGGCCAGACGCGTGGCCGCCCGGGCTCCGTCGGCCAGGTCGGCGCGCACGAAGTGCGCCGCGCCGCCGACCGAGCGGATCTCGGTCACCACCTTGTCGCCGGCGTCCTTGTTACGGCCGCAGACCACCACGGTGGCGCCCTCACGGGCCAAGGCCGTGGCGATCGACCGGCCGATGCCGGAGGTCGAGCCGGTGACCAGGGCGCGACGGCCGGCCAGACGCGCCACGGAGTGCGGAACAGCCGTCATGATGCGAGCCTTTCAGGGGAGTTGGGCACAGAAGGAAGGGTGCGCTGACGCGGCGGACGGATCAGCAGGATCCCCCCGAGCAGCAGCTCGAATGCCAGAATCGTGTACACCGCGATGCGTTCGGGCACTCCTCCGTAGGAGTCGTAGAGCGGCCGGTCGGCCTGAAGGAGCACGAATGCGGCCAGGCCGAGGACCCCGAGCGCGGTGCCGGCCGCGCGCAGCCACCGGGGGGCGCCCAAGGCTGCGCCGCCTGTGCCGACCAGGATCGGGAGCACGTTGCCGGCGATGATGGTGGCGGCCGCGCCGATGCTGTGGACCACGATCACGCCGTTGTGCAGGGCGGCGGAGGATTCGTGGCAGAAGCCGACGAGGATCACGCCCACGCCGTGGGCGATCGCCAGCCCGAGCAGCGCCCGTCTGAACCGTCCCGCGTTCACGGCGGCGAGCAGCAGCACACCGGCTGCGATGAACAGTGCTCCCTGGGCGATGAACGCGGTGTCCATCACCAGGTGCAGCGGCGAGTCGACCAGTCGGCCCTGGAACACGTCTCCGGGGACCGGGTTGCCCAGGTCGCTGATGAAGTCGACGGCGTAGTTGTAGGAAGGGTTGTGCCAGGCCGCGGCGGCGACGTACTCCAGCGCCGCGTACTGCACGGCGGCGAGTACGAGGAGTGCTCCGGCGCCGCGTATGCGGGCTACGAGGTTTTGGACTTTCACGTCCATGAGGCTGGCACGCAAAATTTGGACTATCAAGTCCAGAAAGCTAGGCTTGCTTCATGCCCACACCCAAGGGAGAAGCGACCAAGGCCCGCATCGTCGAGGCCGCAGCGGACCTGCTGATCACCGCGAACGACATCAACCTCGACGAGGTCATGCGACTGACCCGCACCAGCAAGGGGCAGGTGTTCCACTACTTCCCCGACGGGAAGGAGGAACTGCGCCGCGCGGCCGCCCAGTGCCACCTCGCCCGACTGACCCAGGCCGAGGCACCTGCGGTGCCGCTGGCCACCTGGCAGGACTGGGAGTCGTGGATCGAGCAGATCCTGCGGCTGCACGAGCAGCAGGGGCGCGACGACGCCTGCGAGGTCGCAGCCCTGGCGGGCCGGGCGCTGGACACCGACCGGATCACCCGGGACCTGGTCGGCCGGATGTACGAACAGTGGGCTGCCGAGCTACGGGAGCAGCTCACTGCCATGCAGGCGAGCGGCCTGCTGCGCGAAGGAACCCCCGTCACCGAACTCGCCTCCATGATGCTCGCCGTACTCCAGGGCGGCGCGGTCATCGACAAGGCGACCGGATCCCATCAGCACCTCGCCCGCGCACTGCGGCAGGCCCTCGTCCTGCTCCGCTCCTACGCCGCAAAGCAGCCGGGTGGCGAAGGCTGAAGATGTCTGCCGGGATCTCGCCGCCGTTATCCGGGCTGGGGCTTCCGGTGTAGTCGAGCAGTTCGTGGGTCGTGCAGGTTCGGGTGGGGTGCTCGGCGACGAGGTCGATCCGCTGCCGAGCCCTCCGGAGCCCGGTCAGGCCGGGTAGGCGTGGGTCTGCGCCGCCTTCACCGAGACCCAGACCCGCGTGCCCTGGCCGAGGTCCAGCTCGGCGGCGGCCGCCGGGGTGAGGTCGGCGGCCAGTGGCAGCGTCCCGGTCAGCTCGGCGCGCACCTGGTCGCCGTGCAGGTCGAGCCCGGCCACCGTCAGCTCCCAGACGTTGCGGGCGCTGCTGGTGGGCCGCTCCCGGTAGAGGGTCACGGCGCCCGGGGCGAAGGCCACGAAGGCCGGCCCGGACACCTCCTCGGCCGCCGCCACCACCACGCCGTCCGGCAGCCGCACCGCGTGGCCCTCGCCGGTGCCCTGGTAGAGGTTCAGGCCCACCAGCCGGGCGATGTAGTCGGTGCGCGGGCGGCGCGCCACCTCGGCCGGGCTGCCGGACTGCACCTCGCCGCCGTCCTCGATCACCACCAGCCGGTCGGCCAGCACCATCGCGTCCAGCGGATCGTGGGTGACCAGCACCGCCACCGCCTCGAACTCGGCCAGGTGCCGGCGCAGTTGGGCCCGCACGTCGAGCCGGGTGCGGGCGTCCAGCGCGGCCAGCGGCTCGTCGAGCAGCAGCAGCCGGGGCCGCACCGCCAGCGCCCGGGCGAGCGCGACCCGCTGCGCCTGCCCGCCGGAGAGCCGGCCCGGGCGGGCCTCGGCGTGCTCCGCCAGGCCCATCCGCTCCAGCCACTCGCGGGCCAGGGCCCGCGACTCCCGCTTCGAGCGGCCCTGGCAGCGCGGGCCGAAGCCGACGTTGTCGAGCGCGCTCAGGTGCGGGAAGAGCAGGTAGTCCTGGAAGACCACGCCGACCGGGCGGCGCTCGGCGGGCGTGTGCCGCCCGGCCGCCGGGTCCTCCAGCAGCTCGCCGTCCAGGCGCAGGTGCCCGTCGCCCAGCGGCAGCAGACCGGCCAGCGCGCGCAGTGCGGTCGACTTGCCGGCGCCGTTCGGGCCGAGCAGCGCGATCACCTCGCCGGGGGCGGCCCGCAGCGCGAGGTCGAGGGTGAAGCCGGGGCGCTCGACCCGCAGGTGGGCGTCGAGTCCTGGCCCGCTGCCGGGTTGCGGTCCGGTCATGGTGTGCTCATCCAGCGTCCGCGCAGCCCCGCCAGGACCGCGATCGAGACCGCGAGCAGCACCAGACTGAGCGCGATCGCCGCTTCGGGATCGTTCTCCATCGCCAGGTAGACCGCCAGCGGCATGGTCTGGGTGGTGCCGGGGAAGTTCCCGGCGAAGGTGATGGTGGCGCCGAACTCGCCCAGCGCCCGCGCCCAGGCCAGTACCGCGCCCGCGCCCACCCCGGGCGCGATCAGCGGCAGCGTGACCCGGCGGAACGCGGTCAGCCGGGAGGCGCCCAGGGTGGCGGCGGCCTCCTCGTAGCGCGGGTCGGCGGCGCGCAGCGCACCCTCCACGCTGATCACCAGGAACGGCATCGCCACGAAGGCCTCGGCGACCACCACACCGGGCGTGGTGAAGGGCAGCGTGATGCCGAAGGCGGAGTCCAGCCAGCGCCCGACGATCCCGTTGCGCCCCAGCACCAGCAGCAGCGCCACGCCGCCGACCACCGGCGGCAGCACCAGCGGCAGCGTCACCAGCGCCCGGATCAGCCGCCGCCCGGGGAACTCGGTGCGCGCCAGCAGCCAGGCCAGCGGCACCCCGAGGACCAGCGACACCGCCGTGGCGGCGGTGGCGCAGATCAGCGAGAGCCGCAGCGCCTGCCAGACCTCGGCGCTGGCCAGCTGCCCGGGCAGCGCCCGCCAGGGCGCGCGGATCACCAGCCCGAGCAGCGGCAGCACCAGGAAGAGCAGCCCGAGCAGGGCCGGCAGCAGCAGGGCGAACGGGATGCGGGCCGAACCGCGGCGGCGCACGCCCGTCACCGGTGGGCCGTCACGAGGCGGACGGCGCCGGGGAGGAGGCGCCGGCCGGGGTCTGGAAGCCGGCGGCGGTCAGCACCGCGATGCCCTCGGGCGACTCCACGTACTGGACGAAGGCCTTGGCCCCGGCCGCGTTGGGCGCCTTGGCCAGGTCGGCCATCGGGTAGTCGTTGATCGCCTGGGCGGCCTCGGGGAAGTTGACCCCGGCCACCTTGCCGCCGGCGGCCTTCACGTCGGTCTGGTAGACGATCGAGGCGTCCACCTCGCCCAGCTCGACCTTGGTCAGCGCGCTCTTCACGTCCTGCTCCAGCGAGACCGGCTTCAGGTCGACGCTGCCGGCCTTGAGCGCGGTGATCGCCGCCGCGCCGCACGGTACCTGCTGCGCGCAGAGCGCCACCTTGACGCCGGGGGCCGCGAGGTCCTTGAGCGAGGCGATGTGCTTCGGGTTGCCCTGGGGGACCGCGATCTCCAGGGTGTTGCGGACGAAGACCTTGGGGTCGCCCGCGTTGTCCTTGGCGTCGGTGACGGTCTTCATGGTGGCCGGCGAGGCGGCGGCGAAGACGTCGGCCGGGGCGCCGGAGACGATGCTCTGGGCCAGCGCGGAGCTGCCGCCGAAGTTGAACTTCACCGTGGTGCCGGGGTGGGCGGCCTCGAACTTCTTGCCGAGGTCGGTGAAGGTGTCCTGCAGCGAGGCCGCGGCGAAGACGGTGACGGTGCCGCTCACGGCGGGAACGGAGGAGCCCGTCGAGCCGCCGCTCGCGCTCGACTTCGCGCTGCTGCCGCAGGCGGTCAGGCCCCCGGCCAGCGCGAGCGCGGCCAGGGCGACGGCGGCGGTGCGGGTCCGGCTTGAGAACTGCATCGGGAATCCCCTCCTGCCGGTCCACGCGGGCCCGGCGGTGCGGTCAGGTGCGGGCCGGTCCACCGCACTGCGCGACGGAAGGGGGCGACCCTGGACCGGTGGCCACGTGCGGCAGGCTCCGCCGCGTTCCGCCGGAGGCCTGCCCGGGGGTTGCCGGGGGCCCAGCCGGGCTGGCGGTGGGTCTGCGGTGCTCGTATCTGCGGTCGTTGTGGCGATCATAGTGCCGCAGGTGCAAGCCTGAAATCCCTTGTGCCTTTGCACAGCGTGCTGGCCCCGGGTTCCCCCGTCCGGCTGTGCGAACCCGAAAACCGGTGGCAGCGGAACCCCGGCGACCAGCACAGTTGCCCAATGTCCACACTGCGGGTCACCGTCGAGCGGCTGACCATCCACGAACACCCGAACGCCGACGCGCTGGAGCTGGCCCAGGTCGGCCTCTACCGCGCGGTCGTCGCCAAGGGCGCCTACCGCACCGGCGAGTTCGCCCTCTACATACCCGAGCAGGCGGTGCTGCCCGCCGCGTTGATCGAGGAGCTGGGACTGACCGGCAAGCTGGCCGGCTCGGCGGCGGACCGGGTGCGCGCGGTGCGGCTGCGCGGAGAGCTCTCCCAGGGCATCGTCTGCCGCCCGCGCGCGCTGGCCGCCACCGACCTGGCCGCGGCCGCCGCCGAGGGGCGCGACTTCGCCGGGCAGTTGGGCATCACCAAGTGGCAGCCCCCGATCCCGACCGCGATGAACGGCGAGGTCGAGGCGGCTCCCGACCTGCTGCCCTGGGTCGACATCGAGAACCTGCAGCGCTTCCCGGACGTCTTCGAGGCGGGCGAGCCGGTGGTGCTGACCGAGAAGCTGCACGGCAGTTGCTGCCTGCTCACCTACCACGCCGCCACCGGCCGGGTGCAGGTCTCCTCCAAGGGCATCGGCGCCCAGCACCTGGCGCTGCGGGAGGACGGGCGCAACCTGTACTGGCGCGCGGTGCGGGCACACGGGGTGCCGGAGGTCGCCGCGCGGCTGGCCGAGCGGCTGGGCGCCGAGAGCGTCGGCGTCTTCGGCGAGGTCTTCGGCGCCGGGGTGCAGGACCTGACCTACGGCGCCTCCGGGCGCACTGAGCTGCCCGGCTACGCGGTCTTCGACGTCTCGGCCCTGATCGACGGTCAGCTGCGCTGGCTGCCGGCCGCCGAGCTGCTGACCGGCGAGCTGCCGCTGGTGCCGGAGGTGTGGCGCGGACCGTTCGACCCGGCCGTGGTGCTGGCCCACGCGGAGGGCCGCGAGACCGTCTCGGGCCGGGCGCTGCACCTGCGCGAGGGTGTGGTGGTGCGGCCGCAGCAGGAGCGGCACAGCCCGCTGCTCGGCGGCCGGGCGATCGCCAAGGTGGTCAGCGGGGCGTACCTGACCCGCAAGGGCGGCACCGAGTACGAGTAGCAGCGGCGCGTGGTGGGGGGCGACGCACCGGCCCGACGAGGAGTCAGGGGTCGGCCCGGAGTGGACCGTACGCTGACAAATATGATCACGCACGAGGAGTCGAAGGGCCGCGCGCCGGGGGCCGACCGCCGCTGGACCGAGTTGCTCGACAGCTACCGGCGCACCCGGGTGGCCGCTGCCGTGCGCGGGGGCGCGCGGGCGGCGGTCGAGCGCAGCGCCGTGCTGGGCCACGAACTGGCCCTCGGCGCACCGGCTCCGGTGGCCGCCGCCCTCTTCGACCCGGCGGCCGGCCTCGGTGCGGCGGGGGAGTCGGACGGCTGGGTGGGACCGCTCTGGGAGGTGCTGGCCGCCCGGCAGCCCTGGGCGGTGCTGGCCGCACTGCCGCTGCCGGAACCGGTGCGCACCCTGATGGCGCACACCCGGGTGCTGCTCGGCGAGGACCTGACGGGCGGGCGCCCCGCCGTGCCGCGGCCGCTCGGGGCCCCGGGCGGCCGGGCCGATCCGGGCGGGGCGCTCGCCGTGCCGCTGGTCCTGCAGCCCTGGGAGCAGGCCGGCTGGGAGGCGGCGGACCGGGTGACCGCCTACCGCGTCGACGGCGCGGCCACCCCGCACTTCCCGCTGCCCGACAGCCGCGAGGGGCTGGGCCCGACCCGGCTGCCCGAGCCCGGGCCGCCGCTGCCCGGCCCCGAGCAGCCCGCCACCGCCGCCCTGCGCGGCCTGTGCGGCTGGCTGGACGCCCGCTGCCTGCGCGGCACCGCCCCGCAGGCGGCCGCCCTGCTCGCGCCGGCCGCGCTGCGCGCCGAGGCGACCGCCGGCTACCTCCCGTTCGCCGCCGCCTATCCCGCGCTGGTGCGGGCCGGCTCGGGCGCCGGAGCCTACGGCCGCTCCGGCGGCGCGGCGAGGGGCCGCCTCGCCGTGTGGCAGGCGCTGGCCGCGATGGCCGATCCGGCCGGGCACTGCACGCTCGCCGAACTGCTCGCCCTGGTGGCCAGGCTGCGCTGCTTCACCTGGTGCGAGCCCGCCGACGAGGTGTGGCACCTGCACCTCGCCCTGGAGGACCCGGCCACCGGCCTGGCCTGGGCGGTCAGCGGCGGCGACTACGACTGAGCCGCTGACCCAGCGCGCCCGGAACCCCTAAGGTGGAGCCCGCCATGGGGAGCGGTCGGAATGGGGGGCCACGGGCGTGACGCGCGTGCTGGTGGTGGACGACCAGATGCTGATCAGAGCCGGGCTCGCGGCGCTGCTGCGCGCGGCGCCGGGGATGCAGGTGGTGGGGGAGGCCGCCGACGGCGCGCAGGCGGTGGCGCTGGCCGCCTCCGAGCGGCCCGACGTCGTGCTGATGGACGTCCGGATGCCGGGCATGGACGGCATCACCGCGACCGGGACGATCCTCGGCCGGGCGGCGGAGCCGAAGCCGCGGATCATCATCCTGACCACCTTCGACCTGGACGAGTACGTCTACTCCGCACTGCGGGCCGGCGCTGCCGGCTTCCTGCTCAAGGACACCCCGCCGGAGCGCCTGCTGACGGCGGTCTCGACGGTGGCGGCCGGTGACATGCTCTTCGCGCCCAGCGTGGTCTGCCGGCTGATCGAGGCCTACGCGCACCGGGCGGGCGGGCGGGCGGCCATGGCGCCGCCCGGCCTGGACCCGCTGACCAACCGGGAGCTGGACGTGCTGCGACTGGTCGGCCAGGGGCTGTCCAACCCGGAGATCGCCGGGCGGCTGGTGGTCAGCGTGGCCACGGTCAAGACCCATCTCAACCGGACCATGGCCAAGCTGAACCTGTCCAGCCGGGCCCAGGCGGTGGTGCTCGCCTACGAGAGCGGGCTGGTGATCCCGGGCGGCGCCGCCTGACGGTGGCTCAGCGGCGGCGGCCCAGCGGCGCCCTGTGACCCAGCGGCGCCCCGTGGCTCAGTGGTGCTCGTCCTGCTCCGCCTGCGCCGCCTGGGCGATCGCGAAGATCTCCCGGTTGCCGCTGGCCCAGAGCGCGGTCATCACGATGGACTCGATCTGCCAGGCGTCCTCCACCAGCCGCAGCCCGAACCGGTAACGCCCGCCCAGGGTGTAGGTGTTGTCGCCGAGCGCGAGGTCGACCACATGGGTGGCGTGGAAGTGCGCGGTGCAGATGGCCTGGTCGCCCTCGACGGTGACCAGGTGGTTGGTGAGGATGTGCTGGGTGGCCTTCATGCCGCCCAGCAGGGAGCGCCAGGAGGCGATCAGGTCGGCCCGGGAGACCTCGGCCGGGGCACCGGCGCCGAAGCTGGAGTAGTCCAGCGCCACCTTCTCGGCCATCACCTCGCCCAGTCTGTCCCAGGCCCGCAGGTCGGTGTACCAGCACATCCGAACGGTGGTCTCGATCACGTCATCGCGGGTGCTCACGTGGTCACTCCGAAGTGGTCGGCGGTCAGTCCCTTGGAGGCCCAATACACACCGCAGCTGATTGCCTGTCAACAACAACGTGTGCGCATAGTCACAAACTGACGTTCTCTCCGGCGGGACGTCCCCAGGTGTGGCTGTTCGGGCTCAGGGACCGGTGCTTGACGGACTGTCAGGACTAGTTTTACCTCGGACCATCACAGGCAGTCGTGAGCAAGGAGTGGCGAATGACCGGCGACCTGCTGCTCGGCGTAGGAGTACCCCAGTCCGGCGCCTGGGCCACCGCCGCGGGGCAGCTGCGGGTGGCCCGGCAGGCGGAGCGGCTCGGCTACCACTCGCTGTGGGCGTTCAGCCGGCTGCTGGTGCCGGTCGCCGAAGGCGGCGGCGGGGGCGGCGCGTTCTACAACGGCTCGGCCGAGCCGCTGATCAGCCTGGCCTATCTGGCGGGCGCCACCGAGCGGATCCGGCTGGGCCTGTCGGTGGTCAACGCGCCGTTCTTCGCGCCCGCGGTGCTGGCCAAGCAGCTGATCCAGCTCGACAACGCCTCCGGCGGCCGGCTGGACGCGGGCATCGCCCAGGGCTGGTCGGAGGCCGAGTACCTGGCGGCCGGGGTGCCGCCGGAGCGCCGGCTGGGCCGGACGCTGGAGTACCTGAAGGTGCTCCGATTGATGTGGGAGAACGAAGTCGCCGAATTCAAGGGCGAGTTCACCGAACTGCCGCGTACCCTGGTGCGTCCGCGCCCGGTCCAGCCGGCCTTCCCGCTGCTGCTCGGCGGCGCGGTGGACAAGGCCTTCGACCGGGCCGGCCGCCTCGCCCAGGGCTGGCTGAGCCCGGGCTCGGTGAGCACCGAGCTGGTGGCCCGGGCCTCGCGCGAGGTGCGGGCCGCCGCCGAGCGGGCGGGCAAGGACCCGGCGGCGGTGCGGATCGTGATCCGGGGCAAGGTTTTCTACGGCCCGAGCGAAGGTCCCGGGCGCGGGCTGCTGCACGGCGACGCCGACCAACTCCGCAGCGACCTGGCCCTGTTGCACGACCTCGGGGCCACCGAGGTGTTCCTGGACTTCAACTTCGACCCGCGGATCGTGGGCGACCAGGCGGATCCGGCGGCCTCGCTCGCCACGGTGACCGAGGCGCTGGCGGCGCTCGCGCCCGCGGGAGGCGGCTGACCGGGAGCGGTGGCACCGTGCTCCCCGCGCTCTTCCCCGGGCGGCGCTCCACCCACCGCACCCACCGCCCCGGCGTCGGTGTCACCCGGACCGCCGGGCCCGGTGCCGCCACGGTCGCCGCCGCCGTCCTCGGCCTGGGTTTCTTCCTCACCATCTCCGACACCACCCTGGTCAATGTCGCCCTGCCCGCCATCGGCCGGCACTGGCACGACGAGGTGACCGGGCCGCAGTGGGTCTCCGACGCCTACACCCTGGTCTTCGCGGCCCTGCTGCTGTGGGCCGGCACGCTGGCCGACCGGATCGGCGCCGTGCGGGCCTTCGGCACCGGCCTGGTGCTGTTCGGCGTCACCTCGGCGCTGTGCGGCCTGGCCCCCAGCCTCGGCGTGCTGATCGCCGCCCGGGCGGCGCAGGGGGCCGGCGCGGCGATCATGCTGCCGGCCTCGCTGGCCCTGGTCAGCCGGGCCTATCCCGATCCGGTCGAGCGGGCCCGGGCGATCACCCGGTGGATGGCCGGCGGCGGGGTGGCGATCGCGGTGGGCCCGGTCCTGGGCGGCGCGCTGACCAGCGGGCTCGGCTGGCGCTGGGTCTTCCTCGGCAGCTGCGCCGGCCTGCCGCTGGGGGTGCTGGCGCTGCTCGTCCTCGGCCGGGCCGCCCGGGCGGCCGGCGAGGGGGCGGTTTCCCCGCCAGGCGGGCGCAGACCCGACGGCCGGGCGCCGCTGGACCTGGGCGGGCAGGCGGCCATCGGGCTGGCGGTGGCGGTGCTGGTCTTCGCGGTGATCGACGGCGGCGCACACGGCTACGGCTCCCCGCGCACCGTGCTGGCACTGCTGCTCGCCGCCGCGCTCGGGACGGCCTTCGTACTGGTCGAACGGAGCCAGCCGCACCCCGCCGTCCCGCTCGCGTTCTTCCGCGACCCGGTGGTGGCGCTCTGCACCGCCACCGGCTTCGTGCTCAACTTCGCCTCCTACGGCCTGGTCTTCGTGCTGACCCTCTTCTTCCAGCAGGAGCGCGGCGCCTCGGCGCTGACCGCGGGCCTGCTGTTCATCCCGATGACCGCGCTGACCACGGTGGTCAACCTGGCCGCCGGTGCGCTGACCTGCCGGCGCGGGCCCAAGGTGCCGCTGATCCTGGGGCAGCTGGTCCAGGCGGGCGCGCTGCTCGCGCTGCTGTCCGTCGGACCGCACACCGGCACCGGGCCGCTGCTGCTCCTGCTGGTGCCGCTCGGGATCGGGGCGGGGCTGGCGGTGCCGCCGCTGACCTGCGCGATGCTGGCCGCGGTGGACACCGGGCGGGCCGGGCTGGCCTCGGGGATCCTCAACTCCGCCCGGCAGTTGGGCGGGGCGGTGGGGGTGGCGGTCTGCGGCGCGCTGATCGCCGCACCCGGGGGCTTCATGGCGGGGCTGCACATCGTGCTGCTGATCGGCGCCGCGCTGCTGCTGGCCGGCACGGCGGCGGTGGCGCTGCTGCTGCCGTCCGGCCGGGGCCGCCCGCCGGGGTGAACTGCGGCCCCCGCGACCGGAGCTGACACCCTTGCCAGTGCGGCTGATGCTGGGTCAGGATCGGCCGCATGATCAAGGGAATCATGTTCGATTTCTCCGGCACCCTCTTCCGGGTCGAGCCGACCGAGCGGTGGCTGGCGGCGGTGGCGGCTTCGGCGGGCCTGGAGCTGACGGCCGAGGAGCTGGCAGCGGGCGCGGCCCGGCTGACCGAGTACGGTGCGCTGCCCGGCGGCGCCGAGCCCCGGACCCTGCCGGCCGGGCTGGCGGCGGCGTGGGAGGCCAGGGACCTGAGCGCGGAGCAGCACCGGGCGGCGTACACCGGGCTGGCCAGGGCGGCCTGGGAGCCGGGGCGGGAGCTGGCCGACGCGCTGTACGACCGCCACATGACGCCGGAGGCCTGGCAGCCCTACCCCGACGCCGAGCCGGTGCTGCGCGAGCTGCGCCGGCGCGGCCTGCCGATCGCGGTGGTGAGCAACATCGGCTGGGACCTGCGCCCGGTCTTCCGCGGCCACGGGCTGGACGAGCTGGTCGACGCCTACCTGCTCTCCTGCGAGGTGGGGGCGAAGAAGCCGGATCCGGTGATCTTCAAGGCCGCCTGCGACCGGCTCGGCCTGGCGCCGGCCGACGTGCTGATGGTGGGCGACCACCGGACGCAGGACGGCGGCGCCGCGGCGCTCGGCTGCTCGCTGCTGCTGGTCGACCACCTGCCGGTGGAACGCCGGCCGGCCGGGCTGGCCCCGCTGCTCGACCTGCTCGACTGAAGCGGGGGGCGGACCCGTGACCCGCGGGCGCGGGCGTCGTTGACAACGGGGTGGCCCAGGGTGCCGGGGACGGTGGCTGACGGTACGTAAACTTAGGTTAGGCTAACCTAAGTTTACCGTCCCGCATCCTGGAGTCCACGGTGACCCTGACAGCCGAGTCCCCCCACCCCGTCGGCGACGCGATCCTGCGCCGTCAGCGGGTCCGCGAGTCCGCCGCCCGCACCTACGCGCGCTCCTTCCCGATCGTCCCCGTGCGCGCCAGCGGCATGACGGTGGAGGGCGCCGACGGCCGTCGCTACCTCGACTGCCTCTCCGGCGCCGGCACCCTCGCGCTCGGCCACAACCACCCCGTGGTGCTGGCCGCGATCCGCCGCACGCTGGACAGCGGCGCCCCGCTGCACCTGCTCGACCTGGCCACCGCCGAGAAGGACGACTTCACCACCGCGCTGCTGGAGAGCCTGCCGGCGCCGTTCGCGAACGACGCCCGGGTGCACTTCTGCAGCCCGGCCGGCACCGACGCGGTGGAGGCCGCGCTCAAGCTGATGCAGACCGCCACCGGGCGGCGCGGCGCGCTCGCCTTCACCGGTGCCTACCACGGCATGACGGCGGGCGCGCTCGCGGTGACCGGCAACGTCGCCGTCAAGGAGCCGCTGCCCAGCGGCGGCGAGGTCACCCGGCTGCCCTACCCGTACTCCTACCGCTGCCCGTTCGGGGTCGGCGGCGAGGCGGGCGAGCGGCTGGCCGCGGTCTACGCCGAGCGGCTGCTCGACGACCCGGCGGGCGGGGTGGTGCCGCCCGCCGCGATGATCGTGGAGGCGGTGCAGGGCGAGGGCGGCGCGGTGCCCGCGCCGGACGGCTGGCTGCGCGAGATGCGCCGGATCACCGCCGAGCGCGGCATCCCGCTGATCGTCGACGAGGTGCAGACCGGCGTCGGGCGGACCGGCGCGATGTGGGCGGTCGAGCACAGCGGCATCGTCCCCGACGCGATGGTGCTCTCCAAGGCGATCGGCGGCAGCCTGCCGCTCGCGGTGGTCGCCTACCGCGCGGAGTACGACGGCTGGCGCCCCGGCGCGCACACCGGCACCTTCCGCGGCAACACCCTCGCCATGGCGGCCGGCGCCGCCACCCTGCGCCACGTGGCGGCGAACGGCCTGGCCGCGCGGGCCGAGCAGGTCGGGCGGCGGCTGATGACCGAGCTGACGGCGCTCAAGGAGCGGCTGCCGGTGATCGGCGACGTCCGCGGACGCGGGCTGATGCTCGGCGTCGAACTCGTCGACCCGGCGGGCGGGCCGGACGCCGTCGGCTCCTGCCCGCCGGACCCGGCGCTGGCCGTGCGGGTCCGGGAGGCCTGCCTGGCCCGCGGACTGATCGTCGAGCTCGGCGGGCGGCACGACGCGGTGCTGCGCCTGCTGCCGCCGCTGACCATCACCGACGAACAGGCGGGGGCCGTGCTGGAGCGCCTCGCCGAGGCGATCGCGGCGGCGGCCGGGGACGGGTCGTGACCGGTCTGACGGAGCACCGGCACCGCGCGGTGGCCGTCGACCCGGCGGCGCTGGCCGGCGGCGAGCACGGGCCGACGGCGCTGCGCCCGCTGCTGGAGCAGGTGCTCGCGGCGCTGGCCGCCGGCGCCGCCCGGCGCGGCGGCCCGGTGACCGGCGGCGATCCGCGTGAGCTGGCCGAGCGGGTGGCCCGCGCCGCCCGGGCACCGAGCGGGGCCGGCGCGCTGGGCGCGCTCACCGAGCTGCTCGCCCACGGCGCCGCCGACCCGGCCGACCCCGCCTGCGCCGCCCATCTGCACTGCCCGCCGCTGGCCGTCGCGGTCGCCGCCGACCTCGCGGTCAGCGCGCTCAACCCCTCGCTGGACTCCTGGGACCAGGCGCCGGCCGCCACCGTGCTGGAGACCGAGCTGCTGGCCGAACTGGCGGCGCTGGTCGGCTACCGGCCGGACCGGGCCGCCGGGGTGCTCACCTCCGGCGGCACCGAGTCCAATCTGCTCGGTCTGCTGCTGGCCCGCGACCGGCTGCTGCCCGGACAGCCGGAGCTGACCGGGGTCGACCCCGCCCGCCGCCCGCGGGTCTTCGCCTCCCGGGCCGCCCACTTCTCCATCCAGCGCGCGGCGGCGGTGCTCGGCCTCGGCGAGCGGGCGGTGGTCCCCATCGAGGTCGACCGCGACCAGCGGATGGACCCGGGGGCGCTGGCCCGGGCGCTGACCGAGGCCCGGCGCGCGGGGCAGACCCCGCTCGCCGTGGTCGCCACCGCCGGCACCACCGACACCGGCGCGATCGACCCGCTGACCGCCTGCGCCGAGCTGGCCGCCGACCACGGTGCCTGGCTGCACGTGGACGCCGCGTACGGCGGCGGCGCGCTGCTCTCCGCGCGGCTGGCCCCGCTGCTGGCGGGCCTGGAACTCGCCGACTCGGTCTCGCTGGACTGGCACAAGCTGGGCTGGCAGCCGGTGGCCGCCGGGGTGTTCCTGGTCCGGCGGGCCGAGAGCTACGACTCGCTGGCCCGCCGCGCGGCCTACCTCAACCCGGCGGACGACGAGGAGGCGGGCTACCCGAGCCTGCTCGGCCGCTCGCTGCGCACCACCCGCCGGGCCGACGCGTTCTCGCTCGCGGTCACCCTGCGCACGCTCGGCCACGCGGGCCTGGGCGCCCTGGTCGACCGCTGCCGCGAGCTGGCCCTGGCGGCGGCCGGCGGGATCCGGGCCAGGGTGGAGCTGGAGCTGCACGGCGACCCGCTGCTGACCACCGTGCTCTTCCGCCAGCTGCCCGGCGACCCGGCCCGGCGGGCCGACCCGGCGGCCGTGGACGCCTTCAACGCCGCGCTGCGCCGGCGCCTGCTGGCCACCGGGCGGGCGGTCCTGGGGCGGACCGAACTGCCGTGCGCGGGTGGGAGGGCGGTGGCCGGACAGGTGCGGCTCAAGCTCACCCTGCTCAACCCGCAGGCCACCGAGGCGGACCTGGAGCGGCTGCTCGACCTGGTCGTCCTGACCGGCCGCGAGCTGGACCGGGCGGGGGAGTAGGGCCGGCCCGGAGGCCCGCGTGGTCTGCGGGTGGAGCGGCGAGGGCCGGGCCCGGCTCCCCGGGCTCAGTTCTCCAGGCCGAGCAGGAGCGCCCGGGTGCGCTCCCAGGTCTGCGGGTCGCAGGCGACCAGCAGTCCGTCCGCGCCGCCCGGCGGGTCGGCGCGGTAGGGGGTGCCGTCCAGCCGGGCCGAGACGCCGCCGGCCTCGCGCACCAGCAGCGAGCCGGGGGCGTGGTCCCAGGGGAGGGTGCGCCAGTACAGCAGGAAGTCCAACGCGCCGTCGGCGAGCAGCGGGTACTCCATGCCCGCCGCGCGCCGCCCCGGGGTCAGCTCGCCGAAGGCGCTGGAGTCGGGGGCGAGGCCGGGGAAGTGCTCCGGGCGGCGCAGGTAGGGCTTGACCGAGCCGCGCCAGCGGGCGGGGTCGGCGGGTGCCGGGGCCCGGGTCAGCCGGTGCCCGTCGCGCCAGGCGCCGGCGCCCAGCTCGGCGGCGTAGGCGGTGCGGGTCATCGGCTGCCAGATCCAGGCAGCCACCGCCTGGCCGTCGCGCACCAGCGAGGCCATCACAGCGAAGTCCGGCCGCCCGGCGACGAAGTTGGCGGTGCCGTCGACCGGGTCGACCAGCCAGCAGGCGGGCTCGTTGTGCAGCGCCAGGGCGAGCGCGGGGTCGGCGGCCACCGCCTCCTCGCCGACCACCGGCAGCGGCAGCAGCTCCTGCAGCCGACGGGTGATGATCGCCTCGGCCTCCCGGTCGGCGATGGTCACCACGTCGCCGGGGGCCTTCTCCATCACCTCGCCGGCCGCCAGCGCCCGGAAGCGCGGCTCGACGGCCTGGGCCGCGGCCTCGGTGAGGATCTCGGCCACCTTCTCCATCAGCACGCCGGTGCGCTCCCTTCACTCGGGACCACTCTCGCACGCCCGCACCGATCCGACCTGCGCCGACCAGGGAGTGGACCCGGGCCGTCCGAGGGGCGGCGGTGGTGCTGCGGTCAGCCGGTGGTGGACCGGCACACCATGGAGCGCTGGGCGGCGGCCCGCAGCTGGGACCTCTGAGGTCAGCGGCGGCGGCGCAGCACCTCGTCGTACTCGGCGTGCACCCGGCGGTCCAGGGCCAGGCCGAACTGGGCGTCCGCGACGGTGCGGGCCAGCGGGCGGATCCGGGTCAGCGCCTCGGTGAGGTGGGCGGCCTCGCCGGGCGGCAGCGGCTCCTCGCCGGCGAGCGCGCCGAGCAGCTGATCGCGGATCAGGCCGACGAAGACCTCGGCCACCGCGTCCGCGTACTCCTGCGCCTTGCGGCTGGCGTCCAGCACCGCGGCCAGCGGGATGCCCTCGGCGATCAGCGCGGTGGTGGCGTCCATCAGGCGGCGGCTGACGTGGGTGATGCCGTCCTCGGAGACGGTGATGTAACCCTGGGCCAGCGACTCGGCGGTGTTGGCCTCGGTGAGCTGGTCGCCGAAGGCCGTGCGCAGCTCGTCCCAGTCGAGCGAGACCGGGGTCTCGTCCGACCAGGGGGAGATGATGGCCGCCGCCAGGCCGATCAGCTCCGCGACGTCCCGCCCGCTCTCGCCCGCGCCGATCAGCTCCGCGATGCCGCCCAGGGTGTGGCCGCGCTCCAGGAGCTCGGCGATCACCCGTAGCCGGGCCAGGTGCGCCTCGCCGTACCAGGCGATCCGGCCCTCCCGGCGCGGCGGCGGCAGCAGTTTGCGCTCGCGGTAGAAGCGCAGCGTGCGGGTGGTGATGCCGGCGGCTGCGGCCAGCTCCGCCACCCGGTACTCGCGCGGGCCGGCCGCTTCGTTCTCGATCTCCGCCACGCCGTCAGCATAGGGCGCGGGGGCGGCGGAACCGGCGCGGTCGGACGTCTTCCTAGACACGCTGTCAACAGCTACCCTGCCAATCATGCCAGTAATCACTGGCGCGATTGATCCTCATACGCTTAGGCGTCCCCGAGAGAGGACTCGCCGCATGGCTGCCAGCAAGTCCGCGCAACGCACCCGGCCCAAGGCGCCCGACGCCACCCAGCATGTCGCCGTCGCCGTGATCGGCTCGGGCTTCGGCGGCATCGGCGCCGGCGTCCGGCTGCGCCGCGCCGGGATCACCGACTTCGTGATCCTGGAGCGCGCCGGCTCGGTCGGCGGCACCTGGCGGGACAACAGCTACCCCGGCTGCGCCTGCGACGTGCCCTCGCACCTCTACTCCTTCTCCTTCGCACTCAACCCCGACTGGCCGCGCAGCTTCTCCGGCCAGGGCGACATCCGCGCCTACCTGGAGCAGGTCACCGACACCTTCGGCCTGCGCCCGCACCTGCGCTTCCATCACGAGGTCACCGAGGCCCGCTGGGAGAGCGCGCACACCCGCTGGCGGATCACCACCACCGGCGGGGAGTGGACCGCCGACGCGCTGGTCTCCGCCACCGGCCCGCTCTCCGACCCGCAGATCCCCGAGCTGCCGGGCCTGGACGCCTTCCCCGGGCAGGTCTTCCACTCCTCGCAGTGGGACCACGGGCTGGACCTCGCCGGCAAGCGGGTCGCGGTGGTCGGCACCGGCGCCTCGGCGGTCCAGATCGTGCCCGAGATCCAGCCGAAGGCGGCCCGCCTCACGCTCTTCCAGCGCACCCCCGGCTGGGTGCTGCCGAAGCTGGACCGGGAGATCAGCGCCCTGGAGAAGCGGTTGCACCGCGCGGTGCCGGCCACCACCGCGCTGCGCCGGGCGGCGCTGTTCGCGGTCCGCGAGCTGCAGGTGGACGCCTTCGTGCGCCGCCCTGGCACGCTGAAGCTGGTCCAGAAGCTCGCCCTGCGGCACCTGGCCCAGCAGGTCGGCGACCCCGCGCTGCGGGCCAGGCTCACCCCCGACTACCGGATCGGCTGCAAGCGGATCCTGCTCAGCCAGACCTACTACCCGGCGCTGGCCGCACCCAACAGCGAGGTGACCGCGGGGCTGCGCGAGGTGCGCGGCTCGACCCTGGTGGCCGCCGACGGCAGCGAGCACCAGGCCGACGTGATCATCTTCGGCACCGGCTTCCATGTCACCGACATGCCGATCGGCGCCCGGGTCTTCGGCGCCGACGGGCGCAACCTGGCCGAGGTGTGGAAGGAGGGCATGGAGGCGCTGCGCGGCTCCACCGTGCGCGGCTTCCCCAACCTCTTCTTCGTGATCGGCCCCAACACGGGCCTGGGCAACAGCTCGATGATCCTGATGATCGAGTCGCAGCTGAACTACCTCGTCGACGCGCTGACCACACTGCGCTCGGTGGGCGCGACGGCCCTGCAGCCCACCGAGCGCGCCCAGCGGCACTGGAACCAGCGGCTCCAGCACCGGATGTCGCGCACGGTGTGGACCACCGGCGGCTGCCGCAGCTGGTACCTGACCGAGGACGGCAAGAACACCACGCTCTGGCCCGGCTCCACCGGCGCCTTCCGCCGCGCCACCCGCCGCGTCGACCTGGCCGAGTACGAGCTGATCAAGCGCCGGCTGCCCGCCACCGCCGCTGCCGAGGCCACCGCCACCGCCGCTGCCGACGCCGACGCCGACGCCGAGGAGGTCCGCGCGTGAGCCGGTCCGAATTCGTCCTGCCCGAGCCGGTGCAGCGGCTGCGGGTGCGCTCCGCCGACGGCAGCTGGCTGAACGCCGAGACCTTCGGCCCGTCCGGGTCGCCGATCGTGGTGCTGGTGCACGGCTGGACCTGCAACACCGCCTTCTGGGCCCCGGTGGTGCACCGGCTGGCCGCCGACCACCAGGTGATCGCCTACGACCAGCGCGGCCACGGCCGCAGCGACATCCCGGTCGGCAGAGCCGGCTACAGCACCAGAGCGCTGGCCGAGGACCTGCAGGCCGTGGTCACCCGGCTCGTCCCCGAGGGCCGGCGGGCCGTGCTGGCCGGCCACAGCATGGGCGGGATGACCGTCATGGCGGCCGGCGGGCGCCGCGCGGTGGCCGCGCGGACGGCGGCGGTGCTGCTGTGCAGCACCGGCGCGAGCGACCTCACCGACCACCTGCGGGTGCTGCCGCCCTTCGTCCGCCCGCCCGCGCTGCGCCGGGCGCTGCACCGGCACGTGCTGCAGTCCGCCCTGCCGATGGGGCCGGTCAGCGCGCTCTCCAAGGCGCTGCTCAAGCAGGGCACGATGGGCCCGGGCGCGACCGCCGCACAGGTCGCCGCCTGCGCCGAGATCGTGCACGCCTGCCCCGCCGGGGTGCGCTCGGGCGCCGCGCGGATGCTCGGCGACCTGGACGTGCGCCCCGGTCTGACGATGCTGGAGGCGCCCACCGCGATCATGGTCGGCAGCCGTGACAAGCTCACCCCGCCGCCGCACGCGCACGCCATGTACGCCGCACTGCGCCGCCCCGACGGCCTGCAGGAACTGCCGGGCGTCGGCCACATGGCGCCGATCGAACGCCCCGACGAGGTCGCCGCGGAGCTCCGCCGCCTCGTGCGCACCCATCTGACCAGCGAGAGGACCGAAGTCGCATGACCGTTCCGCCGTTGCACGCACAGGTCGTCGTCGTCACCGGCGCGGCCCGGGGGCTGGGGGCGCTGATGGCCCGCAAGCTGGCCGATCGCGGCGCCCGGGTGGCGCTGGTCGGCCTGGAGCCGGCCGAACTCAAGACGGTCGCCGAGCAGTGCGGCCCCGAGGCCTCCGCCTGGGAGGCCGACGTCACCGACCTGGTCGCGCTCAGCGCGGTGGCCCAGCAGGTCAAGGAGCGGTACGGGCGGATCGACACGGTGGTGGCCAACGCCGGCATCGCGATCGGCGGCCCGCTGCTGGACAGCGATCCGGCGGCCTACAACCGGGTGATCGAGGTCAACCTGCTCGGCAGCGTGACCACCGCGCGGGCCTTCCTACCCGCGCTGATCGAGAGCCAGGGCTACCTGCTGCAGATCGCCTCGCTGGCCGCGATCACCCCCGCGCCGCTGATGAGCGCCTACTGCGCGAGCAAGGCGGGCGTCGAGGCGTTCGCCCATGCGCTGCGCGCCGAGGTCGCGTACCAGCAGGTGCGGGTCGGGGTCGGCTACCTGAGCTGGACCGACACCGACATGGTGCGCGGGGCCGACCAGGACGACGTGCTGCGCGAGATGCGGGCCAAGCTGCCCTGGCCGGCCAACCGCACCTACCCGATCGAGCCGGCCGTGGACCGGCTGGTGGCCGGCATCGCCCGCCGCTCGGCGCACGTCTACGCCCAGGCCTGGCTGCGCGGCATGCAGCCGGTCCGCTGGCTGCTGCCGCCGCTGGTCGCCGCGGTCGGCTCCCGCGAGGTGGCCCGCCTCGCGCCCCGGCTGGCGGCCACCGCCGCGGCCCGGCTGCGCCCGGTCGGCGCGGGCGGGGCGGCCGACGAGGCCTCGCGCAGCGTGCGGGGGTAGCTCCTGTCGGCGACGGTGGGCGGGGGAGGAGGCGACGGGCCGGACGGTAGGATCTGGGCACACCCCTGATCGAAAGGCCCGCGCAGCCGATGGCCCCCCGCCTGTCCGTCGTCGTCCCGATCTACAACGTCGAGCGCTACCTCCAGGAGTGCCTCGACTCGATCGCCGCCCAGACGTTCCGCGACTTCGAGTGCGTCATGGTGGACGACGGCTCGACCGACTCCAGTGCGGCGATCGCCGAGGCGTTCGCCGCCGAGGACGCGCGGTTCCGGCTGGTCCGCCAGCAGAACAAGGGCCTCGGCGCGGCCCGCAACACCGGCTGGCGCAACCTGACCGAGGGCACCGAGTTCCTGGCCTTCGTGGACAGCGACGACAGCCTGCCGCCCGGCGCCTACCAGCTGATGATCAGCACGCTGGAGCAGACCGGCTCGGACTTCGTGGCCGGCAACGTGCTGCGGTTCCGCTCGACCGGCTCCTACCAGTCGAACGCGCACGTCAAGCCGTTCCGGCAGACCCGCCTCAAGACCCACGTGACCGAGCTCCCGGCGCTGGTCACCGACCGCACCGCGTGGAACAAGGTCTACCGGCGCGGCTTCTTCGACGCGGCCGGCATCCGCTACCCCGAGGGCATCCTCTACGAGGACGCCCCGGTCAGCGTGCCGCACCACTACCTCGCGGTCAGCGTGGACGTGCTCGCCGACCACATCTACCACTGGCGCGAGCGCGAGCTGGACGATCCGTCGATCACCCAGGGGCGCACCAACCCGCGCGGGCTGGCCGACCGGGTCCGCTCGATGGAGCTGGTCCGCGAGTGGCTGCTGGCCCGCCCCGAGCCGAAGTTCCGCGAGTACCTGCGCTCCTACGACCAGAACTGCCTGGTCGAGGAGATCCCGATGTTCTTCTGGTGGGTGCCGGACGGCGACCGGGCCTACCGCGCGGTCTACCAGGAGCACGTCAGCCGGCTGCTGCGGCTGATCGGCACCGACCGGCTGCGCGCGCTGCGCGCCCCGCTACGGGTCAAGTACCAGCTGACGCTGGCGAACCGGATGGAGGAGTTCGTCGCGCTGCAGCGGGTGCACCGCGCCTACCGGCGCCGGGTGACCCGGCTCAAGGCCCGCGCGGCCGCGGCCCGGGGCTGACGGTTCGGGGCTGAAGACTCGGGCCTGACCGTCCGGGGCGGACGGCCCGGGCCCCGCTGGACCGTCGGGCACGGACCCTGACTGCCCATCAGCGGCGCGACCCGCTACGGTCGCGCCATGACAACTGCCCTCATCACCGGCGCGACCGCCGGAATCGGTGCCGCCTTCGCCCGCCGCCTGGCCAAGGACGGCCACGACCTGGTGCTGGTCGCCCGCGACACCAAGCGGCTGACCGAGGCCGCCGCGGAGCTGGAGTCCCGCTTCGGCGTGCACGCCGAGGTGCTCACCGCCGACCTGGCCACCGAGGAGGGGATCGGCGCGGTCGAGCAGCGCCTCTCGGACGGCGAGCGGCCGGTCGGCATCCTGGTCAACAACGCCGGCTTCGGCAACCGCGGCAGCTACCTGAGCGTCCCGCTGGAGCAGGAGCTGGAGATGGTCAAGGTGCACATCGAGGCGGTGCTGCGGCTGACCAGCGCGGCGCTGCCCGGGATGCGCGAGCGCGGCTTCGGCGGGGTGGTGAACGTCGCCTCGGTGGCGGCCTTCGTGCCCCGCGGCACCTACGGGGCGAGCAAGGCCTGGATGGTCAACTTCACCCAGGGCGTGGCGCGCGACCTGGCCGGCAGCGGTGTGCGGCTGCTGGCGCTGTGCCCCGGCTTCACCCGCACCGAGTTCCACCAGCGGGCCGGGATGGGCACCAAGAACGTGCCGGCCTGGGGCTGGCTGTCCGCGGAGCGGGTGGTGGACGAGGCGTTGCGCGACCTGGCCCGGGGGCGGACCCTGTCGGTGCCGAGCAAGCGCTACAAGGCCGTGGTGGCCCTGGCCCGGATCCTGCCGGCCGGCCGCTTCGGCGGGATCTCCACCAAGGCGGCGCGCAGCTACGGCACGGACTGATCCGGGGCGCACGGAATGCGGGTGGTGCGCCACTGGTTTTCGGGGATAGCTCATTATTAGCTCACCTAACAATGAGCTATCCTCGCCATGTCGCCTTCCGCTTGGAGGTTCCATGAGGCCCGACAGAATCGACTGGACGCCGCCCACCCGCGATCCGGACCAGCCGCGCCCGCCGGCGCAGCTGCGCCGGATCCTGGCGCTGTTCCGCCCCTACCGCGGACGCCTGGCCGTGGTCGGGCTGCTGGTCGCGGCCTCGGCCGTGGTCTCGGTGGCCACCCCGTTCCTGCTGCGCGCCGTGCTCGACGTGGCGATCCCGCAGGGCCGCACCGGGCTGCTGAGCCTGCTGGCGCTCGGCATGATCGCCGCCGCCGTGGTCAACAGCGTCTTCAACGTGCTGCAGACGCTGATCTCCACCACGGTCGGCCAGCGGGTCATGCACGACCTGCGCACCGGCGTCTACAGCCACCTGCAGCGGATGTCGCTGGCCTTCTTCACCCGCACCCGCACCGGCGAGGTGCAGTCCAGGATCGCCAACGACATCGGCGGCATGCAGTCCACCGTCACCTCCACCGCCACCTCGCTGGTCTCCAACCTGACCAGCGTGGTGGCCACCGTGGTCGCCATGGTCGCGCTCGACTGGCGGCTGACCGTGGTCTCGCTGCTGCTGCTCCCGCTCTTCGTCTGGATCAGCCGCCGGGTGGGCAACGAGCGCCGCCGGATCACCACCGAGCGCCAGCGGCAGCTCGCCAGGCTCTCCTCCGCCGTGCAGGAGTCGCTCTCGGTCAGCGGCATCCTGCTCGGCCGCACCATGGGCCGCGCCGACTCGCTGGCCCGGGACTTCACCCGGCAGAGCGACGAGCTGGCCGAGCTGGAGGTGCGCTCCAGCATGGCCGGGCGCTGGCGGATGAACGTGATCCAGATCGTGATGTCCGCGATGCCCGCGGTGGTCTACTGGGCGGCCGGCCTGACCGCCGGCGGCGGGGCGCCGATCGTCTCGATCGGCACCCTGGTCGCCTTCGTGACCCTGCAGCAGGCGCTCTTCCGCCCGTCCGTCCAGCTGCTCTCCACCGGCGTGGACGTGCAGACCTCGCTCGCGCTGTTCCAGCGGATCTTCGAGTACCTCGACCTGCCGGTGGAGATCGACGAGCCGGCCGACCCGGTGCGCCTGCCCGCGGTGCGCGGCGAGGTGCGCTTCGAGCACGTGGACTTCGGCTACGACCCCGAGCGCCCGGCCGGAACGCTGGCCGACATCGACCTGACGGTGCCGGCCGGCACCTCGCTGGCGCTGGTCGGGGAGACCGGCTCGGGCAAGACCTCGCTCAGCTACCTGGTGCCCCGGCTCTACGACGTCACCGGCGGCCGGGTCGCCATCGACGGCGTGGACGTGCGCGAGCTGGCCTTCGAGACGCTGTCGGCGACGGTCGGCGTGGTCTCCCAGGAGACCTACCTCTTCCACGCCTCGGTCGCCGAGAACCTGCGCTTCGCCAAGCCCGAGGCCACCGACGAGGAGCTGGTCGAGGCCGCCCGGGCGGCCCAGATCCACGACCACATCGCGGGCCTGCCGGACGGCTACGACACCCTGGTCGGCGAGCGCGGCTACCGCTTCTCCGGCGGCGAGAAGCAGCGCCTGGCGATCGCCCGGACCGTCCTGCGCAACCCGCCGGTGCTGATCCTGGACGAGGCCACCAGCGCGCTGGACAACCAGACCGAGCAGGCCGTGCAGCAGGCGATCGACGCCCTGGCGGCGGGCCGCACCACGATCACCATCGCGCACCGGCTCTCCACCGTGCGCCGGGCCGACCAGATCGCGGTGCTGGACCACGGCCGGGTCGTCGAGCTCGGCACCCACGAGGAGCTGGTGGCGCTGGACGGCCGCTACGCCGCGCTGCTGCGCCGCGAGGCGCCCACTGATGCGGCCGGGGCCGCCGGGGTGGCGGCGGCGGTCGAGCCGGAGCTTCAGGCGGCCTTCGGCACCTCGTTGTAGACCTCGGCGGGCTCTTGGCCGGAGAGCTGCTGGATGGCCTGCATGATCTCGTCGGTCACCTGGCGGCGGACCCGGGCCGAGCCGGCCTGGCCGTGCAGGGCGGCGAAGTCCAGCGGCTCGCCGAACTTCACCGTCACCTTGCGCAGCCGGGGCCGGCGCTTGCCCACCGGCAGGATCTTCTCGGTGCCCGCCAGCGCCACCGGCACCACCGGCACGCCCGCGGTCAGCGCCAGCCAGGCCACGCCGGTCTTGCCCCGGTAGAGCCGGCCGTCCAGCGAGCGGGTGCCCTCGGGGTAGATGCCGAAGGCCCGGCCCTCCTCGAGGATCTCCAGGGCGGCGTTGAGCGCGGCCTGCGCCAGGTGGGCCTCGCCGCGCTGGACCGGGACGGCGTCGATGGCGTGGAAGAACGAGCGGGAGAGCCGCCCCTTGAAGCCGGTGCCCGTGAAGTACTCGGCCTTCGCCAGGAAGCTGATCGGCCGCGGGGCGGTCAGCGGGATCACCACGCTGTCGATGAACGACAGGTGGTTGATCGCCAGGATCACCCCGCCCTTGCGCGGTACCTGGTCAAGACCCTCGATGACCGGCCGGTAGAGCGCCTTCGCCAGCGGCTTGAGCACCAGCTTGGTGATGATCTTGATCATGGACCCTCCCCGGGGCGCCGGGCCCGCGTAGCTCGATTCTCCCGGCTGGCGAACGTTCTGGAATGACCTTTCATACCATCAGTACGACCGGAGGCCACAGTCGAGCAGGGAGCCCCGGGGCGTGCGCTACCGCGCGCCGAGGCCCTTGCGCACGCCGGCCTTGAGGGTGCGGGGCAGCCGGGCGGCGCGGCGCAGCTCGTCGTAGCCGCGCCAGGAGTCGCGGGCCGCCAGCCGGTACTGCAGGCCGCCCACCCCGCCGGGGTAGCGGTAGCCGGCCGGGCGGTGGGCGGCGAAGTGTGCGGCGATCCGGCCGAAGAAGTCGCGGCGCAGCTCGGCGGGGACCAGTCCCGGGGTGTCGTAGATGGTCAGCGCCTGCTTGACGGTCCGCTCGAAGACCAGGGTGCGCAGGTCGTCCGCCTCCGGGTGGCGGTCCAGGAAGGCGAAGATCGCGTCGTACTGGGCGAAGGCGTCGGCGTGCTTGGCGGAGGAGGTGGCGGTGATCGCGCCGGGCCGGCCGCGGCGGTAGTTGTAGCAGGAGCGGTCGAGGTAGCGCAGCCGGCCGGCGGTCAGCAGGGCCGGGTAGGTGACCGAGATGTCCTCGTAGAAGCCGCGCCCGAAGGAGACCTGCAGGCCGTCCAGGAAGGCGCGGCGGAAGACCTTGTTCCAGACCGAGAGCACGGTGCGCAGCAGCGGCCGGTGCTCGCGCAGCGTGCAGCCCTCGGCGCTCTCCAGCGGGGAGCCCGCCAGCAGGTGGCGCCAGGGGTTGGGCTCGGTGCTGTCGTCGGGGTAGACGTGGCTGAAGCCGGTGATCAGCACGTCCAGCGGGGTGCCGCCGGCCGCCGCGCGCTCGCGTTCGGCCCGCAGCTCGGCCAGCACGGCGGTGAGGGCGCCCTCGGGGAGCCAGTCGTCGCTGTCCACGCACCAGAGGTACTCGCCGCGCGCCTCGGGCAGCGCGGCGATCCGGGCGCCGCCCAGGCCCTGGTTCTCGGCCAGGTGCAGCACCCGCAGGCGGGAGTCGCGGGCGGCGTACGCGTCGAGGATCGCGCCGCAGTCGTCGGGGGAGCGGTCGTCGACCGCGATCACCTCGAAGTCGGTGGCCTCCTGCCCGTCGAGCAGCGAGTCCAGGCAGCGGGGCAGGAAGCGCTCCACGCCATGGACGGGTACGACGATGCTGAGGAGGACTGGCACGTCGGCCACTGTACAGAGGCGCCGGTGCCGCGCCGGGAGCGGGCGGCACCGGCGACCGTTGGCGGCCTGGCCGACCCTCAACGGCCGGCCGCCGATCCTCCACTGCCTGAAGCCTGGCCGCCGCACCATTGGGGAGGCCTGACAGTGGACTCAGGAAGTGGTGGAAGCTGAGCTGGAGGCTCAGTGGTCGTGCGTGTCATGTTTTGTGTTCATCAGTCGAACGCTCAGGTCGGCTGGACGGCGACTGAAGCCACTGTGACAGATACTGCTTGGACGGATCGAGCCCGTCAATCCCCCGCAAGTATTCAGTTTCCGAACGATCTGGGGGCCGTCGTCGGCGGCCTGGCGGCCCGGGCGCCCCGCAGGCGGGGTTCTCGTGACGGCGGGGCTGACGTACCGTGGCCTTGACGCTTCGTCAGCGGCTCGGATCGCGTGCGGGTTTCGGTCGGGTTTGCCCGTATCGATGCCCAGTCGTGACCGAGCCAGGGGTCCCTGGTGCCACGTGAGTTGTCATCACACGATACGGTGGCAGAACTCCAGGACGGTTGCGTGAGGACCGTCCCTCCCGGATAGTCTTCGCCTCACGGCCCTGGCGCCTCGTAGGGGTGGGAATAGTCATGGAACAGTTGCAAGTGCGGAACAGGCCCCGCGTGCCGGCCATTCAGTGCGGCGTGGGCACGACCGGGCGGCGGATCGAGCGCCACCTGTCCGTACTCGGCGCGCCCGCCGTTCCCGCGGTCGACACCGCGGAGGCCCTCGGCCTGATAAGGGAGCTGACGCCCCGCGGCGTGAGCCCGCACGCGGCCCCGCGCCGCACCACCCGGGTGCTGCTGCTGGCCCCGCTGCGCCGCCTCAAGCGCAGCCTCTTCGGGAGCCGCCACTAGGGCTTGCCCCAGGGCCTGTCCGGCCTCGACGGACGACCTCCGGTGCCCGGTCGGGCAGGCGGAGGTTGTCCCGCACCGGTGTCGCAGCGCAGGATGGCGCCATGGCCGACACGTTCCAGACCCGGACCTTCGAGATCGTGACCGGCGACCGCGAGGTCGCCCTGGACATCACCGAGCGCTGTGCGGACTTCCTCGCCGAGGCGGCGGCCGGACGCGACGGGCTGTTGAACGTCTTCGTCCCGCACGCCACGGCCGGTGTCGCCGTGCTGGAGACCGGCGCCGGCAGTGACGACGACCTGCTCGCGGTGCTGCGCGACCTGCTGCCGCCCGACGACCGCTGGCGCCACCGCCACGGCAGCCCGGGCCACGGTCGCGACCACGTGCTCCCCGGCCTGGTGGCCCCGCACGCCACGCTGCCGGTGATCGGGGGGCGGATGGCGCTCGGGGTCTGGCAGTCGGTGGTGCTGATCGACACCAACGGGGACAACCCGCGCCGCACGGTGCGGCTCTCCTTCCTGGGCTGAGCGAGGATGGACCGCATGTCCGACGACGATGCCGCCTACTGTCCCGCCCCCGCCGCGGCCGACGCCGCGCTGAGCGCGCTCGCCCCCGCCGAGCCCGGCGCCGGCCCCCGGGCGGACTGCGTGCTGTGCGGCGAGGCCACCGAGTACCCGGCGGGCACCCCCGGCAGCACCCTGTGCGCCCGCTGCGCCTGGCAGCAGGCCCAGCGCGGGGCCTGCTCGGGCTGAGCCCCCTGGTCGGCTAGCCCTCTTCCGGGCCGGTGAGGTGCAGGGTGGAGCCGTGCCGGGTCTTGCGGACCAGGAGCTGGGCGGGGACGCGCTGGCGCAGGTCGGCGACGTGGCTGACGATGCCGACCGCGCGGTCGCGCTCGCGCAGCCCGTCCAGCACGTCCATCACCTCCTCCAGCGCCTGCTCGTCCAGGGTGCCGAAGCCCTCGTCGATGAAGAGGGTGTCCAGCGGCATGCCGCCCGCCTCGTCGGTGACCACGTCGGCCAGGCCCAGGGCCAGCGCGAGGGAGGCGAAGAAGCTCTCGCCGCCGGAGAGGGTGGCGGTGTCCCGCTCGGTGCCCGTCCAGGCGTCGACCACCAGCAGGGACAGGCCGGAGCGCCGGCCGCCCGGGCCGCGTTCGTCGCTGTGCACCAGGGTGTAGCGCCCGCCCGACATCCGGACCAGGCGGGTGCTGGCGGCTGCCGCGACCTGTTCCAGGCGCGCGGCCAGCACGTAGGACTCCAGGCGCATCTTGAGCCGGTTGTCGCCGCTGGTGCCGCCGGCCAGCTGGGCGAGCCGGCTGATCTCGCCGAAGGCGGTCAGCCGGGGCGCCAGGTCGCGGGCCAGCTCGGCCAGCCGGTGGCCGAGGCCGGCCAGCTCGTGGCGGCGCTCGCGGGCGGCGTGCTCGGCGGCGGCAGCGGTCCGCAGCGCGCCGGTGGCCGTGGCCAGCACCTGCTGCGCCCGCGCGGGATCGGCCGGCGGCAGCGCGGCGGCGGCCACCAGCTCGGGACGGCCCAGCTCGTCGGCGACGGCGCGGCGCTCGGCCGCGCGCTCGGTGAGGCGTCGGCGCAGCGCCGCCAGCTGCTCGGCGGGCAGCGCGGCCGCCGCTGCCTCGTCCGCCGTGGCGAAGCCGGCGGTGCGGGCGGTCAGGGCCAGCTCCTGCTCGGCCTCGCGCAGTTGCTCGGCGGCCTGTTCGGCCGCCCGGTCGGCCTGGACGGCGGCGGCCAGCGCCTGCGCCAGGCGGCCCAGCCGCTCGGCGCGGGCGGCCACCGAGGGGGCGTCGCCGCGGGCCTCGGCGACCCGCTCCGCCAGCTCGGCCCGCTCGGCGGCCAGCGCGTCCAGCCGGGCGGTGCCGGCCGCCACCCGCTCGCGGCTCTCGTGCAGCTGGGCGCTGTACCGCTGCTCCTGCTGCTCCAGCCGCTCGCGCTGCTGGAGCAGCACGGTCAGCTGCTCGGCGGCCTGCAGCTCGCCGCGCAGCTGCCGGGTCAGCTCGTCGAGCTGCCCGGCCAGCACGGCGACGGGCTGCTCGCCCGCCGTGGCGTCGGCCGCGGCGGCAGCCACCCGGAGCCTGGTCAGCTCCGTCTCGGCGCCGGCGAGTGCGCGCTCGGCGCGCTGCTGGGCCGCGGCGGCGGCCTGCTCGTCGGCCTCCCGGACCGGGGCACCGGCCGGGGCGGCGGGCGCCGGGTGCTCGGTCGAGCCGCAGACCAGGCAGGCCTCGCCGCCGCGCAGGCGGTCGGCCAGTTCCGCGGCGATCCCGTCCAAGCGGCGCCGGCGCAGCTCCAGGCCGTGCTCGCGGGCGTCCAGCGCATGCTGCCGGTGGTCCAGCAGGGCGCGCTCGGCCTCGGCGGTCGCGGTGCGCAGCTCGTCGCGCCGGTGCGCGGCGGCCAGCCGCTGCTCGGCCTCGGTGCGCTGGGCGCGCAGCTGCTCGGCGCGGGCGGCGGCACCACGGGCGGTCTCCTCGCGCTGCCGGCGCTCCTCGGCCTCGGCCTGCTCGGTGGCGAGCCAGCGCTCGGCCTCCTGCGCGGCCTCCTCGGCCCGGCGCAGCTCGGCGGCCTCCCGCTGCCCGTCGGCGGTCAGCGCGGCGGCGCGGCGCTCGTCGGCGGTCGCCGACTCCAGCCGCCCGATCGCGGCGCTGGTCGCGGCCTCGGCCGCGACCAGCCGCTCGACGGGGGCCGCGGCGTCGGCCGCGCTCTGGGGTGCGCTTGGGGGGGTGTCGGGGGCGCCCGGCTGGCCCGCCGCACTCCACAGCGGCGCCAGCGCGCGCCGGGCGGCCTGCGCGGCCTGCCCGGCGCGGTGGTGCGCCGTCGTGGCGGCCGAGCGGCGGCGCAGCGCGGACTCCACCGTGAGCGCGGCCTGGGCCAGGGTCAGCCGTTGCTGCTCGGTGTTCTCCTGGTCCAGCGTCCGGGCCAGATCGGCGGAGCGGCGCAGTGCCTCGGCGTGCCGCCGCTGCCGGGCCGCCAGCTCCTGGTGGGCGGCGAGCGCCTGCTCGGCGTCCCGGTGGCGGGCCTCGGCCGTGCCGAGCGCGACGGTGGCGGCGGTGTGCGTCTCGGCGGCCTCGCAGCGCAGCAGCGCGGCCCAGCCCAGGGCGGCCTGGGCCAGGTCCGGCTCGGCGGCCCGCGCCGCCGCCTGCCCGGTGGCCGACTGCTGGGGGATGGCCGCCCGGCGCCGGGTGCCGTCCTCGGGGTGCGGCTCGGCGTCGGCGGGCAGCCACTGCTCCGCCGGGTGGGCGGTGCGGCCGGCCGCCTGCTCGGTGCGTCCGACCAGCTCGCGCAGCCGGCGCCGGTCGGCCTGGACGGCCGCCTCGTGCTCGCGGCGGCGCTCGGTCAGCCAGGACTCCACCCGGCGGTAGCGCTCGGTGTCGAAGAGCCGGCCGAGCAGCTCGGCGCGCTGGGTGGCGTCCGCCTTGAGGAACCGGGCGAAGTCGCCCTGCGGCAGCAGCACCACCTGGCAGAACTGCTCGCGGCTCATCCCGATCAGGCGCAGCAGCTCCTCGCCGGTCTCCTGGTGCGAGCGGCTGGCCGCCTGCCAGCCCGGCTGCCCCTGACCGGCGTCGGCGACCCACTCGCGCAGCAGGGTCTGGGCCTTCTCGGTGGTCCAGCCGGTGCCCTTCTTCTTGGGGCGCGGCTGCTCGGGCAGCCGGGTGATCTCCAGCCGCCGCCCGCCCAGGGTCAGCTCCAGCGTCACCGCGGTGAGCTCGTGCGGATCGGCGTGGTCGCTGCGCATCCGGTTGGCCCGGCGACTGCCGGGCAGCTCGCCGTAGAGCGCGTAGCAGACCGCGTCGAGCACGCTGCTCTTGCCCGCGCCGGTGGCGCCGCGCAGCAGGAACAGCCCGCCGGCGGCGAGCGCGTCGAAGTCCACCTGCTGGCGGCCGGCGAACGGGCCGAAGGCGGTGACGGTCAGCCGGTGCAGTCTCATCGGGGCAGCTCCGCCCGGTCCTGCTGGTCCAGCCGCACCTGCTCGAAGCCGGCGCGCAGCAGGGAGCGCTCGGCCGCGGCCAGCTCGACGCCCGGGCGGACGTGCCGCACGAAGCTCTCGGCCACCTCCAGCTCGGCGCGTCCGCGCACCCGCGCGGCGTAGGAGACGGGGGCCTCGGCGGGCTGCTCCTCCGGTTCGAAGAGCAACTGCAGGGTGTGCGGGAAGCGGCGGCGCAGCCGTTCCATCGGCTCGCTGGGGCGGCCCGGGTCGGTGAGGGTGACCTGGACCCAGGACTGCTCGTGCTCGGCGTACTCGGGCTGCTCCAGGAGCTCGTCGAGCCGGCCGCGCAGGCAGGCCAGCGGGCGCGGCACCGGGCAGTCGATCCGCTCGGCGCTGACCTCGCCGTCGGCGGCCAGGTCGACCAGCCACATGGTCTTGCGCTGGCGGGCCTCGGAGAAGGAGTAGGCGAGCGGCGAGCCGCTGTAGCGCAGGTGCGGGGCGAGGGTCTGGGCGCCGTGCAGGTGGCCTAGCGCGGCGTAGTGCACGCCGTCGAAGACGCTCGCCGGCACGCTCGCCACGCCGCCCACCGCGATGTCCCGCTCGCTGTCGCTGGGCGCGCCGCCGGTGACGAAGGCGTGCGCGAGCACCACCGCCCTGGTGCCCGCGGGGCGGGTCGCCAGATCGGCCCTGACCTGGTCCATCGCCGCGCCGAGCACGGTGGCGTGTCCGCCGCGGGCCAGCCCGAACCGCTCCCGCACCAGGGCCGGCTCCAGGTAGGGCAGCCCGTAGACCGCCACCGGGCCGTGCCGGTCGGCGAGCAGCACCGGGGTGCCGCAGCCGTCCGGGTCGGTGCGCAGGTGGATGCCGGCCCGCTGGATCAGGCCGGCGCCCACGCCCAGGCGGCGGGCCGAGTCGTGGTTGCCGCTGATGAAGACGGTGGGCACGCCCAGCTCGGCCAGCCGGTGCAGCACCTCGTCGAAGAGCGCGACCGCGTCCAGGCCGGGCAGCGCCCGGTCGTAGACATCGCCCGCGACCAGCACGGCCTCGACCTCGTGCGCCCGGACCACCGCCACCAGGTGGTCGAGGAAGGCGCGTTGGGCCTCGTGCAGGTTCTCCCGATGGAAGGAGCGGCCCAGGTGCCAGTCGGAGGTATGCAGCAGACGCATGCCGTCGACCCTAGCGGGCGGCGCCGACAAACCACGGCCACTCTTTCGGCACACTGGTCCCGGGAGCGTTCCGGCGCTCCCGCCCTGCGACCTGGGACAGGCGGTGGGCGGAGGTGCCCCAAGCGGGCGTGAGGGCTGTTCATCGACCTCCTGTTCGGGGAAGATCAACAGGTCGGACCCCGCGCGGCCCCTTGATCCCCGCGCCGGTGCCGGCCAGCGCACCACGACCACCGGCCCGGCGGGCCCGACCCCGGAGGGAGAGCTATGCAGCGGATCGAGTACAGCGCGGAAATCGCCGAGCTGCTGGGCCGCATCCGGCGCCGCCCGGCGGCGGGCTGGCCCTGGCGGCCGGGCGAGGAGGTGCCGCCGGGGCTGCCGGTGAAGCAGTCCTGGGGCTGGCTGTTCGCACCGGACGGGCGGGTGCTGACGCTGGTGAACCCCAGGGACGGGATCGTCAGCCTGCCCGGCGGTTCGCTGGAGCCCGAGGACCGCGGCGATCCGGCGGCGGCACTGGCCCGGGAGGCGGGCGAGGAGGCGCAGGCGCTGATCGGCCCCGCGCACTACCTGGGCTACCTCTACGACCGGGTCGGCTCGGCCAACGGCGGCCACGAGTGCGCCCGGGTGCGGATGGCCGCCGCGCTGCGCGCGGTCGGGGCGAGCGAGCCCGATCCGGCCTCCGGGCGGCACTACCGGCGGCTGCTGGTGGCGCCGGGCCTGGCGGTGGAGCTGCTCGGCTGGGGCCCGCCCGGTCTGCGGCAGGCCCGGGCGGCGGTGCGCGCGGCGGTGGCGCAGCTGGGGGTGCCGGCGGCGGCGAACGAGGTGATCGAGGAGCTGCCGCTGACCGGGTGCGAGGTCTTCCCGCTGGTCGGCTGAGAGCCGGACGGGCTCGGGGCCCGGCCGGGGAGCGCCGGTCCTGGCGCGGTACTCACACCTGTGGGCGTTCCGGGCGGGCGGTGTGCGCGTTTCGGGTGAGCCGTGCGGGCCGGTCGGCTAGGGTCGGTGGCGACCCGAGGGAGGTGCCCATGTCCGGGCCCAGCGGCCGTCTCATCCACCACGTCGAACTCTGGGTGGACGACCTGGTGTTGGCCGCCGAGCAGTGGGCTCCGGTGCTGCTCGCGCTCGGTTGCACCCCGTTCCAGAGCTGGGCCGCCGGCCGCAGTTGGCGACTCGGCGAGAGCTATCTGGTGATCGAACAGTCGCCGGCGCTGCGCCCCGGCGGGCACGACCGGCTGCGCGCCGGGCTCAACCACCTTGCCGTGTACGGATCGCGCTCGGCCGTCGGTGCCGCGCTGGCGGCGGGCTGGACGCTGCGGGTGGACACCGGGGAGACGGTGCACCTGGTGGACGGTCAGGGTTTCGAGCTGGAAGTGGTCTGCGACTGAGGAGGATTGGCGTGGCGTCTGCCGCCAGTGGGCTCCCAGCCGGTACTCAGCCGGCGGTCAGTCTCCCGTCAGTGCATTCGCGACCATTCGCCAGGAAGGCGACAGCCGGCTGACATCTGGGTCAACTTCTGCTGGTGCAGTGAGAATTCCCGTCAACATCTTTGGCATGGGCACTTCCCGAGACCCGGCGCCACTGGTACCACGGAGTAACCCCAACACTCTCCCGTGGAGGTGCAATGCGCCCCGTTCGTGTTGTCTCCGGCGCTGCCGTGGCGTCGCTGTTCGCTGCCGGCACGCTTTTCTTCGCCGGTCCGGCAAGTGCCGCAGGTGTCAACTACGTCGCCCTGGGCGACTCCTACTCGGCCGGCGTGGGGGCCGGCAACTACGACAGCTCCAGCGGTAGCTGCAGCCGCAGCTACGACGCCTACCCGGAACTGTGGGACGCCGCCAACAGTCCGGCCAGCTTCAGCTTCGTCGCCTGCTCCGGGGCGAAGACCGGTGATGTGCTCAACACCCAGCTCTCCGCGGTCAACTCCAGCACCACCCTGATCAGCCTCACCATCGGCGGCAACGACGCCGGCTTCACCAACACCATGGAGACCTGCGTGCTGGACGGCACCAGCGCCTGTCAGAGCGCCGTGGCCACCGCCGAGTCGTACGCCCAGAACACCCTGCCCGGCCAGCTCGGCAACCTGTACCAGGCGATCAGAGCCAAGGCACCCGGCGCCGAGGTCGTCGTGGTCGGCTACCCGCACCTGTACGAAGTGCCGGGCAGTTGCTGGTTCGGGATCAGCGACACCTCACGGACCGCCATCAACGGGGCGGCCGACGCACTGGACGGGGTGATCGCCAAGGCGGCGGCCAATGCCGGGTTCACCTTCGCCGACGTGCGCAGTGCCTTCACCGGGCACGAGATCTGCAGCGACGACGAGTGGCTGCACAGCACCACCCTGCCCATCGACGAGAGCTACCACCCCACGGCGGACGGTCAGTCGCAGGGGTACCTGCCGGTCTTCTCCGGCGCAGTCTGATTCCTGACGCCTCGTCAGCACTATAGCGCAGCAGCCGCACGGGTGCACCAGGCACCCGTGCGGCTTCGCCGTGCGTCGGCGCGGGATCAGCAGGGGCCGTCGTCGGCCCAGACGCCGTACTGGCCGCTGGCGCTGGGGACCTCGTTCAGCGTCCACCACTTGGCGTGGTAGTTGTGCCCGTTGTAGGAGACCTTGTTGCCGGCCACGTACGTGGTACTGGCGCTCCAGGCCGGCGCGGTGCAGGTGCCCGGGGAGCTGGGCGGGGTGACCGGGGGCGTCACCGGCGGGGTCACCGGCGGCGTGACCGGCGGGGTGGTGGGCGGCGTCACCGGCGGGGTCGCGCCCGCGAACTGGGTGGTGAACTTGGTGAAGTCCCAGGGGTTCTGGGTCACGCCGGAGCAGGAGCCGGACAGGCCGGGGTCGACCACCGGGGTGCACTGGCGGTCCCGGTTGACCGACCAGAAGGTGTAGCGGGCCAGCCCGTTGGTGGTCGCGAAGTTCAGCACCGTCTGGAAGTCGGCCTGGCTGAAGTACTCGGCGGCGTCGGTGCGCCCGTTCATCATCGAGACGCCCTCGTGGGCGTAGGCGGTGGCCGCGCTCCAGCCGAAGGTGTTCTGCAGGATGCCGTTGAACGCGGTCAGCGCGGCGACCTGGGCGGCGCCGCCGTTGAAGCCGCCGTCGAAGGGCATGATCGAGTAGTTGTTGGGCGTGAAGCCCTGCGACTTGGCCTCGTTCAGCATCTGGGTGCCGAACCAGCCGGTGCCGGCGGTGGTCCCGGCGGTGGTGATCGAGATGTAGAGCCCGGGGTTGTTCGCCTGCAGGATCTTCGCCGCGCCGATCTCGTTGTGGATCGCCGCGCTGTTCTCGTACTCCGGCTCCTCGAGGTCGAAGTCGATCGCGTGCAGCCCGTACTTGGTGATCACCTTCTGCTCGGCGGCGGCGGTGGCCTCCGGCGTGCCGCAGTCCTGGCCGAGCTTGTTGCCGCCGTAACCGCCGAAGGAGACCGAGACGTCGCCGCCCCTGGCCCGGATCTCCTGGATCACGGCCGGGATGGTGGTGTCGGTGTCGATCGAGGAGGTGCCGCCCCAGGCGGGGGTGCAGCCGCCGGAGTCGAGGATGAAGGCGAGCTGGAAGGCCTTCTGGCCGGTGGCGTCCATCACCGTGCCGGCGTCCGGCGCGCTGTTGTCCTCGGGCATCAGGTACGGCGCGGAGGCGTACCAGTTGCTGCTCAGGGCGCCGCCGCTGTCGGCCGGTGCGGTGCTGGAGGCGAGGGCCGAACCGCCGCCGGCCAGGGTGGTGAAGGTGCCGGCCAGCAGGCCGAGCGTGGCCAGCCCGGTCAGGGCGGTGGTGCGGCGCCGGCGGTGCCGGGGTGCCGGGGCCGCCGCGGTGGCGGCGGCCGGGGGGAGCTGGGCGCGTTCCATCGGAACCTCTCCAGGACATGGGCAGTGGGGGACCGCCTCGGCACGCCGTGGGGGAGCGCGCAGGCGGGTGTCGCGGGTGTCGCCGACCGGATCGGCAGAGACCCGTGCCCAATAAAGTGGACTAGACCAACTGTCAGGTCAAGAGCCGGATCCCGGATTAAGGCCGCTTAAGGCTTGCTTCAGCGTGCGGTCACCCGTGGTAGAGCGCCTCGATGTCCGCCGCGAAGCGCTGGGCGATGGCCTGGCGGCGCAGTTTGAGCGACGGGGTCAGCAGCCCCTGCTCGACGGTGAACTCGCCCGGCAGCAGGCGGAAGGCCCGGATCGACTCGGCCCGGGAGAACGCGGTGTTGGCGGCCGCCACCGCGCGCTGGATCTCCGCGTGCAGCTCCTCGTCCGCCAGCGCCGTCCAGCCGTCCACCGGGGCCCGGCGGCGCGACAGCTGCCAGTGCTCGAAGGCCCTGGCGTCCAGCGTGATCAGCGCCGTCACGTACGGGCGGTTGTCGCCCACCACCAGGCACTGCGCGACCAGCGGATGCGCCCGCACCCGCTCCTCCAGGGCGGCGGGCGCCAGGTTCTTGCCGCTGCTGGTGACGATCAGCTCCTTCTTGCGCCCGGTGATGCTCAGGTACCCGTCCTCGTCCAGCGAGCCCAGGTCGCCGGTGGCCAGCCAGCCCTCGTGCAGCGCCTCGGCGGTGCAGCGCGGGTGGTTGAGGTAGCCGCCGAACACCCCGGGACCGCGCACCCAGATCTCGCCGTCCGCCGCGATCGCCACCGCGGCGCCGGGGATCGGCCGGCCCACGGTGCCGAACTTGGGGCGCCCGACCGGGTTGGCGATGATCGCCGCGGTGGTCTCGGTCAGCCCGTAGCCCTCGTAGATGGTCATGCCGGCGCCGGCGAAGAAGAGGCCCAGGTCGCGGCCGAGCGTGGAGCCGCCGCAGATCATGTTGCGCACCCGCCCGCCCAGCGCCGCCCGCAGCTTCTGGTAGACCAGCCGGTCGTAGGCCAGGTGCCGCATCCGCAGCGAGGCACCGGGCCCCGGGCCGTGCCCGAGGCCGCGCCGCTCGGTCGCCTCCGCCCAGCGGATCGCCGTCTCGGCGGCCTGGGCGAAGTTCTCGCCGCGCCCGGCCGTCTCGGCCGCCAGCCGCGCCGAGGCGTACAGCTTCTCGAAGACGTAGGGGACGGCCTGCAGGAAGGTGGGCCGGAACGAGGCGAGCGCCTCCAGCAGCGGCCGGGCGCCGAGCTCGGCCAGATGGCCCAGGCGCATCCTGCCGCGCACGGCCGCCACCTGCACCATCCGTCCGTAGACGTGGGCCAGCGGCAGGATGAGCAGGGTGGCGGCCTGCTCATCCGACCCGTCGCTGAAGACCGGGTCCCAGCCCGCCAGCACGTTGTCCGCCTCGGCGCTGAAGTTGCCGTGGGTGAGCAGGCAGCCCTTGGGGTGGCCGGTGGTGCCGGAGGTGTAGATCACGGTGGCGATGGAGTCGGCGGTGACGGCGGCCCGTTGACGGTGCACCAGGGACTCCGGCACGCCGGTGCCGTCGGCGGTGAGGGTGCGCACGCAGCCCTGGTCCAGCTGCCAGATCCCGGACAGCCTGGGCAGGGCGTCGCAGACCGCGCCGATCGTCATCGCGTGGTCCTCGTCCTCCACCACGCAGGCCACCGCGTCGGTCTCGGCCAGGATCCAGCGCACCTGCTCGGCGGCGGCCGTCGGGTAGACCGGGACCGGGATCGCGCCGATCGACCAGAGCGCGTAGTCGAACAGGGTCCACTCGTAGCGGGTCCGGGACATCACCGCGACCCGGTCGCCGAACCGGATGCCGCGGGCGAGCAGGCCCTTGGCCAGGCCCAGTACTTCGTCCCGGAAGGTGGCGGTGGTGACCGGGGTCCAGCGGGCGGTCGCGCCCGAGCGGCGGGAGAACTGGACCAGCGCGGGGACGAGTTCGGCGTTCTGGTAGACCGAGTCGGCCAGCCCACCGGGCGCGGGTGGCGCCAGTGGTGGGGTGCTCAGCTCGCGCAGCATCGTCCTGGCCCTCTCCGGCCCCGCCACGACCACGCTCCGTGGCCCGTCCGGAGACCGTTGGTGACCTTCCCGGGGGCTCACTGGCGACGGTAGCGGATCGCCGCCGCGCTGCCCAGGGTTGCGCGATTCCCCCACTGGAAAGTCACCGTCAGGGGTATTTCGTGCCAGTGCTTCCGGGGTGCTCAGCAGCGGATCAGACAAGGGCCAACAACAGATCAGGATCGATCCTGAAGAGGCGTCGAACACGTCAGGATCGAGTAGTAAGCTCGCGCAGACTCCCACCCGGGCACACCCGACCGAGGGCCCTCATGCGTCTGCGAAGCAGCTCGATCCGCGCGAAGATCATCGCGCTGCTCCTCGTGCCCATCGTGGCGCTGGTCGGCCTGTGGGCCTACGCCACCCTGGTCACCACCAGCGACTTCTGGAACCAGCTGAACGTGGCCTCGGCCATCCGCGCCTTCGCGGCCCCGGTCGACCAGGTCACCCGCGACCTGCAGGCGGAGCGCACGGCGGCCGTGGTCCGGCTGGCCGGACCGCAGGCCGAGGACGTGCAGAACGAGTACCTCGCCGCGCAGAAGACCACCGATCAGGACCTGCAACTGCTGCAGCAGAAAGAGTCCGGATCGTCCGCGGGCAAACTGAACGGCGCCGAGCGGGCCCAGCTGCAGAACGTATTGAAGGTGGCCGGTCAACTCACCCAGCTCCGCGGCCAGGTCGGGCAGCAGACGATCAACTGGGAGTACGCGATCGGGCAGTACAGCGAGCTGGTCAAGCCCTCGTTCTCCTTCTTCACCTCCTTCGTCAGCCAGCAGGCCGGCCAACTGCCCCGTCAGGGCGAGGTCCTGATCCAGCTGAACCGCGCCAGGGAGTACCTGGCGCAGGAGGACTCGGCGATGCAGGGGCTGCTCGGCCCCGCCGCCCCGGACTCCACCGCGTACCAGGCCGTGCTCGACCCGATGCACAACCAGCAGGCCCTCTACACCGTCTTCATCGAGGAGTTGGACCAGCCCGACCAGAGCGACTACACCGCGTTGCGCGGCGCCTCGGACTGGAGCGCGCTGGACATGTACGAGCGCGAGTTCCAGAGCGCGGCCTCGCCCGGCGACGCGCAGCGCAACATCAGCGAGGACAGCTGGCGGCAGACCTCGGGCCGGGTGCTCGGTGACCTCGCGCAGGAGAACGGCAAGCTGGCCGGCGTCCAGGCGGACCGGGCCGACTCGTACGCGATGGGGCTGCTCTGGCGCGGCGGGATCGCCGGTGCGGTCGGCCTGTTGGCGATCGTCGTCACGGTGCTGGTCTCGCTGCGGATCGGCCGCGGCATGGTGCGCGAACTGGTCGGCCTGCGCAACGCCGCCAACGACCTGGCCGCCGCCCGACTGCCCTCGGTGATGCAACGGCTGCGCGAGGGACAGCCGGTGGACGTCGCCACCGAGGCGCCCGAACTCGACTTCGGGTCGGCCGAGATCGGCCAGGTCGGCCGGGCGTTCAACCTGGTCCAGCGGACCGCCGTGCGGGCCGCGGTCGAACAGGCCGAACTGCGGCGCGGGGTCTCGGCGGTCTTCGTCAACCTGGCCCGGCGCAGCCAGGTCCTGCTGCACCGGCAGCTGACCCTGCTGGACACCATGGAGCGGCGCACCGAGGACCCGGCCGAGCTGGAGGACCTCTTCCGGCTCGACCACCTGACCACCCGGATGCGGCGGCACGCGGAGGGCCTGATCATCCTCTCCGGCGGCTCGCCCGGACGGGCCTGGCGCAAGCCGGTGCGGATGGTCGATGTGGTGCGCGCGGCGGTCGGCGAGGTGGAGGACTACGCCCGGGTGATCGTGCGCCCGTTCCCCGGCACCGGGCTGCTCGGCAGCGCGGTCGCCGACGTGACCCACCTGATCGCCGAACTGGTCGAGAACGCCGCGGTGTTCTCGCCGCCGCAGACCCAGGTGACGGTGCAGGGCGAGGTGGTGGCGCACGGTTTCGCGCTGGAGATCGACGACCGCGGGCTCGGGCTGAGCGAGGCGGCGCTGGCCGAGATCAACCAGCGCCTGGAGGTCGAGCAGGCCTTCGACCTGACCGACACCGACCGGCTCGGGCTCTTCGTGGTCAGCCGGCTGGCGCGGCGGCACGGGATCCGGGTGAGCCTGCGGGCCTCGCCGTACGGGGGGACCACGGCGGTGGTGCTGATACCCAGGGAGCTGTTGGCGGAGGTGCCGGGAGGCGTTGCCGGGGGTGCTGGTGTCGGTGCCGGGGGTGCCGGGGCTGTCGGCGGTTCCGGCGGGGCGGTCGAGGGGGCACCGCGGCAGCGGGATCTGGTGGCGGTGGCCGGCGGGGCGCGGGCGGAGTCGCCGCGCCTGGGCGAGGCGGGCAGGGGGCACGGGGACACCGGGGGGCGGGGCGCCGAGGCGCGCACCCGCGGGGCGAACCACCGGCCGGCCACCGGGCCGCAGCCGGCCGGTGCCGAACCGGCCCGCACTCCCGGCGGGTTGCCGCGGCGGCGGGCGGCCGGTGGGCCGGTGCTGGTCCCGGCGCCCGACGGCGGGGGTGGTGGAGATCCGGGCAGGAGCGGCGGACGGCATCGGCGACAGGTGCCGAGCACGATGGTTGACGGAGCGTCAGTTGTAGAGCCCGAGGTCGAGGTCGAGCGGCCGGCCGGTGGGCTGCTGCCGCGCCGGGTCCGGCAGGCCAGCCTCGCACCGCAGTTGAAGGAGGCGGCGGCCCGCCGGGCGGAGCGCGGGGCGCACCGTGCGGCCGAGCCGCCGATGCCGGAGCGGTCGCCCGAGGAGGCCCGCGCCGCCTTCAGTTCGTTCCAGCGAGGCTTCAGCCGGGGGCGGGCGGACGCCGCGCCCGGCACGGTGCCGTCGGTGCCGTCGGGCCTGCCCACGCGGTCGCGAGGCGGCGCGCCGTCGAGTGCGCCCTCCGGTGCGCCGGTGTCCGCCACACCGCCCGGACCGGCGCCCGGATCGCCGTCCGCGGCCCCGCTTTCCGTTGTACCGTTGCCCGCCGCGCCCTCGCCCGTCGAGGTCCGTTCGCTCTCCCCGGAGGCCCGCCGCGCACTGGCGGCCCCGCCCGTACCGGCGGCCCTGCCGGCCGCTCCACGCCCCGCAGTACCCGCACCATCGGAAGGACCCGATCGATGACCGCAATGACCCAGCCCGCCGGCGACCTCAACTGGCTTCTGGACGACCTGGTGGGACGCGTCGCGGCACTGCGCCACGCGGTCATCCTCTCCAGCGACGGTCTGGCCACCGGGGCTTCGCAGGGGCTCGGCCGGGAGGACGCCGAGCACCTGGCCGCGGTCGCGGCCGGTTTCCACAGCCTGGCCAAGGGCGCGGGCCGCCACTTCGAGGTCGGCGGGGTGCGGCAGACCATGGTCGAGCTGGACGAGGCCTTCCTCTTCATCACGGCTGCGGGTGACGGCAGTTGCCTGGCGGTGCTGAGCGACGCGGACTCCGACATCGGCCAGATCGCCTACGAGATGGCGCTGTTGGTCAAGCGGGTCGGGGAGCACCTGGCGGCCGAGCCCCGGCACCCGGCCGGATGACCGGCCGGCCACCGCGGCGGGACGCGGGCGAACCCGCGGTGCCCGCGCAGCCCGAGGGGCCCGTGCAGCCCGAGGAGCTCGACGAGGCCCAGCAGCAGTGGTTCGACGACGAGGCGGGCCCGATGGTGCGCCTCTTCGCACTGACCAAGGGCCGGGCCAGGCCGGTCGGCGACGGGTTCTTCGACCTGATCTCGATGATCTCGCTCGCCGACCCCCGGGCCCGGGACCCGTTCCAGCCCGAGCCGGTGCTGGACCCGGAGCACCGGGCGATCCTCGACCTGTGCGCCGACGGCCCGCTCTCGGTGGCCGAACTCGGCTCCTACACGGACCTGCCGGTGAGCGTCGTCCGGGTGCTGCTGGGCGACCTCGACGACGCCGAACTGATCCACGTCACCAGACCCGTCCCGCTCGCCGAACTGCCCGACGAGCGCCTGCTGCGAGAAGTGATCAATGGCCTCCGTGCGCTCTGACGGTCCGTCAGTCTCCGTACCGTTCCGGGCTCCCGACGGATCACCGACGACCGCGCTGAAGATCCTGGTGGCCGGCGGTCTGGGGGTGGGCAAGACCACGCTGGTCGGCGCGGTGAGCGAGATCCGGCCGCTGCGCACCGAGGAGCGGCTCAGCGAGCTGGGCCGCCCGGTGGACGACACCAGCGCGGTGGCCGCCAAGCACACCACCACGGTGGCGATGGACTTCGGGCGGATCGACCTGCGGCCCGGCCTCGCGCTCTACCTCTTCGGGACCCCGGGGCAGGACCGGTTCTGGTTCGTCTGGGACGAGTTGGCGCTGGGTGCGCTGGGCGCCGTGGTGCTGGCCGACACCCGGCGGCTGGCCGACTGCTTCCCCTCGGTGGACTTCTTCGAGCGGCGCGGCCTGCCGTTCCTGATCGCGGTGAACTGCTTCGAGGGCACCGAGGTGTTCGACGTCGAGGACGTGCGGGCCGCGCTCGACCTGGATCCGGACGTGCCCGTGCTGCTCTGCGACGCCCGCCGCCGCGAGGACGGCCGCGAGGTGCTGATCCGGCTCGTGCAGCACGCCGCGCGCCGCCGGTCGGTCTGAGAGCGGTCGATCCGGTCCGGCCGGTGGACCGACGCTTGCCCTCGGCCCGGTCGGCATGGAACCCTCGGACCGAACACGCCGCGACGCGATCAGCGCGTCCGGCCGATCCACCCGGGGGAGGGCGGCACCATGACGGCGGAGCGGGGACACCTTGCGCGCCGAGCGGTGCGACGCGCCGCCCGGGGGATCTGCTTCAATGGGGTCATGCACACCACCGTGGACAGCAGCCGAGGTCATCAGGACCTTGAGCCGTTCTGGCCGTCCCGGCAGCCGCACCTCTTCGACCAGACCTGTCCGGGCTCGCCTCGCGCGTCCCGGCTCGCCCGCCACTGACTCCAGGTCACCACCTCGGATCAGGCACGGACAGCAGAGTCCGGTCCGACGCGCAGACGACGTCCACCCGAAGCGTCCTGTGCGAAAGAGCTGCCTTATGTCCTCCTCCTCGGCCATCCTGACCCCGCCCGCCGCCACCCCGCACCTGCGGGCTGTCCGTTCCGTCTCCGCGATGCCCACCGGTGCGGACCGCTGGCATCCGGCCGCCGCAGGCCCACCGCCCGTCGCCGCCCCGGCTCCGGCCGCCGCGCCGGACCGCGTCGCGCCCGAGCTGTTCGGCGCGCTTCCCGAGGGCGCCACCGTCGTCGCCGCGCTGCCGCACTCCGCCCTGCCGCAGGCACTGCTCGCGCAGTACGGGGCCCAGTTGGGCGCCCAGGGTGCCGGGCAGCCGCTGGTCGGCTACCTGGTGCTGGTGCCGGCCGAGTCGGCGCCGGGCGCGGTCGCCCCGCTGGGCCTGGCGCCGCTGGCGCCGGCCACCGTCCCGCTCGCCCCGGCACCGGAGTACCCGCCGGTGCCCGACTACGCCCCGCTGCCGGAGTTCGTGCCGCAGGGCGCACTCGACCACCCGGCCCCGGAGGAGCCGGTGGCACACTTCCGGTCCGAGTCCGCACCCGATCTCGCGGCGCAGCGACCGGCGCGGCAGCCCGCCCGCGGCATCCGTGTCGACCTGGACCGGCGCAGCGCCTACGTCGACGGTGAACTGCTCGATCTCACCTACCTGGAGTTCGAGTTGCTCGCCCACCTCACCCAGCACCCGCAGCGGGTACACACCCGCGACCACCTGGTCTCCGCGGTCTGGGGGTACGGTCACGTCGGCGACGGCCGGACGGTGGACGTCCATGTCGCGCGACTGCGCCGCAAGCTGGGCGCCGCGCACCGGGACAGCATCGTCACCGTGCGGCGGGTCGGCTACAAGTACGCGCCGATCGGCCGCAGCTGACGGCAGGTCCAGGCTCGGTGAGGCCCGGCTCCGCGGGGGAGCCGGGCCTCACGCCTGCTCCGCCTCGCGTCCACTGCGCCTCGCGTCCACTCCGCCTCGGGCCTACGCGGGTCGTGGCCGCTGCTCCGGCGGCAGGAGCAGGACGCGCAGCGCGGCCGCGCAGCCGTGCGCCTCGCGCAGCACCTCGGGCAGCCGCTCGGCGGTGAGCCGCTCGGGCGTGGAGCGGACGGCGAGCGCGAACCTGGCCTGCCCCGCCGCGTCCAGCACCGGTACCGCCACGGTGCGGACGCCGTCGGCCGACTCGCGGTCGTTCAGGGCGTGGCCGGCCTGCCGGACCCGGTCCAACTCGGCTGCCAGCTGGGCGGGATCGACGATGGTGCGGGCGGTGAAGGCGCGCAGCGGGTGGCCGGCGGCCAGGCCGGGCGCCGGCTCCGCCGGGTCGGGCCAGGCGAGCAGCACCTTGCCCAGTGCGGTGGAGTGCAGTGGTCGGCGCAGGCCCAGCCCGGAGTCCGGGCGCACCGAGTCGCCCACCAGGATCAGCGCGTGCTGGCCGCTGCGGATCGCCAGGTCGGCGGTGGCGCCGGTGCGCCGGGCCAGCACCGCCAGCTCGGGGGCGGCCAGGTGCAGGCCCCGCTGGTGGAAGCTGAGCTGGCCCAGTTCGGCGACCGCGGGGCCGAGCCGGTAGCGGGCGGTCAGCTGGTTCTGCTCCAGGAACTCCATGCTGACCAGGGTGCGGGCCAGCCGGTGCGCGGTGGAGACCGAGAGCCCGGTGCGCCGGGCCAGGTCGGAGGCGCTCAACTCCGGTCCGTTGTCGTGGAAGCAGTGCAACAGCCCGAGTGCGCGGACGACCGCCTGCGCGCCGCTGGGCGGGGTGCGGGCGGCCGGCGGCGGGGGCGTGGTGGCGGCGGCCTCGGCCATAGGTGCTCAGGTCCTCTGCTGGTGGGGAGGGCGGTGGTTCCCAGAGTATGGGAGCTTGGGCTGCCGCACTGTGGCGGCAATGTTTCATCACCATGGCATTGATGAACATCGCATCCCATCATGTGGCAAGGCTTGCCCTGGCCGATCGGGCCGTGGAACGCTCGGCACATCGCGGCGCCGCTCTCCCCGAGCCGCCGCCCCTCTCACCCCCGTTGCCCCCGGCCGCTGTCGGCGGCCTGTCCCGGGGTGCCGCCGTGACCGTCGCGCCAGCGGCGGACGTCAGCCGAAACCAGCAGCAAAGGTTCCGCCACCATGCCCACGCCCGCTCCAGCCCAGGCACCCGACGCACTCTGGTTCACCCGCTGCCCGGTCCCCACCGCCACCGGCATCGCCGCCGACCAGGGCTGGCTGGCGGCCGAGTTCGCCGCCGAGGGGATCGCCGTCCGCTCGCTGCAGGACGTCCCCGCCGAGCTGGCCGCGGACCACCACTACACCCACGCGCTGCCCGGCCTCTTCCGCGAGGGCGGCAACGTGCCCGCGCTGTGGGCCCGTTCGCGCGGCGAGCACACCAGGCTGATCGGTCTGACCTGGATCGAGGAGCGCCAGGTGGTGCTGGTGCGGGCCGGTAGCGGCCTGCGCGGCGCGGGCGCGCTGCGCGGACTGCGGCTGGCGGTCCCGCGGCACCCGATCGGCATCGACTTCTGGCAGGCGATGGCGCTGGCCGGCTTCACCGGGGCGCTCGGATCCGTCGGACTCACCCTGGCCGACGCCCGGTTGACCGAGGTGACCGCCCAGCCGGGCGCCGGCCAGTGGACCGCCGAGCTGACCGCGCTGCGCGAGGGCCGGGTGGACGCCGTCTACGTCAAGGGTGCGCTGGCGGTGGAGGCGGCGCAGCGGTTCGGCGCCGAGGCGGCCGTCGAGCTGGACGCCGAGCCGGACCGCCGCACCCGGGTCAACAACGGGACACCGCGTCCGGTGACCGTCCGCCAGGACCTGCTGGACGCCCGGCCCGACCTGGTCGCCAGGTTCCTCGCGGTGCTGCTGCGGGCCGCGGACTGGGCGGCCGAGCGGCCCGGCGAGGTGGCCCGGATCCTCGGCGCGGAGACCGGCGCCGGTGCGGCCGGTGTCGCGGGCGCCTACGCCGCCGACAGCCACCGCACCCTGCACCTCTCGCTCGCCTCCGACCGCCTCGACCTGCTCGCCCAGCAGGAGCGGCTGCTGCGCCAGCACGGCTTCCTGCCCGAGCCGGTGGACGTGGCCGCCTGGGCCGACCCCGAACCACTGCGCGCCGCACAGGCGTTGCTCGCTGCGCGCAGCTGACGGCGCAACCCCGTGCCCTTCCTGCGCCGATTCCCGACCCGGAGCCCGAAGTGAACCTCTCCCGCCCCCTGCTCGCCGCGGCTGCCGCGCTGCTCACCCTCTCGCTCGCCGTCGCCTGCTCCTCCTCCCCGGCCACCGGCCACGGCGCCGCCGGCGCCGCCGAGGTGACCGTGCGCATCCCCGACCCCGGCAACTCCGGTGTGCTGGCCCTCGGCAAGAAGGACGGCACGCTGGAGCGCGCGCTCTCCGCCGTGCACGCCAAGGTGGCCTGGACCGGCAGCGCGGGCCCGTTCGCCCCCGCCGCCCAGGAGTTGAACGCCGGGCAGCTCGACTTCGCGCTCGGCTCGATCACCTCCGCGGTGACCGCGCTCGCCGCCAAGCCGGGCTTCAAGCTCTTCGCCGCCACCGACCCCGATCCGGTGGGGGAGGGGATCCTGGTCAAGGACGGCTCGCCGATCGGCTCGGTCAAGGACCTGGTGGGCAAGAAGGTCGCCGTCAACCAGGGCGGCACCGGTGAGTACCTGCTGCTCCAGGCGCTGGCCAGGAACGGTGTGCCGGCCGATCAGGTGCAGCGCGTCTACCTGCGCCCCGACCAGTCCGCCCCGGTCTTCAACTCCGGCCAGGTGGACGCCTGGGCGACCTGGAGCAGCTACGCGGTCGCCGCGCTGGCCGGCTCGGGCGCGCACTTCCTGGCCAACGGCCAGGCGCTCGGCTCGGACAACTACAGCGTCTGGGCGGTGCGCACGGCCTTCGCCGATCAGCACCCCGAGGTGACCCGGGCGCTCTACCAGTACCTGCACGACGGCGACGTGAAGGCCAAGGCCGATCCGGCGGCCTACCTCAACGTCTTCACCGACGCCGGACCGCTGGCGGTCAACGGGCGGACGAAGGAGATCAGCGTGGACTTCGGGCGGCAGAACGGCGTGCTCGGGCCGATCAACGACACGGTGGCCGCGCGCTTCGACCGCGTCGCCGCCTTCTACGCCGACCAGAAGATCACCAGGAGCAAGGTGGCGATCCGGCCCGACCTGCTGGACATCACCAAGCTGCCGACCGCCGGTGCCGCCTCGGCCGGTGCCCGATGACGGCCGGTCCCGCGCTCGAGGAGCGGGCCGCCGAGGTGGCCGCGCTGGTCACACCGCGCGTCGCTCAGGCCCGTCCGCGACCCCGGGCCCTCTCGCTCACCCTGCGCGCGATCGGCCCGCTCGCGCTGCTCGGCGCCTGGAGCGCCGCCTCGGCCGGCGGTCTGCTGACCCCCGACGTGCTCGCCTCGCCGGCCGATGTGGTCCGCGCGGTCGGGGAGTTGTGGGGCAACGGCCAGCTCGGCGACGCCCTCACGGTCTCGCTCACCCGCTCCGGCCTCGGCCTGCTCTTCGGTCTGACGGCGGGGCTGCTGCTCGGCGTCACCACCGGACTCTCCCGGCTGGGCGAGGAGTTGCTCGACTCGCCGATGCAGGTGCTGCGCACCGTGCCGTTCCTCGCGCTGGTCCCGCTCTTCATGGTCTGGTTCGGCATCAACGAGACCGCCAAGGTGGTGATCATCGCGGTCGCCACCACCTTCCCGATGTACGTCAACACCGCGCAGGGCGTGCGCGGTGTCGACCGCAAGCTGATCGAGGCGGCGCGCGCCTTCGGCCTGGGCCGGCTCGCGCTCGTCCGCGAGGTGGTGCTGCCCGCCGCACTGCCCGCGCTGCTGGCGGGCCTGCGGCTGTCGATGACGCTGAGCGTGATCGCGCTGATCGCCGCCGAGGAGATCAATTCCACTGCGGGCATCGGCTACTTGATGACCCAGGCGCAGAACTACGCACGGACCGACATCCTGGCCGTCTGCATCCTGATCTACGGCCTGCTCGGCCTGCTCGCCGACCTGCTGGTGCGGCTGCTGGAGCGGGTGCTGATGCCCTGGCGCGCGACGGGAGCCGGCCGATGACCGCCGAGGCTCGGCTCGCCGTCCGACTGCGCGGTCTGCGGCGGGTCTTCGCCGGCCGGGCGGTGCTCGACGATCTCGATCTCGACCTGCCCCGCGGCGAGTTCACCGCGCTGCTCGGGGCCAGCGGCACCGGCAAGACCACGCTGCTGCGCATCCTCGGCGCACTCGACGCCCCCGACGCGGGCCGGGTCCTGGTGCCGGAGGCCCGGACCGTGGTCTTCCAGGAGCCCCGGCTGGTCCCGTCCAAGCGGGTGCTGGCCAATGTCGCACTGGGCCTGCCGCGCGGTCGGGACACCGAACTGAGGGCCCGCCGGGCACTCGCGGAGGTCGGCCTGGAGCAGCACGCCGAAGCCTGGCCGAGCACCCTGTCCGGCGGCGAGGCGCAGCGGGTCGCGCTGGCCCGGGCGCTGCTGCGCGAGCCCGAACTCCTGCTGCTGGACGAGCCGTTCGCCGCGCTGGACGCGCTGACCAGGTTGCGCATGCAGGACCTGGTCGGCGAGCTGTGCCGCAAGCACCGGCCCGCGGTGCTGCTCGTCACCCACGACGTGGACGAGGCGGTGCGGCTGGCCGACCGGGTGGCCGTGCTGCGCGAGGGCCGGCTGATCCGCGACGAGCGGGTCGAGGTGGCCCGCCCGCGCGACCCGGCCGACCCCGCGTTCGCGTCCCTGCGCCGCCGGCTGCTCGCCGACCTCGGGGTCGAGCAGTCCTCGCCCGGGCCACGTGCTTAGAAGGCACTTGGCCTCCGCGCCCGTCTCCGAACCCTCGTAACCCCGCACATCCCGAACTCCCCACCGGAGCAAACCGATGACCATCACCCTGGGCGTCCACCGCAGCAACCCCTCGCTCTACTACCTCTCCCGACTCGAATACCTGGAGGAGGAGTTGGCCAAGGTCGGGGAGCAGGGCCGGTTCCACCACTACAGCGACGGCACCCGCACCGGAGCGCTGCTCGCGGACGGCACCATCGACCTGGGCGGCACCGGCTCGACCCCGCCGATCACCGCCCAGGCAGCCGGGCACGACCTGGTCTACACCGCCGTCTCGGCGCCGCGCCCGGACCACGGCGCGCTGCTGGTGCGGGCGGACGGGCCGATCCGGACCGTCGCCGACCTCAAGGGCACCACCGTGGTGCTCGGCGTCGGCTCCTGGCAGACCCACCTGCTGGCCAAGGCGCTGCACCGGGCGGGCCTGTCCTACCGGGACGACCTCACTGCGCAGCGGCCGACGGGCACCGAGGCCGAGCGGCTGCGCGACGGCGAGATCGCCGGCTGGGTCGCGCAGGGCGCCGAACTGGTCCGGGCGCTGCGCGAGGACCAGGTCCGGGTGCTGATCCGCACCAGCGAGGTGATCACCGACCGCTCGGTCTTCTTCACCCGCCGGTCCTTCGCCGCCGAGCGGCCCGAGGTGGTGGGCGCCGTCACCGCCGCCCTGCAGCGCGCCGACCGCTGGGTGGCCGCGCACCTGGACGCGGCCGCCGCACTCGCCGCCGCCGACCAGGGCGGTGAGCTCGCCGATCACCGGGAGGCGCTCTCCCGGCTGCCCTGGCTGCTGGAGCCGGTGAGCGCCGCGTTCGTCGCCGAGCAGCAGGAGGCCGCCGACATCTTCCACCAGGTCGGCTTCATCGACCGGCCGATCCGGCTGGCGGATGCCCAACTGCCGCAGCTGGCCGAGACCGTGGCCGCCGCGCTGGAAGGGAGCCGCAGCAATGGCCAGTGAATTCCTCTGGTACCTGATCCCGCGCGAGGGCCACTACCCGTGGGAGCCGGCCGGGCGCCGTCCGGTCGACCTCGGCTACCTGCAGCGCCTGGCCGCCGATACCGAACGGCTCGGCTACAGCGGCGCGTTGCTGGCCACCGACCTGTATGACGTGTGGACCCTGGGCAGCGCCGTGGCCGCCGCCACCGGACCCGGCTTCCAGCCGCTGCTGGCGGTGCACCCGGGGCTGGTCTCGCCCACCCTGCTGGCCAAGATGGCGCTGAGCTTCGAGCACCTGCACGGCCCGCGCCTGCGGTTCAACGTGGTCAACGGCTCGACCGGTCAGCTGCGCGAGTACGGACTGGACGTCGGGCACGACGACCGCTACCGGCTGAGCGCCGAGTACTGGAGCCTGGTCAAGCGTCTGACCTCCGGCGAAGTCTTCGACCACGAAGGCGAGTTCTACCGCCTGAAGAACGCCGGCGCGAGCCTGCGGGAGCTGGCGCCCAAGCGCGAGGGGCACATCCCGCTCTGGTTCGGCGGCTCCTCGCCGGCCGGCATCGAGATGGCGGCGGAGCACGTCGACGTCTACCTCACCTGGGGCGAACCGCCGCACCTGCTCAAGGAGAAGCTGGCCCGGGTGCGCGAGCGGGCCGCCGCGCACGGGCGCACGCTGCGGATCGGCCTGCGGCTGCACCTGATCGTACGGGACACCGAGGAGCAGGCCTGGGCGGCGGCCGACCGGCTGCTCGACGTCACCAGCCAGGCCACCTACGCCCGCCAGCTCGGCGGCCGGGAGGCCGAGGACGGGGTCGGCTGGCAGCGCCAGTTCCGCCAGCACGGCGGCCAGGTCCCGGCCAGGGCACGGGAGTTGGAGACCTCGCCGAACCTCTGGCCGGGGATGGGCCTGTTCCGTCCGGGGCCGGGCACCGCGGTGGTCGGCAGCACCGCCCAGGTCGTCGAGCGCCTGCGGGAGTTCGAGGACCTGGGGGTGGACACCTTCATCCTCTCCGGCAACCCGTTGCTGGAGGAGGCCTACCGGGTGGCCGAGACGGTGCTGCCGGCCCTGCGGGCGCGCTGACGGACGGCGCAGCGGGCCGAGCAGCGCCTGCCGGAGGTCCTAGGCCGACAGCCGGTCGATCTCGGCCAGTTCCTCGGCGCTCAGCGGTCCGGCCGCCAACGCGTCGAGGTTCTGGTCGAGTTGCGCCACGCTGCTGGCCCCGATGATCACCGAGACCACCCGCGGGTCGCGCAGCACCCAGGCCAGCGCCAGCTGGGCCAGGCTCTGTCCGCGCTGCCCGGCCAGCTTGTCCAGCGCCCGCAGCCGCTCCAGCTTGTCCTCGGTGAGCGCCTCCTGCCGCAGGAAGTGCCCCACCGACATCCGCGAGCCGGCCGGCACCTCGCCACCCAGGTAGCGGTTGGTCAACAGGCCCTGGGCGAGCGGCGAGAAGGCGATCAGGCTGGTCTGGGTGTCGCCCACCGCGTCCAGCACGCCGTCCTCGACGTGGCGGTCCAGGATCGAGTAGCTGGACTGGTTGAGCAGCGCCGGGGTGCCCAGCTCGCGCAGGATCGCCACCGCCTCGCGGTGCTGCTCGGCCGGGTAGTTGGAGATCGACGCGTAGAGCGCCTTGCCCTGCTGGACGGCCGAGGCGAGTGCGCCCATGGTCTCCTCCAGGGGCGTGTCGGGGTCGTAGCGGTGCGAGTAGAAGACGTCCACGTAGTCCAGGCCCATCCGGCCCAGCGACTGGTCAAGACTGGCCAGCAGGTACTTGCGGCTGCCGCCGTCGCCGTACGGGCCGGGCCACATGTCGTAGCCGGCCTTGGAGGCGATGAACAGCTCGTCGCGGTACGGGCGGAAGTCCTGGGCGAAGAGCGTGCCGAAGTTCTTCTCCGCCGAGCCGTACGGCGGGCCGTAGTTGTTGGCCAGGTCGAAGTGGGTGACGCCCCGGTCGAAGGCGCGGCGCAGCACCGCGCGCTGCACCTCCAGCGGGTGGGTGTCGCCGAAGTTGTGCCACAGCCCGAGCGAGACGGCGGGCAGCTGCACGCCGCTGCGTCCGGCGCGGCGATAGGTCATCGAGGTGTAGCGGGACTCGGCCGCGAGGTAGCTCATGCGGGCATCCTGCCAGGTCGGATGGGGCGTCGGCGCCAGCGCCACGGGCCCTTGCCCGGAGGGTCGGGCCCGATCTAAGATCAGTTGAATTTTGTCCAATCTCTGCTGTCGCTCAGTGGGAGGGGTGGGTCCGATGCGTCGTCCGGTCACCGGCCGCCTCCCGCGCCGCTGTTGTCGTCGCGGCGCGCTGACGCGTCCGGGCTGCTGAGGACCGCTCTCCCCGGCTCCGCCCGCCGCGCACCTCGCGGTGCACCGCCGCGCACCTCGCGGTGCATCCGTGCGCCCCGCTTCCGTTCCGCCCTCCCCTCTCTCGGCTCAGCGAGGAGTCACCGCCATGCGGTTCATCGTCTCGTCCCTGCTCTCCAACGGCCCCGATCCGGTCACCGGACGCCAGTACACCGCGTACGAGAAGTACCAGAACGTCATCGACCAGGCCGTCACCGCCGAGGAGTTGGGCTACGACGGCTACGGCGTGGGGGAGCGCCACGGCGCGCCCTTCCTGTCGCCGGCGCCGCCGGTGCTGCTGGCCACCGTCGCGGCCCGGACCAGCGTCATCCGGCTCTTCACCACGGTGACGGTGCTGAGCGTCCTGGATCCGGTCCGGGTCGCCGAGGACTATGCGATGCTCGACCAACTGTCGGCCGGGCGCCTGGAATTGATCATCGGCAAGGGCAACGACCCGCGCCACTTCGAGCTGTTCGGGCTGAGCGAGGAGCGGCAGTGGGACGCCCTCGCGGAGAACTACGGCCTGCTGCACCGGCTCTGGCGCGAGGAGGGGGTGGACTGGGCCGGCAGTACCCGCCCGGCGCTGACGAACGTGACCAGCTACCCACGGCCCTACCAGCAGCCGATCCCGGTGTGGCACGGCAGCGCGACCAGCCGGCAGTCCACCGACCTGGCCGCCCGCTACGGCGATCCGCTCTTCTCCGCCAACAGCTTCCACCCGCTGGAGAAGTACCGGGCGCTGGTGGACCACTACCGCGAGCGCTGGGCGCACTACGGCCACGACCCGCGCGAGGCGGTGGTGGGCACCGGCTTCGGCGGGCTCTTCCTCGCCAAGCGCTCGCAGGACGCGGTGGCGGGCTTCCGCCCCTACTGGGACGCGCTGTTCAACTCGGCCGCGGGCAAGCACAACAACTCGCCGTTCGCCTCGCTGGAGGACGCCCTGGAGCGCGGTTCGGCCCTGGTCGGCAGCCCGCAGCAGGTGATCGAGAAGATCCACCGGTACCACGAGGCCTTCGGCAACGAGGTGGTCGGGATCGGTGTGGACGCGCTGACCGAGGAACTGCAGCACGACCAGCTCGCCCTGTTCGCCTCGGAGGTGGCGCCGGTGATCCGTCGGGAGCTGCCCGCGCGGGTACGGCCCTAGCCCGGCCGGTCCGGCCGGTCCAGCCGGTTCAGCGGTCGACGGTGGCGAGGACGGCGGCGTGGACGGCCGTGAGCGCCAGGCCGTGGTCCTGGAGCACCCGGGCCGCCAGGCCCTGGCGCTGCTCGCGGGTCGGGCCGAGGGCGGCCTCCTGGAGCACCCCGAGCAGCAGGTGGCCCGGTGTGATCGCCTTGCTCCTGCGGGCCAGCGCGGCCCGCAGGCTCAGCTCCACGGCCTTCTTCGCGCGATCGCTGAACCGCACCCGTCCGCCGGCGGGGCCCTTGTCCTTCTCCGGCCGGCTCGCGGGGCCGTCCAGAGCGCCGCGTCCGAAGCCGGCCTCCACCGCCTCGCGCACCGCCGTCAGATCGATGCCGATGCTGCCCAACGCCTCGGCGTCGCCGCCGGCCGTGCCGTCGCCGAGCAGCCGGACGACGCCGGCCCTGGCCGTCGGCAGGTCGAGACCGAGCTCGACCAGGACCGCGACCGAGCTGTCCTCGGGGTGGTGCAGCAGGCCGAGCAGCAGGTGCTCGGTGCCGAGGTAGGGGTGGTGCAGCCGGGTGGCCTCCCACTGGGCCACCGAGACCGCGTCGCGGGCGGCCGGGGTGAAGCGGTCGAACATGGTCACTCTCCGTCCAGGAAGTGGGGGCGTCGGGCGTGTTTCTTGTGCACCGCCTGCCGGCTCACGCCCAGGCAGGCGGCGATCTCCTGCCAGGACCAGCCGTGCGCCCGGGCGTTGCCGACCTGGAGGTCCTCCAGGCGGTCGGCCAGGTCACGCAGGGCCCGCACGGCCCGCAGGCCGATGGCGGGGTCGCGGCTGCTCGCGTCCGCGGCGAGCTGGGTGGTCTCACTCATGCTGTCAACATAGGTTGACGGCGGAAGGATGTCAACCAAGGTTGACAGTTACGGTTGCTGCCGAGCGTCCACCGCAGAGGAGGCCCCCGATGCCGCACCCTGACGCCGCCGGCTCTGGCGCGGCCGAGCCGGACATCGCCACCCGGTCCGACCTGGAGCACCTGCTGCGCCGCTTCTACGCCGCCGCCTTCGCCGACCCGCTGATCGGCCCGCACTTCACCGAGGTGGCCCGGATGGACCTGGCGGCCCACCTCCCGCGGATCACCGACTTCTGGGAGAGTGCCCTGCTGCGCTCGGCCGCCTACCGCCGCAACGCCTTCGCCCCCCACGCGGCCCTGCACGAGCGCGAGCCGCTGACCGCCGCCCACTTCGGCCGCTGGGTGCAGCTCTGGAGCGCTGCCGTCGACGGCCTGCACCGGGGCCCGCTCGCCGACCGCGCCAAGGCCCAGGGCGAGCGCATCGCCCTGGCCATGCTGCGCCGCACCTCCGGCGAGGACCCGGCGACGGGCGGCCCCGGCGGCTTCGTCCCGCTCTCCGCCGTCCTGCTGCGCAGCCCCGGCTGAGCGTCAGGCTCCGGGGCCGCCGGATCCCGCCGGGCAGCCGAGCGCGGTCAGGGCCCGGCGGACCAGGGCCACCCGCCGGTCCGTCGGCGCGGCCGGGGCGTCGATCAGCTCGAACCCGAAGGCCCGGTAGCTCTCCTCGTGGACCCGCTCTGACTTCGCTCAACTTCGTTTCCTCTTCGTCGTCCTGGTCAGTACGCTCACCGCCCATGAAGATCGTGCGGGGTGGGCAGGCGGTACCGGCCGAGGCGGCGTTGCGAAGATCGCGGCGGCAGGCGGCGATCGAGATGGCCGTGACCTTCGTGCTGGGGTTCGCGCCGGCACTGTGGGTGCGGCCGGATCCGGATCCGCCGGGCATCCTCCTGCTGGGCCTGATCTCCGGGTTCCATCTCGCCTTCTTCCCGATGCGGTGCGAAGCCGGGACGAAGGTGTGGGTGGACCCTGCCGACCCGAACCTGGTGACGGGGCGGACCTTGAGCGGTCGGCGGACCGTGGACCTCGCTCGGATCACCCGCATCAGGATGTACAAGTACACCTCGCGCGGTTACTCGCCGCCCATGCTCATGGTGCGGGACCACCGGGGCGTCCGGCTCGGTCTGAGCGGCAGCGACGGCTACCGGCTGGTGCGGGAGGCGCTGCAGCGCCGTGACGCGAGCCTCCCGATGCCCCGGGTGTCGAGGTCCGCTCGACGCCTGATCGACACCGGTTCCCTCCGGTGGGGACGCGAGGCGCTGTACGGGGCGTTGAGCGTGCTCTGGGGCCTGGCGTGCGCGGGGGGCGTCGTCTGCGCGGCCGTCGTGGTCGCGATGTCCTGAGCGCCCTATTCGGCCGGTTCGCTGCGCCTCGCCTCCGCCAGTGCGCGGTTGAAGAGGTAGGCGCAGAGGAAGACGCCGCCGACGACCAGCAGGCCGCCCCACAGCTCGGGGGAGGTGGGCAGGCGCCGTTCCCGCATGAGGTTGAAGACCGCGCCGAAGACGGCCTCCATCCCGATGATCGGGCCCATGACGGTGGTGGGCAGCCGTCGGGTCGCCGCGTTCCAGAACCAGGTGGCGCACCAGGAGCCGAGCAGGGCCAGGGCGGCGCACCAGGCCAGGTAGCGCCAGAAGGTCCCGGTGTCGTGGAACGGCGAGGGACCGCCGCCCGCGCGGGCGAGTGGCACCAGCAGCAGCGAGGCGGCGAAGGCGCCGGTGCCGATGCTCGCGGTCCACACCGCGTTGTCGACGGGGGTCTTGGCGCGCTTGAGGACGATGCCGTTGGCGATGACGAAGTACGCCCAGGCCAGGCAGGCCGAGACGCCCAGCACGATCCCGAGCAGGGTCCGCCCCGCGGAGAGGCCGGCCCGGTCGGCGGCGGAGGAGGCGCTGTCCACCAGCAGCAGCCCGCCGGACATGACGGCGATCGGCAGCAGCAGCCGGCGCCAGCCCAGTGCCTTCTCGAAGACGTTGGAGGCCAGCGCGACCATCGCGGGGATCAGTCCGGTCAGGGTCGAGGCGAGGACCCCGCCGCCGATCCTGGTGGAGAGCGACAGCAGCAGGTAGAAGCCGATGTACCCGACCACGCCCAGGTGCATCGCCGTCAGGAAGCTGCGCACCCCGAGGGCCCGCGCCCGGTCGGAGTTGAGCGCCAGGACGGTCAGCGACATCACGCCGAAGACCGCGTACCTGCCCACCACCAGGTAGTAGACGTTGAGCGGGGCGATGACGGCGGGCCCGAGGAAGGTGAATCCCCACAGCGCGGTGGCGACCAGCGCCGCCGGCAGCCCGACCGAGTACGTGCCTGACCTAACGGGAATCACCTCTCGGGGCCGCGGGCAGCTGCCGGGTGAGCCGGTCGCCGATCGCCTGGATCCGGTCGACCAGGAACTCGATGTCGGCCGTCGTCGTCCGGTGGTTGTTGTTGGCGACCCGGATGACGAACTTCCCGTCGATCACGGTGTGCGAGGGCATCGCCAGCCCGCCCACCTGGAGCTGTGACAGGATCTCCCGGTTGACCTGGTCCAGTGCCTGCGCCCCGCCCTGCGGCCAGACGTAGCGCAGCGTGGCGATGTTCAGCCGGCTGCGCGAGACGACCTCCAACGCCTCGGACGCGTCGGCGAGTTCGGTCAGCCGGGCGATCTGCTCGATGTTGCCCGCGATCGCGTCGGCGAAGGCGTCGATGCCGTGGGTGCGGAGCGCGAACCACACCTTCAGCGCCCGGAACCGGCGGGACTGCTCGATGCTCCGGTCGGAGAACGCCACCTCGTAGGCGGCCGGCCCGCGGTCGGTGCGGCTGATGTAGTCGGCGGTGGAGCTGAAGGCGGCTTCGAGGGCGTCCGGCCGGTTGACCAGGACGCAGCTGACGTCGAACGGCAGGTAGAGCCACTTGTGCAGGTCGAAGACGAGCGAGTCGGCCTGGTTCAGGCAGGCCAGCAGCCGCCGGTGGCTCGGCAGCAGGTAGGCGAACGCGCCGAAGGCGCCGTCCAGGTGCAGCCACAGGCCCGCCTCGCGGGCGAGGGTCACCAGCTCCTCCAGCGGATCGATCGCGCCGGTGTTGACGGTGCCGACGTTCCCGACCACGCAGAGCGGGTGGAACCCCGCCGCGCGGTCCTCGCGGATCGCCTCGCGCAGCGCGGTCACCTCGATCCGGAAGTCCTCGTCGACCGGGATCTGCCGGAAGAACGTCCGCCCGATCCCCAGCAGTTCGACCGCCTTCTCGACCGAGTGGTGCGTCTCGGTGGAGCCGTAGACGGTGAGCTGGGGGCCGGCCAGGTTGCCGTCGCGGCGCACGTCCCAGCCGCCGGTGCGGGCCTCGCGCGCGGCGGCCAGGGCGATGATCTGCCCCATCGAACAGCCGCTGGTGAGCACCCCGGAGCCGGTGTCGGGCCAGTCGAAGGCCTGCATCAGCCAGTCGATCACCTGCCGCTCGACCAGCATGGCCGCGTTCTCGCCGGAGCCGAGGGTGCAGTTCATCACGGAGGCGAGCAGGTCGGCGTAGGCGGCGATGGGCACGCCGGATCCGTTCGCCCAGCCCCAGAAGCGCGGGTGGATGTTGCCGCGCGGGTACGGCAGGATCGACTCGCAGAAGTCCTGGTAGACGGCGGCCATCGGCGCCCCGGTGCGCGGCAGTTCGGTGGCCAGGCGGGCACGGACGGCGTCCGGTACCGGCTGCCAGACCGGGCGGTCCCGGACGCCGGCGAGGTAGTCGACCATGTCGTCGACGATCTGCTTGCCCAGCGCCCGGAACTCCTCCCAGTCGGCGGGATCGAGCGGTGCCGTCTCGTGGCCCATCAGGTGTCCCCTCTGTTGACTGCGCCGGCCCCGCTGACGTCGAACGGAGCGGGCTGCAGCCGCAGGGCGAGGCAGGGCCCGGAGTCGTCGATCACGAGGGAGGTGCCGGTCCACCCGTCCCGGAAGGCCTGCTCCAACTCCTCGGTGGCGCCGAGCGCGACGGTCCGCCGCGGGCCGGCGGCCGCGGGCCAGCCGGCCGGGCTGGGGCGGTAGCAGAGGAAGCGGAGCTTGCCGCCGAACTTCCGCACCAGCCGCACCGGCCTGAAACCCGTCTCGATCAGCGAACGGACCCCGTGCGGATTGGCGGGTGAGCTGGTGGAGAGGAGGTGACGGATGTCGGTCTGCTCCAGGTCGGCCAGCGCCCGGGTGTTCAGCAGCCTGGCCAACTGGAATCCGCGCCACTGGGGAAGGACGGCGATGGTGTCCCAGTGCGCCACCCGGAGGTGCTCGGCGGGCGGCAGCGGGGTGTCCCGGGCCAGATTGAACTCACGATCGCGCGGGAAGTACACCATGCGGTAGGCGACCGTTTCGCCGCCGCGCGAGACGCCGTAGCAATGGCCGCCCTCCGCAAGGCAGTAGGAGATGAACTCCGGCGAACTGGTCTGGAAAATCGCCTTGTCGGCGAGGCCGGAACGGATGCGTTCCTGGAGTTCCAGAATGAGCCCGAGATCCTCGGGGGCGAGGCGGCGGAGTTCAAACACGGGGCTGCCTCGCTGCCGTGACGAAGGCGGATATCAACGGGTCGGCCGGCAACGAGTCCGGCAGTAACGGGTCGGCCGGCAACGAGTCCGGCAGTAACGGGTCGGCCGGCACAGGGATTTCGCCGCCATTCGTCGTCGCGGGCAGCTCCGGGTGCCAGAGCACGCCGACGGCCCAGCCGCCCTCGACCTGTTCGATGGCCTCGACGAGCGAGTCCTCGGAATGCGCGGTGGCCCGCCAGCGCGCATCCGGGGCCTCGGGCATCGTCAGCCCCTGGTGGTGGTAGGAGGTGACCCAGCGGGACCGCTCCCCGTAGGCCCGCGCCACCACGCCCTCGGCGGCCAGGGTGACCAGGTGTCGGGACGGTTCGGTGAGCGAGAGCCGGTGTGCGACGCTGCCGTCGGTGACCTCGGGGATGTCCGGGATCAGCCGGTTCCCGGTGGCGACGTGCAGCACCTGGCAACCGCGGCAGATGCCGAGGACCGGCACTCCGGCCGCCAGGGCCAGGGTGGCCAGGCGCAGTTCGAAGGCGTCCCGGTCGGGGTGGTAGTCGTATCCGGGCTGGCGCGGGGTTCCGTCGGCATAGGCGGGATCGATGTCCTCGCCGCCGGTGAGCAGAAGGCCGTCCAGTGCGGACAGCACCGGTTCGCAGAGCTTTTCGTCGCCGAACGGAATGACGATCGGTACACCGCCTGCCCGGGCGACCTGGTCGACGTAGGCCTGGTGGACACAGTGGCTCTGCACTGACCGGCGTAATCGCGCGGTGATACCGATCCTGGGTTGCATGACCCGCCCCATGAAATCGTGCACGTGATGGAACACGAACAAGAGGAACGCTAACTGACGCCACGTCGGCTGCGCAAGATCGGACGGGCCCGGTTCGGGTCCGCCGGCGCGCGCCGCCGACGTGGGACAACTCCACTGCCCGGCAGCCTGGTTGACGCCGCGCGAGCGCGTGGGTTCACCAGGCCGGACGGGTCAGCCCGGTGCGCTTGGCGGTCGCCAGGATCGGCGTGGTCTCGATGCCGGTGATCTTCGTCAGGGTGCCGACGGTCCCGGTCAGGAACCCGTACAGGGCGCTGAGGTCCGCCACGGCCACCGCCACCAGGAGATTGGCGGGGCCGGTGGTGGCGGCGACGAACCGGACCCGGGGGTGGCGGCCCAGTGTCCGCCCGGTGGCCTCCAGCGCGCCGGGGCTGACGGTCAGCCAGAGCAGCGCCTCGCTCTGGCAGCCGAGCAGGGCCAGGTCCACCTCGGTGGCCAGCCGGACCACGTGGCCGCGCACCAGCGCCGCCACCCGGCGCCGGGCGGTGAGCGGGCCGAGGCCGGTGCGGGCGGCCAGCTCGGTCCAGCCGGCCCGGCCGTTCGCGGTCAGCGCCTCGATCAGCGCGGCGTCGCCCGGCGCCTCGCCGGCCTCGGTGACCGCGGGCACCTCCGGTGCGTCCGGTGCGTCTGGTACGTCCGGTGCCTCCGGCCCGGGCGCGTCGGCCGGCAGCGGATCGGTCGCCTGGAGCAGTGCGGTCTCCTGGGCGGAGAGCAGGCCGCCGCTCCAGTGGAACGAGGTCGGAAAGACCCGCAGCAGCGTGTGCGCGGTCCAGGAGGCGACGGCGGCGGTGGCGGGCAGGTCGCGCAGCAGCAGGGTGTTGCGGGCCTCGGGGCCGTCCAGGAAGAGGATCGTGCTGATCTCGTCGCCGCCGCCCAGCACGTCCACCCAGACCGTGTCGGGCCGGCGGGCCAGCGTGGCGGCCACCGCCCGCACCCGGTTCGGGCGGCAGCGCACCCGCAGCGCCAGCGGGACCAGCGCGGGGAACCGGGCGGGGCTGCGCACCACGGTGGCCCGCAGCGTGCCGTCGGCGTACAGCGGCCCGGCCCGGCGGACCACCGTGCGCTCGGACAGCTCCAGGCAGTGCGCGAGGGTGCGCCAGGAGGCGCGGGGTGCGATCAGCAGCGCGGCGGCGATCCGGCGGTCGGTCTGGTCCAGCGATTGGCGCACATTCGGCATTCTAGAGTGCTTCGGTGACGCACTTTCGGAAGCCGGGCCCCCTGTGATGGCCCGGTCCTGCCGGGAGGTCGTACACCTGGGACGTCAGCACGACGAAAGGGGACGGGCCATGACCGACGGAACGAGCGCAACGGGCAGCACGAGCGGAGCGGACGGCACGGGGCCGGTGCTCGCCACCGCCCACGGGCTGCTGCGCGGCACGGTGGAGGGGACGGTGGCGGCGTTCCGCGGCGTCCCGTACGCGGCCTCCCCGGTGGGCGCGCTGCGTTTCGCCGCTCCGGGCCCGCAGCCGGGCTGGTCCGGGGTGCGCGACGCGGTGCGCCCGGGCCCGGCGGTGCCGCAGGGCCCGTCCCGGCTGGAGGTCGTGATGGGTCCGCGCACGCCGGACTGGGACGAGGAGGGCTGCCTCACCCTCAACGTCTGGACGCCCCGGCCGGCCCTGGACGCCGCCACGGCCGCGCCGCGCCCGGTGCTGCTCTGGTTCCACGGCGGCGGCTTCAGCAGCGGCAGTGGCGGCTGGGACTGGTACGACGGCGCCCGGCTCGCCGCCCTCGGCGACATCGTCGTGGTCACCGCCAACTACCGCCTGGGTCCGCTGGGTTACCTCTACCAGCCGGAGTTCGGCGCGGACAACCCCGGCTGCCAGGACCAGGGCGCCGCGCTGCGCTGGGTCGCCGAGAACATCGCCGCGTTCGGCGGCGACCCGGGGGCGATCACGGTCGGCGGCCAGTCGGCCGGCGCCTACTCGGCCCTCGCGCTGGCGGTCGACCCCGCCACCGGCGGCCTGGTGCGCCGGGTGATCGCGCAGAGCGGCCCCTGGGGCATGCGCCCGCAGGGCCCGGACGAGGCCGCCGGGTCCGCCGCCGACTTCCTGCGCCTGCTCGGCACGGCCCCGGGGCGGGCCGGCTGGGAGGAGCTGCGCACCCTGCCCGCCGAGCGCCTGCTCGACGCCTACCGCCGGTTGGCCGCCGACCGCGCCGGGTCCGGCGACCCGAACCCGCCCATGTACCCCGTCCTCGGCGGCGCGGGCCTGCCGCAGCCGCTGCTCCCGGCGGTGGCCGCGGGCGCGCTGGGCGGCAAGGACCTGCTGCTGGGCACGACCACCGACGAGATGACGGCCTTCGGCCTGCGCGGCGAGGTCGCCGGGGCCGTCACCCGCGGGTTCTTCCACGCCGGTGCCACCGAGCTGGCCGAGCACCGCGCCGCCCAGGGCACCCCGGCGTACGTCTACCGCTTCGACCGCCGCCCGGTGCCCGACGACCTGGGCACCGGCGTCACGCACTGCGCCGAACTGCCCTTCCTCTTCGGCACCTTCGACGCCTTCGCAGCCGCCCCCATGCTGGGCGGGGTCAGCGCGGCCGACCGCGCGCTGGGCGAGTCCTTCGCCCGCGCCCTGGCCGCCTTCACGGCCACCGGCGCCCCGGACGGGGGCTGGGCGCCGTACCGGAGCGAGGCCGACGTCCGGCGCTTCGCCTGACGGTCTCGCCGGCCGGCCCGCGCCACCCGGGTCGGCCGCGGCCCCGGCCCCGCTCCCGGCCTCAGCCTCGGCCGAGCTCCGTGAAGCCCTGTCGCCAGGAGGCGCGGGTCGGCCGCCAGCCGCGGGCGGTCCTGGCCAGCGTGCCGTCCGCACCGCGCTCCCAGGCGGCCCGCCCGGCCGCGGCCGGCGGCGTCGGCGCCCCGACGGCGGCGGCCAGCACCGGGACCCAGAGCCGGGCGGGGGCCGGGTCGTCGTCCACCACGTTGACCGTGCCGCTGGGCCACTCCAGCGCCGCGAGCGCCGCCCGGGCGGCGTCCTCGACGTGCAGGAAGGAGTTCACCGCCTCGCTCGCGGCCAGCTCGCCCCGGTGCAGCCGCTCGGCCATCAGACCGTCCTCGGCGTACCAGGTGCCCGGGCCGTAGAGGGTGCCGTAGCGCAGCACCACGTGCTCGGGAAGCTCGGCCACGGCCTCCTCCAGCGCGCGCACGCCACCGACCGTCGCGGCGCGCGGCTGCTCGGTGGTGGGGTCCAGCGGGGTGGCCTCGGTCGCCGGGGTGTCGCCGCCCTGGTAGGCCCAGGAGATGGACTGGGCGACGATCCGGCGCACCCCGGCCCGGTGCGCGGCGTCCACCAGGTTGCGGGTCCCCTCCCGCCGGATCCGGGCGTTCTCGGTGAGGTCGAGACCGCTCAGCGCGGTCAGCTGGTGCACCACGGCGTCCGGCGCGGCCGCCGCCACGGCCCGTTCGACCACCGCCCGGTCGAAGACGTCCAGCCGGAGCGCCTCGGCTCCCTGCGCGCGCAGGGCCCGGGCGCCCTCCTCGCTGCGCGAGCCGGCCACCACCTGGTGGCCGGCGGTCAGCAGCAGCGGCAGCAGGAGCCGGCCGATGGCGCCGGTTGCCCCGGCGAGGAAGACGCGCATGTGGATCTCCGATGAGCAGACGGTGGAACGGGGTGGGGTGAGTGGTCAGTTCGCGGCCCGCCGGTCGCCCAGCCAGAGCGCGCCGGCCACCGCCGTGAGCCCCAGCCCGGTCAGGCAGCTGCCGAGCCATCCGGCCGCGGCGTACAGCGTCGCGGCGGCGGTGGCGCCGACCGCGCCGCCGAGGAAGTAGGCGGTCATGTAGGCGGTGGTGACCCGCGACCGCAGCGCCACCGGGAACGTGTAGATCCGCGCCTGGTTGAGCACGTTGAGGCCCTGGGCCCCGACGTCCAGCAGCAGGATCCCGGCGATCAGCGGGAGCAGGTGGTGGCCGCCGGCCAGCGCGGCCCAGGCGAACGCGAGGGTGAGCAGCAGCAGCCCGGTGGCGGGGTGCGCCGACCCGCGGTCCTGCAGCCGCCCGATGGGCCGGGCCCCGAGCGCACCGGCGGCGCCGAGCAGGCCGAACAGGCCGATGGTGGCGGCCGAGTAGTGGTACGGACGGTCGCTGAGCAGGAACGGCAGGCCGGTCCAGAGGAGTTGGAAGCAGCCGAAGGCGAGTGCCCCGCTGGCCATCCGGCTGCGCAGCAGCGGCTCGGTGCGCACCAGGGTGGCGACCGAGGCGAGCAGGCGCGGATAGCTCTGCCCCTGGCGGGCCGGCAGTTTCGGCAGGCGCAGCCGCAGGGCCAGCGCGAGCAGCCCGGTGGCCGCCGCCGCGAGGCCGTAGACCGCGCGCCAGCCGGCCAGTTGGTCGAGCGCGCCGGAGGCGGTCCTGGCCAGCAGCACCCCCAGCAGCAGGCCGGTCATCAGGATGCCGACCACCCGGCCGCGCTGGTCCTCGCGGGCCAGCGAGGTGGCGAGCGGGATCAGCACGCTGGCGGCCGAGCCGGTCAGCCCGACCACGGCCAGCGCGGCCAGCAGGCTGCCCGCGCCGGGGGCCAGCGCGGCCGAGGCCAGCGCCAGGGTGTCCACGGCGAGCATGGTGACGACCAGTCGGCGCGGGGCCAGCAGGTCGCCGAGCGGCACCAGGAAGACCAGGCCCAGCGCGTAACCGAGCTGGTTCAGCGTGATGCAGAGCCCGGCCACACCGCTGGAGACCCGCAGGCTGCCGGCCAGCGCGGGCAGCAGGGGCTGGGCGTAGTAGTTGTTCGCCACCACCAGCCCGCAGGCCGTGGCGAGCAGCAGCACCAAGGGCCGCGACAGACCGGGAGCGGCAGCGGCGCTGGAGGCGGCGGGGGCGCCGGTGGTGCCGAGTTCCCCCGGGTCGGCGGTCCGATGTGTGGTCACCTGCTCAAACTAGAAGCAGAAAGGACCATCATCATGGACCAAAAACACCCCCGCGAAGTGAGCCAATCCCGTGCCTCCAGCCACACCCCCGGATGAGCCCGTGCCCGGCCTCGACCTGCTGATCGAGCTGGTCGACACCGGCCCGCCCGGCGCCCGGGGCAGCCGCCGCCGGTCCGTCGAGGAGGCGCTGCGCACCGCGATCCGCCAGGGCCGCCTCGCGCCCGGCGCCCGGCTGCCCGCCACCCGGCACCTGGCCGAGCAACTCGGCCTCTCCCGCGGCACGGTGAGCCAGGCCTACGAGCAGCTGATCGCCGAAGGCTGGCTCACCGCCCGTACCAAGGCCGGCACCCGGGTCGCCGAGGACGCCGGGCCCGACCCGCGGCCGTCCGCGGGCCCGCCCGCCGCCGCACCCGGGCTCCGCCACGACCTGAGCCCGGGGCGCCCCGACGTCTCCGCCTTCCCCCGCGTCGCCTGGGCCCGCGCGCTGCGCCGGGCGATCCACGAGGCGCCCGCCGAGGCGTTCGGCTACGGCGACCCGCGCGGCCGGATCGAGCTGCGCACCGCGCTGGCCGGCTACCTCGGGCGGGTGCGCGGGGTCCGGGTCGCCCCGGAGCACCTGGTGATCTGCTCCGGCTTCGCCCAGGCGCTCGGCCTGCTCACCGCCGCGTTCGCGGAGACCGGTGTGCCGGCCGTGGGCATGGAGAACCCCGGGATGCCCGATCACCTGGCGACCGTCGCGGCCCGGCTGCCGGTGCTCGACCTCCCGGTCGACGACCAGGGCCTGCGGGTCGACGCGCTGTCCGGCAGCGCCGTGCGGGCGGTGCTCTGCACACCGGCGCACCAGTTCCCGCTCGGCGTCGGCCTCTCGCCCGGCCGCCGGGCGGCGCTGCTGGCCTGGGCCGAGGAGTGCGGGGGCTGGATCGTGGAGGACGACTACGACGGCGAGTTCCTCCCGCAGCCCCCGGCCGGCCGGACCCCGATCGCCCGCCGCCCGGTGGGGGCGCTGCAGGGCCGCCGCCCGGACCGCGTCGTCTACGCCGGCTCGCTCAGCAAGTCGCTGGGCCCGGCGGTCCGGCTGGGCTGGATCGCCTGCCCGCCACCGCTGTTGGAGCCGCTGACGGCGGCCAAGCGGCTGGCGGACCGGCAGACCTCCACACTGGAGCAGCTGGCCCTGGCCGACCTGATCGGCTCCGGCGCCTTCGACCACCATCTGCGGACCATGCGCAGGAGCTACCGCCGCCGGCGCGACGCGTTGGCCGCGGCCGTCGCCGAGCGGCTGCCGCGCGCCCGGCTGACCGGGATGGAGGCCGGCCTGCACGCGCTCCTGCAACTGCCGCCGCAGCCGGACCGGGACGAACGGGAGATCGCCGCCGTGCTCCGCCGGGCCTCGGTGCTGCTCCGACCGCTGAGCGACTACCTGCGCGGTCCGGGGGCGGCCGGCACGCCGACCGCGCTGGTGGTCGGCTACGCGACCCCGCCCGCGCACGCGTACCCGGCGGCCCTCGATGCCCTGGTCGGGGCGTTGCAGGGGCTGTACGGACCGGAGCGGCGGCTCTGACGGCGGTGCGCCCGGCGCGGCCCGCCGGACAGGGAGCCGCCCGCCCGCGTGGGGGTGCGGGCGGGCGGCGGTCCGGTGGGGGGAGAGGCGGAGCAGAAGTCCGCGTCCGCATGCGCCTTGGAATCGAAGAACAATCGCCCGTCGGACCCGTAACAACGCATGAAGATTCACCTATTCCGGGGCAACTATCCCGTGTCTGCATGTCCCTGTCCAGTCTTTTGTTCATTAATGAGTAGCGAATGTACCTACTAGTATGTACATTAAGTCCCGCGGGAGATCATGCAGCGACGGATCCGCACGTCGAGCCGGGTCCGCCCGCCCGATATCGGTCGTACCCGCATAACGGACAGGGGAGCCACGATGCATGCGATGCAGTACGAGATCACGTTGCCGGCCGACTACGACATGGACATCATTCGCCGCCGGGTCGCGGAGCGCGGCCACCTGCTGGACGACTTCCCGGACTTGGCGGTGAAGGCCTATCTGGTGCGCGAGCGCGGGCGGGTGGAGTCGCCGGTGAATCAGTACGCGCCCTTCTACCTTTGGCGGGCCGTGCGGGGGATGAACCGCTTTCTCCGGGGCCCCGGTTTTCAGGGCCTGAGCCGGGACTTCGGCCGGCCGCGGGTCCGCTCCTGGCTGGGCCTGGCCGTCGAGGACGGTCCGGCGCGAGCCGGCGAGGCGATCGCCGCCACCCGGCTGCTCGAACCGCTCGCGCCCGACGCCGACCCGGCCGCCGAGATCGAGCGGGCCCGCGCCGCGCTGCCGACCGGCCTGGCGGGCGTGCACACCACCGCACTGGCCGTCGACCCGGACCGCTGGGAGCTGGTCACCTTCACCCTCTGGAGCGAGCCGCCCGGCCCCGGGCACGGCGAGCGCTACCAGGTCCTGCACCTCAGTCGGCCCGAGCTGGCCGAGCTGCCGCGCGGGCAGCACTGGTGACGAACCGTCAGATGACTGCCGCGACCCGACCACGCCTGGAGACGTCCCCGTGAACGACACCGAAACCACCGCCCTGGCCGACCAGTTGGCCCGCGCCGTCGTCGACCGCTCGGCCGGCTACCGCCTGCTGGACGAGCTGCAGGACCGCCCGACCCAGCAGGCGGCGCTCCCCGCGCTGGAGCAGCTCGCACCCGGCTTCGCGGACTGGATCGTGACCAGCCTCTTCGGCGGCACCTACCAGCGCGCGGGCCTGGAGCACCGGGACCGCCAACTGCTCAACCTGGCCGCGCTGGCCACCCTCGGCGGGGTGGACCCGCAGCTCGCCGGGCACATCCGCAGCAGCCTGCGGGTCGGGCTGACCCGGCAGCAGGTGGTCGAGGTCTTCGTCCACCTCGCCCCCTACATCGGCACCCCCAAGGCGCTGGCGGCCCTGCGGGTGGCGGCTGCCGCCTTCGCCGCGCTGGACGAGGCGGCCGCCGCATGAGCACCCGACCGGCCGGCACGGCGGCGAAGGTCCGCACCGTCCTCGGCGATCTGGACCCGGCCGAGCTCGGGGTCTGCGACGCGCACGACCACCTCTTCTTCCGCAGCGTCCGGCTGCCGGGGCAGGAGCTGGACGATCCGGTGGCCGCGGCGGCCGAGCTGGCGGCCTTCCGGGCGGCGGGCGGGCAGGCGGTGATCCAGTGGACGCCGCACGGGCTGGGCGGCCGGCCCGACCAGCTGGTGCGGCTGGCCGCCGAGAGCGGTGTGCACCTGGTCGCGGCCACCGGCCTGCACCAGGCGGCGCACTACGCGCAGCTCCCGCCGCTGGACACCCTCGCCGACCTCTTCGTCGCCGAGCTGACCGAGGGCATCGCCGCCCACGCTCCGACGGACCGCCCCGGCCCCCGGGCCGGCCTGATCAAGGTGGCCGGCGGCTACCACGGCCTGGACGAGCACGCCCGCCGCACGATGACCGCGGCCGCCGGCGCGCACCACGCCACCGGCGCCCCGATCGCGGTCCACCACGAGCTGGGCACCGGCGCGGCCGACGTGGTGGAGCTGCTCTGCGACCGCCTCGGCGTGCCGCCGGCCGCCGTGGTGCTCGGCCACCTCAACCGGTTCCCGGACCCGCTGCTGCACCGGGACCTCGCGGCCACCGGCGCCTACCTGGCGTTCGACGGACCGTCCCGGGTCAACCACGCCACCGACTGGCGGCTGCTGGAGACGCTGGCCGAGCTGGCCGGGGCCGGGCACGGCGACCGGCTGCTGCTGGGCGGCGACACCGTGGTGGCCAGTGCCCGCTCCACGGCCGAGGGTCCGGGCATGCCGTTCCTGCTCACCGGCCTGCGCCCGCGGCTGCTGCGGGAGCTGGGGGAGGAGCAGACCGAGCTGATCCTGCGCCACAACCCGGCCCGCGCCTTCGCGGCCCACTGGCGGGGCTGACCCGCGGCCGGGCGGCACCGGGTGCTACCTACATGTGGGTGCCGCCGTCGATCCGGATCTCGGTGCCGGTGACGAACGCGCCGTCCTCGCTCGCCAGCATCGCGATCACCCCGGCCACCGTCTCCGGGCCCGCGAAGCCGGCGCCGAGGGCGGGCGCGAGCTTGGCCAGCAGGCTGAAGTCGGCGTCCGTGGGCAGGCCCGGATTGTTGGTCATGCCGCTGTCGATGCTGCCCGGCGCCACGCAGACCGCGCGCAGCCCCTGCTTGCTGTACTCCTGCGCGATCGCGTGGGTGAAGGACTGGATGCCGCCCTTGGTCGCGGCGTAGGCGGCCATGTACGGGTGGGCGAAGCTCGCCGAGGTGGAGCTGAAGTTGACCACCACGCCGGAGTCCGAGGCGAGCAGCGCGGGCAGCGCCTCGCGGGTCATCAGGAAGGTGCCGGTCAGGTTGACCTTCAGCAGGGTGTTCCAGAACTCCAGGCTGGTCTCGTGGGTGTGCGAGGAGCGCAGGATGCCGGCGGCGTTGACCAGCACGTCCAGGCCGCCCAGGGCCCGCACGGCGGCGGCCACCCCGGCACGGACCGACTCCTCCTCGGAGATGTCCAGGACGGCGGTGGTCAGCCGCTCGGCGGTGCCCTCGGCGGCGGCCCGCTCGGCGGTCTCGCGCAGGCCGGCCTCGTTGACGTCCACCGCGACGACGCGGGCGCCCTCGGCGAGCAGGCGGTGGGCGGTGGCCCGGCCGATGCCGGAGCCGGCGCCGGTGATCAGGACGCGACGGCCGGTGAAGCGCTGCATGGGGGTGCTCCGATCTCAGGGCTGTTCAGGTGCGGCGACCGCTGCCCGCGGCCACCCGAGTCACGGTACGCCGAGATGGCACATTGTGCCACTTCGTCATGGCATGCCATATGGGCCGGGTGTGGCGTAGCGTGGGGGCATGACCGACCGACCCGCCCCGACCGAGCAGGCAGCGCCGGCCGACCGGCCCTCGCTCACCGACCGCCGACGGGCCGCCACCCAGCTGGAGATCGCCACCACGGCCGCCGCCCTCTTCGCCGAGCGCGGCGCCGAGGCCACCAGCGCCGAGGAGATCGCGCGCGCCTCGGGCGTCGCGCTGCGCACCTTCTACCGGTACTTCCGGACCAAGGAGGAGGCCGTCGCCCCGCTGCTCGCGGCCGGCGGGCAGCGCTGGCTGGCATCGATCACCGCCGCGCCGGCGGGGCTCGCGGTGCCCGAGGTGCTGGAACGGGCGGCGGTGGAGGCGCTCACGCCGGCCGACGCGCGGGCCGCCGAGGCGCTGCGCTGGACGCGCGCGCTGCTCACCGATCCGGGACTGCGCCGGATCTGGCAGGCGGTGCACCAGGACTCCGAGGACGCGCTGGTCCCGATCCTGGCCGAACGCTGCGGCGCGGGTGTCGACCCGCTGGAGGTGCGGCTGGTGGCGGCGGCCGCCACCGCCGCGATCCGGGTCGCGCTGGAGAGCTGGGCGGCGGCCCCGGAGCCGGCCGAGGGCCCGGCTGCGCCGGGCCCGCTCGCCGCGCGCTGCCTGCGCGAGCTCACGGCGGGGCTGCGGCTCTTCGACGGCGCCACGGGCTGAGACGGCGCCACGGGCCGAGGTGGGGCGACGGGCTGACGCGGCGTCCGCCGAGGCGGTGTCAGGCAGGCCGCGTCAGGCGGGCCGCGGAACGCGCACCGAGCGCTGCCGGCAACGGCTCCGGACGCAACCGGCCCCGCCGGAGGAGTCCGGCGGGGCCAGGTCGGCTCGGGTGTCGCGGGTGTCGCGGGTGTCGCGGGGTCAGGCCAGCGGCTCCAGCGTGCCGGTGTGCAGCTCGCCGACCCGGCCGCCCTCGCCCTCGTAGGTCCAGAAGGCGCGCACCGTCATCGTCACCAGGTCCATCACATGGCTGACCGTCAGGCCGCTGCGCTCGGTCCAGCTGACGAAGTAGACGTCGGGGGCGACCAGTGCGACGTGCAGTGACACGTCCTCCCACTGGCCGGCCGACTCGCCGAGCCCCTCCCAGCGAAGCCGCGTGCCGTCGGCCGAGTAGGCGTTGCGGAAGGCGGCGCCGTTGTCGACCTGGAAGAGGTACGTCCGGCCGGCGAAGCCGGGCAGGGCAGCGGTCTCGGTCATGCTGGTGGAGGTCCTCGTCTGTGATCCGGGGAGCTTGGCCGGGGCATTGGTGCGCTCCCAAAGCTATCCGACCCGCGGCATGGAGGGACAATGGTTCCGCGACACGCCCCGTGCCACCGCCCGCCGGTCCTCCGGCCAGCGGGTGGCCGGCCGACGGGTGGGGCACCGTGGCTGGTCGGGAGGTCGATCATGCGCAAGGTTGTCGACTGCCGGGAGTACCCGAGCGAGATGAACTGCACCCTGGCCATCTCCGGCGAGGAGGAGGAGGTCGTGCGCGCCGCCGCCGAACACGCGGTCTCGGTCCACGGCCACCAGGACACCCAGGAGCTGCGCGACCAGATCCGCGCCACGCTCAAGGACGAACTGGTCCTCCAGCACACCTGACAGCAGAGCTGACAGCACACCTGACAACAACACCCTCACCCCGTCCCGGGCCGTACGGAGAATCCCGTATGGCCCGGGACGGGTGCGCTCTGCTGGAGTGAGGGGGAGTGCCGAGGAGGTGGCCGCGATGGCGGTCGACGAGGACAAGGTGATGGAGTTCCTGGGCCGAGTGGTGTCCGACGGCGCCGCCGCGATGGCCGGGCTGTGCACCTCGCTGGGCGACCGGCTGGGCCTGTACAGCGCGATGGCCGGCGCCGGACCGATGACCGTGGCCCAGCTGGCCGAGCGCACCGGCCTGCACGAGCGCTACCTGCGCGAGTGGCTGGCCGCGCAGGTGGCCGGCGAGTACGTGGAGTACGACCCGGCGACCGACGGCTACCTGCTGCCCGACGAGCACGCCGCCGTGCTGGCCGACCCCGGTGCGCCGACCTACGCGGCCGGCTTCTTCACCATGATGCAGGCGCTCTACGGCACCGAGGACGTGCTGATGGAGGCGTTTCGGACCGGGCGAGGGGTGGGCTGGGAGGAGCACGGCGACGCGCTCTTCGCCGGGACCGCCAAGTTCTTCCGCCCGGGCTACGCGGGCGCCCTGGTCCCCGAGTGGATCCCCGCGATGAACGGCACCGAGCGCAAGCTGGCCGCCGGCGCCGAGGTCGCCGACGTGGGCTGCGGCTACGGCTGGTCCACCATGCTGATGGCCAAGGCCTACCCGGCCTCGCACTTCCACGGCTTCGACTTCCACCGGCCCTCGATCGAGGCGGCCAACGAGCTGGCCAAGGAGCAGGGGCTGGCCGACCGGGTCAGCTTCGAGGTGGCCGGTGCCCAGGACTTCCCCGGGGACGGCTACGACCTGATCACCTTCTTCGACTGCCTGCACGACATGGGCGACCCCGGCAGCGCGCTGCACCACGCCGAGCAGTCGCTGGCCCCCGACGGCGCCTGCATGATCGTCGAACCGAACGTCTCGGCCGACGTCCGGGCGAACGCCAACCCGATCGGCCGCGCCGTGGTCTCCGCCTCGGTCGCCATCTGCCTGCCCTCCGCGCTGGCCCAGCACGGGCCGCAGGCGATGGGCAACCACGCCGGTGAGGACGCGATGCGCCACCTCGCCGACGACGCCGGCCTGCACCACTGGAAGCTGGCCGCCGAGAGCCCGCTCAACCGCGTCTACGCCGCCAGCCGGTAGCCGACCGGTCACCGTTGCTCCTCTCCCACATGATCGCCTCGTTGGGCGGGCGGTCCGCAGCCGGGCTTGTCGGGGCCCGGCTTGACCCGGCCTCCCCGGTGGGCGCACGCTCGATGCGTGACTCCGTCCGGGGAGGCCGGCTTGCGGCGGATCTGCGCCGTGATCGACCTGCTGATCGACGCCGTCGACGAGGAGACCCTGCTGCCGGCGCTGTTTCCGGTGCTGCTCCGCGCCGTGCCGGGGGACAGCCTCACCTGGTCCACCCGCACCCCCACCGGGCGCCATCCGGTCACCCTGCCGCAGGCGCTGTTCAGCCCGCAGACGCTGGCCGCGTTCTTCCGGTACGCCCCGGCGGACCCGCTCTTCGTGCACACCAACGGCGGCAGCGGCGTCCCGCTGCGCCGCAGCGACCTGCAGTCCCGGACCGAGTACCACCGGCTGGGCACCTACGGCGAGGCGCTGGGCCCGGCCGGTGCGGAGTACCAGCTGGCGATGGCCTTCCCGGCCGGCTGGACGAGCGCCGGGCGGCGCACCGTGGCGCTGATCGTCAACCGGTCCGGCAGCGACTTCCCGGACGCCGACCTGGCCTCGGCCACCCTGCTGCGGGCCCGGCTCACCCACGCCCTGGAGCGGCTGGCACCCCCGCCGCGGGCGCCGGCCGCCGACCTCACCGCGCGCGAGGCCGCCGTGCTGGACCTGCTCGCGGACGGCCTGACGGACCAGCAGATCGGCCGCCGTCTCGCGGTCTCCACCCGCACCGTGGACAAGCACCTGGAACACGCCTACGCCAAGCTGCGGGTGCACAGCCGGGTGGCCGCCGCGGCGGCCTGGCGCGGCACCGGCTGAGCCCCGGTCCCCGCGTGCTTGCGGGGACCGGGGCTCAACGGGGGCTCGACGGGCTCAGACCCGCTTCGGGGTCCGCTTCAGCGCCGGTTTCAGCAGCTGAAGTCGATCAGCGAGAACGACTCGTAGTGGTCGGAGGTGTAGTAGTCCGACCCGTCCTCGCCGGTGATGATTCTGCGCGTGCCGCGGGTGGGCGCACCCGGCGTGACGACCGTGTACTCCTGGTAGTAGCCGTTCGGCTCGCTGGGCAGCACGCCCTCGCGGTTCTGGAAGGTCTCGCCGTCCTCGGAGTACGGGAACGGGCCGCCCTGGGCGATCAGGTTCAGCGTGTCGTCCGCCTGGCTCGGCAGCGCCGACTGGCAGATCGAGCCGCTGACGTCCGCGTGGGCGTCGGCGGCGAAGACGGCGGTGGGGGCCAGGGTGAGCATGCTCACGGTGACCACGGAGGCGGCACGCGACTTCAACGCGCGTAGAAGAGTCTGCATGGCAAGCAGTCTGGGGGAGCGTCAGGAAGTCTGGGAAGGTGCTGGGAGCACGCCAAGAGACTTTTCATGTCCATGTAACTGGATGGCGGTCCAGGTGATGCGATGGCGTCGCTTTCGGTGCTGGTGTGACAGGTGTGACTCGCCTGACATTGATGATGATCATGTCATCTGCCTACCCTGCTGGCGCCCGCCACCCAGCGGCGGGCCCAGCCCCCGGGACCGCCGAGTCCTGCCTGCCGGTGGCCGGCCCCGGAGCACCGCACCAGGCAGGAGCGGGGGACCCAGGTAGTGCCAGCCGTGCCCCGCCCGCCTGCGCCCGCAGGCCCACCAGGCACGCCCGGCTAGGGGTGAAGCCGCCACCGGAATCCGTCGGTGGCCGGGCCATCTTGCGGCCCGAACCCGACAGCTCACCTCGTAGGCGTCGCAAGAGGACTCCCCGTGATACCCACCTCCACCCCGCTGCGCCTCGGCGTCGTCGTCGGAGCGCTCGGCCTGCTCGCGGTGCCCGTCGTCGGCCAGGCCGATGCCTGGGCCCGTACGTCCGGCACCGCCGTGCCCCAGGTCACCCAGGACCGGCTGACCCCCGCCACGGCCACCGCCGGCGCCTCGACCACCGCCGCGCTCACCCTGCACGCCGCCTCCTGCTTCACCGCGAAGACGGTGGGGGTCGGGGTGCGCGACGCCGCCGGCAACAACCTGGACTTCCCCGGGAACCTCGGCAACCAGCAGATCTGCCCGAGCGGCCTTTCGCTGACCACCGGCGCGCGCAGCTTCCCGGCCGGTGCGTACCAGATCTTCGGCTTCTTCCAGGACCAGGCGGGTGCCTGGCACAACCTGACCACGCAGACCCTCACGGTCTCGGCGGCCGGCACCCCCACCTCCACCCCGGCCCCCGCCCCGACGCCCGCGCCTTCGCCGTCGCCGAGCACGCCGCCCGCCACCGGCGGCTCGCCGGTCGCCGGCAAGACGCTGACCTGGTCGGACGAGTTCAACGGCCCGCTGGACGCCACCAAGTGGAACGACAGCACCACCACCGCGTACAAGTACGGCACCCACAACCCGGACGACAACAAGCTCGACTGGCTCGACCCGTCCGACGTCTCGGTGGCGAACGGTGTGGCCACCTTCACCGCCCAGCCCTCCAGCCACACCCTGGAGAACGGCAAGCAGGCCTGGACCACCGGCCTGCTCACCACCGAGGGCACCCAGCAGGGCTTCAAGGTGAAGACCGGCGACTACGCCGAGGCCCGGGTGCAGATGCCCTCCGCGCCCGGCGCCTGGCCCGCGCTGTGGACCTGGGCGAACGGCGGCAGCGAGATCGACTCCTTCGAGTACCACCCGGACAACCCGAACCTGCTGGAGCTGACCAACCACGTCAACCCGGCGCACGACTACCTGACCGACGCCACCGACGTGAAGCCCGGCCAGTGGGTCACCATCGGCACCTACTACGGCGCCAACTCCGTCGACTGGTACGTGAACGGGGTCAAGGTCTACTCGGACAACACCGGCGTCGGGGCCAACTGGTCCGCCAACCTGATCCTCAACCTGTCGATCAGCGCCGGGCAGTACCACCCCGGCCCGAGCGGCTCCGCCCCGATCACCTTCGCGGCGGACTACGTGCGGGTCTACCGCTAGGCCTCGGCGCCGGCCTCCTGCCCCTGGACGGCGGAGAGCGGAGCGGCCAACTCCTCCAGGGAGAGCCGCTCCGCCCGGACGCCGATCGCCGCCTCCACCAGCCCGGCCGCCGCCATCAGCGAGGCGCCGATGCAGAAGGCGAGCGTGGTGTCGGCGGGCTTGCCGCTGTTCACCAGGCCGTTGAAGAGCAGCGGCCCGGTGATGCCGCCCAGCGCGGTGCCCACCGCGTAGAAGAACGCGATGCACAGCGCCCGCACCTCCAGCGGGAAGACCTCGCTCACCGTCAGGTAGGCGGCGCTCGCGCCGGCCGAGGCGAAGAACAGCACGCCCACCCAACAGGCCGTCATGGTGGTGGCGTTGAGCAGGCCCTGCTGGAAGAGCGCGGCCGTGCCGAAGAGCAGCACCCCCGACAGCAGGTAGGTCCCGGCGATCATCGGCTTGCGGCCCACGCTGTCGAAGAGGTGGCCGAGCAGCAGCGGGCCGCAGAAGTTGCCCACCGCGATCACCGCGAAGTAGTAACCGGTGTCGCCCTGCGGGACGTTGAAGAAGGTCGTCAGGATCACCGCGTAGCCGAAGGTGACCGAGTTGTAGAGGAAGGCCTGGCCGACGAAGAGCGCCAGGCCCAGGACGGTGCGCTTGGGGTAGCTGCGGAAGACCGTGCGGGCCACCGTGGTGAAGCTGACCGGTCCCTGCTCGCGCACCGTCACCCAGCCCTCGGGGGCCGGCAGCGGCTCGCCGGTCTGCTCGGTGACGGTCCGCTCGATCTCGTCGACCAGCTGGTCGGCCTCCTCGCCGCGCCCGTGGGTGAAGAGCCAGCGCGGGCTCTCCGGCACGTGCCGGCGCACCAGCAGGATCACCAGGCCCAGGGCCACGCCGATCGCGAAGGCCAGCCGCCAGCCGATGTCCGTGGCGAAGAGCGCGGTGTTCAGCAGCGCGATCGAGGCGAAGGCGCCGATCGCCGCGCCGACCCAGAAGCTGCCGTTGATGATCAGGTCGACCCGCCCGCGCACCCGGGCCGGGATCAGCTCGTCGATGGCCGAGTTGATCGCCGCGTACTCGCCGCCGATGCCGAAGCCGGTGAAGAAGCGGCAGAGGAAGAAGAACCACGCCGTCCAGGAGAACGCGGTGACGGCGGTCGCGGTGAGGTAGACCACGAGGGTGAGCATGAAGAGCTTCTTGCGGCCGAACCGGTCGGTGAGCCGGCCGAAGAAGAGCGCCCCGCAGCAGGCGCCCGCCACGTAGATGGCGGCTGCCCAGGTGGTGACCTGGCCGGTGCTGATCGCCAGCCCGCTGCCGTGCTCCGACAGCCGCCCGGCGACGTTGCCGACGATGGTGACCTCGAGGCCGTCCAGGATCCAGACCGTGCCCAGGCCGATCACGATCCGCCAGTGCCACCGCGACCAGGGCAGCCGGTCGAGCCGGGCGGGGACCTGGGTGCGGATCAGCCGCTCGGGGGCGGCGGCCGGCCCGGCGGGGACTGCTCCTGCGCCCCTCCCGGACCCGGCATCGGTGGTCGGCTCGTGCGGCATGGCGGCTCCCTTTCCAGGCCGGCGGGCGTCGGCTCCCCGCCCTCGTCAGGCTTGCGCGCCTACCCCGAGGCCGCGAGCACGAACCCGTGACCGGCCGCCCGTCGCCCGAAGGGGTGACAGGAGGCGAGGCCGGACGCCGAGCGCCTGGTCACCCCGTCGGCATGCCCACCCGCGCCTGCTCCAGGGTCTGGCGCAGCAGGGCGACGGTGGTGGCCAGCTGGTCGAGCGACTGCGCGCCCAGCGGCTCGGTCAGCCAGCTGCGCAGCCCGTCCTCGAAGGTCGCGGTGGCGGCGGCCAGCAACTGCTCGCCGGCCGCGGTCAGGCCGAGCAGGGAGGAGCGGCGGTTGCTCGGGTTCGGGCGGCGGCTCACCCAGCCCGCGGCTTCGAGCCGGTCGACCCCCTTGCTGGTCGCGCCGACGGTGATCGCGACCTCGTGGGCGAGGTCGTTGACCCGGCAGTCCTCGCGCCCGCCGATGATCCGCAGGAACTCGAACTGGCTCGTGGTCAGTCCGTGCTCGGCCCGCAGCCGCTCCCCGAGGGCGTTGTAGAGCCGGGTCTCGTACCGGACGAGGTCGGCGAACACCTGTGCGGGATCGGTCATCCGGATCACACCTTCCCAGGAAGTACATTCCATGGAATATTATTCGTCGAGGGCCAGCCCCTCGCGGATCCATGATCTCCCACCCGACCGATCCCATCCCACCCGACGCTGGAGAACCCCCATGAGCAAGGAACAGCGCACCGCCGTCGACGCCTTCTACCGGTCGACCCGGTTCGACGGCGCCCGCTCGCCCCAGGAACAGCGCGAGGCCTTCGAGGCGATGATGGCGGGCGGCCCGCCGCCGCTCGGCGTCACCTCGGCCCCGAGCACCCTCGGCGGCCGCCCGGCCCTGCAGTTCGAACCCGAGGCCGGCGTCACCGGTGGCACGATCCTCTACTTCCACGGCGGCGGCTGGATCTTCGGCTCGCCCGCCACCGCCCGGCACCTCACCGCCGCGCTCGTGCGGCGCACCGGCGCCCGGGCCCTGTCGGTCGACTACCGGCTCGCCCCGGAGCACCCGTTCCCGGCCGCCGTCGAGGACGGCGTCGCCGCCTACCGCGACCTGCTGGAGAGCGGGGTCGCGCCCGAGCAGATCGTGCTGGCGGGCGACTCGGCCGGCGGCGGGCTCTGCGTCACGACCCTGCTCGCGGCGCGCGACGCCGGTCTGCCCATGCCGGCCGCGGCGGTCGCTTTCTCGCCGTCGACGGACAGCACGCGCAGCGGCGAGAGCATGACGACCAAGCACGGGATCGACCCGCTGTTCACCCGCGAGTCGCTGCTGGCCCTGAGCCCGCACTACCTGGCCGGCCAGGACCCGCGGCAGCCGCTGCTGAGCCCGGCGATCTGCGCCGACCTCGGCGGGCTGCCCGCGCTGCTCCTCCAGGTCGGCGGCAACGAGGTGCTGCTGGACGACTCGACCCGGCTGGCGACCCGCGCGGCGGCGGCCGGCGTGGACGTGATCCTGGACGTCACGGCCGACGTGCCGCACGTGTTCCAGTCCTTCACCGGCTCGCTCGACGAGGCGGACGCGGCCCTGGACCGGGCCGGGCGCTTCATCCTCGACCAGTGGGCGCTCGCGGTGCGTTAGCCGCGCGCCGCGGCCGAACGGGTTAACGCCGCTGCCCCGACCCCGCGGGATGGGCCAGGCTAAGGAGGATGAGCGAGTCCAAGCCGTCCGTCGGCGCCGTCGACGGCGGTTCCCATCCCCTGGCGGGCGATCGCGCCGAGCAGCGGCGCCGCTGGCAGGCGCTGGCCGTCTGCCTGCTGGTCGGCTTCATGACCCTGCTGGACGTCTCGATCGTCAACGTGGCGCTGCCCTCGATCGAGCGCGGCCTCCACGCCAGCTCCGCCGACCTGTCCTGGGTGCTCTCCGGCTACGCGCTCACCTTCGGCCTGACGCTGATCCCGGCCGGGGTGCTGGGCGATCTGTGGGGGCGGCGCACCGTCTTCCTGGTCGGGCTCTGCCTGTTCACCGCCGCCTCGGCCGCCTGCGGCCTGGCGCCGACCGCCACCGTGCTGGTGCTCGCCCGCCTGGTCCAGGGGGCGGGCGGCGGGCTGCTCGGCCCGCAGATCTCCGGGCTGATCCAGCAGATGTTCACCGGCGCCGTGCGGGCCCGGGCGTTCGGCTACTTCGGTACCACGGTCGGGCTGGCCACCGCGGTCGGGCCGCTGGCGGGCGGGCTGCTGATCAACGCGGCGGGGGAGCAGACGGGGTGGCGCTGGGTGTTCTTCGTGAACCTGCCGATCGGGGTGGTGGCCTTCGTGCTCGCGCTGCGGCTGATCCCGCGCGGCGCGGGCCCCGGGGTGGGTGCCGGTCCGGGGGCGGGCCTCGCCCCGGGAGGCCGCCCCGCCCGCCGGATCGACTGGGTCGGCGTGCTGCTGCTCGCGCTGGGGCTGGTGGCGATCCTGCTGCCGCTGGTGCAGGAGCAGCAGTGGCACGGCGCGGCCAAGTGGCTGCTGCTGCCGACCGGTGTGCTCGTGCTGGCCGGCTTCGCCGGCTGGGAGCGGCGGGTGGCGGCCCGCGGCCGGCGCACCCCGCTGGTGGACCTGTCGCTCTTCGCGATCCGCTGCTACACCTTCGGCGTCACGCTCGGCCTGCTCTACTTCGCCGGCTTCACCACGGTCTTCTTCATCTTCACGCTCTACCTGCAGAGCGGTCTGGGCTACAGCGCGCTGGCGGCGGGCCTGGCGATCACCCCGTTCGCGCTCGGCTCGGCCGTCTCGGCGATGGTCGGCGGGCGCTGGGTGAGCAGGGCCGGGCGCACGGTGATCCTGGTGGGGCTGGTGGCCGTGCTGATCGGGACGGGGCTGGCCGCCCTCGCCGTCCAGCTGGTGCCCGGCCACGGTGCGGGGTGGGCGACGGCCGCGCCGCTGCTGGTGGCCGGGATCGGCTCCGGCCTGGTGATCGCGCCCAACCAGAGCCTGGCGCTGGCCGATGTGCCGGTGGCGCGCGCCGGGACGGCGGGCGGCATCCTGCAGACCGGCCAGCGCCTGGGCAGCTCGCTCGGCATCGCCGTGGTCGGCGCGGTCTTCTTCGGCCGCCTGGGCGCCGGCCACGACTGGGCCGGCGCCTTCAAGCTGGGGCTGCTGGTCGCGCTCGGTTTCGAGGCGGCGGCGCTGTGCTGCGCCCTGGCCGACCGGCGCCTCGGCGGCAAGAAGCCTGCCGGCAAGCGCGATTGACGGCAGGACCGGCCGGGCGGCCCCGACCTCAGGGTGCCAGGACCGCGCCCAGCCGCTGGGCGATCTGGCTCATCACCGGGACCAGGGCCGAACTGCCGCTCTGCTCCTCCAGGGCGCGGATCCGCGCCTCGGGACCGGAGACGGAGAGCGCGGTGGGTGTCGGCGCGCCGGGCACCGCCACCGCGATGCAGCGCACGCCGATCTCCTGCTCCTGGTCGTCCACCACGTAGCCGGCCTCGCGGGCGGCGGCCAGCTGCGCGAACAGGGCCTCGGGGTCGGTGACGGTGAACTCGGTGTGCGCGGGCAGCGGCTGGGTGCCGAGCACGGCGCGGGCCTCGGGCTCGGGCAGCTGGGCGAGCAGTGCCTTGCCCACGCCGGTGCAGTGCGGCTGGACCCGGCGGCCGACCTCGGTGAACATCCGCATCGAGCGGCGGGACTGGACCTGGCCGACGTAGACCACCTCGCCGCCTTCCAGCACGGCCAGGTTGGCGGTCTCGCCGGTGGCCTCCATCAGCTCCGCGAGGTAGGGGCGGGCCCAACTGCCCAGCAGCCGCCCGGCCGTCTCGCCGAGCCGGATCAGTCTGGGGCCGAGCGTGTAGCGCCGCGCGGTGTCCTGGCGGACATATCCCTGCTGTGCGAGGGTACGAACCAGCCGGTGGATGGTGGGCATCGGCAGGCCCGAGGTGGTGGACAGCTCGCTGAGGGTGGCGACGCCGTTGGCATCGGCGAGCGCTTCCAGGAGCTGGAAGGCGCGTTCGACGGACTGCACGCTCCCTGCGGAGGAGCGCTCGGATCCGGTCGAGGCTTGGGCGGGGGTGCTGGCCACCGGCGTTCCCTTTGCTGTCGGGGGAGGAGTAGAGTCCCTGCGATCTACCTCAACAAACCGTTGAAATTCTGTATCGCGGAAACTAGTGTCCACCTTACAGAATCGAACTCGCCAGTAGGTGGGTCGGATCAGATGAGGGAAGCCCCATCGGAGCTCCCTACACAGGTTCTACCGTCCAAGGAGTGTCCTGCCCATGGCTACAGACCAGGGACCCGCCCCCACCCTCCGGCCGGAGGCGTCCTCAGGTACCGCTGCCGCCCCGCTCGTCACCATCGCGGGGGAGCGCGTCGCCCGGGCGGAGGAGGTGCTCACCCCCGAGGCGGTCGCCTTCGTGGTCGGCCTCCATCGGACCTTCGAGGGCCGTCGGCAGGAGCTGCTCGCCCGCCGCCGCACCCGCCGCGCCGAGATCGCCCGGGCCGGCACGCTCGACTTCCTGCCCGGGACCGCCGAGATCCGCGCCGCGGACTGGCAGGTCGCCCCGGCACCCCGGGCGCTGCAGGACCGCCGGGTCGAGATCACCGGGCCCACCGACCGCAAGATGGTGATCAACGCCCTCAACTCCGGGGCCAAGGTCTGGCTGGCCGACTTCGAGGACGCCACCTCGCCCACCTGGCACTCGGTGGTCACCGGCCAGCTCAACCTGATCGACGCCTACGAGGGCCGGATCGACTTCACCTCGCCCGAGGGCAAGGCGTACACGCTGCGGCCCGCCGCCGAACTCGCCACCGTGGTGGTCCGCCCGCGCGGCTGGCACCTGGACGAGGCCCACCTGCTGGTGGACGGCACCCCGGTGTCCGGCGCGCTGTTCGACTTCGGCCTCTACTTCTTCCACAACGCCGCGCGGCTGCTGGCCAAGGGCCCCGAGGACCCCAACTCCGGGCCGTACTTCTACCTCCCGAAGACCGAGAGCCACCTGGAGGCGCGGCTCTGGAACGAGGTCTTCAGCCACGCGCAGGCCCAGCTCGGCATCGAGCACGGCACCATCCGGGCCACCGTGCTGATCGAGACGATCACCGCCGCCTTCGAGATGGAGGAGATCCTCTACGAGCTGCGCGACCACGCCGCCGGGCTGAACGCGGGCCGCTGGGACTACCTCTTCTCGATCGTCAAGAACTTCCGCGACGCCGGCGAGCACTACATCCTGCCGGACCGCAACAGCGTCGGCATGACCTCGCCGTTCATGGCCGCCTACGCCCGCCTGCTGGTGCAGACCTGCCACAAGCGCGGCGCCCATGCGATCGGCGGGATGGCCGCCTTCATCCCCAGTCGCAAGGACCCCGAGGTCAACGCGGCGGCGCTGGCCAAGGTCAAGGCGGACAAGGACCGGGAGGCCGCGGGCGGCTTCGACGGCTCCTGGGTGGCCCACCCCGACCTGGTCCCGGTGGCCCGCGCCAGCTTCGACGCGGTGCTCGGCGAGCGGCCCCACCAGAAGGAGAACCCCGGCTCCCCGGAGCAGGTGACGGCTGCCGAACTGCTCGACATCGCCGGCGCCGGCGGCTCCTGCACCCAGGCCGGCCTGCAGAACGCGGTCGCCGTCGGCCTGCGCTACTGCGAGGCCTGGCTGCGCGGGCTGGGCGCGGTCGGGATCTTCAACATGATGGAGGACGCGGCCACCGCCGAGATCTCCCGCTCGCAGATCTGGCAGTGGATCCACAACGGCGTGGTGCTCGCCGACACCGGTGAGAAGGCCACCGCCGAGCTGACCCGCCGTCTGGTCGCCGAGGAACTGGCCGCGATCAAGGCCGAACTCGGGGACGAGGCCTACGCGGCGGGCCGGTGGGCCCAGGCGCGCGAACTCTTCGAGCAGGTCTCGCTCGCCGAGGACTTCGTCGACTTCCTGACGCTGCCAGGCTACGCACTGCTCGGCTGAGTCCGTAGTGCCGTTTCGTACGGTCCGCCGGGGCGAACACTCCCCGGCGGACCATGCACTTTCCCGAAAGGCCCCTCCCATGGTCCGCATGTTCCTCAACGGCCAGGCGATGCGCGGCGGCGAGTTCCACCCGCTGCTCGGCGATGCGCCCTTCCTCGGCGTGGTCCGCACCGCCCCCGGCCACCGCTTCTTCTCCATCCGCGACGTCTGCCCCGGCCTGCTGCCCGACCCGGCGGTCGACACCGCCATCGAGGGCGAACTGTACGAGGTGTCCCTGGAGTTCCTGCGCGACGTGCTGCTCCCGGGCGAGCCGCCCGAGCTGGCGTTCGGCGTGATCAAGCTCGCCGACGGCAGCGCCTGCTTCTCGATGGTGCTCGCCCCCGGCGAACTGGAGCGCGGCGTCCACAAGGAGATCACCGAGTTCGGCGGCTGGCGCGCCTACCTGGCCACGCTGGGCCGCGAGTTCTGACCGGAGCCGACACCCTGCCTGTGGGCGGACACCCGTGGGGGTGTCCGCCCACAGAGCTGCGGCTACTCCAGCGCCGTCCTCGACCGCGCCACCGGGCGGAGCAGGTCGAGGACGTGGGCCCAGTCGTACTCGTCGCGTCCCCCGCCGGCCTTGGGCTTGTGGGGGACGTAGTCGCCGATCAGCACCCCCATCGACCGGAGCCGGACCAGGCTCTCCGCGTACGCGGGGTGGGCGGCCTGGGCGGAGTTGACGTACGGCTGGACGGCCACGGGGATGCCGAGGCCGTACGCCTCGCAGAGGATGCCGAGGGCGAGGGTGTCGCAGATGCCGGCGGCCCACTTGTTGATGGTGTTGAACGTGGCCGGGGCGACGGCGATGGCGTCGGCCGGGGGCAGCGGCTGGGGGATGCTCGGCGTGCGCCAGGCAGAGCGGATCGGGTAGCCGGTCTGGGCTTCGACGGCTTCCTGGTCGATGAATCCGAGCCCGTTCGGGGTCGCGATCACCCCGACTCCCCAGCCCTCGGCCTGGGCAGCGGTGATCAGTTCGCCCACTCCGTCGGCGATGCCCGACGCGCAGACGACGACGTAGAGGAACGGCTCGCGGTGCTCGGTCAAACCTGGACTCCCAACTCCTGGCAGAAACAGCGAAGCTCCGGGACGGCGCCGCGCCGGTCGCGAGCGGCCATGTCACCGGCCAGCTCGAGCACGCTGGGCCGTCGGCGGATGTCCTCCGAGGCACAGCTCTCCGCGATCCTGAGCGCTTTGTATCCCTCGGCCAGTCTGCCCTGCTGGCTGTAGGCCCGTGCAGCCTCCACCCACAGTGCTGCCCGGCGCTCGGGGACCGGGATACGCCTGCGCATCAGGGGTTGGGCGGCTTCCAGCGCCGTTCCCGCGTCGCCGAGGACGACCGAGGCGCTCACCGAGTGGAGTGCGGCGTCCACAAGGAGATCACCGAGTTCGGCGGCTGGCGCGCCTACCTGGCCACCCTGGGCCGCGAGTTCTGATTCCCGAACGCCGATGGCCGCGGTGCCCCCGCGGCCGTCGGCAGTGTGCGCCCTAAAAGTCTGCATACGAAGAGGTCTCTCGGGTCGTCGACCCTCGCTTCAACGAGTTGTTGAAGTTCTCCCCCTCGAACCCTTGACGCCCGCTCGGCCTGCCGCCTACCGTCATTTTCGCATCCTAAAAGCAATATTCCGCATCATGGAATACGAGCCGACGCAGGAGTTCCCCGATGCCTCGAATGACAGCCGCCCGCGCGGCAGTTGAGATCCTCAAGCGCGAAGGCGTCGAGGTCGCGTTCGGCGTGCCGGGCGCCGCGATCAACCCCTTCTACGCCGCGCTCAAGGCCGGTGGCGGGATCCGGCACACGCTGGCCCGGCACGTCGAGGGCGCCTCGCACATGGCCGAGGGCTACACCCGGACCCGGGCCGGCAACATCGGCGTCTGCATCGGCACTTCGGGGCCGGCCGGCACCGACATGATCACCGGGCTCTACTCGGCGATCGCCGACTCGATCCCGATCCTGTGCATCACCGGGCAGGCCCCGGTCGCCAAGCTGCACACCGAGGACTTCCAGGCCGTCGACATCGCCTCGATCGCCAAGCCGGTCACCAAGGCCGCGACGACCGTCCTGGAGGCCGCACAGGTTCCCGGCGTCTTCCAGCAGGCCTTCCACCTGATGCGCTCCGGCCGTCCCGGCCCGGTCCTGATCGACCTGCCGATCGACGTCCAGCTGACCGAGATCGAGTTCGACCCGGAGACCTACGAGCCGCTGCCGGTCTACAAGCCGGCCGCGACCCGGGCCCAGATCGAGAAGGCGATCGGCTTCCTGCTGGAGTCGCAGCGACCGCTGATCGTCGCCGGCGGCGGCATCGTCAACGCCGACGCGGCCGACCTGCTGGTCGAGTTCGCCGAGCTGACCGGCACCCCGGTCATCCCCACCCTGATGGGCTGGGGCACCATCGCGGACGACCACGAGCTGAACGCCGGCATGGTCGGCGTGCAGACCGCGCACCGCTACGGCAACGCCAACTTCCTGGCCTCGGACTTCGTCCTGGGCATCGGCAACCGCTGGGCCAACCGCCACACCGGCTACAAGCTGGACGTCTACCGCGGCGAGCGGAAGTTCGTCCACGTCGACATCGAGCCCACCCAGATCGGCCGGATCTTCGCCCCCGACTTCGGCATCGCCTCCGACGCCAGGGCCGCGCTGCAGCTCTTCGTCGAGGTGGCCAAGGAGCTCAAGGCCGCCGGCCAGCTGCCGGACCGCACCGAGTGGGTCGCCGCCACCCAGGAGCGCAAGGCCACCCTGCAGCGCCGCACCCACTTCGACGACATCCCGATGAAGCCGCAGCGCGTCTACGAGGAGATGAACAAGGCCTTCGGTCCTGAGACCCGCTACGTCACCACCATCGGCCTGTCCCAGATCGCCGGCGCGCAGATGCTGCACGTCTACAAGCCGCGCCACTGGATCAACTGCGGCCAGGCCGGCCCGCTCGGCTGGACCATCCCGGCCGCCCTCGGCGTCGCCACCGCCGACCCCGAGACCCCGGTCGTCGCGCTCTCCGGCGACTACGACTTCCAGTTCATGCTGGAGGAACTGGCGGTCGGCGCCCAGCACCGGATCCCCTACGTCCACGTCCTGGTGAACAACGCCTACCTGGGCCTGATCCGGCAGGCGCAGATCGGTCTGGACATCAACTTCCAGGTCAACCTGGAGTTCGAGAACCTCAACTCCCCGGAGCTGGGCGTCTACGGCGTCGACCACGTCAAGGTCGTCGAGGGCCTGGGCTGCAAGGCGATCCGGGTCACCGACCCGAACGAGCTGGGTGCCGCCTTCGAGCAGGCCAAGAAGCTCGCCGCCGAGCACCGCGTCCCGGTCGTGGTCGAGGCGATCCTGGAGCGGATCACCAACATCGCGATGAGCCGGACGGCCGACATCAGCGACGTCAGCGAGTTCGAGGAGCTGGCCACCGAGCCCGGCCACGCCCCCACCGCGATCAAGCCGCTGAAGGTCTGATCCGCATACCGTGATGCCCCTGCCGGCTCGGGGCCGGCAGGGGCATCAGGCTGCCCGGGGCCGACCCCGGGCGGGCCGGGTCAGCGGGCCTTGGCGAGCTGGCCGGCGGGGCAGGGGTTGCCGCGCAGGAAGGAGTAGCTGGCGGTGATCCGGTAGGTGCCGGGGTTGGGGGCGTAGAGCGTCGTCCACTCGCCGGCCGAGGCCAGGCAGCCGGCCGTCGCCGAACCGGAGCGGTCGCCGGCGATGCCCAGCCAGGGGGACCAGGGCAGCAGCAGGTGCACCCGTCCCGGCACCGGGACGGAGACGGTCAGCTCGGCCGGTCCGGCCTGCTGCACCACGGCCGGCGGCGCGGCCAGCGGGGTCGCGTCGGTGAAGCGGTACAGGCGCCAGCCGCCCTGCTGCCAGATGGGCTGCAGCCAGGGCTGGCCGGCCGCCACCAGGGCGGCCTCGTCCACCGCGGCGTCGTCCGGCCGGTCGCTGGAGAGCGCCACGAAGCCCACGCCCCAGCGCTGCAGCCAGGCGTGGTAGTCGGTGGGGGCCAGCTTGTCGGTGTAGAAGAGCGGGTTGCGGGTGACGTCCGCCTGCCGGTTCCAGCCGCGCGCCAGGTCGACGTACGGGGCGATCCCGCTGGCCTCCCAGTGCGAGGCCAGCGGGACCACCTCGACCCGGCTGCGGTCGGCGCCGACCCGGTGCAGCTCGTTGATCAGCGCGGTGCTGTCCGTGGCGGCCTTGGACACCGGCACGGTCACCAGCAGGTCGCCCAGGGTGCGCCCGGCCAGCCAGCAGGCCACCGCGGTGAAGGCGAGCGCGGTGGCCACCGCCCGGCGCCGGGACTGGCGGGAGTTCAGCAGCACGGCGAGCAGCACGGTGCCGGCGAAGAGCAGGCTGAGCCGCTCCACGTTGCTGCCCACCGGCGAGGGGATCAGCCAGACCAGCACCACCCCGAGCGCGTAGACCAGCGCCCCGCGCCGCACCGCCGTCCAGCCGCCCGGCACCACGAAGGCCACCGCCAGCGCGGCGGCCACCACCGGCGCCGCCGCCCACCAGTCGAAGGGCTGCACCCCGGAGAAGGGGAAGAGCAGCGTGGTGGCGGCCACCACCACGACCGGGGCGACGGCCAGCGGGTAGCTGTCCCGGCGCCGGGCCGTCAGGAACAGCGCGGCGGCCACCACCTCCAGGAAGAGGCCGACCACCGGACTGCCCATGGTGGCCAGCGCCGAGAGGGCGAAGAGCGTGGTGCGCCGCAGCCGCGGCCCGCCGGCGCTGAAGGCGACCACCGTGGCCGCCAGCCCGAAGGCCACCCCGATCGCGAAGGTCACCCGCCCCGAGGCGACGTCGCACCAGAGGGCGAACGCCGTCCACAGCGCGGGCGCCATCGGGCGGGCCAGGCCGGAGCGGGTGAGCAGCGTGGCGGCCAGCGCGGCGGAGGCGGTGCCGGCCAGCATGCCGGTGGTGCGCACCCCGAGCAGGCCCATCAGGTAGGGCGACAGCACGCTGTAGGAGGCGGGGTGCATCCCGCCGTACCAGGACAGGTTGTAGGCCGAGTCCGGGTGCTGGCGGGTGAACTCGGTCCACGCGTACTGGGCCGCCAGGTCGCCCGCGTCGTTGGCCAGCGCCAATGCCCAGACCAGGTGCAGCATTCCGGCCAGCAGGGTGGCGGCGAACACCGGGTGGCGCAGCGCGGCGGGCAGGCGGGCAGCGGGGATCGCTGGCCCCACGGTGGTCATATGGTCTCTTTCGGCCGTCGAGGAGCGGTGTGCGGTCAGCGGTGCTGAACACCAGTAACCTACGGTGCCTCACCTCACGACGCGCCACAGCCCCGGACCCTCGCCGTGGGTCCGGGGCTGCGGTCCGTCCGCCGGGAGGCGGACGGAGTCCGGGTCACGCACCGTCCCTGGGCGGCCCGGAGTCTGGTGGATGCGTGGATGCGTGATGCGTGGATGCAGCCAGTGGTGCGCGGGCGTCAGTCCCGCGCGGCCAGCTCCCGGGCGGCCCGGGCGCAGGTGAGCGCGATCTGGTCCTCGTTGACGGTGGTCAGGGTGTCCTTCTCCACCACGGCGTTGCCGTTGACGAAGAGCGCGGTCAGCGGCGGCAGGGCGCCCATGGTCAGCGCCGCCACCGGGTCGGCGATCGAGGAGTGCAGGAGGCCGTCGACCTTCCACAGCGCCAGGTCGGCGAGCTTGCCCGCCTCGATCGAGCCGATCTCGTCCTGCCGGCCCAGCACCCGGGCGCCGCCCATGGTGCCCAGGCGCAGCGCACCGCGCGCGGTCAGCGCGTCGGGGCGGCCGTGCAGCCGGTTGATCAGCAGCGCGTTGCGCAGCTCGGTGCCCAGCTCGCCGGACTCGTTGGAGGCGGTGCCGTCCACGCCCAGGCCCACCGGTACCCCGGCCGCCAGCATGGCCGGGACGCGGGCGATGCCGGCCGCCAGGCGTGCGTTGGAGGAGGGGCAGTGCGCCACACCGGTGCCGGTCTCGGCGAACTTGGCGATGTCGGAGTCGTTCATGTGCACGCAGTGAGCCATCCAGACGTCCTCGCCCAGCCAGCCGGTGGACTCGAAGTAGTCGGTGGGGCCCATGCCGAACAGCTCCTTGCAGAACTGCTCCTCCTCGGCCGTCTCGGAGCCGTGGGTGTGCAGCCGCACGCCCTTGCGGCGGGCCAGCACGGCGGTCTCGCGCAGCAGCTCGGTGGAGACCGAGAAGGGCGAGCAGGGCGCGATGGCGACGTGCAGCATCGAGCCGAAGGAGGCGTCGTGCCAGCGGTCCACCGCCGCCTCGGAGGCGATCAGGATCTCCTCGGTGCTCTCCACCGCGTGGTCCGGCGGCAGGCCGCCGTCCTTCTTGCTGCGGTCCATCGAGCCGCGCAGCGCGGTGAAGCGCAGGCCCAGCGACTGGACGGCCTCGATGGAGGCGCCCAGGATGTCGCCGCGGCCCTTGGGGAAGACGTAGTGGTGGTCGCTGGCGGTGGTGCAGCCGGACTTGAGCAGGGCGGCGGCCGAACCGAGGCTGGCGGCGTGCACCAGCTGGTCGTCGATCCGGGCCCAGGTCGGGTAGAGCGCGACCAGCCAGTCGAAGAGGATGTTGTCCTGGGCCAGCCCCCGGGTGATCCACTGGTAGAAGTGGTGGTGGGTGTTGACCAGGCCCGGGGTGACCAGGTGGCCCTCGGCGTTGATCCGGCGCACCACGTTGTCCAGCCACTGCGGCGCGGGACCGTCCCCGACCGACTCGATGAGGTTGCCCTTGATCACGACGTGGCCGCGGGCGTACTCGGTGTCGGTGGCGTCGACGGTGGCGATCGCGGCGTTCTCGATCACGATCCGCTGATCGGCGGGCGGGGGCTGGACTGCCATGGTGACTCCTAGGGAGTGGGGGAGGGTTGGGCCGCTCGGGCGCGCGGGCCCAGATGGTGGAAGAGCAGGTTGAGCAGGACCGCGCTGACGCAGCCGACCGAGATGCCCGAGTGCAGCAGGGTGCGCAGCGCCGGCGGGAAGGCGTCGTAGAAGTCCGGTACGGCGATCGGGATGATCCCGACGCCGAGCGAGACCGAGACCAGCAGGACGTTGGACCCGGACTCCAGCCCGGCCTCGGCCAGCGTCCGCACGCCGCTGGCCGCCACCGTGCCGAAGAGCACGATCCCGGCGCCGCCGAGCACCGGCTGCGGCACCAGCGAGACCACCGCGCCCAGCCGCGGGAAGAGCCCCAGGACCACCAGGATCCCGCCGGCTGCGGCCACCACGAAGCGGCTGCGGACCTTCGTCAGCGCGACCAGCCCGATGTTCTGGGCGAAGGCGCTGCAGGCGAAGCCGTTGAAGACCGGGCTGAGCGCGGTGGCCAGGCCGTCCGCGCGCAGCCCCGCGGCCAGCACGGCCTCGTCGGCCGGGCGTTCGACGATCCGGCCGAGCGCCAGCATGTCCGCGGTGGACTCCGTCATCGAGACCACCATCACGATGCACATCGAGATGATCGCCGCGGGGTCGAAGACCGGGGCGCCGAAGTGGAAGGGGGCGGGCAGCGCGAAGAGCTGTGCGTCCCGCACCGCGCCGAAGTCGGCCAGGTGCAGCGGGAAGGCCAGCAGGGTGCCGGCCAGCAGGCCCAGCAGCAAGGAGAGTTGCTGCCAGAAGCCGCGCAGCACCCGGTTGAGGAGCACCACGACGGCCAGCGTGAGCGCGGCCAGCACGATGGCGTGCACCGAGCCGTAGCCCGGTGCTCCCGGACTTTCCCCGCCGCGCGCCCAGTTCACCGCCACCGGCAGCAGCGACACCCCGATCAGGGTGATCACCGTGCCCTGCACGACGGGCGGGAAGAACCGGATCAGCCGGCAGAAGTACGGCGCCGCTAGGAAGCACAGGGCTCCCGCGACGATCACCGCCCCGAAGACGACCGGCAGGGCGTCCTTCGGGCTGTGCTCCTTGGCGATCGCGAGCACGGGGGCCACGCCCGCGAACGAGACGCCGTTGACGAACGGCAGCCGGGCGCCGATCCGCGAGCGGGTCCGGCCGCCCAGGCCGAGCGTCTGGAGCAGGGTGGCCAGGCCTGCGGTGAACAGGCTGGCCGAGATGAGCAGGGCCAACTCGCCGGGCCCGAGCCCGACGCCGGCGCCGATGATGAGCGGGGGTGCGACCACGCCCGCGTACATCGCGGCGACGTGCTGCAGACCGGTGCCGAACAGGCGCACCGGGGGCAGGAGTTCGTCCACGGGGTGGACGAGCTGGGAGGATCCGCCGTCGGTACTGCTGGTGGAGCGGAGTGCCATGTCGAGCTCCTCTGGTGCTCGCGGCTCTCGGCGCGCCCGTGGCGCTGGGGACGTGGTGGTGGAACCGGGCCCGAGGGCGGGACGGCGGGTCGAGGATCCCTCGGGCTGCGTCTCCAGCTCCCCGGGCCGGCCGCCGTGGGGCGAGCACGATCTCCGGTGGGTGGGGGTGGAGAGACAGGTGGAACGGGTGGAGCTGCTGGTGGCGCTGCTGCTGCAGGCGGAACCGGGCGCCCGGCGCGGGGGGTTGGGACGCAGGGCGCGGTTCACGGTCAGGCCACCGGGATGACCGGGGTGACGCCCTCGCGGTGCACGGTGCCCTCGATGAGGCCGTACATCCGGTCGGCGGCGTAGTAGACCTCGTTCTCGTTCTTCAGGTCGAAGGGCGAGAGGTCGACCAGGAAGTGGTGCTTGTTCGGCAGCTCCAGGCGGACCTCGTCCACCTCGGCGCGGTTGTTCAGCACCCGGGTGCCCATCGCGTGCAGGGTCTGCTGCAGCGAGTAGGAGTAGGTCTCCGCGAAGGCCTCCAGCAGGTGGCGGCGCACGTGCTGGTAGGAGCGGTTCCAGTTCGGCTGGGCCTCGCCCTCCTGGCCGCGGTAGTTGTAGGCCCAGCGGGCGGTCACCTGGGTGGCCAGGATCCGGTCGTAGGCCTCCTGCAGGGTGGTGTACTTGTCCTTGATGTAGCCCCAGAACTCGGAGTTGGTCGTGTTCATCACGATCAGGTCCTTGAGGCCGGAGATCACCTGGACGGACTCGCCGTCGTAGACGATCTCGCTGGTGCGCACCTCGCCGCCGTCCCGGACGAAGGAGTGGCCGACCTCCTCCGAGCCGATGAAGCGCGAGGTGTTGTCCGGGGTCTTGATCCGGTTCCAGGAGTACTCCTCGATCCGGATCCGGGCGCCGTGCACCACGCCGCGCTCGGTGTCGTCGACGAAGTGCCGCGCCAGTGTTATGCCGAAGGCCTCGGCCGACTCGATGCCGTACTCCTTGGCGAAGGCGTAGACGGTGTTCTTGGTGGTGTCGGTGGGCAGGCAGTTGGCGTTCGAGCCGGTGAGGTGGACGTCCTCGAACTCGCCCTGGAGGGCGACCGAGACGTTGAGGTCCTTGATCTCGTGACGAGTGCTGTCACGGTAGACCCGGACGATGCGGTTCTCCGCCTTGCCGTACTGGTTCTGACCGAGCACGTGGGCCATCGTCGGCTCCTAGCTGTCTAGCTTCCGCGGTAGACGGAATATCCGAAGGGGTTCAGCAGCAGCGGCACGTGGTAGTGGTGCTGCGCGGGCGCGACCGTGAAGACGATCGAGACCTCGGGGAAGAACGGCGTCCCGCTGGACTTCTGCCGGTAGTACGCGGCGGTGTCGAAGCGGAGCCGGACGACCGAGCCCGCCTCCACGGCCGGCAGGTCCTTGGCCCGGCCGTCGGAGTCCGTGGCGCAGGTGCCGAGCACCTGCCAGCCACCCTCGGTGGTGAGTGCGAGCTCGACCGGAACGCCCTCGGCCGGTCGGCCGAGGCTGGTGTCGAGCACGTGGGTGGAGATGCCAGTCATGGCGGAAGTGACCTTACTGGTAATGGATGTGACGGACCGTCAGATCTCTGCTTGTGGGCGACAGGGGTCGACCGGTCATCATTGTCCGACGTGACGTCAGTTGAGCGGCTCATCCAGCAGTCGGTTGAGCCGGATGTCGTTGATCCTGCGCAGCTCGTCCCGGACGATCCCGGCCTCGGCGGCCGCGGAGTTGGGGTGGCGCTCGCGCAGTGCGGCGAGCATGGTGGCCGCGGTGCGCCCGGTGGCGCAGATCAGGAACACGTGGCCGAACTTCGCCTCGTAGGCGGCATTGGCCTCGTCCAGTTCGGCAAGGAGTGCTTGGTCCACTCCCTGGATGCCGGCCTGCTCGCGCTCGGAGGTGGCGTCGCCCGCCTTGGGCTTGCCGATCCGGGCGTGGCCGGCCATGGCGTCGTTCAGATCGGCGACCGACAGCTCCCGCATCGCCGCCTCGTTGGCGGCCAGCAGGGCCGAGCGGTCGGGCCAGGGGCGGCTGCCGGCGACGGCGGCGGCCCAGCGGGGGCTGGAGCAGACCTCGAGCAGCGTCCGCTCCAGCTCGGCGTCCGGGGTCTTGGCCAGCGCCGCGAGGGCATCGGCCGCGTCAGCGGTCGCATGGGGGTGGTTGGTCACGGGTGGACCTCCTGAAGAGTGGTGCCACCCGCAAAAACTAGATCCACCACCCCGGGGCGTCAACAGTTTGTTGAAGCCTTGGTGGTTACGTTTCGAACCGCCCGCGGTCCGGGACCGCTTTCGTGTGCGATCCACCAAGTGTGCCCGGCTTGCCCGTCGATGAGACTGGCCCGACCGGGCAGTCCCGGTCTCAGCCGGACTTCGGTCCCTCGACCTGGCGGTTCAGGTAGTTGTACACCGTGAACCGGCTGACGCCCAGGGCGGAGGCGACCGTCTCCACCCCGTGCCGCACGGTGAAGGCGCCGCGCTCCTCCAGCAGGGCGACGACCCGCTGCTTCTCCAGCCGGTCCAGCTCGCTGAGCGGACGGCCGTCGAACTGGCGGGTCATCTCGGCCAGCAGGCGGTCGAGCGCGCTGCTCAGGTGGGGCAGCCGCACGGCGAGGGCCGGGTGGCCGTCCCACTCCAGGACCACGTCGTCCTGCTTCGCCTGCGCGACGGCGAGCGGGGTGGCGCCCACCGCGTCCAGCAGTGGCTTTATCGCTCGGGCGAGCGGGTGTTCCAGGGCGTCGCTCACTGCGTATCCACTCCTTCGGGCGCCTCGGGCTCGGTCTTGGTCTCGGGCAGCACGCTGACCTGGACGGAGATCCGGTTCGCACCGGCGTCCAGGGTGTCGTGCAGCAGTCGGGCGACCGCGGCGAGCACCTGCTCGGCCTCGCCCTCGGCGCTGGTCCCGAAGGGGCCGACCGAGACGGCCAGGCCGGCCTCGTCGACCGCCCGGCGGGCCGCCGCGGCGTGGTCGGGGAAGGTGACCAATTCGAACGGTTCTGTCGTGAACTCCACCATCAATCGCACCAGCTCACTCTAGCGAGCGGCGCGTCGCGCAGGGGGGTCGCGGCGGGGGTCGATGGTGCGGCGGCGGCCAGCGGGTTCAACAAACTGTTGCAGGAGTCTTGACACTCCCTCGGGTGCTCATGGCAAGCTTCCACCAAGCAGAATCCTTCTTCCGCATGATGGAAATCGTGAGGTGAAGGCCCCGCCGGCCGACCGCCGGGGGAGAAGAAGTGAAAGGTGAGGGACGTGACAGCCGCTTCCGAGCACAGCTACACGGTCAACCTGTCGATCCTGTTCAGCGAGCTCCCGTTGCTGGAGCGCCCCGCCGCCGCGGCTGCCGCCGGCTTCACCGCGGCCGAGCTGTGGTGGCCGTTCGGCACCGAGGCCGCGCCGTCCGAAGGCGAACTGGACGCGCTGCGCAAGGCCTTCGACGACGCCGGGGTCCGGCTGACCGGCCTGAACTTCCTGGACGACCTCACGGTCGGCGCCAAGGGCACCGTCTCGCTGCCCGCCGAGCGCGACCGGTTCCGGTCGAACATCCCGGTGGCCACCGCGCTCGCCCGGTCGCTGGGCGCCGGTGCGCTCAACGCGCTCTACGGCAACCGGGTCGCCGGCGTCCCGGCGGCCGAGCAGGACGCGCTCGCGCTGGAGAACCTCGCCCTCGCCGCCCGGGCCGCCCACTCGATCGGCGCGATCCTGCTGATCGAGGCGCTCAACAGGGTGGACGCACCGGACTACCCGCTGCACACCGCCAAGGCCGCGGTCGAGGTGGTCGACCGGGTCAACGAGGCCACCGGGCTCGGCAACGCCAAGTTCCTCTGCGACTTCTACCACCTGGCCGTCAACGGCGAGGACCTGGCCGCGGTCGTCGCCGACCACGCCGACCGGATCGGCCACGTGCAGATCGCCGACAACCCGGGCCGCAACGAGCCCGGCACCGGCGGGCTGGACTTCGAGGACCTGCTGGGCCGCCTCACCGCGGCCGGCTACCGCGGCCGGATCGGCCTGGAGTACAAGCCGTCCACGGGCGTCAGTGCCGACAGCTTCGCCTGGCTGCCGCGCGAGCTGCGCGCCGGCTGACCTGCCGCCGGCCCACCCGCACCCGCCCTCCCTGATTCAATCTCCCCTCGTACAAAAGGATTCAACGCGATGAGCGCCTCCCGCAAGATCGCCTTCATCGGCCTCGGCATCATGGGCAGCCCGATGGCCGCCAACCTGGTCAAGGCCGGGCACCACGTGACCGGCTTCAACCTCACGCAGCCGCAGATCGACGCCCTGGTGGCGGCCGGCGGCCACGGTGCGAGCAGCATCGCGGACGCGGTCAAGGACGCCGAGGTGGTCATCACCATGGTCCCCGCCGACCCGCAGGTCGAGCAGGTCGTCCTCGGCGAGGGCGGCGTGCTGGAGCACGCCAGGCCCGGCTCGCTGGTGATCGACATGTCCTCGATCACCCCGCAGGCCTCGATCAAGGTCGAGGCCGCCGCCAAGGAGAAGGGCATCCGCACCCTGGACGCCCCGGTCTCCGGCGGCGAGGCGGGCGCGGTCGAGGCGGTGCTCTCGATCATGGTCGGTGGCGCTGCCGAGGACTTCGCCGAGGCCAAGCCGCTCTTCGACGTGCTCGGCACCACCGTGATCCACGTCGGCCCCAGCGGTGCCGGCCAGACGGTCAAGGCCGCCAACCAGCTGATCGTGGCGGTGAACATCCAGGTGGTGGCCGAGGCCGTGGTCTTCCTGGAGAACGCGGGCGTGGACCTGCCGGCCGCGCTGGACGTGCTCGCGGGCGGCCTGGCCGGCTCCACGGTGCTGAGCCGCAAGAAGGCCAACATGACCGAGCGGCAGTTCGCCCCGGGCTTCCGGATCGACCTGCACCACAAGGACATGGGCATCGTCACCGCCGCCGCGCGCGCCGTCGAGGCGCCGCTGCCGGTGGGCTCGCTCGTCGCCCAGCTGGTCGCCTCGGCCCGCGCCAACGGCGACGGCTCGCTCGACCACTCGGCGCTGCTGCGCGGCGTGGAGCGCCTGGCGGGCCGCGAGGTCAAGTAAGCAGACCCCGCTCATCACAGACTCCTCCTGGTGGCGTGTACCTGTCCGGTCGTGCCCGCGTCACCAGGAGGGCCCTTTCGACCAGCGGGCGAGCTGGGGCGAGAATCCGCTCCCCGCTGGTCGTGCCAACCGGCGGCGCGGGCGCACTTCGGTCGTGCGCCCGGCCGCCCGGCCCCCTCCCGCCGAGGGGAGCCCCCCGTACGTCGGAAGCGGGACGGGGGGAAACGGCGGGAGGGGGTCGCACCCTGCTTCGATCATGGAGCATGTGATCGACCGTCAGTTCAGCTCGACTCGGAAGTGAGGCCAGCACCATGCCCGCCACCCCCACCCAGGGCCACGTGGTCGTAGCTCCCGACAAGTTCAAGGGCACCCTGGAGGGTGCCGAGGTCGCCGCGCGGCTGGCCGCGGGCATCCGCCGGGTGGTGCCCGGCGTCGAGGTCCGTGAACTGCCGGTGGCCGACGGCGGCGAGGGCACGCTGGCCGCCGCACTGGCCGCCGGGTTCACCCGGATCCCGGTCAAGGTGGCCGGCCCCACCGGCCTGCCGGTGGACGCCGCGATCGCCGTCAAGGGCAGCACCGCCGTGGTCGAGCTCGCCCAGGCCTCGGGCCTGGCCCGGCTCCCCGGCGGACGCACCGCCCCGCTGGCGGCCGGCTCCTTCGGGGTCGGCCAGCTGATCGGCCGGGCCGTGGGCCTGGGCGTCAAGCGGGTCGTGCTGGGCCTGGGCGGCAGTGCCTGCACCGACGGCGGTGCAGGCATGGTCCAGGCGCTCGGCATCGGCCTGTACGACGCCGAGGGCGGCGAACTGCCGCCGGGCGGTGCGGCCCTGCGCCGGCTGCACCGCCTCGACCTCGGCTCGCTGGCGGACACCCTGAACGGGGTCGAGGTCGTGGTCGCCTGCGACGTGGACAATCCGCTGCTCGGCCCGCGCGGCGCCACCGCCGTCTACGGACCGCAGAAGGGCGCGGACGGCGCGGAGCTGGTGGTGCTGGAGGCGGGCCTGACCCGGTGGGCCGAGGTGGTCGGTGCGACCATCGGCGCCGACTTCCGGCAGGCTCCCGGCGCCGGGGCGGCGGGCGGGGTCGGCTTCGCCGCCCTGGCGCTGCTCGGCGCCACCATGCGGCCCGGCATCGAGCTGCTGCTCGAACTGCTGGGCTTCGACGAGGCCGTGCGTGGGGCACGCCTGGTCGTGACCGGCGAGGGCTGCCTGGATGCGCAGACGCTCCACGGCAAGGCCCCCGCTGGGGTCGCCGCCGCGGCCACCGGGGCGGGGGTTCCGGTGGCCGCGGTGGCCGGCCGGCTCGAACTGGCCGAGAGCCAGTGGCGCCGGGCCGGGTTCGTGGCCGCGTACGCGCTGACCGACCTGGCCGAACAGCCGGGGGACAGCCTCACCAAGGCCGCCGAACTCGCCGAGGTGGCGGGGGAGCGGCTGGCCCGGGACCTGCTCCGCTGAGACCGCCCGAGCGCCCACCGGGACCGCTCCTGCGGCATTCATTCATCGTATTTTCCTACATTGACGTTTTGTTGAAGGCGGGCCTAGGCTCCGAGCCACCCCCACAGCAGCGCAAGCCCAGTCGGAGGTCCTGATGCAGCAGTTCGGCACCCCTCACGCATCGACTGAGGTGATCCGCTCCCGGCGTGTGGTGCTCCCCGACGGCGAGCGCCCGGCCGACGTCCTGGTGCGCGAGGGCCGGATCGAGCGGATCGCCGCCCACGGCTCGCTCGCCGAATCCGGTGCCGCGCTCACCGACCTCGGCGACCTCGCGCTGCTGCCCGGCCTGGTCGACACCCACGTGCACGTCAACGAGCCGGGCCGCACCGAGTGGGAGGGCTTCGCCAGCGCCACCCGGGCCGCCGCGGCCGGCGGGGTCACCACCGTCATCGACATGCCGCTCAACTCCATACCGCCGACCACCACGGTGGCGGGCCTGGCGGCCAAGCGGGGCATCGCCGAGGGGCAGGCCTGGGTGGACCTCGGATTCTGGGGCGGTGCCGTCCCCGGCAACACCGGGGACCTCGAAGCGCTGCACCGGGCCGGGGTGTTCGGCTTCAAGAGCTTCCTGTCGCCGTCCGGCGTCGACGAGTTCCCGCACCTCGAACAGCCCGAGCTTCAGGCGGCGCTCACCGAGCAGGCCAGGCTCGGGGCGCTGGCGATCATCCACGCCGAGGACCCGGCGGTGCTCGCCGCCGCCCCGCAGGTCCCCGGCGTGCACTACCGCGACTACCTCGCCTCGCGGCCCGACGACTCCGAGGCCGCCGCCGTCGCCCGGCTGCTGCGGACCGCCGAGCGCACCGGCGCCCGGGTGCACATCCTGCACGTCTCCTCGGCGGCGGTGCTGCCGCTGCTGGCCCAGGCCCGGGCGGCCGGTGTACGGGTCACGGCCGAGACCTGCCCGCACTACCTGACGCTGGCAGCCGAGGAGATACCGGACGGCGACACCGCCTTCAAGTGCTGCCCGCCGATCCGCGACGAATCCAACCGCGACCGGCTCTGGGAGGCCCTGGCGGCCGGCGAGTTCATCGGCGTGGTCTCCGACCACTCGCCGTCCACCGCAGATCTGAAGCTCCGTCAGGACGACGGCGGCAGTGGCGACTTCGCGCTCGCCTGGGGCGGCATCGCCTCGCTCCAGCTCGGCCTGCCGGCGATCTGGACCGAGGCCCGCCGCCGCGGCCACACGCTCGGCGACGTGGTCCGCTGGATGGCCGCCGGGCCGGCCTCGCTGGTCCGGCTGGACGGCGTCAAGGGCGCGATCGCGGTCGGGCACGACGCCGACCTGGTCGCCTTCGACCCGGACGCCGAGTTCGCCGTCGACCCCGCCGAGCTGCACCACCGCAACCCGGTCACGCCCTACGCGGGCAAGAAGCTGACCGGCCAGGTCGTCACCACCTGGCTGCGCGGACGGGTGGTCGACGTGGACGCGGCCCCGTTCGGCCGGCAGATCCTCCGTCATCACTGACCCTTCACCACCGCTGAGGAGCGAGACGATATGAGTACCAGTCAGACCCCGGCCGCTCCCTTCACCGAGCTGGTCAACCTCGCCTCCCGGCTGCTGGGCGCCGGCGTGGTGGCCACCAACGAGGACACCTTCGCGGACGCGGAGAACCTGCTGGTGGCCGAGCCCGCCGAGTTCCGGCCGCACACCTTCGGCCACAAGGGCCAGATCATGGACGGCTGGGAGAGCAAGCGCCGGCGCGGTGCCAGCGCCGAGCAGCCGCACCCCACCGACCAGGACCACGACTGGACGATCGTCCGACTGGGCGTCGCGGGGCGGATCCACGGCGTGATCGTGGACACCGCGCACTTCACCGGCAACTACCCCGAGAGCGCCTCGGTGCAGGGCGCCTCGATACCCGGCATCCCCTCGGCCGCGGAGCTGGCCGGGGCCGCCTGGACCGACCTGGTACCGCGCACCGCGCTGCGCGGCGACACCGCGCACGAGTTCGCCGTCGAGGACCGCACCCGCTACACCCACGTGCGGCTCAACATCTGGCCGGACGGCGGGGTGGCCCGGCTGCGGGTGCACGGTGAGGTGCTGCCCGACCCGCGCGACCTGGACGGGCTGACCTTCGACCTGGCCGCGCAGGAGTACGGCGGCGTGGCCGAGGCCGCCTCGGACCGCTACTTCTCCTCCCCGCACAACCTGAACGCTCCCGGCCGCGCCTCCGTCATGGGCGAGGGCTGGGAGACCCGGCGTCGGCGCGACAAGGCCAACGACTGGGTGCGGATCGCCCTGGCCGGGGGCGGCGAGGTGCTGGCCGTCGAGGTGGACACCACCCACTTCGTGGCCAACGCCCCCGGCTGGGCCGACCTGCTGGGATACGACGCCAGCGGCGGCGGCGACCCCGAGGGCGACGCCGCCGGCTGGTTCGAGATCCTGCCGCGGACCCGCCTCGAACCCGACACCCGGCACCGGCTGCGCCTGCCGGCCGGCGGCCCGAACGCCGGCCGCGCGGCCACCCACGTGCGGCTGAACGTCTACCCGGACGGCGGGGTGGCCCGGCTGCGGCTGACCGGCCGGCTCACCGAGGCTGGGCGTGCCGCGCTCGCGCTGCGCTGGTTCAATGCGCTGCCCGCCGGCGAGGCCGCCCAGGCGCTCACCGAGGCCGGGCTGACCGCCGCCGAGGCGGCCGAGCTGGCCGCGGCCCGTCCGCTGGCCGCGCCCGCCGCGGTGACCGGTGCCGTCGCCGCGCTGCGCCCGGCCGACGGGCCGGACGGGACCGAGACCTCGCGCCGGGCCGCCGCGATCTGGCGCCTGCTGGGCGTCTGACCTCCCGCCGTTCCCGCACCTGATCCCGCCCCCGCCCCTGCTCACCGGCAACTCCCGTACCTGAAGGACTGAAGGACCCCCATGCCCAAGAACCTGACCACCGAGTCCGGCGCCCCGATCGCCGACAACCAGAACTCGGCCTCGGCCGGCGAGTACGGCCCGCTGCTCATCCAGGACCAGCAGCTGCTGGAGAAGCTCGCCCGGTTCAACCGCGAGCGCATCCCGGAGCGGGTGGTGCACGCCCGCGGCTCCGGCGCGTACGGCTACTTCGAGGTGACCGACGAGGTCGCCAAGTACACCCGCGCGGACTTCCTCGCCGAGGTCGGCAAGCGCACCGAGGTCTTCCTGCGCTTCTCCACCGTGGCCGGCAACCTGGGCGCCAGCGACGCGGTGCGCGACCCGCGCGGCTTCGCGCTGAAGTTCTACACCGCCGAGGGCAACTACGACCTGGTCGGCAACAACACCCCGGTCTTCTTCATCAAGGACCCGCTGAAGTTCCCCGACTTCATCCACTCGCAGAAGCGCGACCCGTTCACCGGCATCACCGAGGCCGACAACGTGTGGGACTTCTGGGCGCACGCCCCCGAGGCCACCCACCAGATCACCTGGCTCTTCGGCGACCGCGGCATCCCGGCCTCCTACCGCCACATGAACGGCTACGGCTCGCACACCTACCAGTGGGTCAATGAGGAGGGCGAGGCGTTCTGGGTCAAGTACCACTTCAAGACCAACCAGGGCGTGCGCTCGCTGGACGGCGGCCAGGCCGCCGAGGTGGTGGGCGGCGACGCCGACAGCCACCAGCGCGACCTGCACCAGGCGATCGAGCGCGGCGTCTTCCCGTCCTGGACCCTGTACGTCCAGCTGATGCCGGTGGCCGAGGCGGCCGATTACCGCTTCAACCCCTTCGACCTCACCAAGGTCTGGCCGCACGCGGACTACCCGCTGGTCAAGGTCGGCCGCCTGGTGCTGAACCGCAACCCGGAGAACGTCTTCGCCGAGGTCGAGCAGGCCGCCTTCTCGCCCAACAACTTCGTGCCCGGCATCGGCCCCTCGCCCGACAAGATGCTCCAGGGCCGGCTGTTCGCCTACGCGGACGCCCAGCGCTACCGCCTCGGCGTCAACCACACGCTGCTCGCCGTCAACGCGCCCAGGGCCACCGAGGCGCACAACTACGGCCGTGACGGCTTCTCGGCCGTCAACAAGGCCGGGCGCGGCAAGAACTACGAGCCCAACTCCTACGACGGCCCGGCCCAGACGGACCGGCCGCTGGCCGCCCCGCTCGCGCTCGGCGGCCACACCGGCACCTACAGCACGCCGGCGCACACCAAGGACGACGACTTCTTCCAGGCCGGTGAGCTGTACCGGCTGATGTCCGAGGGCGAGAAGTCCCGGCTGATCGACAACCTCGCGGGCTTCCTCGCCCAGGTCACCCGCGACGACGTGATCGAGAAGAACCTGGCGCACTTCCACGCCGCGGACGAGGAGTACGGCAGCCGCCTGGCGGCCGCCGTGGCCAAGCTCCGCGCGGGCGACGAGGGCTGATCCCCTCCGGTACCTGCTGACGCGACCCTCGGGCGGGCCGCCTCCCCGGGCAGTGGGGAGGCGGCCCGTCGTGCTCGCGGTCGCCCCCGGCCGGCTGTCAAACCCCGCGGCCCCGATCGACCGACCGGCGACCGTCTGGCATATGCCATTCGGCCATTACCCGTCACCCGTGGGATTCTCGCCGGACCTGGGGGTGCGCTGGGCGTTCGGTGGATAGGCTGTGGAGGATACCCGGGGCAGCGGAAGGGGAGGCCATGCCGGCACACGGTCAGGGTCATCAGATCATGCTGGACCAGGGCGAGTTCGGGCCGCACACCTCGCTGCGGCGCGCGCTGCGCCTGCTGGAGGCCGCCGACCGCCATCCGTACGGCGCGGGCCTGGCCGACCTGGCCCGGGAGACCGGCCTGCCCGAACCGGTGGTGCGTGACCTGGTCAATCTGCTCTGCACCGAGGGGTACCTCCAGTCCACCGACGTCGGCTGGGTGCTGGGCGGCACCTTCGCGATGCTCGGCCAGTACAACCGCGAGCAGCTGATCCGGATCCGCCTCCAGCACAAGCTGACCGAGCTGCGCGACGAGCTCGGTGCCGCCGTCTACTTCAGCCGCTACCACGACGGCGAACTGCGCGTGGAGGCGGTCGCCGCGGGTGAGCACGCGCCGGCGGTCCACGAGTGGGTCGACTTCAAGGCCACCGCCCACGCCAGTGCCATCGGCAAGTGCCTGCTCAGCCAGCTCGACCACGACGGCCGCCTGGACCACCTGGCCCGCCACCCGATCGCCCGGCTCACCTCGCGCACCATCACCGACGCCGAGCAGCTGATGCAGCACCTGGAGCGCCAGCCCGCCACCATGCCGGTGCTCGACCTCCAGGAGTACGCCCTCGGCACTGTCTGCGCCGCCGTCCCGGTGACGGCCGGCACCACGGTGGGCTGCCTGGCGATGTCGTTGCCGGTGGCCAACGCGCACCGGCTGCGCGCGGCGGCCGAGCTGCTGGCGGAGCGGGCGGCGCCGCTGATGCTGGCGATGGCGGTCTGAGGAAGCGGACTGGTTCGGGAACGATCGAGGGTGTGCTCGGGGCCTGCTGAAGGGCTGTTTTCTCGGTGACTTGGCCGGTGTGATTAGCTCTCAGCTGTCCTTGCGAACATGTGAGTTAGATGGCGCGGTGGGCCGCCCGGTCCGCGGCCAGCGAAACCAGCTGACTCCCGCTGAACGGAGCGCACCCGTGACCACCAACACCGTTGTGGTGATCCCGACTTACAACGAGGTCGAGAACCTCCCCCGGATCGTGCAGGAAGTGCTGAACCTGGAAATCGACGGCCTCGGCATCCTCGTGGTGGACGACGGGAGCCCCGACGGCACCGGTGAGGTGGCCGACAAGCTGGCCGAGACGCACCCCGGGGTGATCTCCGTGATGCACCGGACGACCAAGGACGGCCTGGGCCGCGCCTACCGTGCCGGGATGAGCAAGGCGGTCGCCGACGGTGCCGACCTGGTGGTGCAGATGGACGCCGACTTCTCGCACCCGCCGACGGCGCTGCGGGACATGATCGAGGCGGCCAAGAACGGCGCCGGCGTGGTGATCGGCTCCCGGTACACCGCCGGCGGCTCGCTCGACGACGCCTGGGCCGCGCACCGCCGGCTGCTGTCCAAGTGGGCCAACTTCTACGTGAAGACGATCCTGAGCGTGCCGGCGGCCGACGTCACCGCCGGGTACAACCTGTGGTCCAAGGAGGCGTTGGCGGCGGTCGGCCTGGAGCGGATCGAGTCCAACGGCTACTCGTTCCAGGTGGAGATGAAGTACCTGGCCGCCAAGGCCGGGGTGCGCATCGTCGAGGTGCCGATCCGGTTCGGGCAGCGCGCTTCGGGCGAGTCGAAGATGTCGATCAACACCCAGCTGGAGTCGGCCTGGATGCCGTGGCGCCTGCGGGCCAAGCACCGCGGGAGCGAGCAGGGCTGAAGCCTGCCGGAGTGACCCCAGGGGTGGGTGGTGGCCGTGGCCACCACCCACCCCTGGGGCGTTCCTGGAGCACGGAAGTCTTATTAGACTCATTGTCGATAAGACCTGCCGAACCTCTTGTGGCCTGCGATACCCGCCAGTAGTTTGAAGTGCTGACGCCCACCCCCGCCGCCCAGGAGGGTTCCCCCATGCCCAGAAACGCCCCCGAGGTGCACGCGGACCTCGTGCTGGAGCCGCGTGACGTGAAGTTCGACTGGAGCGCGCTCCCGCTGCACTGGATCCCCGACGAGCCCGTCGCCACGCACACCATCAACGTGCTCCACCTGCTGCTGCCCGAGGGCGAGCGCTGGTTCATCAAGGTGTTCAAGGACGCCCTGCCGCTGATCACCGACGAGCAGCTGCGCGAGGAGGTGCTCGGCTTCATCGGCCAGGAGTCGATCCACGCCGAGGCGCACCAGGAGGTGCTCGACCACCTGATCACCCAGGGGATCGACCCCAGGCCCTACGTGCGGCAGATCGCCTGGCTCTTCCAGCGGGTGCTCGGCGAGAAGCCGCGGCTGAGCCCGCGGCAGCGGCGGGAGAACATCATCGAGCGGGTCGCCTTCGTCGCGGCGATCGAGCACTTCACCGCGTTCCTGGGCAACTGGGCGCTCAACTCGCCGGGCCTGGACCGGGCCAAGGCCGACCCGACGATGCTGGACCTGCTGCGCTGGCACGGCGCCGAGGAGGTCGAGCACCGCAGCGTGGCCTACGACCTGATGGTGCACCTGGACCCGGGCTACCTGCGGCGGGTGCGCGGCATGACGGTCTCCGGACCGTTGCTGGTGCACCTGTGGGTGCGCGGGGTGCGCTACCTGCTGGCGGCCGACCCGACGCTGGCCGGGCGGATCAGGCCGACCTGGCGCCAGGCCTGGGAGATCTCCCAGCGCGGGCTGCTGCCCGACCCCCTCGCCTCGCTGCGCTCGGGGCTGCGCTACCTCAGGCCCGGCTACCACCCGACCCAGGAGGGCTCCAGCGCGCAGGCGCTCGGCTACCTCGCCACCTCGCCGGCCGCCCGCGCCGCCGCCCACTGACGCCGCCGACGCCACCGACGGCCGCCCGCCTGATCCCAAGGACCGCCTGATGGAGACCCCTCCCGCCCCCACCACCGTCTTCCACCGCACCACGCGGCTCGACGTCGACACGCCCCCGCCGGACCTCTACGGCCGCCCCCGGCTGGACCGGTTCATGCACGCCGTCACCGTCTTCGGCGACGTCTACACCCCCGCGCTGGGCCGCCCGCTGCTGCGCCGCAACCCGCGCCTGCCCGCCCCCCGCTCGCGGGCCCCGCTCTCGCTGGTGGTCACCGCCCACCGCGCGGTCGCCGAGGACGTGGTCGAGCTGCGCCTCGCCGACCCGTCCGGCGACCGGCTGCCCGCCTGGCAGCCCGGCGCCCACCTGCGCCTGACCCTGCCCTCGGGCCGCGAGCGCCACTACTCGCTCTGCGGCGACCCGGCCGACCGCACCGGCTACCGGATCGCGGTGCGCCGGATCGCCGACGGCGGCGGTGGCTCGCGCGAGATCCACGACGAGCTGCACCTCGGCGCCCGGCTGACCGTGCGCGGCCCGCGCAACGGCTTCGCCTTCTGCGGCGAGCGGCGGCTGCTGCTGGTGGCCGGCGGGATCGGCATCACCCCGCTGCTGCCGATGGCCCGGGAGGCCCAGCGGCGCGGCCTGGACTGGCAGCTGGTGCACGCCGGGCGCAGCGAGGCGTCGATGCCCTTCACCGAGGAGCTGCGCGCGCTGGACCCCGCCCGGGTCACCCTGATCAGCGGCACGGTCCCCACCGGCGCCGAGCTGCTGGCCGCGGCCGGCCCCGGCAGCGCCGTCTACTGCTGCGGCCCGGCCCCGATGCTGGCCGCCGTCCAGGCCGCCTTCGAGGCCTCGCCCGCCACCGCCCTGCACTACGAGCGCTTCGGCGCCGCCCCGATCCAAGGCGGCCGCCCGTTCACGCTCCAGCTCGGCGAGGGCGGCGAGCAGCTGCCCGTCCCCGCGGACCGCTCGGCGCTGGACGTGCTGCGCGAGGCCAGGCCCGACCTGCCCTACTCCTGCCACCAGGGGTTCTGCGGCACCTGCCGGGTCCAGCTGCTGGCCGGCACCCCCGAACACCGCGACCGCCGGCTGACCGCCGAGGAGCGCGCGAGCGGCGCCCTGCTGCCCTGCGTCTCGCGTGCGGCCGAGGGCGAGACCCTGGTCCTGGAGGTCTGACTCATGAGCCCCACCGTTGCGCACACCCCCGGCTTCGCCTACACCGCCCAGGACCTGGACCGCTTCCGCGAGGTCCAGCAGCTGGCCTACCACTGCGCCGAGCAGGTCGCCGCCTGGATCGAACCCGGCGTCACCGAACGCCAGGCCACCGCCCAGCTGCGCCGCTGCCTGGTCGCCGCCGGGGTGCGGGACTTCTTCCACATCCCGTTCGCCTGGTTCGGCGACCGCACCGCCTTCCGCCACTTCCACACCCCGCTGCAGTTCTTCGCCGGCTCCCGGGTGCTCCAGGAGGGCATGCCCTACGTGCTGGACTGCGCCCCGGTGGTGGACGGCTACACCGCCGACATCGGCTACGGCGGCAAGGTCGGCGACAACCCGGTCTGGGACCGCCTCGCGCTGGACCTGCGGGTCTACCGCGAGCTGATCCTGCGCGAGGTGCGGGCCCGCAAGCCGCTGAACGAGGTGTACGCGGCCGTCGACGCGCAGATCGCCCGGCACGGCTACGACAACCGCCACCAGGTCTACCCGGGCCGGGTGATCGGCCACCAGGTGACCCGCAACACCAGCCGCGCGCCGATGGGGGTGAACCTCTTCGGCTTCGGTGTGCGCACCCTGCAGACCCTGGGCCGGGAGCTGATCAGCGAGCGCCTGCACGGCCGCTCCCCGCTCTGGGCCGACGGCCGCTCCTCCCACCACGCGCCCACTCCCGGGCTCTGGGCGGTGGAGCCGCACATCGCCTTCCGCGCGGTCGGCATCAAGTTCGAGGAGCTGCTGGTGGTGACCGAGGACGACGCCTACTGGTTGGATGACGACCTGCCGCACGTGCGGCGCTGGACGAGGCTCGAGGAGACCGCCGCGTGAGTGAGAACCCCGCTGTCCGCCGTCGCACCGTGCACAGTGCCGGTGTCGACCTTGCCGTCTTCGAGCAGGGCGACCCCGCGGCGCCCACCGTGCTGCTGGTGCACGGCTATCCCGACACCCACCGGGTCTGGGACGACGTGGCCGCCGAACTCGCCGCCGACCACCACGTGGTCCGCTACGACGTGCGCGGGGCCGGCGAGTCCTCGGTGCCGCGCAGCCGTGCGGAGTACCGGCTGCCGCTGCTGGCGGCGGACCTGTTCGCGGTCGCGGACGCGGTCAGCCCCGAGCGCCCGGTGCACGTGGTCGCGCACGACTGGGGCTCGCTGCAGTCCTGGGAGGCGGTCACCGAGCCGGGTGCCGAGCGACGGCTGGCCTCCTACACCACGATGTCCGGGCCCTGCCTGGACCACATGGGCCACTGGATCCGCCACCGGATGCGCCGCCCCACCCCCCGCCACCTGCGCCAACTCCTGCTCCAGGGCGTGCACTCCTGGTACATCGCCGCCTTCCACCTGCCCTTCCTGGCGCCCGCGACCTGGCGGCTCGGCCTGGCCCGGGCCTGGCCCCGGGTGCTGCGCGACCTGGAGAAGGTCCAGCCCAGGGCCGGCCACCCGCAGCAGACGCTGCGTCAGGACGCGGTGCGCGGCATCGAGTTGTACCGCGCCAACATGCGCCCCACGCTGCGCAACCCGCGCGAGCGCCCCACCGAGGTGCCGGTGCAGCTGATCACGCTGCGCCGCGACCGCTACGTCAGCGCCTTCCTCTCCGAGGGCCTGGAGCGCTGGGTGCCCAGCCTCACCCGGCGCGAGCTGAACGCCACCCACTGGTCCGCGCTGCTCGAACAGGGCCCGGTGGTGGCCCAGATGGTGCGCGAGTTCACCGGGCGGATCGAGAGCGGGGGCGAACCGGCGGGACCGGCGCAGCAGTTGGTGGTCGTCACGGGCGCCGGCAGCGGCATCGGCCGGGCCACCGCGCTGGCCTTCGGCGAGCAGGGCGCCACCGTCGTGGTCTGCGACCTGGACCGGGAGGCCGTCGAGCGGACCGCCGAACTGGTCGCCCTGGTGGGCGGGGTGGGCCACGCCTACCAGGTGGACGTCAGCGACGGCGCGGCGGTCGACGACTTCGCGCGGCAGGTCGCGGCGGCGCACGGGGTGCCGGACGTGCTGGTCAACAACGCCGGGATCGGCCACTCGGGCACCTTCCTGCAGACCACCGAGAAGGAGTGGCAGCGGGTGCTGGACGTCAACCTGTGGGGCGTGATCCACGGTTGCCGGGCCTTCGGCGCGCTGATGGTCGAGCGGGACCAGGGCGGGCACATCGTCAACCTGGCCTCGGCCGCCGCCTACCTGCCCTCCAAGGTGCTGGCCGCCTACGCCACCAGCAAGGCCGCGGTGCTGATGCTCTCCGACTGCCTGCGGGCCGAACTGGCCGACAGCGGCATCGGGGTGAGCGCGATATGCCCCGGCATCGTCAACACCAACATCACCCGGACCTCGACCTTCTCCGGCACCTCCGGCAGCGAGCAGGCCGCCAAGCAGGCCCGGGCGGCCAAGCTCTACGCCCGGCGCGGCTTCCCGCCGGAGAAGGTGGCCGCCGAGATCGTCCGCGCGGTGCGCACCGGCAAGCCGGTGGTGCCGGTGACGGTGGAGGCGAAGGCGGCCCGCTGGATCGGCCGGCTGGCGCCCGGACTGCTCCGGCGGGCGGCCCGGATCAACGCGGGCTGAGCCAGGGCTCGTCCGGCGATCCGCGGCGGATCGGCGCGCGGGGTCAGCGGCCGGCGGGCTCGCCGCCCTCCGGCCGGCCCGTGCGGCTGCCCAGCAGACCGCTGCCACCGTCCAGCAGGCCCGCGCTGCCCTCCAGCAGGCCCGAGGTGATGTCGAGTTCGGCCGGCGTGGTGCTCAGGTCGTAGTGCAGCCGCTCGGCCGGTACCCCGTCGCGCTGGAACCGCTCGACCATGCTGACCACCATGTCGTCCGGGCCCGCCACGAAGACCTCGTGCTCCGGCCAGTGGCCCTGGTCCGGCACCACCTCGGGCAGCCGGCCCTGCACGCCCGGGTAGCCGATCTCCGCGGAGATCACCGGGACGAGCAGTAACCGGGGGAAGACGCTGGCGAGTTGGCGCAGGCTCTGCAGATCGTAGAGGTCGCTCTGCTGCCGGGCACCGACGAACAGGTGCAGGGTGAGCGGCCGGTGGCGCGCGATCATCTCCTCCACCAGCGCCTTGACCGGGGCGAGCCCGGTGCCGCCGGCCACGCAGACCACCCGGCGTGAGGGCCGTTCGGGCAGCGTCATGGAGCCGCGCCCCGGGCCGAGCCTGACCACGTCACCGACCCGGGTGTGGTGCACCAGCGTGTTGCTCACCCAGCCGGCCTGCACGGCTCGCACGTGCAGGGTCAGCAGGCCGTCCCGGCGCGGGGCGTTGGCGATCGAGTACGGGCGCCAGACGCGCGGCCAGCGTGCGGTCTCCACTGTGGTGTACTGGCCGGCCCGGTAGGGGAACGGGGCGTCGGGGCGCAGCGTCAGCACCGCGAGGTCCGGGGTGCGCTGCTCGTGCCCGACCACCTCGGCCAGCCAGCTGGAGGGGGTGCGCCCGGCCTCCGCCTCGGCGGCGCCGCTCATCGCGCCGGCGATCAGCCGGTAGGCCTCGCTCCAGGCGCTCTCGTGCGCGGGCGTCCAGGCCTCGCCGGCGAACCGGCGCAGGGTGGCGAGCAGCGCGCTGCCGACCGCCTCGTAGTGCTCGGTGCGCACCCCGTACTTGCGGTGGTCGCGGCCCAGCTGCTCCAGGAACGAGGTCAGTTCGGCGGGGCGGTCGAGCATCCGGACGGCGCCCGCCAGGGCCCGGAAGAGCCGGTCGCGCTGCACGTCCATCGCGGGCGGGAAGAGCTCGCGGACCTCGGGGTTGTGCAGGAAGAGCGTGGCGTAGAAGTGGCCGGTGAGCTTGTCCGAGTGCTGCTGCACCAGCGCGAAGCTGTCCCGGATCAGAGTCGGATTGTCGGTCATGGTGGTGGTTGACGCTCCGTCAGAGGACGTGTTGGCTGGTTTCCTTGGCGCCGAAGAAGTCGCCGCCCTTGCGTCGGGTGTCGTCGGTGCCCCAGGAACGGGTGCGCGGTGCGGGGACGAACCGCGGGATGTGCTTGGCGCAGTGCAGATAGGCCTCGTCGATGTCGACCAGGACCCAGTGCTCGGCGCGCCGGCCCGGGATCGTCTCCAGCGGCAGGCCGGGGACGTACGGGCGCAACTGGGCGTCCGTCAGCACCCGGGCCCGCCCGTTGATGTGCAGGCCGATCACGTCGTGGACGAAGTCCACCAGCAGCAGGCCGACATGGCCGTTCTCGCTGATGTTGCCCAGGCTCGCCATCACGCCGTTGCCCCGGTACTCGGGGTAGGCCAGCGTGTGCGGGTCGATCACGTGCAGGAAGCCGGGCGGCCCGGCCCGGAAGGTGGCGTCGCACTCGCCCTTCGCGTCGGAGGTGGCGACGAAGGCCATCTCCTGGCGGGCGACGAACTCCCGCATCCGCGGGTTGAGGTGGTCCAGCACCTGTTCGCGGTAGAAGCGATCGGCGCGCTCGGTGGAGCCGTAGGCCTCCTGCAGCAGGTGCTCCCCGGTCGAACCGGGGCGGTGGAGGAGGGGGTTGGCCATCGGGTCTCCGCGTCGTGAGGAAGGGAAGTCGGATGAACGGTCTATGTCAAGCGCATGACAACATTCCCCCCGGAACTTCACAACTGCGGTCAAACGCACCGGCGTTCGACCGTCCCTCGCACCCTACACGTAGGGCGACCAATGGTCACCCGGAAGTGTGCCGAGACCGTGTCGGACTCATGGGAAGATTCCGAACTGCGCCGGTCAGCGGGCCGCGTGGGGCAGGCGGCCGGTGCAGGGGCGGTGCAGAATCGGTGAGCCGCGAGGCGGCCGGGACCGGCGGCCAGGTCCTCGCCGTTCATCCAGGGCGGGAGCGCCACGGCGGACCGGCAGATGCCGGGGAGTTGCGACGAAGAGTCTGGGCCCGGCCCGGCCGACCCCAACCTTGCCGGGCCCAGACTCGTACCGCGGGGTGACGGACCCGGGGGAGTCCGTCACCCCGTCGAGGCCGGCGACCGAGCTCATGCACAGTCAGGGCCGCCGGAGTTCCGGGAAGGTGGCGTGCCCGGGGAAGCCACCACCGTCCCGGAGTCTGAGGGGGTACTGCATCCTTCGCTGCGGCTCACTGCCTCCCGCGGCCGTTGTCGCCACCGCTGTCCTGCCCCGGCGGGGCGGGGCTGCGGTTGTCCCCGCCGCCCGGCGTGCGCGCCGGCGTGGGAGCGCCGGGCAGCGGTACGGGAACGGGGGAGGCGCCGGGAGTGTCCCGGCCGCCCGGCTGGACCTGGCCCGGGGTCGGGGCCTGGCCGCCGCCCTGGCCGGAGCCCGGCAGCGCGGCGCAGTACGCCCGTACCCGGTTCGAGCCGCCCGCCGCGCGCGTCAGCGGCTCGAACCGGGAGTCGCTGGTCCCCGGCTGGCCGTCGCCCGGCCACAGCCGGCAGAGCGGCTGCAACAGGGCGGAGAGCCCCGACCCGCCAGGGGTGCCCGGGACGGCCTTGCCGGGCGGAGCGGAGCTGCCGGGCCTGGTGCTCGCCGCGCCGTCGCCCTGGCCGCCGGCCCCTGCCGAGGCCCCGCCCGGGGCGCCCGGCGAGGCCGAAGCCCCACCCGATGGCCCGGCCGACGCCGCGCCCGGTGTCCCGGCCGAGCCGCCGGGCAGCGGCCGTTCGGCCACCGGTCCGCTGGAGGCCGGCCCGACGGAGGTCGAGCCGGCGGAGGTCGAGCCGGCGGAGCCCGGTCCCGAGCCCGGCCGCGCGGACTGCTCCTGGCCGCCGCGGCTGCCGGCCGGAGCGGGCGAGGCCGATCCGGTGGCGGCCACGTTGTCGACGGGCGCCGAGTGGCCGGAACCGCCCAGCACCGCGGGCAGGTGCCCCGTCCCGGCCGCCACCGCGACCCCGCCGATCGCCGTCACCGCGAACGCCGCGACCACGGCCTTGGCACCGAGGAACCGCGTGGGAACGCGGAACCCCTGCGGTACGCAAGCGGCCATCGGGCGCCTCCGGGAGGTGGACGGAAGGGATGCGGACGAGCGGGACGTGGACGGGTGGGACGTGAGCCGAGCGGCCTCCCGGAACGCGGCGACCGCCGCTTCCTCCCCGGCCAGTTCGTCCGCGGTCGCAGGAGCGGCCGCGGCGGCGAGCAGTCCGAAGAGGGCGCCCGGACCGTCCGGCGAAGCGTCCGCCGCGCCGCCCAGCAGGTGCTCGGCGGCGTCGCGGTCGATCCGACGGGATCGGTTGGTGCTCATCTCATGTCCTTCAGCGTCGAGGCTCCGGCTGGTGTCACACCTTCGGCGGATTTTTTTTCGAGCCGTTTCGACGGACCGCGTGGCACGGGCACGGCGCCCGGGGATTCCAGCAGTTTGGCGAGCCTGCGCAGGCCCCGGTGGGCGGCCATCCGCACACTGCCGGCCCGCTTGCCGAGGACCTTGGCCGCGCTCTCCGCGTCCAGCTGCAGCACCACCCGCAGCAGCACCGCCTCGGCCTGGTCCTTGGGCAGCCGGGCGATCAGCGCCAGCGCCTGCTGGGTCCCGACGGTGGCCAGCGCGCTGCCCTCGGTGTCGTCCCGCGCGGGCAGCTCGGTCAGGTACTCCTCCGGCAGCTCGGCGGTCGGTCGCCGGCGCCGGGCCCGCAGGTGGTCCAGCGCCCGGTGGCGCGCGATGGTGGCGGCCCAGCCCCGGAACCCGTCGCCGTCGCCGTGGAAGGTGTGCAGGTCCCGGGCGATCTGCAGCCAGGTCTCGGAGGCGATGTCCTCGGCGTCCGGGGCGAACGGGCCGTCCCCGCCGACCAGCACCCGCAGGTAGCGCAGCAGCGGCGGCTGCACGGTCCGGAAGACCTCCCGGAAAGCCTCCTCGTCGCCGGCCTGCGCGGCCCGCACCGCCTGCCCGAGCCGCTCCGGCTGCCCGGGGTCCTGCGCACCGTCGGGCCCCTCGGCGGGAGCGGTCGGTGGGGCCGGTGGCGGACCGACGGCGTCGGCGTACCCGAACTGATCTGCGTTTTGCACCGAGCCATCATCCACTCTCTGCGGGTCGGAACACGCACGATCCCGCCCGGCAGCAGGTGCCGGACGGGATCAGTGTGCGCCAGCGCCGCAGGAAGCGGCGTTCCTGTGAGCTTGCTGGGGATTGACGGGGTGTCAGGCGGCCCTGCGGCGCTTGCCCGGGTCGGCGCGCTCCAGGTCGTGGTGGATCGGGCCCGAGCCGGCCGACAGCGGCAGGCAGCCGCCGCCGCGCCGGCTGGCGACGATCTCGGCGGCCACCGCGACGGCGGTCTCCTCGGGCGTCCTGGCCCCGAGGTCCAGGCCGATCGGCGAGCGGAGCCGGGCGATCTCGGCCTCGCTCAGGCCCGCCTCGCGCAGCTTCGCGTTGCGGTCCAGGTGAGTCCGGCGCGAGCCCATCGCGCCGACGAACCCGACCGGCAGCCGCAGCGCGCGCTCCAGCAGCGGGATGTCGAACTTGGCGTCATGGGTCAGCACGCACAGCACCGTGCGGCCGTCCAGGCCGCCGGCGCCGCCGGGTGCGGCGAGCTGGGCGTCCAGGTAGCGGTGCGGCCAGTCGACCACCACCTCGTCGGCCTCGGGGAAGCGCCGCGCGGTCGCGAAGACCGGGCGGGCGTCGCAGACGGTCACCCGGTAGCCGAGGAACTTGCCGATCCGCACCACGGCGGCGGCGAAGTCGATCGCGCCGAAGACCAGCATCCGCGGCTTGGGGACGTAGGACTCGACGAAGAAGGTGACGGTGCTCGCGGCCGTCGGGTCACAGGGGCGGCCGTCCAGCGCCAGGGTGACCTTGGCCGTCTTGCCGGCGTCCAGCAGCGCGCGGGCCTCGGCGACCACCGAGCGCTCCAGCGCTGCGGTGGTCGCGGGCCCGCCGGGGGAGAGGGTGCCGTGGTGGCTGTCGGCGGTCACCGCGACGGTGGCGCCGAGCAGCGCGGTGGGCCCCTCGATCAGCCGGACCAGTGCGACCGGGGTGCCGGAGGCGATGTAGGTGATGCCGGCGTCCAGCCCGGCGTCCGCCCCGGGCACCACCGGCTGGACGAAGACGTCCAGGATCCCGCCGCAGGTCAGCCCGACGGCGAAGGCGTCCTCGTCGCTGTAGCCGAACCGTTCGAGCACCGGCTGCCCGGATGCGATCGCCTCCCGGCACAGCTCGTAGACCGCGCCCTCCACGCAGCCGCCGGAGACGCTGCCGAGGGCCTCGCCGTCCGCGTCCACGGCCAGCGCCGCGCCCGGGTCGCGCGGCGCGCTGCCGGAGACGCCGACCACGGTGGCCACCGCGAAGGAGCGCCCGGAGGCGTGCCAGGCCTGCAACTGCTCGGCGATGTCCTGCATGTCCGTGGCTCCTATCGGTGGTGTCGAGGGGCTGGCGGTGGTCCGGCGGGCGGGTGGTGGCGGAGGTGACGGCGGCGCGGTGCGGGCGGCCGGTCGGCTCCCCCCGCACCACGCCGGACACGGCCTAGTGGACCCCCAGCCACTCCTTGACCGGTGTGAGCGCGAAGTACAGGACGAAGACGGCGGTCAGGATCCACATCAGCGGACCCGGTTCGCGCCACTTGCCCTTGCCGGCCTTGATCACCGTGTAGGAGATCACACCGGAGGCGACACCCGCAGTGATGCTGTAGGTGAACGGCATCATCGTGCAGGTCAGGAAGGCCGGAATGGCCACGTCGCGGTCGGCCCAGTCGATGTGCCGGGCCTGACTCATCATCATCGAGCCGATCACGACCAGCGCGGCGGAGGCGACCTCGACCGGCACGATGCCGGCCAGCGGGGAGAAGAAGAGCATCAGCGCGAAGACACCGCCGGTGACCGCGGAGGCCAGCCCGGTCCGGGCGCCCTCACCGACACCGGTGGCCGACTCGACGAAGACCGTCTGGCCCGAGGCGCCGAACAGGCCGCCGATCGCACCGCCGGCGCCGTCGATGAACAGCGCCTTGGACAGGCCGGGCATCCGGCCCTGCTTGTCGGCCAGGCCGGCCTCGGTGCCGACCCCGATGATGGTGGCCATCGCGTCGAAGAACCCTGCCAGCACCAGGGTGAAGACCGCGACCGAGGCGCTGATCGCGCCCATGCCCTTGGAGCCGAAGGCGCCGAACAGGTCGATGTGGCCGACCAGGCCGAAGTCGGGTGCGGCGACCGGGCTGCCCGGCCAGACCGGCGGCGCGCTGCCCCAGGCCTTGGCGGGGACGTGGCCGACCGCGTTGACCACGAAGGCGAAGACGGTGCCCGAGGCGATGCCGATCAGGATGGCGCCGCGCACGTTGCGGGCCAGCAGCACGAAGATGATCAGCAGCGTGACGGCGAAGCAGACCACCGGCCAGCCGGTCAGCTCGCCCTCGGGGCCGAGCGAGACCAGGGTGGGCCCGCCGCTCTGCACGAAGCCGGCCTTGTGCAGGCCGATCAGCGAGACGAACAGGCCGATCCCGATGGTGATCGCGTGCTTGAGCGGCAGCGGGATGCCGTTCATGATCTTCTCGCGGAGTCCGGAGACCACCAGCAGCACGATCAGCAGGCCGTAGATGACGCAGAGGCCGAAGGCCTGGGCCCAGGTGGTGTGCGGTACCACCAGCGCGGAGACCGCCCCGGAGACCGACAGGCCGGCGGCGACCGCCAGCGGCACGTTGCCCACCACGCCCATCAGGATCGTGGTGACGGCGGCGGCGAGCGCCGTCGCGGTGGTGAGCTGGGCGTGGCCGAGCTTGGCGCCGGTGACGTCGGCGCCGCTCAGGATGAGCGGGTTGAGCAGGACGATGTAGGCCATCGCCATGAAGGTGGTCAGGCCGCCGCGGATCTCGTTGCCGAAGGTCGAGCCGCGCGCGGAGATCTTGAAGTACCTGTCCAGAGCGTTGTTCGAACCGCCCGAGGCCGAGGTGGGGGTGCCGGCCTGGGCGGGGATTCTTTCGGTGGTGTCTGGCTCCGTGGGGATCCGGGACATGTCCACTCCCAAGGTTCAAAGGGGGTTGGGGTGGGCGAGCCGACCTGGGACGGTCAGTAGGGGCGACCGCCGAGGGGGACTGTTCGACTCACGAGGTGCACTCTGTGGTGCCTGCGGTGCGTGGGGTGGTGCGCACCGCTGCAGAGCCCCGGCGTGGGAGAGGCAGCGGAATGGTGGTGCACGGGGTACTTCCTGGTGGTGCGCCCCGGAGCGGCGGGGGAAGACGGTCCGCCGCCCCGGGGAGGTCGGGCACCGGGATCAGAGCGTCCCGGTGAGGTGCTCGGGCCGGACCGGGATCCGGTTGAGGGCGATGCCGGTGGCCTGCCGGATGGCGGCCACGATCGAGGGGGTGGCCGAGACCGTGGGCGCCTCGCCGACTCCGCGCAGCCCGTACGGGGCGTTGGGGTCGGGCAGTTCGAGCATGTCCACCGGGATCGGCGGCACGTCGAGGATGGTGGGGATCAGGTAGTCGGTGAAGGAGGCGTTGCGCACCTTGCCGTCCTTCACGATGATCTCCTCCATCACCGCCAGGCCCAGCGCCTGGGTGCAGCCGCCCTGGATCTGGCCGATCACCGAGAGCGGGTTGAGCGCCTTGCCGACGTCCTGGGCCGCCGTCAGCTCGACCACCTTGACCAGGCCCAGGTCCACGTCCACGTCCACCACCGCGCGGTTGGCGCAGAAGGTGTACTGGACGTGGCCGAAGCCCTGCCCGGTCTCCTTGTCGAACGGGACGGTGGGGCGGTGGTGGTGCTCGCGGGTCAGGTCGATCGCCTCGTCGCCGAGCAGGTCGACCATCGAGACCAGCGCGCCCTGCGAGGCGGAGACCACCTTGCCGCCGACCAGGTCCAGGTCGGGGTGCGTCCAGCCGTAGCGCTTGCGGCCCTTGGCGATCAGCGCCTGCTTGACCGCCTCGGCGGCGAGCTTGACCGCGCCGCCGGTCATGTAGGTCTGGCGCGAGGCAGAGGTGGAACCGGCCGAGCCGACCTCGGTGTTGGCCGGGTGGATGGTGACCTTCTCCACGCCCAGCTCGGTACGGGCGATCTGGCCGTGCACGGTGATCCCGCCCTGGCCGACCTCGGCCATCGCGGTGTGCACCATGGCCACCGGCTCGCCGCCGATCACCTCCAGGCGCACCCGGGCGGTGGAGTAGTCGTCGAAGCCCTCGGAGAAGCCGACGTTCTTGATGCCCACCGAGTAGCCGATGCCGCGCACGATGCCCTCGCCGTGCGAGGTGTTCGACAGCGCGCCGGGCAGCTCGCGGATGTCCAGGTTGGCCAGGTCCAGCGGCGGCGGCAGCGGCATGTCCTTGACCCGCTGCAGCAGTTCGGCCACCGGCGCGGGGGAGTCGATCTGCTGCCCGGTGGGCATGTAGTCGCCCTCCGACATCGCGTTCAACTGCCGCAGCTCCACCGGGTCCATGCCCAGTTCGGCGGCGAGCCTGTCCATCTGCGACTCGTAGCCGAAGCAGGCCTGCACCGCGCCGAAGCCGCGCATCGCCCCGCAGGACGGGTTGTTGGTGTAGAGGGCGATGGCCTCCATCCGCACGTTCGGGATGTTGTACGGGCCGTTGCCCAGCGAGGCCGCGTTGCCGACCACGGCGGGCGAGGCGGAGGCGTAGGCGCCGCCGTCCAGCACCAGGCGCACGTCCGCGTAGACCAGCTTGCCGTCCCGGGTGGCGCCGTGCTCGTAGGTCATCTTCGCCGGGTGGCGGTGCACGTGGCCGAAGAAGGACTCGTCGCGGGAGTAGACGATCTTGACCGGCTTGCCGGTGCGCAGGGCCAGCAGCGAGGCGTGGATCTGCATCGACAGGTCCTCGCGGCCGCCGAAGGCGCCGCCGACGCCGGCCAGCGTCAGGCGCACCTTCTCCTCGGGCAGGCCGAGCACCGGGGCCATCTGCTGGCGGTCCACGTGCAGCCACTGGGTGGCGACGTAGAGGTCGATGCCGCCGTCCTCGGCGGGCACCGCGAGGCCGGACTCAGGGCCGAGGAAGGCCTGGTCCTGCATGCCGACCTCGTACTCGCCGCGTACCACCACGTCCGCCAGCGCCTTGACCTCCTCGGTCACGCCCTGGCCGTGGACCAGCTTCTGGCTGTGGCAGATGTTGCCGGAGGCGTGCGACTTGTACTCGTGCGGCTCGTGCACGTAGCCGTTGAGCTCGGGGTTGAGCGCCTGCTCCTCGGTGGTGATCGGGGTGAGCACCTCGTACTCGACCTTGATCTTCTTCACCGCGCGGCGGGCGGTCTCCGGATGGTCGGCGGCCACCAGCGCGATCGCCTCGCCGTGGTAGCGGACCTTGTCGATCGCCAGCGCCGGCTGGTCCTGGATCTCCAGGCCGTAGTACTTGGAGCCCGGGATGTCCTCGTGGGTCAGCACCGCGTAGACGCCCGGGGTCTTCAGCGCCTCGGAGATGTCCACCGAGAGGATGGTGGCGCGCGGGTGCGGCGAGCGCAGCGCCATGCCCCAGAGCATGTCCTCGTGCCACATGTCCGAGGAGTAGGCGAACTCGCCCTTGACCTTCAGCGTGCCGTCCGGCCGCAGCGGGGAGCCGCCGATGCCGTGCGGGGAGCCGGTGGTGATGTCCTGGAGGTTCTTCTGCCCCCGGATCGTCCGTGTGGTCATTCGGCCGTCCCCACCTTCTGGCACTTGCGGGCGGAGGCGAGCCGCACCGCGTCCATGATCTTCTCGTAGCCGGTGCAGCGGCACAGGTTGCCGCTCAGCGCCTCGCGGATGTCGGTGTCGCTGGGCTGCGGGGCGCGGTCGAGCAGCGCGTCGGTCTGCACCAGCAGACCCGGGGTGCAGAAGCCGCACTGCACGGCCCCGGCGTCGATGAACGCCTGCTGGACCAGGCCCAGTTCGCCGTTCTCCTCGCTCAGGCCCTCGACCGTGCGCACCTCGCGGTCCTGCACCTGGCCGGCCGCCACCAGACAGGAGCAGACCGGCGTGCCGTCCAGGTAGACCGTGCACGAGCCGCACTCGCCCTGCTCGCAGGCGTTCTTCGAACCCGGCAGGCCGACCCGCTCGCGCAGCACGTAGAGCAGGCTCTCGCCCTCCCACACGTCGTCCGCCTCGACCGGCTTGCCGTTGGCGGTGAAAGTCACCCTCATGCCGCGCTCCTGATCTGCTTGCTGTAGTCGTTCCAGGTCCACGTGAGGGTGCGCCGCGCCATCACGGCCAGCGAGTGCCGGCGGTAGTCGGCGGTGCCGCGGACGTCGTCGATCGGGGAGGCGGCGGCCTTGACCAGCTCGCCGAACCGCTGGGTCACCTCGGCGCCCAGCAGCTCGCCCGACTCCCACAGGCCGCGCTCGGTCAGCACGCCCTGCAGGTACTCCTCCGCCTCCACCGCGCGGCGCGGCGTGGGGGCGGCCGAGCCGATGCCGGTGCCGACGGTGCGGTTCTTGGGGTGCAGCGCGAAACCGAAGGCGCAGACCGCGATCACCATCGCGTTGCGGGTGCCGATCTTCGAGAACTGCTGCGGGCCGTCCGCCACCGGGATGTGCACGGCGCGGATCAGCTCGTCCTTCTCCAGGCTGTTGCGCTTGACCCCGAGGTAGAACTCGTCGATCGGGATCAGCCGGGTGCCGCGCACCGAGGCGGCCTCCACGAAGACGTCGCGGCCGGCGGCCAGCAGCGCGGGGTGCGCGTCGCCGGCGGGGGAGGCACCGCCCAGGTTCCCGCCGACGCCGCCGCGGTTGCGGATCTGCGGCGAGCCGACGGTGTGCGAGGCCAGCGCCAGGCCCGGCAGCGGGCCGGCCAGCTCGGCGATGATCCGGGCGTACGTCACGGCGGCCCCGAGCCTGACCACGCCGTCGGTGATCGACCACTCGGTCAGCTCGGTGACGCGGTTCAGGTCGAGCAGCGCGGATGGCCGGTGGACGTCGAAGTTCATCTCGACCATCACATCCGTGCCGCCCGAGATGGGCAGCGCGGTCGGGTGCTCAGCCTTCGCCGCGAGCGCCTCGTCCCAGCTTGCGGGCCGCAGGAACTCCATGCGGGTGTCTCCTCAAGTCGTCGCCGATCGAACCTTTGGGCACTGTGCCCCGGGGACCGTACGGCCGCGCCCTGCGACGCGGCCGTACGGTCCCCCCAACCTCCGAAGAGCGGAAGCGGTCACCCCGGCGTTGCCGGGGCGTCCTGTCCTGGTCACCGGGGTGTGTCCGGCGGCGTGTGGCCAGTGAACCGCCGACCCGGGGCCCGCAGGCAGTCACCGATGGCATGAAGCCCGCGCGCCGGGGCCGCCCGGCATCCTGTACGTTCCTCTAAGGACGACGAATGCGCTGCTGAGCGGTTTGCCAACCGCCCCGTCCGGCCGTGATCCGGCCGTGACGGCCCGGCGACACCCCGTGACCCCGCACAGTGCTGAGACATATCGCCGAAGGCCCGGGATTCGGGCATATGGTGACCCCCCGACCCGCGCGGACGGTCACCGTCGCCGTTCGCCCGACCCCCTGCCATCGCGACCCCTGACCGGCTACCACCCAGTAACCCGCCCCCAGTTCAGACGAAGGAGTCTGCGGATGCGTGTCCGTGACCTGCTCGCCCCCGGCGCCCCGAGGCTGCGGCTGCTCGCCGCCGAGGAGGAGCTCGACCGTCAGGTCAGCGGTGTCATGACCACGGACCTGCACGACCCGGGCCGCTACCTGCACGGCGGTGAACTGGTGCTCACCGGCATGCTCTGGCGCACCGCGCCCGAGGACTCCGAGCGCTTCGTGCGCACGCTGGCGGCCGGCGGGGCGGTGGCGCTGGCGGCCGGCGAGGCCGAGGTCGGGCCGGTCCCCGAGGACCTGATCGAGGCCTGCCGCCGGCACCGGATGCCGCTGCTGGCCGTCCCCGACGACATCGCCTTCTCCACCCTGACCGAGTTCATCGGCCGCCAGGTCTCCGCCGACCGCGCCGCCGACCTGGCCGCCCTGGTGGACCGGCACCGGATGCTCGTCTCGGCGGCCGGCGGCGGCGGGCTGGACGCGGTGCTCGACCTGCTCGGCGGGGACCTGGACCTGGACTGCTGGGTGCTCACCCCCACCGGGCGGGTGATCGCCGGCCCGGTCGAGCACCTGAGCGCCGAGGACCGCGACCAGCTGGTCCGCGCCCACCTGGCCGCCCAGCGCCAGCGCCGCCGCCCCCCGCACCGGGCCCGGCTGGCCTCCGGCGCCTACTCGCTGCTGCCCGCCACCTCCCGCCCCGAGGAGGGCACGGCCCTGTCGGACTGGGTGCTCGCGATCGCCGGCGACGTCACCGAGTGGACCACCAAGCGCCAGCAGCTGGCCGAGAACCTGGCCCGCCTGGTCGCCGCCGAGCGCGACCGCCGCGACGAGGGCCGCCGGCTGCGCCGCCGGATCGCCGACGAGGTGCTGACGCTGCTGCAGCGCGACGCCGATCCGGGCGAGATCAGCCGCGCCCTGTACGCCTCCTCGGCGATGGCCGCCCGCTACGAGGGCGCCGAGCCGGAGCCGGTGGCGCCGGAGGGCTCCTGGCTGGTGCTCAGCGCCGAGGGGACCGGCCTGCCCGAGGGGGCGGTGCGCTCGATCCTGGAGGAGGCGCTGACCGGCACCTCGGACCGCGCGCTGGTGGCCGGCGCCGGCACCGGCGCGGTGGTGGTGCTGCCCGCGCCGGCGGCCGCGGTGCCCGCCGACGCGCTGCGCGAGCTGCTCGGCCCGCTGGAGGCCGGACTCGGCTCGGCCGGCCGGATCACCCTCGGCGTCTCGGCCCCCGCGCTGGAGGCCGGCGGCCTGCGCGGCGCGCTGGAGGAGGCCCGGCACGCGCGCCGGATCGCCGCCGCCCGGGTCGGCCGGGTCTGCGTGGCCGGCCCCGAGGAGCTCGCCTCGCACGTGCTGCTGCTGGCCGCGGTGCCCGACGAGGTGCGCCGCGCCTTCCGCAGCCGGCTGCTGGACAAGGTGATCGCCTACGACATCGAGCACCAGGCCGACCTGGTGCGCACCCTGGAGGCCTTCCTGCGCTCGGACGGCTCCTGGACCCGCTGCGCCGCCCAGCTGCACGTGCACGTGAACACACTGCGCTACCGGATCGGGCGGATCGAGGAGCTGACGGGGCGTGACCTGTCCCGGCTGGAGGACCGGGTGGACTTCTACCTGGCCCTGGAGCTGGCCTGACCGGCTGTCGGCTGCACAGTCGCCTCAGGCCCCGGACCATTCGGTCCGGGGCCTGAGCGTTCGGTGCCGTCAGCTCGTCAGCTCGTCAGGAGGCGGGCTTGGGCGCCGGGATGATCGTGGTCAGCCACTTGAAGACGTCCGGCACCATCGGGCGCCACAGCGAGGGCGTGTGCGGACCGGTGGTCAGCAGCACCTTCACCGTCGTCGGCGGCTTGGCGGCGGCGGCCAGCGCCTGCCCGTCCTCGTAGCCGTCGCCCTTGTCGCCGCTCTGGTAGAGCGCGACGTTCGGCGGGGTCGCGGCGTGCTTGAGGATGTAGAGCGGGTTGGAGATCTCGTTCAGGTGCGGGTCCTTCGCGGTGAGCGAGGAGGACAGGCTGCTCGGCTCGTTGTAGCCCGAGAGGCTGACCGCGGCGCGGTAGCGGTCGGGGTGCAGCAGCGCCATCCGGTCGGCGCAGGCCGCCCCGGCGGAGAAGCCGCCCACCGCCCAGCCGTTCGGCGAGGGGTCGGCCCGGAAGTTGTCCAGGATCATCTGCGGCACGTCGGTGGAGAGCCAGGTGTCGGCGTTGACCTTGCCCGGGACGTTGGCGCAGCCGGTGTCGACCGTGGTGCTGATCAGCTGGGTGCGCGGCGAGATCAGGATGAACGGGGTGACCTGGCCGGACTTCATCAGCGGCGCCAGCTGCTCGGAGACCTTCAGCGAGCCGAACCAGGTCTTCGAGGACCCGGGGAAGCCCGGGAACAGCTCGACCACCGGGAAGTTGGTGTTCTTGTACGCCGGGTCGTTGTACTGCGGCGGCAGCCAGACGTTGACCTCGCCGTCGACCCCGGAGACCGTGCCCTTCAGGTCGGTGGTCTGCACGTCCTTGGGCACCAGCGGGTCGTCCACCGGCTTGAACTGCTGGATCACCTTGGCGCGGGCGGGCTTGGCGGCGTCGTTGCCGGGCTGGCCGGGCTGCCCGTTCGCGCCCGCGCCGTTCGCCCCGGCCACCGCGGCCGTCGGCACGTTGGGCACCGAACTGATGTGGCCGCCGTCACCCAGCAGGTCGTCCCAGCTGCCGTAGATCATGTTGGCGTTGTTGACCATCACGAAGATCATGGCCACCGCCGTCACCTGGCAGAACAGCAGCATCACCAAGCGGGCCAGGAACTGGACCGGCTTGGGACCCCCGACCCGCCCCCAGAGCACCAGGGTCACCAGGAGTGACACCGGTACCAGGATGATCGTGAGGATCAGGAAGGGCTGGCCTGTCAGTTGCATCAATGACTCTCGTATCCGAATTACTGCGGCCACCCGGACCTGGGGATGCCCGGTGCCTAACGACGTGCGGGGGTGGACGTATACAAGAACGACGGCGTGAACGTGTGCCCGGTTTCGTGCGTAGCTGACCGGAACCTGAGAGGAAGATCACGTGCAGCTGGGCGTTCGCCGTGTTCCGGCCTCCTAGTCTGACATCTGCCTGAGCGTGGCCCGGACCCGCGTCTCACCCCGCGCCCGGATGATCGGCGCGGCGTATCGTTCCAACGTGACCCAGCCCAACGGCCGCACCGGCCAACCCGTCCTCCCCGCGCTGCTCGGCCTCGGCCAGCGGGGCCTCGGTCAGCGCCGGTTCGACCGGTACGGCGCCGACCGCCGCCGCACCCTTCCGGCCGGCGTGCTGCGGCTGCCGACCATCGGCATCGACATCGGCGGCACCAAGGTGGTGGCCGGGGTGGTGAACGGCGAGGGGAAGATCGTCGAGCAGCTGCGCACCGAGACCCCGCACAAGAGCAAGAGCCCCAAGGTGGTCGAGGACGTCATCGTCGAGCTGGTGCTGGAGCTGGCCGACCGGCACGACGTGCACGCGGTGGGCATCGGCGCGGCCGGCTGGGTGGACCACGACCGCTCCCGGGTGCTCTTCGCCCCGCACCTGAACTGGCGCGACGAGCCGCTGCGCGAGGCGCTCAGCGACCGGCTGAAGTTCCCCGTGGTGGTCGAGAACGACGCGAACGCCGCCGCCTGGGCCGAGTGGCGCTTCGGCGCGGGCCGGGGCGAGGACCTGCTGGTGATGATCACCCTGGGCACCGGGATCGGCGGCGCGGTGGTGCGCCACGGCTACGTGGACCGGGGCCGCTACGGGCTGGCCGGCGAGTTCGGCCACATGCAGGTGGTCCCCGGCGGGCACCGCTGCCCGTGCGGCAACCGGGGCTGCTGGGAGCAGTACTCCTCGGGCAACGCGCTGGTGCGCGAGGCCCGCGAACTGGCGGTGGCCGAGTCGCCGGTGGCCCAGCCGCTGCTGGCCCGGGCCGGCGGCGAGGTGACGGCGATCACCGGGCCGCTGGTCACCGAGGCCGCCCAGGCCGGCGACCCGATGGCGGTGGAGCTGCTGCACGACATCGGCACCTGGCTGGGTGTGGGCCTGGCCAACCTGGCCGCCGCGCTGGACCCGGGCCGGTTCGTGATCGGCGGCGGTGTCTCGGCCGCCGGCGACCTGCTGCTCGCCCCCGCCCAGGACGCCTTCCGCCGCACCCTGACCGGCCGCGGCTTCCGCCCCGAGGCCGAGCTCACCCGTGCCGCCCTCGGCAACGAGGCCGGCCTGATCGGCGCCGCCGACCTGGCCCGCGCCGTCGCCCGCCGCTTCCGCACCGTCAAGCGCAGCCGCGCCGAGCGCTGAGCGGGTCCGCCGGCAGGGGCGGGCTCACTCCCGCTCGCTCTCCGGTGCCCCCGGCAGCTCGATCCGGTCGCGGTAGTACCAGCGGCTGAGCGCCGCGCGCAGCCGCGGCCCCGGCCCGCGGCCGGTGGCGCGCACGGGCGCCGGGCGGTCGTACAAGGTCAGCGCATGGCGCTGCACCGGGGTCAGCGCCCGCTGCTCGCCCTCGTAGCCGCCCTCGACCAACTGGCGGACGAACCCGGTGGGCGCCGAGCCGCCGGTGAAGCGGTCGCGGTCACCCGCCTGCAGCGCCAGGCAGAGACGGCGGGTGAGCCAGAAGGCGAACACCGGGGCGACGAAGAGCGCCACCCGCAGCACCCAGTCCACCGAGTCCACCGAGAGGTGGAGGACCAGCGCCAGCACGTCCTGCCCGCCGGCCAGCAGCAGCACCGCGTACGCCGTCATCGCGGCCACCCCCACCGCGGTGCGGGCCGGGCGGTCGCGGGGGCGATCGCACAGGTGCCGCTCGCCGTGGTCGCCGGTGATCCACTGCTCCAGGAAGGGGTAGGCGTAGAGCGCCCCGAAGAGCACCAGCGGGAGGACCACCGCGGGCAGCAGCGGGTTCCACGCGATGGTGTGGCCCCACAACCGGGTCTCGGTGCCCGGCATCAGCCGCAGCGCACCCTCCAGGAAGCCCATGTACCAGTCCGGCTGGGCGTCGGTGGAGGCCTGGTCGGCCCGGTAGGGGCCGTACTTCCAGATCGGGTTGATCTGCGCCAGCGCCCCGAGCGCCGCGATCACCCCGCAGACCATCGCCAGCAGCCCGGCGGTCTGGGTGGCGAACTGCGGGAACATCGGCTTGCCGACCACGTTGCGTTCGGTGCGCCCAGGGCCCGCCCACTGGGTGTGCTTGAGGTGGTAGACCAGGATCAGATGGGCCGTCACCAGGGCGACCAGCAGGCCGGGCAGCAGCAGGATGTGCGTGGTGTACAGCCGCGAGACGATGTCGGTGCCGGGCCACTCGCCGCCGAAGGCGAAGAACGCGAGGTAGCTGCCCACCAGCGGGACGGCCAGCATGAAGCCCTGCGCGGTGCGCAGCCCGGTGCCGGAGAGCAGGTCGTCGGGCAGCGAGTAGCCGGCGAAGCCCTCCACCAGGGCGAGCTGGAAGAGCGTCAGGCCGATCAGCCAGTTGACCTCGCGCGGCCGGCGGAAGGCGCCGGTGAAGAAGATCCGCAGCAGGTGCGCGCCGATCGCGGCCACGAAGACCAGCGCGGCCCAGTGGTGGATCTGCCGCACCAGCAGCCCGCCGCGCACCTCGAAGCTGATGTCCAGGGTGCTGGCGTAGGCCTCGGTCATCCGGATCCCGCGCAGCGGCGCGTAGCTGCCGGCATAGACCACCTCGCCCATCGCGGGCTTGAAGAAGAAGGTCAGGTAGACGCCGGTGAGCAGCAGCAGGACGAAGCTGTACAGGGCCAGTTCGCCGAGCAGGAAGGACCAGTGGTCGGGGAAGACCTTGCGCAGCTGCCCCTTGGCGGCGTCCAGGAACGGCAGCCGTCCGTCCAGGGCGACGGCGCTCCGCTCGGCGGCCCGGCCCAGGTCGGGCCCGCCCTGCTCCCCCGGTCGCCGCAGCCGCATGCGATCCGCACCTCGTCTCCGCTCCGGCGGCCGTCCGGGTGGACCGGCCCTCGCACCAGCTTGTCGCGGGTGCGGCGGACCGGCCCTGCCCCGCCCGCGCGCGGCGCCGGGGTTCACCCCGTCGCGCTATCCGCGGGCGCTCGGCCCGGCGGGTGCGGGCCGGATCTCGACGGTGGGCGGTGCTGTCGGTGCCGGACGGTATCTTCGGGGGCGGGTGCCAGGCCCGGCATCCGCCGCCCGTACCTGCTGGAAGGCCTGGTCGTGACCGTCCGCATCGCCACCTGGAACATCAACTCCGTCACCGCGCGGCTGCCCAAGCTCCTGGAGTGGCTGGAGAGCGCGAAGCCCGACGTGCTCTGCCTGCAGGAGCTCAAGTGCGCCGCGGACGCGTTCCCCTACGAGGAGGTGCGCGCCCTCGGCTACGAGACCGAGGCCCACGGCACCGGGCGGTGGAACGGGGTGGCCATCGTCTCCCGGATCGGCTTCGAGGACGTGGTGCGCGACCTGCCCGAGCAGCCGGGCTACCTGGCCGACGACGCGATGCTCCCGGTGATCGAGCCGCGCGCCATCGCCGCCACCTGCGGCCCGGTGCGGGTCTGGTCGGTCTACGTGCCCAACGGCCGCGAGGTCGGCCACGCCCACTTCCGCTACAAGCTCGACTGGCTCACCACGCTGCGCGACTCGGTGCGGGCGGACGCGGCCGGCGGGCGCCCGTTCGCCGTGCTCGGCGACTTCAACGTGGCGCCGAGCGACGAGGACGTCTACGACCTCGCCGACTTCGAGGGCGCCACCCACGTCACGCCCTTGGAGCGCGCCGCGCTGGCCGAGCTGCGCGAGGCGGGCCTGGCGGACGTCATGCCCCGTCCGCTCAAGTACGACCGGCCCTACACCTACTGGGACTACCGCCAGCTGGCCTTCCCGAAGAACCGCGGCATGCGGATCGACCTGGTCTACGGCAACCCGGCCTTCGAGGCGGCGGTGACCGACGCCTACGTCGACCGCGAGGCGCGCAAGGGCAAGGGCACCTCCGACCACACGCCCGTGGTGGTGGACCTCGACCTGTAGGACGGGGCCTCAGCCCTGGGCGGACTTCAGGGCGGCGGTGGCGAGCAGGTACTGGGCCAGCAGATAGGTCGACATGATCCAGAACTCGTGTCCGGGCAGCTCGCGCCAGCCGGCCAGGCGGGTGGCGATCAGCGTGTCGGAGAGCAGGAAGAGCGCGCCGCCGAGCCCGCCGCGCCGGCCCAGGCCCGCCGAGGCCACGGCGGTGGCGGCGAGCAGCAGGCTGTAGCCCGCCACCGGCGCCTTCAGTTCCCCGAGCCCGGGCCAGAGCTGGCTGATCATCACCGCCCAGGCCAGCGCGTACCCGGCCGCCACCAGCGCGGTGCGCCGACGGTCCGTCAGCGCACCCTGCTTGGCGAACATCGTCACGTAGCAGATGTGCGCCGCGGCGAAGGCGCCCATGCCGGCCAGGAACGCCGGCTCGCTGTCCACCTGGAGCAGTGCGTCCCCGGCGGCGCTGGCCAGCAGCGCGGGGGTGAGCAGCCGGGGCGCGCGGTCCGGCGCCGCCGAGCTGACGGCGTGGGTGGCGAGCAGGGGCATCAGGGCGGGCTTGGTGACCTGCTCGACCACCTTGGCCTCCGTCAGCAGCGAGCCCAGATGCGTGGCGGCGGTCGCGGCGAAGGCGGTCAGCAGACCGCGGGTCCGGCGCGGGGCCCGGAGCGCAGGGGCCCGGCGGGCGGTTGCGGTCGTCGTCAGGTTCAGCATGTCCGGCACGATAGGCGACCGGGGCGGACACCGGAAGACCGGGTTACCCGCGCGTAACCGCGGTCATCCTAGCGGTCCCGCCTGTTCGGTATCGTGCCCGGGCTTGCCCTGCCCCGACTGCCCGCCGACTCTCCGAGGCTGCGCCGCCACCTCACTCCGGTGTCTTAGGCTGTCTCCCGACACGATCGAGCGGGACGGACGAGCCGCGCGGCACACGGCCGCGGGACAGCACGGCGGAGGGGCGCGTGGGCGGGGGCGGAGGGCTGGAGGGGACCGATCCACCCACCGGCGCTGGTGACCTGCTGACCCTCCCTTCCGACGGCACCAGGCCGCCCACCGCTGCCACGCCCCCGCCGTCCTCCGGCGGTGGCACCGAAGCGGGCCCCGGCCCGCAGCCGGCCTACGGGGGCGAGGTGACACTGACCCTGACGGACTGGCAGCCGATCGAGCCCGAGCGGCGGCGCCCGGCGGCCGGGGGCGGAGCCGACCTCACCGAGGGGCTGCGCGAGCTCGCCCGGTGCTTCGCCGCCGCCACCCCCGACCAGGCGCATGACCTGTTCGCCAACGCCTTCGGCCTCTACGGTGCCCGGCACGTCGGCACCGCCCCCGCCCCGGCCTGCGCGGACCTCGCCGAGGCCAGCTGGTGGCACGGCCCGACGGTCCGTCAGCATGCCGGAGCGACGCCGTCGGGCGGCTCGCCGGCCCGTGCCCGGCGCGGGCGCCGCCTCGCGATCGCCCCCGCACCGGCCCCCTCCGCCGCCGCCGGCCGGCACCGCAAGCCCGAGCCGCCGGCCGGCGCGGCACTCCCGCAGGGCGCCGACCGCCGCCGCGCCGACGCGCTCTCGGCCGAACGCCGGGCCGCCGCACGGATGCTGCTCGCGCACCCGCTGGTCACCGCCACCGGCCCGCACGCCCAGGCCTTCGGACTGATCCGCCGTCACGCGGCCTGGCTCACCGAGCGCTTCGCCGAGCAGCTCGGCTATCCGCTCACCGTCACCGACTCCTTCGCCCGGTTGCGCAAGGCCGAGCTCGGCACCGGCACGCTGCGCCGCCTCACCGTGCACGGCCGCCCCTGCACCCCCGAGCAGTACGCCGCGCTGGCGCTGACCCTCGCCGTGCTGCTGGACGGCCCGGCGCGCTGGCCCGCCGCGCAGCTGGCGGCCCAGGTCGCGCACCCCGGCGCCGCCGCGGTGGGGGAGAGCGGTGCCGAAGCCGTCGCCGAGCCGGGGGTGCAGCCCCTCGCCGTGGATCCGGAGGCGGTCGGCGTGGCGATCGCGCTGCTCACCGAGTGGCAGGTCCTCGCCCTCTCCATACCCTCGGCAGCCGCGGCGCCCGCCGCCGCCTGGCTGACCGTCAACCGTGAACTCGCCGCTGCCGTGGTGGCCGGCTGCCGCCCGCCGGGCCCGCAGGACCCGCCGGCGCCGCGCACCACCGTGCCGGTCGCGGTCCGCCGCCGGCTGGTCGAGACACCGGCGCTGCTGCTGGCCGACCTGACCCCGCTGGAGCGGGAGTGGCTGTGGGAGTCGCGCACCGCCGAGGCGGCGATGCTCGCGGACTTCCTCGGGCTGACCGCCGAGATCCGCTGCGAGGGGATCGCGCTGCTCGACCCGGCGGGCGAGCTGACCGACCTGCGGTTCCCCGGTCCGGGGCCGCTGGCGCACGTGGCACTGCTGCTGGTCGAACGGCTGGTGGAGGAGCTCCGTCCGCTGCCCGCCGAGGACGAGCCAGCCGCCCGTCCGCCCGCGCCCGCGACCGCGGGCGTGCCGATCGCCGAGGCGCTGATAGACGGGATCCTCGGGGACCTGGCCGACGAGTACGACTCCGAGGACCACGGGCACGACCCGCGCGCCGCCCACTGGCGCCGGGCGCACCTGGCCGACCGGGCCGCCTTCCGCCGCGACCTGCTCGACCTGCTGCACGCGATGGGACTGATCGCCCCGAGCGCGCCGAGCGTTCCGTCCGGCGGCGAGCCGTGCGCCGCCCGCGGCGGCTGGACGCTGCTCGCCCCCGCGGCCCGCTACGCCGCGCGGCTCGAACTGGGCACCGAGCCGAGCACCGGGCGCCACTCCCGTCGCTGACCCCCTGCGTCGATCCCTCCCTATCACTCCCTATGCTGCCGTGAGGTTGGACAGCATAGGGATGTTTAGGGAAGGATGGTCCCAGGAGATGGCGCCGCAGATGTACTCGGTCGACCAGGTCGCCGTCCTGCTCGGCCTGCACGTACGCACGGTCCGCGCATACATCAGGGACGGGCGGCTCAAGGCCGTCCGGATCGGCAAGCAGTACCGGATCGCGGCGCAGGACCTGGCGGAGTTCACCGGCGGGTCCACGGCGGTGGCCGAGACCGAGGGCGCGTCCGGCGGTGCGGCCGAGGTCGCGACCGGGGGGTCGGGCGTCGCCGCGGCGGCGGAGGTCGAGGTGTCGAGCATCGTCCGGATCGACGGCATCGACGCCGTCGCGATGGACCGGCTCGCCACCCTGCTGCACGCCTCCGTCGCCCACCGCCCGGACCGGGTGCCGTTGCGGGTGGAGACGGTGCGCGACGAGGCGCGCCGCACCATGAAGATCATCGTGCTGGGCGGCGCGGAGGACAGTGCCGAGATCCTGCGCCTGGTCGGCGCGGTGGCGGCGGACATCTCAAGCCCCTGACAGAGAGGTTGAGTGGGAATGACGGTCCATCGGATGAGCGGTGCTGCCGTGCTGGTCTGCGAGCCGAAGGGGGATCCCGTGTCCGGCGTCCCGGACGCGCTGCAGCTGATCGGCGACGCGGCCGGCGGCGAAGCGCAGTGGGTGGCGGTGCCGGTGGCGCGCTGGCACCAGGACTTCTTCCGGCTGCGCACCGGCGTGGCCGGCGAGCTGCTGCAGAAGTTCGCGCAGTACCGGGTCAACGTCGCCGTGGTCGGCGACATCTCCCGGTGGACCGAGGAGAGTTCGGCGCTGCGCGACTTCGTGCGCGAGTGCGACCGGGGGAGCCAGATCTGGTTCGTCACCGACCTCGCGGAGCTGGACGAGCGGCTGGCCGCCCGGGGCTGACCGCCTCCCGGCCGGCCCGTCAGCGGCTCTGGGCCGCCGCGGTCACCGCGGTGTGGTGCTGGACGGTCTCCACGGTCGCGCCCACGCCGAGCGTGCCGAGCGCGACCGAGGCGGCCACCGCGGCGCAGGCCAGGTAGCGGCGGTGGCGCTTGGGCAGCGGAAAGCGTGCGGCGTCCGGTGCGTCCGGGGAGTCCGCGGGGAGGGGCTCCACCGGGAGGCGGAGCGGCGGCAACGAGTCGTCCATGGTCCGAGCATTCCAGTCGGGTGTTAAACGATGACGACACACGGGTGAACGCCGCACCGGCGGGATGCGGCGGTTTGGCACGAAACGGCCCGCCCCCACCTGGGCAGATGCCCCGGGAGCGGGCTCCCGGCCGACCGCAGGCCGGTCGGGTCCCGCTCGGCGGGCGGTGGAGAACGGCCGCGACGGCGGCGCTACTTCACCCGGACGGGGGAGCCTGGCCGGCCGGCACCTTGTCCGGCGGGTCGCCGACCGCCACCCGCACCGCGTCGCGCAGCCCGTGCCCGGGGTGGAACCGCGGCGGCCCGGCCGACGGGTCCTGGCGCAGCTCCTTGACCAGCGCCAGGCAGAGCCCGAGCATCACCACCACGAACGGCAGCGCGACCAGGATGGTGGCGTTCTGCAGCGCCGTCAGCCCGCCGGCCAGCAGCAGCGCGGCGGCCACCCCGCCCATCAGCACGCCCCAGACCACCACCAGCCAGGTGCGCGGGTGCAGCGAGCCGCCGCTGGAGAGCGAGCCGAGCACCAGCGAGGCGGAGTCCGCGCTGGTGATGAAGTAGGTCATGACCAGGAGCACGCACACCACGCTGCTCACCGACCCCCAGGGCAGCGACTTCATCATCGCGAAGAGCGAGGCCTCCGGACCCTGCGGGATGGTGGCCACCAGGTCCGCGCGCCCGGTGGCGTCCAGCCGGATCGCGGTGCCGCCCATCACGCAGAACCAGACCACGGTGGCCCCGCTGGGCACCAGCAGCACCCCGACCAGGAACTCGCGCACCGTGCGGCCGCGCGAGATGCGCGCGATGAAGGTACCGACGAAGGGCGCCCAGGAGAGCCACCAGGCCCAGTAGAAGATGGTCCAGGACCCGAGCCACTTCTCGTCCGTGAAGGCGCCGGTCTGACTGGCCATCGTGACCAGGTCGGCGAGGTAGCCGCCGACGGTGGCCGGGATGGCGTCCAGCACGTAGACGGTCGGCCCGACCACGAAGACGAAGAGCATGATCACCGAGGCCAGCACCACGTTGGCGGTGCTCAGCCACTTGACCCCCTTGTGCACCCCGGAGAAGGCGGAGAGCACGAAGGCGGCGGTCAGCGAGCCGATGATGATCAGCTGCAGGTGCCGGGAGTTCTGCGCCGAGGAGATGTAGCCCAGGCCGTCGGCCACCTGCAGCGCGCCCAGGCCGAGGCTGGTCGCGGAGCCGAAGACGGTGGCGAAGACCGCCAGCAGGTCGATCCCCTTGCCCGCCCAGCCGTTCGCCCGGCGCTCGCCGAGCAGCGGCACGAAGGCCGCGCTGATCCGGTTGCCCCGCCCCTTGCGGAAGGTCGTGTACGCCATCGCCAGGCCGCCGACCGCGTAGATCGCCCACGGGTGCAGGGTCCAGTGGAAGAGCGAGAACTCCAGCGCGGACCGGGCGGCCGCCGGGGTCAGCGGGGTCAGCCCGGAGCCGGGCTGCGGCTGGGCGTAGAGCTGGAGCGGCTCGCCGACGCCGTAGAACATCAGGCCGATGCCCATGCCGGCGCTGAACATCATGGCGATCCAGGCCAGCGTGGAGAACTCGGGGCGCTCCTCGTCGCGGCCCAGCCTGATCCGGCCGAACCGGCTGAGCGCCAGCAGCACGGTCAGCACCAGGAAGACGTCCGCGGCGACCACGAAGAGCCAGCCGAAGTTGTGCAGCACCCAGCCGAGCGCGGTGCTGGACGCGTGGCCCAGCGACTTCTGGGCGAAGACGCCCCAGCCGACCACGCCGAGCACCACCACGGCGCTGACCCCGAAGACCACCCGGTCGGTCGGCAGCGTCTCCCGCGGGGGCGGGGCCGGCGCCGGCAGCGGCGTCAGGAGGTCCGGGCTGTCGGGGGGCTGACGGGTCATCGGTGGCCTCTCGCCGCGACGGTGCGGCGGAAAGCGCCGCATATCGCACTATCTCCGGCGAAATCTCGGCACCGGCCCCCGACGCGCCGTGTTCCCCGACGCGCCGTGCCCCCGCCCCGCGGGCGTCAGCCGCGCGGCAGCGGGCGCCGCTCGCGCACCAGGGTCTCCTGGACGGCGGAGGCCACCAGCTGCCCGTCCCGGCTGTAGAACTCACCGAGCGCCAGCCCCCGGCCGTCCGAGACGGAGGGGCTGCGCTGGGCGAAGAGCAGCCAGTCGTCCGCCCGGAACGGCCGGTGGAACCACATCGCGTGGTCCAGCGAGGCCAGCGTGACCGGTGGCGGCTCACTGCGCTGGAAGCGGTGCGGCTGGCGGTGCAGCGCGGTGGTGGCGGCCAGCGTCAGGTCCGAGAGGTAGGTCAGCGCGCACACGTGCAGCAGCCCGTCCTCGGCCGGCAGCGGCGAACCGCTGCGCAGCCAGACGAACTGCTGCGGCACGCCCTCGGCCTCCGGCGGCATGCCCGGCGCGTCCGGCGGAATGAAGCGGATGTCCAACGAGTGGAACCCGGCCGCCTGGTCGAAGTCGGCCGGGTCGGCGCGCGCCCACTCCGGGAACGGGTCGGGCAGCTCCTCGGGCCCCGGCACCGGCGGCATGACGCGCTGGCGCTCGGGGGCCTGCTCGGGCTGCTTGAAGGAGGCGGAGAGCGTGAAGATCGCCTCGCCGCGCTGGACGGCCGTCACCCGGCGGGTGGCGTAGGAGTGGCCGTCGCGGATCCGCTCCACCTGGTAGATGATCGGGCGGCCGGGGTCGCCGGGTCTCAGGAAGTAGCCGTGCAGCGAGTGCACCCCGCGCCCGGCGGGCATGGTGCGGCCACCGGCGGTGAGCGCCTGGGCGGCCACCTGGCCGCCGAAGGCGCGCAGCGGGGCACCGGCGTGGCAGTGGCCCCGGAACAGGTTCTCGTCCAGCTCCTCGATCCGCAGCAGGTCCCGGAACGAGGCCACCTGGACCCCGCTCGCGGGGGTGGGAGCCGAGTGGTCGGCCTGACCCTGACCCTCGCCGGGCCCCTGGGCCGTCCGGTGGTCGCGTGCCGGTGCGTCTGCCATCCGGTCATAGTGGCAGAACGCACCGGGCGGCACTGTGAGGTGGGTTACCCGTCGGCAACCTCCGGAGTCCCTCGTGCTGCACCTGCGCCTGATCGTCCCCGGCCCGCTGCTCCCCGCCGTGCTCGACCTGCTGGACTCCACCCTCGGCGCCACCCACGTCGTCACGCTGCCGGCCGCGGCCCGGCGCCCGCCCGGGGACGTGGTGCTGTGCGACGTGGCGCGCGAGTCGGCGGACGAGCTGCTGGCGGGACTGCGTGCACTCGGGGTGCCCGAGCAGGGGGCGATCGACGTCTCCGCGCTGGAGCTGTCCATCTCGCGGGCCGCCCGGGAGGCCGAGAGCCGGGCCCCGGGCCTGGGCTCGGACGCCCTGGTCTGGGAGTCGGTCACCGAGGTCACCCACGAGGAGTCCGCCTTCTCCTACACCTACCTGGCGTTCATCGTCACGGCCACCATGCTGGCGGCCTGCGGCGTGGTACTGGACAGCGCCGTGCTGATCGTCGGCGCGATGGTGGTGGGGCCCGAGTTCGGGCCGCTGGCCGGGCTCTGCGTCGCCCTGGTGCAGCGGCGCGCCCACCCCGCGCTGCGCTCGCTCACCGCGCTGCTGGGCGGGTTCGCGGTGGCGATCGTGCTGACCATCCTGTTCAGCTGGATGATGAACGCCTTCGGCCTCTTCACCGAGGCGGACTTCCACGGCTCGCGGCCGAACACCTCGTTCGTCTTCCAGCCGGACGCGCTCTCCCTGGTGGTGGCGTTCCTCGGCGGCGTCGCCGGGCTGCTCTCGCTGACCTCCGCGAAGTCCGGCGCGCTGGTGGGGGTGGCGATCTCGGTCACCACCGTGCCGGCGGCGGCCAACGCGGCGGTGGCGCTGGCCTACGGGGAGTTCGGGCAGGCCCGGGGGTCGACCGTGCAGCTGCTGCTGAACATGTCGGGGATCGTGATCGCCGGCGTGCTGACCCTGCTGGTGCAGCAGTCGGCCTGGCGGCAGCTGAGGAGCCGCCGCCAGGCCGCCCGGTGACGGTGCGGCGGCCGAGCGGGCGTCAGGCCGGGACCTCGTCCTCGTGCGAGTGGGCGGGCGTGGCCGCAGCGGCGGGGGCGACGGGCGTGGCGGGCGCCGCGGGCACCAGCGGCGTGCTCTCCGGCAGGCCGGCGACCGTGCGCCACCAGGCGCGCTGCACGGGCGGCTCGGCCGGCTCGAACGGCGCGCCCGGCAGCGGCACCGCCACCGCGGCGCCGAGCGTGGCCGCCGCCGCCATGGTGCGTTCGGCGGGCTCCTCCCACGGGTGCGGCGCGAGGTTGAAGGTCGCCCAGTGGATCGGCAGCAGCAGCCCGCCGCGCACGTCCTGGTGCGCCCGCACCCCTTCCTCCGGCGTCATGTGCACCTCGGGCCAGAACTGGCTGTAGGCGCCGACCTGGGTCATCGTCGCGTCGAACGGGCCCAGCAGCTCGCCGATCCGGGTGAAGCCGGGGAAGTAGCCGGTATCCCCGCTGTGGAAGACCCGGTGCTCGGGGCCGGCCACCGCCCAGGAGGCCCAGAGCATCAGCGGGTCGGTGCGCGGGCCGCGGCTGCAGTAGTGCCGGGCGGGGGTCGCGGTCAGCGTCAGACCCGCCAGCTCGGCCGACTCCCACCAGTCCAGCTCGGTGATCCGCTCGGCGGGCACCCCCCAGTGCTCCAGGTGCGCGCCGACCCCCAGCGGGGCGGCGAACCGGGCACCGCTGCCGATCAGCGCCCGGATCGTCGTCATGTCCAGGTGGTCGTAGTGGTCGTGGGAGATCACCACGACGTCCACCGGGCCGAGGTCGGCCAGCCGGATCGGCATCGGGTGCAGCCGCTTGGGCCCGATCCCGGGGAACGGCGAGCAGCGCACGCCCCAGACCGGGTCGAAGAGCACCCGGCGGCCGTCCAGCTCGGCCAGCACGGTGGCGTGGCCCAGCCAGGTCAGCCGCAGCCCCGAGGCCGGTGCCACCGCCAGCTCGGCGGAGCGCAGCCGGTGCACCGGGATCGGCCGGGCCGGCACCCGCCGGCCCCGGTTCGACGCGAGCTGGGCCCGGCTGATCTCCAGCGGCGAGCGCTCGTAGACCAGCCGGCGGGTGGGCACCGGGTTCTGGAAGGCGCCGTCCGCGAAGTTCGGGCTGCCCTGGATCCGCTCCAGGCGCGCGCCGGTGGGTACGGCGCCGAAGGCGTCCGTCCGCATCCGTCGCCAGCCGGCGGCCGACAGGCCGCGAAGATCGGTGAAGCGGGACGAGCTGGGGACCGAGCCGGGCACGGCACCTCCTAGGAAGGGACGTCAGGGGCACCACGTCGAGCGGACACCGGTGTGGTGCGGCGCCCGCTCGATACGATCAACACCTCATCGGGAGACTACCCAAAGCGACGCTGCCGGGCGCGGTGGATCGGGCGATCCACCCGCCGTTCGAGGCGTGGCGCTGCCGGTCGACGGGGCCGCTCCGGCAGGCCCGGCGGGACCGGTCCGACGGGGCGTCAGGATGCGTTCGCCGCCGGGCGGGGAGCGGGATCAGACGTAGAACCGGGTGATCGTCTCGGCGACGCAGTGCGGCTTCGGGCTGGCCTCGCTGCTGATGGTGAACCGGACCACCGCCTGCCGGCCGTCGGCCACCTCGGTCATCGAGAGCAGTTCGGCCGTCGCCCGCACCGGGGTGCCGACCGGCAGCGGAGCCGGGAAACGCACCTTCTCCGAGCCGTAGTTGACCGCCATCCGGATGCCCCCGACGCCATAGCACTCCTTGGCCAGCAGCGGGATCAGCGAGAGGGTGAGGTAGCCGTGCGCGATCGGGCCGCCGAACGGGCCGGCCTTGGCGCGCTCGGGGTCGACGTGGATCCACTGGTGGTCGCCGGTCGCCTCGGCGAACAGGTCGACCTGCTCCTGCGTCACCGTGTGCCAGGCGCTGGTGCCCAGCACGGTGCCGACCGCCTCGGTCAGCTCGTCAAGGGTGGCGAAGGTCGTCATGCTGCGCTCCTGAGGCCGGTCGGGGGCTCGGACGGGCGGACGGCCTTCCGCCCGTCCCGGGAGCGTAGCCCTACCGACCGGTCAGTTGGCGGCTGGGGCCGGACAGGGCCTGGGGGAGTGCAGCAGGCGGTGGCCGGTGACCAGCTCGGCGGTGAGGGTGACGAAGAGCGGCTCGCGTCCGGCCACCCAGGGCAGCGGGCCGCCGTGCAGCAGGGCGGCGTGCCGGGCCGGTTCGCGGACCACCTCGGCCTGGCCGTGCACCACCACGCTCCAGCCGGTCCGGGTCGCCTCGTGGAGCCGGTCGGCCTGGAAGGCGGCCACGGTGCCGTCGAGGGCCCGGGCGAGCTGGCCGTCCTGCGGCAGTCCGAGCAGCAGCCGGCCGTCCGTGTCGAGCTGGAAGGCGACCGGGAGCACCCGCAGCAGCGCGTGTTCGGTGTACACCACGCGCCCGATGGGCACGGTGCTGAGCAGCCGCAGGCACTCGGCCTCGCTCAGGTCCTCGATACGGTCGACACGGTCCATGATCCGATGGTGCGCCTGCCGGGGGCGAGGCCAGTAGGGCCCATGGTCCCGGGTCCGGCGCGGGCCCGGGGCGGGGCGCGGGAGGGGCATCGGGACGGGCGCCGAGCCGTGAGCCGTGCCGAGCGCTGGGCCGGGCCTCGCTCCGAGGTGCAGGATGGGCCTCGTCCGACACGACAGGGGCGGGCCACGGTGGGGACGGGTACGGCGAAGAGGGGTGCGGCAGTGACGGGTCTGGGTGTGGGAGCCGGCGCGGGGGCGGGCGGTCTGGGGACGGGCGCGGCCGGCGGCGTCGAGCTGGTGGTGATCGGTGCCAACGGCGGGCCGGAGCGCAGCTACGGCGGCTCGGCGCAGGCCGCGCACGGAGCCGAGGTACTGGCCAAGGCGCTGCCGCCGGTCTGCTTCGACACCGGCAACCGGGGCTGCCGGGTGACCGTCGTGCCGCCCGACGCGGATGCCAACACGATGCTGACCGCGCTGAGCGCAGCCGCCCGGCAGGAGGGGCGCTGGCTGGTGGTCTGCCTGCTCGGTCAGCTGATCGCCGACCCGCGCGGTCGGCGCCTGGCGCTGGTCACCGCGGGCAGCACGCCCGACAACGCCTACATGCGCGGGCTGGCCTGGGACTGGGTGGTGAGCACCATGGTGCACGGTGCCCAGGAGGAGGCGCTGCTGCTGGTGGACGCCGTCGCCGCCCCCGAGACCTGGGCGGCCCTCGGCGGGGTGGCCGGCGAGCAGGGGGTGGCCGAGCTGCTGGTCCACTCCCGGGTGCCGCTCTGGGGGCGGATCGGCCCCTACCCCGGGGGGCGCCGCGGGCGCTCGGCGGTGCTCCCGGGCGCGGAGGGGTCGTTCAGCTGGGCGCTCGGCCGGGTCCTGGAGCGCGGAGTTCCGGGCGCGCCCCCCGCCCTCGCGCCGGCCGAGTTCCAGCCGACGGTGGCCGCCGAGCTCGCCTGGGGTGAACTGGCGTCAGGCATCGAGGCACGGCTGCTCGTCCCCCCTTCGGGTGGCCGGTTGTTGCTGCGGAATCGGGCCGCTGTGCGAGGTGCACTGGCCGGATTGTCGGTTTCTGAAGAACTGTTGGCTGTTCTGTGGCGCGAAAGTGCTCCAACGGATCCGCCTTCCGCGTAAGGTCAGGGGCCCAAGGTGTTGCCGTACGCGGTGGGGTTGGCGAAGAATCGTGCTCCACACCGCACTTCGGCACCAGGCAGGTGTTTTCTGCCAACTTCGGCCGACGGTCGGTTAGTCGCGACTAGGTGGGGCTATGCACCGGTGCAGGGCTTTGTTACGCCTGAGGGCGGTCGGGGTCGGCGCGACGATTCTGCTCACGCTCCTCGCGGCGGGCTGCGCCGGGCGGTCGCCGGGGCAGCCGGAGCGGCTGTCAACTGCCGTGCCAGGTGCGGTGGGTGTGGCCGGTGGGGGATCGACCGGCGGGCCGGGCGCCGAACCCTCGGCCGGATCGTCGAATGCGCCGGGCGCCTCGGACGGTTCCGCGAACGGATCGGACGGATCTCCGGACGGGGGGGCTGCGACCGGCAGCCCGGCGCCGACCAGTGGGGCGCAAGGGGCGGTCGGCCGCGTCGTACTGAAGACCTATCAGGACTGGTGGGCCGCCCAGGTCTCGGCCTACTCCGGTGCTGATCCGAACGGGGCCCAAGTAAGGATCTATTCCAGCGGAACCGCGCTCGGGAACATCCTGACGAGTCTGCAATCCCTGCACGACGCCAAAATGGTGATGAACGGCAAGCCGGTGCTTTCCCCGGTGGTGCAGAGCGTCGATCTCGCCAGCAATCCGCAGCGCGCGGTGATCGAGGACTGCGTGGACGTCAGCGGCTGGCACCAGGTGGACGCCGCCGACGGCAGCAACAAGGACGCGCCGCAGCGGCTGACCCGCTATCCGGCGCAGGCGGTACTGCTGGTGAAGGGCAGTATCTGGACGGTGTTCGAGTTCAATCGCGAGACGGGCCGGACATGTTGAGGACCATGCGTCGAATCCCTGCTCTCCTCGGTCAACTCCTGCTGCTGACCGGCCTGCTGGCCGGCTCGGCGATCCCCGCGCGGGCGGCGGGGCCGTCCGGCGGCGTCAACCCCTGCGTGGTGCTCGCGGTCTGCGTGGTGCTCCAGGACCCGGGCAGCGGCGGCTCCCCCGGCGGTGCCGGCGGGACGGGCGGCGGCTCGGGGGGCGGCAGCGGCGGTGGCGGCTCGGGCGGCGCCGAGCCGACCTGCGCGTGGCACGGGGTGCAGCACCCGTGCTGGGACCCGGACCTGGGGTACTTCGACACCGCGAGCGGGTGCTACTTCACCCAGGCCGATCCGCAGCCGGCGGCCGACGACCCGTCCTGGGGCGGCAACACCTCAGCGGACGGCGCCGTCTACCTGAAGACCTGCTACGACGCGAACAACAATGCCGAAGGCGCCGCCCTGGTGTTCCTGAACAAGCCGCCGAACATCGCCGCGCCCCCGCCGACCCCCGCCACGGTGGCCCAGATGGCCGTCAAGAAGCTGCAGTTCGCCCGGCCGGTCCCGCACACCGCGCCGCCCGGTCAGGCCGTGGTGGGGTCGCCGGTCTGGTTCTGGTACGAGACCTCGGACGCCACCCACGACGAAACGGTCGGGCCGCAGAGCCAGACCGTCTCGCTCAACGGCGTCTCGGTGAGCGCCACCGCCACGCTGGTCGACGTGGTCTGGGACCTCGGCCACGTCGACCCCGCCACCGGGCAGGAAGCGACGCTGGACTGCAAGGGCAAGGGCGCCGGACACCCGTACGCGGACGGGCTGGCGCAGAACCCGCCGGCCGACGCGTGCATCGGGCAGTTCGGCCGCACCTCGCCCGCGGGGGCGGCCAAGGCGGCGACGACCAGCGGCTACGACCTGACGGTCACCCAGTACTGGACGATCACCACCACGAACCTCGCCGACGGCTCGCACCCGTGGGGGCCGGTCGACATCCAGGTCTCCAGCGATCCGCTCGCCCTCCAGGTCAACGAGCTCCAGGTGCTCAACTGACCTGCCGCCACCGCATGTCATCGCCCGTCATCGCGTCCCGTCGCATCCACCGCACGTCAGCGCTCGTCAGGAAGGCCGAAGTCCGATGGAGAACCGCACCTTCTCGTCGCCGACCCTCGGCGCACAGGGAGCCGTCGGCTACGGCCAGGACCAGGTGACCGCCGCGCCCGCGACCTCGCGCGCCGAGGCCCGCTCCGGCCCCCTCGCGCCGTCCCGCTCGCTGCGGGCGCGGCGGCGCCGGCCCGCCGTGATCGCCATGGCGGCGGCGCTGATCGCGGCCGGCGGCCTGGGCGGCGCGGTGCTCTACAACAGCTCCGGTCAGCGGATCGCGGTGCTGGCGCTGGCCCGTGACGTCCCGTACGGGCAGCCGCTGACGGCCGACGACCTGGTGGTGGCCCGGATCGCCAGCGACCCCGCGCTCGCCCCGGTGAGTGCCGCGGACCGGAATTTGGCGATCGGCCAGCGGGCCACCGGCGACCTGCACCGCGGCGCGCTGCTGCTGGCGGCTGACCTGACCCGGGCGCTGGTCGTGCAGCCCGGGATGCAGGAGGTCGGGCTGCCGGTGCACACCAGCCAACTGCCCGCCGACGGGCTCCAGGTGGGCCAGCAGATCGTGATCGTGCAGCTCGCCGACTCGAACGCCGGCTCGACGGGCGGCGGCGGGCACGGTCCGGTCACCATGAACGCGGTGGTGGCCGAGCTGGGCAAGGCGGGCAGCGACGGCAGCCAGGTGATCGACGTCGCCGTGCCGCCGAGCGACGCGACCACGCTGGCGGTCTGGGCGGCCGGTGGCAGGTTCCAGGTGATCCTGGCGCCGAAGGCGGGGGCAGGGGCGCCGTCCGCGGGGGCCTCGCCCTCGGCCGGATCCGGTGCGGCGTCCCCGGGTTCGGCGTCCGGGGCCCCGGGCTCGCCGTCGGCGCCGGCCTCCGGCGGGAGCGCGGCCTGATGGCCGTGATCGCGGTCACCGGCGGGCCGGGGGCGCCCGGGGCCACCACCACCGCGCTCGCGCTGCTGCTCTGCTGGCCGCTGGCACCGGGGCGCAAGGTCATGCTCGTCGAGTGCGACCCGGACGGCGGCGCCGCGCTGGCGGGCGCGCTGGAGGGCCGGGTCGAGGCGGTCTACGGGCTGCGCAACCTCGCCGTCGCCGACCGGCGCGGGCTGCTCGCGCAGGCCATCTGGGAGCAGCTGATCGACATCTCCCCGCAGGGCGCGGGCGAGCGGCTGCTGCTGCCCGGCCTGACCGATCCGGCGCAGGCCGCCGGGCTCGCCTACACCTGGGAGCCGCTGGTCGAGGCGCTGCGCGCGCTCGAACCGGAGGGCTACGACGTGCTGCTCGACCTCGGCCGCTCCGGCGCGCTCGGGCCCGGCGCGGTGCTGGCCCGGCGGGCGGACGCGGTGGTCGCCACCGTCCGCACCACGTTGCGCGGCCTGAGCGCCGCCCGCCCGCGGCTGGCCGCGCTGCGCGCGGACCTGGAGACGGCCGGCACCGGCACCGACGCGCTCGGCCTGCTGCTGATCACCGAGGGGCCCTACCCGGTGGCGGACATCACCCGCGAACTCGGCCTGCCGGTGCTGGGGACGCTCCCGTACGCGGTCCGGACCGCCCGGGTGCTCTCGGACGGCGGGGACAGCACCGACCGGCGGTTCGTCCGGTCGGAGCTGATGCGCACCGCCCGGACCACGGCGGACCGGATCCAGGCGCTGGTGGCGGAGCGGCGGGCCAGACTGACGGCCCCGGCCGGTGCCGCCCCGGCCGGGGCGGGTGGCGCGGCAGCCGAGGGCGGCCTCGCCTGGGGGGCCGCGCCGCAGCCGCCGTCCGCGGCGGTGGGGGAGCGGGTCCCCGAGGCCTCGCAGTACCAGGGGTTCCAGGGCTACGAGCCGGAGCAGGCCGGGCCGTCGGAGCGGCAGTACCAGCAGGCGTACGCGCCGCCGTCCGGCCAGCTCTTCGAGCCGCCGGCGGCCGAACCGGCGTACCAGCAGGCGTACCAGCCGACCCCTCAGCCGGCGTACCAGTCGACGTACCGGCCCGGTGTCGCCGAGCCGGCGTTCGGGCCGGGGCAGCCGCAGCCCGCGGAGCAGCCGGTGACGTACCAGCCGCCACCGCCCGCGCAGCCCGCACCCGCGCAGCCCGCGGCGCCAGCGGCGCCAGCGGTGCAGCCGTACCAGCAGCCGCAGCCGCAGCCGTCGGGGGTTCCGGCGGTGCGGGAGTACCCGGCACCGATGGCGGGCGGGCAGGCGTTCACCTCGTCCGCCGGGCAGGTGTACGTGCCGTCGGCCGGGCCGGTGCAGGTGCGGCCCGCCGCGCCGGGCCAGCAGCCCGCCGCGCCGCCGCCGCTGGCGGGAATAGCGCCGCACCCGGCGGCCCCCGAGCCGTTCCGGGCGCCGACCGAGGAGACCGAGACCCAGGGAGAGGTGCTCCGTGCGCGGTAGCCCCATGCGTGACCGCGCCACGGCCGTGGACGCGGATGCCCCGGCCGATCACGCGGCGCAGCCCGACGCGACCGGATGGGGAGGCCGGGTGGTGCCGACCGGGTCGCCGGCCGCCGGCCGGCCGTGGGCCGCACAGCCCGGCCCGCAGCCGCCGGCCCGGTCCTGGCCGGGCGACTGGTCGGCCACCGCCACCCACCCCCAGCCGCCCGCGCCCGCCCCCGCTGGTATGCCCGCCCCGATGCCCGCCGGCGTGCCCAGTGCCGTGCCCACCCCTGCCGCGACCGCCTCGCCCGCGGGGCTGCCCGTGCTGCCCGCCCCCGAGAAGTGGAGCGCGGGCACCGCACCCGTGGTGGACCCGAAGCTGGCCCGCGAGCTCAAGCGCCAGGTGGCCGCCGAACTGCACCAGCAGCTCTCCCGGCTGGCGCCGGGCCAGGGGCAGGAGGTGGACCGCGCCACCCGCCGCCAGCGCGGCCGCGCGCTGATCGAGGAGGCGGTGGCCCGCTGGTCCGACGGCTACGCCCAGAACCACGGCGTGCCCCCGACCCGGGAGCAGGACCGGGTGCTCGCCGAGGCCGTCTACGACCTGCTCTTCCGGGCCGGCCGGCTGCAGCCCTACCTGGACGACCCGGAGATCGAGAACATCCTGATCAACGGGTGCGACGACGTCTGGGTCTCGCGCGTCCACCAGCCGCTGCGCAAGGTGCCGCCGGTGGCCGACAGCGACGCCGAACTGATCGAGCTGCTCCAGGACCTGGCCCGCCAGCACGGCGGCGGCGAGCGCAGCCTGAGCACCGCCAACCCGACGCTGGCGCTGCGCCTGGAGGGCGGCATGCGCCTGCAGGCGATGACGGAGGTGACGCCGCGGCCCTACGTCGCGATCCGCCGCCACCGGGTCGCCTCCGCCACGCTCGCCGACATGGTGACGCTGGGCACCGTGGACTCGACGATCGCGGCCTTCCTGGCCTCGGCGATCAGGGCCCGGAAGAACGTGATGATCACCGGCACCCAGGGCGTCGGCAAGACCAGCCTGCTGCGCGCGATGGCCGCCGAGATACCGCCGGACGAGCGGATCGGCACCCTGGAGTCGGAGTTCGAGCTGTGGCTGCACACGCTCGGCCACCTGCGCCAGGTGGTGCCGATGGAGGCCCGCGAGGGCAACGGCGAGCGGATCGACGGCAAACCGGCCGGCGAGCTGACGATCGGTGAACTCATCCCGGCAGCACTGCGGATGACGCTGTCGCGGATCATCGTCGGCGAGGTCCGCTCGGGCGAGGTGGTCCCGATGCTGCGGGTGATGACCAACGGCGAGGGCGGGTCGATGTGCACGCTGCACGCGCGCGGTCCGCACATGGTGGTGGACCGGATCGCCGAACTCTGCCTGGAGTACGGCTCGCACATGACCGACGCGCTCGCCTACCGGCTGACCGCCAACGCGATCGACCTGATCGTGCACGTCTCGATGGTCGACGAGACGCCGGTGGGCGGCCGGCGCCACCGGTTCGTCTCGCACGTGCTGGAGGTCACCGGGCTCGGCGAGCACGGCCGCCCGGCGCTGAACACCGTCTTCGGCCCGCGCCCCGAGCTCGGAGAGCCGCGGGCCGTGCCGCACACGCCGCCGAACTGCCTGGACGACCTGCGCCGCGCGGGTTTCGACGCCGGGCTGCTGCAGTCCGCCTACGGCAGCTGGAGCGCGCCGCTCTCGCTGCGGATCGGGGGCCTGCGATGAGAGCGGCGCGACCGGGCCGTCCCGCCCGCCCCACCCGAGAGGGTTTCTGATGCTGCTCTTCGTCCTCTGCGGGGTCCTGCTCGTCGGCGGGCTGGTGGTGCTGGCCGCCGGGTTCGCCGGGATCGGGATCGGCGGCGCGGAGCGGGCCGCGCCCGGACCGCTCGCCACCCGCGCGCACGTCTTCTGGTACGGCGCACCCGGCGTACCGGATCCGCGCACCCTGCGCACCCGCCGGATCCAGCTCGCGATCTCGCTGGTCGCCACGCCGGTGGTCTGGCTCTTCAGCGGCATCGTGCTCAGCGTCCTGCTGGTCCCGCTGGTGGTCTTCGGCTTCCCCTGGCTCTACGCGGCCACCCGTTCGGACACCCGCCACATCGTGCGGCTGGAGGCGCTCGCCGACTGGACCCAGCGGCTCTCCGACGTGCTGCTGCTCGGCACCGGCCTCAACCAGGCGCTGCTCACCAGCGTGCGCACCGCGCCCGCCGCGCTGCGCACCGAGATCGAGGAGCTGGCCACCCGGCTGCAGGCCCGGTGGAGCGCCGAGGACGCGTTGCGGGCGTTCGCCGACGGCCTGGCCGACGCCACTGCGGACAAGGTGCTCGCCGCCCTGCTGCTGCGGGCCGGCGACAGCGGTCCCGGGCTCAGCCGGGCGCTGTCCGACCTGGCGGAGTCGGTGCGCGAGGAGGTCCGCCAGCGCCGCGCGATCGAGGCCGACCGGTCCAAGCACCGCACCACCATCCGGTGGCTGGTCACGATCATCTTCGGGGTGATCGTGGTGGGCTCCTTCAACGACCGCTACACCGCCCCCTACGGCACGGTGCAGGGGCAGTTGGTGCTGGCCGCGCTGGCCGGGCTGTTCGTCGCGGTGATCGCCTGGATGCGCTCGCTGGCCGCCCACAAGCCGCTGCCCCGGCTGCTGGAGCCCGATCGCCGCAGCCGGGTCGGGGCGCTGCCGGCGCCGGAGGACGAATCGCGGGCCGCCGGGGCGCCGTCCGCCGCAGCCCCGCGGCGCGCGGCGTCCGACGGTGCCGAGCCGCCGCTGCTCAAGGAGTCGCGATGATCTCCCCGTGGGCCGTGCTCGCCGGCTGCGTGGCGGCGGCCGGCCTCGCCCTGCTGATCGCCGAACTCCGCCCGGCCCCACCGGACCTGGGCCAGGCGCTGGAGCGCCTGCACCGCGCCCCGGCCCAGCACCGGGAGAGTGCGGCACAGGCCGGGGCCGCCTGGTACGACCGGCTCGGCGACCGCTCGCTGGCGCTGGCCGGCTCCCGGGTGCCGCTGCAGTCCCTGGCGCTGATCGGACGCACCCCGGCCCGGTTCATGGCGCACAAGCTGCTCTTCGCGCTGATCGGCCTGGTGCTGCCGGGCTACCTCTCGGCGATGGCGGTGTTCACCGGCTTCGCGCCGCCCGTCGCGCTGCCCGCGCTGGTCAGCCTGGCGCTGGCGGCGGGCGGCTGGCTGGTGCCGGACGCGATCGTGCAGGGCGAGGCCAAGGAGGCCCGGACCGAGTACCTGCACGGCATCGCCGCCTACCTCGAACTCGTCGCGCTGGAACGGGCGTCCGACCACGGGCCGGCCGAGGCGATGCGCCGCGCGGCGGCGGTGGGGCGGGGCACCGTCTTCCGCCGGATCCAGGACGCCCTGGAACGGGCCGCCACCGACCGCCTGCCCCCGTGGGACGGTCTGGACGCGCTCGCCGCCGAACTCGGCCTGACCCCGCTGCAGGACGTCGCCGACATCATGCGGATCTCCGGCACCGACGGCGCCGCGGTCTACGACACCCTGCGGGCCCGGGCCAAGGGCCTGCGCAACGAACTGCTGGCGGCGGAGCTGGCCGAGGCCGGCGCCGCCAGCGAGCAGATGGTCGCGCCGGGCGCGGCCCTCACCCTGCTGATGACCGTCCTGATCGTCTACCCCGCGCTCTACCAGATGCTCCATGCGTTCTGACATCCCGTCCGGCCCACCGGACTCCCGTCCCCCGAGGAGAGCGAACCATGAAGACCCTGCGCATCCTGGCGCAGCAGTTCCTGCTGCCCCTGCTGCTGCCCGTGACCTTCGGCGCGGCGCTGCTGCGGATCCACGGCGGGCGGGCCAAGGCCGCCCGGGCCGAGGGCGACCGCGGTGCGCTCAGCATCGAGATGGCGCTGATCGTGATCGTCGTGGTGGCGATCGCGGGCGCCGTGCTGGCGGCCGTGAGCAGCTTCGGCAACACCGTGAAGAAGACCGTGCCCACCACGCTCCCCACCGGGATCCCGACGCAGTGACGGCGGATCGTCGGGAACGCGACCGGGGCGCGCTCACCCTCAGCTTCGCGCTCGTCTTCCCGATGATCCTGCTCCTGGTGATGCTCGTGGTGCAGACCGCGCTGCTCTGGTACTCGCAGAGCGTGGCGCTGGCCGCGGCGCGCGAGGGGACGGATGCGGGACGGGTGCTGGGCGGCACCGACCAGGCGGCCACCGACCGTGCCACGGCCTTCCTGGACGGATTCCGCGGCCTGCTCGGCACCCCCACCGTGGACCGTCCGGTCCGCACCGCGGACACCATCACCGTCACCGTGCACATCCACCCGCTCTTCCTGCTGCCCGGGTTCGACGGTCTGACGGTCTCCCAGCGCGCGCAGGCGCCGATCGAACGGTATGTCGGGCCATGACGGCGCGACGGGAGGGGAGGGGGTGCGCGGTGGCGGGTGCGACGAGTGGCGCGGACGGCGTGCGCGGCGCGGACGGGGGCGCGCGGCCCGCCGGGGCGGCCGACCGGGGCAGCCTCGCGATCGAGGCCGCGATCCTGGTCCCCGCCATCGCGCTGCTCTTCAGTCTGGCGATCATCATCGGCCGGCTGGAGACGGTGTCGGGCACCGTCGACGAGGCCGCCCGGGTCGGTGCGCGGACGGCCTCGCTGGACCGGTCGGGGCAGTCCCCGCAGACGGTGGCCGAAGCGGCGGTCAGGCAGGCGCTCGCCGACAACGGCGTCAGCTGCCGCCCCAGGGTGACGGTGAACGCCTCGGTGGTGCCGCTCGACGCCGGGCCGGTGCCGCTGAACGGCGTGCGGGTCGACGTCAGTTGTCCGGTCCAGGTGAATGATCTGTTCGTGGTGTGGGTACCGGGCGAGGTGACGTTGACCGGCTCCTTCACATCGGTCATCGACCGCTTCCGTTCGCAGTGACAGCGGGACGGGCAGTGAGGTCGGGACAGCACGACGGCGCCGTGGCAGCACGGCCGGACGAAAGCCCTGGGGAGGGGACGTGAGGGTCCGTCGGGGTGGCCGCGACCGCGGCACCATCTCGATCTTCGTGGCGCTCAGTGCCACCACACTGATGCTGTTCCTGGGCATCGTGCTGGACTGCGGCGGCCGCCTGCGCGCCATCGAGCGGACCGACGCGCTGGCGGCGGAGGCGGCCCGGGTCGGCGGTCAGCAGATCGACCAGGCCGCGCTGCTGGGCGGCGAGGGACCGAGGATCGACACGGCCGCCGCCTACGCCGCCGCCAACGCCTACCTGAAGCCGTACGGCCTGTCGGCCGAGCCGCCGGATCCGGCGAACCCGCCGCCGGCCACGGCCACCAGCATCACCGTCGTGATCAACACGACGTACCGGACCGCCCTGCTGGGGCTGTTCGACACACCGACCCTGACTGTCCATGGATCCGGCTCCGCCACGGTGGTGGACGGCCGCGAGAACACGGGAGGCGCCTGATGGCCGCACCACGAGCCAAGGTCCGTGCCCGAACGGGGAGTTCCCCGGACGCGGGCCACCCTGCCGACGGCCGGACCACGGCCGGCCCTACGGCCCGCGGTCGGACCGCTGCCGGCCGGGGGAGCGCCGGCCGTGGCGGGGCGCGTCGTCCGCAGCCGCGCCGTCGCAGCGCCCTGCGCGCCGTGCCGGCCGCGCTCGGGGCGCTGCTGGTGCTCGCGCTGCTGCTGGTCGGGGTGCCCGCGCTGCTGCTGTACGGCACCCAGGCGGTGGCCGCGATGGGCGGGGAGGGCCACACCGGCCTGCGCGAGGTGCTGACCACGCCGGACGACGGGCGGCTCTTCCTCTGGGCGCTGGTCGGCATCGGCTGGCTCGGCTGGGCCTGCTTCGCCTGCTCCGTCCTGCTGGAGATCCCGGCTCAGCTGCGCGGCCGGGTGGCCCGCCGGATCCCCTCCTTCGGCTGGAGCCAGCGGATGGCGGCCGGCCTGGTCGGCGCGGTGATCGCGCTGCTGCCGGTGGCCGGTGCCTCCTTCGCGGCCGGTGTACCCGGGCAGTTGGCCGCCGCGGCGGCACCCGCCCAGCTGGTGGCCGCGCCGCAGTACGCCGCCCTGGCGGCGGCACCGGCCACCGCGGACCACCTCGCGCTGCCGGCCGCCGACCCGCAGCCCCAGCAGCCGACCTACACCGTGCGGGACAGCCGCCCGGCCGACAGCCTGTGGTCGATCGCCGAGCACCAACTGGGTTCGGGCGACCGGTGGCAGGAGATCGCCACGCTCAACGCCGGCCGGGTGATGGACGGTTCCGGCGAGCGCTTCGACGCCGACCGGCCGATCCAGCCGGGCTGGCAGCTGCTGATGCCCGCCGACGCCAAGCCGGCCGGTGCCGCGGGCGGCGGCCCGAGCGGGCCGGCCGCGCCGGAGTCGACCGGCCAGCAGGGCGGCCAGGCCCAGCCGGGCGGCCAGTCGGGGGAGCGGCACGCCACCGCGACCGTCCAGCAGGGTGACACGCTCTCCGCCATCGCCCAGCGCGAGCTCGGCAGTTCGGACGCCTGGCCGCAGCTGTTCGACGCCAACAAGGGGGTGCGGGCGCCGGACGGCGAGACACTGGACGATCCGAACATGGTGGTCCCGGGCATGGTCCTGAACATCCCGGGCGCGCCCGCCGCCCCCGCGCCACCGGCGGCCCCGGCGCAGTCGGCGCCTGCGCCGCAGTCCGCACCGGCGCCCGCCGCCCCGGCACCCGCCGCGCCGCGCTCCACCGCGCCGTCCGCCAAGCCGTCGGCCGAACCGTCCGTCAAGCCGTCCGTCAAGCCGTCCGTCAAGCCGTCCGTCAAGCCGTCCGTGAAGGAGACCGCGCACCAGGGCTCCGGGGGCGACGATTCGCTCAGCGACTACACCGCCGCGCTGACCGCCTCCGGCATCGGCGTGCTGCTGGCCGCCGTCCTGGTCGGCGCCGTGGCGCACCGGCGCGGCGCGCAGCAGCGGGCCCGCCGCCCCCGGCACCGGATCCCGATGCCCACCCCGCCCGCCGCCGCCTTCGAGGCCGAGCTGCGGACCCGCCAGAACAGCACCGGCCTCGACCTGCTCAACCGCTCGCTGCGCACCATGGCCCGCAACGTCAGCCGCACCGGCAAGCGGCTGCCCGCGCTGGCCGCCGTCCGGGTCACCACCGGCGGCACCGTCGAGCTGCACCTGGCGGCCCCGGCCGTCCCGGTCGCGCCGTTCCGGGCCGCGCACGCCGCCAACGTCTGGTGGTGCTCGGCCGACTCCACCGACCTGCTCTCCACCGTGCAGGCCGCCAAGGTGCCCGCGCCCTACCCGGCCCTGGTCGCGCTCGGCACGGCCCCCGACGGTGCGACGGTCCTCGCCGACCTGGAGACGGTGCGGCTGATGCACCTGGCCGGCCACCCGGACGACGCACGCGGCGTGCTGCGCGCCCTCGCGCTGGAACTCGCCCACAGCCGGCTCGCCGACAAGCTGAGCCTGCACCTGGTCGGCTTCGCCGAGGACCTGCCGGTCTCCGACACCGTCGCCGACCGGGTGCACCGCTACCCGACCCTGGAAGCCGCCCTCGTCGCGCTGGAGACCCGCACCGCCCGGGCCCGCTCCTCGCTGGTCGCGGTCGGCGCCGCGCATCCGCGTGACGCGCGCAGCCGGGGCCACGCCGACGACGCCTGGGTGCCGGAGATCGTGCTCTCCGCCCAGGCGCCGATGGGTGACGTTCCGTCGGAGCTCGGCCGGCTGCTGGACGGCCGGCCGCGTACCTGCCTGGCGGTGATCGCCCGGGCGCCCGAGCGCGGCGCCGGTCCGGTGGCCCGCTGGACCCTGCCGAGCAGCGGCCAGGCCGTCCTGCCCGGTCTGCACCTCGGCGTGCAGCTCCAGCGGTTGACCGACGAGCAGTACGGGCACTGGACCGAGGTGCTGGAGACCGCCGCCTCCACCGCCCAGCACCCGGCCCCCGCCTGGACGGTCGACGGCGCGGAGCTGGAGCCCGCCGATCTCCCCAGGCCCGTGCCGGTGCTGGCGGGCGTGGGGGCGGGCGCCGCCCCGTTCATCGGCGGCTCGCTGCCGGACGGGCCGCCGGAGTCCGGGCCGCGGCTGATCGCCCGGGTGATCGGCACCGGCGCCAGCCCGTTCGCCACCGTCGACCCGGCGGCCTCGCCCGGGGGTGGCACGCCGCCGGTCTCGGTGGTGCGTCCGGTGCCGCTCCCGGCGCCGACCGCGAGCGCGCTGCCCGCCGTCGGCGCCGGGAGCGGCGGGATGGCAGGTCCGGTCGGTCCGGTCGGTCCGGTCGGGCCCCGGCACGGTGTCAACGGGCGGGGCCTGCGGGTGAGCAGCGGCCAGTCGGTGCCGCCCGCTCCGGTCGCGCTGCCCGGTCTGTCGCCGTTCGCCGGTCGACTGCCCTCCGGTGAAGCCGGGTCGCCCGTCGACGCCACCGTCGAGCCAGTGGTCGAGGCCGAGGTGGTGGCCGAGGCGGAGTCGATCCCCGAGTCGATCCCCGAGTCGATGCCCGAGTCCGCGTCCGAGGCCGAGAGCACCGCCGAGCTCCCCGTTGTCGAACCGTCCACCGGGGCCCCGGACCTCGCCCCGGACCTCGCTCCCGACGCCGACCCCGAGCCCGCGCCCGACGCCGAGCCCGCCCCCACGCACGAGCCCGCCCCCGCGCCGAGCGGCGTCGACCCGCGGGTCCCGTTCCGGCCCGAGCCGGTCCCCGCCACCCCGGCGGGCGGAACTCCCGTGCCCGGCACGGTGATCGCCCGCACCGACGCCGACGACCTGCTCGCCATCCTCCGCTCCCCGGAGGCGCACGCGATCCGCACCACCCCCCGGGTGCGCCTGCTCGGCCCGGTCGACGTGCTCGGCCCCACGGGCGCGGCCGAACCCACGGCCGTCCCCGCGCTCACCGAACTCGCCGCCTACCTCGCCCTGCACCCGGGCACCGACCCCGCGGCCGTCGACCGCGCCCTGCACCCGGGCGACCACGCCCGCCCGGACCAGGCCCCGCCGGCCACCCTCGCCGCCCTGGCCGACTGGATCGGCAGCGACCCGGACGGCCGCGCCTTCCTGCGCCAGGACTCCCAGGACGCCAGCACCTGCTACGCCTTCGCCCCCACCGTGACCTGCGACTGGGACGAGTTCCGCAGCCTCTACCGCCGCGGCATGCGCAGCACCAGCACCACCGCCGACGCCGCGCTCGCCCACGCGCTCGCCCTGGTCCGGGGTGCCCCGTTCGCCGAGACCCCGACCGTCGGCTACGGCTGGGCCGAGACGGCGCGCCAGGACATGCTCGCCGCCGTGGTCGACACCGCCCACGAACTCGCCGCCCGCCGCCTGCAGTACGGCGACCACCGCAGCGCCGAGGCCGCGGTCTTCCGCGGCCTGGCCGTCGCCCCGGACGTCGAACTGCTGCACCGCGACCTGTTCTACGCCTACGCCTCCGCCGGCGCCCGCGATCAGCTCCTCAAAGCCGTCAACCGATTGGACGCCCTCAGCCGCCGCACCGGCCGCAGCCTCGACCCCGACACCGTCGCCCTCCTGCGCGACCTCCTCTCCAGCCCGTGACCTCAAGTCCCTGAACGACGACGACGGGCGGCACCAGGCCGGCTACGAGAGCCGCCTGGTGCCGCCCGCCGCCCGCCGCCCGCCGCCCGCCGCCCGCCGCCCGCCGCCGTCGATCCGTCGGTGGCGGCGCGGTGGTTCGGACGGTGCGGTTCGGACTACTTCGGGCAGGTTACGGCGCCCATGACGATGCCGCTGAAGGCGCCGGTCATCATGCCGATGGCCACTCCGGGGGGACCGCCCAGGAGGCCCATGACACCTGAGCTGACGATGCTGGTGCCGATCTTCGCGGCCATGCACTTGTCGTGGGCGTCGCTGCTCTGGGAGGCGGGAGCGGCCTTGTAGGACGCCACTGCCACCATACGGACGCTCTTCTCGGTGGCGGCGGAAGCGATGGGGTTGCCGTCGCCCAGGGAGAAGGTCGGGGGCGCGATGGTGCCGGTGACGGTGTCGCCGGTGACGCCCTCGATGGTCTGGGTGACGGTAGCGCCGTTGACCGTGAGATCTGCCTTGTGGGTGACACCGCTGGCGTCAGTGACGGTGCCGGGCATGACCGTCGCAATCGTGGCGCCGTCGGCGTCGCTGACCTTGACGCCGCCCTTGACGGCGGTCAGCTTGCCGCCCTTGGGCACGTCCATGACGGCCGATGCGGTCGTCGCGATGGCGGTGGGCTTGACGTCAGCGCCGGTGGTGCCGCTATCGGGAGGGGTCTCACCGGTGTGGGCGACATACATCGTCGAGCCGGCCGTCGAGTTGATGACCGGGACCGTGACGGTCGCGTCGGTCGTCCACGGCTGGTTGTCGGTGTCGAACGTCCAGGTGCCGGTGACCTTCTTGCCTACGGCCGCGAAGTCGACCCAGGCATAGTTCTTGGAAGGGACGTCCACGGCGATGCCGTTGATCGTCGACTCGTCCGAGGTGTACGTCTGCGTCGCGGTCAGCTGGCTGCTGATCATCGCCTGGACCGGGGTGGAGACGCCGACGGAGGTGGACACGCCCGCGGAGTACGACTGTGCCCAGCCGGAGTGGTAGATCGTGGTGAAGATCTGCTTCATCGTGGCGCTGGTGTCGTTGTACCAGACCGAGGAGGCGGGCTGGCGGGGCAGGGCCTCGGGCTGCCCTTCGGACTTCTCCGTCCACGAGCAGGTGGAGGTCTTCTTGGAGCACAGGTCGCTGTAGTAGTCGAGCGCCAGGCTCCTGGCCTCGGCCGCGTTCGCGGCGGGTATCGTCCACTCCTGGCTGGTGCTGCCGTTGCAGGCGTTGGGCTGGGCGAGGATGCCCCACAGGTGGAGGCCGCCCCGGTTGTCCATGCAGTACTCGGTGCCGGTGGTGTCGTCGCGGCGGATGATGCCGAAGGTGTTGGGCTTGCCGTCGACGGGGCGGAAGTGCCACTCCTCGCCGGTCTTCCCGCAGGACTGCTGGATGGCGGGCTGTGAGGCGTAGAGGCACTTGCCGGAGGAGGTGTTGGCGATGTCGAACGTGCCGGGGTCGCCGAGCTTGATCAGTCGCCAGTTCGTGTAGTTGGTGCCGTCGGGGGTGACGGAGATCTGGTTTCCGTCGTTGTTGCCGGTCGCGTTGAGGGTGCCGTACGGGCTGGTGAAGGTGTAGGCGTCGGTCGTCGCGGCGCTGGCCGGGGTGGCGCTGGCCGGGGCGGCGGCGAGAACGGGCGCCAGGAGGGTCAGGGCAACGGTCGGCGCGGTGAGGAGTTGCGCGGCCTTCTTCAGGGTCCTATTCATGATCACTTCCTGTGGTGGCGTGCGCGGTTCCTGGGGGCAGGGCGCACTGATGGCACCGATTGTGGTGTCGCCGCAGCCCGGCCGACAGGACAGCGCACCGGCCATATATGACCGGCCGTCAAGGCCCACTGACCTCGGCATTTCCCCAGGAACCACTGCTCACGAAGTCGCTCCCCCTGTACGGGTCAGGGGATCACCACCCGGCGCCCGCGCGTGTGGCCGGCCCGGCTGTCGACGTGCGCCGCCGCGGCCTCGGCGAGCGGGTACGACCGCTCGACCGGGATGTGGAGCCTTCCCCGCGCGATGAGGCCGACGGCCTCGGCGAGCGCCGCCGGCACGCTCCCGGCCGTGCCGGAGAAGCGGACGCCGAGCTCCGGGGCGGCGAGATCGGCGATGGAGACGACCGTCCGCGGATCCCCGGTCAGCTCGACGAGTTCGCGGATCACCCCCGAGCCGGCCAGGTCGAGGGCGGCGTCGACCCGGCCCGTCGCCCGACGCGCCAGCTGCCGCACCCGCTCGACCCAGCCCTCGCCGTACGTCGTGGCGAGGGCGCCCAGGCCGCGCAGGTAGTCCTGGTTCGCGGCCCCGGCCGTGCCGATCACCGTGATGCCGCGCTCGCGGGCGATCTGCAGCACCGCCGATCCGACACCCCCGGACGCGCCGCTGACCAGCAGCGTCTGCCCGGACCGCACGCCGACCTGGCCGATGATGCGCAGCGCCGTCTCCACCACGGAGGGGTACCCGGCCGCCTCCTCGAACGTCAGGCCCTCGGGCATCCGGGCCCAGGCCGACAGCACGGCGAACTCGGCGTAGGTGTCCGCGCCTTCGCCGAACACGTGGTCGCCGACCGCGACCCCGTCGACGCCCTCGCCCACCTCGTCCACCACCCCGGCGGCGTCCAGCCCGACCCCGGCCGGCAACGTGATCGGGTGGGCACCGAGGATCTGGCCTTCGCGGATCCTCCAGTCGACGGGGTTCACGCCTGCTGCCCGCACCGCGATGCGTATCCGCCCCGGGCCCGCGTGGGGCTCCTCGGCATCCACGAGCTGGAGAACGTCCGGACCGCCGAACTCGGCGAAGCTCACTTTCTTCATGCCGTGGACCGTAGCACTAACGGTTAGTGTTTTGGAACGGTTATTGATTCGTATCTGCTAGTGTCCTGGCATGACCGAGCCGCCCGGACGCCGCGAGCGCAAGAAGGCGGCGACCCGCCAGAAGATCGCGGACACCGCCCTGCGGCTCTTCCTGGACCGCGGGTACGACGCGGTGGGCATCCGTGACGTGGCCGCCGAGGCCGACGTCGCCGTCACCACGCTCTTCGCGCACTTCCCCTCGAAAGAGGCCCTGGTCTTCGAGCGCGACGACGACTTCGAGCAGCGCCTCACCCGAGCGGTCACCGACCGCCCGCCGCACGAGCCGCTCATCCCCGCGCTGCGCTGCGAGATCCACGCCCTGGTCCGCCACTGCACGGCGGACAGCGCCGCCCCGGTCTGGCGCATGATCGACGAATCACCCGCCCTGCGCGCGTACGAGGAGTCGATGCGACTGCGCCACGCCGACTCCCTGGCCACCACTCTGGCCGCCGCCCCCGACCTCCCCCTCACCACGACCGCCGCCCGCACCCTCGCGAGGTTCGTGATCGACGCCTACTCCCTGGCCCGCGAGGCCGCCGAGCCGGCGGCCGCGGTGGACGAGATCTTCGAGATGATCGACGCGGCCTGGAAGGTCGCCGCGCCGCCCGCCACCGCACCGCCCGCCGCGGTCTGAGCCCGCCCCCGCCTCGCCCGGCGCCGCTACCCGAGCCCCGGCGCCGTCAGCTCCGCCACCGTGGCGGCGACCGTCCCGAACAGGTCACCGATCGTGGTCAGCGCTGCTGCCTGCAGCGTTGCCGCGGGCAGTACGGTGCCGTCGGGGCCGGCCAGCGGGCGGGTGGCGGTGGCCTCGGCGACGACGGTGGGGCGGTAGCCGAGGGTGAACGCCCCCTGGGCGGTGAAGGCGACGCACATGTGCGTCATGAAGCCGGCCAGCACCAGCTCCGTCCCGGCTCCCAGCTCGCGCAGCACCTTCTCCAGGTCGGTGGCGTGGAAGGCGTTGGGGAACTGCTTGACCACGACGCGCTCCCCGTCGACGGGCGCGACCTCGGCGCAGATCGCGCCGATCTCCGCCCGGATGTCGTACGGGGTGCCCTCGCCGCCGTCGTTCACGACGTGGACCACGGGGATGCCCGCGGCGCGGGCCGCCGCCAGCAGCCGGGCACCGGCCGCCAAGGCCTCCCGGGCACCCTCCAGCGCCATCACCCCGGTGGTGTAGGTGTTCTGGAAGTCGATCAGGACGAGTGTCGTGTCGGCGAGCCGCGGCAGCCGGCCGTCCAGGCCGATCACCTCGCGCAGCGTCGCGGAAGGGGTCACAGGGGTCAGGGGAGCAGTCATCGCAGGATTCCTTTCGGAGAGGGCAGGCATGACGACAGAGGGGCACGGCGTGCGCGTGTGCCCGGAGACGAACGGAGGAGGGCTCAACCAGTGGTGCGGAAGCGGCGGCGGTAGGCCGCGGGTGTGGTGTCGATCTGCTTGCGCAGCGCCCGGTGCAGGGTCTCCACGGAGCCGAACCCGCTGGCGGCGGCGACCTGGTCCAGCGGCTGGTCGGTGCTCTCCAGCAGGCGGCGGGCCGCCTCCACCCGGACGGCCTCGACGTAGCCGGCCGGACTGCTGCCGGTCTCCTGGCGGAAGACCCGCGCGAAGTGCCGTTCGCTCAGCGACATCCGCCGGGCCAGCGCCGCCGCGGACAGGTCGTCGTCCAGGTGCTCGGCGATGTGGGTGCGCAGCTCCTCGATGTCCCGCCGGGAGGCGGCGGGCCGGCTCAGCGGCACCGAGAACTGGCTCTGCCCGCTCTGCCGCTTGAGGTACATCACCAGCTGCCGGGCCACCGCGAGCGCGACCTGCTCGCCCAGGTCCTCGGCCACCAGGGCCAGCGTCAGGTCCATGCACGCGCTGATCCCCGCGCCGGTCCACACCCGCCCGGACCGGACGAAGATCGGGTCCGCGTCCACCGTCACCGCCGGGTGCTCGGCCGCCAGTTGGGCGGCGGTCGACCAGTGGGTGGTGGCCCGCTTCCCGTCCAGCAGCCCGGCCGCGGCCAGCAGGTGCGCGCCCACGCAGACCGACGCCACCCGCCGTGCTCCCGGCGCGACCGCCTTCAGCCAGGCCACGACGGAGTCGTCGATCCGGGCCACCGGCCCCTGGGGGCGCAGCTCCACCGCGCCGGGCACCAACAGGGTGTCGAGCGCCCCGCCGGCCTCGGCGACCTCCGTGACCTCGGCGAACGACAGGTCGGCCAGCAGCCGCACCCCGGCCGCCGTGACGACCTCGCCGCGCGAGGGCCCCGCCAGCTGCACCCGATAGCCCGCGCGGCCACCGGTCTCCCGGTTGGCCAGCGCGAACACCTCGGCCGGTCCGGTCACGTCGAGCAGGTCGACGTCCGGGAAGACCGCGATGACGATACGGCGGGGTGGTGGGCATGCCCCCATCGTTGCCGCCGTCCGGCGCCTGCGCAATGACGCCCTTCTGTCACATCCGGACACCGGGCGCCCGCAGCCAGGCGTCGAGGGTGGCGAAGTCGGTGTCGTCAGGCCCCAGCTCGGGTCGACCCAGGCAAAGGCGCGCCCGGCGGCCCAGTCGACCAGGGCGCGGGTCTTCCAGTGCAGGCCGCTCCACAGGTCCTCGGCGGTGGGCTCCGGCCAGACCGCCACGAAATACGATGTCAGCAGGGGCCGCTACCGGGTCATCCGGGCCCTGGGCGGCAGCCGCCACCGGCCGCTCGGGTTACTCGCCCCCAGGCCGCCGACCCAGCCGGCCATCCTGAACCCGGTGCGGGCGTCCGTCCGCTCGCTGGACCCAACGTTTCTGAAGACAACGCCCGACCTCGCGGCGGCGCTTGCCGTGGCGGATGACGACGGGCGAGACGTGTTCGAGCGCATCCCTTGTGAGTGGAAGGCAGTACGAGAATGGGCGAGTTCACTCCCGATGCCGCTGAGGCCCTGAAGGCCGCGGAGGCCGTCTGTGGGCCGGTCGAGCTGGAGGAGATCAGCGACCGGCGCGGCTCGGCTGTTTGGAAGGCGACCGGTCCGCTCGCCACGGTCAGTATCAAGATCGGCACCGGGGAGGCCAGCGAGACCACGGCCCGCGAAGCCGCCGTACTCGACCGGCTCACCGGCTACACCGTGGCCGCCGGCCGGTTCGGCGAGGGCGTCTGGTACGTCACCCCGTGGTTGTCCGGACCGAGCACCTGGCGAGTCTTCCGACCGCTCCGGAAGGACCGCGAAGCCGACCGTACAGAAGCCAAGGTCGGGGCCGTCGCCCTGGCGCTCGCGGTGGCCGACCTCCACGCGGACGGGTGGGTGCACGGGGACATCCAACCGGCGCACGGCATCCACACCGAGAGCGGCGACGTCCGGCTCATCGACTTCGCGTGGTCCCGCAAGCTCGGGACCCCACCGCCGTGGACGGCCTTCGACGGAACCATGGTCCACCTGACCGCCCCCGAACTGGCCGCCCGGGTCTCCACCGGCCCGCAGCCCGTGGAGACCACGCAGGCCGCCGACGTGTACGCCCTGGCCGGAACGCTCTGGGCCTGCACCACGGGGAACTGGCATCTCGACTACGAGGCCGCCGCGATCGACCGGCGGATCGTCGGCCCCGCAGGGCTGCGCGACGCCATCGCCGCCCGCCGTGTCCCGCTGGCTGCGGTGACCCGGTGGCCGGACTTGCAGGCCATCCTGCGTGAAGTCCTGCTCTCCGAGCCGGATAGCCGACCCAGCGCCAGCGAACTCGCCGCCCTGATCGGCACGCTGGACACGTGATCGAACTGCGTGAGCTGACCCCCGAGGATGCCGAAGCGCTCCAGCAGATCTACAGCTCCGAATCGACCGTCTTCCTCGGGCGCGGACCGATGGACGAAGCCGAAGCGCTGCGCTACCTGGCTGCCGCGATGGCCGCCGCAGCGCAGAGGCCGCGCATGCGGTACATCCTTGGCATCGCCGTGCGCGCCGAACTCCTCGGCGTCATCAAGCTCAACCTGGACGGCCCTGGAGCCTCGGTCAGCTACATCCTGCGCGTGGATGCCTGGGGCCAGGGCTACGCCACCGAAGGGGTCCGCAAGATCCTCGCCCTGGCCTTCGGCTCCCTCGGTCTGCCGGAGGTCCGCGCCAAGCACCACCCGGACAACGCGGCCTCGGGGCGCGTCCTCACGAAGTCCGGCTTCACCCCTGCCGGCACGGTCGGCGGGTTCGAGATCTACGTCATCCGGCCGAGTGCGCCCCTGCCTTTCCGGCCGGCTTGAGGCCAGCCCCCGAGAAGTGAGAACACCATGGAACAGCTCTCCTCGGCGCGGCGGTGATCGCCGTCGCGGCCAGCGGCATTCGATTCAGGCGTACGGACTCGGCTCGTCCGCGCAAGCACCCGCCGATTGGAGATCAGCCTGACGATACGGCGGGGTGGTGGGCATGCCCCCATCGTTGCCGCCGTCCGGCGCCTGCGCAATGACGCCCTTCTGTCACATCCGGACACCGGGCGCCCGCAGCCAGGCGTCGAGGGTGGCGAAGTCGGTGTCGGTCAGGCCCAAGCTCGGATCGACCCGGTGCAGCAGGGCAGGGCCGGGGTGGTGGGCGGCCACCCAGGCGCGGTCGTTGTCGGTGATCTCGTCGTCCACCCAGGCGAAGGCGCGCCCGGCGGCCCAGTCGACCAGGGCGCGGGTCTTCCAGTGCAGGCCGCTCCACAGGTCCTCGGCGGTGGGCTCCGGCCAGTCCACCACGGGCAGCTGTGGCAGGCCGAGTCGCGGGGCGAGGTACTCGTTCGCATCGGTCGTCCAGGCCGTTGCCCAGACCAGGTCACACGGCAGGGCCAGCAGCCGGGGGCCGTGCGCGGGGTCGAGCCGGTCCAGGTACGGGTCGGGGGCCGGGTCGTCCCGCAGCGGATCGGCCGGCGCGCCGCCGCTGGGAAACCGCGGTGGCGCCGCTCCGTAGGGCAGCAGGGGGCCGTCGACGTCGAGGAAGAGGATGGGGGAGCGCGGCATGGCCGCACCCTAGCGAACGCGGACGGCTCCCGCCTCAACCCCGGAGGCGGGAGCCGTCGTTGCGCTTCGTCAGCCGACTACTGGACGTTGATCGCCGTGTCGTCGAGCACGAAGGAGGTCTGGTACTCGTTGTCCTCGGTGCCGGTGAACTTCAGCGTGACGTTCTGCCCGGCGTAGGCGGACAGGTCGAACGTGTGCTGCGCGTAACCGGTGTTGTGGTCCAGGTTCGAGTAGCTGTGCAGCGTCGAGAGCACCGTGCCGGCGCTGTTCAGCACCTGGACGGAGAGCGTGTCATAGGCCTTGGTGGTGCTGGTCTCGGCCGTGTCGACGTGCAGCCAGAAGCTCAGCTGGTAGCTGGAGCAGCCGGTCGGGAGCGTGACGGACTGGGCAAGCGTGTCGGTGTGCGTGCTGCCGTAGCCGTCCAGCCAGGCGTCCCAGCTGCCGCTGTGCGGCGGCTCGGAGCTGCTGTTGCTGACCACGCCGGAGGAGGTGCTCCACGGGGAGGCGCTGCCGGTCTCGAAGCCGGGGTTGCCGAGCAGCTGGGCCGCCGTGCAGCTGCCGCCGCCGGCGGGGTTGACGGTCCAGCTGAAGGTGGTGCTGCCGCTGGCGTTGGTGCCGTCCGTGGCGGTGACCGAGACGGTGCTGCTGCCGGCGGTGGTCGGGGTGCCGGAGATCAGGCCGGTCGAGGCGTTGATCGACAGGCCCGCGGGCAGCCCGGTGGCGGCGTAGGAGAGGGTCTGGCCGGAGGCCGAGTCGCTCGCGCTGACCTGCAGGTCGGCGGCGGTGCCGACGGTGCCGGTCTGGTTGCCCGGGTTGGCCACGGTCACGGTGTTGCTGCCGCCGCCGCCCGGGTCGACCGTCCAGCTGAACGAGGTGGAGCCGGAGGGGCCGGTGGAGTCGGTGGCGGTGACCGAGACGGAGCTGGTGCCGGCGGTGGTGGGGGTGCCGGAGATCAGGCCGGTCGAGGCGTTGATCGACAGGCCCGCGGGCAGCCCGGTGGCGGCGTAGGAGAGGGTGCCGCCCGCCGTGTCGGTGGCGCTGACCTGCAGACCGGCGGCGGTGCCGACGGTGCCGGTCTGGGTGCCCGGGTTGGCCACGGTCACGCCGGCGCTGCTGACCTGGTTGAAGTCGGCGGTGAAGGTCGCCTCGATGCCGTTGAGCACGCCCGGGTCGCTGACGATCAGGCCCAGCTCGCGGTTGTGGTTCAGCGAGTTGTCGGAGAAGTTCTCCGAGCCGGCGAAGACCTTGGCGCTCGACGTGCCGTAGTCGGCGACGATCGCCTTGGCGTGGACGTAGAAGCCGGTCGAGCTGGTGTAGGTGGTCACCTTGCCGCCGGCGGCGGTGACCTGGTTGAGCTCGCTGGTGTAGGTGCTGTTCTCGTTCTCCGCCACCACCCGGACGGTGACGCCGCGCTGCTCGTCCGCGACGATCGCGTTGACCAGCGCGGTGTCGCCGAACTCCTCCTCCTGGACGTCCAGGCTGTGCTGGGCGCCGTTGACCAGGGCCAGCAGCTGGGTCTGCGAGTCGGTGGGCGACCAGACCAGGTCGTCGCCGTCGGAGGGGGTGATCGAGGTCTTCGCGTAGTCGGCGTTGAAGACCTGCTCGATCGCCGCGACGTCCTTGGCGTCGGTGTCGAAGACCCCGTAGTCGCGCGAGGTGGCGTAGTACGTGGTGTCGAAGTTGCCCGTGCTGATGTAGGACTTGGCGCCGTCGACGGTGATCGTCTTCTGGTGGGTGTAGACGAAGCTCGACGAGGAGTAGGTGACCCCGACCCCGGCGGCGGACAGCGCGCTGTAGGCGGCGCTGTTCACCGAGGTCTGCTTGGAGTCCAGGATGACGCGCACCGGTATACCGGCCTTCTCCTTGGCCACCAGGTCGTTGACCAGGGTGGTGTCGCGCAGCTCGTAGATCGTCACGTCGATCGACTTGGTCGCCGAGTTGACGAAGTTGTAGATCGCGCTCTCGCCCTGGTCCGGGAGGATGACCAGGGAGTACGTGCCGGTGGCGGCGTGGGCGCCGGCCACCGGCAGCAGGGCGCTGGCCGCGGCGGTCGCACCGGCCGCGAGGGTGAGCAGAGCACGACGCGTGTGTCTCATTCGGGTCTCCGGACGTAGTCGACGGGGAGTTCCACGCGCGTAGCTCTTGGGGCGCAACGCGCGTAGCACTCAAGTAAGACACAGGCCTGATGGCGCGTGAAGTGTGCGCGCATGACAAGTAATTGAACAGCGGGACGACGGGAGACGGCGGTGGCCGATAATCGGTTTTCATGTTTGCTGGGGGCTGCGAACCTCCCGTGTGGACTGTGCCGTTGAGGCGAAGGAGAGGTGGGATCCTTGCTGCTCCGCGACGTTGAACCGGGTGATCTGGACGCCTATGTCCGGATGCGCTGCGATCCGGCGATGATGACCGAACTCGGGGGCCCGCTACGGCGCGAGGCGATGCCGGACAAGGTGCGCCGGGACGTGGCACGGGTGCTGGCGGACCGTCAGTGGATCAAGATGATCGTCCCCGACGAGTCCCGGCCGACGGTGGTCGCCGGAACGGTGACGCTCTGGGCGCACGCCGGCGGTGCGGACCGTGGTGCGGACGGTGGTGCGGAGGCGCGCGAGGGCGTGGCGGCGCACACGGCGGCGCGCTCGGAGATCGGGTGGATGGTCCTGCCGGAGTTCCAACGGCAGGGGCTGGGCAAGCGCGCGGTGCGCGAGCTGCTCGCCCGCGCCCGTGCCGACGGCCGGTGGGGGACGGTCAGCGCGTTCCCGGCCCGCGGCAACGCCGCGTCGAACGCCATCTGTCGCGCCCTGGGCTTCCACCTGGTCGGCGAGGAGCGCAGCGACTTCGCCGGCCGCGTCCTGCTGACCAACCACTGGACGATCGCGACCTGACCACGGGCGGGGCTCAGTGCATGGTCGGGGCGAGCGTCCAGTCGATCGCGGAGAGGGTGAGCATCGACAGCAGCGTCGACCAGAGCACCGAGTTGCGCGGCAGCGCGGTGTTCAGGCCGTACTCGCGGGCGTAGATGAAGACGTTCTGCGCGGTCGGCAGCGCCGAGCAGATCACCACGGCGAGCAGTTGGTGCGGGGTCAGGTGCAGCAGCAGGCTGCCGACGGCGAACGCGACCAGCGGCTGCACCAGGTTCTTGGTGACCACCGAGAGGCCCACCTCGGCGCGCAGCGAGCCGTCCGCCGAGGCCGGGCGGGCGTGCAGCGACATGCCGAGCGTGACCAGCGCGGTCGGTACCGCCGCGCCGCCGAGCAGGTCGCAGGAGTGGCCCAGCGCGCCGGGCAGGTGCAGGCCGGTGGCGGAGCTGAGCACCCCGAGCGCGGAGGCCAGGATGATCGGGTTGCGCAGCGGCAGCCGCAGCAGCCGGCCCAGCCGTTCGGCCCGGGTGCCCTCGGTGCTGGTCCCGGCGTCCAGCGCGCCCAGGATGATCGGCGTCACCAGCAGGACCTGGAAGAGCAGCACCGGGCCGACGAACGATGCGTCACCGAGCACCTGGACCGCCACCGGGATGCCCAGGTTGGCCGAGTTGACGTAGCCGGCCGCCATGCCGCTGATCGCCTGCTCGGCGGGACGGCGGCCGAACAGGAAGCGCGCGCCGGCCCAGCCGAGCAGCGAGGCGACCAGCGTGCCGGCCGCGAAGGCGAGCATCGAGGCGTTGGCGAAGGTGCGCAGCGGCGCCTTGGCGAGCATGGTGAACAGGGCGGCGGGCATCGCGACATGGAAGACGAACCGGCCGAGCACCGCCTCGGCCTGTTCGCCGAGCAGACCGGTGCGGCTGACCAGGTAGCCGACGGCGGTCAGCGTCCAGATCGGCACGAAGCTGGCGAGCAGGGGTTGCAGGGTGTGCATGGCTCGCTCCTCGGCTGGCGGCATGGCTGGCGGCGCGGCCGGCGGACTGGCTGGCGGCTTGGCACCGCACAGTCAACCAGGCCACCGGAAGCGGCCGTTCCGTGCCCCCGTCCCCGCGCCCGCGCCCGCGTACCGACCGGTAGGTACCACCGGGTCGGCCCGGCACCCGGGCGCGGCACCCGGTGCCTCCGGTGCCAGGGCCTGTCCGGCGACGCACCCGGCCTGGAATGCGAGGTCGCAGACCCCGTATGGTGGCGCGAAAGGGGGAGCGGTGTGCCAGCCGCGACCCGTGGACCGAGATCGCCCAGGGTGGCGGGCGGGTGGTGACCGGCGGTGGCGGACAGTGCATCGATCCCCGGAGCTGCGGTGCCGCCGCCCGACCGGCCGGCGGGCGGGTGGCCCGGCGCCGTCGGCCAGCGGCCCGCCGGCGGGTACGACCCGGAGCGCACCGCGCCGATCCCCGCGCCGGTGATCGAGGACGCGGTCCCCTCGCCGTACCGGACCCCGCCCGGTGCCCCGGCCAGCGCCCACGCCGACATCTGGTCCGGCGTCGCCCCCGCGCCGGTCGACCTGGCCCCGACCGCCGTCCTGCCGCCGATCGAGGACGCCGCGGCGTCCTCGTACCGCCGGGGCGGGTCGGAAGGCACGGCCGTGCTGCGCGCGGTGGTGCCGAGCCCGGCCACGGCGGTGCTGCGCGCGGTGGTGCCGCCCGCCGCCCAGAGCGGTGACGCCCAGGCGCCCGCCGAGTCCGCGCCCGCCCCCGCCGCCGCGCCGGACCTCGCTGACGAGCCGCCGGCCTCCTCCGGCTGGACCGGTACCTTCACGCTGCCGCCGCAGGGCGCCGCAGCCCCCGGCGCGGGTCCGGGCTCCTGGGTCGGCGGCGGCCTGCGGGGCCGCATCCTCGCGGTCGAGGGCGGTTACGGCAGCGCGGGCCGGCGCGGCTGGGGGCGCGGTGGCGCGGGAGCGTCGCAGGTGCTCTCCGCGATGCTCGCGGCCGTCGCCCCGCAGACCCTGCTCGCGGCCGAGTCGGTCGACGCCGTCCACCTGCCCGCCGCCAGCGACCCGCAGACCGTCCTCGCCCACCTGCGCGCCGCCTCCCGGCACCCGGGACCGCTGCTGGTCCACCTCGGCGGCCACCTGGTGGCGGACAAGCGCGGCGCCGGGCTGTACCTGACGCTGCGTGACTCGAAGACCGGCACGATCCGCCAGGACGGGCTGGCCTGGTCGGCGATCGCCAGTGAGCTGCGGGCCCGGCCCGCCGAGTGGGACACGCTGGTGCTCGCGGACCTGAGCGCCGAGCAGAGCGCCTGGCCGCTGCTCCAGGGCGGCAGCACGGGACCGGTCACCGAGGGGCTGCCGCTGTGGGCGGTGGTCGGGCCGGACCCGGAGCAGATCGGCACCTTCACCCGCGCGCTGATCGAGGCGCTGCACGGTGGCCGCCCGGGAGCCGGACCGCTGCTCACGCCGGAGCAACTGCGGGCCCAGGTGCACTCGGTGCTCCGCCCGGACGTGCTGATCTTCGCCTCGTACGGCCAGGAGCGCCCGGTCTTCCGGAACACCGCGCGTCAACTCGCCGGCGAGGCCCAGCCGCAGGCCGCCCCGGCGGTCGGCGGACCTGCCGTCGCCGCCGTCGCCGCGACGGTGCCGCTGCCGCGTCCCGCCGCGAACCGCGGACCGGTCTCGCTGGCCAAGCCGGGCGTGCCGCCGACGGTGCGGCCGATCCACCTGGTCACGCTGCTCAAGGCCGATGCGTGGACGGCCCCCGAGGCGGCGGTGGCCGAGCCCGCGCAGGCGCCGGTGGCGCCCGACCCGGCCGAGGCCGTGACCGAGCCACTGCCGCGCCCGTCGGCGGCCGGCGCCCCCGACGCACAGCCGGACGCAGCCGCACCCGTACCCGCGCCCGCAGCCGCCCCCGTCGAGGCGACCCCCGTCGCCCCGGCCCCCACCGAGGCCGTACCCGAACCTGCGGCCGCCGCCCCCGCCGCCGCGCCGGAACCCGCCCCCGCCACCGCGCCGGAACCCGTGCCGCCGCCGGACGACTACCGCGAGGCGATCGGCCTGATCGTCCGCACCGCCGACGCCGGCGAGCACGAGCGGGCCGCCGACCTCGCCCTGACCCTGGAGGGGCAGGCGGTCACCGCCCACGGCGCGATCTCCGCACCGGTGCTGATGGTGCGTCAGGTCAGGGCGCACGTCGCCAGGCTGTCGGGCGACCCGGCGACGGCCTCGGAGCTCTACCGGCAGGTGGCGCTGGTGCTGCTGGCCGCCGAGGGGCCGCAGGATCCGGAGGCCCAGCGCGTGGCGACCAACGCCGAGGCCTGCTGGCGGGCCGTCCAGGACCCGCGGCGGGCGGTGCAACTCGGCCCGCTCATGCTGGAGTTGCGGGCCCAGCTGCCCGGCGAGGACGGCCGCAAGCTGCGCTCCTCGGAGCGCTACCTGGCGAAGCTCGAAGCAGCGGCCCGGGCGATGACGGGTCCGAGCTGACGCACGCACGACCACAAGCACCCGGGTGGGGCACTCACGAACGAGTGCCCCACCCGGGTGCGTTGCGGCGTGCCGCGGATCGGCGTCAGCCCGGTGCTCAGTGCCCCGCGAGCGTGCGCACGAAGCGGTTGGCGTCGATCGTGCCGAGGCCGGAGGCCAGGTCGTAGCCCTGGGTGGCCTGGTAGCCCGTCACGTTGTTCCAGCCGTTGTCACCGGTGGTGACGTCCTGGAGGCCGCTCCACTGCGAGGGCAGCAGCGACATGCCGTACAGGCGCCAGTTGATCTGGCCCAGGCGGTAGCCGGCGCGCTGGTCGGCGAGCGCGACGATGCCGGAGAAGATCGGCGAGGCCTCGCTGGTGCCACCGGTGAGGTGCCAGCCGACCGCCTTCGGGTCGTAGGACTCGTAGGTCCAGGCCGAGCCGTCGACGGCGGCGCTCATGCTGATGTCGGGGGTGCCGCGGTGGTCGCCGACCACGTTGGCCACGCCCGCCTGGTACCACGGGCGGTCGAAGACGGCGGAGGTGCCGCCGCCGCCCGCACCGTACGCGTCGTGCCAGACCTTGTCCGGCGCGGTGCGGTTGCCGTTGTTGTCCAGGGTCAGCTCGGTGCCGCCGACCGAGGTCACCAGCGGGTCCGAGGACGGCCAGGAGTTGACCTTGTGGGTGTAGAGGTTGTTGTTCAGGTCGTCGTCGGTGACCCCGTTGTCGCCGGAGGAGGCGAGCACGGTGACGTTGTGCGCGGCCGCCTCCTTGAAGGCGTAGCGCAGGTCGGTGAGCGACTTGTAGTCACCCTTGTCGAAGCCGGGGAAGGTGTCCTCGGTCGCGCCGAAGCTCTGTGTGATGACGTCGCCCTTGCCCTGCTTGATCAGCGACTGCTCGGCGGACATCATCTCGGGCAGACCGGTGACGCCCTCGGTCTCCGAGACACCGGTCTCGACCAGCACGATGTGCGCCCCGGGGGCGATCGCGTGGGCGTACTCGACGTCCAGCGTGGTCTCGCCGGCCCAGCTGGTGTGGTCCGGGTTGTTCGCGTCGAAGGGCGGCACGTTGCCCCACTTGACGACCTCGACGTTGGTGTCGGGGATGCCCCACTGCTTGTCGAAGGTCTCCAGGTCGTGCTGGATGGTCGGCGAGCCGAAGGAGTCCACGATGACGATCGTGCGGCCCTTGCCGGTGGTGCCGTCGGCGTACAGCGGGTTGAGGTCGTACGCGGCGCGGTACTGCAGCGGCGAGTAGCAGTGGATGCCGATCTGCGTGACGCAGTCACTGGTGCTCAGCGGCGCGGTGCGGGCCTTCGAGTCCTGGTGGCCCTCGGACGCGGGGTGCAGCTTGAACGCGACCTTGGCGGGGGCGTCGGCTGCGAGGGCCGTGCCGCTCTGCACGGTGACCATGCCGGTCGTCAGGGCGGTGGCCCCGACGGCGAGCAGCGCGAGGGCGCGGGTGGTCGTGGAGCGTCGGGGGCCCGCGGTGGCGGGGGAGGTGCCCATGGGACTCCTTGGGATGGGGAGGGGAGTTGCCGAGACGCGGGCTCGGCCCGGACATCCCATCGTGTGGAGAGCTGATGAATCTATAGTCATTTTGGACTCTTGACATTCATCGTGAACATGCCGAACAGTTCCGCGAATAACCGCGGGATTAGCCCGATCGGCGCAGGCCAGGGCGGTGGCCCGCGCTCGGACGGTTCGTCAAGTGCCGGTCAAGAGAAGACGATGACGGTGGACCGGCGGCTCAGCTCCAGAGCGCGCGCACCGCTCGACATGTCGCGCTCCCCTCGTCCGGCCCGCGGTGGGCCGCGGTGGTGACAAGCGGTCCGGCCGCGTGATCATTCCCGCGGCCGGACCCGGCTCCGATCAGCCCTACCGTGCCCCGACCGCCCTACCGCGCCCCGCCGTTGACGTACAGCGTCTGCCCGCTGACGTAGGAGGCCTCCTCGCTGGCCAGGAACGCGACCACCGCGGCGATCTCCTCCGGCCGCCCCGGCCGGCGCAGCGGGGTGCGCGCCGACACCTCGGCCTGGTGCTCCTCGGGGCTGGCGCCGACCCGCTCGGCGGTCGCCTCCGTCATCGCGGTCACGACGTAGCCGGGGGCGACCGCGTTGACGTTGATGTTGAACGGGCCCAGCTCGATGGCCAGCGTGGCGGTCAGGCCCTGGATGCCCGCCTTGGCGGCGGCGTAGTTGGCCTGGCCCCGGTTGCCGAGCGCGGAGCGGGAGCTGAGCGAGACGATCTTGCCGTACTTCTGCGCCACCAGGTACTTCTGCGCGACGTGGCTGCAGTTGTAGGCGCTGGTCAGGTTGACCGTCAGCACCGCGTCCCAGTCGGCCTTGGGCATCTTGAAGAAGAGGTTGTCCCGGGTGATCCCGGCGTTGTTGACCAGGATGTGCAGGCCGCCCAGCTCCTCGACGACGCGGGCGAAGGTGTGCTCCACCGCGTCGTAGTCGCTGACGTCGCAGCCGTACGCGTGCGCCGTGCCGCCCTTGGCGGTGATCGCGTCCGCGGTCTGCCGGGCGCGCTCGGCGGTCAGGTCGACCACCGCGACCGTGGCGCCCTCCTCGGCCAGCAACTGGGCGGTGGCGGCGCCGATCCCCTGGGCGGCGCCGGTGACCACGGCGACCTTGCCGGTGAAACGTGACATCTGTGCAGGCTCCTTCAGTTCTTCTCGATCAGGACGGCGGTGCCCTGGCCCACGCCGACGCACATGGTGGCCAGGCCCCGCCGGGCGCCGGTGCGGCGCATCCGGTGCAGCAGGGTGGTCAGGATCCGGGCGCCCGAGCCGCCCAGCGGGTGGCCGAGCGCGATCGCGCCGCCGGTGGGGTTGACCAGCTCCGGGTCCAGTCCCAACTGGTCGACGCAGGCCAGCGCCTGGGCGGCGAAGGCCTCGTTCAGCTCGGCCTCCTCCAGGTCCCCGACGCGCCAGCCGAGCCGGTCGAGCGCCTTGCGGGTGGCCGGCACCGGGCCGATGCCCATCACGTCCGGGCCCACCCCGGCCGAGGCCCCGGCGGCGTAGCGGCCCAGCGGCTCCAGGTCGAGCTCGCCCAGCGCCTGCTCGCTCACCAGCAGCAGCGCCGCCGCACCGTCGTTCATCGGGGAGGCGTTGCCGGCGGTCACCGTGCCGCCGGGGCGGAAGGCGGGCTTGAGCTTGGCCAGCCGCTCCAGGCTGGTGTCCTCCCGGATGCCCTCGTCCTGGGTGACCGTCACCCCGTCCGGGCGCAGCACCGGCAGCAGCTCGGCGTCGAAGTGGCCGTCCTTGCGGGCGGCCGCGGCGCGCTGGTGGCTGCGCAGCGCGAAGGCGTCCTGCCGCTCGCGCCCGATGCCGTACCGGCTTGCCACCTCCTCGGCCGTCTCGCCCATGCCGAGCACCCCGTGCAGTTCGTGCATCAGCGGGTTGGTCAGTCGCCAGCCGAGCCGGGTGTCGAAGGTCTGCATGCTGTGCGGCAGCGCCTCGTCGGGGCGGGGCAGCACGAACGGCGCCCGGCTCATCGACTCGCAGCCGCCGGCCACCACGACGTCCGCCTCGCCCGCGGCGATCGTGCGGGCCGCCATGGTGACCGCCTCCAGGCCGGAGGCGCACAGTCGGTTGACGGTGGCGCCGGGCACGCTGTCGGGCAGCCCGGCGAGCAGCACGGCCATCCGGGCCGCGTTGCGGTTGTCCTCGCCGGCCTGGTTGGCGGCGCCCCAGTAGACGTCGTCGATCCGGGCCGGGTCGAGCGCGGGGACGTCGGCCAGCAGGCCGCGCAGCACGGCGGCCGACAGGTCGTCCGGACGGACGGTGGACAGGGCGCCGCGCAGCCGGCCGATCGGGCTGCGGCGGGCGGCGGCGAAGTAGACGGGACGCACCTCGGTGGGCTCCTCTCCTGATCAGAACGCGTTGACGCCGGTCAGCGACCGGCCGATGAGCAGCTTGTGGATCTGGCTGGTGCCCTCGTAGAGGGTCATCACGCGCGCGTCGCGCACCAGCTTGCCGACCGGGTACTCGTCGATGAAGCCGTAACCGCCGAAGACCTGCAGCGCGTTGTTGGCGGCGCGCACCGCGGCCTCACTGGCGAAGAGCTTGGCGACCGAGGACTCGGTGGCGAACGGCAGCCCGCGTTCGATGTGGTCGGCGACCCGCCAGGTGAGGAGGCGGGCGGCGTCCAGGTCGACCGAGATGTCCGAGATCAGCTCCTGGACCAGCTGGTAGGAGGCGATCGGCTTGCCGAACTGCTCGCGCTCCGTCGCGTAGCGCACGGCGGCGTCCAGGGCGGCCTGGATGATGCCGACGCAGCCGGCCGCCACCGACATCCGGCCCTTGGCGAGCGCGGCCATCGCGACCGTGAAGCCCTTGCCCTCGGGGCCGAGCCGGGCGCTGTCGGGCACCCGGACCCCGTCGAAGGAGAGCTCGGCGGTGGCCTGGCCGCGCAGGCCGAGCTTGCCGTGGATCTCCCGGCGGGTGAGACCGGGGGTGTCGGTGGGGACCAGGAAGGCGCTGATGCCCTGGTGGCCCGGTCCGCCGGTGCGGGCGAAGACGAGCGCGACCTCGGCCCAGCTGCCGTTGGTGATGAACATCTTGGCGCCGCTGATCAGCCAGTCACCGCCCTCGCGCACCGCCTTGGTGGTGAGGTTGGCGGCGTCCGAGCCGGTGCCGGGCTCGGTGAGTGCGAAGCAGCCCAGCGCCTCGCCGGAGCAGAGCCGCGGCAGCCAGTGGCGCTTCTGCTCCTCGGAGCCGTAGCTGTTGATCGACTTGGCGACCAGGCCGAGCGAGACCGAGACGGTCCCGCGCACCGCGGAGTCGCCGCGCCCCAGCTCCTCCAGCACCAGGCAGTACGCCAGGTGGTCGCCGCCGCTGCCGCCGTGGCTCTCGGGGATGGTCAGGCCGAGGAAGCCGAGCTTGCCCAGCTTGCCGACGATCGCGCGGTCGACCGACTCGGCGCGGTCCCAGTCCGCGCAGTACGGGGCGATCTCGCGCTCGGTGAACTCGGCGGCGAGCGCGCGGACCGCGGCCTGTTCCTCGGAGAGTTCCAGGTTCACTGTGGCCCGTCCTCGTAAACTAGCGCTGCAAGTTTTTTCGAACTCTAGCCCGCCCGGCCCCGGTCTGGGAAGGGTGCCCTGCGAGAATGGCCCGACCCGCCGCCCGCCCTGCCCCGTTCGGAGGACATCCGCCCATGGCCCGGCCCCGCACCCCGCTGCTCAGTCGCGGGCGGATCGTGGCGGCCGCGCTCGCCGTGGTGGACGCCGACGGCCTGGAGGCGCTCTCCACCCGCCGGCTGGCCACCGAGCTGTCGGTCAGCGGTCCCTCGCTCTACAACCACTTCGCCACCAAGGACGAGCTGCTCGACGCTGTGGTGGACAGCGTGATGGGCGAGGTGGACCTGGGCATGTTCGCCACCGGCGCCGACTGGCGCACCGCGCTGCGCGACTGGGCCCGCTCCTACCGGGCCGCGCTCGCCGCCCACCCGCACGTGGTCCCGGTGCTCGCCCAGGGGCCGGGGCGGCGGCCGAACGCGCTGCGGCTGGCCGACGCGGTCTTCGGCTGCCTGGTGGAGGCGGGCTGGCCGCGCGGCCAGGCCACCCGGATCGGCGCGCTGATGCGCTACTTCATCACCGGCTCGGCACTCGGCTCCTTCGCGGCCGGGTTCCCCGAGGACGAGCGGCTCTACGCGGACGACTACCCGCACCTGGGCGAGGCGCACCGGCTGGCCGAGCACCGGCGCGCGGTGGACGAAGGGGCCTTCGAGACGGGGCTCGCGGCGCTGCTGGACGGGCTGGCGCTGCGGTTCGACGAGCTGGAGCGGTGAGCCGACCGGCACTCACCGGTCGGCTCACCGGGGATCAGGCCCGGCCCACCGGGATCAGGCCCGGCCCACCGGGATCAGGCCCGGCTCACCAGGGATCAGGCCCGGCTCACCAGGGCTCGCGGGCCACGAACGCGGGCCGGGTGGCCGGGTCCACCGCGTCGTAGTAGCGGTGGTAGACCGGAGTCAGCCCGCCCGACACCGGCGGCACGATCCAGCTCCAGTCCGTCGGCGTCTCGCGCCCCAGCCGCTTCTCCTGCGCGATGTGCGTCAGGAACCGCTCCGACTCGGTGTGGTGGTCCGTCATCGTCACCCCCGCCTCCTGGTAGGAGTGCAGCACCGCCCGGTTGAGCTCGATCAGCGCCCGGTCCTTCCAGAGCGTGCGGGCGCTGGAGGTGTCCAGGCGCAGCCGCTCGGCGATCTCGGCGAGCATGTCGTAGCGATCGGCGTCGGCGAGGTTGCGGGCGCCTATCTCGGTACCCATGTACCAGCCGTTGAAGGGCGCGGCGGGGTAGCGGATGCCGCCGATCTCCAGGGTCTGGTCACTGATGGCGGGGACGGCGTACCAGCGCAGGCCGAGCTCGGCGAACCACGGGTGGTCGGGGTGGCTCAGCGGCACCTCCAGGGTGCTGTCGTCCGGCAGTTCGTACCACTGCGGCCGTTCGCCGGCCCGCTCCTGCACCAGCAGCGGCAGGATGTCGAACCGGCCCTCGCCCGGCTTCCAGCCCAGGTCGGCGGCCCTGGCCGCGAGCTGTCCGCCCGCCGGGTCCCCGGTCCAGCCGCCGTCACCGTCCGGGTAGCCGGCGTAGCGCACCAGCTGGGAGTTGACGATCCGGGCCGCCGGACGCCCGGGGCGGTCCGGCGCGAAGACGCTGATCACCGGGCGGACCCGGCCGCCGTTGGTGGCCACCCGCAGGTGCTCGAAGCACTCCTGGGCCAGCTCGTCGGCCGAGGAGACCTCGCGCAGGTCGCGCACCACCAGGCTGCGCCAGTAGAGCCGGCCGATGCAGCGCGCGGAGTTGCGCCAGGCCACCTTGGCGCCGAAGGCCAGCTCCTCGGGGGTGTGCCGGTAGGTGCCGGTGCGGGCGATCTCGTCCAGCACCTCGCGCTCCCGCTGCACCGGGCTGCCCGCGCCCGGCTGCTCGGCGTGGAACTGGCGCACGAACGCGGCGGCCTGGTCGGGGTCGGTGAAGGCGGGGGTGAACAGGCTCGGCGGCATCCGCCGGGCCTGCCCGGGGACGGTCTGCCCGGGGACGGTCTGTCCCGGGACGGTCCGGCCGGGGACGGCCTGCCCGGCGGCCGGTCCGCCCTGGCCCATGGGGCAGCCCGGCGCGAAAGCGGCCACCGGGTCGGTGTCGGGCTTACGGGTGCGTATCCGGCTGAAGATCACAGATGGCGTCCTTTCCGCCCTTATGGATAGCGGAAGGGGCAGCTCGGCGGTCGGTTGTGACCGAATCCCGCACAGATTCCTCCCGGGACACGCTAGGCTTCCTCCTCCTCGTGTGGATCTTGTGGAGGCCGACCGGCGCGCCGGTCGGCGGCCATGGCACGGCTTCTCCACAAGGTGTTTGCCCTGACGTCGATATGACGGAGTGTCAGCTCCGTTTGTGCGACTCCCGGCCCGCGCCGGGCGGTCCGGCGAAGACCTGCGCGATCGGGACCCACGCGGTCGCCACCGGTCCGGAGACCCGCAGCGCCAGATCGTCCGGGTGGCGCCGCTGGGTCACCAGCAGGCAGAAGTCCAGCGCCGGGCCGGCGATCCGGTCCGCCGCCTCGGCCGGGCCCCAGGACCACTCCTCGCCGCCCGGTCCGGTCAGCTCCACCCGCACCGGCTCGGTCGGCACCGCCAGCCCGTGCGCGGAGAAGGCGAAGCCCAGCGTGCGGACGCCCAGGTGCGCGATGTGCCGCAGCCGGGCGGTGGGCTTGCGCTCGGCACCCAGCGCCTGGGCCACGTCGTCACCGTGCGCCCAGGTCTCCATGATCCGCGCGGTGGCCATCGAGGGGGCCTTCATCGGCGGGCCGAACCAGGGCAGGCGGGTCTCCGGGGGCACCCCGGCCAGCGCCGCCAGCACCTCGCCGCGACCCTGCCGCCAGCGGTCCAGCAGCTCGGCCGGCGGCAGCGCGGCACCGGCGGCCGCGGCGTCGTCGACGATGCCCTCGAACTCCGAGGCCCCGGAGAGGAGTTCGGTGGCCGCCGGGTGGAAGGTGGCCGGGTCGCGCACCGAGCGCAGGCTCCAGTCGTCGGTCCAGGCCAGGTGGGCGATCTGATGGGCCACCGTCCAGCCCGGCGCGGGCGTCGGGGTGGACCACCGGTCGGCGGGCAGCCGGGCGACGAGCGCGTCCAGCTCCGCGCCCTCGTCCCGTAGGTCCGCCAACAGTGCGGCGACGTCCGTCATCTGCTCTCTCCCTCTCTCTCGATCCGTACCGGGGTGTCAGTTGACCGCATGCTCGCGCCCGGCCCAGTACGGCTCGCGCAGCACGAACTTCTGCAGCTTTCCGGTGCTGGTCCGCGGCAGGGTGTCGCGGAACTCCACCCGGGTCGGCGCCTTGTAGCCGGCCGCCCGGGCCTTGCAGTGCGCGATCAGGGTGGCCTGGTCGGCGGTCCGGCCCGGCTTCAGGACGACCAGCGCCAGGATCGTCTCGCCCCACTTCTCGTCCGGTATCCCGATCACCGCCACCTCGGCCACCGCGGGGTGGTCGTAGAGCACGTCCTCCACCTCGATCGAGCTGACGTTCTCGCCACCGGTGATGATCACGTCCTTCTTCCGGTCGGAGATGGTCAGGTAGCCGTCCCGCAGGGTGCCGCCGTCGCCGGTGTGGAACCAGTCGTCCCGCAGCGCGGCGGCGGTCTCGTCCGGGCGCTCCCAGTAGGAGTCGAGCACGGGGCTGGAACGCACCAGCACCTCGCCCTCCTCGTCCACCCGCACCCGGGTGCCGAGCGCCGGCGCACCGGCCCGGACCAGCTTCTCGGCCCGTTCGCCGGGCGGCAGCTCGTCCCACTCGGCGCGCGAGCGGTTCACCGTGATGAGCGGGGAGGTCTCGGTCAGGCCGTAGATCTGCATGAACTCCCAGCCCAGCTCGCTCTCCACGCGCTGCACCACCGAGGTCGGCGGGGGAGCACCGGCCACGACCATCCGCACCCGGTCCCGGCCCGGCACCGGCCCGTCCCACGCTGCCGCGGCATCCAGCACCGCGGCCACCACGGCGGGCGCCCCACTCAGGAGGGTCACGCCGTGCCGTGCCACCCGGCGCAGGATCTCGGCGCCGTCCACCTTGCGCAGCACGATGTGCCGGCCGCCGAGGCCGGTGACGCCGTAGGGCATGCCCCAGCCGTTCGCGTGGAACATGGGCAGGGTATGGAGGTACACGTCACGATCTGACACGCCGAAGTGCAGGGCCATCAGCGTGGCGTTCAGCCAGTTGTTCCGGTGGGTGAGCCGCACGCCCTTGGGCCGTGCGGTGGTTCCGCTGGTGAAGTTGATCGTCGCGGTGTCGTTCTCGTCGACGGCGTGGCGCACCGGCTCCTGGTCGAAGGCGTACAGCTCGGCATCGGTGGCGGCACCGATCACCCGGCGGTGGGCACACTTCACCCCGGCCAGCGCCCCCTCCAGCTCCGGGTCCACCAGCAGCAGGCTCGCACCGCTCTGCTGGACGATGTAGTCGACCTCCTCCGCCTTCAGCCGGAAGTTGACCGGCACCAGGATCCGGCCGTAGCCGCTCACCCCGAAGAAGGAGGTGAGCAGCCGGGCCGAGTTCTGCGAGACGATCGCCACCCGCTCGCCCGGCCCGATCCCCAGCCGGTCCAGGCCGGCCGCCTGCGCCCGGGCCAGCTCGGCCATCCGGCGGTAGGTCACCTCGCCCCAGGACGCGGCGGGCTGGTCGGGCTCGTCGACGATGCCGACCCGGTCGCCGTACACCAGCGCGGCCCGGTCGAGGAAGTCCATGACGGACAGTGCGGTCTGCATGACGCAACTGTGGCGTGAGTGATCGGTTGTGCGCCAGACCCAGTGGTCGGCAGTGTCAGCCTCGTGCGGCCACCTCCCGTTCCGCGGCGGCGCGCAGCACGGCCCACTGGGGGCGCCGGGCCTTGGGTCGCGCCTGGCGCCGGGCGTGGTGCCGGGCCTCCCAGCGCTCGCCCGCGGCGGCCACCCGGGTCTCGCGGGCGAGCGCGGCGTCGTCCAAGGTGGTGACCTGGCGGGCCCGCCGCTTGATCCGGGCGCCGACGGCCTGCTCGAACCACGTGCGGGCCTGGTCCTGCTGGTGGTTGGTGAGCCGGTACTCCAGGCCCATGGTGGGGAACCGCCGGATGGGGTGGTTCAGCGCGGTCACCCGGGAGGCGCGCAGCCTGCCCCGTGGGCCGCACCAGTAGAGCGTGCCGAGCTCGACGCCCACCACGTCGGCGAGTGCTATTCGCCGGGTGCGGAGGGTGTTGCGGAGCAGGATGGCCTCCTCGTCCGCGAACAGGTGCGCCTGTTCCATGCGCAGCGCCAGGGTGACCCCGGCGGCGAGCGTGCAGACGCCGCCGATCACCGCGACGAGCACGCTGTCGGGGCCCGCCACCAGGACCGCGGCAGGAGCGATGCCGAGCAGGAGGACGGCGCTCAGCGCGGCACCGTGCCGGGGCCCGGGCGACTGCTGGAGGTAGAGGGGCTCCATGTCAGGAGGTGCGGTCGGCGGCGTAGCTGGACCGCTGCCCTGCGAATTGGCTCATGCCCATCCTCAACTGTCTTTCATGATGGAGTGAATGAAGCCTTGTGAGTCGTGCTCCGGCAGAGCAACCGACTCGATTCGCTCCAGGATCGCTCGACAGCTTGCCAGGTGGGCCGGGGAGTCGAAGAGGTGGGAGCCGAGAGACGAGTCGGCTTGGACGGTGTCCAGCTCCGGCACTGCCCCCTCCACGCAGGCCAGGCGGTGGCGGTCATCGCCCGGCTACTGCTGGATCTGGCGGCAGAACTCACCGAGCGCACCGCCAGGGTGATCACGGCCGCTCGGGCGGTCAGGGCGGCGTGGCGCGCTCCGGCTGACAGTCGCAGAGATCCTGTCCAGCCTCCCGAGCAACCGAATCGGGGGCACCAGCCCGGAGACGGCCGACCAGCTCCTTCGCAGCAGACCCCTAGCAGGTCGGCCCGGAGTGGTAGCCGGACCACCAGTTGACGATCTGATTGTTGTTCTGGTCGAACTCGATGACCAGCTCGTCGACGCAGGTGCCGGTCCCGTTGATGCGCACCGGGCCGGCGTAGGTGGTGTAGTTCCCCTCGTCGAACCCGCCGTGGACTCCGCCCTGCGTGGTGATCGAGATCTCGGTGAGCGTCTTGACCCCCGCGTACTCCGACTTCACGAAGACCGAGCAGTTGTTGCTGCCGTCCCAGTAGTCGTAGACCCAGCCCGCCGCGTGGCCGCTCATGTCGGTCACCTCGTGGGACCAGACGAGGTTGCCCGCGCAGCCGTAGCTGTCGGCGGAGGCGCTCGGGGCCGCGATGACACCGCCCAGCATCGTGAGGCCGAGGACGGAGAGACCGGATATGAACCTGCGTGCGCGCATGGCGGGTCCTTGCGATGAAGAGGGCCTGACGCGACATCAGGCGAGGGCGTCGGTGATCTTAGTGATGCCGGGACGTGTTGATCAACAAACCGCGGACGGCGGATCACTCGCCGGGCTTCGCCATCCCGCCCGAGGGAGTTCGGCGTGGCGACACCTTGCGACGGCTCATCCTCCAGCCGTCAGCGGTGCGCACGACGGTGTCGTCGTAGGCGACGGAACCGCAGGAACCGTCCCCGTCATACCCGCAGGGCCTGGACGAGCCAGGAGTACACCGGGATCAGGCCCGGCACCGCCTGCCAGCTGTTGACGATCCAGACCAGCCGCCAGTACCGGTCCACCGCGGGATCGTGCGCCTCCTCGAACCGCGTGGCCAGCCGGTCCCGGAACTCCTTGTCGGGCATCCGGGCGAGCACCGTGCCGAAGCCCCGGACAAGGTCGTCGACGACGGGTGCGGCCCGGTCGCTGAGCGGGTCGATGCCGGACTCCACGGCGTCGGCCACCTGCTGACGGGCGAAGGCAGTCAGCTCCTCGCCGACCTCGCTCTCGATGGCGGGCGGCTGACCGGCAGCCTGGCGCAGGGCCGCTCGGCGCATCCGGCCCCGGAACCCGTCGTCGCCGACCAGTTCGGCGAGCTCCACCCAGGCGGCGACCTGCTCGCTGGACGGGTCGTCGGGGAGATGGGCAGTGGCAGGAGTTCCAGGCGAAGCAGTGCGTCGAGGTCGTAGCGCCGGTGCCCGGCGGGACTTCGGGTGGTCGGCGCGACCACCCCCGAATCGGAGAGAACCGGATGGTCCGCACGGACAGGCCGGTCCGCCGGGACAGCTCCCCGATCGAGTAGAGGTCGTCGCGTCCATGGCCCCCACGCTGCGGCCTCCACTCACTGGAGATTCAAGTCGGCGCCGCAGCTGGGCCCCAGAAGCCGGGCGCGAGCGGCGGCGGGCGAAGGGGCGGGCCTGCGCCGCCCCGCGCGGACGCGGTGGCGGCGCAGGCTGCTCGACCTGACCGCGCTCAGCTCTCGGCGGAGGAGGAGCGGCGGCGTCCGGCGCGGGTCAGGGCCGCACCGGCGCCCAGGGTGACGACGGCACCGCCGACCAGCCAGGGGAGTTCGGCGCCGCCACCGGTGTAGGCGAGCCGCGCGTGACCGGCGACCGTGACCGGGGCGTCGTAGCCGTTCCCGGACGTGCCGGCGGCGGCCGTCGGCGTGGCGCCCACCGACTGGACGGCCTGCGGGCTCGTCGCCGCCACCGGCTTGACGCCGGTGTTCCCGGCAGGCGGCATCGTGCTCGGGTCGGCCGGCGTCGGCCGAACGACCGGGCCGCCGCCCGTGCTCGGGGACGGCGTGTTCTTGGCCGCGTCCTTGGCAGCAGCGTCCTTGGCGGCCGCGTCCTTCGCTGCGGCCTCCTTCGCCGCCGCGTCCTTGGCAGCAGCGTCCTTGGCCGCGGCATCCTGCTCGGCCACGTCCTTCGCGCGGGCCTCGAACTGACCCACCTCCAGGAACTGCTTGATGTCCTCGGCGCTGCCGTCGATCGCGGCCCTGGCAGCCGCCTTCACGTTGGGCCCGCCGGCGCTGTAGATCTGGCTCACGCGGACCTGGTCGTCGATCAGGCGGGCCTTGAACTGGCCGACCTCGAGGAACTGCTTCACTGCCTCGGGCCCGCCGTCGAGCGCCGCCCGCCCCGCCTTCTGCACGCTGGGGCCGCCGACGCTGATGATCTGTGCGACGTGCACCCGGTCGTCCTCGCGACGGGCCTCGAACTGACCCACCTCCAGGAACCGCTTCACTGCCTCGGGCCCGCCGCGCAGCGCTTCCTTGGCCGCGTCCTTCACCACGGGGCCGCCGACCGCGAGGATCTGAACCACGCGCACGCGGTCGTCGATGTACCGGGCGTCGTACTGGCCGACCTCCAGGAACTGCTTGACGGTCTCGCGACCGCCGAGCAGCGCCTTCTTGGCCGCCTCCTGCACGCTGGGGCCGCCGACCGCGAGGATCTGGACCACGCGCACGCGGTCGTCGATGTACCGGGCGTCGTACTGGCCGACCTCCAGGAAGCGCCGCACGTCCTGCGGCGTCCCGTCCATGGCCTTCTGTGCGGCCTCCCGGAGGCTCACGCCCGTGCTCTTGTCGGCCAGGATCCGCATGACCGCGACCCTGTCGTCGTCCTCGGCGGTCTTGTCCTTGGCGGCCTTGTCCTGGCCACCCTGCGCCGGGTCCGCGTCGGGCACCGAGGCGCCCGGTGCCTTGCCGCTGCCGGCGTCCGCGGCGCTCGCGTACGACGGGAGGAGGACGGCCGGCGCTATCGCGACGGAGGCGATGACCGCCGACACACGGGCCAACTTCATCAGATCAACCTGCTTCCTTGCCAATCCAAAATCGTCCTCCGATGATAAGTGACTCTTGATCTGTTCTTTACCGCAGCTTGGCGCCTGGCAGAACCTCGCCCGCAGGCTCGTCGCCAGCCCCGCTCCGGACTCGTTCGTAGGCATTCCATAACCAGTGAAAAGCGGACATACCGAGCCGCCGGAAAGCTCCGGCACCGGCTCAGGCGGTGCCGAGCGGATTGAGCAGCGTGAAGCGCCAGCCGCCGTCGCCGGCCCGGCGGGCGATGTTGGCGGTGGTGCCGGTCGGGGCGATCCGCTCGCCGTCGGGGCCGTCGATCTCCATGGTCCAGTCGGTGACCAGCAGGGCGGTGTCCGCGCCGACCAGCGCATGCCGCGGGACGTTCGTCAGCCGGCCGCGCGCGGCGACGGTTCCGCCGATCTCCGCCCGCAGCGCCTCGGCGCCGGTGATGTGCTCGCCGGTGACCGTGCGCATGCCCGCGCCGGGAGCGAACAGCGCGAGCACGCCCTCGATGTCGCCGGCATTCAGGGCGTCCTGGAAAAGGGCCGGCAGCTTCGCGGGGTCGGTGACGACAGTGGGCATGGGGGAGTCCTTACTCGCGATCAACGGGAATGCGGGAATGCGGGAGTGACGGCCGGTCAGTCCGGCGCCCCGACAAGGCGCCTGTGCTCCGGCCGTGACTCCACGATGCCCCGCGACCGCCCTCCGGACGAGGTGCGGCCGGGACTCGGAATGATCGAAAGTGGACAGCCTCACCCGCGCCGGGGCACGAACGGGAAGGTCTCGTCCTTCCCGTCCTCGATGATGCTGTAGCTGCTCTCGTCCACCGGTTGCCACTCCTCGGGCAGATCGGTGAGCGGCTCCGAGACCACCACGCGGGTCCGGTCGGAGACCAGGCGCAGGTTCGCGTTCTCGGGGTGCAGGGACTGCAGCGCCTCCATGCTCGTGCTGTAGAAGAGCGAAGGCGCGGGCGGCCTGCTGGCGTAGCGGAAGGCCCAGATCCGGACCCCGTCCGAGACGGCCACCGTCATCTGCACGGGATCGGGCACCCCGTGCTGCTCGGCGGTGGCCTCGACCAGCCCGACCATGCGTTCCACCGAGCCGGGCACGTCCTGCACCAGGCCGAAGGTGAGGGCGAGGTGGAACATGGTCTCGGTGTCGGTGGTGCCTTCGACCAGCGGGAAGAGCGCGGGGTCGATCGCGAGCATGAGGTCCCGCCGCAGCTCCGGGAACCGGCTGATCCCGCCGTTGTGCATCCACAGCCACCGGCCGTGCCGGAACGGGTGACAGTTGGTCTCCTGCACCGCGGCGCCCGGACTGCTCGCGCGGATGTGGGCGAAGAAGAGGCCGGAGCGGACGTGGGCGGACAGGTCCCGCAGGTTCCGGTCGCCCCAGGCCGGTTCGACGCCGCGGAACAGCGCAGGGGTCTCGTCGGCGTCGAGCGGGTCGTCGCTCGGCTCGGTGTACCAGCCGGTTCCGAAGCCGTCGCCGTTGGTCGTGCCGGCGTCGCCCCGCAGGCGGGAGTGCTGGCTCTGGTCGATCAGCGAGTGGGCGGGCTTGTAGAGGAGCTCTTCGAGCAGGATGGGTGTCCCGGTGTAGGCCAGCCATCGGCACATGGGTTCGTCACCACCTTGCCGGTGCGCAGCGCGCCCGGCGTCGACGCATGCCGTCCTCTCCACCGTAGGGCGGTTCCCCCGAGGAGGCGCGTCCGGCGGCCCGACTTTCGCGCCGAGACCGGGCCGAGCGCCACCGAGCCGGCCCCGGCGGCCAGTTGGGAGGCGCTCGGCCCACAGCCTGATGCAGCACAATTCGAACCAGAACGACTTCAGACCAGTTCGAGCTGCCGCTCCGACCGCTGCGCCGGAACGGTCGCCTTCGGCTCCCAGCCCTTGGTGGTCCGGATGTAGCCGTAGATCATCGAGGTCATGGCCAGAATGAGGAGTGGTCCGAACACCCACGGATTTTCGGCCATTGTCATCGACAGGTAGCGGTACGCCAGCAGCAGCGCGACGAAGACCGTTGCACCGTACGCGACCAGCCGCGTCGCCGACCGGTCCCAGCCCCGGGCGAGCGCCCGCAGTGCCCCCTCGACCGTGAGGGCGAACACCACGCCGGCCACGATGTCCGTGCCGTAGTGGTAGCCGAATCCCAGCGTCGCGGCGAGCGTGGCGAGCAGCCAGAACGCGCCCGCGTACCGTAGGACGCGCGGGCCCTTGCGGGAGTGGACGAAGATCGTGGTCGCCCAGGCGATGTGCAGGCTGGGCATGCAGTTGCGCGGGGTGAGCCCGTCGAACAGCATGTGGTGCGGGGCCTGGATCGGCGGCGGGGTGTGCGGCCACAGGTTGGCCAGCGCCCACTGCCCACCGTCGGCGCCGTAGACGAAGATCGGGCCGACCACCGGGAAGAGCATGTAGATGCCGGGTCCGAGCAGGCCTATCACCAGGAAGGTCCGCACCAGGTGGTGGCCCGGGAAGCGGCGCTCGACGGCGACGTTGCGCAACTGGTAGAGCGCGACCAGCCCGGCGGCCACCGGCAATTGGATGTAGACGTAGTTGAGGATGTCGCTGCCGATCGGGCCGGTGGCGTTGACGAGCCGGCCCATCAGCCACGACGGGCAACCGAGCGCGTGGTCGGCGAGGGCCACGTACTGGTCGAGCACCATCGGGCGGGTCTTCGCCGTGATGAGCAGCCAGGTGTCGCCGGTCTTCCGGCCGGCCACCAGCAGCAGGCCCAGCCCGACGCCCTTGAGCAGCAGGAGCCGTTCCCGGCCGGTGCGGCGCGTGAGGGCGATGACCGCGTAACCCAGCAGCACCCACAGCGCGCCGTTGCCGAAGTTCATCCTGGCGCCGGCCATCAGCCGCACCAGGCAGAAGACGACGTCGATGCCGACCGCGGCACCGAGTGCGACGAACCGTTGCCGCCAGGTGAGCACCACCATCATCAGCCCCAGGCTGGTGTACAGCAGCGGCCCCGACTTGGGGGCGAAGACGACCTCGCGCGCCTGGTTGGTGATCGGCCCCGGGACCCCGTAGTGGCGCGCGGTGATCTCCAGCGCGACGAGGAAGGCGAGGGTCACCACACCCGCCGTGGTCCACAACATCGCCCGTGGTTGGCGCCACGCGGCGGACAGAGCTCTGTAGTTGATCCGCGAAAACACTCGCGACGCTATAGATATCAATTTTGGCCGATTTGGTAGGTTGTCTTTAGATGGGTCACGATTCATACCGGGCGGCATGATCTTCCGGCGAGGGACGGGCGATTGGGGCGATCGGGGGCGGGGTGCCGGGATTTCTATCATGCTAACGGAGCGGTACCGAGGGGTTTCGCGCGCATGTCCTCAAGGCCCTCTCGCCAGGCGCCTCTCCTGCGGACCAGTGACCTAAGGCCCGTGGATACGTGACCTGAGGCCCATGAACCAAGCCCCACGATCTCCGGGCCCGTGATCAGCAAGATCCGGGGTCCTAGGACGGTCCAGGACCCTAGGGCCATCGAACGACCCTCGCCGAGCCCCGGGCCCGATCCGCGCCCGGGGTCGGCGGCGGGACAGTTCAGGCATGGACACCACCGAGCACACCGCCCTCCCGCAGACCACCCACGCCGCCGACGCCACGCACGCCACCGGCCCCACCCGCCACGGCACCCCCGCGCAGCCCCCGGTCGCCGTCGTCACCGGTGCCTCCCGCGGGCTCGGCCTGGAACTCGCCCGCGCCCTGGCCGCCGACGGCTGGCACCTGGTGATCACCGCCCGCACCGCCGCCGACCTGGCCGCCGCCGAGGCCGAACTCGCCGCCCGCACCACCGTGATCGCGCTGTCCGGCACCGTGGTGGACGACGACCACCGCGCCGACCTGGCCGCCGCCGCCGACCGGCTCGGCGGCGCGAGCCTGCTGATCAACAACGCCTCCACCCTCAACGGCGCCGCCGACGAGTCGGCCCCGCCGCTCCCGCCGCTCGCCGTGGTCCCGCTGCCCGACCTGCTGGAGACCTTCGAGGTCAACGCCCTGGCGCCGATCGCCCTCACCCAGCTGCTGCTGCCGCAACTGCGCGGGCGCACCGGCGCGGTGCTCAACATCAGTTCGGACGCGGCGGTCGAGGCCTACCCGGGCTGGGGCGGCTACGGCGCCGCCAAGGCCGCGCTCGACCACGCCTCGGCGGTGCTCGCCGAGGAGGAGCCCGGGCTGCGGGTCTGGGCCGTCGACCCGGGCGACCTGCGGACCCGGCTGCACCAGCAGGCCTTCCCCGGCGCCGACCTGTCCGAACTGCCGCCGCCGAGCAGCGTGGTGCCCGCCTTCCGCACCCTGTGGCGTGAGCGCCCGGCCTCCGGCCGCTACCGCGCCGCGGACCTCGCGGCCCGAGCCGACCTCGTGACCGCTCCCGCAGGAGTCTGACGCGATGCCTTCACCACGCCCGGCCGCCGACACCCCCACCTCCGCCGACACCCCCACCTCCGCCGACACCCTCACCTCCGCCGACACCCTCACCTCCGACGAAAGTCTCGACTTCACCGTCCCGCCCGACCTCTCCGCCCCCGCCCCCGCCGAGGCCCGCGGCCTGCGCCGCGACGGCGTCCGCCTGCTGGTCGGCCGCGGTGGGCGCGCCGGCACCCTCCCCACCGCCGAGCACCACCGCTTCACCGACCTCCCCGAGGTGCTGCGGCCCGGCGATCTGCTGGTGGTCAACAACTCGGCCACCCTGCCGGCCGCTCTGCCCGCCCGGCTCCCGGACGGTGAGCCGCTCGCGCTGCACCTCTCCTCCGCCCACCCCGACCCGCGCGGCGGCCACCTGGTCGAGCTGCGCCGCCCCGCCCGCGCGGGGACCGGTGCGGCGCGGTACCTGCCGCCCGCCGAGAACCCCGCCCACCCCGGCCTGCGGCTCACCCTGCCCGGCGGTGGCCGGGCCGTGCTCACCGCCGCCTGCACCGCGCGGCTCTGGTACGCCCGGCTGACTCTGCCGGCGCCGCTGCCCGAGTACCTCGCGGTCCACGGCAAGGCGATCCGCTACGGCTACGTCGACCGGGACTGGCCGCTCGGCGACTACCAGACGGTCTTCGCCACCGAGCCCGGCAGCAGCGAGATGCCCAGCGCCGCCCGCCCGTTCACCGCGGAGCTGGTCAGCACGCTGGTGGCGCGCGGCGTGCTGATCGCGCCGATCACGTTGCACACCGGCGTCGCCTCGCCCGAGCTGCACGAGGCGCCCTACCCGGAGCGCTACCGGGTGCCCGCGGCCACCGCCGCCCTGGTCGCCCACGTCCGGGCCACCGGCGGCCGGGTGGTCGCGGTCGGCACCACCGCCGTCCGCGCCCTGGAGTCCGCCACCGCACCGGACGGCCGCACCCGCCCCGCCGACGGCTGGACCGACCTGGTGATCACCCCGGACCGCGGCGTGCGCGCGGTGGACGGCCTGCTGACCGGCTGGCACGAACCGCGCGCCTCGCACCTGCTGATGCTCGAAGCCGTCGCAGGCCGCCCCCTGCTCGCCCACTGCTACCGCGAGGCGCTGGCCGCCGGCTACCTCTGGCACGAGTTCGGCGACGTCAACCTGCTCCTGCCGGACGCCGGTTGAGGACGTCCGGCGCCGGGGGAGCAGCGGGGTTCTCGTCGTGGGTCCATGGGTCAAGTCCACCGCCTGACACCGGGTGAGGCGCAACCGCTGCGGCAACTCCGGTACGACTAATGCCCGGTGAGGCGTGGCGGGCTGCGGCCCTTCGCCGACGTACGGTCGAATGTGGCTCGCTCGTACCCCTTCGCAAGGAGTCAGCCCGATGCCACGATCGTCCTCCCTCCTCCGCGCCCTGCGGCTCTCCGCCACCGTCCTGCCGGTGCTGCTCGCCGCGGGGCTGGCCGCGCCCGCCCCGGCCGCCGCGACCGGCCCGGCCGTCCGCCACTGCGCCACCGTGGTCAGCCCGACCCGGACCCTCGGGCAGGCCTGTTCCGACCGCTCCACCGCGGACGCGCTCAGCCGGATCGCCGCCGAGCCGGGCCAGCCGGTCGACCGGACCCTGCTGCTGGAGGAGTACAAGGACATCGACTACGGCGGCGGCATCCTCTACTCCTTCTACGGCGACGCCGGCGGCTGCGACGGGACCGGCTACCACCTGGTCAACTACATCGACGTGGCGCTCAACGTCTCCTCGATGAAGGGGTACCACGACTGCAACGCCGTCCACCTGTGGTCCACCCTGAGCGTGGAGAAGACGATGGACCTGCCGGCTCCCCAGCTGGGCGGGAACTTCAACGACTCGGTGCGCGAGCTCCAGGTCTTCCACCGCTGACGGCACCAGGGCGAGACCGGGGTGGAACGCGGAGGCCGCCTTCTGCTCCGGCGTCAGCCGGTCGCTGCTCAGCAGCTCGACCGAGGCGCGCGAGAGCAGCCGCTCTCCGGCGCACCGCCCGCCGTGCCCGCCCGCCGCCGGTGCCGCTGCGCCAGGGGCGGCGCCGAGCGGTTAGCCTGGGCGCACAATGAACCGTTTCACCACGTCATCGGGCGACTTCCAGCTCACCCGCTTCCCCGAGGACCCGCGCGAGCAGCTGCGCGCCTGGGACGCCGCCGACGAGTACCTGCTGCGCCACCTGCACGGCGACCGGCCGCAGCCGGACGAGGGGGCCGAAGCCGCCCCCGTCGAGCTGCGCGGCACCGTGGTGGTCCTCGGCGACCGCTGGGGCGCGCTGAGCACCGTGCTGGCCGCGAGCCGCCCCGAGGCCGAGCTGGTCCAGCTCGGCGACTCCTACCTCGCGCAGCAGGCCACCCGCGCCAACCTCGCCCGCGCGGGCCTCGCCCCCGACGCCGTCCGGCTGCTGGCCGGCACCGAGACGCCCCCGGCGCGCATCGACGTGCTGCTGGTCCGGGTCCCCAAGAGCCTGGCCCTGCTGGAGGACCAGCTGCACCGGCTGGCCCCCGCCGTGCACCCGGGGACGCTGGTGGTCGGCACCGGCATGGTGACCGAGATCCACACCTCCACCCTGCAGCTCTTCGAGCGGATCCTCGGCCCCACCCGCACCTCCCTCGCGGTGAAGAAGGCGCGGCTGATCTTCTGCACCCCGGATCCGGCCCTGGTCCGCCCGGCGAACCCCTGGCCGCTGAGCTACGCGCTGCCCGGCGACCTCGGGCCGGCCTCGGGGCGCACGGTGGTCAACCACGGCGGCATCTTCTGCGCCGAGCGCCTCGACATCGGCACCCGCTTCCTCCTCCAGCACCTGCCGGCCCGCCGCGGCCACGAGCAGGTCGTCGACCTCGGCTGCGGCAACGGCATCGTGGGGACGGCGGCGGCGCTGGCCAACCCCGAGGCCGAAGTCACCTTCATCGACGAGTCGTTCGCCGCCGTCGCCTCGGCGGAGGCGACCTTCCGGGCGAACACCCCGGCCGGTGCGCCCGCCCGCTTCCAGGCCGGTGACGCGCTGGCCGCCGTCCCGGCCGGCTCGGTCGACCTGGTGCTCAACAACCCGCCCTTCCACTCGCACCAGGCCACCACCGACGCCACCGCCTGGCGGATGTTCACCGGTGCCCGCCGCGCCCTGCGCCCTGGCGGCGAGCTCTGGGTGGTGGGCAACCGGCACCTCGGCTACCACGTCAAGCTCCGCCGGCTCTTCGGCAACTGCCGGACGGTGGCGGGCAATCCGAAGTTCGTGATCCTCTGCGCGGTCAAGCGGTCCGAATGAATCCTGCCGAACCGGCAACCCGGGCCGCCACCCTCCACCCGGCCCCCACCGACCGCGCCGCCCTCGCCGCCCTCCACGCCGCCGCCCTCCACTGGTTCAGCGTCTGACCACGCCGGCGGTGGTCCGTCACCGTCTGGCCCCCGTCGTGGCGTACAGCACGGTGCCGCTCGCCAGCAGGGCCCACGCGGTCCAGCTGGACGCCGACGTGCCGGGGGGAGAGATCATCCAGCTGGCCACCTGTCCCGCGGTGCCGCCCAGCGGAGGGGCGAGGAGGGTGTACCCGAGCCAGCCGGTCGGCAGGGCCCAGGCGAACGGCGCCCCGCAGAGCACCGCCCCGAGCGCGGCCAGGCCGACCAGGCCCGCGCTGTCCCGGACGACGAGCGCGGTCGGGGCCAGTTCCGGCCCCGCCGCCTGGACCGCCAGCAGCGCCAAGGCGGCGACCGCGCCGATCAGCAGCACGTGCACCGCCCGCCGGGGCAGCCACCGGATCGCGGCCGTCCGGTCCAGCGCGGCATCCTGCCAGCCGAGCCCGACGGAGGAGGCCGCCACGTTCGCGGTGAGAACCAGGGCCGCGGTCCCCAGGCTCGCCGAGTGCTTGCCGCTGCCCCGGTCGAGGGCCCACAGCGCCAGGGCGACGAGCATGACCGCGGCGGCCGAGGTGGGCACCTGCCGTGAACGCGCGTGCAGCAGCAGCCATCTCATGAGGAAGCCTCCCCGGTGAGAGCCGCGAGTTCGTTCGTGCAGGAGAGCGCGGCGGCATGCAGCCGGGCGATCCGCGAGCGCTGCTCGGCCGGCGGCAGGGCCGTCAGCTTCTGCCAGGCGGCGTCGGCCTGCGCCCAGGTGCGCTGCGCGTACACGTCGTTGTCCGGCTTCTGCAGCGGTTCGAGCTGGTGGTCGCCGAGGGCCCAGCTCGCGGCGATGCTCTGCGCGGGGACGTCGACCAGCCCCCCGCCCTCCCCCGGGCCGCGCGGTTCGCAGTTGGGCGCCAGGCCCTGGGCGACCAGGAAGCGGGTCAGGTCCGCCCCCGACGCACGGGCGATCAGCGGGTCGTCCAAGTCGACCAGCACCACGTCGGCGGAGAGTTGGCGTTGGTCGCCGAGCGCGCGCAGCGCGGTCTCCTCCCGCACCGAGGCCGGCGCCTGGTCGCCCAGGGCGTCGTGCAGCACGCGCAGCGCCTCCTTGCCGCGCGGCGCGAGTGCGGGCAGGTGCGAGCTGTTGGCCTGCGTCACGCACACCGGGCCGTCGCAGACCAGGGCCGCGGCGGCCTTGTCGACGACGTAGGTGCCGCGCGGAGCGGCCGGGAGGATCAGCAGGGCCAGGGCCGCGCCGGCCAGCACGGGAGCCACCGCGAGCAGCCGGGCCCGGCGAGTCGTGGCCAGCAGCAGGGCGAAGCCGGTGGCGAGCAGGCCGAGCAGCCAGAGCGTCTGGCCCAGGTGCACGGAACCGGAGAGGGTCAGCAGCATCTCCCGCGGCTGTGCGGTCGCCGGCGACAGCAGGACGAGCCGGTTCGGCGCGAGGCCCGCCGGCAGTGTCCCCTCATTGCTCGGCCGCAGGAACATGCCCGTCATGAGGAGGAACACCACCAGGGCCGGCGGGGTGAGTGCGGAGGGCACGGCCCGTGCGACGCCCATGCCGAACACGGCCCCCGCGACCAGGGCCAGCACCGCGACCAGCGAGATCGGCAGCCACCCCAGGGGCAGGTAGCTGGTGGCGCCGAGGGCCACCTGGACGCCGCCCACCAGGACGAGCAGGCCGAAGCCCGACGCCAGCGCGAGCGCCGTCGCACCCGCGGGCAGCGCCGCCCGGCGCCAGGCCGGCAGCGGCGTGGTCGCCAGCAGTTCGGTCATCCGCGCGCGGGAGTCGCGCAGCCCGTACACCGCCCCCATGCCCACCACCAGCGGCCACCAGAAGGTCAGCAGGGACCGGGTCCACAGGGCCATCGAGGTCCACTGGGCCGTCCACCCGCTGGTGCCCTGCCACCAGAGCCCGTTGAACAGACAGAACACCGCCAGGCTGCCGCCGAGGACGACGACGCCGCTCCACGGGGCGATCGAGCGCTTCAGCTCGGTGCGCAGCACCCGCCCGTTCACCAGGTACCCCGCTGCGGCTCGGAGTTCTCCAGCAGCGCCGAGTAGCCGCGCTCCAGCGGGCTGTCGCCCGGGTACTCGGCGCTGCCCGCCGCGGCCAGGACCTCCGGCGGGCCCTGGAAGACGAGGCGGCCCTGGTCGAAGAGGACCACGTCGGTGCAGGCGGCGGCGACGTCCTCGACCAGGTGGGTGGAGACCACCACGCAGGCGTCGCGGCCCAGTTCCTGCAGCAGCTCGCGAAAGCGCAGCCGCTGCGCCGGGTCCAGGCCGACGGTCGGCTCGTCCAGCAGCAGCACGGTCGGCTCGTTGACGATGGCCTGCGCGATGCCGGCCCGGCGCACCATGCCGCCGGAGAGGGTCTTCATCCGCTGGTCGGCCTGGTCGGCCAGGCCCACCCGCTCCACCGCGCGCTGGACGGCGGCGGGGATCTCCGCCTTGGGGACCTCCTTCAGCCAGGCCATGTACTCGACGAACTCGCGCACCGTGAAGCGCTTGTAGTAGCCGAACTCCTGGGGCAGGTAGCCGATCCGGCGACGCAGCGCCCGCAGGTCGCCCAGCCCGCCCAGGGAGGTGCCGCACAGCCGCAGCTCGCCCTCGGTGGGGCGCAGCACGGTGGCCAGCGCCCGGATCAGGGTGGTCTTGCCCGCTCCGTTGGGCCCCAGCAGGCCGTGGGTGCCGGTGCCGAGCGAGAGGTCGAGCCCGTCGACGGCCATCTTCTTGCGGCCGACCCGTACTTTCAGCCCGGTGGCCTGGATCTCCCAGGCGTAGGTCTTCGGCGCGGTGTCTGCCGCGCTCGTTGCGGACGTCATGCGGTGGTCCCTTCCGGTCGCCAGCGTGATCTCACACCAGCCAGACGGCGGCTGCGGCGCGCAGGTTCTGCCGCTGCTGTGAGCTGCGTCACAGCAGCGCGGCGGGAGGCCCACGTCTACTCCTTGCATGAATGTTCCGCAGTGCGTATATTCATGCCAAGTCCCGAGGAGGAGTGGTCATGACGTTGCGAGTCGCCGTTGCCGGAGCCAGCGGGTATGCGGGCGGCGAGGTGCTGCGTCTGCTGCTCTCGCATCCGGAGGTGGAGATCGGGGCGCTGACCGGCGGGTCCAACGCCGGTACGCGGCTGGGGGAGTTGCAGCCGCACCTGCTGCCGCTGGCCGAGCGCGTGCTGGAGCCGACCACGCCCGAGGTGCTCGCGGGCCACGACATCGTCTTCCTCGGGCTGCCGCACGGGCAGTCCGCCGCCGTGGCCGAGGCGCTCGGCGAGGACGTGCTGGTGATCGACTGCGGGGCGGACTTCCGGCTCAAGGCGGCGGCGGACTGGGAGCGGTTCTACGGCTCCGCGCACGCCGGGACCTGGCCCTACGGGCTGCCCGAGCTGCCGGGGCACCGCGAGGCGCTGAAGGGGACGAAGCGGATCGCCGTGCCCGGGTGCTACCCGACGGCCGTCTCGCTCGCGCTCTTCCCCGCCTATGCGGCCAGGCTGGCCGAGCCGGAGGCCGTGATCGTGGCGGCCAGCGGCACCTCGGGCGCCGGCAAGGCGGTCAAGACGCACCTGCTGGGCAGCGAGGTGATGGGCTCGGTCAGCCCGTACGGGGTCGGCGGGGTGCACCGGCACACGCCGGAGATGTCGCAGAACCTCGGCGCGGTGGCGGGGGAGCCGGTGAACATCTCCTTCACTCCGACCCTGGTGCCGATGTCCCGCGGCATCCTGGCCACCTGCACGGTCAAGGCCAGGCCCGGCGTGACCAGCGGCGACGTGCGCGCCGCCTACGCCACCGCCTACGCCGACGAGCCGTTCGTGCACCTGCTGCCCGAGCTGCAGTGGCCGCAGACCAAGTCGGTGCACGGCGCCAACTCCGCCCTCGTCCAGGTCACGCTGGACGAGCACGCCGGGCGGATCATCGCGATCAGTGCGATCGACAACCTGGTCAAGGGCACCGCCGGCGGCGCGGTACAGAGCATGAACATCGCGCTCGGCCTGCCCGAGACGCTCGGCCTTCCTGTGAACGGAGTCGCACCGTGACCACCCATCAGAACACCGTCGGCGTCACCGCCGCCAAGGGCTTCCGGGCGGCCGGGGTGACGGCCGGCCTCAAGGCCTCCGGGGCCCCGGACCTGGCCCTGGTGGTCAACGAGGGCCCGTCCTACGCCGCGGCGGGGGTCTTCACCAGCAACCGGGTCAAGGCGGCTCCGGTGCTCTGGTCCCAACAGGTGCTGAAGGGCGGCCGGTTGGCCGCCGTGGTGCTCAACTCCGGTGGCGCCAACGCCTGCACCGGTCCCGAGGGCTTCCAGGACACGCACGCCACCGCCGAGCGGGTCGGCACCGACCTGGGTGTCAGTGCCGGCGAGGTGGCGGTCTGCTCGACCGGACTGATCGGCGAGCGCCTCCCGATGGACCTGCTGCTGCCCGGTGTCACTCTCGCCGTCAAGGAGTTGGCGGCGGACGGGGGCGAGGCGGCGGCGATCGCCATCAAGACCACCGACACCGTGCACAAGACCGCCCAGGTGACCGGAGAGGGCTGGACGGTCGGCGGAATGGCCAAGGGCGCCGGCATGCTCGCCCCGGGCCTGGCCACCATGCTGGTCGTGCTCACCACCGACGCTGCCCTTGAGGCCGGCCAGTTGGACGCCGCGCTGCGCGGCGCCACCCGCACCACCTTCGACCGGGTGGACTCCGACGGCTGCATGTCGACCAACGACACGGTGCTGCTGCTCGCCTCCGGCGCCTCCCGGGTCACCCCGGGCGAGGCGGAGTTCGCGGCGGCGGTCGAGCAGGTCTGCGCCGACCTCGCCCGGCAGCTGATCGGCGACGCCGAGGGTGCCAGCAAGGACATCCGGATCGACGTCACCGGTGCCGCCACCGAGGACGAGGCCGTCACGGTCGCCCGCACCATCGCCCGCAACAACCTGCTCAAGTGCGCCCTGCACGGCGAGGACCCCAACTGGGGCCGGGTGCTGGCCGCGATCGGCACCACCGCGGCCGCCTTCGACCCCGACCAGCTGGACGTGGCGATCAACGGCGTCTGGGTCTGCCGCGGCGGCGCCGTCGGCGAGGACCGCTCGCTGGTCGACATGACGGGCCGTCAGGTGGTCATCACCGCCGACCTGCACGCCGGCCAGGCCCAGGCCACGGTGTGGACCAACGACCTCACCGCCGACTACGTGCACGAGAACAGCGCCTACTCCACCTGATCCCCGGCACCACCCCACCATTCGGCGACTGACACCTCAACCGGGACTGACACCGTGCAGATCGCACCCAAGGGCGAACAGGCCCGCAACAACACCGCGTTGCCCAAGGCGCTGACCCTCATCGAGGCGCTGCCCTGGCTGGAGCGGTTCCACGGCAAGACCGTGGTGATCAAGTTCGGCGGCAACGCCATGGTCGACGAGTCGCTCAAGACGGCCTTCGCCCAGGACGTGGTCTTCCTGCGGTACGCCGGCCTGCACCCGGTCGTCGTGCACGGCGGCGGTCCGCAGATCAGCGCGCAGCTGGAGAAGCTGGGGCTGGAGTCCTCGTTCACCAACGGTCTGCGGGTCACCACCCCCGAGACCATGGACGTGGTCCGGATGGTGCTGGCCGGACAGGTCCAGCGCGAACTGGTCGGGCTGCTCAACGAGCACGGGCCGTTCGCGGTCGGCATGACCGGCGAGGACGCGCACACCATGACCGCCGTCAAGCGGTACGCGGTGGTGGACGGCGAGCAGGTGGACATCGGCCTGGTCGGCGACATCGTCAACATCGAGTCCGGCGCGGTCAAGGCGCTGATCGCCGACGGCCGGATCCCGGTGATCTCCAGCATCGCGCGCGGCACCGACGGCCACGTCTACAACATCAACGCGGACACCGCCGCCTCGGCCCTCGCGGCCGCGCTGGGCGCCGAGATGCTCGTGGTGCTCACCGACGTCGAGGGGCTCTACGCGGACTGGCCGAACTCCGACGACGTGATCAGCCAGCTCACCGCGACCGAGCTGGAGGCCATACTGCCCACGCTGAGCAGCGGCATGGTGCCCAAGATGGAGGGCTGCCTGCGCGCGGTGCGCTCCGGGGTGGGCACCGCCCGCGTGCTGGACGGGCGGGTCCAGCACAGCCTGCTGCTGGAGATCTTCACCGACGAGGGGATCGGCACCATGGTGGTGCCGGACGACGAGAGCGCGGTCCTGGGGGGCCTGGCATGAACGACACCGAGAACACCCACCTGGCAAGCGGCAACGACGAGTTGACCAAGCGCTACCAGGACGCCTTCACCGACAACTACGGCACCCCCCGCCTCCCGCTGGTCCGCGGCGAGGGCGCGCTCCTCTGGGACGCCGACGGCAACGAGTACCTGGACCTGCTCGGCGGCATCGCGGTCAACGCGCTCGGCACCGCGCACCCGGCGCTGGTCGCCGCGGTGACCGGGCAGATCGGGCGGCTCGGCCACGTCTCCAACCTCTTCACCGCCGAGCCCACCATCGCGCTGGCCGAGCGGCTGCTCGCGCTGGACGACCGTCCGGGCCGGGTCTTCTTCTGCAACTCGGGCGCCGAGGCCAACGAGGCCGCCTTCAAGATCAGCCGGCTGACCGGGCGCACCCACCTGGTGGCCCTGGAGGGCGCCTTCCACGGCCGCACCATGGGCTCGCTCGCCCTCACCGGCCAGCCCGCCAAGCAGGAGCCGTTCCGGCCGCTGCCGGGCGACGTGACGCACGTCCCGTTCGGCGACATCGAGGCGCTGCGCGCGGCGGTGACCACCGCGACCGCGGCCGTGGTGCTGGAGCCGATCCAGGGCGAGAACGGCGCGATCCCGCTGCCGCCCGGCTACCTGCGGGCGGCCCGCGAGATCACCCGGGCGACCGGCTCCCTGCTGATCCTGGACGAGGTGCAGACCGGCATCGGCCGCACCGGCCACTGGTTCGCCCACCAGGCCGAGGAGGGCGTCGAGCCGGACGTCGTCACCCTGGCCAAGGGCCTGGGCGGCGGCCTGCCGATCGGCGCGGCGATCGCCTACGGCGCGGCGGGGGACCTGCTCCGGCCGGGGCAGCACGGCACCACCTTCGGCGGCAACCCGGTGGTCGCCGCCGGCGCGCTCGCGGTGCTCGACACCATCGAGAGCCAGGGCCTGCTGGCCCAGGTGCGCACCGTCGGTGACCAGCTGCGGCACGGCGTCGAGGCGCTCGGCGACCCGCTGATCTCGCACGTGCGGGGCGCGGGCCTGCTGCTCGGCATCGTGCTCACCGAGCCGGTGGCGGCGGCCGTCCAGGCGGCGGCCCAGCGGGCCGGCTTCCTGGTGAACGCGGCCGTGGCCGACGCGGTGCGGCTGGTTCCGCCGCTGATCCTCACCGAGGCACAGGCCGGCGCCTTCCTGGCCGCACTGCCCGCGATCCTGGACAGCGTCCGCGCCGAGGCGGCCGCGGCGGACCGCCCGGGCACCGCACCGGCGGCCACCGCGGCCCGGCCGGGCGACCCGGCCGAGCAGTCGCGCGGGTAGTCCGGGAGAATCATCATCATGAGCGTGCCCCCATCCGACCAGACCCCCGCCGGCCCGACGTCGCAGGTCCCGCAGACCCGCACCGCGCGCCACCGGCGGATCGTGGACCTGCTGACCCGTCAACCGGTCCGCTCCCAGAGCCAGTTGGCCAAACTGCTGGCCGACGACGGGCTGGTGGTCACCCAGGCCACGCTCTCCCGGGACCTGGACGAACTGGGCGCGGTCAAGATCCGCAACCGGGACGGCGCGCTGATCTACGCCGTCCCGGCCGAGGGCGGCGACCCCACGCCGCGCGCCCCGATGGGGGAGTCGGCGAGCGAGGGGCGGATGGCCCGGCTGGCCGGCGAGCTGATGGTCTCGGCCACCGCCTCCGGCAACCTGGTGGTGCTGCGCACCCCGCCGGGCGCCGCGCAGTTCCTCGCCTCGGCGATCGACACGGCCGGGGTGCACGAGATCATCGGCACCATCGCGGGCGACGACACGGTGCTGCTGATCAGCCGGGATCCGGCCGGCGGCCAGGCCCTCGCCGACCACCTGATGCAGCTGGCCCAGGCCCGAACGGACCGTGCGTAGCGCGGCCAGCGCGGCCAGCGCGGCCAGCGCGGCCGGTGGGGCGGCGAAGGGGCGGAAACCGGCCATTCTCGGACCGCCTCGGCGCCGCCCTCGCACGGACACCACAACGGCGGGCTAGGTTGAGGCCAAGGACTGCCGGTCGCCGCGGGCAGCCGGTCCCCTTCGCGCCCAACGAGGTCCGCCATGCACGTGACTGTCGATCAGGATCGCTGCTGCAGCTCAGGCCAGTGCGTCCTGACCGCCCCCGAGGTCTTCGACCAGAACGAGCAGGACGGGCTGGTGCGGCTGCTCCAGGACCGTCCGGCCCTGGCCCTGCTGCCCGCCCTGCGCACCGCCGCCGCCCTCTGCCCGGGCGGCGCCATCACCGTGACCGCCCCGGCCGCCGGCGGGGAGAGCGGCGCATGAGCATCGTCGACGAGCTCGCCTTCCCGGCCCCGCGCCCGTCGGGCTGCCCCTTCGACCCGCCGCCCGCCTACCGCCGCCCCGCCGCCCGGCTGACCCTGTGGGACGGCAACCCCTGCTGGCTGCTGACCGACTACCAGGACGTCCGCACCGTGCTGAGCGACCGCCGCTTCAGCGCCGACGGGCGCAACCCGGGCTTCCCGATCCTCACCCGGAGCCAGCAGGAGCTGCGCAACGAGACCCCGAGCTTCCTGCGCCTGGACGACCCGGAGCACGCCCGGCTGCGCCGGATGCTCACCACCGAGTTCCTGATCAAGCGGGTGGAGGCGATGCGCCCGGGGATCCAGCGCATCGTGGACGAGGCCCTGGACGCCATGGTCGGGCACGGCCCGCCGGCCGACCTGGTCGCCGAATTCGCCCTGCCCGTGCCCTCGTTGGTGATCTGCGAGCTGCTCGGTGTGCCCTACGGGGACCACGCGTTCTTCCAGCGCGAGAGCTTCCGGCTGCTGGACACCACCGCGCCCGCCGCGACCACCCGCAGCGCCTTCGAGGCGCTCACCGCCTACCTCACCGAGCTGGCGGCGAGCCGGCGGGGCCGCGAGGACGGCATCCTCGCCAGGCTGGCCGCGCGCACCGACCTGACGCTCCCGGAGGTCGCGGTCACCGGCCTGCTCCTGCTGGTCGCCGGCCATGAGACCACCGCCAACATGACCTCGCTCTCCGCCCTGGCGCTGCTGCAGCACCCGGCCCAGGCCGATCTGCTGCGCGAGCGGCCCGAGTTGATTCCGGGTGCGGTCGAGGAGTTCCTGCGCTACCTGACCATCATCGGCTCCGGGCTGCCCCGGGTGGCCCTGGCGGACGTCGAGCTGCCCGGCGGCACCCTGGTGCGGGCCGGCGAGGGCGTGCTGGCCGTGCTCTCCACCGCCAACCGGGACGAGGGGCTCTTCCCCGGCGGCGAGGAGCTGGACGTCACCCGGGACGCCCGCCGCCACCTGGCCTTCGGCTTCGGCGTGCACCAGTGCCTGGGCCAGCCGCTGGCCCGGGCCGAGCTGCAGATCGCACTCTCGACGCTGCTGCGCCGGCTGCCCGCGCTGCGGCTGGCCGTGCCGTTCGACGAGGTCCCGTTCCGCAACGAGACGGTCATCTACGGGCTGCGCGCGCTCCCGGTCGCCTGGTAGCCCGGCCCGGCCGCTTCGTCCACCGCCTCCAGGGCTTTGAGTTTCATGCAGGGTCGTGCATACTTATGCCCATCACCGCATGAGACACCGAAGAAGGAGAAAGCCGTGACCGAGCGCGTCGTACTCGCCTACTCGGGCGGTCTGGACACGTCCGTCTGCATCGGATGGATCGCCGAGGAGACCGGCGCCGAGGTCATCGCCGTCGCCGTCGACGTCGGCCAGGGCGGCGAGGACCTCGACGTGATCCGCCAGCGCGCCCTGGACTGCGGCGCGGTCGAGGCCGAGGTGGCCGACGCCCGCGACGAGTTCGCCAACGAGTACTGCCTGCCGGCGATCAAGGCGAACGCGCTCTACCAGGGCCAGTACCCGCTGGTCTCGGCGCTCTCCCGCCCGGTGATCGTCAAGCACCTGGCCGCGGCTGCCCAGAAGCACGGCGCCACCACCGTCGCGCACGGCTGCACCGGCAAGGGCAACGACCAGGTCCGCTTCGAGGTCGGCATCAACTCCCTCGCCCCGGGCCTGAAGTGCATCGCCCCGGTGCGCGACTACGCGATGACCCGGGACAAGGCGATCGCCTTCGCCGAGGCCAAGGGCCTGCCGATCGCCACCACCAAGAAGTCCCCGTACTCGATCGACCAGAACGTCTTCGGCCGGGCCGTCGAGACCGGCTTCCTGGAGGACATCTGGAACGCCCCGATCGAGGACGTCTACGAGTACACCCAGAACCCGGCCACCGCGCGGGAGGCCGACGAGGTCGTCGTCACCTTCGAGGCCGGCGTCCCGGTCGCGATCGACGGCCGCAAGGTGAGCGTCCTGCAGGCGATCGAGGAGCTCAACCAGCGGGCCGGCGCCCAGGGCATCGGCCGGCTCGACATGGTCGAGGACCGGCTGGTCGGCATCAAGTCCCGGGAGATCTACGAGGCCCCCGGTGCGATCGCGCTGATCACCGCCCACCAGGCGCTGGAGAACGTCACCGTCGAGCGCGAACTGGCCCGCTACAAGCGGCAGGTCGAGCAGCGCTGGGCCGAGCTGGTCTACGACGGCCTGTGGTTCTCCCCGCTCAAGCGCGCGCTGGACGGCTTCGTCGACGAGGCCAACCAGTCGGTCTCCGGCGAGATCCGGATGGTGCTGCACGGCGGGCGGGCGGTGGTCAACGGCCGCAAGTCCGACCAGTCGCTGTACGACTTCAACCTCGCCACCTACGACACCGGCGACACCTTCGACCAGTCGATGTCCAAGGGCTTCATCGAGATCTTCGGGATGTCGTCGAAGATCGCCGCCCGCCGCGACCTGGCCTGAGCCCCCCGGACCACCCCCTCCCGAGCCCCGGCCGCGTTCCCCCCGCGGCCGGGGCTCACCCCCACCGTCCGACCACCCAGCAAGGAGCCCACGCGATGCCGTCCGACCATCCCGCCGACGTCCGCCTCTGGGGCGCGCGCTTCGCCGACGGCCCCTCCGAGGCGCTGGCCAAGCTCTCCGCCTCGGTCCACTTCGACTGGCGGCTCGCCCCGTACGACATCGCCGGCTCCAAGGCGCACGCCCGGGTGCTGCACGCCGCCGGGCTCCTGACGGACGACGAGCTCGCCGCCATGCTCGCGGGCCTGGACCAGCTGCTGGCCGACGTCGAGTCCGGCGCCTTCACCGGCACCATCGCCGACGAGGACGTGCACACCGCGCTGGAGCGCGGTCTGCTGGAGCGGCTCGGCCCGGACCTTGGCGGCAAGCTGCGGGCCGGGCGGTCCCGCAACGACCAGATCGCCACCCTGTTCCGGATGTACCTGCGGGACCACGCCCGGATCATCGGCGGCCTGGTCCTGGACCTCCAGGAGGCACTGGTGGGCCTGGCCGAGGTGCACCCGGACACCGCGATGCCCGGCCGCACCCACCTGCAGCACGCCCAGCCGGTGCTCTTCGCCCACCACGTCCTCGCGCACGTGCAGGCCCTCGGCCGGGATGCCGAGCGGCTGCGCCAGTGGGACGTCCGCACCGCCGTCTCGCCCTACGGCTCCGGCGCCCTGGCCGGTTCCTCGCTGGGGCTCGACCCGCAGGCGGTCGCCGCCGAACTCGGCTTCGAGCGCGGCTCGGTGGGCAACTCGATCGACGGCACGGCCTCGCGCGACTTCGTCGCCGAGTTCGCCTTCGTCACCGCGATGATCGGGATCAACCTCTCCCGGATCGCCGAGGAGGTGATCATCTGGAACACCAAGGAGTTCGGCTTCATCACGCTGCACGACGCCTTCTCCACCGGTTCCTCGATCATGCCGCAGAAGAAGAACCCGGACATCGCCGAGCTGGCCCGCGGCAAGTCGGGCCGGCTGATCGGCAACCTGACCGGGCTGCTGGCCACCCTCAAGGCGCTGCCGCTGGCCTACAACCGGGACCTGCAGGAGGACAAGGAGCCGGTCTTCGACTCCTGTGACACCCTCGAGGTCCTGCTGCCGGCCTTCACCGGCATGATGGCCACCCTCACGGTCCACCGCGAGCGGCTGGAGGAGCTGGCCCCGGCCGGCTTCTCGCTGGCCACCGACATCGCCGAGTGGCTGGTCAAGCGCGGTGTGCCGTTCCGGGTGGCGCACGAGGTGGCCGGCGCCTGCGTCAAGGTCTGCGAGGCGCAGGGCATCGAGCTCTGGGACCTGACGGACGGGCAGTTCGCCGAGATCTCCGAGCACCTGACGCCGGAGGTCCGGGACGTGCTCAGCGTGCACGGCGCGATCGGTGCCCGGGACGGGCGCGGCGGCACGGCGCCCGGCGCGGTGGCCGTCCAGCTGGCGGAGGTCAAGGCGGACCTGGCCGTCCAGCGCGAGTGGAGCGGCCACTGACCACCGTCGGTCACCGGCCGCCGGTCCATCGTCGGCGGCCGGCACCGGCCACTCATCCGTCCGTGGCCGCCACGCCGTGACGTTCGAGTGATTTCCGCCACCAGAGACCGCCGGCTGGTTGAGAACAGCTGAAGGCTGGGTAGAGCGCTGGCGAACGTATCGCCGATTTCGGCTGATACGGTCATGCGCTGTTCCCGGTCAGGGCCGATCCCCGGCCGGGCGACCTCCGGCAGGCCATCCGGTGCGAAACCCTCACCCTGCGCGCCGGGCATTGACGATGGGAGGCCCCCGCACATGGGCATGAGCGTGATCATCTCGGTGGCGACCGAGCAGGACACCGAACAGATCCTCAAACTCCAGTACCTCGGCTACCAGAGCGAGGCCGAGCTCTACGGCGACTGGTCGATCGAGCCGCTCACCCAGAGCCTGACGAGCCTGCGCGAGGAGTTGGCGGACCGTCACGTCCTGGTCGCCCGGCTCGGCGGCGAGGTGGTCGGCTCGGTGCGCGGCTGGGTCGAGGAGGACGGCGTCGGCCGGATAAGCCGCCTGGTCGTGCACCCGCGGATGCAGCGGCACGGCCTCGGCGGCCGGCTGCTGCGCGCCGTCGAGGAGCGGCTGCTGGCCGGCGAGCGCCCGGTGCGGGCCTTCCGCCTGAACACCGGCCACCGCAGCCTCGGCAACCTGCGCCTGTACGCGCGCCAGGGCTACCGGCAGGTCGGCACCCGCCAGGTGACCAGCGAGCTGAGCTTCGTGGACCTGGAGAAGCCCGTCGAGATCCCGCTGGCCGCCGCGGTCTGACCCCGTCGCCGCATCTGGTCTGTACCACTCAACGCCGAACGGCCCCGCCTCACGAGGCGGGGCCGTTCGGCGTTCCGCCGTGCCGCGCCCGGGTCGTGTCCGCAATGCGGACGTCACATCCTGTTCATTGGGACGCAGCGTTCTCATCTGTTTTACTGGTTTCATGACTGCGACGACGAAGACCACCGCCACCGGCACCATGCCGGCAGGTGTGCGTGGCATGTGTTGTCGAATGTGTCACTGCTGATCGGGCCTCTCGCCCCGCGGGCCGCTGCCCGCCCTCCCGCTCGATCTGCCGCCTCCCGCTGAGCCTTCACGGGACTCCGGCAGTCTCCGATCGAGCCAGACCCTCCTGAGTCACATCCCCCGCCCCCGGCGACGGCGTCACCACGCCCGCGTCCGGGCCGGCTGTGTACGACCCACCGACCCCGACCATCGGAAAGCAGCTGTGATCACCACCAAGGACCTCACCAAGGTCTACACCTCACGCGGCCGGCAGGTCAGCGCCCTGCGCGGCGTCGACCTGCACGTACGCGAAGGCGAGGTGTACGGCGTCGTCGGCACCTCCGGCGCGGGCAAGAGCACGCTGATCCGCTGCGTCAACATGCTGGAGCGCCCCAGCTCCGGCACGGTCACCGTGGACGGGGTCGAGCTGACCGCCCTGCGCGGCAGCGAGCACCGTGCCGGCCGCGAGCTGCGCGCCGCCCGCAGCCGGATCGGCATGGTCTTCCAGCACTTCAACCTGCTCTCCTCGCGCACCGTGCAGCAGAACGTCGAGCTGCCGCTGGAGCTCACCGGACTGGACCGCACCGCGCGCCGCCGCAAGGCCGCCGAGCTGCTGGACCTGGTCGGCCTCGGCGACAAGGCGCGCACCTACCCGAGCCAGCTCTCCGGCGGCCAGAAGCAGCGCGTGGGCATCGCCCGGGCGCTGGCCGGCGACCCCAAGGTGCTGCTCTCCGACGAGGCCACCTCCGCGCTCGACCCGGAGACCACCCGCTCGATCCTCAAGCTGCTGCGCGACCTCAACCAGCAGCTCGGCCTGACCGTGCTGCTGATCACCCACGAGATGGACGTCATCAAGTCGGTCTGCGACTCCGCCGCGCTGATGCGCGACGGGCGGATCACCGAGGCCGGCACGCTCGCCGACCTGGTCGCCACCGACAGCTCCGAGCTCGCCCGCGAGCTCTTCCCGCTCAGCGAGTTCGGCACCGGGCGCCCGGACGGCACGGTGCTGGAGATCACCTTCCAGGGCGACACCTCCGGCCGGCCCTTCGTCTCCCTGCTCGCCCGGACCTACCAGGTCGACGTCAACATCCTGGGCGCCGCGGTGGAGACCATCGGGGGCCGCCAGGTCGGCCGGATGCGGGTCGAGCTGCCCGGCAGCCACCAGGACAACGTGGTGCCGATCGGCTTCCTGCGCGAGCAGGGCCTTCAGGTGGACGTCATCAGCGCGATCGGAGCTCTGGCATGAACTGGGACGACATGCAGCCCCTGCTGCACGACGCGACCATCGAGACCCTGCAGATGGTCGGCATCGCCACCCTGATCACGCTGCTGGTGGGCCTGCCGCTGGGCGTGCTGCTGGTGCTCACCGACAAGGGCGGGCTGCTGCGCAACGTCGCGGTGAACAAGGTGATCGGCGCGGTGGTCAACGTCGGCCGCTCGCTGCCCTTCGTGATCCTGCTGGTCGCACTGATCCCCTTCACCCGCTGGGTGGTGGGCACCACGATCGGCTGGCAGGCGGCCACCGTGCCGCTGGCCGTGGGCGCCATCCCGTTCTTCGCCCGGCTGGTGGAGAGCGCGGTGCGCGGCGTGGACGGCGGGCTGGTCGAGGCCGTCCAGTCGATGGGCGGCGGCACCTGGGCGGTGGTCCGCAAGGCGCTGCTGCCCGAGGCCCTGCCCGCCCTGGTCTCCGGCCTCACCACCACGGTGATCGCGCTGGTCGGCTACTCGGCGATGGCCGGCACGGTCGGCGGCGGCGGCCTGGGCAACCTGGCGATCACCTACGGCTACATGCGCTTCGAGACCAACTTCATGATCGTCATCGTGATCGAGCTGGTGATCCTGGTCACCCTGGTCCAGCTGCTCGGCGACTTCGCCGGGCGCCGCCTGGCCCACCGCGGCTCCGCCGCCGGCCTGCTGGCCAAGCTGCGCCGCCCGGCCGCCTGACCGCCCCGGCCGCACCGGCGCGCAACAAGACCTCCGCCCCCGGACCCCCGGGTGCGCGGCCCCTGGTAACAACGGAGAAAGGCACTTTTCGTGCGTACCGTCCTGAAGTACACCGCAGTCCTCGCCACCGCCGGCCTCACGCTCTCCGTGGCGGCCTGCTCGTCCGGCTCCTCCAGCTCCTCGAACAGCGCCGACAAGCCGCTCGTCGTGGTCGCCAGCCCCACCCCGCACGCCCAGATCCTGGACTACATCCGGGACAACCTGGCGGCCAAGGCGGGCCTGAAGCTGACGGTCAAGGAGGTCTCGGACTACACCCAGCAGAACCCCGCCGTGCAGGACGGCTCCGCCGATGCCAACTTCTTCCAGCACGTCCCCTACCTGACCGACTTCAACAAGACCCACGGCACCGACATCGTGCCCGTGGAGAACGTCCACCTGGAGCCGCTGGGCGTCTACTCGAAGAAGGTCAAGAAGGTCGCGGACCTGGCCGACGGCGCCTCGGTGGCCGTCCCCAACGACGCCACCAACGAGGGCCGCGCGCTCAAGCTGCTGGCCGACAACCAGGTGATCACCCTCAAGGACGGCGTCGGCACCGGCGCCACCATCCGCGACATCACCGGCAACCCGAAGCACCTCAAGTTCAAGGAGCTGGACGCCGCCCAGCTGCCGCGCGCCCTGGACGACGTCGACGCCTCGGTGATCAACGGCAACAACGCGCTGGGCGCCGGCCTCAAGCCGGCCACCGACGCGATCCTGCTGGAGAAGGCCCAGGGCAACCCCTACGCCAACGTGCTCGCGGTCAAGAAGGGCCACGAGAACGACCCGCGCGTGCAGAAGCTGGCCCAGCTGCTGCACTCCGACGAGGTGAAGAAGTACATCGACGACACCTTCCAGGGCTCGGTCATCCCGGCCTTCTAGAGCCGCACCCGCGCACCGGACCGGGCCCCGCCGCACCCCGCGGCGGGGCCCGGCGCGCGTGTCGCGGGCGGTCGGATCTGACGCCCCGTCGACCCGCGGCGGAACCCGGCGCGCGCGGGGGCGTACGGTGGGTGCACCACCCGGCGAGGAGAGACGGTATGCCAGCGAGTTTCCCCGAGACCGCGATCAGCACCGAACGGCTGCTGCTGCGCCCTCTGGAGGAGGGCGACGTGCCGGAGCTGGTCGCCATGATGGCCGACGACCTGGTGCTCAGCTGGACCGACGTCCCCCAGCCCTACACCCGCGAGTACGCGCTGCACTGGGTGCGCCGGCAGGTGCCCGCACTGCGCGCGGAGGGGCGCGGGATCGCCTTCGCCGTCACCGAGCACCTGACCCAGCGTCTGGTGGGCACCGTCGAGCTGCGCAACACCGACTGGCGCCTGCTGAGCACCGAGGCCGCCTACGTCACCGCTCCCTGGGCCCGCGGCGAGGGCTACGCGGTCGAGTCGCTGCTCGGGGTGGCCCAGTGGCTCTTCGAGGACCGCGGCTTCCTCCGTCTCGAACTGCGCACCGCGGCCGGCAACACCGCCGCCCAGCAGGTCGCCCAGAAGATCGGCTGCATCAGCGAGGGCGTGCTGCGCAGCGCCTGGATAGTGCGCACCGGCGAGGTGGGCTCGGCGGGGGAGGAGAGCCGCAGCGACCTGATCGTCTGGAGCCTGCTGCCGGAGGACCTCGAACCGCTGGAGCCCGCCCACCCCTCCTTCGCCGGACTCCACCGGGAGTAGAACCCTCCTGGCGGCCGGGAGGGGCACGAGCCGCGCGGCCACCGCACCCGCCCACCAGGTAACCTCCTCTGCGGGACGGATGACCTTGCGGCGGGGGTGGGTACACCTCGCGTCCGCGGTCCCGGACCAGCCCGGAGCCCGCCGCGCGACCGCCGTGCGCCGTGGCCAGTCGTGTGGCGGGAATCGAGGGAGAACAGCCGCGATGGCGGACCGGATCACGGTCATCGGGTGGGACGGCACGCCGCTGACCGAGGCGGCCGCTGCCGCACTCGCCGCGGCCACCCTGGTGGCGGGGGCGCCCTACCAGCTCAACGCACTGCCGGTGCCGGCCGCTGCCGAACGGATCGCGCTCGGCAGCGTCGAACTGGCGGCCCGTCGGATCGCCGAGCACCGCGGGGCGGTGGTGGTGGTCGCCGAGGGGGATCCCGGCTTCTTCGGCGTGGTGCGCACCCTGCGCCGGCCCGAGTACGGCCTGGAGCTGGAGGTGCTGCCGGCCGTCTCCTCGGTCGCCGCCGCCTTCGCCCGCGCCGGCATGCCCTGGGAGGACGCCCAGGTGGTCAGCACGCACGGCGGACGGCTGCGCCGGGCGGCCAACGTCTGCCGCGCCCACTCCAAGGTCGCGGTGCTGACCAGCCCCGACGCCGGGCCCAGCGAGCTGGCCCTGATGCTGCGTGGGGTGCACCGCACCTTCGTGGTCTGCGAGGCGCTCGGCACCGAGGACGAGGACGTCACCGTGCTCACCTCCGACCGGGTGCCCGACCACGACTGGCGCGAGCCCAACGTGGTGCTGGTGATCGGCGGCAACGCGCAAACCCAGGCCGTGGACGCGCCCTCCGGCTGGCTGGCCGGGCGGCCGGTCGGCTACCCGGCCGCCGAGCGCGGCTGGGCGCTGCCCGGCGACGCGTACGACGGCGAGAGCGCGCAGATCCTCTCCCCGCAGGCGCGCGCGGTGATCCTGGCCCGGCTCGGCCCCGGGCCGGGCGACCTGGTCTGGAACGTGGGCGCCGGCAGCGGCGCACTCGCCGTCGAGACGGCGCGGTTCGGCGCGGCCGTGGTCGCGGTGGAGGCGGACGCGGCCACCTGCGCGCGGATCGCGGTCAACGCGCGCCGGTACGGGGTCGAGGTGGAGACGGCCGCCGGCCAGCCGCCCGAGGTGCTCGGCGGGCTGCCGGAGCCGGACGCGGTGGTGGTGGAGCACGGCGGTGCCGAGGCGGTCGCCGCGGTGCTGACCCGCCGTCCGGGCCGACTGGTGGCACTGGCCCGCACGCTCGGCGAGGCCGAGGCGATCCGGGGGGTGGTCGCGGCCGCGGGCTACCAGGTCGAGGGCGCGCTCCTGCAGTCCGCCCCGCTCACCGCCGACGGCGGGCTGAGCATCGGCCCGGGGGAGAGCAGCGTGCTCCTGTGGGCCGAGGCCACCGCCTGACGGGAACCTCCCAGGCCTCGAAGCCCTGGGAGCCGCGTCCCACCTGCTGGGAAGTCGGTTCCTGACGAACTGACAATCGAGGACGAATCGGACACCGTACCGCTGAGCGGTCAGTTGAGGCCGGTAGTCTGACGATCCGACCGCCGCTCGGGATCTTCGTACGGCGGTCGGCACCGACGTGGTGCAACCCACACGCGGATCGGTGTGTGGGCATTCGACTGACACCAGCCCGACCGGGAGAATGTCCCGGGGCCCGGGCCGGTCGTGCCGGTTGCCCCGGGCTGTCGTTAGTTCAGGTGACGGTGAACGGTGACCGGCTACCCCGATCGGGGCCGGTCAGCGCCGCCGGACACCGGGACCACCGGGCGGCCCACGGCTGTCGCGCACCACGTGCGACGGCCGGCAGGTTGGACTGTGGGTGGGCCGGCACGCGGCTTGGACCCGAAGCGGGCGGTGCGCCTTGGTCGGCGACCGGGCCGCCAAGGACGCGGAAGCGGCCTGGAAGGAGTGTTGACATGACCGACGGCGGTCACGTCCCCAACGAGGGACGGCCGGAGCACCTGCTCCCCGGGACCGGGACTGATCCGGCACAGGGAGGTGGCGGGTGGGGCACCGACCTCGTCGGCCAGGCCGTACCGGCAGCAGTGTCGGGTGCGGGCTACACCTTCATCGACCAGCCCGACCGGGTGGACCAGCTCGACGACGAGGACGACGTCCTGCTGATGCCGGGTCCGCAGGGCTCCTGGAGCGACGCGTCCACCGCGCCGGTGGTCTCGCTCGGTGAGGCCCTCGCGCCGCAGGGCGGCCTGCCGGGCACGGGCTACCCGGTGTACACCGCGGACGGGGTGGCCTTCCCGTCCGCCACCGTTCCGGTGCCCACCCCGATCGCCCCGGCCGGCGCCGCCTCCGCGCTGGCCGCGCCGGCTTCGCCCGCCCCGCAGCCCCTGGCACCCCAGCCCGTCGCTCCCCAACCCGTCGCTCCGCAGCCGGTGGCCCCGCAGGTCGTCCCGCCGCAGCCGGTGGCCGCTCCGGAGCCGGCCCCCGGGCTCGTCTCGGTCGCCCCGGTCTTCCTGGAGCCGATCGCGCCCGTCGCGCCCGTCGCGCCGGTCCAGCCTGACGCCGGGTCGGCCACCGCGGTCGCGCCGGTGGAGCAGCCCGCCGAGCAGCCGCCGGCCGGTACCCCGGTCGAGCCCTCCTGGCCGCCGGTGGACCCGCCCGGCCTGGTCGCCGAGGCCGTCGCCCCGGTCGAGCCGGATCTGCAGACCGTCGTCCTCACCGCGCCCGCCGTGCCCGTCGCCGTGCCGCAGGCCGCCGCGCCGGCGGAGTCCGTCGCCGCGCCCGCCCGCCGCCCGCTGCACGCCGGTCCGCCGATTCCGGACCCCTCGCTGATGACCGGTCAGGTGCCGGTCCGTTCGCTGGCCGACCGCGGTCCGTCCGCGCCGGGCACCACGCCGCCGCACGGCATCCCGGTCGTCACGCCCGCGGCCCCGGTGGCCGTGGCCGCCCCGGAGCCGGCCGAGCCGCCTGCCGATGCGGTGGTGATCCCGGCTCAGGCCACCTCGAGCGAGTCACCGTCGGTGCCCGCCGTCCCGGTCGGGGAAGCCGCTCCGGCTGCGGAAGCCGCTCCGCTCGCGGAGCCCGCCCCGGTGGCGGAGCCCGTCGTGGCGGCCCCGGTGGCCGAGCCGACCGCCGCCGAGGGCGCCGAGGCCGCGGCGGCCCAGAACGCCGCCCCGGCCGAGCCGGTTGCCGAGCCCGCCATCGCCCCGGAGGCTGCGCCCACCGAGGCCGCCGCCGAGGTGGTGACCCCCGAGGCCGTGACCCCGGACGCCGCTGACCCCACCGTGCTGCAGGCCGCCGCACCGGCCGAACCGGCCGCCGGGACCACGCCCGCGGAGCCCGCCGCAGCGCAGCCGACCGAACAGGCCCAGCAGGCCCAGCAGGCCCAGCAGGACGAGTCGGCCGAGACTCCCGTTGACGCACCGTCGGCGGAAGCCGCCCCGGTCGCCGCCCCGGCCCCGGAGACCAACCAGGCTGAGGAGCCGACCCTGACTTCGACGCCCGCTCCGGTCCCCTCCGCGACCCCGGCCGAGGCCGCCTCCGTGGCGCCGGCTGCCGAGCCCGTCACGGAGCCCGCTGTCGCCGCGCCCGCCGCCGAGGCCGTGCCGCCGCAGCCCACCGAGCCCGCCGCCGAGGCGGCTCCCGAGGCCGCCCCGGCCCCGGAGGTCCCGGCCCAGGCCGCCCCGCCGCGTCGGATCGCCGCCTTCCTGGCCGCGCCCGCCCCGCTCGGCCTGGTCGTGGAGCCGACCGCCACCGAGCCGCAGCCCGAGGTCGCGCCGGCGGAGCAGCCCGCCCCGGCGGAGCAGCCCCAGGCCCAGGCCGCCGGCGCCCCGGTCGCCGACCCCGCTCCCGGGATAGCGCCCGCCGCGGAGCCCGCTGCCGAGGCGGTCGCCGAGCCCGCCGTGGCACCCGCGGCCGAGCCCGCCACCGAGCCGGCGGCCGAGCCGGCCCCGGAGCCCGCGGCCGAGCCCGCCGCCGAAGCCGCCCCCCAGGCCGCCGCCGCCGAGCCCAGCGAGGCGCCCGCCGCCACCGAGACCCCCGGCGCCCCGGCCGCCGAGGCGTCCGCGGCCCCCGAGGCAGCAACCGCTCCCGAGGCCGCAACTTCCCCCGAGGCCCCGGAAGCAGCCGAGGCCCCCGAGGCCGCCGCCGCTCCCGGGACCGCGGAGCCGACGGAGGCCACCGAGGCCACCGAGTCCGCCGAGCCCACGGAGCCCGCCGAACCCCGCGCCCCGGCCGCCCCCGGCTACGACGACCCGATGCGCGAGGCCGTCCACCAGGTGATGCGCGAGCGCCGCGACATCCGCAACGGCTTCCGCCCCGACCCCGTCCCGCACGAGGTGCTGCTGCGCGTCCTGGAGGCGGCCCACACCGCCCCCAGCGTCGGCTACTCGCAGCCCTGGGACTTCGTGGTGATCCGCTCCTCCGAGACCCGGCAGCGGATGCACGAGCTGGCCGTCCGTCAGCGCGAGGCCTACGCGGACTCGCTGCCCAAGGGCCGCGCCAAGCAGTTCAAGGAAATCAAGATCGAGGCCATCCTCGAGACCCCGGTGAACATCGTGGTCACCGCCGACCGCACCCGTGGCGGCCGGCACACCCTGGGCCGGCACACCCAGCCCCAGATGGCCCCCTACTCCGCCGCGCTGGCGGTGGAGAACCTCTGGCTGGCCGCCCGCGCCGAGGGCCTGGGCGTCGGCTGGGTGAGCTTCTTCGACGAGGAGGAGATGGTCCGCGAGCTCGGCCTGCCCGAGCACCTGGAGGTCGTCGCCTACCTCTGCGTCGGCTACGTGGACGCCTTCCCGGACGAGCCCGAGCTGCAGCAGCAGGGCTGGGCCAAGAAGCGCCCGCTCTCCTGGGTGGTCCACGAGGAGCAGTACGGCAACCGGGCACTGCCCGGCGAGGAGCCGCGCGGCGTGCTCGCCGAGGCCCTGCGCACCATCCGCCCGCTGGACGCCAAGGCGCTCGGCGAGGCCTGGGACCGGCAGAAGCGGATGACCAAGCCGGCCGGCTCGCTCGGCATGCTGGAGATCATCTCCGCCCAGCTGTGCGGCCTGTCCCGCAAGTGCCCGCCGCCGATCCCCGAGCCCGCCTGCGTCGCGGTCTTCGCGGCCGACCACGGCGTGCACGCCCAGGGCGTCACCCCCTGGCCCCAGGAGGTCACCGCTCAGATGGTGGCCAACTTCCTGGCCGGCGGCGCGGTGGTGAACGCCTTCGCGAACCAGATCGGCGCCGAGGTCTGCGTGGTGGACGTGGGCGTGGCCACCGAGCTGCCGGCCGCCGTCCAGCAGGGCCGCACCACCGGGCTGCTGCCGCGCAAGGTCAAGCCGGGCACCGACGACATGACCCAGGGCCCGGCGATGACCCGGGAGGAGGCGCTCAAGGCGCTGGAGATCGGCATCGAGACCGCCCGCGACCTGGTCGCGGCCGGCAACCGGGTGCTGATCACCGGCGACATGGGCATCGCCAACACCACCGCCTCGGCGGCCCTGATCGCGGTCTTCACCGGCACCGACCCGGCCGAGGTCACCGGGCGCGGCACCGGCATCGACGACGAGACGCACGCCCGCAAGGTCGAGGTGATCCGCCGCGCCCTGGAGCTGCACCACCCGGACCCGACCGACCCGCTCGGCGTGCTGGCCGCGGTCGGCGGGCTGGAGCACGCCGCGATCGCCGGCTTCCTGCTCGGCGCGGCCAGCCTGCGCACGCCGGTGATCCTGGACGGGGTGATCGCCGGTTCGGCGGCCCTGGCCGCCAAGGCCATCGCCCCCGAGGTGCTGGCCGCCTGCATCGCGGGCCACCGCTCGGCCGAGCCCGGTCACCAGGCCGCGCTGGCCAAGCTCGGCCTGCGCCCGCTGATCGACCTCGACCTGCGGCTCGGCGAGGGGACCGGTGCTCTGCTGGCCCTCCCGCTGGTGCAGAGCGCGGCGCGGGCGATGCACGATGTAGCCACCTTCGACTCCGCCGGCGTCACCGAGAAGCACTGAGTTCCCACCTCCCGACCCCGTACCGGCCCGAGGGCGTGCCGGTACGGGGCCGTGTTGCCGCACCCCGCCGCGACACACCCTGCGACCGACCCCTCACCAGCTCAGGAGTAGCCAGATGACCGCGCCGAACCCGCACCCGAGCACCGAGGGGCGCACCCCCTACCCCGTGGGGCTGCTGCTGACCGGCCGACGGGTCGTGGTGGTCGGCGGCGGCCAGGTGGCCCAGCGCCGGCTGCCCGCGCTGATCGCAGCCGGGGCCCGGGTCGAGCTGATCTCCCCGACCACCACCCCCGCCGTCCAGGCGATGGCGGACGCCGGCGAGATCGACTGGCAGCAGCGCGGCTACGCGGACGGCGACCTGGCCGAGGCCTGGTACGTGCTGGTCGCCACCGACGACCACGCCGTCAACGAGGCGGTCAGCGCCGAGGCCGAACGCCGCCGGGTCTTCTGCGCCCGCAGCGACGACGCGGCGGTGGCCACCGCCTGGACCCCCGCCACCGGCCACGACGAGGGCACCACCGTCGCCGTGCTGACCGGCGACCCGCGCCACTCGGCCGCGCTGCGCACCACCATCGTCGAGGGCCTGCGGGACGGCAGCCTCAGCGCCCGCCAGTACCGGCAGCGCACGGCCGGTGTGGCGCTGGTCGGCGGCGGCCCCGGTGACCCGGACCTGATCACGGTGCGGGGCCGCCGGCTGCTCGCCGACGCCGACGTGGTGGTCGCCGACCGGCTGGCCCCGCGCGAGCTGCTCGCCGAACTCCCGCCGCACGTCGAGGTGGTCGACGCCTCCAAGATCCCCTACGGCCGCGCGATGGCCCAGGAGGCGATCAACCGGACGCTGATCGAGCACGCCAAGGCCGGCCGGTTCGTGGTCCGGCTCAAGGGCGGCGACCCCTATGTCTACGGCCGCGGCGGCGAGGAGCTGCTGGCCTGCGCCGAAGCCGGCATACCAGTGACGGTGGTGCCCGGCATCTCCAGCTCGATCAGCGTGCCGGCCGCCGCCGGCATCCCGGTCACCCACCGCGGCATGACCCACGAGTTCACCGTGGTCTCCGGCCACGTCGCGCCGGAGGACCCGCGTTCGCTGGTCAACTGGGAGGCGCTGGCGGGGATGACCGGCACGCTCGTGCTGCTGATGGCGGTCGAGCGGATCGGCGCCATCGCCGCCCGGCTGATCGCCGGCGGCCGCGCGGCGAGCACGCCGGTCGCGGTGGTCCAGGAGGGCACCACGGCCACCCAGCGCCGGCTCGACACGACCCTCGGCACGGTGGCCGACACCGTCGCCGCCCAGGGCGTGCGCCCGCCGGCGGTCATCGTGGTCGGCGACGTGGTGCACGTCCTCGACCCCGCCACCCGCACGGCCTGATCCGCCGCCAGACACCCCGCCGACACAGCCCCCCGAGAGCAGCATGACCGAGCCGCAGACCATCACCGATCCCGCCGACCCCCGGCTGGCCGACTACACCGACCTGACCGACGTCGAACTGCGCCGTCGCCGCGAACCGGCCGAGGGGCTGTTCATCGCCGAGGGCGAGAAGGTGATCCGCCGGGCGCTCGCCGCCGGGTACGAGATGCGCTCGATGCTGCTGACCGCCAAGTGGCTGGAGGTGATGGCCGACGTGATCGCCGAGGCCGACGCCCCGGTGCACCTGGTCGAACCCGGGCTCGCCGAGCAGGTGACCGGCTACCACGTGCACCGCGGCGCGCTCGCCTCGATGGCCCGCAAGCCGCTGCCCGACGTGCTGGAGGTGCTGACCGGCGCGGGCCGGATCGCCGTGCTCGAAGGGCTGGTGGACCACACCAACCTCGGCGCGATCTTCCGCAGCGCCGCTGCCCTCGGCATGGACGCGGTGCTGCTCTCCCCGGACTGCGCTGACCCGCTCTACCGGCGGGCGGTCAAGACCTCGATGGGCGCCGTCTTCTCCGTCCCCTACGCCCGGCTCGACCCGTGGCCCGGCTCGCTGGCCACCCTGCGCGACGCGGGCTTCCACCTGCTCGCCCTCACCCCCGCCGAGGGCTCGGTCGAGCTCGCCGCTGCCGCCCCGCACCGCCTGCCCAAGGCCGCGCTGATGCTCGGCGCCGAGGGCGACGGGCTGACGGACCAGGCGCTGGCCGCCGCCGACCAGCGCGTGCGGATCCCGATGGCGCACGGCATCGACTCGCTCAACGTCGGCGCGGCGGCGGCCGTCGCCTTCTACGCCGTCAACGCAGGCTGACGGCTGGTCAGTTGCCCCGCTCGGCCGCCCACTCCACCCAGGCCTGCACCCAGTGGGCCAGCAACTGCGCCGAGTTCTCGTCCGTCGCCCGCTGCTGGGCCGCCCAGTACCGCTCCCAGCGCAGCTGCGCGGTCTCGCTGGCCACCGGCTGGCGCAGCCCGACGTACCGCAGCAGCTCCTCCAGGGCCGCTGCCCGCGGTCCGTCCCGCTCGGTGAACCAGGGCACCTTCAGGCGCAGTTGGGAGAGCTGGTTGACCATCGAGTAGAGCTGGTCCTCGGCCTGCTCGGAATCGCACTCCAGTACCTTGGCCAGCTCCGCCACCGCACGGCGGGCCAGCGCCCGGTAGGCCGCGCCGGCGTCCGGGCCGCCCGGCACGAAGGTCTCCAGGAAGGCCCGCACCGCCGCCACCCCCGAGGCCGGCGGCAACTGCGGCTCGGGCAGCGTACGCTGCCCGGCCGCGAGACGGGCGATCTGCACGTTGCGCTCCAGCACGTAGGGCAGCAGGTCCGCCACCGGGCCGAGTTCGACGTCCTCGGGGGAGGGGCCGTGCCCGAGCACCGTCACCGCCTGATCGCCGACCGCCGTGCGCAGCGCCCAACTGCCGCCCAGCAGGCACAGCTCGCCCTGCGGTGACGTCCGGCGTATCGGCTCCGCCCGGGTGTGCGGCAGCCGGCCGTTGCGGATCTCGCGCAGCAGGGCCTTGAGCAGATCGGCCGGCTGCCCGGCACTGCCCGGCGGCTCGGTGGTCACGGTGAGATAGGGGCCGTCGGTCTCCCGCCAGTCGCCGTAGGCCAGGGTGGCGGCGACCGTCACCTCGTCCTCGGTCTCCCAGCCGGCCAGGACGGCGGGCACCACGACCGGCCGCCGCAGCCCGTGCACCGGATACGGCGGTCTCGCGGCGAACTCTCGCAGCCGCTGCTGGTACTGCTCCAGACGGTCGGGATCGGGCGGCATCCGTTTCATGCCGCAGAGTCTCGCATCCATCACCGACAGTCAGAACCCCGGCGCCCGTGGCAAACCCCGACCACGCCCCCTGCGCTCCAACGCGCCCCTCGGCCCAGGCCCGCGCCGTCAGCCCGCGCTGGCAGCCGCCGCGGCGCGCGGCCCGGTTCCGGTGCCGCCGCTGATGCCCGCGCCCGGCCAGGACTCGTCCAGCGTGCCGTCCGCCCGCACGGTGTAGCGGGTGCTGGCCGTGGCACCGGTCTGGGTCACCCGCTCCTCCCGCACCAGGGCACCCTCCTCCAGGTGCCAGCTGGCGGTGGAGAGCGGGTCGGCGGCGGAGCTGCGGGCGGTCAGCGGAACGGGGGTGTCGCCGTTGAAGCCGAAGAGCTCCACCAGGTCCACGGGGACCGAGCCCTCGGTGCGCCGCAGCACCACCACGGCGGCGGGGGTGCCGTGGTAGCGGGCGGGCAGCACGCCGGCCAGGGTGACCACCGGCGCGCCGGGCGCCGGATCGGCCGAACGGCCGCCGCGCAGCGCGATCGCCGGGCCGCCGGCGGGGTCGGCGTAGCTGCGGTCGGGCCAGTCCACGGCCGGCCCCGCGGCGGTGGCCGGCCCGAACCCGGCCGCGCCCGAGGGCACCGGGCTGCCGGTGCCACCGCTGGTGCGGGCCGCCGGGGCCACCGGCGGCGAGGGCTGGACGCCGTCCGCCGACAGCCCGATCGCCGGCCCGGGAGCAGCCGCCTCGACCCCGCCCGGGCCGGACGCCGCGTTCGCCCCGGCGCCGCCCGCCGGGTCCGAGGCGCTGTTCGCGCCGCTCGGGTCGCCGCCGGTCGGCGTGCTGGCCGCCGCCGTGCTCGGCGCGACGGCCGGCGGCGGCAGACCCTGCGAATGCCGGTTCTCACAGCCCTGCGCGGCGGCGATGGCCAGCGCCACCCCGATCGTCACGGTGATGAAGACCACCACGCGCTGCCGCAGCAGCCGCTGCCGCGGGTTCAACGGCCGACCGGGCGGCGGGGTGTGCTGGCGGTCGCGCGGCTGCGGACGCCCGCCGCCGGCCGGCCGAACCGGCCGCCCGCCGGGCGGTGTGGCCACCACGGGGCGTCCGCCCTGGTGCTCGCCCGGCCCGGGCGTGCGCACCGGCTGGGCGGCTCTGGCCGCGGCGGGGCCGGCCGCTCCCTGGCCGGTGCTCCCGGCACCGTGCGGCGTCGGGTAGGGCTGCGAGCGCGCGAACCGAGGCCGGCCCTGGGCGCGCGCCTCGTCGGCCTCCCGGGCCACCCGCTCGGCCCGCTCGGCCTCCCGCACGGCCGCCTCCCGCCCGGCGCCCTCCCGCGCCGGTCCGCCGTGCTCGTGCTCACGCGTCGGGACGGCCGCCGCGGGAGCCGGTGCCGCGGTGCCGCTCGCGCCGGTTCGCACCCGCCCGCCGCCCGCCGCCCGGGCGGCCAACTCGCTGAGCCGCTCGTGCAGGTGGGCGGCGCCGGGGCGGTCCAGCGGCTCCTTGGCCAGGCAGGCCCCGACCAGCGGCGCGAGCGGTGCGGGCACCTCGGAGAGATCCGGCTCCTCGTGCACCACGCGGTAGAGCATCACCTCCGAGGAGGCGCCGGAGCCGAACGGCGTGTCACCGGTGAGCGCGTACGCCAGGGTGGCCCCGAACGCGAAGACGTCGGTGGCCGGCGTCACGGCCACCCCGCGCACCTGCTCGGGGGCCAGGAAGCCGGGCGAGCCGACCGCGGTGCCGACGTGCGTCAGGGTGCTGGCACCGCGCGACCACGCGATGCCGAAGTCGATGATCCGCGGTCCCTTGGGGGAGAGCAGGATGTTCGAGGGCTTGAGGTCGCGGTGCACCACACCCGCCTCGTGGACCTTCACCAGCCCGTCCGCGAGCGCCGCGCCGATCCGGGCCACCTCGGGCCAGGGCAGCGGCCCCTCGTCCCCGACCCGCTTGTACAGCGAGGGCCCGGGCACGTAGGCCGTGGCCAGCCAGGGACGGTCCGCCTCCAGGTCGGAGCCGACCACCCGGGCGGTGCAGCCCGCCCTGATCCGGGAGGCGGCGGCGACCTCGCGGGCGAACCGGGTGCGGAACTCCGCGTCCTCGGCCAGCTCGGCCCTGATCAGCTTCAGTGCGACCCGCTGGCCCTTGCGGTCGGAGCCCAGGTAGACCACGCCCATCCCGCCGGCACCGAGTCGCCGGTGCAACCGGTACGGGCCGACGATGCGGGGGTCCTCACGCCTCAGCCGCATCATCGCCATGTCGTCCCCGTCAGCCCGTGAGGTGGGCAACCCGTGAGGTGGGCCCCGCAGACTGGGGCATCGTCAGTTGCTGTCGGGGCACAGCTTACGGACTGTCGGCTGCGGTGTGCTGATACGCAACACGCGAACCGCCGGTGGGATTGTCCGATGTCCGTGACGAGCTGTCACCGGACGGTCGCAGCGCCCTGCCGGAGCGGGCCCTCAGGGCTGTCTCTCAGGGTTCCCTCGGGGGTTGACAGCCCGCTTCCTCCCTCTGCGGTAGTACGTCCGACGACCCGTCGTCATCCTCCCGGACCGCTGGCGAACGATACGCGGGCATGACGCCACGACCCTTGCCCCCGCCTAGTGTTGATCTCAGCGGTGGACGGAGTGCTCGTCCCCCGAGGTTTCCGTCCACCGCTCCTTTGACCGACCCACCCACGACATCCAGACGACGCGCACCGGGGCAGGAGCAGGATCATGGCAACGCAGTTCACCGGCGCCCGCGAGCACCGGCGACCGGTCGCCGACCGCATCCAGTGGCTGCAGCGCACGCGGAGCGGCTCCAGCCGCGAGCAGCGCCACCCGGCCGTCGCGCTGGCGATCGCGCTGCCCTGTGCGATCGCGCTGATGATGCTCTTCGGCGGGTGGGAGCAGATGGTCACCCAGACCAGGGCGGTGGCCCAACTGATCGGGCGCTGATCCCAGGGGACAGGGATCGGACGCCGGCCGGCGGTGCGCCTTCGCGGGGACACGCGGACGGGCGACAAGCGAAGGAGCGCGCCGGCCAACCAACGAGTGCCGTGGCCGGACGTCGGTGAGGGCGTCGGGCCACGGCACTCGTCCGTGCGTAGCCGGTCGGGTACGGGTGAGGCCGCCCCAACGCCCAAGGGCCGGACCCTCGATGAGGATCCGGCCCTTGAACTCTCCGGTGCGCGATACTGGGATCGAACCAGTGACCCCTACCGTGTCAAGGTAGTGCTCTCCCGCTGAGCTAATCGCGCCGGTCCGCCGACGTTGCCGACAGCGTTCTGGCTGGTGACCACGGTGCGACCGTGATCGGAGGCCCCGAGGGGCCTGCGTGCGCGATACTGGGATCGAACCAGTGACCCCTACCGTGTCAAGGTAGTGCTCTCCCGCTGAGCTAATCGCGCCTGCTCACCGACGTCTCCGACGGTGTTCCGGCTGGTGGCCACGGTGCGAGCCGTGACCTGCGGTCCTGAGGGACCAGGGCCCCGAAGGGCCTGTGTGCGCGATACTGGGATCGAACCAGTGACCCCTACCGTGTCAAGGTAGTGCTCTCCCGCTGAGCTAATCGCGCGGGAAGACCCCCGGCAGGCCGGGGGACCTCTGGAGGTGGAGACGGGATTTGAACCCGTGTAGACGGCTTTGCAGGCCGTTGCCTCGCCTCTCGGCCACTCCACCAGGCAACTTCGGTTGAACCATATCAGGAAGAACGATCATGCTGTCCTTCACCGAGCGGACGACGAGATTCGAACTCGCGACCCTCACCTTGGCAAGGTGATGCTCTACCAACTGAGCCACGTCCGCCTGTCTTCCGGTCACTTCCCCGCTTTTGGCGGCTCCGTTTCCCGGCGACGTGTTGAACTTTAGCGGAAACCTGGGCCAGCTCAAATTCCGTATCCGGAGTGCGCCGCCGAGCACCCTGTGCGCCCCGCCGATCACGGCCCCGCCAGGGGCCCCGGCGTCCCCGCAGGTCAGCCGGTGAACCGGGCTCCCGCACGGGCCGCCGCCTAGACTTCGACCCACCGCGCCCCACCCGCAGGAGAACCGTGTCCAGCGCCAGCCCCGCCCCGCGTCCCGACCAGCCGATCGCCCGTTTCGGCGGCCGGCTCGCCACCGGACTGCTCGACGTCACCGACGATCCCGCCGCACTGGAGAGCACGGGCTGGTGGGCGGTCGCCTACGACTTCGAAGGCCGCCTGACCTGCGCCCGGTTCGCCGAGGTCCACTCCGACCCGACACCCGCCCCGGTCGCCGACCGGTGGCGCGGCCCGCGGTCCGGCGACTGGCACAGCTCGCTCGACCGCGCCGCCTACCTCGCGGGCGTGCAGCGGATCCGCGAACACATCGCGGCCGGCGAGGTCTACCAGGCCAACCTCTGCCGGGTGCTGACCGCGCCGCTGCCCGACCCCGACCCGGCCCACAGCGACATCGACGCCCTGACCGGTCTGCTGGCCCACGGCAACCCCGCGCCCTACGCCGGCACCGTCCGGCTGCCCCGGCACGGCGTGGAGATCGCCACCGCCTCTCCGGAGCTCTACCTGAGCCGCCGTGGCCGCACCGTCGCCTCCGGGCCGATCAAGGGCACCGGCCGCACCGAGCACGACCTGCTGGAGAAGGACCACGCCGAGAACGTGATGATCGTCGATCTGGTCCGCAACGACCTCGGCCAGGCCTGCGCGGCCGGCAGCATCACCGTCCCCGACCTGTGCGTGGTCGAGAAGCACCCCGGCCTGGTCCACCTCGTCTCCACCGTCGAGGGCACGCTGCGGGCCGACGCCGGCTGGCCCGAGCTGCTCGCCGCCACCTTCCCGCCCGGCTCGGTCACCGGCGCACCCAAGTCCAGCGCGCTGCACATCATCGACGCCCTGGAACGCGCCCCCCGCGGTCCCTACTGCGGTGCCGTCGGCTGGGTCGACGCCGACCGCGGCGAGGCCGAACTCGCGGTCGGCATAAGGACGTTCTGGATCGACCGGAGCGATCCCGGCACCCCGCTGCTGCACTTCGGCACCGGCGCCGGCATCACCTGGGGCTCCGACCCCGAGGGCGAATGGGCCGAGACCGAGCTCAAGGCCGCCCGGCTGGTCGCGATAGCGTCGGGCGACCACCCGGAGTAGAGCCCTCCACTCCGGGCTCCCACCCGTGGAGGTAGTGCGATGATCTGGCTCAACGGCGCGCTGATCGAGGAGTCCGCCGCCGAGGTCTCCGTCTTCGACCATGGACTGACCGTCGGCGACGGCGTCTTCGAGACGGTCAAGGCCGTGCACGGACAGACCTTCGCCCTCACCCGCCACCTCGACCGGCTGGCCCGCTCGGCCGCCGGCCTCGGCCTGCCCGCCCCCGACCTCGAAGAGGTCCGCAAGGGCTGCCAGGCCGTGCTCGCCGCCACCCCGATGCCGCTGGGCCGCCTGCGGATCACCTACACCGGGGGAGTGGCCCCGCTCGGCTCCGACCGCGGTGACGCCCCGCCCACCCTGGCCATCGCGCTCGGCGCGGCAACCGCCCGCCCCGACACCACCGCCGTGGCCACCGTCCCGTGGACCCGCAACGAGCACAGCGCGGTGGCCGGCCTGAAGACCACCTCCTACGCCGAGAACGTGGTCGCGCTCGCCCACGCGCACCGCCAGGGCGCCAGCGAGGCCCTCTTCGCCAACACCGCGGGAGCGCTCTGCGAGGGCACCGGATCGAACGTCTTCGTGGTCCTCGGCGGCAGACTGCTCACCCCGCCGGTGGCCGCCGGCTGCCTGGCCGGGGTGACCCGCGCGCTGGTCGTCGACTGGTGCGAGGCCGAGGAGGCGGACCTGCCGTACCAGGTCCTGCGCGAGGCCGAGGAGGTCTTCCTGACCTCCACCCTGCGCGACGTCCAGGCCGTCGCCCGGGTCGACGACCACCAGCTGCCCGCCCCGGGCCCGGTCACCGCCCGCGCGATGGCCGCCTTCGCCGCCCGCGCGGCCGACGACCTGGACCCGTGAGCCGACCGGCGCCAGGGTGGGCCGGATCCCTCGTTACGCGGCCGCCCGCCCAGGGAAGAGAGCAGCCATGACCACCACCCTGCGCCCGGCCGGGCCCGAAACGGCGACCCCGGACGGCGGAGCCGATCGCCGCTGGCTGATCTGCGCCAACGGCCGCCCGGTCGGCACCGTGCGCACCGTAGCCCGCCGCTACGGCTCCTACCGGGTCGGCCGGATCGAGGAGTTGGCGGTCACCGACGGCCCGCGTCGCGGTCGCGGCACGGTCGCCGTGCTCGCCGCCGAGGAGGTGCTGCGGGCCTGGGGGTGTCACCGCGCCGAGGTCTCCGTCCCGGTCGAGGCCCGGCCCGCGCACGCCCTGGCGCTCGCCCTCGGCTACGTCGAGACCAACCTGCACCTGCTCAAGCGGATCGGCCGACCGGCGCCGCTGCGAAGCGGCCTGACGATCCGTCCGATCGGCCCGGCCGAGTACCCCGACTGGCTCGCGGCCACCCAGGCCGAGTTCCAGGCCCAGCTGCGGGGCGCCGGCTTCAGCGCTGACCAGGCCGTGCAGCGCTGCGCCGCCGAACACACCCGCCTGCTGCTCCAGGGCCACGCGACCCCCGGGGTGGCCCTGCGCCGGCTGCTGCTCGACGAGCGGCCGCTCGGCAGCCTCTGGCTCGCGCTGGACAACGGCCGGCTGTCCGACGGCAGCCCGCTGGCCTGGGTGATGACCATCGAGGTGGCCCCCGAAGAACGAGGAAAAGGCTACGGCCGCGAGCTGCTGCTCGCGGCCGAACGTGAATGCCTCGCGGCCGGGGTGCGCGACCTCGGCCTGAATGTCTACGCCGACAACACCGTCGCGCTCGGCCTCTACGCCTCGCTGGGTTACCGGACCGCCGGCCGGGTGCTGACGAAAACGCTGCTGTGAATTCCGTGCTCAGGCTTCCAGCAGGTCGATGATCCGCTCCCGCAGACCCTCCTGGCTCTGTCCGCCGTCCAGCCGCTGCCCGGCCACCAGGTAGGTCGGCGTGCCGGTCACGCCGATCGCCTTGCCCTCGGCCTGGTCGGCGTCCACCACCAGCGTGTGCCGGCCGTCGATCAGCGCCAGCTCGACCTCCTCGGCGTCCAGGCCGACCGCCGCGGCCACCTCCAGCAGCAACTGCTGCCCGCGCTTCTCCAGCTCGTCCACCCGGGCCAGCACGGCCTCGACGAACGGCCACCCCAGCCCCTGCGAGAACGCCTCCTCGGCCGCCTCGGCGGCCGCGTACGCGTGCTTGTGCTTCTCGAGCGGGAAGTGCCGCAACGAGACGGTCAGCGCGTCGCCGTACCGCTCACGCAGCGCGCGGACGTCGTCGAGCGCGGTGCGGCAGTCCGGGCACTGCAGCTCGCACCAGAACTCCAACTGGGGCAGGGAACCATCGGTCATGCGCCCAGTGTTCCACTAGCAGAGACCTGCACCGACCAGGACGGAGAGCCATGCGCACCAGCGACTCGACCCGGCGCCCGAGATCAGGCCCGGCGCGTCCATCGGCGCGCCCCGCCGCTCCGGCCCGCCGCACGACCCGGGCCCGGCCATGCTGACCGGCGCCATCTGTTACGCCCTGACTGTCGCCGGCCTGGCGCTGGCCGCCACCCACGGCCTGCGCCGCCGCTGGCGCACCGCCACCCGCTGGGCGGGCCTGGCGCTGCTGCCGGCCGGCGTCTACCTGACCGGCCTGGTCCCGGTCGGTACCGCGATCGGCCGCGCGGTCGGCCACTGGGCCACCAGGCTGGTCTTCGATCCCCGGGTCTGGACGGGCGTCGGCCTGCTCGGCCTCGCCGTCCTGCTGCTGGTGCTCAGCCGCCTGGGCGCCGCGGGCGGCTCGGGCCGCACCGAGGCCCCGGCCGACGCGGTCGGCCGCGGCGAGTCCCGCTCCCGCGAGGGACGGGCCGCTCCGGCCGCCGCCGCCCCGCCCGCCGTGGACCCGGCCCCCAAGGGCAAGAAGAGCGCTGCCGACGAGCTCGGCGACTTCTCCGACATCGAGGAGATCCTGCGCAAGCGCGGCATCTGAGGCGGCGCGGCGGGTGGCCGCGCCGGGGGCGGGTCAGCCCACGCCGACCGTGACGTCGTCCGCCGCCCCGGCCGAGCGCTGGCGTGCCCGGTAGGCGGCGACGTGCATCCGGTTCCCGCAGGTGCGGCTGTCGCAGTAGCGGCGCGAGCGGTTGCGCGACAGGTCCACGAAGACGCGTGCGCAGTCCGGCGCCTCGCAGCGCCGCAGCCGCTCGCGCTCGCCGGCCATCAGGATCAGGCCCAGCGCCATCCCCAGCTCGGCCGCCAGGTGGTCGGCCAGCGCCGCGTGCGGGGCGAAGTAGTGCATGTGCCAGCCGTGGCCGTCGTGGTCGGTCAGCCGGGGCGTCGCGTTCACGGCCGCCACCAGCGCGTTCACCAGCTCGGCGGCGATCCGGGTGGAGGGTGCGGTGAAGACGTCCCGCAGCTGCCCGCGCAGCCGGTGCACGGCAGCCAGGTCCACCGCCGTGACGGAGTCCACCTCGCTGATGTCGCCGCGCACCACGAAGGCGTCCAAGGCGGCCACATCCGGCAGCTGCTCGGTGCCCGCCACTTCCGGGGCGGTGTTGAGCAGCTCGACCAGAAGGCCCAGGGCGCACTCGGTGTCATGGGTGATCAGCACGTGGGAACTCCTCGCGTGCGCCGGGGGGCGGTCGGTGCCGCCCGCTTCTCAACACCGGCGAACTCTACCGGCCCGTGCCTGCGAGCGTGCCGAAGGCGTCCGGTGCCACGGCGCCCGGCCCGCTGCAGCGGGCCGGGCGCCGTGGCACCGGACGCCTTCAGTGGGGCCGGCGCGCCGCTCACGCGTCAACCCCTTGGACGACCGGCCCCGAGACCGCGAAGCGCGGTTGAATCGGTGGCCGTGCCCCCGAGTAGGACAGCCACCTGAGAGGTCGACGACCGTCGACCGGACGACCGGGGGAGCACCCCCGGCCCTTCAGCTCTCGGCAAGGATGTGCGACAGCTCCCGATCCAGATCGAAGTGGCGATGCTCGGTGCCGGGCGGCACGGCGGCGTCGGTCCGCTTGAGGAAGGACTCAAGCGCCCGGGCCGGTGCTTCCAGCAGGGCTTCCCCCTCGGGGGAAGACAGCGCGATGCAGACGACTCCCTGTCCGTGACTGCGTGACGGCCACACCCGGACGTCTCCGGTCCCGGTGGGTCGGTGCAGCCCCTCCGCGAGCAGGTCGCGGGCGAACACCCACTCCACGGTCTCGTCCGCACCGGTGTGGAAGGTCGCGTGCACGGCATAGGGGTCGGCGGTGTCGTAGCGCAGGCCCGCGGGGACGGGCAGTGAAGACTCGCTCGACACGATGAGGCGCAGGTGCAGCTCGCAGCTGACCGTGGTGTTCATAAGCGCCAGGGCCTTTCGCTCAGTGTGCGCTCGGGGAATCGCACGTCGGCGAACGGACCATCCCACCCCCGGCGGCGATGTAAACCCCTCTGTCCCGATTCGGGGCCCCGCGGTAACCCTTCCGGCGCATTGCGCAATCGCCCGGAAGCGGTGCGGAACCGGGCCGGATGCGGATATCGGGTTCGAGCGGCGAGAGGCGGGGTGAGAGGTCGGGCGGGAGTCCGCGCGGGGCTTCGGCGGGACCTCGGGTGAATCGTGAGGAATGGTGACGGATCGTGACGGAGGGCGACTGTCGGGCTGGTGGGACTTGGTCCGGGGCGGTTCGGGCGGCGATCGACGGTGACGGGGTGGGGGTGGTGCGGAGCACCCCTCGGGATGCGGTAATGTTTTCCCTGCAGCCGGGCGATTAGCTCAGCGGGAGAGCACTTCGTTCACACCGAAGGGGTCACTGGTTCGATCCCAGTATCGCCCACCGGATTGCAAGTAAGGCGTAGGACCCCGGTTATTTATTGACCGGGGTCCTACGCCTTTCTGTTGTTTCGCGGTGGATTGCCGACTCTCCCGGATCCGTCTTGCCGGAGCTGTTCGGAACTGAGGACTCGTCATCAGGCCTTTCCCCGCTGCCTGCTGTCGCCGCGTCGGGTGGCCACCGGTGGGCCGCCGCCCGGACCGAGTTGTACGGCACCCCCCAGGCGGTGCTATTGTTCTTCTCGTTGCCCGGGCGATTAGCTCAGCGGGAGAGCACTTCGTTCACACCGAAGGGGTCACTGGTTCGATCCCAGTATCGCCCACCGGACAACATCGGGCCCCAACTGCCAAGGCAGTTGGGGCCCGATGCATGTTCCGGGTCAGGCAGCGCTCTCGCAGCTGTGCCCGACGCCCGGCAGAGCGCCGCAGACGCAGCGGGCCGGGCGAAGCGGCCAGGACCGGTCCACCTGCTCCGGGGTGCCGGACCGGTCGAACCAGTCCTGCAGGCCCCGCGCTTGGGCCGCGTGCCAGCGGGCCTGGCGCAGGTGCAGCTCGGCCGTGGAGAACTCGCCCAGTGCGGTGCTGTAGCGCCGGCCCACCGCGCGGACCAGCTGCAGGGAGGCCCAGGCGTCGGCGCTCGCGTCGTGTGCGTCGGCGAGCGCTATGCCGTAGTGCGCGCACAGGTCGGTGAGGGTGCGCCGGCCCTTGCGGTAGCGGTCCACGTGCTTGTCCAGCACCCGCGGATCGACCACCAGCAGCTCGGCGTCGGCGAGCACGGCGGCCAGCGAGCTCTGCCGGTGACGGCGCAACTCCCGGTCCAGCAGGGTCAGATCGTAGGGCGCGTTCATCACCACCAGCGGGACGCCGGCCCTGGCCTGCTCGGCCAGCGCCCGGGCGATCTCGGCGGTCACCACGACCGGCGAGCGGCCGTGGGCGCGGACCTGCTCGTCGGTGATGCCGTGCACCGCGCGGGCCCCTTCGGGGATCGGGACCCCCGGGTCGACCAGCCAAGTCAGCCGCTCCACCGGCGCGTCGGGCGCGGCCTGCAGGACCAGGGCGGCGGAGACCACCCGGTCCTGTTCCACGTCCACGCCGGTGGTCTCGGTGTCGAAGGAGGCGAGTGGGCCTTCGTACCAGTGGAGGTTCCGCATCGTGACCACCCCTCAACTCCCCTGACGTGCCCCCGGACCCGGCCTGGTGCACCGTCGAGGACTGACGGTGCACCGGCGCACGGTGCGGTTCCGAGCAGGTGATACCCCGTGGCGCCACCGCTTCAATCCCGCGCGGCCCGGGCGGATGGCACGGCCCCCGGACGGGAGATCGCCGAGCCGCTGCCGACCCGCTGCCGGACCGGCGACCGGGCCGGTGGACGCAGGTGTACGGCGAGCACGGTGGGCTCGGTACCATCGGGGAGCGCAGTACCAGCTGCGTCCCCCATCACAGCCAGCACGTCAGGAGAGACCGGTGACGGACGTCCGGGTAATCATCAACCGCGAACCCGATCGGGAAGAGCGCGTGGTGACCACGGGCACTACCGCCGCCGAGCTGTTCGCCGACGACCGCGGCGTGATCGCGGCCCGGGTCGCGGGTGCCCTGAAGGACCTCGCGTACCAGCTGCAGGACGGCGACGAGGTCGAGCCGGTCGAGCTCACCAGCCCCGACGGCCTGAACATCCTGCGCCACTCCACCGCCCACGTGATGGCGCAGGCCGTGCAGGAGATCTTCCCCGAGGCCAAGCTGGGCATCGGTCCGCCGATCAAGGACGGCTTCTACTACGACTTCGACGTCGAGAAGCCGTTCCATCCCGATGACCTCAAGGCCATCGAGAAGAAGATGCAGGAGATCATCAAGAAGGGCCAGAAGTTCTCCCGCCGCGTGGTCACCGACGAGGCGGCCCGCGAGGAGCTGGCCGGCGAGCCGTACAAGCTGGAGCTGATCGGGCTCAAGGGCTCGGCTGCCACGGCCGGTGAGGGCGCGGACGTCGAGGTGGGCGGCGGCGAGCTGACCATCTACGACAACCTGGACCCGAAGAGCGGCGAGCTGTGCTGGGGCGACCTGTGCCGCGGCCCGCACCTGCCGAGCACCCGGATGATCCCGGCCTTCAAGATCATGCGCTCGGCCGCCGCCTACTGGCGGGGCAGCGAGAAGAACAAGCAGCTGCAGCGCCTCTACGGGACCGCCTGGCCGACCAAGGACGAGCTGAAGGCCCACCTGGACTTCCTGACCGAGGCGGCCAAGCGCGACCACCGCAAGCTCGGCAGCGAGCTGGACCTCTTCTCCATCCCCGAGGAGATCGGCTCGGGCCTCGCGGTCTTCCACCCCAAGGGCGGCGTGATGCGCCGGGCCATGGAGGACTACTCGCGCAAGCGGCACGAGGAGGCGGGCTACGAGTTCGTCTACACCCCGCACGCCACCAAGGGCACGCTGTTCGAGCTCTCCGGTCACCTGGACTGGTACGCCGACGGCATGTACCCCCCCATGCAGCTCGACGGCGAGAACGACTACTACCTCAAGCCGATGAACTGCCCGATGCACAACCTGATCTACCGCTCGCGCGGTCGGTCCTACCGTGAACTGCCGCTGCGGCTCTTCGAGTTCGGCACGGTGTACCGGTACGAGAAGTCGGGCGTGGTGCACGGCCTGACCCGCGCCCGCGGCTTCACCCAGGACGACGCGCACATCTACTGCACCAAGGAGCAGATGGCCGGCGAGCTCGACTCGCTGCTCACCTTCGTGCTGGACCTGCTGCGCGACTACGGCCTGACCGACTTCTACCTGGAGCTCTCCACCCGGGACCCGGAGAAGTCGATCGGCTCGGACGAGGACTGGGAGGAGGCCACCGAGACGCTGCGCGCGGCGGCCGAGAAGCAGAACCTCGAACTGGTCCTCGACCCCGAGGGTGCGGCTTTCTACGGCCCGAAGATCTCGGTCCAGGCGCGGGACGCGATCGGGCGCACCTGGCAGATGTCGACCATCCAGGTCGACTTCCAGCTGCCGAACCGTTTCGAGCTGGAGTTCCAGGGTGCGGACGGCAACCGGCAGCGGCCGGTGATGATCCACCGGGCGCTGTTCGGCAGCATCGAGCGCTTCTTCGCGGTGCTGCTGGAGCACTACGCCGGTGCGATGCCGCCGTGGCTGGCGCCGGTCACCGTGGTCGGCATCCCGATCACCGAGGAGCACGTGCCGTACCTCCAGGAGGTGGCGGCCGAGCTGAAGAAGCGCGGGATCCGGGTCGAGGTGGACGCCTCGGACGAGCGGATGCAGAAGAAGATCAGGACCGCTCAGAAGAGCAAGATTCCGTTCATGCTGATCGCGGGCAACGACGACGTCGAGGCCGGCGCGGTGAGCTTCCGCTACCGCAGCGGCGAGCAGAAGAACGCCGTCCCGGTCGCCGAGGCCGTGGCCGAGATCGTGGACGCGGTGGAGCGCCGGATCCAGGTGTGACCTGAGTGACGGGTGTGGGGCGGACTCCTTGCGAGGAGTCCGCCCCACACTGGTTTGGCGGGGGGTCCGGCCGAATATGCTGATCGACATGACGAGTGAGCCGGAACTGCAGCAGGGTGTCGGGGAGCCGGACGGCTTCCGGCGCCTGTGGACGCCCCATCGGATGGCCTACATCCAGGGTGAGAACAAGCCCACCGGGCCTGCCCCCGATGACGGTTGCCCGTTCTGCTCGATTCCGTCGCTCAGCGACGAGGACGGGCTGATCATCAAGCGCGGGCTGCACGCCTTCGCGGTGCTCAACCTGTACCCCTACAACGGCGGTCACCTGATGCTGGTCCCGTACCGGCACGTGGCCGACTACACGGAGCTGACCGAGGAGGAGACCGTCGAGGTCGCGCTGCTGACCAAGCAGGCGATGACCGCGCTGCGGGCGGCCTCGGGGGCGCACGGCTTCAACATCGGGATGAACCAGGGTGCGGCCGCCGGAGCCGGGATCGCGGCGCACCTGCACCAGCACGTGGTGCCGCGCTGGGGCGGGGACACCAACTTCATGCCGGTGGTGGGGCACACCAAGGTGCTGCCGCAGCTGCTGGCCGACACCCGCAAGATGCTGGCCGACGCCTGGCCGCAGCCGTAGGCGGCGCCGTAAAGCCGCGGGGCCCGGTGCGAACACCGGGCCCCGCAGCGTTTTGGCCTCTGGTCACCAGGCGTCGTAGACGTCCGACTTGAAGGGCCGGACGCCCTGCAGCTCGGAGCGCATGATCAGGCCGCGGTTGGTGAACCGGTCGGTGTTGATGTCGTGGTCGGCGAGGAAATCGATGGTGGCGGCGAGCACCGCGCTGACCACCGGGGTGACGATCCGCATGGAGTCGTCGGCCATGAAGCGGCTGTTCCAGGGCCCGGTGGCCCAGGCGGTGCGCAGGCCGAAGGGCTCCGGGAGCTTCATCGTGCCGCCGAGCCAGGCGAGCAGCCCGGGGGCCCGCAGGAACGGGGCGCGCAGCGCCTGGCGGACCACCTCGTCGTTGTCGATCAGCGGCAGTTGGATGGTCCGTTCCTCCCAGAACTTGCCCGTCTTGGCCTGGGTCATCTCCTTGGGCTTGGGCTTGTCGTGGAAGACGCCGGCCACCGGCCCCAGGGTGTGGCCGTTGACCGAGACCCGCAGGGTGTTGCCGAGCACGGTGACGGTGACCAGCACGCTGACGACCAGTCGGCCCTTGTTGAGGACGAACTGGGTGCCGAGGTAGTGCCGGGGGCCGTCGAGGCCGAAGCCCTGGCGGTTGGCGATGTTGACCACGGCGTGGTCGCGCATCCGCGGGCCGTCCATGTCGGGGCCGCCGGGGCGTCCGATCTCGTCGGCCCCGGCGCCGACCTCCATGATCACCCACTGCTCGACGGAGGAGTGCGGCACGCCGCCGTTGCCGACGTCGCTGCGGCCCAGCCCGTTGAGCCGGTCGGTGATCTTCTTGACCAGGTCCCAGGTGTGGAAGGTGCGGAAGTCCTCGTGGCCCTCGGCCGGCCGCAGGTCCTCCACCAGCTCCCAGGAGCCCCAGCGCTTGCCGAGGCCGAGTATCCCGTTGACGCCCGCGTAGTGCAGGACGTTGGTGTCCTGCTCCAGGGAGAGCTCGGTGAGCTTGACCTTGAGCTGGGCGGCGCGCTCGTCCTGGTCGTGGCGCGGCACGGCCTGTGGCACGACGGCGACCGCGTTGCCGTCGATCACCTCGGTCCACCGGGCCCGCAGCTCCTTGAGGGTGCTCAGGCAGATCCGCTTGGCGAGGAACCAGCCGAGGACCGGGACGAGCATGATCACTCGGAGGTAGAGGCCGAGCGGCCCGCCGACCGGTGGCCGCCAGGCGAGGAGACCGGCCAGCACCAGCAGCACGGTCACCACGATCGGACCGAAGACCCCCTCGCGGCGCGACGGCCCTGCGCGCAGCCAGATCCGCAGCCGGAAGCCGATCAGCCAGAGCAGCGTGCCGGGCAGGAAGAGGACACCGGTGAGCAGCGTCACCAGCATCAGCCTGCGGTCGCGGGTGGCCCGCACCTCCTCGGCGGCGAGGCAGTGCTCGACCACCATCCGGGGCTCGGTGCCGAAGGAGGGCACGATCGGCTTGCGCCCGGCCCCCAGCGTGCGGGCGATCACGGCCTTGCTGTAGGCCTCGCCGAGGTTGGGGCGCAGCAGCTTGAACCGGCCAGGCTTTCCGTTGACGCCCGGCTGGACGGCCTCGACGAAGCCGTCCACCTCGCCGTCGCGGTAGGCGACCGACGCGAGTGCCTGGGTGACCGCGGTCTGCGGTGCGGCATCCGTGCGGGGTATCTGCGCACCCGGGGTCATGTCGAGCTTGCTCATGGCTGCGGCCTCCCCTCCTCCCCTGTCAGCGGCAGGGTATCGCGCCGCCGACCTGTCGCGTCGATGATCGTCTGAAGAGCCGTCACCCGATCGGTGTGGCACGAGTCTTCCCCGTCTGCGGCACTTCGATCCGGATGGTGCAGGATCGGTGTCATGGTTACTGAGGAAGCTCTGATCCGGGCCCCTGATCCGGTGCTGGTCTTCGACGGGGACTGCGCGTTCTGCACCTCCTGCGTCCGGCTGGCCGAGCGGTACCTGCGCCAGACGCTGGCCTCGGGGGGCTGGACGGCCCGGCCGTTCCAGTTCGCCGACCTCGCGGCGCTGGGGGTGAGCAAGGAGCGTGCACAGCGGGAGGTGCTCTGGGTGACGCCCCCGGGGGAGGTCTTCGGCGGGGCGCAGGCGGTGGCGAAGCTGCTGCTGCGGTCGGGGAACGCCTGGGCGTACCTGGGCGCGGTGTTGACGCTGGCGCCGGTGCGGCCGCTCGCGTCGGGCCTCTACCGGGTGGTGGCACGCCATCGGCACCGGCTGCCGGGTGGCACCGCGGCCTGTGCGCTGCCGCGCCGGGCGTAGCGGGTCCGACGGCCTGGATACCATGGGTCACGCCGGGTGGGCTGATCCACTCGGCCGCCCGGTGCTGCCGCAGCTGATGGCCGCCGGTGAACTCCCCGAAGTGAGATCGGAGCGGTCGGGAAGGCCATGCTCAACAAATACGCGCGTGCCTTCTTCACACGTGTCCTGACCCCGTTCGCCGCCCTGCTGCTGCGCTGGGGGGTGAGTCCCGACGCGGTGACGCTGGTCGGTACGGCGGGTTCGGTGGCCGGTGCGCTGGTCTTCTTCCCGCGGGGCGAGTTCTTCTGGGGAACGATCACCATCACCCTGTTCATCTTCTCGGACCTGGTGGACGGGAACATGGCCCGCCAGGCGGGCACCTCCAACAAGTGGGGGGCGTTCCTGGACTCCACGCTGGACCGGGTGGCGGATGCGGCGATCTTCGGCGGCCTGGCGCTCTGGTACGCGGGCAGCGGGAACAACGACCTGCTCTGCGCGATGGCGGTGCTCTGCCTGGCGAGCGGCCAGGTGGTGTCGTACACGAAGGCGCGGGCCGAGAGCCTGGGCCTGCCCTGTGACGTCTCCGGGCTCGTCGAGCGGGCCGAGCGGCTGGTGATCACGCTGGTCGCGGCCGGAGTGGCGGGGCTGCACACCTTCGGGGTGCCGTACGTGGAGTGGCTGCTGCCGGTGGCGCTCTGGGTGGTGGGCGTGGGAAGTCTGGTCACGGTGCTGCAGCGGATGCTGACGGTGCGCCGGGAGGCCTTCGAGGCCGCGGCCCTGGCCGCGCGGGACACCGACGGCGCACGGAAGAGCTGAGGCGGGCGAATGCGCGAGAAGCTGGTCGACTCCGGGTACGCCGCAGGCTGGGCGGTACTGAAGCTGCTGCCCGAGCCGGTGGTGCGGGTGCTGGGCGACCAGCTCGCCGACTTCACCTGGCGGCGGCGCGGGCGCGGGGTGAGCAGGCTGGAGGCGAACCTGGCCCGGGTACGGCCCACCGCCTCGCCGGCCGAGTTGCGCGAGCTCTCCCGGGCCGGGATGCGCTCGTACCTGCGGTACTGGATGGAGTCGTTCCGGCTGCCGACCTGGGACGACCGCAAGATCGCCGACCGGATGCAGGTCGAGGGCATCGAGCACCTGGTGACGGCGATGGAGTCGGGCCGGGGCGCGGTCATAGCGCTGCCGCACATGGCGAACTGGGACCTGGCGGGCGCCTGGGTGGTGCGGCACCTGGGATTCAACTTCACCACGGTGGCCGAGCGGCTCAAGCCGGAGTCGCTCTTCGACCGGTTCGTGGCCTACCGCGAGGGCCTGGGCATGGAGGTGCTGGCGCTGACCGGCAGCGACGTCTCGGTGATCGGCACGCTGGCCCGGCGGCTGCGCGCGGGCAAGCTGGTCTGCCTGGTGGGGGACCGGGACCTGTCGGCCGCCGGCCTGCCGGTGGAGTTCTTCGGTGAGACGACCCGGATGCCCGCGGGGCCGGCGGCGCTGGCCCAGCGGACCGGTGCGGCGCTGCTGCCGGTGACCCTCTGGTACGACGGGCCGGTGATGCGGGCCCGGATCCATCCGCCGATCGAGGCGCCGGAGGGGCCGGACCGGCAGGTGGCCAAGGCGGCGATGACGCAGGCGATGGCCGACCTGTGGGCGGCGGGGATCGCCGAGCACCCGCAGGACTGGCACATGCTGCAGCGGTTCTGGGTGGCGGATCTGCCGTCCGAGGGGGCTGCGCGGCCACAGGACGCGCAGCAGGAGCAGGGGACGTCGGCCGAGCCGACGACGCATGCCTAGTCGCGGGGGAGCGCCCATGAAGATCGGTATCGTCTGCCCGTACGACTGGGACGTCCCGGGCGGGGTGCAGTTCCACATCCGGGACCTGGCCGAGCAGCTGATCGCCCTGGGCCACAAGGTCTCTGTGCTGACCCCGGCCGAGGACGAGTCGGCGCTGCCGTCGTACGTGGTCTCGGCCGGGCGGGCGGTGGCCGTGCCCTACAACGGGTCGGTGGCGCGGCTCAGTTTCGGGATCCTGTCGGCCACCCGGGTGCGGCGCTGGCTGCGCGACGGGGAGTTCGACATCCTGCACGTGCACGAGCCGACCGCGCCGAGCCTGTCGATACTGGCCGCCTGGGCGGCCACCGGGCCGATGGTGGCCACCTTCCACACCGCCAACCCGCGCTCGCGGGTGATGGTGGCGGCCTCGCCGATCCTGCAGCCGGCGCTGGAGAAGATCAGCGGCCGGATCGCGGTGAGCGAGTACGCCCGCCGAACCCTGGTCGAGCACCTGGGCGGCGACGCGGTGGTGATCCCCAACGGCGTGGACGTCTCCTTCTTCGCCGAGGCGGGGCGGGACGAGCGCTGGACGGGCGCGACGATCGGCTTCGTCGGGCGGATGAACGAGCCGCGCAAGGGACTGCCGACCCTGCTCGCCGCGCTCCCGGCGATCCTGGCCGCCCACCCCGAGGTGCGCCTGCTGGTGGCGGGCAAGGGCGACGAGGCGGAGGCCGCGGCCGGCCTCGCGCCCGAGGTCCGGGCCCGGGTGGAGTTCCTGGGCATGATCAGCGACGTGGAGAAGGCGCGGCTGCTGCGCAGCGTCGACCTGTACGTGGCGCCCAACACCGGCGGGGAGAGCTTCGGGATCATCCTGGTGGAGGCGATGGCGGCGGGGGCGGCGGTGCTGGCCAGCGACCTGGACGCGTTCGCCCAGGTGCTGGACGGCGGTCGGGCCGGCGAGCTGTTCCCGGTGGAGGACGCCGAGGCGCTGGCGGCGACCGCGGTGCGGCTGCTGGACGATCCGGCGCGGCTGGCCGAGCTGCGGGCGGCCGCGACCGAGCACGTGCGGCGCTTCGACTGGTCGACGGTCGGCGCGGACATCCTCTCGGTGTACGAGACGGTGACCGACGGGATGGGCAGTGCGCCCAAGGTGCGCGAGGACGAACGCAGCGGCTGGCGCGAGCGGCTGGGGCTGACGCGGGACTAGGGCATGGGAGCGGGACCGGTAGGGGGCGGGCCGGGGGCGCCGTCCGGGGCCGGTAGCGTTACGCCTCGTGACTACCTGGATCTGGGCCGCGGTGGCCGTGGTGCTCTTCGCGGCCTACCTGAGCTGGACCGCGGGCCGGCTGGACCGGCTGCACGCGCGGATCGACGCCGCCCGCGCGGCGCTGGACGCCCAACTGCTGCGCCGCGCCTCGGTGGCGCAGGAGCTGGCCACGTCCTCGCTGCTCGACCCGGCCACCTCGATCGTGCTCTACGAGGCCTCGCACGCCGCGCGGCAGGCCGACGAGGAGCACCGGGAGGTGGCGGAGAGCGAGCTGAGCCAGGCGCTGCGCGCGGTCTTCGCCGAGCCCGAGCAACTGGCCGAGCTGCGGGCCGCGCCCGGCGGCGAGGAGGCGGTGCGCGATCTGACCTCGGCGGTGCGCCGGGTACCGATGGCCCGCCGGTTCCACAACGACGCGGTGCGCGCGGCGCGCGCGGTGCGCACGCACCGGCTCGTGCGGTACTTCCGCCTGGCCGGCCGGGCGCCGTTCCCGCTCGCCTTCGAAATGGACGACGAGCCTCCGGCGGCCCTGGTACCGCAGGGGACGGTGGCCTAGACCGGGGCTCGGCGGGGCACCGTACCCTGGCCGCGGGCTGCTCGGAAACGGACTGATTGTCGTATCGATTTGGTGTGCCTGGACTCGGTGGCGCATCGATCACGTACCCGAACGGCCTACCATAGGGCGATAGCACACCGGTTCGTCTTCGAGTGAGGTCTCACGTGTCCACCAGCACTCCCGCTTCCGCCGACCAGCCGCAGATCGGTACCGCCCGGGTCAAGCGCGGCATGGCCGAGCAGCTCAAGGGCGGTGTGATCATGGACGTGGTCAACGCCGAGCAGGCCAAGATCGCCGAGGATGCCGGTGCCGTCGCCGTCATGGCCCTGGAGCGGGTCCCGGCCGACATCCGCAAGGACGGCGGCGTGGCCCGGATGTCCGACCCGGACATGATCGACGGCATCATCAACGCGGTCTCCATCCCGGTCATGGCCAAGTCCCGCATCGGCCACTTCGTCGAGGCCCAGGTCCTGCAGGCGCTCGGTGTCGACTACATCGACGAGTCCGAGGTCCTCACCCCGGCCGACGAGGTCAACCACTCCGACAAGTGGGCCTTCACCACCCCCTTCGTCTGTGGCGCCACCAACCTCGGTGAGGCGCTGCGCCGCATCGCCGAGGGCGCGGCCATGATCCGCTCCAAGGGCGAGGCCGGCACCGGCAACGTCGTCGAGGCCGTGCGCCACATGCGCCAGATCAACGCCGACATCCGCCGCCTGACCACCCTGGACGAGAACGAGCTCTACGTCGCGGCCAAGAACCTGCAGGCCCCGTACGAGCTGGTCAAGGAGGTCGCGCAGCTCGGCAAGCTCCCCGTCGTGCTGTTCTCCGCCGGTGGTGTGGCCACCCCGGCCGACGCCGCGCTGATGATGCAGCTGGGCGCCGAGGGCGTCTTCGTCGGCTCCGGCATCTTCAAGTCCGGCGACCCGGCCAAGCGCGCCGCCGCCGTGGTGAAGGCCACCACCTTCTACGACGACCCGAAGGTGATCGCGGACGTCTCCCGCGGCCTGGGCGAGGCCATGGTCGGCATCAATTGCGACACCCTGCCCGAGACCGAGCGCTACGCCAACCGCGGCTGGTAGTCAGCCCGCGCCTGTCGGCCCGCCGCGCACCCCTGGGGTCGCGGCGGGCCGCTCCGTGCGGATGTGGCCGCACCGAACCGCAGTACCGACGTGAAGAGGAATTCCACCGTGTCGAGCAGCACTCCCGTCATCGGCGTCCTGGCCCTGCAGGGCGATGTCCGTGAGCACCTGATCGCGCTCGCCGAGGCGGACGCCCTGGCCCGTCCGGTCCGCCGGGCCGAGGAGCTGGCCGAGGTCGACGCCCTGGTGATACCCGGCGGCGAGTCCACCACGATGTCCAACCTGGCGCTGGCCTTCGGCCTGATGGAGCCGCTGCGCGCCCGGGTGGCGGCGGGGATGCCGGTCTACGGCTCCTGCGCGGGCATGATCATGCTGGCCGAGAAGATCCTGGACGGGCGCGAGGACCAGCAGAGCGTGGGCGGCATCGACATGACGGTGCGCCGCAACGCCTTCGGCCGGCAGAACGAGTCCTTCGAGTCCGCGGTCTCCTTCGCGCACCTGGAGGGCGAGCCGGTGCACGGCGTCTTCATCCGGGCCCCGTGGGTGGAGTCGGTGGGCGCCGGTGTCGAGGTGCTGGCCGAGCTGCCGGCGGCCGACGGCGCCGAGAGCCGGATCGTGGCGGTGCGCCAGGGCAACCTGCTGGCCACCTCCTTCCACCCCGAGCTGACGGGGGACCACCGGGTGCACGCGTTCTTCGTGCGGATGGCCGAGCAGGCGCTGGAAGCGGCGCGGGTCTGACCGGTGACCGGTGCGCCGGTTCGACACCGGTAAGATCTCCCCTGTTTCATTTCCCTTTGGCGACGTAAAGGAGCTGGTGATGTCCGGCCACTCTAAGTGGGCTACCACCAAGCACAAGAAGGCCGTGATCGACGCCAAGCGCGGCAAGCTCTTCGCCAAGATGATCAAGAACATCGAGGTGGCGGCGCGCACCGGCGGCGGTGACCCGGCCGGCAACCCGACGCTCTACGACGCCATCCAGAAGGCCAAGAAGAGCTCGGTCCCGATCGACAACATCAACCGCGCGGTCAAGCGCGGTTCGGGTGCCGAGGCCGGCGGGGCCGACTACTCGACGATCATGTACGAGGGCTACGGCCCCAACGGCGTCGCGGTGCTGATCGAGTGCCTCACCGACAACCGCAACCGCGCCGCCTCCGACGTGCGCGTGGCGATGACCCGCAACGGCGGTTCGATGGCCGACCCGGGCTCGGTGTCGTACCTGTTCAACCGCAAGGGCGTGGTGATCGTCCCGAAGAGCGACGGCGTGGACGAGGACAAGGTCCTGGACATCGTCCTCGAGGCCGGCGCCGAGGAGGTCAACGACCTCGGCGACACCTTCGAGGTGATCTCCGAGGCGACCGACATGGTCGCGGTGCGCACCGCGCTCGTCGACGCCGGTCTCGACTACGACTCGGCCGACGCCAACTTCGTGCCCAGCATGCAGGTCGAGCTGGACGTGGACGGCGCCCGCAAGATCTTCAAGCTGATCGACGCGCTGGAGGACAGCGACGACGTGCAGAACGTCTTCGCCAACTTCGACATCTCCGACGAGGTGGGTGCGCAGCTCGACGCCGAGTGAGCTGAGGGCTCGTCAGCGTGACGTCCACCGGCCCGGCGGTCCTACAGGGACCGCCGGGCCGGTGTCATTGGCGGCGCTGTCGCAGCGGGCGGCTATGGTCTGACCTGGTTGGACCGATGCTGATCCGGTCGGACCGACTCTGGGCCGGCAGGACTGACGGAGGGTGGGAGCGTGCGGGTGCTGGGCGTGGACCCTGGGCTGACCAGGTGCGGCGTCGGCGTGGTCGACGGCGCGCCGGGCCGGCCGCTGCGGATGGTCGGGGTCGGCGTGGTGCGCACCCCGGCCGAGGAGGAGGTCCCGCGCCGGCTGCTGGCGATCGAGGAGGGGCTGGAGAGCTGGCTCGACGCCCACCGGCCCGACATCGTGGCCATCGAGCGGGTCTTCGCCCAGCACAACGTGCGCACCGTGATGGGCACCGCGCAGGCCAGCGCGGTCGCCATGCTCTGCGCCGCCCGGCGCGGCCTGCCGGTGGTGCTGCACACCCCCAGTGAGGTCAAGGCCGCCGTCACCGGCTCGGGCCGGGCCGACAAGGCGCAGGTCACCGCGATGGTGACCAGGCTGCTGCGGCTGGACGCGCCTCCCAAGCCGGCCGACGCCGCGGACGCGCTGGCGCTGTCGATCTGCCACATCTGGCGCGGCGCGGCGAGCGGCAGGATCGCCGCCGCGCTGGCCGCCACAACCACTTCCGCCCGTCAGGTTCCCAAGGAGTACCGCGCGTGATCGCCTTCGTCCAGGGCCCGGTTGCCGCCCTCGCCCCCGGCAGTGCCGTCGTCGAGGTGGGCGGCGTGGGGCTCGCGCTGCAGTGCACCCCGAACACGCTGGCCGCGCTGCGCCTCGGCGAGCCGGCCAGGCTGGCCACCTCGCTGGTGGTCCGGGAGGACTCGCTGACCCTCTACGGCTTCGCGGACGAGGACGAGCGGGCCACCTTCGAGGTGCTGCAGGCCGCCCCCGGGGTCGGACCGCGGCTGGCGCAGGCGATGCTCGGGGTGCACAGCCCCGAGGCGCTGCGGGTCGCGGTGGCCGGCGGGGACGAGCGGGCCCTGATCAAGGTGCCCGGCATCGGCAAGGCCAAGGCGGCCAAGCTGCTGCTGGAGTACAAGGACAAGCTCGGCCACCCGCACGGCACCGTGGTCCCCGCGCAGCAACCGGCCGCCGCCGGCCCCGCGCCGTGGAGCGAGCAGCTGCACGCGGCCCTGGTCGGCCTCGGCTACGCGCCGCGCGAGGCGGACGAGGCGGTGCTCGCGGTCACGCCGGAGGCCGAGGCGCAGCCGCGCACCGACGTCGGTGCGCTGCTCAAGGCCGCGCTGCGCAGCCTGAACCGCACCCGCTGACCGTCCCCTTATCCCCCTGACGACTCGTCACTTTGTCGACTTGGAGCCCGCCCTGATGAGCCCGTACGACTCCGATCCCGAAGGCCGGCTGGTGGCAGCCGCTGCCGACGACGCGGACCAGGCGGTCGAGGCGGCGCTGCGTCCCAAGCTGCTGGACGAGTTCATCGGCCAGGAGCGAGTGCGCGAGCAGCTCTCGCTGGTGCTGCGGGCCGCCCGCAAGCGCGGTGCGGCGCCCGACCACGTGCTGCTCAGTGGCCCGCCCGGGCTCGGCAAGACCACCCTGTCGATGATCATCGCGGCCGAGCTGAACGCGCCGATCCGGATCACCTCGGGCCCGGCCATCCAGCACGCCGGCGACCTGGCCGCGATCCTCTCCTCGCTGACCGAGGGCGAGGTGCTCTTCCTCGACGAGATCCACCGGATGTCGCGGCCCGCCGAGGAGATGCTCTACATGGCGATGGAGGACTTCCGGGTCGACGTGATCGTCGGCAAGGGTCCGGGCGCCACCGCGATCCCGCTGGAGCTGCCGCCCTTCACCCTGGTCGGCGCCACCACCCGGGCCGGACTGCTGCCGCCGCCGCTGCGCGACCGTTTCGGCTTCACCGGGCACATGGAGTTCTACGCGCCCGCCGAGCTGGAGCGGGTGGTGCACCGGTCGGCCGCGCTCCTGGACGTGGAGATCGATCCGGTCGGCGCCGCCGAGATCGCCGGACGCTCCCGGGGCACGCCGCGCATCGCCAACCGGCTGCTGCGCCGGGTGCGCGACTACGCGCAGGTGGAGCACGACGGGCGGATCACCCGGCAGATCGCCGCCAAGGCCCTCGCGGTCTACGAGGTGGACGAGCGTGGTCTGGACCGGTTGGACCGGGCGGTGCTGGACGCGCTGCTGCGGCTGTTCGGCGGCGGCCCGGTGGGCCTGTCCACGCTGGCCGTCGCGGTGGGGGAGGAGTCCGAGACGGTCGAGGAGGTCGCCGAGCCGTTCCTGGTCCGCGAGGGCCTGCTGGCCCGCACCCCGCGCGGGCGGATCGCCACCGCGGCGGCCTGGCAGCACCTGGGCCTGACCCCGCCGCCGCAGTCGCAGTCCGGCCGCTCGGGAGTGCCGGGGCAGCAGAACTTCTTCGCGTCCGAACCGGTCTCCGGACCGGGTGCGCAGGAATCCGCCGAGGACTGACCGTGTCGGGGACTCGCCACCTTCGGCGGCAGGATGCGATGCTTGGCGTTGTCCGATCAGAGCGGGTCTCCTAGACTTCGCCGGACCGTCCCGTCTCACCTGCCGGGTCGACCATCGCCACTGGCCGTTTATCGGATGGCCTGTTTAAGGACCTTGCTGCTGTGCAACTCATCATTCTTCTCCTCCCGATCGCCGCGATCTTCCTGATGTTCCGATCGCAGAAGAAGCGGCAGGCGCAGGCCCAGCAGATGCAGTCGGCCATGGAGCCGGGCTCGGCGGTGCGCACCATCGGCGGCATGTACGCGCAGGTCAAGTCGATCAACGACAGCACCGTGGAGCTGGAGATCGCTCCCGGCGTGGTGGCCCACTTCGCCAAGAGCGCGATCGCCGCGGTGATCGACCCGCAGGAGTACGACGAGATCATCAACGGCCGTCCCGAGGAGGACGAGTCCGTCGAGCTCGCCGATGACGAGTCCGTCGAGGAGATCGACGCCATCGAGGCCGACTCCCTCGAGGACGCGCGCGAGCAGGAGAGCATCAGCCTGGCGAAGGCCGACGGCGACAAGCCCGCAGCCAAGTAGCACGGACGGTCTGCAGCACTTTCACGGTTGTCCGCGGTCAGCGCCGCCTCCTGCCTCAGTGCGGGCTGGCGGCGCTGGGCCAGCGGCATGGGACAGGGAGAAACGAGCAAGGTGGCAGCACCCAAGTCGCGTCCGCGCGACGGTTATCCAGGAAGGGCGCTGGCCCTGATCCTGGTGGTCACCGTCGGACTGGTCGCCCTCATGTTCGGGACAGGCCACAAGACGCCTCGCCTCGGGATCGATCTCGCCGGTGGCACCAGCATCACGCTGACCGCCTCCTCGCAGGACAAGGCCGCGATCAACCAGTCCAACATGGACATCGCGGTCGGGATCATCCAGAAGCGCGTCAACGCTTTCGGTGTCTCCGAGGCCGAGGTTCAGACCCAGGGCAACGACAACATCATCGTTGACATCCCCAAGGGCACGAACAGCGCGCAGGCTGCCAAGCAGGTCGGTACCACGGCCAAGCTGTACTTCCGCCCGGTGCTGGCCGAAGCGCCCACCGGTGTGACCCTGCCCCCCGCCAGCCCGAGCGCGCAGCCGAGCGCCAGCGGTTCGGCCAGCCCGTCGGCCGGTGCCTCCGCCTCCGCCAGCGGTTCGACCGCTGCCAGCGCCAGCGCCGGTTCGCCCAGCGCCGGTGCGGGCACGCCCAGCGCCTCCGCCAGCGCCAGCAAGGCCGGCAAGGCGCTCTCCGAGGGCCTGCTGGCCGCCGACCCGAGCGGTACGCCGAGCGCCGGCGCCTCCGGTGCCGCCACGCCGCCCAGCGGCGCCGCGGCCTCCGGCAGCCCCTCCGCCCCTGCCTCCGCGCTCCCGCCCGTGCCGACCGCCCCGGCCGACATCTCGGCCGCGCTGACCTCGGGCACCGTGCCGCCGGACCTGGCGCAGCAGTTCACCGCGCTGGACTGCTCGAACCCGACCCAGCGGATCGACTACCAGCAGGCCGACCCGACCAAGAACACCGTCGCGTGCTCCTACGACAAGGAGAAGCTCGCCACCGGTGGCAACGGCTGGTACAAGTTCGCGCTCGGCCCGGTCCAGGTCAAGGGCCAGGACGTCACCAAGGCCACGGCCGGCTTCGACACCCAGCAGGCCGCCGGCTGGCAGGTGCAGCTCTCCTTCAACGACGCCGGCTCCAAGGCGTTCGCCTCCACCACCGGTGCCCTGGCCGCCCAGCAGTCGCCGGCCAACCAGTTCGCCATCGTGCTGGACGGCCAGGTCGTCTCGCACCCCATGGTCAGCCAGTCGATCACCGGCGGCAACGCGGTGATCAACGGCAGCTTCAGCCAGGACGACGCCACCAGCCTGGCCAACGTGCTGAGCTTCGGCGCGCTGCCGCTGAGCTTCAACCAGAGCGACGTCACCACCGTCAGCCCGCAGTTGGGCGGTGACCAGCTGCACGCCGGTCTGCTGGCCGGTGCGATCGGCCTGGCGCTGGTCGTCCTCTACTCGCTGATCTACTACCGCGGCCTGGGCCTGGTCTCGATCGCCGGTCTGGTGGTCTCCTCGATCCTGACCTACACGATCATGTGCCTGCTCGGTGCCAGCATCGGCTTCGCGCTGAACCTGCCGGCCGTCTGCGGTGCGATCGTGGCGATCGGTATCACCGCCGACTCCTTCATCGTGTACTTCGAGCGCATCCGCGACGAGGTCCGTGAGGGTGCCCAGCTGCGTCCGGCCGTGCAGCGCGCCTGGCCGCGGGCCCGGCGCACCATCCTGGTCTCCGACTTCGTGTCGCTGCTCTGTGCCGCGGTGCTGTACATCTGCTCGGTCGGCAAGGTCCAGGGCTTCGCGTTCACGCTGGGTCTGACCACGGTGCTCGACGTCGTGGTGATCTTCCTCTTCACCAAGCCGATGATCACGCTGCTGGCCCGCCGCAAGTTCTTCGCCAGCGGCCACCCGTGGTCCGGCCTGGACCCGAAGCGTCTGGGCGCCCGCCCGCCGGTGCGCGGCGGCCGCCGTCGCCCCGCCACCTCCGCCGCCGTCAAGGAGGCCTGACGTCGTGTCACGCTTCAGCAACCTCGGCCACCGTCTCTACCAGGGCGAGGTCAGCTTCGACTTCGTCGGCCGGCGCAAGCTCTGGTACAGCATCTCCGCGGTGATCGCCGCCGCGGCGCTGTTCGGCCTGACCGTGGTCGGCCTCAACCTGAGCATCGAGTTCAAGGGCGGCTCGGTCTACACGGTCAAGAAGCCCGGCCTGACGATCAGCCAGGCGCAGGACTCGGTCAACAAGATCGTCGGTGACTCGACCCCGCAGGTGCAGTCCACCGGTGACGGTCAGATCCGGATCCAGGTCAGCGCCAACGAGAAGATCCCCTCGGCCGAGGTCACCCAGAAGCTCGCCAGTGACCTGTCGATCCCCGAGGCGAACATCAACGCCCAGGTGGTCGGCCCGAGCTGGGGCCACCAGATCTCCCAGAAGGCGCTCACCGGCCTGGTCATCTTCATGATCCTGGTCACCGCCTACCTGGCGATCGCCTTCGAGTGGCGGATGGCGCTGGCCGCCCTGGTCGCGCTGCTCCACGACCTGGTGATCACCATCGGTGTCTACGCCCTGGTCGGCTTCGAGGTCAGCCCGGGTACGGTGATCGGCTTCCTGACGATCCTCGGTTACTCGCTCTACGACACGGTCGTCGTCTTCGACACCGTGCGCGAGAACACCAAGGGCATCGAGAAGCAGAACAAGCTCACCTACAGCGAGGCGGCCAACGCGGGCCTCAACCAGACCCTGGTCCGGTCGATCAACACCACCGTGGTCGCCCTGCTGCCGGTCGCGGCGCTGCTGTTCATCGGTGGCGGCCTGCTCGGCGCCGGCACCCTGAACGACATCTCGCTGGCCCTCTTCATCGGCCTCTCCGCCGGTGCCTACTCCTCGATCTGCGTCGCCACCCCGCTGCTCGCGCAGCTCAAGGAGCAGACCCCGGAGATGCGGGCGCTGGCCAAGCGGGTCGCGCAGCGGCGCTCGGCCGACGCCAAGGCGGCGGCCAAGGCCGCCGAGGCGGGCGAGGCGCCGCTGGACGACGCTGACGACGAGTCGGCGCAGGGTCAGGCGGCCGGCGTCGCGGCGGGTATGGTCGGACAGCGCAACCAGCCGGTCAGTCGCGCCCGCGGCAAGGGCCGACCGTCCGGCAAGCACTGACGACCAAAGGACTCCTGTGACCTCCGCTGACACCGCCTTGACCGAGCTGCTCAACAGCCGGATCAAGGACGTGCCCGACTACCCGAAGCCCGGGGTGCTGTTCAAGGACATCGCCCCGCTGCTGGCCGACGCCGAGGCGTTCGCCGCGCTCACCCGGGCGCTGGCGGACCGGGCGCGGGAGCTGGGCGCGACCAAGGTGGTGGGCCTGGAGGCACGCGGGTTCGTGCTCGCGGCCCCGGCGGCGTTCGCCGCCGGGCTCGGCTTCGTGCCGATCCGCAAGAAGGGCAAGCTGCCCGGCGAGGTCTTCGAGCAGTCCTACGACCTGGAGTACGGCTCGGCCACCCTGGAGGTGCAGTGCGACGCCTTCGCGCCCGGTGAGCGGGTGCTGGTGGTGGACGACGTGCTGGCCACCGGCGGCACCATCGCGGCCTCGCTCGACCTGGTGCAGCGCGCCGGGGCGACGCTGGTGGGCGTGGTGGTGCTGATGGAGCTGGGCTTCCTGGACGGCCGCGAGCGGCTCTCCACCCACCTGGCCGGTGCTCCGCTGGAGACGCTGATCACGGTGTGAGCGGCGCGCTCGGGCACGAGCGCCGGACGGCTTCGGGAGCGGTGACCGCCTGTGCGGTCACCGCTCCCGGCATGTCAGGCACGGGCGGCGGAACACCCGCGGGTCACGCTCGGTACCATGAAGGTTCAACCGGTGCGTACCGAGGAGTGTCTTTGCCCGACGAGGTAGTGCCCACGGCCGCAGCCCAGGACGGCCAGCCGGCCGGCCAACCGCCGGCGGGCGACAAGCCCGCGCCCGCCGGGGCCACTCCGATGCGCCCGGCGGCGTCCCCGTCCGGCCTGGCCCGCGCGGTCACCCCCGCCCTGCGCCAGGCCTCCTCCTCCGGCGGCATGCGGGCCCGCCTGGCCCGCTTCGGCGGTCAGCGCCAAGCGGTGCTCAACCCGGTCCTGGAGCCGCTCTTCCGGACCATCCGGGCGGGCGACCCGAAGGCCGACCCGGCGCTGCTGCGCGACATCGAGCGCGCCTACGCGGTCGCCGAGCGCTGGCACCGCGGCCAGAAGCGCAAGAGCGGCGACCCGTACATCACCCATCCGCTGGCGGTCGCCACCATCCTGGCCGAGCTCGGGATGGACGCGCCGACCCTGATGGCCGGCCTGCTGCACGACACCGTCGAGGACACCGACTACGGCCTGGAGACCCTGCGCCAGGACTTCGGCGACTCGGTCGCCCTGCTGGTCGACGGCGTCACCAAGCTGGACAAGGTCAAGTTCGGCGAGGCCGCGCAAGCGGAAACGGTTCGCAAGATGGTCGTCGCGATGGCCAAGGACCCCCGGGTCCTGGTGATCAAGCTCGCCGACCGGCTGCACAACATGCGCACCATGCGCTACCTCAAGCGGGAGAAGCAGGAGAAGAAGGCCCGCGAGACGCTGGAGATCTACGCCCCGCTGGCGCACCGGCTGGGCATGAACACCATCAAGTGGGAGCTGGAGGACCTGGCCTTCGCCATCCTCTACCCGAAGATGTACGACGAGATCGTGCGCCTGGTGGCCGAGCGCGCCCCCAAGCGGGACGAGTACCTGGCCACCGTGATCGACCAGGTCCAGGGCGACCTGCGCGGCGCCCGGATCTCCGCCTCGGTGACCGGTCGGCCGAAGCACTACTACTCGGTCTACCAGAAGATGATCGTCCGAGGCCGCGACTTCGCCGAGATCTACGACCTGGTGGGCATCCGGGTCCTGGTCGACACCGTCCGCGACTGCTACGCGGCGCTCGGCACCATCCACGCGCGGTGGAACCCGGTCCCCGGCCGGTTCAAGGACTACATCGCGATGCCCAAGTTCAACATGTACCAGTCGCTGCACACCACGGTGATCGGTCCCGGCGGCAAGCCGGTCGAGCTGCAGATCCGCACCTTCGACATGCACCGCCGCGCCGAGTACGGCATCGCCGCGCACTGGAAGTACAAGCAGCGCGCGGTGGCCGGTGCCTCCAAGGTGCGCACCGACACCCCGGCCCAGGTCCGCAAGGACGACAAGGCCGGCGCGGTCAACGAGATGGCCTGGCTGCGCCAGCTGCTGGACTGGCAGAAGGAGACCGAGGACCCGAGCGAGTTCCTCGAGTCGCTGCGCTTCGACCTGTCCAACAACGAGGTCTTCGTCTTCACCCCCAAGGGCGACGTGATAGCGCTGCCCGCGGGCGCCACCCCGGTGGACTTCGCCTTCGCGGTGCACACCGAGGTCGGTTACCGCTGCATAGGGGCCCGGGTCAACGGGCGTCTGGTGCCGCTGGAGTCGACGCTGGAGAACGGCGACCTGGTGGAGGTCTTCACCTCCAAGGCCGAGGGCGCCGGGCCGTCCCGCGACTGGCTCGGCTTCGTCAAGTCGCCGCGCGCCCGGAACAAGATCAAGGCGTGGTTCTCCAAGGAGCGCCGCGAGGAGGCGATCGAGCAGGGCAAGGAGTCGATCGCCCGTGCGATGCGCAAGCAGGGCCTGCCGATCCAGCGGATCCTGACCGGCGACTCGCTGGTCACCCTGGCGCACGAGATGCGCTACCCGGACATCTCCTCGCTCTACGCGGCGATCGGCGAGGGCCACGTCTCGGCGCAGTCGATCGTGCAGAAGCTGGTCCAGGCGCTCGGCGGCGAGGAGGGCGCCACCGAGGAGTTCGCCGAGACCGCCACCGTGCCGACCCAGGACGGCCGCGCGGCGCGCCGTCGGCGGGCCAAGGGCGACCCCGGGGTCATCGTCAAGGGCGTGGACGACGTCTGGGTCAAGCTGTCGCGCTGCTGCACCCCGGTGCCGGGCGACCCGATCGTCGGCTTCGTCACCCGGGGCAACGGCGTCTCGGTGCACCGGGCGGACTGCGTCAACGTGGACTCGCTGACCCAGCAGCCGGAGCGCATGATCGAGGTCGAGTGGGCGCCGACCCAGTCCTCGGTCTTCCTGGTGGCCATCCAGGTGGAGGCGCTGGACCGCTCGCGGCTGCTCTCGGACGTCACCCGGGTGCTCTCCGACCAGCACGTCAACATCCTGTCGGCGGCCGTGCAGACCTCCCGGGACCGGGTGGCGATGAGCCGGTTCACCTTCGAGATGGGCGACCCCAAGCACCTGGGGCACGTGCTCAAGGCGGTGCGCGGGGTGGAGGGCGTCTACGACGTCTACCGGGTCACCTCGGCCCGCAAGTAGTCCATGCGAGAGGGGCCCCGCCGTTCAGTCGAACGGCGGGGCCCCTCCCGTGTCGGCGGCGGATCAGCCGCTGAACTCCTCCAGGCTCTTCAGCGCCTGGTCCAGCAGCGCCTGGCGGCCGGCCAGCTCGTTCTCCAGCTTCTTGGCCTTGGCCTCGTTGCCGGCCGCGCGGGCCTTGTCCAGGTCGGCCTTGAGCTTGTCGACCGCGCCCTGCAGCAGCCCGGTCATGCCGGCCGCGCGGGCCTTGGCCTCCGGGTTGGAGCGCTGCCACTCGGCCTCCTCGGCCTCGCGGATGGCCCGCTCGACCGTGTTCAGCCGGGCGTCCAGCTTCGGCCGGGCGTCGCGCGGCACGTGGCCGATCGCCTCCCAGCGCTCGTTGACCTCGCGCAGCGCCGCCTTGGCCGCCTTGAGGTCGGTGATCGGCAGGATCGCCTCGGCCTCCAGCAGCAGGGCCTCCTTGAGCTTCTGGTTCTCACCCTGCTCGGCGTCGCGCTCGGTGAAGATCGCCGAGCGGGCCTGGAAGAAGACGTCCTGGGCGCCGCGGAACCGCGCCCACAGCTCGTCCTCGGCGTCGCGCTGGGCGCGGCCCGCGGCCTTCCACTGCGCCATCAGGTCGCGGTAGCGGGCGGCGGTGTCACCCCAGTCGGTCGAGTCCGACAGCGACTCGGCCTCGGCGACCAGCCGCTCCTTGACCGCCCGGGCCTGGTCGCGCTCGGCGTCCAGTGCCGCGAAGTGCGCCTTGCGGTGCTTGGAGAAGACCGACCGGGCGTGCGAGAACCGGTGCCACAGCTCGTCGTCGCTCTTGCGGTCCAGCCGCGGCAGGCCCTTCCAGATGTCCACCAGCGCGCGCAGCCGGTCGCCGGCCTCCCGCCACTGGGTGGACTCGGCGAGCTGCTCGGCCTCGGCGACCAGTGCCTCCTTGGCCGTGCGGGTCTCGTCGGCCGCCTTGGCGCGAGCCGCCTTCCGCTCCACCTGGCGCGACTCGATCTCGCCGGCCAGGGTGTCCAGCCGGTGGGCGAGCGCGGCCAGGTCGCCGACCGCGTGCGCCTCGGTCACCTGGGCGCGCAGGTGGTCCAGCGCGGTCTGCGCCTCCTTGGCGGCCAGGTCCGTCTTGCGCACCCGGTGCTCCAGCAGGCCGATCTCGGCCGCCAGACCCTGGTACTTGCGCTCGAAGTAGGCGAGAGCCTCCTCGGGGGAGCCCGCCTGCCAGGAGCCGACGACGCGTTCGCCCTCGGCGGTCCTGACGTAGACGGTCCCCTGCTCGTCGACACGGCCCCACGGGTCGCTGCTCACAGCGCCTCCTCCACATGACGGTTCGCCCACGGCTCGGTGGTGCGGATCCGTCGTCCACAGTTGAATGTGCGGCGGACCGATGGTCCGCCGTCCCCGCCCGCCCGATCGGTTCGGCTGCCGAGGGTGACGGCGAGCGGGTCAGGGCACCCTATACAACAGCAACATAGGCGACCAGGCCCGGTGCTGTCCGCATCCGGGCCGGGCCAATTCACGCGCCGATCGCTTCGGGCTCACGACACCGGTCAGGCCTTGGTCGCGGTCACCGAGTTGAGCACGACGTTCGCGTTCGGCGCACCGTCGCCGCCACCGCCCTGGACACCGCCGGCGGCGATGTTGTTCAGCACGTCCATACCGCCGGTGATCTTGCCGAACGGGGTGTAGCTGGGCGGCAGCTGGGTGTCCTTGTAGACCAGGAAGAACTGGCTGCCGTTGGTGTTCGCGCCCGCGTTGGCCATCGCCACGGTGCCGGCCGGGTAGGTGGCGCCGCTCAGGTTCTCGTCCGTGAACGAGTAGCCGGGGGTGCCGCTGCCGGTGCCGGTGGGGTCGCCGCACTGCAGGACGTAGATGCCCTGGGTGGTCAGGCGGTGGCACTTGGTGTGGTCGAAGTAGTTCTGACCGGCCAGGAAGACAAAGGAGTTGACCGTGTGCGGGGCCTTGGACGGGTCCAGCTCCAGGTTCACGGCGCCGCAGCTGGTGTTCAGCGTGACGTCGTACTTGGCGTTGGTGTCCACCGACATGGCCGGCTCGGTCTTCCACTGCTTGCCGTTCGGCGAGCCCGCCGCCGGGGTGCTGCAGCCCTTGACCGCCACCGGGCTGGCCGCCGGCGCGGTGGCCGGCTGGCTGGGTGCCGACTGCGCGTCGGTCTTCTTGGCGTCGGACTTGAACGCACCGCCCGCCCAGGCACCGCCGGCCGCGAGCACCACCACGGCCAGTGCGGCACCGAGAATGGCGTTGCGGCGCTTGGCCTTGGCCACGGCCTCGGCGCGGTTCTTCTGCTGCCGCTCGTACTTCTCGCGGGCGAGCTGCCGTCGCCGCTGTTCGCTGCTGACCACCGGCCGTGTCTCCTCTATCGCACCGAATGTGGATGTTCGGGGGATCATCGCATCCACCGGCCGCCAAGTGTAGGGACCTTGTCTGTAAGCACGCGGTCAAGTGGCCCGATGGACGTAGCAGGGCGGCCCGCCGAGGGGGGATCTGGTTCGCTACCGACCCCTTACCGCCGGTAGGCTGCACCGGGAGACTCTTCCGCCCGACCTGCAGAGCCACCCGAACGATCCCGCCGACCCCCGCCTGAGAAGGACTGCCGTGTTCATCGCCGGATTTCCCGCCGGAGCGTGGGGCACCAACTGCTACCTCGTGGCGCCGGCCGCCGGCGAGGAGTGCGTGATCGTCGACCCGGGGATGGACGCCACCGAGGGTGTCGAGGCGATGATCCGCGAGCACCGGCTGAAGCCGGTCGCGGTGGTGCTCACCCACGGCCACATCGACCACGTGGCCTCGGTGATGCCGATCTGCGGCGCCAAGGGCGTGCCGGCCTGGATCCACCCCGACGACCGGTTCATGCTGACCGACCCGGAGAAGGCGCTGGGCCGCTCGCTCGGCGCGCAGCTGCTGGGCGAGCTGACCATCGGCGAGCCGGACGACGTGCGGGAGCTGACCGACGGCTCGGTGCTGGAGCTGGCCGGCCTCGAGCTCACCGTCGACCACGCGCCCGGCCATACCAAGGGGTCGGTGACGTTCCGGACGCCTGCCACCGAAGAGATCCCGCCGGTTCTCTTCTCGGGCGACCTGCTCTTCGCCGGCTCCATCGGGCGCACGGACCTGCCCGGCGGCGACCACGACGCGATCATGCGCTCGCTGGCCCGGGTGTGCCTGCCCCTCGACGACGCCACCGTGGTCCTGTCCGGCCACGGCACCCAGACCACCATCGGCCGCGAGCGCGCCACCAACCCCTACCTCAGGCAAGCGGCGGGGGCGATCCCCCAGGCGGGCGGCGCAGCTCCCGCGGCCGTGCGACGAGGAATGTGACGGAAGACCAGTTGAGCACCTTCACCGCCCCCAAGGGCACCTACGACCTGCTGCCGCCCAGCTCCGCGACCTTCCTGGCCGTGCGCCAGGCGCTGGCCGCACCGCTGCGCCGGGCCGGCTACGGCTACATCGAGACCCCGGTCTTCGAGGACGTCAAGCTCTTCTCCCGCGGCGTCGGTGAGTCCACCGACATCGTCACCAAGGAGATGTTCACCCTCACCAAGCGCGGCAAGGAGGACCTCGCGCTGCGTCCCGAGGGCACCGCCTCGGTGGTCCGCGCGGTGCTCGAGGGCAACCTGCACAAGCTCGGCAACCTGCCGGTCAAGGTCTGGTACTCGGGCAACTTCTACCGCTACGAGCGGCCGCAGAAGGGCCGTTACCGGCAGTTCTCCCAGGTCGGCGCCGAGGCGCTGGGCGCCGAGGACCCCGCGCTGGACGCCGAGCTGATCATCCTGGCCGACGACGCGTTCCGCTCGCTGGGCCTGCGCGAGTACCGGCTGCTGCTCAACAGCCTGGGCGACAAGCAGTGTCGCCCGGTCTACCGCGCCGCGCTGCAGGAGTTCCTGCGCGGCCTGGACCTGGACGAGGACACCCGCAACCGGGCGGAGATCAACCCGCTGCGGGTGCTGGACGACAAGCGCGAGGCCGTGCAGGCCCAGCTGACCGGCGCCCCGCTGCTGCGCGACTTCCTCTGCGAGGACTGCAAGGCCTACGACGAGCAGGTCCGCGCGCTGCTGACCGCGGCCGGCGTGGCCTTCGTCGACGACCCCAAGCTGGTCCGCGGGCTGGACTACTACACCCGCACCACCTTCGAGTTCGTCCACAACGGCCTGGGCGCGCAGTCCGCGATCGGCGGCGGTGGCCGCTACGACGGCCTGTCCGAGATGCTCGGCGGCCCCGCGCTGCCCTCGGTCGGCTGGGGCCTGGGCGTGGACCGGATCTACCTCGCGCTGGAGGCCGAGGGCGTCGAGCTCGACGTGCCCGCCACCACCTCGGTGTACGCGGTGGCCCTCGGCGAGGAGGCCAAGAACGTGCTCTTCGCCAAGGTGACCGAGCTGCGCCGGGCCGGGGTGGCCACCGACCTCGCTTTCGGCGTCAAGGGCATCAAGAACGCCATGAAGTCCGCCGACCGCTCCGGGGCCCGCTTCGCCCTGGTCGCCGGTGACCGTGATCTCGCCGAAGGGGTCGTCCAGCTCAAGGACATGACCACCGGCGAGCAGAACCCGGTCGCACTCGAAGCACTCGTCACCACCCTGAAGGAGAAGCAGCTGTGATCCGCACGCACGACGCGGGCACCCTCCGCGCGGAGCACGCCGGAGCGACCGTCACCCTGGCCGGCTGGGTCGCTCGCCGCCGCGACCACGGCGGGGTGGCCTTCATCGACCTGCGCGACGCCTCCGGCACTGTGCAGGTCGTGGTCCGCGACCTGGAGTCGGTGCACGGCCTGCGCGCCGAGTACTGCGTCAAGGTGGTCGGTGACGTCCGGGTCCGCCCCGAGGGCAACGAGAACCCGGACATCCCGACCGGTGCGGTCGAGGTCGTGGTCAGCGCGATCGAGGTGCTCTCCGAGGCCGCGCCGCTGCCCTTCCAGGTCGCCGAGTACGAGCCCGGCACGGTCAACGAGGAGGTCCGGCTGCGCTACCGCTACCTGGACCTGCGCCGTGAGGGCCCGGCCCGCGCGCTGCGGCTGCGCTCGAAGGTGAACAACATCATCCGCCGGGTGATGGAGGAGAACGACTTCCTCGACATCGAGACGCCGTACCTGACCCGCTCCACCCCCGAGGGTGCCCGCGACTTCCTGGTCCCGGTCCGCCTGCAGCCCGGTCACTGGTACGCCCTGCCGCAGTCGCCGCAGCTCTTCAAGCAGCTGCTCATGGTGGCCGGCATGGAGCGGTACTACCAGATCGCCCGCTGCTTCCGCGACGAGGACTTCCGCGCCGACCGGCAGCCGGAGTTCACCCAGCTGGACATCGAGGCCTCGTTCGTCGACCAGGAGGACATCCTGGCCCTCGGCGAGAAGCTGGTCGCCGCCGTCTGGCGCGAGGTGCACGGGTACGAGATCCCCAACCCGCTGCCCCGGATGAGCTACGCGGACGCCATGAGCCGCTACGGCTCCGACAAGCCGGACGTCCGCTTCGGCCAGGAACTCACCGACCTCACCGAGTACTTCAAGGGCACCGAGTTCCGGGTCTTCCAGGCGCCGTACGTCGGCGCCGTGGTGATGCCCGGCGGCGCCTCGCAGCCGCGCAAGGCGCTGGACGCCTGGCAGGACTGGGCCAAGGCGCGCGGCGCCCGCGGCCTGGCCTACGTGATCATCGACGCGGAGACCGGCGAGCTGCGCGGCCCGGTGGCCAAGAACCTCTCGGCCGAGCACCTGGCGGGCCTGGCGGACGCGGTCGGCGCCAAGAACGGCGACGCGGTCTTCTTCGCGGCCGGCAAGGCCACCGCCTCGCAGGAGCTGCTGGGCGCCGCCCGTCTGGAGATCGGCCGCCGCTGCGAGCTGATCGACGAGTCCCAGTGGGCCTTCCTCTGGGTCGTCGACTTCCCGATGTTCGAGCCGATCGAGGACGACAAGGGCGTCTTCCAGGGCTGGCACGCGGTGCACCACCCGTTCACCGCGCCCACCGCCGAGTCGCTGGCGACCTTCGACACCGACCCGGGCAGCGCCCTGTCCAACGCCTACGACCTGGTGCTCAACGGCTCGGAGCTGGGCGGCGGTTCGATCCGTATCCACCAGCGGGACGTGCAGAAGCGGGCCTTCGACGCGATCGGGCTCTCCGAGGAGGAGGCGCAGTCGCAGTTCGGCTTCCTGCTCGACGCCTTCAACTACGGCCCGCCGCCGCACGGCGGGGTGGCCTTCGGCCTGGACCGGATCGTCACGCTGCTGGGCGGCTACGACACGATCCGCGACGTCATCGCCTTCCCGAAGACGTCCACCGGTGGCGACCCGCTGACCGGGGCGCCGACCCCGATCACCCCGGCCCAGCGCCGCGAGGCCGGTGTCGACGCCAAGCCGAAGTCCGAGGCTCCGCAGGAGTCCTGACATCTGATCAGCCATCTCCGGCCGGTGTGCACCTCGCGCACCGGCCGGAGTGCGTTCCACGAAGGGGTGGGCCGTGAAAGTACGCACCAGAGTCGAGGAGCCCGCGGACGCGCCCGCCGTCAGACGGGTGCACATGGCAGCCTTCCCCGGCCCCGAGGAGGCCGACCTGGTGGACGCGCTGCGCCGGGACCCGGCCTGGCTGCCGGGCCTGTCCGTGGTGGCCGTCGACGGCGGCGGGCTGGTGGTGGCGCACGCGCTCCTCACCCGGCTGAGGGTCGGCCGGGGCAAGGGCCTGGCGCTGGCCCCGGTCGCGGTGGCGCCCGAGTGCCAGCGCCGCGGGGTCGGCGAGCGGGTGGTGCGGGCCGCGCTGGAGTTCGCCGAGGAGGCGGGGGAGCGGCTGGTCGTGGTGCTCGGCGACCCCGCCTACTACGGCCGGTTCGGGTTCACCCCGGCGGCCCGGCACGGGGTCACCGGGCCGTTCGAGGTCCCGGAGGAGGTCTTCCAGGTGCTGCCGCTGACGGCCTACGACGGCAACCCGCGCGGGCACTGCGGCTACCCCGAGCCGTTCGAGGCGGCGGCCGTCGGGAGCTGATCCCGAGCTGCGGAGCCCGGCGAGCGGCCCTAATGTGAAAGGTCGTCAGCTCCGCTCCCCGGGAGGCGCCGCCATGTCCGACCAGCCCGCCAGGCAGCCGCGTCTTGCCAAGGCGCCCTATGAGACCGAACTGCTCAGGCTGCAGAACGAGTTGGTGAAGCTGCAGGAGTGGGTGCGGGTCGAGGGGGTGCGCCTCGTGGTGGTCTTCGAGGGGCGCGATGCGGCGGGCAAGGGCGGCGTCATCAAACGGGTGACCGAGTACCTCAACCCGCGCGTGGCCCGGATCGCCGCGCTGCCCGCCCCCACCGAGCGCCAGCGCGGCCAGTGGTACTTCCAGCGCTACGTGGAGCAGCTGCCGGCGAAGGGCGAGATCGTCCTGTTCGACCGCAGCTGGTACAACCGGGCCGGGGTGGAGAAGGTGATGGGCTTCTGCACCGACGAGGAGTACTGGCAGTTCCTGCACCAGTGCCCGACCTTCGAGCGGATGCTCATCGAGGCCGGCATCGAGCTGCGCAAGTACTGGTTCTCGGTCAGCGACACCGAGCAGGAGCGCCGGTTCCAGTCCCGGCTGGACGACCCGATGCGGCGCTGGAAGCTCTCCCCGATGGACACCGAGTCGATCAGCCGGTGGGAGGACTACTCGCGGGCCAAGGACGAGATGTTCGTCTACACCGACATCCCCGAGTCGCCGTGGAACGTGGTGGAGAGCGACGACAAGCGCCGGGCCCGGATCAACATGATCGCCCACCTGCTCTCCACGCTCCCCTACACCGACGTCACCAAGCCGCCCGTCGCCCTGCCCCCGCGCCCGGCCTCCAAGGGCTACCAGCGTCCCCCGCGCGATCTGCAGAAGTACGTCCCGGACCACGCCGCCGCGCTGCGCGAGGTCAAGCTCCCGACGGGCCGGCGCAAGCACAAGCACAAGCACGACTGAGCCTGTCGGTCCACTCGCATAGGGTGGCGGGGTGGACGAACCGGACCTCTTCACCGCAGCCGCCGAGGACCGCCAGGCGCAGGAGCCCGGGCGCGCCCCGCTGGCGGTGCGGATGCGCCCGCGCACCCTGGACGAGGTGGCCGGGCAGCGCCACCTGCTGGCCGACGGCTCACCGCTGCGGCGGCTGGTGGCCGGCTCGCGCGGGCCGGCGGCGACCAGCTCGGTGATCCTCTGGGGGCCGCCCGGCACGGGCAAGACCACCCTCGCGCACGTGATCAGCCAGGCCGTGGAGGGCCGCTTCGTCGAGCTGTCCGCGATCACCGCCGGGGTCAAGGAGGTGCGCGCGGTGATCGAGGGCGCGCGCCGCGCGGTGGGCATGAGCGGCAAGGAGACGGTGCTCTTCCTGGACGAGATCCACCGCTTCTCCAAGGCCCAGCAGGACTCGTTGCTGCCCGCCGTGGAGAACCGCTGGGTCACCCTGATCGCCGCCACCACCGAGAACCCGTACTTCTCGGTGATCTCCCCGCTGCTCTCCCGCTCCCTGCTGCTGACCCTGCAGTCGCTCACCGACGAGGACATCCGCGCCCTGCTGCGCCGCGCGGCGGCCGACGAGCGCGGCCTGGCCGGCAGCGTGGTCCTCGGCCAGGAGGCCGAGGACCACCTGGTGCGCCTGGCCGGCGGCGACGCCCGGCGGGCGCTGACCACGCTGGAGGCGGCGGCCGGGGCCGCGCTGGAGCAGGGCGAGGCCGAGCTCACCCTGGCCACCACCGAGACCGCCGTCAACCAGGCCGCGGTGCGGTACGACAAGGACGGCGACCAGCACTACGACGTGGCCAGTGCGCTGATCAAGTCGATCCGGGGCAGCGACGTGGACGCCACCCTGCACTACCTGGCCCGGATGATCGAGGCGGGGGAGGACCCGCGGTTCATCGCCCGGCGCCTGATGATCTCCGCCAGCGAGGACATCGGCCTGGCCGACCCGACCGCGCTGCCCACCGCCGTCGCGGCGGCCCAGGCGGTGGCGCTGATCGGGTTCCCCGAGGCCCGGATCATCCTCTCCCAGGCCGCCATCGCGCTGGCCCTCGCGCCCAAGTCCAACGCCGCCTACCTGGCCATCGACGCGGCGCTGGCCGACGTGCGCCAGGGCCTGGCCGGCGCCGTTCCGCCGCACCTGCGCGACGGCCACTACGCCGGCGCCGCCAAGCTGGGCCACGCGCAGGGCTACCAGTACCCGCACGACCTGCCCGGCGGCATCGCCGCCCAGCAGTACGCGCCGGACACGGTGCACGGCAAGGCCTACTACCAGCCGACCCGGCACGGCGGCGAGGCCCGGTACGCGGACATCGTGGAGTGGACCAGGGCCCGCCTCAAGGGGGAGCGGCCCAAGCCCTCGGGTGAGTGAGCGGGCGGCCCTGCGGTCATCGGCCCGGTGATCAGCCGGTATACTCGGCCGAAGTGCCTTGTTCCGGGTCCGGCAGCCGTACGGCTGACCGGCCGCACCAGCGGGACAACGGCCCGCGGCTTCCCCTGCGGGAGCCGCCAGGAGCGTCGCGCACCTTCACAGGTGTCGCGGGCGGCCCGTCGCCTTCACCGGATGACGCAGCCGCGCGTGTGCATGCACGTCAGTGCCCGGCCTCGGAGAGCGGCTGACCACCCCTGGTGGTTTTTCTCCGGACCGCGAGAGGCGACCTCCGTCAACACCTGGTGAAGCCGTATTCGCACACTGAAAGAGGTTTGGTTCCATGGCGAACCAGAAGCGTCCCAAGGTCAAGATCGCGCGTGCTCTTGGCGTGCCGCTGACCCCGAAGTCCGTCAAGTACTTCGAGGCCCGCCCGTACCCGCCCGGCCAGCACGGCCGTGGCCGCAAGCAGAACTCGGACTACAAGGTCCGTCTGCTCGAGAAGCAGCGTCTGCGCGCCCAGTACGACCTGAGCGAGAAGCAGATGGCCCGCGCGTTCGACCGCGCGAAGAAGGCCGAGGGCAAGACCGGTGAGGCGCTGGTCGCCGAGCTCGAGACCCGTCTCGACTCGCTGGTGCTGCGTTCGGGCATCGCCCGGACCATCTACCAGGCCCGCCAGATGGTCGTGCACGGTCACATCGAGGTCAACGGCGGCAAGGTCAACAAGCCGTCGTTCCAGATGAAGCCGGGCTACGTCGTCACGGTCAAGGAGAAGTCCAAGGAGAAGGTCCCGTTCCAGGTCGCCCGTGAGGGTGGCTACGCGGGTGAGGGCCAGACCCCGAAGTACCTCGAGGTCAACCTCAAGGCCCTGGCCTTCCGCCTGGACCGCGCCCCGCAGCGTCGTGAGGTCCCCGTGATCTGCGACGAGCAGCTGGTCGTCGAGTACTACTCGCGCTGACCCGCGAGCCCGGTACCCCGGTACCGGGGCGGGAGCCCCCGCGGCCTTCGGGCCGCGGGGGCTTTCGCGTTCCCGGCCCGGCCCCTCGGCCGGCCCGGTACGACCCGCGCGGCCAGCGCTTTATCCGGTCCGACCACGGTCCGCGGCGCGATAGGGTTCCACTCTGAGGAGTGAAGGGAGCACGCGGGTGTCCGTGGGAGAGCTGGCCGGCCTACTGGTTGCCGTGGGCTGGGTCGTGCTGGTCACCCTGCTCGCCGTCGTCCTGGTCCGCCTGTCCAAGGTGTTGCGCGAGGCCACCGTGCTGGTCTCGGCCGTCACCGAGCAGGCCGTCCCGTTGCTCTCCGACGCCAGCGCCGCCGTGCGCAGCGCCCAGGAGCAGCTGGAGCGGGTCGACGACATCACCGCCAACGTGCAGGACGCCGCCGCCAACGCCAACGCGCTCTCCTCCACCGTGGCCGCCACCCTGGGCGGACCGCTGGTCAAGATGGCGGCGTTCAGCTACGGCGTGCGCAAGGCCGTCGGCCGCCAGCAGGCCGGGCTGACCGTGCCCGCGCAGAGCAGCGAGCGCGAGGCGCTGGCCCAGCTGATCCGTGCCGAGGTGCGGGCCGCCACCGCCCCCAGGGGCGGGCTGCTCTCCCGCGTCCGGCGAGCCGTGAAGGGCTGATGCACCGTGGTACGTCGCATCTTCTGGATGACGGTCGGCGCCGGCGCCGCCGTCTGGGCCATGAACAAGGCCAACGAGGCCACCCGCCGGCTCACCCCTGACAGCCTCTCGGGCGCCGCCGCCCGCAGCGCGCTGCACCTGGGCGACACGGCCAAGCGCTTCGCCCTGGAGGTCCGGGCCGGCATGGCCGAGCGCGAGGAGCAGCTGCGGGCCGACCTCGGCCTGGACGGCACCGCGGTGGTCGAGCCACCCGCCCGCCGCGCGGCGCGAGCTATCGAGGCGGCACCGGGCCCAGGCCAGGTCGCCGCCCTGCCCCCGTCGCGCGTCATCACCCCCTATGTCATCGCGTCAACGCCCCGTCAGCTCGAGCAGCGCCGGGACAAGCACCCTTAACCGGAAGGACCACTCATGGAGTCGGCAGAGATCCGCCGCCGCTGGCTGCGCTTCTTCGAGGAGCGCGGCCACACCGTCGTTCCGTCGGCGTCCCTGGTCGCCGACGACCCCACCCTGCTGCTGGTCAACGCCGGCATGGTGCCGTTCAAGCCGTACTTCCTGGGCGAGGTCAAGCCCCAGTTCTCCCGTGCCACCAGTGTCCAGAAGTGCGTGCGCACGCTGGACATCGAGGAGGTCGGCAAGACCACCCGGCACGGCTCGTTCTTCCAGATGTGCGGCAACTTCTCCTTCGGCGACTACTTCAAGGAAGGGGCCATCAAGTTCGCTTGGGAGCTGCTCACTTCCTCCGTCGCGGACGGCGGCTACGGCCTGGAGAAGGAGAAGCTCTGGATCACCGTCTACAAGGACGACGACGAGGCCGAGCAGATCTGGCGGGACGTCATCGGCGTGCCCTCGGAGCGCATCCAGCGCCTGGGCATGAAGGACAACTTCTGGTCGATGGGCGTGCCGGGACCGTGCGGCCCCTGCTCGGAGATCAACTACGACCGCGGCCCCGCCTACGGCGAGGAGGGCGGCCCGGCCGTCAACGGCGAGCGCTACCTGGAGATCTGGAACCTGGTCTTCATGCAGTACGAGCGCGGCCACGGTGACGGCAAGGACGGTTTCGAGATCCTCGGCGACCTGCCGAGCAAGAACATCGACACCGGTCTCGGCCTGGAGCGCCTGGCCGCGATCCTGCAGGGCGTCGACAACCTCTTCGAGATCGACACCAGCCGCCTGATCCTGGACCGGGCCGCCGAGCTGACCGGCCACACCTACGGCGCCGACCACAAGTCCGACGTCTCGCTGCGCGTGGTCACCGACCACATCCGCACCGCCGTGATGCTGATCGGCGACGGCGTCACCCCGGGCAACGAGGGCCGCGGCTACGTGCTGCGCCGCATCCTGCGCCGCGCGATCCGCAACATGCGCCTGCTCGGTGCCACCGCCCCGGTGGCCAAGGAGCTGGTCGACATCACCATCGAGGCGATGTCCCCGCAGTACCCCGTGCTGGAGACGGACCGCAAGCGGATCGACACCGTCGCCGTCGCCGAGGAGTCCGCCTTCCTGCAGACCCTGCGCAGCGGCACCCAGCTGCTGGACGCCGCGGTCACCGAGACCAAGCAGGCCGGCCACGCCGCGCTCAGCGGTGAGCAGGCGTTCAAGCTGCACGACACCTACGGCTTCCCGATCGACCTCACCCTGGAGATGGCCGAGGAGCAGGGTCTGGCCGTCGACGAGGCCGGCTTCCGCCGCCTGATGCAGGAGCAGCGCGACCGCGCCAAGGCCGACGCCAAGGCCAAGAAGATGGGCCACGCGGACGTGGCCGCCTACCGCGAGGTGGCGGACCGGTCCGGCGCCTCCGTCTTCACCGGCTACAACAGCACCGAGGGCGAGGCCACCGTCGTCGGCCTGCTGGTGAACGGCGCCCCGGCGCCGGCCGCCACCGAGGGCGACGAGGTCGAGATCATCCTCGACCGCACCCCCTTCTACGCCGAGGGCGGCGGCCAGCTCGCCGACCACGGCCGGATCCGGCTCGACTCGGGTGCCGTCGTCGAGGTCCGCGACGTCCAGCAGCCGGTGCCCGGGGTGGTCGTGCACTCCGGCGGGGTGCTCTTCGGTGAGGTGGTGCTCGGGGCCTCGGCCTACGCCACCATCGACATCGAGCGCCGCCGCGCGGTCTCCCGCGCCCACAGCGCCACCCACCTGACCCACCAGGCGCTGCGCGACGCGCTCGGCCCCACGGCCGCCCAGGCCGGTTCGGAGAACGCCCCCGGCCGCTTCCGCTTCGACTTCGGCTCGCCGGCCGCCGTCCCCGGCACCGTGCTGACCGACGTCGAGCAGAAGATCAACGAGGTGCTGACCCGCGAACTCGACGTCACCGCCGAGGTGATGACGATGGACGAGGCCCGCAAGCAGGGCGCCATCGCGATGTTCGGCGAGAAGTACGGCGACTCGGTGCGCGTGGTCACCATCGGCGACTTCTCCAAGGAGCTGTGCGGTGGTACGCACGTCGGCAACACCGCCCAGCTGGGCCTGGTGAAGCTGCTCGGCGAGTCCTCGATCGGCTCCGGCGTGCGCCGGGTCGAGGCGCTGGTCGGCGTGGACGCCTACAAGTTCCTGGCCCGTGAGCACACCGTGGTGGCCCAGCTGACCGAACTGGTCAAGGGCCGTCCGGAGGAGCTGCCGGAGAAGATCTCCGGGATGCTCACCAAGCTCAAGGACGCCGAGAAGGAGATCGAGAAGTTCCGCGCCGAGAAGGTGCTGGCCGCGGCTGCCGGTCTGGCCCAGGGCGCCGAGGACGTCCGGGGCGTGGCCCTGGTCGCCGCCCGGGTCGCCGACGGCACCGGCGCGGACGAGCTGCGCAAGCTGGTCCTGGACGTGCGCGGCCGCCTGGGCTCGCGCCCGGCCGTGGTCGCCGCGTTCACCGTGGTGAACGACCGTCCGCTCACCGTGATCGCCACCAACGAGGACGCCCGCTCGCGCGGCGTCAAGGCCGGCGAGCTGGTGCGCGCCGCCGCCAAGACCCTCGGCGGCGGCGGTGGCGGCAAGGACGACGTGGCCCAGGGCGGCGGCACCGACCCGGCCGCCGTCGGCGCGGCCATCGAGGCCGTGCGCGCCCTGGTCGCGGAGCGCGCCGCCTGATGGAGCCGCAACTCCAGGAGCCCAAGCCCTGGCGCCGGGGCCGGCGGATCGCCGTCGACGTCGGTGACGCCCGGATCGGGGTCGCCTCCTGCGACCCCGACGGGCTGATCGCCACGCCCGTGGAGACGGTCCCCGCCGGGGGCCGTTCCCAGGGGCGGCTCAAGGCCATCGTCGAGGAGTACGACGCCATCGAGGTGGTGGTCGGCCTGCCGCGCTCGCTGAGCGGCAAGGAGGGCCCGGCGGCTGCGAAGGTCCGCGGCTACGCGGGCCGGCTGGCCGCGCTGCTCGCCCCGGTGCCGGTGCGGCTGGTGGACGAGCGGATGACCACGGTGACCGCGGCCCAGGGCATGCGCGCCGCGGGCGTGAAGGCCAAGAAGGGCCGGTCGGCGATCGACCAGGCCGCGGCCGTGGTGATCCTGCAGAGTGCCCTGGAGGCTGAACGAGTGAGCGGTCGGCCGCCCGGTGAGAGTGTCGCACCAGTCAGCTGATCACTCTTCCTAATGTGTGCTCAGGGGCCCGCCCGGACGCGTCCGGGCGGGCCTCCTCGCTGACCGGGCAAGGGCACACAAGGGGCAGAGGCGATGGACCAGGACGCGGTGCCCGGGCTGAGCCCGGGTCATCTCGGGGCCCCGGCCTTCGAGCCGGCCCCGGCTCCCGACGACCTGTGCACCGGAGCCGACCCCGCCGACGAGCTGCCCGCCGAACCGCCGTCGAAGCACCCCGACCGCACCGGTCTGGCCTGCGGGCTCACCCTGCTGCTGCTCGCGCTGCTGGCCGGCGGCACGCTGCTGGGCCTGCGGGCCGTGTTCGTCCACTCGGGGCCGACCCGCCCGGCCGACTACGCGGGAGGCGGCCACGGGACCGTGATCCAGATCTCGGTGCCGACCGGCGCCAGCCTCACCCGGATCGGCCAGATCCTGCAGCAGAACCAGGTGGTGGCCAGCGTCAAGGCGTTCACCTCCGCCGCGGCCAACAGCACCGCCAGGATCCAGCCCGGCACCTACGCGCTGCGCCGCCGGATGTCGGCCGGCGCCGCGCTGGGGGTGCTCGGCAACCCGGCCAACGCCAATGCGCTGACCATCCCGGAGGGCCGTCGGGCCAGCCAGGTCTACACCGCCATCGACCAGCGGCTGAACCTGCCGCCCGGCACCGCCCAGCACACCGCCGAGCAGCACCTGGCCGACCTCAACCTGCCGGACTACGCGGGCGGCAACCCGGAGGGTCTCTTCTACCCCTCCACCTACAGCGTGACCGGCGACACCACGGCGCTCGGCCTGCTCCAGCAGATGGTGGCCCGGGCCGGCCACGAGTTCGGCGCCGACGACCTCGACCACCCCGAGATCAGCGGGCTGACCGGTTACCAGGCGCTGGTGGTGGCCAGTCTGGTGCAGGGCGAGTCGGACAACCCGGACGACATGGCGAAGGTGGCCCGGGTCATCTACAACCGGCTGGCCCGCTCGATGCCGCTCCAACTGGACTCCACCATCAACTACGCGCTGGGCCGCACCACCCTGCACACCACGGTGAGCGACACCCAGCTCGACTCGCCGTTCAACACCTACCGGGTGCCCGGCCTGCCGCCGACCCCGATCGACAACCCCGGGCACGACGCGATCCAGGCCGCGCTGAACCCGGCGCCGGGGGACTGGATCTATTTCGTCACAGTGCGCCCCGGCGACACCAGGTTCACCGACAGTGAGCAGCAGCAGCGCAAGAACGTCGACGAGTTCAACGCCTACCAGGCCCGGCACTCCGCCTCCCCCAGCCCCAGCGGTGCCGTTCCGCCCCCACTGAGCGGGCACTGACGGGCCGTCGGCCGCGGCGCTGAGGCGCGGTCGGGGCCTGACGCGGCGATGAGGGAACAGGGAGTACCGTGCGGTACGGTAACGTCTCCCCTCAGCCGTCGCGCTAGCACGCCGGTTCGAGGTACTGCCGGGACGCCGTCCCGGACGGCCGGTCCGATCAACCGTCCGTCTCCGTCGGCCTAAGGGATTTCATGACTGATCTGGGTCGGGGCTACGGCTCCCAGCCGTGGCACGCCACCGAGCCCGGCTACGGTGAGCAGCCGGCGCAGGCCGCCACTGCCGGTGAGTCGGAGTACCTCCCGCAGGATCCGTACGGGCAGCAGAACCACCAGTACCAGGTGCAGGGCCAGGAGCAGTACGGGCAGCAGCAGGCCTACGTGCCGCAGGACCCGTACTCCCAGCAGCAGTGGCAGCAGCAGGCCTTCCAGCAGCAGTACCCGCAGCAGCAGGGCTACCCGCAGCAGGGTGGCTACGTCCAGCAGACCGGCTACCCGCAGCAGGCCGAGTACCAGCAGCAGGGCCACCCGCAGCAGGACGGCGGCTACCAGCAGGTGCCGCAGCAGTACGTCTCGCAGCAGTTCGACACCGGTCAGTTCGCGACCGGGCCGTTCGACACCGGGCAGTTCCCCCAGCAGCAGCAGTTCGCCGGTCAGCAGCAGGGCTTCCAGCAGCAGCCGCCCCAGCAACAGGCCGTCCCCCAGCAGGTCGCCCAGCCCCAGCCCCAGCCGCAGGCCCAGCCCCAGCCCCAGCGGACCGCGCCGCAGCAGGCGCCGCGGCCCGCGGGGCCGGGGCCGGACGGCATCGACTGGGAGGCCGAGGCCGCCGCGCTGGAGGCCGGCGCGCACCCGGGTGCCGCGGCCCGGCAGGCCGCCGAGGGCGAGGAGAGCGCCGAGGGCGAGGGCACCGAGGGCGAGTACGCCGACGATGAGTACGAGGAGTACCCCGAGGACGGCGAGCACACCGAGGACGACTTCGCCGAGGAGGGGCACGAGGGCTTCCTCGGCCCGCAGGACCTCAGCCAGGAGGCCGAGGCCGAGCGCAAGGCCAAGGGCAAGAAGTCCGGACGCCGCAACGGCGGCGCCTGCCTGCTGGTGGCCCTGGTGCTGCTCGGCGGCCTGGGCGGCGCCGGGTGGTGGGGCTACGGCTTCTACCAGAGCACCTTCGGCCCGCCGCCGGACTTCACGGGCGCCGGCACCGGCAAGGTCCAGATCCAGATCCAGGACGGTGCCTCGGCCGGCGACATGGGGCAGGTGCTGCAGAAGGCCGGCGTGGTCAAGAGCGTGGGCGCCTTCAACAACGCCTACACCAAGGCGAACAAGACCATCCAGCCCGGCTACTACTCGATGCAGCTGCAGATGTCAGGCGACGCGGCGGTGGCGCTGATGGTCAGCGAGGCCGGCGGTGACTCGCTGATCGTCCCCGAGGGCAAGAAGTCCTCGGACATCTACGCGATGATCGACACCAAGCTGAAGCTCTCCCCGGGCACCACCGCGAACGCGGCCAAGGCGAACGCGGCCAACCTCGGCCTGCCCGCCTACGCGAACAACAACCCCGAGGGCTTCCTGTGGCCGACCAAGTACTCGGTGGCCCAGGGCATGAAGCCGGAGGACCTGCTCAAGCAGATGGTGAGCAACGCCCTGGCCGAGTACAGCCAGCTCAACCTGGACACGGCGGCCCAGAGCGTCGGCCTGAAGAACGCCTACGACGTGGTCAACGAGGCGAGCATCCTGCAGGCGGAGGGCAACAACGTCGCCGACTTCGGCAAGATGGCCCGGGTCATCAGCAACCGGCTCGCGTCCAACGACATGCACCACGCGCTCGGCATGGACACCACGCTGCAGTACGCGCTGGGCACCAAGACCCTGACCTATGCGCAGATCCACGACGGGTCGAACAAGTACAACAGCTACATCAACCCGGGCCTGCCGCCGACCCCGATCTCCAACCCGGGCGAGGACGCGATCAAGGCGGTGCTCAACCCGACGCCGGGCGACTGGACGTACTTCCTCGCGATGACCCCGACGAACACGGTGTTCTACAACAACAGGGGAGACTTCTCGGCGGGCGTGAAGCAGTACTGCACCGCGCACGGACAGGCCTTCGACGCCAGCGACACCACCTGCAAGTAGCGGGCGCGCGGCGGCCGGTAGGTTGGTCCGGCTCTGTCCGGCAGGAAAGGTGACCAGGCTCGTGACCATCCACCACCGCGCGGCCGTGCTCGGCTCGCCCATCGCGCACTCGCTCTCCCCGGTGCTGCACAACGCCGCCTACCGGGCGTTGGGGCTGGACGCCTGGGAGTACGGCCGCTTCGAACTGGACGAGGCCGGGCTGCCGGGTTTCCTGGCCGGCCTCGAACCGGGCGGCTGGGCCGGCTTCTCGCTGACCATGCCGCTGAAGCGGGCGGTGATCGGGCTGCTGGACGAGGTGAGCGAGACCGCCCTTGCGGTGGACGCGGTGAACACCCTGGTCCTCGAGGCCGACGGCCGGCGCACCGGTGACAACACCGACGTGCCGGGCCTGGTCGCGGCGCTGCGCGAGCGCGGCATCGAGCAGGTGCCCGCGGCGGCGGTGCTGGGCGCCGGTGCCACCGCCTCCTCCGCGCTGGCCGCGCTGGCCCGGCTCGGCGCCGAGCAGGTGACCGTCTACCTGCGCAGCCCGGAGCGGGCGCGGCAGATGCGGGAGCTGGGGGAGCGGCTGGGGGTGGCGGTGCGCACCGCCGACTGGGCGCGCGGCGCCGAGGCGCTGGCCGGCCCGCTGACCGTCTCCACCACCCCGGTGGGCGCCACCGACGGCTTCGCGGACGGGCTCACCGCCACCCCGGGCGCCCTGTTCGACGTGCTCTACCACCCCTGGCCGACCGCGCTCGCCGCCGCCTGCGCCGAGCGCGGTGCCACCGTGCTCGGCGGTCTCGACCTGCTGGTCCATCAGGCGGTGCTGCAGTGCGAGCGGTTCACCGGGATCACCCCGGGGCCGCTGGCGGCGATGCGGGCGGCGGGCGAGGCGGCGCTGGCCGGGCGTTAGGGCCCTCGGGCCTCAGTGCTGCGCGCCCGGCTCCCGGCCGCGCAGCACGGCCACCAGGCCGAGCAGTGAGACCACCGCCCAGACGCCCTCCAGCAGCAGGAACCCCCACTGCGAGGTCAGCGCGGCCTGGGTGGCCAGGATCGCCGAGCCGCACAGGTTCAGCAGCAGGTAGCCGCGCGAGCGCGCGTCGAGCTTGCCCCACTGGGCGAGTGCGAACGGGATCAGGATGAGAATCGAGCCGAAGATCTGCACGGCCTGTTCCATGACGGGGACCCCTCCACGGGTCTGCGTCGTCTTGTCGGTCCGGGTACGGCGCGTCTCGTCCGGTGGCCGCCGGGAAGCGGTCGAACACCATTGTGCCTGATCAAACGCGGGACGGACATGTCCGCTCCCCGGACCGTGGCCCGCGTGCGGGCGAGGTCGTGAAAGGATTCACCGCAGGGCTCGCCGCACGGGCCCGCAGACCGAACCCCGGCCCGGAGCGCCGCGCGAGCGCCGTGAACCGGACCGCTGACGAAGGAGCACCGTTGGGTACGTTGCGCTGGCTCACGGCGGGGGAGTCGCACGGCCCCGCTCTCGTTGCCACCCTGGAGGGCCTGCCCGCGGGCGTGCCCGTGACCACCGCCGCGGTGGCGGATGCGCTGGCCCGGCGCCGGCTGGGCTACGGGCGCGGCGCCCGGATGAAGTTCGAGCAGGACGAGGTGACCTTCCTCGGCGGGGTGCGGCACGGCGAGACCATGGGCAGCCCGGTGGCGATCATGGTGGGCAACACCGAGTGGCCCAAGTGGCAGCAGGTGATGGCGGCCGACCCGGTCGACCCCGACATCCTCGCGGGCCTGGCCCGCAACGAGGCGCTGACCCGCCCCCGCCCCGGCCACGCCGACCTGGCCGGCATGCAGAAGTACTCGATCGACGAGGCCCGCCCGATCCTGGAGCGCGCCAGTGCCCGCGAGACGGCCGCCCGGGTCGCACTCGGCGTGGTGGCCCGCGCGTTCCTCAAGGAGACCTGCGGCATCGAGATCGTCTCGCACGTGGTCGAGCTGGGCGCCGCCAAGGCCCCGGCCGGCGTGCTGCCGCAGCCCGCCGACGAGGCCCGCCTGGACGAGGACCCGGTGCGCTGCCTGGACGCGGCGGCCTCGGAGGCGATGGTCGCCGAGATCGACCAGGCCCACAAGGACGGTGACACGCTCGGCGGCGTGGTCGAGGTGCTGGCCTACGGCGTGCCGGTGGGCCTGGGCTCGCACGTGCACTGGGACCGCCGGCTGGACGCGCGGCTGGCCGCCGCGCTGATGGGCATTCAGGCGATCAAGGGCGTCGAGGTCGGCGACGGCTTCGAGCTGGCCCGGATCCCCGGCTCGCAGGCGCACGACGAGATCGTGCCGACCCCCGAGGGCGTCAAGCGCACCTCCGGGCGCTCCGGCGGCACCGAGGGCGGCCTGTCCACCGGCGAGCTGCTGCGGGTGCGGGCCGCGATGAAGCCGATCGCCACCGTGCCGCGCGCGCTGCGCACCATCGACGTGCGCACCGGCGAGGAGGCCAAGGCGCACCACCAGCGTTCGGACGTCTGCGCGGTGCCGGCCGCCGGCATCGTCGCCGAGGCGATGGTCGCGCTGGTGCTGGCCGACGCGGTCAGCGAGAAGTTCGGCGGGGACCACGTCAGTGAGACCCGGCGCAACGTGCAGGGCTACCTCGACAACCTGATCGTCCGATGAGCGGTGTCATGCCCGCGGGGCCTTCGTCCGGCGGGCCCAGGGCCGTGCTGGTCGGTCCTCCGGGGGCCGGCAAGAGCACCGTGGGCCGACTGCTCGCCGAGCGGCTCGGCTGCGGCTTCCGGGACACCGACGCCGACATCGAGCAGCGGGCCGGCAAGCCGATCCCGGACATCTTCATCGAGGACGGCGAGCCGCACTTCCGCGAGCTGGAGGCCGCCGCGGTCGCCGCCGCGCTGGCCGGCCACGACGGCGTGCTGGCGCTCGGCGGCGGCGCGGTGATGGCGGACGCCACCCGGGCGCTGCTGGCCGGCCGCCCGGTGGTCTACCTGGAGGTGGCGCTGCACGACGCCGTCAAGCGGGTGGGCCTGGACGCGCCGCGCCCGCTGCTCGCGGTCAACCCGCGCCAGCAGTGGCGCGAGCTGATGGAGCGTCGCCGACCGCTCTACCTGGAGGTGGCCGCCGCCACGGTGGCCACCGAGGGGCGCACCCCGGAGCAGGTCGTGGACGCCGTACTGGAATCTCTGGAGTTGAAGGACGCATGAGCAGCACCGACACCGTCACCATCCACGTCGGCGGCTCGGCCGGCCACGCTCCGTACGACGTGCTCGTCGGCCACCAGCTGCTGGGGGAGCTGAGCGGGCTGATCGGCAACCAGGCGCGCCGGGTGGCGATCATCCACCCCGAGGCGCTGTCGGCCACCGGCGAGGCGATCCGCGAGGACCTGGCCGCCGAGGGCTACGAGGCGATCGCGCTGCAGGTGCCGAACGCCGAGGAGGCCAAGAGCGCCGAGGTCGCCGCCTACTGCTGGTCGGTGCTCGGCCAGACCGGGTTCACCCGCTCCGACGTGATCGTGGGCCTGGGCGGCGGCGCCACCACCGACCTGGCCGGCTTCGTGGCCGCCAGCTGGCTGCGCGGCGTGCGCTGGGTCGCGATGCCCACCACGCTGCTGGGCATGGTGGACGCGGCGGTCGGCGGCAAGACCGGCATCAACATCGCCGAGGGCAAGAACCTGGTCGGCGCCTTCCACCCGCCGGTGGGCGTGCTCGCCGACCTGGCCACCCTGGAGACCGTGCCGAAGCACGACTACGTCTCCGGCCTGGCCGAGGTGATCAAGTGCGGCTTCATCGCCGACCCGGTCATCCTCGACCTGGTGGAGGCCGACCCCGCCGGTGCCGCGACCCCCGCCGGGCCGCACACCGTGGAGCTGATCCGGCGCGCCATCCAGGTCAAGGCCGACGTGGTCTCCGGCGACCTCAAGGAGTCGGGCCTGCGCGAGATCCTCAACTACGGGCACACCCTGGCGCACGCCATCGAGCGCAACGAGCGCTACAAGTGGCGGCACGGCGCCGCGGTCTCGGTCGGCATGGTCTTCGCCGCCGAACTGGGCCGGCTGGCCGGGCGGTTGGACGACGCGACGGCCGACCGGCACCGCACCGTGCTGGCCTCGGTGGGCCTGCCGCTGAGCTACCGGGCGGACGCCTGGCCGAAGCTGCTGGACGCCATGAAGGTCGACAAGAAGTCGCGCGGCGACCTGCTGCGCTTCATCGTGCTCGACGGCCTGGGCAAGACCTCCGTGCTGGAGGGCCCGGACCCGTCGCTGCTGGTCGCTGCCTACGCGGAGGTCTCCGGATGAGCCGGGTGCTGGTGCTGAACGGTCCCAACCTGGGGCGCCTGGGCAGCCGGGAGCCGGACGTCTACGGCGCCACCTCCTACGCCGGGCTGGTCGAGCGCTGCACCAAGCTCGGCCGGGAGCTGGGCTTCGAGGTGGAGGTCAAGGAGACCAACTCCGAGCAGCAGATGATCGAGTGGCTGCACTGGGCGGCCGACGAGAAGACCCCCGTGGTGATCAATCCGGGTGCCTTCACGCACTACTCGTACGCGCTGCGCGACGCGGCGGCCCAGCGCACCGCGCCGCTGATCGAGGTGCACATCTCCAACCCGTACGCCCGCGAGGAGTTCCGGCACACCTCGGTGATCGCCGCGATCGCCTCCGGCACCATCGCCGGCTTCGGCCTGGGCTCCTACGAGTTGGCGCTGCGCGCCCTGGCCGAGCAGCTCACCACCCGCTGACGGCGCGCGCCTCGGTTCTGCACGCAGGCCCGGCCCCGGCCCGCAACTGGGCTCGGCGCCGGGCCTGCGTGTAATGTCCCCGCCGGGAGGTGTGTCCGTGACGCAGCAGTACGCAGGGGGAGTGCCCCCGCGCCCGGTCGTGCCGCCGCCGGTGGCGCCGCGCCAGAGCGTGCAGCCGTATCCGGCCACCCAGGGCGCTCCCGTGCCGCCCCCCGCACTGCCTCCGGCGCCGCCGCAGGCCGCCGAGCCGGACACCGTGCCGCTGGTCACCGTCCCGCCCGCGCCGCAGCCCGCCGGTCCGCCGGGCGCCGCGGCGTCGCCCGGCGGCGCGACCGGGCACTTCGTGATGCCCACCGGTGCGCCGGTCCAGCTGCCGGCTGCCGCGCAGCCCCAGCAGGTGGGGCCGCTGGCGGTGCTGCTGATCGGCCCGGCCGGCGCGGGCAAGACCACGGTGGCCCGGCACTGGGCCGAGCGCCGGCCCACCGCCACCGCGCACATCAGCCTGGACGACGTCCGCGAGTGGGTGTGCTCCGGTTTCGCCAACCCGCAGTCCGGCTGGAACAACGCCTCCGAGGCCCAGTACCGGCTGGCCCGCCGCACCTGCGGCTTCGCCTGCCGCAACTACCTGGCCAACGGCATCTCCTGCATCATCGACGACGCGGTCTTCCCGGACCGGCCGGCGATCGGCCTGGGCGGCTGGAAGCGGCACATCGGCCCCGGCATGATCCCGGTGGTGCTGCTGCCCGGTCTGGACTCGGTGCTCGCCCGCAACGCCCGGCGCTCGGGCAACCGGCGGCTGAGCGACGAGGAGGTCGCGCTGATCCACGGCCGGATGGCGGGCTGGTACAACTCCGGGCTGCCGATCATCGACAACTCGCAACTGGACGTCGCCGCCACTGCCGAGGCGCTGGACCGGGTGATCGCGGCCCGGCTGGCCGGCCGGCCGGTGCGCTGAACCGAGGCGCCTGCGCCGCCGACGCCAACTCAACTCCGAGAACCGAGAACTGAGAGCCCCGATGCCCGAAGGCCACATCCTGCACCGGCTCGCCGCCCAGCACCAGGCGGCCTTCGGCGGCCGGCCGGTGGCCGTCGCCAGCCCGCAGGGCCGCTTCGCCGAGGGCGCCCGGCTGGTCGACGGCCACCCGCTGGAGCGTGCCGAGGCCGACGGCAAGCACCTCTTCCTCGGCTTCGGCGAGGCCTGGATCCACATCCACCTGGGCCTGTACGGCGTCGTCACCTTCGGCCCGGCCCCCGCGCCCGCGCCAGTGGGCCTGATCCGGCTGCGGCTGGCGAACGAGGACCAGTACGCCGACCTGCGCGGCCCGACCACCTGCGAACTGCTCACGCCCGCCGAGAAGGGCGCCGTGCACGCGCGCCTGGGCCCGGACCCGCTGCGCGCGGACGCCGAGCCGGACCGCGCCTGGCAGCGGATCGCGCGCAGCCGCAGCACCATAGCGGCGCTGCTGATGGACCAGAAGATCCTGGCGGGGGTGGGCAACGTCTACCGCGCCGAGGTGCTCTTCAGGCACGGCATCGACCCGCACCGGGCCGGTCGCGATCTGGCACCGGCCGAGTGGCAGCTGATCTGGCACGACCTGGTGGAACTGATGCGCGAGGGAGCGGCGGTCGGACGGATCGACACCGTGCGCCCCGAGCACACGCCCGAGGCGATGGGCCGCCCGCCGCGGGTGGACGACCACGGCGGCGAGGTCTACGTCTACCGGCGGGCCGGGCAGCCCTGCCTGGTCTGCGGCACCGAGGTGCGCACCGAGCAGCACGCGGCCCGCAACCTGTTCTGGTGCCCGGGCTGCCAGCAGCGCTGATCCGACGTCAGGAAACCCTGACCGCACGGTGGTTGGCCGCATCCGCCGCTCGCGTGACGGATGCCGGTGCCGCTGCCAGCCGCCGCAGGCAGGCCCGCCGCTGCACCAGCGCGAGCCCCGCGATCACCGTGCCGAGCGCCAGCCAGCCGGCCGGCCCGGCCGTCATCACCGCGCCGGTCAGCAGCAGCGGGCCGACCGACTTCTGCACGGACTGGGACATGCCGGCCACCCCGAGGTAGGAGGCGCGGGCCCGCGGCGGTGCCAGCCGCACCGCCAGCTCCCAGGAGCTCACCGAGCGCATCAGCTCCGCCAGGGTGACCAGCGCCGCCGCCCCGAGCAGCGCGAGCGAGGCGGCCCAGGACCCGCCGCCGGTGGCGACCGCCAGCACCGCGCAGCAGGCGAGCATCGTCACGCCGTACACCGCCACCGCTCCCGCGGCCCGGCGCGCTCCCTCGGCCCGGGCCGAGACCCGCAGTTGGAGGGCCACCACCAGCACGGTGTTGAGCACCAGGAAGGCCGGCACGAAGGCCTGCGGCGCGCGGGTGTGGTGCACCAGCCACAGCGGCAGGCCGACGTTCAGCACGGAGTCGTCGAGGTTCATCGGGACGTCCAGCAGGACGAAGAGCAGGTAGCCGCGGTCGCGCCACGGGCTCGGTGCACGCTCGTCCTGGCGGCCGCCGCCCGTGCCGTCCGGCCGGGCCGCGGTCTGCTCGTGCGCCCGCGGCTCCCGGGTGCGCCGCACCAGCGCCGCGGCCAGCGCGAAGGAGAGCGCGTTGCCCAGGATCAGCGCCCGGTAGGCGTCCCTGGTGCCCACCGCCAGGCCGAGCGCCGCGATCCCGGCGCCCAGCGCGTAGCCGGCGTTGGCCGCGCTGCGGGAGAGCGCCTGGTAGGTGGTGCGCCGCTCGCCCGCGACCCGGGTGGCGAAGAGCATTTCCAGCGTCTTGGCCGCCCGCTCGCCCAGGCAGGTCACGGCGACCACGGGCAGCAGCGTCGCGAAGCCGTCGCAGACCAGCAGCAGGCCCATGGTGCACAGGCGCAGCAGGTGGCAGCCGATCAGCAGTCCGCGCACCGGCAGTCGCCCCGCCAGCCGCCCGGCCAGCGGTGAGCCGGCGATGCCCGCCACCGCGGCGACGCCCAGCAGCAGCCCCACCTGACGGGCGTCCAGGTGGCTGACGACGGTGAAGTACAGCACCGAGGCCGCACCCCACACCCCGGTCCCGGTCCGGTCGAGGAACTGGGTGAGCAGCATGGTCCGCGCGTCCCGGCCGCCCGGTGGCCGGCGCAACTGCGCCACCAGCGTCTGTCCGTTCCCGCTCCGCCGCACGACCGGCCCCCGCTCCGCTCCGGACGCCGCGAAGCCACCGTGGTCGCAGGGGAGCAGGAAGCAGCCTGGCCGATATCAATCTTGATGTCAAGATACTTGATGTCAAGACACTGCTTGGGGCTCCTCAGCAGCGGCCCTCGATCACCTTCGCCACCAGTGACAGCAGCAGCTCCCGCTCCTCGGGGGCCAGCGGCGTCAGCAGCTCCTCGTTCGCCGTGTCGCCGAGCCGCTCCAGCCGGGTCAGCAGCTCGGCGCCGGCCGGGGAGAGTGCGATCGCGTTCTTCCGGGCGTCCCGGGGGTCCCTGTCGCGCAGCACCAGGCCCTTGGTCTGCAGGTCGTTGAGGATGCCCACCACATCCTTCGGGTCGATCCGCACGGTGCGCGAGAGTTCGGCCTGCGCGAGCGGGCCGAACTCGGCCACCGCGCAGAGCACCGCGTGGTGGCCCATCCGCACCCCCTCCTCGCCGAGCGCGTCGGCTACCAGGCGGTGGGCGAGGGCTCCGGCGCGGCCGAGGAACCAGCTCGGGAGGGTCTGCAGGCGGGAGAACGGGGCTTCGGTCATGGAGTCCTTCAGGGGATCCGTCATGAGGTCATCCTAAAGTCGTTGGGGATCCCAATGAAAGCTGCTAGCGTTGGGGTCACCAACGGTTTTCGAGGGGGAGCGAACCATGCGCAAGGTCAGGTTTCACCGCTACGGCGGTGCCGAGGTGCTGCGGCTGGACGAGGTCGCCGCGCCGGTGCCCGGCTCGGGTGAGGTGCTGGTGGCGGTGGAGGCGGCCGGGGTCAGCCTGATGCTGCTGAAGATGCTCGCCGGCGTCGGCGGGAGCCCGCTGTCCGGCTCGCCCGGTGGCGGCTTCGTCGGCCGGATCACCGCGCTCGGTCCGGATGTGACGGAGTATCAGATCGGTGACCGGGTCGGCGGGGTCGCCGCCGAGGTCTACGCCGACCAGCTGCTCGCGGCGCCCGCCCTGATCACGCCGGTGCCCGAGAGCGCGAGCGCCGCCGACGCGCTCTGCCTGGTCCACGGGGGGTTGGTGGCGCTCGCGGCGCTGCGGACCGGTGCGCTGGAGCCGGGGCAGTCCGTCCTGGTGACCAATGCGGCGGGCGGGGTCGGCCACCTGATCGTCCAGCTGGCCAAGCTCCTCGGCGCCGCCCGGGTGGTCGCGGCGGTCGGTGGCCCGGGCAAGGACGACTTCCTGCGCTCGCTCGGCGCGGACGAGGTGGTCCGCTACCAGGACGCGCACTGGGGCGAGCCGGTGGACCTGGTCCTGGAGGGGACGGGCGGTGAGGTGCTGCCGCGCGCGCTGGCCGCACTGGTGCCGTTCGGCCGGCTGGTCACCCTGGCCGGTCACGGCGGCACCCTGGACGCCGGGGCCGTGCTCGGCTCGGCGGCCACGGTCACCGGCCTGTCGATGGGGCAGTTGGCCCGCCACCGGCCCCAGGTGGTCGCCGACTGCCGCGCCGAGCTGTGGCGGCTGCTCGCCGAGGGCCGGCTGCGGCCGGTCAGCCAGGTCCTCCCGCTGGCGCGCGCGGCCGAGGCGGCGGCGCTGCTGGAGTCCAGGCGCAACCTCGGCAAGGTGGTGCTGGCGGTCAATCCCTAGGGCCGGACAGGTGCTGGCGGGCCTCAGCGCCGGCGCGCCATCGGGGCCAGGTAGACCCGCAGCCTGGTCCGGTGCCACCAGGCGCCGGTGGCCCGCCGCTCCGGACGGCTGGTGAACCGGTAGCGGTAGAGCACCGCCCGGACATGGGTCGGCGGTGCGTCGGGGAAGGGGTTGTGCCGCAGCAGCCGCAGGGTCGCCCGGTCGCCCGCCAGCAGCCGCTCGGCGAACGGCCGCAGCCACGGGCGCGCGTAGGCCGGGGAGATCGCCGCGAACCACATCAGCCAGTCCAGCCGCAGGTGGTAGGGCGCGTACTGGCGCGGCCGGTGCCGCACGTCGCCCGGCTTGCCGCGGAACTCGTACGCGCGCCACACCGTGTGCGGCGTCAGCCGCTCCTCGTCGGTGCCCTCGACGACCACCTCGAAGCGGATCCGGCTGATGCTGCCGAAGGCGCCGTAGGTGTTGACCAGGTGCAGCCGGTTGAAGGAGTAGTTCATCAGCTGGCCGCGCGAGAGCAGGTTGCGGGCCGGCCGGTAGCTGAGCCAGACCACCAGCGCGGTCGCGGCCAGCACCACCACCTCGTACCAGAGCGGTGCCCGCGCGGTGGCCGGCCGGCCGGCCCCGGGCAGCCGCAGGGCGCCGAAGGCCAGCGCGATGGTCAGCCAGTTGAGCCAGGCGAAGTTGCCCGAGGCGACCAGCCAGAGCTGGGTGACCACCATCGCCGCGGCCGCCCAGGAGGCGACCGGCTGCGGGGCGAACAGCAGCACCGGCAGGCCGAGCTGGGCCAGGTGGTTGGCGGCCGCCTCCACCCGGTGCAGCGGCATCGGCAGGTGGTGGAAGTACCAGCTCAGCGGTCCGGGCATCGGCTGGGTCTCGTGGTGGTACTTCAGGCAGGTCAGGTCCCGCCAGCAGCGGTCGCCGCGCAGCTTGATCAGCCCGGCGCCGAACTCCACCCGGAACAGCAGCCAGCGGAACAGGAAGAGCACCAGGACGGGCGGGGCGACCTTGTCGTTGCCCAGGAAGACCGCCAGGAACCCGGCCTCCAGCAGCAGCGACTCCCAGCCGAAGGAGTACCAGGTCTGCCCGACGTTGACGATCGACAGGTACAGCAGCCAGAGCAGCGCCCACAGCAGCATGGCGGCCCACAGCGGCACCAGGTCGGCCAGCCCCGCCGCCACGGCGGCGGCGAGCAGCGCCCCGCCCCCGGCGAGGGCGGCGAAGGCGCGGTCCGAGTAGCCGAACTGGAACAGGCTCGGCGCCTCCCGGAAGGGCCGGTGGCGCAGGTAGCGCGGCACCGGCAGCATCCCGTGCTCGCCGATCAGCGCCCGGAACTGCCGGGCCGCCGCCAGGAAACCGACCAGGTAGACGAGGGCCAGCAGGCGCAGCAGCACCAGCCGGCTGAGCGCGTACCCGGGCGCGGTGAACCACTCCACCCGTCCATCTGACCACCCGTGGCCGCGGCACGCCGTCCGGGCGCGGCGCCCGGCCCGCGTGGAACGGCCCAGTAGAACAGGCGCGCCGGGGACGGCCTCCCTAGGCTTCCAGACATGTCCGATGCGCACGCGGCCCGCCGGGAGCGGCTCAGCGAGTACTGCAGCGCCAGTGGGGCGGACGCGGCGCTGATCAGCAAGCCCGCCAACGTCCAGTACCTGACCGGCTGCCCGCCGTGCGGCGCGGCCCTGTTGCTGACCCGGGAGCGCGCACTGCTGGTGCTGCCCGCCGATCTGCCGCCCGACGACAGCGGCGAGCGGCCCGACGAGTCCGGTCTGCCGCGGCTGGCCGCCGCCGCGGGCCAGGACACCACGGCGGCCGCCGCCGCGGCGGCCGCCCGCTTCGGCGTGGCGGAGCTCGTGGTGGAGGAGCACGACCTGACCGTCAGCCGGCACCGCACGATCGCCGAGTCGGCCCCGGGGGTGCGGCTGGCCGACGTCAAGCGCGCGGTCGAGCGGCTGCGGGTGGTCAAGGACGAGCAGGAGCTGGCCGGACTGCGGATCGCCGCCGAGATCGGCGACCAGGCGCTCGGCGAGCTGCTGGAGTCGATCCTGGTCGGCCGCACCGAGCGCCACCTGGCGATGGAGCTGGAGCGCCGGATGATCGACCACGGCGCGGACCGGGCGGGCTACCCGGTCTCGGTGGGCACCGGCAGCCACTCCGGGCGGGCCGACCACCGGCCCACCGACCGCCGGGTCGAGGAGGGCGACTTCCTGACCGTCTCGCTCGGCGCCCAGTACCGCGGCTACTCGGTCTGCACCACCCGCACCTTCGTGATCGGCGCGGCCCCCGCGGCCTGGCAGGTGGAGCTGCACCGGCTGGTCTTCGAGGCCCAGCGGGCCGGGCGCGAGGCGCTGGCCCCGGGGGTGCCGGGCAGCGAGCCGGACCGTGCGGCGCGCGAGGTGCTGCGGGCCGGCGGGTACCAGGAGGAGCGGCCGCAACCGTTCGGGCACGGCGTGGGCCTCGAAGTCCGGGAGGCGCCGCAGCTGGGGCCCGCCGAGATGGGTAAACTGGACAACCGCGTGCCGGTCACCGTCGGTCCAGGGGTACACCTCCCGGGCCGCGGCGGAGTCCGGATCGAGGACACGCTCGTGGTGCGCCCCCTCGAAGAGGGCGGACCTGAGCTGCTCACCATCACCACCAAGGAGCTCCTCGCCCTGTGACCACCGCTCCCGGTGGGGGCAGGCCCGCACCCTTGGTTCCTTGACAGCTATATCAGGAGTAAGTGCGCCCGTGGCTTCCACGAACGATCTCAAGAACGGCATGGTCCTCAAGCTCGAAAACGACCAGCTCTGGTCCGTCGTCGAGTTCCAGCACGTCAAGCCGGGCAAGGGCCCCGCCTTCGTGCGCACCAAGCTCAAGCACGTGCTGAGCGGCAAGGTCGTCGACAAGACGTTCAACGCGGGCACCAAGGTCGAGACCGCGAACGTCGACAAGCGCGGCATGCAGTTCTCGTACAAGGACGGCGAGCAGTTCGTGTTCATGGACATGGACACCTACGACCAGCTGTTCATCGGCAAGGAGGTCGTCGGCGACGCGGCCAAGTACCTGCTGGAGGGCTTCGAGGCCCTGGTGGCGGTCTACAACGGCGCCCCGCTGTACATCGAGCTCCCGGCCTCCGTCGAGCTGGTCATCGAGGAGACCGAGCCCGGCCTGCAGGGCGACCGCTCCACCGGTGGCACCAAGCCCGCCAAGCTGGAGACCGGCGCCGAGATCGCCGTCCCGCTCTTCATCACCACCGGTGAGAAGATCAAGGTCGACACCCGTGACGGCAGCTACCTCGGCCGGGTGAACAAGTAACCGTGGCGTCAGCACGCACCAAGGCGCGCACGCACGCCTTCCAGATCCTCTTCGAGGCCGACGGCCGGGGCGTCGACCCGCTGTCGGTGCTCGCGAGCTGGGTTGCCCGCGCCCGCGAGCCCAAGCCCGACGAGGGTGTGCCGCAGGTCGGCGAGTACACCATGCAGCTGGTCGAGGGCTATGTGCAGCACGCCCGCCGGATCGACGAGCTGATCTCGACCTACGCGGTCGGCTGGACGCTCGACCGGATGCCGGTCGTGGACCGCAACGTCCTGCGGCTCGGCGCCTACGAGCTGATCTGGGAGGACGGCGTCCCGGACGCGGTCGTCCTGGACGAAGCGGTGGAGATCGCCAAGGAGTTCTCCACGGACGACTCTCCGGCCTTCGTGAACGGCATGCTCGCCCGTTTCATGCAGCTGAAGAGCACGATCCGCCGCGACTGAGCGATCGCCCTCCCGCCCCTTCGATGGCCGTCGGACCTTTTGGTCCGGCGGCCATCGCGCGTATGTTGTTACTGACCAGTAGCCAATTGCGAAGGGCGTTCCGCCATGACGACTGCGACCCGGACCGACAGCGAGTTCGACCAGGCGATCGCCCTGGAACCGGACCCCGGCACGCCGGGGCGCCACCGCGGTGAGCTGGGCGCCGGCTGGCAGATCGGCGGTGGGGTCAACGGCGGGCTGCTGCTCGCGGTGGCCGCCAACGCGCTGCGCCAGGAGCTGCCCGAGCACCCCGACCCGCTGTCGATCAGCGGCTACTACCTGGAGACCTCGCACCCCGGCCCGCTGACGGCGCTGACCTCGACGGTGCGCCGCGGCCGTTCGCTCTCCACCGCCACCGCTTCGCTCTACCAGGACGGCGCGGACGGCACGCCGGTCGAGAAGCTGAGAGTGCTGGCCAGCTACGGCGAGCTGGCCGCGCTCACCGGTGAGGTGCACACCTCGGCCGTGCCCCCGCAACTGCCGCCGGTGGAGCAGTGCGTGGGCATGGAGCACGCGCCCCCGGCGCTGCTGGAGCAGGCCGCCCTGCTGGAGCGCTTCGACCTGCGGCTGGACCCGGCCACCGTCGGCTGGGCGCTGGGGCAGCCGGCCGGGGCGGGCCGGATCCAGGGCTGGTTCCGGCTCGCCGACGGGCGCGAACCCGACCCGCTGGCGCTGCTGCTGGTGGCCGACGCGCTGCCGCCGGTCACCTTCGACCTGGGGCTGCCCGGCTGGGCGCCGACCGTCGAACTGACCGTCCACCTGCGGGCGGTGCCGGCCGCGGGCTGGCTGCGGGTCAGCCACGCCACCCGCAACCTGGCCGGCGGCTACTTCGAGGAGGACTGCGAGATCTGGGACTCGGCCGACCGCCTGGTGGCGCAGTCGCGCCAGCTGGCCCGTGCGCCCCGCGGGCGGGCCTGAGCGGCCCAGGGGCGGGTCTGGCACCTGACGGGCCGGTCCGGCCCGTCACGGCGGCCGGACACGCCGACGGCGCGGTCCCCCCGGGGACCGCGCCGTGACGTTTCTGCAGCTTGCGAGGGTGTTCCCGCGCTCAGCTCGCGTCCTCGTCGCGCACCGCGCGACGAGCGTCCGAGTTGAGCACACCCCAGCTGATCAGCTGCTCGGTGAGGATGGACGGCGACTGGTCGTAGATCACGGCCAGCGTGCGCAGGTCGTCCTGGCGGATCGAGAGCACCTTGCCGTTGTAGTCCCCGCGCTGGGACTGGATGGTGGCCGCGTAGCGCTGCAGCGGGCCGGCCTTCTCGGAGGGGACCTGGGTCAGTCTCTCCAGGTCCAGCACCAGGCGCGGCGGCGGCTCGGCCGCACCGCCCGGCGTGCCGCCGGGCAGCAGCTCCTGCACCGGGACACCGTAGAACTCGGCCAGTTCGGCCAGCCGCTGCACCGTCACAGCACGGTCGCCACGCTCGTAGGAGCCGACGACGACCGCCTTCCAGCGTCCCTGGGACTTCTCCTCGACACCGTGCAGGGAGAGACCCTGCTGAGTGCGGATAGCGCGGAGTTTTCCTCCGAGCTGCTTCGCGTAGTCGCTGGACATTGTTCTCCCCGGACGAGAATTTCCTGATCATGACGGTCACGGGGGAGTGGGGGTGATCCCGCGTCCCAAAGAGCGTCCTACCGGTGGGTTCGACGTCTGTTCCGTAACTCACTGTGAGGTTACGTAGAGTAAGGTAGCTGCGTCAAGCCGAATGGGGCAGTCGTGCGAATGGTCTGCTACCTCTGCGTGAACACGACACGACGGATGGCGGGCGGCCCATGATCGCCCTGGTAGCATGGCCAAGGCTCCGGGTGCGACCCGGCGGCCACTCCCGACATCCTTTAAGACCCGTCCCGTGAGGCGGGGAAGGAGGTCCGCTTCGGCATGACCACATCACAGACAGACATTCCGCGTCCGCCGCACCAGGTGCTGGACGGCGCCGACATCTCCCGGGTGATCACCCGGATCGCGCACGAGATCGTGGAGCGCGCGAAGGGCGCCGAGGACGTCGTCCTGCTCGGCATCCACACCCGCGGTGTCCACCTCGCCCGCCGGTTGCACGCCAAGCTGATCCAGATCACCGGGCGCGAGATCCCGCTCGGCACGCTGGACATCACCATGTACCGCGACGACCTGCGGCTCAAGCCCGCCCGGGCGCTGGAGCACACCGAGATCCCGGCCGGCGGTATCGACGGCCGCCTGGTGATCCTCGTCGACGACGTGCTCTTCTCCGGCCGCACGGTGCGCGCCGCGCTCGACGCGCTGGGCGACATCGGCCGCCCCCGGGCCGTGCAGCTGGCCGTCCTGGTCGACCGCGGCCACCGCGAGCTGCCGATCCGCGCCGACTACGTGGGCAAGAACCTGCCGACCTCGCTGCGCGAGGCGGTCCAGGTCCAGCTCGCCGACGCCGACGGGCAGGACGCCGTCCTGGTCGGCGACCGCGACTACGCCGCCCGCAGCTCGCAGGCACTCGCCACCCCGAACCGCCCGGACCCCCAGATTTCGGAGTAATGGTCCCGTGAAGCGCCACCTCGTCTCCGCCGCCGATCTCAGCCGCGACGACGCGCTGCTGATCCTGGACACCGCCGAGGAGCTGGCCCAGCTCTCCGGACGGGCCGTCAAGAAGCTCCCCACGCTGCGCGGTCGCACCGTCGTCAACCTCTTCTTCGAGGACTCCACCCGCACCAAGACCTCCTTCGAGGTCGCCGAGAAGCGGCTGAGCGCCGACGTCATCAACTTCGCCGCCAAGGGCTCCTCGGTCTCCAAGGGCGAGAGCCTCAAGGACACCGCGCTGACCCTGCAGGCGATGGGCGCCGACGCCGTCGTCATCCGGCACCACGCCTCCGGTGCGCCGGCCCGGCTGGCCCAGTCCGACTGGCTGCACGGCAGCGTGATCAACGCCGGCGACGGGACCCACGAGCACCCCACCCAGGCCCTGCTGGACGCGCTCACCATGCGCCGCCACCTCAACCCTGGCCTGGGCAACGACCTGAGCGGCCGGCGGATCACCATCGTCGGCGACGTGCTGCACAGCCGGGTGGCCCGCTCCAACGTGCTGCTGCTGCAGACGCTCGGCGCGCAGGTCACCTTCGTGGCCCCGCCCACCCTGCTGCCGATCGGCATCCCGAACTGGCCCTGCGAGGTCAGCTACGACCTGGACGCCGCGCTCGCCAAGACCGACGCGCTGATGATGCTGCGCGTCCAGCGCGAGCGGATGAACGCCGCGTTCTTCCCCACCGAGCGCGAGTACGCGCGCCGCTACGGGATGAACGGCCAGCGGATGGCCAAGCTGCCCGAGCACGCCGTCGTCATGCACCCCGGGCCGATGGTGCGCGGGATGGAGATCACCGCCGAGGTGGCCGACTCCCCGCGCTGCACCGCCGTCGAACAGGTCGCCAACGGCGTCTCGATCCGGATGGCCGTCCTGTACCTGCTGCTTGGCGGGGCCGTCTTCAACGACGGTCCCACCGACGCCCCCCGCACCGAAACCAGTGAGGCCGCCCAGTGACCAGCTACCTGATTCGCAACGCCCAGATCCTCGGCGGCCCCGCGCAGGACATCCTCATCACCGACGGTGTGATCAGCGAGATCGGCACCGGCCTGAGCGCCGAGGCCGACGTCGACATCGACGCGCACGGCCTGATCGCCCTGCCGGGCCTGGTCGACCTGCACACCCACCTGCGCGAGCCGGGCCGCGAGGACGCGGAGACCGTGCTGACCGGCACCCAGGCCGCGGCCATGGGCGGCTACACGGCCGTGCACGCGATGGCCAACACCTTCCCGGTGGCCGACACCGCGGGCGTGGTCGAGCAGGTCTGGCGGCTCGGCCGGGCCTCCGGCTACTGCGACGTGCAGCCGGTGGGCGCCGTCACCGTGGGCCTGGAGGGCAAGAAGCTCGCCGAGCTGGGCGCGATGCACGACTCGGCCGCCGGTGTGCGGGTCTTCTCCGACGACGGCAAGTGCGTGGACGACGCGGTGATCATGCGCCGCGCGCTGGAGTACGTGAAGGCCTTCGACGGCGTCGTCGCCCAGCACGCCCAGGAGCCGCGGCTCACCGAGGGCGCCCAGATGAACGAGGGCCAGGTCTCCGGCGAGCTCGGGCTCGGCGGCTGGCCGGCGGTGGCCGAGGAGGCGATCATCGCCCGCGACGTGCTGCTCGCCGCGCATGTCGGCTCGCGGCTGCACGTCTGCCACGTCTCCACGGCGGGCTCGGTGGAGATCATCCGCTGGGCCAAGGCCAAGGGCTGGAACGTCACCGCCGAGGTGACCCCGCACCACCTGCTGCTCACCGACGAGCTGGTGCGCAGCTACGACCCGGTCTACAAGGTCAACCCGCCGCTGCGCACCGCCGAGGACGTGCAGGCGCTGCGCACCGCGCTGGCCGACGGCACCATCGACGCGGTCGCCACCGACCACGCCCCGCACCCCGCGGAGGACAAGGACTGCGAGTGGGCCGCCGCCGCGATGGGCATGGTGGGCCTGGAGACCGCGCTCTCGGTGGTCCAGCAGGCGATGGTCGACACCGGCATGCTGACCTGGGAGGGCGTCGCGGACCGGATGTCGCACCGCCCCGCCCGGATCGGCCGTCTCAGCGGGCACGGACGGCCCGTCTCGGTCGGTGAGCCGGCCAACCTGGTGCTGTTCGATCCCGCGTACCGTGGCAGCGTGAATCCGGACAGCTTCGCCTCCCGCAGCCGCAACACCCCCTACCGCGGGCTCGACCTGCCCGGCCGGGTGCACGCCACCTTCCTGCGCGGGGTGGCCACCGTGCTGGCCGGCGAGCTGGTCGAGCAGGGCGAGCTCGCATGAGCGCCGTGCCCGCCCTGCTGGCCATGGAGAAGGCCAAGGTGCACGACTGGCCGAATTACATCGGCTGGTCGGTCGGCCTGCTGATCGTGATCGCGGTCGTCTACTGGCTGATGCGCCAGGGCTGGAACTGGCGGCGCACCCTGCAGTCCGACCTGGCGGCGCTTCCCGCCGTGCCGGCCGAGACCGGCACGGCCATCCTGGAGAGCAGCGGCCGGTACCACGGCAGCACCATCGCCGGGAGCTGGCTGGAACGGGTCGTGGCGCACGGCCTGGGCGCCCGCAGCCTGGCCGACCTGACCCTCACCGAGCGCGGCCTGCTGGTCCGCCGCCCGGGCCAGGCGGACCTCTGGCTGGCCGCCGGGGACCTGACCGGCGCCCGGACCGACTCCGGCATCGCCGGCAAGGTGGTCCCGGCCGGCCTGCTGGTGGTCGGCTGGCGGCTGGCCGGCCCCGGCGGGGAGACCGGCACCGAGCTGGAATCCGGCTTCCGGCTGGACCACCCGGACGACCACGCGGCCTGGGTCACCGCGATCGCACAACTCGCAACACAGCCGGCCCCGGCCGGTACGACGAAGACGGAAGGCGTAACACCATGACCGCACCTGCCCCCACCGCGCCGCGCCCCTGGCGCGACCGCGTGCCCGCCGTGCTGGTGCTGGAGGACGGTCGCACCTTCCGCGGCCAGGCGTACGGCGCGATCGGCGAGACCTTCGGCGAGGCCGTCTTCAACACCGGCATGTCCGGCTACCAGGAGACCCTCACCGACCCCTCCTACCACCGCCAGGTGGTCGTGATGACCGCCCCGCAGATCGGCAACACCGGCGTCAACGACGAGGACCCCGAGTCCAAGCGGATCTGGGTGGCCGGTTACGTCGTGCGCGACCCCGCCCGGGTCCCGTCCAACTGGCGCTCGCAGCGCTCGCTGGACGCCGAGCTGATCGAGCAGGGCGTGGTCGGCATCAGCGGGATCGACACCCGCGCCCTCACCCGCCACCTGCGCGAGCGCGGGGCGATGCGGGTGGGCATCTTCTCCGGACCGGCGCTGGCCGAGCCGGCCGAGCTGCTGAGCCGGGTGCTCCGGGCGCCGGAGATGAAGGGCGCCGACCTGTGCGCCGAGGTGGCCACCAACGAGCCGTACATCGTCCCGGCGATCGGTGAGAAGAAGTTCACCGTGGCCGCGGTCGACCTCGGCATCAAGGCGATGACCCCGCAGCGGATGGCCGAGCGCGGCATCGAGGTGCACGTGCTGCCCGCGAACGCGACGGCCGAGGACATCTACGCCGTGCAGCCCGACGGCGTCTTCTTCTCCAACGGCCCCGGCGACCCGGCCACCGCCGACCACCAGGTCGCGGTGCTGCGCGAGGTGCTGAGCCGCCGGACCCCGTTCTTCGGCATCTGCTTCGGCAACCAGATCCTGGGCCGCGCGCTGGGCTTCGGGACCTACAAGCTCAAGTACGGCCACCGCGGCATCAACCAGCCGGTGCAGGACCGCACCACCGGCAAGGTCGAGGTCACCGCGCACAACCACGGCTTCGCCGTCCAGGCCCCGCTGGACCAGGTGAGCGACACCCCGTTCGGGCGCGCCGAGGTCTCCCACGTCTGTCTCAACGACGACGTGGTGGAGGGCCTGCAGTGCCTGGACACGCCCGCCTTCAGCGTGCAGTACCACCCCGAGGCGGCGGCAGGCCCGCACGACGCCGCCTACCTGTTCGACCGCTTCGTCGAGCTGATCGCCGCTGCCCCGACCCGCACCACCGCAGGGAGCTGACCCGTGCCGAAGCGCACTGACATCAAGTCCGTCCTGGTCATCGGCTCCGGCCCGATCGTCATCGGCCAGGCGGCCGAGTTCGACTACTCCGGCACCCAGGCCTGCCGGGTGCTGCGGGCCGAGGGCCTGCGGGTCGTGCTGGTGAACTCCAACCCGGCCACGATCATGACCGACCCGGAGATCGCCGACGCCACCTACGTCGAGCCGATCACCCCCGACTTCGTCGAGCGGATCATCGCCAAGGAGCGCCCCGACGTGCTCCTGCCCACGCTGGGCGGGCAGACCGCGCTGAACACCGCCATCTCGCTGCACGAGAACGGCACGCTGGCCAAGTACGACGTCGAGCTGATCGGCGCCAACGTCGAGGCGATCCACAAGGGCGAGGACCGCCAGCTCTTCAAGGGCGTGGTGGAGGCCGTCAACGCCAAGATCGGCCACGGCGAGTCGGCCCGCTCGGTGATCTGCCACTCGATGGAGGACGTGCTGGCGGGCGTCGAGACGCTCGGCGGCTACCCCGTCGTGGTCCGCCCCTCCTTCACCATGGGCGGCGCCGGCTCCGGCTTCGCGCACGACGAGGAGGACCTGCGCCGGATCGCCGGCCAGGGCCTGGCGCTGTCGCCGACCACCGAGGTGCTCCTGGAGGAGTCCATCCTCGGCTGGAAGGAGTACGAGCTCGAGCTGATGCGCGACCGCAACGACAACGTCGTGGTGGTCTGCTCGATCGAGAACTTCGACCCGATGGGCGTGCACACCGGCGACTCGATCACGGTCGCGCCGGCCATGACGCTCACCGACCGCGAGTACCAGACGCTGCGTGACATCGGCATCGCGATCATCCGCGAGGTCGGCGTCGACACCGGTGGCTGCAACATCCAGTTCGCGATCAACCCGGTCGACGGCCGCATCATCGTGATCGAGATGAACCCCCGGGTCTCCCGCTCCTCGGCGCTGGCCTCCAAGGCGACCGGCTTCCCGATCGCCAAGATCGCCGCCAAGCTCGCCGTCGGCTACACGCTGGACGAGATCCCCAACGACATCACCGAGGAGACCCCGGCCTCCTTCGAGCCGTCCCTCGACTACGTGGTGGTCAAGGTCCCGCGCTTCGCCTTCGAGAAGTTCCCGAGCGCGGACGCCACGCTGACCACCACCATGAAGTCGGTCGGCGAGGCGATGGCGCTGGGCCGCAACTTCCCCGAGGCGCTCAACAAGGCGCTGCGCTCGCTGGAGAAGAAGGGCTCGCAGTTCACCTGGGTCGGCGAGGTGGGCGACAAGGCGGAGCTGCTGACCAAGGCGCAGGTGCCCACCGACGGCCGGATCAACACCGTGATGCAGGCGATCCGGGCCGGCGCCACCCAGCAGGAGGTCTTCGAGGCGACCCGGATCGACCCGTGGTTCGTCGACCAGCTCTTCCTGCTCAACGAGATCGCCGTCGAGCTGGCCGAGAGCGACAAGCTCGACGCCGAGCTGCTGCGCCATGCCAAGCGGCACGGCTTCTCCGACCAGCAGGTCGGTGAGATCCGCGGCCTGAAGCCGGACGTGGTCCGCGAGGTGCGGCACGCGCTCGGCATCCGTCCGGTCTTCAAGACGGTCGACACCTGCGCCGCCGAGTTCGCCGCCAGGACCCCGTACTTCTACTCCTCCTACGACGAGGAGAGCGAGGTCGCCCCGCGCACCAAGCCCGCGGTGATCATCCTGGGCTCGGGCCCGAACCGGATCGGTCAGGGCATCGAGTTCGACTACTCCTGCGTGCACGCCTCCTTCGCGCTCGCGGACGCCGGCTACGAGACCGTCATGGTCAACTGCAACCCGGAGACCGTCTCCACCGACTACGACACCTCCGACCGGCTCTACTTCGAGCCGCTCACCCTGGAGGACGTGCTGGAGATCGTCCACGCCGAGCAGCAGGCCGGTCCGCTGGCGGGTGTGATCGTGCAGCTCGGCGGCCAGACCCCGCTGGGCCTGGCGCAGGCGCTGAAGGACAACGGCGTGCCGATCGTGGGCACCCAGCCCGAGGCGATCGACCTTGCCGAGGAGCGCGGCGCCTTCGGCCGGGTGCTGCGGGACGCCGGCCTGCCGGCGCCCAAGCACGGCACCGCCTTCTCCTTCGAGGAGGCCAAGGCCATCGCCGACGAGATCGGCTACCCGGTGCTGGCCCGCCCCTCCTACGTGCTCGGCGGGCGCGGCATGGAGATCGTCTACGACGAGCCCTCGCTCGCCTCCTACCTGGAGCGGCACGCCGGTCTGATCTCCGAGCACCCGGTGCTGATCGACCGCTTCCTCGACGACGCGGTGGAGATCGACGTCGACGCGCTCTACGACGGCACCGAGCTCTACCTCGGCGGCGTGATGGAGCACATCGAGGAGGCCGGCATCCACTCCGGCGACTCGGCCTGCGCGCTGCCGCCGATCACGCTGGGCGGCCACGACATCAAGCGGCTGCGCACCTCCACCGAGGCGATCGCCAAGGGCGTCGGGGTGCGCGGTCTGATCAACATCCAGTTCGCGCTCTCCGGGGACATCCTCTACGTGCTGGAGGCCAACCCGCGCGCCTCGCGGACCGTGCCGTTCACCTCCAAGGCGACCGCCGTGCCGCTGGCCAAGGCGGCGGCCCGGATCTCGCTCGGCGCCACCATCGCCGAGCTGCGCGCCGAGGGCCTGCTGCCGGCCGAGGGCGACGGCGGCACGCTGCCGGCCGACTGCCCGATCTCGGTCAAGGAGGCCGTGATGCCGTGGAGCCGCTTCCGCGACATCCACGGCCGCGGCGTGGACACCGTGCTCGGCCCGGAGATGCGTTCGACCGGTGAGGTCATGGGCATCGACAAGGTCTTCGGCACCGCGTACGCCAAGGCCCAGGCCGGTGCGTACGGCGCGCTGCCGACCAAGGGCAAGGTCTTCGTCTCGGTGGCCAACCGCGACAAGCGCAACCTGGTCTTCCCGGCCCGGGCGCTGGTCGAGCTGGGCTTCGAGGTGCTCGCCACCGCCGGCACCGCCGAGGTGCTGCAGCGCGGCGGGATCCCCTCCACCCTGGTGCGCAAGCACAGCGAGGGCGAGGGCCCGAACGGCGAGCGGACCATCGTGCAGCTGATCCACGACGGCGAGGTCGACCTGATCATCAACACCCCGTACGGCACCGGCGGCCGACTGGACGGCTACGAGATCCGCACCGCGGCCGTCTCCCGCGGGGTGCCCTGCCTGACCACCGTGCAGGCGATGGGCGCGGCCGTGCAGGGCATCGACGCCCTGACCCGTGGCGACGTCGGGGTGATGTCGCTGCAGGAGCACGCGGCGATGATCAACTCCGCCCGCCAGTAGGACGATCCTGTGTGGGGGGCACCGTGCCTCGGTGCCCCCCACAGCCATGCGAGGAGCCCCCTGTGTACAAGCTGCTGTTCAATCTGGTCTTCCGGAAGATGGACCCCGAGAAGGCCCACCACCTGGCGTTCTTCTGGATCCGGCTGGCCGCCTCGGTGCCGGGCCTGCGGCAGCTGGTCGCCCTGGTGCTGGCCCCGCGCGACAAGGCGCTGCGCACCACCGCGCTCGGCCTGGACCTGCCGGGCCCGTTCGGCCTGGGCGCCGGGTTCGACAAGAACGCGGTGGGCATCGACGGTCTGGCGATGCTCGGCTTCGACTACGTGGAGATCGGCACGGTCACCGGTGAGCCGCAGCCCGGCAACCCGGCGCCGCGGCTGTTCCGCCTGGTGGACGACCGTGCGCTGATCAACCGGATGGGCTTCAACAACCAGGGCTCGGCCCGGATCGCGGCCCGCCTGGCGCAGCGCCAGCGCGGCTCGCTCTCGCCGGTGGTCGGCGTCAACATCGGCAAGACCAAGGTGGTCGAGGAGGCCGACGCGGTGGCCGACTACGTCAAGAGCACCGAGCGCCTGGCCAAGTACGCGGACTACCTGGTGGTCAACGTCTCCTCGCCGAACACCCCGGGGCTGCGCAACCTGCAGGCCGTCTCGCACCTGGGCCCGCTGCTGAGCGCCGTGCGCGAGGCCGCCGACCGGTCCACCCCGCACCACGTGCCGCTGCTGGTGAAGATCGCGCCCGACCTGGCCGACGAGGACGTGGACGCGGTCGCCGACCTGGCGCTCGAGCTGGGCCTGGACGGCATCATCGCCACCAACACCACGATCGGCCGCGAGGGGCTGCGCGAGCCGGCCGCCCGGATCGAGGAGATCGGGATGGGCGGGCTCTCCGGGGCGCCGCTGAAGGAGCGCTCGCTGGAGGTGCTGCGGCGGCTGCGCAAGCGGACCGACGGGCGGCTCACGCTGGTCTCGGTCGGCGGGATCGAGACCGCCGAGGACGCCTGGCAGCGGATCATCGCCGGGGCCGACCTGGTGCAGGGCTACAGCGCCTTCATCTACGAGGGGCCGTTCTGGATGCGCCGGGTGCACAAGGGCCTGAGCCTGCGGTTGCGCCGCGCGGGCTTCGGGAGCCTGGCGGAGGCCGTGGGTTCGGCGGCCTGATCCGGCAGCCCGGCCCGGCAGCCCCGACCGACAGTGTGATCATCTGACGGTATGTCATAAATCGGGGGGATGTGACAGCCGACAGCCTGGTTTGGGAGAGTTCCGGGAGCCAGCCAACCCAGAAGCAGCCAGAGCGGTCGAAAGGGGCCTGTCCATGGCCAACCCCCTGCAGCTGCGGGCCGAGGTGCTCGCCAACCATCCCGAAGGGGCGTACCACCGCCTGGTGCTGCACGCCCCAGGGGTGCCGCAACGGGTGCGGCCCGGCCACTTCGCCACCCTGGCGGTGGGCGGGCCCGGCTCGGCCCTGGTGCTGCGCCGGCCCTTCGCGATCCACCGGGCCGACCCGCAGGCCGGCACGATCGAGCTGGTGATCGCCCCGAAGGCGGCCGGCAGCCGGGAGCTGGCCGGCGCCCGGGTGGGCGAGCGGCTCGACCTGATCGCCCCGCTCGGCACGCCGTTCCCGCTGCCCGAGCAGCCCGTCAGTGCCCTGCTGGTGGCCGGCGGCTACGGCAGCGCACCGCTGTTCGCACTGGGCGCCGAGATCCGGCGGCGCGGCGGGCGGATCGGCTTCGTCCTCGGCGCGGCCGGCACCGGGGGGCTCTACGGCGCCGACCAGGCCCGCGCACTCACCCAGGACGTCCTGCTGCTCACCGAGGACGGCTCGACGGGGCTGGCCGGGCGGGTCACCGACCCGCTGGCCGAGGCGATCCGGGCGATCGGGGCCACCGTGGTCTACGCCTGCGGCCCGATGGCGATGCTGCGGGCCGTCAGCGAGATCGCCGTCGCCCACGAGGTGCGGGTGCACACCGCGGTCGAGGAGGCAATGGCCTGCGGGACGGGCATCTGCATGACCTGCGTGCTGCCGGTGGTCGGCGAGGACGGGCGCAGCCGGTTCGTCCGCTCCTGCACCGAGGGACCGGTCTTCGACGGGGCCCGGGTGCGCTGGGCGGACATCGGCAGCGTCCCCGACGACCTGGAGGGCGCCGCCGCGATGGGAGGAGGGCTGCGATGACGGCACGGTTCACGGCTACCGAGGTCGACCCCGAGGACGTCGACCTCAGCGCACCACTGGGCAGCCGCACGCTGCCCAACCCGCTCAGCACCGCCTCCGGTTGCGCCGGGTACGGGCGGGAGCTGGCCCGGTTCGTCCCGCTGGACGCGCTGGGCACCGTGACCACCAAGACGATCATGCCCTACCCGCGCTCCGGGCAGGCCACCCCGCGGCTGGCCGAGACGCCCTCCGGCATGCTCAACGCGATCGGCCTGCAGGGCGCGGGGATCGAGCACTTCGTGCGCCACGAGCTGCCCTGGCTGGCCGAGCGCGGCGCCCGGGTGCTGGTGTCGATCGCGGGGGAGCGGCTGGAGGAGTTCACCGAGACCGCCGAGCGCCTGAACGGGCAGCCCGGGGTGGTCGGCCTCGAACTCAACATCTCCTGCCCCAACGTGGCCGACCGCGGGCTGGTCTTCGCCCGCAACCCCGCCACCTCGTACGACGTGGTGCGCGCGGTGCGGAAAATCACCGACGCCGAGCTGCCGGTCTATGCCAAGCTCTCGCCCGACGTCACCTCGATCACCGAGATCGCGGCGGCCTGTGTGCAGGCCGGGGCCGACGGCCTGTCGATGATCAACACCTCGCTCGGCCTGGCCGTCGACCTGGACACGCTGCGCCCCGCGCTGGCCGGCGGCACCGGCGGCCTCTCCGGGCCCGCGCTGCGGCCGATCGCCGTGCGCTGCGTCTACCAGGTGCACGCCGCGATGCTGGCCGGCCGGATCCCGCAGGTGCCGATCCTGGGCATGGGCGGGATCCGCAGCGGGCGCGACGCCCTCGAGTTCACCCTGGCCGGCGCCAGCGGGGTGGCCGTGGGGACCGCGCTCTTCCAGGATCCGGCCGCTCCCCAGCGCATCCTCGCCGAGCTGCGCGCCGAACTGGCGACGCGCGGCTTCGCCAAGTACACCGACGCGGTGGGGTACGCCCACCGCCCCTCCTCGCCCGCGGGCCCGCCCCGCCGGCCCTCTTCCACCGAAAGGCCCTCATGACCCTCGCTCCCTTCGGCGCCCGGCTGCGCCACGCCATGGACGACCGCGGCCAGCTCTGCGTGGGCATCGACCCGCACGCCGCCCTGCTCTCCGCCTGGGGACTGGGCGACGACCTGGCGGGCCTGACGACCTTCAGCCGCACCGTGGTCGAGGCGCTCGCCGACCGGGTGGCCGTGCTCAAGCCGCAGGCCGCCTTCTTCGAGCGGTTCGGCAGCAAGGGCGTCGCCGTCCTGGAGCGGACCGTGGCCGAGGCCCGGGCGGCCGGCGCGCTGGTGGTGATGGACGCCAAGCGCGGCGACATCGGCTCCACCATGGCCGCCTACGCCGAGGCCTTCCTGCTGCCCGACAGCCCGCTGTTCTCCGACGCCCTCACCGTCAGCCCCTACCTCGGCTTCGGCTCGCTGCGCCCGGCGCTCGACCTGGCCCGCGAGCACGGCTGCGGCATCTTCGCGCTCGCGCTGACCTCCAACCCCGAGGGCTTCGAGGTGCAGCGCGCGATGGCGCCGAACAACGTCAGCGTCGCCCAGCAGGTGCTGCGGCACCTGGCCGCGGAGAACGCCGGCGCCGAGCCGCTCGGCTCCTTCGGTGCGGTGGTCGGCGCCACGCTGGCCGACGCGGGAGTGGAACTGGCCATCAACGGGCCGCTGCTGGCTCCCGGGATCGGCGCCCAGGGCGCGACGATGGCCGACCTGCCGCGGGTCTTCGGTGCGTCCGTACCCGACGTAGTGCCGAGCGTGAGTCGCGACGTACTCAAGCACGGACCGTCCGTGACGGCCCTGCGGGAGGCCGCGCAGCGCTTCGTCGACGATGTGAGGGCTGTCACACTCGCTTGACGAGGAGGGCCCAAACCGGGCCGTTTTCTCCCGAAAAGTCCTGGCCTACCTGTGCTGACCAGGACTTTTCGGCTTCTTTTCCTGACGTGGGCGCGCAATGCGGGTAGTGTCCGGCGGTAGGTGCCCTCGGTGGTGCGATTCTCGTTGCTCTCGCAGGTCAGAGCGGCTAGGTTCCACTGCGGTCGTAGTCCGAACGGGCTGTGGCAGGCGCCTGGTTCGACCAATGTCCTAGCACTTCATTTCCTTCCAGACCCTGAGGTGAACGGCGTGGCTCTTCCGCCCCTTACCCCTGAACAGCGCTCCGCCGCGCTGGCCAAGGCCGCCGAGGCTCGCAAGGAGCGCGCTGAGGTGAAGAACCGGCTCAAGCACTCGGGAGCCTCCCTGCACGAGGTCATCAAGTCCGGCAAAGAGGACAACGATGTCATCGGCAAGATGAAGGTCTCCGCACTGCTGGAGAGCCTTCCGGGCGTCGGCAAGGTCCGCGCCAAGCAGATCATGGAGCGTCTCGGCATCAGTGAGAGCCGCCGGGTCCGTGGTCTTGGTACGAACCAGATCTCCGCGCTGGAGCGGGAGTTCGGCGCCACGTCGTCCTGACGCGCGCCGGTTCGGCACCGGGTGGTCCCGGGTCCGTCCAGGATCCGGGATAATCGGTGCATGAGTGAACGTCCGCGGCTGACCGTGCTCTCCGGCCCTTCGGGGGTCGGCAAGAGCACGGTCGTCGCTCATATGAGGCAACAGCACCCCGAGGTCTGGCTCTCGGTGTCGGCGACCACCCGGCACCCGCGGCCCGGCGAGAAGGACGGGGTCCATTACCACTTCGTCGACAGCGACGAGTTCGACAAGATGGTCGCGAACGGCGAACTGCTGGAGTGGGCCGTCTTCGCCGGCAACAAGTACGGCACCCCGCGTGCGGCCGTCGAGGCCAAGCTGGAGCGCGGCGAGCCGGTGCTGCTGGAGATCGACCTGCAGGGCGCCCGCCAGGTGCGCGAGTCGATGCCGGAGGCACAGCTGGTCTTCCTGGCTCCGCCGAGCTGGGAGGAGCTGGTCCGCCGGCTCACCGGTCGGGGCACCGAGCCCCAGGCGGTGATCGACGAGCGGCTGGCCGCCGCCAAGGTCGAACTGGCCGCCGAGCCGGAGTTCGACACCACGCTGGTGAACACCTCGGTCGAGCAGGTGGCGACCGAGCTGCTAGCCTTGCTCGGTGTAGACTGATCCGATCTTCTCTGCTAGCGGTTCACAGTGATCCGTGACCGGGGAATCGACATCAGGCGTTCTGTTTTTTCCACCCTTTCGGAAGGTTTTCGCGTGTCCTCTTCCATGACCGCGCCCGAGGGCATCATCAACCCGCCGATCGACGAGCTGCTTGAGGCCACGGACTCCAAGTACAGCCTGGTGATCTACGCGGCCAAGCGTGCCCGTCAGATCAACGCCTACTACTCGCAGCTCGGCGAGGGTCTGCTGGAGTACGTCGGCCCGCTGGTCGACACCCACGTGCACGAGAAGCCGCTGTCGATCGCGCTGCGCGAGATCAACGCGGGCATGCTCACCGCGGAGGCCGTCGACGCCGCCTGATGCGACGTGTGGAAGGGCCCGCCGGATTCGTCCGGCGGGCCCTTCTGCGTGCGCTGATCGCGGACCCCCGGCGGACCCTACTAAGGTGAACGCGCATCTTTTGAGCGAATGGAGTCCCATGAGCCAGCCCCGGGTGGTCCTCGGTGTGAGCGGTGGCATCGCCGCCTACAAGGCGTGCGAGCTGCTGCGGCGTTTCAGCGAGTCCGGTCACCAGGTCACCGTGGTGCCCACCGCGGCGGCGCTGCACTTCGTGGGCGAGGCGACCTGGGCGGCGCTGTCCGGGCGGCCCGCCGCCACCGAGACCTGGGACCGGGTGCACGAGGTCCCGCACGTGCGGATCGGGCAGCAGGCCGACCTGGTCGTGGTGGCGCCGGCCACCGCCGACCTGCTGGCCAAGGCCGCCCACGGGCTGGCCGACGACCTGCTCACCAACACCCTGCTGACGGCGCGCTGCCCGGTGGTCTTCGCCCCGGCGATGCACACCGAGATGTGGGAGCACCCGGCCACCCAGGAGAACGTGGCCACCCTGCGGCGGCGCGGTGCGATCGTGCTGGACCCGGCGGTGGGCCGGCTGACCGGGGCGGACACCGGCAAGGGCCGGCTGCCCGACCCCGACGCGATCTTCGCCGCCTGCCGCCGGGTGCTGGCCCGCGGTGCGGCGGCGCCCGACCTGGCGGGCCGCCATGTGGTGGTCTCGGCCGGCGGCACCCGCGAGCCGCTGGACCCGGTGCGCTACCTGGGCAACCGCTCCTCCGGGAAGCAGGGCTACGCGCTGGCCACCACCGCCGCGGCGCGCGGTGCCCGGGTGACGCTGCTGTCCGCCAACGTCGGGCTGCCGGACCCGGCCGGGGTCGATGTGGTCAAGGTCACCACCGCGCTGGAGCTGCGCGAGGCGGCGGTGAAGGCGGCGGCCGAGGCCGACGTGGTGGTGATGGCCGCGGCCGTGGCCGACTTCCGGCCGGCCGAGTACGCGGCGGCGAAGATCAAGAAGCGGGGCGGCGTGGAGCCCGCGCCCGTCGCCCTTGTCCGCAATCCGGACATCCTGGCGGAACTGTCCGGCCACCGGGCCCGCCCGGGTCAGTTGGTGGTGGGCTTCGCCGCGGAGACCGACCAGGTGCTCGCCAACGGCCGGGCCAAGCTCGCCCGCAAGGGCTGCGACCTGCTGGTGGTGAACGAGGTCGGCGAGGCCAAGGGCTTCGGGACCGACACCAACGAGGCCGTGGTGCTGGCTGCCGACGGCTCCGAACACCCGGTCGCACCAGGGCCGAAGGAGGATCTGGCCGACGCGGTCTGGGATCTGGTCGCGGCCCGGCTGGACGGCGCCGGGCAGTCCTGAGCGGGGCCGGCCCGGCCGACGTGATCTGGCGCACGTGTTCGACCGCGGAGACGGTTGGTCCGCTGGTCGGGCGGGCTGTGGGCCGATGGTTGGTCTGCCCACCACGTGAGACGCAGCGTCCGTGAATCGGCGAAAGGAGTGTCGAAGGTCGATAGCCGACCGTTACACTCCAGGAATCAAGTCTTTCCGGATGCCCTTCGATCGGGGGCATTCAGTCAGCAGCCGCTGCAACCCCAGGGAGCGCTGTGTCTCGCCGCCTGTTCACCTCGGAGTCCGTGACCGAGGGACACCCCGACAAGATCGCTGACCAGATCAGCGACACCATTCTCGACGCCCTGCTCAAGGACGACCCGACCTCCCGGGTCGCCGTCGAGACGCTGATCACCACCGGCCAGGTGCACGTGGCCGGCGAGGTCACCACCAAGGCGTACGCGCCGATCGCGCAGCTGGTGCGCGAGAAGATCCTGGAGATCGGGTACGACAGCTCGAAGAAGGGCTTCGACGGCGCCTCCTGCGGCGTCTCGGTCTCGATCGGCTCGCAGTCCCCGGACATCGCGCAGGGCGTCGACACCGCCCACGAGCACCGGGTCGACGGCGAGGACGACGAGCTGGACCGGCAGGGCGCCGGCGACCAGGGCCTGATGTTCGGGTACGCGTGCGACGACACCCCTGAGCTGATGCCGCTCCCGATCACCCTGGCGCACCGCCTGTCGCGCCGGCTGACCGAGGTGCGCAAGAACGGGACCATCCCCTACCTGCGCCCCGACGGCAAGACCCAGGTCACCATCGAGTACGACGGCGACAAGGCTGTGCGGGTCGACACCGTGGTGGTCTCCACCCAGCACGCCAGTGACATCGACCTGGACTCGCTGCTCGCGCCCGACATCCGCGAGTTCGTGGTCGAGCCGGTGCTGGCGGGTGTGGACATCGACACCTCGAACTACCGCCTGCTGGTCAACCCGACCGGTCGCTTCGAGATCGGCGGCCCGATGGGCGACGCCGGTCTGACCGGCCGCAAGATCATCATCGACACCTACGGCGGCATGGCCCGCCACGGTGGCGGTGCCTTCTCCGGCAAGGACCCGTCCAAGGTCGACCGCTCGGCCGCCTACGCGATGCGCTGGGTCGCCAAGAACATCGTCGCCGCGGGCCTGGCCCGCCGCGCCGAGGTGCAGGTCGCGTACGCGATCGGCAAGGCCGAGCCGGTGGGCCTGTTCGTGGAGACCTTCGGCACCGAGACCGCCCCGGTCCTGAAGATCCAGGAAGCCGTCACCCGGGTCTTCGACCTGCGTCCGGCCGCCATCATCCGCGACCTGGACCTGCTGCGGCCCATCTACTCCCAGACCGCCGCCTACGGCCACTTCGGCCGCGAGCTGCCGGACTTCACCTGGGAGCGCACCGACCGCGCCGAGCAGCTGAAGGCGGCTGTCGGGGCCTGATCCCCAGCACCGCGCGGGGCCAGCGGGCCCTTCGCGTCGACCGCGGCGGCGGCGTCCATCCCCAGGGTGGGCGCCGCCGCCGCGGTCTGTCCGTGTCACGTGGTACCACTGGACCCGGGTGATCCACGGTGGCGGCACGGGAAAGGGGGCCGGCGAGCCCATGAGCAGCGACGACACGCCCCCGGGCGGGCCGCCGGAGCAGCTGGCGCTGATCCGTGAGACGGTGCGCCGGGCCAAGCCGCGCACCTGGCACGGCGCGCACCTGGCCGAGGAGCTGCCGGTGGCCCGGGTGGTGGTCGACAAGGGCCTGCTCCACCTCGACCAGTTCTTCGACTACGCGGTGCCGGTCGCGATGGCCGAAGCCGCCCAGCCGGGCGTGCGGGTCCGGGTCCGGTTCGGCGCCCGGGTCAGCGCCGCGGGCCGCCGCGAGGGCGGCGAGCTGCACGACGGTTTCATCGTGGCCCGGCTGGCGAGCAGCGACTACCGCGGCCCGCTCGCCCCGCTGGCCCAAGTGCTCTCCGCCGAGCGGGTGCTGACCCCGGCCCTGCTGAAGCTCAGCCGCACCATCGCCGACCGCTACGCCGGCACCCTGGCCGACGTGCTGCAGCTGGCCGTGCCGCCGCGGCACGCCAAGGCCGAGGCGCAGCCCTCGCCGGCCCCGCTGCCGGCGCCCGCCGCGCCGGCCGCCGGCAGCTGGCAGCGCTATCCGCAGGGGCCCGAGTTCCTGAGCGCGCTGACCGCCGGGCACACCCCGCGCGCGGTCTGGACGGCGCTGCCCGGACCGAGCTGGCCGCAGGAGATCGCGCTGGCGGTGGCCGCCACGCTGGCCGGCGGGCGCGGCGCCCTGGTGGTGCTGCCCGACGGGCGGGCGGTGGCCCGGGTGGATGCGGCGCTCACCGAGCTGCTCGGCGGCTCCGGGCACCACGCGGTGCTCACCGCCGACCTCGGCCCCAAGGACCGCTACCGCAACTGGCTCGCCGTCAGCAGGGGTTCGGTGCGCGCGGTGCTCGGCACCCGGGCCACGGTCTTCGCGCCCGTGCACGACCTGGGCCTGCTGGTGGTCTGGTCGGACGGCGACAGCAGCCACAGCGACCCGCGGGCACCCCATCCGCACGTGCGCGAGGTCGCGCTGCTGCGCGCTGCCGAGGAGGGGGCCGCCGTGCTGGTCGGGGGGCTCGCGATGACGGTGGAGAGCGCACAGCTGCTGCGCACGGGCTGGGCCCGTCCGCTGGCCGCCGACCGCGCGGTGGTGCGCGAGGTCGCGCCGCGGGTGCGCACCGTCGGCGAGGCCGACCAGGCCAGGGACGCCGCCGCGCAGGTCGCCCGGCTGCCCTCGGTGGCCTGGCAGGCGGCGCGCGAGGCGCTGCGCAGCGGCCCGGTGCTCGTCCAGGTGCCGCGCCGCGGCTACGTGCCGCGGCTGGCCTGTGGGCGCTGCCGCACCCCGGCCCGCTGCACGCACTGCGCCGGGCCGTTGGAGGCCGTCGGCGCCGGGGAGGCGCTGCAGTGCGCCTGGTGCGGGGTCGCCGCGCTGGACTGGCACTGCGAGGAGTGCGGCTCGTTCCGGCTGCGCGCGCAGGTGGTGGGCGCCCGGCGGACGGCCGAGGAGCTGGGCAAGGCCTTCCCGGGGATCCCGGTGCGGACCTCGGGCCGGGACGCGGTGCTGGCCGGGGTGTCGGCCGAGCCGGCGCTGGTGATCTCCACGCCCGGGGCCGAGCCGGTGGCCGAGGGCGGTGGGTACGCCGCCGCGCTGCTGCTGGACGGGTGGGCCCTGCTCAGCCGGCCCGACCTGCGCTCCGGGGAGGAGACGCTGCGGCTGTGGCTGGCGGCGGCCGCGCTGGTGCGGCCGGCCACCGAGGGCGGCCAGGTGGTCGTGGTGGCCGAGCCCACCGCGCGGCCGGTGCAGGCGCTGGTGCGCTGGGACCCGGCCGGGCACGCGGACCTGGAGCTGGCGGAGCGGGCGCAGCTGGGCTTCCCGCCGGTCTCCCGGATGGCGTCGGTCACCGGGACGCCCGCCGCGGTGGCCGATCTGCTCGGGCTCACCCGGCTGCCCGAGGGGGCGGACCTGCTCGGCCCGGTGCCGCTGCCGCCGCTGCGCGGTCAGGAGCAGGAGCGTGCCCTGCTGCGGGTGCGCCCGGGGCAGGGCGGGGCACTGACCGCGGCGCTGAAGGCGGCGCAGATCGCGCGGGTCGCGTTGCGGGGGGCGGAGCCGGTGAAGGTGCGGATCGATCCGACCGACATCGGGTGAGGTCGGGCTCGCTGCCCGGAGCAGGGCCGACCCTGGGTGCAGGAAGTCGGGGAGGCCGACTTCCTGCGCACTGGGGCTCGGGCGTGCGGCGGGATGCGGTGACGGGGCGTCAGATGGTGCCGCTCAGAGGGCGTCGCGCGGAAGGTCAGCCGCGCAGCGGGATGCCGGGCCGGTCGAGACCGCCCTGGCGCGCCGCCGGGACGGAGCGGGCGAGCGGGACGCCGGCCGGGGCCGGGGTCTGGGCCGGCGGGGCGGGCGTCTCCTCCGCACGCAGGTCGTCGCGCGGTGCGGCCGGAGCCGGCAGCGTGGCACCCAGCGCCGCCGGGCCACCGGGCACGCCGCCGGCCGCCGCCGCGCCCAGCAGCTCGGTCGCCGAGCGGCGCATCCCGTACCTGCGGTGCACCGCCTGCTTGGTCACCCCGAGGGCGGAGCCCACCGAGTCCCAGGAGAAGCCGAGCGCCCGGTCGAACTCCACCGCCGCCGCCACCAGGGTCTCCACGCTCTCGCGCAGCTCCTGGGCCAGCCGTACGGTCGGCGCGGGCGCCCGCCCGTACACCACGAAACCGCCCGAGCTGCTGGGGCGCCGGGGCCGGTAGACATTGCCCAACTGGGCGGTGAGGGTACGCAGGGCGTCGACCTGGCGGCGGACCCGCTCGATGTCGCGCACCAGCAGGTGCAGGCTCGCCCGTGCCCGGGTGTCGTGGTTGATCTGCTCGGCCATCGTGCTCAGGCCACCTTCCGTGCAAATGATGGGGCCTCGCGCCGGCCCGGTGAAACTCACGGTCAATCTCTTTTGACCAACGCCGAAGCGGGGTCCGGGGTCACGCGTGAGTGCGCTCCGGGATCCGGGAGGCGGGATTCGGGATCCCGGCCGCGCCGCATAGACTGACGTGCTGCCCGTATGAACGCCTGCCCGAGACCGTCGACCGAGAAGGAGCCCGCCGCCGTGGCGATCCAGCCGATCCGGATCTTCGGTGACCCGGTCCTGCGCGCCAAGGCGCAGCCGGTGACCACCTTCGACAAGGAACTGCGCACCCTCGTCAAGGACCTGACCGAGACCATGCTGGACGCGCCGGGCGCGGGCCTGGCCGCGCCGCAACTCGGCATCTCGCTGCGGGTGTTCACCTACCACGTGGACGGCGTGACCGGTCATCTGATCAACCCCGACCTGTCGTTGACGGAGGAGGAGCAGGACGGCCCCGAGGGCTGCCTGTCGCTGCCCGGACTGCGGTTCGACACCAAGCGCGCGTTCGGCGTGGTGGCCCGCGGGTTCAACGAGTACGGCGACCCGGTGACCGTCGAGGGCACCCAGTTGCTGGCCCGCTGCATCCAGCACGAGACGGACCACCTGGACGGGATCATCTTCATCGACCGGCTGGACCGGGAGACCCGCAAGGCGGCGATGCGGGCGATCCGCGAGGCCGAGTGGGGCGACGGTCCGGCCCCCGAGCTGCGGATATCGCCGCACAGCACGTTCGGGCCGATCCGCTGACCGCCGTTCGCCGCTCCTGACCCTCCCGTTCGCCGCTTCTGACGCTCTCGTCAACTCGACTGATCCGAAGGACTACTGCCTTGCGTCTCGTCTTCGCCGGAACCCCCGAGGTCGCCGTCCCCGCGCTGGAGGCGCTGCTCGCCTCGGAGCGGCACGAGGTGGTCGCGGTGGTCACCCGTCCCGACGCCCCCGCCGGGCGCGGACGCAAGCTGGTGGCGAGCCCCGTCGGCCAGCGGGCGGCGGAGGCCGGCATCGAGGTGCTCAAGCCGGCCAAGCCGAGCGAGCCCGAGTTCCTGGCACGGCTGGCCGAGCTGGCCCCGGACTGCTGCCCCGTGGTCGCCTACGGCGCGCTGCTGCGCGAGGCGGCCCTGGAGATCCCCGCGCAGGGCTGGGTCAACCTGCACTTCTCGCTGCTGCCGGCCTGGCGCGGGGCCGCCCCCGTGCAGCACGCGGTGCTGGCCGGTGACGAGGTGACCGGTGCCTCGACCTTCCGGATCGAGCGCGGCCTGGACTCCGGCCCGGTCTTCGGCGTGATCACCGAGGAGATCCGTCCCACCGACACCAGCGGCGAGCTGCTCGACCGGCTGGCCCGGGCCGGCGCCGGCCTGCTCACCGCCACCATGGACGGCATCGAGGACGGCAGCCTGGTCGCCGTCCCGCAGCCGGCCGACGGGATCACCCTGGCGCCGAAGATCAACGTCGAGGACGCCCGGATCGAGTGGCGCCACCCCGCACTGGCGATCGACCGCCTGGTGCGCGGCTGTGCGCCCGCGCCCGGTGCGTGGACCACCTTCCGCGGCGAGCGGCTCAAGCTCTCCGGGCCGGTGAAGCTGCTGCCCGGTGGCGCGGAGCTGGCCGCCGGCGAACTCGCGGTGAGCAAGAACGCGGTGCGGGTCGGCACCGGCAGCCACGAGGTCGAGCTGGGCGAGGTCCAGCCGCAGGGCAAGAAGCCGATGCGGGCGGCGGACTGGGCGCGCGGGGTGCGGATCGAGAGCGGCGAGCTGCTCGGCGGCTGAGGTGTGACCGGCCGCCGGTCCGCGCGCTCCGGCGTTACTGTTTCTGATATCCCCGTAGCACTTTTGAGGTCCCCATGAGCACCCCCGCGTCGAACCCCGCGTCGAAGTCCGTCAAGCGCGCCCCTCGCCCGCACCGCCGTCCCAAGAAGGACCCGGCGCGCAGCGTCGCCTTCCGCGCCCTGCGCGCCGTCGACGAGCGGGACGCCTACGCCAACCTGATCCTGCCCTCGCTGCTGCGCGAGGCCGAGCAGAAGGGCATGGACCGGCGCGACGCCGCCCTCGCCACCGAGCTCGTCTACGGCACGCTGCGCCTGCAGGGCACCTACGACGCGATCATCGCCGCCTGCATCGACCGGCCGCTGCGCGAGGTGGACCCGCCGGTCCTGGACGTGCTCTCGCTCGGCGCGCACCAGCTGCTGGCCACCCGGATCCCCAGCCACGCCGCCGTCTCGGCCACCGTGGAGCTCGCCCGGGCGGAGATCGGCGACGGGCGGGCCAAGTTCGTCAACGCCGTGCTGCGCCGGATCAGCGCGCAGGACCTGGAGGCGTGGATCGCCCAGGTCGCCCCGCCGTACGAGGATGACGCCGAGGACCACCTGGCCGTGGTCCACTCCCACCCGCGCTGGGTGGTCTCCGCGCTCTGGGACTCGCTGGGCCGCTGGCAGCCCGGTGCCGCCGGGCGGGTCGCGGTGGAGGAGCTGCTGCGCGCCGACAACGACCGCCCCGAGGTCACCCTGGTGGCCCGCCCCGGGCGGATCGCCACCGAGCAGCTCGCGGCCGAGCTGCCGGACAGCTCGCCCGGGCGCTGGTCGCCGTACGCGGTGCGGCTGGCCGAGGGCGGCGACCCCGGCTCGCTGCCGGCGATCCAGCAGAACCAGGCCGGTGTGCAGGACGAGGGCAGCCAGCTGGTCGCCCTCGCGCTGGCCGCGGCTCCGCTGGAGGGTCCCGACCGGCTCTGGCTGGACGGCTGCGCGGGGCCGGGCGGCAAGGCCGCGCTGCTCGGTGCGCTGGCCGCCGGGCGCGGCGCCGCGCTGGTCGCCTCGGAGCGGCAGCCGCACCGGGCCCGGCTGGTCGCCCGCGCGCTGGACGGCAACCCCGGTCCGTACACCGTGATCACCGCCGACGGGACCAGGCCCGCCTGGCGGCCCGGCAGCTTCGACCGGGTGCTGGTCGACGTGCCGTGCTCCGGTCTGGGCGCGCTGCGCCGGCGCCCCGAGGCGCGCTGGCGCCGGCGGCCCGAGGACGTGGCCGGCTTCGGCCCGCTCCAGCGCGACCTGCTGCGCTCGGCGCTCGACGCGGTCCGGGTCGGCGGCGTGGTCGGCTACGCGACCTGCTCGCCGCACCTGGCGGAGACCCGGGCCGTGGTGGACGACGTGCTGCGCGGGCGCGCGGACGTCGAGTGGGTGGATGCCCGACCGCTGCTGCCCGGCGTGCCCGCGCTGGGGGAGGGGCCGGACGTCCAGCTCTGGCCGCACCTGCACGGGACGGACGCGATGTACCTGGCGCTGCTGCGGCGCACTGCGTGAGGGGCTGAGGGCTGAGGGCTGAGGGCTTGGGGGTTCGGGGCCCGGTGTTGCTGAGCTGACGTCAGGTGCGGGTTCCGAAAGCGCTGGACAGCGGGCCGGTCGCGGCAGAGAGTGGGATCATGGAGTACACCCACCTCGGCCGGACCGGCCTCCGCGTCTCCCGTCTCTGCCTGGGCACCATGAACTTCGGCCCGCACACCGAAGAGCCCGACGCCCACCAGATCATGGACGTCGCGCACGACCAGGGCATCAACTTCTTCGACACCGCCAACGTCTACGGATGGGCCGAGAACCGCGGCCGCACCGAGCAGATCATCGGCAACTGGTTCGCGCAGGGCGGCGGGCGCCGTGAGCGCACGGTGATCGCCACCAAGCTCTACGGCGACATGGGGACCTGGCCCAACGAGGGCAAGCTCTCCGCGCTCAACATCCGCCGCGCCGTCGACGCCAGCCTGAAGCGGCTGCAGACCGACTACATCGACCTGTACCAGATGCACCACGTCGACCGGAGCACTCCGTGGGAGGAGATCTGGCAGGCGATGGAGGTGCTGGTCGCCCAGGGCAAGATCGTCTACGTCGGGTCCAGCAACTTCGCCGGCTGGCACATCGCCCGCGCCCAGGAGACGGCCAAGGCGCGCGGCTTCCTCGGCCTGACCAGCGAGCAGTCCCTCTACAACCTGCTGGAGCGGTCGGTGGAGTTGGAGGTGCTGCCGGCTGCCGAGGCGTACGGCCTCGGGGTCATCCCCTGGTCGCCGCTGCACGGCGGACTGCTCGGCGGCGTGCTGCGCAAGGACCGTGAAGGGGTGCGGCGGTTGAGCGGCCGGGCGGCCGACACGGTGGCCGACAAGCGCGAGCAGCTCCAGGCGTACGAGGACTTCGCGGCCGAACTGGGCCACGAGCCCGGCGACATCGCGCTCGCCTGGCTGCTCACCCGCCCGGCCGTGACCGCGCCGATCGTCGGGCCGCGCACCCTGGAGCAACTGCACGCGGCGGTGCGGGCGGTGGACCTGACGCTCGATCAGAAGTCGCTGGACCGGCTGGACGAGATCTTCCCCGGGTACCGGACGGCGCCGGAGGCGTACGCCTGGTAGTCCTGGTGGGGTGCGTCCCGGTCAGGAGAGCGCGTGGGCGATCAACTCGTCCGAGAGCGACCGGAGTCGGGTGCGCGCATCGGGGTCGTAGGCCTGCTGGTCGGCGGTGGCGGGCTGAAGCCCGTTGAAGTACCGGCCGGTGCGCGCCCCCGCGGATCCGGTGACCAGCTGGAGGGTCGCCTCGACCCCCTGGGCGACCGTGCTCAAGGGGGTCACCGCGGCCTCCTGGACCATGGTGGTGGCCATGAAGCTGGCCGGGTGCAGGGCGTTCACCGTGACCGGAACGTCCGCCTCGGCCAGCCGTTCGGCCAGGTCGAAGGTGGCGATGATCTGGGCGAGCTTGCTGCGCCGGTAGGCCACCACGCCGTCGTAGTGCGAGGTGAGCTGCGGGTCGGCGAAGTCGATCGGGTACTGCCCGGCGGAGGCCACGTTCACGATTCGTGCCGCGTTCCCGGGGGCCGCCGCCTCGGTGAGCCGGGGCAGCAGTCGCCCGGTCAGCCGGTAGCCGGCCAAGTAGTTGACGGCGAGGCGCAGTTCGATGCCGTCGGCGGACTCCTGGCGGCCCGAGCCCGGGGTGCCGAAGCCGATCCCCGCGTTGTTGACCAGGACGTCGAGCCGGTCGAAGTCGGCCAGTACGGTGTCCGCGAGCCGGTCCACCTGGCGCAGGTCGCCCAGGTCGGCGAGGCGGACCTCCGCCTCGCCGCCGGCCGCGCGCACCTGCCGCTGCACCTCGGCGGCCCGCTCGGCGGACCGGCCGTGCAGCACCAGCAGGGTGCCGGGGCCGGCCAGCCGCAGGGCGAGTTCGCGGCCCAGGCCGTCGGTGGCGCCGGTGATCAGGATGGTGGTGGGGGTGTGTGGCATGGTGTCAGCTCCGGCGGGGTGTTGGGGTGTTGGGGTGTTGGGGTGTTGGGGTGTTGGGGTGTTGGTGTGGTGGGGCTGGGGTGTTGGGGTTTGGGGGCTTGGGGGAGTGCGGTGTCCAGGATTCTCGGGAGGGACGGATGATGGCAAACGCATATGAGGACCCGCAGCTGGCGGCGTCGTACGAGCGTGGCAACGAGCTGCCCGCGCGGTCGCTGCGGGCCTGGGCGGAGCTGATCGCCGGCTACGCGCCGACCGGGCCGGGCGCTCCCGCGGTATCGGATGCTCCCGCTGTGCCGGGGGCTCGCGCGGTGCCGGGGGCGCCGGCTGTAGGGGCCCAGCCCGCTCCCGCGGTGCTGGAGGTGGGCGCCGGAACGGGCATGTTCTGTGCCGCGCTGGCCCGCGCACTCCCCGCCGCCATCGTGACCGGCGTGGAGCCGTCGCAGCCGATGCGGGAGCAGGCCGCCGCGCACAACGCCCACCCCCGGGTGCGGTACCTGGACGGCTCCGCCGAGCGGCTGCCCGTCCCGACGGCCGGCTTCGGACTGGCGCTGCTCTCCCGCGTCGTCCACCACCTGCCCGACCGCCCCGCCGCCGCGCGCGAGCTCGCCCGGGTGCTGCGCCCCGGCGGGCGCCTGGTGATCCGCACCACCGTGCGCGAGCGGCTCGACGCGCCCGTCTACCGGTACTGGCCGCAGCTGTTGGCCAGTGACGCGCTGCGGTTCCCGACCGAGGGCGAGCTGCTCGCCGACTTCGGGGCGGCCGGCTTCGCCGTGCACCAGGTGCGCTCCTACGCGCAGCCGGTCGCCGCCGACCTGCGGAGCTGGCGGGAGCAGGTGGCCGGGCGGGCGCAGTCGAAGTTCCTCGCGCTGAGCGGGGAGCAGTTCGCGGCGGGGCTGGCCCGGCTGGACGAGGAGCTGGACGAGGAGCTGGGAGAGGAGCTGGGAGAGGAGCTGGCGGGCGGGGACGCTGCTGACGGGGATGCCCCCGGCGGGGAGCGGTCGGCGGCGGCTGTTCAGGAGCGGTACGACGTGATCGTGCTGGAGCGCACCCCGGGCGGGGCCTGAACCTGGTGCGCAGGGGATGATAGGGGCAGGCGACCGCGTGGGTGGCCGGTCCGACGAGTGGTGAAGGTTTTCGGAAATGGCGCAGATCAACCCCAGCATCCTGTCCGCGGATTTCGCCCGCCTGGCCCAGGAGGCCGAGGCGGTGCGCGGAGCCGACTGGCTGCACGTCGACGTGATGGACAACCACTTCGTGCCCAACCTGACGCTGGGCATTCCGGTGGTGGAGTCGCTCGCCCGCGCCACGGACACCCCGCTGGACTGCCACCTGATGATCGAGCAGCCCGACCGCTGGGCCCCGCAGTACGTGGAGGCCGGTGCCGGTTCGGTGACCTTCCACGTGGAGGCCGCCGCCGCGCCGGTCCGCCTCGCCCGCGAGATCCGGGCCAAGGGCGCCCGCGCCTCGATGGCGCTCAAGCCCGCGACGCCGATCGAGCCGTACGAGGACCTGCTGCCCGAGCTGGACATGCTGCTGATCATGACCGTCGAGCCCGGCTTCGGCGGCCAGTCCTTCCTGGACATCATGCTGCCCAAGATCCGCCGCACCCGTGAGCTGATCAGCAAGCACGGCCTGGAGCTTTGGCTCCAGGTGGACGGCGGGGTCGCGCCCGCCACCATCGAGCGCTGCGCCGAGGCCGGCGCGGACGTGTTCGTGGCCGGCTCCGCCGTGTACGGCGCCGCCGACCCCGCCGAGGCGGTGCGCTCGCTGCGCGCGCAGGCGGAGGCGGCCACGGCCGGCGCCGGCTGGGCCTGCCGGCACTGAGGCCGGTGCCGGCGCGCATCACTGGACTGTTCTTCACACTGGACTGTTCTCAACAAGGGGGAGTACGTGTCCCAAGCGGGCCCGTATGTGGTTGGCGACGCGCCTGGCGTCGGGGGCTGGGCCGGGGCTGATGCTTCGGCCTTCGTCGGCGCTTCGGCCGAGGTCGCGGCCGAGGTCATGGGCGACGTCGCGGCCGAGGTCATGGCCGGGGTCGGGCGGCGGATGCTGGCCTGGTTGGTCGACTTCGCGCTGGTCCTGGCGACCGCCACGCTGGTCGTGATCGTGACGATGCACCGGATCGGGCTGCTGCTCACCAATGTGCCGAGCCTGGCCGGCGAGAGCGCCTGGCAGCTCGTCAAGTCGCACGGTCACCTGGTCGGTGCGGCCGAGGGCCTGGGCCGCTCGCTCTGGCACTCGGCACTGTCCGACGTCCAGCAGGGCCTCGGCGCGCTGGTGCTGCTGACCTTCGCCTACCAGTTCGGCGCGCTCGCGCTGTCCGGCCGGACCCTGGGCAAGGCCCTGCTCCGGCTGCGGGTCGGCGACTGGCGCGAACCGGGCGTCCTCGGACGGCGTCGGGCCGCGGTCCGGGCCGCCGTCACCACGGTCGCCGACATCGGCTGCTTCGCGCTGGCCTGCTCGCTGCTCGTCGGCGGATCGTTCCTGCTCGCCGCCCTCTGCTGGGCGCTGGCCGTCGCGCTGCTCTGGGCCAACGCCGTCCCCGCCCTGCTGGGCGTGCGGCGCTCGCTCGCCGACCGGCTGGCGGGCACCGGGGTCCGCGGCGCCCGGCGGGTGACTCCGGCGGTGGGCGATCGCCGCTGAGCGCCCGTCAGACCGTTACGGTGGGGCGATGAGCAACCTTGATCTCAAGCCCGTTGCGACCCGCTGCGGCGGCGATGCCAGCACCGGCCCGGTCCGTGAGCTGCTGACCGGACGGGCCGTACAGCTCGGCGAGAGCACCGAGGTGCGCCGACTGCTGCCCGCCATGGGGCGGCGGATGGTCGGCGCCTGGTGCTTCGTGGACCACTACGGCCCCGACGACATCGCCGACGAGCCCGGCATGCAGGTCCCGCCGCACCCGCACATGGGCCTGCAGACGGTCAGCTGGCTGCACGAGGGCGAGGTGCTGCACCGCGACAGCCTGGGCAGCCTGCAGACCGTCCGGCCGCGCGAGCTGGGCCTGATGACCTCGGGCCGGGCCATCTCGCACTCCGAGGAATCCCCGCGCTCGCACGCGCGGTTCCTGCACGGCGCACAGCTCTGGGTCGCCCTGCCCGACGCCCACCGCCACACCGCCCCCACCTTCGAACACCACGCCCACCTCCCCGAGATCACCGCCGCCGGCCTGCACGGCACCGTCATCCTCGGCTCGGTCGACGGCGCCACCTCGCCCGGCACCACCTACACCCCCCTGCTCGGCGTCGACCTCACCCTCACCGAGCGCACCGCCACCCGCCTCCCCCTGGAACCCGCCTTCGAGTACGCGGCACTCGCCATAAGCGGCAGCGTCGACGTGGACGGCGTCCTCGTGGAGCCGGGTTCGATCCTCTACCTCGGCTGCGGCCGCCGCGAACTCCCCCTGCTGGCCCGCACCGACGCCTCGCTGCTGCTCCTGGGCGGCGAGCCGTTCGAGGAGGAGATCGTCATGTGGTGGAACTTCATCGGCCGGACCGACGAGGACATCAGGCAGGCGCGCGAGGACTGGACGACCGGGTCGCGCTTCGGCGAGGTGCACGGCTATGACGGCGCCCGGCTGGCCGCTCCCGAGGTGCCGCAAGTGCCCCTGAAGCCACGGGGGAGGGCGCGCTGACCTGGGGGTATGCATCTGAGAAGTGGCGCGCCGGGTTGCCGTGGATCGCAGTCCGGTCGGTCTGCGATCCACTGTTCCGGGAGGAGGTTCGTGCCGCCGAACGACGGCCTCGGCGAGCGGCCATGAGTCTCAGGTGTGGGCATGTATAGCCAGGTTTAGTCAGACCAATGCTGACTCAATGCTGACTTTGCTGACTGATCGTCAGTTTCGAGGTGAAAGGTCGAACGCCCGACGTCGCGCCGACTCGCCTGAGCCGGCCGGCGACGGGCAGGTGCTTGCTGAGATTGCTGCCATCGTGTCGCAGTCGGTGGAGAGGGGCACGAGCGGGAGCGGTCGGTCCGGCGTGGTGCATTTGTGCGTTGTCGACAACTGGGAGTGCGAGACGACAGGCGTTGACGCTGTGCGTGTGCTCGCCGTGGGAGTTCAAGTCCGAGGGCGACACGGACCGTTACCCCACTACCGCCTTCGTGGCAGGAACAGCCGCTGAGGCTGGGATGTGCAGCGTCGCTGGCACCGATGCGCTCACATCGACCTGTTCACTGGACCGGCGCCTGAGCCGGCCCCAGGGCCGGGCGGGATCCGGTCCCCGGGTCCCGCCCGGCCCGTGTGACCCCAAGCCATGTATGGCTGGCGGCACTGGTTGGGTGGATTACGGAAGTACCGATTCAGGGAATGGGGATGGTGCGATAGGGGTCACCGCTTGCCTCAACAAAGCCTATCGACCTGCTCTCGGTCGACTAATACCTACGTGAAGCAGAGTCAGTTCGGCCCAATGGTGCAGAATATGAACTACTACGAAGACGAGGTGTCGTCAGCTGTCGCGAGTGGGTGGACCGTTCTCTATAAGGTTTTGCCGAAATATGACGGACCGCGTACAGTTCCGGTGGATATGAGACGATCGCCATGGGCATGAATAAAGGTGGTGCGCCGGAATTCCCTTTGATGAAGTCGTGCCTAACATGCTGTACAGTCCGACGCGGGGTTGGCGTAATCTCGGATCGGTGACCGATCAACATGGCACGGCGGTCCCAGTTGATTCAGGGCCGTAATAGGCAAGTGGTATTCGAGGTGTTCCATGGGTTTCTCTGCTGCATTTGATCGCCTCTCGTCAATTATGCCGCCGGATCGCGGTGAGAAGGCTTGCATCGATTGGACGATAATTCGAGGCGAATGGGGGTCTGGCCTCCCGCAGGACTATGTCAGGTTCATCGGGGCGTACGGCGCAGGGTCCATCGACGATTACCTTGGTGTGGCCTCCCCGACGTCGTCCAATTCGCCCGGGACGCTCCCGATCGACCTGGTTTCCGAAACGGAGGAGGCGCGTGACGTGTTTCGGCGGAACCGGCAGGGCCTGCCAGCTTTCGTTGGCGCTGAGTCTCTGATCGCCTGGGCGCACGACTCGAGCTCTGATCTGCTGTGCTGGATCAAAACTGGGGACGATCCTGACTCGTGGCCTGTCGCGGTCTGGGCAACCGATGATGGGCAATGGTCGGTCTACGAGTTCGGGATGGTTGAGTTCTTGGTCGCCATCTTCGACGCGACACTGGACGAGTGTCCGCTGGGTGATACCTCCCTGTGGGGAAAAGCCAACCCAAAGTTCGTCAGCTGGGCGGACCAGGTCAGGCTTCGCGAGTCTGGTACCGATCCGTGGACCGGTGGCCCGCTACCGCATTTCGATGAGTTCGGCGGCTGAGCGGTGTGACGCATTGGCATATCGTCGCGGCATAGCCATCCGGACTTATCGAGGAACTCCTCACCAGCACCCCTGTGGGCGCCCAGACTCGGGCCCCGATCCTGCGCCAGTTCGAGTACGCGCCCGACCCAAGCTTCCTCGCCGCGCACGGCGACACGGCGTAGGGCGGGTCGAATTCGGGGGCGGTCGGCTTGGCGGAGGTCGCTGCGATAGCTCCTTGATCATTTCTGCGAGGAGGGCACGCGTGGCCTGGACGTAGGTGCCGACGTACTCGGCGGGCAGCGGGCAGCGGGCGGTATCCGCGGTGGCCCATGTGGCGCACCCCGAGTGCGCCGTGCTCGTTGCGCTGGCCAACCTTCGTTGGTCGCGTGCGCGTGACGTCAACTGGTCGGCTGAAAGCGGGGCTTCACGATGCGATCACTGGGGTGGTTGTGGCAGGGTCAGCCGGGTGCTGTTGGACTACGCGGTTGTCCGCGACCACCGAGACTTTGACCATCTGAACGCCGAGGCTCTGCACGAGCTGGCCGTCTCGGGCGCTCCCGAGACGCAGGCTGCTGCGTTCGCCGCCACGGCGTTGCGCAACCCGTCGGTGCGGGCCGTGCTGGAGCGTCTGGCCGCCCTGGACCTGCCGGCTTGGTTCTTGACGGCGGGTTCGCTGTTCCAGACGGTGTGGAGCGTGGCGGCCGGCCGGGAGGATCTGACGGCCGGGATTCGTGATCATGACCTGTTCTTCTTCGACGAGGACACCTCGTGGGAGGCGGAGGACGTGGTGATCAAGCGGTGCTTGGCTGCGGTCGACGGGCTCGGTGTGGAGCTTGAGCCGCGCAACCAGGCCCGGGTGCACCTGTGGTATCCGAAGGAGTGGGGCAACGAGATCGCCCCGTACCGCGACCTGGCCGATGCCATCAGCTCCTTCGCGGCGACGAGCTGCTGCGTGGGGCTGAGCCTGGACAGCGGCGGCAAGCTGACGGTGCACTCCACCCACGGATTCAGGGACTTGTTCAACCTCGTGCTGCGGCCCAACCCGCTGACCGTTGCTCCCCAGGCGGTGTACGACGCCAAGGCGGAGCGGTGGATGCGGGAGTGGCCGCAGCTGACGAAGCTGCCGTGGGTGGAGCCGTCTGGTCGGCGGTAGGTCCGACGCCGGCCAGGTGGCGATGAGTGTCAGTGCGGAGTGGTCGCTCAGGCGGCCGGTCCGCACTCAAGACCTGGCACAGCGCGGCGTGCGCGGCGTGCGCGGCGACGTCGGTGGTGACGGCGTCGGCCAGGGCTGGGCCGGTGGTGTGGCCGCCGAGGACGTTGTTGATCGCGGGGATGCGGCGCAGGGTGTGGCAGAGGGAGACGGGCTCGATCAGCACGGAGCGCAGGCCGACGCTGGCTGCCATCACGGCAGCTGCGCAGCCAGCGGGGCCGCCGCCGATGATGATCAGATCACTGCTGGGCGGTGGAGGTGTCGCGGTCATGGTCCTGGTCCAGGGCGGGCTCGGTGAGCCGGGCGAAGAGCTGGGCGGTGGTGAGGAGCTGGCCGGCGCCGATGAAGCGGCGGGCGACGACGAGTCCGGCGTCGTGGACCTGGGGGCCGGCGTCGCTGGCGCAGGCGTCGGTGACGATCCAGGGGGTGAACTCGCGCTCGAAGGCGTCGGCTGCCGACTTGAGGACGCAGCTGTCGGTGGCGATGCCGCAGAAGACGAGGTCGCTCCAGCCTTCGGCGGTGGCCAGAGCGGTGGTTCGGGGCGTGAAGCAGGTGTAGGCCGGCTTGTCGATGACCGCGGCCGATCGGCGGGCGCGGTCCTGGAGTTCGGGTACGAGGTCCGTCTCGGGGGCCTCGCGCAGGCGGGTCCAGTGGATGAGGCGCTCGAACTGGCTGCCCTGGTGGTTGAGGTAGCGGGTGAACACGACCGGGCGTCCGGTCGCGGACCACCGGTCGACCAGGTCCGCCACCACGGGCACCAGGTGCCGGGTGTGGTGGTTGAGGAAGCCGTTCTGCATGTCGACGACGATCAGCGCCGCTCGGGTGTCCATCCCGCCCCGCTCCCTTCACGGTCGGCCGGCGGAGTCCCGCAGCGCGTCCTGAGCGGCACGCATGCGGGCGGCCGGGCCGCTGCTCTCCACGACGGCCTCGCGCATCAGGACGTGCTGAGCGGTCTCCCGGGCGGGGCCGTGGTGGGGCGAGAGTACGCCGCCCGCAGGAACCGCCAGCCGTAGCCCTCGGGCGTGGTGGGGTCCTGGCCGTCCTCGACGAGGAGCTGGGTCTGGTGGCAGTACGCCCACAGGGTCTGGCCCGCGGACCGCTACAGCGCGGCCGTGGGGGTCGCCGAAGCACGGGCGGACCTTCACTCCGGATGCCGCGAGCTGGGCCGGCATCGTGGCGATCCGCGGGTTCGACTGGGCGAAGAAGGTCCCCGAGAACGCGAGCACGTCGATGCCCTGCTCTGCCTCCAGCAGCAGCGAAAGCCACATCACCGGTGACGTGCATGAGGTGGGCGACCGCTTGCTGTGCGTGTTGCCCGCCATCGCGAGGGTGAGAGGGTGGGACGGCCGGGGGAGGGGTGGGTTGTGGTGGGGTGGGAAGGGTTTGAAGAGGTCCGGCAGCGAAACGGTGCGTTCGGGCGGGGGCTGGGGCCGTATGGCTGGGTGCGGCGTGTGGGGGGAGGGGGAGGGGTGGGGCTTTACCCTCCATCTGCTCAACAGGGGGTCGGGGCTGCCTGCAATGATGCTGTGCGCACAGCAGATGGCTCAGGAACGGGGAACGCGGCATGGTGAACGGACAATTCCAGGTACATCCAACGACTCTGACGGCGCTCGGTGGCAAGTTCGGTACCGAGTCGCAGACGTTGGGCGGGCAGGTGGCGTCGTTCGAGACGACTGCCGGTGATGTCGGGCAGGCGTTCGGGCTGCTCGGGGCTTGTGACGGGGCGCTCTCGCAGTACCTGCAGCTGTTCAACAGCACCTCCAAGGCACTCAACCAGCTCACCCAGGTGTTGGACGCCAACAACAGCCGGCTGCAGACGAGTGCGGCGGCTTATCAGGCGACCGACAAGGCGGTCAAGGACAACGCCGACAGTGTCGGCAAGAGCGTCTGAGGGGGCGGGCGATGAGTGTCAACGGCTGGATCGACGGCAAGGTCATGGACATCCTGCAGGCCCTGGGGATCGAACTGCCCGGTGGTGACGGGGACAAGCTGCGCACGGTGGCCGGTGCCTGGGACACCATGGGCAACGAGATCAGCGGGGTCTCGCAGGCGATCGACACCACCATCCACTCGATGGGTCCGGGTGACTGGTCGGGGCCGGCGTACGACGCGTTCCTGTCGCACTGGGGCGACCAGAAGAAGGCCTTCGAGGACATCGCGAAGCACTTCCACGAGATCGCCAAGGGGCTGCGCGACTACGCCGATCAGATCGACTCGATCAACGAGTCGATCATCGACATCGCCACCCAGATCGCCGAGATGGAGGTGGCGGGGGCCGCGCTGTCGCTGTTCACCGGGTTCGTCTCGGACCTGGTGGCCAACACCGCGGTGGCCGCCAAGGCCGCCAAGATCCTCGACCTGGTCAAGCTCTTCACCGCGGCGGCCGAGAAGGTCACCGAACTGCTGAAGAAGTTCTTCGACCTGTCCGAGGAGATGGCCGCCACCATCGAGAAGTTCCTCACCGCGGCGGCCGAGTTCGGCGGGAAGTTCGGCAAGAACTTCCTGAAGAACTTCGCCACCAACCTGGCCGCCGACTACGGCAGCGCGGTGGGCCAGCAGGCGCTCAGCGGGCAGCCGATCACCTACGGTACGGACTTCACCAACGCCCGCCGGGCCGCGGCCGGCACGTCACTGTTCGTCGCGGGCGGGGCCTCGGCGGCCGAGGAGCTCAAGCTGAGCGGCACGGTGGGCAACATCCTCACCGGCGAGGGGCGGATGGGCAACGCGGTCAACGGCGGGCTGGGCAACATCGTCGGCGGGTTCAGCCAGGACCTGCAGAACGGATCGAGCGGGAGCACGCTCTGGCAGGACGCGGTCACCAACGCCATCACCGGCTCGGTCGGCAACGCGAGCAACAAGGAGTTCGCCGACATGGCCACCAAGGAGGGGATGCTCGGTGGCAAGAACCGCAGCGACAAGGCCAAGCTCCGGGACGCCGCGTTGGAGCAGGGCTTCGGCACCGGTCTGAATGCCGCCATATACTCGGCCGGCTCGGGCATCGAGACCGATGCCCAGAACCTGGCCCAGGGGAAGTAGGAGAGCACCAGTGCCGGACAAGTGGGACCTCGCGACGGTGGTGCACAACGGCCCGCACCTCGAAGGCGTCATGGCGGACGTGTGGATGACCGTCGGCGGCTTCGGGGTGGTTCTCGCGATCTTCGGCGCGGGGCTGATCCGCAAGGGCAAGGACGCGGGCGGCAGTTCGGCCGGTTCGCCGGCCGGCCTGGTGGTGCTGCTGGTGGGCCTGCTGATGGCGGTGGGCGGCTTCTGGGCCGCTTAGGCCGTGTCTCACAATTCCCGCCAGGCGCGCGACGCCGGCCCGCAGCGTCAGCTGCTGATGTCGCTGCCCGCCTGGACGCACCGGCGAATCATCCACGTACGACCCAGTACGAGGACGCTTCGCCGGCACGCCCAGCCGGGCGCCCAACACCGCGCGCTGATCCGACGCGAATTGTGAGACACGGCCTAGCTTGACTCTGTCGGGGATCTTGGAGCGTTCCCGGTGTGCCCGCCTGATCAGCGGGCATGCTCGGGCTGATCGAAGACCTGCAGTTGTCGAGGTGTCAGTTGTCGCTCCATCCGCGCTCCGGTGAGCAAGTTCCGGCTCTGACCGCGCAAATCGCGCGGGCGAGCAACCCCGGCGGCACGACGGCGATGTGGGTCAGAGACCGGCTGGACGGGCTGTGGCGCGACGAGGACTTCGCGGGCTGGTACCCGCGCGACGGACGCCCCGGCATCTCGCCCGCCCAGCTGGCCACCGTCAGCGTGCTGCAGTTCCTGCTCGGCCTGTCGGACCGGCAAGCGGCCGAAGCGGTGCGCTGCCGCATCGACTTCAAGTACGCGATGGCCATGGAACTGGACGATCCCGGCTTCCACCACAGCGTGCTGGCCGACTTCCGTGAGCGCCTGGTCCTGGAGGACCGAGCCGACCGCCTCCTCGATCTGGCACTCGCGCGCCTGAAGGAGGCCGGACTCGTGCGCGAGCGCACCACTCAGCGCACCGACTCCACCCACGTCCTGGCCGCGGTGCGCGAACTGACCCGGCTGGAAATGGTCACCGAGGCCGTCCGTGCCGTCCTGGAAGAGGCGGCCCGGACCGCTTCGCACCTGCTGACCGGCCTGGTCGACGAGGACTGGGGGCGTCGCTACGGCCGCCCGGTCCGCCTGGGCAAGAACCCCACCCGGCCCAAGACCAGGATCCTCACCGCCGGTGACGACGCCTGCCGCCTGCTGGAACACCTCCACGAGCACGGACCGGCCTACCGGCCCGGCCCGCAGGCCGAAGCCCTACGGCAGATCCTCGTGCAGAACTACTACCGTGACGCGGCGGGCCGCCTGCGCTGGCGCACCGCCGACGACGGTGGCCTGCCGCCCTCCGCCTCGGCGATCGTCTCCCCCTACGACACCACGGCGCGCTACGTCCGCCACGGGCACATCATCAGCTGGAAAGGCTTCGCCGCGCACGTCACCGAGACCTGTGCCCCCGACAGCGTCAACGTGATCACGGACGTGGCCACCACCTCGGCCGCCACCAACGACGGCCAAGCCTTGCCCGGCATCCACACCCGCCTGGCACGCCGCGAACTGCTGCCCGCCGAGCACCTGGTTGACGGCGGCTACACCTCCCTCGTCCACCTGGAACGAGCCGCCCGCGAACACCAGGTCACCATCAGCGGACCCCTGCCGGGCAACCCCACCCGCCAGCACCGCAAGAACGAAGGGTTCGACCGCGACGACTTCCACATCGACTTCGACCGCCGACAGGTCACCTGCCCCAACGGCCAGGTCAGCGCCGGATGGCACGGTCCCTACCCGACCTCCTCGCCCACCGCGGCACCCCTGATCGTGGCACGGTTCACCAAGAGCCAGTGCCAGCCGTGTCCGGACCGCCCCCGCTGCACCAGCTCCGGTGACGCCCGCAACGTGGGCTTCCCCCCGCGAGAACTCCGCGACCTGCAAGTCCACGTCCGAACAGAGCAGCAGACACCGGAGTGGAAGGCCCGCTACGCGGTCCGCTCCGGTATCGAGGGCACCATGAACGAGTTCGCCCACGGACACGGCATGCGCCACTGCCGCTACCGAGGCCGGCCGAAAGCCCACCTGCAGCACGTACTCACAGCCATCGCCGTGAACATCGAACGACTCAGCGGCCAACCCGTCACCGAGGGAGCTCTCCCGCCGAGACCGCCGACCGCCTTCCAGACCTACCTGGACGAGAACGACATCCCCCGGACGAAGTCCTGGCGCGCCCTCGGTACTTGAGCCCCGTCGTCCAAGATCCCCGACAGAGTCAAGCTAGCTGCGGGTGAAGCGCAGGATGCCGGTCTCGGTGCCCTGGTAGAGGGTGCCGTCGGGGCCGGTGGTGCCGGTCATCTGGAGGGGGTTGTAGAGCAGGCCGAGTCCGATGGGGGAGGAGCTCAGCTGGGTGCCGGTCGCCGGGTCGAGCGTGGCGTAGGAGTAGCGGGCGAAGGTGTTGCTGCCGAGGATGCCGGTCGGGCCGCTGACGGTGAGGGTGTAGATCTTCCCGTCGGCGAGCGAAAGGCGGGGCAGCGCGGCCGACTTGACGTCGCTGTTCCACACCGGGTGGCAGCCGTTGCCGTCGGCGTCCAGGTCCACCCGGCTCAGCCCGCCGTCGAAGTCCGCCGAGGAGGGCACGCTGGCGGGGGCGCCGGCGGGCAGCGCCGGGTACGGGTAGCCGTAGGTGTTGGTGACGAAGACCGAGCTGCCGGAGGCGATCACCGCGTCCTCCGTCCCGCTGGCCGGGTACTGGGTGAGCACCGGCGTGCTGCAGACCGGGGTCGGGCCGTCCGCCACCCGGTAGACCAGCAGGTTCTCGTGCGGGGCGGCGTTGTCGGTGATGGTCACGTACTCGGTGCCGTCGCCGGGGCCGAAGAAGCTCGGGGTCGCGCCGGTTCCCCAGCTCAGCTGGCCGGGCTTGCGGCCGGGGCCGCGGTCGTAGGGGGCCCGCCAGTCGATCACCGGGGTGCCGTCGGGTGCCTCGGAGAGGAGGTAGAGCGCGTGGTCGGTGGCGACGGCGGTGTGGCCCGGCACGGTGGAGATGCTGTTGCCGACGCCTTCGCCGGTGCTGATGGTGCGCACGGTCCCGGTGCCGGTGTCCACCGTGCCGATCACGCCGCCGGAGGTGGCGAACCACACCCGGCCGTCCCAACCCGGGCTCAGGCCCACCACGTTGTCGCCTGCCGGGATCGCACCGGCCAGCGAGGTGGACTGGTCCACGGTCAGGGACCAGCCGCTCGTGCCGTGGTGGTGCCCGATCCGCAGCAGGTTGTCGTTGCCGTCCACCGCGACCAGTGCCCCGGTGGCGTCCAGGTAGGCGTAGACGCCGCCGAAGAGGCTGCCCTTGGGGAGCGCGAGCGAGGCCAGGTCCGCGCCGGAGTGCGGGTCGAGCAGGTGGACGGTGGGGGTCTGCCCGAAGATCGTGGTGCAGAGCGCGACCGGCAGGCCGTCGGCGCCGATCACCACGGTGGGGCAGGCGGAGGCGAGTGCCGTCCGGTTCCAGGAGACGGCGCCGCTGCCGGGCCCGGGATAGGGCGTGGTGTCGCTGGAGGCGCTGTCTCCGTGCATGGTGGCCGTGCCGTTCGGGGCGGTGGCCGGGTTCTGCGGGGGCAGCGGGCCGAAGCCCGGTGCGGCGAGGGAGACGCCGGCCGTGCTGGTCCAGAGCAGGCTGGCGAGGGCGAGTGCGGCGGCGGGTTTCGGGGTGCGCAGGCGCATGGGAGTCCTGTTCCAGGTTGCGGCGGGACGGCGGCCGGGCGCACGGGCGGGGCCGCCGGGGAGGACGAGCGGTGGCGGCCCTCGGACGCCCCGGCGCAGGCCGGGGCGGAGGTGGGAGTTACAGGGGGCCGCGTCAGTTGACGCGGCGACAGCCGGTCGTGGTGGCACGGCCATGGTCGACATGGCGGCGGCTCACGAGCGGGGTCATGCGGGTCACTGTAGCGGAGCCGGGGGGCTTGCTGTCAGCGCCTGACACCATGTGGGACGGCGCAGGTCAGCGGTGCTTTTTCAGGCGGGGAAGGGCGCGCGCCCCGGGGTGCGCGGACGGTGGCGCAGGTGGTGCTGCGATAGTGGGCGGGTGCGTGTCGGCCTGCTCGGACCCTTGATGCTCGATCCCGGAACGGGCCCGCTGGTGATCGGCGGGGCGCGGTTGCGCGCGCTGGTGGCCCGGTTGGGACTGGAGGGCGGGCGCGCCGTGCGGCCGGAGGTGCTGGCCGAGGCGCTGTGGGCCGGGGCGCCGCCGGCCGACCAGGTGAACGCGCTGCAGTCCCTGGTGTCCCGGTTGCGGGGCCTGCTGGGGGATCCGGCGCTGCTCGGCCTCGGACCGGCCGGGTACCGGCTGGCCGTCGAGGCGGCTGCGGTGGACGTCGTTCGGTTCGAGCAACTGGCGGGCTCCGGTAGGCAGTTGCTCGCGCAGGGTCGGCCTGCCGAGGCGGCCCTCGCGCTGCGGGAGGCGCTGGGGCTGTGGCGCGGCCCCGCGTTGGCGGACGTGCGGGAGGCGCCGTTCGCCGAGGCGGCGGCCGAGCGGCTCGAACGCGCCCGGCTGGCCGCTCTGGAGGAGCGGATCGAGGCGGACCTCGCGCTGGGAGCGGGCCCCGAACTCGTCGCCGAGCTGGAGTCGCTGACGGCGGATCACCCGCTGCACGAGCGGCTGCATGCGCAGCTCGTCCGGGCGCTGGCGGTCGGCGGCCGGGGCGCCGAGGCGCTGGCCGGCTACCAGCGGATCCGCGAGCGGCTGGCCGACACCTTCGGCAGTGACCCCGGGCCCCAGCTGCAGGCGGCCCATCTCGCGGTGCTGCGTGGCGAGTTGCCGTCGCAACAGGACCGTCCGGAGCCCTGGCGGGCCCGGCTGCCCGGCAACCTGGAAGCGCCGCTGACCAGCTTCGTGGGCCGCGAGGACGACGTGCGGCGGGTGGTCGGGCTGCTCGGGCAGGTGCGGCTGGTCACGCTGGTGGGGCCCGGCGGGGCCGGCAAGACCCGGCTGGCCACCGCGAGCGGGCGCGAGCTCACCCCGAGCGGCGGGGTGTGGTGCGTCGCGCTGGCCCCGGTCGCCGCGGACGACCTGCCCCGCGCGGTGCTCGGTGCGCTGCGGGCGCGCGAGGCCGGTGTGCCCAAGGGCGCGTCGGGCCCGGGCGGCGCGGGTGAGGAGGTCCTGGACCGGTTGGCCGGGGTGCTGGCGGGCGAGGACCTGGTGCTGGTGCTCGACAACTGCGAGCACCTGGTGGAGGCGGTCGCGGCACTGGCCGAGACCCTGCTGGGCCGGTGCCCCCGGCTGCGGGTGCTGGCCACCAGCCGGGAGGCGCTGCGGATCGAGGGCGAGGTCCTGCACCCGGTGCTCCCGCTGGGTCTGCCCGACCCGGACTCGACGGCCGAGCAGGCCCGCACCAGCGCGGCTGTCCGGCTGTTCCGCGACCGGGCCCTCGCGGTCCGTCCCGACTTCGAGCCGGTCGGCGACGCGCTGACGGCGGCGATCGAGATCTGCCGTCGGCTGGACGGCCTGCCGCTGGCGATCGAACTGGCCGCGGCCCGGCTGCGCACCCTGCCGGTCGAGGTGGTCGCGGCCCGGCTGGACGACCGGTTCCGGCTGCTCACCCGGGGCAGCCGAACGGCGCTGCCCCGGCACCGGACGCTGCGTGGTGCGGTGGCCTGGAGCTGGGAGCTGATGGACGCGGACGAGCGGGTGCTGCTGGAACGGCTCTCGGTGGTGCCCGGCAGCTTCACCGAGGACGCGGCACAGGCGGTCGGCGGGCTCGACGTCCGGTGCGGGGACGGTCGCGGGGCGGACGGCCGCGGGGCGGACGGTTACGCGGCGGATGTGCGGGAGCTGGTGGCGGCGCTGGTCGACAAGTCGCTGCTGCACCCGCTCGGGGCCGCCGCCACGGGCGAGCCGCGCTACCGGATGCTGGAGACCATCCGGGAGTACGGGCTGGAGCAGCTCACCCGGCGCGGGGAGGCCGGGGCCGCTCGCGCACGGCACGCCGCGTTCTTCCTGGAACTGGCCGAGCGCGCGGAACCGCTGCTGCGCACCCGCGACCAACTGCGCTGGCTGGCGCGGCTGTCGGCCGAGCGGGACAGCCTGCCGGCCGCAGTGCGCTGGGCGGTCGACTCCGGGGACGCCGGGACGGCGGTGCGGCTCGCCGCCGCGCTCTGCTGGTTCTGGTCCATGCGGGGCTACCCGCCGGAGTCGCTGGACCTGCTCGGCCGGGTGCTGGAGCTGCCGGGGCCGGTCGATCCGGTGGCCCGTGCACTGGTGGTCGCGACGCACGAGGTCGGCACCGAGTCGATCGGCCGGCCGCAGGAGCGGGAGGCCGCCTTCGGCCGGATCGAGGAGGCGATGGCGGGGATCGATCCCGGGGTCCATCCGCTGCTGGAGCTGGCCCGGCTGGCCGCCGCGATCGGCGGACCGAAGCCGCCCGCGGGCTCGCCGGGTGCGCCGGGCTCGCCGGGTGGGTCGGGTGCGCTGGGTGCACCGGGCTCGCCGGGTGCGTCGGCTCCGCCGGTCGGCGAGCGGCGGGACCCCTCGGGCCGGCCGTTCGGCCTGCTGGTCCAGGGCCTGCTGACCCTGCACACCGGGAACGTCACCGAGGCGACGGACCACCTCACCCGCGCGCTGGCCGGTTTCGAGGAGCTCGGCGAGCGGTGGGGCCTGGCGACGGCACTGAGCACCCTCGGGTCGATCCGGCGGCGCTCCGGCGACCTGGCCGCGGCGCTGGCGATGAACGAGCGGGCCACCCGCTGTTTCGAGGAGCTCGGCATGCAGGAGTACACGGTCGAGAACGAGGTGCAGGCCGCCCTGATGCGCGGCCAGGCCGGGGACGTGGACGGCGCGCGGCGGCAGTTGGCGGGCCTGTGCGAGCAGGTGGCGGGGAGCGGATCGGCCGAGCCGTGGGCCATGGTGGGCCTGGGCCGGGCGACGTTGGAGTGGCGGGCCGCGGAGCCCGCGGCGGCCCGCACCCACGCGCTGGCCGCGCTGGCCGGGGCTCCCGGCGCCCAGCCGGTGCCCTCGCAGCTCACCGCCCTGCTGCTGGCCGTGCTGGCCCAGGTGGACGCGGCGGACGGCCGCCCGGAGGAGGCGGTGCGCCGGCTCGACGACCCGGCCGTGCACCTGGTCCTGACCTGGAACTCGGCGGTCACGGGGCGGATCGCGGTGGTGGTCGCCGGCATCGAACTGAGCCGCGACCGGCCGGCGGACGCGGCGCGGCTGCTCGGGGTCGCCGACGTCCTGCGGGGGTCGGACGACCTCGGCGACCCCGACGTGCGCGCGATCACCCGGCGGGCGACGGCGGCGCTGGGCGCCGCCGGGTTCGCGGCGGCGCACGCCACGGGTGCGGTGATGACGCGGACCGGCGCCAAGGAGCTGTTGTCCGCGCTCGTCACCGCACCCGTGGAGCAGCCGGGGCGCTCCGGTCAGCGCGCCTGAGCCGGGGCCAGAGTCGGGGTCGGGGCCGGGCCCTGAGTCGGGGCCTGAGCCAGGGCTGGGCCCTGAGCCGGGGCTGGGCCCTGGGCCGGGGCCGGGGTCGCGGCGGTCGGAGCCGCCGGAGCGGGCTTGCCGAACATGGCGCAGATCACCGCGGTCTGGAGCGCCTGGTCGGCGGCGACGAGCTTGGGGTCGGCCCCGAACTCGAACAGGAACTCCGTCGGCACCAGGACGGTGGCGGTGCGACTGCCGCTGTCGTCCGTGAGGTTGACGCTGGAGTAGCCGGTGATCCCGCCGTCGTGGGCCCAGATGGTGCCGCAGGCGGTGGTGCCGGTCTCGATGCCCAGCCCGGAACCGGGCCCGTGCACCGGGTTGTCCGGGTCCATCGGGACGGTGCTGCGCAGCTCCGCCAGCTGGGCCGCGGGCAGCAGCCTGCCGGACATCAGCGCGGTGTAGAAGCGGGACCAGTCCTGCGCGGTGGACACCACCGCCCCGGCGGCGCCGCCCCAACTCGGGTCGTTGCCGGAGACGTTCACCTCGCTGCCGTGGTGCACCCCGGCGACGTCCCGGAACGCGGTGGGCACCGCCGCCGGCATGTGGGCCGCGTCCGGCTCGTAGCCGCGGGCGTACCGGCCGTGCCAGCTGCCGTCGGTGGCGAGGTAGGTGTGCCGCAGGCCGAGCGGCCCGGCGATCCGGTCCTGGATCAGGTCGGCCAGGCTCGTTCCGGTGACCCGCTCCAGGACGGCGCCGACGGCGGCGTAGTCGGTGTTGCTGTAGGACCACTGGGTGCCCGGGGCGAACAGCGGCGGGTGCTGCACGCCCATGGCCAGCAGCTCCGCGGAGGTCCACCGGTGCGGGTCCTTGCCGAGGATCGACGGCACCAGGGCCGGGTCCTCGGTGTAGTCGAACAGGCCGCTGGTGTGGTTCAGCAGCATCCGCAGGGTGATCGCCTGGCCGTTCGGGACCTGCCCCGGCAGCCACTTCGCCACCGGGTCGGTCAGCGCGAGCCTGCCCTCGGCGACCAGTTGCAGGACGATCGTGGCCATCATGGTCTTGGTGTTGGAACCCATCCGGAACTCGTCCCCGACCTCGAGCCGCTGGTCCTTCGCCGCCCAGGGAGCCTGTTCGGCGATCTCGACCGGGCGGCTGTGGCCGTCGTCCACCCGCACGACCACCCCCGGCGCGCCCGCGGCCACCAACTGCTGTGCCAGTCTCACCAGTTCGGCCCGCTGCGGATCGGCCCCGCCGCGGGGCGCCACGGTCGCGGCCGTGGGGAGGGCGGCCGGGAAGGCGGTACCGGCGGTCAGGCCGACGGTCAGGGCCGACGCCGTCAGCACGAGCGGCGCCAGCCGCAGGCGGCGCGACCGCGCCGCCCGGTGCGGCGAAGCGGAAGAAGAGGCGGGGAGTGGAGAAGTGACTGGCGACATGGGCCCGTTCCTTTGCTGACCGAGTGAGCTGGACGGACCCAGCCTCCGGCCCGCCGCTGGCAGACCGCGCACAGCGCGCTGGCAGGCGCCTGATCGGCGGTGCGGCGGGGGAACGGGCGCGGCGGGTGGTAGGCAAGGGGTGGTACGCAGGGGGGTGGTGTCGGTCGGTGATCGGAGCGGGAGGCAGCAGATGGTGGACGAGCCGCAGGCGGCGGGGACGTTGAGCGTGGTGAGCCCGTTCTCGGTGGACGAGACGCTGGAGCGGCTGCGGTCGGCGATCGACGCGGCGGGGCTGACCCTGTTCGCGGAGGTGGACCACAGCGGCGGCGCCCGCGCGGTCGGGCTGGAGATGGACGAGACGCGGCTGCTGGTCTTCGGCAACCCGCGCGGTGGCACGCCGGCGATGGTCGCCGCGCCCCTGCTGGCGCTGGAGCTGCCGCTGCGGGCGCTGGTCCGGGCGGACCAGGACGGCCGCACCTGGGTCAGCTACCAGGACCCCGCCGAGCTGGCCCGCCGGTTCGACGTGCCCGAGGCCCTGATGGCCCCGCTCGGCGGGGTGGGCCGACTGGTGGCGGGCGCGCTGGGTTCCTGAGTCCGGACGGTGGCCCGGGTGCCTCAGCCCATCGGGAACTTGACCTGGCCGGAGACGATCGGGTTGAGGTAGTTCGGGCCGGCGATCTTCAGGCGGTTCATCGCCAGGCCGGTCAGGCCCTCGAAGATGGCGCGGCGGGCGTTCATGGTGGTGGAGTAGCCGTGGTCCAGGTGGGGGGCGACCTCGACCACGTCCATCCCGATGACCTTGGTCTCGTGGCAGATCCGGCGGAAGGCCGGGAACAGTTCACGGGTGGTCAGGCCGCCCGGCTCGGGGGTGCCGGTGCCGGGGGCGAAGGCCGGGTCGAGCACGTCGATGTCGAGGGAGAGGTAGACGAACTCGGCGTTCTGCTGGACCTCGGCGATCGCCTTCTCCAGCACCGCGGTGAAGCCGATCTGCTCGATCTCGGCCATGAAGTGCGACTTCATGCCCTGCCGGCGCATCCAGTGGAAGAGCTGGTTGTCGGGGCCGGTGATGGTGCGCAGCCCGACCTGGACCACGTTGCCCGCCGGGATCCCCTCGTCCTCGATGATCCGCCGGATCGGGGTGCTGTGGGTCACCTGGTGGCCGAACTGGCTGTCGTGGCAGTCGGGGTGGGCGTCGAAGTGGATCACGCCGATCTTCTCCGGGCCGTACACGTCGGCCAGCGCGCCGACGCTCGGCCACAGCAGCGAGTGGTCGCCGCCCAGGAGCACCGGCACCGCGCCGACCTCCGCGATCTCCCGCACCAGCGACCGGATCGGGCCGATCGAGTCGGGCGTGCTGAACGGGTCCACGGCGGCGTCGCCGTAGTCCACCACCTTGAGCACGTCGAACGGGTTGATCCGGGTGCTGGCGTTGATCACGGCTTCGGGGGTGTTGAAGACGTAGCGCTCGTCGGCGCGGATCATCCGCGGGCCGTAGGAGGCGCCGCGGTGGCCGACCGAGGAGTCCAGCGGGATGCCGAGCACGGCCACGTCGACGTTCCCGGCCCGCAGGTCCTCCTGGTTGAGGCAGAGCGGCACGCCCATGAAGGTCGCGATGCCCGAGTACGCGGGGTGCGCGTAGTAGCGGCGGATGTCGATCGGCCCGGGCTCCCGGCCGGGCGCCGCCGACCGGTCGATCTCCACGCGCTGCGCGGGCGTCTGAGGCATCTCGTTCAACACGTCTCCCCGGTGGATGGCACGGCGCATTTCCCCGTGCGATTGCTTCTGCCTCGCATATTCCGCTCGCGCTCCAGCGTAGGCGCGCCGGAAATGCGCGGCGCCCGGAACGACCTCCTGTTCGACCCCTTGGCCCCCTGTTCGGCGGCCGGAAAACCCCTAGTCACGGCGGTTCTGCGGGTGCTGACGGGTCGTCGCGCGGGCGCACCGACCCCCGAACCCCACCACAGGACGTAACAAAGCCCTACTAGGGGGAGGTTAGGGGTTGGCCGCCTGAGGCGGCCGCTCTACCGTGGCGCCGGAAAGCGCCGTGTCGAACGTTCGCCGCCCACCCGAAAGCTTCGGAAAAACCTTCTGTGTGGGCGCACCTGCGCGCAGCCGGAATGCCGTAATGAGGTCACGAAATGGCGAATGAAGAGACCCTCCGCAGCTATCTCAAGCGGGTGACGGCCGACCTCGCGCAGACGCGGCTGCGGCTGCGCGAGGTGGAGGCGAAGGACCAGGAACCGATCGCCATCGTCGGGATGAGCTGCCGGCTGCCGGGCGGGGTCGCCTCGCCCGAGGAGCTGTGGCAGCTGGTCGCCGGCGGCCAGGACGCGATCTCCGAGTTCCCGGCCGACCGCGGGTGGGACGTCGAGACGCTCTACCACCCGGACCCGGACCACGCCGGCACCTCCTACACGCGCGAGGGCGGCTTCCTGCACGACGTCGCCGATTTCGACCCGGCGGTCTTCGGGATCTCGCCGCGCGAGGCGCTGGCGATGGACCCGCAGCAGCGGCTGCTGCTGGAGGTGGCCTGGGAGGCGTTCGAGCGGGCCGGCGTCGACCCGCTGTCGGTGCGCGGCAGCCGCACCGGTGTCTTCGCCGGGACCAACGGCCAGGACTACCTGGCCGTCCTGCTGAACTCCACCGACGACGTGGAGGGCTACCTCGGCACCGGCAACGCGGCCAGTGTGCTCGCCGGGCGGATCTCCTACACCTTCGGGCTGGAGGGTCCGGCGGTCACCGTCGACACGGCCTGCTCCTCCTCGCTGGTCTCGCTGCACCTGGCGGTGCAGGCGCTGCGCAACGGCGAGTGCTCGCTGGCGCTGGCCGGTGCCGTCACGGTGATGAACACCCCCGGCAACCTCATCGACTTCAGCCGCCAGCGGGGACTGGCCGCCGACGGGCGCTGCAAGGCCTTCGCGGACGGCGCCGACGGCACCGGCTGGGCCGAGGGCGCGGGCATGCTGCTGGTGGAGCGGCTCTCCGACGCGCGGCGCAACGGGCACCCGGTGCTGGCGGTCGTGCGGGGCAGCGCCGTGAACCAGGACGGTGCGTCCAACGGTCTGACGGCGCCGAACGGCCCCTCCCAGCAGCGGGTCATCCTCCAGGCGCTGGCCAGTGCGCGGCTGACGCCCGATCAGGTCGACGCGGTCGAGGCGCACGGGACGGGCACGAAGCTCGGCGACCCGATCGAGGCGCAGGCGCTGCTGGCCACCTACGGTCAGGGCCGCCCCGCGGACCGGCCGCTGCTGATCGGCTCGGTCAAGTCCAACCTGGGCCACACCCAGGCCGCCGCCGGTGTGGCGGGCCTGATCAAGATGGTGATGGCGATCCGGCACGGTGTGCTGCCGAAGACGCTGCACGTGGACCGGCCCTCGTCGCAGGTGGACTGGGACGCGGGCGCGGTGGAGGTGCTCACCGAGACGCGGCCCTGGCCGGAGACCGGGGCGCCGCGCCGGGTGGGCATCTCCTCCTTCGGGGTGAGCGGCACCAATGCGCACACCATCATCGAGCAGGCACCGGCCGAGGAGAGCGCAGAACCCGGCGAGGCAGGTGAGACCGGCGAGGGCGGTGAGAGCAGTGCGGCGGACAGCGGGCCTTCGGCGGCTGCGGCGCCCGCCGCGCTGCCCTGGCCACTGGCCGGGCGCACCGAGGAGGCGCTGCGCGCGCAGGCGGCCCGGCTGCGGGAGCGGCTGGAGGCCGACCCCGCCCTCGAACCGCTGGACGTGGGCCACTCGCTGGCCACCGGCCGGGCGGCGCTGGAGCAGCGCGCCGTCCTGGTGGCCGGCGACCGCGCGGAGTTCCTGAGCGGGTTGCGGGCGCTGGCGGCGGGCGAGTCGGCCGCGGGGCTGGTGCGGGGGGTGGCGGCCGAGCGCAAGCTGGGCGTCCTGTTCACCGGGCAGGGCAGTCAGCGGGCGGGGATGGGTGCGGAGCTGTACGGCGCGTTCCCGGTCTTCGCGGCGGCGTACGACGCGGTCTGCGGGGAACTGGACCGGTATCTGGAGACGCCGCTGGCCGAGGCGGATGCGCTGCTGGACGAGACGGCGTACACCCAGCCGGCGCTCTTCGCGCTGGAGGTGGCGCTGTTCCGGCTGGTCGAATCCTGGGGTGTGCGGCCGGACTTCCTGGCGGGGCACTCGATCGGTGAGCTGGCGGCGGCGCATGTGGCGGGGGTGCTGTCGCTGGCGGATGCGGCGAAGCTGGTGGCGGCGCGCGGCCGGCTGATGCAGCAACTGCCCGCCGGTGGTGCGATGGTGGCGGTGCAGGCGGGCGAGGCGGCGGTGCTGGCGCTGCTGGCCGGGCGTTCGGACGTGGCGATCGCGGCCGTCAACGGGCCCGCCGCCGTGGTGCTTTCGGGTGCCGAGGACGCGGTCCTGGAGGTCGTCGGGCAGCTGGAGTGCAAGTCGAAGCGGCTGAGCGTGAGCCATGCGTTCCACTCGCCGCTGATGGAGCCGATGCTGGCGGAGTTCCGGGTGGTGGCCGAGGGGCTGAGCTACCGGCCCGCGCAGCTCGCGATCGTCTCCACCCTCACCGGTCGGCCGGCCTCCGCCGACGAGCTGTGCTCGCCCGACTACTGGGTGCGGCATGTCCGCGAGGCGGTGCGGTTCGCCGATGCGGTGGCGACGCTGGAGGCCGAAGGGGTGGGCAGCTTCCTGGAGTTGGGCCCCGACGGGGTGCTGAGCGCGATGGGCCGGGAGTGCCTGGCCGGCGATGCGCTGTTCGCGCCGGTGCTGCGGTCCGGCCGCCCGGAGGTCCGGGCGCTGACCACCGCGCTGGCCGGGATCTTCGTGCGGGGCGCGGCCGTCGACTGGCAGGCGGGCTACGCCGGCCGCGGCGCCCGTCGGGTCGAGCTGCCCACCTATGCCTTCCAGCGCCGCCGCTACTGGCCGACTGCCGCCGCGTGGGCGCAGGCGGGGGCGGCCGAGGAGGTCGCCGGTGACGGGGTGGAGGCGCGCTTCTGGGAGGCCGTCGAGCGCGGCGACCTGGAGGCGGTGACCAGCACTTTGGCGGTGGCGGGCGATCTGCCGCTGAGCTCGGTGCTGCCCGCGCTGACCGCGTGGCGGCGGCAGGGTCGTGAGCGCTCCACGGTGGAGGGGTGGCGGTACCGGATCGGCTGGCGGCCCACCGCGCAGTCCGCCCGGGCCGTGACGGCGACCGATGCGCGCGGGCCGTCGCCCGCGGGGCACTGGCTCGTGGTGGCGCCGCCCGGCGCGGAGTGCTCGCCGGGTGGCGAGGCGTGGGCCGCTGCGGTCGGACGGATGCTCGGCGAGCACGGTGTGACGGTCCGTCAGATCGAGGCGGATGCCGCGGCGGTCGGGCGGGCCGAGCTGGCCGGGCTGCTGGCCGACGGGCAGCCGGTTGCCGGGGTGGTGTCGCTGCTCGCCCTGCAGCAGGCTTCGCAGCCCGGACTGCCGTCGGCGTCGGCGGCGTTGGCGGGCACCTTGGCGCTGGTGCAGGCGCTGGGGGACGTCGGGGTTGCGGCGCCGCTGTGGTGCCTGACCCGGGGCGCGGTGTCGACGGGGCGGTCGGATCGACTGGCGTCGGCGGTGCAGGCACAGGTCTGGGGCCTGGGCAGGGTGGTGGCGCAGGAGCATCCCGAGCGGTGGGGCGGTCTGGTCGACCTGCCGGAGACGGTCGACGAGCGGGCGCTGGCCCGGCTGGCCGCCGTGCTCGGTGGCGCCCTGGGCGACGAGGACCACCTGGCGATCCGCCCCTCGGGTGTGCTGGCGCGCCGGTTGGTGCGGGCACCGCGGGCCGAGGCGGTGGCGGCGGGGTACGCCCCGCGCGGGACGGCGCTGGTGACCGGTGGCACGGGTGCGCTGGGTGCGCAGGTGGCGCGGTGGCTGGCCCGGTCGGGGGCGGCGCACCTGGTGCTGACCAGCCGTCGCGGCCAGGCGGCCGAGGGTGCGGCGGAGTTGGTGGCCGAGCTGACCGCGCTGGGTGCGCGGGTGACGGTGGCGGCCTGTGACGTGGCGGACCGGGCGGCGCTGGCCGCGGTGTTGGCCGAGGTCCCGTCGGAGTTCCCGCTGACGACGGTGGTGCACGCGGCCGGTGTGCTGGACGACGGTGTGCTCGACGGGCTGACGCCGGAGCGGCTGGCGGGGGTGCTGCGTGCCAAGGCGGATGCGGCGGTCCACCTGGACGAGCTGACCCGCGGGTCGGACCTCTCCGCCTTCGTGCTCTTCTCCTCCTTCGCCGGTGCCTTCGGCGGTCCCGGCCAGGGCAACTACGCGGCGGCGAACGCCTTCCTGGACGCGCTGGCGCAGCAGCGTCGGGCGGCCGGGCTGCCGGCGACCTCGCTGGCCTGGGGGCCGTGGGCCGAGGGCGGCATGGCCGTGGACGAGGTGGTCACCGAGCGGATCCGCCGCGGCGGACTGCCGGCGCTGGCGCCCGACCTCGCGATCGCCGCGCTGCAGCAGGCGCTGGACCACGACGAGACGTACGCGCTGGTCGCGGACATCCGCTGGGAGCAGTTCGCACCGCAGTACACCGCGATCCGTCCGAGCACCTTCTTCGACGAACTCCCCGAAGCGGTACAGGCCTTGGCGGCCTCGGAGCCGGGAGGCGGGGCGCCCGGGGAGAGCGGCTCGCTGCGGCGGCGGCTGGCCGTCGCGGGCGAGGCCGAACGCGGCCGGATCGCGCTGGACTTCGTCCGCACCCAGGTGGCCGCGGTGCTCGGCCACCCGGGCCCCGAGACGGTCGAACCCGGGCGCGCCTTCCGCGAGTTGGGCTTCGACTCGCTGACCGCCGTGGAGCTGCGCAACCTGCTGGCCGCGCTGACCGGGCTGAAGCTGTCGGCGACCCTGGTCTTCGACTACCCGAACGCGACCGCGCTGGCCGAGCAGCTCTGCGTCGAACTCCTCGGCACCGTCGTGGACTCCAGGACGGCCGCGGCCGTCGCGAGCGCTCCGGTGGACGACGACCCGATCGCCGTCGTCGGCATGGCCTGCCGGTTCCCGGGCGGCGTGAGCAGCCCCGAGGACCTGTGGCGGCTGCTGGCCGAGGGCGCGGACGCGCTCACCGGTTTCCCCGCGAACCGGGGCTGGGACCTCGATGCGCTCTACCACCCCGATCCCGAGCACCCCGACACCAGCTACGTGCGGGAGGGCGGCTTCCTGGCGGAGGCGGGCGCGTTCGACGCGGGGTTCTTCGGGATCTCGCCGCGCGAGGCGCTGGCCATGGACCCGCAGCAGCGGCTGCTGCTGGAGGTCTCGTGGGAGGCGTTCGAGCGGGCCGGGATCGACCCGGCCTCGCTGCGCGGCAGCCGGACGGGTGTCTTCGCGGGGACCAACGGGCAGGACTACCTTCCGCTGATCCTGACCGCTCCGGACGGCTCCGAGGGGTTCCTCGGCACGGGGAACGCGGCGAGTGTGATGTCGGGCCGGGTCTCCTACAGCCTGGGGCTGGAGGGTCCGGCGGTCACGGTGGACACCGCGTGCTCGTCCTCGCTGGTGGCGCTGCACTGGGCGATCCAGGCGCTGCGGGCCGGTGAGTGCTCGCTGGCGCTGGCCGGTGGTGTGACGGTGATGTCCACCCCCGGCTCGTTCATCGACTTCAGCCGCCAGCGGGGTCTGGCCGCCGACGGCCGGTGCAAGGCGTTCTCGGACGACGCGGACGGCACCGGCTGGGGCGAGGGCGCGGGCATGCTGCTGGTGGAGCGGCTCTCCGACGCGCGGCGCAACGGGCACCCGGTGCTGGCGCTGGTGCGCGGTTCGGCGGTCAACCAGGACGGCGCGTCGAACGGTCTGACGGCGCCGAACGGCCCCTCCCAACAGCGGGTGATCCAGCAGGCGCTGGCCTCGGCCGGTCTGACGGCCAGTCAGGTCGACGCGGTGGAGGCGCACGGGACGGGCACCGCGTTGGGCGACCCGATCGAGGCGCAGGCGCTGCTGGCGACCTACGGCCAGGGCCGCCCCGCGGACCAGCCGCTCTGGCTGGGTTCGGTCAAGTCGAACCTGGGGCACACCCAGGCCGCGGCCGGGGTGGCGGGCATCATCAAGATGGTCATGGCGATGCGCCACGGCGTGCTGCCCAGGACCCTGCACGTCGGCGAGCCGTCCAGCCACGTGGACTGGTCGGCCGGGGCGGTGGAGCTGCTGAGCCAGGCGCGGCCGTGGCCCGAGACCGGCCGGCCGCGACGGGCGGCGGTGTCCTCCTTCGGGATCAGCGGCACCAACGCGCACACCGTGCTGGAGCAGGCCCCGGAGCTCGCCGAGGAGGCGGCCGGCGAGGTGGCGGTGGCGGCGCCGGTGGTCCCGTGGCTGCTGTCGGCCCGAACAGCAGCGGCGCTGGCCGCGCAGGCCGAGCGGCTGGCCGCCCGCCTGTCGCAGGAGCCGCAGCTGCGGCCGGTGGACGTCGGCTACTCGTCGGCGACCACCCGGGCCGCCCTTGAGCACCGGGCGGTCGTGGTGGCGCAGGACGCCGACGGCCACCGGGCCGCGCTGGCCGCGCTGGCCGCGGGCGAGCAGGCGCCGGGCCTGGTCGAGGGCACGGCGGCGCTGGGCCGCACGGCGTTCCTCTTCACCGGGCAGGGCAGTCAGCGGCTCGGGATGGGCGCCGAACTCTACGCCACCTACCCGGTGTTCGCGGACGCGCTGGACGAGGTCCTCGCGCACCTGGACCAGCACCTGGACCGCCCGCTGCGCGAGGCGATGTTCACCGCGGCGGGCCTGCTGGACGAGACGGCGTACACGCAGCCGGCGCTTTTCGCGCTGGAGGTGGCGCTGTTCCGACTGGTGGAGTCGTGGGGTGTGCGGCCGGACTTCCTGGCGGGGCATTCGATCGGTGAGCTGGCGGCGGCGCATGTGGCGGGGGTGCTGTCGCTGGGGGATGCGGCGGAACTGGTGGCCGCGCGTGGTCGGTTGATGCAGGCGTTGCCCGCGGGTGGGGCGATGGTGGCGGTGCGGGCGGGTGAGGCGGAGGTGCTGGCGCTGCTGGCCGGGCGCTCGGAGGTGGGTGTCGCGGCGGTCAACGGGCCTGCCTCGGTGGTGCTTTCGGGTGCCGAGGACGCGGTGTTGGAGGTGGTGGCTCACCTGGGTGGCAAGTCGAAGCGGTTGGCTGTCAGCCATGCGTTCCACTCGCCGTTGATGGAGCCGGTGCTGGCGGAGTTCCGTGCGGTGGCGGAGCGGTTGACCTTTCACGAGCCGCGGATCCCGTTCGTCTCCACGCTCGACCAGGACGCCGACCCGTCCACGGTCGAGTACTGGGTGCGGCATGTGCGCGAGGCCGTCCGGTTCGCCGACGCGATCGGGACGCTGGCGGCGCGCGGCGTCACCCGCTACCTGGAACTCGGGCCCGACGGCGTGCTGAGTGCGCTGGGTCAGGAGTGCGTCACCGGGGACGCGGTGTTCGTGCCGGTGCTGCGGGCGGGCCGCCCTGAGGCGCAGGCCGCGGTGACGGCCGTCGCCCGGCTCCACGTCCAGGGGGTGCCGGTCGACTGGGCGGCGTTCTTCGCGGGCCAGGGCGCCCGGCGGATCGACCTGCCCACCTACGCCTTCCAGCGCGAGCACTACTGGCCCGACGTCCCGGTGCTGGGTGCCGGCGACGTCACCATGGCGGGCCTGGGCGCCACCGACCACCCGCTGCTCGGTGCGGCGGCCGAACTGCCGGACTCCGACGGCTTCGTCTTCACCGGCCGGCTCGCGCTGGCCACCCACCCGTGGCTGGCCGACCACGCGGTGATGGGCACCGTGCTGCTGCCCGGCACGGCCTTCGTCGAGATGGCCGTGCGGGCGGGCGAGCAACTCGGCTGCGCGCTGCTGGAGGAGCTGACCCTCGCCGCGCCGCTGATCCTGGCCGGGCCGGGCGGGGTGCAGCTGCGCCTGACGGTGGCCGCGCCGGATCAGGCCGGGCGCCGGGCGCTCGGCCTGTACTCGCGGCCCGAGGAGGCCCCGGCCGAGGAGCCGTGGACCCGGCACGCCACCGGCCTGCTCGCCACCGGTGCAGCGCCCGCCGGGTTCGAGCTCGCCGCCTGGCCGCCGCCCGGTGCCATCGAGGTCGACCTGGCGGGCCACTACGAGGCACTGATCGGGCTGGGCTTCGAGTACGGCCCGGCCTTCCAGGGCCTGCGGCGGGCCTGGCGCGGCGAGGGCGAGGTCTTCGTCGAGGTGCGCCTGCCGGAGCAGGCCCAGGCCGAGGCCGGGCTGTTCGGCCTGCACCCGGCCCTGCTCGACGCCGCGCTGCACGCGCTCGGTATGGCCGACACCGACGGCGGGACGGACTGGCACGGCCGGCTGCCGTTCTCCTGGACCGGCGTGTCGCTGTACGCGGTCGGCGCCTCGGCGCTGCGGGTGCGGCTGTCGCGGGTCGGGTCGGACGGGGTCTCGCTGGAGCTGGCCGACGAGACCGGGCGCCCGGTGGCCGCGGTGGACACCCTGGTGCTGCGGGCCGTGTCGGCCGAGCAACTGCGCTCCGCGCGGACCGCGTTCCACGAGTCGCTGTTCCGCCCGGAGTGGGTGGCGCTGCCGGTGGCCGCGGCTGCCGCGGACGAGCGCTGGGCCGTGCTGGGCGACGGTGCCGGGACGCTGGGCGCCCTCGGCCGCGGCCTGCCGGCGCACGCCGATCTGGACGCGCTGCTGGCGAGCGGCACGCTGCCCGACGCCGTGATCGTGCCGTGCCTGCCGCCGCAGCAGCCGGTGACGGCCGGGCCCGAGACGGTGCTCGCCACCGTGAACCGGGTGCTCGCGCTCGCGCAGGCCTGGCTCGCCGAGGACCGGACGGCCGACACGCAGTTGGTGGTGGTCACCCGGGGCGCGGTGGCGACCGCTGCCGATCCGGACGTCACCGACCTGGCGCACGCCGCCGCCTGGGGCCTGCTGCGCTCGGCGCAGACCGAGAACGTCGCGCGGATCGTCCTGGTCGACGTGGACGACCCGGACGACGCCGGCTGCGCCCGGGCGCTGACCGCCGTTCTCGCCCACGAGGAGCCGCAGCTGGCGATCCGTCAGGGAGTGCCGCACGCCGTGCGGCTGGCCCGGGTCGAATCCGCTCCGGCCGCGCGCGAGACCGGCTTCGGGCCCACCGGCACCGTCCTGGTCACCGGCGGCACCGGCACGCTCGGCGCACTGCTCGCCCGCCACCTGGTGGCCGAGCACGGTGTCCGGCACCTGCTGCTCACCAGCCGCCGTGGCGCCGACGCCCCGGGGGCGGCCGAACTCGTCGCCGAGCTGGAGCAGTCGGGCGCCACCGTGACCGTCGCGGCCTGCGACGCGGCCGACCGGGCGGCGCTGGCCGGGCTGCTCGGCTCGCTGGAGCACCCCCTGACCGCCGTGGTGCACACCGCGGGCATCACCGACGACGGCGTGCTCGCCTCGCTCACCCCCGAGCGGATCGCCGGGGTGTACCAGCCGAAGGCCGAAGGCGCCTGGAACCTGCACGAGTTGACCGCCGGTCTCGACCTGTCGGCGTTCGTGCTCTTCTCCTCGGCCGCCGGTCTCTTCGGCGGCCCGGGACAGGGCAACTACGCCGCCGCCAACGCCTTCCTGGACGCGCTCGCGCAGCACCGCCGGGCCCAGGGCCTGCCCGCCACCTCGCTGGACTGGGGCCTGTGGGCGCAGCGCAGCGGCGTCAGCGGCCACCTGGACGCCAACGACCTGGCCCGCCTGGCGCGTTCGGGCCTCGGTGCGCTGGAGTCGGCCGAGGGCATGGCGCTCTTCGACGCCGCGCTCGCGGCCGAGGACGCCGTCCTGGTGCCGATGCGCATCCACACCGCCACGCTGCGCGAGCAGGCCGCTGCCGGGCAGCTGGCCCCGCTGCTGCGCGGGCTGGTCCGCGCCCCGCTGCGCCGCAGCGCGGCGCCGGCCGGCCCGGGTGCGGCCGGTGGCGAGTCCGCGCTGGTCGCCCGGCTGGCCCCGCTGCCCGCCGCCGAACAGCGGCAGGCGCTGCTCGAGCTGGTGCGCGGCCAGATCGCCGCGGTGCTCGGCTACGCCGGTGCCGAGGCCGTCGACGCCGGACGGGCCTTCAAGGAGCTTGGCTTCGACTCGCTGACCGCGGTCGAGCTGCGCAACCAGCTGAACACCAGCACCGGTCTGCGCCTGCCCGCGACCCTGATCTTCGACTACCCGAACCCGGGCGTGCTGGCCACCCACCTGCGCGAGGAACTGCTGGGCTCGCTGCCGGAGTCCGCCGCACCGCAGCAGCAGGGCACGGCCCGCACGGGGGCGGGGGAGTTGGGGGCACCTCCCGGCCGTCAGGCTGGGGGAGACCCGATCGCGATCGTCGCGATGGCCTGCCGCTACCCGGGCGGGGTGGACTCGCCCGAGCAGCTGTGGCAGCTGATCGCCGGGGAGCGGGACGGGATCTCGGGCTTCCCCACCGACCGCGGCTGGGACCTGGAGGAGCTGTATGATCCGGACCCGGACGCGCTCGGCACCTCGTACACCCGCGAGGGCGGCTTCCTCTACGACTCCAGCTGGTTCGACCCGGCCTTCTTCGGCATCTCGCCGCGCGAGGCGCTGGCGATGGACCCGCAGCAGCGGCTGCTGCTGGAGACCGGCTGGGAGGCGTTCGAGCGGGCCGGCATCGACCCGGCGAGCGTGCGCGGCAGCTCGGTCGGCGTCTTCGCCGGGGTGATGTACCACGACTACGGCACCCGGCTGCGGTCCGCGCCCGACGAGGTCGAGGGCTACCTCGGCACCGGCGGCTCCAGCAGCGTCGTCTCGGGCCGGGTCTCCTACACCCTCGGCCTGGAGGGCCCGGCGGTCACCATCGACACCGCCTGCTCCTCCTCACTGGTCGCGCTGCACCTCGCGGTGCAGGCGCTGCGCAACGGCGAGTGCACGATGGCGCTGGCGGGCGGGGTGACCGTGATGTTCACGCCCGGCACCTTCATCGAGTTCAGCCGCCAGCGGGGACTTGCCGCCGACGGGCGCTGCAAGTCCTTCGCCGCGGCGGCCGACGGTACGGGCTGGGGCGAGGGCGCGGGCATGCTGCTGGTGGAGCGGCTCTCGGACGCGCGGCGCAATGGGCACCCGGTGCTGGCGGTGGTGCGAGGTTCGGCCGTCAACCAGGACGGCGCGTCGAACGGCCTGACGGCGCCGAACGGCCCCTCGCAGCAGCGGGTGATCCGCGCGGCGCTGGCGAACGCGGGGCTGAGCGCGGACCAGGTGGACGCCGTCGAGGCGCACGGCACCGGCACGCCGCTGGGCGACCCGATCGAGGCGCAGGCGCTGCTGGCCACCTACGGGCGCGAGCACTCCGCCGACCGGCCGCTCTGGCTGGGGTCGGTGAAGTCCAACCTCGGGCACACCCAGGCGGCCTCCGGCGTGGCGGGCATCATCAAGATGGTGCAGGCGATGCGGCACGGGGTGCTGCCGAAGACGCTGCACGTGGACGAGCCCTCGCCGCAGGTGGATTGGTCCGCCGGTGCGGTGGAGCTGCTGACTGAGGCTCGGCCGTGGCCCGAGACCGGGCGGCCGCGACGGGCGGCGGTGTCCTCCTTCGGGATCAGCGGCACCAACGCGCACACCGTGCTGGAGCAGGCCCCGGCCGTCGAAAATGCAGCGGCCCTGCCGGAGACGGCCGAGCTGCCGGAGACGGCCGAGCTGCCCGGGGCGCTGCCCTGGGTGCTCGCTGCGAAGGGCGAGCCGGCCCTGCGGGCGCAGGCCGCCCGGCTGCGCGCCCGGCTGCTGGAGCAGCCCGAGCTGCGGCCGGCCGACGTCGGCCTCTCGCTGGCGACCGGCCGGGCGGCGCTGGAGCAGCGCGCGGTGCTGGTGGCGGGCGACCGCGCGGAGTTCCTGGACGCCTTGGAGACGCTGGCGACCGGAGCGCCGGGCGGCGCCAACCTGGTGCAGGGCTCGGCCGGTGCCGGCCGTACGGCGTTCCTCTTCACCGGGCAGGGCAGTCAGCGTGCCGGGATGGGGGCCGAACTGTACGAGGCGTTCCCGGTGTTCGCCGAGGCGTACGACGCGGTCCGTGCGGAGCTGGACCGGCACTTGGCGACGCCGCTGGCCGAGGCGGGTGCGCTGCTGGACGAGACGGCGTACACGCAGCCGGCGCTTTTCGCGCTGGAGGTGGCGCTGTTCCGGTTGGTGGAGTCGTGGGGTGTGCGGCCGGACTTTCTGGCGGGGCATTCGATCGGTGAGCTGGCGGCGGCGCATGTGGCGGGGGTGCTGTCGCTGGGGGATGCGGCGGAACTGGTGGCCGCGCGTGGTCGGTTGATGCAGGCGTTGCCCGCGGGTGGGGCGATGGTGGCGGTGCGGGCGGGTGAGGCGGAGGTGCTGGCGCTGCTGGCCGGGCGCTCGGAGGTGGGTGTCGCGGCGGTCAACGGGCCTGCCTCGGTGGTGCTTTCGGGTGCCGAGGACGCGGTGTTGGAGGTGGTGGCTCACCTGGGTGGCAAGTCGAAGCGGTTGGCTGTCAGCCATGCGTTCCACTCGCCGTTGATGGAGCCGGTGCTGGCGGAGTTCCGTGCGGTGGCGGAGCGGTTGACCTTCCGTGAGCCGCGGATCCCGTTCGTCTCCACGCTCGACCAGGACGCCGACCCGTCCACGGTCGAGTACTGGGTGCGGCATGTGCGCGAGGCCGTCCGGTTCGCCGACGCGATCGGGACGCTGGCGGCGCGCGGCGTCACCCGCTACCTGGAACTCGGGCCCGACGGCGTGCTGAGCGCGCTGGGTCAGGAGTGCGTGGCCGGGCCGGCGCTCTTCGCACCGGTGCTGCGGGCGGGCCGCCCGGAGGTGCGAGCCCTGCTGACGGCGCTGGCCCAGGCCCATGTGCGGGGCGCGGCCGTCGACTGGGCGGCGGTCTTCGCGGGCCAGGGCGCCCGGCGGATCGACCTGCCCACCTACGCCTTCCAGCGCGAGCGGTACTGGCTGGACACGGGTGTCTCGCTCGGCGACCTGGCCACCGCCGGTGTCGACCCGACCGGGCACCCGCTGCTCGGCGCGGCGGTCGAACTGCCGGACTCCGGCGGCTTCGTGCTCACCGGCCGGCTCGCCCTCTCCAGCCACCCGTGGCTGGCCGATCACGCGGTGCTGGGCTCGGTGCTGCTGCCCGGCACGGCCTTCGTCGAGCTGGCGCTGCGGGCGGGCGAGCAGGTCGGCTGCGCGCTGCTGGAGGAGCTGACGCTGGCCGCGCCGCTGGTCCTGCCCGCGCGGGGCGGGGTGCAGGTGCGGATCACGGTCGGCGCGCCGGACGGCTCCGGCTGCCGCCCGCTGACCCTGCACTCGCGCGGCGAGGAGTCCGCGCCCGAGCAGCCGTGGACCCGGCACGCCACCGGCCTGCTGGCCGCGCTGGACGAGCGGGCGATCGCCTTCGAGGCGACGCCGTGGCCGCCGGTCGGCGCCGAGCCGGTCGACCTCGACGACTTCTACGCCGGGATGGCGGCGGCCGGTCTGGAGTACGGCCCGCTCTTCCAGGGCCTGCGCCGGGCCTGGCGGCGCGAGGGCGAGGTCTTCGCGGAGATCCGGCCCGCCGTCGCGGCGGCGCCGGACGGTTCGCACCGCCCCGGGCTGGACACCGCGCCGTTCGGCCTGCACCCGGCACTGCTGGACGCCGCGCTGCACGGGGTGGCGCTGGGCGGCGTCCTGGCGGCGGCCGACCAGGAGCCGGGCCGGGCCCGGCTGCCGTTCTCCTGGAGCGGGGTGCGGCTGCACGCCACCGGCGCGGCCGAGCTTCGGGTGCGGCTGGCACCGGCCGGGACCGACGCGGTGGCGCTGGAGCTGGCCGACGAGACGGGCCGTCCGGTCGCCTCGGTGGACGCGCTGGTGCTGCGGGCCGTCTCGGCCGAGCAACTGCGCGGCGCCCAGGGCGCGTTCCACGACTCGCTGTTCCGCCCGGAGTGGGTGGCGCTGCCCGCGGCGGCGGATTCGCCGGCACCGGCCCGCTGGGCGGTGCTGGATCCCGCCGGGAGCGGCGAGGCCTTCGGCGACGGGGCGGCGGTGCACGCCGACCTGGCCGCGCTGCTCGCGAGCGGTGAGCTGCCGCTGGCGGTGGTCCTGCCGTGCTTCACTGCGGAGACGGCGAAGACCGCGAAGACCGCGAGGACCGCGGAGGCCGTGAACGGCACCGCCGCCGACACCGCAGCCGCCGCGCGCGCCGCCACCCGGGGCGTGCTGGAGCTGGTCCGCTCCTGGCTCGCCGAGGAGCGCCTCGCCGACACCCGCCTGATCGTCACCACCCGGGGCGCGGTGGCCACCGCCGAGGACAGCGGCGTGGCCGACCTGGTGCATGCGCCGGTCTGGGGCCTGCTGCGGGCCGCCCAGGCCGAGCACCCGGGCCGGATCGTGCTGGTCGACCTGGACGCGACCACCGACCCGCGGCCCGCGCTGTGGGCCGCGCTGGCCGCCGGTGAGCCGCAACTGGCCGTCCGCGCAGGCGTCCTGCACGGGTTCCGGCTCGGCCGGGTGGCCGCCGCTCCGACCGAGCGGGCCACTGTCCTGGACCCGGCCGGCACGGTGCTGGTGACCGGCGGCACCGGCGCGCTCGGCGCCCTGGTCGCCCGCCACCTGGTGACCGAGCACGGCGCCCGGCACCTGCTGCTCACCAGCCGCCGCGGCGCCGACGCCCCGGGGGCGGACGCCCTCGCGCGGGAGCTGGCCGAGCTGGGCGCCGAGGTGGCGATCGCGGCCTGTGACGCGGCCGACCGCGAGGCGCTCGCCGCCCTGCTGGCGGCGGTCCCGGACACCCGGCCGCTGACCGCCGTGATCCACACCGCCGGCGTGCTCGACGACGGGGTGTTCGCCGCGCTGACGCCCGAACGACTGGACGCCGTGCTGCGCCCGAAGGTGGACGCCGCCTGGCACCTGCACGAGCTGACGAAGCATCAGAAACTCGGCGCGTTCGTCCTGTTCTCCTCCTCCTCCGGTGTCTTCGGCGGCGCGGGCCAGGGCAACTACGCCGCGGCCAACACCTTCCTGGACGCGCTGGCCCAGCACCGCAGGGGGCTGGGGCTGCCGGCCGGCGCACTGGCCTGGGGCCTGTGGGCGACCGAGGGCGGCATGGCCGGCGGCCTGGACGAGGCGGACACGGCACGGCTGGTCCGCGCCGGGTTCGCGCCGCTGGCGCCCAAGGAGGGCATCGAGCTGTTCGAGCTGGCCCTCGGGCTGGACGACCCGGTGCTGGTGCCGATGCGGCTGGACACCACGGCCTTGCGCGGCCAGGGCGACCCCGACGCGGTGCCGCACCTGCTCCGCGGCCTGGTGCGGATCCCGGCCCGGCGCCCGGCCGCCACCGCCACCGCCTCGGCGGTGCCCGAGGAGCGCTCGCTGGCCGAGCGGCTGCGCGGTCTGCCGGACGCCGAGCGCGACCGGCTGCTGCTGGACCTGGTGCGCGGCCAGGTGGCCGCGGTGCTGGGCTACGGCAGCGCCGGGGCGATCGAACCGGAGCGCGGCTTCGTCGAGTTGGGCTTCGACTCGCTGACCGCCGTCGACCTGCGCAACCGGCTGGGCGCGCAGGCCGGGGTGCGGCTGCCGGTCACGCTGATCTTCGACCACCCGACCCCGGTGGCGCTGGCCGGCTACCTGCGCGAGCAGACCCGCGGGGCGGAGGCGCCCGGTGGCCCGGCCCTGCCGATCGGTGCGGAGCTGGACCGCCTGGAGTCGATCCTGGCCGGCCTCACCCCCGGCGACGAGGAGCGCCGGGGCATCACCACCCGGCTGCGCACCCTGCTGTCGATGTGGACCGAGACCCAGCAGCAGCCGGCGCCCGGCCAGGAGCCCGCCGCCGACAGCGCGCCCCCGGCCGGGACCGACCTGGGCTCGGCCACCGCGGACGAGCTGTTCAGCATGCTGGACGAGGAGTTGGGGCTGAACTGACCGGGTAGCCATCCCGGGATGACCCGATCGCCCCCTCGGACCGGAGCACCGTCCCGGTCCGAGGGGGCGATCGTCATAGCGGGCGAGGCCCGGGCCGGCCCCGGCGTCCGTCCACCGGGACGCCGCTGCTCAGGTGGCGCGGGTGGCGAGGGTGGCACAGGTGAGGCGGGCGGTCCGTCCCGCCCCCGAGGGCCCGCAGCACGCGGGAACGGCTTCTGCCCCGGGAACCGTTGCCGGTTCCCGGGGCAGAAGCCGTCGGCGCTGGGGCGCTCCGTCAGGCGAACTCGCGCAGGCCGGGCCAGAGCTGGGACCACGGCGTGTGCAGGCCCTGGCAGAGCCAGACCGCCTTGCCCTGGTCGAGGTTCTTCACCCCGTGGCCGTTGTCGACCGTCGCGACCCGGCGCACGGTGGTGAACTCGCCGCGCAGCTTCGCCTCGTCGCCGCCGACGTAGAGCACGGCGCCGGAGTCGTCCGGCGGCGCGCCGAAGTACCAGGCGCCGCGCTGCGGACTGTAGGCCTGCGGCAGCCCGCGGGCCGGTCCGTAGAGCTCCAGGGCGCCCTGGGCCCAGAAGGTGTCGGTGACGACCACCGCGTGCTGCTGCTCGTCGGCGGGCAGCGCGCGGTAGGCCGCGGCGACCGTGTCGGCCAGCTGCGGCCAGCCGATCGTCTCCGCGGTCGAGAAGTTGAAGGCGTAGGGCATCTTCGCGATCGAGGAGAACGGGTACAGCGGCAGCTCGGCGACGGCCACCACCGCGCAGATCACGAAGGAGACCGTGCTGTGGCCCCAGCCCCAGCCGCGCGCGGCCGGGCGGTGCTGCAGCGAGACCGCGCCCGCGGCCCAGAGCACCGGGAAGAGCCCGGCCAGGTAGTACGAACGCCCGTCGCTGAGCAGGAAGAACGCGGTGGTGGCGAGCGCCGCCCAGCCGAGGAAGCGGTACGCGCGCAGCTCCGGCATCCGCAGCAGCCGCCACAGGCCCGCGCACATCAGCAGCAGCAACGGGAAGCCCGCCATGGACAGGGCCAGCGGCAGGAAGCCGAACCGCCCGCCGTAGAGGCGGTCGTCCTCGGCGGCGATCGCGCTGGTCATGTCCGCCTGCGGCCAGTGGTGCTGGGCCTGCCAGAGCAGGCTCGGCAGCGTCACCAGCACCGCGAACAGGCTGCCCGCCCAGAGCGCGGGCCGCCGCAGCAGCTCGCGCGGGCCGACCGCGGCCACCGAGCCGGCCAGGGCGAGCAGCAGGACGCCGACCAGGTACTTGTTCTGCAGGTCCACCGCCGCCGCGAGGCCGAGCCAGAGCAGCAGCCGGTCGTCGCGCACCCGGATCCAGCGCACCAGCAGCCAGCTGACCAGGGTCCAGCAGAAGACGTCCAGGGTCGGCGTGATGGTCAGGTGGCCGAAGACCACGACGATCGGTGACACGGCGAAGGCGCCCGCGCTCAGCACCTGGGCGCGCCGCTGCCCGCCCAACTCCCGGGCGAGCTGCGCACAGAGCAGCACCCCCAGGCCGCTCAGCAGGGTCGCGGGCAGCCGCAGCACCACCAGGTTGCCGGGGGCCAGCGCGTTGAGCGCGTGCGCGAGCAGCGGCAGCAGCGGCGGCTGGTCGGCGTAGCCCCAGGCGAGGTGGCGGCCGGCCACGATGAAGTACAGCTCGTCGCCGTAGTAGCCGTAGCGGTCGCTGGTGATCAGCAGGGCCGCGGTGAGGACCCCGGCGATGATCGCCACCGGCCGCCGGGCGAACGGCTGCCGGCCGGCCGGTGGTCGCCCGGCGGCCGGGGGCGCCGGCTGCTCGGCGGGTGCCGCAGCGTCGGCGAGGTCGGTCTGGCTCATGGGTCTCTTTCTCTCCTCGGGTCAGTCCAGCGCCCGCTTGCGGAAGCCGCGGATGCCGATCAGCCCGTACAGCAGGCAGGCGGCGACCAGCGCGGCGAGGTCGATCCCGAGCGGGATCGAGTGCAGGGCGCTGTGCGGGATCAGCACGGACCGCAGCCCCTCGCTGACGTAGGTCAGCGGGTTGAGTGCGCACACCACCTGGAACGGCCGCACCACGCTCAGGCCGAACCACGGGAACTGGGTGGCGCCGGTGAACATCAGCGGGGTCAGCACCACGGCGATGATGATGCTGATGTGCCGCGAGTCGACCGCGGTGCCGATGGTCATCCCCACCGTCGCCCCGGCCAGCGAGCCGAGCACGAGGATGCCGGCGACCGGCAGCACGCTGGAGAGCGGCCAGTGCACGTGGTCCAGCAGCAGGAAGCCGAGCGGGATCATCACGCCCGCGCCGATCAGGCCGCGGATCGCCCCGAACAGCAGCTTCTCCACGGCCACCAGGCCGAGCGGGATCGGCGAGAGCAGCCGGTCCTCGATCTCCTTGGTGAACGAGAAGTCCACGATGAGCGGGAAGGCCGTGTTCTGCAGCGCCACCAGGAAGCTGCTGAGCGCCACCACGCCGGGCAGCAGCACCTCCTGGAAGCCCTCGCCGGTGTAGCCGATGCCGGTCAGCACCTTGCCGAAGACGAACAGGATGAAGAACGGCTCGACGACCACCTGCGCCAGGAACGGCACCAGTTCGCGGCCGGTGACGAAGATGTCCCGCCACAGGATGTAGCAGAACGCCCAGGCTGCCGAGCGGCCCCTGCGGGCGCGCACCGGGTCGGTTCCGGCGTGCGGCAGGGGCATCAGGGGGGTGCTGGTGCTCAACGCAGTTCCCTTCCGGTCAGTTCGATGAACACGTCCTCGAGGGTCAGCTCGCCGAGGGACACGTCGTCGAGCTCGCGGTTCAGCTCGGTGAGGGCGCCGACGACGGCGGGCAGCGCCGCGGTGGGGCGGCCGGTAGTGTAGATCCGCAGCCGGCCGGGGCCCGTCGCGGCCCCGCCCGGCTCGGGGGCGTCGGCCCGCTCGGCGCCGGGCAGGTCGACCGGCTCGACCCGCTCGACCCCCGCGGTCTTCTCCAGGGCCCGGAGCACGTCGTTCGGGTCCGCGGCGGGGGAGTCCCGCAGGGTGACGGTCAGGGTGCCGGTGCCCTGCAGCGACCCGGTCAGCGCCCGTGGGGAGTCGAGCGCCAGCAGCTTGCCGTGGTCGATGATGCCGACCCGGTCGCAGAGCTTGGCGGCCTCCTCCATGTCGTGCGTGGTGATCACCACGGTGATGCCGGCCGCGCTCAGCTCGGCGACCCGCTCGTGGACGAAGAGCCGGGACTGCGGGTCGAGTCCGGTGGCCGGCTCGTCCAGGAAGAGCACCCGCGGCCGGTGCATCAGCGCGCGGGCGATCATCACCCGCTGCGCCTGGCCGCCGGACAGCTCGTCCACCCGGGCCCTGCCGTGGTCGGTGAGGCCCACCCACTCCAGGCTGCTGTCCGCCAGCCGCTTGCGCTCGGCGCGCCCCATGCCGTGGTAGCCGGCGTGGAAGACCAGGTTCTGCCGGATGGTCAGCGAGCGGTCGAGGTTGTTGCGCTGCGGGACGACGGCGAAGTTGCGGTGCGCGGTGGCGGGGTCCGCCGCCACGTCGACCCCGAGGATGGTGACGCTGCCCGAGGTCGGGGCCACCCGGGTGGTCATGATGCCGACGGTGGTCGATTTCCCGGCGCCGTTCGGTCCCAGCAGGCCGAACACCTCGCCGGGCCGGACGCTGAAACTGAGATCGTCGACTGCCGGGTGATCGCGGTGACGGTATTTCTTGACCAGATGGTCCACGACGACGGCAGAATCCGCGGCCTGTGGCGCTCGTGCTGTATTCATTGATGCCTGCGAATCGGGCGGGACGCGATAACGGCGGCATGGGGGCTGCGCGGCGAGGAGTTCACGCGCATCCTGATTCGACGTCATGCGCCGGTGGAAAGGGACACGGAACTGTGTGCACCATGTATAGCATGGGGGTGAGTTGGGCCGGTCCGCCGCCATCCGCCACCCCCTGAAACAGGGGGGCTAGGGGGCGGTTAGGGGATGTTCGCCCAAGCGGCCGCTGCTAGCCTGACCGGGCAGCAATGATGTTCCGTCGAGTACGCCGGAAATGCCGCAGGATTCCTTTTCGGACGGCGGGGAGACTGCGGGCGCGCGCTTTTCATCAGGAATCAATTGGTGGTCGATCAATTGGCGGTCAGGCCCGATCCGCGCGACGGCGTCCATGGATGCCGGCCGGCGACCGGCCGGACCCTCACGGCCGGTTCAGGGGTGTGACGGACAACGTGGAGAACGAAGAGAAGCTCCTCGACTACCTCAAGCGGGCGACCGCCGACCTGCGTGAGACCCGCCGGCGGCTGCGCGAGCTGGAGGAGCAGGAGCCCGAGCCGATCGCGATCATCGGCATGGCCTGCCGCTACCCCGGCGGCGTCGGCTCGCCCGAGGACCTGTGGCGGCTCGTCGCGACCGGCACCGACGGCGTCTCGGGCTTCCCCGTCGACCGTGGCTGGGAGCCGGACGCCGAGGCCGGCCCCGAGGCTCCGGACTACACCCGTGAGGGCGGCTTCCTGCACGACGCCACCCGGTTCGACCCCGACTTCTTCAACATCTCGCCGCGCGAGGCGCTGGCCATGGACCCGCAGCAGCGGCTGCTGCTCGAGGTCTCCTGGGAGGCCTTCGAGCGGGCCGGCATCGACCTGGACTCGGTGCGCGGCAGCGCCACCGGCGTCTTCGCGGGCGTGATGTACCACGACTACGCCGCCCGCCTCCTCGAGGTTCCCGAGGGTGTCGCGGGCTACCTGGGCAACGGCAACGCGGGCAGCGTCGCCTCCGGGCGGGTGGCCTACGCGCTGGGCCTGGAGGGCCCGGCGGTCACCGTCGACACCGCCTGCTCCTCCTCGCTGGTCGCTCTGCACTGGGCCGTCCAGGCGCTGCGCGCCGGCGAGTGCACGATGGCCCTGGCCGGCGGTGTCGCCGTGATGTCCACCCCCAACGCCTTCATCGACTTCGCCCGCCAGCGCGGGCTCGCATCGGACGGCCGCTGCAAGTCCTTCGCCGCCGCGGCCGACGGCACCGGCTGGGGCGAGGGCGTCGGCATGCTGCTCGTCGAACGGCTCTCGGACGCCCAGCGCAACGGGCACCCCGTGCTCGCCGTGGTGCGCGGCAGCGCTGTCAACCAGGACGGCGCCAGCAGCGGTCTGACCGCCCCCAACGGCCCGGCGCAGCAGCGGGTGATCCGACAGGCGCTGGCCGCGGCCCGACTGACGGCCCATCAGGTCGACGCGGTGGAGGCCCACGGGACGGGCACCCGGCTGGGCGACCCCATCGAGGCGCAGGCGCTGCTCGCCACCTACGGGCAGGACCGGCAACGCCCGCTGCTGCTCGGCTCGTTGAAGTCCAACATCGGGCACACCCAGGCGGCGGCCGGGGTGGGCGGCATCATCAAGATGGTGCAGGCGATGCGGCACGGCGTGCTGCCGAAGACGCTGCACGTGGACGAGCCGACGCCGCACGTGGACTGGTCCGCCGGTGCGGTGGAGCTGCTGACCGAGGCGCGCCCCTGGCCCGAGACCGGACGGCCGCGCCGGGCGGCGGTGTCCTCGTTCGGCGTCAGCGGGACCAATGCGCACGTGGTGATCGAGCAGGGCGTGTTCGAGCAGGCTGCCGCGGAGGCGGTCGACGTCGTGCCGCCGCTCGACCGGGCGCTGCCGCTGGTAATCTCCGGGCGGGACGAGGTGTCGCTGAGGGCCCAGGCGGCCCGGCTGCGGGAGCACCTGGCCGACCGGCCCGAACTCGGCCCGGCAGAGCTCGGGTTCTCGCTCGCCACCTCCCGCACGGCCCTCAAGCAGCGGGCCGCGCTGCTGGTCCGGAACCGTGAGGAGGCGCTGGCGGCCGTCGGAGCGCTGGCCGACGGCGAGCCGGCCGCGGCGTGTGCGGTGCTGGGTGTGGCGGGTTCGGCGGGGCGGACGGCGTTCCTGTTCGCGGGGCAGGGGAGTCAGCGGGCGGGGATGGGGGCGGAGTTGTGTGCTGCGTTCCCGGTGTTCGCGGTGGCGTACGACGCGGTGTGCGGGGAGTTGGACCGGCATCTGGAGGTGCCGCTGAGGGATGCGGGGGCGCTGCTGGATGAGACGGCGTATACGCAGCCAGCGTTGTTCGCGTTGGAGGTGGCGCTGTTCCGGTTGGTGGAGTCGTGGGGTGTGGTGCCGGACTTCTTGGTGGGGCATTCGATTGGTGAGGTGGCGGCGGCGCATGTGGCGGGGGTGTTGTCGCTGGCGGATGCGGCGCGGTTGGTGGTGGCGCGTGGGCGGTTGATGCAGGGGTTGCCTGCGGGTGGTGCGATGGTGGCGGTGCGGGCGGGTGAGGCGGAGGTGTTGCCGCTGTTGGTGGGGCGTTCGGATGTGGGGATTGCTGCGGTCAACGGGCCTGCTGCTGTGGTGCTTTCGGGTGCCGAGGCGGGGGTGTTGGAGGTTGCGGGTCGGCTGGGTGGCAGGTCCAGGCGGCTGACGGTGAGTCATGCGTTCCATTCGCCGTTGATGGAGCCGATGCTGGCGGAGTTCCGTGCGGTGGTGGCGGGGTTGGCTTTCGGGGAGCCGCGGATCCCGATCGTGTCGACGTTGGACCGGTCGGCGGATCTGGCTTCGGCGGAGTACTGGGTGCGGCATGTCCGTGAGGCGGTGCGGTTCGCCGACGCGATCGCGGTGTTGGAGGCGGAGGGGGTGCGCAGCTTCCTGGAGCTGGGGCCGGACGGCACGCTCTCCGCACTCGGCCAGGCCTGCGTGAGCGCCGAGGACGAGGCGCTGTTCGCTCCTGTACTGCGCCGTGACCGGGCGGAGGCGGAGACCTTCACCGCGGGTCTGGCGCAGCTGTTCGTGCGCGGCGTCGGACTCGACTGGTCGGCCGTCTTCGCGGGCACCGGTGCCCGGCGGATCGACCTGCCCACCTACGCCTTCCAGCGCGAGCGCTACTGGCTGGACAGTGGCTCACTGCCGGTGGGCGACGTCACCATGTCCGGCCTCGGAGTGGTGGAGCACCCCCTGCTGGGCGCGGTGGTAGCACTGCCCGGCGCGGACGGGGTGCTCTGCTTCGGACGGCTGTCGCTGGAGGCGCAGCCGTGGCTCGCGGATCACACGGTGGCGGGCAGCGTGCTGCTGCCGGGCACCGCGTTCGTGGAGCTCGCGGTGGCGGCCGGCGACCAGGCCGGGTGCGGCCTGCTGGAGGAGCTGACGCTGGAGGCGCCGCTGGTCGTTCCGGCGGCGGGCGGCCTGCAGCTCTGCCTCGCGGTCGGCGAGCCGGACGCCACGGGAAGCCGGTCGCTGCAGATCTACTCCCGCCCGGAGCACGACACCGCCGCCGAGTCCTGGACGCGGCACGCGACCGGTGTCCTCGCGGTGGGCGAGCGGGCGGCGTCGTTCGAGCTGACGCAGTGGCCGCCGGCGGGTGCGGAGGCGGTGGCGGTCGAGGGGCTGTACGACGGTCTCGGGCAGGCCGGGTTGGAGTACGGTCCGGTCTTCCGTGGGGTGCGGGCGGCCTGGCGGCGTGGTGGTGAGGTGTTCGCCGAGGTGGTGCTGCCGGAGGGGGCTGCTGAGGAGGCGGGTCTGTTCGGTCTGCATCCGGCGTTGTTGGATGCGTCGTTGCATGCGATCGGGCTGCTGGGTGGCGTGGTGGCGGAGACGGGTGAGGGGCGGTTGCCGTTCGCGTGGTCGGGTGTGTCGCTCTTCGCTGCGGGTGCGGTGGAGTTGCGGGTGCGGTTGTCGGCGGTGGGCACGGGTGCGGGTGCGGGTGTGGGTGCGGTGTCGTTGGTGGTGGCCGATGGCACGGGTGCGCCGGTGGCGTCGGTCGATTCGCTGGTGCTGCGGCCTTTCTCGGCGGAGCAGTTGGCGGTTGGTGGTGGGCGGTCCGAGGCGTTGTTCCGGACGGAGTGGTCGGGTGTGGCGCTGCCGTCGGCCGGGTCGCTCGGTGCGGTGGCGGTGCTGGGTGAGGACGGCCTCGGGTTCGCGGGGGCCAGGTGTGTCGCGAAGTTGCGCGAGCTGGTCGCGGCGGTGCCGGACACGATCGTGCTGCCGGTGCTGCCGGTGGACACCGGGGACGTTGTTGGGGCCACGCACGAGGCCGTGCGCCGCACGCTGGGGCTGGTGCAGGAGTGGTTGGCGGAGGAGGCGTTCGCCGATTCGCGCCTGGTGGTGGTGACGCGTGGTGCGGTGGCTGCGTTGCCGGGTGAGGACGTGCGTGATCTGCCGTCGGCGGCGGTTCTGGGTCTGTTGCGGTCGGCGCAGTCGGAGAATCCGGGCCGGATCGTGCTGGTGGATGTGGACGATGCTTCGTCGTCCGTGCTGGCGGCGGCCGTGGAGGTGGGTGAGCCGCAGGTGGCGCTGCGTGCGGGGGTGGCGTATGTGCCGCGTCTGGTGCGGGCTTCGGCGGCGGGTGACGGCGCGTCGGCGTTGGTGCTGGACCCGGAGGGCACGGTGCTGGTGACCGGTGCGACGGGGACGCTGGGTGGTCTCTTCGCGCGGCATCTGGTGAGCGAGTACGGGGTGCGTCGGCTGCTGCTGGTGTCGCGGCGCGGTGAAGCGGCGGAGGGTGCGGTGGAGTTGGCGGCCGGGCTGACCGAGCTGGGTGCCTCGGTGCGGTTCGCGGCCTGTGACGTGGCGGACCGGGAGGCCCTTGCGTCGCTGCTCGCCTCGCTGGAGCAGCCGCTGACCGCCGTGGTGCACACCGCGGGTGTGCTGGACGACGGGGTGATCTCGTCCCTGACTCCGGAGCGGCTGGCTGCGGTGCTGCGGCCCAAGGTCGATGCGGCCTGGCACCTGCACGAGCTGACGAAGCATCAGAACCTTGCCGCGTTCATCGTCTTCTCCTCCGCTGCCGGGGTGTTCGGTGCGGCCGGGCAGGGCAACTACGCGGCGGGCAACGCTTTCCTGGACGCGCTCGCCGAGCACCGGCACGCCGCCGGGCTGCCGGCCCTCTCGTTGGCCTGGGGTCTGTGGGCCGAGGACGGCGGCATGGCCGGGGAGTTGGGCACAGCGGACGTCGAGCGGATGGCGCGCGGCGGTGTGCTGCCGCTCTCCGCAGCCGAGGGCCTGGCGCTGCTGGACGCCTCGGTGCGCTCGGGCGCGCCGGTTCTGGTGCCGGTCCGGCTCGATCTCGCGGGCCTGCGCGCCCAGGCCGGGCTCGGCCTGCTGCCGCCGCTGCTGCGCGGCCTGGTCCGGGTGCCCGCGCGCCGCGCGGCGGCCGGTGTGGGCGGTGGAGCCGGTGCCTCGGCACTGGGCACGCAACTCGCCGGCCTGCCCCGGGCCGAGCAGGACGCCCTGCTGCTCGACCTGGTCCGTGGCCACGCCGCCGCGGTGCTGGGCCACGGCGGGCCGGAGGCGGTCGACCCGACCCGCGCCTTCCGCGAGCTGGGCTTCGACTCGCTCAGCGCCCTGGAGCTGCGCAACAGCCTCGCCGCGGCGACCGGGCTGCGACTGCCGGCCACCCTGGTCTTCGACCACCCGACCCCGACCGCGCTGGCGGGCCTGCTCGCCGCCGAGCTGCTGGGCGCCCTGCCCGAGGACGGGCTGCCGGTCGCAGCCGCGGTGGCCGCCGACGACGACCCGATCGCGATCGTCGGCATGGCCTGCCGGTTCCCGGGCGGGGTGGCCTCGCCCGAGGACCTGTGGCAGCTGGTCGCGGGCGGCCGGGATGCGATCTCCGGCTTCCCCGAGGACCGCGGCTGGGACATCGAGCGCCTCTACCACCCGGACCCGGAGCACCCCGGCACCTCGTACACCCGGCAGGGCGGCTTCCTGCACGACGCCGCCGCGTTCGACCCGACGTTCTTCGGCATCAGCCCGCGCGAGGCGCTGGCCACCGACCCGCAGCAGCGGCTGCTGCTGGAGACCTCCTGGGAGGCCTTCGAGCGGGCGGGCATCGAGCCGGCCTCGCTCAGGGGCAGCCGGACCGGGGTCTTCGTCGGTGTGATGTACCACGACTACGCCGGGCTCCTGCGGGACGATCCGACCGGCGGCGAGGGCTACCTGGGCGGCGGCGACACGGGCAGCATCGCCTCGGGCCGCCTCTCCTACACCTTCGGCCTCGAAGGCCCCGCGGTCACCGTGGACACCGCCTGCTCCTCCTCGTTGGTCGCCCTGCACTGGGCGATCCAGGCGCTGCGCAGCGGCGAGTGCACCATGGCGCTGGCCGGTGGCGTCACGGTGATGGCCACCCCGGCGACCTTCGTGGGCTTCAGCCGCCAGCGCGGCCTGTCGCCCGACGGCCGGTGCCGGGCGTTCTCGGACGACGCGGACGGCACCGGCTGGGGCGAGGGCGCCGGCATGCTGCTCGTCGAGCGACTGTCGGACGCGCGGCGCAACGGGCACCCGGTGCTGGCGATCGTGCGCGGTGGCGCGGTCAACCAGGACGGTGCCTCCAACGGCCTGACGGCGCCGAACGGCCCTGCTCAGCAGCGGGTGATCCGGCAGGCGCTGGCGAGCGCCGGCCTGACGCCCGACGAGGTGGACGCGGTCGAGGCGCACGGCACCGGCACCACGCTGGGTGACCCGATCGAGGCGCAGGCGCTGCTCGCCACCTACGGTCGCGAGCACAGCGCGGAGCAGCCGCTCTGGCTCGGCTCGGTCAAGTCCAACCTGGGCCACACCCAGGCGGCGGCCGGTGTCGCGGGCGTGATCAAGATGGTGATGGCGATGCGCCACGGCGTGCTGCCGAAGACGCTGCACGTCGGCCAGCCGTCCAGCCACGTGGACTGGTCGGCGGGCGCGGTGGAGCTGCTCACCGAGGCGCGGCCGTGGCCGCGGACGGGCCGGCCGCGGCGCGCGGCGGTCTCCTCGTTCGGGATCAGCGGCACCAACGCGCACCTGGTCATCGAGCAGGCCCCGGGGATCGCCGAGGCCGCCGAGGTTACCGAGTCCGCTGCGCCGTCCGCGCCGTCCGTCGCGGCCGGGCGGAGGCCGCTGGTGCCGCTCGTGCTGTCGGGCCGGACGCCGGTGGCGCTGCGCGGCCAGGCGGCCCGGCTCGCCCAGCACCTCGCGGCCCGCCCGGAGCAGGCGATCGCGGAGGTGGGCTTCGCGCTGGCCACGGCTCGCACGGCGTTCGACCACCGTGCCGCCGTGGTCGGGCGCGACCGCGCCGCGCTGCTGCACGGGCTGGAGCAGCTGGCGAGCGGCGCCGCCGCGGGTGAGGTGGTCGGCCCGGTGGGCCGGACGGCCTTCCTGTTCACCGGGCAGGGCAGCCAGCGCCCCGGGATGGGGGCCGAACTCCACGCTGCCTACCCGGTGTTCGCCGAGGCCTACGATGCCGTCGCCGCCGAGCTGGACCGGCACCTGGCGGTGCCGCTGAAGGAGGCCGACGAGCTGCTCGACGCGACCGCCTACACCCAGCCCGCACTCTTCGCGATCGAGGTGGCACTCTTCCGCCTGGTCGAATCCTGGGGCCTGCGGCCGGACTTCCTGGCCGGGCACTCGATCGGCGAACTGGCCGCCGCGCACGTCGCGGGGGTTCTCTCACTTGCCGACGCCGCCAGGCTGGTGGCCGCCCGCGGCCGGCTGATGCAGCACCTGCCCGCCGGTGGCGCCATGGTGGCGGTGCGGGCGGCCGAGGAGCAGGTGCTGCCACTGCTGGCGGGCCGCCCGGAGGTGGGCATCGCCGCCGTCAACGGGCCTTCGTCGGTGGTGGTCTCGGGTGCCGAGCAGGCGGTGCTGGAGGTGGCCGAGCAGCTGACCGCCGACGGGTGCAAGACCAGGCGGCTGACCGTCAGCCACGCCTTCCACTCGCCGCTGATGGAGCCGATGCTGGCGGAGTTCCGCGCAGTCGTCGGCGAGTTGACCTTCCACGAGCCGCGGATCCCGATCGTCTCCACGCTCGACCGGTCCGCGGAGCCGACCTCCGTCGAGTACTGGGTGCGCCATGTCCGCGAGGCGGTGCGCTTCGCCGAGGCGATCCGGGCCCTGGAGGCCGAAGGGGTGAGCACCTTCCTGGAGTTGGGTCCGGACGGCACGCTGACCGCGATGGCGCAGGAGTGCCTGGCCGAGGAGAGCGTGGCGCGGACGGTGTCGCTGCTGCGTCACGACCGCCCGGAGGCCGAGGCGGTCGCCATGGCGCTGGGCAGCCTGTACGCGCGCGGTGTCCGGGTCGACTGGCCGGCGTATTTCGCCGGGACCGGGGCGGAGCTCGGGGCACGGCCCGTCGAGCTGCCCACCTATGCCTTCCAGCGCGAGCGCTACTGGCCCCGGGCGCAGTCCGGCTGGGTCGGCGACCTCGCCTCGGCCGGTCTCGGCGCGGCGGAACACCCGCTGCTGGGTGCCTCGTTGGCGCTTGCGGACGGTGACGGCCACGTTTTCACCGGGCGGCTCGCGGTGGGCAGCCACCCGTGGCTGGCCGACCACGCGGTGGCCGGCACGGTGCTGCTGCCGGGCACCGCCTTCGTGGAGCTGGCGATCCGGGCCGGCGACCAGGTCGGCTGCAGCGTGCTGGAGGAGCTGACGCTGGCGGCGCCGCTGGTGCTGCCGGCCAACGGCGCGGTGCAGCTGCAGCTGACGGTCGGTTCGCCCGATGCCGCCGGTCGGCGCCCGCTGGCGGTCTTCGCCCGCGCGGACGCCGCCGACGCCGACCAGCCGTGGACCCGCCATGCGACGGGTGTGCTGGCGGTGGGTGAGCGGGTGGCGTCGTTCGAGTTGGCGCAGTGGCCGCCGGCGGGTGTCGAGGAGGTCGCGGTCGACGCGGTCTATCCGGGCTTCGAGGCGGCGGGCTTCGGGTACGGTCCGGCGTTCCGGGGGTTGCGGGCGGCCTGGCGGCGCGGCGAGGAGCTGTTCGCCGAGGTGGCGCTGCCGGCGGAGGTCGTCGAGGAGGCGGGCCTGTTCGGTCTGCATCCGGCGCTGCTGGACGCGACCTTGCACGCGATCGGGCTGGGCGGGCTGCTGGAGGACACCGGCCAGGGGCGGTTGCCGTTCGCCTGGTCGGGTGTCTCGCTCTTTGCCGCCGGTGCGGCCGAGGTGCGGGTGCGGCTGTCGGCGGCGGGTCCGGACGCGGTGTCGCTGGCGGTGGCGGACGGGTCGGGTGCGCCGGTGGCGTCGATCGACTCGCTCGTGCTGCGGGCCTTCTCGCCCGAGCAGCTGGCGGGCGGCGGCGGCCGCCACGAGGCGCTCTTCCGCGAGGAGTGGGTGAGCGTCGAACTGCCGCCCACGGGCGCGCTCGGCGCGGTCGCGGTGCTCGGCGCGGACAGCCTCGGACTGCCGGGCGCCGCGTGCTTCGACGACCTGGCGGAGCTGGGCGAGACCCTGCCGGACACGGTCGTGCTGCCGGTGCCGCAGAGCGTCGGGGAGGTCGTCGCGGCCACCCACCGGACCGTCCAGCAGGTACTGGGGACCGTCCAGCAGTGGCTGGCGGACGAGGCGTTCGCCGGCTCCCGGCTGGTCGTGGTGACCCGCGGCGCGGTGGCCCGCACTCCCGGCGAGAGCGTCTGGGACCTGCCCTCGGCCGCGGTGCGGGGTCTGCTGCGCTCGGCGCAGGCGGAGCACCCGGGCCGGATCGTCCTGATCGACACGGACGAGGACCCCGCCTCGCCGGCCGCGCTCGCCGCCGCCGTCGGGACGGACGAGCCCCAGCTCGCGCTGCGCGCAGGCCTCGCGCTCGCTCCCCGGCTGGCCCCCGTCGGCACCGACGAGCCCGTGGCGGCGCCGGCCTACGACCCCGCCGGCACCGTCCTGGTCACCGGCGCGACCGGTTCGCTCGGCCGCGTGGTGGCCCGCCACCTGGTGGCGCGGCACGGGGTGCGGCAGCTGCTGCTGGTCTCGCGCCGTGGTGAAACCGCCGAGGGCGCGGCCGAGTTGGCCGCTGAGCTGGCGCAGCTGGGTGCCTCGCCGCGGTTCGCGGCCTGCGACGTCGCGGACCGTGAGGCGCTGGCCGCCCTGCTGGCCGAGCACCCGGTGTCGGCGGTGGTGCACACCGCCGGCGTGCTGGACGACGGCGTGGTCTCCTCGCTCACCCCCGAACGGCTCGCCGCCGTGCTGCGGCCCAAGGTCGACGCCGCCTGGCACCTGCACGAGCTGACCAAGGACCACGGCCTGACCGCCTTCGTCCTCTACTCCTCCGCGGCCGGCGTCTTCGGCAACCCCGGCCAGGCCAACTACGCTGCCGCGAACGCCTTCCTGGACGCGCTCGCGAGGCACCGGCGCGCCGCCGGCCTGCCGGCCACCTCGCTGGCCTGGGGCCTGTGGGCCGAGGACGGCGGCGGCATGGCGGGCGAGCTGGCCGAGGCCGACGCCCGCCGGATGGCGCGCGGCGTGGCGGCCCTGTCGGTCGCCGAGGGCCTGGCGCTGCTCGACCTGGCCCTCGGCCTGCCGGATCCGGTGCTGCTGCCGGCCCGGCTGGATCTGCCCGCGCTGCGTGCCCGGGTGGCGGAGTCGGGCGAGGTGCCCGCGCTGCTGCGGGGTCTGATCCGCCGGCCGGCCCGGCGCGCGGCCGGCGCTGCCGATGCCGACCCGGGGCAGGCGCTGGTGCGCCGACTGACCGGGCTGGACGCCGGTGAGCAGGAGCGCATCCTGCTGGAGCTGGTGCGCGCTCAGGTCGCGGCGGTGCTCGGCTACGCCACCGCCGTCGCCGTCCAGCCAGGCGCCGGGTTCCGGGAGTTGGGCTTCGACTCGCTGACCGCCGTCGAGCTGCGCAACCGCCTGGGTGCGGCCACCGGCCTGCGGCTGCCGGCCACCATGGCCTTCGACCACCCGAGCCCGGCCGAGCTGGCCGGTGCGCTGCGCGCCGCGCTGCCGCTCGACGAGCAGGCGGCCGGGCCGGGCGTCTTCGCCGAACTCGACCGCCTGGCCGAGGCGTTGGCGACCACCCCCACCGACGACGAGACCGGGACGCGGGTCACCCTGCGCCTGCAGGCGCTGCTCACCCAGTGGCGCAGCTACCTCGGGGCCGATGACCCGGTCCCGGCCGAGAGCGGCACCGACATCGAATCGGCCACCGACGACGAGCTGTTCGACCTGCTCGACGACGAGCTCGAAACCTCCTGACCGGGCGACCGGCCCCCAGTACGCAGGCGCGACCCCTTTTCCGCAAGGAACGGACGGACACGGTGAACGAGGACAAGCTGCGCGACTACCTCAAGCGCGCCACCACTGATCTGCGCAACGCCCGCCGGCGCCTGCGGGAGCTGGAGGAGCGTGACCAGGAGCCGATCGCGATCGTCGGCATGGCCTGCCGCTACCCGGGCGGGGTGAGCACGCCGGAGGAGCTGTGGCGGCTGGTGGCGCAGGGCGGTGACGCCATCGGCGGCTTCCCCACCGACCGCGGCTGGCAGGTCGATGCGCTGATCGGCGACGACCCGGACCAGCAGGGCACCAGCTACGTCAGCCAGGGCGGATTCCTGCACGACGCCTGCGAGTTCGACCCGGCGTTCTTCGGGATATCGCCGCGCGAGGCGCTGGCCATGGACCCGCAGCAGCGGCTGCTGCTCGAAGCGTCCTGGGAGGCCTTCGAGCGGGCGGGCATCGACCCGACCGCGCTCAAGGGCAGCCGGACGGGCATCTTCGCCGGCCTGATGTACCACGAGTACGCCAGCCGGCTCGGCGCGGTGCCGGAGGGCGTCGAGGGCCACCTGGGCACCGGCAGCTTCGGCAGCGTCGCCTCGGGCCGGATCTCCTACACCCTCGGCCTCGAAGGCCCGGCCGTCACCGTCGACACCGCGTGCTCCTCCTCGCTGGTCGCCCTGCACCTGGCGGTGCAGGCGCTGCGCTCGGGCGAGTGCACGCTGGCGCTGGCCGGCGGCGTGACCGTGATGGCCACCCCCGGCACCTTCGTGGAGTTCAGCCGCCAGCGCGGCCTGTCCACCGACGGTCGCTGCAAGGCGTTCTCCGCCGATGCGGACGGCACCGGCTGGGGCGAGGGCGTGGGCATGCTGCTGGTGGAGCGGCTCTCGGACGCGCGGCGCAACGGGCACCCGGTGCTCGCCGTGGTGCGCGGCTCGGCGATCAACCAGGACGGTGCCAGCAACGGTCTGACGGCGCCGAACGGCCCCTCGCAGCAGCGGGTGATCCGCCAGGCGCTGGCCAGTGCCGCGCTGACGCCGGGCGAGGTGGACGTGGTGGAGGCGCACGGCACCGGCACCACCTTGGGTGACCCGATCGAGGCGCAGGCGCTGCTGGCCACCTACGGCCAGGAGCGCCCGGCGGACCGGCCGCTCTGGCTGGGCTCGTTGAAGTCGAACATCGGGCACACCCAGGCCGCGGCCGGGGTCGGCGGTGTGATCAAGATGGTGCTGGCGATGCACCACGGCGTACTGCCGCGCACGCTGCACGTCACCGAGCCGTCCCCGCACGTGGACTGGTCGGCGGGTGCGGTGGAGCTGCTGACCGAGGCGCGGCCCTGGCCCGAGACCGGACAGCCGCGCCGGGCGGGCGTCTCCTCGTTCGGCTTCAGCGGGACCAACGCGCACGTGATCGTCGAGCAGGCGCCTGCGGCCGGGGCGCCGGTTGACGGGGCGCCGGTGGGTCCGCAAGGCGCGGCGGCGATCGGTGCGGCGGTGCTGCCGTGGGTGGTGTCGGGGCGTGGTGTGCCGGCGTTGCGTGGTCAGGCGGTGCGGTTGCGGGCCTTCGTGGCGGCGCAGCCTGCGCCGCGGGCGTTGGATGCCGGTCTCTCGTTGGCCACCGGTCGCGCCGCGTTGGAGCACCGGGCCGTGGTGCTCGGCGGCGACCTGGCCGAACTGGACCACGGGCTGGCGGTGTTGGCCGCCGGTGGGGTGGCTGCCGATGTGGTCGAAGGGGTGGCGCGGGCCGTCGGCAAGGTGGCGTTCGTCTTTCCGGGGCAGGGGTCGCAGTGGGCCGCGATGGGTGCGGGGCTGTGGGAGGAGTCGCCGGTCTTCCGGGCGGCGATGGAGGAGTGTGCCGCGGCGCTCGCGCCGTTCACCGACTGGTCGTTGACCGAGGTGCTGCTCGGCGGTGCGGGTGAGGCGTGGCTGGACCGGGTGGACGTGGTGCAGCCGGTGCTGTGGGCCGTGATGGTCGCGCTGGCGGCCGTGTGGCGCGCGGCGGGCGTGCAGCCCGATGTGGTGCTCGGTCACTCGCAGGGTGAGATCGCGGCGGCGGTGGTGGCGGGTGCGCTGTCGCTGGAGGACGGCGCGAAGGTGGTGGCGTTGCGCAGCAGGGCGATCGCCGCCGGGTTGGCGGGGCGTGGTGGCATGGTGTCGTTGGCGCTGCCGGTGGTCGAGGTGCGTGAGCGGTTGGCGGGCTGGGGTGAGCAGCGGATCTCGGTGGCGGCGGTGAACGGGCCGTCCTCGGTGGTGGTGTCGGGTGAGCCTGCCGCGTTGGACGAGTTGCTGGCTTCGTGCGAGGCGGACGGTGTGCGGGCGCGTCGGGTTCCGGTGGACTATGCCTCGCACTCGGCGCAGGTCGAGGGGATCCGCGCGGAGCTGCTGGCCGCGCTGGCGGGGATCGAGCCGCGGGTAGGCCGGGTGCCGCTGCTGTCCACGGTGACCGGCGAACTGATCGACGGCGCAAGCATGGACGCCGCGTACTGGTACACCAACCTGCGCGAGACCGTGCGCTTCGCGGACGCCGCCCGCACCCTGGTGCGGGACCACGGCGTCGCCGGCTTCGTCGAGGTGAGCCCGCACCCGGTGCTGCTGACCGGGCTGCAGGAGTGCGTGGAGGAGGCCGAGGCCCCGGCGGTGACCGTGGGCACGCTGCGCCGGGGCGAGGGCGGTGCCCGCCGGGTGCTGGCCTCGCTGGCCGAGGCGTGGGTGCGCGGGATCGCGGTGGACTGGACGGCCGCGGTCTTCGCGGGCACCGGTGCCGAGCGCACCGACCTGCCCACCTACGCCTTCCAGCGCAGCCGCTACTGGCTGGACGCGGCGACCGCACCCGCCGCCGAGGAACGGGACGGCGCCCTCGACCCGGTGGAGGCGGAGTTCTGGGAGGTCGTGGAGAACGAGGACCTGGCCGCGCTGGCCGACTCGCTCGACCTGGGCGGGGACGCCCCGCTGAGCGCGGTGCTGCCGGCGCTCTCCTCGTGGCGGCGGCAGCGCCGCGAGCAGTCGGTGATCGACGGCTGGCGCTACCGGGTCGGCTGGCGCCCGCTGACCGCGCTGCCCACCCCGGTGCTCTCCGGGACCTGGCTGCTCGTGGTGCCCGAGCACCTGGCCGCCGACCCCTGGGCGGTGGGCGCCGCCCGGGCGCTCGCCGAGCGCGGCGCCCGGGTCGCGAGCCTGCTGGTGGGCCCGGCCGACCTGGAGCGCGCGGCGCTGGCCGGGCTGCTGGGCCGGGAGCCGGCCGAGGGCGGCACGCCCGCCGGGGTGCTGTCGCTGCTCGGACTCGACGAGAGCCGCCGCCCCGACCACCCGTCCGTGCCGGCCGGCCTGGCGGGCACCGTCGCGCTGTTCCAGGCGCTGGCGGACGCCGAGCTGCCGACCCCGGTGTGGAGCGTCACCCGGGGCGCGGTGGCGGTGCACCGCGACGAGCGGCTGAACTGCCCCGCGCAGGCGCTGGTCTGGGGCCTGGGCCGGGTCGCCGCGCTGGAGGACGCGCCGCGCTGGGGCGGCCTGCTCGACCTGCCCGAGCTGCCGGACGAGCGCACGCTGGACCGGCTGGTGGGCGCGCTGGCCGGCACCGGCGGCGAGGACCAGCTCGCCCTGCGACCCGGTGGGGTCTTCGCCCGGCGGCTGCTGCACGCGCCGGCCGGCCCGGCGCCGGCCGAGGGCTGGCGCCCCGGCGGCGGCACCGTGCTGGTGACCGGCGGCACCGGCGCGCTCGGCGCGCACGTGGCCCGCTGGCTGGCCCGGGGCGGCGCGGAGCACCTGCTGCTGACCAGCCGCCGCGGCCCGGAGGCCGAGGGCGCCGCCGAGCTGCACGCCGAACTGACCGCGCTGGGCGCCCGGGTCACCATCGCCTCCTGCGACGTCTCGGACCGGGCGGCGCTGGCCGAGCTGCTGGCCGGGATCCCGGCCGAGCAGCCGCTGACCGCCGTGATGCACACCGCCGCCGTCCTGGACGACGCGGTGATCCAGGCGCTGACCGCCGACCAGTTGGAGCGCGTGCTCCGGGTGAAGGTCGACTCCGCCCTGCACCTGCACGAGCTGACCCGCGAGCTGCAGCTGTCCGCCTTCGTCCTCTTCTCCTCGTTCGCCGCCACCTTCGGCGCCCCGGGCCAGGGCAACTACGCGCCCGGCAACGCGTTCCTGGACGCGCTGGCCGAGCAGCGCCGCGCCGACGGCCTGCCCGCCACCTCGGTGGCCTGGGGGCCGTGGGGCGAGGGCGGCATGGCGGCCGAGGGCGGCCTGGGCGACCGGATGCAGCGCCACGGGATCCTGCGGATGGCGCCCGACGCGGCCGTGGCCGCCCTCCAGCAGGCGCTGGACCAGGGCGACCGGGTGCTGACCGTGACCGACATCGACTGGCAGCGCTTCGCGCTCGCCTTCACCTCGGGCCGGGTCCGGCCGCTGCTCTTCGACCTGCCCGAGGCCGTGCGGGCGCTGGCGCGCACCGGCAGCGGCGGCGAGGAGCGGGCGGACGCCGAGGGCGGCCTGGCCGCCCGGCTCGCCGGTGCGCCCGCCGCCGAGCGGGACCGGATCCTGCTGGACCTGGTCACCTCCCACGTCGCCGCCGCGCTCGGCTACCCGGGCCCGGAGGCGGTGGACACCACCCGGGCGTTCAAGGAGCTGGGCTTCGACTCGCTGACCGCCGTCGAGCTGCGCAACCGGCTCGGCGCGGCGGCCGGCGTCAAGCTGCCCGCGACCCTGATCTACGACCACCCCACCACCCAGGCCCTGGTCCGCCACCTCGCCGAGGAGCTCTCCGGCACGGTGGGCCGGGCCGCGGCCCCGGTCGTGGTCCGCTCGGCCGCGGACGACGAGCCGATCGCGATCGTCGGCATGAGCTGCCGCTTCCCCGGCGGTGTCGCCTCGCCCGAGGACCTGTGGCAGCTGCTGGTCGACGGCGGTGACGCGCTCTCGGAGTTCCCCACCGACCGGGGCTGGGACCTCGACACCGGCACCTCCTACCTGCGCGAGGGCGGGTTCCTGGACGACGCCAGCCACTTCGACGCCGGCTTCTTCGGCATCTCGCCGCGTGAGGCGCTGGCGATGGACCCCCAGCAGCGGCTGCTCCTGGAGACCAGCTGGGAGGCGATCGAGCGGGCCGGGATCGACCCCGCGCTGCTGCGCGGCAGCCGGACGGGTGTCTTCGCCGGCACCAACGGCTCGGACTACCTGAGCCTGCTGACGGGTGCGGCCGAGTCCGCCGAGGGCCATGTCGCCACCGGCACCGCGGCCAGCGTGGTCTCGGGCCGCGTCTCCTACCTGTTCGGCCTCGAAGGCCCGGCGCTGACCGTGGACACCGCCTGCTCGGCCTCGCTGGTGGCCCTGCACCTGGCCGTGCGGGCGCTGCGCGGCGGCGAGTGCGAACTGGCGCTGGCCGGTGGCGTCACCGTGATGTCCACCCCGGGCACCTTCGTCGAGTTCAGCAAGCAGCAGGGCCTGGCCTCGGACGGCCGGTGCAAGCCGTTCTCGGCCGCGGCCGACGGCTTCACGCCCTCCGAGGGCGTGGGCATGCTGCTGGTGGAGCGGCTCTCGGACGCGCGGCGCAACGGGCACCCGGTGCTCGCCGTGGTGCGCGGTTCGGCGATCAACCAGGACGGCGCCAGCAACGGTCTGACGGCGCCGAACGGGCCGTCCCAGCAGCGGGTGATCCGCCAGGCGCTGGCGGACGCGGGCCTGACGCCCGACCAGGTGGACGCGGTGGAGGCGCACGGGACGGGCACCAGACTCGGCGACCCGATCGAGGCGCAGGCGCTGCTGGCCACCTACGGCCAGGGCCGTCCCGCCGACCGGCCGCTCTGGCTGGGCTCGGTGAAGTCCAACCTCGGCCACGCCCAGGCGGCGGCCGGGCTGGCCGGTGTGATCAAGATGGTGCTGGCGATGCGGCACGGGGTGCTGCCGGCCAGCATCCACCTGGACGAACCCACCGCGCAGGTCGACTGGTCGGCGGGTGCGGTGGAGCTGCTGACCGAGGCGCGGCCCTGGCCCGAGACCGGACAGCCGCGCCGGGCGGGCGTCTCCTCGTTCGGCTTCAGCGGGACCAATGCGCACGTGATCGTCGAGCAGGCGCCCGCAGTCGTGGAGGCGGTTGACGGGGCGCCGGTTGACGGGGCGCCGGTGGGTCCGCAAGGCGCGGCGGCGATCGGTGCGGCGGTGCTGCCGTGGGTGGTGTCGGGGCGTGGTGTGCAGGCGTTGCGTGGTCAGGCGGTGCGGTTGCGGGCCTTCGTGGCGGCGCAGCCTGCGCCGCGGGCGTTGGATGCCGGTCTCTCGTTGGCCACCGGTCGCGCCGCGTTGGAGCACCGGGCCGTGGTGCTCGGCGGCGACCTGGCCGAACTGGAGCATGGGCTGGCGGTGTTGGCCGCCGGTGGGGTGGCTGCCGATGTGGTCGAAGGGGTGGCGCGGGCCGTCGGCAAGGTGGCGTTCGTCTTTCCGGGGCAGGGGTCGCAGTGGGCCGCGATGGGTGCGGGGCTGTGGGAGGAGTCGCCGGTCTTCCGGGCGGCGATGGAGGAGTGTGCCGCGGCGCTCGCGCCGTTCACCGACTGGTCGTTGACCGAGGTGCTGCTCGGCGGTGCGGGTGAGGCGTGGCTGGACCGGGTCGAGATCGTGCAGCCGGTGCTGTGGGCCGTGATGGTCTCGCTGGCGGCCGTGTGGCGGGCGGCGGGCGTGCAGCCCGATGTGGTGCTCGGTCACTCGCAGGGTGAGATCGCGGCGGCGGTGGTGGCGGGTGCGCTGTCGCTGGAGGACGGCGCGAAGGTGGTGGCGTTGCGCAGCAGGGCGATCGCCGCCGGGTTGGCGGGGCGTGGTGGCATGGTGTCGTTGGCGCTGCCGGTGGTCGAGGTGCGTGAGCGGTTGGCGGGCTGGGGTGAGCAGCGGATCTCGGTGGCGGCGGTGAACGGGCCGTCCTCGGTGGTGGTGTCGGGTGAGCCTGCCGCGTTGGACGAGTTGCTGGCTTCGTGCGAGGCGGACGGTGTGCGGGCGCGTCGGGTTCCGGTGGACTATGCCTCGCACTCGGCGCAGGTCGAGGGGATCCGCGCGGAGCTGCTGGCCGCGCTGGCGGGGATCGAGCCGCGGGCGGGCCGGGTGCCGCTGCTGTCCACGGTGACCGGCGAGCTGATCGACGGCGCAAGCATGGACGCCGCGTACTGGTACACCAACCTGCGCGGGACCGTGCGGCTGCAGGAGGCGGTCGGGTCGCTGCTGGCCACCGGCTGCGGGACGTTCATCGAGGTCAGCCCGCATCCGGTGCTGGTGATGGCGGTGCAGGAGAGCATCGAGGCGGCCGAGCGTGACGCGGTGGCCTTCGGCACGCTGCGCCGGGGCGAGGGCGGTGCCCGCCGGGTGCTGGCCTCGCTGGCCGAGGCGTGGGTGCGCGGGATCGCGGTGGACTGGACGGCCGCGGTCTTCGCGGGCACCGGTGCCGAGCGCACCGACCTGCCCGGCTACGCCTTCCAGCGCCGCCGCTACTGGCCCGAGCCGGTCAGGTTCGAGGAGCCGGCCGCGCAGGCGGGCAACGACCCGGTGGAGACGGCCTTCTGGGAGGTCGTGGAGAACGAGGACCTGGCCGCGCTGGCCGACTCGCTCGACCTGGGCGGGGACGCCCCGCTGAGCGCGGTGCTGCCGGCGCTCTCCTCGTGGCGGCGGCAGCGCCGCGAGCAGTCGGTGATCGACGGCTGGCGCTACCGGGTCGGCTGGCGCCCGCTGACCGCGCTGCCCACCGCGCCGGTCCTGCCGGGCACCTGGGCGGTCATCGTCCCCGAAGGGCTGGTGGACCAGGCGTGGGTGGCCGACACCGCCCGTGCGCTGGCCCGGCACGGAGCCGAGGTGCGGCTGTTCGGCCTGGACCGGGTCGACCTGGAACGGGAGGCGGTCGTCGAGCGGCTGCGCAAGGAGCTGGGCGACGTGGTCGAGCTGACCGGCGTGCTCTCGCTGCTGGCGCTGGACGAGCGGGCGCACCACGAGCACCCGGCGCTGCCGCTCGGCCTGGCCGGGACCGTCGCGCTGGTGCAGGCGCTCGGCGACGCCGGGTTCGAGGCGCCGCTGTGGTGCGCGACCCGCGGCGCCGTGGCGGTCGACCGCGGCGAACGCGCGGCGGGCCCGGACCAGTCGCTGGTCTGGGGCCTGGGCCGGGTCGCCGCCCTGGAGCAGCCGCAGCGCTGGGGCGGTCTGCTCGACCTCCCGGACACGCTGAACGAGCGGGTGCTGGACCGGCTGGCCGGGGTGCTGGCCGGGGCGGGCGGTGAGGACCAGCTGGCCGTGCGGGCCTCCGGGGTCTTCGGCCGCCGCCTGCTGCCGGCCCCCGCGGGCCCGGCGCCGGCCGAGGGCTGGCGCCCCGGTGGCGGCACCGTGCTGGTGACCGGCGGTACCGGCGCGCTCGGCGCGCAGGTGGCCCGCTGGCTGGCCCGGGGCGGTGCCGAGCACCTGCTGCTGACCAGCCGCCGCGGCCCGGAGGCCGAGGGCGCCGCCGAGCTGCAGGCCGAACTGACCGCGCTGGGCGCCCGGGTCACCATCGCCTCCTGCGACATCTCGGAGCGGGCCGCACTGGCCGGACTCCTGGCCGCCGTACCGGCCGAGCAGCCGCTCACCGCGATCTTCCACACCGCGGGCGTGCTGGACGACGGGGTGCTCGATGCGCTGACCCCGGACCGGGTCGCCGGTGTGCTGCGCCCGAAGGTGGACGCCGTGCGCCACCTGCACGAGCTGACCCGGGCCTCGGAGCTGACGGCCTTCGTGCTGTTCTCCGGCATCGCCGGCACCCTGGGCGACCCCGGGCAGGCCAACTACGCCGCCGCCAACGCCTATCTGGACGCCTTCGCCGAGCACCGCCGGGCCGCGGGCCTGCCCGCCACCTCGGTGGCCTGGGGCCGCTGGGGCGAGTCGGGCATGGCCGCCGACGGCCTGATCGGCGACCGCCTGGACCGCGCCGGGCTGCCCGGCATGGCGCCGGGGGCGGCGATCGCCGCCCTGCAGCAGGCGCTGGACCTGGACGAGACCGTGATCACGGTCGCCGACATCGTCTGGGAGCGGTTCGTGCCCGGCTTCACGGCCGTGCGCGCCTGCGCCCTGCTGGACGAACTGCCCGGCGCCCGGCGCCCGGTCACGGCCGGCGGGACCACCGGGGAGACGGCGCCCACCGACGCCACCGAGCTGCGCCGGCGCCTTGCGGGGATGGCGGAGCTGGAACGCGAGCAGACCGTCCTCGACCTGGTGCGGGCGCACGCGGCGGCGGCGCTCGGCCACCCGACGGTGGACGAGGTGCTCGGCGGCCGGGCGTTCAAGGAGCTCGGCCTGGACTCGCTGACCGCCCTGGAGCTGCGCAACCGGCTCGGCGCCGCCACCGGGCTGCGACTGCCGGCCACGCTGGTGTTCGACTTCCCGACCCCGGCCGCGCTGGCCGCCCGGCTGCAGGCGGACCTGCTGTCGGCCGGTGACGGACGGGCCGGGGCCTCGCTCACCGACCTCGACCGGCTGGAGGCCGCGCTGGCCGTGGTCGCCGCCGACGAGTCCACCCGCGCGGACGTCGCCGCCCGCCTGTCGGCCCTGCTGACCCGCTGGAGCGGCGAGCCGGGCGAGCGGGCCGCCGGGGAGCAGGTGACCGAGAAGCTCCAGGCGGCCTCGGCCGACGAGCTGTTCGCCTTCATCGACAACGAGTTGGGCATCGCCTGACCGGACCGGCCCGCACCGGCCCACAACTACCTGCAGCAGTGATCGAATTGGGTGAGGTTCCAGCAGTGGATCAGGAAAAGCTCCTCGACTATCTGAAGCGCGTGACGGCGGATCTGCACCAGACCCGCCAGCGGCTGCGCGACGCGGAGTCGGGCGACTCCGAGCCGATCGCCCTGGTCTCGATGAGCTGCCGGTTCGCGGGCGGGGTGAACTCGCCCGAGGATCTCTGGCAGTTGGTGGCCGAGGGCCGGGACGCGATCGGGGAGTTCCCCACCGACCGCGGCTGGGACGCGTCCGCGCTCTTCGACGAGGACCCCGACCAGCAGGGCACCAGCTACACACGGCACGGCGGATTCCTGTACGACGCACCGGAGTTCGACGCCGCGTTCTTCGGCATCAGCCCCCGCGAGACGCTCGGCATGGACCCGCAGCAGCGGCTGCTGCTGGAGTCGTCCTGGCAGCTGCTGGAGCGCGCGGGCATCGACCCGACCACCCTCAAGGGCAGCCGCACCGGCGTCTTCGCCGGCACCAACGGCCAGGACTACGGCGATCTGCTGTACCAGGTCCCCGAGGGCGTCGAGGGCTACACGCTCACCGGCAACGCGGCCAGCGTGCTGTCCGGCCGGATCTCCTACACCTTCGGCCTGGAGGGCCCGGCGGTCACCGTCGACACCGCCTGCTCCTCCTCGCTGGTCGCCCTGCACCTCGCGGTGCAGGCGCTGCGCCAGAAGGAGTGCTCGCTGGCGCTGGCCGGCGGCGTCACGGTGATGTCCAGCCCCCGGGCCTTCGTCCAGTTCAGCCGGCAGCGGGGTCTGGCGGCCGACGGGCGCTGCAAGTCGTTCGCGGCGGCGGCCGACGGCACCGGCTGGGGCGAGGGCGTCGGCATGCTGCTGCTGGAGCGGCTCTCCGACGCGCGGCGCAACGGCCACCCGGTGCTCGCGGTGATCCGCGGCTCGGCCGTCAACCAGGACGGCGCGTCGAACGGCCTGACGGCGCCGAACGGCCCCTCGCAGCAGCGGGTGATCCGCCAGGCGCTGGCCGGGGCCGGGCTGACGCCCGCCCAGGTGGACGCGGTGGAGGCGCACGGCACCGGCACCGTGCTGGGCGACCCGATCGAGGCGCAGGCGCTGCTGGCCACCTACGGTCTGGAGCGCCCGGCGGACCGGCCGCTCTGGCTGGGGTCGGTCAAGTCGAACCTCGGGCACACCCAGGCCGCCGCCGGTGTCGCGGGCGTCATCAAGATGGTGCTCGCGATGCAGCACGGCGTGCTGCCCAGGACCCTGCACGTGGACGAGCCCTCACCGCACGTCGACTGGTCCTCGGGCGGCGTCGCGCTGCTCCAGGAGGCCCGGCCGTGGCCGCCGACCGGCGAGCCGCGCCGTGCGGGCGTCTCCTCGTTCGGCGTCAGCGGCACCAACGCCCACGCCATCATCGAGCAGGCGCCCGAGCCGGAGCAGCCCGAGCCCGAGCAGCCCGAGTCCGGGCCCCCGTCCGCGCGGCCCGCCGACGAGGCCCCGGGGGCGGCGGCTCCCGCGCTGCTGCCCTACCTGGTCTCGGCCCGCAGCGCCGAGGCGCTGCGGGCCCAGGCCGCCGGGCTGCGGGCCCACCTGGACGCCGTCCCCGACCTGGCCCCGGCCGACCTCGCCCACTCACTGGCCACCACCCGCGCCGCCCTGGAGCACCGTGCGGCCGTGCTGGCCGGCGACCGCGCCGAGTTGCTGGCCGGCCTGGAGGCCCTCGCCGCCGGCGGGAGCGCGCCGCACCTGCTGCAGGGTGTGGCCGCCGAGGGCCGCACGGCGTTCCTCTTCACCGGGCAGGGCAGTCAGCGTGCCGGGATGGGGGCCGAACTGTACGAGGCGTTCCCGGTGTTCGCCGAGGCGTACGACGCGGTCCGTGCGGAGCTGGACCGGCACTTGGCGACGCCGCTGGCCGAGGCGGATGCGCTGCTGGACGAGACGGCGTACACGCAGCCGGCGCTTTTCGCGCTGGAGGTGGCGCTGTTCCGGTTGGTCGAATCGTGGGGTGTGCGGCCGGACTTTCTGGCGGGGCATTCGATCGGTGAGCTGGCGGCGGCGCATGTGGCGGGGGTGCTGTCGCTGGGGGATGCGGCGGAACTGGTGGCCGCGCGTGGTCGGTTGATGCAGGCGTTGCCCGCGGGTGGGGCGATGGTGGCGGTGCGGGCGGGTGAGGCGGAGGTGCTGGCGCTGCTGGCCGGGCGCTCGGAGGTGGGTGTCGCGGCGGTCAACGGGCCTGCCTCGGTGGTGCTTTCGGGTGCCGAGGACGCGGTGTTGGAGGTGGTGGCTCACCTGGGTGGCAAGTCGAAGCGGTTGGCTGTCAGCCATGCGTTCCACTCGCCGTTGATGGAGCCGGTGCTGGCGGAGTTCCGTGCGGTGGCGGAGCGGTTGACCTTCCGTGAGCCGCGGATCCCGTTCGTCTCCACGCTCGACCAGGACGCCGACCCGTCCACGGTCGAGTACTGGGTGCGGCATGTGCGCGAGGCCGTCCGGTTCGCCGACGCGATCGGGACGCTGGCGGCGCGCGGCGTCACCCGCTACCTGGAACTCGGGCCCGACGGCGTGCTCACCGCGATGGCCCAGCACTGCCTGGGCGAGGAGAGCACGGCCGCCCTGATCCCCACGCTGCGTGCGGGCCGCCCCGAGGCGCGGGCACTGCTGACCGCGCTGGCCCGGGCCCACGTGCACGGCGCCACACCCGACTGGCGGGCCGTCGGCGCGGCCTGGGGCGGTGCCCGGGTCGACCTGCCCACCTACGCCTTCCAGCGCCGCCGCCACTGGCCCGAGCCCCCGGCCGGCTGGGTCGGCGACGTCGCCTCGGCCGGCCTGGGCGCGGCCGACCACCCGCTGCTCGGCGCCGCCGTCGCACTCGCCGACGCCGACGGGGTGCTCTTCACCGGGCTGCTCTCGCTGCGGACCCACCCCTGGCTGGCCGATCACGCGGTGCTGGGCACCGTGCTGCTGCCCGGCACCGCCTTCGTCGAACTGGCGATCCGCGCCGGGGACCAGGTGGGCTGCCACCGGCTCGCCGAACTCACCCTGCAGGCCCCGCTCGTGCTGCCCGAGCACGGCGCCGTCCAGCTCCAGCTCGCGGTGGGGGAGGCGGACGCCTCCGGCGCCCGCGGCTTCACCCTGCACTCGCGCCCCGAGCCGCAGGAGGCCGCCGGCGGCGCGGCGCCGACCGCCGAGCACACCTGGACCCGGCACGCCACCGGCACCCTCGCGCCGGCCGGCACCGACCAGCAGGGCGAGCCGCTCGGCCGGGGCAGCTGGCCGCCGGCCGGTGCCGTCCCGGTCGAGACCGGGGGACTCTACGACTACCTGGCCGAGGCCGGCTTCGCCTACGGCCCGGTCTTCCAGGGCCTGCGCGCCGCCTGGCAGGTGGGCGAGGAGATCTACGCCGAGGTGCGGCTGCCCGAGCAGGCCAGGGTCGAGGCCCACCGCTTCGGCCTGCACCCCGCGCTGCTCGACGCCGCCCTGCACGGCGTCGGCATGGGCACCCTGCTGAGCCCCAGCGAGTCCGGGCGGCTGCCGTTCGCCTGGAGCGGGGTCACCCTGCACGCCTCGGGCGCCGACACGCTGCGGGTGCGGCTCGCCCCGGCCGGTACGGACAGCGTCGCGGTCACCGTCGCCGACGGCACCGGCGCCCCGGTGGCCCGGATCGAGTCGCTGCTGCTGCGCCCGGTCTCCGCGGCCCAGGTGCAGGCCGCCCGCCGGGTCCACCACGAGTCGCTGTTCACCGTGGAGTGGCAGGACGCCGCCCCCGGCACCGCCGACACCACCGGGTGGGCGCTGCTCGGCGCCGAGGCGCTGGACCCGGACCTCGACCTGCCCCGGTACACCGACCCGGCCGCGCTGGCCGAAGCCCTCGACGCGGGGGCGGCCCTGCCCGCCCTCGTCCTCGCGGCCGTGCGGGGCGAGTCCGGTGAGCCACCGGCCGCGGCGCACGCCACCGCCTCCCGGGTGCTCGCGCTGGTCCAGCAGTGGCTGGCCGAGGACCGGTTCGCCGATGCCCGCCTGGTGCTGGTCACCCGTGGCGCGCAGCGCGTCGTCCCCGGCGAGCCGGTCGCCGACCTGGCCGCCGCCACCGTCTGGGGCCTGGTCCGCTCGGCCCAGTCCGAGCACCCGCACCGCCTGGTGCTGCTGGACCTCGACGCCGACGCGGACTCGCTGCGGGCGCTGCCCGCCGCGCTGGCCGCCGCCCTGGTCGCCGACGAGCCGCAGCTCGCGCTGCGCGCCGGCACTCTCAAGCTGCCCCGGCTGGCCCGGGTGACCGCGGTCGCCGCGGCCGAGCCTGCCCTGGAGCCGGACCTGGCGTCGGACCTGGCGTCGGGTGGGACGGTGCTGGTCACGGGTGCGACGGGGACGCTGGGTGCGCTGGTGGCGCGGCATCTGGTGGCGGTGCGAGGTGTGCGGCGGCTGTTGCTGGTCTCGCGTCGTGGTGCGCGGGCCGCTGGTGCGGTCGAACTGGCGGCCGAGTTGCGGGAGTCGGGCGCGGAGGTGTCGCTGGCGGCCTGTGACGTGGCGGACCGGGCGGCGCTGGCGGCGCTGCTCGCCTCGCTGGAGCGCCCGTTGACCGCCGTGGTGCACACCGCCGGTGTGCTCGACGACGGTGTGATCTCCTCGCTCACCCCCGAGCGGCTGGCCACCGTGCTGCGGCCCAAGGTCGACGCGGCCTGGCACCTGCACGAACTGACGAAGGATCAGAAGCTCACCTCCTTCGTGCTCTTCTCGGCCGCCGCCGCCACCCTCGGCGGTCCCGGCCAGGCCAACTACGCCGCCGCGAACGCCTTCCTGGACGCCCTCGCGCACCACCGGCAGGCCGCCGGCCTGCCCGCCACCGCGCTGGCCTGGGGACTGTGGGCCGAACGCAGTGGCATGACCGGCACCCTGGAGGAGGCCGACCTCCAGCGCATCAACCGGGCCGGGGTCGCCGCGCTCTCCTCCGCGGAGGGCCTGGCGCTGCTCGACACCGCCACCGCACTGGGCGGCGCGAGCTACGTCCCGATCCGGCTGGACCTGGCCGGGATGCGCGCGCACGGCGCCTCCGCGGCCCTGCCCGCCCTGCTGCGCGGCCTGGTCCGGACGCCGGCCCGGCGCGCGGCGCAGGCCGCGCAGTCCGGCGACCCGCTGCGCGAGCAGCTGGCCGCGCTGCCGGCCGCCGAGCGGGCCACGGCGCTGCTCACCCTGGTCACCGGCCAGGTGGCCGCCGTCCTCGGGCACACCGGCGCCGAGGCCGTCGAGCCGCACCTCGCTTTCAAGGAGCTGGGCTTCGACTCGCTGACCGCCGTCGAGCTGCGCAACCGGCTGAACACGGCCACCGGCCTGCGGCTGCCCGCGACCCTGGTCTTCGACTACCCGAACCCGGCCGCCCTCGCCGAGCTGCTCGGCGCCGAACTGCTGGGCACCCTGCCGACGGAGACCGCCGCCGCGGCGGTCGCACCGCTGGACGACCCGATCGCGATCATCGGCATGGCCTGCCGCTACCCGGGCGAGGTGACCACGCCCGAGGAGCTGTGGCAGCTGGTCACCAGCGGCCGGGACGGCATCTCCGGCTTCCCCGCCGACCGCGGCTGGGTGGTGGATGCGCTGCGCAGCGCCGACACCGAGCAGGCGGACGCCGCGCTGGCGGGCGGCTTCCTGCACGACGCGAGCGCCTTCGACCCCGGCTTCTTCGGCATCAACCCGCGCGAGGCGCTGGCCATGGACCCGCAGCAGCGGCTGCTGCTCGAAGCGTCCTGGGAGGCGTTCGAGCGGGCGGGCATCGACCCGGCCTCGGTCAAGGGCAGCCGCACCGGCGTCTTCGCGGGCGTCATGTACCACGACTACGTCTCCCGGCTGCCCGCCGTCCCCGAGGAGGTGGCGGGCTACCTGGGCACCGGCGGCTCCGGCAGCGTCGCCTCGGGCCGGATCTCCTACACCTTCGGCCTGGAGGGTCCGGCGGTCACCGTCGACACCGCCTGCTCCTCCTCGCTGGTGGCCCTGCATCTGGCGAGCCAGGCGCTGCGCAGCGGCGAGTGCACGCTGGCGCTGGCCGGCGGCGTCACCGTGATGGCCACCCCCGACACCTTCGTCGACTTCGCCCGGCAGGGCGGTCTGGCCGCCAACGGGCGCTGCAAGTCGTTCTCGGCCGACGCGGACGGCACCAGCTGGGCCGAGGGCGTGGGCATGCTGCTGGTTGAGTGCCTGTCGGACGCGCGGCGCAACGGGCACCCGGTGCTGGCGATCGTGCGCGGCACCGCCGTCAACCAGGACGGCGCCAGCAACGGTCTGACGGCGCCGAACGGCCCCTCGCAGCAGCGGGTGATCCGCGCGGCGCTGGCGAGCGCCGGCCTGACGGCGGACCAGGTGGACGCGGTGGAGGCGCACGGGACCGGCACCACCCTCGGCGACCCGATCGAGGCCCAGGCGCTGTTGGCCACCTACGGCCGCGAGCACACCGCGGAGCGGCCGCTCTGGCTCGGCTCGGTCAAGTCCAACCTCGGGCACACCCAGGCCGCGGCGGGCGCCGCCGGGATCATCAAGATGGTGCAGGCGATGCAGCACGGCGTGCTGCCGCGCACCCTGCACGTCAGCGAGCCGACCCCGCACGTGGACTGGACGGCCGGCGCGGTCGAGCTGCTCACCGAGACCCGGCCCTGGCCGGAGACCGGCGAGCCGCGCCGCGCGGGTGTCTCGTCCTTCGGGGTCAGCGGCACCAACGCGCACGTGATCCTCGAACAGGCGCCCGCTCCCGAGGCCGTGACCGCGCTCGGGCCGGTCGCTCCGGCCATGCTGCCCTGGGTGCTCTCGGCGAAGAGCGGCGAGGCGCTGCGGGCCCAGGCCGGCCGGCTGCACGCCCGGCTGGCCGAGGACGAGTCGGTGCACCCGGTCGACGTCGCCTTCTCGCTGGCCACCACCCGCGGCAGCCTGGAGCAGCGCGCCGTGGTGGTCGGCGCCGACCGCGCCGAGCTGCTGCGCGGCCTGGCCGCGCTGGCCGCCGGTGAGCCGGTGGGCCACCTCGTGGAGGGCACCGCCACCGGCGCTCTGCGCACGGCGTTCCTCTTCGCGGGGCAGGGCAGCCAGCGCGCCGGAATGGGCGCTGAACTGTACGACGCGTTCCCGGCGTTCGCCGAGGCGTACGACGCGGTCCGCGCGGAGCTGGACCGGCATCTGGAGACGCCGCTCGGCGAGGCCGATGCGCTGCTCGACCAGACCGCCTACACCCAGCCGGCGCTCTTCGCGCTCGAAGTGGCGCTCTTCCGGTTGGTCGAATCGTGGGGTGTGCGGCCGGACTTCCTGGCGGGGCACTCGATCGGTGAGCTGGCCGCCGCGCACGTCGCGGGTGTCCTCTCGCTGGCCGATGCCGCGCGGCTGGTGGCGGCGCGTGGCCGGCTGATGCAGGCGCTGCCCGCGGGTGGTGCGATGGTGGCGGTGCAGGCGAGCGAGGAGGAGCTGCTGCCGCTGCTGGCCGACCGCTCCGACGTCGGGGTCGCCGCCGTCAACGGGCCTGCGGCCGTGGTGCTTTCGGGCGCCGAGCAGGCGGTGCTGGAGCTGGCCGAGAAGCTGGACCGCAGGACGAAGCGGCTCACCGTCAGCCACGCGTTCCACTCGCCGCTGATGGAGCCGATGCTGGCGGAGTTCCGCGCGATCGCCGCCGAACTGACCTTCCACGAGCCGAAGATCCCGATCGTCTCCACGCTCGACCGGTCCGCCGACCTGACCGACCCCGAGTACTGGGTGCGCCACGTGCGCGAGGCCGTCCGTTTCGCCGACGCGATCACGGCGCTGGCGAGCCACGGCGTCCGCGCCTTTCTGGAGCTGGGCCCGGACGGCACCCTCAGCGCGCTGGCGCAGGCCTGTGTGAGCGCCGAGGAGGAGGCGGTCCTCGCCCCCGTGCTGCGCCGCGACCGCGCCGAGGCGTCGGTCTTCGCCGCCGCCCTCGCCCGGCTGCACGTGCGCGGTGCCGCTCTCGACTGGGCCGCCGTCTTCGCGGGCACCGGCGCCCGGCGCGTCGACCTGCCCACCTACGCCTTCCAGCGCGAGCGCTACTGGCTGGAGCCGCCCGCGCTGTGGGCCGCCGACGTCGCCTCGGCCGGACTGGCGGCCCCCGCGCACCCGTTGCTCGGTGCCGCCGCCCCGCTCGCCGAGTCGGACGGCCACCTGTTCACCGGGCGCCTGGACCTGCGCACCCACCCCTGGCTGGCCGATCACGCGGTCTCCGGGACCGTGCTGCTGCCCGGCACCGCCTTCGTCGAGCTCGCGGTCCGCGCCGGTGACCAGGTGGGCTGCGACCGGGTGGTGGAGCTGACCCTCCAGGCCCCGCTCGTCCTGCCGCAGACGGGCGCCCGCCAGCTCCAGCTCTGGCTGGGCGCTGCCGACGAGACGGGCAACCGGGCGCTGTCCATCCACTCCCGGGCCGAGGACGCGGCGGCCGAGGAGCCGTGGACCAAGCACGCCGACGGCCTGCTCGGCACCGCTGCGGCGGAGCGGCCGGCCGGTGCCGGTGCGCTCGCCCCCTGGCCGCCGGCCGAGGCCGTGCCGCTGGAGACCACCGGCTTCTACGAGCGCCTGGCCGTGGGCGGGTTCGCCTACGGGCCCGCCTTCCAGGGGCTGACCGCCGCCTGGCAGCTGGGCGAGGAGATCTTCGTCGAGGTCGCGCTGCCCGCGGGCACCGAGCCGGAGGCGGGCCTGTTCGGCCTGCACCCGGCGCTGCTCGACGCCGCACTGCACGGCACCTTCCTGCAGGGCAGCGGTGCCGAGGGGGGCCGGCTGCCGTTCGCCTGGAGCGGCGTGACCCTGCACGCCGCCGGGGCCGGCGCCCTGCGGGTGCGGATCACCCCGCAGGGCACGGACACGATCGCCCTGGCCGTCGCCGACGCCACCGGGGAGCCGGTGGCCACCGTCGACTCGCTGGTGCTGCGCCCGGTCGGCGCCGAGCAACTGCGCGACGCGGCGCGCGCCGCCCACCACGACTCGCTCTTCGCGGTCGAGTGGACCGCGCTGCCGACCGCCGCCGAGGCGGCCCGCAGCGGCCGCTGGGCGGTGCTCGGCGACGGGCTGGAGCTGCCGGACGGCACCGCCGAGGCCTTCGCGGACCTGGCGGCGGTGGCGGCGGCCGAGGTGGTGCCGCAGGTGGTGCTGGTGCCCTGCCTGCCGCTGGTGCCGGCCGGCGGTCCTTCGGCCGCTGCGGTGCGGGAGGTGACGCACCGGGTGCTGGGCCTGCTGCAGGCCTGGCTGGCCGAGGCGAGGTTCGCGGACTCCCGGCTGGTGCTGGTGACCCGGGGCGCGGTGGCGCCGCTGGCGGGGGAGCGGCTGGTGGATCCGGCCGGGGCCGCGCTGTGGGGTCTGGTGCGCTCGGCGCAGGCGGAGAACCCCGAGCGGTTCGTGCTGCTCGACCTCGACGGCGCCGACTCCTCGGCCGCCACCCTGCCCGCCGCCCTGGCACTGCCGGAGGTCGAACTGGCGATCCGTCAGGGAGCCTGCCATGCACCGAGGCTGGCGCGCATCGCCACCGACGCGGCGCTGACCCCGCCCGAGGGCGCGGTCGCCTGGCGCCTGGGCATCCCGGTCAAGGGCGCCCTGGACAACCTGGCGCTCATCGAACACCCGGCGGCCGTCGCGCCGTTGGAGCCCGGCAGCGTGCGGATCGGGGTGCGGGCCACCGGCCTGAACTTCCGTGACGTGCTCAACGCGCTGGGCATGTACCCGGGCAACGCCGGGCTGCTGGGGCTGGAAGGCGCCGGTGTGGTGCTGGAGGTCGCCCCCGACGTCACCGATCTCGCCGTCGGCGACCGGGTGTTCGGCATGATGTCGGGCGGCTTCGCGCCCGTCGCGGTGGTCGATCGCCGGATGATCGCCCGGATGCCCGAGAGCTGGAGCTTCGCCGAGGCGGCGGCCGTCCCGGTGGTCCATCTCACCGCCTACTACGCGCTGGTGGACCTCGCGGACCTGCGGGCGGGCGAGTCGGTGCTGATCCACGCGGCGGCCGGTGGTGTGGGCATGGCGGCGGTGCAACTGGCCCGGCACCTGGGTGCGGAGGTCTACGGCACCGCGAGTGCGGGCAAGTGGGGCGCGCTGCGTGAGCTCGGTCTGGACGACGAGCACATCGCCTCCTCGCGTGACCTGGACTTCGAGGAGCGGTTCCGCGCGGCCACCGGTGGCCGGGGCGTGGACGTGGTGCTCGACTCGCTGGCGCGGGAGTTCGTGGACGCCTCGCTGCGGCTGCTGCCGCGCGGCGGGCGGTTCGTGGAGATGGGCAAGACGGACGTCCGCGATCCGGAGCAGGTGGCGGCCGAGCACCCGGGGGTGCGCTACCAGGGCTTCGACCTGATCGAGGCCGGACCCGAGCGCACCGGCGAGATGCTCGCCGCCGTCCTCGCGCTCTTCGAGCAGGGGGCGCTGGCGCACCTGCCGATCGCGACCTGGGACATCCACCGCGCGCCGGAGGCCTTCCGCTTCGTCTCGCAGGCCAAGCACATCGGCAAGGTCGTCCTCACCGTCCCGGCCCCGCTGGACCCGGACGGCACCGTGCTGATCACCGGTGCGACCGGCACCCTCGGGGCGCTGGCCGCCCGGCACCTGGTCACCGAGCACGGCGCTCGCCACCTGCTGCTCACCAGCCGGCGCGGCCTCCAGGCCCCGGGCGCGGCCGAACTCGTCGCCGAGCTGGAGCAGTCGGGTGCCACCGTGACGGTCGCGGCCGGTGACGCGGCCGACCGCGCCGCACTCGCCGCGCTGCTCGGCTCCCTGCAGCGCCCGCTCACCGCCGTCATCCACACCGCCGGCGTGCTCGACGACGGCGTGGTCGACGCGCTGACGCCCGAGCGGCTCGACGCGGTGCTGCGCCCCAAGGTGGACGCGGCGCTCAACCTGCACGAGCTGACCGCCGGGCTCGACCTGTCGGCCTTCGTGCTCTACTCCTCGGTCGCCGGCACGCTCGGCGGTGCGGGGCAGGGCAACTACGCGGCTGCCAACGCCTTCCTGGACGCGCTGGCCACCCACCGGGCGCAGCGCGGTCTGCCCGCCCTCTCCCTCGCCTGGGGCCTGTGGGCGCAGAGCAGCGGGATGACCGGCGAGCTCGGCGCGGCGGACCTGGAGCGGATGGCCCGCGGCGGCATCACCCCGCTCGCCTCCGGCCAGGGCTTGGCGCTGCTCGACACCGCGGCGGCCCTGGGCCGCAGCACCCTCGCCCCGATGGGCCTGGACGTCGCCGGGCTGCGCGCCCACGCCGACCCGGCCACCGTGCCGCCGCTGCTGCGCGGCCTGGTGCGCAACCCCGTGCGCCGGGCCGCGCGGATCGCGTCGAGCGCGGCTGCGGGGCCGACGCTGGCGCAGCGGCTGACCGGGCTGGGCGAGCCGGAGCGCCGCATGCTGCTGCTGGAGCTGGTCTGCACCCAGGTCGCCGCCGTGCTCGGGCATTCGGGGCCGGAGTCCGTCGAGGCCGAACGGGCCTTCAAGGAGCTCGGGTTCGACTCGCTGACCGGCATCGAGCTGCGCAACCGGCTGAACGCGGCCACCGGGCTGCGGTTCTCCGCGACGCTGGTCTTCGACCACCCGACGCCCGCCGCGCTCGCCGAGCTGCTGCTCGCCGAGGTCGCCCCCGCCCCGGCGGCCGGCGCGGAGCCGCTGCTGGCCGAACTCGACCGGCTGGAGGCGGTGTTCGCCCAGGCTCCGGTGGCCGACGGCGAGCTGCGCGGCACCCTGGCGGCCCGGCTGGAGGCGCTGCTGGGCAGGATCGGCGGCCCCGCCGTCCCGGCCGGCACCGAGGGCCGACCCGGTGCGGTGGACACCGGGCAGCTCAGGGCGGCCTCCGACGACGAGCTCTTCGCCTTCATCAACGACCAGCTCGGCCGCTCCCAGGGCAGTGGCAACTGATGACCTGACACGAGGAGTTCACGCGGCCCCGGGCCGGCACCGAGCGTGCTGGGGCCTGCCCGGGGCCGGGCAGGTGCTCAGGGCCTGGCCCCGATGACCTCGCGCCCGACGACCGTGCCGGGCGCTCGTTCGCCGAACGGCACAAGAGATTGTGATGACGTTGAGAACGCAACAGGAGAACCAACGCGGCTCCGCCACCCCGGCGTTGACCGGATCCGCCGGCCCGCTGCCGTACCGCCGGGCCGTCACGCCGATGGAGTGGGCCTTCCTGGGCCTGCGTCCGGCCCTGAGCGTCGTCCAGTACGTGGTGGAGGGTGACGGGGAGCTGCCGGCCGAGGACCTCGCCGCCGCCATGGCGGCCGCGGCCGAGTCCTCCCCGGGGATGCGGCTGATCCGCGAGGGCCGCTCCTGGGTCGACAGCGGCGTCACCCCCGCGCTGCACGTCCTCGCCGACGGCGGCTTCGACAACGAGCGCCTCGACCACCCCGCGCTGCACCGCCCGCTGGACGGCAGCGGCCCGACCTGCGAGGTGCTGCTGTTCCCCGGCACCCCGAGCACCCCGAGCACCCCGAGCACCCTGGTCTTCCGCGCCTTCCACGGCGTCACCGACGCCCGCGGCCTGCACCTGTGGGCCGCCGAGGTCTTCCGCGCGCTGCGCGGGGAGCCCCTGGTGGGCCACCACGCCACCGTCGACCACGAGGAGCTGGCGCGCCGCGTCGCCGGTCACGAGCTCGGCACGGTGCCCGCGGCCAAGCAGGAGTGGCCCCCGCTGCTGGGCAGCCCGTCGCCCCTCCCGCCCCGCCTGCGCTGGCGCCGCCGCACGATCGACGGCCGCCACCCGGCGGCGGTGGCCAAGGCGGCCGCCGCGCTGGCCGCGAGTGCCGGGCCCGGCGGCGGGCGGTTCTTCGTCCCGGTCGACCTGCGCCGCCACGAGCCGGACCTGCGCTCGACCGGGATGCTGGCGCACACCCTCACCCTGGACGTCGCCGCGGGGGAGGACTGGCAGCAGGTGCAGCAGCGGCTGCTCGGCGCACTGTCCAGGCGCGAGGAGCTGACCCTGCCGATCGCCTCCTGGCTGCGGCGGGTGCCGGTGCCGGTGCTGCGGGTGCTCAACACCGGGATCGAGCGGGCCGCCGCGCGCAGCGGACGCCACTCGGGCACCGGTTACCTCTCCCACCTGGGCGGCATCGAGCTCGCCGAGCTGTCCACCGGCACCTTCCGGGCCGCCGCCTGCTACGCGCTGGGCGGCAACAGCCCGGGCGGCCCGCCCGAGATCGGCCTGGTGGAGCGGCCCGGCCGCACCGAGGTCACCGTCGCCTGGCACGACGAGCCCGGCACCGCCGACCGTGTCGACGCCCTGTTGGAGACCGTCGCCGACGCGCTCAGCCCGCCCGCGCTCCGGCAGTGGGCCGGCAACCGCACCGAGCGTGCGCTGCCCGGCGAACAGTCGGTGGTCGAGCTCTTCCGCGCCCAGGTCGAGCGCACGCCGGACCGGATCGCGCTGAGCGGCCCCGAGGGCAAGGTGACGTACGCGGAGCTGAGCCGCCGGGCGGACCGGGTCGCCGCCGACCTGCGCCGCGCGGGGGTGGGCCCCGGCAGCGTGGTCGGCCTGCTGGCGGACCGCACGGTGGCCGGGATCGCGGGCCTGTGGGGGGTGCTGCGGGCCGGGGCCTGCTACCTGCCCCTGGACAGCCGCCACCCGGACGCCCGGATCGCGGGCCTGCTGGCCGATGCCGGAAGCGGCCACTGCCTGCTGGAGCGGCCCTACGAGCAGCGCGACTGCCTTCCGCCCGGCTGCCGGGCGCTGCCGCTGGACGAGCTGGCGATGGACGGCGAGGTGCCCGCGGACTTCCGGGAGGCCGTCGTCGATCCCGCGGACCTGGTCTACGTCATCTACACCTCGGGCTCCACCGGCCGGCCCAAGGGCGTGCAGATCGAGCACCGCAGCCTGACCAACTACGTGCACTGGGCGACCCGCGCCTTCGGGGTGGACGCCGACACCCGGCTGCCGCTGATCACCTCGCCCTCCTTCGACGTCACGGGAACCTCGGTCTTCCTGCCGCTGCTGGCCGGCGGCGAGGTGATCCTGCTGCGCGAGGAGCCGACCCACCTCTCGCTGCGCCGCCTGCTGGAGCGCTCGGGCGCCAACATGCTCAACCTCACGCCCTCCCACCTGGACCTGATCGGCCGCCTCGACCTCGCGCCCGCCGGCTACCGCACGGTGCTGGTGATCGGCGAGCAGCTGCGGGTGGAGGTCGCCGCCCGGGCCCAGGAGATGTTCGGGCCCGCCTGCCGGATCGTCAACGAGTACGGCCCCACCGAGGCCACCATCGGCTGCACCGCGCACACCTACGACCCGCAGGGCGACGCCGGTCTCGCGGTGGTGCCGATCGGCCTGCCCGCCGACAACACCACCGCCCATCTGCTCGACGAGGAGCTGCGGTTCGTCGCCCCCGGCGAGATCGGCGAGCTGTACCTGGGCGGCGCGCAGCTCGCCCGCGGCTACCTCGGCCGGCCCGAACTCGACCGGGAGCGCTTCGTGCGGCTGGCCGACGGCACCCGGGTCTACCGCACCGGCGACCTGGTGCGTCTGCTGCCCTCGGGCGAGCTGGAGTGCGTCGGGCGGATCGACGACCAGGTGAAGGTGCGCGGGCACCGGGTCGAACCGGCGGAGGTGGCGCGGGCGCTGGAGGAGCACCCCGCTGTGCACCGCGCGGTGGTGATCGCCCGGGCCCGGCCCGGACAGCGGGCCAAGGCGCTGTACGGCTACGTGCTGGCCGACCCGGTGGTCGACGCTGCGGAGCTGACGGCACACCTGGCCGAGCGGCTGCCCGCCTACCTGGTGCCCGCGGCCGTCATGGTGCTGCCCGAACTGCCCTACACGGTGAGCGGCAAGGTCGACGCGCGCGCCCTGCCGGATCCGTTCGCCACCGACTCGCCCGCCACCGGCCCGGCCGCCGCCGCAGTGCCCGAGGCGGAACTGGCGCCGCCGGTGGACGCGGTGGAGGATGCGGTGGCCGGCATCTGGGCCGGCGCCCTCGGGGTGCCGCGCGAACGGCTCGACGGGGCAGCCGACTTCCACCGGCTGGGCGGGGACTCGGTGACGCTGCTCGCCATGCTGTCGGGCATCTGCCGGGACGTTCTGCTGAGTCCGGGGCAGGAGGAGGCTTTCATGGGACAGTTGGCGTGGATCCTGCGGGAACCCACCCTGACCCGGGTCGCCGACCTGGCCCGCCGGGCCCGGGCCGGCCAGCGGCTCTGAGCACCGGTGCGCCACCGCGCCACCCGGTGCGGTGGCGCGGCGGCGCCGCCCGCGACCCCTATTCGGCGGCCGTTGCCCACCGCCGCTGAACTGCACCGACGCCCTGGACGAGGGCGGTGCGCGGTCGGCTACGGGGTGGCTACGGGTGTCCCGGCCGAGGCCCCGTCGTTAGCCTGGCCCACCGGTGACTGACTGTCTTGATCCGGATCGGTCGAAGGAACGAAAGCGTGGGAACTCAGGTGGACCAGACCCAGCTCAGTATCGCCCTGGTGCTGGAGAACGCGCTGCAGCGGTTCGGGGTCGAGGGCATGATCCGCTTCCCCGACCGCCTCGGCGCGGTCCAGTCGTTCAACCCCGGTGGCGGACAAGCCTGTTCGGCGGCAGGGAAGCGCTTCGACCTGATCCTGACCGCCTCGGCCGAGCTGGCCACCGGCCGCACCCGGGAGACCGTCCGGGCGCTCTGCGCCCAGGGCGCCCGGCTGCTGCTGCTGGTCGACGGGCCCGACGGGATCGACGCGGCGGCGCTGGCGGAGTACGAGGCCCAGGGCGTCCTGGACTGGTCCGAGCTCGACCCGCAGACCCTGCGCGAGGCCGTCCTCGACGTGATGGCGGGCAAGTTCCACGTCTCCGGCACGCTGGCCCGCCAGCTGCTGGTGCGGGCCGGCCAGGCCTCGGTCCGCGGCGGCCAGGTGGGCGCGCCGGCGGGAGCCGCGCTGACCCCGCGCGAGCTGGAGGTGCTGCGGCTGGTGGCCGAGGGCCTGAGCAACAAGCAGGTCTCCCGCCAGCTGGAGATCTCCGAGCACGGGGTGAAGCGCCACGTCGGCAACGTGCTGACCAAGCTGAACTGCCCCAACCGCACCCTGGCCGTCGTCCGCGCGCTGGAGGACGGGCTGCTGGCGGTGTGAACTGCCACTTGCCTCAGCGAAGTTCAGGTCGGCGAACGTCGGGTCGGCGCGTTTCGGGGCCGCCGCCGCCGCCGAACCGGGCCGCCAGCTCGCGCTTGAGCACCTTGCCGCTGGGGCCGAGCGGGAACGCGTCGACGAACTCCACCAGCCGCGGGTACTTGTACGCGGCCAGCCGCTGCCTGCTCCAGGCGACGATCTCCGCACCCAGCTCCGCGCCGGGCTCGGCGCCGGGCCGGGCGCGCACCACCGCGCAGACCTCCTCGCCGTGCCGCGCGTGCGGCACCCCGACGACCGCGACCTCGGCGATCGCCGGGTGGTGCACCAGCACCTCCTCGACCTCGCGCGGGTAGACGTTGTAGCCGCCGCGCAGCACCAGGTCCTTCTTGCGGTCGACGACGGACAGATAGCCGTCCGCGTCCTTGACCCCGAGGTCGCCGGAGCGGAACCAGCCGTCCACCAGCACCTCGGCGGTGGCCTCGGGACGGCCCAGGTAGCCGGCCATCACACCGTGGCCGCGGATGACGATCTCGCCCACCTCGCCCACCGGCAGCAGCTCGATCCGGCCCTCCAGCTCGGCGCGGGCGATCTCCACCGTCACGCCCCACAGCGGCTTGCCGACCGTGCCGGGGCGGCACGGCCAGGCCCGCTGGTTGTAGCAGACCGACGGCGAGGTCTCGGTCAGGCCGTAGCCCTCGTAGATCTCGCAGCCGAAGGTCTCCCGGAACTCCTGGAGCACCGTGACCGGCAGCGCCGAGCCACCGGAGAAGGCACGGTCCAGCGGCGGCCGGCGCGGGTCGCGGGCCGCCGCGTCGAGCAGCGCCAGGTACATCGTCGGAACGCCCATGAACACCGTGCAGCCGTGGGCCGCCATCAGCTCCAGGGCGCCGGGGCCGTCGAAGCGCTCCATCAGCACCATGGCGGCGCCGGCGCGGAAGCAGGTGAGCATGCCGCAGATCTGGCCGAAGGTGTGGAACAGCGGCAGGCAGCCGAGCAGCACGTCCTCGGGCCGGAAGTCGAAGGGGGAGAGCATCCCGACGCCGACGTTCATCGTGATGTTGAGGTGGGTGAGCATCGCACCCTTGGGCCGGCCGGTGGTGCCGGAGGTGTAGAGCACCACCGCGAGGTCCCCTGGCTCGCACTGCGCGTACCCGGCGACCGGCTCGGCCCGTTCGGCCAGCAGATCCAGCCGCGGCGCCTCGCGCTCCTCGGGAGCGTCCACCGTGAGCAGCGGCACGCCGGCGACCTCCGCGCCCTTGCGGCCCTCGGCGAGCAGGGGCCCGGCACAGACGAGCACCCGGGCGGCGCTGTCGCGCAGCACGTACTCGATCTCCGGCGCCCTGAGCAGCGCGTGCACCGGCACGACGACCGCGCCGAGCGCGAGCACGGCGAAGTAGGCGGGCGGGAACGCCAGTCCGTTGGGCAGCAGCAGCGCGACCCGGTCGCCGGGGCGGATGCCCTGCGCCGCCAGCACGCTCGCGTACCGGCGGGCCCGCAGCCACAGGTCGCGGTAGGTCACCTGCTCCCGGCCGAGGGTGATCGCCGGGTGGTCCGGTCGCCGGGCCGCCGATTCGGCGAGCACGGCCGCTACCGAGAGAGTCACCACACCTCCAGGGTCGATCGCTGTCCGCTGTCCGCTGTGCGGGGTACGGCCGCCGGCCGGGTGACGGGGGCACCCGGCCGGCCGCCGGGCGCTATCCCTCGGTGCGGGCGATGCCGAGCTCCTGCCAGATGGCGTCCAGCGCCTCGGCGAACTTCTCGACGTCGGCCGTGGTGTGTGTGGCCGAGGGGGCCACGCGCAGGATCTCCTCGCCCTCGCGGACGCTCGGGGCGTTGATCGCCTGCACGTAGATGCCGTAGCGCTCCAGCAGCATGGCCGAGGCCCGGCGGCAGGTGCTGTCCTCGCCGACGAAGACGGAGACGATGTGGGACATCGGCGAGACGAACGGGATGCGCCGCTCGGTCAGCAGCCGGTGCAGCAGCTGCGCGTTCTCCCGCAGGCGGGTGCGCTCCTCGTCCGAGGAGCGCAGGTGCCGCACCGCCGCCAGCGCGCCCGCCGCGATGGCCGGCGGGAGCGAGGTGGTGAAGATGAAGCCGCGGGCGAAGCCGCGCACCGCGTCGATCATCGCGGCGGGGCCGGCGATGTAGCCGCCGCAGGTGCCGTAGCCCTTGGCGAGGGTGCCCATCACGACGGTGAACTCGTCGGCGATGCCCTCCAGGGCGGCGATGCCCGCGCCCTCGGGGCCGTACATGCCGACCGCGTGCACCTCGTCGATGTACGTGGTGGCGCCGTGGCGCCGGGCGGCCTCGGCGATCTCGGCGAGCGGCGCGATGTCACCGGACATCGAGTACACCGACTCCATGACGACGAGCTTGGGGCGGTCGCCGTCGGCGGCCATCAGCTCGTCGAGGTGCGCGACGTCGTTGTGGCGGAAGATCCGCTTCTCCACGCCGCTGTGGCGCAGGCCGTCGATGATCGAGGCGTGGTTCAGCTGGTCGGAGTAGACGACGGTGCCGGGCATCCGGCCGGCCAGCACGGTGAGCGCGGCGTCGTTCGCGGTGTAGCCGGAGGTGAACAGCAGCGCCGCCTCCTTGCCGTGCAGCGCCGCGAGTTCCTTCTCCAGCAGCACGTGGTGGTAGTTCGTGCCGCCGATGTTGCGCGAACCGCCGGAGCCGGCCCCGAAGGTGTCGATGGCCTCCTTCATGGCCGCCAGCACCGACGGGTTCTGGCCCATGCCGAGGTAGTCGTTGCTGCACCAGACGCTGATCTCCAGCTCGCCGCCCTTGTGCCCCTCGCGCGCGGTGGCGCTGGGGAACCGGCCGACGCGGCGGCCGATCTCCAGGAACTGCCGCGCCTGGTCGGCAAATTCCTGCATCTCACGGGTGAAGAATTCCAGGTGTTGGGTCATGGTGGTGTCACTCGCCTTCTGAGGAACGAGGCCCAGCGCGCGCAGCTGCGGCTTGTCCGGCTTGCCGGAGGCGTTCAGCGGGAGCTCGTCGAGCAGCATGATGTGTTCGGGGGCGTGCACGGGGGACAGGGCCGCGGCGACGTGGGACCGGATGTCCTCGGCGCCGATCCCGGCACCGGGCTGCAGCACCACGGCCGCGTGCACGTGTTCGACGTTGTCGGCGTCCTTGACGCCGTAGACCGCGGCGTGCGCGACGCCGGGCAGCGCCAGCACGGCGCGCTCCACCTCGGTCGGGTGGACCTTGACGCCCCGGGTCTTGACCACGTCGGCGATCCGGTCCAGCAGGTACAGCAGGCCGTCCTCGTCGAGCCGGCCGAGGTCGCCGGTGCGCACCCAGCCGTCGCGCAGCACGGTGGCCGACAGCTCGGGGTCGTCCCAGTAGCCGTCCATCACGTGCGGCGAACGGAACCACACCTCGCCCTGGGTCCCCACCGGGACCTCGGCGCCGGAGTCGGGGTCGCACACCTTGACCTCGACCTCGGGGAACGGGCGGCCCACCGAGGAGAGCAGTCGCGGGTCCTGGTGCTCCCAGGGGTTGAGGTGGGTGATCCGGCCGCCCTCGCTGGCCCCGTAGGCCTGGAGCAGCCGGAAGCCGAACACCTCGACGGCGTCGGCCAGTCGGGCGGGTGCCGCGGCGCTGCCGGTGTAGATCAGCAGCCAGAGCGTGGTCAGGTCGGCCGTGCGGCTGTCGGGGTGGTCGAGCAGGCGGTAGAGGTGCTCGGTGGCCATGAAGGTCCGGGTGATCTTCTCCTCGGCCACCGTGCGCAGCACCGCGCCGGGCTCGAACTCCTCGTGCAGCACGACCGTTCCGCCGGAGAGCAGGACGGCGTCGGCCATCGGGCCGACCGTGTGGCTCAGCGGGGTGGTGACGAGCATCCGGGGGTGGTCGGCCTCGATCATCGAGCCGAGGTTGGTGCGGACGCTGCTCTCCCAGATGCGGTTGGACATCCGGATGCCCTTGGGGCGCCCGGTGCTGCCGCTGGTGAACAGCACCGCGGCCAGCGCCTCGGCGTCGAACGGCGTGCTCTCGCCGAGCTCCGCCGCGGGCCGCGCGGCGATCGGCACCGCGCCCGCCGCGTCCAGGTGGTAGCCGGTGATCGTCGGCGGCGTGTCCGCCAGAGCAGCCAACTCGGCGGCCCGCGCCACGTTTTCGGCATCGGTGAAGAGCACCGAGACGGCCGTGTCGCGCAGGATCCGCAGCTGTCCCTCGACCGGCAGCACCCGCTTGGCCGACCCCGGGTTGATCGTGCCGAGGTAGCAGACGGCGGCGCCGAGCAGATGGGCGGCGTGACGCGCGCTGAACATGTCGGGGCTGTTGGGCGTCACCAGGATGCCCACCATGCTGCCGGGACCGACCCCGAGGCCGCGCAGGGTGTGCACCGCGCCGCTGACGGCGTCGGCGAAGTCGCCGGCCCGCACGTCGCGACCCTGCCAGGACAGGGCGGCGCGGTCCGGGTCCGCCGCCAGTGCCGCCATGATCTCGGCGGCGTAACCGCCGGTCTGCGAGTCGTCCGGATCAGCCATGGTGACCTCGATTCAATGCGCTTGCCCTGGCCCGGTCCGCGGTCTTGCACGGACTCACGCCAGCTTTTCCGCTGGGCCGACCCACCGGCAATGGGCGAACGGGCCGCCGGACCGGGCCCCCGCCACGGGGCACCACGGGGGTACCCGATCGGCTACTGCCGGATCGGCGCACGCCACGGGCGCGGTGAGCAGCGCACGGGCAGCGCCCTAGGGGACGGTTAGGGGTTGAGGGGCCCCTGGGGCCCGACCATCATCTGGCTAGCGAAATGCCATGGGCGAGGTGGCTGCGAATTCCTGCCGGTGAATTCCGTCGAAGCGCGACGTGAGCCGACTGGATGCGTTGAAGAGGTGGGCAATCAGATGTCGAATGAAGAGACGCTTCGTGACTACCTCAAGTGGGTGACCGCCGATCTGGCGCAGACCCGCCAGCGCCTCCAGGAGGTGGAGAGCGCCGACCACGAACCGATCGCCATCATCGGCATGGCCTGCCGCTTCCCCGGCGACGTCGCCTCGCCGGAGGAGCTGTGGCGCCTGGTGCACGAGGGCCGGGACGCCGTCGACGCCTTCCCCGTCAACCGCGGCTGGGACCGCGACGCCATCTACCACCCGGACCCGGACCACCCGGGCACCTCCTACGTCGACGAGGGCGGCTTCCTGCACCGGGCCACCGAGTTCGACCCGGCGTTCTTCGGCATCTCGCCGCGCGAGGCGCTCGCGATGGACCCGCAGCAGCGGCTGCTCCTGACCACCTCCTGGGAGGCGTTCGAGCGGGCCGGCATCGACCCGGCCACCCTGCGCGGCAGCCGCACCGGCGTCTTCGCCGGTGTCATCTACCACAACTACGCCGCCCGCCTGCACGCCGTGCCGGAGGGCGTCGAGGCTTTTCTGGGCACCGGCAGCTCGGCCAGCATCGCCTCGGGCCGGGTCGCCTACACGCTGGGCCTGGAGGGCCCGGCGCTCACCATCGACACCGCCTGCTCCTCCTCGCTGGTCGCCCTGCACCTGGCCTGCCAGTCGCTGCGCCGCGGCGAGTCCACGCTGGCGCTGGCCGGCGGCGTCACCGTGATGTCCACCCCCGAGGCGTTCGTCGACTTCAGCCGCCAGCGGGGTCTTGCCGCCGACGGCCGCTGCAAGGCGTTCGCCGCCGGTGCGGACGGCACCGGCTGGGGCGAGGGCGTCGGCATGCTGCTCGTCGAGCGGCTCTCCGACGCGCGGCGCAACGGGCACCCGGTGCTGGCGATCGTGCGCGGCACCGCCGTCAACCAGGACGGCGCCAGCAACGGCCTGACCGCCCCCAGCGGCCCCTCGCAGCAGCGCGTCATCCGCCAGGCCCTGGCGGACGCCCGGCTGACGCCCCAGCAGGTCGACGCCGTCGAGGCGCACGGCACCGGCACCTCGCTCGGTGACCCGATCGAGGCGCAGGCGCTGCTCGCCACCTACGGCCAGGACCGCCCCGCGGACCGCCCGCTCTGGCTCGGCTCGGTCAAGTCCAACCTCAACCACACCCAGGCCGCCGCGGGCGTCGCCGGTGTGATCAAGATGGTCGAGGCGATGCGCCACGGCGTGCTGCCCCGCACCCTGTACGCCGAGCAGCCCTCGCCGGTGGTCGACTGGACCGCGGGCGCCGTGCGGCTGCTCGCCGCGGAGCAGGCCTGGCCGCAGGGCGAGGAACCGCGCCGCGCCGCCGTCTCCTCCTTCGGCTTCAGCGGCACCAATGCGCACGCCATCCTCGAACAGGCGCCGCCGGCCGACGAGGCCGCCGAGCAGCCCGCGGTGACCGTGCGCACCCCGGTGGTGCCGTGGGTGCTGTCGGGGCGCACCGAGCAGGCGCTGGCCGAGCAGGCCGCCCGGCTGCTCGCCCTGCTGGACGCCGGGCCCGCGGTGGGCCCGGTCGACGTGGGCTTCTCGCTGGCCACCACCCGGGCCGCCTTCGAGCACCGGGCCGTCGTGGTCGGCGGCGAGCGCGACGAACTGCGGCGGGCGGTGGCCGCCCTCGCCCGCGGCGAGGAGAGTGCCGGCGCGCAGCAGGGCAGCACCGGTCCGGTGGGCCGGGTGGCCTTCCTCTTCGCCGGGCAGGGCAGCCAGCGCCTCGGCATGGGCGCCGAACTGTACGACGCCTTCCCGGTGTTCGCCGAGGCCTACGACGCGGCCTGCGCCGAGCTGGACCGCTACCTGGAGCGCCCGCTCAAGGAGGCCGTCGCCGACCCCGAGCTGCTGCACCGGACCGGATACACCCAGCCCGCGCTCTTCGCGATCGAGGTGGCGCTGTTCCGCCTCGTCGAGTCCTGGGGGGTGCGCCCGGACTACCTGGCCGGGCACTCGATCGGTGAGATCGCCGCCGCGCACGTCGCCGGTGTGCTGACCCTCGGCCACGCCGCCGCGCTGGTGGCCGCGCGCGGCCGGCTGATGCAGGCGCTGCCCGCCGGCGGCGCGATGCTGGCGGTGCAGGCCGCCGAGGCCGAGGTGCTCCCGCTGCTCGCGGGCCGCGCGGACGTGGCGATCGCCGCCGTCAACGGGCCTTCGGCCGTGGTGCTCTCGGGCGCCGAGCCGGCCGTCCTGGCGGTGGCCGGGCAGCTCGCGGAGCTGGGCCGCAAGACCAAGCGCCTCACCGTCAGCCATGCCTTCCACTCGCCGCTGATGAGCGGCATGCTCGACACCTTCCGCGCCGTCGCCGAGCGGCTGAGCTACGCCGCGCCGCGGATCCCGATCGTCTCCACCCGCACCGGCCGGCTCGCCACCGCCGAGGAGCTCTGCTCCGCGGACCACTGGGTGCGCCACGTCCGCGAGGCCGTGCGGTTCCAGGACGCCGTGGCCGGCCTGGAGGCCGAGGGCGTGCGCACCTTCCTGGAGCTGGGGCCCGACGGCACCCTCACCGCCCTGGCCCAGGAGTGCGTCACCAAGGAGGCCGTCCTCGCCCCGGTGCTGCGGCCCGGACGCCCGGAGGCCGAGGCGTTCACCGCGGGCCTGGCGCGGCTGTTCGTGCGCGGGGTCCGGCTCGACTGGCCGGCCGTCTTCGCCGGCCGCGGCGCCCGGCGGGTCGACCTGCCCACCTACGCCTTCCAGCACGAGGAGTACTGGATCGACCGCTCGGCCCCGCTGCCGGCCGACGCGCGCGCGATCGGCCTCGGCTCTGCCGACCACCCGCTGCTCGGCGCGGTCGTGGCACTCGCCGACAGCGACGGCTTCTTCTTCTCCGGCCGCCTCGCGGTCGACACCCACCCCTGGCTGGCCGACCACGCGGTGGCCGGCTCGGTGCTGCTGCCCGGCACCGCCTTCGTCGAACTGGCGATGCGGGCCGGCGACCACGTCGGCTGCGACCGGCTGGAGGAGCTGACCCTGGCGGCGCCGCTGGTGCTGCCCGAAACGGGCGGCGTCCAGGTGCAGTTGTGGGTCGGCCGGGCGGAGGCGACCGGGCTGCGCCCGCTGACCGTCTACTCCCGCCCGGAGGACGCCGAGGACGACGAGCCGTGGACCCGGCACGCCGAGGGCCTGCTCGGCACCGGCACCACCACCGCCCCGGCCGGCTTCGAGACCGCCGTCTGGCCGCCCGCCGAGGCCGCCCCGGTCGAGCTCACCGGCTTCTACCAGGCGCTCGCCGAGGCCGACTTCGGCTACGGCCCGGTCTTCCAGGGCCTGCGCGCCGCCTGGGTGCGCGGCGAGGAGGTCTTCGCCGAGGTCGCGCTGCCCGAGTCCGCCGCCGGCGAGGCGGCCGGCTTCGGCCTGCACCCCGCGCTGCTCGACGCGGCCCTGCACGCCGTGGCCCTCACCACCGGGCAGGGCGGCCCCGCGCAGGGGCGGCTGCCGTTCTCCTTCACCGGGGTCGCGCTGCACGCGGTCGGCGCCGCCACGCTGCGGGTGCGGATCGCCCCGGCCGGTCCCGACTCCGTCGCGCTCACCGCCGTGGACGCCGCCGGCGCGCTGGTCTCCACCGTCGAGAGCCTGGTGCTGCGCCCGATCGCCCCCGTCCAGCTCCAGGAGGCCGACCGCCTCGCCGCCGCCGTCGCCGAGGCGCTGTTCGAACTCACCTGGACGCCCCTCACGCTGCCCGAGCCCGCCGACGCGCCCGCCGAGCGGCACACCGTCGTCGGCCCCGACCCGCTCGGCCTCGCCGCCGGCCTGCTCGCCGCCGGGCACGGCGTCGACGCACCGCAGAGCCTGGCCGCCCTGGCCGCGCGCCTGGGCACCGACGGCTCCGCGCCCACCACCCTCCACCTGCCGATCGGCGCTGCCGCGGGCTCGGCCGAGGAGGCCCGCACGGCCGTCCAGGAGGTGCTCGCCCGGCTCCAGGAGTGGCTGGCGGAGGAGGCGTTCGCCGATTCCCGCCTGGTGGTGGTGACCCGCGGTGCGGTGGCCGCCCTGCCGGGTGAGGATGTCGCCGATCTGCCGTCGTCGGCGGCGTTGGGCCTGCTGCGCTCGGCGCAGTCGGAGAACCCGGGCCGGATCGTGCTGGTGGACGTCGACGACGCGTCGCTTTCGGCGCTGCCCGGTGCGGTGGAGCTGGGCGAGCCGCAGCTGGCGCTGCGTGCGGGTGCGGCGTATGTGCCGCGTCTGGTGCGGGCTTCGGCGGCCGGTGACGAGGTGTCGCCGGTGCGGCTGGACCCGGAGGGCACGGTGCTGGTGACCGGTGCGACGGGGACGCTGGGTGGTCTCTTCGCGCGGCATCTGGTGAGCGAGTACGGGGTGCGTCGGCTGCTGTTGGTGTCGCGGCGCGGTGAAGCGGCCGAGAGCGCGGCGGAGTTGGCGGCCGGGCTGACCGAACTGGGCGCCTCGGTGCGGTTCGCGGCCTGTGACGTGGCGGACCGGGAGGCGCTGGCCGGGCTGCTCGGATCGCTGGAGCACCCGCTGACCGCCGTGGTGCACACCGCCGGTGTGCTGGACGACGGCATCGTCTCCTCGCTGACGGCGGAGCGGGTCGACGCGGTGCTGCGACCCAAGGTGGACGCGGCCTGGCACCTGCACGAACTGACGAAGCATCAGAACCTTGCCGCGTTCGTGCTCTTCTCCTCCGCCGCCGGGGTGTTCGGCGCGGCCGGGCAGGGCAACTACGCGGCGGCCAACGCCTTCCTGGACGGGCTCGCCGAGCAGCGCCGGGCGGCCGGGCTGCCGGCCACCTCGTTGGCCTGGGGCCTGTGGGCCGGCGGCATGGCCGGAACCCTGGACGAGGCCGACGTCGAGCGGATGACCCGCAACGGCGTCGCCCCGCTCACCGGCGAGCTGGGCCTGGCCCTGTTCGACGCGGCGCTCGTCCGGCCCGCCGCCACCCTGGTGCCGATCCGGCTCGACCAGGCCGGGCTGCGCCACCAGGCCAGGACCGGCCGCCTGCCCGCCGTGCTGGCGGGCCTGGTGCGCACCCCGGTCCGCCGGGTGGCCGCCGCCGGCGGCGCGGGCGGGGACGCCACGCTGGTGCAGCGCCTGCTCGCGCTCACCGAGGAGGAGCAGCAGCGCGCCCTCGTCGAGCTGGTCCGCACCCAGGTCGCCCTGGTGCTGGGCCACGCGGGCGCCCACACCGTCGACCCGGCCAAGGCCTTCCGCGAGATCGGCTTCGACTCGCTGACCTCGGTCGAGCTGCGCAACCGGCTGAACAGCGTGGCCGGGGTCCGCCTGCCGGCCACCGTCGTCTTCGACTACCCGACCCCCGCCGCACTCGCCGGCTACCTGCACACCGAGGCGCTGGGCCTGGGCGAGGCCGCCACCGAGGCCGCCCCCGCGCCGGTCGCCGCCTCGGACGACCCGATCGCCATCGTCGGCATGGCCTGCCGCTACCCGGGCGGGGTGCGCTCGCCCGAGGACCTGTGGCAGCTGATCGCCGCCGGGGCCGACGGCATCTCCGCCTTCCCCACCGACCGCGGCTGGGACGTCGAGAACCTCTACCACCCGGACCCGGACCACCCGGGCACCTCGTACACCAGCGAGGGCGGCTTCCTGCACGGCGCCGGCGACTTCGACCCGGCCTTCTTCGGGATCTCGCCGCGCGAGGCGCTGGCGATGGACCCGCAGCAGCGGCTGCTCCTGGAGACCTCCTGGGAGGCCTTCGAGCGGGCCGGCATTGACCTGGACTCGGTGCGCGGCAGCCGGACCGGCGTCTTCGCCGGGATCATGTACCACGACTACATCACCCGGCTGCCCGCCATCCCGCCGGGCGTCGAGGGCTACCTCGGCACCGGCAACTCGGGCAGCATCGCCTCGGGCCGCGTCTCCTACGTGCTGGGCCTGGAGGGCCCGGCGGTCACCGTCGACACCGCCTGCTCCTCCTCGCTGGTCGCGCTGCACTGGGCGATCCAGGCGCTGCGGACCGGCGAGTGCACGATGGCGCTGGCCGGCGGCGCGACCGTGATGGCCAAGCCCGACACCTTCGTCGACTTCAGCCGCCAGCGCGGCCTGGCCCGCGACGGGCGCTGCAAGTCGTTCTCGGACGACGCGGACGGCACCGGCTGGGCCGAGGGCGCGGGCATGCTGCTGGTCGAGCGGCTCTCCGACGCCCGCCGCCACGGGCACCCGGTGCTCGCGGTCGTGCGCGGCTCGGCGATCAACCAGGACGGCGCGTCCAACGGCCTGACCGCGCCCAACGGGCCGTCCCAGCAGCGGGTGATCCGCCAGGCGCTGGCCTCGGCCGGGCTGACCGGGGACCAGATCGACCTGGTCGAGGCGCACGGCACCGGCACCACCCTCGGCGACCCGATCGAGGCGCAGGCGCTGCTCGCCACCTACGGCCAGGAGCACACCGAGGAGCAGCCGCTCTGGCTCGGCTCGGTCAAGTCCAACCTGGGCCACACCCAGGCGGCGGCCGGTGTCGCGGGCATCATCAAGGTGATCATGGCGATGCGGCACGGGGTGCTGCCGCAGACGCTGCACGTCGGCGAGCCGTCGACGCACGTGGACTGGTCCGCCGGGGCGGTGGAACTGCTCACCGAGGCCCGGGAGTGGCCGCAGGGCGACCGGCCGCGCCGGGCCGGCGTCTCCTCCTTCGGCATCAGCGGCACCAACGCGCACGCCATCATCGAGGAGCCGCCGGCAGTGCCTGTGGCGTCCGTGGCGTCCGCGTCCGTGCTGCCGGTACTGCCTGCCGTGCCTGTGATGCCCGTACTGCCCGTCGTGCTGTCGGCGAAGAGCCCCGAGGCGCTGCGGGCGCAGGCCGAGCGGCTGCGGGAACACCTGCGGGAGCGGCCCGGGACCACCCTGCCCGACCTCGCCTTCTCGCTCGCCACCACCCGCACGGCCTTCGAACACCGCGTGATCCTGCCGATCGCCGAACCCGAGCTGCTCGACGCCGAGTTGGCGTCCTTTGCGGCCGGCGAGCCGGCCGCGGCGTGTGCGGTGCTGGGTGTGGCGGGTTCGGCGGGGCGGACGGCGTTCCTGTTCGCGGGGCAGGGGAGTCAGCGGGCGGGGATGGGGGCGGAGTTGTGTGCTGCGTTCCCGGTGTTCGCCGAGGTCTATGAAGCGGTCCGTGTGGAGTTGGACCGGTACCTGGAGACGCCGCTGGCCGAGGCCGGTGGGCTGCTGGATGAGACGGCGTATACGCAGCCGGCGTTGTTCGCGTTGGAGGTGGCGCTGTTCCGGTTGGTGGAGTCGTGGGGTGTGGTGCCGGACTTCTTGGTGGGGCATTCGATTGGTGAGGTGGCGGCGGCGCATGTGGCGGGGGTGTTGTCGCTGGCGGATGCGGCGCGGTTGGTGGTGGCGCGTGGGCGGTTGATGCAGGCGTTGCCTGCGGGTGGTGCGATGGTGGCGGTGCAGGCGGGCGAGGCGGAGGTGTTGCCGCTGCTGGTGGGGCGTTCGGATGTGGGGATTGCTGCGGTCAACGGGCCTGCTGCTGTGGTGCTTTCGGGTGCCGAGGCGGGGGTGTTGGAGGTTGTGGGTCGGCTGGGTGGCAGGTTCAGGCGGCTGACGGTGAGTCATGCGTTCCATTCGCCGTTGATGGAGCCGATGCTGGCGGAGTTCCGTGCGGTGGTGGCGGGGTTGGCTTTCGGGGAGCCGCGGATCCCGATCGTGTCGACGTTGGACCGGTCGGCGGATCTGGCTTCGGTGGAGTACTGGGTGCGGCATGTCCGTGAGGCGGTGCGGTTCGCTGACGCGATCGCGGTGTTGAAGGCGGAGGGGGTGCGCAGCTTCCTGGAGCTGGGGCCGGACGGCACGCTCTCCGCACTCGGCCAGGCCTGCGTGAGCGCCGAGGACGAGGCGCTGTTCGCTCCCGTGCTGCGCCGTGACCGGGCGGAGGCGGAGACCTTCACCACCGCCCTCGCCCAGCTGCACGTGCGCGGCGTCAAGCTCGACTGGTCGGCCGTCTTCGCGGGCACCGGTGCCCGGCGGATCGACCTGCCCACCTACGCCTTCCAGTACGAGCGCTACTGGCTGGAGGCGCCGCCGATTCCGGTGGGCGAGGCGGCCGTTGCCCTGCTCGGTCTCGACCTGGCCGATCACCCGCTACTGGGCGCCTTCGTCGGCCTGGCCGACGCCGACGGGCTGCTCTTCACCGGGCGGCTCGCGGTGGACACCCACCCCTGGCTGGCCGACCACGCCGTCGGCGAGGTCGTCCTGCTGCCGGGCACGGCCTTCGTGGAGCTGGCGATCCGGGCCGGCGACCAGGTCGGCTGCGACCTGCTGGACGAGCTGACGCTGGAGGCGCCGCTCGTCCTGCCGGAACGCGGTGGCGTTCAGATGCAGGTCGCGGTGGGTGGGCCCGACGAGGCCGGTCGACGTCAACTCTCGGTCCACTCGCGGCTGGAGGACGCGGGACCGGAGGAGCCGTGGACCCGGCACGCGACCGGTGTCCTCGCGGTGGGCGAGCGGGCGGCGTCGTTCGAGCTGACGCAGTGGCCGCCGGCCGGTGCGGAGACGGTGCCGGTCGAGGCGGTCTACCCGAACTTCGAGGCGGCGGGCTTCGGTTACGGTCCGGTCTTCCGTGGGTTGCGGGCGGCCTGGCGGCGTGGTGGTGAGGTGTTCGCCGAGGTGGTGCTGCCGGAGGAGGCGGCTGAGGAGGCGGGTCTGTTCGGTCTGCATCCGGCGTTGTTGGACGCGTCGTTGCATGCGATCGGGCTGATGGGTGGCCTGGTGGCGGAGCCGGGTGAGGGGCGGTTGCCGTTCGCGTGGTCGGGTGTGTCGCTCTTCGCTGCGGGTGCGGTGGAGTTGCGGGTGCGGTTGTCGGCGGTGGGCACGGGTGCGGTGTCGTTGGTGGTGGCCGATGGCACGGGTGCGCCGGTGGCGTCGGTCGATTCGCTGGTGCTGCGGCCTTTCTCGGCCGAGCAGTTGGCGGTTGGTGGTGGGCGGTCCGAGGCGTTGTTCCGGACGGAGTGGTCGGGTGTGGCGCTGCCGTCGGCCGGGTCGCTCGGTGCGGTGGCGGTGCTGGGTGAGGACGGCCTCGGGTTCGCGGGGGCCAGGTGTGTCGCGGAGTTGCGCGAGCTGGTCGCGGCGGTGCCGGACACGATCGTGCTGCCTGTGCTGCCTGTGCTGCCGGTGGAGGCCGGGGACGTTGTCGCAGCCACCCATGAGGCTGTGCGCGTTGCCTTGGCGCTGGTGCAGGAGTGGTTGGCGGAGGAGGCGTTCGCCGATTCCCGGCTTGTGGTGGTGACGCGTGGTGCGGTGGCTGCGTTGCCGGGTGAGGACGTGCGTGATCTGCCGTCGGCGGCGGTTCTGGGTCTGTTGCGGTCGGCGCAGTCGGAGAATCCGGGCCGGAGCGTGCTGGTGGACGTGGACGATGCTTCGTCGTCCGTGCTGGCGGCGGCCGTGGAGGTGGGTGAGCCGCAGGTGGCGCTGCGTGCGGGTGCGGCGTATGTGCCGCGTCTGGTGCGGGCTTCGGCGGCCGGTGACGAGGTGTCGCCGGTGCGGCTGGACCCGGAGGGCACGGTGCTGGTGACCGGTGCGACGGGGACGCTGGGTGGTCTCTTCGCGCGGCATCTGGTGAGCGAGTACGGGGTGCGTCGGCTGCTGTTGGTGTCGCGGCGCGGTGAAGCGGCCGAGGGTGCGGTGGAGTTGGCGGCCGGGCTGACCGAGCTGGGTGCCTCGGTGCGGTTCGCGGCCTGTGACGTGGCGGACCGGGAGGCCCTTGCGTCGCTGCTCGCCTCGCTGGAGCAGCCGCTGACCGCCGTGGTGCACACCGCGGGTGTGCTGGACGACGGGGTGATCTCGTCCCTGACTCCGGAGCGGCTGGCTGCGGTGCTGCGGCCCAAGGTCGATGCGGCCTGGCACCTGCACGAGCTGACGAAGCATCAGAACCTTGCCGCGTTCATCGTCTTCTCCTCCGCTGCCGGGGTGTTCGGTGCGGCCGGGCAGGGCAACTACGCGGCGGGCAACGCTTTCCTGGACGCGCTCGCCGAGCACCGGCACGCCGCCGGTCTGCCGGCCCTCTCGCTGGCCTGGGGTCTGTGGGCCGAGGACGGCGGGATGGGCGCGGCCCTGGTCCGCTCGGACGTCGAGCGGATGGCGCGCGGCGGAGTCACCGCGCTGACCGCCGAGGACGGCCTGCTGCTCTTCGACGTGTCCGTGCAGGCCCCGGACCCGGTCCTGGTGCCGGTCCAGCTCGATCTCGCGGGCCTGCGCGCCCAGGCCGGGCTCGGCCTGCTGCCGCCGCTGCTGCGCGGCCTGGTCCGGGTGCCGGTGCGGCGCGCGGCGAAGGCGGCGGGCGGCGGTGCCGGATCGGCCCTGGCCCAGCGGCTGCTGGCGCTGCCGGAGGACGAGCGCGAGGCCGCGCTGCTGGCGCTGGTCTGCGCCGAGGTCGCCGCGGTGCTCGGCTACCCCGACCACGTCTCCGTGGACGGCTCCCGCGCCTTCAAGGAGCTCGGTTTCGACTCGCTGACGGCGGTCGAGCTGCGCAACCGTCTCAACGGAGCCACGGGACTGCGACTGCCGGCCACCCTGGTCTTCGACTACCCGACCCCGACCGCGCTGGCCGGGCTGCTCGGTGCCGAGCTGCTGGGCGCGCTGCCCGGGGACGGCCTGCCCGCCGTGGTGGCCGCGGCCGTCGACGACGAGCCGATCGCGATCGTCGGCATGGCCTGCCGCTTCCCCGGCGGGGTGGCCTCGCCCGAGGACCTGTGGGACCTGGTCGCGGGCGGCCGGGACGCGATCTCCTTCTTCCCCGAGGACCGCGGCTGGGACACCGAGAACCTCTACCACCCGGACCCCGACCACCAGGGCACCTCCTACACCCGCGAGGGCGGCTTCCTGCACGACGCCGGTCACTTCGACCCGGGCTTCTTCGGCATCTCGCCGCGCGAGGCACTGTCGATCGACCCGCAGCAGCGGCTGCTGCTGGAGACCTCCTGGGAGACCTTCGAGCGGGCGGGCATCGACCCGACCTCGCTCAAGGGCAGCCGGACCGGCGTCTTCGTCGGTGTGATGTACAACGACTACGGCGTCGTGCTGCAGCACTCGATCGAGGGCCTGGAGGGCCAGGTCGGCACCGGCTCGACGGGCAGTGTGGCCTCCGGCCGGGTCTCCTACACGCTGGGCCTGGAGGGTCCGGCGGTCACCATCGACACCGCCTGCTCCTCCTCGCTGGTCGCGCTGCACCTGGCGTGCCAGTCGCTGCGCTCGGGCGAGTCGACCCTCGCGCTGGCCGGCGGCGTCACGGTGATGCTGACGCCGGGCACCTTCGTGGAGTTCAGCCGCCAGCGCGGGCTGGCGACGGACGGGCGCTGCAAGGCCTTCTCGGACGACGCGGACGGCACCGGCTGGGGCGAGGGCGTCGGCATGGTGCTGGTCGAGCGGCTCTCCGACGCGCGGCGCAACGGGCACCAGGTGCTGGCCATCGTCCGCGGCTCCGCGGTCAACCAGGACGGTGCGTCCAACGGACTGACGGCGCCGAACGGGCCGTCCCAGCAGCGGGTGATCCGCCAGGCGCTGGCCAATGCGCGCCTGACGCCGGCCCAGGTCGACGCGGTGGAGGCGCACGGCACCGGCACCTCGCTGGGCGACCCGATCGAGGCCCAGGCGCTGCTCGCCACCTACGGTCAGGAGCACACCGAGGACCGGCCGCTCTGGCTCGGCTCGGTCAAGTCCAACCTCGGCCACACCCAGGCGGCGGCGGGCGCGGCCGGTGTGATCAAGATGGTGATGGCGATGCGGCACGGGGTGCTGCCGCAGACGCTGCACGTCGGCGAGCCGTCGACGCACGTGGACTGGTCCGCCGGAGCGGTGGAGCTGCTGAGCCGGGCCCAGGAGTGGCCGCAGACGGGCGAGCCGCGGCGCTCCGCGGTCTCCTCCTTCGGGATCAGCGGCACCAACGCGCACATCCTGCTGGAGCAGGCGCCCGCCGACGAGGCGGCGCCGGCGTCGCCGAGGCCGGCCGAGCGCATGCCCGTGCTGCCGTGGGTGCTGTCGGCGCGCACGGCGCAGGGGCTGCGCGGACAGGCCGAGCGGCTGCTGGCCCAGCTGGACGCCGAGCCGGCGCTCAACCCGGTCGACGTCGGCTTCTCCCTGGCCACCGGCCGGGCCGCCCTGGAGCACGGGGCCGTGCTGGTCGGCGGCGACCGTGCGGAACTGCGTGACGCGCTGGCGGCGCTGTCGCGCGGCGAGTCGGCGGCGCGGGCCGTGGCCGGGCGTGCGGGCACGGTGGGGCGGACGGCGTTCCTCTTCGCGGGGCAGGGCAGCCAGCGCCTCGGCATGGGCGCCGAACTCCACGCCGCCTACCCGGTGTTCGCCGCGGCCTACGACGCCGCCACCGCCGAGCTGGACCGGCACCTGGCGGTGCCGCTGGCCGAGGCCGGTGCGCTGCTCGACGAGACGGCGTACACCCAGCCCGCGCTCTTCGCCCTCGAAGTCGCGCTCTTCCGCCTGGTCGAATCCTGGGGCCTGCGGCCGGACTTCCTGGCCGGGCACTCGATCGGTGAGCTGGCCGCCGCGCACGTCGCGGGCGTCCTCTCGCTCGCCGACGCCGCCAGGCTGGTGGCCGCCCGCGGCCGGCTGATGCAGCAGCTGCCCGCCGGTGGCGCCATGGTGGCCGTCCAGGCCGCCGAAGCGGAGGTGCTGCCGCTGCTCGCCGACCGCTCCGACGTCGGTATCGCGGCCGTCAACGGGCCGACCTCCGTGGTGCTTTCGGGCACCGAGGCGGCGGTGCTGGAGCTGGCCGGGCAGCTGGGTGGCAAGTCCAGGCGGCTGACCGTGAGCCATGCGTTCCACTCGCCGCTGATGGAGCCGATGCTCGCCGAGTTCCGCGCGGTGGTATCGGAGTTGGCCTTCCACGAACCGCGGATCCCGATCGTCTCCACGCTCGACCAGGACGCCGACCCCACCACGGTCGACCACTGGGTGCGCCACGTCCGCGAGGCCGTCCGCTTCGCCGACGCGATCGCGGCGCTGGAGGGCCAGGGCGTCCGCACCTTCCTGGAGCTGGGCCCGGACGGCACGCTCTCCGCGCTCGGCCAGGCCTGCGCGACCGCCGAGGACGAGGTGCTCTTCACGCCCGTGCTGCGCCGTGACCGCGCGGAGGCGGAGACGTTCACCACCGCCCTCGCCCAGTTGCACGTGCGCGGCGCCAAGGTCGACTGGCCGGCGCGCTTCGCCGGGCTCGGCGCCCACCGGGTGGGTCTGCCGACCTATGCCTTCCAGCACGAGCGCTTCTGGCCCCGGCCGCTGACCGGCTGGGTCGGTGACGTCGCGTCGGCCGGTCTCGGCTCGGCGGATCACCCGCTGCTCGGTGCCTCGCTGGCGCTCGCGGATGCCGACGGCCACCTGTTCACCGGTCGGCTCGCGGTCGAGGCGAAGCCCTGGCTGGCCGACCACGCGATCGCGGGCAGCGTGGTGCTGCCGGGCACCGCTTTCGTGGAGCTGGCGATCCGGGCCGGCGACCAGGTCGGCTGCGGCCTGCTGGACGAGCTGATGCTGGAGGCTCCGCTCGTCCTGCCGGCGAAGGGCGGCGTTCAGGTGCAGCTGTGGGTCGGCACACCGGACGAGGCGGGCCGGCGCAGCGTCAGCATGTACTCGCGTGCCGAGGACGCGCCGTTCGGCGAGCCCTGGATGCGGCACGCGACGGGTGTGCTGGCGGTGGGTGAGCGGGTGGCGTCGTTCGAGTTGGCGCAGTGGCCGCCGGCGGGTGCCGAGGAGGTCGCGGTCGACGCGGTCTATCCGGGCTTCGAGGCGGTGGGCTTCGGGTACGGTCCGGCGTTCCGGGGGTTGCGGGCGGCGTGGCGGCGTGGCGAGGAGCTGTTCGCCGAGGTGGCGCTGCCGGCGGAGGTCGTCGAGGAGGCGGGCCTGTTCGGTCTGCATCCGGCGCTGCTGGACGCGACCCTGCATGCGATCGGGCTGGGCGGGCTGCTGGAGGACACCGGCCAGGGGCGGTTGCCGTTCGCCTGGTCGGGTGTCTCGCTCTTTGCCGCCGGTGCGGCCGAGGTGCGGGTGCGGCTGTCGGCGGCGGGTCCGGACACGGTGTCGCTGGCGGTGGCGGACGGGTCGGGTGCGCCGGTGGCGTCGATCGACTCGCTCGTGCTGCGGCCCTTCTCGGCCGAGCAGTTGGCGGGCCACGGGGACCGGCACGATGCGCTGTTCCGGCCCGACTGGACGCGGGTCGCCCTGTCGTCGTCGGAGTCGCCCGGTTCGGTCGCGGTGCTCGGTGCGGATCGTCTCGGGCTCGCGGGGGCCAGGTGCGTCGCGGAGTTGAGCGAGCTGGTCCCGGCAGCGCCGGACACCGTCGTGCTGCCGCTCCTGCCGCTCCTGCCGACCGATGCCGTGGATGTCGTCGCGGCCACGCATGAGGCGGTGCGCCGCACGCTGGGGCTGGTCCAGGAGTGGCTGGCGGAGGAGGCGTTCGCGGGCTCCCGGCTGGTGGTGGTGACCCGGGGCGCGGTGGCCGGTACCACCGAGCACGGCGTGGCCGATCTGCCGTCGGCGGCGGTGCTCGGTCTGCTGCGGTCGGCGCAGTCGGAGAACCCGGGCCGGATCGTGCTGATCGACATGGACGACCTGTCGCTGGCCGCGCTGCCCGGTGCGATCGACGCGGGCGAGCCGCAGCTGGCGTTGCGGGAGGGCCGGGCGTTCGCGGCGCGGTTGGCGCGGGTGGTGGTGGCCGAGGCCGAGGCGCCGGTGCTGGATCCGGCGGGCCTGGTGCTGCTCACGGGTGCGACGGGTTCGCTGGGTGGTCTGGTGGCCCGGCATCTGGTGGCGGAGTACGGTGCGCGGCGCTTGCTGCTGGTCTCGCGTCGTGGCGGAGCAGCCCCCGGGGCTGCCGAGTTGGCGGCCGGGCTGGCGGAGCTGGGTGCTTCGGTGGAGTTCGCGGCCTGCGATGTCGCGGACCGGGAGGCCCTTGCGTCGCTGCTCGGTTCGCTGGAGCAGCCGCTGACTGCCGTGGTGCACACCGCGGGTGTGCTGGACGACGGGGTGATCTCCTCGCTGACTCCGGAGCGGCTGGCTGCGGTGCTGCGGCCGAAGGTGGATGCTGCTTGGCATCTGCACGAGCTGACGAGGCATCAGGATCTGTCCGCGTTCGTGGTCTTCTCCTCGGCCGCCGGTGTGTTCGGCAATGCGGGGCAGGCCAACTATGCGGCGGCGAACAGTTTCCTGGACGCACTTGCCCAGCACCGTCGGGCGGCGGGGCTGCCGGCGGTGTCGTTGGCCTGGGGTCTGTGGGCCGAGGACGGCGGTATGGCCGGGGAGTTGGGTGCGGCCGAGGTCGAGCGGATGGCGCGCGGCGGTGTGCTGCCGCTCTCCGCGGCCGAGGGGCTGGCGCTGCTGGACGCCTCGGTGCGCTCGGGTGATCCGGTACTGGTGCCGGTCCGTCTTGAGCAGGCCGGTCTGCGGGAGCGGGCCGAGGCGGGGATGCTGCCGCCACTGCTGCGCGGCCTGGTCCGGGCGCCGATGCGGCGCACCGTCGAGGCCGTCAGCGGTGCCGCTGCGTCGGCGCTGGCCCAGCGGCTCGCGGCCGTGGCCGAGACCGAGCGGGCGGCGGTGCTGCTGGAGCTGGTCCGCGCCGAGGTCGCGGCGGTGCTCGGCTACACCGGGCCGGATGCGGTGGAGGCCGACCGGGCCTTCAAGGACCTGGGCTTCGACTCGCTGACGGCGGTCGAGCTGCGCAACCGGCTCAACGGGGTGACGGGTCTGCGGCTGCCGGCCACGCTGGTCTTCGACTACCCGACGCCGACCGCGCTCGCGGGGCTGCTCGGTGCCGAGCTGCTGGGCGCGCGGCCCGAGGACGGCGAGCCGTCCGTGCCGGCCGCGGCCGTCGACGACGATCCGGTCGCGATCGTCGGCATGGCCTGCCGCTTCCCCGGCGGGGTGACCACGCCGGAGGGCCTGTGGGACCTGGTGGCCGGTGGCCGGGACGCGGTCTCGTTCTTCCCCGAGGACCGGGGCTGGGACACCGAGAACCTCTACCACCCGGACCCCGACCACCCCGGCACCTCCTACACCCGGGAGGGCGGCTTCCTGCACGAGGCAGGGCTCTTCGACCCCGGCTTCTTCGGCATCTCGCCGCGCGAGGCGCTCTCGATGGACCCGCAGCAGCGGCTGCTGCTGGAGACCTCCTGGGAGGCGTTCGAGCGGGCGGGCATCGACCCGACCTCGCTCCGGGGCAGCCGGACCGGCGTCTTCGTGGGTGTGATGTACAACGACTACGGCGCGCTGCTCCAGCAGTCCGTGGAGGCGATGGAGGGCCAGGTCGGCACCGGGGCCTCGGGCAGTGTGGCCTCGGGCCGGGTCTCCTACACGCTGGGCCTGGAGGGTCCGGCGGTCACCATCGACACCGCCTGCTCCTCGTCACTGGTCGCGCTGCACCTGGCCTGCCAGTCGCTGCGCTCGGGCGAGTCGACGCTGGCGCTGGCCGGTGGCGTCACGGTGATGCTGACGCCGGGCACCTTCGTGGAGTTCAGCCGCCAGCGCGGGCTGGCCGCCGACGGGCGGTGCAAGCCGTTCTCGGACGACGCGGACGGCACCGCCTGGGGCGAGGGCGTCGGCATGGTGCTGGTGGAACGCCTGTCGGACGCACGGCGCAACGGGCACCAGGTGCTGGCCGTGGTGCGCGGCTCCGCGGTCAACCAGGACGGTGCCTCCAACGGACTGACGGCGCCGAACGGGCCGTCCCAGCAGCGCGTGATCAAGCAGGCGCTGGCCAGTGCGCGTCTGACCCCGGCCCAGGTCGACGCCGTCGAGGCGCACGGGACCGGCACCACCCTCGGCGACCCGATCGAGGCCCAGGCGCTGCTGGCCACCTACGGCCGCGAGCACACCGCGGAGCGGCCGCTCTGGCTCGGTTCGGTGAAGTCCAACCTGGGGCACACCCAGGCCGCGGCGGGCGCCGCCGGGATCATCAAGATGGTGCAGGCGATGCGCCACGGCGTGCTGCCGCAGACGCTGCACGTCGGCGAGCCGTCGACGCACGTGGACTGGTCGGCGGGCGCGGTGGAACTGCTGAGCGAGGCCCGGGACTGGCCGCAGACGGGCGAGCCCCGCCGGGCGGCGGTCTCCTCCTTCGGTTTCAGCGGGACCAACGCGCACATCATCCTGGAGCAGGCGCCGGACGCCGAGCCGGCGCCCGAGCCCGCCGACGAGGCCCCGGCCGCACCCGTCGTCGTCGGACACCCGCCGCTGCTGCTCTCCGGCCGCACGCCGGAGGCGCTGCGCGGCCAGGCCGGGCGACTGCTCGCCCACCTGGACGCCGAGCCGGCGCTCGACCCGGTCGACGTCGGTTACTCGCTGGTGACGACGCGCACGGTGCTGGAACACCGCGCGGCGGTCCTGGGCGGCAATCGCGAGGAGCTGCGCCGCGGCCTGGCGGCGCTGTCGCGCGGCGAGTCGGCGGCGCGGGTCGTCATCGGCGGCGCCGGTTCGGCGGGCCGCAGCGCGGTCCTGTTCACCGGCCAGGGCAGCCAGCGCGCCGGGATGGGCGCCGAACTCCGCGCCGCTTTCCCGGTGTTCGCCGAGGCATACGACGCGGTCCGCGTCGAGCTGGACCGGCACCTGGAGACGCCGCTGGCCGAGGCCGATGCCCTGCTCGACCAGACCGCCTACACCCAGCCGGCACTCTTCGCGCTCGAAGTCGCGCTCTTCCGTCTCGTCGAATCGTGGGGTGTGCGACCGGACTTCCTGGCGGGGCACTCGATCGGTGAGCTGGCCGCCGCGCATGTCGCGGGCGTTCTCTCGCTGGCCGATGCCGCCAAGCTGGTGGCCGCCCGTGGCCGATTGATGCAGGCGCTGCCCGCGGGTGGTGCGATGGTGGCGGTGCAGGCGAGCGAGGAGGAGCTGCTGCCGCTGCTGGCCGACCGCTGCGACGTGGGGATCGCCGCCGTCAACGGGCCTTCGGCCGTGGTGCTTTCGGGTGCCGAGCAGGCGGTGCTGGAGCTGGCCGAGAAGCTGGACCGCAGGACGAAGCGGCTCACCGTCAGCCATGCGTTCCACTCGCCGCTGATGGAGCCGATGCTGGCGGAGTTCCGCGCGATCGCCGGTGAACTGACCTTCCACGAGCCGAAGATCCCGATCGTCTCCACGCTCGACCGGTCCGCCGACCTGACCGACCCCGAGTACTGGGTGCGCCACGTCCGCGAGGCCGTGCGGTTCGCCGACGCGATCACGGCGCTGGAGGGCCAGGGCGTCCGTACCTTCCTGGAGCTGGGCCCCGACGGCACCCTCAGCGCCCTTGGCCAGGCCTGCGTGAGCCCCGAGGACGAGGCCCTGTTCACGCCCGTGCTGCGCCGCGATCGCGCGGAGGCGGAGACCTTCACCACCGCCCTCGCCCAGCTGCACGTGCGCGGCGCCAAGGTCGACTGGCCCGCACTCTTCACCGGACTCGGAGCCCAACGCGTCGACCTGCCGACCTACGCCTTCCAGCAGGAGAACTTCTGGCCCCGGGTCCGTGCGGGCCTGGTGGGCGATGTCGCCTCGGCCGGTCTGGGGGCAGCCGACCACCCGCTGCTGGGTGCCTCGTTGGCGCTCGCGGACGGCGACGGCCACGTCTTCACCGGGCGGCTCGCGGTGGACAGCCACCCGTGGCTGGCCGACCACGCGGTGGCCGGCACGGTGCTGCTGCCGGGCACCGCCTTCGTGGAGCTGGCGATCCGGGCCGGCGACCAGGTCGGCTGCAGCGTGGTGGAGGAACTGACCCTGGAGGCGCCGCTGGTGCTGCCGGCCAAGGGTGCGGTGCAGGTCCAGGTGACCGTTGCCGCGCCGGACGAGAGCGGTCGGCGCGGGGTCGGCCTGTACTCGCGGGCCGAGGACGCCGAACCGGACCAGCCGTGGACCCGGCACGCCAACGGCCTGCTGGCGGTCGATGCCGCCGAGGCGCGGGTCGGGCTGCCCGGCGACCTGACCCAGTGGCCGCCGACCGGTGCGCAGCCGGTGGCCGTCGACGGCCTGTACGACGGCTTCGCGACGGCCGGCTTCGGCTACGGCCCGGTGTTCCAGGGGCTGCGGGCGGCCTGGCGGCGCGGTGACGAGCTGTTCGCCGAGGTCGCGCTCCCCGAGGGCAGCCGGGCGGAGGCGGGCCACTTCGGTCTGCATCCGGCGCTGCTGGACGCCACCTTGCACGCGATCGCGCTCGGTGGCCTGCTGGAGGACACCGGCCAGGGGCGGTTGCCGTTCGCCTGGTCGGGTGTCTCGCTCTTCGCCACCGGCGCGGCCGAGGTGCGGGTGCGGCTGGCGGCGGCGGGTCCGGATGCGGTGTCGCTGGCGGTGGCGGACGGGTCGGGTGCGCCGGTGGCGTCGATCGACTCGCTCGTCCTGCGGGCCTTCTCGCCCGAGCAGTTGGCGGGCAGCGGCGGTCGGCACGAGGCGCTCCTCCGACCGGAGTGGACGGGCGTGGCGCTGCCGTCGGCCGGCTCGCTCGGTGCGGTCGGGGTGCTCGGTGCGGACGGCCTCGGGCTGGCGGGCGCGGAGTGCTTCGACGACCTGGAGGGACTGGGCGGGATCGTGCCGGACACGGTCGTCGTGCCGCTCCTGCCGACCGGCGCCGTCGATGGCGCCGCGGCCACCCATGCGGCTCTGCACCGCATGCTGGCGCTGGTGCAGGAGTGGCTGGCGGAGGAGGCGTTCGCCGGCTCCCGGCTGGTGGTGGTGACGCGCGGTGCGGTGGCCGTCAGCGCCGAGGAGGACGTCACGGATCTGCCGTCGGCGGCGGTGCTCGGTCTGCTGCGGTCGGCGCAGTCGGAGAACCCGGGCCGGATCGTGCTGGTGGACGTGGACGACGCGTCGCTGTCCGTGCTGCCCGGCGCGCTGGCCGCCGGTGAGCCGCAGCTGGCGTTGCGGGAGGGCCGGGCGTTCGCGGCGCGGTTGGCGCGGGTGCCGGTGGCGGCCGGGGCCGAGCTGCCGCTGCTGGATCCGGCGGGCCTGGTGCTGCTCACGGGTGCGACGGGTTCGCTGGGTGGTCTGGTGGCCCGGCATCTGGTGGCGGAGTACGGTGCGCGGAGTCTGCTGCTGGTCTCGCGTCGTGGCGGAGCAGCCCCCGGGGCTGCCGAGTTGGCGGCCGGGCTGGCGGAGCTGGGTGCTTCGGTGCGGTTCGCGGCCTGTGACGTCGCGGACCGGGAGGCCCTTGCGTCGCTGCTCGGTTCGCTGGAGCAGCCGCTGACCGCGGTGGTGCACACCGCGGGTGTGCTGGACGACGGGGTGATCTCCTCGCTGACTCCGGAGCGGCTGGCTGCGGTGCTGCGGCCGAAGGTGGATGCTGCTTGGCATCTGCACGAGCTGACGAGGCATCAGGATCTGTCCGCGTTCGTGGTCTTCTCCTCCGCTGCCGGTGTGTTCGGCAATGCGGGGCAGGCCAACTACGCGGCGGCGAACAGTTTCCTGGACGCACTCGCTCAGCACCGTCGGGCGGCGGGGCTGCCGGCGGTGTCGTTGGCCTGGGGTCTGTGGGCCGAGGACGGCGGTATGGCGGGGGAGTTGGGTGCGGCCGAGGTCGAGCGGATGGCGCGCGGCGGTGTGCTGCCGCTCTCCGCGGCCGAGGGGCTGGCGCTGCTGGACGCCTCGCTCGGTGCTGGTGATCCGGTGCTGGTGCCGGTCCGTCTTGAGCAGGCCGGTCTGCGGGAGCGGGCCGAGGCGGGGATGCTGCCGCCGCTGCTGCGCGGCCTGGTGCGCGGCGTCGCCGTCCGCCGTGCGGTGGAGGCGAGCGGACCGTCGCTCGCCCAGCGGCTGGCGGGCGTGGCCGAGGAGGACCGCGAGGCGGTCGTGCTGGAGCTGGTCTGCGGTGAGGTGGCGGCGGTGCTCGGCTATGCCGGCCCGCACGCGGTGGAGGCCGACCGGGCCTTCAAGGACCTGGGCTTCGACTCGCTGACGGCCGTCGAGCTGCGCAACCGGCTCAACGGGGTGACGGGTCTGCGGCTGCCGGCCACCCTGGTCTTCGACTACCCGACCCCGATGGCCCTGGTCGACCTGCTGCGGGCGGAGGTGGTGCCCGACCCGGCACAGGCCGTCGCACCGCTGCTCGACGAGCTGGACCGGCTGGAGGCCGCCCTGCTGGGGACGGCACCGGACACCGAGGCCCACCTGCGGGTCGCCAACCGCCTGCAGGCCCTGCTCACCCGGTGGAACGACCAGCAGGCCCCCGCCGCGGACGCCGAGGTGGCCGAGCAGCTCGACGAGGCCAGCGACGACGACCTGTTCGACTTCATCGGCAAGGAATTCGGCATCTCCTGATCGCCGCCCGCTTTTGTCGCAACATCCCGAGAGGTGACCTGACATGTCGGCTGAGATGGTGGCCGAGGAGAAGCTTCGGTACTTCCTGAAGCGCGTGACCGCGGATCTGCACGAGACGCGTCGCCGGCTGAAGGAGTTCGAGGACGGCGAGCACGAGCCGATCGCGATCGTCGGCATGGCCTGCCGCTTCCCCGGTGGTGTGGCCTCGCCGGAGGGGTTGTGGGACCTGGTCGCGGGCGGCCGGGACGCGGTCTCGTTCTTCCCCGAGGACCGGGGCTGGGACACCGAGAACCTCTACCACCCCGACCCCGACCACCCCGGCACCTCCTACTCCCGCGAGGGCGGGTTCCTGGACCGCGCGGGGGCCTTCGACCCGGGCTTCTTCGGGATCTCGCCGCGCGAGGCGATGTCGATGGACCCGCAGCAGCGGCTGCTGCTGGAAGCCTCCTGGGAGGCGCTGGAGCGGGCGGGCATCGATCCGGCCACCCTCAGGGGCAGCCGGACCGGCGTCTTCGTCGGCGTGATGTACAACGACTACGGCGTCCTGCTGCAGCAGTCGATCGAGGGCCTCGAGGGACAGTTGGGGACCGGTACCTCGGGCAGCATCGCCTCGGGCCGGGTCTCCTACACGCTGGGCCTGGAGGGTCCGGCGGTCACCATCGACACCGCCTGCTCCTCCTCGCTGGTCGCGCTGCACCTGGCCTGCCAGTCGCTGCGCTCGGGCGAGTCGACGCTGGCGCTGGCCGGTGGCGTCACGGTGATGCTGACGCCCAGCACCTTCGTCGAGTTCAGCCGCCAGCGCGGACTGGCCACCGACGGGCGCTGCAAGGCCTTCTCGGACGACGCGGACGGCACCGGCTGGGGCGAGGGCGTCGGCATGCTGCTCGTCGAGCGGCTCTCGGACGCGCGGCGCAACGGGCACCCCGTGCTCGCCGTGGTCCGGGGCAGCGCGGTCAACCAGGACGGCGCCTCCAACGGTCTGACGGCACCGAACGGTCCGTCCCAGCAGCGGGTGATCAAGCAGGCGCTGGCCAGTGCCGCCCTCACCGGCGACCAGGTCGACGCGGTCGAGGCGCACGGCACCGGCACCTCGCTGGGCGACCCGATCGAGGCGCAGGCGCTGCTCGCCACCTACGGTCAGGGCCGCCCGGCCGACCGGCCGCTCTGGCTCGGCTCGGTGAAGTCCAACCTGGGGCACACCCAGGCCGCCGCCGGTGCTGCCGGGATCATGAAGATGGTCATGGCGATGCGGCACGGGGTGCTGCCGCAGACGCTGCACGTCGGCGAGCCCTCGACGCACGTGGACTGGTCGGCGGGCGCGGTGGAACTGCTGAGCGAGGCCCGGGACTGGCCGCAGACGGGCGAGCCCCGCCGGGCGGCGGTCTCCTCCTTCGGTTTCAGCGGGACCAACGCGCACATCATCCTGGAGCAGGCGCCGGACGCCGGACCGGCGCCCGAGCCCGCCGACGAGGCCCCGGTCGCACCCGTCGTCGTCGGACACCCGCCGCTGCTGCTCTCCGGCCGCACACCGGAGGCGCTGCGCGGCCAGGCCGAGCGACTGCTGGGCCGGCTGGACGCCGATCCCGACCTGTCCACGCTGGACACCGCCTTCTCGCTGGCCACCACCCGCGCCGCCTTCGAGCACCGTGCGGTCGTGCTCGGCGGCGAACGCGAGGAACTGCGCCGGGCGCTGACGGCACTGTCGCGCGGCGAGTCGACGGCGCGCGCCGTGGCCGGGCGTGCGGGCACGGCGGGGCGGACGGCGTTCCTCTTCGCGGGGCAGGGCAGCCAGCGCGCCGGGATGGGCGCTGAACTGTACGACGCGTTCCCGGTGTTCGCCGCGGCGTACGACGCGGTCCGCGTCGAGCTGGACCGGCATCTGGAGACGCCGCTGGCGGAGGCCGATGCGCTGCTCGACCAGACCGCCTACACCCAGCCGGCGCTCTTCGCGCTCGAAGTGGCGCTCTTCCGTCTCGTCGAATCGTGGGGTGTGCGGCCGGACTTCCTGGCGGGGCACTCGATCGGTGAGCTGGCCGCCGCGCATGTCGCGGGTGTTCTCTCGCTGGCCGATGCCGCGCGGCTGGTGGCGGCGCGTGGCCGGCTGATGCAGCACCTGCCTGCCGGTGGTGCGATGGTGGCGGTGCAGGCGAGCGAGGAGGAGCTGCTGCCGCTGCTGGCCGACCGCTGCGACGTGGGGATCGCCGCCGTCAACGGGCCTTCGGCCGTGGTGCTTTCGGGTGCCGAGCCGGCGGTGCTGGAGCTGGCCGAGAAGCTGGACCGCAGGACGAAGCGGCTCACCGTCAGCCACGCGTTCCACTCGCCGCTGATGGAGCCGATGCTGGCGGAGTTCCGCGCGATCGCCGCCCAACTGACCTTCCACGAGCCGAAGATCCCGATCGTCTCCACGCTCGACCGGTCCGCCGACCTGACCGATCCCGAGTACTGGGTGCGCCACGTCCGCGAGGCCGTCCGTTTCACCGAGGCGATCACGGCGCTGGAGAGCCAGGGCGTCCGTACCTTCCTGGAGCTGGGCCCGGACGGCACCCTCAGCGCGCTGGCGCAGGCCTGCGTGAGCGCAGAGGACGAGGCCCTGTTCACGCCCGTGCTGCGCCGTGATCGCGCGGAGGCGGAGACGTTCACCACCGCCCTCGCCCAACTGCACGTGCGCGGCGCCAAGGTCGACTGGCCCGCACTCTTCACCGGACTCGGCGCCCAACGCGTCGACCTGCCCACCTACGCCTTCCAGCACGAGCAGTTCTGGCCCCGGCCGCTGACCGGCTGGATCGGCGACGTCACCTCGGCCGGTCTGGGCGCGGCCGACCACCCGCTGCTGGGCGCCTCGCTCACCCTCGCGGACGCCGACGGCCACCTGTTCACCGGCCGCCTCGCCGTCGACACCCACCCGTGGCTGGCCGACCACGCCGTGGCCGGGACCGTGCTGCTGCCGGGCACCGCCTTCGTGGAGCTGGCGATCCGGGCCGGCGACCAGGTCGGCTGCGGGCTGCTGGACGAGCTGTCGCTGGAGGCACCGCTCGTCCTGCCCGCCAAGGGCGCCGTCCGGGTGCAGCTCTGGGTCGGCACCGCGGACGAGTCCGGCCGGCGCACCGTCAGCCTCTACTCGCAGCCGGAGGATGCGCCCGCCGAGGAGCCGTGGACCCGGCACGCCACCGGTCTGCTCGCCCAGGACCCCGGTGCACCGGCGTCCGTCGAGCCCGCCGTGTGGCCGCCCGCCGACGCCGAGCCGCTCGCGGTCGACGCGCTCTACGACACGCTCGCCACGGCCGGCTACGGCTACGGACCGGCCTTCCGGGGCCTGCGCCAGGCCTGGCGGCGCGACGGCGAGCTGTTCGCCGAAGTCGAGCTGCCCGAGGCCCACCGGACCGAGGCCGCCTGGTTCGGCCTGCACCCGGCGCTGCTCGACGCCTCGCTGCACGCGATCGGCATCGGCGGTGTGCTGCCGGACACCGGGCAGGCCCGGCTGCCGTTCGCCTGGAGCGGTGTCGCCCTGCACGCGGCCGGTGCGGTCGCCCTGCGGGTGCGGATCGCGCCGAAGGGGCCGGACTCGGTCTCGCTCTCCCTCGCCGACGGCACCGGGGCACCGGTGGCCACGGTGGCCGAGTTGGTGCTGCGACCGGTGGCGATGGAGCAGCTGACGGCGAGCCGGACCGCTCACCACGAGTCGCTCTTCCAGCCGGTCTGGCACCCCGTCCCGCTCCCGGCCGCGCCCGCGGCCGACGGCGGACCGTGGGCGGTGCTCGGCGCCGCCGACGGCTACGGCTACGGCCCGGACCAGGCGGTCGGCTACGCCGACCTCGCCGCGCTGCGTGAAGCGGTCCATCAGGGCGCCCCGCTCCCGCGGACCCTGGTCGCCTCCTTCACCGCGCCGGCCGACCCCGACCTCCCCGCCGCCACCCACCGGCGCACCGCCGAGGCTCTCGCGCTGGTGCAGCAGTGGCTGGCCACCGAGGAGTTCACCGAGACCCGGCTGGTGGCGCTGACCCGGGGCGCGGTCACCACCGGGGACGAGGACGCGGTGACCGACCTCCCGGCGGCCGCCGTCCGTGGCCTGCTCCGCTCCGCGCAGGCGGAGAACCCGGACCGGGTGCTGCTGCTCGACCTCGACACGGTCGGGGACCTCTCGCACGAGACCCTGTCGGCCGCGCTCGCCACCGGTGAGCCCCAACTCGCCCTGCGCGACGGGTCGGCGTACGCGCCGCGGCTCGCCCGGGTGCCGGTCGCCGAGCCCGAGGCCGAGCCTGAGCCCGGGTCCGAGGCCGAGCCTGTCCTGGAGCTGGAGCTGGAGCTGGAGCTGGAGCTGGAGCTGGAGCCGGAGCCGGACCTGGCGTCGGACCTGGCGTCGGGTGGGACGGTGCTGGTCACGGGTGCGACGGGGACGCTGGGTGCGCTGGTGGCGCGGCATCTGGTGGCGGTGCGGGGTGTGCGGCGGCTGTTGCTGGTCTCGCGTCGTGGTGCGCGGGCCGCTGGTGCGGTCGAACTGGCGGCCGAGTTGCGGGAGTCGGGCGCGGAGGTGTCGCTGGCGGCCTGTGACGTGGCGGACCGGGCGGCGCTGGCGGCGCTGCTCGCCTCGCTGGAGCGCCCGTTGACCGCCGTGGTGCACACCGCCGGTGTGCTCGACGACGGTGTGATCTCCTCGCTCACTCCCGAGCGGCTGGCCGCCGTGCTGCGGCCCAAGGTCGACGCGGCCTGGCACCTGCACGAACTGACGAAGCATCAGAACCTCACCTCCTTCGTGCTCTTCTCCTCGGCGGCGGGCACCTTCGGCACCGCGGGCCAGGCCAACTACGCCGCCGCCAATGCCTTCCTGGACACGCTCGCCCAGCAGCGCCGGGCGGCGGGCCTGCCCGCGACCTCGCTGGGCTGGGGCCTGTGGGCCGAGGACGGCGGCATGGCAGGGGAGTTGAGCGGCTCCGACACCCAGCGGATGGCCCGTGGCGGGGTCGGCGCGCTGACCTCGGCGGAGGGCCTGGCGCTGCTCGACACCGCCACCGCGCTGGACGGCGCGAGCTACGTCCCGATCCGGCTGGACCTGGCCGGCCTGCGCGGCCTGGCCGAAGCCGGCCTGCTGCCGCCGCTGCTGCGCGGCCTGGTGCGGGCGCCGATGCGCCGCGCGGCCGAGGCGGCGGGCGGTGCGGGCGGCTCGGCGCTGGCGCAGCGGCTCGCCGCCCTGCCCGAGGCCGACCGGGCGGGTGCGCTGGTGGAGCTGGTCCGCACCGAGGCCGCCACGGTGCTGGGCTACCCGGGCGCGCACGCGGTGGAGACCGACCGGGCCTTCCGGGACCTCGGCATCGACTCGCTCACCGCGGTGGAACTGCGCAACCGCCTGAACGCCGTCACCGGACTGCGGCTGCCCACCACCCTGGTCTTCGACCACCCCAACCCGCTGGCCATCGCCGAACTGCTGGGCGAGGAACTGCTCGGCACCCTGCCGGCCGCTGCCGCCGCCGCGGTCCTCACGCCGTCGGACGACGACCCGATCGCGATCATCGGCATGGCCTGCCGGTTCCCCGGCGGGGTCGCCTCGCCGGAGGACCTGTGGCGCCTGGTGGCCGACGGCGGCGACGGCGTCTCCGGCTTCCCCACCGACCGTGACTGGCCGCTGGCGGCGCTCTACGACACCGACCCGGAGCGGCCGGGCACCTCCTACACCCGCGAGGGCGGCTTCCTGCACGACGCGGGCCTGTTCGACCCGGGCTTCTTCGGCATCTCGCCGCGCGAGGCGATCTCGATCGACCCGCAGCACCGGTTGCTCCTGGAGACCTCCTGGGAGGCCTTCGAGCGGGCGGGCATCGACCCGGCCTCGGTCAAGGGCAGCCGCACCGGCGTCTTCGCGGGCGTGATGTACGGCGACTACGCCCCGCTGCTGATGCAGTCGGCCGACGCCATGGAGGGCTACGTCGGGACGGGCAGCTCCAGCAGCGTCGCCTCGGGGCGGGTCTCCTACACCTTCGGCCTGGAGGGCCCGGCGGTCACCATCGACACCGCCTGCTCCTCCTCGCTGGTCGCCCTGCACCTCGCCGCCCAGGCGCTGCGCACCGGTGAGTGCACGATGGCGCTGGCCGGCGGCTCGGTGGTGATGGCCTCGCCGACCTCGTTCGTAGAGTTCAGCCGCCAGCGGGGGCTGGCCGCCGACGGCCGCTGCAAGCCGTTCTCGGCCGACGCGGACGGCACCAGCTGGGCCGAGGGCGTGGGCATGCTGCTGGTCGAGCGCCTCTCGGACGCGCGGCGCAACGGGCACCCGGTGCTCGCCGTGGTGCGCGGCTCGGCGATCAACCAGGACGGCGCCTCGAACGGCCTGACCGCCCCGAACGGCCCGGCCCAGCAGCGGGTGATCCGCCAGGCCCTGGCGAACGCCCGGCTGACGGCCGACCAGGTGGACGCCGTCGAGGCGCACGGGACGGGGACGCCGCTGGGCGACCCGATCGAGGCGCAGGCGCTGCTGGCCACCTACGGCCGTGAGCACACCGCGGAGCGGCCGCTCTGGCTCGGCTCGGTCAAGTCCAACCTCGGGCACACCCAGGCCGCGGCCGGTGCCGCCGGGATCATGAAGATGGTCATGGCGATGCGCCACGGCGTGCTGCCCAGGACGCTGCACATCGGCGAGCCGACCCCGCACGTGGACTGGACGGCGGGCGCGGTCGAGCTGCTCACCGAGTCCCGGCCCTGGCCGGAGACCGGCGAGCCGCGCCGGGCCGCGGTGTCGTCCTTCGGCTTCAGCGGCACCAACGCGCACGTGATCCTCGAGCAGGCGCCCGAGGACGAGGAGCCGGCCGCGGTGGCTGCGGCACCGGTGGCGAGCGGGACGGCGGTGCCGTGGCTGCTGTCCGCCCGCTCCGAGCCGGCCCTGCGCGAGCAGGCGGCGCGGCTGCTCGGCCGGCTCGACACCGAGCCCGAGATCGCGCTGTCGGACGTCGCGGCGGCGCTGGCCACGACCCGCGCGTCCTTCGAGCACCGGGCGGTGGTGGTCGCGGGTGATCGCGAGGCGGCGGAACGCGGCTTGGCGGCGCTGGCCTCGGGTGGGGCCGCGGCGGAGGTGGTGCGCGGGGTGACCGGCTCGGCGGGGAGGGTGGCGTTCGTCTTCCCGGGGCAGGGGTCGCAGTGGGTGGGGATGGCGGTGGAGTTGTTGGAGTGCTCGCCGGTGTTCGCGGCGCGGATGGGGGAGTGTGCGGTTGCGTTGTCGCCGTTCGTGGCGGGGTGGTCGTTGCTCGATGTGCTGGGTGATGCGGGGGCGTTGGAGCGGGTGGAGGTGGTGCAGCCGGTGTTGTGGGCGGTGATGGTGTCGCTCGCGGAGGTGTGGCGGTCGGCGGGGGTTCGTCCGGCGGCGGTGGTGGGTCATTCGCAGGGGGAGATCGCGGCGGCGGTGGTGGCGGGTGCGCTGTCGCTGGAGGACGGTGCGCGGGTGGTGGCCCTGCGCAGCAGGGCGATCGCTGCCGGGTTGGCGGGCCGGGGCGGCATGGTGTCGGTGGCGCTGCCGGTGGCCGAGGTGCGCGAGCGGCTGTCCGCTTGGGGTGAGGAGCGGGTGTCGGTGGCGGCGGTGAACGGGCCGTCGTCGGTGGTGGTGTCGGGTGAACCGGCGGCACTGGACGAGCTGTTGGCCTCGTGCGAGGCGGATGGGGTGCGGGCGCGGCGGGTGCCGGTGGACTACGCCTCGCACTCGGCGCAGGTGGAGGCGATCCGGGGCGAGCTGCTGGAGCTGCTGGCGCCGGTTCGTCCCCGGGCCGGTGCGGTGCCGTTGCTGTCGACGGTGTCGGGTGAGGTGGTGGACGGTTCCGGGATGGATGCGGAGTACTGGTTCACCAATCTGCGGGCGACGGTGGAGTTCGAGAACGCGATCGGGGCGCTGCTCGCGGAGGGCTTCGGGACGTTCGTCGAGGTGAGTGCGCATCCGGTGCTGGCGATGGCGGTGCAGGAGGGCATCGAGGCCGCCGGGCGCGATGCGGTGGCGTTCGGGACGCTGCGGCGTCACGAGGGTGGTCCGGAGCGGCTGTTCGCCTCGCTCGCCGAGGCGCATGTCCGCGGCATCCAGGTGGACTGGTCTGGCTTCCTGGCCGACCGTGGCGCGCGGCGGATCGACCTGCCGACCTACGCCTTCCAACGCGAGCGCTACTGGCCCAAGCCGTACGCCGGGGTCTTCGGGGACGTCTCCTCGGCCGGTCTGGGCGCGGCCGAGCACCCGCTGCTGGGCGCCTCGGTCACCCTCGCGGACGCCGACGGCCACCTGTTCACCGGCCGGCTGGCCCTCGACACCCACCCGTGGCTGGCCGACCACGCGGTCATGGGCGCGGTGCTGCTGCCCGGCACGGCCTTCGTGGACCTGGCGATCCGGGCCGGCGACCAGGTCGGCTGCGACCACCTGGAGGAGCTGACCCTGGAGGCTCCGCTGGTGCTGCCCGAGCGCGGCGCGGTCCAGCTGCAGCTGACCGTGAGCACGCCGGACACCGCCGGACGGCGCCGGTTCGCCCTGCACGCGCGGCGCGAGGACGCGCCGCTGGAGCAGCCGTGGACCCGGCACGCCACCGGCGAGCTGTCCACCGCCCCGGCCGGTGCCACCGCCCCGGCGGGCACCGCGACGCCGTGGCCGCCGCAGGACGCCGAACCCGTCGGCGTGGACGGCCTCTACGACGCCTTCGCCGCCCTCGGCTTCGCCTACGGTCCGGCCTTCCGGGGCGTGCGGGCCGCCTGGCGGCGCGACGGCGAGATCTTCGCCGAGCTCGCCCTGCCCGAGGAGTGCCGGCCGCAGGCCGAGGCCTTCGGCCTGCACCCGGCGCTGCTCGACTCCGCCCTGCACACCCTGGCGCTCGGCGGCATCGTCGCGGACACCGGCGGTGGGCGGCTGCCGTTCGCCTGGAGCGGGGTCCGCCTGTGCGCCACCGGCGCGACCGACCTGCGGGCCCGCATCCGGCCGGTCGGCGAGGACGCGATCGCGCTGGAGCTGACCGACGCGGCCGGAGCCCCGGTGGCGAGCGTGGACTCGCTCGCGCTGCGCCCGGTCTCGCCCGAGCAGTTCGGGGCCGCCGGCGGCGGGGTAAGTGACGCGCTGTTCGGCCGGGAGTGGGTCGCCTTGCCGGCACCCGCCGAGGCCGCCGCCCGCGGCGCCGACTGGGCGCTGCTCGGCCCGGACCCCGAGGACTGGGCCACCGGCCTGCCCGGCACCGGGACCGCCCGGTACGCCGACCCGGCCGCGCTGGCGGACGCGGTCGCCGCCGGGGCGCCGATGCCGCCGGTCGTGCTGGCCTGCTGCCCGCCGCCCGCCGCCGGTACCCTCCCCGCCGCCGACACCGTGCAGGCGACGCACCAGGCGGTGCACCGGGCGCTGGAGCTGGTGCAGGGCTGGCTCGCGCAGGAGTGCACGGCGGACGCGCGGCTGGTGCTGGTCACCCGTGGCGCGGTGGCCGCCCGGCCCGGCGAGGACGTGACCGACCTGGCGTCGGCCGCCGTCTGGGGCCTGATCCGCACCGCGCAGACCGAGAACCCCGACCGGTTCGTCCTGATCGATCTGGACGGGACCGCGCGGTCCGCCGCCGTGCTGGACCTCGCGTGCACCCTGGACGAGCCGCAACTCGCCCTCCGAGGCGGTGGGTTGATCGCCCCCCGGCTGACCCGGGCCGCCCTGCCCGCCCAGCAGGACGAGGCCGCCGCGGCGCGTCCCGGCTGGAACCCCGCCGGGACGGTGCTGCTCACCGGCGCCACCGGCGAGCTGGGCCGCCTGCTGGCCGGTCACCTGGTCGCCGAACACGGCGTGCGGCACCTGCTGCTGGTCTCGCGCAGTGGCGAAGCGGCCGCCGGGGCCGCCGAGTTGCGGAGCGAGCTGGCCGGGCTCGGCGCCGAGGCGCGGTTCGCCGCGTGCGACGCGGCCGACCGGACGGCGATGGCCGAGCTGCTCGCCTCGGTGCCGGCGGAGCACCCGCTGACCGCCGTGGTGCACGCGGCCGGTGCGCTCGACGACGGCGCCGTGGTCTCGCTCACCCCGGAGCGGGTCGACCGGGTGCTGCGCCCGAAGGTCGACGCGGCCTGGCTGCTGCACGAACTGACGCAGCATCAGAAGCTGGACGCCTTCGTGCTCTTCTCCTCGGTGGCCGGCGTCTTCGGCGGCCCGGGGCAGGCCAACTACGCGGCGGCCAACGCCTTCCTGGACGCACTCGCCGAGCACCGGCGCGCCCACGGCCTGCCGGCGACCTCGCTGGCCTGGGGCCTGTGGGAGACCGCCTCCGGGATGACCGGCGAGATGGGCGAGGCGGACCGGCGGCGGCTGGCCCGCGGCGGTGTGGCGCCGCTCTCCTTCGCCGAGGGGCTGGCACTGTTCGACGCCGCCGAGGCGCTCGACGAGGCGCTGCTGGTGCCGGTCAAGCTCGACCTGGCCGGTCTGCGCGCCCACGCCGCGGCGACCGGGCAGGTGCCGGCGCTGCTGCGCGGCCTGCTGCGGGTGCCGGTGCGCCGGGCCGCCGCCGGTCGGCAGGAGTCGGCCGGGGCGCTCGCCGCGCAGCTGGCCGGCCGCACCGGGCCGGAGCGCGAGGCGATCCTGCTCGATCTGGTGCGCGCGCACGCCGCCGCCGCGCTCGGCCACCCGGGCCCGGAGGCGGTGGACATCGAACGCGCCTTCCTGGAGCTCGGTTTCGACTCGCTGACCTCGGTGGAGATGCGCAACCGGCTCGCTCTGGCGACCGGTCTGCGGCTGCCCGCCACGCTGCTCTTCGACCACCCCACCGCGCGGCTGCTGGCCGCCCGGCTGAACCGGCAGCTGGAGTCGTCGGACGCTCCGGGGGCGGCCGCCGCGGCGGCCGAGGCGTCGGAGAGCGGGCCGGCCGGCACCATGGCGGCCATGCTGCGCACCGCCGCCGCAAGCGGGCGCAGCGAGGAGTTCATGGCCCTGCTCTTCGCGGCCTCCCGCTTCCGGCCCGCCTTCGCGCAGGACGAAGCGGCCGAGCTGGCACCGGAGCTGCTCCGGCTGGCCGAGGGGCCCGAGCAGCCGCTGCTGGTCTGCCTGCCCTCGCTGCTCGCGATCTCCGGCCCGCACCAGTACGCCCGGATCGCGGCGGCCTTCCGGGGCCGGCGCGAGGTCCTGGCGCTGCCGCTGCCGGGCTACCTGGCGGGCGAGTCGCTGCCGGAGACGGCCGGGGCGATGCTCGAACTGGGTGCCCGGGCGGTGCTGCGGGCCACCGGGGGAGCGCCGTTCGTCCTGCTCGGCCACTCCACCGGCGGACTGCTGGCGCAGGCCACGGCGGCCCGGCTGGAGGAACTGGGCAGCGGTCCGCTCGGTGTGGTCCTGGTGGACACCTACTCCTTCACCGGCCCGGAGGCCGACGGCAGTGACACCGGTGACTCGGACGCGGACCGCTCCGACACCGCCGGCCTCGGCGTCGCGGCCCGGATCCTGCCGGTGCTGACCGGGGCCATGCTCGCCCGCGAGGGCGGCTACGTGCCGATGGACGACGCCAGGCTCACCGCGATGGGCGGTTACCTGCGGCTCTTCGCCGACCGCCGGCCCACCGCCATCACCGCGCCCACCCTGCTGGTCCGGGCCGCCGGTCCGCTGACCGCCCCTGCGGTGGACGGCGGACCGGCGCCGGTCACCGCGGCGGTGCAGGCGTCCTGGCCGCTGCCGCACACCGCGGTGGACGGACCGGGCGACCACTTCACCGTGATGGAGGAGCACGCCGCCGTCGTCGCCGAGCTGATCGAGGACTGGCTGCGCTCGATGCGGTGATCCCCGGACTCCCGGCCCCCTTTCCGCCTACGGTGGGAGGGCACAGACCGCCGTCCCGGCCCGACCCCCGCGGGCCGGGGCGGCTCCCCGCACGTCGGCCGGACCGGCCACGGCGCCCGTCCGGCCCCGGCCCGCCCGACCCCGACACGCCCGACCGCGAGAACCGCGCCGAGCACGAGAAACCGCACCGAGCACGAGAACCGCACCGACCCGAGAGAGACGAGAGATCCGAATGAGCGTCCCGACCAGCGCCGCACACGACCTGTGGATACGCCGCTTCCACCAGGCCCCCGACGCCAAGGTGCGCCTGCTCTGCCTGCCGCACGCCGGTGGCTCGGCCAGCTTCTACTTCCCGGTGTCGGCCGCCCTGTCGCCGCAGATCGAGGTGCTCTCGGTGCAGTACCCGGGGCGTCAGGACCGGCGGCTGGAGCCGAGCATCGGGACCATCACCGAGCTGGCCGACCAGGTCCACCGCGTTCTGGGCGCGCTGGACGACCGTCCGCTGGCCCTGTTCGGCCACAGCATGGGCGCGGTCCTCGGCTTCGAGCTGGCCCGCCGGCTGGAGGCCGAGGGGCGGGTGCCGGCCGCGCTCTTCGTCTCCGGGCGCCGCGGCCCGGCCACCCACCGCGCCGAGTTCGTCCACCAGCGCGACGACGACGGCCTGGTGGGCGAGCTCAAGACGCTCAGCGGCACCAACACCGCGCTGCTGGGCGACGAGGAGATCCTGCGGATGATCCTGCCCGCGATCCGCAACGACTACCGGGCGATCGAGACCTACGAGCGCCCGCCGGGCGGCCCGTTGAGCTGCCCGATCGTGACGCTGATCGGCGACGACGACCCCAAGTCCACCGTGGACGAGGCCAAGGTCTGGGCCGAGGAGACCACCGGCGACTTCTCGCTGCGGGTCTTCCCCGGCGGCCACTTCTACCTGGCCGCCCAGCAGCGCGCGGTGCTCGGCGAGATCACCGACCGGCTGCGCCCCTACACCGGCTGACCCAGTGCGGCCAGGGCCCGCAGCGGCCGGCCGGAGCCGGCCCGCTGCGGGCCCTCGTGCACACCCGCGCCGCGGGGCGGACAAGCCGTCAGGAGGCGTACCAGGCGGAGCCGCTCGTCACCAGGCAGAGGTCGCTCGGCAGATCGCTGCGCCGGGTGACCTTGAGCTTGCGGTAGACCCGGGTCAGGTGCTGCTCGACCGTGCTGACCGTGATGAACAGCTCACGGGCGATCTCGCGGTTGCTGTGTCCGAGCGCGGCCAGCCCGGCGACCCGCCGCTCGGCGTCGCTCAGCCCGTCCGTGGCGGAGGCGGTGGAGCCGGCGGCCTCGGCCGTGGCCACCTCGGTGGCCGGTGCCGGTGCCACCTCCTCGCGCAGCTCCGAGAACATGCTGGACAGCCCGCGCTGGATCGGCTCGGCGCTCTGCTCCTTGGCCAGCTGCCAGGCCCGGCTCATCATGATCCGGGAGCGCTTGTGGTCGCCCAGGTTCTGGTGGGCGTAGCCCAGGTCGGCCAGGGCCAGCGCCAGTTCGACCCGCGAGCCGCAGCGCTGGAGGTCGTCCACGGCCTGGCGCAGCAGCGAGGGCCGGTACTTGAGCTCGGCGACCGCGGCGCTGAGCCGCATGGTGAGGCCGCGCGAGCGCGAGGGGCCGGGCTGCAGCCGCTTGGTCTGCTCGTCGATCAGCACCTTGGCCTGCTGGTGGTTGCCCATCTGCAGGTGGACCCGGGCCGCCGCGCTGCGCCACGACACCACGCTCGGCAGGTCGAGGTCCCAGTCCTGCATCATCTCGCCGCAGATCAGGAAGTCGTCCAGGGCCGCGTGCGGGTGGTTGGTGGCAAGCCGGAACTCACCGCGGGCGAACAGGTAGTGCATGCCGTAGCGGGTCTGGTAAATGGCTTGCGGGACAGGCCGGTTGAGCAGCTGGGCGGCGTCCTCGTACTTGCCCATCAGGGTGTAGGTCATCAGCAGCGTGGCGAGCGGCAGGCCGATGTTCACCCCCCAGGCGTTCCAGGGGAGTTGCTCCAGGGCGCTGGTGGCGTAGCGCTCGGCGTCCACCAGCCGGCCCTGGCGCACCGCGATCAGGCCGCGCAGGGCCAGCAGCGGCGGGCGGATGCCCTCGGCGGCCCGGCCGACCCGGCCCAGCAACTGCTCGCAGCAGAAGGCAGCGCGCTCCAGCTGGTCGCCGTAGACGAGCGCGAGCAGCGCGAACTCGACCTGCTCCCAGTGGCGGTAGGTCAGCCCGATGCTGCGCAGCACCTGCTCGGCGCCGAGGAAGGTGTTCTCGTCGGCCCGGCCGCTGAGCACCTCGTCCAGGGCGGCGGCGGCCTGCAGCTGCGGGTCGGCGCGCACGGCGGCCGGCGTGCGGTCCTGGTTGACGTTGCACGAGCCGAACGGCCGCAGCTCGGCCAGCGCGCCCGGGTAGGAGCTGGAGAACTGCAGCTTGACGGTCTGCACCTCGGAGGCGGTCCGCGCGTCGATCGGCCGGCCCAGGGTCAGCAGGTGCTCCAGCAGGTGGGTGGCCTCGGTGATCCGGCCGTGCCGCAGCAGGTACTTGACGACCACCACCGAGTCCCGGTCGTCCAGCTCGCCGGCCCGCAGGGCGGCGGTGAGCATCGGCAGGTGCCGGGTGGCGCTGCCGGGCTGCAACTGCCACTCGACGCCGGCCAGCAGGGTCAGCACCTTGGCGCGCTCGCGGGGGTCGGTGCAGCCGCGGTGGGCGTGCTCCACGCTGCGCCGGGCCAGGTCCGCGTCACCGTCGAAGAGCGCCTGCCGGGCCACGTCGCACAGGACCCGGGTGCTCCAGCCCTCACCGGGCCGGTCGGAGGCGAGCAGCTGCTCGGCGATGGCCCGCTCGGGCGCGCCCTGGCCGTAGAGGAGCCGGGCGGCCTGCGTGTGCAGGGCGCTGAGCTCGGCGGCGTCGGTGTCGTGCAGGACGGCGGTGCGCACCGCGGGGTGCCGGAACCGGCCGTCCTCCAGCAGGCCTGCCGAGTGCAGGCCGTCGATGACCCCGGCCACCAGGCTGGGGAAGAGGCCGAGCAACTGGCCGAGCAGGTGGTCGGAGGCCTGGTCGCCGAGGACGGCGATGCCGCGGGCCACCGCGAGCGCGGCCGGCTCGCTGCGGTGCAGGCAGCTCACCACGGCCTGGGAGAAGGCGAACCCGTCACCGAGACCGGCCGGGTACTGGTCCAGGGAGTGCCGGGTGGACGAGCGCAGGTCCTCCAGGAGACCGTGCACGAGCAGGGGGTTGCCGCCGGTGAGCGCGTCCACCCGGGGCGCCAGCTCCGCGGCCCGCTCGGTCTCCAGCCGGGTGCCGAGCAGGTGGACCACGCCCTCGTGGCTGAGCGGTCCGAGCATGATCCGGCGGCAGTGCGGCTGGCGCAGCAGCTCGGCGTGGAAGGCGGGCCGCGGGTGCTGGCGGGCGGTGCGCTCGGTGAGCACCACGGCGATCCGGGCGGTGCCGAGCCGGCGGATCAGGAAGAGCAGCCACTGCAGGGAGAACGGGTCGGCGTGGTGGGCGTCGTCGACGCAGATCAGCAGCGGGATGGTCTTCGACAGGTCGAACAGGACGCCGCACAGCGCCTGCACCAGATCGGCCGGCAGCTGGTCGGGGCCGGTGGCCCGGGCCGCGACCGCCAGCAGGTGCCGGGTCCGCACGGCACCGTCGGCATCCAGCGGGGCCTGGTGCAGCAGCTGGCCGACGATGCTCAGCGGCGTGCCGGCCTCGGCCTGCGCACCGGTGGCGCGCAGCACCGTGGCTCCGGCCGCGCCCGCCTGCTCGCCCAGGGCGCTGAGCAGGACGGACTTGCCGCTGGCCACCGGGCCGACCACCAGGCCGACCGAGCCGGCGCCCTGGAGCGCGGCGGTGGTGATGCTGTTGAGGACAAGCAGTTCTTCGGTGCGTTCGATGAGGTCAGGACGGCCCGTCATATGGCTGCTCCTTGCTTCGGGTCCTGAATCCGGCCCAGGCGAGGTCTCGAGGTCGACGGTTCCACTAAGTCGGATTCGGCCCGGGGGGTGAGGGGGGACTCCGGCACGGCGGTCTTTTGCAGAGGAAAGGCCGGCCGCACTCCGTGCTGGAACACATTTCTCCCAGATGAAATGCACGAAAATCTTGACGACATTCTAATGACTGGAATTCACCTGGGCAGCGGTGAGTAGTCGGTCCGCACCGGACGGGTGGGGCCGCAGCACTCCATATCCGCGCACAGGTAGGCCGTTGTGGTCCGGCCTTGGCGAGTTGCGGGACAGCTGGTCGGAAACATAACACTGCTCGGGTGACCGGGACACGTCTGTCGTGGAGAACTGATCAAGAATTGAGGATGGCGGCCGGCCCGGGAGTCGCCCGGGGGGCGGGTTGGGGTGATTGATCCGACATGGCGCGACAAATCGGGCAGCGATCGGCCCGTGCCGGGGCGGCACGAGGGTGGGAAACACCGTGTTAACTCTCAGATTTCAGACAGAGTTTGATGGTCCACCAGGTTTCACTCCGGTCGCGGCGGGTCGGGCGGCGCCGGTCCGGCGGTGCGGTGCGGTTGTCCCGTTAGGGCGCCGAGGGCTGCCAGTTGAGGTGCAAGAGTGCCCGATCGGGCAGGCCGGCGAGCGTCGATGTGCCCGATCGGGCACTCTTGGGAACGCCAACGACCGGGCCGGTCCAGCGCGTTGACTGGACCGGCCCGGTCGGCTGGTTCACCTGTTGTTCACTTCTGATCAAACGTCAGTTCACGCCTCGTCGGTCATGCGGTCCAGCCGCAGGGTCAGCCGGGAGCGCCGGTGGCGCACCGGCGGCAGGTCGAGCAGCGGCCCGAGCTGGCCGACGATCCGGTCGGCGGCCGACTTGGAGATCCCGAACACCACGGCGACCTCACGCATGGTCAGGTTGGTGCGGCGGTAGACCGAGACCAGCAGGACCCGGTCCGCCAGGCAGAGCGTCCAGCGTCGCCCCACCCGCGGTGCGTCCGCCTCGGTGTGCGGCCGCAGGGCGTGCAGCAGCTCCTCGAACTCCGTGGTGTCCAGGCCCGTGAGGAGTTCGACCCACGTGGGCTGGGCTGCGCTGATCAACTGTGCCATGACTTTGTCCGCACCGCTCCGGCCGGTCGCCCTGCACGGCACGGTCCATGCCGGCTCGCCGCGGATTCCCTGTTCCAGTAGTTCCATCGCTTCCCCCGTGGTTCGTGTGCTGAGCGTCTTGCGCGCCTGCCGGCCCGTCGGGTGACGGACCCTCAGTCCTCCGGCAGCAGCACCGGAGCGAGCTGGTCGAAGAGGTCCCCCGGACCGGGGTTCTCCGGGCTGGTGGCGCCACCGAGGTGGTGCAGCACGCCCCAGACGGCGTTCAGCGCCGTGGTGACCGCGCCCTCGGCGAAGCCGGCCGTCCAGGAGACGTCGTCGCCGGCCAGGAAGAGCCCGCGCCGCTCGGGCGGCAGGCCGTCCTGGACGAACTGGCCGAACAGCCGGCGCTGGTAGCGGTACTGCCCCGGCAGATTGGCCTTGAAGGCGCCCATGAACAGCGGGTCGGTCTCCCAGGTCACCGAGACCGGCGGTCCGACGATGTGCCGCCGCAGATCGACCCCGGGGTAGATCTCGCGCAGCGCCCCGAGCAGCACCTCCAGGCGCTGCTCGTCGCTCAGCGTCGCGACCTTCAGCGAGTCGTCGTTCCAGGTGTAGGAGAGGCAGATCACCCCGGGCCGGTCGGGGCCCTCGTCGAAGAGGTAGACCCCGCGCGGCATCCGGTCACTGAGCGTCATGCTCATCGTGTCGCGGCCGGTCGCACCGTCCCGGTCCCGCCAGAACGGCCGGTCGGTGAGCACGAACAGCTTGGAGGAGCCCATGTAGTGGGTCCGCTCGACGGCCGTCCACTGCTCGGTGGAGAGCAGTGCGGGGTCGCAGTCGATCTGGCTCAGCAGCGTCCACACGTGCGGGGTGTGGACCACCGCCGGGTAGCTCGCCCGCCCGCCGCCCGCGTCCTCCACCAGCACGCCCCCGGCCACCCGCCGCAGCGCGGTCACCGCTGGACGGGGGGTGCCCTCGTGCAGGCTCGCGAGCGAGGTGTCGGCCGGCCAGTGCGCGGCCCGGCCCGCGGGCCGCCGCCACAGGCCCTGGACCAGCTGCCCGGTGCCGCCGACGATGCCCACCTGGTCCTGGTCGGCGCCGGTGAACACCACCCGCAGCACCTCCAGGATCGAGTTGGGGAAGTCGGTGTCCCAGCCGCCGGTGCCGAAGCCGACCTGGCCGAACAGCTCCCGGTGCCGGAACGAGCGGAAGTACGGTGAGGCGGCCAGGAAGCCGTAGAAGGACTGGTCGTCCAGGGTGCGCACCATACGGTTCCACACCGCCTTGAGCAGCACGGTGTCGCGCCGGCGCACGGCGTCCTCCATCACCGCCAGCTCGGCCTGGTCCAGCAGCGTCTTCTGCCAGGCGTCGGCCACCTGCTGGTAGACCGGCGGCAGGTCCTCGACGGCCCGCGCGTAGTGCCGCTCGCCGCCCAGGTGCACCAGGGTGCTGGGGGTGCCCGGGGCCAGCGGGTTGGGGAAGGGGCGGGTGCGCAGGCCGAGCGCGTCGATGTAGTGGAACAGCGTGCTGGCCGCGACCGGGAAGCGCATCGCACCCAGTTCGGCGGCGTACCGCGGGTCCGCCGCGAACGGCACCGACCGCATCCGTCCGCCCAGCTCACCGGCCTCGTAGAGCACCGGGCGCAGCCCCAGGCGCAGCAGCTCGTGGCCCGCGACCAGGCCCGCCATGCCGCCGCCGACCACGGCCACCGGCGTGCCGTGCCGCGCGGCGGGCAGCGAGCCGAGTCCGGCGGGGTGGCGCAGCCAGTCGTCGTAGGCGAAGGGGAAGTCGGGGCCGAACATCGTCAGGGGTGCGGTCACATCACGCGCGGCCGGATATGCGCGGGCACTGAGGGACATCGGTGGACACCTTTCGGGACCCGGCTCGCGCGGTCAGCCCAGGCGGTCGGGCAGGCCCTGGTAGAGCTCGGGGCGCCGGTCATGGAGGTAGGGAGTGTCGCGGCGCGCCTTGGCCACCACCGCCGGGTCGATCTCGGCCAGGAGCAGGCCCTCGGTGGGCTCCTCCCGGGTGAGCCGGGTGCCGTCCGGGGCCGCCACGGTGCTCAGCCCGCAGAAGTCCAGGCCGCCGCGCTCGCCGATCCAGTTGGCGTAGGCGATGTAGAGCTGGCTCTCGAAGGCTCTGGCGGGCACCAGGGTGCGCGCGACCACGTGCCAGGGGTTCATCAGTGCGGTCGGCACCAGCAGCAGTTGGGTGCCGGCCAGGGCGTGGGCCCGGACGGCCTCCGGGAACTCGACGTCGTAGCAGATCAGCAGACCGACCGTCAGTTCGCCGAGCCGCGCCTGCACCACGCCGTTGTCGCCCGGCACGAACCGGGACCGGTCCACCTCGCCGAACAGGTGCGCCTTGCGGTAGCCGGCCAGCGGGACGCCCTCGGCGGAGACGAGCCGGCTCGCGTTGTAGACCGCGTCCCCGTCGCTCTCCGGCCAGCCGTACAGCAGCGCGATGCGGTGCTCGCGGGCGATCCCGGCCACTGCGGCGCCGTGCCGGCCACCGGCCGGTTCACGGGCCTCGGCCAGCATGCCGGGCCGCAGCGGGTAGCCGCCCACGGTCATCTCCGGGGCGACCAGCAGCTCCGCGCCCGCCTCGGCCGCCTGCCGGGCCGCCGTCCGAAGCCGCTCCAGCAGGTGCGGAACGTCGGGGGAGCCGCACGCGGCCTGCCAGCAAGCAATTCTCATCGCGGGCTTCCTCGTGGTGCGGTGGAATCATCGGCAGCGGAATCATCCGGGACGGGCATTGCCGCCGCCGAAGCTATGGGTGTCCGAATAATCCGGGCAACCCCTAACGTGCCCCTAGGGCGGCGTTCGGGTCGGCGGTGAAAGGCGCGCCGGCGCACGGGGAGAAGGGGGCCTAGGGGTCGGACAGGGGTGGCGGGGATTGTCCCTGCCGATAGGTTCGGGGCGACCGACACGGCCGAGAGAACGGGCTGACATGACGACCGGTGAGCCGGGTAGCAGCGCTATCGTCTTTCCCGCCATGGGCCCGTCGCGATTCGCCGACTTCGGTCGGTTCATGGTGGTCAACAGGCAGGCCAGAAAACGCTTTGCGATCGCCGACGAGGTACTCGGCTACCGGATCTTCGACGCCCTGCGGCAGAGCGAGGACGACTATGCCGAGGTCGCACAGATCACCTCGTTCGTCGCCTCGCTCGCCCTGGTCGAGTGGGGCGGCGCGCAACTGCCGGGCCCGGTCGACCATTGCGCGGGGGTGAGCTTCGGCAAGATGGCCGCCGCCGCGCACGCGGGTGTGCTGCCGTTCGAGGAGTGCGTGCTGCTGGTCGCCGAACTCGCCCGCTGCGAGCGCGAGTACTTCGCCGAGCAGCACACCGGGATCGTCACCCACTCCTTCGTGAAGGTCGGCCCGGCCGCCCTCGACGAGCTGCTGGCCGAACTGGCCGTGGCCGACGAGTGGTTCGAGATCTCCTCGTACCTGGACCACGACATGCACATGGTGTCCCTCGACGAGCGGGCGCTGGAGGGCTTCAAGCAGCGGATCGGTGCGGTCGGCGGCTACTCCCTCTACACCATGCGCCCGCCCGCTCACGCGGCGATCTTCGCCCCGCTGCGTGAGCGGATCGACCAGGAGGTGCTCGGCGGCCACCGGTTGCGCGATCCGCTGCTGCCGATCGTCTCCGACCAGGACGGCTCGCTGGTCACCACCGCCGAGCAGGCCCGGGAGTGGATCCTGGGCGGCTACACCCGGCCGATGCGCTGGCCCGGCGTGGTGGACACGCTGGTCGCGCAGGGCGTGCGGCGCATCGCCATCGTCGGCCGGGACCGCCTGCTGCGCCGCCTCAAGTGCACCACCGAGAGCCTCACCGCCCTCACCCTCGCCCCGGAGTCGGCGCTCAAGCCCGGTGGTTGACCGGGCCGGGCCGCCGCGCCGGTGGCCGCACCGCCCGGACGGAATCCGCGGGCGGCGCTTTCGCCGTGCCCAACCCACTTATGGATGTGGGTAGTTGACGGTCGGCCGACTGGGGTCGGTTAGGGGTTCCGGCCCCTGCCGGGTGCTCGGTAGCCTCCGGTTACGTGCGGGCCCGGCCCGCCCCGAATCCCCCTTTGACACCACCCCCGGCCGCCCGGGCATGCGGGCGGCCGCGGTGGGCCGCCGAGCACGAGAAGGATGAGTGGAGCCGATGCCGGCCAAGATCCTCGCGGAGAACTCCGCAGCGACGCTCGCCGAGTTCGAGCAGGACACCCTGCGGATCGCCCAGGTCCTGCGGGAGCGGGGCGTGGGACTGGGCGACCGGGTACTGCTGAAGGCCGGCAACTCGATCGCCTATGTCTCGGTCCTCTTCGCCCTGATGCACCTGGGCGCCTCGGTGGTGCTGGTGGACCAGCAGGAGAAGCAGGAGGCCACCGGCTCGATCATCCGGCGGGCCGGCACCAAGCTGGTCCTGGTGGACGACGACGCCCCGGTGCCGGCCGACACCGAGCCCGTCTACCTCTACGAACTGATCTCCGCCGCACCCGACTTGGCGGTCACCGAGGAGCGGCTCTCGTTCGACGCCTGGTCCGACCTGGACGACGCGCTGATCATGTGGTCCTCCGGGTCGACCGGCGAGCCCAAGGGCATCGTCAAGAACGGCGGCCGGATGCTGGCCAACCTGGAGCGCAACGCCCGGCACATGGGCCACCGCGCCGACGACGTCCTGCTGCCGCTGCTGCCCTTCTCGCACCAGTACGGCCTGTCGATGGTGCTGATCGCCTGGATCGTCCAGGGGTCACTGGTGATCGCCCCCTACAAGCGCGCCGACCGGGCGCTGCGGATGGCCGGGCACTCGGGCGCCACCGTGCTGGACGCGACCCCGGCCAGCTACCGCAGCATGCTGAACATCATCGGCCAGAAGCCCTCCCTGGCCGGGGCGTTGCGCACGGTGCGGATGTTCTGCAGCGGCGCCGCCCCGCTCGACCAGTCGTTGGTGGAGCGCTACGTCGAACGCTTCGGCCTGCCGCTGCTGGACAGCTACGGCAGCACCGAGGCGGGCAACGTGGCCTTCGCCACCAGCGACAACGCCGTCTCCTGCGGGCAGGTCATGGACGGCCTGCGGGTGCGGGTGGTGGACGACGAGGAGAACGAGGTGCCGGCCGGCGAGGTGGGCGAACTGCTCGTTGAGACACCGGACGTGATGGTCGGCTACCTCACCCCGGACGGCGGGATCGACCCGGTGGACCAGCGCGTCTTCCGCACCGGGGACCTCGGCTACCTCGACGCGGCGGGCAACCTCTTCGTGCTGGGCCGCAAGTTCGCGGTGCACCGCAACGGCTACACGCTCTACCCCGAGATCGTCGAGCGCAAGGCGGCGGCCGGCGGCTGCTCGGTGCGGATCGTGCCGCTGCCGGACGAGCGCCGCGGCAGCAGCCTGGTCTTCTTCGTGGAGGACGAGCAGCAGCGCGACGCCGCCCACTGGCGCGCGGTGCTGGGCGAGTTGCTGCCGGCCTACGAGCAGCCCAACCGGGTGATCGTGGTGGAGCAGTTCCCGCTCAACCGCAACGGCAAGCCGGACAAGCGCCGGATGACGGAGCTCGCCGAAAACGCAAGTAATATGACGACTCATCGGGATATCGCCTGATCGATCGTCCGGGCGGCGGGGCGCCAGTCGCCGGGCCGCCTCCTTGCCCCGCAGCCGGCCGGCCGCGGCCCCCGAGCGGGAGGAACGACACCGTGCCCCACTCCGACGGACCTCGCCTGCGCCCGCCCCGCCACCGGGTCGAGCGCCGGGCCATCGCCTGGTGGGTGGTGCGGGCCGCACTGATCCCGATGCCCACCGCGCTGGTGCTGGGCGTGCTCGACCTGCTCATCCCGCCGGCCCGGTTCGTCTTCGGCCCGCTCTTCCTGGCCGTCCTGCTGCCCGGACTCTGCTACCTGGTCGTCATGCCGCTGTGGCGCTACCGGGTGCACCGCTGGGAGACCACCGACCAGGCCGTCTACACCGCCTCCGGCTGGCTCTGGCAGCGCCGGCGGGTGGCGCCGCTGTCGCGGATCCAGACCGTGGACACCGTGCGCGGCCCGCTGGAGCAGCTCTTCGGGCTCAGCGCCGTCAAGGTCACCACGGCCTCCGTCGCGGGCGCCGTGACCATCCGGGGGCTGGACCGGCACCGGGCCGCCGAGGTCGTGGAGCACCTGACCGCCGTCACCCAGGCCACCCCGGGGGACGCGACGTGAGCACCGGCACCCAGGAACCGGCCGGGACGGCCGGGACCGCAGGGAGCGCAGGGAGCGCCGACACCGCCGGGACGACGGACGGCGCCGCAGCCGCCGGGCCCACCCGGCCCGCCGAGGCCGCCCAGCCCAACGAGCCCGCCTGGCAGCGGCTCAGTCCGCGGCTGATCCCGGTCCACCTGGCCTGGCTGGCCCCGCCCGCCTTCACCACCCTCGCCACCCTGCTCGGCACCGGCGGCCGGCCCGGCCTGCAGGCGCTGATCACCCTCGCCTCGCTCACCACGGCCTTCCTGGTGGTGGCCGGCCTCAACCTGACCCGGCTGCTGACCACCGGCTACCGGATCACCACCGAGCGGCTGGAGCTGCGCTCGGGCCTGCTCTTCCGCAGCCGCCGCGCCGTCCCGCTGGAGCGCATCCGCAGCGCGGACATCACCGCCCGTCCGCTGCACCGCCTGCTCGGGCTCGCCACCGTCAGCATCGGCGCCGGTGCGCACGGCGGCTCGGCCGGCCGGGCGCTGCGGCTGGACGGCGTCACCGCGGTCCAGGCCGGCGCGCTGCGCCAGGACCTGCTCAACCGCCGGGCCACCCTGATCGCCCAGCGGCCCGGCGAGCCGGGCCCCGAGGCGCCGCCGCCGCTCGCCGAACTGTCCTGGCAGTGGCTGCGCTACGCCCCGCTCACCATCTGGGGGGTCGGCAGCCTCTTCGCGCTCCTCGGCACCGCCTACAAGATCCTGCACGACCTGGGTGTCGACCCGCTGAAGCTGGGCCTGGTGCACGGGCTGACCACCGCCTTCACCGCCGTGCCGCTGTGGCTCGCGCTGCCGCTGGCGCTGCTGCTGGTGGCCGTGCTCGGCACGCTGGCCGCGGTCGGCCAGTACCTCGAAGGCTGGTACGGCTACCGCCTGGAGCGCGAGGAGGGCGGCATCCTGCGGGTGCGGCGCGGGCTGTGGATCCACCGCTCGGTCTCCATCGAGGAACGCCGGCTGCGCGGCGTCGAACTGGTCGAACCGTTCCTGCTGCGCCGCGCCGGCGGTGCGCGGCTGAACGCCATCGCCACCGGCCTCGGCAGCGCCGAGGAGAACCGTACCCGCGGCGCCCTGCTGCCGGCCGCGCCGCGCGCGCACGCCCTGCGGGTGGTCGGCGCACTGCTGCCGGACGATCAGCCGTCCCCGCTGACGGCCGCCTTGCGCCCGCACCCGGCGGCGGCCCGGCGGCGCCGGATCAACCGGGCGGTGGCGCTGGTCGCCCTCACCGCCGGAGCCCTGGCGCTGCCCGGCATCTGGCTGCCGGTGCTGCTGCCGGTCGCCGCCGCGGTCGCCGTCGTCCTGCTGCCCGTGGCGCTCTGGCTGGCCGTTGACGCCCACCGGGCGCTGGGCCACGCGCTGGTCGGCGACTACCTGGTGACCCGCGCGGGCACCTTCGCCCGGCGCACGGTCGCCCTGGAGCGCGCCGGGGTGATCGGCTGGAGCATCAGCCAGTCCCCGTTCCAGCGCCGCCTGGGGCTGCTCACGCTCACCGCGACCACGTCCGCGGGCGGCGGCGCCTACCGGGTGCGCGACGTGGGCGTGGCCGAGGGGCTCGCGTTCGCCGAGCAGGCCGTGCCGCGCCTGCTCGCCCCGTTCCTCGAAGCGGGCTGACCCGGGGCACGGCGCTGGCGCGCCGGTCCGGAAATGGCGGTTCCGGCATTACCGCAGCCGTCGGAGGGTATTTCCGCACGGCCGGCGCGGCTTTTCGGAAATGCCTTTTCCGGCGCCGGAATTCGGTCAGGGGTCGGCAGGGGATTGGGTAGGGGTGGCCGGGGGGCCGTAGGGGTTTCTGCTGCTCACCGGCGCTGGCAGGGTGGCTGACGGTGTTGGATACCGTCTGCTGGGTGGTGGAGCGCGATGATGAACCAGTCCGAGGGTCTCATTTCGGAGCCGGACGGTACGGGTGCCGGAAATACCGCGGCGCGGGCGTCCTGGGAACAGCGGCTGGCCGACCGTTCGGTGGCGGAGCAGCAGCGCCTGCTGCTGGCCCTGGTGCTGGACCAGGCGACGGAATCCCTGCGCGGAAAGCCCGCCGCCCCGGTCGAGGCCGACCGCCCGTTCCTGGAGCTCGGCTTCGACTCGCTGGCCGCCGTCGACCTGCACAGCCGGCTGGCCGCCGCCACCGGGCTGCGGCTGCCGGTCACCCTGGTCTTCGACCACCCCACCGCAGCCTCGCTCGCCCGCCACCTGCGCACCGAACTGCTGGGCCTGGCCGCCGACACCGGCACCGTGGTGCCGCTGGGCTCCGCCGACGACGAGCCGATCGCGATCGTCGCGATGGCCTGCCGGTTCCCCGGCGAGGCGAACTCGCCCGAGCGGCTGTGGCAGCTGGTGGCGGACGGCACCGACGCGATCTCCGCCTTCCCGGCCGGCCGCGGCTGGGACCTGGGCGGCCTCTACGACCCGGACCCCGACCACCCCGGCACCAGCTACGCCCAGGCCGGCGGGTTCCTGCACGACGCCGACACCTTCGACCCCGGCTTCTTCGGCATCTCGCCGCGCGAGGCGCTGGCGATGGACCCGCAGCAGCGCCTGCTCCTGGAGACCTCCTGGGAGGCCTTCGAGCGCGCCGGCATCGACCCCACCACCCTGCGCGAGTCGCGCACCGGCGTCTTCATCGGCGCCGAGGCGCAGGACTACGGCCCGCGCCTGCACGAGGCCACCGAGGGCCTGGAGGGCTACCTGGTCACCGGCAGTGCGCTGAGCGTCGCCTCGGGCCGGCTCTCCTACACCTTCGGCTTCCAGGGCCCGGCCGTCACCATCGACACCGCCTGCTCCTCCTCGCTGGTCGCCCTGCACCTCGCGGTGCAGTCGCTGCGCCGCGGCGAGTGCGGCGTGGCGCTGGCCGGCGGCGTGGCCGTGATGGCCAACCCCGGCTCCTTCATCGCCTTCAGCCGCCAGCGCGGCCTGGCCCCCGACGGCCGCTGCAAGCCCTTCGCGCAGGCCGCCGACGGCACCGCCTGGGGCGAGGGCGTCGGCATGCTGCTGGTCGAGCGGCTCTGCGACGCCGAGCGCAACGGCCACCCGGTGCTCGCCGTGGTGCGCGGCACCGCGATCAACCAGGACGGCGCGTCGAACGGCCTGACCGCCCCGAACGGCCCCGCCCAGCAGCGCGTCATCCGCCAGGCCCTGGCCGACGCCCGCCTGACGCCCGCCGAGGTCGACGCCGTGGAGGCGCACGGCACCGGCACCACCCTCGGCGACCCGATCGAGGCCCAGGCGCTGCTCGCCACCTACGGCCAGCAGCGCCCCGAACACCCGCTGTACCTGGGCTCGCTGAAGTCCAACATCGGCCACACCCAGGCCGCAGCCGGCATCGGCGGCGTGATCAAGATGGTGATGGCGATGCGGCACGGCGTGCTGCCGCGCACCCTGCACGTCGACCGGCCCAGCGAGCACGTGGACTGGAGCGCGGGCGCGGTCGAGCTGCTCACCGAGGCGCTGCCCTGGCCGGAGCTGGACCGCCCGCGCCGGGCCGCCGTCTCCTCCTTCGGCATGAGCGGCACCAACGCGCACGCCGTCATCGAGCAGGCCCCGGCCGCCGCCGCGGAGCCGGTCACCGCCGCGCCCGCGGCCGTCACCCCGGCCGTGCTGCCCTGGGCGCTGTCCGCCCGGACCCCCGAGGCGCTGCGCGGCCAGGCCGAGCGGCTGCTCGCCCACCTGGCCGCCCACCCCGGGCAGCGCCCGGCCGACCTCGGCCACTCGCTGGCCACCACCCGGGCCGGCTTCGAGCACCGCGCGGTGCTGCTGGCCGGTGAGCGCGCGGACTTCGAACGGGCGCTGCGGGCCCTGGCCGACGGCGGCGAGCTGCCCGGACTGGTCCGGGGCACCCCGGTGGCCGGCCGCACGGCGTTCCTCTTCACCGGCCAGGGCAGCCAGCGCCTGGCGATGGGCCGCGAGCTGTACGCGACCTTCCCGGTCTTCGCCACGGCGCTCGACCAGGCCTGCGGCCACCTGGACCTGCAGCTGGACCGCCCGCTGCGCGAGGTGCTGTTCGCCGCCGAGGGCTCCGAGGAGGCCGGGCTGCTGCACCTGACCGCCTACACCCAGCCCGCGCTCTTCGCCGTCGAGGTGGCGCTCTTCCGGCTGGCCGAATCCTGGGGCCTGACCCCGGACGTCCTGGCCGGCCACTCGATCGGCGAACTGGCCGCCGCGCACGCGGCCGGCGTCCTCAGCCTGGCGGACGCGGCGCTGCTGGTCGCCGCCCGTGGCCGCCTGATGCAGGAACTGCCCGGCGGCGGCGCCATGCTGGCCGTCCAGGCCACCGAGGCCGAGGTGCTGGCGCTGCTCGCCGACCGCGCGGACGTCGCCGTCGCCGCCGTCAACGGGCCCCGGGCCGTGGTGATCGCGGGCGACGAGGACGCGGTGGCGGCCCTCGCCGAGCAACTGCGCACCGAGGGGCGCAAGGTCAAGCGCCTGCAGGTCAGCCACGCCTTCCACTCCCCGCGGATGGACGCGATGCTGGACGAGTTCCGGCGCTGCGCCCAGGTGGTGACCTACCGCGCCCCGAAGATCCCGATCGTCTCGACGCTGGACCAGGGTGCCGACCTGACGGACCCCGAGTACTGGGTGCGCCACGTCCGCGAGGCCGTCCGCTTCGCCGACGCCGTCGAGACGCTGGAGCGCGAAGGCGTGCGCACCTTCGTCGAGGTGGGTCCGGACGGCGTGCTGTCCGCGATGGGCCAGGAGTGCGTCACCGAGCCGGTCGCCTTCCTGCCGCTGCTGCGGGCCGGGCGCCCGGAGGTCCACAGCTTCACCGCCGCGCTGGCCCAGGCCCAGGTGCGCGGCAGCGTGCTCGACTGGGACGGCGTCTTCGCCGGCCAGCAGGCCGTCCGGGTCGAGCTGCCCACCTACGCCTTCCAGCGCGAGCGCTACTGGCTGGAGAGCGGCAGCCCGCTCGGCGACGTCGCCGCGATCGGCCAGGGCAGCGCCGACCACCCGCTGCTGGGCGCCGCGGTGGCGCTGGCCGACGTCGACGGCTTCCTCTTCACCGGCCGCCTCGCCCTGGACACCCACCCGTGGCTGGCCGACCACGCGGTGCGGGGCACCGTGCTGCTGCCCGGCACCGCCTTCGTCGACCTGGCGATCCGGGCCGGGGACCAGGTCGGCTGCGACCTGGTCGAGGAACTCACCCTGGAGGCCCCGCTGCTGCTGCCCGAGCAGGGCGGCGTGCAGCTGCAGATCGTGGTCAGCGGCGCCGACGAGCACGGCAGCCGCTCGCTCAGCCTGCACTCGCGGATCGAGGGCGCCCCGGCCGAGGAGCCGTGGACCCGGCACGCCACCGGTGTGCTCGGCGCCGGGGCCGCGCCGGCCGGCTTCGAGCTGACCGCCTGGCCGCCGGCCGGCGCCCGCGCCGTCGACGTCGAGCAGCTGCGCACCGGCCTGATCGAGGCCGGCTTCGGCTACGGGCCCACCTTCCAGGGCCTGCGGGCCGCCTGGCTGCGCGGCAGCGAGATCTTCGCCGAGATCGCGCTGCCCACCGGCACCGAGGAGGACGCCGACCGGTTCGGCCTGCACCCCGCGCTGCTGGACGCCGCCCTGCATGCGCTCGGCGCCGCTGACGGCGCTGACGGCTCCGAGCGCTCCGACGGTGCGCTGCGCGGCGGTCTGCCGTTCAGCTGGACCGGCGTCGCCCTGCACGCCACCGGCGCCGCCGCGCTGCGGGTGCGGGTCGTGCCGCTGGGCCAGGGCGAGGTGGCGCTCGAACTCGCCGACGGCACCGGCGCGCCGGTGATGTCGGTGCGCTCGCTGGCGCTGCGCGAGATCTCCGCCGAGCAGCTGGGCGCCGCCCGCGCCGCGCACCACGAGGCGCTCTTCCGGGTGGAGTGGACGGCGCTGCCCGTCCCCGCCGGTGCTCCCGTCCCCGCCACCGCGCCCGCGCCCGGCCGGTGGGCCGCGCTCGGCGCCTTCGCCGGGGCCGAGACCTTCGCCGATCTGGCGGCGGTGGCGGCGGCCGAGGTGGTGCCGGAGGCGGTGTTCGTGCCGTGTGCGCCGCGCGGCGGCGAGCCGTCGGCGGACGCGGTGCGGGAGGTGACGCACCGGGTGCTGGGCCTGGTGCAGGACTGGCTCGCCGAGGAGCGGTTCGCCGACTCGCGCCTCGTCCTGGTGACCCGGGGTGCGGTCGCGCCGCTGGCGGGGGAGGAGCCGGCCGACCCGGCGCACGCCGCGGTCTGGGGCCTGATCCGCTCCGCGCAGGCGGAGAACCCCGATCGGTTCGTGCTGCTGGACCTGGACGACGCCTCGGCGGCCGCCCTGCCGGCCGCGCTGGTCTCCGGCGAGCCGGAGCTGGCGCTGCGTCAGGGAGAGTGCTACGTCAGCAGGTTGGTGCGGGTAGTGGGCGACGACGCGCTCACCGAGCCGGTCGGCGCGGTCGCCTGGCGGCTGGACATCCCGGTCAAGGGAACGCTGGACAACCTGGCGCTGGTCGAGTACCCGGCGGCCGTCGCGCCGCTGGAGGCGGGCCAGGTCCGGATCGGCGTGCGCGCGGCCGGTCTGAACTTCCGTGACGTGCTCAACGCGCTGGGCATGTACCCGGGCAACGCCGGCCTGTTGGGCCTGGAGGGCGCGGGCGTCGTCCTGGAGGTGGCGCCGGACGTCACCGATCTCGCCGTCGGCGAGCGGGTGTTCGGCATCCTGTCCGGCGGCTTCGCGCCCATTGCGGTGACGGACCGCCAGCAGATCGCCCGGATGCCGCAGCAGTGGACCTTCGCGCAGGCCGCCTCGGTGCCGCTGGTCCACCTGACCGCCTACTACGCGCTGGTGGACCTCGCGGACCTGCGGGCGGGCGAGTCGGTGCTGATCCACGCGGCGGCCGGTGGTGTGGGCATGGCGGCGGTGCAACTGGCTCGGCACCTGGGTGCGGAGGTCTACGGCACCGCGAGTGCGGGCAAGTGGGACGCGCTGCGTGAGCTCGGTCTGGACGACGAGCACATCGCCTCCTCGCGTGACCTGGACTTCGAGGAGCGGTTCCGCGCGGCCACCGGTGGCCGGGGCGTGGACGTGGTGCTCGACTCGCTGGCGCGGGAGTTCGTGGACGCCTCGTTGCGGCTGCTGCCGCGCGGCGGGCGGTTCGTGGAGATGGGCAAGACGGACGTCCGTGACCCGGAGCAGGTGGCGGCCGAGCACCCGGGGGTGCGCTACCAGGGCTTCGACCTGATCGAGGCCGGGCCCGAGCGCACCGGCGAGATGCTCGCCGCCGTCCTCGCGCTCTTCGAGCAGGGGGCGCTGGCGCACCTGCCGATCGCGACCTGGGACATCCACCGCGCGCCGGAGGCCTTCCGCTTCGTCTCGCAGGCCAAGCACATCGGCAAGGTCGTCCTGACCGTCCCGGCCCCGCTGGACCCGGACGGCACCGTGCTGATCACCGGCGGCACCGGCGCGCTGGGCGCCGTCGCGGCCCGGCACCTGGTCACCGAGCACGGCGCCCGACACCTGCTGCTCACCAGCCGGCGCGGCTCCCAGGCCCCGGGCGCGGCCGAACTCGTCGCCGAGCTGGAGCAGTCGGGCGCCACTGTGACGGTCGCGGCCGGTGACGCGGCCGACCGCACCGCACTCGCCGCGCTGCTCGGCTCCCTGCAGCGCCCGCTCACCGCCGTCATCCACACCGCCGGCGTGCTCGACGACGGCGTGCTCTCCTCGCTCACGCCCGAGCGGCTCGACGCCGTGCTGCGCCCCAAGGTGGACGCGGCGCTCAACCTGCACGAGCTGACCGCCGGGCTCGACCTGTCGGCCTTCGTGCTCTACTCCTCGAACGCCGCCACGCTCGGCGGCGCGGGGCAGGCCAACTACGCGGCGGCCAACGCCTTCCTGGACGCGCTGGCCACCCACCGGACCCAGCGCGGCCTGCCCGCCCTCTCCCTCGCCTGGGGCCCCTGGGCCGAGGGCGGCATGGCCGGCACCCTGGACGCCGCCGACCTCCAGCGTCTGGCCCGCGACGGCATGCGCGGCCTGACCAACGCCGAGGGCCTGGCCCTGCTCGACACCGCCGCCGGCCTCGGCCGGGCCGCCCTGCTGCCGATGCACCTCGACGTGACCGCGCTGCGCACCCGGGCCGCCACCGGCGCACTGCCCGCCCTGCTGCGCGGCCTGGTCCGGACCCCGGCCCGGCGCACCGCCCAGGCCGGTGCGGGTGGCGGCTCGGAGCTGCTGCGCCGCCTGGCCGGCCTGCCCGAGGCCGAGCTGGAGCGCGAGCTGCTCGAAGTCCTGCGGGTGCGGGTGGCCGCCGTGCTGGGCCACGCCTCGCCCGAGGTGATCGAGGCCGGCCGGGCGTTCAAGGAGCTCGGCTTCGACTCGCTGACCTCCGTCGAGCTGCGCAACGCGCTCAACACGGCCACCGGCCTGCGGCTGCCGCCCACCCTGATCTTCGACTACCCGACCCCGGCCGCCCTCGCCGAGTACCTGCGCAGCCAGATCGCCGGTGCCCAGCAGCCGGCCACCGCCACCGGCGCGCCGGCCCCCGCCCGTGCGTCCGACGAGGCGATCGCCATCATCGGCATGGCCTGCCGCTACCCGGGCGGCGTGCGCTCGCCGGAGGACCTCTGGCGGCTGGTCACCGGCGGGACCGACGCGATCGGCGCGTTCCCGGCCGGGCGTGGCTGGGACCTGGAGCACCTCTTCGACCCGGACCCGGACCACCACGGCACCAGCTACGTCGACCAGGGCGGCTTCCTGCACGACGTCGGCCTGTTCGACCCCGCGTTCTTCGGCATCTCGCCGCGCGAGGCGCTCGCGATGGACCCGCAGCAGCGCCTGCTGCTCGAGACCTCCTGGGAGGCGATCGAGCGGGCCGGCCTCGACCCGGCCGCCCTGCACGGCAGCCGCACCGGCGTCTTCGCGGGCGTGATGAGCAGCGACTACGCCACCCGGATCGGCGCCGTGCCGGAGGGCGTCGAGGGCTACCTCGGCACCGGCACGGCCGGCAGCGTCGCCTCCGGGCGGATCGCCTACACCCTGGGCCTGGAGGGCCCGGCGGTCTCGGTCGACACCGCGTGCTCCTCCTCGCTGGTCGCCCTGCACCTGGCCGTGCAGGCGCTGCGCCAGGGCGAGTGCACGATGGCGCTCGCCGGTGGTGCCACCGTGATGGCGACACCCGAGGCGTTCATCGACTTCAGCCGCCAGCGCGGCCTGGCCGCCGACGGCCGCTGCAAGGCCTTCTCGGACGCGGCCGACGGGACCGGCTGGGGCGAGGGCGTCGGCATGCTGCTGGTCGAGCGGCTCTCGGACGCCCGGCGCAACGGCCACCCGGTGCTCGCCGTGGTGCGCGGCACCGCGATCAACCAGGACGGCGCGTCGAACGGCCTGACGGCGCCGAACGGTCCCGCCCAGCAGCGCGTCATCCGCCAGGCCCTGGCCGACGGCGGTCTGACGCCCGCCGAGGTCGACGCGGTGGAGGCGCACGGCACCGGCACCGCGCTGGGCGACCCGATCGAGGCGCAGGCGCTGCTCGCCACCTACGGCCAGCAGCGCCCGGCCGAAGCCCCGCTCTGGCTGGGCTCGTTGAAGTCGAACATCGGCCACACCCAGGCGGCGGCCGGCGTCGGCGGCATCATCAAGATGGTCATGGCGATGCGGCACGGCATGCTGCCGCGCACCCTGCACGCCGACCGGCGCTCGGCGAACGTCGACTGGGCGGCCGGTGCGGTCGACCTGCTCACCGAGACCCGCGCGTGGCCCGAGACCGGCCGGCCGCGCCGGGCGGGCATCTCCTCCTTCGGGTTCAGCGGCACCAACGCCCACACCATCGTGGAGCAGGCACCCGTCGCCGAGGCCACGGCGGACACCGAGGCCCCGCGTCCGGTGCCCGCCGCCCTGCCGTGGCTGCTGTCGGCCCGCACCGCCGAGGCGCTGCGCGACCAGGCCCAGGCGCTGCTGACCCACCTGGAGGCCACGCCCGAGGCGACCACCGCCGACCTCGCCTACTCGCTGGCCACCGGCCGCGCGATGCTGGAGCACCGCGCGGTGCTGATCGGCGGCGAGCGTGCGGAGTTCGCCGTCGCGCTGGCGGCGCTGGCCGCCGGCGGCCCGAGCGCCGACGCGGTGCTCGGCACCGCCGGTGCGGCGGGCCGGACGGCGTTCCTGTTCACCGGTCAGGGTAGTCAGCGGGCCGGGATGGGTGCTGAACTGTACGGTGCGTTCCCGGTGTTCGCGGCGGCGTACGACGCGGTCCGCGGGGAGCTGGACCGGTATCTGGGGATGCCGCTGGCCGAGGCGGATGCGTTGTTGGACGAGACGGCGTACACGCAGCCGGCGTTGTTCGCGTTGGAGGTGGCGCTGTTCCGGTTGGTGGAGTCGTGGGGTGTGCGGCCGGATTTCCTGGCGGGGCACTCGATCGGTGAGTTGGCTGCGGCGCATGTGGCGGGGGTGCTGTCGCTGGCGGATGCGGCGCGGTTGGTGGTGGCGCGTGGTCGTCTGATGCAGGCGTTGCCGTCCGGTGGTGCGATGGTGGCGGTGCAGGCGGGCGAGGCGCAGGTGCTGCCGCTGCTGGAGGGCCGCTCGGATGTGGGTATCGCTGCTGTCAACGGGCCTTTGGCTGTGGTGCTTTCGGGTGCCGAGCGGGCGGTGCTGGAGGTGGCCGGGCAACTGGACTGCAAGACCAAGCGGCTGAGTGTCAGCCACGCGTTCCATTCGCCGTTGATGGAGCCGATGCTGGCGGAGTTCCGGGCCGTCGTCGCGGAGTTGGGCTTCTGCGCGCCGACGATCCCGATCGTCTCCACCTTGGACCGGTCGGCGGACCTGACGGATCCCGAGTACTGGGTGCGTCATGTCCGTGAGGCGGTGCGTTTCGCGGATGCCGTCACGGCCCTGGAGGGCCAGGGTGTGCGCAGCTTCGTGGAGTTGGGCCCGGACGGTGTGCTGTCCGCGATGGGGCAGGAGAGCGTCTCCGTCGAGGGTGCCGTCTTCGTGCCGGTGCTGCGTGGCGAGCGCCCGGAGGTCCGCACGCTGACCACCGCGCTCGCCCGGCTCCAGGTGCGGGGCATCGCCGTGGACTGGCCGGCGTTCTTCGCGGGCACCGGTGCCCGCCGGGTCGACCTGCCCACCTACGCCTTCCAGCGCCAGTGGTACTGGCTGGAGAACGCCGCCACCCCGGCCCCGGGCGCGGCGCCGACCGATGCCGTGGACGCCGACTTCTGGGCGGCCGTCGACAGCGGTGACCTGGACACCCTCACCGCCGCTCTCGACCTGGGCGGCGACCAGCCGCTCAGCTCGGTGCTGCCCGCGCTCTCGGCCTGGCGCCGCAAGAGCCGCGAGCAGGCGACCGTGGACAGCTGGCGCTACCGGGCCGGGTGGCGGCCGGTGCGCGAGCCGGCCGCCCGCCCGGCGGTCGGCGACTGGCTGCTGGCCGTCCCGGCCGGCGCGGCCGAGGACGCTGCCACGCTCGCCGTGCTGCGGGCGCTGACCACGCGGGGCGTCGAGCCCCGCCTGGTCGAGCTCGGCGGCGACGACACGCCGCGTGCGGCCGTGGCGCAGCTGCTGCGGGAGACGCTCGACGAGCAGGTCTCGCCGGCCGGTGTGCTGTGGCTGCCCGCGCTCGACGGCGACCCGGCCCGCACCGCCACCGTGGTCCAGGCGCTGGGCGACGCGGGGATCACCGCGCCGCTCTGGTGCCTGACCCGCGGCGCCGTCTCGACCGGCCGGACGGACCGCACGGCCACCCCCGAGCAGGCCCGGCTCTGGGGCCTGGGCCGGGTGGTGGCGCTGGAGCACCCCGACCGCTGGGGCGGTCTGATCGACCTTCCGGTGACGCTGGACCAGCGCGCCCTCGCCCGGCTGGCCGGCGTGCTGGGCGGCGCCGAGGACCAGGTCGCCCTCCGGGCCTCGGGCCTGTTCGCCCGGCGCCTGGTGCGCTCCACGCGGGGCGAGGCCGTCGGCTGGCGGCCGTCCGGCACCGTGCTGGTCACCGGCGGCACGGGTGCGCTGGGTGCCGAGGTGGCGCGCTGGCTGGCCCGCAACGGCGCCGAGCAGCTGCTGCTCGCCGGCCGGCGCGGCCCGAACGCCCCGGGCGTGGACGAACTGACCGACGAGCTGGCCGCACTGGGTGCCACGGCGACGGTCGCGGCGTGCGACGTGGCCGACCGCGCGGCGCTGGCCGAGCTGTTGGCGGCCCACCCCGTCACCGCCGTCTTCCACACCGCCGGGGTGCTCGACGACGGCCTGCTCGACGACCTCACCGCCGAGCGGTTCGCCGCCGTGGCCCGGCCCAAGGTGGACGCCGCCCGCAACCTGCACGAACTGACCGGCGAGCTCAGCGCGTTCGTGCTCTTCTCCTCGATCGCGGGCACCATCGGCAGCGCGGGGCAGGCCAACTACGCGGCGGCCAACGCCTATCTGGACGCGCTCGTCGAGCAGCGCCGGGCCGACGGCCTGCCCGCCACCGCGATCGCCTGGGGTCCGTGGGCCCGGGGCGGCATGGCCGTTGACCCGGCCGTCGAGCAGCGGCTGCGCCGTGACGGCCTGCCGCCGATGGACCCGGCCCTGGCCGTCGCCGCCCTCCAGCAGGCCCTGGACCACGGCGACGGCGCCCTCATGGTGGCCGACCTCGCCTGGGACCGCTTCCTGCCGGGCTTCACCGCCGCCCGGCCCAGCGAGCTGTTCGGCGACCTCCCGGAGGCCCGGCCCGCCACCGGTGGCGCCACCGGCACGCTGCCGGGCACCGCCCCCGACACCCTGGCCGGCCGGCTCGCCGGCCTCGCCCCGGCCGACCAGCAGCGAGCCCTGCTCGACCTGGTCCGCAGCGCGGTCGCCGCCGTCCTGGCGCACGGCGACGCGGAGACGATCGAGTCGGGCCGGGCGTTCAAGGAGCTCGGCTTCGACTCGCTGACCGCCGTCGAACTGCGCAACCGGCTCGGCGCGGCCACCGGCCTGACCCTGCCGACCACCCTGGTCTACGACTACCCGACGGCCGCCGCGCTCGCCGGCCACCTGCACGCCGAGCTGCTCGGCCGGCACACCGCCGCCGCGACGCCGGCCCTGCGCGCCGCGGGAGCCGAGGACGAGCCGATCGCCATCGTCGCGATGAGCTGCCGCTTCCCCGGCGGCGTCAGCAGCCCCGAGCAGCTCTGGCAGCTGCTCGTCGCGGGCACCGACGCGATGTCCGGCCTGCCGGAGGACCGCGGCTGGAACACCGACGCGCTCTACGACCCGGACCCGGAGCGGGTCGGAAAGATCTACACCCGCGAGGGCGGATTCCTCTACGACGCCGCCGAGTTCGACCCCGCCTTCTTCGGCATCTCGCCCCGCGAGGCGCTGGCGATGGACCCGCAGCAGCGCCTGCTCCTGGAGACCACCTGGGAGGCGTTCGAGCGGGCCGGCATCGACCCGGACACCCTGCGCGGCAGCCGGACCGGTGTCTTCGCGGGCACCAACGGCCAGGACTACCTCGCGCTGCTGATGAACTCGCCGGAGGAGCTGGAGGGCCACCTCGGCACCGGCACCTCCGCCAGCGTGCTGGCCGGCCGCCTCTCCTACACCTTCGGCCTGGAGGGCCCGGCGGTCACCGTCGACACCGCCTGCTCCTCCTCGCTGGTCGCGCTGCACCTCGCGGTGCAGGCGCTGCGCAACGGCGAGTGCACGCTCGCCGTGGCCGGCGGTGCGACCGTGATGGCCACCCCTGACACCTTCCTCGACTTCAGCCGCCAGCGCGGGCTGTCGGCCGACGGCCGCTGCAAGGCCTTCTCGGCCGCCGCCGACGGCACCGCGTGGGGCGAGGGCGCGGGCGTGCTGCTGGTCGAGCGGCTCTCGGACGCGCGGCGCAACGGGCACCCGGTGCTGGCGGTCGTGCGCGGCTCGGCGGTCAACCAGGACGGCGCGTCCAACGGTCTGACCGCCCCGAACGGCCCCGCCCAGCAGCGCGTCATCCGCCAGGCGCTGGCCGACGCCCGCCTGACGCCGGCCCAGGTCGACGCGGTGGAGGCGCACGGCACCGGCACCGCGCTGGGCGACCCGATCGAGGCGCAGGCGCTGCTCGCCACCTACGGCCAGGAGCGGGCGGCCGACCAGCCGCTGTGGCTGGGGTCGATCAAGTCGAACATCGGCCACACCCAGGCCGCCGCCGGTCTCGCCGGCGTCATCAAGATGGTCATGGCGATGCGCCACGGAGTGCTGCCCCGCACCCTGCACGCGGACGAGCCGACCCCGCACGTGGACTGGACGGCGGGCGCGGTCGCCCTGCTGACCGAGGCCACCACCTGGCCGGGGACCGGCGAGCCGCGCCGGGCGGGCGTCTCGTCCTTTGGGTTCAGCGGCACCAACGCCCACGTGGTCCTGGAGCAGGCGCCGGAGGCCGCCGAGCCGGTCGCCGAGGCGACGGTGCGGCCCGCGGTGCTGCCGGTGGTCCTCTCCGCGCGGGATGCGGAGGCGCTGCGTGCGCAGGCCGAGCGGCTGCTGTCGGCGGTCGCGGGCGTCGAACTCGCGGATGCGGCCTACTCGCTGGCGACGACGCGTGCGGCCCTGGAGCAGCGTGCCGTGATCGTTGCCGGTGAGCGGGGCGAACTGCTGGGCGGGCTGGCCGCGTTGGCGGGTGGAGAGTCGGTGGCGCAGGTCGTCACGGGCTCGGTGGTGGAGGGGCGGACGGCGTTCCTGTTCACCGGTCAGGGTAGTCAGCGGGCCGGGATGGGTGCTGAACTGTATGGCGCGTTCCCGGTGTTCGCGGCGGCGTACGACGCGGTCCGCGGGGAGCTGGACCGGTATCTGGGGACGCCGCTGGCCGAGGCGGATGCGTTGTTGGACGAGACGGCGTACACGCAGCCGGCGTTGTTCGCGTTGGAGGTGGCGCTGTTCCGGTTGGTGGAGTCGTGGGGTGTGCGGCCGGATTTCCTGGCGGGGCACTCGATCGGTGAGTTGGCTGCGGCGCATGTGGCGGGGGTGCTGTCGCTGGCGGATGCGGCGCGGTTGGTGGTGGCGCGTGGTCGTCTGATGCAGGCGTTGCCGTCCGGTGGTGCGATGGTGGCGGTGCAGGCGGGCGAGGCGCAGGTGCTGCCGCTGCTGGAGGGCCGCTCGGATGTGGGTATCGCTGCTGTCAACGGGCCTTTGGCTGTGGTGCTTTCGGGTGCCGAGCGGGCGGTGCTGGAGGTGGCCGGGCAGCTGGGTTGCAAGACCAAGCGGCTGAGTGTCAGCCATGCGTTCCATTCGCCGTTGATGGAGCCGATGCTGGCGGAGTTCCGGGCCGTCGTCGCGGAGTTGGGCTTCTGCGCGCCGACGATCCCGATCGTCTCCACCTTGGACCGGTCGGCGGACCTGACGGATCCCGAGTACTGGGTGCGTCATGTCCGTGAGGCGGTGCGTTTCGCGGATGCCGTCACGGCCCTGGAGGGCCAGGGTGTGCGCAGCTTCGTGGAGTTGGGCCCGGACGGTGTGCTGTCCGCGATGGGGCAGGAGAGCGTCTCCGTCGAGGGTGCCGTCTTCGTGCCGGTGCTGCGTGGCGAGCGCCCGGAGGTCCGCACGCTGACCACCGCGCTCGCCCGGCTCCAGGTGCGGGGCATCGCCGTGGACTGGCCGGCGTTCTTCGCGGGCACCGGTGCCCGCCGGGTCGACCTGCCCACCTACGCCTTCCAGCGCCGCCGCTTCTGGCCGCGCACGCCGATCACGGCCGCCGGTGACGTCGCATCGATCGGCCTCGGTGCGGCCGGTCACCCGCTGCTCGGCGCCAGCGTCGAACTGCCGGACTCCGACGGCGTGGTGTTCGCCGGCCGGCTCTCGGTGCAGTCGCACCCGTGGCTCGCGGACCACGTCGTGATGGGCTCGATCCTGCTGCCGGGCACCGCCTTCGTGGAACTGGCGATCCGGGCCGGCGACCAGGTGGGCTGCGAGGTGCTGGAGGAGCTGACGCTGGAGGCTCCGCTCGTCCTGCCCGAGCGCGGCGGCGTCCAGCTCCGGCTGGCGCTCAGTGCCGTCGACGAGTCCGGCCGCCGCCCGCTGACCATGCACTCCCGCCCGGAGGACGCGCTCGCCGAGGAGCCGTGGACCCGGCACGCCACCGGTGTGCTCGCGCCCGGCTCGGCCACCGCGCCCGGCTTCGAGCTGGCCGAGTGGCCGCCGGCCGGTGCGACCGCGGTCGGCGTCGAGGACCTGTACGAGCGGCTGGCCGCCGCCGGTTTCGGCTACGGCCCGGTGTTCCAGGGCCTGCGCGCCGCCTGGCGCCACGAGGGCGAGGTCTACGCCGAGCTCCGGCTGCCCGAGGCCGCGCACGAGGACGCCGCCGGCTACGGCCTGCATCCGGCCCTGCTGGACGCCGCGCTGCACGCGCTCGGCCTGGACATCACCGGCCCCGAAGGCGCCGAGGCCCCCAGGCAGGCCCGCATCCCGTTCGCCTGGAACGGCGTGAGCCTCTACGCGAGCGGCGCCACCGCGCTGCGGCTGCGGCTCTCCGAGCGCAACCAGGAGACGGCGGCACTGCTGCTGGCCGACGAGTCCGGACAGCCGGTCGCCTCGATCGAGTCGCTGGTCTCCCGCGAGGTCTCCGACACCCAGGTGCACGCCGCGCGCGGCGGCTTCGTGGAGTCGCTCTACCGGGTGGAGTGGGCCGCGCTGCCGGTCTCCGCCGCGCCGGCCGGCCGCTGGGCCGTGCTGGGTGCCGAGGCGTTCGGTGCGGCTGCCTTCGCCGACCTGCCCGCGCTGGGTGCGGCGGTGGACGGCGGCCTGACCGTGCCCGACGCGGTCTTCCTGACGCTGGGAGCGGCGAGCGAGGCCGGCGCCGCGGCAGTGCGCGAGGTGCTGCACCGCGCGCTCGCCGTGGTCCAGGCGTGGCTGGCGGACGAGCGGTTCGCCGGCTCGCGGCTGGTGCTGGTGACCAGCGGCGCGGTGGCGGCCGACGCGAGCGGCGTCACCGACCTGGCGCAGGCCCCCGTCTGGGGCCTGGTCCGCGCCGCGCAGGGAGAGAACCCCGACCGCCTGGTGCTGCTCGACCTCGACGGCGGGGACTTCTCCCGCGAGGCCCTGTCGGCCGCGCTGGCCGCGGGCGAGCCCGAACTGGCCGTCCGTGCGGGCACCTTGCGTGCGCCCCGTCTGGCGCGGGTGGCGGCGGCGGTCGAGTCGTCGCCGGTCGAGCCGGTGCCGGTCTTCGATACGGACGGCACGGTGCTGGTGACCGGCGCCTCCGGTCTGCTGGGCACTCTGGTGGCCCGGCATCTGGTGGCCGAACACGGGGTGCGGAGCCTGCTGTTGGTGTCGCGTCGTGGTGGGCAGGCGCCGGGGGCGGACGAACTGGTGACCGAGCTGGCCGCGTTGGGTGCCAGCGCGGTCGTCGCGGCGTGCGATGTGGCGGATCGTGACGCGCTGGCGGCGCTGCTTGCCGAGCACCCGGTGTCGGCGGTGGTGCACACCGCGGGGGTGCTGGACGACGGGATCGTCTCCTCGCTGACCCCCGAGCGGCTGGACACGGTGCTGCGCCCGAAGCTGGACGCGGCCCTCAACCTGCACGAACTCACCGACGACCTGAGCGCGTTCGTCCTCTTCTCGTCCGCCGCCGGCACGATGAGCAGCCCCGGCCAGGGCAACTACGCCGCCGCGAACGTCTTCCTGGACGCGCTCGCCAGCCGGCGCCGCGCCCAGGGCCTGGCCGCCACCTCGCTCGCCTGGGGCCCGTGGGCCGACAGCAGCGGCATGGTCGGCAGCCTGGACGAGCTCGACGTCCAGCGGATGAGCCGCGGCGGTATCCACGGGCTCTCCGCCGCCGAGGGCCTGAGCCTGCTCGACGCGGCCACCGCCACCGGCGAGGCCGCCCTGGTGCCGATCCGCCTCGATCTCGCCGCGCTGCGTGCCCAGGCGGCGGCCGGCACCCTGCCCGCCCTGCTGCGCGGACTGGTGCGGGTCCCGGCCCGCCGGGTCGCCCGGTCGGGTGCGGCCGGTGGCTCGGAGTTGACCGCCCGTCTGCTGGCGCTGCCGGCTGGTGAGCGTGAGGCCGCGCTGCTGGAGCTGGTCTGCGGTCGGGTGGCGGCGGTGCTCGGTTATGCGGATGCGGGTGCGGTGGAGGCGGGTCGGGCGTTCAAGGAGTTGGGCTTCGACTCGCTGACGGCGGTGGAGCTGCGCAACGAGCTGAACGGTGCCACCGGTCTGCGGCTGCCCGCCACGCTGATCTTCGACTACCCGAGCCCGCTGGCCCTGGCGGCCTTCCTGCTCGCCGAGCTGCTGGGCGACGCGGTGGCGACGTCCGTGACCGGCCCGGCTCCGGCTGCTGCCGATGACCCGATCGCGATCGTCGGCATGGCCTGCCGCTACCCGGGTGGTGTGGAGTCGCCCGAGGACCTGTGGCAGTTGGTCTTCTCCGGTGCGGACGCCGTTTCGGGCTTCCCGGCCACCCGTGGCTGGGACCTGGCGAGCCTCTACCACCCGGACCCGGACCACCAGGGCACCACCTACGCCCGCGAGGGCGGTTTCCTGCACGACGCGGGCATGTTCGACCCGGCGTTCTTCGGGATCTCGCCGCGCGAGGCGCTGGCGATGGACCCGCAGCAGCGGCTGCTGCTGGAGACCTCCTGGGAGGCCGTCGAGCGGGCGGGCATCGACCCGGCGACCCTGCGCGGCAGCCGGACCGGCGTCTTCGCGGGCGTGATGTACCACGACTACGCCACCGGGATCAGCGAGCTGCCGGACGGCGTCGAGGGACACATCGGCACGGGTGTGTCCGGCAGCATCGCCTCCGGTCGGGTCGCCTACACCTTCGGGTTCGAAGGCCCGGCCGTGACGGTCGACACCGCCTGCTCGTCCTCGCTGGTGGCGCTGCACTGGGCGATCCAGGCGCTGCGCAACGGCGAGTGCACGATGGCGCTCGCCGGTGGTGTCACCGTGATGGCCACGCCCGAGACCTTCGTCGACTTCAGCCGCCAGCGCGGGCTCTCGGCCGACGGGCGCTGCAAGGCGTTCTCGGGCGACGCGGACGGCACGGGGTGGGGCGAGGGTGTCGGCATGCTGCTCGTGGAGCGGTTGTCGGACGCCGAGCGCAACGGGCACCCGGTGCTGGCGGTGGTGCGGGGTTCGGCCGTCAACCAGGACGGCGCCTCGAACGGTCTGACGGCGCCGAACGGTCCCTCGCAGCAGCGGGTGATCCGCCAGGCCCTGGCCAACGCGGGTCTGTCGGCCGAGAGCATCGACGTGGTGGAGGCGCACGGGACGGGGACGCCGTTGGGTGACCCGATCGAGGCGCAGGCGTTGCTGGCGACGTATGGCCAGGAGCGTTCGGTGGAGCGGCCGTTGTGGTTGGGGTCGTTGAAGTCGAACATCGGTCACACGCAGGCGGCGGCGGGTGTCGGCGGGATCATCAAGATGGTGATGGCGATGCGGCATGGTGTGCTGCCGCGGACGCTGCATGTGAACGAGCCGTCGCCGAAGGTGGATTGGGCTTCGGGTGCGGTGGAGTTGCTGACCGAGGCGCGGGAGTGGCCGGCGAGCGGTGGGCCGCGTCGTGCGGCGGTGTCGTCGTTCGGGATCAGTGGCACCAACGCTCATGTGGTTCTGGAGTTCGCGCCGACCACCGAGGTCCAGCCGGCCGCCGCACCTGCCGGTGTGGTGCCGTTGGTGCTGTCGGCGAAGAGCGGTGCGGCACTGGAGGGGCAGGCGGCGCGGCTGTTGGCCCGGCTCGCGGAGCGGCCCGAGGTCGGCCTGCTGGATGTGGGCCACTCGCTGCTGGCCTCGCGCTCGGTCTTCGAGCACCGGGCGGTGGTGGTCGCGGGCGACCGCGAGACGGCGGAGCGCGGCTTGGCGGCGCTGGCCTCGGGTGGGGTCGCGGCGGAGGTGGTGCGCGGGGTGAGCGGCTCGGCGGGGAAGGTCGCGTTCGTCTTCCCGGGCCAGGGCTCGCAGTGGGCCGCGATGGGTGCTCGGCTGTGGGAGGAGTCGGCGGCGTTCCGGGCCTCGATCGAGGCCTGCGGCGTGGCGCTGGCGCCCTTCGCCGACGGCTGGTCGCTGGAGGACGTCCTGCTCGGCCGGGCCGGTGAGGCGTGGTTGGAGCGGGTGGAGGTGGTGCAGCCGGTGTTGTGGGCGGTGATGGTGTCGCTCGCGGAGGTGTGGCGGGCGGCGGGGGTCCGTCCGAGCGCGGTGATCGGTCATTCGCAGGGGGAGATCGCGGCGGCGGTGGTGGCGGGTGCGCTGTCGTTGGAGGACGGTGCGCGGGTGGTGGCCCTGCGCAGCAGGGCGATTGCTGCGGGGTTGGCGGGCAGGGGCGGCATGGTGTCGGTGGCGCTGCCGGTGGCGGGGGTGCGCGAGCGCCTGGCCGGATGGGGTGAGGCGCGGGTGTCGGTGGCGGCGGTGAACGGGCCGTCGTCGGTGGTGGTGTCGGGTGAACCTGCCGCGTTGGACGAGTTGTTGGTCTCGTGTGAGGCGGAGGGGGTGCGGGCGCGGCGGGTGCCGGTGGACTACGCGTCGCACTCGGCGCAGGTGGAGGCGATCCGGGCTGAGTTGCTGGAGCTGTTGGCGGGGATCGAGCCGCGCGCTGGACAGGTGCCGTTGTTGTCGACGGTGTCGGGTGCGTGGGTGGACGGTTCCGGGATGGATGCGGAGTACTGGTTCACCAATCTGCGGGCGACGGTGGAGTTCGAGAACGCTGTCGGCACGCTGCTCGCGGAGGGCTTTGGGACGTTCGTCGAGGTCAGTGCGCATCCGGTGCTGGCGATGGCGGTGCAGGAGGGCATCGAGGCCGCCGGGCGCGATGCGGTGGCGTTCGGGACGCTGCGCCGTCACGAGGGTGGTCCGGAGCGGCTGTTCGCCTCGCTGGCCGAGGCGCATGTGCGCGGGATCGCGGTCGACTGGGCGGGCTTCCTGGCCGACCGGGGCGCGCGGCGGATCGACCTGCCGACCTACGCGTTCCAGCGCGAGCGCTACTGGCTGGAGTCGGACGGCTCGGTCGCCCGGCCCGAGGCCGTGCTCGACGAGGTGGACTCCCGCTTCTGGGAAGCCGTCGAGCGCGGCGACCTCGCGGAGCTGACCGGCACCGCCGATCTGGACGGTGACCAGCCGCTGAGCTCGGCCCTGCCGCTGCTGTCGGCCTGGCGCCGCCGGCACCGCGAGCAGACCGTGATCGACGGCTGGCGCTACCGGGACAGCTGGCTGCCGGTCGCGGATGCCACGTCGGCCGCGCTGTCGGGCAGTTGGCTGGTGGTGGTCCCGGCGTCGCTGGCCGAGGATCCGGCGGTGCTGGGTGCGGTGGCGGTGCTGACCGGGCGGGGTGTGACGGTGCGTCAGGTCGAGGTGGATGCGGCGGCGGCCGGGCGCGGTGCGCTGGCGGAGCTGCTGGCCGGTGTGACGGCTGATGGGGTGCTGTCGTTCCTGGCGTTGGACGAGTCGGTGTCGGTGGCTGGTTCGTTGGCGTTGGTGCAGGCGTTGGGTGATGCCGGGGTGGGTGGGCCGTTGTGGTGTGTGACGCGTGGTGCGGTGTCGGTGGGTGGTGCGGAGCGGCTGGTCGGTGCGGTGCAGGCGCAGGTGTGGGGTCTGGGCCGGGTGGTGGCGTTGGAGCATCCGGAGCGTTGGGGTGGTCTGATCGACCTTCCCGAGGTGTTGGACGAGGGTGCGTTGTCGCGGCTGGCGGGTGTGCTGGCGGGTCTGGGTGGTGAGGATCAGGTCGCGGTGCGGGCGTCGGGTGTGTTCGGTCGTCGTCTGGTGCGGGCTGGGCGTGGGGAGGCGGTGGCGTGGCGGCCGTCGGGCACGGTGTTGGTGACCGGTGGTACGGGTGCGTTGGGTGCTGAGGTGGCGCGTTGGCTGGTGCGTACCGGTGCCGAGCGGTTGCTGCTGACGAGTCGGCGTGGCCTGGAGGCTCCGGGTGCGGTGGGGCTGCGGGAGGAGTTGGCCGCGTTGGGTGCGGAGGTCACGGTCGCGGTGTGTGATGTGGCGGACCGTGAGGCGTTGGCGGCGTTGCTGGCGGCGCATCCGGTGTCGGCGGTGTTCCACACGGCGGGTGTGCTGGATGACGGTGTGCTGGAGGGGCAGACGCCGGAGCGGTTCGCTGCGGTGGCTCGTCCGAAGGTGGATGCGGCGCGCAATCTGCATGAGCTGACCGACGGGTTGGACGCGTTCGTGCTGTTCTCGTCGATGGCGGGTTCGGTCGGCAGTGCGGGTCAGGCCAACTATGCGGCGGCGAACGCGTTCCTGGACGCTCTCGCGGAGCAGCGGCGGGCCGATGGTCTGGCCGCGACCTCGATCGCCTGGGGTGCCTGGGCGGAGGCGGGGTTGGCGACCGAGGAGGTGGTGGCCGACCGGCTGCGCCGTGACGGTGTGGTGGGGATGGCGCCGGCGCTGGGGATCACCGCGCTGCAGCAGGCCCTGGAGAACGGCGACGTCACTGTCACCATCGGCGACATCGTCTGGGAGCAGCTCGCCCCCGAGTTCGCGGCCGTCCGGCCCGGCAACCTGTTCGACGAGATCCCGGAGGTCCAGCGCCTGCGGGCCGCTGCCGCCCAGCCGGGCGGCACGGACACCGCCGCCGGGCCCGGCACCTCGCTGGCCGGTCGTCTGGCGGGTCTGTCGCCGGTGGAGCAGGACCGGGCGCTGCTGGAGCTGGTGCGGGCGCAGGTGGCGGCGGTCCTCGGTTACGCGGACGCGAGTGCGGTGGAGGCGGGCCGGGCGTTCAAGGAGCTGGGCTTCGACTCGCTGACGGCCGTCGATCTGCGCAACCGGATGAACGCGGCGACGGGTCTGCGGCTGCCGGCCACGTTGGTCTTCGACTATCCGTCGGCGGCCGTGCTGGCCGAGCACCTGCGCTCCGAACTGCTGGGCACCGCAAAGCCGTTGTCCACGGCCGTGCCGGCCACTTTCGCCTCGGCCGCCGGTCTCGCCGACGAGCCGATCGCCATCGTTGCCATGAGCTGCCGGTTCCCCGGCGGCGTCAGCACCCCCGAGCAGCTCTGGGACCTGCTGATCGCAGGTGGCGACGCGGTGGTGGACTTCCCGGCCGACCGCGGCTGGGACCTCGACTCGCTCTTCGACGACGACCCCGAGCAGCTCGGCAAGATCTACACCCGTAAGGGCGCCTTCCTGCAGGACGCGACCCGGTTCGACCCCGCGTTCTTCGGCATCAGCCCGCGCGAGGCGACCACCATGGACCCGCAGCAGCGGCTGCTCCTGGAGACCTCCTGGGAGGCGTTCGAGCGGGCGGGCATCGACCCCGCCGTGCTGCGCGGCAGCCAGGCCGGCGTCTACATCGGGACCAACGGCCAGGACTACATCTCGCTGCTGGGCGAGGGCCAGGAGGGGGTGGAAGGGCACCGCCTGACGGGCACGGCCACCAGTGTGCTGGCCGGGCGCCTCTCCTACACCTTCGGGCTGGAGGGTCCGGCGGTCTCGGTCGACACCGCGTGCTCGGCCTCGCTGGTCGCTCTGCACCTCGCGGTGCAGGCGCTGCGCAGCGGTGAGTGCTCGTTGGCGCTGGCCGGCGGTGTCACCGTGATGTCGACGCCGGATCTGTTCATCGAGTTCAGCCGTCAGCGCGGGCTGTCCGTCGACGGCCGGTGCAAGGCGTTCGCCGGTGCGGCGGACGGCACGGGCTGGGGCGAGGGCGCGGGCATGCTGCTGGTGGAGCGGCTCTCCGACGCGCAGCGCAACGGGCACCCGGTGCTGGCGATCGTGCGCGGCTCGGCCGTCAACCAGGACGGTGCGTCCAACGGCCTGACGGCCCCGAACGGGCCCTCGCAGCAGCGGGTGATCCGCCAAGCACTGGTGAACGCCCGCCTGACCGCCGACCAGGTCGACGCGGTGGAGGCGCACGGCACGGGCACCCGACTGGGCGACCCGATCGAGGCACAGGCGCTGCTCGCCACCTACGGCCAGCAGCGGCCGGCCGACCAGCCGCTGTGGCTGGGGTCGATCAAGTCGAACATCGGCCACACCCAGGCGGCGGCCGGTGTCGCGGGCGTGATCAAGATGGTCATGGCGATGCGGCACGGCATGCTTCCCCGCACGCTCCACGTCGACGAGCCCACCCCGCAGGTGGAGTGGTCGGCGGGCGCGGTCACGCTGCTGACCGAGGCCACCGCCTGGCCGCAGACCGGCGCCCCGCGCCGGGTCGGCATCTCGGCCTTCGGCGTGAGTGGCACGAATGCGCACACGATCCTGGAGCAGGCACCGGAGACCGCGCCGGAGCCGGTCACCGAGGCGACGGTGTCGCCCGCGGTGCTGCCGGTGGTCCTCTCGGCGCGGGATGCGAACGCGCTCCGTGCGCAGGCCGAGCGGCTGCTGTCGGCGGTCGCGGGCGTCGAACTCGCGGATGCGGCCTACTCGCTGGCGACGACGCGCGCGGCCTTCGAGCAGCGTGCCGTGATCGTCGCCGGTGAGATGGACGAACTGCTGGGCGGGCTGGCCGCGTTGGCGGCGGGGAAGTCGGTGGCGCAGGTCGTCACGGGCTCGGTGGTGGAGGGCCGCACGGCGTTCCTGTTCACCGGGCAGGGCAGCCAGCGCGCCGGGATGGGCGCTGAACTGTACGGCGCGTTCCCGGTGTTCGCCGATGCCTACGACGCGGTCCGCGGGGAGCTGGACCAGTACCTGGAGACGCCGCTCGGCGAGGCCGACGCGTTGATCGACGAGACGGCCTACACGCAGCCGGCGCTCTTTGCCCTCGAAGTGGCGCTGTTCCGCCTCGTCGAGTCCTGGGGTGTGCGGCCGGACTTCCTGGCCGGTCACTCGATCGGTGAGCTGGCCGCCGCGCACGTCGCCGGGGTCCTGTCCCTGGCGGATGCGGCGCGGTTGGTGGCCGCGCGTGGCCGCCTGATGCAGGCGCTGCCTGCCGGTGGTGCGATGGTCGCGGTGCAGGCTGCCGAGGCGCAGGTGCTGTCGCTGCTCGCCGGCCGCTCCGATGTCGGTATCGCCGCCGTCAACGGCCCTACGTCCGTGGTGCTTTCAGGCGCGGAGCAGGCGGTGCTCGACGTTGCGGCGCAACTGGACTGCAAGACCAAGCGCCTGACCGTCAGCCACGCGTTCCACTCCCCGCTGATGGAGCCGATGCTCGCCGAGTTCCGCGCGCTCGCCGCCGAACTGACCTTCCACGCCCCGACGATCCCGATCGTCTCCACCCTCGACCAGTCCGCCGACCTTGCCACTCCCGAGTACTGGGTGCGCCACGTCCGCGAGGCCGTCCGCTTCGCCGACGCGATCGCCACCCTGGAGCAGCACGGCGTCCGTACCTTCGTCGAGCTCGGCCCCGACGGCGTGCTCGCCGCGATGGGCCAGGAGATCGCCACCGCCGAGCGGACCGCCTTCGTGCCTGTTCTCCGCGCGGGCCGCCCCGAGGTCCGCAGCGCGGTCACTGCGCTCGCCCAGGCGCACGTCCGCGGCATCCCCGTCGACTGGCCGGCGTTCTTCGCAGGCACCGGCGCCCGCCGGATCGACCTGCCCACCTACCCCTTCCAGCGCCAGCACTACTGGCCCGAGCGCCCGTTCGCCGGCACCGGTGACGTCGCGGCGGCCGGTCTGGCCCCCGCCGGGCACCCGCTGCTCGGTGCGGCCGTCCCGCTCGCCGCTGCCGACGGCTTCCTCTTCACCGGCCGCCTCTCGGTGCAGTCGCACCCGTGGCTGGCCGACCACGTCGTGCTGGGCTCGGTGCTGCTGCCGGGCACGGCCTTCGTGGAGCTGGCGATCCGGGCGGGCGACCAGGTGGGCTGCGAGGTGTTGGAGGAGCTGACGCTGGAGGCTCCGCTCGTCCTGCCCGAGCACGGCGGGGTCCAGGTGCAGCTCTCGGTGGAGGCCGCCGACGCCTCGGGCCGGCGCGTGGTGAGCCTGCACTCCAGGCCGCAGGACGCGCTCGCCGAGGCGCCGTGGACCCGGCACGCCACCGGTGTGCTCGCGCCCGGCTCGGCCGCCGCGCCCGGCTTCGAGCCGGCCGAGTGGCCGCCGGCCGGTGCGACCGTGGTCGGCGTCGAGGACCTGTACGAGCGGCTGGCCGCGGCCGGTTTCGGCTACGGCCCGGTGTTCCAGGGCCTGCGCGCCGCCTGGCGCCTGGGCGAGGACGTCTACGCCGAGGTCCGGTTGCCGGAGGCCGCGCACGGCGACGCCGCGCGCTTCGGCCTGCACCCGGCCCTGCTGGACGCCGCGCTGCACGCGGTGGGTCTCGGCGAGCTGTTGGCGAGCGACGGCGGCGGGCGGCTCCCGTTCGCCTGGAACGGGGTGACCCTGCACGCGACCGGCGCCTCGGCGGTCCGGGTGCGGATGTCCCCGGCGGGCCGTGACACGGTCGCGCTGGTGCTGGCGGACGAGTCGGGCCGGCCGGTCGCGTCGGTCGACGCACTGGCGATGCGCGAGGTCTCCGAGGAGCAGATCCGCGCAGCCGGTGGCGAGTTCACGGACTCGCTCTTCCAGGTGGCCTGGCAGAACCTGCCGGTGGCGGCGGCCGGTGCGGCCGGGCGCTGGGCGGCGCTGGGCGCCGAGGCCTTCGGCGCGGCTCGGTTTGCCGATCTCGCCGCGCTGGGTGCGGCGGTGCAGGACGGCCTGACCACCCCGGAGGCGGTCTTCCTGTCCCTGGACAGTGCATCGACCGTGCGTGAGGCGCTGCACGGCGTGCTCGCCGTGGTCCAGGCGTGGCTGTCGGACGAGCGGTTCGCCGGCTCGCGGCTGGTGCTGGTGACCCGGGGCGCGGTGGCGGTCGACACGAGCGGCGTCACCGACCTGGTGCACGCGCCGGTCTGGGGTCTGGTGCGCTCGGCGCAGTCCGAGAACCCCGGCCGCTTCGTGCTGCTCGACCTCGACGGTCAGCAGACGCGCGGCCCGATCGCCGGTGCCTTGGCCTCCGGCGAACCGGAGTTGGCGATCCGCGCGGGCGAGGTCCTGGTGCCCCGTCTGGCGCGGGTGGCTGCGGCGGTCGAGTCGTCGCCGGTCGAGCCGGTGCCGGTCTTCGATGCGGACGGCACGGTGCTGGTGACGGGTGCCTCGGGCACCCTGGGCGGTCTGGTGGCCCGGCATCTGGTGGCCGAACACGGGGTGCGCAGCCTGCTGTTGGTGTCGCGTCGTGGTGCGCAGGCGCCGGGTGCGGACGAACTGGTGGCCGAGCTGACCGTGTTGGGTGCCAGCGCGGTCGTCGCGGCGTGCGATGTGGCGGATCGTGCTGCGCTGGCGGCGCTGCTTGCCGAGCATCCGGTGTCGGCGGTGGTGCACACCGCGGGTGTGCTGGACGACGGGATCGTCTCCTCGCTGACCCCCGAGCGGCTGGACACCGTGCTGCGCCCGAAGCTGGACGCGGCCCTCAACCTGCACGAACTCACCGACGACCTGAGCGCGTTCGTCCTCTTCTCGTCCGCCGCCGGCACCTTCGGCGGCCCGGGCCAGGGCAACTACGCCGCCGCGAACGTCTTCCTGGACGCACTCGCCACCTGGCGCCGCGCCCAGGGCCTGGCCGCCACCTCGCTCGCCTGGGGCGCCTGGGCGAACGGCGGCATGATCGGCAGCCTGGCCGAGGCCGACGTCCAGCGGATGAGCCGCGGCGGTGTGCAGGGCATGTCCGCCGCCGAGGGCCTGGCGCTCTTCGACGCCGCCTGCGCCGCCGACCAGGCCGTGCTGGTGCCGATGCGTCTCGACTTCGCCGCGCTGCGCGCCGAGGCCGCGGCCGGGACCCTGCCGCCGCTGCTGCGCGGCTTGGTCCGGGTGCCGACCCGACGAGCCGTCGAAGCCGGTACCGCCGGCGCGGCGACCGGCTCCGCCCTGGTGCGGACGCTGACCGCGCTGCCGGCTGGTGAGCGTGAGGCCGCGCTGCTGGAGCTGGTCTGCGGTCGGGTGGCGGCGGTGCTCGGTTATGCGGATGCGGGTGCGGTGGAGGCGGGTCGGGCGTTCAAGGAGTTGGGCTTCGACTCGCTGACGGCGGTGGAGCTGCGCAACGAGCTGAACGGTGCCACCGGTCTGCGGCTGCCCGCCACGCTGATCTTCGACTACCCGAGCCCGCTGGCCCTGGCGGCCTTCCTGCTCGCCGAGCTGCTGGGCGACGCGGTGGCGACGTCCGTGACCGGCCCGGCTCCGGCTGCTGCCGATGACCCGATCGCGATCGTCGGCATGGCCTGCCGCTACCCGGGTGGTGTGGAGTCGCCCGAGGACCTGTGGCAGTTGGTCTTCTCCGGTGCGGACGCCGTTTCGGGCTTCCCGGCCACCCGTGGCTGGGACCTGGCGAGCCTCTACCACCCGGACCCGGACCACCAGGGCACCACCTACGCCCGCGAGGGCGGTTTCCTGCACGACGCGGGCATGTTCGACCCGGCGTTCTTCGGGATCTCGCCGCGCGAGGCGCTGGCGATGGACCCGCAGCAGCGGCTGCTGCTGGAGACCTCCTGGGAGGCCGTCGAGCGGGCGGGCATCGACCCGGCGACCCTGCGCGGCAGCCGGACCGGCGTCTTCGCGGGCGTGATGTACCACGACTACGCCAGCGGGATCAGTGAGCTGCCCGAGGGCGTCGAGGGACACATCGGCACCGGGGTCTCGGGCAGCATCACCTCGGGCCGGGTCGCCTACACGCTGGGCCTGGAGGGCCCGGCGGTCACCGTCGACACCGCGTGCTCCTCGTCCTTGGTGGCGCTGCACTGGGCGATCCAGGCGCTGCGCAGCGGCGAGTGCACGATGGCCCTGGCCGGCGGTGTGGCGATCATGTCCACCCCGGAGGTCTTCGTGGACTTCAGCCGCCAGCGCGGGCTCTCGGCCGACGGGCGCTGCAAGGCGTTCTCGGGCGACGCGGACGGCACGGGGTGGGGTGAGGGTGTCGGCATGTTGCTCGTGGAGCGGTTGTCGGACGCCGAGCGCAACGGGCACCCGGTGCTGGCGGTGGTGCGGGGTTCGGCCGTCAACCAGGACGGCGCCTCGAACGGTCTGACGGCGCCGAACGGTCCCTCGCAGCAGCGGGTGATCCGCCAGGCGCTGACGGCAGCCGGGCTGACGGCCGATCAGGTGGATGCGGTGGAGGCGCACGGGACGGGGACGCCGTTGGGTGACCCGATCGAGGCGCAGGCGTTGCTGGCGACGTATGGCCAGGAGCGTTCGGTGGAGCGGCCGTTGTGGTTGGGGTCGTTGAAGTCGAACATCGGTCACACGCAGGCGGCGGCGGGTGTCGGCGGGATCATCAAGATGGTGATGGCGATGCGGCATGGTGTGCTGCCGCGCACCCTGCATGTGAACGAGCCGTCGCCGAAGGTGGATTGGGCTTCGGGGGCGGTGGAGTTGCTGACCGAGGCGCGGGAGTGGCCGGCGAGCGGTGGGCCGCGTCGTGCGGCGGTGTCGTCGTTCGGGATCAGCGGGACCAATGCTCATGTGGTTCTGGAGCAGGTTCCGGAGCCGGTGGGCGAGTCGGTGGCCGTGAGTGGTCCGGTGCCGTTGGTGCTGTCGGCGAAGAGTGGTGCGGCGTTGGCGGGGCAGGCGGCGCGGTTGCTGTCGCTGCTGGGGGAGCGGCCCGAGGTCGGCCTGCTGGACGTGGGCCACTCGCTGTTGGCCTCGCGCTCGGTCTTCGAGCACCGGGCGGTGGTGGTCGCGGGTGATCGCGAGACGGCGGAGCGCGGCTTGGCGGCGCTGGCCTCGGGTGGGGTCGCGGCGGAGGTGGTGCGCGGGGTGAGCGGCTCGGCGGGGAAGGTCGCGTTCGTCTTCCCGGGCCAGGGCTCGCAGTGGGCCGCGATGGGTGCTCGGCTGTGGGAGGAGTCGGCGGCGTTCCGGGCCTCGATCGAGGCCTGCGGCGTGGCGCTGGCGCCCTTCGCCGACGGCTGGTCGCTGGAGGACGTCCTGCTCGGCCGGGCCGGTGAGGCGTGGTTGGAGCGGGTGGAGGTGGTGCAGCCGGTGTTGTGGGCGGTGATGGTGTCGCTCGCGGAGGTGTGGCGGGCGGCGGGGGTCCGTCCGAGCGCGGTGATCGGTCATTCGCAGGGGGAGATCGCGGCGGCGGTGGTGGCGGGTGCGCTGTCGTTGGAGGACGGTGCGCGGGTGGTGGCCCTGCGCAGCAGGGCGATTGCTGCGGGGTTGGCGGGCAGGGGCGGCATGGTGTCGGTGGCGCTGCCGGTGGCGGGGGTGCGCGAGCGCCTGGCCGGATGGGGTGAGGCGCGGGTGTCGGTGGCGGCGGTGAACGGGCCGTCGTCGGTGGTGGTGTCGGGTGAACCTGCCGCGTTGGACGAGTTGTTGGTCTCGTGTGAGGCGGAGGGGGTGCGGGCGCGGCGGGTGCCGGTGGACTACGCGTCGCACTCGGCGCAGGTGGAGGCGATCCGGGCTGAGTTGCTGGAGCTGTTGGCGGGGATCGAGCCGCGCGCTGGACAGGTGCCGTTGTTGTCGACGGTGTCGGGTGCGTGGGTGGACGGTTCCGGGATGGATGCGGAGTACTGGTTCACCAATCTGCGGGCGACGGTGGAGTTCGAGAACGCTGTCGGCACGCTGCTCGCGGAGGGCTTTGGGACGTTCGTCGAGGTCAGTGCGCATCCGGTGCTGGCGATGGCGGTGCAGGAGGGCATCGAGGCCGCCGGGCGCGATGCGGTGGCGTTCGGGACGCTGCGCCGTCACGAGGGTGGTCCGGAGCGGCTGTTCGCCTCGCTGGCCGAGGCGCATGTGCGCGGGATCGCGGTCGACTGGGCGGGCTTCCTGGCCGACCGGGGCGCGCGGCGGATCGACCTGCCGACCTACGCGTTCCAGCGCGAGCGCTACTGGCTGGAGTCGGACGGCTCGGTCGCCCGGCCCGAGGCCGTGCTCGACGAGGTGGACTCCCGCTTCTGGGAAGCCGTCGAGCGCGGCGACCTCGCGGAGCTGACCGGCACCGCCGATCTGGACGGTGACCAGCCGCTGAGCTCGGCCCTGCCGCTGCTGTCGGCCTGGCGCCGCCGGCACCGCGAGCAGACCGTGATCGACGGCTGGCGCTACCGGGACAGCTGGCTGCCGGTCGCGGATGCCACGTCGGCCGCGCTGTCGGGCAGTTGGCTGGTGGTGGTCCCGGCGTCGCTGGCCGAGGATCCGGCGGTGCTGGGTGCGGTGGCGGTGCTGACCGGGCGGGGTGTGACGGTGCGTCAGGTCGAGGTGGATGCGGCGGCGGCCGGGCGCGGTGCGCTGGCGGAGCTGCTGGCCGGTGTGACGGCTGATGGGGTGCTGTCGTTCCTGGCGTTGGACGAGTCGGTGTCGGTGGCTGGTTCGTTGGCGTTGGTGCAGGCGTTGGGTGATGCCGGGGTGGGTGGGCCGTTGTGGTGTGTGACGCGTGGTGCGGTGTCGGTGGGTGGTGCGGAGCGGCTGGTCGGTGCGGTGCAGGCGCAGGTGTGGGGTCTGGGCCGGGTGGTGGCGTTGGAGCATCCGGAGCGTTGGGGTGGTCTGATCGACCTTCCCGAGGTGTTGGACGAGGGTGCGTTGTCGCGGCTGGCGGGTGTGCTGGCGGGTCTGGGTGGTGAGGATCAGGTCGCGGTGCGGGCGTCGGGTGTGTTCGGTCGTCGTCTGGTGCGGGCTGGGCGTGGGGAGGCGGTGGCGTGGCGGCCGTCGGGCACGGTGTTGGTGACCGGTGGTACGGGTGCGTTGGGTGCTGAGGTGGCGCGTTGGCTGGTGCGTACCGGTGCCGAGCGGTTGCTGCTGACGAGTCGGCGTGGCCTGGAGGCTCCGGGTGCGGTGGGGCTGCGGGAGGAGTTGGCCGCGTTGGGTGCGGAGGTCACGGTCGCGGTGTGTGATGTGGCGGACCGTGAGGCGTTGGCGGCGTTGCTGGCGGCGCATCCGGTGTCGGCGGTGTTCCACACGGCGGGTGTGCTGGATGACGGTGTGCTGGAGGGGCAGACGCCGGAGCGGTTCGCTGCGGTGGCTCGTCCGAAGGTGGATGCGGCGCGCAATCTGCATGAGCTGACCGACGGGTTGGACGCGTTCGTGCTGTTCTCGTCGATGGCGGGTTCGGTCGGCAGTGCGGGTCAGGCCAACTATGCGGCGGCGAACGCGTTCCTGGACGCTCTCGCGGAGCAGCGGCGGGCCGATGGTCTGGCCGCGACCTCGATCGCCTGGGGTGCCTGGGCGGAGGCGGGGTTGGCGACCGAGGAGGTGGTGGCCGACCGGCTGCGCCGTGACGGTGTGGTGGGGATGGCGCCGGCGCTGGGGATCACCGCGCTGCAGCAGGCCCTGGAGAACGGCGACGTGACCGTCACGATTGCCGCCGTTGCCTGGGAGAAGGTGGCGGCCGAGACCGCCGCTGTTCGTCCGAGTCGCCTCTTCGACGAGATCCCCGAGGCCCGCACGGTCATGGAGGCCGCGCTCGCCTCGGCTCCTGCCGCGAACAGCGAGTCCTCGCTGGCCGGTCGTCTGGCGGGTCTGTCGCCGGTGGAGCAGGACCGGGCGCTGCTGGAGCTGGTGCGGGCGCAGGTGGCGGCGGTCCTCGGTTACGCGGATGCGAGTGCGGTGGAGGCGGGCCGGGCGTTCAAGGAGCTGGGCTTCGACTCGCTGACGGCCGTCGATCTGCGCAACCGGATGAACGCGGCGACGGGTCTGCGGCTGCCGGCCACGTTGGTCTTCGACTATCCGTCGGCGGCCGTGCTGGCCGAGCACCTGCGCTCCGAACTGCTGGGCGCCGCACAGCCGTTGTCCACGGCAGTGCCGGCCACTTTCGCCTCGGCCGCTGGTCTCGCCGACGAGCCGATCGCCATCGTTGCCATGAGCTGCCGGTTCCCCGGCGGCGTCAGCACCCCCGAGCAGCTCTGGGACCTGCTGATCGCCGGTGAGGACGCGATCGGCGGGTTCCCGACCGACCGCGGCTGGGACATCGAGAACCTCTACCACCCGGACCCGGACCACCAGGGCACCACGTACGCCCGCGGCGGTGGATTCCTCGACAGCGCCACGGAGTTCGACCCGACCTTCTTCGGCATCTCGCCCCGCGAGGCGCTGTCGATGGACCCGCAGCAGCGGCTGCTCCTGGAGACCTCCTGGGAGGCGTTCGAGCGGGCGGGCATCGACCCGGCGGCGCTGCGTGGCAGCCAGGCCGGTGTCTTCATCGGCACCAACGGCCAGGACTACGCGAACCTGCTCGTCGACGGCCTGGAAGGGGTGGAGGGGCACCGTCTGACGGGCACGGCCACCAGCGTCATCTCCGGCCGCCTCTCCTACACCTTCGGGCTGGAGGGTCCGGCGGTCTCGGTCGACACCGCGTGCTCGGCCTCGCTGGTCGCCCTGCACATGGCGGTGCAGGCGCTGCGCAGCGGTGAGTGCTCGCTGGCACTGGCCGGCGGTGTCACCGTGATGTCGACGCCGGATCTGTTCATCGAGTTCAGCCGTCAGCGCGGGCTGTCCGTCGACGGCCGGTGCAAGGCGTTCGCCGGTGCGGCGGACGGCACGGGCTGGGGCGAGGGCGCGGGCATGCTGCTGGTGGAGCGGCTCTCCGACGCGCAGCGCAACGGGCACCCGGTGCTGGCGATCGTGCGCGGCTCGGCCGTCAACCAGGACGGCGCGTCCAACGGCCTGACGGCCCCGAACGGGCCCTCGCAGCAGCGGGTGATCCGCCAAGCACTGGTGAACGCCCGCCTGACCGCCGACCAGGTCGACGCGGTGGAGGCGCACGGCACGGGCACCCGGCTGGGCGACCCGATCGAGGCGCAGGCGCTGCTGGCCACCTACGGCCAGCAGCGGCCGGCCGAACGGCCGCTGCTGCTCGGCGCGGTGAAGTCGAACATCGGCCACACGCAAGCCGCGGCCGGTGTGGCGGGCGTGATCAAGATGGTGATGGCGATGCGGCACGGCATGCTGCCTCGCACGCTCCACGTCGACGAGCCGACCTCGCACGTCGAGTGGTCGGCGGGTGCGGTCTCGCTGCTGACCGAGGCCACCGCCTGGCCGCAGACCGGCGCTCCGCGCCGGGTCGGAATCTCGGCCTTCGGCATCAGTGGAACGAATGCGCACACGATCCTGGAGCAGGCGCCGGAGAGCGCGGCGGAGCCGGTCACCGAGGTGGCGGTGTCGCCGTCGGTGATGCCGGTGGTCCTCTCCGCGCGGGACGCGGACGCGCTGCGTGCGCAGGCGGAGCGGTTGCTGCCGGTGGCTGCGGAGGCCGAACCGGTGGATGTGGCGCACTCGTTGGCGACGGGCCGGGCGGCGCTGGAGCGCCGCGCGGTGGTGCTGGCGGGGGAGCGGGACGAACTGCTGGGCGGGCTGGCCGCGTTGGCGGCGGGGGAGTCGCTGGCGCAGGTCGTCACGGGCTCGGTGGTGGAGGGGCGGACGGCGTTCCTGTTCACTGGGCAGGGCAGCCAGCGGGCCGGGATGGGTGCTGAACTGTACGGCGCGTTCCCGGTGTTCGCCGATGCCTACGACGCGGTCCGCGTGGAGCTGGACCAGTACCTGGAGACTCCGCTCGCCGAAGGCGACGCGCTGCTCGACCAGACGGCCTACACCCAGCCGGCGCTCTTCGCCCTCGAAGTGGCGCTGTTCCGTCTCCTCCGATCCTGGGGCGTGCGGCCGGATTTCCTGGCCGGTCACTCGATCGGTGAGCTGGCTGCCGCGCACGTCGCCGGTGTCCTCTCCCTCACTGACGCCGCCAAGCTGGTGGCCGCGCGTGGCCGCCTGATGCAGGCGCTGCCCGCCGGTGGTGCGATGGTGGCCGTCCAGGCGAGCGAGGCTGAGGTGCTGCCGCTGCTCGCCGACCGCTCCGACGTCGGTATCGCCGCCGTCAACGGCCCGACGTCCGTGGTGCTTTCGGGCGCCGAACAGGCGGTGCTCGACGTTGCGGCGCAGCTGGACCGCAAGACCAAGCGCCTGACCGTCAGCCACGCGTTCCACTCACCGCTGATGGAGCCGATGCTCGCCGAGTTCCGCGCGCTCGCCGCCGAACTGACCTTCCACGCCCCGACGATCCCGATCGTCTCCACCCTCGACCAGTCCGCCGACCTGACGGACCCCGAGTACTGGGTGCGCCACGTCCGCGAGGCCGTCCGCTTCGCCGACGCGATCGCCACCCTGGAGCAGCACGGCGTGAGCACCTTCGTCGAACTGGGCCCCGACGGCGTGCTCAGCGCGATGGGCCAGGAGATCGCCACCGCCGAGCGGACCGCCTTCGTGTCCGTTCTCCGCGCGGGCCGCCCCGAGGCGCGCAGCGCGGTCGCCGCGCTCGCCCAGGCCCACGTCCGCGGCATCCCCGTGGACTGGCCGGCGTTCTTCGCAGGCACCGGCGCCCGCCGGATCGACCTGCCCACCTACCCCTTCCAGCGCCAGCACTACTGGCCCGAGCACCTGCCCGCTGCCACCGCCGCCACCCTCACCGGTGAGAGCCGGACCGGGGCGCAGGCCACGGATGCGCGGTTCTGGGAGGCCGTCGAGAGCGAGGACCTGGCCGCGCTGGCCGCGACCCTGGAGGTCGAGGGCGGCAGCGAGCTGAGCGCCGTCCTGCCGGTGCTCTCCGCCTGGCGCCGCCAGCAGCGGGAGCAGTCGGTGGTGGACGGCTGGCGCTACCGGATCACCTGGAAGCCGCTCGCCGCCGAGCCGACGGGACGCCTGAACGGCAGCTGGCTGCTGGTTGTCCCGGCCGCACGGGCCGAGGACGCCAGGGTCGCCACGACTGCACAGGCGCTGACGGCGGCGGGCGCCGAGGTCCACCGCTTCCCGGTGGAGGCCGCGGCCTGCGACCGCGCCGCGCTGGCCGAGGCGCTGCGCGCCGGGGCCGCCGATCTGGTCGGCGTGGTCTCGCTGCTCGCGCTGGACGAGGAGCCGCATCCGACCCACCCCGTGCTGCCTGCCGGGCTTGCCGCGACCGCAATGCTGACCCAGGCGCTCGGCGACGCGGAGATCGGCGCGCCGCTGTGGTGCGTGACCAGTGGTGCGCTGGCGACCGGTCCGGCCGACACCGCCGGCAGCCCGGCCCAGGCGCAGGTCTGGGGCCTGGGGCGGGTGGTGGCGCTGGAGCACCCGGAGCGCTGGGGCGGCCTGGTCGACCTCCCGTCGACCGTCGACCGGCGCGCGGCCGCCAGCCTGGCGGCCGTCCTCGCCGACACCGACACGAGCACAGGCACAGGCACAGGCACGGGCACGGGCACGGGCACGAAGCCGAGCACGGGCGCAGGCGCAGCCACCGGCACGAGCGCGAGCACGGGCCCGGGCGCGCGCCCGGAGGCCGGCGCCGGTGAGGACCAGCTGGCGATCCGCCGCTCGGGCGTCCTGGTCCGCCGCCTGGCGCGGGCGGCCCGGCCGCAGGCGTCCGTCCCGGCCTGGAAGCCCCGTGGCACGGTGCTGGTCACCGGCGGCACGGGTGCGCTGGGTGCCGAGGTGGCCCGCTGGCTGGCCCGCAACGGCGCCGAGCACCTGGTGCTCACCGGGCGCCGCGGTGCCGACGCCCCCGGCGCCGAGGAACTGCGCCAGGAGCTGGCGGAGTTGGGCGCCCAGGTCACCCTGGAGGCCTGTGACGTGGCCGACGGCCCGGCCGTGGCGGCGCTGCTCAAGCGCCTCACCGCGGAGGAGCCCGGCGGCACCCCGCTGCGTGCGGTCGTGCACGCGGCCGGGGTCACCCAGGACACCGCGCTGACCCACAGCGACCTGGGCGAGCTGTCCTGGGTCATGGACGCCAAGGTCTCCGGCGCGGTCCACCTGGACGCGGCGCTGGGCGAGACCGACCTGGACGCCTTCGTGCTCTTCTCCTCGATCGCCGGGGTGTGGGGCAGCGGTGGCCAGGCGGGCTACGCGGCGGCCAACGCCTTCCTGGACGCGCTCGCCGAGCGCCGTCGGGCCGCCGGCCTGGTGGCCACCTCGGTCGCCTGGGGTCCGTGGGGCGAGATCGGCATGGCGGCCGAGGACCCGCAGGCCGCCGAGCAGTTGCGCCGCCGCGGCCTGCGGGTGCTGGCGCCGGAGCTCGGCATCGCCGCCCTCCAGCAGGCGCTGGACCACCAGGAGACGGCGCTGACGGTCGCCGACGTGGACTGGGCGCTGTTCGCCCCGGCCTTCGCCGCGGCCCGGCCCCGCCCGCTGCTCGACGAGGTCCCCGAGGCCCGAGCGGCGCTGGCGGTCGGCACGCCCGCCGACGAGGGCGACGGGGCCGAGCAGTCGGCGGCCTTCGTGGAGCGGCTGCGGGCACTGCCCGCCGCCGAACGGGACCGCACCCTGCTCGACCTGGTGCGCGCCGAGGTCGCCGCCGTCCTCGGCTACGCCGGGGCCGGCGCGGTCGACGCCGACCGGGCCTTCAACGAGCTGGGCTTCGACTCGCTCACCGCCGTCGAGCTGCGCAACCGCCTCACCGTGGCCAGCGGGCTGCGCCTGCCGACCAGCCTGGTCTTCGACTACCCGAACCCCACGGCGCTGGCCGAGCACCTGGGCGCGGAGATCGTCCCCGACGCGGTCGACTCCGCGGCGCCGGTGCTGGCCGAGCTGGACGCGCTCGACCAGCGGCTCACCGCGATGTCCGCCGACGACGCCGACCGCGCCCGGGTCACGGCCCGGCTCCAGGCGCTGATGGCGAAGTGGACCGTGACCGAGGACGCGGCGGACGGCGCCGAGGACGAGGAGTTGGCGAACGCGTCGGCCGACGACCTCTTCGACATCATCAGCCGTGAATTCGGCCGGGACTGAGGGACCGGGATGACTCCCGCACCGACCGACCCGCCCGCGGGCCCTCGTGCCGCGGCGGACCACCGGACCACCGATCACCACCGGACCACCGACCACCCGACCCCCGATCACCACCCGACCCCCGATCACCCCCCGGCCGATCAGCACACGATCGACCAGCTCCTGACCGCGATTTTCCGCGCCCCGACCGCACGTGTCCCGGCTTCCCCGAAGGTGGCCCACTGATGGCAGACGAAAAGAAGCTCCTCGACCACCTCAAGTGGATGACGGCCGAGCTGCGCAGGACCACCCGCAGGCTGCGCGAGGTCGAGGACGCCGAGCAGGAGCCCATCGCGATCGTGGCGATGAGCTGCCGCCTGCCCGGTGGCGTGCGCTCGCCCGAGGACCTCTGGCAGCTGGTCGCCGCTGGCGGGGACGCCATCACCCCGTTCCCGGCCGACCGCGGCTGGGACGTCGACGGCCTCTACCACCCGGACCCGGACCACCCCGGCACGGTCTACGCCACCGGCGGCGGCTTCCTGCACGACGCGGGGCGCTTCGACGCGGAGTTCTTCGGCATCTCGCCGCGCGAGGCGCTCGCGATGGACCCGCAGCAGCGGCTGCTCCTGGAGGCCTCCTGGGAGGTGGTCGAGCGGGCCGGGATCGACCCGGGCACCCTGCGCGGCAGCCGGACCGGCGTCTACGTCGGCGGCAGCTACCAGGGCTACGGCTCGGAGCTGGCGGAGGTGCCGGAGGGCGTCGAGGGGCGGCTGCTGACCGGCAACGCGACCAGCGTGCTCTCCGGCCGGATCGCCTACACGCTCGGTCTGGAGGGGCCGGCCGCCACCCTGGACACCGCCTGCTCCTCCTCCCTGGTCGCCCTGCACTGGGCCTGCCAGGCACTGCGCCGGGGCGACTGCTCGCAGGCGCTGGTCGGCGGCGTCACGGTGATGGCCACCCCGGACGTGTTCATCGAGTTCAGCCGCCAGCGCGGCCTGGCGGCCGACGGGCGCTGCAAGTCCTTCGCCGCCGGGGCCGACGGCACCGGCTGGTCCGAGGGCGTCGCGATGCTGCTGGTCGAACGGCTCTCGGACGCCCGCCGCAACGGGCACCCGGTGCTGGCCGTGGTGCGCGGCAGCGCGGTCAACCAGGACGGCGCCTCGAACGGTCTGACGGCGCCGAACGGCCCGGCCCAGCAGCGGGTGATCCGCCAGGCGCTGGGCGACGCCCGGCTGACGCCCGACCAGGTCGACGTGGTCGAGGCGCACGGCACCGGCACCACGCTGGGCGACCCGATCGAGGCGCAGGCCCTGCTGGCCGCCTACGGTCGCGAGCGGGCGCCCGAACGCCCGCTCTGGCTCGGCTCGTTGAAGTCCAACATCGGCCACACCCAGGCGGCGGCCGGTGTCGCGGGCGTGATCAAGATGGTGATGGCGATGCGGCACGGCGTGCTGCCGCCGACCCTGCACGTGGACGAGCCGACCCCACACGTGGACTGGTCGGCGGGCGCGGTCTCGCTGCTGACCGAGGCCGTCGACTGGCCGGCGACCGGCGAGCCCCGGCGGGCCGCGGTCTCCTCCTTCGGGGTGAGCGGCACCAACGCGCACACCATCCTGGAGCAGGCGCCGGAGCCGGTCGAGACCGAGGGCGAGACCGGCGAGGAGGCGGCGGCGCCCGCCGGGAGCGCCGTGGTGCGCACCGCCGTGGTGCCGTGGCTGCTGTCGGCGAAGAGCGCGGCTGCGCTGCAGGCCCAGGCCGCGCGGCTGCTCGCCCACCTGGCCGCCGACCCCGGCGGTGACCGCGGCCACGACCCGGTCGACCTCGGCTACGCGCTGGCGACCACCCGGGCCGTGCTGCCGCAGCGCGCGGTGCTGGTCGCCGGCGAACCGGAGGAGTTCCGCCGCGAGCTCCAGGCGCTGGCGGCGGGCGAGCACGGCGGCGCGCGGCTCGTGCGGGGCGAGGCCGGCGACGGCAAGCTCGCCTTCCTCTTCACCGGCCAGGGCAGTCAGCGGGCCGGCATGGGGGCCGAACTCTACGCCGCCTTTCCGGCGTTCGCCGACGCCTACGACGCGGTCTGCGCCGCGCTGGACCCGTACCTGGCGACGCCGGTCGGCGAAGCCGACGCGCTGCTCGACCAGACCGCCTACACCCAGCCGGCGCTCTTCGCGCTGGAGGTGGCGCTGTTCCGCCTCGTCGAATCCTGGGGCCTGACACCGGACTTCCTGGCCGGGCACTCGATCGGCGAGCTGGCCGCCGCGCACGTCGCGGGCGTCCTCTCGCTGGCCGACGCGGCCGAACTGGTCGCCGCGCGCGGCCGGCTGATGCAGCAACTCCCTGCCGGTGGTGCGATGGTGGCCGTGCAGGCGAGCGAGGCGGAGGTGCTGCCGCTGCTCGCGGGCCGCGAGCACGAGGTGGGCATCGCCGCCGTCAACGGCCCGTTGGCCGTGGTGGTCTCGGGTGCCGAGCAGGCCGTGGCGGAGATCGCCGCACAACTCGCCGAACGGGGCCGCAAGACCAGGCGGCTGACCGTCAGCCATGCGTTCCACTCGCCGCTGATGGAGCCGATGCTCGCCGAGTTCCGCGCGCTCGCCGAGCAGCTGACCTTCCATGCCCCGACGATCCCGATCGTCTCCACCCTCGACCAGTCCGCCGACCTGACGGACCCCGAGTACTGGGTGCGCCACGTCCGCGAGGCCGTCCGCTTCGCCGACGCCATCGCCACCCTGGAGCAGCAGGGCGTGTGCACCTTCGTGGAGCTGGGCCCCGACGGCACCCTCAGCGCGATGGGCCAGGAGTCCGCCGGCACCGCCGCGTTCGCCCCGGTGCTGCGCGCCGACCGCCCCGAGGCCGAGACGGTGCTGACCGGCGTCGCGCTGGCCCAGGTCCGCGGCGCCGCGCTGGACCGGGAGGCGCTCTTCGCGGGGCGGTCCGCGCAGCGCGTCGAGCTGCCCACCTACGCGTTCCAGCACGACTGGTACTGGCTGGAGTCGGGCGGCGCGGGCACCACGGCCGCGGCGGCGGCAGCCTCCACGGCCGCGCCGGATGCGGACTTCTGGGCGGCCGTGGAGCGCGAGGACGTCGACGCGCTCGCCGCGACCCTCGCCGTGCACGACGAGACCGCGCTGGGCACGCTGCTGCCCGCCCTGTCGGCCTGGCGCCGGCAGAGCCGCGAGCAGTCCACCGTGGACGGCTGGCGCTACCGAGCTGGCTGGCAGCCGGTCACCGACGCCCCGGCCGGGACGCTGACCGGGACCTGGCTGCTGGTGCTCCCGGCCGGGCACCGCGACGACGCCCTCGTGCGGGACCTGGCGCGGGTGCTGACCGCGCGCGGCGCGACGGTCCGGCTGCTGGAGCCGGCCGGCACCGAGCGCGGCAGCCTCGCCGGCGAGCTGCTCGCCACCCTCTCCGACGCGCCCTCGCCCCTCGCCGTCCTCTCGCTGCTCGCGCTGGACGAGGCCGCCTCGGTGGCCGGCACGCTCGGGCTGCTCCAGGCGCTGGGGGACACCGGCTTCGAGTCGCCGCTCTGGTGCGTGACCCGGGGCGCGGTCTCCACCGGTGGCGCGGACCGGCTGGCCAGCCCCGTGCAGGCCCAGCTCTGGGGCCTGGGCCGGGTGGCGGCGCTGGAACAGCCGGAGCGCTGGGGCGGGTTGATCGACCTGCCGCAGCACGCGGACGACCGCGTGCTCTCCCGCCTGGCCGACGCCCTGACCGGGGTCGGCGGCGAGGACCAGCTGGCCGTTCGTGCCACCGGTCTGCTCGCCCGCCGCCTGGTCCGCGCCCCGCGCGGCACGGCGACCGCGTGGCAGCCGTCCGGAACGGTGCTGGTCACCGGTGGCACGGGCGCGTTGGGCGCCGAGGTGGCGCGTTGGCTGGCCCGCAACGGTGCCGAGCAGCTCGTGCTCGCCGGTCGGCGTGGCCCGGACGCCCCGGGTGCGGCCGAGCTGGTCGCCGAGCTGGGCGCGTTGGGTGCCACGGCGACGGTGGTGGCGTGTGATGTGGCCGACCGGGCGGCGCTGGCCGGGCTGTTGGCGGCGCACCCGGTCTCGGCCGTCTTCCACACCGCCGGGGTGCTGGACGACGGAATGCTCGACGGCCTGACGGCCGAACGCTTCGCCGCCGTGGCCCGGCCGAAGGCGGACGCCGCCCGCCATCTCCACGAACTCACCGACGGACTCAGCGCGTTCGTGCTCTTCTCGTCCACCGCCGGCACGATCGGCAACCCCGGCCAGGCCAACTACGCGGCGGCCAACGCCTATCTGGACGCACTGGCGGAGCAGCGCCGGGCCGACGGCCTGCCCGCCACGGCGATCGCCTGGGGCCCGTGGAGCAGCGGCGGCATGGCCGCCGACGGGGCGCTGGAGCAGCGGCTGCGCCGCGAGGGCGTGCCGCCGATGGACCCGGCGTCGGCGATCACCGCGCTGCACCAGGCACTGGAGAACGGCGACGGCACGCTCGCGGTCGCCGACATCAGCTGGCAGCTGCTGCTCGGCGGTGCCACCGGCAGCCGCCGAGCCACCACGCTGTTCGACGCGATCCCCGAGGCCCGCCAGGCCCTGGCGGCCGCTGCCGCCGGCGCGGCCACCGACCAGCAGGCGCAGCACGGGCCGCTGGCCCAGCGGCTGGCCGCCCTCGCCCCCGCCGAGCGGGAGCGCGCGCTGCTCGACGCCGTCCGCACCGAGGTGGCCGCCGTGCTCGGCTACCCCGGCCCGGACGCGGTGGACCCGGCCCGGGCGTTCAAGGAGCTGGGCTTCGACTCGCTGACCGCCGTCGAGCTGCGCAACCGCCTGAACGCCGTCACCGCCCTGAGCCTGCCCAGCACCCTGGTGTTCGACTACCCGACCACGACTGCGCTGGCCGGCCATCTGCGCGGTGAGTTGCTCGGTGCGGGGCAGGCTGAACCAACGGCGTTCGTGGCGCGGGCGGTTGACGACGAGCCGATCGCGATCGTGGCGATGAGCTGCCGGTTCCCGGGGGGCGTTGCGACGCCCGAGGAGCTGTGGCAGCTGCTGGCCGCGGGTGGCGATGCGATCTCCGGTTTCCCGACCGACCGTGGTTGGGACCTGGCCGCGCTCTTCGGCGAGGGCGAGACACAGTCCTCGCACACCCGCAGCGCCGGATTCCTCTCCGGTGTGGCCGAGTTCGATCCGACCTTCTTCGGGATCTCGCCGCGTGAGGCGCTGTCGATGGACCCGCAGCAGCGGTTGCTCCTGGAGACCTCCTGGGAGGCGTTCGAGCGGGCGGGCATCGACCCGGCCACCCTGCGTGGCAGCCAGGCCGGCGTCTTCATCGGCACCAACGGCCAGGACTACCTCGCCCTCGCCGCCTCCTCGGCGGACGAGCTGGCGGGCCAGCTCGGCACCGGCACCGCGGCGAGCGTGGTGTCGGGTCGGTTGTCGTACACCTTTGGTCTGGAGGGGCCGGCGGTGACGGTGGACACGGCGTGTTCGTCGTCGTTGGTGGCGTTGCATCTGGCGGGGCAGGCGTTGCGGGGTGGTGAGTGTTCGTTGGCGTTGGTGGGTGGTGTGACGGTGATGTCGACGCCTGGTGCGTTTGTGGAGTTCAGTCGTCAGGGTGGGTTGGCTGCGGATGGTCGGTGCAAGGCGTTTGCGGGTGGTGCGGATGGTACGGGGTGGGGTGAGGGTGTGGGGATGTTGTTGGTGGAGCGGTTGTCGGATGCGGAGCGCAACGGGCATCCGGTGTTGGCGGTGGTGCGTGGCAGTGCGGTGAATCAGGACGGTGCGTCGAATGGTCTGACGGCGCCCAATGGTCCTTCGCAGCAGCGGGTGATTCGGCAGGCGTTGGCGAATGCGGGTGTGGTGGCGTCCGAGGTGGATGCGGTGGAGGCGCACGGGACCGGTACCACGCTGGGTGATCCGATCGAGGCGCAGGCGCTGCTCGCCACCTACGGTCAGGAGCGGCCGGCCGACCAGCCGTTGTGGTTGGGGTCGATCAAGTCGAACATCGGTCACACCCAGGCGGCTGCGGGTGTGGCGGGTGTGATCAAGATGGTGTTGGCGATGGGGCATGGGGTGTTGCCGCGCAGTCTGCACATTGATGAGCCGACGTCGCAGGTGGACTGGTCGTCGGGTGCGGTGGCGCTGTTGGCGGAGGAGCGGGTGTGGCCGCGGAGCGGGCGTCCGCGTCGTGCGGGTGTCTCGTCCTTCGGGCTGAGCGGTACCAACGCCCACGTCATCCTGGAACAGGCACCCGTGGTGGCACCGGCACCGGCGGACCAGCCGACGCCGACACCCGTCACGCTCCCCACGGTGCCGTTGCTGCTCTCCGCCCACAGCGCGCAGGCGCTGCGGGCGCAGGCCGAGCGCCTGCGGTCCTGGGCCGGCACCGAGCCGGGCCGGGCCGGGCTGCCCGACCTGGCCTACTCGCTGGCGACCGGGCGGACCGCACTGGAACACCGGGCCGTCGTGGTGGCCGATGACGAGCAGGGGTTCCTGGGGGGTCTTGAGGGGTTGGTCTCGGGGGAGCCCGGTGCGACCGTGGTGCGGGGCTCGGCCACGGGCGGCAGGTTCGCCTTCCTCTTCACCGGCCAGGGCAGTCAGCGGGCCGGCATGGGAGCGGAGTTGCACAAGACGTACCCGGTGTTCGCCGAGGCCTACGACGCGGTCTGCGCCGAGCTGGACCAGCACCTGGCGACACCGCTCGGTCAGGCCGACGCGCTGATCGACGAGACGGCCTACACCCAGCCGGCGCTCTTCGCGCTGGAGGTGGCGCTGTTCCGCCTCGTCGAGTCCTGGGGCCTGACCCCCGATTTCCTGGCCGGGCACTCGATCGGTGAGCTGGCCGCCGCGCACGTCGCGGGGGTTCTCTCGCTGGCCGATGCCGCCAAGCTGGTGGCGGCGCGTGGCCGCCTGATGCAGGCGCTGCCCGCCGGTGGTGCGATGGTGGCGGTGCAGGCCGCCGAGGCCGAGGTGCTGCCGCTGCTCGCCGACCGTTCCGACGTCGGGATCGCCGCGGTCAACGGCCCGACATCCCTGGTGCTCTCGGGCGCCGAGGACGCGGTCCTTGAGGTCGCGGCGCAGCTGGACCGCAAGACCAGGCGGCTGACCGTCAGCCATGCGTTCCACTCGCCGCTGATGGAGCCGATGCTCGCCGAGTTTCGCGCGATCGCCGCCGAACTCACCTTCCATACCCCGACGATCCCGATCGTCTCCACCCTCGACCAGTCCGCAGACCTGACGGACCCCGAGTACTGGGTGCGCCACGTCCGCGAGGCCGTCCGCTTCGCCGACGCCATCGCCACCCTGGAGCAGCAGGGCGTGCGCACCTTCGTCGAGCTGGGCCCCGACGGCACCCTCACCGCGCTCGCCCAGGACTGCGTCACCGCCGAGGACGCACACGCCGTGCCGACCCTGCGCGCCGACCGTGCCGAGGCCCGGACGCTGACCACCGCGCTGGCCCGGGCCCACGCGAACGGCGCCGCGATCGACTGGCCCGCCTACTTCGCCCCCGCCGGCGCCCGCCGGGTCGACCTGCCCACCTACGCCTTCCAGCGCGAGCGCTACTGGCCGCGGCCCGCCGCCGACGCCCCGCCCGCCACCGCCGGCACCCCGGACGCGGTGGACGCCCGGTTCTGGGAGACCGTGGAGCGCGAGGACCTCGAAGCGCTCACCAGCACCCTGGGCCTGGACGGCGACCAGCCGCTCAGCGCGGCGCTGCCCGCGCTCTCGACCTGGCGCCGGCAGAGCCGCGCCCGGTCGGCGGTGGACGGCTGGCGCTACCAGGTCGCCTGGCACCCCGTCACCGGCTCACCCGTCACCGGCTCACCCACTGCCGGCTCACCCGCCGCCGCACTCACCGCCGCCGTGCCGACCGGTACCGCACTCACCGCCGCCGCGCTCAGCGGCACCTGGCTGGTCGTCACCCCGGCCGGCGCCGCCGAACCCGCCGCGCCCGTCCTCGCCGCGCTGACCGGGCACGGCGCCGAGGCCCGGCAGCTCACCGTCGGCACGGCGCAGACCGATCGCGCCGCCCTGGCCGACCGCCTGCGTGCCGAGCTCGCCGCGGCCGGTCCGCTGGCCGGCGTGGTCTCGCTGCTCGCCTTCGACGAGACCCCGCACCCCGCCCACCCCGCGTTGCCCGCGGGCCTGGCGGCCACCGCGCTGCTGGTGCAGGCGCTCGGCGACGCCGGGGTGCCCGCGCCGCTGTGGTGCCTGACCCGCGGCGCCGTCTCCACCGACCGGGCCGACCACCTGACGAACCCTGTGCAGGCGCAGGTCTGGGGCCTGGGCCGGGTGGTGGCGCTGGAGCACCCCGACCGCTGGGGCGGGCTGATCGACCTCCCGGCGACCCTGGACGAGCCCGCGCTCTCCCACCTCGCCCAGGCACTGGGCGGCGGCACGGAGGACCAGCTCGCCCTCCGGGCCACGGGCCTGCTCGCGCGGCGCCTGGTGCGCGCCGCGCAGGGCGAGGCCACCGGCTGGCGGCCGTCCGGCACCGTCCTGGTCACCGGCGGCACCGGTGCGCTGGGCGCCGAGGTGGCCCGCTGGCTGGCCCGCGGCGGCGCCGAGCACCTGGTGCTCACCAGCCGCCGCGGTCCGCAGGCGCCCGGTGCGGCCGAACTGCGCGAGGAGCTGGCCGGCCTGGGCGTCGCCGTCACCATCGCCGCCTGCGACGTGGCCGACCGCGCGGCGCTCGCCGACCTGCTCGGCTCGCTGGAGCAGCCGCTGGACGCCGTCGTGCACGCGGCCGGTGCGGTCGCCGACGCCGCCCTCGCGGAGAGCGGACTCGCCGACCTGGCCGAGGTGATCGACGCCAAGGTGAGCGGCGCGGCGCACCTGGACGCGCTGCTCGGCGACACCGAGCTGGACGCCTTCGTCACCTTCTCCTCGATCGCCGGCGTCTGGGGCAGCGGCGGCCAGGCGGCCTACGCCGCCGCCAACGCCTTCCTGGACGCCCTGGTGACCAGCCGCCGGGCCCGCGGTCTGGCCGGCACCTCGGTGGCCTGGGGCCCCTGGGGCGGGGCCGGCATGGCGGCGGGCGCGGCGGCCGAGGAGCACCTGCGCCGGTTCGGCCTGCCGGTGATGGACCCCGCGGCGGCGCTGATCGGCCTGCAGCTCGCCCTGGACGGCGCGGCGCCCACGAGCGTGGTGGCCGACGTCGACTGGGCCCGCTTCGTGCCGTCCTTCACCGCCGCCCGGCCGCGCCCCCTGCTGGGCGAGCTGGCGGAGGTGCGGCAGCTGCTGGCCGCCGAGCAGACCGCCGCCGCGCCGGGCAGCAGCGAGGAGACCGGGCTGCGCGGCCGGCTGGCCGCCATGACCGGCGCCGACCGCGACCGCGCGCTGCTGGACCTGGTGCGCGGCGAGGTCGCCACCGTCCTCGGCTACGCCGGGGCGCACGCGGTGGAGCCCACCCGGGCCTTCCAGGCGCTCGGCTTCGACTCGCTGACGGCGGTCGAGCTGCGCAACGCGCTCAACACGGCCACCGGCCTCAAGCTGCCGTCCAGCGCGGTCTTCGACTACGCGACGCCGACGGCCCTCGCCGGACACCTGCGGGACGAACTCTTCCCGGACCAGGCCGATGCCGCCCTCGACCCCGAGGAGGCCGAGCTGCGCCGGGCGCTGGCGGCCATCCCGCTGGCCCGGTTCCGGGAGGTCGGGCTGCTGGAGACGCTGCTGAAGCTGGCCGACCCCGGCACCGACAGCACGACCCCGGACAGCGGCGACGACCTGGACCTGATCGACTCGCTCGATCTCGACAGCCTGATCGACATCGCTCTCGACAGCAACGATTCCTGAACCGTCCGAAGTGCGGAGCCCATGATGACCACGCCGAACGAAAAAGTCGTTGCCGCGCTCCGGGCCTCCATCAAGGAGACCGAGCGGCTGCGGCGGCAGAACCAGCAGCTGATCGCGGCCGCGAAGGAGCCGATCGCGATCGTCGCGATGAGCTGCCGGTTCCCGGGCGGCGTGGCATCACCCGAGGCGCTGTGGCGACTGGTCGCCGAAGGCGGCGACGCGATCGGCGAGTTCCCGGCCGACCGCGGCTGGCAGCTCGCCGACCTGTACGACGAGGACCCCGACCGCCAGGGCACCTTCTACGCCCGCGGCGGCGGGTTCCTGGCCGGCGCCGACCGCTTCGACCCGGCGTTCTTCGGCATCTCGCCGCGCGAGGCACTCGCCATGGACCCGCAGCAGCGCCTGCTCCTTGAGACCTCCTGGGAGGCGTTCGAGCGGGCCGGACTCGACCCCTCGGCGCTGCGCGGCAGCCGCACCGGCGTCTTCGTCGGCGCCTCCGCCTCCGGCTACGCGGGCGTGGCCGACCAGCTGCCGGACGGGGTCGAGGGCTACCTGCTCACCGGCAACGCGGCGGCCGTCGTCTCCGGCCGGGTCTCCTACACCTTCGGCTTCGAGGGCCCGGCCGTCACGGTCGACACCGCCTGCTCCTCCTCGCTGGTCTCGCTGCACCTGGCCGTGCAGGCGCTGCGCAACGGCGAGTGCTCGTTGGCACTGGCCGGCGGCGTGACGGTGCTGGCCACCCCGGACGTCTTCGTCGAGTTCAGCCGCCAGCACGGCCTGGCCGCCGACGGCCGCTGCAAGGCCTTCGCGGCCGGGGCCGACGGCACCGGCTGGTCCGAGGGCGTCGGCATGCTGCTGGTCGAGCGGCTCTCCGACGCCCGGCGCAACGGGCACCCGGTGCTGGCGATCGTGCGCGGCTCGGCCGTCAACCAGGACGGCGCGTCCAACGGTCTGACGGCCCCGAACGGCCCCTCCCAGCAACGGGTGATCCGCCAGGCGCTGGAGAACGCGCGCCTGAAGCCCGAGCAGGTCGACGCGGTCGAGGCGCACGGCACCGGCACCACCCTCGGCGACCCGATCGAGGCGCAGGCGCTGCTCGCCACCTACGGCCAGGACCGGCCCGCGGAGCGGCCGTTGCGGCTGGGCTCGCTCAAGTCGAACATCGGTCACACCCAGGCGGCGGCCGGTGTCGCGGGCGTGATCAAGATGGTCATGGCGATGCGGCACGGCGTGCTGCCGCCGACCCTGCACGTGGACGAGCCGACCCCGCACGTGGACTGGACGGCGGGCGCGGTCTCGCTGCTCACCGAGGCCGTCGACTGGCCGGCGACCGACGAGCCGCGCCGGGCCGGGATCTCGGCGTTCGGCGTGAGCGGCACGAATGCGCACACGATCCTGGAGCAGGCGCCGGAGAGCGCGCCGGAGCCGGTCACCGAGGCGGCGGTGTCGCCGTCGGTGCTGCCGGTGGTCCTCTCGGCGCGGGACGCGGACGCGCTGCGGGCGCAGGCGGAGCGGTTGTTGCCGGTGGCTGCGCAGGCCGAACCGGTCGATGTGGCGCACTCGTTGGCGACGGGCCGGGCGGCGCTGGAGCGGCGTGCGGTGGTGCTGGCGGGGGAGCGGGACGAACTGCTGGGCGGGCTGGCCGCGTTGGCGGCGGGGGAGTCGCTGGCGCAGGTCGTCACGGGCTCGGTGGTGGAGGGGCGGACGGCGTTCCTGTTCACCGGTCAGGGCAGCCAGCGGGCCGGGATGGGCGCTGAACTGTACGGCGCGTTCCCGGTGTTCGCGGAGGCGTACGACGCGGTCTGCGCGGAGCTGGACCAGTACCTGGAGACGCCGCTCGGCGAGGCCGACGCGTTGATCGACGAGACGGCCTACACGCAGCCGGCGCTCTTTGCCCTCGAAGTGGCGCTGTTCCGGCTGGTCGAGTCCTGGGGTGTGCGGCCGGACTTCCTGGCCGGTCACTCGATCGGTGAGCTGGCCGCCGCGCACGTCGCGGGCGTCCTGTCCCTGGCGGATGCGGCGCGGTTGGTGGCCGCGCGTGGCCGCCTGATGCAGGCGCTGCCTGCCGGTGGTGCGATGGTGGCCGTGCAGGCGAGCGAGGCGGAGGTGCTGTCGCTGCTCGACGGCCGCTCCGATGTCGGTATCGCCGCCGTCAACGGCCCGACGTCCGTGGTGCTTTCGGGCGCCGAGCAGGCGGTGCTCGACGTTGCGGCGCAGCTGGACCGCAAGACCAAGCGCCTGACCGTCAGCCACGCGTTCCACTCCCCGCTGATGGAGCCGATGCTCGCCGAGTTCCGCGCGATCGCCGCCGAACTGACCTTCCACGCCCCGACGATCCCGATCGTCTCCACCCTCGACCAGTCCGCCGACCTCGCCACCCCCGAGTACTGGGTGCGCCACGTCCGCGAGGCCGTCCGCTTCGCCGACGCCATCGCCACCCTGGAGCAGCAGGGCGTGCGTACCTTCGTCGAGCTGGGCCCCGATGGAACCCTCACCGCACTCGCCCAGGAGTCCGCCACCGCCGAGCGGACCGCCCTCGTGCCCGTTCTCCGCGCGGGCCGCCCCGAGGTGCGCAGCGCGGTCACCGCGCTCGCCCAGGCCCACGTCCGCGGCATCCCCGTGGACTGGTCGGCGTTCTTCGCAGGCACCGGCGCCCGCCGGATCGACCTGCCCACCTACCCCTTCCAGCGCCAGCGCTACTGGCTCGAAGGCGGCGCCCCGACGGGCGACCCCGCCTCGCTCGGGCTGGTCGCCGCCGGGCACCCGCTGCTCGGCGCGAGCGTCGAACTCCCGCACTGGGACGGCCTGGTGTTCACCGGCCGGCTCTCCGTGCAGGCCCAGCCGTGGCTCGCCGACCACGTCGTGCTGGGCTCGGTGCTGCTGCCGGGCACCGCGTTCGTGGAGCTGGCGATCCGCACCGGCGACCAGGTGGGCTGCTCGCTGCTGGAGGAGCTGACGCTGGAGGCCCCGCTGGTCCTGGGCGCCCAGGGCGGTGTCCAACTGCGCCTCGCCCTGGGCGCGGTGGACGAATCGGGACGCCGCCCGCTGAGCCTGCACTCGCGGCCGGAGGATGCCGAGGCCGAGGAGCCGTGGACCCGGCACGCCACCGGTGTGGTCGCCCCCGGCAGCCCTGCGGAGCCGTTCACCGCACCGGCCGCCTGGCCGCCGGCCGGTGCGGAGGCCGTCGACGTCACGGACCTCTACGAGCGCCTCACCACGGCCGGTTTCGGCTACGGCCCGGTCTTCCGCGGCCTGCGGGCCGCCTGGCGGCGGGCCGACGAGGTGTTCGCCGAGGTGGCGCTGCCCGAGGAGGCCCGCGACGGTGCTGCTGCCTTCGGCCTGCACCCGGCGCTGCTGGATGCCGCACTGCACGCGGTCGGCGTCGGCAACCTGCTGGACGACACCGGGCGCGGCCGGATCCCGTTCGCGTGGAGCGGCGTCTCGCTCCACGCCTGGGGTGCCACCGTGCTGCGCGCCCGCCTGTCGCGTACCGGACCGAAAGCGATCACGCTGGAGCTGGCCGACGAGACCGGTCGGCCGGTCGCCTCGGTCGACTCGCTGGTGCTGCGCGAGGTCTCCGAGGAGCAGGTGCGCGCGACCCGGGGCGGCTTCACGGACTCGCTCTTCCAGGTGGCCTGGCAGCCGCTCGCGGTGTCGGTGTCGGTGTCGGAGTCCCCGGCCGGGCGCTGGGCGGTGCTGGGCGCCGAGTTGTTCGGTGCGGACCACTTCGCCGACCTCGCCGCGTTGGGTGCGGCGGTGGACGACGGCCTGGCCGCCCCGGAGACGGTCTTCCTCCCCCTCGTCCCGACCCCCGGGGTCGGCTCTGCTGAAGTGCGTGAGGCCCTGCACAGCGTGCTTGCGGTGGTGCAGGAGTGGCTGGCGGACGAGCGGTTCGCCGGTTCGCGGCTGGTGCTGGTGACCCGGGGTGCGGTGGCGGTCGACGCGAGCGGCGTCACCGACCTGGCGCACGCGCCGGTCTGGGGTCTGGTGCGCTCGGCGCAGTCCGAGAACCCTGGCCGCTTCGTCCTGCTCGACCTTCCGGCCGACGGCGCCTCCCCGGAGCTGCCGACCGCTGCGCTGGCCACCGACGAGCCGGAACTCGCCGTCCGCGCGGGCGAGGTCCTGGTGCCCCGCCTCGCGCGGGTGGCGGCGCCGGTCGAGTCGTCGCCGGTCTTCGATGCGGACGGCACGGTGCTGGTGACGGGTGCCTCGGGCACCCTGGGCGGTCTGGTGGCCCGGCATCTGGTGGCCGAACACGGGGTGCGGAGCCTGCTGTTGGTGTCGCGTCGTGGTGCGCAGGCGTCGGGGGCGGCCGAACTGGTGGCCGAACTGGCCGCGTTGGGCGCCAGCGCGGTCGTCGCGGCGTGCGATGTGGCGGACCGTGCTGCGCTGGCCGAGCTGTTGGCGGTGCACCCGGTGTCGGCGGTGGTGCACACCGCGGGGGTGCTGGACGACGGGATCGTCTCCTCGCTGACCCCCGAGCGGCTGGACACGGTGCTGCGCCCGAAGCTGGACGCGGCCCTCAACCTGCACGAACTCACCGACGGGCTCAGCGCGTTCGTCCTCTTCTCGTCCGCCGCCGGTACCTTCGGTGGCCCGGGCCAGGGCAACTACGCCGCTGCCAACGTCTTCCTGGACGCACTCGCCAGCCGGCGCCGCGCCCAGGGCCTGGCCGCCACCTCGCTCGCCTGGGGCCTGTGGGCCGAAGGCGCCGGCATGGCCGCCGCGCTCGGTGACGGCGACGTCGACCGGATGGCGCGCTCGGGCGTGCAGGGGCTCACCGCCGCCGAGGGCCTGGCGCTCTTCGACGCCGCCCTCGGCACCGGGGCCGCGACCGTGGTCCCGATGCGGCTGGACCTGGCCGCGCTGCGCAAGGACGCGAGCCGCGCGGTCGTGCCGCTGCTGCGCGGGCTGCTGCGGGCGCCCGCCCGCCGGGCCGCCCGGTCGGGCGCGGCCGGTGGCTCGGAGCTGACCGCCCATCTGCTGGCGCTGCCGGCCGGTGAGCGCGAGCCCGCGCTGCTGGAGCTGGTCTGCGGCCGGGTGGCGTCCGTGCTCGGCTACGCCGACGCGAGCGCCGTCGAAGGCAGTCGGGCCTTCAAGGAGCTGGGCTTCGACTCGCTGACGGCGGTCGAGCTGCGCAACGAGCTGAACGGTGCCACCGGCCTGCGGCTGCCCGCCACGCTGATCTTCGACTACCCGAGCCCGCCGGCCCTGGCCGCCTTCCTGCTCGCCGAGCTGCTGGGCGACGCCACGGACCCCGCTACCACCGGCCCGGCCGCCCCGGCCGCCCCGAGCGCCCTGGCCGACGACCCGATCGCGATCGTCGGCATGGCCTGCCGCTACCCCGGCGGTGTCGAGTCGCCCGAGGACCTGTGGCAGCTGGTCTTCTCCGGCGAGGACGCGATCTCCGGCTTCCCGGCCGGCCGCGGCTGGGACATCGAGAACCTCTACCACCCCGACCCCGACCACCAGGGCACCAGCTACGCCCGCGAGGGCGGCTTCCTGCACGACGCGGGTCTCTTCGACCCGGCGTTCTTCGGGATCTCGCCGCGCGAGGCGCTGGCGATGGACCCGCAGCAGCGCCTGCTCCTCGAGGTCTCCTGGGAGGCGATCGAGCGGGCGGGCATCGACCCGGCCTCGCTCAAGGGCAGCCGCACCGGCGTCTTCGCCGGTCTGATGTACCACGACTACACCTCCGGCATCAGCGAGCTGCCCGAGGGCGTCGAGGGCTACCTGGGCACGGGCAACTCCGGCAGCATCGTCTCCGGTCGGGTCGCCTACACCTTCGGTCTCGAAGGCCCGGCGGTGACGGTCGACACCGCCTGCTCGTCCTCGCTGGTGGCGCTGCACTGGGCGATCCAGGCGCTGCGCAGCGGCGAGTGCACGATGGCGCTCGCGGGCGGCGTGGCGGTGATGGGCACGCCCGAGACCTTCGTCGACTTCAGCCGCCAGCGCGGCCTGTCGGCCGACGGGCGCTGCAAGTCCTTCGCCGCCGCTGCCGACGGCACCGGCTGGGGCGAGGGCGCGGGCATGCTGCTGGTCGAGCGCCTCTCGGACGCGCGGCGCCACGGGCACCCGGTGCTCGCCGTGGTGCGCGGCTCCGCGGTCAACCAGGACGGAGCGTCCAACGGCCTCACGGCCCCCAACGGCCCGTCGCAGCAGCGGGTGATCCGCCAAGCACTGGTGAACGCCCGCCTGACCGCCGACCAGGTCGACGCGGTGGAGGCGCACGGCACCGGCACCACGCTGGGCGACCCGATCGAGGCGCAGGCGCTGCTGGCCACCTACGGCCGCGAGCGCGCGCAGGACGAACCCCTCTGGCTCGGTTCGGTCAAGTCCAACATCGGCCACACCCAGGCCGCCGCCGGTGTCGCGGGCATCATCAAGATGGTGATGGCGATGCGGCACGGCGTGCTGCCGCGCACCCTCCATGTGGACGAGCCCTCGCCCACCGTCGACTGGGCCGCCGGTGCGGTCGAACTGCTGACCGAGGCACGGCCCTGGCCGCGGAGCGAGCGCCCGCGTCGCGCGGCGGTCTCCTCCTTCGGCATCAGCGGCACCAACGCGCACACCATCCTTGAGCAGGCCCCGGCCGCCCCTGCCGCGCAGGCTCCGGCCGCCGCCGAGGCGGTGCACGCGGCCGTGCTGCCGTGGCTGCTGTCGGCGCGGAGCGGCGAGGCGCTGCGGGCCCAGGCCGAGCGGCTGCGCACCTTCCTGGTGAACCAGCCGGCCGCCGAACCGGCCGATGTGGCCTACTCGTTGGCCACCACCCGGGCCGCCCTGGAGCACCGCGCGGTACTGGTCGCCGAGGACCGCGACGAACTCCTGCGCGCACTGGGCCTGCTGGCCGCGGGCGAGCCGGCTGCGGGGGCGGTCCGCGGCACGGTGGCGCCGGGCAGGCTCGCCTTCCTGTTCACCGGTCAGGGCAGCCAGCGGGCCGGGATGGGCGCTGAACTGTACGGCGCTTTCCCGGTGTTCGCCGAGGCGTACGACGCGGTCCGCGCGGAGCTGGACCAGCATCTTCAGACGCCGCTCGGCGAGGCCGACGCGTTGTTGGACGAGACGGCCTACACGCAGCCGGCGCTCTTCGCCCTCGAAGTGGCGCTGTTCCGTCTCCTCCGATCCTGGGGCGTGCGGCCGGATTTCCTGGCGGGGCACTCGATCGGTGAGCTGGCTGCCGCGCACGTCGCCGGTGTCCTCTCCCTCACTGACGCCGCCAAGCTGGTGGCCGCGCGTGGCCGCCTGATGCAGGCGCTGCCTGCCGGTGGTGCGATGGTGGCCGTGCAGGCCGCCGAGGCGCAGGTGCTGCCGCTGCTCGCCGACCGCTCCGATGTCGGTATCGCCGCTGTCAACGGTCCGACGTCCGTGGTGCTTTCGGGCGCCGAGCAGGCGGTGCTGGAGGTGGCCGGGCAGCTGGGCTGCAAGACCAGGCGCCTGACCGTCAGCCACGCGTTCCACTCCCCGCTGATGGAGCCGATGCTCGCCGAGTTCCGCGCGCTCGCCGCCGAACTGACCTTCCACGCCCCGACGATCCCGATCGTCTCCACCCTCGACCAGTCCGCCGACCTCGCCACCCCCGAGTACTGGGTGCGCCACGTCCGCGAGGCCGTCCGCTTCGCCGACGCGATCGCCACCCTGGAGCAGCAGGGCGTGCGCACCTTCGTCGAGCTGGGCCCCGACGGCGTGCTCAGCGCGATGGGCCAGGAGAGCGCCACCGCCGAGGGGACCGCCTTCGCGCCCGCGCTGCGCGCCGACCGCCCCGAGGTCCGCACCCTCACGACCGCTCTCGCCCGGCTGCACGCCCGTGGCGCGGCCGTGGACTGGCCGGCCTTCTTCGCCGGCCGGAACGCCCGCCGGGTCGACCTGCCCACCTATGCCTTCCAACACGCCTGGTACTGGCTGGAGTCCGCGGCGCAGGCCGCCGGCGGACCGGCCGCCGACCCGGTGGACGCGGAGTTCTGGCAGGCGGTGGAGCGCGGGGACCTGGACACGCTCGCGGCGACGCTCGACGTCGAGGCCCGCAGCGAGGGGCCGCTGGGCACCCTGTTGCCCGCACTGTCCACCTGGCGCCGCCGGCACCGGGAGCGCACCACGGTGGACGGCTGGCGCTACCAGGCCGGGTGGCAGCTGGTCGCCGATGCCGGCGCTGCCGCACCGTCGGGGCGCTGGCTGGTGGTGGTGCCGGTCGGCAGCGTCGAGGACGCCGTGGCGCTGGACACCTTGCACCTGCTGGTCGACCGCGGCGTCGAGGTGCACCGGATCGACGTCGCGGTGGCGGATGCCGACCGCCGCCGGCTCGCCGAGCGTCTGCGGCCACTGGCCGATGCCGAAGCGCCGACCGGCGTGCTCTCGCTGCTCGCCCTGGACGAGCAGACGGCCGTCCCCGGGACGCTGGCGCTGGTCCAGGCACTGGGCGATGCCGGGGTCGCGGCGCCGCTGTGGTGCCTGACCCGCGGCGCCGTCTCGATCGCGCCCGCCGAGCGGCTGGCCAACCCCGTCCAGGCCCAACTCTGGGGCCTGGGGCGGGTGGCGGCACTGGAACACCCCGACCGCTGGGGCGGCCTGGTCGACCTGCCGGTGATCGCGGACGACCGGGTGCTGAGCCGCCTGCTCGGTGCGCTGGGCGGTGCGGTCGGCGAGGATCAGCTCGCGGTGCGCACCTCGGGCGTCTTCGCCCGACGTCTGCTGCGCTCGGCACCCGGTGAGGCCGTCGGCTGGCAGCCGACGGGCACCACCCTGGTCACCGGTGGCACGGGCGCGTTGGGCGCGGAGGTGGCGCGTTGGCTGGCCCGCAACGGTGCCGAGCAGCTGGTGCTCGCCGGTCGGCGTGGCCCGGACGCCCCGGGTGCGGCCGAACTGGTCGCCGAGCTGGGCGCGTTGGGTGCCACGGCGACGGTGGTGGCGTGTGATGTGGCCGACCGGGCGGCGCTGGCCGAGCTGTTGGCGGCGCACCCGGTCTCGGCGGTCTTCCACACCGCCGGGGTGCTGGACGACGGGGTACTCGACGGCCTGACGGCCGAGCGGTTCGCCGCCGTGGCCCGGCCCAAGGTGGACGCCGCCCGCAATCTGCACGAACTGACCGGCGAGCTCAGCGCGTTCGTGCTCTTCTCCTCGATCGCGGGCACCATCGGCAGCGCGGGGCAGGCCAACTACGCGGCGGCCAACGCCTACCTGGACGCGCTGGCCGAGCAGCGCCGGGCCGACGGCCTGCCCGCCACCGCGATCGCCTGGGGCCCATGGGCCCAGGGCGGCATGGCCGATGACGAGGGCCTGGCCGAGCGCCTGCGCCGTGGCGGCCTGGGCACCATGGCACCGGAGTTGGCGCTGGCCTTCCTGCACCGCGCGCTCTCCACCAGGGACACCGCGGTGGCCGCCGCGGACCTGGACTGGGCGCGGTTCGCACCCTCCTTCGCCGCCGCTCGGCCCACCCGCCTCTTCGACGAACTGCCCGAGGCCCGCACGGCGATCGAGCAGGCCGCTCCCGCGGCCGGCGACGACCTCGCCGCCGGTACCCTCGCGCATCGCCTGGCCGCTCTGGCCCCGGCCGAGCAGGAGCGCGCGCTGCTCGATGTGGTGCGGGGCAATGTGGCCGCCGTGCTCGGCTACGCCGGCCCGGACTCCGTGGAGGTCGGCAAGGCGTTCCGTGAGTTGGGCTTCGACTCGCTGACCGCCGTCGAGCTGCGCAACCGCCTGAACGCCGTCACCGCCCTGAGCCTGCCCAGCACCCTGGTGTTCGACTACCCGACCACGGTCGCGCTGGCCGGCCATCTGCGCGGTGAGCTGCTCGGTGCGGGGCAGACTGAACCGACGGCGGTCGCGGTGCGGGCGGTTGACGACGAGCCGATCGCGATCGTGGCGATGAGCTGCCGGTTCCCGGGGGGCGTTGCGACGCCCGAGGAGCTGTGGCAGCTGCTGGCCGCGGGTGGCGATGCGGTCTCCGGTTTCCCGACCGACCGCGGTTGGGACCTGGCCGCGCTCTTCGGCGCCGACTCCGACGATGCGCACGCGTCCCACACCCGCCGGGCCGGTTTCCTCTCCGGTGTGGCCGAGTTCGATCCGACCTTCTTCGGGATCTCGCCGCGCGAGGCGCTGGCCATGGACCCGCAGCAGCGGCTGCTCCTGGAGACCTCCTGGGAGGCGTTCGAGCGGGCGGGCATCGACCCGACCGCGCTGCGTGGCAGCCGGACCGGCGTCTTCGTCGGCACCAACGGCCAGGACTACCTCCAACTGGCGATGGACGACGCCCGGGACCTCGCCGGGTTCCTGGGCACCGGCAACGCCGCCAGCGTTGTCTCCGGCCGGTTGTCGTACACCTTTGGTCTGGAGGGGCCGGCGGTGACGGTGGACACGGCGTGTTCGTCGTCGTTGGTGGCGTTGCATCTGGCGGGGCAGGCGTTGCGGGGTGGTGAGTGTTCGTTGGCGTTGGTGGGTGGTGTGACGGTGATGTCGACGCCTGGTGCGTTTGTGGAGTTCAGTCGTCAGGGTGGGTTGGCGGCGGATGGTCGGTGCAAGGCGTTTGCGGGTGGTGCGGATGGTACGGGGTGGGGTGAGGGTGTGGGGATGTTGTTGGTGGAGCGGTTGTCGGATGCGGAGCGCAACGGGCATCCGGTGTTGGCGGTGGTGCGTGGCAGTGCGGTGAATCAGGACGGTGCGTCGAATGGTCTGACGGCGCCCAATGGTCCTTCGCAGCAGCGGGTGATTCGGCAGGCGTTGGCGAATGCGGGTGTGGTGGCGTCCGGGGTGGATGCGGTGGAGGCGCACGGGACCGGTACCACGCTGGGTGATCCGATCGAGGCGCAGGCGTTGCTCGCCACCTACGGTCAGGAGCGGCCGGCCGACCAGCCGTTGTGGTTGGGGTCGGTGAAGTCGAACATCGGTCATACGCAGGCGGCTGCGGGTGTGGCGGGTGTGATCAAGATGGTGTTGGCGATGGGGCATGGGGTGTTGCCGCGCAGTCTGCACATTGATGAGCCGACGTCGCAGGTGGACTGGTCGTCGGGTGCGGTGGCGCTGTTGGCGGAGGAGCGGGTGTGGCCGCGGAGCGGGCGTCCGCGTCGTGCGGGTGTCTCGTCCTTCGGGCTGAGCGGTACCAACGCCCACGTCATCCTGGAACAGGCACCCGTGGTGGCACCCCCTGCTCCGGCGGCAGTCGCCCCGTCCGTTCTCCCGGTGCTCCTGTCGGCGCGCACCGAGCAGGCGCTGCGGGCGCAGGCGCAGCGGTTGCTGCCGGTGGCTGCGGAGGCCGAACCGGTCGATGTGGCGCACTCGTTGGCGACGGGCCGGGCGGCGCTGGAGCGCCGCGCGGTGGTGCTGGCGGGAGAGCGGGACGAACTGCTGGGCGGGCTGGCCGCGTTGGCGGCGGGGGAGTCGGTGGCGCAGGTCGTCACGGGCTCGGTGGTGGAGGGGCGGACGGCGTTCCTGTTCACCGGTCAGGGCAGCCAGCGGGCCGGGATGGGCGCTGAACTGTACGGCGCGTTCCCGGTGTTCGCCGATGCCTACGACGCGGTCCGCGTGGAGCTGGACCAGTACCTGGAGACGCCGCTCGGCGAGGCCGACGCGTTGTTGGACGAGACGGCCTACACGCAGCCGGCGCTCTTCGCCCTCGAAGTGGCGCTGTTCCGCCTCGTCGAGTCCTGGGGAGTGCGGCCGGACTTCCTGGCGGGGCACTCGATCGGTGAGCTGGCCGCCGCGCACGTCGCCGGGGTCCTGTCCCTGGCGGATGCCGCCAAGCTGGTGGCCGCGCGTGGCCGCCTGATGCAGGCGCTGGCCGCCGGTGGTGCGATGGTGGCCGTCCAGGCCGCCGAGGCGCAGGTGCTGCCGCTGCTGCTCGCCGACCGTTCCGATGTCGGTATCGCCGCCGTCAACGGCCCGACGTCCGTGGTGCTTTCGGGCGCGGAGCAGGCGGTGCTGGAGGTGGCCGGGCAGCTGGGCTGCAAGACGAAGCGCCTGATCGTCAGCCACGCGTTCCACTCCCCGCTGATGGAGCCGATGCTCGCCGAGTTCCGCGCGCTCGCCGCCGAACTGACCTTCCACGCCCCGACGATCCCGATCGTCTCCACCCTCGACCAGTCCGCCGACCTCGCCACTCGCGAGTACTGGGTGCGCCACGTCCGCGAGGCCGTCCGCTTCGCCGACGCCATCGCCACCCTGGAGCAGCAGGGCGTGCGCACCTTCGTCGAGCTGGGCCCCGATGGAACCCTCACCGCACTCGCCCAGGAGTCCGCCACCGCCGAGCGGACCGCCTTCGTGCCCGTTCTCCGCGCGGGCCGCCCCGAGGCGCGCAGCGCGGTCGCCGCGCTCGCCCAGGCCCACGTCCGCGGCATCCCCGTGGACTGGTCGGCGTTCTTCGCCGGCACCGGCGCCCGCCGGATCGACCTGCCCACCTACCCCTTCCAGCGCCAGCGCTACTGGGTGCAGCCGTCCGCGCTGCCCGCCGCGACCGACGTGGCCGCGGCCGGTCTGGCCTCCGCCGGGCACCCGCTGCTTGGCGCGGCCGTCGAACTGCCCGACTCCGACGGCTTCCTGTTCACCGGCCGGCTCACCCTGGACACCCACCCGTGGCTGTCCGACCACGCGGTGGGCGACACCGTGCTGCTGCCGGAGACGGCGTTCGTCGAACTCGCCGTCCGGGCCGGCGACCAGGTCGGCTGCGGCCTGCTGGAGGAGCTGACCGTCGAGGTGCCGCTGGTGCTGCCCGAGGAGGGCGCGCTCCAGCTGCACCTGGTGGTCGGCGGCCCCGAGCAGGCTTCCGGTCGGCGATCGCTGGCCCTCTATGCCCGCCCCGAGAGTGCGATGGCGTCCGAGCCGTGGACCCGGCACGCGAGCGGTGCGCTGGCCGTCGCCGCGACGTCCGCCCTCCCCGCCCCCGTGCCGCTGGACCCGGCGGCCTGGCCGCCGGCCGGCGCCGTCGAGCTGCCGGTCGAGGGCCACTACGAGCGGCAGGCGTCGGCCGGCCGCTGGTACGGGCCCGCGCTCCGGGGCCTGCGCAAGGCCTGGCAGCACGGGGACACGGTCTTCGCGACCGTGGAGCTGCCCGAGGAGCTGCGGACGGCGGCGGACGCCTACGGCCTGCACCCGGCCCTGCTCGACGCCGCCCTGCACGCCCTCTCCCTCGACCCGGCGTCCACCGGCCCGGCGTCCCTCGCCCCCTTCGCCTGGCGCGGCCTCACCCTGCACGCCGGGGGTGCCACGGAGCTGCGGGTGCGGCTCACGCCGACCGGGCCGGCGGAGGTGTCGCTGGCCGCGACGGACGAGTCGGGTACTCCCGTCGTCTCGGTGCAGGCCCTGACGCTGCGCCCCCTCGCGGCCGAGCAGCTCGCTGCGGCCTCGAAGGCCGGGCGGCCCGACGCGCTCTTCCGCATCGACTGGGCGCCCCTGCCCTTGCCGGAGCGGTCCGAGGTGCCGACCGGTACGCGCTGGGCCGTGCTCGGCGCCGACCGGCTCAAGATCGGCGCCTCCCTCGAACTGGCCGGTGAACGGCCCGAGTTCTACGACGGCCTGGCCGAGCTGCAGGCGGCCGTCGCGGCCGGGCGGCCCGCCCCCGGCACCGTGCTGGTGAGCTGCACGGGCGAGCCGGGCGGCAACGACCTGGCGGCCGAGGTCCACACAGCCACCCACCGCGCGCTCGCCCTGGTGCAGGGCCTGCTCGCCGACGACGGCCTCGCCGGTGCCCGGCTGGCCCTGCTGACCAGCGGCGCGGTGGCCACCGGCACCGGCGACGGGCCGGTCGACCTGGTCCACGCCCCGCTCTGGGGCCTGGTGCGGGCGGCCCGGATCGAGAACCGGGACCGCTTCACGCTGGTGGACCTGGACGACGACGAGGAGTCCCGCCGCCTGCTGCCGTTCGCGATCGCCTGCGGCGAGCAGGAGTTCGCCCTGCGGGCGGGCACCGTGCGGGTGCCCCGGCTGGCCCGCCTCGCCCGTCCCGCGCACCCCGCCCAGAGCGATGAACAGCCCGGGTCCGCACCGAAGTTGAACCCCGACGGCACGGTGCTGATCACCGGTGCGGCCGGCGGGCTCGGCGCTCTGCTCGCCCGCCATCTGGTGGCCGAACACGGCGTCCGCCACCTGCTGTTGACCAGCCGGCGCGGCCCCAGCGCCCCGGGCGCGGCCGAACTGGTCGCCGAACTCACCGCGTCGGGTGCCGAGGTCACGATGGCGGCCTGTGACGTGGCGGACCGCGTGGAACTGGCCGCGCTGCTGGCCGAGGTGCCGGTCGCGCACCCGCTGACGGCGGTGGTGCACACCGCGGCCGTGCTGGACGACGGCGTGGTCGGCGCGCTCACCCCCGAGCGGGTCGACCGCGTGCTGCGTCCCAAGGTGGACGCGGCGCTCCACCTGCACGAGCTCACCGCCGAGCTGGAGCTGGACGCCTTCGTGCTCTTCTCGGCCGCCGCCGGCACGCTGGGCGGTGCGGGGCTCGCCGGCTACGGTGCGGCCAACGTCTTCCTGGACGCGCTGGCCCGCCACCGCCACGGCCACGGCCTGGCCGCGGTCTCGCTGGCCTGGGGTATGTGGGCCGAGCGGCGCGGCATGGCGGGCCGGCTGAGCGAGGTGGACCTCGCCAGGTCGGCGCGCGGCGGGGTGCTCCCGATGACCGCCGAGCAGGGACTGGCGCTCTTCGACGCCGCCCTCGCGGTCACCGGCGAGCCGGTCCTGGTCCCGATGCGGCTGGACCTGAACGTGCTGCGGGCGCTGGCCACCGTGCCCGACGCGCTGCCCGCGCCCTTCCACGGCCTGGTGCGGCCCCCGGCCCGGCGCGCCTCCGTCGCTGCCGCGGCGGCGGCCGCCGAGCCCGACAGGGCCACCCTGGCCCAGCAGTTGGCCGGCCGCCCGGCCGCCGAGCAGCGCGGTGCGCTGCTCGACCTGGTCCGCCGCCACGTGGTGGCCGTGCTCGGCTACACCTCGGTGGAGCTGGTCGGCGCCGGACAGGCCTTCCGCGAGCTGGGCTTCGACTCGCTGACCGCCGTCGAGCTGCGCAACCGGCTGACCGAGGCCACCGGGATCCGACTGCCCGCGACCCTGATCTTCGACCACCCGACGCCCGCCCTGCTGGCCGAGTCCCTGCTGGCCGAGCTGGCTCCCGACAGCGGACCGGCGGCTCCCGGCCTCCTCGAGGAGCTGGACCGCCTGGAGGCGGCGATCGCCGCGCTCGGCGCCGGGGAACACGGCGCCGTCGCCCCCGACGACGCCGCCCACGCGCGGATCGCGGTCCGCCTGCAGACCCTGCTGGCGAGCTGGAACGCCGCGCGCGGCAGCGAGGAGAGCGCGGGCGCGGCGGCGATCGACGAGGCGAGCGACGACGACCTCTTCGACTACATCGACAAGAAGTTCGGCAGGGGCTGAGCGGCGTGCCCGCCGTGTTCCGCAACCCCGTCACCCCCTACCCCGACGAACCGGATGGGCAGCGCTCCGATGGCCAATGAAGACAAGCTCCGCGAATACCTCAAGCGCGTGCTGAAGGACCTCGACGAGGCCCACACCCAGCTGCGCGACCTCGACGAGAAGGCCCGCGAGCCGATCGCGATCGTCGCGATGAGCTGCCGGTTCCCGGGCGGTGTGCAGAGCCCGGAGCAGCTCTGGCGGCTCGTCGAGAGCGGCGGTGACGCGATCTCCGGCTTCCCGACCGACCGCGACTGGGACCTCGACGGGCTCTACGACCCGGACCCGGACGCGCAGGGCGCCTCCTACACCAAGGAGGGCGGCTTCCTGTCCGCCGTGGACGAGTTCGACGCCGCCCTGTTCGGCATCACGCCGCGCGAGGCGCTGTCGATGGACCCGCAGCAGCGCTTGCTGCTCGAGACCTCCTGGGAGCTGTTCGAGCGGGCGGGCATCGACCCGGCGACCCTGCGCGGCAGCCGCACCGGCGTCTTCGTCGGCACCAACGGGCAGGACTACGTCCCGGTGCTGATGCGCTCGGCCGAGAACTTCGAGGGCCACCTGGGCACCGGCAACACCGCGAGCGTGATGTCCGGGCGGCTCTCCTACACCTTCGGTCTCGAGGGTCCGGCGGTCACCGTCGACACCGCCTGCTCGGCCTCGCTGGTCTCGCTGCACCTCGCCGTGCAGGCGCTGCGCACCGGCGAGTGCTCGCTGGCCCTGGCCGGCGGCATCACCGTGATGCCGAACCCGGGCACCATCATCGAGTTCAGCCGCCAGCGCGGGCTGGCCGCCGACGGCCGCTGCAAGTCCTTCGCCGGTGCGGCCGACGGCACCAACATGGCCGAGGGCGTGGGCCTGCTGCTGGTCGAGCGGCTCTCCGAGGCCCGCCGCAACGGGCACCGGGTGCTGGCCGTGGTGCAGGGCAGCGCGGTCAACCAGGACGGCGCGAGCAACGGCCTGACCGCCCCCAACGGGCCGTCCCAGCAGCGGGTGATCCGCCAGGCGCTGGCCAATGCCCGGCTGACGCCCGACCAGGTCGACGTGGTCGAGGGCCACGGCACCGGCACCCGGCTGGGCGATCCGATCGAGGCGCAGGCGCTGCTGGCCACCTACGGCCGGGGCCGGCCCGAGGACCGGCCGGTGTGGCTCGGCTCGGTGAAGTCGAACATCGGCCACACCCAGGCGGCGGCGGGCGTCGCGGGCGTGATCAAGATGGTGATGGCGATGCGGCACGGCGTGCTGCCGCGCACCCTGCACGTGGACGAGCCGACCCCGCACGTCGACTGGTCGGCCGGTGCCGTCGAGCTGCTGGCGGAGAACCGGCCCTGGCCGCAGACCGGCCGCCCGCGCCGGGCCGCGGTCTCGTCCTTCGGCATCAGCGGCACCAACGCCCACACCGTGCTGGAGCAGGCCCCCGTCGAGCAGGCCCCCGCCGGGCAGGCCCCCGCCGGGGAGGCGCCGGCCGGTGAGGCACCGGCCGCGCTCGCCGTCACTGCCTCGGCGTCCCCCGTGCTCCCGGTGGTGCTCTCCGGCAAGAACGACGCCGCCCTGCGCGACCAGGCGGACCGCCTGCGCGACTGGCTGGACGCCGAGCCGGACGTCACCGTGCCCGAGGTCGCGCAGGCCCTGGCGACCACCCGGGCGGCGCTGGACCGCCGGGCGGCGATCGTGGCCGCCGACCAGGACGAACTCCGCGCCGGGCTCGATGCGCTGGCCCTCGGGGTGCCCGCCGCACCGGTGCTCAAGGGCACCGCGGTCGAGGGCCGGCTCGCCTTCCTCTTCACCGGCCAGGGCAGCCAGCGCCCCGGCATGGGGGCCGAACTCCACGCCGCCTTCCCGGTGTTCGCCGAGGCCTACGACGCGGTCCGGGTCGAGCTGGACCGGCACCTGGAGACCCCGCTCGCCGAGGCCGACGCACTGCTCGACCGGACGGCGTACACCCAGCCCGCGCTCTTCGCCCTCGAGGTGGCGCTGTTCCGGCTTGTCGAATCCTGGGGCCTGCGACCGGACTTCCTGGCCGGGCACTCGATCGGCGAACTGGCCGCCGCGCACGTCGCGGGCGTCCTCTCGCTGGCCGACGCCGCGCAGCTGGTCGCCGCCCGTGGCCGGCTGATGCAGCAACTGCCTGCCGGTGGTGCGATGGTGGCCGTCGAGGCGGCCGAGGACGAGGTGCTGCCGCTGCTCGCCGACCACCCGGAGGCGGGCATCGCCGCTGTCAACGGGCCTTCGTCGGTGGTGATTTCCGGTGCCGAGGCGGCCGTCCTGGCGGTGGCCGAGAGGCTGGCCGCCGAGGGCTGCCGGACCAGGCGCCTGACCGTCAGCCACGCGTTCCACTCGCCCCTGATGGAGCCGATGCTCGCCGAGTTCCGCGCGATCGCCGAGCGGGTGACCTTCCACGCCCCCACCCTCCCGATCGTCTCGACGCTCGACCAGCGCGCCGACCTGACCACCCCCGACTACTGGGTGCGCCACGCCCGCGAGACGGTCCGGTTCGCCGACGCCGTCGAGACGCTGGAACGCGAGGGCGTGCGCACCTTCGTCGAGCTGGGCCCGGACGGCATCCTCAGCGCCCTCGGGCGGGACTGCGTCGGCACGGCCGCGCTGTTCGCCCCGGCGCTGCGCCGTGACCGCCCCGAGGCCCGGACGGCGATCGGCGCACTGGCCCAGGCGCACGCCCACGGCGTCGCCGTCGACTGGGCGGCCTTCTTCGGGGGGACCGGCTCCGGCCGGCTCGATCTGCCCACCTACGCCTTCCAGCGCCGCCGCTTCTGGCCGGCGGCGGCCGAGGACGAGTCGACGGTGCCGGCCGACGCCGTGGACGAGCGGTTCTGGTCCGCCGTGCGGCGCGAGGACCTGGACGGGCTGCTCAGCACCCTGGGCCTGGCCGGTGACCTGCCGCTCAGCGCGGCACTGCCCGCCATGTCGTCCTGGCTCCGGGCGCGGAGCCAGGACCGGCTCCCGGCGGCGCCCGCCACGGCGGCGGACACCTCGCGTGGCACCGCCCCGGAGACCGTGGCAGCCGTGGCAGCGGCGGAGCCCGCCGATGCTCCGCTGACCGTCCGCCTGGCGGGGATGGCCGGGTTCGAGCGGCAGAACGCGCTGCTCGCCCTGGTCCGGACCGAGGCGGCGTTCATCCTCGGCTACGCGGGACCGGAGGAGATCGAACCGGGGCAGGCCTTCCGGGACCTCGGCGTGGACTCGCTGATGGCGGTGCTGCTGCGCGACGGCCTGGCCGACCAGACGGGCCTGTCGCTGCCCGCCTCGCTCGTCTTCGACCAGCCCACCCCGGCCCTGCTCGCCACCCACCTGCACCTGGAGCTGTTCCCCGACAGCGCGGGCTCGGGCGGCTCGGTGACCGGGGAACTCGATCGCCTGGAGGCCGCGCTGGCCGCCAGCACCCCCGACGGCGTCACCCGGGCCCGGCTCCAGATGCGCCTCAACGCCCTGGCCGCCCGCCTGGGCGAGTCCCAGCAGCCCGCCGCGGAGGCCACGGCGGCCGAGGCCGACCTGGCGGAGATCGAGGGCCTCGACACCGCCTCGGACGAGGAGTTGTTCGCCTTCATCGACGACAGCCTCGGCTAGGAAGCGTGCGTTGGTGCTGAGCCAACCGGGGGGGGGACTCCGGCAGGCGGGTGGATCGCTCCGCCCGTCTGCCGGACATCGGACGAGATCATTAGCCCATGAGAGGCGCTGAGCTGACGGCCCGTCGGCTGCCTCCCCGCCTCCCCGCCTTCCCGCCTTCCCACCTTCCGCCGAACGGCGGACAACCGGACAGGCCCTGGCCGCCGGACGGGCACGGCAGCGGGGGCGGGCCCCGCCCCGCCCTCAGCCCTGCGGCGGCCGGACCTCGATGATCTCGGCACGGCCGCCGACGGGCCGGGCCTCGTGCAGGGTGATCACGTCACCGGGCGTCAGGTGCCGCCACTGCTCGGGCGTCAGGGGAGCCAGCCGCACGTCGGCCGTCCCACCGGGGCCGAGCTGCGGCGCGGACTCCACCCAGAGCCGCGCGACGTTCAACGCCGACCGGCCGTCCGCGGTGCGGGTGCCGATGTCCCACAGGGGCCTGAGCCGACCGTCGCCCGCGAAGGCGGTGCGGCGTCCGCGTCTGCTCTCGTCGGCGGGCAGCAGGGTCAGGGTCGCGCGGATGGTGCCGTTCCGGCGCTCCCAGTCCCGCCACTCGCACCAGCGGCGCGTGCGCTCCGACATCATCTGCCGGGCGGCCTCGGCGAGCGTCTCCCAGAAGTCGACGGGCACCGGATGGACGTCCGCGATGTCGACGAGCAGGTCGAGCGCCAGCTCCCACTCCTGGAGCCCGAGTTCGGCGCGGGCGTCCGCGACCGTCCAGCCGTTCTCCGCCGCGGCGTCCTCGGGCAGGAGGCCGGCGGCCCGCCGGAGGAGGGTGAACGCGTCGTCCATGGGGCCCATTGTCGCCCGGCCTCGCCGGGGGCCGAGGGGCGGGGGGAACGTACTGCGCCGGGAGGCGGTTCATGGGTTTCCGGTGTGGCCGAAATTCGGACAACGCATTTCGGCCAGTGGCCGGTTCATCGGTACACAGTGGTCGTCGGGGGGAGGGGAACGTATGCTGATGGCGTTCGGTTCAATGGGTTCCACAACCTTTCGGGGGGACCGAAACAGGCTGACATGACGTAGGTCACGTTTCATTTCCGGCCGGGCGGTGACGCCCTCTTCGTGCTGTGACCAGGGGCTGATGCATGGTTGACAGCCGAGTTGGCCTGGTTGCAGCATGTTGGAGCGGCGAATTCCGGATGGTTCCGGCGGCCGCTTCCGCCGAGGCGGACGAACTGGCTTTCCTGGCGAGTTCACCTGCTTTCCATTTCCTTACGTGTATGCGCGGCGGATTGTCGTGTGCCGACCGCTGGGAAAGGCCTGTAGTGACATCTCCCCGAACTGAACCGGTTGTTTTCCCATTCGACCGCGCGGCGGGCTGCCCGCTGGATCCGCCGGACGGATACCGGGCGCTGCGGGAGGGTTCCTCGGTCGTCCGGGTCACCGTTCCGACCGGCGACCAGGCCTGGCTCGTGACCCGGCACGACGACATCCGGTCGATTCTCGGCGATCCGCGCTTCAGCTCGGACATGACGCAGCCCGGGTATCCGCGCTTCTTCGTGCCGGGGGAGCGCCAGCCGGGCGCCTTCGTCGCGATGGACCCGCCGGACCACACCCGCTACCGCAGAACGGTGGCGTCCTGGTTCACCAGCCGGGCCGCGGAGCGGCTGCGGCCGCGGATCCAGGAGATGGTGGACGGGCTCCTCGACGACCTGCTCGCGGGGCCGCCGGCGGCCGACCTGGTCGCCCGCTTCGCCTCGCCGCTGCCGGCCATGGTGATCTGCGAGTTCCTCGGGGTGCCCTACCCGGACCGGGACAAGTTCGGCGGCTGGATCCTCGCGCTGATCGAACGCGAGGGCGCGCCCGAGGAGTTGGCCCAGGCGCTGACCGACCTCTTCGCCTACATGTACGAGTTGGTGGCGGCCAAGGAGGCCGAGCCCACCGACGACCTGCTCGGGCAGCTGGCCGGCAACGAGATCCGCAACGGCGAACTGACGCAGCAGGAGGTCGTCGTGATCGGCCTGATGCTGCTCTCGGCCGGCTTCGACACCACCGCCAGCTCGATCTCGCTCAGCGTGCTCGCGCTGCTGGAGAACCCGGCGCAGGCCGAGCGCCTCGTCGCCGACCCGTCGTTGGTGCCCGGCGCGGTCGAGGAACTGCTGCGCCATCAGAACGTGCTGCAGTACGGCATCGGCCGGGTCGCGGCCGAGGACGTCGAGCTGCGCGGGCAGCTGATCCGGGCCGGTGAGGGCGTGGTCCTGCTGACCCCCTCCGCGGCCCGGGACGCGGACGCCTATCCGGATCCCGACACCCTCGACGTCGGCCGGGAGGGGGTGGACCCGATGACCTTCGGGCACGGCATCCACAACTGCGTCGGCAAGTTCCTGGCCCGGGTCGAGCTGCAGGTCGCCATCGGCACCCTCTTCAGCCGGCTCCCCGGCCTGCGGCTGGTCACCCCGGTGACCGAACTGCCGTTCCGCGACGGCTCCATGGTGTACAGCCCGCGCGAACTGCCGGTCACCTGGTGAGCGCCGAGGTGGAGTCCACGTTCCCGCAGGCGCGCCCGGCCGGGTGTCCGATGGACCTCGCGCCGCAGTACGGCCGGTGGCAGGAGGGGCAGGGGCTGGTCAGGGTGCGCCCGCCGGTCGGCGACCCGGTCTGGCTGGTCACCCGCCACGAGGACGTCCGCAGGGTCCTCGCGGACGTGCGGTTCAGCTCCGACATGACCGCGGCCGGCTACCCGAAGCTCTTCGTGCCGCCGCTGATCCTGCCGGGGGCGTTCATCGCGCTGGATCCGCCCGAGCACACCCGTCTGCGGGCCATGCTGACGGGCGAGTTCACCACCCGCCGGATGCAGGCGCTGCGCCCCAAGGTGCAGGCGATCGTGGACGGCGCGCTGGAGGAGCTGCTGGCCGGCCCCGCCCCGGCCGACCTGGTCACCGCCTTCGCCCGGCCGGTCGCCGCGGTGGTGATCTGCGAGCTGCTCGGGGTCCCGGCCGCCGACCAGCGGCTCTTCCTGGGCTGGACGGAGACGCTGCACCGCCGCGACGTGCCGCCCGCGGCCCACCAGGAGGCCAACGAGGCGCTGTTCGGCTACATGGACGCCCTGGTCGCCCGCAAGTCCGCGGAGCCGACGGACGATCTGATCGGCCGCCTGGTGGTCGAGCGGGTCCGCACCGGCGAGCTGAGCCACGGTGAACTGGTGGCCTTCGCGCTGCTGTTGCTGGCCGGCGGGCTGGACACCTCGGCCAACGTGATCGGCCTGAGCACCCTGTCGCTGCTGCTCGACCGGTCGCAGTGGACGGCGCTGGCCGCCGAACCCGCGCTGCTGGACGGCGCGGTGGAGGAGATGCTGCGCTTCCACACCATCACCCAGTGGGGGATCGGCCGTGCGGCCACCACCGACCTGGAGGTGGGCGGCACGACGGTGCGGGCGGGCGAGGGCGTCATCCTGCTGCTGCCCGCGGCCAACCGCGACCCGTCGGTCTTCGCCGAGCCGGACCGGTTCGACGTGCGCCGCGAGGCGCGCGGGCACCTGACCCTCGGCCACGGCGTGCACCACTGCATCGGCCAGGGGCTGGCCCGGCTGGAGCTCCAGGTGGCGATGGGCACCCTGGTGCGGCGGCTGCCGGAGCTGGCGCTCGCCGTCCCGCAGGCCGACGTCGGCTTCCAGGACGACATGTTCGTCTACGGCGTGCACGGCCTGCCGGTCACCTGGTGACCGGGCCCGACTCCCGGCAGCGCCCGGCAGTCCGTCCCCGGAGTTGAGTTCCCAGCAAGCGAGTTCCCAGCAGCGAACAGTGCCAAGCGAGGTGTGACTACGCGTGTCTGACGCCGGATCGAGCCCCACCGCCCAGCCCGTCGCCGTGATCGGCCTGTCCTGTCGGCTGCCGGGCGCGGCCACGGCCGAGGCCTTCTGGCAGCTGCTCGCCGAGGGCCGCGGCGCGGTCGGGCCGATCCCGGCCGACCGGCTCGGCGCCGCCCATCGCACCGGCACCGGGGAGGTGCCCGCGGGCGCCCGCCGGGGCGGCTTCCTGGCCGACGTCGCCGGGTTCGACGCCGACTTCTTCGGCATCGCGCCCAACGCGGCGGCCGTGCTGGACCCGCAGCAGCGCCTCGCGCTCGAACTCGCCTGGGAGGCGCTGGAGGACGCCCGGATCACCCCGGCCGCCCTGCGCGGCGGCCGGACCGGCGTGCTGATCGGCGCGATCGCCGACGACTACGCCGCGCTGCTCGCCGCCCGCGCCGGCGCGGTGAGCGGCCACGCGATGGCCGGGGTGCAGCGCGCCATGATCGCCAACCGGGTCTCCTACGCGCTCGGCCTGCGCGGCCCGAGCCTGACCGTCGACTCGGGGCAGTCCTCGTCGCTGGTCGCGGTGCACCTGGCCTGCGAGAGCCTGCGGCGCGGCGAGTCGCGGGTCGCGCTGGCCGGCGGGGTGCAGCTGAACCTCGCCGTGGAGTCGGCGGCCCGGGCCGAGGCGTTCGGCGGCCTCTCGCCGGACGGCGTCTGCTACACCTTCGACGCCCGCGCCAACGGCTTCGTGCGCGGCGAGGGCGGCGGCGTCGTGGTGCTCAAGCCGCTGGCCGACGCGCTGGCCGAGGGCGACCCGGTGCGGGCGGTGATCCTGGGCAGCGCCGTCAACAACGACGGCGGCGGCGCCCATCTGACGGCGCCCAGCGCGCAGGCGCAGCAGGAGGTGGTGCGCGCGGCGCTGACCGCGGCCGGGACCGACCCCGAGGCCGTGGGCTACGTCGAGCTGCACGGCACCGGCACGGCCGTCGGCGACCGGACGGAGGCGGCGGCGCTCGGTGCGGTGTACGGCAGACGGGCGAGGCCGCTGCCGGTCGGCTCGGTCAAGACCAACCTTGGCCACCTCGAAGGCGCGGCCGGCATCACGGGGTTCATCAAGGCCGTGCTCAGCGTGGAGCACGCGGTGCGGCCCGCCGCCCTCAACTTCGCCACCCCCAGCCCGGCGATCCCGCTCGACGAGCTGAACCTGCGGGTGGTCACCCGCGCCGAGCCGTGGACCGGCGAAGGCCGCCGCACGGCCGCGGTGAGCGCCTTCGGACTGGGCGGGACCAACTGCCACCTGGTCCTCGCCGCCGCAACACCGGCCGCCACCGCGCCTGCCGCCGCAACGCCGGCCCCCCCAGTGCCGGCCGCCACCGCGCCTGCCGCCGCAACACCGGCTGCCACCGCGCCGCTCTCCGCAGCGCCGACCGCCCCGGCGCCCGCCGGCGGACCGTGGCTCGTGTCCGGCCGTACCGCCGAGGCCCTGGCCGCCCAGGCAGCCCGGCTGGCCGCCCACGTCCGCGCCCAGGAGCAGCTGCGCACCGGCGACCTCGGCCTGAGCCTGGCCACCACCCGCACCGCCTTCGAGCACCGGGCGGTGATCGCCGCGGCGGACCCGGCGGGTCTGCTCGCCGGGCTGGACGCGCTGGCGGCCGGCGAGCAGAGCGCCGCCGTGCTCACCGCTACGGCGCCCGCGCCGCGGCGCGTCGCCTTCGTCTTCCCGGGCCAGGGCAGCCAGTGGCCGGGGATGGCCGTGGACCTGCTCGACACCGCCCCGGACTTCCGTTCCGCGATGGAGCGCTGCGCGCGGGCCCTCGCGCCCTGGACGGACTTCGACGTGCTCGCGGTGCTGCGCGGCGAGCCCGGCGCGCCCGACCTCGAACGGGTCGAGGTCGTCCAGCCGGTGCTGTTCGCCGTGATGGTGTCGCTGGCCGCGCTGTGGCGCGCGCACGGCGTCGAACCCGTCGCGGTGATCGGCCATTCGCAGGGCGAGATCGCCGCCGCCCACGTGGCCGGCGCGCTCTCGCTGGAGGAGGCGGCCAAGGTGGTGGCCGTGCGCAGCCGGCTGATCGCCGAACTGCGCACCGACGGCGCGATGGCCTCGGTGCCGATGTCCGCCGAGCAGCTGAGCCCGCGGCTGGCCCGCTGGGCCGGGCGGCTGTGGCTGTCGGTGGTCAACGGCCCCGGCACGGTGGTGGTCTCCGGCCTGACCGACGCGGTGACCGAGCTGGTCGAGGCGCTGACGGCCGAGGGCGTGGACGCCCGGCGGATCCCGGTCGGCTACGCCTCGCACTCGCCGCTGGTGGAGCCGCTGGACGCGGCGCTGGCCGAGGGGCTCGGCGAACTGTCGCCCCGGGCGGGGACGTTGCCGTTCTACTCGGCGCTGACCGGCGCGCTGCACGACACGGCCGGGCTGGACGCCGGGTACTGGTACCGCAATCTGCGCGAGCCCGTGCTGTTCCAGCAGGCGAGCGCCGCCGCGCTGGCCGACGGGATCGACGCCTTCATCGAGGTGAGCGCCCGCCCGGTGCTGACCGTCCCGCTGCAGCAGACGGCCCAACTGAGCGGGCACCAGGCGGTGGCGCTGGCCACGCTGCGGCGCGACGAGGGCGGCCCGGCGCGGTTCCGCGCGGCGCTGGGCGCGGCCTGGAGCCACGGGGTCGAGGTCGACTGGGCGGCCGTGTGGGCGGGCAGCGGCGCGGTCACCGTGCCGCTGCCGGGGTACGCCTTCCAGCGGCGCCCGTACTGGCTGACCGGGCAGCCGGCCGAGCCCCTGGCCCTGCCTGCCCCCGACCCCGCCGACCCCGTCGACGCGGCCGCTGCCCAGCCGCCGGTGACCGGCTTCGCCGGGCGCCTGGCCGGCCTCCCGGTGGCGGAGGGCCGGCGGCTGGCCGAGCACCTGGTGCGCTCCGCCGTCGCCGCCGCGCTGGGCCACGACGGCCCCGCCGCCGTGCCCGTCGACCGCATCTTCCGCGACCTCGGGGTGGACTCCGCCGCGGCGACCGAGACCGCCGGGCGGCTTGCTGCCGCCACCGGCCTGCCGGTGCCCGCTGGGCTGCTCTACGACCACCCCACCGCCCGGGAACTGGCGGCCCGTCTGGTCGCCGAGCTGACCGGCGGCGCGGCCGGGCACCCCGCGCCTTGTGAGCACCGCGCCGGGGAGCGGCCCGCCGATGCCGAGGACCCGGTCGTCATCGTCGCGATGAGCTGCCGGCTGCCCGGCGAGGTCCGCTCCCCGGAGGACCTGTGGCAGCTGCTGGCCGACGGCGGCGACGCCATCGGCGACTTCCCCGCCGACCGCGGCTGGGACGTGGCACGGCTGCACGACCCCGACCCCGAGCAGCTCGGCCGCTCCACCACCGACAAGGGCGGGTTCCTCGCCGACGCCGCCGATTTCGACGCCGCGCTGTTCGGCATCTCGCCGCGCGAGGCGCTGGCCATGGACCCGCAGCAGCGCCTGCTCCTGGAGGCCTCCTGGGAGGTGTTCGAGCGCGCCGGGATCGACACCGCGACCCTGCGCGGCAGCCGCACCGGCGTCTTCGTCGGCGTGATGGACCAGCGCTACGGCCCCCGGTGGAACGAACCCGCCGACGGCGTCGAAGGGTTCCTGCTCACCGGCAACTCGGCGAGCGTCAACGCCGGCCGGATCTCCTACACCTTCGGCCTGAACGGCCCCACCGTCGCGATGGACACCGCCTGCTCCTCCTCGCTGGTGGCCCTGCACCTCGCGGTGCGCGCGGTGCGCGGCGGCGAGTGCGCCATGGCGCTGGCCGGCGGGGTCACCGTGCTGTCGACCCCCGAGATCTTCATCGAGTTCTCCCGGCAGCGGGGCCTGGCCGCCGACGGCCGCTGCAAGGCGTTCGCCGCGGCGGCGGACGGCACGGGGCTGGCCGAGGGCGTCGCGATGCTCCTGGTCGAGCGGCTCTCCGACGCCCGGCGGCACGGCCACCCGGTGCTCGCGGTGGTCCGCGGCAGCGCCGTCAACTCCGACGGCGCCTCCAACGGCCTCACCGCGCCGAGCGGCACCGCGCAGCGCGAGCTGATCCGCCAGGCGCTGGCCGACGCCGCCCTCGAACCGTCCGAGGTGGACGCGGTGGAGGCGCACGGCACGGGCACCGCCCTCGGCGACCCGATCGAGGCCGCCGCACTGCTGGACGCCTACGGCGCCGGGCGTCGGGCGCCGCTGCTGATCGGCTCGCTGAAGTCCAACATCGGCCACACCCAGGCCGCGGCCGGTGTCGCGGGCGTGATCAAGATGGTCACCGCGCTGCGGGCCCACCTGCTGCCGCGCACCCTGCACGTGGACGCGCCGAGCCCGCAGGTGGACTGGGCGCGCGGACCGGCCGAGCTGCTCACCGAGGCGCGCCCCTGGCCGGCGGGCGACCGGCCGCGCCGGGCCGGCGTCTCCTCCTTCGGCATCAGCGGCACCAACGCGCACGTCATCATCGAGGAGGCCCCGCCCGCGCCCGCCCCGCCCGCGCCTGCCCCGCCCGCGCCCGCCCCGCTCGCGCCCGCCCCGGCGAGCCACGACGACGCGCCGGGCCCGCGCCCCTTCGTGCTCTCCGGCCACACCGACGACGCGCTGCGCGCCCAGGCCGACCGGCTGCTCGGCCACCTCGAGGAGCCCGGCCACCGGGAGTCCGTCCCCCTCCCCGACCTGGCCCGCACCCTCGCCACCGCGCGCACCGCGCTGGAGCGGCGCGCCGCCGTGATCGCCGCCGACCGCGACCAGTTGCTCGCCGGGCTGACCGCGCTCGCCGCGGGCCGGACCCCGGATCACGTGGTGACCGGCGAGGCCAGGCCCCGCTCCGGCACGGTCTTCGTCTTCTCCGGCCAGGGCGGCCAGTGGCAGGGCATGGCCGTCGAACTCCTGGCGGACGCACCGGTGTTCCGGGCGCGGATGACCGAGTGCGCGCAGGCGCTGCGCCCGCTGGTCGACTGGGACCTGTTCGACGTGCTGCACGCCCGGCCCGGCACCCCGCCGCTGACCGACACCGAGGTCGTCCAGCCCGTGCTGTTCTCCATCGCGGTCTCGCTGGCCGCGCTCTGGCGCTCCTACGGGGTCGAGCCGGCCGCGGTGGTCGGCCACTCGCAGGGCGAGATCGCCGCCGCCTGCGTGGCCGGCGCGCTCTCGCTGGCGGACGCGGCCCGGGTGAGCGTGGTGCGCAGCCGGCTCGCCGTCGCGCACCTGACCGACGGCGGGATGGCGAGCGTGGCCCTGTCCGCCGAGGAGCTGCGGCCCAGGCTGGAGCGCTGGGCCGGGCGGCTGTGGCTGTCGGTGGTCAACGGCCCCGGCTCGGTCGCCGTCTCCGGCGAGGAGACCGCCCTGGACGAGCTGATCGCCGAACTCACCGCGGAGGGGGTCAAGGCCCGGCGCATTCCGGCCGCCTTCGCCTCGCACTGCCCCGCGGTGGAGGTGCTGCGCGAGCCCCTGTTCGACGAACTCGCCGGGCTGCGGCCCCGGTCCACCGAGCTCCCGTTCTACTCCAGCGTCACCGTCGGCCCGGTGGACACCGCCACCCTGGACGCGGCGTACTGGTACCGCAACCTGCGCGACACCGTCTGCTTCGCCGACGCCACCGCGCTGCTGGTGCACGAGGGCCACCAGGTCTTCGTGGAGATCGGCCCGCACCCGGTGCTCACCCCGGTGGTGGCGGCGATCGCGGAGCAGGCCGGGGCCGACGCCGTCGTCACCGGCACGCTCCGTCGCGACCAGGGCGGCCTGCGCCGCTTCCTGGCCGCGCTGGCCACCCTGCACACCAAGGGCGTCGCGCTCGACTGGGCGGCCGTGCTGGGCAGCGGCGGCACCCGCGTCGAGCTGCCCGGCTACGCCTTCCAGCGCCGCCGCTACTGGCTGCCCGCCGGGGACGGCACCGCCCGCACCGCGGCGGCTGCTCCGGTCCTGGCCCCGGCCCTGGCCCCCGAGCGGGCGGTCACCCCCAAGGACCTGCTCGCCCTGGTCCGCACCCAGCTCGCCGACGTTCTCGGCCTGGCCGACGGCGAACAGGTGGCGGTGGACCGCGCGTTCAAGGAGATCGGGCTCGACTCGCTCACCGCGCTCGAACTGCGCAACCGGCTGAGCACGGCCACGGGGGCGGCGATCCCCGTCACGGCCGTCTTCAGCCACCCGACCGCCGGTGCACTCGCCCGCTACCTCGCCGACCGGACGGCCGGCACCGACGCCGAGCCGGCCGGGGTCGGGGGCGGGGCCGCCGGCGGTGGCCGGGTGGCGCTGGACGATCCGATCGCGATCGTCGCGATGGCCTGCCGGTTCCCCGGCGGCGTGGACACCCCCGAGGGCCTGTGGGAGCTGGTCGAGCGCGGCGGCGAGGCGATCAGCGGGCTGCCGACCGACCGCGGCTGGGACCTGGCACGGCTGCCCCAGGCGGTGCGTCAGGGCGGCTTCCTGCACGACGCGGGCTGGTTCGACGCCGGCTTCTTCGGGATCTCGCCGCGCGAGGCGCTGGCCATGGACCCGCAGCAGCGGCTGCTCCTGGAGACCTCCTGGGAGGCGCTGGAGCGTGCCGGGATCGACCCGGTCACCGTCCGGGGCGCCCGGATCGGCGTTTTCGCGGGCGCGGTGGCCCAGGACTACGGGCCGCGGCTGCACGAGTCCACCGCCGCCCAGGAGGGCCACCTGCTCACCGGGACGATCAGCGCGGTGGCCTCGGGGCGGATCGCCTACGCCCTGGACCTCCAAGGCCCGGCGATCACCGTGGACACCGCCTGCTCGTCCTCGCTGGTCGCGCTCCACCTGGCGGCGCAGTCGCTGACCCTCGGCGAGTGCTCGCTCGCGCTGGCCGGCGGTGCGACGGTGATGGCCAACCCCGGTGTCTTCGTGGAGTTCGACCGCCAGCAGGGGCTGGCGGTCGACGGCCGGTGCAAGGCGTTCGCCGCCGAGGCGGACGGCACCAGCTGGGCGGAGGGCGCGGGCATGCTGGTGCTGGAGCGGCTCTCCGACGCCGAGCGGCTCGGCCACCCGGTGCTCGCCCTGCTGCGCGGTTCGGCGGTCAACTCCGACGGCGCGTCCAACGGCCTGACGGCGCCGAACGGGCTGGCGCAGCAGCGGGTGATCCGGGCGGCGCTGGCGAACGCGGGTCTGTCGGCGGCGGACGTGGACCTGGTGGAGGCGCACGGCACGGGCACCCGGCTGGGCGACCCGATCGAGGCGGACGCCCTGCTGGCCACCTACGGCCAGGGCCGCTCGGCCGAAGCGCCGCTCTGGCTCGGCTCGTTGAAGTCCAACATCGGCCACACCCAGGCCGCCGCCGGTGTGGCCGGGGTGATCAAGACGGTACTGGCGATGCGGCACGGCGTGCTGCCGCGCACCCTGCACGCCGAGCAGCCGACCCCGCACGTCGACTGGTCGACCGGTGACGTCCGGCTGCTGACCGCCGCGGTGCCCTGGCCGGCGGGGGAGCGACCGCGCCGCGCGGGCGTCTCCGCCTTCGGGGTGAGCGGGACCAACGCCCACGTGGTGCTGGAGGCGGTCCCCGCGCCCGTCGTCGAACCGCCGTCCGTGGCCGGGCCGCGGCCGCAGGGCCCGGTGCCGGTGCTGCTGTCGGCGCGCACCCCGCAGGCGCTGGCCGCGCAGGCCCGGCGGCTGCGGGCGGCCGTCGCCGACGGGCTGGACCCGCGCGACGCCGCCTGGACGCTGGCCACCTCCCGGACCGGCTTCGAGTACCGCGCGGCACTGGTGGCCGCCGGGCACGAGGAGCTGCTGGCCGGCCTGGCCGAGGTGGCGGGCCGCCGGGCGGCCACCGGCGGGCTGTCGGTGGGTGTGGTGTTCGCCGGGCAGGGGTCGTCGGGGCTGGGCGCGGCACGGGAGTTGTGCGCGGCGTATCCGGTCTTCGCGGCGGCGTTCGACGAGGTGTGCGCGGTGGTGGACGGCCTGGTGGACTGGTCGCTGCGAGCGGTGGTGTTCTCGGGGGAGGGGCTGGAGCGCACGGAGGTGGCGCAGCCGGCGCTGTTCGCCTTCGAGGTGGCGCTGTTCCGGTTGCTGGAGTCCTGGGGCGTGTCGGCCGGTGTGATGCTGGGGCATTCGCTCGGGGAGCTGGTGGCGGCGCAGCTGGCCGGGGTGTTCTCGCTCGCCGATGCCTGCCGGGTGGTGGTGGAGCGCGGCCGGCTGATGGAGGGGATGGAGCCGGGGGCGATGGTGGCGCTGCCGGTGCCGGTGGCGGACGTGCTGCCCCGGCTCGCGGGTCGCCGGGTGTCGGTGGCGGCGGTGAACGGGCCTTCCTCGGTGGTGGTTTCGGGTGCCGAGGCCGATGTGCTGGCGGTGGCGGCGCAGTTCGACCGCTCGCGTCGCCTGGCGGTGCAGCGGGCCTTCCACTCGCCGCTGGTGGAGCCGGTGGTGGGGCCGCTGCGGGCGGTGCTGGAGGCGGTGGAGTTCCGGCCTCCGACGCGCACGGTGGTCTCGGGGCTGACCGGTGAGGTGGCGGACGCGGAGCTGCTGTGCACGCCGGAGTACTGGGTGCGGCACGCGCGGGAGGCGGTGCTGTTCGGCGACGCGCTGCAGGCGGGTCGAGCGGCGGGCGCCGAGGTGTTCCTGGAGGTGGGGCCGGACGGGTCGCTGTCGGCGCTGACCGGCGGTGTCGCGGCGCAGCGCCGGGAGCGGGACGGGGTGACGGCGCTGCTCGCGGCGGTGGCCGAACTCCACGTCCGGGGCGCCGAGATCGACTGGCGTGCGGTGCTGGGCCAGGGCAGGCTCGCCGATCTGCCCACCTACGCCTTCCAGCGGGAGCACTACTGGCTGCCCACCGGCCCGGAGGGTGCCGAGGTCGAGGATCCGACGCACTACCAGGTCGACTGGCAGCGGCTCGACGATCTCGCCGCCCCGGCCCCGGCCGGTCGCTGGCTGCTGGTCGCCCCGGCCGGCTTCGAGGAGCACGAGCTGGTGCGGGCCTGCGCCGCCCGGCTCGGCGCGGACACCGTGGAGCTCTTCCTCTCGGCGGCCGACGACCGGGCCCCGATCGCCGAACGGCTGCGCGAACTTCCGCCCCCGGACGGGGTGTTCTCGCTGCTGGCACTCGACGTCGCGCTGCACCCCGGCCACCCGGGGCTGGCCGTCGGCGGGGCGCTCACCCACCTGCTCGTCCAGGCACTGGGCGACGCGGAGCTCGCGGCACCGCTCTGGCTCGGCACCCGCGGCGCGGTCGCGGTCGGCGAGGAGGCGCTGGACGCGGTGGAGCACAGCGGCGTCTGGGCGCTGGGCCGCGTCGCGGCCCTGGAGCACCCGGCGCGCTGGGGCGGCCTGGTGGACCTGCCCGCGGTCTTCGACGAGACGGCCGGCGAGCGGTTCGCCGCCGTCCTGGGCGCGGCCGAGGACCAGGTGGCGATCCGGGCGGACGGCGTCCACGGGCGCCGGATCGTGCGCGCACCGCGGGCCCGCTCGGCCGGCAGCTGGCAGCCGCGCGGCACCGCGCTGATCACCGGCGGCACCGGCGGGCTCGGTGCGCAGGTCGCCCGCTGGCTGGCGCGGCACGGCACCGAACGCCTGGTGCTGCTCGGCCGGTCCGGCCCCGAGGCCGCCGGAGCCGCTGAACTGGTCGCCGAGCTGGCCGAGTTGGGCGCACAGGCCGAGGTGGTCGGCTGCGACGTGACCGACCGGGAGGCACTGGAGGCGGTCATCACCGACGCGCGGGAGCGCGGTGCGGTCTTCCGTACCGTCGTGCACGCGGCCGGACTCTCCCAGCGCACGCCGATCGCCGAACTCGACCTCGCGCGGTTCGCCGAGATCACCGCCGCCAAGGTGATCGGCGCGGTCCACCTGGACCAGCTCTTCGACGACGACGAACTCGACGCCTTCGTCCTCTTCTCCTCGATCTCCGGCGTCTGGGGCGCCGGCGGCCAGTGCGCCTACGCCGCCGCCAACGCCTTCCTCGACGGCCTGGCCCGGCTGCGCCGCGCCGCCGGTGTGCACGCGGTCTCCATCGCCTGGGGTCCCTGGGACGCACCGGGCATGGCCGAGGAGGGGGACCAGGCCGACCACCTGGCCCGGCGCGGCCTGCGCGCGCTCGACCCGGAGGCCGCACTGCGGGCGCTGCGCGCGGCCGTGGAGGGCACCGGCGCCGAGGTGACCGTCGCCGACGTGGACTGGGACCGGTTCCTGCCCGCCTTCACCGCCGCCCGCCCCGCGCCCCTGCTGGCCGCCCTCGGCAGGCCGGCCCACCAGCCCGACGATCCGGCCGAGGGGGCCGCCGACCAGGCCGCCGACGGCGCGTCGGAGACGCTGCGGCGCGAACTGCGCGCCCTCGGCGCCCCGCAACGGGCCGCCCAGGTGCGCTCGGTGGTCCGCGCCGAGGTCGCCAGGGCGCTCGGCCACCGGGGCGAGCGGACCGTCGGCCTGGAGACGCCGTTCTCCGAGCTCGGCATGGACTCGCTCGCCGCCGTCGACCTGCGCGGCGCCCTCAACGCCCGCACCGGGGTGACGCTGCCCGTCACGGTGGTCTTCGAACGGCCCTCCGTCCAGGCGCTCACCGCCCACCTGCTGGAGCTGCTCGACGACGCCGGGCAGGAGGCCGGGCAGGGCGGCGAGCCGCCGACCGGCGAGGAGGCCAGGATCCGCGCCGTGCTGGCGTCCCTGCCGCTCGCCCGGCTGCGGCAGGCGGGCCTGCTCGACCGGCTGCTCGACCTGGCGGACGACGGCTCCGCCACCGCGCCCCGCACCGCTCCCGCCACCGACCCCGTCGTCGGCGAGCCGGAGAGCGGCATCGACACCATGGACCTCGACGACCTGGTCCGCGCCGCTCTCGACGGCGATTCCCGCTGAGCCCGCGCCGACACTGGAGCTGAACACCGATGGCTGAGGACCGAGTCGCCGCCGCCCTGCGCGCCTCCCTGAAGGAGACCGAGCGGCTGCGCCGCGAGATCCGCGAGATCTCCGCGGCCGAGCACGAACCGCTCGCCGTGGTCGGCATGAGCTGCCGCTACCCCGGCGGCGTCGGTTCGCCCGAGCAGCTGTGGCAGCTGGTCGCCGACGGCGGGGACGCGATCTCCGGCTTCCCGACCGACCGCGGCTGGGACACCGGGCGGATCCACGACCCCGCGGGCGGTCCGGGCACCAGCTACGTGCGCGAGGGCGGCTTCCTGCACGACGCCGCCGAGTTCGACGCCGCCTTCTTCGGCATCGCGCCGCGCGAGGCGCTGGCGATGGACCCGCAGCAACGGCTGCTCCTGGAGGCCTCCTGGGAGGTGCTGGAGCGGGCCGGCATCGACCCGCGCTCGATGCGCGGCAGCCGCACCGGCGTCTTCGTCGGCGCCGCGCACCAGGAGTACGGCGGCGACCCGCGGCACGCGCCGGAGGAGGTCGACGGGTACGTGCTGACCGGCATCGGCGGCAGCGTGGTCTCCGGCCGGCTGGCGTACTTCCTGGGCCTGACCGGGCCGGCCGTCACCGTGGACACCGCCTGCTCCTCCTCGCTGGTCGCCCTGCACCTGGCCGGGCGCTCGCTGCGCTCCGGCGAGTGCACGGCGGCGCTGGTCGCGGGGGTCTCGGTGATGGCCTCGCCGGTGCCGTTCGTGGAGTTCTCCCGGCAGCAGGGGCTGGCCGCGGACGCCCGCTGCAAGCCGTTCGCGGCAGCCGCCGACGGCACGATCTGGTCCGAGGGCGTCGGCGTCCTGCTGGTCGAGCGGCTCTCGGTGGCCGAGCGGCTGGGGCACCGGGTGCTGGCGGTGGTGCGCGGCTCGGCGGTCAACTCGGACGGGACCTCCAACGGTCTGACGGCGCCGAACGGGCTGGCGCAGCAGCGGGTGATCCGTGACGCGCTGGCGGACGCCGGGCTGTCGGCGGCGGACGTGGACGTGGTGGAGGCGCACGGCACCGGCACCCGGCTGGGTGACCCGATCGAGGCGCAGGCACTGCTGGCCACCTATGGGCAGGACCGCCAGGAGCCTTTGTGGCTCGGCTCGTTGAAGTCCAACATCGGGCACGCCCAGGCCGCCGCCGGCGTCGGCGGCGTGATCAAGATGGTGATGGCGATGCGGCACGGCGTGCTGCCGCGCAGCCTGCACGCCGAGCAGCCGACGCCCAACGTCGACTGGTCGACCGGAAAGGTCCGGCTGCTCGCCGCCCCGGTGCCGTGGCCGGCGGGGGAGAAGCCGCGCCGCGCGGGCGTCTCCGCCTTCGGGGTGAGCGGGACCAACGCGCACGTGGTGCTGGAGGCGGTGGCCGCGGCGGAACCCGTCGCCGAGCCGCTGCCCGATGGCCCGGTGCCGGTCCCGCTGTCCGCCCGCAGCGCCCGCGCGCTGGCCGAACAGGCCCGTCGGCTGCGGGAGTTCCCGCACGCCGAGGTGCCGCTGGCCGACCTCGCCCGGACGCTGGCGACCGGACGGGCGGCCCTGGAGTACCGGGCCGTGGTGCTGGCCGCCGACCACGCGGACCTCGCCGAGGGGCTCGACGCCCTCGCCGAGGGCCGCGCCGCGGCCGGGGTGGCCGGCGGCGCGGCGGCGGCCGGCGAGCTGTCGCTGGGCGTGGTGTTCGCCGGTCAGGGGGCGCTGGGCGTGGCCGCGGCCCGTCGGCTGCACGAGAGCTTCCCGGTCTTCGCCGAGGCCTTCGATACGGTGTGCGGGCAGCTGGACGCGCTGGTCGACTGGTCGCCGCGCGCGCTGGTCTTCGCGGGCGACCAGGCGCTGCTCGCCCGCACCGAGTACGCCCAGCCCACGCTGTTCGCCTTCGAGGTCGCGCTCTTCCGGTTGCTCGAATCCTGGGGGGTGGTGGCCGATCTGCTGCTCGGCCACTCGCTCGGCGAGCTGACCGCCGCCCACCTGGCGGGCGTCTTCTCGCTGCCCGACGCCTGCCGGGTGGTGGTCGAACGCGGCCGGCTGATGCAGCGTCTGGAGTCCGGCGCGATGGTCGCCGTGCCGGCTTCGCCGGCCGAGGTCCGCCCGCTGCTGGCCGGGCGCCGGGCCGACCTGGCGGCCGTCAACGGGCCCGACTCCGTGGTGGTCTCGGGCACCGAGGAGGACGTCCTCGCCGTCGCCGCGCAGTTCCCCCGCTCCCGCCGGCTGGAGGTCGACCGCGCCTTCCACTCCGCCCTGGTCGAACCCGCCCTGGAACCCCTGCGGGCGCTGCTCGCCACCCTCGAACTCCACCGGCCGCAGCGCACCGTGGTCTCCACCCGCACCGGCGAGGTCGCCGACCCCGAACTGCTGCGCACCGCCGAGCACTGGGTCCGGCACGCCCGCGAGGCCGTGCTGTTCCAGGACGGGCTGGCCGCCGCCCGGGCGGCCGGGGTCACCACCCTGCTCGAAGTCGGCCCGGACGGCAGCCTCACCGCGCTGACCGGCGGCATCGCCGCCCAGCGCCGTGGCCAGGACGCGGTGGCCGCGCTCCACGCGGCGCTCGGCGAACTCTTCGTCCGCGGCGGGGCGGTGGACTGGCACGCCGTCCTGGGCCGCGGCACCCTCGCCGACCTGCCCACCTATGCCTTCCAGCGCGCGCACTACTGGCTGGCGCCGACCGGGCGCCCGGCCCGCGGCGGCCACCCGCTGCTCCCGCAGGAGTCCGAACTGCCCGCAGCGGGCGGTCTGTTGCTCAGCGGTACGGTCTCCGGCGCGGCCCCCGGCTGGCTCGCCGACCACGTGGTGTCCGGCGAGGTGCTGGTGCCCGCCACCGCCTTCCTGGACGCGGCGCTGCACGCGGGAACCCGCACCGGCTGCCCGCGGGTGGCGGAACTCGTCGTCGAGGCACCCCTCGTACTCGCACCGGGCGGCTCGGCCGCCTGGCAGCTGTGGGTGGCCGAGCCGGAGGAGGACGGCCGGCGCCGGCTCACCGTGCACGCGCGCCACGGCGAGGGGCCGTGGACCCGGCACGCCAGCGGCACCCTGGCCCCGGCCGCCGAGCGCCCGCCGGTCGCGGACCTGGCCGCCTGGCCGCCGGCCGGCGCCGAGGCGCTGGACGTCGAGTCGCTCTACCCGCGCCTGGCCGCCGCCGGGTTCGGCTACGGCCCCGCCTTCCAGGGGCTGCGCCGCGCCTGGCGCCGGGGCGCGGAGGTGTTCGCCGAGGCCGTCCTGGATCCCGGGACCCCGGCCGCCCGCTACGGCCTGCACCCGGCGCTGCTCGACTGCGCGCTGCACGCCACCGGCCTGCTCGGCGAGCGCACCGCGGGACAACTGCCCTTCTCCTGGCAGGACGTGACGCTGCACACCCCCGGCGCCGACCTGCTGCGGGTGCGGCTGACGGCCGCCGGCGACCGGGCCGTCGCGCTCGACCTCGCGGACGCGACCGGCGCGCCGGTCGCCTCGGTAGGCTCGCTGACCCTGCGCGGCACGCCCCGCAAGGCCCCGGAGCTGTACCGCGTCGAGTGGACCGCACAGCCGCTCGGCGATCAGGCGGCCGACGGTGACGGTGCCGGTGCGGTGCCGGACGAGGGCACGGCCGACGTGGTCCGCTGCGCGACCCCCGCCGAGGCGCTGGAGCTGGTCCAGCGCCGGCTCGCGCTGCCCGGCACCACCCCGCTGGTCGTCACCACCCAGGGCGCCGTGCGGACCGGCACGGCCGACCAGGCCGTCGACGCCGCCGCGGCGGCCGTCTGGGGCCTGCTGCGCACCGTCCAGGCCGAGCACCCGGGCCGCTTCACCCTGGTCGACCTCGACGGGCACCCCGACTCGGCCGCCGCGCTGGGCCGGGCCCTGGCCGGCGGTGAGCCGCAGCTGGCGATCCGGCACGGGGCGGCCTTCGTCCCGGTGCTCGCCCGGGTCACCGACGAGGACCTGCTCCACCTGCCGGCGGGCGCCGACGCCTGGCGACTGGACGCCGCGCCCCGCGGCAGCCTGGACGGTCTGGCCCTGGTGCCGGTCGCGCACCGCGCGCTCGCGGCGGGCGAGGTGCGGATCGCGGTGCGGGCCGCCGGGCTGAACTTCCGGGACGTGCTGATCGCGCTGGACGTCTACCCGGGCGCGGCCGAGATGGGCAACGAGGCCGCCGGGGTGGTCACCGAGACCGGCCCCGGCGTCACCGGACTCGCCGTCGGCGACCGGGTGTTCGGGATCGTCCCCGGCGCGTTCGGCCCGACCGCGGTCGCCGACGCGCGGATGCTGGCGCCCGTCCCGAAGGGCTGGTCCTTCGCCACCGCCGCCTCGGTGCCGATCGCCTTCCTGACCGCCCACCACGCCCTGCTCGCCGAGGGCGACCTGCGCCCGGGCCGGTCGGTGCTGGTGCACGCCGCCGCGGGCGGCGTCGGGATGGCCGCGGTGCAGCTCGCCCAGCACCTGGGCGCGACCGTCTACGCCACCGCGAGCCCGGCCAAGTGGGCGGCGGTGCGGGCGCTGGGCGTCCCGGCGGAGCGCATCGCCTCCTCGCGGACCCTGGAGTTCGAGCAGCGCTTCGCCCCCGGCGTCGACCTCGTGCTCGACGCGCTGGCCGGCGAGTTCGTCGACGCCTCGCTGCGGCTGCTGCCGCGCGGCGGGCGGTTCGTCGAGATGGGCAAGACCGACCTGCGCGACCCGGCCGAGGTCGCCCGGGCGCACCCCGGCGTCGAGTACCGCTCCTTCGACCTGACCGCGACGGCGCCCGAGCGGATCGGCGCGATGCTCACCGAGCTGCTCGCCCTGTTCGAGGCGGGCGCGCTCACCCCGCTGCCGCTCGCCTGCTGGGAGGTGCGCCGGGCGCCGGCCGCCTTCCGGCACGTCAGCCAGGCCCGGCACACCGGCAAGGTGGTGCTCACCGTGCCCGCGCCGCTCGACCCCGAGGGCACCGTGCTGATCACCGGCGGCACCGGCGCGCTCGGCACCCTGCTCGCCCGGCACCTGGTCGCCCGGCACGGCGTGCGGCACCTGCTGCTGACCGGACGTGGCGCCCGGCGCCCGGAGCTGGGCGGCCTCGACGCCACCGTGCAGGTCGCCGCCTGCGACGTCACCGACCGTGCGGTGCTCGCCGAGCTGCTGGCCGGCATCCCCGCCGACCGGCCGCTGACCGCGGTGGTGCACGCCGCCGGCGTCGTCGACGACGCCCCGGTCGGCGCGCTGACGCCGGGCCGGCTGGCCGAGGTGCTGGCGCCCAAGGCGGACGGCGCGCGCCTGCTGGACGAGCTGACCCGGGAGCTGGACCTCGCCGAGTTCGTGCTCTACTCCTCCGGCTCCGGCATCCTCGGCAACCCCGGCCAGGCGCACTACGGCGCCGCCAACGCCGCGCTGGACGCGCTCGCCGAGCAGCGCCGCGCCCAGGGCCGGCCCGCCCGCTCGCTGGCCTGGGGGCTGTGGGAGGCGGCCGGCTCGATGGCCGGGGCGCTCTCGGGGACCGACCGGGCCCGGCTGGCCCGCGCCGGCATCCTGCCGCTGGACCCCGCGCACGCGCTGGAGCTGTTCGACGCGGCCCTGCTGCGCGACGAGGCCGTGCTGCTGCCGATCGCCCTCGACCCGCTCGCGCCCGAACTGGCCACCCGCTCACCGCTGCTGCGCCGGCTGGCCGGGCCCGCGCCCGCCGCCCGGCGGACCGGCGGCGGCCGGGCACCGCTCGCCGAGCGGCTGCCCGCCCTGGGCGCCGCCGAGCGCCGCCGGTTGCTGCTCGACCTGGTGCTCGACCTGACCGCGGCGGTGCTCGGCCACCGCGACGCCGCTGCGCTCGACCCCGAACGGCCGTTCCGCGCACTGGGCTTCGACTCGCTGACCTCGGTCGAGCTGCGCAACCGGCTGGACACCGCGACCGGCCTGCGGCTGCCCGCCACCACCGTCTTCGACCACCCCACCCCGCAGGCGGTCGCCGAGCTGCTGGACGCGGAGCTCGGGGCCGCCGCGCCCGCTGCCGCGCCCTCGTCCTCGCCCTCACCTGAGGCCGTCGCGCCGGTCGCCGCGGCGCAGGACGAGCCGATCGCGATCGTCGCGATGGGCTGCCGCTTCCCCGGCGGGGTCGCCTCCCCGGAGGACCTGTGGGCCCTGGTGCGGGACGGCGTCGACGCCGTCGCCGAGTTCCCGGCCGACCGCGGCTGGGATCTCGACCGGCTGGCCGACCCCGACCCGGAGCGGACCGACACCAGCGCCACCCGCTTCGGCGGTTTCCTGCCCGAGGCGGCCGACTTCGACGCGGAGTTCTTCGGCATCGCGCCGCGCGAGGCGCTGGCGATGGACCCGCAGCAGCGGCTGCTCCTGGAGGTGGCCTGGGAGGCGCTGGAGCGGGCGGGCATCGACGCGGGGTCGCTGCGCGGCTCGGCGACCGGCGTCTTCGTCGGCGCCTTCGCCCAGCAGTACGGCACGCTGCTCGACGCGCCCGCCGACCTCGCCGGGCACCTGGGCACCGGCCGCGCCTCCAGCGTGGCCTCGGGCCGCCTGGCCTACACCTTCGGCCTGGAGGGGCCCGCGGTCACCGTGGACACGGCCTGCTCCTCCTCGCTGGTGGCGCTGCACCTGGCGGCGCAGGCGCTGCGCGCAGGGGAGTGCGAGCTGGCACTGGCCGGCGGCGTCACCGTGATGGCGACCCCGGAGATCTTCGTGGAGTTCTCCCGCCAGCGCGGCCTGTCCGCCGACGGGCGGTGCAAGGCCTTCGCCGACGGCGCCGACGGCACGGGCTGGGCGGAGGGTGCGGGTCTGCTGGTGCTGGAGCGGCTCTCCGACGCCGAGCGGCTCGGTCACCCGGTGCTCGCGGTGGTGCGCGGTTCGGCGGTCAACTCCGACGGCGCGTCCAACGGTCTGACGGCGCCCAACGGCCCCTCCCAGCAGCGGGTCATCCGCCGCGCACTGGCGAACGCGGGGCTGTCGACGGCGGATGTGGACGTGGTGGAGGCGCACGGGACGGGGACGCGGCTGGGCGACCCGATCGAGGCGCAGGCGCTGCTGGCCACCTACGGGCAGGGCCGGTCGCCGGAACAGCCCCTGTGGCTCGGCTCGTTGAAGTCCAACGTCGGGCATGCCCAGGCGGCGGCCGGGGTCGGTGGCGTGATCAAGATGGTGCTGGCGATGCGCCACGGCGCCGTCCCGCGCACGCTGCACGTCGACACCCCCTCCAGCCAGGTCGACTGGAGCGCCGGCCAGGTCCGGCTGGCCGTCGAGCAGACGGCCTGGCCGACGACCGGTCGGGCCCGGCGGGCCGGTGTCTCCTCCTTCGGCGTGAGCGGCACCAACGCCCACGTGATCCTCGAACAGGCCCCCGAGCCGGTCGAGTTGGCCGCCTCGGCTGATCCTTCGGTGCTGCCCGTGGTGCTCGCGGCACGCACCCCGCAGGCACTGCGCGACCAGGCGGCCGGGCTGCTGGCCCACCTCGGCGCACACCCCGAGCTGCCCCTGGCCGAGGTCGCCAGGGCGCTGGCCGCCCGGCGGTCGGGCTTCGAGTACCGCGCCGTCCAGGTCGTCGCGGACCACGCCCAGTTGACCGCCGCGCTGGCCGCGCTCGCCGCCGGGGAGGCGGACGCGCGCACCGTCACCGGTGTGGCGCGGCGAACCGGCTTGCCGGTGCTCGTGTTTCCGGGTCAGGGGTCGCAGTGGGTGGGGATGGGGCGGGAGTTGTTGGTGTCCTCGCCGGTGTTCGCGGCGCGGATGGGGGAGTGTGCGGCGGCGTTGGCGCCGTTCGTGGAGTGGGAGTTGGTGGAGGTGCTGGGGGACGCGGAGTTGTTGGGCCGCGTGGATGTGGTGCAGCCGGTGTTGTGGGCGGTGATGGTGTCGTTGGCGGCGGTGTGGGAGGCCGCTGGTGTGGTGCCGTCGGCGGTGGTGGGTCATTCGCAGGGTGAGATCGCGGCGGCCTGTGTGGCGGGTGCCCTGTCGTTGGCGGACGGTGCTCGGGTGGTGGCGTTGCGCTCGAAGGCGATCGCCGGTGCTCTCGCGGGCCGTGGTGGCATGGTCTCGGTCGCGCTCCCGCGTGCCGATGTCGAGCCGTTCCTGCGCGCCGGGGTGGAGGTTGCTGCGGTCAACGGTCCGGCTGCCACGGTGATCGCGGGTGCGAGTGCCCCGCTCGAGGAGGTCTTCGCGGCGCTGACCGTGGCGGGTGTGCAGCCGCGCCGGATCGCGGTGGACTACGCCTCGCACTCGGTGCAGGTGGAGCTGATCCGTGCGGAGGTCCTCGACGCTCTCGCTGGGGTGTCCCCGCGTCCGTCCCGTATTCCGTTCCACTCCTCGGTCACTGGTGGCCGGATCGACACCACCACCCTTGACGCCGCGTACTGGTACGAGAATCTGCGCAGTACGGTGCTCTTCGAGCAGGCGGTGGCCTCGCTGGGTGAGGCCGTGTTCGTCGAGTGCAGTCCGCATCCGGTGCTGGCGAGCGCGCTGCCCGATGCCACGGGCACGCTGCGCCGTGACGACGGCGGCTGGGACCGTTTCCTGACCTCCGCCGCCCAGGCCCACACCGCGGGCGTCCCGGTCGCCTGGCCGCTGCTCCTGGGCGAGGGTGCCAGGGCCGAGCTGCCCACCTATCCCTTCCAACGCACCCGCTACTGGCTCCCCGACCGGGCCCGCCCCACCGCGCCGACGGCGACCGCGGCACCCATCGCGCCGATGCCCGTCGCGGCTCCCGCCGGGCCCGCCGGTGCCTGGCGCCCCGAGGACCTGCTGCGACTGGTGCGCACCCAGATGGCCGCCGTGCTCGGCCACAGCGAGAGCGCGGCGGTGCGCCCCTCGCTGGCACTGCGCGAGGCCGGATTCGACTCGCTGATGGCCGTGGACCTGCGTCGGCGGCTCAACGCCGCCACCGGCCTGACGCTGCCCGCCACCGTCGTCTTCGACCACCCCACCCCGGCCGCGCTGGCCGAGCGCCTGCACGCCGAGCTGACCGGCGAGGGTGCCGAGTACGCCGCCGACGGCCCGGCGGCCGACGCCGGTGACCCGATCGCGGTGGTCGGCATGGCCTGCCGGTTCCCCGGCGGTGTCAGCACCCCCGAGCAGCTCTGGGAGCTGGTGCTGGCCGGCGGGGACGGCACCACCGGCTTCCCCACCGACCGCGGCTGGGACCTGGCGGCGCTCTACCACCCCGACCCCGAGCACCGCGGCACCGCCACCACCCGGCGCGGCGGCTTCCTGCACGAGGCGGCCGACTTCGACCCCGAGTTCTTCGGCATCTCGCCGCGCGAGGCGCTGGCGATGGACCCGCAGCAGCGCCTGCTCCTGGAGACCTCCTGGGAGGCGCTGGAGCGCGCCGGGCTCGACCCCTCGGCGCTGCGCGGCAGCCGCACCGGCGTCTTCGTCGGCCAGGTCCAGCAGGACTACCGGACCCGGCTCTCCGCCAACCCCGAGGAGCTGGAGGGCTACCTGGGCACCGGCAGCGCCTCCAGCGTCGCGTCCGGCCGGATCGCCTACGTGCTGGGCCTGGAGGGTCCGGTGCTCACCGTGGACACCGCCTGCTCCTCCTCCCTGGTGGCGCTGCACCTCGCGGGCCAGGCGCTGCGCGCGGGCGAGTGCGAGCTGGCGCTGGCCGGTGGTGTCACGGTGATGTCGACGCCCGACGTGTTCGTCGAGTTCTCCCGCCAGCGCGGGCTGGCCGACGACGGCCGGTGCAAGGCGTTCTCCGAGGACGCCGACGGCACCGGCTGGGCGGAGGGCGCCGGCGTGCTGGTCCTCGAACGGCTCTCCCGGGCCCGGCGGCTGGGCCACCGGGTGCTGGCGGTCGTCGCGGGCAGCGCGGTCAACTCCGACGGCGCCTCCAACGGCCTGACCGCCCCCAACGGGCGCGCCCAGCAGCGGGTCATCCGCGGTGCGCTGGCCGCCGCCGGGCTCACGCCCGCCGACGTCGACGCGGTGGAGGCGCACGGCACCGGCACCCGGCTCGGCGACCCGATCGAGGCCGGCGCGCTGATCGCCGCCTACGGCCAGGACCGCGACCGCCCGCTCTGGCTCGGCTCGTTGAAGTCCAACATCGGCCACGCCCAGGCCGCTGCCGGCGTCGGCGGGGTGATCAAGACGGTGCTGGCCATGCAGAACGGGGTGCTGCCGCGGACCCTGCACGCCGAGCGCCCCACCAGCCAGGTCGACTGGTCGGCGGGCGAGGTCCGGCTGCTCACCGAGAACCTGCCCTGGCCCGAGCGCGAGGGCAGGCGCCGGGCGGCGGTCTCCTCCTTCGGCGTCAGCGGCACCAACGCGCACGTCATCCTCGAACACGCCCCGGAACCGGCCGCCGAACCGGCCGCCGAACCGGCGACGGAACCGCGGCCCGCCGACGACGCCCCGGCCGCTCCCGTCCCGCTGCCGATCGCCGCGCCCACCGCCGCGGGCCTGGTCGCCCAGGCCCGCGCCCTCGCCGACCATCTGGCGCTCCGTCCCGAGCTCCAACCGGCCGACGTGGCCCACGCGCTGGTGCACAGCCGCACCGCCTTCGAGCACCGGGCGGTGGTCTTCGCCGCCGGGACGTCCGAGGCGCTCGAACGGCTGCGCGGCCCGCTCGACGCCGGGCGGGTGCTGGAGGGCCGCACCGCGCTGCTCTTCTCCGGCCAGGGCTCCCAGCGCCACCGGATGGGGCACCGGCTGTACCAGGAGTTCCCGGTCTACGCGGCGGCCTTCGACGCGGTCGCCGAGCAGCTGGAACTGGCTGTCCCGCTCGCCGAGTTGGTCTTCGGTGCGGACGAACGGTCCCTGGAGCGCACCGAGTTCGCCCAGCCCGCGCTCTTCGCGACCCAGATCGCGCTGCACCGGCTGGCCGAGAGCCGGGGCCTGGTCCCGGACGTCCTGCTCGGCCACTCGGTCGGCGAGATCGCGGCGGCGCACGTCGCCGGGGTGCTCTCGCTGCCCGACGCCTGCCGGCTGGTCGCGGCCCGCGGCCGGCTGATGCAGCAACTGCCGGACGGCGGTGCCATGGTGGCGCTGGCGGCCACCGAGGAGGAGGTGCTCGCCGCGCTGGCCGACCGGACCGGGGTGGCGATCGCCGCCGTCAACGGGCCCGAGGCCGTCGTGGTGTCGGGCGCCGAGGAGGGTGTGCTCGCGGTGCGCGAGCTCTTCGCCGCCCAGGGCCGGCGCACCAAGCGGCTGGCGGTCGGCCACGCCTTCCACTCGCCGCTGATGGACCCGGTGCTGGACGACTTCGCCGCCGTCGTCGGCCAACTCGCCTTCACGCCACCCACCTTGCCCGTCGTCTCCACCGTGACCGGCCGGCTCGCCACCGGCGAGGACCTGGTGACCGCCGACTACTGGGTACGCCACGCCCGGCAGGCGGTCCGCTTCGCGGACGGCGTGCGCACCCTGCACGAGGAGGGGGTGAGCCGCTACCTGGAGATCGGCCCCTCGGCCGCGCTGGCCCCGATGGCCCAGGAGTGCCTGGCCGGCACCGAGAGCGTGGTGATCCCGCTGCTGCGCCCGGGGCGCGAGGAGCCCGAGGCCGTCCGTTCGGCCCTGGGCGCCCTGTACGCCCACGGCGCCGCCGTCGACTGGGACACCTTCCTGCCCGGCGCCGATGCGGCCAACGGCGCCGACAACGGCACCGACAAGGGCACCAGCACCCGCACCGGCACCCGGACGGTCGACCTGCCCACCTACGCCTTCCAGCGCCGCCGCTTCTGGCTGGCGGCGCCCGGACCGGTGGCCGTCGAGCCCGGCGGCCACCCGCTGCTCAGCACGGCCGTCCCGTTCGCGGGCGGCGCCGGACTGGTGCTCACCGGCCGGCTGGACCTGGCCGAGCAGCCGTGGCTGGCCGACCACGTGGTCGCGGGCCGCACCCTCTTCCCTGGCACCGGCTTCGTCGACCTGGTGGTCCACGCCGGTCTGGCGGTGGGCTGCGACCTGGTGGAGGAACTGACCCTGGACGCCCCGCTGCTGCTGCCCGCGGCCGGTCCGGTGCGCCTGCAGGTCACCGTCGCCGAGCCGGACGCGCAGGGGCGGCGCACCGTGCGCCTGCACTCACAGGCCGGCGACGGCACGCCGTGGACCGCGCACGGCACCGCCGTGCTCGCCGTCGCCGCGAGCACCGAAGCCGCGCCCGCCCCCGCCGCGCTCCCCGAGGGCGGCACCGCCTACGACGTCGACGACGTGTACGCCACGCTCACCGCGCGCGGCTACGCCTACGGCCCCGCCTTCCGCGCGCTGCGCACGGTGCGCGAGCTCCCCGGCGCCCTGGTCGCCGAGGTGGCGCTGCCCACCGGCGACGCGGACGGGTTCGGCCTGCACCCGGTGCTGCTGGACGCCGCCATGCACGCGCTGGCCGCCACCTCGGACAGTACCGGTGAGGTGCTGCTGCCCTTCTCCTGGAACGGGATCCGGGTGCACGCCACCGGCGCCGCCGCGGTCGGGGTGGAGCTGGTCCGCCACACGCCCGAGACCGTGTCGGCCCGCTTCACCGACGCTTCTGGCGCGCCGGTCGCCACCATCGACTCACTGGTCTTCCGCCCGCTGCCCGCGGCCGGCGCCGTCACGGTGCCGCTGCTGGAGCTCGACTGGGTCGCCCCCGAGGCGGCGCCGCAGCCGGTGGCCGTGCCGGAGCTGGTGGAGCGGATCCCGGCGGGCGCCGACCCCCGGGCCGCGCTGGAGCACGTTCTGACGGTCTGTCAGCACCAGGAGCCGGACCGCATCGCCTTCGTCACTACCGGTGCCGACCAGGACCCCGGCGCGGCGGCCGTGCGCGGCTTCGTCCGCTCGGCCCAGCAGGAGCAGCCGGGCCGGTTCCTCCTGATCGACCGTCAGCCCGGCACGGACGAAGCCGCGTTGGCCGCCGCGCTCGCCACCGGTGAGGCCGAGGTCGCCGTGCGTGGCGGCTCCCCGCTGGTACCCCGGCTGACCCGGCTCGATGCGCCCGCGCCGCTGGTCCCGCCGCAGGGCTCGGACACCTGGCGGCTGGAGGTGGCCGAACGCGGCACGCTGGAGAACCTCGTGCTGCTCGACCACCCGCCGGCCCGCGCCCCGCTGGCTCCCGGCGAGGTCCGGGTCGCGGTGCGGGCCGCCGGGGTGAACTTCCGGGACGTGCTCAACGCGCTCGGCATGTACCCCGGCAAGGCGGGCCCGCTCGGCATCGAGGCGGCCGGCGTGGTGCTGGAGACCGGCGCCGACGTCACCGGACTGGCCGTCGGCGACCGGGTGATGGGCCTGATGCCGGGCGCCTGCGGCCCGGTGGTGGTCACCGACCGCCGCTACCTGGTCCCGGTGCCGTCGGGCTGGACCTTCGCCGAGGCGGCCTCCGTCCCGGTCGGCTTCAGCACCGCCTGGTACGCCCTGATCGACCTGGCCGGCCTCGAGCCGGGCGAGGCGCTGCTGGTGCACTCCGGTGCGGGCGGCGTCGGCTCGGCCGCCCTCCAACTGGCCCGGCACTGGGGGGTGGAGGTGTTCGCCACCGCCAGCCCCGGCAAGTGGGACGTGCTGCGCGCGGCCGGACTCGACGACCAGCACATCGCCTCCTCGCGCACCCTGGACTTCGAGGCCCACTTCACCGCCGCCACCGGCGGGCGCGGCGTGGACGTCGTCCTGGACTGCCTGGCGGGCGAGTTCGTGGACGCCTCGCTGCGGCTGCTGCCGCGCGGCGGGCGGTTCGTCGAGATGGGCAAGACGGACGTGCGGGACGCCGCCGAGGTGGCCAGGACCCACCCGGGCGTCGGCTACCAGGCCTTCGACGTGATCGACGCGGGCCCCGACCGGATCGCCGAGATCCTCGCGGAGCTGGTCTCGCTGGCCAGGCAGGGCGTGCTGCGCCCGCTGCCGGTCACCACCTGGGACGTGCGGCGCGCCCCGCAGGCGTACCGCTTCCTGAGCCAGGCCCGGCAGGTCGGCAAGGTGGTGCTGACCGTGCCGCCGCCGCTGGACCCCGAGGGCAGCGTGCTGGTCACCGGCGGCACCGGGGCCCTCGGCGCCGCGCTGGCCCGGCACCTGGTGACCGCGCGCGGCGCCCGCCACCTGGTGCTGGCCGGCCGCCGCGGCCGGCTGGACGAGGCCGTCGCGGCCGAGCTGGCCGCCGCCGGGGCCGAGGTCCGCGCCGTCGCCTGCGACGTGGGCGACCGCGCCGCGCTGGCGGGCCTGCTGGCCGCGCTCGACCGCCCGCTGACCGCCGTCTACCACCTGGCCGGTGTCACCGACGACGGCCTGCTCGACGGGTTGGACGCCGAGCGGCTGGACGGCGTGCTGCGGCCCAAGGCCGACGCCGCCCGCCACCTGCACGAGCTCACCGCCGATGCCGACCTCGCCGAGTTCGTGCTCTTCTCCTCGGTCTCCGGCCTCTTCGGCAGTCCGGGCCAGGCCGGCTACGCCGCCGCCAACGCCGCCCTGGACGCGGTGGCCCGGCTGCGCCGCGACCGCGGCCTGCCCGCGCTCTCGGTGGACTGGGGGCTGTGGGCGGCGACCGAGGTCGACAGCGCCATCACCGGCCACCTGGCACCCGCCGACCTCGACCGGATGACCCGCTCGGGCCTGGCCCCGCTCACCGCGGCCGAGGCGATGGACCTGCTCGACCGGGCGCTGGGCAGCGGCGAGCCGGTGGTGGCCGCGCTGCGGATCGAGCCGGCCGCGCTCGGCGAGGGGGCACCGGCGCTGCTGCGCGGCCTGGCGCCCCGCCCGGTCCGCCGGGCCGTCACCGCCGCCCCGGCCGTGCCCACCCTGGCCGCGCCCGCCCCCGGCGGCCCGGCCGCGCCCGGCCCGCTCGCGCTGGACGCGCTGGTCGCCGAGCAGACCGCCTGGGTGCTCGGCCACCGCGACCCGGCCGCGGTCGACCCCCGCAAGCCCTTCACCGAGCTGGGCTTCGACTCGCTCACCGCCGTCGAGCTGCGCAACCGGCTCGCCGCCGCCACCGGGCGGCGGCTGCCGGCGGCCCTGGTCTTCGACCACCCGACCCCGGCCGCCCTGGTCGGCTTCCTCACCACGCTGCTCGCCCCGCCGGCCGACCCCGGCGCCGAGTTGGACCGCATCGAGCGGATGGTCCGCGAGGAGGCGCTGGACGAGGCGGCCCGGGACAGCCTGGCCGACCGGCTGCGGGCCCTGCTCGCCACCGTCACCTCCCTCGGCGGACCGGCCCCGGCCGCCGCCGCGGCCCCCGTCGGCGACCCGGCCGACGTGCTCCAAGCCACCACGCTCAGCGAAGTCTTCGACCTCATCGATCGGGAGATCGGCCAGTGAACGACGATCAGAAGGTCCTCGACTACCTCAAGCGCACGCTCGCCGAGCTGCAGGACACCCGGCGCCGGCTGAACGAGCTGGAGTCCCGGCGCAGCGAGCCGATCGCCGTGGTCGGCATGAGCTGCCGGTTCCCCGGCAGCGTGCGCAGCCCGGAGCAGCTCTGGGAGCTGGTGGTGAACGGCCGCGACGCGATCACCGGGTTCCCCACCGACCGCGGCTGGGGGCTGGGCGCCCTGTACCACCCGGACCCGGACCACCCGGGCACCAGCTACGCGCGGCACGGCGGATTCCTGCACGACGCCGCCGAGTTCGACCCGGCGTTCTTCGGCATCAGCCCCCGCGAGGCGCTGGCCGTCGACCCGCAGCAGCGGCTGCTGCTCGAAGGGGCCTGGGAGGCCGTGGAGCGCGCCGGCCTGGACCCGCGCGCCCTGCGCGGCAGCCGCACCGGGGTCTTCGTCGGCTCCATCTACGAGGACTACGGCTCCCGGCTGTGGCGCAACCCGCCGGCCGGCTTCGAGGGGCACCTCGGCAACGGCAGCATGAGCAGCGTGGCCTCCGGGCGGATCGCCTACACCCTGGGCCTGACCGGTCCGACGCTGACCGTGGACACCGCCTGCTCCTCCTCGCTGGTCGCCCTGCACCTGGCGATCCAGGCGCTGCAGCGCGACGAGTGCACGGCGGCGCTGGTCGGCGGCGTGTCGGTGATGGCCACCCCGCTGCCGTTCGTGGAGTTCTCCCGGCAGCGCGGGCTGGCCGCCGACGGCCGCTGCAAGCCCTTCTCGGCCGCGGCCGACGGCACCAGCTGGGCCGAGGGCATGGGCATGCTGCTGGTCGAGCGGCTCAGCGAGGCCGAGCGGCTGGGGCACCGGGTGCTGGCCGTGGTGCGCGGCTCGGCGGTCAACTCCGACGGCGCCACCAACGGTCTGACCGCGCCGAACGGCCCTGCCCAGCAGCGGGTGATCCGGGCCGCGCTGGCCGCCGGCGACCTGTCGGCGGCGGACGTCGACCTGGTCGAGGCGCACGGCACCGGCACCCGGCTCGGCGACCCGATCGAGGCGGACGCCCTGCTGGCCACCTACGGCCAGGGCCGGTCCGCGGACCGGCCGCTGCGGCTCGGCTCGGTGAAGTCCAACTTCGGCCACGCCCAGGCGGCGGCCGGGGTCGCCGGGATCATCAAGGCCGTCATGGCGATGCGGCACGGCGTGCTGCCGCCGACCCTGCACGCCGAGCAGCCCTCGGCCCACGTCGACTGGTCCTCGGGCGCGCTGCGCCTGGTGACCGCCGCGGAGCCGTGGCCGGAGCTGGAGAGGCCGCGCCGCGCCGCCGTCTCCGCCTTCGGGGTGAGCGGGACCAATGCGCACGTGGTGCTGGAGGGCGTCCCCGACCCCGGGCCCACGCCCGAGTCCCTTGCCCATCCGCGGTCCGCCGATCCCGTCCCGGTGCTGCTGTCGGCCCGCGACCCGCGCGCGCTCGCGGCCCGTGCCCGGGAGCTGCGCGCCTTCCTCGCCGACCACCCCGGCGCCGAACTCGCCGACGTGGCCTACTCGCTGGCCACCGCCCGGACCGCCTTCGAGCACCGCGCGGCCACCGTCGCCGGCTCCCGCGAGGAACTGCTGGGCTGGCTCGACGAGCTGGCGCACACCGCGCCGGACAGCCGGCCCGCGCCCAACGCCACCAGCGCCGACCTCGCCGTCGTCTTCGCCGGGCAGGGCTCGCTCGGCCTGGCGGCGGCGCGCGAACTGCACGCCGCGTTCCCGGCCTTCGCGCGGGCCCTGGACGAGGTGTGCGCCGCGATGACCGGGCAGCTCGACCGCGACCTGCGGGAGCTGCTCTTCGACGGTCCGGCGCAGCTGCTGGAGCGCACCGAGTACGCCCAACCCGCGCTGTTCGCCTTCGAGGTGGCCCTGTTCCGGCTGCTGGAGTCCTGCGGGGTCACCCCCGGGCTGCTGATCGGCCACTCGCTCGGCGAGCTGACCGCCGCCCACCTGGCGGGCGTCTTCTCGCTCGCCGACGCCTGCCGGGTGGTCGCCGCCCGAGGCCGGCTGATGCAGGAGCTGGAGCCCGGCGCCATGGTCGCCCTGCCCGCGGCCGAGGCGGAGCTGGCCCCGCTGCCGGCGGGCGGCGCGGTCGCGCTGGCGGCCGTCAACGGGCCGCAGTCGGTGGTGATCTCGGGTGCGGAGGCGGCGGTCCTGGCGGTCGCCGAGCGGTTCCCGCGGGCCCGCCGGCTGCCGGTCGACCGCGCCTTCCACTCGGCGCTGGTGGAGCCGATGCTGGAGCCGTTCCGCCGGCTGCTGGCGACCGTCGCCTTCCGGCGGCCGACCCGCGCGGTGGTCTCCACCCGCACCGGCGAGGCGGCCGACCCGGAGCTGCTGTGCGGCGCCGACCACTGGGTGCGCCACGCGCGCGAGGCCGTCCGGTTCGACGCCGCGCTGCGCACCGCCCGGGCCGCCGGGGTCCGGACCTTCCTCGAAATCGGCCCGGACGGCTCACTGTCCGCGCTGACCGGCGGCATCGCGGGCCAGCGCCGGGGCAAGCAGGCGGTCCCGGCGCTGCTCGCGGCGCTGGCCGGGCTCCACCTGGCGGGCAGCGAGATCGACTGGCGGTCCGTCCTCGGCCAGGGCACCGTGCTCGACCTGCCCACCTACCCCTTCCAGCGCGAGCGGTACTGGCTGGACGCCGTCGCCGAGGCACCGAACACCGGCCGCTACCAGGTGGTCTGGCGACCCCACCGGCTCCCGGCCGTTGCCGCAGCCGCTGCCGTTTCCACCACCGCTGCCACGGTCACCGGTCGCTGGCTGGTCGCCGTCCCCGAGGCGGGACCGAGCCCGGTGGCCGAGGCGATCGTCGCGGCGCTGGCGGCGCGCGGTGCCGTCGCCTCGCTCCTCACGCCCGAGGACCCGGACCAGAAGCTCGACGGCGTGACCGGCGTGCTCTCGCTGCTGGCGACCGCGGGCGGCGGCTTCACCGCCGACCTCGCCCTGCTGCGGCGCCTGCGCGGCACCGGCGCGCGGCTCTGGCTGGCCACCCGAGGGGCGGTCGCGGTGCTGCCGGGCGAGGGCGCCGACGTCGCGCAGGCCGCCAGTTGGGGAGCGGGACGGGTGCTCGCGCTGGAGGAGCCCGAGCTCTGGGGCGGCCTGGTCGACCTGCCGACCGCGCCGCTGGGCGAGGCGGAGCTGTCGGTCCTGGTCGGCCTGCTCACCGCGCCGACCGACGAGGACCAGTTCGCCGTGCGCGGCGGGCGGGCCCGTGTGCGCCGCCTGGTGCGCGACACCGCACCCGCGGGGCAAGGGAGTTGGCGCCCGCGCGGCACCGTGCTGGTGACCGGTGGCACCGGGGCGCTCGGCCGCCGGGTGGCCCGCCGGCTCGCCGAGCGCGGCGCCGAGCGCGTGCTGCTGCTCGGTCGGCGCGGCGCCGAGGCCGAGGGCATGGCGGAGCTGACCGAGCAACTCGCTGCGCTCGGCACCGAGGCGCTGCCGGTCGCCTGTGACGTCACCGACCGGGCCGCGCTCGCCCGGGTGCTGGCGGAGCACCCGGTGACCGCCGTGGTGCACGCCGCCGGCGTCGAGCGGTCCGCGCCGCTGGCCGAGCTGACCGCCGCCGACTTCGACGAGGTCCTCGCGGCGAAGGTCACCGGCGCGGTGCACCTGTCCGAGCTGCTGGCCGGCGCGCCGCTGGACGCCTTCGTGCTCTTCTCCTCGATCTCCGGCGTCTGGGGCAGCGCCCGGCAGGCCGCCTACGCCGCCGCCAACGCCTGCCTGGACGCGCTCGCCCACCAGCGCCGGGCCCGCGGCGAGAGCGCGCTCTCGGTGGCCTGGGGCCCGTGGGAGGGGCCCGGCATGGCCGACGGCGCGGCCGGGGACCACCTGCGGGCCCACGGTCTGGACCTGCTCGACCCGGACGCGGCACTGCTGGCGCTGGAGTCGGCGCTGGGTCAGGACACGCCCGCCACCGTGGTGGCCGAGGTCGACTGGGACCGGTTCCTGCCGCTGTTCACCGCCAGCCGGCCACGCCCGTTCCTGGCCGAGCTGGCCCCCGCGGCCCCGGCCCCCGCGCCCGCCGCCGCGCCGCCCGGCCACGCGCTGGCCGAACTCGCCGGGCTGGCCCCCGCCGAGCGCGCCCGGCAGCTGCTCGACCTGGTCAAGGAGGCGGTGAGCGGTGTCCTCGGCCACCGCGAGGCCGCCGACGTCGAGCCCGACCAGCCCTTCCGCGAGGCCGGGTTCGACTCCTTGATGGCGGTCGAGCTGCGCAACCGGCTCACCGCCCGCACCGGGCTCGACCTGCCCACCACCGTCGTCTTCGACCATCCGAGCGCGGCGGCGCTCGCCCGCCTGCTCGACGAGCTGATCGCGCCTGCCGCGGCACCGGCCGCGACAGCGGTCGCCGCGCGCACCCTGGTGGCCGACCAGCCGATCGCGATCGTCGCGATGGGCTGCCGCTTCCCCGGCCAGGTGGCCTCGCCCGAGGACCTGTGGGCGCTGGTCCGCGACGGCGTCGACGCGATCGGCGAGATCCCGGCCGACCGCGGCTGGGACCTCGTCTACCACCCGGACCCCGACCACAAGGGCACCAGCTACGCCCGCGAGGGCGGATTCGTCGACGGCGTCGCCGACTTCGACGCGGAGTTCTTCGGCATCGCGCCACGCGAGGCGCTCGCGATGGACCCGCAGCAGCGGCTGCTCCTGGAGGTGGCCTGGGAGGCGCTGGAGCGGGCGGGCGTCGAGCCAGGCTCGCTGCGCGGCTCGGCGACCGGCGTCTTCGTCGGCGCCGGCTACCAGGGCTACGGGCACCCCGGCGGCCGGGTCCCCGAGGACGTGGAGGGCTACCTGCTCACCGGGAACGTCTCCAGCGTGCTCTCCGGCCGCCTCGCCTACACCCTTGGCCTGGAAGGGCCCTCGCTGACGGTGGACACCGCGTGCTCCTCCTCGCTGGTGGCGCTGCACCTGGCGGCGCAGGCCCTGCGGTCCGGGGAGTGCGAGCTGGCACTGGCCGGCGGCGTCACCGTGATGACCGGCGGCGAGGCCTTCGTCGAGTACTCCCGCCAGCGCGCGCTGGCCGCCGACGGGCGGTGCAAGGCCTTCGCCGCCGAGGCGGACGGCACGGGCTGGGCGGAGGGTGCGGGTCTGCTGGTGCTGGAGCGGCTCTCCGACGCCGAGCGGCTCGGTCACCCGGTGCTCGCGGTGGTGCGCGGTTCGGCGGTCAACTCCGACGGCGCGTCCAACGGTCTGACGGCGCCGAACGGGCTGGCGCAGCAGCGGGTGATCCGGGCGGCGCTGGCGAACGCCGGGCTGTCGACGGCGGATGTGGACGTGGTGGAGGCGCACGGGACGGGGACGCGGCTGGGCGACCCGATCGAGGCGCAGGCACTGCTGGCCACCTACGGGCAGGACCGGTCGCCGGAACAGCCCCTGTGGCTCGGCTCGTTGAAGTCGAACATCGGCCACGCCCAGGCGGCGGCCGGGGTCGGTGGCGTGATCAAGATGGTGCTGGCGATGCGCCACGGCGAACTGCCGCGCACCCTGCACGCCGAGCACCCCACCACCCACGTCGACTGGGACCACGGGGGCGTCCGCCTGCTGACCCACCCCGCCCCCTGGCCGCACCCCGACCACCGCCGCGCAGCCGTCTCCGCCTTCGGCGTGAGCGGCACCAACGCCCACGTGGTCCTGGAAGCGGCCCCCACCCCGGAGGCTGCCAACGACCCGCTGCCCGCAGGGAGCGGGACGGACGGCGCCGTTGCGCCGGCGGCCGGTCCCGGCTCGCAGGTGCTCGCAGCGAGCGGGACGGACGGCGCCGTTGCGCCGGCGGCCGACCACCCGGCGGCCCACCCCGACACGTCGGTGCCCACCAGCGACCCGCTGCCCGCCGACCCCGGGCCCGCCGCCCCCCTGCCCGTCCTGCTGCACGGGCGGACCAGGGCCGCGCTGCGCGAGCAGGCCGCTCGGCTGGCCGACCACCTCGCGGCCCGGCCCGAGGTGGCGCTGTCCGCAGTGGCGCGCACCCTCGCCACTGCCCGCACGCCCTTCGCCGAACGCGCGGCCGTGCTGGCGCCCGACCGCCCGGCCCTGCTCGCGGCCCTGCGCGAGCTCGCCGCCGACGGCGCCCACCCCGCCCTGGTGACCGGTGTGGCGCGGCGAACCGGCTTGCCGGTGCTCGTGTTTCCGGGTCAGGGGTCGCAGTGGGTGGGGATGGGGCGGGAGTTGTTGGTGTCCTCGCCGGTGTTCGCGGCGCGGATGGGGGAGTGTGCGGCGGCGTTGGCGCCGTTCGTGGAGTGGGAGTTGGTGGAGGTGCTGGGGGACGCGGAGTTGTTGGGCCGCGTGGATGTGGTGCAGCCGGTGTTGTGGGCGGTGATGGTGTCGTTGGCGGCGGTGTGGGAGGCCGCTGGTGTGGTGCCGTCGGCGGTGGTGGGTCATTCGCAGGGTGAGATCGCGGCGGCCTGTGTGGCGGGTGCCCTGTCGCTGGCGGATGGTGCTCGGGTGGTGGCGTTGCGCTCGAAGGCGATCGCCGGGTCCCTGGCGGGCCGTGGCGGCATGGTCTCGGTCGCGCTCCCTCGTGCCGATGTCGAGCCGTTCCTGCGCGCCGGGGTGGAGGTCGCTGCGGTCAACGGTCCGGCTGCCACGGTGATCGCGGGTGCGAGTGCCCCGCTCGAGGAGGTCTTCGCGGCGCTGGCCGTGGCGGGTGTGCAGCCGCGCCGGATCGCGGTGGACTATGCCTCGCACTCGGTGCAGGTGGAGCTGATCCGCGCGGAGGTCCTCGACGCTCTCGCTGCGGTGTCCCCGCGTCCGTCCCGTATTCCGTTCCACTCCTCGGTCACTGGTGGCCGGATCGACACCACCACCCTTGACGCCGCCTACTGGTACGAGAATCTGCGCAGTACGGTGCTCTTCGAGCAGGCGGTGGCCTCGCTGGGTGAGGCCGTGTTCGTCGAGTGCAGTCCGCATCCGGTGCTGGCGAGCGCGCTGCCCGATGCCACGGGCACGCTGCGCCGTGACGACGGCGGCTGGGACCGTTTCCTGACCTCCGCCGCCCAGGCCCACGCCGCGGGCGTCCCGGTCGCCTGGCCGCTGCTCCTGGGCGAGGGTGCCAGGGCCGAGCTGCCCACCTATCCCTTCCAACGCACCCGCTACTGGCTCCCCGACCAGATCCGCACCGCCGCGGACCGCCTCGACCGCAACGTCGGTGAGGTCGACGTCCGGGACGCCGACTTCTGGGACGCCGTCGAACGCGGTGACCAGGCGGCCCTGACCGCGATGCTCGGCGCCGACGCCACCGAGGCGCTGACCGCACCGAATGCGCTGCCCGTGCTGCCCGCCCTGACGCGCTGGCGCCGTGACCGCACCCGGCGGGCCGCGGTCGACGGCTGGCGCTACCGGGTCGTGTGGCGGCCCGTCACCGCCCGCACCGCGACCGCCCTGGGCGGCCACTGGATCGTCGTCACCACCGGCGAGCAGCCCACCCAGCCCACCGACCGCGCCCAACCCACCGAGCCCACCCGCCCCACCGAGCTCGCCGACCTCGTCGCGGCGCTCCGCGCGCACGGCGCCGAGACCGTCACCGTGACCGACCTGACCGACCCGGCCGGCCTCGCCGCGCAGTTGCCCACCGCCACCGGCGTCCTCTCGCTGCTCCCGCTCGCCCAGCAGGGCGACGCGGCGTTCGACCCGCAGGCCTCGCTCGCCCTGTGCCAGGCCGTCGCGCGGGCCGAGGTCCCGCTCTGGACGGCCACCCGCGGTGCGGTCGCGACCGGCACCGCCGACCGGCTCGACCACCCCGGCCAGGCGGCCGTGTGGGGGCTGGGCCGGGTGCTGGCGCTGGAACACCCCGCAGCCTGGGGCGGTCTGATCGACCTGCCCGCCCGGCTCGACCGGCGCGCGCTCGACCGGCTGTGCGCACTGCTCGCCGGCGCCCACGGGGACGAGGACCAGGTGGCGCTGCGCGCCTCCGGCCTCTTCGTCCGCCGCCTGGTGGCCGCGCCCGCCCGCCCGACCACCGCGACCCCGTGGCAGCCCGAGGGCACCGTGCTCGTCACCGGCGGCACCGGCGCGCTCGGCGCCCGGGTGGCCCGGCTGCTGGCCGCCCGCGGGGTGCGCCACCTGCTGCTCGCCGGCCGCCGCGGGCCCGCCGCGCCGGGCGCGGCCGAGCTGGTCGCCGAGCTGGCCGAGCTCGGCTGCACGGCGACCGTGGCGGCCTGCGACGTATCCGACCGGGCCGCGCTCGCCGCGCTGCTCGCCACCGTCCCGGCCGACCGCCCGGTCGGCTGCGCGGTGCACGCGGCGGGCACCGGCGAGGGCATCGCGCTGGCCGACACCACGGCCGAGGACCTGCGGGCGGCGCTGGCCGCCAAGACGCTCGGCGCCGCCCACCTGGACGCCCTGCTGCCGGGCACCCTGGTGCTCTTCTCCTCCGGCGCCGCCACCTGGGGCAGTGCCGGCCAGGCCGCCTACGGCGCCGCCAACGCCTGCCTGGACGCGCTCGCCGAGCACCGCCGGGGCCGCGGCCTGCCCGCGCTCAGCATCGCCTGGGGAGCCTGGGACGGCGGCGGGATGGTCGACGAGCAGGTGCGCGCCCACCTGTCGCTCCGGGGCCTGAACCCGATGGACCCCGACCTGGCGCTCACCGCGCTGGAGGAGGCCGTCACCGGCGGCGAGAGCACGCTGGTGGTCGCCGACATCGACTGGGACCGGTTCCTGCCGCTGTTCACCAGCGCCCGGCCACGCCCGCTGACCGAGGCCTTCGCCCGGTCCGCACCCGTGCCGGAGGCCGCCGGCACCGCCGGTCCGGACGGTCTCGACGCCCTGCCCGCGGTCGAACGCGAGCGGCGGATCCGTCGGCTGGTGCTGGCCACCGCGGCCGCCGTGCTCGGCCACGACAGCGCGGACGCCCTCGACCCCGAGCGCAGCTTCAGCGAACTGGGCGTCAACTCGCTGACCGCCGTCGACCTGCGCAACCGGCTGGCCGCCGCGCTCGGCCGCCCGCTGCCGCCGACCCTGGCCTTCGACCACCCCACCCCGGCCCGCCTCGCCGCGCACCTGATCGGCGCCGCCCAGGCCGCCGCCCAGGCCACCGCCCAGGGCGCCGCCGGGGCCATCGCCGAGGCCGACACCCCCGCCCGTTCCGCCCCGACCGCCGCCGCCGTCGACGACGACCCGATCGTGGTCGTCTCGGCCGCCTGCCGGCTGCCCGGCGGCGTCCGCAGCCCCGAGGACCTGTGGCAGCTGCTGGCCGAGGGCCGCGACGCCGTCACCGCCTTCCCCACCGACCGCGGCTGGGACCTGGACGCCCTCTACGACCCCGACCCGGGCCGCCCGGGGCGGACCTACGCCTTCGAGGGCGGCTTCCTGGCGGACGCGGGCGGCTTCGACGCCGACTTCTTCGGCATCAGCCCGCGCGAGGCGCTGGCCATGGACCCCCAGCAGCGCGTCCTGCTGGAGACCGCCTGGGAGGCCGTGGAACGGGCCGGCATCGACCCGGGCACGCTGCGCGGCAGCGACACCGGGGTGTTCGTCGGCGCGATCCACCAGGGCTACGGCGTCCAGTCAGGCGCCGTGCCACCGGAGTTGGAGGGCTACTTCCTGACCGGCAACGCCGCCAGCGTGATCTCGGGCCGGGTCGCCTACACCCTCGGTCTCGCGGGCCCGGCGGTCACCGTCGACACCGCGTGCTCCTCCTCGCTGGTCGCCATCCACTGGGCCGCCCAGGCGCTGCGCTCCGGCGAGTGCACCCTCGCGCTGGCCGGCGGCGTCACCGTGATGGCGAGCCCCGCGACCTTCGTGGAGTTCTCCCGCCAGCGGGGTCTGGCGGCCGACGGGCGGTGCAAGTCCTTCGCCGACGCGGCGGACGGCACCGGCTGGGCCGAGGGCGCCGGCGTCGTGCTGCTGGAACGGCTCTCCGACGCCCGGCGCAACGGGCACCGGGTGCTGGGCGTGCTGCGCGGCAGCGCCGTCAACTCCGACGGCGCGAGCAACGGCCTGGCCGCGCCCAACGGCCCGGCCCAGGAGCGGGTGATCCGCCAGGCGCTGGCCGACGCGGGCCTGACGGCCGCCGAGGTGGACGCCGTGGAGGGCCACGGCACCGGCACCCGGCTCGGCGACCCGATCGAGGCGCACGCCCTGCTCGCCACCTACGGCCAACAGCGCCAGGAGCCCTTGTGGCTGGGGTCGTTGAAGTCCAACATCGGCCATGCGCAGGCCGCCTCCGGCGTGGCGGGGGTGATCAAGCTGCTGCTCGCCCTGGGCCACGGCGTGCTGCCGAGGACGCTGCACGTGGACGCGCCCAGCACCCAGGTCTCCTGGGGGACCGGCGCGGTCGAGCTGCTCACCGAGGAGGTCGCCTGGCCCGAGACCGGGCGACCGCGGCGGGCCGCGATCTCGGCCTTCGGGGTCAGCGGCACCAACGCCCACCTGATCCTGGAGCAGGCCCCGCCGCAGCCGGCGCCGGAGCCGTCCGAGGAACAGCCCGACGCCCCGGTCCCCGTGCTGCTCTCCGCCGCCGGCCCGGCCGCGCTGCGCGCCCAGGCCACCCGGCTGCGCGCGCACCTCGCAACGGACCGACCGCCGCTGCGGGACGTCGCGTTCACCCTGGCCGCCACCCGCGCCGGGCTGCGCCACCGCCGGGCCCTGGTGGTCGGCGACCGGGACGAGCTGCTGGCCGCGCTGGACGCCGTCGCCGCCGGACCGGACGCGCCCGCGGCCGGCCCCGGCGCCGGCACCGCGCTCGTCTTCTCCGGCCAGGGCTCCCAGCGGCTCGGCGCCGGAAGGGAGTTGCGCGAGCGCTTCGCCGTCTTCGCCGACGCCTACGACGAGGTGTGCGCCCGCTTCGACGGCCTGCTGCCCAAGCCGCTGATCGAGGTCGCCCACGGCCGGGACGCCGAGCTGCTGGCCCGCACCGAGTTCGCCCAGCCCGCCCTCTTCGCCCTGCAGACGGCCCTGTTCCGGCTGGTGCGGTCCTGGGGCGTGCGCCCCGCGGTGCTGCTCGGGCACTCGGTGGGCGAGCTGGCCGCCGCCCACGCGGCCGGCGCGCTGTCGCTGGACGACGCCGTCGCGCTGGTGGCCGCCCGCGGGCGGCTGATGCAGGCGCTGCCCGGCGGCGCGATGGTCGCGGTCGACGCCGCCGAGGAGCTGGTCCGTCCGCTGCTGACCGAGGGCGTCGAGCTGGGGGCGGTCAACGGCCCCTCCTCGGTGGTGCTTTCGGGCCACCCCGAGGCAGTGGCGGCAGTCGCCGCGCGGCTCGCGGCGGCCGGTCACCGCACCAAGCGGCTCGCGGTCGGCCACGCCTTCCACTCCGCGCTGATCGAGCCGGCCCTGGACGGCCTGCGGGCCGCCGCCAGCAGCCTGGTGCCCGGCGCGCTGGAGTTCCCGGTGCTCTCCACGGTGACCGGCCGCCCGGTCGACGCCGCCACCCTGGCCTCGGCCGACCACTGGGTGGGCCACGCGCGGGCCACCGTCCGGTTCGCCGACGCGGTGCGCCATGCCACCGCCGACGGCGTCACCGACTGGCTGGAGGTGGGCCCGGACGCCGTGCTCGCCCCCCTGCTCGCGGACGGGGCGGTGCCGCTGCTGCGTGCCGACCGTGCCGAGCCGCACTCCGCGCTGGCCGCCGTCGCCGCGCTGCACGAGCGGGGTGCGGCCGTTGACACCGCCGCCCTGGTGGGCGGGGGCCGACGGGTCGAGCTGCCGGGCTACGCCTTCCAGCACGAGCACTTCTGGCTCCACCCGGCCCCGGCTCCGGCCCCCGACACCGCGCGGACCGGCGCCGACACGGCCTTCTGGGCCGCCGTGGAGGCCGCCGACCTGGACGCCCTCAGCACGGAGGCCGCCGACGACGGCGCCGACCAGGCCGCCGACCGGGCCGCGCTCGCCGCGGCGCTGCCCGCCCTGAGCCGCTGGCGCGGCGCCCAGCGGGCCCGTTCGGCCGCCGAGGGCCACCGCTACCGGGTCCGCTGGCAGCCGGCCGGCGAGCTGTCGGCCACCGCCGAGGGCGACTGGCTCGTGGTGCACCCGCCCGGCCTCGGCACCGACTGGGCCGCCGGGCTCGCCGCACCATCCTTCGTGACGCCCTCCTTCGTGACGCCCTCCTTCGAGACGCGCTCCTTCGAGACGCTCTGCGTCGACCCGGAGCAGGCCGACCCCGGCGCCGAGGTGGCGCGGGCGCTGGCCGGGCGTCAGGTGGCGGGCGTGCTCTCGCTCCTCGGGCTCGACACCGCACCGCACCCGCTGCACCCAGGCGTGCCGCGCGGCACCGCCGCCACCCTCTCGCTGGCCCGCGCCGGGCTCTCGGTGCCGCTCTGGCTGGCCACCGCCGGGGCCGTTGCGGTCGGCCGCGCCGACGCCGCCCCCGACCCGGCCGCCGCGCTCGTCTGGGGGCTGGGCCGGGTGCTCGCGCTGGAACAGCCCGACGCCTGGGGCGGTCTGATCGACCTTCCGGCCACCGCCGACCCGCGTGCGGTGGAGCGGCTGCGCCGGGTGCTGCGGGCCACCGGCGGCGAGGACCAGGTGGCGCTGCGCGCCTCCGGCGTCTTCGTCCCGCGCCTGGTCCGCGCACCGCTGGAGCGCACCGAGCGCCGCGGCGGGTGGACCCCGGGCGGCACCGTGCTGGTCACCGGCGGCACCGGCGGGCTCGGCGCGCAGACCGCGCGCCGGCTGCTGGCCGCCGGCGCCGCGCACGTGGTGCTGGCCGGCCGCCGCGGCCCGCGGGCCGCGGGCACCGCCGCGCTGCAGGCCGAGCTGGGCACCCGGGTGACCATCGCGGCCTGCGACGTCACCGACCGCGCGGCGCTCGCCGAGCTGGTCACCGGCCACCGGATCACGGCGGTGGTGCACGCCGCCGGAATCGGGCAGGCCACGCCGCTGGCCCGCACCGGCCTCGAGGAGTTCGCCGAGGTGCTGGCCGCCAAGGTCACCGGCGCCGCCCACCTGGACGACCTGCTGGGCGCGGAGGCCGAGGCGTTCGTGCTCTACTCCTCGGTCTCCGGCGTCTGGGGCGCGGGCGACCAGGGCGGGTACGCCGCCGCCAACGCCTACCTGCTGGCGCTGGCCGAACGCCGCCGGGCCCGGGGGCTGAAGGCCACCGCGCTCGCCTGGGGGCCGTGGGCCGGTGACGGCATGGCCGCCGGCGCCGTCGGCGAGCACCTGCGCCGCCGCGGCCTGACCGAGCTGGCGCCCGCCGCTGCGCTCGACGCCCTGGTCCGGGCGCTCGCGGACGACGACTCGGGCCTGGTGCTCGCCGACGTCGACTGGGCGCGCTTCACCCCCGCCTTCACCGCCGCCCGGCCGCGCCCGCTGCTGGCCGCGCTGCCCGAGGCGGACGCCGCGACGGCACAGCCCGACCCCGGGCAGTCCGCGGCCGCGCCGGGCGCCGTCGGACTGGCCGCGCTGCCGCCCGCCGAGCTGCGCCCGGCGCTGACCGAACGGGTGCTGGCCGCCACCGCCGCCGTGCTGGGCCACGCCGACCCGGCCCGGGTGGCGCCCGAACGGGCCTTCACCGAGCTGGGCTTCGACTCGCTGACCGCGCTCGACCTGCGCAACCGGCTGACCGAGTCCACCGCGCTGCGGCTGCCCGCGACGCTGGTCTTCGACCACCCCAGCCCCGCCGCCCTGATCGACCACCTGGTCACCCTGCTGGCCGGCCGCGCCACCGAGCCGGCCGGGCCGACCGCACCGGCCGGTGCGGCGCGCACCGAGGAGCCGATCGCGATCGTCGGCATGGGCTGCCGGTTCCCCGGCGGCGTGCGCGACCCGCAGGGGCTGTGGCAGCTGCTGGTGGAGGGCCGGGACGCGATCACCGGGTTCCCCACCGACCGCGGCTGGGACGTGGAGCACCTCTACCACCCCGACCCGGACCACCCGGGCACCAGCTACGTCCGCGAGGGCGGATTCCTGGACGCGGCGGGCGACTTCGACGCCGACTTCTTCGGCATCGGCCCCCGCGAGGCAGCCGCGATGGACCCGCAGCAGCGGCTGCTGCTGGAGACGGCCTGGGAGGGCTTCGAGAGCGCCGGGATCGACCCGCAGGCCGTGCGGGACACCGCGACCGGGGTCTTCGTCGGCCTCTCCTACCAGGGCTACGGGCTGGGCGCGGCGCCCGACGGCGCCGAGGGCTACCTGCTGACCGGCACCACCACCAGCGTCGCCTCGGGCCGCCTCGCCTACGCGCTCGGCCTGACCGGGCCCGCGATCACCGTGGACACCGCCTGCTCCTCCTCGCTGGTCGCGCTGCACCTGGCCGTGCAGTCGCTGCGCGCGGGCGAGTGCAGCCTCGCGCTGGCGGGCGGTGCGACCGTGATGGCGAGCCCGGCCACCTTCGTGGAGTTCTCCCGGCAGCGCGGGCTGGCCGCCGACGGGCGGTGCAAGGCGTTCGCCGACGGAGCGGACGGCACCGGCTGGGGCGAGGGCGCCGCGGTGCTGCTGGTGGAGCGGCTGAGCGATGCGCAGCGCCACGGGCACCCGGTGCTCGCGGTGGTGCGCGGCTCGGCGGTCAACTCCGACGGCGCGTCCAACGGCCTGACGGCGCCCAACGGCCCGGCCCAGCAGCGGGTGATCCGCAGCGCGCTGGCGGCGGCCGGGCTGGCGCCCGCCGAGGTGGACGCCGTGGAGGCGCACGGCACCGGCACCGCGCTGGGCGACCCGATCGAGGCCCAGGCGCTGCTCGCCACCTACGGGCAGGACCGCCAGGAGCCGCTCTGGCTGGGCTCGGTGAAGTCCAACATCGGCCACACCCAGGCGGCGGCCGGCGCGGCCGGGCTGATCAAGACGGTGCTGGCGCTGCGCGCGGGCGTGCTGCCGCGGACGCTGCACGCCGCCACCCCCTCCTCCCACGTGGACTGGTCCGGCGGCGCGGTCCGGCTGCTCGCCGAGCAGCGGGCCTGGCCCGAGACCGGCCGGCCGCGGCGCGCGGCGGTGTCGGCCTTCGGGATCAGCGGCACCAACGCCCATGTCGTGCTGGAGCAGGCGCCGCCCGCCGCGCCGAGCGCCACGCCGCCCGCGCCCGCCACGGGCCCGGCGCCGCTGCTGCTCTCCGGGCGCACGGCGGCGGGGCTGCGGGCCCAGGCGGCCCGCCTGCTCGACCACCTGCGGGCGTACCCCGACGACACGCTGCACGACGTCGGCCGCTCGCTGGCCGCGGGCCGGCCCCGGCTGGAGCGGCGGGCCGTGATCGTGGCGGACGACCGCGAGCGGGCGATCGCCCGGCTGGCCGCGCTCGCCGACGACGCCCCCCTCGCGGCGCCGGTGCGATCGGGGTCGCCGGCCGTGGTGTTCAGCGGCCAGGGCGCCCAGCACCCGGGGATGGGCCGCGAGCTGTACGCGGCGTTCCCGGTCTTCGCCGACGCCTTCGACGAGGTCTGCGCGCACTTCGACCTGGAGCTGCCGCTGCCGCTGCGCGAGGTCGTGCTCGGCCGGGACACCGAGCCGCTGGAGCGCACCGAGTACGCCCAGCCCGCGCTCTTCGCCGTCGAGGTGGCGCTCTACCGGCTCGTCCGGTCCTTCGGCCTGCGGCCCCGGTCCGTGGCCGGGCACTCGATCGGCGGGATCACCGCCGCGTACGTGGCCGGGCTCTGGTCGCTGCCGGACGCCTGCCGGCTGGTGGCCGCCCGCGGCCGGCTGATGCAGGCCATGCCGCCCGGCGCGATGGCCGCGATCGAGGCGGACGAGCACGAGGTGAGCGGCATCGCACTGGCCGCGGTCAACGCGCCCGGCTCGGTGGTGGTCTCCGGGACGGTCGCCGAGGTCGAGGCGGTGATGGCGCACTGGCGCGAGCGCGGGCGCCGGGTCACCCGGCTGCGGGTCGGTCACGCCTTCCACTCGCCGCTGATGGACGGCATGCTCGCCGACTTCGCGCAGGTGCTGCGCGGCCTGGCCTTCGCCGAGCCCTCGCTGCCGGTGGTCTCCGACCTGACGGGGCGTTTGGCCACCGCCGCGCAGCTGCGCTCGCCGGAGTACTGGGTGCGGCACCTGCGCGAGACCGTCCGCTTCGCCGACGTGGTCGGCAGCCTGGGCGAGGCGGGCGTGGGCACCGTGGTCGAGCTGGGCCCGGACGCCGCGCTCACCCCCGCCGTCCGCGGCCGGGAGTCGCTGACGGCGGTGGCCGCCCAGCGCGCGGGCCGGGACGGCCTGCAGGCGCTGGTCGAGGCGCTCGCCGAGCTGCACGTCGCGGGCGTGCCGCTCGACTGGCGGGCGCTGTACGAGGTGCTCGGCGGCCGGACGACGCCGGTGCCGACCACCGCCTTCCAGCACCGCCGGTTCTGGCTCGCCGCCGCGAACCCCGCCGCGAACACCGCCGCCGATGTCGCCGCGAACACCACACCGGACGTCGACAGGTGGACGCACCGCGTGGCGTGGACCGCCCTGCCGGCCGGAGCGCCGGAGGGCAACGGCAACCCACTGGCCGGCGACTGGCTGGTGGTGGGCGACCGGGAGCGTGAGACGGTCCGCGCCTGCGTGGCCGGGCTCACCCGGGCCGGCGCCCGCGTCCAGCACACCGCGAGCGGCACCACCACCGGCGTGCTCTCGCTGCTCGCGCTCGGCCACGACGGGCCCGAGCTGCTGGCCCGCACCGCCGGCCTGCTGCGCGACCTGGACGAGCAGGGGGTGGCCGCGCCGCTCTGGCTGGCCACCTTCGGCGCCGACCAGGACCCGGGGCAGGCCGCGCTGACCGCGCTGGGCCGCACCGTCGCCGCCGAGGCGCCGCACCGCTGGGGCGGCCTGGCCGACCTGGCGCGCACCGCCTCCTCGGACGACTTCCAGCTGCTCGCCACGGCGCTCGCGGCCGGCGGCGAGGACCAGCTGACGGTGCGTGACGGGCAGCTGCTGGCCGCCCGGCTGCGGCCGGTCAAGCTGCCGGCCGCAGCCACCTGGCGCCCCAGCGGCACCGCGCTGGTCACCGGCGGCACCGGGGCGCTCGGCGCCCAGGTGGCGCGCTGGCTGGTCCGCTGCGGCGCCCGGCACCTGGTGCTGACCGGACGCCGCGGCCCCGCCGCCCCGGGCGCCGCCGAGCTGGTCGCCGAGCTGACCGGGCTCGGCGCCGAGGTCGACGTCGTCGCCTGCGACCTGACGGACCGGGCGGCGGTGGCCGGGCTGATCGCCGCCTACCCGCCGTCCGCCGTCTTCCACGCGGCGGGCGCGCTCGACGACGGCGTGCTCGGGGCGCTGACCGCCGAACGGTTCGCCGAGGTCTGGCGGCCCAAGGCGGAGGCCGCCGTGCACCTGCACGAACTGGCGGGAGAGCTCGACGCGTTCGTGCTCTTCTCCTCGATGGCCGGCACGCTCGGCAGCGCGGGGCAGGGCAACTACGCCGCCGCCAACGCCGCGCTCGACGCGCTGGCCCGGGCCCGCCGGGCCGCGGGGCAGCCGGCGACCGCGATCGCCTGGGGCCCGTGGGCCGGCGACGGCATGGCGGCCGAGCCCGCCGCGCTGGAGCGGATGCGGCGCGGCGGCGTCCACCCGATGGCGGCCGGGCCCGCGCTCGCTCTGCTGCACCGGGCGCTGTCCGGCAGCGCGGCGGCCCTGGTCGCCGCCGACGTCGACTGGCCGCGCTACGCGGGCGAGCGGCGGATCAGCCTGCTCGCCGAGTCCCTCGGCGAGCCCGGGTCCACCGAGAGCGGTCCGGTCCGCACCGACTACGGCCGACTGCCGGTGGCGGACCGGCCGCGGGTGCTGCTCGACGCGGTGCGCAGCCACGCCGCCGCCGTCCTCGGGCACCCCGGGCCGGAGGCCGTCGATGCCGAACGCCCCTTCCGGGACCTCGGGTTCGACTCGCTGGGCGCGGTCGACCTGCGCAACCGGCTGGCCGCCGAGACCGGCCTGGCGCTCTCCGCCGCGCTGGTCTTCAACCACCCGACACCGAACGACCTGGCCGCACACCTGGGCGCCCTGCTCTTCCCGGCCGAGCCGGGCGCAGCACAGGCCCCGGCGGGCCCCGACGACGAAGACCTCGACCTGTCCGAGGCAAGCGACGACGAGCTCTTCGAGCTCCTGGACGAGGAATTCGAGAACTGATGAGCACCAGCACCGGCACCGGCAGCAGCACCGGCCCCACCGACGACAAGCTGCGCGACTACCTCAAGCGGGCCACCAACGACCTGCGCCGCGCCAAGCGGCGGCTGGCCGAACTCGACGCCCGCGACAGCGAACCCATCGCCATCGTCGGCATGGGCTGCCGGTTCCCCGGCGGGGTCCGTTCCCCCGAGGACCTGTGGCAGCTGGCGGCCACCGGCACCGACGCGCTGACGCCGTTCCCGGCCGACCGCGGCTGGGACCCGGACCTGTACGACGCCGACCCCGAGCGCACCGGCCACGTCTACACCACCCGGGGCGGCTTCCTCACCGGCGCCACCGAGTTCGACGCCGCGTTCTTCGGCATCTCGCCGCGCGAGGCGCTGGCCATGGACCCGCAGCAGCGGCTGCTGCTGGAGACGGCCTGGGAGGCCGTCGAGCGGGCCGGCATCGACCCGAGCGGCCTGCGCGGCAGCCGCACCGGGGTGTTCGTCGGCACCAACGGCCAGGACTACCCCGCGGCGCTGGTGCGCTCCGCCGAGCAGTTCGAGGGCCACCTGGGCACCGGCAACGCGGCGAGCATCGCCTCCGGGCGGATCTCCTACCTGCTCGGGCTCCAGGGCCCCTCGCTGACCGTGGACACCGCCTGCTCGGCCTCGCTGGTCGCGCTGCACCTGGCCGTCGGCTCGCTGCGCTCGGGCGAGTGCACGCTCGCCCTGGTCGGCGGCGCGACCGTGATGGCGACCCCGGGGGCCTTCCTGGAGTTCTCCCGGCAGCGCGGGCTGGCCGCCGACGGGCGGTGCAAGGCGTTTTCCGCCGAGGCCGACGGCACCGGCTGGGGCGAGGGCGCGGCGGTGCTGCTGGTGGAGCGGCTGAGCGATGCGCAGCGCCACGGGCACCCGGTGCTGGCGGTGGTGCGCGGCTCGGCGGTCAACTCCGACGGCGCGTCCAACGGCCTGACGGCGCCCAACGGCCCCGCCCAGGAGCGCGTCATCCGGGCGGCGCTGGCGGCGGCCGGGCTGGCGCCCGCCGAGGTGGACGCCGTGGAGGCGCACGGCACCGGCACCGCGCTGGGCGACCCGATCGAGGCCGAGGCGCTGGAGGCGGTCTACGGCCCCGACCGCCAGGAGCCGCTGTGGCTGGGCTCGGTGAAGTCCAACATCGGGCACACCCAGGCCGCCGCGGGGGTGGCCGGCATCGTCAAGGTGGTGCAGGCGCTGCGCCACGGCCTGCTGCCGCAGACCCTGCACGCCGAGCGGCCGAGCCCGCGGGTGAGCTGGTCCGGGGTGCGGGTGCTCAGCGAGCCGGTCGCCTGGCCCGAGACCGGGCGCCCGCGCCGCGCGGGCGTGTCGGCGTTCGGCGTCAGCGGGACGAACGCCCACGTCATCCTGGAGCAGGCACCAGAGGCCGAGCCGGTCGAAGCCGCGCCCGAGGCGCCCGAGGCGGTCCCGCAGCTGTTCCCGGTCTCGGCCGCCGACCCGGCCGCGCTGGCGGCCCGGGCCGCCACGCTGGCCGAACTGGCCGGGCACCAGGTGCCGTTGGCCCCGCTCGCTCGTGATCTCGCGCTGACCCGCGCGCAGTTGCGCGAGCGGGCCGCCGTCGTCGCCGCCGACCGGGACGAACTGCGCTCGGCGCTGGGTGCGTTGCACACCGGCGAGGCGCACCCCGCGCTGCTGCGCGGGACGTCGGCCGCCCGCGGGCGCACCGCGTTGCTGTTCAGCGGCCAGGGCTCGCAGCGCCCCGGCGCGGGGCACGAGCTGTACGCCGCCCACCCGGTCTTCGCGCAGGCCTTCGACGAGGTCTGCGCGCAGGCAGACCCGCGCCTGGGCCGCTCGCTCAGGGAGCTGGCCTTCGAGGGTGATGCCGTCCTGCTGGCCCGCACCGAGTTCACCCAGCCGGTGCTGTTCGCCCTGGAGGTGGCGCTGTTCCGGCTGCTGGAGAGCTGGGGCGTGCGGCCCGACTTCCTGCTCGGTCACTCCATCGGCGAGCTGGCCGCCGCGCACGCCGCCGGTGTGCTGGACCTGCCCGACGCCACCGGCCTGGCGGTGGCCCGCGGCGCGCTGCTCCAGCAACTGCCCGCCGGGGGAGCGATGGTGGCGGTCGAGGCCGCCGAGGACGAGGTCGCACCGCTGCTGGACGAGCACGTGGGCCTCGCCGCCGTCAACGGCCCCACCTCCGTGGTGCTCTCGGGGGAGCAGGAGGCCGTGCTCGCGCTGGCCGCGCGCTTCGCCGCCCTCGGTCGGCGCACCAGCCGCCTCCCGGTCTCGCACGCCTTCCACTCGCCCCTGGTGCGTCCGGCGGCCGAGCGGCTGCGCGAGCTGGTGCACGGGCTGCGCTTCGGCGCGCCGCTCCTGCCGATCGTGCCCACCGGCCCCGGCGGCGACCTGACCGACCCGGAGTACTGGGTGGGCCAGACGGTGGGCACCGTCCGGTTCGCCGCCGGGATCACGCGGCTCGGCGAGCTGGGGGTCACCACCTTCGCCGAGGTGGGACCGGGCGGCACGCTGGCCGCCCTGGCCGGCCGCTGCCTGCCGCAGGCCGTGACGGTGCCCGTGCTGCGGGAGCGGACCGGCGAGCGGCGCTCGCTGCTCGCCGCCGTGGGCCGGCTGCACACCGAACACGTCCCCGTCGACTGGGCCGCCGTGCACGCGGGGGTCGCCGGTCCGCGGGTCGACCTGCCCACCTATCCCTTCCAGGGCGAGCGGTTCTGGCCGACCCCGGCCCCGGCGGCGCCGCGCGGCTGGCGGCACGAGATCGACTGGCAGCCGGTGGCGGGCGACGGCGCTGATGCCGAACTCTCCGGCCGCTGGCTGGTGGTGGCGCCGACGGCCGGCGACCCGCTGACCGAACGGGTGCTCGCCGCACTCACCGGGGCGGGCGCCGAAGCCGTCCTCACCCAGGACGCCGCACCGGACGTCGAGGGCGTCAGCGGCGTGCTCTCGCTGCTGGCCCTGGACGAACGCCCGCACCCCGAACACCCGGCGGTGCCCCGCGGCTACGCCGGCACGCTCGCCCTCGCCCAGCGCGCCGGCGCCCCGCTGTGGTGCCTCACCCGCGACGCCGTCGCGGTGACCGCGGCCGACCAGGTCACCGGCGCCGCGCAGGCCCTCGTCTGGGGGCTCGGCCAGGTGGTCGGCATCGAGCACCCCGAGCGCTGGGGCGGCCTGGTGGACGTCGGCGAGGACTTCGAGCCGGCTGCCCTGGCCCGGGCTCTCGGCGGGAGCGCCGGGGAGGACCAACTCGCCGTCCGCGGCGGCGTGCTGTACGCGCGCCGACTGGTCCGGGCGGCCGAGCGGCCGGCTCGGCCCTGGGCACCGCGTGGCACCGTGCTGGTCACCGGCGCGACCGGCGCGCTCGGCGCGCGGGTGTCCCGCTGGCTGGCCGCGCAGGGCGCCCGCCGGCTGCTGCTCACCAGCCGCAGCGGCGAGAGCGCACCGGGCGCGGCCGAACTCCTGCGCGAGCTGCGGGAGTCGGGTGCCGAGGTGACGCTGGCCGGCTGCGACGTGACGGACCGCGAGGCCGTCCGCGCGCTGCTGGCCGGGCTCGACGAGCCGGTGACCGCGGTCTTCCACACCGCCGCGCTGCTCGACGACGGACTGCTCGGCGACCTCACCGCCGAGCGCGCCCAGGCCGTGCTCGCGACCAAGGCGCTCGGCGCCCGGATCCTGCACGAACTCACCGGCGAACTCGACGCCTTCGTGCTCTTCTCCTCCACCTCCGGCCTGCTCGGCGGCGCCGGGCACGGCAACTACGCGCCCGGCAACGCGTTCCTGGACGCCTTCGCGCACCGGCTGCGCGCCCTCGGCCGGCCCGCCACCTCGATCGCCTGGGGCCCCTGGGACGGCGGCGGCATGGCCGAGGGCGCGATCGGCGAGCGGCTGCGCCGCCACGGCGTGCACCCGATGGACCCGCGGCGGGCGCTGGCCGAACTCGCCCAGGTGCTGGGCGAGGACCGGCCGCACGCCGTGATCACCGACACCGACTGGCCGGCCTTCACGGCCGCCCACCAGGACGGCAGGCCCCGGCCGCTGTTCGACACCCTGCTCGGGCGCACCGGCCCGGCCGCTGCCGCCGCCCCGGCGCTGCCGGGCGCCGGGTCGGCTCGCACCCACCTGGCCGCCCTGCCGCAGGCCGAGCGCTCGCGCGCGGCGCTGGACCTGGTCCGGGCACGCACCGCGACCGCCCTGGGCCACGCCGACCCCGCCGCGATCGGCCCCGACCGGCCCTTCGGCGAGCTGGGCCTGGACTCGCTGACCGCCCTCGAACTGCGCGGCGCGCTGCGCTCGGCCACCGGCCTGGAGCTGCCCGCCACCCTGGTCTTCGACCACCCGACCCCGCGGGCGGTCGCCGACCAGCTGCTCGCCCTGCTGACCGGCCCCGACCCCGTCCAGGCCGCCCCCGCGCAGGCCGCCCCCGCCCCGGCCGCGGACCGCGCGCCGCAGGAGCCGATCGCGATCGTCGCGATGGCCTGCCGGTTCCCCGGCGAGGTGGCCTCGCCCGAGGACCTGTGGCAGCTCGTGCTCTCCGGCACCGACGCCATCACCGCCCTGCCCACCGACCGCGGCTGGGACACCGCCGGACTCTACGACCCGGACCCGGACGCGCTCGGCCGCTCCTACGCCCGCGAGGGCGGATTCCTCACCGGCGCCACCGAGTTCGACCCGCAGTTCTTCGGGATCAGCCCCCGCGAGGCCCTGGCGATGGACCCCCAGCAGCGCCTGCTGCTGGAGACCTCCTGGGAGCTGTTCGAGCGCGCCGGCCTGCCGCCCACCGCCGTCCGCGGCTCCCGCACCGGCGTCTTCGTCGGCACCACCGGGCAGGACTACGTCCCGCTGCTGCTCGCCTCCGAGGACACCGTCGAGGGGCACCTGGGCACCGGCACCGCGGGCAGCGTGGCCTCGGGCCGGCTCGCCTACGCCTTCGGCCTGCAGGGCCCGGCGATCACCATCGACACCGCCTGCTCCTCCTCGCTGGTCGCGCTCCACCTGGCCGTCGCCTCGCTGCGCTCCGGCGAGTCCGCGCTGGCACTGGCCGGCGGCGTCACGGTGATGTCGACGCCCGGCACCTTCGTCGAGTTCTCCCGGCAGCGCGGGCTTGCCGCCGACGGGCGGTGCAAGGCGTTCGCCGCCGAGGCCGACGGGTTCGGCCCCGCCGAGGGCGTCGGCCTGCTGCTGCTGGAGCGCCTGAGCGACGCCGAGCGGCACGGCCACCAGGTGCTGGCGGTGGTGCGCGGCTCCGCGGTCAACTCCGACGGCGCCTCGCACGGCCTGACCGCGCCCAACGGCCCGGCCCAGCAGCGGGTGATCCGCGACGCGCTCGCCGACGCCCGGCTGCCCGCGGCGGCGGTGGACGTGGTGGAGGCGCACGGCACCGGCACGCCGCTGGGCGACCCGATCGAGGCCCAGGCGCTGCTGGCCGCCTACGGGCAGGATCGCGAACACCCGCTGCTGATCGGCTCGGTGAAGTCCAACATCGGCCACACCCTGGGCGCCGCCGGCGCCGCCGGGGTGATCAAGACCGTGCTGGCGCTGCGGGCGGGGCTGGTCCCGCCGACCCTGCACGCCGAGCGGCCCACCCCGCACGTCGACTGGTCGGCGGGCAGCGCCGGCCTGGTCACCGAGCCCACCGCGTGGCCGGCCACCGGCGCGCCGCGGCGGGCCGGCGTCTCCTCCTTCGGCATGAGCGGCACCAACGCCCACGTCGTCCTCGAACAGGCCCCCGAGACCCCGACCGCCGCCCCGTCCGCGCCGGCCGCCCCGTCCGCGCCGGCCGCGCCGCTCGCCCGCACCGCGCCGCCGCTCCTGCCGCTGGTGCTGTCGGCGGCCGACCGGCCGGCCCTGGCCGCGCAGGCCGACCGGCTCGCCGAGGCCATCGAGTCCGGGACCGACCCGCTGGACGCGGCGTTCTCGCTCGCCACCACCCGGGCCCGGCTGGACCAGCGGGCGGTGCTGCTCGCCGCGGACGGCGCCGAGGCGCTCACCGCGCTGCGGCGGCTCGCGGGCGGCGAGGCCGCGCCGGCCCTGACCACCGGCACCGCGCGCGAGGGCCGGCTGGCCTTCCTGTTCGCCGGGCAGGGCACCCAGCGCCTGGGCATGGGCCGTGACCTGCACGCCGCGTTCCCGGTCTTCGCCGCCGCCTTCGACGAGGTCTGCGCCGGGTTCGCCGACCACCTGCGACTGCCGCTGCACGAGGTGCTCCTCGGCACCGACGCGGCGCTGCTCGACCGCACCGAGTTCACCCAACCCGCCCTGTTCGCCCTGGAGGTGGCGCTCTTCCGGCTGCTGGAGAGCTGGGGTGTGGTGCCCGACGCACTGCTCGGCCACTCGGTCGGCGAGCTGGCCGCCGCCCACGTCGCCGGCGTGCTGTCGCTTCCCGACGCCTGCCGGCTGGTTGGCGCCCGCGGACGGCTGCTGCAGTCGCTGGCCGAGGGCGGCGCGATGCTGGCGCTGGCGGCCGGTGAGCAGCAGGTGCGGGCCTGGCTCACCGCGGGGGTCGAGGTCGCCGCGGTCAACGGCCCCGCTGCGACGGTGGTCGCCGGCGACGCCGAGGCCGTGGCCCTGGTGGCGGAGCGGGCCGCGGCGGCGGGCGTGCGGGCCCGGCGGCTGCGGGTGGACCGCGCGTTCCACTCGCCGCGGGTCGAACCGGTGCTCGCCGCGTTCGCCGAGGTGGCCGCGACCGTGCGGTATTCGCCGCCGCGGATCCCGATCGTCTCCAACGTCACCGGCGGCTTCGCGGCGCCCGTGACGGCCGACTACTGGGTCCGCCACCTGCGCGAGGCCGTGCGGTTCGGCGACGGCGTGGCCGCCCTGCTGGCCGACGGCGTGCGCGGCTTCCTCGAACTCGGTCCCGACGGCGTGCTCAGCTCGCTGGCGGGCTCGGGGGCGGGCGCGGACTGCGCCGAGGCGGTCTTCGTCCCGCTCCAGCGCTCGGTGGGCTCCGGCGTGGAGTCGGCGCTCGCCGCCCTCGCGCGCCTTGAGGTCACCGGCAGCCCGGTCGACTGGGCGGCCCTCCTCGAGGGCACCGGCGCCCGGCGGGTCGACCTGCCCACCTACCCGTTCCAGCGCGCCCGTTACTGGCCGGTGCTGCGCGAGGCGCAGCCCGCCGCCGAACGCGGCCCGCGCCCGCCCGCCGCGGCGGCGCCCGTGCCAGCGCCGATCGTCGTCCAGGGCGAGCGTGCCCGGCTGCTCGCCCTGCCCGCCCAGCGGCGTGAGGCGGCGCTGCTCGACCTGGTCCGGACCCAGACGGCCGGCGCGCTCGGCCTGGCCTCGGCGGCCCAGGTGCGGCCCGGCAAGAACTTCCGCGATCTGGGCCTCGACTCGATCCTCGCGGTCGAGCTGCGCAACCGGCTGGCCGGGCTGCTCGGCACCGCGCTGCCCGCGACGCTGGCCTTCGACCAGCCGACCCCGCAGGCGCTGGCCCGGTTCCTGCTGGCCGATGCCGTCACCGACGCCGCCCCCGCGGCCGCGGGCGGCGCGGCCACGACCCCGGTCCGCGCCGCGGCCGAGGACCCGGTGGTCATCGTCGGCATGGACTGCCGCTACCCCGGCGGCGTCGACTCGCCCGAGGCCCTGTGGCGGCTGGTGGCCGAGGGCGGCGACGCGATCGGCGGCTTCCCCGGCGACCGCGGCTGGGACCTCGATGCGCTCTTCGACCCCGAGCCCGGCGTGCCCGGCCGCTGCTACACCGACCAGGGCGGCTTCCTGACCGGTGCCGCGCTCTTCGACCCGACCCTGTTCGGGATCTCGCCGCGCGAGGCACTGGCCATGGACCCGCAGCAGCGGCTGCTGCTGGAGACGGCCTGGGGCGCCTTCGAGGACGCCGGGGTGACACCGGCCGACCTGCGCGGCAGCCGGACCGGGACGTATGTCGGCATCAGCGTCCAGGACTACGTCAACCTCGCGGCCGGTTCGGCCGAGGACCTCGGCGGACACGTCGGCACTGGCAACGCGGGCAGCGTGGTCTCCGGGCGGCTGGCCTACGTCTTCGGGCTCGAAGGACCCGCCGTCACGGTGGACACCGCGTGCTCCTCGTCGCTGGTGGCGATCCACCTGGCGGCGCAGGCCCTGCGCTCCGGCGAGTGCGAGATGGCGCTCGCCGGCGGCGTCACGGTGATGTCGACGCCGGGCGCCTTCGTCGAGTTCTCCCGCCAGCGCGGCCTGTCGCCGGACGGGCGGTGCAAGGCGTTCGCGGACGGTGCGGACGGGACGGGCTGGGCGGAGGGCGCGGGTCTGGTGCTGCTGGAGCGGCTGTCGGACGCGCGGCGCAACGGGCACCGGGTGCTCGCGGTGGTGGCGGGTTCGGCGGTGAACTCCGATGGTGCGTCGAACGGTCTGACGGCGCCGAACGGTCCTTCGCAGCAGCGGGTGATCCGGGCGGCGTTGGCGAGCGCGGGGCTGTCGGCGGCCGATGTCGCGGTGGTGGAGGCGCACGGGACGGGGACGCGGCTGGGTGACCCGATCGAGGCGCAGGCGCTGCTGGCCACCTATGGTCAGGATCGCCAGGAGCCGTTGTGGCTGGGGTCGTTGAAGTCGAACATCGGGCACAGCCAGGCGGCGGCCGGGGTCGGTGGTGTGATCAAGATGGTGCTGGCGATGCGGCACGGGGTGCTGCCGCGCACCCTGCACGCCGAGCAGCCGAGCTCCCAGGTGGACTGGGAGTCCGGTGCGGTGCGGCTGCTGACGGAGCGTCAGGAATGGACCGGTCCGCGCCGGGCCGGCGTCTCCGCCTTCGGCATGAGCGGTACCAACGCCCACCTCCTGCTCGCCGAGGCCCCGCCGGCCGCCGAGGAGCCCGTGCTCGCGGCCCCCGCGCCGGCCGTGCTGCCGGTCGCCCTGTCCGCCACCAGTGCCGAGGCTCTCGCCGAACAGGCCCGCCGTCTGCGGGAGTTCGCGGACAGCGGGGTCGAGCTGCGGGACCTGGCCTGGTCCTCCTTCGCCACCCGGGCCGCGCTGGACCACCGCGCGGTGGTGCTCGCCGAGGACCTCGGGCAGCTGCGCGAGCGCCTCACCGCCCTGGCCGAGGACCGACCCTCGCCGCACGTGCTGACCGGCCTCGGCGCCGGGGTCTCGGTGGGCGTGGTGTTCGCGGGGCAGGGGTCGTCGGGGGTGGGTGCGGCGCGGGAGTTGTGCGCGGCGTATCCGGTCTTCGCGGCGGCCTTTGACGAGGTGTGCGACGGCGTCGACGCTTTCGTGCACTGGTCGTTGCGCGAGGCGGTGTTCGCCGGGGCCGTGGAGCGGACGGAGGTGGCGCAGCCGGCGCTCTTCGCGTTCGAGGTGGCGTTGTTCCGGCTGTTGGAGTCCTGGGGTGTGTCGGCCGGTGTGGTGTTGGGGCATTCGCTGGGTGAGGTGGTGGCGGCCTATGTGGCGGGGGTGTTCTCGCTGGCGGATGCGTGCCGGTTGGTGGTGGAGCGTGGTCGGTTGATGGAGGGGTTGGTGCCGGGGGTGATGGTGGCGCTGCCGGTGCCGGTGGCGGAGGTCCGTCCGTTGCTGGTGGGGCGTCGTGCCGATGTGGCGGCGGTCAACGGCTCTGCCTCCGTGGTGGTTTCGGGCACCGAGGAGGATGTTCTCGCGGTGGCTGCGCAGTTCCCCCGGTCGCGGCGTCTGGAGGTCGACCGGGCCTTCCACTCGGTGCTGGTCGAGCCTGCTCTGCAGCCGCTGCGGGAGCTGCTCTGCTCGCTCGAACTCCGCGTGCCGCAGCGCACGGTGGTGTCGGGGCTGACGGGTGAGGTGGCCGATCCGGAGCTGCTGTGCACGCCGGAGTACTGGGTGCGGCACGCACGGGAGGCCGTGCTCTTCGGCGACGCGCTGCAGGCGGCCCGAGCGGCGGGGGCCGAGGTGTTCCTGGAGGTGGGTCCGGACGGGTCGCTGTCGGCCCTGACCGGCGGCGTCCCGGCGCAGCGCCGGGAGCGGGACGCGGTGGCGGCGCTGCTCGCGGCGGTGGGCGAACTCCACGTCCGGGGCGCCGAGATCGCCTGGCCGGCGGTCTTCGCGGGCACCGGTGCCCGCCGCGTCCCGCTGCCCCGCTACGCCTTCCAGCACCGCCGGTTCTGGGCCACGCCCTCGGCCGCCGGCGACGTGACCGGCGCCGGGCTCGCCCCCGCCGCGCACCCGCTGCTCGGCGCCGCGCTGCCGATCGCCGGGACGGACGGGGTGGTCCTCACCGGAGCGCTCTCCCTGCACACCCACCCCTGGCTGGCCGACCACGTCGTCAACGGCACCGTCCTGCTGCCGGGCACCGCCTTCCTGGAGCTGGCCGTGCGCGCCGCCGACGAGGTGGGCTGCGCCGCGGTCGAGGAGCTGACGCTGGCCGCGCCGCTGGCGCTGACCGGCACCACGCGGCTGCAAGTCGTCGTCGACGAGCCCGCCCCGGACGGGCGGCGCGCGCTGCGCGTCTACTCCCGCCCGGCGGGGGAGAGCGACGCCGAATGGACCTGCCACGCCACCGGCCTGCTCGCCGAGCGGGCGCCCGCGCACACGGACGCCGACCTGGCGGCCTGGCCGCCGCCGGGCGCCACACCGGTCGAGGTCGACGGGCTCTACGAGGCGCTCGCCGAGGCGGGATTCGGATACGGCCCGGCCTTCCGCGGCCTGCACACGGCCTGGCGGCTCGGCGAGGAGATCTACGCCGAGGTGCGGCTGACCGGCGATCCCCGGGGCTTCGCCCTGCACCCCGCGCTGCTCGACGCGGCCCAGCACGCCGTGCTGCTCGGCGGGTTCCTGCCCGGCGACGGCGGCAGGCTGCCGTTCTCCTGGAGCGGTGTCTCGGTGGCCGCCACCGGGGCGAGCGAGGTCCGGGTCCGGATGACGCCCGCCGCCGGCGAGGCCGTCCGGATGCTGGTCGCCGACCCGGCCGGCCAACCGGTGGCCACCGTCGACTCGCTGGCCTTCCGGCCCGCCGCGCCCGCCGCCGCCCCCGACCACGGCCGCGACGCGCTCTTCCGGCTCGCCTGGGCGGAGTACGAGACCGCCCCGGACACCGGCGGTCAGGAGCCCGTCGTGCTGGCACCCGCACGGGCGTCGGCGCTGGCCCAGCTGCCCGCGGGCCCGGCCCCGCAGGCCGTGGTCGTCCCGCTCACCGCCGCGTCCGGCGAGGTCCACCCGCTGCTGCACGACGTGCTCGCGCTCAGCACCTGCTGGCTGGCCGAGGACCGCTGGGCGGACTCCCGGCTGGTGCTGCTCACCCGGGGCGCGGTCGACACCGGTCCCCAGGACCGCCTGCACGATCCCGCGATGGCCGCCGTCTGGGGCTTCGTGCGCTCCGCGCAACTGGAGAACCCGGACCGCTTCCAGCTGGTCGACACCGACGCCAGCGCCGCCTCCACCGCCCGCCTGGCCGCCGCGATCGCCACCGGCGAGCCCCAACTGGCGCTGCGCGAAGGGCGGGTGACCACGCCGCGGCTGGTCAGGACGGCCCCGGGCACGGCGCTGGTGCCCCCGGCCGAGGGGCCCTGGCGGCTGGGCATCCTGGAGCAGGGCAGCCTGGAGGGCCTCGGCCTGGTCGCCGACCCCGCGCTCGACGGGCCGACCCCGCCCGGCTGCGTCCGGCTCGCGGTGCGGGCCGCCGGGCTCAACTTCCGCGACGTGCTCAACGCGCTGGGCATGTACCCGGGCGACGCGGGCCTGCCGGGCAACGAGGGCGCGGGCGTGGTGCTCGACGTCGGCCCCGGCGTCCACGACCTGGCCCCCGGCGACCGGGTGATGGGCCTGGTGCCCGGCGCCTTCGCCACCGTCGCGGTGGTCGACCGGCGCTTCCTCACCCCGGTCCCGGCCGGCTGGACCTTCGCCCGCGCCGCCTCGCTGCCGATGGCCTACCTGACCGCGTACTACGCGCTCGTCGACCTGGCGGGCCTGCGCCCCGGTGAGTCGGTGCTGGTGCACGCGGCGGCCGGCGGGGTCGGCATGGCCGCGGTGCACCTGGCCCGGCACCTGGGCGCCACCGTGCACGCCACCGCGGGCCCCGCGAAGTGGGCGGCGGTCCGGGCGCTCGGCGTCCCCGAGGAGCGCATCGCCTCCTCCCGGACGCTGGAGTTCGGCGAGCGCTTCGCCGACGGCGTGGACGTCGTCCTCAACGCGCTGTCCGGCGAGTTCGTCGACGTCTCGCTCGGCCTGCTCGGCGCGGGCGGGCGCTTCGTGGAGATGGGCAAGACCGACATCCGGACGGCCGAGCAGCTGGCCGCCGCCCACCCGGGCGTCGCCTACCGCGCCTTCGACCTCGTCGAGGCGGGCCCGGACCGGATCCAGCAGATGCTCACCGAGGTCGTCGCCCTGCTGGCCGAGGGCGCGCTGGCCCCCCTGCCGCTGACCGCGTGGGACCTGCGCCGCGCCCCCGAGGCGTTCCGCCACGTCAGCCAGGCCCGGCACATCGGCAAGGTGGTGCTCACCGTGCCCGCCCCGCTCGACCCGGCGGGCACCGTCCTGGTCACCGGCGGCACCGGCTCGCTCGGTGCCCTGGCCGCCCGGCACCTGGTCACCGGCCACGGCGTCCGGCAGCTGCTGCTGACCAGCCGGCGCGGCGCCGAGGCACCGGGCGCCGCCGAGCTCGCCGCCGAACTGACCGCGCTCGGCGCCCGGGTGACGATCGCCGCCTGCGACGTGGCCGACCGCACGGCGCTGGCCGCACTGCTGGCCGGCATCCCCGCCGAGCACCCGCTCACCGGCGTGGTGCACACCGCGGGCATCTCGGACGACGGCGTGCTCGGCTCGCTCACCCCGAGCCGGGTGGACGCCGTGCTGGCCCCGAAGGCGGACGCCGCCCTCGCGCTCAGCGACCTGACCCAGGGCGCCGACCTGGCGCTCTTCGTGCTCTACTCCTCGGTGGCCGGCGTGCTGGGCAGCCCCGGCCAGGCCAACTACGCCGCCGCCAACGGGCTGCTCGACGGCCTGGCCCGCCGGCGCGGCGCCGAGGGCCTGCCCGCCCAGGCGCTCGACTGGGGCCTGTGGGCGGACGACTCCCGGCGCAGCGCCATCAGCGGTCACCTCGCCGCCGCGGACCTGGAGCGCCTGACCCGCACCGGCCTGGCGCCGCTGCAGCCCGAACGGGGCCTGGCGCTGTTCGACCTCGCGACCGCCGCGCCCGACCCCGTGCTGGTGCCGGTCCCGGTCGACACCGCGGTGCTGCGCAAGCACCTGGACAGCCTGCCCGCGATGCTGCGGGCGCTGGTGCGGGCCCCCGCCCGGCGGGCGGTGTCCGCACTCGCCTCCGACGCCGGGCTCGCCTCGCTCCCGCCGGCCGAGCGGGCCGCCGCGCTGACCGGGATCGTCCGCGCCCACAGCGCGGCCGTGCTCGGCCACGAGGGCACCGACGCGATCGAGGACGGCCGCGCCTTCCGCGACCTCGGCTTCGACTCGCTGACCTCGGTGGAGCTGCGCAACCGGCTGGCCGCGGCCACCGGGGCCCGGCTGCCCGCGACGCTGGTCTTCGACCACCCGACCCCCGCCCGGCTCGCGGAGTACCTGCTCGCCGAGCTGTTCGCGGAGGAGGCCGAACCGGGCCCGGATCCGGCCGTGGCCGCCGCACCCGCCACGGTTGCGGGCGACGACCCGGTGGTGATCGTCGCCATGAGCTGCCGGTTCCCCGGCGGCGTCGGCTCGCCGGAGGACCTGTGGCGGCTGGTGGCCGAGGGCCGCGACGCGGTCGGCGACTTCCCCGCCGACCGCGGCTGGGACCTGGCGCGCCTCTACGACGCCGAGCGGAGCAGGCCCGGCACCTCCTCGGTGGCCCGCGGCGGCTTCCTGGCCGAGGCGGGCGGCTTCGACCCCGCGTTCTTCGGGATCGCGCCGCGCGAGGCGCTGGTGATGGACCCGCAGCAGCGGCTGCTGCTGGAGATCGGCTGGGAGGCCTTCGAGCACGCCGGCATCGATCCGGCGACCGTCCGCGGCAGCCGCACCGGTGTCTTCGTCGGCGCCTTCGACCAGGCCTACGGCGCGCTGGCCGGCCCGGCGCGCGAGGAGCTGGAGGGCTACTTTCTGACCGGCAACGCCGCGAGCGTCATCTCCGGGCGGGTCGCCTACACCCTGGGCCTCGAAGGCCCGACCCTGACGGTGGACACCGCGTGCTCCTCGTCGCTGGTGGCGATCCACCTGGCGGCGCAGGCCCTGCGCTCCGGCGAGTGCGAGATGGCGCTCGCCGGCGGTGTCACCGTGATGTCCAACCCCGGGGTGTTCGTGGAGTTCTCCCGGCAGGGCGGTCTCTCCCCGGACGGGCGGTGCAAGGCGTTCGCGGACGGTGCGGACGGGACGGGCTGGGCGGAGGGCGCGGGTCTGGTGCTGCTGGAGCGGCTGTCGGACGCGCGGCGCAACGGGCACCGGGTGCTCGCGGCGGTGGCCGGCAGCGCGGTGAACTCCGATGGTGCGTCGAACGGTCTGACGGCGCCGAACGGTCCTTCGCAGCAGCGGGTGATCCGGGCGGCGTTGGCGAGCGCGGGGCTGTCGGCGGCGGATGTCGCGGTGGTGGAGGCGCACGGGACGGGGACGCGGCTGGGTGACCCGATCGAGGCGCAGGCGCTGCTGGCCACCTATGGTCAGGATCGCCAGGAGCCGTTGTGGCTGGGGTCGTTGAAGTCGAACATCGGGCACAGCCAGGCGGCGGCCGGGGTCGGTGGTGTGATCAAGATGGTGCTGGCGATGCGGCACGGGGTGCTGCCGCGCACCCTGCACGCGGAGCAGCCGAGCTCCCAGGTCGACTGGGAGTCCGGCGCGGTACGGCTGCTGACGGAGCGTCAGGTATGGACCGGTCCGCGCCGGGCCGGCGTCTCCGCGTTCGGCGTGAGCGGCACCAATGCGCACGTCATCCTCACCCAACTGCCGGAGCAGGCAACGGCGGAGGCTTCGGCACAGGCGCCGGAGCGCGCGGTGCCGCTCGTCGTCTCGGGCCGCAGCCGGGCCGCGCTGCGGGCCCAGGCGGCCCGGTTGGCCGAGCACTTGGCAGCGGTGGACGCCCCGCTCGGCGACACCGCCCACGCGCTGGCGACCGGCCGGTCCGCCTTCGAGCACCGGGCGGCCGTGCTGGCCGCCGACCTGCCGACCGCCCTCGCCGGGCTGCGGGCGGTCGCCGCCGGCGAACCCCACCCGGCCGTCGTCACCGGCACGGCTGCCGGTCGCGGTGGGGTGGCCCTGATGTTCGCGGGGCAGGGGTCGTCGGGGGTGGGTGCGGCGCGGGAGCTGTGCGCGGCGTATCCGGTCTTCGCGGCGGCGTTCGACGAGGTGTGCGCGGTGGTGGACGGCCTGGTGGCGTGGTCGCTGCGCGAGGTCGTGTTCTCGGGGGAGGGGCTGGAGCGGACGGAGGTGGCGCAGCCGGCGCTCTTCACGTTCGAGGTGGCGTTGTTCCGGTTGCTGGAGTCCTGGGGTGTGTCGGCCGGTGTGGTGTTGGGGCATTCGCTGGGTGAGGTGGTGGCGGCTTATGTGGCGGGGGTGTTCTCGCTGGCGGATGCGTGCCGGTTGGTGGTGGAGCGTGGTCGGTTGATGGAGGGGTTGGTGTCGGGGGTGATGGTGGCGCTGCCGGTGCCGGTGGCGGAGGTCCGTCCGTTGCTGGTGGGGCGTCGTGCCGATGTGGCGGCGGTCAACGGCTCTGCCTCCGTGGTGGTTTCGGGCACCGAGGAGGATGTTCTCGCGGTGGCTGCGCAGTTCCCCCGGTCGCGGCGTCTGGAGGTCGACCGGGCCTTCCACTCGGTGCTGGTCGAGCCTGCTCTGCAGCCGCTGCGGGAGCTGCTCTGCTCGCTCGAACTCCGCGAGCCGCAGCGCACGGTGGTGTCGGGGCTGACGGGTGAGGTGGCCGATCCGGAGCTGCTGTGCACGCCGGAGTACTGGGTGCGGCACGCGCGGGAGGCCGTGCTCTTCGGCGACGCGCTGCAGGCGGCCCGAGCGGCGGGGGCGGCCGCCTTCGTCGAGATCGGCCCGGGCGGCGTGCTGGCGGCGCTCGCCGCCGACGCTCTGGACGCGGCCGCAACCGTCGTCTCCGGGGCGGCCGGGCCCGTCGCCGCTGCCGCCGCGCTGCACGTCGCGGGGCACCCGGTCGACGTCGCCGCGCTCCTCGGCCCGGCCCGCCCGGTCGAGTTGCCGACCTACGCCTTCCAGCGCACCCGCTACTGGCTGGAACCCGTCCCGGTGGAGCAGTCGGCTCCCGCCGCCCCGAGAGCAGCCCAGCAGGACGAGCCGGACAAGCCGGACGAGCAGGACGACCCGATCGGTGCCGGGCCCGACCTGGCCCGCCTGGTCCGCGCCGAGGTGGCCGCCGAACTGGGCTACCCGGACGCCGCCGAGGTCGAGACCGGCCGGGCCTTCCTGGAGCTGGGCTTCGACTCGCTCTCGCTGGCCGGACTGCGGGCCAGGCTGCGCCGGTCCACCGGTGTCGACCTGCCGGCCACCGTGCTCTTCGACCATCCGACTCCCGAGGCGCTGACCGGATACCTCACCGAGCAGCGGTCCGCCGACCAGCGCTCCACCGCGCCCGGCGGGAGCCCGGCGCACGGGTCGGCGCCCGCCCCGGCGCCCGAGGGGCCGGTCACCGCTCTGTTCCGTCGGGCGTTCGCGCAGGGCGGCTACCGCGGCGCCTGCGACCTGCTGCGGATCGCCGCCGGGCTGCGCCCGCTCTTCGCGGCCGCCGAGGCCGCCGGCAAGGCGCTGCCGGTGCGCCTCTCGGACGGCGGCGAGGGCGAACCGCTGCTCTGCGTCCCGTCGTTGGTGGCACCGGTGAGCCCCGTGCAGTTCGCCCGCCTCGCCGCGGCGCTGCGCGGCAAGCGGGAGGTGTGGGTGCTGCCCACCCCGGGGTACGGTACCGGTGAGCCGCTGCCCGCCGACCTGTCGGCCGCCGCGGCCCAGCACGCCGACACCGTGCGCCGGGCCTTCGGCGACCGGCCCGTCAGCCTGGTGGCCTACTCCTCCGGCGGCTGGCTCGCCCATGAGCTGGCCGTCCGGCTGGCGGCCACGGGCACACCGCCGCGCGCGCTGGTGCTGCTCGACTCCCCGGCCGGCGCGGGCGAGGACCTCGCCCTGCGGATGGCGGGCACCACCCACCGGCTGCTGGAGCGGTTCCCCGAACTGCCCGTCGACGACGACCAGCTGACCGCCATGGCCTGGTACGCGCAGCTCGTCGAGGACTGGCAGCCGCGGGCCGCCGGCACCCCGACGCTCTTCGTCCGCGCGGCCGAGTTCGTGCCGGACCTGCTCGGCGGCGGCGCGCGGCCCTCGTGGTCGCTGCCGCACAGCGTGCGGGAGGTGACCGGAAACCACTCCTCCCTGCTGGAGGAGCACGCCAGTACCACCGCGACCGCGGTGCACGACTGGCTGCACGACCTGCGCTGACCACCTGCCACTGAACGGCCGGTACCGACCGGCACGTTCGACGAGTACGACCAGAACGGAGCAAGAGGCAAGGATGACTGTCGAGGAAACGAACCTGGCCGCCGTCGCCACCTGGGCGGCGCTCTACAACACCGATCCGGACCGGATGATCGACGAGTGCTACGCCGTCGACCCCGAGGTGGTCGCTCCCGAGGAGCTGCGCATCACCGACTCGGCCACCTTCCACGCGATGGAGAAGGCCGGGCGCGAGGCGATGCCCGACCGGCACTCCGAGGTGTTGAGCACCGCCGCCGTCGGCGACCGGGTCTTCGTCGAAGGCGTCATGACCGGCACCAACCCCGTCAACGGGACGCCGCTGCGGGTGCACTGGATGAGCGTGCTGACCTTCGCGGACGGTCTGATCGTCAAGGACCGGACCTACATGGACTGGTCGGTCTTCAAGGACTTCAACCGCACCGCCGAGTACCGCGCCGCCGACGCCGGACTCGACCTGACCGCAACCGCAGGCCCGACCCCGGCCACCGACCGGCCCACCACCACAGGAGCGACCATGACCACCGCCGAGCCGCTGCCCAGCACCGACTCCATCTCCGCCTTCTACGACATCGCCTCCCAGGTGCTCTGCGAGCTGTGGGACGAGAGCTTCCACGCCGGCTACTGGGAGTCCGAGGCCGACGACAGCTCCAACAAGGTCGCCGCGGACCGGATGACGGACGAGATGATCGGGCTGCTGGCGCCGGTGGACGGCGCCGAGATCCTGGACGTCGGCTGCGGCATCGGCACCCCGGCCTTCCGGCTGGCCGGCGCCGCCCGGGCGCGGGTGCGCGGGATCTCCATCAACGAGGCGCAGGTGGTGGAGGCCAACCGGCGGGCCGGCGAGCGCGGGCTGGCCGACCGGGTCTCCTTCGACCACGGCGACGCGCTGGCGCTGCCCTACGCCGATGCGTCCTACGATGCCGCCTGGGCCTTCGAGTCGCTCATCCACATGGACCGCCTGGCCGCGCTGCGCGAGATCAGCCGGGTGCTCAAGCCCGGCGCCCGGCTCGTCGTGGCGGACCTGCTGCAGACCGGCCCGCTCGACGAGGCGGACCAGGAGCTGGTCCGCGACGGCCTGCAGCGGATGTCGGCCAGCCCGATGCTGACCGAGGCCGAGTACCGCGCGCTCGTCGCGGAGGCCGGCTTCGAGCTGGAGGAGTTCCGCGACGTCAGCCGGCACACCGCCAAGATGGCCACCCGCATGGTGGAGTCCACCGACCGGCGCTACGACGAGATGGTCGCCCGCTTCGGCGAGGAGGCCATCGAGCTGATGGACCTCATCCGCTCGCCCGCCGCCCAGCTGCCCGAGATGGGCTACCTGCTCGCCGCCCTGCGCAAGCCCGCGTAACGGCGCCGACCGGTCGGTGGCGGCCCGCCCGGCCGGGCGGGCCGCCACCGCGCCCCGACGGGGTTTGGGCGCGGCGGCCGGGAGACAGGATCCATGAGTGATCTTCACGCAGTGCCACACGATCGAGCAGTGCTTTCGAGAACGGGGACGAACTCACCATGACCGCACCTGACGCGGACGCCGGCCTGTGGGCCCGGCGCTTCCACCCGGCTCCGCTGGCCCCCAGCCGACTGGTCTGCTTTCCGCACGCGGGCGGCTCGGCGAGCTTCTTCTTCCCGGTGTCGGCCGCGCTGAGCCCCGGCGCCGATGTCATCGCCCTGCAGTACCCCGGCCGCCAGGACCGGCGCGCGGAGCCGTGCATCGAGGACATCCACCGGCTGGCCGACGCGCTGCTCCCGGTGCTGCGCCCGCTGACCGACCGGCCGTTGACCTTCTTCGGCCACAGCATGGGGGCACTGATCGCCTTCGAGGCCGCCCGGCGCCTGGAGCGCGACGGCGAGGGCCCGGTGCACCTGTTCGCCTCGGGCCGCCGGGCCCCCTCCCGCTACCGGGAGGACGAGGACGTGCACAAGCGCGACGACGAGGGCGTGGTGGCCGAGGTGCGCTCGCTGAGCGGGACCGACCCGCAGGTCTTCGCCGACGAGGAGCTGCTGCGCATGGTGCTGCCGGCGCTGCGCAGCGACTACAAGGCGGTGGAGACCTACCGCAGCGAGCCCGGCTCGGTGCTCCGCTGCCCGATCACCGCCCTGACCGGTGACAACGACCCCAAGACCACGATCGACGAGGCGCGCGCCTGGCAGGAGCACACCTCGGCGGCGTTCGACCTCCAGGTCTTCCAGGGCGGGCACTTCTACCTGAGCGGCCGGCCGGGCGAGGTCATGAAGGTGCTCTCCGCGCACCTCGACGCGGTGGCCGCCGAGGCCTGACCAGTCGACGAAAGGGCCGTGGCGGGCGATGCGACAAGCATCGCCCGCCACGGCCCTTTTCGCGTCCGGGCGCGTCCGGGCGGGGACGGGTGGCGGCTGACCAGCCCGGATATACCGATCTCTTGACTGTCGTCACAGGCGCGGCATACTGGCCTCACTCCCCGCTGAGCCGATTGAGGTGCCGCCGATGGAGCTCTCCCCCTCTGCCCATGTGGACACGTTCTGCCGTGACCGGCTGCCACCGGCCGAGCAGTGGCCGGAACTGCTCTTCGAACTGCCGGAGTTGGCCTACCCCGAGCGGCTGAACTGCGCCGCGGCGCTGCTCGACGACACCATCGAGGCGTTCGGCGCGGACCGGCGCTGCCTGATCACGCCGACCGAGGAGTGGAGCTACCGGGACCTGCGCCGCCGCGCCGACCAGGTCGCCCAGGTGCTGACCGAGGACCTCGGCGTGGTGCCCGGCAACCGGGTGCTGCTGCGCGGACCCAACAACCCCTGGCTGGTGGCCTGTTGGCTGGGCGTGCTGAAGGCCGGCGCGGTGGCCGTCAGCACCGTGCCGCTGCTGCGCGCGCACGAGCTCTCCGCCCTGCACGAGATCAGCGCGCCGGTGGTCGCGCTCTGCGACCACCGCTTCCTGCCGGAGCTGGCCGCCGCGCGCACCCCGGGGCTGGTGACGCTCGGTTACGGCGGCGCCGGACCGGAGGACCTGGCGGCGCGCTGCGCGGCCAAGGAGGGGGTCTTCACCGCCGTGCCCACCGCGGCCGACGACGTGGCGCTGATCGCCTTCACCTCGGGCACCACCGGGCGGCCGAAGGCTACCCTGCACTTCCACCGGGACGTGCTGGCCAATGCCGACACCTTCTCCCGCCACGTGCTGCGGCCCGCGCCGGACGACCTGTTCGCCGGCACGCCGCCGCTGGCCTTCACCTTCGGCCTCGGCGGCCTGGTGGTCTTCCCGCTGCGGGCCGGTGCCGCGGCACTGCTGCTGGAACAGCCCGGCGCCGAGCAACTGGCCGAGCAGGTGGCACGGCACGGCGCCACCGTGCTCTTCACCGCCCCCACCGCCTACCGGGCGATCATGTCGGCCGGGCTCACCGACCGGCTGGCGGGCGTGCGCCGCTGCGTCTCGGCCGGCGAGTTCCTGCCCGCCGCGCTCTGGGAGGCGTTCCACCGGGCCACCGGGATCAAGCTGATCGACGGCATCGGCGCCACCGAGATGCTGCACGTGTTCATCTCGGCCGCCGACGGCGAGATCCGCCCGGGCGCCACCGGTCGGCCGGTGCCGGGGTTCCGGGCCGCCGTGCTGGACCGGGCGGGCGCACCGGTGCCCGACGGGCAGCCCGGGCTGCTGGCGGTGAAGGGCCCGACCGGCTGCCGCTACCTGGACGACGAGCGGCAGGCCGACTACGTGCGCGACGGCTGGAACATCACCGGTGACACCTATGTCCGGGACCAGGACGGCTACTTCTGGTACCAGGCGCGCAGCGACGACATGATCGTCTCGGCCGGCTACAACATCGCCGGCCCCGAGGTCGAGCAGGCCCTGATCGAGCATCCGCAGGTCGCGGACTGCGCGGTGGCCGGGGCGCCCGACGAGCGGCGCGGCATGATCGTCAAGGCCTTCGTGGTGCTGCGCGAGGGCGTCCCGGCCGGGCCCGAGACGGCCCGGGAGCTGCAGGACTTCGTCAAGCGCAGTATCGCGCCCTACAAGTACCCGCGCGCGGTGGAGTTCGTCGCCGCGCTGCCCCGCAACTCCAGCGGCAAGGTGCACCGGGCCGAACTGCGGCGCTGGGCCCGGGCCGGCCTGCCCGAGCCGGGGGCGGGGGAGGGGGTCGCGGAGCCGACGCCGGCGAGTGTGGTGGTCGAGCGCCGGGTGGAGTGGTCGGACACCGACGCGGCGGGCCACTACCACTTCTCCGCCGTCCAGCGCTGGGTGGAGGCCGCGGAGGCGGTGCTGCTGCGCCGGCTCGGCCTGGCCGCGCTGTTCGGCAGCATCCCGCGGGTCCACTTCGAGGCGGACTACCGGGAGCGGCTCTGGTTCGGCGACACCGTCCGGGTCGAGTTCAAGGTGGCGAAGGTGGGCAACTCCTCGCTGCACTACGCCTTCGAGGTGCACGGGCCGCAGGGCCTGGCCGCCGGCGGGCGGATGGCGGTGGTGCACTCGGCGGCCCACGCCAAGGGCAGCGTGCCGTGGCCCGAGGAGGCCCGGCGGGCCCTGTCGGGGGCCGGTGCCCAGGAGCCGGAGACCTACCGGTGAGCCCGCTGCGCCCGGTGGGCACGGGTGCGCGTATCGCGTGCTCTTGACGGTCGTGGAATAACCGCAATACCTTGGAATCGCCGGACCACGGGAGGTCGTCGTGCGGGTAGCAGTCATCGGAGGCGGGCCGGGCGGGCTCTACTTCGCGGCCCTGGCCAAGCAGCTCTCCGCCGAGTGGGAGATCACCGTCTGGGAGCGCAACGCCCGCGAGGCGGCCCTCGGCTTCGGCGTCGTCTTCTCCGACGAGACCCTGGACGGCATCGCCCAGGCCGACCCGGCCGTCTTCGCCGCGATGTCCGCCGAGTTCGCCCGCTGGAGCGACATCGACGTCCGGCACCGGGGGCAGCTGCGCACCTCCGGCGGCCACGGCTTCGCCGCGCTGGACCGCAACCGGCTGCGCGAGATCCTGCAACAGCGCTGCGCCGAGCTGGGCGTGGACGTGCGCTACGGCACCCCGGCCCCGCCGGTCGAGCAACTGCGGGCCGGCTACGACCTGGTGGTCGCCGCCGACGGCATCCGCTCGGCCACCCGCGAGGCCTTCGCCGCGAGCTTCGGCCCGCAGTTGGACGAGCGGCACAGCCGCTACATGTGGCTCGCCACCGACAAGGTCTTCGAGGCCTTCACCTTCATCGTGGCGCAGCACGACTTCGGCGTCCTGCAGGTGCACGCCTACCCGTACAGTGCGCAGCGCTCCACCTTCATCGTGGAGATCGCCGAACAGGCCTGGCAGCGCGCCGGGTTCGCGGCCCTGGCCGAATCGGAGCCGGCCCGCGGCGAGAGCGATCTGGCGAGCGTGCGGCGCTGCGAGGAGCTCCTGGCCGAGCACCTGGACGGCCACCGGCTGATCCCCAACGCCTCGCGGTGGATCCGCTTCGAGACCGTGCGCAACGCCTGCTGGCGGCACGAGAACGTGGTGCTGCTGGGGGATGCCGCGCACAGCGCCCACTTCTCGATCGGCTCGGGCACCAAACTGGCCATGGAGGACGCCCTCGCGCTCGCCGCCGGCCTGCACGAACACGCCACCGTGACCGAGGCGTTGGCGGCCTACGAGGCCGAGCGCCGCCCGGTGGTGGAGTCGACCCAGCGGGCCGCCCAGGCGAGCCTGGAGTGGTTCGAGGGCATAGGCCGCTACGCCGACCAGCCGATCGACCAGTTCGCCTTCAACCTGCTCACCCGCAGCCGCCGGGTCACCTATGAGAACCTGCGCGAACGGGACGCCGGCTTCGTGGCCGCCGTCAGCCGGGCGCAGGGGCTGGACGGCGAGAGCGGCGCGCAGGGCGTGCTGCCGCCGATGTTCCAGCCGCTGAAGCTGGGCCAACTCGTGCTGTGCAACCGGGTGGTGGTGCCGCCGCTGGCCACCTTCACGGCCACCGGTGCCTGCCCGGGCGCCTTCGAACAGGCCCAGCTCGCGGCGCACGCCCTCGGCGGCGCCGGCCTGGTCTTCGCGGGGATGACCGCCGTCAGTCCGCAGGGCCGGACCACCCCCGGCTGCCCGGGGCTGTGGACGGACGAGCAGGAGGCGGCCTGGCGCGCCGTCGTGCGGGCCGTCCGCGAGGTCAGCGACACCCCGCTGGGCATCCAGCTCACCCACGCCGGGCGCCGCGGCGCCACCGCGCCGCCCGGCCCGGACGGGATCGGCCGGCCACTGGGCGCGTCCGGCTGGCCCACCCTGGCGGCCTCCCCGCTCGCCTGGGGCCCGGGACACCCCGTGCCGCACGAGGCGAGCCGGGCGGAACTCGCCGCCGTCACCGCGGACTTCGCCCAGGCGGCGGCCCGCGCCGAGCGCGCCGGGTTCGACGCGCTGGAGCTGCAGTTCGGCCACGGCCAGCTGCTCTCCGGCTTCCTGTCGCCGCTCACCAACCAGCGCACCGACCGCTACGGCGGCCCGCTGGACAACCGGCTGCGCCTGCCGCTGGAGGTGCTGGCCGCGGTGCGTGCCGCCTGGCCCGCCGGCAAGCCGCTGGTGGTGCGGATCTCGGCCGCCGACTGGGCGCCGGGCGGCACCACCGAGGCCGAGGCGGTCGCGATCTGCCGGGCGCTGGCCGCGGGCGGTGCGGACGCCGTCGACGTCTCCACCGGCGAGGTCGTGGCCGACCAGCGGCCGCCCTACGGCCGCAGCTACCAGACCCCGTTCGCCGATCTGATCCGCAACGCCACCGGGGTGCCGACCATCGCGGTCGGCGCCATCTCCAGCTACGACGACGTCAATTCGATCCTGCTGGCCGGGCGGGCCGACCTGGTCGCGGTCGGCCGGGCCCACCTCTACGACCCGCTCTGGACCCTGCACGCAGCCGCCGAACAGGGCTACACCGGCCCCGGGGTGTGCTGGCCGGCCCCGTGGCAGCCCGGCAGCCGCAAACCCCCGGGCCCGCGCGCCGACCGGGTGCCGCCCCGCCTCGAACTGCTGCGCGCGCCCGCGGCGCCCGTCCACCGGCGCTGGCTCCCGGCCTAGGAGGAGAGAGAACCGATGCTCCAGCTGCCCCGCTTCACCGCCGCCGCCGTCCAGGCCGCCCCGGTCTACCTGGACGCCGCCGCCACCGTCGACAAGGCCGTCGCCCTGATCCGGGAGGCGGCCGGCAACGGCGCCGAACTGGTCGTGCTGCCCGAGGTGTTCGTCCCCGGCTACCCCTACTGGAACTGGACCATGAACCCCGTCCAGGGCTCGCCCTGGTACGAACGCCTCTACCGCGCCTCGATCGACATCCCCGGCCCTGAGGTGGAGACCCTGCGCGACGCCGCTCGCCGGGCCGGTGTGGTGCTCGTGGTCGGCGTCAACGAGCGCGGCGCGCACAGCCTCGGGGTGCTCTACAACACCCTGCTGACCATCGGCGCGGACGGCGAACTGCTGGGTGTGCACCGCAAGCTGGTGCCGACCTGGGCCGAGAAGCTGACCTGGACCGGCGGCGACGGCAGCTCGCTGCGGGTGCACCGCACCGCCGTCGGCCCGCTCGGCGCCCTGGCCTGCGGTGAGAACACCAACACCCTGGCCCGCTTCGCCCTGCTGGCCCAGGGCGAACTCGTGCACGCCGCAAGCTACATCGCGCTCCCGGTGGCCCCCGAGGACTACGACATGGCGGACGCCATCGCGCTGCGCACCGCTGCCCACAGCTTCGAGGGCAAGGTCTTCTCGGTGGTCTCCTGCTCCACCATCTCGCCCGAGATGGTGGACCTGATCGCCGGCGAGGACGAGAGCGTGCGCAAGCAACTGGCGCGCAAGCGCAGCGCGTTGTCCGGGATCTTCGGCCCCGACGGCCGCCCGGTCGGCGAGCCGCTGGTCGACGAGGAGGGCATCGTGTACGCCGAGATCGACCTCGGCCGGTGCATCCAGCCCAAGCAGATGCACGACATCATCGGGCACTACAACCGCTTCGACGTCTTTCAGCTCCAGTTCGACAACCGCCCGCGCGGCCCGCTGGCCTTCACCGCCCCCGCCGCGGACCAGCCCGCCCCCGACCCCACCGCACCCCTTGTCGATCGGGAGGAAGCATGACCGGCAACGACAGCTACGACGACCGCAGGATCGGTCGGGCCAGGGTCTCCGACAGCCAAGAACTGCTGGCCTACTACGACGAGTTGGCCAAGCTGGAGGCCGGTGCCCTGTGGACGGTCGCCAACGAGATCGAGCCCTGGTACCCGCAGCCCAAGTCCGTGCCGGTGCTCTGGCGCTACGCCGACCTGCGCCCGCTGGTGCACCGCGCCCTGCCGCTGGTCAAGGCCGACGACGCCGGGCGGCGCGTGGTCATGCTGGTCAACCCCGGCCGCCGGGACATCAGCGCCGCCGTCGGCCTGCTCTACACCGGCCTGCAGATCATGGGCCCCGGTGAGGCGATGACCGCCCACCGTCACCAGGCCGCCGCGCTGCGCTTCGTCCACGAGGGCACCGGTGCGTGGACCATCGTGGACGGCCAGAAGCTGCGGGTCGGCCCCCGCGACTTCGCCATCACCCCGAACGGCAGCTGGCACGAGCACGGCAACGAGTCCGAGGAGGCGCCCGTCGTCTGGCAGGACGGCCTGGACATCCCCCTGGTCAACGCCCTGGACGCGGGCTTCTACGAGGTCCACCCGGAGCTGTACCAGCGGCCCGGAAAGGTCGTCAACTCCTCCCTGCTCAGCTACAGCGGCAACCTGCTGCCGTACGGCATGGAGAAGTGGACCCGCCCGTACTCCCCGGTCTTCGGCTACCCCTGGGAGCCGAGCTACCAGGCCCTGCTGGACCTCGCCAAGGCCAGTGCGGGCTCCCCGTACGACGGCGTCATCATGCAGTACGCCAACCCGCTCACCGGCGGCCCGGTGATGCCCACCATGGGCGCCCACCTCCAGCTGCTCCGGCCGGGCCAGGCCACCACCGCGCACCGCCACACCGGCTCGGTGGTCTACACGGCCGCCAAGGGGCGGGGGTACTCGGTGATCGCCGGGCGCCGCTTCGACTGGCAGCAGGGCGACATCTTCTGCGTGCCCTCCTGGGCCTGGCACGAGCACGTGAACCTCGACCAGGGCGAGGACGCCTGCCTGTTCTCCTTCAACGACTTCCCGGTCATGGACTCGCTGACCTTCACCCGGGAGGAGGCCTACTTCGAGCACGGCGGCCACCAGCCGATCGTCCAGGACAGCGACAAGTAACCGCCCCGCCGCCCCTCTGCAAGGAGCCAACGATGCGCCTGGTCAGCTACTCACCGAACGACGCCCGCGACGCCCGCGACGCCCGCGACCCGATCGGCGCGGGCGAGCCCGTCCGGTACCTGGGCGCCCAGCTCGGCGACCGCGTGGTCGACCTCGCCACGCTGGCCGGCGCGGCCGGCACCGAGCTGCCCGGCGACCTGCTCGCGCTCGTCCGGGCCGGGCAGCCGGCCCTGGACGCGGCGCGGGCCCTGCTCACCGCCGGCGAGGCCGCCGGCTGGCCGCCCGCCGCCGTGCACGCGCTCGACGAGGTCCGGCTCTGGGCCCCGCTGCGCCCCGGCAAGGTCGTCGGCGTCGGACTCAACTACGTCGAGCACGTCGCCGAGTCCAGCCGCACCCTGGACACCGACCGCGAACTGCCCGACCGCCCGGTGCTGTTCTCCAAGCCCGCCACCGCGATCACCGGTCCGGGGCAGCCGATCCTGCACAACGCCGACCTGACCGAACAGCTCGACTGGGAGTGCGAACTCGCCGTCGTCATCGGCCGCAAGGCGTTCCGGGTGGCCGAACAGGACGCCTGGCAGCACGTGTTCGGCTACAGCATCATCAACGACATCAGCGCCCGCGACCAGCGCCGCTCCGGCCAGTGGTTCTTCTCCAAGGGCCAGGACTCCTACGCCCCGTTCGGCCCCGCCGTGCTGACCGCCGACGAGATCGCCGACCCGCACGACCTCGAACTCGGCCTCACCGTCAACGGCGAGACCAAGCAGCACTCCAACACCCGCCACATGCTCTTCCGGATCCCGCGGCTGATCGCCGACATCTCCTCCGGCATGACCCTCGAACCCGGCGACGTCATCGCCACCGGCTCGCCCTCCGGGGTCGGCGCCGGACTGGTCCCGCCGCAGTTCCTCCAGCCGGGCGACCTGGTGGAGGCCACCATCCAGCACATCGGCACCCTCGCCAACCCGGTCCTGGACGCCCGCTGACGCCGCCCCCCGACAAGGAGCCCCGCCCGTGACCCAGCCCGTGACCCAGCCCACGGCTCCGCCCGTGACCCCGCGCACCTTCCGGATCGGCCAGATCGTGCCGAGCTCGAACGTCACCATGGAGACCGAGGTCCCCGCGATCCTGCGGGCCCGCGAGACCATTGCGCCGGAACGCTTCACCTTCCACTCCAGCCGGATGCGGATGACCCACGTCACCCCCGAGCAGCTCAAGGCGATGGACGCCGACTCCGACCGCTGCGCCCTCGAACTCTCCGACGCGGCCGTCGACGTCATCGGCTACGCCTGCCTGGTCGCCATCATGAGCATGGGCACCGGCTACCACCGCGTCTCGCAGGACCGGCTGCACGCCCGCACGGTCGAGAACGGCGCGCCCGCCCCGGTCGTCACCAGCGCCGGCGCCCTGGTCAACGGGCTGCACACGATGGGCGCCCGGAAGATCGCCCTGGTCGCCCCGTACCTGCGCCCGCTCACCCGGACGGTGGTCGACTACCTCACCCACGAGGGCATCGAGGTGCTGGACTACGAGGCACTGGAGATCCCGAACAACCTGGACGTGGCCGCCCACGACCCGGCCAAGCTGCCGGTCATCGCGCGCGGACTCGACCACGCGGACGCCGATGCCGTGGTGCTCTCCGCCTGCGTGCAGATGCCGTCCCTGGCCGCCGTCGAGGAGGCCGAGCAGCGACTGGGCAAGCCCGTGGTCTCCGCGTCCATCTGCACCGTCCACCAGCTGCTGCGCTCCCTCGGCCTGCCGGCCGTGGCGCCCGGCGCCGGACACCTGCTCTCCGGCGCCTACGCCCACAGCCCGCTGGACGGGAGCCGAGCGGACGGCAGTCCGGTGGACGGGAGCCCGGCCCAGGGGGGAGCCGCATCGGTATGATCATCGCGGGTATCCCCGTGAGGAAGGCGACCATGTCGGAGACCGCGACCCGGCCCAGCGCCCTGATCCACACGATCTACGGCGAGTTCGTCCGCCGGCTCGGCGGCTGGATCTCCATCGCCGACCTGATCGCGCTGATGGCCGAGCTGGAGGTGGACGGCCCGGCCGTCCGTTCGGCGATCTCCCGCCTGAAGAAGGCCGAGACGCTCCGCCAGGAGCGGCGCGAGAGCACCGGTTACCGCCTCGGCCCGCAGATGGGCCCGGTCTTCGACGAGGGCGACCGCCGGATCTTCCACAGCCTCGAACCCGCCGCCCTCCAGGACGGCTGGGTGGTCGCGGTCTTCTCCGTCCCCGAGTCCGAGCGCGCCCACCGCCACCAGCTCCGCTCGCGGCTCACCTGGCTCGGCTTCGGCAACGCCGCCCCGGGCGTCTGGCTGGCCCCGGCCCGGCTGCTGCCGGACGCCCGACGACTGCTGGAACGGCTGGAACTGAGCGCCTACGTCCACCTGTTCACCTCCGACTACGCCGGCTTCGCCGAGCTGCGCGACGCGGTCGGCTCCTGGTGGGACCTCCCGGCCATCGAGTCCCAGTACGCGGCGTTCACCGACACCTACCGGCCGCTGCAGGAGGAGCTGGCCCGCGGGCCGCAGCCCGACGAGGTCGCGGCCTTCCGCGCGTACGTCCCCATGCTCACGGAGTGGCGGCGCCTGCCCTACCTGGACCCCGGCCTGCCGACCGAACTGCTGCCCGCCGACTGGAACGCGGTGCAGGCCCGGCGCGTCTTCGTGGAACTCCACGGCCTGCTCGCGGAGCCGAGCCTGCGTCACGTCGTCAAGGTGACCGGCCTGGAGCAGCATCCGGCCCGGTGAACCGGCCGCCCCCGGTCGGGAGCGGGCGGTTCACCGGGCTGGATCGGATCGGGATGCGCGGCTCAGGACAGCCGGCGGACGAACGACTCCCAGGCCACCTTGACCGACCGCACCGCCTGCGTGGCGGTGGGGTGATGCGGTTGCGAGTTGGCCGGCGGTGGGGCGGCGCCCTGCTCCGGTCCCATCGGCTGGCTGCTGACCAGAATCCAGTTGTTGGTGCAGGTCACCGGGCCGGAGCCAGTCGCGAATTGGCAGTTGGTCCGGTAGAGCGTCCCGTCGGTGGTGAGAGCCTCCACCAGGAGGGTGCCGCCCTGGTCCGCCACGGTGACGCCGCAGGCGGGACTGGTCCCGGGCAGGGCCGGGGGGCTGGTGAAGGTGGCGGCGCCCGGGGGCATCGGGTTGACCTTCTGGCTGCCGACGTCGATGTGGCCGGGGCTGCCGATGACCACGCCGGTGTAGAGGTAGTCGCCGTGGACGACGCTGTCGAGGGTCACACAGGGCCCGGTCGGTCCGGTGGGTCCGGTGGGTCCGGTGGCGCCGGTGTTCCCCTGCGCTCCGGTGGGTCCGGTGGCGCCGGTGTTCCCCTGGGGTCCGGTGGGTCCGGTGGGTCCGGTGGCGCCGGTGTTCCCCTGGGGTCCGGTGGGTCCGGTGGCGCCGGTGTTCCCCTGGGGTCCGGTGGGTCCGGTGGGTCCGGTGGGTCCGGTGGGTCCGGTGGGTCCGGTGGCGCCGGTGTTCCCCTGCGCTCCGGTGGGTCCGGTGGCGCCGGTGTTCCCCTGGGGCCCGGTCGGTCCGGTGGCGCCGGTGTTCCCCTGCGCTCCGGTCGGCCCGGTGGCGCCGGTCACCCCGGTGTCCCCTTGGGGGCCGGTGGGTCCGGTGGCGCCGGTGTTCCCCTGCGCTCCGGTCGGCCCGGTGGCGCCGGTCACCCCGGTGTCCCCTTGGGGGCCGGTGGGTCCGGTGGCGCCGGTGTCCCCTTGGGGCCCGGTCGGGCCGGTCGCACCAGTGTCGCCCTGCGGCCCCGTCGGCCCGGTGGGTCCGGTCGGGCCAGGGCAGCCCTCATCGCCGTGACCGTGCCCGTGCCCGTGACCGTGCCCGTGGTCGTAGTCCCCGCCGCCACCCCCTCCGCCGCCGTTCTGCGGGGTGCTGCCATCGGTGCCGTCGCTGCTCCCGCCAGCGCTGCCGTTACCGCTGCCGTCACCTCCGCTCTGCGCGGTGCCGTCGTCCGTAGCGTCCCCGCTGCCCCCGCCGTTCCCGTCACCGCCGCCGTCGCGCCGCGCCGTCCGGCTGCCGACGTGGTGCGTCGGCATGCCGTCGGTGGAGTGGATCAACGACGCGTGGTTGTGCATGGTCCGCGGCGCCGCGTACTCCATCGGCGGACAGGGGTGCTCCCCGTGACCCCGGGTGGGCCCGCCCGCGAAGGCGGTGCCGCTGGTGGCCACGACGGCGGTGATGAGCAGGGCCGCGCTCCCGGCGAGCTGTTTCCGGCGGTTGGCCGGCACCCGACGTGGCTCCTGTGGTTCTGGTGCGGACACGCCTGACCTCCTGGTCTCGTCAGATCGCGCGGACCGGAGCGGCCCGCGCGTACTGTCGGATGATCGACACAGAGGTTCGAATCCATGTGCGACGGCTCCGCAAAGTCACCGGGGCGGCCCACAAGAGCCACACGTTCGGCCCGCTGTGTGGCAACCGGCATCGGCGGCGCCCCCGACCTACCATCTGCAGGTGTGGCGCAACGCGAGGATTCCCGTTCCGACGGAGCCGGCACCGGTCCGGCGCCCACCATCTGCCTCTGCATGATCGTCAAGGACGAGGCGAAGGTCATCGAGCGCTGCCTGGCCTCGGTCCGTGGCCTGGTGGACACCTGGGTCATTTCAGACACCGGATCGACCGACGGCACACAGGAGTTGATCCGTCGAGCGCTCGCCGGTGTGCCCGGCGAGCTGCATCAGGATCCCTGGGTGGACTTCGGGCACAACCGCACCCGCAACATCCGGCGGGCCCGCGGCAGGGCCGACTACCTGCTGCTCATCGACGCCGACATGGTGGTGCGGCAGGAGGGCGCGCTGCCGCCCCTGACCGCCGACTCCTACCTGCTGCGGCACGCCGCCGACCTGGAGTACCGGATCAAGCGGCTGGTCAGGGGAACCGTGGACTGGCGCTACGAGGGCGCCACGCACGAGTATCTGACGACCGATCAGCCGGAGCGCGCGGCCGACCTCGACGCGCTGGTCATCGAGCACTTCGCCGACGGCGGCTCGCGGTCCGACAAGTTCGAGCGGGACGCCCGGCTGCTGCGGGCCGATCTCGAACGCGATCCTGGCAATGCGCGAGCCGTCTTCTACCTGGCGCAGACCATGCGTGACCTCGGCAGCACCGAGGAGGCCGTCGAGCTCTACCGGCGCCGGGCGCAGATGGGGGGCTGGGCGGAGGAGGTCTACTACGCGCTGCTCCAGGTCGGCGTGCTGACCGCCGAACTCGGCGACTGGCCGACCGCGATGGACGCGCTGCTCCAGGCCTGGGAGAGCCGACCGCAGCGGCTCGAAGCCTGCTACGAACTCTCCTCCCGGCTACGGAAGTTGGGCCGCTATCGGGCCGCGCATGCGTTCGCCGGGGCCGGCCTCGGCGAACGCATGCCGCGCGACTGGCTGTTCACCCAGCCCTGGGTGTACCGCTGGGGGCTGCTCTTCGAGTACTCCATCACCAGCTACTGGGTCGGCGACCCGCAGGGCTCGCTGGCGGCCTGCGACCGCCTGCTCGCCCTCACCGACCTGCCCCCCGTCTACCGTGAACAGACGCTGGCCAACCGCGAGTTCGCCGCCCGACTGGCCTCGGCGAGCTGAGGCCGGTCGGGCAGCCGGCCGTCATGTGCCGCTCTTCGCCGTCCTGTTGAGCAGGACGAAGCCGTCCTGGGTGGCGACGGCGCGATAGCCGTGCTCGACGTTCCAGGCCAGCGCCGCCCGCTCCTGGTCGACCGTCAGCGGCCAGCGCTTGTAGTACGGCGTCCAGGTGTCCACCATGATCCAGGCCGGATCGGGGCGGCTCTGCGCCCAGCCGTAGAGGCTGACGCTGGTGCGGTTGGTGAGCTGGGGGACCAGCAGGGTGGAGGCCTGCACGGTGGCGTTGTCGGGGATCCGGTCCATCAGCCGGTGCGCCTCGGCGACCCGCGGATCCGTCCGCCAGGTGGCCGACTGGACCAGCTGCCACAGCGGGTACTGCGGCAGGAGCAGCAGGGTGACGGCGGCGCTGCCCAGGAGGTGGCGGCGCAGGCTGCGCGCGGTCGGTTCGCGGGTGGCCAGCGCGTCGACGAAGGCGGCGAAGACGATCGGCATCAGCACCAGCGAGTAGTGGTAGCCGGTGCCCCAGTGCACCGAGTCGTTGGAGGCGAAGCGCCACAGCAGCGTCGGCAGCGCGATCCACAGCAGGGGGGAGCGCAGGGCCAGGAAGAGCGTCGGGGCCAGCACGAGCAGCAGGGTCGTTGCCTTCGCCTCGGGGGTGACCAGGCCGATCGTGCTCCGGTAGAGCAGCTGGGCCGCTCCGCCGCCACCACCGCCCGGCGTCTCCAGGAAGGACCAGTAGGCGAAGGAGCCGCCCGGGTTGAAGGCCGGCAGCGCCACCAGGATCGCCAGCAGCGACCCGGCCAGCCCGGCCGCGGCGGTGGCGAGCCCGAGCCTGCGCTCGCCGCGCCCGGCGATGACCAGGCCGATCGCGAGCACGGTCAGCCCCAGGTCCTCCTTCACCACCAGCAGCGGCAGCGCCCAGCCGGCCGCGGCCCGCGCCCGCCCCTCGCCGAGGGCGGCGAGCGAGCAGGCCAGCAGCGGGACGGCGAAGGCCACTTCGTGGAAGTCGAAGCCGACCGCGCTCGCGATGCCCCAGGACAGGCCGTAACAGAGTCCGACGGCCACCGCCGCCTGGCTCCCCAGCGCCCGCCGGGCCCAGGCGGTCAGCGGCAGCACGCTGACGGCGATCAGTGCCGCCTGCGCCACCAGCAGCGTCCGCGCCGTCGGCCACAGCCGGTAGCACGGCGCCAGCAGCGCGAGCACGGGGGAGAAGTGGTCCCCCAGCACGGGGAAGTCCGGTGCCTTCAGTTCGGAGACCGGCAGCTGCCCGTGCGCGTAGGAACGGACGACCTGTTCGAAGATGCCCAGGTCGTAACTGTTGGAGAGGATCCGCTGGTGGATCCGTAGCGAGAGGGCCGCGTAGACGACGAAGAGCGCCCCCGCCAGGGCCCACATCCACCCGCTGGTCCGCAGGCGCCCGGCACCGACGGATTCCGCGCCCACCCGCTTTCCGGGACTCGCCGATCGTGGCGGGTGAATGGCGCTGTCGGTGCGGGCTGCCTGCATGACTACACCTTCCGGGAACGGACGCCGATTCCCTCAAGATGCCAGCAGGATTGCGGTACTTGAGCGAGCGTCAATTTCCCATCGGTGCAGAATCATCCGATTGGCCCTGCGGCCTTCGGCCGTGGGTCAGCCCTCGGCCCAGCCGTGGTTCTTGCCGAACTGCAGCAGCCCGCGGCGGATCTGCAGGATCTGCTCCCCGGTCAGCGAGGGCGCCGCGGTCAGCAGGGCCTCGGTCACCTCGTGCAGGAATTCCTCCGTGCTGAGCACGTCGCACAGGGAGTCGTCGCCGTCCGGCTTCGGGGCGAGGGAGTTCGGGGCGAGGGCGTGCGAGCGGGTGCCCGGCAGGGGCGCGGGAGGCGCCACCGGATTCCCGTCGGGGCCGAGCGGAAGGCGGACCCCGGAGGCCTTCAGGCCGCGGTCGCCGTCCTCGATCTCGAACTCCACCGCCAGGCCCGAGCGCACATAGGACTCGGGAATCAGCATGTCGTTCACGTGCAGGAAGACATCCTCCCCGCCACCTTCCGGAGCGATGAATCCATAGCCCCGCGCACTGTCGAAACGCACCACACGACCAGCAACCACGACGAACCCCCAGACACCATCGGGCCCCTTGCCCGAAGAACCTGGACGGAAGAGTAGTACGGCCCCGGCGTCCGGGTCGAGCGCCGGTTTCGGCTGCGGTCCGCGTCCGCCGGGGCCGAACGGGTGGATCCCGCAGGGCCCTCTCCGTCGCTCCCCGCCCTCGCGCCGCCGGTACGTCAGGCTGCCCCCTGGAAGGGAGATCAGACTCATGCATCACCGCACAGTCGGATCCGTGGCAGTCCGCGCAGCCGTGCTCACCCTCGGGGTGCTGCTCGCCGCGACCGCGTGTTCGAGCAGCAAGAGCAGCAAGGCGAGCAGCTCCGCCGGCAGCAGCGCGAGTACGAGCGTAACCGCGAGCCCCAGCCCGAGCGCGAGCGGCAGCGCAAGCGCCAGCGCCAGCACGTCCCCGGTGGGGACGAGCGTCACCGTCGGCGAGAAGGAGTATTCACTGACCCTTTCGCAGACCCAGTTCGCGCCGGGGACGTACACCTTCACGGCGCAGAACAACGGCACGGTGGAGCACGCGCTGGCCATCTCGGGGCCGGGCCTGACCCAGGTGCAGACCCCGACCCTGTCGCCGGGCAGCTCCGCGCAGCTGACCGTCACCCTGCAGGGCGGCAGCTACGAGCTGTGGTGCCCGATCGACGCGCACAAGTCGCTCGGGATGGACACCCACATCCAGGTCGGCTCCGCCGGCGGCGGCGCCACCGGCAGCACGGCCTCGCCCAGCAGCAGCGGCTCGGCGAGCAGCAGTGCGAGTGCCACCGGCACCACCAGTGCCTCCGCGAGCTCCACCAGCACGGCGACCAGCGGTGGCGGCTACTAGGTCCGTGGCGGAACCGGCGCTCTGGGCGCTGCGGTTGGTGACCGCCGCGGCGCTCGCCGTGGACGCCTACGTCCACGCCGACCTCGCCGCCACCTACGACTCGGTGACGGCGAGCATCAGCCAGGGCACCCTGTTCCGGATCGAGGCGGCTGCCGCCGCACTCGCCGCCCTGCTGCTGATCGTGGCCGGCCGCCGCCTGCTGGTCTGGGCGTTCGCCTTCCTGGTCGCCCTCGCCGGTATCGCTGCGGTGCTGGTCTATCGCTATGTCGACCTGGGGGCCTTCGGACCGTTCCCGAACATGTACGAGCCGATCTGGTTCACCGAGAAGACCGTCTCCGCCGTCGCCGAGGCGATCGCGGCCGTCACCGCGCTCGCCGGCTTCCTGACGGCCCGTCAGCTGCGCCGGGCCCGCCGCCCGGCCGCAGCCTAGGGCCTCGGCTCGTCGGTCGTGAGCGGGCGCCATGGTCGGCGCGCAGCCGCTCCAGCCTCATCGTCGGCCCTCCGAACCGTAGGGGCGTCGGCCTCACCCGGGTGGGTCCATACCGTACTCCGACGTCCGCGTCCGCCGTCCGCAAAATCTTCGTCTGCGCCGGTATGACCTTCGAGGGTGCACCGTGTCCCTGACGGTTCGGCCCGGTGCCGGGGCGAACGCTGGTCGACATGGCTACCAGTACACTTCCCGAACTCCGCGAACCGGTGCCGGTCCGGCGGCGGGTGTGGCAGTCGCCCGTGGGGCAACCCGCCTGGGCCAGGCCCGCGTTGCTCGCCATCGCGGCGCTCGCCGGACTGCTCTACCTGTGGGGCGCCGACCAGGACGGCTACCACTCCTTCTACGCCAACGCCGTGCGCAGCATGACCGTGAGCTGGAAGGCGTTCCTCTTCGGCTCCTACGACCCCGCCAACACGATCACGCTCGACAAACTGCCGGGCTTCCTGTGGCCGCAGGCGCTGCTGGCCCGGCTGCTGGGCTTCCACGGCTGGGCGCTGGCGCTGCCGCAGGCGGTGGAGGGCGTGCTCTCGGTGCTGGTGCTGTTCCGGACCGTCCGGCTCTGGGCGGGGGCCGGTGCGGCGCTGCTGGCCGCCGCCCTGTTCACGCTGACCCCGGAGCTGGTCGGGCTGTTCCGCACGCCGGTGGAGGAGCCGGTGTTCACCCTCCTGCTGCTGCTCGCGGCCGAGTCGGCGCAGCGCGCGGTGCGCACCGCCGGGCTGCGGGCGCTGCTGCTCGCGGGGGTCTGGGTCGGGCTGGCGTTCCAGGCCAAGATGCTGGAGGCGTGGGCGGTGCTGCCGGTCTTCGCGGGCGTCTACCTGCTCGCGGCGCCGACCCGGCTGCGCCGCCGGCTGGCCCAGCTGGCGCTGGCCGGCCTGGTGACGGTGGCCGTCTCGGCCGCCTGGATGGCGCTGGTGACGCTGACGCCGGTCGCGGACCGGCCCTACGTGGACGGGACCACGGACAACTCCGCCTACAGCATGGTGGTGGGCTACAACTTCCTGAACCGGTTCTCCGCCGTGGGGCTGACGGCCGAACGCACCGGCAGCGTGACCGTCGACCGCAGCCGCACCACGGCCATGCCCGCGCAGGACGGCGGCCCGCAGCTGAATCCGACGGACGGCCGCACCGGCACGGCGGGGCCCCCGCCCGGCGACCAGGGCGACGGCGGCTGGGCGAAGCTGCTGCGCTCCCGGTTCGCCTCCCAGGTCGGCTGGCTCTACCCGCTGGCCGCGATCTCGCTGCTGCACGCCCTGCTCCGGCGGCGCCGCGCACCGCGCACCGACCCGCTGCGCGCCGGGTACCTGCTGTGGGGCGGCTGGGCGACGGTCTTCTTCCTGTCGCTCAGCGCGGGCAGCATCGGCATGCACACCTACTACCTCGGCTCGCTCGCGGTCGCCCTTGCCGCGCTCGGCGGCGCCGGGACGGTGCTGCTCTGGCGGGACTTCGGCGAGGGCGGCCCGCGGGCGCTGGCGCTGCCGGCCGCGGTGGCCGCGAGCGTGCTGTGGAGCGGCTGGCTGAGCTGGCGGCTGCCCACCTTCCTGCCCTGGCTGGCGCCGACCGCCGTCACCACGGCGGCCCTCGCGCTGGCCCTGCTCGGCACCGCGAAGAGCCGCTGGTTCGCCGGGCTCGGCGCCGGCAGGGCCAGGATCGCCACGGCGGGCATCGTCGCGGGCCTGGTGGCCGCGCTGCTGGCACCCACCGCCTGGGCCGCCTCGGTGCTGGACCCGAAGTACGGCAGCGACCTGCGCGGTGCGGTGGGGCCGATGGCGGCGCACCGCGCCGCCGCGCAGCCCGTCAGCACCCGGCTGACGCCGCAGGAGCAGGAGCTGTTCGCCTATGTCCAGGCGCACAACGGCGGCGCCCGGTACCTGCTCGCCGCCTACCCCTGGCAGGCCTCCTCGCCGTACATCCTGGCCACCGCCGCCAGGGTGCTGCCGATGGGTGGTTTCACCGGCCAGGTGCCGTCGCCGACGGCCGAGCAGCTGCGCGAGCTGGTCGCCGACGGCCGGCTGCGCCACGTGCTGATCGGCCGGGAGCCGAGCGGCGGGGTGATGCGGGGCACCACGGACTGGGTGCGCGCGCACTGCACCCAGGTGCCGCCCGGCGACTACGGACAGCCCACCGCCACCGCCCAGGTGCTCTACCGGTGCGGCCAGCAAGCAATCTGACGGCTCGTCAACTACCTTGCGCGGTAGGGTAGGTGAAGACGCCCGGTGGCAGCGGTGCCGGGTCCGCCAGCCAGCGTGCCAGCACCCAGGCGGAGGGCCCGAACATCGGCTCGGGCAGTGCCGTCAGGGCGACCCGCTCCCAACCGCCGCACGCGTGCGGCTCGGTGACCTCGGCCACCGCGTCGCTCGGCGGCGCGAGCACCGCGGCGGTCAGCCGCGGGCGCCCCTCCAGGTGGTCGAGGACCACCCCGAGCACCCGCATCCGCTCGGTGGGCAGCCGGATCCCGGTCTCCTCGGCCAGCTCGCGGGCCGCCGCCTGCTCGAACGACTCCCCGGGGTGGTCGACCTTGCCGCCGGGCAGGCTCCAGGTCGGCGGCTCGCCGGCCACCGTCCGGCGCCCGACCAGGACGCTGCGCCCGTCCGGCGTCGGCACGATCACGCCCGCGCCGATCAGCGGACCGCGCGCCGCCCGGGGTCCGCCCGGCTCCGTACTCACCACGTCACCACCCTCACCGTTCACGACACGCCCCCTGCGCCGGACTCACCAGGCCGAGGGCTCGAAGTCCTTGAGGAAGCATCCGTACAGGTCCTCGCCGCGCTCGCCGCGCACGATCGGGTCGTAGACCCGGGCGGCGCCGTCCACCAGGTCCAGCGGCGCGTGGAAGCCCTCGTCGGCCAGCCGCATCTTGTCGGGGTGCGGCCGCTCGTCGGTGATCCAGCCGGTGTCCACGGCGGTCATCAGGATGCCGTCGCTCTCCAGCATCTCCTTGGCGCTGGTGCGGGTCAGCATGTTCAGCGCGGCCTTGGCCATGTTGGTGTGCGGGTGGCCGGCGCCCTTGTAGCCGCGGCTGAACTGGCCCTCCATCGCGGAGACGTTCACCACGTACTTGCGCCGCGCCGGGGAGGCCGCCATCGCCTTGCGCAGGCGGCTGACCAGGATGAACGGCGCCGTGGAGTTGCACAGCTGGACTTCGAGCAGCTCGATCGGGTCGACCTCGCTGACGGTCTGCACCCAGCTGTTGGAGTCGGCCAGGTCCGGGACCAGGCCGCCGGCGTCGATCGCGGTGCCCGCCTCGATCCGGGCCGGCGAGGCCGACCCGCTGACCAGCGCCAGCGAGGTGACCTGCTCGGCGCTGAGCGCCTCGCGCGCCCCGGTGGCCTGCCCCGGCAGGGCGGGCCGGTCGACGCTGCCGCTGCCGAAGGTGCCGATCACCTCGCTGGCCGGCAGCTGGCCGGCGGGCAGCGGCGCGGACTCGGCGGCCACCAGCTCCGCGTAGGCGGCGGGGGAGCGGCGCACGGTCTGCGCCGCGTTGTTGATCAGGATGTCGAGCGGCCCCTCGGCGGCCACCGCGTCGGCCAGCGCGACCACCTGGGCGGGGTCGCGCAGGTCGATGCCGACGATCTTCAGCCGGTGCAGCCAGTCCGCGCTGTCCGGCATCTCCTTGAAGCGGCGGATCGCGTCCTTGGGGAACCGGGTGGTGATCGTGGTGTGGGCACCGTCACGCAGCAGGCGCAGCGCGATGTACATGCCGATCTTGGCCCGGCCGCCGGTGAGCAGCGCGCGCCGGCCCGTCAGGTCCGTCGTGTCGTCGCGCTTGGCGCGGCTGGAGCGGGCGCAGTCCGGGCAGAGCTGGTGGTAGAAGGCGTCCACCTCGACGTAGCGCTGCTTGCAGATGTAGCAGGAGCGCGGGCGCTGCAGGATCCCGGCGATCTCGGTGGTGGTCGGGGTGGAGAGGCCGAAGACACCGGCGGTCTCGTCGTCGATCCGCCCCGGCGCGCCGGTGGCGGTGAGCGAGGTCACGGCCTTGTCGTTCGCGGTCTTGGCGGCGCGGGTGGCCTGGCGGCGGCGCTGCTTCACGGTGCGGAAGATGCCGGCCACGGCCCGCCGGACGGCGATCGCGTCCGGGTGGTCGACCGGGAGCTCGTCCAGCTCGGCCAGCACCTCCAGGCAGAAGCTCAGCCGCTCGGGGTCGATGCCCGGGCCGAACTCGACCGCCTCGTCCGAGGCGGTGCCGTCCGTGCTCTCCGCGACCTGCGTGGTCGTGCCGGTCGGCATCGGGTCGTCGATCGGCCCCCGCCGGTCGTGCCGCTGCTCCTCTGCCGTCGTCATGCCTCTGCCGCTTCCTTGATCGCTCGATCGTGCTGGATGTACCAGTGAACTTTACGGAGTGGCCGGGGGAGGGCCAAACGGGGTGCCGGTCGCGGGCCCCGCCCGGCCCGCCGCCCGGTTGCCGAGGTCGGGCAGGCGTGCTACTGCCGCGTCACGCCGGGGGCGGGTCGTGGTCGAGCAGGCCAGCGGCACCGGTCGGTGGGCGCTCGGTAGATTCGGGCCATGACCACTGAGCCGACCGCCCCGCCGTCCGAACCCGTCGTCCTGCTGCCGTACCCGCCCGAGGAGATCCCCGGGCTGCCGGACGGCCTGGAGGCGCACGTCTTCGACGGCGACGCCTGCGACGGCCGGCCGGGGCCGCCGCCGGCCGAACTGCTCGCGCGCGTCGAGCTGTTGGTGACCCCCTACCTGCGGACCGGAACGGTGCTGCCGCTGCTGCCGGCGATGGAACGGCTGCGGGTGGTGCAGACCCAGACCGCGGGCGTGGACGACATCCTGCCGCACGTGCCGTCCGGCGCCCTGCTGTGCAACGCCCGCGGCGTGCACGACGCCAGCACCGCCGAGCTCGCGGTGGCGCTCACGCTGGCCGCGCTGCGCGACATCCCGGGCTTCGTCCGCGGCCAGGACGCCGAGCAGTGGCGGGCCGGCTTCTACCCGGCGCTCGCCGACCGCACGGTGCTGATCGTCGGCTACGGCGCGGTCGGCGCGGCGATCGAGGAGCGGCTGCGGCCCTTCGAGTGCGAGGTGCTCCGGGTGGCCCGCACCGCGCGGACCGGACCGGCGGGACCGGTGCACGCCCTGGCCGAACTGCCCGCCCTGCTGCCGCGGGCGGACGTGGTGGTGCTCGCCGTGCCGCTCTCGGCCGAGACGAAGGGCCTGGTGGACGGCGCCTTCCTCGCGGCCATGGCGGACGGCGCGCTGCTGGTCAACGTGGCGCGCGGGCCGGTGGTGGTCACCGAGGCGCTGCTGGCCGAGCTGACGGCGGGGCGGCTGCGGGCGGCGCTAGACGTCACCGACCCCGAGCCGCTGCCGGCGGGCCACCCGCTCTGGCACGCGCCGGGCGTGCTGATCACCCCGCACGTGGGCGGCAGCTCCTCGGCCTTCCTGCCCCGCGCGCGCCGGCTGATCGGCGCCCAGCTGGCCCGCTTCGCCAAGGGCGAGCCGCTGGCGAACGTGATCCCGCTGGGCTGAGCCGTGATCCCTCCGGGCTGAGCCCCCTGGCGCCGACCGGCGCGTGGGGGAGAATGGGCGCAGCGTCGAGAGCGGTTCCCGGCCCGGCCGCCGCGACGCCGGCACCCTACGGGCGGCCCCGCCGAGGAGGCAACGGCTTGACCGGCACCCTGTGGGCGGCCGGCATCGTCGCCACCGACGAGGCGCTGCTGCACCACGACCCGTACCCGAGCCGGGAGGCCTGGTGCGCGGCCCGGGTCGAGCTGACCGAGGCCCGGCTGGCGCAGTGCGACCCGGCGCTGCCCACGGTGCTGGTCAGCCACTTCCCGCTGCACCGGGAGCCGACCCGGGTGCTGCGCCACCCGGAGTTCGCGCAGTGGTGCGGCACCGAGCGGACCGCCGACTGGCACCGGCGGTACCGGGCCGCCGCCTGCGTCTACGGCCATCTGCACATTCCGCGCACCCTGCTGATCGACGGCGTGCGCTTCGAGGAGGTCTCGGTCGGCTACCCGCGCGAGTGGCGCCCGCGCGGCGGTCCGGCCCGGCCGCGAGCGGTCTTCCCCGCGGCCTGACACCGGTCTTCCCCGCGGCTTGACCTGGCATCAACTGCCCTCACTGGCACCAACTGTGTCGTCCCGTAACGGGCGTATGGCAGTTCCCTGCTGATCCTTGACCGTCCGAATGCCGCCCCCGCATAGTTTCGGGCATGTCCCTGCCCAGTACCGCGGATCGACCCCGAAGCGCTTTCTCCGGCAAGCGCAGTCTCCTTCCAGCGGCGGCCGGACTCGTCCTGCTCGCCGGCCTGACCACCTCCTGCGGTGGTGCGGCCGGGGGCAAGGCGAGCGCCGCCTTCGATCCCGCCACCTGCCAGGGCGGCACGCTGACCGTCCTGGCCCACGTCGGGCAGGGCAAGTTCGACCCGGCGGAGCTCTACACCTCGGGCGGCGGCAAGGTGCCGACCCTGGTGTTCCGCACCCTCACCACCCGCGACCACACCACCGACGGCCCGAACGGCGCCAAGGTCGTCCCGGACCTGGCCACCGACACCGGCGAGCCCAGCCAGGACGCCACGGTGTGGACCTACCACCTCAAGCCGGGGCTGAAGTTCGAGGACGGCACGCCGATCCGCTCGGCGGACATCAAGTACGGCATCGAGCGTTCCTTCGCCCCCGAGCTGCCCGGCGGCCCGCCCTACCTGCGGGACTGGCTGATCGGCGGCGAGCAGTACCAGGGCCCGTACAAGGGCGGCGGCGACCTCGCCTCGATCGAGACCCCGGACGACTCCACCATCATCTTCAAACTCACCAAGCCCGAGGGCGACTTCCCCTACCTGGCCACCGCCACCCAGTTCGCGCCGGTGCCCAAGGACAAGGACACCGGCACCGACTACCAGAAGCACCCGATCTCCTCGGGGCCCTACGAGGTGGTCAGCAACGACAACGGCAAGCAGATGGTGCTGGCCCGCAATCCGTACTGGTCGCGCGGCATCGACGACCAGCGGCTCGCCTGCCCCGACAAGATCGTCTACACCTCGGGGCTGGACCAGTCGGTGATCAACCAGCGGCTGATGGCCAGCAGCGGTGACGACGCCCGCGCGGTCAGCGGCGACACCGACATCGACGCCGGCGTGCTGGCCCGGCTGAACAGCGACTCGGCGCTGCGCAAGCGGGTGGCGGTCGGCACCTTCGGTGAGACCTACTACCTGGCCTTCAACCCGAAGGTGAAGCCCTTCGACAACCCCCTGGTGCGGCAGGCGATTTCGTATGCCGTCGACCGGCAGGCGGTGATCAACGCGGTCGGCGGCACCGCGGTGGCCAAGCCCGCCACCACCTTCCTGCCCGACCAGCCCGCCTTCGGTTACACGCCCTACGACTACTTCCCGGCCGGTGCCGACGGCGACCCGGCCAAGGCCAAGCAGGTGCTGGCGCAGGCGGGTTACCCGAACGGCCTGAGCATCACGCTGAGCCACGACACCGGAACTCCGGAGACCGGCCCGAGTGTTGCCACCGCGGTCCAGCAGGCGCTGGCCAAGGCGGGGATCACGGTGGGCCTCGATCCGTCCGCGGACGACGACTACGACACCAAGATCCAGACGCCCGCCCAGGAACCCGGCTTCTTCCTCTCCGGCTGGGGCGCCGACTGGCCCTCCGGCGGCCCGTTCCTGGCACCGATCTTCGACGGGCGCCAGATCCTCTCCGAGGGCGGCAACTTCAACACCGCCCAGCTCGACGACCCGCAGGTGAACGCCCAGATCGACGCCGCCAACCGGCTCACCGACCCGGCGCAGTCCGCCAAGGCCTGGGGGCAGCTGGACGCCGAACTGGGCAAGCAGGCCTGGCTGGTGCCGCTCTTCCACCCGGTCTACCAGCGCCTGTTCGGCACGGCGGTGAAGAACGCCTACGTCAGCCAGTGGAACGGCGTCTACGACCTGTCCCGGATCTCGGTGAAGTAGGTGGCGACGACCACCGGCACGCTCTGGCGCCGGCTGCGCGCCGACCGGACGGCGCTGGCCGGCCTGGCGGTGGCCGCCCTGCTGGTGCTGATCGCGGTGGCCGCCCCGCTGATCAGCGCCCTGGAGGGGCAGAACCCGACGACCTTCCACAACGAGCTGATCGACTCCGCCACCGGCGGGGTCCCGATCGGCCCGTTCGGCGGCGCCAGCGCCCGGCACTGGCTGGGCGTGGAGCCGGGCACCGGGCGCGACCTGCTCTCCCGGCTGGTCTACGGCGCCCAGATCTCGCTCGCGGTGGCGCTCGGCGCCACCCTGGTGCAGAGCCTGCTGGGGCTGCTGCTGGGCCTGGCGGCCGGGCTCGGCAACCGGCTGGCCGACACCGTGCTGAGCCGCGCGATGGACCTGGTCATCGCCTTCCCCGGCCTGGTCTTCGCGATCTCGCTGATGGCCGTGGTGCCCGGCGGCTTCCCCCGTCCGGTGCTGCTGATGCTGGTGCTCGGGGTGCTGGGCTGGGGCGGTACCGCCCGCCTGGTGCGCGGTCAGGTGCTCACCCTGCGCGGGCTCGACCACGTGGCGGCGGCCAGGCTCGGCGGCGCCCGGCCCTGGCGGATCGCGCGCCGCGAGATCCTGCCCGCGCTCGGCGCCCCGGTGATCACCTACGCGGCGCTGCTGCTGCCGGCCAACGTCACCGCCGAGGCCGGGCTCTCCTTCCTCGGGGTGGGGGTGCGACCGCCCACCGCCTCCTGGGGCCAGATGCTCGCCAGTGCCAGCACCTGGTTCCAGGCCGATCCGACCTTCGTGCTGCTGCCCTCGCTGCTGCTCTTCGCCACCGTGCTCGGCTTCACGCTGCTCGGCGAGGGCGTGCGGGTCGCGCTCGACCCGCGGGCGGTGTCCCGGGTGCGGCGCCCGGGACACCGCCCGCGCGCCGTCCCGGAGAGGACGAACCCGTGATCCGCTTCCTGATCCGACGGATCGTCAGTTCCCTGGTCCTGATGCTGATCCTGTCCCTCGTCGTCTACCTGGTCTTCTACGCGGCCCCGCACGATCCGGCCCGGCTGGTCTGCGGCAAGGGCTGCGACGGGGCCCGGCTGGCGGCGGTGCGGCACAAGCTCGGCACCGACCTGCCGCTCTGGCAGCAGTACTGGCAGTTCCTGCACGGCCTGGTGGCGGGACGGCGGTTCGACGCCGGTGCCGACACCACCACCTGCGCCGCGCCGTGCTTCGGCTGGTCCTTCCAGAGCGACCAGCCGGTGTTCACCCTGATCACCCAGCGGCTGCCGGTGGACGTCTCGCTGGCCGCCGGGGCATCGGTCATCTGGCTGCTGCTCGGCATCGGCACCGGTCTGCTGGCCGCGCTGCGACGCGGCCGGCTCAGCGAACGGGTGCTGACCGGGGTGACGCTGGCGGGCGTGTCGATGCCGGTCTTCCTGGTCGGCCTGCTGCTGATGCTGCTCTTCTGCGCCGAGCTGCAATGGCTGCCCTTTCCGGCCTATGTGCCGATCACCCAGGACCCGTTGGCGTGGGCGGGCAACCTGGTGCTGCCCTGGTTCGCGCTGGCCCTGACCATGGCCGCCGCCTACGCCCGGATGAGCCGCGGGCTGCTGCTGGAGACGCTCGCCGAGGACCACATCCGCACCGCCCGCGCCTACGGCCTCACCGAGCGCCGGATCGTGATCGGCCACGCGCTGCGCGGCGCGCTCACCCCGGTGATCACCATGCTCGCCATGGACCTGGGCGGGCTGATCGGCGGCGCCCAGCTCACCGAGTCCGTCTTCGGGTTCGACGGTGTCTCGCGCCTCCTGGTGGACGCCGTCAACCAGGTCGACCTGCCGGTGGTGGTCGGCGTCACGCTGGTGGCCGGCTTCTTCATCATCCTCGCCAACGCCGCCGCCGACGTCCTCTACGCGGTGGCCGACCCCAGGGTACGGTTGCAGTGAACCAGGTCGCCGAGAATCTCCAACCCCTGCTGGCGGTAGACGACTTGACGGTCGCCTTCGGCGGCCCGGTGACCGCCGTCGATGGCCTCTCCTTCACGCTGGGCGCGGGCGAGTCGCTCGGGCTGGTCGGCGAGTCGGGGTCGGGCAAGAGCACGGTGGCCGCGGCGCTGCTCGGTCTGCACTCCGGCACCGCCGCCACGGTGGCCGGCAGCGTGCGGCTGGACGGGGTGCAGGTGCTGGGTGCCACCGAGCCTCAACTGCGCCGACTGCGCGGCGCCGTGGCCGCGATGGTCTTCCAGGACCCGCTCTCCGCACTCGACCCGTACTGGCCGATCGGCGCCCAGATCGCCGAGGTGTACCGGGTGCACACCGGGGCGAGCCGGGCGGCGGCGGAGCGGCGCGCGGTCGAGGTGCTCGACCGGGTCGGCATCGCGGACGCCGCCCGCCGCTCCCGCGCCCATCCGCACGAGTTCTCCGGCGGCATGCGCCAGCGGGCGCTGATCGCCATGGCGCTCTCCTGCTCACCCAAGCTGCTGATCGCCGACGAGCCGACCACCGCATTGGACGTCACCGTCCAGGCCCAGATCCTCGACCTGCTGCACGAACTGCGGGTCGAGCACGCGATGGCGCTGCTGCTGGTCACCCACGACCTCGCGGTGGTGGCCGGTACCACCGAACGGGTGCTGGTGCTGCGCGACGGGCGGGCGGTGGAGCAGGGGCCGGTGGCCCAGGTGCTGGGCGAACCGCGGGAGCCGTACACCCGCGAGCTGCTCGCCGCCGTGCCGCGCCTGGACCAGCGGCGCCCGGAGGCGCCGGCCCTGCTCGACTCCCGTGGTGACGTGCTGATGAGCGTCCGGGAGTTGCGAAAGGAGTACCCGGGAACGGCGCGCGGAACGCTCGGGCGGCGCAGCCGCCTGGCGGCGCTGGACGGCGTCGACCTCGACCTGCACCAGGGCGAGGCGCTGGGCGTGGTGGGGGAGAGCGGCAGCGGCAAGACCACCCTCGGGCGGCTGCTGGTCAGGCTGCTGGAACCCACCGCCGGACGGATCGAGTGGACCGGTCGCGAGATCGGCCACGCCTCCGAGCGCGCGTTGCGGCCGATCCGCCGTGACCTGCAGATGGTCTTCCAGGATCCGCTCTCCTCGCTCAACGCGCGGCGCACGATCGGCGACGCGATCGCCGACCCGCTGCTGCTGCGCCGTCCCGCGAGCAGCCGCGCCGAAATCCGTGACGAGGTCGGACAGTTGCTGGAACGGGTCGGCCTGGACCCACAGTGGTCAGTGCGCTACCCGCACGAGCTCTCCGGTGGCCAGCGCCAACGCGTAGGCATAGCACGGGCATTGGCGCCAGCGCCGCGGCTGCTGGTGTGCGACGAGCCGGTCTCCTCGCTGGACGTCTCCACCCAGGCGCAGATAGTCCGGCTGCTGGCCGAGCTGCGCGCGGAACTTGGGCTGACGCTGGTCTTCATCGCCCACGACCTCGCGGTGGTCCGCCAGGTCAGCGACCGGATCGCGGTGATGCGCGCAGGCAAGGTGGTCGAACTCGGCCCCGCGGACACGGTCTATGAGCAGCCACGGCACCCGTACACCCGCTCCCTGCTGGCCGCGGTGCCGCTGCTCGATCCGGATGCCGAGCACGAGCGCCGCCGGGTGCGGGCAGCGGGGGTGCTGCGGTCGGCGTGAGGGGCGCGTAGATCGACATGGGTGAAGCGGCGGCGTCGAGAGCGGCGTACGGCGACCTCTGCCCGTTGGCTCGAAACCCACGTTCTCCGAGATTTCCCGGATCCAAGTCCAGCGGCAGGCGCCAGGCTGTCGGGACCCGCTATTCGTCAACGTGACGCAAATTCGCTGGAACAGTCCAGTGAACCCTGACGGTCTGACATGCTGAAGGTCCATAGAGAGAGGCCGCAGCGATGCAGTGGAAGATCCACGGGGAACGTCCGATCTATGAGAACCCCTGGGTGAACGTTTGGCTGGTTGATGTCGAGCAGCCTGACGGGCGCCGTTGGGAACATCACGTGCTGAAGCTGCGGCACTTGGCTGTGACCGCTGTGGTCAACAGCGAGAAGCAGGTTCTCATGATGTGGCGGCACCGCTTCATCACCGACTCGTGGGCGTGGGAACTGCCCATGGGCCTGATCGAGGAGGACGAGACTCCGGCTGAGGCTGCGGCTCGTGAGGCGCTGGAGGAGACGGGCTGGCGGACCGGAGAGGTCAAGCCGCTCATCTACGCTCAGCCGGCGAACGGGATCATCGACTCTGAGCACTTCGTCTTCCGGGCCGAGGCCGTCGAGTACGTGGGGCCACCGACCGAGCGCAACGAGTCGGACAGGATCGAGTGGATTCCCCTGTCCGACCTGCGCGGCATGATCGACCGCCGCGAGATCGTCAGCAGCGGGTCGCTGGTCGGCGTGCTTTACCTGTTGCTCGATGAGGCGGGCATCTGAATCAGTCCGGTGGCACATGTTCCGGGTACTGTCTCTCAAGAGGCTGAGTCGTCAGGCGCAGGCGGCATCATTGCGGACCAGCAGGGAGGGCCACAGTGCTTGAAGAGCGCGAATCGATCGGGAAGCGCATCCGCCGTCAACGACTCCGGCTGGGCATGCCGCAAGCTGACTTCGCGGCTGCTGTGGGTAGGACGCAGGGGTGGGTTTCGAAGGTCGAGCGAGGGTTGATCGAGCTTGATCGCGCCGCCGTCATCAACGAGGTTGCGGCGGCTCTGCACTGCCACCCGAACGACCTGATCGAACGGCCCTTTGTCGCGGGGAAGGCGTCCGAGAATCAGTGGCAGGTGGCTGCGGCATCGATTCTTCGGGAACTGCGCCGCTACGACTTGGTGCCGGTTTTCGACGGAACACCACGCTCTTCGGCGAGTCTGTGGCAGGAGACGGCTCGACTTCACCGACTCCGCGATTCGGCGGCGAACGTCGCGATTCTGCGTGTCTTGCCTGATCTCCTGCGCGAGGCCCGTGCCCTGGCTGAGGCCGCAACGGGCCACGAACGGGAAGAGGCATTCGGGATCTACGCGGTGTGCTGCAAGTTCGCCCACACGGCAGCGCATACCCTCGGCCACCCCGAGTTGATCGCCATGGCTTGCGAACGCGCGGCCTGGGCGGCCGGCCGGTCCGGGGACGCGGTGCTGCCGGCCGTGGCCGACTGGATGCGGGTCTGGGACATGTGGGCCACCGCGGACTGGGAGGACGCGCTGGCACTCTCGGACAAAGCGCTCAGGTCGATTGACTCCGAGTATGAGGCTGGTAAACCCCTCGCGGTCCGGGCCTGGGGCACTCTGCAACTCCGTGCGGCGGTGTCGGCCGCTCGCGCCGGCAACCCCGAGGAGACAGAAGACCGGATCTCCCGCGCGCGGTCAGCGGCAGCCAGGCTGGAGACCACGGATGCTTCCGTGTTCGATCGGCACTCGCTGACCTTCTCCCCCGGGAATGTTCAAATCCACGCCATCTCCGTCCAGTTGGAGATGGGGGACCACGCCAAGGCTCTGATTCTGCACGAGCGTGCAGACCCCGCGCAGGTCGCCACGCTCCCCAACTCCCGGCGTGGTCACTATCGGATGGATCTCGCCCGCGCGTGGCTGTGGGACGGCAACCGGGAGAGAGCACTTGTCGAGCTAGAAGAAGCCGAGCGCATCGCCCCCCAGCTCGTTCGGAACCACCCGATAGCACGGGCCACCCTGCGCAAGATCGTGTACGCCGAGCGAAGCAGTACCCGGGAGAAGCTGCGCCGTATGTCGGACCGCTTCCACCTGGACGGATAGCGGTATTCCTCGGATTCATATTCAGCTGTAATCGGCCGCCTACTGTCTGTTGCATGAGCGGACGACGCATCAACCCCGCAGGCGCGAACGGTCCCGCATCGACCTGGACGCCCCGGTTGGGAGATCTGGCAAGGGACTCGGCCACCGAGCGCACAGGCGTTGTGGTCGACGTGCCCGGCGAGGGCGTCTACTCCTACCACCTTCGCCCCCCGGGCGGTGGAGAGGAGTGGACGGCCCGGCGCGACGGTTCCACCCTCCAGCCGGCCGAGGGGCAGGGGCCACGGCGTACATCGAGTCAGAAGTGCTGCCGGAGTGAGTTGCTCAACATCTCCTCCGGTGGGGAAGACCCACCCGCCGCGACCGCCCTTGAAGCCGGCCCGCAACCCGAGACGGGGGCGCGCTGATGAGTCCGTTGGACACGGCGGCGTTCCCGGTGCCGTACGAGTGGGGTGTCGAGCCCGACGCGGCGGCTGTTCCGGCGGCCCGGCGGTTGATCGTCGACATCGCGCGCTTCTGGAAGGTCCCGCTGTCGGAGGACGCGTTGCGGGATGTGGAGCTGTGCGCGGGCGAGTTGCTGGCGAACGCGGTGGAGCACACCAAGGCCCGGTGCCTGGTGACCGTCCGCTGGACGGGCCTGCGGCTGCGGGTCGAGGTGGCGGACAGCAGCCTGCACCTGCCCGATCCGTCGGCCACACAGGACATGGTCACCGGTGGTCGGGGGCTGCTGCTGGTCGCCGGTCTGGCGCACTCGTGGGGCTGGGCCCCGGCGGGTGCAGGCAAGGTCGTGTGGTTCGAGTGCGCCGCCGACCAGCCGGTGACCGGCGACCAGCGCATTGCCGTCCTGGTGGACGCCGCGCAAGCCAGAACACCATTCACCTCGAAGGGAGCTCACGCGTGAGTACACCTCCCCCGCCGCACCGCCCGCCGATACCCGGTCCGATGCCGCCGGACGGCAATCGCACGGCGGCCTGACCGAGTGCATCGACCAGCGAGTCAAGGAGAGAGCAGATATGGGATGGGGAACCGGTAAGGGTGGAAGCTCCGGCGGCGGCAAGCACGGCGGAGACAAGGACTTCAGCAAGGACAAGCCGTCCAAGGACGGGCAGCGGCCGACGCCGGACCCGAAGCACAAGGGCGGCGCGGAGAAGTGACGCACGATCCCCAGCTTGACGAGCAGGCCGCCTCGCGCGGCCTGCTCCGCTCGGTGACGGCCGACCTCGGGCACGAGATCCCGGACGAGTGGGCCAAGGCGCTCACCGCGGTCCCCCGTCACCTCTTCATCCCCGATCGGATCTGGGTCGGCGACGACAACGAGCCGCTCATCCGCGCGGACGACCCGGCCGGCTGGCTCCGGGCCTCCTGTGCGAACGCTCCTGTGGTCACCCAGGTGAACGACGGGGCGGCCCCGGGGGAGGGTGCGGTGTGGCCGTCCTCGTCCGCGTCCATGCCGTCGGTGGTGGTGCGGATGCTCGAAGACCTCGATGTCCGCGAGGGCATGCGGGTGCTGGAGATCGGAACGGGAACGGGGTGGAACGCCGGTCTTCTCGCGTACCGTCTCGGCGATGCCAACGTGACCTCGGTCGAGGTGGATGCCCAGGTGGCTGCCACCGCCCGTACCGCGCTCGGTGCCGCCGGCCTGCGTCCCGAGGTGGTCTGCGCCGACGGCGGTGGAGGGTGGCCTCCTCGTCAGCCCTTCGATCGGATCATCAGCACGTGCGCGGTCAACCGGGTACCGACGGCCTGGCTCGCTCAGGCGCGCCCCGGCGCGGTCATCCTCACGCCGTGGGAGAACCCGTGGATCGGCTGGGGCACGCTGCGCCTGGTGGTCGGCGACGGCCGCGCCGAGGGCCGTTTCATGCCCTACGGGTCGTTCATGCTGATGCGCTCGCACCGCACGGATCTGCGGATCTTCCGCGACGTGGTGCGTGACGACCACCTGCCGGACGAGTCGACGACCGACCTGGACCCCTGGGTCGTGTCCGGATCGGACGCCGATGTCCAGTTCGCCATGGGCTCCCGGCTCGGCGATGTGTGGCACGCCCGGCAGCACGATCCGGACGTGGACGGTGTCGCGGTGCGGCTGTGGCTGGCCACCACCGACGCCTCCTCATGGGCGGCGGTCGACTGGGACGGGGACCCGGAAGCAACGCGGTTCGCGGTGTGGCAGCACGGGCCCCGCCGGCTCTGGGACGAGACCGAAGCCGGCTACCGCTGGTGGCTCGACAACGACCGCCCCGGGCCCGGCAGGTTCGGCCTCACCCTGACCGGCAACGCTCAGCGCCTCTGGCTGGACGCCCCGGGCACTGTGCTGCCGCGCTTCGGGGAGTCGGTGGCGTGATGGTCCCTGGATACTCGGGAGGTGCGCTCAGCCGCAGAGCGGCGGTGCTCCTTCAGCCGGCCGCGAAGACACCCATGGGTGACGAGCCGTCATAAACTGGACATTGCTTAAGGACTAGACCATTGCAGCGCCTCGGCGCCACACTCTTCGTCATGAACGACGTGACGGCTCTCCTGGGTCGCGAGACGACCCTGCTGCGTTGCCGGGCCGGTCTCGCGGGTGGTGGCGCGGTGCTGCTGACCGGGCCGGGCGGGATCGGGAAGTCCGCGGTGCTGGACGCCATGGCCGCCGAGGCGTCCGCGAGCGGAACGCTGGTGCTGCGCAGCGGTTCCTCGGCGCTGGAGGCCGGGTTGCCGCATCTCGCGCTCTACGACCTGTTCGCGGGCCCGCTCGCGGAGCCGGACGCGCGGGTCGGGGGGCCGGGCGACGGGCTGATAGCCCCGCACCTGCGTGCCGCGCTGGACGTCGCGCTGCTGCGCGCCCCGGCCGGTGAGGGCTCGCCCGGCCGGCCCGCCGGTCCCCGCCCGGATCCCCGCACCGACCGGGCGGTGGACCAACTCGCCCTTCGGGTCGCCGTGCTGGAGCTGCTGCGGGCGCTGGCCGCGCGCCGTCCGGTGCTGCTGGTCCTGGACGACGCGCACTGCCTGGATCAGGAGAGCGCCCGGGTGCTCGCCTTCGCCGCTCGCCGGATCGGCGGGCACCGGGTCCAGGTGCTGGCCACCGAGCGGCTCACCGAGGGAGCCGAGCCCAGCTGTCTCGACCTGCTGCCGGAGCCCGTGACCGAACTCGGGCTGAACCCGCTGCCGCCCGCCGTCATCGATGAACTGCTCCGCACCCGAGGCCGGCTGACGCCGAGCGATCCGGTCACCGGGCGGATCAGGCTGGCCAGCGGCGGCAATCCCGGCTACGCCCTCGAACTCGCTCAGGCGGCAAGCCGCTTGCCGACCGCGATCCGCGCCGACGACCCGCTGCCGGTGCCGCGCAGACTGCACGTCCCGCACGCGGACCGGCTGGCGACGCTGCCGCGCGCGACCCTCGACGCGTTGCTGCAGCTGGGCGCAGTCAGCCGGTTGTCTGCGGCGCACGTAGATCAGGCGGCGCACGCAGGTCATGGCGTTCACGCAGATCATCGGGCTCACGGAGATCATGCGGCACAGGCAGCCCGCCCCGGTGCCGACCGGCAGGCGCTCGCCCCGGCGCTCGCCGCCGGCCTGCTGGTCCACGGGCCGGGCGGCGAGCCGCACTTCGCCCACCCGCTGCTGCGTGAGCTGGTCTACGCCGACGCCACCCCGGAGGAGCGCCGGCAGTGCCACGCCCGCCTCGCGGCAGAGCTGGAGGACCCGCTGGAGCGGGCCCGCCACCGCGCGCTGGCCTGCCCCGAACCGGACCCGGGCCTGGCGGCCGAGCTGGCCGCCGCCGCCCGCATCGCGGTCGATCGCGGGGCGCCCGCACTGGCCGCCGAGCTGGCCCGCCTCGCCGCCGAACGCACGGCCGACGAACCGGAGTTGGCCGCCGACCGACTGCTCGACGCGGCCCGCCACGCGCACGACGCGGGCCAGGGCGAGGCCGCCGAGCAGGCCTGCGCGGCCGTCCTGCGCACCGCCAACCGGGCAGCCCGGGTGGGCGCGCGGCTGCTCCTGGTGCAACTGGCCGGCGGCGACCGGTCGTCGGTGCCCGCGCTGCTCGACGCGGCGCAGGCGGACGCCGGCGAGGACCCGCGGCTGCGTGCCGCCGTCCAGCTGCACCGCGCGGAGCACGCGCTCAGCACCGGGCGCTGTGACCTGGGCCTGGCCGAACTCGCCGAGGCCGAGCGCCACGCGCAGCACAGTGGCGACCCCGAGCAGCAGATCGAGGTGATCGCGCTGCGCACCCCGATCGAGATGCAGCTGCGCCCCGACCGGGTGCTGCCCTCGCTGCGGCAGGCCGCCGCGCTCGCCGCCGGGCGTCCGGCCGCCGCGCTGACCGCCGCCTCGATCCAGGTCCGCTGCTGCCGGGTGGTGTGGCTGCTGCGCGCCGGGTCGGTCACCGAGGCACTGGCGGAGGTCGACGAGCTGCGCCGGGAGGTGGAGGGCGCCGGGCGGCTCAAGGACCTGGCCGACGTGCTGCACCTGGTCGCCTCGGCGAACGAGCGGGCCGGGCGCTGCGCCCAGGCCTACCAGGCCGGCCGCTACGGGGGCCGGCTGCGCCGGGAGCTGGGGCCGACCCCCGCGCCCGGACTGGTGCTCAGCGCGGCGGCCGAGCTCAACGGCGGCACCGTCGAGCGTGCCACCGAGCTGGCCACGGCCGCCGTCCGCGCCGCCGAGGCGGCCGGTGACATCGAGTGGGCCGCCTACGCGGTGGGCCTGCTGGGCCGCGCCGACCTGCTCGGCGGACGCTTCCCGCAGGCCGCCGAGCACCTGGGCCGCTGCCGCTCGCTGCTGCGCGGGCTCGGCTACACCGATCCGGCACTCTTCCTGGTGGACGCCGACCTGGTGGAGGCGCTGTGCGCCTCGGGCGCGCCGGAACGGGCCTGGCGGGCGCTGGAGGAGGCCACCTCGGAGGTCGCCCGGCTGGACCGGCAGGTGCTGCGGCTCGGACTGGCCCGGGCCCGCGCGCTGCTGACGGCGCGGGACGGCGATCCGCGCGGCGCCGCCGACGAACTGCGCGCCCGGCTGCCGCGTGCGCACCCCTACCCGCTGGAGCGCGCCCGCGCGCTGCTCACCCTCGGTGACCTGGAGCGGCGGGCCAGGCGCCGGGCCGCCGCCCGGGCGGACCTGCGAGCGGCGGCCGAGGTCTTCGCCGCCGCGCGCTGCCTGCCCTGGCTGGCCCACACCCAGGAGCGGCTGGCCCGGCTGGACGGGGTCGACGGTCCCGCGCCCGCGCTCAGCGACCTGGAGGGCCGGATCGTCGAGCTGGTGCGCGGCGGCGCGACCAACCGGCAGATCGCCACCACCCTGCACGTCTCGGTCAAGTCGGTGGAGGGCAGCCTGACCCGGCTCTACCGAAGATTCGGCGTGCGCGACCGCACCGAACTGACGGCCCGTCGACTGGTGGGCTGAACGCGCCCGGCGCGGCCGGTGGCGACGGACAGCCATGACGGCGGCCCGTCAAGGGTCTCCCCTCGGAATCGCAAGTCATGGGCAAGGGTGGCACTTTGACTTCGATTCATTGACCGGGCCGGGGTCGCGGGCTACGTTTTGCGCTCGACGCGGCATGCGCAGACCCCCACCCTTCTCACACCGCGTCGTGCCCGCCATCCTCTGCCGCCCCGGCCGTCGCCCCGGTCCCGGTTCGCCGTGCCCGGGTGCCGTGCCGACGGCGCGGGATGCGCTCGCGGGCGACCCCGCCCGCCGAGCACTCGTCCGCCCCCACACCAAGGGCGATGTCCGCCAAGGAGTCCGTATGGACAAGCACCCAACGGAACGCCGATCTCGATCCGCACGACTGGCACCGCTCTCCGTCCTCGGCCTGCTGGTCGTCTCGCTGTCCACGGCCTTCGCCGGCAGCGCGAGCGCCGTCCCGTCCGCCGGGGCCGACGGCTCCGCCGGGGTCTCCGTGACCCGCTCGTGCGCCGCGCCCACCCACCCGGGTGAGCTGGCCTGCCTGGCGCTCAAGCGCACCGACCTCCACCAGCTCGCGCTCTCGCCCGACGCGGCCCACTCCGGCTACGGCCCGACCGACCTGGCCAGCGCCTACAACCTGCCCACCACGGGCGGCTCCGGCCAGACGGTCGGCATCGTGGACGCCCAGGACGACCCGAACGCCGAGTCGGACCTGGCCACCTACCGCTCCACCTACGGGCTGCCGGCCTGCACCACGGCGAACGGCTGCTTCAAGAAGGTCGACGAGAACGGCGGGACCAGCTACCCGACCGGCGACACCGGTTGGGCCGGTGAGATCTCGCTCGACCTCGACATGGTCAGCGCGGTCTGCCCGAACTGCCACATCGTGCTGGTCGAGGCCACCTCGGCGAACATGAGCGACCTGGGCACCGCGGTCAACCAGGCCGTCGCGCAGGGCGCCAAGTTCGTCTCCAACAGCTACGGCGGCTCCGAGGACTCCTCCGACCTCAGCGCGGACAGCCAGTACTTCAACCACCCCGGGGTGGCGATCACCGCCAGCGCCGGTGACTCCAACTACGGTGCCGAGTACCCCGCGACCTCGCAGTACGTGACCGCGGTCGGCGGCACCGCGCTGACCAAGGCGTCCAACGCCCGCGGCTGGAGCGAGAGCGTCTGGAACACCAGTGCCTCCGAGGGCACCGGCTCCGGCTGCTCGGCCTACGACCCCAAGCCGTCCTGGCAGCACGACACGGGCTGCGCGAACCGGATGGAGACCGACGTCTCCGCGGTCGCCGACCCGGCCACCGGCGTCGCGGTCTACCAGACCTACGGCGGCAGCGGCTGGGCCGTCTACGGCGGTACCAGCGCGGCCTCCCCGATCATCGCCTCGGCCTGGGCGCTGGCCGGCGCCCCGAACCCGGGCGACCGCGCCAACCAGTACCCCTACAACCACACGAGCAGCTTCAACGACGTCACCACCGGCAACAACGGCAGCTGCTCGCCGTCCTACTTCTGCACCGCGGGCCCGGGCTACGACGGCCCGACCGGCCTCGGCACCCCGAACGGCGTGAGCGGCTTCACCGCGGGGACCACGACCACCGAGACCGTCACGGTGACCAACCCGGGCAGTCAGAGCAGCACGGTGGGCACCGCGGTGTCGCTGGCGGTCTCCGGTTCCGACTCGGCGGGCAAGGCATTGACCTACAGTGCGACCGGGCTGCCGGCGGGTCTGTCGATCAGCTCCGCCGGTGTGGTCTCGGGGACGCCGACCACGGCCGGTACCTCGAACGTGACGGTGACGGCGAGCTCGGGCAGCGCCTCGGGCAGCACCAGCTTCAGCTGGACCGTCGCCACCGGCGGCGGCGGTGGCTGCACCGGGCTGACGGCGTGGAGCGCGAGCAGCTCGTACGCACCGGGCGACCAGGTCTCCTACAACGGCCACAAGTGGCTCTCGACCTGGTACTCGACCGGGGCCGCCCCGGGCGCGCCGGGCTCCTGGGCCGTGTGGACGGACCAGGGCACGTGCTGACCTGATCAGCAGCGGACCCGGTGGGCGATCGTAGGGGAGAGCGGTGGCCCACCGCAGGGCCGGGCCGCGATGGCGGGGACCATCGCGGCCCGGGCGCGTTCCACCGGCCGACCAGGTGTGACCGGGGCGGCAGGCCGGACCTTTGCCTGCGTCCGCGATACCTGAAAGGCTCCCCTCATGTCTCTGCTGCCCATGAACCCCACCAACTCCACCGGCGCCTGGGTCCGCCCGGTGGTCGCCCGACCGCAGGCCCGCCGTCGGCTCTTCTGCTTCCACCCCGCCGGTGCCGGCGCCCTGCTCTACCGCGACTGGCCGGCCGCCATGCCCGCCGATGTCGAGGTGCTCGCCGTCCAGCTGCCGGGCCGTGAGGCGCGGCTGGCCGAGCCGCACCTGACGGACTACGGGCAGGTCGTCGAGCAGCTCTTCGCGGCGATACGGCCGCTGCTGGACCGTCCCTACGCGCTCTTCGGGCACAGCATGGGCGCACTGATCGCCTACGGCATCGCCATGGCCGCCCCGCGGACCGGCCCGCAGGCGCCCACCCGGCTGACGCTCAGCGGCTGCCCGGGTCCGGGCTCGGCCCCGCGCAAGCCGGGCCGGGCGCGCTGGTCGGACGCGCAGCTGGTCCAGGACCTGCGCGAGATGGGCGGCACCCCGGAGGAGGTGCTGGAGAACGCGGGCCTGCTGGAGCTGATCCTGCCGACGCTGCGGGCCGACTACGCCGTCTACGAGTCCTTCCGGCCCCCGGCCGGCCCGCAGCTGGCCTGCCCGGTCTCCGTCCTCGGCGGGCAGGACGACTCCGTGACGGTCGAGGAGCTGGAGCGCTGGGCGGGCACCACCACCGCCGACAGCTCGGTGCGGCTCTTCCCGGGCGGTCACTTCTTCCTCACCGGGGAGTCCACCCAGGCGGTGTTCGACGCCGTGACCGCCGACCTCGCGGGTCAGAACACCTAGGACCTGGCCGACCGGAACGCCGTCGCCCCGGACCCGGCGCGGGCCCGGGGCGACGGCGTTCCCGCAGGCCCTACTCGCCCAGCCGCTGCGGGTCGGCCGCCAGCATCCGGCGCACCTGGTCGAGCAGCGCGCTCGCGTCCACCCCCTCGCCGCCCGGGCCGCCGCTCGAGCCCTCGGAGTCGCCCCGCAGTGCGTCCGCGATCTCCTTGAACTGCGCGTCCCAGTCGTTCTGGTAGACCTGCTCGTGCTCCTCGGCCGCGCTGGACTGGCGCAGCCCCACCGTCAGGTCCACCAGCTTGCCGATCAGCGCGGTCATCCCGAACGAGAAGAGCCCGAGCACCAGCACCGCCACCAGCTGTTTGCCCAGCAGGTCCCAGCCGCCGCCGTAGAAGACGCCCTTCTTCGCGGTCATCACGCCGGTGGCCGCCAGCCCCACCATCACCATGCCGAACAGCCCGCCCCAGCCGTGGATGCCGACCACGTCCAGTGTGTCGTCCACCCCGAACCGGTACTTCCAGCTGATCGCGAAGGCGCAGGTCAGTCCGGCCAGGAAGCCGATCGCGGCGGCCCAGGCGGGCGTCACGTCGCCGGCCGCCGGCGTCATCGCGACCATGCCGGTGACCGCGCCCATGCACATGTCGAGCAGGCCGACCTGCCGGGTGCGCCAGTAGCCGGTCACCGCCCAGCCCGCCATCGCGGCCCCCGCGGCCAGCTGGGTGTTGACGAAGCCCATCGCCGCCGCGCCCGGCACACCCAGCGACGAGCCGGTGTTGAAGCCGAACCAGCCGAACCAGAGCAGCGCCAGGCCGATCACCACCAGCGGCAGGTTGTGCGGCCGGATCGGCTGGCGCTCGAAGTCCGCGCGCCGCCCGGCGACCACCGCCAGTGCCAGCCCGGCCGCGCCGGAGCTCAGTTCGACCACCGTGCCGCCGGAGAAGTCGACCGCGCCGACCTGCCGGGCCACCCAGCCCTCCGGCGCGAAGACCCAGTGCGCCATCGGGACGTAGACCAGCAGGGTCCAGGCGCAGACGAAGACCAGCCAGCCGCGCATGGTGGCGCGCCCGGCCACCGAGCCGCTGATCAGGGCCACGGTCACGATGGCGAAGGACATGTGGAACACCGAGAAGGTCACGGTGGGGGTGTCGCCGGTGCGCGAGTCGAGCCCGACACCGGTCATGAAGACGTGGTCGAGCCCGCCGATCAGCCCGTGCCCGCCGACGTCGGTGCCGAACGCGAGCGAGTAGCCGACGGTGAACCAGATGACGCTCACCAGCACCACGCAGCCGAAGCACATCTTGAGCATCGCGATGACCTGGCCGGTGCGCACCATGCCGCCGTAGAAGAAGGCCAGGCCCGGCGCCATCAGCAGCACCATGGCGGCGGCCATCATCAGCCAGGCGCTGTCCCCGCTGTTCGTCACTTCTCCTGCTCCCGTCGGGTCAGCACCGCGCGCAGCTCGGCCAGCAGCGCGGCGTCCGCCGCCGGGCTCCGGTCCCCGGTCTCCTCGGCGCCGACCGGGACGGGCACCCGGGCGGCGACCAGGCGCCGGCGGATCTCGGCGATCGTCTCGTCGTCGTAGGCCTGCTCCTCCTCCGCGCCGGGCACGTGCTCGTACTCCTCGGCGGCCCGGAAGCCGACCGTCTTCTCCACGGCCTGGGCGATCAGCCAGGTCACCCCGAAGGAGAAGGCCGCGCAGGCCAGCACGGCGACCGCCTGGCGCCACAGCAGGTCGAGGCCGCCGCCGTAGAACAGGCCCTCGCGGCCGCTCATCCGGGCGGTGGCGAACAGGCCGATGGCCAGGGTGCCCACGATGCCGCCCCAGCCGTGCACGCCCACCACGTCGAGCGTGTCGTCGTAGCGCATCTTGTACTTGAGGTTGATCGCGAAGGCGCAGACCACACCGGCGACGAAGCCGATCACCAGCGCGCCCACCGGCGAGACCTCGCCGCAGGCCGGGGTGATGGCGACCATGCCGGCCACCGCCGCCGAGGCGACCCCCAGCATCTCGACGTGCCCCAGCCGCCACTTCTCGATCAGCGGCCAGCCCACCATCGCGCCGCAGGCGGCCAGTTGGGTGTTGAGGAAGGCCATCGGCGCGTTGTGCACGTCCTGCAGCGCGGAACCGGCGTTGAAGCCGAACCAGCCGAACCAGAGCAGCGCGAGGCCGACCACCACCAGCGGCAGGTTGTGCGGGCGGATCGGCTCGCGCTCGAAGTCCCTGCGCTTGCGGACCACGATTGCCACCGCAAGCCCGGCCGCACCGGAGTTGATCTCCACCGGCAGGCCCCCGGCGAAGTCGAGCGCCCCCAGGTGCCGGGTGATCCAGCCGTCGGGCGCGAACACCCAGTGCGCCATGGGCACGTAGACGAAGAGCGTCCAGGCGACGACGAACCAGAGCCAGCCGCGCATGGTGGCGCGGCCGGCGATCGAGCCGCTGATCAGCGCCACGGTGATGATGGCGAAGGCCATCTGGAAGCAGGAGAAGATCACGGTCGGGATGGAGCCGGTGCGGCTGTCCAGGCCGACGTCGTGCATCATCCAGTGGGCCGGGGAGCCGATCAGGCCAAGGCCCCCGACGTCCTTGCCGAAGGCCAGGCTGTAGCCGATCGCCAGCCAGAGCAGGGTGACCAGGGCCAGGCAGACGAAGCTCATCTTGAGCATCACCAGCACGTGTTTGGTCTTGACCATGCCGCCGTAGAAGAAGGCCAGGCCGGGGGTCATCAGCAGCACCATCGCGGTGCTGGCCATCAGCCAGGCGGTGTTGCCCGTGTCGAGCGTGGTTGGCATCCGAGGATTCTCCGGTTCGGGTCGCCGCGCCTGTCCTTCGCGGTGACGGTTCGTCAGTTCGTCGGGGTGAGGAGGTGACGGTTCGTCAGGACTTGCGCACGGCGGGCGCCGGCACGCCGATCAGCAGCCGGCGCACGGCGTCCCAGGCGTGGTGCAGGGCCGCGCCGACGGTGGGGGAGTCGCCGCCCAGCAGCCGGACCCAGGCCCCGGCCTCCTCGGGCAGCACGCTGACCCCGTACAGCAGGCCGCTGCCGGCCAGGGCCCGGTGCAGCACCTCGGCGACCTCGGCCGCCGGTGCCAACGGGGTGACGGCGTAGAGGGTGGCGACCAGGTCGTGCCCGCCCAGCACCGCGGGGCCCTCGACCCCGTCGGGACCGGCGGCGGGTGTCAGGCGCACGGTGTCCAGTGCGAGGAGGCGCCCGTCGGGCCGGCGCCACTCCAGGTCGGCGGCGAACACCCGGTAGGCGTTGCGCTCGCCGTGCGCCAGCCGGCCCGCCAGGACGGTCTCCCAGGCCAGCACCGTGGCCGAGGGGTCGGCGCTGATCACGGTGCGCTGGTAGAACCGCGATTCCCGGAACGGGATCACCGGCTCGGGCAGGTACTCGACGTAGGCCCCCTCGCCCGCGCTCAGGTGGACCTGCTGGGTGGCGTAGTCGGTGGTCATCGAGTGGATCCGGGTGGCCGCCTGGGTGCTGAGGTGGACGGCGGTGCCGGCGCCGCACCGCAGGTCCAGGCGCAGCCGGTCGGCCTGCACGATGCCGCCGCCGGTGGACATCAGATAGGTGATCGCGAGGTCCGGGCGGGCCGGGTCGAAGTAGAGCGGCCGCATGATCTGCAGTGGCGACTTCTGGTAGTGACCGACCAACTCGGTGCGCCCGCCCGCCTGTTCGAAGTCGAGCTCCAGCAGTCCGACCTTGCCGGGCGCGCCGACGCCGAGGGTGGCCGGCCGGCCCGCGTGCCGGCGCACCTCGGCGGGCACCCGGGCCGGCTCGTAGTGCGCGGGCGCCAGCCGGCTGCTCACGCGGGCACCGGCCGGAAGGACTCCAGCAGCTCCGCCACGCGGTCGAGACCGTCGCCGGTCAGGCTGTTGGTGAGCACCACGGGGCGCCCCTCGCGGACCCGATGCGCGTCGGCGGTCATCGTCGCCAGGTCGCAGCGGACGTAGGGGGCGATGTCGACCTTGTTGATCACCAGCACGTCCGAGTCGGTGATGCCGGGGCCGCGCTTGCGGGGCATCTTGTCGCCCTCCGCCGTGTCGAGCACGAAGAAGAACATGTCGACCAGTGCCGGGCTGAAGGTGAGCGTCAGGTTGTCGCCGCCCGACTCGTAGAGCAGGGTGTCGATGTCCGGGTACCGCTCCAGGAGTTCGGCCCCGGCCGCCAGGTTCATCGTCGGGTCGTCCCGGACGGCGGTGTGCGGGCAGGCGCCGGTCTCCACGCCCACCACCCGCCCCGGCTCGAGCACCCCGGCCAGGCTGCGGCGCACGTGCTGGGCGTCCTCCTGGGTGTAGATGTCGTTGGTGACCACCGCGGGCCGCCGGCCCCGGGCGATCAGCACCGGGACCAGCGCCTCGATCAGCGCCGTCTTCCCGGAGCCGACCGGCCCGGCGACACCCACCCGCAGCACCTCGTCCGCCATGTCCTGTCCTCTTCCTGCTCGATCCGACCCCTGAGGGGGTGTCATGTGGCGAACAGCCGTGCCTCGGCCCGCTCGTGGCGTGCGGACATGGCATCGGCGATCGGCGCGAAGCCGCCGAGGTCGGCCAGCTCCCGTCCCAGGGCCGCCGCGGTGACCTCGGTGATCACCGGCGCCGTGGCCCGCAGCGTCGACTGGGCGCGGCGGTGGTCGGTCAGCCGCAGGCGCAGCGCCGCTCCGGTGAAGCTGACGGCGAAGGCGAACAGGTCGCTGGCCACCGCCTGTTCGGCCGACACACCACCGGCCGCATAGGCGACGCCGGCGGCCACCGGCTGGCAGCCGGGTGCCACCTTGGCCGCCACCAGCTCGGCGTACCGGTCCAGCAGCGGGCTCTGAAGGGCGAGTTGGGCGGTGTCCAGCAACTGCCGCCCGGTGCGCACGCAGGCCTGGCGCAGCTCGCGGTTGAGCTTGCTCGCGAGCAGCCGCTGGTCGACCTCGGCCACCGCCGCGAAGTCACCGGCCTCGGCGGCCCGGTGGGCCAGCGCCAGCGCGGTGGCGTCGGCCGGGCCGACCGAGTGGCGCAGCAGGTCGGCCAGCAGCTCCGGCATGCTCTGCTGGTCCACCTGCTTGGCCTGCAGATAGCCCTCCAGGCCGTGCGAGAGGGTGTAACGGCCGCTGGGGAACGCCGAGTCGGTCAGCTGCAGGCCGGCCAGCAGGGCCGACAGCGGGCTCGGCGCGGGCGTGGGCGCGGCGCTCACGCGAGGTAGAAGAGCTGGTTGAGCGGCAGCGTCTCGGCGGGCGCGATGGTGGCCGGCACCCCGTCCAGGGTGACCTGGTAGGTGTCCGGGTCCACCACGATCCGCGGGGTGGCGCTGTTGCGCACCATGTGCTGCTTGCCCACGGTCCGGCAGTGCCGCACCGCCAGCACCCGGCTCTCCAGGCCGAGTCCGCCCGGCACGCCGAGGTCGAGGGCCGCCTGCGACATGAAGGAGACCCGGGTCGCCTGCCGGGCGCGCCCGTACGCCCCGTACATCGGCCGGTAGTAGATCGGCTGGGTGGTGGGCAGCGAGGCGTTCGGATCGCCCATCAGCGCCCAGTTGATCAGGCCGCCCTTGATCACCAGCTTCGGCTTGGCGGCGAAGGAGTTGATCGGCCACAGCACGATGTCGGCCAGCTTGCCGGGCTCCAGCGAGCCGATGTGCTCGGCGGTGCCCGCGGCGATGGCCGGGTTGATGGTCAGCTTGGCCAGGTAGCGCAGCACCCGGGCGTTGTCGTGGCGTTCACTGTCCTCGGCCAGCTTGCCGCGCTGGTCCTTGCAGTGGTGCGCGGTCTGGAACGCCCGGGCGAAGGACTCGCCGACCCGGCCCATCGCCTGCGAGTCCGAGGAGAAGATCGAGATCACCCCCTCGTCGTGCAGCACCGTCTCGGCGGCCACCGTCTCGCTGCGCACCCGCGAGTCGGCGAACGAGACGTCCTCGGGGATGTCGTGGCTCAGGTGGTGGCAGACCATCACCATGTCGAGCAGCTCGTCGATCGAGTTGACCGTGTAGGGCAGCGTCGGGTTGGTCGAGGAGGGCAGCACATTGGGCTCGCCGGCGATCCGCATGATGTCCGGTGCGTGGCCGCCGCCGGCGCCCTCGGTGTGGAAGGTGTGGATGGTGCGGCCGTCGATCGCGGACAGGGTGTCCTCGAAGAAGCCGGACTCGTTGAGGGTGTCGGTGTGGATCGCCACCTGCACGTCGTACTCGTCGGCCACCGACAGCGCGGTGTCGATCGCGGCGGGCGTGGTGCCCCAGTCCTCGTGCACCTTCAGCCCGCAGACGCCCGCCTCGACCTGCTCGCGCAGCGCCTGGGGCAGCGCGGCGTTGCCCTTGCCCAGCAGGCCGACGTTGACCGGCAGGTCCTCCACCGCCTGGTACATCCGCCCGATGTTCCACGGCCCCGGGGTGCAGGTGGTCCCGTTGGTGCCGTCCGAGGGGCCGGTGCCGCCGCCGATCAGGGTGGTGATGCCGTTGCTCAGCGCCTCCTGCGCCTGCTGCGGGGCGATGAAGTGGATGTGGGTGTCGATCCCGCCCGCGGTGGCGATCAGGTGCTCGCCCGAGATCACCTCGGTGCCCGGGCCGATCACCAGCTTGGGGTGCACGCCGCTCTGCAGCCGGGGGTTGCCCGCCTTGCCGACGGCGGCGATGAAGCCGTCCTTGACCCCGAGGTCGCCCTTGACGACGCCGAGCACCGGGTCCAGCACCACCACGTTGGTGATCACCAGGTCGAGGGCGCCCTGCAGGTTGGTGGCGGCCGGGTCCTGCGCCATGCCGTCCCGGATGCCCTTGCCGCCGCCGTAGACCGCCTCGTCGCCGTAGTGGCCCTGGTTGAAGTCCTGCTCGACCTCGACCACCAGGTTGGTGTCCGCCAGGTGGAAGCGGTCGCCGACGGTGGGACCGAACAGGTCGGTGTACTGCTTGCGGGGGATCAGCGCCATCAGGACTCGCCCCCGCCGTGCTCGCCCGTGCCCCGGACGCCCGGGACGGGCTCGCGCCGCGCCCCCAGGAAGCCGCGTGCCACGGCGCGCTCCAGCGCCCTGACCCGGGTGTCGGCCGAGCCGAGGCCGCCGTCGACCAGCCCACTGAAGCCCACCAGGCGCCGGTGGCCGGCGTAGGTGGTCAGCTCCACCTCGCGGGTGTCACCGGGCTCGAACCGCACGGCGGTGCCGGCCGGCAGGTCCAGGTGCATGCCGTAGGCCCGGTTGCGGTCGAAGTCCAGCGCCCGGTTCACCTCGTAGAAGTGGTAGTGCGAGCCGACCTGCACCGCTCGGTCGCCGGTGTTGCTCACCGTCAGCCTGGCCTTCGGCCGGCCGGCGTTCAGCTCGACCGGATCGTCTCCGTACAGGTACCGGGCACTGCCTGACATCGGGCATCTCTCTTCGGACGTGGGGGGTGGGTACGTGAGCGGGGGAAGGGAGGGGAGTGCTGCTGCTGGGGCGCCGCGACGCCGTTCAATGGCGGTGGGGCGCCAGGGAGTTGTGCGAGTGCGGGAACCCGTGTCCGTGCTCGGCGTCGAGCCCGGCGGCGATGCCGTCGACGCCCTGGAGCAGCCGGCCCACCGCGCCGGCGGCCCGGGCCCGCAGCACGCCCGCGACGGCGCGGGAGCTGAGCAGCGGCCCGCCGTCCTCGGCGCCGGGGACCACGGGCGCGGCTCCGAAGGCGGCCGGCAGCAGGACGACCCGCCGCGCGCCGAGCAGCCGGCAGCGCTCGACGCCCTCGGCCGGGCTCGGGTCGCCGTTCTCGAAGGCGACCTCGACCCAGCGGTGCGTGCGGTACTGGCGCACCAGGCGGGCGATCCGGAACAGCTCCGCGTCCTCGAAGGGCCCGGCGGCCGGCGCCGTCAGCAGGATCGCGGTCGGCTCGCCCGCCGCCTGCTCGCCCGCGGCCCCGTCGCCCGCCGTCCCGGTGCCTCCCGCCGGGGCTCCCTCCGGCGGCGCCAGGGCGCGGCCGGTGCCGCCGCGCAGCCAGCCGATCAGGTGCTCGGTGCCGCCGAACGGCTCGGCGAGCGCGAGCCGCCCGCTGTTCGCCGGGCCGGAGAGCCAGCGCAGCGTCCGCGCGGTGTCGGCGATCAGTCGCGGATCGCGGCCCAGGCTCATCGGGACCACGCAGACCGGGCGGTCGGACTGCGCCAGCAGCGCGGCGACCGCGCCCGCCAGCGCGCGGCCGGGCCCGACCGCGCGCCACTCGGACCGGCCCCCGGCCAGCGCCCGCAACCGCTCGCCGCCGCCGCTCTCGTGCCCGCCGACCAGCACCAGCGCGGCCTCGCCCGCGCTGCCGGTCGCGGCCCCGGTCGCGGTCGCCCGTGCCGCCGCCGGGTCCAGTGCCGTGTCTCCAGCCGTCGGCACGGCTCAGACCCCGACCGGGTCGTGGCAGGAGACGAGCTTGGTGCCGTCCACGAAGGCCGCCTCGATCTGCAGCAGCGGCAGCATCTCCCGCACCCCGGGCATCACCTCGTCGGTGGTGACGACCTTCTTGCCGATCTCCATGCACTCGGCCACCGTGTGGCCGTCCCGGGCCGACTCCAGGATCGCCTCGCTGATCAGGGCCACGGCCTCGCTGTAGTTCAGCTTGACGCCGCGGTCACGGCGCCGCCGCGCCAGCTCGGCCACCACGTAGACGTAGAGCTTGTCGATCTCCCGCGGTGCGAGATTCATCGGGGCACTCCTTTCGGATGCGGGGGTGGTGGGCCGGAAGGCGGCGTGGCCGCTGCACGGTCGATGCCGATCGATTCCACATGGTGGAAGAAAAGTTCCGGATGGGAGAAACGTAGATCGGCCACCCAGTGCCGTCAACATCCTGTTGAAAGGCTTGGCCATCTTTTGAGAGGTTTGGCCATCTCTTGGGGATCGCGGCGCGGCGCGGCCCGGTGATCGGCATACGCCCAGGTGGGGACCCCTGTACGCTGTTCGTCCGAGTGAACGAAAAACGGACACGAGATGACAACGATCGGACGATTTGAGCTTGATCTGAGGCTTACGTCCGCTTTCGTCGCCTAACTTGGGCCAGATTGCCCGGCCCAGGCCGCGCCGTTCGCCGACCCTGCAACCTGCAGCAGCTGCGAGCCGCGGACCCCGCCGCCGGCGGCCCCTGCATCCGGCAGGCCGTCGCGCCCCGCGGACCCTGGGCCACCAAGCACAGGGCCCAACCCGGGGCGCCTGGGGACAAGACGGAGGACGATACGTTGAGCGCGCCCGAGTCGGGGACTGCGTCCCAGAATTACCGCCGCACGCTCGGCACGATCAGCCTCACGGCCGTGGGCCTGGGCTCGATCATCGGCTCCGGCTGGCTGTTCGGCGCCGAGCGCGCGGCCCGCCTGGCCGGGCCGGCCGCGATCATCGCCTGGGTGATCGGCGCCGCGGTGGCCCTCACCATCGCCCTGACCTACACCGAGCTGGGCTCGATGTTCCCCAAGGCCGGCGGCATGGTGCGGTACGGCCAGTACTCGCACGGCTCGCTGACGGGTTACCTCGCAGCCTGGGCCAACTGGATCGCCATCGTCTCGGTGATCCCGGGCGAGGCCACCGCCTCCGTGCAGTACATGAGCTCCTGGCACTTCGGCTGGGCGCACCACCTGTACAACGGCAAGGAGCTGACCGGCACCGGCGTGGCCCTGGCGAGCGTGTTGTTGATCGGGTACTTCCTGCTCAACTGGTTCGCGATCACGCTCTTCGCCAAGACCAACACCGCGATCACCGTCTTCAAGGTGGTCGTGCCGACGCTGACCGCGGGCAGCCTGCTGCTGGCGCACTTCGACACCCACAACCTCCAGGACCACGGGGGCTTCACCCCCAACGGCTGGAGCTCGGTGTTCACCGCCGTCGCGCTCTCCGGCATCGTCTGGGCCTACAACGGCTTCCAGTCCCCGCTGAACCTGGCGGGCGAGGCCCGCAACCCGGGCAAGTCGCTGCCCAAGGCGGTGATCAGCTCGATCCTGATCGCGCTGGTGATCTACATCGCGCTGCAGTGCGCCTTCCTGCTCGCGGTGCCCTCCCACGACCTGGCCAACGGCTGGGGCGGTCTGAACTACGACTCGCCGCTCGCCAACCTGTCGATGGCCTGGGGCCTGAACTGGCTGGCCATGCTGCTCTACGCGGACGCCTTCATCTCGCCCACCGGGACCGGCATGATCTACGCCGCCACCACCTCGCGGATGATCCAGGGCGTGCAGGAGAACGGGCAGCTGCCCTCGATCTTCGGCCGGGTCGACCCCAAGACCGGCATCCCGCGCCCGGCGCTGCTGCTCAACCTCTTCATCGCCTTCCTCTTCCTCGCGGTCTTCCGCGGCTGGGGCTCGCTGGCCGAGATCGTCTCGGTCGCCACGGTGATCTCCTACATCACCGGCCCGGTTGCCGTGATGGCGCTGCGCCGCCTGGCCCCGGACCTGCACCGCCCGGTCAAGCTGCGGGCGATGCCGGTGATCGCCCCGATCGCCATGATCTTCGGCTCGCTGGTGCTCTACTGGGCCCGCTGGCCGCTGACCGGCAAGGTGATCTTCCTGATGGCCGCCGGCCTGCCGATCTGGGCCTGGTACGAGCTGCGCAAGCCGTGGGCCGAGATCAAGCCGCACCTGAAGGCCGGTGTCTGGGTGATCGGCTACCTGCTGGTGATGGCCGGCACCTCGTGGGCCGGGTCCAAGGACTACGGCGGCCACGGCTACCTGCCCGAGGGCTGGGACCTGCTGGTGGTCGCCCTGATCGGCCTGGCCTTCTACGCCTTCGGCGTGCGCAGCGCCTGGGCGAACCCGTCGCTGGCGCAGATCCGCCAGGAGCTCGCGGAGGCCGAGGCCGAGCGCGAGGTGGCCGAGGAGCCCGCGTCCGCGCGAGCCTGACGCCGCCGGCGCGAGCCTGACCGACCGAGACACCCGAAGCCGGCTGACGGAATCCCGTCAGCCGGCTTCGGCCGTTCCGCAGCCGTGGTGAGCGGCCATGGCAAGCCCGCTGCCTTTGGAGCTTCCTCCAAGGCCATCCGCCGCTCTGGTGATCTCCCTTGTGTGGATCTTCAAGGATCGCGTGTGAACTGGCTTTCGAGCCGGGGATCAGTCAGGATCGACGGTTGGGTGCGGGGCGCCCGAGTGCGCCCTGCGGCCGAGCCGCATCCGCACCTGAGGTGTACTTTTCTCCCAGCCAGAGAGCCCCATTCATGCGCTTCCTGAACGACCTCAAGCCCGCGTACGACCTGACGTACGACGACGTCTTCATGGTCCCCAGCCGTTCCGCCGTGGGCTCCCGGCAGGGTGTCGACCTCTCCTCCAACGACGGCACCGGGACCACCATCCCGCTGGTGGTCGCCAACATGACCGCGATCGCCGGGCGCCGGATGGCCGAGACCGTGGCCCGCCGCGGCGGCCTGGTGGCCATCCCGCAGGACATCCCGACCGAGGTCATCGCCGACGTGATCGGCTGGGTCAAGCAGCGCCACCTGGTCTTCGACACCCCGATCACGCTGGCGCCGAGCGCCACCGTCGCCGACGCGCTGGCGCTGCTGCCCAAGCGCGCCCACGGCGGCCTGGTCGTGGTCGAGGACGGCAAGCCGGTCGGTGTGGTCACCGAGGGCGACTGCCAGGGCGTGGACCGGTTCACCAGCCTCGCCCAGGTGATGTCCCGCGACCTGCTCCTGCTGGAGTCGGACATCGACCCGCGGGCCGCCTTCGAGAAGCTCAACGAGGGGCACCGCAAGCTGGCGCCGGTCGTCGACGCGGCGGGCGAGCTGGTCGGCATCCTGACCCGCAAGGGCGCGCTGCGCGCCACCCTCTACACCCCGGCGGTCGACGCGGGCGGCAAGCTCCGGGTCGCCGCCACCGTCGGCATCAACGGCGACGTGGCAGGCAAGGCCAAGGCGCTGATCGACGCCGGTGCCGACGTGCTGGTGGTGGACACCGCGCACGGCCACCAGGAGTCGATGATCAGCGCGCTGCGCGCGGTGCGCGGGCTGGACCCGCGGATCCCGATCGTGGCGGGCAACGTGGTCTCCGCCGCCGGTGTGCGCGACCTCGTCGAGGCCGGTGCCGACATCCTGAAGGTCGGGGTCGGCCCGGGCGCCATGTGCACCACCCGGATGATGACCGGCGTCGGCCGCCCGCAGTTCTCCGCGGTGCTGGAGTGCGCCGCCGAGGCACGCCGCCTGGGCAAGCACGTCTGGGCGGACGGCGGCGTGCGCCACCCGCGTGACGTCGCGATGGCGCTGGCCGCCGGTGCCTCCAACGTGATGATCGGCTCCTGGTTCGCCGGCACCTACGAGTCGCCCGGCGACCTGCAGACCACCGCCGACGGCCGCCAGTACAAGGAGAGCTTCGGCATGGCCTCGGCCCGCGCGGTGCTCAACCGCACGGCCGACGAGTCCGGGTACGACCGGGCCCGCAAGGCGCTCTTCGAGGAGGGCATCTCCACCTCGCGGATGTTCCTGGACCCGGCCCGCCCGGGCGTCGAGGACCTGATCGACTCGGTGATCGCGGGCGTCCGCAGCTCCTGCACCTACGCCGGGGCCGCCAGCCTGGAGGAGTTCCACGAGAAGGCGATCGTCGGCGTGCAGAGCGCGGCCGGCTACGCCGAGGGCAAGCCGCTGCACTCCAGCTGGGCCTGATCGCCCCGCGCGGGTGACCGAGCCCCCCGACCCGTTCGCCGGGTCGGGGGGCTCGGCCGTGTGGACGGACGCCGGGAGCGCTCAGCCCTGGTAGGTGGCCCAGAGCTTGGAGAACTGGTACGGCGTCTGCTGGATGTTGGTGCACTTGAACAGGCTGCCCGTGCAGGCGTTGCCGTCCCGGGTGACCTCCCAGAACGACAGCTCGCCCAGGTGGTTCTGCTGCGCGAAGGTGAGCAGCTGCTGGGCGTCGTTCAGACCGAACACCTCGTCCGCGTTGTCGTTCTGGCCCAGCATCGGGGTGACCCCGACCATGGCCCAGGTCTGCGCGGTGGTCAGGTTCGGCCAGACCTGGGCGATCTGGGCCTGGGTGGACTGCGCCGCCTTGATCGCGTAGGCGCCCATCTGGCCGGACGGGTTGGGCGCCTCGGTGTCGCCGAAGTCCATCGCCATCACGTTGACCGCGTCCACGGTGACGCCCGCGGCCTTGGCGGACTGCAGGATGTAGACGCCGTCGGTGGTCAGCCCGCTGGGCAGCACCGGCAGGGTCAGGGTGACCTTGAGGTCACGGCCCTTGGCCCGCTGGGCGGCCTGCACGGCGGCGATCGCGGCCGAGCGCCGGTCCACCGAGGCGTGGTCGGAGACCGCGGAGCCCTCGATGTCGAAGTCGATCCGGTCCAGCCCGTAGGCGTCGACCACCTTCTGGTACTGGGCGGTCAGGGTCGGCACGTCGGTGCAGGACTGGGCCAGCTCGGTGCCGTTGGCGCCGCCGAAGGACGGGCGCACGTCGCCGCCCGCGGCCCGGACGGCGTCGAAGTCCGCCTTGTCCCAGCCGGTGCCGGGGTCGTAGGCGTTGAACCAGCTGGCCGTGCAGGGCGTGGTGCCGTTCACGATGAAGCCCAGCGAGAACTGCTTGAGGCCGGTGGTCTGGGCGATCTGCGCCAGGTTGGGGGTGGGGTAGGCGCCCAGGTCGACGAAGGGGGCGGCCACGCCGGGGGAGGTGCCGCTGCCCGCGACGCCGGTCACCGGGGCGGACTGCGCGGATTCGTTGCCGAGCGCGTCGAAGGCGGTGACGGTGAAGGTGTGACTGCTGCCCGCCAGCAGGCCGTTGACCGTGACCTTGGTCGCGGTGGTGGTGGAGGCGACCACCGAGGAGCCCTCGTAGACGTTGTAGCCGGCCACCCCCGAGGGGTCGGTGGAGGCGTTCCAGGAGAGCGAGACCGCGTCCGGGCCGGTGCCGGAGACCGCCAGTCCGGCGGGGACGGTGGGCGGGGTGTTGCTGACCGGCACACCGGCACACGGCTGGTTGTTGATCAGGCAGTTGGCCGGCGGCACCTGGGTGCCGGTGGTGGCGATGTCCATCCCGACCGCCGGGGCGCTCGCCCCGGGGGCCAGCGGCGCGGCCCAGCTCGGCGAGGTGACCGTGTAGTGGGTGCCGGTACTGGTCGCCGTGCTGGTCAGGGTGCCGTTCCAGGTGCTGCTGACACTCTCGCCGGTGGGCAGGTCGAAGGCGAGGGACCAGGAGTTGACGGTCGCCTTCGTGTCATTGGTGATCGTGTAGTCGGCCTCGAAGCCGCTCTGCCAGGTCTGCGGCTGGGTCAGGGTGGCGACCAGCCCGGTGATCCCGCTGGCGGCCTGCGCACCCGTGGGGAGCGAGAGCGGCAGAACGACGCCGGTCAGTAGCGTGGTGGCTACGAGGGTGGGCAGGGTGACGCGCCTCATGGGCGGGTCCTCCTTGACGTGGGGCGGCAGCACGGAGCACGCCGCCAGGACAGTGGGGGAGTGCCGCGGCACCCCCACATTGGTAGAGACCAATGCAGCACGTCAATAGGGGTGGGGCGAACCGCTCGTGATTTAAGGTCAGCTTCTGGTTCGGCCCCGGCAGCCCCCTGTCCGGCCCCTGACCAGGCCCTGGAGGACGGGCGGCCGGACCCTTGCCGGCTCGGCGGAACACCCTTGCCGCCCCTGGTCAGCCTTCCACCGGGGTGAGCAGAGCGCGGCTGACCATGCCCACCGAGTCGTCCAGGGCGGCGACCACGGCCCGGTAGGCGAGCGGTGCGTGGCGCAGCTCGCGCAGCGCCAGCACGGTGGCCCAGGCCGCCGCCCGGGCACGGTCGATGCTCCAGGCCCCGAGCACGTGCAGCAGCGGCTCGGTGAGCCTGAGCGGGTCGGACTCCGGCAGCAGCTCCGCCCGGACCTGCGCCTCCACCTGGGCCAGCAGATCGTTGATCCGGTGGTAGTCCGCCTCGAAGGAGAGCGGATCGCGGCCGAGCCGCGCGGCGGTGTCCATCACGGCGAGCGGCAGGTCGTGCTCGATGTGGGTGTTCATCCCGGACAGCGCGGCCTGGAGCGGGTGCACCCCGGGCCGCCGGCGCAGCTCGAAGAGCGGGCGCCAGCAGGCCGGCGGGCGCCGCCCGGCCGCATCCGCGTCGACGGCGGCCAGGTACCGCCCGGCGAAGAGCACGTCCAGCGTCGCCAGCGCAGCGGGGTCGGCGAAGTATCCGTCACCCAGTCTGGCGTCGACCAACTCGGTGACGGTCAGGTACATCCGGTGGAAGACGCCGACCCCGTCGCCCGGCGGGAACCCGGGCGCGAGCCCGCGCATCCGGGCAATGACCTGATCGACCGTCAGGATCGGCTCCTGGAGCAGCTCTGTCATGGCGTCACCTCCGGCCTCCGGGTGGGGAGTCCAGCCTGTCAAATCGAGCGGCTGTGCGGGATCGACCGGACGGGTGATCCTGGTGTTCGGACGCTTCGCGGCTGGGGGCAGGGCCTCACAGCGCCCCGGCGTCGCGGGCCGTCCACACCGACGGGTAGAGCGGTCGCCAGCCCAGCTCCGCGCGGAGCGCCGCGTTGCTCGCCGTCATCTCCCACGGGTCCCCGTCCACCAGCGCCGCCGCCCCGGCCGGCAGCGTCTGCCCGTGCAACTGGTGCAGGTCGAGGCTGCTGACCGGGGCGTCGTCCGCCACGTTGTAGGTCCGCCCGGCCGCCTGCGGTGAGCTCAGCGCCCGCCGGAGCGCCTGCGCGACGTCGGCGTGGTGCACCACCGTCAGCCGCTTGTGCGCGGGCCACCGGCCGGTGAAGCGCAGTGCGTCGCGCAGGTGGCTGTCGCCCTCCCCGTACACGAAGGCCAGTCGCAGCACGGTCAGCTCCAGCGCTCCGCCCAGGGCCCGCAGCCCGGCCTCCGCCTGCGCCTTCGAGACGGGGTAGGCGGTCGCCCCCGCCCCGGGCTCGGCCGGGTCGCTCTCCACGGCCGGGCGCCCGAGGCCGCCGGGGTGGACCAGGTTGGTGCTGGCCTGGACGAACCTGGTCACCCCAGCCCGAGCCGCCTGCTCGCCCAGCGCGACGGCCGCGTCCCGGTTCACCGCGAGGGCCTCCTCGTCGGGCACCCCGCGGAAGGCCGCCGCCACGTTCACCACCGCCGTGGCGCCCGCCAGCGCCTTCGCCCGGTCCCCGGCGTCGCGCAGGTCGCCGGTCACCACCTCGACCCCGGCCCGGGCCGCCGCCTCGACCCGCGCGGCATCGCGGACCAGGACCCGCACCGCGTCGGCCCCCGCCCACTGGACGAGCCGCGGCAGGAACCGCCGCCCCACCTGGCCGGTCGCTCCGGTCAGCAGGATCTTCGTCATCGTGCGCTCCTCATGCTCTGCCCGGACGGGTGTGCCGGGCTCGGCACCACAGTGCAGCGCCCGGGCGCCGGGCGGCAGAGACCTCCTGAGCAGCGGATGCGCCAGCCAGGGACCGGCGGTCCCTGGATCCGGCGGCCGGAAGGTCCGATGCTAGAGGCATGACCGATCGCCGGGAACTCGCCGACTTCCTCAGCCGCCGCCGGGCCCGCCTCACGCCCGCGGCCGTCGGGCTGCCGCCCGGCGCCCGCCGCCGCACCCCCGGGCTGCGCCGGGAGGAGGTCGCCGGGCTGGCCGGGCTCTCGGTCGACTACTACGCGCGCCTGGAGCAGGCCCGCGGCCCGCAGCCGTCACCGCCGCTGCTCGCCGCGCTGGCCCGGGCGCTGCGGCTGAGCGACGACGAGCGGGACCACCTCTTCCACCTCGCCGGCCACGAACCGCCGCGCGGGCAGCGGACGCTGACGCATGTGCGGCCCGGGCTGCTGCTGATCCTGGACCGTCTGCACGACACGCCCGCCCAGGTGATCTCCGACCTCGGCGACGTGCTGGCGCAGAACGCGATGGCCGCCGCGATGAGCGGGCCGCTGGGCCAACTCCCGCCGGGGGAGCGGAATATCGTGCGGCGCTGGTTCACCGTGCCCGGGGCCAGGGGCCTGTTCCCGGCAGCCGATCACGAGCAGCTCGGCCGGGCCCACGTGGCCAGTCTGCGGGCCGTCCACGCGGCCCGGCCCACCGATCCCGAGGCGGCCGCACTGGTGGCGGAACTGCTGGCCAGGAGTGCCGAGTTCCGCGAGCTGTGGGAGCGGCACGACGTCGCGGTCCGGCGCAGCGGGCGCAAGACCTTCCTGCACCCGGTGGTCGGGCCGCTCGAACTGGACTGCGAGGTGCTGGCGGGGGCGGGCGAGGGGCAGTTGCTGGTGGTCTACACGGCCGACCCCGGCAGCGACACGGCCGGGCGGTTGGAGCTGCTGCGGGTGGTCGGCCAGCAGCAGCTGGCCGGGCAGCGCGGCTGACTGCCCTGGCTGACCGGCATGGCCGACCAGTGCGGCCGGCCAGCCGTCAGAACTGCTTGCCGGTCAGCGCTCAGCGCAGGCCAGGGCGGTCAGCTCGGTGCGGGAGAGCTTGCCGGCCGCGCTGATCGGCAGCGCCGCCAGGGCCAGCAACTGCTCCGGGAGCTTGCGGCGTTCGAGTCCGCGCTCGGACTCCAGGAACCGGTTCAACTCGGCCAGGGTGGGGGTGGGCAGGCCCTGGCGCGGTACCACGCAGGCACAGAGCCGCTCGCCGAGGTCCGGGTCCGGGACGCCCACGCAGACGGCCTCGGCCAGCGCCGGGTGGGCGCCCACGTGCCGCTCCACCTCGGCCGGACTGATCGAGTAGCCGCCGCGCTTGACCAGTTGGCTGCTGCGGCGCAGCAGCCGCAGCCGCCCGTCGGTGGTCAGCAGGCCGTGGTCGCCGCTGCGGACCCAGCCGCCCGGCGCCCGGCGCCGCGCGTCCAGCTCGGGTGCGCCGAGGTAGCAGAGCGGGGTCATCGGGCCGCGCGTCCACAGTTCGCCCGCAGTGTCCGGCGGCAGTTCCCGGCCGTGCTCGTCCCGGACCGTGAACGCGCAGACGGCCGGGTCGGGGTGGCCGAGCAGCGTCGTGTCCTCGGTCCAGGCGTGGTGCTCGATACGGCAGTTGACGCCGTCCGAGGAGCCGTAGAGGTTGCTCACCGGGCAGCCGAAGCGCTCCAGGCAGGCGGCGAGCAGCGGGGCGGGCAGCCCGTCACAGCTGGCGATCACCGCGCGCAGCGAGCCGAGGTCCTCGTCCGGCTCGGGGGGCAGCAGGGTCATCCGGCGGAGCATGGTGGCCACCCCGAACAGGTGGGTGGGGCGGTGGCGGGTGACGGCCCGCAGCGCGGTGCGGGCGTCGAAGCCGTCCAGCAGGACGAGGGTGGCGCCGTGCCGGTAGAGCGAGACGACGCCCAGCGAGCCGTACGAGGAGGCCAGCGGCACCAGCACCAGCGGGCGTGGCCGCGGGACGCCCGCGTACACCGCGCGCAGGTAGTTGCCGCGGCCGCCCGCCATCGCATTGTGCGAGTAGGCGATCATCTTGGGCGCGGACTCGGAGCCGGAGGAGACCAGGATCCGGGCCGGCGCCTGCGGGTCGGCGCCGACCGGATCAAAGGCGGCCGGGTCGAAAGCGCCCCCATCGAGGGCACCCGGATCAAGGGCGGCCGGGTCGGTGCCCGGCCGCTGAGGATGCAGCAGCGGGGTGCCGGACGGCGCAGCCCGGTCGAAGCTGAACAGCAGCGGCTCGACCGGGAGCCGACCGAGCAGCGGTGCGATCTCGCGGACCGTCGCCGCGGTGGCGATCAGCGTGCCGGCCCGGGAGCGGGCCAGCAGCGAGAGCGCCTCGCCGCTGCCCCGGCCGTCCGGGAAGGTCAGGGCGACCGCGCCGAGCGCCGCCACCGCCAGCTCGGCCACCACGGCCGGCCAGCCGTTCGGCAGCCGGATCGCCACGATCTCCCGTTCCGCGACCCCGGCCCGGCGCAACCGCCCGGCGACCGCGCACACCCGGCGGTCGAGCTCGGCGTAGTCCAGGCTCCCGCCCGGGTCGATCACCGCAGGCCGGTCGGGGTGGCTGTGCACCCGCTGCCGGAACAGCCGGTAGAGGTCCTGGTCCGGGTAGTGGCCCTGCGCCGACCAGGTGCGCCGCAGCTCCTGGGGCACCAGATCGGGCAGTTCGACGCCCCGCCGGGAGAGCCAGGGCCCGCGCTCGTCGGCCGTGCGGTGGCCGGGCGCACGGCGCCGGGTCGGTGCGGTCATCGGTGGAACTCCCAGGGGGCGCGGGGCAGCAGGCAGCCGTCGCGGTGGAGGGCGTCGGCGAAGCGGGGGTCGGCGGCCAGCTCGGCGGGTGTCGCCGGGCGGGCAGCGGGGCTGGGCGCGGGCGCGGCGGACGCGCCGGCCGGGGAGACCGTGTCGAGCAGGGTGACGGCGGCCGACCAGAGCGAGGTCTCCACCCGCTGGCCGCGGCCCGTGACGGTGCGCGCCAGCAGTGCGGCGAGCACCGCCTCGGCGCTGATCAGGCCGCCGAAGACGTCGGTGATGGTCATCAGCGAGGGCGCGGCCGGCCGTCCGGGCGGGGTGACCAGGGCCGCCAGCCCGCTGTGCGCCTGCACCGGGTAGTCGGTGCCGAACGGTGCCTTCGCCCCGAACACCTCGCCCCAGCCGGAGGCCCAGGCGTGCACCAGCCCCGGCCGCTCGGCGAGCAGCCGCTCCGCGCCCAGCCCGAAGGCCTCGGCCTTGCCGGGGGCGAGGTTGTGCAGGAAGACGTCGGCCGTGTCGACCAGTTCGCGGATCGTGCGCTGCCCGCCGGGCGAGCGCGGATCCGCCTCGACCACCTGCTTGCCGTGGTTGAGCGCGTGGAACCGGGCCGAGACCTCGCCCGTCATCGGCGGCACCCCGCGCAGCGGGTCGCCGCCGAGCGGCTCCACCCGCACCACCCGGGCGCCGAGCAGGGCGAGCAACCGGCTGGCCAGCGGCCCCTGCAGGCGCCGGGTCAGCTCCACCACGACCACTCCGTCCAGCGGTCGCCCCGGTGGTCCCGGTGGTCCCGCTGCGCGCTGCTCGCCCCGGGGGCCCGGCGGGCCGACCGCACCGGGCGCCGGGGCGATCCGCCACGGCGGCCCCGGGTGGCCGGCGGGGCCGCCCGTGCGGACCGGGAGGATCCCGACACCCGCGGCGGTCGCCGCCGCGGCGAGCTCGTGGTAGGGCAAAGCGGCGGTGGCCGCGCAGAGTTCGGTGGGCAGCGAACAGCGAGCGGTGGCGTACCGCAACTGGAAGGGCGGCCAGCCGCGCCCGATCACCCGGCGGTCGACGCCGAGCCGCGACCAGAACGCCAGCCACTGGCCCGGCTCCAGCGCCTCGATCTCGAACCGCACGCCGTCGACACTGCTGAACGGCGGCCCGTCCACACCAGGCCCGTCCACGGCCGACCCGTCCACACCAGGCCCGTCCACGGCTCCCGGTGCCCGCGCCGGTTCCGCCCGCTCCTCGAACTCCGCCGCTTCGTCGGCGGTGGCCGCCGCGATGTACTGGCCGACCGTCACCAGCGCCGCTCCCGCGACGGAGGTGCGCACCTCACGGACCGGGTGCCCGTGGAGCCCCGCGTACCTCGCGGCGAGCAGGCCCTGCACCGCCAGCACCCCGGCCGCCGCGCTCGCGTAGTCGATGCCGAGCGGTGTCGGCCGGCCGTAGCGCCGCCCGTGCACCGCGCTGATCCCGCAGGCCGCCTGGACCCCGGCCTCGTCGGCGAGCGGGAGCCGCACCGGCCCGGCCCAGTCGATCACGCAGTCGACGCCCGGTGCTCCGGAGCCGCCGAGCCCCAGCCACCCGGCCGCGCTCCCGCAGCTGCGCTCCGCGGCCCGAGGCGGCGCCGCCGTGCAGCCCAGCGCCAGCAGGTGACGGGTGGCCAGCCGAACCGCCGTGCCGGTACCGGCCGTTGCCAGCGGTACGCCGGTGAGCGGGGCGGTCGGGGAAGGCGTGCTGCCGGATCGGCGAAGGAGCGAACCGTCGGCCACGGCGGGCCAGTTCGCGCTGCTCCGTGGCATCGGTCCTCATGGGGGTGACAGCGGGCGGCGGAAGGTGCGGGTGAGCCTGATGGGGCACGGATGAACTCGCGTGCTCTCTGTGACGAGAGTATCACTTGAGGTGATGGCTGATGATCGAGTGCCCCGCGCGCACATTCCCGCCCATCGAGTGAAAGAGAGCACAGTGCAGGCCTCTCCCGGAGCGCTTGCGGATCATGGCACAATGACGGCAGAACCAAGCAGCAGTACAGAGCAGTGCAATCAGTGACGTTCAGCGCACTCCGGGGTCGGTGAAAATCCGAACCGGCGGTTACAGTCCGCGACCCGTCCGCAGCCAGCGGCCGGTTGACCAGGTGAAACTCCTGGACCGACGGTTAAAGTCCGGATGGGAGGCGTGCGCGACGGATCGAGCGGTGCCGTGGTCCCCTTCCCGGGGTGGCCGCGTTCTTCAGGCGGTGGCGCGGTGCGTCCACTCCCGTTCAGGGGTGGCGTCTCCGGCGTTGCGACGCCTGTGCTCCCGTTGGATCCGTGTCTGCTTCCCAGTCTTTGCCGCCCCGGAGTCCGCGCCTCTAGCGCGAGGAGAACCCGGGTGTTCACCGGCATCATCGAAGAGCTCGGCGAGGTCGTCTCCATCGAGGAGTTCGGCGATTCCTCGCGCATCCGCCTGCGCGGCCCCCTGGCCTGTACCGGTGCCCGCCACGGCGACTCCATCGCGGTCAACGGCGTCTGCCTCACCGTGGTCGACAGTCCCGAGGAACTCGGTTCCGGGAGCGGCGAGTTCAGTGCCGACGTGATGGCCGAGACGCTGCGCCGCTCCAGCCTCGGGGCGCTCGGGCCCGGTTCGCGGGTCAACCTGGAACGCGCGATGGCGCTCGGCGCCCGGCTCGGCGGCCACCTGGTCCAGGGGCACGTCGACGCCACCGGCGCCCTGGTCGGCCGCGAGCCCGGCGAGCTCGACGCGGACGGCAAGCCGCGCTGGGAGGTGCTGCGGTTCTCGCTCCCGGCGGACATCTCGCGCTACCTGGTGGACAAGGGCTCGATCACCGTCGACGGCGTCAGCCTCACCGTGGTGGAGGCCGCCGCGGACAGCTTCACGGTCAGCCTGATCCCGGCCACCCTCGCGCTGACCACCCTCGGGGCCAAGAAGGTCGGCGAGCCGGTCAACCTCGAAGTGGACGTGCTCGCCAAGTACGTCGAGCGACTGCTGGAGTCCCGGGCGATCCCCGGCCTCACCACCGCCGGCCTCACCGTCGCCGGCCTCACCACCGCCTCCGACGAAGCCCCGAAGGACGCCTCGTGAACTGGCTCAACAGCGTCGCCTTCTCGATATTCGGTCAGCGCGTGCTGTGGACCGACATGATCGGCAACCTGCTCGGCCTGGGTGCGCTGGCGCTCGGCTGGCGTCGCTCGATCGCCAGCTGGCCGGTCCAACTCCTCTCCGGCGTAGTGCTGTTCGGCGCCTTCGCGACGGGCCACCTGTCCGGCCTGGCCGGCAAGCAGGTGATCGTGATCGTCACCGCGCTCTGGGGCTGGCTCCAGTGGCGGCGCGGCAAGCGCGACACGGGTGAGATCGAGGTCCGGTTCGCCACCTGGACCGAGCGCCTGCTGCTCGTCGGCGCCACCGCGGTGGCCACCGTGGGCCTGGCGCTGCTCTTCACCCACTACTCCTGGATGTCCTGGAGCCCGTGGTCCGACGCCTACATCTTCACCGGCACGCTGGCCGCGATGGTCGCCCAGGCCCGCGGCTGGGTGGAGTTCTGGATCGCCTGGATCGCCGTCGACGTGGTCGGCGTCCCGCTGGCCTTCAACAACGGCTACGCCTTCTCCGGCCTGACCTACAGCATCTACTTCGTCCTGGTACTGGCGGGCCTGCGCGCCTGGTGGCTGCGCAGCCGCACCCCCCGTACCGCCCCCGCCCCGACCTTCCAGGGAGTAACGGCATGAGCACCAGCTCCACTGACCTGACCCTCGACCCGGTCGAGCGCGCCATCGCCGACATCGCGGCCGGCCGCGCGGTGATCGTGGTCGACGACGAGAACCGCGAGAACGAGGGCGACCTGATCTTCGCCGCCACCGCCGCGACGCCCGAACTGCTGGCCTTCACCATCCGCTACACCTCCGGTGTGATCTGCGTGCCGGTCACCCAGGAGGACGCCGACCGGCTGAACCTGCCGCCGATGACCCGGGTGAACGAGGACCGCAAGGGCACCGCGTACACCGTCTCGGTGGACGCCCGCGAGGTGGAGTCCACCGGGATCTCCGCCGCCGACCGCGCGCTGACCGTCCGTCTGCTGGGTGAACCGGACAGCACCGCTTCGGACTTCACCCGTCCGGGGCACGTCTTCCCGCTGCGCGCCGTGGACGGCGGCGTCCTGGTCCGGCCGGGCCACACCGAGGCCGGCGTCGACCTGGCCCGGCTGGCCGGCCTGCCCCCGGCCGCCGCGATCTGCGAGGTGGTCAACGACGACGGCACCATGGCCCGGCTGCCCGACCTGGTCGCCTTCGCCCGCGAGCACGGCCTGGCGATCATCTCGATCGAGGACCTGATCGCCTACCGCCGCCGCACCGAGCAGCACGTGGACCGGGTCGCGGTCACCGGGCTGCCCACCCTGCACGGCGAGTTCACCGCCGTCGGCTACCGCAGCACCCTCGACGGGGTCGAGCACATCGCCCTGGTCGCTGGCGGCCTGGACGCCGAGGGCCGGCTGCCCGACGGCGAGGACGTGCTGGTCCGGGTCCACTCCGAGTGCCTGACCGGCGACGTCTTCGGCTCGCTGCGCTGCGACTGCGGTCCGCAGCTGCAGTCCTCCCTCGCACAGGTGGCCGAGGCCGGCCGCGGCGTGGTGCTCTACCTGCGCGGGCACGAGGGGCGCGGCATCGGCCTGGGCCCCAAGCTGCGCGCCTACGAGCTCCAGGAGCGGGGCCACGACACGGTGGACGCCAACCTGGAACTGGGCCTGCCCGCCGACGCCCGCGACTACAGCATCGGCGCCCAGATGCTCACCGACCTCGGGGTGCGCTCGCTGACCCTGCTCACCAACAACCCGGAGAAGCTCACCGCGCTCACCGACCACGGACTCAAGGTCAAGGGCCGCGAGCCGATCCCGGTGCAGGCGGGCGAGCACAACCTGGCCTACCTGCTGACCAAGCGCGACCGGATGGGCCACGACCTGCCGTGGCTCGTCGGCTGAACCCGTTTCGTCCCACCCGACGTACCGACCGGAAGGAACCACCATCGTGAGCGGCCACGGAGCCCCCGAGATCACCGTCGACAACGCCCAGGACCTGCGGGTCGCGGTGGTCGCCGCCCAGTGGCACACCCAGGTGATGGACGGGCTGCTGGACGGTGCCCGGCGCGCCCTGAAGGAGCTGGGGATCGCCGAGCCCACCGTGCTGCGGGTGCCCGGCACCTTCGAGCTGCCGGTCGCCGCCAAGCGCCTGGCCGAGCGCGGCTACGACGCCGTGGTCGCCCTCGGCGTGGTGATCCGCGGCGGCACCCCGCACTTCGACTACGTCTGCGAGGCGGCCACCCTCGGGCTCACCCAGGTCAGCGTCGACACCGGCGTCCCGGTCGGCTTCGGCGTGCTGACCTGCGACAACGAGGAGCAGGCGATCGACCGCGCCGGCCTGCCCGGCTCGGCGGAGGACAAGGGCCACGAGGCGGTCACCGCAGCGGTCGCCACCGCCGCCACCCTGCGCGCGCTGGGCTGACGCGCGCCGTCACCGGGCGGGACGCCGACCGTCGAACCGGCGTCCACCTCGGTGTCCAGCTGGGTGTCCAGCGCGGTGTCCACCGTGCGGGACGCTTTCCACCCGCCCCGCGATACCCCGTATGGTGAGAGCCATCATGGCTTCCAAGACATTCGAGGAGCTCTTCGTCGAGCTCCAGCAGAAGGCCGCCACCGGCGACCCCGCGTCCTCCCGTACCGCCCAGCTGGTCGAGCAGGGGGTCCATGCCATCGGCAAGAAGGTGGTCGAGGAAGCCGCCGAGGTCTGGATGGCCGCGGAGTTCCAGACCAAGGAGCAGACCGCCGAGGAGATCTCGCAGCTGCTGTACCACCTTCAGGTGATGATGGTCGCCCGTGGTCTGACCCTCGACGACGTCTACGCCTACCTCTGACCCGCCCCGCGCGCGTCCCACCGCAGTTCTCCCACGTTCCGTACCGCACCGCTCCCACAGCGAAGGACTCTCCTCTCATGCTGCGCATCGCCCTCCCCAACAAGGGTTCGCTCTCGGGTCCCGCGGCGGAGATGCTCCATGAGGCCGGCTACCGCCAGCGCAAGGACCCCAAGGAACTGGTCCTGGTCGACCCGGAGAACCAGGTCGAGTTCTTCTTCCTGCGTCCGCGCGACATCGCGGTCTACGTCGGTTCGGGCCGCCTGGACGTCGGGATCACCGGGCGTGACCTGCTGCTGGACTCCGCGGCCGGTGCCGAGGAGGTGCTGTCGCTGGGCTTCGGCGGCTCGACCTTCCGGTTCGCCGGGCCGGCCGGCTCGCCCAAGGACGTCAAGGGCCTGGAGGGCCGGCGGATCGCCACCTCCTACACCGGCCTGGTCGAGCAGCACCTGGCCGAGCACGGCGTCACCGCCACGGTGACCAAGCTGGACGGTGCGGTGGAGACCGCGGTGCAGCTGGGCGTGGCCGATGTGATCGCCGACGTGGTGGAGACCGGCACCAGCCTGCGCAATGCCGGTCTCGAGGTCTTCGGCGAGCCGATCCTGGTCTCCGACGCCGTGGTGATCCGCCCCAAGGGCGCCGGCGAGGACCCGCGGATCGAGCAGTTCATGCGCCGGCTGCAGGGCGTGCTGGTGGCCCGCCGCTACGTGCTGATGGACTACGACATCCGGGCCGAGAAGGTCGGCGAGGCGGTCGCGCTGACGCCGGGGCTGGAGTCGCCGACCGTCTCCCCGCTGCACACCGAGGGCTGGGTCGCGGTCCGTTCGATGGTGCTCCGCAAGGAGGCCCAGCGGATCATGGACGACCTGTGGGGGATCGGCGCCCGGGGCGTCCTGGTCACCAACATCCACGCCTGCCGCCTCTGACGTCCCCGTCGACGTCCCGTACGTGACCGGGAGTTCCACCGCCATGCCTGCCACCGCCGACAACCGCCCCGACGCGCCCGTGCTGCCCGCGCTGCCCACGGTGTGGGCCCCGCGCCGCAACCGCCTGGTGCTGCTGCCGGCCAGCGCGCTGCTGGTGCTGGTCTTCGGCGGCATGGCGGTGATCCTCCCGGCCAGCTGGCAGCTGAACGACCGGATCATGCTCACCCTGCTGGGCCTGGTCTTCGCCGGGGTGGGCCTGATGCTGGCCCGCCCCAAGGTGCTGGCCGACGCCGAGGGCATCACGGTGGTCAACTTCCTGCGCAGCCGTCGCCTGCAGTGGGCGGAGATCGTGCGGGTGAACCTGCGCCAGGGCGACCCGTGGGTCACCCTGGACCTGACCGACGGGACCTCGCTGGCCGCCGTCGGGATCCAGCCGGGCGGCGGGCGCGAGCAGGCGGTGCGGGCCGCCCGCGGCCTGCGCGACCTCGTCGAGGTGCACGGCGCGGCGAGCGAGCCCAGCACGGTCTGAGACCCGCTCCGACGGGTCCGGGAGCAGGCTCCAGGGCACCCCCACAGGTGCCAAGGTTTCGAACAGGTATCGTTTAGCCTGGTAAAGGCAGGGCAAAACCGCCCTGGCCCTGTGGCCCAGCGACCTGAGGAGTGACTCTCCCCCTCGATGGACGATCCGTCCGGCAGTAGTACCGCCGCCTCTCTCCCGAAACCCAGACCCTGGACCGATCGAGAGCAGGCGGCACTGTGATCACCGCCTGGCTGCTCCTGGGAGCGGCCGTTCTGCTGATTCTCGCCAACGGCCTCTTCGTGGCCGCCGAGTTCTCCCTGGTCACCGTGGACCGCAGCGCGGTCGAGCGGGCCGCCCAGGGCGGCGACCGCCGAGCGGTGGGCCTGCGCAAGGCGCTGCGCCACCTCTCCTTCGAACTGTCCGGCGCCCAGCTCGGCATCACCGTCACCTCCCTGGTGGTCGGCATGCTCGCCGAGCCGGCGCTCTCGGTGCTGCTCGGCCCGGTGCTCACCGGGATCGGTGTGCCCGAGGGAGCCGCCACCGGCGTGGCCGTGGTGGTCGGCATGCTGGCCGCCACCGTGCTGCAGATGGTGATCGGCGAGCTGGTCCCGAAGAACTGGGCGATCTCCCGCCCGTTCCAGGTGGCCCGGGCGCTGGCCGGCCCGCAGCGCGCCTTCTCCGCGGTGTGCCGCCCGCTGATCGCGGGCCTCAACGGCAGCGCCAACCGCCTGGTGCGCTCGCTCGGGATGGAGCCCACCGAGGAGCTGGAGCACGCCCGCACCCCCGGCGAACTGGCTTTCCTCGCCCAGCACTCGGCCAGGGCCGGGGCGATAGAGGAGGACGCCGCGCTGCTCTTCGTGCGCACCCTGAGCCTGGCGGAGCTGACCGCCCAGAGCGTGATGACGCCCCGGGTGGACGTCGCGGCGCTGCAACGCGACGCGACCGCCGCCGACGTGGTGAACCTGACCCGGGCCACCGGCTTCTCCCGCTTCCCGGTCTACCGGGACAGCCTGGACGAGGTCACCGGGACGGTCACCCTCAAGGACGCGCTCGGCGTGCCGCCCGAGCGCCGCGCCGAGGTGCGGATCGCCGAACTGGCGGGCGCGCCGCTGCTGGTGCCCGAGACCCTGCCGGCCGAGCAGCTGCTCGACCAGCTCCGCCGCCGCCAGCCGATGGCCATCGTGATCGACGAGTACGGCGGCACGGCGGGCGTGGTGACCCTGGAGGACATCGTCGAGGAGATCGTCGGCGAGGTGCGCGACGAGCACGACCCGGGCACCACCCCCGAGCTGCTCGCGGTGCCGCCGGTGGCCGGCCGCCCGACCTGGCTGGCCGACGGACGGGCCCGGATCGACCAGCTGGAGAGCATCGGCCTGAACGCCCCGCACGGGCCGTACGAGACGCTGGCCGGCCTGCTCGCCGACCGGCTCGGCCGGCTGCCCGCCCCCGGTGACCAGGCGGACCTGCCCGGCTGGGAGCTGACCGTGCAGGCCGTGGACCGGCACCGCACCAGCCGGGTGCGCCTGGTGCGCCTGCCCGAGGCGGGGGAGTCGAAGTGATCTTCCTGCAGCTCTTCGCCTCGGTCCTGCTGCTGCTCGGCAACGCCTACTTCGTCGGCGCCGAGTTCGCGGTGATCTCGGTGCGCCGCAGCCAGCTCGAACCGCTGGCCGAGGCCGGCGACAAGCGGGCCAGGACCATGATGGGCGCGCTCTCGCAGGTCTCGGCGCTGCTGGCCGCCGCCCAACTGGGCATCACGGTCTGCTCGCTGCTGCTCGGCGCGCTCGCCGAACCGACCATCGCCCACCTGCTGGAGGGCCCCTTCCAGGCGGTCGGGATCCCGGCACTGCTGGTGCACGGGGTCTCCTACGTGCTGGCGCTGGCCCTGGTGGTCTTCCTGCACATGGTGATCGGCGAGATGGTGCCGAAGAACGTCGCGCTGGCCGCTCCGGCACGGGCCGCGCTCCTGCTGGGCCCGCCGCTGGCGGGGCTGGCCCGGCTGCTGGCGCCGCTGATCCGGTTCCTGAACGCCTTCGCCAACCTGGTGCTGCGGGCCTTCAAGGTCGAGCCCAAGGACGAGGTGGAGTCGGTCTTCACCTCCGAGCAGCTGCTCTGGATCATGGCCGAGTCGCGGGCGGCCGGTCTGCTGGCCGAGGCCGAGCAGGAGCGTCTGGAGGACGCGCTGGAGCTGGGTCACCGCCCGGTCCGCGAGGTGCTGCTGCCGTTCGACCAGCTGGTCACGGTCGACCCGACGGTCACCGTGCGCCAACTGGAGCAGCTGGCGGTGGCCACCGGGTTCTCCCGCTTCCCGGTGCTCGACGCGGAGCAGCAGATCGTCGGCTACCTGCACATCAAGGACGTGCTGGAGCTGGAGGACCCGCAGGCGCCGGTGCCGGTGCGGCTGTGGCGGCCGGTCACCGTGGTGGGGGAGCGGATGCCGCTGGACGACGCGCTCACCGCGATGCGCCGCGCGGCGGCCCACCTGGCGGCGGTCACGGCGGCGGACGGGCGCACGCTGGGCCTGGTGACGCTGGAGGACGTGCTGGAGGAGCTGGTCGGCGAGATGCACGACCCGGACCACCGGCAGGCCGTCGCCTGACCGCTCGCCATGACCGATGCCGGGGCCGACCCGGGCGCGCCGCTCGGGCCCGCCCGGGTCGGCCCCGTCCGTCGATCGCTCGGGCCCGCCCGGGTCAGCCCCGTCCGTCGATCAGCTCGCCGTAGGCCTGCACCAGGTCGGGCAGCCGCAACGTCGCCAGGTCCTCCCGGTTCGGGCGCTCGCGGCACAGGGTGAGCCGCAGGTCCCGGTAGGCGCAGGACTTCTCGTAGAGGGTCCGGATGAACCGCCCGTTGCCCAGCTCGTCGATCCAGCCCTCGCCGACCACGTGGGCGCAGATGCTGGCCAGCTCGTCCGCCGCGTCCTCGTCCCAGCCGTCGCCGACCCGGGCGGCCAGCGCGCTGCCGATCGCGGTGAGCTCGGCGGGGCGGTAGCTGGGGAAGTCGACCCGGGTGGTGAAGCGGGAGTTGAGGCCGGGGTTGGCGGCCAGCAGGCGGTTCATCCCCTCGGGGTAGCCGGCCAGGATCACCACCAGCCGGTCCCGGTTGTCCTCGGCCCGCTTGAGCAGCACCTGCAGCGCTTCGTCGCCGTACGCGTCGCCCTTGCTGTAGCCGGAGTTGGCCAGGCTGTACGCCTCGTCGATGAAGAGCACGCCGTCCAGCGCCGAGTCGATCAGCTCGTTCGCCTTCACCGCGGTCTGACCGAGGAACTCGCCCACCAGGTCGGCGCGCTGGGCCTCCACCAGGTGGTCCCCGGAGAGCAGGCCGAGGGCGTGGAAGACCTGGCCGAGGATCCGCGCCACCGTGGTCTTGCCGGTGCCGGAGGGCCCGGAGAAGACGAAGTGGCGCTTGGGCGGCTGCACCGGCAGGCCCTGCTCGGCCCGCAGCCCGGCCATCCGCAGCTGCGCGGAGAGCGCCCGCACCTGACGCTTGACCGGGTCCAGGCCGACCATCTGCTCCAGTGCCGCCAGTGCGGCGTCCAGCCGCCGCTGCCCGGCCGCCGGATCCTCGGGCGTGCCGGCGGCACCGCCCGCCCGGAGTGCGGCCGGTTCGCCGCGGCCCGCCTCCTGGCCGGCGCCGGGGCCACCGTCGGCGGGCAGGCCCTCGGCCGCCACGCCGTCGGTGGGCGCGCCGTCGCCGCCCCCGGCCTCGGTCCCGCCGGACCGCTCGGCCACCGGCCGATCGGTCACCTGGAGCGGCCCGAGGTCGGGCTCCTCGGCGCCGGTGCCGTTCTCCGGCCCCGCGCCCTCCAGCTCCCCGCCGCCGGGGAAGCCGGCCTCCGGACCGCCGCTCTCCGACCAGCCCGCTTCGCCGAACGCGCCCTCACTGAACGCGCCCTCACTGAACGCGCCCTCACTGAACGCGCCCTCACTGAACGCGCCCTCGCCGTAGCCCGGGTCGCTGTAACCGCCTTCGCCGAACGCCGTCTCCAGCACCCCGCCGGTCCCGCCGAGCAGGTCCAGCGCGGCGGTGTCCACCCCCGTCGGCCCCTCCGCCAGGCCCTCCCCGGCGCCGAAGGCGGGCAGCTCCTCCAGCAGTCCGAGACCGTCCTCGGCGGCGATCGCCGCCAGCCGGGCGGCGGTGTCCATGAAGGCCGGGTCGGCCCGGTGCACCGAGCGGTAGAGCGGCAGCGCGGCCGCGCTGCGCCCGGCGCCCTCGTAGGCCCGGGCCAGCCAGTAGCGCAGCTCCTTGCGCTGCGGCTGCTCCGAGCGGCAGCGGGCCAGCGAGGCGGCCAGCGGGGTCTGCGCCTGGGCGCACATGTCCAGGCGCACCCGGGCCATCCCGCCGAACAGTCCGGCCTCGATGCCGAGCAGCGGGTCGTCGAGCAACTGGTCGGTGTCCCTGATGAGTTGCTCCCAGTCCTTGAGCAGGTAGGAGCGGCAGGCGTGCAGGAAGCGCACCGAAGGGTCCTGGTCGGCGGGCGGGCACTGGACCATCGCGCGGTCGAGCTCGGCCAGGTGCCGGCCGTCCAGCCAGTGCGAGGCGTGCGCCAGCGCCAGGTCCCGCTGGTCCTCCAGCACCGGCTGCACCCACCAGCCCAGCCAGTACCAGGAGCTGAGCGGGCGCTGGTGGCGACGGCGCTGTTCGCCGAAACGTTTCTTGTGGCGGTGCATGGCCAGCAGCGCGCCCGAGGTGTCGCAGCGCAGCGCGTGCAGGCCGAGCCAGGCGTCGGCCATGCTCGGGTCGAGCCGGACGGCGGTGCGGAACTCCTCCTCGGCGCGCGCGTAGGCGCCGGCCGTGTAGGCGTCCATCGCCCGCAGCCAGGCCCGGTCGGCGGGCCCGTAGGGCCCGGTGCCGCCGGAACGGTCAAGACTGGTCACTCACGCCCCCCGTGGTGTGCACCGAGGCCCGGTCGTTGGCGGGTCAGCGCCGTGCACCCCGGACGCAGCAGCGTCTGCCCGGAATCGTACCCGCGTGACGCTGATCCGGAAGAGTGCCGTGCAAGTCCAAATCACTGGTACGCGTTGACCGTTGGCGTACTGACGGTTTGCTGTCGTGTCTGCTCGGGACCATGCCCAGCGCGGGCCGCCGGAAAACGGCGCGGCACCTCCGGCTCACGGGGGAACGAGTCGGAGGTGCCGCGTCTAGTTGCGAGATCAACAATCTCGCTCCGTGGAAGAACCTAGTTCCTTCGGCTGTCCCCGGTCAAGCGACCGCTTAGCGGGCCGCTCGAGCGATCACCGGGCGCGGTCGCGGCTGGTGGGAGCGGTTCACCGGTGCGCCCGTCCACCAGCAGGTCCGCGTGCGGACGGCTCGGGTCGGCGGCGAAGTGCGCGTTCTCGGCGCTCGACCAGTCCGCCCAGAAGTCGGCCAACTCCGGCCCGTCCCGGCGCAGTCCGCGGGCCCTGGCGTCGGCGGCGGGCAGCTCCATCCAGATCAGCGCGGCCAGCGCGGGCCGCACCGCCCGCCGCCCGGCGCCCACCCCCTCCAGCAGCACCACCGGAGCGGGGGCGATCTCGCGCGCTCCCCGGAAGCGCCGGGCACCCCAGTCGTAGGCCTCGAACCGGGCCTTCGCCCCGTGGGCCAGTGGCGTCAGCACCCAGTCCCGCAGCCGTCCGGTCCACTCGAAGAACTCCTGGTGGGTGGCCAGGTCGTCCAGGTGCACCACCGGTGCGCCGCCCAGCGCCTCGGACAGCCGGCCGGCGAAGGTGGTCTTGCCGCTGCCCGCGTGGCCGTCCACGGCGACCAGCCGCACCGCGCCGCAGGACGGTGGCAGCGCCCGCAGGCGGTCGGCGAGGGCGGTGAGCTCGGGGCCGCGGCCGTGCGGGTGATCCATGGAGCTACTGTACGGGCGCTGACCTGTGGCTTTGGGCCTGATGGCCGATTGTCGGCGGGAACAGGCGAGGGTGAAACGGGAGGGTCGTGACGGATTGCCCTTGATCGGGCATACTCGCTTGGCCAGACATGTGAACGCCCGTTCACCGCGACCCGGTCGCGGGGGTTCACCCAGCTCCCCCACCCTGCGCCCGACGGACACCCCGGGGCCCGACCGAGGAGGCGACCACCTCATGAACGCCGCACCCCCCAAGCCCGTGGAGCGCCGGCTGCCCAGCGACGAGGCCAGGGAACTGCTCGCGCTGACCCGCGAGCTGGTCGACCGCGAGCTGCGGCCCCGGGCCGCCGAGGACGAGGCGGCCGGCCGGTTCCCGCGCGAGGTGTTCCGGACCCTGGGCGAGGCGGGCCTGCTCTCGCTGCCCTACGCGGAGGAGCACGGCGGCGGCGCGCAGCCGTACGAGGTCTACCTGCAGGTGCTGGAGGAACTGGCCGCCGGCTGGCTCGCGGTCGGGCTCGGGGTCAGCGTGCACACCCTGTCCTGTCACGCGCTGGCCGGTTTCGGCAGCGAGGAGCAGCGCAAGCGCTGGCTGCCCGGGATGCTCGGCGGCACCCAGCTCGGCGCCTACTGCCTCTCCGAGCCGCAGTCCGGCTCCGACGCCGCCGCGCTGCGCACCCGTGCCGACCGCTCGGCCGAGGGCGGCGACTACCTGGTGCGCGGCACCAAGGCCTGGATCACCCACGGTGGCCGCGCCGACTTCTACAGCGCGCTGGTGCGCACCGGCGAGGACGGCCCGCGGGGCATCAGCTGTCTGCTGATCCCGGGCGACGCGCCGAACCTCTCGGCCGCTCCGCCGGAGCACAAGATGGGCATGAACAGCTCGCCCACCGCCCAACTGCACTTCGACGGCGTCCCGGTGGCCGCCGACCGGCTGATCGGCGAGGAGGGGCAGGGCTTCCAGATCGCGCTCGCCGCGCTGGACTCGGGCCGCCTCGGCATCGCGGCCTGCGCGATCGGCGTGGCCCAGGCGGCGCTCGACCTGGCGGTCGAGTACGCGGGCAACCGCAAGCAGTTCGGCCGCCCGATCGCCGACTTCCAGGGCCTGTCCTTCATGCTCGCCGACATGGCCACCCAGATCGAGGCCGGGCGCGCGCTCTACCTGGCCGCCGCCCGCCGCCGGGACGAGGGCCTGGCCTTCTCCAAGGAGGCGGCGATGGCCAAGCTCTTCTGCACCGACACCGCGATGCGGGTGACCACCGACGCCGTCCAGGTGCTCGGCGGCTACGGGTACACCCAGGACTTCCCGGCCGAGCGCTACATGCGCGAGGCCAAGGTGCTGCAGATAGTGGAGGGCACCAACCAGATCCAGCGTCTGGTGATCGGCCGTCACCTCACCCGCGGCTGAGCCGGATCGGGCCGGGGCCGGAGCAACAGCCTCCGGCCCCGGCCCGACGCGTATCCGCCGGGCCCTGCCCCAACTCGCCCCGGGGTCAGAACACCTAGGCCGTCCGCTGCAGCGGCAGCGAGCCGGCCCCGCCCACGTGCGAGAACGGCTGGGTGCGCCAGTCGAGTTCGGCCGGCAGGGTGAGCAGCGCGTCCAGTGCGTCGGCCGGCTCGGCACCGGGTTCCGGCTCGCACTCGGCCAGGTCCTCGGCGGGCAGCCCCGAACCCGCGCACAGCGCGGGGGAGAACGGGTGCCAGGCGGTCCGCAGCACCGCGTGCTGCGGCAACTGCTCCTCGTCGCCCAGCAGGGCGATCGGGCGGTCGCACTCGGGACAGTGCACCCGGATGATCTCCCAGGTCTCGGCCTCGCCCGGATCGGTGCCGGGGATGTGGCCGAAGCCCGGGACGAGATCGTCGCCCTCCGGTTCTTCGTGCGACATCAGAGTGCTGTCGGCGCCGACGGCGCGCTGCTCAGCTGCAGGCATGTGATCCCCCTTGGATCTGGCCGGGCCAACTCGGCCGGGCCACCAGCAGCCTTTCCCTGTCCCACCCGCTCATAACCCTGCAGGTCGGCGCAGGGTGATGCACTCCGGTGTGGCCTTCGCCACATCCCGCTGGCATGTGCCGCCCGCCGCGACCCGGAGCGCCGGTACGGCACCGCCGCCGGACGCGCACGCCACCCGGGCCGTCGCCCGCCGGCGCCGTGCGTGTCCGGCGCGCGCCGGGCTTTCGGGTAGGTTTGCGCCTTGTGGAGGATCTCGATCAGCGCATTGTCCAGTTGCTCGTCCAGGACGGGCGGATGAGCTACACCGACCTGGGCAAGGCCACCGGCCTGTCCACCTCGGCCGTCCACCAGCGGGTCCGGCGCCTGGAACAGCGCGGGGTGATCCGCGGCTACTCCGCGATCGTCGACCCGGACGCCGTCAACCTGGCGCTGACCGCCTTCATTTCGGTCAAGCCGTTCGACCCCAGCGCCCCGGACGACGTCCCCGAGCGACTGGCTCCGCTGCCGGAGATCGAGGCCTGCCACAGCGTCGCGGGGGACGAGAACTACATCCTCAAGGTCCGCGTCGGCGCACCCGGCGACCTGGAGGACCTGCTGGCCCGCATCCGCAGCGCGGCCGGCGTCTCCACCCGCACCACGGTGGTGCTCTCCACCCCGTACGAGGCACGGCCGCCCAAGCTCTGAGCCGGCCGGTGCGGGCGGCCGGTCGGTCCAACTCACGGGGGTACCGTCCAGAACCGGGACAACTCGGGTGCAGACTGTCCCCTATGACCGAACGCACCTCCCGCACCGTGCTGCTGCGCGGCGGCACCGTCTACAGCCCGGCCGACCCCTTCGCCACCGCGATGCTGATCGAGGGCGAGCAGATCGCCTGGGTCGGCAGCGAGGGCGCCGCCGACGCCTACGCGAGCGTCGCGGACGAGGTGGTCGACCTCGCGGGCGCGCTGGTCACCCCGGCCTTCGTGGACGCGCACGTGCACGCCACCGCCGCCGGTCTCGCGCTCACCGGCCTGGACCTCACCGACTGCCCCTCGCTGGCCGAGGCGCTGGCCCGGATCGCCGACTTCGCGCGCGGTGCCGAGGGCGTGCTGATCGGGCACGGCTGGGACGAGACCCGCTGGCCCGAGGGCCGCCCGCCGACCCTGGCGGAGCTGGACCGGGCGGCCGGTGGCGCCCCGCTCTACCTCTCGCGCACCGACGTGCACTCCGCGCTGGCCACCACCGCGCTGCGCGCCCGCACCCCGGGCCTGGCCGAGCTGCCCGGCCACCACCCCACCGCGCCGCTGCGCGCCGACGCCCACCACGCCGTGCGCCGCGCCGCGCTCGACCAGCTGACGGACGATCAGCGCCGCGCGGCCCAGCTCGCCACCCTGCGGCGGGCCGCCTCGCTCGGCATCGCCGCGCTGCACGAGTGCGCGGGCCCCGAGATCTCCTCCGAGCACGACCTGGCCGCGCTGCTGGCGCTGGCCGCCGAGGAGCAGGGGCCGGAGGTCTACGGCTACTGGGGCGAGCTGAGCGAGCGCGGTGGCGTCGAGCGGGCCCGCCGGCTCGGGGCGGTCGGCGCGGGCGGCGACCTCTTCGTGGACGGCGCCTTCGGCTCCCGCACCGCCTGCCTGCACGCCCCCTACGCCGATGCCGCCGGGCCGGACGCCTCCCAGGGGGAGGTCCCGCAGACCGGCACCGCCTACCTGACGGCCGACCAGGTGGCCGACCACGTCACCGCGTGCACCGAGGCCGGTCTGCAGGCGGGCTTCCACGCGATCGGCGACGCCGCGGTCGACGCCGTGCTGACCGGCGTGCGCACGGCCGCCGACCGCCTGGGCGTGGCCCGGGTCAAGGCGCTGCGCCACCGGGTGGAGCACGCCGAGGCCCTGGACGACAAGACCATCGCGGCCTTCGCCGAGCTCGGCCTCACCGCCTCGGTGCAGCCGGCCTTCGACGCCGCCTGGGGCGGCGAGGAGGGCATGTACGTCCAGCGCCTGGGCAGCGAGCGGGCCCGCGCGCTCAACCCGTTCGCCGCGCTGCTGCGCGCCGGCGTGCCGCTGGCCTTCGGCTCCGACGCCCCGGTCACCGCGCTGGACCCGTGGGGCACGGTGCGCGCCGCCGCCTTCCACCGGACCCCCGAGCACCGGATCTCGGTGCGGGCCGCCTTCGCCGCGCACACCCGGGGCGGCTGGCGGGCGCTGGGCCGCGACCAGGAGGGCGTGCTGGTCCCGGGCGCCCCCGCCACCTACGCGCTGTGGCGTGCCGGCGAGCTGGTGGTCCAGGCGCCCGACGACCGGGTGGCCGGCTGGTCCACCGACCCGCGCTCCGGCATCCCCGGCCTGCCCGACCTCACCCCGGGCACCGAGCTGCCGCGCTGCCTGCGCACCGTGGTGCGCGGCCGGACCGTGTACGAGCGGGCACTCTTGGGCTGACCTGCGGATTCTCAGACAACGGCGACTTCCGGTCGGTGCCGCCCGGCGGGTACGGTCGTGCCAAAACCCAGCGCGGGAACCCGCGCGCCCGCCCGGCCGGAACCGCGTTCCGGCCGGGTTCCCGCACAGGTCCGACCCACGAAGGTCGGGTTCGGCACCAACGTCCGATTCAGCCAGAGAGATGGTGCGCAGGTGGCATTGCCCCTCGACGAGGCTCCGCACGCCCTTGACCCGGAGCCCGGGAAGAGCACGCCGCAGGAGCCGCAGCCCGCGCCGGCGGGCCGACTTCAGCGCCTGCGCACCAAGGTGCGCGGCGGCTGGCGCCGCAGCGCGCTGGCCGCCGCGGCCGGGCTCGCGCTGGCCGCCGCCTTCCCGCCCTACGACGTGTGGCCGCTGTCGGTGCTGGCGGTCGCCGCGCTGTCGCTGCTCACCCGGGGCCGCACCTTCCGCCAGGGCGCCTGGACGGGCTTCGCGTTCGGCCTGCCGTTCTTCCTGTGGCTGCTGGACTGGATCCGGGTGATCGGATCGGACGGCTGGGTGGCGCTCTCCGCCATCGAGGCGCTCTTCCTCTGGGCGCTGGGCGGCGGCCTCGCGCTCACCTCGCGGTTGCGCTGCTGGCCGCTGTGGGCCGCCTGCCTGTGGGTGACCGAGGAGTGGGCCCGCGACCGGGCGCCGTTCGGCGGATTCCCGTGGGGCCGGCTGGCCTTCGCCAACACCTCCAGCCCGTTCACGCCGCTGGCCGCGCTCGGCGGCGCACCGCTGGTCACCTTCGCCGTGGCGCTGACCGGCACGCTGCTCGGCTACCTCGCCCTGCCCTGGCTGCGCCGCCTGGCCGCCCGCCGCTCGGCCCCGGCGGTCGAACCGGCCGGCGGCCGGGGCGCTGGCCAGGGTGTCGCGGCAGCCGCTGATCCGGCCGCCGAGCCCGCTGCCGCCCCGCCGGCCGACCAGCGCGACGAGCCGGTCACCCCCGCCGCGCCGCGCCCCCGCCACCGGGTGCTGCTGCCGCTCGGCGCGGGTGCCTGCGCGGCGCTGATCGTGGTCAGCGGCTACGCCGTCCCGGTGCCCACCACCTCCAAGGACACCGCCAAGGTCGCGGTCATCCAGGGCAACGTCCCGCACCCCGGGATGGACTTCCTGGGCCGCCCGATGCAGGTCCTGGACAACCACGCCGCCGAGACCGAGGCGCTGGCCGCGAAGATCAAAGCCGGCCAGGCGCCCCAGCCCGACCTGGTGATCTGGCCGGAGAACTCCTCCGACCTCGACCCCTACAGCGACCCGCTGGCCTACGAGCGGATCACCGAGGCGGTGCGCACGATCGGCGTCCCCACCCTGGTCGGCGCGCTGGTGGACGGCCCCGACGCCCAGCACGTGCAGAACGAGGGCATCGTCTGGGACCCGATCAGCGGCCCCGGCGCGCACTACACCAAGCAGCACCCGGTCCCGTTCGGCGAGTACGTGCCGTTCCGCTCGGTGCTGGCGAAGGTGATCACCCGGTTCCAGCGGGTGGCGCACGACTTCTACCCCGGCAAGGGCACCGGCGTCATGCAGCTGGGACCGGCCCGGATCGGCGACGTGATCTGCTTCGAGGTCGCCTACGACGAGATCGTCCGGGACACCGTCAACGACGGCGGCCGGGTGCTGGTGGTGCAGACGAACAACGCCACCTACGCCCGCAGCGGGCAGCCCGACCAGCAGTTGGCGATGTCCAGGCTGCGGGCGGTCGAGCACGGGCGGGCCGTGCTGATCGCCGCGACCAGCGGCATCAGCGCGATCATCCGCCCCGACGGCAGCATCGAGAGCCGCACCAGTGAGCTCACCGCTGCCGCGCTCAGCGCCGACGTGCCGCTGCGCGACGGCAAGACGCTGGCGGACCGGCTGGGCGCGGCGCCGGAGTGGGCGCTGGCCGTCATCGGCCTGCTGGCCTGCGGCGCCGCCGTGCTGATCGAGCGCCGTCGCCGGCCCGGCAGCGGAACACAGCCGACCGCCGAACCGTTGTCCACGGTGGCGCCCTGAGCGCTCGGGAGCGGCCCGAGTGGCGGGCGGGGGCGTCGCGATGGAGTGGACTCGTACCGTGACCCAGCACGTTGACCCGACCCGCGTTCCCGGCCAGCCCGGGGCCCCGAGCCGCCGCCGCGGCCGACTGCGCCGTGTGCTGCCGCTGCTGGTGGCCGCCTGGCTGGTGCTGGAGATCTGGCTGGTGATCCAGGTCGCGTCGGTGACAGGGTGGCTGGCGGTGCTGCTCCTGCTGCTGCTCGGCGTCGTGGTCGGCGGGCGGCTGATCAAGCGCGCCGGGCTGAAGGCGCTGCGGGCGGCCTCCGCCTCCTTCGAACAGGGCGCGGTGCCGCCCTCGGGCGCGGCCGAGACGGGCACCAGCCTGACGGTGCTGGCCGGGCTGCTGCTGATCCTGCCCGGCTTCCTCTCCGACCTGATCGGGCTCACCCTGCTCTTCCCGCCGACCCGGTCGCTGTGGCGCCTGGCCGGGCGCCGGGCGGCCGTCCGGGTGCTGCGCACGCCCGGTGGCGGCGACCCGCTGGCCGACGCGCTGCGGCTGCAGGAGCAGATGCGGATCCACCGGCCCGACGGCAAGATCGTCCAGGGCGAGGTGGTCGACCCGGCCGATCACCAGGGCGGTGCCGGGTCGGCCTGGCGCCCGGGCGAGGACGACCAGCGACCGCCGCTGGGCCGCTGACGGAGCCCGACCCGACGGCCGGTCCGCGCCGTTGACGGCGCGGACCGGCCCGGGCGTCGGACGGCTTCTCGGACGGCTCACAGAGAGCCCTCGGACCTCAGCGGTCCGAGGGCGTCCGACCGGACATGCACGTGGGCCCCGATCCGGATGGATCGGGGCCCACGTGTTCGTGCACTTCTGGTCAGGCGCTCTTACGGGTGTCCCGCGGGTGGACCGCCAGGTTCATCCCGCCGGAGCGGAGCACGGCCAGCCGCTCGGCCAGCACCTCCTCCAGCTCCTCGCGTGTCCGGCGCTCCATCAGCATGTCCCAATGGGTCCGGGTCGGCTTGGTCTTCTTCTCCTCCGGCTCGTCACCGTCGAGCAGGACGGCCTCGGTGCCGCAGAAACGGCACTCCCACACCGAGGGGATCTCCGCCTCGACGGAGAAGGGCACCTCGAACCGGTGTCCGTTCTGACATGCGTACTCGACGGTCTGGCGCGGAGCCAGGTCAATGCCACGGTCGGTCTCGTAGCTAGTGGCGCCGAGTCGCGTGCCTCGGAGAGCTCGCTCGCTCATGAATCGTGCCTCCAGGGCTTATGGCCCACAGGACTAGTTGGGGTCGCTGTCTTCGTCGTTCGGTCAACGCTCGACTTGCGACGAAGATTCCCGTCCCGGGACATGCGTCGTCTGTCGTGCCGCCCCTGTTTGTACCCATCTCCGTCCGATTTGTCACATCTGGACTGGGTTATCACCCTGAGTGTCACGAAATTCGCGCCCCGTGACCGAATCGGCTTTCTTAACGTGCAAGGACGGCTTGCCGGAGCGTATCGGGGTGCTTGCCGAATTGGCCATTCGTCCAGCTCATCCGGCTGCCGGTTCAGCGCGGGTTGCCCAGCTCCGCCTTGCGCAGCTCCACCCGGGACGCGGTGGCCCCGGCCGTGGGCGGGACGGCGGGCTGGGCCACCTGGGGCTGGTGCTGCGGAAGCGGCGGGGCGGCGGCCTCGATCCGGGTGTCGCGGTGCGGCATCAGGGCGATCACCGCGTCCCGCAGCCGGGGCGGTGCCTCCTCGTCCAGCGGGTCGACGGTGGCCGGCACCTGGAGGCGGACCGGTGGCTGGCTGCCGATCCGGGCGTAGCCGCGCCCGGGCGGGGTGTGAGCGGCGGGCACCAGGTCCAGGGGCACGCCGAGGGCGAGCCGCAGGTCCTGCGCGCCGTGGCCGCCGAGCACCACCCGGGCCCGGGCGGCCGCCCGCACGGTGGGCGAGATCCGGTCCACCGCCTCGATCGCGTCCACCACCACCACGGTCACCCGGGCCGCCCGGCCCTGTCGCAGCGGCAGCTCCAGCAGGCCCTGCGGGTCGGGCCGGCCCTCGGCCTGGGCCAGCTCGGACAGCTCGGTGGGGTGGTCGAGCAGCAGCCACAACGGGCGGGTGGCGTCGGCCGGCGCGGGCTCGCCGTGGTAGCGGGCGGCGTTCAGCGCGGCCAGCCGGCGCTCGGTCTCCCGGGCCGCCCAGTCGAGGGCGGCCAGCGCGCCGCGCAGGCTGGTCTCCACCGTGTGCACGCCCGGGCGGTTGACCAGGCAGGCGTGCTCGCCGGTGCCCGCGCCGTCGATCACCAGCACGTCGCCGTGGGCCAGCGCCTGGAGCGCGATGGTGCGCAGCAGGGTGGAGGTGCCCGAGCCGGCCGAGCCCAGCGCCAGCAGGTGCGGCTCGCCCGAGCGGGCGCCGGTGCGCCAGATCACCGGCGGCTGGTGGCCCGAGCCGCCGTCGTGGCTGACCGGGATCATCCGCTGGGTGGCCTGCGGGTCGGTGAAGCCGAGCACGATCTCGCCCGGCGTGGTCACCCAGGTCTGCGCGGGGACGTTGCCGGGCAGCGGGGCCAGCGCGGTGATCTGCAGGCGGCTGCACTCCAGGTCCCAGTCGAAGCGGTACTCCCGGGCCCGGCCCGCCTTGGCCTGCACCACCTGCTCGATCCGGGCCCGGGCGGCGGGTTCGGTGTCGGTGAAGTAGGCCGGGTAGCCGAGCTCCAGGCCGGCGAGGCGGCCCTCGGCGTCGAAGGACCAGGTGGCGAAGGCGTCCTGGTACCGGCCGTCGGGGCGGTAGAGCGGGCAGACGTCGTCCGGCGCGGCCAGGTAGGGGGTGAGCGCGGCGTAGAGCGCGGGCAGCTTGACGTCGGCCGGGTCGGGCTCGGGGACGGGGGCGGGCTTGCGCTCGCGTCCGCTCCAGGCGGCGCTGGCCACCAGGGCGACCACCGCGAAGAGCGGCCCGTGCGGCAGCAGCACCACGCCGACCAGCGCGGCGACGGTGAGCAGCAGCGTCGGGCCGCGCCGCTCCTTGGGCGTGGCCTGCCAGCGGGACCTGGCCCAGTCGGTGTGCCGGCGCAGGCCGCGCGCGATCAGGGTGAGCGGCGCGAACATGTCGGCGGCGTGGTCGCCCGCGGTGCGGGCGAGGTCGCGGCTGCGGGTCAGGTGGCGATTGAGGGACATGGTCCTGTGACTCCCCGGGCGATCGGACGGGCTGGGCGGCGGGACGGCCGCTGTCCGCCGCCGGCTGGCGGCGGGCCGGCGGCGGCCCGGGGCGGTGGGACCCGCACCCGGACCGCCGGTGCGCGGCTCAGAACTTCAGGCCGCCGACCAGGTTGGCCAGGCTCGCGCCGCCGGCCTGGATGCTCGGCGCGATCGCGGTGCCCGCGAGGTAGAAGCCGAAGAGGGCGCAGACCAGGGCGTGCGGGACCTTGAGGCCGTCCCGGCGGAAGAAGAGGAAGGCGATGAAGCCGAACAGGACGACGCCGGAGATGGAGAGGATCACGGGGACTGCTCCTCGGTGAGGCGGGACAGGGGCCACTGCCGTGGACTGGCAGCGCCGGGGCGTTCCCCTGCTGCCACACAGTTGGGACAGTGTCACGGAAAGTGCCACAATCGTGACAAAAAGTAATAGATGATGGAACGGGGCAAATGGGTGGTCTTCCGGCGAACCCGCAGGCCGGGGGTGGGAACGCGGGTTCGGGCCGGCGCCCGGTGTGGGCCGGGCGGGCGGTTTTCCCGCCTTTTCCGTCGCGGTGGGTGTGACCGGCGTGAATCTCCCGCGGCGCGCCGAATTCGCTCGAACGGCGGCGCGGCCCGGGCCCACGCGTGTCGGGTCGGCGTCCGGCGCGGCACGGCTTGCCGGGCGGGCCCCAGGGCGGGCTCTGGTCACGAAGATCGCGGACGACTACCGTTCCGAGGGCTGGACCGCTGGTGTCCGCCACCGATCGAAAGGGCTTGTGATGACCGACTCAGCCGAATCCCTGCCGTCCGCCGCCGGCGCCGAGGAGCCCGAGGAGGCCGCGCTGATCGAGCTGGCCGGCCGGATCTTCGAGGCCGCCCGCGGTGGCGACGCCGAGGCGCTGGGTGCCTTCCTGACCGCCGGGGCTCCGGTGAACCTGGCCAACGACCGCGGTGACACGCTGCTGATGCTGGCCGCCTACCACGGCCACGCCGCCGCCGTGCGCCTGCTGCTCGACCGCGGTGCCGACCCGAACCAGGCCAACGACCGTGGCCAGACCCCGCTGGCCGGTACTGTCTTCAAGGGGGCCGACGAGGCGCTCGACGCCCTGCTGGCCGGTGGCGCCGACCCGCACGCCGGTCAGCCCTCGGCCTTCGACACGGCCCAGATGTTCGGCAAGCAGGAGCTGGTGGAGCGGTTCTCCGGCCGCTGAACCACGCGTGGCGGCGGATCCCGGCGGGGTGGTGCCAGGGGTGCTTGGTAGAGGAAAAGGTCCAATCATCGGATAATCCGGTGGCCTTATGATTGCCGTCATGGAGCTGCGGATCACCGGATACGACCACCCCGACGCCGAACTGCTGACCGCGGAGGTGCAGCAGGAGTACGTCCGCCGTTACGGCGACATGGACATCACCGAGATGCGGGCCGAGCACTTCGCGGACCCGCACGGGGTCTTCGTGGTCGGCTATCTGGACGGTGTGCCGGTCGCCTGCGGCGGCTGGCGGGTCAAGGACAGCAGCTATCCGTACCTGCGTGACGGCGATGTCGAGCTCAAGCGGATGTTCGTGGTCCCGACCGCCCGGGGCCGGGGCCTGGCCCGGCTCGTGCTGCGCCACCTGGAGGCGGCGGCCGGCGCGGCCGGGCGCACCCGCGTGGTGCTGGAGACCGGCACCGAGCAGCCCGAGGCGGTGGCGCTGTACGAGTCGGAGGGATACCGGCCGATCACCAAGTTCGGCGTCTACCGGGATGCCCCCGAGTCCATCTGCCTGGGCAAGGAGCTCGACCCCCGCTGAATTCCGCGCGCGGTGCCGCCGATTGGCTGGTTACTTGACTGATGACGGTGAATTATCCGTACTCCGGTCGTGGGGAACTGCCATCAGGTGGCGGAAGATTCGTGAATTGGGCGGTTGGACTGGGTTAGCGTCGTCCTCGCTGCGTCCTTGGGCACTCCCGGTAAACCCGGGTGTGCCCGTCCCTGTCCAACCCCTATTTCTCGGGAGACACCGTGCACGACAATTGCCAGCCGGAAAGCACTGCGGTCGCCGCCGACGGGGTCCAGCTCGCGGTGAACGCGCTCGCCGAATTCCCCGTCAAGGGTGGGGCCGGAAACATGGCCGGGCGCATCGCCGCGGCTGCCGACCTGTGCCGGGCGGTGGACAAGGCGCTGGACACCCTGGTGGTGCGGATCGCGGCCGAAGCCGCCGAGGAGGGCTGGACCGCGGGCCGGATGCGGGCCGCGAACGCCGGCTACCACGCCCGCCTGGAGCAGGCCCTGGCCGGGCCGCGGCGCAGCGCCGGCTCGGTCGGGGCGGCCGCCCGCACCCAGGCCAACGGGTGAGGGGACACCACATGACGACGCACCGCAACGCCCACGTCCTGCACTGCCCCACCCGCTGGAGCGATGTCGACCAGAACGGGCACATCAACAATGCCCGACTGGTCGGCTACATCCAGGAGGGAATCTACGACCTCTTTCACCACCACGCGCAGGCCGTTCAGGATTCGCTCTTTTCGGCGGGTTTCCTGATCGCCCGGCACGAGATCGATTATCTGGAACAGTTGCACCACCGGCCGGAACCGCTGCTGGTGCGGTTGATGGTCGAGCGGCTCGGCCGCAGTTCGGCACACGTTCGGGTGGACGTCTGCCGTGACCCGTTCACCTACATGACCGCACGGACCGTCGTGGTGGCCAGGGACCGCGCCTCGGGGCGGTCGCGCAAGCTCAGCCAGCCCGAGCGGCGGTTCCTGTCCGACTATCTGACGGTCACCCCGTCGGTGATGGCCGCCAGCAAGCCGCGGGTGCCGACCCCGTCGGTGCTGGCCGGTTCCAAGCCGCGGATGTCGACGCCGTCCGTGGCGGCCGGCCCCAAGCCGGTGACGGCCCGCTCGGTGCTCACCTACCAGAGCACCTCCGCGACCCGCCCCGGCACCGTGCCGCGCGGCCAGGGCCAGCAAGTGCGCAAGGTGCCGCTGCCGAGCCGGCTGCCGGCCCGGGTGCTCTGCCGGGCCTGACCCGGTGCCCGCCGCGGCCGGACCCCGTCGGGGCCGGCCGCGGCCGCCGGGTCCGCGCACTCAGTCCAGCACGGCCTGTGCGTCGATCTCCACCAGCATCACCTCGTGGGGCAGTTCGACGAAGACCGTGGTGCGGCACGGCTTGACCCCGCCGGGCGGCAGGTTCTCCTCGATGAAGGCGGCGTAGGCCTCGTTCATCGGCGCGAAGTGGGCGTGCTCGGTCAGGTAGACGCGGAACATCACCACATCCGCCACGGTGGCGCCGCCGGCGGTCAGGATCGCCTTGATGTTCTCCAGGGTGCGCCGGGTCTGCGCCCGGACGTCACCCTCGTGGAGGTAGGTGCCGGTGGCCGGGTCCTGTGGGCCCTGCCCGGAGACCTGCAGGATCGGGCCCTTGCGCACGCCCTGGGAGAACACCCAGGCCGGGGCCGGGGCGCCGTCGGTGCGGATCTCGGTCTTCTCGCTCATGCTGCTCTCTCGGGGGTTCGGGGGCGGTGGGTTCTGGGGTGCTGGTTCTGCGGATGCCGGTTCCGGGGGCGGCGGTTCGGGGTGACGCTCCGATCGCGCCGACGGCCGCTCAGCAGGCGCCGCAGGCGGCGGAGACCGCGGCGGTGGTGGCGAGCAGTTGGGGCAGCAGCTCCAGCACCTGCTCGTAGGGCAGCACCAGGTCGGGCACCGAGAGCGAGGCCGCCGCGACCACCCGCCCGGTGGCGTCGCGGATCGGGGCGGCCACGCAGTTCATGAACGGCTCGTGCTCGGCCCGGTCCTGGGCCCAGCCCTGCTGGGCCACCTGGGCCAGCTCGGCCAGCAGCGCCTTCGGCGTGGTCAGGGTGCGCTCGGTGAAGGGCGTGAACGTCAAGGCGGCCACCAGCTTCTGGCGCTCGGGCAGCGGCAGGTCGGCGAGCAGCACCTTGGCCACCGCCGCGCAGTGCATCGCCACCGGCAGCCCGATCCGGGAGTACATCCGCACCGGCTGGCGGGACTCGAACTTGTCGATGTAGACTACCTCGCCGCCCTCCAGTGCCGCCAGGTGGACGGTCTGGCCGGTGGCCGCGTTCAGCTCGGCCAGGTGCGGGGCGGCGGTGCGGCGCACCGAACGCTGCTCCAGGGCCCGGCTGGAGAGGGCGAACAGGCCCGCGCCCAGGTGGTAGCGGAACTCGCCGTCGCGGTAGACCAGCCGGGCCTCCTCCAGGCTCTGCAGCAGCCGCAGCGCGGTGGTCTTGTGCACCCCGAGCAGCCCGGCCAGCTGCTCCAAGGAGCGCTCTCCCTCGGCCAGTTCGGTCAGCAGGGTGAGCGCGCGGGTGACCGTCTGGCTCATCCGGCACCGCCCACGGGGGTCTCCACGCCCGCCGGGTGGACCCGGGTGGCCGCCCACTGGGTCTCGGTGGCGCCGAGCAGCGCCGCCACCAGGTCCGGTGGCGGCAGGGTGCCCTGGTCGCCGGCGGAGGTGAGCGCGGCGGCTGCGGCCAGGTGGCCCAGCCGCAGCCGCCGGCGCTGGTCGAAGCCGCGCAGGGTGCCGGCCAGGTAGCCGGCGGCGAACGCGTCGCCGGCCCCGGTGGGCTCCACCACCTCGACCCGCAGCGCCGGTTCGCTCACCCGCCGGCCGTCCGCGTCGATCGCCGTGACGAGCCGGCCGGCGTCCTTGACCAGCACGGTGGCGGGGGAGGGCAGCAGGGCGCGCAGTTCGTCCGGGTCGCCGGTGCCGAGTGCGGCGGCGGCCTCGTCGGCGCCGAGCAGGACCAGGTCGGCGGCGTCCAGCAGGGCGGGCAGCACGGCCGGGTCGCGGTGCTGCCAGAGCGCGGGGCGCCAGTTGAGGTCGAAGCTGACCAGCCGCCCGGCCCGCGGCGCCGCCAGCAGGGCGCGGACCAGCGCCAGGCAGCTGTCCGAGAGCGCGGCGGTGATGCCGGACAGGTGCAGCAGCCGGGCGCCGGCCAGCAGGGCGGTGACCGCGGGCTCCGCGAGCAGCTCCGGGCCGAGCGCCGCGGCGGCCGAACCGGTGCGGTAGTAGTGCAGCCGGCTCTGCCCGGGGCCCAGGTCGTGCGGGTGCGGCCCGGCGCTGCCGACCTCCTTCACGTACAGCCCGGTGGGGCGGTGCGGGTCGAGGGCCACCGCGGAGGTGTCCACCCCGTGGGTGGCCAGCGCGGCGAGCAGCCGCCGCCCGAAGCCGTCGGCGCCGACCCGGCTGAGCCAGGCCGTGGGCACGCCGAGCCCGGCCAGCGCGCAGGCGACGTTCGACTCCGCGCCGCCGACCCGGCTGTGGAAGCACTCCACGGCCTCCAGCGGCCCGGGCCGGTCGGGGAGCAGCACGGCCATCGATTCACCGAGGCAGACGGCTTCCACCGTTGTCACCAGGCGCTCCCTTCGTTGACCGGTGTCGTGCCGCATGTTAGAACGGCATAGCAACATATGCAAAGGATGTTGCAACATGTGCAACAATCCACGTCAAGGGCGGTATAGGGCGCAGTGGTGGAGCAGCGGACAGCAGGGATCGACCGGGCCGCGGTGGCCGCACTCGCGCAGGAGCGGCTGGACTGGCGGTTCAAAGCCGTCCCGGCCGAGGCCTGGGGGCTGACGGTGCGCGAGTACCTCGCCACCGGCCCCACCCTGGACCAGCTCGCCACCCCGCTGCTGACCCTGGACGCGGGCGCGCTCGACCACAACCTGCACACCATGGCCGACTGGTGCGCGCGGGCCGGTGTCCGGCTCGCCCCGCACGGCAAGACCACCATGGCCCCGGCGCTCTGGCAGGCCCAGCTGGACGCCGGTGCCTTCGGCATCACGCTGGCGAACCTGTCGCAGCTGCGGGTGGCCAGGGCCTTCGGGGTGAGCCGGGTGCTGGTCGCCAACACGCTGCTCGATCCGGGCGGACTGGCCTGGCTGGCCGGCGAGTTGGACGCGGACCCGGACTTCCGGGTGAGCAGCTGGGTGGACTCGGTGGGCGCCGTCCAGCAGATGGACCGGGCGCTGCGGGCCGCCGGGGCCGAGCGCCCCCTGGACGTGCTGCTCGAACTCGGTGGCCCCGGTGGGCGCACCGGCGCCCGTGACCAGGCCACCGCGCTCGCCGTGGCGCGGGCGGTCGACCAGGCGCCCACCCTGCGGCTGACCGGCGTCGGCGGCTACGAGGCCGCGCTCGCGCACGACAGTACGCCCGCGGGCCTGGCGGCGGTGGAGGCGTACCTGGCCGCCCTGGTCGAGCTGCACGATGCGCTGCGCGCCGCCGGCCTCTTCGCCGCGGCGGACCAGGTGCTGGTCAGCGCGGGCGGCAGCGCCTACTTCGACCAGGTCGCCCGGGTGCTGGCGCCACTCGCCGCCGCCCACCGCGACACCGTCGTGGTGCTGCGCTCTGGCGCCTACCTGGCGCACGACGACGGCTTCTACCGCGCGATCTCGCCGCTGATCCGCGGTGCGGGCGGCCGGCCGCTGCGCTCCGCGCTGCACGGCTGGGCCCGGGTGGTCTCGCGCCCCGAGCGCGGTCTTGCGCTGCTGGACGGCGGCAAGCGCGACTTTCCGGCCGACCTGGGTCTGCCGGAGCCGCAAGTCACCCGTGCCGGACGGCCGTTGGCCGGAGCCGTGACCGCCCTCAACGATCAGCACGCGTTCCTGCGCGACAGCGACGCCGAGATCGGCGAGGTGGTCAGGCTCGGCCTGTCCCACCCCTGCACGGCCTTCGACCGCTGGACCCTGATCCCGGTGCTGGACGACACGACGGCCGAACACCCCCGGGTGGTCGACCTGGTGCGGACCTTCTTCTGATGTCCGGCCTGCTCTTCCGCGGGGCCACCGTGGTCGACGGCACCGGCGCGGACCGCTACCGCGCCGACGTGCTGGTGCGCGACGGCGTGATAGCCGACCTGGGCAAGGGGCTGACGGCACATCAGGTCGTCGATGCGCACGGGCTGGTGCTCGCACCGGGCTTCATCGACATGCACAGCCACTCCGACCTGCGCGTGCTGGTCGAACGCGACCACCTCTCCCGGGTCACCCAGGGCGTCACCTGCGAGGTGCTCGGCCAGGACGGCCTGTCCTACGCCCCGGTGGACGACCGCACACTGCCCGAGCTGCGCCGCCAACTGGCCGGCTGGAACGGCGATCCGGCCGGTTTCGGGTGGGACTGGCGGACCGTCGGGCAGTACCTGGACCGGCTGGACGCGGGCATCGCCGTCAACGCCTGCTACCTGGTCCCGCACGGCACGCTGCGCACCCTGGTGCTGGGCTGGGAGCGCCGCCCGCCGAGCGCGGCCGAGCTCGACGCGATGCGCGAACTGCTGGCCCAGGGGCTGCGCGAGGGCGCGGTGGGCCTGTCCAGCGGCCTGAGCTACACCCCGGGCATGTACGCCGACACCGACGAACTCGCCGCGCTCTGCGCGGTGGTGGCCGCCCACGGCGGCTACCACTCGCCGCACCAGCGCTCCTACGGCGCCGGCGCGCTGGCCGGCTACGCGGAGATGGTGGAGATCTCCCGGCGCACCGGCTGTCCGCTCCACCTGGCCCACGCGACCATGAACTTCGCGGTCAACCGGGGCCGGGCCGGCGAGCTGCTGGCCCTGCTGGACCGGGCCCTCGCGGACGGCCTGGACCTGAGCCTGGACAGCTACCCCTACCTGCCGGGCTCCACCACCCTGGCCGCCATGCTGCCCAGTTGGGCCACCGAGGGCGGCCCGGACGCCACCCTGGCCCGGCTCGCCGATCCCGCCGCGCGCGAGCGGATCCGGCTGGCGCTGGAGGAGCAGGGCAGCGACGGCTGCCACGGGGTGGTCGCCGACTGGTCCGCGGTCCAGATCTCCGGCGTGCGCACCCCGCAGCTGGCCGACGCCGTCGGGCGCACGGTGGCCGAACTGGCCGCCGCGCGCGGCGGCACCGGCACCGAGGCCTTCTTCGCGCTGCTGCGCGCCGACGAGCTGGGCACCACCGTCCTGCAGCACGTCGGGCACGAGGAGAACGTGCAGGCGATCATGCGCCACCCGGCGCACACCGCCGGCAGCGACGGCCTGCTGGTCGGCGCCCGCCCGCACCCCCGGGCCTGGGGCACCTTCGCCCGCTACCTCGGCCGCTACAGCCGGGAGTTGGGCGTGCTGACACTGGAGCAGGCGGTGGCCAGGATGGCCGGACGCCCGGCCCGGCGGCTGCGCCTGCTGCGCCGCGGCACCATCGCGGTCGGCCACCACGCCGACCTGGTGCTCTTCGACCCCGCCACGGTCGCCGACACCGCCACCTTCGAGCAGCCGCGCCGAGCCGCCACCGGAATCCAGCACGTCTACGTCAACGGCACCGCCGTGCTGCGCGACGCCCGCCCCACCGGAGCGCTGCCAGGCCGCGCGCTGCGCCGCACCGATCGAGGGACCCGATGACCTTCCGCAACCAGCTCGCCGCAGCCCGGGTGATCGCGGTGGTCCGCGCCGCCGTGATACCCGATGCCGCCGCGCTCTGCGCCGCGCTCGCCGAGGGCGGCATCCACTGGGTCGAACTCACCTGCACCACACCGAGGGTGACGGAGCAGCTGGCCCGGGCGGCGGCGGTGGACACCGGCTGCCGGCTGGGCCTGGGCACGGTGCTGACGGCCGAGCAGGCCCGGGCGGGGATCGAGGCCGGGGCCGAGTTCCTGGTCACGCCCGGTTGCCGCCCGCCGGTGGCCGAGGCGGCGCGCGCGGCCGGCGTCCCCGTGGTGCTGGGCGCACTCACCCCCACCGAGGTCGCGCACGCCGTGGAGCTCGGGGCCGACGCCGTGAAGATCTTCCCGGCCCGGGCGTTCGGCCCCGGCTACTTCAAGGACCTGCGCGGCCCCTACCCGGAGGTCCCGCTGGTCGCCTCCGGCGGGGTGGACGCCGCGAGCGCGCCCGGCTACCTGGCGCAGGGCGCGCTCGCGGTCTGCGCGGGCGGCGAGGTGGTGCCCGCGGCGGCGGTCGAGGCCGGCGACTGGGCCGAACTCACCCGCCGCGCCCGGGCGTTCACCGCGGCACTGGCACCCGCCTGACGAGTCCCCGGGCCGCCCCGGTCAGAGTCTGGCCTGGAAGGCGTCCGCGATCACCTGGTAACCGGTGTCGTTGGCGTGGATGTCCTCGCGTGCCATGTTGGTCCAGCCCATGATCCGGGCGACGTTCAGCGGCACCCGCTGCCCGTCCAGCGGCACCAGCGGCAGGAAGGAGTTGGTGCTGAACGCCTTGGCCACGTCGGCGGTCGGCACCCCGTGCAGCGCGTCCACCAGGTCCAGCGTGCCGTTCAGGGCGTCGGCCACCGGAACCGACACCGAGGCCAGCACCTTGCCCTGGGTGCCGGTCAACCAGGCTGCCAGGAAGGGGTCGTAGAGGTTCATCCCGACGATCCGGGTGTGCGGCCCGGCGGCGGCCCGCAGCCGGGCCAGGATCGTGCCCAGGTCGCGGCCCGCGGTGGCGACGCCCTTGGCGGCACAGGCCGCGTCCAGGCTCTCGGCGGTCGCGCAGCCGTCCACGTCGTTGGCGCCGATGTCCAGCGTGACCACCACGTCGTCGTGCCGGTGCGCGGCCAGGAAGGCGGTCGCCGCCCCCAGTTGGGGCTGAGTGTACGGGTGCGGGTAGTCGCAGCCGCCGTTGATCATCGAGCCGCTGGTCTCGCCCGGGCAGCCCAGGTCGGTGAAGGAGAACGGGTGGCCGTCCCGGGCGGCCCGCCGCCCCAGGGCGGTGGCCAGGTCCTGCGCGTAGCCGTGGCCCACCTCCGAGCCGCCGCCCGGCAGGCTCTGGTACCCGGCCGCCAGCGAGTCGCCCAGTGCCAGGTAGTAGCGGGTGGCCGGGGCGGTGGCGGCGGAGGCGGGCGGGACGCCGAGGCCGAGCACGGTGGCGCCGAGCAGTGCGGTGCAGACGGCCGCGGACAGGCGGCGGCCACGACGGTGCGAACGCATGAACCCTCCCGGGCGGCCCGGCGCGGCCCGGATGGCGGCGCGCGGGCCGGACCCGGCGAGGCTACTGCGAGGTCGGGGCGGCGGTAAGTGGCCGGACCCGCTGGATGTGCGGCGGGTTTTCCGGGCCGGCCCCGGCGACCGTCAGGGCAGCGCGACCAGGTTCAGCGCGAGCAGGTCGGCCAGCGGCTCGGCGATGCTGCAGGTGCCGAAGGCGGTGAAGGCCGCGCGCGCCGCGCGCACCTGCCCCTCGTCCAGGCCGGTCAGCTTCGCCGCCAGCACCGCGCCGTCCCGTTCGCCCAGCACCGCGGCCAACTCCGCGTGCTCGGCGCCTTCCAGGGCCGCGTGGGTGGCCAGCAGCACGTTCAGGAAGCCGTGGTGCGCGAAGCCGGTGGCCTCGTCGTCGTGGCGCACCGCGTGGTGCAGGCCCGCCGTGCACTTGAAGGCCAGCTTCCGGTAGACCGCCGCGCAGAGGAAGGAGGCCAGCTCCAGCTCGCCGGGGAAGGCCGCCGCGCTGACGCCGCCGGTGCGGAACTTGGCCCGGTAGGCCGTCCCCTCCAGCTCGTCCAGGCCGAGCAGCAGCTCGGGCCCGCGGGGCAGTTCGATCGCGGCCTCCACGCCGGGCGCGTACTCGGGCAGCAGCCGGTCCAGTTCGGCCCGCACGGCCCGCACGCCCTCGGCGGCGGGCTTGCCCTGGTCGGCCAGCACCTCCAGCCCGGCCAGCCGCAACCTGGGGTCGGCCGCGACCGCGCGCAGCGCGTCCGCCAGGCCCGCGCTGCCCTCCGGCACGATCAGGCCCACCGGCAGCTGCCCGTCGAGCGGCGCCTCGCCGGCGGCCAACTGCTCGGACAGCGCGCCGATCCGCCCGGCGGAGCAGAGGAAGGGGCCGACCAGCTCCGCGTACCAGGCCGAGTGGTGGGCCAGATGGGCGGGGACGGCCTGCGGCAGTGCCAGGTCACCGGGCGGGAAGATCGCCGCGTCGTCGCAGAGCCCGGCGAAGAGCGGCGGGATCACGCTCTGGGGCGTCTGAGGGGTCGTCATCGCTGCTCGTCCTTCTGGTCGCGGCGGGGCACGCCGATGTGCCCCCTGGACCCGAGCCTGCCGCAGCCGGGCGGGCCGGGGCAAGAGGGGCCCTGCTACGGCGGGTCCCCGGGCCGGTCCGCGCACCCGCCCGGGACACGCGCCGAACGGGTGAGAATGCGCGACCCCGCTCCGGGGAGGCGGTACCTCTTGGCGCAAAACGCGCTGTCACCGGATGCGCGATGATCGTCACTGGAGGTAGTCGTGCGAGTCCGTTCCACTTCCGCTAGGGCCCTGCCGCGGGCGGCCGGTCTGCTCGGTGCGGCCCTGCTCGCCCTGCTGGGCGCCGCAACCCCGGCCGACGCAGCCGCGGGGGACATGCTGAGCGTGGACTCCGTGGGCACGCTCGCCTCGGACGGCACGGTCACGCTCTCGGGGACGTACCAGTGCTCGACCGGCGGCGCGGTCTTCGTCACCAGCAACCTGCGGCTCGGGCAGAGCGAGGCCAACATCGGCGACGGCGTGCGCGCCCTGTGCGACGGTAACAAGCACGGCTGGATCAGCCAGGGCAAGCCCGCCCAGCTGCACCCCGCGCTCGGCGCCGCCCGGGTGGAGGCCACGCTGACTCACCTGACCCAGGGGCCGGCCTGGTGGCTGCCGGTGCTGCCGGAGTTCCTCGCCCAGCAGGGGCAGGACATCACCCTGGTCGCCAGCGGCACCTGAGCGCGACCGGCCCGGGGCGGGCCGCGGCGGGCGCCCGGAGTACCTGGCGGGCCGGGCGCCCCAGGCACCAGACGTGTCCGAAGCACCGCGCGGGCACAAGCGTCCGCACCCGCCCCGACCGGCCGTCCATCGCGCGGGGGCCCGGCGGGGCGGGTTCGGCAATTCGTCGGACACGGAAAGCAACGGCACTCGAAACCCCCACAGACCGTTGCGCAATACACCGGAAATGAAGGCGACGGGCGGGCGGGCCGACGGTAATGCAGAACAGTGGCAGAAGGCTCAAATGAAGCTCAAATGTTGGTACGGACTCTCCCAGGTGTAAGCGGTCAACTGCCCCTACGGCGCTGACCTGCAGCGATCCTCACGCCCTGCGAGGGGCGGTCGGAAGCCGAATAGCGGTGCTAATCCGACGCTAAGAGGTGAGCGCGAGATCGCGTGAACGTAACTATTCGGCTCAGGGGTCTTTGCAGATCCTTAATGGCCAGCTAGCGTTCACCGCACTCTCGCCCGCCATCTTTGAAGAGGGTCCCTACGCATGGCTGTTGTAGACAGAATTAAGACCTCCGGTACCGATGCCAAGCTCCGACGCGAGGTAGGCCTGGTCGGCCTCCTCTGGGCCTCCGTCGGCTCGATCATCGGCTCGGGCTGGCTCTTCGGAGCCAAGAACGCCGTCATGGTTGCCGGACCAGCGGCGGTCATCTCGTGGGGGATCGGGGCCGTCGCGATCGTGCTGCTCGCGCTGGTCCACGCGGAGCTGGGCGGCCTGTTCCCGGTCGCGGGCGGTACCGCCCGTTACCCGCACTACACCTTCGGCGGCCTGGCCGGCATGTCCTTCGGCTGGTTCTCCTGGCTGCAGGCGGCCACCGTGGCACCGATCGAGGTCGAGGCCATGATCGGCTACGCCAAGGAGTGGTCCTGGGCCGACGGCTTCCAGAACGCGAACGGCACCCTGACGGCCTCCGGCATCGTGGTGTCGATCGCGCTGATGGGCGTCTTCGTGGCCGTGAACTTCCTCGGTGTGCGGCTGCTCTCGCACACCAACAGCGCCGCCACCTGGTGGAAGGTCTTCATCCCGCTGGCGACGATCTTCATCCTCGCCTTGACCCACTTCCACCCGAGCAACTTCACCTCGCACGGCTTCATGCCGATGGGTGTCAAGGGTGTGCTGGGCGCGATCAGCACCAGCGGCATCATCTTCGCGCTGCTCGGCTTCGAGCAGGCGATCCAGCTCTCCGGTGAGAGCAAGAACCCCAAGCGGGACATCCCGCGCGCGGTCATCGGCTCGGTGGTGATCGGTACCCTGATCTACACCCTGCTGCAGGTCGTCTACATCGGCGCGCTGCCCGGTGCCAGCTTCGTGCACGGCTGGGCGAACCTCGCCTACAAGGGCATCGAGGGCCCGTTCGCCGGTCTGGCCACCGTGATCGGCCTGGGCTGGCTGGCCTTCGTGCTGCGGGTGGACGCGGTGATCTCCCCCGCCGGCACCGGCCTGATCTACACCACCTCCACCTCGCGCATCTCCTACGGCCTGAGCAAGAACGGCTACGCCCCGCGTCTGTTCGAGAAGACCGACAAGCGCGGCGTGCCGTGGTTCGGCCTGCTCATGTCCTTCCTCACCGGCATCATCTGCTTCCTGCCCTTCCCGAGCTGGCAGCAGCTGGTCAGCTTCATCACCTCGGCCAGCGTGCTGATGTACGCCGGTGCCCCGCTGGCGCTGGGCGTGCTGCGTGACCGGATGCCCGAGCGCGAGCGCCCCTACCGCCTGCCGGCCGGCAAGATCATCGCCCCGGCCTCCTTCGTGATCGCCAGCCTGATCATCTACTGGTCCGGCTGGGACACCCTGTGGCGTCTGGGCGTCGCGATCATCCTCGGCTACGTGCTGCTCGGCTCCTACGCGGTCTACGCGATCCGCAAGGGCCTGCCGAACGCGCCGAAGCTGAACTGGAAGGCCGCCCAGTGGCTGCCGGTCTACCTGATCGGCCTGGGCATCATCTCCTACCTGGGTGGCTTCGGGCCGAGCGCCCGCAACGTGCTGCCGCTCTGGTGGGACATGCTGGTGATCACCGTCTTCTCGCTGGGCATCTACTTCTGGGCCCGCGCCGTGGCGCTCCCGGTCGAGGAGATCCAGCGCAACATCGACGACGTCGAGGTCGTCGACGAGGGCGGCCACTGACCGTCCGCAGTATGCCGCTCCCCAGGGCCCGCCCCCGCGTACTCCGCGGGTGCGGGCCCTGGGCCTTTCGCCTGGACCTCGGCGTCCTACCATGCCGGGTATGACAAGTGACGTGATACCCGAGGGCGTTGGCCGGACCGCGATCGGCGTGGCCCGGGTCCGCGCGCTGGAGAGCGCCAGGACCGACCGCCTCTTCGAGGACCCCTACGCCGCCGCCTTCGTGGCCGCCGCCCTGGACGGGCCCCCGCCGGCGCCCCGCACCGACGTCTCCCCGGCGATGATCCTGCTCGCCCACCACCTGGTGATCCGCACCCGCTTCTTCGACGACTACCTGACGGCCGCCGGCCGGGCCGGCTGCACCCAGGTGGTGGTCCCGGCGGCGGGTCTGGACACCCGGGCGTTCCGGCTCGACTGGCCGGCCGGCACCAAGGTCTTCGAACTCGACATGCCCGCCGTGCTCGGCTTCAAGGAGCGGGTGCTGGCCGAGCAGGGCGCCCAGGCGCCGGTGGCGCGCACCACGATCGCCGTCGACCTGCGCGAGGACTGGGCCGGGCCGCTGGTCGAGGCCGGGTTCGACCCGGCGGCGCGCACCGTCTGGCTGGTCGAGGGCCTGCTGGTCTACCTCGGAGCGGAGGAGGCCGCGGCGCTGCTCGACACCATCGACTCGCTCAGCGCCCCGGGCAGCCGGCTCGCCCTCACCCACGGCAGCAAGGACCGGCGCCGGGCCGGTGCCTCGCAGGTCGTGGCGGGTGCCGAGCACGCAGCCGAACTGGCTCCGCTGGTCGCGATGTGGCGCGGCGGTCTGGACGAGGACCCGGTGGGCTGGCTGGCCCGGCGCGGCTGGCGTGCCGAGCGGCACGACCGGGCCGAGCTGGCCGTCGGCTACGGCCGTCCCGCCGACTACGTGACCTCGCAGCGCAGCCTGGTGACCGCCGAACGCTGAGTGGGCGCGGGACGGTTGTGGCGGTGGCCGCCACAGCGGCGCCCGCCACCGGTGTGCGCCGCCCACATGGGAGCGCCGGAGCAGTACCCCTACGGTGGCGGGCACGGGCCACTCGGGGCCCCGGGGACAGGGGAGTTGACCGCGTATGCGCAGACGCTTCGGGTGGTCGGTGACGGTGCTGCTGGCCCTGGCGGGCCTGGTCGTCCAGGCGTTGCCGGCTTCGGCGGCCACCTCCTACCTCACGCTGGAGGCGACCTACGGCAACGTCGCCAACGGCTGGGACCACGTCGAGCGCTACCTCGACAGCACCCCCGGCTTCCACCAGGAGCAGTTCCCGCCGGACGGCCGCGGCGACCAGGACGGGCAGCGGGTCACCTTCTTCGGCGGCGTCAAGGAGCCCTTCTCCGGCCGCTTCCTGCTCTACTCCGCGCCCGGCTGGAACACCGGGGCGCACCAGGTGCCGGTGCTGCTGGTGCACGGCGCCAACGACAACGCCGACCGGGCCTGGGCCGACCCGGGTGAGTCCGGCGGCTACGGCTGCGGTGCGCTCTCCTGCCCCGACACCGGGCTGATGCAGGACCTCGCGGGCCGCGGCTACCGGGTCTTCGCCATCGGCTTCGCCCAGAAGCAGGGCGACAACCTGATGCAGGCCCAGGAGGTCGGCGACGCGATCGCCTTGATCCGCGCCAAGCTGGGGGTGCCCCAGGTGGACCTGGTCGGCTGGAGCAAGGGCGAGATGTCCGCCCGGGCCTACGTCTCCTCGCTCAAGCCGAGCTGGGGGCGCCCGTACGCGGGCGACGTGCGCAAGCTGATCACCCTGGGCGGGCCCAACGGCGGCTACGACTACCCCTACGCGCACGGCTGGGCGCACGACTTCAGCATCTGGCCCGAGTGCGGCGGCAGCATCAACGCCCCCTCCCCGCACCTGGACATGACCTGCTACGGCACGGTCACCGCGCATCCCGAGTTCTCCTTCGTGCCGACCGGCGGGTACGACGACTACCCGGGGCAGCGGCAGATGCTGGCCCGCTGGGACCAGACCTTCGGCGTCGACCAGACCCAGCAGGACTGGTACACGACCTACTACGGCGGCCAGGGCTTCTACACCTCCGGCACCGGGATCCAGGCGGCCATCGACGCGGGCTCGCTGGTCGTCCCGCTCCAGCAGGCCGGCGTGCCCGCCTCGGTCAGCACCTACCTGCTGGCCGGCGGCAGCCCCGACGTGGTGGGCATCTTCAACGAGGACCGTGGACCCAGCGACGGCGTGGTCTTCGAGGCCAGCGCGCTGGACAGCACCGGCATCGGCAAGCTGGCCGGCACCGCGCTGATCACCGGCGCCAACCACCTGGAACTCGGCTGGGACAGCGCGGCCAGTGCCCAGGTCGTCAGCTGGCTGGGCTGAACCGCACCTCCCCGCCCCCACCGCCACACCTGATGGAGGAAGCCCGAGCGATGCCCACGATCACCACCACCCGGTTGAGCGTCCACTACGCCGAGCGCGAGGGGAGGGCGGGCGAGCCCGTGCTGCTCGTCCACGGGAACGTCTCCAGCAGCGCGTTCTGGGCGCCCACCATCCGCGACCTGCCGCCGCGCTACCGGCCGATCGCCCCCGACCTGCGCGGCTTCGGCGGGACCGAGCCGCTGCCGGTGGACGCCGGCCGCGGCGTGCGTGACTACAGCGACGACCTGCTGTCGCTGATCGAGGCCCTCGGGCTGGGCCGGGTGCACCTGGTCGGCTGGAGCCTCGGCGGCGGCGTCGCGCTCCAACTGCTCCGCGATGCGCCAGGGTTGCTGCGCTCGGTCACCTTGGTCAACCCGGTCTCGCCGTACGGCTTCGGCGGCACCCAGGGGGTCGAGGGGCGGCTCAACGCGCCGGACGGCGCCGGGGCGGGCGGTGCGGCGGCGAGCCCGGAGTTCGTCCGGCTGCTCGCCGCCGGCGACACCGGCGACGCCTCCCCGTTCTCCCCGCGCAGGGTCCTCGCCGACTGCTACGCGGCGCAGCCGCTGGCCGACCCCGAGCCCTACCTGGCCGCGATGCTCAGCACCCGCTGCGGGGACGGCCACTACCCGGGCGACAGCCGGGCCAGCCGGTTCTGGCCCGGCTTCGCACCGGGGGAGCGCGGGGTGCTCAACTGCCTGGCGCCGACCCGTTTCCGCCTGGACGACCTGGAGCGGGTCGACCCCAAGCCGCCGATCCTGTGGCTGCGCGGCGAGCAGGACGTGATCGTCTCCGACACCTCGCTCTTCGACCTGGCCCACCTCGGCGCGATCGGCGCCGTGCCCGGCTGGCCGGGGGAGGGCGTCGCGCCCGCGCAGCCGATGGTCGGGCAGACCCGTGCGGTGCTCGCGCGCTACGCGGCGGCCGGCGGCCGGGTGCGCGAGGTCGCGGTGCCGGAGGCCGGGCACAGCGTGCAACTGGAGCGGCCACGGGAGTTCATGGCCGCGCTGTCGGGGTTCCTCGCCGAACAGACCGGTGACTGATGTGCCGCGGGGGCGGTGGCCGCCGGGTCAGCTGCCGCGCAGCGGGCGCTCCTCCTCCACCAGGCGCTTGAACTGGGCGAGGTCGCCGCGCACGGTCTCCTCGATCGCGTGCGACTGGGCGAAGCCGTGCGGCCCGCCGTAGACCTCGTGGACGGCCTCCGGGTCGTACTCGACCCGCACCTGCACCCGGGTCGAGCCGTTGTCCAGCGAGCGCAGCGCGAAGGTGCCGCGCAGGTGGGCGGCGTCCAGGGTCTGCCAGTTCATCACCTGGTTCTCACCGTGGTCGCTGATCGCGGTCTCGAAGACCCGCTCGGCGCCGGCCACCTCGATGTCGCAGTGGGCGCGGTTGCTGCCGTGCGGGTGCGCGTGCCGCAGCCCGCTGACGAACGCCGGGTACTGGTTGACGCGGTGCAGTTGCTCCCAGGCCACCTGGACCGGGACCTCGACGTCGATCTGTTCTTCCAGTGTGCTCATCCGCTTACTCCGCGTCCTCATAGGGGTCGCCCTCGGCGCGGGACTCGTCCTGGGCGTGCTGGACCTGTTCGGAGGTGACGCCCTCCAGCCGTTCCTGCGCCTCGATCTGGGCAGCGCGCTGCTCCGCGTCCTCGCCGGACTGCGGACTGGCCATGGACATCGGTGCCTCCCTGTTCGAGCGGGGCCGGGCCGGCGTGGCCCGCCGACATGTCCAGCGTGCGCCCAGGGCCGGGAGCGGGCAACCGGCTCAGGCCAGGCCGAGGCCCGGGTCGTCCTCCGGCGCGGCGGCGGGGCCCAGGTCGGCCAGGGTGTTCCAGAACATCAGCTCGTAGGCCTGCAACAGCCGCCCGTAGCGGCGGCCCTCGGCCAGCCGCTGCTCGTCCAGGCCGCCGGCCTCGATCACCGCGACCGCCTCGTCCTCCAGCTCCGGGGCCGGGGTGGCGAAGAAGTCGAAGAAGGCGCAGGCGGCGTCGGAGAACCCGTAGTGCCGGCGCAGCGCCCGCGCCGTGATCGCGCAGTAGCCGCCCCAGGCGGCGAAGTTGGCGGCCAGCGCGAGCACGATGGCGGTGGGCTCGCCGTTCAGTGCCAGCCAGGCCAACTGGCCCGGGTAGGCCTGGCAGCCGGCCAGCGGTTCGCGCTCGCCCAGCGCCTGCTCCGACAGGCCGCAGCCGGCCGCGAACGCGCCCAGCGCGTCCAGCGCCTGCGACTCGCCCTCGGCCAGGCGCGCGAAGTAGCCGCCCGCGGGGGTGTCGGCGCAGCGCGCGGCCAGCACCAGGAAGCTGCGCCGGTCGCTGCGGATGATCCGGTGCTGCTGGGCGGCCAGTTCGGCGAGCACCGCGACCGGGGCCACGCCCTCGTCGATCCGGGGGATCAGGCGGTTCTCCCGTTCCGCCGGGGTGAGCTCCCGGCGGACGGTCAGCAGGGCCTCGCGGGGCGTGGGGGTCATCGGCGGCCGTCTCCCTCGGGCACGGAACAGCTGGACTGTTCGGCGGGCCGGGCCGGGTCGAGCCCCGCGTCGGACCGCCCCGGCCAGCGTAGCCGGGTCGGCCCCGCGGGTGGTCCGGCGCGCTGAGGGCCCGTCAGAAGACCGACCAGCCGGTGGCGGTGGTGAAGGCGTCCAGTGCGGCGACCGCGCCGACCGAGTTGCCGGCCCGGTCCAGCGCCGGGCCCCAGGCGCAGAGCGTGCCGCGCCCCGGGACTATCGCCAGGATCCCGCCGCCCACCCCGCTCTTGCCGGGCAGCCCGACCCGGAACGCGAAATCGCCGGCCGCGTCGTAGGTGCCGCAGGTGAGCAGGACGGCGTTGATCCGCTTGGCGTCGCTGCGCGAGAACAGCCGGCTGCCGTCCCTGCGCAGACCGTGCCGGGCCAGGACGAGGCCGGCCAGCGCCAGGTCCCGGCAGCTGGCGGCGATCGCGCAGTGTGCGTAGTAGTGCGAGAGCACCGCCTCGACCGGGTTCTCCAGGTTGCCGTAGCTGGCGATGAAGTGGGCCAGGGCGGCGTTGCGGTGGCCGTGTGCGGCCTCCGAGGCGGCCACCACGGGATCGGTGTCCAGTTGCGGGTTGCCGGACTCGGCGCGCAGGAACTCGCGCACGGCGGCGCCGGCGTCCCCGGTCAGGGTGAGCAGGTGGTCGGTGACCACCACCGCGCCGGCGTTGATGAACGGGTTGCGCGGGATGCCCTGCTCGGACTCCAGCTGGATCAGCGAGTTGAACGGCGTGCCGGAGGGCTCGCGGCCCACCCGGTGCCAGATCCCCTCGCTGCCGGCGGCCAGGGTGAGGGCGAGGGTGAAGAGCTTGGAGATGGACTGCACCGAGAACGGCACCTCCCAGTCCCCGGCGCCGTACACCTCGCCGTCGACGGTGGCCAGCGCCAGGCCGAAACTCCCCGCGTCCGCGGCGGCGAGCGCGGGGATGTAGTCGGCCACCCGGCCGGTGGTCAGCAGCGGGCGGGCGGCGTCGACCGCGCGCTGTAGTTCGAGCTGGTAGTCCATGGATTCACCCTGCATATGATCACTTTTTCATGGCGCGGCGCCCTGGACCAATGCCTCGGACAATGCCCCGCCGACATCCGGTGGACGGGCGGAGCGCCCGGCGGACGAGCAGACTGGGGGATGTGCCCGAGCTGCCCGAAGTCGAAGCGCTCAGCGTCTTCCTGACCGACAACCTGGTCGGCCAGGTGATCGGCCGGGTCCACCCGGTGGCCGTGAACGCGCTCAAGACCTACCAGCCGCCGGTCACCGCGCTGGAGGGCCGCACGGTGACGGCCGTCGGCCGGCGCGGCAAGTTCCTGGTGATCACCGCCAGTGCGCCACCGGCGGCGAACCTGCACCTGGTGATCCACCTGGCCAGGGCCGGCTGGCTGCGCTGGCAGCAGAACATGTCGGACGTGCCGCCGCACCCCGGCAAGGGGCCGCTGGCGCTGCGGGTGCGGCTGGCGGACTCCAGCAGCGGCTTCGACCTGACCGAGGCCGGTACCAAGAAGGGGCTGGCCGTCTCCTGCGTGGCGGACCCGGCCGAGGTGCCGGGCGTCGCGCGGCTGGGCCCCGACCCGCTGGACCCGGCCTTCACCGTGGCGGCGCTGCGCGCGATGCTGGCCGGCGAGCGGCGGCAGCTCAAGGGGATGCTGCGGGACCAGAGCGTGCTGGCCGGGATCGGCAACGCCTACTCGGACGAGATCCTGCACGCCGCCCGGATGTCGCCGTTCAAGCAGGCCGCCCGGCTGACCGAGGCCGAGACCGAGACGCTCCACCGGGCGATCGGCGACACCCTGCGGGATGCCGTGGCACGCTCGCACGGGCTGGCGGCGGGCGAGCTGAAGGCGGAGAAGAAGACCGGCCTTCGGGTGCACGGCCGGGCCGGCCAGCCCTGCCCGGTCTGCGGCGACACGATCCGCGAGGTCTCCTTCGCCGACTCGGCGCTGCAGTACTGCCCGACCTGCCAGACCGGCGGCAAGCCGCTGGCCGACCGGCGGCTGTCGCGGCTGCTCAAGTAGGGCCGACCGGCTGCGGCGGGAATCGGTTGGTGCACGTCAAGAGGTGCATGGTCGGGGCCCCGGCGGGGTAGGGCAGCCTCGTTTCCCGCATTCCACCCTCAGCTGGAGCTGCCCATGCCCGCCGACGCCCACCTCAGCCATGCCCGTGGTGAGACCGAACCGCCCCTGCTGGCCGAGACCATCGGCGCCAACCTGGCCCGCACGGTGGCCGCCTTCGGCGAGCGCGAGGCGCTGGTCGACGTCCCGGCCGGGCGCCGCTGGACCTACCGTGAGCTGGCCGACGACGTGGCCGTGGTCGCGCTCGGTCTGCTCGCCCAGGGGGTGCGGCCCGGCGACCGGATCGGCATCTGGTCGCCCAACCGCGCGGAGTGGATGCTGCTGCAGTACGCGACGGCGCGGATCGGCGCGATCATGGTGAGCATCAACCCGGGCTACCGCACCCACGAACTGGAGTACGTGCTGCGCCAGTCCGGGACCCGGATGGTGGCGGCCACGCCGCGCTACAAGACCTCCGACTACGCGGCGATGCTGACCGAGGCCCGGCCGAACTGCCCGCAGCTGCGCGAGGTGGTGCTGTTCGGCGAGGACTCCTGGGAGCAGCTGCTCGTGGCGGGGCGGCAGGGCGACCCGGCGGCGCTCGCGGCCGTGGAGGCCGGGCTGCGGCCGGACGATCCGATCAACATCCAGTACACCTCGGGCACCACCGGGTTCCCCAAGGGCGCCACCCTCTCGCACCGCAACATCCTCAACAACGGCTACTTCGTGGCCGAGTTGTGCGAGTACACCGAGCGCGACCGGATCTGCGTGCCGGTCCCCTTCTACCACTGCTTCGGCATGGTGATGGGCAACCTGGCGGCCACCACGCACGGCGCCTGCGTGGTCATCCCGGCGCCCACCTTCGACCCCGCCGCCACGCTGGCCGCCGTCGCCGCCGAGCGGTGCACCTCGCTCTACGGCGTGCCGACCATGTTCATCGCCGAGCTCAACGACCCCGGTTTCGCCGACCACGACCTCGGCTCGCTGCGCACCGGCATCATGGCCGGATCGCCCTGCCCGGCCGAGGTGATGAAGCAGGTCATCGAGAAGATGCACATGGGCGCGGTCTCGATCTGCTACGGCATGACCGAGACCTCACCGGTCTCCACCCAGACCCGGTCGCAGGACGGCTTCGAGCAGCGGATCGCCACGGTCGGCCGGGTCGGCCCGCACCTGGAGGTGAAGGTGGTCGACCCCGGCACCGGCGCCACCGTGCCGCGCGGCGAGGCGGGGGAACTGTGCACCCGCGGCTACTCGGTGATGCTCGGCTACTGGGACGAGCCCGAGCGCACCGCCGAGGCCGTCGACCCGCAGGGGTGGATGCACACCGGCGACCTCGCGGTGATGGACCAGGACGGCTACCTCGCCGTCACCGGGCGGATCAAGGACATGGTGATCCGCGGCGGCGAGAACATCTACCCGCGCGAGATCGAGGAGTTCCTGCTCACCCACCCCGACGTGCTGGACGCCCAGGTGGTCGGGGTGCCCGACGAGAAGTACGGCGAGGAGCTGATGGCCTGGATCCGGCTGCGGGCCGGCGCGCCGGAGCTGACCGCCGAGGCGCTGCGGGCGTACGCCACGGGCCGGCTCGCGCACTACAAGATCCCGCGGTACGTGCACCTGGTGGACGCGTTCCCGATGACCGTGACCGGCAAGGTGCGCAAGATCGAGATGCGGGAGGAGGCGGTCCGGCTGCTCGCGGGGCACGAGTGAGCCCGGTCAGTCCGTGGGCTTGGCGACCTTCTCGGCCAGCGCGCCGGGCATCGGCTCGTACCGCAGCGGTGTGCGGGTGAACGAGCCGGTGCCGTGCGTGAGCGAGCGCAGGTCCACGGCGTAGCGGGTGAGTTCGAGCTCGGGCACCTCGGCGCGCAGCAGGCTCCGGCCGGCTCCGGCCGCCTCGGTGCCGAGCACCCGCGCGCGGCGCACCGACAGGTCGCTGAAGACCCCGCCCAGGTACTCGTCCGGGACGAGTACGCCCACCTCCGCCACCGGCTCCAGCAGGCGCACGGTGGTCTGGGCGGCGGCGTCGCGCAGCGCCAGCGCGGCTGCCGACTGGAACGCGGAGTCCGAGGAGTCGACCGAGTGGGCCTTGCCGTCCACCAGGGTGACCCGCACGTCCACCAGCGGGTAGCCGTCGCCCACGCCGTGCGCCAGCTGGGCCCGCACGCCCTTCTCCACCGAGGGGATGAAGTGCCGGGGCACCGCGCCGCCGACCACCTGGTCGACGAACTCGAAGCCCGTGCCGCCGGGCAGCGGCTCCACCAGCAACTCGCAGATCGCGTACTGGCCGTGGCCGCCGGACTGCTTGACCAGCCGGCCGTGCCCGGTGGCCGCCGCGCCGAAGGTCTCGCGCAGCGCGACCTGGTAGGGCACCTGCTCGACCTGGACGCCGAACTGCTCGCCCAACTGGTGCAGCAGCACGCCGATGTGGGCCTCGCCGGTGCACCAGAGCACCAGTTGGCCGGTGGCGGGGTTCTGCTCGACCCGGACGGTCGGGTCCTGGGCGGCCAGCCGGGCCAGGCCCTGGGAGAGCTTGTCCTCGTCGCTGCGGCTGTGCGCCTTGACGGCGATCGGCAGCAGCGGCTCCGGCAGCTCCCACGGAGTGAGCACCACCGGGGCGGCCGGGTCCGAGAGGGTGTCACCGACCCGGGCCGCGGTGAGCTTGCTGACGCAGACCAGATCGCCGGCCACCGCGTGCGGGACCGGGCGCTGCTGCTTGCCGAACGGGCTGGTCAGACCGGCGATCCGCTCCTCGGCGGTACCGTCGCCGGCCACCTCCTCGGTGGCCGCGGGCCCCGCGGAGCGGCCGGCCAGGTGGACCAGCAGGTCCGGGTGGACGGTGCCGGAGAAGACCCGGACCAGGCTGAGCCGCCCGACGTACGGGTCGCCGGTGTTCTGGATCACCTGGGCCACCAGTGGGCCGGCCGGGTCGGCCTTCGCCGCTCCGGCGTCCAGCGGCTCGGGCAGCGGGCGGTCCGTCGGGGCGGGGAAGGCGGAGACGATCAGGTCGAGCAGGTCGACCGCCCCGGTGCCGTCCTCGCCGAGCGGCAGCAGCGGATGGATGGCGTCGTGCAGCACCGCACCGCGCAGCCCGCGGGCGAGTGCCCCCGCAGCCAGCGGCTCGCCGCCGACATAGCGCTCCAGCAGCTCGTCGTCCTCGCCCGCGATGGCCTCCACCAGCTGCTCGCGGGCCGGCCCGGTCGGCGGGGCGGGCTCCGACTGGCCGTGCGTCTCGCCGGAGAGCAGCTCCACGGTGCCGCGCAGCCGCCCCTCGCTGCGCACCGGGAGGTCCACCGGCTGCACCGAGTCGGGGCGGCCGTCGCCGAGCGCCTCCCGGCAGGCCGCCAGCACCGCGTCGAAGTCGGCCCTGGCTGCATCCATATGGGTGACGGCGATGGCGCGCGGCAGCCCGAGCAGCGCGCACTCCTGCCAGAGCGCGCGCACCGGACCGGTCACCGGATCGGTCGCCGAGACGACGAAGACGGCGGCGTCGGCGGCCCGCAGCGCGGCCCGCAGCTCGCCCGCGAAGTCGGCGTGACCGGGCGGGTCGAGCAGGTTGATCTTGACCCCCTGCCACTCGACGGGGACCAGGGACAGGCGCACCGAACGCTGCTGCTGGTGCTCGATCTCCTCGTGGTCGGAGACCGTGCTGCCCTCGTCGACCCGGCCCGCCCGGGTCAGCGCCCCGGCGGCCAGCGCCAGCGACTCGGTGAGGGTCGTCTTGCCGGAGCCGCTGACGCCGACCAGGACGACATTGCGCAGGTGCTCGGGGTGATCGGCGACGGGCGCCCGCCCGGCCGCCCCCGCCCGCGATGCTGCTCGCTCGGACATGCCGGTGCTCCTCGATTGCGCAGGAGAGGTGGGGTGGGTGGAGAGATCGGTGGAGAGCTGTCCTTCGAGCTTTCCACCCAGGTCGGCCGGGGTCCACCGGGACATCGGGGTTTCCCGTTGCCCATCGGGTGGGAAACGGGAAACCGCCTTGCTGCCTCAGCGTGAGCCGGCCGCGGCCGGGGCGACGGACGCTTCGGCCGTCGGAGCGGCACCCGCGGCGGTGCCCGCGCCCGTCCGGCGCTGCACGGCGGCCAGCACCAGGGCGGTGGCCACCGCCAGGACGGTCGCCACGACCACCGCGATCCAGGCGTGCCGGAAGGCGTCCAGCGCCTGCTGCGCGCTGCGCGGGGTGCCCAGCACGCTGACCACCACCGCGACCCCGACCACCGCGCCGATCTGGCGGCCCATCGTGGTCACTGCCGAGCCGGTGGCGAACCGGGTGGGCGGCAGCGCGGTGGCGGCCGCGCCGATCAGCGTGGGCAGGGTGAGCGCGACCCCGACGCCGGTGAGCAGCATCCCGGGCAGCAGCTCGCCCGCGTACCCGGGAGTGGTCCGCACCGTCGCGATCCACCAGGCGATCCCGGCCGTGAAGCAGAGCAGTCCGAGCGCCGCCAGCCGGCCGTGCCCGAGGCGGCGCAGCAGCGGCCCGGCGCCCAGCGTGATCGGCGGCACCAGCAGCGGCCCGGGCGCCATGGCGAGCCCGGTGCGCAACGCGGAGTAGCCCCAGACCTGCTGGCACCAGAGCACCGAGGTCAGCAGCATGCCGGAGAACGCGATGGTGAAGAGCAGCGCCGTCGCGTTGGCGGCGGCGAAGACCGGCACCCGCAGCAGGGGCAGTTCGACCACCGGCGCGGGGTGCCGGGCGGAGCGCAGCAGGAAGCCGGCCGTCAGGACGACGGCCCCGGCCAGGCTGCCGATCACCCGGGCCGATCCCCAGCCCCAGCCGTCCGACTTGACCAGGCCGATCGCGAGCAGCGCGATGGCGGCGGTCAGCAGCAGCGCGCCGACCAGGTCGGGCCACGGGCCCTGGCTCCGGGCGCGGGGCCGGGGCAGCACCCGCAGGCCGGCCACCAGCCCGGCCGCCCCGACCGGCAGGTTGACCAGGAAGACCCAGCGCCAGTCGGCCTCGACCAGCAGCCCGCCGAGCACCGGGCCCAGGCCGGCCGCGATCCCGCCGATCGACGCCCAGGCCCGGACGGCGCCGGGTCGCCGCTGCGGCTCGGTGGCGTCCAGCAGCAGCGCCAGCGAAGTGGGCATCAGCAGCGCACCGCCGAGCGCCTGCAGCAGGCGGGCGCCGACCAGCCAGCCGACGCCGGGCGCCAGCGCGCAGAGCGCGGAGGAGAGCGTGAACAGCGCCAGCCCGGCCAGGAAGGCACCGCGGTGGCCCACCCGGTCGGCCAGCCGCCCGGCGGGCACCAGCAGGGCGGCGAAGACGATGGCGTAGCCGTTGAGCACCCAGGAGAGCGAGGTCAGCGTGCTGCCGTGGAAGTGCTGGTTCATCGCGGGCAGCGCGACGTTGACGATGAAGAGGTCGAGGTTGGAGACGAAGACGGCGGCGGCCACGACGAGGAAGACGGCGCGGGAGCCGCCCGGTCGCGCGTTTGGATTTCCAACTATGTGCATGACGTGGCACGGTAGTGGGAGTGGGTTTGGAAACGCAACTCTATGAGGTTGGAGAGAGGCGGACGCCGGGTCGGCTCAGTCCGTCCCGGGCACCGCCATCAGGGCGTTGGCGTCGCCGAAGGGCAGGGCCTCGGCGAGCGCGGCGAAGCTGCCGGTGCGCAGGACGGCGTCGGCCGCGCGCCGGGCCGCGCCGAGGGCGACCCGGGAGAACCCGGAGCCGATGCTGATCCGCCGCGCGCCCAGCTCGCCGAGCTGGCTGACCGTCAACTCGGCCAGTGGGCCGGCGGCCAGCACGTTGACGGGGCGCGAGACCGCGGCGCAGACGGTGCGCACGGCCTCGGCGTCCGGCAGGCCGGGGGCGAAGAGCACATCGGCGCCCGCGGCCTCGAAGGCCTGCAGGCGCCGCACCGTGTCGGCCAGGTCGGGGCGTCCGTGCAGGAAGTTCTCGGCGCGCGCGGTGACGGTGAACGGGAGGTCCAGCCGCCGGGCCGCCGCGACGGCGGCACGCACCCGCTCGACGGCCACCTCGAACGGATGGATCGGGGCCTGCTCGTCGCCCGTGGCGTCCTCGATCGACCCGCCCACCAGGCCCGCCTCGGCGGCGAGTTCGATCGTGGCGGCGATCGCCTCGGCGTCCGGGCCGAAGCCGCTCTCCAGGTCGGCGGAGACCGGCAGGTGGGTGGCGCCGACGATCGCGCGGGCGTTGGCCAGCGCCTCCGCGCGGTCGACCAGCCCCGCGCCGTCGGGCCGGCCGAGCGAGAAGGCCAGGCCCGCGCTGGTGGTGGCCAGGGCGGCGAAGCCGAGACCGGTGAGCAGGCGCGCGGTGCCCGCGTCCCAGGCGTTGGCGACGACGAACACGTCCGGGCCGGTGTGGAGTTCGCGGAAGGCGAGCGCGCGGCGGCGCTGGTCCTCGAGGGAGAGCTGCACGGAGAATCCTCTGCTGAAGGCGACGGTGGCAGTTGTGACGGTGAGGGCGGTGACGTCGGGGGACGGACGCGCGGGCGGCGGGTCAGGGCCGCCGGGAGAGCGCGACGCCGCCCAGGCAGAGGCAGCCGCCGAGCAGGGTCAGCAGCGCCGGCACCTCGCCCAGGACCGCCCAGGACATCACTACCACCAACGCGGGCACCGCGTAGGTGGTCGCGCCCATCCGGCCCGCCGTGGTGCGGGAGAGCGCGTAGGCCCAGGTGCTGAACGCCAGGGCGGTGGGGAACAGGCCCAGGTAGACCAGGTCCAGCGTGGCCGAGGCCGGGGCGTGGGCGAGCTGACCGGCCAACTGGCCGCTGAACGGCAGGCAGACCACCATGCCGATCAGGCAGCTGAACGCGGTGGCCTGCAGCGGGGTCGCGTGCTGCAGCGCGGGCTTCTGGGCCACCACGCCGGCCGCGTAGAGCAGGGCGGCGACCAGGCAGAGCAGCACGCCGAGGTACGAGGCGCCGCTGCCACCGGACTTGGACAGGCCCACCACCACGGCTCCGGCGAACGAGACCGCCATCCCCGCCATCAACCGGCGCGGAAACCCCTCGCGCAGCAGCCAGCCGCTGAGCAGCGCGATCACCAGGGGACCGATGTTCACCACCATGGCCGCGGTGCCCGCGTCGACCTTCTGCTCACCCCAGTTGAGCGCCAGCATGTAGAGCCCGAACCAGAGTACGCCGCTGAGGGCTATGCCGGGCCAGGAGGCGCGTGGCGGCAGGCCCTCGCCGCGCACCGCCCAGATCGCGAGCAGCGCCACCGAGCCGACCGCGAGGCGGCCCAGGGCCAGCACGCCGGGGCTGTAGTGCTCGGTGGCGGAGCGGATCGCCACGAAGGAGGAGGCCCAGAGCAGGACGGAGGCGGTGGCCGCGGCCACCGCCTTGGAGTTGAGTCGGGTGGTGCCGGCGGTGGCAGGGAGGTCCATGGGGGCAAACTAATCGGTGACCGAAGCTTCCAGCACGCAATTTATCGGTGCCAGGGCCTCACCAGCGGTGCGGTGGCGGTTCGTTCAGTCGGTCGCGGTGATCGTGCCGTCCAGGTAGACCCAGGATCCCTCGTGGCGCATGAAGCGGCTGTTCTCGTGCAGCCGTCCGTCGAGCCTGCCTTCGACGTAGTGGGCGACGAACTCGACGGTGCCCTCCTGGTGGAACGGGCCGCCCTCGGTGCTGCCCAGGATGTCCAGGCGCTGCCAGTGGAGCCGCGGGTCGAAGTCGACCTCGGCGGGCCGGGTCCGCGGGTGCCAGCTGCTCAGCAGGTAGGCGCTGTCGTGGACCACGAAGGCGCTGAACCGCGATCGCATCAGCTGCTCGGCGGTGGCCGCCTCGGCCTCGCCCCGGTGCAGCCTGCGGCAGCAGTCGGCGTAGCTCGCCGGCCGGCCGCAGGGGCAGGGGAGTGACCCGTCGGACGCGGCGGGCGCGAGGGCGGGGGCGGGCCTGGCCGGGCGGGTGCGATTGCTGCGCTTGGACATGACCCCATTCTGACGGGCCCCGGCGGTGCCCGGTGACAGTCCACCGGGCACCACCTGACCGGGCACTCCCTAGGAGGGGAGCTGCAGGTGCTGCCCGGGGAAGATCAGGTCGGGGTTGCCGCCGACGGTGCCGAGGTTCTCCTGGTAGAGCTGCTGCCAGTTGTCGACGTGGTGGTCCATCGCGATGGCCCAGAGCGAGTCGCCGCTCTGCACCGTGTAGCCCTGACCGGCGTCGCTCTGCCCGGTCGGGGCCGCCTGGCCGGTGGTGGGGCCGACCGGGGCCGCGGGCACGGCCGGTGCGGGTGCCACGGGAGCGGTCGGGGTGGTGTCGCCGGCCGGCGTCTGGGCGGTGCCGGGGGCGGTCGGTGCGGCCGGGGGCGTGGTCGCCGTCGGGTTCGGGCTCGCGCTGGGGGCGGGCGTGCTCGGCGCGGGTGCGCTCGGGGTCGGCGAGGCGGTCGGGGTGGTCGGGCCGCTGGTCGGCGCGGTGGAGGGTGCGGTGGTCGGCGCCGTCGGCGTGCTGCTGGGCGTCCCCGTCCCCGTCCCCGTGCCGGGGGCCGGGGTGGTGGGCGCAGCCGGCGTGGTGGCCGTCGTCGTGGGCGTGGGGCTCGGCGTGGGTGCCGCGGTGGGCGCGGTCACCGGCGCGGGCGAGCCGACCGGTGCGGGGGTACCGCTCGCGGGCGGCGTGCTGGGCGCGGTGGGCGCCGCAGGCGCGGTCGTCGGGTTGCTGCTGGGCGTTCCGGTCGGCGCGGCCAGCCCGGCCACCGCCGCGCAGCTGCCCCAGACGCTCGGTCCCTGGCTGGCGAGCAACTGCTCCGCCACGGCGATCTGCTGCGCCTGGGTGGCGTGCGAGGCCTGCGCCGCGTACTGGTCGCCGCCGTTCGCGACCCACTGGCGCTGGGTGAGGTGCAGTCCGCCGTAGTAGCCGTCGCCGTTGTCGGCGGTCCAGTTGCCGCCGGTGACGCACTGGGCGAGCGAGTCCCAGGTGGTGACCGGCGCGGCGTGCGCGCCGGTCGCGGTGAGCAGCGGCAGGGCGACGCCGACGCCGGCCACGGTCGCGGCGGCCACGGCGCGATCGGTCTGGGTCGGGCGGCGGTGCCGGCCCGGGCCTGAGAACACCCCGGATATGCCCATGGAACATCCCTCTCCGCACGCCTGCGAGGTGAGCTGTCGGGTTCGGGCCGGGAGGCTGGCCCGGCCGCCCGCCCGGACGGATCCGGCGGACGGCTTCACCCCTAGCCGCGTGGGGACGGCGCTGAACCTGGGTCCCCCGCGCCTGCCCAGAAGTCGGTGATCGAGGACCCGGAGCGCGGTGGGCAGGACTCGGCGTACCTCGTCCGGGCACCCGCGTCGGCGGGTTGCAGGGAGACTAGACGGATCATCACTCCGATAACAACCCCGCATCGCACACGTCACACAAGAATCACGGAAGCTGCGCGGTGCTCCGTATCGACACCTCTTGCGCGTACTGCGTCAGGTCCGCCCGCCCGACGGGTGACGAACCCGCCCGGCGGGCGGGTGTCCGCCGCTAGGTTGGGCGCTGGAACCGTCATCGACCGACGGACCGTCAACTCGACGCAGAGGAGAGGCCCATGGCCGACGAGGCCAAGATCCGTGAGCTGTTCGCCTCCCGGATCAACGGGGTGCTGGTGACCCTGAAGCGGGACGGACGGCCGCAACTGTCCAACATCCGCTACGCCTACGACCCGGCGAGGGAGCTGATCCGGGTCTCCGTCACCGCGGACCGGGTGAAGGCGAAGAACCTGGCCCGGGACCCGCGGGCGAGCCTGTACGCGACCAGCGAGGACTTCTGGACCTGGGCGGTGGCCGAGGGCACCGTCGAGCTGACCCCGGTGGCCGCGGCGCCCGACGACGACACGGTGGAGGAGCTGATCGACCTCTACCGCGCGCTCGACGGCGAGCACCCCGACTGGGACGACTACCGGGCCGCGATGGTCCGCGACCGCCGGCTCGTGGTCAAGCTGCACGTGGAGCACTTCTACGGCCAGACCCCCTGAGACCGGGGCGGAACAGCGGCGTGGGACAGGGCCGGGCGGGCCGGTGCGGCGGCCCGCCCGGCCCCGCGCGCGGGTTTGCCCGATCGGCGGACACCGCGCCGCGTGCCGCAGCACGATAGGAGGGGCGCCCGGGCCCGGGTGTGGGCGGGCGCGCCGGGAGGTGGGCTGTGCACGAGCTGGAGCCGGCCGTCGAAGCGGCCGAGGGCGATCCGCACTGGTGGTGGGAGGTGGACTCCGCGCTGATGGGCAAGGCCTCCGCACTGGAGGTGTCCATGTACTGGGCCCTCGGCCTGACCCGCTGGGCGGCCGGCCACGACCCCAGAGTGGCCGGCGGCGATCTGGAGGCCGTGCGGACCCTGTTGGGCCTGGCCATCTACCGCGCGGCCCAGGGCGAGGCCGTCACCGATCCGGGCCGGATCCCCACCCTGCTGCCGCTGCTGACGCTCGCTCGCGGCGTGGCCAGGAGCACCGCCGAGGCCCGGCCGCTCGGCTACGGCGACCGGGGCCGGCTGCGGTTGGCCGACCGCGCCCGGCTGCGCGCGGTGCTGGCCGATCCGGACCGGGCGGTCTTCGAGGGCCTGCGGAAGGAGACGGTGCTGGTGCTGGTCGCCAACACCGACCACGCCCGCACCGAGCTGTGCCGGCGCGCCAACGACGCGACCGTCTGGAAGGACCGCCCGCTGATCACCATCAGCACCCGCGAGGCCCACCTGCCGGAGCACGGGCTGCTGCCCTGGGACTGGTACAGCACGGGGTGAACGCCGCGCCCGGACCCGCCGCCACCTGCGACGACGTGCACCCGGTGGCGGGGGTCGGCCCGGTGGCCCCGGCGCCGTGCGGCGGGGGCGGCTCCCGTACGCTCGGGTGCTCCACGGGTGGAGCAGGACAGCGTAAGCAGTACAGGGGGAGGCCAGAACGATGAGCGCCGACGATGTGTGGCGGGCGCCGGATCCGGACGCGGAGCCGGTGCGCCGGCCGGATCCCGCGCCGTACCAGGGCCCCGCGCCCCACCCCGCTCCCGCGCCGCACCAGGGCGGCTGGCCGCCGCCCGGCCTCGCCTGGGGCTACCGGCCGCCGCCGCCCCGGCCCGGCGTCATACCGCTGACGCCGCTGGGCATCGGCGAGGTGATCAGCGGCGTCTTCCGCACCCTGCGCCAGTACGCCAAGGCCCTGCTGGTCCCGCTGTCGCTCGCGGCCCTGGTCGTGCTCGCGCTGTGCGGGGTCTACCTGGCGGTCGGCTACAGCGCGGTCGGCGGCATCATCGATGACGCCCGCAGCCAGGTGGACTACCAGCTGACCGACGGTCAGGCGACCACCGTCGGCATCACGGCGGTCGTCGGCGTGCTGCTCCTGCTCTGCTGCTTCTGGGGCTTCTCGCTGGTGGCGACCACCGTGAGCACGGCGGTGCTGCGCCACGCCGCGGTCGGCCGGCCGGTGACGGCCGGCCGGCTCTGGTCGGAGAGCCGGCCCTACCTGGGGCGGGTGATCCGCACCCAGCTGCTGCTCGGCCTGGCCGCGCTGGGCGGCCTGCTGGTCGCGGTGCTGCCCGGGGCGCTGATCGGGCTGGCCACCGGCAGCGCGGCCGTCTTCGGCGTGCTGACCGCCTGCCTGCTGCTGCCGGTCGCGGCGTTCGGCGGCTATGCCGCGGTCCGGCTGGCGCTGGTGACGCCGGTGCTGATCCTGGAGAACCAGCCGCCGGTGGCGGCGGTCCGCCGGGCCTGGCGGCTCAACGAGGGCTCCTGGTGGCGCAGCCTGGGCATCCCGTACGTGGTCCGGATGATCGGCTCCTTCGCCGCCCAGGTGGTCACCGTGCCCGCGATGATCATCGGAGTGGTGGTCATGGTCAGCACCAGCGCCCCGACCGAGCGGATCGACGAGTACGGCGAGGCCGTGACGAGCAGCGTGCCGACGGCCTTCGGCGTCTTCTTCCTGATCGGCTGCGTGCTGGTCGGCTACGGGCTGGCGATGGCGCTGGCCGCGCCGCTGCAGCCGTTGACCGACGGGCTGCTCTACCTCGACCGGCGGATCCGCCGCGAGAACCTGGCGGCGGTGCTGGCCGCCGAGGCGCAGCGTGCGGCCTCGGCGGAGCGCGATCCGAGCTGACGTCGAGTCGGTCCGGCAGGACCGAGGGGTCGGTCCGGAAGGACCGGGGCCTGGGCCGGGCAGGGGAAAGGTTCCCGGCCCAGGCCGGACCGGGTGGGTGGGGCAGGGCCTGGCGGGGCCGGGTCGAGCCTGGCACGCCCCGGCGCGCAAATCAACGCTTGCTGACATGATTCTCCGTCACATCCATATCAGCAGGTGATGATCCCTCGCCCGCTAGGCCGGACGGCTGGCGATGATGGCGCCCGTTCGGCGTGCGGCACGCGGGCCGGGGCCGTTCTGCGGGAGCGTCGGGCTGACCCCCGCCGTCGTCCGAGAGGACCAGCCATGGCAACGCCCGCTCCGGCGCCCCCGAACAACTCCCAACGGCACGTCCTGCGCCGCGAGGTCGGCATGCTCGGCCTGCTCTGGGCCTCGGTCGGAGCGATCATCGGCTCCGGCTGGCTCTTCGGCGCCGAGAAGGCCGTCACGGCCGCCGGTCCTGCCGCACTGCTCTCCTGGGGCGTCGGCGCGATCGCCATCGTGCTGCTCGCCCTGGTGCACGCCGAGCTCGGCGGCCTCTTCCCGGTGGCCGGCGGCACCGCGCGCTACCCGCACTACGCCTTCGGCGGCTTCGCCGGCATGTCCTTCGGCTGGTTCACCTGGCTGCAGGCCGCCACCATCGCCCCGATCGAGGTGCAGGCGATGATCGGCTACGCCCGGCACTGGAGCTGGGCGGACGGCTTCCAGAACAAGAACCAGACGCTGACCGGCTCGGGTTTCGCGGTCGCCGCGGTGCTGCTCGCGATCTTCGTCGCGATCAACTTCCTCGGCGTCAAGTGGCTGGCCCGCACCAACAGCGCGGCCACCTGGTGGAAGGTCGCCGTGCCGGTGGTGACGATCCTGATCTTCGCGTCGCAGGAGTTCCACGGCTCCAACTTCACCTCGCAGGGCTTCGCGCCCTTCGGCGCCCGCGGCGTGCTCTCGGCGATCAGCACCAGCGGCGTGATCTTCGCGCTGCTCGGCTTCGAACAGGCCATCCAGTGGGCCGGCGAGAGCACCCACCCGCGCCGCGACATCCCCCGCGCGGTGCTCGGATCGGTGCTGATCGGCAGCCTGGTCTACATCCTGCTCCAGGTGGTCTTCATCGGTGCGCTGCCCCCGGACACCTTCGCCAAGGGCTGGGGCAACCTGACCTACCAGGGCATCAGCGGCCCGTTCGCCGGGCTGGCCACGCTGATCGGGCTCAGCGGGCTGGCCACCGTGCTGTACATCGACGCGATCATCTCGCCGGCCGGCACCGGCCTGGTCTACATCACCTCCAGCTCCCGGATCACCTACGGCCTCAGCCGCAACGGCTACGCGCCGCAGGCGATGCAGGCCACCGACCGGCGCGCGGTGCCCTGGGCCGGCCTGCTGATCGCCTTCGTGGCCGGTGTGCTCTGCTTCCTGCCCTTCCCCAGCTGGCAGCGGCTGGTCAGCTTCATCACCTCGGCGGTGGTGCTGATGTACGCGGGAGCGCCGCTGGCCTTCGGCGTGCTGCGCAAGCGCTTCCCCGACCTGGAGCGGCCCTACCGGCTGCCGGCCGGCGAGTTCGTCTCGCCGCTCGCCTTCGTGATCGCCAGCCTGGTCATCTACTGGTCCGGCTGGGACACGCTGTGGCGGCTGGGCGCCTCGATCCTGCTCGGCTACCTGCTGCTGGGCTCCTACGCCGCCTACGCCCGGTCCAAGGGGCTGCCGGGCGCCCCCCGGATGGACTTCCGGGCCGGCCAGTGGCTGCCCGTCTACCTGGTGGGCATGGGCGTGGTCTCCTGGCAGGGCCAGTTCGGCGCGGGCGCCGAACACCACCTGCCGCTGTGGTGGGACATCCTGGTGATCTCGGTCTTCTCCCTGGCCGTCTACTACTGGGCGCTGGCGGTGTCGCTGCCGGCGGCCGACATCGAGCGCAACATCGCCGATGTCGAGGTGCTCGACGCGGGCGGCCACTGACCGCTCCGGCCCGTCACCGAGCGTGGCCCGGCAGGCGGTCTCCGGTCACTGCCCGGAGCGCCGCAGCGCCGAAACGGGAAGTCCGATGGAGGATGAGGAGAGAGCGCGACCGGGCGAGGTGGACGGCATGGACGACTCCCGCTTCCCGTTCCTCGACGGCGTGGCAGGGGTACTGGTCGACGGCGGCGGCAGGATCATGGACTGCACGGCCGCCGCCGAGACGCTGCTGGCCCTCCCCGCAGGGGTGCTGCGCGGGCGCCGGGTCCGCGAGCTGCTGGCCGCACCGGCCGAGCCGGCCGGCCCACCGAGCACGGCCGGGCCGCAGGGCTACGCGCGGCGCGGCAGCAGTTGGGCGGGGCGGGTCAGCGTCCACACCGGCGACGGGCGGCTGATCGCGCTGGAGGTCCGGATACTGGTGCTGCGCGGTGCGCCCTTCGGTGACCGCAGCAGCGCCCGCTATGTCGTGCTCGGTGCCCGGGCCGGCGCCGCGGACCGCTGGCGCCAGGACCAGGCGTTCACCCGCGAGCTCTTCCTGCAGGACCGGCTCGGCCTGGTGGTCTTCGACCAGGACCTGCGGATCGTGCGGACCAACACCCACCTGCTGCCCTACTCCGGCATGCCGGTCACCCTCACCGGGCGCAAGCTGGCCGACTTCCTCCAGCCGCAGGACGCCGCCGCCTTCGAGCAGCACCTGCGCGAGGTGATGGAGACCGGGCGGCCGCTGGTGCTGGCCGAGGAACTGGCCCGCACCGTGATAGACCCGCGCGGCGGCCGGATGATGGCGATCTCCGCGTTCCGGCTGCAGGCCTCCGACGGTGCGGTGATCGGCCTGACCGCGCTCTTCAACGACATCACCGACGAGTACCGCACCCGGCGGCGCCTGGCGCTGCTGCACCAGGTCACCGTGGCCACCGGGCGCTCGCTGTCGGTCACCGAGAGCGCCCAGCAGCTGGCCGAGGCGCTGGTGGGCGACTTCGCGGACGTCGCGGTGGTGGAGGTGGCACCCGCCGTCTTCACCGGCGAGGAGCCGGCCCCGGACCGCGACGGCCTGCTGCTGCTGCGCCGCACGGCCGTGGCGGGGCCGCCCGAGGCGGTGCCGGCCACCGGGGACAGCGTGCAGGTCGGACCGGACGGCGCGGAGGCGGCCGGGCTCGCCGCGGACCTGGGGGAGCCCTGGCTGGTCACCGCCCCGCTGATCGCCCGCGGCCTGCTGCTCGGCCGGATCGGGGTGCGCCGCGACCACTGGAAGGAGGCCTTCGAGGAGGAGGACCGCACGCTGCTGCGCGAGATCGCCGCCCGCGCCGCGCTCGCGCTGGACAACGCCCGCCGCTACACCCGCGAGCACCGTGCCGCGATCGGCCTGCAGCGCAGCCTGCTGCCGCCGGCCGTCCGCTCGGTCGCCGCGGTCAGCACTGCCAGCGTCTACCTGCCGACCGACACCGTGGGCGGCGTGGGCGGTGACTGGTTCGACGTCATCCCGCTCTCCTCGGCCCGGGTGGCGCTGGTGGTCGGCGACGTCACCGGGCACGGCCTGCACGCCTCGGCCACCATGGGCCGGCTGCGCACCGCCGTGCGCACGCTGGCCGACCTGGACCTGGAGCCGGACGAACTGCTGGTCCACCTGGACGACCTGGTGGCCCAACTGCTCGTGGAGGCGGCGCTGGCGGCCGACGGGGAGGTGGACCTGGAGGCGGAGGGGCTGGACCCGGGCCGCTACGGCGCCGGTGTCCAGAGCCACCCCTGGGCCGAGGCCGAGGCCGAGGGCGAGCGGGCCGCCGGCCGGGCCGCCCGGCCGGAGCCCGGCTCGTTCGGCGGGACCTGCCTGTACGCGGTCTACGACCCGGTCGCCCGGACCTGCACGGTGGCCAGCGCCGGCCACCCGCCGCCCGCCGTCGCCCACCCGGACGGCAGCACCGAGTACCTGCCGGTGGCGCCCGGGCCGCCGCTGGGCGTGGGCGGGCTGCCGTTCGAGGCCACCAGGGTGGTGCTGGAGCCGGGCAGCGTGCTTGCGCTCTACACCGACGGGCTGATCGAGCGCGGCGAGGGCGACATCGACAGCGGGATGGACGAGCTGACCAGGCGGCTGGCCGCGGTCCGGGCCCAGGACCTGCCGCTGCCGGAGGCCGGGCAGCGGATCATCGCCGGACTGCCGCCGACCCGGCTGCACGACGACGTGACCCTGCTGCTGGCCCGCACCAAGGTGGTGCCCGCCGCCGACACCGCCGTCTGGTCGGTCGAGCCCGACCCCGCGGCGGTCGGCCGGGTGCGTGAGGACGCCACCCGGACGCTGGTCGCCTGGGGCCTGGAGGAACTGGCCTTCACCACCGAGCTCGTGCTCAGCGAGCTGGTCACCAACGCGATCCGCTACGCCGGCGGGCCCGTGGTGGTGCGGCTGATCCGGGCGGACATGCTGACCTGCGAGGTCTCCGACGGCAGCAGCACCCAGCCGCGGATGCGCCGGGCCCGGCTGACCGACGAGGGCGGGCGCGGGCTCTACCTGGTGGCGCAGCTGACCAGCCGCTGGGGGAGCCGCTACACCACCTCGGGCAAGACGATCTGGACCGAGCAGGAACTGCCGGGGCGGTAGCAGCGGTAGCGGCGGGTGCGCGGCGGCCCGGACCGTGCGGCGGGCTTTCGCACGGCCCCCGATCGGAGGAGAGTAGCGAACTGACTTATCGTCAGATCCATTCGCACACAAGACCATTGGTGCGATGGACGGGGCAGGGGTGGTGGACTGTGGCGCAGTTGCCGACGGCGGGGCGGGTGCCGGTGCAGGGCAGTGGGCACGGAGAGGAGCAGACGCTGGCGCGGCTGCTCACCGTGGCGGAGTACGAGGAGCCGGCGCGGGCCCGACTGCCCGCCCCGGTCTGGGACTTCCTGGCCGGTGCCAGCGGTACCGAGACGCTGCCACGGGCGGTGCGCCAGGCGCTGGACCGGGTCCGGCTCCGGCCCTCGGTGCTGGTCGACGTCGACCGGGTGGACCCGGCGGCCGAGCTGCTCGGTGCCGCGCTGGGCATGCCGGTGGGCATCGCGCCGATGGCCTACCACCGGCTCTGCGATCCGCAGGGCGAGGTCGCCACCGCCCGGGCCGCCGGAGCGCAGGGTGCGCTCTTCATCGCCTCGATCTTCGCCAGCCGGACCCTGGAGGAGATCGCCGCGGCCGGTGCCGGACCCTGCTGGCTCCAGCTCTACTGGCTGCGCCGCCGGGAGGCGCTGATCCAGCTGATCGCCAGGGCCGAGGCGGCCGGCTTCCGCGCGCTGGTGCTCACCGTCGACGCCCCCCAGGTCGCCCGGCGGCTGCGGGACGACCGCAACGCCTTCACGCTGCCCGATCACGTCCATGCGGTCAATCTGGACCCGGAGTTGATGACCGCCAGCCATGTCCGGCAGGACGGCCGGTCGGCCATCGTCCGGCACGCCCGCGAGCAGTTCGACGCCTCGATCACCTGGTCCGACCTCGGCTGGCTGCGCCGGCAGACCTCGCTGCCGCTGGTCCTCAAGGGCATCCTGACCAGCGAGGACGCCCGGCGGGCGGTGGACGCGGGGGCGGCCGGCATCGTGGTCTCCAACCACGGCGGACGTCAACTGGACGGCGCGATACCGGCGATCACCGCGCTGCCGGAGATCACGGCCGCCGTGCGCGGGCGCTGCGCGGTACTGGTGGACGGCGAACTGCGCACCGGCGTCGACGTGTTGAAGGTGCTCGCGCTCGGCGCGGACGCGGCGCTGCTGGGCCGCCCCGCACTGTGGGGGCTGGCGGTGGCGGGCGAGGCCGGGGTGAGCGCGCTGCTGGCGCTGCTGCGGGAGGAGTTGACGGAGGCGATGGCGCTGGCGGGGCGTCCGCGGGTGCGGGACGTGGACCGGGGGCTGGTGCGGGTGCTGGGCTGACGGCGCCTCGGATCAGCTGCGCTCGGTCTGCGCGGCGCGGTGCACGCGCAGCGCCCAGCGCACCAGCGGGACCTGGAGCGGCAGGCGGGCGAGCGCCGCGGTGCGCAGCGGGAGCGGGCGGTCGCGCCAGTCGGCGGCCATCTTGACGTTGGCCGGGAAGACGGCGACGAAGAGTCCGGCGGCGGCCAGCGCGCCCAGCCTGCGGGTGCGCGGGGCGGCGACGGCCGCCCCGATCGCGAGCTCGGCCGCCCCGCTCGCACGGGTCCAGGCGCGCGGGCTGCCGGGCAGCGCACGGGGCACCATGGCGTCGAAGGTGCGGGGTGCGACGAAGTGCGTGATGCCCGCGCCGATCAGCAGGCCGCCGAGCAGCCGCGCGGAGCGCGTGGACCCGGGGGAGGCCGAGGGCCGCACGCCGGGGCGGGGCGAGGATGCGGGCACGGGGCACTCCATCGTTCGGCGACCCGCCGTCGGGGCGGATCCCGCTGCGGTGTCGTTACCGGAGAGTAGCTCCTGGTCGTGGCGCGCGGAAGCGTCAGGTCCGGACAGGCCCTATGGCCGGGCCGGCTGTGTCGGCCGGCCGGGGCCGAACTCGCCCAGCGCCTCGTCCACGATCGCGGTCAACCGGGCGTGGTGCGCCCCGCGCCAGTACACCTGCCCGCAGTCCGCGCAGCGGGCGAAGGCGTCGTAGGAGCGCTCCGTGCCGTCCTCCAACTGCTCCTGCACAGTGGCCTTCGCGGCCTGCCGCAGTTGCCCGTTGCAGCTCGTGCACCTGGTCCAGGGGGCCAGTGGCGGCGCGAACCGGGAGAGCACGTCGCGCAGTTGCTCCTCCGGGCGGTGGCTGTAGACGTATCCGCCCGCCCACAGCTCGCGGCGCCGCAACAGGCCCCGGTCGCGCGAGAGCAGCACCCGCTGCTCGGCGGCGGAGCGGGCGGCGAGCGCGGCGTCGCCGATGTCGGGGTTCTCGTAGGCCGCGTCGATCCCCAGTAGGCGCAGCCGTCGGGCCAGGGTGCCGAGATGGACGTCGAGCAGGAAGCGGGGCGGGCCGGGCAGCGGCTGCGGCCGGGTCACCCCGCGCACCGAGATCTGCTCGCCGTGCCGGGGCAGGTGTCCGGCGGGCACCGGGCGGCCGTCGGCCAGCAGCTCGCCGACCTCGGTCAGCGGCACACCGAGCGACTCCACCAGGTGGCCGAGGGTGGCGGCGCCGTCGGTGCGCACCATCGACCGGCCGATCCGCCGCGCCGCAGGGAGGAACATGCGCAGCTCGGCGGCCACCTCGAGCCAGACCTCGGGTCGCTCGACGGCAGTGGTGGTCGCGGCGGTCGCGGAGGCCGCCGCGGGCTCGACGTTCTCGATGTGCTCCACACCGTCCAGCATGCCAGCGCGGGGGCGGCCGGGGCCAGCAGGTTTCCGGGCCCGGCGCAGGGCCGGTCTGGTCGGTCGGGCCGGCCCCGGGACGCGCAGCTGTCGGTCGGGGCCGACGGTCCGGTCGGCGGTGCGCCATCCGGTGCTGACACGGTGTCAGAAGCCTGCCGCGGAGCGCCCGGCCGGTAACGTGGCCCGCATGCGTATCGTCATTGCCGGAGGCCATGGTCAGATCGCCCTCCACCTGGAGCGGCTGCTCGCCGAGCGCGGGGATCGCCCGGTGGGCCTGATCCGCCGTGCCGAGCAGGAGGCGGACCTGCGGGAGCGCGGCGCCGAGCCGGTCCTGCTCGACCTCGAAACCGCCGACCGCGCGCAGGTCGCCCAGGTGCTGGCCGACGCCGACGCGGTGGTCTTCGCCGCCGGTGCGGGGGCGGGCAGCGGTGCCGCGCGCAAGGACACGGTCGACCGGGCGGCGGCCGTCCTGCTGGCCGACGGCGCCGAGCAGGCGGGGGTGCGGCGCTACGTGATGCTCTCCTCGATGGGCGCCGACGCCCGGGCCGGGGACGGCGCGGACCCGGTCTTCGGCGCCTACCTGCGGGCCAAGGGCGCGGCCGACGACGACCTGCGCGCGCGCCCGGGCCTGGACTGGACGGTGCTGCGCCCGGGGCGGCTGACCGACGACGCGCCCACCGGGCTGGTCCGGCTGGCCGATTCGACCGGCCGGGGCGCGGTGCCGCGCGCCGACGTGGCCGCCGTCATCGCCGCGCTGCTGGCCGACCCGGCGCCACTGGTGGGACGCACGGTGGAGCTGGTGTCGGGCGAGGACACCGTGGCGCGGGCCGTCGCCACTGCCTGACGTTGCGCCCGCCTCACAGCACGATCGGTGCGTGCGCCCAGCGCCGGACCCGGTAGGGCAGCCACCAGAACAGCTCGCCCACCTGGCCGACCAACTGCTCGCCGCGCAGGTCGGCCAGGATGTGCGCGGGCAGATCGGCCTGCGGGGCGCCGTCCACCAGGCGCTCGATGACCTCCTGGTAGTCCGGCTCGTCGACCGTGAAGCGGCGCAGTTCGCCCCAGCGGCGGTCGCGGATCTGGACGAACCCCGGGCCCTTGCGCCACAGGCACTTGCCCACGTGGTGGGTGTCGGTCCACAACCGCAGTGCCGCGTCGGGGTCGGCGGGGCCGAGCAGGGCGGTCGGCGGCTGGAGGTGGCCGAGTTCCTCCCAGGCCTCGGCCCGCGGACCGAGGCGCAGGGTCCAGTCGACCTGGACGGCGCGTGCGGTCAGGTCCCGGATCAGGCAGAGCCGGTGGACCGTCGCCGAGGCGGTGGCGGTGGCGGTGGCGGTGTCGGTAGTGGTGGCGGTGTCGGGGCTGGTGAGGTCCACCGTGCCCGGGATCTCCACCCGGCGGGCGCCGAGGTCCCAGAGCCGCTGGGCGGCGGGCCCGCTCGGGCCCGCCACCTCCACGGTGCCGAGGGACATCGACGGCAGGTACCGCGTGACCGGCTCGACGTCACGCCAGGCCCGGACCGCCACGGTGGCCGGTCGCGGCGGCGCGGTGAGTGCCGTGGTGTTCATCAACTCTCCTGCTGCTGTTGGGGTTTGTCCGGAGAGGTGCGGTCAGGCCGGCACCTGTTCGGGCCGGGTCGCCGGCCAGTCCTCGGCCTCCTGGCGGGCCCGCCGGTAGCCGAGCCTGAGCAGCTCCTGGTTGACCGCGGGCGGCGCGACCTGGACGTACTGGCCGTTGTCGGTGAAGACCAGGCCCTGGGCCGACCAGCGGTCCAGCAGTGCCTGGACGGCTACCGCGTCCGCCTGTGCGCAGCCGGGCCGGGCGGCGACCTTGCGGGCCAGTGCGGCCGGTGCGTGCGGCTGGTCGAGCAGTCGGAAGGCGGCCAGTTCCAGCGGCTCGGAGAGCTCCAGGACGGTCCAGTCGAAGGCCCGGCGCCGGCTCACCAGGACGATCCGGTCGCCGAGGTCGGTGTGGGTCAGCCGACTGGCCGCGTGGTGCTCCTGCCAGGCGGCCAGCGCCTCGTTCAGCCGGGCCACGGTCGGCTCGCCGATGCCGCGCGGCGGCACGTCGAAGATGTAGGCGAGGTCGAGCAGTTCGGCCTCCGGCAGGTCGTAGACGACCCGGTAGGGGAGGGCCGGGCGCAGCTCGGAGAAGCCGAGTTCGGGCCGGTTGAAGTACGGACTGAACCGCTCGATGGCGATCCGGGCGGACAGGTCGCCGGGCGGGTCGAGGTGCTCCAGCGCCGGGAGTTGGCCGATCACCCCGTCGTAGTCCCGGTCCTGCTCGCCGGGGAAGCCGTGCAGGTAGTTCCAGGCCACCGAGAGGCCGGCGGCCGAACCGTCGCGCAGCATCCGGACGTTCTGGCAGCCGCTGACGCCCTTGTCCATCAGGTCCAGCACCCGGTTGTTGAGGCTCTCGATGCCGGGCTGCACGTAGACGAGCCCTGCGTCGGCCAGCGTCCGCAGCTGGGACTGGCGCATGTTGGCCTTGATCTCGATGTGCAGCCGCAGGTCGTAGCCGGTCTCGATCAGGCGGGGCAGCAGGGTGGTCAGGTAGCCCATGTCGAGGATGTTGTCGACCACGAACATGTCCAGCACCTGGTGCTCGCGGGCGAGTTCGACGATCTCGGCGAAGAAGGCGTCCGGGTGCTTGCTGCGGAACTGCATCGAGGAGCCGTTGAGGCCGCAGAAGGTGCAGTGGTGCTTCTCGCCCCACCAGCAGCCGCGCGCGCCCTCGACCACCAGCTTCGGCTCGGTCCAGGTCCGCGCGTGCGAGGCGGCCAGCCGCTCGAAGTAGCCGCGGTAGTCCGGCCGGACGATCGCCGCCGGCGGCAGCGGGGTGGTGCTGATCGGGTTGGCCCGCGGGCCGGACGCGTCGCGCCAGCACAGGCTCGGCACCGTGGCGAGGTCCCGGCCGGCCGCCAGCGCGTTGAGCAGCTGGGGAAAGGCCACCTCGCCCTCGCCGCGGACGACGTGGTCGACGAAGGGGAAGTTGCGGTGCATCGCCTCGCCCTGCGCGCCGTCGCAGTTCGCGCCGCCCAGCACGGTCACGATCCCCGGTGCCAGCCGCTTGACGTGCTTGGCGGCGGCGAGCGCGGCGGTGTTCTGCTGGAAGGTGGAGGTGAAGCCGACCACGTCCGGCGCTGCGGCGACGATGGCCTGCGCGATCTCCTGGACGAACCGCGGTGCCTGGCGGTGCAGTTCGACGGCCTGGCGCAGCCGGTCCTCGTCCAGGTGGCTGCCGAGCAGCTCGGTGAACTCGGCCTCGCGCCACTGCGGGTCGTCGTACAGCGCGGAGGAGAAGACCCAGTCCCCGCAGCCGAGGAAGTAGGAGTCGAGCGAATAGTACTCGTAGTCGCCGAGCGTGAACTCCCCTTGCCGGGTGAGCCAGTCGACGTACTCCAGGTTGGCGTGCAGCACCTCCGCCTGTCCGTCCGTCTTCTCGTCGACGGCCCGTTTGAGAATGCCCAGGGCCAGCGACGGCACGTCGATCGGCGACCAGGGCATGTTGACCAGGAGCACGCGCACGGTCTTCCTCTCCTCTCCATTGTCCTGCGTCGGGACCTCTTGCGTCGCCGGGACTTCTTGCGCCGGGAGTTCCTTCGCCGGGCTTCCTGCGTCCGGACTTCCTGCGTCCGGACTTCTTGCGTCCGGACTCCTTGCGCCGGGACGGCCGGCCGTCCCGGCAGCGGTGCCCGGGACGACCGGCGGTGGTTGCCCGGGTCAGCTCATCAGGCCGGCGTGAGGGCGCGGAGCGTGATCGGGATCCGAACGGTGACTCCGATCGGCGGCATCTTGATGTGCGGCTCGGCGGCGGACAGCTTGTCGCCCTTGATGACGTCCTTCTTCATGGGTGCTACCTCCTTCAGGATCTTCGGTGACGGCCGCCGGTCGCTCCGGCGTGCCGCCTTCAGGAGACCAAGGGGCCGATGGCCGCGGCCAGAGCAGGAAACTGGCAGCAGCCGGTGGCAGATCCGGCGCCCTGCCAGGCGGATTCCTGTCATGGCCGGCGGCCGGGCGGGCTCCCTAACCTGGGCCCTCCGGCCGCTCCCGCCTACCGAAGGAGTCCGATGTCCGCTGCTGCTGCCGGCGGCACGCCAGGGGTGAGCCCGCTGCGTGCCGTGCTGCGCCGCCACGGTGTGCAGGTCGGCCTCGCGTTCGTTCTGCTGCTGGCCTCGGTGGCCGCCTCGCTGACCGTTCCGCTGACGGTGCGCAACCTGGTCCAGGACCTCGGGCAGCATCGATCGGCCGCGTCCGACGCGCTGGCGCTCGTGGTGCTCGCACTCGTCGCCGCGCTGGCCGCCGCCTGGGGCTCCTTCGTGCTGGGCCGGATCGGCGAGCTGACCGTGCTGGAGACCCGGGGGCGGCTGATGCGGCACGTGCTGCGGATGCCGGTGCTGGACGTGCGCCGGATCGGCGCGGGGGACCTCACCAACCGGGTCACCGCCGACACCGCGCAGCTGCGCACCATGCTCGACGTGGGCATCACCGCGCTGCCCGCCTCGGCGATCACGGCCGTCCTGACGCTGGTCGTCATGGGGCTGCTCGATCCGGTGCTGCTGCTCATCGTGGTCGCCACCTTCGCGGTGGCGGGCAGCGTGATCGCGGTCTTCGTGCGCAGCGCGCGCCGGGGGTCACTGGCCCAGCAGGAGGCACTGGGTGCGCTGGCGCAGGGCTTCAACTCGGCGCTCGGGGCGCTGGCCGCGGTCAAGGCCAACCGCGCCGAGGGGCCGATCGGCGACCAGGTGACGGGCACGGCCACCGCCGCGACCGACGCCGCCGTGGCGGCCGACCGGCGGTTGGCGTTCATCACCCCGGTGATGGGCCTGGGCCAGCAGATCGCGATCGTCGGGGTGCTGGCCGGCAGCGGCGCCCGGCTGGCCTCGGGCAGCCTCAGTGCGGCGGACTTCGTGGCCTTCATGATGTACCTGTTCCAGCTGGTCACCCCGCTCACGGTGCTGGCCACCGGTTTCGGCCGGCTGCAGACCGGCCTGGCGGCGCGGAGCCGGGTCCAGGAGGTGCTGGACCTGCCGGCCGAGGAGCCGGGCCCGGCCCAGGAACCGGACCCGGACCGGCACGCCCCTGCCCTGCGGCTGAGCAACCTGGCCGGCGGCTACGGTGGCGAGCGGGTGCTGCACGGCGTCAGCTTCGAGGTCGCCCAGCGCGGCCTGACCGCACTGGTGGGGCCCTCGGGGGCCGGCAAGTCGACCGTCCTCGCCATGCTGGAGCGGCTGTTGCCGCCGGAGCGGGGCACCGCGGAACTGCACGGCGTCGACCTCGCCGAGTGGCCGCTGGACGTGCTGCGCCGCCGGATCGCCTACGTCGACCAGGAGTTCACCCTGCTGGAGGCGAGCGTCCGGGAGAATCTGCTGCTGGGCCGTCAGGGCGGACGCACCGATGGCGAGTTGTGCAGCGCGCTCGCCCAGGTCGGACTGGCGGAGCAGATCGCCGCGCTGCCACAGGGCCTGGACACCCGGCTCGCCGGCGCCGTCGACCTCTCCGGTGGCCAGCGCCAGCGGCTGGCGCTGGCCCGGGCGCTGCTCTCCGAGGCCGAGGTGCTGCTGCTGGACGAGCCGAGCTCCCAGCTCGACGGCGTGAACGAGCAGTTGCTGCGGCAGGCGGTCGACCGGCTGGCCGCCGACCGCGCGGTGGTGGTGGTCGCGCACCGCCTGTCCACCGTCCGGCACGCCGATCAGATCGTCTTCCTCCAGGACGGCCGGGTCCACGGCATCGGCACGCACGACCGGTTGGTGGCCGACTGCCTGGGCTACCGCGCGCTGGTGGCGGGCCAGAGCGGTGGGTCGGCGCGGGCGGCGGGACCGCTCGGCTCGCCGGTGTGAACCCAGCGCGCCACCTGGGCCCGGGAACCGCAGCCGAGCCGCTTCATGATCTCCCGCATGTGGTTCACCACCGTCCATTCCGAGATGAGCAGTTGGCGGGCGATCTGGCGGTTGCCCAGGCCGTCCGCCACCAGCAGCGCCACCTGATGCTGACGCAGTGTCAGAACATCGCTGCCAGCGGCCTTCTGGCCCTGGACGGCGATGGCGGGGTGTGCGGCCGGTGCCGGCCGGTCGGCCGTTCGGCGGTACTGGACGGCCAGTTCGGCCAGCAGCAGCGGCAACGGGACGGCTGCCCCGGCGCGCTGCGCCTCGTCGAACTCCCGCTCGCTGAGCATGGGACGGTAGCGGCGCTCGATCCGGCTGACCGCCAGGTCGGGCTCGGTGGGCGTGCCCAGGCAGGCCTCCCGGCCGGCGTGGAAGCCCGCCAGCACCCGGACGGCGCCGCGCGCCCGCACCTCGGCGGCCGACAGCAGCGGACTCGCCGCGATCGTGAGGAACGCGCCGAGGACGGCGGGCGCGCCGAGGGTGCGCAGGTTCGCCATCGCCCGTTGGTGGCAGTCCTGGGCGGCGGCCGAGTCGCCCGTGGCCGCCAGGAAGAGGCTCAGGTGGAGCAGGGCGCCGCCCGCGCCCACGACGTCCTGTCGGCGCAGCGCGTCCGGCAGGGCGCGGCGGACCGCCTCGACGGCCCCGGCGCTGTCGCCGCTCAGGAACCGGGCCAGGGCCGCCTCCAGCCGGATCCGCGCGGCACCCCGTTCCGCTCCGCCGGCGGCGCCGTCCCGCCGTGCGCACTGCAGCGCCTGCTCCGCAGCGCGCTCCAGCAGGGCCGAGCCGGCGGCAGTGTCGTGCCAGAACTCGCGCACCGCGCAGAGGCGTTGCCAGCGCGCGCCGTGCGGACCGGTCGGCGCTCCGGTCGCCACCGCCTGGTCGAGCAGCGCCTGCAGGCCGTCGGCCTCGCCCGCCTGCAGGCAGGCCTCGGCGAGCAGCAGGGCCAGCCGGTCCTGCTCGCCCGGCGGGCACGCGGCGGCGAGGGCGCGCAGCTGCCCGGCCGTCGCGAGCTCGATCCCGGTGGCATCGGCGTAGCCCCGGGTGTCCTCGATCAGGTCGAGCGCCTCGCCGGCCGGTCCCGCGCCGAGCAGGGTGTCGAGCGCGGTGCGGATGTTGCGCTCCTCGCAGTGCAGTGCGGCCAGCCCGCTCTGCTGGGCACCCTCCTCGATCCGCCGCGCGCCGGCCCGGGCCAGCCGCGCGTAGTAGCGGGCGTGGGCCAGGCGCGCCGCAGGCCGGTCGAAGCCGGGCTCGCGCGGATCGGGCGGCGGCTGGGCGGGGACGTCGAGCGGCAGGTGCAGGCGCACCCGGGTCAGGCCGCTGAGCCGCCCGGACGGCAGCCCCGAGAGTGCGAGCAACTGCGCGTCGACCAGGGTCTGCAGCGCCACGGTGAACTCCTCCACCGGCACGCCGGTCACCTGGCGCAGCGCCTCCGCGCCGAACCCGCCGGTGAACAGCACCGCGTGGGCGAGCAGCCGGCGTCCGGCCGCGGTGAGCTGCGGGACCGGCCCGCTCGGCCGGCCCCGCCGGTAGGCGTTGAGCAGCCGGACGAGTTCGGGGCCCTCGGGCCCGGCGCGCCGCTCCAGTATCGCGGTGAGGACCTCGGGGCCCTCCAGCCCCGCCACCCGGGCCGCCAGCACGAGTGCGCCGGGGACGCCGCGCAGGTCCACGCAGGTCTGGGCGATCTGGTGCTGATTGTGCCGATCGATCCGGAAGTCCGGGTTCAACTCCCGTACGTGGGAGGCGTAGAGCTGGACCGAGGGGACCTGGCAGAACTCCTGCAGCGCCACCCCCGAGCAGTCGGCGGGCACCGCGAGCGGGGCGACCGGGCAGCCGGTCAGGCCGGGTGCCGCCGCGCGACGGCGCGCGGTGGCCAGCACCCGGACGCCCCCGGTCCGCGCCGCGGCCAGGGCTGCGCGGCCCAGCTCGGGATCCAGTGCGTCGATCCCGTCCAGCAGCACCAGCTGCTCGGCGCCGGGCGGGGACAACGGGTCGGCCCGGTGGCGCAACAGGGCGCTCGACTCCGTGACCGGGCCCCGGGTGGCCGCGACGACCACCAGCCCGCCGGTGCGCCGCCAGTCGGCGGCGACCGCCTGCGCGAGCCAGCTCTTGCCCACCCCCGGCGGCCCGTGCAGCACGACGCCGCCCCCGGCGTCGGCCGCCAGCAGCGAGCGGACGGCGGCGACCAGCTCGGCGGCATCGCCGACCGGTCGTGCCGGCAAGGCTTTCTGAGTACGCGTCACGACTTCCCCCAGGCACCTGAGCAGCGCGGTGGCGGGAGGGAGCGACGTGGGAAGTCGAGCCTGCGCCATTCATTTCAGCTGCTGAGGTCAGCTTTCCCGCACACACCAGCTCTGTCAACCGGTTGCGGAAGCGCTGTCAACCGGTGGTCGGCCGTGCCCTCGCGGTGCGGGGTCACGGTCCGCCGAGGCGGGTGCGGACCGTTTCGAGTTGGGAGGTCGCCTTCAGTTCGGTGTACAGCTCGGCGCTCTGCTCCCAGTGCTCCCGGGCCAGGCCGGGGTCGCCCATCGCCTGGTGGTCGTCGCCGATGCGCAGGTGACAGGCCGCCAGTGAGAACCGGTCGCCGATCGCGGCGCAGATCTCGCGGGCCTGGTGGTGGCGGGCGAGAGCCTGGGCGGGGTCGGTCGCGCGTTCGACGTCGCCGAGGCCGTTGAGTGCGAAGATCTGGCGAGTCCGGTCGCCGGCTCTGGTGGCCATCGCCAGGGCCTGGTGCAGCACCCGTGCGGCCTCGGCGGGCTGGCCGAGGTGGTGCAGCGTCATGCCGAGGTTGGCCAGGGCCCTTCCCTCGGTGACGTGATCGCCGACCTCCCGGGCCAGTTCGAGGGCCTGACGGTGGTACTGCGCCGCCTGCTCGAAGTTCTCCGTCCGCTCGCAGACCGCGCCGAGGTTGTTCAGCACGATCACCTGGCCCGCGCGGTCGCCCGCCGCTCCGTAGGCGGCCATCGCCCACGTGAAGTGGTCGATCGCTTCCTCGTGGCGACCCAGCTGGGCGTAGGTCGCGCCGAGGTTGGTCAGCACCCGGCGCTCTCCGGCCTGGTCCGCGAGGTTCCGGAAGTCGAGGAGCGCGGCCTGGAAGCACTCGATGGCCTCCGGGTAGCGGCCCAGCAGCCAGTACGACCCCGCCAGGTTCGTCTGGGCGGTGGCGTGACCGGCCAAGTCGCCCGTGACCGTGGTGGATTCGGTGGCCGCGGTGTGGAGGGTCAGGGACTTGCCGTAGTGGCCGTAGTGGTCCAGATAGCGGGCGAGGATCGCGGAGAGGTCGCTGCTGTGCTGTGTGGCGGCGGCGACGGGGTGCGTGCCGGCGGCGATCAGGTTGGTCAGCTCGGTGTCGAGCCAGTTGCGCGCGCTCTCCTCGCCGTGCAGCGGGTCGGTGGGCGTGGCGGGTTTCGGGGGATGCGGGCGCCGGTGCGACTCGTGGGGGTAGAGGACGTCCGCCGCTGCCGCGGCGGTGTGGCCGTAGTAGTCGAAGAGCCGTTCCAGCGCGGCCCGCCCGGTGGCGTCGGTTTCCTCGGACCGGGCGAGACCGCGGGCGTGCTGGCGCAGCAGGTCGTGGAACGTGTAGCGGCCGGGGGACCGCTCGATGAGCAGGTGGTGGTCGTGGAGTTCCTCGACGAGGTCCTCGGTCCCGGTCAGCGGCAGATCGGCGAGGGCCGCCAGGGCGTACGCGGAGAAGTCGTCGCCGGGGTGCAGTCCCGCGAGGCGGAAGAGCCGCTGCTGGTCGGGGGCCAGGGCGTCGTAGGACACGGCGAAGGCCGCGGCGACGCTCTGGTCCTGCGTCCGGAGCTCGGTGGGCAGGCTGATCCGGTCGCGGAGCCGGGCGAGCAGGTGGGAGGGGGTCCAGGTGCCACGGTGCGCCAGGCGCGCGGCGGTGATGCGGATGGCGAGGGGCAGGTGGCCGCAGAGCCTGACGATCTCGGCGACGGCGTCCTCCTGGCCGACGATCCGGTCCGGGCCGCAGATCTGGCCGAACAGGGCGACAGCCGTGCCCGGTTCGAGGACGTCCAGCGAGAGCGCGCCGGCTCCGGCGAGAGCGGGCATCCGGCGCCGCGACGTGACGAGGACCAGGCAGCCGGGGGATCCGGGGAGCAGGAGCCGGACCTGTGCGGCGTCGACGGCGTTGTCCAGGACGATCAGGAGGCGGCGGTCGGCGGCGACGCTGCGCCACAGCAGTGCACGCTCCTCGGGATCCGCGGGAAGGGCGTCCTCGCTCACCCCGACGGCGCGCAGCAGCCGGGCCAACGCGGCGCCGGGCTCCAGCGGGGTCTGGCCCGGGGTGAAGCCGTGCAGGTCGATGAAGACCTGGCCGTCGGCGTACCGGTCGGCCAGGGCGTGGGCGACGTGGACGGCCAGCGCGGTCTTGCCGACCCCGGCCATCCCGTCGATCGCGGAAATCACGACGGCGCTGGTCGCCGGGGCGGCCGCGGCTGCCAACAGGCGGTCCGTTTCCGGGCCGCGGCCGGTGAAGTCGGCCACGTCCCGCGGGAGGCTGTTGCGGGGCGCGTACCCGGCCGGGGCATTCGCGGTCGTCGCGGCCCCGGCGCCCGGCCTGCTGCCGCGGCGTCCGGTGCCCGCGGTCCGGCCCGGTGCCGTCCCGCCGCTCTCGGACTGCTCCGCCGGGTCGAGCAGCGAGGGGTCCGCGGCGAGGATCCGGAGCTGGAGATCCGCGACCTGCGCCGAGGGCTCGACCCCGAGTTCCGCGACCAGCCGCTTGCGCAGGTCCTGGTAGACCGCGAGGGCTTCGGCCTGGCGGTCGGCACCGTACAGCGCCAGCATCAGCTGCCCGTGCAGCGCCTCCCGCAGCGGGTGGGCCCGGGTGAGCCCGCGGAGTTCGGCGACCAGCTCCCGGTGCCGTCCCAGCCTCAGGTCCGCGCCGACACGGTCCTGCCACGCGTTCATGCGGGTCTCGTCGAGCTGGTGGGCCCGCGCGGCGCCGTCGACACACGGTGGCAGGTCGGTGAACGGCTCGCCGCGCCACAGGTCCAGTGCGGTGCTCAGCGTCCGCCGCGCCGCCGAGGCCTCACCCGCGCGCAACTGCTCCGCGCCGAGCCGGCACCCCTCGACGAACTCCTCCACGTCCAGCTCACCGGGATCCGTCCTGATGAGATAGCCCGGCGCCACGGTTCGCAGCCGCAGCCCCGTGTCGTCACCGAGCATCCGGCGCAGGCGCAGGACGTGGTTGCGCAGCGACGCGATGGCGGTGGCGGTGGACGGACGGTCCTCGCCCCACACCGCCGACGCCAGTTGCTCCGCCGACACGACCCGGTTCGCGTTCACCAGCAGCATCACCAGCACCGCGCGCGGACCGCCCGAGGGCAACACCACCTCGCCGTCCGGGAGGGTGACGTGCACCGGCCCCAGCAGGTTGAAGCGCACGGGGCCGGGACGCTCGCTCGGGTCCATCAGATGTCGTACGCGACCGTGACCGGTGCGTGGTCCGACCACCGCTCGGCGTGGGTGGCGGCGCGCTCGACCAGGGCGGTGGTGGCGCGGTCGGCCAGGCCCGGGGTGGTGATGTGGTAGTCGATCCGCCAGCCCGAGTCGTTGTCGAAGGCGCGGCCGCGGTAGGACCACCAGCTGTAGGGGCCCGCCTGGTCGGGGTGGAGGCGGCGGACCACGTCGACGTAGCCGGCCTCGTCCAGGACGCGGCCGAGCCAGGCGCGCTCCTCGGGCAGGAAGCCGGCGGACTTCTGGTTGGCCTTCCAGTTCTTGAGGTCGGCCTCCTGGTGGGCGATGTTCCAGTCGCCGCAGACCACCACCTCGCGGCCGTCGGCGGCGGCCCGGGCGCGCAGGCCGGTGAGGTGGACGAGGAACTCCGCCATGAAGCGTTCCTTCTCGTCCTGGCGCTCGGTGCCGACCTCGCCGGAGGGCAGGTAGAGGCTGGCGACGGTGAGTCCGGGCAGGTCGATCTCCACGTACCGGCCGGTGCCGTCGAACTCCGCCGAGCCGAACCCGACCTGGGTGCGCTGCGGTTCGGTGCGGGACAGGACCGCGACGCCGGCCCGGCCCTTCGCCGCGGACGAGGCCCAGACGGCGTGCCAGCCCGGCAGCTCGCGCAGCTCGGGCGGCAGTTGGCCGCTCTCGGCGCGCACCTCCTGCAGGCAGAGCACGTCCGCCTCGGTGGCGGCGAGCCATTCCAGGAAGCCCTTCTTCGCGGCGGCCCGAATCCCGTTCACATTCACAGTCGTTACCACAGTCACCCGGGCAGCCTACCGGGCGGACGGCAGGGGCCACGGCGGCCTGCGGGAGGGGTGCGCGGGGTGCGGCGGGTGTGCGCTGTGATGCCTGGGAGTTTGCTGGGTGTTTCGGGCTCGTCAAGGCTTGTCATTGGTCTTGACCATCTCCCGGCGGGCAGCCTAGGGTCGCTTACTGCAAAGACCTTTAATAAAGAAGGACGGATAAAGTCCGCGCCCCTACCTGGCGATACGCGCCGGTGCGGCCGGGGCGCACCCTGTCCTTCAGGATGCCGGCGGTCCCGTCCACAGCGGCCGACCGCGGGCCAGGGTGGAGGACACGGTGGGGACAGCTCAGCTCGCGGCGGTACCGGAGCCGAAGTACTGGCACCTGCGCACGGTGCTGCTGCGCGCCATCGACTCGGAGTTCTCCACCGGTGAGGTGATCCCCAACGAGCGTGAGCTCGCCGCCCGCTTCGGCGTGGCCCGGGCCACCCTGCGCCAGGCCCTGGACCAGCTGGAGCTGGAGGGCCGCCTGGTCCGCCGCCGCGGTATCGGCACCCTGGTCGCCGCCCCGCGGGTGGGCGTGCCGGTGAGCCGGCGCGAGGAGGGCTGGCCGGGCAGCAGCCGCGAGCAGTCCTGGCAGACGGTGGACTGCGTGAGCGCCGCCGCGGCCGAGAAGCTGGCCAAGGCGCTGGGCGTCCCGGTGGGCGAGACGGTGCACACGGTGCGCCGGGTGCGGGTCGAGCAGGGGCAGACGGTGGCCACCGAGTCGCTGCACGTGCCGGAGTCGGTGCTGGCCCAGCTGCCCGAGATCCGGCTGTCGGGTGCGCCGGCGGAGGGCGAGGACCAGGCCCGTTCGGTGCTGCGCCGGCTGGAGCGGCTCACCGTGGAGGGCGAGTCGCGGGCCGTGGAGCTCGGCGTGGCCGAGGCCGAGGAGGGCGCGCTGCTCCAGCGCCCGCCGGGCACGCCGGTCCTGGTGGTCACCACCCAGTACGCCTCGGGCGGTCGGCTGGCCGCGCTCGCGGTCTCGACCTACCGCGCCGACACCTGCCGGCTGACCTTCGGTGAGACCGGCCTGGTCGAGGTCACCCCGGTGGCTCCGGTGCGCACCGCCTCCTGAACCGCGAAGACCGATAAGAAGGCCTGAGGGCCGGACCTCCCAGGAAGGGGTCCGGCCCTCGGTCGTGTCAGGCTCTCGGTCGCCGGTCAGCTGCGGGAGGTCGGCTGGTCCACCGCGAAGAGCTGCTCCTCGACCTGGTCCAGCGCCACCCGCAGCGCTCCCAGCGCCACCACGTCCTCGCCCAGCGTGGAGAGCGCCACCTCCGGCGCCCGCAGGCAGTAGAGCGCGAGTTGCTCGCGCAGCGGCGAGAGCACGTCGTCCAGCCCGGCCGCCCAGCCGCCGATCACCACCAACTGCGGGTCGATCGCCAGCACCAGGGCCGCGACGTCGTGCACCAGGCGCTGCAGGAAGCGGTCCATCGCCACCTGGGCCACCGCGTCGCCCGCCCGGGCCAGGGCCAGCACCCGGGCCACCGCCGCCTCGTCCAGCGGGTCCAGCGGTTTGGCGCCGGTGGAGAGCAGGCGCTCGGGGGTGGCCTCCTGGCCGAGCAGGTGCAGCGCGCCGATCTCGCCGGCCGCGCCGCCGAAGCCGCGGTGCAGCCGTCCGTTGATCAGTGACCCGGCGCCGGGGCTCAGGCCGGCCAGCACGAAGACCACGTCGCCCATGCCGACCGCCGCGCCCTGCCAGTGCTCGGCGATGGCGGCCAGGTTGGCGTCGTTCTCGATCAGGACGGGGCAGCGGAACGAGCGGCGCAGCCGGGCGCCGAGGTCCAGGCCGGTCCAGCCGGGCATCGCGGTGCCCAGGCGCACCGAGCCGTCGCGGTCCACGATGCCGGGGGTGCCCACCCCGACCGCCCACAGGTTGTCGCGGGAGACGCCGGCCTTGCGCAGCACCTCGGCGACGGCCGCGCGGGCGGCGCCCAGGCGCTCCTCGGCGTCGAGCGTCTCGTCGACCAGGCGCGCGAAGGTGCCGATCTGGCGGCCGGTCAGGTCGGCCAGCACGACGCGGACGACGTGGACGCCGATCTCGACGCCCAGGATGTGCCCGGCCTCGGCACGGAAGCGGAACCAGCGGGCCGGGCGGCCGCGCTGGCGACCGCTCTCCTGGGCCTGGTCCACCTCGGCGACCAGGCCGGACTCCATCAGGCCCTCGATCACACCCTCGACGGTCGGCCGGGACAGCCCGGTGTCGCCGACCAGCTGGGTCAGCGTGACGGCCTGCCCGTCGCGCAGCGCGCGCAGGGTGACCGCGGCGTTGATCCGACGCAGCAGCGAGGAGTCCCCTCCGGTGAGCCGATCCGCCAAGTCGCTGCCTTTCCGCGTTCGCGCGACTGCAGGTGGCGCGCGGTGACAAGTGCACGGTGAGCTCCGTTGCTCCGCGGCACGGGCCGTCCGGCGGCGTCGCGAGGAGCACCGCACGCCGGAGGGCGTCAGCCGGATCGTACCCGCGGGGCATCCTGGTCGCGAGCAAATGCGCAGCTCATGACTGGTTCGGTATCGAAAGTTGACCTAGGCCGTGTCTCACAATTCGCGTCGGATCAGCGCGCGGCTCCCCCAGCCTTCGGCCGGGAGGTACCCCCACCACCCAGCCTGGCGGCTGGGTGGCGCCCGGCTGGGCGTGCCGGCGAAGCGTCCTCGTACTGGGTCGTACTTGGATGATTCGCCGGTGCGTCCAGGCGGGCAGCGACATCAGCAGCTGACGCTGCGGGCCGGCGTCGCGCGCCTGGCGGGAATTGTGAGACACGGCCCAGGCCGTGACTGACGGGATGTCAGGCCGTGCGGGGGGAACCCCGGCGATGTGCACTAGGGTCTGCTCAACCACCACACGCTACAAGTGCACGCACGCCACGAGCAGAGGAATGCACCATGTCCGATCTCGTCAGCCCGCCGGCTCAGTGCCCGGACCCGCCCGCCGCGGACGTGAACGAGGAGTTCGTGCGCGCGCAGACGCGGCTCGGGGCCCTCCCGTTCGTCCCGGAGATCAGCCTGTACACGGCGCAGGAGGCGATCGCGCTGTGGGAGCGGACCGAGTCGGCGCGTGGCCGGGTCGGACTGCCGCCGCCGTTCTGGGCCTTCGCCTGGGCGGGCGGACTCGGGGTCGCCCGCTATGTGCTGGACCACCCGCAGGCGGTGGCCGGCCGGTCGGTGCTCGACCTGGCGGCCGGGTCGGGGCTGGTGGGGGTGGCGGCGGCGCACAGCGGGGCGCGTACCGTGCGGGCCGCCGAGATCGACGCCTACGCGGTGGCGGCGATCGGGCTCAACGCCGCGGCCAACGGGGTGCGGATCGAGGCCGAGTGCGCGGACCTGCTGGACGGGGACGGGGCGCCGGCCGAGGTGGTGCTGGCCGGTGACGTCTTCTACGAGCGCGCGATGGCGGCCCGCTTCCTGCCCTTCCTGGAGCGCGCGCACGCCCGCGGCGCGCTGGTGCTGGTCGGCGACCCGGGGCGGGCCTACCTGCCGCGCGAACGCTTCACCGCCGTCGCCGAGTACGAGGTGCCGGTGCTGGCCGACCTGGAGGACAGCGCGGTCAAACGCACCACGGTGTGGCGGCTCTCGGAGCGCTCGGCCTGAGCGGGGGCTCGGCCCGAGCGGTTGTCCGGCCCGAGTGCCCGGCCCGAGTGCCCGGTCCGGGCGGCCGTCCGACCAGTGGAATTCCCGGAGCCGGCCCGGCGGCAGCTGGTAGGACGGTCCGATGAGCGAGCTGACGACCCGTCCTGCCACCACCCCCGAGATCCCCGCGCTGCTCGCCTTCTGGGCGCGAGCGGCCGAGGGCACCAGCATCAGCGACGACCCGGCCGGCGTGGCCCGGCTGATCGAGCGCGACCCCGAGGCGCTGATCGTCGCCGAGCGCGAGGGCGTGCTGGTCGGCACGGTGATCGCGGGCTGGGACGGCTGGCGTGCCAGCCTCTACCGGCTCGCGGTCGACCCGGACCAGCGTCGCCGGGGCATCGGCGCCGCGCTGCTGGCGGCGGCCGAGCGGCGCTTCACGGCGCTCGGCGGCCGACGGGCGGACGCGATGGTGCTGGAGCGCAACGAGCTGGGCCGACGGACCTGGCAGGCGGCCGGCTACCAGCGCGAGGAGCAGTGGCGCCGCTGGGTCAAGCCCTTGGGGGCGTAGTGCAGCAGGAGCACGAGGGCGTCCGCTACGCCTGGGCCGCCGTGAAGGCCGCCGCATCCCACTGCCCGCCGAGGGCCGGCGCCAGGCCGGCGGCTGCCAGCCCGGTGAAGTCCGCCGCCCGGGGCGCACCGGTCGGCAGCGCGCCGAGCAGCGGGGCACCGGCGGCGATCGGCAGGTCGATGACGTTGCAGCGGGTGGCCAGGTCTGGCTCGCTGGGCCAACTGCCCACCACCACACCGGCGATGGCCAGCTTGCGGGCCCGCAGCGCCTCGGCGGTCAGGGTGGTGGTGTTGAGCGTGCCCAGGCCCGGCGCCGCCACCAGGAGCAGCTCGGCGCCGTCCACGGCCTGCGCCAGGTCGGCCAGGGTCAGGCCGTCGGCGTCGTAGCGGACCAGCAGGCCGCCGGCTCCCTCGACCAGCACCAGGTCATGGGAGGCGGTCAACTCATCGATCACCGCAAGGAACTGAGGAACCGTCACGAAAGGCTGCCCGGAGCGCAGCGCGGCCCGCTCCGGGGAGAGCGGCTCGGGGTAGCGGACCAGCTCGCGGATGGTCAGCGGCGCGTCGGTACCGACCAGCCGGGCCACCTCCTGTGCGTCCCCGGGCTCGTCCGGAGTCACGCCGGTCTGGCCCGGCTTGAGCACCGCGGTGCTCAAGCCGGCACGCACCGCGAGCGCGGCCACCGCCGCCGTCACCGCGGTCTTGCCGACCTCGGTCCCGGTCCCGGTCACGAACAGCACCCGACTCACTGACCCACCTCGTTCATCCGTCGTCCCTTGTCCCGCCGGTCGCCGTGCCGGTTCATCCCGCCACCGCCGCCGCGCGCACCGCCGCACCGATCCGGGCGAGGTCCTCCTCGCCCGTGACGTACGGTGGCATGGTGTAGATCAGATCGCGGAACGGCCGCAGCCACACGCCCTCGCGGGCCGCGGCCTCGGTGGCCGCCCGGACATCGACCGGGTGGTCGAGCTGGACCACGCCGATCGCCCCGAGCACCCGCACGTCCGCGACGCCGGGCGTCTCGCGGGCCGCTGCCAGGCCCTCCTGCAGCCCGGTCTCGATCCGCTTGACCTCCCGCTGCCAGTCCTGGCCGAGCAGCAGGCCGATCGAGGCGTTCGCCACGGCCGCCGCCAGCGGGTTGCCCATGAACGTCGGCCCGTGCGCGAGCACCGGCACCTCGCCCCGGCTGATCCCCTCGGCGACCCTGCCGGTGCACAGGGCGGCGGCCATCGTCAGGTAGCCGCCGGTCAGCGCCTTGCCCAGGCACATCACGTCGGGGCTGATGCCCGCGTGGTCGGCGGCGAACAGCGCGCCGCTGCGCCCGAAGCCGGTGGCGATCTCGTCGAAGATCAGCAACACGTCGTGCCGGTCGCACAGTTCGCGCAGCAGCCGCAGATAGCCGGGGGAGTGGAAGCGCATCCCGCCGGCGCCCTGCACGACCGGCTCCACGATCACGGCGGCCAGTTCCCCGGCGTTGCGTTCGATCAGCTCGGCCAGCTCGGCCGCGTAGCCGGGGTCGACCTCGGCGTCGAAGCCGGCCGGCGGCTCGGCGGCGAAGAGCTGGCGGGGCAGCACGCCGCCCCACAGCTGGTGCATCCCGCCCTCGGGGTCGCAGACCGACATCGGGTGGAAGGTGTCACCGTGGTAGCCGCCGCGCCAGGTGAGCAGCCGCTGCTTGCCGGGCCGCCCGATCGACTGCCAGTACTGCAGGCACATCTTCATCGCGACCTCGACCGCCACCGAGCCGGAGTCGGCCAGGAAGACGTGCTGCAGCGGCTCGGGGGTGATCGCCACCAGTGTCTCGGCCAGCCGGACGGCGGGCTCGTGGGTGAGCCCGCCGAACATCACGTGGCTCATCCGGCCCAGCTGCTCGCGGATCGCGTCGTTGAGCACCGGGTGGTTGTAGCCGTGCACCGCCGCCCACCAGGAGGACATCCCGTCCACCAACTCGCGGTGTCCGCCCGCCGGTTCGGCCAGCCGCAGGCGTACGCCCGCGGCCGACTCCACCACGAGGGGTGTCTGGGTGCCGGGCATCGGTCCGTAGGGGTGCCAGACGTGCGCCCGGTCCAGGGCGAGCAGGGTCGAGGTGTCCATCACGGCAGCCTCAGGCGTTCGGGGCGAGCTCGGTGCCCGCGCCGCGCAGTCGGACCCGCACCAGGTCGGAGCGGAGCTCGTTCTCGTTCTCGGTCCGGGGCTGCTCGGCCTGCTCGGTCTGCTCGGCCTGGCCGGTCGCGGCAGCCTCCGGCGCGGCCTCGCCGCACGGCCCGCAGCCGCCGCCCGCCGCCTGACCGTGACCGCCGCAGCCGCCGCCCGCAGCCGCCGCCTCGTGCCCGCCGCAGCCGCCCGCCGCGCCGTGCCCGCCGCAGCCGCCGGCCTGCTCGGCCAGCTCGGACCGGTGGCGGGGCAGGGTCTGCTCGCCCTGGCCCTCGACCTCGAAGCCCGCGTCCTTGATCATGTCGAGGTCGGCCTGGCCGGCCTGGCCCTCGCTGGTCAGGTAGTCGCCCAGGAAGATCGAGTTGGCGATGTGCAGGCCCAGCGGCTGCAGGGTGCGCAGGTGCAGCTCGCGTCCGCCGGCGATCCGCACCTCGGAGTCCGGGTGGACGAAGCGGACCATCGCCAGGATCCGCAGGCAGTGCTGCGGCGTGAGGTGCCACTCCTTGGCCAGCGGGGTGCCCTCGAACGGGATCAGGAAGTTGACCGGCACCGAGTCCGAGCCCAGCTCGCGCAGCGCGAAGACCACGTCGACCAGGTCCTCGGGGGTCTCGCCCATGCCCGCGATCAGGCCGGAGCAGGCCGACAGGCCCGCGCCGTGCGCCTTCTGCACGGTGTCCACCCGGTCCGCGTAGGTGTGGGTGGTGGTGATCTCGCCGTAGGTGCTCTCGGAGGTGTTCAGGTTGTGGTTGTAGGCGTCCACGCCGGCCGCCCGCAGCCGCTCGGCCTGGTTGTCGGAGAGCAGGCCCAGGCAGGCGCAGATCTCGACGGCCGGTTCCTGCTCCTTGATCGCCGCGATGGTGTTGGTGACCCGGTCGATGTCCCGGTCCGTCGGGCCCCGCCCGCTGGCCACCAGGCAGACCCGCTTGGCGCCGCCCTGGACACCGGCGGTGGCGGCCTCGGCGGCCTGATCCGGCTTCAGCCAGGTGTACTTGAGGATGCCCGTGTCGGCGCCCAGGCGCTGCGAACAGTACGAGCAGTCCTCGGGGCACAGGCCGCTCTTCAGGTTGACCAGGTAGTTGAGCTTGACCCGGCGGCCGAACCACTGCTGGCGCACCCGACCGGCGGCGGCGACCACGTCGAGGAGTTGGTCGTCGGTGGTGGCCAGCACGGCCAGGGCCTCCTCCCGGGTGGGGAGCTCGCGGTTCAGGCCTTTGGCGATGAGGGTGTCGAGCAGATCCATGGAGCTGATCCTGCCCGGACGACCTCAAGCGGCGCCATAGCGAATCGGCCAGAAGATCGCCGTGCGGGTGTGCGAGTTGTCACAGTGCCGCCAAGCCGGATCGTTCGTCCCCGATCACACGCCCGTGGGCTGCGGGTTTCCTGGCCGGCGGCTGGGAGCGGGCCCGGCGGTGAGGCCGGCCGCTCACCACCTCCTGGGCGTCGTGCGCGCCGCCTCGTCCCGCGCACCGTCAGCTCCGGCCGCCTGCCGTGCTTCTGACGGATCCCCGCTGCTCCGGGTGGTCGAGCGGTTGCTTAGAATCTCGCCATGACCACCCAGGGGGACTCCCACCCGATACCCGTCGACTCCGATGACGCGCCGAGCCGGGTCAGAAGCGGTGTGCTCGGCAATCCGAGGCGTCTGCTGGTCGGGTCCGTCACGGTGGTCGCACTCGGTGCGGGCGGCTGGATCGTCTCCTCGCCGCACCCCGGCGACTGGCTGCCGGGGCTTGGCCCCTCCAGCAAGAACCTCCCCTCCCCGTCGGTGGTCGGCGGCCCGTTGCCGGCCTCCTCGGAGAACCCCAACCCGTTCGACGTCAACAGCCTCTTCCCGGCCGCCCGGCCGATAGACTTGGAGGCCTACAAGGGCCGGCTCGCGGGCGCCCGGCAGGGGCCGGACTGCGCGCAGGCCCTGCAGGACGCGGCCCAGAACGTCCTGAAGGACCAGAACTGCCAGGGCTATCTGGCGGTCGAGTTCAGCCGCCAGGACGGCAAGGTGGTGACCAGCTCGACGGTGCTGCGGTTCCCCAGCGACCAGGCCAGTGCCAAGGTGGCCCAGCTGATGCGCGGACAGGGCAGCGTGGCACGGTGGGTGCAGGCGGACGGCACCTTCGCCGCCACCGCCTCGCCCGGCGCCGCGGTCTCCCCGTCACCCGGTGGTCCCTCGACCGTCGCCTTGCCGGGTGCCCCCGCCAAGGCGGCCGACCAGCCGCCCAAGGTGGAGTCGGTGCGGCACTACGTCACGGTGACCAGCTCCCGCTTCGTGGACGGGCACAGCCCGGTCACGCCCCAGGACCAGCAGGATCTCGACCAGGCCACCCATGCGGCCTCCTACACGGTGGACGCCGCCTTCATCTGGAGCTGACCGGCCGACCGCTGACCGGCCGACAGCCGGCCGGGCAGCAGCCGACCGGGCAACGCCGAAGCGGGGACCGACGATCCGTCGGTCCCCGCTTCGGCGTTGCGGCCTCAGCCCAGCCGGTCGACCGCGGTGACCCGCAGCACGGCCCGCCCCTCGGCGTCCGAGCCGAACAGGTCGACGACGGCGCTGATGCCCCAGTCGTGGTCACCCGCCGGGTCGTCGAAGATCTGCCGCACCCGCCAGCTGCCGTCCGCCTCGTCCTCCTCGATCAGCAGCATCCGTGGACCGCGGGCGTCGGGGCCGGTGCCGAGGTCGTCGTGCTCCTCGTAGTAGGCGTCCATCGCGTCCGCCCAGCGGTCCGCGTCCCAGCCGTCCTCGCTGTCCAGCTCGCCGAGTTCGCGGTAGTTCTCGAGCGAGCACAGCTCCACCCGGCGGAACATCTCGTTGCGCACCAGCACCCGGAAGGCGCGCGCGTTGGCGGTGACCGGCAGCGGCCGGCTCTCCACCTCGCGCTCGTCCTCGTCCTCCTCGGTGGGGTTGGCGAGTTGCTCCCACTCGTCCAGCAGGCTGGAGTCGACCTGGCGGACCAGCTCGCCCAGCCAGGCGATCACGTCCTTGAGCGCCTCGGTCTTGCTGTCCTCGGGGACGGTCTGCTCCAGCGCCTTGTAGGCGCCGGCCAGGTAGCGCAGCACGATGCCCTCGGTGCGGGCCAGGTCGTAGTGGCCGACGTAGTCGGTGAAGTTCATGGCGCGCTCGTACAGGTCGCGCACCACCGACTTGGGCTGCAGCTGGTAGTCGCCGATCCACGGGTGGGCCTGCCGGTACACCTCGTAGGCGTGGTTGAGCAGCTCCTCCAGCGGCTTGGGATAGGTCACCTCCTGCAGGCGCTCCATCCGCTCCTCGTACTCGATCCCGTCGCGCTTCATCTCCCCGATCGCCTCGCCGCGCGCCTTGTTCTGCTGCGCGGCCAGGATCTGGCGCGGGTCGTCCAGGGTCGCCTCGACCACCGAGACCACGTCCATCGCGTAGCTGGGCGACTCGGTGTCGAGCAGCTCGAAGGAGGCCAGCGCGAAGGTGGACAGCGGCTGGTTGAGCGCGAAGTTCTCCTGCAGGTCGACGGTCAGGCGCACGATCCGGCCCTCGGCGTCCGGCTCGGCCAGCCGCTCCACCACGCCGCCGGCCAGCAGCGAACGGTAGATGGCGATCGTCGAGCGGATGTGCCGGCGCTGGGCGGAGCGGTCCTCGTGGTTGTCGGTGAGCAGCTTGCGCATCGCCTCGAAGGCGTTGCCCGGGCGGCCGATCACCGCGAGCAGCATCGCGTGGCTGACCCGGAAACGGGAGACCAGCGGCTCGGGCTCGGCGGCGATCAGGCGCTCGAAGGTCTCCTCGGTCCAGCCGACGAAACCTTCCGGCGCCTTCTTGCGCACCACCTTGCGCTTCTTCTTCGGGTCGTCGCCGGCCTTGGCGAGCGCCTTGTCGTTCTCCACCACGTGCTCGGGCGCCTGAGCCACCACCTGGCCCACCGTGTCGAAGCCGGCCCGCCCGGCCCGCCCGGCGATCTGGTGGAACTCGCGGGCCCGCAGCACCCGCACCTTGACCCCGTCGTACTTGGACAGTGCGGTGAACAGCACCGTGCGGATCGGCACGTTGACGCCCACGCCCAGCGTGTCGGTGCCGCAGATCACCTTCAACAGGCCTGCCTGGGCCAGGCGTTCGACCAGCCGACGGTACTTGGGCAGCATCCCCGCGTGGTGCACGCCGATGCCGTGGCGCACGAAGCGCGACAGGTTGCGGCCGAACTTGGTGGTGAAGCGGAAGTTGCCGATGAGCGCGGCGATCGCGTCCTTCTCCGCCTTCGAGCACATGTTGATGCTCATCAGCGACTGGGCCCGCTCCACCGCCTCCTTCTGGGTGAAGTGCACGACGTAGACCGGCGCCTGGCCGGTCGTCAGCAACTCCTCCAGGGTGTCGTGCAGGGTGGTGCGCTTGTACTCGTAGAAGAGCGGCACCGGACGGGTCACGGAGCGCACCACGGTGGTGGCGCGCCCGGTGCGCCGGGTCAGGTCCTCCTCGAACCGGCGCACGTCGCCGAGCGTCGCGGACATCAGCAGGAACTGCACCTGCGGCAGCTCCAGGATCGGGATCTGCCAGGCCCAGCCGCGGTCCGGCTCGGCGTAGAAGTGGAACTCGTCCATCACCACCTGGCCGATGTCGGCCCGGTCGCCGTCGCGCAGCGCGATGTTCGCCAGCACCTCGGCGGTGCAGCAGATGATCGGCGCGGTCGGGTTCACACTGGCGTCGCCGGTCATCATGCCGACCTGCTCGGTGCCGAAGATCTTGCACAGGTCGAAGAACTTCTCCGAGACCAGCGCCTTGATCGGGGCGGTGTAGAAGGTCCGCTTGCCCTCCGCCAGCGCCGCGAAGTGCGCGCCCGCCGCCACCAGGGACTTGCCGGACCCGGTGGGGGTCGCCAGGATCACGTTCGCGCCGGTGAACAGCTCGATCAGCGCCTCCTCCTGAGCGGGGTAGAGCGTGATGCCCCGCTCCTCGGCCCACGCGGCGAAGGTGGTGTACAACGCGTCGGCGTCGGCGGGCCTGGGCATCAGATCAAGGAGGGTCACCCGCCCTATCTTGCCTGCTGCCCGTCTGGCTGGGCAAAGATCGGGTCCGCCGGGTGGCTGTCGCCACCCCACAGCCGCCCGCCGCGCCCTTGTGCCAAGGCGCACATTGCCTGCCTCCCGCCCGCCGTGCCAGGCTGCCGCCCATGATCCAGCACCCCGCCGCGGCCACCAGGGCCAGCGCCCCCGCCGTCGTCTTCGACTGGCTCGACGAGGCCGCCGAGCTGCGCGCTCGCGCCGGCCTGACCCGCACGCTGCGCGACCGGCCCGCCCAGGACCCGGTGCTCGACCTGGCCAGCAACGACTACCTCGGCCTGACCCACCACCCCGAGGTGACCCGGGCCGCCGCCGAGGCCGCGCTGCGCTGGGGCGCCGGGGCCACCGGATCCCGCCTGGTCACCGGTACCACCGAGCTGCACACCGAGCTGGAAGTCGAGCTGGCCGACTTCTACGGGGTGGAGGCCGCCCTGGTCTTCTCCTCCGGCTACGCCGCCAACCTGGCCGCGCTCACCGCGCTCACCGACCCCGACACGCTGATCGTCTCGGACGCCTACAACCACGCCTCGCTGATCGACGGCTGCCGGCTGTCGCGCGCGGACGTGCACCGGGCCCCGCACGCCGACCCCGGGGCCGCCGCCGCCGCGCTCGCCGGGCGCCACCAGCCGCGCGCGCTGCTGATCAGCGACACCGTCTTCTCGGTGGACGGCAACGCCGCCCCGCTGACCGGGCTGGCCGACGCCGCCCGGGCCCACGGCGCCGCGCTGCTACTGGACGACGCGCACGGCCTCGGGGTGCTGGGCACCGGCGGGCGCGGCGCGCTGACCGCCGCCGGGCTCGCGGGGGAGCCGGACGTGGTGGCCACCGCCACCCTCTCCAAGTCGCTCGGCTCCCAGGGCGGGGTCGTGCTCGGGCCCCGCCGGGTGATCCGGCACCTGGTCGAGACCGCGCGCACCTTCATCTTCGACACCGGGCTCGCCCCCGCCGCGGTCGGGGCGGCGCTGGCCGCGCTGCGCCTGCTGCGCGCCGAGCCGGCCCGCGCCGAGCGCGCCCGGGAGGTCGCGCGCACCCTGGCCGCCCGCCTGACCGCCGCGGGCCTGCGGGCGAGCGAGCCGGACGCGGCCGTGGTCTCGGTCCGCGCGCCCGGCCCCGAGCAGGCGGTGGCCTGGGCCGCGGCCTCCCGCGCCGCCGGACTCGCGGTGGGCTGCTTCCGCCCGCCGTCCGTGCCCGACGGCTACTCCCGGCTGCGCGTGACGGCCCGCGCGGACCTGGCGGAGGAGCAGATCGACTTCGCGGTCCGCACGCTGAGCGTGACGGCGCCGCTGGACTGACCCGGCCCTCAGACCTGGGCGGGCACCGGTTGCTCGTCGGCGGGCGTCGGCTGCTGGGTCGGCACCGGTTGCTGGGCGGGTGCCGCCTGCTCGGTGGGTGCCGCCTGTTCGCTGGGTGCCGCCTGCTGGGACGGTGCCAGCTGTTCGGCGAGTGCCGCCTGCTGGGACGGTGCCAGCTGCTCGGTGGGCTCCACCTGCTCGGCCGGTGCCACCTGCTGGGTCGGCGTCGGCTGTTCGGTGGGCGCCCCCTGTTCGGCTGCCCGCTGGGCCGCCCGCCTTCCGCGCCACGCCGGAGTGAGCGCGACGAGCACCAGCGGTGCCGCCGCACAGGCGAAGCAGAGCGGCAGCGGCCACCGGCCCGCCAGCGGCCCGGCCGCCGCGGTGCCCAGCGCCGACCCGGCGTTGAAAGCGGTGTTCACCCAGCTCCCCGCCCTGGTCCGGTGCTCGGCCGCCGCCCGCTCGTCCGCCAGCACGTACGCCGTGGCCAGGGTCGGGCTCACCAGCAGTCCGACCGCCGCCACCGCCATCGCCAGCGCGAGCAGCCCGCCCAGGCCCACCGCGACGCCCGCCAGCGTCAGCAGCCCGCCGAGCCCGGCCGCCGTCGCGGTCAGCCGGGTCGCCACCGGGCGCTGCCAGCGCACCGCGCCGTGCGCCAGACCGCCCACGGCGCTGCCCGCCGCCAGCGCCGCCTCCAGCCAGGCCAGCGCGCCCGCCTGCCCGCGGGCGCCGACCGCGACCACCAGCAGCAGGCTGAGCCCGCCCAGCGCGAGCCCGAGCGCCCAGGCCACCGCCACCGGTCGCCCGATCCCGCGCAGCCGCCCGCCGCCGCGCCGCGCCGTGCGCGCCCCGCCCGGCGGCTCGGCGGCGGTCACCCGCGCCGGAGCGAGCCGGGCCAGCGCCAGCGCGCCGACGATCACCAGCACCGCGCTCAGCACCAGCCCCGGGGCGCCGCCGATCAGCCCGACCAGCAGCGGCCCGCTGACGTACAGCAGCTCCTCGGCCACCGCGTCCAGGCTGAAGGCGCGTTCCAGCAGCCCGTGCGGGCCCAGCAGTTCACTCCAGCGGGCGCGCAGCACCGGCCCGAGCGGGGGAGCGCAGGCTCCGGCCGCGGCCGCCAGCGCCAGCAGCGCCGGCTCGCCGCGGACCAGCGTCAGCGCGAGCAGCAGCCCGCCGTACGGCAGGCTCAGCGCCGGCAGCACCCGGCGCACTCCGTGTCGGTCGATCAGTGCGGCGCGCACCGGCGCCAGCGCGGCGCAGGTCAGGCCGAAGAGGGCCAGCACCGCGCCCACGGCGGTGTAGGAGCCGGTGCTGTGGCGCACCGTCAGCACCAGCGCGAGCGAGACGGTGCCGTAGGAGAGCCGCCCGACGAGGGCAGCGGCGAAGACGGGTGCGGCGCCGGGTATGCGCAGCAACGCCCGGTAGGAGGACGAAGACATGGGAGTTCCTCAACTCAGATCGATCCGGGTCGGCGAAGCCTGCGGGGACGCCGAGCAGTCGCACCCGGTTGACGTCACGGGTGCGGTCGGCGGGGCAGGCTACGCACGGAAGAGGAACATGGCCGCAGACTAGCAGCGCCCGGGCCGCTATCGTCAAGGGTTCACAGCCGTTAACTCATCTGGAGGCCCCGCCATGTCACGGTTCGTCACCCTGGAGGTCGCGGACGCCGTCGGCACCATCCGACTGGCCCGCCCGCCGATGAACGCGCTGGACATCGCCATGCAGGACCAACTGCGCGAGGTCGCGCAGGAGGCCACCGAGCGCCCCGAGGTGCGCGCGGTGGTGATCTGGGGCGGCGAGAAGGTGTTCGCGGCGGGCGCGGACATCAGGGAGATGCAGCGCATGTCGTACACCGACATGGTCGCGCGGGGCGCGGCGCTGCAGCAGGCCTTCACCGCGGTGGCCCGCATCCCCAAGCCGGTGGTGGCCGCGGTCACCGGCTACGCGCTCGGCGGCGGCTGCGAGCTGGCGCTCTGCGCCGACGTCCGGATCGCTGCCGAGAACGCCAAGCTCGGCCAGCCGGAGATCCTGCTCGGTCTGATCCCGGGGGCCGGCGGCACCCAGCGGCTGGCCCGGCTGGTCGGCCCGGCCAAGGCGAAGGACCTGATCTTCACCGGCCGCCAGGTCCGCGCCGAGGAGGCGCTGCGGATCGGGCTGGTCGACCAGGTGGTCCCGGCCGAGGAGGTCTACCAGGCCGCCCTGGCCTGGGCCGGCAAGCTCGCGGCCGGCCCGGCCTGGGCGCTGCGCGCGGCCAAGGAGGCGGTGGACCGCGGCCTGGAGAGCGACCTGGACACCGGCCTCGCGCTGGAGCGCTCGCTCTTCGCGGGCCTGTTCGCCACCGAGGACCGCGAGATCGGCATGCGCAGCTTCGTCGAGGACGGCCCGGGCAAGGCGAAGTTCAACTGACCGTTCACCGCGGCCGGCTGAGCAGCACCTCGGCCCCCACCGGCCGGTAGCCGGCCGCCTGGAAGGCCCGCACGCTGGCCGCGTTGCCCGGCGCCTGCTGGGCCCAGATCACCTCGCCCTCGGGCAGCAGGTGGCGGGCGCTGATCGCCAGCGCCCGCCCCAGCCCGCGCCCGGTCGCCTGCGGGTCCACCTCGACCGCCGCCTCCCAGCGCCCGGCCACACCCACCCCGAGCACCAGCACCCCGCCCGGCACCGTCCACACCCGCACCCCGTCGCGGAACCGCAGGGCCCGCACGACCCTGGGGTGTTCGAGGTCCGCGATCTCCACCAGCGGCAGCGGCGGCGGGCCGGGCAACCGCCCGGCCACCGTCAGCAGGTCCACGTTGCCGATGGTGCGCCCGGTGCGCCCGGCGAGGGCGGTCAGGAATCCGGGGCAGAGCGGCGCGGCCAGCGGCTCGGCCACCGCCTCGGCGAGGGCCGTGTGCACCCAGGCCGGGTCCTCGGCGGTGAAGACCACCGCGTGCGCGCTGAACGACAGCACCCCCGCCGTCCGCGGTCCGGGCTGCGGCACGATGGTGACCTCGCCGTTCGGGGGCGGGAACCGGCCGCGGGCCGCGTCGGCCAGGAAGCCTGCCAGGGTGCGTCGCTGAGGGTTCGTCATGCCTTTGAGCCTAACGATCTCCGACCATCCGTGATCCTCCGAACGGGTGAGGACCGGCATGGTGCCGGGCCGCCCCCACCCAGCTCGGGCACGATCGTGAAGCCCTGCTGTCGCCGTCGTTAAGAATTCCTCGATGGACCACACCCCCTCCCACCAGGCAGATTGCTCCGTGCCCGGCACGGAATGGCGCCGTCGCCGGGCTTCAGGTCTTTGGTCTTGCGCTCTGCCCCCGATCTCCCCTCCCGCGCGTCAGGAGCCCCGCCGTGAAGGCACTCGTCAAGAAGCAGGCCGAGCCCGGACTGTGGCTGACCGACGTCCCGGAGCCCGAGATCGGCCCCGCCGACGTGCTCATCAAGGTGCTGCGCACCGGCATCTGCGGCACCGACCTGCACATCCGCAAGTGGGACGGCTGGGCGCAGCAGACCATCCGCACCCCGATGACCATCGGCCACGAGTTCGTCGGCGAGGTCGTGGCGCTCGGCCCGGCGGTCACCGACGTCAGCGTCGGCGACCTGGTCAGCGGCGAGGGCCACCTGGTCTGCGGCAAGTGCCGCAACTGCCTGGCCGGGCGGCGCCACCTGTGCCGCAACACGGTGGGCCTGGGCGTCAACCGGGACGGCGCGTTCGCCGAGTACGTCGCGCTCCCCGCCTCCAACGTCTGGGTGCACCGGGTGCCGGTCGACCTGGACGTGGCGGCGATCTTCGACCCGTTCGGCAACGCCGTGCACACCGCGCTCTCCTTCCCGCTGGTCGGCGAGGACGTGCTGGTCACCGGCGCTGGCCCGATCGGCATCATGGCGGCCGCGGTCGCCAAGCACGCCGGTGCCCGGCACGTGATGATCACCGACGTCAGCCCGTACCGCCTGGACCTGGCCCGCAAGGTCGGCGTCTCGCTGGCGCTGGACGTCTCGCAGCACACCATCGAGGAGGGCCAGCAGAAGCTCGGCCTGCGCGAGGGCTTCGACGTGGGCCTGGAGATGTCCGGCCGCCCCGAGGCGCTGCGCTCGATGATCGACAACATGACGCACGGCGGCAAGATCGCCATGCTCGGCCTGCCCGCCGAGGAGTTCGCGATCGACTGGGCGAAGGTGGTCACCTCGATGATCACCATCAAGGGCATCTACGGGCGCGAGATGTTCGAGACCTGGTACGCGATGTCGGTGCTGCTGGAGGGCGGGCTCGACCTGACCCCGGTGATCACCGGCCGGTACCCGGCGCAGGACTTCGAGGCCGCGTTCGACGAGGCGGCCGGTGGTCGCTGCGGCAAGATCATTCTCGACTGGACCTCTTTCTAGGAGCCCCCGTGTTCGACTCCGTACGCGAAGACATCGCCGTCACCCTGGACGAGATCCGCGAGGCGGGCCTCTTCAAGCCGGAGCGGGTGATCGGCACCCCGCAGAGTGCCGCCGTCACCGTCACCGGCGGTGGCCGCCCGGGCGAGGTGCTCAACTTCTGCGCCAACAACTACCTGGGCCTGGCCGACCACCCCGACGTGCTCGCCGCCGCCAAGGACGCGCTGGACCGCTGGGGCTACGGCATGGCCTCGGTGCGCTTCATCTGCGGCACCCAGGACGTGCACAAGGAGCTGGAGGCGCGGCTGTCGGCGTTCCTCGGCCAGGAGGACACGATCCTCTACTCCTCGTGCTTCGACGCCAACGGCGGTGTCTTCGAGACCCTGCTGGACGAGCGCGACGCCGTCATCTCGGACGCGCTCAACCACGCGAGCATCATCGACGGCATCCGCCTGTGCAAGGCCACCCGCAAGCGCTACGCCAACCGCGACCTGGCCGAGCTGGAGCAGTGCCTGAAGGAGACCCAGGACGCCCGGCGCCGGCTGATCGTCACCGACGGCGTCTTCTCGATGGACGGCTACCTCGCCCCGCTGGCCGAGATCTGCGACCTGGCGGACCGCTACGGCGCCATGGTGATGGTGGACGACTCGCACGCGGTCGGCTTCACCGGCCCCGGCGGACGCGGCACCCCCGAGCTGCACGGTGTGATGGACCGGGTCGACATCATCACCGGCACCCTGGGCAAGGCGCTCGGCGGCGCCTCCGGCGGCTACGTCGCCGCCCGTCGCGAGATCGTCGCCCTGCTGCGCCAGCGCTCGCGTCCGTACCTGTTCTCCAACTCGCTCGCCCCGGTGATCGCGGCCGCCTCGCTGACCGTGCTCGACCTGATCGAGAACTCGCACGACCTGCGCGAGAAGCTCGCCGCGAACACCGCGCTGTTCCGCTCGAAGATGACCGAGGCCGGCTTCGAGATCCTGCCCGGCGAGCACCCGATCGCGCCGGTGATGATCGGCGACGCGGCCAAGGCCGGCCGGCTCGCCGAGCTGCTGCTGGAGCGCGGCGTGTACGTGATCGGTTTCTCGTACCCGGTCGTGCCGCACGGCCAGGCCCGGATCCGGGTCCAGCTGTCGGCGGCGCACTCCACCGAGGACGTCGAGCGGGCGGTGGCCGCCTTCATCGACGCCCGGGCCGCCCTGGAGGCGTGATCGCGCCGACAGCGTGATCGAGAGGTGCGTCCACGCTGGCAGAATGGCGGAGTGATCGACGCCAGACGCCTGCGGACGCTGCGCGCCGTGGCGGACCACCGGACGGTGACCGCCGCGGCCGCGGCGCTCTACCTCACCCCTTCCGCCGTCTCCCAGCAGCTCGCCGCGCTGGAGCAGGAGACCGGGCACGCGCTGCTCGCCCGGGACGGCCGAGGGGTGCGGCTGACGGCGGCCGGTGAGATCCTGCTCAGCCACGCGGACGCCGTGCTCGCCCAGCTGGAACGGGCCGAGGCCGACCTCGCCGCCTATGCGAGCGGCGCCGGCGGCCAGGTCACGGTGGCCTCCTTCGCCACCGGCATCGCCCTGGTGCTGGCGCCGGCCATCGCCACGCTGGCCACGGCCGCGCCGGGCGTGCGGCTCAAGGTGCTGGACGCCGAGGGCGATGCGAGCCTGCCGATGCTGCTCGACGGCCAGGCCGACCTCGCCGTGGCCGTCGAGTACCGCGGCGCGCCCCGCGGCGACGACCAGCGCCTGGCCCGGTTCCCGCTCTACGCCGAGCCGTTCGAGGCGGTGCTGCCGCTGGACCACCGGCTGGCCGGACAGGCGGGCCCGGTGGCGATGGCCGAGCTGGCCGCCGAGCCGTGGATCGGTCCCTACCCCGGCAACCCCTGCCACGACGTGGTGCTGCTCGCCTGCGAGCACGCCGGCTTCGCACCGCAGCTGGTGCACTCCTCCGACGACTTCAGCGCCGTGGTCGCGCTCGCCTCGGCCGGCGCCGGGGTGGCGCTGGTGCCGCGCTCCGCGCTGCGCGGGGTCGACCTGACGCGGGTGGCGGTGCGCGCGGTGGACAGCGAGCTGGCCACCCGCAAGGTCTTCGCGGCGGTACGGGGCGGGGCCGAGCAGCACCCGCTGATCAGACCGGTGCTGGACGCGCTGGCCACGGCCGCCGCCGAGCTGGCCTGATACCGATCCGCCGGTCGCCCCGATCCTGCCGGTCGTCCTGATCCTGTCGGTCGTCCTGATCCTGTCGGTCGTCCTGAATCGCCGGCCGACCTGATCCGCCGAGTGTCCCGAGGAGCCAGAACATGACTGCCCTTCCCATTGCGGTGATCGGCCTGGGCGACATCGCCCAGAAGGCCTACCTGCCGGTGCTCACCGCACTGCCGGGCCTGGACCTGCGGCTGATGACCCGCGACCGGGCCAAGCTCGACCGGATCGGCGACGCCCACCGGATCGGGTCCCGCTTCACCGATCTCGACGAGCTGATCAGGAGCGGCCCGCGCGCCGCCTTCCTGCACTCCGCGACCGACACCCACGCGGCCATCGCCGAACGGCTGCTCACCGCGGGCATCGACGTCTACGTGGACAAGCCGCTCGACTACCACCTGGCCGAGTCGCGCCGGCTGACCGAACTCGCCGACCGCCTCGGCCGCTCGCTGATGGTGGGCTTCAACCGACGCTACGCGCCCGGGTACGTGCAGGCCAAGGAGCGGCCGCGCGACCTGATCATCCTGCAGAAGAACCGCGAGGGACTGCCTGAGGCAGCGCGCACGCTCGTCCTGGACGACTTCATCCATGTGGTGGACACCCTGCGCTTCCTGGTCCCCGGTGAGATCGAGCACGTGGACGTCCGCTCGCGCAGCCGGGCCGGCCTGCTCGAACACCTGGTGCTGACCCTGGCCGGCGACGGGTTCACCGCGCTGGGCGTGATGAACAGGGTGAGCGGCTCGACCGAGGAGGTGCTGGAGGTGTCCGGCGCCGACAGCAAGCGCAGCGTGGTCAACCTCGCCGAGGTGATCGACCACCGCGGCCAGCCGACCGTGCGCCGCCGCGGCGACTGGGTGCCGGTGGCCCGGCAGCGCGGCATCGAGCAGATCGTGCTGGCCTTCCTGGAGGCGGTGCGGGCCGGGAGGACCGTCGACGCCCACGACGCCCTGCGCACCCACGCGTTGTGCGAGGAGATCGTCCAGCGGGTGGCCGAGCAGGCCTGACTCGCCGGCCCGGGGACGACCCGCAGCCCGGGAAACGACCTCGCCCGCCGTACGGCCAGGACGGCCGTGCGGCGGGCGAGTCGGTGCTGCTGGTGCCTCAGGAGGCGGACGGCGAGGCCGAGGCACCGTCGGCCGGGGCGCCGGACGGCTTCGCGGGCAGCAGCGGCGCGCAGGTCTTGTAGGCGGCGGCCGTCGCCGGGTCGGCGGTGTTCAGACCGCGCAGGCCGCCGGTGGCCGGCAGGGTGACGCCGTGGTCCTTGAGGCAGCCGGTGAACGCCTGCATCGCGGTGCTGTTGAAGCCGCCGGCGCCGCCGCGCCCCTGGCCGCCCTGCGGGCGCAGCGAGGCGCAGGCCTGCATCGCGGCCTGGCGGGTCGGGTCGGCCGAAGCGCCGCCACCGTAGAAGCCGCCACCGCCGCCACCGCCGCCCGGGGCGCCGCTGGGACGCCCGCTCGGGTGACCGCTGGGCCGCCCGGTGGGCATGGTGACACCGTGCTGCTGCAGGCAGGACGCGTACGCGGCCATCGCCTGCGAGCCCTTGCCGTCGGCGGAGGCCGAGGCGGACGGCTTGGCCGAGGCGGCCGAGGAGGTCGAGGCCGTGGTCGACGACGAGGAGCAGCCGGTCAGCAGCAGTCCGGCGGCGAGCAGAGCGGCGGCGCCGACGGTGCGGATGGTGGTCCGGGACAAGGCCGGTGCCTCCTGATTCGGTGCGGGAAAAGCGAAGGGGTGCCGTTGGCGCAGCGGGGGCTTGACGCCAACGGCAGTAACGACTCAACAGCACCGTGGTTTAGGAACCCTGGGCCTTGCTGGGAGCTTCCTCTCACCCACTGCGGTCGCGGGGTGGCCGCGTGCGCGGACAACCGGGCGCTATGTCCCTGTTCGTCCGCTCTCGTCGCCCGATGGTTGCGCCATCGCGCACATGGATCTCCCAGCGTCCTCGAAGCCCGCATAAGGCGAACCCGGGTCCGGCGATGGGGTTATTGCCACCTGACCCCGATGGGGGTATCAAGGGGTTATCCCTGCCCGCACTCGCCCCGCGAGTCGGCCGGCCAGGACCGGGTGAACCGGGCGGTCGTGTCCAGGTCCGCCAGGCCCTCCAGGCCCGGGCCCGCACCGCGCTCAAGCTCGCCCTCGAACGGGCCCGCGCCGAGGACGGACCCGTGGTCGGGACAGGGCACCTGCTCGCCGGAGTGCTCGCGGAGGGCGGCAACCTCGCGCTCCACGTGCTCGGTGCGCTGGAGATCAACGTCGCCCAGCTCACCGAGACCCTCGCCCGCACCGACCAGGGCGGCGAGCCCGGCGAGGAGGGCGCCGCAGCCGGCGAAGCGGCCGAGTCCGCGCTGCGGTTCAGTGCCGCCGCGGCGGCGGCCCTGGAGTTGACGGTCAACGAGGCGCTGGCGCTCGGCCACAACTACATCGGCTGCGAGCACCTGCTGCTGGGCCTGGTCGCGGAGCCGGACGGTGCGGGCGGCGGCCTGCTGCGCGAGCTGGGCGCCGAGCAGCGGCTCACCCGCCGCGCCGTGGTGGCGGCGCTGGCCGGCTACGTGCACCTGCGGGCCACGCAGCCCCAGCCGCAGCCCTCCGCCGACCAGCTGCGGGCGGTGACGGAGACCGTGCGGGCCGAGCTCCAGGCCGAGCTGCGGCCACTGGCCGAGCGGATCGCGCGCCTCGAAGCCCGCGGCTGACCGACCGCTCCCGGCCCGTCCCGTTCACTGCTCACGAGGCGTGTTCCAGGCGCCCCTCGCTGCTCGCCCTGATCCGCCGGGCGAGCAGCGGCACGTCCACCGGCCGGGTCGTGTCGACGCGGTGCACCGGACCGAGGCCCAGCGGCTCGGCCGTCCGGCTCCACAGCGCCCACCGCTCCTCGGAGGCCGGCCCGTCGCCGTCCAGGTGCACCGGATGCCTGCTCGCCGCCCGCTCCGCGAAGCGCTGCCGCGCGACCGCCAACGGGGCGTCGCACCAGACCTCCTGGACCTCGTCCACCCCTGCGCGGGCGAGCCCGGCGACCGCGAACCCGCGCAGACTGCTCAGCCACGGGCTCTCCAGGACGGCCCCCTCGGGCGCCTGCCCCAGCAGCGTCCACAGCGTCTCCGCCGCGGCCCGGCCCAGCGCATTGCTCCACTCCCGCGCGGTGACGCCGGGCGCGGGCGCCACCCCGAGGGCGTCGGCCAGACTCTCCTTGACCGCGTCCTTGCTGAACAGCGGCAGCCCCAACTCCCGTGCCAGAGCCCGGGCCAACGTGGTCTTCCCGGCGCCGGGAAGACCGTTCACGAGTACGGTCACCATGGGGTGATCGTAGAGCCCGGCCGTGCCCGCCGGGAGAAAAACAAGCACGCACGATTGCTTTTTTCTCCGCACTGACCCACCATCAACTCCGAGCCACCCGCAACCGCCCGCCCGCGCGACCGAGAAGGCGCCCGCATGCCGCACCCCGGACCGGACTCCACCGCCCCCGCCACCCCGCCCCCGCCGCTGCGCGTCGGCAACGCCTCCGGCTTCTACGGCGACCGCTTCTCCGCCGTGCGCGAGATGCTCACCGGCGGGCCGCTGGACGTCCTCACCGGCGACTACCTGGCCGAGCTGACCATGCTGATCCTGGCCCGCGACCGGCTGAAGGACCCGAAGCTCGGCTACGCCAAGGTGTTCCTGCGCCAGTTGGAGGAGTGCCTGGGCCTGGCGGTGGACCGCGGGGTGCGGATCGTGGTCAACGCGGGCGGCCTGAACCCGGCCCAACTGGCCGAGAACATCGCCGAACTGGCCGCTCGGCAGGGCATCGCGCTGCGCGTCGGCCAGGTCGCCGGGGACGATCTGCTGTCCCGGGCGGGCGAGTTCACCACGCCCGCCGGCCTGCTCGCGGCCAACGCCTACCTGGGCGCCTTCGGGATCGCCGAGTGCCTGCGCGAGGGCGCCGACCTGGTCGTCACCGGCCGGGTGACGGACGCCGCCCTGGTGGCCGGCCCGGCCGCGGCGCACTTCGGCTGGGGGCCGGCCGATCTGGACGCGCTGGCCGGTGCGGTGGTGGCGGGCCATGTGCTGGAGTGCGGCGCGCAGGCGACCGGCGGGAACTACGCCTTCTTCACCGAACACGACGTCACCCGCCCGGGCTTCCCGCTCGCCGAGCTGCACGCCGACGGCAGCAGCGTGATCACCAAGCACCCGGGCACCGGCGGCGCGGTCACCCTCGGCACGGTCACCGCGCAGCTCCTCTACGAGACCGCCGGAGCCCGCTACCTCGGCCCGGACGTGACGGCCCGGCTGGACACCGTGCGCCTGGAGCAGCAGGGCCCGGACCGGGTGCGGATCAGCGCAGTGCGCGGCGAAGCACCGCCGCCCACCCTCAAGGTCGGCCTGAACCGGCTCGGCGGCTGGCGCAACGAGGTGGTCTTCATCCTCACCGGGCTCGACATCGAGGCCAAGGCGGCCCTGGTCCGCGCCCAGCTGGAGCAGGCGCTCGACGAGGCGGGGAGCCGCCCGGCCGAGCTGCGCTGGACTCTGGCCCGCACCGACCGGCCCGACGCCGCGACCGAGCAGCAGGCCAGTGCGCTGCTCCAGCTCACGGTGCGGGACCGGGACCAGGCCAGGGTCGGGCGCGCGGTCGGCGCGGCGGCCGTCGAACTCGGCCTGGCCGGCTACCCGGGCTTCCACCTGACGGCGCCGCCGGGGCCGGGGGCGCCGTACGGGGTCTTCGAGGCCGTGCACCTGGACGCCACGCTGGTGGAGCACTGGGCCGTGCTGCCCGACGGCACCCGCCGCGCGATCCCGCCGGCCGTGGTCACCGCCCCCGTGCCGGCCCGGCCCGCCGGCGAGCCCGACCTCCCCGACCCGCTCCCGGCGGGCCCCACCCGCCGCGTCCCGCTGGGCCTGGTCGCCGGGGCCCGCAGCGGCGACAAGGGCGGCGACGCCAATCTCGGCGTCTGGGTCCGCACCGAGCAGGCCTGGCGCTGGCTCGCCCACGAACTGACGGTCCATCGGCTCAAGGAGCTGCTGCCCGAGACCGCCGAGCTGACGGTCACCCGCCACCTGCTGCCCAACCTGCGTGCCGTCAACTTCGTCGTCACCGGCCTGCTCGGCCGGGGCGTGGGCGCCCAGGAGCGGTTCGACCCGCAGGCCAAGGCGCTGGGGGAGTGGCTGCGCTCCCGCACCCTCGACATTCCGGAGGTCCTGCTGTGACCGTGCTCGCCACCCGGCTCGACCCGGGGTCGGCGGACCACCTCGCCCACCGCGAGGCGATGCTCGCCAAACTCGCCGGGCTCGACGCCGAACACGCCAAGGCGCTGGCCGGCGGCGGTCCCAAGTACGTCGAACGCCACCGCGCGCGTGGCAAGCTGCTCGCCCGTGAGCGGATCGAGCTGCTGCTCGACCCGGACTCGCCGTTCCTGGAGCTCTCGCCGCTGGCCGCCTGGGGCAGCGACTACCCGGTCGGTGCCGGGCTGGTCACCGGCATCGGCACGGTCGAGGGCACCGAGTGCGTGATCACCGCCAACGACCCGACGGTGCGCGGCGGGGCGAGCAATCCGTGGACCCTGCGCAAGGCGCTGCGGGCCAACGAGATCGCGCTGCGCAACCGCCTGCCGCTGATCAACCTGGTCGAGTCGGGCGGCGCCGACCTGCCCAGCCAGAAGGAGATCTTCATCCCGGGCGGCGCGCTCTTCCGCGACCTCACCCGGCTCTCCGCCGCCGGGATCCCCACCGTCGCGGTGGTCTTCGGCAACTCCACCGCCGGTGGTGCCTACGTGCCGGGCATGTCCGACCACACCGTGCTGGTCAAGGGGCGGGCCAAGGTCTTCCTCGGCGGTCCGCCGCTGGTCAAGATGGCCACCGGCGAGGAGGCCGACGACGAGTCGCTCGGCGGCGCCGAGATGCACGCCCGGGTCTCGGGTCTGGCCGACCAGTTCGCCGTGGACGAGCCCGACGCGCTGCGGCTGGCCCGCCGGATCGTGCACCGGCTGCACTGGCGCAAGGCCGGACCGGCGCTCGATCCGGCCGCCCGGCCGCCGGTCTACGACGAGGAGGAGCTGCTCGGCATCGTGCCGAGCGACCTCAAGGTCCCCTTCGACCCGCGCGAGGTGATCGCCCGGATCGTCGACGGCTCCGACTTCGACGAGTTCAAGCCGCTCTACGGGTCGAGCCTGGCCACCGGCTGGGCCACGCTGTTCGGCTACCCGGTGGGCATCCTGGCCAACGCGCAGGGCGTGCTGTTCAGCGCGGAGTCCCAGAAGGCCGCCCAGTTCATCCAGTTGGCCAACCAGCGGGACATCCCGCTGCTCTTCCTGCACAACACCACCGGCTACATGGTCGGCAAGGAGTACGAGCAGGGCGGCATCATCAAGCACGGCGCGATGATGATCAACGCGGTGTCCAACAGCACCGTCCCGCACCTGTCCGTGCTGCTCGGCGCCTCCTACGGGGCCGGCCACTACGGCATGTGCGGGCGGGCCTACGACCCGCGCTTCCTGTTCGCCTGGCCCAGCGCCAAGTCCGCGGTGATGGGACCGGCCCAACTGGCGGGCGTGCTCTCGATCGTGGCCCGCCAGTCGGCCGCCGCCAAGGGCCAGCCCTACGACGAGGACGCGGACGCCGCGATCCGCGCCATGGTCGAGCAGCAGATCGAGGCGGAGTCGCTGCCGGCCTTCCTCTCCGGACGGCTCTACGACGACGGGGTGATCGACCCGCGCGACACCCGCACGGTGCTCGGGCTGTGCCTGTCCGCGATCCACAGCGCACCGGTCGAGGGGGCGCGCGGCTATGGCGTCTTCCGGATGTGAGGGTGTGACGGCGTGAGGGATGTGCAGGGCGTGCGCGAAGAAGTGAAGGACCGTCAGATGATCACCAGCCTGCTCGTCGCCAACCGCGGCGAGATCGCCCGCCGGATCTTCCGCAGCTGCCGCGAACTCGGCATCACCACCGTGGCGGTGTACGCGGACCCGGACGAGGGGGCGCCGCACGTCCTGGAGGCGGACAGCGCCGTCCGGCTGCCCGGAGCCGCCCCCGCCGACACCTATCTGCGCGCCGACCTGCTGGTGCAGGCCGCCCTCGCGGCGGGCGCGGACGCGGTGCACCCGGGGTACGGGTTCCTCTCCGAGGATCCGGCCTTCGCCCGCGCGGTGCTGGCGGCGGGGCTGGCCTGGGTCGGTCCGAGCCCCGAGGCGATGGCCGCGATGGGCTCCAAGAGCGCGGCCAAGCGCCTGATGGCCGCAGCCGGGGTGCCGGTCCTCGAACCCGTGGAGCCCGAGGCGGCCACCGCGGCCGATCTGCCGCTGCTGGTCAAGGCGGCGGCGGGCGGCGGCGGTCGCGGCATGCGGGTGGTGCGCCGACTGGCCGACCTGGCAGGCGAGCTGGCCGCGGCCTCGGTGGAGGCGGCGGCGGCCTTCGGTGACGGCGAGGTCTTCCTGGAGCCGTACCTGCCCAGCGGCCGGCACGTCGAGGTGCAGTTGCTGGCCGACGCGCACGGCACCGTCTGGGCGCTGGGCGAGCGCGACTGCTCGGTGCAGCGCCGGCACCAGAAGGTGCTGGAGGAGACCCCGGCGCCGGGCCTGCCACCGGCGCTGCGCGCCGAGTTGGCCGCGGCGGCCGAATCGGCCGCGCGCGCGATCGACTACACCGGCGCCGGGACGGTCGAGTTCCTGCTCGCCCCGGACGGCCGGTTCTTCTTCCTGGAGATGAACACCCGCCTCCAGGTGGAGCATCCGGTCACCGAGTGCGTCACCGGCCTGGACCTGGTGGCCCTGCAACTGGCCGTGGCGGAGGGGCAGGCGCTGCCCGCCGAGCCGCCCGCCGCGCGCGGCCACGCGATCGAGGCCCGGCTCTACGCCGAGGATCCGGCGGCCGGCTGGCAGCCGCAGAGCGGCACCCTGCACCGGATCGAGTTCCCCGCCGAGCACCCCGTGGCCGGCACCGAGCGGCACAGTGGCCTGCGGATCGACTCCGGCGTGGTGAACGGCAGTGCGGTCGGGGTGCGGTACGACGCGATGCTCGCCAAGGTGATCGCCTGGGCGCCCACCAGGGCCGCTGCCGCGCGCCGGCTGGCCGACGCGCTGCTCCGGGCCCGGATCCACGGCCTGACCACCAACCGTGCGCTGCTGGTCCACGTGCTGCGCCATCCCGCCTTCCTGGCGGGGGAGTTGCACACCGCCTTCCTCACCGAGCACGCGGCGGACCTGCTGCCCGCCGCTGACAAGCGCGAGCTGCCGCTGGCCGCCCTGGCCGCCGCGCTCGCCCAGGCCGCCGCCCACCCCGGCCCGCTGCCCGCCGGCTGGCGCAATCTGCCCTCCCAGCCCCAGGTCAGGCGCTATCGCGCCGCGGACGGGCAGGAGTTGACGGTCGGCTACCGCCGGACCAGGGACGGCCTGCTGGCCGAGGAGCACCCGGGCGTGCGGCTGCTCGACGCGACCACCGAGCAGGTCGTGCTGGAGGTCGACGGCGTGCGCCGCACCTTCGGGATCGCCCGCTACGGCGACGTGATCGAGGTCGACACGCCGGCGGCCTCCGTCACCCTCACCGCCCTTCCGCGCTTCGCCGAACCCGTGGTGGCACCGACTCCGGGTGCGCTGCTCGCCCCGATGCCCGGCACGGTGATCCGGCTGGGCGCCGAGGTCGGCGAGCGGGTGGCGGCCGGCCAGCCGCTGCTCTGGCTGGAGGCGATGAAGATGGAACACCAGGTCACCGCGCCGGTGGACGGCACGGTGACCGAACTGCGCGCCCTGGCCGGGCAGCAGGTCGAGCTCGGCGCGGTGCTGGCCGTCGTCGAACCCGTCCGGCCCGCCGACTGCGCCGACCCCGCCGATTCCGACGGCCCCACCGGGCCCACCGCGCCCGCCAGTTCCGTGATCCAGTAGACCGGAGGACCCCGCATGTCCGCACCGAGTACTTCCGAGAGCCCGCTGATCGAGACCCCCGAGCGGATCGCGCTGCGCCGCGCGGTCGGCGACCTGGGCCGCCGCTACGGTTCCGGCTACTTCCTCGCCAAGGCGCGGGCCGGTGAGCACACCGACGAACTCTGGTCGGATGCAGGAAAGTTGGGCTTCCTCGGGGTCAACCTGCCGGAGGAGTACGGTGGTGGCGGCGCCGGCGTCTACGAACTGGCGATCGTCCTGGAGGAGTTGGGCACGGTCGGCTGCCCGCTGCTGATGCTAGTGGTCTCCCCGGCGATCTGCGGCACCATCCTGGCCCGGTTCGGCACCGAGGAGCAGAAGCGCGCCTGGCTGCCGGGCCTGGCCGACGGCAGCCGCCGGATGGCCTTCGCCATCACCGAGCCGGACGCGGGCTCCAACTCGCACAAGCTCTCCACGGTGGCCAAGCGCGACGGCGGCGACTGGGTGCTGAACGGCCGCAAGGTCTTCATCTCCGGCATCGACGGCTCGGACGCGGTGCTGGTGGTCGGCCGCACCGAGGACGCGCGCACCGGCAAGCTCAAGCCCGCGCTGTTCATCGTGCCGCGCCGGACCCCGGGTTTCGAGTACCGGCCGATCCCGATGGAACTCGTCTCCCCCGAGCGCCAGTTCCAGGTCTTCCTGGACGACGTCCGGCTGCCCGCCGATGCCCTGGTGGGCGAGGAGAACGCCGGTCTGCAGCAGCTGTTCGCCGGGCTCAACCCCGAGCGGATCATGACCGCCGCCTTCTCGCTCGGGGTGGCCCGCCAGGCGCTGAACACCGCCGTGGAGTACGCCAAGGGCCGTACCGTCTGGGACACGCCGATCGGCGCCCACCAGGGCCTGGCCCACCCGCTGGCGCAGTGCGCCATCGAGGTCGAGCTGGCCCGGCTGATGATGCGCAAGGCCGCCCACCTGTACGACGCGGGCGACGACGCCGCGGCGGGGGAGGCCGCCAACATGGCCAAGTACGCCTCCGGCGAGGCGGCCACCCGCACCGTCGACCAGGCCGTGCAGACGCTGGGCGGCAACGGCCTGACCCAGGAGTACGGCCTGGCCGCGCTGCTCGCCGCCACCCGGGTCGGCCGGGTGGCCCCGGTCAGCCGCGAGATGATCCTCAACTACGTGGCCCAGCACACCCTCGGCCTGCCGCGCTCCTACTGAGTGGTCACGCCGGGGCGTGCGCGCCCCGGCACCCGGGTAGCACCTCCGGCACGGCCTCCACCCGGCCGTGAGTCGCCGATCCGCAGGAGTCCCCATGGCGTTCCGCAGCGAGTACCCCGACGTCCCCGTCGTCGACCAGCCGCTCCACGACGTGGTGCTGGCCGGCGCCGCCCGCTACGGCGACGCCCCCGCCCTGGTCGACGGCGTGACCGGCGAGACCCTGAGCTACACCGAACTCGCCGCCGCCGTCGGCCGGGTGGCCGCCGGGCTGGCCGAGGCGGGGGTGGCCAAGGGGGACGTGGTGGCGCTGCACAGCCCCAACTCGATCGCCTACCCCGTCGCCGTGTACGCGGCCGGCCGGGCGGGCGCCGTCGTCACCACGGTCTCCTCCCTCGCCACCCCCGAGGAGCTGGCCGGCCAGCTGCGCGACAGCGGCGCCGGCTGGATCATCACCTGCTCGGCGCTGCTGCCGGTGTCGCTGGCGGCGACCGATGGCGGCAAGGGAGTGCGCGAGATCTTCCTGCTCGACCAGGGCGGCCCGGCCGGCTACCGCACCCTGGCCGACCTGCGGGCCTCCACCGCCCCCGAGCCGCAGGTCGCCATCGATCCGGGCACCGACCTCGCCGCCCTGCCCTACTCCAGCGGCACCACCGGCCTGCCCAAGGGCGTGATGCTCACCCACCGCTCGATCGCCACCAACCTCGCCCAGATCGACGCCGTCGAGCCTGGCGTGGTCGGCGAGCGGCTGATCGCCGTGCTGCCCTTCTTTCATATCTACGGATTGGTCATCCTTCTGCACCGCCCGCTCCAGGTCGGCGCCACCGTGGTGGTGCTGCCCCGCTTCGACCTGGCCCAGTTCCTGCGCACCATCCAGGACCACCGCATCGAGGGGCTGGTGGTGGCCCCGCCGATCGTGCTGGCGCTGGCCAAGCACCCGCTGGTCGACGAGTTCGACCTCTCCTCGATCCGCTACGTGCGCAGCGCCGCGGCCCCGCTCGACGCCGACCTCGCGGCGGCCTGCGCCGACCGGCTCGGCCTCGCCACGGTCCAGCAGGGCTACGGGATGACCGAGCTCTCGCCCGCCACCCACCTCGTCCCGCTCAGCGACCCCGATCCGGCCCCCGGCTCGGTCGGCAAGCTGGTGGCCGCCACCGAGCTGCGGGTGCGCTCGCTGGACGGCGGCGGGGAGGACCTCGGGGCCGGCGAGCAGGGCGAGATCCTGATCCGCGGTCCGCAGGTGATGAAGGGCTACCTGGGCCGCCCCGCCGACACCGACACGATGATCGACCCGGAGGGCTGGCTGCACACCGGCGACGTCGGCTACGTCGACGAGCGCGGCTACCTGTTCATCGTCGACCGGGTCAAGGAGTTGATCAAGTACAAGGGCTACCAGGTGGCGCCCGCCGAGCTGGAGGCGCTGCTGCTGACCCACCCGGGGATAGCGGACGCCGCCGTGGTCGGGGTCACCGACGAGGACGGCACCGAGCGGCCGAAGGCGTTCGTGGTGCGGGCCCCGGGCAGCGAGCTGACCGGACCCGAGGTGATGGAGTTCGTCGCCGCCCGGGTCGCGCCGTACAAGAAGGTCCGCGCGGTCGGCTTCCTGGACGCGGTGCCGAAGTCCGCCAGCGGCAAGATCCTGCGCCGGGAGCTGCGCGGCCGCTGACCTGGGATCAGTCCTCGGCCCCGGGCCCGTCTGGGAGGATGGGAGGATGCGGGGCCGGGGACCGCCCTCCCCGGGGACCACCCCGCCACCCCACCCCGGGGCCCGCTTGGTCCCCCCATCCGGGGCCACCCAGGACCCCCTCACACCCCGCCCGGAGCGCACCGCCATGACCACCGCTGCCCGCACCCCGCAGCAGGACCGCAGCCGCGCCACCCGCCGCCGACTGCTGGAGGCGGCCGTGGACTGTCTGGCCGAGCGCGGCTGGAACGGCAGCACCGTCACCGTGGTGGCCGAACGCGCCGGGGTGACCCGCGGCGCCGCCCAGCACCACTTCCCGACCCGCGAGGACCTCTTCACCGCCGCCGTCGAACACGTGACCGCCGAGCGGCTGGCCGCCGTCCGGGCCGGCACCGGCGAGCTGCCGCCGCCGGGGCCGGCCAGGACCGAGGCCGTGGTGGACCTGCTGGTCCGCCTCTACACCGGGCCGCTCTTCCGTGCGGCCCTGCACCTGTGGGTGGCCGCGGCGACCGAGCAGCCGCTGCGCGAGCGGATCATCGCCCTGGAGAACCGGGTCGGTCGCGAGTCCCACCGGGCCGCGCTGGACTCGCTCGGGGTGGACGGGAGCGCGCAGGGCGTGCGCGAGTCGGTCCAGGCCACCCTCGACCTGGCCCGCGGCCTGGGCCTGGCCAACCTGCTCACCGACGACACCGCCCGGCGCACCGGCGTGGTGCGCCAGTGGACCCGGATGCTGCAGGCGGCGCTGGACCAGGCCGCGCTCGATCGGGCCGTCCCCGGGCAGCGGCCGGCTGACGGCGCGTCGCCCGCCGCGCAGCCGGACGCCTGACGCAACGCCAAGCCCAGGCCCACCACCGGTCGCCGCCCCGCTGATCAGCGGGCAGTCTGGAACAGTGCACGCACCTCAGACCGGCCCCCCGCCCGAAGGGGGCGCGCAGCCCGGCGGCTCCGGCGTGTCCGGGATCGTCCCGGCGGCCCTGGACGGCCACCGCCTGGTTCCGCTGGCCACCGCCCTGCTGGACGCCGACGGCCTGGTCCTGCACTGGAGCGAGGACGCCGAGCGGCTGCTCGGCTGGCGGGCCGAGGAGATCGTCGGGCACTTCGCCGCCCCGCTGCTGACCACCTCCCAGCACCGCCCCGAGGTGCTGGACCTGTACGAGAACATCCTGGCCGGCCGCCGCTGGTCGGGGATCTTCCCGGTGCGGCACAAGGACGGCCACGAGGTCGAGCTGGACTTCCGCACCTACGGCATCACCGGACCGGGCGGCCGCCCGCTGGTCCTGGCCACCGGCTCCGACGTGCGCGCCATCCAGCAGGTGGAGGCCAACCTCGCGGTCCTGGACGGCTTCTTCACCCAGTCGCCGATCGGCATGGCGGTCTACGACACCGAGCTGCGCTACGTGCGGATCAACCCGGCGCTGGCCGCGATGAACGGCCTGCCGGTGGCGGCCCACCTGAGCAAGCGGATCGACGAGGTGCTGCCCGGGATCAACACCACCGAGATCGAGGGCGTGATGCGCGAGGTGCTCGCCACCGGCGAGCCGGTGATCGACGCCCGCTCGCACGGCCGCACACCCGGCGCGCCGGGCAACGACCACGCCTGGTCGGCCTCCTACTTCCGGCTCGCCGACGCCTCGGGCCGGGTGCTCGGCGTCAGCTCCTCGCTCATCGACGTGACCGAGCGCTTCCAGGCCGAGGCCCGCGCCGCCCGCGCCCAGGAGCGGCTGACCCTGCTCGCCGAGGCCAGCGCCCGGATCGGCACCACCCTGGACATGCAGCGCACCGCGGAGGAACTGGTCTCCGCGGTGGTCCCCAGGTTCGCCGACTTCGCCACCGTCGACCTGCTCGACCCGATCCTGCAGGGGGAGGAGCCCGGCCTGCTCGCCCCCGACCAGGGGGTGCTGCTGCGCGCGGTGGCCTCCGGCGAGGCGTACGGGGCGGGGCTGACCAACGTGGCCGACGCGGTCGGCGAGACCACCGCCTACGACTCCAGCCGGATCTACACCAAGAGCCTGCGCAGCGGCCGCCCGATGGTGGTGGCCGAGGTGGACGAGGCGGCGCTGCGCCGGATCGCCCCGCGCGAGGAACGGGTGGAGCCGGGCCTGGCGGCCGGCATCCACTCCTACCTGCTGGTTCCACTGCTGGCCCGCGGCATGGTGCTCGGCGGCGCGGAGTTCGTCCGCACCCGCAACCCCGAGTCGTTCAGCGAGGCGGACGTGGCACTGGCCGAGGAGCTGGTGGCCCGCACCGCCGTCTGCATCGACAACGCCCGCCTCTACCGCCGCGAGCGCGACACCGCGCTGACCCTGCAGCGCAGCCTGCTGCCGCAGGAGATCCACCGCACCCTGGGCCTGGAGATCGCCTACCGCTACCTGCCCAGCAGCGTGGTCAGCGAGGTCGGCGGCGACTGGTTCGACGTGGTGCCGCTCTCCTGCGGCCGGGTGGCGCTGGTGGTCGGCGACGTGATGGGCCATGGGATCAGGGCGGCGGCGACGATGGGTCAGCTGCGCACGGTGGCCCGCACCCTGGCCACCCTGGACATGCCGCCGGCCCAGGTGCTCGCCCGCCTGGACGAGACCGCCACCGGCATCGGCGAGGGCCAGTTCGCCACCTGCGTCTGCGCGGTCTACGACCCGGTGGACCGCAGCTGCACGGTGGCCAGCGCCGGCCACCTGCCCCCGGTGGTGATGGGCACGGACGGCGTGGCCCGGGTGCTGGACGTGCCGCCGGGGGTGCCGCTGGGGGTGGGCGGGGTCTCCTTCGAGAACGTCGAGTTCACGCTGCCCGAGGGCAGCGTGCTGACCCTCTTCACCGACGGCCTGGTGGAGCGCCGCGGCGAGGACATCGACCGGGGCATCAACGAGCTGTGCGCCACCCTCGCCGCCCGGGGCCGCACCCTGGAGGCGCACTGCGACGCGGTGGTCTCCGCACTGGTGCGCGGCGACAGCGAGGACGACGTGGCGATGATCATGGCCAGGGCGCTGCCGGTGCCCAGTGACCGGATGGCCACCCTGCAGCTCACCGGCCAGGGCCCGATGCCCGCGCGGGCCCGCCGCTTCACCCGTTCCACGCTCGCCGACTGGGGCCTGGCCCCGCTCGCCGACTCCGCCGAACTGCTGGTCAGCGAGCTGGTCACGAACGCCCTGGTGCACGCCCAGGAGCCGCAGCGGCTGCGGCTGTTCCGGGACCGGATGCTCACCCTGGAGGTGGCCGACTCCGGGCGCCAGGCCCCGCGGCTGCGCCCCTCGGGCTCGCAGGACGAGGGCGGGCGCGGTATGCACCTGGTCAACGAGCTGGCCCAGCGCTGGGGCAGCCGGCCGACCCGCAGCGGCAAGGTGGTCTGGGCGGAGCTGGAGCTGCCGCTCGGCAGCTGACGGGCCGTGCCGCCCGGTTCGCCACCGGGCGGCACGGCCAGGCCGGGGCCCGTCAGACCCGGCGCAGCAGCCGCCAGGCCAGGCCGGCGCCCAGCAGCACCAGCACCGCGGCGAGCACCGCCGCCAGGCCGATGCCCCGCACGAACGCCTCCTGCGCCATGCCCACCAGCGCCTGTCCGGCCTCGCCCGGCAGGTGCTGGGCCGCCGCCACCGCCGAGCCCAGCGACTCGTGGGCCCTGGCGGCCGTCTCCGCATCCACCCCGGGCGGGGTGCCGCCGCCGCGGTAGACGGCGGTGAGCACCGAGCCGAACAGCGCGATCCCCAGCGCCGTGCCCAGCTCGTAAGCGGTCTCCGAGACCGCGGAGGCCGCCCCGGACCTGGCCGGCGGCGCAGCGCTCAGCACCAGGTCGGCGGAGAGCGTGTACACCAGGCCCTCGGCCGCGCCGACCGCGAGGAAGATCACGGCCAGCAGCAGGAACGAGGTGTCCTGGCGCAGCAGCCCCAGGGCGCCCAGCGCCAGTCCCAGCAGCGCCATGCCGCCGACCAGCGCCGCCCTGGGCCCGGCCGAGCGGGTCAGCCGGGTGGTCAGGATCGAGGCGGCAGCCGCACCGGCGAAGGCGGGCAGCTCGGCCAGCCCGGCCGTCAGCGGCGAGAGCCCCCGTACCAGCTGGAGGTACTGCGACATGAAGAAGACCACGCCGGCCAGCCCGAAGACCGCGATCAGCGCCCCCAGCACGGCGGCGGTGAACCGGCGGTCGGCGAACAGCCGCACGTCCAGCAGCGGGTCGGCCAGCCGCAGCTGCCGGCGCACGAAGAGCCAGAGCCCGAGCACGCCCAGCACGGCCGCGACCGGCACCTGCCACCGGGCCACGCCGTGGGCGGCGGCCTCGGTGATCGCGTAGACCAGCGCGATCAGGCCGGTCATCGAGCAGAGCACGCTGAGCAGGTCCAGCCGGCCCGGTCGCGGGTCCTTGGACTCCGGCAGCAGCCAGCCCCCCAGCACCAGCAGGAGCGCCACGACGGGCAGGTTCAGCAGGAAGACCGAGCCCCACCAGAAGTGCTCCAGCAGCACCCCGCCGACCAGCGGCCCGGCCGCGGCGCCGGCGGTGGCGGCCGCGCCCCAGATGCCGATCGCCCTGGCCCGCTCGCGGGCCTCGGGGAACAGCGCGCGGATCAGCGACAGCGTGGAGGGCATGATGGTAGCCCCGGCCACGCCCAGCAGCGCCCGGGCGGCGATCAGCCAGCCGGGGCCGGGCGCGTAGGCGGCCAGCAGCGAGGCCGCGCCGAAGGCGGCGGTGCCGATCAGCAGCAGCCGCTTGCGCCCGATCCGGTCGCTGAGCGCGCCCATGCTGACCAGCAGACCCGCCAGCACGAAGGAGTAGCTGTCGCCGATCCACAGCAGTGCGGTGGAGCTGGGCGCCAGGGTCTCGGTGATCGAGGGGATCGCCAGCACCAGCACGGTGGCGTCGACGACGACCAGCAGCACGCCCAGGACCAGGACGGCCAGGCCCGACCAGCGCCGGCGGTCACCGGTGCCGGCGGTTCCGAGGGTGGTGGAGGTGGTGGACATCGCGGTGTCGAGCGTGCTGGTCATGAGGTTCCTGTCCTTCGCAGGGCCCCGCCGAGGAAGAGCTCGGTCAGGGCGAAGGCGCTGTCCCGGGGGGCGAGCCGGCCGTCCTGGACGGCCCAGCCCACGCCGGCCAGCAGGTCGAAGAAGGCTTCGCTGAGCCAGCCGGCCGGCAGCTCGATCCGGAAGGCCCCCTCCTGCTGGCCGCGCAGGAAGAAGGCGCGGACCCGGGCGTCCTGCTCCTCCCAGAGCGCGCACAGCTCCGGGTCGTCGAAGAGCTGGTTCTCACCGGCCAGGAAGGCGCAGAGCGCGGCGTCGGGCACCAGCAGGTCGATCAGCCGGCGCAGCGCCTCGGCGGTGTCGCCGGTCTCGATGGCGGCGGTGTCCAGCGCGCTGTTGTAGCGGCGCAGACCGAGCAGACCGACCTCGCGGATCAGCGCCTCGCGGCCGGGGAAGATCCGGTGCAGCGAGGCCCGGCTGATCCCGGCGGCGCGGGCGATCTCGTCCAGATGTGCGGTCGGCTGCCGGGAGAGCACGCCGACGGCTGCCTTGAGGACCGCGTCACGATCGATTGCCATGAGTCCAGGATAGCTCGGATGAGACATGCATGTCTCAGCTGAGACTTTTGGCGCCGAACTGCGGCATCGGCCGACCGGCGGCGGGCAGCAAAAAACCGGAGGCGGCTACTGCCGTCTCCGGTCTGCGCTGCTCCGGGTCAGTGCCCGGTGCCCGCGGTCAGCTCTGGTTGTAGAAGCCGCTGTCGTCCAGCGGCCGGTCGATCACCATCACCTCGACCTGCGGCGGCGTGAGCAGGAACACCCGGCGGGCGATCCGCTCGATGCCGCCGCGGGTGCCGAAGACCAGGCCCGAGGCGAAGTCGACCATCCGCTTGGCCTCGCCGTCGTCCATCTCGGTCACGTCCATCACCACCGGGGTGCCCGAGCGGATGTGCTCGCCCACCACCCGGGCGGACTCGAAGCCGGTGGGCTTCACCGAGACGATCTTGGTCGGATTCGGCAGCACCGGAATCGTGTCGGCGGTCGCCCACGACTCCTCCTCGTACACCGCGGCGGGGTAGCTCCCCGAGGGCATCAGCCACCCGTGGTGCTCGTCGCGAAGTGCTCCCATGCCGCGCCTCCCTGTCCTGTCCCCGTCTGGTTCCGGGCGTCACTGCGGCCAACTGACGCGTCATCCACTGCCCGGAACTGTCCGAGTATCGCACTGATCACCGTCTCGGCGCCCGCCCTGGCACGCCGTTCGGGTGGTGGCGCCTGCCGGTGGCACGCGCCGTCCTCATCGAGAGCGGACGCAGCCCTCCCCTCCCGCGGTTGCGGGCGGTTCCCGGGATCACCCGAGCGGCCTTGTCATGCTGGGGAATTGACGCAGGATCATGCGCCGGTGACGCGCTCTCATTCCCCGGTGGTACCGTCGACCGCCTCGCGCAGCAGGTCCGCGTGGCCGTTGTGGCGGGCGTACTCCTCGATCATGTGGACCTGGATCCAGCGCAGCGTCACCTTCTCGCGGCCCTTCTGCCGGACGGCGGCGACGGTGTCCAGCGACAACCCGGCCACGGCCTGCTCGGCGAGCTCGACCTCCCGGCGCCAGGCGGCGAAGTCGGCGGCCGGGTCGGCCTGGTCCACCCCGTTGAAGTCGAGGTCCCGGTCCTCGTCGGTGCAGTAGAGCGGGGTCGGGTCACCGTCGTGCAGGATCACCTGGTACCAGTAGTGCTCCACCTCGGCCATGTGCCGGACCAGGCCCAGCAGCGAGAGCGAGGACGGCGTCACCGAGCGCAGCCGCAGCTGCTCGTCCGTCAGTCCCGAGGTCTTGAGGGCCAGCGTCTTGCGGTGGAAGTCGAGCCAGGCGGCGAGCATGGTCGTCTCGTCCGCGGCGTTCGGCGGTTCGATCCGCTCCGTGGTGTCGGTCATGGGCGCCATCCTGGCCCAGTCCCGGGGTCGGTGGCGAGACATTTGACAGCGCTAGGCTCCCTTCGATCACGACGAGACGAAGCGGTTCGACGGCTGACGACCGAGGGATGCCGGGCCGCCGCGCCCGCAGGAGAGCTACGGAGGGGCACATGTCACGACCCGTCACCCTGGTGACCGGCGGCAGTCGCGGGATCGGTGCGGCGGTCTGCCTGCGGCTGGCCGCCGACGGCCACGACCTGGCGATCGGCTACCGGCGCGACGCCGAGGCCGCCGAGGAGGTCGCCCGGCAGGCCCGTGCGGCGGGTGCCACGGCGCTGGCCGTCCAGCTGGACACCGCGGCGGAGGACCAGGTGGAGCGCTTCTTCGACCTGGCCGCCGAGCGCCTCGGCCCGGCCACCGGGCTGGTCAACAACGCCGGGGTGACCAGCCCCCGCGGACCGCTGGCCGACCTGCGCACCGAGGACCTGCGCCGGGTGGTGGACGTCAACCTGGTCGGCTACCTGCTCTGCGCCCGCCGTGCCGCGCGCGACTTCGGCCGCGGCGCGGCGATCGTCAACGTCTCCTCGGGCGCCGCCACCCTGGGCAGCCCCGGCGAGTACATCCACTACGCGGCCACCAAGGCCGCCACCGACACCCTGACCATCGGGCTGGCCAAGGAGCTGGGACCGGCCGGTATCCGGGTCAACGCGGTCTCGCCGGGCACCATCGAGACCGAGATCCACGAGCTCAGCGGCGAGCCGGACCGGCCGGCCCGGGTCGCCCCCAGCGTCCCGCTGCGCCGGGCCGGTCGGCCCGAGGAGATCGCCGGCGCGGTCGCCTGGCTGCTGTCGCCGGACGCCTCCTACACCTCGGGCGCGATCCTGCGAGTGGCCGGCGGCATGTGAGCGGGCCCGGACCCGGTCGACGCGGCCCGGTGCCTGGCCCGCCAGGCACCGGCCAGGCTGAGCACGCCCAAGGCCACGATCACCGCGCCCGACAGGAGGAAGGCGGGCGAGGTGGGCGAGCCGGCCGAGGCGCCGGCCACCACGTAGGCCGCCGTGCCGGGCAGCACACCCAGCGCGGTGGCCGCCAGGTACGGGCGCACCCGCACTCCGGAGAGCGCCGCGCCCAGGTTCACCGCCTGGAACGGGACCCCGGGCACCAGGCGCAGCAGCAGCACGCTGCGGAACCCGTGCTCGGTCAGGCCCCGGTCCAGCGCCAGCAGCGCCCGCCCGCGCAGCAGCGGGCGCAGCGCCCGCTGACCGAGGCCGCGCCCCAGGCCGAAGGCGAGCGCCGCGCCCGCCGTGGTGCCGAGCACCGCCAGCGGCACGCCCCAGCGGGCACCGAAGAGCACCCCGGCCGCCACGTTGAGGGCCGGCTTGGGCAGGAAGGCGAGGGTGCCGAAGGCGAAGAGCGCCACGAACGCGGGCGCCCGCCAGACACCGGGCACCGCGGTGGCCACCTGTCGCGGATCCCAGCACAGCAGCGAGGCGGCGGCCCCGAGGAGGATCAGCACCAGCAGCGCGAGCCGGGCCCAGGGTGCGCGCGCGGCACGGCTCAGGTTCATGCGGGGGAGTTTAGAGGGTCCGCCGACCGGGGTGCGTCGGCCCGCGCCGTCCGCAGTGTGCCCGCGGTGAGGGTCAGCGCCGCCGCCAGCGCCGTCACCAGAGCGAAGGAGACCCGCAGCGAGCTGCCCTGGGCGATGGTGCCCACGATCGCGGGCGCGATCAGCCCCGAGGTGTAGGTGACGGTGGCGACGCCGGCGATCGCCCGGCTCGGGTTGGGCCCGGCGTGGCCGGCCGCCGCGAAGGCCAGCGGGACCACCACGGCGATGCCTGTGCCGAGCAGTGCGAATCCCGGGATCGCCACCGCGGGGCTGCCCGCGGCCACCACCAGCACCCCGCCGGTCGCCGCCACCGCCCCGCCCAGCCGCACGGTGGGCACCGGGCCGAGCCGGCGCACCACCGCGTCGCCGGCCAGCCGGGCCGCGGTCATGGTGAAGGCGAAGGCGGTGTAGGAGACCGCCGCGGTGCCGGCCGTGGCCCCGGTCAGGTCGCGCAGGTAGACGCCCGACCAGTCGCCGCCCGCCCCCTCGGCGAAGACCGCGCAGAAGCCGACCAGGCCGATCGCCAGTGCCGAGCGCGGCGGCAGCGCGAACCGCGGCGGCGCCTCGGCCTGCTCCCCGGGCCGCACGTCCAGCAGGCCCGCGCCGGCCAGCCGGCCCAGGACCAGCAGCACCGCCGCCGCGAGCGCCAGGTGGATCCGCGCGTCCAGGTGGGACCGGGCGGCCAGCGCGCCGAAGGCGGAGGCGACCAGGCCGCCCAGGCTCCACATCCCGTGCAGTCCGGACATGATCGACTTGCCCAGCCGCTGTTCGACCTCGACCCCCTCGGCGTTCATCGCCACGTCGGCCATGCCCGAGGTGGCCCCGTAGACCAGCAGCGCCAGGCAGAGCCAGGGCAGGCCGGGGGCGAGCGCCGGCAGTGCGAGGGCCGCGCACCACAGCGCCAGCAGCAGCCGGATCGCCGCGCGGGCGCCGAGCCGGTGGGCGATCCGCCCGGCCAGCGGCATCGCCAGCGAGGCCCCGACGGCGGGCATCACCAGCGCCAGGCCCAGCTCGCCCGCGCTCAGGTGCAGCCGGTCCTGGAAGGCGGGGATCCGGGTGGCGAAGCTGCCGGTGACCGCGCCGTGCACGGCGAAGACCAGCGCGATGCTGACCCTGGCCCGGCGCAGGGGTCGATCGGATGACGGCATGGCTGGGTCCTCCCCGTTCGGCGCGGCGCGGTGCGACGCATGGTGTGGTGCGCGGTGTGGAGCGGCGTGCAGTGTGGGCGTGCGGTCCGATAAATTATCAGGAAGGGTCCCTGATGAATAGATCTGGAAGGATGCGTGCCCATGACCATCGCGCGCACGGCCACCCCCAGCACCGCCCGTGCGATCAACGACCGGCTGGCCCTGGAGCTGCTGCTCAGCCACGGACCGCTGACCGCCACCGATCTGCGAGAGCTGACCGGGCTCTCCCGCCCCACCATCGCCGACCTGCTGGAACGCCTGCAGCGGGGCGGCCTGGTGGCCATGGTCGGCGAGCGCGGCGAGCAGCGGCGCGGCCCCAACGCCCGGGTCTACGCCCTGCGCGCCGACCGGGCCCACGTGGCCGGCATCGACGTGCGCACGGTCGGGGTCACGATGACCGTCGCCGACCTGACCGGCCGCAGCCTGGCGCGGGCCGCGCTGCCGGTGGGCCCCGAGGGGACGCCGCCGGACTTCGCCGACCAGGTGCTGCGCGCCCTGCTCGCCTGTGCCGAGCGGGCCGGCGCAGGCGAGCTGCACACCGTCGCGGTCGGCGCGCCCGGCCTGGTCGACCCCACCACCGGCGAGCTCAGCACCACCTCGCGGCTGCAGAGCTGGCACGGCGAGCTGGTCACCGCGCTGCGGGCCGGGCTGAGGGCGGAGGTGATCCTGGAGAACGAGGTCAACCTGGCCGGCCTCGCCGAGCACCGGGTCGGCGCCGCCACCGACCGCGACACCTTCGTGCTGCTCTGGCTCGGCCACGGCACCGGTGCCGCCGTGGTGCTGGACGGGCGGCTGCGCCGCGGCTTCTCCGGCGGCGCCGGCGAGATCGGCTTCCTGCCGGTGCCCGGCACCGGGGGCCTGCCCGGCACCAGCAGCTGCGACGGCGGCTTCCACAGCCTCGCCGGCGGTCGGGCCGTCTGCGAGCTGGCCCGGGCGCACGGGCTGCTTCAGGGCCCGAGCACCCAGGACGCCCCGGCCGCGGAGGCGGCCGTGCTGGCGGCGATCGCGGCCGGTCCGGCGGGCGAGCCGTTCCTGGACGAGCTGGCCGAGCGGGTCGCCCTCGGCGCCTCGGCGGTCACCGTGCTGCTGGACCCGGGCTGCGTGGTGCTGGGCGGCGAGGTCGGCCGGGCCGGCGGCAGCGCGCTGGCCGAGCGGGTGGCCGCCCGGCTGGCCCGGCTCTCGCCGGTGCGCACCGAGGTCCGGGCCGGCGCGGCCGGGGGTGGCGCGGTGCTCAGCGGCGCGGTGCTGACCGCCTCGGACGCGGTCCGCCGCGACCTGTTCGGCGGCCACTGAGCAGGTCCGTCGGGCAAGGCCGTTGAGCAGGTCCGTCAGGCAGGTCCGTCGGGCAAGGCCACAGCTCCCACACCTTCACGCGCGGCCGGGGCACGGTTCTTCACCGGAGCGGACCGCCTTCACAGCAGTGGATCATGCCTTCACCTGGGGCTGGACGCCTGCTGTGCAGTCAATGAGGTTTTGATGAGCAAATGCCCGATTCGTCGTGGTCGCGCTCCGTGAGCACTTACGCTCAGTTGCGGGTTCAGGCAAATGGGCAGGAGCGGGGCATTTCGCAGCCGCCCGTCGCAGATCCGCGTGCCCAGACACGCGGCCGGAGACTCCCGTCCGTGCCTGACCCGCAAGTGATCCGGCGAGAGCAAGGTACATGGAAGCACTAGAAGACCGAGGCGCCCACCTGCGCCCACCTCGGGGGGAAGCACCCGGCGAGACCGCCGGGGCACTGTGGCCGCTGGCGCCCGCCCCACCCGTGCGCACGCTGGTGGACATCCTGGAAGCCGCCGCCCGTGCCTGCCCGCAGGCGCCGGCGCTGGAGGCCGACGGCCGGACCTTCGACTACGGAGCGTTGTTGGCGGCGGTCGACGACCTGGCCCGGAGACTGGCCGCGGCCGGCATCGGCCGCGGCGACCGGGTCGGCGTCCGGGTGCCGTCGGGCACCGTGGACCTCTACCTCGCGATCCTCGCCGTGCTGCGCGTCGGTGCGGCCTACGTCCCGGTGGACGCGGACGACCCCGACGAGCGCGCCGAGCTGATCTGGAACGACGCCGCGGTCTGCGCCGTGATCGGCGCGGGCTGTGCGGTCCGGCCCGGCCCGACGGTGGCCCCCGGCGGTCGTCCGGCCCGGCCCACCCCTGAGGACGACGCCTGGATCATCTTCACCTCCGGCACCACCGGACGCCCCAAGGGCGTTGCGGTCAGCCACCGCTCGGCGGCGGCCTTCGTGGACGCCGAGGCCGGGATGTTCCTGCGCGAGGACAACCTGCGCCCCGGTGACCGGGTACTGGCCGGGCTGTCGGTGGCCTTCGACGCCTCCTGCGAGGAGATGTGGCTGGCCTGGCGGCATGCCGCCTGCCTGGTGCCCGCTCCCCGTTCGCTGGTCAAGGCCGGCACCGACCTGGGCCCCTGGCTGGTCGAGCGCCGGATCACCGTGATCTCCACCGTGCCGACCCTGCTCGCACTGTGGCCTGCCGAGTGCCTCGACGGGGTCCGGCTGGTCATCGTGGGCGGCGAGGCCTGCCCGGCCGAGCTGGTCGAGCGGATCGCCGTGCCGGGACGGGAGTTCTGGAACACCTACGGCCCCACCGAGACCACGGTCGTCGCCACGGCCGCCCGGCTGCTGCCCGGTCGGCCGGTGCGGATCGGCGCCCCGCTGGACGGCTGGGAGATCGCCGTCGTCAACAGCGAGGGCAGGCCGGTGGCCTGGCACGAGACCGGTGAGCTGCTGATCGGCGGCGTCGGCACCGCCCGCTACCTGGATCCGGCCAAGGACGCCGAGAAGTTCCGCCCGCACCCCGCGCTGCGCGGCTCGCGGGTCTACCGCAGCGGCGACCTGGTGCGGGCCGAGCCCGAGGGGCTGGTCTTCGTCGGCCGGGCCGACGAGCAGGTCAAGCTGGCCGGGCGCCGGGTCGAACTCGGCGAGATCGACGCCGCGCTGCAGGCGCTGCCCGGCGTACGGGCCGCGGCCGCGGCCGTGCGCAGGACCGCTGCCGGCGGCGAGGTGCTGGTCGGCTACCTGGTGGCCGAGCGGCCCGAGGCGCCGTTCGACACCGATGCCGCCCGCGCGCTGCTGCTGGAGCGGCTGCCGCAGTCGCTGGTCCCGGTGCTGGCCCTGGTGACCGGCCTGCCCACCCGCACCTCCGGCAAGGTGGACCGCAACGCGCTGCCCTGGCCGCTGGCCGGCGCGGCCGAGGACCCCGGCGCCGAGGACCCGGCGCTGACCGGCACGGCCGGCGAGCTGGCCGCGCGCTGGCGCGAGCTGCTGGGCCTGCCGGTGACCGCCGAGAGCGACTTCTTCGCCCTCGGCGGCACCAGCCTGGCCGCCGCCAAGCTGGTCTCCATGCTGCGCGGGCGCTGCCCCGGCGTCTCGGTCGCCGACCTCTACGGCCACCCGACGCTGCTGGCCATGGCCGCCCGCCTGGACGAGCTGACCGGCGAGCGCGGCACCGCGGCGGAGCAGAGCGCGCGTCAGGCCGCCCCGAGCGAGCCCGCCCAGGTCCGTGCGGTGCGCCCCACCCCGCGCCGGGCCGGTCTGGTCCAGTTGCTGGTGCTCACCGTCGCCTACACGATCAGCGGCCTGCGCTGGGTGCTGGCGCTGGCCGCGCTCGACAACCTGACCGGGAAGCTGTCGTGGGCCCCGCACGCCCCGTGGTGGCTGATCATCACCGGCTGGCTGGTGCTCTCCAGCGCCGCAGGCCGGCTGCTGCTCGGTTCGGCGGCCGCCCGGCTGCTGACTGCTGGCCTGAAGCCCGGCAGCTACCCGCGCGGCGGCTCGGTGCACCTGCGGCTGTGGGCCGCCGAGCGGGCGGTGGCGGTCTTCAACCTGGCCTCGCTGCTCGGCACCCCCTGGGCCCGGCACTACGCCCGCGCGCTGGGCTGCCGGGTCGGCCAAGGGGCCGACCTGCACACCATGCCCCCGGTCAGCGGCCTGGGCCGGTTCGGCACCGGCTGCTCGCTGGAGCCCGAGGCGGACCTGGCCGGCTGGTGGCTGGACGGCGACGTGCTGCACCTGGGCACGGTGGAGGTCGGCGCCGGCGCCCGGGTCGGCACCCGCTCGATGCTGATGCCCGGCGCCCGGCTCGGCGAGGGCGCGGACCTGGCGCCCGGCGCCTGCCTGTTCGGTGAACTGCCCGCCGGTGAACGCTGGCACGGCTCGCCTGCCCGCCCGCTGGACGGCGCCGGGGCGGCCCGGGCCGGCGAGGGCTGGCCGGCTCCGGCGCACGGGCGCTCGCGCGGCTGGAACCTGGCCTACGCGCTGGCCCTGCCGCTGCTCAGCCTGCTGCCGGTGCTCGCCGCCGCGCCCGCCCTGCTGGTGGTCTTCCACCTGGTCGACCAGGACCGCTCGCTGGGTGCGGTGCTGGTCCAGCTGCTGGCCGTCTCCCCGCTGGCGGCGCTGGCCTCGATGGTCTGCTACGCGGGCCTGCTGGTGCTGCTGGTACGGGTGTTGAGCATCCCGATCAAGCCCGGCTTCCACCCCGCGCACGGCAGGGCCGCGTGGTGCACCTGGGTGGTCAGCCGCCTGATGGCCACCGCCCGCGGCGCGCTCTTCCCGCTCTACGCCAGCCTGTTCACCCCCGTGTGGCTGCGGCTGCTCGGCGCCCGGATCGGACGCCGGGTGGAGGCCTCCACGGTGCTCGCGCTGCCCGGCCTGATGCGGGTGGGCGACGGCGCCTTCCTGGCCGACGACACCCTGATCGCACCCTTCGAGGTGCGCGGCGGCTGGCTGCGCCTGGGCACGGCGGAGGTGGGCCGCCGGGCCTTCGTCGGCAACTCCGGCATCGTCGGTCCCGACCGCAGGCTGCCGGACGACGCGCTGGTCGGCGTCCTGTCGGACACCCCGCCCGGGGCCGAGCCGGGCTCGTCCTGGCTGGGCCGGCCCGGTCTGTCGCTGCCCCGGGTGGCCGAGACCGGAGACCTGAGCCGCACCTACGACCCGCCCCGGCGCCTGATGCTGGCCCGCGCGGCCGTGGAGCTGTGCCGAGTGCTGCCGGTGCTCTGCGCCGTGGTGCTGGGCGACCTGGCGGTGGTGGCGATGCAGGAACTGGTCGACAGTCAGGGCCTGGTCCTGGGTGCCGCCCTGGTCGGCCCGGTGCTGATCGGCGCGGGCGTGGCCGCCTGCCTGGTCACCACCGCGGCCAAGTGGCTGCTGGTGGGCCGCTTCCGCAGCGGGGAGCACCCGCTCTGGTCCTCCTTCGTGTGGCGCAACGAGCTGTACGACACCTTCGTGGAGGAGCTGGCGATGCCGTGGCTGGGGCAGACCCTGGTCGGCACCCCGTTCCTCAACGTCTGGCTGCGCTCGCTGGGCGCGCGGATCGGGCGCGGTGTCTGGTGCGAGACGCACTGGCTGCCGGAGACCGACCTGGTCCGGGTCGAGGACGGGGCGAGCGTCAACCGCGGCTGCGTGCTGCAGACCCACCTCTTCCACGACCGGGTGATGCGCCTGGACGAGGTGCACCTGGGTACCGGGGCGACGCTGGGCCCGCACTCCATCGTGCTGCCCGGCTCCGCGCTCGGCGAGGGCGCGGCGGTCGGGGCCTCCTCGCTGGTGATGCGCGGTGAGGCGCTGCCGGCCGGAACCCGCTGGGCGGGCAACCCGGTCGCGGCCTGGCCCACCGGCCACCGCACCGGCCACGCGGGGCGCCGGCACAGCACGCCCGGACGGCACCGCTCGGCCGCCCGGCCCCGCCGCAGCGCCGGCACCGATGCCTCGCCGGGGCGCCAGCGCTGACGAGGGCGCATCCAGGCCCGAGGGGCCGGCCCGGGCGGCACCAGCCGCCGTGGCCGGCCCCTCGGTCTTCCCCGTTCACGGCGGGGAGCAGCGCCACGTCGGATTCGGGCTCACGGGCGGGTTCGGCTTCTGGCTGTCGGCATCGTCTGATCAGGTGAGCTCTGAGAGCCGAGCCCGTAGCGGTCCGTTCAGATCCAGGTTGTCGCCTCGGGAGACGGTCTGCAGGAGTTCGGTGATGACCACGAGCTCGGCGAATCTCCCCACCGGAGTGTCGAGGATGTGGCCGAGCCGCTGCCGGACTTCGGTGGCGGTGTCCGGTACGAGGAGACTGTAGGAGTGCAGCAGTGCTGCGTCGTACCCGGCGGGCGCGGTACCCCAGCCTTCCCAGTCGAGGATCGTGAGGGTCGGGCCTGTGAGGTTGGCCCAGTGCAGGTCGCCGTGGGCGGTCGTCCAGGCGGGCACCTTGGTGTCGACGGGGGTGCCGAGGAACTGCGGCATGGCACGGTCCAGGTACTCCTGACGGACTGCCACCCGGTTGCTGGGGACGGCGGCGATGGCGTCGAGGGCGGTGCTGAGTCCGTTCCACCAGGCGTCGTCCAGGTCGGGCGCTTTCCGTAGGGTCGGCTCGTGAGTGGTGATGGCAGGGACGGTGATCCTGTCGTAGAGCTCTGCCAAGTAACCGTGTTCGTCCTCGGTCCAGGTGTGCCGGCCCCTCAGCCGTGCTCGGGGGACCGCAGGAGGCATGAGTCGCTCCGCCTCCTGCGGCCCCTCCCAGAGCTTGCCGCCGGCCTTCTCGGCCGGGGCGGACACCAGACGGAGCCAGCCTTCGCCGGACGCCGTGGTGACCGGGCGGCTGAGGGTCCGTCCGCGCCAGCCCCACGACTCGTGGGAGCCGTTCGCGGTCGCGCCGAGCATCGTCGCGACGGTGGCGTGTGCTTCGCGCATCCGCTCGGCGGTGTTCGGCTCAGGTTCCGAGTACATCAACGACCCTTCGGAGTACGTCCCGAGACAACGGCGGTCGGCCGACGGCTTCGGCTGCCTGCTTCCAGTGTTCCGGGTTTCTGGTCGACAGGAGCACACACTTCACCCCAGCGGCAGATGCCACGACGGCGAGGGCCACTTCGGCAGGAGCCCAGCCGGGGTTGATCAGCTCGGACAGCTCCGGGGTCACCATGCCGGGGATCTCGCCGCCGTGGAGCGGGGCGGAGGCGAACACCTCCAGCCCCGCTGCCGCCGCATCGGCCAGCGGTCCGCGTCCGTTGAGGGCCTGAGCGACGGGTGCCAGGTGGACGAGCGAGATCGGGAGCTGGACGGCTCGAAGGTGGTGGTTCGAACGGATCGAGCCATCGTGGCCGACCACCTCAAAGTCGACTGCGTCGACCGCGGTCGTCGTATCAGCCGGTCCTTCGACCCGGACGCACAACACGTCCTGATCATCCGTGAACTCCAGCAACTGCTCTAAGGTACACAGGTATTGGTACAGAAATCCCCATGCTGCCGCGGTCGGCCATTCATCTCCCCCTCTGGTAGGCGTACAGGGAACCCGATGAAGCCTGGCACTTGCTGTCCATGCTTCCGAATCCTGGTGGCTCCTCGTTTCGCAGCAGGACGTGGGCGGTCAGGCCAGGAAAATGGAGGCTCGCTCATCGAGTTCCTGGGCTGCGGATACGCCGCGGCTCTTGAATTGGGCCAAGTTCTTGCGCATCTCCAGCACCGCACGACGCGTCCGGACCGACTGCACGCCCTCCATGCTGTCCAGTGCCCTGTTCCAGGTACCGCACGCCTGCTCGATGCCGCCGTCGGCCAGTTCCATCTTGGCCTGGGCAACCAAGTCAAGGGCCTTGATGCGGGCGTACGTGGTGGCCGGCCTGGTGGCTGCGGCTGCTGCGTAGTTCTCGGCGGCGCCCTTGCGGTCGCCGAGTCGGGCGAAGACCTTCGCGGAGCGGGAGTTCACGGTGGCGCGCGCCGGGCCCCAGGAGCGGGCCCAGTACGGCATGTCGTCCAGGTCGGCGGTCTCCAGCAGGTCACGGGCCCGTTGGACCGCCAGGACGGCAGGGCGTCGCTGGTTGGTGGCGGCCAGGCCATGGGCGTGGGTGATGGTGAAGAGGGCTTCGGTGCCAGCGTCCACCCGACCGGCGGCCCAGGTCAGCGCGGTGTCGGACAGCGCGAAGGTCTTGGAGGGATGACGGAGCTTCATGCCCTGCTGGGCGAGGGTCCGCAGCACGAAGGCGTCGTGGCCCACGATCCCGGACTCGACGGCGAGGGCGTATGACTGGTGGTAGTAGCGCTGGGCGAGGCCCTGCTCTCCGGCGTCGTACGCCTTCCAGCCGGCCAGGTGCACGCCGACGGCCGCCGCCGAGAGCATCTGCTGCCGGTCCTCGTGCGTGCGGAAGCTGCCCCGGCACAGTGCGGCGACGTCGGATCGTAGGTACTGGATCAAGGCTGAGCGTCCGTGCTGGCCGCCGTGGCGCTCGTCGATCTCGGTGAACATGCTGATCATGTCGCGGACGGCGACGACTTCGGCGGCACCGGCCACCGAGCCGCTGCGGACGGCTGCGGTGCGTTCGGCGCTCTCGCGGACGTACTCCAGCGGCAGGTGGATCGCGGCGACCGAGTACGCCGAGGCGGCCAGGAACTTGCGACGGTCCAAATCAGCTCTCCACACCCGCGCGAGGACACCCACCGGATCGGGGCCGATGGACAGCCCAAGGCCCGGGTCGGATTGTTCCACCGACCGTAGTCCGAGCTCGGCGGGGGTGTAGGGCCGTCCCGTTCTGCGGAACAGGGCTTCGCAGATGAAGGCCGGGGTGTCGCCCTCCGGGTCGGACCCTCGCAGCCACTTGTGAACGGTCGAGGGGTTCGTCCGCAGGTGCACGCCGACTTCGGCCGCCACTCGGACCACGCCTCGGGCGAGGGCATCGAACGTCATCTCGGCGTCGGTGATGGCTGCTTCGAGCTGGTGGTTCGTCACGGGCTGCGCCATGACCTGTCCCTTCCTCGGCACCAGGGTGCGGTAAACACGGTAAAGAGAACCGAGCCTTCGCAGCAGGGTCTTGGGCGAAGGAAAGCCAGTTGACTTGGCGTCAGTCACTCGGAGTCGCGAGCCGTCACCGGTTCGGGGCAGCCTGGTGACTGCCTCCGACCGCTGCTGCCCGGACACCCCCCGTTGTCCGAGGCCGGCAGCCCTGGCGACCAGGAGCGAGCGACCGTGACCCCCAACGTGTTGACCAGAGCAGAACCGCCAGTACGGCTTGCGGAAGCATCGCTGCCGTACCAGCTTCAGTCCGCCTCCGTGGCCCGCCGGTTGCTGTGCGACAAGTTCGCTGACTCGGACCTGATCCACCTCGCCGACGATGCTGAGCTGGTTCTCACCGAGCTGGTCTCCAACGCCGCGAAGACCGGATGCTTGACCACGATGCAGGTCAGCGTCGCCCAGGTGACCAGCCGGGTGGGCCGCGTCGTGCGCATCGCCGTACGGGACGGCTCCCGCACCCTGCCCGTCCTGGTCGCCCCTGACATCGGTGACGAGTCCGGCCGGGGGTTGGCCTTGGTGGACCACTTGGCCGTCGTCTGGGGCGTCGAGCTGGACGCCCGTGGCAAGACGGTGTGGGCCGACCTCTCCATGGAGCGGGTGTGAGCGGCCGGCGCAGGGGCGAACACCGCGATCCGGTCTGTACCGCCTTGACTGTGCTGTGGGCGCTCGGCCACGCCGTTGTGCTCGGTCTCCTGCCGGTCCTGATCCAGCACGATGACGCGCCTGCCATGGACCAGGCCTCGACCTCCGAGTCGGCTCCGGACACGCCGCCCGCCGCCTGACTCCTCGCTCCCCCAGGCCCCGACCGGAGAAGACCGATCCCCGGCCGGGTCGCCCCATCACTCCAAGACGTACTGCGCATCCTCGTGGAGGAATCTCGTGTCCATCTCCCCTGAGCACGCCCCCACCCCGCCCGCCACGATCGCCTTCAGCGGTCCCGACAACGTCGGCAAGACCAAGCAGATCGGCATTCTGGCCCGGCGCATCGGGCCGACCGCCCGCATGGCCGGCCCGCTCGACGACTACGACCCGCGCTGGGGCGGCATCAAGGCTATGGGCATGGGCACTTGGTGGTTCGAACGAGGCCCCGTCGAGGAGGTCGCCGACGTGCTGGCCAGCTCCTATCTGGAGCGCTCCCGCACGTCGGCTGCTGGTCCAGTGCGCCTGATGGACCGAGGGATCCCGATGCTGGAGGCCTCCCTCGCCGCCACCATCGCGGTGCGCGAGCACACCGGCACCGAGCCGGCCGCCGACCGGGCCCGCGAGCTGCTGGCGCCCTTCGCCGCTGACCTGCTGGCAGCCGAAGCCATCGAGCACGGCATCGTGCTCCTGCACGACGACGACCCGGTGATCGGCACCGCCCGCAGCCTGTCCCACGAGCGGAGCGTCACCCCGACCTACGCGGACTACCAGCGCCACCTGCACCAGCAGATCTACCGGCTGGTGCGCGAGGACAGGTGGGCGGAGACCATCGTGATCGGTGAGCACCGGGTGATGGCCGTCCAGGACGAGATCCGGCGACGGCTGCACCCGTTCACTCCCCTCGTGCCGCCGCGCGCCCTGCCCGGGGTGCGCGTGGTGGCGCTCGGCGGCATGTCGGAGAGCGGCAAGAGCACCGCGGGCGAGTACTTGCGGCTGCACCACGGCTACGGGCGCCTCAAGATCGGCTACCTGATCGAGGACGCCGCCAACCGCGCCGGCATCACCGACCCCTACGAGATCCCGGCCGTGGTGCGCGCCGAGCTGCTGGTCGACGGCCTCGACCGGTTCTGCGCGGCCCACCACTTCCTCGACCGGGTGACCATCGAGTCCCTGCACGACCAGGAGGCGACCGCCGAGCTGCAGCGGATGCTCGGCAGCCAGTTGGCCATCGTCTACCTCGACACCACCCCTGGCGTCCGCGCCGAACGCGGCACCGCCGGGCCCGAGGACCTGGTGGAGCGCGACACCGTCAAGGCCAGGCGCGGAGCCGCCGAGGTCGCCGCGCTCGCACACGAGGTGATCGACAACAACGGCAGCCGGTTGCACCTGGAACGGCGCCTGGACGGCATCGCGCTCGCCCACCGCTGGCCGCTGCGCGAACCGAGTACCGCGCCGGTCAACGCCCTGGGCCTGCCCGTCCACCTGGAGTCCTACCTGTCCGCGCTGCTGGACGTCACCACCGTCCAGCAGCCGCCGCTGATCGACCTCCTCGCGGTCACCGGCAGCGGAGCGCGTGGCAAGTACCAGCACGGCTGGTCCGACCTGGACGTGTTCGTGGTCGCCGGCCAGGACAGCATCCCGTGCCTACGACAGGTCCTCGCACGGTTGGAAGCTGACCTCGGCGGCGTCAAACTCGGCCTCACCGTGCTGACCCAGGACGAGTGCCGCACCGGCGCGGTCACCTCCCGCCTGCTGCACGTCCTCGCCCTCATCGGCTCCGGCACGCTCGTCCCGCTGTGGTGCCGCCCAGGACTCGCGCTGCCCGCCCCCGACGCGGCCACCGACGTGGCCGCGAGCGTCGAGGCCGGCGTGCAGGCCGCCATCGAGATCCGCCGCCAGCTCCTCAAAGGAGCCCCCGACCTACGGGCGCTGTACAAGATCACCGCGCTGCTGGCCAAGGTGATGCTCCGGTTCGAGGGCACCGAGTGCGCCTCCGACGACGACGCGCTCGCGGTCCTCCTCGACCGCCGTTCCGGCGGGCACACCGACCTGCGGCACCAGGCGCGTGAGAACCGGGACGCGGCGGTGGAGCTGGCCAACACCGTCCTCGGCCACTGGCTGGCCACCTTCGCCCTGCCCACGAGCCGCACGTGAGCACCCCGATGAAGCCGGTGCCGGCCTTCCGAAAGGTCCTCGACCCCGCAAGCGCCGACGCCGAGGTCCGCGGTTGGCAGGCCGTCGCCCACGCGCTGCCGGTGCCCGAGCTGCTGGGCCACGTTCAGCTGTCCGGCAAGCACCTGGTCTCCTACGAGGACGTGTTCGCCAGCGGCCGGTGCACCATGCTGATGGGCGACCTCATCGCCACCGCCGACCGCCACCCGGGCGCCTTGCCCCGGGTCACTGCCCTGGTCGACGCCGTGTGCGACAGCCTGCTGGACGCGGTGGCCGCCAGTGGCCGGCCCGCGCCGCTGGCAGCCTGCGTGCCCGGCCTCTACCTGGATCGCATCCGCCCCGGCGGCCGGATCGACACCTGGTACCTGTCCGGCCGCCTGTCTCTCCCCGGCCCGCGCACCGGCGGCCCACTGCCACTGAGCACCCTCACCGGCCACACCTTTGTGGTCAACGGCATCCCGCTGCGGCTCGACCTCCCCGGCGCGATCCGAGATGCCCGGGAAGCCCTCCGCTCCGGCCGCCACTGGCTCACCGCCCTTACCCAGGGCGACCCGACCGAGCCGAACATCGCCGATCCGCTGTGCTGGCTCGACTTCGAGTACGCAGGGCGAAACGCCCTCTCCGGGGAGATCGCCGTCATGCTCTGGTACCTGCTGGGCATGGGCGGCTGGCTGGTGCCCACCTACCAGCCCGACGTCTACGCCCGTACCCTGCCGCTGCACCTACCGCCCGTCGCCACCCCGCACCTCCAGCCCGTCGAACACGACGAGCGCCATCGCCGCCTGGAGATCCGGTACACCTGGCCGGTCGGCCCCGGTCGCCAGGCGGCGATCACCCGCCTGCTGCAACGGGTTCGAGCCGACCTCGCCCTGGCGGCCGGCCTCAGCCCGGACCGCTTCCTCGCCCAGATCCGGCACTTCCTCACCCTGCGGATCCTCGGCGTCATCCCGCCCGCACGGCTCACCGGCTCCGACCTGCTCCTGCTGCTGGCCAAGCTCGCCGAGGCCCAGCACCCCGAGACGGTCTGCGAAGACTTCACCCGCACCGATCCGCTGCCTGCCACTAGCCCCGACGATTGGACCGACGATGACCACGCCCCTGCTTGAACTCCCCATCGCCGCACGGCCGCTCCAGGGCCGCGTGGCCCTGGTCACCGGCGGAGCCACCGGCATCGGAGCCGCGATCAGCCGTGCCCTGGCCGCAGCCGGAGCCACCGTCGCCATCAACCACCTCGCCCAGATCGACCGGGCCCGCACGGTCCTCGACGACGTCCGCCGCGAGGGCCGCACAGGCATCGAGGTCAGCGCCGACCTCACCGACCCGAACGCCGTGGCCATGCTGACCAGCCAGGTCGAATCCGAACTCGGCCCGATCGGGATCCTCGTCAACAACGCCGGCGCCTACCCCCGCATCCCGTGGGGCCAGCTCGGCGAGGACGACTGGGACCGCGCCATCGAGACCAACCTCACCATCCACTACCGCACTTGCCGCACCGTCACCCCGGGCATGGCCGAACGCCGGTGGGGCCGCATCGTCAACATCGGCAGCGTCAACGCCCGCGCCGGACGCCCGGGCCTGGCCGCCTACAGCACCGCCAAGGCCGGCCTGCTCGGCCTCACCAGGTCGCTGGCCAGGGAACTTGGACCGGCAGGGATCTGCGTGAACACTGTTCTGCCTGGGGCCATCCAGGTCGAGGCGGAGAACGACCTGCCCGCCCACCACCGTGCCCGACCGGAGGACCAGATCCGTCGCCAGTGCGTCCCGCGCCGAGGCCGCCCCGAGGACGTCGCCGCAGCGGTCACGTTCCTCGCAAGCCCCAGCGCGTCCTTCGTCACCGGCCAGTCGTTGCACGTCGACGGGGGATGGATCCTCCACTGACCAGCACCGCCACACCGCGCAGGAAGCAGGCCACCATGCTCAGGCGAGTCCGAGCCGTCCTCGTCACCCCGAACAACACCACGCTGCTGATCAAGCGCATCCGCCCCGGCATCGCCCCGTACTGGGTCATCGTCGGCGGCAAGGTCGACCCGACCGACGCCAGCCCCGAGGACGCCCTGCTCCGCGAAGTCCGAGAGGAGATCGCCGGCGAAGCCCGGATCGTCTCCCTTCTCCACACCATCGAGGCCGACAACGAGCGCCAGGACTTCTACCTCGCCACCATCGAGAGGTGGAACTTCGAGGACCGCACCGGCCCCGAGTTCAGCCGGGAAGGCCGCGGCGAGTACCTCCTGGAAGAGATTCCCCTCACTGCCGAGGCGCTCGACACCGTCAACCTCCTGCCTCAGGAGATCGCCACCGTCCTGCGTGACGCTGTCGAGCAGGGGGAACTCCTAGCTGTTCGGTAAGCCCAACGCGGGGAACGGCAGCTCAGCCGGTTGCCAGGTCCATACTGACAGCGACTGTCAGCTACGGGCCGGCGCCGGTTGGCTGTTGGAGCACGCCGGCTACCGCCCCGGCAAGGAGATTGTTGGCGGCATTCACTGCTCGGAGCGCCGGACCCTCACGCCCACGACAGGGCGACTGCGACGAGTGCGGATAGTGGGCTTACCTCATTGAGGACCAGGGGGCCGCCGGTGTGTGTCGGGGCGGGGTCGATGGGGCAGGATGGGACACCGCTGTCGATCATCACGAGACCCCGGGGAGTGCCATGGGTCAGCCCGCCCGCCCGGTCCACCAGTACCGCATCGGCGAGGCCGCGGCCATGCTCGGCGTCAGTGCCGACACCATGCGCCGCTGGGTCGACGCCGGGAGGCTGCCCGCCGAGCGGGACGAGCACGGCCACCGGATCATCGCCGGGGAGCGGCTCGCCGCCTTCGCGCGGGAACTGGCCAAGCCCGGCGCGGCCGAGGCCGAGGGCCGGCTCTCCTCGGCGCGCAACCGGTTCCCCGGCATCGTGACCCACGTGGTGCTCGGTGACGTGGCCGCGCAGGTGGAGATCCAGGCCGGGCCGTTCCGGGTGGTGTCGCTGATCAGCCGGGAGTCGGCCGAGGAGCTGGCGCTGGCCCCCGGGGCCCGGGCGACCGCAGTCATCAAGTCGACCAATGTGATGATCGAAGGCAGCTGATCCCGCGAGTCGACACCGTCCGCACTGTCCGCACTGTCCGCACTGGAGGAGAGCCGTGTCCCGAGCCGTCCTGCCCACCACCCAGGCCGCGGTGGTGGCCGCCACCGCGGTGGCCGAACGCCACGGCCGCCGGGTGACGGCCACGCACGACATCGGCGACGACCAGACCTTCGCCGGCCTCCACCGCCCGGGCGCCCCGGTCGGAGCTTCGCGCGGCACCGACTGGACGCACCAGGACCTGGCCCACGTCCCGCACGAGGCGCTGCTGGAGTTCGGCGGCGTGCCGGGGATCTCGGTGCGCCTCTTCGACCACGACGAGGTCACCGTCACCGTGGAGGGCGTGGCCTTCGAGGACGTCCCGCGCGACAGCATGCCGGCCTTCCTGGACGCGGTCTGGTCCGGCCTCGCGCACACCAAGGTGCACCGCTTCCCGCCCGGGCTGACCCTCAAGGTCGCCGTGCCCGGCGAACCGACCTACAGCGAGCTCGTGCTGCGGGCCACCGCCTGGATCAACGGGATCGCCCGGTGAGCGCCGGGCAGCCGGGCGCCGGTGGACCCGTCGACGTCGCGCCCCGTCCGCTGGCCGTGGCCCACCGCGGCGACCCGTACCGGTTCCGCGAGAACACCCTGCCCTCGGTCGCCGCCGCGCTCGCCGCCGGCGCCGACGCGGTGGAGGTGGACGTCCAGCTCACCCGCGACGGCGTCCCGGTGCTGCTGCACGACCCGACCCTCAAGCGCCTGTGGGGGCTGGACCGCCCGGTGCGCGCGCTCACCGCCGAGAAGTTGGCGGCGCAGCGCTTCGCGGACGGCCAGCGGGTCCCCGCGCTGGCCGAGGCGCTCGGGCTGCTGGCCGACCACCCCGACGCCAGGCTGATGATCGACCTGGACGAACCGGCACCCGCCACGGCCGCCTGGCGGGCCGTCAGCGAGGCGGGCGCCGAGGACCGGGTGCTCTTCTGCGGACCGGCCGCGGCCATGTTCGCGGTGCGCGAGCTGGCCCCCGAGGTGCCGCTCGCGCTGACCTGGAAGCAGCCCGGCGTGCCGGTGGCCGCGCTACTGGCGGACCTGCGCCCGCGCTACCTCAACCCGCCCTTCGGCCTGGTGGACCGGGCGCTGGTCGAGCGGGCCGCCGACGCGGGCCTGGCGGTCAGCACCTGGACGGTGGACCGGCGCAGCACCATGCGCCGGATGCGCGCGGCGGGTGTCGCCTCGCTGACCTCCAACCGGATCGGCCTGCTGCGCTCCGTCCTGGGGCCGGTGGGCGGCCACTGATGCCCGAGGTGCTCGACCGGCGCGCGCTGAACCGCGCGCTGCTGGCCCGTCAGCACCTGCTGGCACCGGCCGCCATGACGCCGCAGCAGCTGATCGGGCACCTGGTCGGGCTCCAGGCCCAGGCCGTCGACCCGCCCTTCTACGGACTCTGGTCGCGGCTGGCCGACTTCACCCCGGTGCAGCTCGGCGAGCTGCTGGAGCGGCGTGCGGTGGTCCGGCTCGGCCTGCAGCGCGGCACCATCCACCTGGTCACCGCCGAGGACTGCCTGACGCTGCGGCCACTGCTGCAGGGCGTCCTGGACCAGGGGTTGCGCGGTGCGTTCGGCCGGAGGCTGGCCGGCCTGGACCTGGCGGCGCTGACCGAGCGGGGCCGGCGCCTGGTCGAGGAGCGCCCGCGCACCTTCCAGGAACTGGGCGCCCTGCTCGGCCCCGAGTACCCCGAGCACGATCCGGCCGCGCTCGCCCAGGTGCTGCGGGCCCGGCTCGCGCTGGTGCAGGTCCCGCCGCGCGGCCTGTGGCGCAACTCCGGCGCCGCCGCGCACACCACGGCCGAGCAGTGGCTGGGCCGTCCGCTCGCCGAGCCGGCCGACCCCGCCGACCTGGCGGCGCGGCGCGAGGAGCTGGTGCTGCGCTACCTGGCCGCCTTCGGCCCGGCGAGCGTGGCGGACCTGCAGAAGTGGTCCGGGCTGACCCGCCTCTCGGCCGAGGTCCGGCGGCTGCGCCCGCGGCTGGCGGAGTTCCGCGACGAGGCGGGCCGACCGCTCCACGACCTGCCCGAGGCCCCGCGCCCCGCGGGCGGCACGCCCGCCCCGGTGCGGCTGCTGGCGCCCTTCGACAACCTGCTGCTCTCGCACGCGGACCGCACCCGGGTGCTGCCGGAGGCCCACCGGCCGCGGGTGATGACGCAGAACGGGATCGTGCTGGGGACCCTGCTGGTGGACGGGTTCGTGGCCGGGATCTGGGAGCTCGTCCGACCGACGGCGCGGGCCGAGGAGGCGACGGTGGCGGTGCGCCCGTTCGCACCGCTCGACCGGGCCGCTCGGACGGCGGCCGAGCAGGAGGCGCGCCGGCTGCTGGCCTTCGCGGAGCCGCAGGTGTCACGGGCACGGGTGCGGTTCGACGCGCCCTGATGATCCAATTCGGGCGAATGGTCATCATGTGTGCTGGTATGTCTGGAAAGTGAGAGCGGGTCGGCAACGGGCGGAGGCACCAGCATGGCGGGCCGATCACCGCAGGAGCGGCCGCCCGCCGCCTACCGTCTGCCGCCCGCCGTGCGACTGGCGGCGGCCTGGTCGGTGGCGGTGATCCTCTTCATCACCGTCGGCGCCGTGATCGTCTACGCACTCGTGGCGCTGCGCGCCGCCACCGTCCCGCTCTTCCTCGCGCTGCTCGGCACCGCGCTGCTCTACCCCGTGATGCCCTGGCTGGTCCGACGGGGGCTGAGCCGCGGTCTGGCCGCCGGGCTGACCTGCGCGGTGCTGGTCGTGGGGGTCTCCGGGGTCCTGGCGGTGCTCACCAACTCGCTGGTGCACAGCGCCCCGCAGATCGCCCACGCGCTACAGCAGGCCGGCGAGCAGATCGCCGACCGCCTGGGCCCGCTCGGCGACCGGATCAAGTTCGCCCTCTCCCAGTCCGCCGGCTCCGGCAGCTCGCTCGTCTCCTCGCTCGCCGACGGCGTGCTGTCCGGGCTCGGCCTCGCCACCCAGGTGATCACCGGCGGCGTGCTCACGCTGGCCCTGGTCTTCTTCTTCCTGCGCGACGGCCACCGCGGCGGCGACCTGGTGCGCTCGGTGCTGCCCGGCGACCGGTCCGAGACGGTGATCGCCTGCGCCCTCAAGGCCTTCACCGCGATGGCCGGCTTCATGCGCGGCACCACGCTGATCGCGCTGATCGACGCCACCTTCATCACCACCGGCCTGCTGATCCTCAGCGTCCCCGGCGCGGCCGGTCTGGGCGCGCTGGTCTTCCTGGGCGCCTTCGTCCCGTTCATCGGAGCCTTCCTCTCCGGCACGGTGGCGGTGCTGGTCGCGCTGGCCGACGGCGGCCCGAGCCGCGCGCTGTGGACGCTGGGGGTGGTGCTCGCGGTGCAGATGGTGGAGGGCAACATCCTGCAACCGCTCATCCAGAGCCGGACGGTGGAACTGCACCCGGCGACGATCATGATCGCGGTGGTGGCCGGCGCCGGAGTGGCCGGGATCCTCGGCGCGCTGTTCGCGGTGCCGCTGAGCGCCGCCGGCCTCGGCATCGTCAACGTGCTGCGCGCCGGGCCGGGCGGGGCCGCCGGGAGCCCGGCCGAGGAGGCGGTCGCCGACGGGTGAGCGGTCGGCGGGTGAACGGCTGACGGGTGATCACCGCCACGGCCCCCGCGACCGGCCGGGCGGCGGCGCACCCAGTACAGTCGGCGCTGTGGAATTCCGAACCGACATCCTGGGCGCCCCCTACGAAGCCGCCGACCTGGAGCTTCGCCCCGACGACGAGGGGCCGGTCGGTGCCACGCTGGTCCGCCGCCTGACCCCGCAGCCCGACGGCGGCCCCCGCCGCGCGGTGCTCTACCTGCACGGCTACGTGGACTACTTCTTCCAGACCCATCTGGCCGACCACTACGCCGCCCTCGGCTACTCGTTCTACGCCCTGGACCTGCGCAAGTACGGCCGCTCGCTGCGACCGCACCAGTCGCCGAACTTCATCCGCGACCTGACCGCCTACGACGAGGAACTCGACGCGGCCGTCCGGATCATCCGCGAGCAGGACGGCCACACCGAGCTGCTGGTCAACGGCCACTCCACCGGTGGTCTGATCGCCGCGCTGTGGACCTCCCGCCGGGCCGGGCGGGGGCTGGTCGACGGGCTCGTCCTCAACAGCCCCTTCCTCGCGATGCCCACCAACCCCGCGGTCCGCACGCTCGGCGCCCCGGCCGTCGGCGCGCTCGGGCGGCTCGCCGCCACCCGCAAGCTGCCCGCCCCGCTCAACCCGCACTACGTGCACAGCCTGCACCGCGACCACCGCGGCAGCTGGGACTTCGACCTGACCCTCAAGCCCGCCGAGGGCTTCCCGATGTACGCCGGCTGGCTGGCGGCCATCCAGCACGGCCACCGCCAGGTCCGGCGCGGCCTGCGCATCGACTGCCCGGTGCTGCTGATGGCCTCCACCGGCAGCATCTCCACCAGCAAGTGGCACCCCGACCTGCACCGGCGCGACGCCGTGCTGCGCGCCGACGACATCGCCGCCCTCGGCCCGCGCCTGGGGCCGCTGGTGACGATCGTGCGGATCGAGGGCGGCATGCACGACCTCGTGCTCTCCGCGCCCGAGGTCCGCACGGAGGTCTTCGCCGAGCTGGACCGCTGGCTGAAGGCGTATCAGTGACCGCAGTGCCGGGCGACCCGGCGGGCGGCTCGTCGGCTGATCCGTCGGCTGATCCCTCGGCCGGGGCGTCGGCCGATCCGTCGGCCGGGGGGAGCGAGCCGCTGCCGGTGCAGCGCGCGGTCGCCTTCGGCACGGCGAAGCTGATGCCCGACCTCGACAGCGCCGACGCCTGGCTGCTCACGCTGGACGGCACCCCGCAGTCCTACGTCGACCTCGCCGAGCCGACCCACCTCGAATTCGAGTACACCCGCCGCCTGGGCCACCTCGCCGACACCCTCGCACCCGAGGGCCGGGCCCTTACCGTGCTGCACCTGGGCGGCGGCGCGCTGACCCTGCCGCGCTACCTCGCCGCCACCCGCCCCGGTTCGCACCAGCGGGTGGCCGAGGCGGACGGGCCGCTGGTCGAGCTGGTCCGCGAGGTACTGCCGTGGACCGATCCGGGCATCGAGGTGACCGTCGCCGACGCCCGCGAGGTCCTGGCGCACACCGCGCCGCGCTCGCTGGACCTGGTGATCGCCGACGTCTTCCAGGGCTCGCGCACCCCCGCGCACCTCACCAGCACGGAGTTCGTCGAGCTCGCCGCGGCCGTACTGCGTCCCACCGGCTGCTACGTCGCCAACCTCGCCGACAGCGCCCCGCTCGACTTCGCCAGGGCCCAGGCCGCCACCGTGCGCGGGGTCTTCGAGCACAGCTGCCTGGTCGCCGAGCCCTCGGTGCTGAGGGGCCGCCGCTACGGCAACCTGCTGCTGATCGGCTCGCCTGCGCCACTGCCCGTCGAGGCGCTGACCAGGCGGCTGGCCGGCGACCCGTTCCCGGCCCGGCTGACCAGCGGCCCCGAGCTGCGCCGGCTGATCGGCACGGCCACCGCCGTGTCGGACGAGCAGGCGCACCCCTCGCCGCCCCCGCCGGCCGGGGCGTTCAGCATCGGCTGAGGCCGGGGTCTGGGCCGGGACTGGGTGGCCGGGGTCTCGGCCCGCGGGGCGGGGGCGGGGGAGGAGCGCCGGCTGACCCGGTGTCAGAATGACCGGGCCGGCCGCCGATCCGGGTGGGCCGCCGATCCGAGGAGTGTAAGGTGTCGACCGCCCCGTCCGACCCCGAAGGCCGTGCCGGGTCCGCGCTGCGCCCGGTGCCCGAGACGGCTCTGTGCACGCTCTACCACCGCGCCGCCGAGGCCCGCAGACCCGACACCGTGCTGCGCGACCCGAAGGCCGTGGAGCTGGTCGACCGTCACGACTTCCCCTTCGAGGCCCGGTTCGGCCGGGTCGTGCCCGCGCTCGCCCGGCTCCAGGCGCTGCGGACCGCCGCCTTCGACCGCGAGGTGGCCGACTTCCTGCGACGGGACCCGCGCGGCACCGTGGTCTGCCTCGGCGAGGGACTGGACACCCAGTACTGGCGGGTCGACAACGGCCGGGCCCGCTGGCTGGGCGTCGACCTGCCCGAGTCCGTCGAATTGCGCGAGCGCCTGCTGCCGGCCGCCCCGCGGCACCGGTCGCTGGCCGCCTCCGCCACCGACCCGGGCTGGCTGGACGAGGTCGACCCGGCCCAGCGCGTGCTGATCACCGCCCAGGGCCTGCTGATGTACCTGCCACCGGAGGAGGTGCACGCGCTGGTCGCGCGCTGCGCCGCCCGGCTGCCCGGCGCGACCTTCGTCTTCGATGCAGTCCCGCACTGGTTCAACCGGCTCTCCCAGGCGGCCCGCCTGCGCGAGGGCGGCTGCCGGGCGCCGACGATGACCTGGACCATCGGTTCGCGCGCCCTGCTGGCCGACCCGCGCACCGTGCCGCTCACCGCCCGCCACGGCTGGTTCATCCGGGTCCTGGCCCTGGACCTCCCCGACCGCCGAGCCCGCCTGGTCCGCTCCCTGGGCCCACTCGACCTCCGGCGCCGCCCGGCGGCCTGAGCGGCCGACGGACTGACCAGCGACCCCGGCGCCCGTTGAGCGCACCGATCCCGCTGAGGACTACCGGGCAGGCCAGCGCTCGCCCGCCTATGATTCCCTCCGACTGCGATCGGAGAATCACATGGCACGGGGGGTGTCCGCTGCGGTGCGGGCGGTCGGCAACCTGTGGGCTCAGCCTGCCGGTGTCCGTTGGAACCGGCACGCGGCATGGTGGGCGGCCTGTGGCCTGTCCTGGCTGGTCTGCTACCCGTTCTTCGGGCCGGTCCTGTCGCTTGCCGCGCTGGTGGTCCCGAGCCTGGCCTTCAGTCCGCTGCTCGTGAGCCTCGGGTTCGTGCTGCGCCACCGTGCTTCGAAAGACCTCCGGTTCTCCTGGTCGCCGAAGCAACTCCGCGTCCCGGCAAGCTGCTTCCTGGCCGTCCAGACCGTCTCAGCCACGGCGCTCGCCATCCACCTGGCCCAACCGCTCTCCCCGCACTACCGGTTGGCGTACCTCGTCGCCGTTGTCCTGTCGTGCCTTGGCGGTCTGGCCGCGCACGCTCTCCGGGCAGACCTCGGAGGCGGGGCGCAGGAGGCGCCACGGTCCAGCACACCGGAGCGGCTCATCGTGCTCAGTGCGCTCGCCAGCGCCGCGGGCTTCGGCCTGTTCGCCTGGGCCGTTCGCCGTGGCACCCTGCCGATCGCCTACGGGGAGCAGCGGTTCAGCCCGCGCTGGCGCTCGGTTGCCGGGGTCTACGGCTGGCTCGACGGGCAGCTCCACACAAGCCTGTTCGGCCCCTCCGTCGAGCAGCCGTACTGGCCGTTGCTCCCGGCCGGCGCCGGGCTGGTCGTCGCGCTGGTCGCAGTCGGCGCGAAGCAGGCCGCCGGCCGTGCGACCCGCGAACCGTTCACGGCCGAGGAGGAGAGCAACGGTGGGAAGGTCTTTCTCAGTTACTCGCGCAACGACGCCGACTTCGCTCGCGCGCTCACTTCTGCCATCCAGGGCCAGGTGCGCGAGGTGTGGGTCGACTGGCAGGCGATCAAACCGTCCGAGAAGTGGCGCCAGTCGATCGCCGACGGCATTCGGGAGTCGGATGCCCTGATCGTCCTGGTCAGCCGTAGCTCCCTCGCCTCACCGTACTGCTGGGACGAATGCCGCCAGGCGATCGAACTGCGCAAGCGCATCCTCCCGGTGGTCATCGAGGCGGACCTGGCCTCCGGCACCACGGCCGTGCTGCGCGACGCGGGCTGGGACGAGCTGACCGAGTTCCAGCGACTGGACATGTCCGAACCGGACCGGTTCGAGGATGACGTGCGCCGTGTCGTCTCCTTTGTCGCGCAGGAACACCGCTGGGTGGCGGGCCACACCCGGCTGGGCCTGCAGGCCCATGACTGGCAGCAGAGCGGACGCAGTGAAGGCTTCCTGCTCCGTGCGGACGAACTCCGCTCGGCGCAGTGGTTGCGGGACTACGTGCCGAGCGACTCCTCGTTCCGCGCCGCACTGACCGATGCGCAGCATGCGTTCATCGACGCTAGTCGCGCCGCCCTGCGCCGGCGCGGTATTCGGTTCAGGACCGGGGCGGCGGCGGTCCTGCTCGCGCTCGCGGGCCTCGCCTCGCTGGTGGTCGCAGTCCAGGCCGGGGCACAGACCGCCCAGCGCCAGACCCTCTCCCGCACGCTCGCGGCTGCTGCGCAGAACGAGGCCGCCGGACACCTCGACACCTCCTCGCTGCTCGCCGCGGCCGCGTACACGGAGTCCGACACGGCTGAGGCGCGCAGCGCGATGGCCGACCGGCTGATGCACTTCAACCACGCGGTGGAAGTCCTGCCCGGCACGGGCACTCCAGGCGCCGGAGCGGCCAGGCTGGTCTTCAGCGTCAACGGCTCGGTCCTCGCCGTGGAAAGCTCGGACGGTACGACACAGCTCTGGGACACCCGTGGCTGGCGGCTGCGCGCCACCCTGCGCGGCGTCCTCCCGGTCCAGGGCGAGCACGGGCTGAGCACGGACGGCCGGTGGGTGGCACTGCTGGACGGCGCGCGGATCACGGTGACCGACACGACGACGATGCGTGTGGCAGGCTCCTTCGACCTGCTGGGCGCCGGGCTGGTCGGATCCTGGTTCGGCGGTCTGAGCCCCGATGGCCGGACCCTGGTCGGATCGTTCGGCACCGTGGCGCAGATCTGGAACGTCCTTAATCGGCGCGAGCTGTCCCAGAGCTCCTGCGCCACCTTGTCGTTGAGCCCTTCGGGCAAGGAGATGTGGTGCCAGCAGGACGGTGGGACGTGGCTGCGTGACGCCCAGTCCGGCCTTGCCTCCCTTGACGTCCGCATCACGGGCAATCCCACCCTGATGGGCTGGGAGGCCGACGACGAGCCGCTGATCGCCCTGGCCGACAGCACCGCAGCGGCCCTGCCCGCCGATGGCAGGGGCGAGCCGTGGATCCCGGAACAGGGAATGAGCCTGCAGGCGGTGTCCGACGACGGAACCCGCGCGCTGCTGACCGGCGGTACCCGGCTGACGTACGAGGTGTGGGACCTACCGGGCCGCCGCAAGCTCGGCGACGTCACCGCGGCCCAGCTGACGCAGCAGGGCCTCTCTGTCACCGGTTCCAGCAGCGACGAACAACTCGCCACTCTGGCGGACCTCACCCCGACCTACGGCATGCTGCTCAGTACGGGCGGCGAGCGGGGCAGCGGCGTCTGGTCCGCCTCCCGGGGCAGGCTGGAGGCGGACGACAACCAGATCGCCTACACCCGCGACGGTCGCACGGCGGCCACCGTCACCGCGACCGCGGCCGTCGCCGTCTGGGACCGCGGCCCCGACGGCCGTCTCGTCTCCCAGATCCCGGACGGCGACCTGAGCGCGGTCCGCTACTCCGCCGTGAGCCCCGACGGAAAGACCGTGGCGGCGGTGGACAGTGGCACCGTGCGGTTGTTCAGTACCCGTACTGGCGCCGCCGGCACGACCATTGGGCTCACCGGTACGGGAAACGGTGTCGTCTACAGTCCTGACGGCAGCCGTCTGGCGGTGAGCGAGACGCTCGGCACCGGCGTGTCGACCGGCCAGGGCGAGGCTGTGCGAACGGTGGTCGAACTGTTCTCGGTGGCCGACGGCAAGCGCACCGTGCTCCTGAACAGTCCGAGCCCACCCGATGCGAAGGAATGGACCAGCGGCCTGGCCTTCGCGCCCGACGGCCGACGCCTGTACCTCGGGCTGTCCCAGGCGATGACGGTCTACGCCTGGGACCTGTCCACAGGACGGGTGGTCCAGGAGTTCGGCCCCGAGGGCTCCGGGCACATCGAGGCTGTGGCCCTGAGCCCCGACGGCCGCTCGCTGGTCACCGTGGATGTCGAGCACACGCTGCGCCAGTGGGACACCACGACCGGCAGGGTCCTCTGGTCGTTCCAGGGTGCCTCGCAGACCGTTGCCTTCAGCCCGGACGGCCGGACCCTGGCGGCCGCCTCGGATTCCGGGCAGTCCCTGTTGATCTGGAACGCGGCGACCCACCAGAGCACCGGTACCCCGTTCGACGTGGGTTCCCCGATCGGCGCGGTTCAGCTGTCCGGCGTCGACGGAGTCGCGGTCGTCACCCTGGCTGCCACGGCGGACGGCGGTGGCGTTCTGGTGCTGGACCTGCTGCACCGGGCCGTGGTCGGCCCGGTCATCGCACGCGTGGGCGCGGGGTCGACCGCGCGGCTGACGTCCGACGGCAGGTACGCCGTGGCCGTGGGCCCGGGCGGGATCCTGACCGCGGTGGTCGACCCGGCAGCGTGGAAGGACTCCCTGTGCTCCTTGGCCGACCAGCGGTTTCCCCGCTCGGACTGGCTCTCCTACGCACCCGATCAGCGCTACCTGGCGGTGTGCTGATCACTCGCCGGGTGGCCGGGTCGGCCGGCGTCGGCGTCCGACCCGGCCCACCGTCGTGCGGCGGTCCCAGTGGACGAGTTCCATCACCTCGCTCGCCCAGCGTGGCCACCGCCCGGGGGGATAGGGAATGAACCCCACGGCGGTGCACCCGGCGCGCGCCAGCCGCGCAGCCAGCGCCTGCCACTCCCCGGGCGTGCTGCGGTGGCGGTCCAGAGCGGGTCCGCCCAGCCCCAGGTCACTGAGGACGAGGACGCGAGTGCCACGGGGCGGCGGTGAGTACTCCTCCCAGGAGAGCCGCGCCCCGGCCCCGGCACCGCGCAGTGGGGAGTGCTCGAAGTAGCGGATCTCGGTCCGTTCACGGCCGACCGTGTTGCGCACTTGACCGATCAGTTCCTGCTGGTCGCGGTGGAACGGTTCCATGCCGAGCCCGAGATCCACCAGCACCTGAACGCCGAACCGCAGGGTGGGCACCCCGTGCCGGGGCACCTGTGCCAGGGGTCGCCCGGTGGCGAGCCGATGAACCGTCCTCGCGATGTCCAGCTCGCCCTCCCAAGCCGCCCGCGACAGCGCGGCCTGCAGGACCGCGGAGGTCGAGCGTGGGGCCAGCAACGGCAGATTGCGCGGGCCGGCGGCATCGGGACCGCGAGGGGCAGCGGCCGGCAGGGAAGGAACACTCCAGTCGGGCAGGACGACCGGCTCTTGCGCGACGGGCGTGAGCAGCAGCGGGGCAGATGGCGCCGTGGACGCGACCGTGCCGCCGCTCTGCGCCGGAGATGCCGCACGGACGGGAGCGGGCGTCCTGGTGCGCTCTGCGGACGGCTCGGCGAGTCGGCCACCTGGGCTGCCGATTCCCTTGACCTCCTGCTCCGCGGCTTCCGGCACTCGTTGCGAGAACCCCAGCAGTCCGGCCACGGCCCGCTGCGCGGCAGTGTCCTCGGCGCCGGCTGATGCGAACGCCCTGACGAGGTCGCCCAGCCAGATGTCACCGGCCACCGGGTCACAGCTCCGGCTGCTGGGGCTTGATCAGGGTCAGGCTCTTCAGCATCGACCAGCGGCTGTCCTCGGTGTCGATCCCCAGTGCCGTGCAGGCCCGCAGGGCGTCCAGGTACTCGGCGGTGCTCGGTGTGCGCACCGCCGTTCGGCGGGCCTCCGACCGGGCCCGGTCGAGCTCCTGGGCCAGCTCCAGTGCCAGGCGTTCGTCGGCAGGTCCGAACGGTGTGCCCTCGCCGCGGTAGTGCGCGGCGGCGATCTCGACCAGACGCTCCACATCCGGCTCGGGAAGGGAGGCGACCACACAGCGGCGGAGGAAGGCCTGGGGCAACTCACGCTCCTCGTTCGTCGTGATGATCACCAGAGGGGAGCCCGACGAAGGGGCCGAGCCCTCGCCCGCGGTCTTCCTGCCGACCTTCTGCCCGGTCTCCGACACCGTGAACTGACGCGAACCCAAGGGCACCAGAAGACTGTTGGGCATGTCCGGGTCGGCCTTGTCGATCTCGTCGATGAGCACGACGGCGCCGCTGGGCGAGCGGTTCTCGTTGACCTCGTGCCAGGGATCAGTCCGCCTGGCCCCGGCCTTCGGGCCTACGGCGGCCGAGGCGGGGTCGAGCGCCCACCACAGTGGCCCGGGGGTCACGTAGTCGTCGTCGGTCAGGGCGGTCCCCTTCTCCCGTACCTGGGCGTCGCTCAGCCGTCGGATGTGGTCGTAGGTCCACAGCAGATCTCCCCCCTTGGTACGGGAGGTGACCACGTGCTCGTAGTAGCGCCACCCGCGGATACGTGCGACGTAGGCGGCGAGGGAGGACTTCCCGCACCCGGGCTCGCCGCGGAGCAGCAGCGGGCGCTTGGTGGCGAGGGCCACGTCGATGGCCAGCCCGACCTCGTCGGGCATGACGTAGACCAGGCCGTCCCGACGGTCGGGGGAGTCGGCCGGCCATGGCGATGGTGTTCCCACCGCAGCACCATCGGTGTCCAACTTACTTACCTCCATTGGCCGTTCAGTCGATTGAGCAGGTTCTTGAGGTCCTGGGTCAGCTGGTAGCCGCCGAACTCGGCTTCTTCCGCGAGGAGCGGGGAGAGGACGACGAGGTCGTCGACCTTCCACTCACCGACGGTCGCGGCGTCCGGGACGGAGTCACCGGTCAGCAGGATGATCAGGAGCCAGGGAAAGAGGTCGTGCAACCGTTGGAGGACCTCGGCGACGACTGCCGGGCGGACCGCGCTGACGTCGATCGAGAGGCAGTGCAGCTCTTCGGCCCGCGGCCTGAACTGTGCGGGCCGAGCGGTCGGGGGGAATCTGATCAGTCCGCGCACGGATTCGACGCACTGATCGAGGAGCTCCGCTGCCGTGTCCTCGCCCAGGGGTATGCCGCCTGCGGCTTCGAAGTGGTAGAGGTGGAACTGCAGGCACATCGCACGGTCGACGTACTGTCCGGCGGTCGTCTGTTCGCAGGCGTTGAGGAGAACGGCTCGCCGCTCGGACTGCGCCGGGGGCGGGATGATCCGCCGGGCGGCCTCCGCGTTGATCCAGGTCGGCGTGATCTGGGCGACCAGCTGGCCGAGCTTGCCCGGATCGATGTGCGGGGCGATCGCGTTGATCGCCCGCCTGAGGCCGGCACTGTTCGAGGTGCCGAGCAGTTGGTGGGCCAGGAAGGTGCAACCTCCCGCGAGGGCGTTCACGTTTCCCAGGTCGGCCTCCGGCACACCGAGCGCCCGCGCCACTTCGGTCAGGACACCCTGGTCGGCGGTCTGCTTCAGGTAGGTGGCGATCTTCGAGATCCAGCTGCGCATGTGGTCCTCGCCCGCGCGCAGGTCCGGCAGGTCCGCGAACTCCCGTAGGACCGAGTCGGCGAGCCGGCCCAGGTCGTCGTCCTGGCAGGCGCCCGGTGCCAGTCGGGCGACCTGCACCGGCAGGACGTCCGTGAACCCCTTGTCCCGCAGGTCATTCGACGTCACGTCACCGACCAGGACCGGGACCACCAGGAGCGAGGGGTTGAGCGCGCGTCGCCACATCAGGATGTTGACCTCGCGCATCACCCAGTGCGAGTCGAGGGCCGCTTCGTTGAAGAGGATGATCGCCGCATCGCATTCGGCCAGCCACGTGTAGAGGACGGGACACCAGTCCTGCCCCGGACGGAGCGCCTCCACGTCGACCCTGACGTCGTGATTCCTCGCCCTGAGCCCTTCGACGAGGCGATCCCGCAGCCGCCCGGCGAGTGGATCCCCCTTGGAACTGTGGCTGATGAAGATCTGCGCCATAACGGGCCGGCACCTATGCCGTGGTCCATTTGACCATCCAGGCGTCGTTCTGCACCGAGATGATCTGCTCGCACCTGGCGACGAAGTCGTCCTCCGCACCCTCGGTGGGGGTCTCCGGTGTCCCCCAGCGCACCAGGAGGGCTGCCAGCTCACTCGCCGTCCGGGCGTACTCCAGTTCCTGGTACGCGAACTTGGCCGAGGCGGCGTGGGCGGCGACCGCGGTCGACGCCGTGGCGACCACCGCGATCCAGCCGCTCACCTGCTGGATCGCGGAGACGGCTGCCAGGCTCCCGAGCCCCGCACTGAGGAGGCTCAGCCCGACCTCCGCCCGACGTACCCGGACGAGACGGTCGTGCATGCGCAGCGCCTGCGGGCGGTAGTAGCCCTGGATCTGCTGGTCGACCCGGTTGGTCAGGTAGCTCTCGAAGTCCCGCACCCGCGGGAGTCCCCGCTCGACGGGCTGGAGGCCAGTGGTGTGCCGTGCCAGGTCGACGGCGTCCAGCTCCAGTTCGGCCAGCCGCTCGCGCAGTCTGAGCTCGGCCCCGGCATCGCGGTACGGCGTGACCCCGGCGAGGTAGGTGTAGGCCTCCGACTTGAGGGATTCGGAGACCGCCCGGAGCCGGATCCAGTCCTGGGTGGCCTGGGCATCTCCGCGACCGGCCGCCAGCGGGACGGCGGCACCCGTGAGCGCGGCGGCGACGGCGAGCAGGCGGCCGGTCAGCTGCGAGACGTCCATCAGCTGGGACGCCAGGGTGCCCAGCACGGCCGTCGCGATGCCGAACGCCAGAGCCAGGCTCCGGCTGCGTCCTATCGAGCGCTTCTGCGCCACGGCAGCCTGTGACCAGACGTTCTGACGGCGCCAGACCAGCGCTATCGGCGAGAACCCCCCAGGTGCTTCCACGGGATGATTCTGGCGGACGACCAGGGCGTTGGGCAAAGAGCTGGAACGGCGAACGGCCCCGCCTGCCCGACCTGCTCCGCACCTATCATGGCGGGTGCCGGCCGGCGGCGGTGCCGAGCGGGAGGGGGAGGCGACCGTGGGGTTCCGAGACGTCGAAGCGCGTTTCCCGTCAACCGCGGCCGAGGCCCTGGCCGGGCTGCTCTTCGGCACGACACCGCAGTGGCGCGGGAGCACCGTGCGACTGTCGGACCTCGTCTCGTACGACACACCGGCCGACCAGGGGCCGGGCCCGGGGGTCAGGGCGGCCTGCGCGGCGCTGGTCCGGGGCTGGTTGCGAAGCGAGGCCGAGGCGTTCTCCGGGGCGGAGCGCCGGCTGATCACCGACAGCCTGGTCCACGCGCTCGCGTCACTGCCGGCCTTCGAGTGGACCGCCTTTGACGCGGCCGTGGCCGGCTGGGGGAGCACCGCCGACCAGCTGCACCGCGCCTGCGCCCCGGGCCTGGCCAGGATGCCTCGACGGCTGTTCGTGGTGTACCGCGGGATCCTTGACGGCTTGTGCCTCCATCTCCTCCATGCCGTCGTGCAGAAATCACCGTGGCTGCAACGGGTGCTGCCGAAGTGCAGCACGCTCGCGACCGAGGTGGAGCGGCTGCGGGCACTGACCACCCGCACGCGTGCGGGCATGGACGAGGACGAAGCCTTCGAGCGGCGCTACCTCGCCGAGTCGATCCGGAGGTACCAGCGGATCACGCTCGTCGGTGCCGGGCAGGATGCGGGGCGACCCACCGAGCCACCGCTCGATCTCGGCTACATCAGCCGGGCCGTCGTCGTGCGCGGTGACCAGAGCGGGGCGGGCGCGGCCACCATGGCCTTGGAGGAGGTCCTCGCCACCAGTCCACGGGTTCTGCTGCGCGGACCCGCCGGCGCCGGGAAGAGCGCCTCGGTGACCTGGCTGGCTGCAGCCGCCGCGGCGGCTGCAGAGGGTCGCGGTCCCGGATTCCTCCAGGACCGCGTTCCCTTCGTGCTGCCCGTGCGGGCGCTTCGCGCACGGCATCGTGAGCTTCCCGCCCCTGAGGAATTCCTCGCGGCTGCCGGTTCCGCGCTGGCGGGCACGCAGCCGACGGGCTGGGTGCAGCGGGTGCTTGCCCAGAGGCGCGGCCTGATCCTGGTCGACGGGGTCGACGAAGTCCCGGACGAGGACCGCGACATGGTCGGCGTGTGGCTCGAGCGGCTGGTGGCCGCCCTCCCGGAGGCCCTGTGGCTGGTCACCAGCCGCCCCGCCGCCGTCCCCGCCGACTCGCTGGTCCCGGCCGGGTTCACCGACCTGTCCCTGGGTCCGATGGACGAGGAGGCCGTCGCTGGTTTCATCCGGCGTTGGCACCGCTCGGCGCGGATCGGCGATCCCGGCGACGACCGGCTTCCGGACCAGGCCGAGGAGCTGATAGCGGCGCTCAGGGTCCGCGGGGACCTGGCCGACCTCGCCACCAGCCCGCTCCTGTGCGCGCTGATCTGTGAGTTGAACCGCTCCGGGCAGTTGCCCGCAGCCCGCACCGGGCTGTACACCGCCGTCCTGACCGGACTGCTCTCCCGCCGCGACCCGGAACGGACGAGCGAGCCGAGCGAGTCGTCGCGCCTTTCCCGGCAGGAGCAGACCGCCGTCCTCCAGCGCCTGGCGTACTGGCAAGTCCGCAACGCGCAGAGCGAGATGGATGTCGCTACGGCGGTCGCCCTGGGGTCGAAGGCGCTGCCCATGCTGCGGGACGCTACCGCGGCGGAAGGCCGGGAGGAGGTCTTCCGGCACTTCCTGGTCGTCACCGGGGCTCTCTGGGAGCCGGCCGCTGGGCGTGTCAGCTTCGTGCATCGAGCCATCCGGGACTACCTCGCGGCTCAGGCGGTGCTGGCTGACCGGGACTTCGATCTCCTGGTGCGTCACGCACTGAACCCCGAGTGGCGGGACGTCGTGCGCAACGCGGTGGCGCTCGCCCGGCCGAGCGAAGCGGCGGCGCTGGTGCGCGGCCTGCTGGAGCGGGGTGACGGCTCGCTGCCGCGCAGCCGCCGTGTGGAGCTGTTCGTGCTCGCTGCTGAGGCCGTGCAGGAAGCCGCTGGACTGGACCCGCGGGTGTCGCAGGCCGTCCGTTCCTGCCTCGCCTCCATGCTGCCGCCCCGCGACGAAGCCGAGGCCCGTGCTTTCGCGCAGGCGGGGGCCGGCCTGCCCGGTCTGCTGCCCGTGCAGGCCGACGGGAGAACCGGTGGGCCCGCTCGTGACGTGGGTGGCACGCAGGCCGCAGCGGTCCTCCGATGGCGCTCGGAGCAGCCGAACCCGGCGTCGTCGACCCCGGTCCGCCGCCGGCGACCCGAGCTTCCCGCACTGACCGGAGGAGCTCGGCAGCTGGCCGTGGCGCTCAGTGTGGCGACCCGGATCGAACCCGAGCTGATCCGCGCGGTGCGGTTGCGGGTCTTCCCGTACCTGGATGCGGGCGACGAGGCCGACCTGTGGTTCAGTCCCTGGGCCGGGGCCCGCACCCGCACCGCGATGGCGCTGCGCCCCGAGGTGCTGGCCGAACTGCGCGACGAGCTCGCCCGGAAGCTGGCGGAGAGCCGCCCCGACGACCCGATCCGCACGGTCGGCGGCCTGATAGCCGAGACACACGTCGCGCTCTCCCCGGCGCTCCTCCTGGAGGAGCGGGTCAACTGGATCGTCGTCTGCGCGGGTTCGGAGCAGACGACGGCCCTGGAGGAGGCGCTTCGGCCGGCCCTGCGTGCCTTGGTCGACGAGGGACGCGACGGCGTCGGCGACTGGCTGGCCGGCGCCTGGCAGCGGCTTCCCGCTGCCGCCAAGGAGAGCGTCACCGCCTGGCAGCTCGTCACCGCGGCCGGGCAACGGCTGCCGGAACTGAAGCTGGAGCAGCCCCGGGCACCTGAGCGGATCAGCAGTGCGGACGTCGCCCTGGTGGCCGACCTGCTGCCCGACGTGGCCTTGCCGGTGTCGCGCGAGGGCCGTCTTCTCCACCTCGGCCCGGCCACCGCCGGGGCGCCCGTGATGATGGTGCCCGACACGCATCCCCGCGTCCTGGACCTGTTGCCGGCCGATGGTGCGCCTGGCCGGGTCCGCACCGTGACGGTCGCCGAAGGGGATGTCCGCACGCTGCGGGTCGGCGAGGCAACCGTCCGGCTGCGCACCGCGAGGGGGGCGGTGTACGAGTTCCCCGCACCCTCGCAGCCTCTCGGACCTGTCACCGGAACCTCCGCGGCCTCACCCGGCAGCGGCGAAGGACCCGTCGAACCGGTCGGCGTCGACGGGTCGCCGAACGTGCTGCTGCGGGGACCGGCCTCGGTGATCGCCGACCAGGCCCTGAGCGGCGTCCTGGCGCTACGGCTGGCGGAGCGATTCCTGCAGGCGCACGGCCGTCGGCCGAGCCAAGCTGCGCTCCACTCCTGGGAGCGCAGCGTGCCGGCACTGGCGAACGCGCTGGTCCGGGCAGGTCTGGGAGCGGTGGAGGTACTCCTGGAGTACGGGTTGCCACTGACCAGTCGGTCCGCGGACGCCGTGCTTGCCGGGGTGCACCCCGACACCGGTGAACCCTCGTACGTCGTGGTCGAGCTCAAGGCCTGGAGCGCGGCGGAGCCCGTGGACGACGGTGCGGAACTCTGCCGGGCCGACGGGTATGGCCGGGCTGTCGTGAACCCGATCGAGCAGGTGCGCTCGCACTGCGAGTACCTGGTCTCCATCAACGAATCCGTGGCCGCACACCCGGAGCGGGTGTGCGGGGTGGCGTATCTGTACAACGCGACCGAGTTCGGTGTCTCAGGTCTGCTCCAGCTGGGCCAGAGCGAGCAGGGCCGACTGTTCACCGCCGAGAGGTCCAGCGACCTCCGTGCCTTCCTGCGGGCCAGGCTGCGGCCGGAATCCGGCGCTCCGGCGGCCGACCAGCTGCTGGCCGGGAACATTCGGCCGCCTCGGCAGCTGATGGCCGTCGCCGCCGAACTCATTCGTGGCCAGGGGCAGTTCATCCTGCTGGGCCAGCAGCGACTGGCGTACGAGACGGTCATGCAGGCAGTCGGCCGCACCCGGCGTTCGGAGCAGAAGGAGGTGATCGTGATCACCGGCGGGCCCGGGACCGGCAAAAGCGTCGTCGCGCTCGCACTCCTGGGGGAGCTGCACCGCCGTGGCAACACCGCGGTGCACGCGACCGGTTCGCGCTCCTTCACTCAGGCGCTGCGCGAGCTGGCAGGTGCCCGTAGCCGCGAGAGCCGCAGCCTGTTCCGGTACTTCAACAGCTTCACGGCCGGCGAACCCAACAGCCTGGACGTGCTGATCTGCGACGAGGCCCACCGGATCCGGGAGACCTCACCAAACCGTTTCGCGCCCGCCCATCAGCGCGCCGGCCGCCCGCAGATCGACGAGCTGATCGAGGCGGCTCGCGTGCCGGTCTTCCTTCTGGACGAGCACCAGATCGTCCAGCCCGGTGAGGTGGGCGGGGTGGAGCTGATCAGGGCGGCAGCGGCGGCCCAGGGCCTGGACTGCCGGGTCGTCGCACTGGGTGAGCAGTTCCGATTCGGCGGAAGTGATGTGTACGTGGAGTGGGTGGGGCGTCTCCTGGGCCTGACGGCCGGTGGGCCGGTCCGCTGGGACCCAGACGGGAAGGTCGTCCTCGGGGTAGCCGAAAGCCCTGAGGAACTCGACGCTTTCCTGGCGGCACGACAGACGGAGGGCTACACGGCCAGGATGACGGCAGGTTACTGCTGGCCGCGGACCGGAGTGCCGCAGGACGGCCCCCTTCCGCTGGACGTGCGGATCGACGGCTGGGCGCGCCCCTGGTGCCTGTTCGGTGACCGTGCCGTCGCAGGTGCCCCACCGTCGAGCCTGTGGGCCACCGACCCGGCCGGATCCGGCCAGGTCGGCCTCGTCTACACGGCACAGGGCCACCAGTTCGACTGGAGTGGGGTCATCCTTGGTCCTGACCTGGTGTGGCGCACCGACCGGTGGCTCTGCGACCGCACCGCCTCCCGTGACCCGGCGTTCGGGAAGGGCGTCAGCGACGCGGATGTCGATCGCATGATCCGCAACAGCTACCGGATCCTGTTGACCCGCGGCATGGTCGGCACCGTGCTGTACTCCACCGATCCGGAGACCCGGGCCATGCTGCGCGGCCTCACCCCGCCGTAAGCAACGACCGAGGCCGTTCAGGCCGGATCGGGGGCGGTGGTTCGTGGTGGCTCCGGGGTGGGCCGGCGGCTGTCGGCGGTGGCCGGGCGGTTGGGCAGCAGGGCGGCCGGGAGGAGGCCGAGGGCGGCGACGGCGGCCAGGGTCAGTAGGGCGGGTGGCAGGCCCGCGGCGCTCGGGGCGGTGGTGGTGGTGGTGCCCGGTGACCGGGGCGACATGAGGCTCGCGGCGATGGCGATCCCGAGGGTGGGGCCGATGTTCATGGCCGTCTGCTTGAGCCCGCCGATCACCCCCGCGTAGCCGGGCGGGGCTTCGCCCACCACCGTCCCGGTGGCGCTGACCATGACGGCGGCGTACCCGGCGCCGAGGACGGCGAAGGCCGTGCCGCCGAGCGCCCACCCGCCGGCCGGGGTGAGCCGGGAGAGGGTCGCGATGCCCAGGGCGACGAGCGTCATCCCGGTGAGCGCGGTGCGGCGCGGGCCGTGGCGGCGCAGCGCCGCACCGGCGACGGGCGCGCCCAGGATCATCAGCGCGGTCAGCGGCAGGCCGTACAGGCCGCTGGCGAGCGGGTCGAGCCCGCGGACGTCCTGCAGGAAGAAGGTGACGGTGAAGAGGGCGCCGAACATCCCGGCGCTGGTGGCCAGCAGGAGGGCCATCGAGGCCGTCACCGGGACCGAGCGTGCCACCACGGGCGGCACCAGCGGGTGCGCGCTGCGGCGTTCCCGCAGCACGAAGGCGATGGCGACGGCCGCTGCGGCCGTGAAGCCGAGCAGCGTCGGCGGTGCGGTCCAGCCGTGGCCGGGCACGGTGGAGAGCGTGCCCACCAGCACCGCGAGTGCGCCCGAGAGCAGCAGCGCGCCGCTCGGATCCAGGCGCTCGGCGCCCTGCCGTGGTGCGCCCTGCCGTGGTGCATCGGGCCCGGGTGCGCGCAGCAGCAGGGCGAGGGCGGCGATGGCCAGCGCGACCGGCACGTTGAGGACGAACACCGCCCGCCAGCCCAGGTGCGTGACGATGGCGCCGCCGAGTACCGGGCCGGCCGCGGCCGCCAGGCCGATCGCGCTGGTGCGGATCGCGATCGGGCCGGCCAGCCGGTCCGCCGGGTAGCCGAGGCGCAGCAGGGCGAGCGTGGCCGGCTGGAGCAGTGCGCCGAACGCGCCCTGCACCGTGCGCAGGACGATGACCCAGCCGATGTCCGGTGCGAGCACGATGCCGGCCGAGGCGGCTCCGAAGCCGAGCACGCCGACGGCGAGCAGCCGCGGGTGCCCGTACCGGTCGCCCAGTCGGCCGGCCAGGACCAGCAGCGCGGCCACCGCGAGCAGGTAGCCGGTGCTCGTCCACTGGACCTGCGTCACGCCGGCGCCCAGGGTGCGCTGCAGGCTGGGCTGCGCCACGGTCAGCACGGTGCCGTCCAGCGCGACGATCATCGCGCCCGCCACGCTGACCAGCAGCGCCAGGCGCGGGCTCGGAGTCAGCGGGGTGGGGGTCATGGGCGCACCGGGCCGAGGTGGGCGTCGAGTGCGGCGTCGATCAGCCGGTCGAGGTGGTCGTCGCCGGGAGTGGCAGTGGGAGTGGCAGTGGGCGTGGGCGTGGGCGCGGGGGCCGCGCCGAGGATGAGCTGCAGGCTGCCGTAGGTCCAGAGCTGGGCGATGCCGTGCAGGTTCGCCCAGAACGCTGCCGTCGCCACGGCGGGCGACGGGGCGGGCGACGGGGCGTCGGCCGGGGCGGACCCGGCCTGGCACTGGGCGACCAGTGCCACCATGCCCTCGAAGAGCGGGCGGGTGGACTCCCGCAGCCGGGGCCGGTCCGTCTGCGGCTCGCCGTTGCGCTCACTGTCCAGCAGGTCGTGCCGGAACATCAGTTCGAACATGCCGCGGTGCTCCAGTGCGTACCCGACGTACTCCCGCCCGATCGCCGCCAGCTGCTCGCGCGGTGAGCCGGCCGAGGCCAGGGCCGCGGCGAACCTGGCGCCGAGGTCCGCGAAGCCCCGGTGGGCGATCGCGGAGAGCAGCGCGTGGTGGGTGGGGAAGTAGCGGCGCGGCGCGCCGTGGGACACACCGGCCCGGCGGGCGATCTCGCGCAGTCCCAGTGATGCGCTGCCGTCGGTCATCACCAGGTCGACGCCGACGTCGACCAGCCGCTCGCGGAGGGAGTTCTCACGATCCATGGACAGTGTCTACCAGGTGGCCGTAGACACTGTCTACACGATCGCGGGCGGGTCGGGATCCCGGCGGTGCCGAGCCGAAAGGAACCTAAAGCGGCAGTAAAGCGTTCGGGCTGGAGATGGCAGGCTAGGCTGCCCTGTCGACGGACTGATCCGCGTTCTGGAGGAACCGGCCTTGCACATTGAACAGTGGATCGACGGCGCGCCCCCTGGTGCTGTCTACGCGCTGGTCGGGCTGATCATCGGCATCGAGAGCCTCGGTATCCCGTTGCCCGGTGAGATCGCCCTGATCGCCGCCGGCGTGCTGGCCTCGAAGGGGACGGTGAATCCGGCCCTGGTCGCGCTCTGCGCGGTGGCCGGCGCCATCATCGGCGACTCGATCGGCTATTCGATCGGGCGCAAGGGCGGCAAGCCGCTCTTCGAGAAGCTCGGCCGGAAGTTCCCCCGGCACTTCGGCCCCGAGCACGTGGAGACCGCCGAGCGGGCCTTCCACAAGTGGGGCATGTGGGCCGTCTTCTTCGGCCGGTTCATCGCGCTGCTGCGGATCTTCGCCGGGCCGCTGGCCGGCGCACTGCGGATGCCGTACTGGAAGTTCCTGATCGCCAACGTGCTCGGCGGTGTGACCTGGGCCGGTGGCACCACGGTGGCCGTGTACTACGTGGGCAAGGCGGTGGAGAAGTACATGCAGGGCTTCTCCTATGTGGCCCTGGGGATCGTGCTGGTGGGCGGTGGGGTCATCGGGCTGGTGATCAAGCGCCGTGCGGCGCGGGCCTTCGGCGCGCCGGCGGCGACCGAGGACGCGGCACCCGCGGCGGCGACCCGGGTGACCGCGGGGGAGTGAGCGCGGACGGCAGGTCGGCAGGCCGGCGGCCCTGACGGGTGGTCATTCCCGCTGCCCGTGCTGCCCGTAGGATCGGCGGTGGAAAGCTCGGCAAGGCGTGGAGGTTCGGATGACCCAGCAGCAGTGGACCGCGGTGGACGAGTACCTGGAGGAGGCGCTCGTCGGTGAGGACGCGGCGCTGACCGCCGCCCTGGCGACCAGTGAGCGCGCCGGCCTGCCGCACATCGCCGTCTCGCCCACCCAGGGCAAGCTGCTGCACCTGCTGGCGCTGACCGCCGGGGCCCGCCGGATCCTGGAGGTCGGCTCGCTCGGCGGCTACAGCGCCATCTGGCTGGGCCGGGCGCTGCCCGCCGACGGCCGGCTGATCTCGCTGGAGATCTCCCCGGCGCACGCCGCCGTCGCGCGGGCGAACCTGCACGAGGCCGGCCTGGAGAAGGTGGCCGAGGTCCGCACCGGGCGCGCGGTCGACAGCCTGGCCGAGCTGGTGGACGACGGTGCCGAGCCGTTCGACCTGGTCTTCATCGACGCGGACAAGCCCAGCAACCCGGAGTACTTCGCGTGGGCGCTGCGGCTCACCCGTCCCGGTTCGCTGATCATCGTGGACAACGTGGTGCGCCGCGGTGCCGTCGCCGACGCCGAGAGCACGGATCCGGCGGTGATCGGGGTCCGGCGCCTGAACGAGCTGGTCGCCGCCGAACCGCGGGTCGAGGCCACGGCGGTGCAGACGGTCGGCAGCAAGGGCTACGACGGCTTCATGCTGATCCGTGTGATGAGCTGACTGGCAGGCCTGGTTCGCCGCGGAGCCCCGGTGCGTGAGCGCCGGGGCTTCGGCGTTGCGGCTTCGGCGTTGGGGCTTCGGCGTTGGGGACTGGTGTCGGGCTTCGCCGGTGGGGTTCGGCAGGGGGTCCGGCGCGGGCCCTGACGGCAGGGCTTGTTCGAGTCGTGCTACGCGCGTCACTAACTATTCACCGCATGAACCCTTCAGCGGGCGCCGAGCCACTGCTGTCATGGACGCATCCAATCCGGTCGGCCTGACAACAGGTCAATTCCCTGGGAGCGTCCATGCGTTCATCGAAGCTGCGGTGCCTGAGAGCTTTCCTGGCCGTCACGCTCGGATCTGCGACCGGTGCCCTCGCGCTGGTCGGGGCGACCGGCGCCCAGGCCGCGCCGGGCCACCAGTGGCCCGGGCACACCGGCCCCACCGTGGCTGCCGCCGCGGCCAGTTGCTCGCAGGCCTACCTGCCGCTGCCCGACCCCTCGTGCACGCCCGGCGCCGTGAATCCGGACGTCACGCAGGACACCATCGACTCCACCATCTGCGTCTCGGGCTGGACGGCCACCGTGCGGCCGCCGACCTCCTACACCAACCGCCTGAAGGCGCAGCAGATCGTGGCCTACGGCTACGCCGACACCACCATGTCGGACTACGAGGAGGACCACTTCATACCGCTGGAGCTCGGCGGTTCACCGACCTCCCCGCTGAACCTGTGGCCCGAGCCGCACGCCACGGTCGACGGCGGCAGCTCGTACGGCAAGGACGGGGTGGAGACCAAGCTGAAGAACGCCGTCTGCGCCGGCAAGGCGGGGCTGACCGCTGCGCAGAACGCGATCGCCACGGACTGGACCACGGCCCTCAGCACGCTCGGCCTGGGCTGAGCCGCACGGATCGGGCCGGCTTGCGCCGATCCGGTGTCAACGCTCTCCTGTCCCGGCGGGGGAGTCCGGCGGGCCGCGGCCGTCCGTGCCCATAGTGGGCCATGGAGCGTGCCGAACCCGAGCCTGTGCTGGTCAGCCGACGTGCCGCGCTACGGGCGGGGGTGGCGACCGGGGTGCTGGGTGCGAGCGGGGCGCTGGGCGCGGCCGGGTGTGGCGGGGGTGGCGGCGGCGGTGCTGGGCATCCCGGCGGTGGCGCGAGTTCGCCCACCGCTTCGGGCGCCGCTCCGGGGGCCCCGACAAGCCGCGCGTCCGGCACGGCTGCGGCCGGCCTGCCGGCCACCAGGCCCTGGGTGCCCGGGCCGGGGGAGATCCAACCGGACGTCAAGCTCCGGGCGGTGCAGCTGGTCGAGGCGCTCGGCAGCTGGCCGTCCGGGGGTTCCGGGACGGCGGCGGCACAGGCCCGCGTCACGGCGCTCGGCGGTCTCGACCCTGCCCTGGCCGACCAGGCCGGCCCGCTGCTCCCGTCGGCCGACCGCGCCGCACTGCAGGTGATCGACGCCCAGTACGGCGGCATCCTGGCCGACTCGGCGAGCGTGCTGGTGGTGTGCGACCAGTGGACCGGTGCCGCCGGCTCCCCGAGCGCGGTCGCGCGGGGCGGCACCACGGTCGACGTCCGGCTCAGTGCCGCGGCGCCGCGGTGGACGGTGACCGCGCTGCACCCCGCCGCGCCGGGGCCGGTGGCCGCCACCGTCTCCGCCGCGGCCGGCCGGGTGCTCGCGAACAGCCGGATCGAACTGCCGCCCGCCGCGCTGGCCGACGTGCGCAGCGGCGCGGTCCACGACAGCGTGCTGGAGGCGATGCTGACGCTGGCCCGGACGTACACGATGTCGGTCAGCGTGGTGCGCTCGGGGCATCCGCTGGACGTGTTCGGCACCGACCGGCCCAGTGACCACCCGCTGGGGCGCGCGTTCGACGTCTGGCGGATCAACGGGCTGACCGTGGTGGACCCCGGCACGCCGCACGACCTGGTGGACGGCTTCATGCGCGCGGCAGCCGCCGCGGGCTCCTACAACGTCGGCGGTCCGCGGCAACTGTCCGGGGGAGGGACACCGAACCAGTTCTTCACCGACGACACCCACCACGACCACGTCCACGCCGGCTTCACCGGCTGAGCCGGGTGAAGCCGGCGTGGACGGCCGATGGTGCGTCAGGAGCGCGGGCCGGCCACCTCGACGTTCTCCAGCACGCCGAGCGCGTCGGGCACCAGGACGGCGGCGGAGTAGTAGGCGCTGACCAGGTAGGAGATCACGGCCTTCTCGTTGATGCCCATGAACCGCACGTTCAGGCCGGGCTCGTACTCGTCCGGGATGCCGGTCTGGTGCAGCCCGATCACGCCCTGGTTGTCCTCGCCCGCACGCATCGCGATGATCGACGAGGTGTGCCCGCCCGCCACCGGGATCTTGCCGCACGGGAAGATCGGCACGCCGCGCCAGGCCGGGATGTGGTGGCCGCCGATGTCCACGCTGCCGAAGTAGATGCCGCGCTTGCTGCACTCGCGGCCGAAGGCGGCGATCGCCCGGGGGTGGGCGAAGATGTGCGAGGTCTCGCGGCGCAGGCTGAGCAGCTCGTCCATGTCGTCGGGGGTGGGCGGGCCGGAGTGGGTCTGGATCCGCTGGTCGTACTCGGCGTTGGCGAGCAGGCCGAACTCGGGGTTGTTGACCAGCTCGTACTCCTGGCGCTCGCGCAGCGCCTCGACGGTGAGCTTCAACTGCTGCTCGATCTGGTTCATCGGGTCGTTGTAGAGGTCGGCGACCCGGCTGTGCACCCGCAGGACGGTCTGCGCCACACTCAGTTCGAACTCGCGCGGGGCGAGTTCGTAGTCCACGAAGGTGCTGGGCAGGTCCGGCTCGCCGTCGTGGCCGGCGGCCAGCTCGATCTCGGCCTCACCGTGCTGGTTCTGCGCCTGCTCGGTGTCGGTCAGGTAGGTCGCGATCTGGTCGCGCAACTCCGGGGAGGCCGCCGCCAACTCCTGGAAGGTGGCCCACGGCAGGGTGAGCACGGTGCCGGCGGTGGCCGCCTTCACCGTGTACTCCCACAGCGCGTCCGACTGGCGGATCGCCTCGTCACCGAGGTGGTCCCCGTCGGCCAGGTGGCCGAGGACGGCGGACTCGCCGTACTTGCCGGTGCCGATCCGGTCGATCTTGCCGTGGGCGATCAGGTAGATCTCGTCGATCGGCTCCCCGGCCTGGACGAGCACCTCGCCGGGAGCCACCTCGCGCTGGGTGAACCGACCGGCCAGCTGGGCCAGCACCGCGTCCTCGTCGATGCCGCGCAGCATCGGCACCTCGCGCAGCGAAGGCGGCACGACCCGCACCTCGTTACCGGTCTTCACGAAGCTCACCCGGCCACGGCCCACGGCGTAGCTGAGCCGGCGGTTCACCCGGTAGGTGCCGCCGGAGACCTGCACCCAGGGCAGCGCGCGCAGCAGCCAGCGCGAGCTGATGCCCTGCATCTGCGGTTCGGACTTGGTCGTGGTGGCGAGGTTGCGTGCCGCCACGGTGCTCAGACTGAGCTGGGCGCGCACCTGGATCTGCTGCGGTTCGGTCGGGGCCGGCCCGGTGTCGGTCGTCATCGGCTCTCTCCCAATTCGTCACGGTCGCGGGGCGGACGGGTGAGCTCCGCCGCCCGCGATGGAATCCGTTGCGTAGTCAGATTCCATCGCTGCCACGGCCAATCGGGTGGGATAACGAGCGAATCGGTGGACAGCCGGGGAAGCGTGTTCCCGGCTTCGCGCCCCCCTGGCGCGTCCAGCGCCGCAACCGGGGCTGAGCTGGGCGGACCCGGCCGCGGACCGGCGCGATTCCGGCGAACGGATCAGCGACAGCAGCAGGGTTTTTCGAGCCCCGAGGGCCGGCCCTGCGAGGGTCAGTGCGCCTCGTCCAGCCGGGCCCGCTGCTCGGCCGTCAGCTCCAGGTCCACCGCCGCCAGGCTCTCGGTCACCTGCGCCACCGAGGAGGCCCCGACCAGCGGGATCACCGGCACCTCGCCGCCGATCAGCCAGGCCAGCACCACCTGGTTGGCGGTGGCCCCGGTCTCCTTCGCCACCGCCGCCAGCGCGGCCCAGCGCGCCGGGGTGCCGGCGTGGTCGAACCCGGGGTCGGACGGCTGCTCCGGCCTGCTGTAGCCACCGCCCAGCAGCGGCGAGTAGGCGACCAGCGCGAGGCCCGGGTCGGACCGCAGGTAGCTGAGCACGTCGCCACCGGCCACGCCGATGTTGCCGTCCGCCGAACGCAGCGTCGGCATGTCGGTGCGGTGCCGCAGGTAGCTGTGGTGGTACTGCAGCACCTCGTAGCCGGGCAGGCCGGCCGCCGCCGCCAGGGCGCGGGCCCGCTCCACCCGCCACGCCCAGTGGTTGCTCACCCCCAGCAGCCCGACGCTGCCCTCGGCGACCAGCTCGGCGAAGGCCGTCACGGTCTCGTCCAGCGGCACCCGGTCGTCCTCGATGTGCGCGTACAGCAGGTCCAGCTTCTCCACGCCGAGCCGCTCCCGGCTGGCCGCCGAGGAGGCACGGATCACCTCGGCCGACAGCCCCTCGACGTTCTTGCCGAACGTGGTGCTCGGACTGAGCGGACGGCCGCCGAGCTTGGTCGCGATGACGATCTCGTCACCGATCCCACGGCTGCGCCGCCAGCGTCCGAGCAGCGCCTCGCTCTCCCCGCCCTGCGTGCCCCGCGCCCAGAAGGCGTAGTTGTTGGAGGTGTCGACGAAGCTGCCGCCGGCCGCCACGTAGGCGTCGAGGATGGCGAACGAGGTCTGCTCGTCGGTCCTGGTGCCGAAGTTCATCGCACCCAGGCTCAGCACGCTCACCTCGCGCCGGGTGGCCGGGTTCTGACCGATCGTGCGGTACTTCATGGGTGTCGCTCCTCGGGCTCGGGGCTTCGGGCGGCGCTCGCGTCCGGGGAGGAGTCTGCAAGGTGGAGCGCACTCCATGTCAACGGGTCGCGGAGGTCGAACCGATCTCGACCACGCGCGCCCACGCCGGTGGTGCGTCCGGCACGTAGTCGGGATCGTTCTCGTCCCACGACCCGCGCGTCCGCAGCCGCGGGAACAGGCCCACCACCGTCCGGCACGGCGGCCGGGTACCCGGCCAACGGGTCTGTCCGTCGGTCAGGACGACGATCACGTCCGGCCGGGGCCCCGTCCGCAGCGCTGTGGCGAAGCCCGCGCGCAGATTCGTGCCCCCGCCGCCCACCAGCGTGATCCCCTCGGCCCGGCACAGCGGCTGCACGGTCCCGGCCGCCGCGTCGCACGGCACGACACTGATCAGGTCGCGACGGCCGCCCACGGCCCGGGAGATCGCGGCCACCTCGCGCAGCGCGCTGCCCAGTTCGGCGTCGCTGACCGAGCCGGAGGTGTCGATGACCACCGACACCCGGGGCGGCCGGCGCCGCAGGCTCGGCAGCACGGCACCGGGCAGCGCGGCCGAGCGGCGCGCCGGACGGCCGTACGTGTAGTCCTCGCCCGCACCGGCGCCGGAGGTCGCCGAGCGGACCGCCGCCCCCAGCAGTTCCCGCCACGGCTGCGGCGGCTGGAACGCCTCCTCCGCCCAGCGCCGCCACCCCTTCGGGGCGCTGCCGGGACGGCCGGTGATGCCCTGCGCCACCCGGAACCGGACGGCGTCCCGCTCCTGCTCGCTCAGGCCGTGCGCGCCCTGCGCCCCCAGCTCCCACTCCCGCTCCAGGCCGTCGGCGCCGCTGCCGCAGTCCAGCCAGGCCATGCCCAAGGTGCCGGGGCCGAGCCCGAACTGGCGCAGGTACTCCTCCAGCAGCTGGCCCTCGGGCAGCCCCAGGGCTCCCGGCCGGACGGCGCCCGCGGGCTCGGCCAGTCCTTCACCGAACACGTCGTCGTTGATCTCGCAGTCCGCGGCGATGTTCATCCGTAACCGTTCCCCGCGGCCGGTCAGGCCGCGCTCGCGGGCGACCCGGTCGCTGCGCCCGTGATGGTCGCGCAGCAGGTGCGACACCTCGTGCACCCAGACGCCGGCCAGCTCCGTGATCGGGGTGCGCGCCACGAAGGCCGGTGAGACGTAGCACCGCCAGTGCCGGTCGACGGCCATCGTCGGGACCTGCCGGGACTCGACGGTGTGCAGCGCGAACAGGGCCGTCGCCAGGTAGGGGCGGACCCGGGCGGCGTGCAGGCGGGCGGCGAAGAGCTTCTCGCGGTCGAGTTCGATCGGCGCGGTCGGCGTGCCGGGTCTGGCCGATGCGCCGGGAATGGACGGCGTGCCGGGTCCGACCGGCGTGGTCGGGGTCATCGGCGGGCCCCGGCGGTGGCGGCGGTGGCCCCGGCGGCGGTGTGCGGTCCCGTCGGCGCTGCCGCCCGGTCCGCTCGCCGGGTCAGCGTCACGGCCCCGGCGAGCCGCTCGATCGATGCCGGGACGTCCCAGTCCGGCCGGCGCAGCGCGGCGAGCGTGGTCGCGGGGACGACGACCAGGTCCGGGGCTCCGGTCTCCAGTGCGCGCGCCAGCAGCGCCCAGGCCGCGTCCCAGCGGGACTTCTCCGGCTGCCGGCGGACCGCGGCCACCACACCGTCGAGCACGGCCTGCCGCAGATCCCCGCGCTCGGGCAGCGTGGCGCTCGCCGGGTCGGCGAGCAGCACCTCGGGATCCGGCAGGTCCATCCGGTCCAGCGCGGCCAGCAGCTCCAGCCCAGGACCGTCGCCCACGGTGCCCCTGACCAGCAGGGAGAGCACGTCGCGGGAGGAGCCTGCCGCGGTCGCGAAGGCGATCAGACGCAGGGTCGTCTCCCAGCTGCGCGGCGACGGCCACGGTCCGCCCCGGCGGCTCTCGCCGGTCGGCAGCCGGTGCACGAGCGTGGGGCGGGCGGTGAGCAGGCCGCACACCGCGCGACGGGCGACGTCCACGGCCCCGGGCAGCCGCTCGCGGTCCAGCCGCGGCAGGGTGGCCCGGGGCCAGGTGCCGCCGAGGCCGCGCACCACGACCTCGTGGTCGTGGGTCCACTGCAGATGGACGAACCGGTTGGCCAGCGGCGGGCTCAGCTCCCAGCCGTCGGCTGCCGAGGCGCGCGGATTGGCGGCGGCCACGATCCGTACGCCGGGCGGTAGTTGCAGCGTGCCGATCCGCCGCTCCAGGACCAGGCGGAGCAGGGCGGCCTGCACGGCCGGCGGTGCGGTGGAGAGCTCGTCGAGGAAGAGCAGTCCGCGGCCGGTCCGGACCAGGCGCACGGCCCAGTCCGGCGGGGCCATCGGGACGCCCTGCTGCGCGGGGTCGTCGCCGAGGACGGGCAGGCCGGAGAAGTCGGAGGGCTCGTGCACGCTGGCGATCACCGTGGTCAGCGGCAGGTCCAGGGCGGTGGCGAGTTGGGTCAGCGCTGCGGTCTTGCCGATCCCCGGTTCGCCCCACAGGAGCACCGGGAGGTCGGCGGCCACGGCCAGGGTGAGGGCTTCCAGCTGGGTGTCCTGGCGTGGCTCGGTGGTCGCGTCACGCAGCAGGGCCAGCAGTTCGCCGGCCACCTCGAGCTGCGGGGCGATGGTGGGGTCGGACGGGGCGTGTGCGGGCATGGGTGATCACCTGTGTCGGTTGTGGTGGTTGTGGTGGTGGGGCGGGTGGGACCGGGCTCAGCCGGTCGGTTCGGCGGTTCGGTTCGGCGGGTGGGTTCAGCCGGTCAGCGCGTGGCGCGGGTGCCGGCGGTGGTCACGGGGGCGGGGCGGGTTCGGCGGGAGACGGTCGGGGCCGGGGCCGACCAGCCCGGCCCGGTAGAGCCCATAGCTGATCCGCCGCAGCGCGGCCGTCTCCAGCTCGTCCCGCAGGGCGCCGGGGCGCAGCAGGGCCTCCGGGCCCAGCAGCTCCTCGACGACGGTCAGCGCACCGGCGATGTCGCCGTGGTCCAGGCGCTCGCGGACGCCGGTGAGGCTGTCCGGACGGCGGTGCGCCAGGTCGATCGCCTGGAGGCAGGGCAGCGGTGTGCCCGAGAGTGCGGCCAGCAACTCCTCGCGGCGGATCTCGGCGGGGTCGTGGTCCAGCGGGGCGAGGACCCCGTCGACCAGGCCGATCCGGTGCCGGGCTCCCCGGCAGTCGACCAGGCGTGGCTGCCCCGCGTGGCCGGTGGCGGCGCAGGGAGCGGTCGTCCGGTGCTCCGGTACCAGCGCCGAGGCCACCAGTGGATGCAGCCGGTCCGGGTCGATCGCCCCCGCACGGAGCAGCTCCAGGTCGGGCAGCAGCCAGGTCGCCGCGTCGGGCAGGACCGGCAGCACGCGGTCGTCCGGGGCCGTGGACACGGAGGTGACCCGCGCGGACGGCGGGCCGACGCCGCTCGGGTCGGTGACCAGCTCCAGGACGAGCCGGCGCCGGGAGCCGAGCCGCACGCTGACGGCACCGACGGGGTGTGGGCCATGGGCACCGGCGGGGTGGCCCTCGGCGAGGAGCAGGATCGCGGCCTCGGCCGCCCACCGGTCCACGGCGCAGGAGCGACCCGGCGGCAGCAGCCCCGGTGGTAGCGGAAGCGGCGGCAGCCGAGGCGGCGCGCCGGTGGGCTGTTGCCCGGCTCCGGAGCGCAGCCGCAGCTCGTCGGCCCGGCTCGCGTCCCACAGGTGGCGGTGCAGGTCGAGGCGGAACCGCGGGTGCGGGCGGGCATGCGGATGGAGGCCGGCGGCGCTGTCGGGGCCGGTACCGTGCCACAGCGCGAGGCTGACCCGCTGGCCGGCGTCCGCCCAGGCGGGCGGGGTCCGGACCACCAGGTGCACCGGGCGGTCGCCGGCACCGTCCGCGGTTGGGTAGCGGGCGAGTGAGACGGTCAGCCCCGGGCGCAGCAGTCCGTCCGGGGCGACCCTCGGCAGGTGCCAGCGCAGCAGGTCGGGTGCCAGTCGGCGGAGGTCGGCCCGGACCCGTGCCGTGAGTTCCCGGCCGTGGGTGCGCGCCAGGGTTCGCAGACCGAGGTCGACGTCGACGCCTGCGGCGGCGCACGCCCCTGCCCAGTCCCCGGCGGAGCGGCGGGCGGTCGCGGTTGCGATCATGGCGGACGGCACGGCGAACTCGCGCACGCGCAGCCAGCGGGAGAGGTGGGAATCCCCACGCGCAGTCGGAGTGAGCATCAGCACTCACCTTGCGCGGATGGGACCCCCAATCTGTGAACAGAGTGAGTGGTCATCGGCAGGGACTCTAGCGCTCCTCGCCACGGCCTGCGAGGGATTTTCCGGCGGACATCGGCGGCCACCGGGGGCGGACATCGGCGGACATCGGCGGCCACCGGGGGCGGCCGGATGCCCGGGGCGCCGGAGGGACTGTCGGACCGTCAGGTCATCAGGCTGTCGCAGCCGTATGCCGGTCATCGGGTCGTCAGGTCATCAGGCCGTCGCACCAGGACGCCGGTCGGCGGGGCGGCGGGGCGGGATCGGCGTGGCCGGGAAGTCCCGCGGGCCGGTCCACAGGGCCGGCACGGCGTCGCAGCGGCGGGCGAGCTCGTAGGCGATCGACTCGTAGTTGACCCGCCAGCCGTGGAAGTGCGGCCAGGCCAGTATGGTCGGCCGCTCGGCCTCGAAACCGGAGGCGATGATCATGGTCACCGCCGCGTCGAACTCGGCGTAGCTGATCCGGATCGGGCTGTTCGGCTCCGGATCAGGGTCGTAGTCGATCCGCAGCACCCGTGCGATGTCGCGCAGCGCCGTGAAGCCGGCACGCAGCACCAGCCGGGCCTCCGGCGGCGCGCTGCGCGGGCTGAGCGAGAGCTGGATCGCGGCGGCGTCCATCACCGCGATCAGCCCGACGATCCAGCTGCGGTGCGCCTGCGGGGAACGGAAGGAGACCAGCACCGGGTAGTTGGAGTGGCTCTCGCCCAGTTCGGCGGCCAGCCGCTCCCAGTCGCGGTAGAGCTGCGGCAGCGCCGTCTCGGTGTCCACCAGGGACTGCCGCGCCAGCAGTTCGGGTCCCCAGGCCGGCTCGCCCGCCCGGGACTGCAGCAGCGTCACCTCGACCTCCCGGCGGTTGTACGAGCCGTACAGCGTGGGCAGGTAGGCGATCTGCAGCGCGATCACCACCGGTCCGCTGGCGGCGGCCAGGAAGTCCAGCGCCGAGAGCCGAAGCCGGTCGCCGCTGGCGAAGCCGAGGGTGAAGAGGCTGGAGCCGGCCTCTCTTATCGACACGCTCCAGCCGAGTCCGGAGTCGGCGTAGGTCAGCAGCGTGAAGGAGGCCAGCAGCGCGCAGAGCCAGCAGAACAGCATGCCGACCAGGATCAGCGGCGCCAGCCAGGCCTGGGCCCGGTCATGGGCCCGGTAGCTGCGGAACGGCGCGGCGCAGGCGTGCAGGACGGCGCGCAGCGACCGCCACAGCCGGGTGACCAGCGAGGAGTAGAGCCCGCGCGGCACCACCAGGGTGCGCAGAATGCTGGCGATGGTGAGCGCGAGCAGCAGGACACCGGCCAGTGCGGAGATCAACCTCATGGCCGACATTCTCGATCATCGGCGGCTCTGGTGCGGGAGCGACCGGTGGGTGGGCGGCCGATAGGGTGCTGCCGATGATCATAGGGGCGGGTCGGCCGGCCCGATCCGGGGGGAGCGGGGAACGGTGCGACAGCAGCGGCTTGCGGTGGTGTCAGGTGGCGGGACCGGGATCGGCAAGGCGATCGCGGCGCAGCTGGCGGCCGACGGCCGCCGGGTGGTCGTCCTCGGGCGGCGGGCGGAGGTCCTGGAGCAGGCCCGCGCCTCGATCGACCGGGCGGTCGGCGCGCCCAGCGTCGTGCCGGTGCCGGTGGACCTGACCGACGCTCAGCAGGTCGGCGAGGCCGCGGCGGTGATCGCCGAGCTGGGGCCGGTGGACGTCCTGGTGAACAACGCGGGCGCGGTGATCACCGCGCCCGCCGACGAGACGCTCGCCGCGCTGGCCGATGCCTGGCGCCGGGACCTGGACACCAACCTGCTGACGGCCGTCCTGCTGACCACCGCGCTGCAGGAGCGGCTGCGCCGTCCCGGCGGGCGGCTGATCATGATCAGCTCCGCCGCCGCCCAGCGCGGCGGCGCAGGCGCGCACTCGGCCGGCTCGTACGCCGCGGCGAAAGCGGCGCTGCACGGCTGGGCGTTCGGGCTGGCCCGCGCGCTGGGGCCGGACGGGATCACGGTCAACGTGCTGGCCCCCGGGTACATCGAGGACACCGAGATCTTCGGTGACCGCTGGAGCGAGCGTTTCCACGCCGAGAAGGTGGCCGACACGCTGGTCGGCCGGGCCGGCACCCCCGCCGACGTCGCCGCCGCCGTCGGTTACCTGGCCTCGCCGGCCGCCGGGTACCTCACCGGGCAGGTGATCGGTCTCAACGGCGGTGCTGTGCTGGGGCGTTAAGGACGGCGGCTGCGGGGCCGGGGCGTTGGCGACGGCGGCTGCGGGGCCTGCTGCCGGGCGGCTCGACGCGCCTGGGGCGTCAACTCTGCTGGGACAGTTGGGCGAAGCGCTGCAGGCTCTGCTGGTAGGCCACCGGGGTGACGTGCATCGGGCCGGTGTAGGGGTGCGTCATGTGCAGCACCAGGTAGATCCCGAAGCCCACCACCGCGCCGACCAGGCCGAGTGCGATCGCCTCCCGGTGGTGGAAGGTCAGGCCCGCGATCGGCGCGTAGAGCAGCACCAGCAGGCCGGTACCGATCAGGGCCGGGTAGAGCGGGGCGGGCAGGGTCAGCGAGGCGTCCGCCAGACGGATCTGGCGCTTGGTCGAGACGTCGTCCAAGTCGCTGAGCTCGGCGGTGCGTTGGGGTGAGTCGGGCAGCGACTCGACGTGCGTGCGCACGGTGTCAAGGCTGGTCCAGGTGGCCGGGTCGGAGCTGCCGTGGGTCATCGCCTGGAAGTCCGGGCCGATCACGTCGACGACGTAGGAGCGCAGCAGCGGGCGGGTGCTCGCGTCGGCGTCCGTGTAGGCGGCGTTGAGCGCGCGGGCCTCGTCCCAGGTGTGGCCGCGCGCGGTGTTCAGGTTGGACCAGGACCCGGCGATCAGGAAGGCGGCGACCAGGATGAAGGACGAGAGCGACGCCGAGCCCAGGAACCCGAGCGCGCCGCTGGAGAAGGAGCCCTCGCGGGAGCGCGTGGTGCGGCCGAAGGCGGCCAGGATGCCCACGGCCAGCGCGGCGCCGAGGATTACGGCGAGGATGATTCCCAGACTCAACGACGTCTCCCTGCAGTGTGGTTGATGAAGGTGGCAGCCGCGGCGATGACGGCCGGGATGGTGATGGCGACCAGGGCGAAGGCGCTCTGCGGCTCCTGCGCCACGGACAGGTTGTCCGGGGGCCGGGTGGGCACCGCGGTCACCGCATGCGTCTGGGTGGGAAGCGGCGGGGGTGGCAGGACCGGGGCCGGCTTCGTGGGCGGTGGCGCGGTCACTGGTTTCAGCGGGGCAACTGCCTTGGGAGCGGCCAGCTTTGGCGCAGCCGGCTTGGGTGCGGCCAGCTTGGGAGGGGGAGGGGCCGCGGCGTGGGTGACCGGGGCGGCCGGTGGCGGGCTGGCGGCGGGATGGGGCGCCGGCGGTGCGGGGGGTTTCGGGGGTGGCGGCGGAGTGGGTGGCGGAGGGACCGTCGGGGGCGGTGAGGGTGGTACCGGTGGTGGTGGCGGATTCGGGGGCGGCGGCGGGGTGGGAGGCGGTGGTGGCTCGGGCGGGCACGGTGGCGGTGGTGGGGGCGGCGGGCACGGGTGCGGGGGGAGCGGCGGGTAGGGCCAGACCGGGACCACGGGCCAGTGGTGGGGCGGGTGGTCGTGCTGCTGCCCGGGACCGTGGTGCTCGTGGCCGTCAGCGTGCTCGGTGTGCTCGTCGTGTCCGGTGAGCACGTCGTGTTCGTTGCCTTGGTGCGCCTCGTCGTCGCCTCGCATGTCCAGGACGATAATCAGGCGTGATTGGGCCGAAGTGCTGAATGGTTTCCTTTCCCGGGGAATTGACCCTTGCGGGGGGCGCGGGCTCGCCTCGTCGTACGTGCGGCGAACTCATGTTCCGTTTCGGCCTGCAGTCCGGGGTGCAGTTCGGTCGGGCAGATCGGCGAGAAGCCCGGCGGGGCGCCCGGCAAGGCCCCGGGCGGGATCAGCCGGCCAGGTACCGGCGGAGCAGCGACTTGCACTCGGCGATCAGTGCGGGATCGCCGTCCCGGTCGTACTGGAAGGCGAGTTTGAGCACCGCGTCCGCGCATTCGAGGGCCACCCGCAGGGCCAGCGGGCCGGGTCCGCGCCCGTCGCCGGACAGGTGCTGGGTGGTGAGCCGATGCAGCAGCTGGGCCACCGCGCTGTTGTTGTCCAAGGCACCGTCGAGCAGGTGTTCCACATTCTCCAGGGCGGGCGGGGTGGGACCGGTCAGGCCGAAGTCGAGCGCGCCGAAGCCGGGCACCGCGCGCTTCATCGCCACGAACTCCTCGACCGCCAGGTCGACGAACCCGCCGATGTCCTGCGGGGACTCCGCGGCCAGCCGCCGGGTCAGCCGGTCGAGGTACCGCCTCAGGTTGCGCCGGGCGAGCGCCGCGAGCAGGCTCTGCTTGCCGGTGAAGAACTGGTAGAGCGTACCGATCGGGACGTGGGCGCGGGCCGCGATCTCCTTGGTGGTCAGCGCGGCCGTGCCCACCTCGTCGAGCAACTCCGCGCAGGCGTCCAGGATCCGCTCCAGGCGCTCCTGGCTGCGCTGCTGCACCGGCCGGCGCCGCAACTCGGGATCGGTCGCCTCGAACAGCGCGCCGCCGCCCACCCCGACCGCACCGCTCACCGGTTCAACGGCCGCACCGGCAACGCCGCCGGCCGCCGGCTCACCGTTCACCTGGGGTGCCCGGCTCTTCGGGTTCCGCTCGTTCATGTGCTGCCCAGCTCCCGTCCTCACCGCCTGCACGACTACTGTGCCGCATCCGGTGCGCAGCAGGCGAATCACCATCGTGAGGAATCCTCATTTTCAGCGGCGATCCGGGGAGCCGGGGGAGCCGAGGGCGGCTTCCGCCGGTGCAACTATGGGCCAGCTGCCGCTGCATGGGGCGCCCCCGACGGCTGAAGCGCCGTCCTGCCCGGCGTCCGCACCGCTTCGCGGCTGGGGCCCGTGCGGGAGGTCGATCGGCCCGATCGCCGTCCCATCTTCGGCCCTGTGCCGCAGGGTTGCTTGCATGAGTTCTGCTCATCTTCGTCGATGGAGCTGCCATGGGCGGTGCACGATGGCCACACGGGTGAACTCGCCTGTGCTCACTACCATCGCCATGCCAGGACGTGGCGTTGCTGCGTGGCCTCGGGCCGATGGTTCCGCTCTTCGATCGACTGGCCCAGGATCCGGCCCATCGGTCATGGGCTCGCCGATCCGATCCACCGCGCCGACCGGGCGGCTGCGGGATCGGGGCGGTGCTGTCCTGGGCCTTGCTGCTTGCGGCCTTCGGTCGCCGACGGCTGTTTCAGCTCTGGTGTTTCGGGAGTGAGCCACTAACATGAGGTCTCCTCGCATTTTGCGAAAGGGGATGGGGAGATGGCGAATCGACGTGACCTGCCGGTGGCCTTCCGCTGGGGCGCCTCCACGGCGGCGTACCAGGTCGAAGGGGCGGTGGACGAGGACGGGCGTGGGCCGTCGATCTGGGACGTGTTCACGGCTCGCCCCGGGGCCGTGCGCGACAGTCGCACCGGCGAGATCGCCTGCGACCACTACCACCGCCATACCGAGGACGTGGCGTTGATGCGCGACCTAGGCCTGGACGGCTACCGCTTCTCGATCGCCTGGCCCAGGATTCAGCCCACCGGCGCCGGTTCGGCCAATCCGGCCGGTCTCGGTTTCTACGATCGGCTTGTGGACGACCTGCTCGCCGTCGGGATCTCCCCGCTGCCGACGCTCTTCCACTGGGACCTGCCGCAGGCCCTTGAGGAGGGCGGCGGCTGGTTGGCTCGTGACACGGCGTACCGCTTCGCCGAGTACACCGAAATCGTCGCCGACCGGCTCGGTGACCGCGTGCCCGCATGGATCACTCTCAACGAGCCCTTCGTCCACATGGTGTACGGCTACGCGCTCGGGATCCACGCTCCGGGGCGCACGCTGATGCTCGACGCGCTTCCGGTCGCGCACCATCAGCTGCTCGGGCACGCTCTGGCGGCCGAGGTGTTGCACGAGCGCGGCCACGCCGTGGTGATCGCCAACAACCTCAGCCCGGTGTGGCCGGCGAGTGACGCGGCGGCGGACATGGCGGCCGCCGCCGCGTACGACGTCCTGCACAACCGGCTGTTCACCGATCCGCTGCTGCTCGGGCGCTACCCGGACCTGAGCGCGTACGGCGTGTCACCGGACCTCGGCGGGTGTGTCCGGCCCGGGGACTTGGAGCTCATCGCCGCTTCAGGGCTGGACGGGCTCGGCGTCAACTACTACAACCCGACCCGGATCGCCGCGCCGACCGACCCCGGCGGTCTCCCGTTCACCGAGGCCGAGATCACCGGTGTGCCCCGAACCGCCTTCGGCTGGCCGGTCGTTCCGGACGGCCTGCGCGAACTCCTGGTCGGCCTGCGGGACCGGTACGGCGACGCACTTCCGCCGATCACCATCACCGAGAACGGCTGCTCCGTCGCCGACCGACCCGCCCCCGACGGCACCATCCCCGACCAACCGCGCATCGACTACCTGGCCGGCCACCTCGACGCCCTCGCCGCAGCGATCGCCGAAGGCGTGGACGTGCGGGGCTACTTCACCTGGTCCCTGCTCGACAACTTCGAATGGGCCGAGGGGTTCAGCCAGCGCTTCGGCCTGGTCCACGTCGACTTCGCGACGCAGCTGCGCACGCCCAAGGCCTCGTACGCCTGGTACCGCGACCTGATCGCCGCCCACCGAGCCCACCGAACAGGGTAGTTGGCCTCCAGGGGAGAGGTCGGCCTCGTGGACGGTGGGCGGGGATGCCGTGGACGTGCAGGACGCGCGCGAGGGTGAGGCCGCCCAGGCCCGCGCCGATGAGCGTGACCGGTGCCGGCATGGTGTTTTCTTCGAAGTCATGGTGGAACGCTGTTCCATTCGCACGCGCGGCCGTGCGGCGTCGGCTACGACGCTCCGCAGGTGGCCAGTGCGGTTCGCGCCAGTGCGCGCAGCCAGGTGTGGGCGTGGTCGGTGTCGTAGCGCTGATGCCACGACAGGTAGACCGGTGCCGAGGGCAGTTCGACCGGAAGGGGGAGCACGACCAGACCGAGGCCGGCGGCCGCGGTGCGTACGGTGATTTCGGGGACGCTGATCAGGAGGTCGGAGCCGCGCGCGAACTCCAGCGCGGCCGCTTCGGTGGGCGCGGCCGCCACCACCCGGCGGGTGAGGCCGAGTCGCGCGAGGGCGTCGTCGACCGCGTTGCTGAGGTTCCCACGTCGCGAGACGGTGACGTGTTCGGCGGCGGCGTACCGCTCGGCGGTGACGGTTCGGGCGCGGGTGAGAGGGTGTCCGCGCCTCACGACGGCGACGAGGCGGGTCTCGCCCACCTTCTCGGCGCGGATGTCGGGTGCGCTCGGACGGTTGGCGTTCGCCTCCAGATCGACCTCGCCACGCCGCAACTCGGGGGTGTCGACGCTCGATTCCGCGACGAAGCGCAATCGCACGCCCGCCGCCTGTCCGCGTACGGCCGCGAGCAGCGTGGGGCCACTCATGGCGACCAGGGAATCGTGCCAGCGGAGTGTGAAGGTGCGTTCCAGGGTTGCCGGATCGAGTTCACGGCTCGGTGCGAGCACGCCCCGGACCTGGTGCAGCAGCTCGTGCACCTGCTCCCGGACGGCGATCGCGTAGGGCGTCGGGGTCATGGCGCGGCCGGTGCGCACCAGGATCTGGTCGCCGGTCGTGCGCCGGATCCGGCCCAGGCTCCGGCTCATCGCGGGGGCGGTGACGTGCAGTCGTGCGGCCGCTCCGGCCACGCTGCCCTCCTCCAGCAGCGCGTCGAGCGCGGTGAGCAGATTCAAATCCAATTGCATGGGAGTAATCCCAGCCGTACTTGACATGCATTTGATGTTAATGGAGGGGGTGGATAGCGTCGTCACCACGGCGCAGGGCGGAACGCGCGTCCTGGCCCGAAATCCTCTTCACCACCCTTTGTTCAGACGGGAGTTCCACCATGTCCGAAACGCTTCAGAGCACTGACGTCACCGGCACCGGCACCGTCACCGTCACCGTCTCCGTCTCCGTCTCCGACGCCGACCTGCTCGACCGGACCGCGGCCGCCGTGCGTGAGGCCGGTTCGGCACTGCGCGAGCGGTACGGCGAGGTGGTCCCCTACCGGACCCGCGAAGAGCTGATGAGCGCGCTCGCGGCCAACGACGACACGGCCCTCGGCATCCTGCGCCCCCGCCTCACGAGCCTTCGCCCGGACGCCGGCTGGGTGGAGGACGAGCTGGACGGCGGGGCGCTGCCGGCCGGCGAGTGGTGGGTCGTGGATCCGGCTGAAGGCAACGTCAACCACCTGCACGCCCTGCCGGAGTGGGCGGTGACCGCCACCCTCGTGCGCGACAACCGGCCGGTGCTCACCGTGGTCCACCTGCCGTTGACCGGCGAGACCTACACCGCGCTCACCGGCGCGGGCGCCCACCTCGACGGCCGGCCGCTGAGCGTCTCCCGGACCGCGGACCTCGGCCTGAGCATCGTGGCCACCAGTCAGGCCCGGCCGGACGAGGCCGAGAAGGTCGTGCGGCGCGTCGGCTCCTCGATCACCGCGATGCTCTTCGACGCGCTCGTCGTCCGCGTCGCCGTACCCGCGACCCTGCACCTGCTGAACGTGGCCGCCGGCCGGCTCGACGCCTTCTGGCAGTTCGCCGGCGCCCGGGCGGACCTGCTGCCCGGCGCGCTCCTCGTCAGCGAGGCCGGCGGACGGATCTCCGACGCCGAGGGCCGCCCCTGGACCCCGCAGAGCGAAAGCTTCCTGGCCACCGCGCCCGGCGTCCACGCCGAGGCCGTCGCCACGCTTTCACGCTGACTCTGCACCACACCCGCAAACCCGCACGCACGGAAGGACCAGATCATCATGACCACGATCGCCGTTCTCGGAAACGGCCGCGTCGGCGGCAACCTGGCCACCGCCCTCACCCGGGCAGGACATGAGGTGACCGTGGCGGACCGCGCGCCGGGCGCCGCCGCCGACGCCGCCCGAACAGCCCGGATCGTCATCAACGCCACCCCGGGCGCCGGCTCCCTGGACCGGCTCGCCGCGCTGCGCGACGAACTGCGCGACAAGATCCTCGTCGACGTCTCCAACGCCACCGTCGACGGACCGGACGGACTGCCCGCCGACCTGATCTACCCCGGCTCGAGCCTCGCCGAGCAACTCCAGGAAGCGCTCCCCGAAACACACGTTGTCAAGACACTCAACACCATGCTCTTCCCGGTGATGACCGCGCCGGCCACGCTCGCCCAGACGCCCACGGTGTTCCTCTCCGGCGAGGACCCCAGGGCCAAGCAGACCGTCCGCGAACTCCTCACCGACCTCGGCTGGCGCAAGGAGTGGATCACCGACCTCGGCGGGATCCGGACCGCCCGCGCCACGGAGGCCGCGATCCTGTTCGTACCCCACGTGATCCGGTCCAGCGGATTCGTCCCCTTCGCGATTTCGATCACCCGCTGACCCCGGACGGCGGTGCCTGCGTCCCGACCCGTGCCGACCAGGCGTGCTGGGGTGGGGGCTGCAGGGAGCCGGCCGGCGGCGTGGGCGGTCCGGCGAAGCTCGGCCTCGGCCCGTACCGCGAGAGGTGGAGAAACCGTCACAGACACGGCGGCCGCTGACCGAGTGTGCCGTTGGGCGGGCAAGGACGAGCGTCGACCGCACGGCCGGGCAGGCTCGCCCGCGTCGAATGGACAGCCGGCGCATGGGAAGATCGGTTCCCCGGCACCATCCGCACCAGAGCGGTCGGCGAAGCCGTCCGAATCGTCATCGAGGAGCAGCTGTGACCGAGCAGCCCGGCCCGCAGCAGCGCATCGCCGACACCATCCGCCCGGCCATGCTCAACGGCCTGCAGGATGTCGAGCTGATCGGCGACCCGGGCACCGAGTGCATCAACGAGTGGGTCGACTGGATTGCCGCAGTCGTCGCCGGCCAGGTCGTGCAGTCGATCGCAGCCGAACGCGACGCCTTCGCGGACCGGGTGGACACCCTCACACTCGTCGCCAGGCGCAACCAGGAGGGATGCAAGGATGCGACCCGAGACGTGCAGCGACTCGAGGCCCGTGTCGCCGAGCTGGAAGCGGAGCTGACGCAGCTGCGTGCACCCGGAGTCGTGCTCCCCGGCCCGGGGGCGGAACTCGACGCGGGATCGGCAGCCGGCAGGCCTGCCCAGTCCCTCCGGGACCGGCTCCGCGCCAGGTACCCCGCGACCGCAGCGGCTCTGGACCGCCGGGATGCCGAGGCCGATCCGAGCCGGAACACCGAGGGCTGCCCGGATGACCCGAACGACCTGCCGCACCCGTTGAGCTGCCCCGGGCACGATGAGCCTGTGGCACTGTGACGTCCCGCTGACGTCCCGGCTGCACCGACACACGCGGCGCAGGACTGTGAGGTGCCGGCGCGACTGCGGTGAACCCGGCATGCGGGTATGACAGAGCGGGTTCCCGCACGACGCCCGGACCCGTTCAGGGTGTGAGCCGGGGGTGGCGGTACTCCTCCATCGCGTCGAGGAGCCAGTCCGTCAGGTACTGCGCGAACGACCCCCGCACGAGTAGCCGGTAGGTCGGCTCCGCGTCGACCTGGTGGAGGATCACCTGGATCTTGCCGAGCAGCGTCTGTGCACAGCGGCCCGGCCCGAAGGCGCGGGGGTGCAGGTCGAGCGAGCAGCCCTTCTCCAGGACCTGGCGGGCGGCGGGACCGGACAGTTCGAGGGTGGTGCGGTTGGCGGAGACGTCCACGACCGATCCGGGCTCGTCCGCCAGCGCCGCCCGCAGCAGGTCGGCGGTGGCGCCCGCGGAGCCGTCGGGGCCCAGCACGAGCCACTCCTGCGGGCCCAGCCAGAGGACCTGGAGGCTTCCCGCCTCGATGACGGTGTTCGGGGCGGTCGGCAGTGGCGAGCCCAGCGCCGCGGCGATCCTCCCCCAGCCTCCGGCCGGGGGCGCCCCCATGGCGGCCGGCCCGTGCGGGTTGAGCTGGAGGTCGAGTTGCGCGAGGAAGGGCACCTCGCGCAACCGGACTCCCCGCTCTCCGCCGGTCGAGTGCGCCGCGAGGACGTCGGCGAGGTGCCCGAGTGGGCTGCGCCGGTGGGTGTCAGCCGTCACGGCGGGTCCCCTTCGGGTCGTAGAGGACGGGGTCGGTGATGGTCGCGGCGACCACGCCGTCGGGCAGCGGCGCGTAGACCCTCTCGCCCAGCCGCTCCCGCCCGCCGACGACGAGTGCCAGGGCGAAGGTGCGACCGAGCGCCGCGCTGCGGTAGCTGGAGGTGACGTGCCCCAGCGCCCTGGTGGGCGGTGACACCTCGGCGTCCGCCACCAGCTGCGCGCCCTCCGGTAGCAGCACGGCGGGATCCACGGGCAGCAGGCCGACCAGCTGCCTGCGGTCGCCGCGCGCGGTGTCGGCACGGCGGAAGGAACGCTTGCCGATGAAGGGCTTCCGCTGGGAGACGACCCACTCCATGCCGAGGTCCTGCGGGGTGACCGTGCCGTCGGTGTCCTGGCCGATGACGGGGTAGCCCTTCTCGGCGCGCAGCACGTGCATGGTCTCGGTGCCGTACGGGGTGATGCCCAGCGGTGCGCCGGCCCGGATGACGGACTCCCAGGTGGCGAGGCCGTACCAGCCGGCGACGTTGATCTCGAAGGCCAGCTCGCCGGAGAAGGAGATGCGGCAGATCCGGGCCGCCACGCCGCTCGCGAGGCGGGTCTCACGGGCCGTCATGAAGGGGAAGGCGTCGTTCGACACGTCCAGGTCCGGGGCCAGGGCTGCGACGACCTCGCGCGATCGGGGGCCGACGACCGCGACCGTGGCCCACTGCTCGGTCACCGAGGTGAACCGCACGCGCAGCTCGGGCCATTCGGTCTGCGACCACTCCTCCAGCCAGTCCAGGACGCCCGCGGCGTTCCCGGTCGTGGTCGTCATGATGTAGTGGTCGGCTGCCAGGCGCAGGGTCACGCCGTCGTCGAGGACCATGCCGTCCGCCCGGCACATCACCCCGTACCGCGCGGAGTTGACGGCCAGCTTGGCGAAGGCGTTGGTGTAGACACGGTTCAGGAACTCGCCCGCGTCGGGCCCGATGACGTCGATCTTGCCGAGGGTGCTGGCGTCCATGACGGCGACGCCTTCGCGGGCCGCGCGGCACTCGCGCTCCACGGCCGCCGCCATGGACTCCCCGGGCCGCGGGTAGTACCAGGGGCGCTTCCACTGGCCGACGTTCTCGAAGACCGCGCCGTGCTCGACGTGCCAGGGATGGATCGCGGTGGTGCGCACCGGGTCGAAGAGGGCGCCGCGTTCACGCCCGGCGAGCAGCGCGAAGGAGACGGGTACGTACGGGCCGCGGTAGGTGGTGGTGCCCACCTCGCCCGGCGAGCGGGCGCCGAGCAGCCGGGCGATGACGCCGGTGGCGCTCACTCCGGACGCCTTGCCCTGGTCGTGCGCGGTGCCGATGGTGGTGTAGCGCTTGATGTGCTCGACGGAGCGCATACCGGCTCGGATCGCGCGCTGCACGTCCGCGACCGTGGCGTCCCGCTGCAGGTCGACGAAGTGGTCGTGCCACTCGGAGGGGTCGCCCGTCTCGCCGGGCACGAGCCACACCGGCCGCGGCCGGGCCGGCGGGAGGTCGCCGGAACTGGGCGGCACCGAGGGCACGCTGGTGGGGAAGCCTGCCAGGTCGGCTGCCTCGACCCCGGCGGCGAAGGCGCCGCCGAGGCACCCGGCGAGGTCGAGGACGCCCAGGGCGGCTCCGACGCTGACGACGTTCTGTGCGGCCTGCGCGGGGACGAACGCCGCCAGGTCGTCCTCGTAGCGGGTCGTGCCCTGGGACTGGCTCCACAGATGGACGGCCGGGTTCCAGCCGCCCGAGACGGCGAGCAGGTCGCAGGCCACCTCGCGGACCGGGCCGCTGATCGCGTCGTCGGCATCGAGCTCGGCGATGCGGACCGCCGACAGACGATCGTGACCCCGGGTGCCGACCACGGCCGATCCGGTGCGGACCTCGATCCCGGCACCGCGCGCGGAGGCGACGAGATCGGCGGGCGGCTCCGGCCGGGTGTCGACCAGTGCCGCCACCCGGGCCCCGGCCGCGACCAGGTCGAGCGCGGTGGCGTAGGCGTGGTCATTGGTGGTGAGGACCACGGCCCGGCGGCCGGGGAGCACGGCGTACCGGTTCACGTAGGCGCGCACGGCGGCGGCGGACATGACGCCCGGTCGGTCGTTGCCGGCGAAGACCATCGGCCGCTCGTGGGCGCCGGTCGCCAGGACCACCCGGCGGGCCCGGATGTGCCACAGACGCTGCCGGGAGACGCCGGGGACGGGGTGCGGGCCGAGGTGGTCGGTGCGGTGCTCGGCGACGAGCAGGTAGTTGTGGTCGTGGTAGCCGATCGCCGTGGACCTGGTGAGGATCCGGGTGTCGCTCTGCGCGGTGAGCTCCGCACGGGCGTCCGCCACCCAGTCGAGCGCCGGGCGGCCGTCGATCGACTCCCGCCCCGCGAGCAGGGATCCACCGAGTTCCGGCTGGTCGTCGACCAGGACGACGCGGGCGCCGCAACGCCCGGCCGCGAGGGCCGCGGCGAGTCCGGCCGGGCCGCCGCCGACGACCAGGACGTCGGTGTGGATGTGCATCTTGTCGTGGACGGCTTCGTCGGGCCTCGGGTCGAGGCGGCCGAGGCCCGCGAGGCCGACCGCCGAGAGGCCCTCGTACAGCTCGATCGTGGTCGCGAGGAGCATCGGCTCCGAGCAGGGCCCGTCGACCTGGACGAGGGCGCTCGGCTCCTCCACGCCTGCGGTGCTGATGCCGCGCGGCCGCCCGCGGTGGAGGCTGGGACCGACCCGCAGCACGCCGTTGGCGAGCAGGGCGGAGGCGAGCGTGTCGCCGCGCAGGCCGGTGTACGCCACGCCGTCGAAGGTGAAGCGCAGGGGAGCGGAGCGGTCGACCCGTCCGCCGCGGGGGAGACGCCGGGGCTGCGTCATGCGGTCACCGGCTTCGGCCGGCCGGCGGCCGTCGGGCGATCGCTCGGCACGGCCAGGATCTGGTGGGTGACGGTGTGTCGGACGACGTTGAACCAGCGCCGGCAGCCGGCGGCGTGCGACCAGCGTTCCGCGAAGGGGCCCTTGGTGTTGTCGCGCACGAACAGGTACTCGCCCCACTCGGCGTCGGACAGGCCCTCGGGGTCCGCCGGGTAGGCGACATGGGCCTGGCCGCCGTAGTGGAACTCGAGCTCGTCCCGTTCGCCGCACCAGGGACAGGCGATCAGCAGCATGCGTGGTCCTCCGGTCAGTGCGGTCAGTGCGCAACGGCGGCGGCGCCGTGCTCGTCGATCAGTGCGCCGGTGGTGAACCGCTCCAGCCCGAAGGGTGCGTTCAGCGGGTGCGGCTCGCCGGTGGCGATGGTGTGCGCGTACACCCAGCCGGAGGCGGGCGTCGCCTTGAAGCCGCCGGTGCCCCAGCCGCAGTTGAGGAAGAGGTTCTCGATCGGCGTCGGGCCGATGATCGGCGAGGCGTCGGGGGTGACGTCGACGATGCCGCCCCAGGTGCGCAGCACGTGCGCCCGGGCGAAGACCGGGAACAGTTCGAGCGCCGCGGCCATCTGATGCTCGATCTGGTGGAAGGAGCCGCGCTGGCCGTAGCCGTTGTAGGGATCCACGCCCGCGCCCATGACCAGCTCGCCCTTGTGGGCCTGGCTCACGTACACGTGCACGTGGTTGGACATCACCACGGTGGGGTGCACGGGTTCCAGCAGCTCGGAGACGAGCGCCTGCAGGGGGTGGCTCTGCACCGGGAGCCGCAGTCCGGCCAGGTCGGCCAGGACGCTGCTGTGCCCGGCGGCGGCCAGTGCGACCCGCCCCGCGCCGATCGGTCCCCGGCTGGTCCGCACGCCGACGACGCGGTCGCCCTCGCGCAGGAATCCGGTCACCTCGCAGCCCTGGATCAGGTCGACGCCGTACTCGTCCGCCTTGCGCGCCAGCGCCCAGGCGACGTGGTCGTGCTTGGCGATGCCGGCCCGGGGCTGCAGCGTCGCGCCGAGCACCGGGTAGCGCACGTCGGGGGAGGTGTTGACGATCGGGCAGAACTCGCGCACCTGGTCGGCGTCCAGCCACTCGGCGTCGACCCCGCCGAGCCGGTTGGCGTTGACCCGGCGAGTGCCCTCACGGACGTCCTGCAGGGTGTGGGCGAGGTTGAGCACGCCGCGCTGGCTGAACAGGAAGTCGTACTCCAGCTCCTGCGGCAGCACCTCCCAGAGCTTCAGCGCGTGCTCGTACAGCGCCGCGCTCTCCTCGCAGAGGTAGTTGGACCGGATGATGGTGGTGTTCCGGGCCATGTTGCCGCCGGCGAGCCAACCGCGTTCCAGCACGGCGACGTTGGTGATCCCGTGGTTGCGGGCGAGGTAGTAGGCGGTGGCCAGCCCGTGGCCGCCCGCCCCGACGATGACCACGTCGTAGGAGCGCTTGGGGTCGGGGGTGCGCCACAGCCGGTCGGGGTGCTCGGGCAGCTGGTGGGACATCGCGGGACTCCTGGGGAGAGACGGCGTCGGTCTCTGGGGAATCGGCGTCAGGAGCAGATCCTCGCTGTGCGCCGTGGGTGACTCACCTCCTCAGCGGTGTTTCAGACTACGCACACTGTTGCGTCTAACACAACAGATTGACCAGAGGATGGCAGGGGGCCTTGACGATCCCCGAGTAGGTCCCGAAACTGTTGCGCACTGTGAACACAGTTTCTTGTGAAGAAACTTGCTGTTCAGCGGCAACGACGGGCGCCGCGCGTCACCGTGCCCTCGCGAACCCGCCGGAACCCCCCCACTGCAACCCGCAGCAACCTCGCCAGACTTGCGCAGACGGCGTCACCGCCCCGAGAGCAATGGCAGGACACCATGGCCTTGAAGCAGTACGACTTCATCATCGTCGGCGGAGGGTCGGCAGGCTGCGCGCTCGCGGCCCGGCTCAGCGCGGACCCGGCCAACCGGGTGCTGGTGCTGGAGGCGGGCCGGCCGGACTACCCCTGGGACGTCTTCATCCACATGCCGGCCGCCCTGACCTTCCCGATCGGCAGCCGGTTCTACGACTGGAAGTACGAGTCCGAGCCGGAGCCCTTCATGAACGGGCGGAAGATCTACCACGCCCGGGGCAAGGTCCTCGGTGGCTCCAGCAGCATCAACGGCATGATCTTCCAGCGCGGCAACCCGCTCGACTACGAGCGTTGGGGCGCCGACGCCGGCATGAAGGACTGGGACTACGCCCACTGCCTCCCCTACTTCAAGCGCATGGAGAACTGCCTCGCCGACCGGGAAGCCGGCGGCCCGGCCGCCGACGGCCGAGGTTTCCGCGGGCACGACGGCCCCCTCGTCCTGGAGCGCGGGCCGGTCGCCAACCCCTTGTTCTCCGCGTTCTTCGAGGCGGTCCAGCAGGCCGGCTACCCGCTCACGGACGACGTCAACGGCTACCGCCAGGAGGGCTTCGCCCCCTTCGACCGCAACCTGCGCCGCGGGCGCCGGCTCAGCGCCGCCCGCGCCTACCTGCACCCGGTGCTCGGCCGCCGCAACCTCGACCTGCAGACCCGCGCCCACGTCGGTCGTGTCCTCTTCGAGGGCAGGCGCGCGGTCGGTGTGGAGTACCGCCGAGGAGGCACCACGCACCGCGTGCGGGGAGGCAAGGTGATCCTCTCCGGCGGCGCCGTCAACTCCCCGCAGCTGCTGCAGCTCTCCGGCGTCGGCAACGCGGCGGAGCTGGGCGCGCTCGGCATCGACGCCGTCCAGCACCTGCCCGGCGTCGGTGAGAACCTGCAGGACCACCTCGAGGTGTACGTCCAGCACGCGTGCAAGCAGCCGGTGTCCGTGCAGCCCGCCATGAAGCTGTGGCGGCGCCCGTTCATCGGCGCGCAGTGGCTCTTCCTGCGCTCGGGCCCGGGCGCGACCAACCACTTCGAGGGCGGCGGCTTCGTCCGCAGCAACGAGGACGTCGACTACCCCAACCTGATGTTCCACTTCCTGCCGATCGCGGTGCGCTACGACGGCTCCGCACCGGCCGGCGGGCACGGGTACCAGGTGCACATCGGCCCGATGTACTCCGACGCCCGGGGTTCGGTGAAGATCAGGTCGACGGACCCGCGCGAGCACCCGGCTCTCAGGTTCAACTACCTCTCCACCGCTCAGGACCGCCGGGAATGGGTCGAGGCGATCCGGGTCACCCGCAGGATCCTCGGGCAGCCCGCCTTCGCCGAGTTCAGCGACGGCGAGATCTCGCCCGGACCGCAGGTCGAGACCGACGAGGAGATCCTGCAGTGGGTCGCCGAGGACGGCGAGACCGCCCTGCACCCCTCGTGCACCGCCAGGATGGGCACGGACGAGATGTCGGTCCTCGACCCGGCCACCCTGGGGGTCCACGGCCTGGACGGGCTGCATGTGGTCGACGCGTCCGCGATGCCGTACGTGACCAACGGCAACATCTACGCCCCCGTCATGATGCTCGCCGAGAAGGCCGCCGACCTCATCCTCGGCAACACTCCCCTCGAACCGGACCACACCGAGTTCTACCGCCACCGCGGGAACACCTGATCCGCACCGAGCTCCCGCGGCCCGCACGGATCCGTTCGGGGTGGGCCTCCTCTAAGCCCCGATCGGCGCCGTGGCAGCGGGAATCGGCGTGAGCGTGCGGCGCAGCCGGTTGAAGAGCTTGGGCTGGTCGACGGCGAGCACGGCGACGTCATGCCCGTGGCGCCGGTAGACGGGGAGCTGCCGAGCGCGAGCGCGCCGGCCTCCAGGCCGCCCTTGAGGAAGCCCCCTTGGACAGCGGCGGCCGGTCGTACGGGGGGTGGCGTTCCTCGCCGATGACGGTGATCGAGCCGTCGTAGCCCTCGGCGCGCAGCCCGCGGACGGTGCTCAGGCCGGCCAGTGAGCCGCCGACCACGGCGATGGACGTCATGCCGGCTCGCCGACCGTGACGTGCAGGACGACGCATCCGTCCTCCACCGTGACCCGGTGCGTCCGCAGCGCCGACTTGGCCGGCGGAGACGTCGGTCGGCCGGTGCGGAGGTCGAAGGAGGCCGCGTGCAGGGGACATTCGACGAAGCAGCCAGCCAACCAGCCGTCGGCGAGCGAGGCGTCCTGGTGGGTGCAGGTGTCGTCGACGGCGTACAGGGTCCCGTCGGCGTTGAAGACGGCGATCGGCGCCGGTACGCCTGTCGTCACTCGGAGCGCTTCGCCGGGCGGCAGTTCGTCGATCCGGCACACCGTGATCATGGGAGCCTCCAGCTTCGGAACCTCGAATCCGCTCGAGGTGTATCGTATTGCACAACACGATTCGGATTACGCAACATGCTTTCGAGCTGCTGAGGGCTTGTCAAGGGGACGAATGCCATCGGCGGGAAGCTGTGCATAATGTTGCGCTATGAGCAACAGTCAGAACGGTGGGTCCCCTGGGGGGCCGGGCCCCTCGCGGCGGGCGGAGTCCCCGGTGCAGTCCGTCGACCGGGCCGTGGCCATCCTGGAGATCCTCGCCCGCCGTGGTGAGACGGGTGTCACCGAACTCGCGGTGGAGCTCGGTGTGCACAAGTCGACGGCCTTCCGCCTCGCCGCCGCCCTGGAGATGCGCGGCCTGGTCGAGCAGCCGGGGGAGCGCGGCAAGTACCGCCTGGGCCTGGGCCTGGTCCGGCTGGCCGGCGCCGCCACGGTCCGGATGGACCTGTCCCAGCAGAGCCGTCCGGTCTGCGAGCGGCTGGCCGTCCAGGTCGCGGAGACGATCAACGTGGCGATCCTCGACGGCAACGAGGCCGTCAACATCGACCAGGTGTTCGGCCCATCGGCTCTGACCACGCACAACTGGGTCGGTCAGCGCACGCCGCTGCACGCGACGTCCAGCGGAAAGGTGCTCATGGCGTACCTGCCCGAGGAGGCGCTGAAGGCAAGGACCGCCGCCCCCCTGGAGCGCTACACTCCGCGCACCGTGACCGATCCCGGTGCCCTGCTCGCGCAGCTGAAGCTGGCCGTCACGGACGGCTTCGCCTACTGCGTCGAGGAGTTGGAGCCGGGACTCAATGCCGTCGCGGCGCCCGTGCGGGCGCACAACGGGCAGGTGGTGGCGGCCATCAGCGCCTCCGGGCCGTCCTTCCGGCTGACCGAGCACCGCATTCCCGAGGTGGCTGCCGCGGTCCGGTCCGCGGCGGAGGAGGTCTCGGCCCGGCTGGGCTATCTCCGCCTGGAGTAGTCGGCCGTCGGGTGGCCGGCGGAACGGGGCACAGGGTGGTCCCGGGGCCGTCCTGTCGGCACGGTACTTGACGGATCGTCAGGCCTCGGTCGCCAGGCCATCGTTCGTCACCGGCTCGGCGGCGGTGTGCTGCGGTGTGCCGCCGCGGCTGCCGTAGCGCAGGTACAGCAGGCCGCCGACGGCCGAGACCACCGCGGTGAAGACGATGGCGCCCCACGTGTAGTACCAGTGGTCGTCGCCGTAGACGGCGGCTCGCGGCCACGCCAGATTGACGGTCATGGCCACGCCGTAGCCGACGGCCACGATGTTCACGACCAGACCCCAGCGGCCCAGGGAGAAGTACGGGCCGTGGTCCGCGCGCGGCCACCGGCCCCGCAGGCGGCGCAGCAGCATCGGGGCGGTGACCAGCAGGTAGGGCAGGTAGAAGAGGATGATGGCGACCGAGGTGAGGATGTAGAAGACCCGCTGGTTGCCGATGTTGACGAGCAGCAGGGCGATGGTCAGCACGCCGGTGACGACAGCCGGCGCGACCGGGGTGCTGGACCTGGGGGAGACCTTGGCCAGCGCGGCGCCGAAGGGGAGGCGTCCGTCGCGGGCCATGGAGAAGAGCAGTCGGATGGCGGCGGTCTGCACGGCGAGGCAGCAGACCGTGATGGCGATCGCCGAGCAGATCAGGAAGGCGTCGCCCAGGCCGGTGCCGAGGGTGGACTTGACCAGGTAGGGCATGCCGAGCGTGCCGAGCTCCGAGGCGTTGATGTTGCCGACCGCCATCATCCCGACGAGCATGAGCAGCCCGCCGGCCAGGAAGGCGGCGGTGACGGCCCGCAGGATCGCCCGGGGGGCGTGGCGGCGCGGCTCGGTGGTCTCCTCGGCCAGCATGCCGGCCGTGTCGAAGCCGTAGAAGACGTACGCGCTCATGATCGACGCCACCAGGAAGGCGCCCAGGTAGCCCCACGAGTGACCGGCACCGGTGCCCGCGGTGTGCAGGACGACCTGTGGGCCGCGCTTGATGTGCACCGCGAGCATGATGATGAGCAGGGTGACGCCGATGAGCTCGACGGCGACGCCCAGGTTGTTGATCTTCGCCATCAGGCGGACGCCCACGATGTTGACGATCGTGGTGAACACGACCAGGCCCAGGGCGAGGACGATCGCGTTCTGCGCGCCGTTCGGCGTGGTCGTCACTCCGGCGTCGGCGGCGCCGCCGACGACCTGGAAGGCCAGCGAGACCTGCGGCAGGATGACCTGGTACGCGACGGCGACGGCGGCCGCGGTGACGATCGCGCCGATGGTCATGATCCAGCCGGCCATCCACGAGGCGACCGGTCGCGCGATCTGTTTCGACCACTGGTACACGCCACCGGCCAGTGGGAACTGGCCTGCCATCTCGGCGAAGCAGAGGGCGACGGCCCCCTGGCCGATGAAGACCAGCGGCCAGGTCCAGACGAAGGCCGGGCCGCCGGAGGCGAAGCCGAAGCCGAAGAGCTGGAACACGCCGGTCATGATCGAGATGTAGCTGAAGCCCGCGGCGAAGCTGGAGAAGGAACCGAGGGAGCGCTGGAGTTCCTGCTGGTAGCCGAAGCGCGCGAGGTCGGTGGAGTCGTTGGTGGGTGGGGGCGCGGTGGTCCTGGTGGTTCCCGGGTTGCTCATGGTCGCTCCAGTGGCAGGCAAGGGGGTCGGGGGACGTGCTTGCGGCGCGGACCGGGTGGAGTCGGCAGGTGCGGACGTGGCGGCCGGGGGAGTGCAGTGATGCCGCGTCAGCCACCGAACCAGTGCTGGGCGGCGGGGGTGATGGTGCGCCAGATGTGCTTGGACTCCTGGTACTCGCGCAGGCCGGACGGGCCGAGTTCGCGGCCGGTGCCGGACTGCTTGAAGCCGCCCCATTCGGCCTGCGGCACGTACGGGTGGTAGTCGTTGATCCAGACGGTGCCGAGCCGGAGCCGGGATGCGACGCGCTCGCCGCGTCCGGTGTCCTGCGTCCACACGGCGCCCGCCAGACCGTACGGGGTGTCGTTGGCCAGGGCCACCACCTCGTCCTCGTCGTCGAAGAGTTCGACGGTGAGGACGGGGCCGAACACCTCCTCGCGGACCACCGCCATGCCCGGGTGGCAGCCGTCCAGGACGGTGGGCCGCAGGAAGAATCCCGCCTGGAGCTCGGGCTCGGTGGGCCGGCTGCCGCCGGCGCGGAGCACGGCGCCCGCGGCGAGGGCGCCCGCGATGTGGTCCTCGACCTTCCGGCGGTGCTCGGCGGAGACCAGCGGGCCGGTCTCGGTGCCCTTGTCGAGCCCGTCGCCGAGCCGGATGAGGTCGGCTCGGCGGGCGAGCTCGGCGGTGAAGTCGGCGTGCAGGCTGCGGTGCAGCAGCAGTCGCGAGCCGGCCGAGCAGACCTGGCCGGAGTGCAGGAAGGCGGCGGTGAGCGCGAAGTCGAGGGCCGCGTCGAGGTCGGCATCGGCGAAGACGATGTTGGGGTTCTTGCCCCCGAGTTCCAGGGCGACCTTCTTGACCGTGTCGGCCGCCGCCCGCATCACCGAGCGACCGGTGGCCAGGCCGCCGGTGAAGGAGACCAGGTCGACCGCGGGATGCCGGGCGAGTGCGGCGCCGACCGCGCCACCGCCCAGGACCAGGTTCGCTGTTCCGCCCGGCGCGCCGGCCTGCTCCAACTCCGCCTGGAGCAGCCGGAAGAGACGGATCGTGGTCAGCGGTGTGACCTCGCTGGGCTTCGCCACCACGGTGTTGCCGGCCGCCAGGGCGGGAGCGAGCTTCCAGACGATCTGCAGCAGCGGGTAGTTCCACGGTGTGATCAGTGCGCAGACGCCCACGGGCTCGTGGACCACCCGGCTGATCGCGTCCGGCCGCCCGGTGTCGATCGTCCGGCCGGCGTCCGAGGTCACCAGCGCCGCGTAGTAGCGCAGGACGGCGGTGGCGTCGTCGACGTCCATCCGGCTCTCGGCCAGGGTCTTGCCCGTGTCGAGCGTCTCCAGCCGCGCCAGCTGTTCCCGCTGCGACTGGAGCGCGTCGGCGGTGGCGGTGAGCACGCCCGCGCGGTGCGCGGACGGCGCGCGGGCCCAGGAGCCCTCGTCGAAGGCGGACCGGGCGGCGCGGACCGCGCGGTCGGTGTCGGCTTCGGACGCCTCGGCGACCCCTGCCAGGGTCGAGGAGTCGAAGGGATTGACGACCGCTCGCTGTCGGCCGTCCTCGGCCGGCGTCCAGGCGCCGTCGATCAGCAGGCAGGCCGGGTCGAGGGATGGGGGCACAGGAGCCGCCTTTCTCGCGAGTTGCGCGATACGAGACGTTTGTCTCCATGCGCAACTTGTCGGCGAGTATGGAAGGGCCCCATATCCCTGTCAAGGGAGGCTGCTCGGATGGCATACGGCCGGGCCCGGCGGCGGGTCTTGACAGCTTGTGATGTGGGCCCGACCCTGTTTCTCATCGCGCAAGCAGATGCGTAATGTGCAACTCGTACTGTCGGGCTCAGCCGCCGCAGCCACCTCCCGAGGGGACGGATGCTTTGACAGTTCAACCGAGGGTCGTGATCGTCGGTGCCGGCATCGTCGGCTGCGCGCTGAGCGACGAACTCACCGCGCGCGGCTGGACCGACGTCACGGTGCTCGAGCAGGGACCCCTGTTCGCCACCGGAGGGTCGAGCTCGCACGCGCCGGGACTGGTCTTCCAGACCAACTCCTCCAGGACCATGACCGAGTTCGCCTCCTACACCGTCCGCAAGTACTCCGCCCTGACCCTCGACGGCCAGTGGTGCTTCCAGCAGCTCGGCGGACTCGAGGTGGCCACCACCCCCGAGCGGCTCGCCGAGCTGACCCGCAAGCACGGGCTGGCCGCCTCCTGGGGGGTGCCGGGCGCACTGCTCGACCCCGGGCAGTGCGTCGCCCTGCACCCGCTGCTGGACCGCGACCGGATCCTGGGCGGCTTCCACGTGCCCACCGACGGCCTCGCCAAGGCGGTGCGCGCCGGCGAGGCGCAGGCCCGGCGTGCGATCGGGCGCGGCGCGCGGTTCATGGCGCACCACACGGTCACCGGGATCGGGTCCGCGAACGGCAGGGTCACCGCCGTCGTCACCGATCAGGGCAGCTTCCCGGCCGACGTGGTCGTCTCCTGCGCCGGGTTCTGGGGGCCGAGGATCGGCCGGATGGCCGGGCTCGCCGTCCCGCTCGTTCCGCTGGCCCACCAGTACGCCAGGACCAGCCCGGTTCCGGCGCTGGCCGGCTGCAACACCGGGGAGCTGGAAGCCTCCAAGCCGATCCTGCGCCACCAGGACCGCGACCTGTACTACCGCGAGCACGGTGACCGCATCGGCATCGGCTCCTACGCGCACCGCCCGATGCCCGTCGATCTCGGCGAGGTGCCCGCCCCCGGTGGTCCGGTCATGCCCTCGATGCTGCCCTTCACGAAGGAGGACTTCGAGCAGCCCTGGGCCGATTCGCAGGCGCTGCTGCCCGCGCTCGCCCGGGCCAGGGTGGACGAGGGCTTCAACGGCATCTTCTCCTTCACCCCCGACGGCTTCCCCCTCCTGGGCGAGGCGCCCGAGCTGCGCGGCTTCTGGGTCGCCGAGGCGGTGTGGGTGACCCACTCCGCGGGTGTGGCACGGGCGATGGCGCAGTGGCTGGTCGAAGGCACCCCGCGCACCGATGTGCACGAGTGCGATCTCAACCGCTTCGAGCCGGGGCAGCTCGCCCCCGCCTACGTGCACCGGCGCGGCTGCCAGAACTTCGTCGAGGTGTACGACATCATCCACCCGCTGCAGCCGATGGAGGACCCCCGCCCGCTGCGGGTCAGTCCCTTCCACGCGCGCCAGCGGGACCTGGGCGCCTTCTTCCTGGAGGCCTCCGGCTGGGAGCGCCCGCATTGGTACGAGGCCAACCAGGCGCTGCCCGAGGTCGCCGGCATCCCCGGGCGCGGCGCCTGGGCCTCCCGCTACTGGTCCCCGATCGCCGGCGCCGAGGCCCTGGCCACCCGCGAGCGCGTCGCGATGTACGACATGACGGCGCTCAAGCGCCTGGAGGTCACCGGCCCCGGCGCGCAGGCGTTCCTGCAGTACCTGACGACGAATCAGCTCGACAAGCCGGTCGGCTCCGTCACCTACACCCTGCTGCTGGACGAGACCGGTGGGGTGCGCAGCGACCTGACGGTGGCCAGGCTGGGCCCGGGCCGCGGCTGCGGCGAACGCTGGCAGCTCGGTGCCAACGGCAACCTCGACCTCGACTGGCTCATCCGCCGTCTCCCGTCAAACGGTTCGGTCCAGGTCCGCGACACCACCGCCGGCACCTGCTGCATCGGCCTGTGGGGACCGCTCGCCCGTGACCTGGTCCAGCCGCTCACCGACGCGGACTTCTCGCACCAGGGCTTCGGCTACTTCAGGGCGAAGCAGGCGTACCTGGACAATGTGCCGGTCACCGCGATGCGGCTGTCCTACGTCGGCGAACTCGGCTGGGAGTTGTACACCACGGCCGACAACGGGCAGAAGCTCTGGGACACCCTGTGGGAGGCCGGACAATCGCTCGGCATCGTCGCCGCCGGACGCAGCGCCTTCAACAGTCTTCGCCTGGAGAAGGGCTACCGCTCCTGGGGCACCGACCTGACCGCCGAGCACAACCCCTATGAAGCCGGGCTCGGCTTCGCCGTGCGCATGGACAAGGGGGACTTCCTCGGCCGCGACGCGCTGCTCGGCACGACCGAGGAGACGGTGGCGCGCAGGCTCGTCTGCCTCCTGCTGGACGACCCGCGGGCCGTCGTCATGGGCAAGGAACCGGTGTACGTCGACGGCGCTCCCGCGGGGTACGTCACCAGCGCCGCCTACGGGTACAGCATCGGCGCCTCCATCGCCTACGCGTGGCTGCCGCGCGCCGCCGCCGACCCCGGCCGCAGGGTGGAGGTCGAGTACTTCGGCGAGCGGCTGCCCGCAACCGTCACGCAGGAGCCGCTGTTCGACCCGAAGATGGCCCGCATCCGCCGCTGAACAGGTGTCGGGCGGACCGGGGCCGTCATCCGGATCCATCTCCAGCCGTGCCTTCCTCCGACGAAAGGCCTACCGCCGTGACCGCGAGCGAGCTCCCGCCGAGCCTGATCCGCACTCTCCCGGGCTCCTCCTACACCGACCCGCAGACCTTCGCGCTGGAGCAGGAGAAGATATTCGAGCCGATGTGGTTCTGCGCCGTGCGCGCGAGTGACCTGGACAAGCCGGGCAGCTTCCGGACCGTGCAGGTCGGCCGGGAGAGCGTGCTGGTCACCCGGTCCCGGGACGACAGCGTCAGGGCCTTCCTCAACATCTGCCGCCACCGCGGCGCGCGGCTCTGCACCGAGGAGCAGGGCGAGGTCAAGCGGAACTTCCAATGTCCCTACCATGCCTGGACCTACGGCCTGGACGGCAAGCTCGTCGCCGCGCCCAACCTCACCAGCATGCCGGACGTCGACCGCACCACCTACGGCCTGGTCCCGGTGCACGTGCGCGAGTGGCTCGGCTATGTGTGGGTCTGCCTGGCCGACGAGCCGCCGTCCTTCGAGGCCGACGTGATCGGCGCCGCGACGCAGCGCCTGGGCGATCCCGAGGCGATCGAGCGCTACCGGACCGAGGAGCTCGCGGTCGGCCGCCGGATCCGCTACGAGGTGGGAGCCAACTGGAAGCTGATCGTCGAGAACTTCATGGAGTGCTACCACTGTGCCACCATCCACCCCGAACTGACCGATGTGCTACCCGAGTTCGCCGGAGGCTACGCGGCGCAGTACTACGTGGGCCACGGCGCCGAGTTCGCCGACGACGCCGAGGGTTTCACCGTCGACGGCAGCGCGGGCGTGGACCGGATCCCGACCGTCTCCGAGGACCAGGACCGCAGGTACTACGCGATCACGGTCAAGCCGCAGGTGTTCGTCAACCTGGTGCCCGACCATGTCATCGTGCACCGGATGTTCCCGCTCGCCGCCGACCGCACCGTCGTGGAGTGCGACTGGCTCTTCCTCAAGGACGTCGTCGAGGCGGGCCGCGACGTCTCCCGCTCGGTGGAGCTGTTCCACCGGGTCAACCTCCAGGACTTCGAGGCGTGCGAGCGCTGCCAGCCCGCCATGGACTCGCGCGCCTACCGGACCGGCGGTGTGCTGGTGCCGAGCGAGCACCACATCGGCGCGTTCCACGCCTGGGTCCGTGACCGGCTCCGCGGCTGACAGCGTCTTACGGGCATCCACGCGGGAAGGCTGGGAATCGCCGGCGTGCCCGCCCCGACCCCGGTCCAGGCGCCGAGTCCGCTGAAGACGAGGTACCCGATACCTCCGGACCGTGCGGCGTCCGGTAGCCCGATTGCGTGGCGCCCACTATCGAACGGGTGAGCACAGCGCGGCGCTTCGGGCTTGTCGTGCCTGGTGGTGCTTCCCTCGCCGAGAGGGTGTGGAGCCTGGACAGAGCATGGGCACAGGAGGCGGGCAGTCCGCCACTGACCGCCGGGCCGCCCACAGATCCGAAAGGAGAAGTCGTGGCAGGCAGTGCCGGTGGGAATCGCGGGGTGATCCACTCACAGCTCCTGGCCGGGCAGAAGGCGCTGGTGACCGGTGCCAACTCCGGCATCGGCAAGGCGACGGCGATCGCGCTCGGCCGGGCCGGCGCGGACGTCGTCGTCAACTATGTCGTCGGCGCGGACGAAGCCGAGAAGGTGGTCACGGAGATCGAGGCCTTCGGGGTCCGTTCCTACGCGCACGAGGCCGACGTGTCCGACGAGGAGCAGGTCGTCCAGATGGTCTCGCGCATGGTGGACGAGCTCGGCACCATCGACATCATGGTCGCCAACGCGGGCCTGCAGCGGGACGCTCCCGTCACGGAGATGACACTCGCCCAGTGGCACAAGGTCATCGACGTCAACCTCACCGGCCAGTTCCTCTGCGCCCGGGCGGCGGCCAAGGAGTTCCTGCGGCGTGGTGTCGTCCCGGAGGTGTCCCGCGCTGCCGGGAAGATCATCTGCATGAGCTCGGTCCACCAGATCATTCCCTGGTCGGGGCACGTGAACTACGCCTCCTCCAAGGGCGGCGTCGGCATGATGATGCAGACGCTCGCCCAAGAGCTGGCGCCCAGGAAGATCCGGGTGAACGCCGTCGCCCCCGGCGCCATCCGCACCCCGATCAACAAGGACGCCTGGGACACCCCCGAGGCCGAGGCCGACCTCCTGCGGCTGATCCCCTACAGCCGCGTCGGCGACCCGGAGGACATCGCCAACGCCGTCGTGGCAGTCGCCTCCGACCTGCTCGACTACGTGGTGGGCACGACGCTCTACGTGGACGGCGGAATGACGCTCTTCCCCGGCTTCGCCACCGGCGGCTGACACCTCGATGGAGGACCACATCACGCCCCGCCGAGTGACGGCCCTCGGCGGGGGAGTCGCCGGGTTGTTCGCCGCGCGGGCGCTGCGCCGGTCGCCCGTCGCCGTGACCCTTGCCGACCGCTGCGCCCACCTCTTCCAGCCGCTGCTGTACCAGTGCGCCTAGAGTCGGCCACGGACGCCCGGGAGCGGTTCACCGGCTTCCGCAGCAGGCTCGGAGCGCTGCTCACCCGGTCGATCGTGTCCGCCTCCGGGGCGCGCCGCGAGCGCGCGGCACCTGCGCCGGAACCTGCGCTCCGACCGACCCCGCCCGGCCCGCTCACTGACCCAGCGCCACCCGGCTCGAGCCATCGAGGCACACATGCACAGCACCACGCTTCTTCTCGCGAGCACCCCGCCCCAGATGCTGCCCGCGCGCGAGCTGATGGCCTTCACCCTGGGCTCCCACATCCTCCTGGTCCCGTTCGGTGTCGCGCTGCCCTTGATCACGCTCCTGATGCACTACCGCGGGCTGCGCAAGGGCGATGCCGTGGCCCTGAAGCTGGCCCGGCGCTGGTCGGCGGTGATGGCTGTGCAGTTCGCCATCGGGATCGTCACCGGCACCGTCCTCTCCTTCGAGTTCGGGCTGCTGTGGCCGAGGATGATGGGCCGCTGGGGGGACGTGTTCGGTCTCGGATTCGGCGTCGAGGCCTGGGCGTTCTTCCTTGAGGCCGTCCTCATCGCGATCTACCTGTACGGCTGGCGCAGGCTCAGGCCCTGGACGCACTTCTGGCTCGGCGCGCCGCTGCCGCTGGCCGCGCTGCTGGGAGCGTTCGGCATCATCGCGGCGAACTCCTGGATGAACACCCCGCAGGGCTTCACCCTCGACGCCCAGGGCAATCCGGTCGACGTCACCGTGCGGCAGGCGATCTTCACGCCGATCTTCGGTCCGGAGTACTGGCACTTCGCGGTGGCGATGTTCCTGACCGCCGGCTACGTGGTCGCCGGGGTCTACGCGGTCGGCTGGCTGCGCGGACGCCGCGACCGTTACCACAGGCTCGGCTTCACCGTGCCGTTCACCGTCGCCGCGATCCTCACCCCCGTCCAGTTCTTCCTGGGCGACAACCTCGCCCGGCAGGTCTTCCACAAACAGCCGGTCAAGTTCGCCGCCGCCGAGATGGTCTGGAACACCGACACCCACGTGCCGGAGTACCTGTTCGGGCGCCTCAACGAGGACGGAACGATCTCCGGCGGCATCAAGATCCCCCAACTCGACTCGATCCTGGCCGGATTCAAGCCCAGCACCCAGGTCACCGGCCTGACCTCGGTGGCCGCCGACGACCGCCCCACCGCCACCCAGGCGACCATCGTCCACTGGACCTTCGACATCATGGCCACCATCGGCAGCCTGCTGATCCTGCTCGCCCTCTGGTACGCGTGGTGCTGGTGGCGCCGCCGTGACCTCCCCCGGTCCCGGTGGTTCTTCCGCTGCGCCGCCGTCGCCGGGGCCGCCAGTCTGCTGACCGTGGAGTGCGGCTGGATCACCACCGAGGTCGGCCGCCAACCCTGGATCGTCTACTTCAACATGCGGGTCTCCGACGCGGTCACCGCCACCCGCGCGAGTTCACTGTGGACGATGTTCGGCATCGTGGTGGCCGTGTACGTGCTCATTTTCGGCGCCTTCCTCGCCGTGCTGCTGAAGATGCGCACCCGCTGGCGGATCGCCGACGAGAGCCCGGCCGGGCGGGCCGGCGCGATCGGTCCGGAGGCCGGCACTCCGTACGGCCCAAGGGAAGCGACCGCGGCAACCACCGGAGCCGCGCCGGATCCCGGCACGCCGCGGCCACCTGGTGGCACGTCATGATGGCCGACGCGATCTCCTGGGTGCTGGTGCTGGCAATCGCCGCCTACGCCTGCGCCGGGGGCACCGACTACGGCGCCGGCTTCTGGGACCTGCTGTCCGGGGGAGCCGAGCGCGGCGAGCGCCCCCGCTGGCTGATCGACCATGCCATGGCACCCGTCTGGGAGGCCAACAACGTCTGGCTGATCTTCGTCTTCATCATCATGTGGACCGGCTTCCCCACGATGTTCCAGGCCGTTTTCGACGCCATGTGGCTGCCACTGGCCCTGGCCGCCATCGGCCTGGTCCTGCGCGGCGCAGGCTTCGCCCTGCGCAAGCCGACCCGGCGCCTGGCCGGACGGCGGATCTACGGCGCGGTCTTCGCGGTCTCCTCACTGCTCACCCCCTTCTTCTTCGGCGTGGTCATCGGCGGCATCGCCGCCGGCCGGGTCGCGCCCGGGACCACGGCCTCCTCCGACGCCTGGGCCAATCCCACCTCCATCGTTGCCGGGCTGCTCACTGTCGCGGCCACCGCGTACCTCGGCGCCGTCTTCCTCACCGCGGACGCGCGCCGCTTCGGAGCCGAGGACCTGGTCCGGTACTTCCGGCTCCGAGCGCTCTGCAGCCTCGGAGTCATCGTGGTGCTGGCGGTCATCGGCATCCCCGTCACCCACCACGACGCCGCCTACGTCCGGCACGGCCTCACCCATGGGGCCGGGTTGGCGCTCGTGATCCTCGCTGCCCTCGCCGCCGCCCTCACCGCGCTGCTGCTCGCGCGGCGGGAGTACCGCTGGTGCCGCTGCACCTCGGTGGCCGGCGTCGCCCTGACCGTGGGCGCCTGGGGCCTCGCCCAGCGCCCGTACCTGCTGCCCACCTCGTTGACGGTGGCACAGGCCGCTGGAGCCGCCCACACGTTGCGCTGGTTGGCGATCGTCACGGTGATCGCGGTCGTGGTGGTCGGGCCGGCCCTCGTCCTGCTCTACCGTCTCGACACGCTCGGAGAGCTGGAACCCCTCACCGACTCCGATACGCGAGGGGCTCAGGCACCGGGCGACAACCTCTAGCCCGACCGGGGCCCCTCCGGTTCGGCCGCTGTCCGGCGCGGACCAGTGGGCGTTCAGCGCAGCCGGTCGATCGGGTTGCCGTCGTGGTGGCGCAGCTCGCCGAAGTCCTGGGGGCGCAGCCGGAAGAGCGCCGCCCGTAGAACTTGGTGTTGCCATGGGCTCCCGTTCTCGGGTGTTCGCACGTCACAGGACCGCGATGGGATTGACCGGTGATCCGGTGGCGCCGGGAAGCCGGAGCGGGGCGATCACGCAGAGGAACGACCAGCGGCCCTGCTCCTCGCAGATCGGCACCAGATCCTCGAACTGCAGGTAGTCCAGCAGGTGCAGGCCCATGGCGTGGATGCCGAGAACGTGCACCGGGAAGGCCACCCCCTCCGTGGTGCTGGGAGCGGTGTCGCTGTTGCCGTCGCTGCCGAGCGCCGCGACCTGCCGGTCCGCCAGGAACCCCATGGCCGTGGGGTGGAGCCCGGCGCGAGCCTCGGCCGCGTTCCACGGCCCGAGTTCGCGCTGACGGCGGCGATGGCCGACCCGCACGAAGAGCAGGTCCCCCCGGGTGACCCGCAGATGCTGCGCGCTCTCGGCGGCGGCCAGTTCCTCTCCGGTCACGTGGTCGCCGGGTTCGAGCCACGGCACGCCGCGCAGACGAGGAATGTCGAGCAGCACGCCGCGGCCGACGATTCCGTCCCGCGCCACGTCGATGGACAGCTTCGTCGCCCCGGTCGCGGTCAGGCTGCTCGCGGCCACGCCGTTGTGCAGGGTGCCGTCGTAGACGACGTGGCACAGGGCGTCGATGTGGCCGTCGGCGTCGCCGTGCACGTTCATGGCGAAGCGGTCCGAGGCGAACTGCAGGGCGTTCGCCTCGCTGGTAGAGCGCGCGGAACTCGGCCGAACTCAGCGGTGGTGGGCCGGGGGATCCTGTGCGGGTCGCCATGGATGCTCAGCGAGCCTGTTCCCGGTCGAGTGCCGCGTCGAGGGTGGTGGCGGCCATGATCAGCGAGAGATGGGTGAACGCCTGGGGGAAGTTGCCCAGTTGCTCCCCGCTCGGCCCGATCTCCTCGGCGAAGAGACCGACGTGGTTGGCGTAGGTCTGCATCTTCTCGAAGGCGTAGCGCCCCTGCTCGGTCCGGCCGGCCCGGGCCATCGCATCGACGTAGAGGAAGGTGCAGAGGCTGAACGTGCCCTCGGAGCCTCGTAGACCGTCGGGCGAGGCGGCCGGGTCGTAGCGGTAGACGAGGCTGTCGGAGACGAGTTTGCGGTCGATGGCGTCCAGCGTGGACAGCCAGCCCGGGCCCTTGGGCGCGAGGAAGCCGACCCGGGGGATGAGCAGCAAGGACGCGTCCAGCACGTCCCCGTCGTAGTGCTGGACGAGAGCCTGCTCCTTGTCGCTCCACCCGCGGGTCATCACCTGCTCGAGGATGGCGTCGCGGGCGGTGGTCCAGCGCGCGAGGTCGGCGGGCCTGCTGAACTCGGTGGCCAGACGGAGCCCGGCGTCGAAGGCGGCCCAGCACATCACCCGGCTGTAGGTGAAGTCCTTGCGTCCGCCGCGGGTCTCCCAGATGCCCTCGTCGGGACGGTCCCAGGAGTCGGCGAGCCAGTCCAGGGCGGCGGCGAGCCCCTTCCACCCGTGATAGCCCGTGTGCTGGCCCACGGTGCCGCCCTCGGCCAGGGCGTAGAGCACCTCGCCGTAGATGTCGAGCTGCAACTGGTCCATGGCGGCGTTGCCGGCCCGGACCGGGGCCGAGCCGCGGTAGCCCTCGAAGTGGTCGAGGATCACCTCGGGGATGTCGGGATCGCCGTCGACCCGGTACATGATCTGCAGACGCTCGCCGTCGGACCCCGCTCGTTCGGCCAGGCGGTCGCGCAGCCAGTGGGTGAACCGGGTGGCCTCCTCGGCGAATCCGAGGTCGAGCAGCGCTCGGACGGACAGCGAGCCGTCACGGACCCAGGTGTAGCGGTAGTCCCAGTTGCGCTCGCCACCGATCTGCTCGGGAAGGCCCATGGTCGCCGCGGCGACCGGGGCGCCCGTGGGGTGGTAGGTGAGGAGTTTGAGCGTGATGGCGGAGCGGCCCACCATGTTCGGCCATCGGCCGCGGTAGGTGGAGGTGCGCAGCCAGCCCTGCCAGAAGTTGCCGATGTCGAAGAGCCGGTCACTGAGCTCCTCCACGGTGATCGGCGCGGGCGGGGCCCCGTCCGGGACGCAGACGGTGAAGGCGGCACCCGCCAGCTCCCCGGCGTTCAGCGTGACCTCTCCGCGCACGTCGTTCCCGTTGCGTTCCACGGGGAAGGTGCTCTGCAGGTATCCGGCCAGTTCCGGGGCGTGGAACACCGCGGTCTCGCCCTGGAGATCGAGTTCGTGAGGGGCACGGCCGTAGTCGAACCGCGGACGGCAGTCCAGGACGAACCGCACAGTGCCCCGCACCGCGCGCACGACGCGAATCAGCGTGTGCCGGTCGGTGGGCGTGCCCGTCCGGTCGGGTGGCATGCAGTCGATCACCTCGCCGACCCCGTCGGGGGACATGAACCGGGTCACCAGGACGGCGGTGTCGGGGTAGTAGAGCTGCTTGTACGTGACATCCGCCTCCTCCGGGGCGAAGAGGAAGTAGCCGCCCCGGTCGTGGTCGAGCAGGGCGGCGAAGATGCTGGGTGAGTCGAACCGAGGAGCTGCGAACCAGTCGACGACCCCTTGGGACGAGACCAGCGCGGCGGTCTGCAGGTCGCCCACCAGACCGTGGTCGGCGATAGGCGGATAGCGGTCCATGGTGTCTCCGCGATCTCGGGAAGATCCCCCGCGTCCCACTATCCGACCAGCCGCGAGCATGCGCTCCACGTCTGTTGCCGATGATCCCGGAATCCGCTGTGACCAGGCAGGACGTGCCTGCCCACCGGGTACTCCGGATGGACCAGTCACGTGCCTGCCAGGCATCGGCGGGCACGACCGGGACAGGCCGCGGCCTGTCCCGGTCGTGCCCGGAGAGCGGTACCGGACGAGCCGCTCGGCTTGCCGACGATCGTCCCCGCGGTGGGTGTCCTCACGCTCAGGTTCCAACGAGCGGTCTGGCGGCGGATCAGCATCCGAACCGGCCGCTGACACCCCCGGCGGCACTGCGGGAGGCGACAGCCCACGAGTGCTCGGAGGATCGTGGCATGGCAACGAAGCGCGCGGATCCACCGCGCCGGACGACGATCCTCGTGGTTCTGGGCGTTTCCGGGTCAGGCAAGAGCACGGTGGCGGCCATGCTGGCCGAACGGCTCGGGCTGTCCTTCCTGGAGACGGACGACCTCCACACCCCACAGGACCGGGCCAGGATGGCCGCCGGTCATCCGCTCGCCGATGCGGACCGGTGGCCGTGGCTCGGCCGGGTCACGCGGTGGATGGATGAACAGATCGCAAGCGGCGCGTCGGGCGTCGTGGCCTGCTCGGCGCTGAAGCGATCGTACCGGGACTATCTGCGGGACGGGCGGCCGGAGGTTCGGCTGCTGTACCTGCAGGGGAGCCGGGAGCTCATCGCGTCGCGGCTGGCCGCGCGGCGGGGCCACTTCTTCCCGGTCGAGCTGCTGGCGAGTCAGTTCGAGGACTTCGAGGAGCCGGCGGCGGACGAGCACCCGTACGTGGTGCCGCTCGCGGGTTCCCCGGAGCAGACCGTCGCCAGGGCGTTGGAGCTGCTCGGTGCCGACGGGCTCAGAACGTCACCGGACAGCTGAAGGGCGCCCGGCGCGCCAGGAATCGTCTCAAAGGGCGAACCCGCCGAGCTGTTCCGGAGGCGGGATCGTGTCTCGCTTGATTTGGACCCTGCGTGCCCGCACCCTGCCGATCGAGGGGCCCGGACTCGTCGGGCCGCCACGGCGCTCGGGCTCGTGGGTTGGATCCGCCCTCAGGCAGTGCGAGGAGGCCGCGTGCGCGAGAGCCGGACCGGACGGCAGCTGACACTGCGTCATGGGAGCCAGTCCGTGGTCGTCGTCGAGCTGGGCGGCGCCCTTCGGCACTACGCGATCGGCGAACGTCCGGTTCTCGACGGCTTCGCTGCCGACGGCCGGATCACGGGAGGACGCGGCCAACTCCTGGTGCCGTGGCCGAACCGGGTCGGGGGCGGCCGCTACCGGTGGCACGGGCAGGACCTGCAACTTCCGCTGACCGAGCCGGTGAACGGCAACGCGATCCACGGTCTGCTCCGCTGGACCTCGTGGCAGGTACTGGAGGTGGCGGACAGCCGAGCCGTGCTGGAAGTCACGTTGTGGCCGCAGCCCGGCTACCCCTTCCACCTGCGGATCCGAGCCGAGTACGTCCTGGGCGACGAGGGCCTCGAGGTGGCCGTGACCGCGCTGAACCAGGGCGCGAGCGTCGCGCCGTACGGCGTCGGCCAGCATCCTTACCTCACCGTCGGTACGGCCGCGGTCGACGAAGCGGTGCTGACCGTGCCGGCGCGGAGTTGGCTCCGTACCGACGACCTGGGCCTGCCCGTGGCCGCCGAACCGGTTGCGGGCACCCCGTACGACTTCCGCACACCGAGGGCGATCGGCGCCCAGCACCTGGACACCCCGTTCGGCGATCTCGACCGGGACGCCCGCGGTCGCGCCGTGGTACGCCTGGCCCACCCGTCGGGGGAACAGGGTACGGATGTCTGGCTCGGCGAGGGGGCGGACTTCCTGCAGGTGTACACCGGCGACACCCTGCCGGAGAGGGAACGTCGTCGGGCGGTCGCCATCGAACCGATGTCCTGCCCGCCGGACGCCTTCCGCAGCGGTACGTCGATCGTCGCCCTCGGACCGGGCGAGCGGCACACCGTCAGATGGGGCATCTCGCCATGGGAGAAGTGACTGCGGCCCATGCTCCTCGACCTCGTCCTCACCGGCCTGCCCACCTGAGGTACGCGGCCGCGCTCGTGACGTTGCTCTGCGCGACGTTCGCGCCCGCTCCGGCGGGAGCCGGCACGAGCCTCTATCAGCTCGTCCAGTGAATCGTCCTGGCCGGAGGGGACGTGAGGACGAACCGGATCCTCATCGGGGCGGTCCTGATCCTGGTGCTCGCCGTCGGCTCGCAGATCCTGGCGAGCCGGCTGCACAGCCCCGCCCTGATCGTCCTCCTGCCTGTCGGCTTCACCGCAGGCGCGCTGACCAGCGACGTCAATCCCCAGCGACTGGCCCCGAGCATCACGGCCGCTCCGTAGTCCAGGCTGAGCAGCGCACTCGTCTTCCACGCGGTCGACGCCAGTACCAGGGGTCGGTCCGGCAGGCGGGTTCAGCCCGTGCGGTCCGCCCGCGCGGCCTGAGGCCGGAAGGCGAACACGATGCCAGGGTGTTCGACGGCCCGAGGGTGACCAGCAGCGCTTCGGCCTCGTCCACGTCGACTTCGCGACGCGGCGGCGAACACCGAAGGCGTCGTACGCCTGGTGCCGGGACCTGATCGACCATCACCGACACCGGCACTCAAGGCAGCTCCGGGGTCCTTGGAGGGGCCGGGAGAGGATCTTGCTGTGCTCGCAGGCAGGGTGCATGCGCCGCACTCCCGACGGCTTCCGTCGCCCGTTCCCCGGATGGATACTTCTCGCCGTGACCTGATCACCCGGAGCCGGCAAGGCAGTTGAGCACTCCCGACGGAGCGGGAGGCGAGCGCCCCGCTCCGGACCCACCTGACCCGGCCGGAAGTGAGTACTGCTCATGATCAGTGGCGAGCCCGCGGGGCCCGGGAGAGCGACCGAGCCGGCCGTGCCGGTGCCGGTGGTGGCGGTGGCCGAGCTCCGGGGCCGGGTCGGCGGCGGCTGGATCGGTGCGCTGAGCCTGGCCAACCTGGCCGTCTTCCTGGGGTTCTTCACGCCGATCCAGATCCTGCTGCCGCTCCAGCTCGAACGCCTCGACGCCGCGCACAAGGCCGACTTGCTGTCGTGGGTCACCGGGGTCGGCGCGCTCGTCGCGATGCTCGTCAACCCGCTGGCCGGTGCGGTCTCGGACCGCACCACCTCCCGCTTCGGACGTCGTCGGCCGTGGATCGTGCTGGGTGCGCTGCTCGGCGCGGGCGGCCTGCTGTACACGGCGGGCCGGCACTCGCTGCCCGGTGTCATCGTCGGGTGGGCGCTGGCGCAGGCAGGGCTGAACGTCATGCTGGCGGGGGTCACCACGCCGGTCGTCGACCAAGTCCCGGTCGGGCAGCGGGCCGTGGTCTCCGGCTGGACGGGGATCAGCCAGTCGCTGGGGCTGGTGGCGGGCGCGGGGCTGGTGACGGTGCTCGGCGGCGGCGTCCTGGCCGGCTACGGCGGGACCGCGATCGCGGTCGTCGTGCTCGGGCTGCCCTTCGTCCTCTTCTGCCGCGACCCGGTTCTCCCGCCCGCGGCGCGTGCCCCGTTCCGCCTCCGGACGCTGGCCGCCGGCTACTGGGTCAGCCCCCGCCGGTACCCCGACTTCGGCTGGGCCTTCCTCACCCGTCTGCTGATCAATCTGGGCAACGCGATCGGCACCCTGTACCTGCTCTACTACCTGACCGACGCCGTGCACTACCCGTCGCCCGACAGCGGCGTCCTCGTCCTCACCGCCGTCTACACCGCGGCCGCGCTGCTCACCGCGATCCCCGCTGGTGCGATCTCGGACCGCACCGGCCGCCGCCGGGCGCTGGTCGTCGTCTCCTGCGTGGTGATGGCCGCCGCCGCGCTGCTCCTGGCGCTGTTCCACAGCTGGCCGGTCACCATCGTGGCGGCGTTCGTGCTCGGCGCGGGGTACGGCATCTATCTGGCCGTCGACCAGGCCCTGGTCACCCAGGTGCTGCCGGTGGCCGCCGACCACGCCAAGGACCTGGGCGTCATCAACATCGCCAACTCCGGTCCCCAGGTGCTCGCTCCGGCCCTGGCCGCTCCCGTCGTGTCCCACCTGGGCGGCTACGGCGGTCTCTACGCCCTCACCGCCGTGGTCACCCTGCTCGCCGCCCCGCTGGTCCACCGCATCCGCGGCGTCGCCTGAACTCCGGCCGCCGACGGCGTAATTCGCTTGCCGTCGGCGGACGACGGCATCGACAATCCGGCCATGAGCGAGCAACGGGCCGGTGCGAAGGCCGCTTTCAGTGAGAAGCCCACGCTGGTCGGCGAGCGGGTGCTGCTGCGTCCCTTCCAACTGGCAACGGACATCGACGTGCTGCGCGGCATGCTGGCCGACCCCGAGGTCGCCCGCTTCGCCAACGGGGACCCCGGCAACACCCCGCCCCCGCCCTGGGACGAGGACGCCGAGCGGCGGATGCGGGCGTGGTACGGCAGCCGCGCCGAGCAGGCCGACCGGCTGGACCTGGCGGTGGTCGACCGCGCCACCGGTCACTGTGTCGGCGAGGTGGTGCTCAACGAGTGGGAACCCGCCAACCGCAGTTGCAACTTCCGGATCGTCCTGGCCGAAGCCGGTCGCGACCGGGGCCTCGGCACCGAGGCGCTGCGCCTGATCGTCGGCCATGGCTTCGAGCGCCTGGGGCTGCACCGCATCTCGCTCGGTCTCTTCTCCTTCAATCCGCGCGCGCGACGCTGCTACGAGAAGGCCGGCTTCGTCCTGGAGGGCGTGCGTCGCCAGGCACACCGGTTCGGGGACGAGTGGGCGGACGATCTGGTGATGGCGATCCTGGCTCCCGAATGGGAGCAGCACCGCGGCCACCCGCAGGGGCGGTGACCGACGTGCTGGCCGGGCACCGTGCGGGAGCGTCGTCACCGCGCGGGCGCGCCTGGTCCGTAGGCTGACCGGCATGTCTGAGTCGTCGAACGCCGATCGGTCCACCACCGGGCAGGGCGCCGCCGAGCCGTCGGTCGCGTCCGCTGCCACCGGCGTCCTGCGCGGCGCCCGGGTGCTGCTGCGCCCGGCCACCGCCGAGGACGTCCCGGCGCTGGTCGCGATCCGCCGCACCCCCGAGGTGTACGAGCGCTGGCGCGGCGGCGAGGACCTGGCGGCGGCCGTGGCCGAGGACCTCGCCGAGCCGGGCAGCCACCCGCTCGCGATCCTCCACCGGGGCCGGGTGGCCGGGGCGATCCAGTGGTCGGAGGAGACCGAGCCGGAGTACCGCCATGCGAGCATCGACATCTACCTCGACCCGGCCCTGCACGGTCGCGGCCTCGGCACGGACGCCGTGCGCACGCTGGCCCGCCACTTGATCACCGACCGGGGCCACCACCGGCTGGTGATCGACCCGGCCGCGGACAACGCGCCGGCCATCCGCTGCTACACCAAGGTCGGCTTCCGCCCGGTCGGCGTGATGCGCCGCTACGAGCGTGGCGCGGACGGCAGTTGGCACGACGGCCTGCTGATGGATCTGCTCGCCGACGAGCTCACCCCCGACGAGCCGGACCGTGCCGAACCGGCCCCCGGCGAGCCGGTTCCCGGGGGAGCCGGCGGACAATGACCGGACCCACCCGGTGCCTCCCCGGCGGTCCGGGGCTAACCTGCACGGTCAGGGCCAACCGCAGTACCGGGGTTGGCCAATGGTCTAACAGGGGGTGGTGTGAGTGCAGGACGCGAACTCGGGCACCGTGGACGAGTGGCCCAGCGACGGCTCGACGTACCAGGCACCGACGGCCTGTCCGCTCTGCGCGGGCGAGCTGCGGCAGGTCGAGGTCGACGCGCACACCGACAGATCCGGCCGTCTGCTGGTGAAGGCCTTCGTGCCCGGGCGGGTCTTCGCGCGCAAGAGTTCCGTGGAGGCGCTGGCCTGCCGCGGTTGCGGGCACCTGATGCTCTTCATGGCGAACCCCGAGATCATGGACGGCCCGCCGCCGCGCACTCGTCGCTGGCGCTGACGGCCGGCAACGTGGGCTGCGGCTGCGGCTGCGGCTGCGGTGCCGGGGCCGGGTCGGGGCTGGGGTCGGGGCTGGGCGAGCGGATTTCCCGGACGCCCGACCGGTGATGCCTACCGGCCGGTAGGTTGTGCTGTGGTGATCGCACCATCAGGCATTCGATGGCCTGGAGCCCAGGCACGATCGAGAGCGAGACCGGGAGAGGTGGGCGTCGGATGGCGGAGGACCAGCAGCGCGCGGCAGGCCGGGACGCGGCAACGGCTCCCGGTGCCGCCCCGGGTACGGCGGCCGAGGCCGCCGGGGTCACCGCGTTCTGGCAGCGGCTCGGCCTGCCCGGCCTGATCGACGTGCACACCCACTTCATGCCCGAGAACGTGCTGGCCAAGGTGTGGGCCTACTTCGATGCGGCCGGTCCGCTGATCGGCCGGGAGTGGGGCATCACCTACCGCGAGGACGAGGCCGAACGCCTGGCTGTGCTGCGGGGCTTCGGCGTCCGCGCGTTCACCGCGATGCTCTACCCGCACAAGGCGGGGATGGCCGAGTGGCTCAACGGCTGGGCGGCCGGGTTCGCCGCGCGGACCCCGGACTGCCTGCACACCGCGACCTTCTTCCCGGAGCCGGGCGCCGAGCGCTACGTGGCCGAGGCGGTCGACGGCGGTGCCCGGGTCTTCAAGGCCCACCTCCAGGTGGGCGGCTACGACCCGACCGATCCGCTGTTGGACGGCGTCTGGGGTCTGCTCGCCGAGCGCGGGATCCCGGTGGTCACCCACTGCGGCTCCGGGCCGGCACCGGGCAAGCACACCGGGCCCGGCCCGATGGCCGAGGTGATGGCCCGCCATCCGGCGCTCCCGCTGATCGTGGCCCATCTCGGACTGCCCGAGTACGCCGAGTTCCTCGACCTGGCGGCCAGGTACCCGGCGGTCCACCTGGACACCACGATGGCCTTCACCGAGTTCACCGAGCGGCATTCGCCGTTCCCGCCCGACCTTCGGCCGCGCCTGCTGGAGTTGGGGGACCGGATCCTGCTCGGCACCGACTACCCGAACATCCCGTACCCCTACCTGCACGCGCTGGACTCGCTGGCCGGGCTCGACCTCGGCGACGACTGGCTCCGCGCGGTCTGCTATCAGAACGCCGCCCGGCTCTTCGGGAGGTGAGCCCCGGGCCCGGTGCGTCCCGGCCCGCCCTTTCAGCCCGCGAGGTGCCGTTCCAGCGAGGCCATCTTCCGGGTCAGCCCGTCGGTGACGCCGGCCCGGTCGTCGATCTTGATCACCGTGCTGACCCGGCTGGCGAAGGGCTTCACCGCCTCCACGGCCTCCTTGATCACGCTCATCACCTCGTCCCAGTCGCCCTCGATCGAGGTGAACATCGCGTCGGTCTGATTCGGCAGCCCACTGGCCCGGACGACCCGTACGGCGGCGGCCACGGCCTCGGCCACGTCCTCACCGATGCCGAGCGGGGTGACGCTGAACGCGGCGATCATGATTCCTCCAAAGCGACGAGTGAGTCCGGCCCTGGGCAGCGGCCTGACGATTCGAGCCGGTCGCCAGCATGCTGTCACACCCGGGACGGGCAACCGGTGTTCGCCCACGGGCCGTCAGCCACCGTAGACACCGCGGCAGATCCTGGCCTGATCGGAGTCGGCCGGCCACTGCCCGTAGGTCTGTGCCAAGCCGCAGACCCCGGTGCCGCCTGCCCCGCCTGCCCCGCCGGTCCCGCCGCCGACCGCGGGGCCGCCACCGGCCGGTGTGCCGGGCGCCGAGCCGCCCGCGGACCCGGGCCCGCTGTCGGACGGCCTGGGCGGCGGCGCCGGTGAGGGCGCCGGACGAGCCGCGGTCGGCGGCCCGCCACGCCCGGGACGGCTCGCATGTCCGGCCGGGCCCCGCGTCGCCCCCGAGCCCGACCCATCGGGGTGCGCGGGCCGGAGCGGTGGAGGTCCGGTCGGTCCGGGTGACTGGTCGTCCTCGGCCGTCGAACTGCTGCCCGGCGTCTCGGCCCGGTTCGGCTCGGCCGAACCGCCCGACGGGGCCGAGGGGGAGCCGGGGCTGTCGGCCGTCGACGACAGCCCGGTCCCAGCGCCGGGCGACACCGGCGCGCTGCCCGCCCGCTGCTCCTCGCGCAGCTCGAAGCTGTCGCTCGGCGCCACGTGCGACCGAACGGGCGGCGGCGCCCCGGCCGTGGCCGTCCCGCTCGGCCCGGGCGACCCGGCAAGGGACGACATCGGAGTCGCAGGGTCGTCGAGCCGGGCGGGCACCTGCTCCTCGCAGCCCGCCACGGTCAGCGCGACGGCGCAGCCCAGTCCGGCGACGACGGCCCGCAGCAGCGCGCGGCGCAGCGGCCGGGGCATGCGTCGGTCATCGCGGGCCGGACGGGGGAGAGAAGCGAGGTCATGGTCCATGCCGGTTCAACGAGCCGGCGGGCCGGCAGGAGACCGGCCGTCAACTCCCGTCCCCCGACGTCATCCGCCAGTCCCCGGGCCCGCCCAGGTTTCCCGGTGTTTCCCCGCGGTGTTTCCTGCCACCGGTCGCACGGTGTTTCCCACCGGGTTTCCCGCAGGGCCCGTTTCCCAGCCTCGACGGGAAACGGGAAACCCATCGACACCGCCTGCGGACTGCCGCATGTTGGTCGTGTCGGAACCACCGGCCCCGCAGAGACTCCCGGAGAGGCACCCACCATGAACGATCCCGCCGCCACCGTCAGCTCCAGCCTCCGGGCCCGGTCGCCTCGCCGCAGGTGACCGAGCTCGGCCCGATCCTCGATCCTTCTCAACTCCACAGCGGATTCCACCGGCCCGGGCGCTCCGCAGTCGAACGGGCACGTTGGTACCGGCCGCTCCGTTGTCAGGACGGGATGAACGCCGCCGAGGCGGCAGCAGTGGAGCAACCAGGCAGGCCGACATCTTCGGCAGGCGGCATCTTCAGTCGGAAGTGGGCGATGAACATATTCCTCGGGGTGGTGGCGGCGGTACCCGCGCTGCTCCTCATCGATCAGGCCTTGCTGTGGATGGAGCGGCACGGCTGGATCTACTGGCGAAAACGCGAGGCTGAAGTCGGCGCCGGGTCGATGTTCAGCGTGATCAACGAGATTCACACCCTGCTCTCCCCGAGCCAGCGGCACGTGGCCGAGGAGAAGGAGCGGCGACTGGTCCTTCGTGAGGACGCGGAGCCGGGCGCTCCGCTCGATCGCCGGATCGACCTCGGCTCCGGGCGTGTGGTCATCCGCCGGCCGCCGCCCGTTGTTGCGGACCGGCACGAGACACCCTGATCGGCCGTCCTGGTCGAGCCCACTGAACGACCGACCCCGGCTCCCACCCCGCCACCGGTCTGCGGCAGACTTCGACCGTGCGTACCGACTCCGAGGAGCCCAGGCGGCTACGGGCCATCCGTCACGTCGCTGCCCGGTCCACCGGAGTACCGGTCGATCCGCAGCTGCGGCTGACGCTGAACTTCCACCCCGACCGCTTGGTGGGCGGTCGGCCCATCCTGCGCGCGATGGCGGCCGACGGGGTGTACCGGTCGCAGTTCGTGACCGGGACCAGCAATGGCGGGTTGACCGCCCGTCAGGGCGGCGACCGCTGGCGGTGGGAGCAGCGGATCTTCGGCGGGGCCTATGACGACGCGCCCGCCGATGAGCGCCCGATCTACGGGGCGCTGAACTTCCGACGCCAAGTGGTGGGTGCGGCGCCGCGGTTCGGGTCGGCGCACTTCCGCCTGGCGTGCGAAGCACTCACCCGGGCCACCTTCTGCTACCCGGACAGCGCCGCCGAGCCCGAGGACTTCGGCGTCGCGTCGGCCATGTCACTGGTGGAGCTGGCCGCCGCCGACAGCAGGGACGCCCTGGACGACTACATCGAGGCCCAGGTGCACGGGCCCGTCCTGTTCGACCAGCATGTGGAGGCGCTGGTTCTGGACCCGTGCTACCAGGGGACGGAGGTCGAGGCCGCCGCTCGCCTGCTGCCCTGCCGGGTCGAGTGGCACGGCGGCTACCGGCTCGGAGTCGAGGAACTCCGGCGCCACCCGGAGTTCCGGGGGCAGGAGTTCGTGGACCTCGGGGCCGAGCTGGCCGAGGACGGGCTCCTCGACCCGGGCATCATCGGAGCAGCCGCACGCACCGGCCGCTACGACGAGCAGGCACTCAAGCGGGTCTGGCACTACCTGGCTCGCTTCGGCGCCGCACCCGCCGCGGCCGTCCCACCTGGCCCGGCCACCGAGGCTGCCCCCATCGTCCACGTGGCCTGAGCGGCCGGAGCCCTGGACCGGCGCCCCGGAGGCCTCAGCCGGCCGCGATGCCGAGGGCAGCGTGGATCGCGCGGACGATCCGCTCGTCCGTTCCGTTCATGGCCATCCGATTCTTCGTCAGCGCGAAGGAGAAGCGGTGCAGCGGATCGGCGTAGGCCCCGCTGCCCCCGGAGCCGCTCATGCCGAACGCCTGGTCACCGGTGCGGATGCCCGATCCTGGACCGCCGAGCATGAAGCCGTAGGACTTCGGTATCGGCAGTCCGAGTATCCGGTCGACCCCGAGGGTGCGCGGGGCGGTGGCCGTCTTCAGCGCGGCGTCGGAGAGCAGCCGGACGCCGTCGACCTCGCCACAGGCGAGCATCGCGTACATCCGGGCGGCGGCCCGGGCGGTCAGGGTGCTGTTGGCCGGCAGCGCGGTACGCCGGAAGTCGGCCCGGTTCGCGAGTTCGGCCACCGGGGAGACCGTCCGCGGCGCGCACACCAGGAAGGGCGAGTCGTCCGGCATGGCGGCCAGCCGGGCCGCCCAGGTGCCGTCGTAGCAGGTGGCCAGCCGGGGCAGCAGCTGGTCGGGGACCGAGAAGAGCAGGGTGTCGGCGACGCCGAGCGGGGCGGCGAGTTCGTCGCGGAGCAGCTGCTCACAGCTGCGGCCAGTACTCCGGTGCAGGATCTCGGCGAGCAGCACGCCAAAGGTCCATGCGTGGTAGCCCGTGGCGGTGCCCGGGGCCCACAGCGGTGGCTGCGCGGCCAGCCACGCGGCGACGGTCGGTGGGTCGAGCAGTTCCTCCGGGGACAGGTCGGGGCGCAGCTGCGGCACTCCGGCGGAGTGCGAGAGCAACTGGCCCAGGGTGATCTGCTGCTTGCCCTGCGCCCCGAACTCCGGCCAGTAGCTGCTGATCGGAGCGTCGTAGTCGAGTATCCGCTGGTCGACCAGGACGGCCACCAGCGTTGCGGCGACCCCCTTGCCGGTCGACCAGGAGGGCACCAGGGTCTCGCCCTCCATCAGCGCCCCGCTCGCCACGTCGGCGAGGCCCGACCAGGCGTCGACCACGAGCTCCCCGTCAAGGTAGGCGGCGACCTGGATGCCGGTCTCCTCGCCGGTGACGGTGAGTTCGTCGAGGATCTCCTGCACCCTGGTCTGTGCCGGGTTGCTCGGTGCTGTCACAGTCAAGTCCGCCTCCGGATCCGTGTGATCGGGTCTGCTGACGACCCGTCACGGATCCTAGCCCCCGGCCTTGCGCTCAGAACCGTGGGATCACAACTGTGCGCTCAGAACTGTGGGATCACAGCTGTGGGATCACCGCGCTGCCGTACAGGTCGATGGTCGTCTCGATCGCGTCGTGCATCGCGTAGACGGCGAACTGGTCGACGCCGAGCGAGCGCAACTGCTCCAGCCGGGCGAGGTGGGCGGCCGGCGGGCCGATCAGGCAGAACCGGTCCACGATCTCGTCCGGTACGAACCCGGTGTCGGGGTTGTCCGCGCGTCCGTGGTGGCTGTAGTCGTAGCCCTGCCGGTCCTTGATGTAGGCGGTGAGCGCCTCCGGGACCAGGTCCGAGTGCTCGCCGTAGTGGGTGACCAGGTCGGCGACGTGGTTGCCCACCATGCCCCCGAACCAGCGGCACTGTTCACGGGCGTGGGCCAGCGCGGCCGGAGAGTCGTCCGCCGTGACGTAGGCCGGGGCCGCGACGCAGATGCGCACCGAGTCCGGGTCTCGACCGGCGGCCGTCGCGGCCGACCGCACCGCCTTGATCATGTATTCGGTCAGATACGGGTCGGCCAGTTGCAGGATGAAGCCGTCCGCCTGGCGGCCGGTCAGCTCCAGGGCCCTGGGGCCGTAGGCGCCCATCCAGATCGGCAGGTGGCCGTCCCTGACCCAGGGCAGGCGCAGTTCGGTGCCGTCGACCACCACCGGGCGTCCCTCGGCCAGCTCCTTGATCGCGTGCATGGCCTCGCTGAGCCGGGCCAGGGTGGCCGGGCGCCGCCCGGCCACCCGCATCGCGGAGTCCCCGCGCCCGATGCCGCAGACGGTCCGGTTGCCGAACATGTCGTTGAGGGTCGCGAAGAGCGAGGCGGTCACCTCCCAGGTCCGGGTGGAGGGATTGGTGACCATCGGCCCCACTGTCAGCCGCTCGGTCCGAGCGAGGATCTGACTGTAGATCACGAAGGGTTCCTGCCAGAGCACACAGGAGTCGAAGGTCCAGCCATGGCTGAAGCCGGCCGCCTCGGCGCGTTGCATCCGCTCCACCAGCAGTCGGGCGGGCGGGTCGGTCTGCAGCACGAGTCCGATGTCCATGCACGGGGTCCGTTCGTCGAAGGGGTGGGCAACCCGGAGCGGGCACCCGGGTTCGGTGCGGGGACGTGGTGCGCGGGAAGGCCTGCCCGGGTCAGCCCAGGTACTGGCAGGTACCCCGTCGCAGGAAACCCCCGTGCCCGGCGCGGCCGAGCCAGCGGCCGTCCTCCAGGATCACGGTGCCGCGCGACAGCACGGTCTCCACCCGGCCGGTGACCTGCCGTCCCTCGTAGGCGGAGTAGTCGACGTTCATGTGGTGGGTGGCGGCCGAGATGGTCTGGGTCGCGGCGGGGTCGTAGATCACCACGTCGGCGTCGGCGCCGGGCGCGATGGTGCCCTTGCGCGGGTAGAGGCCGAACATCCGGGCGGGCGCGGCGCAGGCGATCTCGATCCAGCGCCGTCGGGAGATCCGGCCCTCCACCACCGCCTGGTGCAGCAGGTCCATCCGGTTCTCCACGCCGGGCAGCCCGTTGGGGATCTTCGAGAAGTCCCCGCGCCCCAGGTCCTTCTGGCCGACGAAGCAGAACGGGCAGTGGTCGGTCGAGACGACCTGGAGGTCGTCCGTGCGCAGGCCCTTCCACAGCTCCGCCTGGTGTTCGCGCGGGCGCAGCGGGGTGGAGCAGACGTACTTGGCGCCCTCGAAGTCGGGCTCGGCGAGGTTGTCGGTGGAGAGGAAGAGGTACTGCGGGCAGGTCTCGCCGAAGACCGGCAGCCCCTGGTCCCGGGCCGCGGTCAGCTCGGCCAGTGCGGAGGCGGCGGAGACGTGCACCACGTAGAGCGGTGAGCCGGCCACCTGGGCGAGCTTGATCGCCCGGTGGGTCGCTTCCGCCTCCAACAGCTCCCGGCGCACCTCGCCGTGATAGCGCGGGTCGGTGTGGCCGGCCGCCAGTGCCTGCGCGACCAGGACGTCGATCGCGATGCCGTTCTCGGCGTGCATCATGATCAGCCCGCCGTTTCCGGCGCAGCGCTGCATCGCCCGCAGGATCCTGCCGTCGTCGCTGTAGAAGACGCCGGGGTAGGCCATGAAGAGCTTGAAGGAGGTCGATTCACCGCTCTCGGTGAGCAGGTCCAGTTCCTTCAGCACGTCGTCGGTGACGTCCGAGACGATGGTGTGGAAGGCGTAGTCGATCGCGCAGTTGCCCTCGGCCTTGGCGTGCCAGCTGTCCAGTCCCGCCCGCAGCGAGCCGCCCACCTGCTGCACGGCGAAGTCCACGATGGTCGTGGTGCCGCCCCAGGCTGCCGCCCGGGTACCGGTCTCGAAGCTGTCCGACGCTTTGGTCCCGCCGAACGGCAATTCCATATGGGTGTGGGCATCCACCCCGCCGGGGATGACGTACCGCCCCTGGGCGTCGATCACCCGGTCCGCCTGCCAGCCGGCCGCCACCTCGCTGCCGGTGCTGGCGAGTGCCACGATCCGCTGGTCCTCGATCAGCACGTCCGCCGTGAGTTCCTCGGCGGCGGTGATCACCAGTCCGCCGCTGATCAGGGTGCGCGTCATGCTCCTGCCTCCGTTCCGGCGGCGGCCCGCCGCAGCGCCTCGATGAGCAGCTCCGCGCCCTCGCGGGCCTCGTCCTCGGTGAGGGAGAGCGGCGGGGCGATCCGCAGCGCGTCCCCGGCCCGGCCGCCCTTGCCGATCAGCAGCCCGAGGGACCGCGCGTGTTCGAGGACGGCGGTGGCTGCGGCGGCATCCGTCAGCGCGACGCCGAGCATCAGGCCGCGGCCCCGGATCTCGCGCACGATCGGTGACTCCAGCCGGGCGGCCTCCAGTTGGGCCCGCAGCAGTGCTCCGGTGCGGCGGGCGTTGGCCTGCAGGTCGTGCTCCAGCAGGTAGCGCAGGTTGGCCAGGGCGGCCACGCAGGTGATGGGGCTGCCGCCGAAGGTGGAGATGGAGTTGGCGCCCAGGCAGTCCATCACCTCCGCGCGGGCCACCACCCCGCCCATGGACATCCCGTTCGCGATGCCCTTGGCGAAGGTGAGGATGTCCGGTGGGCCTGCCTGGCCGTGCGCCTGCCAGCCCCAGAAGTGGTCACCGGTACGGCCCCAGCCGGTCTGCACCTCATCGCTGATCCACAGGATGCCGTGCTGGTCCAGGACCTCCTTGAAGGCGGCGAGCAGACCGTCCGGCCCGTGGGTGAAGCCGCCGACACCCTGGATCGGCTCGGCGATCAGCGCGGCCACCGTCCCCTCGGCCTGGCCCAGCATCTCCTTGAGGTCCGTCACGCAGGCCGCGATGAACTCGGCGTCGGTCAGCCGCGCGTAGGGCCCGCTGTCACGGACCCCGCCGTGCACGAAGAGGGTCTGCAGCGGCGAGAGGCTGGTGGGGGACCAGCTGGTGTTGCCGGTGATGCCCACGGTGGAGAAGGAGCGGCCGTGGTAGCTGTTGCGCAGCGCGAGGATCTGGTTGGAGCGCCGGAAGGTGGTGGCCAGCAGCAGTGCGGCGTCATTGGCCTCCGTGCCCGAGGAGGTGAAGAACACCTTGGCGTCCGGGATGCCGGACAACGCGGCGATCTCCTCGGCCAGTTCGACCATCGCCGAGGAGAGGTAGAGGGTGGATGTGTGCAGGATCCGGCCGGCCTGCTCGGCCACCGCCTTGGTCACCTCGGGCAGCGCGTGAGCCGTCATCGTGGTCAGGATGCCGCCGAAGAAGTCCAGGTAGCGGTTGCCCTCGGCATCCCAGACGTACCGGCCCTCGCCGTGCGTCAGCTCGATCGGCTCGCGGTAGTAGGTGGCCAGCCAGGCCGGCAGCACGGCTCGGTGCCGCGCCCGCAGGCCGGCGGTCGGGAGGTCGGTCGTGGTCATCGGATGGAGCCCTCCTCGGTCTGCGGGTTCGCATGCGTGCGGCGTCGCCGTCTGCGGGGGTCGAGTGCCTGCGCGGTCGACTGGCCTGGTCGAGTGCGCGGCGCCGGTCGCTCAGGCCTGGGTGAGCGGCCCGTACGCGTCGGGCCTGCGGTCGCGGTAGAACGCCCACTGCTGGCGGACCTCTTCGATCAGCCCGAGGTCCAGGTCCCGGACCAGCAGCTCCTCCTCCTTGTCGGAGGCCACCTCGCCGACGAACTGACCGCGCGGGTCCACGAAGTACGAGCTGCCGTAGAAGTCGTTGTCGCCGTACTCCTCCACGCCGACCCGGTTGATCGCCGCCACGAAGTACTCGTTGGCCACGGCCGCGGCCGGCTGTTCCAGCTGCCACAGATAGCCGGACAGGCCGCGGCTGGTCGCGGAGGGGTTGTAGACGATCTGCGCCCCGGCCAGCCCGAGCGCCCGCCAGCCCTCGGGGAAGTGCCGGTCGTAGCAGATGTAGACACCGACCTTGCCGACCGCGGTGTCGAAGACCGGCCAGCCGAGGTTGCCGGGCTTGAAGTAGTACTTCTCCCAGAAGCCCTTGACCTGCGGGATGTGGTGCTTGCGGTACTTGCCCAGGAAGGTGCCGTCGGCGTCGATCACGGCGGCGGTGTTGTAGTACACCCCGCTCTGCTCCACCTCGTAGACGGGCACGACCATGACCAGGCCCAGTTCGGCGGCCAACGCGCACATCCGGGTCACGGTGGGCCCGTCCGGGACGGGCTCGGCCCACCGGTAGTGCTCCGGCTCCTGGACCTGGCAGAAGTAGGGGGCGTTGAAGACCTCCTGGAACCCGATGATCCGCGCCCCCTGGGCGGCCGCCTCCCGGGCGTACCGCTCATGGAGATCCAGCATCGAGGACTGCTCGCCCGTCCAACGGGTCTGGACGAGGGCGGCGCGGACGATCTGGGACTGCGACATGGGAAGCGCTCCTGAATCAGTGAGAGCTGATGGGGCCTGGAGCTGTCGGGGCCGGGGCCGTCGGGACGGGTCGTTGACGTGCCAACGACCTGGACGTCCCCGCGTCACTCCGACGTTCGGGTGACAGTCGGCGATCGAGTGACCGACCGGGAACCGGGGGACGGCTGTGACGGGAGGCTGCGACGGGTGTCCTTGCAGACTCCCCAGTCGGCAGCGGACCGAACCCCGACAACCTGTCAGGTCTCCCCGCCTCTCGCTCCCACCCGGCTGACATCCCGCCAGTGGACGCGCCGGCGGGGCACCGGGTGCGAGCCGCCGGTCCCGGTCCCCGCTTCACGGGGAGGCCTTCTGCATCTCGGCGGTCCTGCTCCCACAGGCGTTCGGCAGCGAGGGATGGCGCCCGAGGACCACCACGCCTCCCAGCATCGCCAGCAGCCCGACCACCTCCCAGGCCAGCGCCCCCGGTGTGACCCGCAGCCGGTCGCCGAGGAACCCCACCGCGCAGACGATCCCGGCCAGCGGCTGCGCCGCGGTCAGCGCCGGCAGCGACATCCGCAGCGGTGCCACCTCGAAGGCGCTCTGCACCAGGAGCAGTCCGAAAGCCCCGAGGCCCACCACCGCGTACGGCTCCCAGTGGCCCAGCACCGCCGCCACCCCGCCGGCGTCGATCCGGCTGGCGGTGGCGCGGGTGAGCGCGTCCTGCAGGCCGTAGAGCAGCCCGGCCGCCAGGGCGAGGACGGTCGCCTCCTCGAAGCGCGGCAGGCGCCGCCCGAAGGAGACCAGCAGCAGGGCCAGACCCGCCACCACGCCGAAGACCAGCCAGTGCCGCAGCTCGCCCGCCTGCGGCCTGCCCTCCCGGGGATCACCGGCCAGGATGAACGCCGTCACCCCGAGGCCCAGCACCACCACCCCGCCCCAGCCCGAACGCCCCAGCCGCTGTCTGCTCAGCACGCTGGCCAGGGCCATGGCGAAGGCGAGATTGGTGGTGAGCAGCGGCTCCACCAGGGAGACCTCACCCAGGGCGAGCGCCCAGGCGCTGAGCACCAGGCCGGTCACCATGGCTGCGATGCCCGCCAGCCACTCGGGCATCTTCAGCAGGTCCAGCAGCAGCCGCCAACGCAGCAGGTCGGCGCGCGGGGCCCGCTGCGCCGCGTGCTGCTGGAGCACGAAGCCCAGGCCCAGGCAGCAGCCCGCGCCGATCGCCAACAGGAAGACCGTCACGCAGGATCACCCGGTCGTCGTGTGGTCCGAGCGCGTCGCGCCGGGACCGGCCGCAGCCGGTTCGGCACGACGCTCGATTGGCGGCCAGCCTACCGCCACCCCGATGGTGCGGCGCCGTGCGTGCGGGAGGGAGCACGCGTCGGGAGGCGGCGCCCAGTGGCCGGGCCGGGTGGGCGTCGATAATGGAGGTGGACTCTCCGTGGGTGGCCTCTGGGGCCGACGTTTCCGGGGGCTGCCGGCCTCCCGCCGGCCGGGCTGGTGGAGGAGGTAACGATGATCGTCCGGATCTGGGAGGCGCGGGTCGCGCCGAAGCTGGTGACCGAGTTCTGCGCGGTGATCCAGTCGGAGATGCTGCCGCAGTTGGCGGGACTCGACGGCTGTCTCGGCGGCGAACTGCTGTGCTCGCTCTCCGGAGGCCCGCACCGGGTGCTGGTGGTGACCAGGTGGCGGGACGAGGAGGCGCTGCGCGGCTACGCCGGTCCGGCATGGGCGAAGCGGCCGGTCTGGTCGGACGAGGAACGGACCTATCTGGAGCAGCCGCCCGAGGTGGCTCACTTCACGGTGCTCAGCAGCCCGTGACCGCGGGGCGATCGCGCCGGAGTCCCAGGGTCCGGACGCCGCCCGTGCAGCCCGAGCCATCGGCCACCAGCGCTCACCCCGTGCTCACCGGCCGGCGGACCGTAGGCTGAGCGCATGACCGCCCCTGACGCTCCTGCCGTCGCCACCCCAGTCACAGCCCCAACCCCAGCCCCTGCCGGTGTCGATGCCGCGCCCGTGCTCAGCGCGGAGTTCCTCGCCTTCTGGGCGGAGCGCCACCTCTGCACCCTGACCACGCTGCGGCCCAACGGCACCCCGCACGTTGTCCCGGTCGGCGCCACCTACGACCCGGCCACCGGCATCGCCCGGGTGATCACCAGCAGCGGCAGCCGCAAGGCGCGCAACGTCCTGGCGGCCGGGGAGGCGGGCGCGCGGGTGGCGCTCTGTCAGGTGGACGGCGCCCGGTGGGCGACCCTCGAAGGTCGGGCCGTGGTGCGCCAGGACGCCGAGTCGGTGGCCGATGCCGAGGAGCGCTACACACGGCGCTACCGCGCGCCGCGCCCCAACCCGGAGCGGGTGGTGATCGAGGTCAAGGTGACCCGGGTGCTCGGCCGCGGCACCGGCCCGGGTCCGGCGGCCTCCTGACCCGGCCGTCTCCTGCCCCGGCCGTCCTCGGCCGCCTCTTACCGATGCCCGAGCGACCGGGGCCCGGGCGATCGGACCCGACGCCTCACGGCCTCCCGGACGGGCCCTTGCCGGCCGGTCCGGCGGCGGCCTCCCGCAGGGCGCGCAGCACCGTCGCCTCGATGCCCAGCGTGCGGGCCCGGACCAGCACCGGGTGGGCCCGCACCGCTGCCCCGGCCCGCACATAGGCCTCCCAGCGGCGGTCGAACTCGGCCTGCTCGCCCGCCTCCCAGGTGCACCGCTGGACGGCCTGCCAGGTCGCGGGGAACGCCGCGCGCCGTCGGCCGCGCACGGCGAGTGCATGGTCGCCGACCGCCCGGTCGGCGCTGAGCACCTCCTGCTGAAGGGCTATCAGATCGGCTGGCAGCGAGAGGAGTTCGGTCGGCGCGGTGATCACGGCGGATACCTTAGACGCCGTCACTGACAATCAACTGACAATCGCTGGAGCCCCGCTGGAACCCGCCCCGCGGTGACGCCCTGGGCTCGATTGTCGGTGCGCTCTGGCACGATCGCGCGCATGAACGAGATCCCGCCGCAGAACCTCGCACCGAGCTGGCCCTCGAGCCTCGACACCCGCATGCCGCTGCCCCGGGTCGCCGATGAGCGCGAGATGCTGACCGCCTTCCTCGACTGGCACCGCGCCACCTTCGAACTGAAGTGTGCCGAGCTGGTGGCCGCCCAGCTGGCGGAGAAGAGCGTGGCGCCCTCCGGGCTGAGCCTGCACGGCATGGTGCGGCACCTGGCCGGCGTCGAGCGCTGGTGGTTCGGCCGCCAGTTCGCCGGCCAGGAGCTCCCGCACCTCTACTACGCGGATGACGACCCGGACCAGGACTTCGAGTTCACCGGAGCGGACGCGGCGCACGACTTCGCCGTCTGGCGGGCGGAGTGCGATCGTTCCCGCGCGATCGTGGCCACCGCGCCCTCGCTGGACGCGCTCGCCACCGCGCCGATGAGCGGCGAGCCGATCTCGCTGCGCCGCATCCTGGTGGGCATGGTCGCCGAGTACGCCCGGCACAACGGCCACGCCGACCTGCTGCGCGAGCGGTTGGACGGAGCGACCGGCTACTGACCCGCGCCGCCCGCCCCGCCCGCGCCGGTGCGCCCGGGGAACCGGCTCCCCGGGCGGTAGCCGGCGCGGATCACAGGCCGCTCGGCCAGGCGTAGCCGCTGGGCACGGAGACCTGGGCGTTCTCGGTGCTCGTGCCGTAGACGAGGGCGATCTCGTCGTGCGCGCCTAGCTTGATGGCGGCCGGATCCCCGGTCACCGGCCTGCCGTTGACGTAGGCCGTCAGCGTGTGGGCGGCATCGGTCCGGGCGCCGCCCAGATGGTCGGCGGCCAGCGACACCTGCCACTCGGTCATGAACTGGCCGAGGGTGAAGTCCGCCCGGACCGGGGACTCGATGTGGATCACCCCGCTGGTGTCGTGGGTATGCAGCGGGCTGATCCGCTGGGCGCCCTCGTCGATGCCCACCAGCGCGGGGACGGCGACCGCCCGGCCGTCCAGGTAGATGTCCAGATGGGCGTGGATGTGCTCGACGGTGCCCTCGGAGCCCAGCATCGGCAGACCCGCCGCCGTGACCGCCGCCGCCGGATCGGCGGGTGCCTCCCACGGCGGCGCGCCGGTGCGGCCCTCGGCGGTGGTACGCGGCTGGGGCGGTATCCCGGTGCCGGTGCCGGTGCCGGTGCCCGGACCCGGGTCCGTGCCCGTGGCCGTGGCGGTGCCGTTGCCGCGGTCGCTCACCACGACGGCGGCCAGGCCGCCGAGCATCGCGAGCCCGAGCACCCCGACCGCCGAGCGGAGCAGCAGCCGACGCCGCTGCTCCGCCCGCCGGGCCGCAGCCCGGGCCGTGGCAGCCCTTGTGCGACGGTCGGCGGGCTGCTGGGCGGGCCGGTCGATGGGGGAGCGGCGGGGCGGCGAGACCATGATCGGCGTCCTTTGCGTCGGCTGCTGGGAGCAGTGATTCGAATTTGAACTAAAGTCGACGGTACCTTGTGATTGAAGTGTGAACAAAAGGTGCGGGAGTGCCGTGTCCGAAATCCGCCGGTCCAGCCCGTCCGGAGGCGGCACAGTAGAGGGGTACAGCGCATCCAGCGAGAGAGGTCGGCTGCCGTGACCAGCACCGTTTACACCACCATCGAGAGCCCGCTCGGCGAGCTGCTGCTGGTCGGCGAGGAGTCCGCAACCGCGCCGGGCGGGACGGCGCTGTGCTCGCTGTCGATGACGGGGCAGCGTCGCGCGCCCACCGTCCAGCCGGACTGGCGGGCCGACCCGGCCGCTTTCGCGGAGATCACCGAGCAACTGCGCCGGTACTTCGCCGGGGACCTGAAGGACTTCGCGGTGGAGTTCCGCACCCGGGGCTCCGAGTTCCAGGAGCGGGTCTGGCAGGCGATCGACGCCATCCCCTACGGCGCCACCACCAGCTACGGCCGGCTGGCCGAGCAGCTCGGCCTGGCGCGCCCCGCGGTCCGCGCGGTCGGCACCGCGATCGGAGCCAACCCGCTGCTGATCCTGCGCCCCTGCCACCGGGTGATCGGCGCCAACGGCTCACTCACCGGGTATGCGGGCGGGCTGGAGCGCAAGGAGTACCTGCTGGCTCGCGAGGGCGCCTGGCCGACCGCGCTCGGCTGACCGGGCCCGAATCGGCCGGTTGGCGCCGATGCCTCGAACTTCCCCAGCATGTCTGCTGGTTCTCGGGTACGCAGGAGTGGGCTTTGCCAGATTCGGCTTCCCAGGGGTCGGATTCTCGGGACCGTGCGCCCCAGGACCGGACCACGCCCCCTGGGACGTCGGCACCCGCTACGCGGACACGCTCGCCGAACGGGTGCTGCTACCCCTCGGGTCGACACGGACGGGGTGCGGGCCCGACCTGGAAGCGTCGGCCGTCGGCCACTGGCACGGCCGGCTGCTGGCGCCCTGGCGGATTCCGGGGCTGCCCGGAGCGGGTGCCGTGCGCTCCACGGCCCGCGACCTGGCCCGGTGTCTGCGGGCCCACCTGGCTGCCGCCGGCGGCAGTTCGGGATGGGTGGAGCCGCAGACGCCGGGCCTCCCGCTCGCCCGGGCACTGCGGGAGGTCCAACGTCCGCGCCTGGTGCGGCCCAGGACTCCGAACCGTGACGAGCTCTGTCTGGTCTGGAACCTGCGCCGGGCCGGCGGACGCGCGTTGGTGCTCCACACCGGTGCCACCCGGGGCTTCACCGCGTTCGTCGGTTTCTGCCCGTCGACGGGAACCGGGCTCGCGGCACTGGCCAACAGCGGGCCGAGCCTGGACGGACGCTTCCTGCAGGCGGCGTACGACCAGTTGAAGGAGCTCGGAGGCGCCGGCACCTCAGCGGGGCCCGCGCCTCAGCCGGGACGGCCTAGCACCAGCCGGGACGGCCTACCACCAGTCGGTGCAGGTGATGACCTGGTCGAGGGTCAGGCCGCAGGCGCGGAAGCGGTAGTTGGGGTCGGCGCTGGTGGCCTGGGACGGGGAGGTCTTGGAGGAGTTGTCGCCGCGGTCGACGTTGAACGGGCCGCACTGCAGCCAGGTGTGCCCACCGTCGCGGGTCCAGTCCATCCAGACGCTCTCACCGGAGCGGGTCGTGCCCTCGATCTTGGCGAAACCACGACCGCCGGCGGACTGCAGGCTGATGGTGTCGCCATCGTGGGAGGCGGAGCGCTGGACGGTGCCGGTGGCGTTGTCGGAGACGTCGACGAAGCCGTTGGCCCCACCGGCGCAGTCACCGGCCGAGGCGGCGGCCGGACCGGCCGGCGCGGCGATCAGGAGGGCGGCGCCCAGGGCGATGGCGGCCCCGGCGGCGGCCGTGCGCAGCCAGGAGGTGCCGGTGGTGCTGACCGGGCAGGAGGTGTTGGTCATGGGAGTGCTCCTCAGCAGGTGGGGACGGAGTCGAGCCAGGCCGGACCCTGGAGGTAGATGTTGCTGATCCAGGCCTGGTAATCGGGGAGGAAGGACCAGGCGTCGTTGGTCAGGCCTTCGGCCGTGACGCTCTGGGCGTGCTTCTGGCAGGTGACCCGCACGGTGGTGGAGTCCGCGAAGGCGTAGACGCGCGGGCTGTCGGTGGACGCCTGGGCGTGGGTCCAGACGCCGGTGCCCCAGGTCTGGGCGGTGGGTCCGGTCACCGGGCCCGGGTCGATCCGCACGGCGCCGAAGTAGTCGCCGCCCAGCCGCACCGGGCTGACCATGATGTGCGTGCCCGACTGGCGGGCCTCGACCATCTGGCCGGCGCCGAGGTAGACGGCGACGTGGTGGAGGTTGTCGGAGCTGCCGTAGGCGAGCAGGTCGCCGGGGAGCAGCGGGGCGGTGCCCTGGTCGGCGGTGAAGCGCTGGGCCGCGTGCAGGGTGTAGAACTGCTGGCCGGCGTCGCCGTTCAGCTCGTCCTGGCCGGTGGCCTGGGCGTAGGCGTACCGGACCAGGCCGGAACAGTCGAAACCCAGGCGCTGGCCGTCGTCGTTGCTGGCCGGGTCGACCCCGTCGGGATGGCCGTAGGTCGCTCCGGGCGTGGGGCCGTGACCGCCGCCCCAGCTGTACCAGACACCGAGTTGGCTGCAGGCGGCGCGCACCGCGCTCTCGGCCGTGGCGGAGGCACCCGGGGCGAGCACCGCGCAGTCGGTGGCGGGCCCGGCTCTGTCCTGCGATGCCCGGGCCCAGGCATCGAATGCCGGACCGGTCAGCAACAGGAGGCTGGCGAGGGCGGCGGCGGAGGTGGTCTTCAGCTTGCTCGGGCGGGACATGGTGGGCTCCAGGGCAGGGGAGAGTGGCTGACCAGGCAGCAGGAGGACGGGCCGTCAGAGCGGGGCCGTCTCAGCGGGTGACCGCCGATGCATCGAGAGTGATCGCCGACGGCAGGGCGTGTCCAGACGATCGCCGTCGCCCAATCGTCAGGAAACGGGAAACACTTTGGGAAACCCCCGCTGACCTGCTGTGTCGTGGAACTCGGTGGAGGTCGGTGGAGGTCAGCAGCCGGGCTTGTACGGCTGATCGGGCAGCAGTCGGGCCCAGTGCTCGGGGCTGACGACGCCGACCACCCGACAGATCCCGGCCGTGCGGTCCTGGGTGCTGGAGTCCCACAGCCGGATCGTGCCGTCGCTGCCGCTGCTGGCCAGCGTGCGGCCGTCGGGGCTGAAGGCGACCGACCAGACGGCGTCGGTGTGTCCGGTCAGGGTGGCGGTGAGCGTGTGGTCCCGGGTGTCCCAGGTGCGGACGGTGCCGTCGTTGCCGGCGCTGGCCAGGGTGCGCCCGTCGGGGGCGAACGCGATGCCGCGCACCGAGCCGGTGTGTCCGGTCAGGGTGGCGGTGAGGCTGTGGTCCTGGCTGTCCCAGGTGCGTACGGTGCCGTCGTTGCCGGCGCTGGCCAGGGTGCGCCCGTCAGGGGCGAACGCGACCGCGCGCACCGAACCCCGGTGGCCGCTGAGCGTGGCGAGCGGTCGCCTGGTCCGGGCCTCCCAGAGCCGCACCGTCAGGTCGTCGCTGCCGGAGGCGATCAGGCGGCCGTCCGGGCTGAACGCCACCGCGTTGACGAAGTCGGTGTGCCCGCTCAGCACGCCGATCGGCTGCCGGGAGCCGACGTCCCAGAGCCGTACCGTGCGGTCCTCGCCGGCCGAGGCCAGCAGACGCCCGTCGGGGCTGAACGCCACGGCGAAGACCGATCCCTGATGACCGGTGAGCACCGCGAGCTGGGCATGGGTCGCCAGGTCCCAGAGCCGGACGGTCTGGTCGGCCCCGGCCGAGGCCAGGGTGCGCCCGTCGGGGCTGAAGGCGACGCCGAAGACGGAGCCGGTGTGCCCCGCGAGCGCCCCGGTGACGGCATGCCGGGCGACATCCCACAGCCGCACGGTGTGTGCGGCGTCCGCCGCGGCCAGGGTGCGCCCGTCGGGGCTGAACGCGCTCTGCCAGATCTCGGTGAACGGATGCACGGTCAGGGCTTCCGCGCCGACCTCCCAGAGCGCCGCGGTCTGGTCGAAGCCGGCGGTGGCGATCAGCTTGCCGTCCGCGCTGACGGCCACGCCCTGGACGTAGTCGGTGTGTCCGCAGAGCGTGGCGATGACCCGGTGGGCGGTCAGGTCCCAGAGCCGCACGGTGCCGTCGCCGCTCGCGCTCACCAGGGTCGTGCCGCCGTCGGTGAAGGCCACGCCGTTCACGTCGTCGCTGTGGCCGGTGAGGGTGGTGAGCAGGGTGTGGCTGGCAGTGTCCCAGAGCCGCACCGTGCGGTCGGCGCTGCCCGAGGCGATGGTGCGTCCGTCGGGGCTGAACGCCACACCGAGCACCTCGTCGCCGTGGCCGGTGAGGGTGCCCACCTGCGCGTGCGTGGTGGTGTCCCAGAGCCGCACCGTGCGGTCCTCGCCGGCCGAGGCCAGCAGTCGGCCGTCCGGGCTGAACGCCACGCCGACCACCTCGTCGGTGTGACCGCTCATGGCGGCGATCAGGGTGTGACTGGTGGTGTCCCACAGCCGCACCGTGCGATCGGCCCCGGCGGAGGCCAGGGTCTGCCCGTCGGGGCTGAACGCCACGGCCCGCACCGCGCCGCCGTTGCCGAAGAGCGTGACCGGGAGCCGGCGGCCCGGCATGTCCCACAGCCGCACCGTGCCGTCCGAGCTGCCGGAGGCGATGGTCTGGCCGTCCGGGGCGAAGGCGACGGCGCGCACCGGACCGCCGTGCCCGGTCAGCGTGGTGTCGAGCCGGCGGTCGGCAGCGCTCCAGATCTTCACCGTCCCGTCCGAGCTGGCCGTTGCCAGGCGGCTGGAGTCGGGGCTGAAGGCCACCGCGTTGACCGGCCCGGCATGGCCGAAGAGCCGGCCGGCGAAGGCCTGGGACTGGGTGCTCAGCAGCGCGCCACGGGCCTCGGTGGTCGGCGCGGTCCGGAACGCCTCGTCGGCCAGTAGCATCGACTCCTCGGGGCGGCCGGCCGCGAGGGCGGCCGATTCGGCGGCGAGTGCCTTGGAGAGTGCGGTCCGGCGCTCCATGAGTGCCTCGGCCCGCTGCCGGTAGGCGACGCTGCCGGCGGTGATGGCGAGCAGCAGCAGCCCCACGAGGGTGACCAGCAGTTGCCGCCGTCGGCGCAGCTGCCGCCGCTGCGTCCGTTGCCGCTCCGCCTCCTCGGCCTGGCCGGCTCGCAGGAAGGCGGCCTCGGCGGGTGTCAGCTCCGCTCGGCGCCGCGGATCGCGCAGGTGCTCGGAGGCGACCGCGAGCCGGGTGCCGCGGTAGAGCGCCGTCGGATCGCGCCCTTCGCGCTCCCAGTCGGCGGCGGCCTCGGCGAGCTGCTGGCGCACCAGCAGACCGGCCCGGTCGGCGTGGATCCACCCGCGCAGCCGCGGCCAGGCCCGGATCAGCGCCTCATGGGTGATCAGCACGGTCTGGCTGTCGACGGTGACCAGCCGGGCCTGGACGAAGGCGTCGAGCACCGCCGTGGCCCGGTGGCCGGGGCCGCCCTGCGGGGTGCGCGGCGCGGGCACGGGCGTGGCGGCGGTGCGGGGCAGCAGCCGGCGCGGCGCCCATCGGTGCAGCTGTGGGCGCGATCGTGCGAGCGGCCCGGTGGGTCGGGACCCAGGCAGGCCGGCCAGACCGAGCAGAGCAGGCAGACCAGGCAGAGCAGCCAGATCCGCCGGATCGGCGAGAGCGGCCGGATCGCCCTGCTCGACCGCCGGGTCGGGTGCGGAGAGCCAGGCCAGCAACTGCTGGTGGGCCAGCGGGTGGCGGGTCGGCTCGCTCTCCTCGCTCAGGTGGATCAGGCGGAGCAGCAGGTGCCGAGCCGTCCGCCGGCCCTCGGCGGACAGGCCGGCGAAGAGGTTCTCGGCGGTGGCCGCGATCGCACCGTGCACCCCGCCGGTGCGCAGGTAGCCCGCGACGGTCAGGGCACGCCCCTCGCGCTGTTGCCAGGTGGCGAGCAGCGCGTGCGAGAGCAGCGGGAGCACGCCCGCCGCACCCGGCTGGAGGGGGAGGACGGCGGCCTCGGCGCGCGGGTGGGGCGGGTCGGCGGGCAGCGGCAGCTCCACCGGCCCGAGGTCGCGCAGCAGGATTTCGGCCAGCCCCGGCTCCAGCAGCAGGCCGGCCTCCGTCGCCGGGCGGGTGATCGCTTCGTGGAGTTCCGCGCTGGTCATCGGACCGAGCGCGAGCAGGCCGCGGGTGAAGACGGGGACCAGCTGCGGATGGTCGAGGCAGCGTCCGCAGAAGTCGGCGCGCACGCCCAGCACGACGAGGGTGGCCTCGGCCGCCGGCCGGTCGTCCGGGACGGTGGCGAGCTCGCAGAGGGCCTGGATGAAGGCGTGCCGCTCGGCGGGATCGGGGCAGAGGGTGAAGACCTCCTCGAACTGGTCCACGATCAGGGCCGGCCCGAGGGCCGGGGCAGCCGACTGCGCCGGGCGGGGCACGCCGGAGGGCGAGGGTGAAGGTGGAGTGGAGGGTGAGAGTTCCGGCTCGGCCATTGGTGTCGGCGGGGCTTCGGCGCTGGGCGGCGGAAGCGCGACGAGCCGGGGTGCGGCCTCGGCATCGGAGACTGACAAGGTGTCAAGAAGCTGACGCAGGACGGAGAGCGGTCGCGCACCCGGCGTGCAGACCAGGACACGGCGGGCCCCCGGGTGGGCGGACGGCAGGTCGCCGCGCTGGAGGGCGGGCAGCAGGCCGGCCCGCAGCAGGGAGGACTTGCCCGCGCCCGAGGGGGCGACCAGTGCGAGCGGTCCCCGTCCCGCGCGCTCGGCCAGCCGGTCGAGCAACGCGGCGAGGGCGTGGTCGCGCCCGGCGAACCAGTGGGCGTCCTGCGGGCCGAAGGCGGCCAGCCCGGGGTAGGGGCAGGGCAGGTCGAGTGCCGGTGGCACGGCGAGCGCGTGGCCGGCAGCGGTCGGCAGGGCACTGTCGGTGGCTGGCCCGCTTGACCCGGGCCCGGCCGGGCCGGCCCCCGTCGGCCCGGGCTCGGCGGCTTCGGTCAGCCGCAGCAGCGAACCGTCGGCGCGCAGCAGCTCGTCGCAGCGGCGCGCCAGGTCATGGCCCGCCGGCTTGCTGCCGTTCTCGATCTTGCTGAGGTAGCCCTTGCTGTAGTGCAGCAGGCGGGAGAGGGCACTGAGCGACAGTCCGCGCTCGGTGCGCAGCCGGCGCAGCTCGGCACCGAAGCACTCGTCCCGGGAGCGGGCGGCAGTCGGAGGATGGGCAGTCGGCCGGCCGTGAGCGGGCGCGGCGCCGGGCGCTTGGTCGGCAGTGGCCCGGGGAGCCCCGTCCGCCGGTGGAATCAGGTCCATGCGCACCCCGCGACGCCAGCCAGGCCGCGCTTGGCGACTTCTCGGATCTGTCGTCGACAGGTTACCGGCTGTGACCAGCCCGTCTGGCATGCTGTGATCTCGATCGGCGCGGGTCCAGTGGCGGCGCCAGTGGCACATATGTTGTAATACGCAACCACCATGGGAGAGGAAGAGGTCACGCGTGTCGGGTCGAGACGAGTCGATCGAGATCATCCAGCGCGAGCTGACCGCCTTCGCCCGGCGGGCCCGGCACAAGGCCTCGCAGCTGCACCCGGGGCTCTCCCTGGTGACGTACAGCATCCTCGACCTGATGAACGAGCGCGGTGGCTGCCGGGCGGCCGACCTGGCCGCGTACTTCATGCTCGACAAGTCGACCGTGAGCCGGCAGGTCGGCGCTCTGGAGAAGCTGGGGCTGCTCAGCCGCGAGGTGGATCCGGAGGATCACCGCGGGCAGATCCTGCGCCCCAGCGAGCAGGGGATGGCGCTGCTGCGGCACGCGTACGAGATGCGCCGGGAGTCGTTCACCGAGCGGTTCACGGAGTGGACCGACGAGGACGTCGCGCGGCTGGCGGGCTATCTGGTGCGGTACGGCGCGGCGGACTGACGCCGGATCGCACGGCGGGCCGGCGCCCGGCAGCTGACGAGCGGGGCGCAGCCCGTCGCTGCGACAGCGCGCCAACAGCCCGGCACACCAACAGCCGGCACACAAAAGGCCCGGCACACCAACAGCCCGGCACACAAAAGGCCCGGCACACCAACAGCCCGGCACACAAAAGGCCCGGCACACCAACAGCCCGGCACGCCGAAGGCCCAGCGAGCCAAGAGCCAGGCGCGCCAAAGCCGTCGGCCGGCCACAGGTGGGAAACCCGTGGCCGGCCGACGGCTGCGGACGATCCGCCGAGCGCTACCGCCCGATGGGGGCGGGCCGGCGGCCGTTGATCACCGGGGTGATCAGTACGCCTGGTGGGCCTGCCAGAAGACCCAGGCCTGGTTCGGGCTGCCGTAGGTCTGGTTCATGTACTGCAGCGCCCACTTGATCTGGGTGGCGGGGTTGGTCGCCCAGTCCGAGCCGGCCGAGGCCATCTTGTTGCCGGGCAGGGCCTGCGGCAGGCCGTAGGCACCGGAGCTCGGGTTGGTGGCGGTGACGTTCCAGCCGCTCTCGTGGGTGATGATCTGGTCGAACGACGCCAGCTGGTCGGCCGGGACGATCGAGGCGGCGAGCGCCTGCAGCGAGGCGACGCTGGCGTTGGCGCTCAGCGCCGGGGTGGCCGGAGCGGCCGCGGCAGCCGGAGCGGCGGGGGCAGCCGGAGCCGGGGCGGTGGCCGGAGCCTGGGCCGGGGCGGGGGTCTGCGCCGGGGCCTGGGCCTGGGCGTCGCCGAGCGCGAGGTGCTGGCCGGGGTAGATCACGTCCGGACCGTCGGCGAGCACCGACTTGTTCAGGTCGTAGAGCTTCTGCCAGCCGCCCTGCACGTTGTGGCTGGTGGCGATCTTGGACAGCCAGTCGCCGTCCTGCACGGTGTAGCCGGCGGGAGCCTGGGCGGCCGGGGCGGCGGCCGGAGCGGCGGCGGCCGACTCGTGCTGCGCGGTGTAGCCGTGCGAACCGGAGTGGATCGGCGTGGCGCTGGCGCCACCGGCGGTGATCATGGGCAGACCGGCGCCGGCGCCGACGATGACGGCGGTGGCGATCGCGCGCTTGATGGCGGCGCGGCTGGGCAGGCTGGGGCGACCGTTGACGGACAGCATGAAAAGCGTTTCCTCTCCCACGCCTGCGAGGTGAGCTGTCGGATTCGGGCTGGAGTTGCCCGGCCGCGCAATGCGCGGCTTCACCCCAAGCCCCGCCCGGAGCCTTGCTCCAGGTGGGGCGACTTACCTTGGGTCCCCCGCCCCTGCCGTGGTGCTTCAGTGCACAGTGCCCGTTCCATCCGGCGGCAGGATTCGGCGTTCCGGGGAGCGGGGTTCGTGTGGAGACGAACGGCATGCACCGTAGACAGGTCGAAGGTCCCATCTCAAGCCAGGAGGCGCTGTCACAGGGCAATGTGAGGTGTCTCATGCCGAAGCTGGAGGGGCGATAACGATTCGCATCGTTATCGCCCCGTGATATGAATTTTCGTCAGCCCGCACCGCGTCAGTCAGTCAGTCAGCCAGCCAGTCAGCCAGCCAGCGCCGCGTCAGCCGACGCCGAGCCCGCCCGCGCCGCGTCAGCCCGCGTGCCACCCCTGCGGGTCGACGTCGCCGGGCACCACCGCGGCCGGCTGGTAGGCGCCGCGGGTCAGCACGAAGCCCGCCACGTCGAGGTGGCTGACCGAGCCGTCCTCGGCGCGCACCACGCGCAGCGGCTCGCCCGCGTAGTAGCCGTCGAGCCCGACCCAGCTGCCGTCCGGCTCGGGCAGGAAGCGGGAGGTGCGGGCGGGGCCGCTCAGCGCGGTGAGCTCCAGGGCCCGGTCCGCCCGCAGGTGCAGGGCCAGCGCGGTGGGTCCCCAGTACCAGGGGCCGGTCAGTGCGAGCAGGTCGGGATCGGCGTCGGTGAACGGGCGCCAGGCGGTGGGCAGCAGCGGTTCGCGCTCGGCGACGATCCGGATCAGGTCGGGGGCCACCGTCCCGAGCCCGGAGCCGGCGGTGACATTGGTGAGGGTGATCGCTGCCACGTCGTCCTCGGGGCTGAACCACAGGCCGGCCAGGAAGCCGGGCATCGAGCCGCCGTGGCCGACCAGCAGCCGCCCGTCCTGCCGGGACAGCTGCAGGCCCAGTCCGAAGCAGGAGGTCCAGTCGTCACGGTCCGGGCCGGCGGCGGGGCGGCGCATCTCGGCCAGCGTGGCGGGGGCCAGGACCTTCTCCGCGCCGCCCGGGAGCGTGCCGGCCAGGAAGGAGGCCCAGCGGGCGAGGTCGGCGGCGGTGGACCAGAGCTGCCCGGCCGGCGCCATCAGGCCGGTGTCGGTGAGCGGCTCGGGGAGCATCACGTCCGCCCACGGGTGCACGGCGAACCCGCCCGCGTGCGGGGCCTGCGGCAGCAGCGTGGTGCGGGTCAGGCCGAGCGGATCGAGCACCTCCTGGCGCAGCACCTCGCCCCACGGCAGCCGACGCACCTTGGCCACCAGCGCGCCGAGCAGCGCGTAGCCGGGGTTGGAGTAGTGGTGGCGCTCGCCGGCCGGGTGGCGGAACGGCTGCTCCTCCAGCAGGTTGCCCAGCTCCGGGCGGTGCGAGCCGTCGGTCCGCTCCCACCACGGGCCCGGCGTCTCGGCGGCCAGCCCGGCCGTGTGGCTGAGCAGTTCGCGGATCGTGGCCCGCCCGGCCGAGGTGCCCGGCAGGTGCTGCTCCAGCGGATCGGCCAGGTCGAGCAGGCCCTCGTCGCGCAGGCGCAGCACCAGCACCGCGGCGAAGGACTTGGTGATCGAGCCGATCCGGTACTGCGTGTTCTCGTCCGGCGCGTGGCCCTCGATCATGCTCCGGCCACCGCTCCAGACCCGGTGGCCGCCGCGCGCCACCAGGCCGACCAGCGAGGGCGTCCGGCCCTGTGCCTGTCCGACGGCGAGGCGGTGCAGCAGGGCCCGGCGCGTCTCGGGCAGCAGCTCGTCCGCGGCCACGGCAGGGATGGGCAACTCGTCGGCCCGTGCCTGGTTGATCGGCAACTCGCCCGACTGGTAGGTCATCTGATCTCACATTCGCAGCTGGGGGGCTGGAGAAGGTCGAACCGCTCGACCCTACCGGCGCCCGCCCCGCATGGCTCGGCAATAAGCGGGTCCGCCGGCGGGCGGGGCGGGCTCCCTTCGAGCGTCCCCGGCAACGACGCCCGGGAACCCCCGCCGACCAGCCCGGATTCTGCGGCCCGCTATGCTGCCCCCGGCCGCGCGACCACGGGCCGCAGGATCAGAGGGGGAGACGGTGCACCAGTCCGGACACGACAGCGACATGACGCGGCTTCAGACGGACCGCCCGCACCCCGCGCGCATCTACGACTACTGGCTCGGCGGCAAGGACAACTTCCCGCCGGACCGTCAGGCGGCCGAGCACGCGATCAGCGCCTCGGCGGACATACCCGCGGCGGCCCGCGAGAACCGGGCCTTCCTGCGGCGGGCGGTGCGGCTGGCGGCCGAGGCCGGCATCCGGCAGTTCATCGACATCGGCGCCGGCCTGCCCTCGCCCGGCAACGTGCACGAGGTGGTGCAGACCGTCGCCCCCGACGCCCGGGTGGTGTACGTCGACAACGACCCGATCGTGCTCACCCACGGGCGCGCGCTGCTGGCCGACAACCGCAGCACCACGGTGCTGACCGGGGACGTCCGGGAGCTGGACGAGCTCTTCGAACGCCCGGAGCTGCGCACCCTGGTGGACTTCTCGCAGCCGGTGGCCGTGCTGCTGCTGGCGCTGCTGCACTTCGTCAGCGACGAGCAGGCGCGGCACGCGGTGGACCAGGTGCGCGAGCGGGTGGCGCCGGGCAGCTACCTGCTGCTCTCGCACAGCACCCACGAGGGCAATCCCGAGCGCGCCGCCGAGGTGGCCAAGACCTGGGACAAGACCGCCTCGGGCATTCGGCTGCGCGGTCGCGAGGAGGTGACCGGGCTCTTCGACGGCTGGGAGCTGCTGGAGCCCGGTGTCGAATTCGTGCCGCTCTGGCGCCCGGACGCCGCCACCGAGGCCACCACCCGCTGGATGTACGCGGGGGTCGGCCGCAAGGCCTGACCGGTGCTCAGGACAGTGCCGCGGCCAGCTCGCGGTGGTCGGGCGGATTGGCCCCGGCGCGGGAGACCGTGACGGCCGCCGCCGCACCGGCGTGCCGCAGCACGGCGGCCAGCGTCGCCCCGGTGAGGCTGCGCAGCGAAGCGCGGGCGGCGGCGCCGAGCAGGGCGCGGGCGGCGAGCGCGTCCAGCGTCGCGGACATGAAGGAGTCGCCGGCACCGACCGTGTCCACCACCTCGGCCGCCGTGGCCGGACCCTCGGCCCGCGCGTCGCGGGTGACGGCGAGGGCGCCCGCGCCGCCCCTGGTCACCAGCACCAGGGCCGGGCCGAGGGTGAGCCAGTGCGCGGCGGCCTGCTCGGGGGAGCGGCCCGGGTAGAGCCACTGGAGGTCCTCGTCGCTGGCCTTGACCAGGTCGCTGAGCGCCACGCAGCGCTCCACCCGGGCGCGCACCTCGGTGGGCGAGGAGAGCAGGGCCGGGCGGATGTTGGGGTCGTAGCTGACCGTCGCGCCCGCGCGCAGCCCGGCGACCAGGGCGGCGGTGGCCTCGGCGCCGGGTGCGAGCAGCGCGGCGAGCGAGCCGAAGTGCACATGCGGGGCCGTGACGGCCAGGGCCGTGGGGGCGAGCGACCAGTGGATGTCGAAGGTGTAGTCGGCCCGCCCCCGGTCGTCCAGCGTGACGATCGCGCTCGGGGTGGCGGCCGGCGGCCGTCCGTCGGTGAGCAGCTCGACGCCGGCCGAGCGCAGGTGGGCGGTGATCAGCTCGCCGAGCCGGTCGGTGCCCAGCTGGGTGAGCAGCGCGGTAGGGTGCCCGAGCCGGCCCAGGCCGTAGGCGACGTTGGCCGGGCTGCCGCCGGGGTGTGTGACATCGGGCCGGCCGGGGGTGCGGACGATGTCCGCGACGCACTCACCGATGACGAGGAAGTCGGTCATCCTGCTCAGGCTCCCGGGCTGGTCGTGACGGGGGTACCCATCTTCGCGGGCCGGCGGGCGGCGCGGAACACCCGGGGGTCGCGGCGGGCCGTAGGCTTGCCGGAATGAGACGCAGGACGAAGCCGGTGCCCGCCCCCCTGCCGCAGCGGAACGGCGTGGACCCGGTCCGGGTGCGGCTGCCGGCCGAGGGCCGCTGGGCGACGGTGGCCGAGTACCTGGCGCACCGGTTGCCGGACGAGGTGGCGGACCGGCTGGCGCAGATGCTGCGGGCCGGTGAGATCGTCGGGGCGGACGGACCGGTCGGCCCCGACAGCCGCTACCTCCCCGGCACCAGCGTCTGGTTCCACCGCGACCTGCCGCCCGAGGTGCCGGTGCCCTTCGAGCTGGAGGTGATCCATCGCGACGAGCACCTGGTGGTGGTCGACAAGCCGCACTTCCTGGCCACCACGCCGCGCGGCAGCCACGTGGTGCAGACGGCGCTCTCCCGGCTGCGCCACGAGCTCGACCTGCCCGAGCTCAGCCCCGCGCACCGGCTGGACCGGCTGACGGCCGGCCTCGTCATGTTCGTCGCCGATCCGCGGGCCCGCGGCGCCTACCAGACGCTCTTCCGGGACCGCCTGGTGACCAAGGAGTACGAGGCCGTCGCCCGCCACGACCCGCGGGTGGCGCTGCCCCGCACGGTGCGCAGCCGGATCGTCAAGGAGCGCGGGGTGATCGCGGCCCGCGAGGAGGACGGACCGGTGAACGCCGAGAGCCGGATCGAGCTGATCGAGCACCGCGGCGGCCTGGCCCGCTACCGGCTGACCCCGCTGACCGGCCGGACCCACCAGCTGCGGCTGCACATGAGCGGGCTCGGCCTGCCGATCCTCGGCGATCCGGTCTACCCCGAGGTGCTGCCCGAGGCGGCGCCGGACGACTTTCGCAGGCCGCTGCAACTGCTCGCGGCCACGCTGGCGTTCACCGATCCGCTGACCGGACGGCCGGTGCTGCTCCGCTCGCGCCGGAGGCTGGCGGCCTGGGCGGAGCAGGGCACGGGCGAGGGCCTGGCAGAGGTGGCGGCATGACCACGGAAGAGCACGCACAGACACCCGGACAGCGCCTGACGGCCCTGCGCGAGCTGCTGATCCACCGGCCGCCGATGGCGCGCGAGCTGCCGGGCTTCGAGCCGACGCAGGCGCCGGCGGAGCCGGTGGAGCTGTTCGTCCGCTGGCTGCTGGCGGCGATGCGCGACGGCGTCCCGGACGCGCAGGTGCTCACGCTCGGCACGACCGGGCTCGACGGCACCCCGGACGCGCGGATCGTGACCCTGCGCGACGTGGACCCGGCGGCGGGCGAGTGGTGGTTCTGGGGCGAGACCGACAGCCCCAAGGGCCGCCAGCTGGCCGCCGACCCGCGGGCGGCGCTGACCTGGTACTGGCCGGCCTTCGGGCGCCAGGTCCGGGTGCGCGGCGCGGTGCGGACCGGGGACGCGGGGGCGGCGGCGGGGACGTTCCAGCTGCTGAGCCCCAAGTCGCGGGCGGCCTCGCTGGTGGGGCGCCAGAGCGAACCGCTGGCGGAGGTGGCGCAGTTCCGGTCGGCCTGGGCGGCGGCGGAGCACGAGCTGGCGGCGGATCAGGGGATCGTCGCGGCGGGCTACACGCAGTACGCGGTGCGGGCCGAGGAGGTCGAGTTCTGGCAGGGCGCGGGCGACCGGCGCCATGTGCGGCTGGCGTACCGCAGGCCGGCCGGCGCGGGGGAGTGGACCCGGGGGATGCTCTGGCCGTGAGTCCCTGTCCGATGATCCGACAAGATCCGCCGGACAGGCCCCAGTTGGCTGGCTAGGCTGAGGCCGCACCCGCCTACCGAGGAGTCATCGTGGTCCATGCGGTCAAGCACAGCCAGGTCGAGGTCAACGGCATCCGCCTGCACGTCGCCGAGCAGGGCGAGGGACCGCTGGTCCTGCTGCTGCACGGCTTCCCGGAGAGCTGGTACTCCTGGCGCCACCAGTTCGCGCCGCTGGCCGCGGCGGGCTACCGGGTGGTGGCGCCCGACCAGCGCGGCTACGCCCGCAGTGACCGGCCGCTGGACGTGGACTCCTACACCCTGCCGCACCTGGTCGGTGACGTGGTCGGGCTGATCGAGGCGCTCGGGGCCGAGCAGGCCGTGGTGGTCGGCCACGACTGGGGCGCGCCGGTGGCCTGGGCCAGCGCGATGCTGCGGCCCGATCTGGTGCGCGCGGTCGCCGGCCTGAGCGTGCCGCCGCGGCTGCCGGCCGGGATCGGCTCGCTGGCCGCTGCCCGGCACGTCTACGGCGACGGCTTCTACCAGAACTACTTCCAGCAGCCGGGTGTCGCCGATGCCGAGTTGGCGCGGGACCTGCGGGCCACCTTCCGCGCCACGCTGTTCGGCGTCTCGGGCGACAACCCCGCGCAGCCCAGCCCGTGGATCATCCCCGAGGGCAGCACCCTGCTCGACACCCTGCCCGAGCCGAAGGAGCTGCCCGGCTGGCTCACCGAGGAGGACGTCGAGGCCTTCGCCGCCGACTACGCCGGGCACGGCGAGCACGCCTTCACCGGGCCGCTGAACTGGTACCGCAACATCGACCGCAACCAGGAGCTGATGGCGGCCTTCCGGGGCCTGGGCATCACCGTCCCCGCGCTCTACGTCATCGGCGACCGCGACATGGTCGGCGTGCTGCGCGGGGTGGACAAGCTGATCGGGTCGCTGCCGAGCATCCTGCCCCGGCTGTTCCGCAGCGTCACGCTCCCGGGCTGCGGCCACTGGACCCAGCAGGAGCGGCCCGCCGAGGTGAACCGCGAGCTGCTGGACTTCCTCGCCCACCTCGACGCTTAGGGCCGGCTCCGGGCCCCCTGGAGACCGGCCGTGCGCTCGCGCGGCAGGCGGGCGTGGCCGGTGCCAAGGGGTGGGAATACAGTCGGGTGCGTCAGCATCTTGTCCGACCATGCCGGAAGAGGATCATGAGCACCACGCATTACGACGTCGTCGTCCTGGGAGCGGGCCCGGGCGGGTACACCGCTGCCGTCCGTTCCGCCCAGCTCGGCCTGAAGGCGGCCGTGATCGAGGAGAAGTACTGGGGCGGGGTCTGCCTCAACGTCGGCTGCATCCCCTCCAAGGCACTGCTGCGCAACGCCGAGCTGGCCACCCTCTTCACCCGCGAGGCGAAGACCTACGGCATCAAGGTCGAGGGCCAGGTCACCTTCGACTACCGCGAGGCCTACCTGCGCAGCCGCAAGGTGGCCGACGGCCGGGTGGCCGGCATCCACTACCTGATGAAGAAGAACGCGATCGACGAGTACGACGGTCGCGGCACCTTCATCGACGACCACACCCTGCAGGTGGCCCTGAGCGCGGGCGGCTTCGCCACCGTCACCTTCGACCACGTGATCATCGCCACCGGTGCGACCACCCGCCTGCTGCCGGGCACCTCGCTCAGCGACCGGGTGGTGACCTACGAGGAGCAGATCCTCACCGACACGCTGCCCGAGAGCATCATCATCGCCGGCGCCGGCGCGATCGGCGTCGAGTTCGCCTACGTGCTGAACAGCTACGGCGTGCAGGTCACGATCGTGGAGTTCCTGGACCGGATGGTCCCGCTGGAGGACGCGGACGTCTCCGCCGAGCTGGCCAAGCAGTACAAGAAGCTCGGCATCCAGGTCCTCACCTCGACCCGGGTGGACTCGATCGACGACAGCGACCCGAACGCCAAGGTCAGGGTGACCGTCACCCGCAACGGGCAGCAGGAGGTGCTGGAGGCCGACAAGGTGCTCCAGGCGATCGGCTTCGCGCCCCGGGTCCAGGGCTACGGCCTGGAGGCCACCGGCGTGGCGCTGACCGAGCGCGGCGCGATCGCGGTGGACGGGCGCGGCCGCACCAACGTGCCGCACGTCTTCGCCATCGGCGACGTGACGGCCAAGCTGATGCTGGCGCACGCGGCCGAGGCGATGGCCGTCATCGCGGCCGAGACGATCGGCGGCGCGGAGACCATGGAGGTGGACTTCGCGATGATCCCGCGCGCCACCTACTGCCAGCCGCAGGTGGCCAGCTTCGGCTACACCGAGGCGCAGGCCCGTGACCTGGGCCACGACGTCAAGGTCGCCAAGTTCCCGTTCACCGCGAACGGCAAGGCGCACGGCCTGGGCCACCCGATCGGCTTCGTCAAGGTGATCAGCGACGCCAAGTACGGCGAGCTGCTGGGCGCCCACCTGATCGGCCCCGAGGTCACCGAGCTGCTGCCCGAGCTGACGCTGGCGCAGCAGTGGGACCTGACGGTGCACGAGGTGGCCCGCAACGTGCACGCCCACCCGACGCTGGGCGAGGCGGTCAAGGAGGCCATCCACGGCCTGTCCGGGCACATGATCAACTTCTGATGCCGAAGCCGGCCCGGCCCGCTGACCAGGTGTCAGCGGGCCGGGCCGTGCCGTGCCGTCCGGCGCACCGTCAGGGCCGGGTGGCAACCGAGACGTACTTCACCCGCATCGGGTGCCCCGGCTCGGTGGCCGGTGACACCGAGCCGCCGAACGCGGCGGGCAGGCCGCCGCCGACCGCGACGTCCAGGATCAGGAACAGCCCGTGGTGCACGGCCTTGTCCCAGGTCGCCGGGTCCATCTGGGCCGCCGTGACCCGGTGGTACTCCTTGCCGTCCAGGTACCAGCGCACCTGCTCGGGGCTGGTGGAGAAGTCCACCTCGACCGCGTAGGTGTGGAAGCCGCCCTGGCAGGCGGGGCAGGGCTGTTCACCCGAGCCCAGGCCCTGCGGCTCCTGGCAGGGCCCGCCCTGGGCGGTGCCGCAGTGCATGGTGCCGAAGACCGAGCCGGCGCCGTTGACCGACTCCATCACGTCCAGCTCGCCGATTCCGGGCCAGCCGGTGAAGCCGTCGCGCAGGCCCGCGCCCAGGGTCCAGAAGGCGGGCCAGTAGCCGGCCGCGGCCGGGCCGCTGACCTGGGGCAGCTGGATCGAGGCCTCGATCCGCAGCACCCCGCCGGGCGGCGGCGTGAAGTCGGCGCGCTTGGAGGTCAGGCGTCCCGAACTCCACTGCCCGTTCTGCCGGGTGGGGGTGATCTCCAGGACGCCTTGGCCGTCGAGGCGGACGTTGGCGGTGGAGTCGGTCATCGTCTCCTGTTCGCCGGTGCCCCACTGGGCGGCCGGGCAGCCCGGGTAGCAGGTCCCGGTGTCGTACTGCCAGAGCTGGTCCGAGGGCCTGGCACCGGCCGGCCCCTGGAAGTCGTCGCGCAGCAGCTGGGTCCAGCCGGCCTGCGGGGCCGGCCCGGTGGACCCGGTGGACGGCGCGCCCTGGGCCGGCACCAGGCCGGCGTCCACCAGCAGCCGCTCCAGGCGCGGGGTGAGCACCACCGCCGCGACGTTGGTCAGGTGCGCGTCGTCGCGGTAGAGCAGGATCCGCTGCAGCACCGCTGGGCAACTGGGCCCCGAGCCCGGGCAGAGCACCTGGTTGACCGAGACCGCCTGGATCCCGGGCTCGTGTCCGGCGGCGATCGCGTCGGCCAGCGGGTCCGGCCAGGTGGCCTTGGACCGGGGGAAGTCGCAGGCGCCGGGATCGGCGGTGTGGCCCGAGACGCAGGCCGGGATGTCCTGGCCGGGGATCGGGGTGTCCGTCAGGTAGACGATCGGCACGCCCAGCGCGCGCAGCGGGGTGAGGGTCTGTTCCCAGGCCTGGGCGAGCAGCCGACCGTCCTCGGTGTAGCGGTTGAGCGAGCCGACCACGATCAGCTTCGGCCTGGGCTCGCGCTGCAGCCGCGCCAGGCTGTCCGCCCGCCAGCTGTCGCACTCCCGGTAGGTGCGCCCCAACTGCGGGTTGGTCACCGTGAGTTGCGGAAGCGGGCAGCCCTGCTTGACCAACTCCTCCAGCGCCCAGTGCCGTTCGGCCGCGATCGCGAGCACGGAGGAGAACCACTGGCCCGCGTGCGAGTCGCCGAGCAGCACGATCCGGTCGCTGCTCGCGGTGTCGCCGAACAGGCAGGGCGGGCTGCTGGTGGCCGCCGGGGCGACCTCGCAGGCGCCGTCCGGCGGGAAGTCCTTGCGGGCCTGGGCGGCGCTCGGCACGATGGTCGTCGCGGCGTGCGCATCGGCCGGCAGCAGCAGCGAACTCCCGGTGGCCGCGCCCGGAGGCAGGCCCGCCAGGTCCACCGGGGTGCCCGGACCGAGCACCCGCAGCGTGCCGGTGCCCACCACCAGCGCGAGCAGCACCGGGATGATGATCGCGCTCAGGCCCAACGAGAGCCCTCGGCGCGGGAGTTCGTTGACCACCGGATTGCGGCGCAGTGGCCGCTCGACCCAGCGCATGGCGGCCAGCGCGGGCAGCGCGGCCCCCGCCGTGAGGGCCACCTTGACCGGCCAGCCCAGGGTGCCGAACCTGGCCTCCGCCAGCACCAGCACCGGCCAGTGCCACAGGTAGAGGTTGTAGGACAGGCGCCCGACGGCGCGCGGGCCAGCCGTCGCCAGCAGTCGGCCGGGCCCGATGGGCCGGGTGTGCGGGGCCTCGCCGCGGCCCGGTATGCCGGCCAGGATCACTGCCGCGGTGCCGAGGGTGGGCGCCAGCGCGGCCCAGCCGGGATAGGGCGTGGCGGCCGTGTACGTAACCGCCGACCAGGCGATCAGCGCCGCGCCGGCCCAGCCCACCAGGGCGCGCAGCGGGCGCGGTCCGGGCAGCCGGTGCCAGGGCAGCAGCGCGAGCAGCGCGCCGATGCCGAACTGCCAGACCCGGGAGGGCGTGCCGAGATAGGCCAGCGACACCTCGCGGTGCGTCCAGCCCAGCGCCAGCACGAACGAGACGGCGGTGGCCAGCGCGGTGGCGGTGACCACGGTGCTCCGGATCGCCAGTCCGCGGCGCAGCTGACGGTGCGTCAGAAGCACGAGCAGGGCCAGCAGTGGCGCCCAGAGCAGGTAGAACTGCTCCTCCACCGCGAGCGACCAGAAGTGCAGCAGCGGGCTGGGATCGCGGCCGGCGGCCAGGTAGTCGGTCTGCTGGGCGACGAAGCGCCAGTTGGCCACCGAGAGCGCCGAGGCCAGCACGTCGTACTCCAGGTCGGTGCGACGCAGCGGCGCGGTGAGCCAGACACCCGCCAGCGCCACCACCGTCAGCACCAGGGCCGCCGAGGGCAGCAGCCGCCGGGCCCGGCGGGAGAAGAACTCGGCCAGCCGGATCCGCCCGGTGGCCACCGCCTCGCGCAGCAGCAGGCCGGTGATCAGATAGCCGGAGATCACGAAGAAGACGTCCACGCCGACGAAGCCGCCGGCCAGGTGCGGCACACCTGCGTGGAAGGCGAGGACGGCCAGCAGCGCCACGGCGCGCAGCCCCTCGATATCGGGTCGGAAGCCCGGGGTCCCGGTCCGGACGGCCCCGCTCGTCCCCGGTCCGGAGCGCGGTTCGCGGGTGGAGAGAATACTCGCAGTCACAGTGGCACGTTCCTTCAGCCGAGCCAGGTCAGCATGGGGCTGACCCAGCCGGAGGCGAGCAGTGCGGTCAGGGTGAGGGCGGCGGTCACGGCCAGGCCCTCCGGCCAGCGCCGGGGCAGCACGGCGGTGCCGGCGGCGCCCTCGGTGCGGCCCGCGCGGCCCGGGCGGCCGATCCGGGCGAGCAGCGGCAGCCGGCGCCGGGCCGACGGAGCCCGGGTGGTGCGCAGTTGGGCCACCAGGTCGCGGATCAGCGGCAGGCCGATCTGGCACTGCACCACGAGGTAGAGGGCCAGGCCCCAGGTGGGCCCCCAGCCCTGCCCGGCCACGTCCAGCGCGAGGCCGACGGCGGCGGCCAGGATCGAGCAGGCCGTCCAGCCGAGCGCGACCAGCACCACCCGCCGGGCCAGTCCGCCGGGCCTGGTCGCGCCGGCGCCGGTGGGCACCCAGGCGGCGCTGCGCCCGCGCAGCGTGTGCAGGACGGCGGCGCCGGCGGCCACGCTCATCAGCACATTGGCCCGGATCACCTCCACCCGCCAGCGGGTGCGGCTGACCCGGGGCAGCAGCACGTGCCAGAGCCAGAGCGGGGCGAGCAGCGGCAGCACGTGCCAGGGCCGGATCTGCCCGGGGTAGCAGTACATCATCACCAGCGGCGGCAGCGGGGCGGCGAAGAGGTTCAGCGTCATCGTCAGGTAGCCCACGACGCCCTCGTAGAAGCACAGGCGCATCCGCCAGGGCGCGCGCATCCGCTTCAGGTCGCGGCTGGTGAGCAGGTGCAGGTTGCCCATCGCCCAGCGGTACTGCTGGTTGACGAAGGAGGACAGGCTGTCCGGCGAGGTGCCCTTGGCGAGCAGCACCGGCACGTAGAGGGTGCGGAAACCCCGTTCGTAGAGCGCGAGTCCGGTGTACATGTCCTCGCTGTGGTCGAGCTTGGCGAAGCCGCCGGCCGCCTCGATCGCGGTGCGCCGGTAGACGGCGTTGCTGCCGCAGCAGATGGCCGCGTCGCTGGCGTCCCGGGAGGGCTGGATCCAGCGGAAGAACCACTCCTGGGCGGAGCCGGCGGCGCGTTCGATCCAGCTCATCGAGGCGTCGGTGTCGAAGCACTGCGGGCTCTGCACGATGCCGATCGCCGGATCGGCGAAGTACGGCACCAGGTGGTGCAGGAAGTCCGCGCGCGGGGCGAAGTCGGCGTCCAGGATGGCGATGTACTCGGCCTGACCAAGGGTCAGCGCGTGGTTCAGGTTGCCTGCCTTCTTCAGCGTGCCGCGGTCCGGGCGGACCACGTACCGGTAGCCGAACCCGGCGGCCAGCTCGGCGACGTCAGTGCGGTCCGCGTCGTCGAGCACCCAGACGGTCAACTCGCCCGGCCAGGAAACCTGGTGGACGGCCCGGTAGGCGTTCGCCAGCACCTCCAGCGGCTCGCCGCAGGTGGGCAGGTACAGGTCGACGCTCGGCGCCTCGGTCGGTCGCCAGGCCCGCACCAGCACCTCGTGCGACTGCCGGGTGAGCCGGCGCTGGCGCAGGCTGTTGAGCGAGGAGAGCGCGAGCGCCAGCACGTTGAGCGCCAGCACCGCGAGGAAGGCCCAGAGCGCGGGTGTGCGCAGGGCGAAGGTGAGCATGGTCGCCGCCGTGAGAACGAAGGCGAGAGAGGTGCAGAGCAGGACCCACCGGCGTTGCGGACCGAAGTACCAGTACAGCTCCTGGTCGTTCGGTGGCGCCGGAAGGTGATGGACAGTCATATGGCCCCCACAGCCGTGTCGACAGCTTCCGGGGTCCACAGTAGCCGATTGGTATAGACCACTGTGACGTGGCAGGTGAACAGCGTGCAACGATCGGAGTGGGGTGAGACGTCGGCAGCCCCCACCGTCGGGCGGTGGGGGCTGCCTGGCCGGTGACCGTGGCCGGCGGGGAGGGTGCTGCTCAGCCGATCGCGTGCGAGAGCAGCGCGCCGTCGCCGTTGCCCTGGGTGGTGTGGCCCACGTTGCAGATCTGGTGCTGCTGCTGGTTGGCGATCGGCACGTCCACCTGGACCGGGACCAGGATGCCGACCTGCACGTGGTGCACCTCGGGCAGGCAGAGGTTGGTGTTGTCCAGGGTGTGGTACGCCGCGCTGTGGTTGCCGTGGGTGCCGTCGTTGTTGGTGCCCCCGTCGCCCGAGATCGAGGCGGCCGAGCCGTCGGCGTTGCCGATGGCCATCGCCGGGGAGGCCAGCGCGGCCAGCGACGCGACGGCGATACCGGTGCTCGCCAGAGCCTTCTTGAGCATGGGTCATGTCCTCTCTACAGGACCGGCGGCGGCGCGAAACCACCGCGGCGCCGGCATTGGTGCGACGTCGCGTTCAACGCGCTGACCTGCGCGAGGACACTGCCCGACAGTCGGACTCACCCATCCGGAGGGGGTGGCGCCGGGCGTCAGCCGACCGGGCCGACCGGCCAGTGCCGACGGCCCAGGCTGATCAGCCGCAGCTGGTCGCGGGCGAGCGCGGCGATCCGGCGCTCGGTGGCGGGGGAGTCGGCGGGGGCCTCCAAAAACGCGGCGGCGGTGGCCACCAGGTGCTCGACGTAGAGCCCGGCGAGCATCCGCAGATCGGCGGCGCTCCAGCCGGCGCTCTGCGGCTGGGTGCCGAGTGCGGCGGCGGTCTCGTCGGTGAAGGCCGCCAGCTCCGCCGCGATGGCCTCGCGCACCCGCTGCACCCCGCCGTGCCGCTCGCGGGCCAGGAAGCGGATGTGGGCCCGGTGTTCGCGCACGTGCCGGGCGACCACCGCGATCGTTCCGTCGATCAGCTGCTCGGCGTCCCCCTGTCCGGCCAGGATCGTCCGGATCATCAGGTGCAGGCTCTGCAGCGACTCGGTGACCAGGATCACGCCGAGCTCGTCCAGGTCGCGGAAGTGGCGGTAGAAGCCGGCGGGGGAGAGCCCGGCCTCCCGGGTCACCTCCCGAACGCCGAGGCCACTGAGGTTCTGGTGCTCCAGCAGCCGCAGTCCGGCGTCGAGCAGGGCGCGGCGGCTCTGCTCCTTCTGGGCGGCTCTGGTTCCGGGGGTGTGACTCACGTCATTCAGTAAACAACTGTTTGCCGACCTGCGCCAGCGTAGAGTGGAGATGTCGGCGAACACTTGTTAGCTCAAATCGCCGACCGGTCGGCCGGAGCCCCGGTCGCACGCCCCTGCCAGCCGAAGGGTCGCCTCATGTTCTTCTTTTTCGCGCTTGCCGCCGCGGGGGTCCTGCTGGGTGCCGCCGCGCACACCACCATGCCGCAGTTCCTGCTCGCCGGTGCGGTCATCGGCCTCTGGCTGCTGGCCTTCGGCGTCCGTGAGGGCGTCGGCCGGCTGCGTCACCGCTGACCGGCCCGACCCCGCCCGGACCCATCTGATCCATCTGATCCACCTGATCCGCCGCCAACAAGCCCTGCTCGTCCCAGAAGGGGGAAATCCCATGGAAGCCCGGACCCTGACCCGGGAGGCCGACGGGATGGCCGTCGCCTCGTTCGTCCTCGGTCTGATCGGCCTGCTGCTCTTCAACCTCGTCTTCGGGCCGCTCGCGCTGGTCCTCGGTTCGCTCGCGCTGGTGCGCGGCACCGACCGGCGTGGCCGCGCGCTGCTCGGCCTGGCCCTCGGCGCGGCCGACCTGGCGGTGCTCGCCGCGGAGCTCGTCAGCAGCCACGGCGCGCTGTGGCAGATCGGCTGACCCACCGTCAACTACGAGCAGGACGAGCAGCCGTACGCATGCAGCGGCCCGGCTCCCGCCGGCTGGCGGGAGCCGGGCCGCGGTCGTTCACAGCGGCAGCAGGTCGGGCCGCTTGGCCTCGACGTGGTCGCCCGAGGACTCGCCGCGCAGCCGCCGGCCGACCCAGGGCAGCAGGTAGTCCCGCGCCCACTGGAGGTTCTCCCGGCGCTGTTCGGCAGCGGTGTGCGACTCCTCGGCGGGCCACGGCGCGGCCGGGTCCTCCGCCGTTTCCAGGCCCAGCGCCCGGGCCGCGAGCAGTGCCACCCGCTGGTGGCCCTCGGGGGACAGGTGCAGCCGGTCCTCGCTCCAGGCCTGGCGGCTCTGCAGCGTGCGCAGCGACCAGAGGTCGGCCACCGCGCAGTCGTTGCGGTCCGCGATCGCCCGCAGGTGCACGTTGTACGTCGCGATCTTGCCGCGCAGGTGCTTGAGCACCGTCATGCCCCGGGTGTCGAAACCGGTGGAGATCAGCACCGTGCCCGCGGACTCGCGCAGCCGCACGACGGCCGCCTCGAAGCGCTCGGCGACCAGGTCCGGGTCGCTGCCCGGGCGCAGGATGTCGTTGCCGCCGGCCACGAACGTCACCAGGTCGGGCTGGATCCGCTGGACCTGCGGCACCTGCTCGGCGACGATCTGGTCGAGCAGCCGGCCGCGCACCGCGAGGTTCGCGTACCGGAACTCGCCCTCGGGCCGCCCCGCCGCCAGCATCCAGGCCAGCCGGTCGGCCCAGCCGGCGAAGGTTCCGTCGGGGGACGGGTCGTTCAGGCCCTCGGTGAAGCTGTCGCCGAGGGCTACGTAGGAGTTGAACTCAAGGATCTCCAGATGGTCAGCCATGGGATCAGATACTTCACTGTCTCAAGTGACCTACGCCACCGTAGGTGTGGGGTGGCGGAGCGTGACATTGGCCACCTGCCCGGCGGGAATACTTCATGCGGGCCGGGTCCAGCCGGCTCCCGAGCCGACCGAGCGCAGCGCCGCCGCCACGACCGACGCCGCCAGTGCCGCCGGCACCGCCAGCGAGAGGGGCTGGGTGCCGTGCAGCACCAGCAGTGCGCCGGCCACGGCGCCCAGGATCAGGGTGAGCACGGAGATCAGCCGCCGCCCGGTCGGCTCGCCCCAGCGTCCCGCGTCCTCGGGGGCGGCGAAGATGCCGGTGATGGTCCGGGTCAGCACGGTGGTGGTCAGGTCGGGGACGGCGAGCACGGCCACGGTCGCGTTCTGGATGCCCATCCCGACGGCCGCCACCGCGATGGCGAGGTAGCGGGAACTGCTCGACTGGCCGAGCGTGACCACCGGCTCCGCCGCGAGGAGCACCGCCACGGCGGCCAGCAGCAGGGTCTCGGCCGCCGTCCCGCGCAGCAGCACCTGCCCTCGGTGCGGCAGCCCCGCCAGCAGCCGGCCGCCGAGGAAGGCGCCGCAGGCGAAGGCGGTCACCGCCGTCAGCGAGGCGGCCAGCGAGAAGCCGGGGGCACCGGCCAGCGCGAAACCGAGGAAGACCACGTTGCCGGTCATGTTGGAGACGAAGACATGGCCCAGCGTCAGATAGCTGACCGCGTCGATCATTCCGCTGACCACGGTGAGCACGAGCAGCAGCGGTGGCAGCGGGCCGTGCCGGTCGCCGGGCAGCGGCACGGCGGTCCGCAGGGCCCCGTGTGCCACCGCCCGTGCCCGGAGCCCGCGCCGGATGCGGTCCGGCTCGCCGCGGGTCAGGGACGGACCTCCACGCCGCGCCAGAACGCCACCCGGCCGCGGATCTGCTCCGCCTCCGGCTTGGGGTCGGGGTAGTACCAGACGGCGTCCTCGTTCCGCTCGCCGTCCACCACCAGGGTGTAGTAGCTCGCGGTGCCCTTCCACGGGCAGAACGAGGTGGTCTCGGAGGGGACCAGGTAGTGGGCCGGTACGGCCGAGACGGGGAAGTAGTGGTTCTGCTCGACGACCACGGTGTCCTCGCTCTCGGCGATCACCTGGCCGTTCCAGTACGCGGTCGGCATGACGGATCCTCTCGTCCGGTGGCTGCGGTCCAGCCTAGGGCCTGCCCGGGAGCGGCGGACGGTACCGCGGGGGCGGGCGGGTTACGGGTGCTCACCCGGACGGGACGGCGCTGCGGCCGGTCGCCGCAGGGGCGGCTGGGCCCGGCGGGTGATCGGCCTCGGCGACGGTGTGACGGGCGGTTACCGGCGGGGCGAGCTGGCGACACTGCCCTCAGGCCGTTCGCTCACGATCGGAAGAGGTGGCCGCCATGACCCTGACCGTGCTCCTGTTGACCGTTCCGCCGCTGCTCGCCCTGTTGCTCTGCCTGACCGACCCCGCGCGCTCCCGCGAGACCGCTTCCCGCCTGGCCCGCCGCCACCGGCGCCGGGCGCGCGGACGGCACGCGGCACCGTCCGCGCGCCGGGCCGAGGCGGCGCTGAGCCGGCTGGCCTGACAGCTCCTGACGGAGCGTCGATCCTGCCGCCGGCTCAGGCCAGCGCGGGGCGGGCGAGCAGCGAGGTGACGCAGAGGCTGGTCTCGGCCGCCGAGCCGACGAACGGCACCCGCAGCCGGCGCAGCGAGTAGTGGTAGGCCTCGCGCTCGCGGGCGTCGGCGAAGTACCGCTGGTGCCGCGGGGTCGGGTCGGGCCGGGTGACGGTGAGGCGGTGGCCGGCCAGGCAGCGGGCGATCTCCTCGGTGGGCTGGCCGTAGAGCGGCCAGCCCAGCACCACCGGCGGGGTGCTCTGCAGCGCGAGGACGCGTTCCAGGGTGGCGATGCCCAGGTGGCTGAACGCGCCGGTGGCCAGCACCAGATCGGCTCCGGCGAGCACGGCCTGGTCGGCCGGCGTGGGGTCGTACCGCTCCAGGTCGGTGTTGACGGCGGCGTCGATCAGACCGGCGGCCAGCGCGTACTCGGTGGCCGGGAGCGAGACGTCCAGGCCCACCACGGTCAGCTCGGTGTCGTGCGCCCTGGACCGCAGGAAGGCGGCGTCCCGGCTGACGGCCTCGTCGGTGACGTGGACCGGGCCCGCCGCCTGCGGGGCGCTCGCGGTCGGTGCCGCGGTGCGGGCGGGGTGCAGCGGGTAGCGCCGGGCGAAGGTCGCGAAGTCGACCCCGAATTTGAGCAGCGCGCTGTTGATCCCGTAGCCGCAGGCCAGGTCGAGGATCTTCAGCTGCCGGCGCCCGGTGCGCCGGCGCAGCTCCGCGATGGTGCCGGGCAGCAGGCGGCGGGCGAAGTCGGGGGAGCGGTAGCGCAGCGGCGCCAGGTGACGGAAGTAGCCGGCGGGGAGCGGCTGCTGGTAGAGCGATTCGAACGACTGCTTGGCGAAGATTCGCACGCGGCCTCCTGGATCTGGCGCCCGTCGCCGAGGCGGCGAGGGCTGGACCTGATGGCCGGTCAATTTTGACATGGCCAGGGCGGCTCAGGGCATCGGCGCTCCGGGCCGCCGTGTAACTCGACCGGAACCGATCCGGAACCCGGAGGAAACCCGGCGCCGGTCCCGGTGCCGAGGTACGGGACGGGATCGGCGGGCCGCGACCCGTGCCGCGGGGGGTGGAGGCGACCGGCGCACGACCCGCTCACGGCCTGTCAAGGATTCATCAGAGCGAGTGAACGTGCTTGCCCCGGGTGAACCGGCTGACTTGAATGAGCGTCATGGACAGCCCGACCCGCCATCACGACCGACCGCCGCAGCCGCGCGCGGGTTCGGGCCGGTGCGGCTGTCCGCGCGCCGCGGTAGTGCTGCCTCCCCGTAGCTGAGTGGTCGCGCCGCGGGTGGGCCCGCCCGGCCCACCCGCGCCTCCCCTTCCCGCGCCCGCTGGGGTTCGTACCCCCGCTCAGGCCACCAGTGCGGCCAGGGTCAGCGCGGTCAGCACGATGGCGGCGCCGGCGGCCATGAAGACGTACTCGATCGCCCGCCGTTCCCGGCCCTGGACCAGGATCTGGCGCGGATCGGCCGGGTCGTAGCGGACCGGCACCGCGCGCCCGGCGGTCAGCGGCTGGGCCCGGCTGGGTCCGACGGGGGAGGGGACCTCCAGAACCAGCCCCTCCCGGGTGGCGAACTGGAGCAGCGGCCGTCCGGGGCCGTCCGCGTCGCTCGCGCGCCGGGCGACGAGCGCGGAGGCGGGCACCCCCACCTGCCGCAACCGACGGGTCTCGGCCAGCCCGGTGGCCCCGGCGAGGTAGGCGAGCACGCCGCCGACCAGCAGGTTGAGCGTGAGCAGTGCGAACACGGCAGCCGTCCCCTCAGCCGGCCGGTCCTGGCAGTGCCGGCTTCCTCTACGGTAGTCCGGCGCCGGGAGCGCCGACACCCCACCGGTGTGCCCGGTGGGGTGTCGGCGCTCCGCGGTGCGCTGCTACTCGTAGCGCAGTCCCGCCGGCTTGGTCCGGCGCCACAGCACCGGCAGGCTCAGCGCCGTGATCAGCAACACCGCCGCCGCGCCCGCGCCGGACATCAGGGCGATCTCACCCCAGACGAAGCCGATCGGCACCTTGGCCAGGAAGAGCAGTGCGCTGCCCAGCGCGAGGCCGCAGACCACGGCGAGCGCCAGGCCGAGCACGACCGGGACGATGCTCTGACAGAGCAGCGCGCCGGCCAGCGTGCGGGTGCGGGTACCGAAGGCGGTGAGCACCGCCAGGGTGCGCCTGCGCTCGCGCAGTTGCTCCAGCAGACCGACCAGCATGCCGGCGCCGATCAGCGTCAGGATCGCCACCGTCCCGGCCGTCAGCGCGTTGCGCACGCTGAGGAACTGGGCGTCCGGCAGCCTGCTCGTGGGGTTGTAGACGCTGCTCTCCACGCTGATCAGCGCCGCGTCGGTGCGGATCCGGTCCTCGGCGTCCGGCGTGCCGGGCACCGGGTGCACGTCGGCGCTGGCGGTCTGGGTGCGCAGCAGGGCGGCCGGGAGCACGGACGGGGTGGCCAGGATGGTGTCCAGGTAGTGCGGGCGGCCGTCGTGCGCGGGCTGTTCGACCGTGGCGCGGGAGGCCGGCAGCTGCCAGGCGCTCTTCGGCTCGCCGATCGGCTCCAACTGCACCGGTCCGCCGGCCGCGAGCGGGCTGCGGCCGGCCGAGGCGGAGGTGATGCCCAGGGCGGTGAACACGTTCCCGTCGGCGCAGTCGGTGATGTGTTCCATGGCCTTCAGGGTCGCGCAGTCGGCCACCCGGATGGTGAAGAGCTGCTCGCCCGCGCTGGCGTAGACGTCGGTGTAGCCGGTTGCGTCGGCGACCCCGGGGCTGTGGCGCAGCTGGTCGGCGAGCTGCCCGGCGCGGTCGCCGGCTCCTTCGAAGCTGACGGACAGCAGGGTGTGGTCCTTGGTGGCCAGTTCGTCGGTGGCGGGGGTGCGCGCGGCGGCGACCGAGCCGATCAGGGTCTGCAGGGCGATCGCGCCGGCCACCGTCACCACGATGCCGGTCACCGGCCGGGACGCGCTCTCCGGGCTGAACCGCAGCCGGCCGAGTGCCAGTTGCCAGGCCGGCGGCCCGCTGACCCGGCGCAGCGCGCGGGAGGCGAGCGCGACCAGCGGCGGCAGCAGCAGGGTGGCACCGACCAGCAGCAGGAGCAGGCCGGTGATCAGGATGGCCAGCGCCTGGCTGTTGTCGAGCGAGGTGAGCCTGCCGCGCTGGGTGAGGAGCAGGCCGAGGCCGAGCAGCGGCAGCAGCACGCGCCACCAGATCGCCCGTCGCCGGGTCCCGGCGCCGCGCACCACGCCGAGCGGCTCGGCGGCGATCCGGCGCATGGTCAGCATGGTGACGGTGACGGCCAGCAGCGGGACCACGACGAGCACCAGGGCCGCCAGCACCGGCTGCGGCTGGAGGTCGTCGGCGAAGACGCTCAGTCCGGCGACGGTCACCCTCGCCACCAGCTGACGGCCGATCAGGAAGAAGACCGTGCCGAGTCCCAGGCCCACGAGCGCGCCGGCCAGCGACTCGCCGGCCGAGATCCGTGCGGTGGTGGAGCGGTCGGCGCCCGCCAGTCGCAGGGCGGCCAGCCGGCGGTCGCGCGCCTCGCTGCCGAACCGGGCGGCGGCGGCGATGAACACGGCCACCGGGCTGAGCAGGATCACCACGCCGGCCACGGTGAGCAGCAGCAGGACCGGGTCGGTCGGCTTGGGCGGCAGCTTGTCCTCGAAGTGGTCGATCCGCAGCGTCGACGGATCGGTGTCGGTCAGCTTGTCGCTGCCCAGGTAGAGCGCGTAGTCGCCGGGCCCGGCCAGGCCGGCGGGGCCGATCGTGCCGGTGATCGGCTGTGGGTAGCGCTCGCGCAGCAGTGCCGCGCCGGACGAGTGCAGCAGCTCGGCCAGCGCCGGCGAGACGGCGAGCGTGCCGGGGGCCGGATAGGCGCTCAGGCCCGGCGGCAGCGGGGCGTTCGGCCCCTCGGGCTGGACGATCCGGCCGAAGAAGGTCCGGCCCTGGTACACGCCGGGGGCGTCGTGGATCAGCAGGCTGTGGTCGGAGCGCGGTGCGATGACGGCGGAGACCACCGCGCCGCTCTGGGTGCGCAGCTTGTCGTCCCGGTGCGCGCGCACGGCGGGGAAGGAGGCGGCCAGCAGCAGGGTGGCCACCCCGAGGCCGACGCCGATCGCGGTCAGCGCGGTGCGCAGCCGGCTGTCCCGGCCGCCGGCGAACGCCAGCCGCAGGCCGAGCGCCAGGTCGGTGACCAGGCGGGAGAGCGGACGGTCGGTCATCGGCCGTCTCCGGGCTCGCGGGTGCGCCCGTCGCGCACCACCACCTCGCGGTCGGCGTAGGCGGCCACCCGCATGTCGTGGGTGACCAGCAGCACGGCCGCACCGGACTCCCGGGCGGCGGCGGTGAGCAGCGCCATCACCTGCTCGCCGTGCAGCGAGTCGAGCGCGCCGGTCGGCTCGTCGGCGAAGATCACCGCCGGATCGGTGACCAGCGCGCGGGCGATCGCGGCCCGCTGGCCCTGGCCGCCGGACAGCTCGCCCGGCCGCTTGTCGGCCAGGTCGGCCACGTCCAGCCGCTCCAGCCACTGCCTGGCCCGCTCCTCGGCGGGGCGCCGGCGGATGCCGTTCAGCCGCAGCGGGAGCGCGGTGTTCTCCAGGCAGGAGAGTTCGGGCACCAGCTGGCCGAACTGGAAGACGAAGCCGAAGTCGGCCCGGCGCAGCGCGCTGCGGACGCCGTCGGAGAGGGTGGCCAGGTCCTGGCCGCGGTAGCTGACGGTGCCGGACTCGGGCCTGATCAGGCCGGCCAGGCAGTGCAGCAGGGTGGACTTGCCGGAGCCGGAGGTGCCCAGCACGGCGACCAGCTCGCCGGGGGAGATGGTCAGCGAGGCGCCGTCCAGCGCCTGGGTGAGGCCGAAGCTCTTGTGGACGTCGACGGCGGTCAGCAGCGCGCCCTCGGCTGCCGGTCCGGTGGCGCGGGCGGTGGTGGTGGGAGCGGTGGACATCAGGCGCGCACCTTCCTGGCCAGGTCGTCGAGTCGGGCCGCGGTCAGCTCCAGCCAGCGCAGGTCGGCCTCCAGGTGGAACAGCGCGTGGTCGCAGAGCAGCTGGTCGGCGAGGTCGCCGGCCAGCTTGCGGCGGGTCAGCTCGCGCATGTGGCGCAGGTGCTCGGTGCGCTGGGTCTCCAGCACCTCCTGGGCGGGGCGCCCGGTCAGCAGGGCCAGCACCACCTTGGTGTAGAGGGTGCTCTGCAGGTAGGAGGCGGGGCTCTCGGGCTCGGCCAGCCAGCGGCTGACGTCGGTGATCCCGGCCTCGGTGATCACGTAGCGCTTGCGTTCGGGGCCCTCGCCCTGCTCGGTGCCGTCGACCTCGACCAGGCCGTTCTTCAGCAGGCGCGAGAGGGTGGCGTAGACCTGGCCGTAGGGCAGCGCGCGGGTCTGGCCGAAGCGCTCGTCGTAGGCGCGCTTGAGGTCGTAGCCGTGGCGCGGATGGGACTCCAGGAGCCCCAGGATGGTGTGACCGAGTGACATGCGGGCGACTATACACAAGGTGTATACATCAAACGCATAGTGGGGTGACCTCAGCTGACGCCAGCTCAGGACGGCCCTCCCCGGCTTCTGCTCGTTCGTCACGCTGTACGGCCGCGGTCCGGACGCTGTGCACCCGCTCCGCGTGCCGTGGTGCGTGGAGGGGGCGGGCACGGCAGGCTGGGGGCTGTTCACCGTGCTGCCGGACCAGCGACTTGGAGTCATCTGAATGAGCGCGCAGGAGTCTGCCGACATCGGCGTCACCGGACTGGCCGTCATGGGCCGCAACCTGGCCCGGAACTTCGCCCGGCACGGCCACCGGGTCGCCCTGCACAACCGCAGTAACGCCCGGACCAGCGCGCTGATGGCCGAGTTCGGCCACGAGGGCGCGTTCGTCCCCAGCGAGACGACGGCGCAGTTCGTGGCCTCGCTGGCCCGCCCGCGGCGGATCGTCATCATGGTCAAGGCGGGCGAGCCCACCGACGCGGTGATCGACGAACTGGTCCCGCTGCTCGAAGCCGGCGACATCGTGGTCGACGGCGGCAACGCGCACTTCATGGACACCCGCCGGCGCGAGGCGGCGCTGCGCGAACACGGCCTGCACTTCGTCGGCACCGGCATCTCCGGCGGCGAGGAGGGCGCGCTGCTGGGCCCGAGCATCATGCCGGGCGGCACCGCCGAGGCCTACCGCTCGCTCGGGCCGGTGCTGGAGTCGATCGCGGCCCAGGTGGACGGGCAGCCCTGCTGCACCCACGTCGGCCCGGACGGCGCCGGACACTTCGTCAAGATGGTGCACAACGGCATCGAGTACGCCGACATGCAGCTGATCGCCGAGGCCTACGACCTGCTGCGGCACGGCGCCGGGCGCCAGCCCGCCGAGATCGCCCGGACCTTCCGGACCTGGAACGAGGACCGGCTCAACTCCTATCTGATCGAGATCACCGCCGAGGTGCTCGGCCACACCGACGCCGCCACCGGGCGCCCGTTCGTCGACATCGTCCAGGACCGGGCCGAGCAGAAGGGCACCGGCCGGTGGACGGTGCAGAGCGCGCTCGAACTCGGCGTGCCGGTCTCCGGCATCGCCGAGGCGGTCTTCGCCCGCTCGCTCTCGGGCAGCGCGGCGCTGCGCGAGGCGGCCCGCGACCTGCCCGGCCCCACCGAGACCTGGCTGGACAGCGCGGCGGCCGACCGGTTCGCCGGTGACGTGGAGCAGGCGCTGTACGCCTCGAAGATCGTCGCCTACGCCCAGGGCTTCAACCAGATCCAGGCCGGCAGCGCGGAGTACGGGTGGGGGATCGCACCCGGTGCGATGGCCTCGATCTGGCGCGGCGGCTGCATCATCAGGGCGAGGTTCCTGGACCGGATCGAGGCCGCCTACCAGGCGGACCCCGAACTGCCCACCCTGCTCACCGACGAGTACTTCCGCAAGGCGCTCGGCGAGGCGCAGTCCGCCTGGCGCCGGGTGGTCTCCACCGCCGCCCAACTCGGCGTGCCGGTACCCGGATTCGCCACCGCACTGGCCTACTACGACGCGCTGCGCGCCGGGCGGCTGCCGGCCGCGCTGATCCAGGGCCAGCGGGACTTCTTCGGCGCCCACACCTACCGGCGCACCGACCGGGACGGGGTGTTCCACACGCTCTGGGCCGGCGACCGCAGCGAGCAGCAGCAGTGACGGCGGCCGACGGGCCGGAGCAGCCCCGCGGGCCGGCGGCCCCGCGTCCGCAGGCCGTCCGGGCTCCGCTCAGCTGCGCCGCGCGCTTCCTGGTGCTCACCGTGCGCCCGGGCGGCGAGCAGGCGGTGCGCGACCTGCTGCCGGACGTCGCCGCGCTGCGCAGGTCGGTCGGCTTCCGCGGCGCCGACACCGGGCTCAGCTGCGTGCTCGGCATCGGCTCGCAGCTCTGGGACCGGCTCTTCGCCCCGCCGCGCCCCGCCGGGCTGCACCCCTTCCGCGAGCTGCGCGGCGAGCGGCACACCGCCCCCGCCACCCCCGGCGACCTGCTGCTGCACCTGCGTGCCGAACGCCAGGACGCCTGCTTCGACCTGGCCGGCCTGCTGCTGGAGCGGCTGCGCGGCGCGGTGGACGTGGTGGACGAGGTGACCGGCTTCGGCTACGTCGACCGGCGCGACCTGCTCGGTTTCGTCGACGGCACCGAGAACCCCGAGGGCGCCGACGCCGACCGGGCGGCGCTGATCGGCGCCGAGGACCCGGACTTCGCCGGCGGCAGCTACGTGATCGTCCAGAAGTACCTGCACGACCTGGCCCGCTGGCGGGCGCTGCCGGTCGAGCAGCAGGAGCGCGCGGTGGGGCGCACCAAGCTCGAGGACGTCGAACTGCCCGGGGCCGAGCAGCCGGCCGACTCGCACGTGGCCCTCACCAGCCTCGATCCGGTGGACGGCCGCGAGCGCGAGATCGTCCGGCTGAACATGCCGTTCGGCTCCTATGCCGACGGGGAGTGCGGCACCTACTTCATCGGTTACTGCCACACCCCGGCGGTGACCGAGGAGATGCTGGAGAACATGTTCCTCGGGCGGTCACCGGGCCGCCACGACCGGCTGCTCGACTTCTCGACGGCCGTCACCGGCGGGCTCTTCTTCGTCCCCTCCGCCGATCTGCTCGACGACCCGCCGCCCGCCGCCGGGACGGCCGCCGCGCGCACCGCCCCCGCCGGGGCGGACGGCTCGCTCGGCATCGGCAGTCTCAAGCAGCAGCCCACCGCCCTCGCCGGACCGCAAAGGAGTGGCACCCGATGAACAACCTGCACCGCGACCTGGCCCCGATCTCCACCGGGGCCTGGGCGCAGATCGAGGAGGAGGCCCGGCGCACCTTCACCCTGCACCTGGCCGGGCGCCGGGTGGTCGACCTGGTGGGTCCGGTGGGCCCGGACCTCGCCGCGGTCGGCTCCGGCCACCTGCAGTCGATCGCGGCGCTGGTCCCGGGGACGTCGGCGCACGCCCGCGAGTCCCGCCCGGTGGTCGAGCTGCGGGTGCCGTTCACCCTGGACCGCCAGGCCGTGGACGACGTGGAGCGCGGCTCGCAGGACTCCGACTGGCAGCCCGTCAAGGACGCGGCCCGCACCATGGCGCAGGCCGAGGACACCGCGATCTTCGAGGGCTGGCCGGCGGCGGGCATCACCGGGGTGCGGATCGGCTCCGACAACCCGACGGTCACCCTGCCGGGCGAGGTCACCGACTACCCGGACGCGGTCAGCCGGGCGCTGACCACGCTGCGGCTGGCCGGCGTGGACGGCCCGTACTCGCTGCTGCTGGGCGCCGACGCCTACACGGCGGTCAACGAGACCTCCAACCACGGCTATCCGGTGCGCCAGCACCTGGCCCGGGTGGTCACCGGGGAGATCATCTGGGCGCCGGCCCTGCAGGGCGCCGTGGTGCTCTCCACCCGGGGCGGCGACTTCGAGCTGCACCTGGGCCAGGACCTGTCGATCGGCTACCTGTCGCACGACGCCCACGCGGTGCGGCTCTACCTCCAGGAGTCGCTGACCTTCGCGCTGCACTCCCCGGAGGCGGCGGTCACGCTCGTCAACGCCTGAGGCCCTCGGGGCCCGTCCGGCGGTCGGCCCGGGACCCGCCTACGGGCTGACCGCCAGCACCACGTAGGCCGCCAGCACCGACAGGTGCACCCCGCCCTGCAGCGGGGTGGCCCGGCCCGGGATCACGGTCAGCGTGCCCACCGCCACGGTGAGCGCGAGCAGCACCAGGTGCGAGGCGCTCAGGCCCAGCACCAGCGGCCCGCTCAGCCAGACGGAGGCGAGCGCGACCGCCGGGATGGTCAGGCCGATGCTGGCCATCGCCGAGCCGAGCGCCAGGTTCAGCCCGGTCTGCACCTCGTCGCGCCGGGCGGCCCGGACCGCCGCGATGGTCTCCGGCAGCAGCACCAGCATCGCGATCACCACGCCCATCACCGAGGCCGGCAGCCCGGCCGCCGTGACCCCGTGTTCGATGGTCGGCGAGACCGTCTTGGCCAGGCCGACCACGGCCACCAGCGCGACCATCAGCAGCACCAGGCTGGTCGCGGTCTCCCGGTTCGTGGGGAGTTCGTCATGGGTCTCGCCGTGCTGCGGGTCGGCCGCGGGCCGGTCGATCAGCTCCGGCGGCAGGAAGTACTCCCGGTGGCGCACCGTCTGGGTGGTCACGAAGAGGCCGTAGAGCACCAGGGCGGCCACCGAGGCGAAGGTGAGCTGGGTGGGGGAGAAGTTCGGCCCGGGGGTGCTGGTGGTGAAGGAGGGCAGCGCCAGGCTGAGCGTGGCGAGGGTGGCCACCGTGGCCAGCGCGGCGCCGGTGCCCTCCGGGTTGAAGACCGCGACCCGGGTGCGCAGCGAGCCGAGCAGCAGGCAGAGCCCGACGATCCCGTTGCAGGTGATCATGACCGCGGCGAAGACGGTGTCCCGCGCCAGGGTGGCGTTCTTCGCCGCGGAGTCGACCATCAGGGTGACGATCAGCGCCACCTCGATCACCGTGACCGCCACCGCCAGCACCAGCGACCCGAGCGGCTCGCCGACCCGGTGCGCCACCACCTCCGCGTGGTGCACCGCCGCCAGCACCGCCAGGACGAGCACCAGCCCGGCGACCGTGGCCACCGCGTTCGGCAGCGTGCGCCCCCAGACCAGCGCGAGCAGCACGGCCGCCAGCGGTGGCAGCAGGAGGGTCCACCGGCCGAGGACGGCGGTCAGCATCTGGGGCAGCGATGGTCGGGTCATCGGGGAGAGCTTGGCAGACCCGACGTCTGATGGAAGGTCAGAAACGCCGCAGGCGCCGCCCGGTCGAGCTAGGCCCCGCTCCCCGCCAGATGGGCCCGGGCCAGCGCCAGGGTCGGCGGCAGCTGGGAGTGCACCGGTGCGGGCAGTTCGTCCTCGGCGAACCAGCCGAGCGCGTCGAACTTGTGCGGCTCGCCGATGGCCACCGCCGCCGGGTCGACCCGCACCGCGCAGACGACGGCGACCCAGTGCGAGTCCACCGGGTTCCCGCGCAGCACGTTGCGCACCCCGAGCACGGTGATCGCGAGCGGCTCGGCCGTGTACTCCTCGCGCACCTCGCGGGCCACCGCGGCCTCGAACTCCTCGCCGAACTCCAGTGCCCCGGCGCCGCAGTCCCACGGCCCCGGCTCGTCGCGGGCCGCTGCCGCACGCCGGGCGAGCAGCACCCGCCCGGCGCCGTCGTGGCAGACGAAGACGCAGGAGACCGCGGGCTGACGGTCCGTCATCAGAAGTGCTCCCCCAGCTCGGTGAAGGCGGTCAGCCGCAGGACGCCGCCGTCCGCGGGGTCCAGCTCGGCGGCCTCCAGCGTCCAGGTGTGCTGGTGCGGGATGAACACCGCGTTCAGCCCGGCCGCGCGGGCCGGCAGGATGTCCGACTTCGGCGAGTTGCCGATCATCCAGGTGCGCTCCGGCGGCAGCGGGTGGGTGCCGATCAGCTGCTGATAGGCCGCCACGTCCTTCTCCGCGACGATGTGCACCGCCTTGAAGTGGCCGGCCAGCCCCGAGGCGTCGATCTTCGCCTGCTGCTCCGCCCGGTCGCCCTTGGTGAGCAGCAGCAGCTCGTGCCGCCGGGCGAGCCTGGCCAGCGTCTGGGCCACGCCGGGGATCAGCTCCACCTCGGCACCAGTGATCGAGGCGGCCAGCGCCGCCAGGCGCTCCCGCTGCGCCGCACTGGGTGCCCGGCCGTGCAGCTGCTCATGGCACTCGCCGAGGCTGCGCAGGAAGACCTGGGCGCCGTAGCCGTGGCGGGCCGCGTTGGCCGCCTCGATCCGGTCGAGAGCCGCACGCGCGGCGGCGCGACTGGGCGCGGGCGGGGCCACCTCGTCGAGGAAGGCCTCGATCGCCCGCTCGAAGCGGACGTTGTTCTCCCACAGGGTGTCGTCGGCGTCGAAGACGAGCACCTGTTCGTCGTGTCGCATCCGGCCACCGTAGGCGGGGGGGATCGCGGCGTCAGGTGGTTTTCGCCCGGCCGGGCGGGCGCTGCGGCGCCGCCGGTGTCACCGCCGGGTCAGGGTCAGGTGGGTGACGCCGCTGGGAGAGCTCACCGACTCGACGTCGAAGCGCTCCTCCAGTCCGCCGAGGCCGTCCCAGAGCAGCTCGCCGCAGCCCAGCACGATCGGGACGACCACCAGGTGCAGCCGGTCGATCAGGTCCGCGGCCAGGAACGCGCGCACCGTGCTCGGCCCGCCGCCGATCCGCACGTCGAGGTCGCCCGCGGCCTCGCGCGCCAGGTGCACCGCCTCCTGGGGCGTGGCGTCGACGAAGTGGAAGGTGGTCCCGCCGGCCATCTCCACCGAGGGGCGCGGGTGGTGGGTGAGCACGAACACCGGCGTGTGGAACGGCGGGTTCTCGCCCCACCAGCCGTTCCACTCCTGGTCCTGCCACGGCCCGCGGTGCGGACCGAACTTGTTGCGCCCCATGATCTCGGCGCCGATGCCCGCGTCCCAGGTGCGGGCCAGCGCGTCGTCGACCCCGGTGCTGCCGCCGTCCTCACCGTGCATCCGGCGGAAGGTCCTGGTCTGGAAGAACCAGTCGTGCAGCCGCAGCCCGGCATGGCCGAACGGTGCGTCCAGCCGCTGACCGGCGCCGGTGCCGAAGCCGTCGAGGGAGATCGAGAAGTTGTGGACTCTCACCAGGGACATGGGTGCCTCTCCTGCCTCGGGAACCAGGGGTCCGGAACGATCCGTTCAGCGCAGCTCGGCCCGCAGCGCGGAGACCCGGGCCAGTGCGGCGTCGAATCCCGCGCGGTCGAGCTTGTCGGTGGTCAGTGCGTCGGCCAGCGCGGTGGTGGCGTCCTCGCCCTGGTCGGGGTCCTGGGCCGAGCAGAGGATCAGGTCCATGCCCGCCCCGGCGGCCGCCACCGCCCGCTGCCCGGTGCTGCCCCAGGCGCGCAGCGCACCGGCCTCCAGCGCGTCGGTGATGGTCACGCCGTGGAAGCCGAGCCGGTCGCGCAGCTCGCCGTTGACCACGGAGGGGGACAGGCCGGCCGGATGGTCGGGGTCGAGCGCGGGGTAGACGGCCCAGGAGACCATCACCAGATCGACCCCGGCAGCGATGGCCGCCGGGTAGGGCGCCTCGTCGGTCCCGGTGAGCCGCTGCTTGTCGGCGTTGAGCGTGACCGGACCGGTGTCGGTGTTGCTGTCGGCGGGCGCGGTGCCCAGGCCCGGGAAGTGCTTGGCGGTGGCGGCCACGCCCGCGCGCTGCTGGGCGGTGATGAAGGCGCTGCCGAGGCCGGCCGCGGCAGCCGGGTCGCTGCTGTAGGAGCGCTCGGTCCGGTCGATGAAGTTGCCGTCCTGGTCGTGCACGTCGAGCACCGGGGCGAGGTTGACGTTCATGCCGTGCGCGGTGAGGTTGCGGGCAGCCGCGTCACCCGCGGCTGCGGCGGCGGCCACCGCGTCCGGGCCCTGCCCGATCGCCCGCTCGGACTGCTCCGGCGCACCGGGCAGGCGGCGGATCCGTCCGCCCTCCTGGTCGGTCATCAGCAGCAGCGGCAGCCGCACGGGGCTCTGCTGCTGGGCCTGGCGCAGGGCGGCGACGGCGCGGCCGAGCGCGTCGGGGTCGGCCGTGTTGGAGCCGAAGAAGATCACCCCGGCGGCCCGGCCGGAGCGCACCGCACTGAGCAGGGAGGCCGGGACGGTGGGGCCGGTGTAGGAGTAGACGACCCGCTGGCCGGCCAACTGGTCCGGGGTCAGCACGGGCAGCGCCGGTGCCCGGGCACCGGCCAGCACGGCTGGCGAGCCCTGCGGCGCCAGGCCGGCCGCGGTGCCGCCGCGCGGCTGCCCGGGGGCGCCGCAGGCGGTGAGCAGCAGGGCGAGACACCCGAGCAGCCGGCGGGCGGGTGAGCGCATCGGACCTTCTTTCGCAACGGCCGGCTCCTGGACGGACGCGGCACCTGGTGGTCGGCGTCCAGCGGGATCCCCCGAGGACGAGCATCGCTCATCGGAGTGAAGGTGCGGTGCAAGCATGGGCAAACGTGTTCGTGTCGCGTTCGTGCGATCGGACGGCCGGGGCTGCTGTCCGGCCGTCCGACGGATCGTCAGTCCGGCGGCGGCAGGATCCGGCACAGGGCGTCCAGGGCCGCCTCCCAGGCGTGCTCGGCGGCGGCCGCGTAGCCGATCACCAGGCCGTCCGCGGCCGGCTGCGCGGCCCTGGGGTGCCGGAAGGCGGCCAGGCCGTCCAGGGCGATGCCCTGGGCCGCGGCCGTCCGGACGGTGGCCGCCTCGGTGCCCGAGGGCAGGGGGAGTACGGCGTGCAGTCCCGCCGCGATGCCGGTGGGCGCCAGGTGCGGGGCCCGCTCGGCCAAGGTGGCCACCACCTGGTCGCGGCGGCGCCGGTAGCGCTGGCGCATCCGGCGGATGTGGCGGTCGTAGGAGCCGGACTCGATGAAGTCGGCGAGCGTGAGCTGGTCCGGCACGCTGGTCCAGGCCTCCCGTTCGCCCTTGGCCGCGAGCACCGGATCGACCAGGTGCTCGGGCAGTACCAGCCAGCCGAGCCGCAGCGCCGGTGACAGGCTCTTGCTGACCGAGCCCAGGTAGAGCACCCGGTCGGGGGCCAGGCCCTGCAGCGCGCCGACCGGCTGCCGGTCGTGGCGGAACTCGCCGTCGTAGTCGTCCTCCAGGACCAGGGCGTCGGCGCCGCGCGCCCAGTCGACCGCCGCCGCCCGGCGGCCGGGGTGCAGCGCCACGCCGGTGGGGAACTGGTGGGCCGGGGTCAACAGGACGGCGCGCGGGTGCGGCAGCGTGGCCAGCTCGGCCGTCCGGGCGCCGTGCTCGTCCACCGTCAGCGGCTCGGTGCGCAGTCCGGCCCGTTCCAGCAGCTCGCGGTGGAACGGAAGGCCGTAGCCCTCCACCGCCAGCCGGCCGCGCAGGACCGCGCCGCCGCTCAGCAGCCGCAGCGCGTGCGCGAAGCCCGCGCAGACCACGATCCGCTCGGGGTCGGCGCGCACCCCGCGCACCCGGGCCAGGTAGTCGGCCAGCGCCCGGCGCAGCTCGGGGCGGCCCCGCGGATCGCCCGGGCCGAAGGCCTCGGCGGGTGCGGCGGTCAGCGCCCGGCGGCCTGCAGCGAGCCAGGCACCGCGCGGGAAGGAGGCGGGGTCCGGGTGGCCCTGGCGCAGGTCGTGCCGGGGCGGCCCGGGCACCGCTGCGGTCCCGGTGCGTGTGGGGGCGGTGGGCGCGGCGGTGCGGTTCGGCCGGTGTCTGCCCGAGCCGTCGGCCGCGGGCGCCCCGAGGGCGACCCGGGTGCCGGAGCCCTGGCGGGCCGTCAGCCAGCCCTCCGCCACCAGTTCCGCGTACGCGTCGGCCACCGTGTTGCGGGCCAGCCCCAGGTCCGCGGCGAGCGAGCGGTAGGGCGGCAGCCGGGTGCCGGGCGCGAGCCGCCCCGCGCGCACCGCCTCGCGCAGCGCGCGGGTCAGCACGGTGCGCCGGCTGCCCGGTCCGACCAGCTCGAGGTGCAGATCGAGGCCGATCCGCCGTGCCGAATTGACCCAGGATTCCGCCATGGAAGTGCACCTTATCCAAGGTCGAACAGAGTCCGTAGATTCATGATCATGACGAACGAGAGCAGCATCGAGAACCCCGGCGCGACCCCCACCGCCACCGGCGCGAACCGCCTGAACCTGGCCCAGGCCGCCCCGAAGGTCTTCAAGGCGGTCCTCGGCCTGGATGCGGCAGCCCGCGAAGGCATCGACCCGGTCCTGGTCGAGCTGGTCCAGATCCGGGTCTCGCAGCTGAACGGCTGCGCCTACTGCCTGCACATGCACACCAGCGACGCCCGCAAGGCCGGCGAGAGCGAGGAGCGGCTGCACCTGGTGGCCCTGTGGCGCGAGGCCGCCCACTTCTTCACCGCCAAGGAGCAGGCGGCGCTCGCGCTGGCCGAGTCGGTCACCCGGCTCGCGGAGGGCGGCGTGCCGCAGGCCGTCCACGACCGGGCGGCCGAGCACTTCGAGCAGGCCGAGCTGGCCCAGTTGGTGGCGGTGATCCTGACCATCAACACCTGGAACCGGATCGCGCTCACCTCGGCCAAGGTCGCGGGGACCGACGAGCGCGGCCGCTGAACCTCGCGGTTCAGCGGCCGGATCGGCGCGGGCGGGAGGTCAGCTGATCGGGCCGCCCCAGACCTCGCGGCCCGGTGGTACGGCCGAGGCCGCGGCGCGGGCCTGGGGCAGCGGGACGGCGTGCAGGCACTGGTGCTGGTGGCCCTCGACGGCGTCCAGCAGGCTGGCCACCCCGCTGTCGGTGTCGATGACGACCTCGAACGCACCGGTGTCGTCGGCGTAGACGCAGTGGCCGCCGTTGGTCCTCGGCGTCCAGTGCACCACGACCACGGTGGCGGGCCCGTGCTGACCGACCGGGCCGGGAAGAGAGACTGCGTAGCGCTGGACGGGTTCCACGATCGGACCTCCTCTGGACCGGGCGCACCGGCGGGGCCCGGACCGCCGTCCGGGCCGATCCCTGAGCATCTGCCCAGCGATGTGCCTTTCAATCCCATTTTGGCATGACCATTGCGCCGTCGATCATGGTGTGCCGGACGGGCCGGCCGACCGGGCCGGGAATCCTGCAACGCGGCCACGGAGCACGGTCGTTCGGGCACGCTCAGCTGTCGGGGGACGATCGCTGCGGTGGCTCCGGTTCCGCCCCGGAACCGTGCGCGGCGGCGCCCCGCGCGGCCGGAGCCGGGGTCGGGTCCGAGGGCGGGACCGGGTCCGAGGCCGGCGGGGCGGCCGGGTCCTGATCGGGGCGCGCCGCGGGCGGGCGGACCGGTGCGGTCGGCGCCGCGCGGGTGCGCCGGCGGCTGCGCCACCACAGCACCAGGAGCGCTGCCAGCAGCACCCCGCCCACGGCGGCCACCCCGGCCAGGCCGATGGTGTGCAGCAGGCGCTGGGCGGAGGCGCCCAGGAAGTAGCCGAGTGCCACGTTGCCCAGTCCCCAGGCGAACGAGGCTCCCGCACTGAAGGCCAGGAAGCGGCGGTAGGGCATCTTGGCGGCGCCGGCGGCGAAGGGCACGAAGGAGCGGACGAAGCCGATGAAGCGCCCGGTGAAGACGGCGGGGCCGCCGCGTTCGCGCAGGTACCCGCCGGCCCGGTCGATCCGCCCGCCGGGGCGGATCCGGTGGCCGTGGTGCCGGGCGGTGACCCGCTTGCCGAGCAGCCGGCCCAGTGCGTAGCCGGTGCTGTCCCCGACGATCCCGCCGCTCACCACGGCGATGGCCAGCGGCACCGGGTTGAGCGTGCCGTGCGCGGAGAGCGCGGCGGCGAAGAGGATCACCGTCTCGCTGGGCAGGATCAGGCCGACGAAGGCGCTGGTCTCGGCGGCGGTCAGGGCGAAGATCAGCGCATAGGACCACAGGCCCGCGGCTTGGACCAGCGAGGTCAGCGAGCCCATCAGCCTCTCCTTGCCGAGTCACCCCGTCCGCCCGGTCGGGCCCCCTTTCGCATCGTCCCCCTTCGCCCCAACGCGTGCTGCCGAACGGTTCATTCCGGTGCCCGGTGGGATCGCGACCTGGGGCTTTCGCCGAGCCGTCGAATTATGTCATCATCTGAAGACATCACATGGAGACATCATTCGACGGCTCATGGCCGTCTTGGTAAGGGAGGGCGCGTCCATGGACACCCCGATCGGGCCCCCGGCCTGGCGCGAACGGGCCTTGGTGCCCGTCCTGGTCTTTCTCGGCACCGTGGTGGCGGTGATCAGCAGCCTCGGCGCACCGCTGGTCCCGACCATCGCCACCGTCGACCACGTGTCGCTGTCCGACGCCCAGTGGTCGCTGACCATCACCATGCTGGTCGGCGCCGTCGCCACCCCCGTGATGGGGCGCCTGGGCGACGGCCCGCGGCGGCGCACGGTGACCCTGGCGGCCGCCGCCGTGGTGGTGGCCGGCAGCGTGCTGGCGGCGCTGCCGCTCGGCTTCGGCTGGCTGGTGGTCGGCCGCGGGCTGCAGGGGATCGGCCTCGGGCTCACCCCGCTGGCCATCGCCACCGCCCGGGACAGCCTGCCCGCCGAGGCCTCGCGCTCGGCGGTGGCGCTGCTCTCGATCACCACGGTGGCCGGCGTCGGCCTCGGCTACCCGATCACCGGGCTGATCGCCGAGTCCTTCGGGATCCACGCCGGCTTCTGGTTCGGCGCCGTGATCAGCGCGCTCGCGCTGCTGCTCGCCGCCCTGGTGCTGCCGGCCACCACCCATCGCAGGCAGCGCCCGCTGGACACCCTCGGCGCCGCCCTGCTCGGCCTCGCGCTCGCCGGGCTGCTGCTGGTGCTCAGCGAGGGCGAGAGCTGGGGCTGGGCCGCGCCGCGCCTGTGGGCGCTGGCGGCGCTCGCGGTGCTGCTGCTGGCCTGCTGGATCCGCCACGAGCTGCGCACCGAGCACCCCCTGGTGGAGCTGCGCACGCTGCGCAACCGGATCGTGCTCACCGCGGACGTGGCCGGACTGGTCGCCGGTGTCGGGATGTACCTGCTGATGTCGCTGGTGATCCGCTTCGTGCAGACCCCCGCCTCCACCGGCTACGGACTGGGCGGCTCGGTGGTGGTCGCGGGCCTGGTGCTGCTGCCCTTCTCGGCGCTGAGCGTGCTGTCCAGCAAGGTGGTGCCGCTGCTGATCCGGCGCACCTCCACCGCCCTGGTACTGCCGCTGGGCTGCGCGATCTCGCTGGTCTCGGTGCTCGTCTTCCTGTTCGCCCGGGGCCACCTGTGGGAGCTGCTGGTGGTGATGGCGATCGCCGGGCTCGGCGTCGGCTGCACCTTCGCCGTGATGCCCGGTCTGATCGTCGCCGCGGTGGCGGCCGACGAGGTCGGCAGCGCGGTCAGCTTCAACCAGGTGCTGCGCTACGTCGGCTACTCCACCGGCAGCGCGCTGTGCGGCGCGGTGCTCCAGGCGCACACCGCGCCGGGGCAGCTGCTGCCCGGCAACGACGGCTACCGGTTCGCCGCGCTGATCAGTTGTGCGGTGTGGGTGGTGATCGGGCTGGTTACCATCGTGCTGCCCCGGCGCGCTGCCGTGGCGGCCCAGGTGGCGACGGTGGACGAGGAGCTGATGGTGGACGAGAGCATCGCCGATATCGCACCCGGCGAGGACGAGGTGCCCTTCAGCCCGGCGCGGGCCGAGTCGTGACCGAGTCGGCCCAGGCCGAGCCGGCGGAGCGGTCCGAGTCGGCGGAGCGCTGCGGTGCGGACGCCGCGCCGCCGGTCCGGCGCCGGGACGCGGCCCGCAGCAGGGAGTTGCTCATCACGGCGGCGATGGAGCTCTTCGCCGACCGCGGCTTCGAACGCACCACCACCCGGGAGATCGGCGAACGGGCGGGCGTGGACCCCGCGCTGATCGCCCGGTACTTCGGCGGCAAGATGCAGCTCTACCTGGCCGCCGTCCGGGTCGAGCAGGGTGACGCGGCCCCCGCCGACCTGCTCGACGAGGACCGGCTGCGCGAGCTGCTGGACCGCTTCGACCGGCGCGGTCCGGGGCCGTCCTTCCAGGCCGCGGTGCTGCCGGGGGACAGCACCGAGGTGCAGCAGGCCGCCCGGGCGCACCTGCGCGAGCGGCTGGTCGATCCGCTGCGGGACCGGTTCGCCGCCGAGGGCGTGCAGCAGGCCCAGCTGCGCGCCGAGCTGGCGGCGGCGGCCTTCGCCGGGGTGATCCTGGCCCGTACCAGCGGCGCCTTCGGCGAGCTGGCCGGGACCGATCCGGCGGAGCTGCTGCCGTTGCTGCGCGAGCTGTTGGGGGCCACCCGCCCGGCACAGTGAAACTGCCTCCCGCGGGGGCGGGAGGCAGTTCCACGGGGCAGCGGGGCCGGGTTTCAGGCGAGCGCGGCTCCGCCGCCGGCCTTGACCGCGTTGACGGCCGCCTGGTGCAGATCACGGGCGATCTGCTCCTCGGTCACCGCCTGTGGGCTGCCCTGCAGGGTGAACCAGTCCAGGGCGTCCGTGTACTGCACGGTGAGGATCGCCTCGGTGCCGGTCCAGGTGGTGTGCACGCTCAGGTCGCCGGTGAGCTTCACGCCCTCGACGGTGAGCACACCGCCTGGCCCTGATCGAACGTTCTTGGTGGTCCAGGCCGCCCAGCAGGCCGGTTCCTCAGCCATTGCGTTCTCTCCGCTCCGGGGGAAGCACGAGAATATCGGGATCTCGTGTCGGGGATCTCGTGTCGGGGGTCTTGTGGGGATCGTGCGCGGTGCGCCAGGGGCGGCAACGGTACCGCCCGTCACGATCTGACAACCGGTCACATGCTAGCCGCAGGCACTGGGCCGCGCCCACCGGGCATCCCGGTCCGGGCGGCCGGTGTCGGCCCGGACGACGCCTACTGGGGGTGCAGGTTGATCACCTCGAAGGCCGCCGCGAACCGGGTGCCCAGCCGGGTGCCGGTGGCACGGCCCATCGACTCCAGGAACCCGCGGGCGTCGGACATCTGGCCGCCGAGGCCGGCGAGGTAGGCGGCGTGGGCCTCCAGCGAGGCGACGCCGGCCTCGAAGTGGTCGGTGGTGTCGACGCCGTGCCCGGACAGCGGGGAGCCGGCCGCCCAGACCTGCCGCACGCCGTTCCACGGCTCCAGCCCCTCGGCGGTCAGCTCGCGGAAGACCCAGCGGTTGCCCGCGTCGCGCGCCGCGTCGAGGGCGGCCCGCCCGGTGGCGATGTGGTCGGCCTGGTTGGGGAAGACCCCGCCGTAGGTCTCCCGGAAGTTGGTGGTCAGCACGATCTCCGGGCGGTGCCGGCGCACCAGCCGCGCGATGTCGCGGCGCAGCGGCAGCCCGTACTCCACCACCCCGTCCGGGTGGCGCAGGAACTCCACGGTGTCGACGCCGACCAGCTCGGCCGAGGCGATCTGCTCGGCCTCGCGCAGTGGCGCGCACCGGGCCGGGTCGAGCGAGTCGATGCCGGCCTCGCCGCTGGTGACCATGGCGTAGACGACCGTCCTGCCCTGGGCCGTCCAGCGGGCCACGGCCGCCGCGGCGCCGTACTCCATGTCGTCCGGGTGGGCGACCACCGCCAGCGCGCGCTGCCAGTTCTCGTCGATGGCGGCCAGGGGGCTGGGGGGCGCTTCGGTCATCGTGCCGCTCCTCGGGGCTGGGTCCGGTCCACTGCTTGATCGTTGATCACCGTCTCGACCAGCCACTATCGCGCACGTCTGACGCCGTGTCAGCCGGGCGGGGGCGGGCGCGCCGAGCCTGCGTGGGCGGTGGGCGGTGGGCGGTGGGCGGTGTGCGGGGCCGGGGCCGGCGCGAGGCGATCGGCCGGGGCGGTGGCGTGTATGCCTTGACAGGCATATAACCCGCGAGGCACGCTGGAGGGGTGACATCGGTATTCGACGTGCTGGCCGAGCCGCGTCGTCGGCGGATACTCGACCTGGTCCGTGGCGGCGAGCGGTCGGTCGGCGAGCTGGCGCAGGCCCTGCAGGCCAGCCAGCCGGCCGTCTCCAAGCACCTGCGGGTGCTGCGCGAGGCCGGGCTGGTCGAGGTGCGGGTGGCCGAGCAGCGCCGGCTCTACCGGCTGAGCCCGGCGCCGCTGCTCGAACTGGAGGAGTGGCTGGCGCCCTACCGCGCCCTCTGGAACACCGGTCTGGACCGGCTCGAAGACCACCTGGAGACGATGGACGGTCCCCCGGGACCGCCGGACACCCTACGGAGCTCCCCATGAACGACCTCGGCACCCTGGAGCCGGCCGGTGACCGCTGGCGGCTGCGCTTCACCCGCGACCTCGCCCACGCGCCGGAGCGGGTCTGGCGCGCCCTCACCGAACCCGAGCACCTGGCGGCCTGGTTCCCCCATCGCATCAGCGGCGAATGGCGGGTGGGCGCCACCTTGACCTTCACCGACCCGCTCGACCGGGCCCCCGCCTTCGAGGGCCGGGTGCTCGCCTGCGTCCCGCCCACGCTGCTGGAGTTCGAGTGGGGCACCGACGTGATCCGCCTGGAGCTGACCGAGCGCGCGGGCGGCTGCACCCTGGTGCTGCTGGACACCCTGGACGAGCGCGGCAAGGCCGCCCGGGACGGCGCCGGCTGGCACGAGTGCCTGGACCGGCTCGCCGCGGCGCTGGACGGAACGGACGGATCCGGGCCCGGCTGGGCCGAGTTGAACAAGCGGTACGTGGCCGCGCTCGGTCCCGGGGCCTCGACGATCGGGCCGCCGCCCGGCTACTGAGCCACCGTCGGCCCGACGGCCCGTGCCGGTGGCCCGCCCCGGCCGACTCCTCCCGCAGGTCAGCCGTGTTGCATAGAGTGGCTGCGGCAGAGGACGACCTGACGACGACACGGTGACGGCCCCGGAGGCATCGATGAACTCGCGCCCGCCGACGGGTGCCGCATCCCAGGGCGGGCCGCAGGTGGCGCAGCCCTGGAACCGGCAGCGGCTGCGCAGCAACAACGAGTGGCTGCTGCTGGAGCACCTGCGCACCGGCGGAGCGGCGTCCCGGGCCCAACTCGCCCGGGACACGGGGCTGTCCAAGCCCACCGTGTCCGCCGCGCTGGCGATGCTGGCCCGGGCCGGTCTGGTCCGCGAGGCCGGGCTGCTGGCGCCCGAGCGCGGGCGGGTGGCGGTGCTCTACGAGCCCGAGCCGCGGGCCGGCCATGTGCTCGGGGTGGATGTCGGGCGGGCCCGGCTGCGGGTGGCCGTGGCCGACCTGGCCGGGCGGATCGTGGCCCGGCGCGACGTGCCCAACCGGGGGCGCAGCGCCAACGCGGTCGCGGACGCGGTCGTCGCCGCGGCGCGCGAGACCACCGAGGAGGCCGGACTGCGCCCGTCCGAGGTGGTGCACGCGGCGATCGGCTCGCCCGGCGTGTGGGACGCGTCGCAGCGCCGGGTGCACTACGCCGGCAACCTGCCGGGCTGGGGACGGCGCGGGCTGTTCGAGCGGATCGCGGCCGGCCTGGAGACCGGGATCAGCGTGCACAACGACGCCAATCTCGCCGCGCTGGGCGAGTACGCCGACGGGGTGGGCGCCGGCAGCCGGGTCTTCGTCTACCTGCTGATCGGCACCGGCCTGGGCATGGGCGTGGTGGTCGACGGCGAACTCCAGCCGGGCGCCGGGGGTGCGGCCGGTGAGATCGGGCTGCTGCCGATGCCGGGCGGCGCGCACACCCTGGAGGACACCGCCGCCGCGGAGTCCGTGGTGCGCTCGGCCCGGGAGCTGGGCATGCGCGGGACTCTGACGGCCAAGCGGGTCTTCGAGGCGGCCCGGTCGGGCGAACCGGCCGCGCGGGCGGCCGTGCTGCGCGAGGCGGAGCACCTGGCCTTCGCGGTCGCGGTGGTGGCCGCCGTGCTGGATCCGGACCTGGTGGTGCTGGGCGGCGGTCTCGGCCACGGCGCCGACCTGCTGATCGAACCGCTGGAGCGTGAGCTGCACCGGCTCACTCCGCTGCGGCCGCGGGTGGCGGCCGGCCTGCTGGGGGACGAGGCGGTGCTGCGCGGGGCGCTGGCCACCGCGCTGGCGGGCGCCCGGCCCGAGGTGTTCGAGCGCCGGACGGCGGCGGTGGGGTAGCGGGTCGGCGCGGCTGACACCCCCGGCCGGTGCACCGGGGCTGCCCTCACTGACCGCCGAGTGCGGCCTCCTGGCGGTCGAGGTCGTGCTGCAGGCTTCGACGGGTGGCGTCACTGATGCGGTGTTCGTCGTAGAGGTGGCGCAGTTGGGCGTTCTGGACGGCCAGCACCTCGTGGCGCAGCGCGCGCAGGGCGGCATCGACGGAGGTGCCGTCCGGTGCCTCGTCGTCCCGGTCGAGGCGGGACTGCAGGGCGCGCCGGACCCGGTCGATGACCGGCTCGGGCATGGCTTCGAGGGTGTCGAGGTGGTCGACGTGGGTGAGCGCGGCGCGGGTGAGGCTGTCGCGGGCGTCGTCCTCCTCGCGCGCGGTGTGCTCGGGTTCCAGGGCCAGTCCGGAGCGGTGGACCACGGCGGCCAGGCTCAGGCCCTGGACGACGAGGGTGAACACCACGACCGCCGTGGTCAGCACCAGCAGCAGCGGCCGTCCGGTCAGCGCGGTGCCATCGCCCGCGGTGAGCGGGATGGACAGGGCGGCGGCCAGCGGCATCACGCCGCGGGTGCCGGCCCAGGTGACCACCCCGGCGACCCGCCAGGACAGCCCGCCGCCGCTGGGCTTGACCGCGCGGGTCAGCGGCAGGGTCGACAGCACCCGGACGGTGATCAGCACGCCGGCCAGGGTCAGGGCCTGCAACGGCCACCAGCCGCTGCCCCCGGGCAGCGCGTGCACCAGCGTGGGCAGCTCCAGGCCGACGATGCTGAAGACGACGCTCTCCAGCAGGAACACCACGACCGCGTAGACCGCGTGCAGTTGCAGGCGGCTGTGGGCGTCGGTGAGCCGGTGGCCGGAGCGGCCGAGCAGGACGCCCGCGACGACGACCGAGGTGATGCCTGAGGTGTGCGCGGACTCCGCGAGGACGTAGGCCGCGTACGGGGTGACCAGGGCGATCACCGTCTCCAGCACCGGGTCGGTGGTCCGCCGGCGGATCAGCCACACCAGCCCGGCGACCGCCGCGCCGATCACGCTGCCGCCGCCTGCGAGCAGCAGGAACTCGCCGCCGGCCGCGGGCAGGCTTACCGCGCCGCCCGCGGCGACCGCGATGCCGACGGCGACCTTGAAGAGCACCAGCGAGGTGGCGTCGTTGAACAGGCTCTCCGCCTGTACCAGCACCTGGACCCGGCCCGGCAGCGCGAGCCGGCGGCCGAGCGCCGTGACGGCCACCGGGTCGGTACTGGCCAGCACGGCCCCCAGCACGAAGGCCATCGCGGGCGGCAGCCCGGTGACCGCGACCGCCACGAACCCCACCGCTGCCGCCGAGACGAAGACCAGCCCGAAGGCGAGGATCGTCACCGGCCGCCACACCATCCGCAGATCGCGCAGCGACAACTCCTCGGCGGAGGCGTACAGCAGCGGGGGCAGCACCACCAACGCGATCACCTGGGGCGGGACGTGCAGCGCGGGTACCCCGGGTATCAGCGCCACCCCGAGCCCGGCCAGCACCAGCAGCGAGGGAGCGGGCACCCGCCAGCGCCGGGCGAAGGTGGCCACGGCGGTGGCGAGAACGACGAGGAACAGGACGATCCCCACGGCGCGCATCTACGAACGACCTCATCACGACGACGGGGTCGCCGCCGCTCGATCGCTGCAGTCGTCCCCCGAGCCGACCAGACTTCCCGGCACACCGCCCATCATCTTATCGGGTTTCTAGCGGGCCTAGGCAGGTCATCGGCCGATGCACTCCGCAACTCGGCGGAGCTGTGCGCATGTTTCCCGTATTTCCGACATTCCGTCACATATCGTCACGAGATACCGAAACCCGATCCCGTAAGAGGCAACGACCATGCACCGAATCACTCGTCTCGCCCTGGCCTGCGCCACCGCGCTCGCGGCGGTGGGCTCCGTCGCCCCCTCCGCCACCGCGGCGGTCCCCAGGGACGACAGCCACCACGGCGGCCACCACGCCGTGTTCGTCCAGACCGACAACCCCGCCGGCAACCAGATCGTCGCCTACCGCCGCGCGGACGACGGCACGCTGACCCAGGACGGCCGCTACGACACCGGCGGGCTCGGCGGCGTGCTCGACGGTTCGGTCGCCGACCACCTGGCCTCGCAGGGCTCGTTGACCTACGACGAGCAGCACGGCCTGCTCTACGCCGTCAACGCCGGAAGCAACACCGTGACGGTCTTCGCCGTCGACGGCGACCGGCTGGAGAGGCGCCAGGTCGTCGGCTCCGGTGGCCGCTTCCCGGTGAGCGTCGCCGTCCACGGCGACGTGGTCTACGTCCTCAACGCCCTGGACGGCGGCTCGATCCAGGGCTACACCGTCCAGCAGGGACGCCTGCACACGCAGGACGGCTGGAACCGCTGCCTCGGGCTGGACCCGAACGCCACGCCGCAGTTCACCAACACCCCCGGGCAGGTCGGCTTCGTCTCCGACGGCTCGCAACTGGTGGTCACCACCAAGGCCAACGGCAACAACCTCGACGTCTTCCGGCTCGACCACGACGGCGCGCCCGCCGACACCCCGGTGGTCACCAATCTGCCCGGCGCGGTGCCCTTCGGGTTCGTCCCCGACGGCCGCCACGGCATCTTCCTGGCCGAGGCCGGCCCGAACGCGCTGGCCACCCTGACCATCCACCCCGACGGCACCGCCACCCAGGACGCGTTCGCGGCCACCGGTCAGGCGGCCACCTGCTGGGTGGTCGCCGTGCGCGACCTGCTCTACGCCTCGAACGCCGGCAGCTCGACGCTCAGCGGCTTCCGCACCGCCGACCACGGCCGTCGGTTGACCGCCCTGGGCAATACCCCCACCGACCCCGGCACGGTCGACGCCGCGGTCTCCGCCAACGGGCACTTCCTCTACGCCCAGACCGGTGTCAACGGAATCGTCGACGAATTCGCCGTCAACGACGACGGATCGCTCACCGCGCTCGGCTCCCAGGCCGTCCCCGACGGCGTCGGCGGCGAAGGCATCGTCGCGTTCTGACCCGTCACCGCACGACCGACCGCGCCCTGCCGTGCTGCGGGGGCGCGGTCGGTCGGCTCGCGGTGATGGAGCGTCAGATCTGCGCCGCCCGGGCCGAGTCGGCGTCGGCAGTCCGGCGGAACCTCTCGTGGATCTCGACCGGGGCGAAGGGCCAGATCCGTTCGAACCTGGACCAGAGGAGGAAGGCCGCGCCGCCGGCTGCCACCCAGACCAGTGACCACTCGATCGGGTGGTAGCCCGGGGCGTTGCGGTCCGCGTAGCTGTAGACCACCAGCCAGCCGGTGGCCGCGATCAGGCTGGGCAGCGGGTAGCGCCACATCCGGTAGGGCCGGGGCAGGTCCGGCTGGCGGCGGCGCAGCACGGTGACGGCGAGCACCTGGGCGAAGGACTGGACGATCACCATCACCGTGGTGAGCAGGTTGATCAGGGTGTTCAGGTCGGTGTGCCGCCCGATCAGGAAGCCGACCGCGGTGACCGCCCCCATGGTGAGCAGGCCCAGGGTCGGGAACTCGTGCTTGCGGTGCAGGCGGGAGTAGGAGCGGAAGAAGACCCCGTCGCGGGCCGCGTCGTACGGCACCCGGGAGCCGCCGAGCAGACCGGTGAGGACCGAGGCGAAGGCGGTCACCAGGATCAGCACGGTGACCACGTCGGCGGCCGACTTCCCCCAGGTCTGCTGGAGCACCGCGGAGGCCACCGAGGAGGAGGCGATGGAGTGCGGGTCCAGCATCTCGTGCCAGTCGAGCGCACCGAGCACGCCGACCTGGAGCAGCAGGTAGATGACCATGATGCCGAGGATCGAGAAGATGATCGAGCGCGGCATCACCCGGCCCGGGTTCTTGATCTCGGCGCCGAGGTAGGCGGTGGTGTTGTAGCCCAGGTAGTCGTAGATGCCGATGGTCAGCCCGGCCGCGAAGCCGAGCCAGAAGTGGCCGTGCGTCACGTCGACGGCGTGTGCGGGCCAGGTGAAGGCGCGGCTCGGCGAGAAGTGGGTGTACGAGGCGAGGATCACCGAGAGGACGGCTGCCAGCATGACGCCCCACATCGCGGTCGCGATCCTGGCGATGCGCTCCACCCGGCGCCAGAGCAGCAGGACCACCAGGACGATCACGGCCAGGCCGACCAGATCTCCCTGACTCTTCGTCATGCCCGGCCACAGGTAGCCGAGGTACTGGACGAAGCCGACCACACCGGTGGACATGATCAGCGGGATGAAGAGCATCGCGGTCCAGACGAACAGGAACGGCATCAGCCGTCCGGTCCGGTACTGGAACGCCTCGCGGAGGTAGCCGTAGCTGCCGCCGGAGCCCGGCATCGCGGCGCCGAGTTCGGCCCAGACCAGGCCGTCGACCAGGGCGAGCACCGCGCCGGCCAGCCAGCCGATCACCGCCTGCGGGCCGCCGAAGGCGGCGACCATCAGCGGGATGGTGACGAACGGCCCGATGCCGCACATCTGGCTCATGTTGATGGCTACGGCCTGGAACAGGCCGATCCGTCTGCTGAGGGTTGCGGACACAAGGGGGCTCCGGTGGCTCTGGGGAGGGTGAGCGCGCGCGTGGGGTGCCCATAAGTTAAGTTTCCTAACTTGATGAGTCAAGGCCTGGGGAGGCTGCGACTGCGGGCCGCGGCCTCCCCGGATCCGGCGTCGTCAGTGGCCGCGGCGCTGCAGGACGCCGCGGATGAAGGCGGCCTGGCCCGCGTGCTGGAGGTCCTCCGTGATCACACTGACCAGCCGCACGCCGAGCGTCACGGGCGGCTCCCAGGCCTCGTCCACCACCTGGTCCAGGTCCTCGGCGGTCACGGTGCGCAGAAAGCGCAGGGTCTGCCGGTGCACGGCGTCGTAGTAGCCGGTCAGCAGCGAGCGGGAGGCGACCTGGACGTCGGCCACCTGGGTCGCGTCGTGACCGTAGCCGGTCTCCTCCTGGGGGAAGGGCAGGTCGAACTTGGCGGCCCAGCCGTCGGCGGTCCAGACCTGCTCGGCGCCGGTGAGGTCGGCCAGGTGGTCGTCCTGCACCCGGGTCAGGTGCCAGATCAGCCAGGCCACGCTGTTCGCCTCCTCGTCCAGCCTGGCCGACAGCTGCTTCGGGCCCAGGCCCCGGACGGCCTCGTGAACGGCCTCCTTGACCCGGTCGAGGGCATCGGCCAGCAGCTCGGCGCTCTTCATGGACAACTCCTTTGACAGCGAAGGTGACTGGTTCCGGTCAGGGTGGTCCGGCGGGCGGTGGGCCGGGGTGCGGGACCGGGGGTGTGCAGCAGGCATCCCCCGTCGGGCGCCGGACCGAGCGCGGCCGTTCGGGTGAGCGGGACTTCGCCCCCGGAGCGCCCCGGGAGCGGCGCCGGGGGAGGATGGCACGCGGGGCGCTGACCGGCGGGGGCCGACGGGGTGGCCGAGGAGGCTGGAGCACGTGATCACTCTGCAGGGGCTCACCATCGCATTCCTGACCGCTCCCGAGGGCGTGGAACAGGTCGAACTCACCGAGCCGTGGCAGGCGGTCCTGGAGGCCGGCGGGACACCGCGGCTGTTCTCCACCCGGCCCGGCCGGATCCAGGCCTACCGGCACCTGGAGCGCGCGGACACCTTCGGCGTCGACGCGGTGGTGGCCGCGCGTGACGGGGGCGACGGGGGCGACGGGGGAGACGGTGCGGGAGAGGGCGACGACGGGTCGGGGGGTGACCGGCCCGGCGAAGGTGAGCACGGCGAGGGCGGCGAGGTGGCGGACGGTGACGCCGGCTGTGCCGCGCTGGTGCTGCCGGGCGGGGTGGCCAACCCCGATCTGCTGCGGGTCGAGCCCGCCGCGGTGTCGCTGGTCCGGGCCTTCTTCACGGCGGGCAAGCCGGTCGCGGCGATCTGCCACGCGCCCTGGCTGCTGATCGAGGCCGACGTCGTGCGGGGGCGGACGCTGACCTCCTGGCCCAGTCTGCGCACCGACCTGGTGAACGCCGGTGCCCACTGGGTGGACGAGGAGGTGCGGCTCTGCACCGCGGGCCCGAACACCCTGATCACCAGCCGCAAGCCGGACGACCTGCCGCTCTTCAACGACGCGCTGGTCACCGAGTTCGCCAAGGAGCGCCGCTGAGGCCGGGGCAGAGGGCTGAGGACAGGGGCAGGCCGGCCGGTGGGCCGGTGGGCCGGTGGGCCGGGCAGCCGTGAGGCCGTGCCCGGCCTACCGGCCGGCGGGGTGTCTGAGGGCGGTCAGCGGGTGGCGGCGTCGAGGGCCTCCTGGATGGCGGAGGGGCCGGCGGGGCGACCCGGGTCCTGGTCGAGACGGGCCTGCTGGTCCTTCAGGTACGGCAGGCCGTAGGCGGGGGTGCCGGGCTGGAAGCGCCAGCTGTCGCCGAGCGTTCCGGCGTCCACCGCGAGGTAGCCGAGGGTGTCGAGCAGCTCGGTGACCCGCTGCTTGGCCGCGGCGTCGTCCCCCGCGATCGGGAGTGCGGAGCGGTCGGGGGCGCCGCTGGGGCGGGCCAGGCTCAGCAGGTGGCCGAAGTAGATGTTGTTGAACACCTTGACGACCGTGGCGCCGGCCAGGTGGCGCTGGACCAGCTCGCTGCTGGTGAATTCGCCGGAGTCGAGCTCGGCGAAGTGGCCGTCGCGGTCGGGGTAGTAGTTGCCGGTGTCGAGCACCAGACGGCCGGCCAGCGGGGCGGCGTCGAGCTCGAAGGCGTTCTTCAGCGGGATGGTCACCACCACCCAGTCGCCGGCCTCCGCAGCCTCGGCCGGGGTGGCGGCGCGAGCTCGCGGGCCCAGCTCCGCCACCAGGTCTGCGAGGGTCTCGGGGCCGCGCGAGTTGCTGAGCACCACGTCGAGGCCGGCGTTCACCGCGAGCCGGGCCAGGGAGCCGCCGATGTGTCCGCTGCCGATCAGTCCAAGAGTAGCCATGCCGATCACAGTGCCCGGCGCGGTCGCCGTATTCCTGGGAGGGCGTCAGTTCACCCGATCGGATCAGCAGCAAGTGCCGCCCGCAGCAGGTCGGCGGTCCGGCTCGCCTCGGCCTCGTCCGCGTACCGGCGCCGGGGCCAGAAGAAGCCGCGCAGCCCGTCCTTCGGATTGCGCGGCACCACGTGCACATGCAGGTGCGGCACGGACTGGCTCACCCGGTTGTTCATCGCGACGAACGAGCCCCTGGCCGCCATCGCCCGCTCGGTGGCCCCGGTCAGACGCCGCACCCGGTCGAAGAACGGGCCGACCAGTTCGGCGGGCAGCTCGGTCAGCGTCGGGACGTGGGCGACGGGCACCACCAGCAGGTGGCCGGGAAAGAGCGGCCGGTGGTCCAGGAACGCCAGGGCCACCTCGTCCCGCAGGACCGTGTGGATCGGTGGCTCCGGGTCCGCCAGGAAGGCACAGAAGAGGCAGTCCATCCGGCCATCAGACCACGGCGGAAGCCGCCGGACGGGTCGGCCCACCGGGCGCCCGTCCCGTCCGGCCGTGCCCGGGTAGTGTTCGTCACCGCCGGTCACGGCGCTCTGCGAGGTCTTCGCGGGTGCCGGAGAGGCCGTGCTCAGCGCGGGCGCCCGTCGTGCGGCGGCGCGGCGCGAGGCGGCCTTCCGCGAACTGGTCGAGGTCTGGGCCCGGCGCAGCGGGCCGGTCGGCGCCGCGTGGTTCGCCCAGGCGGTGGAGCGGGGCTGTTCGGACGTCTACCCGCAGACCAAAGCCTGGGCCGCCAGCCTCGGTTGTCCCTCGCCGCAGCCCGCCCCGGCGGCCCGTCCCTGGTCCGGTGGGCAACTCCCGCCGGTGGAGCTGCGACTGGCCCGGTACAGCGCCCCGTACCTGCGCTACGGGCAGCCGCACGATGCCTCGGCCCTGCTGCACTTCGCGCTGCCGCCCCGCCCTGCCGAGGATCCGGCGGGGCCGTGGTGGCTGCGGTCCATGGAGCTCGGCGCCCCGGAGAGCTTCCGGCTGGACACTGCCGCCTTCGCCGGCCCGGGCACGCTCGAACTGAGCCGGGAGCCGGACCGGATCGGCGCGGTCTCGCTGCACGCGGCCGCGCTGGCCGTCGTCGTGGCGTCGGCGCCCGGCTGAGCCGGCGTCGACGTCACTCGCCGCGGTTGCCGTACTGGAAGACGAAGCCGGCGACGCCAGCGGCCGTGATCCCGGCGCCGATCAGCATCAGCCAGACGCCGAAGGCCATGCCGAGCGCGATCACCGCGGCCCCGGCGGCCGTCAGGGGCGGGTACCAGCTGTGCGGCGCGAAGAAGTCCAGCGGCCCGGCGGTCTCCGCCACCGCAACCTCGCGGCGGTCCTGTGCGCGCGGGCCCCGGCGGCGGTACTGGATGAAGAAGAAGGCCGAGATCAGCGCGGACATCAGGAAGGCGAAGGCGAGCGCGGCCTTGCCCGCCGGCTCCTTGGCGAACCAGTCGTAGATGCCGCCCATCACGGCGAAGAAGAGCGCGACACCGGCGAAGAGGAAGGCCTCGAACCTCATCGCCCACCCGCCGATCCGGCCGCACCCGGGGTGGTGGGCGCCGGGTCCCTGGAGAGCAGGTCGGTGTCCTCGGCCTCGCTGCGCGGGTGGTTGATGTCGAAGGCGGGGCTGTCGGAGCGGATCCTGGGCAGCGCACGGAAGTTGTGCCGCGGCGGCGGGCAGGAGGTGGCCCACTCCAGCGACCGGCCCCACCCCCACGGGTCGTCGACACCCACCGGGCGGGCGTACCTGGTGGTGTGCCAGACGTTGTAGAGGAACGGCAGCGTGGACACGCCGAGCAGGAACGCGCCGGCGCTGGAGATGGTGTTGAGGGTGGTGAAGCCGTCCGAGGGCAGGTAGTCGGCGTACCGGCGCGGCATGCCCTCGGCACCCAGCCAGTGCTGCACCAGGAAGGTCAGGTGGAAGCCGACGAAGAGCAGGACGAAGTGGACCCGGCCCAGCCGCTCGTCCAGCCGGCGGCCGGTGAACTTCGGCCACCAGAAGTAGAAGCCGCCGAAGGTCGCGAACACCACCGTGCCGAAGAGCACGTAGTGCATGTGGGCCACCACGAAGTAGGAGTCGGTGACGTGGAAGTCGATCGGCGGCGCCGCCAGCAGCACCCCGGACAGGCCGCCGAACAGGAAGGTGACCAGGAAGCCGATGGCCCACAGCATCGGCGTCTCGAAGGAGAGCGAGCCGCCCCACATGGTGCCGATCCAGTTGAAGAACTTCACCCCGGTCGGCACCGCGATCAGGAACGAGGTGAGCGAGAAGAACGGCAGCAGCACCTGCCCGGTGGCGAACATGTGGTGGGCCCAGACCACCGCCGACAGCCCGGTGATCGCGATGGTCGCCCCGACCAGCCCGAGGTAGCCGAAGATCGGCTTCCGGCTGAAGACCGGCAGGATCTCGCTGACGATCCCGAAGAACGGCAGCGCGACGATGTAGACCTCCGGGTGTCCGAAGAACCAGAACAGGTGCTGCCAGAGCAGCGCGCCGCCGCTGTCCGCGTCGAAGGCGTGCGCGCCGAGCCGGCGGTCGGCCAGCAGCACCAGCAGCGCGGCGGTCAGCACGGGGAAGGCGAAGAGCGCCAGGATCGAGGTGAAGAGCACGTTCCAGGTGAAGATGGGCATCCGGAAGAGCGTCATCCCCGGTGCGCGCAGGCAGGCGATCGTGGTGACGAAGTTGACCGCGCCGAGGATGGTGCTCAGGCCCGCCACCGCCAGCCCGGCCGCCCACAGGTCCCCGCCGGTCCCGGGCGAGTGGACGGCGTCGTTCAGCGGGGCGTAGGCGAACCAGCCGAAGGCGGCGGCGCCGTCCGCGGTGAAGAAGCCGCTCAGCACGATCAGGCCGCCGAACAGGAACACCCAGTAGGTGAAGGCGTTCAGCCGGGGGAAGGCGACGTCGGGCGAGCCGATCTGCAGGGGCATGATCCAGTTCGCGAAGCCGGTGAAGGTCGGGGTCGCGAAGAGCAGCAGCATGATCGTGCCGTGCATGGTGAACAGCTGGTTGTACTGCGCGTCGGTGACCACCTGCATGCCGGGTCTGGCCAGTTCGGCGCGCATCACCATCGCGAGCACCCCGCCGACCAGGAAGAAGCCGAAGGAGGTGGCCAGGTAGAGGGTGCCGATCAGCTTGTGGTCGGTGGTGGTCAGCCAGCCCAGCACGGTGCTGCCGCGCCGTACCCGGGTCACCGTGCCGGGGGCGAGTTCCGGCGCCGGCCGCTCCGGCTGCTCCACGACGGTCATCCGTCCTCCAGGTGGTTGGTCGGCCGACCGGATGCCCCCGTCCCGCGTGCTGCTCGCGGACGGTCACGGACGGTCGGCGGGTCGGGGACCATGCTGGGCCCGGCGGGCGGCCGGGTGGCCGGCGCAGCGCGGGGGAACGGACGCGGTTAGCCCGGACGGCGGCAGGGGGCGTGGGCCGGTCGCCGCCGGGTGTGGCGGGGGCCACGACGGGGCCGATTTCTGACGGAGGGTAGCGCTCTGATTGCGTGGTGCTGATCCCGTGCGAGGTCCGGCGGGTGGCGTGCGTCACGGAGAGGCGGGGGTGATGGGGGTGTTTTGGCTGCTTTTCGATGCTTTAGGGCTGATTTGAGCCGCAGGTTACCTCGGGTAATGGGTGCTGGCCTGGGGATTCGCCAAGCGGTTGAGGGCGGACCGCGGGTTGCCTAGCTTCGTTCTCGGTGCAGCGAGCACCACCCGGCACCACCGAGCCCCGAAGGCGGGGGGTGGGTCAGGGCGCCGGAACCCTTCCCGTGACGTGGTCTGTGGGGGCGTGGTTCCGTGCGGCCCGGTCCGGGGCCTGCGACATGGGAGATCCTTTGACTTTCCGTAACGAGAACACCGTCACCACCGCTGTCAAGGCCGCCAAGCGCAACCGCGTCCGGCTGGCCGTCCTGGGCGGGGCGGTCGCCGTCCTGCCGGTGGCGGGCCTCGTCACGGCGACGACGGCTTCGGCCGCGTCGGCCTCGACCTGGGACGCGGTCGCGCAGTGCGAGAGCACCGGCAACTGGAACATCAGCTCCGGCAACGGCTTCTCGGGCGGCCTGCAGTTCACGCCGAGCACCTGGGCGGCGTACGGCGGCACGCAGTACGCGGCGAGCGCGGCGCAGGCCACGCAGGGCCAGCAGATCGCGGTGGCGGAGAAGGTGCTGGCGGACCAGGGTCCGGGTGCCTGGCCGGTCTGCTCGGCCAAGGCGGGCCTGACGGCGGGCGGTGCCCCGGCGCAGGTCGACACCGGCAGCAGCACCCGTGGCACCGGCGACAGCGCCCCGGCCCCGGCCGGCCCGGCCGCCGCCGCGCCGGCCGAGCAGGCGCCGAAGCCGACCCAGCAGCAGGCGCCGAAGCAGGCGCCCAAGCAGGCCCAGAAGGACGTCCGGAAGCATGCCCCGGTCCAGCGCGGCGCCGACTCCTACACCGTCAAGAGCGGCGACACGCTGAGTGCGATCGCCGCCGCGCACGGCACCAGCGTGGCCGAGCTGCACGCGCAGAACGCCCGGATCATCGGCGCCAACCCGGACGTCATCCTGCCCGGCCAGGTGCTGAGCGTCTGATCGCGTCCGCTGTCGCGATGAGGTCGGGCCGACCGTCAGGCCGCTCCCGGGGGGGAGGGCCTGACGGTCGGTCGATTCAGCTCGCCGTGGCGGTGGCCGGCGCGTGCAGCCCTGGAGCCAGGGCCAGCGTCACCGCCAGCGAGGCCGCTGCCAGCAGCGCCATCGCCGGGGCGGGGGAGCAGTGTTCGGCCAGGGGCTCGGCTCGGTGGGGCGGCATCTGAGGGTGCTGCTGGACGCCGGCCTGGTGGGCCGGCGGCGGGCCGGGCGCTCGGTGCTCTACCAGTGGACCGGGGCCGGCGAGACGCTGGTGCGGGCCGCGAAAGGCTGACGAAAGTGACGGGTGTTGCGTGATGTGGCCTGTGGGACAACGTGAGGTCCGACGGGCCTGGGGGAGCCGGACCGGCGGCCCGAGGAGCCGTCCGCACGTCCCGAAGACCCCCCCAGGCACCCACAACGCCGACCGCCGGCCCGGTGGCCCTCGCCGCAGCGGGCGGGATGGGGCCACCGGACCGGCGGTCGGTGGGAGCGTTCGAGGCGGTCCGCTGCGGCGCAGGGGTCAGAGCGACTGCCAGGCCGGCTTGGCGGCGTAGGTGGCGCGGAAGTAGTCCGCCAGCTTGAGCCGGGAGGCCGCCGCCTCGTCCACCACGACCGTCGCGTGCGGGTGCAGCTGCAGGGCGGAGGCGGGCACGAACGCGGAGAGCGGACCCTCGACGGCCTGCGCGACGGCCTCGGCCTTGGCCTCGCCGGTGGCCAGCAGCACCAGGTGGCGGGCCTCCAGGATGGTGCCGATGCCCTGGGTGATCACGTGGTGCGGCACCTGGTCGATGCTGTCGAAGAACCGGGCGTTGTCCACCCGGGTCTGCTCGGTCAGCGTCTTGATCCGGGTGCGCGAGGCCAGCGAGGAGCACGGCTCGTTGAAGCCGATGTGCCCGTCGGTGCCGATCCCGAGCAGCTGCAGGTCCACGCCGCCCGCCTCGGCCAGCGCGTGGTCGTACGCCGTGGCGGCGGCGGCGATGTCGTCGGCGGAGCCGTCGGGGCCCAGGAAGGCGCTCTCGGCGATGCCCAGCGGCTCCAGCACCTCACGCAGGACGACCGAGCGGTAGGACTCCGGATGGCCCTGGGGCAGGCCGACGTACTCGTCGAGCTGGCAGATCCGGGCCCGCGAGACGTCCAGCGCCCCGGCCCGCACCTTGGCGGCCAGCGCCTGGTAGATCGGCAGCGGCGTCGACCCGGTGGCCACGCCGACCAGCGCGTCGGGCTTGCCGGTGAGCAGCTCCGCGATCGCCGTGGCGATCAACTCGCCGCCGGCGGCAGCGTCGGGAACGATCACAATCTCCATCTTGACCAACCGTCCGAAAGCGTGTATGTAGTGGTCTAGACCAATATAGGCTGGGCTGAGCTTATCGCAGCTGGTGACCGGTTCGAAAGCTCATCTCCAGGATGGGTCGCACCAGCCGGAACGGCGGCCGGACCAGGGCAGCCCGTCGGGCGCGACTTGAGTTATCCGCCGGTGCCGTGGATGCTGGCCGGACGGACGACCGGAGGACGGGGCAGCAGTGAGCGGGACCGTGCGCAGTGAGACCGTTCGCGACGAGAACAGCAAGCGCAGGGCGGCGCTGATCCGGGCCGGTATCTACATCGCGGGCACGCATTTCTTCGCGTTCTTCGTGATGCTGCTCTTCTATCTTGGCAACCACCACCACTGAACGCACCGCTGGAGCCGCCCCGCCGGGGCTCGAGCCGAGGGTTCGGACCGGGGGCGGCTCAGGCCGGGCGGCTCATCAAGCCGGGGGCTCAGGCCGAGCGGTGGCTCAGGCCGCGCCCTGCCACTTGCTGTCGCGCGGCTCGGGGGAGCGCAGCAGCGACCGCAGCTCGGTGGGGCTGACCCCCTCGTAGAAGTGCATGAAGACGGCGCGGCCCGAGCGGCCCATCGGTGTGGCGGCGCCGATCCACAGGGAGCCGGCGCCGTAGCGGGCGTGGATCAGCGGCCGGATGTCGCCGTCGGGGCCCGCGCGCCCGGCCGAGTGCAGCGGAGTGCCCAGCGTCTCCTCGGTCCAGCGCGCCAGTTCCGCGAGCGCGGGGTGGTCCGGGCACTCCTGCAGCTGGATGTCCAGCTGCGGCACCGCACGGCGCAGCCAGTACTTCGTGTGGTCGGGCAGCTGGGCGCGGCCCTCCCACACCATCCACTTGAAGATGTTCTCCGGCACCCGCCGCCGGAAGAACGTCTCCTCGAACGCGTCGTTGTAGGCGATCACCCGCCACGCCGCGTCGACCGCGTAGGCGATCGGGCCGACCAGTTTGAGACCGGGCGCGTGCTCGCTGACCCGCGCGACGGTGTTGCGGACGAGCGTGGCCCACGTGTCGCGGGCGTCCGCGTTGGTTGTGCCGATGGGATGCTCCTCCGGGTACGTCATGGACACGATTGTGCCTGCCGGGTCGGGAGTTCTGCCAGGGAGGTCCCGGGTCGGCGCGGGCGTTCACCAGCCGCTCGCCCGGAGCCGACGGACCCCGGTGACGGTGCGCTGCCGTCGCTCTGACGGCCTGTGATCTGATGCCATCGATCCTGTCCCCGTGCCCGGCGTACTCCCCGATGCCGCGGTCCCGGGGGGCGCAGGCACTCGACAGTCGAAGGAAGTCAATGGGACCCGTATATGTCAGCCGGCCGGCCGTGGTGCTCCCGCCCCACCAGGTACCACGCCAGCTGATCACCGACGACATCATCACCAGGCACGCCGCGCAGCTCCCGCCCCGGCTGCCCGAGCACCTGGCCCAGCTGCCCGCGAACCGCCACTACAGCCGCCCCCTGCCGGCCGTCCTCGGCGAGTGGGGCATCGAGGAGCGCAACCAGGCCGTGGTCACCGACCTGGTGGCGATCGGCCTGGACGCCGCCCGGGCCGCGATCGACGCCGCGGGCCTGCGGCCGGCCGACATCGACTGCCTGATCACCGGGCACGCCACGGGCTTCCTGCTGCCCGGCCTCGATGTCGCGCTGCACAACGCACTGGGACTGCGGCCCGACGCCGCCTGCCGACCGGCCACCGAACTGGGCTGCGCCGGCGGCGCGTACGCGCTGCTCGCCGCCCGCGAGTACCTGGCCGCCCACCCGGGCGCGACGGTGGTGGTGGTGGCTGCCGAGATCCTCAGCCTCGCGGTGTACCACCATGAGGACAGCAGCATCGACCACCTGATCTACAAGGCGCTCTGGGGCGACGGCGCGGTCGCCGCGCTGGTCACCGACCGGCCGCTCGGCCCCGGCCTGCGGATCGACGGCAGCTGGGAGCACCTGCTGCCGGCCACCGCCGCGCGCTACCGGGCCCGGCTGGACGCGGTCGGCCACCACTTCGACTCGGACCACAGCGCGCTGAACTCGGTGCCCGAGGTGCTGCCCGCGCTGCGCGAGCACCTGGCGGCCGAGGGCGGGCGGCTCGACTTCGTGGTCTGTCACCCCGGTGGTCCGAAGATCCTCAAGCAGCTCGCGCACGGCCTGGGGATCGATCCCGAGCTGCTGCGGCACGCCCGCGCCTGCCTCGACGAGCACGGCAACCTCGGCGGGCCCTCGGTGCTCGCGGTGCTGGAGCGCACCCACACGGCGCCGCCGGCCCACGGTGAGCAGGGCGTCCTGGTGGCGGTCGGCCCCGGGTTCCGCTGCATCGCGCTGCGTGCCACCTGGTGGGCCCCGCCGTCGGTGGGCTGACTGCTGGTGGCCTGATGGCCGGGGGCCGGGCAGCCACCCCTGGGGACCGGCGGCCCGCCGCGCGGGAGAGCGGCGGGCCGGGCGGGTTCCGGGGGACGGGAACCGGGTGAACGGGGGAAGCCACAACGGGGGAGCGACCCGCAACGGGGGAGCAACGGGGAAACGGAGCCGGCCGTCGCGATGGTGAGATCGTGGCGGCCGGCTCCCGTTGTGTCCGGGACCGCGCTGCCCGACCACCCGCACCGCCCTTTCGCACCGTCCTTAACACGAACGTCAACTGACACACCATTGACAAGGAGCGCATCCTGCGATGGCCTGGACACCTCAAATTCCGAGAGGGGATCCGCCGTGCCCATGTCCGCTCGTCTGCGACTCGCCGCCACCGCGGCGGCGGGAGCCTTCGCGCTCGCCGCGCTGCCGACCGTGGCCCAGTCCGCCGCCGCGCCGCTGCCGGCCGTGCACCTGCTGCGGAACGCGGGCAGCGCCGACGACCCGGTGCTCGCGGCGCCGCTGGCCACCAGCGACTGCGTCACCCAGCTGCACCGCGCCTGCTACTCGCCGTTGCAGTACCGCACCGCGTACGACCTCGACCCCCTCTACCAGCAGGGGATCACCGGCGCGGGCCGGACGATCGTGATCGCCGATTCCTTCGGCTCGCCGACGATCCAGCACGACCTGGACGTCTACTCGGCGCACTGGGGTATCCCCAGCACCCAGGTCGAGGTGGTGAAGTGGGGGCAGGTGCCGCCGTTCGACCCGAAGAACGCCGACATGGACGGCTGGGCCGGCGAGACCACCCTGGACGTGGAGGCCGCCCACTCCCTGGCGCCCGGGGCGAAGATCGTGCTGCTGGAGACCGGGGTCGCCGAGACCGAGGGCCCGGTGGGCGTGCCGGAGCTGATGAGCGGCATCAACCACCTGGTCAACAGCGACGACGCCGACGTGGTCTCGATGAGCTGGGCCACCAGCGAGGGCCAGTTCCCCGGCTTCGACCAGGGCGACTACACCAGCCTGACCACGCTGCGTTACGCCTTCGTCAACGCGGCCAAGCACGGCGTCACGCTGACCGCCAGCTCCGGCGACGGCGGCGGCGACTCGAAGAAGCTGGACGCGGCCTGGCCGGCCGGTGACCCGCTGGTCACCGCCGTCGGCGGCACCGAGCTGGCGCTGAACGACCAGGGCACCCGCACCACCCCGGACATCGCCTGGTCGGGCAGCGGCGGCGAGCAGTCCAAGGTCTTCGCCCGCCCCCGCTACCAGGACCCGGTGCGCTCGGTGGTCGGCGACCACCGCGGCACCCCGGACGTCAGCATGGCCGGCTCGCCCAACGGCGCGCTCTGGCTCTACTCCAGCTTCGACCCGGCCAACACCGGCTGGACGGCGGACGGCGCGGGCACCAGCGAGTCCTCGCCGCTGTTCGCCGCCGTGGTGGCGCTGGCCGACCAGGCCGCCGGCCACCGGCTCGGCCAGATCGACAACGACCTCTACCGGCTCTACGCCCACCACTCGGCCGGCCTGGTGGACGTCACCAGCGGGTCGACCGGCGCGGACGGCTACACCGCCGGACCGGGCTACGACCAGGCCACCGGCGTGGGCACGGTGGACGGCGCCAAGCTGGTGCGGGCGCTGGCGCACGGTGACCGTGCGTGACGGGCGGACCACGCGGGTGCGTCTGACGGCTCCCTGAGGGGCCCGGCGCGGGCGGCGGCGAAACTCGACGCAGCCGCCGCCCGCCGCTGGGCGCAGACTGGTACCAGAGGCCTGTCGGTGGCGTCCGGCGGCCGCCCGTCGAGTACCGAGGAGGCGTGCCATGTCAGCCGCATCCCTCTCGCATCGGTCCGCGGTCGGCCATGTGCCCGTGAGCTGCCACCTTCGGCGGGCCGTCGGACGGGAGCACAACCCGCTCTGCCGCCCGGTCGACCGCTCCCGCAGCCGCCTGCTGATCGCGCTGGTGGCGGCGGTGGCACTCTCCCTCGCGGTCGGCGCGGTGGTCTTCGCGGTCCTGCTGGGCGGCGCCCGGGCGCACGCCCAGCAGTCGGCGCTGCACCGCCACGAGGTCACCGCGACCACCCTGGCGGCCTCGACCGCGAGCCCGACCGGCTCCCCGTGGGCGGCGCAGGCCCAGGCCAGCTGGGCCTATCCGGGCGGCGATACGCACACCGGCGTGATCGGGGTGCCGGGCGACACCCCGGCCGGCAGTCACCTGCTGCTCTGGGTCGGCGACAGCGGGATCCCCAGCACACCGCCGGAGCCCTACGGAGAGTTGGCCGCAGCCGCCGCACTGTACGGGCTGGGCGCGCTGGCCGTGGTCGACGGTGCGGCCTGGATCGGCTACGGCCTGCGGCAGCGGGCCCTGGAGCGGCGCGGCGAGGCGGCCTGGGAGGCCGACTGGGAGCGGGTCGAGCCGCAGTGGACCGGGCGTAGCCACTGACCACCGGAGCGTGTCCGCGCCCTGTTCTTCGGGTGAGCGGAGCGGTTACCGTTGCGGACGGAGGGGGAGGGGACACCGCCATGCAACCACCACCGCCGCACCGGCCGCCGCCAGCGGGGCAACCGCCCGACCGGCCGGCGCCGGAGCGCGAACCGCTCTGTCTGACGCCCAGACTCGCGCCGCCGCTCGCCTCGGTCCTGGCAGCGACCGAACTGCTGCACTCACTGACCGATGCCCTGGGCTCACCGCTCAACCTGGTGCTGCCCGAACAACTCGCCGAGAACGTCGAGGGGTTCCGCGCCGTCTACCGCAGCCACCACCTCGCCGGGGAGATCTTCTTCGCGCACAAGGCCAACCGGTCCAGTGCGCTGGCCCGCCAACTCGCCGCGCTGGAGGTGGGGATGGACGTCGCCTCGGTGGCTGAGCTGCAGCACGCGCTGGGCGCCGGTTTCACCCCGGCGCGGATCATGGCCACCGGCCCCAAGGACCCGGAGTTCCTCTGGCTGGCCGCCCGGCTGGGCGTCACCGTCAACCTCGACTCGCGCGCCGAACTGGAGGAACTGGCCGCACTGGTGCGCAAACACGGGCTGCCCCGGGTTCCGGTGCTGCTGCGGCTGTCGGGCTTCCACGGCCCGGGCGTGACGCTGCTCAGCCGGCCGAGCCGGTTCGGCACCGACCTGGCCGAGCTGGACGAGCTGCTGGACGCGGTGGAGCGGCACCAGGACGTGGTCGAACTCACCGGCGCCGCCTACCACCTGGACACCGTGGGCCTGCCGGAGAAGGCGATCGCCCTGGAGGCCTGCATCGGCGCGCTGGACGCCTGCCGCCGGCGCGGCCTGAGCCCGCGCGCGGTCGACGTGGGCGGCGGCTACGGGGTCAACTACCTGGCCGACCAGGCCCAGTGGGAGCGCTACGGCACCGAGCTGACCAACGCCGTGCTGGGCCGCAGGCCACCGCTGACCTGGCAGGGCCACGGCTACGGGCTGCGCGCCGAGTCCGGCACCGTGCGCGGCACGCTCGGCCTCTACCCCGCCCACCGGTCGCTCGCCGCCGGGGGCTACCTGGACGAACTGCTGAACCTGCCGGCCCCCGAGCTGGGGCGTCCGCTGGCCACCCTGCTGCTGGAGAGCCTCTACGACCTGGTCGTCGAACCCGGTCGCGCGCTGGTCGACCAGTGCGGCGCGGTGCTGGCACGGGTCGTCGAGGTCCGCCGGAGCGCGGCCGGCGAGCCGCTGGTGCGCCTGGCGGCGAATGCCGGCGACATCGGCCTCGAGCAGCACGGAGTCCTGGTGGACCCGCTGCTGATCCCCCGGGGCGGCGGGCCGGTTGCGGACGGGGACGGCCCGGTGGGCGTCTACCTGGCCGGAAACCTTTGCCTGGAGAGCGATCTGATCACCCGTCGGCTGGTCTTCCTGCCCGGCCTGCCCCAGCCCGGCGACCTGCTGGCCTTCGCCAACACGGCCGGTTACTGCATGGACTTCACCGCCCACCACGCGATGGGCCAACCGCTCGCCCGCACCGCCGCGCTCTACCGGGCGGACGGCCGCTGGCGCTGGCGGCTGGACGACGAGTACTGGCCCATCTATGGGACAAGGGAGAACAGTTGAGGTACGAGAGCATCACCGAGGCGATCGGCGAAACCCCACTGGTCAGGATCAGCCCGGCGGTGCACGGACTGCGCACCATCGACCTCTACGCCAAGTTGGAGATGCTCAACCCGTTCGGCTCGGTGAAGGACCGCGCGGCCTGGCGGATGACCCGCGCCGCCCTCCCGGAGGCGGTCGAACGCGGCGACACCATCGTGGAGTTGTCCAGCGGCAACACCGCCAAGGCGCTGGCGCTGATCGCCGGCCTGCACGGACTGCGGTTCAAGAGCGTGACCAACCGGATGAAGGTCCCGGAGATCAAGGAACTGCTCCTGCTGCTCGGCGCGGAGATCGAGGAACTGCCGGGCCAGGCGGAGTGCCTGGACCCCACCGACACCGACGACCCGCTCACCCGGATGCACCGGATGCTCACCGAGGCGGGCGGCGGCTACCTGCACACCGACCAGTACTACAGCGCCCTGAACACCGAGGCGCACCTGACCGGCACCGGTCCGGAGATCCTGCGCGACCTGGACGGGCGGGCGCCGGACCACTTCATCGCCTGCGTCGGCACCGCCGGCTCCTCCACCGGCGTCGCCGCCGCACTGCGCGCGGGCAACCCCGGCCTCGGTGTGCTCGGCCTGGTCGCCCACAAGTCGGACTTCATCCCCGGCATCCGCACCATCGACGAGGTGCACGAGGTCGGCCTCTTCGACCCCGCCACCTATGACGCCATCGAGTCGGTGACGGCCGACCAGGCGATCGACGGCATGGTCACCCTGATCCGCCGCTGCGGCCTGCTGGCCGGTCCCACCGGCGGAGCGGCCTACTTCGGCGCGGTCCGCCACCTGCGCCGCCTGGAGGACGAACAGCAGGCACAGGCCGCGCGGACCGGTGACCCGGACGGTGCACCGGTGCCGCGGCAGACTGCCGTCTTCATCGTCTGCGACCGGGTGGAGAGCTACCTGAGCTACATCCGCCGCCGCCGCCCCGAACTGCTCGGCCAGCCGCCGCGCCGCAACTCCCTCGCCTCGCTCACCCCCGCCGAACTCGCCGCCGCCCCAGCCGTCGACCTGGAGGCGGCCCGCAAGTGGATCGCCGCCGAGCACCCGCTGGTGATCGACCTGCGCGGCCCCTCCGCCTACGCCGCGCTGCACATCGAGGGCTCGATCAACATCGTGGATCAGCTGTTCGACGAACTCCTGCACGGCGGCCTGCCGTTCAGCACCCGTCAGCCGGTACTGCTGGCCTGCCCGGTGGGCGAGAAGTCGCTCGGCTACGCCGCCCTGCTGACCCGGATGGGCCACCGGGACGCACGCAGCCTGACCGGCGGCATCGTCGGCTGGCGGGATGCCGGCGCCCCGCTGGTGCGGGACTGAGGCGCCGCGAAGTGACGACCAGCGACGAGGAGTTGGCGAGTCTGGCGGAGTGGCAGCGGGAGCTGCGCGAGCAGTTCCCGATCATCGTGGCCAACCCGGGGCTCGCCTACCTGGACAGCGCGGCCACCGCGCAGAAGCCGCAGGCCGTCCTCACGGCCGTGCAGACCTATCTGACCACTGAGAACGCCAATGCGGGACGCGGCAGTTACCCCTGGGCCAACCGGACCACCGCACTGCTGGCCCAGGCCCGGCAGCGGGTCGCCGGGTTCCTCGGCGACCACGACCCGGACGGGCCCTCGGCCGTCCACTTCGTCAGCGGCACCACCGAGGGCCTGCGCACGGTCGCCCGCGACTGGCTCACCACCCTGTTGACCGACGGCGACGAGATCGTCGTCCCGTTCGCCGACCACCAGGCGAACCTGCTGCCGTGGCTGGAGGCCGAGCGGCTGCTCGCCGCCCGGGGCGTGCGGATCGCCGTCCGCCCGCTGCCCTACCAGGCCTCCTCGCAGGACTACGACACCGCCGCGCTCGCCGAACTGGTGGGCGAGCGCACCGCGTTCGTCGCCGCCACGCACGTCCACCACGTCTACGGCGGCAACCTGAACGTGCACCGGATCCGCGAGGCGGTCGGCCCCCGGGTGCCGATCTGCCTGGACGCCGCCCAGTCGGTCGGCCACCTGCCGCTGGACGTCGGCACGCTCGACGTCGACTTCGTGGTCTTCTCCGGCCACAAGGCGATGGCGCTGCCGGGCAGCGGCGCGGTGTGGGCCCGCAACACCCGTGGCCCGCGCTTCGAGCCCGGCGGCTGGTCCGGCACCCCGAACACCGTCGGCGCCGTCGCGCTGACCGCGGCGCTGGACTGGCTGGCCGCCGCCGGTGAGGCCCGGATCGAGCGCTGGACGGTGGCACTGGCCGCCCGCCTCACCGAGGGACTGCGCCGGCTGGCCGACTACGAGGTGCTCGGCTGCCAGCTGAGTCTGGCCGCGGATTCGACCGTCCAGCGGCGGCAGGGGATCGTGACCTTCCGGCACCAGGGCATCAAGTCCGACGACCTCGGGTTCGTGCTGGCCGCGCACGGCTTCCTGGTCCGCTCCGACAGCCTCTGCCAGGCGGGCCGGGACGAGCGGGAGGGCTCGGTGCGGGTCAGCCTGCACGTCCACAACACGCCGGCCGAGATCGACCGGCTGGTGGAGGTGCTGGGTTCGCTCTGACCGTCGGCTCGGCGCCGGACGGCGATCGGCTGCTGCCGGAACCGGAACCGGAACCGGAACCGGAACCGGAACCGGAACCGGCAGCAGAGCGCGGGGTGCCGGTGGCCGTGTCGGGCTCGCCCGTTCTGTGCGGATATCGCTATCTTCGGGCGGCAGCGGGCCTTTTGTCACCGCCGCTGTTCCGCACCCCCGAGAGGACGTCCCCGGATGACCGCCGCCACGCAGCACGAGCCCCACACCGACCACCCGCACCAGCACGGCGAGGGCTGCGGCCACGTCGCGATCCCGCACGGCGACCACGTCGACTACGCCCACGACCGGCACCTGCACCGGGTCCACGAGGGCCATGTGGACGAGTGCGCCACCGGCGGACACGAGGTGCACCCGGGGCACGAGGGCCACCAGCACGGCACGGACTGCGGCCATGTCGCCGTGCCGCACGGCGACCACGTGGACTATGTGCACGACGGACACCGCCACGCCGCCCACGAGGGCCACTGGGACGACCACTGACGGACCTGTCGCCGATCGTCCCGCCGTACCGGGACACCCTCCCTCACGCACGGTGGTCGCCGCCGAGCTGCACGTGACGATCACCTCGCCTAGCGTCGTCAAGGAGCGCCGGAGACCCGGCCGGGCGACCCGCCCGGCCCCGCCCGGGGCCGGCAGCCGCCGCGCGTGTTGGAGGGACGAGCATGACTGGCTACCGCAGAGCGCTGGGGCCGCGCCCCGCGCGTCCGGGGCCGCTCGCGCCCGACCTGGCCGGGTGGCCGGCGGAGGGCGCGGCCCCCGGCGCGTCGGTGCTGCTCTCCCAGCTCGCCACCACCTGGCCCGGCGCCGAGCTGCGCGGCGGTGACGCCGCCGTGGTCGACTGCACCCACGACAGCCGCCAGGTCCGCCCCGGCTGGCTGTTCTGCGCGCTGACCGGCACCCGGACGGATGGCCACCACCACGCGGCCGCCGCCGTCGCGGCCGGTGCCCGGGCCCTGCTGGTGCAGCGCTTCCTCGAACTCGACGTGCCGCAGCTGCGGGTGCCGAACGTGCGCTGGGCGATCGGCCCGATAGCCGCGGCCCTGCACGGGTGTCCGGCCGAACGGCTGTCGATAGCCGGAGTGACCGGCACCAACGGCAAGACCACCACCAGCTACCTGCTGCACGCGGCCTTCGTCGCCGCGGGCTGGCGGGCCGGGCAGCTCGGCACGGTGGAGACCCGGATCGGCGAGCACCGCTGGGCCTCGGCCCTGACCACCCTGGAGGCGCCGGACCTGCAGCGGGTCTTCGCCCGGATGCGCGCCGAGCGGGTGCGGGCCGCCGCGATGGAGGTCTCCTCGCACGCCCTGGACCAGCACCGGGTGGCCGGGATCGCCTTCGACGTGGGCGTCTTCACCAACCTGTCGGCCGAACACCTGGACTACCACGGCACGATGGAGCAGTACTACTACACCAAGTCGCTGCTCTTCGTCCCCGGCCGCTGCCGGCAGGCACTGGTCTGCGTGGACGACGAGTGGGGCCGGCGACTGGCCGCCCAGGCACCGGTGCCGGTGCTCACCTTCGGCCACAGCGAAGGGGCCGAGGCGCGGATCACCGAGACCTGCTGCGACCGGCACGGCACCCGGATCCGACTGGACTGCGCGGACGGCCTGGTCGAGCTCTCCGCCCCCGTGCTGGGCTCCTGCAACAGCACCAACCTCGCCGCCGCCTACCTGACGGCGCGCGCGATGCGGGTGCCGGCCGACGAGGCCGCGGCGGGCATGGCCGGCTGCGCGCCGATCCCCGGCCGCTCCGAACTCGTCGACGCCGGGCAGCCGTTCCTGGTCGTGGTCGACTACGCGCACACCCCCGGTGCGCTGGCGGGCCAGCTGGCCACCTGCCGCGACCTGGTGGGCCCCGGCGGCCGGGTGCACCTGGTGGTCGGCTGCCGCGGCGGGCGCGACCGGTACAAGCGCCCGGAGACCGGCCGGGTCGCCGCCGGCGCCGACACGGCCATCCTCACCAGCGACAGCCCCGGCGACGAGGATCCGCGGGTGATCGTCGAGCAGATGCTCATCGGCGTGCTGGACCGGCCGGACCACCGGGTGGTGCTGGAACCCGACCGGGCCGCCGCGATCCGGCTGGCCGTCGCCCGGGCCGAACCCGGTGACGCGGTGCTGGTGGTCGGCCGCGGTCACGAGACCACCCAGCAGGTGGCGGGCCGCGAACTGCCCTTCGACGACCGGGAGCACGCCCGCGCGGCGCTGGCGGCCCGTGGCTGGCCCCCGGCCCGGCGGTCGGCCGTCCGGCGGCGGCGCCGCGCGGAGCGCCGCGGGCACGGCGTGACGGTCGGCGATCTGACGCACGGCACGGTCGAGGAGGCGCGGCTCGGCTTCACCGATCCGGCCGACGAGGTCTCGCCGCGTGCGGTGCCGCCCCCGTGAGCGCCCCCGTGCTCGCCCCCGAGCAGCGCCGTGCCCGCCGGCCGCGCCCCGAACTGGCGATGGCCGCCGGCACCGCGCTGTCCCGGCTGACCGGCCTCGGCCGGGTCTTCGCGCTCTCCTACGCGCTCGGCGTCACCCCGCTCGCCGACGCCTACAACCTGGCCAACACCACGCCGAACATGATCTACGACCTGGTGCTCGGCGGCGTGCTGTCGGCCACCGTGGTCCCGGTCTTCGTCGCGCGCCTGCGGCCCGGCGGCGAGGCGCAGGACGAGCAGGACGGCTGGCGCGGCGTGTCCGCCGTGGTGACGCTCTGTCTGGTCGTGCTGGTCCTGATCACCGGCCTGGTCGCGGTCGGTGCAGGGCCGCTGATGCGCGGCTACACGCTGGCGGCCCCGAGCGGCACGGCCGGGACGGAACACGCGGTGGCGGTGCGGCTGCTGCGGCTGTTCGCCCCGCAGGTGCTGCTCTACGGGGTGATCGCGCTGGCCACGGCGGTGCTGAACAGCCTGCGCCGGTTCGCGCTGGCCGCCTTCGCCCCGATCGCCAACAACCTGGTGCTCATCGGCGTGCTGCTGCTCCTCTCCGACACCCTGCGGCACAGCTCGACCGGCCGGGCGCTGGCCGACCCGACGCTGCTGCTGGTCCTCGGACTCGGCACCACCGCCGGTGTCGCCGCGCAGACGCTGATCGTGCTCCTCGGGCTGCGCCGCAGCGGTGCCCGGCTGCGCTGGCACTGGGCCCCGCGCGAGCCGGCGGTGCGGCGGGTGGCCGGGCTCTCCGGCTGGACCTTCGCCATGGTCGCCGCCAACCAGGCCGCACTCTTCGCGGTGCTGCTGTTCGCCAACAGCCGGCCCGGCGGAGTGAGCGCCTACACCTACGCCTACAGCTTCTTCCAGGTGCCGTTCGGCGTGGTGGCGGTCTCCATCACCGGCGCGCGGCAGCCGGGTTGGGCCAGCGACTGGGCGGCCGGGCGGGTGCGCGAGCTGCGCACGGCGGTGACCGGCGGGCTGCGGCTGCTGGTCCTGCTGATGGTGCCGATCGCCGCGGTGCTGGCCGCGCTGGCGGACCCGATCGTGCGCCTGCTGCTCGGACACGGCGCGACCAGCGCGGCGGGTGCGGCGCTGACCGGGCAGGTGCTGACCGTGCTGGCGCTCGGGCTGCCCGGCTTCTCCGCCTACCTGTACTTCATCCGGGTCTTCCAGGCGATCCAGGACCTGCGTTCGGCGTTCGCGCTCTACGTGCTGAACAACGGGCTGACCGTGCTGCTGGCGCTGCTGCTCTACCGCTCGGCGGGGGTGCAGGGCGTGGCGGTGGCGGTCTCGGTGGGTTACGCGGTCGCCGCCGTCGCCGCCGCCGTGGTGCTGCGCCGGCGGATCGGCGTGCTGCCCGAGGAGCCGACGGTGCTGCCGGCGCTGGCCAGGGCGCTGGCCACCAGCCTGCCGGCCGCGCTGCTCGCCTGGCTGACGGTCCATGCGATGACGCCGGTGGCCGGTGTACGGGCGGTGCTGCCGCTGCTGGTCGGCCTGACCGTGGTGGCCAGCGCGCTGCCGGTGAGCCTGGGACTGGCGGCGCTGGCGCCGGCCGGCTTCTCGCTGCGTGACCGACTGCTGGGCGAGCGACTGCCGGGTGAGCGACTGCTGCGCGAGCGCCTGCTGGGTGAGCGATCGCTGGGTGGGCGACCGGCCGCCGGCCGCGGGTCCGCGGCTCAGCCCCGGCGCAGCCGGCGCCGCACCCGGCCGCCCAGGAAGGGGAGCAGGTAGCCCACGGCCGCGCCGGGCACGTGCCGGGCCAGGCCCGCCAGCCGTACCTCGCGCAGCACTCCCCGGGTGTGGTGCGGCTGACCGGCCAGCAGGAAGGCCAGCGCGAAGCGCAGGTGGTGCCAGGTCAGCACCCGGGCGAAGCCGACGGCGGTCAGTGTGGTCCCGTGCCGTTCGCGCTGCAGCATCGTCAGCATCCGCCGGTACAGCCGGGGCAGGTCCTTGCTGTAGCCGGTCGGCTCGTCGCGGTAGACCACCAGCGGGACGTCCAGCTTGACGGCCGGGCCCAGCTTGGCGCAGCGCAGCCACAGGTCCCAGTCCTCGGCGCCGTCGAGCGCCGGGTCGAAGCCGCCGCACGCGGTCAGCACCTCGGTGCGCACCAGGACGGTGGAGGTCTGGAACCGGTTGAGCACCAGCAGGTCCCCGTAGCCCAGCAGGGTCTCGGTCTCCGGCGCCATGGCGTTGCCGTCCGGACGCTGCGGCGTCGACGCCGTGCGGACCCAGTCGCCGGCCAGCAGCACGGCCTCGGGGCGCCGTCCGGCGATGGCGAGCTGCCGGGCCAGCTTGCCGGGCAGCCAGAGGTCGTCCGCGTCGAGGAAGGCCACCCAGGGCTGGCCGGCCGCGCGGATCCCGGTGTTGCGGGCCGCCGAGGGCCCCTGGTTCTGCTGCGTGATCAGCTCGACCCCGGCAAAGGCCGCGGCCACCGCGGCCGTGCCGTCCGTCGAGCCGTCGTCGACGACGACGACCTGGGCCGGCGGGGGGAGCTGCGCCAGTACGGAGGCCAGCGCCGGGCCCAGGGTCCGCTCCGCGTTGTACGCGGCGATCACCACGCTGACGGGTGCCGGCTGCTCGGCCATCGCGCATCTCCTCGTGCTCGGTCGGGGGCTGTCCACCCGGTCGCCGGGCCGTGGGGCGGCCGGCCGCCCTCATGGTGCGGGCACGACCGGCCGGGCCCGGGCAGCCGGCAGGCGTGGCGTGCGCGGCGCAAGCCATCCGGCGGACGCCAAGGCGCGTCGGAACGGCTGGGCCGGTGCCGGCGGCTAGCCTCTACTGCTTAGTCCCCCCACCCCGATGCCCCGGCCAGGGCCCACTGGCCGGGTCGTGTCCTGCTGACGGAGCGGAGCCGCCCGTGGTCCCCATGACGCTGCACGAGATCGCCGAGACCGTGGGCGGTGTGCTGTACGACGCACCCGACCCGGACGCGCTGGTCGACCGCCCGGCGGTGATCAACTCCCGGCTGGCCGAGCACGGATCGCTCTTCGTCGCGCTCCCCGGCGCGCACACCGACGGTCACCGCTTCGCGCGCGCGGCCGTCGCCGCCGGAGCGGTGGGCGTGCTGGCCGCCCGGCCGGTGGGGGTGCCGGCCGTGGTGGTCCCCGACGTGGTCGCCGCGCTGGCCGCGCTGGCCCAGGGGGTCTTCGCACGGCTGGAGGCCCCGACGGTGGTCGCGCTGACCGGCTCGGCCGGCAAGACCAGCACCAAGGACCTGCTCGCCCAGGTGCTGGAGACCATGGACACCACGGTGGCCACCCCGCGGTCGTTCAACAACGAGATCGGCCTGCCGCTGACCGTGCTCGGCGCGGAGCCGGGCACCCGCTACCTGGTGGCCGAGATGGGGGCCAGCCGGGCCGGGCACATCGCCTACCTGACCGGGATCCTGGCGCCGAACGTGGGCCTGGTGACCAACGTCGGCACCGCCCACATCGGCGAGTTCGGCGGCAGCAAGGAGGCGATCACCGCGGCGAAGAGCGAGTTGATCCAGGCGCTGCCGGCCGACGGCCTGGCGGTGCTCAACGCCGACGATCCGTACGTGATGTCGATGGCCTCGTGCTCCGCGGCCCCTGTCCTGACGTTCGGTCAGACCCAGGGCGACGTACGGGCCGTCGAGGTGATCCTGGACCGGGCCGGCCGGCCCTCCTTCACGCTGACCCACCACGGCGCCGCCGCCCGGGTCGAGTTGGGCATGTACGGGCTGCACCACGTGGCCAACGCCACCGCAGCCGCCGCCGTCGCGCTCGGCCTCGGCGCCGGACTCGACCAGGTCGCCGAAGCACTCTGTGCGGCACGGCAGTTGACGCCAGGACGAATGGAGGTCAGCGAGCGCCCGGACGGCGTCACGGTGGTCAACGACGCGTTCAACGCCAACCCCGACTCGATGGGGGCGGCACTGCGCGCGGTGGCCGCGATGGCCGACGGGCGCCGCCGGGTGGTCGCCGTCCTGGGTGAGATGCGCGAGCTGGGCGAGGACTCGGCGGCCCACCACACCGAGCTGGGCCGCCAGGTGGCGGCCACCGGCGTCACCGAGCTGATCGCGGTCGGCACCGACGAGGCCGCGCTGACCCACGCCCAGGCGCGGGCCCAGGGCGTGTCCAGCACCCTGGTCCCCGACCGCGATGCGGCGCTCGACCTGCTGCTCGCCTCGCTGCGCCCCGGCGACCTGGTGCTGCTCAAGGGCTCGCACACCGCGGGCCTGGAGGAGACGGCCGTGCGCCTGCGCGAGCCCGCGCAGGCACCGGCCGCGTTCTAGGCCGTGTCTCACAATTCGCGTCGCGCGCCTGGCGGGAATTGTGAGACACGGCCTCTAGGGCTCAGAGCTCGGTGAGCGGGACGTCCGGGTCGGCGAGGGCGGTCGCGTCGACGGGGCGGCGGGAGCGGACCAGTTCGCGGATCGGGTCGGTGACGTCCCAGACGTTGACGTTCATCCCGGCCAGCACCCGCTCGCCCGCCAGCCAGAAGGCGATGAACTCGCGGCCCGCGACATCGCCGCGGAAGACCACCCGGTCGTAGCCGCCGGGCTCGACGTAGCCGGTGTACTCCATGCCGAGGTCGTACTGATCCGTGTAGAAGTACGGAATTCGGTCGAAGGAGACGTCCTGGCCGAGCATGGCCCGGGCGGCGGCGCGCGGTTGGTGCATCGCGTTGGCCCAGTGCTCCAGGCGGATCCGGCGGTCGTAGAACGGGTGGTGGGCGTCGGCGACGTCGCCGGCCGCGAAGACGTCGGGGTCCGAGGTGCGCAGGCTCTGGTCGGTGGCGATGCCGTTGCTGACGGTCAGGCCGGCCGCCTCGGCCAGGGCGGTGTTCGGGGCGATGCCGATGCCGACCACCACGGCCTCGGCGGGCACCAGCGAGCCGTCCGCCAGCCGCACGCCCGTCACCGTCCCGCCGTCGCCGACGAGTTCCGCCACCTGCACGTTGAACCGCAGGTCGACGCCGTGCTCGCGGTGCAGGTCGGCGAAGACCTCGGCGGCCTCGCGGCCCAGCACGCGCAGCAGCGGCAGCTCCAGGGACTCCAGCACGGTGACGCCGACGCCCGCGGCCCGGGCGGCGGCGGTCACCTCCAGGCCGATCCAGCCGGCGCCGATCACCACGATCTGCTTGGCCGTGCGGAAGAGGGTGCGCAGTTCGTCGCTCTCCGCCAGCCGGCGCAGGTAGTGCACGCCCGCCAGGTCGGCGCCCGGCACCGGCAGGCGGCGGGCGGAGGCGCCGGTGGTGAGCAGCAGCTTCGCGTAGTCGAGCGTGTCGCCGCCGGCCAGGGTGAGGCGGTGCGCCGCGAGGTCCAGACCGGTGACGGCCGTCCCCAGCCGCAGCTCGATCCGCTGCTCCCGGTACCACTCCTCGGGGTGCACGAAGACCGCGTCCCGCGGGTCCTTGCCCAGCAGGTAGCCCTTCGACAACGGCGGCCGCTCGTAGGGGATCTCGCTCTCCTCGCCGACCAGGACCAGCGGGCCCTGGTAGCCCTCCTCGCGCAGGGTCCCGGCGGCCCGGGCCCCCGCCAGGCCGGCGCCGACGATGACGTGGGGCGCGGTGGTGTCCATGCGTGCTCCTTGCTGCCGCTCGGGTACTGATCGGTGGTCAGGGCCGGTGCGGGTCGAGTCCATCACAGCGCCCGGAGCCTGGGAAGGGGCAGTGGGGGAGCGCGGGAGCCGCGCCGACTGGGTCCGCCTACGGCGCGCTGGTCGCCGGGCCGCCCAGTGCGTTGCGGCGCTCGGGCATCCGCAGGGTGGTCATCCGGCGCCAGCCGCCGAGCTGTTCGTAGCGGTAGACCGCGTGGATGCCGCCGGCGAGCACGGCGGACTTGGCGCGCGGCCAGTGCAGGATCGCGGCCAGGTGCGCCATCACCGCGAGGCTGACGTCGCGGTAGGTGCGGATCTCGGCGCGCGCCGTCTGCTGGAGGGTGTGCAGGATCAGCCGTCCGTGGCCGGCCGCGGCCAGCCGCAGCAGCTCCTCGTGACAGTAGGCGAGGTGGTTGTCCTCGTCCTCGGAGATCATCCGCACGGCGCAACCGACCTCGGGATGGCCGCCGAAGACCTTGCGCAGCAGTTGCATCTGCTCGGCGGCGCGCTGCTCGGTGACCCGGCTGTGCGCCAGGTAGGTGATCACGTCCCGCTCGGTGAGCGGCTCGTCCCGGCGCAGCCGGTTGTGGGTCAGGCCGATGCCCTGGCGTTCCAGGAGCATCGTGTAGTCGGTCTCGTCGGGGACCGGGACGGCGCCCAGGCCGCGCTTGTGCAGCAGCGCGTTGAAGATGCGGCCGTGCTTCTCCTCGTCGGCGCCGTGCCGGGCGATCTTCGGGGCGAGTGCCTGGTCCGCCACCAGCAGAGCGATCCGTCCGTTCTCCCAGCCGCCCTGGTCCTCGCCCTTGGCGGCGATCGAGCAGAAGAGCTGGAACGCCTTGTCGTTGCTGTGGATCTCCTGGAACAGACTGCGGGCTGACAGCACCTGCACCACCCTCGCGCGGCCGGCCTGGGCCGGGATTCGGAGTCGGAACTCCGATCAGTGAATGCAGCCCGTGCGGCCGGGGCAACCGCTGACCCGCGCGTTTGCCCCGTTCGGGGGATGACGGATGGCGCGGACGGGGCAACAGGCCCGTCCGCGCCATCCCCTGGTGCGGGCGGGCCTGTCAGACCTCCAGGTCGGCCTCGATCTTGGCCAGCTGGTGGCGTGCCATGGCGAGGTTGGCCCGGCGCTTGTCGAGCGCCAGGTAGAGGAAGAGGCCCTTGCCGCTGCGGCTGGTCAGCGGCCTGATCAGGTGGTACTGGCTGCTGAGCGTGATCAGGATGTCCTCGATGCCCTCGTTGAGCCCGAGCATCTCCATGGTGCGCAGCTTGGCCCGCACGACGTCCGTGTTGCCGGCGGCGGCGACCGTCAGGTCCAGCCCGCCGCCGCCGTCCACGGTGCCCAGCGCCATCCCGCTGCCGTAGTCCACCAGGGCGGCGCCGATCGCGCCTTCCACGGTACTCATCGCCTGGCGCAGCGAGCTGTCGGCGTCTGCCATGTCGTTTCTCCCAAGGTTGCTGGTGTGGTGGGGTCGGGTGGTGCGGTGGTGCAGGGAAGGCGGGGAGCGAAGGTGGGGGTGGTCAGGGGGTGCTCTGGAGCAGTTCGCCCAGCCGCTGCGCCGAGCGCCGCGCCTCCAGGTGCAGGCGGCCGACGCTCACGTCTGGGTGGGAGAGCAGCGTCAGGACGCAGACCGGGCCGGCCGCGTAGGTCGCCACGTAGCCGTGTTCGCCGCGGACCAGCGACTCGCGGAAGTCGCCCTGGCCGGTGGCCTCGGCCAGCCGCCGGGCCACCCCGAGGGTGGCGGCGGTCAGTGCGGCCAGGCTGTCCGGCTCGGTGCCGTGCGTGTCGTGGGCGAGCAGCAGGCCGTCCACGCTGGCGACCAGGCCGCCGGCCAGGTGCGGCACCCGCTGGCGCAGCACCCGCAGCTCGGCGAGCAGGGCGTTCTCCAGGGCCGCCGAGTGGCGCCGTTCGCCGCGCGGTTTCAGTGCCCGCCTCATGACCGGGTGCGGGGGGCGGCGGGTGGAGAGGGGGTCACAGTCGAGCCTCCAGGGCGGTTCGGATCCGGAGCAGCAGGGCGGTCTCCGGGGCGTGGGCGGACAGCTGGTCGTCGGCCGCGCGGCACCGGGAGGCGCCGCGGGTGCGCCACGGGAGCGGTTGGGGGAGCGGTTGCGGGCGTTCGTCGGGGTGGGGCGGTGCGGGGCGCGACAGCGCGTCGCCCGCGCAGGTGGCGGTGCCCCTCGGCAGGGCGGCCGGGTGCACGGCGGCCGGGTGCGCGGGGGCCGGCGGTGTGACGGCTGGGGGTGTGGCGATCAGGCCGGCCGCGGCGAGCCGGCGGACCTCCAGCACGGTGGCGTAGCTGGAGCGGCCCAGCAGACGGGCCAGGTCGGCCGGGGTGCGGCGGCCGTCGGCGTGCTCCAGGATCTCGCGCCGCCGACAGCCGGGCGGCAGTGCGCCGGGCAGGGTCCGGCCGGTGCGCACCACCGGCGCCGAGTCGACCTGCGGCCAGGGCCAGACCCGCTGGAGCAGCAGGCGGCGGCGGACGACCTCGCGGTGCAGCAGCCGCGGTGCCACGGCGTTCACCGGACCCAGCCAGTGGCGCGCCCCGGGCTCGAAGCCGGTGTGACGCGAGCCGGGGCCGAGCGCGAAGTAGCCGGCGTCGTACAGCGCGGCAACCGAGCAGGCCTCCAACTCGCCTGTGGTGACCACCCCTTGGGCGACGAGCAGACGCCCGATCCGGTGCTCGCCGGCGAACCGGTCCAGCAGGCGCTGCCAGGCGTCCGGGGTGATCCGTCCGCAGCCGATCAGCAGCTCGCCGAGGCCCAGGCAGTGCGGGCTCTCCGCGTGGACCACGGCGCCTTGGTGGAGGAAGAGGGTGCCGGTCTCGGTGTGCAGCGCTCCGGTGGCCCGCCGGTCGGCCAGCCGCGCCACGGCGGCCGCGTCCTCGTCGAAGGCGGTGCCGTCGACGTTGGTGCCGTCGACGTCGGCCCTGGCAACGTTGGTGCTGTCGGTGCTGGTGGCGTCGATGCCGGTGGCGCCGCGGACGGGGACGGCGGCGGTGGTGTTCACCCGAGCACCAGCTCCTCCGCGAGGGCCTGCAGCCGCAGCCGCGCGCCGGCCAGGTTGGCCTGGTCGCGATCCAGCCACAGGTGCAGCAGCAGCCGGCTGTCGAAGACCGTGCCGATCAGCCAGAACAGGTGGTAGCTGCGGGTGCTGGTGAGGATCAGGTCCTGCAGGGGCAGCCGCGGATCGCCCGGGTCCGCGAAGCTCAGGCTCTCCGCGGCCAGCCTGACCAGGTCGGTCGCCTCGGTGGCGGTGGTCTCGTGGTCCTCGGCCGCGCTGGCGCCCGCCGTGCCCAGCGCCAGTCCGCTGCCCCAGTCGAACAGACCTGCCCCGCGGGCGCCGGGTATCCGCAGGGCCGCGGACAAACAGTCGTCGATCCCCGGCACCTGACGCTCCTTCGGATGGTGACAGCGGTTGGGCAGGGCGGCGCGAGGCCGAACGTCCGCTACGACGCGTCGCTCTTCTGACACGGAAGGCTACTGAGTGACGCCTGCGTTATGACAATGCCATTGGCATATCCATAGAGGGGGCGTCGATTTCAGGCCAGCCCGTTGGTCCGCCGTTTTCCCGACCGCAACGCCCCGGCGTGGCGCTTCTGCGGCCGGGCGGGTCGGCCGGAGCCCCATGGCGGGTGGGGAGTTGGCCGGTTCTCGACCGGCTGCGCGGCGCCCCGCTGCGGGTTACGGTGGCCGGGTCGAGTCGTTCGGGGGGAGACTGAATGGCACAACAGGTGTACGACCGGCTGGAGTTCGACGCCGCAGCAGGCCGGGGCGGAGTGCGGACCATCGACCTGCGGGTCGGCACCGGCCCTGAGGGGAGCTGGGAGCTGGTCCGGGCCGCGCCCGCGGGCGCCCCCGGCTCCGGCGTGGCGGGCTACCGCGGCTACCGGCTCGCCCTGCACCGGCCGCAGCGCCGGCTGGAGGTGCCCAGCGGACTGGTCACCCTGCTCCTCGAGTTCGGCGGTTCGCTGCGGCTCGGCCGGGTCGGGCGCTCGCTGACGGGCGACCCGCAGGCCGGCTGGACCCGTCTCGACTCGCTCTTCGCCGGTCTGCAGACCGAGCCGACGGTGGCCGAGCACGACGGGCGGCTGTGCGGGATCGAGGTGCTGCTGGAGCCCTGGCTGGCCTACACCGTGCTCGGCGTCGGCCTGCACGAGCTGCACGGCGTCGCGGTGCCGGTGCGCGATCTGCTGGGGTGGCAGGGGGCGTTGCTGGCCGAGCGGTTGGCCGGGACGCCGCGCTGGTCGGACCGGTTCGCCCTGGTGGACGCGTTCCTGCTGGAGCGCGTCGCGTGCGGCCGGCCCGCCGCGGAGCAGGTGGTGCACGCCTGGCGGCAGGTGGTCCGGTCGGGAGGTGACGGGTGTGTCGGCGGTCTGGGAGCGGCGGTGGGGTGGAGCGAGCGCCACCTGGAGCTGCGCTTCCGCGAGCAGATCGGCCTCTCGCCCAAGCGGGCCGCCCGGTTGCTGCGACTGCGACACTCGCTGCGCCTCCTGGAGGCCGGCTGCCCACCGGCCCGGATCGCGGTCGCCTGCGGCTTCTACGACCAGGCCCATTACGCACGGGAGTTCAAGGCGATGACGGGCTGCACGCCGGCCGGTCTGCGCCAGCTGCGTGCCATGCCCGAGCGTCCGGTGGACCGCCTGCCGGGCCGGGCCACCAGCGTACTGCTGCGCGGCCGCCCGGCGAACTCCGCTCGGCCGGAGAGCCGTTAGCGGATTTCTCCAAGACCGGACGGCGGGGCTGCTGGCATGTTGGCGTGCGCACGGCGCACTGTCCTTCCAAGCGTCCATCACGGACGCCGAACTGATGGAGAATCAGATGCAGATCGGACGCAGGGTCGCTGCGGTCCTGACCTCGGCGGTGCTCTTCGGGGGCGTGGCCGGCCTCGCCGGGGCCACCGGTGCGAGCGCGGCGGCGCCGTCGGTGCTGAAGCCCGCGATCAGCTGCAGCGGCTGGTCGACCAGCCACACCGACCCCGGCACCTACGCCTACCTGACCGGCACCTACAACCTCAAGGTCGGCCCGTACGCGAGCTGCGGGAACGTGGCCTCGGTGAGCTCGGGCACCGAGCTGTGGATCTGGTGCTACGCCACCAACGACTACGACAACGTCTGGTACTACGGGCGGATCGCGGGCACCAACACCACGGGCTGGATGTCGGGCGACAACCTGACCAACTGGGGCGGCAACTTCGGCTACAGCCAGTGCTGATCCGTTCCCGCTGACCACCGCCCGGCCGCTCCTCGGCCGGGCGGGATGGTCGAAGTTCTAGAGCGGGGGCGCCAGTTGGGCCCAAGGGCGGGCGGTCTCCAGCTGGGCGGCGAGGGCGAGCAGGGTGCCCTCGCCGCCCAGCGGGCCGACGAACTGCACGCCCAGCGGCAGCCCGTCCGGGGTGCGGTGGGTGGGGACGCTCATCGCGGGGCGGCCGGTGAGGTTGGCCAGTTGGGTGTACGGGGTGGCCGAGAGGTTGGCCACGACGGCGCGCTCCCAGGCCTTCGTCCCCGACAGGGTGCCCAGCAGGCCCAGCCGCAGCAGGACCCGGGCCACCGCGCGGACCGGGCGCGGGGTGTCCAGCTCGCCGATCCGCACCGCCGGGCGGGCCAGCGTCGGGGTGAGCAGCAGGTCGTAGCGCTGGTGGAAGGCGGCCAGCGCGCGGTTGTAGGTGTTCCAGCGCTGGCGGGTGCCGTGGTGGTCGCAGGCCCGCTGTGCCCGGCCCGCGGCGGCCAGCAGGAGGGTGTCCAGCTCGAAGCCCTCCGGACCGGCACCGGTGATGCGCCGGGTCTCGGCCACCGCGTGGGCGGTCTGGACGCACCACATGCTCAGGAAGTCCAGGGCCATGCGGTGTTCGTCGATGCCGGTCTCGGCGGGCTCGACCTCGTGGCCGAGTCCGGCGAGCAGCGCGGCGGCGTCCTCGACGGCGGCCACCGCCTGCGGGTGCACCGGGGTGCCGAGCGGGGAGCGGGTGCTGAAGCCGATCCGCAGCCGTCCCGGTTCGCGCCGGGCGAGTTCGGCGTACGGCAGCTCCGGGCGGGCGGCGAGGTAGGGGCCGCCGGGGTCGGGCGTGCCGGTGAGGACGTCGAGCATCGCCGCGGTGTCGCGCACGCTGCGCGAGATCACCCCGTTGGTCGCCGCGCCGTCCAGGTGTTCGGCGGACAGCGGGCCGGCCGGGACCAGGCCACGGCCCGGCTTGAGGCCGAAGAGCCCGCAACAGGCGGCGGGTATCCGGATCGAGCCGCCGCCGTCGCTGGCGCCCGCCACCGGCACGACGCCCGCGGCGACCGCGGCCGCCGAGCCGCCGGAGGAGCCGCCGGGGGTGCGGCCGAGGTCCCAGGGGTTGCGGGTGGGGCCGTTGGCCTCCGGCTCGGTGACGCCCTTGGCGCCGAACTCGGGGGTGTTGGTCTTGCCGAAGACCACCAGGCCGGCCTCCAGCCAGCGGCTGACCACGGTGCTGTGCTCGGCGGCGACCCGGTGCGCCAGCGCCCGGCAGCCACTGCCGGTGGGCAGCCCGGCGTAGTCCTGCTGGAGGTCCTTGAGCAGGAACGGCACACCCGCGAACGGCCCGGTCGGCGGCTGCGCGGCGCGGGCCCGGGCGAGCTCGTACATCGGGGTGACGATGGCGTTCAGCCGGCCGTTGACGGCCTCGGCCCGCGCGATCGCCAGGTCGAGCAGCTCGGTGGGCGACACCTCGCCCGCCGCCACCAGCTCGGCCAGGCCCACCGCGTCGTGTGTCCGGTACTCGGCGTAGTCCACCGGGTGGTGCCTCCTTCAGACAGGGCCTGGCGGCGCTGATCGACTGGAGGCGGACACTACACGCGCCCCGGCGCGGCACCAAGACCCCCGGTGCGCCCCGGCGGCTACCAGCGCACGCCGGTGAAGTCGATGGGCCTGGGCCGGAGTTGCCCGGTCCGTTCGGCCAGGCTGCGCAGCCGCTCGGCCATCTTGTCGGCGGGCAGCTGCCGCCGGTCGCCGTGGCCGGGCAGCAGCCACTCGAAGCGCAGCCTGGGCGCGGTGCGGGCCAGCGAGGCGGCCAGTTCGCGGATGGAGTACCAGGTGACGCTGTCGGCGACTTCGAGGTCCCCGGTGGTCCGGGACCAGTAGAAGCTGTCGCCGCTGAAGCAGTACCGCTCGTCCGCGAGGTAGAGGACGCTGCCCTCGGTGTGGCCCGGCAGCGGGAAGGCCGTCACCCCGGTGGCGATCTCGGTCGGCTCGGTGCCGCGCAGCACCTGGTCGGCGTCGGGCGCGGCGGCGAGGTCGCCCTCGTGGATCCACAGCCGGGCGCCGAACTCGTCGGCGTAGCGGCGGCCGTGCGCGGCGTGGTCGCGGTGGGTGAGCAGCACGTCGGTGACGCGGCCGAGCGCCTGGTAGCGGGCGGTCAGCGCGGCGCTCCACCGCGGCGTGTCCACCATCATCGCGCTGCCGTCGGGGCGGGCCAGCAGGTAGGAGTTGGCCCCGGCGGTGCGCGGCGAGTTGTGGCCGCACAAGCGCACGCCCGCGTCCAGCGCCAGCGGGAACGGGTCCAGGACCGGGTCCAGCCGCCCCTCGGGCGGGCGGATCGACCGGGTGGGGCAGGCGTGCGCGGCGCTGTGCAGGGCCTCCCGCTCGGCCTGGTCGCGCGGCTGGCGCAGCACCACCGAGCGGCCCTCGGCCTCGCCGATCAGGCCCGGGGCCAACTGCCGCGCGACGTCGCAGTTGGTGCACCGCTCGTCGACCCGCCAGCCCTCCGTCAGCTGTTCCGTCCCCATGCTCTCGACCTCTCCCGTCGGCGGGCACCCGCGGTCGGGCGCCCGCCTCCAGAAGTACCGTGCGCCGAACGGAAACCGGAAGGGGGCGCGGATCTTGTGGTTACGCCGCGGGGCCGCTCTACGGGCCGGCCGCACGACCGGTCGCAGCGGCGTACGCCCCCGGCCGGGTCGCCCTCACCGCGGCGGGCGGCCGGTGGCGTGTCACCGGCCGGTCCCGGTCCCGTCCCAACCGTGCGCCCGGCCTTGGCCGGCCCCGGGCGGCGGCGGTAGCGTCCAGGGGCGAGGTGGCGTCGGACCGCCTTCGGCGGTACGCCGGGCGGCAGCGCCGCCCGGCAGGGGGAGGGGCTCGGGATGCGGGCGGTAGTCAAGGGCAGCACCATGCCGGTGCTGGAGGTCGAACTGGAGGCGGGCGAGAGCCTGGTCTCCGCCCACGGCGAGCTGTCGTGGATGTCGGCGAACATGCAGATGTCGCAGACCACCAACGCCGGTGGCGGGCGCGGCGGCCTGATGAACACGCTCAAGCGCGCGGTCGGCGGCGGTGGCATCTTCCTGACGCAGTACCAGGCGCACGGCGGCCCGGCCCTGGTGGCCTTCGCGGCCAAGGTGCCGGGGCACATCGTGCCGGTGGACATCGCGCCGGGGCGCACCATGCTGGTGCACCGGCACGGCTGGGTCTGCGGCACCCCCGGGGTCAGCCCCACCGTCGCCCTCCAGCAGTCCTTCCGGGGCGGCCTGTGGGGCGGCGAGGGCTTCGTGCTCCAGCGCCTGCAGGGGCAGGGGCTGGCCTGGGTGGAGCTCTCCGGTGAGCTCACCCAGTACACCCTGGGGCCCGGCCAGACGATGCTGGTCCACCCCGGGCACGTCGGGATGTTCGAGGAGTCGGTGCAGTTCAGCATCACCCGGGTGCCGGGCATCGCCAACAAGATCTTCGGCGGCGACGGCTACCACCTGGTGGCACTGACCGGACCGGGCCAGATCTGGCTGCAGAGCATGCCGCTGTCCAACCTGGCCCACGCGCTGGAGCCCTACCTGGCCCGTGACGCCGCCACCGCCGGTGCCGAGGGGGTCGGCCTCGGCGGCATCGTCGGCACCATGATGCGGAACTGACGGATCGTCAGGCGATCTGCGGCAGCAGGCGGGCGAGCGGGCGGGGCAGCCACCAGTTGAGGTTGCCCAGCAGCTCCATGATCGCGGGCACCAGCACCATCCGGACCACCGTGGCGTCCAGGAAGACCGCGACCGCCAGACCCAGGCCGAACTCCTTGACGGCGATGTCGGGTGTGGCGAGCACCGAGAGGAAGACGGTCACCATGATCGCGGCGGCGGCGGTGATCACCCGGGCGGTGCGGCCCAGGCCCTGGGCCACCGCCTCCCTGGTCGGCGCGCCGGCGTCGTACTCCTCGCGGATCCGGGAGACCAGGAAGACCTCGTAGTCGGTGGAGAGCCCGAACAGGATCGGGAAGATGAACAGCGGCACCCAGGCCGTGATGGGCGCCGTGGTCGGGAACCCGAGCAGGCCGCCGAGCCAGCCCCACTGGACGATGGCGACCAGCACGCCGAAGGCCGCGCCCACCGACAGCAGCGTCATCACCGCCGCCTTCAGCGCGATCGCCACCGAGCGGACCAGCACCAGCAGCAGGACCAGCGCCAGCCCGATCACGGTCGCGATCAGCCAGGGCAGCCGGGCCGACACCTCGGCGGCGAAGTCGGTGTCGCCCGCGGTGGGACCGCCGATGTGCACCACCAGCCCGGTGCCCCGGACGGCGTCGGGGATCACCTGGCCGCGCAGCCGGTCGAGCAGCTTCGGGGTGGCCGCGTTCTGGTGGGCGGTGGTCGGGTAGGCGATGAAGAGCGCGGCCATGCCGTCCTGGCTGGTCTGCGGGGGCGTGACCGCCGCGACCCCGGGCGTGCGGGCGACGGCGGCGACCACCGGGTCCAGCTGCGCGCCGCCGCCCGGTGCGCCCGGCGGGGGCGCGGCGGGCAGCGCGGCGACGATGACGAAAGGCGCGTCGAAGCCCGGCCCGAAGCCCTCGCTGAGGATCCGGTAGGAGGCGTAGCCGCTGGTGTCGTGCGGCTCGGTGCTGTTGTCCTCGAAGCTCAGCCGCATCGAGAAGGCGGGCACGGCGAGCACGATCATCAGCGCGGCGCCCGCCACCAGGCCGGTCACCGGGCGGCGCTGGATCACCCGGGCCCACCGCTCGGCCATCGGGCTGCGCGAGCCGGTCCGCCCGAAGTAGGGCAGCTTGAACCGGTCGATGCCGCGCCCGGCGAAGCCGAGCAGCGCGGGGAGCAGGGTGATCGCGGCGACCATCGTCATCAGCACCGTGACCGAGGCCGCCACGGCGGTGGCGTTGAGCAGCTTCTGCTGCACCACGAAGAGCCCGAGCATCGCGATCACCACGGTGGCCCCGGCGAAGAGCACCGAGCGTCCGGCCCGCGCGATCGCCACCACCACCGCGTCCTCGGGCGTCAGCCCGTCGGCCAGGCCCTCGCGGTAGCGGGTGACGATGAACAGCGCGTAGTCGATGCCCACGCCCAGGCCCAGCAGCGTGGAGACGATCGGACTGAACGACGGCGCGGGGAACAGGTGGCCGAGCAGGAAGATGAGGGCCAGCCCGGTGCCGATGCCGAACAGCGCGGCGAGCATCGTCAGACCCGTCGCCAGCAGTGAGCCGAACGCGACGAGGATGACCACCATCGCGGCAAGGCCGCCGATCGCGTCCGACGCACCGCCGTAGGGAGTCTCGGCCGCCACCACGTCGGCGCCGCCGAGCGCGAAGGTGACGCCGGTGCCGCCGGCCGCCTTCACCTGGTCGACGAGGTGGCCGACCTCGCTCGCCGGCAGCGGGGTGACGGCGGACTGCAGCGTCGCGAAGGCGATCGTGCCGTCCGCCGAGATCTGCCCCGGGCTGCTGTACGGCGAGTGCACCGTGGTGAGGTGCGGGGCGCCGGACAGCTGGGTCAGCAGGGCGTCCACCCGGTCGCGCACCGCCGGGGCCGCGACGCCCGCCGGGGCCTGGACCGCCAGCGTCAGACCGCTGCCCTGGCGCTCGGGGAAGTGCAGCTTGATCAGGTTCTGGGCCTGCGCGGACGGCGACCTCCCACCGGTGAAGTTGTTGTCGGCGGGGGCCTTGAAACCGAAGCCGACGAGCAGCAGCAGGACGGTACCGACCACCCAGAGCAGCAGCACGAACCGACGGCGGCGGTAGCAGAAGCGGCCGAGCCGAGCCATCCGTCCTTGACGGGCGACCGCTGATGCCATGCCGGGACCACCTCGTCCGCTGCCGAGCGCCTCGGTCGCGCCGGACTGGCGCAACCTCCTGATCAAAGCGCGCCGGCCAGGCGGGCGCACGCCCGGCGAGCCGATCGGCCGACGGGTGGGCGGACTGGGCACCGGTCAGCGTTGAACGCCGCGGCGGCCCCGATCCGTCCCACAGAATGCCGGAACCGAGACAGTGGAGAGAGGACGCACCCATGAACGACGTCGTCGAGGTGACCCAGCTGGTCCTGCACGAGCGCCAGGCGCGCGACCGCGGCTGGTGGGAGCAGATGCGCGCCTGCTTCGCGCCCACGGCCACGGTGCGACTGAGCTGGTTCCGCGGCAGTGCGGCGGACTTCGTCACCGCCTCCGAGCAGATGGTGGCGAGCGGCGACCTGGCCGCCCACCGCCTCGGCCCGCCGGTCGTCGACGTGCACGGCGCGCGGGCGGTGGTGGAGCTGCCGGCGGCGATCGAGCTGCGGGCCGAGCTGGACGGCGTCGAGGTGGACCTCACCTCCTACGCCAGGCTGGTCTACCGCGTGGCGCGGCACGAGGGGCGGTGGCTGGTCGAGTCCTTCGACCCGGTCTACGAGCGGGACACGCTGCTGCCCAGCCACCCCGGCGCCCGGCTGGTGGTGGACCCGGCGGAGCTGAGCGGGCTGCGGCCCGCCTACCGGCTGCTCGGCCACCTGCTCGGCCGCCGCGGCTACCGGATCGCGGACGACCTCTACGGCGACGACCGGCCGGAGCCGGTGGCCGCCTTCTACCGGGAGACCTTCGCCTGGCTGCACGCCTGAGCGGGCGTCAGCCAGGGAGTCAGGGACGGCCCAGCCGTCGCGCACCGCCCGGGGCGGTGTCGTAGGCCAGCTCGTAGTGGGCGAAGACCGCCGCCTCGTCCTCGGCCGGCAGCACGTCGTCGGTGCCGATTGACGGCGCGTCCTTGACCTGGTCACGCGGGTAGCGGACCTTCAGGTAGCCCGGCCCCACGCTCGCGCCGGCCAGCGGCACGAAGGTCAGCCGTCGCCGGGTCGGCATGCCGACCACGACGGTGGCGAAGGCGGGCTGGTCGCTGAGGGTGTCCACGTAGACGGCCTCCAGCTGGCCGATCCGGCGGCCCTCGACGTCGACCACGTCGTGGCCGCGCCACTCTCTGATGTCCTCGGGCTCGAACACTGCTCGACCTCCTCGCGCGTATCGCATTCCATGGTCTCGCGGGTCCGCCGGAGCGGCGCGTCCACCCGGGCTCCTGCGGAGACCGGTTCAGAACAGGCGGTTGGCGAACTCCTCGGCCGTTTCGGGCCAGCACAGCCGCTCGCTCTCGGTGCCCGGCGGCACCAGCCGGTAGCTCGCTGCCAGGAAGTCCTGCAGGTCGGACGCCTCCAGGTGGAAGGCCGCGAAGCCCTCCGCCGAGTGGAAGGTCAGGCGCACGGTGCCCGCCGACGGCAGCGGCCGCAACCGCAGGTCCCCGAGCCCCGCCGGGGTGTGGCTGCCCTCCGCCAGCAGCTCCCGGCCCACCGTCCAGGACAGGCCGCTGCCCGCGCCCGGCTCCTCGTCGAACCGGGCGCCGCTCGGGAAACAGAGGTGGACGGCGTACGGGTCGTCGGCCCGGTAGCGCAGGACGACCCGCAGGCGGCGTGGAAGTGGGCCGGTCAGCTCCCCCGAGGTGAGGAACTCCACGGTCTCTGGCATGCCCGGCCTCCTGCGGCGAACGGTGGTTCGTGTTGTCTCCAGAGTCGCGTCTGCCCGGAATCACGCGCTCCATGCCGGGCGTGTCGCGAGGCGCTGCCGCTGCCCCCCGGCGTGCATCCGGGCGGCGTCACGGGCGGGCGGCGGAGGTCGGGATCTCGTCCCAGGACCGAGCCGGTTTCGGAACAGAGCCGTTGCTGCGCCGGGCTCGTTCCCTAGGATCCTTGCCATGCTCGCCTATCTGCTGGCCGCCCTGCTGGGCGCCGCGTTCGTCGTCCGGACCCGCCGAGACCGCAGGCGGTTCGGCAACGGCGTGCTGCTCGGCCTGGCCCTGTGCTGCCTGGCGCTGGGCCTGCTCGGCGAGCTGAGCCGGTTCCCGCTCCGGGCGGCGCACGTGGTGCTGGCGGTGCTGCCCACGCTGGTCGGGCTCAGCGTGCTGGCGACCGCGATCCTGCTGGTGGCCAACGGGGTCACCATGGTCCGCCGGGAGGGCGGCCGGCTGCCCAACCTGCTCTCCGGGCTGGCGGGCCTGGGCATCTTCGCGCTGCTGGGCCTGCTGCTGGCCGCCGTGCACCTGGACAGCCGTCCGCTGCGGATGCTGGCGGTGGTGCTGCTCCTGCTCGCCGGCTACTTCGGTTTCCTGCTGCTCTGCTTCGTCGGCTACGCGCTCCTCTACAGCCGCCTGATCCGCCGGCGCCCGGTGGACTTCGTGGTGGTGCTGGGCGCCGGGCTGGTCGACGGCTCGCGGGTGCCGCCGCTGCTCGCGGCCCGGCTGGAGCGCGGGCTCGCCCTCTACCAGGCACAGGCGGGGCGCGGCTCGGCGCCGCTGCTGCTGGTCTCCGGCGGCAAGGGCTCCGACGAGTCCCGCTCCGAGGCCGACGCGATGGCCGACTACCTGATCGGTCGCGGGCTGCCCGCCGAGCGGATCAGGCGCGAGGGCCGTTCGGTCAGCACCGAGCAGAACCTGGAGTTCAGCCGGGCCCTGATGGAGGCCGAGCGGCCCGGCTACCGCTGTGCCGTCGTCACCAGCAGCTTCCACGTGCTGCGCGCGGCGGTGATCACCCGCCGCGCCGGGGTGCGGGGCCAGGTGCTCGGCGCGCCGACCGCGCCGTACTACTGGCCGAGCGCGACGCTGCGCGAGTTCGTCGCCGTCCTGGTCGGCCACCCCGTGACCAACCTGGGGGTCTGCGCGCTGCTCGTGCTGCTGGGCACGAGTGCCGGCTGGCACCGCTGAGGGCTGCCGACGGGCAGGCGCGGCGCGCGCGGGAAGCGCCTGCCCGCCGGCAGCCCTCAGCCGGCCGGCAGGTCGATCTCGGCCCAGACCGCCTTGCCGGGCCCGTCGGTGCGCGGGGTGTGGCCCCAGCGGCTGGCGAGCAGGGCGACCGTGTGCAGCCCGTGGCCGCCGGGCCGCCCGGGGGTGTGCGGCAGGCGGGGGACCGGTGGGGCGGCGACCGCGTCGAAGACCTCGATGTGGATGGTGCGGGCGCTCGCGCGCAGCACCAGCTGGTCCGCGCCGCCGGTGTGCTGGCAGGCGTTGGTGACCAGTTCGGAGACCACCAGCAGCAGGTCGTCCGCTCTGGCCTGCTGGTCCGGGTCCTCGGTGGGCAGCAGCCCCCAGTCGTTCAGGGCCTGGCGGGTGTGGTCGCGGCACCGCCCGACCGTGCCCTGGGTACCGGCCAGGGTCAGCCGGCGGATCTGCCCGGAGGCGGGCAGGCCGGGCAGCGTGGGCAGACCGGGCGGCGCGGTCCGGTCGCTGGTCCGGAACTCACTGGCGCTCATCTGTCCTCACTTCGGCGGCCTGGTGAAGTGGCGGTGGTCGACACTCGCTGTCTCGTGTGCCCGCTGGAACTCACCGGACACCTGGTGCTCCGGTGCCCGGTGCGAGCGTGGCGGCACGGCCGGCGGACGGTCATCCGCGGACGGCCGCGGGGACGTCGGGGCGGATGTCGAAGACCGCGTCGGTGCCGGTGAGCTCGAAGACCCGGGCGACGGTGGCCTGCAGGTCGGCCAGGACCAGGGTGAGGTTGGCCTGCTGGGCCTCGATGCGGGTGGTGAGCAGGAGGTTCAGGCCGGTGGAGTCGCAGAAGGACAGGCCGTGGCAGTCCACCACCACGCGTTCGGTCGCGGCACCGATGGCCTCGCGCAGCCGCTCGTGCAGCAGGCCGGCGCTGTCGAAGTCGAGCTCGCCGACCGGGGCGACGACCACGGCGCCGTCCGTGGCCCGCACCTCGGCGGTGAGCCGTGCTGCCGGCTGCCGCCCGTGGGGCGGTGTGCCGGCCCCGCCCTGGGCGGGGACGCTGTTGCGCATGGTGCTCCTTCGTCGGGCCTTCGCCGGGGCCACCGCCGTGCTGGAGCCGGCCGCGCGACGCACTGCTTTAGACCATACGGGTGTGGTCCCGCACGGGGTAGGCAACAGTAGCCCGGTCGGCGAGCCAGGCGCCTGCTCCGTGAAGTCCTCGGGTGGGATGTGAGGGAAGTGTGTCGTATTGGTGGAACATCGGAGAAGTTCGGAGCAATGAGGTCTGGCCTCGCCGAACCGGGGCACCCGACCCCCTGTTGCCAGCAGCGAGCGACTTCCAGCAGAGGAGAGAGAGCATGCCGACCATCGTGTCCGGCCCTTCGACCACTGCCCAGCGCGAGGGCGCCCGGCCGAGCGACCCCGCGCCCGCGGCGTCCGTGACCGGCCCGGCGGACCTGAGCAGGCTCGCGGCCGACCTCGGGATCGACACCGAAGACCTGGCGCGGGTCTGCCCGGCCGACGCGCGGGCGCTGTCGAAGGTGCTCTTCGACCGGCTGCGCGCGGCGGAGGAGGGCACCGCCGAGTACTCCTACGTGCGCGGCACCCTGATCGAGCTGAACATGGCGCTGGTCAGGTTCGCGGCCGGCCGGTTCTCCCACCGCAGGGAGCCGGTGGCCGACATCCTGCAGGTCGGCACGATCGGCCTGATCAAGGCGATCGACCGCTTCGACCCGGCGTACGAGGTGGAGTTCTCCACCTTCGCGCTGCCCACCATCAGCGGCGAGATGAAGCGCTTCTTCCGGGACACCGGCTGGATGGTGCACGTGCCGCGCCGGCTGCAGGAGCTGCGGCTGACGCTGGCCAAGGCCTCGGACGCGATGGAGCAGCTGCTGGACCGGGTGCCGACCGCGGCCGAGCTGGCCGCCCATCTCGATCTGACGGAGGAGGAGGTGCGGGAGGGCCTGACCGCCTCCCAGGCGCAGAGCACCAGCTCGCTGGACGCGCCGGCCGGTGCCGACGGGTCGGTGGACGGCTGCCCGCTGGGCGAGCGGCTGGCCGTGGAGGAGCGGGCCTTCGAGACGGTGCTCTGCCTGGAGGCGCTCAAGCCGCTGATCGCCGCGCTGCCCGAGCGCGACCGCACCATCCTGTCGCTGCGCTTCGGCACCGAGCTCACCCAGGCCGAGATCGGGCGCGAGCTGGGCATCTCGCAGATGCACGTGTCGCGGCTGCTCAACCGGATCCTGGCCCGGCTGCGCACCGCGCTGCTCGCCGAGAGCTGAGCCGCCGCTCGCCGGGGGCCGGGCCGCCGCTCGCCGGTGGCTCGGCCGCGTCCGTTCCCCGTTCGGGGTTCGGTGCCCGGGTTCGGTGCAACTCGTGGTGCTGGTGGCACGGTTGCGCCTATCGTTGCGCCATGGCGGGATTCGACGGTTATGGCGTGCTGGTCACCGGCGCCGGGCAGGGCATCGGCGCGGCGATCGCCCGGCGCTTCGCCGCGCAGGGTGCCGGGGTGCTGGTCACGGACCTCGACCCGGCGCGGGCCGAGCGGGTGGCCCGGGCGATCCGGCAGGACGGCGGCGCGGCCGAGGCGGCGGGCTGCGACGTCGGGGACGGCGCGGCGGTGACGGCGGCGGTGGACCGGGCCGTGCGGGCCTTCGGCGGCCTGGACGTGCTGGTCAACAACGCCTATGCCTGCCACCCGGATCCGGAGCTCTTCGAGGACCACCAGGACGCGCCCTGGTACCAGGACTTCGAGATCACCCTGCACGGCGCCTACCGCTGTGTGCGGGCCGCGCTGCCCAGCCTGGTGGCGGCCGGCGGGCGCGGCGCGATCGTCAACATCGGCTCGGTGAACGCCGAGCGCTGGTTCGGGGTGCACGCCTACAGCGCCGCCAAGGCCGCGCTCGCCTCGCTGACCCGCACGCTCGCGGTGGACTGCGCGCCGCGCCGGGTGCGGGTCAACCTGGTCGAGCCCGGCACCGTCGGCACCAGCGTCTGGGACGACCGCCCCGGGGTGCTGCAACGCGCCGCGACCCAGTACCCGCTGGGACGCGTCGGCCGGCCCGAGGACATCGCGGCGGCCGTGACCTTCCTGGCCTCGGCGGACGCCTCCTGGATCACCGGGGTGACGCTGCCGGTGGACGGCGGGCTGCTGGTGAGCAACCTGGGGCTGAACCGGGCGATGTCGCCGCCCTTCGACTGAGCCCGCTCCGGCCACAGGCCCTCGGGCCTGTCAGCACGCCCTATGGCCTGGCCCGGCCAGGGCGGCGCTCCGCCGCCGCCGGCGGGTCGGGGGTCAGCGTCCCGGGGCCGAGCGAGTCGGGCTGCGGGATCTCGCGGAGGTCGAACTCATCCATCTTGACCGGGAGTTGTTCGATCACGGCGGCCAGGGCCGGAGGCAGCTGGGGCGCCAGGCCGCGGTGGCAGCGGGCCAGGATGTCGCGGCGCACGGCGTCCGGCAGCAGCGGCTGGCTGGAGCGCAGCGGCCGCGGCGGCGGGGAGGCCTCGGCCAGCTCCGCGCGCTCGGCCAGGTCGCGGGACCAGGCCTGCCAGTAGTCGGCGTCGCTCAGCTCGCCCAGGTGCAGGTGGTGCAGGTGCAGGCAGTAGGCGGAGATCCGGCTGCCGGAGCCGGCGGCGAAGCGCCACCAGAACTCGGCCCCGTCGATCCGGCCGGTGGCGTACAGCAGCGCGGCGAACACCTCGGCGCCCTCGGGCTGGATCTGCTGACTGTTGACCAGCAGGTCCAGGCCGCTGGCCGCCTCCGGTGCGTCCAGCACCAGCGCGACCACCAGGCCGAGCTCGAACCGGGCCTGCTCGTGCTCGGAGTGCAGGTTGACCGGGGCCGCGGTCAGGCGGGCCTCGCGGGCGGTGGCGATCCGCTCGTCGTACGGGCGCGGCGGCGCCGGCACCACCAGCGGGCCGGCGCTCGCCGCCGCGTCCGCGCCGGGCCGTGCGCCCCGGTCCGGCGCCGCGGGCTCGGGCGGCTCGGCCGGGTCCAGGCCCAGCCAGCTCTCCAGCGCCTGCGGTTCGCCCGGGCTCCGGTGCGGGCCGCTCATCGCTCGGCCCTGCGATCCGGCAGGTCGGCGATCCCCAGCCGGCGCGCCAGGCGCTCGCGGGCGTGCCGCAGGCTGGAGCGGACGGTCTCCACCGGCCGGTCGAGATAGGCGGCGATCTCCTGGTCGTCCAGGTCCAGGACGTAGCGCAGGATCACCGCGTCGCGCTGGCGGTCGGGCAGCGCCAGGATCGAGCTGTAGAGCCCGATCTGGTCCTCCTCGGTCCGCAGGCTGTCGCCCGCCAGCTCCTTGAACCCGCCGATCACCGCCGCGAAGGTGGTGGCCTCGACGGCCAGCGCGTCCTCGTCCCAGGACCAGGAGTGCAGATGGGACTTGAGCAGCCGCCAGGCGTAGGCGGCCGGCAGCGGGTGGCGCAGCGCGTGCGACCACTGCTCGGCGAGGTCGGTGCGCATCGCCGTGACCACCAGCTCGGCGTCCGCGCGGTTGCCGATCCTGGTGCGGGCGAAGGCGAGCCAGGCCCGCCCGTGGATCTCGCAGAAGACCTGGTAGGACAGACGCAGCCGGGCACTGGCCGCGTCCTTGCCGGTGCTGTCCACCGCCTGCCCTCCCTGGCGTCCAGCGGTCTGGCCGCCCCTGTCGAACGTCATGGGTCCTGCCTTTGTCGGTCGTCGGCGCGGCCGGGCCGCTGCGGGAAGCCTCGGTCATACCCTCGCGGACCTATGGAACCAGAATGGACACGCTCTGGTGCAAGACAAGAACAGTTTGTGATGCTCAGACAGTCCTACAGTCCGAGAACTGGTCGGGCATCCCACTCTGACATATTGTCATATGCTTTTGGCACAAGCCTCCTTGGGGCCCCCGGTCCTGATGGTTGCGGCGCTCGGTCCCGGGAACCATGATGATCGGATCATGACGGAACGTCCGTCCGCGCTCACCTGGGGGGAAGCCGATGACCGACTACGACGGGGTCAACCTGGAACTGCACCGGGCGCACTCGGCCCGGATGTACGACTACTTCCTCGGCGGGGTCACCAACTTCGCGGCCGACCGGGAGGCCGCGGGCAAGGCCAAGGCGGTCATGCCGTGGATCGAGACCACGGCCCGGATCAACCGCGCCTTCATGCACCGCTCCACCCGCGCGCTGGCCGAGGCCGGAATCGACCAGTTCCTCGACGTCGGCACCGGTATCCCCACCTCGCCCAACCTGCACGAGGTCGCCCAGCAGGTGAACCCGGGGGCCACGGTCGTCTATGCCGACAACGACCCGATCGTGCTCGCGCACGCCAAGGCGCTGCTGGTCGGCACGCCCGAGGGGCGCACCGCTTACCTCCAGGCCGATGTGACCGATCCGGCCACGTTGCTCGACTCGGCCGAGCTGCGCGAGGTGCTCGACTTCTCCCGGCCGATCGGGCTGAGCCTCAACGCGCTGCTGCACTTCGTGCCCGACGAGCTGGGGACCTACGAGATCGTCGAGCACTTCAAGAGTGTGCTCGTCCCCGGCAGCACGCTCACGATGACCCATGTGACCTCGGACTTCGCGCCCACCGAGATCGCCCGCCTGGTGGAGATCTACCAGGCGGCCGGCACTCCGCTGCAGTCGCGCAGCGAGCAGGAGTTCACCCGGTTCTTCAGCGGCTGGGACGTGGTGGCGCCCGGTGTGGTGCCCACCCAGCGCTGGCGTCCGGGCACCCCCGAGGTGGCGGCGGCCAGCGACGTCGAGTCCTCGGTCTACGCCGCAGTGGCGCTCAAGCCCTGACGGTGCGTCCGCGGGGTCGGCGGTTCTCCGGCCCCGGCCGGCGCAGGGCCCGGAACGCGCCGGTCCGGTGCGGTCGGCAACCCGCCGACCGCACCGGACCCCCGGGGCGCGTGCGTCAGGCCGCCCCGGCCGCCGCAGGTGCGGCCGCCGCCGGCTCGCGTAGCGGGAAGTGGCAGGCGGCCAGGTGGTCGCCCGCACCGAAGGCCACCAGCGGCGGCTCGGTGCTCGCGCACAGGTCCTGCGCCGCCGCGCAGCGGGTGCGGAACCGGCAGCCGGACGGCGGGTCGATCGCGGACGGCAGCTCGCCGGCCACGCCCTGGCTGCTCTTGGCCTTCTCCAGCACCGGGTCGGCCACCGGGACGGTGTCCAGCAGACCGCGGGTGTAGTGGTGCACGGGGGAGGAGTAGACCGACTCCGCCGGGCCGACCTCCACCAGTTTGCCCAGGTACATCACGCCGATCCGGTCGGCCAGGTACCGCACCACCGACAGGTCGTGCGAGATGAACAGGTAGGACAGCCCGAACTCGCCGCGCAGGTCGCTCATCAGGTTGAGCACCTGGGACTGGATCGAGACGTCCAGCGCCGAGACCGGCTCGTCGGCCACGATCAGCCGCGGCTGCAGCACCAGCGCCCGGGCCAGCCCGATGCGTTGGCGCTGCCCGCCGGAGAACTCGTGCGGGTAGCGCTCCAGCGCGCTGGACGGCAGGCCGACCACGTCGAGGATCTCGCGCAGCCGCTTGTCCCGCTCGCTGTGGCTGCCGACCCGGTGGATGTCCAGCGGCTCGCGCATGATCGTGCGCACGGTCATCCGCGGGTTCATCGCCGCGTACGAGTCCTGGAACATCAACTGCAGTTCGCGGCGCAGCCGGCGGCGTTCCGGGCGCGCGGCCCGGGTCAGGTCCTTGCCGTCGAAGAGCAACTGGCCGCTGGTGGGCGCCTCCAGGCCGACGATGAGCTTGCCGAGGGTGGTCTTGCCGCAGCCGGACTCGCCGACCACGCCCACCGTCTCGCCGTGACGCACCGTCAGCGAAACGTCCGCCACCGCGCTGACCGCGCCCACCGCCCGTCGCAGCAGCAGGCCCGAGGTGATCGGGTACTCCTTGACCAGGTTGGCCACCCGCAGCAGCGGCTCGCCCTCGGCACCGTCGAGTTCGCGCACCGTCCTGGTCCGCTCGGTGGCCTGCGCCACCGCCTCCCGCGGCAGCGCGGCGGCCTCGCCGCTCTCCGGCGCGCCGACCGGATGGAAGCAGGCGAAGCGGTGTGCGGGCACCTCGCCGCCGAGCGGCGGCTCGGTGCTGCGGCACTCCTCGGTGGCGTAGCGGCAGCGCGGGGCGAACCGGCAGCCGGCCGGCGGCCGGGTCAGGTCCGGCGGCAGGCCGGGGATCGAGTACAGCCGTTCCCCGGACTCCGCGCCGCGCTCCGGCAGCGAGGCGAACAGCGCCTCGGTGTACGGGTGGCGCGGGTTGGCGTAGAGCGTCTCGGTGTCGGCGGTCTCCACCACCTTGCCCGCGTACATCACCGCGATCTGGTCGGCCCGGCCCGCGATCACCCCGAGGTCGTGGGTGACCAGGATGACGGCCATGCCCAGCCGGTGCTTCAACTGGTCGATCAGCTCCAGGATCTGCTTCTGGATGGTGACGTCCAGCGCCGTGGTCGGCTCGTCGGCGATCAGCAGCTTGGGCTCGTTGGCCAGCGCCATCGCGATCATGGCGCGCTGGCGCATCCCGCCGGAGAGCTCGTGCGGATAGGCGAGCGCGCGCTGCGCGGGACTGGGCATCCCCACCAGCGAGAGCGCCTCCACGGCGCGTTCGTGCGCCTCCTTGCGGGAGGCGTGGCGGTGGATCCGCACCGACTCGGAGATCTGCTTGCCGATGGTCATGGTCGGGTTCAGCGAGGTGGCCGGATCCTGGAAGATCATGCCGATCTCGTTGCCCCGGACGTGGTCCATCGCCGCGTCGTCCAGTTTCAGCAGGTCGCGCCCGTCCAGCAGCACCTGGCCGCCGACCACGTCACCGCCGTTGGGCAGCAGTTGCATGATCGACATGGCGGTCATGGTCTTGCCGCACCCCGACTCGCCGACGATGCCGAGGGTCTGCCCGGCATCGACGCGCAGGCTGACCCCGTCCAGTGCGTGCACCACCGAGCGCTTGAGCCGGATCTCGGTGCGCAGGTCGGTCAGTTCTAGAAGGGCCACGGCTCACCGCTTCTGTAGACGGGTCTCGAAGGCGTCGCGCAGGGCGTCGCCGATCACGTTGAAGCACAGGATGATCAGGATGATCACGACGGCCGGCGGATAGATCATCCACCAGTACCCCTGGCTGGCGAAGGTGGTGCCGATGTCGAGCATGCCGCCCAGGTCGTTGTTGGGCGCCTGCAGACCCAGGCCGATGTAGCTCAGGGTGGAGAGCGCGAAGACCGCGTCGGCGATCGAGAACGTGGTGTTGACGATCGTGGTGCCGATGGTGTTCGGCAGGATGTGCCGCAGCACGATCCGGCCGCCGTTCGCGCCCATCATTCGGGAGGCGGAGACGTAGTCGCGGACCTTGAGGGTCAGCGCCTCGCCGCGCACCAGACGGGTGATGCCGAACCAGGAGGTGAAGCCCACCTCCATGATCAGCATCGTCTTGCTCTTGCCGTAGACGCCGCTCAGGTAGATCAGCAGGAAGATCAGCGGGAAGGACATCAGCGAGTCGATCACGCGCATCATCAGCGCGTCGATCCAGCCGCCCAGGTAGCCGGCGATCGCGCCGTAGAGGGCGCCCGCCACCGCGGCGATCAGACCGGCGGCCAGACCGATCTCCATGCTGGTCTGCCCGCCGACCATCATCTTGCCGAGCTCGTCGATGCCGTCGTTGTCGGTGCCCAGCGGGTGTCCGGTACCGGGCGGCTGGGTGACGGCGTGCAGGTCGACCACGGTGGTGTTCGAGTGGTAGAAGAGCGGGCCCAGGAAGCAGAACCCGACGATGACCACCAGGATGCTCACCGCGGCCAGCGCCAGCTTGTTCTCCGCGAAGACCTCCCAGCCGCGCCGCAGCATCGAGCGGGGCCGCTCGATGGGCTCGGTGCCGGGCGCGGGGACCGGAGTGTCTGACGCCGTGTCAGTTGTCGTTGTCATCAGGCGAGCCTCACTCGGGGATCGAGCACGGCGTAGCTGAGGTCGGCGATCAGCGAACCGACGACCGTGACCACCGCGGTCAGCAGGGTTGCCGCCAGGGTGATGCTGTAGTCGTTCTGCTGGGCCGCGCGGGTGGTCAGCAGGCCGATCCCCTGGATGTTGAAGACGTACTCGACGATCAGCGAGCCGCCCACCAGGACCGGCAGCGACAGGCCCACCAGGGTGACCATCGGGATCAGCGCGTTGCGCAGCACGTGGGCGTAGAGGGTGCGCCGGCTGGAGGCGCCCTTGGCCTTGGCGGTGCGCACGTACTCCTGGGTGATCTGGTCCAGCACCCCCGAGCGCATGTAGCGGCTGTAGCCGGCCACCGTCGTGATGGTCAGGGTCAGCACCGGCAGCACGACCGCCTCGGGGTTGCTCAGCGCGTCGCCGAAGGTGGAGACCTGGTTCTGCACCGAGACCCACTTCAGGTCGTCCTCGAACCACTGCTGGATCAGGAAGCCGAGGAAGAAGGTCGGGACCCCGTAGGCCACGAAGGAGAAGACCGTGAAGCCGTGGTCCAGCGCGCTGTTGCGCTTGATCGCCTGCGCCATGCCGACCGGCACGGCGATCAGCAGGGCCAGGACCAGCGCGGCGCCGACGATGAAGGCGGAGGCGCCCAGTGCGTTGAACAGCAGGTCGGAGACCGGGCGTTGCTGGGCGTAGTCGAAGCCCAGGTTGCCGTGCAGCAGGCCGTCGAGCCAGTTCCAGTACTGCACGTAGACGGGGCGGTCCAGGCCCATCTGGTGGGTGAGGTGTTGGATGGTGGTCGGGGTGGCGCGTGCGCCGAGGATCGCTCGCACCGGGCCACCCGGCATGAGTTGCATCAGGCCGAAGGAGATGACGGTGACCATGAACACCGTGACCAGGGCCTGGAACAACCGACGGACGAGGTAGGCCGTCACTGCGACCCCCCGAAAAACAGGGGGGCCGCAGCGGGCAGTTCAGCGGTCAGAGTCATTTGGTGTAGTACCAGTACTCCGGCTCGTAACCCTGGAACGGGTCACCCGCGTCGATGTGCAGGTTCTTGCTCACCTCGCCGGCCGCCAGCAGGTTGGGGTTGTAGATCACCGGCTGGTCGTTGGCGATGTAGTCCTCGTAGGCGTACATGTCGTTCACGTCGTTGCTCGTGGTGACCTTGGCCGCGAGCGCGTCGAGCTTCGGGTCGGAGAAGCCCCAGATGTTCGGGCCGGCGCCGGTGGCGAAGAGCGCGTCGCCGGTCGGGTAGTAGTCGGGGTTGAAGACCCAGCCGCCGTAGAGCAGCGCCTGCCACTGGCAGCCCGCGGGCTGCGACGGGGAGCAGGCCACGCCCTCGTTGCCGATGGTGTTCTGCGCCTGGCTGACCGTGTTGATGCTGATCCCGGCCTTGGCCGCGTCCGAGCGCATGTCGGCCGCCATGGTGTCCAGGGCCGGCTCGCCGGAGGGGTAGTCCAGGGTGAAGGCGGCCTTGGTGCCCGCGGCGATGCCGGCGCCGCACTGGCTGTCGCCGGTGCCCGGCGAGGTGCACACGGCCGGGGACTGGCTGGTGTCCCAACCGTGGCTGGTCAGCGCCTGCTTGGCGGCCGAGGGGTCGTAGTTGACCTGCTCGGAGGCGCTCTTGGGCGACAGGGGGTTGCCGGACGGCTGGGAGGGCACCGCGCCGGTGGTCGGGTAGGCCCAGCCCTTGTAGATGCCGTTGATGATGCCCTGCTGGTCGACGGTCTGCTGCAGGGCCTTGGTGAAGTAGGACTGCTTGAAGAGCGGGCCCACGTTCGGGTTGGCGAAGTTGATCTGGTAGTACGAGATCGAGTCCAGGTAGGTCGGCGCCGGGATGTAGTAGCCCTGGCCGCTCAGCGGGTTGCCCGCGTCCGGGTTCTTGGCGTTGTACTGCGGGGTGTCCTGGGCCGGGAGGTAGCCGACGTTGATCGCGTTGGCGCCCGAGCTGCCGGCCTGCAGGTCCGCGAACTCCTTGGTGTCCGAGGTGTAGGGGACGAAGTCCACCTCGTCCAGGTAGGGCTTCTGCGGGCCCGAGTAAGTGGCATTGGGCGCCATGGCGTAGGCGCCGGAGGTGCCGTCGTAGCTCTTGAGCTTCCACGGGCCGTCGACCACGGACCAGAGCGGGCTGCCGACGTAGCTGCTGCCCTTGGTCGACTCACCGCTGAGGTAGGCGTAGTCGGCGGCGCAGTCGCTCTTCATCGCGTCCGAACCGTAGGTGTCCGTCGCGCACTTGCCCTGCTTGCCCGCGCCGGTGACGTCCCAGGCGAGCGGCATCGGGACGATCTGGCTGAGCTCGTTGTCCAGGAACCAGGTCTGGTTCACCTGGGTGTTCAGGGTCAGCGTCAGGGTCTGGCCGGAGGCGGTGGCCGAGGCGATGTTGTCCGGGAAGTACTTGGCACCGATCGCGGGGTTGGGCGGCGTGTAGTTGCCGCTGTTGCTGGTCTCCGCCGCCGACATGTTCACCCAGAACAGCGCGTCCTGGGCGGTGACGGTCTCACCGTTGGACCACTTCCAGTCCTTGAGCTGGATGGTGACCGTGTTCCCGTCCGCGCTCCAGCTGGGCGTCTGGCCGATCGACACGTCGGGGTCGAGCGAGATCTTGTCGTTCAGGCCCCAGTAGTACAGCGGGCGGTACATGAGCTGCTGGAACTGGGTGGTGTTCACCGTGGATTCCTGCGGAGCGGTGTCGAACGGCCAGATGGCGTTCGGGAAGGCGGAGGGCGTTTCGGCCACGCGCACCACGCCGCCCTGCTTCGGCGTCCCGGTGGGGCCGTTCGCGTTGTTGCCGCCACCGCCGCTGCCCCCACACGCGGCCGTGGTCGCAAGTGCCGCGATCAGCACCGCGGCCTTGGAGAGCCTGCGTGGCCCCACGGATTTCCTCATTGCGTGACACGCCCCTTATCCCCTTGGACATCAGCGGGTTGCCGCCCTGCGCGTCCGGCCGGGTCTCGGCGGGCGCGAGGTGATGTCTCCTCATAAATGGTTTGCTGCCGTGCGGTTGAGCGAAGTACAACTGACCCGGAGGGCCTGGTGCTCGCCGTGCTGGGCTGTGCGAGGTGCGAGTACGTACGGGCGCGTGCGCTGTCCCGGCGACGGGTCGCCCCCAGGTTCGAGGGCGCAGGCCGCCATCGGCCAAACAGCTGATGCGCCGTCAAGCCGCAGTGCCGCGAGTCGGGTACGACCGATCGTAGGCGTCGCAGCCCGGACTCCTCGCGGGCCCGATACTGCTGAGCCTGATCGCGAGTTGTGCTACCTAGTTAGACCGATTTCCGAACCGGAGAGAAGAGGCCGGAAGGACACGGCTGGTCACGTTTCCATCAAGGAGTGGACCATGAACCGGAACCTGCGGCGCCTGGCGTGAGCATGCCGGATGGCTGTCCCGCTCGCCATCCGGGCCTTGATCAGGTCGTCTTCACTGGTGGATCGTCCAGGGCCGGGGTGGATCACTGGTGCGGTGCACCACTGCCCGCCATCCGGACGCGTTGCTTCAATCCTTTCATCGATCTGGTGGAGGACGGTGAAGAGCGTGGACCTGAACACGGTGCTGGAGGTGCGCGATGCCCGCAGCCGCGGGGTGTGGCGGCCCGGTGATGCCTGGCTCGGTGGTGGGACCTATCTGTTCTCGGAGCCGCAGCCGCAGCTGCGCCGGCTGATCGACCTGAGCCGCACCGGCTGGCCGCCGCTGCGCATGACCGCCGAGGGCGACCTGGAGATCGCCGCGACCTGCACCATCGCGCAGCTGTCCCGGTATGCCGCGCAAGCGGGTTGGGCGGCCGCGCCGCTCTTCGAGCAGTGCTGCCGGGCCTTCCTCGCCTCGTGGAAGATCTGGAACATGGCCACCGTCGGCGGTAACCTGTGCAACTCGCTGCCCGCCGGGCCGATGATCTCGTTGACCGCGGCGCTGGACGGGCGCTGCCGGCTGCTCTCCCAGGGCGGCGGGGTGCGCGAGGTGCCGGTCGCGGACTTCGTCACCGGGGCGGGGCGCAACGTGCTGCGCCCCGGCGAGCTGCTGCGTGCGGTGACGCTGCCTGCCCGCGCGCTGGCCGCGCGCACCGCCTTCCGGCAGGCGTCGCTGTACGGGCTCGGCCGGTCCGGCGCGTTGCTGATCGGGGCGCTCGAACCGCCCGCGGCCTCCGGCCGTCACGGCATCCTGACGCTCACCGTCACCGCTGCCACCGTGCGTCCGATCCAGCTGCGGTTCCCGGTGCCGCCCAACGCCCGCGCGGTGCGCGAGGCGGTGGAGAACGCCGTCGAGCCGGGCGAGTACTTCGACGACATCCATGGACTCCCGGCCTGGCGACGCCACATGACGCTGCGTTATGCCGAGGAGATCCGCACCGAGTTGGGCGGGGAGGAGGATCGATGAGCTTCTCGATCCGGGTCAACGAGCAGTCGTTCGACAACGATCCGCGCCCCGGTCAGTGCCTGCGCACCTATCTGCGCGAGCGCGGCTGGTTCGGGGTGAAGAAGGGGTGCGACGCCGGGGACTGCGGCGCCTGCACCGTCCAGGTGGACGGCGAGCCGGTGCACAGCTGCCTCTATCCGGCGGTACGGGCCGACGGCCGCTCGGTGACCACCGTGGAGGGGCTGGCCGAGGACGGCGAGCTGCATCCGATGCAGCGCAGGTTCCTGGACGCGCAGGGCTTCCAGTGCGGTTTCTGCACGGCCGGCTTCCTGATGACCAGCTCGGCCCTGACGGAAGATCAGCTGACCGACCTGCCAAGGGCCTTGAAGGGAAACCTGTGCCGCTGCACCGGGTACCGGGCGATCGAGGACGCGATCCGCGGCGTCACGCACACCGAGCAGCCCTGCGCCGGGCAGGCGGTGGGCCGCAACCTGGGCGCGCCGGCCGGCCCGCAGGTGGTCACCGGAACCGCCCGCTACACCTTCGACCTCGAAGTCGAGGGCCTGCTGCACATGAAGCTGCTGCGCTCCCCGCACCCGCACGCCAGGATCGTCTCGATCGACACCTCGGCCGCACTGCGGGTGCCCGGGGTGCACGCCGTCCTCACCCACCGCGACGCCCCCGAGCGCCTCTACTCCTCGGCCCGGCACGAGCACCCCACCGAGGACCCGGACGACACCCGGGTGCTGGACGACGTGGTCCGCTTCGCCGGGCAACGGGTGGCCGCCGTGGTCGCCGACAGCGAGGGCGCCGCCGAGGAGGGCTGCCGGCGGATCGTCGTGGAGTACGAGCGACTCCCGCACGTCATCGACCCGGAGCTCGCGATGGCCCCCGGCGCGCCGGTGCTGCATCCCAAGGGCCCCGAGTCGAGGATCGCCCGCGCCGAGGCCAATGTGTGCGGCGAGGTGCACGGCGAGACCGGCAGCGTCGAGCAGGGCATCGCGGCGGCCGACCTGGTCTACGAGGAGACCTTCCGCACCCAGCGGGTGCAGCACGCCAGCCTGGAGACGCACGGCTGCGTGGTGTACTTCGAGCAGGACGAGGAGGGCACCGAGCGGATCGTGGTCCGCTCCAGCACCCAGGTGCCGTTCCTGACCCGGCGCGCCCTGTGCGACCTCTACGACCTGCCGCAGGAGTACGTCCGGGTGGTCGCGGGCCGGGTCGGCGGCGGGTTCGGCGGCAAGCAGGAGATGCTCACCGAGGACATCGCGGTGCTGGCCGCGCTGAAACTGCACCGCCCGGTGAAGCTGGAGTTCACCCGTGCCGAACAGTTCCACGGTGCCACCACCCGGCACCCGTTCACCATCGGGTTCAAGGCGGGGGCCACCAGGGCAGGGGTTCTGACGGCCCTTCAGCTGAGAGTGGTTGCCAACACGGGCGCCTACGGCAACCACGGCCCGGCCGTGATGTTCCACAGCGTCGGGGAGTCGATGGCCGTCTACCGGGCCCCGCACAAGAAGGTCGACGCCTACTCCGTCTACACCAACTGCGTGCCGGCCGGGGCCTTCCGCGGCTACGGCCTGGGCCAGGTGACCTTCGCCGTGGAGTCGGCGATGGACGAGATGGCGCGCCGGCTGGGCATCGACCCGCTGGTCTTCCGCGAGCGCAACATCATCGGCCCGGGCGAGCCGATGGTCAGCCCGGGCGGCGAGGAGGAGGACCTGCACATCGCCAGCTACGGCCTGGACCAGTGCCTGGGGGTGGTCCGCCGGGCCGTCGCCGAGGACCGCAGCACCGCCGACGCCCCCGAGGGCTGGCTGGTGGGCCACGGCGCCGCGCTGTCGATGATCGCCACCGGGCCGCCCGGCGGCCACTTCGCCGACGCCACCGTCAAGCTGCTGGAGGACGGCGGCTACGACATCGCGGTCGGCACCGCCGAGTTCGGCAACGGCACCACCACCGTGCACAAGCAGATCACCGCGGGCGCGCTGGGCACCACCGTCGACCGGATCACCATCCGGCAGTCGGACACCGACGTGGTCCGGCACGACACCGGCGCGTTCGGCTCGGCGGGCACGGTGGTGGCGGGCAAGGCGGTGATGAAGGCCGCGAACGCGCTGGCCGAGCGGATCCTCAGCTTCGCCGCCGAACACGCCCGCACCCCGCGCGCCCTGTGCCGGCTGCTGGCCGACGCGGTGGACTGCGAGGGGCGCCCGGTCACGCTCAAGGAGCTCTTCGAGGCCGCGCGCGAGCAGGGCGTGGCGCTCTCCGCGGACGGCCACTGGGGCGGCTCGCCGCGCTCGGTGGCGTTCAACGCCCAGTGGTTCAGCCTGGCCGTCGACCCCGACAGCGGGGAGATCAGGATCCTGCGCAGTGTGCACGCGGCCGACGCGGGCAAGGTGATGAACCCCATGCAGTGCCGCGGCCAGGTGGAGGGCGGCGTCGCGCAGGCGCTCGGTGCCACGCTCTTCGAACAGGTCCTGGTGGACGAGGCCGGCCAGGTCACCACCGCCGCGTTCCGTCGCTACCGGCTGCCGGCCTACGCGGACGTGCCGCGCACCGAGGTGCACTTCATGGAGACCTCCGACGCGATCGGGCCGCTGGGCGCCAAGTCGATGAGCGAGAGCCCGTTCAACCCGGTCGCACCCGCCTTCGCCAATGCGCTGCGCGACGCCACCGGAGTGCGGTTCACCGAGGTGCCGTTGCTGCGGGACCGGGTCTGGCAGGCGCTCGCCGAGCGGCGCGACCGGCCGTGACGCCGCACGCGCCCGCCCGGCCCGCGGTCTCAGTGCCCGAGCAGCGCGGCGAAGTCGGTGCCCAGGTTGGCCACCTTGGTGAGGTCGCCCAGGTCGGAGACGGCGCCGACCGGAATGCTGTAGGTGTGCTCCTGCTTGGACGGCGCCGGGTAGTTCGGGTCGCCGGCGGTCGCCGCGGCCGCGCCGCCGACGGCGGCGAGCACGGCGGTGCCGAGCAGGAGGGTGGTGACGGTGATTCGGGCGGCGGTGCGCATCGGGCCTCCGTGGTCAGGGACGGGCTGACCTGATCAACCGTCGGCGGCGCCGCAGGTTACGGGCGTGCCGCGGGGTACGACCGGCCGGTCGTACCCCGCGCTCTGTCCGGTGGTGGCGCGAATCAGCTGATCGGATGGGGCGAGTCGCCGGCCAGCAGCATCTGCGGCACCTGCGTGAAGCGCCAGCCGGTGCCGTCGGCGGTCAGCACCCAGACCACGTCGAACCGGTTGTCCGGCCAGTCGGTGGGCGGCGCCGGGGTGATGGTGCCGAGGCCGGCGAGGATGGCCGCGATGCTCTCGTGCTCCCAGGCGACCAGCTGGGGGCCGCTGGTGGCCAGCAGCGCCGCCGCGAGACCGGCCTCGTCGCCCTTGGCGTACCGGGTGTCGAGGGTCAGTCCGAGGGCCGCGGTGAGCGGGGTGGCGGTCTCGGCCGGGCGCTTGCTGCCGCCGGTGGTCGGGTCGGCCGCGTAGACCGTGGCGGGCCGGGTCAGGCCCGTCGGTACCGGCGCAGCCGCCCCGCCGGCGGTCCGCGGTGCGAAGAGCGAGATCAGCGCGCCGGCCCGGGTCCAGCCCTGGACGGTCAGCGACTCGGAGTCCTTCTTGCCCTGGTCGGTGACGCCGTCCGGGGCGCCGGAGCCGGTGGGCTTCTCGGCATGACGGATGATCATGATCACACTGGAGGCGTCGGCGGGTCTGGCGGGGGAGACCGCGGCGGCCTGGACGGCCCGGGTGGACCGGTGCTTGGGACTCTTCGTCTCCTCGGCGCCGCAGGCGCCCAGGGCGGGCACCGCGGCGGTGGCGAGGATGCCGAGGACGGCGCGACGGGCCGTCATGATGTTCTTCACCATTCTCCGAACGTCCTGTCCGATCACGGGGTGGCGGAGACTGCTGCCATTGCTGACAAGGTACTGAGCGAACCTGTGGATCGGATGAGAGCGGTGGGCGCAGCCCGTCGTACAGGCCCTATGCTGCCTCCCATGCGCGATCGAGCCCCGGACCAGCCCGAGGCGCTCCTGCCCGCCCCGGCGGACGAGGAGCGCCTGACCGTGCGCGTCACCTGCCGCGGCTGCGGCCGGGTGCTGCACGACCCCGAGTCCCGGATGCTGCGCCTGGGTCCCGGCTGCCGGCACCCCGCCGAGCCGGTGCGGCGCCACGAGGTCGACCAGGACACGCTGCCGGGCCTGTGAGGGCCAGGGCCTGACGGTCTGCCCGGCAGGCGCTAGCGCAGTCGCGGGTCGCAGGCGTCCCGGACGGCGTCGCCGAGCACCATGAAGCTCAGCACGGTGGCCGACAGGAAGAGTGCGGGAAACAGCAGCAGGTGCGGGAAGTCGAGGAAGTAGGCCTGCGCGGCGTTGAGTTCGAGCCCCCAGGAGACCGCCGGGTACTGCAGCCCGACGCCCAGGAAGTCCAGCGTCGCCTCGCCCGAGATGACGTTCCCGACGCCCAGCATCGCGACCACCAGCACCGGTGTCACCGCGTTGGGCAGGATGTGGCGGAGCATCAGACGGCCTCCGCCTGCGCCGGTGGCCCGCGCGGCCCGGACGTAGTCGGCCTCCTTCACCCCGATCACCTGGGCGCGCATCACCCGGGTCATGGTCGTCCAGCCGAGCACCACCAGCACCAGCGTCATGGCACCGAGCCCGTGGTCGGGGAAGGCCACCAGCACGACGGTGGCGCCGAGCACGAACGGCAGGCCGAAGAAGACGTCGGCGATCCGGGAGACCAGCCCGTCCACCCAGCCGCCGTAGAAGCCGGCCAGCAGCCCGAGCAGCACCGACAGGGCCAGCGCCCCGGCCGTCACCGCGAGGCCGATGAGCAGCGAGGGGCGGCTGCCGCGCACCGTCTGGGCGAGGTAGTCGCAGCCCTGCACATCGAAGCCGAACGGGTGCGAGAGGCTCGGCCCGACCCGGGAGTCGGCCAGCTCGCAGCGCCCGGTGTCGTGCGTCAGCAGCGCGATGAACGGGTCGGGGAAGGCCGCCATCAGGGCGACCAGCAGCAGCACCGCGGCGGCGGCCAGCGTGCCGGGACGGGCGCCGAGCACCGGCAGGGCGCGGGCCCGGAGCCGGGCCCGGGTGCGGGTCCCGCCCAGGCCGCCGGCCCGCTCGCGGCCTGCTCGGCCGGCGGGCGGCGGCGGCTCCTGGGGGCCGGGCGGCGCGGTCACGGGCGGGGGACTAGTCATGCCGGATCCTCGGGTCGAGCAGGCCGTACAGCAGGTCGACGGCCAGGTTGGCCAGGCAGAAGACCAGCACCAGCACGGTGGTGATGCCCACCACGGTGGGGCCCTCGCGCAGTTGGATGGCCTGGAAGACCTGCTGGCCGATGCCCGGCAGGTTGAAGATGTACTCGGTGACCACCGCCCCGGCCAGCAGCGAGCCCAGCTCGATCCCGAGGAAGGTCACCACCGGCACCAGCGAGTTGCGCAGCGCGTGCACCACCACCGTCCGGCGCCGGGACAGCCCCTTGGCGGTCGCCGTGCGCACGTAGTCGGCGCCCAGGCTCTCCAGTACCGAGGAGCGGGTGAGCCGGGCCACGTAGCCGGCGCCGAAGCAGGCCAGCACCAGGCCGGGCAGCAGGTAGGCACCCGGCCAGCCCGCCTCCGCGCCGGCCACCGGGAACCAGCCGAGCCGGACGCCGAGCACCAGTTGGGCGAGGTAGCCGAGGATGTAGACGGGTACGGCGGCGGCCAGCGTGGTGCCGCCGAGCACCGCGCGGTCGGCCCAGCGGCCGCGGCGCAGCGCGGCCCAGACGCCGAGGCCGATGCCCAGCACCGTCTCCAGGAACCAGGCGGTCAGGCCCAGGCGCAGGGTGACCAGCCAGTGCCCGGCGAGTGCGTCGGCCACCGGCTCCCCGGTGAAGGTCCGGCCGAGGTCGCCGCTGAGCAGGCCGCGCAGGTAGCGGGCGTACTGCACGAAGAGCGGGTCGTCGAGGTGGTAGCGCCGGTGCAGCTCGGCGACGACGGAGGGGGAGATCGGCCGGTCCCCGGCCAGCGCCTGGATCGGGTCGCCGGGCAGCACGAAGACGAGGGTGTGGATCAGGAAGGTGGTGGCCAGCAGGACGGGGATGGCGTACAGCAGGCGGCGGGCGAGGTAACGACCCATCGGGCAGGGCCCCTTGGTTCGGACGGCTGGGGAGTCTGGGCGGGAAGTGGTCAGTGCCGCACGGTCACCTGCTCCAGGTGCAGGCCCGCCACGTAGGGGTCGAACAGGACGTTGCCCACCCGGCTGCTCCAGGCGCTCTGGTCCTGCCAGTTCCACAGCGGGATCAGCGGCAGCTGCTGCAGCGCGAGGTCCTCTGCCTGCTGGTAGTAGGCGATGCCCTGGGCGGCGCTGGGGGCCGCGTCGCCGCGCGCGAGCAGGTCGTCGAAGGCGGGGCTGCTCCAGCCGGGGCGGTTGCCGTGGCCGAGCAGCCCGGCCAGGTAGTCCTGCTCGCTCGGGTAGTCGGCGACCCAGTTCTGCCGGTAAGGGCCGGTGGCCTTGCGGCTGTTGAGGATCGGTGCGAGGTCGGCGCCAGGCATGGTGCGGAACGCGACGTCCCGGATGCCGAGGTTCTGGCGCAGCTCGTTGGCCACCGCGGTCATCCACTGCAGGTAGCTGGGGTCGGAGTTGGCGAAGTACAGTTCGAGCCGTCCGCTGAAGCCGCCCGCCTGCCGGAGCAGCTCCCGTGCTCTGTCCGGCTGGTAGTCGCAGCTCTCGCCGCAGGCGCCGGCCCGGTGGCCCGGGATGGTGACGCCCACCAGCGAGTCGGCGGGCAGGTACACCTCGTTGTAGATGGCCCGGGTGATGCCCCGGCGGTCGATCGCCATCGACAGTGCCCGGCGGAGCTCGGGCTTGGCGTAGCGCGGATCCCACAGCGGCAGTCCGAGGTAGTCCATGGTGCCGCCGGGGCGCACGGCGTAGTGGTGGCCGAAGGTGCGCCGGGCCTCGTAGGCCCGGGCGGCGGGCACGTTGGTGACGAAGTCCACGTGCCCGGCGCTCAGTTCGGTGTATGCGGTGTCGGTGCTGGTGAAGATCTTGAAGTGGACGCCGTCGGCCATCGGCGGCCGGGGCCCGGTGTAGGCGGCGGCCCGGCGCAGGTCGATCCGCTGGTTGCGCTGCCAGTCGCCGGCCATCTCGAAGGGGCCGTTGCCGACCGGGTGCAGGTCGAAGTGGTCCGGGTCGCTGAACGCGGCCTGCGGCAGCGGGGCGAAGGCGGGGAACGCGAGCAGCATCGGGAACTGGCTGAACGGGGCCTTGAGGGTGACCCGCAGGGTGCTGTCGTCCAGCACGGTCAGGCCGCTCAGGTGCCGGCTCGCGGGCGGGCGGCCGTCGGTGGGGTTCAGCGCGTCGTAGCCCTCGATCTGGGCGAAGTAGGAGTTGGCGTCCCAGCCGTCCGGGCCGTAGGCGGCGGCCTCCCAGGCGGCGGCGAAGCTGTGGGCGGTGACCCGTTCGCCGTTGTGGAAGACGCCGTCCGGGCGCAGCGCGACGGTCCAGACCCGCTGGTCGTCACTGGTCACCGAGCGGGCCGCGAGCGGGACGGGGTGGCCGTCGTGCGGGTCCAGGGCGAGCGGGGTGTCGAACAGGCCCTCCAGGACCTGCAGTGCGTAGCTGCTGGTGGTGCGGCCCGGGGTCAGGTGGTCGGGCTCGGTCAGCGCGACGGAGTACGAGCCGCCCGGGACGGCCGGCACGGGCCGGTCGTCGTCGGCGCTGCCGCGCGCGCAGCCGGTGGCGGTCGCGGCGAGCAGCGCGAGGGCGGCAAGGGAGTGTCCGGCCAGCGCCACCGCGCTCCGGCGGAGCATCAGCATCGGCCCGCTGCCGCGCAGTCGCTCTCCCAGTCGTGGGCGATGCCCGGCGGGAGGCGCCGGGGGGTCGGTCCGGGGCCGGCGGCAGCGGCCGACGCATCGGTGCCGGCGAGCTGGGCGGCGAAGGCGTCGAGCACCGGACGCGGGCTCTCGCCCGTGAAGTCGTCGAGCAGCACGGCGAAGGCGAGGGTCCGCCCGTCCGCCCGGTCCAGGTAGCCGGCCAGCGCCTCCACGCCCGTCATCGACCCGGTCTTCGCGTGCACCCGCCCCTCGGCCGGGGTGCCGCGCATCCGGCCGCTCAGCGTGCCGCCGACCATCCGGCGCGGATCACCGGCCACCGGCAGCGCGTCGTACCAGGCCGCGAACCACGGCTGCTGCCGGGCGAAGTGCAGCAGCGCGGTCAGGTTCCGGGCGGTCGTCAGGTCCTTGCGGGACAGGCCGGAGCCGTCGGCCTGGCGAGTGCTGGCAGCGGTCAGACCGGCGCGCCGGGAGAAGTCCGCCAGCTGGGCGAGCCCTGCGGTCCAGCTGCCCGAGCCGGACCGCACCCGGCCGACCTCCTTGACCAGGTGTTCGGCGATCCCGTTGTTGCTCAGCTTGAGGAAGGGCGGCAGCAGTGCGGTGAGCGGCACCGAGTCGTGCTCGGCCAGCACGGCCGCGCCGCCCGGCGCCGGCTGCTCGCGCACCTCGCCGCGCACCGTGACCCCGTGCCGGGCCAGGGCCGCACGGAAGACGGTGCCGGCGAGCCGGGCCGGGTCGGTGACGGCGACCCACTCCTCGGTCGGCCCCGCGTCGGCCGGCAGGGTGCCGGAGAGCACGATCTCGTTGCCGCCCGGGCGCCGGTCCGCCTCGGCGGTGGTCTCACCGCCCGGTGCCCCGGTGTCGACGTGGCCGCTCAGGCGCACCGGCGCCTCGGCCGGGGTGACCCGCACCGCCGCCGGGTGGCCGGGCGCCGGGTCGGGGGTCAGGGTGAGCCGCACGCTGCCCACGTCGTCGTCGGCGTCGGTGGTGAGGGTGAGGGCGGAGATCTCCGGACTGTAGTAGGCGCCCTGGTCGTCCCAGGCCCAGCCGGCGCCGAGCGGAACGTCGTCGTAGCGCGAGGCATCGGCCAGGACGTCGCCCGACACTTCGCCGATCCCGGCGGCGGCGACCCGTGCCGCCAACGCGTCCAGGTCGGCCGGCAGCAGGCTGGGATCGCCGCCGCCGCGCAGCACCAGGTCGCCGGTCAGCACGGTGCCGGTGCGCCGGCCCGCAGCGAGCACGGTGGTGGTGAACCGGTGGTCCGGGCCGAGCAGGTCGAGCGCCGCCGCCGCCGTCACGGTCTTGAGCGTGGAAGCGGGCAGCAACTGGGCGTCGGGGGAGTGCTGGTAGAGCACCTCGCCGGTGGTCGCGTCGGTGACCAGCGCGGAGACCGCGGTGCCGGTCAGGCGGCGGTCGGCGAGCAGCCGGTCGAGTGCGGTGGCGGCGAGCGGTGCGGGGCTGGCGGGTGCCGCCTCGACCGCCCGCGGTGCGGTCCCGGGGGCCGGGCCCGACCCGGTCAGCAGCAGGGCGACGAGGGCGGCGGCCAGGGCACGCCCCAGGACAGGCCCTTGCGGCGCGGCCGACCGCCGCGGCGGGATGCAACGCACGGCGCCTCCAGGGCGGGCGGGCTGAGGGTGGGGCGGCCGGAGCCGGGCCGCGGTTCGCGACCCGGGCTGCTGCCCGGCCAACCACCCCACCTTCGCGCCGACCGACCGCCGGTGGCGGTTGTTGACACGCGCGCGCCGAGAAATCGCCCGCACGGCGCACAGGGTGACAGCTCATCAGTTCGACGGCGGTGCTGTCAGCCCGATTCGCGGGAGCGCTGGGCCGGCACCCTCGCGGCCGTCGTCTCCGGTGCCGAGCGCCGCCGGGCCCGGGAGCCGCCGCGTCCGCTCGCGGCGCGGCGGGCACGGCGGGAGCGGCGGCGGGCGAGGGCTGCCCGCAGCACGATGACGAGCAGGGCCGCGAGCAGGGCCGCCGCCATCACCGGGAACGCGTGCACCACCCAGCGCGCGGCGGCAGTGGCCAGCGCGCTGCCGTGGAGGCTGTCGTGGTGCTCGAGGTACTGCGCCCCCGACGCCACCGCCAGCACGATGACCGGAGCGCTGGTGCTCACCCACCACCAGCCCGCCCGGCTGCTCAGCGCGGCGGCGAGGGCCGCGCCGAGCACCGCGCAGACGGCGAACACCGGACCGGGCCCCGAGCGGGTCAGTTCGTCCACCAGTGCTCCGCACACGGGCAGTCCCAGGGCCGGCAGCGCGCTGGGCACCCGGCCTCGGCCCGACCTGGACCGGTGACCGGCTCGGGGGCCGGACTCGGCTTCAACTGCCGGACTCTGGCGATCCGTCAGCTGCTCGGACGGCGGCGGCCCGCCGACGGCGGCCACGCGATCAGTCCACGCAGGCGAGCGAGCCCGCCTGCGGCGTCGCACCGGCTCTGCCCGCGAGGCCCGCGGCATCCCCGCCGCCCCCGCCCCCGCCCCCGCCGCCGGTGTCCGGTGATCCCGTCCCCGTCCCCGTCCCCGTCCCCGCTGCCGTCTGCGGCGCGGCGAACCGCGCCTGGACGAACGCCTTCGCCGCCACTGGGTCGACCATGCTCACTTCCATTCCTCGTACCGTCTCGATTCCCTCGCTCGGCAGCGTGCTGTAACTCACGTCACCGCCGGTCAGGTTGGGCACCTGCCGGAGGAAGTCCAGGACACTCCACCGGTCGTCGATCACCACGTCGTCGTGCACCGCGGCCAGCAGCGACTGCAGCTTTCCGAGGTCGGCGAAGACACCGGCGTTCGCCAGCGTGCTGCGCAGCGACGCGAGGAAGGCCTGCTGACGGCGGATCCGGTCCAGGTCGCCGGCCGGCAGCCCGTGCCGCTGGCGGACGAAGGCGAGCGCCTGCGCCGGGCCCAGCGCGTTGATGCCTGCCTCGAGGTGGGCGCCCGACCCCTGTCCCTGGACCGACGGGTCCGAGACGGCGTGGTTGAGGCAGACCTGCACCGGGCCGATCGCCTCGACGATGTCGTAGAAGCTCGCCAGGTCGACCTCGGCGAAGTGGTCGATCCGCACGCCCAGCAGGTTCTGCACGGTGGCCAGCGTGGCGACCCGTCCGGCCTCGCGGCTCTGCTGCTCCAGCTGGCCCGCGGAGAGCCCGTGGCCGGTCAACTCGGCCTGGGCGGTGGCCATCGCGATGCCGTAGGCGCCCGCGATCCGGTCCATCGGGCCCTTCGCGTCGCCGGTGCCGCTCGTGCCGTCCACCCCGTAGGTCTGCACGTAGTCGTCGCGCGGGATGGAGACTCCGCTCACTCGCCCCCCGTCGGCCGGGATGTGCAGCAGGAGGAGGGTGTCGGTGTTGTAGCCGCCCGCCGCGCTGCTGCCGGCGTGCAGTTGATCCCGGACGAACGGCGCGGGCAGGTCGTTGCCGGCCAGGTCCTTGCGGCTGTCCAGGCCGATCAGCAGCAGGTTGACGGACTTGTCGGCCGGAGCGGTCACCGTCGGTGAGCTCTGCGCCGTCAGGTCCAGTGCCCGTGAGGTGGTGACCGGCGGGGTGCGGAGCTCGTTCACGAGCAGTCCGCCCGCCGTGGCCAGCGCGAGGGCCAGCGCCGCGCCGGTCAGCGCGATCCGCCGGCGCCGGCGCCGGGCCCGGCCGCGGGCCACGCCGCCGGCGATCATCGCCTCGGTCCTGACCGGCACCGTGTCGGCCGCGCGCTTGAAGATCTCGACGAGTTCGTCGGCGGACGGTGGTTCCGGCGTCGGATCGGTGGCCATGGTGTGCGATCGCTCTCTCTGCGGGCCGTGCGGTCGGCCGGTGCGGGGGGACGTGGGGTGGTGGTGGGGTGGTCGATGGGGGGTGCGCGTCAGCGGGCCGCGAGTTCGAACAGCGAGTCGCCGAGCAGCCCGCGCAGCTTGACCAGGGCCCGGCTGCTGCGCACCCGCACCGCACCGGAGCTGACCCGCAGGATCTCCGCGGTCTCCTCCACGCTGCGGTCCTCCCAGTAGCGCAGCACCAGGACCGCCCGGTCGGTGGGCTGGAGCTGGGCGAGCGCGTCGAGCAGCGCCACCCGCAACGTCGGGTCGGCCTCCTCGCCCGCCAGCTCGGGGAACTGGTGGGTGGGCCACTCGGTGCTGCTGCGCCGCCGCCGGTGCGACAGGAAGGTGCGGACCAGCACCTGCTGCGCGTAGGCGGCCGGATTGTCGATCTGCCCGCGCTGTCCGCGCCAGGACGTCCGGTGCCAGAGCGTGTACATCCGGCCGAGGGTCTCCTGCAGCAGGTCCTCGGCGAGGTGGCTGTCGCCGCCGGTGAGGAAGTAGGCGGAGCGGTACAGCTGCCCGGTGCGCCCGTTCGCGAACTCCAGGAACCCGGCGTCCACGCCCTCCCGCGCACCGCTGCTCTTGCCCAGCGCCACTCCTCGTACCCCCGCATCGATGATGTTCAGCTCTAAGACGTGCCGGGGTGGGGATGGTGTTACAGCTGTCGGGCGAAATCTTTTCCCGTCCGGCTGTCACGGGGCCCATGGGCGGAGCGCACGGGTGCCGGACGCGCAGGTGTCGGGCGCGCGGGAGGATGGAGGTCAGGAAGGGGGCAGCCCCATGGAGCCGACCGCAGCGATCCTCTTCGACCTGGACGGCACCCTGGTGGACAGCGGCTACCTGCACACCGTCTGCTGGTGGCAGGCGCTGGCGCAGCACGACCACCGGGTGCCGATGGCGCGGGTGCACGGCGCGCTCGGACTGAGCGGCGCGCGACTGCTCGACGAGCTGCTCGGCCCGGGCCGCGACCGGGCCGCGGACGAGCGGATCGAGGCCGCCCGTACCGTGCTCTGGGCCCGGTACTCGGCGGTGCTGCAGCCCTTCGAGGCCGCTGCCCCGCTGCTGCGCGAGTGCCTGGTACGCGGTTGGCAGGTGGTGCTGGTCAGCCCGGCCGGGCCGGTCGGCGCCCGGGAGCTGGCGGTGCTGGGCCGTGCGCTGGACGGCGCGGAGCTGCCGGTGGCCGCCGGTGAGCCGGGGCCCGGGCTGCTGCGGAGCGCGCTCGCCCTGGCCGGCGCCGCGGCCGAGCACTCCGCGCTGGTCGCCGACACCGTCTGGGACGCGCGGGCGGCCGGGCTGGTCGGGCTGCCCTGCGTCGCGGTCCGCAGCAGCGGCATCGCGGAGCAGGACCTGCTGGCGGCCGGCGCCGCCGAGGTGCACCCCGACGTGGGCGCGCTGCTGGCCCAGCTGGACGACAGCCTGCTGGCCCGGCCGCGGGTGTTCGGGCAGGCGCGGAGGTGACCGGCGCCCGGCGGGCGGCGGAGCTCAGCGGCCTGCTGGCCGGTCTGCCGCCCCACGAACAGCGCCTGCTCCGCCCGGCGCCTGCCGACCCGGGCACCCCGATGCTGGCGGTGTCCGGTACGGCCGGGGCCGCCGGAGCTGCCGGCTCCTTCGGCGACGGCTGGCTCTTCGAGCGCAAGCTCGACGGCATCCGCCTGCTCGCTGTCCGCGACCGGGAGCGGGTGCACCTGTTCTCACGCAGCGGCCGTGCGCTGGACACCGGCTACCCGGAGGTGCTGGCCGCGCTGGCAGCCCAGGCGTGCCAGGACTTCGTGGTGGACGGCGAGTTGGTCGCACTGAACGGCGGCCGGACCGACTTCTCGCTCCTGCAGCAGCGCATGCAGCTGACCCAACCCGCCGCCGTCCGCGCCAGTCCCGTCGTCGTCAGCTACTTCCTCTTCGACCTGCTGCGCCTGGACGCGCGCGACACCACCGGGCTGCCGCTGCGCACCCGCAAGGCCTTGCTGCGCGACGCCCTCGCCTTCCGTGCCCCGCTGCACTACACCGCGCACGATGAGCCCGGCGCCCGGGGCGGCCGGGACCTGCTGGACCAGGCGTGCGCCCGGGGCTGGGAGGGGCTCGTCGCCAAGCGGGCCGACGGCCGTTACCTGCACCGCCGCTCCACCGACTGGCAGAAGCTGAAGTGCGTCGGCGGACAGGAGTTCGTGATCGGCGGGTTCACCGAACCGGCCGCCGGCCGGACCGGCTTCGGCGCGCTGCTGCTCGGCTACTACGAGCAGGGGCGGCTGCGCTACGCCGGCAAGGTGGGGACCGGCTTCGATGCCGCCGCGCTGCGGGCGCTGCGCGGCGGGCTGGACACCATCGAGCAGCCCCGCTCACCGTTCCAGGACGAGCCCGCGGAGCGCCGGGCGCACTGGGTGCGCCCGGTGCTGGTCGCGCAGGTCGGCTTCTCCGAGTGGACCAGGGCGGGCCTGCTGCGCCACCCCCGCTTCCTGGGCCTGCGCGATGACAAGCGGCCCCAGGAGGTGGTCCGCGAATCCCGGTGAGGGTCAGGCCTCCACCGGGTGCTGCGTGGCCAGGAACTCCAGGATCAGCCGGTCGAGCTCGCCGGCCCGCACGGCGGGCATCGCGTGGTGCGAGACACCGGGCAGCACCACCGTCTCGGCCTGCGGCAGCAGCTCCCGTGCCGCTGCCTGGACCCGCCGGACGTCGTGCGCCCGGCTCGCCCCGGCGAGCACCACCAGCGTCGGCAGCGTGCAGGCCTGCAGCTGGGCGGCCGTCGGGCGCTTGCCCACCACGACCTTGCGGCGCGGGAACTCGGCGGCCAGCCCGTACAGCTCCAGGAAGCCCGGGTCGAGCTCGGCGCCGCCGGCCTCCCACCGCAGGAAGGCGCGGGCGCCGCGCGCCGTGGGCCGCAGCAGCATCGGCAGTGCGTGCAGCAGGTAGCCGGGGCGGAAGCCGGCGAAGCACTGGGTGGGGTCGAGCAGCACCAGCCGGCGGACGCGCCGCGGCGCGCGCAGCGCGTACGTCAGGGCCTGCCAGGCGCCGTAGGAGTGGCCGCACAGGTCGGTGCGGTCGAGGCCGAGGCCGTCGAGGACACCCTCCAGCCAGTCGAGCAGGTCCGGGACGGTGCGGATGGGGCGCTCGCCGCACCGGCTGCGGCCGGCCTCGCCGATCCGGTCGACGGCGTGGACGCGGCGCTCGCGGCTGAGGTCGGCGATGTTGGCGAACCACGAGGCCGCCGTGTTGCCGCCGCCATGCAGCAGGACCAGCGGCTCGCCGTCCGCGGGGCCGCGGACGAGGACCCGGGTCGTGCCGTACGCCGAGGCCAGGTCGATCCGCTCGACGCCGCCGGTGCCGGCGGCGCCCGGCGCGGGCCAGCGGTCGAGGAGGGTGTCGTACGCCGTGTGGAACGCAGTCGGATCCGCCGAAGGCATGAGAGCTCCCCGAAAATAAGTCGCTGAGCAACTATCTCGCTGAGCAAGATACTATGCCCCTCATGGACGAAAAGGAGCCCGGCCTGCAGACGGTGCATCAGCTGCGCGCGCTGACACTCGAACTCCATCTGCTGGGAGCGGAGTTCGCGCAGCGCAACGGCCTGCACCCGACCGACCTGCGCGCGCTGATCTGCCTGCTGGACGCGGCCCGGGCGCAGACCCCCGCCACGCCGGGCCGGCTCGGCCGTCAGCTCGGCCTGAACTCCGCGGGCACCACGGCCGTGATCGACCGGCTCGAACGGCTCGGCCATGTCCGCCGCACCCGGGACGACCGCGACCGGCGCCGGGTGCTGCTGGAGGTGGACGAGCGGGCGGTCGCGCTCGGCCGGTCCTTCTTCGGTCCGCTGATCGCGGACGTGGTCGCTGCCGCCCAAGCGCTCTCGGAGGCGGAGCTGGCGGCGGTTCAGCGCTTCCTGGGTGCGGTGCAGGAGTCCGTCGCCGCCCAGCGCGACCTGCGCTGACCTGGTCGGACGCGGGTCTCCGTGCGCCGGAATATATGAACGGTCATTCATTAACCGCCTGTATGATGAGACGCATGGGTCATGGAGCCGCATCCCCGCAGAACGCCGTCCCGCGCACGCGCCTGGACGCTGCCGCCGCCGCCCGGGTGGCCACCACCCTGCAGGCCCTGGCCACCCCGTCCCGGCTGCTGATCCTCTCCCGGCTGCGCGAAGGCCCCTGCGCCGCCACCGAACTCGCCACCGAGGTCGGCATGGAGCAGTCCGCCTGCTCCCACCAGCTCCGCCTGCTGCGCAACCTCGGCCTGGTGATCGGCCGCCGCAACGGCCGCTCGGTCGTCTACGCGCTCTACGACAACCACGTCGCCGAACTCCTCGACCAGGCCGTCTACCACATCGACCACCTGCGCCTGGGCCTGAGCGATGCGGCGGACCCGGTGGACCCGGCGGCCACCCCGGGCTGAGCCGTCCGTCCGCCGCCCCCGCAGCATCCGCGAACTCTGGGAGCCCTGTCGGCTTCGCCCCCAGCCACGACGTCGTCGAGTGGGCCCAGTGCTCCAGGCAGGCGATCGGCTCAGAAGAACGTGGGCTGGCGCGTGACGTAGGGCGCTTCGAGGGAGTCGATCTCCTCAGTGGTGAGCTTGATGTCGAGCGCGGCGACGGCGTCCGCGAGGTGGTGCGGCTTGGTCGCACCCACGATCGGGGCGGAGACCACCGGGTTCTTCAACACCCAGGCCAGCGCGACCTGAGCCATCGACACGCCGCGGGCCAGGGCGATGCGCTGGACGGCCTCGACGATGGCCCGGTCGCTGTCGAGGAAGATCGGCCGGTCCTGCTGGTCGGTTGTCCGGTTCAGCTCCGCGCGCGGCGTGGAGCGTTCGCCCCAGGGCCGGGTGACCAATCCCCCGCCCAGCGGGCTCCACGGAATGCTTCCCACGCCCTGGTGGGCGAGCAGGCCGAACATCTCGCGTTCCTCCTCGCGGTGGATCAGGCTGTACTGGTCCTGCATGGAGACGAACCTGGTCCACCCGTGGGCCTGCGCGGCATGCTGCATCGTGGCGAACTGCCAGGCCCACATGGACGAAGCACCGACGTAGCGGGCCTTACCCGCCTTGACCACATCGTGCAGCGCCTCCATCGTCTCCTCGACCGGCGTCTGCGGGTCGAAGCGATGGATCTGGTAGAGGTCGACGAAGTCGGTGCCCAGGCGCCGCAGCGAGGCGTCGATCTGCTCCATGACGGCCTTGCGGGACAGCCCAGCCCCGCCCGGGCCCTGGTGCATCGGCGCCCACAACTTGGTAGCCAGAACGATGTCGTCACGCTGGGTGTAATTGCGCAGCGCCCGCCCGACGACCTCCTCCGAGGTGCCCAGGCCGTAGATGTTCGCGGTGTCCCAGAAGGTGATGCCGAGTTCGACGGCCTGGCGGAAGACCGGCTCGGCCGCGTTGTCGTCGAGCGCCCAGGTCGTCCGCTGGGCGGGGTCGCCGAAGCTCATACAGCCCAAGGCGATCCGGCTGATCTTGAGTCCTGATGTTCCCAACCGCGTGTACTCCATGGCCTGCTCCTGCTCGGCGAGGTGGACTTGTGCACGTGCTCCAGAGAGCGGTTGCCTTCACTGCCCACCCTGGCACGAACTGCCGCGCATGGCGGATACATCAAGCGCGAACGCGGCACCGTGCGCGGCGGGGGCAGAAGTCGGCGGCCAGGTCGAACACGTGGGCGCGTGCGGCCTCGTCGAGCTGAAGGGAGGCGTTTGACGCCGCCGCGGTGCTGGAGGAGGTCGTGGGTGGCCCAGCGGGTGCGGAACAGCTCGCTCCGGGTGGAGAGTTCTCCGACCAGGTCGATCAGGCCCTTGTCGTGGGGGTCGCGTCCGGCTTCGGCGCGCGCAGGATCGCGACGGTGCCAGCGGCCATGCGTTCCCCGTCGTCGGCGAACTCACCCTCGGCTACGAAGCCCTGGCGCTCCCCGCCGACACCGGGCTGACCATCATGGCCGACAGCGCCGAACCCGGCACACCCGCATGCGACGCCCTGAACCTGCTGGCCGGTTGGGCCGCGACGATGGACCGGAACGACGGCTCCGATGCGGAGCCTCGTCCCATGTCCACCCCGTGGCCCGGCACCTCCGCCTGACGGCATGCCGATCGTCGCGTCGTCGGCGGGGCCGTCACGCGGCCGAGTCATCAAGGCCGACCCGGGCGCCCGCCCAGCCGGGCCCGCCCCAGGCTCTCGGGCCCGCCCCAGGCCCTCGGGCCTGTCCGGCCCTAGCCGTGTGCCGCCGCCAGCTCCAGGAAGCGGTGGCCCACCCGGGTGACCTCGTCCGGGGTCCAGTGGAGGGCCGGGGCGCCCAGGGTGACCTCGCCCATGGCCAGGCCCGGGGCGGCGTCGGACCAGTAGCCGATGAACCAGGTGCCCTCCTGCTCGGCGAGGGCGAGGTTGGCCGCCCGCAGGGCCTCGGCCGAGTGGGGGAGCCAGAGCTGGAACTCGTGGGTCGGCGGCGCGGCCGGGTTGATCCGGGCGCCGGGCAGGGCGGCCAGGGCGGGGATCAGGGTGGCGGCGTGCTCGGCGTAGCGCGGGATGTGCGGGAGGACGGTGTCCAGGCCGTGCAGCGCGGCGACGGCCGCGGGCCACTGCTGGAACAGGTCGCCGCCCATCCGGTGGCGCCAGGCGCGGGCGTAGCCGGCCAGCGCCGAGGTACCGGCCAGGGCGGCGCCGCTGATGCCGCCGAGGTCCTTGTAGAAGGAGACGTAGGTGCTGTCGGCCAGGGCTGCGATCTCGGCCAGGGAGCGGCCGAAGTGGGTGGTGGTGTTCCACAGCCGGGCGCCGTCGAAGTGCACCCGGGCGCCGACCGCCCGGGCCGCCTCGGTCAGCTCGACCAGCTCCGTCCAGCTCGGCAGCAGGTAGCCGGGGTCGCGCAGCGGGAGTTCCACGGCCAGGGTGCCCAGCGGCTCGCCCAGTTCGGCGATCTCGGCGGGGGTGGGCTGGCGCTGCTCGGTGGTGGGCCACAGCGCGCGCAGGCCGGTGAGCTGGTTGTAGGCCTGTCGCTCGTGCTGCTCCAGGTGGCTCAGCGGGTGCAGGGCGACGGTCCGGCGGCCGGTCAGCTCGGCGCCGTGGCGCAGCGCGACCTGCTGGGCCATGGTGCCGGTGGGGAAGAAGACGGCGTCCTCGGTGCCGAGCAGTTCCGCGGTGCGCTCCTCCAGCCGGCGCACCGGGCCGTCGGTGCCGTAGAAGTCCGGCACCTCGTCGAGCCCGTCGATGGCGGCGAGAGTGGTGAGCCGGTCGCGCATGGTGCGCAGCGGGCCGTCGGACAGGAAGCGCTTGCTGGAGAGGCGGGCTGCGCGGCGCCGCTGGACAGCGCTCTGATCATGGCTCATTCGGCGATTGTCTGATCATCGGCGAGAGCGGGCCAAGCGATTTTCGCCGGCGCTGCCCGCTGCAGCTGCCCGCCCGCGCTGCCTATGCCTGGGTGGACCCGAGGATGCGGCGGAGCACGTCCAGCAGCTCGCCGGGGCGGGACGGCCGGCCGGCCCGCCAGCCGATGTGGCCGTCGGGGCGGACCAGGAGGGCCCCGGTCGGAGGGAGGCCGCAGAGCCTGCCGACCGCGCCCGGCTCCGCCTCGCGCAGCGGCCCGCTGTCCAGCGCGTGCACGGTGACCGGGTGGCCGCCCGCCGCGGCGGCGTCGGCCTGCTGCCGCCAGGCCGGGTCGTCGTGCGGCGTCAGCAGGACGAACCCGGGGCCCACCAGGTCGAGCGTGGAGCCGACGCCGGGTGGCCCGGCGAGCCGCGCGTGCGGCAGCCGGCGCCCGGGCGCACCGCTCGGACGGTAGCCGGCGAGCCCCAACGGCAGCCACTCCGACGCCTCCGAAGCCTCCTGGGCCTCCTGGGCCTCCTGGGCGTCCTGGGCGTCCTGGGCCTCGTCGGCGAGGCCGCCGTCGTCGATCACGGCGCTCGACCGGTAGGCGGCGGTGAGCAGCAGCTCGTCGTCCATCCGGTAGCCGCCGCCCTGGGCCCGGGCCCGGGCGTTCTCGCTCGACAGCTCGATGACCTGACGCGCCACCGGCCGGCGCTCGGCCTGGTAGCTGTCCAGCAGCGCCGGGGCGCCGAGACCGGCGGTGACGGCGGCCAGCTTCCAGGCGAGGTTGTCCGCGTCGCCGATCCCGGTGTTCATGCCGTGCCCGCCGGTGGGCGGGGTGAGGTGGGCCGCGTCGCCCGCCAGCAGGACGCGTCCGCGGCGGTAGTCGTCGGCCAGCCGGGCGTCCATCCGCCAGGTCATGGTGGAGTGGATCGTCACGTCCAGCTCGGGCAACCCGGCCATGGTGCGGACGAGTTCGGCCAGTCGGCGGTGGTCGGTGAGGTCCTGGTGCGGCCCGGGCACGGCAGGGTCGAACGGGTACTGATAGACCCACCGGCGGTCGTTGTCGATGGCCAGGAAGCCGCCGAGCCCGGGCGGGGTGAGGAAGTACGACGTGCTGGCCCGGTCCGCCACCACCGCGCCCAGCGGTGCGTCGAAGCGGATGCTGAGGAAGTGCCGCAGGCCGGTCGGGCCCGTCATGGCCAGGCCGGCGCCGGTGCGCACCGTGCTCGCCGCGCCGTCGCACCCGATCAGCCAGTCGGCCGTCACCTGGTACGGCTCGCCGCCGTCCCGGTCCTGCAGGACGGCGCGCACGCCCGGTCCCGCGCCCTCGTCCGCCGTCTGCTCGAAGGAGAGCAGACGCACGCCGAGCCGGATCCGGTCCGCCGCCAGTTCGCGGGCCCGGTGGCGCAGCAGCGGCTCCAGCAGGTCCTGGGAGCAGACCACGCCGGGGGAGGGGGTGTGCTCGGGTCCCTCGGCCCGGTCGGCTGCGACCCCGGTACGGACGAAGTCCGGGTCGACCAGGTCCCGGCCGCGGTAGAAGGACACATGGGAGGCGGGGAGCGCGCGCTCGCGGATCGCCGCCTCGACGCCGCAGCGCCGGAAGATCTCCATCGAACGGGCCGAGATGCCACGGGCCTTGGGGTGCGGCGAGCTGTCCGTGCGCGCTTCGACCAGCAAGTGGTCCACGCCCTGCGCGGACAGCAGGATCGACAGGGTCAGGCCGACCGGCCCACCGCCCACGATCAGCACCGGGGTCGTCGTCGGTGACGGCATGGCTCTCCCATGGGGCGAAGGCAGCAATAGTTGGTAACGTCTAACATCTGATTTTGACGTTACCATGGAGTCATGCCCGAGAACCTCGCCGATGCCAACCCCCGCGGCCTGCACTTCATCGTCGAACTCGCCAACGCCGTCCAGGACACCGTCCAGAACACCGTCCAGGACGGCACCCGGGTCGGCGCTTCGGACCTGATGGAGCTGCTGGCCCGCCATGGCGGCCCGCCGTTCCGGCTCACCGAGGCCGATGCCAGTCGACTGTGCGATGCCACCGGCGAGTTGATCGGCATCCTGGCCGCCAAGGAGCCGGATGCGGCGGCCGAGGCCATCAACGCCCTGCTCCGCCGCCACCCCGCCCGGCCGCACCTGGTGCGCCTGCCCGGCCGCCCCTGGTCGCTGCACGCCCAGGCGGACCGGGAGGACGGCCCCGTCCCCTGGCTGCTCGCCACCGCCGCGCTGGCGCTGGGGCTCTGGTTCAGCGAGCGCGGCGGCTGCGCCTGGGGGCAGTGCGCCGCACCCGACTGCGCGCACTACTTCATCGACACCGGCCGCCGCACCCCGCAGCGCTACTGCTCGGCCCGCTGTGCGACCCGGGTCCGGGTGGCCGCCCACCGCGCCCAGCGCGGCAGCGCCGCCCCTGGTGGGGCAGGTGAGTGAGCGTCAGCGCCCGTGCGAGGGTGGCGGGCCGCCCGCCGCCAGCTGCTCGGCCAGCAGGGCGAAGGCGCGGATCTTGGCGCTCTCGGTGTCGGAACGCCAGATGAGCGCGCCGTTCGCGGGCGCCATCCCGCTCAGCGGGCGGCGTACCACCCCAGGGTGCTGGTAGAGCCGGAACAACCCCTGGTGGGTGGCCCACACCATCGCGCCGGCGGCGACCTGGTTGAACGCCTCCTGATAGGTCTGGCCGCCGGCCTCCCGCACCAGCGGCCGTCCGAGCGGGGTGAACGGCGGGAACAGGTACAGGCGCAGCGCCTGCGGCAGTTCAGCCGGGCCGTCCAGCAGGACCTGCCCGGCCAGGTCCTCGACGTCGATGCCCCGGCGGCGCGCCAGGGGATGCCCGCTGCCGACCGCCAGGACCCGGTCGTAGGAGACCAGGACCGGTCCCACCGTCAGGTCGGCTTCGGCCACCGGCAGCAGGGTGAGCACCAGGTCCACCTCGCCGGCGCGCAGCGGCCCGTACGGATCGGCCCAGGAGACCTCGACCGTGGCGATGTCGCAGGCCGGGTGCCGCCGCGCGAAGCCGGCCACCACGTCGGTCAGCGGCGGCCCGTTGAGGCAGCCGAGGAAGCCGACCCGCAGGGTGCCGACCACCCCCTGCGCGAGGCTGCGGGCCTGTTCGAAGGCGGTGCGCAGCGCCTCGTGCGCGGCAGCGAGGCCGCGCCGGGTGTGCTCGCCGAGCGGCGTCAGGGCGACCTGGCGGCTGGTGCGGGTGAAGAGCGGTGCACCGATCCGCCGTTCGAGCGACCGGATCTGCTGGCTGACCCTGGACTGGGACAGGTGGCGGCGTTCCGCGGTGCGGCCGAAGTGCAGTTCCTCGCAGAGCATGAGGAAGGTCTCTATCTCCGCCAGATCCATGTTCTCTCCCCCGGATCGATGAGCGTGGCTGATGGATTGTGCTGCAGATCGACCTTGATCGGCTACCGGCCGCGCTGCCAGGCTCCTGGTGACGGGGGATCAGCAGCAGGACGATCGAGCAGCAAGTGATGGGGAGTCATCTCGTGATTGTGGTCACTGGTGCGACCGGTACCGTGGGTTCGAAGGTGGTCGGCGGGTTGCGCGAGCGCGGCGCCGCCGTGCGGGCGCTGGTGCGTGACACCGGCGCCGCCCGGGGGACCTGGGACGAGGGGGTGGAGCTTGCCGCCGCCGACTTCGCGGATCCGGCCTCACTGGACGCCGCCCTGGCCGGCGCCGACGCGGTCTACCTCCTGGTGGCGGTCCACCCGGAGATGGGCACCCACGAGCGCAACGTGATCGACGCGGCGGTCCGCACCGGCCGCCGCCCGCACATCGTGCTGCACGCCGCCGCCGGCATCGAACAGCGGCCCGAGGGCGTGCGTTTCGTGGCCGCGCACGTCGCCGGCCACGACCACCTGGCGGCCAGCGGCCTGCCCTGGACGGTGCTGGCGCCGAACGGCTTCCACCAGAACTTCCTGGGCATGGCGCAGGCGGTGCGCGGTGGCGCGCTGGCGCTGCCGGGCGGCACCGGCGCGGTCTCCTACGTCGACGCCCGCGACGTGGCCGACGCCGCCGTCCGGGTGCTGACCACGGACGGGCACCAGGGCGCGACCTACACCCTCACCGGCCCCGCCGCGCTGGCGCACGACGAGATCGCCGCCGTGCTCGCCACCGCCGCCGGTACCCCCGTGGCGTACACCGCCGTGGCGCCCGAGGCGGCGCTGGCCGGCATGCTCGGCGCCGGCTGGGACGCCTGGCGGGCCGAGGGGATGGTCGAGCTGTACGGGCTCTACGCCGCCGGGCGGGCCGCCGCCGTCAGCTCGGACGTCGAGAAGCTCACCGGCCGCCCCGCACGCTCCTTCGCGGAGTTCGTCGCCGAGCACGCGCAGCTCTTCGCCTGACCGACCGCCGCACGTCCCCGCACCTCGCGCCGACGCTCCGGTCCGCACCCCGCCCCGACGCTCCGGTCCGCACCCCGCCCCGACGGCCCGTCCACCGGGGCGGTCGGCGCGGGGTGCGCCGGCGGGTGACCGCCGGTCAGCGGCTGAGGTCGAGCCACATGGTGACCTCGTCCCGCTCGTCGCCCGGCGCCACCCGGATCGCCCGGGGCGCCCGCCCGATCTCGGTGTACCCGCAGCGCCCGTAGAAGGTCTCCAGGCCGTGGCCGCCACGCGCGGTCAGCCGCAGGCCGCTGAGCTTCCAGTCCCGGGCGATCCGGGCCGCCTCGGCCATCAGCTCCCGGCCGTACCCGAGCCCCTGGAAGTCGGGGTGGACCATCACCGCCTTGAGCATCCGCCAGTGGTCCATCGGCGCGAAGCGCAGGTCCTCGAAGAAGAGGAAGCCCGCCAGCCGCCCGCTGTCCGCCTCGTGGGCGACCAGCAGCCGGTCCGGCAGGCCGGGCCCGACGCCCGCGAGGTTCTTCCCGGCGGCCGTGCGCACCTCGGCCGCCGTCACCGGGGCGACGAAGCCGACGGCGCCGCCGGCGTTACTGGCGTCCGTCCAGAGACGGACCATGGACTCGCGCAGCTCGTCGTCGATCCGGGGATCCAGCGTCATGGTCAATGTCATGGTCGAAGAGGCTAACTGACCATTACATGCCCGGACAACGGATTTTCACCGGAGAGTGAGCAGAAGTGGCGGGCCGTGACCTGCGCCCATAGCTTCGACTCAACGGACACGCGCAGCCGGGCGCCGAGCGCGGCGTCGCCGACGGACTGCCATCCGGTCCGCCGCTGAGCACGGAAACTCCTTGCCGGGGTCCTGGAAAGCAGGTTGGGACCATGCCCACACGACGGGCTCGCCAAGTGGCGGGCGCGACCGCCGGCCTTCTGCTGGGGCTGGGGGCCGCTTCGCCCGCCCACGCCAGTGCGACGCATCCCGCCGTCGTCCACGTCCATGCCGGCCACCCCGGCTCCACCGACCGGACCAGCCGCACCGCCCTGACCGGCCGCATCGCCCGTACGGTCCACACCGTCCGCCCCGGCCAGTCGATCCAGCAGGCCGTGGACGGCGCCCGGCCGGGGGACACCGTCCTCGTGCTGCCCGGCACCTACCGGGAGAGCGTGCAGATCACCACCTCCGACCTGACCCTGCGGGGCGCGGAGGGCCTGAGCGTGATCACCCCGGCGCCGGCCGGCGCCACCGGGTCGGCCGCCGCGTGCGCCCGGGCCGGTCACGGCATCTGCGTCACCGGCGCGGAGGGGAAGCGCCTCACCGGGGTGCGGATCGAGTCGCTCACCGTCTCCGGCTTCCCGAAGAACGGGCTCTCGGCCTCGCAGACCGACGGGATGACGGTGCGCCACGTGCTGGCCGAGAAGAACGGCGAGCAGGGCATCAGCCAGGAGAAGTCCATCCGCGGCCGGTTCCTGGACAACGAGTCCCGGGGCAACGGCCAGTCCGGCATCTTCCTGGCGAACATCGCCGATGGCAAGGGCGGGGCGATCGACACCGAGGGCGCGCAGGTCAGCGGCAACCGCCTGACCGGCAACCGGATCGGCGTGGTGGTCCGGCGGCTGCGCGACCTCGTGGTCGAGCACAACACCATCACCGGCAACTGCGGTGGCGTCTTCGTCGTCGGCGACGACGGCAGGCCCCGCGCGGGCGATCTGACCGTGCGGCAGAACACGGTGGACCGGAACAACCAGTACTGCGCGCCGAACGACCGCCTGCCCTACATCCAGGGCACCGGCATCGTGCTGACCGGCGTGGAGCAGACCCGGGTGACCGACAACGAGGTGCTGGACAACGTCGGCGCCTCGCCGCTGTCCGGCGGCATCGTGCTCTTCCGCAGCTACGTCGGCGGCCTGAGCGCGGACAACACCATCAGCGCCAACACGGCCAAGGGCAACGGGCCCGCCGACCTCGCCGACCGCGACGGCGGCCCCGACAACACCTTCAGCGGCAACACCTGCCGGGTCTCCGAGCCCGCGGGCCGGTGCTGAGCGGCCGGCAGCCGACGGCCCGGGGCCCCGGCCTCCCCAACCCCATCGAGAGAACGGCGGCGCTTATGACCACCACATCGTCCACTCCGACCACACCCACCACCACGCCCACCACCATGACCAGCAGCTCGGTCGCCGCCCCGGCGGCCATGCGGCTGCGTGAGCTCGTCTTCGGCGCCGCCTGCGCGGCCGCCGTGCGGGCGGCGGCCGGACTGCGCGTCGCCGACGCGCTCGGCGAGAGCCCGGCCACGGCCGACGAGCTGGCCGGCACGCTGGGGATCGAGCCCGGTCCGCTCGGCCGGCTGCTGCGCGCCCTGTCCTGCTACGGCATCTTCGCCGAGACCGGGGACGGCCGCTTCGTCCACACCGAGATGTCCCGGCTGCTCCAGGAGGACGCCCCCAACAGCCTGCGCTACATCGCGCTGTGGTGCACCGCCCCGTGGACCTGGGAGGCCTGGCCGCGCCTGGACGAGGCGGTCCGGTCCGGGGAGAGCGTCTTCCCCGACCTGTACGGCAAGGAGTTCTTCGACTACCTGCACGACGACGCGGCGGACACCGCCCGGGTCTTCGACAAGGCGATGACCCACTCCAGCCGTCAGTCCGCCGACGACATCGCCCGCTTCGTCGACCTGACGGGGGTCGACTCGGTGGTGGACATCGGCGGTGGCCAGGGTCACGTGCTGGCCAGCCTGCTGGAGCGCTACCCGCAGCTGCACGGCGCGCTGCTCGACCTGCCCACCGTGGTGGCGAACGCCGATCCGCGCCTGCGCGAGGGCGGCGCGCTCGCCTCGCGGGTCCGGCTGCTGCCGGGCGACTGCCGCAGCGAGGTCCCGATCCAGGCCGATCTCTACATCATCAAGAACATCCTGGAGTGGGACGACGACAGCACCCGCCGCACCCTGCGCAACGTGGTGGCGGCCGCCCGGCCGGGCGCCCGGGTCCTGGTGATCGAGAACCTGGTCGACGACAGTCCCTCGATGCGGTTCACCACCGCCATGGACCTGCTCCTGCTGCTCAACGTCGGCGGCGCCAAGCACTCCAAGGACAGCCTGGTCACCCTGATGACGGAGGCCGGCCTGGCGGTCGGCGACGTCCGCCCGGTCAACGCCTACCTGCACGCCTTCGACTGCACCGTGCTGGGCTGACGGCCCGGACACAGCAGGGCGCCGGCAGCGAAATCGCTGCCGGCGCCCTGCTGTGCGGGGTCGGAGGTCAGCCGGCCGGGACCGGGGCGGCGGGGGCCGGCGGCTCCTCGGCGGGCTGCTCCTCGGTCATCGCGGCGACCAGGCCGGTGGTGTGCCGGGCGGTCTGGAAGAGCGGGTGCGCGAGGGTCTCGCGCAGGAAGCCGATGGTGGTCCGCACACCCGGGCCGGCCACCCGGAACTCCTCCAGCGCCCGGTCCATCCTGACGATCGCCTGCTCCCGGTCCGGGGCCCAGACGGCCGCCTTGGCGAGCAGCGAGTCGTAGTCGGGGCCGACCCGCCAGCCGGGGTAGGCGTGCGTGTCGATCCGCACGAAGGGGCCGCCGGGCGGCACGAACTCGGTGAGCAGGCCCGGCGCGGGCGCGAAGTCACGGGCCGGGTCCTCGGCGTTGACCCGGCACTCCAGCGCCACGCCGCGGGTGCGGACCTCGTCCTGACGCACCGACAGCGGCAGGCCCGCGGCGATGGCGATCTGCTCGCGCACGATGTCCACCCCGGTCACCAGCTCGGTGATCGGATGCTCCACCTGCAGGCGGCAGTTGATCTCCATCAGGTAGAACTCGTGGTCCGGCGTCAGGACGAACTCGAAGGTGCCGGCCCCGACGAAGCCCACCGCGGCGGCGCCGCGCACCGCCGCCGCCCACATCGCCTCGCGCAGCTCGGTCGGCAGCTCGGGCGCGGGGGCCTCCTCGATGAGCTTCTGGTGCCGGCGCTGCACCGAGCAGTCGCGTTCGCCCAGGTGGATCACCGAGCCGTGCCGGTCGCACAGCACCTGCACCTCCACGTGGCGCGCGTCCTGGACGAAGCGCTCCAGATAGAGACGGTCGTCGCCGAAGACGGCCCGGGCGTGGGCCTGGGTCTCGACGTAGGCCAGCCGCAGGCCGTCGGCGTCCTCCACCACGGCCATGCCGCGACCGCCGCCGCCCGCGACCGCCTTGAGGATCACCGGATAGCCGACCTGCTGGGCGAGTTCCTTGGCCTCGGCCGAGGAGGCCAGCGCATCGGTGCTGCCGGGCAGCACGGGCAGCCCGGCCTGGGCCATCAGGGCCCGGGCCACCGCCTTGTCGCCGAGCTGCTGCATCACGTGCGCGGGCGGGCCGATGAAGACGATGCCGTTGGCCTCGCAGATCTCCGCGAAGTCCGGGTCCTCCGACAGGAAGCCGTACCCGGGGTGGATGGCCTGCGCCCCGGTCTGCAGCGCCGCCTCGATGATCGCGGGAACGCTGAGGTAGCTCGACTTCGCGGCGGGCGGGCCGATGTGCACCGCCTCGTCCGCGAAGCGGACCACGGCCGAGTCGCGGTCCACGGTCGAGTACACCGCCACCGTCCGGATGCCGAGTTCGCGGCAGGCGCGGGCCACCCGCAGCGCGATCTCCCCACGGTTGGCGATGAGAACGGTTGAGAACATGGAGATCACCTCGGTGGTCGGGGCACGCGGACGCACGCGCGAAAGGCCGAAGGGCCCGTCCGGCCGTGCCCGCGCACGGCGGGCACGGCCGGACGGGCCCCTAGTCCTCCTCGGCGGCGACGGGTTCGAGGGCGATCAGGCGCTGGTCGAACTCGACGGCCTGGCCGTTCGGCGCGATCAGCTCGACCACCCGGCCGCCGACGGCGGAGGTGATCGTGCTCATCATCTTCATCGCCTCCAGGACCCCCACCGGCTGGCCGGGCTGGACCAGGTCGCCGATGCCGACGAACGGTGCGGCCTCCGGCGAGCTGGCGTGGTAGAAGGTGCCGACCATCGGGGAGCGGACGTAGCTGAGGTCGTCCTGCTCCTCCGCCACCGGCCCGCCGGGCTGCTCACCGGCCGGCGTGCGGCCCGCGGGCTGCGCCGGGTCGCCCGGGTCGGGCCACTCGACCTCCACGCTGGTCTGCCCGTCCCTTATCCGGATCCGCCGCGGTGTCGCCGGTGCGGCCTTGGCCAGCTGCGCGACATTGCGGCAGACCGCGTCGAGCAGCTCGCCGGGGGCCGGCGCCGGGTGCTCGGCCCGGCTGCCGTTCGCAGCCTGGCCCGCGTGTCGCCCGTCCTCGGGGTCCAGCTTGCGGCGGTCCTCCTCGCGACGGGCGAGCTCTCGGCGTTCCCACTCCACACGGTCCGGCTTCACCGGGCACCTCCTTCAGCACTCAGGCCGCTGTCGAGTCCGAAACGGTGGAAGCGGTCGCGGCGCTCGCTCAGCAGCCGCTGCGGCTCCCATGGCTCCAGTTCGTCCAGGGCGGTGGTCACGGCGTTGCCCAGCAGGGCGGCGGCCTGCAGGTGGTCGGTGTGCGCACCACCCGGGGGCTCCGGCACGACGCCGTCGACGATACCCAGGCGCAGCAGTTCCCCGGCATCGACGCGCAGGGCCGCCGCCGCGGTCGGCGCGGCCTGCGCGTCCTTCCACAGAATGGCGGCGCAGCCCTCGGGGCTGATCACCGAGTAGATCCCGTTGGCGCAGATCAGCACCCGGTCGGCGACGGCCAGCGCGAGTGCGCCGCCGCTGCCGCCCTCGCCGGTGACCACGGCGACGATCGGCACCGGCAGCCGGGCCATCAGGCGCAGGTTCTCCGCGATCGCGACGGCCTGGCCGCCGCGCTCCGCGTCCGGCCCCGGGTTGGCCCCGGGGGTGTCGATCAGCGTGACCACCGGCAGGCCCAGCTTGGCCGCCATCCGCATCAGCCGGGCCGCCTTGCGGTAGCCGCCGGGGCTCGGCATGCCGAACTTGCGACGCTGGCGCTCGACCAGGTCGTTGCCGCCCTTCTGGTGCCCGATCAGCATGACGGGCCGTCCGTTCAGCCGGCCGGGGCCGCCCACCACGGCCGAGCAGTCCTCCGAGATCCGGTCGCCGTGCAGTTCCCGGAAGCCGTCCAGCAGGTGCGCGGCGTAGTCCAGCGTGGTGGGCCGCTCGGGATGGCGGGCGAGGCGCACCGCGCTCCAGGCGTCGCCGGTCGGCAACTCCTCGACGCTGCGCAGGATCCCGCCGCCCGGCCCGGCCGGCTCGGCGGTCTGCGCCGGTGCGGCGCGGGCCGCGGAGCCGTCCGGCGCGGGCTGCAGGCTCAGCAGCTGCGCGAGCGTGGCGCGCAGCGCGGCCCGTGGCACCACGCCGTCGACCAGCCCGTTGCGCAGCAGGAACTCCGCGGTCTGGAAACCGGCCGGCAGGCTCTCGCCGATGGTCTGCTCGATCACCCGCGGCCCGGCGAAGCCCAGCCGCGCGCCCGGCTCGGCGATGATCACGTCGGCGAGGGTGGCGAACGAGGCGGCCACGCCGCCGTAGGTCGGGTCGGTGACCAGCGACACCACCAGGATGCCGGCCTCGTCGAGTTCGGCCAGCGCCTGGGAGGTCTTGGCCATCTGCATCAGCGACAGCACGCCCTCCTGCATCCGGGCCCCGCCCGAGGCGGTGACCAGCAGCAGGGGAATCCGCAGCCGCAGGCTGGTCCGGGCGGCCTCGGTGATCAGCGCGCCGACCCCGCAGCCCAGACTGCCGCCGAGGAAGCGGAAGTCCATCGCCGCCACCACCACCGGGCGGCCCTCGACGGTGCCCCGCACGCAGAGCACCGCCTCGCGCAGCCCGGTGGTGGTCTGGGCGTCCAGCAGCCGCTCCGGGTAGGGCCGGGTGTCGGCGAAGCCGAGCGGGTCGCTGACGCACTCGACGTGGTCGAGCGGCTGGGCCGAGTCCGGGTCGAGCAACTGGTCCAGCCGCTCGCGCGCGGTGAGCCGGGCGTGTGATCCGCAGTCGGGGCACACGCGCAACGCCCGGCTGAAGCGCTTGCCGTAGATGAGAGTGACGCAGCGCTCGCACCGCACCCAGGAGGGTGCCTGTTCGGCCGCCGGGTTCCCTACCTCGACCATGGAGTTTCCTTCCAGCCTGTGCGTCCGCTACCGGCGGGCGCCGCGCGGACCTGTCCGGCGGATCTTCACGCGGTGGAGCCGCGCTCCCAGCGGTAGAACTCGCGGGCCATCGCGTCCTTCGGCTCCCGCCAGGTCTGCGGGTCGTACGCCTGGACGTAGGCGGCGAGCCGTTCGCTGACGTCGCGGAACTCCGGGTGGCCGGTCACTTTGGCCACCTCGGGGCCGGGGGGACGCTCGGCCTCGATCAGGTGCAGGTACAGGTCGCCGAACTGGAACAGGCTGCGGCCGGTCACCCCGATCAGCTGGGGCAGTTCGCCGCGGTCGGAGTCCGCGAAGGTCCTGGCGATGTCGGGGGCCGCGCCGGGCTTCATCCGGGCGACGATCAGAGCGCGGTGCATGGGTCGCGTGCCTTTCCTGAAGTGCTTCGCGGGCTGGGTCAGTTGGGCATGGCGGCCGGGGCGCCGCGGCCGGTCTCGCGGGCGTGGCGCTCGACCTTGTCGCGGATGAGCTCCATCTGGATCCTGGAGTTGCGGTTGATGTGGGCGGTCATCCCGGCGTCGTCCACCGGCGCGGTGGGCTTCATCGCGAAGTCCTGGATCCAGCGCATCGCGGTGCCGCCGTCGGCCTCCCGGTACTCCCAGCGGATCTCCATGAACTCGAAGGGGCCCGGCTCGACCCGGCGCGCCCGCACGCTGAGCGCGTCGCGGTCGGTCTCCCGCTCGGAGACCCAGCTCCACACCTGGCCGTTCTCGTCGGGGTGCATGGTCAGCCGGAAGGTGACCTTCTCGCCCTGCCGGTCGAGCACCTCGACGGAGGCGTACTCGCTGAACAGCTGCGGCCAGCCCTCGAGGTCGTTGGTCAGGTCCCAGGTCAGCCCGACGGGGGCGGCGATCAGGATCTCGTTCTCGGTGTGTCCGGTCATCTCAGGCTCCAACGGTGAGTTGGTCGTTGACGAGGGCGAGGAAGTCCTCGGGGGTCTTGCAGCTCTCCGGCTCGTTGCCGATCGGCTTGCCGTAGCGGTTCTCCAGCTCGGAGACGATGCCGAGCAGGCCGAGCGAGTCGAGCCCGAACTGCTCGAAGAGCGCGTCGGGCTGGCGCTCCAGGTCGGCGGCGTCGACCGACAGTCCGGCCCGGCCCTTCATGAGCGAGGCGAGTTCTTCGAAGGTCACGGGGTCGTTCATCTTGGTCTCCTTCAGGGTGGGGTGGAGCGGGATCACGGGCGGTCGTCGGTGCCGCGCCGCAGCACGAGCGCCGAGTTGCAGCCCATCAGGCCGCGGCTGAGCACCAGCGCGGTGCGCAGCGGCAGCTTGCGGGCGTGGCCGGTGACCAGGTCGAGGTCGTGCCGCACCTCGGTGATGTTCGGCGTCGGCGGCACCAGACCGTGTTCCAGCGCCAGCACGGCGGTGGCCACGTCCAGCGACGAGGCGGCCGAATAGGCCCGGCCGTAACCGGTCTTGGGCGCGGTCACCGGGACCTCGGCGCCGTGCGGGCCCAGCGCGTCGGCGATCGCCAGCGCCTCGGCCTGGTCGGCGGCGGGGACGCCGAGGGCGTCGGCGAAGACCACGTCGATCTCGTCGGGCGCGCAGCCCGCCTCCGCCAACGCGCCCTGGATCGCCCGTGCCAGGCCCTGCCGGGAGGCCTCCCAGCCGGCGGTGCCGGTGAAGGTCGCGGCGTGGCCGGCCACCATGGCCCGGACCCGGGCACCGCGCCGCTGCGCCGCGCCCGCCTCCTCGACGACGAACATCGCGCCGCCCTCGGCCGGGGAGAAGCCGCAGGCGTCGTCGGTGAACGGCAGATACGCCCGGTGCGGCTCCTCGGCCAGGCTGAGCTCCGGGTAGCCGAGCTGGCAGACCACCGAGTAGGGGGCCAGCGGTGCCTCGGTGGCGCCGGCCACCACCGCGTCGGTGCCGTGCCGGATGGTCCGGCAGGCGTGCGCGAAGACGTCGAGGCCGCCGGCCTCGTCGTTGGCCAGCACGCCGCACGGCCCCTGGAAGCCGCCGCGGATGGAGATCTGGCCGGTGCTCGCGGCGTAGAACCAGGCGATGGACTGGTAGGGGCCCACGAACTTGGGCCCCTGTCCCCACAGGTTCTGCAGCTCGCCCTGGCCGAACTCGCCGCCGCCGGAGCCGGCCGCCGTCACCACGCCGATCCCGAAGGGCTGCTGCGGGTCCTTCGCCAGCTGGGCGTCCTCCAGGGCGAGTTCGGCCGCGGCCATGGCGAAGTGGGTGAACCGGTCGGTCTGCACCAGGAAGCGGTTCTCGATCAGCCCGGCGGGGTCGAAGCCGCGCACCTCGCCGGCCACCCGCAGCGGCAGGTGGGTGCAGCCCTCGCGGGAGACCGGGCCGAGCACGGCGGTGCCCTGCTGAACCGCCTTCCAGAAGGCGTCGGTTCCCACCCCGCTCGGCGCGACCACGCCCAGGCCGGTGATCACCGCCCGGCGCTCGTCCGGTTGCCGTGCCGGGTCACGCTGTCGGGTCATTGCGTCCTCCCGTCGGAGCGGGTGAGCACCACCGCGGACTGGAAGCCGCCGAAGCCGCTGCCGACCGAGAGCACGGTGCGCAGGTGCGCGGCGCGAGCGGTGCGCGGCACGTAGTCCAGGTCGCACTCCGCGTCGGGCGTCTCGTAGTTGGCGGTCGGCGGCACCACCCCGTGGGTCAGGGCCAGTGCGCAGGCGGCCAGTTCGATCGCGCCGATGGCGCCGAGCGAGTGCCCGACCATCGACTTGATCGAGCTCATCGGCACGGTGTAGGCGTGCGCGCCCAGTGAGCGTTTGACGGCCGCCGTCTCGTGCCGGTCGTTCTGCTTGGTGCCCGAGCCGTGCGCGTTGACGTAGTCGACGTCGGTGGGGTCGAGCTGGGCCTCGGCCAGCGCGCGGTCGATCGCCTCCGACATCTCCCGGCCCTCCTGGGTGAGGCCGGTCATGTGGTACGCGTTGCCGAAGGTGGCGAAGCCGCGGATCTCGCAGTAGATCCGCGCACCGCGGGCGCGGGCGTGCTCCAGCTCCTCCAGCAGCAGCACGGCGGCGCCCTCGCCGAGCACGAAGCCGTCGCGGTCGGCGTCGAAGGGGCGCGAGGCGTGCGCGGGGTCGTCGTTACGGGTGGAGGTCGCCTTGATCGCGTCGAAGCAGGCGACCGTGATCGGGGAGATCGGCGAGTCCGAGGCGCCGGCCACCACGATGTCCGCCTTGCCCTCGGCGATGGCGTGGAAGGCGTGGCCCACCGCGTCCAGCCCCGAGGTGCAGCCGGTGGAGACGGTCTGCACCGGACCGTGCGCGCCGATGTCCTCGGCGACCTCGGAGGCCAGCGCGCTCGGCGAGAAGGCGCGGTGCAGGTGGGCGCCCGCGCCTTGGTGGTCCACGTCCCAGCGGCCACCGCCGGCGCTGACCGCCACGTAGTCGTGCTCCAGCCGGGTGGTGCCGCCGACGGCCGAGCCCAGCGAGACGCCGATCCGCCAGGGGTCCTGCACCCCGAGGTCGAGCCCCGAGTCGCGCAGCGCCTCGGCGGCGGCGGCCAGCGCGAACTGCACGTAGCGGTCGGCGCGTTCGGCCCGCTCCGGCTCCAGGCCGCAGGCCATTGCGTCGAAGTCGCACTCGGCCGCGATCCGGGAGCGGAACCCCGCGGGATCGAAGAGGGTGATCCCGCGGGTCGCGGTCTGGCCGGCCGTGAGCAGGTCCCAGAAGGCCCGCACGCCTATCCCGCCGGGGGCCACCACACCGAGGCCGGTGACCGCGACGCGGCGCATCACGCCGTCGCTCCGGTCGGGTCGGGCGGCATCGACAGGGCACCGGCCACCTGGGTGGTGTCCTCGGTGTCGACGTGGCCGAGTTCGGGCCGCGGCGCCAGCGGCCCGAGGTGGAAGACCATCCGGGCCTCGGTGCCGCCGGTGTTGCGGAAGCGGTGGCGCACGTCGCGCGGGATCATCAGGCCCTGGTCGGGCCGCAGCGGGTGCGTCGCCCCGTCCAGGTCCACCTCCAGCTCGCCGCTGACGACGAAGACGAACTCCTCGGAGTACGGGTGGTAGTGCTCACCGATCCGCTCGCCGGGCTGGATGATCGCCAGCCCCATGAAACCGCTGGTGGCGCCGACGGTGGTCGGCGTGAGCAGGGCGCGCAGGTCGCCGCCGCGCCGCCGGTTGGGCTGCGTCTCGTCGAGGTGCACGATGCGTACGGGCTTGGCGGTCACGGGTCACTCTCCGGTGGCGGCGGACGCCGGGACGGCGTGCGGGTCGGGGGACGGGGACTTGCGGTCGGTGACCAGGTCCATGGCACAGCCGTCCAGGAAGCGGGTGATCCCCGCCGCGGTCGTCAGGTCGGTGTCCGCGGGCAGGTCCAGGTGGCGGCTCAGCGCGGTCGGCGTGCTGCCGGGGGCCAGGCCCGCCGCCTGCGCGGGCGCCTGCCGGTAGGGCACCCGCAGGTCGACCAGGCGCACCAGCAGGCCGTCGCGCAGGAACATCGTGGCGGCGGCCAGCGGGTGCGTCGCGTCCCCGGTGGCCGACTTGTCCTGCTCGGCGAGGAGCTCGACGGCGGCGGCGCCGTGGCCGGGCCGCACCGGGTAGAGGAAGGCCAGACGGGTGAGTTCGCCCGTGGCGGACTCGCCGCCGGTGTGGTGCACCGCGGGCAGCGCCGCGCGGGCGAAGAAGGCCCGGGTGGAGGCCGGGTCGGCGAAGTCGCGGGCCTCCTCCAGGTACGGGTTGACCGCCTCCTCGACGGCCCGCACCTCGGGCTGCACCGCCACGTGCCGCAACGCGTTGCCCAGGTCGCCCTCCACCTCGACGGCCCGCACCACGCGGTTGCCGCGCATGAAGAGCGAGGTGCGGCAGAGCCGGGTGGTGCGGTCCACCTGGGCCTGCGGCGAGCGGTAGCCCGAGAGGATGTCGACGACGGCCGCTTCGCTGCCGGGCTTGACCGTGAAGGTGAGCGCGTGGCGCACCACGCCTCCGTTGGCCAGGGGCGGCGTCGGCAGCGGGTCGGTGCGCCGGGTGGGGGGCCCTGCGCTGACCGCCGCGGTCCTGCGCAGGGGTGCGCCGGTCGGTCCGGGCGTCGGCTCGGGGGTCTCCCGGGCGATGACGAACCGCAGCGAGCGGGTGTCGCTGACGCACTGGTGGAGCGGTTCGACCACCTTGCGGTGGGCGGCGCTGTCCACCCAGCTCAGGAAGGGCTCGGCGCCCTCCCACTCGCTGGTGATCAGCCACTGCGAGGCGTTGCCGAGGGACTGGCACAGCTGGTCGCTGATGTGGCCGGGGACCTTGGCCACCTGGTGGCGGATCTGCTCGTAGGCGGCCAGGAAGCGCTGCTCCTGGCCGTCGTGCACGTCGAGCAGCAGCACGACGCGCAGCCGGGAGTCGGTGGCCGGGGTGAAGGGTGGGATGTGCCTGTCGGACAGGGTTGTCACGGTGCTAGTTCCTCTCGCTCGATCCCGGCCCTTGCACACGTTCCGGGGCCTGATCGCATGCGTTCGATACTACGTACCGCAACGATTCCCGCACGATGCGTGAGTCGCTCGGGTGAAGATCCGCTTCCGGTCGGCCGCGGCTGGGAATACGTAGGCCCCGGGCCGATTCGGAGCGTCGCGACGGCGGCGGCCGGGCCCCTTCCCCGTACGGCTGGAGAGACCTCATGACCTCGCAGGTCGACGACCGCGTGCCGGTCCTGATCGTGGGCGGTTCCCTGGTGGGGCTGTCCGCCTCACTGTTCCTCGGGCGCCTGGGCATCGAACACCTGGTGGTGGAGCGACATGCGCGCACCTCGCACCACCCGCGCGGACGCGGCAACAACGTGCGCACGATGGAGCTCTACCGGACGGCGGGGGTGGAGCAGCAGATCCGGCAGGCCGCCGCCGTGCTGGCCGAGAACCACGGCATCCTGCAGGCCGGCACGCTGACCGGCGCCGACCAGGAGTGGCTGTTCCGGGAGATCGACCCGGGCGGCGCGCTCTCCCGGCTCAGCCCCTCCGGCTGGTGCCTGTGCAGCCAGAACGATCTGGAGCCGGTCCTGCTGCGCTGCGCCCAGGAGTTGGGCGGCCAGGTGCGCTTCGGCACCGAGCTGGACTCCTTCGAGCAGGACGGCGCCGGGGTGACGGCGCTCGTCCGGGACCGGGAGAGCGGTCAGCTGCGCACGGTGCGCGCCGACTATCTGATCGCGGCGGACGGTCCGCGCAGCCCGGTGCGGGAGAAGCTGGGCATCGGGCGCACCGGGCAGGGCGACCTGTTCCACAACGTCAGCATCACCTTCACCGCCAAGCGGTTGGCCGACGTTGTGGGCGAACGACGGTTCATCGTCTGCTACTTGACCAATCCCGAGGGCGCGGGAGCGCTGCTGCCGGTGGACAACCAGCAGCACTGGGTCTTCCACGCGCCCTGGCACCCGGACCGCGGCGAGGAGTTGGCGGACTTCACCGACGAGCGGTGCGTGGAGCTGATCCGGGCCGCCACCGGCGTCCCCGACCTGGAGGTGGAGGTGACCGGCAGGGCGCCCTGGCACGCCGCCGAACGGGTCGCCGAGCGCTACGGCGAGGGCCGGGTCTTCCTCGCCGGGGACTCGGCGCACGAGATGTCCCCGACCGGGGCGTTCGGGTCGAACACCGGGATCCAGGACGCGCACAACCTCGCCTGGAAGCTCGCGGCGGTGCTGCGCGGCTGGGCGGGCCCGGGGCTGCTGGAGACCTACGACGCCGAGCGGCGCCCGGTGGCGTCGGCGACCAGTGCCCGCGCCTCGGCGCGCTCCGCCGAGCACCGCCACCCCGGGTACGAGGTCAGCCCCGGCACCGGGCGGCAGGCCGGCATGATGGCGGTGGTGCTGGGCTACCGCTACGACTCGACTGCCGTGGTGGACAGTGCGGCTGACGGATCGCCGGTTCCGCAGGACTTCCGGCCGATCGCCGAACCGGGCGGCCGGGCGCCGCACCTGTGGGTGCGCCGGGGCGGGGCCCGGGTGTCGACGCTGGATCTCTACGAGGCCGCGCCGGTGCTGCTGAGCGGACCGGAGGGCGGGGCCTGGCACGCCGCCGGGCAGCGGGTGGCCGAGCGGCTGGGCGTGCCGCTCGCCTGCTACCGGGTCGGGCCGGATGCGCAGCACGACCTGGTGCCCGAGGACGGCGCCGACTGGGAGCGCCTGCACGGGGTGGCGGCGGACGGCGCGGTACTGGTGAGGCCCGACGGGTTCGTGGCCTGGCGGACGCGCGGCTCGGCGGCCGAGCCGGAGCTGCTGCTGGCCGAGGTGCTGGGCCGGGTGCTGGACGTGCGCGCCGGCTGACCGCCGGGCGCACGACGGCGGGGGCGTCCGGACCGGGCGCCCCCGCCGTCGTGTGCTGACGGAGCGTCAGGTCACTTGGTAGCGACCGACCATGCCGCCCATCATGTGGTGGATGACGTGGCAGTGGTAGAGCCAGTCGCCGGGGTTGTCCTCCAGGTACTCGATGGTCAGCGTGGTGGAGGGGCCGATCATCTGGGAGTCCACCCAGTCCTGGTGACCGGGACCGCCGCGCCAGCGGTGGCCGTGCAGGTGGAAGACGTGGAACTCCTGCCCCAGCGCGGCGATCCGCCACCGCACCCGGTCGCCCTCCCGCGCGGTGAAGGTCGGGGTGTTGCCGAGGAAGGCGCCGCCGTTGAAGAGGTTGAGGTTCTGGCCCAGGGAGGGGATGTCGGCCTTGTAGGCGTCGTGCAGGAAGAGCACGAACTCGCAGTCGACCTCGGGGGTCTGCTCGTCGGTGACCACCAGGACGCCGAACAGGCCGAGTTCGGCACCGATCTCCATCACCGGGTCGCCGGAGCTGAGCCGTTGGGACTCGTCCAGCCCGTACTCCTTGTGCGCGGGCCCTGTGCCCGCGCCGGCCGGCGCGGGGATCGACTGCGGGGTCGAGTGGTCGTGGTAGAGCCAGGTGCCCACCGAACTGGGCGGGCAGGCCCAGGTGTAGGTGTAGCTCTGGCCGAACGGGACGGCCGCGCCGGGCCGGTCGGGGTCGTCGGCCACCCAGCCGCCGTCGTTCTCCCGGTTGTAGCGCACACCGTGCGGGTGGATGCTGTGCGGCCAGCGGTAGTGCGCGTCGTTGTTGCGGAAGTGCACCCGGATCAGGTCGCCGACCTCGGCGCGCAGCACCGGCCCTGGGACGCCCTGGTTGGCACCGAGTCCGTCGGGGCCGAGGTCGGCGTCGAGCGGGTGCTCCCAGTTCGGCGTGTAGGCGCGGAAGCCGACCGCCCAGAACGTCAGCCTGTCGGCGTCGACATGATGGCCCATCATGGCGTCGTGGCCGGTGGGCACCGGGTTGTGCCGGAAGGACTCGGCCTGGATCCAGTACTCGCGCACCCGGCCGCTGGGCCGGAAGGTGTCGGCGGCGAACGGGTCGTGGGCCTCCTGGCGCCGGACCGGTGCCGGGGTGCCCGCGGGGGCCGGGGCGGCGGACGCGGGCCCGGCGGTGCCGGCCAGCGCGGCGGCGGCGCCGCCGCCCAGCAGGGTCCGCACCACGGACCGGCGGCCGTGTTCGGTCCTGTCGTCTCGCTTCTCGTCTTGGGCCTGATCAGCCGACATGGGTCCCTTTCGGGTGGGGACGTGGAGCTGGGTGGGGATGGGGAGCCGGCCGGTGGGCCCGGCCACCGCTCCGCGGATCAGCAGTCCCGCCGAGGTTAGGCACACTCCGGCGTCGGGGCGGGGAGCTGACCGGCTGCTATCGCCCAGTCGGCCGAGCCGGTTGCTCCGAGGGTGCCGGTTGCTCCGGGGGCGGTGGTGGTCCGGGGCCGGTCGGGGTCGGGCCCGCATCGATAAGACAACCTTTCAACCTGCCAAAACATCGCTTGGTGATCTTGTTATGCATGGAAAAAGCTCGATTTGAACTAGGAATCTAAGCGTGTAAGGCTGTGCTGCCAGCCGTTACCAAGAGGTAACCCGCCGTGGCCGCTGCCCCGCCGACCTCAGGTCCGTGGTGGGTGCCGCACGGCGCGGAACAGGCCGAGCTGGCGATTCCCAGGGCCCCGGTGCTGACCGGTGCGGCCCTACCTTCGAGCTGGAAAGCGTTGGTGTCATGCAGAGCCGGACTGCCGATGTGGCGACCCTGCGAACCGAGATCGAGGAGCTGTGGGAGCGGCGGGACGAGATCCCGCTGGACGGCGCCGAGGCGGCGGCCGCCGTGGACGCGGCGATCGGGCTGCTGGACACCGGGCGGGCCCGGGTGGCGGAGCTGGTGGACGGTGAGATCGTGGTCCACGACTGGCTGAAGGCCGCGATCCTGCTGCTCTACAAGCAGGCCCAGCCGCAGCCCTCGCAGTTCGGGCCCTTCGAGTGCGCCGACAAGATCCCGCTGAAGACCGGCATCGCCGGCTCCGGGGTCCAGGTCTCGCCCGGTGCGGTGATCCGGCGCGGCAGCTTCCAGGAGCCCGGCGCGGTGGTGATGCCCAGTCACATCGGCATCGGCTCCTACGTCGGCGAGGGCACCCTGGTCGACTCCTGGGTCGGTATCGGCTCCTGCGCCCAGATCGGGCGCAATGTGCACCTGTCGGGCGGGGTGGGGCTCGGCGGCATGATCGAGCCGCCGATGGCCAGGCCCGTGGTGATCGAGGACGACGCCTTCATCGGCGCCCGCTCGATGATCTACAGCGGCGCCCGGGTCGGCGAGGGCGCCCTGCTCGGCGCCGGCTCGCTGCTGACCGACACCATTCCGGTCATCGACGCCGCGACCGGCGAGGAGCTCAGTCGCGGCTCGGTGCCGCCGTGGACCGTCGCGGTGCCCGCCAGCCGGCCGCGCGAGTTCGCCGGCGGCACCTTCGGCCTGCCCTGCCTGCTGGTGATCAAGCACCTGAAGAAGGGCGAGCGCCACGACAAGGCCAAGCTCAACGACGTGGTGCGCACCCAGCCGCCGGTGCTGAACCTCTGACGCCCCGTCGTCTGCCGCCGCGTCACATCTGAACCGTTCGAGGAGAACTTTCCCGTGTCTGCCAACGGAATCCTGCCGATACTCAAGCGCCACCCGGAACTCGGGGAGCTGCACACCCGCCTGAGCGCCTTCCTGGACACCCATCTGCCCGTCCCGCTGTGCGAGGAGGCCGACCGGCCCGACTGGCTCGAGCTGCGCCGCAAGGCGGCCGCGGCCGGGCTCACCGGGGTCGACCTGGCGGACGCCGGTGCCGCCGTGCGGGAGGGGAGCGCGGCGGGCGGGCGGGTCGCCCAGGGGATGGCCATGTTCCTCGCGGGGGAGCGGGACTGCGACGCGCGCGAGGTCTTCAGCAGCGGGCACGGCGCGATGGCGCTGACCTACGGGACGCCCGAGCTGGCCCGGCTGGTCCACGAACAGGTGGTCGTCGACGGCAGGTTGGCCGGTGTCGCGTCCAGCGAGCCGCAGTCCGGATCGGACCTGCGCGGCTTTCGCGCCACGCTGGTCGACCACGGCGGCCACTACACGCTGTCGGGCTCCAAGGGGCTGATCAGCCGGGTCGAGGAGGCATGCGGGTTCGTCGTCTTCGCCAAGATCGTCACGGCCGCCCAGGCCGGCACCGTCGACCTGCGCGAGGTGCCGCTGTCCGCGGTCTGGCTGCCGATGGACACCAAGGGCGTGCTGACCGAGACCACCGACCCGCTGGGCATGCGGGGTTGGAGCTTCGGGCACCTGCACTTCGTGGACGCGCAGCTGCCCAAGGACCTGCTGCTCGGGGCGCCCGGCGAGGGCCGGCGGATCTTCGACGCGCACTTCTCCGCCTGGCGGCTGATGATGTCGCTGGTCTGCCTGGGAGCCGCCGCAGCCGCGATCCAGGAGGCCGCGGACCGCACCCGCCGGCGCACCGTCGGGCGGCTGTCGCTGGCCGCCATCCCGTCCGTCGCCGCCCGGCTGGGAACGGCCGCGGCCGAGGTCGAGGCCGCCACCGCCTGGTGCTTCGCGCTGCTGGAGCGGATCGACCAGGGGGACGTGGACGCCGCCGCCTGCTCGGCCGCCAAGGCCCTGGCCACCGACGCGGCCTACCGCGCGGTGGACCTGGCCCTGCAGCTGCACGGCAGCGAGGGCTACACCCGGCGGACCCCGATGGAGAAGCGGCTGCGGGACATCCGCGGGCTGCGGATCGCGGACGGCCCCAACGACACGCTCTACAGCGTGCTGGCGCACGCCATGCTGACGGAGAGTCAGGAGCCGTTGCAGGCCGTGCCGTCCGAGTCCCTGCGACCGCTGGCCAGCCGCTGACATGGAGAGCCAGCCGAACCCCACCAGCGCCCCCTTCCGGTCCGAAATCGTCCAGATCCTGGAGGTGTTGGCCGCCGACCGCGAGCGGGAGGCGATCCGCCACCAGGGGCAGGTCCTGACCGCCGGCGAACTGCTCGACCTGACCCACCGGTTGGCCCGGGCCATGCAGGCCCGGGGCATCGGGCGGGGCCGGACCGTCACCCTGCTGAGCGGGAACCTGCCGGCCGCGATCGCCGCGCGCTACGCCGCGGGCCTGCTCGGCTGCCGGGTCAACCAGCTCTACACCAAGCTGCCCGCCGAGACCCAGGCGGTCATGGTGCGCGACGTCGAGACGCACACCCTGATCGTCGACCCGCCGCACGCCGAACGCGCCGCCGAGCTCACCGCAGCGGCCCCGGTGGCCGGCGTCCTGGCCCTCGGGCCGGCGGCCGGCACGACCGACCTGCTGGCGCTGGCCGCCGAGCAGTCGGCCGGCCCGTTCGCCAGCCTGGCGCGCCCGCAGGACGTGCGGACCATCCGGCACTCCGGTGGCACCACCGGCCACTCCAAGGGCATCTGCGTCAGCTACGGGCAGGTCCGGCCGTTCGGTCCCGACCTGCCCGGCGAGCCGGGCCGGCCGCCGCGGCTGCTGGTCTGCACCACCATCGCGCACGCGGCCGGGCAGATGGCCGACAAGGTGCTGCGAGCCGGCGGCAGCGTGGTGCTGCTGCCGGAGTTCGACGCGGCCACCGTGCTGGCGGCGATCGAGAGCGAGCGGATCACCGACCTGTTCCTGATGCCGCCCCTGCTCTACCAGCTGATCGACCACCCGGCCGCGGCGCGGACCGACACCAGCAGCCTGCGACGGCTGAGCTACGGCGGCTGCCAGGCCTCCCCGGCACGGATCATCGACGCGCTGCGCCTGCTCGGGCCGGTCCTCGTCCAGCTCTACGGGCAGCACGAGGCGGGCATCATCAGCGTGCTGGCCGCCGAGGACCACGACCCGCTGCGCCCCGAGCGACTGCTCTCGGTGGGCCGGATCGCGCCCGGCTACCAGGTGGTGATCCGCGACGAGGCGGGCCGCGAGCTGCCCGCGGGCATGCCCGGCGAGGTCTGCGTGCGCTCCGACACCCTGATGCAGGGCTACTGGAAGCAGCCGGAGCTGACCGCCGAAGCGGTCCGGGACGGCTGGCTGCACACCGGCGACATCGGCCGGCTGGACCAGGACGGCTACCTGACCATCGTGGACCGGCTGAAGGACCTGATCAACACCGGGGGCGGGCACGTCTACACCTCCGAGGTGGAGGACCTGCTCAACTCCCACCCCCAGGTCCGCCAGAGCGCGGTCTTCGGTGTCCGGGACGCGGACCAGGTGGAGCGGGTGCACGCGGTGGTGGTGCCGGTGACGGGCGCCGCGGTCACGGCGGAGGAGCTGCGTGCCCTGGTGCGCGAGCGGCGCGGGGTGACGCACGAGCCGGCCCGGATCGGCTTCGCCGAGGCGCTGCCGCTGACCGACGCGGGCAAGCCGGACAAGAAGGTGCTGCGGAGCCTGGCCGAGCAGGCCTTGGCAGGTGCGGTGGACTAGTGCCGGCCCCGGCCCAGCCTCCGCCCGTTTCCGCATGGGGAGTGGGCCCCCATGTTCCTGGCGGACCAGTGGGGGTCGCGTGGTGGAAATATGGGGGCCGGCACCCGATGTGCGGGTCCGGGTCCGGGTCCATGCTGCTGACGGAAGGTCAGTGGCACATCGACCCAGGAGAAACCGATGGGTGAGCCCGTGCGAGTCAGCATCGTAGCCCTGGATCCGGTGCTGGAGGCCGGCACCAGGAGCACCTTGCAGAGCAGCGCCGATGTCGCGGTGGCGCTGCCGACCGAAGCGGCCGAGGTCGCCGTCGTCATTGTCGACCGAATCGCCCGGCAGGCACTGGACGTGGTGCGCGCGACCCGGAACGCACCGCACCGCCCCGAGGTCGTCCTGGTGGCCACCGACCTGGCGCCCACCGAGGCGGCGCAGGCGATCGCGGCGGGCGCCCGCGGGCTGCTGCGCCGCACCGAAGCGAGCGCGGACCGGCTGGCCAGGACCGTGCTCGCGGCGGCCGGCGGCGACTGTACGGTGCCGCCGGAACTGCTGGAGGGCCTGCTCGACCTGGGCGCCTGTCCGCCGGGGACGGGCGCCCGGGCCACGTCGGCCGGGGCCGCGGGCGCTCAGGGTGAGAAGGCCAGGGGCGGGCCCGGCGCGCAGCCGCCCCGCGGCGCCGCCGGCCTCAGCGAGCGCGAGCGGGCGGTGCTGCGGCTGGTCGCGGACGGGCGCGAAACAGGGGAGATCGCCCGCGAGTTGTGCTACTCGGCGAGGACGGTGACCGCCGTGGTGCACGACGTGACCCAGCGGTTCGGACTGCGCAACCGGGCCCACGCGGTGGCGTACGCGCTGCGAGCGGGGCTGCTGTGATCGGCGCCGCGCTGCTGGGGGGCGCGGCGCCGACGAGTGGCACGGTGCGGCTCGCGCCGGACGGGGCCGGGGCGGGCCGGTTGCGGGTCCGGGTGGACGCGAGCGATGCGGCCGTGCGTGAGGCCGTGGTCAGCAGGCTGCGGCACGGCGGCCTCGCGGCGCTGCCCGATCCCGGCCGGGGGCCCGGCACCGTGGTGGTGGCGGCGGGGTGCACGGTGGACGACGCGATCGACGCCTGCCGGGTGAGCCTGCGCGACGGCGAGGTGCGCCTGCTGGTCGTCGCGGACGTGCTGTCGCCCAGCGGGGTGCTGCGGGCCGTGCGGGTCGGGGCACGGGCGATGCTCCAGTTGACCCAGGCCACACCGGAGCGGCTGGTGGCCGCCGTGCACTCCGCGCACCAGGGGGACGGGCGGTTGCCGCACGGGGTGCTGGTCGCGCTGCTCGCCGGCGTCGCCGGGGCCGCCGGGGCGGGGGCGGCGGATCCGGCACCCGGGGCGGGCACCGTGCCGCTCACCGCCCGGCAGACCGAGGTGCTGGCGCTGATGGCCGAGGGGCACGGCAACGCGGCGATCGCCCGCGCGCTGTGCTGCTCGGAGCACACCGTGAAGAACGTGATCTACGAGCTGATGGCCCGGCTCCAGGTCCGCAACCGCTCGCACGCGGTGGCGCACGCCGTTCGTACCGGACTGATCTAGTGCCGCGTCAGGCAACCTTCGCCCCGTCAGGCACCCCGCGCTACCGATCCTGCTGCGCGTTTGTCCCTACCCCCGGTCGGTGCGGCCGGGCAGGCTGGGTCGACGTCAGCGCAGGGTCGTGGGGACGGCCCTGGCTGGCGTCACCTTTCCGGTCGCGCCCGGGCGTGGTGGGCCGGTTGCCGCCGTCGTCACCGGCGGCAACACGGCCACGGCGCTCAGCCTGACGAGCGCTGGAACAGGCGCAGCGGTATCGGCCCGCGGTGCAGCACGTGCGGGACGTCGCCCCAGGGCAGGCCGGGCTCGTCGGGGGCCAGGGTGCGCAGCCGGGCCAGCGCGCGGTCGGTCACCTGGGAGACCGCCCGCAGGGTCGCGGTGGTGAGCGGGAGGTAGTCGTCCTCGTCGGCCGGGTCCGCGCTGAGCCGGCCCCGGGTGAGCCGCATCAGCCGTACGCAGCATCGCCGCGGGTCAAGCAGGGCGGCGTCCAGAGTCCACATCCGCGGGTCCGCCACCGCCCGTCCGGCGCTGCGCATCGCGCCGAACAGGAGCGTGGAGTCGACCGGTGAGAGGAAGACGACGTCCGTCCACGCGCAGTCCAGTGGGAGCACCCGCTCGCGCAGCCGCTCCTCCCGGCCCTGGTACTTGGCGAGATGACGGGCGTACAGGTCCGGGTAGGGGGCCTTCAGGGCGGAGAGCGGCAGCAGGTCCTCGCCGCGGGGATCCTTGATCGCGGTGTGGAAGAGCGTGCCGCGAGCGGCTGGCACGGGGCCCTGGCCGGGCCGGGGGACGTCGAGTTCGGTGGGCATGAAAAAAGCGTCGCGCCACCTCGTGGTGACGGACGCCGCATAGGAATTATATCAGGTGCGGGGCGGCGCGGGCCAGGAAAGCGGTTGATCGGACCAGCTCGCCTGGTTAGGCTCGCGGAGATCATCTTCCGAAAACCGAAGGTCGTGCCATGGAACTGAGCAACCGTCACACCCTCCTGATCGGCGCCGCCACCGCCGCGCTCGCCGCCGCGGCCGTCGTGGGGGTGAGCGCGGGCGAGCAGTCGGGGAACACCCACAGCCTCGTGGTGGAGGCGCACATGGCGATATCGGCCCCGGTCGCGGGTGCCGCGCCCGCCGACGCCGCCGACGGCCTGGTCGTGCCCGACCATATGGCGCTGGCCGACCACATGGCGCTGGTGGTGCCCGACCACATCGCGATCTCCTGAAGGTACCGGCGCCCTGAACACCATGGTCGAGAAGCCGGGCGATCCCACGGCCCGGCTCATCGCCGAGACCGCCGAACGACTGGTGCGGCTCTGGGCCTCCCGGTCCGAGCTGCACCACCCGGGCTGGGGGCGCCCGTTCCGGCCGCTCGGTGAGCTGCTGCCCGAGCAGGACACCGAGTTCGCCGCGCAGAACCCACAGATGGTGCCGCTGCTCTGGTATCCCGCGCTCCGCCACGGCAGCAGCCGAGCGCCCGTGGTCGACGTCTTCGACCACCTGCCCGCGGAGCTGGGCCCTGCCCTGCCCCGGCGCCAGGAGCTCTCGCGCATCTACAGCTGGGCGCTGGCCTCGCGCACCGCGCTGGACTGGATCGCCGAGTGCCTGGACGGGCGCGGCCTGCTGGAGGTGGGCGCCGGCAGCGGCTACTGGGCGTGGCTGCTGCGGGCCCGGGGCATCGACGTGCTGGCCACCGACGCGGCGTCCGGTACCGAGCAGAACGGCTGGACCGACCGGTTCCAGTTCACCGCGGTGCGCCCGGGCGGGGCCGCCGAGGAGGCCGCCGCACACCCGGACCGGGTGCTGGCCCTGCTCTGGCCCCCGCACCGCGACCCGATGGCCGTCGATGCCCTGCGCGCCTACCGGGGACCCGGCGTGCTCTACCTCGGCGACCGCCCCGGCGGAATCTGCGCCGAGCGGTCCTTCTTCACCGAACTGGCCACCCACTGGCGCCCGTTGTCGCACTGCCCGCTGACCCTGCGCTGGCTCGGCAACCGGGACGTGGCCACCTTCTTCGTGCGGCGCTGACGGTCCGCCCTCGTCGTGCGGCGCCGACGGCCGGCGCCGCGCCGGTGCCGGGCCCTGGGCGAGGGGGCCCGGCTGCCGGGGCGCCGCCGGTCAGTCCAGTTCCACCTCGAAGTCCCAGGTGGCCAGCGGCTTGCCCGCCGCGTTCCAGGTCAGCGTCGAGTGGCCGGCCGCGAAGGTGCCCGACAGGTGGAGCACGCCGTCGTGGCCAGGATCCACGGTGACCGAGGCGTTGTCGGCGGTGAGCGGGATGCCGTGGCCGAGCTCGTCGGTGGCCGTCAGGTCCTGCGCGCTGAGCTGCTGCTGTCCGGCCGTCAGGTGCAGGGTGACGGTGAGGGAGCCGGCCGACTGGCTGGCCGGTGCCGCGCCCGGTGCGGGGTCGCTGTTCGCCAGCTCGGGCCCGGTCGCGGTGATCTCGCCCTGTTCGGCGCCCAGGTCCAGGTGGACCCGGTCGCCCATCGCGACCAACTGGGCGTGCCCGGGGGCGGCGGTCACCACGATCGGTGCGCCCGGGGCGCTGGGGATCGGCACCCGTCCCAGGTCCTGCTTCGTCGAACCGGCGCACCCCGCCGCACCGAGCAGCAGCGCGGTCAGCAGCAGGGGCAGCGCACGGCCTCGGCTGCTGGAGCGGTCGGTCACTTGCCGGCTCCGGGCTTCAGGCTGTCCTCGGCGGCCGAGGCCCCGGTGAAGTCGGGCGCGACCACGGCGGGCTGGTCCTTCGGCTGCTGGCCGGTGGCCGACCAGACGCCGTTGCTGCCCATGGCGGCGGGCTGCATCGCCTTGCCGCTCGGGTTGTTGTACACGTCGGGGCCGAAGGCGCGCAGGCCCGGCGTGGCGGCGTAGCCGAGGTGGCCGTGGCCGTCGGTGCCGCCCTTGGTGACGTGGAAGAGGTCCTCCATGCTGCGCAGCCAGGAGTAGTGGTTGTAGGGCTGGTCGCTGATCGTGCCGGGCTTGATGTAGCGCGAGATCAGCAGCGAGCCGGTGATCCCGCCGCCGGGGGTGGTGTCCTGGCCGAAGGCCTGGTCGCCGGGCTGCGGGGTGTTCGGCCCGGGCAGCTCGTTGCAGCAGGCGACCACGGACTGCGCCGTGTCGGTGGGGGTGTTGAGGGTGGGGTCGCTGTTGCCGGTGTAGTCGGCGCCGGAGTTCCCGTAGAGCTTGTAGGGCGGGAACGCCTCGTCGAAGGTGATGTCGATCATGCCGTTGTCCTGGAAGGCCGGCGAGGCCATGATCTGCGGGATCCACTTCTCCAGGAACAGGTCCGAGGCGTACAGGCCGCCCTGGTGGTTGTTCGGGTCGCCCGATCCGTTGTCGCCCTTGCAGGTGGAGTCGTGCGCGTCCGAGCAGTTGTCCGGGGTGATCCAGGAGAACTCGGGCGTGGTCGCCTCGCTCTTGAGGTCCTGGGCCAGACCGCTGAGGGCGGCGTGCCCCGGCTCGGCCGGGCGGCCGTCCAGCGGCACGACCTGGGCGCACTCCTGCGGGTCGTCGATCAGCGAGTGGAACCAGGCGGTCGGGTTGTGCTTGGGCACGTACTGGTCCTGGGCGGTGGCGCCGCCCGGGTCGACCACGCCGGCGCCGGACGGGTCGCCGGGGGTGCCGCACTTGTACGGGTCCTCGCGGCCCGGGGTGTTGCCCATGTCCTGCATGTACGCCTTCCAGCTGACGTTCTTGTCGTCGAGCTGGTTGAAGAGGGTGTAGACCGAGTCCGGGTAGACGCAGCCGGTGGCGGCGTGGGTCTGGCCGTCGGCGGCCGGGGTGCCGGGCGCGACGTCCTGGTACTGCGGGCAGTCGTTCTGGGTGGCCGGCGCCGGGGCCTGGCCGCTGACCGCGCTGATGTAGTTGTCGAGGCTGTAGTGGCCGGTGCCGTAGTACTGGCGCAGCAGTTCGCCGTACTGCGGCAGCGTCTTCCACAGGTAGCTGTTCTGGTTCAGGCCGGTGAACGAAGCCTCGTAGGATTTGTTCTCCAGCATGATCATCCAGACATGCTTGATCTTCGGCGGCTGGAAGTGGTGCGAGGCCGCGACCGCCGTGCCGCTGCCGCCGACCAGCCCCGCGGCTGCCAGTGCTCCCGCCACCAGCGTCGCGGCTATCCGCGGGCGTCGGCCCGTGCTCATCCGGCGCAGCCGGATTCCCCTGAGATTCATGGCCATATACTGGCATGAACATTGCATATAGGGGCAATTGAGGTCGCGTCAGTCCTGGGGGTCCGGGTCCGGGTCCGGGTCCGGCCGGCGGCGCGGCAGCGTGGTGGCCAGGGCCAGGACGGCGAAGGCCAGCAGGGTCAGCGCCGCGGTGCGGGCGCCGCCGGCGCCGGGCACCAGGTGCAGCGCGAGCGTGACGGCGGCCACGCCGATCGCGGTGCCGAGGCCGCGGGTCATGTTCACCATGCCGCCGCCGGTGCCCGCCGAGGTGCTCGGGACGGCCCGCATGACCAGGGTGTTGTTGGCGGGGATGAAGGTGCCCAGGGCCAGTCCCAGCAGCGCGAGCGGGTAGGGCAGCAGCGCGGCGTGCTGGGGCAGCACGGTGAGCAGCAGCAGGGCCGCCACGCAGCCCGCGGCGCCCAGGCGGCTGCGCCGGGTGTCGTCCCAGCCGGCCGGCAGCAGCCGGTCGGCGGTGGTGGCGGCGAGTGCGAAGCCGACCGGCAGCGCGGTGAGGACCAGGCCGGTGGCCAGCGGCGTGGCGCCGTGCCAGGAGAGCACCACCGGCACCAGGACCAGTGGCCCGAAGAGCACCAGGTAGCCGCAGAGCCCCGCCAGCAGCCCCGGGCCTATCCGCCCGGAGCGCAGCAGGGTCAGGTCGACCAGCGGGTTGGCGCAGCGGGCCTGCCGCCGGACGAAGGCCCAGCCGGCCAGCCCGGCGAGGCCCAGCAGCGCGGCCGTGCTCCAGCCGGGCAGGCCGAGGCCGGAGGCGACGGAGAGTGCGAGCAGCGCGCCGGTGGTGGCGGTGGCCAGCAGCAGCACCCCGGTGGTGTCGATCCGGCTGGTGCGCACACAGCCGCGGGTGCGGGGCAGCAGGTAGTGGCCGGCGACCAGTGCGGCGATCCCGATCGGGACGTTCACGCCGAAGACCCAGCGCCAGCCCAGGGTGGCGACCAGCGCCCCGCCCACGGTGGGGCCGAGCGCGAGGCCGATGGCCTGCCCGGCGGCCTGGATGCCGAGGGCGGCGCGCATCCGGCCGGGCGGCGCGCTGGTGGTGACCAGAGCGACGCTGTTGGCCTGCATCAGCGCGGCGCCGACGGCCTGGACGACGCGGAAGCCGACCAGGGCGGCCAGCGTGGGCGCGAGCCCGCAGGCGGCGGAGGCGGCGGTGAAGACGGCGAAGCCGTAGAGGTACATCAGCTTGCGGCCGTGCACGTCGGACAGCCGCCCGACCGGGACCAGCAGCGCGACCAGGGCCAGCAGGTAGGCGAGCGAGACCCACTCGACGCCGGCCAGCGAGCTGTGGAACTCGGTGCGCAGCGAGTGGTAGGTCAGCGTGACGATGCTGGCGTCGAGCTGGCCCATGAAGGCGCCGAAGCAGACGGTGCCCACGGCCAGCCGCCAGGCCCAGGGGTGCTCACGGACGGCGTCGGGACGTGGGCGTTCGGTGGTGAGCAGGGTGCGCAGGCGCGGCGCCGACGGGCGCGGCCGGTGCTGCCTGTGCTCGCTGAGCGCCATGGTGACGTCCCCCAGGGGGTGGGCCGGGCCGGAACGGCTCGGCTGGCTCGGCCTTCGAGCCTCGTGACCCACGCCCGCACACCCGAGCGGGCGCACCCGGACGTGGGCACGTCACCAGATTACATCTGCGGCAGACATATTCGGTAGGGGAGGTTGTCTGAGTGGGACGGACCGCTCAGTGCGCGGCCTCCGTGGGCTCGGTGGCCTCGGTGGGTTCGGCGGCGTCCGTGGGCTCGGTGGCCGCGGTGGCCGCGGTGGCTTCGGCGGCGTCCGTGGACTGCGCGACTTCGGCCGCCATGGGCTCGGATGCCGGCCGGTTGCGGGTGAGGACCAGGTAGGCCACCGCGCCGAGGAAGACGATCAGCGCCGTCCAGTCGTTCAGCCGCAGGCCCAGGATGTGGTTGGCGTGGTCGTCGCGCAGCGCCTCCACCCAGCCGCGGCCGACCGTGTAGGCGGCCACGTACAGCGCGAAGAGCCGTCCCGAGTGCAAGCTGAACCGGCGGTCGGCCCAGAGCAGCAGGGCGACCACGCCCAGGTCCCAGAGCGACTCGTAGAGGAAGGTCGGCTGGTAGGTGGCGATGTCCGGGGTGGCCGGCGGGCGGTGGGCCGGGTCGATCAGCAGGCCCCAGGGCAGGTGGGTGGGGTCGCCGTAAAGCTCCTGGTTGAAGTAGTTGCCCCAGCGGCCGATCGCCTGGGCCAGGATCAGGCCGGGTGCCAGCGCGTCCGCGTACGTCGCCAGCTTGATGCCCCGGCGCCGGCAGCCGATCCAGGCGCCGACCGCGCCGAGTGCCACCGCGCCCCAGATGCCCAGGCCGCCGTCCCAGATGTACAGCGCCCGGATCGGCTGCTCGCCGGCCTTGAAGTACAGCTCCGGGTCGGTGATCACGTGGTACAGCCGGCCGCCGACGATGCCGAACGGCACCGCCCAGACCGCGATGTCCGAGATGTCGTCCGGGTTGCCGCCCAGCACCGCCCACCGCTTGCGGGTCAGCCACACCGCGGCGGCGATGCCCGCGATGATGCACAGCGCGTAGGCGCGGATCGGAAAGGGGCCCAGGTGCCAGACGCCTTGGGAGGGGCTGGGCAGATACGCCAGGTGATGCATGCGGGGCCGTTTCCCTTGCCGGCTGGGGCGCGGTGGTGGTCCCGCCGCGCGAGGGGCACCACAGTACCTCGGGGCCCGAACGACTCCGGAGCAGCACTGTTCCCCTCCGGGTCTGTTGACTGATGAGCCATCATGTTTGAAAATGTTGGCATCGGATGCGGTGTGGCACTTCGGCCCCGGTCCGCGCGGGCCGACCCGGCGCCCGGAGCCCTCGGAGGAGCGTGAAGTGGGCATGCCCATCGGCGAGTTGGCCGGTCGCACGGGGTGCCGCATAGGGTTGACCGGGTGACCAGCCGCGACGGGATCGATCGCACCGTGGGCGAGTCCGGCGGGCGCAGGGGCGGAAAGGGAGCAGTACAGGTGTCTGAGAACAGCAACCTCCTGGCGGAGCAGCGCCGCGCGCTGATCGTCGACGAGGTGCGGCGGCAGGGCGGGGTGCGGGTCAACGAACTGACCCGCTGGTTGAACGTGTCGGACATGACCATCCGCCGGGACCTGGACGCGCTGGCCGGGCAGGGGATGCTGGCCAAGGTGCACGGCGGCGCCGTGCCGGTGCTGGAGGCCAGCACCCACGAGCCGGGCTTCGAGGCCAAGTCGGGGCTCGAGCCGACCGCCAAGGAGGCCATCGCCCGGGAGGCCGCCCGCCTGGTCGCACCGGGCAGCGCGATCGCGCTGTCGGCGGGCACCACCACCTACTCCCTGGTGCCGCACCTGCTGAAGGTGGCGGGGCTGACGGTGGTGACCAACTCGCTGCGGGTCGCCGACGCCTTCGAGCACGCGCTGCGCCAGGGCGGACCCGGCGTCCACCCGGCCACGGTGGTGCTGACCGGCGGGGTGCGCACGCCCTCGGACGCGCTGGTGGGTCCGCTGGCCGACCGCGCGATCAGATCGCTCCACTTCGACCTGCTCTTCCTCGGCTCGCACGGCATCTCGGTCACGGCCGGCCTGTCCACCCCGAACCTGGCGGAGGCCGAGACCAACCGCTGCTTCATCGCCTCGGCGCGCCGGGTGGTCGCGGTGGCCGACCATACCAAGTGGGGGACGGTGGGCCTGTCCAGCTTCGCCCGGCTCAGCGAGGTCGACACCCTGGTGACCGAGGCACCGCTGCCGGAGGAGATCCGCGCGGCGGTGGCCGAGCAGGTCCGCGAGATCGTCATCGCCCACGGGTGAACCCGGGCAGCGCGAGGCGCCCCGCCGGTGAACCGGCGGGGCGCTCTTTCGTCGGGCTCGGAAGGGGGTCAGCCCTTGTTGGCGCCCAGGGTCAGGCCCGAGACGAACTGCTTCTGGAGGGCGAAGAAGACCACCAGGGTGGGGATCGCCACGATCAGGGCGGCGGCGGAGATCAGGTTGTTGTTGACGAAGAACTCGCCCGTGAGGTTGTTGAGCGCGGCGGTGATCGGCCGGTTGTCGCCGGTCTGCATCAGCACGGTGGCCCAGAAGAAGTCGTTGTAGATCCAGGTGAACTCCAGCGTGGCCAGCGCCGCCAGCACCGGGCGGCACAGCGGGAGCACGATCTGCCAGTACTGCCGCCAGGCGGAGGCGCCGTCCACCAGCGCGGCCTCGCCGAGTTCGGCGGGGATGGTGCGCATGTAGTTGGAGAGCACGAAGGCGCAGAAGCCGGTCTGGAAGGCGACGTGGATCAGGATCAGGCCGATGAAGGAGTCGTCCAGCTTGCCGGAGGCGGCCAGCCAGTCGGGCAGCGGGATGAGCTGGTAGAGCTTGTAGAGCGGGGTGATGATCGCCTGCTGGGGGAGCAGGTTGCCGGCGGTGAAGATCATCAGCAGCGCGATGTTGATCCGGAAGTCGTACCGGGCAACCACGAAGGCCACCATGCTGGCCAGCGCCAGCGTGATGAGCAGCGCCGGCACGGTGATGATCATCGAGTTCCAGAAGTACCGCGGCAGGTCGGCCTGGGTCCAGGCGGCGGTGAAGTTGGCGAAGCCGTAGTGGCCGCCGACCGAGACGTAGCCGTGTTTCGCGGTGTCCTGGTAGGGGCGCAGCGCCGTGTAGAAGGCGTAGAGCAGGGGCGCCAGCCAGACCAGCGAGGTGCCGATCAGGAACACGTGCAGCAGGATTCGACCGGTGCGCGGCGGCCGGGCGGCCGTCCTGCCGTGCTCCGCCGCGGAGTTCGCGAGGCTGCCCCGGGACAGCGGGCCCCGGGGGTGTGGGCGCCGGTCCATGGCGGCGGTCATCCGCGCTGGTCCTTTCGGAAGACGGTGATCAGGTAGGGCACGATGAAGACCATCGAGATGAGCAGCAGGATGGTGGCCAGTGCGGAGCCGAAGCCGATCCGGCTGGCCTCGCCGATGATGTTGTCGGTCACCAGCACGGAGAGCAGTTGGAGTCCGTTGGTGCCCTTGTTGACCACGTAGACGATGTCGAAGGCGCGCAGCGACTCGATCACGGTGATCACCAGGACCACCACGTTGATCGAGCGCAGCGCCGGCCAGACCACGTGGCGGAAGGTCTGCCACTGGTTGGCGCCGTCGAGCGCGGCGGCCTCCTTCATGGCGGGGTCCACGCTCTTCAGACCGGCCAAGTACATGATCATGATGTAGCCGGTCTGCCGCCAGCAGGCCATCACCAGCACGGCCCAGATGTTGAGCTTGGGGTCGCCCAGCCAGTCGATCATGCCGTGCTGACCGGCGTGCCCGGTCAGGTTGTTGATCAGTCCCTGGGTGGGGGAGAAGATCAGCTCGGTCATGAAGCCGATCAGCGCGAGCGAGAGGACCACCGGGAGGAAGAGCACGTTCTGGTACAGCCGGGAGAAGCGGATCTGCTTGTCCAGCTGGACGGCGAGGAAGAGGCCGAAGGGCGCGGGCAGGCAGAAGAAGACCGCCAGCCAGAGCAGGTTGTGCTCGACGGCCGGGGTGAACTGCGGGTAGATGGTGAAGATGGTCCGGTAGTTCTGCAGCCCGATCCAGTGGATCGTGTCGATGCCACCGATCCCCGGCCAGCTGGAGAACGACAGGACGACGGACAGCAGCGCCGGGAGCCAGACGAAGCCGACCGTCAGCACGGTGGGCACGCCCGCCATCAGGGTGAGCGTCAGCCGGTCCCGCGGTGACAGGCGCCGTGGCCTGCTGCGTATGCGCTCGGTGGGTTTGCGGTCCGGTGCAGTCATGCGCGTCCTCGATGCTGTGCAGGTGTCGGTACGTGGCTGGCCGGGCGGGACCGGCCGGGTGGGTCAGCCGTTGGCGGCCCAGATGGTCTTGGCCTGCTTGTCGATGTTGGAGAGGATCCCGGCGGCGCCGTCGGGGCTGTTCAGGAACTGCTGGATGGCCGGCAGCATCACCGGGTCGGCGAAGTCCGGGCGGGTGTCGCGGTCCATGAACTGCGAGAGGTGCTTGGCCCCTTGGATCAGCTGCACCGAAGCGGCCTGCGGGGCGGTGTACTTGCTGGTGTCCACGCCGGCGGCGGTGGCGATGTCGGCGGGGTTGGAGCCGAGCCAGGTCTGCTGCGCGGCGGCGGTGCCCAGGTAGGAGAGCACGGTCTGGGCGCCGGACTTGTTCTTCGGCGACCTGGACATCATGAAGCCGTCGATCGGGGCCTCGACCGCGTCCTGGCCGTAGCTCGGGTTGATCTCGGGGAAGGCGAAGAAGCCGAGGTCGTCGGCCTGGGCGCCGGTGAAGATGGTGCCGATCTGGTCCAGGCCGAGCACCATCATGCCGGCCTGCTTGTTGAGCAGCTGCTGCGCGCCCTCCTGCCAGGTCAGGCCGAGGAAGCCGGGGGAGTAGTACGGGATCAGCTCGCGCCACTGGTCGAAGACGGCCTTGACCTGCGGGGTGTTCCACTTGGTGCCGTTGCGCATCAGGTCGATGTGGAAGTCGTACCCGTTGATCCGCATGTTGAGGTAGTCGAAGGTGCCCATCGCGGGCCAGCCGTCCTTGTCGGTGAAGGCCATCGGGATGAGCCCGTCGCCCTTCATCTTCTTGGCCAGGGCTATGAAGTCGTCCCAGGTGGTGGGCGCGGTGTAACCCTTGCTGGCCCACAGGCTCTTGCTGTAGTAGACGGCCCAGGGGTAGTAGTCGAACGGCACGAAGTAGTAGTGGCCGTCCGCTCCCTTGCTCTGCGCCTTCATCGCGTCGGTGTAGTTGGCGCCGATCTTCGCCCACACGTCGTCGACGTTGCTGAGCAGGCCCTGGGCGGCGAAGAACTGCATGCGCTCGCCGGCGAACCAGCTGAACACGTCCTGCGGGTTGCCCTGCAGGTAGGTGGTGATGTTCTGCTGGAAGGTGTTGTGGTCGACCCAGTTGACGTTGACGGTCAGTCCGGTGCTCTGCTGCACCTGGGTGAAGAGGGTCTGGTACGCGCCCTTGGGCTCGGGGATCGCGGCGTTGGAGCCGAGCGTGACGGTCTTGGGGTCGCCGGAGCCGCCGGAGGAGCTGCTGCACGCGGTGAGGAACGAGGGCACGGCGATCGCACCCGTGGCCATGAGAGCCCCGCGCAGCAGTGAGCGCCGTGTGAACGGCTGTGTGAACGTGTCGGGTGCTGCGGACGTGGACTGCCGGTTCTCGGCAGAGGGCTGGGCCATGGCCCCTCCTGGGGGTGCGAATGAAACAGAAACCAACGTGAGCGTTCAGATATCACCAACAGCGGGGGAGTGTGTCAAGGCTCTGGGCGCGACCAATCTGCGACCGCCCGGCTGCCGCCCGGCGCCCTCGGCGGCCCGGCTCGGCGGTGATCGGCGGGCGCTGCTCCCGGCGTAGGGGCTGACCTGGGCTGTTGTCAGCAGGTGGCGCGCGGCGCCGATCACGCGCGGGGAGTCGGGCCTCCGGTGCCGCGGTTCGGCGCGGGCATCGTGATCTAATCGCGACCCGAGCGCGGCGGCGGCCTGCCGAGGCTGCGGGATCCCTTGACACCCCTCCGGCGCTGCGTTCTTATGTGGGCAGATCCGTTTGGAAGTGTCCGATTCTGGTGTTCCTTGCGGATTCCACCGCCGGCTGACAGCCAGTCAGACCGGCTCCGCTGTGGCTCGGTCCCATCCGGTCCCCACCCCTGGAGACACCGTGTCCTTCACCTTCACCGCCCGGCTGAGCCGTCGGCTCGCCCGGGCGGCCCTCGCCGCGGCGCTGGCCGGCGCGGCGATCCCGGCCGCCCTCGCGGGCGCCGCGCCCGCGCACGCCGAGGCCAATGGCGTCGCGGCCACGCCCCCGATGGGCTGGAGCAGCTGGAGCTACCTGCGCAGGACTCCCACCGAGGCGAACATCGAGGCCCAGGCCAAGGCGATGTCCACCAGTGGCCTGGTCGCGCACGGCTACCGCTACGTCAACATCGACGACTTCTACTACCTCGACCCCACGACCACCGTGGACGCCAACGGGCGCTGGGTCACCGACCCGGCGAAGTTCCCGGACGGCATGGGCGCGGTCGGCGCCTACGTCCACAACCTGCACGAGCAGTTCGGGATGTACCTCACCCCGGGCATCCCGGTCGCCGCCTACAACCAGAACACCCCCATCCAGGGCACCGCTTACCACGCCCGGGACATCGTCTCCGACACCATCGACCACGAGACCAACTACAACTTCGGCAACGGCTCGATGTACTACATCGACTACGCCAAGAATCCGGCAGCCGCCCAGGCGTACCTCGACTCCTGGGCCGACCAGCTGGCCTCCTGGGGCGTGGACTACCTGAAGATCGACGGGGTCGGCGACTGGGACGTCCCCGACATCCAGCACTGGTCGCAGGCGCTGAACCAGACCGGACGGCCGATCCACCTGGAGCTGTCCAACAGCCTGGACGTCAACAACGCGAGCACCTGGCAGAGTGACGCCAACGGCTGGCGGATCGACGGCGACGTCGAGTGCTACTGCGGGGCCGGCGGCTCCTCCTACCCGCTGACCGACTGGAACAACGTCGCCGCCCGCTTCACCGACGCGCCCAAGTGGACCTCCTACGCCGGCCCCGGCGGCTGGAACGACCTGGACTCCGTCGAGGTCGGCAACGGCGACAACGACGGCCTGACCCCCGCCGAACGCCAGACCCAGCTCACCCTGTGGGCCATCGAGGGCGCACCGCTGCTGCTCGGCACCGACCTGACCGACCTGGACAGCGGTGACCTGGCGCTGCTCGGCAACGACGCGGTGATCGGCGTCGACCAGGCCGGCCACCCGGCCCGCCCTGTCGACCAGCTGACCCAGCAACAGGTGTGGACCGCCGCCAACGGCGACGGCAGCTACACGGTGGCCCTGTTCAACCTGGGCTCCGCCGCGGCCACCGTCACCGCGCACTTCTCCGACGTGGGCTTCAGCGGCACGGCCGACGTGCGCGACCTGTGGAGCGGCAGCGACCTCGGCAGCGCGACCGGCAGCGTCGCCGCCACCCTGGCCCCGCACGCCTCGCGCCTGTTCCGGGTCACCCCCGCCGCCGGCAGCCGGGCGGCGACCCTGCACTACAACATCGTCAACGCCGCCACCGGCCAGTACCTGGACGTCAGCGGCGGCTCCACCGCGGACGGCGCGGCCATCGTCCAGCAGCCCGCCGACGGCGGCGCGGACCAGCAGTGGCAGCTGGTGCCGACCGGCGACGGCAACGACACCCTGGCCAACGTGAACAGCGGTGACCTGCTCGGCATCCCGGGCAACAGCACGGTGGCCGGCACCCCGTTGGTGCAGCAGCACGAACAGGGCGCGGGCGACGCGCGCTGGAAGCTCAGCCCGAACGGCAGCGGCGCCTACACCATGACGGCACGCTCCGACGGTCAGGCCGTGGACGTCGTCGGCGGCTCCGGTGCGGCAGGGGCGGCCGTGGTCCAGGCCGTCGCAAACGGCGGCGCCAGCCAGAACTGGCGGCTCGTCCCGGTGCCGGTGCCCGGCGCGCAGTACAAGCTGGTCAACGGCGCCACCGGCGGCCGGATGGACGTCTTCACCGACTCCACCGCCGACCGCGCCCCGATCGTGCAGTTCAGTGACAACGGCGCCGGCGACCAGCTCTGGACCTTCAACCCCCAGGGCGGCGGTGTGTACACCGTGGCCAACGTCAACAGCGGCAAGCTGCTCAACATCCCCGGGCCCACCACCATCCAGGGCACCCAGCTGATCCAGTACTACGACGACGGGAACAGCAACTCGCGCTGGACCCTGGTCGACGCCGGGCCCAACCGGATCCAGCTGAAGAGCTCCTACGACGGCCAGCTCATCGACCTGGACAACAGCACGCTCAGCCTCGACGGGTCCGTGCTGCAGTGGCCCGCGGACGGCGGCGCCAACCAGACCTGGAGCCTGGTCCCGCCGTCCTCCTGAGGATCTGTTCGTTCACATTTGATCCTGTTTGATCCTGGTGGGTCCTGCCCCTGTGTACGGCGGGGCCCACCATCCCCCACCCTCACCCCTCCGGGAGCTCCCCCATGTCCATAACGCTGCCCCACCCGCCTCGGCGCAGAGCCCTCGGGCGGTTGCCCGGCGCCCTGCTCGCCCTCGCCCTGGCCGCCTCGGGCCTCGGCGCAGCCGCCCTGGGCACCGCCGCCCCGGCCGCCGCGCTCGGCAACGGCGTGGCCCTGACGCCGCCGATGGGCTGGAACTCCTGGAACTCGCTGGGCACCGGGGTGACCGAGCAGCAGATGGTCCAGACGATCGACTTCATGAGCGCCAACGGGCTGGTCGCCGCCGGCTACAACACCGTGACCATCGACGACGGCTGGTCGCTGGGCCACCGCAGCGGGCAGAGCAGCGACTTCGCCAAGGACGCCTACGGCTCGATGCAGCTCTACGACACCGCGGGCAACCCGGTCAGCGGCACCGACGGCACCGGCAACGACCCGACCTCGGGCGACCTGCTCCCCAACCCGGCGAACTTCCCGCCGCAGACCGTCAACGGACAGACCGTCAACGGCATCCAGTACCTGGCCTGGTACGCGCACAGCAAGGGCATGAAGTTCGGGCTCTACGCCACCGACACCTACACCACCTGCCAGGGCCACCCCGGCAGCCTCGGCCACGAGAGCACCGACGCGAGCGACTTCGTGGCCTGGGGCGTCGACTACGTGAAGTACGACGACTGTCCCTACGGCCCGGCGATCACCGGGCCCGACGGCCACAACTACGGTACCCAGGGCGAGGGCAAGGAGCTGACCGAGTCGATGTACGCCCGGGTGCAGGCCTTCCAGCACGCGCTGGACGCCGCCTCCACCGCGCAGGGGCGGCCCCGGGTGACGCTCAGCGTCTCCGCCCAGCCTGTGCACACCGGCGTGCCCTACCTGGAGTCGCCGAGCGACCCTGCCCGGACCGACCCCGTGGTGGTGGCGGCCGCCACCGCGCCGTACGACGCGCCCGGCTACTCGCCCACCGGCACCTGGTGCGGGCAGGTCGCCAACCTCTGCCGGATCGGCGGCGACCGCGACAGCGAACTGAGCGGCGTGCTCTACGGCGGCCAATTGCAGACCGCGCTGCAGTACGCGGGCAACGTGCGGCCCGGCAGCTGGAACGACATGGACATGATGTTCGCCGGCTGGAACGACGTCTACGGCGACTACGGCGTCACCGACACCTACCCCGGCCACAAGCCCTTCACCGACGACGAGTCGCGCACCGAGATGTCCGTCCTGTCGATGATGGCCGCCCCGCTGATCTCCGGCGCGGACTTCCGCACCGCCGCCGACTCCCAGCACAGCGCGAACGGCTACACCTGGTCCACCGGGATCAACGCCGACAGCCTGGCCGTCTACAAGAACACCGATGTGATCGGCATCGACCAGGACAGCCTCGGCCAGCCCGCCACCCTGGTCGGCAGCCCGCCGAACTCGCCGACCGCCCCGGTCGTCCTCAAGCGCCGGCTCGCCAACGGCGACACGGCCGTCCTGCTGGTCAACCAGGACCCGAACAACTGGCAGACCATCTCCACCAGCCTCGGCGCGCTCGGCCTCAGCGGCTCCGGCTACAACTACAAGGAGCTGTGGAGCGGCGCCACCGGCCAGTTCACCGGCACCGTCGGCGGCACCTGGGTCGCCCCGCACGGCGTCGCGCTCTACCGGCTCACCGCCCAGGCCACCAGTGGCCCGGCGGCCGTGATCGGCGACGGCCGGTACCACAGCCTCAGCCCCGGCGGCAGCGGCGGCCAGGCCCTGGAGGTGGCCGGCACCTGCAGTGCCGCGGACGGCGCGTCCACGGACGTCAACACCTGGTGGAACACCCACACCTCCGAGCAGTGGACCTTCGCCGCGAACGTCGACGGCACGGTGCGGATCACCGACAACTGCTACACCGGCACGCAGGTCCACGGCACCCTGACCGCGCCGGGCTCGCCGGGCAGCGCGGCGTACGTCACCAACGGCTACGACCCGGGCAACGCCGCGCAGAAGTGGACCGTGCGGCAGAACACCGCGACCGGGGCGCTGATCATCACCAACACCGCCACCGGGTTGGTGCTCGACGGCCCGGGCGGCAGCGGCGGCACGGCGACCGCGTCGGCGCTGAACCCGGCCTCCGGCGCGGCGAGCCAGAGCTGGACCACCCTCTCCTGACCATCTTCGCCCCCGTATCCCGACTCATTCTGGAGACCGTATGCGCAGGACCTGGGCGGCGTTAGTCGCCGCTGCCCTGACGGTGGCGCCACTGGCCACCGTCTCACTGACCGCCACGCCCGCCGCCGCCCTGGACAACGGGCTGGCCCTCACCCCGCCGATGGGCTGGAACGACTGGAACGCCTTCGGCTGCAACGTCAGCGCCAAGCTGGTGGAGCAGACCGCCGACAAGATCGTCTCCAGCGGCCTGCGAGCCGCCGGCTACCAGTACGTCAACATCGACGACTGCTGGATGAGTTCGAGCCGCGACGCGGGCGGCCACCTCGTCCCTGACCCGGTGAAGTTCCCCGGCGGCATCAAGGCCGTCGCCGACTACGTGCACGCCAAGGGCCTCAAGCTCGGGATCTACGAGAGCGCCGGCACCCAGACCTGCGCCGGCTACCCGGGCAGCCTCGGCCACGAGACCACCGACGCGGGCGACTTCGCCGCCTGGGGCGTCGACTACCTGAAGTACGACAACTGCTACAACCAGGGCGTCCCGGCCCCGCAGCGCTACCAGGCGATGGGCACGGCGCTGGCCGCCACCGGGCGGCCCATCGTCTACAGCCTCTGTGACTGGGGCCTGGAGTCCGTGCCCAGTTGGGGCCCGGGCGTCGGCAACCTGTGGCGCACCACCGGTGACATCAACGCCTCCTTCGGCAGCCTGCTGTCCAACTTCCACCAGAACGTCCAACTCGCCTCCGCCGCCGGGCCCGGCGCCTGGAACGACCCGGACATGCTGGAGGTCGGCAACGGCATGACGGCGACCGAGGACCGCTCCGAGTTCTCGCTCTGGGCCGAGATGGCCGCCCCGCTGATCTCCGGCACCGACCTGACCACCGCGAGCACCGACACGCTGGCCGACTACGGCAACCGCGAGGTGATCGCGGTCGACCAGGACAAACTGGGCCGCCAGGGCACCCCGGTGACGCTGGCCGGCGGTCTGGACGTGCTGGCCAAGCCGCTGGCGGACGGCAGCGTGGCGGTGACCCTCTTCAACGAGAACGCCGCCCCGGCCGTCATCTCCACCACGGCCGCCGCCGTCGGCCTGCCCGGCGCCCACGGCTACACGCTGCGGGACCTGTGGGCGCACCGGACCACCGAGAGCGCGGGCACCATCAGTGCCTCCGTCCCGGCCCACGGCACGGTCATGTACCGCGTGGCGAGGACCAGTTCGCCGGGCACGTACGCGCCGAGCGTCCAACTGGCCACCACTGTGCCGAACCAGACGCCCGGTCAGAGCAGCACCGTCACCGCGACGTTCACCAACAACGGTGCCCAGGCCGTCGGTGACCTGCGGCTGGGGCTGAACGCTCCGGCCGGGTGGCAGGTCAGGCCGCTGACCGGCACCGCTTTCGGCAAGGTGCCCAGCGGCCATGAGGCGATCGCGGCCTTCCAGGTCACGGCGCCGGCCACGCTGCCCGCCCCGATCACCCACGCCACCCTCACCGGCACCGCCTCGGCCCACTGGAGCGGCGGAAGTGTGAGCGCCGACTCGGCGAACCCGGTCGAGGTCGCCGCCCCGGTGGCGGCGCCGTTCAAGACCTTCACCGACAACAGCGCCGTCTTCGGCAAGCAGGGCGACGCGATCGCCGTCGACGGCGCGGGCGCGGATCTGTGGGGCAGCACCGACCAGTACAGCACGGTCTACCAGTCGGGTGCCGAGCACGACGGCTCCACGACGGTCGTCAAGGTCACCGGCCAGGCCGACACCAGTGACTGGGCCAAGTCCGGGATCATGGTGCGCAACGACCTGACCCAGCCCGGCGCCTCGGCGGGCTACGTGATCCTGGCCGAGGCCCCGGGCAAGGGCTACGTGCTGCAGTGGGACAGCACCGGCAGCGGGCAGTTGGACTCCAACAGTGCCCCGGCCAACCAGGGCACCGGCACCGCCGCGTACCCGAGCTGGCTCAAGCTGGTGCGCAGCGGCTCCGTCTTCACCGGCTACTACTCGACGGACGGCAGCACCTGGACCCAGGTCGGCAGCGCCACGGTGCCCGGCGTGCACCCGACCCAGGACGTGGGCGTCTTCACCAGCTCGCACAGTGACGGGACCTCGGGCGAGGCGGACTTCTCGGGCTTCAGCCAGAGCTGAGCCGGTCCGCAGCGTGGAACGGGGCCCGGCCGGGGCGATCTCGGCCGGGCCCCTCGGGTTGGTGCTGTTGCTGCCGCCGCTGTTGCTGCTGCGGCGTTGCCTGCTACCGCTGCGTGGCCTGCTTCTGCTACTTCGCCGCAAGCACGTCCACCGGCACGATCTCCGGGGCGCTCGCCAGCAGTCGGGGTGCCTCGGCCATCAGGGCGGCGGCGATCGGTCCGTCCAGGTGGGCCTTGCGGCCCGCGTCGTCGCCGAAGGTGTCGAAGATGCCGAAGGTGGTCGGGCCCAGGCGCAGCGCGAACCAGGCGTTGGTGCCGGGCTCCGCCTGGGCCAGCGGGAGGGCGCCGGCCAGGAACTCGCCGAGCTCCTCGGCGTGCTCCGGCTTGGCCTCGAGGCGGACGAGCAGGCCGACGCGGTGGGTGGCGGAGGTGGTCATGAGGAGGTGGTCCCTTCAGGTGCTTGGCTTGATGTGACCAACCTATGAGCGGGATGGGTGTCCCGCTCAGTGGCGGAAACGACACATCCCTTACCGTTTCCGCCATGAAGATCTCGGTCCTGGTCCTCGACGGCGTGTTCGACTCCGGTCTCGCCTCGGTGCTCGACGTCTTCCAGACGGCCAACGAGCTGCGCGGCGAGCTCCCGCAGCCACCGCCGCGCTGGGAGCTGACCTGCGTCAGCCCGCAGGCGGGCTCCTGTCGCGGCGGTGACGGCGGTGACGGCGGTGGGGGCGGCGCGACGGTGCGCACCGCGGCCGGGCACGCCGTGGCGGTGCGCCGGCCCGAGGAGGCCGACCCGCCCGAGCTGCTGATCGTCCCCGGCGTCGCCCACAAGCAGCCGGGCCCGCTCGTCGACTGGCTGGCGGCGCCCGAGCGGCGCGCCGACCGCGAGCTGGTCGAGCGGACCCACGCCGGCGGCACGGAGCTGGCCGCCGCCTGCACCGGCACCTTCCTGCTGGCCGACGCCGGCGTGCTCAACGGGCTTCCCGCGACAACCAGTTGGTGGCTGTCCCCGCTCTTCCGACAGCGCTATCCGGCGGTGGCACTGGACGAGAGCAGCATGCTCACCCGCGCCGCCGGCATCACCACCGCCGGTGCCGCGCTGGCCCACCTGGACCTCGCGCTCGCCCTGGTCCGCGACCGCAGCCCCGCCCTGGCCGATCTCGCCGCCCGCTACCTCGTGGTCGACTCCCGCCCCAGCCAGGCCAGTTACGCCATCCCTGAGCACCTCGCCCGCACCGACCCGACCGTCGCCGCCTTCGAGCGCTGGGTCCGCGAGCACCTCGATCAGCCACTGCGCATCGCGGACGCGGCCCGCACCCTCGCCACCAGCGAGCGCACCCTGCAACGCGCGCTGGACCGGGTCCTCGGCATCTCCCCGCTGCGCTTCGCCCAGCGCATCCGCCTCGAACAGGCCGCCCACCTGCTGCGCACGACCGACCTGCCGATCGAGACCGTCGCCCGCCGGGTCGGCTACGAGAACGCCACCACCTTGGCCACCCTGCTCCGTGACCGCCTCGGCACCACGGCGGGCCGGCTGCGCCGCGAGGTCGGGGGCTGAGACCCGGGTCCTGCGCCAGAGATGGACGGCGGCGGGGAGCACGAGCAGTCTGGAGTGGGGGACACGGACCGCTCGGCAGGCGGGAGGCTACTGATGGGGCTCAGACAGTGGTGGGAGCGCCGTTCGACGGCGGGGAAGGTCGCGGTGGTCAGCGTTCCGCTGGTCGCCATCGGTGTCGGCACGGCGCTGGCCACCATCAGCGGCGGCGGTGGCCACCCCACCGCGGTCTCCTCCCCGACGGCGTCCGGCCCGCCCTCCGGCGCCCCGACGGCGCCGCCGTCCGGCTCGCCGAACGGGGTCGCCCCGCTCACCGGGCTCGACCAGCCGGAGGGCCGGATCGTCGCGGTGAAGATCGACAACATCGTCAACGCCCGCCCGCAGACCGGGATCAACTCCGCCGACGTGGTCTACACGATCGAGGTGGAGGGCGGCATCACCCGCTTCCTGGCGGTCTTCGACGCCAACCACTTCCCCTCGGTGGTCGGACCCGTGCGCAGCGCCCGCGAGTCGGATCTGCCGATCCTCGAACAGTACGGGAAGGTGGCCTTCGCCTACTCCGGCGCGCTGACCAGGTTCCTGCCCGTGCTGGCGGACGCGAACATCTTCAACGCCTCGGCCACACAGGCCGGTTCCTCGTACTTCCGGGGCCCTGGAGTGGCGCCGTACAACCTCTTCGTGCGCCCGAGCAGCATCCTGGCGGCCTACCCCGACTCCGCGCAGGCCCAGGACATCGGCTTCCGGTTCGGTCCCGCGCCGGCCGGCGGGCAGGCCGAGAGCACCGTCAACGTCGGCTTCCCGGCTGCGAAGTTCAGCTTCGACTGGTCGCAGCAGGAGCAGAAGTGGCTGGTCTCGATGGACGGCAAACCGGCCCGGACGACCGACGCCGGGCAGATGGGCGCACCGACCGTGGTGATCCAGCACGTCGCCGAGACCACCTCGCCGCGCGGCTTCGAGGACTCCCCGGGCGTCCCGTCGCCCTACGCCCCGACGGTGGGCAGCGGCAGCGCCACGGTGCTGCGGGACGGCAAGGCCTACGACGCCAGTTGGTCGCGGCCCACCGACGCCAGCCCGACCACCTTCACCCAGCCCGACGGGCAGCCGATGGACTTCCATCCGGGCCAGGTCTGGGTGGTGCTCGCGCCCTCCTGAACGCTCCGGGGCGCGTGGACGCTTCGGGGCCTGGGCGCTTCGGCTCCCGGACGCTTTGGCTCAGCCCGCGGTGTCCCGTGGGACGACGTGCCAGCCGTTCGCGGCCCGCCGCCGGATCTGGGTGACCACGTACTCGCCGCCGCTGCCGCCCTCCACCCGCTCGGCGTGCGCCCGGGCCCGGGCGCACGCCATGGGGTCCAGGCCGATCCACTCGACGTCCAGGACGCCGTCCGGGGCGGAGAACTCGTAGGTGCCGGGGGTGCCGATGCGTGGGTCGTCGCTCATCTCGCCCTCCAGGTTCGTCGGGGCGCTGCCGGTGCGGCTCACCTCTCCCTTCATCCTCGCCCCTTCGCCCGACGGCCGCCCGCGCCCGCGCTCGCGCTCGCCTGTCCGCCCGTCCGCCCGCTCGTCCACGCCTGCCCGCATGCCCGCCTGCCCGCCTGCTCGTGCCCGTCCGCTCGTCCGCTGCCCCGGGACGGCGCACAGTGGAAGACATGGGTCTGCGGCAGCGCCTCGCCGGCGGCGGGCAGCCATGGCGGTCGAGCCATGCGCTGGTGGCCATTCCGCTCGTGCTGATCGCGGTGATCACCCTGGTCGACCTCGCGGTGCCAGCGGACGTGCACCTGGGCCCGCTGCTGGTGATCGCGCCCGCGATCACCGCCTCCTTCGCCGGGCCCCGGCTCACGGCGCTGATCGGCCTCCTGGCGGTGGGGGCGCAGGCCTGGATCGGTCTGCACTTCGGGGTGCTCACCTCGCGCAACGTGATGGTGCAGATCGCCGCCCTCGCGGTGCTCTCCGCCTTCATCGTCTTCTTCTGCCGGGTCCGCGAGCGACGCCGGGAGGAGCTGGCCCGGGTGCGCTCGGTGGCCGAGGCCGCACAGGCCGTGCTGCTGCGCCCGCTCCCGCACCGGCTCGGCCCGCTGCGGATCGCCAGTCGCTACCTGGCCGCCGAGCACGAGGCGCGGATCGGCGGCGACCTGTACGCGGCGACCCGCACCGGGAGCACGGTCCGGGTCATCATCGGCGACGTCCGGGGCAAGGGCCTGGCCGCCATCGGTGAGGCCTCCGCGCTGCTCGGCGCCTTCCGCGAGGCCGTGTACCAGTACGGCACCCTGCCCGAGCTGGCCGCCGCCCTGGACCGCAGCGTGCGCCGCTACTTCGCCGAGGCCGCCGAGGTGGACGGCGAGTTGGTGGAGCACTTCATCACCGCGCTGCTGCTGGACATCCCCGAGGAGGAGCCGGTGCTGCGGCTGACCAGTTGCGGCCACCCGGTACCGCTGCTGCTGCGCCGGGACAGGGCCGCGCCCGTCGCCGGGCTCTACCCCTCGCCGCCGCTGGGGATCGGTCCGCTGGGGCCGGCCGACCACAGCGTGCACACTGCCGCCTTCGAATCCGGCGACACCCTGCTGCTGTTCACCGACGGCGTGGTGGAGGCCCGCGACCGGGACGGGCGCTTCTACCCCCTGGCCGAGCGGGCCGCCCAGTGGACCGGGCTCGGCACCGAGGCCCTGCTGCACCACCTGCGCCGCGACCTGCTCGCGCACGCCGGCGGTCACCTGGGCGACGACGCCGCCCTGATCGCGCTCCACCGCGCCGCCGGGCCCGAACTGGGCCGCCAGCTCGGCCGGATCGTGCACCACCAGGGGCATGACCACCGCGCACCGCCCGGGGCGTGACCTCGGTGACCGCGCACCACTGAGGGGCATGACCTCGGTGCCGCCGCCGTGTCCGTCGGCGACCGATCGGCTACCGTACGGAGCGACCCCGACCCACCTGGGAGGCCCGGCATGCCGGCGACCGGAACCACCCACGCCCGCACCCGCACCGTCGGCGAGGGTGCGCTCACGCTGGGCACGCTGCCGGTGGCGGCGGCCGTGCTGACCGCGACGGTGGCGCTCTACCTGCTCCTGGTGGTCTTCGGCAACATCACCGATTTCGGCACCAACCAGCAGTTCGTCCACCACGTGCTCGCGATGGACACCACCTTCCACGACCGGAACCTGATGTGGCGGGCCATCACCTCGCCCGCGCTGCAGGACGCCGGGTACGTCCTGATCATCGTCTGGGAGGCGCTGGCCGCGCTGCTGCTCCTGGTGGCGACGGCCTGGTGGGTGCCCGCGCTGCGGCGGCGGGAGTTCACCCGGGTGCGGCGGGTGAGCACGCTGGGGCTGCTGATGATGCTGGTGCTCTTCGGGGTCGGATTCATCGCGATCGGCGGCGAGTGGTTCGCGATGTGGCAGTCCAAGGCCTGGAACGGGCTGGACGCCGCGATCCGCAACGTGACGCTCGCGGGGCTGGCGCTGCTCGTGCTGCACCTGCCCTCGACGCACTGGTCGACCGACTGAGCCGGGCGTTCGGGGGGTAGGGCTGGGGGAGGCCGACGTTCGGGAGGGGGTCGCATGTCTCAGCCGCTGGCTCAGCCAATGTCTCAGCCGCTGCCGCTGCCGCTGCCGCTGCCGCAGCCGCAGTCGCTGCCGTTGGCGGGCGTCACGGTGGTCGCGTTGGAGCAGGCGGTGGCCGCGCCGCTGGCCACCCGGCACCTGGCCGACCTCGGCGCCCGGGTGGTGAAGATCGAGCGGCCCGACGGCGGCGACTTCGCACGCGGCTACGACCGCAGCGTCGGGGGACTGGCCAGCCACTTCGTCTGGCTCAACCGGGGCAAGGAGTCGATCACCCTCGACCTGCGGACACCCGGGGGCCGGGCCGTGCTCGCCGACCTGGTGGCGGGCGCGGACGTCTTCGTGCAGAACCTGGCTCCCGGGGCCGCCGCCCGACTCGGCTTCGGCGCCGTCGAGTTGCGCGCCCGGCACCCGCGGCTGATCACGGTGGACCTCTCCGGCTACGGCTCCGGCGGGCCCTACCAGGACAAACGCGCCTACGACATGCTGATCCAGGGCGAGGTGGGGCTGGTCTCGCTCACCGGTACGCCCGAGCAGCCGGCCAAGACCGGCGTGCCCAGTTCGGACATCGCCGCCGGCATGTACGCCCTGTCGGGCACGCTGGCCGCGCTGGTCGGCCGGGCCGGCAGTGGGCAGGGCAGCGCGGTCGGGATCTCGATGTTCGAGGCGACGGCGGAGTGGATGGGCCACCAACTGCACCACACCCAGGGGACCGGCCGCTCGCCGGGCCGGGCGGGCCTGTCCCACCCGGGCATCGCGCCCTACGACGCGTTCCCCACGGCCGACGAGCAGGAGGTGCTGATCGGCATTCAGAACGACCGCGAGTGGGCCAGGTTCGCCGAGCACTTTCTGGCCCGCCCCGAACTCGCGGAGCACCCCGACTGGGCGACCAACGTCGAGCGGGTGCGCCGCCGGCGGCAGGTCGACGCGCTGGTGGCCGGGCGGACCGTGACGATGACCGTGCCGGAGGTGATCAAGCTCCTGGACGCACTGGCCATCGCCTCGGCCCGGCTGAACGACGTCGGCGACCTGCTGGAACACCCGCAACTGGCCGCCCGGGACCGCTGGCGCCCGGTGGCGACCCCGGCCGGGGAGATCCGCGGGCTGCTGCCGCCGTTCGACTTCGCCGGCGTCGAGCTGCCGATGGGCCCGGTACCGGCGCTGGGCGAGCACACCGAGCCGGTGCTGCGCGGACTCGGCTACCCGCCCGAGCGGATCACCGCCCTGCGTGCGGCCGGGGCGCTCGGGGGGTCGTCGGCTACTGCGGGGTGACCTCGCGGGTCAGCTTCGAGCCCCAGTCACACCAGGTGGAGCCGGGCAGGAAGGCGCCGCCCACCTCGTTGAGGTGCTGGCCCAGGTAGACCATGTTCGAGTCGCACGCCTCGACGGCCATCCCGAAGAAGGAGACCGAGTCCGGGTCGAGCTGGTACTTCCAGGGCTTGTTGTAGGGGGCGGGGGTCTTGACGACCTTCCCGATGACCTGGGTCCGCTCCGTCTCCGTGCCGGCCAGGATGTTCCGGGCCTGCTGGATCTTGCCCTGGTCGGTGAGCTTGAAGACGAAGGTCTGCTGCGTGCTGTCGGTGAACTCGAAGTAGGCCGGCGCCGCGCTCGCCTGGGCCGCCTGGGCCGGCTGGGCCACGGCCAGGGCGAGCATCGAGATCGCCGCGAGACCACTGAACTTGGTGAGGATCCGTCGCATGAGTCAGCACCTCCAGTGCCTGTCGGGTCGCGTTCTGCGACCGCTCCCACGAACGTAATCGAGAAGGCAAAGGAATGGTCTTGTCGTGGCAAAGTCTGCCCCATGGGGCTTTTGTTCCCGATCCGCCCATTGCGTTGAGTCGGGCCGTCGCTGCGGCTCCTCGGGCGGGCGGCGGTAAATCGGTTGCGCCCCGCTGGTGGCCCGATAGCATCGTGGCGTTCCTGCGAGGTGAGAGAGCGAGGTGAGGTGCTGATGGTCGCCGCCGTGACGCGGCGCGCCTCTGCGTGCGCGCCCTACGCCCTCTCTCGTTTCCTGCCCGCCGGCTGACGCCGCGTCCGCTGACGCACCCTCCGGTGGGCCCACCTCCACCAGGAGCACATCAGTCATGCGCAAGCGCTTTGCCGACGACGAGTCCTTCAGCCGTATCCGCAGCAAGGGCGCGGGTCGCCGTGCTTTCGACGACGACGCCTACGAGCAGGCGTTCGCCCAGTACCAGGGCTACGAGGCCCAGAGCGACGAGGCCTGGGGCCACGAGGCCCGGGGATTCGAGTTCGGCGACGACACCACCGGGGACGTCGACGGCGACCAGCGCCACGACACCGTCCCGGCGGGGGACGGGCCGGCCGAGGGCGACCGCTGGTCCACCTGGGACCAGTCCACCCCCACCGAGAAGGGCCCCGAGCCGCGCCCCGACTGGGTGGTCACCGAACTCGCCGCGGTCGACACCGAGTTCGGCATCGTGAGGACCGGCAAGGAGGCCGACGTCTTCCTGCTGGAGCGCGCGGTGCCGGGCACCGGGCGCCGCACCCTGATGGCCGCCAAGCGCTACCGCGACGGCCAGCACCGGATGTTCCACCGCGACTCCGGCTATCTGGAGGGCCGGGCCCACAAGGAGTCCCGGGTCAGCCGCGCGATGGCCAAGCGCACCGACTTCGGCAAGCAGGCGATCGCCGGCCAGTGGGCCGCCGCGGAGTTCACCGCGCTGTGCCGGTTCTGGTCGGCCGGCGTGGCCGTGCCCTACCCCGTCCAGATCCTCGGCACCGAGATCCTGATGGAGTTCATCGGCGACCCCTCCGGTGCCGCCGCCCCGCGGCTGGCCCAACTGCGGCCCGAGGAGGCCGACCTGGACGACCTCTGGCAGCAACTCGGCGCCAGCCTGGCCGTGCTCGCCCGGGACGGCTACGCGCACGGCGACCTGTCCGCCTACAACATCCTGGTGCACCAGGGCCGCCTGGTGATCATCGACGTGCCGCAGATCGTCGACGTCATCGCCAACCCGCGCGGACGCTCCTTCCTGGAGCGCGACGTGCGCAACGTCGGCGCCTGGTTCACCTCCCGGGGGCTGGCCGAGCGGCGGGTCGAGGAGCTGGCCCGGGAGCTGGCCTTCGAGGCGAGGCTCGACTGATCTGTCGACTGGTCTGTGGACTGATCTGTCGACTGATCTATTGTCGATCGCCAGGAGCAGACCGCGCAGCCGAGGGGGCCGCACCAGATGACCGGTGGTTCACCGCACCAGCCCGAGTCCTTCTACCTGGACCTGGGGGAGGGCCGGTTCGAGAGCACCAGGTCCACCGCCGGACCGTGGAGTCCGAAGGCCCAGCACGCCGGCCCGCCGTCGGCGCTGCTGGGCCGGGCGCTGGAGCGCCACCAGGCGCGCGAGGGGTTCCGGATCGCGCGGGTGACGCTGGAGATCCCGCGCCCTGTCCCGGTCGGCGAACTCACGGTGGCCGTGCGCACGGTCCGTTCGGGCGCGCGCACCGAGCTGCTCGAAGGCGAGATCACCGCGGACGGCCAGGTGGTGATGCTGGCCCGGGCCTGGCGCCTGGCCGCGAGCCCGTCGGACACCCCGGAGCTGCGCCCGGAGCCCACCCCGCCGCCACTGCCCGGGCCGCAGCCGCCGCACGGCCTGCGCGGCGCCAACCTGGACGGCTACGTCTCGGCGATGGAGTGGCGCTTCCCGCCCGGCACCGGCTTCGACCGGCCGGGCCCCGGGACGGCGTGGGCCCGCCAGCGGATCCCGTTGGTGGCGGGCAGCGCCGACACCCCGCTCACCCGCGCGCTCACCCTCGCCGACAGCAACTGGGCGGTGGCCTTCGAGCTCGACCACGTCCGGCAGATGGTCATCAACACCGACGTCACCCTCGCCCTGCACCGCGACCCGGTCGGCGAGTGGCTCTGCCTGAGCGCGGCCACCACCGCGAGCCCGCTCGGCTCGGGCCTGGCCCTCGGCCGGCTGGACGACGCCTCGGGTGCCTGCGGCCAGGTGCTGCAGACCCTGTTCGTCGCGGAGCGCTGACGGCTCGTCGGGCCTCGCGGCGCGTGGACGCACGTGGGCCGCGGCCACCCGATCCGGGTGACCGCGGCCGCTCGACCAGCGATTCGGCCTCAGGGCTTGCGCGCCACGCCCACCGCCGCCAGGCGCAGCACCGGGTTGGCGCTCAGCGGCGGGGTGTCGGCGTCCGGGCGCCACTCGGCGACGGTGACCACGCCGGGGTCGACCAGGTCCAGGCCGTCCAGGAAGGCGGCGACGGCGGCCGGGGTGCGGAACTGCGCGCGGCCCACGCCTTGGCGCAGCACCGCCTCCGCGGCAGCCGCCTCGGCGTCCTCACCGGCGACCAGCAGGTGGTGGATGAAGACGTAGCTGCCCGAGGGCAGGGCGTCGACCAGCTGGCGGACGATGAGCGCGGGCTCCTCCTCGTCCAGGACGTAGTGCAGGATGCCGCAGAGCAGCAGCCCCACCGGCTGGTCGAAGTCGATGTGGCCGCGCAGCACCGGATCCGCGAGCAGCGCGGCGGGCTCGCGCAGATCGCCCGCGAGGACCGTCGTCTCCTTGTTGTCGGCCAGCAGCGCCCGGGCGTGGGTGAGCACCACCGGGTCGTTGTCGACGTACACCACGCGGGTGGACCGGTCGACGGCGTGCGCCACCTGGTGCACGTTGTCCGCGGTCGGCAGCCCCGACCCGAGGTCCACCAACTGCCGAAGCCCCGCCTCGCCCACCAGGTACCGCACCACCCGCCGCAGCACGGCCCGCTGCTGCTGCACCCCGAGGTGGACGGCGGGGAGCGTCTGCTCGATCCGCTCGCCGACGGCCCGGTCGGCCGCGTAGTTGTCCTTGCCGCCGAGCAGGTAGTCGTACACCCGGGCGATGTTCGGCGGCGGCGGGTCGTACGCGCCGGCGACGGCCGGTGCGGTGCGGGTGTCCTGGTCCGACACGGCGGGGGCTCCTCTGGTGCGACGCGGCTGCGATGGGCGGTGGGGTGCCCGGGAACGACGGGGCGCGTGGGGCGGGCCGCCGTGCAGACTCATCGCGAATGATGGCCGATCATGCTCCGACTTTCAATGCCGAGTTGACGCGACAAGGCACGATCAGCTGATCCGGCTCCGACTGGAGGTGGACGAGGACCTGCTCTGGATCACGGTGGAGGACGCCTCCGACACGCTGCCACAGCAGCGTGGGGACGCTGACGGGGAGTCGGGTCGGGGGCTGCTGCTGGTGGATGCGCTGTCCGAGGCGTGGGGCTGGGGGCCTCGGGAGGGCATTGGCAAGCAGGTCTGGTGTGTCTGCGAGCCCGATCCGGTCGTGGGCCAGGGGCGAATCACGGCGTCGGATCGACCAGGCGGAACTGTTGGGCGACCACGAGGGTGGAGTCGTCGATGACTGGGGTGTGGCCCAGGTACTCGCTCACGCCCGTGCTCTGGAAGAACTCCGTGTGGGCGGCCCGCCAGTGGGCCGCGTCCTCGTAGCCGCGGCCTTCGGCGAGGGCGAAGGCGTCGTCGATCTCCGCCATGGGAACCACGCGGACGTCGACGAGTTCGATGGTGGCGACCGGGCGGTTGGCGGAGTCCAGCACGGACAGCCGCTGTCCGGCGGTCGGCAGCTCCTCACCGGCGTGCCGGTAGAGCGCCAGGAGGCCGGTCAGGGCGGTCTTGTGGCCGCTGAGGATCGCGGCCACGCCGCTGTCGCGCTCCGGGCCGGGGAAGGCGAGTTCGAGGGGCGGCAGGTCGTCGTGGTCCATCGGGTGAGGGTACGAAGGGTGTTGTGCTGGGGCAACGGGATTTTCACCACAGCTGAGGGCGTCAACTGACTGCGAGGCGCTTCCAGAGGGTGACCAGCCCGCCTGCGGCGGAGATCCGTCAGGCGCCGAGCAGTTGGGCCTCCTGCTCCGGCGACAGCCCTTCCGCCAGCGGCGGCTCGCCCCGCTCGCGGTCCCAGGCGAGCACGTCCGCGACGGTGGTCGCGAGCGGTGTCGCGGGCAGGCCGGCGGCCCGGGCGCGGGCCGGGCTGCGCTGCTGGGCCGTCCACTGCGCGGTGGGTCGGATCAGCGGGAAGAACGGCGGCGCCGCCTCCGCGGGCACCGGCACGATCTCGACCTCGCTGCCCGCCACCCGCGCGCAGGTGCCGATCAGCCCGGCCAGGGTGATCGGCTCGGCCGGACCGACGGCGTGGAACGCGCCGGGCCGGTCGTCCCGCAGCAGCCGCACCACCAAGGTGGCCAGGTCGCGCGAATCGACCAGCTGGATGGGCTGTTCGGGCCTGCCGGGCAGCGCCACCCGGCCGCCGCGCGCGGCCCGGCGCACCCAGTAGGTGAGCCCGGCCTGCGGGTCGTGCGGGCCGACCACCTTGCCCGGCCGCACGATCGTGGCCCGCTCGCCGTAGCGCGCCAGTACGTCGTCCTCGCAGGCTGCCTTGAGCGGCCCGTAGGTGGCCTCGCTCAGCTCCTCGGTGTCCCGCACCGATGGGCGGCGCGGGGTGTCCTCGTCCGAGCCGGGACCGACGCCGGTCCGTGCGTAGACGGCGTGGCTGGAGACGAACAGGTAGCGCCCGGCCCGGTCACCGAGCGCCGCCATCGCCTGGCCGACGTGACGCGGCACGTAGCCGCTGACGTCCACCACGGCGTCCCAGTCGCCCGCCCGGCCGAGGGCGTGGTAGTCGCCGCTGTCCCGGTCGCCGATCAACCGGGGCACGGCGGGGAAGAGTTCGGCTCCGGTGCGGCCACGGCCGAACACGGTCACCTCCGCGCCCGTCCGCAACGCTTCGTCGACGATCGCGCGGCCCACGAACACGGTGCCGCCAAGTACCAGAATGCGCATGAGGGGTGACGCTACCTCAGATCGGCGCGTCAGGGCTGGATCCGGCGGGCGAGCCAGTCGAGGGCGAGCGGGTAGCGGTAGTCGATGCCGCCGTGGCCGCCGTCGAACAGCTCGAAGCGGACCGCCTGTTCGGGCAGTCCGGCGGCGCGGACCGCCCGGTGGAAGGCCTCGGCGCCGACGTCCAGGAAGAAGTCGTCCCGGGTGCCGGCGTCGATCCACACCGCGCGCAACGACCGTACCGCTTCCGCGTGTCGGGGGACCATCCGGACCGGGTCGAGGTCGAGCCAGCGCTGCCACAGCTCCGGGATCAGCTCACCCGTGCCGGTGTCGAACGGAAGCCGCGGCGTGCCGTCCGGGTCCGCCGAGAAGCAGGCGGCCACGCCGAGCGCGCTCAGCGTGACGTCGTCGCCGGGCCTGGTCATGGCGGGCCGCTGCCGGAAGTCGTCCCACCATGCGCCGATGTCACCGCCCCAGGGCCGTAGGGTGCGCACCACCTGCGGGAACTCGGGTACGTAGCAGTACTCGTAGAGCGCGTCCCCGGCGTGCGTGGCCAGCGCCCCGAAGAGGTCCGGACGCAGCATCGGCGTGATCATCGCACCGAACCCGCCGCTCGACTTGCCGGCTATCGCCCGGTGTTCACGCCCGGCGAGGGTGCGGTAGCGGGCGTCGACGTACGGGACGACCTCCTCGCACAGGTACGCGTGGTAGCGGCCCGTCCCGGGCGAGTCGACGAACTGGCTGCCGCCGTAGGACGTCCAGGCGTCGACCAGGACCAGGACGACGGGCGGCGTACCGCCGGCGAACAGCGCGTCGGCGGTCTCCGGGAAGGGCCGGCGGAACGGGGTGCGGTTGTACCACATGCCCAGATGGCCGCTGAAGCCCTGGATCACGTAGACCGCGGGGTAGCGCCGTCTTGGCTCGTCGTCGTACCCCGGCGGCAGGTAGACGTGCAGCGGCCGTTCGAACGGGTCGCCCAGCGGGTTGCCGCGCAGCAGCTCGCTGGTGATGACCTGCCGGTCCATCCGGCCCGCGAGGTCGGCCGACCACGGGAGCATGGGGTGCCCCTTCCGTTGGCGTGTGGCGTGTGGCGTGTGGCGTATGGAGCGTGGCGCGCTCAGCGTAGGGCGGTAGGGGGCTCGCCGGGAACACGGCCGCGCGAGCCTCCCGCACCGGCGGTGAGCGCCCGGTCGGCGGCTGCCAGGATCCGGCCGAAGACGTGGCCGATGACGGGGGCGCCCACCACGCGGGCGAAGGCGTCCCCGAACGGGGCGGGGAGCCGGAAGGCGGTCTCCCAGACCACCAGGGTGCCTCCGCCGACCTCGGTGAAGGTCATCCGGCCCAGTTCGTGACGGGCCGGCGGGAAGCTGCGGTCCACGGTGTAGTCGAAGTCGTACGGCGGGTGGTAGCTGGTGATCCGCTCGCGGAACCAGCCGATCAGCCAGGTGTGCACCCGGACGGCCCCCACCCCGTAGGCCGCGCCCGCCCCCGGCCGGGCCAGGCGCGCCCGCAGGACGAACCGGGTGCGGGTGTAGTTCGTGGTGGTGGCGCACCAGTCGAAGACCTCGCCGATCGGCGCCGCGATGACCCGTCGTACCGTCACGGTTGCCATGTCTCTTCCCTCCTGCGGAGCGGGCGGTGAAGCCGTCCTGACACCTGCTGGACAGGGGAGGGGCGCGGAACGTGACATGCCGGCCCGGTGGCCGTCCCCGCACGGCGGCGCCCAGGCCGGTCACCTCACCCGGGCAGCCCCGTCAGCCACTCCAGCAGCAGCCGGTTCGTCTCCGCCGCCCGCTCCTGCTGGATCCAGTGGCCGCAGCCCTCCAGCAGGTGCGAGGAGACCAGGCCCGGCAGCGTGGTGGGGAAGGCCGCGATCGCGTCGGCCAGCCAGGTGGTGGAGGCGTCCAGCGCACCGCCCAGGAACAGGGACGGCTGGTCGATCGCCGCACCGTCGAAGGCGGCGAGGTCGGCCCAGTCGCGGTCCATGGCGCGGTAGCGGTTGAGTGCCCCGGTCAGGCCGGTGCGCTCGAACTCGCCGGCGTAGACGTCGAGATCGTGCTCGCTGAGCCAGCCGGGCAGGGCCCCGGCCGGGAAGCGGTCGCGCAGGGTGCCTCCGGGGGTGACGAAGTGCGGGTCCGGGGCGCCGGGGGCGGGCATGGTGTCGGCGGACAGCGCGGCGTAGAAGCCGGCCAGCCAGCCGCGGACATCGGGCTCGATCTCACGCTCGGCGCGGCCGGGCTGCTGGAAGTAGGAGACGTAGAACTCCTCGCCGGAGCCGGAGCCGGAGCCGGAGCCGGAGCCGGAGCCCGAGCCCGAGCCCGCCCCGAGCCGGGCGAAGACCTCGCTGGGCCGCGGCCCGCCGCGCGGGGTGTACGGGACGCTCAGCAGGCCCACCGCGCGGAAGACGTCCGGCCGCAGCAGGGCCGAGTTCGCCGCGATGGCCGCTCCCCAGTCGTGCCCCACGATCACCGCCGACCGCTCGCCCAGGGCGTGCACCACGGCGGTGTTGTCCGCCACCAGGTCGAGCATGCCGTAGGCCGCAGCCTCGGTGGGACGGGAGGAGCGGCCGTAGCCGCGCACGTCGACGGCGACCGCGCGGAAGCCGGCCGCGGCCAGCACCGGCAACTGGTGGCGCCACGAGTACCAGGACTCCGGGAAGCCGTGCACGAGCAGCACCAGCGGGCCGGTGCCCTGCTCGACCAGGTGGATCCGGCCGGCGGGGGAGGGGACCAGACGGTGGCGCGGCTCGGTGGTCCGCGGTGGCCTGGTGGTCTGCTGGGACATGCGTCCTCCAGAGGATCGGGGCTCTCGGAGCTCTCAGCAGTGATCATCCGGCGGGCGGCCCGGGAACGCCGAGGCTTGTTGCCGTTTCGGCAAGTCCGGAGCCGCAGCCGCCCGCGCCCGCCCGCGTCTGGCGGTGAACCCGTGCCCGGCGGTGAACCCGCGCCTGTCCGAGCGCCGTCAACCCAGGCGTCGGCCATCCGGCCGACCCGGTCCGACGACGCGCGCCCGAGGCGCGTGCCGGACGACGGCTCGGTTGGGTCAGCTGGTCTGACCATCCATCAGGAGGTCCCGCCATGGTTCCGCGGAAGCCCGCGAAGGTCCTGCTCGGAAGCACGACACTCGCCTGTCTGAGCGCCGGTCTGCTCGCGCTCGGGTGCACGGGAGGCGGGACGACGTCGGTGGCCGTGGCGGCGGCGCCGGCCTCGGCGGCGCCGAGCGCGCACCCGGTGATGAAGCTCAGCAGCCTGACCGGCCCGGTCACGCCGGCCGAGATCAGCTCGTTCGACTCCTACATCCGCACGCTCACCCCGGCCGGGGACAACATCGGCAACCAGTGGGCGCAGGGGCACAGCGGCGAGGACACCAAGGCCATGGGCATGGTGTACGAGATCTCCGGCGACCAGGCGATCCTGGACCGGATGATCGGCTACTGCGACACCGTGCTGTCCGAGCGCGACGACCTGGCGCCGGCGCCGGTCGGGCAGCACGTGCTCTGGACCGGCGACATCGGCCCGGCGTGGCCCAACAACGTCACCACCGACCCGATCGGCACCGGTGGCGAACAGGGCGACCCGGTGGGCCACCTGGCCAACTGCGCCCGGCTGATCCTGCAGACGCCCGCGATCTGGAACAAGCCGGTGGCCGACGGCGACCCGCACGGCTACGGCGCCACCTACCTCGACCGGGCCAAGAAGTTCGTCGCCGAGGCCGACACCTCCGTCGACCAGCACATCCTGTCCCGGCTGCTGGACGTCTCCCAGGGCAACCGGATGTACTTCGCGTCGGACTCGCCTTACAAGGGCGGTCAGCCGGTGCCGTGGAACCAGCAGATGATGTTCGACTACGGCTTCCAGAACCTGGCGGTCGCCCACCAGTTGCTGGGCGACGACCCGCAGCGGGTCACCAAGTACGACTCGCTGGTGCAGACCAGCGTCGACTGGTTCTTCTCGCAGGCGCAGAAGTACACCGACCACGCCGGCAAGACGGCCTACACGTGGATGTACGCCCCGGCGGGCGGCGACACGGAGGACAACGACCACGGCAGCCTGGACACCGCGGGCCTGTACCGGGCCTACCTGTCCGGCCGCTACCACATCACCCCGGCCATGATGGCTCCGTTCGCCAACACCTTCGTGGACGTGATGAGCACGGGGGCGGGCCACTACGCGGGCCGCGTGGACGGGACGGACGGCGCCGGTAACAGCGCCCCCACCAGCTACGTGCGCAGCGGCTGGCTGCTGATGACCGAGTTCCGCCCCGACGCCTACCAGAAGCTGATGAAGGTCGACTTCCCCAAGGGGACGACCACGGCCGACGACCAGTTCTCGCGCGCCCTGGAGCTGAAGAGCCGGTTCGCCAAGGCGAAGAGCTGAGCCTTCGCGGCCTTCGCGGCCTTCGCGGCTGCCACGGCTCCCACGGCTGTCACGGCTGTCGCCGGCAGTGTGTCGACTCCATCATGCCTGCTCCGGGGCCTCGGCGGTAGGACGGAGCGCACGCTCGTCCGCCCTTGTCCGCGCACCCCGCGGCCCGCAGACTCGACGTCATCCACCTCCCGGCTCACGTGCCGGCGTCCGTCACCGGGCGCCGGCGCGGACGTCGTGCTGCCCCGCCGCCGGCGGGGACCGGCCCGGGAGGTGCTGGGACGACGAGGGGGCGACGATGGATCGCGAGACCGTACTTCGGGCGCGGATGAAGCTGCTGAGCACCGACCGGCCGGTGCTGCACGGGCCGGACGCGCTGTGGGTGTACCGGGTGCTGGCCCAGGTCAGCCCGGCGGCCTACGGCTCCAAGCTCGCCGTTGTGCTGCTGCGGCTGAGCGACTCGCACCGCCTTCGTGAACTTCCGGACGCGCGAAGGGGGTTGCTGGAGGAGGCGCTGGCGGTCGCCAAGGCGCTGGACGCCGCGGACCCGTACCGCGACATGGTGCTCAGCTGGGCGCTTCGGGCACTGCGGTGGGAGGAGACGCCGGTGCCGGCCGAAAAACCCGGTGCCCCGGCGGACCGGCTTCACTAGGCTCGCCACTGATCGCGCGCCGCACCGTCATCGTGGCGCGCACCGGGACGAGTTGAGGGGAGAGTGGCCATGCGGTACCGCACCGCCGTCGTCGTTCCCCCGTCCCGGTACGAGGTGATCCTGGTGTCTTCGTGCGCCCGGTGCCCGCTGCGCGGCCGGCACCGGACTCCGTGACGAACTCCTGACCCCGCCGCGCCCGGTGGTGACCCGCCCGGGCACGCACGTCGCACCGCGGCGGGGGCAGGGGGCCAAGTCGGCCCGGCCACGGGCCGTTTCGTCCGGCAATCGCGCTGACCCGTTCGGGAACCACCCTGAAAGGCCATGGGCCATGCGCAGCAACCCGCACACTCAGCACGTCGACGACCTCGGCACGGTTCGCAACCTGGGCATTCTGGCCCACGTCGACGCCGGCAAGACCACCGTCACCGAGCGGATCCTCTACCGCACCGGCGCCACCTACAAGCGCGGCGAGGTGCACGACGGCACCACCGTCACCGACTTCGACTCCCAGGAGCGCGACCGCGGCATCACCATCTTCGCCGCCGCGGTGAGTTGTGCCTGGGACGGCCATCGGATCAACCTGATCGACACCCCGGGCCACGTCGACTTCGCCGACGAGGTGGAGCGCTCGCTGCGGGTGCTCGACGGTGCGGTCGCGGTGTTCGACGCCGTCGCGGGCGTGGAGCCGCAGAGCGAGTCGGTGTGGCGTCAGGCCGACCGGCACGGTGTGCCCCGGATCGCCTTCGTCAACAAGCTCGACCGGGCCGGCGCGGACCTCGACACGGCGGTCGCCTCGATCCGCGAGCGGCTGCATCCGGCGCCGCTGGTGGTGCAGCTGCCGATCGGTACGGAGGACGGCTTCACCGGCGTGGTGGACCTGCTGCGGATGCGCGCGCTGGTCTGGGCCGACGGGGGCGACGGCGACGGCTTCGCCGAGGGGCCGGTCCCGGAGGCGGTGCTGCCGCAGGCGCAGCACCGCCGCCGGCTGCTGGTGGAGGCGGTGGCGGAGCTCCACCCGGGCGCGCTGGAGGAGTTCTGCGCGACCGGCACCGTCGAGGCGCCGACGCTGGCCGCCGCGCTGCGCGCCCTCACCCGCACGGGCGAGGGCGTGGTGGTGCTGTGCGGCTCGGCCTACCGCAACCGCGGCATCGAGCCGCTGCTGGAGGCCGTGGTGGCCTACCTGCCCTCGCCGCTGGACGTACCGCCGGTGCGTGGTGCCAACGGGGCCGGCGGGGCGGGCGGCAGCGGGGCGGACGACGCGGTGCAGGAGCGAGCCGCCGACCCGGCGGCTCCGTTCGCGGCCCTGGTGTTCAAGGTGAACTCCACCAGCACCGGGCGCCTGACCTTCCTGCGGGTCTACTCCGGCACGATCGACAAGGGAGCGGCGGTGCTGGACGTGGGCGCGCGGCGGACCGAGCGGATCAGCCGGATCCTGCGGGTGCAGGCCGACCGGCACGCGGAGGTGGACCGGGCGGTGGCCGGGGACATCGTCGCGGTGATCGGGCCGAAGGCCGCCCGGGCCGGCGCCACGCTGTGCGCGCCGGCGGCCCCGCTGCTCCTCGAACCGCCCTCGGTGGCCGTCCCGGTGGTCTCGGTGGCCGTCGAGGCCCGGCGCCGCACCGAGACCGAGCGGCTGGTCTCGGCGCTGGCGCGGCTGGTCGAGGAGGACCCCTCGCTGGCGGTGCGCACCGACTCCGAGACCGGCCAGACGGTCCTGTCGGGGATGGGCGAGCTGCACCTGGAGGTGGCGGTGGAGAAGGTCCGCCGCGACCACGGGCTGGAGGTCAACGTCGGGCGGCCGAAGGTGGCCTACCGGGAGACGGTGCTGCGCGGGGTGTCGGGCCTGGTCCACCGGCACGTCAAACAGGACGGCGGCGCCGGGCAGTTCGCCCATGTGGTGCTCGATGTGGCGCCGCTGACGGCACCGGCCGGGCAGGAGCAGGAGTCGGGCAGCGCGCAGGGCTTCGTCTTCCGTTCGACCGTCGTCGGCGGGCGGGTGCCGCAGGAGTACGTCCGGGCGGTGGAGGCCGGCTGCCGGGACGCGCTGGCGGACGGGCCGCTCGGCGGGCACCCGGTGACCGGGCTGCTGGTCACCCTGACCGATGGTGCCACCCATCCCAAGGACTCCTCGGAGCTGGCGTTCCGCACCGCCGGGCGGCAGGGGCTGCGCGAGGCACTGCGTGCCTGCGTGCTGGCGCTGCTCGAACCGGTGGTGGAGGTCACCGTCACCGTGCCCGAGGACGCGGTGGGCGGGGTGCTCGGCGACCTGGCGGCACGGCGCGGGCGGGTCTCGGGCTCGACCGCGCGGGGCGGCACGGCCACGGTCACGGCCACCGTGCCGTTGGCCGAACTGTTCGGCTACGCAACCCGGTTGCGCAGCCGCACCCAGGGCCGGGGCACCTTCACGGCCCGACCCACCGGCTACGCCCCGGCCCCGGCCGACGCGGGGACGGCAGCCCGGTAGGCGGGTGGCCGGACAGGGCGCCGACCCGGTGGCACGGCCTCTCAGGAGGCCGTGCCACCGGGCGCCGCCGCAGGCCCCGCGCCTGCCGGGCCGGCGCTTGCTGGCCCGGCACCCGCACGTCCCGCGCCCGCACGACGCCCCGCGCCCGGCAGCGCCCGGCCGAGCAGCGGCTGCACGGCGGCGAGCAGCAGGCAGCCGGCGGCCAGCACGCTCCACAGGCAGGTCACGCCGCCGTGCGCCAGCAGCTGGGTGCCGAGGATCGGCGCCGCGACGGTCGCCACGCCCCAACTGGTCCCGTAGACGGCGAGGTAGCGGCCACGGGCCTCGGCCGGTGCCAGGTCGACCACCACGGCGTAGCTGCGTCCCATCATCAGCAGGTCGCCCAGGCTCCACACGACGGTGGCGGCCAGATACCCCGGCAGGGTGCGCGCCGCCGCGTAGCCGGCCAGGCCGCCCGCGAGCAGCAGGTAGCCGAGGGCGAGCGCGGCGGGTGCGGGGAGCGCGGCCAGGCGGCGCAGGCGTACCAACGGCTGCCCGGCCACCACTGTGACGGCGGAGACGGTGAGCAGCAGGCCGGCCTGCGAGGCACCCAGACCGCGCCGGAGCAGCGAGAGCGGCAGCGAGACCATGACCTGGAGGTAGACCACCGCGAACAGGGTGCCGCAGCCGAGCATCGCCAGCAGGGCCCGGTCGCGCCAGGCGGACGGCCCGTCCGCTTGGTCGCGGCCACCGTCGGCGGCGGGGCGCGGGCGGTCGGCCGGCAGCACGGCGCGCACCACGAGGGCGCAGGCCAGGCTGGTCAGCGCGTCGGCGACGAAGAGCCAGCGCAGGTCCCAGCGCCCGACGGTGGCGGCGATCAGTCCGGCGCCCATGCCCGCGCCGGCCAGCGCGGCGCTCAGCGCCCCGTAGGCGCGGACGTGTTCGGCGGGCTCGACGGCATCGGCGATCATCGCCTGGCTCGGCGGTTCGTAGAGCTCGAAGACCAGGCCGAGCAGCACGGCGAAGAGCGCGACGGTGGCCAGTGAGCCCGCCGCCGCGATCCCCAGCTCGGTGACGGCGCAGCCGCCGAGGCCGAGCAGGATCGTGCGGCGGCGGCCCAGCCGGTCGGCGAGCCGGCCGCCGGCCAGCCGGGAGGGGATCGTGGCGAGTCCGAAGGTGGCCGAGACGAGTCCGGCGGTGCCGAGGCTCGCGCCGAACTCGGTGCTGACCAGCACCGTCAGGAAGGGCAGCGAGAAGGCGCCGAGCCGGTTGACGGCCCGCGCGACGATCAGCAGTCGCACCCCGCGTGGCAGTCGTCCGCTGGTTCCGGGCATGGGAGACCCCCACCTTTCGTCACTGGCTAAACTGATATCGTCAGTGACGAACGCTAGAGCTGGAAGGAGTGACTGGTCAAGTGATGTTCGACAGTCATGTGGCCACGCTGCTGGAGGCGGCGGTCTCGCTCGTCAACTCCCTGACCGACGGGGAGGCACGCGGCCGGCCGTACCTCGCGCCGCACGGCGCCGAGCTGCCGGCGGCGGTCGACGCGGCGCTGCCGCGCACCGGTCCGGGCGCTGGCCCGCGTGCGATCGATCCGGCGCAGGCGGCCCGACTCGCGCAGACGGCGCAGCAGCTGCGCCGGATCTTCGAGGCTGCGGGCGCGGGGCGGATCGACGAGGCGGCCCAGGTGTTGAACGGCCTGCTGCTCTCGACCGGGGCCCGCCCGCAGCTCAACCAGGTGCCCGGCGAGCCCTGGCAGGTCCACTTCCACGGCGCGGACGACTCGTTGGCCGTGGGCTGGAGCGCGGGCTGCGCGGCCGGCCTGGCGCTGGCCGTCGGCAGCGACCTCGCGGGCCGGCTCGGCGTCTGCCAGGCCGCGCACTGCGACCGGGTGTACGTCGACACGTCGCGCAACAGCGTGCGCCAGTTCTGTTCGACGGCATGTCAGAACCGCACCAAGGCTGCGGCCTTCCGGGCCCGCCGGTCGCGCCAGGCCTAACCCGGCGGTCCACCGCCCGGCGGTCTACGGCCCGGCGGTCCACCGCCCGGCGGTCCACGGCCCGGCGCGCCGCCGGGCCCTTTAGCATGCCCCATATCGATTACGGAGTGTGATCGGATAGTTCCAGCCAGAATCCACTCCCTGCTGCCGGTGATCTTCCTGCCGTACGTCCCCGCAGGGCGCGCGGCCTGCGGAGCGACAACTGGCCCGGCATCGCCCGGACATGGATGCCGGTGCGGCCCGGCGTGCTGTTGACGGGGTGTCCCACAAGGGGCTGCCGTGGCCAAGAGCGACGCCTGTGTCAGGTGTTGGCGAGTTCGCGTCGAAATTCCGTTCTCGTTGTTCGGATTTCGGTAGCGTCGGCTGCCGTCGAACCGGAATTCCTCTCTCCATTTATGGCAGACGGATGTGTGGCTGATGGTCCGACACCCGCCAAGCGCAGCAGGCCGAGCACCCGGCCCGTCCCCCAGGAGAACCCCGATGTCGATAGCCGCCGATCCGGACTTCGCCCAGGGCCTCGTGCCCGGCCCCACCCCCGCACAGCTCAGCCTGAGCACCGCCGCCGCCCGCAACCTGGCGACCACCACCAAGTCCGCTCCGCAGATGCGCGGCATCACCTCGCGCTGGCTGCTGCGGCAGCTCCCCTGGGTGCAGGTCTCCGGCGGCACCTACCGGGTCAACCGCCGGCTCTCGCTGGCCGTCGGCCGCGGGCGGGTCGGCTTCGTGCAGGCCGGGGCCGACGACGTGCGGATCGTCCCCGAGACGCTGCGCGAGATCCCGGCGCTGCGCGGCTTCGAGGACGACGCGCTGCTCGCCGAGCTGGCCGGCCGCTTCACGCCCCGCGACGTGCGGAGCGGCGAGGTGCTGGTCGAGGAGGGCCGGCCGGTCGAGGAGGTGTTCATCGTCGCGCACGGCCGGGTCGAGCGGATCGCCACCGGCAAGTACGGCGACAGCAAGACCCTCGGCGTGCTCTCCGACGGCGACCACCTCGGCGACGAGGCGCTGCTGCGCCCCGACCCGCGCTGGACGGCCACCGTACGGGCCGCCACCGCCGGCACCGTCATGGTGCTGCCCTGGGCGACCTTCCTGGAGCTGTTCGACCGCTCCGAGAACCTGCGCGACCACGTGGACCGGTTCCTGGCCAGCTCCGCGCGGAAGGTCAACTCCAAGGGCGAGGTGGAGGTCGCCATCGCTGCGGGCCACCAGGGCGAGCCCGACGTCCCCACCTCCTTCGTCGACTACGACCTCGCGCCGCGCGAGTACGAGCTGTCGCTGACCCAGACCATCCTGCGGGTGCACTCGCGGGTCGCCGACCTCTACAACGAGCCGATGAACCAGCTGGAGCAGCAGCTGCGGCTCACCGTCGAGGAGATCCGCGAGCGCCAGGAGTGGGAGCTGCTGAACAACCGCGAGTTCGGCCTGCTCCACAACGCCGACTACGACCAGCGGATCAACACCTGGTCCGGGCCGCCGACCCCGGACGACATGGACGAGCTGCTGTCGATGCGCCGCGGCACCGACCTCTTCCTCGCCCACCCCAAGGCCATCACCGCGTTCTTCCGCGAGTGCACCAAGCGCGGCATCTACCCGGACAGCGCGGACGTGGGCGGCCACCAGGTGCCCGCCTGGCGCGGCGTGCCGATCTTCCCGTGTGGCAAGATCCCGATCACCGGGCACACCTCCTCGATCCTCGCGATGCGCACCGGCGAGCAGGACCAGGGTGTCATCGGGCTGCACCAGACCGGGATCCCCGACGAGTTCGACCCCAGCCTGAACGTCCGGTTCATGGGCATCGACGACAAGGCGATCATGAAGTACCTGGTCACCGCCTACTACTCGGCGGCGATCCTGGTGGGCGACGCCGTCGGCATCCTGGAGAACGTCGACATCGCCGCGCCGCGGTCCTGAGCCGGCGGTCAGGAGAAGAGCCGATGGCAGCCTTCGACACCGGCGCCGGAGCGGGCCGGGCGTTCGTGACCGGCCCGACCGGCCTGGGCACCTCAGCCGCCCGGATCACCGAGCTGCTGCGCCCGCGCACCGCAGCCGCCCCCACCCCACCGACCATTGTCCCACCGACCGTTGTCCCACCGACGGTCGCCCCAGCGACCGTTGCCCCGACCGCCGTTGCCCCGCGGGCCGCGGCGCCGCAGCCGCTCGCGCCGCAGGGCACCGGCCGCGCCGTCCCCGGTCTGTACTGCCCGCCCCACCTGCGCGACGACCGCGCGCTGGCCGAGGAGGTCAACGAGCGCCTGGTCGACTGGACCAGGCAGGTGGGCATCTACGCCGGCCGGACCGAGAAGTTCCGGCAGGCCGACTTCGGCCGGCTGCTGATGCTGACCCACCCCGACACCGACGACCCGGACCGGCTGCTGGCCGCCGGCCGCTGCCTGGCCGCCGAGTTCGCGGTCGACGACTACTTCTGCGAGGACGCCACCACCGGCGACCACCCCGAGCGCCTGGGGCCGCAGTTGATGCTCGCCCAGTCGGCGATCGACCCGCCCCGGCTGCCCGGCCGCTACCAGGAGCGCTACGAGCGCTCGATGCGCGAGAACCCCGTGCTCAACGCGCTGCGCTGCTCGGTGCGGGACCTGGCCGGCTACGCCAGCGGCGCGCAGATCAACCGGCTCCGGCAGGAGATCGCCGGGCTCTTCCTCGGCATGGACGCCGAGGCGGGCTGGCGGATCGGCGGCAGCGCGCCCTCGGTCGCCGAGTACCTGGCGAACCGTCAGATGAACAGCTTCCTGCCGTGCATGACCCTGGTCGACGCGGTCGGCGGCTACGAACTGCCCGCCGACGTCTACGGCCGGCCCGACGTGCGCCGTGCGACCCTGCAGGCCGCGCTCGCCTCCGTGCTGCTCAACGACATCTACTCGATGCACAAGGAGGGCGACGCCCAGGGCGTCGAGTACAACCTGCCCACCGTGCTGGCGGCGGAGGAGGGTTGCCCGCTCGCCGAGGCGACCCGGCGCTCCGTCGAACTCCACAACGAACTCGTGCGCTCCTTCGAGGCCTCCTCGGCCGCCCTCACACTGACCGGCGACCCGATCCTGACCCGCTACCTGGGCGCCCTGTGGGCCTGGCTCGGCGGCAACCGGGAGTGGCACGCCGGCAGCCCCCGCTACAACGACCACCAAGGACAGTGACAGCCATGACGATCACCGACACCACCGCCCCGGTCCTGGCCACCAAGTACCAGCAGTCCGTGGCCGACTACTGGAACCAGGAGAAGGACCCGGTCAACATCCGGCTCGGCGAGGTCTCCGGCACCTTCCACCACCACTACGGCATCGGTGACGTGGACTGGTCCGTGCTGGAGGGCGACGAGGCCACCCGCGACGAGCGGATCATCAAGGAGCTGCACCGGCTGGAGGCCGCCCAGGCCGACTTCCTGGTGGAGCAGTTGGGGGCCCTCGGCCCGGCCGACCGGATCCTCGACGCCGGCTCGGGCCGCGGCGGCACCAGCTTCGTGGCCAACCAGCGGTTCGGCTGCCAGGTGGACGGCATCTCGATCTCCGAGGAGCAGGTGAAGTTCGCCAACAACCAGGCCCAGCAGCGGGGCGTGGCCGACAAGGTGGCCTTCCACTTCCGTAACATGCTCGGCAACGGGTTCCCCGACGCCACCTTCCAGGCGATCTGGAACAACGAGAGCACCATGTACGTGGACCTGCACGAGCTCTTCGCCGAGCACGCCCGGGTCCTGAAGCCCGGCGGCCGGTACGTCACCATCACCGGCTGCTTCAACGACGTGCACGGCCGCCAGCCCTCCCGGGCCGTCAGCCAGATCGACGCGCACTACATCTGCGACATCCACCCGCGCAGCGCCTACTTCGCCGCCATGTCGGCCAACGACCTGATCCCGATCAGCGTGGTCGACCTGACCGCCGCGACCATCCCGTACTGGGAGCTGCGCGCCAAGTCCTCGGTGGCGACCGGCGTGGAGGACCCGTTCCTCACCGCCTACAAGGAGGGCAGCTTCCACTACCTGATGATCGCCGCCGACCGCATCTGAGACCCGGCCGGCCGCTGCCGTCCCCGCTCGTGCGGGGGCGGCAGCAGCCACCGCACGCTCAGTCGGACCCGGACGACCGGGGCGGCGGCCCGAAGACCGCGACCTCCCAGCCGAAGCCGACGGCCAGCCGGCCGTCCGGCGCCACGGCCAGCGCCTCGATCCCCAGCGGCAGCACCAGGTCGGGCCGGAGCCGGGCCCGGGTGGCCAGGTCCCAGCTGCGCACCGTGCCGTCCTCGCCGCCCGCGACCAGGACCGGACGGCCGTCGAGCACCCCTGCGGTCAGCGCCGTCAGCCAGTCCTCGGCGACGGTGACGGGCTCGCCGAGCGGGGCTGCGGTGGCCAGGTCCCAGACCTGCAGCAGGCCGTCGGTGGTGCCGGTGACCGCGACCGGGCGGCCGTCGAGCTGCACGGTGGCCACACCCGCGACGGTGGGCAGGTCCTCGTCGTCCTCGTCGCCCTCGTCCGCCGCACCACCACCTTGCAGCGGCGCGCCGATCGCGGCGCCGGTGGCCAGGTCCCAGATCCGCGCGGTGCCGTCGATGCTGCCGCTGACGACGACCGGGCGGCCGTCCGCCACCGCGACGGCCAGCGTGTCCACATGGCTCTCGTGGCCGGTCAGCGGCTCGTACAGGGGCTGCCGGGTGGCCAGGTCCCACGCCTCGACGGTGCCGCCCCAGCTGCCGGTGACCACGATCGGCCGGCCGTCCAGCAGCGCGGTGGCAACGGCGGCCACGCCGGTGTCGTGCTCCAACGGCTCGCCCACCTGTGCGCCGGTCCCCGGGTCCCAGATCCGCACCTTCCGGTCGCGCCCGCCGGTGACCACCACGGGACGGTCGTCGAGCACCGCCGTCGCCGCTCCGTACACCAGGTCGTGGTGGCCGCCGAAGGGTTCGCCGACGGCGGCGCCGGTGACGAGGTCCCACAGCCGGGCCGTGCCGTCCGAACTCACGCTGACCACGAAGGGGTTGGCGTCGGCGACGCCGTCCGGTGCCGCGATCGCCAGCGCGTTCACCGAGTCGCCGTGACCGGGCCGCGGAGCACCCGGGGGAGGGGTGCCGGTCAGGTCCCATCGGCGGACCGTGCCGTCCCCGCAGCCGACGATCGCCACCGGCTGCCCGTCGACCACGCTCGTGGCCACCGCCGCCACGCCCTCTGGCCCGGCGAAGCACCGCGCGGTCTCCTCCCCGGTGTTCGGGTCCCACAGCCGTAGCATGCCGTTGACGTTGCCGGTGACCACCAGATGGCGGTTGCCGACCTCCGCCGTCGCCACCGCCCGCGTCGAGGTGTCGTCGCCGCTGAGGCTCTCGCCCACCGGGGCCCCGGTCGCCAGGTCCCACAGCGTGGTCACCCCGCCGAAGGTGCTGACGACCACGGTCGGCCGGCCGCCGGCCACCACGATGCTGAGCGCCTCCACACTGCCGGCCACCCGGGCCACGGGCGAGGCCAGTTGGCGTCCCTTGGTGAGGTCCCAGGCCCGGACGACGCCATCGTTGTCACCGGTGACCGCGATGGTCCGCCGGCCCAGTTCCGTGGTCGCCACCGCGCGCAGCCTGCCCCCCAACGGGCTGCCCGGCCCGCTCCGGTCGTACAGCGGTTCGCCGACCGGGGCGCCGGTGGCCAGGTCCCAGACCCGCACGGTCCGGTCGTCGCCGCAGCTCACCACCACGGGGCGGCGGCGCACCTCCGCCATGGCCAGCCCGGTCACCCAGTCGCGGTGGCCGGTCAGCGGCTGGTGCAGCAACTGATGGGTCGTCAGATCCCAGATGCGCACCGCCTCGTCGCTGCCGCCGCTGATCGCCACCGGCCGGCCGGCGGGCTCGGCCGCCGCCACCGCCAGGACCATGCCGGTGTGGCCGGTCATGGGTTCGCCGATCGGTGCGCCGGTGGCCAGGTCCCAGAGCCGGACGGTGCCGTCGCCACCGCCGGTGACCGCGACCGGCCGGTCGTCCGGGGCCGTGACGGCGATGGACCGGACGCCCTCCTCGTGGCCGGTCGCCGTCCACCGGAACCCGCCGAGCTGGCTGCCGCTGGATCCCCCGACCTGCCAGTGCGCCGGGGGCTCGTCCGGCACCGGTACGGCGGCGATCCGCGCGGCCAGTTCCGGCGATCCGTACCGGGCCGCGTCCAGTGCCAGCAGCTGGCGGCGCACCGCCGGCCCGGCGGTGCGGTGCCGCTCGGCCGAGGCCTGGTACACCGCCGCCCCCAGCCTGCCCGCGCCCCAGGCGCCGGGCAGCAGTGGCAGCACGATCGCCGGGTCGGCGTGCACCAGGAACCCGGCGTCGACGAAGGGCGTGAAACCCAACTGGTCGGCGACGGCCCGCCGTAGCTGCGGATCCGGGCCGTCGGCCGCCTTGAGCCACTGGGTGACGGCTTCCGGCACCCGCCCGGTCTCGCTGAGCAGCCCGCCGAGCCGCACCTCGGCCAACTGGCGGTAGGGGACGACGGACGAGCCGACGGCGGTGCGCAGCAGGCGCTCGGCCTCCTGCTGATCGCCCCTGGTCCGGGCCTGGTCCGCCAGTTCGATCATCGCCGTGACTGCGGCCAGGGAGTCCGCGACGCCCGCCGACCCGCCCGCGGGGACGGCGTCCGCCACCGCGTCCCGCTGCTCGTCGAGTTCGTCGAGTTCGTCGAGTTCGGCGAGCAGTGCGGTCAGTCGCCCCCGGGCCTCGGCGGCCAGCTCCCGGCCGCCCCCGCGCACCGCCTCGCGGTACAGCTCGCGGGCCTCCTCACGGGCACCCGAGCGCTGCTTCAGCATGGCCAGTTCGAAGGCGGCCCGCGGGCGTTCGGCGTCCCGGCCGTCCTCGTAGGCGGTGCGCAGCAGCGGCAGTGCGGCCTCGTCGTCCTGCGCCGCCACGAGGAGGTGGCCCAGCGTGAGCGCCGCGGAGGTGGCTATCGCGGGGACGGGGGAGGTGACGGCGATCGTGAACTGCTCGATCGCGCGTGGCTGGTCGTCCAGCTGGAAGTGGACCAGGCCGCGGCAGTAGGCGGCCTCGGGCGCCGCCTCGGCACCGGCGAGGGCCACGATCCGGTCGGCGCCCGCCAGCACCTCGGCGTACCGCTCCTCGGCCATCCCCATCAGACAGCTCATGACCTCGGCGGCCGCCTGCTTGGCCGGCTCCCGGCTGTCGCGCGCCTTCCGGGCGAGTTGGACGGCCTCGTCGGCCCGGCCCTCGTCGATCAGCGCGAGCAGGCGTGCCACCAGGTCCCGATAGCCCATGCCGATGGTGGCGAGGGTGCCCTGCAGGGCGTCGAGGTTCTCCAGCGCGCGCCGCTCCCGCCGCCCGCCGCCGAACACCCGCCGTGCCCAGCCCTGCCGATCCCGCGCGTCCGTCATGCGTCTCTCCTCGTACCCGTCCCCACCCGAGTTCGCGCTACCGGTCATGCCGCCGGGGGCGGTTGGGGCCGGATCACGTGACGTTCCGGTCAAGGATGGCGTACGGCTTGGATCGTGCCAATAGCAGCCTGGGACGCACCGTGCGGCGGTGGGTGGCTCCGCTGGGGTCGGCGGTCTTCCGGCCGGCTGCCTTGGTGAACGCTCGCAGGCTGGAGCGGCTGGTGGATCGGCGGCGATCCCCGGTCACCGGTCACGGGCCAGGGACAGCAGGAACTGCAATGCGCGGGCGTCGACGCGCGGGTCGTAGGCCAGGCCGAGGCCGACCGTGGGTGTCGGGGCGGTGAGCCGGCGCAGTCGGATGCCCGGGACGCGCAGAGCGTGCGCGCGGCCCTCGGGGATCGGGGCGACGCCGTGGCCGGCGGCCACGGCGAGCAGCAGCTGTTCGTCGTCGGGTTCCTCGCGCACGATGCGCGGCCCGTGGTCGGGCCAGAGCTGACGGATGATCAGATCGTGCATGCCGGGGCCGTTTTCGCGCGGCCACAGGATCACCGGTTCGGTGGCGATCCGGCGGCGGCTGATCCGGGAGCGGGTCGCGGCGAGCGGGTGGTCGGCGGGGACGGCCAGGAGCAGCTCCTCCTCCCCGAGTGGCAGGCAGGTCAGCTCGGGGGCGTCGAGTGGCGGGCGGACGAAGGCCGCGTCGAGCTGACCGGCGAGCAGCAGGGTGACGTTGTGGGCGGTCCAGCCGGTCTGCAGGCGCAGCTCGACCTCGGGGTGGCGCTCGCGGAAGGCGCTGACCAGCGCGTCGGCGGGGCCGCCGCGTGCGGAGCGGGTGTAGGCGAGGTTCAGGCGGCCGTGCCGACCGGCGACCGCGGCGGCGATCCGCTCCTCGGCCGCCGTGGCCCGCGCGAGGACCCCCCGCGCCTCCTGGGCCACCACCTCGCCGACCGCGGTGAGGGTGCAGCCCGTGCTGCCGCGCTCGATCAGCCGGGCCCCGAGCCGCCGCTCCAGCGCTTTGACCTGCTGGCTCAGCGCGGGCTGGGCGATGTGCAGCCGCCGCGCGGCGCGCGTGAAGTTCAACTCCTCGGCCAGTACCGTGAAGTAGCGCATCTGCCGGAGATCCATGCGGCCGATGATAAGCGCGGCTTATCGCCGGTGCCAGGGCTGGTCTTGGACGGGCGCCGCGCGCACCGGCCAGGCTGTCCTTCAACCGCAGGCGATCGGCGCGGCGGTGATCCGTGGACCGGAGCTGATACTTCGTCAGATCCGGCCGCACGAAAGGAAGAAGGGGCGAACATGCTGGACGTGGTAGTGGTCGGCGCCGGGGTGGTCGGGCTGACCAGCGCGCTGCGCCTGCAGCGGCAGGGGGCCCGGGTGCTGGTGGTCGCCGAGGCCTTGCCGCTGTCGACGACCTCCGCCGTGGCCGCGGCCGTCTGGTACCCGACCGGGATGACGGCCGGTGACCAGGTCGAGCGGTGGTCGGCGGAGGGCTACGCCGAGTTCGCCCGCCAGGCCGCGGAGGCCGTGCCGGGGGTGACGATGTGCCGCACCTGGATGCTCACCGAATCCTTCGCGCCGGATGAGCGCCCTGCACGGGAGAGCCCTGCACAGGAGGGCCCTGCGCCGGAAGGCGCCGGGCAGGACGCCGCCGCGCAGGGGAGCATCCCTTGGTGGGCGGCCCCCGTCCCCGACCTGCGCCCGCTGCCGTCGGCGGGCGCGGCCACGCCGGGCGAGCCGGCCCGGCACGGCTGGGAGTTCACCGCACCGTCCGTCGAGATGCCGCGCTATCTGGCCTGGCTGCTGGACCAGTTCCGCGAGGGCGGTGGCCGGGTGGTCCAGCAGCGGCTCGACTCCCTTGCCCAGCTGGCCGGTTGGGCGCCCGCCGTGGTCAACGCCAGCGGATTGGGCGCCCGTCTGCTCTGCTCCGACCAGGCGGTGTACCCGGTGCGCGGCCAGATCGTGCTGATCCGCAACCCGGGCCTGCGCACCTCGGTACGGATCGAGGGCAACCCGGCCGGCTACACCTACGTCCACCCGCGCAGCGCCGACGTGGTGCTGGGCGGCACCTTCGAGGAGGGCAACTGGGACACCGCCGTCGACCCGCGGACGGCGCAGTCCATCCTGCGCCGCTGCACCGCCGCCGTGCCCGAGCTGGCCGGGGCCGAGGTCACCGGTCACCTGGTCGGCCTGCGCCCGGCCCGCCGTGGCGGCGTGCGGCTGGGGGTGGACGAGCACACCCTGCCGGGCACCCGGCTGGTCCACAACTACGGCCACGGGGGCGCGGGCGTCACGCTCTCCTGGGGGTGCGCAGCCGCCACGGCGGCCCTGCTCTGAGCAGCGGCGCCCGACACCCGCCCTACCGCACCTGCCCTGCCGCGCCTGCCGACCGCGCCCGCCCCGACCGCGCCCGCCCCGACCGCGCCCGCCCCGACCGCACCGGCGCGTCCGTCCCCAGCAACTCCGTCCCCAGCAACTCCGCGCTGAGCCGCGCCGCGGGCAGCCGCGGGTTGAGGTAGACGTACTCGCTGCGCTGCTCCACCTCCGCGTTCAGCGAGCGCAGCGTGACCTGGGCGTCCGCCAGTTGCCCCGCGTGATGCTGGGCCTCGGCGAGCAGGCCCAGGTGCAGCGGGAGCCGCAGCAGTGTGCGGCTGGTGCGCAGCACGGCGAGGGCGGCCTGGATCCGGGCGACCCCGGCGCCGCCGTCGCCGCGGTGCGCGTCGGCCCAGCCCAGGCAGATCTCCAGCATCGCCTTCCAGTAGCGCAGGCCGGCCTCGGCCGCCACCTCCACGCCCAGCGTCCCGACCCGCTCGACCCGCTCGACGTCGCCCTCCAGCCCCGCGAGCACCGCGTCCACGTAGAGCGCGAAGGACCGGTCGGAGGGCCGGGCGTCGCGGCCGGCCAGCGCGATCAGCTCCTCGCGGCGCTCCATCGCGGCCCGCTGGTCGCCGAGCAGCCAGTGGGTGAAGGCGTCGTAGGACCGGCAGGAGACCCGGGGGTCGTGCTGGAAGGCCTTCGCCAGCGTGTTGCCCTGCCCGCTGCAGAAACGATCCGCCGCGCTGACGCCCCGTTCCAGCTCGGCCAGCGCCGCCGGCAGCTCGCCGCGCACGTGCAGCACGATGCCCTGGCCGTACGCGGCGCCGAGCACCGCCACCGGATCCGGATCGCTGCCGGACATCTCCCGCAGCCGGCCGGAGAACGCCAGCGACTCCTCGTACCGCCCGGTGACCAGGTGCGCGGCGCACAGCGCCCACAGTACCGGGGCGCGGTCGGGCGTGCCGGTGACGGCGTTGAGTTCGCGGCTGCGGTTGAAGGCCACCTCCGCCTCGGCGTCCCCGTAGCCGCGGATGAGGGCCAGCACCTGGCCCAGCTGGATCTGCAGCCGCTGGTCGAGCCCCGGGGTCGCGGGGTTGCCGGCCGGCAGCTCGCGCAGCAGGCACATCGCCCGGCGCAGCCAGGTCTCGGCCTGCTCGTAGGCGAGGCGCTGCTCGGCCTGCTCGGCGGCGCGCAGCAGCGAGGGCAGCGCCTCCTTGGCCGGCATCTCGCAGCCCGCCTCCCAGGCGTGGTGGGCGACCTGTTCGACGTCCTCGTCCGGCACGTACGAGCGGTCGAGCAGGGTGCGGGCCACCTGGGCGTGCAGCAGGGCGCGCTGCTCCTGGTCGAGCTCCTCGTAGAGCGTCTCCTGGACCAGGGCGTGGGTGAAGTGCAGCAGGTCGGGGTGGTGGGCGTCGGCGCGCAGCAGCTGGGCCAGCACCGCCGACTCGACGGCGGCCCGGGTGGACCGGTCCTCGCCGGTGATCTCGTTGAGCAGCCGCAGGTCGACCTCGGTGCCGAGCACGGCGCAGGTCCGCAGGGTGCGCAGCGCCTCGGCGGGCAGCGTGGCGAACCGCTGGCGCAGCACCTCGCGCACCCCCGAGGGGACCCGGGCGAGCAGCAGCCGGGCGGCGTGCGGGTCGTGCAGCCCGTTGGTGCCGCCCAGCAGCGAGAGCAGCTGGGCGACGAAGTAGGGGTTGCCCTTGCTGCGTTCGTGGAGCGCGCTGGTCACCGCGGCGCTGATGCCCGAGCCCGCCTTGCTCCGCACCAGCACCCCGACCTCCGCCTCGGAGAGGCCGCCGAGCCGCAGCGCCTCGGTGCGCGGGTCGCGCAGCACCTCGCCGAGCTTCTGGGACAGCACGGGGTTGGTGCCGATGTCGCTGTCCCGGGCGGTCATCACCAGGCCCAGCGGACGCCCGTGCTGGCGGGTGGTGAGCAGCCGCAGCAGGTCCAGCGAGGGCGCGTCGGCCCAGTGCAGGTCCTCCAGCAGGACCAGCAGCGGGCGCCGGTCGGCCAGGGCCAGCAGCACCTCGCACACCGCGTCGTAGGTGCGGAACCGCTCCTGGGCGCCGGCCTCCTCCGGTGTCTGCTGCTCGGCGGCGGGCAGCAGTTCGGGGATCAGCGGCGCGAGCGCGGTGCCGAAGCGGGCGGCGGCGGCCGTGAAGTCCTCGGGGCGGCGCGCGGAGAGCTGGCGCAGCACCTGGGCCCACGGCCAGTACGGCGGGACCCCCTGGCCCGCGAAGCAGCGGCCCCACATGACGTCCGGAGCGCGGTTCTTCAGCGGCGTGGCGAGCTCCAGCAGCAGCCGGGTCTTGCCGATCCCCGCCTCGCCGAGGACCGCCGCCGCCCGCCCGTCGCCGTCGACCGTGTCCGCCACCAGTGAGCGCAGCTCCAGCAGCTCGCCCTCCCGCCCGGCGAAGCCGCGGGTCTTGGGCGCCTCGGTGAAGGCGGGCGGCTCCGGGGCGCGTTCGTGGACGCAGGCCCGCTCGGCGTCGCCGGGCGGGCTGCCGCGGCCGTCCAGCTCCTGGCGCAGGATCGCGCCGTGCAGCTCCTGCAGTTCCTCGCTGACCGCGACGCCGAGCTCCTCCAGCAGGCTGGTCCGGGTGCGTTCGTAGACGAAGAGTGCATCGGCCTGCCGGCCGAGCCGGTAGAGCGCGGTCATCAGCTGCCCCACCAGCCGCTCGCGCAGCGGATACCGGCCCGCCTCGCGCTCCAGCTCCGCCACCACCGCCTCGGGCTGGCGCAGCATCAGGCAGGCGTCGGCCCGGGTCTCCACCGCGGTCAGCCGCACCTGCTCCAGCCGCGCGCCCTCGCCGGCCAGCGGCCCGTACTCGGTCAGATCGGCGTACGGCGCCCCGCGCCACAGCTCCAGCGCCTCGGTGAGCAGCGCGCGGGCGGCGGGGAACTCGTGCTCGCGCTGCAGCCGGCGGCCCCGGGCGACCAGGCTCTCGAAGCGGTAGGCGTCGACCTGCTCCTCGTCCAGGTCCAGCACGTAGCCCGAGGCGACGTGGCGCACCAGCGACTCGGCGGCGCCCGGCGCGGCCATCGGCGCCAGCGCGGTGCGCAGGTGGGAGACGTAGCTCTGCAACGAGGCCTTGGCCTGCCGGGGCGGGTGCTCGCCCCACAGTTCCTCGACCAACTGGCCGGTGGAGACGGTCCGGCCCAGCTGGATCAGCAGCAGACCGAGCAGTGCGCGCCGCCGTGGCGGGCCCAGCGGGAACTCGCGCTCGCCGAGCTGCGCCGTCATCGGTCCGAACACGCGCAAGCGAAGACCGCCGGACTCAGACATACGCCCCCTTGGATCGCCGCCCCGGGTCAGCGACGAGACGTGTCGTCACCACCTGCTTTGGATCATGGCACATGACCGAGGAGGATCCAACAGGCACGCAGCGTGGCCGCACTGCCGCAGCCCTGTCGCTCGTGACATTGCCGCTTGGAGGGCTGCTCCTTCGCTGCGGGCGGGTGCCACCTCGTTCCTCGGCGACCCCCACCCTTCGCTACGTCGCAGCCCTGTCGCTCGTGACATCGCCGCTTGGAGGGCTGCTCCTTCGCTGCGGGCGGGTGCCACCTCGTTCCTCGGCGACCCCCACCCTTCGCTACGTCGCAGCCCTGTCGCTCGTCAAACAAGTAACATGCCCGCCGGGGCCCGGTAAAGGGCGCCCGCCCCGGCCCTGGTGTCGACCCCGCCGTCAGCCCGCCGTCGGCGGAGCGTCCGTCAGCACGTCCGAGACCAGGTCCGCCCACCGCTCGCCGGCCAGCCAGGCGGCGCTGGCGTCGGCGTGCCCGCTGGGCTGCTCCACGGTGATCCGGCGCCACAGGTCGTCGATCCGCCGCCGGGCGGCGGCGCAGTAGAGCTCGGCCAGCTCCTGGGTGCTCTCGGGTCCCAGCCGACCGCACTGCGAGGTCCGGGCCAGCACCAGGGACATCAGCAGCAGCTCGCCCGCGACCTGGTTGAGCTGGATCAGCAGGTGCTCCTGCTCGAACAGCTCCTGCGGGTCCGGGTGGCGGCGCACCAGCGCCAGGCAGGTCCGGGCGAAGGCCTTCACCTGGTGGGCGGTGAACCGCAGGTGGCCGAGGTTGGGCTCGGTCAGGTCGGCGTCGTCCAGGCAGCTGACGTCGGCCGGCTCCGACTCGATCGCCCGCGCGTTCGCCGGCTCCGGGTAGTAGCAGCCGAGGACGCCCAGCCGCGCGGCCCGGTTGTCGAGCTGGAAGTCCACCCCGCAGGCGATCCGCAGGCCCCGTGCCTCCCGGAAGGCCCGCTCCACCGGCAGCGGCACGGCGCCGCGGCGGGCCTTGCTGTGCGCGGTCTCGTAGCCCTCGGCGCCCAGCAGCGACATGGTCCGGTCGACGATGCGCCAACAGGTCGCCGAGGCCAGGTTCTTGGCCGCGAGGTGCTCGTAGCGCAGGTTGGCCGTCCGCTTGTCGGCGGGGCCGTCCTCGCCCAGCAGGCACCACTGGGCCAGCGTCTCCAGCGCGAAGACCTCGCCGAGGGTGGCCGCGACCATGCGCTGGGTCTCCTCGAAGGAGCCGAGCGGACGGCCGTCCACCTGGCGCCTGCCCGTGAACTCCCGCGACCAGTGCAGGCAGAGCCGGCCGAGTGCCAGTGCCGGGGCCACGATGCTGTGCACCCGGCTGCGGACGACCAGGCGGTTCAACTCGGGGGTGGGGTCCTGGTCGTGCTCCTCCTCGGCCGCCATCAGCTCGGCCGGCACCCGCACGTTGCGCAGGGCCAGTTCCCTGGCCGGGTACCCCTTGAGGCCCATGAACTCGTGCTCCGCGGTCACCGTGAGGCCGGGGTCGGCGGTGTCCACGAAGAAGGTCCGGACCCGCTCGCCGCCCGCCTCGCGCACGGTCGCGGTCACGCCGACCAGGCCCGCGAGCGAGCCGTTGCCGGTGAAGACCTTCCCTCCGGTCAGCAGGTACGCGGCGCCGCCCTCGACGGGGGCGGCGGTGGTGCCGCACGGGCGGCCGTCGGCGCCCGTCGGCGCGGTGTCGGCGCTGCCGCACACGTCCCCGGCCCGGACCCGGGCTCCGAGTCCCTCGTGCAGCGGGCCCGGGGGCAGCGCGGCCAGGGGGGCGCCGGCGCCGACGGTGCTGTGCACCGCGAGCAGCCGCGCCACCGGCATCGACCAGCTCGCGGCCGCCTGGACGATCCGGAAGGCGTTCATGCCGGACAGGCCCAGGCCCCCGAGTTCCGGGGCGCTCTGCAGCCGGGTGTAGCCGCCGGCCGCCAGCGCCTCCAGCAGACCGGGCGGCAGCCGCCGCTCGGCATCCACCTCGCTGGGGTCCACCCGCTCGCGCAGCAGCGCCCCGAAGGCGGCCAGGACGCGGTCGCCGGCCTGCCGGTCGGCCTTGTCCTGCACCGGGAAGGGGTGGATGAGGTCCCAGCGGAACTCGCCGAGGTAGAGGCCCTCCAGGAAGCTGGGCACCCCCGGGACGTGCCAGGGGTTCTGCGGGTGCGGGCTGGTCGCCATGGTCTCCGTCCGGAGGTGCGGGGCCGTGCTGCGGCGGGGGAGCGGGCTGCTCGGGATCACCGCGGCGGCCGGCTCACGGCGGCCGGTGCGCCGTCGCCCCAGGAGGTGTCGGGCCGGGAGAGGTGCGGCCGGGAGGCGGCCGGCCGGGAGAGGTACGGCCGGGTGGTGTCCAGCAGGTCTGTCATGCTGCTTCTCGCCTTCGATGGGGCTGGGTGCGATCGCCCGGCCGGCCGTGGTGGGGCCGGTGGTGCCGGGCGCGACCGGGGCCAGGGGTGGCCTGGTCCGGTCCGGAGTCAGAGCGTCAGGCGGATCCCGTACCGGTCGAGCCAGGTGTTCAGCTGCAGCGCCATCTCGACGTCGGCCCGGTCCGGCCAGCCGCCGCGGTCGGTCAGCCGGGGGTCCTCGACGAAGGCCCGTGCGGCCTTCGTGTCGAGCAGCGCCGCGACCGGTGCGTGCGGGTCGGCGAGCACGCCCGCCAGCGCGTCGCGCAGGTGCGCGGTGTAGCCGTCGTCGTAGGTCGCGGGGAACGGTGCGCTGGACCGGGCCAGGATGGCGGGCGGCAGCAGCTCGCCGGCCACCGCGCGCAGCAGGCCCTTCTCCCGGCCGCCGTAGGTCTTCATCGCCCAGGGCGTGTTGTAGAGGTACTCCACCAGGCGGTGGTCGCAGAACGGGAACCGGATCTCCAGGCCGGCCGCGGTGCCCAGCCGCTCGGAGTGCAGCAGCAGCGGGTCCAGCCAGCGGGTCAGGTGCAGGTGGCCCAGCTCGCGCATCCGGCGTTCGAGCCCGGTGGACGCCGGCAGGTGCTCGACCTCGGCGATCGCGTCGTGGTACTGGTCGGCGCAGTAGGCGTCCAGGGCCAGCCAGTCGAGCAGCGCCGGGTCCAGCAGCCCGGCCCCGAGGCCGTGGGCCGCCCCGAACCGGCGCGCCCGGGTCAGCCAGGGGAACATCTCGGCCGCCAGCACCTCCCGGTCGCCGGCCCAGTCGAAGCCGCCGAACACCGGGTCGGCCCCCTCGCCCGACAGCGCCACCTTCACCTGCTCGCCCACCGAGCGGTAGAAGAGGTAGGGCGTGATGTTCTTGTCCCCGTACGGCGTGGGCAGGTCCTTGGCCGTCAGCACCGCGGTGCGCACCACCGGGTCGGCGAGCACCTCCGGGTCGAGCGGGGCTTCGAGGTGCGAGGCGCCCAGGTGGTGCACCACCTGGGCCACGTAGGGGCTGTCCGGCACGCTGTCCGCGTTCACGCCGATCCCCACGCTGAAGGTCCGCAGCGGTTCGCCGCCCGGTGTGCGGCCCGCAGCCAGCGCGGCCACCGCGCTGGAGTCCAGGCCGCCGGAGAGCAGGATCCCGGGCGCCGGCTCGCCGGCCATCGCCGAGGCGACCGCGCCGCCGAGCAGCCGGCGGACGGTCTCCAGCGTCTCGGGCAGGCTCTCGGTGTGCGGCTGCGGACGCAGTCGCCAGTACGCCTCGGTGTGGATCCCGCTCACGCCCACCTGGACCAGGTGTCCCGGCGGCACCTCGCGCAGGCCGCGGAAGACGCCGCGCCCGGGCACCTTGATCGCCGTCAGCACGGCGCGCAGCCCGTCGGCGTCCACCCGGGCCTCGGCCAGCGGATGCGCGAGGACCGCGCGGGCCTGTGAGCCGAACAGCACGCCGGCCTCCAGCGGGAGGTAGCTCAACGGCTTGACGCCCAGCCGGTCCCGGGCCAGCACCAGCCGGCTGACCCTTAGGTCCCAGATGGCGAAGGCGAACATGCCGTCCAGCCGCCGAACCCCCGCCGTCCCCCAGCGCAGGTAGGTGCGCAGCACCACCTCGGCCTCGCTGCCGAAACTGAAGCGCTCGCCGGAGTCGGTCAGCTGCCGGCGCAGTCTGGCGACGTTGGACACCGACCCGTCGTAGCTGATCACCGCCACCGGGCGGCCCTGCTCGGCCACCACCAGCGGCTTGCCGCCGTCGGTCTCGTGGACCGCGCCCGTGCCGCGCTGACCCAGCACCGCGCGCGGGCAGGCCCACATCCCCTCCCCGTGCGGGCCGCGCCCGGCCAGCGAGGCCGTCATGGCGAGGACGGCGTGCCGCTCGCGCGCCACGTCCCGCTCGAAGTCGATCCAGCCGGCGATTCCGGACACCTGGTTCCTCTCTCCTGTACGTGCTGGGTCCTTGGCGGACCGTCCATCGGCCTCCGGGCGGGCTTCGGCTACCGGGCGGGGGTGATGGTGTGGTGCAGGCGGCCGTCGATCAGGCCGAGCAGCGCCGCGGGGAAGTCGAGCAGGTACATGTGCCCACCGGGCAGGCAGGCGCACCGGAAGTCGGCCGAGGTGTGGTCGCGCCACTCCGTCAGGCGTTCGGTGCCGATCACCTGGTCGTGCGAACCGCGGATCGCCGTGATCGGGACGTCCAGTCTTCGCCGCGGCGCGGGGCGGTACCGCTCGTGCATCCCGATGTCGGCGCGCAGCACCGGCAGCAGCGCCTCGCGCAGGGCCGGGTTGTCGAAGGCCGGGCGGCGGTAGCCCTCGGCGTGCGCGACGAGATCCAGGAACTCGGCGTCCGGCAGGCCGGTGGCGACCGGCCCTGGCCGGCTCGCGGGGCCCGCCGAGCCGCTCACGAACAGGCCGCACGGCGTCGGCCCGCCCTCGGCGGCCAGCCGGCCCGCCACCTCGAACGCCAGCACCGCCCCGAGGGCGTGCCCGAACAGCGCCACGCCCCGGTGGGCCGCGGCCCGCTCGCGGATCCAGGGCAGCACGTCGGCCACCACGTCCGCCACCTGCTCGAACGGCGGTTCGCCCAATCGCTGCTCGCGGCCCGGCAGGGCGACCGGCGCGACCTCCAGCCCGGCCGGTGCCAGCGACCGCCAGGGCACGAAGAACGAGGGCCCCGCGCCGGCGTGCGGGAAGCACAGCAGCAGAGTGGAGGTCATCGCAGGGGCCCTTCCCGACGTGCAGGTGGTGTCGCGGAAGCGACCGTACGCGGACGGACTTGCGGAGGGCTTGCGGTACCGCTTGCGTTCCCCTTGCGGTCCACTGGCAGGCCGGTCGCCAGGGCCGGCCGCGCGGGCCGGCTGCCCGGGCCGGTCGCCGGTCGCACCGCCGCTCGGAGGCCCTGTCAGCGGGGCCGCCCGATCGCGTACAGTCCGTACCGTCGGCGTCGCCGACGGTACGTCAGATCCATCGTCCAGCGGTTGAACCAGGAGAAGGACCGTGGCCACCGAAGCGAGTCCGCTGCCCAGCAGCCCGACGGCCGGCGAGAGCTCCGGCAACGGTACCGGACCGGGCGGCGCCCGCCCGGTCCCCGAGCTGGACCCCGCACTGGTGAAGCGCTGGCAGGCGGAGGGCGGCGAGCTGGTCGAGCTGCTGGGGCTGGCCCGCGAGCGGCTCGGCGGGGTCGCGGCCGTGCGCCTGGGACCTCGGCCGACCGTGCTGATCACCGATCCGCAGGCGGTCCAGCACGTGCTCGCCCAGCACCCGGACCAGTACGTCAAGCGCTCGCACCGGGCCCGGCTGCTGGTGGGTGACGGCGTGCTGTCCGCCTCGGGCGATGCCTGGAAGCGGCAACGCCGCTTTCTGCAGGCCCAGTTCACCGGTACCGGAATGCGCCGCTACGAGCAGCGGATCGCCGCGGCGGTCGAGGCCTGCGCCGAGCGCTGGGCCGGGTACGCCCGCACCGGGGAGCGCTTCGACCTCGCCGCGGAGATGCGCCGCTTCGCGCTGGACAGCATCTGGCGCGCCCTGACCGGCCATCCCGTGGACGCCGCCACCGAGGCCGAACTGGCCTCCATCGACGACCTGGTGGGCGCCCTGCCGACGCTGCCCGCCGATGCGGTCGAGGTGCCGCCGGCGGTCGCCGCCGACCTGGCCAGGCTCGACACCGTCACCAGGCGCGCCATCGAGGCCGCCCGCGCGGGCGACGCCGGACCTGACGGCCCCGGGCTGCTGCACGACCTGCTGGCGGCCGCCGTCGAGCGCCCCGAGTACACCGACCGCCTGATCCGCGACGAGCTGGTCACCCTGCTGTTCGCCGGCCACGAGACCACGGCCACCACGCTGACCTGGCTCTACCTGCTGCTCGACCGCCACCCCGCCGCCCGCGAGCAGGCGTTGGCCGCCGGGCCCGAGGGCTCGGCCGAACGCCGGGAGGCCGTCCAGGCGTTGGTCCACGAGACGCTGCGGCTCTACCCCTCCGCGTGGATGCTGCCGCGCCACGCCACCGCGGACGACACGGTGGCCGGCCACACCGTCGCGGCCGGCACCGACGTGCTGGTCTGCCCGTGGCTCACCCACCGCGACCCCGAACTCTGGCCGGACCCCGAGCACTTCGACCCCAGCCGGTTCACCACCCCGGGTGCGCGCCCCACCGTCACCGGCGCCTACCTGCCGTTCGGCCTCGGCCCGCGCGCCTGCCTCGGCCTGCAGTTCGCGCTGCGCGAGACCACCGCCCTGCTCGAACGCCTGCTGCCCGCCCACACGGTGGCCTTCGACACCGTGCCCACCCGGGCCGCCTACGGCATCACGGTCCGCCCGGACGGCCCGACCACGGTCACTCTCGGGTAGGCCCTGTCCGGCAGGATCCGCCGGACAGGGCCCGGCAGCTGGATCCGCCCTCCCACGCCAACCCCAAGGAGGCCCTCGTGGTGCACGCCCAGTTCGACCCGACCGCCCGTCAGACGCTGGCCATCGCGGCCGTCGACGCCAAGACCCGCCGGGACCTCTCCTGGCAGCAGATCGCCGATGTGGCCGGCCTGTCGGTCGCCTTCGTGACCGCCGCCGTCCTCGGCCAGCACGCCCTGCCGGCGGACGCGGCCAAGGCCGTCGCCGGACTCCTCGGCCTGGACGAGGAGGCGGAGCGGCTGCTGCAGACCATTCCGACCCGCGGCTCGCTGGCCGGCGGGATCCCCACCGACCCGACCATCTACCGCTTCCACGAGATGATCGAGGTCTACGGCACCACCCTCAAGGCGCTGGTGCACGAGCAGTTCGGTGACGGCATCATCAGCGCGATCAACTTCAGGATCGACGTGCAGAAGGTCGCCGATCCCGAGGGCGGCGACCGCGCCGTCATCACGCTGGACGGCAAGTTCCTTCCCTACAAGCCTTTCTGACGTTTCAACAGTTAACGAACAGCGGGCCGCTCCGGTACTCCGGGGCGGCCCGCTCGCTGGGTAAACCTCGGATGCGAACGACCCCTGTGTTTGTCGTGTTCCGGCCATGTCGACTTGATGAGCTGGCATGCACTCGTCATCAGCCCCTATGGTTGGGACATTCCGCCGGCGGCGCAACTGTCGGCCCCCAGGCGGACGGGGTGATGACGGCACGTCAGCCTGCTGCGTCGCCAACGTCGGTTTCCTGTCGGCTCGCTGGCCGGCAAGCCCCCGTCGCACCGCCCGTTCGTTCCTGCACCGTCCCGCGGCAGGCCCCCACACGCCGCCGCGACCGGGTCCCCCACGAGAAGAAGGACACCACGCAGTGAAGAAGAACACCTACGCCCGCGCCGTCGCGGTGCTGGCGATAGCCGGTGCGTTCAGCACCGCGATGGTCTCGGCCGCCGATGCGACTCCGTCGGCCGCCGCGCGCCCGCACCACCACCACTTCGCGCTCGGCGCGCAGTTGGACCACCCCGTCCAGCCCCGCATGCACAGTGCGATCGCCCCGCACGCCACCAAGGACGTGCCGGCGAGCGTGGACCTGAGCAACTACCTTCCCCAGGTGGGCGACCAGGGCCAGGTCGGGTCCTGCGTGGCCTGGGCCATCGACTACTCCGCGATCGGCATCATGGAGGGCGAGCAGGGCATCGCGGGCGCCCCGCACGCGCCGATGTACACCTACGCGCAGATCGCCCAGGGCAACGACCAGGGCAGCTACGCCAGTCAGCACTTCGACATCCTGACCACGCAGGGCCTGGACACCAAGGCCGACTACTGGCAGGGCGACTTCGACTACACCACCCAGCCCGACGCCAACGAGACCGCGAACGCGGCCAACTGGAAGCTGTCCGGCTACACCGCGCTGGACACCGGCAGCGCGCTGGTCGACGAGGTGAAGAGCTCGCTGGCCCAGGGCGAGCCGGTGGTCTTCGCCTTCAACGTGTACCAGAGCCTGGAGGACATCGACGCCACCACCGCCGGGAACTACTCCTACTACCCGAGCGCGGACGAGCTGGCCGGACAGCCGCTGGGCGGCCACGAGGTGGCCATCGTCGGCTACAACGACCAGGGCGTGAAGATCGCCAACTCGTGGGGCAGCTCGTGGGGTGACAACGGCTACTTCACCGTGCCGTGGAACTTCGTCACCGACCAGATCCAGGAGGCCGACGCCGTCGGCCAGATCGTCGCCACCGGCCAGGGCGTGCACTGACCGAGCGGTCCCGGGCGGTACCGAGGCCGCCCGGGACCACTCCTGCTGCCCGCCGACGCCGCGCCCGCGCGTCAGGTCAGGGCGGCGTTGAGCACCAGCACCCCGGCGAACGAGGTCAGCGAGAGCAGCGTGTGGGACACCGTCCAGGTCCGCAGCGTGCCGCCGACCGAGAGCCCGAAGTACTCCTTGAACATCCAGAACGAGGCGTCGTTCACATGGCCGAGGAAGGCCGCCCCCGAGCCGAGCGCCAGCGCCAGCAGCGCCGCCTGGGTCGAGCCGAGGCCGTGCGCCATCGGGCCGATGATGCCGGCCGCCGCGACGGTGGCCACCGTGCCGGAGCCGGTCGCCGTGCGCATCAGCGCGGCCACCAGCCAGGCGAGCACCAGCAGCGGGATGTGCAGGTGTCCGGCGGCCCGGCCGATCGCGGCGTTGACGCCAGAGTCGGCCAGCGCCTGCGAGTAGCCGCCGCCCGCGCCGACGATCACCAGCACCCCGGCGATCGGCGGGAACGAGCGCGACAGCGAGGCCTGGACCTGCTCGCGCGAGGCGCCCACCGCGTAGCCGAAGGTGCCGAGCGCCACCAGGACCGCCACCAGCAGGGCGACCACCGGCGTGCCGAGGAACTCCAGCACCGTGTAGAGCGTGCCGTGGGCCCAGTGGAAGGTGTCGCAGCCCGCCTTGAGCATCATCAGCGCGATCGGCAGCAGCACGGTGGCGAGTGTCACCGAGAAGCGCGGCAGCCGGCGCGGCGCGGCACCCGCGGCACCCGCGGTGCCCTCGGCAGCGCCGTCGGCGTCGACCGCCGTGGTGGTGAAGGCGGCCAGTGCGGCGTCCGGGATCCGGGCCTCGACCCGCGGCCAGGCGTAGGCGGTGAAGAGCGGGCCCACCACGATCGCGCAGGGGATGGCCACGATCAGCCCGTACACCAGCGTCAGGCCCACCGAGGCGTGCACCGCGGTGATCGCCACCAGCACGCCGGGGTGCGGCGGCACCAGCGCGTGCACGGTGGCGAGCCCGGCCATCGCCGGGATGCCCACCCGCAGCACCGGGTAGTCCGCCCGCTTGGCGATCTGCAGCACCAGCGGCACCAGCAGCACGAAGCCGACCTCGAAGAACATCGACAGCCCGACCAGGCAGGCGACCAGGGTCACCGCCCACGGCAGGCCCCTGGGGCCGACGGCTCTGGTGAGCGTGCTCACAATCTGGTCGATGCCCCCGGAATCCGCCATCAGCCGGCCGAGCACCGCACCCAGAATGATCAGGATGCCGACTTTTCCGGTGATGTTCCCAAGGCCGGTGGTAAAGGAATCCGCGACCTTCTGGACCGCTTCTCCGGAGAGCAGGGAAACGGCGAAAGCGCCGACCATCAATGCCAGGAAGGCGTGCACCTTCAGCCAGCTGATCAGGACCACGACCAGCGCGATCGATATCCCGACCACGGCCAGCAGCCACGTGTCGTGGCCGGTCCACACCGTATTCGCGGCCTTGCCCGGAGCCGTGCTCGCGGCCTGCGCGAGCAGTGCGGACGATGATGCCAACGCTGCCATCATGCGTATTCCTCTTCCCTGTTCATTTACTGCTGCGGGGCACCGTATGTGGCCGTCGCCGCCCGCCGCCAGGGCCCCGGGGATTGCGTCGATTGCGGTCGCCGGAAATCTTTCCGCTCGTTCTGTGCGTTCTGTGCACGGCGGTACGCTGGCCGCATGTTCCGCCGTATGTTCGACCGCAGGCCCCGCCTCGCCACCCAGACCCTGCTCGCCCAGGTGACGGTGCTCTGCGTGGTGCTCGGCGGCGGGTTCGCGCTGACGGCGGAGCTGCTGCGCGACTCCGCCGAGCAGGACTACGAGCAGCGGGCGCTGGCGGTGGCCCGGTCCACCGCCGAGAACCCGGTGGTGGTGGACCGGATCGCGGCCGGCGACGATCCGCGCGGCGAGGTGCAGCAGGCGGCCGAGGCCGTCCTGCAGCGCACCGGCATGCTCTTCGTGGTGGTCACCGACAGCCGCGGCATCCGCTACTCGCACCCCGACCCGGCGCTGCTGGGCAAGGAGGTCAGCACCGCGCCGACCGCGCTGGACGGCCGCGAGTCGGTCGCCATCCAGCGCGGCACGCTCGGTGACTCGGCCCGGGCCAAGGTGCCGCTGCGCGCCGCGGACGGCCGGGTGATCGGGGAGGTCAGCACCGGAGTGCGGCTGAGCACCGCGCTCGGCGCCGCCGCGCCGCTGATCCGCGAGGAGGGTGCCTTCGCCGGTGGCGCGCTGCTGGTGGGCGCCGGGGCGGCGGCGCTGCTCACCCGGCGGCTGAAGCGGCAGACCCTCGGCCTCGAACCGGTCGACCTCGCCGATCTGCTGCGCGAGCAGCAGGCGGTGCTGCACGGGGTGGGGGACGGCGTGCTGGCGGTGGACCAGGACGGCCGGGTGACGGTCTGCAACGCGGAGGCGGCCCGGCTGCTCGGCCTGGACGCTCCGAGCTCCCCGGGCGCCACGGGTGCCCCGGGCATCCCGGGCATCCCGCCGCGCCCGGGGACGGCGATCGCCGAGGCCGGCCTGCCGCCCGCCCTGGCACGCATTTTGATGGAACGTCAGGAGCTGTGGCAGAGCGTGCTGGTGGTCGGCGAGCGGGTCCTGGTGGTGACCGCGCAGCCGGTGCGCCGCGGTGAGCGCAACCTCGGCCACGTGCTGACCCTGCGCGACCGCACCGAGCTGGACGAACTGGCCCGCGAACGCTCGACGCTGCGGGCGCTGTCGGACGCGCTGCGCGCCCAGGCCCATGAGTACACCAACAAGCTGCACACGCTGGCCGGCCTGCTGGACACCGGCGCCACCACCGAGGCCCGCTCGTACCTGCGCGAGCTGGCCGCCGCGCCGCTGGCCACCGAGGGCCGCGACGGCGCCCGGCTGGCCGACCCCTATCTGCGCGGACTGCTGGCCGCCAAGGCCGCGACCGCCTCCGAACACGGGGTGGCCCTGCGGCTGGACGAGGACTCCCACCTGCCGCGCCGGCTGACCGACCCGCTGGACGTGGTGAGTGTGGTCGGCAACCTGCTGGACAACGCGGTCAAGGCCGCCGAGACGGGTGAACGGCGGCCCGCCTGGGTGGAGTTGAGCGTCCTGGCGGAGGGCGGCACGCTGCACGTCGCGGTGCTGGACAGCGGCGACGGGGTGGCCGAGGCGGACGTCGAGCGGCTCTTCAGCAGCGGCTTCACCACCCGGTCCGCCGAGGAGCGCGACGGCCACGGCATCGGTCTGACGCTCGCTCGCCAGCTGGTCGTCAAGCACGGCGGCGAGCTGCGGCTGGAGCGCACCGGCGGGGCCGGGCACGGCGCGGTCTTCGTCGCCAGGATCCCCGGTGTCCTGGAGCGGCCCGGTGTCCTGGAGCGGCCCGGAACCCTGGAGCGGCCGGGATCCCTGGCGCACCCCGACGATCCGGAGCGGCCGGCCGGCCTTGCCGCGCAGGACGAACTGGTGGGAGGAGAACGGTGATCCGGGTTCTGGTGGTGGACGACGACTACCGCGTCGCCGAGCTGCACGCCCGCTACGTGGCCGCGGTGGACGGCTTCGAGGTGGTGGGCACGGCCCGCTCGGCGGCCGAGGCGGTGCGGCTGGACGCCGAACTGCGGCCCGACCTGGTGCTGCTCGACCAGTACCTGCCCGACCGGCTGGGCAGCGCGGTGCTGCCCGCGCTGACCGGCGATGTCCTGATGGTGACCGCCGCCGCGGACACCGCGCAGGTGCGTGCCGCCCTCGGCGGCGGCGCGGTGGGCTACCTGATCAAGCCCTTCGACGCCGCGGCGCTCACCGACAAGCTGGCCGGATACGCCCGGTTCCGCGCCCAGCTCGCCGCCGACCGCACACTGGACCAGGAGCAGGTGGACCGCGCCCTGCGGGCCCTGCACGGCACCGACCGCGGCGGTCGCCCCCGCCGCCCGCGCGCCACACCGACCGGCGAGCTGGTAGCCGAGGCCGTGCGCGCCGCCGCCGGCACCGTCACCGCCAGTGAGCTGGCCGTCCGGCTGGGCATCTCCCGCCCCACCGCCCAGCGCTACCTGGCCGACCTGGCCGCCGACGGCACCGTCCGGGTCGAGCTGCGCTACGGCGCCGCCGGCCGCCCCGAGCACCTGTACTCCTGGCACGGCCGGTAGAGCTCACCCCGTCCCGCGAAGCTGTCTGTACAACTCACCTCATATCCCGGCCATTTCGGCCAGAGCGCGTTGGCCCGCCGTTCTTCCCAGGGACAGCCTGGACCGTTACTCATGACCTGGCACGGACAACAGGCTCACGGTGATCGGGAAGGGTCAGTGACCATGGGACGACTGACGACAAGACGGATGTGGCGGGCGCTCTGCGGCGTGTTCGCCCTGCTGGGCGCGCTGCTCACGGTGACGGTGGCCGCGCCCGCGGGCGCGGCCACCGGCAGCGCGAACCTGATCGTGAACGGCGACGCCGAGGCCGGCTACTGCACCACCGACTGGACCGCGGCCACCACCATGCCCGGCTGGACGGTGCTCTCCGGCAGCCCGGACGTGATCTGCTACTCGGCCGGCAGCTTCGCCCACCCGAGCAGCCCGGCCCCCGGCACCGCCTTCTTCGCCCCCGGCAATCAGGGCGACGGCGCGATGGCGCAGACCGTCGACGTCTCCGGCGCCGCCGGCGCGATCGACGGCGGCTCGGTCGGCTACAACCTCTCGGGCTGGCTGGGTGGTTGGACCAGCTACGCGGGCTACGCCCAGGTCTCGCTGCAGTTCCAGAACGGCGCCGGCCAGCAGCTCGGCAGCACCGCCACCCTGCCCACCGTCTCCGCGGCCGACCGCGGCAACGCCACCTCGTTCCTGGCCCGCAGCAGCACCGGCACCGTCCCGGCCGGCACCCGCTCGATCCGGGTCGAGGTGCAGTTCCTGCAGAGCTCGGGGGAGTCCGGCTACCTGGACAACCTCTCGCTGACCCTGAACACCCCGGTCCCGGCCGCCACCCTGGCGCCGCCGGTCTCCAAGGTCCCCGGCTACGACCACGTCTTCACGGTCATGATGGAGAACACCGACTACGCCGAGGTGATGGGCGACCCGGCGGACACCCCGTTCATCCACAGCCTGATGGCCCAGGGCGCCTCGATGGCCGACTACCACGCCGTCTACCACCCCAGCGACGAGAACTACCTGGCCGTCGCGGGCGGCGACACCTACACCACCGGCGCCACCTACTACCCCAACATCAACGACCCGAAGAGCAACCTGGGTGACACCATCGAGGCCGCCGGCAAGACCTGGAAGGCCTACGAGCAGGGCATGGGTACCCCCTGCAACACCACCACCCAGTACGACGCGAAGTACGAGCCGGACGACGCACCGTTCTTCAACTACACCGACATCAGCGGCAACGCGAGCCGCTGCGCCGCCCACCTGGTCGACACCAGCCAGCTGACCACCGACCTGAAGAGCACGGCCACCACCCCGAACTTCTCCTGGCTCGCCGCCGACGACTACTACGACGGCGAGGCCTCCGGCAACGGCAACGCCACCAGCCTGCAGACCCAGGACGGCTGGCTGAAGCAGACGCTGACCCCGATCCTCTCCTCCCCGGCCTGGACCACGCAGAAGTCGCTGCTGATCCTGACCTGGGACGAGGACAGCAGCCAGCCCGACAACCAGGTGGCCGCGATCGTCGACGGCTCCCAGGGCACGGTGCCGGCCGGCACCACCAGCACCAGCCGCTACGACCACTACAGCACCGCCCGCACCATCGAGGCGGCGCTCGGCCTGCCCGGCATCACCGCCAACGACACCTACGCGACGCCGCTCAACGACGCCTTCGTCCCCGGCTCGGCCCCGGCGCCGACCAGCACCCTGAGCACCACCACCCCGAGCGTGGCCAACGGATCGAGCGTCACCTTCCAGTACGCGACGCCGTCGGGCACCACCAGCTCGACCAACTGGATCGGCATCTACCCGGTGGGCGTCACCCCGGGCCAGAAGTCCTCGCTGACCTGGCAGTACGCCCCGAACAGCAGCGGCAGCCTGACCTTCGCCACCAGCAGCCTGTCCGGCCCCGGCAGCTACGCCGTCTGGTACCTCTACAACAACGGGTACACGGCACTGGCCGGCCCGGTCACCCTGACCGTGACCTGAGCAGCGCGTTCCCCGCGAGCCGTCGGCCCGCCGTGCAGCACTGTTGCGCGGCAGGCCGACGGCCGTCACGATGATCTGCGCCGACCATCATCCGGGGGGACACATGAGGTTGCGACGGCCCGTGGGCCCGCTGGACAGGTACAACACGGCGGCGGCCGTGGCGGGCGTGCTGCTCCTGGACGCGGTGATGCTCGCCCTCTGCCTCCTGGCCGTCGCCGGGCGCGGCCTGTGCGGTGCCCTGGGCGGCACCGATTGCGAGAGCCACAGCCTGGTCCGGTTCACGCTCGCCGCCTGCGTCGCGGCCCTGCTCACCGCAGGCCTGTGCCTGTGGTACAGGCGGGATGCCACCGCGCTGTTCCAACTGCTGGTGGCCGCCCTGTTCGGGGCGTTCTGCCTCTCCGCGGCCCATGCCCCCAGCAACCCGCCGCCCGGCCGCCGCCCGGCCACGGCGGACCAGTGGCCCGGTCCGGCCTTCCCCGGCCTCACCATCGGCGCCCTCACGGGACCCCTCACCCAGCGCTGGGGCCTGACCTTCCGGACCAGCCGGGCCGGCATCGACGGCACCGGACTCTCTCTGCCCGGCACCCTCGACACCGCCACGGCCGAGCAGCCGGGCGGGTACGACCTGGGTGTCCAGGTGCGGGTCGATGCCGCGGGCGGCGTGCGCACCATCGAGTGCTACACCGACAACTCCGCTGCCCGGCCCGCCCAGGCGGCCGACAGCCTCGCCGACTGCTACGACCTCGTGCTGAACCACCGGGCCACCGCCACCGAGGAGACCTGGGTCCACCAGCACCTGGCGGGCGCCGGAGACGCGGCCGTCCGGCAGACCGGCCGCATCGGCCTGACCGATGACGCGGTCCACACGGCGATGACCGTCCAGGCCGGCCAGACCATCCTGACCCTCACCCGAACTGCCTCGTAAGGCCGGTGACGACCGCTCAGTCGAACCGGATGTGCCTCGCCCCGGTCCAGGCCCGGCGCAGGCGCCCGCGCAGTGCGCCATCGGTGTTCGGGGCGAGCCGCAGTCCGGCAGCGGCGGCGATGTGGTCGGCGACCTGCGGGACGGTGAGGCGATCGGTCCACAGGTGTTCGGCGAACTCCGCCTCGCGCAGGCGCTCCAGGCACACGTCGAGCTTCGACAGGGCGAAGCTCTCCCGGCGCAGCGGGGCGTCCTTCCCGGCGGCGATCCGCACGGCGTGCCCGAACCCGCGCTCACGCAGCCGCCGCAGCACCGTCTCGCGCTCGGCCAGCAACGCGAAGTGCCGGACCTCGTGGCCGCGCTCGCGCAGCCGGCCGACCGTCTCGCGGAAGTACACCGGCTCCACGACCGTCATCGGCGCGATCACCACACCGTCGTGCGCGGCCAGAGCACGGTCCAGCACCTCGTAGACACCCTGCCGCCACGCGGGGAGGTCCTGGAAGTCCCCGCGCAGCGCCGGGGGCGTCATCCGGTGCAGTCCGAACCCCACGTGCTCGGGGTCGCAGATGACGCTGCCGGCGAGGCGCCGCCGGATCTCGTGCGCGGTCTGCGTCTTGCCGCCACCGAAGGGGCCGTTGATCCACAGGAGCATGCCCAGACCCTACTGCGCTGCAGCGGCACCGGAGTCGGGTGCCAGCGCCTGCACCGACATCCCCGCCACTGTCGTCCTTCCCTCCGGCGCCGCACTGGCGGGCAATCCTCGCTGCCGTGCATCCCGCCGCTGCGCATCCTCACCCGGCCGTCACAGCGGCCGAGGAATCCGACGGTTCATGGGTCCATGTACATGGCAATTTCATCTGACCGACCTATCGGGCAGTCTACGCGCGTGGTGTCCTGGATGAGCCGTCGCCCGACCAGTGCCGACGGCTCTTCAACTCCCAGGGAGAACAGTGATGTTCCGCCGTTTCACCCGCCGTGCCGCACTGGCGGCCGCGGTCTGCGCCGCCTCCCTCGCCACCACGGTGCCGGCCCACGCGACCGGCGACTACTCGGCGTTCGCGTTCTCGCTCAGCAGCAGCGAGCCGACGATCTACAACTTCATCAACTCCGCCACCCGCACGCTCGACATGACCATGTACGAGCTCAGCGACAGCACGGCGGTCAACGACCTGATCCAGCGTGAGCAGGCCGGCGTCACGGTCCGGGTGATCCTCGACCGCACCAGAACGTCGGTCAACGACTCGGCCTACAACACGCTGAAGCAGGCCGGCGTCGGCGTGGTCTGGTCGTCCTCGCAGTTCGTCTACACCCACCAGAAGACCATCACGGTGGACGGCACCGAGTCGCTCGTCCTGAGCGGAAACCTGACCTCCAAGTACTACTCGACCAGCCGCGACTACGGCGTCTTCGACACCGACGCCAACGACGTCCAGGCCATCGAGCAGGTCTTCGACGCGGACTACGCCGGCACCAGCACCACGCCGAGCGACGGCGACAACCTGCTCTGGTCGCCCACCGACTCCCGGGACCGGCTGCTGTCCGTGATCAACGGCGCCACCACCACCCTGGACGTCGAGGAGGAGGAGTTCAGCGACAGCGCCGTGGTCGACGCGATCGCCGCCCGCGCGCAGGCCGGGGTGACGGTGCGTCTGGTGCTGGAGAGCCCGTCCTCGTACTCCTCCGAGATCTCCGAGATCGAGAACGCCGGCGGCACGGTGGTCGGCTACTCCTCCAGCACCGGCTTCTACGTGCACGCCAAGGCGATGGTCGCCGACTACGGCCTGAGCACCCAGACCGTCGAGGTCGGCTCGATGAACGACACCACCAACTCGCTCGACAACAACCGCGAGCTGGGCATCATCCTGACGGACAGCGGGGTGGCCTCGGTGGTCGAGAACGCCTTCGCGAGCGACTACGCCAACGGCACCCCGGCCTGATCCGGCGCCCGGCACCAGCCCTGACCGGGCCGTCGGGTGCTGCCGCCCGACGGCCCGGTCAGGGCTGCTCGGGCCGGTCGGCGGTGGGCACCTCCATGCCGACCTCGCGCTCGGGCGAGGGGAGGAACGGCGACACCAGCAGGCGGTAGAGCGCGGCCCCGATCAGGCCGCCCACCAGCGGACCGACGATCGGCACCCAGAAGTAGAGGTGCCCGTACTGGTCGCGCCAGGCGTGGTCGTAGCCCGTGAGGTAGCTGGCCAGCCGCGGCCCGAGGTCGCGGGCCGGGTTGATCGCGTACCCGGCGGCGGTGCCGAAGGACATGCCGATCGCCACGATCAGGAAGCCGATCACCACACCGCCGAGGTTCGCCTGCGGTGCGCTGTTGCGCAGGTCGGTCACCGCCATGATCACCAGCAGCAGGATCGCGGTGCCGATCACCTGGTCGCGCAGCGCGCCCCAGTCGCTGATCGGCAGCGATCCGTTGCCGGGCAGCGTGGAGAAGACGAACTGGCTCTTGAGCGTGTGGCCCGGGTCGAACTTGGCCAGCACCTCGGTGTAGTTCCACCGCACCAGCAGCGCGGCGACGAAGGCGCCGAGGAACTGTGCCACCACGTAGGGAATCACCTTGCGCCAGGGGAACTTGTTGAAGACGGCCATCGCGAGGGTGACCGCCGGATTGAGGTGCGCTCCGGAGAGCCGTCCGGCGATGTAGATGCCGAAGGTCACCCCGAAACCCCAGGCCCAGGCGATGCTGTCGTGGTCGCCCAGGCCTGCGGCCACCACCTGGGCGACCACCCCCAACCCGAACAGGAGCAGCACCATCGTGCCGGTGAACTCCGCCAGGAATTCGCCCGTCAGCGTGCGCGTGCTTGCGGAAAGTCGGTCCAGCACCTCGGACTCCTTCGGTTGGTGACGCCGGTCAGTGCAGCGGCACGATGTCGGGTGCGCCCAGCCGAGCCGCGTCCGCCGTGGCGTCGTCGGGCTGGTGCTGGGCCGCTCGCTCGGCCTCGACCCGCTTGGCGTAGTGCTCGATCTCGTTGCTCACCTGCTGCTCGTCCCAGCCGAGGTGGGCGGCCATCAGCGCCGCCGCAGCGGGAGCCGCGGCCACCCCGCGGTCCCAGGACTCGATGGAGGCACGGGTGCGCCGGGTCAGCACGTCGTCCAGGTGCCGGGCGCCCTCGTGGGTGACCCCGTAGACCACCTCGGCGAGCAGGTAGTCGTCGGCCCCGGGCAGCGGTTCGGCCAGCCGGGGATCGGTGCGGATCAGCTCCAGCAGCTCGCCGATCAGCGAGCCGTAGCGGTTGAGCAGGTGCTCGACCCGCGCCACGTGCAGGCCGGAGCCGTCCGCCAGCCGCTGGCGGCGGTTCCACAGCGCGTGGTAGCCCTCGGCGCCGACCAGCGGCACCTCCTCGGTCACCGAGGGCCCGGGCTGGGTGCCCTCCAGGGTGCGCACGGCCTCGTCCACCGCGTCCTTGGCCATCACCCGGTAGGTGGTGTACTTGCCGCCGGCGATCACCACCAGGCCCGGAACCGGGTGGCCGACCAGGTGCTCGCGGGAGAGCTTGCTGGTCTCCGCCGCGTCGCCGGACAGCAGCGGGCGCAGGCCCGCGTAGACGCCTTCGACGTCGTCGCGGGTGAGCGGGGTGGCCAGCACCCGGTTGCAGTGCTCCAACAGGTAGTCGATGTCCTTGGCGCTGACGGCCGGGTGGTTCTTGTCCAGGTCCCAGTCCGTGTCGGTGGTGCCGATCAGCCAGTGCCGGCCCCAGGGGATCACGAAGAGCACGCTGGTCTCGGTGCGCAGGATCAGCCCGGACTTGGAGTTCACCCGGTCCCGCGGCACCAGCAGGTGCACGCCCTTGGACGCGCGGACGTGGAACTGCCCGCGGGTGTCGGCCATCGCCTGGGTGTCGTCGGTCCACACGCCGGTCGCGTTGATCACCTGCTTGGCGTGCACCTCGAACTCGCGGCCGTTCTCCAGGTCGGTGATCCGCGCCCCGGTCACCCGCTCGCCCTGGCGCAGGAACCCGGTCACCTTGGTGCGGTTGGCGACGTGTGCGCCGTAGGCCGCGGCGGTGCGCACCACCATCATGGTGTGGCGGGCGTCGTCCACCTGCGCGTCGTAGTACTGCACCGCGCCGACCAGGCTGTCCGCCTTGAGCGCCGGAACCTCCTGCAGCGCGTGACGCCTGGTCAGGTGGCGGTGGTGCGGCAGGCCGCGGGAGTTGCCGGAAGTGATGCCCATCGTGTCGTACAGCAGCACTCCCGCGCCCACGTAAGGGCGTTCCCAGAAGCGGTGCTTGAGCGGATAGAGGAACTTCACCGGCCGCACCAGGTGCGGGGCGAGCTTCTGGATCAGCAGCCCGCGTTCCTTCAGCGCCTCCTGGACCAGCCGGAAGTCCAGCATCTCCAGATAGCGCAGACCGCCGTGGATCAGCTTGCTGGAGCGGCTGGAGGTGCCGGAGGCCCAGTCCCGGCTCTCCACCAGTCCGACGGACAGGCCGCGGGTCACGGCGTCCAGAGCGCAGCCGGCCCCCACCACACCGCCGCCGACGACCAGGATGTCCAGTTCACGGCCCGACCCGAGGGCCGTCAGGGCGTCTTCTCGGGTGCCGGGGGAGAGCGCGACTGGCTGCACGAGGGTGCTCCTCACCATCTGGGGGCGTCAAGTCACCTCCATTCGATGGGGGAGCACCACCGGCCGCATCCGCTGGCCACCGCGCACTACGCCGACCCAGCGACCCCGACCGGCGTGGTGGCTCGCGCCGCGCCGGTGGCGGGGCGCTGCGTCGCGGGCAGTGCGAGGGCGGTCGCCGCGGTGGCCATCAGGGCGGCGAGGGCCGGGTGCCAGGGGCGGTTCGCCGGGCCGGTGAGGACCAGGCGCCGGGCCAGCCGCGGCTCCAGCGGGACCAGCACGCAGCCGGGCGGCAGCATCGCGTGGGCCAGCGCGGGCATCACCGTGACGCCGATGCCCGCGTTCACCATGCCGATCAGGGTGCCCACGTCGCGGATCCGGTGGGCGGGGGCGAACCGGGCGCCGGCCCGCCGGTGGATCTCGCGGATCTGGCGTTCGCAGCCGCCCTCGGAGAGCAGGAAGGCGTCGTCCGCCAGGTCCCGGATGTCGACCACCGGCTGCTGGGCCAGCGGATGGTCGCGGCGCAGCAGCGCGTGCATGGAGTCCTGACCCAGTGGCAGGGCGCCGGCGGGCGCCGGCTCGGGGTCGATCAGCACGGCGGCGTCCGCGGTGCCGCTCGCCAGCCAGGCGTCCAGCTCGTCGTCCTCGCCCTCGAAGATGCGCACGGTGACCCGGGGGTGGGCGGCCCGCCAGGCGCCGAGCAGCTCGGGCAGCAGCCCCTGGCAGACGGTGGTCGGTGCGGCCAGCCGTACGGTGCCGACGGGTTCGCCCTGGTGGCGGGCGGCGATCGTGGCGATGGCCTCGGCGGCGGCGGTGGCCGCGCGCGCGTGCGGCAGCAACTGCTCGCCGAGCGGGGTGAGCCGCACCCGTGCGCCGCGGTGCAGCACGGGTGCGCCCACCGCGCGCTCCAGGGCCGCGACGGCGTGCGAGACGGCGGACTGGCTGATCCGCAACTCGTCCGCCGCGCTGCCGAACCCGCCGCTCTCCGCCACGGCGACCAGGGCTCGCAGCTGGGCCAGATTGACGCCGGTGGCCATGAGCAACTCTCATCTCGTCCGCACTTGTCCTTGTTGGACTCATGATTGCCCCACCCGGCACCGTGTGTCCATCAGCTCGTACGGGTTCTGGGAGAGGCGGGTGGCGTGGTGCGGCAGTGGTGGCCGGGTTTCGTGCTGCTGTCGGTGATCTGGGGCGCGAGCCTCGCACTGATCAAGGTGGCGGTGGACGCCGGGGTGCCGCCCCTGTGGGTGGCCCTGTGGCGGTGCGTGCTGGGGGCGGTCGCGCTCTGGACGATCCTGGCCGTGCGCCGCGAGCCGGTGCCGCGCGAGCCGCGGGTGTGGGCGCACTCGGCGGCGGTGGCGGTGCTGCTGAACGCGGTGCCGTTCGTCCTCTTCCCGCTCGGTGAGACCCGGATCAGCTCGGTGCTGGCCGGGCTGTGGAACGCCTGTACACCGCTGTTCACGCTGCTGTTCACCCTCGGCACCGGTGAGCGCCCCGGCCCGCGCCGGGCCGCCGGGCTCGGGCTCGGCTTCGCCGGCGTGCTGGTGGTGCTCGGTGTCTGGCGGGGCTTCGGGGCCGGTGAGCTGGCCGGCAGCCTGGCCTGCCTGGGGGCCGCGTGCTGCTACGGCGCCGGCTTCGCCTGCACCCGCCGCTTCCTCACTGGTCTGCCGTACGGTGCGACCAGCCTGGCGACCCTCCAGATCAGCTGCGCGGCGGTCGAGTTGGCCCTGGTGACGCCCGCGGCGGCCGGTGCCCCGCACTGGCCGGGGGCGGGTGCGGCGCTCTGCCTGCTGGTGCTCGGCGCCCTGGGCACGGGGGTCGCCTACATCCTCAACCTGACCCTGGTCCGCACGGCGGGCACCACGGTCGCGGCCACCGTCACCTACGTCATCCCGCTGTGGTCCACCGCGCTGGGCACCCTGCTGCTCGCCGAACCGGTGCACTGGAACACCGTCGTGGGCGGCCTGCTGGTGGTCGGCGCGGTCGCGCTCACCCGCGCCCCCGCCGCTTCCCGCCACCCGGACGGCGCCCGTCCCGTCGGCGCCGGCGTGGGCCGATCGAGCGAACTGGTGGCACCGCCCGGCGATTCGTGAGGCGCGGGGGCGGGAGGCATACGTACGGTGCTCCGGACGGTTCTTCATTTTAATGATGAACGTACTGACGATCCCCTGAAGGGGCGTCACCCGCCGACCGTGGCACACCGACCGGCCCCCCGGGGCCCCCGGATGCCCCGGCCGGTCCGACCATGAGGAAATCCCATGCGCCGCCCTCCCCGTCTGGCTTCGGCCCTCGCGCCGTTAGCACTGGCCGCCGGAATCGTGCTGGCCACCCCGTTATCCGGATCCGCCGCCACCCAGCCCGGGCCGGGGTTCCCGCCCCGCTACACCGCCCCCTACATCGAGACCTGGCGCCCCGGCAGTTCGCTGACCGAGGCTCAACAGGCCACCGGGCTGCAGTACTTCACCCTCGCCTTCGTGATCAGCGACGGCGGCTGCAACGGTGCCTTCGACGGCACCACGTCCGTGACCAACGAGGGCTGGCAGGCTGCCGTGAACCGGCTGCGCGCCGGTGGCGGCGACGTCATCACCTCCTTCGGCGGTGGTGCCGGCACCGAACTCGCCCGGGTCTGCGACTCGGTGGACAGCCTCAAGGCCGCCTACCGGCGGGTCATCGACGCGCTCAACCTGACCATGGTCGACTTCGACATCGAGGGCGCCGCGCTGAGCGACACCGCCTCGGTCGACCTCCGCAATCACGCCCTGGCCGACCTGCAGCGGGAGTACGCCGCTGTCGGCCGCACCCTGAGCGTGCACTACACGCTCCCGGTCAACCCGGACGGGCTGTCACCCGAGTCGGTGCGCCTGCTGCAGAACGCCAAGAAGCAGGGCGTGACCATCTCCGTGGTCAACATCATGACCATGGACTACGGCCCCGACCTGAACATGGGCCGGGTCGCCACCACCGCCGCCGACGGGCTCTACGAGCAGATGGTGAAGATCTGGCCGGAGAAGAGCTCGGCCGAACTGTGGGGGATGCAGGGCAACACCCCGATGATCGGCGTGAACGACGCCACCAACGAGGTCTTCTCCACCGAGGACGCCCGGGTCCTGGTGAACTACGCCAACGACAAGGGCATCCAGTTGCTCGCCTTCTGGTCGGTGGGCCGCGACCAGGCCTGCTCGACCGACGGCCTGCTCGCCACCACCTGCAGCGGCACCCCCCAGCAGCCGGCCGACTTCTCGCACCTGCTCACCCGGCCCAGGCCGCGGCCCGCCCCCGACTGGCGCCCGTCGCACTGCGCCGGCCTCGGCGTCGCGCAGGTCTCCTGCGGCGGCCCGCTCGGCCCGCCGGTCGGCCGCACCCCGGTCTCCTCGCCCGGGCAGGACGGGCGCGCCCTGTGGGGCGGTCAGTGCCAGAGCGGCTGGAACCGGAGCGTCTGGTCGCGTCCGATGGTCTGGTGCCGGGGCCCGGTCGGGCACTGAGCGTTCCCGGGTCAGCTGTCCGGGTCAAGGGGGAGCTCGGATCGGCAGGGATCCGGGAAAGGGCCGTCCGTCCAGGCGTCGTCGAGCCCCCGGACGGCCTGTGGCAGGGGGATTCGCATCGCTGGAGGTCAGAGCGACATGAATATTGATCAGATCATCACACCTCGCCGTCTGGTGCTCACCTTCGGCTGCGCGACGCTGCTGTGCGCGTGCGGCCGGGCCGGCGTCAGGGCGTCCCGGGCGCCCGCCCCCCTCGCCTCGGCGACCGGCGACGCCTCGGACGATCCGTCCGGCTCCGCCGAGCCGAGCGAGGCGAGCCCGAGCGCGGCGGCCACGAGTGCGAGCCCCGCGCCCGCTCCCACGCCGAGCGCGGCCGGCACCGTGCCGCCCGCCGACCCGGCCGGCGCTGCCGGGGAGGCGGACACCATGGTGCACGCCGGCCCGAAGACGGTGGCCCTGACCTTCGACGACGGGCCCAACCCGATCGACACACCACGGGTCCTGGAGATCCTGCACAAGTACGGGGTCACCGCGACGTTCTTCATGATCGGCATGAACGTCCGCAGGTACCCCGACACCGTGCGCGACGTGGTGGCCGCGGGCCACCGGATCGGCAACCACAGTTGGTCCCACCCCGACCTCGGCACGCTGTCCAAGGCCGGGGTCCGCCGGGAACTGCAGCGCACCAGCGACATCATCGCGGACACCTGCGGCGAGCGGCCCGTGCTGTTCCGTGCGCCCGGCGGGCACTTCACCCGCAACTCCTACGCGGTCTGCGCCGAGATGGGGCTGCGCTCGGTCTGCTGGGACGTGGACCCCGAGGACTGGTCGAACCCCGGGGCCGGCACCATCGTCCAGCGCGTGCTCACCGACATCAGGACCGGATCCATCGTGCTCAACCACGACGGCGCCCTCACCGACGGGCTGATCACCGCCCCCGGCAGCGACGGCGACCGCTCCCAGACCGTCGACGCGCTCCGCGTCTACCTGCCCCAACTCGTCGAGGCCGGCTACCGGTTCACCCTGCCGGACGGTGCCTGACGGGTGCTGCCCCGAGGGCGGCGCCGGTCAGGGGATCAGGACGATCTTGCCCCGGGTGTGTCCCTCCTCCAACTGCGTGTACGCGGCCCGGACCTCCGCCAGCGGGAACTCCGCGGCGATGGGCACCTCCAGCGCGCCGTCCGCGACCAGCGCCGCCAGCTCGCCGACGACCTCGGCGCTGCTGGCCTGCGCGTTGCCCTCGGCCTTCACCCCGTACTCCGCGGCGGCGGCGAAGTCGATGATGGTGTCGATCCGGTCCACCGCCACGCCCAGCTCGACGGCGAGCTTCACATAACCGTCGCCGTGGGTGTCGATGAACGCGTCGATCCGGCCCGCCGCCTCGCGCAGCCGCTGCGCCAGGCCCTCGCCGTAGGCGACCGGCTTGACGCCGTGGGCGGCCAGCCAGTCGTGGTTGGCCGGCCCGGCGATCCCGATCACCTCGGCCCCGGCGTGCTTGGCCAGTTGGACGACCAGCGACCCCACGCCGCCCGCCGCCCCCGACACCGCGACGGTGTCGCCGGGCCGCAGGGAGACCGAGCGCACGGCGGCGTAGGCCGTCGTCCCGGCGACGAACAGCGAACCGGCCACCTGCCACGGCACGTTGGCCGGCTTGGGCGTCAACTCCCGGACGTCGGTGACCACGTACTCGGCCTGACTGGCCCGCAGATCGGTGAACCCGGCGACCTCGTCGCCGACGCCGAACGCCGTCACCCCGGGGCCGAGCTTCTCCACCGTCCCCGCCAGGTCGCTGCCCTGGCCCGACGGGAACGTGGCGGGCCAGCGTTCGTGCAGGCTGCCGGTGCGGATCCTGGCCTCACCGGGGTTGATGCCTGCCGCCCTGACCCTGACCAGCACCTGCCCCTCGGCCGGCTCGGGCAGCGGCACCTCCACCACCTGCAGCACCTCGATGCCGCCGTACTCGTTGAACTGCACTGCCTTCGGCATGCTCAGCTCCTCGTCGTCGCGGCCCCGATCCCGGGGCCCGTCCTGCCGCAACACCTCGCTGCAACAGCGGCCGGGCCCCGGCTATGCCCCGACTTCCCGGGCCGGATGCGCTAGGCGCGGCTGCGGGTGAGGCGTTCGGTGACCAGCAGGCTCAGGCGGCGGGGAAAGAGCCCCACGGTGGCGGCGGTGACCATGTTGGGCAGACCGCTGACCACACTGCCGGGGCCGGTGCGCCGGTCCAGGGCGCGCATCGCCCGCGCCACCACGGCCGCCGCCGTCTGCTGGCGGCCGACCCGGGCCGATTCGCCCGCGACGTCGAAGAATTCGGTCTCGGTGGCGCCCGGCGACAGGGCCAGGACGCGGACGCCGGTGTGCCGGGTCTCGGCCCACAGCGCTTCGGTGAAGTTGAGGACGAAGGCCTTGGTGGCCGCGTAGACCGCCATGTGCGGGACGGGCTGGTAGGCCGCCGCGCTCGCCACGTTGACGATGGCGCCGTGGCCGCGCTCGACCATGTCCGGCAGGTAGCCGCGGGTCAGGTCGGTCAGCGCGGTGATGTTGAGCTGGATCTGGCCGGTCAGCCGCTCCGGCTCGGTGTCGACGACGTCGCCGTGCGAGCCGAAGCCGGCGTTGTTGACCAGCACGTCGACGGTAAGGCCCAGCCGCCGGGTCTCGGCGACCAGGGCCGCGCCGGCGCCCGGCAGGCCGAGGTCGGCGACCAGGACGCGGGCGTCGTTGCCGTGCCGGGCGCGCAGGGTGTCGGCCAGCGCGGTGAGGCGCTCCTCGCGACGGGCCACCAGGATCAGGTGGGCACCGCGGGCGGCGAACGCGTCGGCGAACGCGGCGCCGATGCCCGAACTGGCGCCGGTTATCAGGACGGTGCGGCCGATGAGGTCCATGGGGTCGTTGCCTTCCGGAAAGAGGGGGTCGGGCGGGGGTGCCCGGGGGTCACGGGCGCTGCGGCGACCTGTCCAGGCCTGCGACGAGCAGGCTCACGCCCTGGCGCAGGCGGCGCAGCGGGATCTCGGGATCGGCCGAGCTGACTTCGAGGCCGTGGGCCAGCGCGAGCAGCAGCTCGGCGAACTCCCCGGCATCGGTGTCCGGGAGCTCGGCGCCGATGGTGGCGGTCAGCTCGGCGTGCAGCGCGGCGTGGAAGTCGCCGAGCAGCTCGGCGGTCAAGGTGGCACTCTCGCCCAGCAGTTCCTCGGCGTGCGGGCTCTCCCGCCACACCCGCAGGACCAGCTCGATCTTGTGGCTCAGCGCCGCGACGAGCCGCTCCGCGGGCGGCCCGGGCGTCGCCAGGGCGACCCGGATCTGCTCCAGGGTCTCCCGCAGCATCCGCTCGGCCAGCCGACGGAAGGCGTCCTCCTTGTTGCGGACGTACTGGTAGACGGCCGGTCGGGACATCCCCGCCCGCTTGGCGATGTCGTCCATCGTCGTGCGGCGCACTCCGTGGATCCGGAAGGAGTCGTAGGCCGCGTCGAGGATCGCCTCGACCTTCTCGTCGTCGAACATACTGACAATCTTTGCATAGATTGTCAGAATGTTCGGCAGGTCGGCCCGGTCATCCGGCTCTGAGAACTCTCTTAGACCGTCCCAGCAGGCTGCTGGGCATGAGGACAGAGCACGAGGACCGACCCCTGTCGGTGGTGATCGGAGCCGGTGGCACCGGTGGGCACATCTATCCGGGCCTGGCCCTGGCCGAGGCGCTGCGGCGGGCCGATCCGAGAGCGGTGATCTCGTTCGTGGGCACCGAGCGCGGGCTGGAGACCCGGCTGATCCCGGAGGCCGGCTACCGGTTGCACACGGTGGACATGATCCCGTTCGACGCGTCGCTCGGTCTGCGCCGCTACCTGCTGCCCGCCGCGCTGCTGAGTTCGGGGCGGCAGTGCCGGGAGATCCTGCGCGCACAGGGTGCGCAGGTGGCGGTCGGGATGGGCGGCTACCCGAGTGCGCCGGTGATCGTGGGGGCCCGGCTCGCCGGGCTTCCCAGCGTGATCCACGAGTCGAACGCGGTGCCCGGGCGGGCGAACCGCTTCGCGGCCCGGCTCACCCCGCACATCGCCCTCGCCTTCGACCGCACCCGCGCGCACCTGCCGGCCGGCGTGCGGGCCGAGACGGTCGGCATGCCGCTGGTGGGCGCGGTGGCCGGGCTCGACCGGGGCGCGCTGCGGGCCCAGGCCCGGCAGTGGTTCGGGGTGCCCGAGGGTGTGCGGCTGGTGGTCTTCAACGGCGGCAGCCTGGGGGCCGCCCGCCTGACCGAGGCCGCCGTCGAACTGGCCGCCCGCTGGCGCCACCGCAGCGACCTGCGCCTGCTGATCAAGACCGGCCCGGCCGCACTCGACGAGGTCCGCACCCGACTGGCCGACAACCCGATGGCCGTCGCCGTGCCCTACCTGGACCGGATGGACCTCGCCTACGCCGCCGCCGACCTGATGATCTGCCGCGCCGGCTCCGCCACCGTCGCCGAACTCGCAAGCGTGGGCCTGCCCGCCGTCCTGGTGCCCTACCCCCACGCACCCCACGACCACCAGACACACAACGCCCGCGTCCTCTCCGACGCCGGCGCCGGCCTCCTCCTCCCCGACCACGCCTGCACCGGCGACGCACTCGCCACCCTCATCGAACCACTGCTCGCCGACCCCACCCGCCTGCTCACCATGAGCCGCGCCGCCGACCCCGGCACCCACGCCCAGGCAGCCGACCTGCTCGCCGCCAAGGTCCTGCGCACCATCGGCCGAACCGCCCCCAGCCACCAACCGACCAACGACGCACGGAGTTTCGCATGAACGACCGCATGAACGACCGCATGATCGCGCACGACTGGAGCGGGCGCACGGTGCTCGTCACCGGTGCCGAGGGCTTCATCGGCAGCACCCTGGTCGACCTGCTGGTCGAGCGCGGTGCCCGGGTGCGGGCGCTGGTGCACTACAAGCCGTACGCCGAGCGCGGCTACCTGGCGCGCTACCTGGCCGACCCCGACAGCCCGGTGGAGATGTTCGCCGGTGACGTCCGCGACTCGGGGCGGGTGCTGGACGCGGTGGACGGCTGTGACACCGTCTTCCACCTGGCCGCGCTCATCGGCATCCCCTACAGCTACCAGGCGCCCGAGGCGTATGTGCAGACCAATGTGGTCGGCACCCAGAACATCGCCGCCGCCTGCCTGCGCCACGGTGCCCGCCTGGTCCACACCTCCACCAGCGAGGTCTACGGCAGCGCGATCACCGTGCCGATCAGCGAGCAGCATCCGCTGCAGCCGCAGTCGCCCTACTCGGCCTCGAAGATCGGCGCGGACATGGCGGCGCTCTCCTACTGGCACGCCTTCGAGCTGCCGGTCTCGGTGGTCCGGCCCTTCAACACCTACGGCCCGCGCCAGTCCGCCCGCGCGGTCATCCCCACCGTGCTGGCCCAACTCCACTCCGGCGCCCGCGAGGTGCGGCTCGGCTCGCTCACCCCCACCCGGGACTTCACCTTCGCCACCGACACCGCCGAGGGCTTCCTCGCCGTCGCCCGCGCCGACCGCACCCTCGGCGAGGTCGTCAACCTCGGCACCGGCAGCGAGGTCTCCATCGGCGACCTCGCCAAGGCACTGATCGCCGCCTCCGGACGCGAGGCCGAGATCGTGGTCGACCCCAGCCGCCTGCGCCCGGGCGGCAGCGAGGTCGAACGCCTGCTCTCCGACAACACCAAGGCCCGCCGCCTGGCCGGCTGGCAGCCCCGGGTCGACCTGGCCGAGGGGCTGCAGCGGACCTCGGACTGGGTCGCCGAGCACCTGCACCTGCTCGCCCCCGGCCGCTACCAGGTCTGAGCCGACGGGCTCGAACCCGCCGGCTCAGACCTGCTGCCTCGGACCAGTTGCCTCAGAGGACCAGGTTCAGCGTCCAGTTCGACGCACCGTTCACATCCAGCTCACGCATGCCGATATTGATCGACGGGTCGGCGGCGGTGTCCGGGCACCAGTCGAATTCCGAATAGGGCACGTTCTCGGGGTACGGCCCGGACCATTGGGTGTTGTCCACGGCGAAGGCATACCAGTACCAATACCGGTTGAGCGCGGCGAGATCCCCGCCGTAGGCGACCGCGGACCCGCCCGGCTGGATGACCCACCAGCCGGTCCGGTGCCAGGGGGTCGGCTGACAGCTCGCGTCGTAGCGCTCGATCATGACATTGATGGTCTGGGAGTAGCCGTTCTGGAAACGCAGCATGCGGCCCGCCCCTCAGCGCCCGGACTGGGTCGGCTGCCGCCGGAAGGCGGGGCCGGTGCTCGTCTGTGCCGCCGTCGTCGGCTCCACGACCACGGAGATCGCGCCCGCGTGCTCCAGCCGGACGGCTCCCTGGGTGGAGCTGGCCAGCTCGGGGGAGATGCCCGCCGTCTGCCCGGCCGCAGTGGTCAGCTGCCCTGGATCGACGCTCGAGGTGGGATCGACGGGGAGGTTTTCCGGAGAATCATTGGCCATCAGGCAGAGCTCCTTCCACACCGGTCGGCTGCCGCGCACCGAGTGCGGTCGGCCTGGTTCGAGAATAGGAGTGGAGGGAGTGCGCTGGCCAGAGTTCGTGGGCGATGATTAAAGGTCATCCATTGTGATAATCAATTGAATTACGGTCGCTGTTTCGCCGGCCATCGCACAGCACGGTGCCGCATCCGACCGGGACTGCCCCGGGTCCGATGCGGCACCGTGCTGTGCCCGCGTCCGGTGTCAGGACGCGTCGGTGGCGTTCACCTTGATCACCGCGAAGGTGGCGCCCTGCGGATCCTGCACGATGGCCATCCGGCCCGCCATCATGTCGAACGGCGGCTTGAGGACGTTGCCGCCGGCCCGGATCAGCGCGTCGACCGTGCTGTCGGTGTCGTCGACGGCGAAGTACGTCAGCCAGTGCGAGGGGGTGCCCGGCGGCAGGCCCTCGATGTTCGCGAGCCCCTGCAGGCCGCCGACCGGACGTCCCCCCACGGAGAGGGAGAAGTAGCCCTCCGCGCCCTCCATCGGGCTGACGCTGATGCCCAGGGCCTTGTCGTAGAAGGCCGCGGTGGTCTTCGGGTCGGTGGTGTTCAGCTCGTTCCAGATGATCGCGCCGGGCTCGTTGACCACGCCGGCGCCGCTGAACTCCCGCGCCTCCCAGATGCCGAAGACGGCGCCGGCCGGGTCGCCGACGACCGCCATCCGGCCGATCGTCATCACATCCATGACCGGCATCATCACCTGGCCGCCGTTGGCCGCGACCGCGCTCTGGGTGGCCTCCGCGTCGGCGGTGGCGAGGTAGGTGGTCCACACGGTCGGCGGCATCGGGTCGGGCGTGCTGCCGTCCGGGTTCCGCGCGGCCATGATGCCGGCGACCGCCTTGCCGTTCAGCGTGCAGACCGCGTACCCGCCGGTCTCGGGCGGGCCGACCTCGCCCTGCCAGCCGAAGAGGTCGCGGTAGAAGTCGAGGGCGGCCTGCTGGTCGGGGGTCATGAGGTCGACCCAGCAGGGGGTGCCGGGTGCGTACGGGCCGGTGACTTCGGGCATGACGGGGCCTCCAGGGTGAGGGTGGGCTTCTCCCCTCCGCCACCTTTGCCCCGCGCCGCCCGGCCCGCCATTTCTGGAGGCCGTACGTGTGCCCGGCTCAGCCCGGCACGGCGCGCTGGTAGCGGAGCAGGACGACCCCGTTGCCGAAGGTCCTGGTGCCGGTCAGCCGGAGATCGAGCTCGGTGTCGAAGCCGGAGAAGAGCCGCTTGCCCGCGCCGATGAGCACCGGGTGGACCAGGAGGTGGTAGCCGTCGATCAGGTCGTGCCGCAGGAACGCCGCGGCCAGGTCGGCGCCGCCGAGCGCCAGATCGCCGCCCGGTTCGGCCTTGAGGGCGCGGATCCGCTCGGGGTCGACCTCCCGGACGATGGTGGTGTGCCAGTCGGCCCGTTCCATCGTCCGGGAGAACACGATCTTCGGCATCTCCCGCCAGATGCCGGCGAACTCGACCATCGCCGGAGTGGCGACCGGGTCGGCGTCGGCGGTCGGCCAGTAGCCGGCCATCAGCTCGTAGGTGACCCGTCCACTGACGAAGGCGCCCATGCCCCGGAGCTCTTCGTTCATGTGGTTGTGCACTTCCTCGCTGACCTTGTGCCAGCCGATCTGCCGCTCCGGTCCCTCGATGAAGCCGTCGAGGGAGACGGACATGAACAGGATGATCTTTCGCATCGCGGTCCTCGCCGGGGCTTGTCAGGCTCGGGGCTCGTCGAGCTCGGGGCTTGTCGGGGGAGCGGGGCTGCCGTCGACCAGACTGGCACGGGCGGGTCCCCCGTCCCGGTGAGGGCGCGCCGGGCGTCAGTTGCGGATGAGCAGCACGATGCCGCTGACCGCCAGCCCCAGCAGCACGCCGCCCGCGCCGTAGGCCAGGCGGTGGGCGCGCAGCACCGGGACGAAGCGGTCGAGCGCGTAGCGGCCGGGACCGGTCAGCGCGATGCCCGCTGCGGCGGCGGTCAGCAGGAGCTCGTACTCCACGCCCTGCGGGGCGAAGAAGCCGCCGCCCCACTTGACCGCGAGGGCGTTGAGCATGGTGCCGACCAGGGCGGCGCCCGCCAACGGGGTCAGCAGGCCGACGGCCAGGCCCAGGCCGCCCAGGGTCTCGCTCAGCCCGGCCACGGCGGCCATCGCCTTGCCGGCGGGGTAGCCGCTCATGGTGAAGAACTTCCCGGTGCCGGTGAGGCCGCCGCCGCCGAACCAGCCGAACAGCTTCTGCGAGCCGTGGGCGGCCATGGTCAGTCCGAGCGCTATCCGGAGCAGCAGCAGGCCGGCGTCGTAGGCGTGAGCGGTTGCTGCGTGTCCGGTGGCGGCGTCGGGGTTCGCGCGGGCGGTGGCCGTGGTGGCGGGGGACGTCATGGAGCAGGTCCTCTCGGCAAGGTCATGGAAGGGTGGTTCAAATTCGAACGATGACCGAATCGTACCCCATGATTCGAATTTGAACTACCGCTCCGTGTCCGGTCCGCTGCGCTCCGCAGGCCTGACAGGGCATCAGAAAGGGCCGGGCCCCGAAGCGCTCGCTCGCGCTCCGGGGCCCGGCCCTTGCGAAGGCCGAGGGCTGCCCTCCGGTCCCGTCGGGGACTTGGTGAGGCGTCAGAGTGCCAGGAAGGCCGAGAGGTCGCGCTCGATGGCGGCCCTCGGCTTGGCGCCGACGATGGTCTTGACCACCTCGCCGCCCTGGAAGACGCTCATGGTCGGGATCGACATGATGCCGTACTTGGCGGCGGTGACCGGGTTCTGGTCGATGTTGAGCTTCACGATCTCGATCTTGTCGCCGTGCTCGGCCGCGATCGCCTCCAGCGAGGGGGCGATCTGCCGGCACGGGCCGCACCACTCGGCCCAGAAGTCGACCAGGACCGGCTTGTCGCTGGCCAGGACGTCCTGGTCGAAGGATGTGTCGGTCACGCTCTTCAGCGCCATGGCGGGCTGCCTTTCGATACGTCGGCGGCGTGGGCACAGCGCCGGGACGAGCGCGAAGTGCGGGACACCGCAACAGGGGTGTGCGGGTCCATCCTCCCCAATCCACCGCCGGGACCGACAGAGGCCGGCACCATGCCATCGCGTGTCGGACGCCCCGGGCGTCGCCGGGGCCGGTCTACCAGCTGCCGTGCGGCGGTTCCCAGACCGAGCAGTCGTGGGCGAACAGCACCCGCTCCGGGGCGAAGTCGGCGAGCCGGTCCAGCCAGGCGCGGTAGTCGGGCAGCGGCTCCGCCACGGCGTCGAGCCGGGCCCGGCGGGCCAGCTCGTCCGAGGCGAACTGCGAGGCGAAGTCGTACGCCTGGCCCGCCAGCACCACCGAGCCCTCGCCCTGCCGGACCACCAGGCTCTGGTGCCCCTCGGTGTGTCCGGGCGTCGGGACGACCCGCACCCCGGGCCAGATCTCGGCCTCGCCGGTGAGCTCCTCGTACCGGGCGCCGGGAAAGTCCACCAGTGCGTCGATGGTGTAGTCGCCGCGGCGGGCCGTGGCCAGCTCCACCTGCTGGACCAGGACCGGCTTGCCGCGCAGCAGCGGGTTGCCGCCGCAGTGGTCGAAGTGCAGATGGCAGTTGACCACGAGGTCGATGTCCTCGACGGTGGCCCCCACCGCGGCCAGCGCCGCCGGCAGCGCCCGCCGCCGGGGCCGGTAGTACGCCTCGGTCTCCGGATCGCCACCGCCGATCCCGGTGTCGAACAGGATCAGCCCCCGCTCGTGCCGCAGCAGATGGCCCAGCACCGGTTCGACCCGCGGCTGCGGCCCGCCGGCCTCCGCCGCAGGCCGGACGAAGTAGCCGAGGTCGAGCCGGTGCACCGTGGTGTTCGTCGCCATCCGCCCATGCTGCCAGTCCCGGCCGGCTGCGCCCGTGGTGGGGGCGGGTGCGGGGTGTGCGGAGTGGTCGAAAGATCCGCTAGTATCTACATCAACACCGAGCGCGGGTGGCGGAATAGGCAGACGCGCTGGATTCAGGTTCCAGTGCCCGCAAGGGCGTGGGGGTTCAACTCCCCCCTCGCGCACCAGGGTCAACCGACCCGATGGGGCCGGTCAAACCGACAGTATGTCGGTTTGACCGGCCCCATCGCTTTGCAGAACGTGCTTCGGCCCCCTGCGGCTTCGCCGGGGGCCGGATCTGTTCGCGCCAGGCGGCGAAAGGCGTTGCCGGGCTCGGCGATGACGGCTCCCGTGCGATGCGACCCCGAGTCCCAGGCCGAGAGCCGCGCTCAGGCCGACAGGTCCGCCGACCGTCCGCGCCGGATCAGGTCAGATGGTCCAGCTGACGGGGTAGGTGACGATCGGACTGACCGTCACGCCGACCGTCTCCATCTCCCCGCGCGCGACGAGGACCATCTCCCGGAGGTGATTCAGCTGCGCCGAATGCTCCTCGGAGTCCCAGACACTGACCTGCAGCATCGAGCCGTCCGGCGAGACGCCCGCGGAGAAGCGGATGAGCCCGGGCAACTGCTCGACGGCCGGGGCCAGGTACTCCGTCTGCTTCGTCGACAGGGCGTCGACCTCGGCGAAACGGCTCGGGTCGAACGTGGCGCGCGAGGCGCGGACGACTGCGCCCGCGGGCAGCGACTCGATCATGGCAATCCTCCGGGTGGATGACGTGTCGATCGGCGGCACTGCTTTCAACGGCCTGACGCGGCCCTAGCGACCGTGGTGGAGGAACGCCTCGACGGCGGGGACGAAGGCGGCCGTGTCCTGGAAGAGGAAGGCGTGGCCCGCGTCCGGGTAGAGGAGCAACTCGGCGTCGCGCAGGCCGTCGTGCAGCAGGTGGCTGTTGGCGGTGGGGTCGAGGGCGTCCAGGGTGCCGTCGGCGACCAGGGTGGGCACGTGGATCCGGTGCAGGTCGCGGCCTGCCCGGTCCTGGCCGGCCATCCACTGGGCGATGGCCGTGTCCTGGGCGGCCCTGGTGGGGGCGGAGACCGCGTAGCGGTTGGGGTACTGCAGGAGGCCGGCGCCGTAGGCCCGGGCCGCGGCGAGCTGGTCCGGCGGGAAGAGCACCGAGAGCACCACGGCCGGGTCGGGGCTGTCCGCCGCGGCCGCGGCTGCCGGGGGGATGGGCAGCGAGGCCCCGGTGCCGGCCTGGGTGGCGGCCAGCACGAGCCGGCCAACCTGGGCGGGGTGGCGCACGGCGAGCGCTTGGGCGATCATGCCGCCCATCGACCAGCCGAGCACCGTCGGGCGGTGCAGCCGGAGGGTGCTGATCAGGGCGCCGGTCTGGTCGGCCATCGCCGAGATGCTGGTCGGCGGGGAGACCGGGGCGGTGGCGCCGACCCCCGCGTTGTCGAAGACGACGACCCGGTGGTGGGCGGCCAGTGCGTCCACGAAGGCGGGCGACCAGGTGTCCATGGTCGCGTTGTGGCCGGCGACCAGCAGGATCGGGCTGCCGGTGCCGACCTCGCGGTAGCCGACGTCCCCGGCCGCGGTGTGGGCGATCCGGGTCGGTGCGGTCAGGATGCCGCCGGCGGGCAGCGTCACCGCGCCGCGGTCGGCTGCCGAGGCGGGCGCGAAACCGGCCACGGACACCGTCGCCGCCAGCGCGACGGCCGCGCCCAGCGCGACCCGCGAGACCCGGCCCGGTCGGTTGCGCCGCGCTCGTACCTCGTTTGGCATGTCGTTCTCCCCCGAACTGACGAAGCGTCACAGCTGGAGGGCCGCAGCCACACTGGCACGCGCTGTGGCCCGGTGAACGGCAGTCACCCTAGCAGCGGGTCCCGGGTGGCAGGGCGGTGGTCCGCGGGGCGGAAATCCGGTGGAGCCCGACCGGCCGGGGCACCTATGGTGACCAGGTCGTATGCGCCGAGGGGGCGCCGAAGACTCGAAATGTGAGAGCAGGGAACCAGTGGAGCACAGCGGGTGGGCCGACCAGCGATTCGCCGCGGTCGCGGACGTCTTCGCCGAGAACTTCGCCGAGTTCGGTGAACTCGGCGCAGCCGTCACGGTGTTCGTGGGCGGCCGCAAGGTGGTGGAGCTGTGGGGCGGTGTCGCGGACCAGCGCAGCGGCCGGGCCTGGGAGCAGGACACCGTGGTCCCGGTCTTCTCCTGCGCCAAGGGCGTCGTCAGCCTCTGCGCCCACCTGCTCGCGCAGGACGGGCAGTTGGACCTGGATGCCCCGATCGCCCGCTACTGGCCGGAGTTCGCGCGGCACGGCAAGGAGGCGATCACCGCGCGGATGGTGCTCGGCCACCGGGCCGGCCTGCCGGTCCTGGACCAGAAGCTGAGCTTCGAGGAGGTCGTCCGCTGGACGCCGGTGGTCCGTGCGATCGAGGAGCAGCAGCCGCTCTGGGAGCCCGGTACGGCCTACGAGTACCACGGGCACGTCTTCGGCTTCCTGCTCGGCGAGGTGATCCGCCGGATCACCGGGCTCACCCCGGGCGCGTGGTTCCGCAAGGCCGTCGCCGACGATCTGGGCCTGCGCACCTGGATTGGCCTGCCGCAGGAGGAACTCGCGCGGCTGGCCCGCCTGGTGGAGGCCGAAGGGCGCCCGGCGATGCCGGACCCCGAGTCGCTGATCATGCGGATGGTGACGATGAACGGCGCGCTCGCCGTGCCCGGCCTCGAGGAGCCGCATGGCTTCAACGACCCGGCGCTGCTGCGCGCCGAGTTCCCGGGTGCCGGCGCGGTCTCCTCGGCGAGCGGCCTGGCCGGGCTGTACGCCGCGGCGGCCACCGGGATCGACGGCTCGGCGCGGCTGCTCAGCGAGCAGACCGTCACGGAGGCGGTGCGGGAGCTGTCGGCGGGGGCCTCCTGGTCAGGCTTCCCGGACGTCGGCGTCCGCTGGGGCTCGGGCTTCCTGCTCGACGGCCCGCGGTTCCGTCCGATGCTCGGTGCGCGCAGCTTCGGCAACGACGGCATGGGCGGCCAGTTCGCCTTCGGGGACGACGAGTTCGGGGTGGGCTTCGGCTACGTCGCCAACCGGATGATCGGCCACGGCGATGCGCGCGCCAACCGCCTGGTCACCGCGGTCCGGGAGTGCCTGGGCGCCTGATCGGCCCGGCCTGCCCGGTACGTGCGCGGGTGGGACGGAACCGGGGCGGGGATCGCCCACACGATCCCCGCCCCGGCGGCACACCTCGAGCCGGCACTACATGTGCACGGCCTTCGGCGCGTTCGGGTCCTGCTGGGTACGGCCGCGGCGGTAGAGCAGCGCGGTGAGCACCAGGCCGGCGGCGAAGAAGCCGGCCGACCACCAGTAGGCGGTGGCGTAGCTGTGCAGCGCGGCCTGGGCCGCGTTGGCCGGGGAGGGCTGCTTGCCGGCCAGGTAGTTGGTGGCGGCGCTGGCGGCCAGCGTGTTGAGCAGAGCGGTGCCGATCGAACCGCCGATCTGCTGCATGGTGTTGACGGCGGCAGAGGCGACCCCGGCGTCCTCGGCGGAGATCCGGTCGGTGGCCAGGCTCATCGCCGGCGGCATCACCAGGCCCAGGCCGAAGCCGGCGACCAGCAGCGGCGGCAGGATGTGCGCGGGGTAGCTGCTGCCCAGGCCCAGTCCGGTCAGCCAGGCCATGCCGGCGGCGGCCATGCCCATGCCGAGCGGCACGACGGGCTTGGGGCCCAGGCGCGGGATCAGCAGGCTGGTGGACAGCTGTGCGCTGACCATCAGCGCGCCGATCATCGGCAGGAAGGCGAGGCCGGTGCTGACGGGGGAGTAGTGCAGGCTGGCCTGCAGGTAGTAGGTCAGGAAGAGGAAGACGCCGAACATGCCCGCGCCGGAGATCGCCACGGCGAGGAACGAGGCGCCGCGGTTGCGGTCGAGCAGCACGCGCAGCGGCAGCAGCGGGTGCGCGGCGCGGGTCTGCCACCAGGTGAAGACGGCCAGCAGCAGGCCGCCGGCGAGCAGGAAGCCCCAGGTCTGCGGCGAGGACCAGTGGTGGCTCTCGGCGTTGGAGAAGCCGTAGACCAGCGCGAACAGGCCGCCCGAGACCAGCAGGGTGCCGGGCAGGTCGAGCTTGGGGCGGTGCGCGGGGGCGCCGCGGCGCAGCAGGATCAGGCCGCCGGCGAAGGCGATGGCGGCGAAGACCAGGTTGACGTAGAGCGTCCAGCGCCAGCTCAGGTGCTCGGTGAGCAGGCCGCCCAGCAGCAGGCCGAGCCCGCCGCCTGCGCCGGCGATCGCGCCGTACACGCCGAAGGCCTTGGCCCGCTCCTTGGCGTCGGTGAAGGTGGTGTTGAGCAGCGAGAGCGCGGCGGGTGCCAGCAGTGCGCCGAACAGACCCTGCAGGGCGCGCCCGGTGACCAGCACCTCGAAGTTGCCGGCGGCTCCGGCCAGCGCGGAGGAGGCGGCGAACCCGGCCACGCCGATCAGGAAGACGATCTTGCGACCGAAGAGGTCGGCCAGTCGGCCGCCGAGCAGCAGCAGGCTGCCGAAGGCGAGCGAGTAGGCGGTGACGATCCACTGCCGGTTGGCGTCGCTGAAGCCGAGGTCGTGCTGGGCCGAGGGCAGGGCGATGTTCACGATGGTCGCGTCGAGCACGACCATCAGCTGGGCGAGGCCGATCACGGCCAGGATCCACCAACGCCTGGGCGCGGGCGCCTGGGTGGCGGGCGTGAGGTCGACGGGTGCGCCGACGGTGGTCCGGGACATGGCGAAGCAGCTCCAGGAAAGACGGAGGTGTGGGACGGAGGTGTGCGCGGGCTGAACATGACGGTGTGTCAGAAAGGGCTGGCGCGACGCTGCGTCAGCTGTGCCGGAGGGCCGGCAGGATGACGGAGTCGATGTAGCGGATCATGAACTCGGCATCCACGAAACGGTCTTCGACGATCTTGCGGGCGGGCAGGATGCCGACCAGCATGTGCATCAGGAACTCGCGCGCCGACGCGTCGGGCCGGATCTCGCCGCGCCGCTCGGCGCGGTCCAGGACGGCCGCGAGTGAGGCCCGCTCGGGTTCGATGATGTGCTCGCGCAGCGCCTCGCCGAGTTCGGGGTTGCGCAGGATGGCGTGGCTGACGGCGGCGAGCAGCTCGGTGTCGGGCGCGCTCTCCTCGGTGCGGCGGGCCAGCTCGTGCAGGTCGCCGCGCAGGCTGCCGGCGTCGATGTCGTTGGTGTTGCCGGGCTTGTGGTGCCGCAGGGCCGCCGCGACCAACTGCGGCTTGCCGTTCCACTGGCGGTAGAGGGTGGCCTTGCTGCTGCGGGTCCGGGCGGCCACGGCGTCCATCGTCATGGCCTCGTAGCCGGACTCCTTGACCAGCTCCAGCACGGCGGTGAACAGCTCGCCCGCACGCTCGGGGGTCAGTCTGCTCCGGCGGCCGGATGACGACGGGGCTGCGGTGTCCATGGCGCCGGACCTCTCGTGGAACGAAACGGTTTCGTACACCTGACGGTACTCCGGGCCTTATCGAAACGCAAACGTTTCGCTAAACGGTGGGACGGGTTCCGCCACCCGGGGCGCTGCGAACCTCCCGGCCACCGGCGCACGTTTCCGCCTACAGGGCCCGCCTCGGTGCGGCGCCGACGGGGGACCGGCCTGGCCGGCCGCCGGGTCGGTGCCGCCGGGGCGGGGTCGAACGCCGTCGGTCAGGGCCGGCCGCGCTCGACGGACCGAACCCTCCGGCCCGAGCAGAGTGGAGTACTGCCTTGAACCTGCCCGACACCCTCGCCGGCCGGCTGCGGCTGCTGGCCTTCCAGCCCGATTCGGGACGGCCCGCCGGCTATCTCGACCTGGACTTCGCCCTGCACGCGGCGGCGCTGACCGATCTGCTGCTGCGGGGCCTGCTGGTGGACCGGATCGGCCTGGCTGAGCGGCGCGGCGCGGTGTCCGCCCGGCTCGCCCCGGAGCTGCAGGGCATCCTGTGCGGGAGCGCGCTGGCGCAGCGGCAGTCCGCCCGGTGGGACGTCCTGATCGAGCGCCCCGCGGGCACCACGGCGATCGGCCGGGCGATCGACGAGCGGCTGCGGGAGGGCGGCTTCGTGCGGTTCGCCGAGGACCGCGGCGCGGGTCGCTTCCCCGCGCTGCGGCCGTTCCTGTGCGACGAGGCGGCGCGGGAGCAGCTGGCCGGCGCGGTCGAGGCGGCGCTCGCCGGGCCGATCGACGACGTCCAGCCGTGGCAGGCCGCCCTGGTGGTGCTGGCCGCGGAGTGCGGGATCCGCACCGCGCTGAGCTGCGCGCGGCGCCGGGCCGAGCGGGCCCGGCTGACCGAGCTGCGGGCGCTGGTCCCCAGTCCGGTCCTGCTCGCGCTGCGCCGCGTGGTGCGGGAGCGCAGAAAGCGCGACTGAGCCGCTGCCACGCGCCCTCGGCCTGCCGCCCGCGCGCCGTCGCACTCGCTCGGCGCGCGACGGGGTGGTGTGGAGCCGCCGACCGGCTCGGCGGGAGTGTCACTCCACGTGATCGCCCGTCACGCACGCTAGAACCGTGGCATGCCCAAACGACCGGCCGCCGCCCCGCGGCTCACCGCGCCCCAGCCGACCACCCGCCGCTCCGCGCCGCCCGGCCCCGCGCGCCGCCTGCGCTGGCCGGCGCTGCTGGTCGCCGTGGCGACCGCCGGCGGGGCCGGGCTGGCAGGCCCCGCGCGGGCGGCGGGCGATGCGGGCGACCCGGCCGCGCCGGGCGGGCTGGCCCGGCAGTTCGCCGCCGCGGCCACGGAGTTCGGGGTGCCGCAGAGCGTGCTGCTGGCGCTGGCGTACCAGGAGAGCCGCTGGGAGTCGCACCGGGGACAGCCGAGCACCACGGGCAACTACGGCGTCTTCGGTCTGACCGACGTCGACGTCGCTGCCGAGAACGCCGCGCGGGCGACCGGCAACGCGGCGGCCGGCACCGCGCCGGTCGGAGCGGTGCTGGGCGACACGGCGCGGGGGCAGAGCGGGCGCGGCGAGGACCGGCCCGGCGGGGACCGGCCCGGCCATCCGCAGGCGCGGCCCGCCGCCCCCGCCCGGCCCCCGGTCACCGACTCCCCGGCGCTGCACACGCTGGACGCCGCCGCGGCACTGATCCACCGCCCGGCAGCGCAACTGCGCGCCGACACCGCGCAGAACATCCGCGGTGGCGCGGCCCTGCTGGCGCGCTACCAGCAGGCGGGCGGCGGCAGCACCCACAGCACGGACCCGGGCCGGTGGTACGGCGCGGTGGCCCGCTACGGCGAGGGCGGCCTGACGGGCCAGGACGCCACGGCGGGCCGGGTCTTCGCCGACCGGGTCTTCGCGACCGTGCGCGCCGGGGCCGCCCGGACCACCTCCGAGGGGCAGCGCATCACCCTGCCCGCGCGCCCGGACCTTGCGGTCGACCGCCCGTCGGCCGCCACCCCGCGGGACGCGGCCGAGCAGGTCGAGTGCCCGAGCGACCTCGGCTGCGACTACACCCCGGCCGCGTACGCGCTGACCGACCCCAAGGACCCCACCTCGTACGGGAACTACAACCCGGCCAACCGGCCCGCCGACGGTCAGGCGATCCGCTACATCGTCATCCACGACACCGAGAGCGACTACGCCGGGGCGATCGCGTCCTTCCAGAACCCGAACGAGCAGGCCACCGCGCACTACCTGGTGCGCTCCTCGGACGGCCACGTCACGCAGCTGGTGCACACCAAGGACATCGCCTGGCACGCGGGCAACAAGACCATCAACATGCACAGTGTCGGGATCGAGCACGAGGGCTTCGCACTGCCGGACGACCGGCCCACCTGGTACTCCGAGCAGCTCTACCAGTCCTCCGCGAAGCTGGTGCGCTACCTCGCCGCCCGGTTCGGCGTCCCGCTCGACCGCGAGCACATCATCGGGCATGACGACGTGCCCGGCCCCACGCAGGCCGACATCGCCGGCATGCACTGGGATCCGGGCACCTTCTGGGACTGGGCGCACTACCTCGAACTGCTGGGCGCGCCGATCCCGCCCGGCACCGACGCCCCGCCGCAGCCCGGTGACACGGTCACCATCGCCCCGGCCTTCGACAGCACCAACGAGCCGCCGGTCTCGGGCGTCGCGGCCCGGCCGGAGAACTTCGTCTACCTGCGCACCGGGCCGAGCACCGACTCGCCGCTGATCAACAACGGCGGGACCAGGGCCGACGACTGGAGCGACAAGGCGGTGACCGGCGCGACCTACGCGGTCGCCGACGAGCAGGGGGACTGGACGTCGATCTGGTACGACGGGCAGAAGTGCTGGTTCGCCAACCCGGGCGGGCACGCCGCTCGGACCAACCGGCGTGCGGCGCCCAAGCTTTCGCCCTACGCGTCGGTCTTCGACGAGTTGGCCGACTGGGCCGCACTGGTCGGGCCGGCCACGCCGGCCGATGCGACCGACTCCGACGAGGCGTCCGCCGGGCCGGTGCTGCTGACGCCGCGCTCGGGACTCGCCTCGATCCCGGTCTACGGCCGCGCCTACCCGGAGGCCGCCGCCTACGCGCCCTACCCGGCCATCAAGGCACCCGCGGTGGTGCCGGTCAGCGCGACCATCGCAGCGGGGCAGGAGTACCTGGCGGCCGAGAGCACGCCGCAACCGGGGCAGTACTTCTACGACGAGAACATCAACGGCGACGCCCCCAATGACCGCACGCTGGTGGTCGGCAAGGACACCTACTACCCGATCCGTTTCAACCACCGGCTGGCGTTCCTGAACTCCGCCGACGTGCGGGTCGTCCGTTAGCGGTGTCGAGTGCACCAAGTCCTTGCAGGGGAGCGCCTGTTGTCCCGTCGTGTCCGTATCGAGGCGCTGTCCGCGCTGCTCGTGCTGAGTGCCGCCCTGCTGTCGGCCGCACCGGCGCGGGCCGTCGGCGACGAGACGGAAGGCGCCCGCGCGGCCTTCCCCGCCCACTTCACCGCGCCCTACGTGGGCCTGTGGGATCCGCCCGACAGCCTCGCGGCGGCCGGAGCGGCAGCCGGTCTGCGGTACTTCACCCTCGGGTTCGTGATCGGGGACGGCGGCTGCCATGTCGTCTACGACGGCATGTCCGCCGGGGCGCTGCCGGACTGGCTAGCGGCGGTGTCACGGCTGCGGGCCGCGGGCGGCGACGTGATCGTCTCGTTCGGCGGCGGCGGACGTGAACTCGCCCCCGACTGCGCGACGGTGGACGCGTTGAAGGCCGCCTACCGGAGCGTGGTGGACACCTTTGCGCTGACCCGGATCGACTTCGACGTCGAGGGCGACACGCTGGACGACCGGCAGGCCAACGACCGTCGCAACGAAGCCCTCGCCGAGCTCCGGCAGGAGTACGCCGCCGCCGGGCACGACCTCGCCGTGCAGTACACGCTGCCGGTCAACCCCTGGGGCCTGTCGCCCGATGCGCTGGACCTGCTGCGCAGCGCCCAGGCGCACCACCTCGACGTGGACGTGGTCAACATCATGACGATGAACTACGGGGACGAGCTCGACATGGGCGCCGCCGCGACCGCCGCGGCGGCCGGTCTGCACAGCCAACTCGCCCAGATCTGGCCGGAGAAGAGCGCCGACCGGCTCTGGGCGATGGAGGGCAACACCCCGATGATCGGGCTCAACGGCGGCGGCAAGGAGGTCTTCTCCACCGGCGACGCCGGCCGGTTGGCAGCGTTCGCCGCGGAGCAGGGGATCCGGCTGCTCTCCTTCTGGTCGCTCGGCCGGGACAAGGCGTGCGCGGTGGAGGGCACCCGGTCCGAGACGTGCAGCGGGACTGCGCAGAGTCCATATGCGTTCTCGCGCATCCTGGGATCTGCGAACGGATGACAGTTTCTGAAATCTGTCAGCTGTCAGTCGGCGTCTGTCGGGTGTCGGCTGGCAGCCGTTAGCCGTTAGCCGGCCGGCGGCGGTCAGTGCTCAGCGGTCACCCGTCGTCCGTCAACTGCAACCCGTCACCTGTCGCCGTGGGTCGCGTGCCAGCCGTGCTCCAGCAGCTCGAAGGCGCACTCGATGCCGGCCCGGCGCCCGTCCGGGCCGTCGGCGAGGTTCCTGCTCTGCAGGGCGAAGCGGGCCAGGGCGGCGCTGGGCAGGTCGTCCTCGGGGGCGCCGACCGCCTCGGCGATCGCGTGGGCCAGGGCCTGCTCGTGGCGCAGCCACATCCGGCGGCTGTACTCGTCCAGCGCAGGGGTGCTGCGCACCAGCTGCAGGAAGGCGGCCTGGGCGGGATCCGCCTCGCTGGGGCCCTCGTGCTCCAGTAGTCGGTCGCGGAGGGCGGCCGGGATCGACTGGCCGGGGGCCCGGTCGCGGACGGCCGCGACCAGCGCGTCCTCGATCTCGGAGTCCTGGTCGAAGACCAGCGCCTCCTTGCCGGGGAAGTGCGCGAAGAGGGTGGTGGTGGAGACGTCGGCGGCGTCCGCGATCTCCCGCACGCTTACCTGGTCGTAGCCGCGTTCGAGGAAGAGTCGCAGGGCCGCGTCGGCCAGCGCCTGGCGGGTGGCGGCCTTCTTGCGCTCCCGGCGGCCCAGGGTGCCCGTGGTCGTGTCGGTCATGGTGTCACTCTACCCCCTTTGGTTGCCTGGTTTAGAAAGTTGACTCGTTGCACTTTCCGAATCGGTGTGGTCTTCTGAGGGGGTCGGCGCGGCGGCACCAGAGCCAGCAGTCGACCTCCTCTGCCGCTGCCGGGCCGGCGTGTGCCCCCGGCTGCCTTCGAACACCCTTGTGAGAGGCGTGATCAGCCATGCCCGTTTCCCCCTCGACACCCTCAACGCCCTCGGCACGCTCGACCCCCGTGGCCGCCCCCTCGGCCGTGGCAGCCGAATCGGCTGTCGGCCCCAGGCGCATCCGGCTCACCATGCTCGGCATCATGCTGGCCATGCTGCTGGCGATGCTCGACAACGCCATCGTGGGCACCGCGATGCCGACGATCGTCGGCGACCTGGGCGGACTCGCGCACATCTCCTGGGTGGTGACCGCCTATGCGCTGGCCACAGCCGTCTCCACGCCGGTCTGGGGCAAGTTCGGCGACCTCTTCGGCCGCAAGCGGGTCTTCCTCAGCGCCATCGTGGTCTTCCTGCTCGGCTCGGTGCTGGCCGGCGCCGCCACCTCGATGACCGCGCTGATCAGCTTCCGGGCCGTGCAGGGCTTGGGTGCCGGCGGTATCGGCGCGACGGCGTTCGCGCTGGTCGGCGCGCTGGTGCCGCCGCGCGAGAGGGGCCGCTACCAGGGGATGACTGCCTCCGTGATGGCGATCGGTACCGTCGGCGGGCCGCTGCTCGGCGGCTTCGTCACCGGTCATCTGGGGTGGCGCTGGGCCTTCTACCTCAACCTTCCGCTCGGCCTGCTCGCCCTCGTCTGGTGCGCGGTGCTGCTGAGGCTGCCCGCCGGACGCGCCAAGGCACGGATCGACTGGCCCGGCATCGTCCTGCTGACCGCCACCATCGGCTCGATCGTGCTGGCCGCGAGCTGGGCCGGTACCACCTACGCCTGGGGTTCCTGGCAGATCCTGTCGCTCGGTGCCGTGGGCGTGCTGGGCTTGGTGCTCTTCGTCGGCCGACAGCGGCGGGCGGCCGAGCCGGTGCTGCCGCTGCGGATCTTCGCGGACCGCAACGTCAGGCTGGTCTGCGTGATGGTCTTCGCGGCCGGCGCGGTGATGTTCGGCGCCACGCTCTACCTGCCGTTGTTCCAGCAGAGCGTGCAGGGGGCCTCGGCCACCAACTCGGGCCTGCTGCTGTTGCCGATGATGGTTCCGATCGCGCTGGTCTCCAATGTCGCCGGCAAGGTGATGTCCCGCACCGGCCGGTACCGGATCTTCCCCATCCTCGGTGCGGGCTTCCTGGCCCTGAGCACCGCGCTGCTCGCCACCATGGGCACCGCCACCCCGCGCGCTGTCACCGGCCTCTACCTGGCGCTGGCCGGCATCGGTCTCGGCTTCCTGATGCAGATGACCACGACCATCGCGCAGAACAGCGTCGAGCCGCGTGACCTGGGCGTGGTCTCGGCGGCCACCCAGCTCTTCCGCACCGTCGGCGGCTCGCTCGGCGTGGCGCTCTTCGGTGCGCTGTTCACCCACGCCACCGCCGGGGTCACCGGCGCCGCCGAAGGCGCGGCGGGTGCGAACCCCGGCAGCGGCACTCTGGCCCAGCTGCCGGCCGCCGCCAGGGCCGCCTACCTGCACGCGGTCGCCACCGGCACCCAGCGGGTCTTCATGCTCGCCGCCGCGTTCTGCGCCGTCGCCCTGGTGGCCGCGCTGCTGGTCAAGGAAGTCCCGCTGCGCGGCAAGCCGGCCGGGCCGGCCGCCGCGGGGCCCGAACCCGTTGCGCTGAAGGCTCGTTGACGCTGCGGCACGCCGGAGCCCCGGAGCGGTTGCCGCCCCGGGGGTCCAGTCGGCCGAGCACCGACCGAGCACCGACCGATCAGCCGCAGATCGGTCGGTGATCAGCCGCCGCTCTGCCGCTGGGACTCTCCCGCTGGGACTCGGCCGCAGCCACCGCTGCGGCCACGGCAGCCCGTGCGGCGGCTCGCGCGGCCAGGGTGGTCAGTGCCGTTCTGGTGGCCAGCGGGGTCATGGCTAAGAGCTGTGACGTTTCGTCAGGCCGGACCGGCTGCTGCGGAAGGTGGGGCGGAAGCCAGCTGGACACGCAACTCGCGCCAGCCGGCACCTGGTTGATGAGGATTCTGGTCACGGGGGGCAAGTGAATCGGGAACGGGCGAGGCCCGCACGCTGGATCAACCGGTCCCACTCGTTCGTGTCAGCCGTTCACTCGTGATGGTGACCGAACCGGCCCAACGCTGGGCCGGACGGGTGAGCAGCACGACTGCCGCCCCACTCACCCGACTTATGCCACACGGGTCACTCCTCGCCGAGGACGCCGCGCCGCGCCGACTCCAGGAACCGTGCGACCAGCGGGCTCTGCTCCCCGGCGCGCCAGGCCATCGCCACCGTGGTGCGCTCGCCGCTCGGGTCGATCCGGCGGTAGGCGACCCCCTTGAGGCGGATCCGGCGGATGCTCGCGGGGGCGAGCGAGACCCCGAGCCCCGCGCCGACCAGTGCGCTGACCGTCTGCCACTCCACTGCCTGCTGGCCGAGCCGGGGCTCGAACCCGCTCGCGCGGCACAGGCGCAGGATCCGGTCGTGCACCGTGGGTCCGGCCTCGCGCGGCAGCAGCACGAACGGCTCGTCCGCCAGCGCCGCCACGGGCACGACGCGGCGGGCCGTCAGCCGATGGGTCGCCGGCAGCACGGCGACGAACTCCTCGCTCAGCAGCGTCTCGCTGGCCAGCCACGGCTCCCGCGGTGGCTCGCGCAGCAGGCCGACGTCGAGCAACTGCTCGCGCAGGGCCGTGACCTGGGGAGCGGTGGTCATCTCGCGGATCTCCAGGTCCACGCCCGGGTACCGGTCCCGATGGGTGCGCAGCAGACCGGGCAGGAGCGTCAGCGCGAGCGAGGCGGAGAAGCCGATCCGCAGCCGGCCCTGCTCGCCGTCACCGGTGCGGCGGGCCGCCGCCAGCCCGGTGGCCAGTTCGTCGAGCGCGCGCCGGGCGGCCGGCAGCAGCTCGTGTCCCGAGGGGGTGAGGGCGATCCGGCCGGGCCCGCGGGTGAACAGCGGGTGCCCGACCTTGGCCTCCAGCCGGCGGATCTGCTGGCTCAGCGGTGGCTGTGCGATGCCCAGCCGCTCCGCCGTGCGCCCGAAGTGGAGTTCCTCGGCGAGCAGCACGAAGGCGTGCACCTGCGGGAGGGCCAGTTCGGGGCGATGGTCGGTGCCGTGGTCGGCGGAGTCTTCCATACCTCTGGAGATATCACACGATGCATCGCGCGCTATTGGACATATCACCGCCGCTTGCCTAGCTTTCGCGGCATGACGGAACGACGAGCGATTCTCAGCGGCTCCACCTTCGAGGAACAGATCGGCTACGCCCGGGCGGTGGTCGACGGCGACTGGGTGCACGTGTCGGGCACCACGGGATTCGACTACGCGGCGATGACCATCTCCGAGGACGTGGTGGAACAGGCGGAGCAGTGCCTGCGCAACATCGGGCAGGCGCTGGCGGAGGCGGACTGCTCGTTCGCCGACGTGGTGCGGGTCCGGTACCTGCTGCCCCGGCGCGAGGACTTCGAGCCGTGCTGGCCCGCCCTGCGCCGCTGCTTCGGCGAGGTCCGGCCGGCCGCGACCATGATGGTCTGCGGCCTGGCCGATCCCCGGATGAAGATCGAGATCGAGGTCTACGCCCGCCGGGCGGAGTTGTCGAACTCGAACCAGGACCACTGCTCGGCCGCCCGGTAGCCGAGGGCCCGGTTGACCGCGAGCATGTGGTGGTTGTCGGAGTTGTTGAAGGTCTGCACCGCCCTGGCGGCGGGGAACTCGTCCAGCATCCAGAGCGTCTGCGCGGCCTTGAGCCGCAGGCCGAGGCCCAGCCCGCGGTGGTCGCGGGGCACGCCGGTGTCCCAGATGTCGAGGCTCTCGGGACCGTCCGGGGGGCTGATGAACATGGTGAAGCCGCCGATCTCGCCGCTCGGCGCGACGGCGGCCAGCACCTTGCGCCGCACGCCGGACCGGATGCTGATCTCCTCACGGCCGCGCAGTCGCGCGCGGTCGTTCAGCGCGTGCTCGTAGACCATGTCGCCCTGCGGTGCGTCGGACATGGTGTCCATCGCGGTGCAGAACGCGTCGAGCAGCTCCTCGGGGCAGCGGTCGGTCCACCGCACCAGCTGGTAGCGGGAGTTCTTCGGTGTGGCGCGGGCGGTCAGCTCGAACGCGGCGCGGTCGACGGCGCGCAGGTCCAGCACCGACCGGGTCACCGTCTCCACCAGCCGCCCGCCGCGGGCGGTGAGCAGCGTGTCGACGGGCACGGTGGCGGCGGCGTTGGTGACCACCCGCGGGCGCCCGAGTTCGGTGCTCAGCTGCAGCACCCGTTCGAAGAGCGCGGAGCCGACGCCGCGGCGCCGCGCGTGCGGGGCGACCCACACACAGGTGCTGAGCAGCTCCGGGTTGGTGTCGGTGTCCCACTCCGTGATGGACAGGCCGTCGGCGACGGTCGCCTCGGGGGAGTCGAAGGCGGCGAAGACGGTGCTCCGCCCCGCCCAGTCGGGCAGGCACCACAGCTGCAACAGGCTCGCCGGAAGCGCCGGGAAGTCGCCCAGCTGCTCACCGAGGACGGCGCGGGCGGCGGGCAGGATCGCGGCCAGGTCAGCGGGCCGCCGGGCTGGATCGATCTCGCGAATCTGCATGACCCAACACCCTGCACCCGGCGGCGGCGCCGCGCCACTGGATTTCGTGGTACGACGCCACCGCCGATGCGCTGGCGCACCGTCAGGGTGCGCCGGACGGCACGGCTGTGACGGGCGGAACGGCCGTGACGAGCGGATCGGCGGCTTCGGGCCGGCTCGGGGCGGCGATCGCCTGGCCGGGCGGGCGGCGACCGCCGTGGGCGGGCAGGCGATCGGCCGGTGGGCGTCAGGTGGTCAGCAGCACCCCGGCGTACGCGATGAGTGCGATGAGCAGCCAGGAAGCCCCCGCCACCAGCACCGCCCGCCGTCCGGTGCGCAGCAGGCCGCGGATGTTCACCGTGCTGCCGAGTGCGAAGAGTGCGGCGGCCATCAGGAGTTCGTCGACCTGCTCGGTGGTGTTGACGACCGGGAGCGGCACTGCGCCCGTGGTGCGCAGCAGCACGAAGGCGAGGAAGCCCACGATGAACAGCGGCACCAGCGGTGGCCGCTTGGCCTTCGTGCCCGCCGTCTGCGCCATCTGCGCTGTCTGCGCCGAAGCGGCCGAAGCGGGGGAGGCGGCCCGGGCGCGGCGGCGGGCGATCGCGACGCCGGTCACGATCGGGGCGAGCAGGGCCACCCGCATGAGTTTGACCACCACGGCCTGCGCCAGCGCGGTCGGCCCGGCGGTCTGGGCGACGGCCACCACCTGGCCCACGTCGTGGACGCTGGCGCCGGTCCAGCGGCCGAACTGGAGGTCGCTCAGGCCCAGCGGGTGGTGCAGCAGCGGGAGCAGCGCGATGGCGAGCGAGCCGCAGAGCGTGACCATGGCGACCGCCGTGACCACGTCCTCCTCCTCGCTGTCGGTGACCCCGTTCATCGCCGCGACGGCGGAGGCGCCGCAGATCGAGAACCCGGTGGCGATCAGCAGCGGCTGGTCGCCCGGCAGGCCCAGGCGCCGGCCGAGCCACTGGGTGCCGAAGAAGGTGGCCGCCACCACGACCACCACCACGGCCAGCGTCTGCCAGCCCAGGGCGAGGACGTCGCCGAGGGCGAGCTTGAGGCCCAGCAGTGCGATGGCGACCCGCATCAGCCGCTTGCCCGCGAAGGTCAACCCGGGGCGGGTGCGGGGCGGCAGCATGCGCAGGTTGCCGGCCAGCACGCCCAGCGCGACCGCCGCGGTGAGCGAGGACATCGCCGGCAGCGCCAGGTTCACCGCCCAGGCCACCGTGACCGCGACCGCCACCGCGCCCAGCCCGGGGCCGGTCGTGCGGACCCACCGGGCCGCCGCCGCGGCCTGCCCGGGGGCGGCGGCCGATCCGCGTGCGGCGGCCGGGGCCGGGGCAGGGCGCTCGGCGGCGGGTGGGCGCGCGGGGCTGATCGGGCGGCTGTCGGGCCGCGACGGTGGCGGGAGGATCGTCATACCGTCACCCTGCTGCGGGCCGCGCACCGCCGGTAGCAGGCAGTTTCTTCCCATGCCATAGGGTTTTCCTATGGCAGCTTCCCCCATCGACCCCGCGCATCCCCCCGGCGCAAGTGCCGCCGAGCCGTCCACCTCGGCCCGGCGGCCGTTCGACCTCCACTCCCTCGAACTGCTGGTGGCGGTCGCGGAGAGTGGGAGCATCGGCCAGGCGGCGGCGAAGCTGTCGATCAGCCAGCCCACCGCCAGCTCGCGGATGACCACCCTGGAGCGCCGCCTGGGTCTGCAGCTGCTGGAGCGCTCGACCGCTGGCTCCCGGCTCACCCCCGCCGGACTGGTGGTCACCGACTGGGCCCGCGGTGTGCTGAGCCAGGCCCAGGCACTGACCGAGGGCCTGGCGGCGCTTCGCGCGCAGCAGCAGGGCAACCTCCGGGTGGCCGCCAGCCTCACCCTGGCGGAGTACCTGCTGCCCGGCTGGCTGGTCACCCTGCGCCAGCTGCACCCCGCCACCCACGTGGGCCTGCGGGTGACCAACAGCCACCAGGTGATCGAGGCGCTGCGGCGCTCCGAGGCCGACCTCGGCTTCACCGAGGGTCCCTTCGTCCCCCGGGACTTCCGGTCCGCGCTGGTGGGTCGCGACCGCCTGGTCGTCGTCGTCGCCCCCGGTCACCCGTGGGCCCGCCGGAGCGAGCCGCTGACCGGCGCCGAGCTCGCGGAGACGCCGCTGCTGCTGCGCGAGACCGGTTCCGGCACTCGCGAGACCCTGGAGCGGGCGTTGCGTCCCTGGGACGGTCCGTCCGTCCCGCTGCTCGAACTCGGCTCCACCGCGCCGCTGCGCAGCGCCGCCGCCCAGGGGGCGGCGCCGGCCGTCCTGTCCGAGCTCGCGGTGGCCGAGGACCTCGCGGCGGGACGGCTGGTGGAGATCGCCGTCGCCGAGGACCTGCCGCTCGCCCGGAGCCTGCGGGCGATCTGGGCCAGCGGCAGCGAGTTGCCGCAGGCCGCGCTGCACCTGCTGGAGGTGGCCCGGCGCTCGACGCCCGCCGCGTGACCGGTGGGCGACCGGTGCGGTGGCGGGCCCGGGTGGCGTCGGCCGGTCGGGTGACGTTCCGGCGGGTTTGCGGCGGGGGCCGTGCCGTGGTGCGGGAAGCTCGCAGCTGGCCGGGCCACCTCCCTCGAACCGGGCCCGGTGGGCTCGGAGGCCATCATGCGGATCCTGCTCGTCGCGAGCGCGTTCAACAGCCTCACCCAGCGGGTCTTCGTCGAACTGCGCGATCGCGGGCACCGTCCGGCCGTCCATCTGATGGTGGGCGACGACCCGCTGCGCGAGGCCGTGCGGGAGTACCGGCCCGAGCTGATCGTGGCCCCGATGCTCAAGACCGCCGTTCCGCGGGACGTCTGGACCGCGCACACCTGCCTGATCGTGCACCCCGGGCCGCTCGGTGACCGGGGGCCGTCCGCGCTGGACTGGGCGATCCACGAGGGCGCCGAGCGCTGGGGGGTGACCGTGCTCCAGGCGGACGAGCTGATGGATGCCGGCGACGTCTGGGCGCACGCCGAGTGCGAGCTGCCGCCGGTGGGCAAGAGCGACCTGTACCGGGGCGAGATCGCGGACGCGGCGCTGCGCGCGGTGCTGCTCGCCGTGCGGCGCTTCGCCTCGGGGACGTACCTCCCGCGGCCCCAGCGCGGTCCCGGCTGGGCCGTCCCCGACCACACCCGGCCCTACCTGGATCAGCGGCTGCGGCGGATCGACTGGGCGGGCGATCCGACGGCGACCGTGCTGCGCAAGCTGCGCGCCGCCGACTCCCAGCCCGGCGTGCTGGACGAGCTGCTGGGTGCCGAGTGGTATCTGCACGGCGGTCATCCGGAGCGTGAACTGCGCGGCAAGCCAGGCGAGTTGCTGGCAACCCGGGCGGGCGCGCTGTGCCGGGCGACGGTGGACGGCGCGGTCTGGATCCCCCAACTGCGCCCGCGCCGACGGCCCGGCGGTCCGGCGACCTTCAAGCTGCCCGCGACGCTGGCGCTCGGCGACCGGCTCCCCGTGCTGCCGGAGCTGCCCCCACTGCCCTCGCTCTTTTCGCCGTCCGCTGCGCAGCGTCGGTCGGGGGTGCCGGACTCGCCCCAGGGGAAGGGTAGTTGGACGGACATCGACTACCACGAGGACGGGCCGGTCGGGTTCCTGCGGTTCTCCTTCCCCGGCGGTGCGATGAGCACCGAACAGTGCCGGCGGCTGCTGGCGGCCTACCGGCACGCCCTCGCCCGACCCACCTCGGTCCTGGTACTGGGCGGCGGCCGGGACTTCTTCTCCAACGGCATCCATCTCAACGTGATCGAGGCGGCGGCCGATCCGGCCGCGGAGTCCTGGGCGAACATCAACGCGATCGACGACCTGGTGGCCGAACTCATCACCACCACCGACCGGTTGGTGGTGGCCGCGGTCGGCGGCAACGCGGCGGCGGGCGGTGCGATGCTGGCCCTGGCGGCGGACGAGGTCTGGTGCCGCGAGGGCGTGGTGCTCAATCCGCACTACCGCCTGATGGGCCTGCACGGCTCGGAGTACTGGACCTACACGCTGCCGAGCCGGGTCGGCGCGGCAGCGGCCGATCGCCTCACCCGGCGCGCGCTGCCGGTGAGCGCGGCGAGCGCGCAGCAACTCGGCCTGGTGGACCGGGTGATCCCGGCGACCCCGGGGGAGTTCGGGCGCGAGGTCGCCCGGTTCGCGGCGCTGCTCGCGGCGGGGCCCGGGTTGCAGGAGCGGATCGCCGCGAAGAAGCTCGGCCGTGAGCGCGACGAGGCGATCAAGCCGCTCGACGCCTACCGGGAGGAGGAGTTGGCGCTGATGCGTCGCACTTTCTTCGATCTGGACGAGCCGTACCATGCGCTGCGCACCGCCTTCGTCCGCAAGCACCCGGTGCACAGCACGCCGCCGCACCTCGCCGGGGTCGGGGAGCCGAGTTGACGCCACGTCAGGTGAGTCGGCCGACCGGGTGGCGGGCGATCGAGGTGTTCGACGGCGACCGGGGCTACGCGGCGTACCTGGCGTCCCTGAGCTACTACGCGCTCTGCCTCGCACTGACCTGGTGGGCCGGCCTGCGGGGCCAGGCGGGGGAGCAGGAGGGCTGACGGCTCACGGACGGGCGGCGGCGACCGCGCGGCCCTCGGTGCGGGCCGCCTCGGCCCGTGAGGCCTCGGTGCGGGCCGCCTCGTCCAGCAGCTGCTCGTCGGCGGGGTCGAGCGCGGCGGGGGAGCAGTCGTCGTCCAGGTCCTCGTCCTCGGCGTAGGGACGCGCCCACCGCCGGCCGTCCAGCAAGCGCAGCCCGGGGATGTGCCGGATCTCCAGCGAAAGCAACGTCAGGAGCGTCCCGGTGCAGGCGAACAGCAGCAGCCCCTCCCCGGCCGCCGCGCCGATCGCCGCCGCGGCGAAGATGGTGGCGGCCGTGGTGATGCCGCGCACCACCTCCCCGTTCGCCCGGCTCTCCCGGAACGTCAGGCCGCCGCCGATGAAGCCGACACCGGTGATCACCCCGGTCAGCGCATTGGGCGCACCGTTCTGCGCCAGCACGGCCACCAGCGCGGCACCCACCCCGATCAGCGAGAACGTCCGGTCCCCGGCAGCGGCTCCGCGCAGGTTGCGCTCGAAGCCGATGGTGTAGGTCAGCGCGAACGCGGCCAGCAGGTGTCCGGTCATCGGGATCTCGTGCATCATGCCCGCATTCAATCCCAGCCCCTCGAACCCCCGAGCACGGACTCCCCCCCGGCCTGTCCCGGCCCCCGGCCGACCGGTGCGGGCCGGGTCGGACGGGCGGTTCGGCGACGCTGTCGGGCGGGCGGGATGACGGAATCCGGCGCGTCTTTGGACGGAACGGTGGCGCCGGGGTGGTTAAGGTGTAACGTTTGAATTAAGCAGTCGTGGTTCCGAAGTTCTCGCCCGCGGTGACATGCCGCGGGCGGTTTTGCTGTCCAGCAGCGCTTCTCCGGACCTAGGCGATTACCTCCAGGCCCTCGCACCTCGCGAGGCCTGACCGACGTCCGTTGAGAAGGAGAACAACATGGCCACCGGTACCGTGAAGTGGTTCAACGCGGAAAAGGGCTTCGGCTTCATCGAGCAGGAGGGTGGCGGTCCTGACGTGTTCGCCCACTACTCGAACATCGACGCCCAGGGCTTCCGTGAGCTCCAGGAGGGCCAGAAGGTCACCTTCGACGTGACCCAGGGCCAGAAGGGCCCGCAGGCGGAGCACATCCGCCCGGCCTGACCCCCGGCGCTGCGGCGCACTCGGGCGCCCCGCACCTTCTGGTGCGGGGCGCCCTGCTGTCCGCCTCCGTGACTCAGGCGGACGGCCGCGTGCAGTTGTAGAGGGTGCCGCCGACGCCGGTGGCGTCACCGAAGAGCCCGGCCGGCCTCTGCTCGGCCACCCCGAAGGCGGTGTCGGGGACCTCGGCGCAGTTCTGCGCCACCCAGCCGTCGATCCGGCCGACCGCCGTGCCGCTGCTGTTTCCGCCGAAGAAGGAGCTTATTCCGCCGGCGCCCTGGACCAGGACGAACCGGACGGCGCCGCCGCGCACCAGGGAGTCGAAGCTGCCGGCCGACGGCGCGGGCACCGTGCCGCTGAACCCGCCCATCGGCAGCACGGTGTCGCCGGTGGCCAGGACGTAGGGCGAGGCCGACATCCAGTTGTCGACGGCGAGGACGTACTTCGCGCCGTCCTGGCGGGCCTTGACGTAGTCGTACAGCTTGCGCTGGTCGCCGGAGAGGCTGCTGCTGATGTCGCCGCCGGGCCCGCCGAAGCCCGCCGGGGCGGGGGCGCCGCCCGGTCCGCCCGCGGCGATCATCTTGGTCAGCATCGCGCCGAGCCCGCCGTCGGAGGGCCCGGCGAGGGCATCGAAGGAGCTGCCCGCGTACTTCGGGTCGAGCACCGAGGCCGACCAGGCGACCGGCGTCACGGCGGCACCCGCCAGGCCGGTGAGCAGGCCGACCAGCAGCAGGCGGGAGGGCGAGCGGCGGCTGAGCCGGCCCCACACCATGGCCGCGACGCCGAGCACGGTGGCGGCCAGGACCAGCCACTTCAGCCAGGGCAGGAAGCCGGGGGTGAAGTGGCCGAGGTACCAGGCCCAGCCGGCCTCGGCGGCCACGGCGACGGGCAGCAGCCAGGCGCCGCGCTCGTTCTTGCGGTAGGCGTCCCACATCAGCACGCCGCCGGCGCCGGCCAGGGCCGCCAAGGCGGGGGCCAGGGTGGCCATGTAGGCGGTGTGCGGGATCGAACTCATCTTGCTGAAGACCAGGCCGACGACCAGCAGCCAGCTGCCCCACATCACGAAGCCGCCGAGCAGCCGGTCGGTGCGCCCGGCACGGCGGCGCGACCACAGGCCGAACGCCAGAGCGAGGAAGGCGAACGGGTAGAGCCAGCCGATCTGCGGGCCGAAGCGGCCCTGGAAGAGTTTCAGCCAGCTTGAACCGCCGTCCAGGCTCGCGGGAGCTCCGGCCGGCGCCGCGCTCGGGGCGCCGCCGGGGTGTGCTCTGACGGCCGGTGCCCCAGCAGCGGGTGCCCCGGTGACGGGTACTCCGATGCTCGGTGCCCCGGCCGTGGGGCCGCCGCCGCCCGGGGCGGCGTGCGGTGCGCCCCCGCCGCCGAAGTCCAGGTTGGGCACCGACCCCGGCACGTGGATGCCGAACCGCTCCAGGCCGTTGTAGCCGAAGACCATGGCGACCGCGCTGTTGTTGGTGCTGCCGTCCACGTACGGGCGGTCGTTGGCGGGGGTGACCGTCATCAGCAGGATCCAGGAGAGCGACACCCCGAGACACACCAGGCCGGCCAGCAGCAGGTGACCGACCCGCTTGCGGAGCCCGGTCGGTGCCGCCACCAGGTACCCGATGGCCAGCGCCGGCAGGATCATCCAGGCCTGCAGCATCTTGGCCTGGAACCCGAGGCCCACCCAGGCCCCGGCGAACAGCAGCGAACGCAGGCGCGCGTCGAGTACCGCGCGCTGGTAGCAGTCGGCCGCCATGACCAGGCAGAAGGTCAGGCCGCCGTCCTCCATCGAGTGCCCGAACATGGACGCGGCCACCGGCGTGAAGGTGAGCGCCGCCGCCGCGGCGAGCCCGGCCCGCGGCCCGGCCCAGCGGCGCACCATGCGGTACATCACCAGCACGCAGACCACGCCCTCGATGCACTGAGGGAGCGTCACCGACCAGACGTGGAAGCCGAACAGCCTCGCGAAGAGTGCCTGCGGGACGAACGAACCGGCGAGCTTGTCGGGCGTGACGGTGGCTCCGGGGTCCCAGGCGCCGTAGAACAGCGCCTTCCAGCTGACGGACATGCTCTTCGCGGAGTCGGAGTAGAAGAGCGCGTAGCCCGCGGTGGTGATGTGCCAGGCGTAGAGGACGGCGGCGACGGCGGCCGTCAGCAGCAGTGCCGGTCTGGCCCAGCCGGGCTGGTCGGCGGGGGAGCGCCAGAACTCCCAGGGCCTGCGGGTGCTTCCGGAGCCCCGTCCGAGGTCCTGCTCGGAGTTGGGGGGATGACCGACGACGGTCGCGGACAAGGGGGAACCTCCTGCTGGACGGAGCATCGATGCTGGGAGCCGGGTGTGAGGGTCCTGAGAGGCTGTCAGCTCATCCTGCGAACTACCCCTGCCGTGGCCCGCTGATGCGTCCGAACTGATGGCGCGTCAGGAAGGGTCGGCCGCCGGGCCGGACGCGGGCCGGGCGGGCGGAGCGGGCGGCGCGGAAAGCCAGGAGCGCAGCTCAGGCCGGTGTGGCGTCCGAGTGAAATGCCATCCGTATGCGATCGTTGGCACAGGGCGACCGCCGGTGGGGTGCGTTCCACATGTTTGGCGGATTCTGGCTGGCGTCCCGTCGTCGGGGTGTCGGTCGGACACTGTGTCGTGCTCCCATCACTGGGTGTACTGGTTGGCGCCGGTGGCACGGTGGCCTTGGCGCGCCGGCGCGGATGCCCCCGGCACATGCCTCCCGCCACTGCGCACGAGAGGATCTTCCGTTCCCATGGCTCTCGAAGTCGCCGACCTGCTCAACTCCTTCCCGGCCCCGGGCGAGGACTTCGTCCTTCCGCTGGATTCGATCGAACTGCCGGAGCTCTACCAACTGTTCGGCGCGGGCAAAGAGTTCGTGCTTCGGGTGACGGAAGCCGTCCGGGACGAGCTGACCGTGACCGGCACGGCCGCACTGCTGAACGGCCGCGAGGCCCTGCTGCGCTTCGAGTTCCTCGCCGACGCGGCGCGGAAGTACGTCACGGGGCTCAAGGCCGGCATCGACGTGACCGTGGGCCTGGTCGAACTCGCCGCCGCCTGGGAGCTGGATCTCGGCGAGGTGCCCGAGGCGTTCCTGGCCGAGGTGCGGCAACTGCTGGCGACGTACGATCTGACGAACAGTCAGGTGGTCATCGGCGCGGAGACCGAGCACCTGCGGCTGGTGTTCGCCGCGCCCTCGATCGGCGGCCCGCTGGTGGCGCTGCTCGGCGTCAAGGAGAGCGGCGCGCTGCTCTCCGAACTTCCGCACATCGGGGGCGAGATCCCCGACGGCGAGCTGGTCGGGGTGCACGGCGTCGAGGCGATCGTGGCGGCCGGGACGCTCAGCGCGGTGCAGAGCACGGCGGTGAACCAGGCGGTGGCCGCGGCCGTCGAGGGCCAGGGCTGGTGGCCGCTGCTGCCGGAGCGGGAGCTGGCGGCGGGCGTCTGGGTGGGCGCGGCCTACCAGCTGCCCGAGCAGGACCCGCAGGTCTGGGCCGTGCGGCTGAAGATGCCGGAGATCGGCTGGGTGCCGGGGTTCCCGTCCCTGACGCTCGGGCGCTTCACGCTCTCGGGCTTCGGTCTGCGCTGGCCGCCGACGGGCTCCGGCGCCGGAAGCGGACTGGGAGCGTACTTCCGCCTGTCGATCGGCCTGGGCTGGCTCGACCTGCAACTCCCCGATGTCGGATTCGACTTCTCGCTCCCGGACCTCCCCGACGCGGGTGACTTCTCGGTCATCCCGCGCCTGCCCTCGATCAGCCTCTCGCTGGGCGGCGTGGACTTGACCTTCGCGGTGCCCCAGGGCCCCGAACTGCCGCAGCTGCCGGGCTTCCCCGGGCTGCCGGGGCTCGGAGTGCTGACCGGCTGGTGGGACGGCTCCGGCGGCGGGGGAGACAAGCGGCTGCTCGACCTGCTCGCGCTCTTCGACGTCTCACTGCCGTCGCTGCCGGACCTCTTCAATCCGCAACTGCCCGCCCTCGGAATGCGGTTCGACCTGAGCGTGGGCGACTTCGAGCTGACCGGCGAATCATCGTGGCTGCGTTTCGTGCTGGCCGGCCTGCCGTCGCTGTCGGGCCCCGAGGGCTGGGGCAAGGTCGCGCTGCTGGGGATCAAGGGGCTCGAAGCCTGGCTCGCCGACCTGCCGTTCATCGGTACCCTGCTGCCGGAGCTGCCCGACTTCCTGCTCAACGGGATCAGCCTGGCGGCCATCGGCTCCGGGCTCAGCCGGCCGCAACTGGATCTGCTGAACAACTGGATCGGCTCGTTCCCGGGCGGGCTGGACGGCTGGTGGCCCACCCTGAACTGGGACTCCTCCGGCGGCGGCACGGGCCGTCCCGGCTGGTCGCTGGACGTGAACTGGCGCCTGCCCGACCGTCCCGCCCTCTCCTGGGGCATGCCCTGGCCGCCACCGCTCACGCCCCCGGACCTGTCCTGGGTGGAGTTCCCGGAGCTCACGATCGGGCCGCTGAAGCTCTCGGGCATCGGCCTGACCTGGCCGGCCGTGGACGAGCCGGACTGGAACTTCGGCAGCGACTGGGTGCTGCGCATCGCCTTCGACGTCAGGCTGACGCTCGGCGGTGGGATCTCGCTGGGCCTGCCCGGCCTCGGGTTCGACATCGACCTCGAACAGTTCAAGGTGCACCCCCGGTTCCCGCACCTGTCGTTGACCCTGCCCGGTGGCTTCGACATGGAGTTCGCCGTCCCGATGCCGACCGGCCCCACGCCGCCGATCGCGCTGATCGCCCGCTGGCACGACGAGGCGGGCGTCCCGGCCTCCGACCTCATGCTCGGCCTGGGCGCGGACCTGGTGACCGGGGTGATCCCCGACCAGCTGATGCCGCGCCTGTACTCGGCCGCGCTGCGCTTCGACTTCCGGACCTACGAGATCCTGGTGGCCGCGACCTCGTCGTTCTTCGGCTGGATGCTGGTCGTCCAGCCCGCCAACGACCCCAAGCTCCGCCGCTACCTGGTGGCGGTCCGGGGCACCGTCCAGGCGAAGGCCTCGGACCTGCCGATCGTCGACGAGACCGACCCGGACCGCGACGTCACCGTGAGCGACATCCAGCTCGCGTGGGCCGGCGTGACCGAAGGCGCGACCCGGCGGGGGTGGACGGCCGCCGAGGTGCTCGTACTGAACAAGTTGCTGGCCGAGTTCGCCGTCGACCCCGCCGTCGCCGGCGCGGACCCGACGGCCGCCGGCCTGCTCCCCGTCCTGCTCCCCGGCGACTTCGAGCCCGGGACGGCCGTGATCTGGGCCAAGCTCGGTTTCGAGGGCGGCAAGCTCGACCTGGTCCACCCCGCCGACCGGGAGTTCCCGGTGCTCAGCCAGGGCGGCACCGTGGTGCTGGGCCGCGAGCGGGCCGAGGAGGAGGCGCGCCGCTTCGACGGGTACGCGCTCGGCCCGGTGCGGTTCAGCCACGCCGCCCTGGGCTACGCCCACGGGCAGCTGTTCATCGCCTTCGACGCCACCATGGCGGTCGGCCCGCTGACCATCGAGCTGCTGGGCCTGGGCCTCGGCGTGGACAAGGACTGGAACGTCGGGCCGGTGCTGCGCGGCGCCAGCCTGGCGCTGGAGCGCCCCGGGCCGCCCAAGGTGGTGATCTCCGGCGCGTTCAGCCGGCTGGACCTCGGCCCCGACTACGAGTTGGCGTTCGGCGCCGCGGGCAAGATCGAGCTGCTCGACCTCTTCGCCATGCAGCTGACCGGCAGCTGGGCCAAGCACAAGGACGGCTGGGACTCGATCTTCGCCTACGCCGAGCTCGTGGCCGGCAAGCACATGGTCAACGGCCTGTTCAGCATCGGCCCGGTCACCTTCACCGGCGTCGTGCTCGGCTTCGGCATCAACAGCACCGTGCGCATCCCCACCACCGCCGACCTCGGCACCTTCCCGCTCATCAAGCGCCTGGGGGCGACGGCCGACGAGCCGAAGATGACCCCGGGGCAGGCGCTGAACGACCTGGTCGGCGCGGGCGGCTGGGTGACCCCGGCGCGGGGCCAGTACTGGGTGGCCGGCGGCATGGAGTTCACCGTCTACCGCTTCATCCAGGCGCGGGCACTGGCGCTGGTCGAGTGGGGCGAGGCGGGCTGGAAGGTGATGCTGGCGGGCAGCACGACGCTGCTGCTGCCGCCTGTGGTGCCCACCTCCAGCGATGCCTTCGCGGCGGCGCCGCTGGCCGTCAACAAGCTCTGCCTCGGCAAGGTCGTCGTCGACTTCGTCTTCGCCTACGACTCCGCGCTCGGCCGCTTCTCGATGGACACCGTGATCGCCAAGGGCTCCTACATCCTCGACCCGGACGCCCAGCTCACCGGCGGCATCTCGCTCTACGTCTGGGGCAAGGACCTGCCCGACGGGACCAAGAAGGGCTTCGTGCTCTCCGCCGGCGGCTACCACCCGCAGTTCGAGGTCCCCGCGTACTACCCGAAGCCGCCGCGGATCGGCTGGCTCTGGGAGCGCGGCCCGATCACCATCAAGGCCCAGGCCTACGCGGCGCTCACCGACGGCGCGTTCATGATCGGCGGCGCGCTGGCGGCCGTCTTCGACGCGGGCGGCAACATCCGTCTGCAGGCGTGGTTCACCGCCCACGTCGACGCGCTGGTGCAGTGGAAGCCGTTCTACGCCGACCTCGCCCTGGGCCTGAGCATCGGTGTCGCCGCCACCGTGAAGGTGCTCTTCGTGCGTGTGCGGGTCTCGCTGGAGGTCAGCGTCAGCCTGCAGCTGTGGCTGCCGCCGATCGGCGGGCGGGCGAAGGTGAAGGTCTGGTTCGTCTCCTTCACCATCGGCTTCGGCGCCGACCGCAAGGGCGCGCCGCCGGTGCCCTGGGAGGACTTCCAGCTCCAGCTGCCCGCGCCTTCGCGCACCGCGCTGAAGCAGGGCTGCGAGCTGCCGGACGTCACCAAGGACGAGTCCGAGGCCCGCATCGCGGCCGAACTGCCCGAGCTGGTGCGGATCGACGGCTTCACCGTGTCGGTGGAGTCGGCGCTGCCCGCCTCGCAGATCACCCTCAACGGTCGGCTGTTCGCGGGCAGCGAGGACGACCGGATCGACATCCGCCCGATGCGGCTGGACGACGTGGTCTGCGAGCAGGTCGTCGAGATCCTCGACCAGCGGGGCGATCGGTACGACTGGAAGGAGGAGGGCTGGACGATCACGCCCACCGTCGAGGGCATGCCGCAGGCCCTGTGGGGTGAACCGCTGGACGACCCCGACCAGGCCCTCAAGCAGCCCGGGCTGGTGGACGACTGCCTGACCGGGCTGACCATCGTCGTCCCCGGGCCGACGAAGCAGCTGGGCGTCGGGGACGTCCCGTCCAAGGCGCTGGACGTGGAGGGCCTGCCGTCCAGCCGGATGCCGCTGCGCGACGGCGCCGTCGCCGGTGAGTCCCCGGTGCACGACGAGGAGAGCGTCGGCGTGATCACCGGCACCCTGGTGCCCACCGCCGCCAAGCGCACCCTGCTGCACCAGGCGCTCGCCGGGCTCGGCGTCGCGCCGGGCAGCGACGGCCCGCTGACCCAGTCCGCGAAGAAGGCCGGCAAGACCCTGACCGACCCCCCGCTCCTGACCGCAGCCGCGAGGTGACCGCGATGCCCACCCGACCCGACCTCAACGTCTCGTTCTACGATCACCTCGATCCCAAGGCCACCGCCGGCGTCTACACCATCACCGTCGAGCACCGGCTGTCCAAGGACGGCCAGGCGATCGACGCCGACGTCAAACTGCCCAAGGCATCGGACAGTTACGAGATCCGTGCCGCGCAGTTCGTGCTGGACCCCTCCTCGGTGCACGCCACCTTCCCGCCGACCGGCGCGGTCGGGCGGTACACCCACGTGCTGCCGCACATCACCCTCAGCCGGGCCATCCTGCCCTGGGAGCGGCAGCTGCTGGGTCGGATGGCCGCCAAGGAGCCGTGGCTGGCACTGCTGGTCCTCGCCGCCGGTGAGGTCGACGACGACCCGGACGCCCAGGGCGAGTTCACCACCCGGCCGATCAGCGAGCTGCGCGAGCCCGGCGACGGTATCCACGGGCCGAAGCTCACCGGAACGATCGACGGCAGCAACCCGTGCCGCACCATCGACCTGCCGGTCAGCGTCTTCCACGCGGTCGTGGCGCGCCAGGACGAACTGTTCCACCTCACCCACATGCGCGACGTGCACACCGCCGCGCAGCGCCTCGACAACGGGGAGATCCTGACCGAGGGCGAGTACGCGGTACTGGCCGCCAACCGGTTCCCGCGCTCCCCGGGCAGCTACGCGGTGCACCTGGTCTCGCTGGAGGGCTGGCTCGGCCGCCTGGCGCCCGACAGCCTGCCCGCCACCGAGAAGGTGCGACTGTGCAGCCTGTGGTCCTGGAACTTCACCAACGACCCCGAAGGCACGCTCGACCCGGCCGGCCTGCTGCGCAACCTGGTCGCCCCTGGGCACACCGATCCGGAGAACCTCGCGCTGCGGCTGGCGCCCACCGGCGAGCCGTCGCCGAGCCCCGAGGTGGAGCAGGCGCGGACGAGGCTGCACCGCGGCTACACCGCCGTCGCCTACCGCACCCTGGCGGGGGAGGACACCTACGCCTGGTACCGCGGCCCGTGCACCCCGCTGACCGCCCCGGAGCTGCCCGTCGAAGCCACCCAGGGCCCGCACACCACCGCCGACCACGCGCTGATCTACGACCGCGAGTACGGCCTCTTCGACGTCAGCTACGCCGCCGCCTGGACGCTGGGCCGCGCCATCGCGCTGGCCGACCCCGACTACAGCAGCGAAGTCGTCGAAGCCCGACGTGAGTTGGCCAACCGTGCCGCCACCCTGCTGGCCCTCTCCGCCGACCCGGCCCGCGCCATGGTCGACCCGGACGAGCCGGCCGGTTCTGCCGCGCTGCGCGAGCTGGCCGCGCCCGGCTTCGGCCGCGGCCTGTTGGAGGCCTTGCGGGCCCCTGCCGTCCAAGGCCCGCCCCCGGTCAGGGTGCTGCGCCGGACCAGGCTGGAGACGCCCGCGCTGCTCGCCGAACCGCGCGCCCGGCAGTCGCTTCTGACGCTTGCTCAGGACACCACGCCGACCATGCCCGACTGGCTGGAGCGCCTGGGCCTGCTCAACGGCGTGCCCTTCGCCCATCTGGTGCCCGACCCGCGGATGCTGCCGCCGGAGAGCCTGCGCGCCTTCCGGATCGACCCGGCCTGGATCCACGCGCTGGTCGCCGGCGCCGCCGACGTCGCCGCGCACACCACGATCGACCACGACCTCCACCCGGTGCTCACCGAGCGGCTGAGCCGGGCCGGCACCGCGCTGCCGGTGGCGGGCCTGCTGATGAACTCCGAACTCGTGCGCGCCTGGCCCGTCTTCGACATCCTCGCCACCACCGCCGACGGCGAACCGGTGGGCGAGCTGCGCCGCGACCACCTCGCGCCGGACGTGCTGCTGGTGCTCTGGGACGCCGTCCCGGACCAGATCGCCATCCGCGAGCCCGGCCAGGGCATCCACTTCGGCATCAACTCCGTGGAGCGGATCAGCCTGCGCCACCTGACGGGCAGCCGGGTCGGCTACCCGACCGACACCGAGTTTCCCGACCCCGGCGCCCCGGGCTCCGGCACCGTCTTCGACTACCTGCGCCCGGGCCGGGGCGGCGCTCTGCCGGACGTGCTGGACCTGGGCGGAGCCGGCGGGCTGGTGCGGGCGCTGTCCGCCGCGTGCCTGCCGAGCGGTGAGCTGTCGCCCGGCCAGTTCGCGCTGGAGCTGGTCAACGCGCCGCTGGAGCAGTTGCTGCTGCCGCCCACGGTGCGCCGCGACTGCGTGGCCGACACCATCGCGCAGTACGGCCAGGGGGCGGAGTTCGGCGCCACGGACCCGCTGCTGGTCAAGAACGAGGGCCCGAGCAGCACCGTCACCCGGATCGCGTACCTGCGCTTCGACACCACGCAGCTGCCGCCGCCCGAGCAGATCGGCAAGGCCCTGCTGCGGGTGTACGCCGCCGCCCAGGACGAGGGGGCCTTCGACCTCAAGGCGTACGCCACCGGCAACGACTGGGACGAGTCCACCCTCGCCTGGGCCAACAAGCCCGCCCTGTCGGCCAGTCCGGTCGCCACCGCGCGAGTCGGTGCCGTCGACGCCTGGGCCTGGCTGGAGTTCGACATCACCGCGCACCTGCGCCAGCACAGCGGCGACGAGCTCTCGGTGGCGCTCAGCAAGGACCAGGCCGCCCGCCAGCTCGCCCGGATCATCTCCCGGGAGGCCGCCGCCGACCAGCCGCACCTCAGCATCACCATCACGCAGCCGACACTGAACTCCGGGGAAGAGCGCTGATGACCGACACCGACCTGATCGTGCCCGTCGAGCTGCACGCACTGGTGGCCAACCGCGCGGTCCGCGCCGACAAGGACCGGTTCAAGCGCTGGTCGCCGATGTTCACCATGATGCTCAACGAGGAGTTCAAGACCAGCGGCGAACCCGAGCCGTACGAGAACCTTCAGGACTACTGGACCGGCACCGACTTCGAGGGCGTCCACCTGCAGTGGCAGCTCCCCGAGGCGCTGACCACCGGCTACATCGACCCCGAGAGCGGCGAGAGCACCTTCCCGCTGGTGCCCAACCGCTGGCTGGTGGTCCGCTACGCCACCGTGCGCGGCAGGACCACGGCGGCCGGCTGGGTGGTGCACAGCGACTACCTCTCCTCGGAGCGCCCCAGCTCCGACCCGATCTGGGACGGCAGCAACTCCTACCTGAACCCGGACGCCGGCAAGGCCGCCACCGACCGGATCGGCCGCGCCCACGACCTGGCCACCGGGCCCTGGACGGAGCCTGCACCGCGGCGGCTCTTCCTGACCGCGATCGGCTCCGGGCTGCCGGCCTTCGCCGCGTTCGCGCCCTACCACCGCAACGTCTTCCTCTTCCAGGACACCCTGAAGGACCTGCGCGACCCGCAGTACGGCGACAACTACCCGCCGGACGCGGAGCTCAGCTACGCGGTCGTCGGCTGGTACTCCAAGGACGACGCCGACATCCTGCGCACCGCCGCCGGAATCCCCGGCCTGCTGCCGCCCGGTGCCGCCCCCGGCAACCTGGTCGACGTCCTGGATGCCCTGGGCTGGGGCGCTCCTGACGGCATGCCGGATTCCATCGTGCGCACCCGCTACGCCGGCACCGCCCTCGGCATCGACTGGCAGCGCGAGGGCATCGTCCCCGACTCCGACCGGCCCGACGGGACGTCGACCAAGGTCGCGCTCGGCCACAGCACCGCGGACGCCGCCGCCGCGCTGGTGGCCCAGCAGACGCAGTCGGCCCGGGACGGCGACCTGATCAAGGCGCTGTTCCACGGCGAACTCGGGGCGATGGACAGCGCCGACGGACCGATCGAGCTGGACGAGGTGATGCGCCGCTCGTGGTTCAGCGGCAGCGACGGCGGCTACCTCTGGCAGGTCGTCAACCGGCCCGCCGATGAGGGCACGGACGAACCGGCCCCCGAACTCCCGCAGCCCGCCTGGCTGGACGAACTCAACGGCCACCAGGCCGCGTACGACCAGGGCACGGCCGAACTCGCCCGACTCCAGTGGCGGTTGTGGTCGCTCTGGTGGCTGCGCGAACTGCCCGAGAAGCGGCGGCCCAAGCCGTTCGAGTTCGACCTGGCGGCCTGGAACGCCGAGATCACCGCCGTCGGCCAGCAGATCAGCACCCTGCAGGCGAAGCTGGAGGAGCTGCGGGACGAGATCCCGTACGCCGAGGACCCCGAGGAACTGCCGGCGGCGATCGAGGAGTTCGCCGCCGACCGGGAGCTGCCCGCCACCCAGGAGCTCAAGCGCGCCCCGCAACCGTCCTTCTACCGGCTGGCCGACCCGGTCCTGGTGATGGAGGGCACCGGCACCACCCAGCCGCTGGGCCGCGCTGACGACCAGCCGCTGCCCTGCCGGCTGCCCTCGGCGTTGCTGACCAAGGTGAAGATCGGCAGTGAGGAGGTTGTCCCGAGTCCGAACCCGGCGACCCCGGACCTGACCGGTCTGCCCGGGCTGTGCAAGTCGCTGATCGCCGAACTGGCCGTGCTGGACCGCGCCGCCCGCACCGGCAGCGCCCTCAAGGACATCGTCGAGCGGCCGACGGAGCTGACCGACGGCCCGTTCCCCGAGTACACCCGGGTCTGGCGCCAGCCCTGGACGCCGATGTACCTGCAGTGGCGGATCAAGTACTGCGCCACCCCGTTCCGCAGCGGCGGCACCGGCACGGGCGGCAGCGACAACTGGACCTTCGACGGCGACGGCTACCACTGGAACGGCACCGGCGTGCCGCAGGGCGACGGCGAGGGCGGCGTGCGCTGGACGACCTTCGCCGGGCGCTCCTTCCTCACCCCTGCCCTGTCCTACGTGCTGCGGGAACAGACCAAGCGCAAGCTGGCCGGGGCGCCGGACGGCCTGCTGGGTCAACTGCAAGCACTCCAGGACGACTTCGACAAGCTCGACATCCTCTCCCAGACCCTGGACGGCTTCAACGACTGGCTGGTCCAGCAGGACGGCGCCGCCCAGGTCACCACCGACCCGGGCATCCTGGCCCTGGCCGGGCAGAGCAGCCACGTGCCGGACGGGGCGGGGGACCGCCGCGAGCAGCGGTTCCAGCCGGTGCGTGCCGGGCAGTTCTACTTCACCGAGCTGCACATCGTCGACCGCTTCGGCCAGGCCCTGCGGCTGGTCACGGCCCAGCAGGGGCAGCCCGGCCAGTTCGACCCGGTCCGCGCGGCCAGCGTCGCCCCGGACCCCGAGAAGCCGCTCTACCCCGGAACCAGCACGGACCGCTTCATCCAGCTGCCGCCCCGCCTGCTCCAGGAGACCCGGATCCGGTTCGAGCCCGTGCACCACAGCGACGACCGACCGCTCGCGGCCGTGAGCAGCGCGCCGGACCCGGTCGGCGACACGCCGGTGGCCGGCTGGCTGCTGGTCAACCACCTCGACCAGACACTGCTGGTCTACGCCCCCGACGGCAGCCCGCTGGGTGAACTGCGGGTGATCCACACGGCGCAGGCCCAGCGGGAGATCGCCTGGAACTCACTGCCGCACGCACGTTACGACGAGCCCGAGGACTTCACGGGCGTCTACCCGCACGTGGCCGGTTTCGCCGGTGAGCTGGTCGGCCGCGACGCCGAGACCTTCGACGCGCTGATGGCCACGATCGACCGGGCGCTGAGCCGGATCACCGACCCCGCACCCGGGGAGGACCGCACCCCGGCCCGGCTGATCGGGCGGCCGGTCGCCCTGATCCGGGCCCGGCTCGGCCTGGAGCTGCAGGGCCCGCCGCTGACCGACCCGGCCTGGGACGAGGCGCTGCGGCCGACCGCCCAGGAGTACCCGGACTACCGGTGGCCGGTGCGGCTGGGCGAGTACGAGCAGTTGGCCGACGGGCTGATCGGCTACTACACCTCCGAGCCCGACGAGCAGACCTCGTACCGTCGGCTGTACCTGCCCAAGCAGCCCCGGGGCGCCGCCGCAACGGCCGACGACTCGTACTTCGCGCCGATCGGAACCGGCGCCGGGACCGCGATGCCCGCCCGCTCCGTCGACCGTCCCGTCACCCGGTACCTGACCCTGCTCGCCTGCCCGCACACGGCCGTGCACGCCACCACCGACGTCCTGCCCGTCACCTCGCTCACCGTGGACGCCGACATCACCCACCGGGCGCTGGCCGCGATCCGCGCCTCGTTCCGCCTCAACCCGCTGCTCGCGCCGGTCCGTACGGCGGAGCCGACGCGGCGCTCGGCCGAGCCCGAGCCCGCGGACCACGGCATCTTCATGCCGCGCCCCAGCGCCCTGTACGGCGCGTGGAGCTGGGCTGAGCCGCTGGTCTCGGGGGACGGGCCGCCGCTCTGGACCGACCTGCCGATCCTGCCCGCTGACGACCTGTCACATCCGGACGACCCGGTCCCGGCCGCCCGGGCCGGCTACCTGCAACTGCACCCGGGCGCGGGTGGCGAAGGAGAGACCCGATGAGCCTGCTGCTGCCCTACCGCGTGGACATCACCCCCGGACCGGCCAGCACGGACGACGCGCCGCCGCGCTACCACCAACTCCGGTTGACGGTGGGCGAGGAGGGCGTGGCCCGCGCCGAGCAGCCGGTGCGCTGCACCCGGATCGCGGTGCGGGTACCGGCCGCGACCAGCGACCCGCGGCTCGCGCGCCAGCCGTTGGCCGTCTCCACCACGGTGCCGTCGGTGCGCAGCAGCGCGCAGGGGCAGGAGTGGTGGATCGTGCCGGACACCACCGACCCGGCCGTGACCGTCTTCGCGTGCGTGCCGGACCAGCCGGCGCAGTTCGACGGGACCTGGGCCATCTCCTTCCTGATCGAGATGGATCCGGGCTTCGAGAGCACCGACGTCGAGATCACCGAGGAGACCGCGGCCGACGGCGGCCCGGTCAGCAGGCGCAGCAGCCGGGTGATGGCGAGCGTGCTGGCCGCAGGCGATTCGGAAGGACAGCGGTGACCGGTATGGAGCCCACGGCGGACACGAACCTGGTCAAGCCCGCGCGGGGGACGGTGCCGTCGCCGTTGCGGGTGAGCACGATGCATGAGTTGGAGTACGGGACGGTGGTGTTGCGCTTCGGGCGGGATCTGCCGTCGGGGACGTCGAAGGTGTATTGCAAGGGGATCACGTTGACGGTGCCGACCGGGGTGTCGGGTGCGGATCTGACCCGCGAGCCGTCGTTGATCACGACGGCGGTGAGCAGGGTGGAGGGGGAGGCGCAGGGGACGGAGTGGTGGGTCGATCGGGACACGACGGATCCGAACAAGGCGGTGTTCTCGTTCGTGCCGGACACGACGGCGGTCTTCGACGGGACGTGGGCGGTCAGCCTCACGCTGTCGGGGATCGAGGTGAACCCGTCGATCGGGACGGTGACCCTGGCTGTCGAGGAGACGACGTCCACGACGGGTGCGGAGGACAGTTACCAGAAGCGGAACGGGGAGGTGGAGGTGAAGAAGGGGAACGACGAGTTCTTCTTCCGCAGCCTGCACCCTCGGACGACCGTCATCGGGCGGGGCGTGACCGTCGACCTGTTGTGGGACGCGCCTGCCGACACCCGGATCCAGTACACGATGTACTACCGGGGCGCCAATGGGCAGGAGACGTACGACAACAACCAGGCCAAGTTCGCGAACCGGAAGTGGACGTCGCCGGCGCTGAACGACAACGCCAACTTCACGCTCAAGGCGACTCTGGACGGGCAGGACTACTTCCTGACCACCTACCTGACGGTCAACGACCCCAACATCGTGGTCAACACGCTGAACGCCAACAGCAACGTCACGGTGGCGGCTGCGGGGACGCTGACGGCGAATGGGAATGTCACGGTGGCGGCGGGCAAGACGCTGACGGCGAATGGCCCCATCCAGGCGAACGGCAATGTGACGGTGGCGGCTGCGGGGACGCTGACGGCGAATGGGAATGTCACGGTGGCGGCGGGCAAGACGCTGACGGCGAATGGCCCCATCCAGGCGAACGGCAATGTGACGGTGGCGGCTGCGGGGACGCTGACGGCGAATGGGAACGTGACGGTGGCGGCGGGCAAGACGCTGACGGCGAATGGCCCCATCCAGGCGAACGGCAATGTGACGGTGGCGGCTGCGGGGACGCTGACGGCGAATGGGAACGTGACGGTGGCGGCGGGCAAGACGCTGACGGCGAACGGTCCCATCCAGGCCAACGGCAACCTCATCGTCGATCCCGGGGCCAATGGGTACATCTGGCTGAAGACGGGCCGCTTCGACACCGCGGCTGCGTCCGAACTCAACGTCTACGGGCCGGCCAATATGCTCGGCCAACCGCGAACCCTGGACGTTCCGCTGAACACCTCGCGGGGCTTCAGGGCGACGACGTCCGGCATTGTGGTGGCAGTGGTCTATGGCAATGGCAGCGGCGAATTCCCACGTGTCGTGATGCAATCGCCGAACTTCACAGCGGAGATGTCGGCTCACTACAACGGTCAGACGGATCAGAGCACCGCGACGCTTCCCGTGGCCAAGGGAGCCCACTTCACTCTCACCCTGACCGCCAGGGGCGGCTCCACAAGCGGCAGCTGGCAAGGGGCGCGGTTCATCTTCATCCCCCTGGGCGTCGGAACGGCCAATCCGGAATGAACGGGTGCAGGACACGGCCCTGAGCGAGCAACAGGTGGACCCCCGTCGCTACTTAGAAAGGCACCATCATGACCGTCAGTGGACCAAATGCGGACACGAACTTGGTCAAGCCGGCGCGGGGGACGGTGCCGTCGCCGTTGCGGGTGAGCACGATGCATGAGTTGGAGTACGGGACGGTGGTGTTGCGGTTTGGGCGGGATCTGCCGTCGGGGACGTCGAAGGTGTATTGCAAGGGGATCACGTTGACGGTGCCGACCGGGGTGTCGGGTGCGGATCTGACCCGCGAGCCGTCATTGATCACGACGGCGGTGAGCATCGTGGAGGGGGAGGCGCAGGGGACGGAGTGGTGGGTCGATCGGGACACGACGGATCCGAACAAGGCGGTGTTCTCGTTCGTGCCGGACACGACAGCGGTCTTTGACGGGACGTGGGCGGTCAGCCTCACGTTGTCGGGGATCGAGGTGAATCCGTCGATCGGGACGGTGACCCTGGCTGTCGAGGAGACGACGTCCACGACGGGTGCGGAGGACAGTTACCAGAAGCGGAACGGGGAGGTGGAGGTGAAGAAGGGGAACGACGAGTTCTTTTTCCGCAGCCTGCACCCTCGTTCGGTCGTCATCAATCGCGGCAGCACGGTGGACCTGCTGTGGGAGGCGCCGGCCGACAACCGGATCACGTACACGATGTACTACCGGAAGGCGGACGGGACCGAGACGAGTGACAACGTCCAGGCCAACTTCGCGAACCGGGTCTGGAAGTCGCCGGTGCTGGACGACAACGCCAACTTCACGCTGAAGGCGACCCTGGACGGGCAGGACTACTTCCTGACCACCTCGCTGACTGTCAACAACCCCAACGTCGTGGTCAACACGCTGAACGCCAACAGCAACGTCACGGTGGCGGCTGCAGGGACGCTCACCACGCACGGTCCTGTCCAGGCCAACAATGACGTCACCATCAAGTCGGACAAGGCGCTCAAGGTCACCTTGGTGGATCCGGTGGTCGCCAACGGCACAGTCACCGTTCGGGGAAACCTGACGGTTTCCGCCGACAAGAAGCTGACCGCAGGCCCGCTGAGCGCGGGTGCCGTGACGACAGGTGCCGTGACTGCCGGCGGCCTGGTGACGGCGAACGGCGGTCTCACGGTGAAGTCCGACAAGACGCTGTCCGCCGGTGAGGTGACGATCGCGAACGGAAAGGTCCTGAGCGTCAGCAAGATCAAGTCCCCGGTGAACAGTGCGATCGAGCTTCAGAACAGCATCAACCAGACGGCGGGTGGCATCACCACTGGAAGCCTCACCGTCAATGTGAACGGAACCCTCACCGTCAATGGCACGCTCGCGGCCAAGGGAGCGACCGACCTGCTCGGCGCCCCGCAGAGCTGGTCGCTGACGTGGAACAGCTCCAAGACTTTCACTGCTCCGACCTCGGGTCTCGCGATCGCGCTTGTCCACAGTGATGGTGGCAACCGCAATCCGATGGTGACGATCACCTCCGAGGGAAGGACCACGCGGGCATCCGCCCTGAAGTTCAACTCCCCGCCGCGCGACGGGCGCGAGACGACCATGCTCGGTATCCGGAAGGGCAAGTCGTGCACTGTCTGGTTCGGCGACTCCGGCGGGGACAGCGGAAGCGACTACAAGTCAGCGTGGTTGATCTGGATCCCGTTCGGAGCAGGCAGCATCTCCCTGTGACCGCTACGCCCCTCCCCGCTTCGGAAGGACAGCCATGACAGCCAACACGCCCACGGCGGACACGAACCTGGTCAAGCCGGCGCGGGGGACGGTGCCGTCGCCGTTGCGGGTGAGCACGATGCATGAGTTGGAGTACGGGACGGTGGTGTTGCGCTTCGGGCGGGATCTGCCGTCGGGGACGTCGAAGGTGTATTGCAAGGGGATCACGTTGACGGTGCCGACCGGGGTGTCGGGTGCGGATCTGACCCGCGAGCCGTCGCTGATCACGACGGCGGTGAGCATCGTGGAGGGGGAGGCGCAGGGGACGGAGTGGTGGGTCGATCGGGACACGACGGATCCGAACAAGGCGGTGTTCTCGTTCGTGCCGGACACGACGGCGGTCTTCGACGGGACGTGGGCGGTGAGTTTCACGTTGTCGGGGATCGAGGTGAATCCGTCGATCGGGACGGTGGATCTGAAGGTCGAGGAGACGACGTCCACGACGGGTGCGGACGGTAGTTACCAGAAGCGCACCGGTCAGGTGGAGGTGAAGAAGGGGAACGATGAGTTCTTCTTCCGCAGCCTGCGTCCTCGGACGACCGTCATCGGGAGGGGCGTGACCGTCGACCTGTTGTGGGATGCGCCGGCCGACACCCGGATCCAGTACACGATGTACTACCGGGGCGCCAATGGGCAGGAGACGTACGACAACAACCAGGCCAAGTTCGCGAACCGGAAGTGGACGTCGCCGGTGCTGAACGACAACGCCAACTTCACGCTCAAGGCGACGCTTGACGGGCAGGACTACTACCTGACCACCTACCTGACGGTCAACGATCCCAACATCGTGGTCAATTCACTGAGTGCCAGTGGGAACGTGACGGTGGACCCCGGGGCCAACGGGTACATCTGGCTGAAGACGGGCCGGTTCGACACCACGGCGGAGGCCACCGTCAACCTCTACGGTGTCCTCAACGCCAACGGCAATGTCACGGTGGCGGCGAACAAGACGCTCACGGCGAACGGCCCGGTCCAGGCGAACGGCAATGTCACGATCAAGGCGGACAAGACCCTCAGTGCTGGGGACGTCACGATCGACAAGGACAGGACCCTCAGCGCTGGGGACGTCACGATCGACAAGGACAGGACCCTCAAGGTCACTTGGGTGGATCCGACGGTCGCCAACGGCACGATCAATGTGCGCGGAAGCCTCACCGTTGCGACCGGCAAGACCCTCACCACGAATGGGCCGATCCAGGCGAACAGCAACGTCACTGTGGATCCTGGGGCCACTGGGTACATCTGGCTGAAGACGGGCCGGTTCGACACCGCGGCGGAGGCCACCGTCAATCTCCACGGTGCCCTCAATTCTCATGGCCACTTGACCATGGCCGCGGGAAAGAACATCACCATCCCCCTGGGCGGCGGCCAACTCGCGGTGGCCGACGCGTTCGTCGCCAAGTCCCACCATCCGAACTGGACATACCCCAAGGTCGAGATCGGCCCGGCGGCGAATGTTCCCACCGAAGGGAACATCGTCGTCGGTGGGAAGAGGGTTCTGCGGGACGGCGACAGTGTCACTCTCAAAGCGGGGTGGGCACAGAACGGCTACCTCTGGGACAACGACGGCAGCTCGACCAAGGACCAGGGCAATGTCGTGCGCAAGATCAACGACGCCCCCGTCAACAACCTGCGGTCCAGGTGGACACTGGGATACCGGTCATCGAACAATCCCACCGTCGTTGATCCCGACGGAGATGCCGATGCCCAGGAGTGAATGCAACCTGACCATCCACAAGCGTTGATCAGTGCGATCGTGCCACTGCTTCGGAAGGGACACTCGTGAACGCCGCTGCATCGCCTGCGGAGACGAATCTGCTCAAGCCCGCTCGCGGCACCGTCCCCAGCCCGTTGCGGGTGAGCACGATGGACGAGTTGGAGTACGGGACGGTGGTGCTGCGCTTCGGGCGGGACCTGCCGGCCGGAACGTCGAAGGTGTACTGCCGGGGGATCACGCTGAAGGTGCCGACCGGGGTCTCGGGGGCCGATCTGACGGTCGAACCGTCGTTGATCGCAACCGCTGTGAGCAAGGTGCACGGCGAGGCGCAGGGGACGGAGTGGTGGGTCGACGCGGATACGACGGATCCGAATGAGGCGGTGTTCTCGTTCGTGCCGGACACGACGGCGGTGTTCGACGGGACGTGGGCGGTGAGTTTCACGTTGTCGGGGATCGAGGTGAACCCGTCGATCGGGACGGTGGACCTCGACATCGAGGAGACGACCTCCACGACGGGGGCGGACGACAGTTACCAGAAGCGCACCGGGCAGGTGAAGGTCAAGAAGGGGAACGACGAGTTCTTCTTCCGCAGCCTGCATCCCCGGTCGGTGGTCATCAACCGGGGCCTGGCCGTGGACCTGTTGTGGGACGCGCCCTCCGACAACCGCATCGTGTACACGATGTACTACCGGAAGGCGGACGGGACCGAGACGAGCGACAGCAACCAGGCCAACTTCGCGAACCGGAAGTGGACGACGCCGCAACTGGACGACAACGCCAACTTCACGCTCAAGGCGACCCTCGACGGGCAGGACTACTTCCTGACCGCCTCGCTGACCGTCAACACCCCCAACGTCGTGGTCAACACGCTGACCGCCAACAGCGCTCTGACCGCCAAGAGCACCCTGACCGCGGAGAGCACGCTCACCGCAACCGGGCTGCTGTCGGCGAATGGTGGGGTGACGGTGCCGTCGGGGAAGTCGGTGACGGCCAATGGTGGTGTGTCGGCGACGACGGTGACGGCGTCGGGGTTGGTGTCGGCGAATGGTGGGGTGACGGTGCCGTCGGGGAAGTCGGTGACGGCGAACGGTGGTGTGTCGGCGACGACGGTGACGGCGTCGGGGTTGGTGTCGGCGAATGGTGGGGTGACGGTGCCGTCGGGGAAGTCGGTGACGGCGAACGGTGGTGTGTCGGCGACGACGGTGACGGCGTCCGGGTTGGTGACGGCGAACGGCGGCTTGACGGTGAAGTCGGACCAGACACTGTCCGCCGGTGACGTCACGCTCGCGAGCGGAAAGGTCCTGAGCGTCACCAAGATCAAGTCCACCGTCAACAGTGCGATCGAGCTGCTGAACAGCATCAACCAGACCGCGGGCGGCCTCACGACTGCCGGCGCGGTCACCGCAACGGGTGCCATCAAGAGCGGCAACCGGGCGGTGATCCTCGCCGGCGACAGCGTTTCGCTCGAATCGCTCTACTTCACGGGGAAGTTCCTCAACGGCTCAGGGAAGCAGAGCCACTCCGACAACTCCAACGTCAGTGGCCCCGCGGCCTTCTACCGGAGCTACGACGGCGCTTCCAAGTTCAAGATCGCCCACCGCTAGCCCGACCTGGACCGGGTCGGCCCAGGTCGGCCCAGGCCTGCCCGAGCCCGTACTACGGGATCAGCACCGCCCGGTACTTGGCCTTGTTCATGTTCTGGAAGGTGTTCTCCGCCGTCTCCAGCGGATGCGTCTCCACCATGGGTCGCACGCCCTTGAGGGCGGCGAAGGCCATCGCCTCCTCGCTGTCCTTGGCGTGACCGCTGTACCAGCCGGTCACGCCGCGGCGGCCGAAGACGAGCAGGTCGGGGTTGACCGCGATCGGCGCGCGGTCGCTGGCGAGGACGATCAGACGGCCGTTGGGGGCCAGGCCCTGGATCAGGTCGGCCTGGGCGGGGCTGCTCCCGACCGTCGAGATGACGGCAACCGCGCCGCCGAGCTTGGCCAGCGCCTCGCCGGTGCTGCCCTCCTCGCTGTCGAGGTACTCGTCGGCACCCAGGCGGCGGGAGATCTCCTCCTTGCCCCGGCCGCGGTTGATCGCCACCGTGCGGAAGCCCATCTTGTCGGCGAACTGCACCGCCAGGTGGCCCAGGCCCCCGATGCCCTGGATCGCGACGGTGTCGCCCGGGCGGGCGCCGCTGTTGCGCAGCGAGTTGAAGGTGGTGATGCCCGCGCACATCAGCGGCCCGGCCTCCTCGAAGGAGAGCACCTCGGGGATCCGCGCGAGGGCGTCCTGCGGCGCGACCATGTACTCGGCGTAGCCGCCGTCGTAGGTCACGCCGACGATCCGACCCGCCGCGCAGTTGGCGAAGTCGCCCCGGCGGCACGGGTCGCAGGTGAAGCAACTGCCGCCGTGCCAGCCGACGCCGGCCCGGTCGCCGGGCTGCCAGGCGGTGACCCCGGCACCGACCGCGTCGACCTCGCCGGCGATCTCGTGTCCGGGCACCCGGGGCAGCCGCACGCCGAGCAGGCCGAGCCGCGCGATGTTCTCACCGCCGCAGACCCCGCAGGCGCGCACCCGCAGGCGGACCTGGCCGGGGCCCGGCTCGGGGACCGGGAGTTCGACGAGCGTGAACGGCTTTCCTGCCTCGATGACCTGCACGGCCTTCATGGTGGACAGGCTCATGACTGCTCTCCCTCGGGTGGCGACGGCGGCGCGGACTCAGGCGGCGTGATCATAGCCGCTGGGGTTGCCGAGCTGCGGGATTTCGCGTGCCGACGAGGAGATATGACGGACCGTCATGCAGGTGGATCGCCCAGCACGCCCGGATCGGGCCGCAGCGCGAGCAGGCCGTCGGCCAGACCGACCACGAGGTTGCCCGCGGCGGTGGTGAGGGCGTGAGCGGGGGAGTAGACGGGGATCTCGGCGAGGCAGACCGGGGCGAGCGGGTCCCAGAGGCGCACGGTCCGGTCGATGCTCGCACTGGCGAGCAGCAGGCGGTCGCCGAGCCGGACGGGATGCACGGCCGTGACGGGGGCGCTGTGGCCGTGCAGGGTGTGCAGCTCGTCGCCGCGCAGCGGGTCCCAGAGGCGGACGGTGTGATCGGCGGACCCGCTGGCGAGGAGGGGCGGGCCATCGCCGGGCAGCAGGCAGAGTGCCTGGACCGGGCCGGCGTGACCGGTGAGCGGGTCCAGCGGAGCGACGTCGTCCAGCCGCCACCGCAGGATCGTGCCGTTCTCCGTGCCGGCGGCGAGCAGCAACTGGTCCGGGAGGTCCACCGTACACAGGGCCAGGACGGCGGTCGGCTGCTGCTTGAGCTGGTGCAGCGTCCTGCTGTTCTGCGGATCCCAGATCCGCACGGTGCCGTCGAGGTGGCCGGTGGCGAGTCTCCGGCGGATCGGGTGGATGCTCCGGATCGGGTCCATCACGCCCATCAGCAGGCGCTCGCGGCCCGACATCGGATGCCAGAGCCAGGCGCCGCGGTCCTTGCGCCCGGAACCGGCCAGGACCGGGCGGGTGTCGACCCGGCTCTGACAGAGCATCAGCAGATTGGGCGGACCGGCGTGCGGGACCTGCACCGGCTCGCCGTCGGAGGCCGAGAGGTACCGGACCTCCTGGTCGCCTCCGGCAGAGACCAGAACGGTCCTGCCGCGGATCTCGACGCCGGCCAGGGCTGCCGCCTGGACGGGCTGTTCAAGGCGGTTCCCGGAGCGCCTTCGGACGTCGGGGTGCCAGATCCGCACCGTGCGGTCCGCGCCGCCGCTGACCACCATCGCCCGGCCGTTGACCCGGACGGTGCAGACGCTCTTCACCGCGGAGAGGTGGCCGTGCAGAGCGCCGATCGGCTCGCCGCCGTCCGCCTGCCAGAACACCAGGTTGCCACGCGCGGTGCCGGCGACGACGACCGCGTTGAACGCCGGAACCGGAACGGCACAGAGCGCCGTGAGCCCGCCGGTCGCACCGACCAGGGTCCGCAGGATCGCTCCCGTGCGGTGGTCCCAGATCCTCACCGCCGTGTCCCGGCCGCCGGCGATGAGTCCCCTGTCGTGGGCGGGCACGTCACACATGACGTCCGTGGACCTGCGCCCGGTGACGAAGTGCCGGACCGAGCCTGTGCCGGCCTGCCAGACCCCCGCCGCCCGGTCCTCGGTGCGTGTCACCAGGACCTCGTCCGCCGCCGCCCCGTAGACCTCGCCCAGCGGCACCAGCGGCCCGACGTACCCCTCCAGCAGTTCGACCTGGTGCCCCGTCACCGGGTCCCAGAGCCGCACTGTCCGGTCCTCGCCCGCGCTGGCCAGCAGCTCGCGCCCGTCCGCCCGCACGGCGCACAGGTGGCGGACCTCGCCGGTGTGCCCGTGCAGCGCGTGCAGGCGGTGGCCGGTGAGCGGGTCCCAGAGCCGCACCGTGCCGTCCGCGTTGGCGGTGGCGAGCCAGGGGCCGGCGGCGGTCGGCACGGTGCAGAGGGCGTTCATCCGGCTCTCCTGGCCGGGGAGGATGCTGAGCAGTTCGCCGGAGGCGGGGTCCCAGATCCGGACCGCCGACTCGTCCAGGCTGGCCAGCAGTGAGCGGCCCTCGGTGGGGATCTCGCAGACCGCGATGACCTCGCCCTGGTGGCCCTCCAGCACGGCTTCGGCCTGCTGGGTCGTCACCGAGGCCCACTGCGCCGCGTAGGGGACGCCGGCGACCTCACCCGCGTAGTCGCCCCGCGGCAGCCCCTCGCGGACCTCGGTGACGGTGAACATCGCGGCCCGCTCCGCCGGGCCGGCGGCGATGGCGCGCGGCGTGCGGCGCAGCAGGGTGGCCCGGTGGCGGGCGGCCGGCCGGCCGGCGAGGTAGGCCTGTGGGATCAGCCGGGTGAGGTCGACGTGCAGCAGGTAGGCGTCGTCGGTGAGCAGGTCGTCGATGAGGCCGCCGCGCGCGGCGTGGCCCGGTAGCGCGCGGCGCAGGTAGGCCGGTGCCCGGTCCCAGCCGAGCGAGCGGCCCAGGCCCAGCAGGGTGCGGGTGAGGGCGCGCTCGTCGCCCTGGGTGGCGTCCAGGTCGGCGCGGGCGCCGAGCAGCGCGTCGTTCAGGGCTTGGTGGAAGAGCCGGAAGAGGCGGTCGCTGCCGGTGTCGCTGGCCTCCACCAGGAAGTTGGCCGCCGAGGAGCGGGCAAAGGCCCGCAGCGCCTCCTCACCGGGGGCGATGCCGTAGAGCGCGCCGATGGTGGCCTGCCACACCGTCAGCGGCATGCCGGGCGGCTCGGCGTAGGCGAGCGCGGTCAGCGCGTCCCAGGCCGGGCAGCCGGCGACCGGTGGCAGCAGCTTGAGGTACTCGCGCAGCGCCGCGTCCACGGTCGGGGTGAACGCCACCGCGGCGGGGGCCACCGGTTCCCGGTCGGCCATGCCGTGGGTGCGCGCGACCAGGCCGGCGATCAGGAAGTTCTGTTCGGCCAGTGCGGCGATCCGGGCGGCCACCGGGGCGGCCACCCGCTCGTCCTGGTAGGGGTTGCCGGGGCGCTCGTCGCCGACCAGTTGCAGGGTGGCCAGCGCGTAGGCGGCCAGGTCGGCCTCGGCGAAGTAGGCGGCGTCGTCCAGGTCGATCTCGTGCCTGGCCGTCCCGAAGACGGTCAGCAGCCCGCCGCCGTTGTCCCGGCGCCGGCTGCCGAGTACGACCCGCACGCCCAGGTCGGAGCAGGTCTCGACGAGCGGTTGCACGACGGCGGTGATCACCGCGCGGGCTTCCAGCGGGCTCGCGGCCTCGTCCAGGGCGTCGATCACCACGTTGAAGTCGCGGTGCCGACGGCCGCTCAGCGCGTCGCGCAGGGCCGGGGCGAGGTCCTGGGCGACGGCGGGCAGCGCCGCCGAGGCGGCCCGGGCGATCTCCTCGGCCACCGCCAGCGCGGTCTTGCCCTTGGCGTGCACGGCGCAGGCGATCGAACCCAGCGGGGCCCGCACGGCGTCGTCCTGCGGCGGGAGGGCGGCGGCGATGGCGGCGTCCGCGGTGGTGACGATCCGGCCGAGCACGGCCGACTTGCCCACGCCGGGCGAGCCGGTCACCACCAGGGCCTGCCGCTCGGCGCCGCGGTCCAGCCAGCGCACGATCTCGCCCAGCGCGGCGGTGCGCCCGCGGAACCGGAAGCCGCGCTCGGCGTCGGTGCTCACCCCGCGGGCGCGCGGGCGCCAGTGCCGGCGGGCCTCCGGGTCGCTGTCCAGCCGCCACCCCCAGGCGGCCAGCGCGCCCTCGCCGGCGGCCTCCGCCGACCACTCGGTGAGCCGGGCCAGCTTCTGTTCGGGCAGGCAGAGGTCGGCCATCCACAGGGTGATCGCCTGGGCGTCGCCGTGCTCCCCGTTCGCCTGTCCGAGCACCCCCACCACGGCGTCGTACTCAGGTGACCAGAGCGCCGCCCCGCTGAAGCCCGGCCGGACGGGGTACCGGGAGCCGGTGTCCAGGCGCACCCAGCCGAAGCCGAGCGACTCGCCGACGCCGCCGTCGGCCGAGTTGCCGAGCAGGCGGCCGTTCGGGAAGCCGAAGGACCACCAGGTCCTGCCGACCAGGTCGTCGGGGGTCGGCCGGCGCAGCCGGGCCGCGGCGTGCGGGGGAGCGGGTTCGGCGAGCACCAGGACCGCCAGATCGGGCTGGACGGCCTGGAACCGCGCCTCGGGCAGCACGACCTGCTCGACCTGGATCCGCCGGGTCATCAGCTCGGGCAGCTTGGGGAAGGCGACCCAGAGCTCGCCCTCGGGGCGCCCGGCCGGACGGGCGACATGGGCGCAGGTCAGCACCCGGCGCTCGTCGATCAGGAAACCCGAGCCGAGGGCGTCGCCGGCAGCCGAGGCGTGGATCGAGGTCACCCAGCCGTCCGAGGCGGGGCGTCGGACGGCGCGCTGCTCGCCACTCACTCCGCAACCGGCGCAGAGGTCATCTCGGCCCTCCCCCTCCGTCGGCCGTGGGAGGACAGCGTACAACTCGTCAACGGCCCGGGACCCGGCGGCGGACGGTACGCCCGAACCGCACCGGGCAGCCCTAAGGTGGGGCGGGTGAACGTCATTCTCTTCGGGGCGACCGGCATGATCGGTCAGGGTGTGCTGCGCGAGTGCCTGCGGGACGACGCGGTCGAGCGGGTGCTGGTGATCGGCCGCAGCCCGGTGCAGCAGGAGCACCCCAAGCTGGTCGAGGTGCTCCGCTCCGACCCGTCCGACCTGTCCGGGCTGGAGGCCGAACTGGCCGGCTACGACGCCTGCTTCTTCTGCCTGGGGGTCTCCGCGGTCGGGATGCCGGAGGCGGAGTACCGGCGGATCACCCACGACCTGACCCTCGCGGTGGCCCGTACCCTGGCCGCCGCCAATCCCGGGCTGACCTTCGTCTACCTCTCCGGGGAGGGCGCGGACAGCACCGAGCAGGGCCGGGTCATGTGGGCCCGGGTGCGGGGCCGCACGGAGAACGAGCTGCTGCGGCTGCCGTTCCGGGCCTTCGCGTTCCGCCCGGGCGTCGTGCTGCCGCAGCACGGGGTGGTCTCCAAGACCCGCCTCTACCGCGTCGGCTACTCGGTGCTCGGACCGCTCATCCCGCTGCTGCGCAAGGTCGCACCGAACCTCGTCACCACCAGCGAGCAGATGGGCCGCGCGATGATCGCGGTGGCCACGCCCGGCGTCGTCCCGCCCGGGGCCGATGCGACGCGCCGGATCCTGCGCACCAAGGACATCAACCGCCTGACGGAGCATACGGAGCGTACGAACTCCTGATCGCCCAGGGGATCTTTGTGCGTGAAATTCTCTGCCCGAACTGCTTCTCGCCGCGTAGGAATGGCTTCTCGGCCTGACCGGCCGCCCGCGATCACGAGGAGCCAACGCCCATGACCCGCCTCCGCACCACCTGCATGACCCTCGCCGGCGCCGCAGCGATGTTCGCCCTGGCCGCTGCACCCGCCCACGCCGCCCCCGGTGACGTCACCACCGTCTGCGGGAGCGTCCTCACCCCGAGCGGCTACGTCGACGTCAGCTGGGGCTACAGCAGCAGCTGCGGCACGCAGAGCTTCAGCCCGAACATCAAGCAGATCAAGCAGCTCACCGGGCTGCCCGTCGGCACCGTGGTCCAGGCCTGCGGAACCACCTACCCGCCGGCGGGCTGGGTGCAGACCAGCTCGTACTACACCAACAGCTGCGTCGCGTGGTCGAACCCCAGCTTCAACAACAACGCCTGGACACTGAAGCGCGTCTCCTGACCCAGTAGTACCGCGTCGGCGGCCCTACAGCGGCTCGCCGGGCAGCTGGGCGTAGGTCCGGCGCAGCTCGTCGAGCACCGGGTCGTCGGTGGCGAACGCCAGGTCGTCGATCGCGGCGACGGTGCGCACACCGATCGCGGCGTTGGTCGCGAAGGCGGCCCGCATCGCGGGCAGCGCCGCGGCCGTCACCGGGGCGGTCGCGGTGGGCCGGTGGGCGGCCTGGAGCAGCCGCATGGTGACCCCGGGCAGCACCTCGGCCCGCGGCCACACCACCGTGCCCGCCGCGTCCACGAAACCGATGTTCCAGGTGCCGCCCTCGGCGATCCGGCCGTCGGCCGCCACGAACAACGCGTCGTCGAACCCGGCCAGTTGGGCCTGGCGACGGAGCCTGAGCTGGTTGAACAGGCCGACGTGCTTGACCGCCGCCGCCTCCCGGGCCACCGTGAACCGCTTGGCCCGCAGCGGCGGCGGTGGCGCGTCGCCGGCCGCCCTGGTCGTCACCAGGATCGCCGGCTCGGCGCCCGCTCCCGGGTGGGCCAGGTCGAGCGCCGGATCGAAGACCGTCACCCGTACGGTGACCGGTGCACCGTGGGTGCCGTGGGCGCCGTGGGCGCCCACCTCCTGGCGCACGAAGGCGCGCACCCGGTCCGGGTCCAGCGCGGTGCCGAACACCGCCCGGCAGTCGTCGACCAGCCGCGCCAGGTGCAGCGACAGGCCGCGCACCGCGCCGTCGGCCACCCGCATGGTGGTGAAGTGCCCGTAGTTGGTCAGAGCCAGGCTCTGCAGCGCCTCGGGTGACGCCGGTGCTCCGTTGACGGTGGCCATGGGACAAGTCTGGCAGCTCCCGGAACTCACCCGCCCTCGCGGCCGACTACCTGGGCGGGCCCGCAGTGGCGGTCCCGATGATTCCGGATCACCAGGAGAGTTCCATGCGTTCTCGTGTGCTGTGCGGCATGGCGGCCGCGGTCGCCCTGCTCGTCACGGGCTGCGGCAGCGGCGCCAAGCAGGTCGGCGCGGCGGCCCCGGCCCCGGCGGGCAGCGCTGCGACGGCCTATCCCGTCACGGCGAGCGACTGCGCGGGGGCCACGACCACGTTCACCGCCGCGCCGAAGAAGATCGTCACCAGCAACGCGGCCGGCTTGGAGCTGCTCCTCTGGCTCGGCGCGGGGGACAAGGTGATCGGCACCGGGTTCCCGCCCGGCGCGGGCACCATGCCGAGCACCTTCGCCGACCAGGCGGCGAAGGTGCCGGTCCTGGGGCAGAGCGTGATCCCGAAGGAGAAGCTGCTCGGCTCCGGCGCCGACCTCTACCTCGACACCTTCGCCGACATGGGCTCGATGGGCGGGGCGATGGGGGCGGCACCCACCGAGCAGGAGTTCGCCGCCGCCGGGATCAAACACCTCTACCTGCGCTCCACGGCCTGCGCCGCGATGCTGAAGGGCCCCCAGCAGGACCTGTCCCGGGTCGAGGAGGACGTCAGGACCCTGGGCGCGGTCACCGGCACCTCGGTCAGGGCGGCTGAGCTGGTGGCGGGCATGGAGCAGAAGGTCCAAGCGGTGCGCAAGGCGCTGGCCGGGCTGCGGGCGGACCAGGAGCCCTCGTACTTCTTCTTCGACTACGACGCCGGGACCAAGCAGCCGATGGCCGAGTGCGGCCGGCAGATCGCCAACGCGGTGATCACTCTGGCCGGGGCGCGCAACGTCTTCGCCGACTGCGACGGTGACTTCAAGGCGGCCTCCTGGGAGGATGTGGTGGCCAAGGACCCCGACTGGATCCAGCTCGGCGTGCGCGACCAGGGCAGTGACGCGGCGAACCGGAAGGCGTTCGACGCGGCCGAGCAGTTCCTGCGGACCTTCCCGGCCACCAAGGGACTCAAGGCCGTCCAGGCGGGCCACTTCGTACGGATCGGCTCGGAGGTGACCACCATCGCGGGCGTCCGCAACGCCGACACCGTGCAGCAGATCGCCCACATCATCCACCCGGACCTGGTGACCTCGTGACCGGACCCGGACCGGTCCTGGCCGCCCGCCGGCCCGTGCGCACCGCACGGGCCGGCCTGGTCGCCGCCGTGCTGGCCCTGGCCCTGCTCGCCGCGCTCACCGCCGCCGTCTCGCTGGGCGCGGTCGACATCCCGGTCGGCGAGGTGTGGACGGTGGTCGGCCGCCGGCTGCTCGGGCAGGCCCCGGCGCCGGGCACCCGTGACCTGATCGTCTGGCAACTGCGCGCGCCACGAGCCCTGTTGGCGGCGGTGGTGGGGGCCGGGCTGGGCCTGGTGGGCAGCGCCGTCCAGGCGCTGGTGCGCAATCCGCTGGCCGATCCCTATCTGCTCGGCATCTCCTCGGGCGCCTCGCTGGGCGCGGTCGCGGTGATCGTACTCGGCGCGGGGGCGGGCTCGGCCGTCGGGTTCGGCGTCCCGGCAGCCGCCTTCGCCGGGGCGCTGGGCGCCTTCGCGCTGGTGTGGCTGCTGGCCCGGCGCGGTGGTGCCTTCGCGGCGATGCGTCTGGTGCTGGCCGGGGTGGGGATCGGGCAGTTCCTCTCCGGCTTCACCAGCTTCCTGGTCCTGCAGGTGGGGGACGACCAGCAGACCCGGGGCGTGCTGTTCTGGCTGATGGGCAGCCTCGGCGGGGCCACCTGGAGCCAACTCCCTTTGCCCGCGGCGGCCGTGGCGCTCGGACTGGTGCTGCTCCAGGCCCGCGCCCGCGGCCTCAACGCGCTGCTGATGGGCGACGAGACGGCCGCCGGCCTCGGTGTGGACGTGGGCCGGCTGCGGCGCGAGCTGTTCGCGGTGACCAGCCTGCTGACCGGTGTGCTGGTGGCCGTCTCCGGGGCGATCGGCTTCGTCGGCCTGCTGGTGCCGCACGTCTGCCGCCTGCTGGTCGGCGGCGACCACCGCCGGCTGCTGCCGCTGTCGGCGCTGGCCGGGGCGGTCCTGCTGGTCACGGTGGACACGCTCGCGCGCACCGCGCTCGCCACCCAGGAGGTGCCGATCGGCGTGGTGACCGCGCTGATCGGGGCGCCCGTGCTGCTCTTCCTGCTGGACCGACGTCTGGAGCACCGGTGAGAATCTCCGTCGAGGACCTGAGCGTCACGCTGGCCGGGCGCACCGTGCTCAGCGGCGTGCACCTGCTGGCTGCCGAAGGGGAGATCGCGGGCCTGGTCGGCCCCAACGGCAGTGGCAAGTCGACCCTGCTGCGGACCGTCTACCGGCACCTGAGCCCCTCGGCGGGCCGAGTGCTGCTGGCCGGCCGGGACCTGCGGTCGTTGACGCCGGCCCAGCGCGCGCGGCACATCGCCGCGCTGCCCCAGGAGCGCGGCGACGACTTCGAGTTCACCGTCCGGGAGATCGTCGCGATGGGACGCGCGCCCTACCAGCGGGCCTTCGCGGGCGAGGACGCCACCGACCGCGCGATCGTGGCCGCGGCTCTCGACGAGGTCGGGCTGGCCGGCCACGGCGAGCGCCGGTTCGGTGCACTCTCCGGTGGCGAGCGGCAACGCGTCCTGCTGGCAAGGGCGTTCGCGCAGCAGCCGGACGTACTGGTGCTGGACGAGCCGACCAACCACCTCGACGTGCGCCACCAGGTGGAGCTGCTCGCGCTGCTGCGGGCCCGGCGCCGCACCACGCTGATCTCGCTGCACGACCTGAACGCCGCCGCCTCGCTCTGCGACCGGCTGCACGTGCTGCACGAGGGCGCGGTGGTGGCCTCCGGGCCGCCGCGCGAGGTGCTCACCCCCGCCCTGCTGGCGGCGGTCTTCGGGGTGCGCGCGGCGGTGGTGCCGCACCCGCTCACCGGGGACCCGCTGATCGCCTTCGACCACCACACGCCCGTCGCTGCCGACCCACGGGACTGAGTGGCCTGCGAGCCCCGGTCAGTCAGCCACGGCCCCGTCCGCGATGGGAAGCACCAGGGCCGACGGGTGGTGGAGCGAGATCCGGGCCGGTGCGAGGCGGGTGGTCGTCGCCGGCGGCTCGCCGGTTCCGGTGTTGCGTGCGAAGCGCGGGTGGGCGCCACCGCTGATCTGCAGGCGGATCCGGTGACCGGCGGGAAAGCGATAGGCGGTGGAGCTCATTCCCACGGTGATGGTGGCAGGGGCCTCGGCATGCCGGAGCCTGTGCAGTCCGTCGCAGACGTTGGTCGAGCGGTTCTGCGGGTCGACGTCGCAGAGCCGGGCGAACACGTCGGCGTGGCCGGTGTCCGTACCGATCCGCAGTACCGCGCTGACCGGCCCGAGGACGTCGACCGGCGCCGGAAGCGGTGCCGTGGTGAAGGTCAGCACGTCATCGCGCGCCTCCAACGGCCTGTTGTCCTTCTGCGTGGTCGTGGCGCCGGCGAGGGCGCCGCCGAGGGAGGGAGTCGGATCGGCGGGGTCGTACCGGAAGGACAGCGGCTCCGTCGTGGCCTCGGGCGCCCGGGGGACCAGGGCGGCGCCGGTGTCGACGTACCAGTGCTGGTCCCTATGGGCCGGCGGCCAGTCGGGTAGGTCCTGCCAGGCCCGACGGCCTCCGAGGTGGACCCGGACTCCGGTCGGCCGCAGGCCGGACGGGTCACCGCACAGGTGGGCCCGCAGCCAGGCAAGGCTCTCGGTGAAGATCTCGGGCCAGCCTTGCTGGAGTGCCGACTGGTGCGACCAGGGGCCGACGAGCAGGGACGTTTCGCAGCCCGTCCGCTGCAGCCGCCCGTACTGCTGCAGAGTCTGGTCGAGATTTACGTCGTGCCAGCCGCCGATCAGGGCGGTCGGTACGGTCAGTGCTTCGGCCGCGGCTCCCATGTCCGCCCCGTGCCAGTGGACATCCTCGGGATCGGGGTGCGCGATCGCCTCTTCGAGGAAGGGCACCGGGCCGCCCAGCGCGGGCCGGTACGCCTCGGTGAGGGGAAGGCCTTCCGCGGCCTTCCGCAGGTGGCGCCGCAGCCGCAGGCTCGCCCGCAGAAAGCTCGGTATGCCCCGGTGCTGACTGGTGAGGCCGAGCGCGGCGACGAGCGCGTTCTCCAAGGAGAACGCGCCGCCGCGGTAGAAGAAGCCGTAGGGATCGTGCATGCCGATCTGGACCACCATCGCGCGCAGCTCCGGCGGCGGGTCCAAGGCGAGCGCCCACTGGACGTAACCGAGGTAGCTGGCGCCGACGGTCCCCAGTACTCCGCAGAACCAGGGCTGTTGGCGCAACCAGACGACGGTGGCCTGACCGTCGGCGGCCTCGTTGCGCCACAGGTCGAACCCGCCGCCGGAGCCGCCGGTGCCGCGGCAGCTCTGGAGGACGACGTGGAAGCCCTGCTCGGCCAGGAGCACGCCGTACATCGGTGCCCAGGGGAAGCCTCGGCCGTAGGGCGAGCGGACCAGGAGCGTGGGGAAGTCGCCATCGGTCAGGGGGAAGTAGTGGTCGGTCAGCAGCGGGCTGCCGTCGGCTGCGGGCACGACGAGGCCGGGCTCGTAGGCGATGTCATGCAGTTTGGGCGGCAGCCCCCGTATGGACCGTCTCATGACCCTGGCGCTCAGGGGCGGCTTCTTCGCGGGCGGGCGGTGCGTCGGCGTCACAGCGGTGCCTCGATTCCTGGACGTGGGCGAGTCCCTCACTTCTCGTACAATGTACGAGAATAGCCCATGCTTGGATGGGCCCGACAGGAGGAGGGAGGTGTCCCCATGGGCCGCGCAGACTCATCGGGCACGCAGACCGGGGTGGATCCGGAATCGCTCTGGTCACCGGCGGAGCGCCCGCGCCGAGGCAGGCCGCCTGCTCGCAGTCGCGCCGCGATCACTGCGTCCGCGGTCGCCATCGCGGACGCCGAAGGGCTTGCCGCCGTCACGATGCGCGCGGTCGCGACCCGGCTCGGAGCCGGAACGATGTCCCTGTACAGCTATGTCCCCAACAAGGAGACGCTGCTGGAGCTGATGATCGACGAGGTGAGCGGCGACCACCGGCTACCGGCCGAGCCCTCGGGCGACTGGCGCTGCGACCTTCGGGAGATCGCCCATGAGCAGCGCGCCATCATGCGGCGCCATCCCTGGCTGCCCGCCGCACTGCCGGCCCGCCAGACGCTTGGCCCGAACACCCTCGCCGTCCTGGACTACGCGCTCGCCGCACTCGCTCCCACCGGCTTGGATGCCCAGGCGCGACTGGAGACCTTCAGTCTCCTCACCGGATTCGTGGCCAGTCACATGTCGTACGAACTCGCCCGGGAACACGCCGTCGAAGCCGCAGGCCGGACCCCCGGCGAGCTCCTCGACGCCCAGGCCCGCTACCTTCGCTCCGCCGTCGCCCATGGCAGCTATCCCCATCTCGCCCAAGCCCTGGCCGAACCGGGCGGCAGCCAGAACCCGCAGGCGGTCTTCGATCGCCTCCTCGATCGGGTGATCAACGGGATCGCGCCGGGAGCATGACATCAGCTCAGCGGGTCGACCATCGCGCTGGGCGTTCGACAACCCGGGGGTACCTGCCTCACGCCGCCTCGAAGTGGCTCGGCCGGCCGTCGCGCAGCACCAGCCGGCCGAACCGCTCGGCGTCGCTGCGGTGCATCAACTCCCATCGGCCGCCCGCGCGGTGGACGGCGGCGGCATGCCACGGGGTGGTCCAGGTGTCGGTGGTGTCCAGCAGGCGCAGGCCGAACTTGGCGGCGCCGGGCGGCTGCGGGTGGATGGACAGCCGGACCGCGCGCGGGTGGTGCTCGGCGATCAGGGCGCCCCAGGCCCGGCTGCGCTGCAGGACGCCGTAGGCGCGGCGGCGGCAGTCGCGTTGCAGGGCCGACCTGGTGCCCTCGAAGCCCACGGTGTCCTCGGTCAGGAACCGGGTGATGCCGCGGTAGAGGGCGAGGGTGGCCTCGTCGGTCCGCAGCTCGGCGCGCAACTCCTCGACGGTGGGCGCGTACCGGGCGTGGACGGCGGCGCGCTTCTCGTCGTGGGAGAGGTCGCCGAGCACGTCGCGCAGGTCGAACACCGAGAGGCGGTCGAGGCGTTCGCGCCGGATCATGGCGGCCAGCTCGTCGGCGTAGGCGTCGATGTGCCGGTCGGGGACCTGGATCAGGTCGCCGAAGATGTGCCCGTCCGAGCAGATCACCGTCCGGGCGCCCGGCGGGTAGGCCCGCTGGACGGCGGCGCACAGCTCGTCGAGGAAGCCGAGCGAGCGGCGTTCGCCCTCGTCCGGCAGGTGGCCGAGGACCTTGGCGGGGCTGGGCGACTTGCAGGGGAAGCCGGGCAGCGTGAAGACGATCGGTTCACCGCGGGCCACGAAGCCCGCGAGCTGGTCGAGTTGCCGGGGGAACGCCTCGACCGGTGCCGGGGTGTGCGGCGCGGCGGCGCGCCGGTGGGGCAGCAGCAGGGCCAGGACGTCGGCACAGGTGCGGGCAACGGCCGGCGCGGGTGCCAGGCAGCTGGCGAGGGACGGCATGCGGTTTCTCCAGGAGGGCATGACGGGATGGCGCCCCGGCCCTGCGAGGGGCCGGAGCGGATGGTGGCGGGGATCAGGCGCGGCGCTCGTCGTAGGCGACCGGCAGTTCGTTGACGCCCCGGGCCAGGACGGCCGGGATCCAGGCGAGTTCGTCGAGGTCGCCGGCGGGGCGCAGGCCGGGCAGCCGGGTGAGCAAGGTGCCGAGCGCGATCTGGAGTTCGGCGCGGGCCAGCGCGGCGCCGGGGCAGAAGTGGATGCCGTGGCCGAACGCGAGATGGGAGTTGGGCGTGCGGGCCAGGTCCAGGGTGTCCGCGTCGGGGAACCGTGCGGGGTCGCGGTTGGCGGCGCAGAGCGAGACGATGACGGAGTCGCCGGCCGGCACCCGGGTGCCGTGCAGATCACTGTCGGCGGCGAGGAACCGCCAGGTGGTGAGTTCGAACGCGCTGTCGTAGCGCAGGAGTTCCTCGATCGCGCGGGGCATCAGCGCGGGCTCCTCGCGCAGCTTGGCCAACTGGCCGGGGTGGCGCAGCAGGGTGACCAGCATGGTGGTGAGCTGGTTGGTGACCGGTTCCTGGCCGGCCACCAGGAGCTGGAAGACCATCGAATCCAGCTCCTCCTTGGTCAGTTCCCCCTGCTGCTGGGCGAGCACCAGCCGGCCGAGCAGGTCCGCCGACCGGTGCTCGCGCTTGTCGGCGACGACGTCGGCGATGTACGCCTGCAGCCCGCGCAGCCGTCCCTCGTAGGCGGGACGGCCGGGGTCGTCCGGACCGACCGGCTGGACGACCTTGCCCCAGTCGCGGTCGAAGCGCGCCGCGAGCCTGGGCGGCAGGCCGATCACCTCGGCCAGCACCTGGAACGGGTAGTGCGCGGCGAAGCCCGCGACCAGGTCGGCGCCGCCCGCGCTCGGCAGGGCGTCCACCAGGGTGTCGGCCAACTCCTGGAAGCGTGGCCGGAGTTCCTCGACGCGCCGGGGCGCGAAGGCGTCCAGGACCAGGCGGCGCAGCGCGGTGTGCCGGGGCGGGTCCTGGTGCAGCAGGTGGACCTGGAGCTGGGAGTGCTGGGGCTCGGGCATGATCGAGGCCAGGCTGCGCCAGTAGTCGTTGCCCAGCGCGTGGTTCTTGCCCAGGCGCGGGTCGCTCAGCGTCTGCTGGGCGGCTTCGTGACCGGTGACCAGCCAGGCGGCGATGCCGCTGGGGAAGCGGACCCGGTGGACGGGACCGGCCTCGCGCATGGTGCGGTACAGGTCGTAGGGATCGCGCTTGTAGGCGGCGCCGAGCAGCGGGGTCGGCTCCGGCGGGGTCGACTGGGACGGGACCGCCCCGGACGGGGTGGCGCCGGTGACGGGACAGCGGGGTGCGGCGGCCGGGTCGGCTTCGGCTGGGGTCATGTCGGCTTTCCTTCGGCGGAGTTCGGCGGCGGTCACAGCGAGATCGTCGGGCGGTACTGGTCGAGCCACAGGGCAAGGTCCACGACCCGTTCCAGCCGCAGCCGTTGCCCCCACGGCAGCCGCTCCTCGGGGGAGTCGAGGGTGGCCCGCAGGGCACCCTCGTCGGCGATGTCGCGCACCTGCGGCAGGTCGAGCGCCTGGCGGGCCAACTGCCGCAGGCCGTGGTCGTAGTCCGGGTGGTGGGTGGCCGGGTAGTGGTTCTTGGGCCGCCGCAGTACCGACCCGGGAGCCAGCCCCTGCCCGGCGGCGCGCAGCAGGCTCTTCTCCCGCCCGTCGTCGCTCTTCAGCGACCACGGTGTGTTGAAGGCGTACTCGACCAGGCGGTGGTCACAGTAGGGCACCCGGACCTCCAGCCCCTGCGCCATCGAGAGCCGGTCCTTGCGGTGCAGCAGCTGGCGCAGCCAGCGGGTCAGCGACAGGTGCTGCAGCTCGCGCTGCCGGTGCTCGACCGGGCTCTCGTCGTCCAGGTGGGGGACGGCCGCGAGCGCGTCGCGGTAGCTGTCGGCGCGGAACTCGCCGATCCGCAGGGTCGCCGCGAGGTCGGGGTGCAGCGGCATCGCGGCCTCGTCGCCGGTGACCAGCAGCCAGGGGAAGGTGCGGGCGGCCAGCGCCTCGGGCCGGTGGAACCAGGGGTAGCCGCCGAAGACCTCGTCGGCGGCCTCGCCGGACAGGGCGACGGTGGCGTGCGCGCGGATCTCGCCGAAGAGCAGGTAGAGGGAGGTGTCCATGTCGCCCACACCGATGGGGGAGTCCCGGGCGGCGACGACGGCCCGGCGGTGCTCGGGGTCGAGCAGGGCACGCGGGTCCAGCACGACGGTGGCGTGCTCGGTGCCGATGAACGCGCCGGCCTCGATGGCGAAGGGCGTGTCGTGCCCGGTGCGCAGCACGTCGCCGGTGAACTTCTCGGCCTGGTCGCTGTAGTCGACGGCGAAGGAGCGCAACCGGCGTGCCGAGCCCTCCCGTCGGCGCAGCTCGTCGGCGGCCAGGGCGGTGATCACGGTGGAGTCCAGACCGCCGGAGAGCAGGCTGCACAGCGGGACGTCCGCCTCCAGCCGGGTGCGGGCGGCCTGGTCGACCAGGTGGCGGACCCGTTCGACGGTGGTGGCCGGGTCGTCGCGGTGCGGGTGCGCCGTCAGCTGCCAGTAGCGGTGCTCCCGCAGCCCGGAGCGGTCGAAGGTCACCAGGCCGCCGGGCTGGACCTCCTGGACGCCGGCCCACAGCGTCGCGCCGGTGCCGAACAGCAGGCTGTACGCCTCGCGCAGCCCGGCCGCGTCCACCCGGGGGTCGAGCTCGGGGTGGGCGAAGAGCGCCTTGGGCTCGGAGGCGAACGCGAGGCCGCCCTCGATCCTGGCCCAGTGGAGCGGTTTGACGCCGAGCCGGTCGCGCACCAGGAGCAGCCGCTCGTGGCGCTCGTCCCAGATCGCGAAGGCGTACATGCCCTCCAGCCGGTCGACCACCGCCTCGCCCCACTGCCGGTAGCCGCGCAGCACCGTCTCGGTGTCGCTGCGGGTGTCGAACTCATGTCCGAGGGAGCGGAGTTCGGCGCGCAGCTGATGGTGGTTGTAGACCTCGCCGCTGTAGCTGAGCACCACCGCCCGGTCCGCGTGGCGGTCGGTCATCGGCTGGGCGCCGCCGACCGGGTCCAGCACGGACAGGCGGCGGTGGCCCAGCGCGGCGCCCGCACCGAGCCAGACGCCGCCCGCGTCGGGGCCGCGCCGGGCCAGCGTGGCGGTCATCGCCTCGATGACCGGCCGCCTGTCGCGGGCGTTGTGCCGGAACGAGGCCCAGCCGGTGATTCCGCACATCGATGGATGCCCCTTCGCTGTCACGGGCACCGTCGGGTGACGGCGCCCGTGACAGCAGTCGGCCACCGGCCACCGGAAGTTCCGAACAGCCGACGGGTTTTCACGCCCGACGGCCGTCCGCCGGTGCGCAGCTGCCTCAGCCGGCCAGGGGAGCACGGCCCCGGCCGCGCCGGGCCGGCTGCCAGGTGCGCAGCCGCAGGCTGTTGGCCACCACCAGCAGGGAGCTGGCCGACATGGCGAGCGCGGCGATCATCGGATTGAGCAGCCCCGCCGCCGCCAGCGGAATCAGCACCGCGTTGTAGCCGAACGCCCAGACCAGGTTGGCCCGGATGGTGGCCAGGGTGCGCCGGGCCAGCTCGACCGCCGTCACCAGCGCCTCGATGTCACCGCGCACCAGCGTCAGCCCGGCCGCCCCGATCGCCGCGTCCGTGCCCGTGCCCAGCGCGATGCCGAGGTCGGCGCCGGCCAGTGCGACGGTGTCGTTCACCCCGTCCCCCACCACCGCCACGCTGCGCCCGGCCGCGCGCAGTTCGGCGACCAGTTCGGCCTTGCGCTCGGGCGAGGCGCCCGCGTGCACCTCGCTGATGCCCAGCTCCTCGGCCACCGCGCGGGCCGGCCCGGGCCGGTCACCGGTGGCCAGCACGGTCGTCAGGCCCATGCCGCGCAGCCGGTGCACGGCACGGTAGCTGCCGGGGTGCAGGGTGTCGCCGACCGCGAGGACCGCAGCCGCCCGGCCGTCCAGCTCGGCGACCACCACCGTCTGCCCGGCGGCCTCGGCGCCCGCCAGCGCCGCACGCAGCGCCGGTGGCAGGTCGGCGACCTCGGGCCGCACCACCCGCACCCGCACGCCCTCCACCGTACCCGCCACCCCCAGCCCCGGCGTCGCCCGGAACTCCGTCACGGCGGGCAGCGGCCGGGGCGCCGCCGCGGTCAGCGCCCGCGCCAGCGGGTGCTCGGAGCGCTGCTCGACCGCGCCGGCCAGACGCAGCACCGCGCCGATCTCGAACCCGTCCGCCACCGTGCTGGTCACCAGCGTCATCCGGCCGGCCGTCAGGGTGCCGGTCTTGTCCAGCACCACGGTGTCGATCCGGCGCAGACTCTCCAGCACCTCCGGCCCGCGCACCAGGACACCCAGCTCCGCGCCGCGCCCGGTGGCGGCGAGCAACGCGGTGGGCGTGGCCAGCCCCAGCGCGCAGGGGCAGGCGACCACCAGGACCGCGACGGCGGCCGTCAGGGACCGGGACCAGTCGGCCCCGGTGCCCAGCCAGAACCCGAGCACGCAGACCGCGATGCCGAGCACGACGGGGACGAACACCCCGGCCACCGTGTCGGCCAGCCGCTGCGCGCGGGCCTTGCCGGCCTGGGCCTCGGTGACCAGCGCGGTGATCCGGGCGAGCTGGGTGTCGGCGCCCACCGCGGTGGCCCGCACCAGCAGCGTGCCGCCGACGTTGAGGGTGCCGCCGGTCACCTGCGCCCCGGGGCCGACCTCCACCGGGACGCTCTCGCCGGTCAGCAGGCTCAGGTCGAGCGCGGAGCCGCCCTCGACCACCACTCCGTCGGTGGCCACCCGCTCACCGGGCCGGACCACGAACTGCCGCCCCGGCAGCAGCTGTTCGATCGGGGCCAGCCGCTCGCCGCCGTCCTCGCGCAGGCAGACCTCCTTCGCCCCCAGCTCGGCCAGCGAGCGCAGCGCCGAGCCGGTGCGGGCCCGCGCCCGGCCCTCCAGGAGCCTGCCGCACAGCACGAACAGCGGCACCCCGACCGCGGCCTCCAGGTAGATGTGCGAGCCGCCGCCCGGGTCGGCGCCCGGCGAGAACGGCATCCGCATGCCGAGCGTGCCCGCGCCACCGAACAGCAGCGCGTACGCCGACCAGCCGAAGGAGGCCAGGACGCCGAGGCTGACCAGGGTGTCCATGGTCGCGGTGGCGTGCCGCAGCGCCCGCCAGGCCCGCGCGTGGAAGACCGAGGAACCGATCGTCACCACGAAGGAGGCCGACGCGAAGCAGGCCCACTGCCAGCCGCGCAGCTGCAGCGCGGGCACCATCGACACCACGATCACCGGCACGGCGAAGAGCGCGACCAGGAGCAGCCGCAGCCGCTCGTCGGGGTCCTCGGCGGCCGCGACCACGGCAGCCTGCTCGGCCACCGGCTCGGCGGTGCACCCCGCCCGCTCCACCGCCGCCACCAGCTCCGCCAGCGGGACGTCCGCGGGGTGCAGCACCCGGGCCCGCCCGGTGGCCAGGTTCACCCCGGCGCTGACCCCGTCGAGGCGGGCCAGCTTCTTCTCCACCCGCGAGACGCAGGCGGCGCAGGTCATCCCGCCCACGGCCAGATCGGTCGTGACCAGGCCCGGCGCACTCGTCGCCGGTGCGGGGTCCGCGGCAGCGGCGCTCATCGCGGCACCGCCGCGGTGCCCGGGCCGGACTGCGGCGCGGACAGCCCGGCCATCCGCATGCCGGACATGTCGTCGCCCATCGGGCCCCGGGCGGGTCCGGCAGGAGGGGAGGAGGGCGGTCCCACCCACCGTCCCACCGCGAACGAGGCGGCGAAGAGCAGCACGAGCAGCAGGGCGAAGCCGAGCAGGACCCGGCCGGGCCGTGCCGCGGCACGCCCGCCTGGTACGGCTGTGGTCATCAATCGCAAAGAGGTTCTCCAGATTCGGGGTCCGCCGGCAGTGCGCCGACGGACGGGTGTCAGATGTCTTTCGAGCCAGGGCAGGCGGGAGCGGGGGCCGTCAGGCCGCCAGGCCCGCGTCCGCCCGTTCGGCGTCGGGCGTCGGGCGGCCGCAGCCCACGGCTCGGCGCTCGCCGCCCCCGCGCTCGCCGCCTCCGCCTTCCCCGCCGCGGGCCTCGTCCTCGGCCGAGCGCAGCAGCGTGACGAGCTGGTCCCGCGCGCGGGCGACCCGCGAGCGCACCGTGCCCACCGCGCAGCCGGCCACGTCGGCCACCTCCGCGTAGCTCAGCCCGACCACCTGGGTCAGCACGAACGCCTCCCGCCGCTCGTCGGGGAGACGGCTCAGCAGGTCGGCCAGCGCCACCTGGTCCTCGAACCGCGCGACCGGGCCCGGCTGGAGCTGCGCCGCCTCCTCCGCGTCGGGCAGGGCCGAGCAGCGCGGCCGGGCCGCCGCGCTGCGGTAGCGGTCCACCACCGTGCGCCGGGCTATCGAGAGCAGCCAGGTGCGCGCCGAGGAGCGCCCGGCGAAGGAGGGCAGGCCCCGCAGCGCCCGCAGGAAGGTCTCCTGGGCCAGGTCGTCGGCGGACTCGACGTCCGTGAGGTGCGCGACGAAGCGCCACACGTCCCGCTGGGTGGCCCGGACGAACGCCTCGACGTCCAGCGGACGGCCCTCCCGCGCCGCCAGGGCCAGTGCGGTCACCTGCTGGTCATCCACGGTCCGCCTCCGGCCTGCGGGCCCGGGCACCGGTGCCGGGCGTTACCGCCCGGGTCGACCGGTGCGGGAGCATGAGGGCATGACCTGTGCCGACTACCGCCTCGCGATATCCGCCCGGCTCGACGGTGAACTCGGGGCGCACGACGCCCTGCCGTGCGCCGCGCACGCGCGCGGGTGCACCGACTGCGCCCAGTGGCTGGCGGGCGCCCGCCGGCTGCGCGAGCTGACGCGGGCCGCGGCCGGGCCGTCCGAGCAGCGGTCGCAGCTGCTCGTCAACGCGGTGCTCGATGCGCTTGGCGGTACTTCTGTTGCTCATGAGGGGTCCTGACAGCGGGAACGAGGACGGCACCGCGAACCGGCGGAGCCGTCGATCGGCAAGACGGCCCACCCACCGCTCCGGCCCGCGCAGGCCGATTCCGGCCGATTCAGGCCTGCTCGGGCCCGTTTCAGGCGCGAGCGGGCCCGCGAAGGCAGCGCGCAGCGCAGCGCAGCGCAGCGCGGCGCGGCCGGGGGCCGGGCGCCGTGCTCGGGAGGGTGTGGTGGCCGGACCCGTGCGTCCCTGGGCGGCGTGGGCCGGACGGGCGCAGGGGTGACCTGCCCGCGGGCACACCGGGCAGCGCCCTCCGGGCGCCCCGAGGGGGCGCGCTGGACGCGGCGGATCCAGGGCTTGCCTGCCTGCGGCAAGCCTCAGGTGTGACGGGCGCTCAGAAGGCCAGGGCGGGGCTGGGCGGGCCGCGCCGTACCACGGCGTGCGAGAGCGCCACCAGGCGCGGCAGCCGGGTGCGCGCGGGCCTGCGGCGCGGCGGGGCCGGCGGTTCGTCCCCGTGCGGGGTGAAGGCGAGGGCGAGCAGCGCCAGCACCGGCAGGAAGACCCCGGCCAGCGTGCGCAGCGTCTCGAACAGGCCGACGATCGCCCGCTCGCCGCGCCAGAGCAGCAGCGCGCAGGCGAGCGCGGCCAGCAGGTGGGCGGCCAGCATCCCGGCGGACAGGCCGTCCACCAGAGGCGTCCCCATCCCGCTCATGCCGGTGCCGCTCGTACCGTTGCCGGGCATGCCGCTCATCCCGGCCATCCCGCTCATCCCGGGCATCGACGGCATGGCAGCTGCTTGGCTGCCCACCGGCGTGCCCGGCGCCAGGCCCGCCAGCGCGGCCAGCCCCTGGGGGGTCAGCGCGGTCGGGTTCGACCCACCACGCGTGCACAGCAGCAGGTTCACCCAGTCGGGTGCACCGCGGCCCGCCCGGACGGGTGAGGCCTGCACCGTCGCGGTGGCCTCGAAGAGCGTGTGCAGCGCGGCCTGGACGGTCACCATCCACCCGCTGATCGCGACCGGCCCGCGCCGGCGCCCGGCCAGCAGCCAGCTGCCGCCCACCGTCCCGGCGAACGCTCCGGCCAGCACCGGCACCGGCAGCACGGCCTCGGCCATGCTGACGTGCGCGGTGGCGGCCAACGCCACGCACAGGGTGGCGAAGACCACGGCGCGGAGCATGCGAATCTGCCGGATCGTCACAGTGCGCACCATCCTCGCACCTGCTTACGCCGACGCTGCGACCGACTCCCCGGCCGCCGGCGCACCACGGCGACATCGCTACAGCGCCGCGACCGTGTCCGGCTCCAACTCCAGGCGTCCCTCGGCCTTGTCGTACTCGAAGAGCTCGCCGTAGCGGCCCCAGTCGATCGCGGTGTCCAGTTGGCGGCGGGCGTCCTCGTCGGAGAAGCCGCGGCGCAGCAGGTCCAGGAAGAGGCCCTCGCGCAGCACGTGGTCGGCGGCGGTGGTGAGCGCCTGGACGATGGCCCGCACCAGAGGGGCGTGGGCCACGGCGTGCCGGGCGAAGAGCTGCTTGCTGGTCAGGATGTCGGCGTCGGCGAACTCGCGGCCCGCCCCGGTCAGGGCGATCCGCGGGCCCTCGGTGCGGGCCAGGTCGAGCAGGACGGCGGCGTCCACCAGCGGCAGCAGGTCGTCGACCTCGAAGCTGAGTTCACCGGCGAGTTCGGCCATGCCGTCCTCGCCGCCGCGGGCGGCCAGGATCTCCAGCAGCCCGGCGAGCCCGCCGGGGCTGACCAGCGGCAGCGGTGCGCCGGTGGGGGTGGCGGGCAGCGCGGTCCGGGCGGCGGGTACCGCGGCGCCGCTCTGCGCGCGGTCGGTGAGGATGCCGTAGACGGTGTCGACCAGGGCCTCGAACTGCGGGGTGCGCCGGTCACGCGGGCGGGGCAGGTCGACGCTCAGTTCGGCCTTGATCCGCCCCGGGTTGGCGGAGAGCACCAGGATCCGGTCCGCCAGCAGCACCGCCTCCTCGATGTTGTGGGTGACGATCAGCACCGATTTCACCGGCGCCTCCTTGCCCTCCCACAGGCCCACCAGTTCGTTGCGCAGGTTCTCCGCGGTCAGCACGTCGAGCGCGGAGAACGGCTCGTCCATGAAGAGCGCGTCCGGCTCCACCACCAAGGCCCGGGCGAAGCCCACCCGTTGGCGCATGCCGCCGGACAACTCCTTGGGGTAGGCGCCCTCGAAGCCGTCCAGGCCGATCAGGTCGATCGCCCCGAGCGCCCGGCGGCGGCGCTCCGCCTCGCCCACGCCCTGGGCCTGGAGCCCGAGTTCCACGTTCTGCTGGACGGTGAGCCAGGGCAGCAGGGCGAAGGACTGGAAGACCATCGCCACCCCCGGGTTGGCACCGTTCAGCGGTGTGCCGCGGTAGCTGACGCTGCCGGTGGAGGGGGCGATCAGCCCGGCGGCGCAGCGCAGCAGGGTGGACTTGCCCGAGCCCGACTTGCCCAGCAGGGCCACGATCTCGCCCTCGTGCAGCGTGAAGCCGACCGAGTCGAGCACCGGCAGCGCGTTGCCGTCCGGGGTGGTGAAGGTCTTGGTGACGTCCGTGACGGTGATGACGGCCTCGCCGGCGCCGTGCTGGTCCGCGCGGGTGTTCATGGGGGGTCTCCTGCCTCGGGCTCAGAGGGCGTAGCGGGTCTGGGCGATGCGGTACAGGCGCCGCCACAGCAGGCGGTTGAGGGTGACCACGTAGACGATCATCACGATCACCCCGACCAGGATCCGCGGGTGGTCGCCGACCCGGGTGGCCTGCGCGATGTAGGCGCCCAGGCCGTAGCCGGTCAGGTGCTGGTGCCCGTAGTCGACGACCTCCGCGACGATGGAGGCGTTCCAGGCCCCGCCCGCGGCGGTGATGCCACCGGTGACGTAGTAGGGGAAGACCGCCGGCACGATCAGCCGGCGCCAGCGCAGCCGTCCCCGCACGCCCAGGTCGTCCATCGCCTCGCGCAGGTCGCCGGGTATCGCGGAGGCGCCCGCGATGACGTTGAACAGGATGTACCACTGGGCCCCGAGCGCCATCAGCAGCATGCTGCCCCAGCTGAGCGGGATCCCGAGCGCGAGGAAGGCGGCGATGGCGAACGGGAACAGGAAGTTGGCGGGGAAGCTGGCCAGGACCTGGACGACCGGCTGCGCGTAGCGGGTGATGCGCGGGTTCATCCCGATCCACACCCCGATCGGCACCCAGACGGCGGTGGCCACCGCCAGCAGTGCCAGCACCCGCCCGAAGGTGGCCGCGCCCAGCTCGAAGGCGTGGCCGAACTCGCCGAGCCCGACCGTGCCGCGGATGCCGGTGAAGGACTGCCAGCCGCCGTACAGCACCACGCCGCCCACCGCCACGGCGAACGCCGCGTCCCCGGCCCGGCGGCGCAACACCGGTGACTCCAGCGGGTGTTCGGCCAGGCCGAACGGCCGCGTCCCGGTGTCCAGCAGTCGTCCGAGCGGGCGCAGCGCACGGCCCAGCAGGCCCGGCACCACCGAGCGGCGCAGCACGTCGAGGACCAGGCTGCGCGGCTTCTCGGCCGTCTGTGACTCCTCCACCCGGAACCGCTCGGCCCAGGCCGTCATCGGGCGCCAGAACAGGACGTTGACGCCGATCACCATGGTCACCATGACGGCGGTGGCGATGCCGATCCCGCCCAGGTCGCCCTTGGCCGCGGCTGCCGCCGCGTAGGAGCCGATGCCCGGCAGCGCGTACTGCTGGTTGAGCACGCTGATGCTCTCGGAGGCGGCCAGGAAGAACCAGGCACCGCCGAAGCTCATCATGCCGTTCCAGACCAGCGGGATCATGCCGCTGGGCACGTCGATCTTCCAGAAGCGCTGCCACTTGGTCAGGCGCATGATCCGGGACGCCTCGTCGAGGTCCCGGGGCTGGCTGACCAGCGAGTAGTAGAAGGCGAAGGTCATGTTCCAGGCCATCGCGGTGAAGATGGCGAACACCGAGGCGCACTCCAGGCCGAGTTCGGAGCCGGGGAAGAGTGCGATGAAGGCGGTGACCGTGACGGACAGGAACGCCAGCACCGGGACGGACTGCAGGATGTCCAGGACCGGCAGCAGCACCTTCTCCGCGCGCCGCAGCCGGGCGGCGGCGCTGGCGTAGGCGAAGGTGAACAGCACCGAGGCGACCAGCGCCGTGAACATCCGCAGCAGCGACCGCACGGCGTAGAACGGCAGCTCGTCCGGGTCGGTGGAGACCGCGGCCGGGGCGGTGCCGGGCAGGAACGGCGCGCCCAGCGAGGGGGCCAGCCGCAGCAGCCCGTAGAGCAGGCCGATCAGGGCCAGCGCCACCACGATGTCGACCGCGCGCAGGCCGGGCCGCCGGAGCACGCCCCGGGTGGGGACCCGGTCCTCAGCTGCCACTGCTCGCCTCCATGGACAGGCCGCCGCGGCGCCAGGCGGCGCGACGGTGACGGGAGTTGGGGGTTGACGGGCGCGGCGACGGTGCCGGCGCCCCGACGACCATACTGGTGTTCCGGGGGCCCGAAACCCGCCGTCGGCCCGCTCAGCAGGGCTTTTAACAGCTTCCCTACGGCGCGGGCCGGATCCGGCCCGCCCGACCGCTGGAGATGTGAACCCGGCCGGGCTCGGCGACCATGGGTGGAGCGGCACGCGAAGGGAGCCACTCACATGTCGATGCTCGACAAGCTCAAGGGCCTGCTCAAGGGCCACGAGGACACGGCGCGGCAGGGGGTCGAGAAGGCCGGCGACGCGTTCGACGCGAAGACCGGCAACAAGTACCAGAGCCAGGTCGACGCGGTGCAGCGGAAGGCCGATGAGCAGTTGGCTCCCGAGGACCCGGACGGCAGCCAGCCGCAGTGAGACGGAGGCCCTGCGCGGCCCTTCACCGGTCGGTTCGGACTCCGGCCGGTGAAGGGCCGCCCCGCCGGAGTTCGTCTCGCAACTCCTCGAAACCCTGCCGTAGTTGGGCCGGAGTCAGGGGGGCGTAGCACTCGATCCGCCCGTCGAACGGGCGGCGGAACCTCGCGCAGTGGCCGTCGTCCGGAGCTGTTCCTGGTGCCGGCGGGGGTCGAGCACGCGGTGGGCCCGGGCAGTCGGGGCACCCTGGTGATCGTCGAGGTGCCGCAGGACGGGGTCCCGCGGGGGAGGTGCCGCAGGACGAGGTACTGCGGGACGAGGTGCCGCCGGGGGAGGAGCCGCAGGAGGCCGGGGCCGGTGCAGGAGTGCGTCACGGCGTGATGGGCGTGCTGCGCAGCAGCAGGAGGGCGATGTCGTCGGTGCGGCGCTTGGAGCGCTCGGCGTGCTGGATCAGCGTGTCGGCCAGCTCCTCCAGCGAGCCGCCGTCGTACCGGGCGAGCTGGTCGCCGATCCCGGTCAGCGCGGCGTCCAGGTCCACGCCCGGGGCCTCGATCAGGCCGTCGGTGTACAGCGCCACCACGCTGCCCACCGGCAGCGCGATGCGGGTGAGGGTGTACGCCGGGGCGGGTTCGACGCCCAGCAGCAGCCCGGCCGGCGCCTCGACCACGCGCACCCGGCCGCCCGGGTCGCGCACCAGCGGCATGGGGTGGCCGGCACTGGCCAGCCAGCCCTGGCGGCCGCGCAGGTCCAGGCGCAGATAGGCGCAGCTGGTGAGCAGGCCGGAGCCCAGACCGGCCATCAGGCGGTTGGTCCGGGCCAGGATCGTGGCGGGGTCGTTGCCCGCCGTAGCGTAGGCGCGCACCGCGGTGCGGACCTGGCCCATCAGGACGGCCGCCGCCACGTTGTGTCCCTGGACGTCGCCGATCACCGCCCCGGCGCTGTCGTCGTCCAGGCGCACCACGTCGAAGAAGTCGCCGCCCACCTCCATGCCGTCGGTGCTGGGCAGGTAGCGGGCTGCCGTCTGCAGGCCGGGCACCGGCGGCAGCGCGTGCGGGAGCAGGCTCTCCTGCAGGCCGCGGGCGAGTTCGAGCTTGGTGTCGTACAGCCGCGCGCGGTCCAGCGCCTGGGCGATCAGGCCGCCCACCGAGGTGAGCACGGCGCGGTCGTCGGTGGTGAAGCGGTGCGGCTGGGCGAAGGCCAGCACGCAGGTCCCGACCAGCCGCCCGGAGGCCACCAGCGGCAGGTAGGCCCAGGCGGACATCGAGTCCTGCAGCTCCGGGCGCTGCGGGTAGAGCCGCTCCAGCTCCTCACGGGACTCGATGAAGCTGGGCACCCCGGTCATCAACGCCCGCACGCCCGGGGTCGGCGCGGTGAGCGAGGTGCCGTCGAAGCCGTCCACCACGCCGGCCGGGTAGCCGTGGTGGCCCACGATCCGCAGCCGCCCGCCGTCGACGGCCAGGATCGCCACGCTCTGGCCGCCGAAGGCGGGCACGATCTGCTCGGCGACCAGCCGCACCACGTCCTGCACGCCGACCGCCTCGGTCAGCGCGCTGGCCAGGTGCAGGATGTGGTAGATCCCGCCGGTGCGGGTGGGCAGCACGGCACGGTCCGCCGACGCCGGGCGGGCGGCCGTCGTCGTCGCCGGGGCGTCCTGCGGGGCGACCTCGGCCGCCGTGATCCGCACGGTGAGCCCGACGGCGTCCGGATACAGCTCGAAGGAGAGCCAGCGGTCGGGCGGGCGCAGTGCCACGAACGAGGTCGGCAACTGGCTGACCACCGCCGCCCGGTACCGGTCCTCGTAGACGGGGTCGTGCAGCCACGGCAGCGCGCTCCACGGCTGGGCGCCGATCAGGCGGTCGATCGGCGCGCCCAGCAGGTCGAGGGCCGCAGGTGTCACCCAGCTGATCCGGCCGGCGTGGTCGAGCGCGCAGACGCCCTCCGGCAGCCGCGCCACCATCGCGGACAGCACGTCGGTCGGGCCGCCGCGACCGCGCCGCGCGGAGATCACCACCGGCCGGGCCCCGGGCCGCATCGGGCACCCCGCCGCGGCTGCGCCGGCCACCAGGCGGGCCAGCTCGTCGGCGAGCGCCGTGAGCCCGTCCCGCTCCTGGCCGGACAGCTCCGCGGGGTGCGAGGCCGGCCAGGCCACGAAGAGCGAGCCGTAGCTGCTCCCGGCCACGGTCAGCGGCAGCGCCGCCAGGCAGAACGCGTAGGGCATGGCGAGCGCGATCCGCGGGTAGCGGCGTGCCATCTGCGCCTCGCCGCCCACCCACACCAGGCGCTGTTCGCGGACCGCCTCCGCCACCGGGATCGGCGCCGCGGGCGCCACCCCCTCCCAGGGCGCGACGAACTCCCGCGGCATGCCCATCAGCAGGGTCAGTTCGAGCACGCCCCCGTCCTCGTTCAGCAGGTAGAGCCCGCCCACGTGCGCGCCCAGCCCACCGACCCCGGCGGCCAGGCGACGGGCCAGCACCTCGAACTCCGCGTCGGTGCCCGGCTCGCCTGCCCCGGGCTGCTGGCGCGGGACCTGGGACTCTGAGCTGTGCACGGTCACCACCCTCGTCAGCGCCTGGCAGTTGAGAAGACGCTCATTAGGGACGGTACGCCCCCTGCGCCGGGTTTTCCTTACCCGCCCGGGTACCCCGCGAGACCCGCCCGGATACCCCGCGAGGGGCCCGTGGCCGCCCGCCCGGTGGCCTGGTCAGGTGAATCGGGGGTAGACCAAAAGCATGGCCCGGTTGAAGGTCACTTCCTCGGACGCCTCGCCCACCGGCCGGTTCCGGCGGAGCCGGCGGGCGCCGCCGCCTGCCGACCCGACGTCCTCCAAGCCCCGTTCACGGTTGTTCCGGGGCTTTCGCAGCGTCGCCGGGCAGGTCTTCGCACTCCAGGTGCTGGTGGTCCTGCTGCTGGTCGTCGCGGCGGTGCTGGCGCTGGTCCTGGAAGGGCAGCGGGACAGCACCCGGGAGGCCCGCAACCGCTCGGTCGCCGTCGCCCAGACCTTCGCGAACTCGCCCGGGATGGTGGCCGCGCTCGCCTCCCCGGACCCGACGGCGATCCTGCAGCCACGCGCGCTGGCGGCCCAGCAGGGCTCCGGCGTGGACTTCATCGTGGTGCTGAACACCGACGGCATCCGCTACACCCACCCCGACCCGGCCCGGATCGGGCAGAAGTTCGTCGGCACCTACGAGCCGGCCCTGCAGGGCCAGGTGGTCGTCCAGCAGCTCACCGGCACCCTCGGACCGCTGGTGCAGGCCGTGGTCCCGGTCCACGACGCCAACGGCAAGGTGGTCGGCCTGGTCTCGGCCGGGATCACCATCAGCAAGGTCAGCGGGGTCGTCGAGAACCAGCTGCCGCTGGTCTTCGGCGCCGCGGGCGTCGCCCTGGCGCTGGCCACCGTCGGCACCGCACTGGCCAGCCGACGGCTGCTGCACCAGACGCACGGGCTGGGCCCGGCCGAGATGACCCGGATGTACGAACACCACGACGCGGTGCTGCACGCGGTCCGCGAGGGCGTGCTCATCATCGGCGGCAACGGGCGCCTGCTGCTGGCCAACGACGAGGCGCGCCGGCTGCTCGACCTGCCGGCCGACGCCGAGGGCCGCCCGGTCACCGAGCTCGGCCTGGACCGCGAGGCGGCCGAACAACTGGCCTCCGGCCAGGTGGTCACCGACGAGGTGCTGCTGACCGGCGAACGGCTGCTGGTGGTGAACACCCGGCCCACCGACCGTGACGGCGGCCCCGACGGCATCGTGGCCACCCTGCGCGACTCCACCGAGCTGCACGCCGTCTCGGACAAGGCGCAGGCGGCCCGCAAGCGCCTGAAGCTGCTCTACGACGCGACGATCGCCATCGGCACCACCTTCGACGTGACCCGCACCGCCGAGGAGCTCGCCTCCTTCGCCGTCCCGCGCTTCGCCGACTACGTCACCGTCGACCTCGCACCCGCCGTGCTGCGCGGGGAGGAGCCGGCGCCGGGCGAGGGCGGGCCGATGCTCCGGGTGGCGGTCAGCGGCGTGCGGGAGGACGCGCCGTTCCATCTGGTGGGCGAGGAGATCACCGTCACGCCCGCCACCCCGCTGGCCTGGAGCATGGACACCGGGCACGCGATGCTCGACCCCGACCTGCGCTCCTCCACCGGCTGGCTGGCCCAGGATCCGCAGACGGCCGGCAGGCTGCTGGCGCACGGCGTCCACTCGGTGGTCCGGGTGCCGCTGCGGGCCCGCGGCGTCCTGCTGGGCATGGTCCGGTTCTGGCGGGCCGACCCCTCGGTCCGCTTCGACGAGGACGACCTGTCGATCGGCGAGGAGGTCGCCGCCCGCGCGGCGCTGAGCATCGACAACGCCCGCCGCTACACCCGCGAGCACGCCATGGCCGTCGCCCTGCAGCGCAGCCTGCTGCCGCACGGCCTGCCCGAGCAGAGCGCCCTGGAGGTCGCCTCCCGCTACCTGCCCGCGCAGGCGGACGTCAGCGGCGACTGGTTCGACGTGATCCCGCTGCCGGGCGCCCGGGTGGCCCTGGTGGTGGGCGACGTGGTCGGCCACGGCCTGCACGCCGCCGCCACCATGGGGCGGCTGCGCACCGCGGTGCTCAACTTCGCCACCCTGGACCTGCCGCCGGACGAGCTGCTGGGCCACCTCGACGAGCTGGTCAGCCGCCTCGACCAGGACCAGACGGCCAGCGCCGACGGCGACGCCGTCACCGGGGCGAGCTGCCTCTACGCGATCTACGACCCGGTCTCCCGGCTGTGCACCGTGGCCCGGGCCGGCCACCCGCCGCCCGCGCTGGTCCACCCCGACGGCACGGTGGAGTTCCCCGACGTGCCCGCCGGGCCGCCGCTGGGCCTGGGCGGCCTGCCGTTCTCGGCGGCCGAACTGCTGCTGCCCGAGGACAGCACCCTGGTGCTCTACACCGACGGCCTGGTGGAGGACCGGGAACGGGACATCGACGAGGGCCTGACGCTGCTGGGCCGCGCACTGCGGCAGGCGGGACGGAGCCCGGAGGAGATCTGCGACGCCGTGTTCGACGCGCTGCTGCCGCCGCGCCCCACCGACGACATCGCCCTGCTGGTGGCCCGCACCCGGGTCCTGGGGGCGGAGGACGTGGCGCAGTGGGACGTGCCGTCCGACTCGGCGGCCGTGGGCGAGGTCCGGGCGGCGGTCAGCCGGCAGCTGGCCCAGTGGGGTCTGGACGAGATGGCCTTCGTCACCGAGCTGATCCTCAGCGAACTGGTCACCAACGCGATCCGCTACGCCACCGAGCCGATCCAGGTGCGGCTGCTGCGCGACCGCACGCTGATCTGCGAGGTCTCCGACAGCAGCAGCACCTCCCCGCACCTGCGCTACGCGGCCAGCATGGACGAGGGCGGGCGCGGCCTGTTCCTCGTCGCCCAGTTCGCGCTGCGGTGGGGGACGCGGCACACGGCGACCGGGAAGGTGATCTGGGCGGAGCAGGTGCTGGAGTATCCGCAGTAGCCGGTGCTGCCGGTGCTGGCGGGGAGCCGGTGACGCCGGGGGAGCGCCGGACAACGCCCTGGCGGACAACGCACCGCCGGACAACGCACTGCGGACGAGCCCGGCCGCCGCCGGCTCCGGGGGAGCAGGGCGCGGGGACTCGTCCGCAGGGAAAGTCTTCGGTGACCAGTGGTACCCGGCAGTGGGCCGGCTTAGTACCAGTGGTGGCTCTGCCAGAACGACCACGCGGCGTTCGGGCTGCCGTAGCGGCTGTTCATGTAGTCGTAGGCCCAGACGATCTGGGTCTTCGGGTTGGTCCGCCAGTCGGCGCCGGCCGAGGCCATCTTGGAGCCCGGCAGGGCCTGGCCCAGGCCGTAGGCGCCCGAAGAGGCGTTGGTGGCGGTCACGTTCCAGCTGGACTCGTGGGAGATGATCTGGCTGAAGGAGGCCAGCTGGTTGGCGGGCACGACCTGGGCCGCGATCGCCTGCGGGGACAGGGTCGCCGCGGAGGCGGTGGCCGGCATCAGGCCGGTGGCCAGCGCGGTCAGACCGGCGGCGCCGGCAAGAACCGCGGCGGAAGTGCGCATACGAAGCTTGAAATTGGGCATGGGGTAAAAGACCTCATCCGGGGTTGGGCCGCGCCCCGCGCGTCTGACACCACAGGCCGGGCAGGGCCACAGGAGACGCGCGGGACGCGGCAGCAAGCAGAGCCGGCTGGGCAGGTAGCCGGCTCGTGCTGACGACTGAGCCATTGTTAGCGGGCCGCCCACCGGTGGCCAAGAGGTGTGACCTACGACGCCGCGTCGTAGGTCGATGGGTCGTGCTCGCGGGCTCGTCCGCGGTCGCGCTGGCCGGGCTCGTCTCCTACGCATCGTCGTAGAGGCCCCGACCGTGTGAGTACCCTCACCGTGCCCCGTTGCTGCACGTCCGGTTACTGGTACTCCGGGTAGTCGTGATCATGGCCTGAAAGAGGCCTGGGTCACAGTCCCGGGGTGAGATGCTGCCGGAACCACGCGCTCACTGTCTCGTCCACGGCCTTGGCCACCGGGAGCTGCGGCGCCGGCTCCAGACCGGGGCGCTCGGCCAGCGGGTGGGCGAGGCCGGCCACGGTGGTCAGCCGGACCCGTTCCGGCTCGGCGTACCGCTCGCGCAGCGCGGCGACCAGCTCGGCGGCGTCCGTCCGCAGACCGGGGAAGTCCAGCTCGCCGCTGACCAGCAGCAGCGCCGGCTGCGACACCGGCTGCGACGGGCCGCCCGCGAGGTCACCGGCCCGGGCCACGAAGTCGAGGCGGCCGGCCGCCGCACGCGAGGCCGCGGTCCACCCGTAGGGCCGGTCGCTCGCCTGCTCCACGAGCTCGACCACCGATCGCGCCCTGACCGCCGGATTGACCAGCGCGGCCGCGGCCACCGCGACCTCCTGCCGCGCCAGCACCTGCAGGGCCACGGCCCCGCCCAGCGAGCCGCCCACCACGCCGATCGGCCCCTCGGCCGGCGCGAACCGCTCGCGCAGCGCGGCCAGCGCCGCCGGGAACTCCTCGGTGGCCTGCCGCACCATCGGCTCCACGTACGCCAGCATCGTGTCCTGCCGGGAGAGCGCGAGTACCGCCGCCATCCCGTCCGCCGACATCCGGCGCCCGCACAGCGGCATCCCCAGGTGCACCCGCCAGGCCGGCACCCCGGCCATCGGGAGCGCCGCGGCGAACGCGGCGTCGCTGCAGGGCGCGTCCATCATGTGCCAGGTGACGATCAGCGGCGCGGGGCGCCGGCGCGGGCCGGCCGGCGCCAGCGCGGTGAACGGCACACCGGCGGCGGTGCCGGTGATCACTCCGGTGGGCTGCTCGGTCATCGGCTGCTCCCTGGGCCGCTCGAGCTGATGGTGTGTCACCACGGTAGCCTGCACGCCATGGTGCCGAGCGACCCTCCCCCTGAGCTGCTGGCAGTGTGCCCGGCCCTGACGGACGCCGAACTGAACGAGCTCTTCGGCGCCTCCTGGCCGGGCCACCGGCCGACCTCCTTCGCCCCCGTGCTCTCCCGCAGCCTCGCGTGGATCGCGGCGCGTCGCGCCGACCGGCTGGTCGGCTTCGTCAACGTGGTCGGCGACGGCAGCGTGCACGCCTTCATCCTCGACACCACCGTGCACCCCGACGAACGCCGCAACGGCCTCGGCACACGACTGGTGCGCGCGGCCGCCGCTGAGGCCCGGGCCCGCGGCGCCCGATGGCTGCACGTCGACTACGAGCCGCACCTGGACTCCTTTTATAAGGGCTGCGGATTCAGCCCGACCGCGGCCGGGCTGCTGCGCCTGTGAGCCGGCCGGGCGCGGGGCCCGACCGGCCTCCCCGGTGCACCTGAGTACGGGTGCTCAGGTGCACCACGGGCGGGGGCGGCAGGATGGCGGGCACGGCGCAGCGCGCGCCACCACGCTCCGAGGTCTTAGGGATCCGCCATGCTCGGTCGCATTGCCACCACCGTCGTGCCGCTCTTCGGGACGCTGACGATCAGTACCGACGACCGGGCCGAACTCGCCCCCGGGAGCATCGTCGCGGCCAACCACACCTCGCTGGCGGACCCGGCCGTCGTCCTGGCCGCGCTGCACCGCTTGGGCGTGCGCCCGGTGGTGCTGGCCACGGCCGGCCTCTGGCGGATACCCGGGCTCGGTCGCGCGCTGGAGCGCGAGGGCCACATCCCCGTGCACCGCGGCACCCGGCGGGCGGCCGAGTCGCTGGACGCGGCGGCGCAGGCGCTGGCGAGCGGGCGGCTCGTCCTCATCTACGGCGAGGGCGGCCTGCCGCACCGCCGCGACGCCGGCGAGGCCGCGCCCGGCACCTTCCGCAGCGGCCTGGCGCGGCTCGCGCAGGCCACCGGCGCCCCGGTGGTGCCGCTCGGCCAGGCCGGCGCCCGGCGCCTCAGCTCCGGAAACTCCGCCAAGCAGCTCGCCGGCATCCTCACCGCCCCGCTGCGCCGCCCCGCCCTGCACGTCCACGTGGGCCCGCCGGTCCGGCTGACGGGTGACCCCGGACCGGCGAGCGCCACGGCCCAGCAGGCGGTCGCCGCCGCCTGGCGCCAGGCGGCCGAGCATGCGGCTGAGCGGTGGCGGCCGGCGCGGTGACCCGGTGGGGGCGCGGTCCTCGTGGCCTTCCGCGGCTGCCGTTACGTCGGGTCTGGCGGGGTGCGCTGGTCGAGGACGCGGACGGCGAGTTCGCCCCAGTGGATGTTCTCGCGTTCGAAGGCGATGCCGCGCAGCAGGGTGAGGTAGGGGCCGACGCGGCCGGCGGTGGCGAGGTGCTGTTCCTCGGTCCGGCCGTCCAGCAGGCGGGTGCGCAGGCGTTCGTAGCGGGCGAGCTTGGCGCTGGCCCAGGCGATGCGCTCGATGATGGCCGCGCGTACCGCCGCGCTGTCGCCGGCGTCGGCGCACTGCACCTTGACCAGGAGTTCGTCCCGGATGGTGGTGGGGCGGCCGGGGGGCTGCGTGGTGTAGGCGTGGACGGCTGCCAGGCCTGCCTCGGTGAGGGAGAAGACCCGCTTGTTGGGTCGTCGTTCCTGCTCCACGAGGCGGGCGGAGATGAGCCCCTCGCCCTCCATCCGCTCCAGCTCGCGGTAGAGCTGCTGGGGGGTGGCCATCCAGAAATTGGCGACCGAGGCGTCGAAGCCCTTGGCGAGGTCGTATCCCGATGCCTCGCCCTCCAGCAGGGCGGCCATCACCGCGTTGCGCAATGCCATCGCGCCAACCTAGCAGCCCTGGACGGGAGGCCCGGCGGCCCGCATAATCACCCACACACCTAGTCACTTAGTTGAATATGAGGGCTCGCCGATGCACCCCTTCCGCAAGGCCGTCGAGGACCGCGACGAGGACGCCGTGGCAGCGCTGCTGGCCGAGGACGTCGTCTTCACCAGCCCCGTCGCCTTCAAGCCCTACCCCGGCAAGGCGATCACCGCGGCGATCCTGCGCGGTGTGCTGCGCGTGTTCGAGGACTTCCACTATGTGCGCGAGATCGCCGACCCGGACGGCCGCGACCACGTCCTCGTCTTCGCCGCGACGGTGTCCGGCAAGCAGGTCCAGGGCTGCGACATCCTGCACTTCGACGAGGACGGGAAGATCGACGAGTTCACCGTCATGGTCCGCCCGCTCTCCGCCGCGCAGGCGCTGGCCGAGGCGATGGGTGCGCAGTTCGACCGGATCGCCGCGGAGGCGGTCGGGCGGTGACCGACCGGTGGTCGCTCGGGAGCCGCACAATGTCGACACCCGTATGCCGATAGCCGGTATCGGCGTTTGCATTGGTTGCTGACGCCGGGTCAGGTCTACCGTCGAGGGCAGCAGCACCCTGGCCTGCGTGTGCGGAGCGTCAGGGTGCGGACCACATGGCCACCACCCTCGGAGTGAATCAGACCATGGCAAGGATCCTTTTCGTACTGACCGGTGCCGACCACTGGACACTGGCGGACGGCACCAAGCACCCCACCGGCTTCTGGGCGGAGGAGGCCGTCGCCCCCTACCGGGCGTTCCGGGCGGCCGGCCACGAGATCGTCGTCGCCACGCCGGACGGCGTGGTGCCGTCGGTGGACCAGGGCAGCCTCGCGCCCGAGTTCAACGGCGGTGAGGAGGGCGCGCAGAAGGTCGCGGCCGCCCTCGCGGCGATGACCGAGCTCCAGCACCCGATCAAGTTGGAGGACGTGGTGCCGGGCGGCTACGACGCCGTCTTCTATCCGGGCGGCCACGGACCGATGGAGGACCTGGCCGTCGACAGCGACTCCGGCGCGCTGCTCACCCTCACGCTGCGCTCCGGCAAGCCGCTCGGCGTCGTCTGCCACGGCCCGGCCGCGCTGCTGGCGACCGGGGGCCAGGGCGGCGACTCGCCGTTCGCGGGCTACCGGCTGACCGCCTTCACCAACGTCGAGGAGGTCCAGGCCGGTTTCGCCGAGCGGGCGAAGTGGCTGTTGCAGGACCGTCTCGTCCAGCTCGGCGTGGACTTCCAGGAGGGTGAGCCCTGGGCGCCGCACGTGGTGGTCGACCGCAACCTGGTCACCGGACAGAACCCCGCCTCGGCGGCCCCGGCGGCTGCGGAACTGCTGAAGATGCTGCCCTGAGGGGACCGGTCACTGCTTCAGTGGCCGGGTCTCGGGGCGATGCGGTCGGCGGCTGTCAGTTGCAGTCGCCGCAACTGCAGCAGCACTCGCAGCATTCGATGCCCTGGCAGCAGCCGTTGCAGCACTCGAGCCCGCCTTCGCAGCCGTCGCAGCAGCCCGGGTGGCGCTCGCACCAGCCCTTGGTGCGCTCGCGGCTCCACGGGTCGTCGTGGTCGCAGCAGAGCAGCTGGCAGGTGCAGGCCATCAGCGTCCACATCGCGCAGCCGGCCAGGGCGGAACGCCGGGGCGGGCGCTTCTCGCCGCCGCCGCCGCCCGGGCCGAACGGCAGCCCGCCGGGGCCGCCCGGTCCACCCGGGCCGCCGAAGCCGCCCGGGTCGCCCGGCCCGTACGGCGGCTGGGCGCCGTAGCCGGGCGGCTGCCCCTGGTACGGGTCCTGCTGGTACGGGTTCGGGTGCTGCGGCGCGTTCGGATAAGGCGCGTTCGGGTAGGGCGCGTTCGGGTACGGCGGGTGGGGCGGCTGGTCCTGGTGCGGGCCCGGGCCGTACGGCGTCTGCAGGCGGGGAGCGCGGAAGACGCGGTCCACCGCCCGCCCGGTCTCGTGCGCGAGCAGCACGTGCACCAGCGCGCGGTCCGTGAACTCGACCTCGCCCAGCGCCAGTCGGATGCCGTGCACCGCGTCCCGGCAGAGGCGTTCGGCCTCCGCGCGGTCGGTGCCGGTCGCGGTGAGCGGGTTCCAGGCGCCGGTGGCGGCGTCCTCCGCCTGGTCCTCGGCGGCGTCCAGCAGGTGGGCCAGCCGGCCGAACAGGCGGCCGGCCTCGGCGAGGGCGTCGGCGTTGTGCGGGCACCCGGCCAGCACGGCGGTGTGCGCGAAGGCGGCCGAGGTCGCGCTCTCGGTCGGCTCGGTGACCAGCAGGACGGGGCTGCCCGGCGCCGCGTCGCGCTCCAGCTCGACCTGGCGGGCGGCGGCGGTGAGCAGCACGCCGGTGTCGAAGCCGAGCGTCGAGCCGCTGCCCGCACTCTGCCGGTCCCAGCGGCGGGCCACCGCGCGGGCGCCGAGCGCCACCGGCTGACGGGCGAACACACCGTCGCGGTCGGCGACGTGGTCGCGCATCTTCACCGAGGCGAGGGCCAGTGACACCGAGGCCGCGAGCCGGGCGCCCTCGCCGCGGGCCACCTCGGCGGTGCGCATCCCGCGCAGCGGGCACGGTCCGGCGGTCCGGCGTCCCGTCGGGTCGGCGGTGGGCCGTTGAGCCTCGACCAGCACCGAGATGATCAGGCCGTCGTAGTTGGTGGCGGTGCGCGCCAGCTGTCCGTGGTCGTCGCGCAGTGCGAGGCACAGGCCGCACAGGTGGGCCATCCAGGAGGTCCGCAGCCGCTCGGACAGATGGTGGCGGCAGGGCCTGATGATTCCGAACACGATCCCCCTCGTGAGCATGGGCCCGGACGGCCCGCGCTGGACGTCGCGTATCTTACGACCCGACAGTCTGACCAGCACGGACGGGTGCTGAGGGAGCCGGTGGGCCCGCGCGGTCCTGCTCCCCGTGGCGTCGGCCGTCGTGGCCGTCCGGGCCGCCTGGCCGGAAGTGCCTCATTGTGATCGACCGGTGACATTGTGTCGTCCGACCCATGGAGTTTCCTGTCGTGGACACGTAATGTTCCCCGCAGTCCGAACCACGGGATCGATCGAAGGGAATCGCCCCATGCTTCGAGCACTCGCGACGGGCGGCACGGCCGCCACGCTGCTTGCCGCGTCCCTCCTGTGCGGTACCGCCGCGCATGCCCGGACCGTCGATGTCACACCACCGGGATTCACCATCGGGCTCGTCAGCGTCAACGGCTCCGGCTGCCCGGCCGGGACCGCGGCGGTCGCCACCTCGCCCGACGACACGGCCTTCACCGTGACCTACAGCAACTACCTCGCCCAGGCCGGCGCGGGCTCCGGCCCCACCGACTTCCGGAAGAACTGTCAGCTCACCGTCCAGGTGAACGCCCCGCAGGGCTTCACCTACGCCGTCGCCGAGGCGGACTACCGCGGCTACGCCTACCTCGCCAGCGGCGCCAGCGCGCAGGAGGGGGCGAACTACTACTTCCAGGGGCAGCCGCAGACCGCCACGGCGACCCACAGCTTCACCGGGCCGATGGACGACAACTGGCAGGCCAGCGACACCACCACCATCGCCTCGCTCGTCTGGGCGCCCTGTGGTGCGACCCGGGATCTGAACATCAACACCCAGCTGCGGGTGAGTGCGGGCTCGTCGGATCCGAGCACCACCAGCTTCGTGACGATGGACTCCACCGACGGCAGCCTCACCACCATCTATCACCTCGACTGGGAACAGTGCGTCAGCTGAGCGCGACCGGTACGACCGGCGGCCGCTGACGGCTGCTCCGGTGGCCCCCGGCATGCCTGTGGCGTGCCGGGGGCCACTTGATGGAAACCTTTTCTGCATCTTGCTGAAATATCTTGCGAACAGTACGTTCTCCCTACTTGCCGCATCGCTGACGCCGCCTCAAGGGAGAGCCCGCGTGGTCAGAAGAGCCAGATTCCGCAGCCTGATCGTCTCGGCCGCACTCCTCGCGCCGATGGCAGCGCCGGCCTCGGTCCTCGCCGCGGTGGCACCGGCCGCCGCGGCCGCGCTGCCCGCCGCGCCGTCCGACCGGTCGCTCGCGGCCACCCCGGACCGGCACGATCTGACCCGTGAGCAGTACTACTTCGTGTTGCCGGACCGCTTCGCCAACGGCGACACCGGCAACGACACCGGCGGGATCACCGGTGGCCGGATGGACAACGGCTTCGACCCCACCGACAAGGGCTTCTACCACGGCGGGGACCTCAACGGCCTGATCGGCAAGCTGGACTACATCAAGAAGCTCGGCACCACCGCGATCTGGATGGCGCCGATCTTCAAGAACAAGCCGGTGCAGGGCACGGGTGACGCCGCGTCAGCGGGCTACCACGGGTACTGGATCACCGACTTCACCCAGGTCGACCCGCACTTCGGCACCAACGCCGAGCTCAAGCAGCTGATCGACAAGGCCCACGCGATGGGCATGAAGGTCTTCTTCGACGTCATCACCAACCACACCGCCGACGTCATCGACTACGCGCAGGGCAGCCAGGACTACCGCTCCACCGGCGCCTACCCGACCCTGGACGCCGACGGCCGCCCGGTGGACACCACCGCCATGGCCAACGCCAACGCGGCCAACGGCACGTCGAACTACCCGAAGCTGAACACGAGTTCCTTCCCCTACACGCCGGTCTTCGACAAGCCGGGCGACGCCACCGCGAAGAGCCCGGCCTGGCTCAACGACCCGACGCTCTACCACAACCGGGGCAACTCCACCTTCACCGGCGAGTCCGGCACCGAAGGCGACTTCTCCGGCCTGGACGACCTGGACACCCAGGATCCGCGCGTCGTCCAGGGGTTCGAGAAGGTCTACGAGGACTGGGTGAAGAACACCGGTGTCGACGGCTTCCGGATCGACACCGTGAAGAACGTCGACATGGCCTTCTGGCAGCAGTGGGCGCCGGCGCTGAAGAAGTTCGCGGCCGACCACGGCAACCGGAACTTCTTCATGTTCGGTGAGGTGTACGACAGCGACACCTCCACCACCTCCTCGTACGTCACCCAGGGCAAGTTGCAGGCCACGCTGGACTTCCCGTTCCAGTCGGCGGCGCAGAGCTACGTCGCGAACGGCGGGTCCGCCCGGGCGCTGTCCTCGCTGTACGCCGACGACTACAAGTACACCAGCGCCGACACCAACGCCTATGAGCTGCCGACCTTCCTCGGCAACCACGACATGGGCCGGATCGGCTACTTCCTGCAGTCCGCCAACCCGAACGACAGCAACGCCGAGCTGCTGAAGAAGGACCAGCTCGCCCAGCAGCTGCAGTTCCTGACCCGTGGCCAGCCCGTCGTCTACTACGGTGACGAGCAGGGCTTCACCGGCACCGGCGGCGACAAGTCGGCGCGGCAGGACATGTTCGCCTCCCAGGTGGGCGAGTACAACAGCGACACCGTCATCGGCGGCGCGGGCGGCTCCGCCGACCGCTACGGCACCGACACTCCGCTGTACGCGACCATCGCCGGCCTCGCCCAACTGCGCAAGGCCAACCCGGCCTTGGCGGACGGCGCGCAGGTCGAGCGCTACGCCGCGAACGGGCCCGGGGTGTACGCCTTCTCCCGGATCGACGAGAAGCAGCAGGTCGAGTACCTGGTAGCGGTGAACAACGCGACCAGTGCGCAGAGCGTCAGCCTCCCCACCTACTCGGCGGGCATGCGCTTCGACCCCCTCTACGGCGCCCCGGCCGGTGCCCTCACCACAGGTGCGGACAGCAGGCTGGCGATCACCGTTCCCGCGCAGTCCGCCGTCGTCTACAAGGCGGCCGGCAGGCTGGCCAAGCCCGCGGCCGGCCCCGCCGTCACCCTCACCGCCCCCGCCGCGGGCGCGACCGGCACCGCCACCGTGGCCGCGAGCGTCCCCGGCGGCGGCTTCGACCGGGTGACCTTCGCCGCCGCCGTCGGAAACGGCCCGTGGCAGACGCTGGGCACCGCCGACCACGCGCCCTACCAGGTCACCCAGAACCTCGCGGGCGTGGCCCCCGGAACGACCGTGCGCTACAAGGCGGTTGTCCAGGACAGCGCCGGCCGGCTGGCCGACGCCACCGCGAGCACCAGCGTCGGGACGCCCGCGCCGGTGACCAGGCCCACGGCTGCGAACCGCAGTTACGCGGTCGTCCACTACCACCGCGCCGACGGGAACTACACCGGCTGGAACCTCTACGCCTGGGGCGACCTCGCCGACGGCGAGGGCACCAGCTGGCCGGCCGGCCACCCCTTCGTCGGCCGTGACGCCTACGGCGCCTTCGCCTACGTGAAGGTCAAGCCCGGCGCGGCAGGCGTCGGCTTCATCGTGGAGAACAACGGCACCAAGGACGGCGCCGCGGACCGGTCCATCGACCTGTCCGCCACCGGCGAGGCCTGGGTGAACTCCGGTGACCCGACCACCTACACCAGCAACCCCGGCAGCACGCCGCCGGTTCCGGCGAACACCGCGATCCTGCACTACCACCGCGCCGACGGAAATTACGCCGGCTGGGGCCTGCACGACTGGACCGGCGCGGCGAACCCCACCAGCTGGACCGGCCCGCTGCAGCCCTCGGGGACCGACGCGTTCGGGGACGTCTTCACCGTGCCGCTGGCGCCCGGGGCCACCGTGCTCGACTACATCCTGCACAACGGCGACACCAAGGACCTGCCGGACAACCAGGAGCTGAACTTCGCCGTCAGCGGACGCGAGGTCTGGATCACCGACAGCACACCCGGCTACATCCTGCCGCAGCCCACCGCCTCCGCCGCCGACCTCGACCTCACCCAGGCCAAGGCCCAGTGGATCGACGCCACCACGGTCGCCGTCCCGGCCGGCTGGGGCTTCGGCCAGAACCTGGCCGCCGGCGCCTCGGCGGAACTCGTCCACTCGCCCACCGGCGCACTGGCCGTCAAGGACGGCGACCTCACCGACCCCGGCTACTGGCTGCGGCTGCTGCCCCGGGCAAGCGGCCTGACGGCGGCCCAACTGGCCGCCCACCCCGAGCTGAAGGGCTACGCCGCCTTCACCGTCGACCCCCGCGACACCCAGCGGACGGCGACCGCGCTGCGCGGTCAGCTGATCATGACCGAGCGCGAGGCGAACGGCGCGCTGCTCGCCGCCACCGGCGTGCAGACCCCCGGCGTGCTGGACGCGGTCTACGGCGCGAAGGCGAGCAAGGCCCAGCTCGGCCCGGTGGTCAGCGGCAACGCGGTGCGCCTGTCCGTCTGGGCCCCGACCGCCGCCAGCGTCAGCCTGGAGCTCTACGACAGCGCCACCGCCACCACCCCGCACCTGGTCGCCATGAAGCGCGACGACGCCACCGGCGTCTGGTCGGCGAGCGGCAACGGCTCCTGGAAGGGCAAGTACTACCTCTACCAGGTCACCGTCTGGGCCCCCTCGGTGCAGCGGGTCGTCACCAACCACGTCACCGACCCGTACTCACTGGCGCTGTCCACCGACTCCAAGCGCAGCCAGATCGTCGACCTCGACGACCCCGCCACCGCGCCCGCCGGCTGGCGCGGCGAGCAGTCGCCGCCGGCCATCAGCGCCGGGCAGCAGGAGGTCCAGGAGCTCCACGTGCGCGACTTCTCGGTCGCCGACACCACCGTGCCCGCCGCCGACCGCGGTAGCTACCTGGCCTTCACCGACCTGAACTCCGACGGCATGAAGCACCTGGCGGCCCTCGCCAAGGCGGGCGTCACCACCGTCCACCTGCTGCCCGCCTTCGACTTCAGCTCCGTCCCCGAGGCGAAGTCCGAGCAGTCCACCCCGCCCTGCGACCTCGCCTCCTACCCCGCCGACTCGCCGCAGCAGCAGGCCTGCGTGGCCAGGACGGCCGCCACCGACGCCTACAACTGGGGCTACGACCCCTACCACTACACCGTCCCCGAGGGCTCCTACGCGACGAACCCGGACGGTGCCGCCCGCACCGAGCAGTTCCGCCGGATGGTCGCCGCCCTGCACCAGGTGGGCCTGCGGGTGGTGATGGACGTGGTCTACAACCACACCGCCGCCTCCGGCCAGGACCCGCACTCGGTGCTCGACCAGATCGTGCCCGGCTACTACCAGCGGCTCTCGGCCACCGGCGCGGTCACCACCGACAGCTGCTGCGCCGACACCGCGCCCGAGCACACCATGATGAACAAGCTCGTGGTGGACTCCACCCGCACCTGGGCGACCCAGTACCACGTGGACGGCTTCCGGTTCGACCTGATGGGTCTGGACCCCAAGCAGACCATGCTCGACGTGCAGTCCTCGCTCCAGCAGACCGGCCGCAGCGAATTCCTCTACGGCGAGGGCTGGAACTTCGGGGTGGTGGCCAACGACGCCCGCTTCACCCAGGCCACCCAGGCCAACATGGCGGGCACCGGCATCGCCACCTTCAACGACCGCCAGCGCGACGCCGTGCGCGGTGGCGGCCCGTTCGACACCGACCCGCGCCTGCAGGGCTTCGCCTCCGGGCTCTTCACCGACCCCAACGGCGATGCGGCCAACGGGAGTCCGGACCAGCAGAAGGCCGCCCTGCTGCACGCGATGGACCAGCTCAAGGTCGGCCTGACCGGCAACCTGGCCGCCTACTCCTTCACCGACAGTGCCGGAAAGGCCGTCACCGGCTCGGAGGTCGACTACAACGGCTCCCCGACCGGCTACACCGCGAACCCCGGCGAAGCGGTCACCTACGTGGACGCGCACGACAACCTCACCCTCTACGACGCGCTCGCCTACAAGCTGCCGACCGGCACCTCGGCGGCCGACCGGGCCCGGATGCAGTCCCTGGCCCTGGCCACCACCGCGCTCTCCCAGGGCCCCGGTTTCGCGGTCGCCGGCAGCGACCGGCTGCGCTCCAAGTCGCTGGACGCCAACTCCTACGACAGCGGCGACTGGTTCAACGCGATCCAGTGGAACTGCGCGCAGGGCAACGGCTTCGGCCGCGGCCTGCCGCCGGCCTCCGGCAACCAGTCCTCCTGGCCCTACGCCCAGCCGCTGCTCGCCAACCCCGCGCTGGTGCCCGGCTGTTCGGCCGAGAACGCCGCCTCGCAGCAGTACCAGCAGTTCCTGCGGATCAAGCAGTCCACCCCGCTCTTCTCGCTGGCCACGGCGGCCGAGGTCCAGCGGCGGCTGAGCTACCCGCTCTCCGGTACCCCCGGCGAGGTCCCGGGCGTGCTCACCCTCCACCTCGACGGCGCCGGGCTGCCCACCTACCGCTCCGTCACCGTGGTCTTCAACGCCACCCCCACCGCCCAGCGCCAGACCCTGCCCGCCCTGGCGGGCAGCGCCGAGCAGCTGCACCCGGCCCAGGCCGGCGGCGCGGACCCGGTAGTGAAGACCTCGGCCTTCGACGCCACCACCGGCACCTTCACCGTGCCGGCGAGGACGGTGGCGGTCTTCGTCCAGCAGTAGTGAACGCTACACGTGCGCCGGTCCCGCGAACCGCGGGGCCGGCGCACGGCCGTGCCGGGGCGGTGCACCGCGTCGGCGAGGGATACGGCCGGTCAGTCTCCGGTGCCGGCGCCGGCGGTGAGCCGCCACAGGCCCGCGACCTCGTAGTAGACGCCGTTCACGAGCTGGAGCAGCACCAGCGTCACCGGCCACAGCAGGCCGCCGAGCCCGGGCACGGCGTCCACCGGCAGCGTGTAGGCCATCACGATGCGGGCCGCCGCGTCCGCGAGCATCGCGGTGCCCCAGATGACGGTGGACACCCGCCAGATCCGGCGGAAGGACGGCTCGCGCTCCCACAGGACGTCCCAGGAGGTGCCGTCGGAGCGGAAGCGCCCCTCCAGGAGCGGTCGGCCGCCGAGGAACACCAGCGGCCGCCGCGCGCGGACCGACGCCAGGAACCACAGACCGGCCAGCCCCGTCACCCAGCCGTCCCTGGCGAGCATGAACCGGGTGCTCCCGCTGACCAGCGAGGCCGCCACGCTCAGCAGCATCACACCCGCGACGAACGCGGCCATCGCGTCCAGGTGCCGCGCCCGCACCCACTGCACCGCGACACTCGCGGCGGGGGAGAGCGAGCCGGCCAGCAGCGCGAGGAAGGTGCTCGCGCCCGCAGGCCGTAGAAGAGGGCGATCGGCGCCGCGATGTCGATCAGCGTGGTCAGCAGCAGCCGACGTCCGCCGGGCCGTGCGCTCGGGGCGGTCACGGCTCGCGTACCGGGTCGAAGGCGCAGAACCGCACGGGGAGGTTCTTCCTCGCGCGGGCAGCCCGAAACCAGGCTGTGTGATCATGGCTGCTGCCGCGGCGGTGTCCGTGCCGCCGCGGGGGAGAACCGAGTACCACCCGAGGAGTTCGCGCGCGATGACGGACAGCTGGCAGACCCTGGTCGTCCCCGGTTACGACGGCTCCGGCCCCGAGCACTGGCAGTCCCGGTGGGAGGCCGCCGAGCCCGACTGGCGCCGGGTGGAGCAGCGCGACTGGCTGGCGCCCGAGCGCGCCGACTGGGTCGCCGCCCTGGACGCGGCCGTGGCCGGCGCGGAGCTGCCCGTCGTGCTCGTCGCGCACAGCCTGGGCTGCGCCACCGTCGCCCACTGGGCGGCGGCCCAGCCGGAGCGGGCGGGGCGGGTGCGGGCCGCGCTGCTGGTGGCCCCGGCGGACGTGGAGCGCATCGAGGACCTGCCGCTGAGCCCCTTCGCCCCGGTGCCCACCACGCGGCTGCCGTTCCCGACGCTGGTGGTCGGCTCGGACGACGACCCGTACTGCGCCCCGGAGCGCGCGGCCGGCTTCGCCCGCGCCTGGGGCGCCGAGTACGTCGAGCTGGCCGCGGCCGGCCACATCAACAGCGCCTCCGGGCTGGGGGAGTGGCCCGCCGGCCGGGCCCTGCTGGAGCAGTTGGTCGCCACCGCCGGCTGAGCCGCCGCTGGGGCCCGTCGTCAGCCGCGCGCCGGGAAGCGCTCCGCCAGGAACTCCTCGAAGGTGCCCGTGCCCACCGCCCGCTCCGGCGTCAGATGCCCGCCCGCCTGCAGCCTGCGGTAGGCCTTGCCCGCCAGCGGGACGTTGAGCAGCGGACGGCGCCGCCCGGTCGCCCGCTGGTAGGCGCGCACCAGCTCGGCCAGGGTGTGCACTTCGGGGCCGCCCATGTCGGGCACCCGTCCGGCGGGGGCGGCCAGGGCGAGGCCGGTGAGCCGGTCGGCGACCTCCGCCACCGCGATCGGCTGGTCGCTGATCCCGGCCGGCAGCAGCATCACCGGCGGCTTCGCCAGGGTCTGCAGCACCTGGAGCACCAGGTCGTGGAACTGCGTGGTGCGCAGCACGGTCCAGCCCAGCCCCGACTGCGCCACCTGCTCCTCCACCGCGAGCTTCGCCCGGTAGTAGCCGAGCGGGACCCGGTCGACGCCGACGATCGAGATGTAGACCAGATGGGCGACCCCGGCCCGGCGGGCCGCCGCGATCAGGTTCGCCGCGGCCTTCTCGTCCCCGCCGCGCGGGGTGGAGGCGCAGTGGACGACCACCTCCGCACCCGTGACCGCCGCCGTGAGCCCGGGGCCGCCCTCGCGCAGGTCGACGGCGTAGGGCTCGGCGTGCCGGCTGAGCACGCGGACCTTGTGCCCGCCCGCCCGCAGCCGCTCGGTGACGAGCCGCCCGAGCGTTCCGGTGCCGCCGGTCACCAGGATCGTGGTCATCGCTTCCGGTCCTCTCCTCGCGGGACGCTCCACCACGGAACGTCCTCGCCGAGGAGGACAACGGAGCTGCCGCAGGTGTGACATCCCGCGCCATGGTGGTGCGTGTGAGCAGCGTCACTCCGGGCGGCGCGTGCCTCAAGGGGTCCGCCCGACTGCCCTGACGTGGACCGTTGGTGACGGGAAGTCGGTCATTGGGGGCCCGGCCGCCCGCCGTGGCACGCTGGGCTCGCACCAGCGCGTGAGACGTGGAGTGAGACGAAAGCGAGCAGCCCATGCCCAGCACCATCCGTCGCGCCATCATCCCCGCCGCGGGCCTCGGTTCCCGGCTGCTGCCGGCCACCAAGGCGGTCCCGAAGGAGATGCTGATCGTCGGTGACCGGCCGGTGATCGAGCACACCGTGCGCGAGGTGATCGAGTCCGGGATCACCGACATCACCATCGTGATCTCCGGCGGCAAGAGCATGATCCAGGAGCACTTCCGGCCCAACCCCGCGCTGGTCGCCCAGCTCCGGGCGGACGGCAAGGACGGGTACGCCGAGGCGGTGCGCGAGATCGGTGAGCTGTCCCGGCTCGGTCACATCACCTACCTCGACCAGCACGGCCCGTACGGCAACGGGACCCCGGTCCTGAACGCCTACCGCCACCTCGACGAGGCCGCCCTGGTGATCTGGCCCGACGACGTCTTCGTCTCCGAGGTCCCGCGCGCCCAGCAGCTCATCACGGCGTACGAGAAGACGAACGCGCCGGTGCTCGCGCTGATGCCGATGGATCCCGTCGACTCCCACCGCTACGGCGTGCCCGTGGTGAAGGAGGACCTCGGCGAGGGCTCGCTGCGGATCACCGGTCTGGTCGAGAAGCCGAAGCCGGACCAGGCGCCGTCCGCCTACGCCGCGATCGGCGGCTACGTGATCACCCCGGGCATCGTGGACGAGCTGCGCGAGGCCACCCGGCGCTGGCACGAGAACCCGGTGGGCGAGATCTACCTGACCGACGCGATCAACCGCTACGCGGCGGGCCGGGCGGTGTACGGCCAGGTGATCGACGGGACCTGGTACGACACCGGCAACCCGCTCGCCTACATCAGCGCCCAGGTCGCCTTCGGCCTCGCGCACCCCGAGTACGGCCCCGCGCTGCGCAAGCTGGTGCCCGCCGCCGAGTAGGCCACGGCCCAGGGGCGGGCGCCTGGTCTGCCAGACTGCCCGAATGATCATCAGACTCGCGCGCGAGCAGGACGTCGACGGCTTCCTCGGCCTGGCCGCCGAGGTCGAGCACTGGTTCGGCCCGATGGTGGCGGAGCCCGGCTTCCACCGCGCCGTGGAGCGGCAGATCCGGAGCGCGACGGCACTGGTCGCCGTCGGCACGGGGCCGGAGCTGCCAGGGCCTCTCCTGGGCGGGCTGCTGTTCGGGGCCGAGGCGCCGACCTACCACGTGCACTGGCTGGTGGTCTCGCAGCGGGCGCGCGGGACGGGCGTCGGCCGGGCGCTGATGGCGGCGGCGACCCGGCGGTTCGTGCGGGGGCCGGGCAGCCTGGAGGTCGTCACCTTCGGCGCCGACCATCCGGGCGCCGTCGCCAGCGGGGCGCGGGTCTTCTACGAGCGCCTCGGCTTCACGGCCGGCGAGCCCACCGACCCGGGCCCGGAGGGCGGTTCGCGGCAGGTCTACCGCCGGGCCGTCGGGTGAACGCCGGCCCGCCCCGGTGCCGTGAGCGGCACCGGGGCGGGCCGGTGGCCGGCGGACGGAGGGGCGATCAGCCCATCTCCTCCAGGGACTTGCCCTTGGTCTCCCGGACGAACTTGAGCACGAACGGGACCGAGAGCACCGCGAACACCGCGTAGATCACGTAGGTGCCGGAGAGGTTCCAGCCGGAGAGCGTCGGGAAGGTCACCGTGATCAGCCAGTTGGCGACCCACTGGGCGGCGGCGGCCACACCGAGCGCAGCCGCGCGGATCCGGTTGGGGAACATCTCGCCGAGCATGACCCAGACCACCACGCCCCAGGAGAGCGCGAAGAAGAAGACGAACGCGTGGGCGGCGATCAGCGCCAGCATCCCCTGGCCGTGCGGCAGGGCGTGGTCGGCGCCGGTGCGGGCGGAGAAGGCCCAGGTCTCCAGGGCCAGCGCGAGCGCCATGCCGACCGAACCGACCACCGCGAGCGGCTTGCGGCCGACCCGGTCGACGAAGACCATCGCGACCACCGTGCCGATGATGTTGATGATCGAGGTGGTGAAGGAGTAGAGGAACGAGGAGCTGGGGTCGATGCCCACCGACTGCCACAGCGTCGAGGAGTAGTAGAAGGCGACGTTGATGCCCACCAGCTGCTGGAAGACCGACAGGCCGATGCCGACCCAGACGATCGGCAGCAGGCCGAAGCGCCCGCCGAGCAGGTCCTTGAAGGTGGAGCGGTGCTCGCTGCGCATGGCGTGCTCGATCTCGGCCACCCGGGCGTCCAGGTCGGCGCCGGCGCCCTCCACCTCGGCGATGACGGCCTTGGCGCGGTCGATCCGGCCGGTCGAGATCAGGAACCGGGGCGACTCCGGGATCGCGAAGGAGAGCAGCCCGTAGAGCGCGGCGGGCAGCACCATGACGCCGAGCATCAGCTGCCAGGCCTCCAGGCCCAGCACGTGGCCGCGCTGGTTGCCGCCGGCGGCCTGCAGGATGCCGTAGTTGGCGAGCTGCGAGACGGCGATGCCGATCACGATCGCCGCCTGCTGGAAGGAGCCGAGCCGGCCGCGGTAGGCGGGCGGTGCCACCTCGGCGATGTAGGCGGGGCCGATCACCGAGGCCATGCCGATGCCGATGCCGCCCAGCACCCGCCACAGGGCGAGGTCCCAGAGCGAGAACGGGAGCGCCGAGCCGACCGCGCTGACCGTGAAGAGGGCGGCGGCTATCTGCATCACCCGGATCCGGCCCAGGCGGTCGGCCAGCCGGCCGCCCAGCGCCGCGCCGATCGCGCTGCCGATCAGGGCGATGGCCACCACCTGGGCGAGGGCGCCCGAGCCGACGTGGTACTTGTCCCGGATCGCGGCGACGGCGCCGTTGATCACGGAGCTGTCGTAGCCGAAGAGGAACCCGCCCATTGCCGCGGCGGCCGTGATGAAGATGACGTGTCCGAGATTGTCCGAGGCTCCTGGCCTGCGGACCTGCGGCGCTTGGGCGGTGCTGGTCACCTGAACGCTCCTTGTCCCTGGGGAACGTGACAGGACTTCTGGCGTTCAGGTAATGAATCTGACTGGGACGCCATTGTCCAGTTCGACTTTGAGAACTAGAGCATAACTGCCGACATTCCCGGCTCGAGCCGGGGTCGGCTCTGGGTAAGTTTCATCAAGAATTGAACTGATGTGGGCATGACAGTTCAGCGCTGAAGTCGGCTGTCGATTGGAGCACGGCGGGTGGCCTCAGTCGCGGCGCCCGAAGAGCGGGCCGAGCGCGAGCTCGGCGGCCCCGAGTGCCACGGCGGCCGGGCCGGCGGGGGTGAGCGAGACCGGCACCTGCTGCCACTCCCGGTCCGGCAGCCGCGCCGCCAGCCCGTCGGCGATCTCTGCCGGGTACAGCTCGGGGTGGGCGAAGACGACCGGTCCGCCGAGCAGCACCCGGTCGACGTCGAGCAGTTGCACGAGGTTGGCCGCACCCACCGCCAGCAGCCGGGCCGCCGCCCGGTGGTCGCCGGTGGCCACGGCCGCCAGACAGAGCGCCTCCAGGCAGCCGCGCGAGCCGCAGCTGCAGGGCGGGCCGTCGAGCTGCACCACCTGGTGGCCGAACTCGCCCGCGTTGGTCCGGGCGCCGCGGTGCAGCGCCCCGTTCAGCAGCAGGGCCGCGCCCAGGCCGTCGCCGAAGTGCAGGTAGGCGGTGTGGCCGGGCCCGGCGCAGGCCAGCGCGGCGGTGTTGGTGTCCTTGTCCAGCCGCACCGGCCAGGGGGCCAACTGCTCGGCGAGCGCCTCCCGCAGCGGGAAGCGGTCCCAGGATGCGAGGCCGGCCGGGCGGTGCAGCACGCCGTGCGCGTGGTCGAGCGGGCCCCGGCAGCCGACGCCGACGCCGAGCAGGTCCGCGCCGGCCGGGGCCGTCGCGGCGACCTCGCGCACCAGGGCGGCGATCAGCTCGACGGTCTGCCGCGGCGGCGCGTCCGCCAGGCCGGTGGGCGCGGTGGCGCGGTGCCGGATCCCGCCGCACAGGTCGACCAGCAGCACGGTGGTCCGGTGGCGGTCCAGCTCGACGCCGACCGCGAAGCCGGCCGCCGGGCGCAGCCGCAGCAGCGTGCGCGGCTTGCCGCCGGTGGAGGCGCCGCGCCCGTCCTCCTCGACCAGCGCGGCGGCCAGCAGGCGGGCCACGATCTTGCCGATCGCCTGCGGGGTGAGGCCGGTCCCGGCTGCCAGCTCCACCCGGCTGCTGCCCTGCGGGGCGGCCCGCAGCAGGCTCAGGACCAGCGCGGTGTTGTGGTCGCGGAGCCCGGTCAGGTTGCTGCCGGCGTGCGGTGTGTCCATGGGGACCATTCTGCGGCCGGGTCCGGGGTGCTCGGCCGGCGTCCGTTGCACTTAGGAAACAGTGTTGCTTAACTGGTCCCCATGGGTACCCCCACCGAAACCAGCACCCCGTTGCGCGTCGCCCTGGTCGGCTACGGCCTGGCCGGACGCGCCTTCCATGCCCCGCTCATCGCCACCACGCCCGGCCTGCGGCTGCACAGCATCGTCACCGCCGACCCCGGACGCCGGGCCGAGGCGCTGCGCGACCACCCGGGCGTCAAGGTGGTCGCCGACACCGGGCAGCTGCTCGCCGACCCGGCGGACCTGGACCTGGTGGTGATCGCCTCCCCCAACCACACCCACGTGCCGGTGGCCCGCGCCGCGCTGGCGGCCGGTCTGCCCGTGGTGGTCGACAAGCCGCTCGCCGCGACCGCCGCGCAGGCGCGCGACCTGGTCGAGCTGGCCCGGGAGCTGGGCCTGCTGCTGACGGTCTTCCAGAACCGCCGCTGGGACGCCGACTTCCGCACGCTCCAGGACCTGCTGGCCCAGGGGGCGCTCGGGACGGTGCACCGCTTCGAGTCCCGCTTCGAGCGCTGGCGCCCGGCGCCCGCCCCCGGGTGGCGGGAGAGCCCCGACCCCGCGTGGGCCGGCGGCATCCTGCACGACCTGGGCAGCCACCTGGTCGACCAGGCACTGCGGCTCTTCGGCCCGGCCGAAGGGGTGTACGCCGAGATCGACGCCCGGCGGCCCGGCGCGCTGGTGGACGACGACGCCTTCCTCGCGCTGACCCACGCCGGCGGCGTCCGCTCCCACCTGTGGATGAGCGCGCTGGCCGGGCAGCCGGGCCCGCGGCTGCGCGTCCTGGGTGACCGGGCGGCCTTCACCGCCCCGCGCCTGGACCCGCAGGAGGCGGCGCTGCGCGCCGGGTCGCGCCCCGGTCCCGGCTGGGGCGCCGTGCCCGAGGCGGACTGGGGCCTGCTCGGCACCCCGGAGGGCGCCAGGCCCCACCCCTCGCTGCCCGGTGACTACCCCGCGTTCTACGCCGGCCTGGTCACCGCGCTGCGCGAGGGTGCGCCCGCCCCGGTCGACCCCGCGGACGCGGTGGCCGTGCTCACCGTGCTGGAGGCCGCCCGCCGCTCCGCCGCCTCGGGCCGCACGGTCGAGCTGGGCGGCTGAGACCCGATGACCGGCCCGGACCGGCCGGCACGGCGTCAGGCCGGGCGGTGGTCCGGGCGGTGGTCCGGGCGGTTCGGGTGGTCCAGGCCGGTCAGGTGGTTCAGGTGGTGATGGTGGCGACGGGTTCGAGGCCGTACGTGCGGGCGTAGCCGTTCTCGGTGCCGACGAGGAGGTCGACGACCTCGAAGTAGCGGTCCCAGAACGGCGTTTCACGCAGCGCGTCGATCAGGAGCCGATAGGCGTGGTGGTCGTCGGCTTCCCACACCCAGACGTCGGTGACCCGCGCCGAGTAGAACTCGGTGTCGTAGAAGCGCGACCGGACGCCGGTGGTCCTGGCCTCGATCGTGGGCAGCACCTGGGTGGTGAAGGCCTCCACGCGTTGTTCGACGGTCAGGGCGAGCCACTCGGGTGTGGTCTTGACGAGCATGAATGCCGTGACCGGTGGTTCGGTTCGTGCCGTGGTCATCAGGGTTCCTCCAAAGGGGGTGGCGGGTGGTGGGCCTCAGGAGAGGACGGCGGGCTTGAGGGTCTGGGCGCACCACTGCTCGAAGCCGGTGGGGGAGGCGGTCCCCGGGGTGCGCGCGACGCCGGTGTCCAGGCCCTGGTCCTTGGCCCGCTTCATGTCGACGATGCCTTGGACGAATGCCTCGGTGAGGCCGTAGCCGACGAGGGTGGTGTGCAGCTCGTCGAGCGGCTGGCGTTCGTAGCGCACGGGGCGGCCGAGCTGTTCGGTCATGATCCGGGCCAGGTCGTTGGGGGACAGGTCCTGCGGGCCGAGGACCGGGACGCTGCCGCTGCCGGTCCACGAGCGGTCCAGCAGCAGCCCGGCAGCCGCGGCCGCGATGTCGGCGGTGGCGACGAGCGGAGCCCTGCGGTCGGCGTCGGCGGAGTCGGTGAAGACGCCCTCCTCGCGGATCGAGTCGGCCTCCTCCAGGAGGTTCTCGAAGAAGGACGGGTTGGCCAGGGCCCGGTAGGCGACGCCGCTCTCCGCGATGAGGTCGTCCAGGGCGAGGGTGGCGGTGACGAGGCCGGCCCGGTCGGCGAGCGGGGTGCCGCGGCCGAGCGCGGAGACGCCGACGACATGGCCGACGCCGTGGGCGGCGAACGCCTTCACGGCGGGTCCGCTGAAGCCGCTGTAGGCGTCCTGCGGGGTCGCGGCGGGGACCGGGGGGACGAGCCAGAAGACGGCGTCCGCACCCTCGAAGGCCCGGTCGACGACCTCGGCGTCACCGTGCGAGCCGACGACCACCTCGACGCGTCCGCGCGCCGCGTCCGGAAGCCGGGCGGGGTCGCGCACGATCACGCGCAGGTCCTCGCCCGCGGCGGGGGCGGACTCCAGGAGCCGGGAGAGCAGGTGGCGGCCGATGTTCCCGGTGGGAGCAGTAATGACGATCATGAAAACCTCGCAGGTCGTGCCGGTCGGTACACCCCCATCCTGCGAAGGAGCATGGTGTTGCCACAATGGGAACTTCAGCACGGAATCATTGACTGAAATGGAATGATGCTGGTGAACAGCCCGGATCCGTCCCTCGACGCCAACCTCGCCATCGCGCTGGACGCCCTGCTGGCCGAGCACAGCGTGACCCGGGCCGCCGCCCGCCTGCACACCTCGCCCGCCGCCATGAGCCGCACGCTCGCCCGCCTGCGCCGCACCCTGCAGGACCCGCTGCTGGTCCGGGCCGGGCAGACCATGGTCCCCACCCCGCGCGCCCAGGAGCTGCGCGAGGAGGCCGCAGCCGTGGTGCAGCGCCTGGGAGCGCTGCTCAGCCCCGGGACCGGGGTCGACCCCGCCGTCCTGCGCAGCACCTTCACCCTGCAGACCGCCGACCTGGTCGGCGCGGCCCTGGCCCCCGGACTGCTGCGCCTGGCCGAGCAGGAGGCGCCGGGGGTCTCGTTCCGTCTCCGGGCCGAGGAGTTGGAGGCCGGCCCCGCGCTGCGCGACGGCCGGATCGACCTGGAGGTCGGGTCCATCGACCATGCGGACCCCGAGACCAGGGTCGAGGAACTCGTCAGCCTCCGGATGGTGGCGGCCGTACGGCCCGGCCATCCGCTGACCGAAGGACCCCTGACCCCGGCCCGGCTCGCCGCCGCCCAGCACGTCGCGGTCAGCCGCCGCGGCCGGTTCACCGGCCCCCTCGACACCGCCTTGGCCGCGCAGGACCTCGGGCGGCGGGTCGGCATCGTCGTCCCCAGCCACCTGGCCGCCATGACCCTTGCCGCGCGCAGCGACTTCGTCTGCCTGGTACCCGCCGCACTCCCCGGCGCCGCCCCCTCGCCGCTCACCGGCGACGCCGTCGCCCTCGGACTGCACCTGCTGGACATCCCGCTGGCACTGCCGCCCGTGACCATCGGCATGGCCTGGCACCCCCGCCATACGGCCGACCGGGCCCACCACTGGCTCCGCAACGCCGTCCGCCGAACCCTGCGCACCCCCGGGAGTCCGACCGGCTGATGCCGGGCCGCTGACGGTGGCGCAGGTGGTCAGCGGGGGCGGTGGGCGATGACGGCGAACATCGTCACGGACAGGAGGAAGGCGCCCTGCTCGGCGGCGGAGGCGAGGTCGGCGCAGAGGCGGTCGCGCTGCTCCTCGGTGATCAGGTTCCGCCCGAGGGCCGCGGTGCCGAGTCCGTGGACGATCGGCCAGCTGACCGAGTGCGGGTCGTGCACGAGGACGTCGGAGCCGAGCTCGTCGACGGTCAGGCCCGCTGCGGCCAGCCAGCCCGCCAACTGGCGTCCGGCGTCGGGGGTGGCGGCGGTGCCCTGGGTGACGGCGGCCAGCGCGGGACGGACCTCCGGAGCGGCCGGGTGGAGCACGAAGGTGGCCCAGTCGGTGTCGAGCAGGGCCACCCGGGCGCCCGGGCGCAGCGCCCGGGCGATCTCGGCGACGGCCCGCGCCGGATCGCTCAGGTGCTGCAGCACCCGCTCGCACCAGACCACGTCCAGGTCGGCGTCGGGCAGCGGCAGTGCGAGTGCGTCGCCGTCCAGGAACCGGGCCGGGCTGCCGGCGTCGGCGGCCCGCTGCTCGGCGACGGCGCGCAGACCGGGGTGGGGTTCGAGGCCGGTCGCGACGCCGCCCGGGGCGACCGCCGCCGCCAGCACCCTGGTCTCCGAGCCGGTGCCGGAGCCGACGTCCACCGCCCGCTCGCCGGGTTGCGCGGCCAGGTGCGTGTGCGCCCATGCGCGCAGCCCGCGCACGCCGGGGTTGGCGGCCTGGGCGTCCAGCGCGGCGATCAGCCGCTCGGTGACCTCGGGGTCGGCGTTGGCCGCGTGAAACGCCGATGTGGGGCGCGAGTTGGTCATGGCGCCGACTATAGGCGGGCGCGTGCTTCGGGAACGGGGATCTCTCTGTCAGTCCCCCGCACTGGGGAAGCTGGCCGGACGGTAGTGGGGCTGCTGCTGGCGGAAGGTCCGGGCCAGGTGGTGCTGCAGGCGGACGTGGCGGAACTGGTAGACCGCGCCGGTCTGGCGCAGCACGCCGCGGTGGTAGGCGTCGTCCAGGAAGGCCACCGTGTCCCAGGGGAGTCTGCCGGTCAGCGGCAGCCAGACCCGGGACAGCAGCGCCCACTGGCCCCAGGCGGTGAAGGCGAGGGCATAGGAGGCGGCACCGCCGATCCCGGCGACCGCACCGATCAGCAGACCGTCCGACAGTCGCCAGGTCAGGTGCCCGAGCACGCCGTCGAGCAGGACGACGACCAGCCGGCCGCCGGTGGCCACGATGAGGGCGAACAGCGGTGCCAGCACCAGGACCTGACGGCCCACCGTGGCACGGTTGGCCGCGAGCAGGCTGACCGGGGTGGCCGCGGAGGTGACGTCCACGGGCGCCTCCAGCGCGGAGGTCAGCCCGAAGACCAGGGCGGCCGCCAGGCCGAAGATCAGCCCGAAGCAGAGCATGTTGACGAGCGTGCCGTTGATGACGTCGGGATCGCTCAGCGGGAGCCCCCAGGACAGCGCGCGCTCCAGGCTGATCGCGCACGCGTAGCCGACGCCCATCACGGAGCCGCCGAGCAGCCCGTCCCGGAACCGGACGGCGAAGGTGCGCAGCGGGCGGCGGCCGACGCCGCTCCGGGTGCCGGGCAGCCGCCAGCGCACCTGGGCCGGTTCGAAGACGGCCCCGCCGCCGTAGAGCATCATGGCCGCGTACACCAGGCCGAAGGCCAGGCCGGCGACCGGGCCCATCAGGATCCCCTGGAGCAGCACCTCGCCGATCCCGAGCCCGGTGAGCAGCAGGGAGAGCAGCCAGTCGGCCAGTGTGACGCACAGCGTGGTGGCCAGCACGACGACCAGCAGCCGGGTCGAGCGCCGCAGCGAGTCGCCGATCCGCCACCAGGCGAGGTCCTGCTGGTCGTGGTCGAGCCGGACCAGGTGGTGCGAGAGGTGGCCGAGCCACTGCTGGGCGCGCTGCGGCTCCCAACGGTGCGGCCGGCGCGGGCCCGTGGCCGCGGCCTGTTCGGGAACGCGGCGCCGGTAGACCGCCGGGACGAAGCCCGCCAGCAGGTGCTCCTCCAACGACCTGGCCGTGGGGAAGCGGGTGGCGTCCAGCAGTTCGGCCGGATCCCGGTCGGGCGTCCCGCTGTACATGGTGCGCGCCAGGATGACCATGAGCGGGGTGGTCAGCACCTCCGCGAGGTTGGCGCCCGCCGGGGTGTCACCGGCGCGCACGGCGGCCAGCACGCCCTCCCAGAGCGCCCCGCGCCCGCCGGTCCCGGGGCCGGCGCCGTGGGCCACCTCCCGGACGGTGCGCGGCAGGTAGCCGGCCAGGTCGTCCGGCGCGAGATCGGTCAGCTCGATGCCGGCGGCCCAGACCAGCGGTGCGCGGGCCGCCTGGACGGCCTCGGCGAACTCGGCCCGCCGACTGGTCAGGACGAGCGGCAGCGAGGTGGCGTTGAGCGCTTCCAGGGCCTCGCAGCGCAGACCCTCCGCGATCTCGTCGAACCCGTCGAGCACCGGCAGCACGAGGTCGGCGTCGACCAGCGCGGCGGCCAGCGTCGAGCCGGCGGCGCTGCGGCGGGCCAGGTGGGGGTGGTCGCGCAGCAGCCGGGCGATCAGCCAGTCCCGCAGCGAGGTGGTGGTCGGGTCCCAGGCCCCGAGGCTGAAGACGACCGGTACCCGGCCGGGTGCGGCCCCCGCCCCGATGAAGTCCAGCACGAACCTGATGGTGAGGATCGACTTGCCCGAGCCGGCCCGGCCGAGCACCACCAGCCGCCCGGAGGAGATCCGCCGGTAGACCTCCGCCACGCTGCGCAGGTCGCCGCTCAGGTCCACCTGGCGCGGCACCGCCCCCGGCCCGAGGCGCTGGATGTTCTCCGAACGGTCCGTCAGACCGGCCGGCGCCGGCTGCCAGCGCACCGGCAGCGGGAACGGGTCGTGCACCTGGCGCTGCTCCTCCTCGCGCCGCCAGCGCCGCCGGATCTCGCGCGCCAGTTCCTGCACGGTGTCGGCGAGCGCGGCGGGGACGTGGACGGGCGGGGGCGGCGGCACGGGAGCCGGTGCGGGGTGCTCGGACGGGGACGCGGACGCGGGCCCCGACGCGGGCGCGGACCCGGACGCGGGCAGCACGCGTGCAGATGCGGGCGCTGCGGGCTCCGGTGCGGCTGCCTGGGGCACCACCACGGCCGACGCCGCCCCGGACGGCGCCCCGGACCCCGCCCCGGCGACCGCGTCCTGCTGCTGCGTTCCGGTGAGCGTGGCCGCCAGCCGCTGGCGGTCCTCCGGCCCGACGTCCAGGGCGTCCGCCAGCAGGTTCACCGTGCCCAGCCGGTGATCGGCGGATCTGCCCGTCTCCAGCCGGCGGATGGTGCGGACGCTCACCCCGGAGCGCTCCGCCACCTGCTCCTGCGTCAGTCCCGATTGGTGGCGCAGTCGGCGCAACAGAGTGCCGAGCTGATCTGTCACCGGGTCAGCCTTCCTACTTGCCGGTACGGCCGCCGGTGAGCCTACCGTGACGGCCGGTCACCACCGGCCGGTCACCACCGGCCGGTCACCGATGGCCGGTGCCGTGGCCTGTCCGCCGAGCAGCACGGACGTGACGATCGACGGCGGGGTGGCCGCGTGGGCCGATGACGATCCCCACGTGGCGACGACCGAGGGAGCCGGCATGGCCTACCGCTACTGGTGCGGTGAGTGCGGTTTCAAGACGCCCTGGCTCAGCCAGGCCCAGGGCGAGCAGCAGCAGATCGAGCACTACGCCAGGCGCCACCCCGGCATTCCGCCCGGCGGCCACGTCGAAGCGAACCGAAGAAGGCCGAACGGAGGGCACGGCTGCCTCCCGCTGATGGTGATCGCCGTGCTGCTGCTGATCCTGGCGGCCGTCCGCCGCCGCCCGCCGGGGCCGTCGGCCTGACCGTCCGCCGGGGCCGTCGGCCTGACCGCGCGGCGGCCGCCACCGCCGACCAACCACCGCACACCGACCGGCCGGTCGGCCTCGCACCCAGGTGTCGAGGCGGGCGGCCGGCTCATCGAAGGGAACCGACAGGTGTCCGACACGAAGCTGCACAAGGTGATCAGCCGCTGCACGGCGGTCCTCGGGGTCGCCGCGCTGGCGCTGGCCGGCGCCGCCGCCGTACCGAGCCCCGCGCACGCCGACACCCCGCACCACTACTACGTCGAGATCGGCGGCACCGGTTCGGCGGTGGACGGTCCCGCCTGTACGTCCACCTACACCTACGCCAACCAGCACCTGGACGGCGGGATCCCGGTGCCGGTCTGCTACCCGGCCAGCGGCGGCCCGTTCGTCGGGAGCCACAACGAGATGCCGGCCCCGCTCGCGCCGAGCTTCGCCGACAGCGTGCAGCAGGGCTACCAGAACGCCCTGACCACGCTGCAGAACACCTACCGCGCGGACCCCACCGCCCGGTTCACCGTCGTCGGCTACTCCCAGGGCGCCTGGGTCGGCGACCTGCTGCTCCAGACGATCTCCGCCAACGGCACCACTGTGCCCCGCTCGCAGGTGGACGGGATGCTCTACTCCGACCCGAGGCAGCCCGGCACCGGCTTCTGGCACCTGCTCCCGGCAGGTGTCCCGCTGCCGCTGGTCGCGGTCTCCCCGGGGACCGGCCCGGTGGACTTCCCCGGCGTGCCGGTGCAGCGCTTCTGCATCCACACCGACGGCATCTGCGACGCGACCGGCCTGGACTCCTTCGCCGGCTTCCTCCAGCAGCACCCGCGCTACTGGCAGGACGGCAACGTGATGACCCGGACCATCGCCCAGGACGGCGGCAGCGGGATCGTCTGGCTCCCGGCCGAGGCCTGACCGGGGCTCGACGCGGGGGAGCGGGGCGACGGCCGGGCAGCGCGCTCCGGCCGCCGTCCCCGTGCTTCCGCACCGCATCAGCGACACCCACCTCGAAACCAGCGGTACCGACCTCGAAGGAGATCAGGATGTCCGTCACACCCCGCCCCGAGGGCGAGTTCACCCGGCGCTCCGTGCTCGGCGCCGGCCTGGCCCTGGGCGCCGGCCTCACCGTGGGCTCCGGCCTGCTGCGCGCCACGCCCGCCGCCGCGACCAACGGGATCGGCCAGACCGGCGCACCGCTGTGCCAGCAGCCCGGCGACTCCGCCGCCCGGGTGGGGCTGGGCAGCGGCGACCTCGGCATCCCCTACTACCGGGAGCACGACAAGACCTGGGGCTACGTCTTCGGCGACTCGAACGACGCGAACAACGGCTACATCGGCTCCCCGGTGATGCTCAACCAGGCGACCTTCGACCGCTCCGGGGCCACCCCGATCGGGTTCACCTACGCGATGCCGAACGGCAGCGCCGACCAGCTGTTCCACTACACCCACGGGGTCGACAACGGCTACGGGGTGGAGAGCACCCGCATCCCCAACGACTGCATCGAGTTCGGCGGCCGGACCTACCTCCAGTACACCTCGGTGCACAACGGCATCGGCAGCTCCGACCTGCCGCCCGGCGAGGACGGCTCGTTGATGTCCGGGGTGGCCTACTCCGACGACTTCGGCGTGACCTGGACCGACTACCCCTACCACTGGGACGGCCAGTACCGCGGGGTGAACCAGTCCATGTACGGGATGTGGTCCTTCGCCGGCATCGACCCGGACGGCTGGCTCTACATCTTCTCCAAGCGCTGGAACGGCAGTCACAAGAACACCGCCGACCAGGGGGCGATCCAGCTGTTCCGGATCGACCCGGCTGAGTTCCGGGCCGGCAACTTCGGCGCCCAGCAGAACTGGGCCTACAACGGCAGCGGCTGGTACTGGGCCACCGACGGCACCCCGCCCACCCCGCTCTTCGCACCCGGCAACAACATCGGCGAGTTCTCCGTCAAGCGGATCGGCAACACCTACTGCATGAGCTACCTCGACCTGGTGGACGGCTCGATCTGCACCCGCACCGCCCCCAGGCCCGACGCGGCGTGGTCCGCGCCGACCCCGCAGATCGTCGCGAACACCAGCTGGCCGCCGAACCACTGGCTGCGCCCGCAGCTCGACAGCCTGTACGGCGGCTACATCCACCCGGGCAGTGCGAGCGCCACCTCGCTGACGCTGATCGTCTCGCAGTGGACCCCGCAGGGCGCCTACCGGGTGCTGCAGTACGACGGCATCCGGCCGTAGCACCCGTGCCCGCGCCCGCTCCCGTGCCCGCAGGTGCTCCCGCGCGGAGCACGACCGTCGATGCGAAGGAACTCCCGTTGAAATTCGGCATCCTGGCCAGGGCGCTGACCTGCGTCCTGGCCCTCCTGGCCGCCGCCCTCACGGCGGCTGCACCGGCCACCGCCGCCACGGCCTCCGGTGACGGCGGCAGGACCGTGCGGTACCACGGCGTGAGCCTGCGGGTGCCGGCCGCCTGGCCGGTCGTCGACCTGGACCGGGCGCCCGGCAGCTGCGTGCGGTTCGACCGGCACGCCGTCTACCTGGGCCGTCCCGGGGCCGCCCAGGACTGCCCGTCCCACCTGCGCGGACGGAGCGAGGCCGTGCTGGTCCAGCCGGCCGCCGCGGGCACCGCCCAAGGCGCCCGGGCGGACACCGCCGCCCACGAGATCACCGTCACCACCGCGCAGGTGACCGTCACCGCGACCTACGGCACCGACCGCGCGGCCGTGCAGGCGATCCTGGACAGCGCCGGCCTGCCCCGTCCCGGCCGGGCACCGGCGGAGCCCGCCGCCCCGGCCGGCCGCGCGGCGGGCGCGGCGACGAACGCCGCCGCCAGGCCCGCTGCGGTGGGCCCGGGCAGCACCAGCTTCACCGGCCAGGGCTTCGACCCCTGCGAGGCCCCGAGCTCCGCCGTCATGGGCAACTGGCTGAACTCCTCGCCGTACGGCGCCATCGGTCTCTACATCGGCGGCGTCAACCGCAGTTGCGACCAGCCGAACCTGACCGCCGACTGGGTCGCCCACCAGGCCGCGGCCGGCTGGCACTTCTTCCCGCTCTACGTCGGCTACCAGGCCCCCGGCGCCTGCAGCGGCTGCGCCACGATCCCCTCGCCCGGGCAGGGCACGTCCGACGCCGACGACGCGATCGCCCAGCTCTCCTCCCTCGGCTTCCCCGCGGGCACGCCCGTCTTCATGGACTCCGAGGCCTACGCCCCCGCGTACAACGGCACGGTGCTCGACTACCTGTCCGCCTGGACCACCGAGTTGCACGCCCGCGGCTACCTGTCGGGGGTGTACGGCAGCACATGGGCAGCACGATCGCCGACCTGGTGGCCAACTACACCTCCGCGCCGATGCCGGACCTCATCGACTTCGCCTCCCTGCCGGGGGACGGGAGCACCAGCACCTCGGACCCGGCGATCCCCGACGACGAGTGGGCCGGTCACCAGCGCATCCACCAGTACACCAACGGTCATGACGAGACCTACGGCGGTGTGACCATCAGCCTGGACTCCGACTACCTCGACGTGCAGCCGGCGGCCCCCGGCGGCGGCTGGGACGACTTCGGCGACGGCCGCCAGAACCCGGCGGTCGGCCGGGAGGCGAACGGCGCGATGATCGCCTTCGCGGTCTCGCCGGACCAGCAGTCGCTCTCCTACCGCGAGCAGTCGGTCCCCTCCGGCGGCTGGGGCGCCTGGCAGCAGCTCGGCGGCCCGGTCGGCGGCCTGCCGGTGGTCGGCCGCGATCCCGACGGACGGCTTGAGCTGTTCGTGCTGGGCCCCGGCAAGAAGAACATCGCACACATCTGGCAGACCGCTCCGTCCGGCGGTTGGAGCAGCTGGGACGCCGGCTTCGGCGGCCCGGCGGGCGGCCTGTCGGTGGGTCGGAACGCGGACGGCCGCCTGGAGGTGTTCGCGGTGGCGCCCGACCTCGGCTCGATCTCGCACATCTGGCAGACCGCGCCGGGCGGTGGCTGGAGTGCCTGGAACGGTGACGGCGACGGTGCCTTCGGTGGGCCGGCGGGTGGGGTGCCGGTGGTGGGTCATGAGGCCGACGGGCGGATGGCGGTCTTCGTGCTGGGGCCGAACGGTTCGTCGGTGGCGGAGCGTGAGCAGGTGGCACCGTCGGCGGGCTGGGGTGCCTGGAACGGCTCGTTCGGCGGCGCGGCCAGTGGCGTGACGGTCGGTGAGAACGCGGACGGCCGGATGGAGGTGTTCGCGCTCGCTCCCGGTGGCGCGAACATCTCGCACATCTGGCAGACCGCGCCGAACGGCGGTTGGAGTGCCTGGAACGGTGACGGCGACGGTGCCTTCGGCGGGCCGGCGGGTGGGGTGCCGGTGGTGGGTCATGAGGCCGACGGGCGGATGGCGGTCTTCGTGCTGGGGCCGAACGGTTCGTCGGTGGCGGAGCGTGAGCAGGTGGCGCCGTCGGCGGGCTGGGGTGCCTGGAACGGCTCGTTCGGCGGCGCGGCGGCGACCGTGAACGTCAGTCACAACGCCGACGGCCGGATGGAGGTGTTCGCGCTCGCTCCCGGTGGCGCGAACATCTCGCACATCTGGCAGACCGCGCCGAACGGCGGCTGGAGCGCCTGGAACGGTGACGGCACGTTCGGCGGCCCCGCCTGGACCGGGGCGTGAATCCGGTGCGTCCGGTGAACCCTACGAGAGGAGTCGTTGAGACCATGAGGTCCACGTCCACCCACCCCGGACAGCCCCCGAGCCGGCGCGGCCCGGCAGCGGCGGTCCGCGCCCTGCTGACGGCCGTGGTGCTCGTCCTCGCCCTGGCGGGCACCGGCCTGGCCGGCGCCGGCCACGCAGCGGCGGATTCGGTGCTCGGCGGCCGGATCACCCGCAGCGAGATCATCTCGCGAGCCCAGTACTGGGTGGACAACCAGCCGGGACCCTACGACTCGAACGCCTACTCACCCGGCCCCGGCGGCGACTTCGACTACCGCCGCGACTGCTCGGGTTACGTCTCGATGGCCTGGCACCTCAACACCAACGCCTGGACCGGGTCGCTGTCGGACAGCTTCTCCACCGAGATCGCGCGCGGCGACCTGCGCCCCGGCGACGTCCTGGACGACTACAGCGACCACGTGCTCCTCTTCGACCAGTGGCTCGACGCCAACGGCGGTTTCTCCTACTACACCTTCGGCGCGACACCGGTCCAGCACCTGACCGCCAACATCAACGACGCCTCGCTCGACGGGCACCCCAACAGCGCCTACACCGCCCGCCGTTACAACAGCGTCATCGAGGACAGTGTCGCCAGGCCGCACCCCTACCCGTCCGGCCGCGTGGTGTCCGGCCGGGACGCCGACGGCCGGCTGGAGACCTTCGCGGCGGGCCCGGACGGCGTCTGGCACACCTGGCAGACGGCGGTCAACGGCGGCTGGTCGGAGTGGACCAACGTGGGCGGTCCGGCCGACGCGCAGCTGGCGATCGCGCCGAACCAGGACGGCCGGCTCGAACTCTTCGCGGTGAACGGCTCCGAGCTGGACCACAGCTGGCAGAACGCGCCGAACGCCGACTGGTCGGCCTGGTCCCGGCTGGGCGGCGGCGGGACCAGGATCGCGGCCGGCAGCAACGCCGACGGCCGGATCGAGCTGTTCGCCTCCAGCGCGGCCGGCGTCTTCCACACCTGGCAGACCGCGCCGAACAGCGCCTTCGCCGACTGGGCGGGCGTGGGCGGTCCGGCCGACGCGCAGCTGCAGATGGAGAACGCGCCGGACGGCCGGCTGGAGGTGTTCGCGCTCTCGGCCACCACCTTCGGCCACCTCTACCAGAGCGCGGTCAACGGCGGCTGGTCGGCCTGGGAGGACTTCGGCGGCGGTGGCACGGGCCTGACGGTCGATCATGACGCCGACGGGCGTCTGGAGGTGTTCGCCTCCAGCGCCGCCGGAGTGTTCCACCGATGGCAGACCAGCTTCACCACCTGGTCGGACTGGGCCGCCACCGGCGGCGGGGCGACCGGCTCCGAACTCTCCTCGGCGCGGTCGGTCGACGGCCGGATCGAGGTGTTCGCGATCAACGGCAGCACCGCCACGCACCTCTGGCAGACCGGCGTGAACGGCGCCTGGTCCACCTGGGAGACCTTCGGCACCGGCGGCACCGGGATCACGGCGACCGACAACCAGGACGGCCGGATCGAGGTGTTCGGCACCAGCAGCACCGGCGTCCACCACCGGTGGCAGACCGGCTTCAGCACCTGGTCCGACTGGGCCTGGGTGAACTCCACGCCGGGCCCGTCCATGGCCTGAGCCCCGACCGGACGGCCCTGCGGCGCTGCGGCCCTGCCACGCGAACCCCGCGCGGCAGGGCCGCTCCGTCAGTTGTCGCGCGGGTACTGCCCGGTACGCGGTACGCGCTCGCGCTAGTGTTCGTGCGTGAGCCTTCACGTCGTCATCGGATTCGGGCCCGCCGGGGCCGCCACCGCACGGCTGCTGGCCGACCAGGGGCACGAGGTACGGGTGGTCACCAGGTCGGGCCGAAGCCCCGAGCCCGGCATCGAGCACATCGCGCTGGACACGACCGACAGCACGCGCCTGACCGAGGTGGTGCGGGGCGCGGCCGCGGTGTACAGCTGCGCGGCGCCGCCCTACCACCGCTGGGCGAGTGACTGGCCGCCACTGGCCTCCTCGCTCTGCGCGGCGGCCGAGGCCGGTGGGGCCGTCCTGGTGATGCTCGGCAACCTCTACGGCTACGGCCCGGTGGACGGTCCGCTGACCGAGCGGCTGCCCCTCGCGGCGACCGGCACCAAGGGACGGGTGCGCGCCGCCCTGTGGGAGCAGGCCCGGAGCCTGCACGAGCAGGGCCGGATCCGGGCGGTCGAGCTGCGGGCCTCGGACTTCTTCGGGCCCGGCGTGACCGACGGCGGACATCTGGCCGCGCGGGTGATGCCCCGGCTGCTGCGCGGCAGGCCGGTCTCGGTGCTCGGCGATCCGAACGCCGCGCACAGCTGGAGCTACCTCCCCGACGTGGCCCGGGCGTTGGCGGAGCTCGCGGGCGCGGAGCAGGCCTGGGGACGGGCCTGGCACGTGCCGACCGAGCCCGCCCGCTCCGCCCGGGAGATGGTCGACCAGCTGGCCGCCGAGGCGGGTACGGGGCCGGTCGCGGTGCGCGGGCTGCCCTCGGCCGTGCTGGGCCTGGCCGCGCTCTTCTCCCCGCTGCTGCGCGAGTTGAAGGAGGTCCGCTACCAGTTCGAGGCGCCCTTCGTGATCGACGCGAGCGCTTACCAGGCGGCCTTCGCGGTGCGGGCCACGCCCCTCGACGCGCAGGTGACGGCGACCGTGGCGTGGTGGCGCGCGCGCCTGGCCGCGCCGCGCCGGACGACCGGCTGAGCGCCTGGCCGTCCCGCCCCATCACCAGTCCGAGCCACTGACCGTCCGACCCATCAGCCGTCCGACCCACTGGCCCGCCGCAGCTCGCGGCGGGCCTTCTCGTATGCGACGAAGCGGTCCACCGCCGCCGGTGGGCAGGCGCGAGCGTGTTCCGGTCGGCGTTCGGAGGGTTGACGTGGCCTCGGCACGGGGCGAAGGTGTCAGCAGCAAGGCCTGACATGCGACGTGTGATATTGCACAGTGATGTCCGGGCCTCGCTGTTCCGTGTCGCCGGGCGGGCGGGCCGGCCCCTGGATCCTCCGCAGTCGGGGCAGGCTCAAGAAATGTATGACGCGTGACATTGTACTGTCACTCGTCTGGTGGCAGGATGCACGTCAACCCCCCTGGCGTCACTTGATGTTCAGTCAACTCCCCCCACAGGAGAAGGGCTTTAGCAGTGCGTCTGCGCATACCGCTCCCCACCCTCATGGCCGGTGTCGTCGCCGGCTGTGCCACCGCCGCCACCCTGCTGCCGGCGCCCGCGCTGGCCGCAGCGGCACCGGCCGCCGCCCGGCCGCCGGCCGCGACCGCACCCGCGGCCGCCGCCTCCGCCGTCCCCAAGCCGCTCGGGCCGACCGTGGCCGCCGGATCCGACGACTTCGCCCCCGCCGCCGCCCCGCTGCCACCGGCCCTGCTCGGCCAGGCCGTGATGGGCCAGCCGGCCGGCACGGCCGTGCAGACCACGCCGCGTCCGGCCGCCTCCGCGCCCGTGCCCGCCAAGCCGAAAGCGGCCCGCGCCAATGGTGCGAAGGACACCCAGAGTTGCACCCCGGCCGACTTCGGCAGCCGGACCGGGTCCGGCCTGGTCTCCTTCGTGGAGGGCTCGACCACGGACTGCGTCAACACGCTCTTCAACGTCACCGGCACCGACGCGGGCAACGTCTTCAAGGAACCGCAGATGCTCTCCGTCGCCCAGGCGTTCCAGAGCCTGGCGGCCGACTACACCGGCGACGACTCCACCGGCATCTGGCAGCTCGTGCTCTTCCTGCGGGCCGGCTACTACGTCCAGTCCTACAACGCCGGCGCCGTCGGCAGCTACGACGCCGCGCTCACCAGTGCGACCAAGGCCGGACTCGACGCCTTCTTCGCCGGGCAGCACTGGACCGACGTCAACGACAACAACGGCAGTGTGCTGTACGACGTGCTGGTGCTGACCGACAGCGCGAACCTGCAGGGCGACTACCTGAAGGTCTACAAGCAGGTCCTGAGTAGCTACAACAACTCCTACAACGCCTTCCCCAAGCTGGTGAACGCGGTCAACTCCGTGCTGTCGGCGCCGTTGTGGCGGGGCAACTACAACCCGGACTTCGTCACCGCGGTCACCGCCGACCCGAGCATCCTGGGCACCCTCAGCACCTTCGCGCTGGGGCACGAGGACCTGCTCACCGGCCCGAACGCCTTCCTGGACGAGAACGCGGGCAACGACCTGGCCCGGATGTCCGGCGACAACGCCACCATCGAGGCGGCGGCCAGGCCGCTGGTCAAGGCGGTGCTCGACTCCGCCCGGATCACCGGCAGCACCGGCCCGCTCTACGTGCACACCGCCTACCAGGCGGACGCCTTCGACGGCGCCCAGTGCTCGTACTACAACACCTGCGACCTGCCGGCGAAGCTGACCGCCGCGATCCTGCCCGACACCCTGGTCTGCGACAACCGCACCATCGAGACCGAGGACCTCTCACCCGCCGACCTGGCGGCGGTCTGCACCAGCCTGCGCGGCGAGGACACCTTCTTCCACAACATGGTCAAGGACAACGGCCCGGTCCCCGGCCAGTACGACAAGACCATCACGCTGGGGATCTTCGCCAACCAGGCCGACTACGTGAACTACTCCTGGGCGATCTTCGGCAACTCCACCGACAACGGCGGCCAGACCGTCATGGACCCGACGGACCCGACCAACCAGGCCGTCTCGGTGATGTACCAGAAGTCCTGGAACGACGGCTTCACCGCCAACGTGTGGAACCTGAACCACGAGTACACGCACTACATGGACGGCATCTACGACATGAAGGGCAACTTCACCACCGAGACGTCCGTCCCGGACATCTGGTGGATCGAAGGGGTCGCCGAGTACGAGTCCTACGCCTACCGCGGCACCACCGACACCCAGGCGATGCAGGAGGCGGCCAACCACACCTACAAGCTCAGCACGATCTTCCAGAACACCTACGACAACTCGGACTCGACCCGCGTCTACCCGTGGGGCTACCTCGCCGTCCGGTACATGTTCGAGAAGCACCCCGCCGACGTCACCAACATGCTGAACCACTTCCGCGCCGGTGACTTCCAGGGCGCCTACGCGGTCTACAACAGCATCGGCACCGCCTACGACGCCGACTTCGACAGCTGGCTCACCAGCTGCGCCGCCGGCGCCTGCTACGCCGAGGGCCCGACGGCGCTGTTCGACGCCTCGGTCAACGGGGCCACGGTCAGCCTGAGCGACAAGTCGGTCGAGACCGCCAGTTCGGACAGGATCACCTCCTGGCACTGGACCTTCGGCGACGGCACCTCCTCCGACCAGCAGAACCCGACCCACACCTACGCGGCGGCCGGCACCTACACGGTCGCCCTGACGGCCACCGACAGCAGCGGCAAGAGCGCCAGCACCCCGGCCTCGGTCACCGTGACCACCGGTGGCACCACCACCCTGCCCACCTGCACCGACGCGCGCACCGACGCGATGGGCCAGAACTGCTCCCGCTCCGGCCGCGCCGAGAGCGCCGGCAACCTGGACTACCTGTACATCTACCTGCCGGCCGGCACCACCACGCTGAAGGTCTCGACCTCCGGCGGGACCGGCAGCGCCTCGCTCTACTACGACCCGAACACCTGGGCCTCGCCGAGCACCTTCACCGCCTCGTCCACCACCCCCGGTAGCACCGCCCAGTCCCTCACCGTCACCAACACGACGGCCGGGTACCGCTACCTCAGCCTCTACGCCAACACCGACTTCAGCGGTGTGACGGTCAGCACCCAGTACTGACCCGGCGCCACCTGGGCGGGCACGGCGACGGCGGCGGCCGTGGCCGTGCCCGCCCGGCGTTCCCCGGCCCCTGACGGACCGTCAGTCCGGGGCGGGGTGCCCGGCCGCCCGCGCGGAGGTGTCCACGCGGTGGCCGCCCGCCGCCGCGGACCTGCGATCATGGGGGCATGGTGGAACGAATCATCGCAGCGTGTGACGGAGCGGCCAAGGGCAACCCCGGGCCGGCGGCCTGGGCCTTCGTGGTGGCGGACAGCGCGGGCGTCCCGCAGCGCTGGCAGGCCGGCGCGCTCGGGCACAGCACCAACAACATCGGCGAACTCACGGCGCTGGAGCAGCTGTTGGCCGCCACGGATCCCGGCACGCCGCTGGAGGTCCGGCTCGACAGCACCTACACCCGGGACGCGGTGACCAAGTGGCTGGCCGGCTGGAAGCGCAACGGCTTCAAGACCGCCGCCGGCAAGCCGGTGGCCAACCGCGAGCTGATCCAGCGCATCGACGCCCTGCTCCAGGGCCGGGACGTCACCTTCGTGTACGTTCCGGCCCACCAGGTGGGCGGTGACCCGCTCAACGCGATCGCCGACCAGGCCGCCAGCGACGCCGCCCGCTCCCAGCAGAACGCCGGCGGCACCGCGGCCGACCTCCCGGTGCCGGACCCGGCCGCCGCCACCGCCGCGCCGCGCGCCGCCCGGTCCGGCGCGTCGTCGGGCGGTGCGTCGGGTGGTGCGTCCGGCGCCAGGCGCGGCTCCGGCGGCGGCTCGCGCACGCTGGCCGCGCGGTTCCCCGGCACCTGCCCGTGCAGCCGCCCGTACGGCAAGGGCGACACGATCACCAAGGTCGGCAGCAGCTGGGGACACCCGGAGTGCGCGACGGCGCAGCCGCGGGCCTGACCCGTACCCGAAAAGCTGGGGTGCCGCCCCGGGATCCCGCCGACCGGGCGGGGCCCTGGGGCGGCCCGGCACGGCGGCGCGGTCGGGGCGGCGGTGCTGGTGGGAAGACGCGCAGGGCGTCCTTCTCCGTGCGGCGGCAGGGCGATCGCATACGCGTGCCGCGGGCGGTATACCAGCCGGGTGGCGCAGCCCCTGCTGGCGCCCCGGGCGCGCAGGGCGCAGCGTGGAGGAGGACACCCAGGCGAGCGAGGTGATGGCGGTGGCGGGACAGGAAGGCGCCCTCGGACCGGAGGGCACGCTCAAGGTGGTGGTCGGCGTCGACGGCTCTGCGTCGTCGCGGGCGGCCGTCCGCTGGGCGATCGGCTACGCGAAGCTGATCGGCGCGGTGGTCGAGGCCGTGGGGGTGGTGGAGCTCCCGATGAACTACGGCTGGTCGGCGCCGGTGGTCGACACCTCGCTCGACGAGGACACGGCCCAGCGCAACTTCCGCCAGGAACTGGACGCCGTGCTGCCCGCCGCGCTGGGGGAGGGGCAGCCGGTGGAGGTGCGGGAGCTGCTGGTGCGCGGAAACCCGGCCGAGGCGCTGATCGAGGCTTCGCGGGACGCGCAGGTGCTGGTGGTCGGCAGCCGCGGTCACGGGACCTTCGCACGGGCGATGCTCGGCTCGGTCAGCCAGCGGTGCGCGCAGCACGCGCCGTGCCCGGTGGTGATCGTCCGGCCGGGGTAGGCCCGAGTAGGCCCGGGTGACCCCGAGCAGCCGAGACCGGGAGGAGCGAACGCCATGACCAGGACCCACCCCAGGACCGACCCCGCCCGCCGGTTCGCCCGCCGCTGGCCGGCCGTGGTGAGCGTGCTGCTCGTCGTGGCGGCACTGGTGCTGCTGATCGTGCTGCTGGCCACCTTCCCGCTGTCGTCCAGCTGAGCCGCGCTCGCGACGGCGGGTGGTGGCCCGTGCTGCTCAGGTGCTCAGAGGGACAGGCAGGGTTCCCCGATCTTGTCGAAGTGGCCGTTGACGCCGTCCCAGCCGACCACGCAGTAGTTGCCGGCGTCGGCGTGCACCCGCCAGGAGGACCCACCGGCCACGTCGCCGGCCCCGAACGTGCCGTCCCGGCCGTTGAGTTCGTGCCCGCTGGGCTGGAGCAGCTGGAAGTGGCCCGTGAAGGTGCGGTCGTAGGCCCACGCCTTGACGGTCACCGTGCCGGTGGAGCCGTCGATGGCCATGCAGACGTCGCCGTTGCAACCGCTGTTGTCGCGGAGCTGGGCGGGGGCGACGGTGGCCGAGGCCGTCGGCGCCACCACGGTCGTGCCGGCCAGCGCCAGTGCCGCGGCCGCCAGGGACAGGATGCTGGAACGCACGGGTCTCCTCCGTTGCTCGGTGTCGTGCTCGATGCCTTGCACGATGGCTGAAGTGGCCCTGCGCCATGGGCCGCAGGGCGTTGCCACCGTAGCGAGCGACACCGCCGCCACGGGGTGAGGCGCACCAGGCGCGCCGTGGTCGGCGGCCCTACATCACCCGTCCGTGGAACGGGGCACCGAGCAGGCGGAGAGCTGGGAGCAGGCGCAGCCTCAGGGCACCGGGCGCACGGCGGTGGGGGAGAGCGAGTCCTGGTGCCCGGTGGTGGCGAGCATCCGTATCTCGCCCCGGTCGCTGATCTCGGCCCGGACGGCGCCGCTCGGGTCGGCGTAGATCGGGTGGCCGCCCGGCCCGGTGGCGCCGGTCGGGCGGACCGTGACGACATCCTGATCGTCCTCGCCGGGGCCGTGCGGGTCGTGGGCGAAGACGAGTTCGTAGGCTTCGGCCATCGGAGGCCTCCCTGATCGGCTGAGGGCTGTTCGACCTGGCCGATCGGCTCGGACTGATCGGCTCGGGCGGTGCCCGGGGCGCGGGTCCCTCTAGCCACGGTAGTGCCCGGGCCGCGCTCCTGGGCTGTGCTGCGCTGCACCGGGCTGCGGGGCCGGGCCACGGGGCAGGGCAGCCGGAGCGGCTACGCGCTCCGGTCGGTGAGCGGGTGTCGCGCCCGGCTGACGGCCTCGCGAACCGCCAGGGCCGGGCTGGTCAGGACCGGGACCGGGAGGTCGGCGAGCAGGGCGGCGGCGGGTGCCATCGAGGCCTGGGCGAGGAGCACCACGTCGACGGCTCCGGCCGCGGCGCGGACCCGGTCGGCGACGGCGGCGTGGTAGCCGGGCAGGTCGCCGGCCTCGAAGAGCGGCCAGGCCGCCGGGCAGGCGATCTCGACCACGCGGTCGCCGGCACCGACCTCGGCCAGCAGCGCGCGGGTCGGGGCCAGGGTGGACTCGACGGCGTACCCGACACCGATCCGCGGATACCGGGCGGCGGCCTCGGCCATCGGCCGGTCGATCCGCACGACGTTCGGGGCGGCCTGCTCGGCGGCCCCCGCGATCGTCGAGCAGGTGCAGACGACCACCTCGGCCCCGGCGGCGCCCAGCTCGCCGAGCCGGGCCCGCAACCCGTCCTGGTAGGGCCGGCCCGCGCGGGCGTCGGCGAGCAGGCCCGGGTCCACCACGTGCCGGTCGGCGATCCCGGGGGCGAGTTCGCGCAGCAGGGCGCGGAAGGCGGGCACGTGCACGTCGGCGGTGTGCAGGAATCCGATGGTGGTCACGCGGCCCATGATGCCGTACGGGCCGGGGCGGAGACCCGTCCCCGGCGGCCTGTCCCGGCGTCCCGTCCCCGGCGGGCCGTCAGGTGCGGGCGCCCTTGGTGTAGCGGCCCGGGGTGGTGCCGATGACGCGTTTGAAGTGCCGGGTGAGGTGCGCCTGGTCGTAGAAGCCCGTGGCGGTGGCCACCTCGCGCGGCGGCTGCCCGTCCAGCAGCAGGCGGCGGGCCAGGTCGACCCGGCGGGAGACCAGGTACTGGTGCGGGGCGATGCCGAAGGCCGCGCTGAAGGCGCGCACCAGATGGGCCGGGTGGGCGTGCAGCAGACCGGCGGCCCGCTCCAGGGTGAGGCCCTCGACCAGCCGCTCGTCCAGCAGCTCCCGCAGGCCGCCCGCGATGCCGCCACCGCCCTGCGGCTGCCCGAAGGCCGGGCTGGGGCGCAGGTGGCCGCGCAGCCGCTCGCCGATCAGGGCCAGGCGGCTCTCCGCCTCCAACTCCTCGCCCCGGTGGGCGAGGGCCGTGTGCAGGCGGGCGACCCGGTCGCGCAGCAGCGGATCGGCGAGGTCCGGGCCGTCCACCGCCGCACCGATGAACCGCTCGTCCAACTGCGTCATGTCGAGGTACAGCACGCGCTTGCGGAACCCCTGCGCGGTGGCGGGTGAGCCGTTGTGCGGCACCTGCGGCGGCAGCAGGCTCACGGTGCCGTCCGGGGTGCCGTGCCGGTGGCCGTCCAGGTCGTAGCGGACCGCCCCGTCGTCGACGATCAGCAGCGTCCAGGCGTCGTGGACGTGCATCGGGTAGGCGTGCTCGGTGAAGCGGGCGTGGAGCACCTCCACGACACCCGGGACCGACGGGTGCCAGGCGGTGAGCTGTGCTGCGGTGCGTTCCTGTCCCGGTGCCACGCGAGGAACGTACAAGACCGCGGAGCCGGGCACCCGGCAGTCTCGGTGCATGAGATCCACGAACGAGACCGAGTCCGCCAGCGCCAGCGCCCCCACCAGCGCCACCGCCCCCACCAGCGCTACCGCCGTCGGCGAGGCCGCCGCCGCCCCCGTCCGCTTCGACACCAGGATCGCCGTGCTGCTCCGCGACGACCTGGAGCCCTGGCAGCGGCTGAACGTGACCGCCTTCCTGGTCAGCGGGCTCGGCACGGTGGCCCCCGAGGTGATCGGCGAGCCGTACCGGGACGCCGACGGCACCGGCTACCTGCCGATGTTCCGCCAGCCCGTGCTGGTCTTCGAAGGGGCGAAGGAGACCCTGGCCGCCGGGCACGCCCGTGCGCTCTCCCGTGCGCTGCCGGTGGCCGTGTTCACCTCGGACCTGTTCGGCACCGGCAACGACCGGGACAACCGGGCGGCGGTGCGGGCCGTGGGCCGCGACGGACTCGATCTCGTGGGCATGGCCGTGTACGGGCCGCGCAACGCCGTGGACAAGGTGCTCAAGGGGGCGCACATGCACCCCTGAGTCCGCGGCGCCGCCGCGGTGGCCCCACCCCCGTGCGGGCCACCGCGGCGGCGCCGTGCCGGCGGTGGTGCGTGCCGCCAGGTGGGGCGAGGGTACGGGCGCCTGGCGCGCCGGGGTACCCCGACGCGTGCACAGCGCCGGCCGCCGCGGGTACCACCGATGCACATCCGCCCAGGTGGGGACAGGTGGGCGGGATCGGCCGGGGGCGTCAGTGCGGCTCGGCCGCTGCCTCCTTCGACGGCCCGATGGCGCCGACGGCCAGCAGGCTCAGGACCAGGTCGTGCGGGCCCGAGGGGGAGAGCAGATCGCGTTGCAGCAGCCGGTCGGCGGCCTTCAGGTGGTCGCGGACCGTGTCGGGGTAGAGCCCCAGCCGGGCAGCCGCGCGCTCCACCCGGGTGTTGCAGCCGACCCAGGTCAGCAGGGTGCGCCGCAGGTCACGCCCGTCCTGCGCGAGCGGGGCCAGCCACCGCTGCGCCCAGCCGCGCGCCGGGTCGGCGGCCAGCAGCCGCGCCAGCGGGACGGGCCGCTCGGCGAGGGTGCCGCTCGGCGGCTCGGACGCGGTCTGCAGCTGCAGGGCGAGGTCAAGCCGGGCGCGGGTCAGCACGTCGCCCAGGTCCAGCGCGAGCAGGGCCGCCGCGCGCTTGCGGGTGCCCGAGACCGTGTTGCGGTGCCGGCCGGTGAGGCGGGCCGCGCCCGTCACCCCGAACTCCAGGACCAGCCGCAGGGTGTCGAGCAGCGGTTCGCGCTCACCGCGGGGCAGCGCCAGGGCCGGCCCCAGCAGCGCGTCCGCCCACGGCCGGGCCCGCTGGTCGAGCACCTCCACCAGCTCGATCCGCGCTCCGCCCAGGGCCACCCGCTCGGCCAGCTGCCGGGCCACCGCCAACGCCCGTGCGGCGTCCCGGTAGGACTGCGCGGTCGCTGCCAGCGGTGCGGTGCCGCTGCCGCCGAGGTAGCGGTCGGGGCGGGCGGCGACGACCCCGCGCAGCCGCGCGCGGACGGTGTCCCAGTCGGCGCCCGGGCGGGCGTCGCCGTGCACCGGCGCCACGATGATCACGTTCCCGTCGTAGACCGGGCAGCGCACCACCAGCGCCGCGCCGACCGTGGCCGCGCCGCACTCCGCCACCGCGCCCTCGCGGTCCTCGGGCCGCCCTTGCAGGATCAGCACCCGAGCCTGCTCGGCGTCCAGCAGCCCGGGGTCGACGCTGGCGGCGGTCCGCTGGGCCAGCAGCAGTTCACCGCCCATCAGCATCTGCAGCACGCCCACCCGCGCGGCGGCCAGCAGCCGGTGCGCCCGCAGCTCCCGGGCGTTCGCCTCCCGGAGCCGCAGGAGCAGCGGCAGCAGGTCGGCCGCACCGGCCATCGCGTGCGTCAGCCCCGGGTCGAACGGTGCCGTCCGCCGCACGGCCAGCACCGGGCGCGGCGGGTGCGGGCCCACAGGCAGCAGGCGCAGCTGCCCGGAGCCGAGGTCCAGGCCGGCCGCGTCCAGCTCGCCGGCGCGGACGCGGGCGATGCTCGGTGCGGCCTCCGGCGGCAGCTCCCGGGCCCCGGCGGGTGCCTGGGCCGTCGGGGCGCCGGTGGCGGCGATCAGCGCGACCTCGCCGGCGACCGTGCGGGCGAGCCAGTCCAGCACCGCCTGCACCTCGCCGTCGACGCCGGTACCCTCGCCGTCACCGCTGCCGCCGTGCATGCCCTGACCGCCGTGCCCGCCCTGCCCGCCGTTGGCTTCGGACCGGCCGCGCAGCCGGGCGAGAAGTTCGCCCGGCAGCCGGGCACCGGCCTGCGCGGCCCGGTGGCGCTCGTCGCTGACGGCCTGCGCGACCTGCGGCCAGTCGACGCCCTCGGGGACGGCGAGGAGCGGGAGCGCGACCCGCTCCGCCGCCGCGGCCAGCACCGCCGGCGCCGACCGGCCGTCAGGACCGGCCGGGCAGGCGAGCCCGGCCACCCGCCGCTCCGTCAGCCGCCGGAGCAGCAGTTCGGCGCCCACCGGGTCGAGCGTCCCCGCGGCGCCGGGCGGCAGCAGCACCAGCACGTCCCGCAGGTCCAGCTCGGCCGACGGCAGTGCCAGGCTCGCGTCCAGCGGTCGCACGCCGCGCACCGGCCGGTCGGCGAACCGCTCGGGAACGCCGCTCGGCCGGGCCGGACCCAGCGAGCGGCTCAGCGAGGACAGGGTCGGGCCGGCCACCGCCGCCCCCGGCCGGACGCCGGGAGCCTCGCCCCCGCCCGCAACGCCCACGTCCACCGGCACATCGGCGTCCACCGGCACATCAGCGTCCACCGGCACATCGGCGTCCACCGGCACATCCACGACCCATGATCCCCTGGCTCGAGCCACAAGCGGCGTCCGCACGTACGACCCGCCCCTCCCGCATGCCGCCCACCGGGTCGATGGCGGCAGCCCAGCCTGCTCCGGAACCGGCCGCCGACGCAAGCCCGGGAGTGCGGGCGGGCAGGCCGCCGCAGGGCCGGCGGCGTGCGGCCGGACTCGGCCGTGCCCTCGAACGCGCCTTCGTCTAGCACGACTTCGCTGCACCCGGTGACGCTTCCCGGGACAGACCCCTCGCACGAGCGAACCTGGCGGCGATGCCGGTACGACAAGTCCGGGGCGTGGCAAGTCTGGTGCCAGCGCCGGTCCGGCCGATCGGGGCGGCGGGGGCGTGGGGCGGCTGGTCCGCACTGCCTGCCACTGGTGTGCGAAATGACTGGAACGACCCGAAAGAAAGTGTCAAATCAGCTTTGGTGCAAGAGTTTTGAGATTTAGTCAGAAATATTCCGAACCGGCTATGCTGCTCGCCGCCGGAGCCGGTTCCGATCCGTCCCTCCCCGTACGCTTCGATCGCTCTTGAGGATGCTGAATGCTTGCTGGAACGTCACCCGGAAGCCGGCGCTCCGCTCCCGTGCTCGTGTGGCTGCTGCCCACGGTCGTGACGGTGGCGGCGGCCGTCCTCGCCGCCTCGGTGGTCTCCCCCGACGCCCGCGAGGGCGTGGTCTGGTGCGGAGTGCTGGCCGTCGTGGGGGTGGTGGCGGTGGCCGTCGAGACCGCGCGCCGGGGGCGTGCGATGGTGGGGCTGCGCGAGCGGGCCGCGCGGCTGGAGCAGGAGCTGCGCCACCGGCTGGCCCGGCAGGAGAGCGAGACGCTCCGGCTGGCGAGGACCGACCTGCCCGACGCGGTCGCCCGGCTGCAGCGCGGCGGTTTCATCGAGGACGTGCTCAAGGTCTACCAGGCCCACGACCCCGCGGTGGGCGCGGAGTTCCAGGCCGCCCGGCTGGCCGTGCTGCGCTCGGTCCTGGAGGCGGTCGACAACGAGGAGAACATGCGCGAGTCCGCGCAGCGGGCCTTCGTGAACATCGCCCGCCGGGTGCAGGCGATCATCCACCGGCAGGCCCAGGACCTGCGGGAGATGGAGGACCGGCACGGCAACGACCCCGCCGTCTTCGACGACCTGCTGCGCCTGGACCACGGCAACGCGCTGGTCGGACGCCTGGCCGACAGCATCGCCGTGCTCGGCGGCGCCCGCCCCGGGCGGCAGTGGAGCAGGGCGGTGCCGCTGTACAGCGTGCTGCGCGGCGGCATGTCGCGGATCCTGGAGTACCCGCGGGTCGAGCTCCACCCAGTCTCGGCGGTGGCCGTGGTCGGACCGGCCGTCGAGCCGCTCATCCACGCGGTCGCCGAACTGCTGGACAACGCCACCCGGTACTCCCCGCCGCAGACCAAGGTGCATCTGACCGCCGCCGAGGTGCAGACCGGCATAGCGATCGAGATCGAGGACGGCGGCCTCAGCCTCAGCGAGGAGGGCCGGGCCCGCGCCGAGCGGATGATCGAGGAGGCCCGGGCCGGCATCGACCTCAACGACCTCGGCGAGACCCCGCGGCTCGGCCTGGCCGTGGTCGGCCGGCTGGCGAAGGCCTACGGGTTCCAGGTCTCGCTGCGCCCCTCCGCCTACGGCGGCGTGCGCGCGGTGCTGATCGTGCCGCAGGAGTACCTCACCACCGCGCCCGCCACCGGCCTGGCCCACGGCATCGGCGTCACCGGCGGGCCCCGGGACGCGACGGGGACGCGGCGGCGGTCGGCCACGCTGCCGGGCTTCTCGGCCCGGCCCGCCTTCGGCACCACCGCGGCGGCCCGGCCGGGGCCGTCCCACCAGGACGACGACGTCCCGGTGGTCACCGAGCGCACCGCGAACGGCCTGCCGCAGCGCCGCCGGCACGCCGCGCCGTTCCGGATGAGCACGGGCCAGGCACCCCGGACCAGCGCCGCCGGGACCCCGAAGGCCGCCGAGCCGGCCAAGGAGGTCCAGCCCGGTCTGTGGCTGGCCGCGTTCACCGAGGGCGTGAACGGCCACACCAGTAGCGAAGAGTCGGCAGAGAAGGGCGAGCAGTGATTCAGCAGCGGACCAACATGGACTGGATGCTCAAGGACCTGGCGGACAGCGTCCCGTGCCTCCGTCACATCATCGTGCTCTCCGCCGACGGCCTGCGGATGGCCCAGCACGGCACCTGCACCGACACCGCCGACCGGCTGGCCGCGGCCTGCGCCGGCCTGCAGAGCCTGGCCGCGGCGGTGGGGCAGGAGTTCCCCGAGGGCGACGGCCGGATGCGGCTGGTGGTGATCGAGGTGAGCGGCGGCTTCTTCTACCTGATGGCGGCCGGTGCCCGCGCCTTCCTCGCGGTGCTGGCCGACGAGGGTGTGGACGCCGGCCTGGTGGGCCAGCGGATGCGGGACCTGGTCGCCCGGATCGGCGAGCACCTCAGCACGCCCGCGCGCAAGGGCGAGGTCGCGTGAGCCGGCGGTGCGGACCGCCGAGCGTGCCGAGGCGGTCGCATGAGCACACCTGAACGCGGCGAGGGCGGCATCCCCGAACGCCTCTACGTGATCACCCGTGGCCGCAGCGGCCTGGCCGACCAGACCACGTTCGACCTGGTCACGCTGATCGTCGCGCGGGCCGAACCGACGCCGGCGATGCCGCCGGAGCACGCGGCGATCCTGCGGATCTGCGGTTCGCCGCTGTCCGTGGCCGAGATCTCCGCCTACCTGCGGCTGCCGGCCAGCGTGGTCACCGTGCTGCTGACCGACCTCCTCACCGAGGAGCGGATCGAGGCCCGCGCGTGCGTCCCGCAGGCGATCCTGCCCGAGCGCGCCCTGTTGGAGGCGGTGATCAGTGGACTACAGCGACTCTGAGCGGGTGCCCGACGGCACCGGGCCGGTGGCGGTGGCACCGCAGGGACCCGCCGTGGGGCCGCAGGACGAGGACCTGCTCCCGGACTCGGCCACCATGGCGGTCAAGGTCGTGATCGTGGGCGGCTTCGGCGTCGGCAAGACGACCCTGGTCGGCTCGGTGAGCGAGATCCGCCCGCTGACCACCGAGGAGACGATGACGCAGGCCGGGGAGGGCGTCGACGACCTCTCCGGGGTCGAGCGCAAGACCCGCACCACGGTCGCGATGGACTTCGGCCGGATCAGCATCAGCGAGGAGCTGGTGCTGTACGTCTTCGGCACGCCCGGGCAGGAGCGGTTCTGGTTCCTCTGGAACGGGCTGTTCGAGGGGGCCCTCGGCGCGGTCGTGCTGGTCGACACCCGTCGGCTGGAGGTCAGCTTCGACGTGATCGGGCGGCTGGAGGACCGCGGCGTGCCGTTCGTCGTCGCGGTGAACACCTTCCCCGAGTCCCCGAGTTATCCGACCGAGGAGCTGCGCACCGCCCTCGACCTGCCGGCGGAGGTGCCGATCGTCGCCTGCGACGCGCGGACCCGCGAATCCAGCCGGGACGTCCTGATGGCCCTGATGCACTACCTGTACACCCTCTCGGCCCCGCCCACGCGGTGACCGCGCCACCCTGGCCGGCACGCTCGACGACCGCCTCGCGCTGACCCCGGAGATACCGTGACCACCCCGTTTTCTGACGACGCTCCCCTCACCCCGCCGCCGGGCTGCCCCGCCCACGGGCTCGACGCCGCCGGGTACGACAGCGGGTTCGACCCAGGCTTCGACACCGACGGACTCGGCGTCGGCGGGTTCGCTGCCGACGGGTTCGCCGTCGCCGGACTCGCCGCAGGCGGAATCGAGACAGCCGGGCGCGGCGCAGGCGCCCTGCGGCGGCTCTACGGGCCCGAGGCCGAGGCCGACCCGGTGGGCCTGTACGAGAAGCTGCGGGCCGAGTACGGCGAGGTGGCGCCCGTGCTGCTGCACGGCGACCTGCCGGCCTGGCTGATCGTCGGCCACTCCGCGAACCTCACCGCGATGCGCACGCCCTCCCGGTTCTCCCGCGACTCGCGCCGCTGGCGGGCCTTCCAGGAGGGGCAGGTCGCCCCGGACTCCCCGCTGATGCCGGTGATCGCCTGGCAGCCGCTGTGCGTGTTCGCGGACGGCGAGGAGCACCGGAGGCTGCGCCAGGCGGTCACCGACAGCCTGAACCGCTTCGACCGGCGCGGGATCCGGCGCCACGTCACCCGCTTCACCGACCAGCTGGTCCAGGACTTCGGCCCCACCGGCCGGGCCGAGCTGGTCTCCCAGTTCGCCGAGCACCTGCCGATGCTGGTGATGACCCAACTGGTCGGCATGCCCGAGGAGTACGGCCCCCGGCTGGTGGAGGCGGCCCGGGACCTGATGAAGGGCACCGAGACGGCGATCGCGAGCAACGACTACGTGGTCGCCACGCTGCGCCGGATGATGGACCGCAAGCGGGTGGCGCCCGGCGCCGACCTGGTGTCCTGGCTGATGCAGCACAGCGCCGGGCTCAGCGACGACGAGGTGCTGGAGCACCTGCGGGTGGTGCTGCTCGCCGCCAACGAGACGACCGTCAACCTGATCGCGGACACCCTGAAGATGGTCCTCACCGACCAGCGGTTCCGGGCCCATCTGTCGGGCGGTCAGATGACCCTGTCCGAGGCGCTGGACCAGGTGCTGTGGGACTCCCCGCCGATGTCGCTGGTCGCGGGCCGCTGGGCCACCGGGGACACCGAGCTCGGCGGGCGGCGGATCAAGGAGGGCGACATGCTGCTGCTCGGCCTGGCGGCCGGCAACGCCGACCCGGTCGTCCGCCCCGACCTGTCGACGCCGCTGCACGGCAACCGCTCCCACCTGTCCTTCGGCAGCGGCCCGCACGAGTGCCCCGGCCAGGACATCGGCCGGGCGATCGCGGAGACCGGCATCGACATCCTGCTCACCCGGCTGCCGGACATCCAACTCGCCGTCGAGGAGGAGGAGCTGACCTACACCTCCGCCTGGATCTCCCGTCACCTGGCCGGGCTGCCGGTGCACTTCGAGCCGCGCACGCCCGACGAGGAGGAGCCGCCGCCGGCGCTCGGGGCGGACGCGCCCGCGCTGCCGCGGCTGCCGCAGGCCGCGCCGGGCGTCGCCGGGACCGTCGGCATCCCCCGGCAGCGGCGCGGCTGGTGGCGCACGCTGACCGGGCTGTTCCGCCGCTGACGGCGGCGCCCACCCCCCGGGGGGCGGGCCGTACGGTGGTCAGGGCTGGTCGTACCAGGAGAACGCGGCGATCCGCCAGCCCTCCGGGGTGCGGACGAACTGGAAGGTCTTGGTCCCCACCCCCTCGTACGGCTCGCCGTCCAGGGTCCCGGACTTGCGGTACTCGCCGAACCGGCAGGCGATGTCGCCCGCGATGTCGGTGCGCTCGGAGGTCTCCCACTCGGAGAACTCGACCAGCCGCCCCTCGCTCAGCAGCTGCCGGCGGGGCTCGATGAACTCCTCCACCGTGTAGACGGTGAAGTGCGCACCGGTGTTGACGATCACCCCGCTCGGCAGCATCAGCCGGCGGATCCGGTCCACGTCGGCGGACCGGCCGCCGCGGTTGTCAAAGGCGCCGAAGAACTCGGCAGTTGCCGCGTCTATCTCGATCTTGGACATGGCGGGACAGTAGCACCTGAGCCCGGAGCCCGGGGCGCAGCCGCGGCAGGGAGCCCGGCGGACGCGGCACTGGCCGGGCCGCCCCGCGCGGTGGGCGCGCGGCGCGGCCCCGCTCGCTCAGTCGGTGCGCCGGCCCAGCGGGAGCAGGTACTGCAGCGGCTGGTCCGTGGCGTCCAGGCCGAACAGCTCGTGGGCCAGGTCGTCGAGGAAGCCGGACAGCGGCACGCTGCGCAGGCCGAGCGCGGTCGCGGTGAGCAGCAGCGTCTGGGCGAGGTGACCGGCCTCCAGGAGGCCCAGGCGCAGCGCCCGCAGGCCGTAGCGGCCGCGCAGCAGGCCGAACTCCAGGTGCAGGCCCAGCACCGCGGGCACCTCGGCGATCCCCACCAGGTCGGGATCGCCGGCGGGGCGGGAGAAGTAGGAGGAGAGCGCGGTGAGTTCGTCGATGCTCGGGGCGGGGCCGATCGGTCGCAGCGCGCGCTGTTCGGGGACGCAGTCGTAGGTGCCGGCGGCCAGGCCCGGGACGTCCAGGGCGATCAGGCGCAGCCGGGCGGTGTAGAGCGCGCCGGCGCTCGGGTAGGGACGGTGCGCCGCGACGTAGCGGGTGCCGTCGGGCAGCAGCCGCTCGCTGTGGTGGCTCTCGGCGAGGGTGGACCAGAGCAGGGTGCCCAGTGTGTCGGCGGCCAGCGGTCCGGTCAACTGGCCGCGCGCGGTGACCCGTTCGGTGAGCGCCTGGTGCAGCGAGGACGTGGGCGGCGGGCCGGCGGGCAGCGCGACATCGCGCGGCCCGGGGCGGCCGAGCGCGGTCGACGCCTCCGGTGGCAGCAGTCGCAGCGCGCTGTCCTGGGGGCGGCCGGCCTGGAACTTGCTGCGTTCCAGGTACTGGTGGTCCGGGGCGCGGTGGCCCTCGGGGAAGAAGGAGGGCGGCTCGCCCGCGTCCAGCAGGGCGCGGGCCGCCAGCCGGCAGACGGCCCGCTCCTCGTCGGGGGTGATGCCGAGGCGGTTGAAGAGCATGTGCAGGTGGGAGGCCCACACCCACGGCTCGCGGACGGTGGCGGCGCGCACCCGCTCCGCCCAGCGGGTGAGCCAGGGGGCGGCCTGCTGCGCGGGGTCGGTCCAGAGGGCTTCGGCACGGCCCACCAGGGCCTGGTGCTGGAGCGCGAAGACGGAGTTGACCCGTGCGTGCACCGTGGCGCCCGGCAGCACCGGGACTTCGGTCACCCAGCGCCAGCCCGACGCCTGCCTGCGCAGCCACTGGGCGCCCGACAGCCGGTCCAGGCCGAGCGCGAGCGCGGTGGTCAGGGCCAGGTCGATGCCCAGCGCGAGGCGTTGGGAGGCGCCCGGCCCGGGTTCCAGCGCCAGCACCGCCACCCGGGAGGAGAGCGCGAACACCTCCTCGGCCTCCGGCAGCGCCGACTCGCCGCCGTAGCGCTCGGTTTCGGGGACGTAGGGCACCAGCCGCAGCTCGCCGTGGCTCGATTCCCAGGGGCCGTCTAGGGAGGGCAGCGCCTTGCCGAGCCGGCCCAGCGTGGCGGCCAGCTCGGCGGAGTCGGACCGGCTCAGGTCGCGCACCCGGATCCGCAGGTGCGGGCCGCCCTCGCCGTAGCGGATGAAGAACCAGGCCGAGGCCCGCCCCTCCGCGACCAGGCCGTCGAGCAGCGGGGCCAGTTCGGCGGTGAGGAAGCCGTCCACCGCCGCGGTACCGCTGTGCAGGTGGAGGTGGAAGCTGTCCCAGTCGGGCATGAGGGTCCTCGGTCTGTCGGCATCGCGGGGGCGGTCTGGGCGCTGGTGCGGTGGGGGCGGCGCAGGCTCAGGGGAACGGGTGCGGATGGATCGTCAATTCGTCGTAGCACAGCGGCCGTTCGGTGCGGCCGAGCCGGTGCGGGACCTCCAGCAGCCGGGGCAGTCCGCGGGTGCGGTGGTTGACGTGGCCGAAGGTCATCGGCAGCGAACCGGGCACGACGACCTTCGCGCTGTACAGGCCGAGTTGGTCGCGGATCCCGGGTTCGTCCTGGCGCACCGCGATCACCTCCAGGTCCAGCCCGGCCAGCCGCCGGACGGTGCGCTCCAGCAGCTCGGTCAGGTCGGGCACCGGCTCCGGGGCCCCGGGCCAGGCCTCGCGCCAGTCCAGTTCCGGCGTGTCGGCGAACAGGAAGGCCAGCCGCGACTGCGCCTCGGGCAGGGTGTTCACGCCGACGTGGTCCTCCAGGCCCAGGACCAGCTCCGGCTGCGTCAGCATCGGTCGCAGCCGCTCGGGCGCGTAGGGCTGCTCCTCGCTCTGCGAGCGGCGTGCGCAGGCGTGCACGGTGGTGACCACCTCGACCACCGCCGCCCGGATCGCGCTGCGCGGGTCGTGGTGGGCGCCGGCGGCGAGGAACACCCTTGGTGCCTCCGGGTGTTCGCCCTGGTAGCGGCAGACGGCGAGGACAGCCGGGATGCCGAAGTCGTTGGTGGCGTCCAGCAGGAGCAACTGGTAGCCGAGCAGTGCCGTGCGGTCGGCGAGCAGCCGCAGCCCGGGGTCGTCGGCGGGCAGCGTGATCCGGCGCAGCGGGGTGGCGGTGTACCAGGCCATCAGGAAGGCGTCCCGCTCGGCGACCTCGAACAGGCCGTACAGCACGGCCTCCTGGGGGCTGTTGCCGAGCCCGCAGCCGTTGGAGGACTCGTAGACGACACGCGGCCGGTCGGGGTCGGGGACGTCCCAGTAGGCCACGTGCTCGGGGACGGCCAGTGCGCGCTCCCGGGTCAGCGACCAGCCGTGCACCCAGTCCAGCTCCAGCTGCGGGGTGTAGGGGACGGTGCGGCTCGCCGGGTGGCCGTGGTAGGCGGGGTCGGGCAGGCCCAGCCGTGCCGGGTCCACCGCGCGGTCGGGGCCCAACTGCTCGTAGCAGGCGCGCAGGACGGTGCGGTGGCCGGTCGGGCGCATCCCGGTGTAGCGCTCCACGGCCTCGAAGAGCGCCACGCGTTCGCTGCTCTCGAAGTCGTCCGCACGGCCGTAGCCGCCGTCGTCCACCGCCCGGCCGTCGGTGGGGTAGGCGCTGGTCAGGCTGAACGCCGAGTCCTCGGTGCGGATCAGCCGGCGGACCGGGCCGAACCGGGTGTCGTACAGGGCGCCGCGCAAGCCGGCGGCGCCGGTACGGGAGTTGGGGCCGCGCAGTACCGTCGGGTCGGCCATCGGACGGGCGACGCGCGGCAGTTCGGCGTCCGCGGGGGCGTCGGCGGGCAGCGGGGCGCAGACCGGGCAGCCGCCGATCGGACGGATCCGGTGGGTGGACCAGGTGGCCCGGGCGCCGTGCAGTAGGTGAACGGTCGCGCCGGGGCGGTCCACGGCCGGGTCCGGTGGCGCATCCGGGTCGGCGAGCAGGTCGGCGGCCAGTGCCATGGCGGCCTCGTCGAGGGCCGGTGCGGCCGGCCCGGCGAGCGCCAACTGCGGGCTTTGCCAAGGCACCCGGCCGCCGGTGGTGGCCAGTCGCTGGTAGTCGGTGCAGCACAGACAGGCCGCCGCCCCCGGGCGCAGCACCGGGCCGATCACCGTCAGCGCGCCGTCGCGGCGCACCGGGACGTACAGCACGGAGTGCTGGAGCGCGTGCCGGCTCAACTCCTCGGCCAGGCCCAGGCTCCACTCCTCCAGCAGGACGACGGCCGAGCCCTCGGTGGCCGCGAGGGCAGCCGCACCGGTGAGGACGGGGAGGGCGGGCGGTGCGCTCATCGGGCGGCTCCGGGGGTGCGCAGGACGGTGAAGCCGCAGCTGTGCAGGGCGACGAGCACTGCCTGGGCGTCCGTGGCGGTGGCGGCATCGGTAGCGGCGGTTTCGGCGGCGGTGGCGGCATCGGTGGCGGTATCGGTGTCGACGGCGGTCTCGGGTGTCCAGGCGCTGGCGCGCAGGGTGGTGGCCCGGCGCAGGTCGGCGTGCAGGGCGGGCTCGCGGGTGGCGAGGTCCGCGAGCCAGCCGGTCGTCCAGCCCTCGTCCTCCCAGCCGGTCAGCTCCAGTCCGGCGACCGCGAGCGGGGCCGAGGCGCCACTGGGCAGCGACAGTCGGCGGGGCGCCGGGGCGAGACGTTCGCCGATGGTACGGGCGAGCGCGCCCAGCGCCGCGAAGGTGGCGGCGTCGCCGGGCGTCGCCTCGATCGCGTGGCCCAGTGGCCGGCCGGCCGCGCGGACGGTGGCGGAGTACACCGCAGTGTTGAGCTGACGGACTATCAGTTCGCTTTCTGTGTCGATGTATTCGACGAAGGTGCGCCACCAGTGCCGGGCCTGCGGGTGCGCTCCCCAGGACTCCGGGGGCAGCAGCTCGCCGGGGCGACCGTCGGCCGCGGTGCGCGCTGCCGCCCGGCGCAGCGCGCGACCCCAGGCGTGGCCCGCGCTCGCGCCGACCGTCACCTCGGACTCGCCGTCGCTCAGCCGAAGTTCGGCCGCCCGGCAGAGCGCGTCCAGCCGGGCCAGATCGGTGCGCGCGCCGGCCGCGAGGAGCGTGCCCCCGGGCTGCGCGCAGGTCACCATCGCGACGGGCAGCTGCGGCAGCGCGCCGGGCAGCGCCGGGGCGAGGACCCCGACCCGCTCGTCCCCGAGGGCGGTCACCCGGCGCAGCGCCTGCTCCAGGGTGGCTGGCTCGGGGAGCGGCCTGGCGCGGTCGGGGTCCAGCACCTGTGGGCCGAACCAGCTGCGGTGGTCGGCCCGCAGCGGGCGGGCGTCGGCGACCAGCGCCGCGGGCCGGTCCGGCAGCACCCGCTGGTCCTCGCCCTCGTGCGCGGGATCGGGCAGCCCGGCGACGGCGCAGAGCAGCTGCTGGGCGGCGGCCGCGGCCACCAGGGTGGTGAGGGTGCTCGGCGTGCCCGGCCCGGCGTCCGGCGTCAGGCCGAGTCGGGCCGTGAGTGCCGCGGCGTCGGCAGCGGCCTGCCCGGGGCTGCCGGGCGCCGTGACGAAGCCGCCGTCCGCCGTCGTCAGCGCCGCGACCGCGATCGGTCCGCCCGGTCCGTCCGACCCGCTTGGTCCGCCCGGTCCGTCCGCGAGCAGGAGCAGCCCGGCGGGCCCGGCGGCGAGGCTCGGCTCGGCCCCCGCGCGGCGCAGCGCCCGGGCGGCGGCCTGGGCGAAGGGGCCCGCCGGGTCGGCGGCCAGCACCCGCGGGCGGGCCGCCGCGATGGCCGCGGCCGCCGCGGTCGGGTCCGCCGCGGCGGCGCGCAGCCACGGCGAGGCGGCATCGCTGCGGACCACCAGCAGGTCGTGTGCGTGCAGTTGGTCGATCAGGGTGTTCAGCGCGGTGCGCAGCGGCGAACCGGCCGGGGCGCGCTCGGTCAGCGCGGCGTGGTCGCCGGTGCGCAGCGCCTGCTCCAGCAGCTGCCACAACGCGGGCAGCGCACGGCTGCCCTCCAGCGTGACCGCGGCGCGCCAGCCCCGCAGGTGCAGCCCGTCGCGCAGGGGAGTGACCGCGACACCCGGCCGCAGCTGCTGACCCGCCAGTGCGGCGACACCGTCGGTGGCGTCGTCCGTGGCGCTGGCGGCGTCGTCGTCCGTGGCGCCGTCGGTGGCGCCGTTCTCGGTGCCGTCCTCGGTACCGGGTTCGACCGTGGTGCTCACGAGGCGGCCTCGACGGCCGTGGCGACCTCGTCCAGCCGGTCGCGCCAGCGGTGTCCGGTGAGGACCGGCACGGCCTGGACCACCAGGTGGGCGGCCAGGTAGCGCTCCAGCGGCCGGACGTCGCAGATGGTGAAGAGCCGGTAGAGGCCGTTGGTGCAGGCGCGGTAGACCAGGTAGTCGGGGCGCCGGAACATCGACCCCTGCGGATCGGAGCGGCGCAGCAGCTGGTGGAACTCGCTGTACCGGGTGCGGAGGTCGGGGCTCCAGCGCTCCAGCTGGGCCGGATCGCCGGTGGCCGCCGCGCGCTCCTGGTACGCCGCCGGGCTCCCGTGCAACTCGGCGCCATCCTCCAGTCGGCGCTCCGCCAGCTGCCAGGCGTCGGCCGACCAGCGGGCCCAGGGCCGCTCGCGCTCCAGCAGGTCCCCGGCGGCGATCCGCTCGACCAGGGCGGTCACCGCCTCCCGCGAGTCCTGCCAGCGCTGCTCGAAGGCCTGCCGCAGCCGGCCGTCCTGGTCGTCGTGGACCAGGAAGTCCTCCAGGTGCGAGACGTAGGAGTAGTGGCCGCCCACCAGCGAGTCGGGATGCGCGGCGGCGTGCGCGGCGAGCGCCGACACCAGCAGCTGGATCCGGGCGGTGCTGCCGTCGCCGTGCTCGCCGAGGAACTCCGAGCCCGCGCGCAGGGCCGGCAGGCCCAGGCGCAGCAGGTCGTCGCGCAGGGCGGCGCCGTCGGGGCCGAGAAGGGTGCGCAGCGCCGTGCGGTCGACGCGTTCGATCCGGACGGTGTTGTCGGGCACCACCGGGCTGTAGGGCGGGGGGATCAGCTCGATGCTGCCCGCCTGCGCGGCCTCGGCGAGCAGCTCGGCCTCGCTGCGGTCGCTGCGCGAGGGGTGCGCGTGCAGCCAGCCGCGCAGTGTGCTCGCGCCCTGCTCGGCCGCGGCGGCCACCTGCTCGGGCGGGCCGTCGATCCGCAGCCGCAGGTGCGGGCCGTGCAGCCAGTGCCGTTCCACCTGGACGGTCAGCCCCTGCGCCGCGTACCGCTCGGCGAGCGGCAGGACCGCCTCGCGCAGCAACGGGCCCTTGACCGGCTGGTGGTAGTAGGCGACCAGGTCGCGGGCGCTCTCGTCGGACACGGGTGACTCCTGCTCGCGGCGATCGGGACGGCGGGTCGTGGTGGGGCCGGGTACGGTCACGACGGTAGCCCGGTGGGCCGGCCGGCGCGGTAGGTCTCGGCCACCAACTCGACCGCCCGGGTGGGCCGGTGCTGCCCGCCGGGTGCGGGCAGCGCCTCCTCCAGCACCACGCCGTGCGGGTTGCGGGCCAGCCAGCGGCCCAGGCAGCGCAGGTGCAGGGCATTGCCGAGGTCGACGAACTGCGGCTTGGGCTGGCGCAGTCGAGTGAGCAGATCGTCGGCGGTCCAGCCCGTCGAGGCGGCCGGGGCCGGGCGCAGGAAGAGCTGCTCGGGCAGGTCGAGCCGGGCGCGCCAGCGGGCGGTGGTCGCCACCGGCACCTCGCGGCCGGCGCCCAGCTCGGCGCCGAGCGCCGCGACCGCCTCGGCGGGCAGCTGCCAGCGACGCCGCTGCAGCACCAGGTGGCGGTAGGTCAGCCGGGGCGTGCGGACCACCTGGGCGCCGCCGGGTGCGGTCAGCACGGCCTGCGGGAGCAGCGCGCGGAAGTCGACGACGCCGTGCGGCTGGTCGGACAGCAGGGGGGCCAGCCGCTGCGGCAGCATGACGGGGGCCAGGAAGCCCGCGTACACCACCTCCAGCCACTCGCCCGTGTCGCGCAGCCGCAGCCGCACCTGGTCGCCGGCCGGGTCGTGGACCAGCTCCAGATCGGCCTCGCCGATCGATGCCCAGCGCCGGTCGGGGCCGATCTCGTCGGGGAGCAGCCGCGGGTGCAGGTTGGCGTTGAAGCCGCCGACCGGCCGGACCTGGGCGGCCCGCACCCCGGGGCCCAGCCCCCGGCGGATCTGCCGGGCGACCTCGGTGGTGGCGCCGGGTTCCAGCGCGTCCAGGAACCGGCTGGTGAACCGGCCCCAGCCGCCGTACACCTGGTTGACGCAGAGCCGCTCGCCGTCGCTGTCGCGCTGGACGAAGTAGGAGTAGCTGAGCGGGCGTTCCAGTGCCCAGGCCGGCAGTCGGGCGCCGAGCCCCTGGACCAGGCCGGTGGGCAGCTCGACGTTGCGCAGGCCGTCGTCCGCCGTCCGCCCGCCGCGGAGAGCGGCTCGCACGCTGGTCCGCAGGTCGGCCAACTCGGCAAGGCTGTCGGGGAATTCACCGGGCTGCCGGACCAGGAGCGGCAGTTGCCAGGCCTGCTCCCAGGCCGCGGTCACCTCGGCGCCGAACTCCCACAGGTGCGGACAGCTGCCACCCACCCCGTAGCGGGCCACGAAGCGGTCGCGGACGATCCGGCGGACCACGTGGCCGGTGTCGAACAACTCGGCGAGCGGCGTCAGTTCGGTGAGCGCCTCGGTGTCCGCGGTGCTGAGCTGCCCGTCCAGGCGCAGCGCCCGCGGTGCCACCACGTCCTCGGACAGCACGCTCAGCGCGGCGCCCTGAGCCAGCACCGGGCGGCCCGCCCGGTCCAGCACCTCGGTCCAGCGCGTCTCCAGATCGGCGAGCGCGGCCGGTCGGCGGTCGGCGGCCAGCTGGGCGAAGCGTGCGGTGGTCCGGGCGATCTCCTCGATCCGGTCGGCGAGTTCGGTGTCCTCCGGCCAGGACCGCAGCCACTGCGCCAGCCGGGTCAGGGGCTCGCCCTCCTGGGGGTCCAGCGGCTCGCTGGGGAGCAGCAGGCCGGCCTCGGTCAGTCGCGCCAGGAAGCCGGCGGCCGCCGCGCCGTTCGGCGGACCGGCCAGGGCGGCGCTCAGTCGCTGCGTCAACTCGTCGAGTGCGGCTGGGGTGTGGCTCTGCTCGGTGACGAAGGAGAGCGGCCCGGTGGCGGCCAGCGCGACCTCGTCCTCGGAGCTGATCAGGAACCGGCCGCCGGCGAACTCCAGCCGGCTGCGGGCGTAGGCCGCCTGCCCGTCGCTGATCCGCGCGGTGCTGGTGATCCGGTGCGGCAGCCCGGCGCGTCGGCGCGGGGAGTCCAGCAGGGCCTGGCTGAGCGCGCTGACCAGCGCCCGGTTGACCTTCACCACCGCGGTCAGCGGGCCGGTGGCCAACTCGGTGCTGGCGTATTCCGGTTGGCCCGGTCCGGTGGGCGCGGCGGTCAGCAGGCCCCAGCCGACGGCGGTGAACCAGGAGAGCGGACTGGTCTTGGTGCTGGCCCGCAGGGCGTACCGCAGCACCCCGGGCTCCTCCTTGCGGGCCCGCTTGTCGGTGCTGCCCGCCCCGGCGCGCTCGACGGCCCGCAGCAGGTCGCCGCTGGTCAGCGCGACCGCCCTGGCCAGCGCGGGCTCCCGGCAGAGCGCCGCCAGCGCCTCGCGCTCGGCGGCCAAGGCGCGGGCGGCGGTGGTGTCCGTGGTGGCGAGCAGCTCCTCCTGCCGCCGGCGCAGCGCCAGCCAGGCGGCCAGCTCGGGCACCCGCGCGGGCAGCTCGCCGAGGCGCTGCAGCAGCGCGGGGCGGGGCTCGCGCCCCTGGTGCAGCGAGCGCCGCAGCGGCAGCACCACCTCGTGGTGGAAGTCCTGCGGGTGGCCGGCCGCACTGGCGTACAGGGCGTCGCCCAGCAGTGGCCGCAGCTCGGCCAACTCACGTTCGATCTGGGTCAGTTCGGATGCCTCGGCGCGGAACGCCGTGGCTCGGGGGTGCTCGGCGGGGTGGCACAGCACGGTGGCGCGCACCAGGGCGTACGGTGCGCGGTGAACGGCGTAGCCGACCGCCCGGCGGGCCGGCTCCGTGGCGTACGTGGTCATCACACCCCTCCTTCGTTCGTGCCGGGTTCGCTGCGCCCTCGGGGCACCCGGTGGTGGCCGGGTGCCCCGAGGAGGCTGTCAGCTGTCGGACCGTGACGGCGAGGTCAGGCCGTGGGGTACGGGTGGTTCTGCTGCGCACAGGACGAGGAGCCCTGGCAGGAGCTGGAACCCCACGACGCGCCGCCCTCGGGCAGTGCGGCGCTGTCGCGCAGCGAGGTGACGGTGAGGTCGCTCAGGTCGAGGTCCTGCAGCTCGAAGCTCGGGGTCTCGTGGAGGTCGGACATGGTGGATCTCCTTCCGGTTGGGGCGGTGGACCGGGGACCTACCCCGGGGTGGAACCGATCAAGCGCTGATCGAGAGCGACTTTAAGCCGGAATGCACCGGCCCTTCTGCCCCGATATGCCTGGCGCCGACACTGCTTGAACGAGCGTCAGATACTGCTTCAGGTCAGGCCGCTGTCGCACGGTATGTCCGTGGACTGGCGCCGCGATGACGCGCCGCTGACACGGCGGCAGCACGGATCTCCCGGCACGGGTGGGGTGTTCACGAACGCTGCGGCCAGGGTGTGATCCGCTGCCCGACCGGGAGGTTCTGCCATGACCAGTAGGTTCACCGAGCTCGCGATCGACTGCACCGACCCCGACGCTCTCGCGCGGTTCTGGTGCTCGGTCCTCGACTACGAGGCGCGAGAGGAAGACGAGGACGGAGTCGTCACCATCGGCCCGCCGGTGACGCCCGGGGCCGGGAGCCAGCGCGGCCCGGTGCCGCCGACCTTGACCTTCGCGCGGGTGCCCGAGGGCAGGACTGTCAAGAACAGGCTCCACATCGACCTCTCCCCGGCCGACCGGGAGCAGGACGAGGAGGTCGGCCGCCTGCTCGCGCTGGGCGCGCGGACCGCTTACGTCGGCCAGGGCGACGAGAGCTGGGTGGTCCTCGTCGACCCCAACACACCTGACTACCAGTTCTGCTGAGCATACCGGCACGTCAGAGAACGCAAGAGGCCCCGCACAGTCGGAGAGACCGCACGGGGCATCGTCGTACATGGGGCCTACCGGACCAGGGCCCGAACTTCCGCGCTCAGTCCCATTCGATCCGCTGGCCCTCGGCGCTGACGATTATCCGCAGCCGCTCGCCCGTGGGCTCACCCGCGACGCGCCACCGGGTGATGAGTTCGGCAACGGAGTCCCAGAGCCGGACCGGCCCGCCCTGCCGGACCAGCCACCGGCCCCCGTCCTCGAACACCACGGCCCATGACCCGCCGTCCACGTCTACCAACACGTGCTCGGTGCGTCCGTTCCGAGGCATGGCGAAGTACTGCGCCGTGGACGCTGCGAACTGCGCCACGAACCGCGCTGCCCACTGGTCGAGCACGTCAGCGCCGATGCCCGCCGGACGGGCCTCGCCCTGGTCGAGCGGGGGCAGCATGCCGAGCGGCGGGGGCGTGTGGGGGCGGGCGAGCATGAATGACACACCGCCGCCGAGCACCGGACCGGTTGCCGTGCCGTCCTCGGCCACCGTGAGCCGCACCAGCTCAGAAGCATTCATCCAGCCGCCCACGGTCACCAGGATCTCGCCACCCGGCCGGGTCTGCGCGATCCAGTCGGCTGGAACGGTCCGGACTCCGCATGTGGCGATGATTCGGTCATACGGCGCTCCCTTGGCGTGACCGGCGAGCCCGTCACCGGTCACCAGTTCGGGCCAGTACCCGAGTCCGCCGAGTGCCACGGACGCCCGCGCCGACACGTCCGCGTCCACCTCGATCGACGTCACCTGGTCGTCGCCAAGGACGTGCGTCAGCAACGCAGTTGAGTATCCGGTGCCGGTTCCCACCTCCAGCACGGACATGCCGGACTGCACCCGCAGGTCTTCGAGCATCCGGACCACCAGGCCGGGCAGCGTCGAAGACGACGTCGGCACCTGCGCCAACCGGCCCTCGACCTGCCGGGGCACCACGCAGCCGGCGAGCTGCGTCACCAACGTGTCGTCCTCGTACACGCGGCCGATCAGCTCGGGCGACCTCTCCAGCGACACGGGCCGATACCACCCGTCGCCGTCGTACTCGAACCAGCCGTCCCGTAGGAACGCCTCACGCGGGACAGCCAGCACCGCCGCTTCCCACTCGGCGGTCAGGATCACCTCCGCTTCCTTGAGCTGTGCGGCCAGCACCGCCCGCAGCCCTTCGGACTCGCTCACTCGTTTACTCCGTTCTCCAGAAGATCGGCGATGGCGGACGTGATCGGCAGGCCCGCCGCGTGCTCCAACCACGCCCATTGACCGTTCGGGTTGCACTCCAGGAACCACCATTCACCCTCAGGGGTCACGGCGAAGTCGAACGCCCCGAAGCGCAGACCGAACTCACCGAGGAACCGGAGCAGAGCGGCCCGAACCGGCTCGGGGCATACCACGGGTTCGTAACTCAGGTTCCGGTACTCGCTGCGCCAGTCGACCACCCCGGGAGGTGCGGTGATCAGCGCACAGAACACCCTCCCCCCGACCACCACGGCGCGCACGTCGCCGGACTTCGGCACCTGCGCCTGAAAGAGATGGGCGCAGTTGCTCACGGCGTCGGTGATCTCCCCCGGCTCGACCGGTGCCGCCCAGATACCGGCGGGTTCACCGTCCACGTGGTAAGCCCCGGCGTGCAAGGGCTTGTAGATCGTGGGTTGCGCGGCGGCGAACAGCTTCGCTTCGGCCGGGTTGTTGGTGATCAGTGTCGCCGGGACCAGCAACCCGAGCCCGGAGGCGAGGGAAAGTTGCGCGGGCTTGTACTCGGCGCGGGCGATGGCCTGCGGGTGGCTCAGGTAGAGACAGCCCGGAAGCACGCCGAGCACTCCGTTGAGCCCCCGACGGTTCTCCTGTGCGGCGAACCGGTCGGCTTGGTGCTCGCTGTCAGGGGTGTACGGGTTCGGCCGCCGGTGATAAAGCGCACGGACGCGGGAGAGATCGGCGGTCCGCTTGCCTACCGTGAGACTTCCCGACCAGCCGTCAGCCGTGATCGAGGCGGCCAGCGTCGCGCGGGTCGGGAAGTCACGTCCGGGGTCGAATCGGAGGACGGGCACCCGGCGCCGGTTCAACTCCGCTATGACCAGATCGGCGGTCGGGTCCTCGGTTTCGGTGGAGACCAGCACCGGGCGTCCGTCCATGGCGTTACCTCCTAGTCCTGCGTCGCGTCGTGGCCGGAGTCTCCGTCAACCTTGCCGTCCTTGCCGACCTGGGTGGGCGGGTAGGTGCCGACGGACGTGCCGTGCTTGCCCAGCTCGGCGGGGGTCATGGTGCCGTCCTCGCCGAACCACAGGCCGGTCTGCGTCGCGGGGTGCAACCCCGCGTACTGCCACTGCGACGGCTCACCGTTGCGCAGCGGCGCCATACGCCCCATGCCCCACGGGGCGACGGGAGCGAGTTCGGTAGCGGTGCTCAACTTTCCTCCTACGTCTCGGTGTTGCTCGGAGGTGCGAAAAACCCACCTTGCCCGCTCCGGTCTGTTGCCGGGTGCGAACAGGCAATGTGGGGTTGGGCCCCGTCCCGGCGGGGGTGTTGACCCTTCCCCGCCCGCCGGAACGGGAGTTCATGGGATGCGGCTACCCGCGCCCGAGGGGACGTGCCTTACGGAGCGGGGCCGACTCGCCGGGGACCGTCCAGCCGAGCGGGAACAGCACCGGTTCACCGGGGAACAGCACGGCCCACTCGGCGGTCATGACACCGCCCCATCGGCCGCAGGTCAGGCACCGCCAAACCGGGCCGCCCGGACCACTCTGCAGGGCACCGGGTTCTGTGGTCGTCTCGACCGTGTGTCCGGCGCCCTCGGGGCACTTGTGCATCTCCGCTCCATGCCGTGATTCGTCTGTGCCCCGCCCCGATTGTCCGGGCCGTCCAATTCCCGTCACCGGGACGGGGGCTGTACTTCCTCCGGCGGCGCAGGCGGCCGGGGCATGAGGGGCGGGCCGGGCTGTCAGGCCGCCAGGTGGATGCCGTTCTGGTGCGCGTCCGGGTTGGTGACCCTGTCCCGACGGGCGAAGCGCGCACGGACGGCCGCCATGTCAACGTGCCAAGCACGGTGGGTGGGCTCGGTCCTCCGGCTGTCCCGCTTGGCCATCGCGGCCACTGCCTTGCCGTGCAGGGTCGATATGCAGTCGGCGCAGGCGAGCAGCCCGGCCGTGATTCCGCCGGCTGCGGTCACCGGGCCGAGCCAGAGCACGCGAACCGAGGTGCGCCCGCAGTAGAGCCAGTAGTCCCCGGCCGCCCACGGGTTCCCGTCGTTGGCCTCGGGCGGCTCCGGCAGCCGTCCCGCGCCGATATCGGCCAGCGTGGGCAGCACCTCGGCAGCGAGGGTCACGGCGGATCTCCGGGACGAACGTGGCGAACCGTGACCCGTAACCGGGATCGCCGGGCGGCCCGTCTTCGGCGCCACCAGGTTTCCCAGTCTCCGCCGTACACGATGCCGAGCATGGCGACCGCCAGGGCGAAGAACCACCACACCCAGCCGCGCGGTGTACGGGTCGAGCTTGGCGAGGGCGAGCACCAGAGCGGCGGGTCCGAGAGCAACCGCCACGGCCAGGGCACCGGTCACGATGCTTGGGCGTTTCACTGCTGTCCCTCCGATCAGCGCCGGACTGTGTGATTCACCAGTACAGGGCTGCCGTTCGCCCTTGGACAGAGCAGGGATGACGCATCCGTGTGGCATCCATGTCTCAGAGTCTCTGCATCGAGTGCTCTGACCTGCTAGAACGGGTAGTCAGAGACCGGGAGGCGGCATGGCAGAGCGGCGCAGGGCCCTTGTTGAAAGGCGAAAGGCCCTTGGATTCACTCAGGAGTCCTTGGCTCAGGATCTGGGTGTGGATCGCTCTACTGTGGCGAGATGGGAAAGCGGAAAGGTAGACCCCCAGGATTGGCAGCGCCCGACCCTGGCCAAGGTCTTGCGAGTCACGCTAATTGAGCTTGACTCTCTCCTGCACACCGCAGCGGCTCCGAAGATCTCACGGGACGAAAGTGTCCCCGTCATTACGCTGGAATATGACGATGAGATCGAAGCGTTGGAGCTCGCGCGCAGGGTGTCTGCCAGCGACGTGGGCAAGGAAACGCTTGAACGCCTTGAGCTGACTTTTCATGACCTGGCAATCAAATATCCGACCGTAGCCCCCCAGGAACTCCTGGGACAGGTGCGGAAATATGCACTCTATGTAGCCAAGCTCATGGACGCAAAAAAGACTCTCGCCGAACATCGGCAGCTACTCGTGATAGGCGGCTGGTTCTCTCTTCTTGGCGCAACTCTGCACATTGATCTCAATCAGCAAGACGCAGCAACGGCGAGACTGCGAACGGCGATGACTCTAGCTCAGCATGCCGAGAATTCAGAAATTCAGGCTTGGTGCTTTGAAACTGATGCTTGGCGGGTTCTCACTGACGGCGACTACTCCAAAGCGGCAGAACTTAGCGAGACTGCGCAACAGTTGGCGCCCGTCGGAAGCTCGGTTGAAATCCAGTCACTTGCGCAGCAGGGGCGAGCATTTGCACGATTGGGATATTCCGCCGAGACCTATTCCGCAATAGATCGAGTGCAAGCACTTTCCGCTGCGCTAGGCACTCCAAATCGGCCAGAACATCATTTCCAATACGATCCAGCCAAGTCACTCGCTTATGCGGCGACCACGCTTGCATGGCTCGGCGATCCGGCAGCCGAAGCGTATGCGCGGGAAGTTATTTCGCGGCTCTCGCCCTCGGAGGACGTTAGCAAATGGCCTCGCCGGGTGGCATCCGCCAATATCGACCTGGCGCTCTCCCTGGTGGCCACTAATCGATTGGATGAAGCATGCAATTCGGCACAGCGCGCTATGCTATCTGGTCGAGTCGCGCCATCCAACCATTGGCGCGCCCTCGAAGTCGTCAAAGCAGTAGAAGTGCGAAAGATTTCCGATGCGCGAGACCTCAGAGAAGTCTATGAAGGAATGCGCCTGCAGATAGCACCGTCGAGCGATTGACAGAGCGAACGCAAAAATGGCCCCGCCCAGACCCTCGGCGAAGATGAGTTCCTTGCCGTGCTCGCGCGCCCAGTTGGCGAGGGCGTACATGTGCCCCATGGACCGGATGGCACGGTCGAACCGCCAGAACACAAGCGCGTCGTACGCCTGCGGGTTGCTGAGCCAGCGGGGAAGTTGCGGGCGCTCCCACGGGGACGTCTTGGACGCGCTGACGTCAAGGTCCACCGCTTCGCGCAGCGCGTCACCCTGCCGAACGTGACCTGCAACTCTCCAGCTACGTGGTCGCACGCCTCCCGCTGACGCTCGGGGCTGGTGGTCTCGTCCGTCAGGACGGACAGTCGGATGCACCGGACGCCCCGAAGGGTCTCGGTGAACACAGTGCCGGAGAGTGGGTTGCGCGCATCTTCCATGTCCCACTTGGGGAGCGCGCCTTGCCGCTGACCAGCTTCCGGGCCCTTGACCAGCACAGATGCCGCTGCCATCTCTCACACTCCAGAACATCCAGTTCTGTGTGCCGGGAGATCCGGAGGGGAACGAGTTCTGCGTCCTCGCGGGCCGGCGGACGTGACCGCCCTGCAACTGCCAGCCGAGAGCTTCGACGCCGTGGTGGCGCTGTACTCGCTCATCCACATCCCGCTCGCGGAACAGCCGGGGCTCCTCGGGCGGATCGCGGCCTGGCTGCGGCCCGGCGCCTGCTGCTCTGCACCACCGGGCGCCGGGCGTGGACCGGCACCGACGAGAACTGGCTCGGTGGCGGCGCGGCGATGTGGTGGAGCCACCCGGACGCCGCCACCAGCCGGGGCTGGCTGGTGGACGCCGGGCTGGAGCTCGTCGGCGAGGAGTACGTTCCGGAGGGCGACGGGGGGCACGCGCTCTTCTGGGGCCCGTCGGCCACCAGGGTGAACCGGAGGGAAACAGTGCGGGTCGAGCCGACCGCTCCCTGCCCCTCGCGCCGCGCGGGTGCGCCCACCCGGTATGACGTCGCGGGTTGTGGTGAGGGAGCATGCCGCTATGGATATCCACACGCTCGTCCGCACCCGCCGCGCCCTGCACGCCGTCGCCGAGCTGGTGCTGGCCGGCCCGCAGTACCGCGCCAGTGGCACGATCAGGCTGCGCGCCGCCCTCGGGGGCTTCGCCACCACCGCCGAGCCGCATGTGCAGGTCGTCGGTGCGGAGCTGGTGGCGGCCGGTGAGCGGCTCTTCCTGGAGTGGACCACCTGTGCCGCCCTCGGGGCTGCGATCGGGGTGAGCCCCGGTGCGCCGGCCGGGCTCTACCAGGACGGCTCGGGTGCCGCGCCGCACGACCCGATCGAGGTCGATCCGCAGGCCGCACAGCAGATCGTGCAGGCCTTCGCGGTCGGCGACGCTGCGCTGCGCCGGCTCTTCCCGCAGGCCGAGCCGGTGATCTGGCCCGAGCACTTCGACATCGCGGTGACCGTGGCGGAGGTCAACTACGGCGTCTCGCCGGGGGACGCCTTCCAGGCCGAGCCGTACGCCTATGTCGGCCCGCACGCCGTGCCGCAGGGGCCGTTCTGGAACGCACCGTTCGGCGCGGCGGTCACGCTGCGCGAGCTCGGCGGCGTGGACGGCGTGGTGGCCTTCTTCGAGCAGGGGCGCGAGCTGCTGGCCTGACCACCACACACGCCCCGCCCCCGCCCGCGCCCCGCCCGCGCCTCAGCCGAAGGGGCCACCGGCGGCGAAGGCCAGCGCGGCGAAGCGCTCGCCGATGCGGTGGTGGGCGGCGGCGTCCGGGTGGAGCTCGTCGGGCAGCGGCAGCTCGGCGTAGTCGGCCTCGCCGTACAGCTCCCGGCCGTCGAGGTAGTGCAGGTTCGGGTCCTCGGCCGAGCGCTGCGCCACGATCCGGGCCAGCTCCTCCCGGATGACGCCCAGGGCCAGCTTGCCGCTCGCGCGCTCCGCCGGATCGCCCGCGGCCCGGAACCGCAGCTGCCCGCCGGCGAGCGCGCTGAAGTCGGGGAGGCTGGGGCCGGGCGTCTCCTCGTGGATGGGGCACAGGACGGCGGAGACGACCAGCAGCGGCGTATCGGGGTGGCCCTCGCGGATGGTGTCCAGGAAGCCGTGCACCGCGGGGGTGAAGGCGCGCAGGCGCATCAGGTCGGTGTTCACCAGGTTGATGCCGAGCTTGACGCTGATCAGGTCGGCGGGGGTGTCGCGCAGGGCGCGGGCGGTGAACGGGTCGAGCAGGGCGCTGCCGCCGAAGCCCAGGTTGATCAGCTCCGCACCGGCGGCCGAGGCGGCCAGCGCGGGCCAGGTGGTGGTGGGGCTCGGGGCGCCCGAGCCGTGGCTGATCGAGCTGCCGTGGTGCAGCCACACCGGGCGGCCCCGGTGCGGTGCGGGCTCGACGGGGGCGTCGGTGCGCAGCGCGAGCAGCTCGGTGGTCTCGTTGTGCGGCAGCCAGATCTCGACGTCCTTGGCGTCCGCGGGCAGGCCGGTGAAGCGCAGCGTGCCGGGCGCGCCGGGCCGGTGCTCGGCGCTGCCGGTGGTCATGTCGATGGTCAGGGTGTTGCCGCTGTCGACGCTGCCCTGTCCGCTGAGCCGGCCGTCGACGAGCAGGTCGTAGACGCCCTGCGGGCGGGGCGGGGCGCCGACGTAGACCTGCTTGGTGGGCAGCGTGTCCAGCTCGACGGTGGTGGCCCGGGTGCGGAAGACCAGCCGGACGCCGGAGGGCTGGGCCTCGGCCATCGCGAGCTGCCCGTCGGTGCACTGGGCGCGGGCTCGGGCGGGCAGCCGGTGCGGGAGGACGCCGTGAGCGGTGTGTTCCAGGTCGAGGGCGCCGCGCAGGAGGTCGGCGGTGACGGGAGTGGTGATCCAGCCGGGCGTGCCGGTGGGCAGGGACATGGGGCTCAGCCTGTCGTTCGTGGTGGTGGTCGTGCATGGTGGTCGGGCGTGCTGGTGATCGGGTCGGCCGGGCCGGGTTCAGGCCGCGGGCCAGTTGCGCAGCAGCGCGTCCATCGCGTCCAGTACCCGGTTCCAGCTCTCCTGGCTGTCGGGGGCGCTGTGGCTGAAGCCGCCGCCCAGCTCCAGGCTGACGTAGCCGTGGAAGACGCTGCCCAGCAGCCGGACGGCGTGCGTCTGGTCGGGTTCGGTCAGGTCGTAGCCGCGCAGGAGCGCCCGGGTCATCTGGGAGTGCCGTACACCGGCGCTGTCGGCGGCGGTCTGCGCGTCGAGCCGGTACTGGGTGGCGGCGTAGCGGCCGGGGTGCTCGCGGGCGTAGTCGCGGTAGACGTTGGCCAGGGCGGTCAGCGCGTCCTTTCCGGCCCGTCCGGCGAGCGCGTCGGCGGCCCGGTCGGCGAGCTCCTCCAGGGCGAGCAGGGCGATCCTGGTCTTCAGGTCGTGGGAGTTCCTGACGTGCGAGTAGAGACTCGCGACCTTGACGTCGAACCGTCTGGCGAGTTCCGAGACGGTCACCTGGTCGAAGCCGACCTCGTCGGCCAGTTCCGCTCCCGCCTGGGTCAGGCGTTCCGGGGTGAGTCCTACGCGTGCCATAGCCTGCCTCTCAATCGACGTGCCGATTATGCATTTGCCTAAAGCTTTTAGGCAAATTAGCCTGCGTTGTATGAAGCCACTGACCGAGCAAGAGATCCGTGCCGCCTTCGTCAACTGCACCAAGGGTGAGGTGAAGCGGCTGGCCGTCCCGCGTGACCTGGCCGAGCGCCCCTGGGACGATCTGGACTACCTCGGCTGGCGAGATCCACAGGCGCCGGACCGCGCCTATCTCGTCGCCGAGCTGGACGGCGGGCCGCAGGCCGTCGCGCTGCGCTGCCCGAGCCCGGCCGGCTGGCAGATGCGGCGCAGCATGTGCTCCTTCTGCCTGACCGCCCACACCGGCGGTGTCTCCCTGATGGTGGCCCGCAAGTCGGGCAAGGCCGGGCAGCAGGGCAACTCGGTGGGCGGCTACATCTGCAACGACCTCGCCTGCTCGCTGTACGTGCGGGGCAAGAAGGAGGCGGGCGCCGGGGCGCGGCTGCACGAGTCGCTCACCCTGGAGGAGAAGATCCAGCGCACCGTGGCCAACCTCGCGGCGTTCATCGAGAAGGTGACCGCCTGAGCCGAGGGCCGGCTCGGCGGCCCGGAAAAACTGCTGTGGATATGGCTGGAATTCGCAGCAGCTGAAGTGGAGATGCCGCTCTACCGTGACCGGACAACTGTGCTGTCCCGGAACGGAGTTGAGTGACATGACCATGTTCACCAGATCCCGCACCGACGCCCTGGTCGCCGCCTGGCTCAGCGGCGCCGAGGGCGTCGACGGCCTGGCCAACCCGGCCGGCCCGCTCTACGTCGGCGGCGCCGCCGCCGAGGCCGCGCTCGCCGAGTCCTACGAAGGCATCCTCACCCACTGCAGCAGCTGTAGCGCCTCGCTGCACAGCTACTGCTGCTGACCAGGCAGTACGAGGGCGGCGCCCCCGCGGTCCCGCACCGCGGGAGCGCCGCCCGTCAGGAGACCAGGGCCGGACCGGGCCCTGGCCGAGGACCGCCCGGAGAGGACGCACCATGACGCAGGAGGCCGTCGCCGCGCCGCTGGAGGAGGGCTGGTTCGCCGAGCCCGTGCAGGCGCTGGCCGCCCCGCTGCTCACCGAGCTGGAACACCGGCTCGCGGAGCTGACCGGCCTGGCCACCGGCGAACGGCAGGTGCTGGCCACCGCCTTGCGCACCAGCCTGTCGCGCTCCCTCCAGCTGAAACTGAACCGGGTCCTCCTGCTGGAGCTGCGGGCCGCGGCGCTGGCCGGTGAGCTGGCGGGCGCGGACGAGGCGCAGCGCTGGCACAGCTTCCTGCGGCGCGCCAGCACCGTCGACTACCTGGACGGGCTGCGCGAACGCTACCCCGTGCTGCACGAGCGGGTCCGCGCGGCGGGGCGCCTGCAACTGGACGCCGGACTCACCATGGCCCGGCGCCTGGTGGCCGACCGGGCGGCGCTCGGCGAGCTGCTGGGCGCGCCCGCCGGGCCGCTGCTCGACCTCGAACCCGGCGCCGGCGACCAGCACCGGGGCGGGCACGCGGTGGCCCGGCTGCGGTTCGAGGGCGGCACGGTGATGTACAAACCCCGCTCGCTGCAGGTCGACGCGGCGCTGCGGGACCTGCTCACCGCGGTGCTCCCGGCCGGGCAGGCCGCACCGATCCGGGTGCCCACCGTGCTGACCCGGCTGGACCCGGGCGGCGAGCCGTACGGCTGGGCCGCCCACGTCGAGCACGTGTACTGCGCGAGCGAGGCCGAACTCGCCCTGTTCTACTGCAACCTCGGCCACTGGCTGGCCGTCATGCGGCTGGTCGGCGGCACCGACCTGCACGCCGAGAACCTGCTCGCGCACGGTCCGGTGCCGGTGGTGGTCGACGCCGAGAGCCTGTTCACCCCTGATCCGCCCACCGAACCCAGCGGCCGTGGCGACGCGGTCGACCTGGCCGCCCGCACCGTGCGCAGCACCGTGCTGCGCACCGGCATCCTGCCGCTGCGCCTGGACGGTTACACGCTGGCCGGGGTCGACCTCTCGGCGGCCGGCGGCCTGCCGGGTCAGCAGCCGCGGATCCCGATGCCGGTGATCGTGGACGGCGGGCGGGACAGCGCCCGGATGGAGCTGACCGCCGTCGAGGTCCGGGCCTCGCGCAACCACCCGAGCCCCGCGCCGGTGCTGGCCCGGCACTGGCAGCAGGTCCTGGGCGGCTTCGAGGAGTTGACCGCGCGACTGCGCCGACTCGACGACCAGGGCGAACTGCGCCGCGTGCTCGGTGCCTTCGAGGGCTGCGAGGTGCGGCTGATCCGCCGCCCCACCCAGGCGTACATGGAGATCGGCCGGATGCTCTGGCACCCGGCCTCCTTGCACGATCCGGCCGCCGCGCTGACCCGGGCCAGGGACATCCTGGCCCGCAACGCGCAGGGCAACCCGGTCGCACCCCGGCAGGCCGCCGAGATCGAGGCGGAGATCGACGACCTGCTGCTCGGCGACGTCCCGGTCTTCAGCATGCTGGTGGATCCGGCCACCCTGGCGGCCGCGCTGACCGACTGGCGCGCGGCCGACCTCGCCCTGGAGCAGGAGGTGATCCGCGGCGCCCTGGTCGGCGCCTACCTGAACGAGCGCCAACTGCCCGCGCGGACACCGAAACCGGCCACCGCACCGCACCTGCGCCGGGCCGAGGAGCGCCGCCGGCGGCTGGCCGCCGAGGCGGTCCGCACCATCGGCGCCGCTGCCGTGCGCGGCCGCGACGGCACGGCCACCTGGATCAGCCCGGTACTCACCGATGTCGGCTGGGCGATCCGCCCGCTGACCGCCGACCTCTACAGCGGGCAGGGCGGCGTCGTCCTCGCGCTGGCCCAGTACCGGCAGGAACAGGCCGCCGGCCGGGCCGACGAGGTGGCGGGGCTCGACGAGCTGCTGCGGGGCGCCCTGCGGGTGCTCGCCGCCACCGAGGACCAGGTGCCCACCCGGCAGATCGGCGGCTTCACCGGCCTCGCCTCCCAGCTGTGGACCTGGTCGACGCTGCACGAAGTCCTCGGGGAGGGCTGGCTGCTGGAGCGCGCGCAGGCCAGGGCCGCACTGCTGGACGCGGAGCGGATCGGCCAGGACCGGGCACTGGACGTGCTCGGCGGCGCGGCCGGCGCCGTCGTGCCGCTGCTGGGGCTCGCCGCGGCCACCGGGGCGCAGCGCTGGCTGGCGGCCGCCGCCGAGGCGGGCCGGCACCTGGAGCGGACGGCCGTGCTGGACGAGCGCGGAGCGCGCTGGCCCACCGCGCTCTTCCCGGCGGCGGTGGGCGGCTTCGCGCACGGCGCCACCGGCATGGGCTGGGCGCTCACCAGGCTCGCACTCAGCCCGGCCGGAACGCCGGCGGATCGCGAGCGCTGGCGTCAACTCGCCGACCGGGCACTCGACTTCGAACGATCGCTGTACTCGCGGGAGGCGGCCGCCTGGGCCGACCTGCGGGAGACCAGCGGGGTGGACCACGCCACCGCCTGGTGCCACGGTGCCACCGGCATCGGGCTGGCCGCCGCGGACCTCCACCGGCGCACCGGGGATCCGGCCCACCTGGAGACCGCCCGCCGGGCCGGCCCGGCCGCGCTGCGCGAGGGCTTCGGCTGGACCCACACGCTGTGCCACGGGGACCTGGGGCTGTGGGAGCTGCTCGCGGCGCTGCGCGCCTGCCATCCCTCGGCCGTGCCCCCGGTGCACCAGGACCGCGGTGCCGCCGACGCCGAGTTGCTCAGCGGCCTGGAGGAGCACGGCGCGATCGGCGGACTGGCCCGCGAGGCGTTCTCGCCGGGTCTGCTGCCTGGACTGGCCGGTGTGGTCCACCTGTTGCTGCGGATGCACCCCGAACAGCGGCTGGCCTCCCCGTTGCTGCTCGGCCGCGCGGGGGAGTGATCGGAGCCGCTGCACGCGGGGGCCTACCCGCCAGGAGACCGGCGGGTAGGCGCGAGCCCTGCGACACGCCCTCGGGCGTGGGCGGTCAGCGGGGGAGGGCCTGGTACAGCCCGCGGCCGGTGCGCTGCGCGCGGGAGGCCTTCACCAGGCGCTCCAGCGCGGTGCGGATCGCGTTGACGCTGCCGGGGGTGGACTCGCGCCCCAGGCCCTGGGCGACGTCACCGGCCCGCACGGGCTGCTCGGCGCCGGCCAGGAACTCCAGGATGCCGTCGGTGAGTCCGGGCGCGCGCTTCTTCGCCGCCTCGGCCGGCGCGGGCGCCGTGCCCTTGCGCGGCTTCGACGCGCGCCGCGCCCGACGCGGGGCCTCGGCCGCCGCCGGCTCGGCGACCGCCTGGGGGGCGGTCTCCGGCGCCGCCGCCGGGGCGACCTCGGGTGCGGTCTCCGGCGCGGTCTCCTGCGCCGGGGCGGGCACCGCGGCCGCTGCCTTCGCCGATGTCTTCTTCGCCGCTGCCTTCGTCGACGTCTTCGCCGGCGCCTTGGTCGCGGCCGACCCCTTGGCCGGGGAAGTCCTGCGGGTGCGACCCGTCTTCGCGACGGCGGCCCGGCGTGCGGTCTTCGGTGCGCTCTTCGCCGGCGCCTCGTCGGTGCCCTCGGCCGCCGTCGGCTCCGGAACCTCGGTGGGCGCGGGTGCCTGGACCGCGATCGTCTCCGTGGCGGGCGTCTTCTGCGCCGGCACGGTGGGGGCCTGCTGCGCGGCGGGGGCAGGCGCCGGGGCGAGCGACTGCAGGCTGCTGAGGGCGCTGCGAACCGCGCCGAGGCGGTCCGTCACCTCCGCCAACTGCCGTTCCAGCGTGCCTTGTTGCTCCTCCAGGCGGGGGAGCTCGGACTGCAGCAGGGCGATGGTGGACGCGACGCTGCTGTGACTGTTGAACGTGGTAGCCACGAATTCCTCGCTTATTCCGGGTGTGGGAAGTGCTCGTGATGGTCTCCATGAGCCGTACGGTGCATTTGCCTTCTTTCCATCCCCGGTAAACGTGAATGCGTATGAAGTCTGTACGGCACCAGCGGCTCGGGTGGTGGTGCCGACCGGCATTGACGTCGGCGCAGGGTCCAACGTGCGGTGGCCGGATCAGTTACGAGAGCGACGAAGAGCGACCCCGACGAGCGAGTTGACGGTGTCGGATGTGAACGCGTCATCCTCGTCGATGCCACGCGTGGTTTCCGCGGCCGGCCCACCGGTCAGGCCGTGCCCAGGAACCAGGTGGTGAGCATGGCGAGTCCGGCTCCCGCCATCGGCAGGCAGGCACTGCGCAGGTAGTCCGCGCAGCTCTGGACCGCGTGTTGGCGCCTGGAGCGGGTCGCCAGGCCCAGGAACACCGCAGCTTGCGGGGAGATCCGCGCGCCCGTCGGCACGCCGTCCCGCGCCGTGGCCAGGTCCTGCGCGGTGGCTTGGTCCTGCGCCGTGGCCAGGTCCTGCGCCGTGGTGCCGTCCTGAGGCTGCAGCAGGGCGGTGAGGCGTTCAGCCACCTGCTTCCCGGTCACCTGCAGCGAGACTCCTCGGGCGTCGGTGAGCACCAGGTCGTCCCACCCCCGGTTGCCGGGGACTCGGTCGCGGCGGATCCGCACCAGCGCGGTGAGGTCGACCGTCCGCACACCTGTCAGCGTACGGGCGGTGAGATACCGCAGGTCGGGTCCGTGGATGACGGGGTCCCCGGTGTTGTGCCGGTTCATGAGGAGCATCGTGGCCGCTGTCCCGGTCAGCGCACCGATGAACTGCTCACCGGCCTGGACGGTGCCGCAGCGTTCGACCACGGCGGGTACGGCGATGCCCGCGGCTGCGGCCGCGCCCAGCACCGCACAGCCGATCCGGCCGTGCCGGAGGCTGACGTCGGCCGGTACGCCGGTCGGCCCTGCCTTGGTCAGCAGCCTGGCCTCGCGCCGGCTCGGCTCCGTGACGGTCCGGTCGGCCGCCCGCCCGGGCTGCGGCTTCTTCCGCCGCTTCTTGCCTGCCATGTCAGCCCCCTTGTCGTGCCTGTTCCGACCGGCACCGTAGTCCTGCGCCGTCACGCCGTCATGGGCGGGGTCCGGTCGCCGTGCCGACCCGCCGGGCGACCGATCCTTTCGGGACCGAACCGTGGGTACGGTCGGTGCGTCCTGGTAGTCGAGTCCCGTTCATCCAGCAGAGGAGACCCATGAACGACGCCGGCTTCGCCGCCCGTCCCAGCCGCCGCACCATGCTGGCCCTCGGTGCCGGGGCGGCGCTCGCCGCCAGCGTGGCCACCGCCGGACCGGCTGCCGCCGCGACGCCGGGCGGCAGCGACCTGCACCGGGCGCTGGCCGACCTGGAGCGCGAACACGCCGCCCGGCTCGGGGTGTACGCGCGCAACACGGTGACGGGCCGCCAGGTTCGCTACCGTGCGGGCGAGCTCTTCGCGACCTGTTCGGCCATCAAGACGGTCACCGTCTCCGCCGTCCTGCGGGACCTCGACCGGGACGGCGACTACCTGGCCAAGCGCATCCACTACACCCAGCAGGACGTCACGCGCTCGGGCTACGCCCCGATCACCGGTACCCCCGAGCACCTGGCGAACGGCATGACCGTCGCGGAGCTGTGCGCGGCGGCGATCGACTACAGCGACAACACCGCGGCCAACCTCCTGGTGGGCGAACTCGGCGGTCCCCAGGCCGTCACCGCCTTCTGCCGCTCGATCGGGGACCGCGTCACCCGGCTGGACCGCTGGGAGCCCGAACTCAACTCCGCCGAGCCCGGCCGGGTCACCGACACCACGACTCCGCACGCGATCGGCCGCACCTACGCCAGGCTCGTCCTCGGGGGCGCGCTCACGGCGCCGCACCGGCAGCAGTTGACCACCTGGCTACTGGGCAACACCACCAGCGGCGCACGCTTTCGGGCCGGACTGCCCAAGGACTGGAGGCTCGGCGACAAGACCGGCACCGGTGACTACGGCACCACCAACGACGTCGGCATCGCCTGGACTCCGGCGGGGGAGACCGTGGTGCTGGCGGTCCTGTCCACCAAGCAGGACCAGAAGGCGCCGGCGGACGAGCCGCTGATCGCCAAGGCCGCCGCCCTGCTGGCGCCCGCCGTCGGCTGACCGGGGTTCTCCGGCTGCCACCGGTTGTCCACCGGCGCCACCGACGTCCACCGATGCCACCGACGCCCACCGCGCCCGGCTAAGGTCGTGGTGGGACGTCGCCGGCGACCGCCGGGGCGGTCGTGGGACGAGGCTGGAGGGCCGGGCGTTGACGGAGATCATGGTCATCGGTGGGGGCGTCGCCGGAGCGGCGGCCGCCCTGGGCCTGCACAAGGCGGGCTTCGACGTCACCGTGTACGAGGCGCACCCGGACACCGGGGCCGACATCGGTGCCTTCCTCACCCTGGCGAGCAACGGCATGCGCGCGCTCGCCCAGCTCGACGCCGCCGCACCGGTCGCCGAACTCGGCTTCCCGCTCACCGAGATGAGCGTGCTGGACGAGGCGGGCCAGGAGCTCGCCGCGATGCCGCTCGGCGAGGCCGACCACCCGCTGACCCGCTACCGCTGTCTGCGCCGCGCCGAGTTGGGTGCGGCGCTGCGGCGCGAGGTCGGCCGCCGCGGGATCCCGATCCGGCACGGCGCGCGGCTGACCGGCCTCGTGGAGAGCGCCGGGGGAGTCACCGCGACCTTCGCCGACGGCAGCTCGGCCCGCACCGAACTCGCCGTCGGCGCCGACGGGTTGAACTCGACGGTGCGCGCCCTCCTGGACCCGGACCAGCCCGGCCCCGAGTACGCGGGCCAGCGCGTCTGCTACGGCTACACCACCGACTACGCGCCACTGGGCGAAGCCTCGCACCGGATCACCATGCTCCGCGGCAGCGGTGCCGCCTTCGGCTACGCCTGCTCCCCGTCCGGCGAGACCTTCTGGTTCGCCCGGGTGCCCGGCCCACCGGTGGCCGCCGACGAACTGGCCCGCACCACACCCGCCCAGTGGCGCGAGCACCTCCTGCCGCTGCTGTGCCCCGACCGCACGCCCGCCGCGGACATCGTGGCGGCCACGGCGGAGCGGCTGATGGTGACCAACGCCCAGCACCTGCGGCCGGGTGGCCGCTGGCACCGCGGCCGCACCGTCCTCATCGGCGACGCCGCCCACGCGGCCTCCCCGGCCACCGGCCAGGGCGCGTCGATGGCCCTGGAGGACGCGGTGGTCCTCGCCAAGGCCCTGCGCGAAGCGGGCCCGTCCACGGACGCGCTCACCCGCTACGAACTGCTCCGCAGGCCGCGCGCGGAGCAGAACATCGCCACCAGCGCCCAGCTCACCGCGAACCGCACCAACACACCCCCGCCGCCCACCCCCAGCACCCGCCCGCCCCGCGACTCCGCCCGCCCCGCATCGCGCACGGACGAGGAACTGCTGCGCCTGCTGGACTGGCAGACCCCGCTGCCCGCACCCGGCCAGGAGGGCTGACCCGACCTCCGCGCCACCGGGCGGCCGGGCCGCCGCGCCGGGTCGCTAGCGACCCGTGCCCGCCTGGCTGCCCGTCAGGCCGCCCGCCTGGCTGCCCGTCAGGCCGTCCACCAGCGCCCGCAGCCCGCTCAGGTAGGTGTCCTGAGCGGTCAGCGACTCCCAGCGGCCCGCGACCTGTGCCAGCCGGGGGAGCTCCTCGGCATCGAGGTCGGCGAAGACCGCCGCCCGGTAGGTGGGCCGGTCGTCGTCCGCGCGGCGCCGGGCCGCCGCGGCGCGGATCATGATCTCGCCGGCCGTGTAGTGCCAGATCGCGCGGTAGCCGTGCACGGCCTGGTCGGGCGTCAGTCCGCAGTCGACCAGCCCGGCCACGATCTGTTCGACGAACCACAGCGCGGTCCTGGACATCAGGTCGTCGGCGGTCAGCACCGCGACGATCCAGGGGCAGTCGGCCAGCACCGCGTGAATCGCGTCCGCGGCGGCGACGACCCGCTCGCGCGCCCCGGCGGGCAGCGCCTCGGGCCGGCGCAGGGTCCGCGTCGCGTAGTCGTCCAGCAGCAGCACGAGGAGTTCGTCCTTGTTGCGGACGTGGTGGTAGAGCGCCATCGGCGTGCTGCCGATCTCGGTGGCCAGCCGGCGCATCGTCAGCCGCTCCACGCCCTCCTCGTCCAGCAGCCGCAGCGCCGCCCCGATGATCTCCTCGCGGGAGATCCGGGCAGGTCGGCCGGGTGTCTTGCGCGGTGCGGGCGGTTGCGGCATGCCCCCATCATCCCCCAGGAGTCGACAGCGGGATGCATCGGGCGCTAGTTTTCTTACATGTATAAAAACTTACGGGGGCGACCCGGAGCCGTGCTGGCTGCTGCCGCGGTCGCGCAGTTCGTCCTCGCCCTGGACATGTCGGTGGTCAACGTCGCGCTGCCCACCATCCGCGACGCCCTGGGATTCACCCCGCTCGGGCTCTCCTGGGTCGTGCACGGCTACGCGCTCGCCTTCGGCGGCCTGCTGCTGCTCGGCGGCCGTGCCTGCGACCTGTACGGCCGGCGCCGGCTCTTCGCCCTGGGCCTGGGCGTCTTCGGACTCTGCTCCCTGGCGGGCGGGTCGGCCCAGGCGCCCTGGCAACTGGTCGCCGCCAGGGCCGGCCAGGGCCTGGGCGCCGCTGCCGCCGCACCGGCCGCCCTGGCCATGCTGACCACGACCTTCCCCGAGGGGCGGGCACGCACCCGCGCACTCGGGGTGTGGAGCGCGGTGAATGCGGCCGGCGGCGCGCTGGGTGTGCTCGTGGGCGGGCTGCTGACGCAGTACGCGGGCTGGCGGTGGGTCATGCTGGTCAACCTGCCCATCGTCGCGGCGGCCCTCGTGCTGCTCCCCGCAGACGCAGACGCAGGCGCGGACGCGGACGCGGGCGCGGGAGCCGAGGCGCCGACCACCGGTCGCAAGGACCCGGACGTGCTCGGCGCCCTGCTGGCGACCGGCGGCATCGGGCTGCTGGTGTTCGGCGTCCTGCGCACGGACACCCGGGGCTGGACCTCCGCGACCACCGTGTCGACCCTCGCCGCCGCGGTCGTGCTGCTGGCCGCCTTCGTCGTCACCGAGTCCAGGGCCGCCGCACCGCTGCTGCGCCTGGGGCTCCTGCGCAGCCGCTGGGTCGCCGGCGCCAACGTCCTGGTGTTCCTCGCGGCGGCCGGGCAGTTCAGCGCCTTCTACTTCGTCTCCCTCTACCTGCAGCAGGTGCTCGGCCTGGGCGCCGCGGCCACCGGCGCCGCCTTCCTGCCCTTCTCCGCGGGCCTGGTCGCGGGCACCGTCGTCGCGACCCGCCTCACCGCCGTCCGCTCCCCGCGCGCGGCGCTGATCCCCGGCGCGCTGCTGGCCGCGGCGGGGCTGGCCTGGTTCGCGTGCATCCGCGTGGACGGCGGCTTCCTCACCGACGTCCTCGGCCCCGCCCTGCTCACCAGCATCGGGACCGGACTGGTGCTGGCCCCGGTCGCCGCCGCCGCGACCACCGGCGTCGCGCCCCAGGAGGCCGGCATGGCCTCGGGTGTCTTCAACAGCGCACGCCAACTCGGCGGTTGCGTCGGCCTGGCCGTCCTCGCGACCGTCGCGGCACACCGCACCGGCCAGGCCACCGGCCCCGCCGCGCTGAACGCCGGCTACGCCACGGGCCTGGCGGTCGGCGCCGCACTCTTCCTGCTCGCGGGGGCCGTGGCGATCGCCCTGCTGCCCCGCCGCCGGGCCGCCGCCACCACCGTGCCAGCCGCCGTCCCCGCTCCGAACCGACCGAAAGACAGGACCCCGTCATGACGACGACCCCCATCGACCTGTTCGCCACGGCCCTGCAGTTCCACCCCGACGGCGCGGTGCGGAGCGCCGAACGCCGCATGGCGAGCGGCGATCCGGGCGCCTGGCAGATCGCCGCCTTCCACGTGGAGACCGACTCCGACGTGCACGCCGACCACTGGGAGATGCACCCGGAGGCGGACGAGGCGGTCTGCTGCCTGGCCGGCGGCGCGCGCCTCCACCTGCGCCCCACCACCCCCGGCGAACCCGAGGAAGCCGTGCACCTGCCCGCGGGCGCCGCCGTGATCGTGCCCCGGGGCCGCTGGCACCGCCTCGAACTGGACGCGCCGAGCGACCTCATGTCGATCACCCTGCGCCAGGGCACCCGCCTCGAGCGCCGCTGACCACCGCGGTGGCCCGGCAGCCCCTGCTGCCGGGCCACCGCGTCCGTCGGGACCGGAGCAGGCCCTACTGGCACCCGCCCAGCACCCGGCGCAGCGCTTCGACGACCGAGTCGGGCGGGAAGCGCAGGCGGGCCGCCTGCTCGGCGAGTTCCAGGGTGGCGGCGAGGTCGTCGGGGGCTGCGTCGGCGACCAGGCCGCGCATCCAGGCCAGCAGCTCGGCGGGCACCTGGGGCCGGCTCCCGGCGAGGATGACGGCATCCGGCACCTCGGCGACCGGGGCCGGTCCGGGGAACGCCCGTACCGGGGCCTGCCGCACGGATGCGGTCGGATCGGCGTGCGGTGCTGGGGGCCCGGCCGGGCGGGCCGGGGGCGGGCAGGGTGCCGGGAGCGGCTCGTCCGCGCTGGCGTAGCGGCCGGCGGGCAGCCCGACCTTGTAGGGGTGCACGCACACCGCCACGCCCTGGGCGGTGTAGCGGAACCCGGTCCGCGGATCGAACGGCGCCTCGCGAGCGGGCCGGTCGTAGACGTCGAACCGGCCGCCCGGGTAGCGCAGCGCCGGGCAGATCCAGCAGACGTCGTGGTCGCTGTCGTCGTCGATGAACGGTGTGTCCGGGCCCATGCCGCCGCACCTTACCGTCGAGCGCCGAGCGGCTTCGCCCGGGCCCGGCCGGTCGCGATACGGTCACGGCATGGCTGACACCCGGCTGACCACCCCCTCGTACCTCGTCCTCGGCATCATCGACAAGCTGGGCGAGGCCAGCCCGTACGACGTGAAGGTCGAGGCGGCCCGCACGGTCGCGCCGTTCTGGTCGGTGCCGCACGCGCAGGTGTACGCGCAGTGCGACCGGCTCACGGAGGCGGGGCTGCTCTCCGAGGTCCGGCAGGAGGGCGGGCGCAACCGGCGGCTGATGAAGCTGACCGAGGCGGGCCGCACCGCGCTGGCGCGGTGGCTCTCGGACACCGCCTTCGTGCCGGTCGAGGCGCGCGAGCGCAGCATCCTGAAGCTCTGGTTCGGAGCCCGGGGCGAGCTGCTCGCCCCGGAGCAACTGACCCAGCACGGTGCCACCTTGGCGGAGTACGAGGAGCTCGCGACAAGCGTCGGAACGCTGCTGACCCGCGGTCAGCGCGAGGCACTGGAGTTCGGCATCCGCTACGAGCGGATGATGGTCGACTTCTGGCAGTGGGTGGAGCAGCGCGAGGGCTGAGGCCGCGCGGGGGGCTGACAACAACGACGGTGCAGGGGCGTTGACCCCGACCGGGGACCGCCGCTACCTTCGCGATAGTCCAGAAAGGACTATCGCTGATTCAGTCGGGAGCGGGTACACCCCGAGGGAGCCGCCGTGAACCGTCTCAGGAACGTCGCCTGGGGGCGTGTGGCCACGATCGCCGTGGTGGTCCTCTGCCTGGGCTACGCGCCGATCGCGATGACCGAACTGTGGCCCTACGCCCACCCGGGCGCACCGGCGTTCGGGCAGTGGGTGCTGGCCCGCGCGGTGTCGCCGCGCTACGTGGCGGACGCCTTCGCCACCCGGATCGGGCCGTACGGGCGCAGCCTGGTGCCGCTGGTCGTCCACTCGGTGCTCGGCGGCCTGCTGATGCTGCTCGGGCCGGTCCAGCTGCTCTCGGCGGTCCGCCGGCGCCGACGGCTGCACCGGGTCGCCGGGGTGGTGTTCGCGCTGACCGTCTACGTCTCGATGGCCGGCGCCGCGGTCTACCTGGCGCGCACCCGCCTGGCCGACGCGTTCGGCGGGTCGACGTTCTGGATCGTGCTCGCCACCATCCTGGTCGGCACGGTGCTGAGCGTGACCTTCGGCATCCTGGCCGCCGTAGGGCGCCTGCCCGACCTGCACCAGCGGTGGATGCTGCTCTGCTACGGGTTCCTGATGACCGCGCCGCTGCTGCGCCTGGAGTGGGGCGTGCTGCCGTGGCTGCTGCCCGGCCTGCCGATGACGGAGATCAACCGGGTGGCGATCATGCACCTCGGCTCGGTGGTCACCTTCGGCGCGCTGCTGGCCTCCCGGGCGCTCGACCGGCGGGAGAACGTCCCCGGGGTGCGGGGCAGTTGGGTGCCGCTGCCGGTGCTCGTCCTCGCCCAGCCGGCCGGCGCGGCGGCGCTGCTCTGGATCACCCGGTCGTTCTGGGGCTGGGGGGCTGAGGGGCGCCGGCTGCTCCTCGCGTACCTGATCCCCTTCGCGCTGACCTACGCGGTCCTGATGGTGCGTCAGTGGCGCGCGGGCCGGGCCGGGGCGAGCTGGGCGCGCGAGGAGTGGCGGCTGCACCTGGTCGCGCTCGCGATGGCGCCGGTCTTCTCGGTCGGCGCGGCGCAGCTGTTCGAGCGGCAGTTGGGGCTCGACGCCCGCACGGCCCTGTCCGCCGGGGTCGCCATCGGCTGCGGGGTGCTGGCGTTCGCGGCGACCACGATGGTCAGCCTGCGGGTGATGTACGGGCGCGAGCTGCTCCGGCGGCAGCCGCGCGGCGCAGGGCGGCCCGTCGACCTGGCGGTTCGGTCAACCATCAGCTGAGGGGGAAGACTTGAGCAGTGTCGAGGTGGCACCGGCCGCCGATCTCGAAGGACCGGGACCCGGGCGCGGACTGACCGCGGCCGTGACGATGCTGGCCACCGTGGTGGCGGTGGTCAGCGGCCTGACCGGCGCGCTGATGGCGGCCGTGAGCTTGTCGGGCCACGTCTTCGGCGCCTGGGCCTCGCCCGAGCCGCTGAGCCCCGGCCTGATCGGCGCCGCCATGCTCGGTGTCGCACCCGGCCTCCTCATGGTCGGCCGGGCCCGGGTCTGGGAGGAGGTGCGCACCCTGGTGCTGCCGACCGCCGTCGTGCTGCTCGGCCTGCTCGCGGTGTCGCTGCTCAACGCCGGCCAACTGCAGGTGGTCCGGGGCGGTTCGGTCTTCCTGGTGATGTTCAGCCTCGGCTGGATCGCCGTGCTCGGCCTGCTGGCTCTGCTCGCGCTCGGCTGCCTGGCCCGGCAGTACCTGGAGCCGGCCCGCCCGCCGGCCCCGCCGGTCGTCCCGCTGCCGGCCTGGTCGAAGCCGTTCATGGCCGTGCTCGGGTCGGGCTGGTTCGGCATCGGGGCGGGCCTGCTGGCCGTGCCGGGCTTCTGGGCCGCACTGGTGCCCTGGCACGTCGACCGCCCCGACGCACAGGCGCTCGGCGTCTGGGGCATCGCCCTGGGGGTGGGCGTCCTCGGCGCACTGGCCGAGGACGACCTGACCCGGCTGCGCCCGGCCCTGACCGCCCTGCCCGGCGTCGCCCTCGCCGTGGCCCTGGTGCTGGGCGTGCGGAGCTCGGCGGTGCGCTGGAGCTCGGGCCCCGGGCTCTGCCTGATCACCTTGGTCGGCGGGCTGCTGGCCGCCGGACTGATCGGGCAGTGGCTGCTCTCCCGGAGGGCGTCGCCGCAGGCCTGAGGTGCAGCTCTGAGCCGCTGGCCAACGCCTGGTAGGCCGGTGCGTCAGTCCGCTGGTGCGGGGCGGGCCGGGGAGCCGAGGCGGTTCACGGCGGCCAGGACCGGGCCGGTTCCGTCCTCCTGGCGGATGCGGGCGGCCAGGGCCTGGGCGCGGCGGGTGTAGGACGGGTCGGTCGTGGCCTGGACGAGGGCCGCGGTCAGGGCCTGGGCGGTGAGCCGGCGCAGCGGGATCGCGGTGGGGGCGACGCCCAGGGCGGTCAGGCGGGCGGCCCAGAACGCGGCGTCGAACTGGACGGGGAGGGGGACGGCCGGAATGCCCGCGCGCAGGGCGGCGGCGGTGGTGCCCGCTCCCGCGTGGTGGACGGCCGCGGCCATGTGCGGGAACAGCAGCTGGTGCGGCATCTCGTCGATGGTGAGCATGTCGTCGTCCTCGCAGGCGAGTTCGCTCCAGCCGCGCTGGATGACCCCGCGCAGCCCGGCCGCACGCAGGGCGCGCACGACGGTCCGGCTCAGCCGCTCGGGGTCGGGGACGGTGGCGCTGCCCAGGCCGACGAAGACCGGTGGCGGGCCGGCGGACAGGAAATCGCTCAGCCGGTCCGGGAGTTGTGCCTGGGGCGGGTCGTGGGGCCACCAGTATCCGGCGATCCGCAGGCCGGGGCGCCAGTCGTGCGGGCGCTGCACCACGAGGGGGCTGAAGCCGTGGTAGACGGGCCAGTCCTGGCGCTCGCGGGCCCGACGGGCGGTGTGCGAGCGGTGGCGGGGGAGGCCGAGGCGGTCCTGCAGCGCGCGGGCGCTGTCCGCGAAGATGCCGTCCACGGCAGCGTTCACCGCTCGTCCGGCCAGCCGGTTGCCCACCGCTCCCCAGGACCGGGTGCCGGTCACCGGAGGCGCGAACTCGACTGTGGCGGCCAGGGGTTGGAGGTACACGCCGATGCTCGGCAGCCCCAGCCCCTCGGCGATGGTGTGGCCGAGCGGGCCGAGCGAGCTGGACAGCAGCAGGACGTCGCTGGTGCGGGCGGCTGCCAGCAGGTCCTCGGCCGTCCGCCCGACCGCGGACCGGGCCAGCGCGATGACCCGCAGCAGCTTCCCGGCGCCGGTGGTACTCCGATGCAGCGCCTGTCCGCGCGCAGACCGGAGCTCCGCAAGCGGGTCGACCGGCAGCGCATGGAAGCCCACCCCCGCCGCAGCCGCGAGCGGCGCGAAACGGGCATGGGTGACGAGCGTGACCTGGTGTCCGGCCTGCGCCAGAGCATGGCCGAGCCCGGTGTAGGGAGCCACGTCGCCGCGCGAACCCGCGGTCATCACTGCCACTCGCATGACGGCCAGTATCGTCCAGCGGGGCCCGTTTCGGCAGCTGTGCCACGCAGGGCGTTGACGGGCGATCGCTGGGCCGGTGTCGCGACGCCTGGCAGGCCCCACCGTGGAGGATGTCACCGAGCAGGCCCGTGCTCTCGGGGCTATCGGCGACGTTGAGGTGAACGAACGCGCCATCATCGTCGAGGGCTTGAACGAGCCGCCGCGCTCCTTCCTGCAGCGCTGCTTCGGTTGCCAGGTCCACGACCGTGACAAGCCGTGCAACCACCGCCGGACGGCCGCGCCGACATCGGCCGGGCCGCCGCCCAGTAAGGAGACCGTGATGGACTTCGGTACCTGGCCCCGCGTCCTCGTCGTGGACGTGGAAGGCAACGGCGCCCAGCCACCGGACCTGGTGGAGGTCGCCGCGATCCCCGTGGTGCACGGGAGCCCGGTGCCGTCGTCCGCCCGCTCCACCCTGCTGCGCCCCCCGAACCCCATCACGCCGTTCGCCACGCGGGTGCACCGCATCACCAACCAGGACGTCGCGACGGCGCCGACCTGGGAGCAGGTCGGCGCCCGGGTACACGCCGACCTGGAGGGCACATGGATCGCCGCGCACAACGCCCACGTGGACTACGGGGTGCTGCTGCGGCACATGCCGCAGTGGCGACCGGCCGGGGTGCTGGACACCCTCCGGCTCGCTCGAGCGACCTGTCCGGCGGCCGGCGGGTACAGCCTCGACGCGCTGATCGACCTGACCGGCATCGACCTGGCCGCCGTCCCCGGCCAGCGCCACCGCGCGGGCTTCGACGCCCACGCCACCGCGCTGCTGCTGCTCCACCTCGCCGCGCACTACGACACCTGGGACGCGCTGCTCGCCGCCGCAGTCCCGCCCAAGATGCCCGGCGCCTCCCTGCCCGCTACCCCCAACTCCGAGGATCAGACTCTGTGGTGACACCGCTTTCCTCTGCATCGCCGGAACGAACTCGTCCGGCAAGAGCACCTTGGCCCGGAGCATCGAGGTGGCCGGTGTCCCGAGGCGACGTCAGGACACCGGCGGCCCGGCGGGGTCGCTCAGGGGCGGACGATCGCTGCGATCGTCATCACCGTGGCGGACTCGTAGTGGACCACTGCGCCCTTGTGCGGGGCGTGGATGATCTGGCCGCCGCCGACGTACATGCCCACGTGGCCGCGGTCGGCGAAGTAGATGATCAGGTCGCCGGGTTGGGCGTTGGCGATGTTGGTGCCGAGGTTGGTCCCGATGGTGGCCTGCTCCTGGGAGGTGCGCGGCAGGGAGATGCCGGCCTGCGCGTAGGCCCACTGCATCAGGCCCGAGCAGTCGAACTGGGTGGGGCCGGCGCCGCCCGGCACGTAGGGCATCCCGAGCCGGCTCTCGGCGGCGGCGATCGCGGCCTGGGCGGCCGAGTTGCCGGCGGAGCTGCCGCCGGGCGGGGTGCTGGGGGCGGTCGTGCCGGTACCGCTGCCGGTGCCGGTGCTCCCGGGGTCGGTGCGGGCCGCGTCGCGTGAGGCGGTCTGGGTGGCGTCGGTCTGGGCCTTGGCGGCGGCTGCGGCCTTGGCGTCCGCCGCGGCCTTGTCGGCTGCCGCCTTGGCGTCGGCCGCGGCCTTCGCCTCCGCGGCGGCCAGCGCCTGGCGCTGCTGCTCGGTGAGCGAGTTGAGCAGGTCCTGGCTCTTCTTCAACTTGGCCTGGACGTCGTCCTTGGCGGCCCTGAGCTGCTGCGTGGTGGCGTCCAGCTCGGCGAGCTTGGCCTGCGCCTCGGCCTTGTCCTGGTCGAGCTTGCGCTGCTGCGTCTGGAGCTGCTTCAGGGCGTCGGACTCGGTGTCGCTCAGCTGGTTGAGCGACTTGGCCTGGCTGAGGAAGGTGTCCGGCTTGGCGGAGAGCATCAGCTGGACGGTGGGCGATATTCCGTTGGTGGCGTACTCGTCGGCGGCCACCGAGGACAGCCCGGACTGCAGGTCGGCGACCTGGCCCTGCTGGCGGGCCAGCTGGTCCTGCAGGTCGCCGACCTGCTTCTGCAGGGTCTGCTGCTTGGCCTGCGCGCCGTCGTAGTTCTCGGTGGCGAGCTCCGCCTGGTGGTTGAGGTCGTCGACCTGGGACTTGACCTGGTCCAGCGAGGGCGGCGCCGGGTCGGCGTGCGCGGCACCCTGGGCGGAGAGCGCCATGGCGGTGGCGGCCGTGGCGGTCAGGATCGACGCACGGGTACGGCCGACGGGCTTGGGACGACGGTGGGACGCCATTGCTGCCTCTCCCTCGCGGGGACACATGGTTCCCCAGTACCGCTTGGCAGCTCCCCCGCGAGGGTCCCCTGTCGGACAGTCAGCTGTCCTTGCTGCGCTCGAACTCGGCGGCGCCCGCCACTGCCACCCGGGTCGGGTGATCACCATCGCGGCGGTCTGCTTGCCGACCTTAGTGATAACTCCGTGATCTGTTCAAATCTTTGGCGACAAAAACGTCCAACACCCCTCAGTGAATGGTTCCTTCGGAAGTGTGCACATCAAGTCGCCGGGTGGCGGCGCAGCTCAGCAGGGCGCGCAGGCCCTGGGCGACCGCGGCGGCCGGCAGGGACGGCACCGCCTGGTCGAGGACCTGTTCGGGCAGGGACGGCACGTGGACGAAACCACCCCGGGTGGTGGGTCGTTCGACGGCGATCAGGTGCATCAGGGCGTAGAAGACATGATTGCAGACGAACGTTCCGGCGGTGTGCGACAGCGAGGCGGGCAGGCCGGCCTCGCGCACGGCGGCCACGCACGCCTTCACCGGGAGGGCGGCGAAGTACGCATCGGGGCCACCGGGCACCACCGGTTCGTCGACCGGGCGGCGTCCGGTGTTGTCGGGAATGCGTGCGTCGTCGATGTTGACGGCGATGCGCTCCACGCTGATGCCGGGCCGCCCGTGAGCCTGGCCGACGCAGACCACCAGCTCGGGGTCGGTCGCCCGGACGGCGTCCCGCAGTTCGTCGATCGCCCGACCGAACACACAGCTCAGCCGCAGCGGTGTCACCTCCAGCCCTTCGGGTGCATCGGCCGCGACCAGGCGCACGGCCTCCCAGGAGGGATTACGGGTGGCGCCGCCGAACGGTTCAAAGCCGGTGAGCAGGACGCGGGTCATGGGTGGTCACACCTCTCGCAGTGACGGGCCTCGAAAGACCGAGGAAGGTCTCGGAAGGTCGCGGAAGGCTCCAGATGGCCTCGGATGGCCTTGGACAGCCTCGGACGGCCTCGGAGGGCTTCAGAAGGCGAAGAGCGAGATGATGGCGATGTTGCACACCAACAGCGCTCCCGCGGTACGGACCTGAGCCTTGATCGGCCCGTACTGGTCCTTGAGCTCCAGCAGGGCCGCGGGCACCAGGTTGAAGTTGGCGGCCATCGGCGTCACCAGGGTGCCGCAGAAGCCGGCCAGCATCCCGACGGCCAGCACCACCGCCGGATTCCCGTGCAACTGGGTGACCAGGACGGGCCAGCCGATCGCGGCGGTCATCACCGGGAAGGCGGCGAAGGCGTTGCCCATGATGACGGTGAACAGGGCCATGCCCACGCAGTAGAGCACCACGGCGGGGAACCGGCTGCCGTGCGGCAGGATGTCGGTGGTGAGCCTGCCGACCTGGGTGCCGACCCCGGCCACCTGGAAGATCGAGCCGAGGACGGCCAGCAGCTGGGGCAGCAGCAGCGCCCAGCCCATCGATTCGAGCAGCCCGCGCCCGGCGTGCAGGGCGACGACGGGCTTGCGCTCACGGGTCATCAGCAGCGCGACCAGCAGGGCGACCAGGGCGCCGATCCCCAGCCCCACGATGGTCTCGCTGCCCGCCTGGAGCACCGGCCGGTTTCCGAGGTGCCAGTCCTTGACCACGGTCGAGCAGAGCACGGCCACCAGCGGGATGGTCAGGGCGGGGACGAACACCCGGTTGCCGAGCCGGGCCGCGGTGGCGGCGCGCTGCTCGGGTTCCGGGGCGCGGGAGGCTCCGCGCCCGGTGAGGCCGAAGCCCGCCAGGCAGATCATCACCAGGACCGCGGCGCCGAGCGGTGCGGCGGGTGCGGTCCTGCGCACCACCCAGGTGCCGTAGATGAAGCTCAGGCCCAGCAGCCCCCAGAAGGCGGCGGAGCCGAACCGCTTGGGGTTGCTCCGGTCGACCGCCATCTGCCCGGCCACCGCGAGGAAGAGGGCGCCGATCAGCCAGTACAGCCACTCCGCCTGGATCATTTCGCCTCCCCGGCCCGGGCGCGCCCGACGGTGGTCTGCTTCGCGGTGCTGGTCTGCACGGTGGCGTTCTCCCGGTCGAGGGCACGGTCCAGGCGCAGCAGCTGCAGGCCGTGGATGACGGTCGCGCACAGCGCGCTGGGGATGGCCCACAGCGCGAGCTGGGTCGGTTCCAGGTGCGTGTGGTAGGTCGCGTTGGCGAAGCCGGTGATCAGCAGGATCGAGCCGACCGCGAGGAAGCAGTCCTCGCCGAAGAAGAGTCCGACCGTGTCGGCACTGGCGGCGTACGAGCGGACCCGCTCGCGCATCCGCTCGGTGAGCGTGCCGTGGCGGCGCTCGGCGGCGGCCTCCGCCATCGGGGCGACCATCGGGCGCACCGCCTGGGCGGGGCCGCCCAGCCCGGTGAGGCCGAGTGCCGCGGAGAGCTGACGCAGCACCAGGTAGATCGCCAGCAGCCGCCCGGTGCTGAGCGCGCCGAGCCGGCCGATCAGAGTGCGGGCCTGTTCCTGCAGGCCGCGGTACTCCAGGAGGCCGATGACCGGCAGGACGATGACGAAGATGGTCACCGACCGGCTGGAGGCGAAGCCGGTGCCGAAGGCCGCGAGCACCTTCATGGGCGAGAGCTTGCCCAGCAGGCCGGTGACAACGCCCGCCACGCCGACGATCAACAGGGGGTTGCGTCGAGTGGCGAATCCCGCCACCACGACGAGGATGCCGAAGAGAACGATCACGCTCTTGGCCACCTTCCGAAGGAGGTTCCCGGCCTTGTGGGGGAGGCCCTGGGGGGAGTTGAGCCGAGGTTAGGGGATTGTTGAACAATCCCACAAGACTTGGGTACCGTTCTCTGACAACGGATCGGCCACGGGCTGCCGGGGTGCATGAGCCGGGGTGCATGATCGGCGCGGGCTGCATGATCGAAGAAGGAGGGCCGCCGTGGTCTCAGACGAACGGGCGACGACCGGGGAGTTCAGCGCCATCGCGGCCGATCGCGGGCGCCTCGGGCGCACCAGCGCCGCGCAGCGGGTGGCCGAACTGCTCTGCGAGCACATCACCGAGGGCCGTCTCGCCCCCGGCACCAGGCTCTCCGAGGAGGCGCTCGGCGAGGCGCTCGCGGTCTCCCGCAACACGCTGCGCGAGGCCTTCCGGCTGCTGGTGGACCAACGCCTGCTGGTCCATCAGCTGAACCGCGGCGTCTTCGTACGGGCGCTGCGGCCCGCGGACGTCGCCGACATCTTCACCCTGCGCCTGGCCCTGGAACAGGTCGGCGTCCGGGCCGCGCCGCACGCCGCACCCGAGCTGATCGCCGCCGTGCGCGGCGCGCTGGCCACCGCCGAGGCGGCCGAGCAGCGCGGCGACTGGGTCGCCGTCGGCACCGCCGACCTGCGCTTCCACCAGGCCGTCGCCGGGCTCGCCGGCAGCGAGCGGATCGACGAGTGCATGGCCCGGCTGCTGGCCGAACTGCGCCTGGCCTTCGGCGCGGTGGCCGATGCCCGGGGCCTGCACGAGCCGTTCCTGCGCTGGAACCAGGCGCTGGCCGGGCTGCTGGAGTCGGGCGCGACCGACGACGTCGAAGTGGAACTGACCCGGTATCTGGACGAGGCCCGGAGGGTGATCGTGACCGCCATGACGGAGACGGAGCCGGACCGGTGAGCGCCGAGGCAGCCGGGCCGGTGAACGCCGAAGCAGCAGGCACCGGGCCGGTGAGCGCGGCGGCAGTGGAGACCGGAGCAACTGCTGACGGAGCAGCGGTGATCGACCTCAACGCCGACCTGGGCGAGGGCTTCGGCCGCTGGCAGCTCACCGACGACCGGGCGCTGCTCTCGGTGGTCACCAGCGCCAACGTCGCCTGCGGCTTCCACGCCGGTGACCCCTCCACCATGCGGCGGGTCTGCGCGATGGCCGCCGAGCACTCGGTGCGGATCGGCGCGCACGTCTCCTACCGGGACCTGGCCGGCTTCGGCCGCCGCGCCATGGACCTGCCGCTGGACGAGCTGGCCGACGAGGTCGCCTACCAGATCGGTGCCCTGGACACCTTCGCCAAGGCGGCCGGGACCAGGGTGCGCTACGTCAAGCCGCACGGCGCGCTCTACAACCGCACCGTCCACGACGAGGGGCAGGCCACGGCCGTCGTCGAGGGCCTGCGCCTGGCCGGCCTGACGCTGCCCGTCCTCGGCCTGCCCGGCTCCCGGCTGCACCTGGCCGCCGAGGAGGCCGGGCTGCCCACCGTCACCGAGGCGTTCGCCGACCGCGCCTACACCCCGCAGGGCACCTTGGTATCGCGCCGCGAGGTGGGCGCGGTGCTGCACGACCCCGGCGAGGTGACCCGGCGCTCGGTGGCCATCGCCCAGGGCGACCCCGTCGGCACGAACACCGGTGGGCGGATCCGGCTGCGGGCCCGCTCGCTCTGTCTGCACGGGGACACCGCCGGCGCGGCCGACCTCGCCCGCGCGGTGCGGGCCGCGCTGCACGGCGCCGGTGTCCGGATCGAGGCGTTCGCATGAGGGCGCTGCCGGTGGGGCTCGACGCGCTGCTGATCGAACTCGACGGCGCCGCGGAGACCGCCGCGCTCCACGCCGAACTGCTGCGGATGCGCGAGGCCGGCCAGCTGCCCCGGGTCCGGGAGATCGTGCCGGCCGCGCTGACCGTGCTGCTCGACGGGGTGGACGACCCGCGCGCCCTCGCCCGGCAGCTGGCCGGCCGGCGGGTGCCCGCGCTGCCGGACAGCGCCGGTGAGGTCATCACCGTCCCGGTGCACTACGACGGCGAGGACCTGCCGGCCGTCGCCGCGCTCTGGGGGGTCGGCGAGGACGAGGTCGCCCGGATCCACGCCGCCGCGCAGTACCGGGTGGCGTTCAGCGGGTTCGCGCCCGGCTTCGGCTACCTGACCGGGCTCGACCAGCGCTTCCACGTGCCGCGCAGGGCGGTGCCGCGCACCAGCGTCCCGGCCGGGTCGATCGCGCTGGCCGGCGCCTACACCGGCATCTACCCGCGCTCCTCGCCGGGCGGCTGGCAGCTGATCGGCCGCACCGACGCCGTGCTGTGGGACCCCGCCCGCGAGCCCGCCGCCCTGTTCGCCCCGGGCCACCGGGTCCGCTTCGTCAGCATGGAGCACCGCGTGGAGCACCGCATGGAGCACAGTGTGGAACACCGCGCGGAACACGGCTCGGAGCACGGAGCCGAGCACCGCGTGGAGCATGGAGTCGCGCACGGAGTGGAGCCGAGATGACCCTGACCGTCGTCCGTCCGGGCCTGCTGACCACCGTTCAGGATCTCGGCCGGCCCGGCCACGCCCACCTCGGCGTCCCCCGCTCCGGTGCACTGGACCGCCGCGCCCACCGGCTGGCCAACCTCCTGGTGGGCAACTCCGCGCGGGCCGCCACGCTGGAGACCACCGTGCTGGGCTGCGCGGTGCGGGTGCGCCGCCCGGTGGTCGCGGCCGTCACCGGAGCGCCCTGCTCCGTACGGGTGGACGGCCGCCCCGCCGCCTGGGGCGCCCCGCTGCGGCTCGGCGCGGGCGCGCTGCTGGAGCTCGGCACCGCCGCCCGGGGCGTGCGCAGCTACCTGGCGTTCGCCGGCGGGGTCGCGGCCGAGGCCGTGCTCGGCAGCCGCGCCACCGATCTGCTCTCCGGCCTCGGCCCCGCGCCGCTGGCCGCCGGTGACGCGCTGCCGCTCGGCGCCGACCCGGCCGGCCCGCCGCTCGCCGCGGACGTGGTGCCCTGGGTGGCCCCGCCCGAGCACCTGGTGCTGCCGCTGCGGCTGGGGCCGCGCGACGACTGGTTCGCACCCGCGGCCGTCACCACCCTGGCGGCGTGCGACTACCGCGTCTCGCCCGCCAGCAACCGGATCGGCCTGCGCCTCACCGGCCCGGTGCTGGAGCGGGCCGTCGAGCGGGAGCTGCCCAGCGAGGGCATGGTGCTGGGCGCCGTCCAGGTCCCGCCGGACGGCCGCCCGGTGGTCTTCCTCGCCGACCATCCGACCACCGGCGGCTACCCGGTGATCGGCGTGGTGCCCGAGGACGCCCTGTCCGCGGCGGCCCAGGCACCGCCCGGCACCCCGGTCCGGTTCGTCCCCGTGCCTGGCGCCGGCTGGTGAGCCGAGGTCCATGAGAAGGCCCTGGGGGCGGGCCGTCCGCGGCCGGCCCGCACTGTGCGATGGTGGACGGGTGATGCTGGAAGACCTGGTCCGGCTGCGCCGGGCCCGTGACCTGATGGACCGCGACTACGCACAGCCGCTGGACGTGGCGGCGCTGGCGCAGGTGGCCCTGATGTCGCCCGGCCACTTCTCCCGCAGCTTCCGCGCGGCCTTCGGCGAGACGCCCTACAGCTACCTCATGACCCGCCGGATCGAGCGGGCCAAGGCACTGCTGCGCCGCGGTGACCTGTCGGTGACCGAGGTCTGCTTCGCGGTCGGCTGCACCTCGCTGGGATCGTTCAGCTCGCGCTTCACCGAGCTGGTCGGCGAGAGCCCCAGCGCCTACCGGGAGCGTGACCACGAGGCGGACGCGGCCCTCCCCGCCTGCCTCGCCAAGATCCACACGCGACCGGTCAGGAACGGAGAAGCCCGGACCCGGACACCGCCCGTAGGGTGAGGCGCATGGAGACCAAGCGTGACAAGCAGCCGGCCGCACCGCACAGCGCCGACCGCCACGATCTGATCCGCGTGCACGGCGCGCGGGTGAACAACCTCAAGGACGTCAGCCTCGAACTGCCCAAGCGCCGGCTGACGGTGTTCACCGGGGTCTCCGGATCGGGCAAGAGCTCGCTGGTGTTCGAGACCATCGCCGCCGAGTCGCAGCGGCTGATCAACGAGACCTACAGCGCCTTCGTGCAGGGCTTCATGCCGACGCTGGCCCGGCCCGAGGTCGACGTCCTCGACGGGCTGACCACCGCGATCATCGTCGACCAGCAGCGCCTGGGCGCCGACCCCCGCTCCACGGTCGGCACCGCCACCGACGCCAACGCGATGCTGCGCATCCTGTTCAGCCGCCTCGGGCGCCCGCACATCGGCCCGCCCAGCGCGTACGCCTTCAACGTCCCCTCGGTACAGGCCAGCGGTGCGATCACGGTGGCACGGGGCGCCGCCACGAAGGCCGTGAAGGCGACCTTCAACCGCACCGGCGGCATGTGCCCGCGCTGCGAGGGCCGCGGCTCGGTCACCGACATCGACCTCACCCAGCTCTACGACGACTCCAAGTCGCTCGCCGAGGGCGCCTTCACCATCCCCGGCTGGAAGTCGGACAGCTTCTGGACCGTGCGGGTCTACGCCGAGTCGGGCCTGCTCGACCCGAACAAGCCGATCCGCAGGTTCACCAAGAAGGAGATGCACGACTTCCTCTATCGGGAGCCGACCAAGGTGAAGGTCGAGGGCGTCAACCTCACCTACGAGGGGCTGATCCCCAAGCTGCAGAAGTCGATGCTCGCCAAGGACAAGGAGGCGCTGCAGCCGCACATCCGCGCCTTCGTCGAGCGGGCGGTCACCTTCACCACCTGCCCCGAGTGCGAGGGCACCCGGCTCAGCGAGGGGGCCCGGTCCTCGAAGATCAAGGGCCTCAGCATCGCCGACGCCTGCGCCATGCAGATCAGCGACCTGGCCGCCTGGGTGCGCGGTCTGCGGGAGCCCTCGGTGGCGCCGCTGCTCACGGCGCTCGGGCAGACCCTGGAGTCGTTCGCCGAGATCGGGCTGGGCTACCTCGCGCTCGACCGGCCCGCGGGCACGCTGTCCGGCGGCGAGGCGCAGCGCGTCAAGATGATCCGCCACCTCGGCTCCTCGCTCACCGACGTCACCTACGTCTTCGACGAGCCCACCACGGGCCTGCACCCCCATGACATCCAGCGGATGAACAACCTGCTGCTGCGGTTGCGGGACAAGGGCAACACGGTGCTGGTGGTGGAGCACAAGCCCGAGGTGATCGCGATCGCCGACCACGTCGTCGACCTCGGCCCGGGCGCCGGAACGGGCGGCGGCACCCTCTGCTTCGAGGGCACCGTGGCGGGGCTGCGGGCCAGCGGCACCGTCACCGGACGCCACCTCGACGACCGGGCCGCCCTCAAGGAGAGCGTGCGCACGCCCACGGGCAAGCTGCCGATCCGCGGCGCGTCGGCCAACAACCTGCAGGACGTCGACGTGGACATCCCGCTCGGGGTGCTGGCCGTGGTCACCGGCGTCGCGGGCTCCGGCAAGAGCTCGCTGGTGCACGGCTCGCTGCCCGGATCGTCGGGGGCCGGCGACCCGGAGGTGGTCTCGATCGACCAGAGCGCGATCCGCGGCTCGCGGCGCAGCAACCCGGCCACCTACACCGGGCTGCTCGACCCGATCCGCAAGGCCTTCGCCAAGGCCAACGGCGTCAAGCCGGCCCTGTTCAGCGCCAACTCCGAGGGCGCCTGCCCCACCTGCAACGGCGCCGGCGTCGTCTACACCGACCTGGCGATGATGGCGGGCGTGGCCAGCACCTGCGAGGAGTGCGAGGGCCGCCGGTTCGACGCCTCGGTGCTGGAGTACCACCTCGGCGGGCGCGACATCAGCGAGGTGCTCGCGATGTCGGTGACCGAGGCCGAGGAGTTCTTCGGCACGGGCGAGGCCCGCACGCCGGCCGCGCACGCGATCCTCACCCGGCTCGCCGACGTCGGCCTCGGCTACCTCAGCCTGGGCCAGCCGCTCACCACGCTCTCCGGCGGCGAGCGCCAGCGCCTCAAGCTGGCCACCCACATGACGGACAAGGGCGGCGTCTACGTCCTCGACGAGCCGACCACCGGGCTGCACCTCGCCGACGTCGAGCAGCTGCTCGGCCTGCTCGACCGCCTGGTCGACTCCGGCAAGTCGGTGATCGTCATCGAGCACCACCAGGCGGTCATGGCGCACGCCGACTGGATCATCGACCTCGGCCCGGGCGCGGGCCACGACGGCGGCCGGATCGTCTTCGAGGGCACCCCCGCCGAGCTGGTCGCCGCCCGCTCGACCCTCACCGGCGAGCACCTGGCGGCCTACGTCGGCGCCTGACGGGGCCGGCCTCACGGGTCCTCGTACGTCTCACCCTCGGTCGGCCGGTCCTCGGGCGAGCGGTCGTCGCGGCTGACCCGGCCGACCATCGCACCGGCGTACACGGTGTAGCCGACGCCGATCAGCCAGGACTGCACGATCAGCACGGACCCCACCGCGCCGTAGGAGACCGCGTTGGAGACGATCAGCGGTGCGAAGACCAGCTGGGAGAAGACGCGGAGCCCGGCGAAGGCCGCCACCGTCGCGACCGCTCCGGGGAACAGGGCCGACCAGGCGATCCGGGAGGCGAGCAGCAGGTGCTGCAGCCACCAGAAGTAGAGCACTCCGCCGCAGACGCTCAGGCCGGCCCGCAGCGCGGTGGACGCGGTGGCCTCGTGCGGGAGCGCGCCCCGCCAGGTGGTCAGCAGGATGACGGCGATCAGTCCGGCCAGCCCGAGCACCTGGCGCCACACGGCGTGCCAGGCGCCGGGGCGCAGGTTCCAGATCCGCTCGTAGGTCCGCTGGACGGCGGCCATCAGCGAGATGCCGAAGACGGCGAGCGCGGCCAGGCTCAGCGCGGTGGTGGTGTTGAGCACCTCGCTGCGGGAGGCGAACAGCTCGCCGACCGCCTTGGCCGACCGGCCGGACAGCGCGAGGCCGTCGTTGATCCAGTCCGCGATCCCGCTGCCCCGGCTCGGAAAGGCCGCGGCGACCACCACCAGCAGCGGAACGAGCGTGACGAAGAACAGCGCGGCGAAGGCCATCGCGCGGTGGAGCAGCTCGATCTCCTGTCCGCTGCGCCAGACGGCATGCGCCAGCGCCCTGGTCTCGCGGCCCAGGTCCTTGATGCGGTCACCGACGGGTTTCGCGACGGCGGCTCACCTCCTCCCGGTCCCGTCCGCCGGTGCGGCTCGGCGAACACTCCCCGTCCCGCCTTCCACCTGCTGGTCCGGCTGACACCTGCCGCCCGGCGCACCCACCGGATCGCAGTACGTCCTGCCGCCGCCTGCCCGCCGCGCGGGCCGTCTGTCCCGCTCGCCCGGGGCGGCCTGACGGAGCGTCCGCCGGGCGATCCTCCGCCCTCCGGAGGGCGATCCGGAGGGCGATCCGGAGGGCGGGACCTTTATTTGTCGCCCCGGGGTCGCTCGTGGGTGATCGGGTGGCAGGATGTCCCCGCCATGCCTGCCTCCGCAACCCGGGGCGCACCCGCCGCGGTGCCTCCCGCCTCGCTCGACTTTCGCGTACTGCGTGCTGTGCCGTTCGCGACGGTCTGCGTCGTGCTGGCCGCAGCCGGGCACGCGATGGGTTCCGGCGCCGCGGTCCCGCTCCGGGCGGTGGTGCTGGGCTGGCTCCTGGTCCTGGCGGCCGCCGTGTCGGGCGCCCGTCGGGAACGGTCGCTGACCGCGATCACCGGCGCGATGGCGGGCGGACAGCTGGGCCTCCACCTGCTCTTCCACGCCGAGCAGGCGTACCAGGCCGAGCGGACGCCGGTGCGGGCGCAGACGGCACCGGCGGGCATGGCCGGGATGGGCGACATGCCCGGGATGCCCGGGATGTCGGGCGGTGCTCACCAGGCCGCGGCGGGCGCCCAGCTGGGCGCGCCGGCGGGGATCGCGCCGCACGCCTCCGCGACCCTCGCGCCGCACCTGGCGCTGTGGTGCCACGCCTGGCTGCTCGGGATGAGCCCCACCATGTTCGCCGGCCACTTCGTCGCCACGGTGGTGGCGGCCTGGTGGCTGCGGCGGGGCGAGGCGGCGGTGTGGCGGCTGGTCCGCAGCACCGCCGAGGCGGCCGCGGCGGTGGCCGCGGCGGGTGCGGCGAGGCTGCGTGCGGCCGTCGCGCGGCTCGGTGTCGCGCTCTTCGGCGGGCTCGGGCGCGGCGGGCAGCCGCCGCGCGGGTGGTTCGCGGGGGCGGGCGGCCGGTGGCGGCTCCCCTCGCCGGTCCTGTTGCGGCACTGCGTGATCAGGCGGGGGCCGCCGGCGGCCCCCGCTGTCTGAACCCGACGGCCCCGAGCGCCCCCTGGCGCCGACCGGACGGGTGACGGCCCCGTGCCCCTGATCACCTCGGCGCGCCCACCCGTACCGGCGGCACTCTCCCGCCGGTGCGCCGCACGCGTGCCCGCTCCCCTCGGAGAACACCAGACATGACAGTCACCCTCAAGCGCCGCCTGGCCGCCGCGACCGCCCTGGCCGGCGCGGCCGTGCTGCTGATCGCCGGACCCGCCTCCGCGCACGTCACCGTGCAGCCCTCCAGCGTGGCCAAGGACGCCACCGACCAGACGTTCGCCTTCCGCGTGCCGGACGAGGACGACACCGCCAGTACGGTGCGGGTCGAGGTCGACTTCCCCCTCGACCACCCGATCCCGTCCGCCCTGGTGGCGCCGGTGCCCGGCTGGACCGACCAGATCCAGACCACCAAGCTCGCCACCCCGATCCACACCGACGACGGCGACATCACCGACGTGGTCTCGCAGATCGTCTGGACCGGCGGGCAGATCGCCCCGAACCACTACCAGGACTTCACCGTCGACTTCGGGGCCCTGCCGGACAACACCGACCAGGTCGTCTTCAAGGCCCTGCAGACCTACAGCAACGGAAACATCGTGCGGTGGATCGACGAGCAGAAGCCCGGCCAGCCCGAGCCGGACCACCCGGCGCCGGTGCTGTACCTCACCTCGGCGCCCGCCTCGTCCGCGCCGTCGGCGCCGAGCACGGCGGCGAAGAGCAGCAGCGACGCCACGGCCCGCGGTCTGGGGATCGCCGGCATCGTCGTCGGCGTGCTCGGCGCGGTGGCCGGCGCGGTGCTCGGCCGCCGTGGCCGGGGCGCCGACGGTTCCGGCACCTCCGCCTGACGCACCCGGCCCGGTGTGCGGGAGCGACGGCTCCCGCACACCGGGCCGGTGTCTTCTCCCGGCGCCTCGGCGCCTGGGCGTTGGTGGTCAGTCGGACGTGGCGGCCCGGGGGCGGAACTGCGGACCGTAGCGGCCGGAGCCGTCGGGCAGCGGGATGTCCATGAGCGCGAGGGCCGGCTTCTCCAGTGCCAGCATCGCGCCCACCGCGCCGTCCAGGGCATCGGAGTCACCATTGGCCCAGGCGTCCTGGAGACCCTGCAGCACGTCGGAGAACGTGTCGTCGAACTGCTGCAGCAGATCCTGGACCTCGGCGGCAGGCGAGGGCCAGCCGCCCGCCGGGACGACGCCCATCGGACGGGTCTGCGGGAACGGGACCGCTTCGCCGCTGAACTCCCAGGCCCCGCCGACCTGCTGCAGCCGCCGTTCGTGGTAGATCTCGCCGAACGCGTAGTAGTGCGCCGGCGCGTCCTGGGCGGACGGTGCCTCCGGCGTGGCCGAGGTGCCCTCGCCCTGCTCCCTGATGGTCTCGATCGACTGCTCGACGTCGTCGAGGCTCGTCACCGGTGTCAGGGTGTCCGGGCCGATCCGCAGCTCGAGCTGGCGGTCCGGCGCGAGGGCGGGGCGGACGTCCTGGAACGCGGTCAGGAGCGCGGTGTAGAACGCGCCGATGGTCGGCGGACCGGACTGCCGGGCGAGCGGGCTCTCGGGAGTCTCGATGCCCATCAGGACCTCGCGCACGTACTCCTTGGTGAGCCCGGAGAGGTACACGGTCAGCCCGCCGCGCACGCCGCCGGGCAGCGGTCCGGGGTAGCCGGGGACGGCGTCGGCGATCCGCGGGGTGCCGCCGACCGCCACGAGCAGGTTGCAGGCCGACCCCATGTGGAACATCTCGTCGCAGACGATGCCCTTGATGAGTGCGGCGGGCTCGCAGTCGCGGTCCTCGATGGACCACCAGGCGCACAGGTAGGGCGGGATCGTCGCCAGCTCCAGCTCGACGGCGATCTGCAGCGCCCGGCGGATCCAGTCCTCGTCACGGCGGTCGCGGGGCACCGCGAGCAGCCTGGCGACGGCCCCGCGGCCCTGCTCCGCCCGGGCCTGCGCGGGGCCCGCCGCGACGGCCGGGCCCACCGTGGCCGCCGCGGCCGACTTGAGGAACCCCCGGCGCCCGAGCGAGGGCACCCGCCGACCGTCGGTGCTGTCAACCGGTTCGATCACGCTTGACTCCGTTCCCGAGCGGGTGGACCCGGCCCACCGCGGGCGGTCTCCCGCGGCCCTGCCACGGCTGGCGAAGCTATCAGGCGGACGCGCGTGCCCGGAGTAGGCTCGACGGGCCCGTTTGTGCTGATCAGAGGCAGCGGACAGGAAGAGGGGTGGGGTTGATGACCCGCGCATGGGGCCACCGCGTCGCGCAGCGCCCGGACCGCCAGGATCCGCCGGACAGGCCCGGCCCCGGCTGAAGAGCCGGGGCCGGGGCGGACCACCTCGGTGGGCCGGATCAGTGGCCCGGCAGGGCCGGCAGGTCGAAGGCCGCTGCGGCGATGCCGTACTGGGCGGCGAACGAGGCTCCCTCCCTGCTGGTGGGGGTGAGCGAGTAGACCAGGTCCCGGGCGCCGTCCCGGGTGGCGAAGACGCCGTTGCTGTAGCCCGGACGGCTGCCGGTCTTGCCCCACAGCACGCTGCCGTCGGGGGTGGTGAAGCGCATCAGGCCGGTGCTGAAGCAGGCCCGGCCCGTGACCGGGCCGGTGTCGCAGTTCGGGTTCTGGACGTTCGGCACGTCCGGGACCGCGAACAGCTCGGCCTGCTGCGCGGGCGGCAGCAGCCGGCCGCCGAGCAGGGCGGTGAAGAAGCGGTCCAGGTCGGGCGCGCTGGAGAGCATCCCGCCCTCGGCCCACGGCCAGGGGCTCTGCTCGGTGACATCGGCCTGCCTGGTGCCGCCGTCCGGGGTGCTGACGGTCAGATAGCCGTGCGCGGTGGGGTGCGGCAGCCGGGTGTCGTCGGCGGCCGGGACCGAGGTGTGGCGCAGGGCGAGCGGGCGCAGGATCCGCTGCTCCACCTCCTGCGCGTAGGAGCGGCCGGTGACCTGCTCGATCAGCAGCCCGGCCAGGTAGTAGTTCGTGCCGTTGTACTGCTGGGCGGTGCCCGGGGCGAACTGCATCGGGTGGGTGGCGGCCTCGGCCACCACCTGCTGCGGGGTCCAGCCCTCGTCCTTGTGGTCGACGAACCACTGGGCGCTGCCGTCGTCGCCGAAGTCGCCGCCGGTGGGCAGCCCGCTGGTGTGGTTGAGCAACTCCCGCACGGTGATCGGCGGGTAGGAGGCCGGCAGGGTGCCGGGCAGGTACTGCTGGACGGTGCCGTCCAGGTCGAGCCGCTTCTCCGCGGCCAGTTGCAGCACCACGGTGGCGGTGAAGACCTTGGAGATGCTGCCGATCCGGAACCGGCCGTCGGCCGCCACCGGCCGGCCGGTGGCGAGGTCGCCGCTGCCGGAGGTGCCCGACCAGCGGCCGTCCCGGCCGTCCACCAGGACCACCGCGCTGGTCAGGTGGCCGTTCGGCAGCCCGGCGATCGAGGCCCGCAGCGATGCCGCGTTCGGCGCCGGCAGCCTCCCGGCGGCCTGCGCGCCGCCCACGGTCCCGGCGGTGAGCGCGACGACCAGGGCGCCGATCACCCCCGCGCCGGCCCGACGGCGGCGGTCGGTGCGGTGCCTGACGGTGGTGCTCGTCATCTGGTGACTCCTCGACGGGTGGGGCGGGTGCGGCCGACGGTGCGTCAGCGGCGTCGAGGAGAGTCTGTTGCGTCCGGCCCGCCCGGCCATCGGGGATCCACCCTGACGGTTCCCTGACCGCCCCCTGACAGGCCCCGGGGGCAGGGAGCCGGAATGGCTGGTTCCGGTCGGTCCGGCGGCGTCCTCGGTGGGGCGCGTTGTCGGCTGTGATGTCAGGGGCAGACTTCACTGGTCGAAAGGGGCACCCCGGTTGCCCCGGGCGGGCAAGGCGGCGGGATTTCGGGCGGCACCACAAGGAATCGGGTGCCCCGCCGGACGGCGGGCGTGTGTCGGGTCACGAACGGGCCGTCTTTCGCGTGTCCGGAAAACACTGATATCTCTTGAGCACCTTAAGATATGAGTGTCACTCAGTTCATCGACCGACCCTGCCGGTGCCCTCCTGCTGCCCTGCGACGCGCGCGGCGACGACGTCATTTCCGAAGCCGGCCACCCGAACCGGCCATCGCGGACGGCTCTCTTGATGAGGACATGGTGCAGGAAGGGGCCGGAGGGGAGATCAGTGCTTGAGATCGCTCAGTTCTCCGCTGACGTTGAGCAGTTCGTGGCACTGGGAGGCCTGCTTGCCGGAGGCCGGAGTGCCCGGCTGCTGGCAGGTCACACTTGCTGTCACCGTCTGGTTCTCGGTGACCTCGATGGGAGTCACCCAGTGGTAGTCCTGGTTGCGGAAGGTCTCCAGCGCGATCGTCGTGATCGTCTGGTCGCCGAACTTGATGGTCAACAGCCCTTGGTCGCCCTGGAAGTTGGCGACGACGATGTCGGTGATGCCGAGGACCTTGCCGGCCGGCACCTGGTAACTGCCCACCGCGGCGGCGCCGCTCGCGGTCTGTACGTCGATCGTGGCGGAACTCTGCTCGCCGGTGCCCGGCACGGCCCGGCCGGAGCCGCCGTCACCGCCGTCACCTCCGCCGGTGCCGCCCTGCTGTCCGGTGCTCGGCTGCCCGGCACCCGGCTGGCCCTGGCCGCCGGTCGCGCCCCCGCTCGCGCCCGGCGTGGGCGGGGCCGCGGTGGGGGGCGGGCTGGGCGCCAGGGTGTGCTGGTCGACGACCTGCTGCGCGGCCTGCTTGGCGGAGCTGCGCACTGCCGGGCGCACCAGGGCGAACCAGGCCAGCAGCAGCGCGATCAGCGCCGCGAGGAGGGCGAGCAGCCACCTGGGCAGGATCGGGAGCTGGACGAACTCGCCGTGCAGCTGCCGGCGTTGCCCTGCGGGCTGCTGCGCCCCCGGCTGCTGCGGCGCCGCCTGCTGGGTCCCCGGCTCCTTGCCGCCCGGTTCGTTGCCGCCCGGCGCCTCGGCGGCGGGCTCTCCGCCGACGGCGACCTCGAAGGGCCAGGAGGCCGGCTTGCCGAACCAGATCAACTTCCGTGCGCGGACCCGCACGCGGACCTCGGCCGACTCCCCGGGCTGCAGGCGCAGCCGGTCCGGGGCGACCCCGAAGCGCAGGTCCTCCCCGGCCTGGGCGGGCGCGAAGGTGACCGCGCTGGGCGCGTTGCCCAGGTTGCGCACCGCGGCGCGGTAGCGCGCACGCAGCCAGCCGCGGCGCCGCCGGGGCGCGATCTCGGCCTGCAGCTCGTGGAACGGCGTGACGGTCACCGTGGTCTCGGGGACGGTCACCAGCTCGGGCCGCTCGGCGGGCAGCACCCGGATGCCGAGGGGGAAGTCGCCCGCGCGCACCTCGGGCGAGCGCGGCGGGGCAAGCTGCACCGTCACCGTCTCGGAGGTCCCCGGATAGAGCGAGACCCGGGCCGGCTCGACCGTCGTCCACGGGGCACACTCCCCGACCACCTCCAGCGAGTACGCCTCGACGATGTCGGTCCCGTTGCGGACCGTCAGGGTCGTGGTGGCCACGCCTCCGGGCGACACCGTCAGTGCGGGAAGGCCGAGTTCGGCGGATGTGGTCATAGCGCGACGGTAGGACCGCCGTACCGCCCGCGCAGAGGGACGTGCGGGCAAGGCGCGGGCAGGCCCCTTGCCCGGGCGAACAGACCCCCGCCCCGGCCGTGCCCGGGGCCGGCGCCGTGACGGGGAGGCCCGGCCCTCAGCACCACACGTCCATTGGCCCGCAGGAGTAGAACGGATCCGTTCATGACGTCGATCGAGACAGCCCAAGAGGCGCCGGTGGCGACGCGGTTCGCCCGCGTCCCCCTGACCGGAAGGGACGGGACACCCACCGGGCCCGGATCCGCCGAGGTGCGGGTCAAGCCCGCCCGGGTGCCGGTGGCGGTGTTCGCCGAGGACATCATCCTGCACACCGGCGTGGTCCAGCAGTTGAGGCAGCGCCCGGAGGTGGAGCTGCTCACCGACGGCGAGACGGAGAGGGCACGGGTCTCGCTGATGGTGGTCGACGTGCTGAACGACGCCGTGGCCGAACGGCTGCGCACGCTGCGCCGCGGCACGCAGAGCCGCACCGGGCTGGTGGTGGGCCGCTTCGAGGCCGGCGGGCTGCAGACCATCATCGAGTGCGGCGTCACCGCCGTGCTGCGCCGCTCGGAGGCCGACCAGGACCGGCTCGTGCACCTGGTGACCGCGCTGGCCAACGGGGAGGGCGTGATGCCCGGGGACCTGCTCGGCACCCTGCTCGACCGGGTCGGGAGCCTGCAGCGCACCATGCTCGACCCGCGCGGCCTGACCCTGTCGACCCTCACCGCCCGGGAGGCGGAGATGCTCCGGCTGGTCGCCGACGGCCTGGACACCGCCGAGATAGCGGTGCAGACCTCCTACTCCGAACGCACGGTCAAGAACGTGCTGCACGAGATCATCACGCGGCTGGGGCTGCGCAACCGCGCCCACGCGGTGGGGTACGCGATGCGCCACGGGCTCATCTAGGGCGCCCGGGGCCCGGCCGCTCGGCCGGTTGCCCTCGGGGGCACCGGCGGCTACCCCCGGCACGGGTCGCCGGGCTCTGCCCCCGGCGCCCCGGGCCGGGGAGACTGCCGGGAGCACCGCCCTTCTCGGTCTGTGAGGTTGAGCGTGATCGGCGCCCCCGGTACTCCCCGCCCCGAGCGGCGGTCGGCACGAGCCGTCGTCGCGGCCCTGCTCTGCCTGGCCGCCGTCGTCCTGACGCTGGGCTTCGCGCACTCCGACGCGCCGGGCGGCGGCACGCGCCCGGCGGCCGCGGACAGCACCCCGGCCGCCGACCGGATCGTCTTCGCCGGTACCGACCACCGCAGCCTGGCCCGGGTGACCGGCGCGGCGTCGACCACGCCGCTGTTCGGACCCGGTCCCGCCCACTTCGACGTGGAGCCCTCGGCCCGCGGCGACCAACTGGTCTTCAGCAGCCTGCGCGACGAACCGCTGCCCCAGGTCTACCTGCGCGACGCCACCGGCGCGGTGCGCAAGTTGACCACCGGCATGGACACCGCCGACCCGACGCTGACCCCCGACGGCACGTCCGTGGTCTTCGACGCGCTGGAGCCCGGCGGCACCAACGGCGCCTCGCAGCGGGACCTGTGGCTGGTGAAGACCGACGGCAGCGGGCTGCGCAGGCTCACCGACACCACCTCCAACGAGACGCACCCGACGGTCTCGCCGGATGGCCAGTGGGTCGCCTACACCTGCGACGCGGACCCGGCACGCACCCAGGTCTACCTGATGCCGCTGGCCGGCGGCGCCTCACGGCGGATCACCGACGTCACCACCGGCAGCGCCCTCGACCCGGCCTGGAACCCGGTGAACGACGACGCCCACGCCAACCAGATCGTCTACACCTGGGACCAGGGCACCGATCGCGGCCCCCAGCTGATGCTCACCTCGCCCACCGGCGGCGACCGGGCGTTCTTCCCCGGCACCGGCTCCACCTGGCAGTCCGGATCGGCCGCCTGGCTGCCCGACGGCAGCGGCGTGCTCTTCCTCAGCCCCAACCAGCCCGACGGCACGCTGACCGCGATCCAGCACCTGTACCGGGCGCCGACCTGCTCCTGCACCCCGCCCCAGCCGCTCTACAGCGACGACCGCCTGCTGCAGACCCCCACCTGGCTGGGCAACCAGAGCGACGGCGAGCCGGTGGTGGAACAGACCAGCGCCTCGGCCGCCGACGTGGCCGACGTGGAGGACGTGCGCCCGGACGGAGTGGACCCGCGCGACCTGGGCATCAGCGTGCTGCGCGAGGACCCGGCCGCCGACACCGACACCGACCCCGGCTCCGATCCGCTCTTCAACCCCCGCCCCGGCTACGACCCGTGGTTCGAGCGGCAGGGCTACACCCCCGACGGCCGGCAGATCGTGGTGACCCGCTTCGAGGACTCGCCCGCGGGCCGGATCGAGCGGATCTGGCTGAGCGGGGCCGACGGCTCGGACCCGCAGCCGATGAACCTCGCCGGACGCGGACCGAACGACTGGGACACCGACCCGGAGATCTCGCCGGACGGCACGCTGATCGCCTTCACCCGGACCTCGCCCGGCGGCATCGGGGCGGCCTCCGGGCCGGGGCGGGTGGTGATCGCCCAGGTGGCGACGGGCGCGATCGTCGGCACCATCGAGCCGCCCGCCGGGCAGCCGGGGGCCTATGACGCGCAGCCCACCTGGTCCCCGGACGGCAAGCTGCTCGCCTTCACCAGGACCGAGGTGATCGACGGCAACGGCGCCAACAAGCACGTGTGGACGGTGCCCGTCGGCGCGCTCGGCCAGCAGAGCGACCTGTCCGCGAAGGCCTGCCCCGCGGGCTGCGCCGTCATCGACGACAGCCCCGCCTTCTCCCCGGACGGGAAGCAGGTCGCCTTCAACCGCAAGAGCGGCGACGGTGCGGTGGACCAGCGCGACGGCATCCTCATCGCCTCGTCGACCGGCGGCAGTTGCACGGTGGTCCTGCCCGCGGGCCTGACGAAGGACCCGAGCGCCTGCACCCGCCCGCTGCCGGACACCTCCGCCACCGGCCCGTTCCAGCCCCGCGACGCCGCCTGGACGGCCGACGGCTCGCAGCTGGTGCTGACCTCCCGCCGGGCCCTCGCGCCCGACTCGCCGGAGGGACTCTCGGTCTACGACGTCCCGACCGGCAAGCTCATCCCGCTGGACTGGAACCTGCCGGGGCGCCAGAAGGAGCCGAACATCCAGCAGTCGGTGGACCTGTCGCTGAGCGCGCCGGCCAGTACGCCCCCGCTCGTGACCGGTGGCAGTACGAGCGTGGCGCTCACCGTGACCAACCAGGGGCCCGCGCCCTCGCCGGGCACCGTCTTCACCGCCTCGGTGCCCGGCGGCGCGCGGCTCGGCGGGCTGACGGCCTCGGTCGGACAGTGCGACGCAGCGGCGCTGCGCTGCGACCTCGGCACCCTGGCCCCGGGGGCGCGTGCCGAGCTGACCGCCACCGTGGTCGCCACGCTGGTCGGCGACCAGCCGTTCGGCTGGAGCGTGGCCGGGTCGGTGGTCGACCCCAACCCCGCCGACAACGCGGCGCAGACCGTCGTGCCCGTGGTGGCCGCGCCGCCGCCGACCACGTCGCCGCCGACCCCGCCACCCACCACCACGCCGCCGCCGTCCTCCTCCCCGCCCGCCCCGCCGCCGACCACGCCGGCCGCGGCGCCTTCCGGCGGGCCGCAGCAGCAGCCGGGGCCCGCGCCGAAAGCCGGACCGGGCGTGTCCGTGGCAGCCCAGCCGGACCCCGGCTACGTCGGCGGCCATGTGACGGTCAGCTACACCGTGCGCAACGACGGCCAGGCGCTCGCCACCGGGCTGCGCCTGTCGCTCGGGCTGCCCGCCGGGGTGCCCGCCGAGGCGCTGCCGCCCGGCTGCGCGGACGGCGCATGCGCGCTGGGCGACCTGTCGCCGGGCGGACGGGAGGTGGTGCAGGTGGTGCTCGCGCCGAACGCGGCCCTGCGGGCCACCGTCACCGCCGTGCTGACCACCACCGGCACCGACGCCGACCCGGGGGACCACGTGGCGCGGACCCCGCTGCGGATCCTGCAGCCGCGCATCGTCGCGGTGCCGCCGATCGGCAAGCCCGGTTTCGTGACCTCGGTGCGCGGCCTGGACTTCCCGCCCGGAGTGCCGGTCACCTTCACCTGGCAGCCCGGCATCACCGCCGCCGCGGCGCCCACCGTGCCCGCCGCCGACGGGACCTTCGCCGGGCAGCTGCTCATCCTCCCCAAGGACCAGACCGGCCCGCGGACCATCACCGCGAGCGGCCCCGGGTTCTCGCCGGTGAGCTGCCCCTTCCTCGTGGTGGCCGGCAGCATCGGCCCGCCGGAGGAGGTGCAGCGGCGGTGATCCACGAGGTCGACGAGGCGCTGCGGCTGCTGCTGGCCGAGAGCGGGCTGCCCGAGCGCGGGGTGGAGGTGGTCTTCGACTCGCCCACCCGCGACTGGGCCGCCCGGCGCAACAGCCCGACGGTCAGCGTCTTCCTGCACGGCATCCGCGAGGAGGTGACCCGCCGGCAGAGCGGCACCGCCGCCGAGCACGACGCCGACGGCGTGGTGGTGGCCTGGCGCGCCGCGCCGCGCTGGTTCGAGCTCTCCTATCTGGTGACGGCCTGGGCCGGGCGGCCGCAGGACGAGCACCGGCTGCTGGCGGAGACGCTGCACTGCCTGACGGCGGTGGACGCGCTGCCCGCGCGGCTGCTCACCGGGACGCTCGCCGAGCTCGGGCTCACCGTCGGGCTCGACACCGCCGGACCGGAGGCGGGCCGGCCGTCGGTCTCCGACGTGTGGTCGGCCCTCGGCGGCGAGTTGAGACCCTCGATCGACCTGCGGGTGCTCGCCCCGCTCTCCGGCGAGCGCGCCCCCGCCGGGCCCCCGGTCACCGAGGGGCTGGTGGTGCGGGCCACCGACACCGGCGACACCGGCCGGGGGACCGGCGCCGGCCCAGCGGACGGCTCCGGCCGTCGGCTGCGCTACCGCGAGGGCACGGACCCCGGCCCGGACGGCTTCGCGGCGCCCCGGGAGCGCCCGCTGCCGCCCGGGCGACGCCGGCGCGGCGGTGCGGCGCGATGACCCTCGACCCAGGGCCTTTCTTCTTGCCGGGCGCGCGGTGTTGGCCCGCAGCGTCAGCTGCTGATGTCGCTGCCCGCCTGGACGCACCGGCGAATCATCCGAGTACGACCCAGTACGAGGACGATCCGCCGGCACGCCCAGCCGGGCCCCCGACACCGCGCGCTGATCCGGCAACATCCATGAGAAAGGCCCTGGCCGTGGCCGGGAGCGCGCCGCCGCAGCCCGGCCACGACCAGCCGGCGGACCGGTACCTGTGGGACCGGCTGGGCCACCTGGAGCAGCGCATCCGGGCCGCGGTCCGCGAGCGCCGGGCCGGCGACCCGGACCCGGACGACCCCTACCGCGGCCAGTACCTCACTCCGGAGGCGGTCGAGCGGATCCTGGCGGCCCCCGCCATGGTGGGCCGCGCGGGCGGCGGCCTCGGCGAGCCGCCGGCGCCGCCGCCCGGGTCGCGGACGGCGCGGCTCGCCGAGGCCTTCGGCCTGCTCCCGATCGACCTCGAACTCCTGCTGGTGGCGCTGGCTCCCGACCTCGACACCCGCTTCGAGCGGCTCTACGGCTACCTCAACGACGACCTGACCCTGCGCCGGCCGACCATCGGGCTGGCGCTCGAACTGTGCGGGCTGCCGGGAGCGGGCCCCGGCCGGTTCCGGTTCTCCGCGCACGCCCCGCTGATCGCCGGCGGCCTGCTGGAGATCACCGAGCCGGAGCGCCCGCTGCTCTCCCGGGGCCTGCGGGTGCCCGACCGGGTGACGGCCCGGCTGCTCGGCGACGACGAGGTCGACGGCGCGCTGCGCGGGCTGGTGCGGGTCGGCACCGGGACGGGCGCCGGTGGCGAGGACGGTGCCGGCGGCCTGACCGGGACTGCCCGCAGGCTGCGCGCCGCCGCGGCGACCGGCAGCGGACTGGTGTACCTGCTGGACCGCAGCGGCACCGCCGGCCCCGAGGCGGTCGCCGCCCTCGCGGGCGGGGGCCGCCGTCCGCTGGTCGTGGACGTCGCCGCGCTCGCCGCCCGCCCCACGGACGAGGCCGTGCGCGCGCTCGTCCCGCTCGTCCGGGAGGCGCGGCTGGGCGGCGGCGGTGTGGTGCTCGGCCCGCTCGACCGGCTGGCGCCCGAACGCCCCGAGCGGGCAGGGCTGTTGCGCGAGCTGTGCGCCCGGCTCGCCGGGGTGCCGCTGATCGTGCACGGCAGCCCGGCCTGGGAGCCGGGCTGGGCGGCGGAGAGTCCGGTGGTCCTCGCGGTGCCGCCGCCCGACCCGCGCGAGCGCGCCGAGCGGTGGGCACGCGTGGTGCGTGGTGCGGTGCGTGGTGCGGCGGGCGGTTCGGGGGGCGAGGAGGCAGGCGGGGCGGCGGCGGGCGGTTCGGTGGGCCGTTCAGCGGGCGGTTCGGGGGACGGCGAGCCGGTGCCGAGCGCCGAACTGGCCGAGGTGCTCGCCCCCTACCGGCTGGACGAGGACCAGTTGGCCAGGGCCGCCGACGTGGCGGCCAGGACCGCCGCGGCCGAGCGGCGCCCGGTGCGCGCCGAGGACCTGCGGGCCGCGGTGCGGGCGCAGAACGGGGCCGGGCTCGCCCGCCTCGCGCGTCGGATCGAGCCGGCGGTCGGCTGGGGCGACCTCGTGCTGCCCGAGACCACCTCGCGCCAGCTGCGCGAACTCGCGCTGCGCGCCAGGCACCGCGACCAGGTGCTCGGCCAGTGGCGGATGCGCCCCGGGGGTGGCCGCGGGCGCGGGGTGATCGCCCTGTTCGCCGGCGAGTCGGGCACCGGCAAGACGATGTCGGCCGAGGTGGTCGCCGCCGAACTCGGCATGGAGCTCTACGTCGTGGACCTGTCCAGCGTGGTGGACAAGTACATCGGCGAGACGGAGAAGAACCTGGAGCGGATCTTCACCGAGGCCTCCCAGGTCAACGGGGTGCTGCTGTTCGACGAGGCGGACGCGATCTTCGGCAAGCGCTCGCAGGTCAAGGACGCCCACGACCGCCACGCCAACGTGGAGTCCGCCTACCTGCTGCAGCGGATGGAGTCCTTCGACGGGATCGCGATCCTGACGACCAACCTGCGGGCCAACCTCGACGAGGCGTTCACCCGGCGCCTGGACGTCATCGCGGAGTTCCCGGTGCCGGACGAGGCGCAGCGCCACGCCCTGTGGGACCGCTGCCTGGGCTCGTGGATCCCGCGCGGGGACGACCTCGACCTCGCGTTCTGCGCGCGCCGCTTCGAACTCGCCGGCGGCTCCATCCGCTCCTGCGCGGTGACCGCCGCCTACCTGGCCGCCGCGACGGGCCGGCCGCTGGAGATGGCGCAGCTGGTGTCGGCGGTGGCGCAGGAGTACCGCAAACTCGGCCGCCTGGTGCTGGCGGGCGAGTTCGGCGAGTGGCTGCCGGGCTGACGTGGCCGGTTGCTGACCGCCGGCCGCCGGCTGTGGTCCGCTGGTCCGCCGGCCGTGCTCCGTGTGGCGCACGTGGCCCGCGCGGTCCGCCGCCGGGTGCCCGCCGGGGCAGCGTTCTTGCCCCTGGTCCGGGACCCGGGGACATGTCCTGGCAGGCGGCCCCACCGCAGACTCGGTGGCGGATGATCGGACCGGCCGAAGGAGCAGCATGCCGTCGTACCTCACCCCGGGTGTGTACGTGGAGGAGGTCCAGTCCGGTGCACGGCCGATCGAGGGAGTCGGCACGGCTGTCGCCGCCCTGGTCGGCTTCGCCGAGACCGGCCCCTGGCACGAGCCCACCCTGGTGACCAACTGGGACCAGTACGTCCAGCTCTTCGGCGGCTTCACCGAAGGCAGTTACCTGCCGCACGCGGTCTACGGCTTCTTCGCCAACGGTGGCGGCTCCGCCTACATCGTGCGGATCGGCGAGCCCGGCCGCGCCGCGACCGGCAGCGCGCCGGAGCCCGCCCACCGGGCGCCGGCGCCCACCGCCATCGCGGGCTTCCTCGTCGCGGCGCTGCCCGGCACCGGCGCCGACGTGACCGTCGAGATCGCCGACGCCGAGGGGGAGAACGTCCCGGAGGACCGGTTCCGGCTGCTGGTCCGCAAGGGCGGCGAGGTCGCCGAGACGTACGAGGTGTCGACCCGCAGGAACACCAAGGGCTATGTCGTCACCCAACTGCGCGAGTCGAAGCTGGTCACGGTCACCGAACAGCCCGGCAGTGCGCCGAGCCGGCCCGAGCGCCAGTCCTTCGCCCTCGCCGAAGCCCCCGCGCCCGCCGCCCCGGCCGCCGCCCCCGCCACCCGACTCGACCCCGCCGAGTACGTGGGCGACGCCTCGGCCCGCACCGGGTTCGCGGGCCTGGAGTCGATCGACGAGATCACCATGGTCCTGGTGCCCGACCTGATGAGCGCCTACCAGCGCGGCGACCTGGACGCGGAGGGGCTGCGCACCGTCCAGCTGGCGGTGATCTCGCACTGCGAGCAGATGGGCGACCGGATCGCCGTCCTGGACACCCCGCCGGGCCTGAACGCCCAGCAGGTGCGCACCTGGCGCAACCACGAGGCGGGCTACGACTCCCGCTACGCGGCGCTGTACTACCCGTGGATCAAGGTCTTCGACCCGGCGAGCGGACGCAACGTGCTGGTCCCGCCGAGCGGGCACGCCGCCGGGGTGTGGGCCCGCAGCGACGCCGAACGCGGCGTGCACAAGGCCCCGGCCAACGAGGTCATCCGCGGCGCGGTGGACCTGGAACTACGGCTGAGCAAGGGCGAGCAGGACCTGCTCAACCCGATCGGCGTCAACTGCGTGCGCGCCTTCCCCGGGCGCGGCATCCGGATCTGGGGCGCGCGCACCCTCGCCTCCGACCCCGCCTGGCGCTACCTCAACGTGCGGCGGCTCTTCAACTACCTGGAGGAGTCCATCCTGCTGGGCACCCAGTGGGTGGTGTTCGAGCCCAACGACGACCGGCTGTGGTCCAGCATCCGGCGAAACATCACCGCCTTCCTCACCGAGGAGTGGCGGCGCGGCGCGCTGTTCGGCCAGACCGCCGCGGAGGCCTTCTACGTCAAGTGCGACCGCGAGAACAACCCGCCGGAGTCCATCGACCTCGGGCAGGTGATCTGCGAGATCGGGGTCGCTCCGGTCAAGCCCGCCGAGTTCGTGGTGTTCCGGCTGGCCCAGTTCTCCGACAGCACCAGCCTCGTCAACGAGTGATCAGCACAGTTCGGCACAGTTTCGGCACCCTGGGAGGTGACAGGAAGTCATGGCTGAAGGCGATCCGCTCTCCACACATATCTTCGGCGTCCAACTCGGCGGCTACAACGTCGAGTCCATCAAGGAGGTCAGCAACCTCACGGTCGATCAGGAGGTCGTCGAGTACAAGCAGGTGACCCAGCAGGGCAAGCTGCTCGTCCGCAAGCAGCCCGGCGCGCGGATGCCGGGCGAGGTGACGATCACCCGCGGTCTCGACAAGAGTTCGGCGTTCTCGGACTGGATCAAGGAGACCCTCAACAACGGCGCGATCAACACCGCACGGCAGAACCTCACCATCGAGGTGAAGGACACCACCGGGGCCACCCTGCGCCGCATCCAGCTGATGAACGCCTGGGCGAGCCGCTGGGAGGGCCCCACCCTCACCGCGGGCGAGTCCAGCGCCGCGAGCGAGACGGTGACCATCGTGTTCGAGGAGATCTCGGTCGAGTGAGGCGACGGATCGGCGTTGAGGAACTCCTGGCGCAGGCCCAGGCGGAGGCACCGGCCCCGGCGGCACCCGCACCGGCCCGGGGCCCGGCCGCGCCGCCGCGGTCCCGGGGGCACGAGCTGCGCACGGAGTTCGACTTCGAGCTGCCGCGCGGGTACGTCGACGACGAGGGCACCGTGCACCGGCACGGCAGCATGCGCCTGGCCACCGCGCGGGACGAGCTGATGCCCCAGATCGACCTGCGGGTCAAGGAGAACCCCGCCTATCTCAGCGTGGTGCTGCTGAGCCACGTGATCACCAGGCTGGGCACCGTCACGGACGTGCACGCGGGTGTCGTGGAGCGGATGTACGCCACCGACGTGGCCTTCCTGCAGGACTTCTACCAGCGGATCAACAGCGAAGGGCACACGCGCGCCGCGGTGACCTGCCCGCACTGCGACGGCGCCTTCGAGATCGACCTCGCCGGTGGGCGCCTGGGGGAATCGTGACGTACGCGGCCGGCCGGCTGTACGAGGAGGTCGCGTACATCGCCTACCACTTCCACTGGCAGCGGGATGCCGTCCTCGATCTGACCCACGACGAACGACGGCGCTGGGTCCGGGAGATCGCGCGGATCAACACCCGTGTCAACGAAGGCGGATGAGCGGCATGGGCTTCTGGGACGGGCTCGCCCGCCGGACGGGGGGCAGGGGCGCGGGGCCTGCGGAGGTGGCCGGGGTGGCCCCTGCGGAGGTGCCCGGGGCGGTGTCCGGGGCGGTTCCTGCCGCGGACTCCGGTGAGGGGATCCCGGACGGGGGCTGGCGGGCGGTCGCGCCCGTGGCCCCGATGCTCGCCGGGCCGGTGACCGGGGTCAGCGACGGTCTGCGCTTCCGGTCCCGGCTCGCCTCCTGGCAGAACCCGTCGCGCTGCGGCAGCCTCGGCCACGCCGTGCTCCCGTCGGCGCCGGCGGGCATCCTGCGGGCGGTGGCCCGGCCGCTGCGTCCGGTGGGGGCCGCCGGTGCGGACGGCGTCGTGCTGCCGTACGTGACGCCGAGGCCGCCGGACGAGCCGTTGGTGGAGTCGGCGGGGGTGGAGCCGGCGAGGGCTGCGGGTGCGGTGCGGCGGGGTGGTGCGGCGCGGCAGGTGCAGCGGTCGGGTGCCGGCAGGCCGGGCGGTGCTGCGGGTGCCGGCGTCGAGAACCGGGCGGCGGCGCCGGCTGCCGAGGGTGAGGCCTCGGGGCTGCGGGAGCCGCGAACGGTCCGGCCGCGCCCCGTCGGTCGGCCGCTGACCGCGGCGCCGCGCCCCGGTGCGCTGCCGCTGCGGACGGTCGCTGTGGTGCGGCCCGTTGTCGGGCAGCCGACCGGGCCCCCAGCTGAGAGCCCTGAGGCGAGTGCGGCGGTTGTGGCCCAGCCGCAGCCAGTGACCGAATACCGGGCTGCTGGGCCCGCCGGTGGTGTGGTCCAGCGCGCCGCGGCTACCGGCGCCGTGCCGGGCCGACCCGTTCTCGGCGCGCCGCTGACCGCGCTGCCCGCGAGCGCGTCGTCTCGGCCTGCGGCCCAGCGGCCCGGTGGAGCTGACCGTGCGTCCGGTCCGTCGGCTGCGCCGATGCCGATCGTGCGCGGGGACGCCCACGTGACCGGTCCTGGAGGTCCGATGGCCGGGACGGCAGAGTCGGGCCGCCCCGCGTCCACGGCCACCGGCGCCACCCACGGGCAGCGCTCGGCCGCTCCTCCGGCGGACGGCTCTCCCCCTGCGCGGGGGCGTGGGGGGCTGGGCGCGCCCCTCAACGCGCTGCCGCCGACCGCAGCCGTGCCGGGCGGCCGTCCTGCGCGGCCTGGCGAGCGGCACGGGCGGTCCGAGCGGCCCGAGCGGCCAGGCGAGCGGGGCCCTGCTGTGATGCGGAGTACGCAGCCGGTGGGGAGGAGCGCTGCGGACGGCGGGTCGGGTCCCGGCGGCGGCCCTGTCGCGCAGCGGTCGGCCGCGGGGAGCGGGACGGGGCCGCGCCGGGAAGACCCAGCCCGGGACGCTGCCGCTGCGGGTCCAAGCGGCGGCGCGCTCGGTGCGCGTGGGGAAGGCACTGTCAGCACCGGGCAGTCCGGCGGCGGTGCGGATCCGACCACCGTCCAGCGCACGGCCGATGAGGGGCGATCCGACACCGGTCGCCGGGTCGCGACCACGCGCGGGGGTGCACGGGACGGCGGCAGCAGGCCGATGGCCCGGCAGGCTCCGGGCGGCGGGCCCCGACCTGAGGCCGGCGCACCGCCGGGGGCCACGCCCCTCGTCCCGTCGGCGCCGCCTGCTGCCGTGCCGCAGCCACTTGCCGTCCCGCCCCGGCAGGACGACCGCGAAGCCTCGGACCAGGCCCGGCAGCCGTCGGCGCCGGCCCGTCCGCCGATCGGTGAGCGGCCGGTGCAGCGCGCTGTGGCGGCGAGCGGCCACATGCCGGCGGTGCCGGTGGTTGCTCCGCACGGCGCGGCGCGCACGGCCGGGGCCGTCCACCGCACGCGCGGGCTGCTCGGCGAGCGGCGGATGAGCTTCGCGCTCCCGGCGACCGCGGCGGCGCGCGCAGCTGGTCCCGGGTCGGCCGCGCCCGCGCACCCGACCACACCCGTGGTCAGGGCCGCCTGGCGCCAGGACCCGCCCGCACCCGCCGAGGGAAGGTCGGGTGCGGGCCGGGCGGTGCCTGGGGCGGCTGTGCCTGCGGCTGCGGCTGCGGTTGTGCAGCGGTCGCGGGGCGGACGGGGGGTGGCGCCGGTGGGTTCTCCGGTGGGCGCTGAGGGAGGGTCGGGTGCGGGGCCGGTGGCGTCCGGGGTGGCTGCGGTTGTGCGGCGGTCGTGGCGTGGGCGCGGGGGTGCGCCGGTGGGTGCTGAGGGAGAGCGGGGTGCGGGCCCGGTGACCTCTGGGGCGGTTACCGGTGCGCAGCGGTCGCGGCGCGGGCGTGGTGTCGCGGGCACGGTGGTGGCGCCGGTGGGTTCGCCGGTCGGCGTTGCGGGGCGGTCGGCTGCGGGGCGAGCGGTACCCGGGGCGGCTGCCGTCCAGCGGCGCTCGCGCGCTGATGGGCAGCCAGGTGCGGCTCCCGCTGCGCCCAGCGCCTGGCGGCGCGGGCTCACCGTCGTCCTGCGGCGGGCGCTGCCCGGAGGTGGGCCTGCGGGCCCTCGCGATGCCGCGACCCCGGTGGCGCCGGCGGCCCCTGGTGCTGCCGTCCGTCCGCCGCGACCGGGCGCCGCGCATGCCGTGGCCCCCGTCCTTCGTCCGTCGACACCCGGGCGCCCGGGCGGCGGTGCTCGCGCGGCGCTCGCGCCCGGTGGCGCTGCCCCGGTGCAGTTGGACGCGCCGTACGTCGCGCCGTCGGCCCGGTCAGGTCCCGCGTCCGTGGCCGTGCCCGCGTCAGGTCCCGCGCCCGTGCCAGCGCCCGTGCAGCGTGAACAGCGCGGCGGGCCTGCGGCCGTGGGCCGGGCCGCTGCGCCCGGCCCGGTGGTCCGCCTGGTGCCTCCGCGCAGCGCGGCGGCCGTCCAGCGGTTGCCGGTCGGTGCCCGGCCCACCCGGTCGTCCGCGGTGCCCGTGCCAAGCATGGACCCCGCATCCACGGTGGGCGGCTCGCCCGCCCACTCGCATCCGTCGGCCGGTACGGCGGTGGTGCTGCGGCGGGTGGCCGAGCAGGCGGGGCTGTCCGGGGTGCCGTTGACCGCCGTACCCGCCCGCACCCCGACCACCGCCCCCGCCCCCGGCAGGGCGACTCCCATCAGGACCACCCCCGCCACCACCGGTTCGACCACCCCGGCCGCCACGTCACCCCCGCCCACGTCCCCGCTCACGAGCGCAGGTCCGCCGCAGGTGGCCGCCGCCGAGCTCGACGAGCTGGCCCGGCGCCTGATCGAACCCGTCGGCCGACTGCTGCGCGCCGAACTGCGCAGGGGAAGGGAGCGCGCCGGGCGGCCGTACGACGGCCACCGCTGAGCAGGCGGGGCAGGCGTGGCAGGCGTGGCAGGCATGGCGGACAGGGCAGCGGCGGGCAGGCGACGGAGGCAGGAATGACCGACAACATCTTCGCGACGAGCGTGTTCTTCAGGCTCACGATCGGCGGCAACGACCTCGGCGACTTCACCACCTGCTCGGGACTCGGCGCGGAGGTCGAGATCGAGGAGTTCGCGGAAGGCGGCAACAACGGCTTCTCCTGGCAGTTGCCGGGCCGCATCACCTGGTCGAACATCACGCTGAGCCGCGCGGTCACCGCCGACACCGCCAAGATCGCGCGCTGGCTGGACGAGATCGTCCGGCGGGTGGAACCGAAGGACGGCGAAATCGTGGCGCTGCGGCCGGACTTGAGCCGCATCGTCGCCTGGCAGGTGCTCGGCATCGTCCCGGTGCGGTGGCAGGGGCCCTCGTTCGACCCCGCGAGTTCCGAAGCCGCGGTGGAGAGCCTGGAGATCGCCCACGTGGGCCTGCGCCCGTCATGACCCACTGCCCCGCCCGACCAGCCACCCGACCAGCCACCGGACCCGCCGCCCGCCCCGCCCCAAGACCAGCCGCCCGCCGCACGGAAGGAGGTACCGGATGTCCTCGGCGATCCCCGCGAGTGTCACCCGCGCCCAACTGACCATCATGGAGCCCCCGTCGGCGATCGGCGCCCAGCCCGGCGGGGCGATCGTGAGGCTGCCGCTCCAGTTCAACCCGGCGACCCTGGTGCTGCGCAAGTCCACCGAGTGGCGGCGCACCCCGTCCCGGATGGCGGGTCAGTCGGCGCTGCCCGAGTTCGTCGGCAGCGGTCCGCGCTCGCTCTCGCTGGAGGTGTTCCTGGACGCGACGGCGACCCATGACAACTCGGTGGAGCGGGCGGTGGCGGAGCTGATGAAGGGCTGTGTCCCCACCCCGAGCAGCCTGGCGAGCAAGACCCCGGCGAGCCCGTGGCTGCGGCTGGACTGGGGCACCACGCAGACGACTTCGTTCAACGGGGTGCTGACCGATCTGTCGGTCACCTACACGCTCTTCGACGTGGACGGCAAGCCGTTGCGGGCCGTCTGCGCGCTCACCATCGAGGAGGCGAGCGTCGACCCGGCGGGCCAGAACCCGACCTCGGGCGCGCCGGAGGCACGCAGCACCCACCAGGTGATCGCGGGCGACAGCCTGCCGCTGCTCGCCTGGCGCGCGTACGGCGACGCGGGCGCCTGGCGCACCATCGCCGAGGCCAACGGCATCGACGACCCGATGGTGCTCGTCCCCGGCAGCGAGCTGATCGTGCCGGGCACCGCGGAGCGGACCCGGGGCGGGCGCCCATGAGCACCATCGAGGAGCGCGGCGGCCGGTCCTTCGCCGCGGACCCCGTCGTCGAGGCGCCGGGCCCGCTGGCGCCGGTCTGGGCGAAGCAACTGGTCTGCTGCGACATCGAGGAGAGCGTCGGCCTGCCCGACACCGCCGCGCTGACCTTCCGCGACGCCAACCACACCTTCCTCACCGCGACCGGGATCACCATCGGCACCCCGCTGCGGGTCTCCGTGGTCACCGTGCAGCGGCACGCGCAGCTGCGGCTGTTCACCGGCGAGGTGACCGCCGTGGAGCTGGAGGTGGACACCACGGGCTCGTTCACCGTGGTGCGGGCCGCGGCGGTCACTCACCGGCTGATGCGCGGGCGCCGGGTGAAGGCGTTCCGCAACATGACGACCGCGGACGTGGTGCGCGAGGTCGCCGCGGGCGCGGGGCTCGGCTGCGGGCGCGTCGACGCGTTCGCCGTCGTCCACCAGCAGCTCTCCCAGGCCAACATCCCGGACTGGGAGTTCCTCCAGTACCTGGCGCAGGAGAGCGGCGCGCAGGTGCGGGTCGACGACGACGGGCTGCTGGAGTTCGTCAAGCCCCAGCCCGCTTCCTCGGCCCCGGCCCCCAGCACCCCGGCGCCGCTGAGCCCGTTGGTGCTGGAGTACGGGCGCAACCTGCTGGAGCTGCGCGGTGTGCTGACCGCCGCCGGCGGGGCGCAGACGGTCGAGGTGCGCGGCTGGAACGTGACCACCAAGAGCGAACTCGTCGCCACCGAAGCGTCGGTGACCGCGCAGACCGTGCAGCCGGGGATGAGCCCGTCGGTGGTGACCGGTGCCTTTCGCGGTCCCACCCGGCTGACGGTCGCCGACACCCCCTACCGCACGCAGGCGGAGACGGCCGCCGCGGCCGGGTCGATCGCCGCCTCGGTGGCTGCCGGGTTCGGTGAGTTGGAGGTGGTGGCCGAGGGCAATCCGCGGCTGCGGGCGGGCACGCCCGTGGCCCTGGGCAATGTGGGCGCCGCCTTCTCCGGGCGCTACACCGCGACCGCCGTGCGTCATCTCCTTGAGCCGTACCGGGGTTACCGCACCACGGTGGTGGTCAGCGCGGCGCCGGACCGTTCGCTCGCCGGGCTGGTGACCGGGGGCAACGCCGCGCCGCGCGGGCCGCGGATGCCGGGGCTGGCCATCGCCGTGGTCACCGACGTCCGGGAGCCGGGGGACGCGCAGCGCGGCTGGGTGCGGCTGAAGTTCCCCTGGCTGGACGACAGTTACGTCTCCGACTGGGTACGTACGGTGCAGTGGGGCGGTCACGGGGGCGGCGGTGTGTTCAGCCCCGAGGTCAATGACGAGGTGCTGGTCGGCTTCGAACAGGGCAGCCTGGACAGCCCCTACGTGCTGGGCGGCCTCTACAACGGCCTGGACGCGCCGTCGCCGCACGACGTCCCGCTGATCAGTGCGGGCAGCGGCCGGGTCAACCGCCGTTCGCTGGTCTCGCGTTCGGGGCACCGGCTGGAGCTGCTGGACGTGCCGGGCGGCCCCTCCGGGGTCCGACTGGCCAGTGGTGACAAGAAGTTGGAGGTCAAGCTCGACGAGCAGAACGGCCAGATCGTGCTGACCGTCTTCGGTGCGGCCGGTGGGGCGGCGGCGAGTTCGGTGCGTCTCACCTCCTCCGGCATCACTCTCGACGCCGGCACCGGGGAGGTGCGGCTGACCGGTGGCTCGGTGACCGTCAGCGGCCGGACGGCGGTCACCGTGGACGGCGCAGAGGTGACGGTCACCGGCCGGACGGCGGCCACCGTGGACGGCGGTGCGATGGCGGTGCTCAAGGCCGCTCTCGTCAGGATCAACTGACCCCGGACAACCCGGCCCCCGGACAACCAGAACCCCGAAGAGCCCGACCCCTGAAGAACCCGGACCTCGAACAACCCGATTGGAGCGCGCACATGCCCCCCGCAGCCCGGACGGGCGATGCCACCGACCACGGCGGGACGATCACCACCCCGCCGCCGGGTGCCATCGCGGTGGCGACCGTGCTGATCGGCGGCCGGCCGGCCGCGGTCACCGGCAGCCTGCACGCCTGCGTCCCGCACGTGGAACTCGGGCCCGCCAACGTCGTCATGCCGGGCGTCGGCGCGGTGGCCGGGGGAGTGGTGCTGATCGGGGGCCTGCCCGCGGCGCGGATGGGCGACCAGACGGCCTGCGGCGCCAAGATCATCGCCGGTGCCTTCGACGTGCTGATCGGAGGCGCCGCGTGAGTGGCGACTTCATCGGCCGCGGCTGGGCGTTCCCGCTCCGGGTGAACGCCACCGGCGGCATCGGCATGGTCGACCGCGACCGGGAGATCGCGGAGGCGATCCGGCTCGTCCTCGGCACCGCCCCCGGCGAACGCCCGATGCGCCCCGAATTCGGCTGCGGCATCCACGAGTACGTCTTCGCGCCGGGCGACGGGACCACCGCGGGCCGGATCGCGCGCGAGGTGCGGATCGCGCTGGAGCGCTGGGAGCCGCGGATCGCGGTCGACGACGTGCGGATCGCCTTCGACAGCATCGACGAGGGCACGCTCTACATCGACGTCCACTACACCGTGCGGTCCACCAACGACCGCCGCAACCTCGTCTTCCCCTTCTACACCATCCCCGAACACCCGGACGCCGCCGACGCCTTGGACGGAGGAGGCCACTGATGGCGCTGCCCTCCCCGAACCTGGACGACCGCCGTTTCCAGCAACTCGTCGACGAGGCCAAGCGCTACGTCCAGCAGCGCGCACCGGAGTGGACCGACCACAACGTCTCCGACCCCGGGGTCACCCTGATCGAGACCTTCGCCTACCTGGTGGACCAGCTGCTCTACCGGCTGAACCGGGTACCGGAGAAGAACTACACGGCCTTCCTCGACCTGCTCGGCATCCAGCTCTTCCCGCCGTCCGCCGCGCGGGCGGAGGTCGACTTCTGGCTCTCGGCGCCGCAGCCGGAGACCGTGCTGCTGCGGGCGGGCACCGAGGTCTCCACGCTGCGCACCGAGACCGAGGAGGCGGTGGTGTTCGCCACCGCCGAGGACCTCCCGGTGGTGCCCAGCTCGCTCGAACGGCTGGTCACCCTGGCCGCCACGGGCGAGCAGCGCGACCGCACCGACCAGCTCGCCGAGGGCGCGGACCTGCCGTGCTTCCAGCCGCGTCCCGAGGTCGGGGACGCCATGCTGTTCGCGCTGCCGCAGGTGGTGGCGCGGTGCATCCTCGTGGTCCGGCTGGACAGCCGGGTGGAGGGCGTCGGCGTCGACCCGCGGCAGCCGCCGCTGCGCTGGGAGGTGTGGGACGGGCTGCGGTGGGTCGTCTGCGAGACCGGCACCGACACCACCGGCGGCCTCAACCGGCCCGGTGAGGTGGTGGTGTTCGTTCCTCCCGTGCAGGCCGTCTCGGTGGTGGCCGGGCGGCGCGCGGCCTGGCTGCGCTGCCGGGTGACCGCGCCGGAGCCGGGCCAGCCGTTCTACGCCGAGTCGCCCACGATCCGCCGGGCCGAGGTGTTCACGGTCGGCGCCACCGCGACCGTCACCCACGCCCAGTCGGTGGCCGACGCGCCGCTCGGCACCTCGGAAGGCGTCGCGGGTCAGCGCTTCCGCCTGGCCAGAGTGCCGATCCTGCTGGACGGCGAGCCGCCGGCGGTCGAGGTGTCGGCGGGCGAGGGCTGGGAGCGGTGGACCGCCGTCGAGCACTTCGGCGACTCTGCGCCGACCGACCGGCACGTGGTGATCGACGCGACCACGGGCGAGTTCAGCTTCCCGCCCGCCGTCCGGGAGCCCGACGGGAGCCTGCGCTCCTTCGGCGCGGTGCCGGCCAAGGGGGCGCAGCTGCGGGTCCCGCACTACCGCACGGGCGGCGGGAGCGCGGGCAACGTCGCCCGCGGCACCATCTCGGTGCTGCGCAGCTCGGTCCCCTACGTCGCCAGTGTCGACAACCGCGAGGCGGCGCACGGCGGCGTCGACGGCGAGACCCCGGAGAACGCCAAACTGCGCGCCCCGCACCTGCTGCGCCTGCAGGAACGGGCCGTCACCGCCGAGGACTTCGAGCTGATCGCCCGGCAGGCCGCGCCCGCCGCGGCCCGGGTCCGGTGCGTGCCGGCCGTGGCCGGGGAGGCGGGGGCGGTGCGGGTGCTCGTGGTGCCCGGCGCGGTGGCGGACGAGGGCGACCGGCTGCGCTTCGAGCAGCTGATCCCCGCCGAGTCGATGGTGGCCGCCATCGCGGCCGAGCTGGACGAGCGGCGGCTGCTCGGCACCCGGCTCGTCGTGCAGCCCCCCGACTACCAGGGCGTGACGGTGGTCGCCCGGCTCACCACCCGCTCCCCGGACGCCGACCGGGTGCGGGAGGCGGCGCTCGCGGCGCTGTTCCGGTACCTCAACCCGCTGGTCGGCGGCGCCGACGGGCGGGGCTGGCCGTTCGGCCGGGCGGTGCAGTACGGGGAGATGTTCGCGGTGCTCCAGCAGGTGCCCGGCGTCGCGGGCGTCGACGAGCTGCGGCTCTTCCCGGCGGACCCGATCACCGGCCGCCGCGGTGCGCCCGCCGAGCGGGTCGAGGTGGCGCCGGACGCCCTGGTCTTCTCGCACCAGCACCAGGTCGCGGTCGGCACGACCGACGCGGAGGGGGCCGCATGAGCCGGGCCGCCGTCCCCGGGCTGCCGAGCCCGCACCCGATCGGTGAGCTGCTGCCCGCGCTCTTCGCCGACGACGACTTCGCCCAGCGGTTCACCGCGGGCCTGGACACCGTCCTCGCCCCGGTGTTCGCCACCCTGGACAACCTGCCCGCCTACTTCGAACCACGCCTGGCGCCGGAGGACTTCCTCACCTGGCTGGCCTCCTGGGTCGCCATCGAGACCGACCCGGCCTGGCCGGCGGAGGTGCGCCGCACCGTGGTCCGGCGCGCGATCGAGCTGCACCGGCGGCGCGGCACCCGGCGGGGCCTTACGGAGCGGCTGCGGCTGATCCTCGGCGTCGGGGCGCAGATCGTCGACGGCGGCGGCGTGGCCTGGTCCACCACCCCGGGCGCCGCCCTGCCGCCCGCGCCCTCGGGGGAGCTGCTGGTCCGCGTCTGGCCCGAGCGGGGTGCGGCGGCGGTGGTGGAGGAGCAGGTGCTGGCCGTGGTCCGGGCGTGCTGTCCGGTGCACCTCACCTGCCGGGTGCAGATGCTGCCCGGTCCACCTGTTGCGCCCGCGTCGCCCGCGTCGCCCGATTCACCTGACTCACCTGATTCACCTGGTCCGGCTGGGAGAGCGGAGAACTGACGGATGCGTACCTGCCCCGACTGCGGCACGGCCAACGGCGATGGGGACGACTTCTGCGGCAACTGCGGTGCCTACCTGGGCTGGTCGCGGGCGGGCGCCGCCGCCGCGCCGGAGGTCTCCGTGCCGGACGCCTCCGTACCGGACGTCCCCGCGGCCGGCGATCCCGCGCCCGGGGCCCGCGCACCCGAGGTCCGGACGCCGGATGCCCCGGCGCCGGAGGTCTCCGCGCCGGAGATCCCTGGGCCGGAGGTCCCCGCCCCTCAGGTCCCCGCGCCCGCCGCGCCGCCGCGCCCCGGCACTGCCCGGACCCCGGCGCCCGCCCCCCGGACACCCGCGCCCGCCCCCCGGACGCCGGCACCGCCCGCCCCTGGCGACGCTCCGAGGCCCCCAGCGGCGGACCCGGTCGCGGTGCAGCCCGCCAGGGCCGTCGCGCCCCGCCCGGTGGTCCGGCCGTCCGCGGCCGAGGAGGCCCAGGACGGCCCGCCCTGCCCCCGGTGCGGCACCCCCAACCGGCCCGACCGGCGCTTCTGCCGGCGCTGCGCGGCACCGCTGACCGTCACCGCAGCGCCGCGGCCCCTGCCGTGGTGGCGCACCCGGTGGCCGTTCCGGCGCCGGGTGCGGATCGGCGGCTCCGGCCTCGCCCTGCGCCGGATGATCGTGCTGCTGGTGCTGGCGGCGCTGGTGATCGCGGGGATCCTGCTGTACCCGGCGGGCCGCAACGTCTACCAGGACACGCTGGACAAGCTCCGCAGTGCCGGCGCGATCACCCCCACCTCGGTCTCGGCGAGCGCGGAGCTCCCGGACCATCCCGCGGCCGCGGCCGACGACGGCCTGACGAACACCTACTGGGGAGCACCGGACGTCGGCGCCTCGATCACCTTCGCCTTCCGCAGCCCGTTCCGGCTGGTGGATCTCATCATCCACACCGGCGACTCCGCCGATCCGCAGCAGTACCAGCAGCAGGCCCGGCCCACCACCCTCGACCTCCAGGTCACGACGTCGGACGGCAGGACGCACGATCGCCTGGTGACCCTCAACGACAAGCCGGGCCCGCAGACCGTGACGACCGGGATCAGCGACGTGGTCCGGGTGACGCTGGTCGTCCGGGGCACGGCCGGTGCCGGCCCCGGACGCCAGATCGCGCTGGCCGAGGTGGAGTTCTTCAAGCGCGGCTGAGCGGCCACCGTGCCGGTCCTCGATGCGCGGCCGGTACCGGAACCGGGCCGCGGCCGGCAACGTCCCATCGCCATGGCGAAGATACGCAGCCGCTCGGTCCTGGTCGTCGTCCTGTCCGCCGTCGCCCTCCTGCTCTGCTCCGCGTTCGTGCACCTGATCGCTGCTCCGCCCTCGATCACCCCCGCTCCCGTCACCCTCACCGGTGACACCGGGCAGGTGCTCGTCGGCGCGGTCGCCTGGACGGAGAACGGTGAGGCGATGCTGCTGGTCCGGTCCACCGAGGACCCTCGGCCCAGCACCGCCGCGGTGATCGCGATCGCGGACAGCAGCCCGTGACGGCTTCCTGGTAGTTACGCCCAGGCCGGGGTCCAGGTCGGGACGGCTGCCACGCCGTCGCTGTGGTCCGCGCCGCTGGAGGAGTGCGGCCCGGAGTGCGGCCGGGAGTGCGGCCCGGAGCGCAGGTGGGCGCGGAGCGTGGTGAGGGCCGGGTGCGGGTTGTCGCGGTGCCAGACCAGCGAGTGCGGGTAGACGGGCGTGGGATCGCGCAGGGCGATGCGTCGCAGGCCGTGGTCGGCGGGCCAGACGAGGTGGGTCCGCTCGCCGACGAAGGTCGCCAGCGAGCGGGAGTCGGCGATGGTGTCCAGCAGGGGCTCGGTGCCGAAGTCGGGGCCGGTGACCTCGATGGTGAGCCCGAACGCGGTGGCGAGGTCGGCGTAGTAGGCGGCCCACTCGGTGCCGGGAACGATGCCGGGCATCCAGATCCGGTGCCCGGCCAGCTCGGCGGGCGTGACCGCGCGGGCGCCGGCCAGGGCGTGGGTCGGCCCGGTGAGGAGCTCGATGGGCTCGTCGTAGACGCGGGCGGCCCCGAGGTCGTCGGGGAGCTGTCGCCCTGGCCGGGTGACGGCGCGGAACGACGCGTCGATCGTGCCGGACCGGATGGCGTCGACGGCCGCGTCGGCGTCGAAGAGGGTGACGACGTCCAGCTCGACCTCGGGGTGCGCGCGACGGAAGTCGCGCAGCAGGGTGGCCGGGGCGAGCCGGCGGCCGATCACGTCGACCCGCAGCGCGCGGTGGCCGGGACGGACCGAGGCGAGCGCCCGCTCCTCGGCCCGCAGCAGGTCGCGGGCGTGGGGCAGGAACGCCTGGCCGTCGATGGTGAGTTTCGCCCCGCGCGCGGTGCGGGTGAACAGTCGCACGCCGAGGAGCTTCTCCAGCGTGGCGATGCGTTTGGAGACGGCCTGCTGGGTGACCGACAATACGGCGGCGGCCTCCTGGAAGCGCCCCGCGTCCGCGGCGGCCACGAAGGTGCGCACAGCGTCGAGATCCACGTCGGCCATGCTAAGGCCTGCTCCAAGGCACAACGTATGGTTGTGCCTCGGTGGCGTGTCGGTTGTTTGATCTCGCCGTCTGCCACCCGCTTGGATACCGGTGGTCAACAGCTGGTTGTTCAGGTCATGGGAGAGGTGCGGTGGGTATGGCGGGGCGGCGGACGCTCGGGCGGCAGTTCGGGTGGCTGTGGACGGCGTACGTGGTCAGCGCGTACGGCACCGGATTCGGCTTCGGCGCGTTCCCCTTGATCGCGGTCCTGGTGCTGCACTGCGGGCCGGCCCAGGTGGCGGCGCTGGCCGCCACGGGACGGGCGGTGGGGGCCCTGGTCGCGGTGCCGCTCGGCCCGTGGGTGGAGTTCCGCCGCAAGCGGCCGGTCATGATGGCGATGGACCTGGTCCGGTGCGCGGCGCTGCTCAGCATTCCCGCCGCGTTCGCGCTCGGCCTGCTCAGCTTCGTCCAGCTGCTCCTCGTCTCGGTCGCCACCGCCGCGGCCGACATCGCCTTCAAAGCGGCCAGCGGCGCCTACCTGAAGTCGCTCGTCCCACCGCAGGACCTGCTCGTCGCCAACGGCCGCTTCGAGTCCACCACCTGGAGCGCGACCATGATCGGACCGCCGCTGGGCGGCGCCGCGATCGCGCTCTTCGGCCCGGTGACCACCGTGCTGGCCGACGCGGTCAGCTATCTGCTCTCGGCGCTGGGCATCCGCGCCATCGGCGGCACGGAACCGCAGCCCGCCCGGAGCGCCGCCCCGCGGCTGCGCGCGGGCGACCTGCTCGAAGGCTGGCGCCACATCCTGCGCCACCCCGTGCTGCGCCCGCTCTTCGTCAACTCGATCGTGGTCAACGGCCTGATCATGGCCGCCGACCCGCTCATGGCCGTCCTCATGCTGGGCCACCTCGGCTTCGCCCCCTGGCAGTACGCTCTCGCCTTCGCGGCCCCGTGCATCGGCGGACTGATCGGTTCACGCCTCGCGCGCCCGCTCGCGGCGCGGTTCGGGCAGCGCCGGATGCTGCTCGCCAGCGGGGTGGTGCGCGCGTGCTGGCCTGTCGGCCTGGCGTTCGTGCAGCCCGGTCTCCCCGGGATCCTGCTCGTCATCGGCGTCCAGCTCGGCCTGGTGACCTGCTGCGGCCTGTTCGGCCCGCTGCTGTCCACCTACCGGCTCGAGAACACCGACTCCGAGCTCGTCGCCCGCACCCTGACCGCGTGGTCGATCGGCAGCAGCGCCAGCATCGCGGCGATGACCGCCCTGTGGGGCCTGCTCGCCGCCGCCACCAGCCCCCGCACCGCGATCGCCCTCGCCGGCGTCCTCCTGCTGGCCACCCCCCTGCTGCTGCCACGCCGCGAGCGGGCACCCCGCGAGGCGGCGGACCAGGCAGCGGTGAGCCTGACCTGAGGCGCACGTCACCCGGGGTGGTGCCGCACCGGTACGGCCAGGGGCCTTCCGCCGCCTGCCCGGCGCGTGCCTCGTGCGCTCCCTGGACCGGGCGGAGGATCGCGGCGATCATAGGGACGGCCAACTGACCGAGCGTCACCGTGTCCGTGGAGGACTTCTCTTGCGACTCCGACCCCGCCCGACCTCCGGGCCCGCGCCCTGGCAGACCGCTGTCGTCATCGGTGCCGGGTACGCGGGCCTGGTCACCGCCCGGGTCCTGGCCGACCACTTCCGCGAGGTCGTGCTGCTGGAGCGGGACGAGGTGACCAGCGACACCGGGGTGCACCCGCACACCCCGCAGGGCCACCACGCCCATGCGATGCTCGCCAAGGGCGCCGAAGTCCTGGAGCGGTACTTCCCGGGCCTGCGCGCGGAGTTGCACGAGGCGGGAGCGCCGGTCTTCGACTACGGCGAGGCGATCAGCTTCCTGCTGCCCACCGGATACGCGCCGCGCTGCCGCACCGGCGTGCGGATCCAGACGTTCACCCGCGGCGAGCTGGAACGCCGCCTGCGCCGCCGGGTCCTGGCACTGCCCAACGTGACCCAGCACGCGGGCACCCGCTGCGAGGGGCTGGTCTTCGCCCCGACCGGAGCCGTCACCGGCGTGCGGTACCGCACCGGGGAGGACGAGCAGGCCCGGGAGTTGACGGCCGACCTGGTGGTCGACGCGGGTGGCCGCTCCAGCCCGCTGGACCGGTGGCTGCGCGAGGCCGGGGTCGAGGTGCCGCCGGAGCGCGTCGTCAAGGGCCGGATCACCTACACCTCCTCCACCTTCGAGCGGGACACCGCGAACCCGCCGGAGCACCAGGTCGCCTACCAGATGACCTTCGCGCCCGAGGTCGCGCGCGGCGGCGTCCTGATGGCCGTCGAGTACGACCGGTGGACCTGCTCGCTCTTCGGCTACGGCGACCTCGTGCCGCCCACCGACGACGGCGGCTACCTCGACTTCGCCCGCCAACTGCGCAACCCGCACCTCGCCGAGCAGCTCACCCGGCGCGCCGAGGCCGGCCCGGTCCACCGCTACACCAACGTCAACAGCCGCTGGCGCCCCTTCCACGCCTGCCGCAGCTGGCCGGCGCGGCTGCTGGCCCTGGGCGACTCGGTCTGCGTGTTCAACCCGGTCTACGGCCAGGGCCTCACCGTGGCCGCGCTGGAGGCCGACCTGCTCCACCGCATGCTCCGCGCCCGCCGCACCCGCCCCGACGGCCTCGCCACGCTCGGCCGCGCCTTCCAACGCGGCGTGGCCCGGATCGTGCTCGCCCCCTGGACCCTCTCCGGCAACTCCGACCTCATGTGGGACACCGGCCGTCATCCCCTGCCCGCCCGCTTCGCCCACTGGTACAACACCTGGCTCTTCGCCGTCGCCACCCACGACCCGGCGGTCTGGACCCGCTTCGCCAGGGTGATCAACATGGTCGCCCCGCCCACCACCCTCTTCCACCCGGCGGTGGCCGCCAAGGTGCTCCGCAAGGCGCTGGCCTCCCGCCGCGGCACGGGTGGGCCGCCGCCCGGCACACCGGCCTGACCCGTCGAGGCGGGGCGGGCCGGTCCGGCCACCGACGGACGCCCCGGCCCGCACGCGCGGGCCTGAGCGTCCGTGAGCGGGTGGGTCAGCCTGCTAACCGATCGTCCACTGCTGGAGCGCCGAGCCGGTGGCGGGCTGCTGGGTCACCGGCGAACCGTCCGAGGCCGTCGCCGTGGTGAGCAGCAGGCCGCTGTGGGTGTTGGTGAGGGTGTAGCGGCCGTCGGCCAGCCTGGCGGCCGTCCAGTGCTGGTTGGCGGCGCCGGTGCAGGGCCACTGGATCACCGGGGTGCCGGGGGTGGTGGCGCTGCTCCGGTCGTCGGCGCAGAGGCCGGACTGGGTGTTGACGAGCTGGTAGGAGCCGTCGGGCTGCTGGGTGAACTGCCAGCTCTGGTTGGCGCCTCCGTTGGGGGTCCAGGTGATCAGTCGGGTGCCCGCGGTGGTGCTGTGGCCGGGGTCGTCCAGGGCCTTGCCGGCGGCGGCCAGGGTGTGGGCGCCGTTGAGGCTGCCGGTGACCGTGCCGACCGGGGTCATGGTAAGGGTCTGCTGCGCCGCGGTGCGACCGCCGCCGACGGGGCTGCCCGTGGTGTCGCTCCAGGAGCGGGGTGCGGTGGTCTCGGCGTGGCCGCCGCCGGTCGAGGTCAGGCCGAGCACCAGGCCGCTGTAGCGGTTGACCAGGCGGTAGTTGCCGTCGGCCGCCCCGGTGGCGGAGGTGTCGGGCAGGACGAACCACTGCTGGCCGACGGTGGGGCCGCCGGTGCCGGCGGGGGTGACGGTGGGGCTGGTGCCCCAGGCACGGTCGGCGGTCGTGCCGGAGTCGACGCCGAGCAGTCCGCCGGTGGCGGCGTTGGTGATCCGGTAGGAGCCGTCCCCGTCGCTCGCGAAGGACCAGCCCTCCCGGGCCGAGCCGGTGGCGGCGGCTGCGGAGGTGGTGGCGGAGCCGTTCGCGGCCTGGGTCAGGACCCGGCCCTCTCCGCTGGCGATCCGGTAGGTCCTGGCCGGGTCGAAGGGCGCGGCGGCGGGGGCGGAGGAGTCGACCGTCACGTTGGCGTACTCACCGTCCGAACTGGCGCAGGAGATCGCGCAGTAGGAGCGGAACGACTTGCCGATGAGGGTGGAGCTGGTGAGGTTGGCGCTGTCGAGGAACCAGCGGTACCAGGAGCCGGACTGGTAGCTGCCCGAGTCGCCGGCCAGGTGCCACTGCTGGGTGGCCAGGTTGTCGGTGACGTAGAACTGCTGGGGAGCGGTGCCGGAGACCACCTCGGGCTCGCCGATGTAGAGGCCGAGGTAGGCGTCGTAGGCGATGTTCATGATGAACAGGGGCGACTTGGCCGGCAGCACCCCGGCCGCCACCTGCTGGTCGACGTTCCCGGTGTTGGCGGGGTTGTAGTCCTGGCCGACCGGCGTGTACCCGCTCGGTGCGGCGGCGGTGGCGGGGACCATGTTGCTCTCCAGGCCGCCCACGCCGGGCTGGGTCCACGCGCCGTCGTACCACTTCTGCCAGCTGCCGGGCGCCATCTTGCTGGAGATCGGGGCGCGGGCGACGTGCGCCAGGCCGCCGTTGCTGCCGCCGGCGCCGGCCTTGGGGATGATCCGCGAGCCGTAGTAGACGTAGAAGTAGCCGGAGGCGGTGTCGACGAACAGGCGCGGGTCGCCGTCGCCGTAGTCGTAGGTCTGGTTCGGGAACGCCGAGTTGTCGCCGCGCGTGGTGCTGTACGGGGAGGTGATGGCGTGGCCGGAGATGGTCCAGGTGTGGCCCTGGTCGTGGGAGACCGCGTAGTCGATGGCGTCGTAGTGCAGGCCGTCGCCGAACGGCTGGGGGGTGAACTCGTTGTGCACCAGCCCGTACCAGTCGCCGGTGTCCGGGTCGACCCAGACGCCCACCAGGTCGCAGTAGTTGGGCTGGGAGTAGCCCGAACCAGCGGGCGCGGCGGTGGAGTTGACTCCGGTGACGCTCGTGTTGCAGCGCCAGGTGGTGTCGCCGTTGCTGTCCTTGGAGTTGGCGGGGTCGACGGCGTTGCTCAGCGAGGTGTCGAGGGTGGCACCGGCGAAGTCGCTGCCGGTGTAGAAGCTCCACTGGCGCGGGTCGGTGGCGCCGTAGAGCGAGTGGGACTCCTGGAAGTAGAAGGTGCCGTCCTTGTCGAGGTACGGGCTGGCCGGGGTGTCGTCGGCGTAGCCGTAGCTGCCCGTCGAGCCGATGGTGATCGTGTAGGTGGCCGCGTGGGGTGCGGCCGAGGCCTGCGCGGCGCCCAGCAGGTTGCCGCCGGCCAGCGACAGCGCCAGGGCCGTGACCGCGCCGAGCAGCCTGCGGCGTCCCGAACCTCGGGCACTTCGCGAGCTTCGGGCACTTCGGGAGCTTCGGGCACTTCGAGGACTTCGGGCGCTTCGGGGACTTCGAGGAGCTGACACAGTGACTCCTTGTCTTCTCGGGGCCGCCGTGGGGGCGGGCCCCGGGTGTACCGGCGTCGCAGGCCGACGCCGGTCGGGTCGGGACGGGGGTCCCGACCAGCTCTTCCCCCCAGGGTGGTGCGGTCCGGTGCGGGATCAGCCCGCCGACATGCGGAAGTCGTACTGCGGCGGTACCGGTTCGCCGGGGTGGACGGCGAGCCACAGGGTGTCCAGGGACACCTCGCCCTCGCGCATGTTGTCCACCCGGATGCCCTCGGCCAGCAGCCGGCGCACCCGGTCGTCGTCACCGGCGGCGTGGGCGGCGGTGGCCTCGGCCAGCCGGATCCGGCCGTGCGCGCGGGTGGCGGCGGGCAGTGCCTCGATGAGGGCGAGGGCCGTTCGCACGCGGTCGGCCGCGAGCAGCGTGTCGAGCACCTCGATGGTCAGCTCCCGCAAGCCGGGCCGCAGTTGGTGGGCCTCGGCCATCAGGTCGGCGGCCTCCTGCGGGTCGGGGGCCAGCTGCGCCAGCGCGCGCAGTGCCCAGCAGGTCCGCCGTTCGCCCAGTGAGCGCTTGAATGCCTGCCGGGCGGCGTCGGCTTCGCCGTCGGCCAGGCGCAGCAGGCCGAGGTGGTAGAGGGCGTGCCAGTCCGGCGCGTGGTCCTCAAGGCGGCGGCGCCAGTGGGCTCCGGTGACGGGGGCGGCGGGCGGGTCGCTGACCGGCAGGGTCCCGGTGGCGAGCAGTCGGCGCCAGGGCTGCTGCTCGGCGCCGGGCGCACCGAAGGGCAGCTGCCGGGAGGCGGGCAGCTCGCCCGCTTCGGTCTCCAGGGCCGCCCAGCCCGAGCCGTCGGACAGCTGTTCCACGGGCTCGCCGAAGCCGTCCGCCGCGGTCAGCGCCTCCGCCAGCGCGGACGGCGGCACGAGGCGGTCCAGTGCCGTGCCGGCCGCTGCCCGTGCCTGCTCCCAACTGCCGTGCACGGCGGCCGGATCGGCTTCGAGCCTGCCGTACGCCTCGGTCCACGACCAGGTCTCCCCGGCGGGCAGCGGCAGGTGTTCCAGCTGGGTGCGGGCCAGGCCGGCCTGGATCTCCAGGTAACCGGTGCCCGGCCCGGAGAGCCACTCCTGCCAGTGCCGGCCGCCGGTGGCGGTGCCCCAGCAGAACAGCTTGCGACCGCGCAGCCGGTCGGTGGAGGTCTGCACGAGTCCGGTGCCGTCCCGGTCCAGGGCGGCGATCCAGCGGCGCTCGCCGTCCGGGATGTCGAGGAAGTAGTCGGCGGCGCGGGCGACCCGGCCCGGGTAGCTGCGGTCGGCGCCGTCCAGCTGGGGGAAGGGCACCCGGGTCAGGTCGCTGACGTAGTCGCAGTGGAAGGCGTGCCCGGCCGGGCCCAGCACGCGGGTGTCCGCGTCCTCGGGGACGGCGATGTTGGACCACCAGTAGACCGGGGTCGGCTGCGGCGAGGGATTGTGCAGCCGGACGTGGACGAGCAGCACCGGCGATCCGCTCGGCAGCCAGGCGTCCATCCGCAGCACGATGCGCCGCAGCCGCTCGAAGGCGTACATCCGCAGGACCGGGGTGCCGTCCGGCGCGTTCAGCCGCACGGCGTGCAGCGGCTCGCAGGTCAGCGGCCAGTGCCCGGTCATGCCGAGGTTCCACTCCACCCCGCCGGCCAGCCAGGCGTCGCGCAGTGCGAGGTTGGCGGGCTGCAGGACCGGGTTGCGGTGCAGCAGTTCGCGACCGCTCGGCCGGTGCACCAGCGACCAGAGCCGGCCGCCCAGCGAGGGCAGGAAGGTCGCGGTGAGGATCTCGTTCGCCAGGACCACGCACGGCAGTTCGCGCTCGGCGCGGACCCGGTCGTAGTCGCCCTGGCGGGTGTAGGGCAGCAGCGAGGACGGTGCGCCGTAGGCGAGGTTGCGGCGCATCTCCTCGTCCACTCCGGCGCCGCCGGCGGTGGAGGGGGACAGGCCGTGCAGGATCGGCAGCAGGCCGGCGACCGGGTCGGCCGTCCCCTCGATCCGCAGCAGGCCGGTGTGCAGGGAGGAGGTCACTTGCCGATTCCTGTCGTCATGCCCTGGATGATCCGCGTCCCCATCCAGGAGAAGAGCGCGATCATCGGGGCGAGGATGATGCAGACCCCGGCGAACATGGTGCCGTAGTCCAGGCCGTTGAACTGCTGTGCGGCGACGAACGAGGCGAGCGCCACCGGGAGGGTGACCTTGCTCTGGCTGCTCGTCAGCACGATGGCGAAGAGGGTCTCGTTCCAGCCGGTGATGAACTGCAGCAGGAACGCGGTGATCAGCCCGCCCCGGGCCACTGGGAGGACCACCTGCAGGAAGGTGCGCAGCGGCCCGGCGCCGTCCAGTACGGCCGCCTCCTCCAGCACCCCGGGGATCGAGGAGAAGAAGCCGGTGAGCAGGAAGACCGTGAAGGGCATGGCGAGGCCCACGTAGACCAGGGCGAGGCCGAGGTCGCTGTCGGTCAGGTCGACCTTGGCCAGGCCGACGAAGAGCGGCACCACCAGCACCTGGCCGGGCACGCCGAGCCCCAGCGCGAAGGTCATGGTCAGCGCGGAGGAGGTCCGCGAGCGGCGCCGGGCCAGCGCGTAGGCGCAGGGCGCGGCCAGCGCGATGGCCACCAGCGAGGAGCCGGCGGCGGTGAGCACGCTGTTGAGCGCGGCCCGGGCGAAGCCGCCCTGGCCCAGCGCGGTGCCGTAGTTGCCGAACCGCGGGAGGGTCGGCAGACCGAAGTTGTGCTTGAGGATGTCGGGGCCGCTGCGCAGCGAGGTCAGGAAGATCCACAGGAGCAGCAGCAGGTTGGCGGCGACGACGGCCCACACGACCGCCGTGCCGATGCGTACCGCCGCTGATCCGCGTCTGCTTGGCACGGGGTGGCCTTTCGTCGGGGTGGGTGGTGATCGGCTCAGTACTCGATGGGGTCGCGGCGCAGAACTCGGCGCAGCACCACGGTCACCAGCGTGACCATCAGCAGGGTGACCACCGCGGCGGCCGTCGCCATGCCCAGCCGCGGCACCGTGGCGCGCGGGAAGGCCTCCGCGTACACGTACAGGGCGGTGTTCCAACTGTCGACCGGTGGGAGTGAGTTGGTGCTGCCGCCGAAGAGCAGGATCAGCTCGAAGATCTTCACCGAGCTGACCGTCCACAGCACGGCGCAGACCGAGATCACGTCCCACGCGCAGGGCAGGGTCACATGGCGGAAGCGCTGGAAGGCACTCGCGCCGTCGAGTTCGGCGGCCTCGTAGAGGTAGTCGGGGATCTGGTCGACCGCCGCCATGATGATCGAGGTGTAGTAGCCGGTGGCCGTCCAGATCACGGTGCCCAGCACCATCGGGAACAGGTCGGCGGTCGAGAGCCACTTGGGCGGCGTGGTCACCCCGAGCAGGTGCAGCGCCTGGTTGACCGGGCCGGTGGGCGAGAAGAGGAAGCCGGCCGCGATGCCGAAGACCATGCCGTTGACCAGCGAGGGGAAGAAGAGGACGGAGCGGGCGAAGAGCCGGGCCTTCATCTCCCGCAGCACCAGGGTCAGCACGAAGCTGATCAGGAAGGTGATCGCCCCGCCGACGAACATCAGCTCCAGCGTGTTCACCAGGGAGGTGCGGAACACCGGGTCCTGGAAGAGCACTTGGTAGTTCTTCAGGCCGCGCCACTGCATGGCGCCCATGCCGTCCCACTTGTAGAGGCTGGTCCATACCGCGTAGCCGACCGGGGCGAGGAAGAGCACCGCGTAGGCGATCAGTGCGGGGGCGGTGAACGGCCAGAACATCCGGCGCTGTTGGCGCTCGTGGGGGCCGAGGCCGCGGCGCCGCGGGCGGCGGGCCTGGGTGCCGGCGCCCGGGGCCCGGGGCGGGTGCTGGATCGTGGTCGTCACCGGCTCAGCCCTGCGTCTGCCAGTACGTGGCCTGGGCGGAGCGGCACTTGGCCACGAACTGCTCGGCGCTGATGCTGCCGTGCCACAGGTCCAGGTAGTTCTGGTCGAGGACCTTGGGCGACCAGTCGCCGGCCACGCCGTCGAAGGCCAGGCGCACGCTGGGCCCGCTCAGCTGCTGCTGCGCGTCGGCGAGGGCCGCGGGGGCCGGGATGTCGGCGCGCGGGGTGAGGTTGAGCGCGGTGGTCGCCATGCCCGACAGCTCCTTCTTCTGCAGGAAGAACGCGATGAACTTCTCGGCGGCGGTGGCGTTCTTGGCCCGCTTGGGGATCGAGAAGCCGAACAGCGAGACGTCCGGGCTCTTGGCGCCGGGCGGCAGCATCGAGCCGAACTTCCAGGTGGGCGGGATCTGTTTGGCGACCTCGCCGGTGACGTAGCTGCCGTCCATGTAGAAGGCGGCCTTGCCGCTCGCCCAGTTGGTCTCCTGCGCCGGGTACTTGGTGGCGTCGTAGCCGGAGATCAGGTAGCCGCCCTTGACCAGCCGCGCCACGTCCTGCGCCGCCGTGAGCACGGCCGGGTCGTTCCAGCTCGCGCCGGACTTGTCGGCCGACAGTTTGCCGAAGTCGACGCCGGCGGCGTTCAGCAGGTAGTCGAAGTACAGCTCATTGGTCCACGGGTCCTCGCCCTCGGTGGCGACGCAGGACTTGCCCTTGGCCTTGAGCGCGTCGCAGACGCCGAGCAGCCCGGTCCAGTCGGTGGGCGGGCTCGGCATGGCCGCGGCGATGTCCGGGTCGGCGGCGTTGTAGAACATGCCGGTGGTGGCGACGTCGTACGGGATCAGGTAGCGGTTCTGGCCGGCCGGGTCCTTGGGCAGCACGTCGAGGAACTTCGCCGGGACCACCTCGGAGACCGGCACGCTCTCGCCCGGGATCTGCATGGCCAGCACGGGGGAGAGGTCCAGGGCCTGGCCGGCGGCGGCCACCGAGCCGTAGACCACGTCGTTGGACTCGTCCCACAGGTCGGGCGCCTGGTTGGCGGCGATCGCCGGGCCGATCTTCTTGGCGATGTCGCGACCGGTCCAGTTGACGGTGACCTTGATGCCGGTGGACGCGGTGAAGTCGGCGATCGCGCTCTTCAGCACCTGCGCCTGCGGCTCGTCGGAGCGCCACATCGACCAGTAGGTGAAGCCGCCCCCGCTGCCGCCGCCCGCTGCGCCGCCCGAGCCACTGCCGCAGGCCGTCAGCCCCAGTACCAGCGCGGTCGCCACGGCCGCACCGGCCACCCGGGTGGCCGGCATCGTCGTTCTGCCCATCAGTGTGTCCTCTCCGAGGCGCGAGACTCGCGCAGAGCCGCCGCCGGCGGGCCCCGTCCCGCGGAGTCGCCGACTGGGTCGGAAACGTAGTGCGCATTTGACCGATAAAACAAGAGGGAGGTTGCAAAAAAGTGCGCAGCAACCGAACACGTGACGATCGAGGCGCACGTGGCCGCTGGGGAGACCAGAGCGGGGCGCAGGAGCTTGCTTGACGTGGCCGACCGCTGGGGCTACCTTGCGAGCGTCTTTGCTTAACCGGTCAAATGCGAGGGATCATCGATGGTGACGATGCAGGACGTGGCCGAGCGCGCGGGGGTCACGAAGCAGACCGTCTCCAACGTGATCACCGGACGGGTCGCGGTGCGCCCGACGACCGCGGCCCGGGTGCGGGCGGCGATCGACGAACTGGGCTACACCCCGAACCTGGTGGCCCGCTCGCTGGCCACCGGCAGCACCATGACGGTGGGCCTGTTCGTCCCCACCCTGGCCGGCTCCTTCTACGCCGAGCTGGTCGAGGAGGTCGAGGACGTGCTGGAGGCGGCCGGCTACCACCTGCTGCTGGCCACCACCCGCCTCGACGGCGAGCGGGCCCGGCGCTACCTGGCCGGGCTGACCAGCCGCTCGGTGGACGCGCTGCTGATCGCCGGCGACCAGGACCTGATCGACCACCTGCCGCTGCTGGCCGACGCCCGGTTCCCGGTGGTGCTCTGCGCCTGGGAGACCGAGGCGCCCGACCAGTTCCCGGTCGTCACCATCGACTACGAGCGGGCCGGCTACCTGGCCGGGCGCCACCTGCGCGAACTCGGCCACCAGCGGGTCGCCGTGCTGGCCAGCCCCGCGCACACCGTGCGGGTCGCCGGCTTCCGGCGCGCCTTCGCGGCCGACGGCCTCACCGTCCCCGACAGCGCCGTGCACCTCGCCCCCGAACCCACCCCGGCCGGCGGTTTCGCCGCCGCGCGCGCCGCCCTCGCCGCCGACCCGGGCGTCACCGCGCTCTTCGCCACCCACGACGTGCTCGCCCTCGGCGCCCTGGAGGCCGCCCGCGACGCCGGGCGCTCGGTCCCGGGCAACCTCTCGGTGGTGGGGCACGACGACAACGCCGAGGTGCAGCTGACCAGGCCCTCGCTGACCACCGTGTCCATCCCCAAGCGGGGGATGGCCCGGCAGGCGACCGAGCTGCTGCTGCGGGCCATCACCAAGACCGGGACGCCGTCCAACTCGGTGCAGCTGCTGCGGCCCGAGCTCATCGTGCGGGACAGCACCGGGCCGTGCCCCGGGGTCTGAGCGGCTGCCCGGCGACCCGAACTCCCCGACAGGAAAGCCCCTATGACCCTCGACCCGGCTCATCGGCAGCAGCGCCTGTGGTACCGCGGCCCGGCCCGCTCCTTCCTGGAGGCGCTGCCGCTGGGCGACGGGCGGCTCGGCGCGCTGCTGTACGGCGGCGGCGCGGCGGAGACCGTGCACCTCAACGCCGACACACTGTGGTCCGGCGGCCCAGGGCCGCGCGACCGGGCGGGCGCGGCCGACCAGTTGGCGGCGCTGCGCACGGCCGTCCTGGTGGAGCGCGACTACGCGAAGGCGGACCGGCTCGCCGAGCGGATGCAGGGCCCGTTCACGGAGGCCTTCCAGCCGCTGGCCACGCTGCGGCTGGCCTTCGGCCGCTCAGGACAGGTCGTTGAGGATCACGTTCGCGCCCTGGATCTGGACACCGCCGTCCACCGCGTCTCCTACCGCGTCGACGGGGCCGACGTGCTGCGGGAGTCCTTCGTCTGCGCCCGGACCGGCCTGTTCGTCACCAGGATCACCTCCTCGCGGCCCGGCACGCTCGGCCTCACCGCCCGCCTCACCACCCCGCACCCCGGCGCCCGCTGGTACGGCGGTGAGACCCCGGACCTCCTTGCCGTGACCGGCCGGGCGCCCGCGCACGTGGCCTTCGGTGCGGACGACCCGGCACACTACCGCGACGACGCGGGCACGGGATTCGCCGCTGGGCTGCGGGTCCTGGCCATCGGCGGTCAAGTCGATTTCTCAGGCGATGAGTTGACGGTCAGTGGTGCGGACGGGGCGGTGCTGCTGGTCGCCGTCGCCACCGGCTACCGCGGGCCCGACGCGACCCCCGTGGGCCCGGACGACGGCCCGTACCAGGACGTCCTGGCGCGGCTGGCCGCGGCCGTCGATCACCCCTACGAGCGGCTGCGCGAGGCGCACATCGCCGACCACCGGCGGCTGTTCCGCGCGATGACGCTCACCCTGGGCGACCCCGCCGACGACCTGCCCACCGACGACCTGCCCACCGACGACCTGCCCACCGACGAGCGGCTCGCCGCCGTCCGGGCGGGCGGCGATGACGTCGGTCTGACGCAGCTTCAGTTCGCCTACGGCCGCTACCTGTTGATCGCCTCCTCGCGGCCCGGTGGCCAGCCCGCGAACCTGCAGGGGATCTGGAACACCGAGGTCGCCCCGCCCTGGAACGCCAACTGGACCACCAACATCAACCTCCAGATGGCCTACTGGCCCGCCGAGACCACCGGCCTGCCCACCTGCCACCAGCCGCTGTTCGACCTGATCGCCGACCTCGCCGAGCCGGGCGCCCGCACCGCCGACACTTACTACGGCGCCGACGGCTGGACCGTGCACCACAACACCGACCTGTGGCGCGCGACCAACCCGGTCTGCGGCTCGCCGTCCTGGGCGAACTGGCCGATGGCCGCCGCCTGGCTCTGCGCCCACCTCTGGGAGCACTACCAGTTCGGCGGCGACCGGCGGTTCCTCGCCGAGCGGGCCTACCCGCTGATGCGCGGCGCCGCCCGCTTCCTGCTGGACTTCCTCACCGAGGACGGGGAAGGCCACCTGGTCACCTGCCCCTCGACCTCCCCCGAGCACCACTTCCGCCTGCCGGAGGGCACGCATGCCGGCGGCGGGCTGGCCGCCGTCTCGGCCGGGGCCGCCATGGACCACTGGCTCACCGCCGAACTCCTCGCCACCACGGCCGCCGCCGCCCGCCTGCTCGCCACCGACCACGACCTGGCCGGTCGCCTGGACGCGGCCAGGGCCCGGCTGCGCCCGCCCGCGACCGGCCCGGACGGGCGGCTGCTGGAGTGGTGGGCCGACCTGCCCGAGGAGGACCCGGGGCACCGCCACTTCTCCCACCTCTACGGCCTCTACCCCGGCAGCGCGATCGACCCGCTCACCGACCCGTCCGCTGCCCGGTCGGCCCGGCTCGCCCTGGAGCGCCGGCTGGGGAGTGTCCACGGCGGCGGGAGCACCGGCTGGAGCACGGCCTGGGCCGCCGCGCTGGCCGCCCGCCTCGGTGACGGCGAACTGGCCCACCGCGCCGTCCGCCGGCTGGCGGCCGAGTACACCGCCCCCAACCTCTTCGGCCTGCACCCGCCCGACCTCTTCCAGATCGACGGCAACCTCGGCCTGACCGCCGCGGTCGCCGAGATGCTGCTGCAGAGCCACAACGGCGTGCTGCGCCTGCTGCCCGCCCTGCCCCGGGCCTGGCCGCAGGGCCGCGTCCAGGGCCTGCGCGCCCGCGGCGGCAGCACCGTCGACCTCCGCTGGGCAGGCGGGCGCCTCGCCGCGGCCACCGTCCGCACCACCCGGGCCCAGCGCCTGACCCTGCTGCTCGCGCCCGGCACACCGCGGCCGACCGTCACCGACCACACGGGCGCGGCGGTGCGCACCGTCCCGGCCGCGTCCCCGACGGGCAACCCGTGTCTGACCGTCGACGCCACCGCCGACGCGACCTACCGGCTGACCGTGACCGGCTGAACCGGCCGCCGAGGGATCCGGCGGCCGGCACCCGCGGGCCGGCACCCGCGGGCTCGCACTCGCCGGCTCGCACCCGCGGGCTCGCGCTCGCTGGCCCGCACCCGCGGGCTCGCACCCGCCGTGGTCACCGCAACCGATTCTGTCCGCCCCCCGACGCAAGGCCGAGAGGAACGCCGTGACCAAGACGATCGCCGCCCTGGCGGACGGCCGCGAGCTGATCTACTTCGACCGGGACGGGTCGTCCGCCGCGCGGAACATCACCGACCCGCGCCCGCTCGCCCCCGTCGCGAACCTGTCCACCGTCCGCCGCGACCCGGCCACCGGGGCCTGGGTGACCATCGCGGCCCACCGCCAGTCGCGGACCTACCACCCGCCCGCCGACGAGTGCCCGCTGTGCCCCTCGGGCGACGGGCGGCGCAGCGAGATCCCGGCCGACGACTACCAGGTGGCGGTCTTCGAGAACCGTTTCCCCTCGCTGGCCATGACCGCCGCGGGGCCGCACGACGGGCTCCTCGCCGGCCCCGCCGACGGGCTGCGCACGGAGCACCCGGGCGTGGGCCGCTGCGAGGTGGTCTGCTTCACCGCCGCGCACGGCTCCTGCTTCGCCGACCTCACCCCCGACCGGGCCCGCCTCGTGCTGGACGCCTGGACCGACCGCACCGGCGCGCTGATGGCGCTGCCCGGCGTCGAACAGGTGTACTGCTTCGAGAACCGCGGCGCCGAGATCGGCGTCACCCTCGCCCACCCGCACGGCCAGATCTACGCCTTCCCCTTCACCGCGCCGCGCACCGCCCGGATGATCGAGCAGGCCGACCGGCACCGCGCCGCCACCGGCCGCAACCTCTTCGAGGACCTGCTGGACGCCGAGTGCGCCGACAAGGTCCGGGTGGTGCTGGCCGGGGAGCACTGGACGGCCTTCGTCCCCTTCGCCGCGCGCTGGCCCTACGAGGTCCACCTCTACCCGCACCGCCGGGTGCCCGACCTGACCGCGCTGACCGAGCCGGAGCGCGCCGAGTTCCCCGCGCTCTACCTGGAGTTGCTGCGCCGCTTCGACCGGCTGTTCACCGGGCCCGGGCGGCCCGCCCCGGCGGACCCGACGCCCTACATCGCCGGCTGGCACCAGGCCCCCGTCACCGGGGGGAGTGAACTCGCGCTGCACCTGGAACTGTTCACCACCCGCAGAACGGCCGACAAGCTCAAACACCTGGCCGGGGTGGAGTCGGGGATGGACGCGTTCGTCAACGACGTCACGCCCGAGGCGGCGGCCGAGCGGCTGCGCGAGGTGGCCACCTGACGCAGTCCGGCGGCGGGTTGCCCGAGCGGGCCGATTCCGATCGCGGGTGGTGACGGGAGCGGCACCCCGCGTGTACTGTGCAGAGGCTTCGTATACGTGACGAACGGCCGGTGTCCGCCGCGTCCCGCGGGCGCGCGGTGGCAGGGGGCTGGTGGAGAAGAGGGAGGGGGTCGTCATGCCCGGACGATGCTCGCCGGTCTGGCCGGATGGTCCCGAGATCAGGCTGGTCGCCGTCGGTGTGCTGCGGATCGCCGCCGGCGAACCGCTGCCCGGCACCACCGGCCCGGTGCGACCCGCACGGGCGGCCCGGGTGCTCGATCTGCTGGAGAGCTGGCTGGCCGGCCCCAGCGTCGGCGGGGCCGGGCCGCGCGAGTGCCTGCTCGCGGTGCTCGACGCCATGGCCCGCCGGTCGGCCGGCCTGGTCGTCGCCCTCCATCAGGGGAACACCGCCGCCGCCAAGGCGAGGCTGGGCGAGGCCTCGGCCGCGGCCCGGCAGACGGCCCGCGCCGACGGGGACGCCCGCCCGCCCGAGCCGGCCGCCCTCGCCCTGGTGTGGCTGGCCGTCGAGGCAGCGGCGGACGCGGCCCGGGTGGTCACCCCCGGCCCGTCGGGCCGTACCCAGCGCCGCCCGAGCGACCGCTTCACCAGCCGCTACGACGGCTTCGTCCGCGACGACCACCTGCTCGACGACACCTGCGCGCTGCTCCTCGCCATCGCCGACCTCACCACGGCCACCCTGACCTGCCTGCTGGACGAGGCTCCGGACGCGGTGCCGGGCTACCTGGACCGCTGGGGCGAGCAGTTGCTGCGGAGCACGGGCGAGCCCGCCGGTTGGGTGCCCGACCACCCGGGCGCGCTGATCGCGGGCACCGACGGCTGCTGACGGCCCGCCCGGCCGGGGCGGCTCACCCCGCCTCCAGGTCCCGGCGGCGGAGCCCCTGCACATGCTCCTCGAAGAACCACCGCGGGTCGCCGCCCATCCGGCTCAGTAGCACCAGCGCGCTCACCGCCACGTCACAGGCCTCCTTCCGTACGTCGTCCCAGGAGTGGCTCTGCCCCTTGCGGGGGTTGGCCGCGAGCGCGCCGATCACGGCCTCGGCGACCTCGCCGCACTCCTCCTGCAGCTTGAGCGCCTGCAGCACCCACCGCTCCTCCCCGGCGGGCAGGGGCGAGTGGGAATCGAGGCGTGCGGCAAGGGAGTTGATGATCTCCCAGGTGTCGTCCATGTCCGGTGATCCTGCCGGTGTTCGAACGGTTCGTTCAAGCCGGGAGGTTCTGGGCGAGTTCCGGCGTGCCCGGGGCGAAGGCGGTGATTTCGATTCCGGCCGGACCTGCGCAGGGCCCGGTCCGGGCGGGGGAGCGTCGTGCTGGGGTGGTCCGCCGGGCGGGGCGTCGACAACGGGGCAGGTGGGGAACGTACGATCAGCGAATGTCTGAAACGACGGAAACCACGCCAGGCTGGCTCGCTCCCGAGGAACTTGAGACGACGCGGGCCCGGATACCGATCCTCTACGTCGAGGCCGTGCCGGTGCGCGTCGACGACACCGGTGAGGTCACCCAGATCGGGCTGCTGCTGCGGATCGGGCCGGACGGGACGGTCAGCCGCACCCTGGTCTCCGGGCGCGTGCTGCACCACGAGCGGATCCGCGACGCGCTGCTGCGCCACCTGGAGAAGGACCTCGGCCCGGTCGCGCTGCCCCGGATCCCGGCCTCGCTGCAGCCGTTCACCGTCGCGGAGTACTTCCCGACGCTGGGCATCACCGAGTTCCACGACCCGCGCCAGCACGCGGTCTCGCTCGCCTACGTGATCCCGGTGGCCGGTGACTGCCGGCCGCGGCAGGACGCGCTCGACCTGGTCTGGTTCAGCCCCCAGGAGGCCGCCTCGTCGCTGGTGCTGCAGGAGATGCCGAACGGGCAGGGCGCCCTGCTCAAGCGCGCCCTCGCGCACGTCGGCTGCCCGACCTGAGCACCTTCCTGACCTGGGCGGGTGCCCGACCTGAGCGGCTGAGCACCCGGGCCGGCCGGGCCCCGGCCCCTTCGTGCCCCACCCTTTGCCGCACGGCAAGGGTGGGGCACGGACGTGTACGGCCGGAGGCCGGGTGCACCGGCCGCCGGTCAGCAGGCGAGCGGCTGGACGAACGCGTCGTCGGCGGCGAAGCCGGCCGCGGCCGAGCCGGCCGGGACGTTGTAGCGCAGCTGGGCGGCGGGTCCGGCGCCCGGGGTGAGGCGGGCGGTGCCGAGGGAGCGGCCCGCGACGGTGATGTCGTAGGTTCCCGCGGCGGGGTGCAGCACCAGCGAGACCGGCAGCCAGACCCCGGCGGGGTAGGCGAAGGCGGCGTCGGTCCAGCTGCCCGCGTCGGTGTAGGCGGCGTTGCCGTCGGCGGCCAGGCTGAACTGGGCGAGCGGGTTGCCGGCGGCGTCCAGCACGTGGAAGCCGACCGCCGCCGTGGTCTGGGCGGCGCGCAGCCGGGTGTCGATCCGCACGTCGCCGCCGGGCGCGGTGAACGAGCGCACCACGCTGGTGGCGCTGCTGCCCGCGGTCAGCAGCAGGGCGGCGCCGTAGCCGCCGGCCGGATCGGCGCCGGCGAGTGCGCCGGAGCCCGGACCGGTGACCGTCCAGCCGGTGGGGGCGCTGCCCGCCGGGTCGGTGTTGAAGGTGTCGGCGAGCGGCGGGGCACAGGCCGGGGCGCCGGTGTAGGCGCCGACGGGCACGGGGCCGGTGGCGGGCAGCGCGGTGCCGAAGTAGTCCTGGCCGCCGTTGCCAGCCACGCTCACGCCCGCGCCCGGCGCCGCCGAGCCCGCGCCGTACTGGTAGCCGTAGGCGTCGACCAGCTCGCGGCCGGTGAACAGCGGGGCCGCGGTGGTGGAGTTGGTGGCTCCGGCGGGGACGGGGACGTCGTAGAAGAGGTTGTGGTCGTTGATCCAGGCGGGGGCGTCGAGGGTCCATCCGACGGTGCCGGTGGAGCCGTGGCGGACCACCGCGTTGTCGGTGAAGTGCACGTCCAGAGTCGCGCTGGTGCTCTCGGTGACGATCTGCTGGCTGATGCCGTCGGCCAGGTAGAGCGTGTTGCCGTAGATCCGGCCGTTGGTCAGGGCGCCGTCGCAGACCTGGAAACCGCGGGCCCTGTCGTCGATGGAGATGTTGTAGCGGATGGTGAAGTCGCTGGTGGGGGTGTTGTACGGGCAGAGCAGGAAGAAGCCGCCCTGGTTGTCGTGCGACAGGTTGTACTGGAAGACCACGCCGTCGGTGGAGTGGTCCACGTCGTAGGCCATCCCGTCGGCGGTGGTCTGCCCGCCCGAGGTGTCGTTGTACTGGAAGACGGCGTTGACCGTGTTCGCCGTCCACATCCCGGCGTTCGGTGAGCCGGAGCGCACGTTGAAGCCCTGCAGGGTGTTGTGCTCGACCAGGGTCTGCTGGCCGGTCATCGGGGCGATGCCGTCGCCGCCGATGTCCCAGAGCAGGTTGCCGCGCACCACCAGGCCGGTCATCGGGTCCCACGGCGCGCTGCACAGGCTGTTCCAGAAGGCGGCCAGCCGGCTGGAGCGGCACCAGTTCGACCAGGTGTAGATGCCCTGGCGGTCCACCGAGTGGATCCGGTTGTCCAGGATCTGCAGCCCGGCGAAGGCGGTCGGGGTGGTGCTGCCCTGGGCCTCGACGACGATGCCGCCGGAGGCGCCGGCGTACTTGCCGGTGCCCGCCCCGCTCCTGGTGCTCGACGGCAGGGCGCCGCGCACGTCGTGGACGTCCAGCCCCTGCAGCACGATCCCGGGCAGCGTGCCGGCGTCGGCGGCGTAGACGTAGACGCCGCGCCGGGCCGTGGTGTTGTCGCCGGGGGCGGACAGCGACAGGTCGCGGACCTGCAGGTAGGACTCGCCGGAGAGCAGCACGGCCTGGGCGGCGCCGTTGGCGTTGATCGCGGGCAGCGCCCCGGTGCCGTAGGCGTCGACGGTGACGGGGGCCGCGGCGGTGCCGGAGCCCTGCGGGGCCAGGGTGCCCAGGCAGGTGGTGCCGCGGTTCAGCAGGACGGTGTCGCCGGGCTGCAGGGTCAGCGCGTTGACGTCGGCCAGGCTGTTGAACGGGGCGGCCTGGGCGCCGCTGCCGTCGGTGCTGGCCGAGCAGTCGACGTAGTACGTGCTGGGGCCCGATGCGGCCTGGGCGGCGGGGGCGGCGGGCAGCGCGAGGGCGAGCACGCCGAGGATCAGGGCGAGCGGGCGCAGCCGTGCCGGGCGGGTGCGGGGTGACACCAGGGGTCCTCCTTCACGGACCGGAGCGGTGGGGAGCGGGGAGCGGGGAGCGGGGGCCGGGATGACGGCCGGTCAGGAGCGCAGCGCGGTCAGCGGCTCGGCGGCACCCGTGGTGCTGGGGGTGGACGCGGCCGGCGAGGCGGCCGGTGTCTCGGCGGCCGTCTCCTCCAGCTCGGCACCGGTGGTGGCGAAGAACGGGAAGGCGAGCAGCACCAGCGCGCAGACCAGGTAGGCGGCGGAGAACAGGGCCACCGCGTGCAGGCTCCAGGCGCTGATCACGGTGGGGCCGAAGCCGGCGGTGACGGCGATGGCGAGGCGCCCCGCGGCCTGGCTGAAGCCGACCCCGACGCCGCGCAGCGCCGTCGGGAAGAGCTCCGCGGACCAGACCCAGGCCAGCGTGCCGGGGCCGATCCAGGTGAAGAAGGTGAAGGCGAGCCAGCAGGTGAAGACCAGGGTGTGGTTCTCCTTGCCGCCCCAGGCGAGGAGTTGGGTGGAGGCGAGGGCGCCGAGCGCGGTGGCCGCGCCGAACCAGCGGCGGTTGATCCGGTCGATCAGCAGGGCGCCGAGCAGGACGGCGGTCAGGCCCACCAGGAAGCCGTAGAGGGTGAACTGCATGGTCTGGCTCTTGTTCAGGCCGGCCGCCGCCAGGAAGAGCGGGCCCGCGATGGTGCTGACGCCGCCGCCCAGGCCGTTGGCGGCGAAGAAGAGCGCGAAGGCGAGGGTGCGGGTGCGGTAGCGGCGGCCGAACAGGGCGCGGTAGCCGCGCGGGGTCCCGGCCTTGTCCCTCGTGCCGGCCGGCTCGGCGGGGGCGGTGCGGGCCGGGGGCGTGAGGCCGAGATCCGCGTAGAGGGCCTGCGCCTCGGCCTCACGCCCCTGCGCCTGCAGCCAGCGCGGCGACTCGGGCAGCAACTGCCGGGCGGCCAGCACCAGCAGGGCCGGCACGGCCGCCAGGCCGAAGAGCCAGCGCCAGCCGTCGGGGTGGCCCTGGAGGCCGATCGCGACCCCGGCCGAGGTGATCGCGCCCAGCAGCCACATCGCGTTGGGCAGGGTCCCGGAGATCCGGCCGCGGCGGCTGCGCGGGGCGACCTCGGCCAGGAACGCGGAGCTGGTGGGGAGGTCCATGCCGACGCCGATGCCCACCAGCACGCGGGCGACGACCAGTTCGGGGACGTTGGTGACGAAGGCGGAGGCCAGCGCGGAGACCACGAAGAGCACCAGGTTGAGCACGAAGATCGCCCGGCGCCCGAAACGGTCCGTCAGGTCGCCGAAGACCAGGGCGCCGACGGCCGCGCCGACGAAGCTGGCCGCGCCGAGCACGCCCTTGTCCGCGGCGGTGAGCGCGAAGGCGGGGGTGAGGAAGACCAGGGCGCAGCTCATCACCAGCAGGTCGTAGCCGTCGACGAACTCGCCGAAGGCCACCAGGGGCGGGGCGAGTCTGCGCACGGTGCGCGCGGAGACGCGCGAGGTGGTCACGGGGGTGCTCATGGGATGGGTGCTCCTGGCGCCTGGGGGGCTTAATTTCTTTCGGAAATTTAGTAAGCCGCCGTCAGGACGACAAGGCCGCCCGCCGGATCGCCATCCGCGGCGACACGCCGTTCACACGGCGCAACACTCCATCCCCGGCAGGCCTCGGCCCGCGAAGGCGTGCGCCGGCAGGCCGGTCACGCCGGGCCGGCAGGCGAAGAGCGACCCGGCCAGCGGCTGCCCGGCGAGCTCGGTCGCGTCCAGCAGCCGGCTGGCGGTGGTGATGTAGAGCGTGTCGAGCCCCGGACCGCCGAAGGCGCAGCTGGTCACCTTGGCCACCGGCAGCGGCACCACGGCGTCGAGCGTGCCGTCGGGCCGGTAGCGGTGCACGGCCCAGCCGTTGAAGAGCGCGACCCAGACGCAGCCCTCGGCGTCGACCGCGAGTCCGTCCGGCACACCGTGCGTGAAGCGGGCCAGCGTGCCCACCCGGCGCGGCGGGCGGTGCGGGTCGGCGCAGTCGAGCACGGCGACCTCGCCGGTCGGCGTGTCGGCGTAGTAGGCCAGCCGGCCGTCCGGCGAGTGGTCCAGGCCGTTGGAGATGCTCACTCCGGCGAGCTGGAGCGTGCTGCGCCCGTCGGGGTCGACCCGGTGGAGCGCGCTGGTGCCCCGCTCGCCGGTGGTGGACATGGTGCCCACCCAGAACCGGCCGAGCGGGTCGACCCGGCCGTCGTTGAGCCGGTGCTCGGGTGAGGGCAGCGGCACCCGGGCCACCGGGGCGGTCCGCCCGTCGTCGGTCAGGTGCAGGACCTGGTCGCCGAGGGCGGCCAGCAGCCCGCCGCCGGCGTGCAGCGCGACCGCGCTGAGCGGGCCCGGCAGGTCGGGGCGGGGCACGGTGTCGGTACCGGAGTCGGCGCCGGAGTCGATGTCGGAGTCGATGCCGGCACCAGGGTCGGCGCCGGTCGCCGGAGCGAAGCGGTGCAGCCGTCCGCGCGGGATGTCGGTCCACCAGAGCACGCCGGCCCGGGAGTCCCACAGCGGTGACTCGCCGACCTCGGCGCGGGTGCGGACCACCGGCACGGCGCGGTGGGTGACGGGGGATCGGTGCACGGCGGTCACAGCTCCGGCAGCCGGGCGGTGATGCCGCCGTCCACCGGCAGGACCGCGCCGGTCACGTACGAGGCGCCGTCCCCGGCCAGGAAGGCCACCGCCTCGGCCACCTCCACGGGCCGACCGGCCCGGGCGAGCGGGTACTGGCTCAGCCGGCGCGCCAACTGCTCCTCGTCCTGCCAGAGGTGGCGGTTGCGCTCGACCGCGATGAAGCCCGGCGAGACGGCGTTGACCCGGATGCCGTGGCCGCCCCACTCGACGGCGGCGGTGCGGGTGAAGGCGAGCAGGCCGGCCTTGGCGGCGGCGTACGGGCCCATCCCCGGCGCGGCCAGGCCCGCGTGGACGGAGGCGATGTTGACCACCGCACCGGGGGCGCCCGCGGTGATCAGCGTGTCGGCGAAGGCCCGCGCGAGGCGGACGGCCGCGTGCAGGCTCACCTCGAAGGTGCGGGCCCAGCCCTCGTCGGTCACCTCGCGCAGCGGGCCGCGCTCCTCGGCGAAGGCGCAGTTGACCAGGGTGCGCGGGTGGCCCGGCAGGTCGCGGGCCGCCGCGAGCACCCGGCGCGGGGCCGCGGGGTCGGCGAGGTCCGCGACGAGGGCGGCGACGGGGGCGGGCGCTGCCGCCGTCAGGGTGTGGACGCGCGGGTCGAGGTCGACGGCCAGTACGGCGTGGCCGCGTTCGGCCAGCGCGGCGACCACGGCGCGGCCGATGCCGCCGGCGGCGCCGGTCACCACGGCGGTGCGGCCCGCGGGGGCGGGCTCACGGGTGGTCATGGGGTGCGCTCCGATTCCAGGGTGCGGGGTTCACGGGTGCGGGGTTCACGGGTGTGGGATTCACGGGTGTGGACGGTGGCGGACCAGAGCAGGGTGGCGCTCGGGTGGGCCGGGTCGAAGTCGGCGCCGAGCCCTGGGCCCTGAGGCAGCAGGAGTTCGCCGCGGGCGATCCGCTCGCCGCCGCCGACCAGGTCGGCCCGCCACGGCACCTCGCCGACCGCACTCTCCAGCAGGTCGCCGTCGAGCGCCACGGTGAGGTGGGCGCTGTGCAGCGCCGCCACCGGTCCGCTCGGGTTGTGCAGCGAGATGCGGGCCCGGCCGGCGGCGCGGGCCAGCGCGCGCACTGCCGCCGGACCGCCGGCGTGCTTGACGTCCGGCAGAAGGACGTCCAACAGGCCGTCCACGGCCGCCAGTTGAGCGGGGTCGTGGGCGAACTCGCCGCCGGCCAGCGGCAGGGCGGTGCGGGCGCGCAGCAGCCGCAGCTCGGCCGGGCGGTCGATGCCGACCCCGTCCTCCAGCCAGCCCACCCCGGCGGCGGCCAGCCCGTCCAGCAGGGCGCTGAGCGGCCCGAGCGGCAGCCGTTCGTGACAGTCGACCAGCAGGCGCGGCCCCGGCCCGATCGCGGCGCGCACCGCCTGGACCCGGCGCAGCCCGAGCCGGCCCAGCTCCCTGGTGCCGGGGACGGTGCCGGGGACGTCGAAGGGGGCGAGCTTGACCGTGTGGTGCCCGGCAGCCAGCGCGGCTTCGGCGGCGCGGGCCACCTCGGCGGGCGTCCGGCCGCCCGGCACCCGGTTGATGTTCGCGTAGAGCGGCACCGGGCGCGGGGCCGTGCCGCCGTACCAGGACCACAGCGGCCGGCCGGCCCGGCGGGCGGCCTGGTCCGCGCGTGCCTGCGCCAGACCGCCGCCGACCGTCCGTGCGGTGAAGCCGCCGGGCGGCGGCGCGCCGGCCGCCCAGGCGCGCAGCCGTTCGACGACGGCGGCCACCGGCCCGGCGTCCGAGCACTCGCCGTACCCGGTCACCCCGTCCTCGTCGGTCAGCGCCAGCACCAGCCACCGTGTCCGCTCACTCACCGCGCAGCCGTAGAGCGCCGCTTGCTGTGCCATTCCGCCCCGCCCACCAGCCGTTCCCAGTTAATTTCGAGAAGAAACTAACCGGCGTACAAGCGGCTCCGCAAGCGGTGCGCGGGCGTGCGGGAGTGCGCACGGCGCGCACCGTCCCAGACGCGCCGGGGTGCCCGGGCGTGGGGCGCGGTCCTGAACTGCCGTGGGAGATATGGTGCGTAACACCTCAAACGGACCCCTTCGAGAACGGGTGATGGACCGTGTCCGCTGAACTCTCCGACGACTTGAAGAAGTACCTCGACGAACAGCCCGCCTTCGTGACCTTGGCGACGATCCAGCCCGACGGCAGCCCCCAGCTCTCGGTCACCTGGGTCCTGCGGGACGGCAACGACCTGCTGATCTCCACCACCGTCGGCCGCCGCAAGGAGCAGAACCTGCGGCGCGACCCGCGGGCCACGGTCATGATCAACCCGCCTGCGGCGCCCTATACCTACGCCGAGGTGCGCGGCACGGTCAGCATGACCGGCGAGGGCGGGCAGGAGCTGATCAACACCCTCTCGCGGCGGTACACGGGCAAGGACTACGCGGACTTCAATCCCGCCTCGAAGGACGACGCCCCGCGCGTCGTCGTGCGCGTGACCCCGCGCAAGGTCGTCGGCTCGCTGTAGCGGCTGTCCGCCCCGGGCCCGTGCCGGCCCGTGCCCGTCGGCGAATCGTCGAATCGCCGGGCATCAACCGGCCGCACGGGCTTGCCCGTTCGGCCGCGGCCCGGGATCCCCGCGGCCTGCCCCCGGGGGGCAGCCGGCGGTGTCCGGCCGGGGTCGGAATAAGCCGTCGAAATGGTCCGGTCCGGGCAATTCCCGCGGGCCCCGGTGCCGTATTCAGGCCGCCGGCCCAGGGCGGGGCGGTCACCGTGCCGTGCGACGAGCGGCTCCGTGCGGCGGCCTGGGTGACCTGGGCGGGGTGGCCGAGTTCACCGGTCCGTGATTGTCATGGACTCACCATTGTCATCAAATCGCCATGAACCGAAACGCCGATTCGCGCCATTTGTTGACGCGGAGTTTGCGCGGCGTTTGGGGCGCTGTTCTTCGGTGATGGCCCGGCGGTATTCCTCCGGGCCCGGAGAATGGTCACCTATGGCGGGACATACGCGGATTCCAGCGGTGGCCAGGAACGAGCTTTCGTGTGTTATCCCGGGCAGTACGCTAATGACGCCCTACCGCCGGACCCACGAAATCCACAGGGTCTTCACCGCCCTGTTCCAGCCCCACCCAGGCCTCCACCACATCCCGCCGAGTACGCACACGATGCTCGCGCTCGCCGGGGATTCGCGCGCCAGGAGCAGCTTCATGGACATGCCATACCCGACCTCTGTCGAACCACAACTCAGTTTCGCCGTGCTCGGTCCGCTGTCCGTCCGGCGCGGGAGCGCGGCGCTCCCGCTCGGCTCGCCACAGCAGAGCAGATTACTCGCCCTGCTCGCCGTGCAGGCCAATCGCCCGGTCCAACGAGCCTCGCTGATCGAGGCGTTGTGGGAAGGCCGACCGCCGGCCAGTGCAGTGAACATCGTACAGACCTACGTGGCACGGCTGCGCCGACTGCTGGAACCCCAGCGCCCCTCCCGGCGGCCGTCCTGCCTGATCGTCTCCTCCGGCACCAGTTACACCCTGCGGATACCCGAGGAGCGCGTCGACGCCTTCAGATTCGAGCAACTGGTACGCCAGGCGGCCTCGTTGGCCGGTGAGGGCTGGTACGCGGAGGCCTTCGACCGGTACTGGGACGCGCTCGCGCTCTGGCGCGGCCAGGGCCCGGCCGACTGCGTGGCCGCCGGGCCCGAGGCCGAGCCGCTGGCCCGCCTCTCCCGGCTGCGCTTCACCGCCGCCCTCGCGCTGGCCGACCTCGGGCTGCCGCTGCTGCGAGCCCGCGAGGTCGCCGACACACTGGAGCCGCTGGCCCGGCTCGCCCCGCTGCACGAGGCGCTGCACGCCCGTCTCGTGCTGGCCCTGGCCGGCGCCGGGGACACCGCCGCGGCACTGGGCCGCTTCGAGGCGATCCGCCGCCGGCTCCGCGACGAGTTGGGCATCTCGCCGGGCGAGGAGCTGCGCCGGGCCCACCGGCAGGTGCTGCGGGCCCCCGAGGCGCAGGCCCCGCAGGCGCGGACCGGTGGCGAGCGGGCGCGCGAGCGCGGCCACCGGTGGAGCGGATCACCGGCTGGGCTGCCGGAGTTGATCGGCCGTCAGCACGACCTCGGCCGGCTCGCCGCGCTCTGCGGCCGCCGGCAGCTGACCACCGTCGTCGGCGCCCCGGGCTGTGGCAAGTCCGCGCTCGCACTGCGTTACGCGGCGACGGTGGGTCAGGGTGCCGGGCAGCGGGTGCTGGTGGTGGCGCTCGCCGACTGCCACGACGACGCGGCGCTGCGCGAGCGGCTGATCGCCGTCTGCGGCCCGCCCGGCCTCCCGGGCGCCACCGTGGAGGAGCGGCTGGCGGCGCTGTTCCGGGAGGGTCCCACCCTGCTGGTGCTGGACGACGCCGATCCGGTGGCCGAGGCCGCGGCGGCGCTGGCCGAACGGCTGGCGGCGCGCTGCCCGTGGGTGCGGGTGCTGGTGACCTCGCGCGAACCGCTGGGCGTGGTGGGCGAGGCGATCCATCAGGTCGAGCCGCTCGCGCTGCCGCCCGCCGAGGCCCACTCCGTCGAGCAGCTCGCCCGGATCGACTCGGTCGCGCTCTTCTGCCGCCGGGCCGAGGACGCCTGCGGGTTCCGCCTGGGGGCGGCGAACGCCACCGCCGTCGCCCAGCTGTGCCGCCTGCTGGACGGGCTCGCGCTGGCCCTGGAACTCGCCGCGGCCTGCCTGCGCACCATGCCGATCGAGGAGTTGGTGGCCGGCCTGGACGATCCGTTCATGCTGCTCACCATGGTCCGGCGCGGCGGACCGCGCCACCACCGCACGCTGCGCGCCTGCCTGGAGTGGAGCTTCGCTCGGCTGAGCGCCGACGAACGGGCGGTGCTGGCGCGGCTGGCCGAGCAGCGCGAGCCGGTCAGCTACCGCGAGGTGATGCTCCGCTGCGCCGGCGTGCCGGTCCCGGCCGCCGACCTGCCGGCGGTGGTCAACCGGCTGGTGGACCGGTCGCTGGTGGCGGTGGACCGGGTGGCGGGGCAGGCCCGCTACCGGGTCCTGGGCACGATCGGGGCCTTCGCCCGGGCGGCGGGCGCGGAGCTGGCCGAGAGCGCGCCCGCCCGCGGAGTCTGACCGGCACCCCGCTGGTGCACCGCCCCGCACGACACTGCACGACACGACACGGCACGGCAGGGCCCGCCCCGGGGACGGGGGCGGGCCCTGCCGTGCGGCGCTGTTGCTCAGCCGCCGCTGTTGCTCAGTCGCCCTGGGCGGCGGCCATCGCCCGGCGCAGGCTCAGCGGGCGCAGGTCGGTCCACACCTGCTCGATGTGGTCCAGGCACTCCTGCTCGGTGCCGGCGAAGCCCTTGTCGTACCAGCCGAGCGGCAGCTCCCGGTCGGCCGCCCAGATCGAGTACTGCTCCTCGTCGTTGGCCACCACCAGGTAGCGGGTCTGGTCGCTCATGACAGTCCTCCAGAGGTTGGGAAGTGCGAAGAGGGGTGTGGGACGGGGGTCAGACGGCCGGTACCGGCTCCGGGGCCTCGGCCGGGCTCTCGGGCTGCTCCACCGAGCGCAGCCCCGGGCTGGCCAGGCCGAGCAGGGCGATCACCACCACGGCCGCGCCCATGAACAGGAAGAGCACGCCGATGCCGCGCCCGGAGCCGGTGCCCAGCATCGGGAACACGTGGTGCGCCCAGCTGCCGGGGGTGAGCAGGTGCCGGAAGGCCAGGTCGATCAGCGGGCCGGCGGTGAAGTAGGCCAGCGGGGCGGTGATCTGGGCCACCATCCGGCGCACCGCGAAGACCCGGCCCTGGGCGCCGGGCGGTACCCGGCCCTGCCAGATCGCCGAGGAGGAGGCGTTGACCACCGGCAGGAAGAGGTAGAAGCCGAACAGGCCGGCCCCGACCAGCACGGCCGTGGGGTGCACTCCCTGCAGCGCTATGCACAGCCCCTCCAGCAGCAGGCCGCCGAGCAGCGCGTGCACCCGGCGCCGGGTGCCGCCCCAGGCGGTCATCAGCACCCCGCCGACGAGCATCCCGGCGCCGCCCGCGGTCAGCACCGCGCCCAGCGAGCCGGGCCCCGCGAAGGAGAGCACCCAGGGGGTCACCGCGACCGCCGCCAGGCCCACCGCGAAGTTCAGCGCCGCGAACATCAGCAGCAGGCCGAGCAGGGCCGGGCGCTGCCGGATGAACCGCCAGCCGTAGGCGAAGGTGTCCTCGGCGCCGGCCGGGCCGTCCTCCTCGTCCTCCTCCAGCACCGTCGGGATCCGCAGCGGCAGCAGCGTCACGATCGCGAACAGGAAGGAGAAGAGGTCGAGCAGCACCACGCCGGTGACCTTGACGGTGAGCATCAGGGCGCCGGCGAGCAGCGGCGAGAGCACCTCGGCCACCGCCTGGCCGACCTGGACCAGGCCGTTGGCGCGCCCGCGGTGGCGTTCGTCGATCATCGGGGCGAGGGCCGCGTCGTAGGCGGTGCCCTGGACCATCCCGGCCAGCGAGCCGATCACCAGCGCCGGGTAGAGCGGCCACAGCGCCGGGTGGTGGGTGTGTACCAGCAGCAGGACGGCCAGGCTGCTCAGCGCCGCACCGGCGTTGCCGGCGATCATCGCGGTGCGCCGGTCGATCCGGTCCACCAGGACGCCGACGTAGGGGGCCAGCAGCAGGCCCGGCAGCAGGTCGAAGACCATGATCAGGCCGAACTGGGTGGCCGAGTGGCTGCGCTCGTAGACCCACAGGCCCACGGCGAAGGCGAACATGCCGGAGCCGATCGCCGAGACGGTCTGGCCCGACCACAGGGTCAGGAAGGCCGGCCAGCCGGTCAGGCGCTTGGTCGGGGACGGGGTGTCAGTCACGGTCGCTCTCCGGGCAGTTCGCGGTCAGTTCGACGAGCAGGGCGGTGCAGCGGTCGATCAGGTGTTGGATGGTGGACTCCTCGTGCCGTCCCGCGCTGTACTCCCACTCCAGCCGCAGCCGCCCGTGCGCCACCGCACCGTTGACCATGAGCAGGCGCATCCGGCGCGACTCGGTGTCGTGGTAGTGGCCGGAGTCGCCGGCCAGCGGCTGGAACAGCTGGAACCCGCCGGCCGGGGTGCCGAAGAAGTTGAACATCAGCTCGGGGACGGGCTGCGCGGCCAGCGCCTCGGCGGTGGCCCGGTCGGTGCCGAAGTAGCGCAGCGCGCCATGGCCGAGGCCGCCCTGCGGCACCGCCTTGAGCTGCCGGGACACCTCGCGCACCGCCTCGGCGGGCGGCAGCGCGCGGGCCCGGTCGAGCCAGACCGGGTAGCGGTAGGTGAGCCAGCCCACCGTCCGGGACAGGTCGACGTCCTCCCAGGGGGACTCGCGGCCGGGCACGTAGAGGTCGACCGGCAGGGTCTCGGTGCCGGCCCACTCGCCCAGCGCGCTCACCAGTGCCCACAGCAGGATCGCGTCCAGCGGCAGCTTGGCGGCCTTGTTGGCGCGGCGCAGCAGCGCCTCGGTCTGGTCGGTGGACAGGGTCAGGAAGAGCGCGCGGTTGGCGGCCACCCGGTTGTCGCCCTCGGGGTGGTCCTGGGGCAGCGGGACGGCCCGGGAGCGGGCCGGCGCCAGCCAGTAGTCGCGCTCGGCGGCCGCCTGCCCGGTGGCGTACTCGGTCAGCCGGCCCAGCCACTCGTGCTGCGAGGTGGTCTTGGCGGGCAGCTGGTAGGGCTCGTCGTGGGCGCGCCTGCGGTAGAGCACGTCGAGGTCGCCGGCCAGGATCTGCCAGCCGATCACGTCGGCGATCAGGTAGTGCCCGGCCAGCAGCAGCCGCTGGTCGCGCCCGGGGCCCAGGTCGAAGAGGAGGGCGCCGAACAGCTCGCCGCCGGTCATGGTGAAGCGGGTCTGCATCCGGTCGGTGTGCCGCTGGATCTCCTGCTCGACCGCCTCGTCGTCCAGCCCGGCGAGGTCGACCTGCTCGACCAGCGGGCGGCGCCGGTGCGGGTCGTGGGTGAGTCCGAGGCGGCCGTCCTGTTCGGTCAGCCGCAGCCGCAGGGTGTCGTGGTGGCCGACCAGCTGGTCGAGCACCTCGTCGAGCAGCGCGGGGTCCAGGGGCTCGCGGGCCCGCAGCAGGAAGCTCAGCGCGTGGTAGTCGGGGCGCGGGGGAGCGGACTCGAAGAACTGGTGGGTGGCCACCGGCAGCGGGCTGGGGCCGGTGATCGCATCCTGGCGGGCCAGCAGCTTCACCGTACCGGCCGCCGCGGCCAGTTCGACCAGCGTCTTGTGCTGGAAGGCCTGCTTGGCAGTGAGCCGGATCTCCTGCTGGGCGGCGGCGCCGACCATCCGGACCACCAGCAGCGAGTCACCGCCGAGCGCGAAGAAGTCGTCCTGGCGGCCGACCCGCTCGACGCTGAGCAGCTCCTGCCAGATCGCGGCCAGCGCCTGCTCGACGGGGCCCTCGGGCTCCTGGTAGACGGTGCCGGAGGCGGTGGCGGCCTGCTCGGGGGCGGGCAGCGCGCGCCGGTCGATCTTGCCGTTGGGGGTCAGCGGGAAGGCGGGGACGGTGGCGAACAGCGCCGGCACCATGTAGTCGGGCAGCACCTCCTTGAGGTGGGCCCGCAGTTCGGTGACGGTGGGCTCGGTCCCGGGCGCGGCCACCAGGTAGCCGACCAGCCGCTCGCCGGCCGCCGTGGCGCGCACCGCCGCCACCGCCTGGGCGACCTTCGGGTGGGCGGCCAACGCCGCCTCCACGTCGCCGAGTTCGATCCGGTAGCCGCGCACCTTCACCTGGTCGTCCAGCCGCCCGAGGAAGTCCAGGCGTCCGTCGGGGCGGCGCCGGGCCAGGTCGCCGGTGCGGTAGATCCGGGCGCCGGGGGTGGCGGCGAAGGGGTGCGGGCGGAACCGGTCGGCAGTCAGTGCGGGACGGCCGTGGTAGGCCTCGGCCAGGCCCGCCCCGCCGATCCACACCTCGCCGGCCACGCCGTCCGGCTGCGGGACGAGCCGCGGGTCCAGCACGTGCAGGTCGGTGTTGGCCAGCGGCGGCCCGATCGGCACCCGGTCCTCGTCCTCGGTGAACTCCACCGGCCCGGCGGCCGACCAGATGGTGGTCTCGGTGGGTCCGTACATGTTCCACAGGGCCTTGACCAGCGGGCGCAGCGTGCGGCCCAGGTCCTCCGGGAGCCGCTCGCCGCCGCACAGCACGGTGAGCGCCGGATCGCCCGGCCAGCCGGCGTCGGTGAGCAGCCGCCAGGTGGCCGGGGTCGCCTGCATCACGGTGGGGCGGTACTCGGCCAGCACCTTGGCCAACTGGTCGGCCGCGGCGGCGGACTGGCGGTCGCAGACCACCAGGTGGCCGCCGGCGACCAGCGGCGCCCACAGTTCGAGGCCGGCGATGTCGAAGGAGAGCGAGGTGACCGCGAGCAGCGTGTCGCCCGCGCCGATCCCGCAGCGCTGGCCCGCCGAGCCGAGCAGGTTCACCAGCGAGCGGTGGGCGATCCGCACGCCCTTGGGGCGTCCGGTGGAGCCGGAGGTGAAGATGACGTACGCGGTGTGGTCGGGCGAGGCGACCTCCGGCAGCGGTCCGGCGGGCCCGGCCGCGATCGCCGCGGCGTGCTCGTCCAGCAGCACCAGCGCCTCGCGCGGGACCGGGATGCGGGCGGCGAGCCTGCCGGTGGTGACGGTCAGCGCGAGGCCGGCGTCCTCGGTCATCACCGCGAGCCGGGCGGCCGGGTAGTCGGGATCGAGCGGCACGTAGGCCGCGCCGGTGCGCAGCACGGCGAGCAGGGCGACGGGCAGGTCGGTGCCGCGCTCCAGGGCCACTCCGACCAGCTGCCCGGGGCCCGCGCCACGGGCGGCCAGGTGGTGCGCCAGCCGGTCGGCGGCCCGGTCCAGCTCGGCGTAGCTCAGCGAGGCGGCACCCGGGGCGCTGACGGCCGGGGCGTCGGGCCGTTCGGCGGCCCGCCGCCGAAGGAGCTGATCCACCGTCAGCTCGGGTATGGGGGTGGCCTGCTGGGCGGCGATCAGGGTCGCCAGCCGGTCGGCGGTGAGCAGCGGCAGGGCGTCCAGCGTGGTGTCCGGGGCGGCCACGGCCGCGGCGAGCAGCGTGCGCAGCCGCTCCAGCAGGGCGCGCACCGAGGCCGACTCGAACAGGTCGGAGCTGAACTCGGCCGCCACGGTGAGGCCTTCGCTCCCGCCCGGGGCCGGCTCGGTCACGTACAGGGTCAGGTCGGTCTTGGCGGTGCGGCTGTCCGGCTCGACCGCGCCCACCGTCAGGCCCGGCAGGGTGAAGGCGGCCGGCGGGGTGTTCTGGAGCACCAGCATGGCCTGGAAGAGCGCGGTCCGGCTCAGGTCGCGCGGCACGTCCAGGGCGTCGACCACCCGCTCGAAGGGGACCTCCTGGTGGTCCCAGGCCGCGAGCGAGCCATCGCGCGCCCGGCGGACCAGCTCGGTGAAGGCGGGCTGCCCGCTCAGGTCGGCGCGCAGCACCACGGTGTTGGCGAACAGGCCCACCGTCGGCTCCAGTTCGGGCCGGTTGCGGCCGGCCACCATGGTGCCCACGGCGAAGTCGTGCTGCCCGGCGGAGCGGGCCAGCAGGCACTGGTAGCCGGCCAGCAGCACCGCGAACAGGGTGGCCTCGCACTCCCGGGCCAGCGCCGTCAGGCCGTCCAGCAGCTCGCGCGGCCATTCCACCGTCACCAGTGCTCCCCGGTGGCCGCGCACCGGAGGCCGGGGCCGGTCGGTGGGCAGCTCCAGGGCCGGGACGCCGGTCAACTGCGCCTGCCAGAAGTCCAGTCCGCGCCGCAGCTCCGGCTCGCCGAGCCGCTCGCGCTGCCAGGCGGCGTAGTCGCGGTACTGCACCGGCAGCGGATCGAGCACCGCCGCGCCCTCACCGGCCACCGAGGCCCGGTAGCAGGCGGCCAGGTCGGCCATCACCCGGCCCACCGACCAGCCGTCGCAGACGGCGTGGTGGAAGTCGAGGAAGAGGATCGCCTGCTCCTGGGCGAGCCGGATCAGCCGGGCCCGGAAGAGCGGGCCGCGCTCCAGGTCGAAGGGCCGCTGCGCCTCCTCGGCGAGCACCGCGCGGGCCATCGCGGCCCGCTCCTGCTCGGGCTGACCGGACAGGTCCACCTGCGGCAGCGGCACCGGGGCCGGGTGGGTGACCAGTTGGCTCCACTGCCCGTTCGAGCGCGGGAAGGCGGTGCGCAGCGCCTCGTGCCGGGCCGACACCTCGTCCAGCGCCCGCTGCAGCGCGGCCTCGTCCAGCGGGCCGTCCAGGGTGAAGGCGTGCGGCATGTTGTGCTGGGCGGTGTCCGGGTCGAACTCCTCCAGGAAGAGCACCCGCGCCTGGGCGAAGGAGACCGGGCTCGGCCGGCCGTCGCGCACCAGGACGGGGATCGTGTCGTCGGCCGCTCGCCGTTCGGCGGCCCGGCGCTGGTGGAGCAGCGCGAGCACGGCGGCCCGGCGCTCCGGATCGAGGGAGGGCGCCTGGGCCCCGGGGTCAGTGTCCGTCATGGCCAGGGCCTTTCGCACGGTGGTCGGTTGCGGTGGTGGTGCCAGCGGTGGTGGTGGCAGCGGTGGTGGTGTCAGCTGTTGTGGTGTCGATGCCGGCCAGCAGGCGGGTCAGTTCGCTCTCGTCGAGCGTCGCCAGCAGCGCCTCGTCGGCCGCCGCGGCCAGGGTGCGCACGGTCGAGGAGGTGAAGACGGTGCGGACCGGCAGCTCCACCCCCAGGTCGCGCCGCAGCCGGGCGACCGCGCGGGCCGCCAGCAGGCTGTTGCCGCCGAGTTCGAAGAAGTCCTCGTCCCGGCCGGGCACCGGGCGGCCCAGCAGCTCGGCCCAACTGGCCGCGACTGCCTGCTCGGTGGGACCCTCGGGGGGAGTGGTGACGGCCTCGGTGTCCTGCGCGGCGGGCGGGTGCAGGGCGGCCAGGGCGCGGTGGTCGACCTTGCCGTTGGCGTTGAGCGGCAGCTCGTCGAGCACCCGCAGCACGGCGGGGACCAGGTAGCCGGGCAACTGCTCGGCGCACCAGGCGTGCAGGTTCGCGGGCGCGAGGTCCCCCGCCCCGTCCGTGCGGGCCGCGTAGCCGACCAGCCGGGCGTGCTCGCCCTCGCCGTCGAGCAGCACCGCCGCCGCCCGCACCTCGGGGTGGGCGCGCAGGGCGGCCTCGATGTCGCCCAACTCGACGCGGAAGCCGCGCAGTTTGGTCTGCCGGTCGATGCGGCCGAGGAACTCCACGGTGCCGTCCCGGCGTTGCCGGCCGAGGTCGCCCGAGCGGTACATCCGGGCGCCCGGCGCGCCGCTGAACGGGTCGGGCAGGAAGGCCCGCGCGGTGCGGGCCGGGTCGCCCAGGTAGCCCCGGGCGAGGTGCGGACCTGTCAGGTGGATCTCGCCGGCCACCCCGGGCGGCACCGGGCGCAGTTGCCGGTCCAGCACGTGCACCCCGCAGCCGGGTGCCCCGACACCGAGCGGGGCGAGCCCGCCGCCGGGGGCGTTGGCCCAGTCGCGCCAGCCGGTGAGGGTGACGGTGGTCTCGGTGGGTCCGTACTGGTTCTCCAGCAGGGCCGCGCTCTGCCGCCGCAGCGACGCGGCCAGTTCCACCGGCAACCCCTCGCCGCAGCTGACCATCAGCCGCAGCGACGGGCAGTCGCCGAGGGTGCCGTCGTCGGCGAGCAGCCGCAGGTAGGAGGGGACCCCGCCCAGGTAGCTGACCCGGTGCCGCCGGACCACCTCCAGGGTGGCGCGGGCGTCCGCCTGGTGGCGTGGGTCGAGCAGCACGGTGGCGCCGCCGCCGAGCAGGCCGCCGAAGAGCTCGGGCACCGAGACGTCGAAGCTGTAGGCGGTGTGCAGCAGCAGACGGTCGGCCTCGGTGCCCTGGAACACGGCCTGGAACCAGCGCAGGTAGCTGGTGACGTTGGCGTGGGTGATCACCACGCCCTTGGGGATGCCGGTCGAGCCGGAGGTGAACAGGACGTAGGCGGCGTCCGCCGGGTCGGGGGCGCCGGGCGCCGGGGCCTCGGCCGGCAGCTCGCCGTCCGCCGCGATCCACCGCGGGTGCGCGGGCAGCTCGGGGCGGGGGAGCCCCTGCTGGGTGAGCACCACGCGCAGCCCGGCCGCGCGGGCCACGGCGGCGAGCCGGGCCTCGGGGTGGTCGGGGTCGAGCGGCACGTACCCGGCGCCCGCCCTGAGCACCCCCCACAGCGCGGCGGGCAGCGCCGCATCGCGCCGGGCGTGCACCCCCACCAGGTCGCCGCGGCCGATCCCGGCCGCCTGCAGCGCCGCGGCGATCCGCCCGGCCCAGGCGTCCAGTTCGGCCCAGCTCAGCTGCCGGGTGCCACCGTCGGGGTGGTCGGCCAGCAGCGCGGGCGCCTCGGGCGTGGCGGCCACCCGCTCGGCCAGCAGCGCGGTCAGGGTGACCGGCGCGGCCTGGGGGGCGGGCCCGGTGGCCAGCCGCGCCACCCGCTGCTGGGCGGCCCGGTCGAGCAGCCGGGCCCGCTCCAGCGGGGCGTCCGGGTCGGCGCACACATCCGTCAGCAGGAGCAGCAGGGCCTCGGAGAGGCCCGCCACGGTCTCGGCGTCGAACAGCTCGGTGCTGTACTCCCAGACCCCGGCCAGGGTGCCCTGCTGCTCGGCCATCGCGAGCGAGAGGTCCAGCTGCGCGCCCGGTGCCGAGGGCAGCGGCGCACAGGCCACCCCGGGCAGCGCGAAGGCCGGCGCCGGGGTGTTCTGGAACGCGAACAGGGCCTGCACCAGCGGCGGGTGGCTCAGGTCGCGGCGCGGTGCCAGCGCGTCCACCATCCGGTCGAAGGGCAGCTCCTGGTGGTCGAAGGCGTCCAGCACGGCGTGCCGGACCTGGCCGAGCAGGTCGGTGAACGAGGCGCCGGGGGCGAAGGCGGCCCGCAGCGGGAGCGTGTTGACGAAGTTGCCGCACACCGCCTCGGCCTCCTCGGTCAGCCGCCCGGCCACGGGGACGCCGACCAGCAGGTCGTCCTGTCCGCTGTAGCGGTGCAGCAGCAGCTGGTAGACGGCCAGCAGCAGCACGAACGGGGTGCTGCCCGCGCCGGTCGCCACCGCCTTGACCCGCTCGGCGAGTTCGGCGGGCAGCGTGAAGCAGTGGCGGGCCGCGCCGTCACCGCGCAGCGGCGGACGCGGCCTGTCGGTGGGCAGCGCGAGCAACTGCGGGGCGCCCGCCAGGGTGTCGCGCCAGAAGGCGAGCAGCCGATCGGCCTCGGGACCGGCCAGCCGGTCGCGCTGGGCCACCGCGAAGTCGCGGAAGTCGAGCGCCGGGTTCGGGGGCGCCACCGCTGCGGGGTCCAGCGCCGCGCGGTAGGCGGTGGCGAGGTCGGCCAGCAGCAGCGACAGCGACCAGCCGTCGACCGCGATGTGATGGGCCGTCAGTGCGAGCACATGGTCGTCCGCGGCCGTCCGCAGCAGCCGGAACCGCACCGGGTGCTCGACCGCGAGGTCGAACGGGCGCCGGGCCTCGGCGGCCAGGACGGCGGTCAACTCGGCTGCCGCGACCGCCTCCACGGCCGGTGCGGCCTCCTCGGCGACCGGGTCCACCTGCGCCAGCGGGCCGCCCGGCTGCTCCAGGTAGCGCGTGCGCAGCGCCGGGTGGCGGGCCGAGACGGCGGTGATCGCGCGCCCGAGTGCGGCCACGTCCAGCGCTCCGGTCAGCCGGAAGGCCACCGGCAGGTGGTAGCCGGTCGCCTGCGGATCTATCTGCTGCAGGAACCACAACCGCTCCTCGCCCGGCGCCAGTTCGCCGCGCCGAGCCGGGTCGGCCGGGGCCGGTGCCGGGGCCTGCTGCTGCCCGGTGGCCTGCACGGCCCGGGCGTAGCCGGCCAGGGTCGGCCGGTCGAAGAGCAGGCGGACCGGCACCTGGCTGCCGAGCGCCCGGCGCACCCGCGCGGTGACCTGGACGGCGGCCAGCGAGTCGCCGCCCAGCGCGAAGAAGTCGTCCTCGCGCACCGGTGCCGCCGCCGCGTTGAGCACCGTCTGCCAGACCTCGGCCAGCCAGCTCTCCACCGGGCCGCGCGGTGCGCTGCGCGGTCCCTCGGGCGTGCGCACCGCGGGCAGCGCCCGGCGGTCGACCTTGCCGCTGGGCAGCAGCGGCAGCGCGGGCAGCAGCGACCAGGCGGTGGGGACCATCGCCCGCGGCAGCCGCTCGGCCAGGTGGGCGGCCAGCTCCGCGAAGCGCGGCGGCGGTCCGGCGGGGTCGGCGGGCACCAGGTGGGCGACCAGCAGCGGGGTGCCGTGCGGGCCGGGGACGGCGACCACGGCCGCCGCGGCGATCGCCGGGTGGGCGCAGAGCGCGGCCTCGACCTCGCCCGGCTCGACCCGGTGCCCGCGGATCTGCACCTGCTCGTCGGCCCGCCCGTCCAGCGCCAGCACGCCGCCGGCCAGCCAGCGGCCCAGGTCGCCGCTGCGGTAGCAGCGGGCGCCGGGGCGCGCGGTCCGCGGGTCGGGCACGAAGCGCTCGGCGGTGCGGGCCGGGTCGCCCAGGTAGCCGAGCGCCACGCCGGAGCCACCGAGGTGCAGCTCGCCCGGCACCCCCGGCGGCACCGGCTCGCCGTGCGTGTCCAGCAGGCTCACCGTGGTGCCGGGCACCGGGCGCCCCACCGGCAGCGCCTCGGTGGCGGGCAGCTGCGCCGGGGGCCGGTAGAGCGTGGAGGTGATGGTGGTCTCGGTGATGCCGTAGGCGTTGAGCAGGTCGACCCGCGCGTCGGTGCGGGTGCGCCAGGCGGCTGCCGCGGCGGTCCACACCTTCTCGTTGCCGACCACCAGCAGGCGCAGGGCCTTCGGGACCGGGGCCTCGGCCTCGCGCTGCCAGGTGTGCCAGTAGGCGGCGGGCAGGTTGGCGACCGTCACGCCCTCGCGCTCCAGCAGGTCGCGGAACTCCTCGATGGTGTCGGTGCGCCCGGGCGGGTGGACCACCACGGTGGCACCGGCGGCCAGGGTCGCGAAGATCTCCTCGGCGGCGACGTCGAAGGAGGGCTGGGAGAAGAGCAGCACCCGGTCGGTGGGGTCGAGCCCGTAGCACTCGCCGATCAGCCGGCTGTGCCGGGCCAGCGAACCCCGGGTGACGACCACGCCCTTGGGCGTGCCGGTGGAGCCGGAGGTGAAGACCACGTAGGCGGGGTGGTCGGGCGATCCGGCGGCGGGCAGGGGGGCGTCCGTTCCCTCCGACAGGTCGACGTCCGCCGGGCCGAGGACCACCGTCAGCCCGGCCGCCGCGGTGAGCGCGGCCCGGCGGGCGGCGGGCAGTTCGGGGTCGAGCGGGACGTACCCGGCGCCGGCGGTGAGCACCGCCAGCAGCGCCACCGGCAGCTGTGCGCCGCGCTCCAGCGCCACCCCGACCAGGTTGCCGGGGCCGATGCCGCGCTCGCGCAGCGCGGTGGCCAGCCGGCCTGCCGCCCGGACCAGGTGCGCGTAGTCGAGCTGGACACCGGACGCGCGCACCGCCACCGCCGTGGGGTCGGCCGCGGCCCGCGCCGCGATCTGCTCGGGCAGCGCCGGCGCCTGCGGGAGGTCCGCCGTGCCGCCGCCCCAGCCGCGCAGCAGCTCGGCGGTGGGCGCGGGCAGCGGGGCGAGCCGGCCCAGCGGGCGGTCCGGGTCGGCGGCCAGCTCCGCCAGCACGTGGCGCAGCTGGTCGAGCAGGCCGGTGGCCACCAGGTCGTCGACCCGGTCGCGTCGCCAGTCCGCCTCCAGCCGTAGCCGCTCGCCGGGCAGTGCGGTGAGGGTCAGCGAGTAGTGGGTGTGCTCCTCGGCGGCGCCGGTGACCACGCGCAGGCCGCCCCACTCGGTCCTGACCGCCTCGCCCAGCGGGAAGTTCTCCACCACCAGCAGCGTGTCGAACAGGTCCTCGACCCGCGCGAGCCGCTGCACGGTGCTCAGCGGCGTGTACTGCCGCTCCTGGAGCGCGGCGGTGCGCGCCATCTCATCGGCCAGGAACTCCCGGACACTCCGGCGGCGGTCGATCCGCACCCGCACCGGCACGGTGTTGATGAACAGCCCGACCATCGACTCCACCCCGGCCAGCTCGGCCGGGCGGCCGGCCACCGTGGTGCCGAACACCAGGTCGTCGCGCGAGCCGGTGTAGCGGTTGAGCGCGAGCGCGGTGGCGGCCCGCAGCACGACGGCCGGGGTGACGCCGCAGCCGGTGGCCAGCTCGCGCACGGCGGCCGTCTCGTCGGCGGTCAGCTGCGCGGCGTGCCGTCCGTAGCCGTCCTGGCCGCTCAGCGGTGTGCGGGGCAGGGCGGTGGGGCCGGCCAGGCCCGCCAGTTCGGCGCTCCAGAACGCGGTGTCCGCCGCCTGGTCGCGTCCGCGCAGCCAGCGCAGGTGGTCGCCGAACGAGGCCGCCTCGCCCGGCTGCCAGGCGGTGCCGGTGACCTGCGCCCGGTAGGCGCTCATCGCCTCGGCGAAGACCGTGGCCAGGCTCCAGCCGTCCAGCACCAGGTGGTGGTGGGTCCAGAGCACCCGGTGGTGCTCGGGCGTCAGGGTGAAGAGGGCCAGGCGCATCAGCGGCGGGGCGGCGAGGTCGAGCGGGGTGGCGCGCAACTGCGCCAGGTGCTGCGCCAGTTCGGCCTCACGGCGCTGCTCGGGCAGCGCGCTGAGGTCGTGCACGACCGGCACCAGCGGCGCGCCGGCGTGCACCGCCTGGACGGGGTTCTCCGCCTCGGCCCAGTGGAAGCCGGCGCGCAGTGCGTCGTGGCGGTCCACCACCTGCTGCCAGGCGGCCCGGAAGGCGGCCTGGTCGAGCGGGCCGAGCAGGTCGAACTCCAGGTGGTTGAGGTAGCTGGAGTGCTCCGGGCGGTCCTCACCGCGCAGTGCGTGGAAGAGCAGGCCCTCTTGCAGGGGGGTGAGGTCGTACACGTCCACGATCTCGGTCATCGCCGCTCACCTTCCGTTCAGGCGGGCCATCAGCGCCGCTTTCTCGTGGCCGTCCAGGCGGGTGGCCGATGCGCTCGGGCCCACCGCCCGGTCGGTCGACTGCTGTGCTGCTTCCAACGGCTGTGCCGCCTCGGCCTGTTCGGCCAGGCTCTGGTGCCGGAAGACCTCCCGGGCCTCCAGGGCCAGGCCCACCGCCCGGGCCCGCACGGCCAGTTGGACGGCCAGCAGGGAGTCCCCGCCGAGTGCGAAGAAGTTGTCCTCGGGGCCGATCCGCTCGCGTCCGAGTACCTCGCGCCAGACACCGGCCAGCAGCCGCTGGCGCTCGGTCAGTTCGGCGGCGGGCGCGTCCTGCTCGGCGGCGCGCAGGTCCTCGGCCAGCCGGGCGGCCAGCGCGGCCCGGTCCACCTTGGCGTTCGGGGTGAGCGGCAGCCGCTCCAGGAACAGGATCCGGGCGGGCACCAGGTGCTCGGGCAGCCGGTCGCCGAGGTCGCGGCGGATCTCCTGCTCGTTCGCCGCATCGCCGGCCGGGGCGACGTAGGCGACCAGCCGCAGCGCCGGTGGCGCCCCGTGCGGCAGCACCGCGCACTGGCGCACCGCCGGGTGCCCGGCCAGCGCCGCCTCCACCTCGCCCGGTTCCACCCGGTGGCCGCGGATCTTCAGCTGGTGGTCCAGTCGGCCCAGGAACTCCAGCTCACCGCTCGGCAGTTGGCGCACCCGGTCGCCGGTGCGATAGAGCCGGGCGCCGGGTTCGGCACCGTACGGGTCCGGCGGATAGGCGCGGGCGGTGGCGGCGGGGCGGCCCAGGTAGCCGCGGGCGATGCCCAGTCCACCCAGGAACAGCTCGCCCGGCGTGCCCGGCGGAACCGGCGTGCCGTAGCCGTCCAGCACGTGCAGCGTGGTGTTGGCCAGCGCCGTGCCGATCGGGAACCGCAGCGGCGGGGCGGTGCCGTCGGCGGCGGGCTGGTGCAGGGTGGCGGTGACGGTGGCCTCGGTGGGCCCGTAGGTGTTGATCCAGCGCACCGGCGCGTCGCACAGCCGCAGCCAGTCCTGGTAGCGGGCCGGTGCGGGTGCCTCGGCGTTGAGCAGCAGGGTGTGGACCCCGCCCGGCACCCGCAGCCGCTCGGCCGTCATCCGCTCCACCCAGGCGTGCCAGAAGGAGACCGGCAGGCTGAGCACGGTGGGCCGGGTCGCGGCGAGGAAGGCGTCGAAGCCGCTGTCCGGTGTGCGCAGCCCGTCGGGGCGCAGCACCACGCTCGCACCGGCCACCAGTGCCGGGTAGAGCTCCTCGACGGTCGCATCGAAGCTCACCGAGGCGAAGCCGAGCACCCGGTCGCCGGGTCGAAGGGCCAGCCTCGGGCCGATCGCCTCCAGGTAGCCGGTCAGGTTGGCGTGGCTGACGGCCACCGCCTTCGGGCGTCCGGTGGAGCCGGAGGTGAAGATGGCATAGGCCAACTGGTCCGCCGCGGTCGGCAGTTCCTCGGGGGCGTGGGCGGGCAGTGCGGCCAGCTCGCGCACGGTGGCGGGATCGTCCAGGGCCAGCGTCGGGCCTGCCGCCCGCAGAGGCCCGCTGCCCCCGTCCGCCGTCAGCCGCGCCAACTGCTCGGTGCCGCCCAGCACCAGGTCGGCGCCGGAGTCCTCCAGCAGCGTGCGGATGCGCTCCGGCGGGTATCCGGGGTCGATCGGCACATAGCCGCCGCCGGCCTTGAGGACGGCCAGGAAAGCGGTGACGGCCTGCGCCGAGCGGCCCAGCAGCACGGCGACCGCGCGCTCGGGCCCGATCCCCGCCTGCCGCAGCCGGTGGGCGAGCCGGTTGGCGGCCTGATCCAGCTCCCCGTGGGTGGTGACGACGGTGCTCCCGTCGGCGGGGCGGTACTCGATCAGTGCCGGGGCGTCCGGGGTGCGGGCGGCGGTGGCGGCGGTGCGCTGGTGCAGCCAGGGGCCCGCGGCGGGCGCCAGCGCCGGGCGCACCGCGGGCGCGGCGGGCAGCGCCCGGCGCGGACGCGCGTCGGGCCCGGCGAGCACCGCCTCGGCGAAGCGGCGGAAGGTCTGCGCGATCCGCCCGGCGGTGGCCTCGTCGACGGCGGCGGTGTCGTGGTCGATGCCGCCGCTCAGCCCGCCGTCCTCGTCCGGGCGCAGCCACAGCGTCAGGGCGAAGTCCGCCCGGTCGTAGGGGCGGCGCACCAGGTCGAGCCCGAGGCGGCCCAACTGCTGCGGCCATCCGGGGTAGTTCTGCAGGACGCAGAGCGTCTGGAAGAGCGGGGTGCGCTCGGTGGACCGCTCGACCCCCGCCGCCTCCAGCACCTTCTCGAACGGCACCTCCTGATGGGCGAACGCCTCGGTGCAGGTGGCCCGCGCCCGGGCGATCCGCTCGCGCCAGCTGGGGTCGCCGGCCAGCTCGCAACGGAGCGCCAGGTTGTTGACGAAGAACCCGACCAACTGCTCCAGGGCCGGCTCGGTGCGCCCGGCGGAGAACGTGCCGACCGCGAAGTCCTGCTGCCCGGTGTGGAGTTCGAGAGTGGCGGCCCACAGCGCCAGCAGCAGCATGTAGAGGCTGGCCCGCTCCTGGCCGGCCAGCAGCTCGGCCTCCCGGCGCCAGCGCGCGGGCAGCGACAGCGCGATGGAGCCCACACCGCCGGGCCCGGCCTGGGCCGGTGGCGGCAGCTCCAGCGGCGGGGTGCCGCGCAGCCGCTGCCAGGGCGCGAGTTCGGCCTGCAACTGCTCGCCGCTGAGCCACTCGCGCTGGCGGCGTGCGTGGTCCAGGTAGCGCACGGGCGGGGCCGGCGGCAGCACGGCTCCCGGCTCCTCGCACAACACCGCGTAGGCGGCGGCCAGTTCGCCGAGCAGCACCGAGGTGCTCCAGCCGTCCGCGATGATGTGGTGGAAGGTCAGCAGCAGCCAGTGCTCCTGCTCGGTCAACCGCAGCAGCGCGGCTCGCCACGGCGGGCCCGCGGTCAGCTCGAACGGCAGGGCGGCCTGCTCGTCGGCGGCGGCCAGCGCGGCGGCCTCGCCGGCCACCTCGGTGACCGGCAGCTCGACCGGCACCGGTGGCAGCAGACGCTGCTCGGGCACGCCGTCGTGGTCGGCGAAGACGGTGCGCAGCGCGCCCTGCCGGGAGGCCACCAGGGCGAGGGCCTGGGCGAGCGCCGAGCGGTCGAGCGGGCCGGACAGGCGCAGCGCGAGCGGGATGTTGTTGGCCGCGGTGCCCGGGTCGAGCCGGTCGAGCACCCAGTGGCGCAGCTGGGCGAAGGAGAGCGGCCCGTGCTCGGCCTCGCCACGGGTCAGCGCCGGGCGGTGGCCGGCGGCCGGTGCACCGGCCACCCGGGCGGCGAACTCGGCCAGCCGGGGCCAGTCGTAGAGCTCGCGCAGGGCGACCGCGCGGCCGGTGCGCACGCGCAGCCGGGAGACCACCCGGGTGGCGCTGATGCTGCTGCCGCCCAGCGCGAAGAAGCTGTCCGAGGGCCCGGGGCGGGTGCCCAGCAGCTCCTGCCAGATCTCGGCGACGGTGGCGACCATGGCCGGGTCCGCGGCGTCCGCCGGGGCGGTCGCGGCCTGCGGTGCGGCGCCGGTCGCCCCGGCGACGGCGTCCTCGGGTGCCGCGGCGTCGGACGGACGGGCCGTCAGGTCGGCGCCGGCGGCGGCCAGCAAAGCCAGCAGCCGCTCGTGCAGCCGGCCCACCTCGGCGGCGGTGCGGGTCGCGGTGGCGAACTCCCAGAAGCCGGTCAGCCGGGTGCCGTCGTCGAACAGCGACAGGGTCAGGTCGAACTTGGCGGTGCCGTGGTGCGCGGGGCGCAGCACCGCCTGCGCGCCGCCGAACGCGAGGCGGGCGGGCAGCGCGGGCTGCACCTGCACCATTGCGTCGATCAGCTGCGGCACCTGGCCCGCCTCGTCGCGGACCAGTTCGGCGATCTGCTCGTAGGGCAGCGCGGCGTGCCGGGCCGCATCCAGCAGGGTGCGCCGGACCTGCACCAGCGCCTCGCCGAAGGCGGGCCCGCCGTCGAGCGACAGCCGCAGTGGCACGGTGGTGAGGAAGAGGCCGATCTCGCTCTCGAAGCCCTCGTCGAGCCGCTGGGCCATCGGGGCGCCGAGCACCACCTCGCCCGCGTGCTCCTCGGCCAGCAGCAGCCCGGCGGCGGCGGTGACCGCCATGTGCAGGGTGGCTCCGGCGCCGGCCGCCCGTTCGCGCAGCGCCGCCACCGTCGCGGCGGGCACCTCGACCCGCAGCAGCTCGCCCGGCGAGGCGTCCCCGGCGGCGGCCGGGCGGTGCAGGCCCGCGAGCCGCCGGCGCCAGTGCCCGGTCAGTTCCTCGCGCGCCGGCCCGGCCAGCAGCCGCCGCTCGGCGAGCGCGAGGTCGATCCCGGTGGGGGTGGCCGCCGCGGCCGGCGGCAGCGCACCGGCCGTGTCGCAGGCCCGTGCCAGGTCCCGCAGCAGGACCGCGACGCCCGCGCCGTCCACCACCAGGTGGTGGACGGTCAGCAGCAGCCTGGCCCGGTCCGGTCCGGTCGTGATCAGCAGGGCGCGCAGCAGCGGGGCCCGGGTCAGGTCGAACGGCCGGGCCACGAACTCCGCCCGCAGATCCCGGTAGGCCAGCTCGCCGGCCCGCCCGGCCAGCGCGCCGAGATCGGCGCGCTCCAAGGGGACGGGCAGGCCGGGCGGCAGGATGCGCTGGCGCGGCTCGTCCCCCGCGGCGTCCACGGCGGTGCGCAGCGCGGGGTGCCGGTCGACCACGGCCTGCAGCGCCGCGGCCAGCGCTGCGGGCGCGAGCGGCCCGGTCAGCTCCAGCTCCAGCGGCACGGTGTAGGCCACGTCGGCCGGGTCCTTGAGGTGCACCGCCCACAGCCGCTCCTGGGCGTGCGAGAGCGGGCCCAGCTCCGCGCCGCCGGCCGTCACGGCGGGCACCGTGACCGGGCCCGCCGCCCGGGCGGCCTCCACCGCGACGGCCAGGCCCGCCACGCTGGGCGCCGCGAAGACGGTGCTCACCGGCAGCTCGACGCCGAACCAGGAGCGGATCCGCCCGATCAGCCGGATCGCGGCCAGGCTGTGGCCGCCGAGCAGGAAGAAGTCGGCCAGCCGGCCGACCTGGGTCACTCCGAGCACCTGGGCGAAGAGCGTGGCGAGCAGCTCCTCGGTCCCCGGGCGCGGTTCCTCGCCCGCCGCCGTGTCGCCGGTGTCCCGGGCCGGGTCGACCAGCGCCCGCCGGTCCACCTTGCCGGTCGGGCCGAGGGGGAGCCGGTCCACCAGCACGACCCGGCCCGGCACCAGGTGGGCGGGCAGCCGGCCGAGCAGCCACGCGCGCAGCTCGGCCGCCAGGGCGTCGTCCGCGTCGGTCGCCTCGGCGGGCACCACCCAGGCGATCAGGTGCTTGTCGCCGCTGGGCAGCGGACGCACCGCGACGGCGGCCTGCGCGGCCCGCGGGTGCTCGGTGAGCGCGTTCTCCACCTCGCCCGGCTCGATCCGGAAACCGCGCAGCTTGACCTGGCCGTCGGCGCGGCCGAGGAACTCCAGCGTGCCGTCGGCCCGCCAGCGCGCCCGGTCCCCGGTGCGGTAGAGCCGGCGCCCCGGGCGCGGGTCGAAGGGGTCGGGTACGAAACGCTCGGCGGTGCGTGCCGGGTGGCCCAGGTAGCCGAGCGCCACGCCGTCGCCGCCGGTCCACAGCTCGCCGACCGCCCCGCGTGGCACCAGGTTCCCGTGCGCGTCCACCAGATGGACCGTGCTGCCCTCGACGGGCCGGCCGATCGGGACCGGATCGGTCACCTCCTCCGGCGTGCGCAGCACCTGGCAGGTGGTGAACGTGGTGTTCTCGGTGGGCCCGTAGCCGTTCACCACCGGGCCGTCGACCGCCGCCAGCGCGGCCCTGACCTGACGGGGCGCCAGCACGTCGCCACCCGCCAGGAGTTGGCGCAGCGGGCGCAGCCCCTGCGGGTTCTCCTCGGCCATCGCGTGGAAGAGTCCGGCGGTCAGCCAGAGCGAGGTGGTACCGGAGCGCTCGATGAGCGCCCCGAGGCCCTGCAGGTCGGGCACCCCGGGCGGGCCGATCAGCAGCACGCCGCCGGCCAGCAGCGGCGCCCACAGCTCCAGCGTCGAGGCGTCGAACTCGGGCGGTGCCAGCGCGAGCCAGCGCGTCTGCTCGGTCATCGCCGCGAACCGGCCGCCGCGCACCAGGCGCACCACGGCCCGGTTCGGCACCGCCACGCCCTTGGGGACGCCGGTCGAGCCGGAGGTGAACATCAGGTAGGCCGGGTCCAGCGGGCCGCCGCGCAGTGCGGGCGGTCGGCCGCCGTCCGTGGGGTCGGGCAGCGCCAGCACCGGGATGCCGGGGCCGCTCGCCGGTTCGCCCGTGCCGCTGTCCAGCACGAGGCCGAGACCGGCCTGCTCGATCAGCAGCGCGGTGCGCTCGGCCGGCTGGGTGAGGTCGAGCGGCACGTAGGCGGCGCCGCACTTGAGGATGCCGAGCACGGCCACCACGAAGCGCACCGAGCGCCCGCCCGCCACGCCCACGAACTCCCCGCGGCGCACGCCGTGCCGGGCCAGCGCGGCGGCCGCCGCATCGGACCAGGCGTCCAGTTCGCGGTAGCTGAGCGACCCGGGGGCGCCCGGCTCGGCGGACTCGGCCCAGGCCAGGGCGAGTTGATCCCCGCGCCGGGCCGCGGTCCGCCGGAACAGCTCGGCGACGGTCGCCTCCTGCGGGTAGTCGGCGTGTGGCGGCGTGCCCAGCCGGATCAGCTCGCCGCGCTCGGCCGCGTCCAGCACCTCCAGGGCGCTGAGCGCGGTGTGCGGCTGCTCGGCCGCCGCCCGGCTGACCCGCAGCAGGTGGTCGGCCAGCCGGTGGGCGGTCGCGTCGTCGAACAGGTCGCGGTCGTACTCCAGATGGCCGCCGGCCGAGCCGTCCGGCCGCTGGACCAGCTCCAGGGTCAGGTCCAGCTTGGCGCCGCCCGCGTAGACCCGCTCCACGCTGGTGTCCAGGCCCGGCAGCACCAGCTCCTCGCGGTGGCCGCTGAGCATGGTGCACGCCACGTCGAAGACCGGGTTGCGGCCGGGCAGTCGGGCCGGGCGCAGCTCCTCCACCAGCCGGTCGAAGGGGATCCCCGGGTGGTCGAGACCGGCGAGCAGGGCCTGGCGGGTCCGCTCGGTCGCGGTGGCGAACGAGGGATCCCCGCCGAGGTCGACCCGCAGCGGCTGGAAGTCGGCGAACAGGCCCGCGCTCTGCCACCAGTCGGCGCCGGTGCGCCCGGCCACCGGCACCCCGAGGGCGAAGTCGTGCTGCCCGGTCCACCGGTGCAGCACGGTGGCCCAGGCGGTCAGCACCGCGGGGAAGGCGGTGCCGCCGGCGCCCCCGTCACCCGGGCCGCGCAGCGCCTCGGCGGGCAGGGCGAGCGGCACCAGGGCGCCGCGGCGCCCGGCCCTGGCCAACCGGGGGCGGTCGGTGGGCAGTTCCAGCAGTGGGACGTCGCGGGTCCGCTCGACCCAGTGGCCGAGCGAGCGGGCGGCCTGCGGCCCGGCCAGCCAGCCGCGGTGGGCCAGGGCGTGGCCGCTGTACCCGGGAGCCGGCGGCAGCCGGGGCGCCTCGCCGCGGCAGCGGGCCGCGTACAGCTCCCCGAGGTCGCGCAGCAGGCGGCCCACCGTCCAGCCGTCGGCCACGATGTGATGCAGCGTCAGGATGAGCTGGTGGCGCTCGGGCGCACGGCGCAGCAGTCGGCAGCGCAGCAGGGGCCCGGTGGTCAGGTCGAAGGCATGCTCGGCCTCGGCCTGGACGATCCGCCTTACGGTGGCCGGGTCGTCCTCGGGCAGCTGCTGCACCGGCAGGTGCACCTCGGCGGCCGGTGCCACCCGCTGCAGCGGGACGCCGTCGCGGACGGCGAAGCTGGTCCGCAGGGCTTCATGACGTTCCGTCAGATCTGTCAGGGCCGACCGCAGTTCGTCGACCCGCAGCGGTCCTTCGAGGGTGATCGAGCGGCAGATGTGATAGGCGCAGCGGCCGGGGGAGGCCTGCTCGGCGAACCAGATGCCGCGCTGCTGGGCGCCGAGCGGGAAGACGGTCGGGCCCTGGGGGGCCTGGCCACCGGCGCCGGACCGGCCGGCGAGCCGGGCGGCCACCAGGCGCCGCTTCTCGGCCGCCGAGAGCGGGGCCGCGGGGTGTGGCTGCTGCTCGGTCACTGCTTCTCCTCCGTCGCTTCGGCCGGCGCGCCGTCCCAGGCGGCCAACAGGGCGTCGATCTCCGCGTCGGACAGGCCGGCCGTCGGATCCTCGGCGGCCTCGCCGCCCGACGAGATCGCACCGCCCGACGAGATCGCACCGTCCGCACCGGCTGCGTCAGCCGGCCCGTCCGCGCCGTCCGCCAGTGCCCCGGCCAGCTCGGCGACCGTCGGGTGCTCGAACAGCAGCCGCAGCGGTGCCCCCGGCGCCAGCTCGGCCATCACCTGGTAGCCCGCCAGCGAGTGCCCGCCGAGCGCGAAGAAGTCGGCGTTGCGGTCCTCGACGGGGTGGCCCAGCACCGCGGACCAGGCCTCGGCCACCCGCCGCTCGGCGGCCGAGCCGAGCGGTTCGGCCGGCCGCTGCCCGCCGGTGGGCTCGGGCAGCGCGGCCAGGTCCGGCTTGCCGCTGGGCGTCAGCGGCAGCGCCGCGAGCAGCGCCCACGCGGTCGGCACCAGGTGCAGCGGCAACTGCCCGGCCAGGAAGGTGCGCAGCCCGGCCGGGTCCGGCGCCAGCGCGGGGTCGCTCGGCACCACGTATCCGGCCAGCGCCGCGCTCTCGCCCTCGCCGCGCAGCACCACCACGGCCGCGGCCACCCCCGGATGCCGCAGCAGGGCGTGCTCGATCTCGCCCGGCTCGATCCGCACCCCGCGCAACTGCACCTGCTGGTCGACCCGGCCCAGGTAGTCGAGCTCGCCGTCGCGCCGCAGCCGCACCCGGTCCCCGGTCCGGTACGCCCGGCTGCCGGGCGTACCGCCGGCCTCGGGCCGGAAGGCGGCGGCGGTGCGCGCCGGATCGCCGAGGTAGCCGCGCGCCACGCCGGGCCCCGCCAGGTACAGCTCGCCGGGCAGGCCCGGCGGCACCGGGCGCCCGGTGCCGTCCAGCACCAGCAGGCGGGTGTTGTCCACCGCCGTGCCGATCGAGGGCAGCCCCGCACCCGCCGGGTCGACGGTCGCGCTGCTGGCCACCACCGTGTGCTCGGTCGGTCCGTAGGCGTTGACCAGGGTGAACGGAAGCCCGGCCGGTGGCCGGCGGCGCAGCCGGTCGCCACCGGCCAGCAGGTGGCGCAGCGCGGTGCCGGCCGGCCAGGGCAGCGCGAGCAGCCGCTCGGCCAGCGGGGTCGGCGCGAAGCTCACGGTGATCCGTTGCTCGACCAGCCAGTCGCGCAGCGCCGCGGCGTCCCGGCGCACCTGCTCGGGCACCGCCACCACCGTGGCACCGGCGGCCAGCGCCGGGTGGACCTCCCAGACCGAGGCGTCGAAGCCGAGGCCGGCCAGGTGGGCGACCCGGTCGGCGCCGGTCAGCCCGAAGCGCTCGCGGTGCCAGCCGGCCAGGTTCGCCAGACCCGCGTGGGTCACGGTGACCGCCTTGGGGCGGCCGGTGGAGCCGGAGGTGTAGATCGCGTAGGCGGCCTGGTCCGGCCGCAGGTCGGGTGCGCCCGCCGGTGTGCCGGGATCGCCGTCCAGCGGCGCCAGCAGCTCCTCCACCGTCAGCCAGTCGCCCGTCAGCGTGCCGCGCAGCGCGGCCGTGGTCACCGCGCGGGCCGGCCCGCAGTCCGCGACCAGCGCGGCGATCCGCTCGGCGGGCTGCTCCGGGTCCAGCGGCAGGTAGACCGCGCCCGCGCGCAGCACGCCCAGCTGGGCGGCGATCCCCTCGGGGCCGCGCGGCAGCACCAGCGGCACCCGGTCCTCGGGGCGCACCCCGAGCGCCCGCAGCCGCGCCGCGATCCGCCCGGCGGCGGCGTCCAGCTGCTCCCGGCTCCAGGCGGTGCCGTCCACCGCGACCAGCGCGGGGGCGGCGGGCTGCTCGGCGGCCCGCGCCGCGATCGCCGCCGGCACCGAGCCGTCCTGGGGCCACGGCCGCACCGGTCCGCTGCCGGCCGCCCGCACCGCGGCGGTCTGCGCCTCGTCCAGCAGGTCGAGCCGTGAGACGGGCCGGTCGGGGTCGGCGACGACGGCACGCAGCAGCGCCTGGTAGTGCCCCGCGAGCGCCGCGACGGTCTCGGGGTCGAACAGGTCGCTGGAGTACTCCCACCAGACCAGCACGCCGTCGTCCGGCGCACCCACCAGCCCGCTGCCGGGCCGCTGCACGCCGAGGCCCGCCCGCTGCTCGGGGCGCGGCACCACGATGACGTTGAGGTCGGCCTTGGCGGTCCCGTTGTGCAGCAGCTCCAACTCGGCGCGCAGCGCGCCCTCGGCGTCGGCCGGGGCCAGTTCCAGGTCCGGCACGGCCGCGTCGTGGAAGCTGAACATCACCTGGTAGAGCGGGTTGTAGCTCAGGTCGCGATCCGGGCGGACCACCGCGACCACCTTCTCGAACGGCGCGTCCTGGTGCGCGTAGAGCTCCAGCGTCGCGGCCCGGACCCGGGCCACCAGCTCGCGGAAGCTCGGGTCGCCGCCGAGATCGGTGCGCAGCGGCAGGGTGTTGACGAACATGCCCAGCAGCGGCTCGCTCTGCGGCAGCCGCCGGTTGGCCACCCCGGTCGCGGTCAGCACGTCGGTACTGCCGCTGACCCGGTGCAGCAGCGTGCTGAACGCGGCGCTGAGCAGCATGAAGAGGGTCGCGCCGCAGTCCCGCCCGAGCGCCTTCAACTCCTCGTACAGGCCGGGGGCCAGCAGCTCCTTGTGCACCCCGCCGGCGAAGCTCTGGCGCGGCGGGCGCGGGCGGTCCAGCGGCAGTTCGAGCAGCGGCGGCAGACCGGCCAGCTTCCCCTGCCAGTAGTCGAGTTCGCGCTCCAGCCGGTCGCCGGCGACCACCTCCCGGGTGTGCGCCGCCAGCTCCCCGAACTGGTACTCCAGCTCCGGGAGTTCGGCCTGCCGCCCGGCCACCGCCGCGCGGTAGAGCGCCACCAGTTCGCCGAGCAGCACCCCGAGCGACCAGCCGTCGTGCACGAAGTGGTGCTCGACCTGGACCAGCACGTGCTCGGTGGCCGACACCCGCAGCAGCCGCCAGCGCACCAGCGGCAGCCGACTGGTGTCGAAGCCGCCGTCCAGCGCCTGGCGGATCAACTCCGGTACCGCGGAGCGGCGTTCGTCCTCGGTGTCGCCGGGCACCGGCTGCACCGGCAGCAGCACCGCGAACGGCGGGTGCACCCGCTGCACGGGCCGGCCCGCCACCTCGTGGAAGGAGGTGCGCAGGATCTCGTGCCGTCGCACGATCTCGGTGTACGCGGCCTCCAGTGCCGGTACGTCCAGTGGACCGCGCAGCGTCAGCGCGCACTGGAAGTTGTAGGCGGTGTTGTGCGGAACCAGCTGCTTGAGCAGCCAGATCCGCTCCTGCGGGAAGCTGAGCGGCAGGTCCGCACCGGTGCGCGAGCGGTGCCGGATCGCCGGCTCCGCCGCCGCCGGGCCGGCCGGCTGCTCGGCGCCCAGCGCCCGGGCCAGTTCGGCGATGGTGGGGTGGGTGAAGACCTGCTCCACCGTGACCGGCACCCCCAGCTCGGTGCGGATCCGGGTGGCCAGCCGGGTGGCCAGCAGACTGTGCCCGCCGAGCGCGAAGAAGTCCTCGCTGGGGCCGATGGCGGGCAGACCGAGCAGTTCGCACCAGAGCGCCGCCAGCCGCTCGCGCAGGCCGGCCTGGTCGGGGCGGCCGCTCGGGTCGCCGGGGTGCTCGGGCCGGGTGGACGGCATCGGCCAACTCCTTGTCTCGGGCAGCTCGCACGGGCGTGGCTGCTGCGGGGTGCGCCCACCGTGCCGGTGGGGTGCGCAACGCGGGGCCGGCGCAAGGGCGGTGGAGGTTCCGAGCTGCGCCACGGCGGTCCGGGCAGGAGTCTGGCGGACGCCTCCCGACGCCGAGTGGACGCCGCTGGACGCCTGCTGGACGCACTGGACCCCGACCGGACGAGCCATGGACCGGGTTCCGGAACCATGCAGAATTCGGACGGGCCGTCAGCTCCTGCCCGTTCCTCGTTCCCGCCGCCCCGTGGAGAGATCTGATGGCTGATCACCTCGCCCTGACCACAGCCCAGCTGGTCGACGAACCGCCGCGCGGGATCGCGGGATCGGCCTACCGCTACCAGCGGCGCGAACTCGTCGAACCCGACTGGCGCCGCTTCCCCGGCTGGCGCGCGGTGAGCGCCGAGCAGTGGCGCTCACCGCGCTGGCAGCGCGCCCACAGCATCCGCAACCCGCGCCAGCTGCGCGAGGTGCTCGGCTCCCTGGTGGGCGACGAGATCTACGACGATCTCGCCCTGGACCAGCAGAAGTTCGCCACCATGCCGCTGCTGGTGCCGCCGCAGATGCTCAACACCGTGATGCCCCACCGGGATCCGGCCGGTCCCGGCTCGCTCACCGAGGAGTTCCTGGCCGACCCGGTGCGCCGCTACATGCTCCCGCTGGCCGGCGACCGCGGCTCCCAGTGGCCCTCCCACCCGCTGGCCGAGCGCGACTCGCTGCATGAGGCCGAGATGTGGGTGGCCGAAGGGCTCACCCACCGCTACCCGACCAAGGTGCTGGCCGAACTGCTCTCCACCTGCCCGCAGTACTGCGGTCACTGCACCCGGATGGACCTGGTCGGCCCGCCCACCCCCGGCACCGACAAGCGGCGCTTCGAGGCCAAGCCCGCCGCCCGCTACCCGGCCATGCTCGACTACCTGCGGTCCAACCCGGGCGTGCGCGACGTGGTGGTCTCCGGCGGCGACGTCGGCAACCTGCCCTGGCCCAGACTGGAGGCCTTCGTCGCCGAGCTGCTGACCGTCGACTCGATCCGGGACATCCGGCTGGCCTCCAAGGCACTGCTGACCCTGCCTCAGCACTGGCTGCAACAGGAGGTGCTGGACGGCCTGACCCGGCTCGCCCGGCTGGCCGGCCGGCGCGGGGTGGGCCTGGCCGTGCACACCCACGCCAACACCGTGCAGAGCATCACCCCGCTGGCCGCCGAGGCCGCCCGCGCCGTGCTGGCCACCGGTGTACGGGACGTGCGCAACCAGGGCGTGCTGCTGCGCGGCGTCAACGACTCGCCCGAGGCACTGCTCGACCTGTGCTTCGCGCTCCAGGACGAGGCCCAAGTGGTGCCCTACTACTTCTACCTGTGCGACATGGTCCCGCACAGCGAGCACTGGCGGACCCCGCTGCACCAGGCCCAGCAGCTCCAGTCCGCCCTGATGGGCTGGCTGCCCGGCTTCGCCACCCCGCGCCTGGTGGCCGACGTGCCCGACCTGGGCAAGCGCTGGGTCCACCAGGTGGCCGAGTACGACCAGGTGCGCGGCATCGCCTCCTGGACGGGCGCCGACGAGCGGACGCAGTTCCGCTCCTACGACCCGGTGGACACCCTGCCCCCCGAGGGCCAGGCCTGGTGGGAGGCCCGCTCCCGCGCGGCGGGCGGCCAGTAGGTTCTGTTCACGCGACGAGCTGCACCAGCTGCCAGGCGACCATCCCGTGCGCCACCGCGCTCGCGGACCAGCCCGAGGCCCTGCGCACCCCGTGCCGGATCACCGTGCCCCAGGCCGCCAGCACCAGCAGGGCGGCCAGGCTCCAGGACACCCAGGCGACCACGAGCCAGCCGTCGGTCACCGAGGTGAGGATCCGCACCAGCAGGCAGGGCACCAGCGCGACCAGCGGCACCACCCAGGTGGCGTCACTGACGGCGGTGTCCGCGGGTGTGTCGGTCATCGGCGCTGTCCTCCACGGACGCTGATCAAGGGCTGCGGATCAAGGGGCTCCAGACTTCTTAACACATGTCCGCCCCGGGAGGACATCCGGAAGTAGGTGCGACCGGCGCGACGGATCGCGAACCAGGCGCAGGGATCGGCCCACCACTGTGTAGCGTGCCCCTGAAGCAGTGTCACCAGTGGTAGGGAGATGGGCCCGTGGCGGTTGTGCTCACCGTGTTGTTCGCCGTGCTCGCGGCGCTGAGCAACGCCACCGCCATGGTGCTGCAGCGCTCCGCCGCGCGGACGGTGCCGCAGAGCGACGCGTTCAGCGTGCGGCTGATGCTCGATCTGGTGCGCCATCCGGTCTGGCTGGGCGGGATGCTCACCGTCCTGTGCGCGGCGGTCTTCCAGGCGCTGGCGCTCGCGGAGGGCTCGCTGGCGCTGGTGCAGCCGATCTTCGTCACCGAGCTGACCTTCGTGCTGCTGATCGCCTGCGCGGTCTTCCGGCGCCGGCTGCCGACGCTGGGCTGGTGCGGGATCGTCGCGGTCACCGTCGGGATCGCCCTCGCGCTCGCCTCGGCCGCGCCCTCCGGAGGGCGCGACCACGCCGCGCCCGCGGTGTGGGTGCTGACCCTGGCCGCGGGCGGCGGCGCGATGGTCTGCTGCGTGCTGGCGGCCCTGCCCTACGGCCGGGGCAAGGCCAGGGCCGCGCTGTTCGGCACCTCGGCCGCGATCGGCTACGCCCTGACCGCGGCGCTGATGAAGACCTCCGTCAGCGCGGCCGGCCACGGCGTCACCGCGTTCTTCACCTGCTGGGCCACCTACGCCTTCGCCGCGGTCGGCGGCTGCTCGCTCTTCCTGCTCTCCAACGCGGTGGAGTCGGGCCCGCTGCTGGCCTCCCAGCCCGCCCTCACCCTCGGCGACGCGGTGACCAGCCTGGCCCTGGGCATCCTGGTCTACGGCGAGCACGTGCGCACCGGCTGGTGGCTGCTGCCCGAGGCGGTGGGCGCGCTGCTGGTGGCGGCCGGCGTGATGGTCCTGCCGCGCGTCGAGACCGAGGCTCTGGGCCCGCGCCCGACGGGCCGCTGAGCCGCCCCGCGCGTGCTCGGCCCCGCCTGCCGCGCACCGCCCGTGCTCCGCCCCGCCCGCCCCGCACCGCCCGTGCTCAGCTCCGGGCGGCGCGCAGCACCGCCGTGAGGTCGGTCGCGGGATGGCCGGTCAGCCGCTCGACGGCGTCGCTGACCCCGGCGAGCTCACCGGCGGCCACCGCGGTGTAGGTGGAGACCCAGGCGTCGAGCTGCCACTGCGGGGCGCCGTAGTGGGCCCGGGAGGCGTAGGCCTCCTCGACCGTCTCGGCGTGGTAGTCGACGGAGCGCCCGCTGGTGTGCGCGAGCACCGCGGCGATCTCCTCGAAGGTGAGCGCGTGCGGGCCGGTCAGGTCGTAGGTGGCGCCGGCGTGCTCGGGGGCCCGGGCGAGCACGGCCGCGGCGGCCTCGGCGATGTCGTCCTGCGCGACCACGGCGGCGCGTCCCTGGCCACCGGGCCCGCGGATCACGCCGTCCTCGCCGACCAGGTGGGGCATGAAGTCGGCGTAGAGGTTGTCCCGCAGGAAGGTGAAGGGCAGCCCGCTGGCGCGGATGTGCTGCTCGGTGTGCCAGTGGTCGCGGGCCAGGGTGAAGGTGGCCTCGGGCGCCGCGCCGTAGAACGAGATGTAGGCCAGGTGCCCGACCCCCGCCTCGGCCGCCGCGTCGACGAAGGTGCGGTGCTGCTCCAGCCGGTCGGGCGCCTCGGCGGCGGAGACCATCAGCACGCGCTCGACGCCGGTCAGCGCCCGGAGCACGGCCTCGCGGTCGCCGTAGGCGCAGGACAGCGCGGTGGCGCCCGGCAGCGCGGGGACCTTGGCGAGGTTGCGGGCGAGCAGCCGCTGCGGCAGGCCGGCGGCGGCCAGCAGGCGGGCGACCCGCCCGCCGAGACGGCCGGAGGCTCCGGTGACGGCAACGGTGGGTCGGCTGGGGACGTCCGCCATGGCGGGCTGCTCCGTTCCTGGGGGGATGTTCCGGGGATGTTCCGGGGGTGGCTCAGGGGTGGCTCGGGTGGCTGCCCTGATCCGTACCAGACCCGCCGACGGTGGCACCAGCGCGACGCGCCCGGGGCGGGCGCGGGCCCGGGGCAGGGGCAGGGGCCGGCGCGGGGCCCGGACCGGGCGCTGTGACGCGCCTGTGACAGGATCTGTGGCCTGCCTCACTGCCCCCATGATCGACTCCTGATGAGCTGACCGGATGCGTCCCGCCACCCCCCTCCTGCTGTCCGCCGCCCTCGCCGCCACCGTGTTCCTGACCGGCTGCGGGTCGCGGAACGCCACCGCGGGCCCCGCCGCTCCCTCCGCCACCGCGAGCTGCGCGGCACCGGCGCCCACCGGTGCGGCCGCCGGTCCGAAGCGGACCACCGTGACCCTGGTCGGCCCGGGGTGCCGCACCTCCCCGGAGTCGACGGCCGAGCTGGAGGTCACCAACGGCGAGAGCGAACCGTTCAGCTACACCGTCACCCTCACCGTGCTGGACCGCTCGGGGCAGGCGCTGGACAGTGTCCCGCAGACCGTGGCGTCGGTGGCGCCCGGCCGGACCGTGCGTCGGACGGTCGACACCGGGCTCTCCCCGGGCGGGGCCGCCGGGGCCGGCGCGCAGCTGCGGATCGCCAAGGTGCGGGCGGTGCCGACGGCGGAGGCGCCCGTCGCGGCCGGGGCCTGCCCGCCCGCCGGGATCCGGGTGACGGCCGACGAGGTCGACGCCGCGATGGGCCTGCGCGCCATGGGGCTCCACCTGACCAACTGCGGAACCGCCGCCTACCGCGTCAACGGCTACCCCCAGCTCCAGTTCCTCGACGTGGACCGGAGCCCGGTCCCCGGCATCCAGGTCCTGCAGGGCACCGACCGGATCGCCACCGGGGTCGTGCCCGATGCCCCGCCCCGGCCCGTGACGCTGCAGCCGGGCGAGTCCGCCTCGGCCACCCTGGCGTGGCGCAACACCACCGGCTCCGGCGATCCGGTGAACGTCCCCTACCTGCGGGTGACGGCGCAGGCCGGGGCACCGGCCGTGACCGTCACACCGGAACTCGATCTGGGCACCACGGCCGCGATCGGTGCCAGCGCCTGGCGGCACGAGTAGGACGCGGGACGGCAGGCGCATCCGCAGGCGCATACGCTCGTGCAACCGGCCTGCCCGCCGGCGCGTCGTACCGACGACACGAACACCGCTCGAACAGCGGCCCAGCAGGCGGAGCAGCCCGATGACCCAGCACACCGCACCCGCACCCTCCCCGGCCTCGCCCGAGCCGGCGGCCCGGCAGGAGCTGGACCGGCCGGAGCGGGACCGGCAGGCGGTGGACCGGCGCGCCCTGCTGCGGCTCGGCGCCGGGGCCGCCGCGGCCGCGGCGCTGACCGGCTGCACCGGCCGCGCCGCCACCGGGGCCGGCCCCGTGGCGAGCACCGCACCCGGCCCCGCGCACAGCCCCGCGCACAGCCCCTCCACCGTCCCCGGCAGCACCCCCAGCAGTAGTGCTCCGGCCGCCTCGGCGGGCCCGGCGGACTGGACCGCCCTGGCCAAGGACCTCCAGGGCACCCTGATCCGGCCGGGGGACACCCCGTACCCGGCCGCCGCCCGGCAGTACCAGCCGCAGTTCGACGGCGTGCGCCCCGGCGGCGTCCTCTACCCGGCGAACGCCCAGGACGCGGTCACCGCGCTGGCCTTCGCCGGCCGCTACGGCCTGCCGGTGGCGCTGCGCAGCGGCGGGCACAACTACGGCGGCTGGTCCGCGGGGCCGGGCCTGGTGCTGGACGTCGGCCGGCTGAACACGGTCACCGCCTCCGGCGGCGGCGCGACGGTGGGCGCGGGGGCACGACTGATCGACGTGTACGCGGGCCTGGCCGGCCAGGGCGTGGCGATACCCGCCGGATCCTGCCCGAGCGTCGGGGTGACCGGGCTGACCCTCGGCGGCGGGGTCGGGGTGACCTCCCGGGCCTACGGGCTGACCTGCGACAGCCTGACCGGCGCCGAGGTGGTCACCGCCGACGGGCGGATCCTGCGGGCCGACGCGAACAGCGAGCCCGACCTCTTCTGGGCGCTGCGCGGCGGTGGCGGCGGCAACTTCGGCGTGGTCACCTCGCTGGACTTCCGTACCAGCCCCGCCGTCGACTGCTCCTACGCCTTCCTCTCCTGGCCCTGGTCCTCGGCGGCCGCGGTGGTGCGGGCCTGGCAGGCCTGGGCACCGACCGCTCCCGACCAGCTCTGGGCCGACCTGCACCTGCTGGCCTGGCCGGACGGCCGGCTGGAGCTGAGCAGCACCGCCGTCCATCTCGGCCCGGCGGACGAACTGTCCAACCTGATCGACCGGTTGGGTGTCCAGCCGAGCAGCGCGCCGGTGCACAGCAAGTCCTTCCTGGAGACCATGCAGGTGATGGGCGGGGTCTCCGGCTGGACCCAGGCCGCCGCCCACCTGCCCGGCTCGCTCCCCGGCCAGAACCCGCAGGGCCGGCTCACCCGCGAGTCCTACGCGGCCCGCTCGGACTTCTTCACCAAGGCGCTGCCCGACACCGGCATCGCGGCCCTGGTCGCCGCCGTGGCCGACTACGCCCGCACCGCACCCCAGGGCGGCAGCGCGGGCGTGGCCTTCGACGCGCTGGGCGGCGCGGTCAACCGGGTCGCCCCGGGGGACACCGCCTTCGTCCACCGCGACGCCCTCTTCCTGGCCCAGTACACCGCCAACTACCCGGGCACCGGGGCCGGTTCGGGCCCCGGCGTGGACCAGTCGCGCAGCTGGCTGAACACTTTGTGGAGCGCCCTGCGCCGCTACGCCAGCGGGCAGGCCTACCAGAACTACGCCGACCCGCAGCTGACCGACTGGGAACAGGCCTACTACGGCGCCAACGCCCCCCGGCTGCGCCAGGTCAAGCAGCAGTACGACCCGCGCGGCACCTTCCACTTCCCCCAGTCCGTCCCGCTCTGACGGGTCTAGGAGGCTCGTGAAGATCTTGTTGAGGGGCTGTCCGGCCGTAGGCCGGGCTGCCCCTCTGGTTATGCGTTGGTTGCCGGGGTGAGTTGCCAGGTGCTGCCGGTGTGGGTGAGTCCGAGGTTGATCAGGCGGCGGAGGTTGAGGGCGGCGGCTCGGGTGTGGAGCCAGGTGTCGTTCTTGATGGTGCCGCGGTAGCGGAGTCTGCGGTTGCCCCGGTGGACGATCCAGGCGACTGCGCGTTCGACGGGTGGTCGCCAGCGGCGGTAGTCGGCTTGCCAGTCGGGGTCGGTGGCGGCCTGGCGGCGGGCGGCGGTGAGGAGGTCGTGGTGCGGGCGGATGGTCAGGGTGCGTCCGGCCCTGGCCTTGGTGCACCGCTCGCGCAGGGGGCACCCGGTGCACAGGCCGGCGAAGGTGGCCTTGCGCTGCTGGTGGCGGCCGCCGGGGTCGGAGAGCGGGACGGTGTGTCCGGCGGGGCAGGTCACGGTGGCGGCGGTGGTGTCGATGGTGAAGTCGTCGAGGGTGAAGCCGCCGGGGACGGCTGCCCGCAGTGGGGCGGGTTTGAGGAACAGTCGGTGCCCTTGCTGTTCCAGGGCCTGGCGGGCGTCGCCGGTGGAGTAGGCGGTGTCTGCGAAGGCGTCCACCGGGGCGTCCTCGTCGGCGAGCAGGTCGAGTCCGACGGCGGCCTCGTGGTGTTCTGCTCCGGCGCCGGGCCGCAGGGCGACCGCGGTGTATAACCCTGTCTCGGGCTCGATGGCGAGGTGGGCCTTGAAGCCGTCCTGCCGGTGGGTGCGGGTCTTGTGCACGTGCCGGGCCTCGGGGTCGACGGTGGAGACCATCCGGTCGTGGGCGGTGCCCCGGGTGATGCGCCAGCGTCCGTCGCGTCCGTCGGAGTCCTCGGCGGGCTCGACGTCCTGCCCGGCGACCAGGGCCAGCAGGCCGACCGCGTTCGCGGCCTTCTCGCCGAGCTGTTGCTCGGGCAGGTGCCCGAGCAGCCGCAGCGCGTCGCCGACCAGGGCGTCGACGAGGTCGGCTCGGGCCTGCTCGTCGTTCCACGCGATGCGGGGTTTGCCCGGGTCGGTGTAGTCGTGGGCGGTGCAGTGCACGGCCGCGACCGCATCCGCGCCGGGGACTTCGCGGATCACCGCCCGGACGGAGGCGATGATCTGGGTGACGGTGTCCTGGGTGGCCACCGCGTCGTCCAGCACGGTGGAGTCCAGCGCCCGCCGGTGCTTGCCCTTGAGGACACCGGTGGCCCGCACGACCTCCCGCACGGCCTCGAAGATCCGGTTGGGCCGGGGAGAGCGGGCCAGCCGGCGGCGGAAGTAGGCCAGCAGCGACGGGTCGAACGCGGTGTCGTTCAGGCCCAGTCCGCACGCGGCCTTCCACCGCAGGTCGCACCGCAGTTCCTGGACCGTCTCGAAGTCCGACAGGCCGTGCAGGGCCTGCAGCGCGATCGCCGCGGCCAGGATCTGCGGCGGCATGCTCGGCCGCCCGTTCGCCGACGGGTACATGTCCGCGAACATCACCGCCGGGAACAACTCACCACGGTGCTCGGCCAGGAACGCGAACACGCTGCCCACCGGGATCAACCCCCGGCACGTCTCCCAGACATCCGGCCCGACCGTCTCCCCGGACCACTCACCCATCGCCACAAGAAACAGTCTGGCCCCGCCGCTCGCGCGGCGAGGCCAGAACCCAAGATCTTCACGAGCCTCCTAGGCCGTGTCTCACAATTCCCGCCAGGCGCGCGACGCCGGGCATCCCGCCTGGACGCACCGGCGAATCATCCAAGTACGACCCAGTACGAGGACGCTTCGCCGGCACGCCCAGCCGGGCGCCCAACGCCGCGCGCTGATCCGACGCGAATTGTGAGACACGGCCTAGCCGGCGGCCTCGGTAGCATGATCATGGTCTGATCAGGCATGGGGGGAGCACAGGTGCGGATCTTCGAGCAGCGGTACGAGCTGCGGCTCCGGTTGGGGCTGGCCGCGTTGGCGGTGGTGCTCGTGGTGTGGATCTTCATGATGGGGGTGGCCCCGCAAGGGCATGCCGAGGTGCGCAACTGGTCCAGCTCGTGGATCGGGCTGGACGTCCTGGAGTTCCTCGGGCTGCTGGGGACGGCGCTGTTGTATCCGCGGCGTCCGGCGCTGCTGGCACCGGTGGCGGCGGCGACGGCCACGCTCTTCGGCATCGACGCCTGGTTCGACACGATGACCGCGCTGGCCGGTGCGGACTGGTACACGGCCTGGGCGTTCGCGCTGGTCGCCGAGGTGCCGCTCACCGCGCTGCTGGCCACGCTGGCGATCCGGTCGGCCCGGCGGCTGGACCGGCTGGTCTCGGGGCCGGGCGGAGTGGACGGGCCGGACGGGGTGGGCGGGGTGGGCGGGGTGGGCCAGGTACATGCGGGGCCGGTTCCGGGGGCCGCCCTTGACGGAGTTAGTGATTGACCAATAACTTGAGGGCATGGCAGGGGCGAGCCGGCGGATGTCGGCGGAGGAGCGGCGCGAGAGCGTCATCCGCGCAGCGATGATCGAGTTCGCCGAGCGCGGCTACAACGGGACGTCGACGCAGGCGATAGCCGCTCGGGTCGGTGTCTCCCAGCCGTATCTCTTCCGGCTGTTCCCCAGCAAGCGTGCCCTCTTCGAGGCGACCCTGCGCCGCTGCGTGCAGGAGGTCAAGGCGACCTTCCTCAAGGCGGTCGAGGGCCTGGACGACCCGCAGGACCGCGCCGAGGCCATGGGCGAGGCGTACGTCGAGCTGATGGCCGACCGCAGTCTGCTGATGATGCAGATGCAGATGTGGGTCTCCACGGCCGCCGCCGAGGCGCAGGGGGAGGCCGAAGTGGGGGAGGCGGTCCGCGCGTTGTGGCTCGACCTCTGGGACTCGGTGCGGGTGGCCGCCGGCATGAGCGAGCAGGAGATCACCGATTTCTTCGCCCGCGGGATGCTGATCAACACCATGCTCGCGATGGGCTTTCCGCCCGGTCACCGTCTCTGGGAGGGGCTCGGGCTGGGGGAGCAGGGGTGCGCGTAGCGGCGCCCCTGTATCTGCCCCGCGTCTGCCCCACATCCGCCCCACATCCGGTTCGCAGGGCGCCGCTTTTTCTTGAGCGTAAAAGTTATTGATCAATTACTACCTTCATCGGTCCACACCACCTGTGTCTTGTGAGGAGTTCCCATGCGCAGAGTCAGCCCGGCCGTCTGGGCTTTCGTGATCGCCAGTACCGCCGGATTCATGGCCGCGCTGGACAACCTGGTCGTCACCACCGCACTCACCTCCATCCGGCGGGACCTCGGTGGCGGGATGAGCGACCTGGAGTGGACGGTCAACGCCTACACCCTCAGCTTCGCCGTCCTGCTGCTGCTCGGCGCCGCCCTCGGTGACCGCTTCGGCCGCCGCCGGATCTTCCTCGTGGGGCTCGGCGTCTTCACCTTCGCCTCGCTCGCCGCCGCGCTGGCCCCGAACATCAACGCCCTGATCGCGGCCCGCGCGGTCCAGGGGGTCGGCGCCGCGATGCTCACCCCGGTCAGCCTGACGCTGCTCACCGCGGCGGTGCCGGTCGCGCGGCGCGGACTGGCCTTCGGCGCCTGGGGCGCGGTCAACGGCATGGCGGTGGCCACCGGGCCGCTGATCGGCGGGACCGTGGTCGAACACCTCTCCTGGCAGTGGATCTTCGCGCTGAACGTCCCGCTCGGCCTGCTCCTGCTGCCGCTCGCCCGGCTGCGGCTCACCGAGAGCGTCGGCCCCGACAACCGGCTCGACATCCCCGGCACGGCGCTGGCCAGCACCGCCCTCTTCGGCATCGTCTACGCCGTCATCCGGGGCAACGACGACGGGTGGACCAGCGGCCCGGTGCTGGCCGGCCTGATCGCCGGCGCGACGCTGCTCGTCGCCTTCCTCGCCTGGGAGCGGCGCAGCCCGGCGCCGGCGGTGCCGCTGCGGCTGTTCCGCAGCCGGGCCTTCTCGGCGGTGAACGTGGCGAGCACGCTGATGTCCCTGGGCATGTTCGGGGCGATCTTCCTGCTCAGTCAGTTCCTGCAGGCGGCCCAGGGGTTCAGCCCGATGCAGGCGGGCGTGCGGATGCTCCCGTGGACCGGCATGCCGATGGTGGTCGCCCCGCTGGCCGGCATGCTGGCGGACCGGATCGGCGGCCGGAACATCATCGCCGTCGGGCTCGCGCTGCAGGCGGCCGGCCTGGGCTGGTTCGCCTCGGTCGCCACGGCGGACGTCAGCTACGCGGCCCAGGTCCCCGCGCTGATGCTCTCCGGGGCCGGCATGGCGCTCTTCTTCGCTCCGGTCGCCACGCTGCTGATGAGCTCGGTCCGCGAGTCGGAGCAGGGCGTCGCCTCGGGGGTCAACAACGCGCTGCGGGAGGTGGGCGGTGCGCTCGGCGTGGCCGTCCTCACCGCCGTCTTCACCGCGCACGGCAACTACACCAGCCCCCAGCACTTCGTCGACGGCCTGGTCCCGGCGCTCTGGGTGGGCGCCTCGGTGGTCGGCGTCGCAGCGCTGGCGGTCCTCGCCGCGCCACGGCGCAGCGGGGTCGGGACGGCGGCCGGGACGGCCGAAACCGGCCGGGCCGTGGCGGACACACCGGCGGTGCTGCGCTCCTGAGGGGGGCGGGCCTGGGGGCGGGCCCTGCCCCGGGACCGACAGCCGGTCGCCTCCCACCGGTTGTCGGTCCCCTGTGGCATGCTCCCGGACCGTGGACACTCACCAGTTCCGGGCCCCGGCCGCACAGTTTGCCGACGACGACTGCGCTGTTCCGGCCGTCGACTTCGCGCTGCTGCTGCACGCCTACGGGACGGCGTCGGACACCCCGGCCCAGTTGCGCGCCCTGGCGGCCGGCGACCAGGTCGCCCGCCGGGCCGCGCTCGCCCACCTGAACTCCGCGATCGTCCACCAGGGCACGCCGTGGACGGCCACCGGCCCCGTGGCGCGGCAGCTGTGCGTGATGCTCCGTCAGGACGCGATCGCCGACGCCGAGACGCTGGCCCGCACGCTCCGCTTCCTGGCCGAGGTCGCCGAGGCCGCCGGGCTCGGCGCCGACGAGGACTTGACCTCCGTCGCGGCCTGCGCCGGACGCGACATCGCCGCCGAGGTCACGGCCCTGCTCACGGACCCGGCCGAGCCCGACGGCGCCGACCTCGTCTACGAGGACGAGGACCGCGCGGACGCCCTGTGCGCCCGCGCGGTCCTCGACTGCCGCGCCGCCCTGCCGGCGATCGCCGACGCGGCCCGGCAGGCCGCTTCCCACCCCGATGACCAGGTGCGCGACGCCGCCGTGCGGACGACGGCCGAGGTGGCACGCGTCACCGCACGGCTGGCGCCCTGAGCGGGCCCGTCGTCACGACTCCGACGGCTGGTGGCTGCCGTAGGGGCGGGTGATGATCTCCATCCCGTGGCCGACCGGATCGAGGAAGTACAGCCCGCGGCCGCCGTGATGGTGGTTGATCTCGCCGGGATGCCCCATCCGCGGGTCGGCGTAGTACGTCAGCCCCGCCTGCCGGATCCGCGCGAACGCCGCGTCGAACTCCTCGTCGGAGACCAGGAAGGCGTACTGCTGCACGGCGATCGACTCGGCCGGGACGCGGGCGAAGTCCAGCGTGACGCCGTTCGCCGTGGCGACCGGAACGAACGGCCCCCACTCGGCCCCGACCTCGAGCCCGAGGATCCCCGCCAGGAACTCGGCGGATTCCCGGTTGTCCCGGGCGTGAACGATGGTGTGATTCAACTCGACTGACATGTGCGTCATGCCTCCGTAAGGCACTCCACGGCCACCTCCATGCCTCACCCAGCCGGTGACCGACACGCGATGCCGCGCCCACGACCCTGTGCCGCACCGGCCCACCCCGTCGAGCACCGCCCTCAGCCCGACCCGCGCCCGTCGTCAGTCCGCTGGGGCCGGTTGGCGGGCGGGGCGGTCGGCGGGCCGTGGGGCTGGTCGCAGGAGGCCGGCGGCGTGGGACGCGGCGAAGCACAGGACTGTGGGGAGCACGAGGGCGAGGTCGGGTGCGACGAAAGTGAGGTGTCCGACTACCTGCCGGGTTACTGCCTGACCGGGTACTACTGTTCCGTCCACACGGAGCCGTGCAACGCCACGAAGGACGGTACGAACTGGTGGGAGCGCTGGTACGAGATCAGCACACCCACCGGATGGGGGAGGGCCCGCAGGCGTTCAATGCTCGTGTCGGACAGCCGGGTTCAGGCGATGAGCAGGCGCAGGCCCAGCTCTGCCGCGTCGAGGGCGGCGAGTTCGCCGTTGCGTTCGGCCCAGCGGCCCGAGGAGAGGTCCTCGCGCAGTGCGGCCACCGCCCGCTGCTCCGCCTGCGGCCCGACCCTGGTCCACACCGACACCGCGCGGCGCACGTGCTCGTCCAGGTACGCCTCGGGACGGCGCCAGTGGGCCTCGAAGAAGCCGTCGGCGCAGTCCCACGGGATGAGCACCGGCTCGAGGCGGGCCCCGATCGCGCCGGCCAGCTCGGTCACCGCCGGTCGGTCGGCGACCAGGCCGGCGACCTCGGGCAGGTAGTCGCGGCTGAGCCAGAACCGGTTGCGCCAGCCGACGTCCGTGGAGTCGTGCGTGAACACCACCACGCGGCGGGCCACGCGCTGCATCTCGCGCAGCCCGGCGATCGGGTCGTCCCAGTGATGGATGGTGCTGAACGCCATCGCGGCGTCGAAGGACTGGTCCTCGAACGGGAGGCGCTCCGCACTGGCGGCCACGCACGGCGCCGCACCCGCGGGGCGCTGTGCCCGCATGACCGCCGACGGTTCGACCGCCGTGACGTCGCGGTCCGGGGGCTCGTAGGAGCCCGTGCCGGCGCCGACGTTCAGTACCGTCCGCGCATCCCCGAGCGCATCCCAGACCTGCGCGGCGATCCGCGGCTCGGTGCGCCGCGTCGCCGGGTAGGCGGACCCGATGGCTTCGTACAACTGCGCGCCGAACACCTTCAGTTGCTCCTCCGGTGTCGTCCTGATCCCCATGGCCCGCGCCTCCAGTTCCTTGTCGATGGCCGTCACCATGCCGGCAGCGCGGTCGCGCTGTTCCAGCAGCAGGCCGCGCAGCCGGTGCAGGTGCGCGACCGCATCGGTGGTCGGGTCGTCCACCAGATCCGCGATCTCGCGCAGTCCGAAACCCAGCCGCCGATAGGCGAGCACCTCCCGCAGCCGCTCCACGTCATTTGCCGAGTAGGCCCGGTACCCGGCCGCGCTCCGCGCGGACGGCTGTACGAGGCTGATCTCGTCATAGTGGTGCAGCGTGCGGACGCTCACACCGGCCAGCTCGGCCACACGTCCTACGGTCAGGTGCTCTTCCATGCCAGAGACAATGCGGCATGACGCCACGTGAGGGTCAAGCAGCGGTCCCGCCGCTCGTTGGAGGCGGGGACGGTGCCCTCCCGGATGAGGAACCGGATGAGGAACTGGCTGGTGGCGGCTGGTGGGGTTCCGGACGGTGAGGCAGCGGGCCGGACTTCGGGTCGAGCAGCGTGCCGTTCGGCTGCGGACTCCACTGCTGGGCACCGGTTCCGTTGCAGGCAGGTGGGCAGGGCAACGGGTCCGACCGCGGCAACCCTGGTTCCGGTTTCGCCAGGAGGGCAGCGGCGGGTGTGGCCGTCGGGGGCCGGGGCAGACGAGGGTGGCCGAAGTCCGGGCCCGACGTCCTGGGAGGTCGTGATGAGCAAGCCGGTGCCGTACCGGATCGGAGCCGAGGTCCACTGCGAAGGAGGCGGCGACTGCGGGCGCCTGGAGCGGGTGGTGATCGATCCGCTGGCGGGCCAGGTCACCCACCTGGTGGTCGGCGACCGCCTGGTGCCCGTCGAGCTGATCGAACCGCTCGACGCGGTCGGAGAGCCCGCGAGCGGCCACCGCGCGGCAGCGCCCGACGAGGTCATCCGGCTGCGCTGCACGCCGGAGGAGGTCGACCGGCTGGAGCCCGCCGAGGAGACCCGCTACCTGCCCGGCGGCGTCAACCGCTTCGGCTACAACCCCAACGAATCGCTGCTGCTGCCCTACTACGGCCTGGGCGTGGGCGGCGCCGGCCTGGCGCCCGCACTGCTGACGCAGGACCCCGGGCCGACGCTGGTCGCGCAGGAGCGGATACCGCCCGGCGAGGTGCAGATCCGGCACGGCGACCGGATCGAGGCCACCGACGGTGCGATCGGCCGGGTCCAGGGCCTGGTGATCGACCAGCAGGACCACAGCGTGACGCACGTGCTGCTCCAGGAGGGGCACCTGTGGGGCCGCAAGACCGTGGCGATCCCGATCCGGGAGACCTACTGGAGCGGCGGCGTGGTCAAGGTGCGTCTGACCAAGTCCGAGCTGGGCGAGCTCCCGCCGGTCGAGCTGGACCCCAGTGCGACCACGGGCTGACCGCCGGCCGACCGCCGACCGCCGACCGCCGACCGACCACGGGCCGACCGCGACGCGCGGGCGACGGCAGCAGGTTGACGCGGCATCCGGGCGGCGGCATCATGGCGAACTGCGTGGCCTACGCCGAACCTCCCGCGACCGTCCCCAGCACGGTCTCCCAGTGGAGGCAAAGGGACCAGCGTCTCAGGTCGCTGTTGCAGCCCGTTCGCCTCGGGCGGGGTTGCTGGGGAGCCGTCGCCCCGGGGCGTGGAAGGCCGCAGTGACAGACCGATGACAATCCACAAGAACTTCAAGCGCCAGGTGCGCGCCCGTGCCGCCAGGACCGGCGAGTCCTACACCGCCGCGCTGCGACACTTCCGGCCGGCGCCGTCCGGGGCCCTCGCGCCGGACCTGCGCACCCCCGGGAGCGTGCGGCTCGCCGTCGCGCAGACCCCCGTCCGGGAGGATCCCCGCGACGCCGACGCGCTGCGCGCCAGCGGCCGCCAGGTCCGCGCCCTGATGCGCGAGGCCAGTGCCCGGGGCGCGCGGATCGTGCACTTCCCGGAGGGCGCGATCTGCTTCCCGCACAAGCTCGTCATGTCCGTCCACGGCCCCGAGGCGGTCGGCCCGGCGGACTGGGAGCGGTGCCGCTGGCCGGTGCTGCAGGAGGAGCTGGCCGCGATCGCGCAGCTGGCCCGCGAACTGCGGCTGTGGACGGTGATCGCCTCGGTGCACCGCCTGACCGGGCCGCACCGCCCGCACAACAGCCTGTACGTCGTCTCCGACCGCGGCGAGGTCGTCACCCGGTACGACGAGCGCCTGCTGTCGAACACCAAGGTCTCGTACCTGTACTCGCCGGGCACCGCGCCGGTGACCTTCGAGGTCGACGGCGTGCGCTTCGGCTGCCTGCTCGGCATCGAGATCCACTACCCGGAGCTGTTCGCCGAGTACGAGCAGCTCGACGTCGACTGCGTGCTGTTCTCCAGCACCGGTGTCCGGCCCGGCAACGCCGCCGCCCAGGCCCAGGGGCACGCCGCGGCCAACAGCTACTGGGTCAGCTTCTCGGTGCCGACCGAGCACAGCGCCACCGCGCCGTCCGGGGTCATCGCCCCGAACGGCGACTGGCTCGAACGCTGCCCGGCCGACGGGTCGCCGTCGGTGGCGGTGGTGGACCTCGACGACGGCGCCGAGGCCGCCGCCGAGGCGGTGACCCACGCGCGCCCTTGGCGTCGCCGCTCGCGCGCGGGCCTCTACGCCCCGCACCAGGTGTCGGATCCGCGGAGCGAGGACCGCACGGCCGCCTTCTGACGGTCGTTCACGTAGGGTACGAGCGATGGTGAGGGTGTCCGGGACCGTCCTGCCCGGACCGGTCCCGGACACCCTTGGTCAGATCTCAACCGATGGGGGGTCGGTGCCGGGTGGGTGCCGCACGAGAGCACGTCGATCGGTCAACTGCCGCGCGGCGGGCGGCCCACGGCGCCGTCGCCGGCTCGCTGGCGCTGCGCGGCGATCACGAGCTGCGTGAACTCGTCGACGGGGCACAGCCATTGGGTTCCGGCATCGGCGGCAGAACGGCGCTGCTCCAGGTGGCGGGCACCCCGGTCTTCGTGAAGCTGGTGCCGCTCACCGCCCTGGAGACGCGGCCGGAGCACACCCGGTCCACCGCGAACGTGTTCTCGCTGCCGGCCTTCTGCCACTACGGCATCGGCAGCCCCGGCTTCGGGGCCTGGCGCGAGCTCGCGGTGCACACCATGACCACCGACTGGGTGCTCGCGGGAGAGCACCCGGGATTCCCGCTGACCTACCACTGGCGGGTACTGCCGAACACCACGGCGCCAGGCCTGCCGGAGGACCTGGCCGACGTAGCGAAGACCGTTGCCTACTGGGGCGGTGGGCCGGAGGTCCGCGAACGGCTCGAGGCCCTGCGGCAGGCACCGGCGCACCTCGCGCTCTTCCTGGAGTACCTGCCGCAGACCCTGGGCCACTGGCTGGGCGAACGACTGCGGGCGGGCGGACCGGCCGCCGACCGCGCCTGCGCCATGGTGGAGCGGGAGTTGGCGTCCGTCACCTCGTTCATGCACGCGCGCGGGCTGCTGCACTTCGACGCGCACTTCGAGAACATCCTGACCGACGGCCGGCGGCTGTACTTCGCCGACTACGGCCTCGCGTTCTCCTCCCGCTTCGAACTGGAGCCGCCGGAGGCCGAGTTCTTCGAGCAGCACCGGAGCTACGACCGCTGCTACACCATCACCCACCTGGTGCACTGGCTGGTCACCCACCGGTACGGCCACCGGGGGGACGAGCGCGACGCACTGATCCGCGCCTTCGCCGAGGGCGAGCCGCCGCAGGGCCTCCCCGGCGGGGTGGCGGCGCTGCTGACCCGGCACGCGCCGCTCGCCACGGTGATGTCCGCGTTCTACCGCCGCCTCCAGCGGGAGGACCGAAAGGCCCCCTACCCGCTGGAGCAGATCCGCCGCACGGCAGGGGAGGTCCTGTCGTGACCGCCGAAGGGATACCCATGGACATCGGCCCCGCCGCGCCGGCCAGGCCCGCGCCCCCCGTGGACCCGGAGCTGGCTCCCGTGCTGGCTTCCTTCGGGGAGCTGCTGGAGAAGCCGCTCACCCCGGAGAACCTCGCGGCCAGGCAGCACCAGGATGCCACGTCCCGGCCCTGGCCGACGCTCCAACAGCTGCAGGAGGACGGCCGGTTCGAGGTCGCGCAGCTGCGGGCGCCGGGCGTCGCGGACGGGCCGGAGGTCCGCCTGGTCAGCGCCCGGCCCGCGGGGGCCACCGGCCCGCTGCCGCTCGTCTACTACCTGCACGGCGGCGGCATGATCATGGGCAACGCCTGGGCCGTGCTGCCGGGGGTGCTGCGCGAATGGGCGCAGCCGCTGGGGCTCGCGGTCATCTCCGTCGAGTACCGCCTGGCGCCGCAGACGCGCTACCCCGGCCCGGTGGAGGATTGCTACGCCGGACTGCGCTGGGCGGCCGAGCACGCGGCCGAACTCGGCATCGACGCCGAGCGCATCATCATCGCGGGCAAGAGCGCGGGCGGCGGACTCGCCGCCGCGCTCGCCCTGCTGACCCGCGACCGCGGCGGGCCGGTGCCGATCGGCCAGTTGCTGCTGAGCCCGATGCTCGACGACCGCGGCGCCACCTTCTCCAGCCACCAGATGGCCGGCCGTGACCTGTGGGACCGCACCTCCAACGCCACCGCGTGGCAGGCCCTGCTGGGCGACCGCTACGGCGCCGCCGACCTGCCGCCCTACGCGGCCCCCGCCCGCGCCACCGACCTGTCCGCGCTGCCCCCGGCCTACCTGGAGGTGGGCTCGGCCGAGACCTTCCGGGACGAGGTCGTGGCCTACGCCAACACGCTCTGGCAGTGCGGCGGCGAGGCCGAACTGCACGTCTGGTCGGGCGCGTTCCACGGCTTCGACGCCCTCGCCCCGCAGGCCGCGCTCACCCGCGACGCCCGCGAGGCCCGCTCCCGCTGGCTGCGGCGCCTGCTCGGGCGGTGAGCCCGGGGCCCCGGTGCTCCAGCCGGACACGGTCGGTCGATCCGAGGTCCGTCGTCGCACTCGGGAACACGCGGGTCATGTCACGGTAAGTGACTTCTCGCTCACTGGATCGTAGCCTCGGCTTGACCATGAAAGTCGGCTCACGCCGCCGCCCGCGAGGCCGGCCGGAGGCGTCCGGCGTCCAGTGAACGGGAAACCTGATGAGAGCCTGGCTACGGGCAGTCACTGCGGCTGCCCTGACGACCCTCCTTGCCACCGCGGGGCTGAGCGTGCAAGGGGCCACCGCCGCGGCCGGACCCGATGGGGACCGCGCGGCGCGGTGCGCGCCCGGGGTGGCGGTGGGCCCGGACGGGGCCGACTTCTACGAACCGCCGTCACCGCTGCCCAGCGGCCAACATGGTGACCTGATCTGGGCTCGTCGCATCGACGGGCCCGGGCATGCGCGGGCGTGCAAGATCCTCTACCTGTCGACGCTGCACGACGGCACGCCGGTCGCCGTCTCCGGTCTGGTCGTCTGGCCGGACGGGCCGGCGCCGTCGGGCGGGCGGAACGTGGTGGCGTGGGCCCACGGGACCGTCGGTGGCCCGCGGCAGTGCGCGCCGTCGGCCGCGCCGGATCCGGCCCGGAACCTCGACGACTACTTCAGCTACCAGAGCCCGTTCGGGATCGATGTCGGGGTTCCGGCACTGACCGACTTCCTCGGTGCCGGTGACGTGGTGGTGGCGACCGACTACCAGGGGCTGGGGACGCCCGGCGTCCATCAGTACGTGGTCGGTGCGACCGAGACGCACAACGTGCTGGACTCGGTCACCGCGGCGCAGCAGCTCCGCACGGCGCACGCGGGCAAGCGGGTGGCCGTGCTGGGCTGGTCGCAGGGCGGCGGTGCCGGGCTGTTCGTCGCCCAGTACGGCCCGGCCTACAGCCCGGACCTCGACCTGGTCGGCGTGGCCGCGCTCGCGCCGGCGGCCGACCTCGGTCCGCAGTTCGCCGGACTCGTGCCGCCCGGTCCGCGCAACGAGTCCTCGGAGGCGCACAACGCCGCGCTGCGGATCAACGTCTACCGGGGGTTCCTGGCGGCCTACCCCGAACTCCGCGCGACCGACGTGCTGCAGGAGGCCGGGCTGCAGGCGCTGGCGGGCGACGGAGTCGCGTGCATCGAGCACTTCGCCGACGTGATCCAGAACAACGTGGCCGACGAGCACCAGTTGGACACCCTGTTCAAGCCGGTGCGCGACGTGCCGCAGGCGTGGAGCAACCGCTTCCACGAGAACACCCCGGGGTACGCCACCACCGTGGCTCCGGTGCTGGTCATGCAGGGGACGGCCGACACGGTCATCAACCCGCACTCCACCGAGCAGTACATCAGGCGGGCCTGCACGTTCGGCCGGCCGGTCGAGTACACGACCTACCAGGGCGCGACCCACAACACGATCCCGTTCGAGGCGCAGCAGGAGTACCTGGCGTGGATCGCCGACCGGTTCGCCGACGGTACCGCTCCCTCGAACTGCTGATCCACAGGCCGTAGTACGGCCGGAGTGTGCCGCGCACGAGGTGCACCGGCTCACGGGTTCCGAGAACCCGTGAGCCGGTGCACCTCGTCACGTCCCCGGCGCAGGACGCCGGGGATCAGGCGCGCAGCATCAGCAGCACCAGCGCCGCCGACCAGCTGAAGTTGGTGGAGTTGCGCCCCGCGCCGGTCAGCGGGTCGTAGTTCTCCCGCAGCGGGCCGTCGCTGCTCAGCCCCTCGGCGGTCGCCAGCAGGCGCTCGGTCAGTTGCGCGGCGTCCTGGTGCCAGCCGTAGCGGCGCAGACCGGTCAGGGCGAAGTAGCTCTGGTCGATCCAGGACAGGCCGCGCCAGTAGCCGGCCGGGTCGAAGAAGGCGGAGCTGCGGGCGACGGTCGGGAACGGCATCGCGGTGCCGAACTCGCCGGGGGCGAGCAGCAGGGCGCGGACCGCTCGGGCCTGGGCGGGGGAGGCGGTGCCGGACCAGAGCGGGACGGCGCCCTCGATGCCGCGGCCACGGGCGGTGAGGCGGGCGCCGGTGGTCAGGTCGGTGTCGTGGAACCAGCCGGTGGCCTGGTCGAACATGGTGTCGCGGACGGCCCGGTCGATCGCCTGGGCCTGGCCGCGCAGCCGGGCGGCGGTCGGTGCGTCGCCCAACTCGGCCGCGATGGCGGCCAGGTGGCGGTGGTCGGCGGCCTGGTAGGCGTTCAGGTCGACGGAGCGCTGGGTCAGGGACCAGCCCAGCAGGGTGCCGTCCTTGCCGTGGTTGGCGACGACGCCGGCGCCGAGGGCCGCGTCGAAGCGCGGGGCGTTGTCCATGCCCGACTCCCAGGCCGCGGCCTGGCGGCAGTCCTCGGGGGTGGCGTTGGCCGGGTCCACCGTGGCGCCGTACTCGCACAGGCCCTCGCCGTCGTGGTCCCGGTCGCGGTACCACCACTGCTGGTAGGCGGTCAGCTTGGGCAGCAGCTCGTGCAGGAACGCGCGGTCGCCGCCGCGCCGGTAGACCTCCCAGACCGCCCAGGAGGCCAGCGGGGGCTTGGAGTTGCGCTCGTTCCAGTTGCCGCCGCCGGTGCTGGGGTCGTTGTAGAAGATGCAGTCCGGGACCATGCCGGCGTCCGCGGGACGGTCGGACCAGTCGGGGGCGATCTGGTGGTCGAACATCGCCCGGATCTGGTCGGCGGCCAGGGCGGGCGCGAAGACGGCGGTGCCGACGGCCTGCTTCCAGGTGTCCCAGGCCCAGGCGCCGTTGAACCACTTGTTGGAGAGCGAGGGCGTGACCGCGTCGTGCCGGATCTGCCCGGCCGGGCTGCGCCAGTTGGTGACCAGCGTCTGGACGCACTTGACGGCCGTGCGCGCCCGCGCGGCCGGGACGCCCTCGGTGGCCCGGGCGAGGTAGCCGGCCCAGCGCGCGGCGCCGGCCGCCACGACCGCCTCCGGTGCGCGCAGTGCGGCGTCGGCCTCGGTGACGGCGCGGGCGTACTCGGCGTCGGTGAAGGTGTAGCTCTCGGTCCAGTCCAGGGTGTGCTCGGCACCCGCTACCAGCCTTACGGAGTCGGCCAGTTCGGTGCGGTAGCCGTCACCGCTGAGGGTGGTGCGCACCGGGTCGAGGTGGCGGACCTCGAAGCGCTCGGTGCCGTCGGTGAGGTAGTCCCAGGTCTGCCGCACCCGGGCGAACCGGACGCCGACGCCGCGCTCGGCCGCGACCAGCGTCGGCGCGTCGTGCTGCGGGGCGTCGGCCGGGCGCAGCAGCGTGCCGCTCCAGGCGATCGCCAGGGTCCGCTCGCCCGGGCCGCCGTTGACCAGCCGGGCCCGGACCAGGGCGGTGCGGTTGCCGGCGAAGCGCAGTTCGAGGGTGAGCGCGAGCCCGCCGCCCAGCTGGTAGGACTGCCGTAACAGGCCCGGCAGGGACTGGAGTCGGGGCGCGCCGCCCGCGGTGAGGTCCAGCGCCCGGCCCTGCTCGCTCACCAGCAGGCGGCTGAAGCCGTCGCTGAGCCACCAGGGGTACTCCTGGGCCAGGTGGAGCGGGCCGGTGAAGCCGCCGAGGGGGTCCTGCGGGCGCGGCAGGGCGTAGGCGTGCCAGGCGCCGAGGTCGGCGAAGACGTTGATCGGGTTGTTGTCGGCGGCGTCGCCGGGGTAGGCCTGGGTGGGGGTGCCGTGCAGGTCCAGCACATCGGCCCAGCGCTCGTCGGCAGCGGCAGCGGCAGCGGCATCGGGACCGGCAGCGGCATCAGGACCGGCAGCAGCCTCAGCGGCCGGGGCCCCGAGCGCACCGGCCATGGTGAGGGCGACCCCGGTGGCGGTGGTTCCGGCCAGGAAGTGACGGCGGTTCAGCGGGCTCATGAGCGCTCCTCGGCGGGTGTGGGCAGCGGAACGCGGACGACGGCGGCGCCGAGCGGGTCCAGGCTCACGCCCCCGCTGACGTCCGCGCCGGTGAGCAGGTCGGTCCCGCCGGCCAGCGGGACGTGGCAGGCGGCCGGGCGGTGGTTGAGCAGGAACAGGTAGTCGGTCCCGTCGGCGGCCCGGCGGCGGGTGGCCTCGACGCCGTCGGGCAGGCCCGCCAGCTCCGGGGCCACCCCGGCCTCGGCGATCGGCAGGTCGAGCACCGACCCCACGTCGGCGGTGCCGAGCCGGCAGCTCAGGTACCACGCGCCGCCGCGGCCGTGGCGGCGCCTGGTGACGGCGGGCAGGCCGGCCAACTCGCCCTCGGTGTAGTACGCGAGGGCCTCGGCCCCCGCCAGCTCGAGCCACTCGCTCCAGTGCACCGCCTGCAGCTCGCGCTCCCCGAACCGCACGGCCGTCGCCGCTCCGTCCGGGATCGGCCAGTGCTCGTCCACGACGACGCCCAGCAGCGGGCGCAGCGGTCCCGGGTGGCCGCCGGGGTGGATGTGGTCGTGCCGGTCGCTGATCCCGCTGAACGGACCGCAGACCAACTGGCCGCCCGCCGCCACGAAGGCGGTGAGCCGCTCGGCGGTGGCGGTGTCGAGCAGGTACAGGTTGGGGGCCAGCAGCAGCCGGTGGCCGTCCAGCTCGCCGGTGGGCGGCACGAAGTCCACGGTGATGCCGCGCTCGTACAGTGCCGCGTACCAGGGCCGGAGCAGGTCGGGCCAGCGCAGCCGGGCCGAGGGGTGGTCGTCCAGCTCCAGTGCCCACCAGCTGTCCCAGTCGAGCAGCACGGCCGCCCGCCCGCGGATCCGGCTGCCGGCGATCTCGCCCAGCCGGCGCAGCTCGGCGCCCAGGTCGACGGTCGCCCGCCAGCCGCGCGAGGCGGTGCCCCGGTGCGGCAGCATCGCGCTGTGGAACTTCTCGGCACCGGCCACCGAGGCGCGCCACTGGAAGTGCAGCACCCCGTCGGCGCCCCGGGCCAGCGCCTGCAGCGACCAGAGCCGGTACAGGGCGGGCGGTTTGGGCAGGTTGACCGGCCGCCAGCTGACGGCGGACGGCGCCTGCTCCATCAGCAGCCAGGGTCGGCCGCCCTTGAGCGAGCGCATCAGGTCGTAGTTCATCGCCGCGGTCACGTGGGCGCGCGGGTCGGCGGGGTCGGGGTAGGAGTCGTCGGAGACCAGGTCCTCGTGGCGGCTCCACTCCCAGTAGTCCAGCGACTTGAGCATCGACATGAAGTTGGTGGTGACCGGCACGCCGGGCGAGACCTCGTCGAGGACGGCCTTCTCGGCGCGGTACAGCGCCAGCAGCGCGTCCGAGCCGAACCGGCGCCAGTCAAGGAGCTGGGTCGGGTTGACCGGACCGGGCGCGGTGCGCGGCGGCTCGATCTCCGCGAACCGCCCGTAGTGCTGCGACCAGAAGGCCGTGCCCCAGCAGCGGTTGAGCTCCGCGATCCGCCCGCCGTACCGCTCGCGCAGCCAGCGGCGGAAGGCGGCGGCGGAGTCGGGGCAGAAGCACTCCGTGACGTGGTCGCCGTACTCGTTGTGGACGTGCCACAGCACGGGCGCCGGATGGCCGTGGTAGCGCGCGGCCAGTGCCCGGGTGAGCCGGACGGCGGCGGCCCGGTAGACGGGGGAGGAGGGGCAGTAGTGCTGGCGCGAGCCGAACTCCAGCCGCACCCCGTCCGCGGTGACCGGCAGCAGCTCGGGGTGGGCGCGGACCAGCCAGGCGGGTGGCGAGGCGGTGGCGGTGGCCAGGTCGACGGCGACGCCGTGCGCGTGGCAGCGGTCCAGCAGCCGGTCCAGCCAGCCGAAGTCCCAGCTGTCGGCGTCGGGTTGGAGCCTGGCCCAGGCGAAGACGCCGACGGTGACCAGGTTGACCCCGGCCTGCGCCATCAGCTCCAGGTCCTCCGCCCAGACCTCCTCGGGCCACTGCTCGGCGTTCCAGTCCCCGCCGTACAGCAGGCCGGGGACCCGGGTGAGGGCGGCCGGGCGGGCCGCACCGTCGTTCACCGTGCCGCCGGCCGGGGGCCGTTGAGGCCGTCGGAGCCGTTGGGGTCATCGGGGTCGTCAGGGCTGTCGGGGTCGTCCGGGCCGCTCCCCGGCCGGACGGCCGTGACGACGTAGTAGTCCAACAGCCCGCTCCGGTAGGCGTGCAGGAAGTTGCGCGGCCAGCTGCCCGGCTCCCACCAGCGGGAGAGCCAGCGGTCCCACCCGGCCCACACCTGCGGCCCGATCGACTCGACGCGCACCTGGGTGAGCCCGGCCGCCGTGAAGGCCTGTGCGAGCGCGGCCACCGGCCGGGCGATGTCCAGGCCGCCCGCGAACGTCTCCAGCAGCTTAGCGAGTTCGCCCGGCCGGTCCGGCCCGTCGTCGACGGTGAAGAAGCTGGTGACGACCGCCCGCCCGCCCGGGCGCAGCACCCGCGCGGCCTCCGCGGCGAAGGCGGTCAGATCCGGGAAGTGCTGGGCGGCCTCCACACTCACGACGGCGTCGAACCCGCCCGCCCCCGACGGCATCTGCTCCGCCGCCCCCTGGACGAACCGCAGCCGCTGCGGCTCGCGCTCCAGCAGACCGGCGTGCGCCGCACGGGCCCGGCGCAGCTGCTCGGGGTGGATGTCCATGCCGGTGACCTCGCCGGGGCCGTACTCCCGCAGCGCCAGCGCGCAGCCCATCCCGAGCCCGCAGCCCACCTCCAGCACCCGCCGCTCGCGCAGCGGCCCGGCGGCGTCCAGGACCAGCCGGTAGAGGTCCTCCTGACTGCGGATCCGCTCCGCCTCGCCGAGCGGGAGAGCCAGATCGATGCCCCGCCAGTAGCCGAAGTTGATGAACCCGCCGGCGAAGATCTGCAGCCCGCCCAGGTCGGCCGGACCGTACGTCTCCCGCACCACGGGCCGCATGGCGGGGCAGTCCCGCCCCGTCTCGTCGGTCATGTCTCGCACCCTCCTGACAGCGCACACCGTCACTTGTGCGCCCCTCGTCACGGCACCGCCGTCCGACCGTGACAACGCCGCGCACGGCCGTCCGGTGACGAGCTTCATCCTCCGTGAGGGACACGTGCTCCTTCAAGTGGCCGAACGCACCCGCCGTGCCGTCAGAAGCCCCTAGACTCCGGTGAAGTGAGCACCCCGCGCCCGGCAGCAGACATCCGCGAGGTCCCCGAGGGGCACCTGGGCCGGGCCCTGGACCTCGCCTCGCTGGTCTTCCACGAGAGCTACGACACGGAGCAGCGCGACCGGTACCGCAAGCTGCTGCGCCGCTGCGACCGGCTCGGCGCTTACGCGGACGGCCAGGTGGTGGGCCTGCTCGCCGCCCACCGGCTGCGGCTCTCCGTCCCCGGCGGCCAACTGCCCTGCGCCGGGCTGACCTTCGTCTGCGTGGCGCCCACCCACCGCCGGCGCGGGGTGCTCTCCGCGATGCTCGCGCAGCTGTGGCGCGACTGCGCCGCCCAGGGGCGCCCGCTCGCCGCGCTCTGGGCCTCGGAGGCCGCCATCTACGGCCGCCACGGCTTCGGTGCGGCCACCCACCTGACCACGCTGGAGATCGACTCCACCCGGCCGCTCGCCCTGCGCCTGACCCCCGACCCCGGGCCGCTGCGCCTGCTGGACGCCGCCGAGGCCCCCGGCCTGCTCGGCCCCCACTACGAGGCGAGCCGCTCCCGGCGCGCCGGGCGGCCCGCCCGCGACCGCCTCTGGTGGCGCGAACAGGTGCTGCCCGAGGAGGACGAGGACGACGACGAACTCGGCCCGCCACGGATCGTGGTCTCGGGCCGGGAGCCGTACGCCGGCTACGCGATCTACCGCACCCGCGGCGGCGACGAGGACAACGGCACCCCCGGACTCGTCGAGGTCCACGAGCTGGAGAGCGACAGCGCTGCCGTGGCGGCCGCCCTGTGGAGCTACCTCGCCGGTCTCGACCTGACCGGCCGGGTCCGCGCCTGGGGCCGCCCGGCCGACGACGTCCTGCCGCTGATCAGCGCCGACCGCGACCAGGTGCGGATCACCCGGCAGTTCCCGGCGCTCTGGCTGCGCCTGGTGGACGTGCGCGCGGCCCTGACCGCCCGCGACTGGGCCGCGCCCGTCGACCTCGTCCTCGAGGTGCGCGACGAGGCGGTCCCCGCCAACCACGGCCGGTTCCGCCTGACCGCCGGCCCGGCCGGCGCTGCGGGCGCTGTCCGGGACGGCAACCGGTACGAGCCGACCACCGACCCCGCCGACCTCGTGCTCGACGTCCGCGACCTGGCCGCCTGCTACCTCGGCGACACCGGGCTGCACCCCCTGGTGCGGGCCGGACTCGTCACCGAACGCACGCCGGGCGCGGCCCGACGCCTCGACGCCGCGCTGCGCACCGAGCTGCTGCCGTTCACCCACGACGAGTTCTGACGCGTAGGCGGCCTCGGCGAGGCGCTCCCAGCCCACGCTGCCGTTCACCCACGACGAGTTCTGACCCGGGGAGGTCCGAGGTCGCTACCGGTGGGGCGGCGGGATGGTCGCGATGCCGGGGGAGGGTTCGGGCCACACCAGCAGCACGGGGCAGGGCGCGTGGTCGACCACGAAGCGGCCGGCCGGGCCGAGGCTGCGCGGGCCCAGGTGGCTGCGGTCGCCGTCGCGGGCGAGGATCAGCAGCTCGGCCCCGTCGGCCGCCGCGACCACCTCGCGTTCCACCCGCCCGCTGCGCGCCACCCGGGTGCAGTCGCGGCCCAGGCGTTCGGCGGCGGCGTCCAGGAGTCGGCGGGCACCGGCCGCGGCGAGGTCCGCCACCCGGTTGCCGGGGTCGCTGCCCCAGCCCTCGGCCGGGCGGTGCGCGCCGGGGTGCCCGCCAGGGTGATCGCCGGGGTGGCGACGGGCGTGGCCGCCGGGGTGGCCGCGTCCGAGGAGCCCGGCGAACGCGCCGTGTGCGGCGCCGGGGACGTCGTCGTCGCTGACGTGGAGCAGCACGATCGCGGCGTCGGCCGGGGCGTGGGCGCGGGCGGCGTCCACGCAGGCGGGCCAGGTGCCCTCGGTGATCCAGACGACGACGTCCACGGCGGCTACCCTCCGACGATCTGCAGTGCCCCCCACAGTGCCACCACGGCCAGGGCCAGGGCAGTGGGCACGACGAGCAGACCCAGCCGGCTGAACTCGCCCAGGTTCACCTCGGTGTCGTGCTCGCGCACGATGCGCCGCCACAACAGGGTGGCCAGTGAGCCGGCGTAGGTGAGGTTCGGACCGATGTTCACCCCGAGCAGGACCGCCAGCACCGCACCGGGGCCCGACGCGGCGGCCAGCGGCAGCAGCACCAGGGTGGCGGGCAGGTTGTTGATGACGTTCGCCAGCACGGCCGACAGGACGGCGGTGCCCAGCAGCGCGGGCAGCGCGGTGCCGTGCGGCACGAGGTGCGCGAGCGCGCCGGCCAGCCCGTTGTCGACCACCGCCCGCACCACGATGCCGAGCGCCAGCACGAACGCCAGGAACGGCACGGCCGCGGAGCGGACGATCGCGCGCGGCGTGGTGCGGCGCTGGGCCAGGGCGCGGGCGGCGAGCACCAGGGCGCCGGCCAGCGCGGCCCAGGCGGGGTCGATGCCGAGCGCGGAGGTCAGCACGAAGCCGGCCAGCGTGCCGGCCACCGTGACCAGGGCGAACAGCGGCATCTGCGGTGCCGCGCCGGCGGTCGGGGCCTGGGCGCCGGCGTCGAGATCGGTGGCGAAGAACCGGCGCAGCACCACGTACTCGACCCCGATGGCGACCAGCCACGGCAGCACCATCAGCGCGGCGAAGCGGGTGAAGCTCAGCCCGCTGGCGGTGAAGGCGAGCAGGTTGGTGAGGTTGGAGACCGGCAGCAGCAGCGAGGCGGTGTTCGACAGGTGGGTGCAGGCGTAGACGTGCGGCTTGGGGCGGGCACCGAGCCGGGCGGCCGTGGCGAAGACCACCGGGGTCAGCAGCACCACGGTGGCGTCCAGGCTCAGCACCGCCGTGATCACCGAGGCGACCACGAACACTTGTACGAGCAGGCTGCGGGGCTGCCCCGCCGCGGTCCGGGCCATCCAGGCCCCGCAGGCCTGGAACAGCCCCTCGTCGTCGCAGAGCTGGGCCAGCACCAGGACGGCCGCCAGGAAACCGATCACCGGACCGAGCCGGGCGGCCTCGCTCGCCGCGTGCGCCGGGGAGATTGCGCCGGTCGCGACGACGATGCCCGCGGCGGGCACCGCGACCACCGCCTCCGGCAGGCCCCACGGGCGGATCACCGCAGCGGCCAGCAGCAGCGCCAGCAGGCCGACCGACAGGGCTTCGGCGAGCGACGTGTTCAGGATTTCCTCGTTTCCGGTGGATCGGACGTGCGGTGGACTGGACGTGCGGTGGACTGGACGTGCGGTGGGTCGGGCGTTGCGGTCGATCGGACGTGCGGTGGATCGGGCCCGGGCGTGGAGCGGTCAGTGCTCGCCGAGGAAGATCTCGTATACCTCGCGGACCGCGTAGTACACCAGCACGTAGCCGGCCGCCGGGTCGGCCCACCACCAGCCCAGCGCACTGTTGAGGACCAGACCGAGCAGCACGGCCGCGGCCAGCAGGCCGTCGACCAGGGTGACCCTGCCCTCGGTCCGCAGCACCGGGTTGTCCAGCGCGCGGCCGGTCCGGGCCTTGCCCGCGGCCAGCGCGAACATCACGGCGGCGGTCACCGCGGTCCAGGCGATGCCGAGCGAGGAGTGGCGCGGGTGGAAGCCGGTGACCAGGACCAGCGTCGACTGCACCGTCAGGTAGAGCGCGAGCAGGCCGAAACCGGCGCCGATCAGCCGCAGCGCCCGCTTCTGGCGCGCCGCGCCGCTGCCCGACAGCTCCCAGACCACCACGGCGGAGGCGCCGATCTCGATCAGCGAGTCCAGGCCGAAACCGGCCAGCGCCACCGAGCGTGCGCCGATCGCCGCGACGGCGAGCACCACGATGCCGATCACGTTCCAGCTCAGGGTGGCCCATTCCAGCGCGAAGCCCCGGCGCACCAGCCGTGCGGTGTCCAGGGGCGCCGGGGGCGAGGTCGTGGTCATGCGCAGGATTCTTCCAGGGCCGGCCGACGGTCCGCGGGGGCGGGGCCGTGCGGCGGCCCGCGGGCGAGGCCCTTCCGTATGCATGCTTGAAGGAGTGTTCATATGTTCCTGTATGGTGAATGGGCCGCTCTGCCCTGCCCGCGCGAAGGAACACCACTGCCATGTCCTCCACCCTGATCGAGCGCCGCGCCCCCGAGCTGGGCGTCGCAGCCGCGAGTGCCGCCCCCCGGCGGCGCACTCGGGTGTTCGCGCTGCCCGAGGCGCGCTGCGCGGCCGCGGCCACCGTGCTCTTCCTGGCCGCGCTGCCGCTCCAGCTGACCGGCGCCCCCACCTGGGCCTGGGGCCCGCTGTACGCGCTGGCCTACGCCACCGGCGGCTGGGAGCCGGCCTGGGCCGGGCTGCAGGCGCTGAAGGAGAAGACGCTCGACGTCGACCTGCTGATGATCGTCGCGGCGATCGGCGCCGCCTCGATCGGCCAGCTGATGGACGGCGCGCTGCTGATCGTCATCTTCGCCACCTCCGGCGCGCTGGAGGCGCTGGCCACCGCCCGCACCGCCGACTCGGTGCGCGGGCTGCTCGACCTGGCCCCCGCAACGGCCACCCGGCTGTCGGCCGACGGCGGCGAGGAGAGCGTGGCCACCGCGGACCTCGCGGTCGGCGACACCATCCTGATCCGCCCGGGGGAGCGGGTCGGCGCCGACGGCCGGGTGCTGGAGGGGGGCAGTGAGGTCGACCAGGCCACCATCACCGGCGAGCCGCTGCCGGTGGCCAAGGAGCCCGGTGACGAGGTGTTCGCCGGCACCCTGAACGGCACCGGCGCCCTGCGGGTCCGGGTCGAGCGCGACGCCGCGGACTCGGTGATCGCCCGGATCGTGCGGCTGGTCGAGGAGGCCTCCGAGACCAAGGCCCCCACCCAGCTGTTCATCGAGAAGGTCGAGCAGCGCTACTCGCTCGGCATGGTCGCCGCCACCCTCGCCGTCTTCGTCGTCCCGCTGGCCCTCGGCGCGACCATGACCAGCGCCCTGCTGCGGGCGATGACCTTCATGATCGTCGCCTCGCCGTGCGCCGTGGTGCTGGCCACCATGCCGCCGCTGCTCTCCGCGATCGCCAACGCGGGGCGGCACGGCGTGCTGGTGAAGTCCGCGGTGGTGATGGAGCGCCTGGGGCAGGTCGACGCCGTCGCGCTCGACAAGACCGGCACGCTCACCGAGGGCACTCCGCGGGTGACCGCCGTGCGCCCGCTGGCCGGCTCGGGTCTGGCCGAGGCGGAGCTGCTGGCCCTGGCCGCCGCGGCCGAGCACCCGAGCGAGCACCCGCTCGCCCGCGCCGTGGTCGAGGCGGCCCGCGCCGGAGCCCCGGCGCTCGCCGCCGCCGAGGAGTTCAGCTCCACCCCCGGCGTCGGCGTGCGGGCGGTCGTCGGCGGCCGGGCGGTCGCGGTCGGCGCCCCCGCCCGGCTGCTGGCGGACGCCGCCCGACCGCTCGGTGGCGCCGCCGCCTCGGCCGCCGGGATCGCGGCGGAGCTGGAGGAGGGCGGATCGACCGCGGTGCTGGTGACGGTGGACGGCGTGCCGGTCGGGGTGCTGGGCATCGCCGACCGCCTGCGTCCGGACGCCGCCGCCACCGTCGGCGCGCTGACGGCCCTGACCGGGGCCGTGCCGATGCTGGTCACCGGCGACAACCCGCGGGCCGCCGCCCGGCTGGCGGCCGAGGTGGGCATCACCGACGTCCGGTCCGGGCTGCTGCCGCAGGACAAGGTCGCCGCCGTCCAGGAGCGGGAGCGGGCCGGCCGCCGGGTGCTGGTGATCGGCGACGGCGTCAACGACGCACCGGCGCTGGCCGCCGCCCACACCGGCATCGCGATGGGCCGGGCCGGCTCGGACCTCGCGCTGGAGACCGCCGACGCGGTGATCGTGCGCGACGAACTCGCCACCGTCCCCACCGTCGTCGCGCTCTCCCGACGAGCCCGCGCGTTCGTCGTGCAGAACCTGGTGATCGCCTCGGTCTTCATCACCGGCCTGGTCGTCTGGGACCTCGCGGGCCGACTGCCGCTGCCGCTCGGCGTCCTCGGCCACGAGGGCTCGACCGTCATCGTCGGTCTCAACGGCCTGCGCCTGCTGCGCGAGGCCGCCTGGACCAAGGCCCGCGCGCAGGGGCACGGGTAGCGCCGACCGGCGCAGCCGTACGGCATGCCGCTCGACGACACGCCGGGAACGCGGACGGTTCCACCCGGATGACCGACCTCCGGGTGCCGCCTGCGTGCTTCCCACCCCGGTCGGCCGTCACGCTGGCCTTCGGCCGCCGACCGGAGGGGCGCCGGACAGCACAGCTGGAGGTGCGCAGTGGAGCAGGGCGAACCGGAAGCCGAGCCCGAGCAGGACACCACCCGACCGGCTCCCCGCGACCTGCTGGCGGGCGGAATCACCGCGCTGTTCAGCGTGCCGGAGGGGATGGCGTACGCGGCGATCGCCGGGCTGGCTCCCGGCAGCGGGCTGAGCAGCGGTGTGCTGCCGGCCATGATGGGCTCGCTGCTGGGCCGCACCCCGCTGATGATCACCACCCTGACCAGCGCCATCGCCCTCACCTCGGGCAACGCGCTGCGCCACGCGCACCTGGACCCGACGCTGCCCGCGAACGTGGCCGCACTCACGCTGCTGGTCGCCGCCGCGATGGCCCTGTTCGCGCTGCTGGGGCTCGGTGCGGTGCTGCGGGGGATCTCGCTCGGGGCGGTGACCGGGTTCTCACTGGGAACCGCGGTCCAGATCATCGCGGGTGCGCTGCGCGAGGCGACCGGCTACCGGGCCCGGCACCACAACCGCCTGCTGCGGCTGGCCTCCTGGCTCGCGCACCCGGGGGCCTGGTCGCACCGCATGACGGCGGTGGCGGTGGCCACCGTGCTGGTCTGGGCCCTGGCCCACGCCGTCAGCCGGCTGCGCGCACTGGCCGTGCTGGTGGCCCTGGTGGTCACCGGGGTGCTGGTGCACGTCGCGGGGATCACGGTCCCGCTGGCCGCCTCGCTGGGCACGGTGCCCGGCGGGCTCCCGCAGCTGACCGTGCCGAACTGGTGGGTGATGCCCCACCTGGTCGGCGGCGCCTGCTCGGTGGCGGCGGTGGCACTGGCCCAGGCCGCCGCGATCGCGCCCGGGAGCCCGGCGGGCGGTCCGGCGGCCGGCGAGCCGGTGGGCCGCCGGGCCGGGCGCCGGGACGTGCTCGCCCAGGCCGCCGCGAACGCGGTCGGAGCCTTCTGCCACGCCCTGCCGGTCGGCGGCTCGCCCTCGCGCACCGCGGTCGCGGTCGCCGCCGGGGCGCGCAGCCGCTGGGCCGGGGTCGCCTCCGGCGTGGTGCTGGCCCTGCTGCTCTGCTTCTTCGGCCGGGTGACCGGGTTCATCCCGCTGGCAGTGGTCGGCGCCCTGCTGATCCTGATCGGCGTCAAGCTGGTGCTCGCGCGCCTGCCCGAGATCGCGCTGGCCTGGCGGCGGGGCTGGCGCGAACGCTCGCTGCTGGTGGTGACCTTCCTGGCGGCCACCCAACTACCGCTCCAGTACGCCCTGCTGCTCGGCGCACTGCTCTCGGGTGCGGCCCATGCGGTGGGGCTGCTGGTGGGCCACCGCAGGGTGGCGGCCACGGGGTGACCGCCACCGGCCGGTTCGCCGGCCCGCCGTCGGGCCGCCGTCCGCCCGCCGTCGGCCCGTCAGCCGCCGCAGTCGGCGAGGATCCCGTCCCACAGCGCGACCCGCGCCGAGAGCGCCCGGCGGACGGTCTCGGCGCACTGCGTCCAGCGTTCCGTGTCGTCGCCGCAGAGGTCGATCAGCATCTGCATCGCCATCGGGGTGTGCTGCTCGCCGTCCACCTCGATGTGGCGCGCGAGGTAGTCCTTGAAGACGGTCAGCCGGCCGTCCGCGTCCTCGATCCGGATCACCTGCTCGAACATCTCCGGGATCAGGTCCTCGCGGCCGAAGGCGAAGGCCGCGGCCTGACAGTGCACCGGTGTGCTCTGGATGATGTCCCAGGTGACCGCCACGAAGTCGGCGGCCGGGGACGGGATCCCGGCCGACTTCGCCGCCTCCGGCACGCCGGTCCCGGTGCCGATCAGCCGCAGGAAGCCGTCGATCGGCCGGGTGTCGGCCCCGCACCTGGCCATCCCCTCCAGGTAGAGCTCGAAGTGGCTGATGTAGCCGTCGCCGCGTTCGTCGCTCTCCTCGACCAGCACGATCTCGTTGATCAGCCGCCGGCTCGCGGTCGGCCCGCTCGGCACCCACGGGACCTGAACACAGGTCAGCCGCTGCTGCAGGCACTTGAGCAGCGACATGAAGTCCCAGACCGCGAAGACATGGCGCTCCTGGAACGTGCGGACCCGCTCCAGGGAGTCCAGCCTCCGGTAGAGCGGATGGCTGACCACTTCCTGGCGCACCGGCTCGATCGCCTCGCGCAGCGAGGTCAGGCCCGGGTGCGAGCGGTCCCAGTGATAGCGGTCGGAACTCATGGCGGCTCCTGAAGGGTGAGCGGCTCCGTGCGGACTGCCTGCCCGGCACGGAGGTTACGTGTCCGAACTTGCGCTCCAGGCTAAAGGACCACGCCTCGCGAATCCGGCACCACGGACTCCGGCATTCCGCGAAGTCGCCAACCGGGCTTGGTGGAAACGGCGTTGTCGCCGACGGGGGAATCGGCGATCCGCCATGTCCTGTCACTGTAAGTCGTTCATATGATCGACCCAATGACGCCGCGTCAGGCTCGAACTCCGGTTCCCTGAAAGCGCGGTGGTGCCCAGGCGCGGTGCCGCGGGACCATGCGCACCGCGCCGCGGGTGGGAGTGATTGCTACCACGGTACGGCCTCGCCATGGCGGTCCAGGAACTGCAGCCCCGGGGCGCCGGCCTGGGCTTCGAGGACGTCGACGACGGCGGGGATGCTCTCCTCGGGGGCGAGCGGCGCGTCGGGTCCGCCGAGCTCGGTGCGGTTGTGGCCGGGGTCGATGAGCAGCTTGGTGTGTCCGTCGTCGGCGTGGCGGACGGCATAGCTGCGCATCAGCTGGTTGAGCGCGGACTTGCTGGCCCGGTAGAGCTCGTAGCCTCCCTCGGTGTTGAGCGAGATGCTGCCCTGCTCGGAGGACATCACCGCGACGGTTCCGCCGGGTGCGACGAGCGGGCGCAGGATCTCCAGGGCGCGCAGCGGGCTCAGCGCGTTGGTGACCATCACCTCGCTGAACATCTCGGTCGGGACCTCGGCGATCGGCAGGTCGCCCTGGTTGATCGCGGCGTTGACGAAGAGCAGGTCGATCCGGCGGCCCGCCAGGCGCTCGCGCAGGGCCGCCAGTTCCTCGGGGCTGGTCATCTCCAGTGGTTCGAGGCCCAGTCGGCCGTTCGAGGCGTCGGCCTGCGCCTGCAGCTCGCCGCCGGCCTGACGGGTGGTGGCGACGACCTGCCAGCCGCGCCGGGCGAGTTCGGTGACCAGGACGAGGCCTAATCCGCGTGAGGCGCCGATGACGAGGGCTTGGCGATGGGACGGGGTGGACATGGGTGCTGCTCCTTCGCTGTGGTGTGACCCAAAGACTAGACGCGACGTTGCGTCTAGGCAAACCTTGCAGGCCACGGCCGGTAGGGTGTCCGCATGCCTGCCGCCAGCTCCCCGTCACCCAGGCCGCGTTCCGGCAACCGGCGCGACGAGGCCGCCCGCCTGGCGGTGCTGCACGCCGCGGACGACCTGCTCGCCGAGCACGGTTTCGCGGCCCTGACCATCGAGGCGATCGCGCGGGAGGCCGGCGTCGCCAAGCAGACGATCTACCGCTGGTGGCCCTCGAAGGTCGAGATCCTGCTCGACACGCTCATCGCGGACAGCGACAAACTCCTGCCCGTGCCGACCGGGGTCCCGACGGCACAGACCGTCCGCGGCTACCTGGGCGACTTCGCCGACTTCCTCACCGGCGACGCCGCCGGCAAGGTGCTGCTCGCGCTCATCGCCCAGGCGCAGCACGACCCCGCGACGGCCAGGAGCTTCCACGAGCGCTACCTCGCGCCACGCCGCGGCCAGGAGCGCGAGCTGCTCGCACGCGGGATCGAGGCCGGCGAGTTCTCACCCGTGCTCGGGCCCGACGACCTGCTGGACGCGCTGCTCGGCCCGCTCGTCCACCGCGCCCTGATGGGATCGCGTGTCCCCCGCGATCTGGTGGACACCCTGGTCGAGGAGCTGCTCAGGCCCCGCGGCGACCGCCGGGCGGGTGGAGCAGCCCGATCACCCCGCTGAGCAGGCCGGCCAGCCCGAGCGCGATGGCCAGGGCCGGGAGTGCCCCGGCCACCCAGTGCAGCTGACTGGGGAACAGCACGTGCCCCGGGCGGCTGGTGTCGACAAGCACGAACTCCTGCTCGCCCGGGGAGAGGCGAGCGGGGGCGGTGATCGGGTCGTCGACCGTGTCGGTGACGTCCTGGCCGGCGACGAGCTGGTCGACGGTGATCCGGGTGGCGTTCTCCGCCCGCTTGGTGTAGTCGACGGAGTCGATGACGACGGCCACCCGCGGGGCGTGGTGGAAATGGGCCCAGGCGGCGGCGTACTCCCAGCCGTACCAGCCCCCGAGCGCGAGGAGGGCCAGGCCGACCAGGGCCCGTACCGCCTTCCCGGCCTGGTGCCTGCTCACCGGCGGCACGTGGTCGTCGTTCCACAGTTCCGCCGGCTCCGCGTCCCCCGCTGACACCGTGCCCTCCCTCGCCGTCGCCGCAGGCCGCCGCCGGTGGATCAGCCTCCGGCGGCGGTCCGGGTGAGACTACTCCTGCGGGTCGTGGGCGCCCTGACCAGGGGGGATGTGGGGCGCCGTCAGATCCGGCCCGCCCGGCGTTCGGCGGCCAGCAGCCAGACCAGGTAGCCGCCGCCGAGGACGCCGGTCACCACGCCGACCGGCAGCTGGTGGTCGGTGATCAGCTGCTGCGCCGTCCAGTCGGCGGTGACCAGCAGTGCGGCGCCGGTGCACATCGAGGCGAGCAGGTTGGGGCCCGGGGCCCGGGTCGTCCGCCGGGCCAGCTGGGGGGCGGTCAGTGCGACGAAGGAGACCGGCCCGGCGGCGGCCGCGGCCAGTGAGCAGAGCAGCACCGCGGCGGCCAGCAGCATCAGCCGCAGCGACTGGACCCGCACGCCGAGCGCGGCGGCCAGGTCGTCGCCCAGTTCGAGCAGCCGCAGCGCCCGGGCGCAGCCCACCAGGACCAGCGGGGCGAGGAGAGCGAGCGTGACCGCGAGCGGCAGCGCGTCGCCCCAGCCGCGGCCGTCCAGACTGCCGGTCAGCCAGAGCACCGCGCGGGCGGCGTCGGTCAGCCGGGTGCGGGTCAGCAGGTAGCCGTTGACCCCGGTGAGGATAGCGGCGGCGCCGATCCCGACCATCACCAGCTGGCCGCTGCGCAGGCCGCCGCGCCAGGAGAGCGCGCAGACGGCCGCGCCGGCCGCCACCCCGCCGGCCACCGCACCGCCGGCCAGCGCGAGGCTGCTGCCGCCGGCCACCACGACGAGCAGCGCCCCGGTCGCCGCGCCCTGGGTGACGCCCAGCACGTCGGGGCTGCCGAGGGGGTTGCGCACCAGGGACTGGAAGAGCGCGCCCGACAGCGCGAGCGCGGCGCCGACCAGCAGGGCGGTCACCACCCGGGGCAGCCGCAGCTCGTTGACGATGAAGTCCTCGGCGGGGGAGCCGCCGCCGGTCAGCGCGCGCAGCACCTCGGCCGGGCCGATGGGGTAGTCGCCGCTGCCCAGGCTGAGCACGCTCATCAGCAGGGCCAGCAGGGCCGAGGCCCCACCGGCGACCAGAGCGCGCGGCCAGTGGCGCGGGGTGCGCCCGGAACGGATGGTCGTCACAGCCGGGCCACCTTTGCGCGCCGTGCGTGGAAGAGGAAGAACGGGCCGCCCAGCACGGCGGTCACCACACCGACCTGCACCTCGCCGGGCCGGCCGAGGACGCGGCCCAGCACGTCCGCGCCGAGCAGCAGCACCGGCGCGAGCACCGCGCAGTACGGCAGTTGCCAGCGCAGGTCGGGTCCGGTCAGGGCCCGTACGAGGTGCGGGACCAGCAGGCCGACGAAGACGATCGGGCCGCAGGCCGCGGTGGCGGCGCCGCAGAGCAGGGTGATCGCGACCATGGCCGCTCCGCGCACCGTGCCGGGCCGGGCGCCGAGTGCGCGGGCGCTCTGGTCGCCGAGCGCCAGCGCGTTCAGCGGCCGGGCCAGCGCCAGCGCCAGCAGGGTGCCGAGGCCGACGAACGGCAGCACCGCGACCACGGTGTCGGGTCGGGCGCCGGCGAGCGACCCGACCGTCCAGAACCGCATCCTCTCCAGCGAGTTGGTGTCCAGCAGCATCACCGCGCTGACGAAGGAGTAGAGCGTGGCGTTGAGCGCCGCCCCGGCCAGCGCCAGCCGGCCGGGAGTCGCGCCGCGCCCGCCGCCGACGGCGTAGACCAGCACCGAGACGAGCGCGGCGCCGGCCAGCGCGAACCAGACGTAGCCGTCGAAGGTGGCCACGCCCAGCAGCGAGATGGCGCTGACCACGGCGGCGGAGGCGCCCGCGTTGATCCCGAGCAGGCCCGGGTCGGCCAGCGGATTGCGGGTCAGGGCCTGCATGACGCCGCCGGCCAGGCCGAGCGCGCTGCCGGCCACCAGGCCGAGCAGGGTGCGCGGCAGGCGCATCTGGTGCACCACCGGGTAGTCGGGCGACGTGTGGTCGAGCAGGCCGTGCCAGACCTCACCCACCGACAGGGCGCGGGCGCCGACGCCGATGCTCAGGCCCAGCACGGCCAGCAGGAGCAGCACCGCGGCCAGCAGTCCGCCGGTCCGCAGGGCGGTGCGGGCGGGCGCCCCGGTCGTGCCCGGCACCGGCCCGGCTGACCCGGACGGCGGCCGGGCACCGGGGGAAGGGCCTTGGGGCGCAAGGGATTTGCCGACCGACATGAGTGGACTCCGGGGCTGGTGGGAGGGGCGGTGTGCTCCTCTGGACGTGAACTTAGGTTAGGTTAACCTAAGTCGACCGGGGTGATCTTCCCGGCCGTCCCCACGCCGTCCCCACGCGTGCCCCGACGTCCCCACCGCCCCGCCCCAGAAGTCCCCCACCGTCCCGTCAAGTCCCCGAGAAGAGAACCCACATGCACTCCAGCCCCGCCCGCCGGCTCTCCCGTCGCGGCCTGCTCGCCGCCGGTGGTGCCACCGCCCTCGGTGCCCTGCTGACCGCCTGCAACAGCGGTGGCACCACGAAGGGCGGATCCGCCCCGGCCTCCGGGACGGCGAAGCAGGGCCCCTGGTCCTTCACCGACGACCAGCCCAAGCAGCTCGGCGCGCCCAGCGCCCCCACCCGCATCGTCGCCTTCACCGGCGCCGCCGCCGCGCTGGTCGACTTCGGGCTCGACCGGCAGATCACCGGGGTCTTCGGCGAGACCAGGGCGGCCGACGGCAAGGCCGACCCGCAGGCCGGCGACCTGGACATCGACAAGGTCACGATCGTCGGCAACGCCTACGGCGAATTCGACCTGGAGAAGTACGCGGCGCTGCGCCCCGACCTGCTGGTGACCCACATGTACGACCCGGGCGCCTTCTGGTACGTCCCGGACGAGAGCAAGGCCAAGATCCTGCAGATCAACCCGGACGTCGCGGCGATCACGGTGGCCCGGGTGCCGATCACCCAGCCGATCGAGCGCTACGCCGCGCTGGCCGCGTCGCTGGGCGCGGACCTGGGCGCGAAGAAGGTCACCGACGCCAAGGCCCGCTTCGAGGCCGCCTCCGAGAGCGTGCGGCAGGCCGCCAAGGCGGCCGGTGGCATCAAGGTGCTGGCCGCCTCCGGCAGTCCGGACCTCTTCTACGCCTCCAACCCGCAGATCGCCACCGACCTGATGTACTTCGCCCAACTCGGCGTGGACCTCGTGGTGCCGAACGAGCTCGGCACCGGTGGCTACTTCGAGGGCCTGAGCTGGGAGAACGCCGGAAAGTACCCGGCCGACCTGATCCTGCTGGACGACCGCAGCCTCGCGCTCCAGCCCAAGGACCTGAGCAGCAGGCCGACCTGGAACCAGCTGCCGGCCGTCAAGGCGGGCCAGGTCACCCCGTGGAGCTCGGTGCCACGCTTCTCCTACGCCGGCGCCGCGCCGCTGCTGGAGCGGCTGGCCAAGGCCGTCCAGAGCGCCAAGAAGGTCAGTTGACCGCCACGGGGGCCGCCGGACCGGACGCGCTGCCTGTGCGGCCGGACGCGCTGCCCGCCGCGCCGGACACGCTGTACGGCGGCCAGTACCGCTTCGTCGAGGCCCAGGTGGTGCGCAGCCGCCGGCTCGGGCCCACGCTGACCCGGATCACCTTCGGCGGTGAGCAGTTGGCGCGGCTGGCCGCCGGCGGCCGGGACCAGAGCTTCTCGCTCTTCCTGCCGCACCCCGGCCAGTCGGCCCCGGTGCTGCCCGTCGCGGCGGGCGAGGACTGGTTCGCCCGGTGGCGCGCGCTGGACCCCGCCGTCCGGGCCGTCATGCGCGCCTACACCATCCGCGCCCACCGGCCCGAACCCGCCGAGGTGGACGTGGACTTCGCCCTGCACGGGACCGCGCCCGGCGACCCGCCCGAGGCGGCAGGGCCGGCCTCGCGCTGGGCGGCCGCGGCCCGCCCCGGCGACCGGGTGGTCCTGCTGGGCCCGGCGCTGGCGGACAACCGCAGCGTGGGCTTCCGGCCGCCACCGGACGCCGAGCGGGTGCTGATCGTGGCGGACGAGACGGCGCTGCCCGCGGTCGGCGGCATCCTCGAGTGGCTGCCGGCCACCGCGCGGGTGACGGCCTTCATCGAGGTCCCGCACCCGCAGGACGTCCAGCACCTCGCCTGCGCGGGCGAGGCGGAGATCAGCTGGCTGGTCCGCGACACCACTGAGGGGTCACCGGTCGGCGGGTCACTGGTCGCCGGGTCACTGCTTTCGGCCGTGCGCGCCGCGCGGCTGCCCGAGGGCGCGCCGTACGCGTGGATCGCGGGCGAGGCCGGCATGGTCAGAGCGGTGCGCCGACACCTGGTGCGCGAGCGCGGGATCGACCGCAGCTCCGTCTTCTTCTCCGGTTACTGGCGCCGCGGCGCCTCGGAGGAGCAACTGCGCGCGGAGCGCCCGGCGGGCGAGGACAGCACCGGGTGAACCGGTGGGACGGGTGCGACGGATAGGGTTCCGGGTGCCGGTGGGGCCGCCCACCAGCGGAAACGACCGAAGGGACGCCCAGCATGCCGACCGCACCCGCCGCCGAAGGCTCCGTCAGCTCGCCGATCACACGGTTCGGCCTGGGGACGGCCGCGGTCGGGCGCCCCGGCTACATCACCCTCGGCCGGGACCTCGACCTGCCCGCCGAGCGCAGTGTGGCGGCGCTGCGCGAGCGCACCCACGCACTGCTGGACGCCGCGCACGCCGCCGGGGTGCGGTACTTCGACACCGCCCGGTCCTACGGCCGGGCCGAGGAGTTCGTGGCCGAGTGGCTGGCGGCCCGGCCCGAGGCGGCCGCCGACAGTGTCGTGGGCAGCAAGTGGGGCTACACCTACACCGCCGACTGGCAGGCCTCGGGGGTGCCGGTGCACGAGGTCAAGGAGCACTCGGCGGCGGTGTTCGACCGTCAGGTCCAGGAGACCCGGGCGCTGCTGGGTGGCCACCTGGATGTCTACCTGGTGCACTCGGTCACTCCGGACAGCCCGGCGCTGACCGACCCGGTGCTGCACGCCCGGCTGGCGGCGCTGGCCGGGCAGGGGGTCCGGGTCGGCCTGTCGACCAGCGGCCCGGCCCAGGCCCGGACCATCCGTGCGGCGCTGGCGGTGACGGTGGAGGGGCGGCCGCTGTTCAGCGCCGTCCAGGCCACCTGGAACCTGCTGGAGACCTCCGCCGCCCCCGCGCTGGCCGAGGCCCACGCGGCGGGCTGGCTGGTGGTGGTGAAGGAGGGCATGGCCAACGGCCGCCTCGCCGACCGCAACGCCACCGGCCCCGACACCGCCGCACTGCGCTCGCTGGCCGCCCGCACCGGCGCCTCCTGCGACGCGCTCGCGCTGGCGGTGGCCGCCGCCCAGCCGTGGGCCGGCATCGTGCTCTCCGGCGCGGCGACCCTGGAGCACCTGGCCTCCAACCTGGGCGCCGCGGGGCTCGCGCTCGACCCCGGCGAGCTGGCCGGACTCGCCGCCCTCGCCGAGCCCGCCGAGGCCTACTGGCGCACCCGCAGCGCGCTGCCCTGGGCGTAGGGTCCCCGGACCCGGCGTCAGAGCAGCAGGCCGACGACGAGCATCACCAGCGCGCCCGCCAGGCTCGCCGCGATCAGGCCCCAGGCCGTCCATTCGAGCCTGCGCATGGCCGGGGAGAGCGGGTGGAGCGTGCCCCGGCGGGTGGCGAGCGGCGGGCGCTGGGCCCGCTGCCGGTCGGTGGGGTGGCGCCGGGAGACGGCGGAGAGTGCCTGCAGGCCCACACCGACGCCCGCCAGCGAGCCGAGCACCGCGCTCAGGGTCAGGGCGGCGGAGCCCCAGCCCACCGGATCGAGGGTCAGCGAGCTCTCCCGCTGGCGGCGCAGCACCTTGCCCACCGGGTAGACGCCGTTGTCGCCGTAGTACTCGTCCACCACGGTGCCGTCGTCCGAGGCGAAGGAGCCGGCGCACTGGGTGCGGCGGCCCTTGCCCTCGCCGGTGGTCTCGCAGGAGGTGATGGTCAGCTTTCCCGGCTTGCCGGCCCAGCCGAGTTCGAACGGCACGCTGCTGCCGAACAGGAGCATCCCGATCAGCCCGGCCGCCACCACCACCCAGGCCCGGGCCAGCCACCCGGCACGGCTTCTGGGCACGCGTGACAGGATCATGTTCCTCAGTTCCCCGTTGCCGATCAACCGGATGTCGATCAACCGGCTCGGTACCGTACCGCGCCACTCCGACGGCTGGTCGGCGGCCCCCGGGGCAGGCCGCGGGAGGTGCCCTTCGCCTGTTGACGTCCGGACACGAGGCGGATCAAGGTGGTGGCCATGACCACTCCCGCGTTCCATCTCGCCATCCCGGTCGACGACCTGACGACGGCCCGCGCCTTCTACGGCGGCCTGCTCGGCCTGACCGAGGGCCGCTCGACCGACGGCTGGGTCGACTGGGACCTGCACGGCCACCAGCTGGTCACCCACCTGGTGCCCGGCCTCCGCCAGCAGCCCGCCGGGCACGGCACGGTGGACGGCCACCGCGTCCCGGTGCCGCACTTCGGGCTGGTGCTGGGCGGGCCGGCCTTCCAGGAGCTGGCCGGGCGCCTGACGGCGGCCGGGACCGAGTTCGTCATGGCGCCGTCGCTGCGCTACGCCGGGCTGCCGGCCGAGCAGTGGACCATGTTCCTGCTCGACCCGGCCGGCAACGCCCTGGAGTTCAAGGCACTGAGCGACCCGACCCAGCTCTTCAGCCGCTGGTGAGGACGACGAGCTGGCGGGTCGCCCGGGTCATCGCGACGTAGCGGTCGACCGCGCCCTCGATGCCCTGGCCGAAGCTCTCCGGGTCGATCAGGACGACCAGGTCGAACTCCAGCCCCTTGGACAGCTCCGGCGTCAGCAGCCGGACCCGTGCGTTCTCCCGGAACGCCGAGCGGAACGTCTCCTGGAGGGACGGATCGACGATGACGCAGGCCGTCCCCTCGGCGTGCTCGGCGAGCCAGGCCGCCAGGATCGGGTCCAGCTCCGCCACCGCCGCGTGCACGACGGGGATGCCGCTGCTGCGGATGGAGGTCGGCACGTTGGCGTCCGGGAGCACGGCGCGGATCACCGGCTCGGCCTGCGCCATCACCTCCTCCGGCGTGCGGTAGTTGACGCTCAGCGAGGTCACCTCGACCCGGTCGAGCCCGATCCGCGCCAGGCGCTGCTGCCACGACTCGGTGAAGCCGTGCCGGGCCTGCGCGCGGTCCCCGACGATGGTGAAGCTGCGGGAGGGGCAGCGCAGCAGCAGCATCTGCCATTCGGCGTCGGTCAGTTCCTGCGCCTCGTCGACGATGATGTGCGCGAACGGGCCGGCCAGTGCGTCCCGTTCGGCGCCGGGCAGTGCGCCCTCGTCGATCAGGCTGTCCTGCAGGTCCCGCCCGCGCAGCATGGTCACCGCGCCCTCGCCGTCGTCGTCGGCCAACAGGATGTCGTCGATGACGCCGGCCATCCGCTCGCGCTCGGCGGCGATGGCGGCGTCGTGGCGGCGCTTGCGCCGGGCCGCCTGCGGGTCGCCGAGGCGCTGGCGGGCCGCGTCCAGCAGCGGCAGGTCGCTGACCGTCCAGGCCTGCGCGTCGGCCTTGGCGCGCCGCAGCGCGCGCACCTCGTCCGGGCCCAGCCAGGGCGCGCACATCCGCAGGTAGGCGGGCACCGTCCAGAGGTCCCCGACCAGGTCGGCCGCCTCGATCAGCGGCCAGGCCCGGTGGAGGGCGGTGACCAGGTCCTGGTCCCGCTGCAGCCCGCGCAGCAGCAGTTCGGGCGTGACGGCCTCGTCGTCGAGCCGGTCCAGCAGGATCGAGACCAGCTCCTCCCAGACCTGCTCGCGCGCCTCGTTGTGCGGGGTGCCCGGCCCCGGCGCGTCGAACGCCTCGGCCCAGTCCTCGGCGCTCACCCGCAGGTCGGCCCAGTAGGTGCTGACCGTCAGCGCCTCGGTGGGCGGCTCCTCGTAGAACCGGACGGCCTTCTCGATCGCCTTGACCATGCCGGCGGACGACTTCAGCCGCGCCACCTCCGGGTCGGCCTCGACCGCCGCCTGCGCACCCTCGGCGACGAGGTCGCGCAGGGTGCAGGTCCGCACCCCCTCCTCGCCGAGGCTGGGCAGCACGTCGGCGACGTAGGCCAGGTAGGGCTGGTGCGGCCCGACGAACAGTACGCCGCCGCGGCGCTGCCCCAGGCGCGGGTCGGAGTAGAGCAGGTAGGCGGAGCGGTGCAGGGCGACCACGGTCTTGCCAGTGCCCGGTCCGCCGTCGACGACCAGGGCGCCTCGTGAGCCCGCCCGGATGATGGCGTCCTGGTCGGCCTGGATGGTGGCGAGCACGTCGCGCATCCGGGGCGAGCGGGTGCTGCCGAGGCTCGCGATGAAGGCGGACTGGTCGTCGAGCGCGGCGTGCCCTTCGAGGCGGTCGGCGGTGAACACCTCGTCCCAGTAGTCGTTGATCCGCCCGCGGGTCCAGCGGTAGCGGCGACGGCTGACCAGGCCCATCGGGTCGGCGTGGGTCGCGGCGAAGAACGGCTCGGCCGCGGGGGAGCGCCAGTCGAGCAGCAGGCGGCGGCCCGTGCTGTCGGTGAGGCCGAGCCGGCCGACGTAGACCGGCTCGGGGTGGTCCGCGCTGACGATGTGTCCCAGGCACAGGTCCAGCCCGAAGCGGCGCAGGGCGCTGAGCCGGCCGGTCAGCCGGTGGATCTCCAGGTCCCGGTCCATCGCCTCGCGGCCCTTGCCGCCGGGCGCCCTGCGCTCGGCGTCGAGCCGGTCGGAGAGCTCGGCGATCGCCTGCCCGAGGCTCTCCGCGATGGCGGCGAAGTGCTGCTCGTCGCCGGCGATCAGCGCCGGGTCGGCCTTGGGGGAGAGGTGGTCGGGAAGATCGAACGCGCTGGTGATCAAGGGGTTCATGGTGGGGATCTCCCGTTTCCGCAGGTGCTGGCCTCGGCCAGCGATTCTGCGCCCCCAGGGGGGCCTTGCCGCAAGGCCCCCTGTGCGTTATAAGTTGAGAGTGGCAAGAGGTGGGTTTCTCCCTCTTGCCGTTGCTGTTTTCCGCGGGGGTTCCGCCGGCCCGGGCTGCCGCTCTCGACCTCTTTGTGAGAGTGCGGTCGCGTGAGCGTAGTAGACTCGCAGGATCAGCGATCCAGCGGAGGAGGGCGCACCGGTGACAGCACAACCGACGGCAGGCCGCGTCAACCAGAAGCTCCGCACCCGCGGCGCGATCGTCCGGGCCGCGGCCGAACTGAGCACCACCGGGCGCGAGGTGACGATGCCCGAGATCGCCAGGGTCGCGCTGGTCTCGGAGGCCACGGCCTACCGGTACTTCCCCGACCTCGCCAGCCTGTTGGGCGAGGCCATCGCCGACCAGCTGCCCAGTGCGGAGGAAGCGCTCCGGCCGGTCGCCGACTCCGACGACCCGGTGGTCCGCATCGCCGCCGTCACCGAGTTCCTGCTGCGCCACGTGCAGAGCCGGCAGGGCGTGGTGCGGGCGCTGATCGCGGCGACCATCACCAGGCCGGGCCGGCCCAACGCCCGCCCCGGCCTGCGCTTCGGCCTGATCGACAGTGCCCTCGCCCCCCTCGACGTCTCGCTCGGCGCCACCGATCCCGCCGCCCTCGCCCAGCTCAAGCGCGACCTGGCGGTCGTGGTGAGCGCCGAGGCCCTGTTCAGCCTCACCGACCTGCACGGCCTCGACCCCGAGGCGGCCGTCGTCAGCATCGTGCACACGGCCGTCACCCTCACCCGCGCCGCGTCCGAGGCCGCCTCCCAGGGCTGAACCGGCGTCAGCCCTCGGCCTGGTCGACGGCCCCGCCCTCAGTCTTCGACGGCCCCGCCACCAGTCGGAGTCGTGGCGGGCGCTGCCGACTTCGCTCGACGCCGGCAGCCGTGGCCAGCGTCACCCCCGAGCCGTCCACGCTTGAAACCCGCGTATGCGGGCAGGCGGTCCACGCGCAGGCGGTGATCGCCGAACAACGACGTGCGTCCCTCGGTGACGTTGCGCAACCGCTGTGACCGGACGCGACAGGAGCCAGAGATGACGCATGCGGCTGATGCCGACATTCCCCTCGACCGAGATATCTTCCTGCGAACACTGGTGCGAGAACTGGCCGCCTCGCTCGAGTCGGTCGTCGGCCTCCAGGAGGCGTCCGGCTACATCAGCCTGGTGGGGCAGACCGTCGGTACCCACATCGACGACATGTACACCCGCGCTCTCGCGGTCGAGCGGCTCTCCCGTGAGCAGGTGGCAGACGTGTTGGTGGACCTGAAGCAACGCATCCACGGGGACTTCTACATCATCGAGCAGGACGACCGGAGGATCGTGCTCGGAACCCGCAGCTGCCCCTTCGCGGAGAAGGTGATCGGACGCGAGTCGATCTGCATGATGACCTCCAACGTCTTCGGCACCATCGCCGCCCGCAGCCTCGGCTACGCGCAGGTCGAACTCGTGGAGACGATCGCGCGCGGTGCTGCGGGCTGCCGCGTCGTCGTGCACCTGGTTCCCGGGGCGGGCGCGGCACAGGACCTGGGGCGGGAGTACTTCGGTGACGTGCCCCCGGTACCTGCCGCGGCCGCGGGGCGGGTGGTCGAATGAGTCTGGGCCTGTTCCAGGCCATCGCCAAGCTGCTGCCCAACCCGGTCCTCCTGTGTACGGCGGACGGGCAGATCCTTGCCGCGAATCCGGCCGCCACCCGCTTCGTCATCCATCTGCGCGCCGGCGCCGACCTGTTCGGCCTGGCCGCGGAGGACTCCGATCTCCTGCGCCTGCACATGAACCACTGGCTGCGCAGCGGCGACCCGCTGCCCGGTTCCCTGACCGTCAAGGATCCCGGCGGTCAGCTGGTGCGCTTTCGCTGCCACGGCGCCCGCGCCATCTGGTGGGACGGCCCGCAGCCGGCCGTGCAGTTGCACATGACGCGGCTGGACCATACCGACCAGTTCGTGGCCCTGAGCCAGCAAGTGATAGCCCTCAACCGCGAGGTGGCCTACCGCCGCGCGGCAGAAGCCGAACGCGAGCGCCTGCTCGCCGCGGAGAAGAGCGGACGTGCCCGACTTCAGCACCTGTACCAGCTGACCGCCGCCCTCGCCTCGGCCGCCACCCTGGCCCAGGTCGCCCAAGCGGTCCACCAGACCGCGCCCGGGGCGCTCAACGCGACAGGAGTGGACCTGCAACTGCACTCGCGGCGACTGATCCCCTCGCTGGAGCCGGACGACACGCTGTTCGCCCTGGCCGGAAACACCTGGACCGACCTCGACCGGCGGAGCCCCCGCACGCCTGATCGGGCGAACTCCGTCGGGGTGGCGGGGGACCACGGCGCGACCACGGCCCACGCCCTGCTCCAGGCGGACGGCGTGGAACTGGGCGGCCTCCTCGTGCACCACAGACCCGACGACGGGCCCGCGCCCGAACACCTCACCGCCGTCGCCCAGCAGATCGCCCAGGCGGTGCGCCGCGCCGGCCTCTACGAGCACGAGCACCGCGTCGCCGAGCGACTGCAGCTGAGCCTGCTGCCGCGCCTTCCGCCCGTCACCGGCCTCGACCTGGCCGGCTGCTACGCGGCGGGGACCAACCAGGTCAAGGTCGGCGGCGACTGGTACGACGTCCACCTTCTCGACGAGGAGCACATCGGGCTCACCATCGGGGACGTTGCAGGACACGGCCTGGCCGAGGCCGCCGCCATGGCCCAGATCAGCGCGGCCCTGCGCAGCATCGCCATGCGCTGCGGCCACCGCCCTGCCGACGTCCTGCACGAGCTCAACGACTTCGTCGGCCGCTACCACCCCGACCTCATGGCCACCGCCTGCTACCTGGTCCTCAACCGCCGTACCCACACTCTTCGTTACGCCAGGGCCGGCCACCCACCGCCCCTCCTGATCACCGTCGACGGCAAGAGTCGCTACCTCGACCAGGCCCTGGCGCCCCCGGTGGGTCCGGTACCGGAAGCGCGCTACTGCGAAGCAGAGGTCGCCATGGAGTGCGGCGACACCGTCCTGCTCTACACCGACGGGCTGATCGAACGGCGCGGGGAGAGCCTGGACGTCGGTCTCGACCGCCTGACCGCTCTCGCCGAAGCCACCGTCGGCCTCAGCGCCGCACACCTGTGCGACCTGTTCCTGAATCACCAGCCTGGCGCCGAGTTCCCCGACGACCGCGCCCTGCTCGCCGTCAGCGTGCCCGCTGCCACGCTGCCCGCACCCCGGCAGGCCGAACGGCCACAGCGGACGGCTCCGAGCGCGCCCGCACCTCGGTCGGTCAGCAAGGCGCCGACGGCGCTCGCACCTGCCTCGCGCGTACACCGCCGCGCGCCGGCGACCAGCCTGGCTCTTGCAGGTTTGTCAGGACCTGGCCGGACCGGCCGGCCGACGGCCCTCGCCACCGTGGAGCCGCAGGTGTCCCCAGCCCACCCCGGACTGACCAACCCGCCCCGAGGCGACCACGCATGCTGCGTCTACAGCGATGATCAACAGTGGTCGGAGACCGTGACCGCCTTCGTCGGCGCGGGGCTGGCCAAGGGGGAGCGGGTGCTCTACTTCACCGACGGTACGCAGGCCCGTGCCGTGGTGGACGCGCTCGGGACGGCGGGCCTGGACGTGGACGCGGCGCTCGCGAGCGGCCAACTGGCGGTTCAGGGTGCCTCGCAGTCCTACCTCCAACAGCTGCCCTTCGACCCGGACACGGTGATCGCCGGGATGCGGCGGGCCTGCGAAGACGCTCTGGCGGCGGGCTACCCGGGCCTGCGGATCGGCGGTGAGATGGACTGGTGCACCAGGAGCGTGCCGGGGGCGGAGCGACTGCTGGAGTACGAACTGCGCCTGGAATCAGAGGTGTTCGCGGAACTTCCGCTGACGGGGCTGTGCCTGTTCGATCGCCGCGTGGACATCGCCGGTACGGCGGCCCTGCCGATCGCCGCCCACCGCACGCACGTGGTCCCCGGCCACCTCGGCGAGGATTCCCGCGTCCTGAAGCCGATTCCGTCGCCGCCCGTGTCACCTCCGCTCCACGTGCGCCCTCTGCGCGAGGGGGCGGGGGCACAACTGGTCGGTCATGCGGATCCGGACTCGCGCGCGTACCTGACGGCGGCTCTGGGCGCACTGGTCCGCCTTCCCGCTGCCGTTGTGCACCTCGACCTGAGCGGGACCGACTTCCTCGACGTCGAGGCACTCGCCCAACTGGTGCACACGGCCGGCGCTCTGAGAAGTGAGGGTCGACGGCTGGTCCTGCACCGACCTCCACTGTCGCTGCTGCGGGCAGCGCAGATGTTCCCCGACGAGTGCAGCGTCCTGGAGATGGCGGCATGACCAACACCGTGACCACGCTCCCGGACGCCGGGGCCTTCGTGCATCCCGCGCTGTTCTACCGGACCCTGGAGGAGTACGTCAGCGGGGTGGGCGGCTTCGTGCGCGCCGCCCTCACCGCGGACGAGCCGACGTTCGTGGCTGTGCCCGGCGCCCAACTCGACGCATTGCGCGAGTGGCTGGGGCCCCAGGCCGACGGTGTCGACTTCGCGGACATGACGGTGCTGGGCCGCAATCCCGGCCGGATCCTGGCGGCCCTGCAGGGCTTCGCCGACCGGCACCCCGGCCGGGCCGCCCGGATCGTCGGAGAGCCGATCTGGGCCAGCCGCTCGCGCGCGGAGACGCTGGAGGCCACCCGGCACGAGGCGCTCATCAACACCGCCTTCGCCGGCCGCGCCGCCACGATCCTGTGCCCCTACGACGTCACCGCGCTGCCCGAATCGGTGGTCGCCGACGCCCGGCGCACCCACCCCACCCTCATCGAGGACGGCCGCGCCGAGGCCAGCCCGGGCTACGCCGACCCCGCCGTCGTCTGCGCGGACTGCGACGAACCCCTGCCCGAACCCGTCCACGCCCTGACCTATCCCTATGCCGCGGGTCAGCTCGCCCAACTGCGTCAACACGCTCATGACTGGCTGTCGGGCACGTCCCTGGATCGAGCTCGCAGAGGCGACCTCGTGCTCGCGATCAGTGAGGCGACCGCCAACTCCGCCGCCCATGGCGGCGGAGCCGGCATCCTGCGGCTGTGGACCACCGAGCAGGGAGCCGCCGTCGCCGAGATCCGCGACAACGGCCACCTGCGCAACCCGCTCGCCGGACGCCGTCGCCCCGCCCTCAGCTCCGGCAACGGCGGCCGTGGCCTGTGGATGATCCACCAGCTGTGCGACCTCGTCGAGATCCGCGCCACCGACACCGGCCTCACCCTGCGCCTTCACCTGGCCCCGTGAGGCACAGGCGGTCGGGTGCCCGGTCACCCGTGGCAGGCGCGGAGCACCGGCGGGGACCCGCAGCTACGCCGTGACCATGCTCGACCCCGACGCACCCACCGGCGCGGGCTTCTGGCACTGGGTCACCCGGGACAACCCCGCCGCCGCCACCGGCCTGGGCAGCACCCCGCCGCCCGGGACGGTCTCCGGCACCAACTCCGCCGGGGCGACCGGCTACCTCGGCCCCTGCCCGGGCAGCGGCGACATCACCCACCACTACCGGATCAGCGTCTACGCGCTGGACACTCCCACCCTGGGCCTGCCCGCGACCACGCCGGCCGGCGTCACCACCTTCACCATGAGCGGTCACATCCTCGGCTACGCCCGGATCACCGCGGACGCCCGGCGCTGACGTACGCTCTCCCGGGGGAGGGGTGGCGATGGACATCGTCGAACAGCAGGTGCGCGAGGGCTGGGAGGGCGTGCTCGTCGAACCTGCGGCGGGCAGCACGGTCGGGGTCCTGGTCCTGGCCGGGTCCAGCGGACGCATCGAGTACCAGCGGGCCCGGCTGTTCGCCCGCCACGGCGTGACGGCGCTCTCGATCCGCTGGTGGGGCGGCGCCGGCCGGCCGCCCGGCATCTGCGAGATCCCGCTGGAGACCTTCACCGCGGCGATCGACCTGCTGCGGGCCAGGGGCGCCGAGCGGGTCGGGATCCTCGGCGTCTCCAAGGGCGCCGAGGCGGCCCTGCTCACGGCGGTGCGCGACCCGCGGGTGGCCGTCGTCGTCGCGGTCTCCCCGACGTCGCTGGTGTGGGCGAACCTCGGCCGGGGACACGACGGCGAGCAGCGGCCCTACCGCTCCTCGTGGACCTGGCGGGGCCGACCGCTGCCGTTCGTCCCCTACGACGACACGTGGGAGGGGTTCGGGCCGGACGACGACGGGCCGGTGGCCGTTCGCGGCTCGTACGAACTCAGCGAACGGACCTTCGCCCACCGGACGGCCGCCGCGGAGATCCCCGTCGAGCGGATCGGCGCGGACCTGCTGCTGCTCGCCGGCGGCGACGACGAGATGTGGCCCTCGCTGCCCTTCGCCGAGCGGCTGGCCGCCCGGCGCCGGGCGGCGGGCGCCACCGCGCGTGTCTTCCGCCACGACGGCGCCGGGCACCGCCCGTTCTTCCCGGGGGAGCAGCCGTTGCCTCCGTCGCCGCACTACCGGTACGGCGGCTCCGCCCAGGCCGACGCCGCGCTGGGCGCCGAGGCCTGGCCGCACATCCTGGACGCGCTCTTCGACCGCGGCATGCCCGGGACATCATCGCCGGACCCGGCGCCCTGAGCAGCCGTCAGGCGACTGTCCGGTGGCCGTCAGTACGGGAGCGGGCGGCCCGAGGGCGTCCGCAGGTCGAGCGGCGGACGCGGGCGCTGCGGAGTGGAGCGCTTGATCTCTTTGATCCGAACCATGTCTGTCGCCTCCTCGGTCACTGTGGACTCAGGCTGACGTCTGCCCACATCGGTGGCGTTTCATGCCAGTTGTCCCGGAGTCCACGCACAGGCCACCCGAGACCGGGCGGCCCGGTCCGACACCCCGGCCTGGTAGCGGCGGTCGCGGGCTTGGCTACGCTGACCGGGTGACCACCGACCTGACCCTGCTGACGCGTGTCGCCCATCGCGGACAGGAGGTCACCGCGCCGCGGGTGCGGGCGTTGCTCGCGTTGCTGGCGGGTGAGTTGCGGCTGGGGTGCAGTGCTGACCGGCTGGTGGCCGGGATGTGGCCGCAGGAGGTGCCGGAGCGGCCGGGGAAGGCGCTGCAGGTGGTGGTGTCCAGGGCGCGGGGGCAACTGGGGGCCGAGGTCATCGCCAGCACGCCGACGGGGTACCGGCTCGCGCTCGGCGAGGAGCAGGTCGACAGCTCCGCGCTGCTGGTGCACGCCGCCGCGAGTGCGGAGCGGGCCAGGGCGGGGGACCACCCGGGGGCGCTGGCGGCGGCCGAGGCCGGGCTCGCGCTGTGGCAGGGGGCAGGGGAGGCGGCGGGCGGCGCCGACGACCCGGTGGCCGCGTTGCGGGCCGAGCGCGCCCCGGTCCGGGAGGGGCTCGTCCGTGCACGGGCGCTCGCGCTGGCCCGGCTGGGGCGGCACGCGGAGGCGGCCGGGCCGCTGGCCGTGGCCGCCGCGGCGCATCCGCGCGACGAGGAGGTGCTCGCCGAACTGCTGCGCGGTGAGGCGGCGACGGCGGGTCCGTCCGCGGCGCTGACGCGGTACGAGGCGTACCGCCGGGCGCTGCGCGAGGAACTCGGCACCGAGCCGGGCGCCGGGCTCAAGGCCCTGCAGCGTGAACTGCTGCGCGGCGAGGCGCCGGTGGTCAGGCACGGTGTGCCGCACGAGCCGAACCCGCTGCTCGGCCGCGACGAGGACATCGCGGCGGTGGAGCGGCTGCTGCGCGCCTCCCGGGCGGTCACCGTCGTCGGTCCCGGCGGCCTCGGCAAGACCCGGCTCGCGCACGCCGTCAGCCGCGGGGCCGAGCAGCGCGTGGTGCACTTCGTGCCGCTCGCCGGTGTCACCGCCGACGGGGACGTGGCCGCGCAGGTGGCCGCCGCGCTCGGCGCGGGCGAGGGGCGGCCCGGTGCGGTGGGCGGCCACGCCCCGGTGGATCCGGTGCCCGCGATCCTCGGCGTGCTCGGCTCCGGGGCGGCGCTGCTGGTGCTGGACAACTGCGAGCAGGTCGTCGGGGGCGCCGCCGACCTCGTGCGGGCCCTGGTCTCCTCCTCGAAGGACCTGCGGGTGCTGGCCACCAGCCGCTCTCCGCTGGGCCTCAGCTCGGAGGCGGTGTACGCGCTGCCGGAGCTCGGTCTCGACACCTCGGTCGAGCTGTTCACCCAGCGGGCCCGGGCCGCGCGCCCTGGCGTGGTGCTGCCGCCGCGGGCGGTGGCCGAGCTCTGCCGCCACCTCGACGGGCTGCCGCTCGCCGTGGAGCTGGCCGCGGCGCGGGTGCGGGTGCTGTCGGTGCCGGAGATCGCCCGCCGCCTCGGCGACCGGTTCGCGCTGCTGCGGGGCGGGGCGCGCGACCTGCCGGAGCGTCACCGCACGCTGCACGCGGTCGTGGAGTGGAGCTGGAACCTGCTCGCCGAGGACGCCCGGGCGGCGCTGCTCACGCTCGCCGTCTTCCCCGGCGGCTTCTGCGGCGAGGCGGCCGAGCACGTGCTCGGCGCGGACGCGCTGTCCCTGCTGGAGCAGGTGGTCGAGCAGTCGCTGCTCACCGTCGCCGACACCCCGGCCGGGGTGCGGTTCCGGATGCTGGAGACGGTGCGGGAGTTCGCCGCGGCCCGCTGCGCGGAGGCGGGCGAGCAGGACGCGGCCGTCGGCCGGTTCCTGGCCTGGGCACGGGACTTCGGGGTCGCGCACCACGCCGTCCTCTTCGGCCCCGGACCGCGGGCCGCCTGGGAGCGGATCAGGCCCGAGCAGGACAACCTCGTGCTGGCCTTGCGGCACGCCCTGGCCCGTGCCGACGGCCGCAGCACCGCGGCCCTCACCGCCGTGCTGGCCGCGCTGTGGTCCAACGCCTCCAACTTTCCCCGCCTCGCCGCCCTCGCCGAGGAGAGCGGCCCGCCGCTGTCGCACTACCGCCCGGAGCCCGAGGACGTCGAAGTCGCCCGCGCCGCCGCGGTGGTGTGTGCGGCGGGCCTGCTCATGGGCCAGGGCCCGCGCGCCGTGCGCCAGCTCGTCACCCTGCGGCGGCTGCCCGCGGCCCGCCCGGACACGCTGCTGCGCGCCACCGCGGTGGTGCTGAGCGCGATCCCCGCCATGCGGCCGCCCGACTACGACGTGCTGCGCGGGCTCTGCGACGCCGACAGCCACCGCGAGCAACCGCCAGGGTCTGTCCGGCCGATCGTGCCGGGCGCGCGACGCCGACCCGCAGCGCCGGCTGCTGATGTCGCTGCCCGGCTGGACGCACGTCCGAATCGCCCACGTACGGCCCAGTACGAGGGCGACTCGGGCGCACGCCCAGCCGGGCCCACCCAGCCGCGAGGCTGGATGATGGGGGCACCTCCCGGCCGAAGGCTGGGGGAGCCGCACGCTGATCCGACAAGATCGACCGGACAGACCCTTGTCGCCGGCGTCGCCGAGTGCGTGGCCAGTTACGTCTGGGAGTACGAGCACGACATCGACCGCGCGCTCGCCGCGGCCCGCCGGATGGCGTCCGCACTGGCTCCGGTCGACAACCCGTCCGTGCGGCTGTTGCGTCACTCACGGCTCGGCGAGCTCTGTCTGCGGACGGGGCAGGGCGAGGCGGCGTACCAGAACTTCCGGGCGGCGCTCGATGCGCTGCCCGGGCTCGGGGACGGGCACGATCACATCGGCATGCGCTCGACCCTCGTCCTCGCCTGCCTGCAGCGCGGGGAGCCCGACGAGGCCGAGTACTGGCTGCGGCAGGCCGCGGTCGACGACGACAACCCGCAGCAGCTGGACGCCTTCTGGTTCTACGGCACCGACCTCGGCGGGCGCGCCGAGATCGCGCTCGCCCGCGGACTGACCGAGGTCGGGCTCGGCCTGTGGCGCAGTGCGGTGGAGCGGCTGCTCGCGGCCGACCAGGCGTTCGGCGGCGAGCCGTGGTTCGGGCCGTGGGCGCTGATGATCCAGGCGGTCGCGGTGACCGCGCACGCGCACGCCGGCCGTCTCGAACTCGTCGCGGGGCCGCTCGACCGGCTGCGGCAGCAGCTGCGCACGCTCGTCCTGGGGCCGGTCGGCTCACCCACGGAGCTGCCCGGGCTGGCGCTGGTGCTGCACGCCCTCGGCACGGCGGGGCTGACCGGCGGTGACACCGGCGCGGTGCGGATGATCGCGCTGGCCGAACGGCTGCGGGTACCGCGTGAGTTCCAGCCGACGATGTCCGCGGCCCGCGCCCGGCGGGCGGCCGAGGAGGCCGACCGGGCGGCCTACACCGACGCGCTGTCGGCGTACGCCGCCCTGGAGCGGGACGAGCTGTGGGCGGCGGCCCGCGCGCTCACTTCGGGTCGCGGTTGAACAACGCCGTCGACCAGCGGTAGCCGAGCGCGGTCAGGCCCAGGCACCAGGCGACCGCGATCCACCCGTTGTCGCCGATGCCGGTGCCGAGCAGCAGCCCGCGCAGCGTCTCCACGGCCGGGGTGAACGGCTGGTACTCGGCGACCGGCTGGAACCAGCCCGGCATCGTGCGGGCCGGGATGAAGGCGGTGGAGATGAGCGGCAGCAGGATCAGCGGCATCGCCATGTTGCTGGCCGCCTCCGGGCCCGGGCTGGCCGTGCCCATCCCGACCGCGATCCAGGTGAGGGCGAAGGAGAACAGCGTGACCAGCCCGAGGGCCGCGAGCCATTCCAGGGCCGTGGCGTGCGAACGGAACCCGATGGCGACGGCGACCGCACCGACCAGGACCACGCTGGCGATCGACTGCAGCACGCTGCCGACCACGTGTCCGACGAGCAGCGAGCCCCGGTAGATCGCCAGCGTGCGGAAGCGCGCGATCAGGCCCTCGGCCAGGTCGATGGAGACCGACATCGCGGCCCCCACCACGGTGCTGCCGACGGTCATCATCAGGATGCCCGGGACGATGTAGGCGATGTACGCGGCGCGACCGCCGCCGCCGACGCCCGCGCTCATCGCGCCGCCGAAGACGTAGACGAAGAGCAGCAGCAGCATGATCGGCGTGAGGAGCAGGTTCAGCGTCATGGACGGGTAGCGCCGCACGTGCAGCAGGTTGCGGCGCAGCATCGTGGACGAGTCGCGCAGGGCGAGCGACAGGGAGCTCATCGGGCCGTCTCCTTGGGCTGGTCGGGCTGGCTGGGCTGGCCGGGGCGGTCGGCCTGGTCGGGGAGGTCGGTGCCGCCGGTGAGGGCGAAGAACACGTCGTCGAGGTCGGGGGTGTGCACGGTCAGCTCGTCGGCCGCGACGCCGGCGGAGTCCAACCAGTCGAGGATGGAGCGCAGTTCGCGCTGGCTGCCGTCGCTGGGGATCTGCAGCGACAGCGCCGCGTCGTCCCTGGTGACCCCGCGCAGGGCGGTGGCGGCCGACCGGTACGCGGACGGGTCGGCGAACCGCAACCGCACGTGCCCGCCCGGGACCAGCCGCTTCAGTTCGCCGGCACTGCCCTCGGCGGCGATCCGGCCCTCGCTCAGGACCGCGATGCGGTCGGCGAGTTCGTCGGCCTCCTCCAGGTACTGGGTGGTGAGGAAGACGGTGACGCCGCCGGCGACCAGTTCGCGGATGATCCCCCACATGGTGTGGCGGCTGCGCGGGTCGAGGCCGGTGGTCGGCTCGTCGAGGAAGATGATCCGCGGGTCGCCGACCAGCGTCATGGCGATGTCCAGGCGGCGCCTCATGCCGCCGGAGTAGGTGGCGGCGGGCTTCCGCGCGGCCTCCACCAGGTCGAAGCGCTCCAGGAGTCCGGCGATGGTGCGGCGGCTCTCACGGCGGGGGAGGTGGTGCAGGTCCGCCATGAGCAGCATGTTCTCCTCGCCGGTGATCAGGCCGTCGACGGCCGAGAACTGGCCGGTGACGCCGATCGCGGCCCGCACGGCCTGCGGGTCGGCGGCCAGGTCGTGGCCGCCGACGTGCAGTTCGCCGGCGTCGGCGGTGACGAGGGTGGAGAGGATCTTGACAGCGGTGGTCTTGCCGGCGCCGTTCGGGCCGAGCAGGGAGAAGACGGTGCCGGTGGGCACCGCGAGGTCGATGCCGTCGAGGACCGTCTTGTCCCCGTAGGCCTTGCGCAGCCCCTCGGCCGCGATGGCGAGTGGGTGCGGGGTCGTTGTCGTCATGCCGCAGAGCTTGCGGCAGGGCGCGTTCAGCGCGGTTTCACGAGGGTTTCAGCGTGGTGGAACCGTGGGGTGCCCGCGCTCCTCAGGGGCGTGTGAGGGTGGGGAAGTAGTCCTCCTGCCCGCCCTCGCGGTGGATGTCCCAGGTGGCGCAGTGCAGCGACCCGCCGTACTCGAACACGTTGCGGAACGGGACGGTGAGGACCTCGAAGTCGAGCTTGGACAGCAGGTCCTGCAGCGGCTTCTCCTGCTCCTCGCAGACCACCGTGGTGGGGGACAGGCTCAGCACGTTCATCGACAGCCACTTCGAGGACTGGCAGTACTCGGGCATCTCGTCATTGCCGGACGTGGGCTGCGGGGCGTCCACCAACTGCCAGTCGTTGTCCAGGAAGAGGCGCGCGTCCCGGTCGAGCAGCGGGCGCTCCGGGTTGGTCAGCACCAGGCCGGGGCGCAGCGGGACGAAGGTGCAGTCGATGTGCGAGGGGAAGTGGTCCAGCGGGAAGTGCACCGGGTGGACCCGGAACCCGCGCGGTTCCAGGTGCCGCTTGAGCCAGGAGATGCCGGTGCGGTTGGTGGTCATCGACTCCTGGACGATGAGGTCGCGGCCGAAGCGGCTGATGTCGGCCGCGTCGAAGACCACCTGGTCCTGGGAGACGCAGAACTCGAAGGAGTGCATCCGGCGGTGGCGCTCCGCCAGCGGCCACTCCCAGAACTCCTCCCGGTACATGCCGTCGTCCATCGACGGCTTGGGCGCGGTGGTCCACACCACGTCGGGGTCGGCGTTCCAGTACTCGTAGACGAGTTCGCGGTAGGGGCGGAACTCGAAGTACCGCGCCCGGCGCGACATGGTGGCCTCGATGATCTCGTGGCCGATCGTGATCATCACGTCCCGCGGGCAGACCGCGCAGTACTGGTTGGCCACCTCGAAGTCGGGGGTCCGCACCGGCGCGGCGAAGTCGTGCGGCGTCGGCCGGCGGACGGTGATGCCGCGGGATTCGAGCAGGGCGGCCAGGCCCGCCAGCTCCTCGTTGGCCCGCTCGATGGCGGCACGCGGCTTGGGCCCGGTCGGGAAGGGGCTGCCGGCGGGGGCGTTGCGGACGGTCGGGCGGTTGCCGGGCTCGATGGGTTCGAAGCAGGCGTTGTCCGCCGAGCCGACCACGACCTCGCGCAGTGGGTCCCATTCGTTCCACGAGTTCACGATCATCGTTCTGCTACCGGTCCTTTCGGCTGGGGCCCGGGGCCCTGAGCCACGCGAGCGAGTATGTAGGTGCGCCGCTCGTCGAGGAAGCGCTCGAAGCGCAGGCCCGACGCGCCGAGGACCTCCGGCAGGTCCTCGTCGTCGAGCCGCTGGAAGACGCCGGAGAAGGTCCAGGTCCGCTCGCCGATGCGGTACTCCTTGGTGCAGGCCACGGCGCCGTCCGCCAGCTGCTCGACGTCGTAGGTGCGGAACCGCGTGCCGCGGTTCTCCCAGGCGGCCGGACCGGCGTCCTCGAAGAAGCCGGGGTGGGTGCGCTGGACGACGACCACGCCGTGCGGTGCCACGTGCCGGCGGCAGGCGTCCAGCAGCGGCTTCTGCGACACGTAGTTGATGAGCGAGGACATCAGCAGCACGGCGTCGAAGGTGCGGTCCAGCCGCAGGTCCTCGATGCGCGAGAGGACCGTCTCGGCGCCGGGTGCGGCCCGGCTCAGATGGGCGAGCATCTCGGCCGACTCGTCCACCGCGACCACCTGGTGGCCCAGTGCCACGAGCGGGCCGGTGACCCGGCCGGCCCCGGCGCCGAGTTCCAGGATGCTGCCGCCCTCGGCGACCGCGCCGTGCACGACGGCGGCAGTTCCGGTGCCCGGGAGCAGGGCGGCGAAGAACTCCACCGCGGACCCGTCCGGGGCGATGGCCCCGGGGCCGGTGCCCCGGGGGCGGGCGCGCTCGGCGTCCGGTGCGGATGTCTCGGCCGCCGGTTCCACGGTCATCCGGAAGTCCGCCGCGGTGGCCCGGATGCCCGCCTCGACGGCGGCGCTCGACGTGCCGCGGAACCGGAACCGGCCGCCGACGTGCTGGTGGTAGGGGTCGGTCCTCGGCAGGACGGTGCCCACCGGCAGGAACGTCTCCGTGTAGGGGCCGTCGGGCCGGGCGAGCATCGAGCTGCTCCCGACGACGCGGCCGGGCCGCAGGCGGGGCGCGGGCACGATCAGCCAGCCGCCGATCTCCTGCTCACCCCGGATATCGGCGGGGAGGTCGGCGACCGGGAGCCCGAGCTGGATCCGCGCCAGCGTCTCCAGCAGGTCACCGCGACCCGACTCCCGCCACAGGAGCGGGATTTCGGCCCCGCCCGCGCGGGCGGCGACCTCCAGGAAGGTGCAGGCCCCGCGCGCCCGGTCGACGAAGAGCTCCAGGTGGAAGACGGTCGGCCGGTCGGTCAGCGCGGCCAGCGCCCCGGTGGCGAACGCGCCGACGTACCGGGCGACGTCCGGGTCGTCCTCCTCGACCGACCCCAGCGGCACGCCCGCGGCCCGGAAGGCCAGGCAGTCGTTGACGTAGCGGGAGACGCGGTGCTCGGCCAGCCGCTCGCCGGTGAAGACCCCGTCGACGTGATACGTCGGGTGGGGGTTGAACTCCTGCGCCAGGTACGACCCTTCGGTGAAGAAGGCGGCACCGAGGGCGTCAATGTCGGCCGGTCCGGCCAGCCGCAGGACACCGCTGGCACCGCGGCCGGCCAGCGGCTTGAGGACGATCGGCCGGCCCACGGACTCGGCGAACGCGCGCACGGCCGCGGAGTCCGTGACCCGGGTGAACCTGGGCACCGCCAGGCCCGCCGCCGAAACCCGTTCCGCCATCACGGACTTGTCCCGGAACGGGAGGACCTGCTCCGCCCGGGGCCCCGGGCACCGCCACCGCTCCCGCAGCGCCGCACCGGTGAGCAGGTCCAGTTCGTGCATGGCCACGATCCGGTCCGGGGCGCCGTGCCGGTTCGCCAGGGCGGCGACCGCCGCGTGCACCTGCGCCAGGTCGTCCAGGTCGGCGACCTGGACGACCTCCACCGCCTCGGCGGGCACGGCCGCCCGCCTGGCCGGATGGGTCACGTAGCTGACCCGGTGGGCGCGGTGGTCGACGCAGCGTGTGTAGTCGACGAAGTCGGTCCGCGACCACCGGTTGACGATCACGACGTGCGCGGAGTGCGGCAGCTCGGTCATGGGGTGCCTCCAGGGTGGAAACGGTCGCAGGGAGCGGCGAGTTCGGGCCGGCCGAGGAGTCGGGCCAGCGCGGCGGCGGTCGGCCCGAGCGAGCCGTCCCCGGGCAGCGGGTCGACGTCGGTCAGCCGCGCGCGGCGGTCGTCGAGCCGGAACCGCACGGTCCGGGCGAGGTCGCCGGTGATCAGGTGCGCGCTGTGCTCGCCCGGCGGCAGTGATGCCTGCGGCGCCGGCACGCTCACGCTGTGGGAGGGGTGGCGGCGGATCGCGTCGCGGAACGCCGTCTCCACGTCCTGCCAGGGCAGATCGGCCACCCCGGGCAGCGCCTCCTGCACGCCGCGTTGGAACAGGTAGCCCGGAAACCCGGGCCAGGCCTCCCGCAGGCCCAGCCCGGAGGCCTGGCGCGGGTTCAACTCGGTGGCGGTGAAGCCGTCTTCGCCGAGCAGGCCGTCGACACTGAACATGCCGCGGAATCCGGCGTTGGCTGCCAGCCAGCTCCCGGCCAGCCGGACGTAGTGGCGCATCTGGTCGACGGCCGCGGGATCCGGCCGCCACCGGGTGGAGGAGCCGCAGAACGTCAGCCGCGCACCGTGCCGCTCGCGCAGTGTCACGATCTCGAGCGGGTCGAAGACCGCGACGCCGTCCGCCAGCACCGTGCCGAGGATGCTGCACGGCGTGCCCTCGACGAACTCCGCGATGCGCACCGTCCGGGCCCGCTCGCCCGCCCAGCGCAGCGCCTCGGCGAGCGCGTGCGGGTCGCGGACCCAGCGCAGCCCGGTGGCGTTGCCGTAGTGGGCCCGGGTGGAGTCGATCGCGAGCACGACTCCCGAACCGCGGTCCAGCTCGCGGACGTGACCGGCCACGGCGGGATCGTCCACCCGGGTCACGACGTGGCGCGGGGAGGGGATCCCCGCCAGGTGCCACAGGGCCTCGATCCGGGTCTTGTCCTCCCAGGCGGACCACTGCGGCCGCCGCCAGCCGTGCACGGGCCGCCCGAGCAGTTCGCCGGCGGCCAGGAAGTTGTCGCCCAGCACCGTCCAGCTGCGCTGCGGATCGACCCGGTCCAGCCAGGCCCCGAGCTCCGGCGGGGGGTTCTCCAGCCAGCGGTAGAAGCCGTTGCGCGGCACGTCGAGGCCCTGCTGCGCGCAGCTGAAAATGTGGGGGACCGCGGGCGCGTCCGCCGCGGGGGCGGTCGCCGTGACGACCCCCGCGACGGTCGCACCGCACGCGGCGAGCTGGCCCGTCAGGACCCGGGCCGTCCCGGTGAAGGACGGCCAGAACAGCACGGCCGAGCGGCCGGACCAGTAGCCTCGCAGGGCGTCGATCGCCCGCGCCGTGCTGCGGTGCGCCGGGCTTTCGGCGGGGGTCATGTGCTCTCCGATCGTGGGGCCTGGGTCAGACCGGCGCCCGGCAGCCTGTCGGCCGCCACCCGCAGCACCGGGACGGTGAGCGCGCTGGAGGCCACCAGGGCCAGCCACAGCACCGGGTTGCCCACCGCGAGCAGCGCGGTGAAGACCGCCGGCGCCAGGGCGCCGGAGGTGCCGTAGGCCGTCTGGAAGAGCGCGTTGTAGCGGCCCTTCAAGCCCTCGGGGGCGGCCTCGTAGGCGGCGGCGCTCATCACGGACCCGAACAGCGCCTCGGCGGTCACGCCGAGCACGGAGACGAGCAGCACCAGTGGCACCACCAGCGCCCGGCCGGCCAGTTGGGCGGGCGCCATCAGCAGGAAGGTGACGGCGAACAGGCCGGCGGCGGCGGTCAGCGCCCGCAGCCGGGAGGTGCGCCGGCTGTAGGCGATCGCGCGTTTCACCGCGACCATCAGCACGATGTTGCCGACCAGCACGGAGGCCCCGGCCAGCCACAGCGGTCCGTGCAGGGTGCGGACGGCCACCAGGGGCAGCGCGACGGTCAGGCTGGAGGCCGCGAGGGTGAACTGCACCTGGATCAGGCACAGCAGCAGGTACGGGCGGTCGCGCAGCACCGTGCGCCAGGTCCGCGCGGGCCCGCCCGATGTCCCGCCGTCCCGCCCCGTGCCGTCGTCCGGCGCCGCCCGGTCGGGTGCGGGCACCCGCAGGACGGCGCAGACCAGCGCCGCGGCCAGCGCGAAGCTCACGCCGTTGGCCCAGGCCAGCGCGTGCAGCCCCGCGGTGCTGCGCCCGACCAGGCCGGCGAGCCCCGCGCCGATGCCCAGCCCGGCGATGCGCACCACGCTCATCGTGCCCAGCGTGCCGAGCAGCTTGCGCTCGCCGGCCAGTTGGGCGAGCAGCGGGGTGTTCGCGGTCCAGAAGATCCGGTCGCCCGCCGAGTTCGCCGCCGCGATCAGGGCGACCTGCCAGACCGCGCCGACCTGCGGATAGAGCAGGAAGCCGACCGCCCGCACCACGTTGCTGGCCAGGACCACCGGCCCGGGCCCCCAACGGTCCACCAGGGTGCCGCCGAAGGGACCCGCGACCAGGCCGAACACCGCCCCCACGGTGAGCGCCGCGCCGACCTGGTCGACGGGCAGCCGCTGGGCCTGGACGAAGAAGAACAGAGAGATCGGCATCCACAGCCCGCTGCCCACGGCGTCGATGCTGCGGGCAGCCAGGTACAGGCGGGTCCTGGCCGGGCCGACCAGGGGGCCGGCCGTCGTGTCGCTGCTCATGCGCGCTCCGCCTCTGCGGCGGGGGCGGCCACGCCGTCGCCGAAGTCCCACCGTGCCTGCGCCGCCCACCAGCGCTCGATCTCCCGCAGCTGGGTGGTCGGTTCGCCGTCGGTGAGCCGGAAGAAGAGATCGGCCACGCGGTGCGAGGGCGAGTCGGGGCCGTGGTAGCGGTGCCCGATCCGCCCGCTCGGCGCGTACTTCACCACGCCGGGCAGCGGGCAGTGCGCGGGTAGCCCGCGCAGCGTGGCGGGGGCGACGGGCGGGAACCAGGTCGCGTACCCGTGCCGCACGACCTCGCCCGGTGCGGGCAGCGCGAGCTCGCGCCCGGCCTGGCCGCGCAGCGAGGCGCCGTGCAGGTTGAGCCCGGTGGCGAGCTCGAACGCCTCGACGATGCTGCCGCCGCCGGCGCGACAGGCGATCTCGCACAGCACGATCCGGTCCTCGGCGGTGCGGAAGAACTCGGCGTGGAACGCGCACGCCTGGCTCGGCGCGGGCAGCGCCCGCACCACCTCGCCGACCGCGCGCTGCAGCCGCCCGAACAGCGGGTCGTCCTCGGCCAGCATGCCGCTCACCAGCGGGGCGCTGGCGCGATGGGTGAGCCACTGGCTGTGGAGGTAGCGGGACGGACGGCCGAACAGCACGCGCCCCGCCGCCATCACGCCGTCGACGTGGAAGGTCTCGCCCTCGATCCAGGCCTCGGCGAGCAGCGGGGCGGGCCACCCGCCGTCCAGGTCCCGGAGCGCGGCCGGGTCGGTGAGGACCCGCTGCCCCAGGCACGCCACGCCGTCGACCGCCTTGACGACCACGGGCAGGCCGTGCTCTCCGGCGAAGTCCCTGAGCTCCGCGCCGCTGTGCAGCAGCCGCATGGGCGCCACCGGCACGCCCGCCGCGCCGGCCAGGGTCTTCATGACGTGCTTGTCCCGGTAGGCCAGTGCGCTCGCCTCGTCCTGACCGGGCAGGCCGAGGCGGTGCCGCAGCCGGGCGGCCCGCAGCACGTCGGTCTCGGCCGTGGTGAGGATCCGCTCGACGGCGTGCTCGCGCACCAGGCGTTCGACGAGCTCCTCGGTCGCCCGGCCCGTGTAGTCGTCGACCACCGCGAGGTGGCGAAAGCGCCCGGACCACCGGGCCGGGCCGGCGTCGCCCAGCGCCGACGGGTCGGTCACCACGACCAACTCCTCGGCGCAGTCGGGGAACCAGGAGGCGAGGCGGTCCAGCAGGGGCCTTCGGTTGAGCAACAGGAGAGTCATCGGCCGCCCGCTCAGTAACGGCGCTTGGGGTTGTCCACCAGCCAGAACTCCAGCTGCACCGTGAGCCGGGTCTGGTCCACGCTGTCGCTGACCGCCGACACCGAGTGCCAGGAGACCTCGGAGGGCGGGAAGGCGAGCAACTGCCCACCGGTGGGCGGGATCCGCCGAACCGGCGGGACGCTCGGGTCGGCGCTGCTGCGCACCTCGTAGTCACCGCCGCCGTCGGCGGGCCACTCGGGGTTGAGGTAGAGGATCGCGGTGATCGCCTTGTAGGGCTTGTCCTTGTGCACCGAGATGAAGTCGCCGGACCGGTAGGTGTAGATGGCGATGTCGGTCGGCAGCTCGCGCAGCTGGAGCCCGGTGCCGCGCTCCAGCCAGCCGACGAACTCCTCGCTGCGCAGCGAGGCCAGCAGCTCGGCCCAGGCGGGGGAGAGGCCGGCTGCGGCCGGGCGCGGCTCGTTGTGCTCCTGGAGGTAGAGCAACTGCATCGCGTACTGCTTGTCGTGGTCGGGGTCGGTGACCTTGACCGGGTCGTAGCCCTCGACGGGCGCGGTGGCGAAGAGCGTGCGGATCTGCTCGTCGGTCAGCACCCCGTGGGCGAGGTGGATCGCGAACGGCTCGGTGATCTGCTCGAACTCCTGCTCGATCCTGATCAACTGGCTTCTCCTGCCGTGAGTTCGGGTGCGGTGGGCACGGGGGCGTCCGCCTCGGCTCCAGGGATCAGCCCCAGCAGCTGGCGGACGGCGGCGGTGGCGTAGCTGCCCGACGGCAGGAAGAAGCCGAGGCCGATCCGGCTGCGGCCGGGGTTCAACTCGTCCGGGGCGGCGGGGGTCAGGGAGACCGAGGTCTGCACGATCGTGGGGCGCGCGGAGGTCCGGGCCTGGGCCGTGCCGTCGGTGAAGGTGTACTTGGCGTAGGGGAGGTCGCTCGCCGTGGCGAGCACCGCGAGCGGCCGTTCGGCGTAGCGGTACTCCAGCCCGTCGAGCTCGACGGTGCTGGTCTGCGGGGCGCAGCTGTCGTCAACGGCCCGGCGCAGCGCGGCGTTCCAGTCGAAGGAGGCCTGCGCGGCGAGGTAGAAGGAGGCGTTGCGCGGGTCGAGCGTGCGGAAGAACTCCTCGGCCGGGCCCCGCCATTGGGCGGCCTGCGGGCTCTCCGGCGCGCGCAGACCAGCGAGTTCGCGCAGTGCGGTGTCCCAGTCGCCGGCGAGCATCGCCTGGCCGACCAGGTGGGTGCGCTTGGGTCCGCCGGGGACGCCGAAGCGTTGGGTGTCGTAGTAGTTGAGGAAGAAGAGCGTGTGCTTGCGCAGCTCGCCGAGGCGCCGGGCGCGGTCGGGGTCGAGGTTGCGCACGGTGATGCGGAAGCCGTTGCCCTCCAGCCGGCCGATCGCCAACGGCTCGGCGCCGTAACCGTGGTGGTGCAGGTGCAGCCAGCGGTCGGCCTGGTCGGCGACGCGCCAGCCCTCGGCGCCCAGCGCGGGCAGCGGCACCCGGGCGGGGACGGCGACCAGCTGCTCGGTGACCCCGTCCTCGTCCTTCAGGCCGCCGTAGGTGACCTCGCCGGTGGGCAGGTCGAGCCGTTCGGCGATCAGCCGGATCGCCTCCATGGTGGTGTAACCGCTCTTGCGCAGCAGCAGGTACCGCCAGGCGGCGTCGGCCGGCTCGGTGAGCTCGACCACCATGGCCTCGCGGACGATGAAGTCCTGTGGGCGCTGTTTGAGTACGGCCTGGTCAGGCACGTGCGTCTCCGTTCTCGATCGGGCGGACGTCGGCGCCCAGCGCCCGGAGGGCTGCCGGGAGGTCGGGGTAGCCGCGTCGCAGGTGGTGGGTGCCGGTGAGCACGGTGGAGCCGGGGGCGGCGAGGGCGGCCAGCAGCAGGACGGCCGCCGCCCGCAGGTCCGGCGCGTGCACCGCGCGGGCGGCGCGCGAGGGGGCCGAGGGCCCGTGCACGGTCAGGGTCCGGCCGTCCTGACGCAGCCGCACACCGAGGGCGGCCAGCCCCGGCGCGTAGCCGAACCGGCCGGTCCACACGGTCTCCGCGATGGTGGAGGTGCCCTCGGCGAGCGCCGCGAGCAGCGCGAGGAACGGCTGGCTGTCGCTGAACACGCCGTGCGAGGCGACCGTGACGTCCACCGGGCGCAGCCGGCGGGCCGGGCGTACGGTCAGCTCCTCGGCGCCCAGGCCGGTGCCGAGGCCGAGGTCGACCCCGAGCCGGTCGAACACCTCCAGCTCGGGGGCCAGGGCGGTGGCCGCGCGGTGCATCCCGGTGCCGCGCACGGTCAGCCGGCCCTCGCCGAGCAGGGTGCCGGCGCAGACCCAGGTGACGACCTCGATCAGGTCCGGAACCAGGACGTGCTGCGCCGGCCGGTCGAGACCGTGGCTGCCGCGCCCGGCCACGACGATGGCGCCGTCCGCACGGACCTCGACGTCCAGCCCCAACTGCCGCAGGACATCGAGCAGATCGGTGACGTCCGGCTTCGGGTAGGGGTGGTGCAGGACGCTCACGCCTTCGGCGACGGCCGCCGTGAGCAGCGCCATCTTGGTGGCCCCGGAGTAGTGCGGGCCGGTGCGCACCGCGCGGTCTGCGGTGTAGTCGAGCAGGTCGATCTCGCAGCCCCGCAGCTTGCCCGCGGTGACCCGCAGGCCCCCGTCGGCGAGCACGGCGGCCTGGGCGCCGAAGCGCTCCAGCACGCCGACGTACTGCTCGACGGGCCGCCGTCCGCCCGGGTCGTCGCCGATCCGGCAGCCCCCGGTGGCGGCCACCGCCGCCCGCCCGAACCGGGCCAACAGCGCGGGCAGCAGATACACCGAACCGTGAATCGCCGACGCCTCGGCGGGCAGCTCGGCTGTGTGCAGACCGTCGGCGTCCACCACGAGGGTGCCGTCGCCGTAGTCGGCCCGGCCACCGAGCCGGTCGATGAGATCGGCCAGCACCCGGGTCTCGGCAATGTCCGGACAGTTGTCGATGCGGACCGGAGCGCGCGCCGCCAAAGCGGCAGCCGTCACCGTGACCAGTGAATGCTTAAATCCGGACACAACGGTTCCACCGGATATCCGGGATATTCCTTCGATGGCCAATGCGTCGTTGTCGGTAAGCGGTGGCGGCACCTGTGGTGCAGTCAACTGAGGAACTCCCCCCGTGATTCGGCAAAGGAGCGTGACACACGCCCGCAGTGATCGTCAACCGTGGATTGCGGTGTCAGCGGCCGCTCGGGGCACCGATTGTGAACCAGTGTTACATGATTCGGAGACGCATTGACGCGGGCTGTTGACATGTGCTTGCCTGGGATTCGGACGGGCACGGCCGGTTGGACGGCCGTGGAATACGGCCGGTTTATTTGGGGGATAATTGACCGTCATCGACGGTGAAAAGTTGAAGCGCACGTTCTTCGAGCGGCGCGGGCCGGACGCCCGGATCAACCTCAGCAGCAACGAGCTGATCCACCCTGCCGTGGAAAGGCTTCTCGACGCGGTCGCCCGGGAGATCACCCCGGGCCTGTTGCGCCAGTATCCGCGCAGCAGAGCCGTCGTCGACGCGCTTTCCGCCTATCTGCACTGCGATGGTGACGAATTCCTCGTCACGCCCGGATCGGACACCGCGCTGCGGCTGGTCTGCGGATATTTCGCCCGCCGCACCGGCGGCCGGGGCGAGGTCATCCTGCAACAGCCCAACTACCCGGCGTGGACCGAGACCGCGGCCCTGCACGGCCTGCCGCTCAGACCGGTACCGACCACTGGTCTGGACCAGGACGCGCAGGCCCGCGCGCTGATCGAGGCCGCGGCCGGCAGCAGTGGCGCACTGATCGCCGTCAGTGCGCCCAACGGGCCGATCGGCGGCCGGCTCACCGGCGAACAGCTGGACCGGCTCGCCGAGTTGGCGAACGAGCGCGGACACCTGCTGGTGATCGACAGCTGCTACCAGGTCTTCGACGGACCGCTCACCGCCCAGCTCGAGCGCCGCGGCGCGAATGTGCTCGTCATCCAGTCGCTCTCCAAGTCGCACGCCCTGGCCGGCGCCCGGGTGGCGGTCCTGTGCGGCCCGACCGCACTCCTGGCCCAACTCGCGGCCGTCCCGCTGGAACACGCCGTGTCGGCGCCGGCCCTGGTCGCCCTCACGGTGGCCATCGACCAGCACGACCAGTTCGCGGCCATCTGGCGCGAGCTGCGCGAGGTGCGCACCGAGGCCGCCGACCGACTGCGCTCCTGGGGCCTGCCCGTGGCACCGTCCGGCGGCAACTTCCTGTCGGTGCAGCTCCCGTCCGCCGACGCGGCGGCGCGCGCCGCCGGTGCGCTCTCCCGAGCGGGTTACCGGGTGCGCGACCTGTCCGGTCTCACCGGGCTGGCCGGCTGGCTGCGCTTCACCATCGCCGACACCGCGACCACCGGACGGTTCCTGCCGGTGCTCGGATCCGTCCTCGAACAGGTGCGCTGACATGCCCGTGCTCGCTCCCGACTGGACGCACACCGCCTCCCGCCGCACCACGCCCTACCGCTGGCTGACCACCGAGCCCGGCCGGCTGTACGACCACGACACCGCCGCCCGGCTGGCCGCCGCCTTCCCGCACGAGGACTTCGTGCGCCTCGACGCCAGCGGCGCCGGCCGGGACAAGACCTACCGCAACTACTCCCGCCCGCTGCTCGGCCCGGGGCAGCAGATCCCGCCGGGCCTGCCCGCGCCCTGGCACGAGCTGGTCACCGACCTGGCCGGCGAACCCTACCGCCGCCAGGTCGCCGCCCTGCTCGACCAGCCGCTCGCCGGCGCCGTCGAGATCCGTCTGGTCCGGCACGCCGACACCGACTGGCTCGGCCCGCACACCGACCGCGCGGACAAACTCTTCAGCCACGTCCTCTACTTCAACCCCGGCTGGCAGCAGGAGTGGGGCGGCTGCCTGGAGATCCTCGACGGCAACGACCCCGGCGCCGTCCACGCCCGTGTGGTCCCGCTCCTCGGCGCCTCGACGCTGCTCGCCCGCTCCGACCACTCCTGGCACCAGGTCGGCGCGGTGACGGCCGGCCAGGGCCGGGAGCGGCGCTCCCTCGTCGTCCACGGGCTCGGCTGACCATGCCCACCGGTCCACCGCTGCCCGCCACGGGCGCACGGCCCGAGCGGATCCTGGTGCTGGGCAGCCCCGGCTCCGGCAAGACGACCCTCTCCAGGCAACTGGCCGGGGCCACCGGACTGCCGCTGCACCACCTGGACGACCTCTACTGGGGGCCCGACTGGCGCCGCCCCGACCCCCACCTGTGGGAAGGGACGCAACGCCGGCTGGCCGCCGGCCCCCGGTGGATCATCGAGGGCAACCACCTGCCGACCATCCCCGTGCGGATGGCCAGGGCCGACCTCGTCGTCCTGCTCGACACCGGGCCGGCCACCTGCCTGGCCCGCGCCGTGCGCCGAGCGGTGCAGATCCGGTGCGGCCGGCACGACGGCCTGCCCGCCCAGGTCCGGGCCCGCGCCGAGGCCGGCCACCCGGTGGCCGCCACCCAGGACTTCCGCCGACTGCTGTGGAAGATCGCCCGGTTCCGAGCCCGCTCGCTCTGGCCGGTGATCGAGCACACCCGCGGCAACCCCGACGCCGTCCTCGTCATCGCCGTCGGACCGGGCCGCGCCCACCTGCGGCGTACCCGACTGCGCCGACAGCTCGGTCGAGTCGGCCTGACCGCAACCATTCTGACGCTGCGTCAGCTCGAAGCGGACTGCCGGCCCGGCAACGGCGGCCCCACCGGCGTCGGCCGACCCGGCCGAAGCCGCCCCACCGGCGTCGGCCGACCCGGCCGAAGCTGCACCACCAGCGAGACCTGACCCCACCGACAAGGAGCCCCACCGTGCGTGTTCTGGTCCTCTGGCCACCCCACGTCCCCAGCTACTTCAACGCCGGCCACCACCTCCCGGTCTTCTCCGTCGCCGCCTATCTGCGCACCGAGGGCCACCAGGTGGACGCGCTGGACGCCGGTGCCCTCAATCAGACCTGGAAGGAGCTGGCCGACCGGCTCCACCAGGGCCGCTACCAGGCCGTCGTCATCGTCAACGAGTACGACGTCGTCGAAGGCGTACGCCGGGCCGCCGACTACGCCCGCGCCCTGCTGCCCGACGCCCTGCTGGTGACCGTCGGCCGGCTCAGCTACCAGAACCCCGGCTGGTTCCGCTCGCTGGACCTGGACGCCGTGGTCGTCAGCGGCGACTACGAAGCCGGCACCGCCGCCGCACTCCGCTGGGCCCAGGCCGGCCGCCCCGAAACCGAGCGCCTGCCCGGCGTGTACCTGCGCCGGCCGGGCGGCTGGCAGCAGCCGAGCGCCCCCGGTCACTGGCTGCCCGCCGAGCAGTGGGCGCTGCCGGACGTCTCCGAAATCCCCTACGCCGCCTACGAGAACCTCTACCGCACCGACGAGAACAAGTTCTGCGGCATCCCCGAACGGCGTGAACTCGTCGTCCCCATCGCCCGCGGCTGCCCCGTCGGCTGCAGCTTCTGCGACGTCCCGCCCATGCAGGGGCTGCGCGAGCGCCGCCTGACCGTCGAACGCACCGTCGACTACATCCGCGACAGCTTCACCCGCCAGCCCTTCGAGTACGTCGCCTTCTACGCACCCACCTTCACCCTGAACCGCAGCTGGGTCCGCGACCTGTGCACCGCGCTGGCCGCCGAGCCGCGCCGCTACCCGTGGAAGTGCGCCACCACCTTGCACCACCTGGACGAGGAACTCGTCGAGGCGATGTCCGCCGCCGGCTGCATCCGGATCAGCGTCGGGGTCGAGACCTTCGAGGAGAACGCCGAAGCGGGCCTGCCCCGCGTCAAGCGCCAGGCCGAGCAGCGCACCGAAGAAGTCGCCCGGTGGTGCCGCACCCACGGCATCGAACTGAACTGCTTCGTGATCGTCGGCCTGCCGGGCACCACCCCGGAAGGCGCCCGGCACACCATGACCGCCGTCAAGGCCCTCGGCGCCCGCGTCCGGCCCACCCTCTACACCCCCTACGAGCAGATGCACGCCGACATGACCGAGCGCCAGCTCAGCTCCTACAACCGGCAGACTTTCGCCGACCCCGACGAGGTCCGCGCCACCACGGGCCGCGAACCGGCCGAGTTCCTCGCCCTGCTCCACGGCGGCGACGACTACCAGACCCCCGCCACCGGGCGCATCCCCACCGCCGGCGCCGGGCAGAGCCGGTGACCGAGCGGCAGCTGCTCGCCGACCACCTGCCCAACCTGCGCGACCTCGGCGGCCTGCCCACCACCGGCGGCGCGCGGCTGCGGACCGGGGTCCTGCTGCGCAGCTCCGCGCTCGCCGTCCTGACCCCGGCCGGCGCGCAGGCGCTGACGGCGCTGCACGGACCGGGCAGCTACGCCGACCTGCGCACCGATCACGAGATCGACCGGGACAAGGGCCCCGACCAGCTGCTCGCCCACGGCTGGACCTGGCACCGCCTCCCGGTGCGCGACCGGGCCCCGGGCGACACCGGCGACACCCCCGAGGATCAGCTGCGCCGCCACCGCGACGCGCTGCCGCAGTACCTGGAGCGCACCGAACAGGTGGCGCGGCTGCTGCCCACCGCCCGTCCCGTCATCGTCGGCTGCTCCCTGGGCAAGGACCGCACCGGCCTGGTCGTCGCCCTGCTGCTGCGGGCCCTGGGCGTGAGCCGGACCGCCATCGCGGCCGACTTCGCCCTGAGCAACCCCCTGCTGGCCGCCGGCCGTCACCACCTGCCGGCGCGCTGGCGCGAGCGCACCACCGTCCACGAAGCGCCCGGCTGGGTCTGCACCGGCTTCCTGGACCACGTCGACACCCTCCACGACCACCCCGCGCTGGAGCGGATCACCCGCACGCTGGACGCGGCGCGCCCGGCACTGACCACGGCCGAGCCCGGACAGGCCCTCGCGCCGGAAAGACAGGAACAGCGGTGACAGCGGTGACTTCACTGACGGCCCACCCCCAGCCCGTCACCGAGAGCGGCCGACGCCTCTGCGCGATCGTGGCCGGACTCGACGGCTACCTGGCCGACCAGGCGGCACAGAACGACCGGGCGGGCAGCTTCGCGGCGCCCAGCGTGCGGCGCCTGGAAGAGGCGGGCCTGCTGGCCGCCTGCGTGCCGGCCGAGGACGGCGGCTCCGGCCTGCAGTCGGTGCACGACCTCGGCGTGGTCACCGCCCGCCTGGCCTCGGCCGACGCCTCGGTGGCCACCGCCGTCTACATGCACCTCGCCCTGTCCGCGCACTTCGCCCGCACCGCCGCCGCCACCCCCGGCCAGGACACCCCGCACCGCCGCTGGACCCGGGCGATCGGCGAGCACCGCATGATCGTCTGCTCCACCGTCACCGAGCCCGGGGCGAGCGCCTGGACCCCGACCACCACCGCCGTGCCCGACGGCGGCGGATGGACCGTCACCGGACAGAAGGTCATGGCCTCCCTCTCGCCCGCGGCGACCCACTTCTACACCCGGCTGCGCGCCGAGACCCCCGAGGGTCCGATGATCGGCTCGGTGATGATCCCCCGTGACCTCGCGGGCGTGGCCGTCCACGACACCTGGGACGGCCTCGGCCTGCGCGGCTCCGGCAGCGGCACCGTGCTCTTCGACGGGGTGCGCCTGCCGGCGGACGCGGTGTCCTTCCGCGGCCGGTGGGGCGAGCGCCCCGGCCCCGGCGCCTACGCCGGCAAGGTCCGGGTGGCCGCCCCGCTGCTCGGTGTCCCACTCGGCATCGCCGAAGCCGCACACCGCGCCACCCTCGCCACCCTGACCGGCTCCGGCACCCCCGGCCGCCGGCGCACGGGCTCCGCCGGGACCACGGCAGCGCTGGCGGAGATGGAGAGCGCCATCGTCTCGGCCCGCGGCGTGCTGCGCTCCCTGCTGGTCGACGTCGACGCGCACGACCCCGACACCCACGGGCCCGCCCTCATGCGCGCCTGCATCGCGGCCGGCATGGTCGTCGAACGGGCCGCGCTGCAGGTGGTCGACCTCGCCATGCAGCTGTCCGGGGGCGGCAGTTACCGCGCCGGCCACCCACTCGGCCGCCTCGCCCGTGACGTACGGGCCGCGATGTTCATGCGCCCGCACGCGCCCGCCGAGGAGTGGGCCGACGCGCTCGCCGAACTCGCCCTCACCGCACCGGTGGTGAACTCGTGACCGCCGCCCGCCGGGAAAACGTCCTGCTCCTCGACCGGGTCGGCTACGACCGGTTCCGCCTGCCCGACGGCTCACCCGTCCTCGACCCCGACCGCTACCGCGTCACCCTCCTCACCCGCACGCCCCTGGTCGACCAGGCCCGCCCCGGCGAGTGCGCCGAGGTGCTCGGGGTCCGCCTGTCCCACACCTCGCTGCGCGACGCGCTCGTCCGGGCGGCGCACCAGGAGATCGGCCTGGACCACCTGCTCGCCTTCAGCGAGCACCTCCTGCTGCCCGGCGCCCGGCTGCGCGAGCACCTGGGCATCCCCGGGCCGTCCACCGCCCGGTTGCTGCCCTTCCGTGACAAGTCGGCGATGAAGCGCACGGCGGCCCGGGGCGGCGTACCGGTCTGCGCCTGGCAGCCCGTCGAGCGGGCCGCCGACGCCGCCGACCTCCTGGCCCGCCACCGACGGATCGTGCTCAAGCCCCGATTCGGCAGCGGCTCCGCCGGCATCCACCTCGTCGACTCACCGGCCGCCCTGACCGCGCTGGCCGACCACGACCTGCGCGAACACCAGGCCGAGGAACACGTCGACGGCGAGATGCTGCACGTGGACGTCGCCGTGCACCAGGGCCGGCTGCTGGCCTGCGTGGTCTTCCGCTACCTCACCAGCACGCTCTCCCACGTGGACAACCGCCCGATGCTCTCCGTCACCGTCGACGACCCCCAGCTGGTCGAGCGCGCAACGGAGTTCACCCGCCAGGTGGTCGACGCCTTCCAGGTCACCGACGCCGTGCTCCACCTCGAAGTCTTCGAACGCCCGGACGGCACACTCCTGTTCAACGAGGTCGCCGCCCGCAACGGCGGCGCCGGCGTCGTCCCGGTCGTCCAGGCCCTCACCGGCGTCAACCTCCACGAGTCCATGGTCCGCCTCGCCCTCGGCGAGCACCCCACCACCGACTACCCGCGCACCCACCAGGCGGGCGGCGAATTCGTCTGGTACAGCAGGCCGGGACGCCTGGCCGCCATCGACGACGCGGCGATCCCACCCCACTGGCTGATCAACCGCCGCACCACCGCCGGGCCCGGCGACCGACTCAAGGCCTCCGGCTTCTCCGGTGCCGGCCTGGTCACCTACGCCGTCGGCGGACGCGACGAGGCCGAGGTGCGCGCCCGGCTCGACTTCATCCGCACGCACACCTCAATCCGCTACTCGGACGACGTCGACGAGCGCGCCGATCGCCAGCCGTCGAACTCCGCCACCGTCCGCACCCCGTCGTCCAGGACCGACCGGTAGACGTCCCAACTCCGCACGCTGCGGCCGTACTCCGGCCGCTCGGCCCACGCTTCCTTGATCCGCAGGATCGCCTCCCGGGTCTCGGCGGTCAGCCGCTCCGGCAGCGTCCGCACGTGCGCCAGATCCGGCTGGCGCTCCGGCTCGTCCACGAACCAGATGTCCAACGACCACCTGCGCCCCTGCGGCGACCGGTACCCCACCCCGAGGTACAACCCGTCCGGGTACCCGGGATCGGTGTTCCACGCCCCCGTGTCATTCCGGAACCGCACCTGCCACACCCGCTCGTGCAACGCCAACCGCGCCCCGACCGCCACCACCGCCTCCCGCTCCGCACCCCCGAGACGCGGACACACCACCGTGATGTCCAGATCCCGCTTCACCATCAACCCCAACGCCGCACTCCCCACCCGCACCGGATCCCCGAGCCGCCCCAACGCCTCGTCCAACCCCAGGTCCTCGTTCACCGTGCTCGCTTCGGCCTGGAGCTCGTCCTGCTGCCGCAACAGCTCATTCGTCGTCACCACCCCAGTCTCCCAGCAGTGATCACCACCGTCCACGAAATCTCGGCAACCGCACGGCTCGCTCCGTGCTGGAGCCGACTGCGGGGTGGGGGCTCTGATGACTGAGCAGGCAAACGGATTCGTGACCGAGATCGAGCGGTGGCGCGGCGATCCGGTCCGCGTACTGGAGCTGAGTCGGACCCGCCTGCTGACGGCCATGCCCTGGGGGCACTGGCGCGTATCGCTCCTGACCCCCGCAAGGCGGCGGGAGGCCAAGTACTGGGAGGGCACGGCCGCCAAGCTGACCGCAACTGCGGGGGAGGAGGCGAGTGCGGCGGCGCGGTCGTTCCCGACCCCGGAGGGGCACCCGGCGACGCCGCCTCTCGTGCCGCTCATCGGCGGGGTGCTCTCCCCGGGCGCCATGCCTGGCGGGGGACCGGCTGGGCGGCGGCGTCGACGGGCTGGGCTGCGTGAGGTTCGGCGTGGGCGTGGCCGGCAGGGGCTGCGATGTGCTCGACGATGTGGGCGTCGAGGGTGGTGGCGATGCGGGACTCGATGGTGCGGGCGGCCGTGGGGTCGACGGTGTGGGTGAGGACCTGGATGCGGACGCGGGCCTGGTGCTTGTAGAGGGTGACCGCGACCGGCACGGGGGTCGAGCCGTGCCCGGAGCCCTGCGGGTGGGGGACGGCGAGGTGGAAGAGGGTGACGCTGCTGGTGTCGCTGACGCGCTCGACCTCGCCGGTCGCTGCCAGGGTGGCGAGGCGTTGGTGGAGGTGGTCGACGGTCCGGGCGGTGATGGCGCCGGCCAGGAGGGTGAGTGCGGCGAAGCAGAAGACGCAGGGCATGGGGGAGCTTCTCGGCCTTCGGACGGGGGGTCAGCAGGGTGCGCAGGTGCGGGGGAGGGCGGCCAGGGCCGAGAGCAGGTCGGCCTGCGCGACCACCGGCGTCGCCCCGTCGTGTCGGACCAGGGCGTGCAGCGCCGCCTGTTGCAGGAGGCCGGAGAGGTCCGCGCCGGAGTGGTGGGCGGTGGCGTCCGCCAGAGCGGCCAGGTCCACGTCCGGGGCGAGCGGGACGTCGCGGCTGTGGAGGGCGAGCAGTTGCAGGCGCGCGGCGCGGTCGGGCAGCGGCAGGCGCAGGGTGCGGGAGAGCCGCCCGCCCCGGACGAGAGCCGGATCGAGGGCCTCGGGCCGGTTGGTGGCGGCCAGGACGAAGACCGGGCGGGTGGTGGTGGCGATGCCGTCGAGCTCGGCGAGCAGTTGGGTGAGCAGGCGGTCCCCGAGGAAGCCGCCCAGGGAGTCGCGGTCTGCGGCGATCGCGTCGATCTCGTCGATGAACACGACGGACGGGGCAGCGGCGCGGGCCCGCTCGAAGAGCTGGGCGAGGTGTTGCTCGGCCTGGCCGACCCAAGGGCTCGTCAGGTCGGCGGTGGACAGCGGGTAGAACGACACGCGCGCCTGGGCGGCCAGGGTGCGGGCGACGCTGGTCTTGCCGGTGCCGGGCGGGCCGGCGAGCAGCAGGCCGGACAGCGGGCGCACTCCGTAGCGGGTGGCCAGGTCCGGGCGTTCGATCAGCTTCTGGACCGCGCGGAGTTCCGCCAGCACCGCCGGTGGCAGCACGAGGTCCTCCCAGCGGTGGTCTCCGAGGTACGGCCGGTCCTGGCCGGCGTTCGCGGTCAGGGCGGCGGTCAGGTGCCGGTCGTCGATGAGCACCGGTGGCACGCTCTCCGCGGGGTTGCGGGTTGCTGCGGCCTCGGTGTGCTCGGCGAAGGCGGCGCCGGCGGCGGTGTCGACCAGCGCGGTCAGGTCGGCGGCGGTGCGCCCGGCAGTGCGCTCGGCGATCGTCGCGAGGTCGATGGCCGGGCTGACGGGGCGTCCGGCGAGGGCGGTGGCCAGGATCGCGCGCCGGGTCGGGGCGTCCGGCAGGTCGATGCGGATCGTCCGGTCGAACCGGCCCGGCCGGGTGACGGCGGGGTCGAGCCGGGTCAGGTCGTTGGTCGCGGCGATGACGACGACGTGGTCGCTCGCGTGGTGCTGCTCCAATGCGGTGAGCAACTGGTTGACGACGCGGCGGTGTTCGGCGTCCGGTTCGCTGTCGCGGCGCGAGGCGAGCGAGTCGAACTCGTCGAAGAACAGGACGCACGGGGCGTTCGCCACGGCGGCGGCGAAGGCCTCGTCGATGGCGCGCGCGGACTCGCCGGCGTACTTGGAGATCACCGAACCGGCCGTCACCGGAAGGAAGTTCAGCCCGAACTCACCGGCGATGGCCTTGGCCAGCAGGGTCTTGCCGGTGCCGGGCCGGCCGTGCAGCAGGATCCCGTTGAAGCGGATGCCGTACGCGCGGGCCGCGCTCCCGTGGGCGAGGGTGCTGCCGAGGTTCTGCCGGAGTTCCGCCTTGACCTCCTCCAGGCCGCCGACCTGCGCGAACGAGGGCAGGGAGGCGGGGGAGTGGACCGGCCAGGGCCCTCGGGACGCCGTCACAGAGGCCACGGACCCAGCAGGCGGACCAGGCAGCGGAACAGTCGGCGGACCAGACAGGGGAACAGTCGGCGGAACAGGCGCGGACGCCTGGACCGGCTGAGCCGGTCGGACCAGGTACCGCCCACCCAGGCAGCCGAAGAGCAGCGTGGCGCTGAGGAACCCCGCGACCGTCAGCGCGACCGGGTCGGGGGTCGCGAGCGCGTCGATGTCCACCACGACGAGGGCGAAGCCCGTCCACAGGAGCACGGTGAGCAGCGTCAGTTGGGCCTTGCGGGCCCGGGTGCGCCCGGGCAGCAGCCAGAGCGCGAGCACCCCGACGCCACTCGTGGTCAGGACGGCATCGGCCCAACGCCCTGCCCACCACGGGCTCGTCGCCGCAGCGGGCTCCCGGCGCCGGTGGTAGCGCAGCGAGACGACACCGATCAGGGCGAGGGTGGCGCCGGCGAAGACCAGCTCGGCCGGGGAGCGGACCACCGCGACCCACGGCCAGGCGCCGCCCGCCCGCAGGATCCGGTCGCCGGTGACCGGGGTCAGCCGGTCGGCCGTCAGCAGCACGACGCCGGTGACGTCACCGTCGCTGTCCTGGCCGTAACAGGCGAGGTACGCCGACCCGTCCACCGTGCCGCTGACGATCCTGAGCCGGACGGCGTCGCCGGAGGGGGCCAGGTCGTCGGGCCGGGAGCGGCAGGCCTGGGTGACGCGGGCCGTCTCGGCGGAAGCGCCGGAAGCGCCGGAAGCGGCGGAAGCGGCGGGAGCGGTGGGTTCGGCGGCACCGGCGGGCGACTGCGGCTGCGCGGTGTAGGACAGCGGCCCGTGGTCGGCCCAACCACGGTTGCTCCAGGCGGCGGTGGCGGTGACGACGTAGCCGACGAAGAGCAGGACCAGGCCCGCCACGAAGAGCCGGCGTCGCTTCTCCGGTGTCACAGCTCGCTCCTGTCCAAAGAGAGGCTTCTCCCCGTCCGAAGGGGCTTCGAGGGAAGGGTGTGACCCGGCGCCGGCCCTGGTCGGATCGGCGGCCGCGCGGGCGGGGCCGGTTGACGATAGCTCGTCGATCGGGGCTCTGACCAGCGGAGACCGGCCGCGGCCGGACAGCGCGGCCTTCGCGGGGCCGCGCTGCGGCATCGCCCCGAGGTGCGCCTATGCTGCCACGGCTGATGACCGGCGCGGATCGCCGCCGGCGTGAACTCGGGTGAAAGAGGATGCGACATGCGTCGATTCGGACGGCGTCTCTGGTGGGCGGGAGCGGCCGTGCTCGCTCTGGTGGTGGCGGCCGGCGCCGTGGCCCTCTGGCAGCCCCGGCACAAGTCCGCGGCGCCACAGCCCGTCAGGGCGCAGGTGTACAAGCCGAGCCAGGCGTGCCTGCTCACACCGTCGCAGGGGCTCGCGGATCCGCGGTCGGCGCAGGCCTGGGCGGGGCTCGAGGACGCGTCGGGCCGCACGCACGTCCAGGTGCGCTACCTCTCGGTGGCCGGCCAGGACACGGCGGGCAACGCCGCGCCGTACCTGGCCTCGCTCGCGGTGGGCGGCTGCCAGGTCGTGGTGGTGAGCGGCGACGCCGAGGTGCAGTCCGCGGTGCAGGATGCCCAGAAGTTCCCGAAGGTCCAGTTCCTGCTCCTCGACAGCGGCCAGAGCACCGGCAGCGCACAAGCCACCCCTGCCGCCGCCCCCGCCAACACGAAGGCCCTCCCCGTGGCGACCCCCGCCGACGCCCGCACCCAGGTGGCTGCCGAACTGGCACATCTCGTGGCGAACTGACGCCTTTTCACTGCTTTGCCCGATTTTGCAAGCATGTTTGACCACAATAAAAAGAACGTGATCAACTCCGCATGATTTTTTTCTAAGAGTTGGCCAATGGCCGAGACTTTGGGGTTGTTTCATGCGTACGCGGGTCGCGGTACGTCGTCTCTCCCTGCCCAGGAAGAGACGACGATTCCGCCCTCTGGTCAGACTGCTGACAGTCATGCTGGTCGTGACACTCGCCACCAATGGCGGTATAGCCACCGCCGGAGCCGCCGAACGCGGCTTCCCGGCTCTGAGCCTGCCCGGCTGGGCCGATATGATGGGCTGGTTCGACGGCCCGCCGCAGGAGCACTGGGGGCCCACACCCCGGCAGATCGGCGGCTCGGCCGCCGGCCGTGACCACCGCGCGGACGCCGGTTCGACCCGCGCGCCTGGCGGGGCGGGCCACGCGCCGGGCAAGGCCCCGGACCAGCTCGACGACTACGCGCCCTACCAGCACCGGACCGCGCAGGGCGCCAGCGCCACCCGGACCGGGTACAACGCGCAGACCAGCAAGCGGGACGCGGCCAAGTCCTCCCGGACCACGGACGCCTTCGACAACGCCGACGGTTCCGTCACCCGCGACATCTCCCAGAGCCCGATCAACTACCAGGACGCCAACGGCACTTGGCAGAAGATCGACACCAGCGTGGACGGCGCGGCCGGTGACGGCCGCTACCACGAGAAGGCCAACTCCCTCGCGGTGGACTTCGCCGCCAAGGCGGCCGACTCCTCCCTCGCCTCCTTCAAGGTCGCCGGCGGCCACGCGCTGAGCTACGGGCTCCAGGGCGCGGCCCCGGTCGCGGGCACCGCGGACGGCTCGGACGTCAGCTACCCGGAGATCCTGCCCGGCACCGACCTGACGCTGACCACGACGCCGACCGGCCTCAAGGAGTCGATCGTGCTGCGCTCGGCGCAGGCGGGCAACTCCTGGACCTTCCCGCTGACGCTGGACGGCCTGACGCCGCACCAGCAGGCGGACGGCTCCATCGCGCTGACGGATGCCGGCGGCAAGACCGTCGAGCAGATCCCGCAGGCCTACGCCTGGGACTCCAAGGTCGACCCGCGCTCGGGCGATGCGGCGAGCACCAACGCCGTGCGCTACCAGCTGGTCAGCACCGCCGGCGGCCCCGCGCTGCAGGTGACCCTCGACGCGAACTGGCTGCACAGCCCGGACCGTCAGTTCCCGGTCACCGTCGACCCGACCGTCACCGACGGCTGGACCACCGCCTACGCGGAGGACGGCAACACCGGCGACCACTCGTACGAGCAGTTCCTGAAGATCGGCTCCTACGACTCCGGCACCACCAAGGCCAACGCCTTCATCAACCACTGGGACCAGAGCTGGGACGGCTCGGGCGTCACGGTCACCTCGGCCACGCTGAACCTGTTCGACACCTGGTCCTCCTACTGCGGCGCTCCCGCGCGGCTCGACGTCGCGCAGGTGACCCAGGCCTGGACGCCGAGCCAGGTGTCCGCCTACCCCGGCCCCAGCTTCGGCGCCTCGATCGGCAACGCCGCGCCGACGCTCCACAACGCCTGCACCAACACCTCGGCGAACCCCGCCGTCGGTGACTGGGTACAGGTCCCGCTCTCCACCTCGGCGCTGCAGGGCTGGATGAACGGGACCACCCCGGACTTCGGCCTGGCGGTCTACGCCGCCACCAACGACGCGCTGCACTGGAAGAAGTTCGGCTCCTTCATGGACCCGAACAAGGGCCCGTACATGCAGGTCACCTACACCGGCAACGCCGGCCCGCAGGTGTACGAGCAGTACCCCAACAACAACGCGGCCGCCTACACCACCACCCCCGAGCTCACCGCCTGGTCGGCCGGTGCGAACTCGACCGGTGCCAGCAGCACGCTGAAGTACGACTTCACGGTCTACGACAACACCAACGCCACGGTCGCCGACTCGGGCCAGATCTCCACCGGTGACTGGGTCGTCCCGGCGGGCAAGCTGTCCTGGGGCAAGACCTACTACTGGCAGGTGCGGTCCTACGACGCCTCCACCTGGTCGCCGTCGAACGGCCTGTACGCGCTGAACATCCAGGTGCCGCAGCCGCTGATCACCTCCAGCCTGTCGCAGAACAGCAGTGAGCACGGCTTCGACGCGTCGATCGGCAACTACACCACCTCGGACACCGACGCCGACGTCTCCACCGCGGGCCCGCCGCTGGAGGTGGTGCGCGACTACAACTCCCGTGACCCGCGCTACACCGGTGCCTTCGGCGCCGGCTGGTCGAGCGTCTTCGACTCCCGCGCCACCGAGCAGTACAACACCTCGGGCGCGCTGACCGGCGTCGTCGTCACCTACCCCGACGGCTCGCAGGTCGGCTTCGGCAGGAACGGCGACGGGAGCTTCAGCCCGCCCGCCGGCCGCTTCGCCACCCTCAAGTCGGTGACCGGCGGCTACACGCTCACCGACAAGAACGACACCGTCTACACCTACACCCAGTCGCTGGGCTCCGGCGGCTACGGCGTGTCGTCCATCGCCGACGCCAACAACCGGGCCATCACGTACACCTGGTCCGGCAGCCAGGTCACCACCATGACCTCCCAGGTCTCCGGGCGTGCCCTGCACCTGACCTGGGCGACCCCGAGCGGTGCGAACGCCGCCCACGTGGCCACCGTCGCCACCGACCCGCTCGGCAGCTCGGGTGCGCTGACCTGGACGTACACCTACACCGGCGACCAGCTCACCTCGCTGTGCCGGCCCACCGACGCGGTGCACTGCGCCAGCTACGGCTACGGCTCCGGCTCGCAGTACCAGAACGCAACGATGGACCTGGGCGCACAGAACTACTGGCCGCTGTCGGAGGCCTCCGGCAGCACGGCCACTGACGCCGTCCTGGCCAACGAGGGCAACAGCAACGCCACGTACAGCAACGTGACGCTCGGCCAGACGGGCGGCCCGCTGGCCGGCTCCACCGCGACGGTGGCCGGCTTCAACGGCAGCTCCTCCTCCGTGGCACTGCCCAACAACACCGGCAACGCCACCAACTCCGGTGCGCTGTCGCTGTGGTTCAAGACCTCGGCCGGCCCCGGCGTGCTGTACTCCTACACCTCCACGCCGATCTCCGCGGGCAGCACCTCCGGCTACTACACGCCGTCGATCTACGTCGGCGCGGACGGCAAGCTGAACGCCGAGTTCTGGTACAGCGGCGGCGTCGCCCCGCTGACCAGCAGCGCGGCGGTCACCGACGGCAAGTGGCACCACATCGTGATGTCGGCCGCCGGCAACGCGCAGACCCTGTTCCTGGACAACAACCGGGTCGGGACGCTGTCGGGCACCGTCTCCATCCAGAGCGCGGTGGCCTTCGGCGCCAACCAGCCCTACAACTACATCGGCGCCGGCTACCTCGGCGGCAGCTGGCCGGACCAGCCCAACACCGGCAACGCCACGGTCAGCTACTTCAACGGCTCAATCGCCGACGTGGCCTGGTACAACCGCCCGTTGGTGTCGGCCGACGTCAACTCGCTCTACCAGTACGGCACCCACCCGGCCAGCCTGCTGAGCAGCGTCACCCGTCCGTCCGGCAAGGCGCTCGTCGGCGTCGGCTACGACCCGGCGACCACCGCGGTCACCCAGGTGACGGACGAGAACGGTGGCGTCTGGAAGGTCGGCGCCCCGACGGTGGCCGGCTCCTCCCGGACCTACCGCGGCGCGGTGCTGGGCAACGCCCCGAAGGACTACTGGCGCCTCGGCGACCCGGCCGGCTCGGCCTCGGCCACCGACGAGGTGCGCGGCGGCACGGCCACGTACAGCAGCGTCACCCTCGGCGCCGCCGGGCCGTTCTCGGACAACACCGCGGCCTCGTTCAACGGCAGCTCCTCCTTCGTCCAACTGCCCGCCACCGACCGGGTGAGCACCTCGCCCGGCTCGGTCGAGATGTGGTTCGACATGCCCGCGGGCAACACCGCCGGCGGTGTGCTGTACGACCAGATGGGCCAGACGCTGACCGGTGGCAACCCCACCGGCGGCAACTGGACGCCCGCCCTGTACGTCGGCACCGACGGCAAGCTGTACGGCAAGTTCTGGGACACCAACGGCACCGGCGGCGAGATGAACTCGCCGAGCGGCGTCAACGACGGCAAGTGGCACCACGTGCTGCTCGCCGCGCAGGCCACCGGCGGCCAGGCGCTGTACCTGGACGGGACGAAGGTCGGCAGCACCACCGCCAACCTGCTCGGCGACGCCACCAACTACACCTACATCGGTGCCGGTGAGAGCGGCGGCGGCTGGCCGAACCACCCGACCAACACCCTGGGCTACTTCCCCGGCTCCATCGCCGAGGTCGCCTTCCACACCACCGCGCTGTCCGCACAGGACGACGCGAACCACTTCGCGGCCGGCAAGAACTCGACCGGTCTGCTGCCGGTGAAGACGGTCGTGGTCACCGACCCGAAGAACACCATGGAGACCACCCGGTTCGACGTGGTCAACGGGAACCGGGCGCTGTCCCAGACCGACGGCCTGGGGAACACCGTCAGCTACGGCTACGACTCCGGCGGCTTCCAGAGCACGGTCACCGACCCGAACGGCGTGATGAGCCGTACCGGTCACGACCCGCGCGGCAACGCCGTCTCCGTCACCAGCTGCCAGAACCAGCAGACCAACACCTGCGCGACCCAGTACTTCACCTACTACCCGGACGACACCACCGCACAGCTGACCACGGCGGACCCGCGCAACGACATCATGCTGACCTCGCGGGACGGCCGTTCGGCCTCCGCGACGGACAACACCTACCTGACGTCGTTCAGCTATGACGGGTCCGGCAACGAGCTGGGCGTCACCACCCCGGCGGTGCCCGGCTTCCCGAGCGGTCGCACCACCAGCACGGTGTACGCGGACGGCACCGCCACCTACCCGGCGGCGGACAGCGGCAACGTGCCCAAGGGCCTGCCGATGTCGACCACTTCGCCCGGCGGCGCGGTCAACCAGGTCTCCTACTTCCACAACGGCGACGTGGCCTCCACCACGAACCCGAACGGCCTGGTCACCAAGTACACCTACGACGCACTGGGCCGGGTGCTGACCAAGTCCGTGGTCTCGGACACCTACCCGAACGGCCTGCAGACCTCGTACGTCTACGACGGTGACGGCCAGGTGACGCAGGAGGTCAACCCCGCGCTCACCGACCGGGTCACCGGAGCGGTGCACACCTCCCAGGTCAGCACGGTCTTCGACTACGACGGCGACGTCACTTCGCAGACCGTCGCGGACACCACCGGTGGTGACGCCCCGCGCACCGAGACCAGCGTGTACGACGCGTACGACCACGTGCAGTCGCGCACCGACGCGAACGGCAACGTCTCCGGTGCCACCAACGGCGGCACCACGACGTACGCGTACGACGCGATGGGCGAGAAGGTCAAGGAGGTCGGCCCGACCAACGTCACCACCACCTACCAGTACGACTCGAACGGCCACCTGCTGACGCAGACCCTGAACGGGTACACCGGTGACCCGGTCAACCCCTCGGCCGCGACCAACCTGGTGGAGTCCTCCCGCGCCTACGACCCGGCGGGCCGCCTGGCCTCGATCACGGACTCGATGGGCAACACCACCTCCTACACCTACACCGACAACGGCCTGCTGGCCACGACCACCAAGACGGACTCGACCGGCAAGAACTCCTTCCAGCTGGAGTCCAACACCTACGACGCCGTGGGCAACCTGACCCAGAAGACGTCCAACAACGGCGCCACGGTGACGCAGTACCAGGTGGACGCCGCCTCCCGGGTGACGAGCACCACCATGGATCCGACCGGGGCCGACCGGGTCACCCAGGTCTCCTACACCCCGGACGACCTGGTGGCCACCTCGCGGCAGACCGACTCCTCGGGCTACGACCGCACCACCAGCAGCACCTACGACCCGATGGGCAACCCGACGTCGCAGACGCTCTACGGTGACTCCTCCGGTCACCCCGCGGGCTGGTGGCCGCTGAACCAGACCTCGGGCAGCACGGTGACCGACGCCTCCGGCAACGGCTACTCCGCCGCGGCCTCGGGCAAGGTCACCTGGTCCGGCGGAGCCGCCAACTTCGACGGCAGCGGTGGCACCATCTCCACCAACGGTCCGGTGCTCAACACCGCGTCGTCGTACACCGTTTCCGCGTGGGTGAACCTCGCCGACAACACCGCCTACCACTCCTTCGTCACCCAGGCGGGCACCAACGTCCCGTCGTTCTACCTCCAGTACTCCAAGGCGTTCGGCGGCTGGGCGTTCATCGCGAACAGCTCGGACGCGACGAGCCCCAGCGCGTACTACTCGGCGCACACGTCCTCGGCCGCGCTGAACACGTGGACGCACCTGGTCGGCACCTTCGACTCGTCGACCGGCACGATGAGCCTGTACGTCAACGGCTCGCTGGCCGCGACCGGGAACAACCCGAGTCCGTGGAGCGGTACCGGCGGGCTGACCATCGGCGCCTCCAAGACGCCGAACAACGGCACGTTCGACATCGCCAACGGCCAGGTCTCGAACGTCCAGGTCTACCAGCGAGCGGTCAGTGCCACCGAGGCCCAGACGCTCTACACCAACGGCCGCAACGGCGGCACTGTCGGGTCGTCCAACACCCAGACCACGAACTGGACCTACGACAAGCGCGGCATGCCGGCCTCGGTCACCGACCCGAACGGCAACACCACGCAGTACACCTACGACGAGGCGGGCAACCTCGCGGTCACCACGGCCCCGGCCGTGCCCGTGGAGGCGGTCGGCGGCACCTCGGTGACCGCCCACCCGGTGACCACCAGCGGCTTCAACACCTTCGGTGAGGCCGTGGAGGAGCTCGACCCGAACGGGAACGAGACCACCACCGCCTACGACGCCGACGGCCAGAAGGTCTCCCAGACCCTGCCGAACTACACGCCGCCGGGTGCGACCAGCCCGGTGGGCGGGCAGAGCAGCTGGACGTACGACGCCGAAGGCAACGTGCTGTCCACCACCCGCCCCGGCGGGGAGACCACGCAGGTCCAGTACACCCAGCTCGGCGACGTGGCCCAGGTCACGGCGGCGGACAACAGCACGGTGCACAGCGTCTACGACACCAATGGCGAGAAGCTGTCGGTGACCGACGGGACCGGCGCGGTCACCCAGGCCACCTACGACTGGCTGGGCCGTACCGTCACCGGCACACAGCTGGAGCGGTACCCGTCCACCCAGACGCTCACCAGCACCCAGTCCTACGCGGTGACGCCCGGCAATCCGTACGGCGCCTTCCTCTCCTCGCAGACCAGTGCCACCGGGGTGAGCACCTCCTACGGCTACAACCGGCTCGGCGAGCAGACCAGCGTCACCGACGCCGCGAACAACACCACCACGTCCGCCTACGACTTCGAGGGTCGCCCCTACAAGACGACGGCGGCCGACGGAACGTACGGCTGGACCGACTACACGGCGGCCGGCCTGCCGGCCGACCACAAGCAGTTCGACGCCAACAACAACCTGCTGACGCAGACCTCCGCGGTCTACGACGGCAACGGCAACGCGACCGCGGTCACGGACGCCAACGGCCACACCTCGCAGCTGACCTACGACGCGAGCAACATGGTGACGCAGGAGGTCCAGCCGGTCTCGGCGACCTCGTCGATCACCACGTCGTTCGGCTATGACGCGGCGGGCCAGCGCACCCGGTACACCGACGGGCGCAACAACTCGTGGCTGTACACGTACACGCCGCGGGGGCAGCTGGCCTCGGAGCAGGAGCCGGCCACGGCCGTCTACACCGCGGCCTCGGACTCCACCACGACCTACGCCTACGACGCGGACGGGCGGGCGACCTCCCAGACGCTGCCGGGCGGAGTGTCGCTGTCCTTCGGCTACGACAAGCTCGACCAGCTGCTCTCGGCATCGGGCACCGGCGCGGAGGCGGCGACGGCGTCGCGCTCGTTCACCTACGACAACGCGGGCCGGGTGCTGACCGCCGGCACGGCTGTCGCCGGCACCATGGGCAACCCGGACTACCAGACGGCGACGAACGAGGCGTTCACCTACAACGACCGCGGCTCGATGCTGACGGCCTCGGGTTCGGCCGGGGCGTCCTCCTTCGCCTACAACGGCGCGGGGCAGCTGACCTCCCGGACGGACGCGGCCGGGACCACCGGCTACGGCTACGACTCGGCCGGGCGTCTGCAGTCGGTCAACGACCCGGCGACGGGCACCCAACTCACCTACGGCTACAACAACCTGAACCAGGTCTCGTCGATCTCCTACGGCACGCTCGGCGACGTGCGGACCTACGGCTACGACAACCTGCACCGCCTGTCCTCGGACACCCTGGCGAAGGGGACGACGACCCTCGCCTCCATCGCCTACGGCTACGACAACAACAACAACCTGACCTCGAAGAACACCGCCGGGGTCGCGGGAGCCGCCAACAACACCTACACCTACGACTGGGCCAACCGGCTCACCTCGTGGAACAACGGCACCACCAACACGCCGTACGCGTACGACGCTTCGGGCAACCGGATCCAGTCCGGCTCCAACGTCTTCACGTACGACGCACGTGACCAGCTGACCTCCGACGGTGTGCACACGTACACCTACGCGGCGCGCGGCACGATGACCCACGACATCACCGCCGCGGGCAGCACTGCGATGTCGTCGGACGCCTATGGCCAGCAGGTGGTGGCGGGTACGCAGTCGTACACCCACGACGCGACCGGCCGGAACATCACCGACACGACCCTCGGTGGCGGCGCGACCCGTACCTTCCAGTACTCGGGTGTGGGCAACGTCATCGCATCGGACGGTGACTACACCTACACGTACGACGACGGTGACTCGCTCGTCGGGATGAACAACGCCGGGGCCACGTCGACCTCGACCGGCCAACTGGCGATGCTCGACCAGCACAACGACGTGGTGGGCACCTTCGCGCCGACCGCGACCACCCTGGCCACCTCCGCCACCTACGACCCGCTGGGCAGCGTGGTGAGCGGCAGCAACCTCGCCGGCCACCTGGGCTTCCAGTCCGGCTGGACGGAGAACTCGACCAACCTGGTCGGCACCGCATCGCGCTGGTACAACCCGCGCACGGGCGAGTTCCTGAACAAGGACACCGTCTCGCTCAACGCGGTACCGAACTCGGCGGCGGCGAACCTGTTCGCGTACGTCGCCGACAACCCGCTGTCCGCGGGCGACCCGTCCGGGAACTGCTGGGGACCGGCCGTGTTCTGCAAGGTTGGCCACGCGATCGCGCATGACGTGTCGAGCGGGTACCACGAGGCCGCCTCCGCGGTCTCCAGCGGGTACCACGCGGTCAGCTCGGCGGTCTCCAGCGGCTACCACGCCGTCAGCTCCGGGGTGTCGTACGTGGCGCATGCCACGGCCAGCGCCGCCAGGTCGGCGTACCACCACGTCAGCGACGCCTACCATCGCGCCTACCACTACGTCCAACAGGTCCACCGCTATGCCGTACGGACCGTCAGACGCGTCTACCACGCGGCCGTCCATGTGGTGAAACAGGCGTACCACGTGGTCAAGCAGGCCGCGAAGCGGGTCGTGCACGCTGCCAGCAAGGCGGTGGGCGTGGCCTACCGGGCCACCCGGACCGCATACCACGCGACGGTCTCCGCCGCCAAGACGGCAGCGAAGTTCGTCAAGCACCACGCTGCTGCGATCACTTCGTTCGTGGTCTCGACCGCGGTCTTCGCCGGCTGCGAGGCCGTGACCGCGGGCGTCGGCACCATCGGCTGCGCCGCGGCCGCGGGTGCGGCCGGGAACCTGGTCAACCAGGGCTTCAAGTGCGCCCAGAAGGGCGGCTCGGCCTGCAGCGTCAGCGCGTTCGGCAAGACCGCGGTCGAGGGCGCGGTCGAGGGCGCCGCGGGTGGCGCACTCGGTGAGCTCGGTGGCGCGGTGCTCGGCAAGGTCGCGCCCAAGGCGATGGAAGCCGTGGGCGGACTGTTCGGCAAGGGAGCAACCTCGGCCGCGGACAGCGCGACCGAGGACGTGACCGCACAGGCGGCCCACGAGGCCGAGGCCCAGGGCGCCAAGTCCGCCGCGGACAGCTGCCTCACGCACAGCTTCACCGGCGCCACACCGGTGCTGATGGCCAACGGCACGACCAAGCGGATCGACCAGATCAAGATCGGTGACCAGATCACCAACGGTGTCCCGGGTAAGGACGGGACGCAGAGCCACACCGTCACCAACGTCATCGTCACCACCACCGACCACGACTTCGCCGACGTCACGGTCACCCCGCTCCACCCAGGCACGACCACCAAGGAGACGGCCACCCCGACCCGCACCACCGAGGCCGTCCCGGCCAAGGCCACCGTCGGCTCGCTGAGCACCAAGCTGCGGCACCGCGCCGGCCTCACCCTGGCCGCGTCCATCGCCGCCGCCACCAGCCTGCTCGGCCTCAACCCCCAGCCCGCCACCGCGGCCACCCCGGCCGCCCAGACCGTCTCGTCGGCCTCGACGAGCAGCACCACCGAGAGCACGGACACCACCGACCCGGCGATCGCTGCCGGCGGCGGAACCCTGCACACCACCTTCCACCACCCCTTCTACGACGAGACCCGCTCGGCCTTCGTCGACGCCCAGGACCTGCACGCCGGAGACGTCCTCCAGACGCCCACCGGCACCGCCCAGGTCACCGACGTCCACCTGTTCCACGCCAACACCACGACGTACGACCTCACCATCGGTGACCTTCACACGTACTTCGTGGAGGCGGGCGACACCCCGGTCCTGGTCCACAACTGTGACCCGGTGCTCCAGGGCAGGTATAAGATCTCGGAAGCACAGAAGCGGAGTAACGTCGGGTTCCGGTACCAAGAACATGTCACTGGTACGGACGAAGAGCAGTGGTGGCAGCACAACGGGCAACTGATCAAGGTGGACGGTGGCCCGGATGCGGACGGCTTCATCACTGAGGCGAAGTGGACTGGAAATGATCATCCCAATGCCTGGGGCAAGAGTCTCTACAACCCTTCTCATTCCCGAACGGTCTTCAATGAAGACACCACGGTCGATCAGGCGCGGCGGCTCTTGGGATTGAATAGTGCCTTGGGCGGCAGTGGTGTCCGCTACGCGGTCTCAAATGCCGGTGGTGCCGCGTTTTATCGAGCGGTTTTCCGGGAGTGGTTCCCAGAGGAGATGGAAAGCGGTGCACTTCGGGTCTTTCACGTGTCGGCAGCGGGGATGAAGTGATGCTTGATATTGATCTGCAGTCGATGCTCCAGCTCGTGGAAGTAGCAACTCGGTTCGATCTTCCGTGGGAGGCGGAGCAGGTCTCCTCCGAACTGGTCCGGTCGGGCTGGGAGCCTGTTGGCTCCGTATCCCTTCCGTATCCGAAGCGCCTTGGATTCGGCGACTTTCTCCTGGGTATCGAGTATGACGGAGACCTGGTAGCCATCGGCGTTACGCTGAAGGAGTGGCAGGCCGATTGGAATTCGGCTGACTATGCCAGGACTGTCGCTGAGGGCTATGGAGACAAGATCGACGATTGTCGAGAGCTGGCAGCCCGGCTTGCGTCGCTGTTCGGCCAAAGGTTCTCGGTCGAGCCGGAGGACCTGGTGCTGGATGCGGATGAATTTCCTTTTGTGCACGCGGAATGCTGGAAGATCGCCAATCTTCATGTGACCCTGGGTCTCGAGCATCTGGACCCCGACGACACTCCCATCAGGATTTCCTTGTACCTGAGTCAGGGGTCCATGGATAAGTTCAACTAAACGCCAGGTCGACTAGTTTCGATAACATGGCCGTATTGCGGAAGCCCTGCCGGAGTGGTCCGGCAGGGCTTCCGCGCGTGGTCACCGGCTGGGCGGCGACGAGAACCTCCGAAGCGCGGCGGTCAGGCGCAGACGTGCAGGCGCAGGGTCAGGCCGGTCGGCGTGGCGCGGATCTCGACGAGGTCGCAGAGCTGGTGGATCATCCACAGGCCCCGGCCGCCGTTGCCGGAGGTGAGCGAGGGGCGGCTGCGGCCGGCCAGTGGGTCGCTCAGCTGCCCGGCGTCGTGGATCTCGGCCACGGCGGCGCCGTCGCCACGGGTCCACAGGCGCAGCACTCCGCTCCCGCCGCCGTGGGCGACCGAGTTGGCGACGGCCTCGCCGATCGCGAGCACGAGGTCGTCCCGGCGCGCGGGCCGCAGCGCCGTGCTCCGGGCCCAGCTGTCGGCCCGGTGCCGCACGGCGGCCAACTCGCCACCGCTGTAGGCCACTCGCATCACCCCGCCGGGCGCCGGTTCGGGCAGCGGCTGGTCGCAGTCGGCACAGACCACGGCCGGGTCGGTGTAGTGCGGGCTCGGGAGGTCCGTGCCGTCCTCGATGACGGTCGGGTGGGTGCGGCGGGCGTCGCCGACGACGGCCGCCGGCAGCGCGGTGAGGTCGTAGGGGCACAGGACGGTTGCGCCGCGCCGGGCGAAGGCGGTGTTGATCAGGGCTTCGTGCCGGGTGGCTTCGAGGATCTCCGCGCGGCTGCGGCCCGCCCAGATCGGCTCGCCGACGATCCGCACCGGCCGGTCGGGATGGCGGTCGGCGAAGCCCTGCAGCGCGGCCAGGATCCGTCCGGGATTGCGCCCCAGGACGGACATGTCGGCGAACTCGACCTCCGCGGCAACGTCGCCCAGAGCCGAGCGCAGCGCCGCCACCCGTAGGCCGGGGACGGCGATGAAGCAGGGCTCCGCGGCTTCCAGGGCGCGGCGCGCGAAGTCGCCGACAGCGCGGAGGTAGCCCTCGGTGGTCCGGTAGAACAGGGCCGGATGCACAAAGGGTCCGGTGGCCGGCCGGGCGGCCACGCTCTCGTTCACGCCGTCATCTCCACGACCCTGTGCTCATGACCTTGATCCTACAAGAGGCCTGGTACGGGGACTGGTTGACGGCGCCGGTGCCGCGCCGGCCGCGCTCACCGGTGCGACCGGCCCTGCCTCGTCGCAACAGCGGTACCACTCCAGCCCGGCCCTGCGCATCGCACCCTCCCGTTTCGGCGCACGTCTGCCCGCGCCCCGCGCCGCCACACCCGCGGTCCGGCGAGGAGATGTGCGGGTGCGGTGCCGGGGTGATCGCCCCAGGGTTCAAGCCCGGTCACCCGGGTAGGGGTTCCAAGACGGCGCGGCACGTCCGCGGCGTCTCCCATCGCCTGAAGCAGCCGGGCGGAGGTTCCCGTCCCCCCGGGTCATGGTCGTCGTCGACCGGCCCACCGGGGGAGCGACTCCGTCACGCCCAGGAGATGAGGACCGTGCCGGTCCAGGCACCGCTCCATTCCCGCACCACGCCCAGCACGCCCACCGTGTCGACGGCGAGCAGCGATCACGCCGCGGGCGAATCGCCGCTGCCCATCCGCCCCACCCGCCGGGAGCTGCGGGCGATGGGCAAGACCGAGGCCCGCGGGCTGAGCGATTCCCTCTTCCGCCGGCTGGCGGCGCTCACGCCGGGGACGGCCGACTACAGCTACGTGCGCGGCACGGTCATCGAACTGAACATGCCGCTGGTCCGCTTCGTCGCCACGAGGTTCCGGCACCGCTGCGAGGAGTTCCAGGACCTCGTCCAGGTCGGCACCGTCGGTCTGATCAAGGCGGTGGACGGCTACGACCTCGACCGTGGCGTCGAGTTCCCGACCTACGCGATCCCCACCATCTCCGGCGAGATGAAGCGCTACTTCCGGGACACCTCCTGGCCGGTGCGGGTGCCGCGCAGTGTGCAGGAGCTCTACCTGGCGGTGATCCGCGGCTCGGACCAGCTGGAGCAGCGGTTGGGCCGTGCGCCGCGGGTCGAGGAGATCGCCGAGTCGCTGGGCCTCGACGAGTGCGAGGTCCTGGCCGGTCAGGCAGCCGCCCTGGTGAGCCGGACGGACTCGCTGGACGCGCTGCACGAGGGCGACGACGACCCCTTCGGCAGCTCGCTGCTCGACCGGATCGGCGTCCTGGACCAACGCCTGGACCTGGTCGAGTTCCGGATCGCGGTCCGCCCGCTGCTGGCCCGTCTGCCGCAGCGCGAGCGCACCATCCTGCTGCTCCGCTTCTGGGGCGACTGCACGCAGAGCGAGATCGCCCAGCGGCTGGGCATCTCCCAGATGCACGTCTCCCGCCTGCTCGCCGCCACCCTGGGCGGCCTGCGCGAGCAGCTCACGCAGGGGTAGCGGAGTTCCACGCGGGCCTTCCTGCTGGACCACGCTCGGCAGGATTCGCCGGGCCCACCCGTCCTACGCTGAGACCTGTCGAAACCCGATCGGTGGAGGCGGCGATGGACCGGGCCGAAGCGGAACTGCGCGAGGTCGTCGACCGTCTGCGGCAGGAGGTGACCGGGCTGCGCCGGGCGATGCGGACCCGGGCGGTCATCGAGCAGGCCAAGGGCCTGCTGGTGGAGCGGCTCGGCGTCTCGCCGCAGGAGGCCTTCGACTGGCTCTCCGACCACTCGCAGCAGAGCAATCGCAAGGTGGCGGAGCTGGCCGCCGAGCTGCTCGGCCAGGCTGCCCCGGGCCCGCCCACCGGGCCGCAGCCAGCCGGGCCGCAGCCGGTCGAGCCGCAGTCGACCGGCCACCGACCGCCCGCGGACCCACCGGCCGGGCCCCCACCGGCCGGCTCCCCACTGCCTGCGGACCCACCGCCCGCGGGCCCATCGGCGCAGCCGCCCGCCCCCGCACCGGCCCGCCGACGGCAGCTGGACGCCACCGGCGCGGCCCGCTACCACCTGGCGGCCGCGGCCCTCGCCGCCGCCACCGACGAGCGGCAGCTGGCCCGCGCGGTCGGCGAGGTGGCGGTCGCACCGCTGGGGGCGAGCGCGGTGGTGCTGGCGGTGACCGAGCCGGACGGCGCGCTGCGCCTGGTGGCCGGGCACGGCCTGACCTCGCGGCGGGCCGGCCAGTGGCGCCGGATCCCGCCGGCCACCACGGTGCCGATGGCCCGGGCCCTGCGCGAGCCCGGCCCGGTGTGGGCCGGGCCCGGCGACGACCCGGTGATCCCGGGGGCCTCGGTCTGCGCGCTGGCGCTGCGTGCCGGCGACCGGGCGATCGGTGTGCTCGGCATCGGCTGGCCGGAGCACTTCCGGTCCGGGCCCGACACCGAGCGGTACCTGCGCGCCGTCGCCCAGCTCTGCGCCGACGAGCTGGCGCGCTGCGCCGCGGGCCGCCCCGCAGACGTCGCCGGCCCGGGGGAGCGGTGGTCACGGACGGTGCTCGACTCCCTCACCGCACCGGCCCTGCTGCTGACGCCGCTGCGGGCGGCGGACGGGCGGGTGGTCGACTTCGGGGTGGCCCATGCCAACCCGGCCACCGTGGACCTGGCCGGTCGCACGGCGGCCGAGCTGGCCGGGGGCCGGCTCACCGAGCTGTACCCCGGCCTGATCACCAGCGGCGCGCTGGCCGGGCTGCTGCGGGCCCACAGCAGGGGCGAACCGTACGAGCAGGAGCTCGACCCCCTGGTCGAGGTGGTCGACGGCACGCCGCACGCCAGCAGCCTGACCCTGCGGGCGATGCCGCTGCCGAACGGGCTGCTGCTCACCTGGCGCTCGTACGACGCCCAGCGCCGGGCGGAGCGGCAGCTGGCGCAGGCCTGGGAGTTCGCGCGGCTGGGCACCTGGCACTGGCACGCCGGTGACACCGCGCTGGCCTGCTCCGCAGGCTTCGCGGACGCAGTGCTCGGCCGGCCCGGCGGCGCACCCCTGAAGGCGTCCGAGATCGAGGAGGCGGTGCTGGAGGGCGACCGGCCGGCCCTGCGGCAGGCGGCGCGGCGACTGCTCGACAGGTGCGGCAAGGCCGAGCTGGACCTGCGGATCCGCCGACCGGACGGCGGGCTGCGCGAACTGCGGGTGGCGGCGGAGAGCAACGGGGGCGGCGCTGCCCCGGTCACCGAGGTGCACGGCGTGGCCCAGGACGTCACCGCCCAGCGGGCGGCCGAGCGGGACTCGGCCGCGGACCGCGCGGAACTGGCCGAGCGGCGCCGCCGGTCGGTGGCCGAGCACCGGGTGATCCGCGCCCTGCAGCACGTCCTGCTCGCGGCGCCGCGCGCCCCGGCCGTGCCGGGCCTGGAGTACGCGGCCCGCTACCTGCCGGCCGAGCAGGAGACCAAGGTGGGCGGCGACTGGTACGACCTGTTCGCGCTCCCGGACGGCAGCGCACTGGTGGTGGTCGGGGACGTCTCGGGACACGGCCTGCCCGCCGCCGCGGGGATGGGTCAGCTGCGTTACGCACTGCGCGGGCTGGCCTGCACCGGCGCGGCGCCCGGGGCCCTGCTCGCGCTGCTCAACCGGATGATGCTGCAGCAGCGCTTCGACTACGTCGCCACCGCCGTCTGCGGCCGGCTCGACCCGGCGGCCCGCACCTTCACCTGGGCCCGGGCCGGCCACCCGCCGCCGCTGCTGCTGGCCGGCGACGGCAGCGCGCGCTTCGACGCGGCGCCCACCGGGCTGCTGCTGGGCGCGGTGCCCGAGGCCGAGTACGGCGCGACGACGCTGGAACTGCCCCCGGGTGCCACCCTGTTGCTCTACACCGACGGCCTGGTGGAGCGGCCCGACCGGCACCCCGGCAGCGGCGCCGCGCGACTGCGCGAGGCGGCGTCGGAGTACCCGGGAACCTCCCTCGACGGCTGCCTCGACCACATCCTGCGCCGCTTGGAGGCGCCCAACCCGCGCGACGACAGCTGCCTGCTCGGGGTGCGGCTGACCACCGGCTGACCACCGGCCGACCTGGAGCCCCGCCCGCCTCACCGGATCCGCAGCGCGATCAGGCTGGTGTCGTCCTCGGTGTCTCCGGTGGCCTGGGCGAGCAGCCGGTCGGCCAGGTCGCCGAGCTCGTTCCCGGCGAGGTCCTGTGCGGCCCGGCCCAGCAGGGCGAGGCTCTGCCGCAGGTCGGCGCCCCGCCGCTCGACCAGCCCGTCGGTGTAGAGCACGAGCGTGTCCTGGGCGCGCAGCGTGGTGCTGGTCTCGCGGTAGGCGACGTCCGCGGCGGCACCGAGCAGCACGTTGCGGTCCGACTCCAGCAGCCGGGCCCGGCCCTCGCGCAGCAGCAGCGGTGGCAGGTGGCCGGCGCTCGACCAGGTCAGCCGCCGGGTGCCGGGCTCGAAGATCGCGCAGAGCGCGGTCGCGGTGAGGTGCCCGCCGGTGCGCAGGGTCAGCTCGTTGAGCCAGTGCAGCAGGCGCGCGGGCGACTCGCCGGTCACCGCCAGCCCGCGCAGCGCGTTGCGCAGCGCGACCATGCCGGTGGCCGCCTCGATGCCGTGGCCCGCGAGGTCCCCGACCGCGACCATCACCCGGTCCCCGGGCAGCGGCAGCACGTCGTACCAGTCGCCGCCCACCCGGTACTCCTGGGCGGCGGGCCGGTAGCGGGCGGCCACCTCCAGTCCGGGCAGCCGCTGCGGCTCCGGCATCTCCGGCACGATCGCCCGCTGCATTTGCAGCGCGAGCCGGTGGCGGGTGTCGGCCTGTTCCTGGACGTCGGTGAGCCGGTCGAAGGTCGCCGCCAGTGCCGCCTCGGTGTGGTACTGGCCGGTCACGTCCTGGAAGATCCCGGTGATCCCGGTCAGCGTGCCGTGGGTGAGCAGCGGCTCCGCCACGATCTGCACCCGGCGCACGCCGCCCTGCGCCCGCCGGGCGCGGACCACCAGCTTCACCTCGTCCTGGCGGCGGATCAACCGGGTGATCGCCGTGGTCAGTTCGTCCGCGTCGGCCGGATCCACGAGCCGAGCGAGTCCGCTCAGCGGGACCGGGTCGGCGTCCTCGGGCAGGCCGAAGAAGGTGAACGCGTGCTCGCTCCACCGGCTCGTCCCGGTGGTCAGGTCGTCCTCGAAGGCGCCCAGGCCGCCCAGGCCGCCCGCCACCCGCAGCACCGAGAAGCTGTGCTCCAGGGTGCCGGAGTGCCACAGGACGGCGGCGTGCTCCGGGCCCACCGGCAGCACCCGCACGTTGACCAGGGTGCCCGGCTCGCCGGGGTGGTGCTCGGCCGGCACCTGGGGCGCGGTCTGCGGGGTCTGGTTCTCCAGTGCGCGCTCCAGCAGCTCGGAGAGCGGCACGTGGGCGTAGGGCAGCGCCTGCTCCAGCGCGCTGGGGGCACAACCGGAGCAGATCCGCCGGGCGGTGCGGTTCGCGTGCTCCACCACCGGGCCCGCGCCCGCGGCGGGCCGGTGCAGCAGGATCGCCGGGTGGGCCAGCAGGTCGAGCAGCGAGGTCAGCACCGGGCGGGGCAGTTGCGCGCTGGTGCGGAACTCCGCCCGGCGCTCCCGGGCGGCGAGCACGTGGGCGGCGACCTCGACCAGCGAGGCGAGCTGCCCCCGCACCTCCCCATCCAGCCTGGTCGGCCCCGGCCAGCAGACCGCGGCGACGCCCACCGGCAGCCCCTGCTCGCCGTGCAGCGGCAGCACCGCCCGGGCGGCGTGCCGGTCCGGGCCGGGCAGGCGCTGGCCGGCGGCGGGGCCGTCGGCCAGCCACAGCGCGGTGCCGGTGGCGAACGCCCGTCGCAGCGGCCCGTCCCACAGCGGGGACACCAGCTGCCAGTGCGCCCGCTCCAGCCGGCTGTGCCCGGCACCGCCCACCAGCTCCAGACAGTCCGACGCCACCTGGCGCCAGACCAGCACCCCACAGGCACCCAGCGGTGCCAGACCGTCGCGCAGCAGGGCCTCGGCCAGCTCGTCCAGGTCCTCCCCGGCAACTGCGTCCGCTGCGGCCTCCGACCCCTCCCGGGCGTCCGGGCCGTCCCCGGCGTCGGCCTCCTCGGCAGCCTGCGGCAGCGCGGGCTCCCGGGCCGCGGCGGCGCCGACCGGGGGGCTGTCCGAGCCGTGCAGCAGGTCGGCGGCCACCTCCTCGGGCCGCTGCCCGGTGGCCTCGGCGACGGCCGCCAGCTGCTCCAGCGCCTCCGCCGGAGCCAGGCCCAGCCGGGCCATCAGCAGACCGGTGGCGAGGTCGAGCTGCTGCTGCCGGGTCCTGCGCTCCCGCGGGCCCCGCAGCTCGTCGGTGGGGCGGGTGACCGGGCCGGCCGGCTCCGCGCCGTCCTCCGGTTCGCTCGTCATCGCTCTCCTGACGTCGGGGCCGAAAGCTGGGGGACATCCGTCCCGGACGCCGTGGACGCGGCCGCTCCGCTCCCGCACCCTCCCGTCCGAGCCTCGCTCCCGTCAAGGGCCACGGCAACGCAGCGGGCGCGAGGCCGGGGCGGGTTTCGGCGACGCCCGGGTGGGCAGCCGCCCCTGAGCGTCGGCGTGCGGGCGGCGTCGGTCCAGCAGGCGACATGACCACCGCACTGGTGCGTACCGCGCGTCGGCGGCAGTACCTGCTCTGCACCCCGGAACTCCGTCCCCGAGGCAGGTGACCGGCCCATGTCCACCACCCTCAGCGCCTTCACCGCTGCGCCCGCGCTGCCCACAGCCCGCGGTCCGCTCGGTGCGGCGCTGCTCGACACGCTGCGCCGGCCGCCGCGCACCGACAGCGTCCTGGCCGCCCCCGCGGGCCTCGACCCGTGGGGCGAGGACCTGCAGCTCGCCCTCTACACCTGCTACGAGCTGCACTACCTCGGTTTCGCCGGCGTGCATGCCGCCTGGGAGTGGCACCCGGCGCTGCTGGCCCTGCGCGCCCAGCTCGAACACGCGTTCCTCGGCGCGCTGTGCGAGGCCGTCGGCGACCCGCCACCGCTGGACCGGGCGCTGTCCGACCTGCTGGTCGAGCCGGCGGGGGCGGACGGGCCCTCGTACCGGCTGCTGGCCGACGGACAGCGCTGGCAGGCGCGCGAATTCCTGGTCCACCGCTCGCTCTACCACCTGAAGGAGGCCGACCCGCAGCTGTGGGTGGTGCCCCGGCTGCCGCACCCCGTCAAGGGCGCGCTGATGACGATCCAGTTCGACGAGTACGGCGCCGGGCGTCCCGAGCGGGCGCACGCCGTGCTGTTCGCCGAGATGATGGCGGACTTCGGCCTGGATCCGGCCTACGGACACTACCTGGACGCGGTCCCGGCGCCCGGCCTGGCGGCGGTCAACCTCCAGTCGATGTTCGGCCTGCACCGATCGCTGCGGGCCGCCCTGATCGGCCAGTTCGCCACTCTGGAGATCACCTCCTCACCGGGCGCGGCCCGGCTCGCCCAGGCCTTCGCCCAGCTCGGAGCCTCGCCCGCCGGGACGCTCTTCTACCGCGAGCACATCACCGCCGACGCGGTGCACGAACAGTTGGTCCGGCACACCGTGATCGCCCCGCTCGTCGCCGCGGAGCCCGAACTGGCGGCGGGGATCGCCTTCGGGATCGCCGCCACGGGGGCCGTCGAGGAGCGCCTGGGCGGGCACCTGCTCGGCTGCTGGAACGGGCGGCGCAGCTCCCTGCGCGTCCCGCTGGACGACGCGCCCGGCGCCACCGCCGGGGTCGACGGGGTCGACGGGGTGGCACGGTGACGGTCCGAGGATCCTCCGTCCTGCTGCGGGTATGCCGACCGCTGTTCCCACCGGCAGGCGCGGCCGTCGAATCCGCGCCGGATCCGACGGGTCGGCCTGCCGGATGTGGGCAGGCGCACGGCATGCTGCTGCTCACACCACCCGGTGTCTATCCGGCGCAAGGGGACACCGAGCTGCTGATCGAAACCCTGTGGCGACACCACCCGCCGGCCGGTTGCCGACTGCTGGACCTCGGCACCGGGAGCGGTGCGGTGGCGCTCGCGGCGGCCACGCTGGGTGCGGAGGTCACCGCGGTGGACCTCTCCCGGCTGGCGCTGGCCACGGCCTGGGCGAACGCCCGGCTGAACGGGCTGCGCATCCGGGTGCGCCGCGGTGACCTGGTCCGTCCGGTCGCCCGCGCCCGCTTCGACCTGATCGTCGCCAATCCCCCCTACGTACCCGCCCCGGAGCCGGCCGCCCCCAGGCGCGGCATCGCCCGCAGCTGGGACGCCGGGCCGGACGGCCGGCTGGTGCTGGACCGGATCTGCCGGCTGGCCCCGCGGCTGCTCGCCCCCGGCGGGATGCTGCTCGTCGTGCAGTCCTCGCTGGCCCGCCCCGACCGGACGCTGGCCGCTCTGCGGCGGGCCGGGCTCGACACGGCGGTGGTGGCCACCCGGCGACAGGCCTTCGGCCCGGTGATGACCGCCCGCGCCCGCTGGTTCGAGGCGAGCGGCGTGATCGGTGCGGATGAGCGGGAGGAGCTTCTGGTGGTGATCCGCGGTGTCCGCCCCGCGTGAGCGCGAGTCGCGCCTGGTGCGGCTGCCGGCCGGACGCGGGCCGATCCTGCTGGAGGGCCCGGTGGAGATCGTGCTGCCCGACGGACAGGCGGTGCGCTGCGACCGGCCGGTGGTCGCGCTCTGCACCTGCCACCGCAGCCAGTGCTACCCGCTCTGCGACACCAGCCACCGCCGGCACGGGAGAGCCGCGCCGGCGGTGACCGAGGAGCCGGCGGCCGAGCCGCCCCCGCGCCGGACGCGCGGGGACACCTAGGTGTTCTGTCCCGCCGGCCGCGTCCAACCTCACGGGACAGAACACCTAGCGGCCGAGCGCGTGGGCGAGTTCGCCCTTGCTCATCTTCGAGCGGCCCTTGATGTTCCGTTGCCTGGCCTCGTTGTAGAGCTGGTCCTTGGTCGGCCCCTGCGCGCCCGCGTGCGAGCGCAGGCCGCCGCGGCGGCCGGAGGAGATGTCGTGCAGCGAGGACCGGCTCGCCGTCCTCGACTCGCCGTGCCGGGCCCGCTCCTTGTTCACGGTGCGGGCCGCGATCTCCTCCGCGCGCGCGGTGCTCTCACCGCGGTCCAGCGCGCTCTCCTTGATGTGCTCGTACTGCCGTTCGCGCTTCGGGCTCGATCCGCGTGGCATGTCGGCCTCCTGTTCTGCCGTGTCCGCCGGCAGTGCGGGTTGTTCGAGGGGTGGGGCGGTCGGGACGCGGTCTCACCATCGGTACCAGCGCCCGCGGCTGCCGGAGCTGGTCGGGCTGCGGAAGACGAAGCCGAGCAGCCAGAGCACCAGGACCACGAGGGCGATCCACCACAGCACATGGACGGCGAACCCGAGGCCGCCGAGGACGAGGGCCAGGAGCAGAACGATCAGGAGAATCATGGGGTGTCACCTCCTCGGGAACGCGTCTGCCCAGGTCGCGCCGGGCTAACCCGACCGCGTGGCCCGAGCGGCCGATCCCGGCCGGCCGCTCGGCGCCCGGGGCGTTCACGCGCCGGTGTCGCGCCGGGCGGGATGAAGCGCCGGACAGCGGGTAACCGTTCGCCATGCGCATCAGGCATCCGGGTGGGCGACGATGAACGCTGTGGCACGAGTCCTGCACCGGGTCGACCGCCTGCAACGGCGGCACCGGGCGAGCGCGTTCGCCGTGGCGCTGGTCCGCAAGTTCGGTGACGACCGCGGCGGCCTGCTCAGCGCGCTGATCGCCTACTACGCGTTCACCGCCGTCTTCCCGCTGCTGCTGCTCTTCACCACCGGCCTGGGCTATGCGCTGCACGACAATCCCGGGGCGCAGCGGGCGGTCCTGAACTCCGCGCTGGGCGATTTCCCGATCATCGGCACCCAACTGCACCAGAACATCCACTCGCTGAGCGGCAGCGGGCTCGGCCTGGCGATCGGCCTGCTCGGGCTGTCGTACGGCGCGCTCGGTGTCGCGCAGGTGCTCCAGTTCGCGATGGCGCAGGTGTGGGCGGTGCCAGGGGTGCGGCGCCCGGGCTTCCTGCCCCGGCTGGGCCGCGGGGTGCTGCTGTTCGTCGTGCTGGCGGTCGGACTGCTGCTCAGCACCGGCGCCGCGGCGGTGCTGGGCGAGGTGACCGGCGGCTGGGCCGGCCGGGTGCTGGGCGTGCTGGCGTCGGTCGCCCTGAACATCGGCCTCTACCTGGGCTGCTTCCGGATCCTGACCCCGCGGGAGATCCCGCGGCGCTCGCTGCTCCCGGGGGCGCTGGCCGCCGGGCCGCTGTGGACCGCGCTCCAGCTGAGCGGCGGTCTGCTGGTGGCCCACCAACTGCGGCACACGACCGCGGTGTACGGCCTGTTCGGGACGGTGCTCGGCCTGCTCGCCTGGCTCTACCTGGGAGCCTGGATCACCATGTACGCCGCCGAGCTGAACGTGGTGCTGGCCCGGCGCCTGTGGCCGCGCAGCCTCTACCCGCCGCCGCTGACCGGCGCCGACCGCGCCGTCCTGGCGGCCATCGCCGAACAGGAGGAACGGCACCCGGAGCAACGGGTCCGCAGCTGGTTCCGCCGGTAGACCGCCTCGGCCGGAGAAGGGCTCAGCCTCCCGGCCGGAGAAGCAGAGGTCAGCCGCGCGCCAGGCCGTCGAGCATCAGCCCGATGGTGAAGTCGAAGCGTTCGTGGCCGGCCCCCGAGGTGAGTTCGGCGGCGTAGCGCTTGGTCTGCGGGAAGCTGTCGGGCAGGTCGGCGAACCGGTCGAGCAGGTCGGCCCGGCTGTCGGCCCACGCGCTGCCGGAGCGGCTGAGCAGCGAGATCTCCAGCGTGTAGGCGTTGATGTAGAGCGTCAGGGAATCGATGCCCCAGGCGGCGGTCTGCGGCGCGATGCCGCCCGCGAGCAGGATGGCGAGCATGCCCTCGGCCAGCCGCAGCGTGTCCTGGTTGGTGGGGACGGCGGCGAGCGCGGCGCGGGAGATGCCGGGGTAGCGCAGGTACTGGTCGCGGATCTGGGTGCACACGCCGGTGATCTGCTCCCGCCAGGCGGCGGGGTCCGGCTCGGGCAGGACGATCTCGGCGCACAGGCGGCCGATGAGCAGCTCGTCCAGGTCCTCCTTGTTGACCACGTGCGCGTACAGCGAGGCCGGCCCGGTCTCCAGGGCGGTGGCCACCCGCCGCATGGTCAGGGCCTCGTAGCCCTCCCGCGCCACGATGTCGAGCGCGGCCCCGACGACGGCGTCCACCGTGATCGGCGTCGTGCGCCGTCCCCGCGCCGGCGCCTTCGCCTCGGGGACGGGCTGGTGGTGCCGCGCCGCGCGGCGCTGCTGGGGAGTCGATACCATGCGCCGAGCATATCGCCTCGAACGAACCCTGTTCCGTGCCGACGAATCCCGCTCGCATCGGCGCGATCGCCGTTCCCCTGTCGAATGATCTTCGTGACTGTAGAACAGCGTTCGTTCGCTCGTGCCACCCCCACCGAGCTGCCGCTGTGCTCCGCGTGGTCGGCGATCGTTCTTCTCACCCTGCCCTACCGCCTGCCCGGCGTGAGTCCGTTCTCGAAGGCGATGATCGCCAGGTGGACGCGGTCCCGGGCCTCGAGCTTGGCGAACAGCCGCGCGACATGCGTCTTCGCCGTCGCCGCGCTGATCACCAACCGCTCGGCTATCTCACCGTTCGACAGTCCCTGTCCGACCAGTGCCAGCACTTCGCGCTCCCGGTCGGTGATCCCGGCGATGAGACATGAGTCCGCGGCGGGCTCGGTGTCCGGTGCGGGGGCCGCGGGGCCGGACGTTCCGGCGAAGTCCGCGATCAGCCGTCGGGTCACGCTCGGTGCGATCAACGCGTCGCCGGCCGCCACCACGCGGATCGCGTCCAGGATCGCGTCCAGGGCCATGCTCTTGAGCAGGAATCCGCTGGCGCCGGCGCGCAGAGCGCCGTAGACGTACTCGTCGTCGTCGAAGGTCGTCAGCACCAGCACCTTGGGCGGGTCCGGCTCGGCGGTCGCCTGCCGGGTCGCCTCGATCCCGTCCATGTCCGGCATCCGGATGTCCATCACCACGACGTCCGGCCGCAGCTCATGGACCAGGCGCACCGCCTCGCGGCCGTCGCCGGCCTCGCCGACCACCTCCAGGTCGGTGGTGCTGCCGATCAGGATCCCGAGCCCGACCAGCATCAGCGGCTGGTCGTCGACCAGCAGTACCCGCACGCTCATGCCGGGAGCCTCGCCGTCACCTGGAATCCGCCCTCCGGACGCCGGCCCGCGCTGAACTGGCCGGACAGCAGCGACACCCGCTCGCGCATGCCGAGCAGGCCGAAGCCGCTCCCGCCGGCCGCCGCCGAGGGCCTGGGACGGCCGGGCCCGCCGGGACCGTCGTCCCCGTCGTCCACCACCTCGATCGTCACTCCTGTCGGCTCGTATCCGACCGCGACCCGGCACGTGCGCGCCCCGGAGTGCCGCACCACGTTCGTCACCGACTCCTGGACGATCCGGAACGCCGACAGCTCGATCTCCGGCGGCAGCGGACGCCGCTCGCCCCGCCAGGCCACGTGGACCCGCACCCCGGCGTCGGCCGTGCTTTCGGCGAGCCGCGGGATATCGGCCAGGCTGCCGGCCGGCGCCAGCGGAGCGGCCCCCGGCATGGCGTCGTCGGGCTCGGCGCGGCGCAGCGCCCCGAGCATGCGCTGCAGCTCGAGCAGCGTCTGGCGGCTGGTGGTCTCGATGCCGGTCAGCGCCTGCCGCGTCTGCTCGGGCTTGGTGTCCACGACCCGCGCCGCCGCTCCCGACAGCACCGTGATGATCCCGATGCTGTGCGCGACGCTGTCGTGCAGTTCGCGGGCGATCCGCAGCCGTTCGGCCATGACGGCACGGGCCGCGGTCTGCTCGTGCAAGGCTCCGAGGTATTCACGGCGTTTGCGATACACCCCTCCGAAGACCCACGCGACCGCGAACAGGAACGCGAACTGCCCGGCCCACTGGGCCGCGTCGCCGAGGGTCTCCCCGGGGTAGACGTGGATGTTCTCGACGAACGCGGCCGCGACGGCCGCGACGGAGCCGACGGCGGCAGCCTTCGGCCGCCGGACGGCGAGGTGCCCACCCAGGACCGGGAGCAGGACGAACACGATCCAGGGCCGCACGCCGAAGAGGTCGCCGAGGATCGATTCGCCCAGGATCGCCGCGAAGACAGTCGCCGGCAGACGGCGCATCAGCAGAACCGGAAGGGCGAGCACGACGCACAGACCGATCAGCTGGAAGGGCCCGGGGCCGAAAAACCGGAACAGGCCGTCGTGGTCCGGATGAGCGATCGACAAGCAGAGCATCAGCGCGTAGAAGCAGGCGGTGGCCAGCACCACGGCCTGGTCCGTCAGCCAGGTCATGCGCTCCGATGTCGAGAGGCGCTGGAGAAGCTCTTCCATACGGAGATCGTATTCAGCGGCGTCGGCTCCGTGCGTCGCCCCGGGGATGTACGCGGGGTACACCCCCGGGCCGACGGCCTGGGGAACGGTGACACCCGCCGGCCGACGCGACGGATCACGCTCTGTTCGTAGGTTCGTGGCCATGACGAATGCGCCGATGATCGACGTCCGCGAGGCGACGAAGAAATACGATGACGGCCCGCCCGCGCTGGCCGGTGTGACCTTGTCCGTGGCGTCCGGTGATTGTGTGGCGATCCTCGGCCATTCCGGCAGTGGGAAGTCCACGCTGCTGAACCTGATCGCCGGTTTGGACAAGCCCTCCAGCGGCAGTGTCACCGTCGACGGCACGCGCGTCGACCAGCTCGGTGAGGCCGGATCGGCGAAGTACCGCCGGGCCTCGATCGGCATGATCTTCCAGTTCTTCCATCTGCTCGACGATCTGACCGTGTTGGACAACGTCATGGTTCCGGCGCAGCTGGCCGGGATGGGCAGGGGTGAGGCGAAGCGCCGGGCCGTCGAGCTGCTCGGCTCGCTGGGTATCGAGCGGCATGTCAAGGCTTGTCCGCAGCGGCTGTCCGGTGGTCAGCGGCAGCGGGTGGCGGTGGCCAGGGCTCTGATGAACAAGCCGCCGTTGTTGCTGGCCGACGAGCCCACCGGCGCGCTGGACTCGAGCTCGGCCGAGGACGTGCGCCGGCTGCTGCTGGACCTGAACGCCGAGGGCCAGACCATCGTGCTGGTGACCCACGACGTGCAGCTGGCCGCCACCACCGCGCACCGCACCATCGAGTTGGTGGACGGTGCGGTCGCGCGGGACGTCGTCAACAGCGGCAGCGGCAGCGGTGCCGGCCCGGCCGCCCACGCGCGGCTGACCCGTCCGGCGGGAGCGGTCGGATGACGCTGCGCAGGCCGCCGATGCCCCGGCGCCTCCTCGAGGCCGGATTCCACGCCATGGCCCGCATGCTGCCGGCGGTGAGCCGGTGAGCGCCCTTGGCAAGGTCGTACGCTCCGGCGTGGGCCGGCGTCGGGTCCAGTCCCTCGTCATGGCTCTGACGACGTTCACCGCGGTGATGTCATCAGTACTCTCCCTCGGCCTGCTGACCGCCGTTCAGGCCCCGTTCGAGCACGCGTTCACCACCCGGAACGGAGCGCACCTGGCGGTCCAGTTCGACAGCTCGAAGGTCACGGCCGCGCAGACCACCGCCACCGCGCACGCCGCCGGTGTCACCGAGGCGGCCGGGCCGTACCCGATCGCCGCCGCGTTGGACACGACCGTCGGCACCGACTGCCCCAGGACCGATTGGGCCGGTCACGACAACCATCCGATCACCGTCACCACCCGGCCCGACCTCGGTAGCACCTCCGGGATGGACCAACTGGTGCTGACCCAGGGGCGCTGGCCGACCGGCCCGGGCGAGATCGCCCTCCCGGCGAACAACTATGCCGACGCCTGCTTCGGCTCTTCGGTGGTGTTCTCCTCCCTAGCGGGCAAGCCGTCGTTCAAGGTTGTCGGCTTCGCCGACTCGGTGACCAACAGCGCGACCGGCTTCGCCACCGCCGACGGTTTCGCGCGGCTGGCCGCTGCCGGGGCCAAAACCGACGAGCAGATGCTCTACTGGTTCGCCAAGGCCGGGACCGATGCCGACATCGCCACCGACAAGCAGGCGGTGGCCGCCGCCGTGCCGGCCGGCGCGGTCGAGGACGGACAGTCGTACCTGACCGCGGAACAGCAGGCGACCGGCAACGCCAAGGCCTTCGTGCCGTTCCTGATCGCCTTCGGGATCCTCGGCCTGGTCCTGTCAGTCCTGATCATCGCGATCGTGGTCAGCGGCGCGGTGGCCTCGGGAATCCGGCGCATCGGGATTCTGAAGTCGTTGGGCTTCACCCCTTCGCAGGTGGCCCGCGCCTACACCGCGCAGGCCATGATCCCGGCGACACTCGGGGTGGTCCTCGGCACGATCTTCGGCAATCTCCTGGCCGTGCCGGTCCTGGGCCAGGCCGGCAAGCAGCTCGGCGCGGCCAGCGCCGCGATTCCGTTGTGGGTCAGCGCCGTGGTGTCGCTGGGCACCTTGCTCGTCGTCGGCGTCACGGCTTCGATCCCGGCGTTGCGGGCCGGCCGGATGCCGGCGGTGCAGGCTCTGGTGGTCGGCCGCGCCCCGAAGGCCGAGCGCGGTCGGACTGCGCAGCGTCTGGCCTCGCGGCTGCCGCTGCCCCGGGCCATGTCGCTGGGGCTGGCCCAGCCCTTCGCCCGGCCGGCCCGGGCCGTACTGGTCGGCGCGGCGGTGCTGCTCGGCACGGTCAGCGTCACCTTCGCGGTGGGGTTGGGGACCGCGTTCAGCAAGTACCAGGCCACGAGCATGAGTTCGGGCTTCAACGTCGCGTCGAAGCTCGTGATCCCGACAGCCGACGTGGGCGCGCCCTGGGATCTCTACGGCCCCGACGACCCGCGCCACCCCTACCTGGATGCCGCCAGGGTGGCCGCCGCGCTCGCCAAGGTCCCGGGCACGAAGGCCGCGTTCGGCTGGGGCGAAAGCGGCGCGACCATGGTCGGCGCGCCGATCGGCGGCGAACCGCCGGTCGTGTACTCGGTCAGCGGCGACTTCTCCTGGACGAACATGGAGCTGCTGTCCGGCCGCTGGTACTCGGCGCCCGGCGAGGCCGTGGTCGGCGACAAGCTGGCCGCGGCGGTGGGGATCCACGTCGGTGACAACCTCACCGTGGTGCAGCAGAACAAGCAACTGTCACTGAAGGTCGTCGGCATCAACTTCGACACCAACGCGGGCGACTACACGGCCATGACGGATGCGGCCACCTTCACCGCCGCAGGACTGACCCCGCACATCGACCAGTTCAACGTCGAGCTGGCCCCGGACGTCAACGGAACGGACTGGTCCGCCTCGGCCGCCGCCGCGCTGACCCCGCTGAACGCCTCGGTCCAGCCGAACTCGTCCAGCGTGAACCTCGTAGTGATCACCATGGGCGCCCTGGTGGCGACACTCACGCTGCTGCTGACCGCGGTCGCCGCGCTCGGGGTGCTGAGCACGGTGGTGCAGGACACCCGCGAGCGGGTCCACGATCTGGGGATCTTCAAGGCCCTCGGGATGACACCCAAGCAGACCATCGCGATGGTCCTGACCTCGGTGACACTCGCCGGCCTGATCGCCGGACTCATCGGGGTCCCGCTCGGGGTCGCGGTGGAGAAGGCGACACTGACCCCGATGGGGAACGCGATCGGCCGGCACCTGCCACCGAGCGTGACCCACGTCTACACCGCCGGGCTGCTCCTTCCGCTGCTGGCCGCCGGGGTCGTGATCGCCCTGCTCGGGGCACTGCTGCCGGCCGGCTGGGCGGCACGGTCCCGGACCGCCACCGCGCTGCGGACCGAGTAGGACCGAGCAGGCTGCTGCGCGTGCCGCTGCTGCCCAGGGCCTCCCGGCCCGCCCAGCACTGGTCCCGGCTCGGGCCCATCGGCGCCCGCTTCGGGCAAGGACTGCGATAGCCTCCCTGGCGGTACGTTCGCGGTCTCTGGAGGCGATGTTCGATGGCCGGCCCAACCCCGTCCACTGGTCCACGTGAGGACGGCGCCCAACCGGCGGCGGGCAACATCGGCGAGGCGGAACTGCGGCTGCTGCTCGCGGGGTTGACCGCGGTCCGGGACGGCGACTTCGGCACCAGGCTGCCCGCGGGCGCGGACGGGCTGCTCGGCGAGATCGCCGGCGTCTTCAACGGGATGGTCGACCAACTCTCGGTGTTCACCTCCGAGGTGACCCGGGTGGCGCGCGAAGTCGGCACCGAGGGGCGCCTGGGCGGCCAGGCCCGGGTGCCCGGCGTCTCGGGGACGTGGGAGGACCTCACCGACTCGGTCAACGCGATGGCCGGCAACCTCACCACCCAGGTGCGCGACATCGCCCAGGTGGCCACCGCGGTCGCCAAGGGCGACCTGTCGCAGAAGATCACCGTCGATGCCCGCGGCGAGATCCTGGAGCTGAAGAACACCGTCAACACGATGGTGGACCAGCTCAGTTCGTTCGCCGGCGAGGTGACCCGGATGGCCCGCGAAGTGGGCACCGAGGGCATCCTCGGCGGGCAGGCGGACGTCAAGGGCGTCTCGGGCACCTGGCGCGACCTCACCGACTCGGTGAACTTCATGGCGGGCAACCTGACCAGCCAGGTGCGGGCGATCGCCCAGGTGGCGACCGCGGTGGCCGAGGGCGACCTGTCGCAGAAGATCACGGTCGCGGCCCGCGGCGAGATCCTGGAGCTCAAGGACACCATCAACACCATGGTGGACCAGCTCAGTTCGTTCGCCGGCGAGGTGACGAGGGTGGCCCGCGAGGTGGGCACCGAGGGGCGCCTGGGCGGCCAGGCCGACGTCCGCGACGTCTCGGGGACCTGGCGCGACCTGACCGAGTCGGTCAACGTCATGGCGGACAACCTGACCGCGCAGGTCCGTTCGATCGCCGAGGTCACCACCGCGGTGGCCCAGGGCGACCTGACGCAGAAGATCCGGGTGGACGCGCGCGGCGAGATCCTGGAGCTGAAGGAGACCATCAACACGATGGTCGACCAACTCTCCGCCTTCGCCGACGAGGTGACGAGGGTGGCCCGCGAGGTCGGCACCGCCGGGAACCTGGGCGGCCAGGCCACCGTCCGCGGGGTCTCCGGCACGTGGAAGGACCTGACCGACAACGTCAACGTGATGGCCTCCAACCTCACCGGCCAGGTGCGGTCCATCGCCCAGGTGGCCACCGCCGTGGCCCGCGGCGACCTCTCCCAGAAGATCACCGTGGAGGCCAAGGGTGAAGTCGCCGCGCTGGCCGGGGTGATCAACACCATGGTGGACACCCTGTCGGCGTTCGCGGACGAGGTGACGAGGGTGGCCCGCGAGGTGGGCACCGAGGGCATCCTGGGCGGCCAGGCCCGGGTGCCCAACGTCGCTGGGACCTGGAAGGACCTCACCGACAACGTCAACTTCATGGCGCACAACCTGACCAGCCAGGTGCGCAACATCGCCCAGGTCACCACCTCGGTGGCCCGCGGCGACCTGACCCGCAAGATCGACGTGGATGCGCGCGGCGAGATCCTGGAGCTGAAGACCACCATCAACACCATGGTGGACCAGCTCAGTTCGTTCGCCGCCGAGGTCACCCGGGTGGCCCGCGAGGTCGGCAGCGAGGGCCGCCTGGGCGGTCAGGCCGAGGTCGAGGGCGTCTCCGGCACCTGGAAGCGGCTGACCGAGAACGTCAACGAGCTGGCCGGCAACCTCACCCGGCAGGTGCGCGCGATCGCCGAGGTGACCAGCGCGGTGGCGGCCGGGGACCTGACCCGCTCGATCACCGTGGACGCCTCCGGCGAGGTCGCCGACCTCAAGGACAACATCAACTTCATGGTGGAGTCGCTGCGCGAGACCACCCGCGCCAACGAGGACCAGGACTGGCTGAAGACCAACCTGGCCCGGCTCTCGGCGCTGATGCAGGGCCGCCGGGACCTCGCGGCCGTCGCCGAGGCGGTGATGGACGAGCTGACCCCGCTGGTCGCCGCCCAGTGCGGCGCCTTCTACCTCGCGGGGGAGAGCGGCGCAGGAGCCGTCCTGCAGCTCGTCGGCTCCTACGCCTACCCCGACGGATCGCGGCCGAGCAGCTTCCGCTTCGGCGAGTCCTTCGTCGGGCAGGCCGCCCGCAGCCGGCGGACCATCGCCGTGGACACCCTGCCGCCCGGCTACCTCGCCGCCTCCTCCGGCCTCGGCCGCACCGAGGCACTGTCGCTGGTCGTGCTGCCGATCATGGCCGAGGACCAGGTGCTGGGCGTCATCGAGCTGGCCTCGGTGCGGCCCTTCACTCCCGTGCATCGGGACTTCCTCGACCAGCTCATGGAGACGATCGGGGTGAACGTCAACACGATCATCGCCAACGCCCGCACCGACGAGCTGCTCGGCGAGTCCCAGCGACTGACCGCCGAACTCCAGGCCCGCTCGCAGGAGTTGCAGGCCCGCCAGGAGGAGTTGCAGGCCTCCAACGCCGAGTTGGAGGACAAGGCGGAGCTGCTGGCGGCGCAGAACCGGGACATCGAGACCAAGAACCTGGAGATCGAGCAGGCCCGCCAGGAGCTGGAGGACCGCGCCCACCAGCTGTCGGTCGCCTCCACCTACAAGTCGGAGTTCCTGGCCAACATGAGCCACGAGCTGCGCACCCCGCTCAACAGCCTGCTCATCCTGGCCCAGTTGCTCGCGCAGAACCCCACCCGGAACCTGACGGCCAAGCAGGTGGAGTACGCCGGCATCATCCACTCCGCCGGCTCCGACCTGCTCCAGCTGATCAACGACATCCTCGACCTGTCCAAGGTCGAGGCGGGCAAGATGGACCTCAACCTGGAGGCCGTCTCGCTGCGCCAGCTGCTCGACTACGCCGAGGCCACCTTCCGCCCGATGACCGGTCAGAAGAGCCTGGCCTTCGAGGTGCACACCGCCCAGGGCGTGCCCACCGAGCTGCTGACCGACGAGTACCGGCTGCGCCAGGTGCTGCGCAACCTGCTCTCCAACGCGGTCAAGTTCACCGAGAAGGGCCGGGTCGAGCTGCACATCGAGCTCGCCGACGGGGCGCGGGTGCCCGAGAGCGTGCGGCGCGGCGGCCAGGTGCTGGCCTTCCGGGTGGTGGACACCGGCATCGGCATCGCGCCGCAGCACCTGGAGACGGTGTTCGGCGCCTTCCAGCAGGCGGACGGCACCACCAGCCGCAAGTACGGCGGCACCGGCCTCGGCCTGTCGATCAGCCGGGAGATCGCCTACCTGCTCGGCGGCGCGATCGTGGCGGAGAGCACCCTGGGCAAGGGCAGCACCTTCACGCTCTTCCTGCCCACCGTCCGCCCGGCGGTTGTGCCCGCGCCCGACGAGAGCGGCGCGGGCGCACCCGCACCGCTCCCGGCCGCCGCCGGCGACGCGCCCGACCGGGCAGGCCGGCCGGCGCAGGCCACCGCCCTCGCCGCGCCCGCGCAGCCGCGCCGCCTGCTGGTCGTCGAGGCCCGGGCCAACGGCCTGCTGACCCTGGTGGCCGAGAACGCCCTCGCGGACCTGTCGCGCTCCGCGGAGCCGGGCGTGGAGATCATCACCACCGTCGGTGCCCAGGAAGCAGCCGCGACCCTGGCCACCAACCCGTGCCACTGCGTGGTCCTGGACCTCGACCTGCCCGACGGCGCCGCCCTCACGCTGCTCGGAGAGATGGACCGCGACCCGGCCCTGCACGCGGTGCCGGTCCTCGCGCACCGCAGCCGCGGGATCGCCGCGGACGACGAGCTGCTCGCCGGCGGCCCCGGCGGCCCCCGCCCGCTGGAGGTCCTCGCCAGCCTCGACGAGCTGCGCGAACGCGTCGCGCTGCACATGAGCGCCGATCGCCCCGGCGACCTCCTGCCGCTGGTGCGCCGTTCCGGGCCGGCCTGGCAGGCGGACACCGAGCCGGGCCTGGCCGACCGCACCGCCCTCGTGGTGGACGACGACGAGCGCAACCTCTACGCGATCACCGGGATCCTGGAGCTGTGCGGGATGCGGGTCCTGCAGGCCGAGAACGGCCGCGCCGCGCTGGAGGCGCTGGCCGCCCACCGCGAGATCGACGTGATCCTGATGGACGTGATGATGCCCGAGATGGACGGCTACACCGCGACCGCCGCGATCCGGGCCATGCCCGACCACGCGCACCTGCCGATCATCGCGGTCACCGCCAAGGCCATGCTCGGCGACCGGGAGAAGAGCCTGGCCTCCGGCGCCAGCGACTACATCACCAAGCCGGTCGACGCCGCCGAGCTGATCGCCCGGATCAAGGACCAGCTCGCGTCCTAGGCCCCGCTCCTGGACCAGCCGACCGTGGACCCTTCAAGGGAGAACGCCGTGCACCAGCCCCCCGACCCGGCCGCGGACAGCGGCGCGGCCCGCGTGTCCGGCGTCTCCGGCATCCCGAGGGTCGGGATGCAGCGGCACGGCGCCGCCTGCCAGGCGCGGGTCGCCGGCTCCGGCCCCGACCACGGGCCGGACGCCGGCGCGGTGAGCCGACTGGCCGTCACGGTGGAGCACCTGCGCCGGGAACTGGACCGGGCCCACGCCGGTGCCGCCGGCCGCTCGCTCGTCGAGGTCGCGGCCGGCGTGCTGATCGAGCGGCTGCGCTGCGGGCCCACCGAGGCGGTGGCGCAGCTGACCTCGCTGGCCGCCCAGGCGGGCGTCCCGCTGCTGGAGTTCGCGGCCGACCTGGTCAACCAGGCTTCCGCGGACCGGATCTCGGCGATCGCCCGCGACTTCGTCACCACCACCGCGGAGCGGGCCGATCCGGCGGCACTGCGGCTGCGCAGCGCCGAGGCCCGCACCCTGGCCGGGGCGGACACCGAGGCCGCGGCCCGTTCGATGCTGGAGCACGCGCTGCGCCCGCTCGGGGCGGTGGCCGTCGCCGTGTGGGCCGCCAACCCGGACCAGTCGCTCACCCTGGCGGGCAGCGCGGGCTTCGGCGAGGCGGAGGCGCACCGCTGGCGGCACGTGCCGCCGGGCGTCGCCACCCTGGCCCGGCGCGCGCTCGACGAGCGGGCCGCGGTCCAGTACGCCACGCCCGCCGAGGCGGTGCCGCCCTCGATCGGGCAGCACGAGCTGACCGGCGGGCGCCTGGCGGTGCCCGCGGGGATCGGCGGGCGCCTGATCGGCGTGCTGGAGATCTGCTGGTCGGGCCCGCTGCCGGCGCGCTCCCAGTCGCTGCAGCGCCAGTTCGAGGCGCTCGCGGGGCTCTGCGCCGCCACCTTGGAGACCTGGCCCGCCGACGAGGCATCGGCCGACGAGCCGGACCCGCACCTGGCGGACCTGCGACGGCTGACCGACGGCGTCCTCGACCCCTGCCTGATCCTCCAACTGGCGCCGGGCGGCGGGGAGGGCCTCGAATTCCTCATCCGGCACGTCAATCCGGCCTTCGTCGACTTCGCCGGGCGGCCCGCCGGCGCGGTCGCCGGCGCGCGCCTGCTGGAGGCCTACCCGCTCGCGGCCGAACCCGGCGGACTGGCCGAGAAGATCGAGCACGTCTTCGCCACCGGCGAGCCGTTCCGCACCAGGAGCATGCGGCTGGCCGCCACCGTCGACGGCGTCGCGCTGCACGCCCAGGCCCAGGTCAGCATCGGGCGCCACGGCAGCCAGGTGCTGGTCGTCTGGCGGCTGGACGAGGGCACGCCGCGGGTGGCCCGGCTGCTCCAGCACGCCCAGCGGCTCGGCCGGATCGGCGGCTTCGAGGAGAACCTGCGCACCCGTCAGATCGTCTGGAACGAGGCCGTCTTCGACCTGCACGGCCTGCCCCCGAGCGCCGCGCCGATCGCCGTGGAGCAGCTCGCCGACCACGCGCACCCCGACGACCGGCCCGCCATCGACCGCTTCCTGCGCACCTTGCTGCACCACCGGCGGCCCGCCTCCACCGCCTTCCGGCTGCACCGCCCCGACGGGGTCGCCCGGCACATCCGGGTGGTCGCCGAGCCCGTGCACGCCCCCGGAACCGGCCTGACCACCGTGCGCGGCGCCTACCAGGACATCTCCGCCCAGCACTGGACCGAGGTCGCCCTGGCCGCCACCCGCGACCAACTCGCCCAGAGCGAGCAGCAGTCCGCCGAACGCAGCCGGCTCGCCCTCCAGCTCCAGCACGCCATCATGCCGCCGGCCCGCGGCCCGTTGACCCTGCACGACCTGCTGGTGGCCGTGCGCTACCGCCCCGCGGAGAAGGGCCACCTGGTCGGCGGCGACTGGTACGACGCCCTGGCGCTGCCGACCGGCGAGATCCTGCTCTGCGTGGGCGACGTGGCCGGCCACGGCATCGAGGCCGCCACCGGCATGGTCGCGCTGCGCAATGCCCTGCGCGGGCTGGCCGCCACCGGCGCCGGTCCCGCCCAGCTGCTCACCTGGCTCAACAGCGTCACCCACCACCTGACCGACAACGTCACCGCGACCGCGGTCTGCGGCCTCTACGACCCGCTCACCCGCCGGCTGCGCTGGGCGCGGGCGGGCCACCTGCCCCCGGTGCTGCTGCGCGACGGGCACGCTCGGACGCTGCCCCAGCCGGGCGGGATCCTGCTCGGGGCCCTCGACCACGCGGACTACGCGGAGAACGAGCTGCGCCTGCAGGTGGGCGACACCCTGGTGATGTTCACCGACGGCCTGATCGAACGCCGCGACGAGTCCGTCCAGGCCTCGCTGACCAGCCTGCTCGCCGTGACCGAGAAGGCCGGCGCCCCCGGCGGCGACGGGCCCGGGGATCTCGAGGCGCACCTGGACCACCTGCTGCGCTACAGCGGCTCGGACACCGACGACGACACCTGCCTGGTGGGGGTGACGGTGCGCGAGGCGGCGCCGCTGCGCGAGGCGGCCTGAACGGGCAGGCATGAGATGCCCCGCAGCGGGTAGCGGAGAGCGGACCGGCCGCGGGCCGGTCATGTCGCACGGTGCGCAGGACCGTCAGGAAGTTCCGTGGAGGGGGCGACCACCATGCCAGGCCCGAACGATCCCATCACCACGCTGCTCGGCGGCACGGGTCAGGAGACCGGCGTGACCGTGGAGATCCGGCACCCGGACCCCACGGCGGCCGTCTGCGCCCTGGCGGGCGAACTCGACATCGAGTCGCTGGCCCCCGCGGTACGGGCACTCGACCGGTTGGTCGCGCAGTGTCCGCGCGTCCTGGTGGTCGACCTCGCGGGGGTGGGCTTCTGCGACTCCTCCGGTCTGAACCTGCTGCTGAAGGTCCGGATGGCCGCGGTGGCGGCGGGCACCGACTTCCGGCTCGCGGCGCCCTCCCCGACGGTGACGCGCCTGCTGGAACTGACCGGCGCCGACACCGTCTTCTCGCTCCACCCCACCGTCCGGGCCGCCCTCGCGGCCACCGCGCCGTGCTGACCGGGCGCCCGTCCGGCGGACGGCACGCATGATCCGGCCCCGGCCGGGCAGCCGTCCAGGCGAACCGAGCGCCGAGACCGAGAGGGATGCCCGCACATGACGACGAGCCGGGATGTCCTGCCGCGTGACCTGGTCCACCCGGGCCCCGTGCTGCCGCTCGGCGGCCAGCGCCGCAGCCTGCGACTGGCGGGCCTGCCGGGCCCGGCCGCCCGGGCCCGGGCGTTCACCGGCACGGCCCTCGCCGAGTGGTCGTGGCCCGCGCCCTACCTGGGTCAGGACATCGTCCTGCTGGTCACCGAACTCGTCGCCAACGCCGCCCGGCACGCCGGCGGCCCGCTGGAGATCGCGCTGGAGGCCAGCGAGACCCGCCTGCGGATCGAGGTCAGCGACGGCTCGAGGGCGCTGCCCGCCCTCCAGTACCCGCACCGCCCTGGGCTGCCCGGCGGCCACGGCCTGTTCATCGTCCAGCAGACCGCCGACCGCTGGGGCGTCGAGCGCCACGGCGCGGGCAAGACGGTCTGGGCCGAGATCGCCTCGCAGACGGTGTGACGGACGCCGGGGCGGGCGGGGGGCGTCACCCGGAGCCCGCGGCGGATCACGCCCTGGACAGCTGCTCGCGCAGCACCGTGCCGACGGCTGTGGGGGCACGGCCGAGCAGGGTGGCGAGTGTCGGGTCGACGGTGGCGAACTCGCCGGCACGCGCGGCGGCGAAGATGCCGAGCAACTGGTCCGCCGTCCCCGCGGGGACGCCCTGGCCCACCAGCTGCTCCCGGAAGCGGTCGTCGGGGAGGGTGGTCCGGGTGACGGTGCGGCCGGTGAGCTTGCCGGCGACGGCGGCGAGCTCGTCGAAGGTGAGCGCCTGCGCCCCCGTGAGCGGCGGGGTGGGGCCCTCGAAGCGGCCCTCGTCGGCCAGGACGGCGGCGGCCGCCTCGGCGAGGTCGGCGTGCGCGGTCCAGGCGACCGGCCCGTCCGCGGGGAGCGCGAACCGGCCCGAGCGCGCCGCGTCGCCGAGGAAGTGCGCCGCGCTGGTGGCGTAGAAGCCGTTGCGCAGCGAGGTGAACGGCACCCCGCAGGTGCGCAGGGCCTCCTCGGTGGCGGCATGGTCGCGGCAGGCCTGGAAGCGCGAGGTCGCGCTCGCTCCCATCTGACGGCTTCGCCACGTTCCTCGCCGGCAAGCACATCGACCCCGAGCCCCGGGACCCCATCGAGGACCTGAGGGGCGGCTGGGACGTCGCGGTCGAATTCGGCCTGGCCAACCCCGCGCTGTACACGCTGATGTACACCGAACCCAGCAGGACCGCCTCGGCCGCCTTCAAGGCCGGCATGGAGGTCCTGCTGGGCCGCATCCGGCGCCTGGCCGCCGGCGGCTGGCTCCGGGTCGACGAGGAGCTCGCGGCCCAGATCATCCACGCCACGGCGCGCGGCGCGGTGCTCACCTGGCTCTCGCTGCCCCAGGACCGGCGCTACCCGGCCCTGCTGACCACGCTCCGCGAGTGCATGGTCGCCGCGGTCACCAACCAGCAGCCGGCCGTGCGGGACTCGGGCCCGGCCGGCGCCGCCCGCGCCCTGCGCGCCGCACTGCCCGAGCAGACCAGCCTCAGCCGCGCCGAGCGGCAGCTGCTGGGGGAGTGGCTCAACCGTCTTGCCGCCGAGGGTTGAGCCCCGCGGGGCGCCGGAACCCGCCGGCGCCAGGAGGCCGTTGCCGGGGCGGCCGGGTCTCAGGCCGCCGGTTCGACCGGCCGGTCCTGCTGCTGCGGCAGTCCCCGGGGCAGTCCCCGGGGCAGCGCGCCCGGGCCGGCCGGCTCCGCGGTGCCGGCCTTCGCCGAACCGCTGAGCAGGCGCAGCCGGGGCCGCACCGGAGGGGGCGAGCCCAGCACCCGTTCCTCGAAGCGGCCGAGCAGGAGCACTCCGAGCAGGAGGGCCGGGGGGACGAGCAGTGCGCAGACGATCATGAGGTCTCCTCGACGGGCCGTCTGGTCGGGCTCCGGCTACCCCGTGCGGGCCGCGGCATCCGCCCGGCTTCCGGTGCCGAACGGGCTCGGTGCCCGCCACGGTCCTTCCCACGGCGTGCTCCTCCGCCCGCGCCAGGGCCTCCGCGTGCGGGCGGCCGACAGGTCCGCGGGGCCCGGCTGCTCCGGCCGGCCCACACCGGCGCGCACCGCGGGCCGCGGCCACCCAGGCTGGTGCCCATGACGAGGAGCCTCTTCGACCGCGTGACGGACACCGTCACCGCCGCCGCCGACGAGCCGGGAGCCGCCGCCGAGCGGCTCCTGAAGGCGCTCGACGCGCTGGCCGACGCCCACCAGCTCGACGTCCTCACCGGACCGCTCCAGCGCTTCGTGCGGGCCCTGCCGCTGGGCCGGCTGCGTGCCGTCCTGCACGGACGTCCGCTCGGCCATCCGATGCACCCGATGCTGGTGCAGATCCCGATCGGCGCCTGGTCCTCGGCCGCCGTCCTGGACCTGGTGCCCGGTGCCCGCCGCCACGCCCACCTCATGGTGGCCCTCGGGACGGTCGCCGCCGTGCCGGCGGCGTGGGCCGGCTGGGTGGACTGGGCCGAGCAGCACGAGCAGCAGATGCGCACCGGGCTGGTGCACGCGGTCGGCATGGGTGCGGCGATCGGCCTGTACGGCGGGTCGTGGGCCGCCCGCGGCCGGGGCCGTCACGGCTGGGGCCGGGTCCTCGGCTTCACCGGCCTGACGGTGGCCAGTGCCGGCGGGTTCCTGGGCGGACACCTGGCCTACCGGCAGAGCGCGGGGGCGAACAAGACCGAACCGGTGGCGCACCTGGTCGAACCGGGCTGGCACGCGCTCGGCCCGGTCGACGCCTTCCCGGTCGGCGAGGCGTGCCGGCGCGTCGTCGGCGAGGTGCCGGTGCTGGTGGTGCGCGAATCGGAGCACGCGGTGCACGTCCTGGCCGCCCGGTGCAGCCACTTCTCCGGCCCGCTGCCGGAGGGCGAGCTGGTCGACGGCCGCATCCGGTGCCCCTGGCACGGCAGCGTGTTCCGGGTGGCGGACGGCTGGAACGTGGACGGTCCGGCCACCGCCCCGCAGCCCCGGTTCGACACCCGCACCGACGGCGACGGCACCCTGCACGTGCGGCTGCCCGGCGCCGGCTGACCGGCCGCGGGCACCGGGCACCGGGCTTCAGGCACCGGGCAGTGGGCGCCGCGCCGCACGGTTGGCGGTCGGCGGGGCGGCGACGGAGGGTGGAGCCGTGGACGACAGCGGCTTCTGCGCGCTCATCGCGGACCTCCTGGAGCGATCGCACCGGGTGGCGGCCGAGGAGCTGGTCGGCCTGGTCGCCGAAGCGGCCCGTGCCATGGGCCTGACCGGTGCCGACATCTACCTCGCCGACGTCCAGCAGGAGCACCTCGTCCCGCTCGCGGGCCACGGCCCCGCGCTGAGCGTGGAGCGCACCCTGGCCGGACTGGCCTACCGCTCCCAGAACGCCCAGATCGGCAACGAGCCCGGCACCAGCCTGTGGCTGCCGCTGAGCGACGGCATCGAACGCATCGGCGTGCTGCACCTCGAAGCCACCGGCCCGGTCGGCCAGGACCTCGGGCAGTGCCGGACGCTCGCCGGCCTGGTGGCCCTGCTCATCGTCTCCAAGGGCAGCTACAGCGACACCCTGCAGCAGCTGGTCCGGAGCAGGCCGATGCGCCGGCAGGCCGAACTCGCCTGGGCGTTCATGCCGCCCCGCACCATCGGCACCCGGGCGGTGACCTCCAGCGCGGTCCTGGAGCCCGCCTACGAGATCGGCGGCGACGCCTTCGACCACGCGCTCGGCGAGACCCTGCACCTGACCGTGGTGGACGCGATGGGCCACGACACCGCCTCCGGGCTCTGCGCCGCGCTCGCCGTGGCGGGCTGCCGGGCCGCCCGCCGCCGCGGCCTGGGGACGAGCGAGATCGCCGCCGAGGTGGACCAGGCGCTCGCCCGCTGGGTGCCCGACCGGCTGCTCACCGCGGTCTTCGCCGAACTCGACTTCCGGACGGGGCACTTCAGCTGGGTCAACTGCGGCCACCCCGCGCCGTTGCTGATCAGGCACCAGAACGTCGTCGCCGGTGCCCTCACCCGCCGCGCCAACCTGCCGCTGGGCCTGGGACCCGGCTACCCGGCGCCGGACCCGGCGCTGCACCAGGTCCAGCTCGAACCCGGCGACCGGATCCTCGTCTACACCGACGGGGTCACCGAGTCCCGCTCGGAGGACGGCGAACTCTTCGGCGAGGCCCGCCTCGTGGACACTGTCATCCGCGCCACCGCGGCCGGTCAGCACGCCTCCGAGGCGCTGCGCCGCCTGATCCACGCGATCCTCGGCCACCGCAACGGACGCCTCACCGACGACGCCACCATCCTCCTCGCGGAGTGGCACCCGGCGCCGGACCAGCCCTGAACCTCAGGCGCGGCCGGTCGGTGCGCCGTGGGCCAGCAGGTCCTGGTGGTGCTCGACCTCGGTGGCCGGAGTGTCCTGGAACACCGAGGCCCCCCGGGCCGCGTCCGGTCCGTGCCGGACGACCAGGTAGCTGCCGGCTTCGAGGTGCCCGCGGAACTTGGGGATGTGGCGCTTGGCGATGAAGTGGCCCAGCAGCGCGCCCAGTCCGCCGCCGGTGACCGCGCCCTCGGCCGCCGCCACGGCGCCGGCGGCCAGCGGGCCGAGGACGAGCAGCGGTCCTACGCCCGGCACCAGCAGCAGGGCGGTGCCGGAGAGCACCCCGAACAGCCCGCCGGTCCAAGCACCGGCGGTCGCACCCGATTTCGCGACATCGCCGGTGGTGACGAAGCCGTGGATCTGGGTCTGACTCCGCAGGTCCTGGCCGATCACCGACAGCTCCGAGGCCGGTACCCCCTGGGCGAGCAGGATGCGCACCGCCTCCTCGGCGTAGTGCATGGACTTGTACACCCCGACGGTCGCGTTGACTTCGGCCATGGAAAGGCTCCCTCCATCTGTGCCTTGGCACCGTCGCGTCGCCGCGCCGGTGCACTGCCGCACCCCGCCTACCCGCCCGCCCGGGAGCCACTCCCACGACGCCACGGGCCCGCCGCATCCGCCGGGATGTGACAGCTGTCATCGCGCATCGGTGACGGCCCGCCCTGTCGCCGGGGCCCGCCGGGGCGGCAGGCTGATGGCGGATCAGGATCGTCGAGGGCGGGGAGCAGTGACATGCGGGTGATGGTGGCGGGTGCGGGGATCGGTGGGCTCTGTCTGGCGCAGGGGCTGCTCCGGGCCGGCGTCGACGTACGGGTCTACGAACGGGAGGCGGCGGCGGACAGCCGCTACCAGGGGTTCCGGGTCGGCCTGGGCCCGGTGGGGCTGGCTGCGCTGCGGGAGTGCCTGCCCGACCGGATGTACGGTCTGCTGGAGGCGGTCCTGGGGTCGATCTCCGGCGAGCGCCGGGTGGTCGACCAGCACCTCGGGCTGGTGCGCGAACTCCCGCGGGCCGACGGGGGAGCGGCGGCCGACCGGCAGGTGCTGCGGCTGCTGTTGCTGGCCGGGCTGGGCGACCGGGTCGAGTTCGGCCGGGCGGTGGTCGGGTACACCGAGCGGGCGGACGGAACGGTCGAGGCCCGTTTCGCCGACGGCGGCAGCGCGGTGGGCGACCTGCTCGTCGGCGCGGACGGCGTGGGCTCGCCGGTGCGCCGTCAACTGCTGCCGGACGCCGAGGTGGTCACCGTCCCGGGCAACGCGCTGCTCGGCCGCACCCCGCTGACCGAGCGGTTCGCCGCCCTGGTGCCGGGCTTCGGCACGATCGTGCAGGGACCCGGGGCGAGCATGCTGCTGGGCCGGATGGAGTTCCCGCGCTCGCCGAGGCTCGCGGCGGCCGAGCTGGCACCGGAGGTCGACCTGCCGGACATCGACAGCTACCTGCGCTGGGCGGTCATGCTGCCCGCTCCGCTCGCCGCCGGGTCCGGCGAGTGCGCCGATTCCGCCGGGTCCGGCGGGGCCGGGGCGCCGCTGCCGGGTGACTGGGCGAGCGCCCGGGACGGGCTGCTCGCGCTGGTCGACGGCTGGCACCCGGATCTCGTCGACCTCGTCCGCCACTCCGACGTCCTCAACAGCTCCCCGCTGACGGTCCGTTACGCACGGGCGGTGCCGCACTGGGGTACCCGTCGGGTCACCCTGCTGGGCGACGCGATCCACGTCATGCCGCCCAGCGGCGGCCAGGGGGCCAACACGGCGTTCCGGGACGCCGCCCTGCTCTGCCGTTCGCTCGCCGCGGTGCACCGCGGTGAGGCCGAGCTGCGCGCCGCCGTCGAGGCCTACGAGCTGCAGATGCTCGACTACGGCTTCACGGCGGTCCGCGAGAGCCTGGAGCAGCTGCCGCAGTTCACCCCGGTGGCCTGACGCGGCGCGGCGGATCCTGACTTTTGCGTCAGTATCGTGAGGAGGTCGCCGAACGTGACGGAAGCCGGCTGCCGCGCAGCCAGGAGAGCCGAGGTGCCCGTGGAGATCCGCCATCCCTCCCGACGGTCGTTGCTGCGTTCCGGCGCGGCCCTCGCGGCCCTGACGCTGGTCGAGGGGTGCACGTCGGGTTCGGGTGACGATGCGGGCTCGCCCGGCGTCACACCGGGCGGCACCGCCGCGGCGGGCGGCACGTCCACAGCAGGTGCCACGGCGACGCCGAGCGCGGCCGCCGCCGTGGAGTCGATGCCGGCCGAGTGGCTCCCGCACCTGCGGACGTTCATGGCCTGGCCGGCGCTGGAGGAGGTGTGGGGCAGTCAGCTCCCGGCGGTGCGCCAGGACATCGCGAACGTGGCGATGGCGGTCGCCGGGTTCGAGCCCGTGGTGATGATGGCACGATCCGACCAGGCCGATCAGGCGCGGCAGATGTGCGGCTCCTCGGTCGAGGTGATCGAGCTGACGGTGGACGACCTGTGGGCCCGGGACACCGGCCCGACCTTCGTGACGGGGCCGCAGGGGCTCGCCGGTGTGGACTTCAACTTCAACGGCTGGGGCGGGAAGCAGACCCACGACAACGACAGCCAGGTCGCGAAGAACCTCCTCGCCACGTACGGGATCCGGCGCATCCAGGCGCCGGTCACCGGTGAGGGCGGGGCCATCGAGGTCGACGGCCAGGGCACGCTGATGGCCACCGAGAGCTCCTGGGTCAACGCCGACCGGAACCCGGGAAAGACCCGCGACCAGATCGAGGCGGCGCTGAAGGAGCTGCTGGGCGTCACCAAGGTCCTCTGGTTCCAGGGGGTGGCCGGCCAGGACATCACCGACTGCCACGTCGACGCCCTGGCCAGGTTCGCCGAGCCGGGCGTGGTCGTCCTGCACCGGCCGGCGGCGGGCAGCCCGCCGGACGTCTGGTCCCAGGCGTCCGACCAGGCGCTCCAGGTGCTCGACTCGGCGACCGACGCGAAGGGGCGCAAGCTGCGGGTCGTCGAGCTGACCGAGCCGGACCCGGACAAGATCGAGGGCGAGGGCAAGGACTTCCTCGCGACCTACATCAACTACTACGTGGTCAACGGCGGTGTGATCGCACCGAAGTTCGGCGACCAGAGCGCGGACGACCAGGCGGCGGGGATCCTGGCCGACCTCCACCCCGGGCGCAAGGTCGTGCAGGTGTCGATCAACGCGGTCGCCGCCGGGGGCGGCGGGATCCACTGCTCGACGCAGCAGCAGCCGGCCGCCCCCGGCTCCCCGGGCGCGTCGCCGTCGTGACGATCGGCGCCGGGCGGCGGAGCGAGGTCCGTCGACACGCGGCGGGTGTCAGAGGAAGTACAGGCGGCTGAGCGGCACCTCCTGCGCGGGCTCGGAGCGCACCGGTGCGCCGTCGAGCGTCACCAGGCCGTCGCGGGGGTCGACCAGGACCTCGCCCAGGCGGCCGTTGCGGACCATGTCGGCCGGGCCGATGCCCCGGCAGCCCCGGACCGCGACCCGGCGGCGCCGGGTGGCCATCGCGTCGTACGGTCGCCCGAAGGAGCCGGACTCGGCCGCGGCGCGGCTGACGAAGGCGACCGACAGGTCGGCGGCCGTCGCGCCGTGCGCGCCGAACAGCGGTCCGAGGACGAGCGGTTCGCAGGCCTCGGTGGCCGCGTTCGGGTCGCCCGTCACGCCGTAGGCGGGGAACCCGGCCTTGAGGACCATCTGCGGCTTCGCGCCGAAGAACGCGGGCCGCCAGAGCACCACGTCGGCGAGCTTGCCGACCTCGATCGAGCCGACCTCGTGCGAAAGGCCATGCGCGATGGCCGGGTTGATGGTGAGCTTGGCGATGTAGCGCAGCACCCGGGCGTTGTCGTCCGCGGGCCCGTCGCCCTCCATCGGCCCGAGGTCGGCCTTCATCTTGGCCGCCACGGCGAAGGTGCGCCGGACGGTCTCGCCGGCCCGGCCCATGCCCTGGGCATCGGAGGAGGTGATGCCGATGACCCCGAGGTCGTGCAGCACGTCCTCGGCGCCCATGGTCCCGGCACGGATGCGGTCGCGGGCCATCGCCGCGTCGCCCGGCAGATCGGTCTTCAGGGCGTGCACGGAGACGATCATGCCGTAGTGCTCCGCCACCGCGTCCCGGCCGAACGGCAGGGTGGGGTTGGTGGAGGAGCCGATGATGTTCGAAACCCCGGCCATCTTCAGCACGTTGGGCACGTGTCCGCCGCCGCAGCCCTCGATGTGGAAGGCGTGGATGGTGCGGCCCTCCAGCACGGCGACGGTGTCCTCGACCGAGAGGCACTCGTTCAACCCGTCGGTGTGCAGCGCCACTTGGACGTCGTGCTGCTCGGCCACCCGCAGTGCGGTGTCCAGTGCGCGGGTGTGCGCGCCCATGTCCTCGTGCACCTTGAAGCCGCAGGCGCCGCCCTCGGCCAGCGCCTCCACCAGCGGGCCCTGCTCCGAGGACGAACCGCGCCCCAGGAAGCCGATGTTGACCGGCCAGGCGTCGAAGGCGTTGAAGGCGTGCCGCAGTGCCCAGGGGGAGTTGACGCCCACGCCCCGGGCGGGGCCGATCTCCTGGCCGATGATCGTCGTGACGCCGGAGGCGAGCGAGGCCTCCATGATGCGCGGCGACATCAGGTGCACATGGGTGTCGATGGCGCCGGCGGTGGCGATCAGGCCCTCGCCGGAGACGATCGTGGTGCCGGTGCCGACCACCACCTCGACCCCGTCCAGGGTGTCCGGGTTGCCGGCCCGGCCGATCGCGGCGATCCGGCCCTCGCGGATGCCGATCGAGGTCTTGCGGATGCCCTGGACCGGGTCGATCACCAGCACGTTGCTGATCACCACGTCGCAGGTCTCGCGGACGGTGGCGGCCTTCAGGTGCAGCCCGTCGCGGGCGGTCTTGCCGAAGCCGACCAGGAACTCCTCGCCCGGCAGCTGCGAGTCGGACTCGACCCGCACCACCAGGCCGGAGTCGCCCAGGCGCACCCGGTCCCCGGCGCGCGGGCCGTGCACGGCCGCGTACTCGTGCGGTTCGATCGTGGAGCTCACCGTTCGTCCTCCAGCTCGTCGCCAAGAGGGGCTTCGGCCAGGGCCCCGAGATAGCCGCACGCGGCGGCCCGGCGCAGCGCCTGCTGCTTGGCGCCCGGGGCATCGAGCGGGCCGTCGACCAGCCCGGCGAAGCCGATCGCGACGCGGGCGCCGCCGATCGGCACCAGCGCCACCTCGACCGTGGCGCCCGGGTCGAAGCGGGTGGAGGCCCCGGCGGGGGTGGCCAGCCGCATGCCGTAGGCGGCGGCGCGGTCGAAGTCGAGGCGGGGGTTGGCCTCGAAGAAGTGGAAGTGCGAGGTCACGCTGACCGGCACGCCGGCCGTGTTGCGGACCGTCAGGCCGCGGACCGGCTGCGGCACGTACGCGGTGTCGGGGCCGGAGGTGCCGGAAGCGTCGAAGGTGCCGGAGGTGACGGCCCCGGGCGCCGCCTCGCCCAGGCTGCCGCCGCCGAACGGGTCGGCGACCACCGCCAGCCGGGTGCCGTCGGCGAACACCGCCTCGACGTTGACCTCGGTGACCAGGTCCGGCACGCCCGGCAGGACGTCCTGCGGGCCGAGGACCTGGCGCCCGCGCTCGATCGCCCCGGCCAGCCGCAGGCCGTCGCGGGCCGCCTCGCAGACGGTGTCCGCGATCAGCGCGGTGGCCTCGGGCACGTTGAGCCGCACGCCGCGGGCGCGGCGGGCGCGGGCGAGTTCGGCGGCGGTGAAGATCAGCAGCCGGTCGCGCTCGGTCGGAGTCAGCTGCACGGCTTCACCCGGCCGGCTGGTCGTGGGTGGAGCAGTGGATGCCGCCGCCACCGGAGGCGATGGTGTCGATCCGGACCGGGACGATCTCGCGGTTCGGGACGTGGTCCTTCATGATCTGCTGCGCCTGGTCGTCGGCCTGCTGGTCGCCGAAGAGCGGCAGGTAGACGCCCTTGTTGCCGACGTAGAAGTTCATGTACGAGGAGACGAAGGCGTCGCCGCGGCCGGTGATCCGGTCGGGGTCCGGCTGTGGGATCTCGATGACCTTGAGCTTCTTGCCGGTCGCGTCGGTGGCGTCCGCCAGGACGGCGCGGGCCTGGTCGGCCGAGCGCGACCAGACGTCCGCCGGCATGCCGGGGAAGGCCTGGTCCAGGAAGACCACGCCGGGGGCGGCGAACCGGGCCAGGCAGTCCACGTGCGCGTCGGTGATGTCCTTGCCCCGCACGCCGGCCAGCCAGATCACCTTGGTGACCCCGAGCGCCTTCTTGAGCTCGGCCTCGACCTGGTCGCGGCTCCTGCCGGAGTTGCGGTTGTTGTTGACGACCGAGCTCTCGGTGATCAGCAGGGTGCCCTGGCCGTCGGTCTCGAAGGAGCCGCCCTCGGCGACGATCGGGGTCTGCATCCGCTCGATGCCGTACTTGGCCAGCACCGCGCGGGCGATGCCGGCATCGTTCGCGTGCTGCTGCTTGCCGCCCCAGCCGCTGAAGTTGAAGTCGACGCCCTTGACCTTGCCGCCCTCCTCGACGAAGACCGGCACGGTGTCGCGCGCCCACAGGTCGTCGACCGGGGTCGAGAAGACCTCGACGTTCGAGCCGCAGGCGTTCTTCGCCCCGCTCTCCTGGCCGGGCCGCACCAGCAGGACCACCGGCTCGCGGCTGCCGATCGCCCGCGCCACGCCCGCGATGTCCTTGCGGACGGCGTCGAGCTGCTCGCCCCAGACGTCCTGCGAGGCGGGCCAGGCCATGAACGTGCGCGCGTGCTTCTCCCACTCGGCCCCGAGCCGGCGACCGGGCGCCGCGCCGCTCGCCCCGCCCGGCTGGGGTGAGCCGGAGGGCGGGCCGGCATCGGCGGTGTCGTCCAGGTCGTCGGGTCCGGTGCAGGCAGCCGCGCCGAGCGCGACGACGCCGGCTCCGGCGAGGGACCGCAGCATCGTGCGGCGGGAAAGGGCGGACAGGGCCACGTGGTTCTCCGGGGGTGCGGTGGAGCTGGTACGGGGGAGGCGCGCCGGAGCGCGGAGTCGTCGGACAGGCCCTACGGGAGCGGTTCCTGCATCGTCGAGCAGTGGATGCCGCCACCGCCCGCCATCAGGCGGTCGACGTCGAGCTGGACGACCTCGCGGCCGGGGAAGGCCGCCTCCAGGGTCCGCTTGGCCGCCGCGTCCTTGTAGCCGTCGCCGAACTGGGCCGCGATGACAGCGCCGTTGACGAGGTGGAAGTTGAGGTAGGAGTCGACGAAGTCGGCGCGCTTGGAGCGCACGGTGTCCGGACCCTCGACGACGATGACCTGCAGGCGGCGCCCGCGCGCGTCGGTCGCGGTGTTCAGGATGGCGAACTGCTCGCGCGCGTCCCGCGCCCAGACGTCCTTGCGCCCCTCCGGCGGCAGTTGGACCAGCACCAGGCCCGGGCGCACGAACCGGGAGGTGACGTCGATGTGGTCGTCGGTGATGTCCTGGCCCTTGATGCCGGGCACCCAGATCATCTTCTCCGCGCCGTAGGCGTCGAGCACGGCCGCCTCGACGTCGTCGCGGCTCCAGCCGGGGTTGCGGTTCTTGTTGACCAGGCTGCTCTCGGTCGCCAACACCGTGCCGTCGCCGTCGGTCTCGATCCCGCCGCCCTCACCGACGAACTCGGCGCGGACGAAGGGCAGGCGGCTCAGGCGGGCGAGGTTCTCGGCGACGTGGGCGTCGTCGGTGTGGACCTGCTTCCTGCCCCAGCCGTTGAAGTTCAGCCCGACGGCCTGCAGCCCGCCGTAGCCGTCCCGCCGGAACACCGGGGCGATGTCGCGCATCCACAGGTCGTCCGTCGGGATCGAGTCGATCACGTGGACGCCGGGGCCGCAGGCGTGCTGGGCCTCCTCGGCCGAGTAGTCGTCCGGCGCGCACATGACCACGGGCTCGTAGCGCGCGATCGTGCGGGCGATCAGCGCGATGTCCTCCTGCACGCCGCGCAGCCGGCGGCCCCAGACCGACGTGCGGGACGGCCAGGACATCCAGGTCCGGGCGTGCGGGACGTCGTCCATCGGCACCCGGGGGCGCGGGGCGCCGCCGCCGTCGGCGAACGCCGGGGAGGCGCCGAGGACCTGCGAGCCCAGGGCGAGCCCGGCGGCGCCCAGGCCGGCGGTGCCGAGCAGGGTGCGGCGGGACGGGGCGGCGCCGAAGAGGCGCTCACCGAGCGAGGGGCGCGAGTACGGGTCGGTCATGGGGGTCTCCAGGTCAAGTGTGGCTCGGGCCAGGGGCACCGACGACCGCCCGGATCGGCGGGGGAGCGGTCGGCGGTATGCGCTTGAAGCGGCTACGGAAGCGGCGACGGAAGCGGCTACGCCTAGCTGGCGGGCCGGGAGGTGCACTCGAACCTGCCCGGGTCTGGCGATGGGCCCACTGTCGCACTGACTGAAAAGTCAGTCAAGTTCTGAGCTGCGAGGATGCCGGCGGGCGGTACCGGCGGGGCGCATGCCGAGGCCCCGGGCGGATGCCCGGGGCCGGGGGGATGCCAGGAGGGGGCCGGGACGGCCTACGGGCGCAGGCGCGCCACCTCGGCGTCGACGGCGGCGGACATCAGGCTGCGCGCGTGCTCCAGCGGCAGCCCGCCGCTGAGCCAGCGCACGCTGAGCCCCTCCAGCAGGGCGGTCAGCCGCTCGGCCGCGCCGGCCAGCGCCACCGCCGACCCCAGGGGCTGGACGCGCCCGAGGATCGCGGCGATCTCCTGGACCCAGACGAGGGTGGCCCTGGCCAGGTCCTCGCGCAGCTCCGGCTCGAAGACGGCGCTGGCGCGCAGCTCCCCCCAGGCGGTGCTGTTCTCCCGCACCTCGGGGGTGTCCTGCAGCTCCAGCAGCAGGGCCTGCTCCAACTCCTCACGGGCGCTGAGCGGTTGGCCGCCCTCCAGCTGCTGCCTGGTGTAGCGCTCGGCGCGGTCGCTGATGAACTCCAGCGTCTGGCGCAGGATCCCCGTGCGGTCCTTGAAGTGGTAGTAGATCAGCGCGGTGGACACGCCGGCCTCCGCCGCGAGCTCCTCCACGCGAAGACCGCGGACTCCCCGCCGCGCGATCACCCGCGCGGCGGCCTCCATGATGACTGTTCGACGACCTGCCATGGCTCGATACCCTACGCGACCTGCGGGCCTCCTCCTGACCGGAATGCCAGGCGGCACGAGGTCAGCAGGCGCCCAGCTCGGTGTCGATGGCGCCTTCGAGCAGCTGCCGGGCGTGGTCCAGCGACAGGGAGCCGCTGAGCCAGCGCACGCTGAGCCCCTCGGTGAGGGCCGTCAGGCGCTCGGCGGCGGCCGCGTGCGCCGGGGCGGTGCCCAGCGGGTCGGCGCGGGCGAGCAGGTCGGCGATCTCGTGGACCCAGGTGTGGGTGGACCGCGCCAGGTCCTCGCGCAGGTCCGGTTCGAAGACGGCGCTGGCGCGCAGTTCGCCCCAGGCGGTGCTGTTCTCCCGCACCTCGGGGGCGTCCTGCAGCTCCAGGAGGAGGACCTGCGCCAGGTCGGCCCGCGGGTCGTCGGGGTCCGCGCCGGGGATCGGCTGTGCCGTGTACCGGTCGGCGCGGTCGGTGATGAATTCGAGCGTCTGGCGCAGCATCCCGGCGCGGTCGGTGAAGTGGTAGTAGATCAGCGAGGTCGAGACCCCCGCCTCCTGCGCCAGTTCGCCCACGCGAAGTCCGCGCACGCCGCGCCGCGCGATCACGCGGGTGGCTGCCTTGAGTATCTCTGTCCGGCGGTCCGACATGGACTTACTCTAGCCGAAAGGCTTGACTGAATTTTCAGTTCAATGAAGGATGCGGGGCACACCCCAGCTCCCGTTCCCCAGCCGGGAGTTCCGACGGCCGGCCGGTGAGCCTCCCAGCCCCGGCCCCGGCCCCACCCTCCGCCGGCCCCGGGCCGCCGTCCGGTCGCCACCGGTCGGCTCCACCCGGCCGAGCGCCGCAGGCCCGTACCAGACCCGTTCAGGAAGAGGTTGCCGTGACTTTCCGTATGCCCGCCGAGTGGACCGAGCACGAGCGCTGCCTGATGGCCTGGCCGGTCCGCCCCGACCTGTGGGGCGCCACCCTGGAGGAGGTCAAGCACGAGTACGCGGCGGTGGCCCGCGCCATCGCGCAGTTCGAACCGGTCACCATGGCGGCACCGCCCGGGTACGGCGCGGAGGCCCGCGAGCGGTGCGGCGAGGGCGTCACCGTCGTGGAGCTGGCGATGGACGACTCCTGGTTCCGCGACTCCGCGCCGATCTTCGTCCTCGACGAGCAGGGCCACCGCGCCGGTGTGGACTTCCGGTTCAACGCCTGGGGCCGCAAGCACCACCCGTGGGACGCCGACGACCGGGTGGGTGCACTGCTCCTGGCGCACCTCGGGGTGCCGGCGATCCGCTCCGAGATGATCCTGGAGGGCGGTGCGATCACCGTCGACGGCGAGGGCACGCTGATCACCACCGAACAGTGCCTGCTGCACCCCAACCGCAACCCGGGGATGGGCCGCGAGGAGATCGAGGCCGAGCTCAAGGCCCGGCTCGGCGTCAGCAAGGTCGTCTGGCTGCCGTACGGCGGACTGCTGGACACCGAGACGGACGGGCACGTGGACGGCGTCTGCGCCTTCGCCGCCCCCGGCCGGGTCGTCGTCCAGCTGCCCGCCGACCCCGAGCACCCCGACTACGCGCGGATGCGCGCCAACCGCGCCGTCCTGGAGCACTCGACCGACGCCCAGGGCCGTCCGTTCGAGATCGTCGACCTCCCGCAGAGCGCCTGGGTCGAGGTCGACGGCAAGCGGACCGAGGTCGGCTACCTGAACTACTACCTCGCCAACGGCGGTGTCGTGGTGCCCGTCGCGGACCACCCCGAGGACGAGGGCGCGCTGGCCGCGCTGGCCCGCGCCTACCCGGGGCGCAAGGTCGTCGGGGTGCGTGCCCGGGTCATCGCGTACGGCGGCGGCGGCATCCACTGCATCACCCAGCAGGTCCCGGCCGCCGACGCGACGGCCTGACCCGCCCGCCGGACACCCCCACCGGCCGCACCCGCCGGACACCTTCCCTCGCGGACACCCTCGCTCGCGGACACCCTCCATCGGACACGGAAAGAGGAAGCGCCGATGCCCCCCACCCCACCGCGCCCGGCCAGACGCGGGAGGCACGCCAGCGCGATCAGCGCGATCGCCCTGGCAGCCTCGGCCCTGAGCGCCTTCGTCCTGGTCGCCGCCTGCGCCGGTCCGCCACGGGCGGGCGGCACCGCCGGCCAGGGCGCCTACGCGCTCTCGGCCGGCACCCCGGCCGCCAAGGGCGAGATCGACTCCTTCAGCTGGGCCCTGTACGCCGAGCCGCCGACGCTGGACTACCTCCAGGCCTTCGACTACCCGCAGAACACCATCCTCTCCAACGTGTGCGAGAGCCTGATGCGCTGGACGCCCCAGCTCAAGGAGGAACCCGGCCTGGCTTCGAGCGCCACCAACCCCGACCCCACCACCTGGGTCTTCGACCTGCGCTCCGGCGTGAAGTTCCAGGACGGCGGCGTGATGACCGCCGACGACGTGGTCTTCAGCCTCAGCCGGCAGATGAACCCGGACAACGGCGGCGCGTGGGCGAACGTCTTCCAGAACGTCGACGGCATCACCAGAACGGGACCGCTGCAGGTCACCGTCAAGCTCAAGACCCCCGACTCGCAGTTCCCGCAGTACATGGCCACCGCCGCCGGCGTGGTCGCCAGTGCCCAGGGCGTGCAGGCGGCCGGCAAGGACTACGGCACCAGCGGCAGCCTCGACTGCACCGGCCCCTACCGGCTCGGCAGCTGGACCAAGGGCCAGTCGGTCGAGCTGGACCGCTTCGACGACTACTGGGGCACGAAGGCCAAGTCGAAGAAGGTCGTCTTCGAGTTCCTCACCGACCCCTCCGCCCGCACCAACGCGCTGCTCACCGGCGAGGCCGACGGCGGCTACCTCATCCCCACCGAGAGCTACGCCCGCCTGAAGACCAGCAGCGCCGGCACCCTCTACTTCGGCGAGGGCCTGAGCACCGTCAACGTCAACATCACCAACATGCAGGGACCACTCGGCGACGCCCGGGTCCGCAAGGCGCTCTCGCTGGCGATCGACCGCACCGGATTCGTCAGCACCGGCCTGGGCGGCAACGGCACCCCGACCACCTCGCTGACCGCCAAGGCGGTCTGGTCCACCGCGGACCGGGCGACCCGGCAGACGGCGCTCGACGGCCTGCAGCCGACCGCGCCGGACATCGCGCAGGCCACCCAGCTGGTCAAGGAGGCCGGCGCGAGCGGCAAGACCCTCACCATGGCCACCAGCTCGATCGGCCAGGACATCTCCCTGCTGGCCACGGCCGTGCAGTCGGCGGGCACCAGGATCGGGCTGAACATCCAGCTGAAGACGATCGCCCCGGACGCCTTCACCGCGCTGTTCACCGACCCCAAGGCGCGCCAGGGCATCGACATGTTCCCCGAGACGTACTACCTGTCCATCACCGACCCGATGGACCTGCTCACCAACTTCCAGACCGGCTCCTACCAGAACTACGCCGGCTACAGCGACAAGGGCTACGACGACCTGGTCGAGAAGGCCGTCGGCAGCTACGACCCGGCCCAGCGCCTGGCCATCGAGGCCCAGCTCAACAAGCAGGCCTCCGACCAGGACCTGTGGATCCCGGTCGCCGAGTGGCCGACCTCGCTCTTCATGAACAAGCGGATCACCGGCGCCCCGACCACGATCTCCTACATGTACTACCCGTGGGCCGCCGACGTGGGGGCGGCCCGGTGAGCTTCGTACAATTCGCCCTGCGGCGGCTGCTGGAGATGGCCGCCACCCTGCTCGGCGCCTCTTTCGTGATCTTCGGTGCGATGTACCTGGCGCCCGGCGATCCGGCGAGCTTCCTGCTCTCCGGGCGCTCGGCCTCGCCGGCCGCACTGGCGGCGATCAACCACCAGTACCACCTGGACGACCCGTTCGTCGTGCGCTACCTGCGCTGGCTCGGCCAGGTGCTGCAGGGCGACTTCGGGCGCTCGATCGAGTACCGCACCGACGTCTCCAAGCTGCTGGCCGACCGGCTGCCCAGCACCCTGCTGCTGGTCGCGATGGCGCTGGTCCTGGTGGTGGTGGCCGGCCTGGCGCTCGGCTGGATCGGCGCCGTGCGCGGCGGGGCCATCGACTCGACGATCCTGGTCAGCACCACCATCGCGGTCGGCACGCCGTCCTTCGTGGCCGCCATCCTGCTCCAGGGGCTCTTCTCCGTCCGGCTCGGCTGGTTCCCCACCGGCGGAACCGGCCACGGCTTCGGGGACATGGCCCGGCACCTCACGCTGCCGGCCATCGCCCTGGCCCTCTACCTGATCGGGATGCTCGCCCGGGTCACCCGCGCGGCCATGCTCGAGCAACTGGGCAGCGAGCACGTGGCCGTGGCCCGCAGCCGCGGTGTGCCCGAGCGGCAGGTGATCTGGCGTCACGTGTTCCGCAACGCGCTCGGCACCGTGCTCACCACCGGCGGCCTGATCGTCTCGACCCTGATCATCTGCACCGTCCTGGTGGAGTCCGCGTTCAGCATCGGCGGCATCGGCCAGCTGCTCGAACTGGCCACCACCACCAAGGACTTCCCCACCGTCCAGGCCATCTCGCTGCTCATCGTCGGGCTGTTCATGACCGTGAATCTCCTCGTCGACCTCGTCTTCCCGCTGGTCGACCCCACGGTCGCCCTCGGCGCCCGGAGGTCCACCGCATGACCACCGCCCTCACCCGCCGCCCCGGCCTCGCCCGCCTGCGGGCCGCCCGGCAACCGCTCTACCTGGCCTGCGCCGGCTTCGTCCTGCTGGTCGTCCTCGCGGCGGTGCTCGCACCCTGGATCGCCCCCGGCGACCCGAACACGGTCGACCTCGGCAACGTGCTCGCCGGGCCGTCCGCCGACCACCTGCTCGGCGTCGACGCCGCCGGGCGCGACACCCTCTCCCGGCTGCTGCTCGGCGCCCGCACCTCGTTGATCGGCCCGCTCGGCGTGGTCGTCTTCTCCACCCTCGCCGGCGTCGCGGTCGGCGTCACGGCGGGCTGGCGCGGCGGCTGGCTGGACTCGCTGCTCTCGCGCGCCACCGAACTCGTCTTCGCCTTCCCCGGGATGCTGCTCGCGATCCTCATCGTCACGGTCTACGGCGAGGGCCTGCTCGCCCCCGTCCTCGCCCTGGCGATCGCCTACCTGCCCTACGTCTCCCGGCTGACCCGCTCCCTCGTCCTCGCCGAGCGGGAACGCCCCTACGTCGCGGCCTACCAGGTCCAGGGCCACTCCGCCGTGCAGATCTGCCTGCGGCACGTGATCCCCAACATCGCGCCCGTGGTGCTGGCCCAGTCCACCATCAACTTCGGCTACGCCCTGATCGACCTCGCGGGCCTGTCCTACCTCGGACTCGGCGTGCCCGCGCTGACCCCCGACTGGGGCCGGATGGTCTTCGACGGGCAGACCGCCGTCCAACGCGGCTACCCGCTCTCCGCGATCCTGCCCTGCCTGGCGATCGTGCTGACCGTCGTCGCCTTCAACGTCGTCGGCGAACGCTGGGCCGACCAGGTCGCCAGGAGGGACCGATGACCCGCACTCTCGACACCCGGGACGCCCCCGACGCGCCCGACACCCTCGCCATCAGGGACCTGCGGCTGCACCTGCCCGGCACCGCCCGGCCCGTCCTCGACGGCGTCGACCTGCACGTCGCGGCCGGTGAAACCGTCGCCCTGGTGGGGGAGTCCGGCTCCGGCAAGACCCTGACCTCGCGCACCGTGCTCCGGCTGCTGCCCAAGGGCGCCCGGGCCGAGGGCGAGGTCGAGGTCGGCGGCGAGAACGTCCTCGCGCTGGATGCGCGGCAGTTGCGCACGCTGCGCACCGGCCGGGTCGCGATGATCTTCCAGGACCCGCGGGCCGCCATCAACCCGCTGCGCCGGGTCGGCGACTTCCTCACCGAGAGCGTCCGTCTGGCCGGGACCACGACCGCGGAGGACGCCGCCCGCCGGGCCGCCGAACTCCTGGCCGCCGTCGGCCTCGACGACTCCGTGCTGCGCCGCTATCCCGGCCAGCTGTCCGGCGGCATGCTGCAACGCGTCATGATCGCAGCCGCCCTGATGGGCGATCCCGTGCTGCTCCTGGCCGACGAGCCCACCACCGCCCTCGACGTCACCAGCCAGGCGGAAGTCATCGCGCTGATCAGTGAGTTGAAGGAGCGGTTCGCCACCGCGCTGCTCTTCGTCACCCACGACCTCGGCCTGGCCGCCGCCATCAGCGACCGGGTCTATGTGATGTACGCCGGGCGGATCGTGGAGACCGGTCCGGCCGAGACCCTGTTCGCCGGCCCCCGCCACCCCTACACCCTCGCGCTGCTCGCCGCCACCCCGCAGCTGACCGCCCCCGGCACCCGGCTCGCCGCCATCGACGGCCAACCGCCGGACCTGCGTCAGGAGTTGACCGGATGCCCGTTCGCTCCGCGGTGCCGCTTCGCGACCGAGGTGTGCACCACCGAGGCGCCGCAGCCGCGGGCCGCCTCCGGTGCACCCGGCCACCTGGCCGCGTGCCACCACAGCGACCGCCTCGCAGAGAGTGCCGCCGATGCCTGACGCCGTCCTCGAAGTCACCGGCCTGCAGCGGTCGTTCGGCGGTGTCCGAGCGGTCGACGACGTCTCCTTCAGCCTCCCCGCGGGGGGCTCGCTCGGGATCGTCGGCGAGTCGGGCTCCGGCAAGACCACCACCGCGCGGATCATCGTCGGCCTGGAGCGGGCCGACGCCGGGCGGGTGCTGCTGCAGGGACGCGACCGCACCGAGCACGCCCGGGGCAGGGCCGGGCGCCTGGCACGGGCCCGGCAGATCCAGATGGTCTTCCAGGACCCCTACCTCTCCCTCGACCCGCGCACCAGCGTCGAGGCGGCGCTGCGCGAAGCCCTGCGCCTGCACTTCCCCGGGGCCGACCACGGCCGCCGGATCGCCGAACTGCTCGACCAGGTCGGCCTCGGCACCCGCGCCGCGAGCGCGCTGCCCCGCCAGCTCTCCGGCGGCCAACGTCAGCGCGTCGCCATCGCCCGCGCGCTGGCCCTCGAACCCGCGGTCATGGTCCTGGACGAGGCCGTCGCGGCGCTGGACGTCTCCGTGCAGGCCCAGGTGCTCAACCTGCTCGCCGACATCCGCGAACAGACCGGCATCGGCTACCTGTTCATCACCCACGACCTCGGCGTGGTGCGCTGCGTCACCGACGACGTGATCGTCATGCGGCACGGCAGGATCGTCGAGTCGGGGCCCACCGCGCAGGTGCTGGCCGCGCCGGAACACCCCTACACCTGGCTGCTGCTGGACTCCGTGCCCCGACCGGGCTGGGACCCCCGGCGGATCGCCGCGGCCCGGCGGGCACTCCCCTGAGGCCAGGTGGGCTCAGGACCTCTGCGGCCCGCTCGCGGCCAGCGCGCCGACCAGGCCGCGCAGGACGCGGGCGGTGTCCAGCCGCGGGTCCAGGGACTGGATGGCCGCCAGCCCGTCGACCGCCCCGGCGACGGCCTCGCCCAGTGGGCGCGGGTCGATGCCGCCGCCGCGCTCCTGGGCCAGCACCTCGAAGAGCCTGACGAAGCAGGACCGCCAGCGGCGGTACTCCGCGTCCAGGGCGACCCGCACGCGCTCGTCGTGGAGGGCGAACCAGTGCAGCGCGGAGTGCAGCCGGGCCAGGTCGGTGGCCTCGGGCTGGGTGAGCAGCGCCAGCACCCGCTCGGCGCGCTCGGCGAACGTGCCGGGGGCGTCGACGGCGGCCGCCAGTGGGGCGATCCACTCCGGCCGGATGTCCTGGACCACCGCCACGATCAGATCGGTCCGGTCCGCGAAGTGGTAGTGGCACATGCCGTGCGAAATCCCGCACGCCGCCGCCACGTTGCGGGTCGTGAACCGCTCACCGCCCGCGACCGCCAGCAGGGTCCGCGCGGCGGCGATCAGGCGTGCCCGGGTCTGCTCGCCCTTGGCCGAGGCCCGCGCCCGGCCGGGCGGCGCCGGCGGGAGGGCGGGGCCGTTCCCGGGAGTTGCAGGGCTGACGTCCTTCGCGCGCGCGACCATGCGGCAACTCTAACGAGTCCGCGTCGGCACGCCAGGGCGAGTTGCCGCTCATCGCGGGGAGTTGCTGTGAGAACTCTTGACCGAGCGCTTGGTCAGTTTTATGTTCCCGGTCAACCGTGGTGAATCCACGGGCAGTTGACTGGAGGACGAGATGAACGAGCACCAGGAGCCCCGGCCGCGCGCCGGGCTCGGCAGACGCGGATTCCTGACCGCCGCGGGCCTCACCGCGGCCGGCGCCGCACTCACCGCCGCGACCGGCGGCCGGGCGATGGCCGGCCCGCGCCGCACCCGGGCGGTGGCGGGCGCAGCCCGGGCAGCGGCCACGACCGGCTCCTACGTACCGCTGGACAGCCTGCCGCACACCCGGACCTGGATGGCCTGGCCGGACAGCACCAGCATCTGGCGCAACCAACTCAGCGGCGTCCAGTCCAACATCGCGCTCGTCGCCCGGACCATCGCCGGGTACGAGCCGGTCATCATGGTCGCCAACTCGGCGAGCGTCGCCAAGGCCCGCTCGCTGTGCGGCTCGGGCGTCACGGTGATCGGCTCGATCCCGGTCGACGACTGCTGGATGCGCGACACCGGCCCGATCTTCCGCACCGACGGAGCCGGCGGACTCGACGCCGTCGGCCTCAACTTCAACGGCTGGGGCGGCAAGCAGAACCCGCACCAGAACGACGCCCTGGTCGCCCAGCGGATCGCCGCCTACCTCGGCATCCCCTTCACCGCCGCCGGGCTCGTCTGCGAGGGCGGCGCCATCGAGACCGACGCCGCCGGCACCCTGATGGCCACCCGCAGCAGCATCATCAACGCCAACCGCAACCCCGACCTGTCACAGACCCAGATCGAGGCCGCCATGTGCGCGGCCTACGGCGCCTCCACGGTGATCTGGTTCCCCGGCATCAAGGGCCAGGACATCACCGACGACCACGTCGACGCCACCTCCCGCTTCCTCGGCGCCGGCCAGGCCGCCGTCCAGATCCCGCAGCCGCGCGACACCGACATCTGGTCCAACGACGAGCGCCAGCAGGACCAGATCCTCTCCGCCGCCACCGACGCCGACGGGGACCCGATGGCGGTCAGCCAGATCCAGGGCCCGAACTACAACCTCATCCGCTCCACCAACCCCGACTTCGTCGGCTCCTACGCCAACTACTACCTCTGCAACGGCGCCGTGATCTCCGCCCAGTTCGGCGACACCCGCGCCGACGCCGAGGCCAGGTCCACCCTGGCCGACCTCTTCCCGGACCGGACCGTCGAACAGCTCGACATCGACTACATCGGCGCGGGCGGCGGCGGCATCCACTGCGTCACCCAGCAGCAGCCGCAGGTGTAGGAGGGTGAGGGGCCGGGGGTTCCTGACGCGCCCGGCCCCGCAGCGACGGCGGTTCACGTCTCCACTGTCACGCTCCCCGCCCGCCGGTCAGGGGCGGCCGAGGGCGTGGACGGTCCAGCCGCCCGCGCGCCAGCGGTCGGTGTCGAGGGTGCCGCGGGCGTCGATGACCTGGGGGAGCGCGATGTGCCGCCGCCATGCCGCCCGGGGTGTTCACCCGCTCGGTCGGCATGCGCCTCGCGATCGTGGGGACCGCTCACCTCCACACCGCCCTCGCCCCCTGGCGCCGCGAGCCCCGCGTCGCCGAGTTCCTCCACCGGACCCGCAAGGAACTCGCAGTCGCGGCGTGAGGCGACCCGCGGTGCCCGTCGACCGCCCGGCGGCGGCTGTCAGGCATGCAGCATCGCGCAGACGGCCGCGTCGACCACGGCGTGGTCGGCTGCTGCGGCCGGGGGTTGGGCGATGCCGAAGACGGTGGTGGTGAAGACGGAGACGGTGCGGTGGCCGGTGGGGTCGGTGTACTCCTCGGAGGAGTAGCCGGGGACCTGGCCGTCGTGGCCCCAGACCGTGCCGCACGGGGTGACCACCTGCTCAAGACCCAGGCCGTAGCGGTTCGCGGTGTCCGGGCCTTCGGAGACGGTGGTCTCCATCTCCTTCAACTGCGCCGACGGTAGCAGCTTTCCGCTCAGCAGGGCCCGGTCGAAGCGGGCCCAGTCGCCGGCGGTGGAGACCATGCCGCCGGCCGCCCACTCGGTGCTGAGTGCCGTCGCGGTGGTGTCCACATAGCCGTCGGGGCGCTCCGGACCCGCGAACGCCGAGCCGGGCGGCGTGCCCGGCGGGAGGACCGGGGCGAGGTGGGCGGCGTCCGGCTCGTAGCCGTGCGCCAGGTTCGGCGACCCCGGGGTGCTGGTGCCGCCTCCCGTGTCCAGGTGGGTGTGCGTCAGGTGGAGCGGCTGGGTGATGCGTTGCCGGATCAGGTCCGCGATGCCCTGGCCGCTGGCCTGTTCGGCGACCAGGCCGAGGGCGACGTAGTTGGTGTTGCTGTAGGAGTACCGGGTGCCGGGGGCGAACAGTGCAGGGTGCTGCACCGCGGCGGCGATCAGCTGGCGGGGGCTCCAGGAGCGGGTGTCCTGGCCGGTGAAACTGCGCAGCACGGCCGGGTCGTTGGCGTAGTTGAACAGGCCGCTGGTGTGGTCGAGCAGCATCCGCACGGTGATCTGCTCGCCGTCCGGGATCAGACCGGGCAGCCACCTGCTGACCGGATCCGTGAGGCTGATCCGGCGCTCGGCGACCAGTTGCAGCACGACGGTGGCGACCATCGTCTTGGTGTTGGAGCCCATCTTGAACTCGTCGTCGGCGCCCAGCCGGTGGTCCGCCCGTGACCAGGGTGCCTGCTGCGCGATGTCGAGGACCTGGCCGCCGCCCTCGTCGACCCGGACGGCGACACCGGGAGCCCCGGCGGCCACGTCCTGGCGGACCAGCTCGGCCAGCCGCACCCGCCAGGCGGCGGAGGCGGACGACGGCGCCGGGCCGGCCGCCGTCGCGGAGGCGGTGGTGCAGAGGGCGAGCGGACCGGCGAGCGCGGTGACCAGGGCCAGCGGCACGAGGATTCGGCGATGAGCGGGCAGTGTTCGGTGTTGCACAACGACCCCCAAGCGGGCGGCGGCGCCAGGCAGAGCAAGTGGGGCCGCCCGAGGACTGACGGTTGATCGGACCCTCTCAGCCTGGCGCCGGCGGAGCGACGATCCCACCCGGCCTGCCCCCGTCCCCGGGATGGGGCTTTCCCCACCGTCCATCCGTTCGCAACGGACGCCGGGCGGCCTGCTGTCAGGGGAGTGTGCCAGAGTCTGCGCATGCTTGAGATCGTGGTGGAGACGGAGAACGGCGAGCGGCACGTCCGGGTGTCCGCCGAGGAGTTGGCCGGGTTGGTCCGGCGGATCGGCAACGAGGGTGACCGGTTCCTGGTGCTGCGACGGCACCCGGACCAGCCCGACGTCTTCGCCCAGGTCTGGCACGAGTCCGGCGGGCCGTACACGCTGGAGCACCGCGACGGCGCCGCCGACCGGCACCTCCAGGCGACGCTCGACGGCCCCGATGCCGTGGTCGCGGCGGTCAGCGGTTGGGCCCGCCAGCAGGCGGGTTGGGACACCGGTCCGGCGTGGTCGCCGCTGGACCTCGGTCCCGCCCGCGAGGTGCTGCCACCAGGAGAGGCGATGGACCTCGACGAGGACGAGCGCGCGGAGTTGGCGCAGCGCGTCCGCGAGGTGCTGGTCGGCGGCTACGCCGACCGCGAGGAGCTGGCGGAGCTCGCCGAGGACTACCTGGTCACCGCGGACCGCCGGCCCGTGTCGCCCGAGCAGGCGCAGGCGCTGGTCGAGCGGATGTGGCAGGAGCGCCTCGCGGAGCAGGCCGGCTGGCCGGCGGAGACCGACCCCGATCGGCTCACCCGCGCGTTCGACGCCCTGGAGGAGGCCGGGATCACCGCCCGCGAGAACTTCACCTGCTGCCACAGCTGCGGCCAGTCCGAGATCGGCGGCGAGAGCGAGCCCGACGCCCGCGGCTTCGTCTACTTCCACACCCAGAGCACGGACGCCGCCGCGGCCGGCCAGGGACTGACGCTGCACTACGGCGGCTTCGACGGCTCGTCCCGGACCACCACGGCCGTCGGCCAGGAGGTGGTGGCCGCCCTCGAAGCCGCCGGCCTCCCCACCGACTGGGACGGCGACCCCGGCCGTGCCATCACCGTCACCCCGCTGGACTGGCGCCGCCGCCTGGTCGGCTAGGACCGGACAGGCCCTGGGGCCTCCTGGCCGGGCGTCACCTCCAAGGCCTCGCCGACGGGCGACGCCCGCCAGTGGTCCGATCGGATGGCGGTCCCGGCCCGTCCGGCGCGCCGGGTCGCGGCGGCCGGTGGCATCGTGGGCCGAGAGGCTAGGTTCGACCGCGTGACCGGCAACGATGCGGTCCTGGCGCTGGTGGTTCTCACCGCGCTGGGGTTCGATTTCACCAATGGATTCCATGACACCGGCAACGCCATGGCGACCTCGATCGTCACCGGCGCGCTGCCGCCGCGCGTGGCGGTCGCCGTCTCGGCGGTGCTGAACCTGGCGGGGGCGTTCCTGTCGACCGAGGTGGCGGCGACCATCGCCAGCGGCCTGGTCAACAGTCACGTCGTGACGCTGACGGTGGTCTTCGCGGGCCTGACCGGCGCCATCCTGTGGAACCTGGCCACCTGGTTCCTCGGGATCCCGTCCAGTTCCTCGCACGCGCTGATCGGTGGCGTCATCGGGGCGACCATGGCGGCGGCGGGCGGGTCGGCCGTCAAGTGGCAGGGCGTGGTCTCCAAGGTGATCGTGCCCGCCGCGCTGTCGCCCTTCATCGCGGGCGCGATCGCCGCCCTCGGCACCTGGCTGGTCTACCGCCTGACCCGGCAGGTGGCCGAGCGTCCGCGCGCGCACGGCTTCCGGATCGGGCAGGTCGGCTCGGCCTCGATGGTGTCGCTGGCCCACGGCACCAACGACGCGCAGAAGACGATGGGCATCATCACGCTGGCGCTGATCGCCAACGGGACGCTGCACAGCGGTGCGAAGTCGCCGGACTGGGTGATCGCCTCCTGCGCGGTGGCGATCGCCCTGGGGACGTACATCGGCGGCTGGCGGGTCATCCGGGCGCTGGGCAAGGGGCTGGTGGAGATCGAGCCGGCGCAGGGGCTGGCCAGCGAGTCGGCCTCGGCGGCGGTGATCCTCGCCTCCACCGACTTCGGCTACTCGCTCTCCACCACCCACGTGGCGACCGGCTCGATCCTGGGCGCCGGGGTCGGCAAGAAGGGCGCGGAGGTGCGCTGGCACATCGCGCGCCGGATGGTCATGGCCTGGCTGCTGACCCTGCCGGCGGCGGCGCTGGTCGGTGCCGTGGCCTACTGGGCCGCGCACGGGATCGGCGGTACCGCAGGCGTCGTGGTGATCTTCATCGTGCTGGTGCTCGCCTCGATCGCCTTCTTCGTGGCCTCGCGCCACCCGGCGGTCACGCCGGAGAATGTCAACGCCGCATGGACCGGCACGGTCGTCCCGGCGCCCACCACCGACGAGGCGGCCTCGTGAACTCCTGGATCAACCTGAACGCGCTGTGGAAGATCGTCGTGGTCGGCCTGCTCACCGGGGCCGGACTGCCGGCGCTGTTCGCGATCGGCCTGCGCCTGCTCAGCCCGCCGGCCCCGTCCGGCGGGGCGGCGGCGGGGCGGTCCGCCGCCGGGCCGGTGGGCTACGCCCTGGCCGGGCTGTGCTTCGCCGTGGTGCTCGCGGCGATCGGCTGGGGCATCTCCGTGATCGTCAATCACAGTTGACGCGGGCCCGGTGCGCGGCGGCGCTGAGCAGGCCGGTCACCAGGGCGAGCGGCGGCCAGTCGAGGCGGCCGTGCCGGGCCACCGCGTAGGCCCGCAGCTCGACGTCGGGGGCGGCCAGCGGGACGAGCCGCACGCCGGGCAGGGTCGGGAAGTCCACCGGTAGCAGCGCCACGCCCAGGCCCGCCACGATCATCTCCTGCACCAGGTCGAGGCTGTCGGCCTGGTGGGTGACCCGGGGGTGGAACCCCGCCATCGAGGCGAGCGTGCGGATGACCTTCTCGTCCGCCGTGTTGCGGGAGTTGACGATCCAGTCGTGGGTCCGGAAACGGGCGAAGACGTCCAGCGTCGTGCTCCCTGCACCGGGCTCGGCGTCGGCCGGCACGCCGAGCCCCCACCGGGCGGTCCACAGCGGGGTCGCGCTGACGGTGGGGTCCTCGGCGGCCGGGGCGAGGTTGTAGTCGTAGGTGAGCGCGAGGTCCACCTGGTCGGTGGCCAGCAGCTCCAGCGACTCGGCGGGTTCGTGTTCGCGGATCAGCAGGTGGACCTGGGGACTGGTCGCGGCGAGGTCGACCACGACGGGCAGCAGGTAGCCGCGGATCGCGGTGGCGAAGCCGGCGACCCGCAGCGTGCCGTTGGGCTCGGCGCCCGGGCCGAGGTCACGGTGCGCGCTCTCCACCGCGGCGAGGATCGTCACCGCGTGCTCGGCCAGCCGCCGGCCCGCCGGCGTGAGGCGGACCAGCCGTCCGGCGGGCTCGATCAGCGCGGTGCCCATGTCCCGGGACAGGGTGGCGACCTGCTGGGAGACCGTCGAGGTGGTGATGCCGAGCACATCCGCGACCGCGCGCATCGAGCCCAGCCGGGACAACTCCGCCAGGATCTGCAGTCGCCGTGTGTCCATCCGGCCATTGTTCATGATTCCCGAACGGATTGTCCATGATCGGCATGTGGACGGAAACAGTACGCACGTCATCTACTGATGCCCATGAGCCCGCTGGAAACCGCCGCCCGTCCCCTTGCCGCCCGCCCGCGCCTGCACACCGCCCAGGGCGGAGCCCTGATGGCCATGGGGTCGATGTCCTCGGTCCAGCTCGGGCTGGCCCTGTCGGTGCCGCTCTTCGCGCAGCTCGGCGCCCTGGGCACGGCCGGACTGCGACTGGCCTGGGCCGGGCTGCTGGTCCTGCTGCTGATACGCCCGCGCCCGCGCGACTTCGCCCGCCGGGACCTGCTGGCGAGCGTGCTGCTGGGCCTGGTCACCGCCGGCATGGTGGTGCTCTTCATGCTCGCCGCCGCGCGCATCCCGCTGGGCACCGCGAGCGCGCTGGAGTTCCTCGGCCCGCTCGCGGTCTCCCTGCTGCGCTCCGGCGGACGCAAGCACTGGGCGGTGCTGGCCGGCTTCGGCGTCGTCCTGCTGACCGAGCCGTGGCAGGGCGGGATCGACCCGGCAGGGCTCGGTTTCGCACTCGGCGCGGCAGCCTGCTGGGGTGCCTACATCCTGCTGACCCAGCGCGTCGGTGACCAGGTCACGGGGCTCAAGGGGCTGGCGGTCTCGCTGCCGGTGGCCGGTGTGGTCGCCACGCTGGTCGCCGCCCCCTCGGGGTTCGGCCGGCTGACCTGGCCGCTGCTGCTCGTCATGCTGGGGCTGGCCGTGCTGAGCACCGTGGTGCCCTACACGCTCGAATTCCTCGCGCTGCGCCGCCTCTCCGCCGGCGCCTTCGGCACCCTGATGAGCCTGGAGCCGGCGATCGCGCTGGTGATGGGCCTGCTGGTGCTCGGTCAGGTGCCCGGCGCGGCGCCGGCCGTCGGCGTGGTCCTGGTGGTGATCGCGGGCGCCGGCGCGACCCGCACCGGCGCCCGCGAGGCGGAGCCGGTGCAGGACACGCAGCCGGTGCAGGGCGTGGTGCCGGTGCGGGACGTTGAGCCGCGCCAGGATGTGGAGCCGGTGCGGGAGGGCGAGGCGTCGGTGGAGGCCGAGGACCGGGAGCCCGCGCTCTGCGCGTGAAGCCTCAGCCCTGGGCGGTCGGGCGGACCACGATGTCACCGACGTCGACCCCGTCCGGCTGCTCGATGGCGAAGGCGATGGCCCGAGCCACGGCCTCCGGCGGGAGCGCGATCTTCATCAGCTCGTCGATCCCGGGCTTGACCGCCGGGTCCATCCGCTCCGCGAAGTCCGTCCGGACGGCGCCGGGCGACACGACCGTCACCCGCAGGCTGTCGCCGGCCTCCTGGCGCAGGCCCTCGGAGAGGGTGCGCACGGCGTTCTTCGTGGCGGCGTACACGGACTGCAGCGGCACGACGCGCAGGCCGGCCGTGGAGACGGTGTTGACGAAGTGCCCGAAGCCCTGCTCGCGGAAGACCGGCAGGGCCGCGGCGATCCCGTACAGGACCCCCTTGAGGTTGACGTCGACCATCTCCTCCCAGTCCTCGACCCGCAGGTCGTCCAGGCGGGAGATCAGCCCGACCCCGGCATTGCCGACCAGGACGTCGAGCCTGCCGTAGCGCTCGCGCGCCAGCTCGACGAGGGCGGCGAGGTCCTCGCGTCGCGTCACGTCCGTGCGGGCCCAGGCGACGGTTCCGCCGGCCTGCTCGATGCGGGCGGCCAGGGCTTCGAGCCGCTCCGGGCGGCGCGCCCCGAGCACGATCTTCGCGCCGCGCCCGGCCAGCAGCAGTGCGGTCGCCTCGCCGATGCCGCTACTGGCGCCGGTGATCGCCACGACCTTGCCTTCGATGCCTTCGATACCTTCGATTCGCGCTTCGGACATGCTCGACAGCCTTTGCAGAGGGGGTGGGGGCAGGCCAGGCCGTGCCCTAGAGTGAAAGTGGAGGCGCCGCCACTTCATCCAGGCTAACTGGCGGCGCCTCCACTTAGCAATGGAGCGAAGAGGAGAGGGCCACCGATGACCCCAGACGTGCCGATGACCCCGGGCGCGGGACGCCCGCTGCGGGCCGACGCGCAGCGCAACCGGGAGAAGATCCTGGCCGCCGCGGTGCGGGTGTTCACCGAGGAGGGCCTCGACGCCCACTTCGAACGCATCGCCAGGGAGGCGGGCGTGGGCACCGGCACCCTCTACCGCAACTTCCCGACCCGGGAGGCCCTGATCGAGGCGGCCTACCGCAACGAGGTGGCCCGGCTGTGCGACGCCGTCCCCGAGCTCCTCGCGGCGATGCCGCCGGCCCAGGCCCTGCGGGTGTGGACCCGTCGCTTCATCGACTACGCCACCGCCAAGCTCGGCATGGCCGAGGCCCTGCGGGCCGTCGTCGCCTCGGGCGGCAACCCCTATGCCGACAGCCACGAGCTGATCCAGAGCGCCCTCGCCGCGCTGATGGACGCCGCCATCGCGGCCGGTGCGATCCGGTCCGACATCGGTGCGACCGACATGTTCGCCGCCCTCGCCGGCATCGCCCTCACCTCCGCCGGGCCCGGGCAGCGGGAGCAGGCCGAACGTCTTCTCGACCTCACGTTGGACGGGCTGAAGGCCGGGCCGCGGGCGTTGCCCGAGGACTGACGACCCGAAACACAGCGGCATCGGTTGTGCACGTCCGGGTGAACGGCTTCGACTTCTCGTGTCCTTGATCCGCCGAATGAGTTGCGTCGGGTGTTGGTGTCCCCGACTCAGGAGTTCCTGTGGATCAGCCTTTCAACGGACAGCAGTTGCCCGCCGACGAGCGCACCGGGGTCTCCCGGCGCGCCCTGGTCGGTTCGGCGGCCGGTGTCGCCGCGATGGCCGGTGTGACCGGTCTCGCCCACCGCGCGGTCGCCGCCGCCGCCCCGGCCGCCGCGCCCGCCGCCACCCCGGCCGCCCCCGTGCCGGGTGCCGGCAGCGGGGGCGGCGCCGACGAGGCGCAGAGCCGGGATCTGGCCCGGAAGATGCTGTTGGTCAGCGACGACGAACAGGAGGACCTCAAGCTCTCCTACCTGCGGATCCTGATCGACGAGAAGCTGCCGCCCCGCGCACCGCGCAAGAAGGTGCTGATCGTGGGCGCGGGCGTGGCCGGTATGACGGCCGCCCACCTGCTCAAGCAGGCCGGGCACGAGGTGGTGGTCATCGAGGCGAACGGCAGCCGGGTGGGCGGCCGGGTCAAGACCTTCCGCGGGATCTTCGCCGACCCGAACCTGCATGCCGAGGCCGGAGCGATGCGGCTGCCCGACTTCCACCCCCTGGTCCTGGCGCTGGCCGACAAGCTCGGCCTCAAGCGCCGGCTCTTCTACAACACCGACGTGGCGCCGGGCGCCGAGCCCACCGGAGCGGTGCCACCGGTGGTGTACCGCTCGTTCACCGGCGAGACCTGGAGCAACGGCCAGGACGACGGCTCGTTCCGCCCGCCGGCCGCCACCCTGCGCACCGGGATCGCCGTCAACGGCACCCAGACCTCGCGCGCCTCCTACGCGCAGTCGCCCCGCAGGGTCAACGCCACCTTCGGCACCGCCCTCGACAGCACCACCACCGACGCGGTCACCAAGGCGTTCGCGGACGTCACCGTGCCCGACGGCCCGATCGGCGACCAACTCGACGGCTGGGCCCGCGTCTTCCAGCGCTACGACGGCTACTCCACGCACCGCTACCTGGTCGAGCAGGCCGGCCTGGACCTCGCCACGATCCAGGCCGTCGGCACGCTGGAGAACATGACCTCGCGGCTGCACTACTCGCTGATCCCCACCCTGATCGACCACGCCGTGATCAGCCCCACCAACCGCTACTGGGAGCTGGAGGGCGGCACCGACGTGCTGACCGAGGCGCTGGCGAGCGGGCTGCGCAACGAGCTGCGGCTGGGGCGCCGGATGACCCGGCTGGTGCAGACCGCGGCCGGGGTGCGGATCGAGACCACCGCCGAGAGCGGCACCGAGGAGTCCTGCGACGGTGCGCCGACCACGCCGACGGAGACCTTCGAGGGCGACTACGCGATCGTCACCGTCCCGTTCAGCGCCCTGCGGTTCTGCTCGGTCGAGCCGCTGATGTCGTACCAGAAGCGCCGCGCCGTCAACGAGTTGCACTACGACTCGGCGACCAAGGTGCTGCTGGAGTTCAAGACCCGCTTCTGGGAGGAGGGGCCGACCGGCGCCACCGGCGGCGGCTGCGTCTCGGACAGCGCGAGCCGCTTCACCTACTTCCCCTCGCACTCCCCGGCCGGTTCGCGCGGCGGGGTCGTGCTGGCGGCCTACACCTGGTCCGACGACGCCATGCGCTGGGACTCGCTCACCCCCGGCGAGCGGTACGCGTTCGCCCTCAACGACATGGAGAAGCTCTACGGGCCCAAGGTCCGCACCGAGTTCACCGGGGTCGGCGCCACGCAGTCGTGGGCCCGGGCCCGCTACGCGCTGGGCGAGGCCGTCATCTTCACCCCCGGCCAGCTGCACGAGCTGCACCCCGCCTCGCGCACCGTCGAGGGCCGGGTCCACTTCGCCGGCGAGCACACCAGCCTCAAGCCCGCCTGGATCGAGGGCGCCCTGGAGTCCGCGGTCCGCGCCTTCCTGGAGGTGCACCCGCGCTGACCGGGCCCTGAGGTGAGAGGCCTGCCCGGTCCACCGCCGGCGTCGGCACGAGGACGTGCGCAGTGGCGGTGGGCGCGGGAGGCTGGAAGGAGCGGTGGTCCCCGGCCGCTCCCTCCGGCCGCCCGCCCTGCCAGGCGCGCAGTGCGACCCAGCCGAGGAGACCGGATCATGACCGATGTCGATGTCCTGGTCGTGGGGGCCGGACCGGTCGGACTGACCATGGCCGCGGAGTTACGGCGGCACGGCGTCGAATGCCGGATCGTCGACAGGCTGGCCGCGCCACAGCGGTTCGCCAAGGCGGTCGGTGTGCAGCCCCGCACCCTGGAGCTGTGGGACGCGATGGGGCTGGTCCGCGAGGCGCTGGACGAGGCGCTGCCGCTGCGCGGCCAGCTGCAGTTCGCCGACGGGCACCCGGGCCCGCGGCTGGACCTCGTGCTGCCGCCGGAGGTCCCGTACGGCTTCGCCGCGCTGCCCCAGTACACGACCGAGTGGCTGCTGACCCGGCACCTGGCGCGGTTCGGCACCATGGTGGAGCGCGGTACCGAGCTGCGGGCCCTCGCGCAGGAGGCCGACCTGGTCCGGGCCGAGCTGAGCACCGCGCAGGGTACCGAGCAGCTCCGGGCCCGCCACGTGGTGGGCTGCGACGGCGCCCACAGCCTGGTCCGGCGCGCCGCCGCACTGAGCTTCGAGGGCGACGCCTTCCCCGAGCAGTACATGCTCGGGGACGTCGAGGTGGACTGGGACCTGCCCACCGGATACACCGTGCGCGCCGTCCACCACGACGGCGACGGCGCCGTGGACGACCTGCTGGTGTGCATCCCGCTCCCGGGCGAGCGCCGGTACCGGATGTCGATGATGGTTCCGCCGGAACTGGCCCACGGCCCGGGGAACGACGGGGACGGCGTGGTGCACGGTCTGGAGCGCGGTCGCGAACCGGAGCTGCGGCACATCCAGGCCGTCCTCGACCGGCTCGCCCCGCAGCCCACCACCGCCTCGGCGCTGCGCTGGTCCTCGACCTTCCGGATCAGCCACCGGCTGGTCGACCGCTACCGCGCCGGGCGCCTGTTCGTGGCGGGGGACGCCGCCCACATCCACCCGCCCACCGGCGCCCAGGGGATGAACACCGGGGTGCAGGACGCCGTCAACCTGGCGTGGAAGCTGGCCCTGGACGTGCGCGGCATCGCGGCCGAGGACCTGCTCGACAGCTACCACGCCGAGCGCCACCCGGTGGGCGAGGAGGTCGTCGGGCGGACGGTGCGGCACGCCCGGGCGGGCATCGAGTCCGACCCGCAGGACCGCGCCACGCTGCTGCTGCGCGAGGCCCAGCTCCTGGTCGGCTACCCCGACAGTCCGCTGACCGAGCCCGCCGCCGCGGGCGCGCAGCACCCCGGCGGACCGGCCCCGGGCGACCGCGCGCCCGACTGCGCCGGCCTGCTGCGCGACCTCGCGGCCTATCCGCACCGCCTCTTCGACCTGCTGCGCGGCCCGTGCCACACCCTGCTGCTGTACGCCGGGCCCGACACCTCCGCCGAACTCCTGCACGCCTGCGCCGCCGCGGCCGACCGGGCGGCGCACGGCCTGCTGGACAGCTACGTGATCCACGCGCCCGACACCCGGCCCGCGGGACTGCGCCTGCCGCGCGCGGCGGACGGCGCCGGTGCGTTCCGGGCCGGCTACGCCCCGCGCGCGGGCGAGGCGTTCGTCGTCCGTCCCGACGGCTACCTCGGCGCACGCTTGGGCCCCGCCACCCCGCAGCTCCTCGCCGCGCACCTGCGCCGGACCTTCGCCCCGGCCTGAGACGGCCCTGGCGGGAGCCCGGGCGCCGGCCGCGGTGTGTCAGGTGCCGGGCGGGAGGGTGAAGTCGAAGACGGAGGTGTCGAACGCGGTGTACTCCTGGTAGCCGAGGAGGTCGTAGAGGCGGGATCGGGTCTGCATGCGGGGCAGCAGGGAGGCCTGGGTGCCTTCGGCGGCGAGGGTGCGCAGTCCGTCCTCGACGGCGCCCATGGCCAGGCGCAGCAGGGTGACCGGGTAGAGGGCGATGTCGTAGCCGAGGTCCTGCAGGGTGCGGGCGTCGAGCAGGGGGCCTTTGCCGAACTCGGTCATGTTGGCGAGCAGCGGGACGTCGACGGCTTTGCGGAAGGCGGCGAACTCGGCCTCGTCGGCGAGGGCTTCGGGGAAGACGGCATCGGCGCCGGCGTCGACGTAGGCCTTGGCGCGGTCGATGGCGGCGGGCAGGCCCTCGACCGCGCGGGCGTCGGTGCGGGCCATCAGCAGGAAGTCGGGGTCGCGGCGGGCCTCGACGGCGGCGCGCAGGCGGCGGGTCATCTCTTCGCGGGGGACGACCGCCTTGCCGTCGAGGTGGCCGCAGCGCTTGGGGTTGACCTGGTCCTCCAGGTGCAGCCCGGCCAGGCCGGCGTCCTCCATGAGTTGGACGGTGCGGGCGGCGTTCATCGGCTCGCCGAAGCCGGTGTCGGCGTCGATGAGGACGGGCAGGTCGGTGGCCCGGGTGGTCTGCTGGGCACGGGCGGCGACCTCGGTGGCGGTGGTCAGGCCGATGTCGGGCAGGCCCAGATCGGCGGCCATGGCGGCGCCGGAGAGGTAGGCGGCCTCGAAACCGGTGTCCTGGATGAGCCGGGCCGACAACGGGTTGATGGCACCGGGCATCGCCAACAGGCGCCCGGTGGCCAGGCGTTCACGCAGCGCCCGGCGGCGCTCGGCGGGCGTGGTGCGGGTGTGCAGGATCACGGGGCTCCTCGGTGCTGGTTCGGTGGAGATGACGCAGGGTCAGGAGGTGGCGGAGAGTTCCCAGTCGAGCTCCCACAGACGCATCGTGCCATCGGCGCTGCCGGACAGCACGAACCGCGCGTCCGGGGTCAGCGCCAGGCTCCACACCTCGCGGCCGTGGCCTTCGAGGACCTGCAGGCAGCGGCCGGTGCGGGTGTCCCAGATCCGGACGGCGTTGTCGTGGCCGCCGGAGACCGCGAAGCTGCCGTCGGCGGTGAGGCGGACGACCATCGACTCGGCGGGCTGCTCCTCGAACGCCCGCAGGAACTCCCCGGTGGCGGCGTCCCACAGGCGCAGCGTGCGGTCCCCGTACCGCCCGCTGGAGAGCAGGTACCGGCCGTCGGCGCTCAGGCAGACCGAGCCCACCGTGCCGACCGGGCCGACCACCGGGTGGGTCAGGCGCAGCGGCTCGGCGTCGGTCCGTCGCCAGAGCAGGATCTCGCCACCGCTCCCGCCGCAGACGGCCCGCTTTCCGTCGGGGCTGAGCTGGACCGACCTCGGGTGTGCGGGGTGCCCGGTCAGCACCCGCAGGCAACGGCCGCTGTCCAGGTTCCACAGGCGCAGCGCGTGGTCGCGGCTGACGGCCAGGGCGAGCCGGCCGTCGGCGCTGTAGCTCACCGACGCCGGGGAGCCGGACGCGCCGGTGCTCGACCTGGGGTCACGCCCGAAGGTGTCGGTCCAGCTCAGCTGCCGACCGCCGGCCACCTCCCAGACCTGGAAGCTGCCACCGCCGCCGGCGATCGCCCGCCGGCCGTCGGCGCTCAGGGCGACGGCGTTCACCAGGCTCATGGGCAGATCCGGCAGACGGGTGCCGGCGGTGAGGTCCCACAGCCGCACCGGGCCGGCGCCGCTGCCGGACACCCCGAGCCCGCCGTCCGCGGAGATTGCCACCGAGTACACGTGCGGGGCGCTCTGCCCGGCGAGCACGCGCACCTGCCAGGCGCCCCGCAGACCGACACGGGGCGTGGCGCGGCCCAGCTCCCGCCAGGCGGCGAGCACCGCCGGCGCCCGTTCGAAGCCGGGGACGATCCGGGCCCGGGTGAGCAGGTCGAGCGCGGCGCCGTAGCGGCGTTCGGCGCTCGCCTGCTGCGCCTGGGCCAGCAGGGCCCGCACCTCGCCGTCGTGCCGGTCCAGTTCGGCGTGCCGGCGCGGGCGGCTGACCTGCATCGGGGCGCGGTGGCGCAGGGCGGGGGTCAGCTGCCACCAGCGGGCCGTGTCGTCCTCGCCCGCGGACAGCGCCGTGCGGGCGTCGGCAGCGATGTGGACGGCCGCGACCTGCTTCCCGTGCCCCTGGAAGGTCCGCAGGCAGCGGTGGAGCGCGAGGTCCCACAGGCGAACGGTGCCGTCCTCGCCGCCCGTGACCGCGTACCGCCCCTCGCCGCTGAGCGACAGTGACCTGACCGCGGCGACAGGCGCGGTGACCGTGCGGACGCACCGGCCCTCGCGCAGGTCCCACAGCTGGATCGTCAGCCCGGTGGTGGCGGTGGCGGCGGTGCGTCCGTCCGGGCTCAGCCAGATCGCGGTCGGGTAGCCCTCGACCGGCAGGTCGAGCCGGAGGCGACCGCGGTGCAGGTCCCACAGCTGCGTGGTGCCGCGCTCACGGTTGCTGACCAGCGCCAGGCCGCCGTCCGCGCTCAGTTCGAGCAGGCGGAAGTCGCCGGAGCGGTGGTCCGGGGCCGGGCCGAGCTGCCACCTGGGTCTCCCGCTGGGGAACTCCCAGACGCAGAGCCGGCCTTCGACGATCGCCGCCGCCGTCCGCGCGCCGGGGTCCAGCCGCAGCGATTGCACGTGGTGGAACCGCTGGGTGCCCGGCGGCGTGAAGCTCCGCAGGCACTGGCCGGTGGTCAGGTCCCAGAACCGGACGTCGTTGTCGGGGCCGACCGAGACCGCGAAGCGTCCGTCCGCGCTGATGTCGAGGCTGTTCACCCACGAGCCGAGGCCCTCCAGGCTGCGCAGCATGCGGCCGGTCCGCAGGTCCCAGAGCCGGACGGCCTCACCCGGGCTGCCGGGGCCGCTGTACGCGGTCACCGCGTACCGGTCGTCGGGGGTCAGCCGGATCTCCAGCCGGAGCGTGGAGGGCGAATCCCAGCCGACGGTGCGCACGTCCAGGGCGCGGTTGTCCGGTGCTTCACCCGAGCGGAGCGCCTCGCGGGCCGCCCGGATCTCCGGCTCGCCGGGGCGCTCGGCCTCGATGCCGTCGAGCAGTGAACGGGCGCCGTCGCGATCGCCGCGCTCCATGTGGACCTGGCAGAGCAGGTACCGGGCCTGCCAGGGGTCGCCGGTGCCGGCCCGCAGCGCGTCCAGGTCGGTGAGCAGGTCGTCGTCGGTGATCTCACCGCGCCGCCACCGGAACAGGCCCCGGTTGTAGGTGGCGTTCAGGTGGCGCGGGTCGGCCGCCAGCGCGGCGGCGAAGGCCTGCTCGGCTTCGGCGGACCGCCCGAGGTCCAGCAGCGACAGCGCCCGGTTGTTGAGCTCGTCGGCGCGCAGGTCGGCGGCGACCGGGGCGGGCCGGGGGTACCGGTCGCCCGTCACCCGCTCGTATTCCAGGGCCAGTTCGGCCGCCACCTCGGCCGCGGAGCGCGGGCGCCGGGCCGGCTCGTGGTCCAGGCAGCGCGCCAGCAGGTCGGCCAGACCGGGGGGCATGGCCGGCAGCCCCTCGGGGCGCGGGCGGCTGCGGTACAGCTCCAGCGCCGCGCCCGCGACGGGGCCGACGTACCAGCTCACCTCGCCGGTGAACATCTCCAGCACCGAGACGGCGAAGCTGTAGAGGTCGGTGCGCCGGCCCAGTCCAGCACCCGCGAACTGCTCCGGCGAGGCGTAGGCCGGCGTCATTCCGCCGGAGGTCACCGGCAGGCTGGCGCCGGGCCCGCCCGAGCTGCCGAAGCCGTCCGGGGCGAGCGGCCGGGCCCGGGCCAGGCCGAAGTCGGTGATCTTCGCCGTCCCCTGCCGGTCGAGCAGCACGTTGGCCGGCTTCACGTCCTGGTGCACCAGGCCCTGCTCGTGGGCGTGCTGCAGTCCCCGGGCGAGCTGGATCGCCAGGTCCAGGATGCGTGCCTGCGCCTGCTGCGGGGTGCCCCGGTACAAGCGCCGGTCGCGGATGTGCTCGCGCAGGCTGCCGCCGTCGAGGTACTCGGCGAACACCCGGGGGACCCCGTCGATCTCGCGCACGTAGTGGCAGCCGCACACGTGCGGGTGCAGGCCCAGCGACACCCAGGTCTGCGCCTCGGCGGTGAACTGCTCCCGGTCCCGCGCGGAGCGCAGGAGTTCGGGGCGGGGCGACTTCACCGCCAGGTCCGATCCCCAGAGCAGGTGCCGGACCCGGTGCACCAGCCCCATCCCGCCGGACTCGTGCACGGCGACGACCTCGTACCGGCCGTCGATCACCTCACCGATCTGCCACGTCATGGTCGCCCCCCGAACCGCTCCGCCCACTGTCGTCGACGAGGAGGACGCTCGGCGACCGGAGGTCGGTTCACCCGCTGTGCGTCACTGCCCGCGGGCCGGTCCGCCTGGTTCCGGCTGCCGCGGGCCGGGGGCCGCGATCTCGGCCCACACCCGCTTGCCCGCCGTGGTCGGCAGGCTGCCCCAGTGCTGGGCCACCACGCCGACGATGCGCAGGCCGTGTCCGCCCGGCCGGCCCGTGCGTCCGGTGAGCCGGGGCACCGGGCGGCGCGAGCTGGGGTCGGCGACCTCGATCCGCACCTCTCCGCCCGGCCGGCGGGACAGGGCGAGCTCGGTGGGGCCGACCGTGTGCAGGCAGGCGTTGGCGACCAGCTCGGAGACCACCAGCAGCACGTCATCGGCCGCCGCCTGCCCGTCCTCGTCGAAGGCCGGCAACCAGCCCCACGCGACCAGCGCCTCCCAGGCGAAGGCTCGGCAGCGGCGCACCGTCCCGGGCTGCGCGTCGCCGAGGCCGAGCCGCCGGTCCGCCCCAGGTGGCCGCGAGGCGCCGCCGCCCCGCCTCGCCACCGGTCCGTCCCGCATGGAACTCGCTCCGACCTGTCCGGTCCACGGGCAGCCGCCCGCTCCGCCGCCGCGCCTGCCCGTCGACCTGCCGCGCAAACACCACGGCGCCGCCGGCAGGAGCCGCATCCGCCGACGCGCTGTGTCAGAGTGAAAAAGAAGCGGGGGCGACCGATGCCGGAACCCGACAGCGGCGCCGCCGCGCCGATCCAGGCGATGCCCCGGTACGCCGCCCGGCCGCCGGGCCTCCCGGCGACCGGGCGCGACTCGATGACACGGAGGCCGGCGGTGACTGACGACGACGGTGGGGACCGGCTGACCGTGGCCCTCGAGGCGCGCGCCGGCAGCCGGGTCCTCGTGCTGACGGGCGAGCTGGAGCACGACAGTGCGCAGGTGCTGCGCGAGGCGCTGGACGGCTGTGTCCGGGAGGGGCCGTCCCGGATCCTGATCGACTTCGCGGGCGTGGTGTTCTGCGACTCCACCGGGCTCAACGTGCTGCTGCGGGCCCGGCAGGAGGCGCTCGCCGCGGACCGGCGCCTGGAGCTGTGCGCGCTCGGTGCCCAGGTGGCCAGGCTCTTCGAGATGACCGGTGCGGCCGACGTCTTCCCGGTCCACCCCAGCGTGGCGGGGGCGCTGGCCGCGCAGGGGTGAGGAGGGGCGCGGGTCGGCGCGTCCCTCGGTCTGCGGTCCGGGTCGGCGAAAGCCTGGGTGAGCGCTTCCTTAAGGCTCCTTATGGAAGCCCGGTATGCGGCATTCGTGCGTTTCAGGCTGTCTAGGATCCGGTAGCGCAGGACCGGGATCGAAAGTCCGTTCCAGGTTTTCCGTTATCCGTCGCCCTCCCGCGGGTCTCCTGTCACGGAAGGCCCTCGACAGCAGGAGAGCAGATGACCAGCTACGCCACCGACACCGACCCGGCCGTGCAGCCCTGGGACTGGGACGGCGACCGACCGGCGAACCGGCAGGACGCGGGTGCGCCGGCCCGCCGCGCCGGTGGTGGGTCCCACCGCCGAGGCGGCAAGGGCAAGAGCAACGACAACGGCAACGGCCGGCACCGGGCCAGGCGGGCGCTACCCGGCGCCAAACCCCTGCTCGCCGCGGTCGCCCTGGCGGCAACGGCGACGACGGTGGTGATCGGCGGCAACGCGTTGTCGACCGGCCCGCAGAACGGCAGGACGCTCGCGGATCCGGAGCCGCCGGCCGCGCCCGACGCCCTGACGGAGACCGCGTCCGGTTCGCCGGCCGCGCCCTCGGCCGCCCCGACCGCCTCGGCCGCCCCGAGCGCCACCACGGCCCCGAGCGCGTCGAGCCCCGGACCGACCCGGCTGCCCGGGGCCGGCATCAGCACCACGCCGGTCGCCTCGCCGACCGTCGGAGCACCGTCGAGCGCGCCCACCCCCGCCGGCGCACGGACCAGCGCCGCCCCACAGGCCCCGGCGGTGCCGAGCACCGTCCCCCTCCTCGCGCCGAGCCCGGCCGCCGCGCCGAGCCGCACCACCGCGCCGAGCCCCAGCACCGCCGCCCCCACCGCCGCGGCGCCGAACGGCATCACCGCGACCGACGCCGCCGGTGCCGACCTGAACGCAGCGGCCAACCAGGTGCTGGCCGTCATCAACCAGGCGCGGGCCGCCCAGGGCGTCGCGCCGCTGCAGATGCTCGCGGGCCTGCAGACCAGCGCGAACGCCCACAACCACACCATGGCCGGGGGGTGCGGGCTGGAGCACCAGTGCCCGGGTGAGCCCGCCTTCGGCGACCGCGAGAACGCCGCCGGCGTCCAGTGGGGGACGGCCGGTGAGAACATCGGCGACGGTGGCCCGGTGGCCGACACCACGGCCGCGATAGCCGACATGGCCGTCGGACTGACCAACAGCATGCTCGCCGAGCAGCCGCCGAACGACGGCCACCGCCGCAACATCCTCAACCCGGCGTTCAAGCACATCGGGATCGAACTGCTGCGCGACTCCTCGGGGACGGTGTGGATGACCCAGGACTTCTCCGACTGATCCGGGGCCGTCGGCGAGCGGAGCGCAGCCGGCCGGACCCTCGGACGGGTCCGGCCGGCGGTGATGCGGCGCTGGTGATGCGGTGGCAGTGACGCGGTGGCGGTGATGCGGTGGTGATGCCCAGCCCAGGCCCGGTCGGGGCCGGGGGTGGACCATGGCTATGGAGGCATCCGCCCCGCCCACCGGCCCGGGAGGCCCGCCATGATCGCCGCGGTCCTTGACGCCGCCACCCTGGAGAAACTGATCTCCGCTGCCGTGGCCGCTCCGTCCATCCACAACAGCCAGCCCTGGCACTTCACGCTGGTGCCGCGGACCGCCACCCTGGAGGTCCGCGCGGCCCCCGAGCGCGCGCTGCCCGCCATCGACCCGGAAGGCCGCGCGCTGTACATCTCGGTCGGCGCCGCCGTCCTCAACCTGCGCCTCGCCGCACAGGACCTGGGCTGGGCGCCGGAGGTGACGCTGCTGCCCGACCCCGGCGACCCCGACCTGCTGGCCGCGGTCGTGCTGGCGCAGCCCGCCGGGGCCGCCCCCGCGGTGCCCGCGAGGCTGCGGGAGGCGATCGGGCAGCGCCACTCGCAGCGCGAGCCCTTCACCGACCAGGCCGTGCCGACGGCCGTGCTGACCGAGCTGGCCGAGGCCGCCCGGGCGGAGGACGCCTGGCTGTACTTCCCCGACAGCGGCGAGCGCCGCCGGCTGCTGGAGCTGACCGCCGAGGCCGAGCGCCGCAGCGTCACCGACCCGGCTCGCAGCGCCGAGAGCCGCTCCTGGATCCGGGGCCCGGGCGCGGCCCCCTACGGCATCCCGCCCGAGGCGCTGGGCCCGCAGGATGCAGCCGGCCGCATCCCGATGCGCGACTACGCCGGGCTGCGCCTCGCCGAGCACCGGGCGCCCGCCGAGTTCGAGACCGACCCGTGCCTGGCGGTGCTCGCCACCCGCGGCGACCACCCGCAGGACTGGCTGCGGGCCGGGCTGGCGCTGGAGGCCGTGCTGCTGCACGCCACCGTGCACGGGGTGCGCGCCACGATGCTGCACCAGGCGCTGGAGTGGTCGGCGCTGCGCTGGGAGGCGCGCGATCCCGAGCGCGGACCGGGAGTCGTGCACATGCTGCTGCGCCTCGGCTACGGGCCCGAGGGTGCGCACACGCCCCGGCTGGGCGTGTCCGAGGTGCTGGACGACGGGGGACTCGCGGACGGCGGGCAGGGCGGTGCATGACCCGGCGCATGACCCACCCGGCGGTGGGGCAGCGTTCACTCCAGGGCCGGGCACCTGCCCGTCCGACCCGTGACCGTGAAGGCAGGTCCGCATGACTGATGTCCTGGGTGCCCGTCGCACCGTGCTGCTCACCGGGGCGGCCGGCGGGGTCGGTACCTTCCTGCGCGCGAGCCTGCCCGGCTACGGGTACGCGCTGCGGCTCTTCGACAAGGCACCGATCCCGGGCGAGCCCGCGGCCGTCGTGGCCGACCTCGCCGACACCGAGGCACTGGCCGCCGCCATGGCCGGTGTCGACGCCGTGGTGCACCTGGCCGGCATCGCGTCGGAGGCGCCGTTCCCGGACGTGCTGACCGCCAACATCGAGGGCACCTACCGCGTGTACGAGGCCGCGCGGGCCGCCGGAGTGCGCCGCGTGGTCTACGCGAGCAGCAACCACGCGGTCGGCTACACCGGACGTCCGGCCGACGGCAGCCTCGTCGGGGCCGACGTCCCGCACCGGCCGGACACCTACTACGGCCTGTCCAAGTGCTTCGGCGAGGACCTGGCCGCGCTCTACGCCGACAAGCACGGGATCTCGACCGTCTCGCTGCGGATCGGCTCGTGCTTCGCCGAGCCGCGCACGGTGCGCATGCTCGCCACCTGGCTCAGCCCCGCCGACTGCGGCCGCCTGGTCCATGCCGCGATCGGTGCCGAACTCTCCGGCCACCACGTGGTGTTCGGCATCTCCGCCAACACCCGTCGCTGGTGGGACCTGGAGCCGGGGCGGCGGCTGCTCGGCTACGAGCCGCAGGACGACGCCGAGCCGTACGCCGCGAAGCTGCTCGCCGAGCACGGTGAACTCACGTCGGACGATCCGGAGTTCGGCTACGTCGGCGGTGCGTTCACCACCATGTGAGAGCGGCCTGCGCCGCTGCCCGGCCACCGGCTCGGCCCGTGGCCCGACCGGTGGCCCGACCGGTGGCCCGACCGGTGGCTCAGCCGATGGCTCAGCCGGTGGCTCAGCCCATGGTGAAGTCGAAGCTCGCGGAGTGGTAGTAGTCGGGCAGCTGGACCAGCGGGGAGCCGATCCTCGGCAGGTCGCCCGGGGCCCAGTTCTGCGGGCCGAGCAGATGGGCGGGGTAGGCGCTGGCCGGCACCGCGGGCAGGAACCAGAGGCGGAACGAGCCGGGCGCCGCGTCCGAGGTGAACCGCCACAGCTGTTCGCTGCGGCCGGGGTCGGAGCGGCAGGCCTGCAGGGTGACGGTGACGGTGTCCCCGCCGTCGGTGGTGCCGTCCAGGCACTGGCCGGTGCCGGTGTTGCGCAACTGGAAGGTGCCCTGATCGGCCGTCAGCTGCTGCCAGCTCTGCGACGCGTCGCCGGTGCACTGCTGGAGCTGCACCGCGAGCAGCCCGTCGCCGGTGAGGCCCACGCAGAGCCCGGAGCTGCTGTTGACCAGGCGGAAGCCGACCGCGTCGGCGGACGGCGAGGGGCTCGGGGACGGGCTGGGGGAGGCGCTCGGCGAGGGCGCCGCGCTGGCGGCCGAGGGGCTGGGGGAGGGGCTGAGCGACACCGACGGGGACGCGGAGGCCGAGACCGGGGCGCTGACCTGGGGCGAGGGCGTGGCGGTGGCGGGCGGCGGGCTCGCGGACCCGCCGCCGGGCGTCGGCGAGGGCGTGAGCGAGGCCGGTATCAGGATGCTGCCGGCCAGTGGCGCGTGCGTGCCGGCCGCGTCCACGGCCGTCACGATCACCCCCGCCACCACCAGGGCCGCCAGCCCCCCGGCGCCCACCACGACGGTGAACACCAGCAGCCGCCGCCCGTCCAGCCGCGGCTCGCCGCCGTGCGGCCGGCGGGCCCGGGAGAAGACGGAGGGCGCGGGCGCGGCCGGGGGCGCGGCCGCCTCGCCGGTCCACAGCAGCAGGGCGCGCCGCAGCACGGGCCGCTCCCAGGCGTGGATGGCGGTGAGGTCCGCGTGGGCGTGCCGGCAGGCGGCGCAGCGGGCGAGGTGGCGGTCGAGCTCCCGGGCCTCCTGGGTGGGGCCGCGCCGGACGGTCCTGCCGAGCGCGCTCAGCAGGTGGCGGCAGGAGCGGCGGGGTGCGCGCGGGAGGTAGGCCTGCAGGTAGGCGTCGTGCAGGCTCTGCCGGGTCACCGTGTCGGGGATGGCGGGCGGGGTCGGGGGCTCAAGCAGGGTGCCGTCGGCCGACGGCTGCTCCAGGTGGTGCCACAGGTCGCTCTGGCGCGAGGGCGGCAGGCTCAGGAAGGCCTGCAGCAGGGTCGAGGCCGACTCGGCGGCGACCGACGCCCGGACCGCGGACCAGCCCCGGCCGGTGGCCGGCCGGGGCAGGGCGTCCAGCCAGGTGGTGAACTCGGCGGACAACTCGGCACGGCGCGCGGTGTCGGCCCAGATGGTGGCGGTGCGCCGCACCTCGGTGAGCAGCCACGGGCGCCAGCCGCGGCCTGGCCCGGTGCGGGTCCGGACGGCCGCCAGGGTCCGCGCGATGGCCTCGTCGGCGAGCTCCTGCGCGCTCTCGTCCTGCGCGCAGCACAGTCGCGCGTAGGCGACCACGGCGGGCCGGTGACGGCGGGCGAGCTCGTCGGCAGCCGGGTGGCCCGGACCGTCACCGGCCCGGATGCGGCGCGCGAGTTCGGCATCCGTGGTCGCGGCGGTCACCGGATCTGGCATCTCATCTCCTCCGCGCAATCCCTGGGGAGGTACGCAGTCGAACGGGCGGTGCCCAGCGCGGGAACACGCACGGCACCGGGCCGGTCGACGAATGACGGCGCCGGACGCGGGAGTTCCGTGCCGGACCGCAATTCCTCGACCGGTCGTGCCGGTCGGGCAGCCGCCGACTGCCCGCACTGCGTTGTCGGGCCCGGATCCGGGCCGCTGGTGATCGGTTCCTACCCGCTGGTAGCAGGATGGTGGCCGCAGGGGTCTTCCCAAGTCAAGTTTCCGCTGGTCGGGGACCGATGAATATTCGAGTTGTGAGACTTTTTGTCACTATCGATTGCCGAACGGTCCATCAGAAGAACTGCGGGGAAAAGGCGGCGGCTGTCGGACGGAATTCACCGGCCGGTGGACTCCGCGGCTCTTCGCCGCCGATGGCGCCAGGCCCGGCCCAGGGTCCGCCGCGAGTCGGCGGCCAGGCCGAGCGCCACCTCCACCCGGGCGCCGCCCAACTCGCTGCGCTGGATGCGCAACTGCCCGCGGGTGGACTGCGCCGCACTGAGTGCGATGTCCAGGCCCAGTCCGGTGGAGCCCCCGTTGCTCACTCCGCGGGAGAGCGCGCTGTCCGGGTCCTCGATGCCGCCACCGCCGTCCTCGACCACCAGCAGGACGCTCTGCGCGGTGCGGTGGACGCTCACCGCGAAGCCGGTCCCCTCGGGGGTGTGCCGGAAGACGTTGCCCACCAGGGCGTCCACCGCGGCGGCCAGGTGGTCGTCCGGCAGGCGCACCGGCGTCGGCTCGTCGGTCGCCTCGAAACTGCAGGTGCGGCCCTGCTGTTCGGCCAGCACCGACCAGAAGCCGACCCGGTGCCGGGCCAGTTCGGCCACCTGGCAGGTCTCGCCGGCGCGCTGCTCCGGGCGAGCCGGCGCGGCGCCGCGCGGGGCAGCGCCCCGGTCCACCCCCAACGGCCGGGTGGCCAGCGGGGTTCGGGCCGCGACGATGATCTCGTCCAGCTCGGACTCCAGGTGGTGGATGGCCGAGCTCAGCCGGGGCGCGCCCGGCACCGGCCCGATCCGCTCGGCCGCCAGCGACAGCGCGGTCAGCGGGGTGCGCAGCCGGTGCGACAGGTCGGCGACCAGTTCGCGCTCGGTGGCCAGCAGTTGCGCCACCCGGTCGGCCATGGTGTTGAACGCCTGCCCGGCCGCTCGGAGTTCGGGCGGCCCGGTCGGCTCCACCCGGACCGCCAGATCGCCGCCGCCCAGCGCCGTCGAGGCCGCCGACAGGCGGCGCGAGGCCCGCACCACCCGGGCCCCCAGCCGGTCGGCCAGCAGCACCGACCCGGCCACCAGGGCCACCGCCAGCACCGCCATCACCGCCCAGGCCCGGGCCACCCCGCGGTTCAGCTCGGCCTGCGGGACGAACTCCTCCACCACCGCCACCTGGTCACGGTCCATCAGCACGGGCTGCAGGTAGTCCCAGCCGCCGGGAACGGCCCGGGCCAGCGCACTTCGGCTGCGCACGACCTCGGCGAGCAGCGGCGGCGCGGCGTGCGCGGCCCCGACCGCCTGCCCGCCGGGCAGGTGCACGCAGAGCCGGCCCGCGCTGTCCAGCTCGGCCACCGTGCGGGCCAGGTCGGCCGGTTGGAGCGAGAGCGCCAGCGCGGGCACCACCGCCACCGCCCGCTGCTCGGCGGCGAGGGTGGCCTGGGTGCGCACCTGGGTGCGCAGCAGCAGTGCGAGCGGGACCAGGAAGGACAGGGCGACCATCGAGGTCACCACCAGGGTGACGGTGGCGAGCGTGGCCCTCACAGGGGGGACACCAGTTTCACGCCCACGCCCCGGACGGTGTGCAGGTACCGTGGCCGCGAGGCGCGTTCGCCCAGCTTGCGGCGCAGGCAGGACAGGTGGACGTCGACGGTCTGCTCGTCCACGTACGGCTGGCGCCACACCTCGGCCAGGATCTTGCGGCGGGAGACGACTCGGCCGGCGTTGCGGGCCAGGAACGCCAGCAGGTCGAACTCGCGGCGGGTCAGGCCGACCTCGCGGCCGGCCAGGTGGACCGTGCGCGCCAGCGCGTCGATCCGCAACTCGCCGACGACCAGCGGCCCCTGGGTCGTGCCGGAACGGTCCCCGGGAGCGGTCGGGTCACCCGCGTCGAGCAGGCCGCCGGGCGCCGCGCACCGCCGCAGCACCGCGGTGAGCCGGGCGACCAGCTGGCCACCGGAGAAAGGTTTCACCAGGTAGTCGTCGGCGCCCGCGTTGAGCAGCTTGATGATCTCCGCGTCGTCGTCGCGGGCGGTGGCCACCAGCACCGGGACCTGGGAGAGACCGCGGATCATCCGCAGCGCATCGGCACCGTCGATGTCGGGCAGCCCCAGGTCGAGCACGACCGCGTCCGGCTGCCACCGGGTGATCTCGCGCAGCGCGCCGAAACCGTCGGGAGAACTGCGCACCAGGAGTTGGTGGCTGGTCAGCACGTCGATCAGCGAGGCGCGGATCGTGGGGTCGTCTTCTACGACGAGGACGGACGTCATGGCGCACACCGTAGCCGAATTCCCGACCGGCCCGAGAGCACTTCCGGCCTGCGGTTTCCGTGGCAATCCGCTCACCTGGGAGGGAACTTAAGCGGAATCTTAGGTGTTCATGTGTGCCAGCTGTGAGAAACGATTCCGGCGCCGGATCGCTGCTACGATCACGCCGGTCGGATATCCGCGAGACGGCCCGCCGCCCGGGTATTCCGGCTGCCCGCCTCGGCAATCCCCGGGTTATTCGCGGTGCGAAGCCGGGGGAGCGGGGGAAGCCGGGCGAGGCAGGGCGAACGGGCGGGGCAGGGCGAACCAGACCTGCTTTCCGTAGGCCGTGCGGCGCGAGCCCCAGCGGCCACCGGAGAGCGCGTGCACGATCCGCAGGCCCCGGCCGCTCTCGGCGCAGGCCTCCTCTCGGGTCCCGGCGCGCGTCTTGGTGAGCGGGGGTAAGCGGCCGTCGAGGTCGCTGTGCCAGGGCCCCGGCAGGTGCGGGTCGCCGTCGTGGACCTCCACCCGGACCGTCGTGGCGGTCACCACCAGGTGCAGCCGCCCGGCCCCCGGGGTGTGCCGGTGGACGTTGGCGACCAGCTCACTGGCCATCAGCACGGCGTCGTCGGCCGCCTCCGCCGGGACGCGCAGCGCGGCGAGCGCCGCGCGCAGCCGCCGCCTGGCCGGCGCGGCCGGGTTCGGCTCCGCCGCCGTCCACGCGTACAGGGTGCGGTGGAGCTGCCGGTGCCGGGGGCGGCCGGGCGACTCACGGGTGGCCGGGTCCGCGCCCCGCACCGCGGCCCGGGCGGGGCCGGGCGCGGGGCGCGGTGATGGTCCGATCAGCATGCTCACCTCTCCTGGCGGAAGCGGATGATCAGATCAGGGAGCGGGGCGTCAGGGCCGGTCGGTTCTGACGTCGGTGGCGCGGGTGGCGGTGCCGACGGTGCGGACCGCGGTGCCGGTGCCTCCGGCGGTCGCGGGCGCCGGTGCCTTGCTCGGCGGCATCGGCGTCGCGGTCAGCAGGACCTGGGCGTAGAGGCCGCCGGAGGCCATCACCAGGCCGACGATGACCGGCCAGCGCACATTGCGGCGCGCGGGCAGACTGAGCAGTCGGTGCAGTTCGCCGCCACGGGTGCGAGTGGCGGCCCGGCGGCGACGGGGTGCGGCACGGCGGCTCAACGGCGCCTCCTCCTTGAGGTCAGGGTGCGCGGCATCGGCCCGATCCGGCCGATGGCGTCGCGGTAGTCGAGTAGTTGACGCGGCCGGTCGAAGGCCACGGCGGCCACCAGCTGGCTGCCGGTCGCGGTGTCCCGGTGGTAGGTCGCCACGAAGCTCTCCGTGCGCAGCGATCCCTCGACCACCTCCATCCGCTCGCCCAGCGCCGGCATGCCGACCGCCTGCAGCCGGGTGCCGTGCTGCTCCGACCAGAACCGCGGGACGGGGGTGAAGCGCGCTGCCTGCTCGGGACCCGCGAGCAGCGCGTCGGCGGCGTGCTGGCCCATCTCGACCGCGTGGATCAGGTGCTCCACCCGCCGCGGTGTGGCGTCGAAGCGGGCGTTGGGCCAGCGGGCCACGTCGCCTGCCGCCACGACGCCCGGCACCGGGCGGCCCGCCACGTCCAGCGCGTGGCAGGTGGTGTCGCACAGTACGCCGTCGGCCGTGTCCAGCGTGCTGCCGCGCAGCCACTCGGTGCGCGGCACGCTGCCCAGCCCCAGGACCACGAAGTCCGCCTCCAGCAGCTCGCCGTCGTCCAGCTGCAGGCGCAGCCCGGTGCCGGTGTCACGCCAGTGGCTGATCCGGGTGCCGAGCCGTACGTCCACCCCGGCCCGGGCCTGGATCCGGCCCACCACCTCGCCCAGCTTGCTGCCCAGCACCCGCCGCAGCAGCGGCGCGCTGTGCACGACGAGGGTGACCTCCATGCCGAGATCCCGCGCGGTGCAGGCCAGTTCGCAGCCGACGAAGCCGCCGCCCAGGATCACCACGTGGTGCGCCCGGGCCTGCTGCAGGGCCTGCTGGATCGCCGCGGCGTCCGCCAGGGTGCGCACCGTGCGGACCCGGTCGCTGACCACCGGCGTGCTGGGCAGCCGCCTGGCGTCGACCCCGGTCGCGATCACCAGGCCGTCGTAGGGCAGTCGTTCACCGCCGCGCAGCTCCACGGACCTGCTCTCCGTGTCCAGGCCGAGCAGCTGGGTGCCCAGCAGCCAGTGGGCGTCGAGCGTGTCGTCGGCCCGGAAGGTGAGGTCCTCGGCGCCCAACTCGCCGGCCAGGAACTGCTTGGACAGCGGCGGACGACTGTACGGGCGGCGCAACTCCTCGCCGATCAGCACGAGTTCGCCGTCGTAGCCGCGTTCGCGCAACCGGCCGGCCGCGCTCAGCCCGGCCAGGCCGCCGCCGGCGACCACGATGCGCCGGTATTCCGCCGGCCGCTCCGCCGCCGGGGTGCGGCGGCGCCGGGCACCGGGCGGGGCCGCGTCGCTGATCGCGATGGCCTGCATCGGGCAGCAGCGCACCGCCTGGCGGGCCCGGGCGGCGAGCCGGGCCGGGACGGCGCCCGTGTAGTGCAGGGAGCCGCCCTCGGAGATGCGGAAGACCTCGGGGGCCTCCTGCTGGCAGATGCCGTAGATGTGGCAGCGGTTGTTGTCGACGCTGACCTTCACCGGCTGGGACTCGGGGACGAGCCGGTCGACCGGCAGCGGCAGCTCCTCGGCTGCGGGCGGCTCGGCGGTCGGCTGCCCGGTGGGCGGTGCCGGTGGCTGCTCGCCGACGACCGGCGGCCCGGGGAGGGCCGCGGGCGGGGCCCAGACCTCGGCGGCCGGCTGGAGCCAGGCCTCGTGCACGGCCGGTGGCTGGGCAGGCGGCAGCAGTTGGGCGGGCGCAACTGCCGGTGGCTGGGCGGGCGGCAGCAGTTGGGCGGGCGCCTGCCAGTCGGCCGCCGGTGCCTGCGGCGGCCACACCGCCGGCCGTGCGAACTGCGGTGGCGTCCACCACTCCTGCGCCGGCTGTTGGTCCTGCGGCCACCAGGCCTGGTTCGACCAGGCGCCCGGAATCGTCGTCATCGGATGCCGTCCACGCTGTTGGTGAAGCTGCCCTGGCGCAGCCGGGAGGGAGAGGGGAGCGCGCGGATGAGGAAGGCGAGCAGGCAGCCCAGGGCGCCGGCCGCGATCCCGAGCGCGACGAGGTTGAGGTGGCGCGGCTCGGGGTGCACGGTGATGATGTGCAGCCAGATCAACGCGAAGGCCGGATAGGCGAACTGATGGAATTTCAGCCATCGCCGGTAGCCGAGCCGTTGCTGCAGCCACACCGAGCAGCCCACCGCGACGGCGAGTTCGGTGCCGAGGATCCCGAAGCCGACCGGCAGCCGTTGCAGGCCGCCGGTGAACGGCACCAGCAGGTTGGCGAGTCGCAGGTCCCAGACCGGCTGGTAGGCGAAGGTCAGGCCGTGCAGCGCACCGAAGGTCAGGGTGGAGAGGGCGAGCGTCATGTGGGCGCCGTACACCGTCCTGCGGTTGACCTGCCGCTGGAAGTACCGCATGCGGAGCACCACGCCCAGCACCATCGTGGCCACCATCAAGGTGTACGCGATCATCGCGGCGAGCCGGGCGATCTTGTGCACGCCCACGTCGTACGCGATCCCCTTGTCGTAGGCGTCCAGCGGGGAGCCGGGGATGGGTGCGGTGGCCGAGGCCGGCTGGGCCAGGAGCAGGACCAGCGCCAGGGCGAGGACCGCCGCCACGACAGCCGCGACAACCGCCGGCACGGGCGGGCGGACGCGGATCCGGACGCGGTCTGACGGAGTGCCGGCGTCGACGGGGGGCACTGCGTCGGAAAGCAGGGTCATGGGCTCCTGACTCCGTGGTTCTTGCGAGGGGTGGTCTCTTGCCGCAGTGGCGCGAGGGCCGGGGAGGGGGAGGAAGCCGGCCCTCCCAGGCGGGGGAGGGCCGACAGCGCTGATCGTAGGGGCGCTCCCGGGGCCCGATCGGCGTGTGCAAGAGCCGCTAATCAATCCCTAAGGTTGCGCTGACTCAGGCCCGGGCGGCTCGGTCGGGCCGGGTGAGCGCAACCTTAGGCGCTCCTTAGGGCGCTGCGCGGAGGCTGTTCCGGCCCGTGCGCGCTCCTACGATCACTGCATCCCCGTCGCTCGGCCAGGGCCGCCAGGCCTGGCGCTGCCCTTTTCCAGGAGAGTACGTATGGAACAGAGTTCACGTCGGCACCACCGGGCCCGCGGTCGTGGCCGCCGGGTGCTCGCACTCAGTCTCGGCCTCGGTGGTGTGCTCAGCGCCGGCGTCGCCGTGCTGGGTGTCTCGTTCGCCGCGACCGCGCCGCCGACCCCGCCCGCACCGCCGGCCCAGCCGGACCCGAACTGCACCCTGACGGTGCCGGCCGACCCGCTCACCGCCCAAGGTCTGGCCACCCCTTACGTGTTGGCCGCCACCGACCCGGCCAAGGGCCCCTGTCAGGAGACGAACGCCAACCAGTCGGCCTTCGTCCAGGCCACCGTGCTCGACCCGGCCACCGGCGCGGTCTCCGTCTACGACCCGCTGGTCGTCGACCAGGGAACGCCACCGGCGATCGCACCCGTCCGACCCGCGCTGCCGCAGAACGCGGTGGTCGGCATCTGGTTCGGCTTCAACGGCGATGTGCTCGCGCTGAACGGTCGGACGGGCGACGGGAGTTGCGTCGGCGGGGCACCGGGCGGCCAGCCCTTCGGCCAGTTCGCCTACTGCAACGCGCCGGCCTTCTTCACCGCCGCCAACACCGCCGAGCAGGCCGGGAAGCTCACCGTCCCGCCGCTCGGCACCGGCAAGGACGGCCAACCCTGCCTCACCACCCGGGACTTCGGTCTGGTCGACCAGGACCAGAGCGACAACGTCACCGCCGAGTACCTGGCCACCCCGCAGGGGCGGACCGCCCAGAAGACCAAGCGGAACGCCGCCCGGCTCGGCCGCACCCGGACCATGGGCAACACCACCGCGCTGCTGAACGGCAGCGACAACCTGCTGCTGGACAACTTCGAGGACCCGGCGCTCGGTTGCACCCCCTGGACGGCCCCCGACCTGGCCGACCCCGGCAGCAGCGTCACCGCGCTGGCCCTCAACGAGCTGCAGGCGGCCAAGGACCAGGCCGCCCCGGTCGCGGTGGTGCCGCTGAACGACCCCATGGTGCTGGAGAACGGCAGGCAGAGCCGCAGCAAGACCAACCTCTACCGGGTCGGAGTGGACCAACCGCAGCTCGGCGCGGGCGCCAACGGGGACCCGAGGGCCTACTGCGCCGCCATCGCCACCGTGGGGGCCAGGCGCATCGCGTTGGACCGGCCGTTCACCGCCACCGCCGCCTCGCCGCAGGCGGGTCAGAGCCTGTTCGACTTCCTCAGCCAGCGGCTGGCCGCCTCGCTCACCAACCTGGGCTGCCCGCAGGCCGGTTCGCCACCGAAGGGACAGTAGTGCGGGTTTCCTAGTGCCGCGTCAGGCAACCTTCGCCCCGTCGCGACGCCCGGCACGCCCTCTCGCCGCACCGGCCGAAAGCCCAAGTACGTCCAGTACGAGGACTTCCGGCCGGCACGCCGACAGCACGCACCGGGCGCCGCTCCTTGACGGGCAAAGGCTGCCTGACCCGGCACTAGGGCGGTCCAGGCGGCGGAGTCAGCAGACCATGAACCAACCCTTAGCGGAACCGAAAATCGCCTGAGACCGCTGGCCCCCCCACCCGACCGCGGCCTACGCTCGTCGCTACCCGGCCGGCGGAGCCCCTCCTCGTGCCGCGTTCCCACTGCGGCCCTTCTGATCGACAACTTCCAACAGAGAGTGGACCGTTATGCCCGATGACATCGAGACCGCTGCGATCGCCGAGAGCTCCCCGCAGTCCCCGGGCGCCCAGCCCCTGGTCACCACCCGCCGTGTCGTGCTGTGCGGAGCGGGTGGTGCGGCCGCGCTGGCGCTGGCCGGGTGCTCCTCCTCCGGATCGACGGCCTCCGGCTCGTCGGCCGCCTCCGCCGGGACGATGACCTCGGGCGCGGGAACGGGTGCCGACCCGGGCTCGGGAATGGCCTCCGGCGCCGGCTCGGGCGCCGGCTCCAGCTCGAGCTCCGATGCGGGCTCCGGCTCGGGCGCGGGCACCGTGCTGGGCAAGGCCGCCGACGTCCCGGTCGGCGGCGGCACCGTCTTCGCCGCCGCCAAGGTGGTCGTCACGCAGTCGACGGCGGGCCAGTACAAGGGCTTCAGTGCGGTCTGCACGCACCGCGGGTGCACCGTCTCCCAGGTGGCCGACGGGGTGATCATCTGCCCGTGCCACGGCAGTCAGTTCAGGGCCGAGGACGGCTCGGTGGCCAAGGGCCCGGCGACCTCCGCGCTGGCCCCGGTCCCGGTCAAGGTGCAGAACGGCACGCTGGTCGCCGGCGCCTGACCCCCACAGCGACCGACCGGCGCACCCCACTGCGCCGGTCGGTTCCCCCCCGCCGTGCCCAACTCCCGCCCCGTGTCCCCCTGGAAGGCAGACCCGTGACGACCCCTCGCCCCGTGGACGGCACCGCCGCCCGCCTCCTCCGGCGCCGCCGCCCCGCCGCCCGCGTGGCCACCGCCCTCCTGCCCAGGTTCCTCGCCGCCCGCCCCGACGTCGCCTACCCGCGGTTGCGCGGCGACGAGCCGTGCCGGCGCCGCGACGTCAACCCCGACGTCTTCTGGCCCAAGGGCGCGGACGCCCTCGCCCGGACGGCCACCGCCAAGCGCCTGTGCTGGGCGTGCCGGCCCACCACCCGCGCCGAGTGCCTGCGCTGGGCGCTCGCCAACCCGGTCCTGGCGGGCGAGGCGATCTGGGCCGGCCTGACCGAGCCGGAGCGCCGCGCGGAGGCGTCGGCCGCGCCGGCCACGTCGACCGCCCCGACGATCTGACGAGCTGACGCAGCGTGGGCAGGGGAGGGGAATCAGCGCTCTTCGCGGAAGAGGGTGTGCTTGCGGGCGACGGGGTCGTACTTGCGCAGGACGAGCCGGTCGGGGTCGTTGCGGCGGTTCTTGCGGGTGACGTAGGTGTACCCGGTGCCCTCGGTCGAGCGGAGCTTGATGATCGGGCGCAGTTCGTTGCGGGCCATGCGGTGTCCCTTCCAGGGCGTGGTGGGTCGGTGTGGAGCCCACCATAGCGTAATGGTTTTCGTTTTCATCTAGGGTAGTGTCAGGTCAACGCCGGCGGCAGCCACGGCATTCCCCGCTGCCGCCGTTCTCCTCACGCTGCTCGGAGTCACCATGTCCGCACACTGCCAACTGACCGGTCGCAAGCCCGGCTTCGGCAACGCGATCTCGCACTCGCACCGCCGCACCAGGCGCCGCTTCGACCCGAACATCCAGTCCAAGCGCTACTGGCTGCCGAGCGAGGGCCGCTTCGTGCGCCTGACGCTCAGCGCCAAGGGCATCAGGACCGTCGACAGGCTCGGCATCGAGAAGGCCGTCGTCGTCGTGCGCGCCCGGGGCGGGCGGGTCTGATGGCCAAGCGCAGCAAGATCGCCAGGAACGACCAGCGCCGGGCCGTCGTCGCCCGGTACGCCGAGCGCCGCGCCGAGCTCAAGCGCGTGATCGCCGGCCCCGCCACCTCGCCCGAGGAGCGCCGGGCCGCCTTGGACGAGCTGCAGCGCCAGCCCCGCGACGCCAGCCCCACCCGGGTGCGCAACCGCGACGCGGTCGACGGCCGCCCGCGCGGCTACCTGCGCGCCTTCGGGCTCTCCCGGATCGGGGTGCGTCAGCAGGCGCATGCCGGGTTCCTGCCCGGTGTCCGCAAGGCCAGCTGGTAGCGCCCACGAAGCCGGCCGCGTCCCGCGTCGCCGCGTTGGCTCTCCCGGTCCGCGCGACCCGGGGCGCGGCCCCGAACCTGCTGAACACCCGATCCCGAGGAGGGAAGAACCGGTGCCCGAATCCGGTCTGTTGCCCGTGGTGGTGGTCGGCGGCCTGCACGAGGCCGCGCGCCGCCAGGCGGTCCTGGAACTGCTCGAAAGCCGCGAGGGCGCTGTCGTCCTGCACCACGACCTGGCCTCGGCCGCGCACGGCCGCGTGCACCGCCGGGTCCGCGACGCCGCGGGCTCGCTGAACGAGACCCACGTGCCGCTCACCAACGACTGCCCGTGCTGCGCCCTGCGCGAGGACCTGCTGCCCGAGCTGCTGCGGATCGCGGACGCGGGCCGCCACCGGTTCGCCGTGGTGGAGCTCTGGGGCGGCAGCGACCCGCATCCGCTGGTGGAGGTGATGGCGGGCGGTGAGGTCGGCGACCGCTGCATGCACGAGGCGGTGGAGGTGATCGCGGTGGTGACCGCCGTGGATCCGCTGCGGATCGTCCCGCAACTGTCGGTGGCCGACCAGCTCCTGGAGCACGGCCTGCACACCTGCGCCGAGGACGAGCGGACCCTGGCCGAGGCCCTCTCCCACCAGATCGAGTACGCGGGCGTGCTCGCCGTCGCACCCGCCCAGGAGGCGGCCGGCAGCGCCGAGGTGCAGGCCGGACTGGCGATGCTGCGCCAGCTCCACCCGACCGCCCGCCTCGTGGGCCTCGGCTCTGGAGCGCTCGCGGGCGCGGTGCTCGCGGGCTTCGACGTGGCGGCCGCCCGGGACCGCGTCAACCCGGCGCTGGCGCTGCTGCCGCAGTGCGCCGACGAGGCGGGCGTGGCCACGCTGGTCTGGGAGCGGCGCCGGCCGCTGCACCCCGGGCGGCTGTACGAGGCGCTCGACGAGCTGGTTCCGGCCGCCCAGCGCAGCCGGGGGCGCTTCTGGCTGGCCAACCGCCCCGAGCTGATGCTGGCCTGGGACGCGGCGGGGGCCAGCCTGGCGGTGGAGGAGTGCGGCCCCTGGCTGGCCACCCTCCCGGACGCGGTCTGGGAGCTCTACCCGCCCTCCCGCCGGGCCGCCGCGGCGCTCGACTGGGACGTCGAGCACGGCGACCGGGTGCAGCAACTCATCTTCACCGCCGAGGGGCTGGACGCGGACGGGATCACCGGGCTGCTCGACTCCTGCCTGCTCACCGACGCGGAGCTCGCGGGCGGCGAGTCGAGCTGGAGGTCGCTGCCGGACGCTTTCGAGGAGCTCCTCGACCCGGTCGCCTGACGATCCCCGCCGACTCCACCGAACGACCGAACGACCGAACGACGCTGAACGTCGTCGAGCGACGTCGAGCGACGTCGAGCGACGTCGAGCGACGTCGAGCGACGAAGGACAGCAAGGACAGAAGGACGCCATGACCAAGATCGCCGCGGCCCGCCGGGACCGCAAGCCGCGCCCCAACCCTCCCCCAGCCTTCGGCCGGGGGCGCCCCCATCACGAGGCACGGATCACGTACATCGACTACAAGGACACCAACCTCCTGCGGAAGTTCATCTCCGACCGAGGCAAGATCAGGAGCCGCCGGGTCACCAGGCTCACCGTCCAGCAGCAGCGCGCGATGGCCCGGGCGATCAAGAACGCCCGCGAGATGGCCTTGCTGCCCTACGTCTCCGGCGCCACGTCCGCCGCGAAGGCGGGCCGGTGAGCGGGCGGCTCCCGGTCACGGTGCTCTCCGGGTTCCTCGGCGCCGGCAAGACCACGTTGCTCAACCACCTGCTGAACAACCGGGACGGGCTGCGGGTCGCGGTGATCGTCAATGACATGAGCGAGGTCAACATCGACGCGGCCCTGGTCCGCGAGGGCGGCGGAGCGCTCTCCCGGACCGAGGAGCGGCTGGTCGAGATGACCAACGGCTGCATCTGCTGCACGCTGCGCGACGACCTGTTGGAGGAGGTCGACCGCCTCGCCCGCGAAGGCCGCTTCGACTACCTGCTGATCGAGTCCAGCGGCATCTCCGAGCCGATGCCGGTCGCGGCCACCTTCGCCTTCGCCCGCGACGACGGTGCCACGCTCGGCGACCTCGCCCGGCTGGACACCATGGTCACGGTGGTGGACGCGGCCAACTTCCTGCCCGAGCTGCGCGGTGGGGACGAGCTGGCGGCCCGCGGGCTCGACCAGTACCAGGACGACGAACGCACGGTCAGCGACCTGCTGATGGACCAGGTGGAGTTCGCCGACGTCCTGGTCCTCAACAAGACCGACCTGGTCACCGCCGCGGAGGCGGACCGCCTGGCCGCCGCGCTCGGCCGCCTCAACCCCGCCGCCCGGATCGTGCGGGCGACCGGCGGCCGGGTCGCGCCCGCCGAACTGCTGGGCACCTGGCTCTTCGACCTGACCAAGGCCCAGCAGGCCCCCGGCTGGGTGGCCGAACTCAACGGTGACCACGTGCCGGAGACCGAGGAGTACGGCATCAGCAGCCTGGTCTTCCGCGCCGAACGGCCCTTCCACCCGGGCCGGCTCTGGGAGTTGGTGAGCAGGCGGCTCGACGCGGGGGAGTTCGGCACGGTGCTGCGCTCGAAGGGCTTCTTCTGGCTCGCCTCCCGGCCGGCCGTCACCGGGCTGTGGTCGCAGGCCGGTTCGGTCGCCCGCTTCGAGCCCGCGGGCCTGCGCGCCGCCCTGACCGCTGCTCCGGTGCCGGTCGACGTCCTGTGGCCGTTCGCTCCGACCGACGCCTCGCTCCTGACCGGCGTCGGCCGGCAGGACGTGCAGAACGGTCAGGAACTGGTCTTCATCGGTACCGGCCTGCGCGAGGCCGAACTGCGCGCCGCGCTCACCGGCTGCCTGCTCGACGACGCCGAGCAGGCAGCCGGCCCGGGCGGCTGGACGGCCTTCGCCGACCCCTTCCCGGAGTGGGACGAGTCCGCGCTCCAGGACGACCTCCACACCCACACCCACACGCACGCCCACACGCACGCCCACGCCCACGCATAGTCCCGCACCGAACAGCAGGAGAGCCCCGCCATGGCCGTACCCAAGCGCAAGACCTCCCGCAGCAACACCCGGCACCGCCGCGCCCAGTGGAAGGCGAGCGCGCCCCAGCTGGTCCCGATCACGGTCGAGGGCCGCGAGCACCTGGTGCCGCGCAACCTGGTCCGCGCCTACGAACGCGGCCTGCTGACGCCGGCCCCGTAGGTCCCCGCGCCCGAGCTCCCCGTACCCGGGCAGTGCCGCCGGGTGCCCCGCAGTCGTGCGGGGCGCCCGGCGGCACTGGCGTTCCCCGGGACTGACGCCTGGTCAGGCGCGCCGCGAGGCCGGGTCAAGATTCGGCAATGATTTTCATCTCGGCGACGATCGGGGTGGTTTTGAAAATCATTTCCGACTAACGTGCTGCCCGTCCAACCGAGGCGGAGCCCTGTCACAGGGCTCCGCAGCTCTCAGAGGAGTACCCGCACCATGCGCTCCGTCCTTCCCCGCACCGTCCGCAGGCACCCCGCCCGCCTCGTGCTGAGCACGGCGGCCGTCGCCGCACTCGCGCTCACCAGTGCCTGCTCCACCGCCTCGACGACGAAGACCGGCTCGGCCGGCTCGGCGGCCGGCTCCAAGGTGATCCAGGTGGTGGCCGCGGAGAACTTCTGGGGCAGCATCGCCGCCCAACTCGGCGGCGCCCACGTGAAGGTGACGAGCATCATCACCAACCCGGACACCGACCCGCACGCCTACGAGCCGACCGCGGCGGACGGCCGGACGATCGCGGGCGCGGACTACGTGATCACCAACGGCATCGGCTACGACGCCTGGTCGGACAAGCTGCTGGCGGCCAACCCGGCGCCGAGCCGCACCGCGCTGAAGGTCGGCGACCTGGTGGGGCTGAAGGAGGGCGACAACCCGCACCAGTGGTACTCGCACGACAGTGTGGACAAGGTGATCGACCGGATCACCGCCGACTACAAGAAAATAGACCCGGCCGACGCGGCCTCCTTCGACGCCCAGAAGCAGACCTTCCTGATGCAGACGCTGGCGCCGTACAACCAGTTGGAGTCGGACATCAAGGCGAAGTACGCGGGCACGCCGATCGGGGCCTCGGAGTCGATCGTGACGCCGCTGGCCGAGAGCGTGGGCCTGAAGATGCTCACCCCGGAGAGCTTCCTGGACGCGGAGAGCGAGGGCACCGACCCGACCGCCGCCGACAAGTCGACCATCGACCAGCAGATCGCCGGCAAGCAGATCAAGATCTACGTCTTCAACACCCAGAACTCCGACCCCGACGTGATGGCCCAGGTCAGCGCGGCCAAGGCGCAGGGCATCCCGGTGGCCCAGGTCACCGAGACCCTCGCGCCGGCCGGTGCCACCTTCCAGGACTGGCAGGTCAAGGAGTTGCAGGGCATCGAGGACGCGCTGAAGCAGGCGACCGGCAAGTGAGGGCCCGCCCGACGGGATGACGGGACGCCCGGCGGGCTGCTATTCAAAACGGTTGTCGTTTCCATGTGGCCGCTACGATGGGGAGCCGGAAGAATCGGGTCCGGCGACTTGAGGAGTGGTGCATGGCTGTGGGAACGGCACTGGCGGACACCTGGGTGCGGCGCTGGGAGCGCCAGCAGGAGCGGTACGCGGTGGACCGCGAGGAGCGCTTCACGGTGATCGCCGACGTGGTCGAGTCGGTGACCGGGGGACAGCAGGCGCCGCTGGTCGTGGACCTCGGCAGCGGCCCCGGCTCGCTCGCACGGCGGATCGCCGCCCGGCTGCCGCAGGCACGGATCCTCGCGGTGGACGTCGATCCGCTGCTGCTGGAGCTCGGCCGCAGCCACGCGCCGGACGCCGCCCGCTACGTCGAGGTGCTGATCGGCGAGGACGGCTGGCTGGCCGAACTGGAGCTGGAGCTGGACGGGCCGGTGGACGCGGTCGTCTCCACCACAGCTCTGCACTACCCGGCGCCGGAGCGGCTGCGCGAGATCTACCGCGAGCTGGCCGCCGTGCTCCGGCCGGGCGGCGTGCTGGTCAACGGCGACCACCTCGCGCCCGCCGACCCGGCTCTGGCCCGCCTCACCGCCGCCGTCGGCCGCGCCCGCGCGCAGCGCCAGGGCACCGGCGGCGGTGAGGACTGGGGACGCTGGTGGGCCGAGGTGCGCCTGGTGCCCGAGTTCGCCGAACTGCTGGCGGCCCGCGAGCTGCGGCCGGCCCCCGCGAGCGGCGACGGCAACGGTCTCTCGGCGCGGGAGCACGAGGAACTGCTGCGCGAGGCCGGGTTCCGGGAGGTCGGCCCGGTGTGGCAGTGCGGCGACAGCTGCGTCCTGGTGGCGGTGCGCTGACGCGTGGCGCCTGCGGGGCGTGGCACGGGCAGCCGGACGGCCTGACGTTCGGACGGCTGGACGGTTCTGGCTCGACGATCCGACGGGCTCCGGCGCGCCCTCCAGCGCCTACGCTGGAGGGGGAGCGTCCGAGCAGTCGGGAGCAGAGCTCATGAAGGTCGTCGGCGCCGTCATCCTGATCGGCTGGGCCGCGTTCTGGCTTTACTGGCTGCTGGCGTCCTTCGGTGTGAAGCGGGGGGCCGGTGGCGGGTGGCGCCGCGGGGCGGCCGTCCGCCTGCTGGTCCTGCTCCTCGCCGCCGTCCTGCTGCGCACCCGCGCGCTGCGCGGCCTGGGAGTCGACCGCGATCCGTGGCTGGCGGGCGTCGGCCTGGTCGTGTTCCTGCTGGGGCTGGCGCTCGCCGTGTGGGCCAGGGTGCACATCGGCCGCAACTGGGGGATGCCCATGACGCACAAGGCCGAACCGGAGCTGGTGACCACCGGTCCCTACCGGACCATCCGTCATCCCATCTACTCCGGGGTCCTCCTCGCCCTGATCGGTACGGCGATCGCGATCAGCCTGTACTGGCTGGTGCCGGCCGCGCTGCTCGGCGGGTACTTCGTCTACAGCGCCGTGATGGAGGAGCGCTACCTGACGGAGCGTTTCCCCGACGCCTACCCGGAGTACAAGCGGTCGACCAGGATGCTGATCCCGTTCATCCTCTGACATGATCGCCTGCGATATGTGCAGTGGTGACTTCGGCCGACCCCGCCGCCGCCGACCTGGCGCTGCCGAGGAGCGCCGCACCGCGTCCTCCCCCGATCGGAACACGCTGTAACCGGAGCCGGGAGCGGGCGTTCATCGGCCGGGAGGAGGAACTCGGCCGTTTCGCCGGGGGCAATCCGCTGGCTGCGGGACCTTCCCTTCATGGAGTCCGCACTGCGCGGGTTCTCTCCCCACGACGCCGCGCGCAAGACGCTCGCCCCAGCGAGGCGGTCTTCGCCCGCCGCCGGAGCCACCCGCGAGGACGACGGCTACCCGCTCACCGTTCAGGCTTGTCGGCCGGTCGGCCGGTCGGCCGGTCCGTCGGTCCGTCGGTCGTCCGGGCGGTCCGTCGACGAGCTGCGCGGATCACACCGCGGCGAGCAGTGCGCGGCGCAGGTCGGCGGCGTGCCGGAAGCCGCTCCCGGGCTGCTCGGCGAGCGCGTGGTCGATCACCTCGGCGAGCGGGCCGGGCAGCTGCGGCGCCCGCTCGCGGATCGGCACCGCGGGGGACTGCAGCACGGCCAGCCAGGGGTCCTGCTTCGGCGGGAAGTCGCGCGGGACCAGGCCGGTCAGCGTCCAGTAGAGGCTGGCCGCCATGGACCACAGGTCCATGGCGGGGGTGGCCTCGCGGAAGTCGACGACCTGCAGGCGCGGGACGAAGCTGGGTTTGCCGGCGGTGGCGCCGGTGAGGGTCAGCCCGCTGAGGCCGGCCAGGTCGAAGGCCTTGGCGATGCCGAAGTCGCTGATCTTCGGGGTCAGGGCGCCGTCGGCCGCCCGGTGCAGCAGGATGTTGGACGGGCTCAGGTCACGGTGGACGACGGAGCGCTCGTGCGCGTGGGCCAGGCCCTCCAGCGCCGCGGCGAACAGCCGGACCGCCTCGTCGACGGGCAGCCGGCCGCCGCGGCGGGCCACCAGCTGGTCCAGGCTGCCGTCCGGGCAGTACTCGGTGGTGAGGTAGAACGTCCCGCCGGCGAAGCCCGCGTCGTGCAGGGTGGCGATGTTGGGGTGCCGCAGCTCCTGGGTGATGACCACCTCGCGCAGGAAGCGGCCCCGGGCGACCTGGTTGGTGGCGACCTTCGGCAGCATCACCTTCAGTGCCACCTCGCGGCCGGTGACCTGCTGGCGCGCCAGGTAGACGGCGCCCATGCCGCCGCGGCCGAGCTCCCGCAGCAGGGTGTAGCCGGTGATCCCCGCGAGCGCGGGGTCCGACGAGCGCGCGAGGTCGAGCAGCAGCTCCGCCGCGGCCTGCGGATCGGTGCGGCAGCTCGCGCAGAGGTGGTCGCCCGCGCGGGCGTTGAGCTCCGCGCTGTCCTCGCGGCCGCACTTGACGCAGCGCAGCACCGACGGGCTGCCCTGCTCGGCCGTGATGGTCACCCGGAAGACCGTGTTGCCGATCCTGATCTCGTCGCCGTCCCCGAGCACGTGCTCGGGGAACGCGGTGGCGGCGCCCTCCTCCGGCGTCTGGCCCTGCTCGCGCTGCCCGATCTTGCGGTCGTTCAGGAAGGTGCCGTTGCGGCTGCCGAAGTCCCGCACGCAGGCGTCGGGCGGGTTGATGTCCAGCAGGCAGTGGTGGCGGGAGACGGTCTGGTGGTCGGTGTCGCCAGGCAGCTTGGGGTGGCAGTCGCGGGACCGGCCGATCACGCAGGTGGTGCGCTCGTCGAAGACGAACTCGGCAGGCTCCAGCGGCCCTTGGATCACGGTGAGCGTCACGCTGGCCGGTCGGGTCATCGGGCGGCCCTCTCCTCGTCCGTTCCGATCGCCGCCGCGGGTGCGACGGTGAAGGTCAGCGCCTCGCCCGCCGTCCCGACCCGGACGGTCGCTCCCCGGGCGAGCCGCTCGTCGGCCAGCAGCATGCGGCCCAGTGGCTGGACCAGCAGCCGGTCGACGGCCTGTTCGAGACCGCGTGCGCCCGCTCGGCCGACCTCGCGGCCACGGCGCAGCAGCAGCTCGCGGGCGGCGGGGGAGAGCTCCAGCGTGAGGGCCCGGTCGGTGAGCCGGGCCTGCACCTGGCCGATGATCTTGTCGAGGATCCGGCCCGTCGCCGCGTCGTCGAGCGGCTCGAAGACGACGACCTGCCGGATGCGGCCCAGCAGTTCGGGCCGCAGCCGCTCGCGCAGCGCCGCCATCACCCGCTCGTGCGCCGCCGGATCCCGCGGGGGCGCCGCCGCAGGGGCGAAGCCGAGGGTGCGCCGGTCGGGTTCGCGGGGCGCGGCGCCGAGATTGGAGGTGAGGATGACGACGGCGTCGTTGAACGGCACCCGGCGCCCGTGGGAGTCGGTGAGGGTGCCCTCGTCGAAGATCTGCAGGAACAGGTCGAGGACCTCCGGGTGCGCCTTCTCCACCTCGTCGAACAGCACCACGCTGTGCGGGTGGTCGCGCAGCGGGCCGCTCAGCTGGCCGTCGCGGTCGTGGCCGATGTAGCCGGGCGGCGCGCCGAGCAGCCGGGAGACCGTGTACCGGTCCTTGTACTCGGACATGTCGATGCGGATCAGCCGCCGCTCGGTCCCGAACAGGAACTCCGCCAGGGCCTTGGCCAGTTCGGTCTTGCCCGTGCCGGTGGGACCGGCGAAGAGGAACACACCGAGCGGGCGCCGCGGATCGGCGAGCCCGCTGCGGGCGGTGCGCACCGCGGCAGCGACGGCGGCCACGGCGGCCTCCTGGCCGATGACCCGGGCGCGCAGCAGCTCCTCCATCCGGAGCAGCCGCTGCGCCTCGTCGGCGCCGACCTGCTCCAGGGGCAGCTTCGCCCGCCGGGCGACCACCGCGCTCACCTGGGCGGGGCCCACCCGTGACGCACCGTCAGAGGCGGAGTGGCCAGCAGACCGGTCGGCGGAGGCCTCGGGGGGCTGCGTCCGGATCCGCACCGCGGCACAGGCCTGGTCCAGCACGTCGATCGCCTTGTCGGGCAGGCGCTGCTCGGGCAGGTACCGGATGGTGAGGTCGACGGCGGCCGTCACGGCCGCCGGATCGATGGTGACGCCGTGATGGCCGGCGAGCGAGCGCGCGGCCCCGCGCACGATGGCGATCGCCTCCGAGCGGGTGGGCTCCTCCAGCCAGACCACCTCGAAACGGCGCTGCAGGGCCGGGTCGGTCTCGATGCTCCGCCGGTACTCGGCCGGAGTCGTCGCGCCGATGCAGCGCAGGTCGCCGCGGGCCAGCGCGGGTTTGAGGATGTTGGCCGCGTCGCTGGCGCCGTGGCCCCCGGCGCCGAGCACCGTGTGGACCTCGTCGACGAAGAGGACCACCTCGGTGCCGCAGGCCTCCGCCAGGACACCCTGCAGGCGTTCCTCGAACTCGCCCCGGTACTTGGTGCCCGCGACCAGCGCCGCCATCGGGAGCTCCACCACCCGCACCCCGGCCAGGCCGGCCGGTGCCTCGGGGGAGGACAGCCACCGGGCGAGCTCCTCCACGAGGCTGGTCTTGCCGACTCCGGCCTCGCCGACCAGGACGCAGTTGGGCTTGTGCCGGCGGATCAGGGTCCGCGCCATCGTGCGGAGCTGCTCCTCGCGGCCGATGAGCTCCGGCAGCTCTCCGGCCAGCGCGAGCGCGGTCAGGTCGCGGCCGAACTTGTCCAGCAGCGGTGTCGGGCGGGCGGCCTCGTTCCTCGCTGCGGCGGCGTTCTTCGCTCCGACGGCTCCCTTCGCACCGCGGGCGGGGGCCTCGGCCCGGGAGGCGGGCGGCTGCTCCTTGCCCTCGGGAGCCTCCGGAGCCTGCGGGAAGAGCGCCGCGAGCGGGTCCTCGACGCCGAACTCCGCGAACAGCGCACGGGTGGCCGAGCTGGTCCGCTCCAGGACCGCCTGCAGCAGGTGCACCGCGGTGACGCCCGCGCTCCCGGCCGGTTCGGCGCCGTCGGCGAGTTCGGCCGCGCGAGTGAAGACCGCCCGTGCTGCCGGCGTGCGGCGCGGCGTGGCCGCTGCGGGCCCGGCGACCCGCTCGCCGAGGCCCAGCAGGGCACGCAGCCGGCGGCGGAACCGGCGCGGATCCACGCCGGCGAGCAGGAAGTGCCGCTGCGTCAGCAGCAGGTCGAGCGCCAGCGCCTTCCGTGCTTCGGGGGCCAGCCTCTGCCGGTCGAGCAGCTCCGTGAGGTCGGAGCGGGACAGGACGGCCAGCCCCAGCAGCAGGTGGTCCGGCCCCACCTGGGCGGCGCCGCCCGCCCGCGCCTCCTGCCGTGCCACGGCCAGCGCCAGCACGGCGCTGTCGGCGTAGTCGGTCACGGCCGCTGCTCCCCCCTGGTTGCCTGTGCGCGTTCCCTGCTCCACTGTAGGCAAGCTCCGGTCGCGGGGGTAGATCGTTTGCCAGCTTCTCGCCCCCCGCTCCTGACGCCCCGCTTCTGACGCCCCGCGATCAGCGGCCGATGTGCTCCAGGCGGCGGAACCTCGCGGCGCTCCACGCCTGGTCGACGGAGACGAGGCTCACCCCGTGCCAGCCGATGCCGGTCAGGGCCGGCATCAGGGCATCGCGGCTCAGGTCCGAGACGCCCTTCTTGCGGTAGACGATCCACACCTTGGTGGCATCGGTCAGCGGCGCGAGCAGCCCCGGGGCGTCGCGGTGCAACTGGGCGGCGTCGTGGGCGAAGAGCACCAGGACGTCCGGCACCTCCTCCCCCCGCTCCCGGAGGACGGTCACCTCCGCGGGCAGCTCCGTGAGCAGCGGCGTGTCGGCAGCGGCGTTGACGACGGTCACAGTCGCGCCGGGCCTGATGCCGAGCTTCTCCGCGGCGGTCTTCGGCATGGTCGCTGGCTCCCTGGTCGGACGAGTACGTGCCGGTCATTCTAGGAACGGGCCGCCGTCGGACGCCGCCGCCACCCGTCGCCCGCGCGGCCCGCGGAGCCCGGCCCGGGCGCCGCGGCCGTCAGGGGGAGGTCAGCCTCGCGTCAGGGAGGTGGGCCATGGTTGGTGACACAGGGACGGGCCACGGAGAGCAAGGCAGCCGAAGCGGGTCGGTCCCGGGGAGAGGTGCCCGGAGTGGTTGATCGGGGGCCGGGACTCTGGTCCCGGTCGGGCGCAAGCCCACGCAGGTTCGAATCCTGCCTTCTCCGCCCCGGCGGGAACCTCCGTCGCTGGACCGAGGACGGGTTCCCGCTGCCGTCTGTGCGCGCGCCGAGGCGGCTTCTAAGGTCGTTGCATGAGTGATCGCGCCGGGGGAACTCCGGATCCGTTGGGTCGGACACTGCATCACCTCATGGGTGACGCGCTCTGGGACGGCATGCTGGCTGAGGCGTACGAGCGTCGGCATCCGATCGGCAGCACGCTTCTGAGGCAGGCGGAGCCTGGCACCCATGTGCTTGCGCTGCTGGCCGGGGTGGCCAAGGTGATTCGGCAGGAGCGCAGTGGAGACCTCACGCTGCTGGCGTTCCGAGGTCCCGGCGAAGTGCTGGGAGAGGTGGCGGTGCTGGACGACGGGGTGCGTTCAGCGAATGTACAGGCCATATCGGACTGTTCGGTCGCGGTCCTGAGCAAGGCGACGTTCCTGCGGTTCGTCACGGAGCACGACCTGTTCCCCGTCATGGTCCGCTACGCCCTCGGCCGGCTCAGGGAGTCGGACCTCGCCCGTGGCGGTGGAGACATCGTTGCCCGCCTGTCAGCCGCTCTGGTCACTCTGGCCGAGGTCTCGGTGTCGACCGGCCCGCAGCACACGGGCATCGAGCTTGCGCTGACCCGCGATGAACTGGCCCAGTACCTCGGGGTGTCCCGCAACACGGTCAGCGCGGGCCTTGTCGAGCTCGGCCATCGGAAGGTCCATAGCGCACGAAAGCGCATCGTCATCGGCGACTTGGCCGCCCTGCGGCAGCTGGCCTCGGCGTCACGCGGCTGACAGACCGTCAGTCCATGTGACGCCCATCACGTGGTTTCCGCACTGAGTGAGCACACCGCGGCACGCGTTCTCGCGAAGCTTGGGGCACAAGGTTCGCCCTGAAGGACACCGAGGAGTTCGGATGCCGCCGTTCGACCAGCACTTGCCCGAGGTCAGCGCCCTGCCCCACAGCCGAAGCCGACACCTCCCGCCGTACCGGGGGATCGTGGCCGTCGACGCCAAGGACTTCACCGGCTACCCCGCCATCGAGCACGGCCTGATCAGCCGGGCGATCCCGCAGTTGCTCCAGCAGTCCTTCGAGCGGGCCGACCTCGCCGATGTCTGGGAGGACCGGAGGTTCCCCGCCTCCACCGGGGACGGGTACGTCTTCGGCTTCGAGCCGGCCTGGATGCCGTTCCTGATCCACCCCTGGCTTCACACCCTCCAGGAGGTGCTCAGCGAGTTCAACGTGCACTCCATGGGTACCGTGAGCATCCGTCTGCGGGTCAGCCTCCACATCGGGCCGCTGCCTGACTCGGGCGGGGAGTTCGACGGCAACGGGACGCCGCGCAATGACACCCACCGCCTGCTCGACTCCCGTCCCGTCAAGGCGATGCTCGCCGCTTCCAACGCGAGCATCACCCAGGTCGCCGCCATCCTCTCCGACCGTTGCCACCAGGACGCCGTGGCCGGCGGCTACACCGGTCGGCATCCCGACCACTTCATCGAGGTGCCGGCGACCGTCGAGGGCAAGCGGTTCGACCAACGGGCCTGGCTCTACGTGCCCGCGCCCTCGGGCAACCTCTACGACCGCCGCATCCTGGGCGACCACGTCGTCGACGATCAGGAGGCGGGGCGCGAGTCCGCCGACGCCGAGAAGCAGGCGCCCGGCGGGAGGAAGGCTCGTCGGGCACCGCAGACGCTGGTGACGCAGCGCGCCGACCGGGGAAACCTCAACAGCGGCACCGTGCACGGCGGCCAGAGCGTCACCAACACCGGCGGCGGCGACTACGTCGGGGGCAACAAGGCCGGCACGGTCCACGGTAACCAGGGCGACACCGTCCACGGCGACAAGAACGAGCACGGCCGGTGAGCGCCGTCGAACCCAGCGGCGGCGGGGCGGAGGGTGAAGGCGGGCCCGGCGACCAGGCAACCGGCCAGGGAAGCGATGACCACGGCACGCCGGACGTCGACGACATCGACGACCTGCTCGAGATCGACGACGACTTCGCCCCCCTGTACGGCAGCCGGGCAACCGGCGGTGTGGTCAACTTCTTCAACGTCGCTCACGGCAACATCAACGCCGGCTCCGTCCACGGCGACCAGCGCGTCGAGAACACCGGAGCCCCGGGAACCTCGGGCCCCTACGGCGGCCGACGAGTGGAGGCGCATGAGGGACCCGTCTCGGCGCTGGAGATCCTGGAAGCCCGAGCGGGATTCGCGGAACCGGAGTGGTTCCGCCCGGCCCTGGCCAAGCTCGACACCCGCATTCTCTTCCTCTACGGGGAGCTCGGCACTGGGCGTCGCACCGCAGCTCTGAATCTGCTCCATCGCCACAGCGGGTACAGCATGAAGCTTCGCGCGCTCGACGGCGACGAGAACCTGTCCACGTGGCGCCCCAGCGACGCCGAGGCCCGCGGTTATCTCGTGTACGGTCTGCTTCCCCAGCACCCTCTCGGCCCGGCGGTCATGGCGAATCTCCGCCGGTTGCTGACCGACGCCGACGCCCGCATGGTCATCGTGCTGCCCCACGATCCGGAGAGGATCCGAGTTCTCTCCCGTGATCTGCACGTCTCCCCGGTCCACTGCGTGCCCCCGCCACCCCGTGCGGTCTTCGATGCACGCTTCGAGGCCGCCGTGCCCGACACGGCCCGCCGTGAGCGGCTCCTGGCCCGGATGGAACCGGGCGCACTGGAGACACTGCTGCCTCCTGAACTCGTCCCGGCCCAGGTCGCCGAACTCGTCGCCGTGATCAGTAGGGCGAGTGATGACGGCCCGGACCTGACGGACCTTCGTGAGCGCCTGAGCTTCCTGGCGGAGGGGGAGGTGCCCGAGTTGCTGGGCGAGCTCCGCGACGACCCTGACGGGCTCGCCTTCCTCCTGGCCATCAGCGTCTACGAGGGCCTCGACCACAGGATCGTCAGGGAGGAGGCCGAGCGGCTGCTCGCGCTGGCCGACGGGCGGCTGAACTCCGTCCTGCCGGAGAGTGGCGACGACGACGGCCAGGGGCGGCCGGGACGTCGGGACGATCCTCGACCGAACCCGCGATTCGTCTTCCGCCGGCCGCTTGAGGAACTCCTGCGCGCCGTGCGCGCGCAGTGCATGCCGCGGGAGATCCGGGCGAACACTGGTTTCACCTACACGGTGGAGCCGGTGCGCTTCACCCGGCACCGGCAGGCGGAGGCGGTGCTGCGGCATGCATGGCGGCAGTACGGCGAGCTGTCCAAGCTACTGACGGAGTGGATGGACAGCCTCCCCGACAGGGAGAATGAGCTGACCGAGCCTGTGGGCCGGGTCATGGGGATGGCCGCAGGCTGGGGCGGTGGCCGCCGCGCGCTGGAGCATATCGGCGAGCTGGCCAGGTCGCCGCAACCGCACAGCCGCACCACCGCTGCGTTCGCGCTCGGGATCGCGGCTCAGGATCCGGTCCTGGCCAGTGAGGTCAAATACCTCCTCAGCCGCTGGAGCCGCGAACGTGGTTCGCGGCTGCGGTGGACGACTGCCTATACCTGCGGCACGGACTTCGGGACCTCCCGGCCGGAACTGGCGCTGAGACTGCTCCGGCGCTCCTACCGAGGCGCCGACGGCGACGAGGCGAGTGTCGCCACCGCCGTCCAGGGTTCGCTGCGGGCTCTTTTCGCTGCGGGAAACCAGCAGACCGTCTTCCGCCAGATCGCGGAGTGGGCGGTTCGCCAGGGGCCCGAGGCGGAACTCTCGCTCAAAGTCTTCCCGCAGCTGCTGCGAGACGACCCTTCCTGGTTCCAGGAACAGCTGGTGACCGTGGGCGAACACACCGAGACCGTCATCGCCCTGGTCCGTCGGGCCCTCGACGACGAAAGCCTCTTCGACGAGACCAGCCGCTCGCTGATCGGGTGGTGCCGTCGAGCCGCCTGGGACGAAGCACTGCGCAGCGCCCTGGAGACGCTGCTCACCGTGCTCGCCCAGGACCTGCGCCTCGGTGTCCTGCGCCTGTTCGTCGTGATCGACGGCGACGAGACCCCCGAACTCGCCGGTCGGCAGATCTCCCACCGCGCACTGGAGGCCTGGCGGCGAGGCGATCCGCAGACCCACAGCTCCACCCACCCGCATGGAGGACGCGATGACCGCGGAGAATGACCAGCCTGTCTACACACGCGCCGCGCATGCCCCCTGGCGCGAGATCCTGCGCCAGCGCTGGTCCGGCCGGCGCGACCGCGCCCTTGTGCTGAGAGACCGGGACGGGGTCCACCAACTGCTGGGGAAGCGCCGCCGTCCGCCTGCCGCGGAAGACTTCGAAGCGGGCCCGGCCACTGCGGCGACCGGTCGCTTCGGACTGCGCGGATACGACGGCGCATACCTCGTCCAGCTCGACGAACGGCCGGGGACGCGGATCGTCACCTTCCCGACGCAGTACGGCGCCGAAGCACTGGACCTCCATCTGCTGTGGTGGGTCCACGATCCCGTACAGGTGGTGCAGACCCGGACCGTGCGTGGCTGGTACCCGGTCCGCAAGGACCTCGACCGGCGCCTGCGGCACCTCAAGGACCAGTACGCCGCTGCCGGACACGGCTTCGGTGCGTCCGAGATGATGCAGTACCTGGCCGCTCCTCACCGCATGCCGGATTGCGGTCTCAGCTACCGCATCACCGACGTATCCGAGCGGGAGAGCGAGACCGAACTGCGGCTGGGGGAGCCTGACGGCGCCGGACCGCCCTTCGCCTGGACCGACAAGAGCCGCGAGGAGTACGACTTCTGCCAGCGCGCCGTCCGGGAGGGCCCACTGGAACTCGCGGGGCTCTGGCTCGCCAGGCACCCGGAGGAGGTCAATAAGGTGCTGAACTGGGCGGTCGACCATGCCGACCTGCTCCGTGGCTCGACCACCTGGCAGGACTCGGTGGCCGGCCTCCTGGGCAAGTTGACGGAACAGGAGCGGCAGGAACTCTCCCGGCTGCTGCGCGATCGGCTCGTCGCGCTCGGACGGTCGGTGCCCGGGCCGCAGGGCCGCGGAGTCGAATTCGAGAAGATCCGCTCCCAGGCCAATGGCTGGGCGGGAGGCGTGGTGAACGGAAGGTCCGCATGACGCCGGCGACCACGATCCGCCGCGCGGCCCGGCGGCCACCTCGAAGCAGCATGGCCCGTCCTCAGCGGTCATCCCTGCGCCGCCGTCACCGGTCGCCACAAGGGGCGTTGTGCCGGGGACTCGACGCGACTTCTGCATCGACCGCACCGAACCCGCGGACCGTGGCGGCGATGGAGCGCCTCATGGCTGCCAACAACGCGGAACTGACCCGGGCGGACACCAAGGCCGCCGTACTCCTGGGATTCAGCGGAGCAGCTCTCGGCACTTTCATTCCCCTGGCTCGAATCGGCGGCAGCGGATCCGCGTCCCATGGCTGGGATGCCCGGCTCCTGTGGTGGACTGCCGTCCTCAGCGCGCTGCTTGCTGTCGTCTGCTTCGTGTGCGCCATCGCCCCACGGCGCCGCAAGGGCCGACGCCAAGCCATGGCCGGCCCTGGCTACTTCGAGCACATCACGCAGGAGACGGGCAACGGCCGACTGAGCCGCGCCCTCGAGCGCGCCGGACGCGACCCGGTCGGCCCGTTGTTCGCCTCGCTCGTCGGGACGAGCGCGATCATCCGCGCCAAGTACCGCTGGATCGAGGCAGGTACCGTCTTGTTGCTCATCATACTCGCAGAAATCGCTACCAATATAAGGCTGTTGTGAAACGGTCTCTGGGCAGCGACCCACGGCGAGGGGCTCCGGCCGCCATGGGTCGGAGCCCCTCGCCGTGGGTCGTGACGCGGATGGTCCGCCACCTCGGTGGTCGTCGTCATCCCGGGTCGTGTCAGCTTCTCGGGATCGCGAGTTCGATCTCGTGGAACGGGGTGTCGCCGGGGACGAGGACCGTGATGCCGGTGTGCTCGAAGCCGACCTTGCGGTAGAAGGACTGGGCGCGGAGGTTGTCCTCGTGGACGTGGAGGCGGACCCGTTCGATGCGCGGCTCGGCCAGTGACCAGGACCAGGCCAGGGCGGCGCGGAACAACTGCTCGGCGACGCCGGTGCCGCGCCGGGCGGGCTGGACGAAGACGCCGATGACGTGGGTCTGCGGCACCTTCGGGAGCTCGCCGAAGGCCGTTTCGTCGCCGGGCAGTTCGACGCGGGCCATGAGCGTGCCCAGCCAGCCGCCGTCCGGGGCCTCCGCCACGAACTGACGTAGCGTCGTGCCCTCGGCGGAGGCCTGCGCGCGGTCCTGCCAGGCCTCGTCGGTCCGGGCGGTGGCCTGCTCCAGCGTCTCCAGGAAGGCGAGGCGCGCGATCGGGTCACGCAGCGCGGTGAGCCGGAACTCCTTGACCTTGCGCCAGTCCTCGCGTCGCACGGTCTTGATGGTGTAGGTCATCCGTGGATCCTCGCACCGGGCCGTACGGCCTTCGCAACCGGATTTCGCCGCGCCTCAGGGGAACGGGTGGGGGTGCGGGTTGACCTCCTCCGGGGTGAGCGGGCGGGCGGTGTGGCCGAGGGTGTGGGGGGCGGTGCGGACGCGGTCCAGGCCGGTGATGCGGCGCAGGTGGTGGCCGAAGGTCATCGGCAGCAGGCCGGGGACCAGGGTCTTGACGCAGGAGAGCCCGGCGGCGGCGTGCACCGGGGTGGTCTGGTCGACGACGATCGCTTCGAGGCCGGTCGCGGCGAAGCGGGCGACGAGTTCGTCGAGGTCGGCGCGCAGGTCGGGGTGGCGGGGCCAGGCGTAGCGGTCGGCGAGATCGCCCAGGTCCCGGCGGTCCTGGGGTGGTTGGCCGCCGGGGGCGAGGAGGAAGTCGAGGCGGCGGGCGGCGATCGGGTCGCAGTGGAGGAGCGCGTGGTCGTCCATCAGCCGGACCTGTTCCGCGTCCTCGCGCATCCGGGCCGCGTCCGCGTGGCGCTGCGGGTAGATGAGCTGGTAGGCCTCGATGGCGGTGACCAGTTCGTGCAGCGCGCCGAAGACGCCGCGTTCCGGGTCGAGCCCGGAGCCGCCCGCACAGAGCACGCGGGGGCGGTGGGCCGTGGCGGTGGCGGGGGAGGTGTCCACGGCCGCGGCCCAGAAGCTGGGGATGCCCTCGGCGCCGGTCACGTCGAAGACTTCGACGCGGTAGCCGGTGCGCGCGTGGATGCGGTCGGCGAGCAGGCCGATCCGGCGGTCGCGTGCGCTGTGCAGGTCGAGGGCGGGGGCCGGCAGCCGGGCGTACCAGGTGAGCAGGAAGGCGTCGCGCTCGGCGAGTTCCAGCAGGCCGTACAGGGCGGCCTCCTCGATGCAGCCGCCGAGCGCGCAGCCGTTGGAGATCTCGGAGACGAAGGGCCGGGTCCCCGGGGTGTGCCGGCCCAGGCGGTAGTAGGCCAGGCTCTCGGGGACCAGCACCGGCCGCTCGCGGGTGAGCGAGTAGCCCCAGACCCAGGGCATCACCAGCTCGGGGTGGTACGGCTGGAACGGGAAGCCGGGCTGCCGGTAGCGGTGCGGCTCGTGGCCGCCCACGCTCGCCGGGTCCAGGACGCCGGCCGGGTCCTGCGCGGCCAGCTCGCGGTGGCTCGCCCGCACCGCGGTGCGGTGGCCGCCCGGGCGGCCACCGCCCAGCCGCTCCAGGGCCTCGGCGATCGCGGTCACCTTGGCGGTGCGGAAGTCGAGGGCGCGCCCGTAGCCGCCGTCGACCGACTCCGGCGGGCCGACCTTGGCCTCGGCGAAGGGCAGCGTGTGCAGGCCGCGGGTCTGCAGGCCCTTGATGACGCCGGTCTCGTCGTCGGCGAACCGGGCTTCGAGGTCGGCTGTCTCGGTGCGCAGGTCGCGCACCCGCAGGACGGCGGGGTCCGGCTTGGGGCGCGCGACGCGGGGGATCACGGCGTCGGCCCGCGAGTCCTCGGGCAGGGTGCCGCAGTGCGGGCAGTGCGGATCGGGCAGGAAGGTGTGGCGGGTGACCTGCAGGTCGGCCAGGCGGAGCACGGTGACGACGCGTCCGGCCGGCTGCCCGGTGCCGGGCCCGGTGCTGGTGCCGGTGCCGGTGCTGGGCTCGGCGGTGATCTCGGCGCCGAGCCGGTGCAGCGTCAGGGCGGCGGCGAGGTCGGCGGCGAGCGGGGTGAGCAGCGGCGAGGCGCTGCCGGTGAGCCGGGCGCCGTGGGTCGCGCGCAGCGCGGCGTCCTCGGCCGCGTCCGCCCGCGCCCCGGCACGGCGGGCGGTGAGGCAGTGGTCGCAGCCCGGGACGCCGGGCCGGACCAGCGGGCCGATGACCACGCGGTCGAGCTCGGCGACCACCGGCAGCCGGGTCGCTCCGGTATCCGTACCGGCTGCGGCGAGCAGGTCTGATCCGCCGTCGGGAGTGTCGGCCGCCAGCAGCAGGACGTCGGGCTGCGGCTGCAGCTGTGGTGCTTCGCCGAGCCGTTGGGCCAGGGCCTGGCCGAGCAGGCCGCCGTCGTGCCGCAGCCGGGTGCCGCTCGGCAGGAGTGTCTCAGTCATCGCAGTGCACGGCCTTCACGAGATAGGGCAGGACCTCGGTGGCGGCCGGGTCGTGGTCGAGCGGGACGATCAGGACGCTGCGGGCGCGGGCCGACGCGGGCAGGCTGCGGCGGGCCGCGGCCACCGCCTCGTCGAAGGTGGCGCCGGAGCCGAGGCCGCGCACCGCGCGCCGGCCGCGCCCGTGGACGGCGGACACCGGCACCAGCCGGGCCGTCCGCTGCTCCGGGGACCAGGCCCACTCGGCCGGGCCGTCGGGCGTCGGGACGGACCGCCGTGGATCGGCGGCGAGGTGGGCGTAGTGCGCGAGGGCGCGTCGTGCCGTTCGCAGGCGGGCCGTGGTGAAGTCCGTTCCGGTGGCGTGGACGCGGTGCCCGGCCCGGCCGGTGAGCGGGTCGCGGACCAGGGCGCTGGAGCTGTGGCGGGGGAACTGCGGCAGCCCGCCCTCGTCCAGCTCGGCGATCAGCCCGCTGCGCGGGTCGATGCAGAGCGCGGCCCGCCGGGAGAACTCCTCGGGGTCGACGGCCGGACCGCCGCGCAGCGCTTCGATCTTGGCCAGGAACGCCGCCTCGCTCTCCGGCGCCGCGGGCCGGGTCGCGGGGTGGGGCCGGTAGCGGTGGTGGGTGGTGGTCAGGGTGGTCGGGTCCAGGCGGACGAGCCGCTCGCCCTCGGCGGTCGGATCCTGGGCGAGGACGGCCTGTTGGAAGTGGTGGGCGAGCAGCGCCGCGACCACCTCGGCGCCCTCGCCGGTGTGCTGGGCGCGGCCGCCGGGCGTGCTGCCGTGCACGCGCAGCCAGCCGCCCAGCCAGCCGCCCTCGGCCCGCCCGGCCCCGGGGCCGAGGACCGGGCCGAGCCACCAGGCCTCCGCGTCGCTCACCGCGGCACCGAACCAGAGGCCCTGCTCGCGGCAGTGCTCGTCGAGTTCGGCGACGCGCAGCGGATCGTCGCCCGCGGTGAGCAGCAGCAGGGCGTCGTGACGGTCGGTGGTCGCGGCGGCCAGGGCCTCGGCGGGGTCGGTGACCAGCGTGGTGGTGCGGATGCCGGTGAGCCGCAGCGCGCCGTCCAGGGCGCGAGCGGCGGGCTCGGCGGCGAGGAGCAGCACCCGCAGCCGCGGGTGGGCCGCGGCGCGCCGGGCCGGACCGGGATCGGCCAGGTCCTCCAACAGCCCGTGGGCGTCGAGGCGTTGCAGCACACCGAGGACCAGCGGGCGGCGGGTGTCGTCGAGGCCGTCGAGCAGCTGCGCCACCGTGTGGCTGCCGTCCAGGAAGGGGGCGAGCCGGTCGAGCCAGCCGGCGATGCCGGGGGTGGCGATCAGGTCGGTGCCCCGGCTGGACCGCACGTAGGCGGTGCCGCTGCCGCTCGGCACCAGGAACACGTCCGGGCGCAGGCGGGGGGCGGAGTTCGGTGAGATCACCGGTGGCCTCCGGTGGCGAGGAGGTGGTGGGCGGGTGTGCCGGAGCCGCGCTCCGGCCCGATGAGGACGGTGAGGAGGGTGGTGCGGCCCGGGAGCGTCGCCAGGGCCGGTCCGAGCAGGCGGTCGGTCCCGGTGGTGACGAAGTCGCAGCGGAGCCCGGCGCCGAGGCCGACCCGCGCGGCGGCCAGGCCGATCCGCTGGCCGAGGATGCCGGCGCGCAGGTTGAGCATCCGGTACCAGCGGTCGCCGTGCTCGGGGTAGCCCTGCTCGTAGTCGCCGACCACGAGCAGGGCGCAGGCGGCCTCGAAGCCGGCCAACTCGCCCGGCCCGCCGGGCGGGAAGAGGTCCCGGGGCGTGGCGCCCGGGGTCGGCGCGACCAGCTCCCCGGTGCGCGGATCGCGCCGGTGGCAGCCGGGAGCCAGCCCGGTGACGCGGCCGGCCACGACGTACAGCTCGCAGCCGGGGTCGTCAGGGGCGTTGGGGCCGTCGAGGGGGAACGGGGCCGTGGCCCGGTCGAGGAGTTCGACGAGTCGCGCCAGGGGAACCGGGGCCGGTTCGAAGCCGCCCCGGGCCGAACGGCGGTTCAGCAGCTCGGCGGTGGGCGCGAGCGGGCCGACCGGGTCGGCGGTGACGACCGCGTGGACGCGCTCCGCCCCGGGATCCAGGCCGAGCAGCCCGCCCAGCGCCTGCTCGGCGAAGAGTGCGTGCGCGGTCGGTTCGGCGCCCGCCGCTGCCAGCAGGGTGAGTGCCTCTCCGGTGAGGACGCCGGTGTCGAGTGCCTGCAACCGGTGGCCGAACGGCCCGTAGCGGGCCAGGTTGGCCTCCTGCCGGGTGGTGATCAGCAGGACCAGCTCCGGCCGCCGGACCGGAGGCCGGCCCAGGGCGCGCACGACGTCGGCCCGCAGGTCGGCGGGGGAGAGGAGTTCGAGGGCGTGGGCGGCGGGCAGGTAGTGGCAGAGCCCGGACGCGGTGGCCGCGTAGACCTCGCCGGGGTAGGCGCCGCCCCCGGAGGGCACCGGCCGTCCGCCGCCGACCCCGGCACCGGTCCAGTCGATCCGGGTGACGCCGCACAGCAGAGCCAGGAGCGTGCCGAGGCTGTCGAGGGCGGCCGGATCGGACCCGTTCCCAGGTGCTGCCGGGGAGCCGGGCGGGAAGGGCAGCGGGACGACCCGGGCGCCGGGGTGGTGCTTGGGCGGGGTGTTGCTCGCCGTGAGGTCGATCGCGGGCAGCACGCTGCCGTACCGCGCGTGGTAGCGGCGCGCGGCGGTGCCGCCGGTGTCGGTGCCGGCGAGCGGGGGGTAGGCGGCGGGGTCCGCAGCCGCCGTGGTGGCGGGCCTCACCCGCGCGCCTGCGGTGCGGCGGCGGCCACGCCCGGCGCGGTGGCGTCGTTCGCGGCGGTGGCGAGCACCAGTTGGAGCGCGCTGACGCCGTACACCTCCTCCACCGCGTTCGCGGCGAGGTGGCAGAGCAGGTAGCGGGTCAGGCCGGGGACGCCGAGCCGGGTGAGGTGGAGGTAGGTGTAGTTGAGCATCAGGCGGTAGCGCAGGAAGCGCGGATCCCGGTACATCATCTGCTTGTACGTGGCGCTTCCGGCGACCGCCTGGTGCAGCGGGCTCGCCGCGAGCAGGTCGCCGATGCCGTTCTCCTCGTCGTCCGGGATCGGCGCCTCGGGGATCTCGCCGGCCTCGTACAGCGCGGTCCACCGCCCGCCCAACGGGTCGATCGCCGCGACCCAGCGGCGCTCCGCCTCGCCCTGCGCCGCGCTCGGGGCATCGGCGGCGCCGGGCTCGAAGGCGGCGACCACGGCGCGGACCTGCGCGGTGAGCACCTCGCGGTTGGCCGCGTACCGCTGCTCGAAGGCCTCGCGGACCTGTGGTCCGGCCGTGCTCAGGTAGCCCTCGGCGTGCGAGCGGAAGGAGACGAAGCCGCGCCGGATCGAGGCGTCCTCCGGGTGCCGGCAGAGCGTGTGCGCGGTGGCGAGCATCAGCCGCAGCGCCAGCGTCTCGCGCGGGACGCCGCCCGCCACGGCTGCCAGGTGGTCGAAGAGCAGCCCGTTGGTCCGCTCGTAGAACAGGGCGAGTTCGTCCGCGCCGACCGGGCAGCCGAGCACCTCGACCCGGCGGTCGTGCTCCTCCCAGCTGATCGAGTTGTCGCGGTGGAACGGCGTGAGCGGACCGGGTTCCCGCTCCGCCTCGGCGAGCCGGCGGTGCAGCGGCAGCAGGGCGGCCTCGTCGGGCGTGGGGGCGGTGGACGGGTGCTCGCGCAGCCAGCCGCCGACGAGTTGGGCCACGGCGGGTTCCACCAGTGCGGCGAAGGTCTCGGGGGTGGCCTGGACGACCAGGCGCAGATGCGGCCCGCGGCGCCAGTGCCGCAGCACGTAGACCGACTGGACGTGACCGGTGCAGCGCTCGATCACCGGCCGCACCGCCTGCAGGATCAACTCGTCGGTGCCGTCGCCGAAGTACGCGATGTGGGCCGCGCGCCACTGCGGTTCGGCCGCCGGTGCTGTCTGTGCCATGGCAAGTCCCTCGTTCTTCTCAGTCGTTGCGGTCGGCGTCGTTGCGGTCGACGTTCTCGTGAACGGCGTCGCCGTGACCGTGGTCGTCGTGACCGCCGTCCTTGTGACCGCCGTCCTTGTGACCGCCGTTCTCGTGACCGCTGTCCTCGCGGTCGGCTTCGTCGGCCGCCTCGGCCGCCGCCAGCCGGGCCAGGCCGCGCAGCATCGCCTCCTGGTCGAGCCGCACGCCCAGGCGGTTGCAGGCCAGGTGGGTCAGGTGGCCGGCCAGCCGGGCGGCGGGGGCGGCGGCGCGGCTGGTGGCGGCAGCCCGGGTGCTGTCCCCGGCGCTGTCCCGGGTGCTGGGCTGGGCGCTGCTCTCTGCGCTCTGCTGGGCGTGTCGCAGGGCGGCGAGCCAGCGCGTGACCGGGTCCGCGTCGGTGCCACCGGCCGCTGCCGCTGCCGCTGCCGCTGCCGCCGTGGCCGTGGCCGTGGCCGAGGCGGCGCGTGCCGCGCGGGCGACGGGGAGCAGGGTGGCCCGCCGCTGCCGGTACAGCTCGGCCACGCCCTGCGGCGCCCGCACCGCCGGACCGGCGCCCGGCTCCTGGCTGCCCACCAGCAGGGCGAAGCAGTGCGCGAGCCGCTGCGACGGGCTCCAGTCGGCCAGGACCGCGGCCACGGCCAGCTCGCTGCAGGTCGCGAAGCACTCCTCCACCGCCCGCAGCGCGGCGCCGTCGCCGTACTTCCCGTGCTCGGGCCGGTAGGGGAGGAAGGCCAGACTGTCGTTGGCGGCCAGCGTGCCGGGCTCGCTCTCCGGCTCCAGCGCGGCGAACCGCTCGGCGAGCTCCTGGTACTGACGCTCCGTCATGGAGGCTTCGGACGGCAGCGCCTGGAAGAACGCCGTCGCGCGCTCAGTGAGCGCCGCGCGGACCAGCGGCTCGGCCTGCGGCCCGGTCAGCCGGAGCCGCAGGCGCAGGTGCGGCCCGTACTGCCAGTGCCGGAGGAAGAAGAAGCGGTCGGCCAGTGCGCGGTGCCGCAGGTCCTCGACCACGTCGGGCAGCAGCCGGCGCACCACGAGGTCGAGCGGGTGGGCGGTGAACACGTGGGCGCTGACCCAGGAGTTCTCGGGGTCTCGGCTCAGCACGTTGCGGGTCGCCGTTCTGTCGTCGGATCCGGCAACAGGGCCGTCGCGGGGGGAAGTTCGATCAGGAACTCGGCCGCGTGGCGCCGGCCGTCCCGGTGCGCGGGGGCGTCGCGGAGTTCGGGGAGGGCCTCGGTGAGCAGCAGCGGCCGTCCGGTGGCCGCCGCGTGTTCGAAGACGCGCAGCAGGTGGGGGTGGGTGAAGTCGACGTACACGGGCTTGCGGTCCTTGTCGTGCAGCGCCGGGCCCGCGAACCCCTCGGCGGGCCGCGGGGTGAGGGTCCGCAGGAAGCAGCGCAGCGGCACACCGTGCGCCTCGCGCCACGCGTGGACCCGGACCAGGTACCCCGCGTCCGGCTCCCCGGCGGCGCGGGCGGGTGCCTGGCCGCGGTCCGCGAACCAGCCCGCCCGGCGCAGCACCACCGACCCGAGGGCGAGCCTGGCCACCCGCCGGACCAGACCCGGGGTCGGGGCCGCGTCCGCCGTCGGTTCCGGTACCGGCGCCTTCTGGTCGCTCTGCCACAGCTGCGGCCAGTCCGACCAGAAGGCGTAGGAGGTCTGCCCGAAGGCCTCCACCAGGAGCCGGGCGGGCAGCGGCAGCAGGGGAGTTGCCAGCAGGCCCAGGTGGAGCGGTCGCACCACCCGGCCGGTGTCGCGGTGGACGAGGTGGAGCCGCTGCGCCTGCCGGTCGTGCACCACCTCCAGGTCGGCGGGCCGGAGCAGGTGGCCCGCCGGCCGGTCGGGATGGGAACCGTCCAGGTCGATCGCGTCAGGCGTCGCGGGCACCCGCTGGTTGAGGGCACTGCCGAAGGCGGCGTCGAACTCGGCGTACAGCGGGGCGTCGGCGTCCTGCGGGACGTCGAAGGTGGCGTCAGACGTGGCGTCAGTGGTCCCAGTGGTGCCAATGCTTCCAGCGGTGTCAGAAGTACCGCCGAGGGTGCTGCCGAGCAGCCGCGCGATGCGGGTCCGGCCGGTGCCGTGGCCGCAGGTGACCGTGTTGAGCACCAGACCGAGCCCGGCGGGTGTGCCGGGCAGCGCCTGGACGTAACAGGCGTGGCGGTCGCCCGCGGTGTGCGGGTCGGGCCAGTCGCCGCACAGCGCGCGCACGGCCTGCGGGGAGAGCCGGACCGTGCCGTCGGCGTCCTCGGGCGTGTCCGCGATGAGGCCCCGCAGCGCGGCCTGGCGCCGCGCGTCGCGCTCGGTCGGGGTGGCCGTCGTGGCTTCGGCCCACCAGGAGCCGAAGTCCTGCAGGAAGGCGGTGAGCGGTCGCCGGAAGCCCGGGCCGTGCAGGGTCACCGCGCGCTGCTGGAGCGCCGCGCGGCGTGGGCCGAGCGTGTCGAAGGGGGCGAGCAGGCCGGGGACGAGGGCGAGGTCGGCGAGCGCCGGGCGCCAGGCTTCCCGGTCGAGGGTGGCGGCGGTGCCGGTCACGACGGTGTGGTGGAAGTACCCGGTGCCGCGCTCCGGTTCCTCCGCCGGAGCGAGCAGGCCCAGGCGCCGGGCGGCGTCCGCGGTGCGTGCGTGCAGGATCGCCGCGATGCCGCGGTGCTCGGTCGGGGCGGCCGACCGGGCGGCGTCGATCTGGTCGCGGATCGCCCGCAGGTCGTCCAGCAGACCGGCCAGGCGCTCGCTGCGGACCTGGCCGGGGACCTGCTGGTCGAGCCAGGCGCTCAGCGTCGACGCGGTGAGGCCTTGGTCCGGCAGGTCGGGGTGGACCTCCAGCAGGCCGAGCCGGACGAGCTGCGCCACCACGGCGTCCGCCCGGACCACCCCGTCGGTGGATGCGTCAGGACCACCGAGCAGCGCGCGCAGGCCGGCCGGGGTCCGCGCCTCCCGCGCCGCCGCCAGGATCGCGGTGAGCGCCGCGGTCGCCGGCAGCGAGCGCACCTCGCCCGAGGGGCCCGGGGTGGTGAAGAGCCACCGGTCCCCGTCGGGGGAGGGCACCAGGGTGGCGAACGGATTGACGCGCAGTCGGACCGTCGCGCCGAGCTCGGGCAGGTGGGCGAGGGCGGCGGCGATCCGGGCGAGCGGGAGCAGACCGGCCTCGACCACGGTGGCCCGGTCCGTGCTCTCCAGGCGCACTGCGGCGCCCGCGGCCTCCGCCCAGCCACCGAAACCACTGGCGGCGAAGGTGGTCAGCGGACTGGGCTTGGCCACCGCCCTGGCCGCGTACTTCGCCAGCCGCACGGCCGCCCGGTCCAGCGGCCGTCGCCCGGGCGCGAGGCGCTCGCGGTCCAGCCAGCGCAGCACGTCGTCGTAGAGGTCCGGGCTCGCGTAGCCGAGGCCGACGGCGAACGCGGGGTCCTGTGCGAGCCGGCCCAGGGCCGCGGCGGCGGAGCGCGTCTCCGTGGCCAACTCCGCGGTCAGCTGCGCGAGGAGCTCGCCACGGGCGTCGCGGCGGGCGGCGTGGCGGCGGATCCGCCCGGTGAGCTCCGGACCGATCACCTCCGGTGGCGCCGCCGCGTCCAGCAGGGCGCCGACCCGGGCGCCTCGGTGCACCGCCCGGCGCAGGCCCACCAGCCGCGACTTGAACGGGCGCGCCCCTTCGGTGGCGATCAGCGCGTGCAGCGCGTCGCTGATCCCGGCGGCGTCGGCGCGCATCGTCTCGTCCAACGCGACGATCCGCAGGGCGAGTTCGGTGCTCAACGGGATCCGGGAGCTGTCCAGGGCATCGGCGGTCAGCCCGGCCAGGCGCACGCCCACCGGGCCCGTCCCGGCCCCCGCCGTCAGTGCGTCCGCTGTCAGTGTGACCGTCGTCGGCGCGTCCGCTGTCAGTGTGACCGTCGTTGGCGCGTCCGTGGTCGGCGCATCCGTGGTCAGCGAGCGTGCTGCGCGGGCCGCCATCAGAACACCACCGGGAGTCGGAAGCCGGCCGCCGGTCCCGCCGCGCCGATCGCCACCTGGAACAGGACGGTCTCCTCGTCCGGGGCCAGTTGGAGCAGCCGCTCGGCGGTGGCGGCGTCGTAGCCGTTGTGCACCCGGGCACTCAGTCCGTGGCGCGCCGCGACCACACTCACCAAGTGGGCGGCGGCTCCGGCGACCAGGTGCACCTGGCGGAACGCGTCCGCGCCGAACCGCGCGAGGGCGCTGCCGCGCCGCACGGCCAGGTAGGCGGTGCAGGCGACGCTGCGGAAGTTCAGCGACACGCGCCCCTCGGTCTGCCCGATCTGTTCGAGCATCGGCAGCGGGTCGCCCGCCCGCACCGACTCCAGCCGCTCGCCGGTGTGGACGTAGTGCCCGGGTGGCGCGCCGGTGACCCGGCGCACCAGCAGGTGGCAGGAGAAGTCCGCGAAGGGAGCGGCGGCGAGGGCGGCGCCGAGGTCGACGAGCAGCGCCGCTGGGGCGGCCACCGGGGCGGGGTCGAAGATCGCGGCACCGGAGTGGCGGGCACGCAGCACCGCGGCCAACTCCGGGGGGAGCCACGGCACGGGAGCGCCGGGCTCCGCGGCGCTGTCGATCTCCAGGTATCCCATCGGGTGCTCGGCTTCGCCCGGGGTCCAGCCGTCGCAGAGTTCGAGCAGGGTCTCGCGGTCGCGGCCGGGGCGGGTGCGCAGCCCGAGTGCGGCGGCGACCAGGTGGACGGCGCCGAGCAGCATCCCCGCCTCCTGGGCGCAGAGCCGTGGGGCGTAGTCGCCGTAGAGCTGGGCCGTCCGGGCGAACCGGCTGGTGATCACCAGGAATCGGGCCGATCCAGGGCCGCCGGCCGGCTCCGCCGCAGCGCCGTCTGCCGCAGTGCCGTCCAGTGCAGCGCCGTCCGCCGCAGTGCCGTCGACTGCCCGGTGCAGCAGGGCGAGTTGGTGGTGCACGGGGTCGAAGCGGTACACCGCAGCCGGCCGGTGCCCGTCGGCTGCGGCGGGCACGACCAGCGACAGCTCGCTCGGGTAGCGGCAGCGCGCCGAGGCCACGGCGCGGTGCAACGGCCAGCCGCCCGGAGTCAGGTCGTGCTGGAGCAGGCCGTAGGAGTAGTGCAGCAGCGCGGCGAGCACGGACGGATCGGCCGGCCCGGCGCCTGCGGGCCGCAGGCGCAGCGGCGGCGCGACCAGGGGGAAGCGCCGCTCGTCGGGGAGCGCGACGGGCACGGCGGGCTCGGCGGGCGCGGGCGCGGCTGCCTCGGGGGCGTAGGCACCCGCGGCGAGTGTGGCGGGGATCGACCGGCGGGAGTAGACCGCCTCCGACCACAGCTCCAACGGGAACGGGCTCCGGTGGTTCGTCGCGGTCACGCCCGCTCTGCCCGCCCCGCCCGCTCCGCCGCTGATCACGCCGCCTCCGCCGGCGCCGGTCACGCCGCCTCCGCCGGTGAGGCGCTCAGGAAGCGCCCGGTGGCCAGCTCCAGCACCGCCGCGCCGGAGGACGCCGACAGGCCGCCCGCCTGCTCCTGATCGTCCAGCCCCGCCACCCGACGCAGCAGGTGCAGGCAGAGCTGGTTGGCCGCGAGCGCCGCGACCGGGCCGCCCAGGTAGGGGCTCGGCTGCTGTTCCGTGCCCTTCCGGGCAGTTCCGTCCTCAGAACCGTTCCTCGGCCGGGAGGCTGACGTATCGTCGACCCTGTCCACCGAACTGATCAGCACCTGCGTCCCCGAGGCGACCGCCTGCCCGTACCAGGCCCGCGAACGAGCCGCCACCGAGCGGACCCGTGCCGACCCGTCCCCGTCGGACACGTCCGCGCCGAGGAGGATCACACCCGTATCCCCGGGCAGTTCTGAAACCTCTCCGTACAGTTCTTCGTAGCGAAAGCGCCCCCCCGCTTCACGGAGGAGTTCGACGCATTCGCGCAGGCGCGGCAAATCCAGGCCTCCTGGTCCGCTGCGGTCGTCGTTTCGTGCGACGAGGAGACGGACGTGCTCAATTCCCGAAGCGAGCAGAGCAAGAACCAGCGCACTCGCCAGTCGGCCGGAGCCGGTCACCACGGGTGCGCATTTCCGATAGCGCTCGAAACGGTACTCGGGGGAGTCGGTGCGCAACGCGATGAAGTCGATCATCGAGGCGTGCCGGGTGCGGACCTCCGGGCTCAGGGTGTGCGGCAGATCGGCGGCGGCATCACGCACGAACCCTTCCCGCGCGAGCAGTTCGACCAGCGTGCGGACGTGCTGCGCCGCCTGCGGCGGCAGGTCGGCGACGAGTTCGCCGGTGCTCCGGCTGCCGTCCAGGAACGGTCGCAACCGTTCGAGCCAGGGGTAGAGGCCGGGCGCCGGAAGCGCCACCGTGTGCCGCGGGCCGCGGATCACCACACCCTGATCGCTGGGCAGCAGATGCGTGTCGGGAAGCAGCCTGGGCCTCATCACCACTCCCCTCGGGATTACGGCGGTATTGCGCGAAGGCGCGCACGGGAACACCGGCCAAAGCTCCGCTCATGGCCTCTCGGTGACCGAGACTAGCCGAGCAAAATGGTCTAGTCCATGCCCTTCCCAGAGCCCGATTCCTCAACTACTGTCCCAACCGGACGCCATTCCGGCGCCCGGTTGTTGACACCACGTCACATAAGAAAAGGAGGGTTCTGATGAACGAGTTCAAGCCGTCGTTGGCCGCTGCGGTCGCCGACCTCGCGTTGGAGCTTGACCTGGCCTCGCTGGCCGGCGACGAGCAGAGCCAGTCGCTCACGGCGGGCCACGGTATGACCGAGGCCAGCGCGTCCTTCTGCTGCGCCCCGCCGCCGAACTGCTGCAACTGCAGCTGTTCCTGATCCGGCTGCGTGCCGGGCGGGGTCAGTCCGCCCGGCACGCGCTGATCCAATCTAGGGCCTGGGCCCGCCCGCTGTCGCGGGTGGGGCCCAGGCCCTGCGGCATGCGCCCCGGGTATCGGCAGGGGTCCCGTTCAGGACCCCGCGCTGCCGCGCCGCCAGTGCTCGGCCCGTCCGGACGGATCCGCGAGTCTCGCACACCCGTCGGCGCCCGGGCTGGTGTCAGGGGGTGGGCAGGCCGCCCGGGCGGGCGGGGCGGCCGAAGCGGACCGGGACGCCGGGGGAGTGGAGCACGCTCACCGGCGGCCCGACCGGTGCCGGCAGCCCGGCGGCGGTCACCAGCTCGTCCTCGCAGTGCAGGAGTTCGGCCCGGTGGAGCGGCCAGCGCGGGTGGGTGTTGGGCAGGTACACCGGCCGGCCGAAGAAGGCGTTGTGCATGCCCCAGCGGGCGGTCAGGAAGTGTTCGAGCTCGGTCGGCTGCCCGATCCGCTCACCGATGCGCACCGCGATCCGCGAGCGCGTGCCGCGCGGCCCCGGCCAGCGCCGGCTGCTGGTGTAGCTGATGGTGTCCGCCTCGCGGTCGATCGCCATCTTCGCCCACATGTAGGGCAGTCGGAAGGCGCTGCGGGCGACGGCCACCGGCAGCAGCCGGGAGGCCTCCAGCGAGCGGAACACCACTCCGCGCCGGCCGTGGCGGTCCACCGAGTAGAGCCGCACGTTGGTCTCCGGGAACGTGCCGAGGTACGGGATGCCCGGGACCTTGAACCAGCCCACCCGGTACATCCGGAACGCCACCAGGCCGATGTAGGTGAGGCCTTCGTGGGTGTCCGGCACGGTTCCGGGCGGCAGCAGCGGTGCCACGACCGCGGGGTCGGCGGCCCAGTGCACGAACGACAGGTCGAGCCAGGACTGGGTGAGCAGCGTGTCCGGCACCTCGCGCACGGCGTCGGGCGTTATCGGCTCCGCGGGGGCAGGGGCGAGCGACATCGAAGCAGCATCGCACAGACTGCCGGACGTCGGAACGGGCGCTGCCGCGCTGCTGGTCAGGGCCGCGGCTGCGGCTGCCCGTGGGTCATCCCGGTGATCGTCGCGGTCAGGATCCGGGCCAGGCGCGGCTCGACCTCGACGACCGCGTGGGCCAGGCGCGGGTCGCTGCGGTAGAGGGCGGCGACCTCCGCGGGCGGCGTCGCGATCTGCCACAGCGCCCCGGCCAGCGCGACGGCGGTCGCGATCAGGTCGCCGGTCTCCCGCTCGCCGAGGGCGGGCAGCCGTTCGCGGACGACGGCGGTGATCGGCACGCGGGCGGCGAGCGTGCCGAGCTTGAAGTCGCGCACCACGTCCAGCGAGACGTTGCGCTCCAGGGTGAGCGGCGCGTGGGCGAGCAGGTCGCAGAAGAGCCCGCGGGCGGCGAGGGTCGCCGCGAACGCCTGCGCCACGCCCGCGGGGCCAGGATCGGGCTCCGCCCGCAGCCGCTCGGTGAGCGCCTGCGACCACTCCTGCCAGCCCTCGGCGGTCAGCAGCAGGAAGATCTCCTCGCGCGTCTCGAAGTAGCGCAGCAGGGCCGACTTGTGCATCCCGACGGCCGCGGCGATGTCGGTCAGCGTGACGCTCCGGATGCCGCGCTCACGGCCCAGAGCCCGGGCGGCCTCCAGGATCGAGGCTTCGCGCAGGCGCTTGGCCTCGGGCGATCGGGCGCGCTGGAACTCGGCGGCGTTCATCCCACGATAGTAGCGGAACGTCGTTGCGTTATTACCGGAACGCTGTTGCGTTATTAGCGCAACGGCGTTTTACTAAAGCCATGCAGCAGACCTGGTTCATCACTGGTTCCTCGCGCGGCTTCGGTCGCGCCCTCGTCAACGCGGCCCTGGAGGCCGGTGACTCGGTGGCGGCGACGGCCCGGCGGCCCGAGCAACTGGCCGACCTGGCCGAGCGCCACGGCTCCCGGATCCGCCCGATCGCCCTCGACGTGACCGACCCCGCGGCCGCCCGCGCCGCCCTCGCCGAGGCGCGGCAGCACTTCGGCGGCATCGACGTCCTGGTGAACAACGCCGGCTACGCCAATGTCTCGCCGATCGAGACCACCGAGGAGAGCGACTTCCGCGCGCAGTTCGAGACGAACTTCTGGGGCGTGTACAACGTCACCAAGGCCGCGATCCCGTTGCTGCGCGAGCAGCAGGGCGGGCTGGTCATGCAGTTCTCCTCGGTGGGCGGCCGGGTCGGCGGTTCCCCCGGCATCGCCTCGTACCAGGCGGCCAAGTTCGCCATCGACGGGTTCAGCCGGGTGCTGCGCGCCGAGCTGGCCCCGTTCGGCGTCAAGGTCCTGGTGGTCGAGCCCAGCGGATTCCGCACCGACTGGGCCGGGCCCTCGATGACCGTCCACGACATCCCGGCCGCCTACGCCGAGACGGTCGGCGCCGTCAACGCCCGGCTGCGGCAGAACGACGACGGCGCCGCCGGCGACCCCGTGCGCGCCGCCGAGATCCTCGTGCGGATGGCCAAGCGGGGCGACATCCCGCACCACCTGCCGCTGGGGGCCGGCGCGGCCGAAGCCTCGATCGCCCTGGACCGCCGACTCCTCCAGTCCGACCTGACCTGGCGCGAGGTCTCCCGTTCCGCGGACTTCACCGAGCCCTACCCCGCGCCGTTCCCGCCCGACGACCCCGCCGCCTGAGCGGGCCGGGCCGCGACCCCGGTCACCGCACCCCGCCTCCCCGCACCCCGCCTCCCCGCACCCCGCCTCCCCGCACCCCGCCTCCCCGCACCCCGCCTCCCCGCACCCCGCCTCCCCGCACCCCGCCTCCCCGCACCCCGCCTCCCCGCGCCCCGCCTCCCCGCGCCCCGCCTCCCCGCGCCCCGCCTCCCCGCGCCCCGCCTCCCCGCGCCCCGCCTCCCCGCGCCCCGCCTCCCCGCACCCCGCCTCCCCGCGCCCCGCCTCCCCGCGCCCCGCCTCCCCGCGTCACCCGGCGACGGCGGTGCGCGGGGGAGGCGTGCCCACCCGGAACTCCACCCGCTGCGGCGCCGATCCGGTGCCCTCTACCGCATCGCAGCGGCCACCCGTAGGTAACCGGACAATATTTGTGGAAACCGCCACCAACCCTTGGTCAAGGGTATTTAATCGCGGTGGAGAGCGGGCCGGTCCGGGGCGGGCGTCGGCGGACGGCGGGTGGCGAATGGGGGGAAGGTGCTGAGTTCCTTATTCATGATCGCGATATCCGGGATCCTGTTCTGGATGGCGGCCCTCACCCTCTGGTGGATGCTGCACGCGTGGCGGACGCCGGAGACCTTGGCCGGCACGAGCTTCGGCGCCGCGGACGGCCGCTGCGGCCTGAACTTCTCGCTGCTGGTGCCCGCGCGGCACGAGCAGGAGGTGCTGGAGCACACGGTCAAACGGCTGTTGGAATCCAGCCACACCGCCTACGAGATCATCGTCGTCGTCGGCCATGACGACCCGCTGACCGCGCAGGTGGCGGCCCGGCTGGCCGAGCAGGCGCCGGGGCGGGTGCGGGTGATCACCGACACCCACGTGGTCAAGAACAAGCCGAAGGCCCTCAACACCGCCCTGCCGTACTGCCGGGGCGAGGTGGTCGGTGTCTTCGACGCCGAGGACCAGGTCCACCCCGAGCTGCTCCGGCACGTCGACCACGCCTTCCGGGCCAGCGGCGCCGCCGTGGTGCAGGGCGGCGTCCAGCTGATCAACTTCCACTCCAGCTGGTACAGCCTGCGCAACTGCCTGGAGTACTTCTTCTGGTTCCGCAGCCGCCTGCACCTGCACGCCCGGCAGGGCTTCATCCCGCTCGGCGGCAACACCGTCTTCGTCCGCACCGAGGTGCTGCGCGCGGCCGGCGGCTGGGACCAGAACTGCCTGGCCGAGGACTGCGACCTGGGCGTGCGGCTGTCCAGCCAGGGCGCCAAGGTGGTGGTCGCCTACGACTCCTCGATGGTGACCCGGGAGGAGACCCCGGACACCCTCTACAGCCTGCTGCGGCAGCGCACCCGCTGGAACCAGGGCTTCCTGCAGGTCTACCGCAAGAAGGACTGGCAGCAGCTGCCCTCCCTGCGCCAGCGGCTGCTGGCCCGCTGGACCCTCACCACGCCCTTCCTGCAGGCGTTCTCGGGCGTGGTGATCCCGATCGACCTGGCGCTCGCGCTGACCGTGAAGCTGCCGGTCTCGGTGGCGCTGTTCTCCTTCGTCCCGGCCGTCCCGGCGCTGGCCACCTTCGCCTTCGAGGCCGTCGCCCTGCACGACTTCGGCGTGCAGTACGGCCTGCGGGTGCGCCCCGCGCACTACGTCAAGCTGATCGCCGGCGGACCGCTCTACCAGGTGGTGCTGGCAGGGGCGGCGCTGCGCGCGGTCTGGCGCGAGCACCGCGGGCAGCGCGGCTGGGAGTTGACGAGACACGTCGGCGCGCATCTGGGCTGACGGCCCGCGGAGAAATCCGCCGCTGCCGGCCCCGGGAATTCCACGGTGCGGGTACGGCAGATCGTCCGCGGGCCGAAACATCCCGCCGAATCCTCCGGGGCCGAACCTGTCGCACCAGCTATTCCGGGCCCCCTTTCGCCCGTCTTTCGTCCACCGGCCCTGCCATCCGTCGAGAAGGAAGAACCCTTGACCGCGCTTGTGGGCACGGCCTCCCGCGCGCCGATCACCCCACGGGAGATCCGGCCACCCCTCCTGAAGCGCCCGCTGCGCCGGCTGCGCTCGCTGCGAAGGCTCGGCCCGGACGGCCCGCTCGCCCTGGTCGTCACAGCCGCCGTCCTCGTGGTGCAGGCGTGCAACATCGCCGGATTCCCCGCCGTCAGCGACGACGAGGGGACCTACCTGGCCCAGGCCTGGGCCGTCCAGCACCACCACGGACTGGCCCCCTACACCTACTGGTACGACCACCCGCCGCTCGGCTGGCTGCAGTTGGCCGTGCTCTCCTGGCTGCCCGGCCTGTTCGCCCCGCCGGACCACCTCTTCACCGCCGAGCTGCGCATCGCGATGCTCCCGGTCACCGCGGTCAGCGCCCTGCTGCTCCACCTGCTGGCCCGCCGGCTCGGCCTGCCCCGCTGGTCCGCCGCGCTCGCGGTGCTGCTCTTCGGGCTGAGCCCGCTGGCGGTGGGCCTGCAGCGCGAACTCTTCCTGGACAACTTCGCGGTGCTCTGGCTGCTCGCGGCCTTCGTGCTGGCCGCCTCCCCGCGCAAGCACCTGTGGCACCACGTCGCCGCGGGCGTGTGCGCCGGGGTCGCGGTGCTCTCCAAGGAGACCGTCGCGGTGGTGCTGCCCGCGGTGGTGCTCCTGCTGTGGCAGCACTGCGACCGGACCACCCGCAAGTTCTCGCTGGTCGGCTTCGGCACCGCGCTGGCCCTGGTGGGCCTGGGCTACCCGCTGTACGCCCTCCTCAAGGGCGAGCTGATCCCCGGGCCGGGCCATGTCTCGCTGCTCGGCGGGCTGCTCTTCCAGCTCCAACGGGCGGGCTCCGGCTCGGTGCTGAGCCCCGGCTCCGGGGCCCACCAGGTGCTGGAGTCCTGGCTCTACTACGACCGGGTGCTGCTCCTCGGCGGCCTGGCCGTCACCCTGCCGCTGCTCTGCTCGCGCCGGCTGCGCGCCCCCGCGCTGGCCGTGCTGCTGCTGGCACTGGTGGTGCTGCGGCCGGGCGCCGGCTACCTGCCGGCGATGTACGTGATCCAGGCGCTGCCGTTCCTGGCGCTCGCGCTGGCGGGCGCGGCTCACCTGGGCGTGCGCCTGGTGCTGCACGCCGTCCCACGCCTTCGCCTGCGCCCGGTGCGCTGGGCCGTCGTGGTGCTGGCCGCCGCGCTCGCGGCCGGCTGGACGGTGCCGCGCTGGTACGCCGGCGACCGCACCGCGCTGACCGCCCACGCAAACGCGCCGTACGACGCCGCGGCCCGCTGGATCCGCGCCAACGTCCCCGATCCGGCGCACACCCGGATCACCGTGGACGACGCCCTCTGGCTGGACCTGGTCCACGACGGTTTCGAACCCGGCACCGGGGTGATCTGGTTCTACAAGGTCGACCTCGACCCGGCGGTCTCCCGCACCCTGCCGCAGGGCTGGCGCAGCCTCGACTACATCGTCTCCACCCCCACCCTGCGCCAGGACCCGGGCGACCTGCCCACCGTCCGCGCGGCCCTCGCCCACTCCACCGTCCTGGCCTCCTTCGGCGACTCGGCGGCGGACCGGGTCGAGGTCCGACGGATCGTCAAGGACGCCTCGCCGTAGTGGAACCGGCCGTCCGACCGCCCCCGACCCCCGGAGGAGCCCGCCTGTGACCCACCCGTCCGTGACACACCCGCCCGTGACCCGCCCACCGCTGGCACGCGACCGCCGCCTGCGGTCCTCCGTGCCGATCCACGTCGCGGTGCTCGCGCTGCTGGCGCTGATGCTCGGCGCGCAGCCGGCCTTCGCCGGCGCCAACCTGCTGGTCGACCCCGGACTCGAGACGCTGGACGCCAACGGGTTCCCGGTCTGCTGGGAGCAGTCCGGCTGGGGCAACGGCACCGTGAACTACTCCGTCACCTCCGACGCGCACAGCGGCACCCGTGCCATGCGGATCACCGTCGCGGGCGTCACCACCGGCGACCGCAAGGCGATGATGGTGGAGAACCCGTCCTGCGCGCCCTCGGTGACCCCGAACCACCAGTACGACCTGGGTCTCTGGTACACCACCACGACCCCCAACACGGTGGTCACCGCCTTCCGGCACGACATCGCCGGCGGCTGGCAGTACTGGACCGACCTGGAGACCCTGCCGGTCACCGGCAGCTACACGCACACCAGCGTGCGCACCCCGGCCGTCCCGCCGCACACCGACCAGATCAGCTGGGGCGTCACGGTCTACGGCAACGGCACGCTGACCACCGACGACTACACCATGGAGGACGCCACCGTCCCGGCCACCGGCACCGCCTGCACGGCCGGCGACGCCTGCACCGCCGGCTCCTGGCAGGTGATGCCGTTCCTCAACCCGGTGCGCAGCATGCACGCGATCGTGCTGCACAACGGCAAGGTGCTGCTGATGGCCGGCTCGGGCAACGACCCGATGGCCTTCGCCGCCGGCACCTTCACCTCGGCCGTCTACGACCCGGTGACCGCCACCTTCACCCAGGTCCCCACGCCCGCCGACATGTTCTGCTCCGGCCACGTGCAACTGCCCGACGGCCGGGTGCTGATCGTGGGCGGCACCAAGTCCTACCCGGCCGCCGACGCCAGCCACGGCTACGAGGGGCTCAACACCGGGTACGTCTTCGACCCGGCGACCCAGACCTACACCCGCACCAACGACATGAACGACGGGCACTGGTACCCCTCGGCCACCGAGATGGGCGACGGCGACATCATCAGTTTCGGCGGCCTGCGCGGGGACTCCAGCGGCAGCGTCACCACCGAGCTGTACTCCACCGCCGCACAGGCCTGGCAGCCGACCTCGCAGGTGCACCAGAGCTGGAACTTCTGGGGCCTGTACCCCTCGATGGTGCTGATGCAGGACGGGCGGCTCTTCTACACCGGCAGCCACGTCTTCGGCAACGGCACCCCCGGCAGCGGCGCCTCGATCTACGACTACAACGCCAACACCATCACCGACGTCCCCGGCCTGCAGAGCAAGGACACCCGCGACCAGTCGATGAGCGTCATGCTGCCGCCCGCCCAGGACCAGCGGGTGCTCACCGTGGGCGGCGGCAACATCGTCAGCAACGTGGACGCTGGCCGGCAGACCGACATCATCGACCTCAAGGCCGCCAGCCCCGCCTACACGCCCGGCCCGCTGCTGCCGCAGGGCAGGATGAGCGACGGCAGCATGGAGACCGGCAGCCAGGGCAAGATGTACGTCTCCACCGTGCTGCTGCCCAACGGCCAGGTCTTCGAGACCAACGGCGGCCTGCACAACCGGGCCGACCCGGTCTTCGAGGCCTCGATGTTCGACCCGGCCACCAACACCTTCACGCCCGCGATGGCCACCGACCCGATCCCGCGGACCTACCACTCCGCGTCCTTCCTGCTGCCCGACGGCCGGGTGATGACGGTCGGCGACAACCCGGGCAACGGCAGCTTCGACATGCACGTCTCGCTCTACACCCCGCCGTACCTCTACCACGGCGCCCGCCCGCAGATCACCGGCGTCGCCAACACCATGTGGTCCTACGGCTCCAGCCAGCACATCACGGTGGACGCCCCGATCGTGCGCGCCGAGCTGATCCGCCCGGCCGCCGTCACGCACTCCTCCGACCCCAACCAGCGCTTCGTCGACCTGCCGCTGAGCGTCAACGGGGACGGCAGCGTCAACCTCAACGTGACCAGCAACCCGAACCTCGCGCCGCCCGGGTACTACATGCTCTTCGCGGTCAACGCGAACGGCGTGCCGTCGGTCGCGCAGTGGATCCACCTGATGTGACGCCACCCCCCTCCCACGGAAAGGAGAACCGTGTGACCACCAGGACCCCGCGCCGCCGCGCCGCCGGCCCGCTGACCGTCGCGCTCGCGGCGTTGGGCACCGCCGCCGCAGGACTGACCCTGGCCCTGACGCTGCCCGCCACCACCGCCCGGTCCCACCCGGCGCCGTCGGGCACGGTGCTGACCGGTGCCGCACCGGCGGGCGCGGCCGCCCAGCAGCAGGGGCCGCAGCAACGGCCCGCCCCGCACGTCATGGACTTCGCCCAGGGCCTGGACGACCCGGCGAAGCAGCCGCCCCCGCAGGCCGACAGCACGCCCGTGCCGGCCACCGCCGACGGCTGCGACCACGCCTACGGCGACATCAACGTCTGCGTCCCGTGGACCTTCCCGCCCGCCGTGGGCACCGCCCCGGGCGCCGGCTGCCGCTGGCTCCTCGCCCACGGCTACCCGCCGCTGGCCGTCCACGGCCGCGACCGCCTCGGCCTGGACACCGACCATGACGGCACCGCCTGCGACCACGGCGACGCGGGAGCCGCCGGCTGAGCCGCTGCTGATCCGGCCGAACGAGTGGTGCCCCGGGCGCAGTTGCCCGGGGCACCACTCGTCAGCGCCCCGGGGCCCTTCCGAAGCGGCGAGAAGTATGATCGACTCCGTGCCTGCGCAGCCGAACGTCGCTGCCGGACACGGAACTCCTGGGGGTACTCGTCACATGGTCCAGCTCTCCGGTGAACCGATGACCTGGGTGATGACCGGCGACAGCATCACCCAGGCCGTCCTGCACACCCACGGCGCGCGGGGCTGGGTGGAGCACGTCCACGAGCGCGTCCGCTGGCAGCTCGACCGGCTGACCGACATCGTCGTCAACACCGGGGTGTCCGCCTGGCGCGCCACGGACGTCCTCGCCGCGTACGACCACCTCATCGGCCGCTTCGAGCCCGAAGTCCTGTCCATCTCGCTGGGCACCAACGACGCCCGCGCCGGGCTGGCGGGCCTCGCCGAGTTCCGCGAGTCGATGAGCGCGATCATCGCCAGGGCGGACGGCGCGCAGATCGTGCTCCACACGCCCGTCCTGGTCAGCCTGGCCGGGCGCGCCGCCCGGGCCGAACTGCCCGCCTACTGCCAGGCCGTGCGCGAGATCGCCGCGGAGACCGGCGCGCTGCTGGTCGACCACGAGGCGTACTGGCTGGCCCGGTTCCCCGACAGCGACCCCATCGCGTGGCTCGACGACCCGGCCCACCCCAACGCCGTCGGCCACCGGCACATGGCCGACCACACCCTGCGCACCCTGGGCCTGGGCGAACTCACCGAGCTCTGAGCACCGGGCCCCATCGGCCCGAGCGCCCGCCCGGCTCACTTGCTCTGCAGCGTCCCCAGCGGCTCGGGGTCGTCCGCCAGCGCGGTGGCCGCCGCCTGCCAGCCGCTGTCCCCGGGGTGGAGGGCGCTGCGCAGGAAGGCCGTGGTGAGCCGCTGGAGCAGGGCGACGCGGGCGGGGCTCTCGTCCGTCGTCTCGGCGGCCTCGTAGCCGGGGATCCCGCCGAGCGAGTGCTCCGCCCCGAACAGCGTGAGCAGGCTCTTGTCCCCCGGGCTGTGGGTGTAGGGGTCGGTGAACCAGTCCGGTCCGCGGGTGGACAGGTGGGACCGGTCGTTGTCACCGGCGACGATGAGCGCCGGGGCGGTCATGGTGTCGAAGGACGGCCGCATGAAGGGGAAGTGCTCGGCGGCGAACGGGGTCAGGTCGTCGCCCAGGCCGGTCAGGGCGAGCAGCACACCCGCCTTGACCCGGGGGTCGGAGAGGTCCTCGGCGGCCACGCCGTCGGCGTCGAGGACGCGCGCGCCCAGCAGCGTGCTCGCGCTCTGGGCTCCCCAGGAGTGGCCCGCCACGGCGATGCGGTCGCGGTCGAGGCGCCCGGCGAGGCCCGGCACGGCGGCCTCCAGCGTGTCGAGTCCGTCCAGCACGCGCTTGAGGTCCTCGATGCGCAGGCGCCAGATCCGCGGCGTACGGGGATCCTCGGCAGGGAGGCCGAGGGTCCTGGAGTCGAGGTGGGTGGGCTGCAGGACCACGAAGCCGTGGGCGGCCCAGAAGTCCGCCAGCGGGGCGTAGCCGTTCATCGAGGAGCCGAAGCCGTGCGAGAAGACGACGACGGGCAGGCCGTTGCCGGTCGCGGGGGCGGATATGCGGACCTGGAGGTCCTCGCCCCGGCCCGGGGCGGACAGGACGACCGGCTTGGCGGACAGCACCAGCGCGGGTGCGCCCGCGGTCTCGTGCGGGTTCGGGGTGTTCGAGTCGGACATGGAAGTGCCTTCCATTTCTTCGCGCTCGTGGATCGGTGGGCCCGGGGACGGCAAACAGTGGCAAGGGCGGCAAGGGGCGGCCCGGTCCTCGGGTCTGCCATCATGGGCTAAACGGAACCTTGCTCCGCTCACGATACGGAGCACTGTTCCGCTTTGCAACCTCGTGGTGGAACCCCCGTATTGGCACCCTCGTGGAAGGAGCGTCGCGTTGGACGACAGCGGACAGAGCACGGCAAGCGCAGCCGGATCCAGGCGCAAGGACGCCCAGCGCAACCGCCAGACCCTGCTGGAGGCCGCCGCGGCGGTCTTCGTCACCTCGGGCGTGGAGGCGCCGGTGCGCGACATCGCCGCCAGGGCCGGCGTCGGGATGGGCACGATCTACCGGCACTTCCCCACCCGGGCGGACCTCGTCATCGCCGTCTACCGCCACCAGGTCGACGCCTGCGCGGAAGCCGGGCCCGCCCTGCTCGCGGCCGGCCCGACACCGCACGCCGCCCTCGGGCGCTGGGTCGACCTCTTCGTCGACTTCCTGGTCACCAAGCACGGCCTCGCAGCCGCGATGCAGAACGACAACGCCGGCTTCGAGACCCTGCACGCCTACTTCCTCGACCGCCTCGTGCCGGTGTGCGCCCACCTGCTCGACGCCGCCGTCGCCGCCGGCGAGATCCGCCCCGACCTCGACGCCCTCCAGCTCATGCGGGGCATCGGAAACCTCTGCATCGGCGCCGACAGCGACCCGCGGTACGACGCGCGCCGCCTGGTCGCGCTCCTCGTCGCGGGACTGCGCAAGCCGTGCGAGCGCGAGGACTGACGGGACCGGCGCCGCGCGCCCGGCGGGAGCCGTCGGACAGGCCCTATGCCCGGTCCGCGGTCCGGGTCTGCTGCCCGGCGGCGGGGGCCCAGCGGTGCTCGGTGACCGCGCCGCCGTGGATGGTGAGGGTGCCTTCGGGCGTGTCGGCGGTGCGCCAGAGGGTGTAGTCGCCCTCGGGCAGCGGGGAGATGACCGCGCAGTGGACGGTGCGTCCGGCGAGGTGGCGGGGGCGGACGGCGGCGTGGGTGCGGGTGGCGTCCTGGCCGATGGGGCTGACCTCGATCTCCAGGCCGTCGGCTTCGGGCCCGGTGTGGATGATCAGCGCGCCGAGCGTGCCGCCGATCTCCAGGACGACGCTGCCCTCGCGGGAGGGCGCGGGCAGCGGGGCGTGGGGGTGGTCGGGCAGCGGGGCGTGGGAGTGGTCGGCGTGCGGGGCGTCGGAGTGCTGGTGCTGGTGCTGGTGCGTCATGGGGGGCTTTCGGGTTCCGTGGGAAGGCAGTTGAGGTACCGCAGGCGCTGCCGCGGGTGCGGGACGCGCCAGGCGCTCGCACCCGCGGCGGTCGGTGTCAGCTGGACGGGTTGTGGTAGCCGTCGTAGGGCAGCCCGAGGTACGGGAAGGTGGTGAGGTACGGGTTCTTGACGTCCGCGGGCGTGAGGCCGTCGGTGATCACGCTGGTCGCGCCGTCGGGGGTGAAGCTCGCGTCGACGAGGTGGTAGATGAGACCGGCGATCACGCGCAGCTCGATGGTCACGACGTCGTCGAAGACCCGGCGCCCGTTGGGGAATCCGGCGGCGTCGCCGGCGACCAGGCCCAGGATGTTGGGGTTGCCGGCCGGCGGGACGGCGACGTTCAGGCGCAGCATGTCGGCCTGGGTGTCGCCGGTGTAGTTCTGGAAGCCGGGGACGATGCCGCTGGGGATGCCGGTGAGCAGGACGGCGAGCAGGTCGGCGCGGGGCTTGCCGGAGGCGTCCAGGGCCGCGAGGTTGGGGAAGACGCCCGGGTAGAGCGCGGGCAGCAGGTTGGCGAGCTCGGGGTGGGCGACGTACTGGGCGAAGTTCTTGTCGTCCGCCGGCGGCTGGGTGTTCCACAGGTCCTTCTTCCCCATCGGGATGATGACCTCGTTGACGAGCGGGTTGCCCAGCCGGGAGACCTGGACGAAGGGACCGGAGGCGGCGTCGCGGCCGGCCGGGTTGAACACCCGGGCCTGGCGGCGGGCGGCGGTGGTCCACACGCCGATGGTGGCGTGCGGGTCCATCACGTCGGTGGGCTTGCGGTGGTCCCGGGTCAGGTCGGTGATCGGGACCTGCAGGGCGATGCTGTGGACGTTGAGCGCCTTGGTGGTGTTGACGCCGGGAGCGGGCTGGGTGAAGGCGGGCATGACGTGCAGCTGCTGGAAGGGGCGCAGCGTGGCCAGGTCGAAGATGGCGCCGAGGTCGACGTAGAAGCCCTCGGCGCGCTGGCCGGCGAAGACGTGGCGGTTGCCGTCGAGCTGGTGGACGGCCATGCCGGCCAGCGAGGTGTAGTCGGGGGTGGAGAGCGGGCCGATGTTGCACGGCGGGCAGGCGAGGTTCTCGGCCAGGACGCGGCGGCGCTCGCCGGCCTCGACGCGGGTGACGCTGTAGGTCTGGCGCCGGTTCCAGTGGGGGTCGTCCAGTGAGGTGATCGGCCCGGTGTTGTACAGGAAGGAGTCGGGGTTGCGGACCTCGACGCTGAAGCGGAACTCGTAACTGACGTCCGGGCGGCCGTCGTTGTCGTTGTCGATGTGGATGCTGTAGAGGACGTCCTCGCCGAACTCGTAGAAGTTCGGGCCGCCGGCCGGCCCCTGCAGGGGGATGTAGTTGGCGATCAGCGTGACGGTGTCGCAGTTGTCGGGACTGACGAAGGCGTAGACGTCGGTGCTGTCGGCGACCGGGTCCTTGGAGATCTCGGGGGCTTCGCGGTGGGACGACAAGGGAACCTCACAGGGTTGGTGCGTGGGCGGGACGGTGGGCCGGCCGCCCCCGGCGGGTGCCTGCCGGGGACAGCCGGGGTCTTGACGGTGCGTCAGCCGAGCGCGCGGACCAGGGCGGCGGCCAGGGCGGGGTCCTGGACGCGCTGGTGGCGGTCGCCGCTGTACAGGTCCAGGTCGCCGCTGCGGGCGTCCCGCAGGTGGACGATCATCGGCTCGGCGTGATCGGCCCGCACGCCGGCCGGTGCGGGCGCGCCCTCGCCCGCGGCGTGCTGCTCGGCGGGCCGGGCGAGGGCCGTGCCGGTGCCGGCGAGCAGGTTGACGGCCAGGCCCGCGGCTCCGACGGCGGCCGCCTGGCGCATCAGGTGCCGGCGGGAGAGGTTGTCGGGCGGGGTGTCGGCCGCTTGGGCTTCCAGGGACATGGTGTTCCTCCGAATCGATGAAGGGGACGGGGCGCCGCCGGCTCAGCCTGATCTGCCGCGTGCGAGGTGGCCGATCCCACCCCTGGACGCGCCGGGGTGGGAGTGACGATCGAAGAGGCGACGGCCATGGCACCAGGAAATGGCGGGCGGTCAGGGGGAAGTGAAATGCTGCCGGGCCGTCCGCGTCCAGGCGACACGCACCCGGCCGACCGGTGAGCCGCTCAACTGGCCCAACTCTCCGGCGGATCGGCGGCGTCGTGCCCGACCGTTCGAGTGAACCTCGCGGTCGGCGGCGATCAGGAGCAATCCGCACCGCGGTCGGTGCCGAATTCACGATGCGCGGCGAACTCTCCCGGGCGGTCGGGACAGACCGCCCGCAGTACCTCAACTCTCGCTGCACGAAAGGGCCACGGATGTCGACCGTGCAGGACACCACGACCGGTACGGACTCGATACCGCCCCCGGGTCCGGCCGCACGGATGCCCGGGCGCGGGGGAGTCGACCTTCGCGCCCGGGCGGCTGGGTGTGTCGTCAGACGGTCAGCAGCGAGGGGCTGGCGGCCTTGTCGACGGGCAGGAAGTCGTCGGGGACGGGGTATTGGCCGAGCACGTAGTTGAGGATGGCGGCGTGCATGGCCTCCACCGGCGCGATGGTCGCGGCGGTGGCGATCCCGGCCGGGCTGGTGACGTTGTAGGTCGCGAAGAGGTAGGTCTGCGCGGCCTGGTCCTCCAACTGCAGGGCGAGCTTGGCCACATCGCCGACGTTGGCGGCCTTGCCGAGGGCGGCGAGGGTGGCCGGCTGGTTGGACAGCGGCACGTCGGTGATGGCGGGCTTGCCGGCGCTGGTGAGGACGGCGTTCCAGGCCTGGGCGTGGTCGGCGTGCTGGGCCATCGCGGTGGTGACGAAGCCGGCGACCGCCGGAGGGACGGTGCCGAGCTTGCCGGCCTTGGCCGCGGCCAGGGTGGCCTGGTAGGCGCCCACGGCCTGGTTCTCCAGCGCGGTGGCCAGCGCGACCACCTTCAGGTCGCCGGTGTAGCGCCCGCCGGCCGCAGCGGAGGACGCCGTCGAAGCACCGCCGGCGGCGGACGAGGAGGAACTGGACGAGGTGCTGCCGGAGGAGCAGGCGGCCAGCGTCAGCGCGACCGCCGTCCCGCCGGCGCCGAGCAGGAAGCGCCGCCGCCCGCTGTCGCGCGGCGCGCCCGTGCGGCGTGCACCCTCGCGCGGCTCGCCCGTCTCCCGGGCACCGTCGCGCGGCTCGCCCTGCTGCCGGGCCCGGATCTCCTCGCTGAGGTCCCGGGCGCTCGCCCGCATCGCGGGCAGCGTCTCCTGGTGCGCCTCGTGCAGGTCACGGGTGAGGCGGGTCAGCTCGCCCTCGCTGAGGGGCAGGTCCCAGCCGTCCTTGGTGGTCGTCACTTCACGGCCCCTTCGCTGATCGGGGAGGCGCTGTCGGTCTTGTAGAAGGCGTCGGGGAAGCCGACGCTGCCCGCGGCGGCCGGCAGCTTGGCGGGGTCCACCGGGATGGTGATCAGATCGGCCGCGTTGCCGGCCAGCAGGGCCTGGACGGCGAGCAGCGTGGCCCGGTGCTGCGCCTCCACCGGCGCCACGGAGGCGAAGAGCTTGCGCAGTTGGGCGTCGCCGACCTGCGCGACGTTCTTGGTGTAGGTCTGCGCGGCCACGTCCTCCAGGGTGATCGCCAGCTTCACCACGTCCGCCGGGCCCTGGATGGTGGGCAGCGCCTGGTCGACGACGGCCTTGTACTTCGGGTCGGGGCCGTTCTGCGCCTGCCCGCCGGCCTGGGTCGCGGCGGCGTTGAACGCCTTCGCGTGCGCCTGGTGCTGCATGGTGGTCCTGGCGATGAACGCAGCCACCGTGGGGTTGCCGCTCTTGATGAACGACAGCCCCGCGGCGGTCTGGTAGACCGCCACCGCCAGGTTCTCGATCGAGGCGGCGGTCTGCAGTGCCATGATGTCGTCCGTCGCGACCGAGCCCGAGGTCGAGCCCGAGGTCGAGCCCGAGGTCGAGCCCGAGGCCGCGGCCGACGGGGAGGCCGAGTCGGCGAAGGCACGACCGCCGGCCAGCGCCGCCACCCCGGCGGCACCCGCCAGCACGGTGCCGCGCTGCCACCAGCGGCGCCGGACCGGTTCGTTCGCCTGCCCGAAGTCGATCAGGGCGCTGCGCGTGATGCGCACCGCGTCGCTGTTCAAGTCCTCGGACTGCTCGGTCAGTTCCTCGAGCAGCCGGGTATCGATGTGCTCTGTGGCCATCATGTCCCGTCTCACGTCGTGAACCCGCGATCGGTGCGGGCTCTCACGCCGTCGATTCGGTGTGACCCCCGGGGCGGATTGGTCGCCGGGCCGACCGGTTCCGGATTCACCCAGGGGGGTGACACGAGCGGACACGCATCCGAAGAGGCGGGCGAGAGCATCGCCGTACCCTGGGCGTCGACCACCACGATCAAGGAGCTCCGAGCATGCCGGTCCACCCCTACGACGCCGTGCTCTGCGACATCGACGGTGTGCTGCGGCACTGGCCCGCCCCCGGTCACGCCGATCTCGACCGCGCCCACGGCCTGCCCGCCGGCACGCTCGCGGCAGCCGCCTTCGCCCCGTCCCGCCTGCACCCCGCCATCACGGGGGAGACCACCGACGAGCAGTGGCGCGCAGCGGTGACCGCGGACATCGCCGACGCCTGTGGGTCGGTGGACGTCGCCCGGGCGATCGTCGCTGCCTGGTCCGAGCTCATGCCGCGCGTCGACCACGAGGTGGTCTCCCTGCTCACCCGGGTTCGCGACGTCATGCCCGTCGCCCTGGTCTCCAACGCGACCACGCGCTTGGAACAGGACCTCGCCCGCCAGGACCTGCACAACCTCGCCCACATCATCGTCAACACCGCCCGCATCGGCGTCGCGAAGCCCGACCCGCAGGTCTACCTCATCGCCGCCGAACGCGTCGGAGTCCCGGTCGACCGCTGCCTGTTCGTCGACGACACCGCCGCCAACGTCGCCGCCGCACGCGCCCTGGGCATGCCCGCCGTCCACCACCGCCGACCCGAAGACCTCCGCGACGCCCTCGCACCCGTCCTCGACCCGAAGCGCCCACGCACACAGGGGTGTTGACCCGCCAGTCGGCTCACCGACGGCCGCCGGCGTTGCGGTCCGGGCGCACCGGGTGCACCGGGCGGACTCCGGTACGGGTGGCGACCGTTGCCAGGTCGGTCCGGCCGTGGGGGTGGAAAACAGTCGACACCGATGGTGAGGCCGGCCGCGCCCGTGCCCTGGCCGAGGCGGACCTCCGCGCGGGGCCGCCGCCGCTCGGACCGGAGACGGTCGAGACGAAGAGGTACGCGCTGACGGACGCTCTGGACGATCTCGCCGATGCGGGCGACCCCGTCGAGTGCCTGGCGGTGGCGGGGTTCGTCCTCAACGCTGCGGCCGATCTGCTCTGCGACCACCAGCGCGCGTGGATCGGCGGCGGGAAGTGGCTGCCGCGGCGCCTTCTGGAGGCGGACGCCGAGCGTGGGGCCGCCCTGCTCGAAGCGCACCTGCACCTGTGCAGGTCGGGCGAGCCGGGGCCGATGATCGACGCGGCATCAGAAGTCCTCGACCTGGTCGGCGGGCCTCTTCGCGAGGGCTATCGCAGGACCTGGCACGGTGTGATCGAATCGCTTGCCGCGACTCCCAGGAGCTGACGGGCTGCGCTGGTGACCACCTCAGTCGCGCGGCCCGGCCGCGCCACTCACGCCTGCGGCAGCACCAGGCGGAAGGTGCAGCCCTGGCCGGGGCGGGTGTCGAGTTCGAGGCGTCCGCCGTGTCCTTCGGCGATGGAGGCGGCAATGGAAAGGCCCAGGCCGCTGCCGCCGTGCAGCCGGGAGCGGGAGGGATCGGCGCGGTAGAAGCGTTCGAAGACCTTCTCCGCATGGCCGCGGTTCATGCCCGGGCCTTCGTCGGCGACCTCGATGACGTTGATGCGGGTGTCCGGCGGCAGACCGGGCGAGGCGCTGGTGCGGCCGGGGCGGTCGGTGCCGCCGGTGCCATCGCCGGACCGGGTGGTGCCGACCCGCAGGTGGATCCGGGTGCCGGGCGGCGTGTGGGTGTGGGCGTTGGAGAGCAGCGCGGCGACCACCTGCCGCAGCCGGTGGCCGTCGCCGACGGTCTCGACCACCTCCAGCTCGCGGCAGCCGGTCGGATCGCCGGGCGTCCGCAGCGGGCCGAGGTCGATCGGGTGGGAGGGGCGGTGGAGCGCGGCGGTGCTCACCGCGTCCGCGCCGACGGAGAGCAGGTCGACCGGCTCGCGCTCGTAGCTGGGCTCGCGGTCGAGGGTGGCCAGCAGTTGGAGGTCGTCCACGATCAGGCTCATGCGCTCGGCGTTCTGGGCGACCAGGCGGTGCGCCTCGCGCTGCTGGTCGGGTGGCTGCGGATGGCGCAGCGCGAGTTCGGCGAAGCCCTTGATGGCGGTGAGCGGGGTGCGCAGCTCGTGCCCGGCGTCGGCGACGAAGCGGCGCAGCCGGTCCTCGGAGGCCTCGTGGGCGCGCAGGGCCTGTTGGAGTCGGTCGAGCATGGTGTTGAGGACGTGGCCGAGCCGGCCGATCTCGGTGCGCGGGTGGGTGTCCGGCAGCCGCAGGTCCAGTTCGCCGTCGGTGATGGCCTGGGCGGTGGCCTGCATCCGGGTGAGCGGCAGCAGGCCCAGGCGCACCACCCAGCCGCCCGCCGCGATCAGCACCAGGGCGGTCACGCCGAGCACGGCCACGTCCAGCCACCGCAGTTTGGACATCGCGCCCTCCACGGTGTCGAGCGGGAGGGCGGCCAGCCGGCTGGAGCCGTCGGGGCCGTTCTGCAGCAGGACCCGCCAGTGACCGGAGCCGGACTCCGCGGCCAAGGTGGTCGGCCGGCCCACGCTCAGGTCCAGGTCCGTGCGCCGGTCGGGCAGCCGGGGCCCGGCCTTGTCGGGGTCGCCGATCTTCTGGCCGAGCAACTGGCCGGAGGCGTCGTAGAAGTAGATCCGGAAGTCGGAGGGCAGCGGATCGCTCGCGCCGGTGGCCGGCGGCCCCGGCGGGTGGGCCGCCAGGGCCGACGGGTCGTGGAACATGGTGGGCGGCGGCTGCAGGCCGCGCAGCTGCTGGTCCACCCGGCCGGTCAGCCAGGAGCCCAGCACCTGGTAACCGATGAACTGGGAGACGAGCACGGCGATGGTGGCCAGCAGGGTCACGCCGATGATCAGACGGCCGCGCAGCGAGCGGCTGACGGAGATGCTCACGAGGGTTCCGTTCCCGCCTGGTCCCGGGGCAGCCGCAGGCAGTAGCCGACGCCCCACACGGTCTGGATCAGCGGGGGATCGAAGCAGTCGATCTTGCGGCGCAGGTACTTGACGTAGGTGAGGACGATGCGGTCGTCCCCGGCGAAGTCGTAGGACCACACGTGGTCCAGGATCTGCGCCTTGCTCACGACCCGCCCGGCGTTGGTCATCAGATACGCGAGCAGCTTGAACTCGGTGGGGGAGAGCGGGATGTACTGCCCGGCCCGGTGGACCTCGTGGGCCTCGGTGTTCAGGTCGAGGTCGGCGTAGCGCAGGATCTCCGGGGCCGGCGCGGTGTCGCCCTCGGCCCCGGAGACCCGGCGCAGGATGGCGTCGATCCGCAGCAGCACCTCCTCGATGCTGAACGGCTTGCTCACGTAGTCGTCCCCGCCGACCCGCAGCCCGGCGATGCGGTCGCCGAGGTCGGTGCGGGCGGTCAGGAAGAGGACGGGCGTGTCGTCGCCGGTGGCGCGCAGTTGCCGGGTCACCTCGAAGCCGTCCAGGTCCGGCAGCATCACGTCCATCAGGACCAGGGCCGGGGCCTGGCGCTCGATCTCCACCAGGGCGGAGCGTCCGGTGTCCGTACTGCTGACGGTGTGGCCGGCCAGGCGCAGCGCGGACTCCAGCAGCGCCCGGATCGCGGGCTCGTCCTCCACCACCAGCAGGCGGTACCCGTTCTTCTGTGCGTGGTGTTCCGCCATGCCCGGCGATGACCTCCTCGTGCCCGTACATCTGACAGGATCCGCCGGACCGGCCGTGGTTCTGGCCCTGATCATGGCCCCGGCCCCGGCCCCGGCCCCGGCTGTGGCTCCGGCTCCGGCCCTGACCGGGCCGGCAGGGCCGGCAGGGGCCGCGGCGAGCCAACACTGTAACCGCACGATCTGAGGACGGGCTGTGCGTGCGGCGGGTGCCGACCCGGGGTGGGTCGGCACCCGCCCGTGCGCCTCAGGCGCCCGCGTCGCAGCGGTAGAGCGTGCCCGCACTGTCGCCGCCGAACAGGCCGCCGAAGCCGCCCGCCGCCCCCGCCCGGGCGCTGCCCGAGGCCGTGGCGCCCCCGTAGTCCTGCGCGGGCACCTCGGTGCAGTGCGCCTTGGCCCACGTGGTGATCTGGGCGCTGCTGCTCTCGGCCGCCGAACCGCCGCCCATCGCGCCCATGCCTCCCATGCCGCCCATTCCCGCTCCGCCGGTCAGCAGGAAGTGGAGCTTGCCCTGCTGGACGAGGGCGGTGAAGGCGCCCGGGGTGGGCTGCGGAATCTGTCCGGAGAAGCCGCCGATCGGCAGCACCTTCTGGCCGGTGGCCAGGATGTAGGGCTGGGCCTGCGACCAGCCGGTGGTGGCCAGCGGGTACTCGGCGCCGTCCTGGTGGGCCTTGACGTAGTTCCACAGCTTGAGCTGGTCGCCGGTGAGCGTGCCGGTCGGGTCCATGCCGCCCGGGCCGCCGGGACCCCCGAAGCCACCGCCGCCGCCGGAGCCGCCGCGAGCACCGGTCCGGGTGCTGCCGTCCGCGCCGGAGACGTCCTTGAACTCCTTCGCGAGGGCGCTCGCCATGCCCGGACCCATGCCCATGCCCGAACTCTGCGGGCCGGCACCGGCGTCGAAGGCGCTGCCGTCGTACGTGGCGTCGAAGCCCGAACCGGCCCACGTGGCCGAGCCGATGCCCACCGTGGCCAGGCCGAGTACGGCGCCGACCGCGGCCACCCGGGCACGGGTGCGCCCGCCGATCCGGCCGAGGACCAGGACCGCGACGCCGGCCACCGCGGCGAGCAGGCCCAGCCAGCGCAGCCACGGCGCGAAGCTCGTGAAGCCGGACCACAGGTGCCAGGTCCAGGCCGCCTGCGCGGCGACGGTGGCGGGCAGCAGCCAGGCCGCGCGTCCGCCCTCGCGGTAGCTGCGCCACAGCAGCACCATCCCGGCGCCGCACAGCGCCGCGATCGGGGGCGCCAGGGTGGCCATGTAGGCGGTGTGCGGGATGGTGGTCATGTCGCTGAAGATCAGACCGACCACCACCAGCCAGGCGCCCCAGGTGACGAAACCGCCGCGCAGCACGTCGGTGCGCTCCGCCCGGCGCCGCTGGAGCAGCCCCAGGGCGATCATCAGGGCGGCGAACGGCAGCAGCCAGCCGATCTGCGGAGCGAACCGGCCCTCGAACAGCTTCAGCCAGCGCGAGCCGCCGCCACCGGGACCGCCCGGCATCCCGCCGCCGCCACCGGTGCCACCGCCGCCCGGCAGACCCCGCCCGCCGAACCCCGGAGCGCTCCCGTCGCCGGGCTGCGCTGCGCCGGGCTGCGCCCCGTTGGCCTGCGCACCGCCCGCCTGCGCCCCGTTGGCCTGCGACCCACCCGCCTGCGCCCCGCCCGGCATCCCCGAACCGCCGCCGAACCCGGGCCCCGAGCCGCCGCCGAAGCCCGACGCCCCCGCGCCCGCCGAGCCCCCGGGAACGCCACCGGCACCCGTACCGCCCGTACCACCCGTGCCGCCGGTACCACCCGTGCCGCCCGGCACCCGCCCCTTGGGGGAGCCGCCGGTGAACCCGCTCTCCACCGCGCCCGGGATGTGGATCCCGAACCGGTCCAGGCCGTTGTAGCCGAAGACCATGGCGATGGCGCTGTTGTTGGTCGAACCGTCCACGTACGGCCGGTCCTTGGCGGGCACCAGCTCCATCATGGCCACCCAGGTCACCGACACCGCGGCGCAGACCGCGCCCGCGACCACCGCGTGCCACACGCGACGGCGCAGCCGGCCCGGTGCGACCAGCAGATAGGCCAGGCCGAAGGCGGGCAGCACCATCCACGCCTGCATCATCTTCATCTGGAAGCCGACGCCGACCCACACCCCGGCCCACACCAGCGACCGCAGCCGCCCCTGCGCGACCGCGACCTGGAACCGGTCCACCGCCAGCACCAGGCAGCAGGTCAGCGCGCCGTCCTCCATGGAGTGCCCGAACATCGAGGCGACCACCGGTGTGAGGGCGAAGACGGCCGAGGCGATCAGGCCCGCGGCCGGCCCCGCCCAGCGGCGCACCACGCGGTAGAGCACGAGCACCGCGATGACGCCCTCGATCACCTGCGGCAGCGTCACCGACCACTGGTGGAACCCGAAGAGCCGCACGAACAGCGCCTGGACCGCGAACGAACCGGGGATCTTGTCCAGCGTGATGGTGGCGCCCGGGTCCATCGCCCCGAACAGCCACGCCTTCCAGCTCACCGACATGCTCCGCACGCTGTTGCTGTAGAAGAGCGCGTAGCCGGCGGTGGTGATGTTCCAGGAGTACAGCGCGGTGGCGAAGGCCGCGATGGCCAGCAGGACCGGCCGCGCCCACCGGGGCTGCTCCTCGGGCGATCTCCAGAACTCCCAGCGGGAACGGCCACCGCCGCGCGTCACGGAGGTGCGGGGCAGGGGAGGGGAACCGGAGGCGGCCACGTCCGTGGCCTCGGCGCTGTGCGTCATGACGTCCTTCGCAAGTGGGGAAGACGAGCCGGCGGGCCGTGCGCGGGAATCCCGCTGCCGGAACGCCGGACCACTCTCGCCGCTGCCCCTGAGCGGGGTGGGGGAACGTGATGAGAAATCTGGGGGAGTTCTGGCGGGTACCTGCCAGGCCCATGGCGGGTACGCGCCAAGCCAGTTGCACGGGTGCCCCTGCGGTCAGCCGGGCGCGAGGCCGGATCCCGCCTGCCACCGGGGCGGGAGCCGACACGATGTCAGCGTCGTCTGGGATGTTCGTCCACGACGGTCACCGCACACCTTCGCCGCACACCTTCGCCGACCGCCGACCGCCGACCGCCGACCGCCGAGCACCGAGCACCGAGCACCGAGCATTGAGAGGGAGTCCACCGAATGTCGCCCATCCCCGTCACGCAGTCCTGGCAGCGGATCGAGGCGTGGCTCGCCCAGCACGCCCCCAGCACGGCGGCGTTGCTGCTGCCGCCGTCCGCGCGGGAGGAGATCGGGGCCGCCGAGCGCACGCTCGGGCTGAGGTTTCCGCCGGACCTCGTCGATCTGCTGCGGCTGTGCGGCGGTTCGGCCGAGGGCCCGTTCGACTTCGGACTCGGCGGTCCGTACCGGCTCCACACCGTCGCGGAGATGACGGAGAAGCAGCTGACGATGACCGAGGTCGTCGGCGCGGTCGGCGAGGAGGTCATGGACGGCTCCTACTGGCACCGGCAGTTCCTGCCGATCGGCAACTGGACCGGGACGTACCTGCTGGTCCTCGACTGCCGGCCGGGCCCCGGCTACGGGCGGGTGGGCCGGCTCGCCGAGGGCAGCGGCACGTCGTTCGGCATCTGGGACTCGCTCGCCGACCTGCTCGCCGCCCAGGCGGAGGCACTGGCGAACCTCACCGCGCTGGACCACTGGGCCCCGGTGGCGTTCGACGGACGGCTGTCCTGGGGGATCGTCACGAACCAGCACCCGGCGCCGCGTTCGCTGTTCCGGCTCGCCGCGGCGGCGGAGCAGCCCGCCGAGCCCGCACCGCCGCCGTGGCGGTACGTCCCGGTGCCGGAGGCGGGCTGGGTCGGCGACCACCCGGGATTCCGCCTCACCTTCGTGGCGGGCGTGAGCGGCCCCGAACTGCTGCGCCGCTACGGCGCCGAGGACGATGTCGCGGTCCCGCGCAGGCGGCAGGAGGCCGACGACGCCGCTCGCCGCTGGACCTCCGGCTACCTGCCGGTGGTCCGGACCGGCATGGCGGGCGACTGGGCGTTCGGCTTCGAGACGGGCAGCGGGGAGGCCGACCGGCCGGAGGTGCTGCGCCGGCTGTCGGCCGGGACCCGGGCGGTGCGGGTCGGCCACGACCGCGACGCCACCACCCTCGCCGTGCTGGCGGACGGTGAGCTGGTCGCCTCCTACGACACCCGCCGGCCCGAGCGGCGGGAGGGCCGCGGGCCCGGCCTTCCGGCCGCGGCGCTGCGGCGTGCGGGCCTGCTCCCGCTCGACACCGAGCGCTATCCGGACCAGGACGTCGCGGCGGTGCTCGACCTGCTCGCGGCGGAGTTCGGCATCGCGATGGACGCCGCGCTGCTCGACCAGCCACTGCTCAGCGCGCATGTGCTGCCGGTGCTCGCTGATCAACCCCACACCAGGGGAGGGGAGTTCACCAGCTCCCACGAGCCGGTCATCGGGGGAGCGCTCGCGTTCGCCGCCGAGGGGCCGCTGCGGGCCGCCGTGCTGGAGCAGGCGGGTCTGCTGGCGGCCGAGGTCGGACTGGACGACTGCCCGCCGATCGCCGAGGCACTGGCGACGGCAGCGGCAGGGAAGTTCGCGCCGGCGACCGACGAGAACGCCCTGGGCAAGCTGCTGCGCACTCTGGCCGCCGAGGCCCGGGCGGCGGCGGAATCCCGGTCGGACCCCGTCGCGCGGGACCTGTTGACCGAGGACGAGCGCCGGGCCTGGCAGGTGCGCCACGGCGCGGCCCTGGCGATCGCGCTGGCCACGGGCACCCCGGTGCGTTCGGCTGCGCCCGTCGTGCTGAGCGGACGGCTGGATCCGCACTGGCGGACGGGGTTCATGGCCACGCTGGGCGAGGAGGCGGTGCCCGTGGACGCGGTCGAGCGGCTGGCGCAGCGGGAGGCGGCGGTGGCGGCGGAGCAGCAGGCGCGGTGGGCGGCCGGCGGCGCGTGGCCGGTGCTGCCGCCACCGGCCACGCGCCCGAGCCGGCCCGGACCGCAGCGCGGGCTCGGGCGCGGGCTCGGCCCGGTGACCCTGCCGTCGGGCGGCCCGGTCCGCGGGCACGGCTCACCCCTGGTCGTCCCGGCCGGCACGGTGACAGCCATGTCGCTGGACGGCCTGCCGGCCGGCCCGCCCGAGCCCGGGGACGGTACCCCGGCGAGTGCCGGCTGACGATCAGCGGGGGCTCAAATCCCCGTGGACCCCCGCAACACCTCCCGCACCTGCCCCGAATGCGGGCACGTCGCGTTGGAGAACAGGCCCACCCAGGAGAAGTTCCACTGCCAGTCCTGTGGCCACACGGCGCACGCTGACACAGTGGGAGCCATCACGTTCTACGTGACTCCTCCCCCGGCTTCAGCCGGGGGAGGAGTCACGTAGTTGACGCCCGCCACGGCGAGCCGGACCAGCACCTCCCCGGGGCCCGGGGTGGGATCCGGCAGCTCGCTCCAGGTCAGGACCTCCGGACCGCCGTGCTGGTGGATCAGGATCGCGTGCATGCGAAAGAGCCTGCTGTCGTTGCTCGTTGACGTTTAATCAGATCGCTCGGCCGGGCCGTGGGCCGGGCCGCACAACTGAACGTAGAGCCGGAAAAATGGACCCGCAAGTCCAGAAATCCCCCGCCTCAGTGCCGCAGGAAGCGCCGCAGGCGGGTGAGGGGCCAGGTGTTGACGACCTCGTCCTTGGTGAGCCAGCCGCGCTGGGCGGTGCCGATGCCGTAGCGCAGGTTGTCCAGGTGCGGGATCGCGTGGGCGTCGGTGTTCACCGCGAACCGGACGCCGTGCCGCCGGGCGGCCAGGATCTGCTCGTCGCCCAGGTCGAGCCGCGAGGGCGAGGCGTTGATCTCCAGCGCGGTGCCGGTGCGGGCGCAGGCGGCGTAGACGGCGTTGAGGTCGACGTCGATGGCGGGCCGGCGCCCCAGCTGCCGGGTGGTGGGGTGGCCGATGATCTGCACGTGCGGGTTCTCGCAGGCCCGGACCAGGCGGCGGGTCTGCTGTTCGCGGTCGGCCCGGAAGTGCGAGTGGATGGAGGCCACGCAGAAGTCGAAGCCGGCCAGGAACTCGGCCGGCCAGTCCACCTCGCCGTCCGGGTCGATGTTGAGTTCGGTGCCGTGCAGCAGCCGCATCCGGCCGAAGTGTTCGCCCAGCGAGCGCAGTTGCTCGCGCTGGGCCAGCATCTTCTCCTCGGTCATCCGCTGCATGGAGAGGTTCGGGGCGTGGTCGGTCACCGCGTAGTAGGCGTAGCCGCGCTCGGCCGCAGCCGTCAGCATCTCCTCCAGCGGGGCCAGGCCGTCGGTCAGGTCGGTGTGGGTGTGCAGGTCGCCGCGGATGTCCCGCTCGGTGACCAGCTGGGGCAGCCCGCCGTCCAGGGCTGCCTCGATCTCGCCGCGGTCCTCGCGCAGGGTGGGCGGGATCCACGGCAGGCCCAGCGCCTCGTACACCTCCTGCTCGGTGCGCGAGACCAGCTTCGCGCCGCTCTCCACCTCGAACAGCCCGTACTCGGAGAGCTTGAGCCCGGCCTTGATCGCCCGGGAGCGCAGCTTGATGTTGTGCGCCTTCGAGCCGGTGAAGTAGACCAGCGCCGCGCCCCAGTCCTCGGGCCGCACGACGCGCAGGTCCACCTGCAGGCCGCTGCCGGTGCGGATCGAGGTCTTGGTGCTGCCGTGCACCAGCACCTCGGCGGTGTCCGGCAGTTCGGTGATGGCGGCCATCAGCGCGGTGGAGTCCTTGGCGGCGGCGAGGATGTCGAGGTCGCCGACGGTCTCCCGCATCCGGCGCAGCGAGCCGGCCCACGCGCACCGCACGCAGCCCCGCACCTGCGACAACTCGCCCACCAGCGCCTCGGCGAGTTCGGTCGCCACGTTCAGCAGGGTGCGCCCGCCGCCCTGCCGCAGCTGCTCGATGCCGTGCAGGATGTTCTCGGCGCTGCGTTCCCCGAGCCCGTGCACGTCGTTCAACCGCTCGTCCCTCGCCGCCGCCACCAGCTCCTCGACGGTCGAGATGCCCAGCTCGCGATGGATCAGCGCGGCCTTCTTCGGCCCGACCGTCGGGATCGCCATGATCTCGCGCAGACCGCCGGGCACCTTGGCGCGCAGTTGCTCCAGCGCCCCGATCCGCCCGGTCGTCAGCTGCTCGGTGATCTTCTCGGCGATGGACCTGCCGACGCTCGGGATCTCCAGCAGCCCCTTGGCGTCCAGTTGGGCGAGATCCTCGTGGTAACCGCCGACCGCCCGGGCGGCCTTCTGGTAGGACCGCGCCCGGTAGGCGTCACCGCCGGTCAGCAGGATGAGGTCGGAGTACTCCTGCAGCAGTGCCTCGACCTCGTCGTTGAGACGGGCCATGGGCCCAGTCTAGGCGCCGACCGGAGGCGGGTCGCGGGCTGCGGCGCAACGCCGGTCCGCAGCGGCCGCGCGATGCCCGGCCGTCACTCCAACGGGTGAATGTCGCGCCGGATCGCCCGTCACGCAATCCACCCCGGCGGCCGCACCGAATGACCGTGTGGGTGCCCGGGTGTCGAAGAAATCGGCTCCCCCAGCCCGGGCACCCACCCGCCGTCGCCCGCGGCCGGCACCCGTCGCACGGCCGCACCGGGCGGACGGGCCCGGTGCAGCCGCTACGAGCCCGGCGCCCGCGGGAGCACGACGCCGTCCTGATCGTTCGGGATCAGGGCGGCCGCCTGGCGTGCGGTTCGCACATGCGGCCCCCTGCCAGGTGGACGGCAGCACCAGGTTGTGCAGCGGGTGGACCGCCGTGGTCAGGGCGGCGGCCAGGGCGCGGATCCGCAGCACCCGGCTGCGTTGCGGCGGAGGGCAGCGCGGGAGCGTGCGGCCTGCCGCTCCCGGCCGCCTTCGGTGGGCCGGGGTCCGTCCCGCATACTGGCGCCTGTGATTCTCGTCGTAGAAGGACCGAGTGCCGCCGGAAAGACCAGCTACTGCCGCCGGTTCGAGGCCCGGCTGCTGGTGCCCGAGTCGGCGGCCGGCGGTGGGCCGGGCGCGGGTGCCTCGCTCGAGGAGGCCGGGGCGTTCTGGACGGAGCGCAACGCGGAGCGGTGGCAGCAGTCCTGCCGCACCGAGCAGGCCGCGGACCTCGCCGTCTGCGACACCGATCCGCTCAAGCTCCACTACAGCTGGTGCCTGGCCCGCGCCGGTCTCGGCGCGCCGGCGGCCTTCGGCGCGCAGCTGCGCCACGCCCGCCGGGCCGTCGCCGAACGGCGCCTCGGCATTGCGGACCTGATCGTCTGCGACATCCCCGGACCCGCCGAGCTGCGCCGCCGCCGGGACGGCGATGCCACCCGCACCCGCCGCAACTTCGCGCTCCACGCCCGACTGGCCGAGCCGCTGCGCGAGTGGTACGCGGCGCTCGGCGCACTGGACCCGGGGCGGGTGCGGTGGCACTTTCCGTCCGAGCCGCCCGAAGCCGCCACCCGGCCCCGCTACGACCTCGACCTGTTCGACGCCTGGATGCAGCGGCTGCCCGGACCGGCGGGGGAGCCCGGGGCCGGGTGACTCAGGCGCCGCCGGTGCGCTCGGCCTGCTGCCTGAGCAGCTCCTCGACCGCGCTCGGCAGGGTCGTCTCGAAGTCGATCAGCTTCACCCAGGTCGGGGTCACGACGATCCGGACCATGCCGTCGTAGAGCGAACGGACACCGGCCTCCCACTCGACCCGCTGCTCGGGCGTCATCGAGTAGCTGCCGTTCATCCGGATGAACTCCTCGGGGATGCCCTCGACGACGTCCAGCTCGGCCCGGCCGCGGACGAGCAGGATCTTCGGCGGGTGCACCTCGGTGTCGATCGTCAGGGCGACCGCCGGATTGCGGCGCAGGGCCGGCAGCTTCGGAGCGTTCTTCGCGGTGCACATGACGAACTCCGCGCCGTTCCAGTCGAAGGCGATCGGCACGACCCGGGGAGTGCCGTCCTTGGCCACGTAGGCCAGACGGGTGAGGTCGCGCGCCAGGAGTTCCTGGCTGAGCGGCCGGTTCAGAATCTCGGAGATCTCGCTCGGCTGCACGGTCGGACCGCCTTCCCATGCTCGTCCACCCGTTCCTCCAGCTTAGGAGGCTTGCGGGCGGCCGCTCCAGTCGAAGGCACTCCGGTATCGCCACTCGTGTGTTGCCGGTCTGTTGCCGACTGCTGCCGTGCGGGTGCTGCGAGCGGCGCAACACCTGGAGGCCGGGGCATGCTGACGGTCAACTCGGCCGACCGGTGCCGGTCTTCGGCTGCCTGATCGGGCAGGAGTCCGGCACCAATGGGCGCCCCGGATCGTCGTCCTAGGAGCAGCAGCCGGACAGCACCAGCTGTGGGGGAGGGAATCGGGACGTGGTGACGGACAACAAGGGGCCCAAGGGGGCACGGATGGCGGGGCTGCAGCCTCTGGACGAGGAACTCAACAGCGAGTGCCGGGCGTTGGCCGAGGCCCTGCGCCAGCAGTTCGAGGCGCTGGGGGTGTCGGTGCGCCGCTACGCGATGCGGCGCTACCTCAACCCGGGCACCCTCTCGCGCTACCTGGCCGGCAGCAGGGTCCCGCAGTGGGCCTTCGTCCAGAACCTGCTCGCCGACGTGGCGGCGGACCGTGGCGCGGCGGTGACCCCGGAGGCGATGAACCTGCTGCGCGGGCTGCACCGAGCCGCGCAGCGCACCTCCGCATCCATGACGAAGGCGGTCGCCCAGCTCCAGCAGCAGCTCGCCGACGCCGACCGGGAGGCGCGCCGTTCCTCGGCGCACAAGGACGTGCTGGACGACGCCCTGGTCGAGCGCAACGAGCGGATCGCCGACCTGGAGGTGCGTCTGAGCCTGCAGCCGCTCAACTCCGGTGACGTGGAGGAGGAGGCGCTGCTCGTCGAACGCAATCGGCTGGCCGCCGAGGTCACCCGCCTGCGGGCCGAACTGACGCAGGCGCAGAGCCGGGCCGAGCTCGCGGAGGTCCGCTGCGACCTGCTGGAGCGCCAGCTTGCCCTCGTCGAGGTCCAGCGTGGCATCGACCCCGCCGAGCAACTGCTCACCGCCGTCGGCAACCTGCGGCATCCGCTGCCGGAGGGTGTCCGCCCCAAGGTCCTCCTCGTGGACGACCAGCCCGCCAACCTGCTCGCCCTCAAGAGCGCTCTGCAGGTGCCCGACCAGGAGCTGGTCGCGGTCTCCTCCGGGGTGGACGCCCTCAGGCAACTGCTCCAGCACGAGGACTTCGCGGTCATCATCCTGGACGTCCAGATGCCCGCGATGGACGGCTACGAGACCGCCGCCCACATCAAGCGCCGCGCCAGGACGCGCCACATACCGATCATCTTCCTCACCGCCATCGGGTCGGACGCCGACTACTCGATGCGCGGCTACTCGGTCGGAGCCGTCGACTTCATCGTGAAGCCCTTCGACCCCTGGGCCCTGCGCGCCAAGGTCGCCGTGTTCGTGGACATCTACCTGGAACGCCAGCAGCGCGGCGGGCCGGACGGGCCGCCCGGGTTACCGGCGTCAGCGGCGATCACCGCCCCCGCCCCGCCGTCGGGTGAGGGCGCTGGACCCCGCACCGCAACGGGTGTCGCCGGCGCAGGAATTGCCTGACCAGGCCCGACAGATGTGGAAGAGTACGAGCATGGACTACGTTCCCCAGTTCCGTCGTGACGCCCTGGCGTTCGAGGCCGCGATCCGTCGGGCGGCCGATGCCGAGGCGGCCCCGTTGGTGCCGTCCTGCCCGGGCTGGTCGGTGGCCGATCTGGTCGTCCACCTCGGCGGTGTCCACCGGTACGTGGCCCGCCTCATCAGGGAACGGCTGGTGGAGGCGCCCGACCACACGGACCTCTCCTTCCTCGAACTCCCCGCGGACACCGAGGGCTGGCCGAGGCCGGAGGACGCGCCCAGCCACGCCCCGCTCCCGGCGAGCCTGATCGACTGGTTCACGGCGGGTGCCGTCGCGCTGGAGTCGCTGTTCGAGCGCAGCAGTCCCGACGACACGGTCTGGACCTGGTCGCGCGAGCAGACCACCGGGTTCTGGGTCCGGATGCAGAGCATCGAGATGGCCGTGCACCGCTGGGACGCCGAGAACGCCCTCGCCGCGGCCCGGCCGATCGACGCCGTCCTCGCGGCGGACGCCGTCGCCCAGACCTTCGAGGTCATGGCCCCGGGCCGCCGGGTCATGCGGCCGGCCCCGCCCGGCGCGGGCGAGCGGTTCCGGTTCCGGCAGACCGACGGCGCGGGTGACTGGACGGTGCGCTTCGAAGGCGACGAGGTCCGGTTCGGCGAGAGCGACGGCCCTGGTGACGTCGAGTTGGCCGGTTCGGCCTCGGACCTGATGCTCTACCTCTGGCAGCGGATCCCGGCGGACCGGATCGAGGTGAAGGGGGACCGGGAGGTGTTCGACCGCTGGTTCACCCTCGTGCCGCCCGTCTGAGCCCTGCCTGTCCGCGTCCTGCCCGCCCGAGCCCTGCCCGCCAGAGTCCAGCCCGTCCGATCGCAGTCGGTCAGGCCTGCGGGTGGCCGTACCGCTCGCGGGCGGCGGTCAGGTCGGGCTCCCCGAACCGGGCGCGCAGCAGGGCGAAGCCCTCGACCTTGGCCGCGCCGAACCGCGCCACGTAGCTGGCGTAGGAGTCGGCGGTGAGGAAGGTCGGGGGCGTGCTCTTGCTGTGGAACTTGTCGGCGTACATCACCAGTTGCTCTTCGGCGGTCTCGGCGAGGTAGTCGGCCTCGGGGATCGGCAGCCCCTGTGAGCGGATGTCGTGCCGGCTGAGGCCGACGCCGGTGTGGCAGCTGCAGAACCGGCGCAGCCGTTCCGGGTACCCCTCCTCGCGCAGGATCTCGTGGCCGAGCACCCCGTGACGGATGTAGCCGCGGTGGTCGAGCCGGCCGGCGCTGTCGTAGAGCCGGTAGACCCCGATGTCGTGCAGCAGCGCCCCGACCCGCACCAGGCCGGCGTCGATCGCCGGACCCGCACCGGCCAGCAACTGCTCGGCGATCTCGCAGACGATCTCGCAGTGGGTGAGCACCAGTTCCAGCGCCTCGCGGCTCGGCGCATGCTTCTCGTGCAGCGCACGCACCTCTTCGACGGTCGGAAGGATCACCGTGGCAGCCTAGCAACGGAACCGCGGGAGGCCCTAAGGTGTGCCGCCGTGACCAAGACCCAACCACGCCACGACGCCCGGCCGCCGATGGTCGACTCCGACGAGCGGTCGACCCTGCTCTCCTTCCTGGACTACCTGCGGGACGCCGTCGCCGCGAAAGCCCAGGGCCTGCACGGCGACGGCGGTCGCGCCCCGGGAGTGCCGTCCGGCACCAGCCTGCTCGGCCTGGTCAAGCACCTGACGGCAGCGGAGACCTACTGGTTCTCCTGGGCCTACGAGGGCGCCGACATCGCCGTCCCGGACTTCGGCATGGACCTGGCCGGCTCGGACACCGAGGAGTCCGTGCTCGCGGCCTACCGCGACGCGATCAGGCGATCCAACGAGACGATCGCGCAGTGCGAGGACCTGAACCGGCCCGGCGCCCGCGCCGCCGGCAAGGGCTCGGTCGCCCGGTCGATGCGCTGGATCCTGGTCCACATGATCGAGGAGACGGCCCGCCACGCCGGTCACGCGGACATCCTCCGCGAACAGGCCGACGGTTCCACCGGCAGGTGACCGGTCCGGCCCGCTGCCCCACCGCCGGGGCTGGTCGGGAGGCGGGGTGAAGTGGATCATGGCGGGATGACAGATCGCCACCCTTCCGCCGCGCCGACCGTGGTGCGGCTCGCGGAGTACCCGAAGGCCGAGCAGGCCGAGATCCTCGGTGACGGCGCCGATCCGTTCGGCGTCGCGGACACCGGGCTGACCTGGCTGCCCAAGGACGTTCACTTCGGCATCAGGTGGGACGGCCGCCTCGTCGCGCACACCGGTCTGCTGCGCCTGCCCCTGGCGATCGACGGCGTCGCCACCGAGGTGGTGGGCGTCGGCGGCGTGGCCGTCGCTCCCGATCTGCGGGGCCGCGGGCTCGCGCGGGCGGTCGTCGCGGGGGCCCTGGAACACGCACGGACGATGGGGCCGCAGCACGGGCTGCTCTTCTGCCGGCCGCCGCTCGTCCCGCTCTACCGGCGACTCGGCTGGCGAACCGTGGAGCAGGACGTGCACGTCGAACAGCCCGGCGGGTCCGTGGTCATGCCGCTGCGGACCATGTGGACGCCGCTGCGCGAGGGTGTGCGGTGGCCCGCCGGAGAGGTCCGCCTGCTCTCGCTGCCCATGTGACGGGAGCCCACCGATCCTCGCGCACTCGTCCGGCGGCGGTGTTTTTGCGTTGGCGCGCCTCGTGTGATCGGCTGACGGTCCCATCTGCCTGCATGAGCATGACGCATGACCGACGAGGAGAGTGACCCATGGCCGTCTTCGGCTGGAAGCTGCACGGCGACGGAAGGAGCCCGGCGCCCGGTGCAGTCGTCAAGCCGGACGAGCGGCTGAGCTGGGGACGCACCGTCGGGCTCGGCGCCCAGCACGTGGTGGCGATGTTCGGTGCGACCTTCGTGGCACCGGTGCTGATGGGGCTCAACCCCAACCTGGCCGTGATGGTCTCCGGGGTCGCGACCATCTTCTTCCTGCTGGTCACCGGCGGGCGCATCCCCAGCTACCTCGGGAGCAGCCTCTCCTTCGTCGGCGTGGCCGCGGTGATCAAGGCACAGGGCGGTGACGCCGCGACCCTGACGGGCGCTCTGCTGGTGGTCGGCGCGGTGCTCGCGGCCTGCGGCGCGGTGGTGCAGGCGGCGGGTGCACGGGTGATCCACGCCGTGCTGCCGCCGGTGGTGACCGGCGCCGTGGTGATGCTGATCGGCTTCAACCTGGCACCGGTCACCGCCGGGACGTACTGGCCGCAGGACCAGTGGACCGCGCTGCTGACCATGACGTTCACCGGTCTCGCGCTGGTGGTGCTGCGCGGCTTCTGGTCGCGGATCGCGATCTTCCTCGGTCTGGTCTTCGGGTACGCGATCTCCTGGCTCTTCGACCGGATCTTCGGGAAGATCCATGCCGCCAACGGGGCCGGCGTGGTGACGGACCACTGGCGCCTGGACCTCTCCGGCGTGGGCAAGGCCCAGTGGCTCGGCGCACCCACCCTGCACGCCCCGAGCTTCTCCGCCTCCGCCATTCTGGTGGCGCTGCCCGTGGTGGTCGCATTGATCGCCGAGAACGCCGGGCACGTCAAGGCCGTCGGCGAGATGACGGGTGACCCGTTGGACGACCGGATGGGCGTGGCGATCATGGCGGACGGCGCCGCCACCATGATCGCCACCAGCGTCGGCGGCCCGGCCACCACCACCTACGCCGAGAACATCGGGGTGATGGCCGCGACCCGGGTCTACTCCACCGCCGCGTACTGGTGCGCCGCCGGGTTCGCGATCCTGTTCGGCCTCTGCCCGAAGTTCGGCGCGGTGATCGCCGCGATCCCGGGCGGCGTGCTCGGCGGGATCACCGTCGTCCTGTACGGCATGATCGGCCTGCTCGGCGCCCAGATCTGGGTGCACAACCGGGTGGACCTGACCAACCCGCTCCATCTCGTCCCGGTGGCGGCCGGCGTCATCATCGGCATCGGCGGGGTGTCCCTGAAGTTCACCGACAACTTCTCGCTCAGCGGCATCGCCCTGGGCACCCTGGTCGTCCTGATCGGCTACCACGTACTGCGCCTGATGGCCCCGGCCCACATGAAGCAGCAGTCCCCACTGCTGGACGCGGGAACCAGCGACTACGACAGCGGCACCCCGGAGCGCTGACCCCGACCGGGCCCGGGTGCCCGTTGCCCTGGCAGAACCGGCGAAGATCCGCGGGAGAGACCGACCGTGGACGACCTGATGGTGTGGCATCATCAGGCGGCGTGACTGATTCCATAGCAACGCGCACCTGCCCGCAGTGCGGTGCGGCGTACGACGCCGATCCGCGGTTCAGCGAGTGGTGCCCCGGCTGCGAGTGGAACCTCGGTGCCGAGCCGCCCGCCAACAGCAGGGCGGAGCGCGGGCGTTCGCGGGAGCGGGAGCGGGCCGAGAAGCTGTACGAGCGACTGGCCGCCGGGTCCGCGGAGGGGCTCCGGCGCGGTCCTGCCCGGCCGGCCGCGCTGGCGCTCGCTGCGCTGGTCCACCTGGTGACCCTGCTGGTGGTGGCCGCCTCGCTCTGGTTGCTGCTGACCGGCCAGGTGTTCTTCATCCTGCTCGGTCTGGTCGGCCTGGGCCTGGCGTACCTGCTGCGCCCGCGGCTCGGCGGGCGGCGGGAGGACCCGGCGCTGGTGACCAGGGAGCAGGCTCCGCAGCTGTACGCGCTGAGCGACCAGGTGTCCCAGGCACTCGGTACCCGCGCACCGGGCCGGATCCGGGTGCAGTCGGGCTACCACACGGGCTACGCCCGGCTGGGGATGCGTCAGGAGGTCGAGGTCACCGTGGGGATGGCGCTGTGGACGGTGCTCACTCCGCAGGAGCGCATCGCGCTGCTGGCCCGGGAGATCGGGCACGGCGCCACCCGCGATCCGCGGAGCGACCTGTGGCTGCGGGTCGCGCTGGACACCCTGGATGCCTGGTACGCCCTGCTGGCGCCGGGCGCCGGCGACGAGTTGATGCGCAACCGCATCGAGAGCAGCAGCCAGTACCACGCCCTGCCGGGCACCGGCATCCTGCCGCAGATGGGCGCGAACGCTCGCAAGGCGCTGATGGAGGACCTGACGGTCCGGCTGCTGATGCTCTGCGCGCTGCCCGTCCGGTGGGCCCGCAACGCCCTGCACCGGCTGATCCTGGCCGGCAGCCAGCACGCCGAGTACCAGGCGGACGGCCTGGCCGCCCGCGTCGGCTCCTCGCGGGCGGCCGCCTCGATGCTCGACGCCCTCCACCTGGAGGCGAGCGCCACGGCCTACCTGCGCAAGCAGTGCACCCTGACCGGCCACAGCGCGGTGGCGCGCCCGGCCGACATCGCGCAGGCCCTGTGGGACGGACTGGCGCAGTACGTCGACTCGGTGCCGGACATCGAGCGTGAGCGCCGCCGCCGGCTGGCCGCCCGTCAGGGCACGGCGGTGGACGCCTGGCACCCGCCGACCCACCTGCGCATCCGGCTGCAGGCCCAGCGCCCCGAGCAGCCGGCGGCTCTCCTCGCCGACGCGGTGGACTGGAGCGCGATCCACGCCGAACTGGAGGACTCGCGCTGGCGGACCGCCATCCTGGTGCTCGGCATCTGACGTTTCGTCAACTACTGTGCCAGCCCCGCCTGCTCCGACTGCTGCTGCCACGGCCAGGCGTCGTCCACCCCGGCTTCGAGGAGCGGGATCATCCGGAACGCCTGGTCCGTGAGACCACCGAAGGTGTGCCGGCCGCGACCGCCCGACGGGGCGTGCCCGGGGCGGTAGCCGGCCAGGTTCCACGTGTACATCGGCACCTGCGCCGGGATCGCCCCATCCACGCTGTCACGGCTCCCGGCCTGCTCGTCGGTGGTGATGACGACCCGGTCGTGGCCCTGGAAGGTCGCCCGCAGCGCCGCCGGCGTGTCGGTTCCGCCGCCCAGCTCCGGTGGTCGAGCGGTGTCGGGGTGGTGGCGGCGGTCGAGTGCGTAGCTGAACAGGCTGCCCTGCCACGGCTTGTCGGCGGCCGGTGCGGCGTGCACGAGGTTGAGGACGTCACCGAAGCGGTAGCCCTTGCCGGCGGTGTCGTACTTGAGTAGGGCCTTGCCGTTGTAGAGGCGCCGGACGGCGTCGGCCGTGCCGCGCTTCACCGGCTTGGGCAGGCTGCGGCCGTAGCGGGACGTCCAGTAGGCGAGGAACTCGCCCGGCTCGTCCGGGCGTTGCAGCACGGAGGCGACGACGCCGCGGTTGCTGACCGGCTGCTGCGCGTCCGTCGCGGCGCATTCCAGCCGGGCCTTGACGAATTCGGCCGCGCCCACGAGCGCGGCCGTGCGCAGGTTGCCCTCGCCGCGGAGCCAGCCGAGCAGCCCCGCCGGCGGGCCTCAGGCGTCGTGGTGACTGCCCGCCCACACCGCGGGGGTCCGCTGCGCCCAGGGAGCGGCCTGCTCCAGCTGTCCGGCGAGACGGAAGAGGACGTCCTCGCGTCCGTATCCCGCGGCGAACTGGATGCCGATGGGGAGTCCGGTGGCGGGATCGCTCTCCAGGGGGACGGACATGGCGGGGGTGCCCGCGACATTGAACGCGGCGGTGAAGGGCGAGCGGTGGAGGAGCTGTCGGAGCCAGCCGAGACCGTCGGTGCCCGCGGCACCCTCGGCGTACGTGCCCAAGGGGAGGGGGAGTTCGGGCAGGGTCGGGGTGAGCAGCACGTCGTAGTCGGTGAAGTAGTGGCCGATCGCGCGCGCGACGCTGTTGCGCATCGCGAGGGCGTGGACGAACTCGGCCCCGCTGACCTCACGTCCGTAGGCATAACTGGCCAGCATCTCGGGTTCGACGGTGGTGGTGTCGACGGGCCGTCCGAAAGCCGCGGCGAAGCCGTCGATCCACGTGACCAGATTGGTGCTCCAGAGGCGGGCGTTGGCCAGGAGGAACTCCTCCCAGCCGACGCCGAGGTCGACCTGGACCTCGTCCACCCGGTGGCCGAGGGACTCGGCGAGTCGTGCGGAGCGGAGGGTGGCGTCGACGACCGGGGCCTCGACGGTCCGACCGCCCCAGGGCCGCGTCAGGAGGCCGATCCGCAGGCTGCCCGGGGAGCGGGTGGTCTCCTGCGCGTACGGCCGCTCCGGGCGCTGGGCGGCATAGGGGTCGCCGGCCTCGGGGCCGTGGACGAGGTCCAGCAGCGCGGCGCTGTCGCGGACCGAGCGGCTGAGGACGCCGTGGACGGCGAGCCCGTTGAAGACCTCGTCCGCGTCGGGGCCCAGGGAGATCCGGCCGCGGGTCGGCTTCAGCCCGAACAGACCGGTGGCAGCGGCGGGGACGCGGATGGAGCCCGCGGCGTCGGTGGCGTGCGCGATCGGGACGATGCCCGCGGCGACGGCGGCTGCCGAGCCGCCGCTGGAGCCGCCGGGGCTTCGCGTCGGGTCCCAGGGGTTACGGGTGGCGCCGTACAGGACGCCCTCGGTGGTGGTGCTGTAGGCGAACTCCGGGGTCGCCGTGCGCCCGAGCGTCACCAGCCCGGCGCGACGGAAGCGCGCCATGAGCGAGGAGTCGGCCCCGGCGACGTTGCCCGCGGCGATACGGCTGCCCAACTCCACCCGCTTGCCGGCCATCGCGACGGCGATGTCCTTGATCAGGAAGGGCACCCCTGCCAGTGGCGTACTGCCCGGAGCCGGCGTGTCCTCGGCCGGCCAGGTCTCGACGACGGCGTTGAGCTGCGGATTCACCGCGTCGGATGCCAGATGGGCGGTCGAGGCGAGTTCCGCGGCGGTCACTTGGCCGCGAGCCACCAGGTCGGCCAGGCCGACGCCGTCGTAGGTCACGTACTCGGAGAGCTTCATGTGCGTCCGTTCAGGATTCGATACCGGCCGACAGTACCGATCGGTCTCTTGTGAGACCGATCGGTATCATGTGGGACTGGTCGGTACCGTAACATTGGGGCCAGGGCGGTACAACGCCCCACCGGACCGATGAGGGACCGCATGGCGAGCACGGACAGAGTCAGCAGGCAGAGCCGAGTGGCCACACTGCCGCCCCGCGAGCGGATCCTCGACGCGGCGGAGGAGCTCTTCTCGCGCGAGGGGATCAAGGCGGTGGGCGTCCAGGCGATCGCCAGCCGGGCCGCGACCACCAAGATGGCGCTGTACCGCCACTTCGCGACCAAGGACGCGCTGGTCGAGGAGTGGCTCCGCATCGTCGCGGCCGACTACACCGCCGCGTTCGACCAGTTGGCCGCCGCACACCCCGACGAGCCCCGGGCGCAGATCCTGGGGATGGCCCGGTTCATCGCCGACGGACTTCCCGAGATCTCCCACCGGGGGTGTCCGTTCATCAACTCCATCGCGGAACTGCCCGATCGCACCCACCCGGCGCGTCGGCTGATCGAAGCCCACAAGGCCGGCCAGCTGCGCCGGCTCACCGACCTGTGCACCCGGGCCGGGCTGCCCGATCCGGACGGGGCCGCCGCGGAGCTCACCTTCGTCCTCGAAGGAGCCCAGGTGAGCGCCCAGAACGGAAGCGTCGAGCACGCGGGCGCGCGGCTCATGAGCATCGTCGCGGCCGTCCTGGACCGCCACCCGGCCGCCCTCTGAAGGATCGCGCCGCGGAGTGACGGTGTGTCAGCCGGCTGCGGCGCCGCCGACCGCGGTCGGGGACGGGGTCGGGACGGGCAGCGGGTCCGCCGGGCAGCTGGTGTCCTGGGCCGGGGCCGTGCCGGTCAGCAGGTAGCGGTCGACGATGCCGTCCACGCACGCGTTGTGGTTCTGGTACTGGACGTGGTCGCCGCCGCCGGTCACCGTGACCAGCCGGGAGCCCCGCAACTGCTGGTGGGCCCGCACCGCGCCCTCGTAGGAGGTGGCCGGATCGTGCACCGAGTTCAGCATCAGGACGGTCGGCAGCCCGGCTCCGGTGACCTCGATGTGCGGCGCCGGCGCGACGGGCCAGTCGGCGCAGACCGAGGCGAAGGCCAACTCCCGGGCACCCATCAGCGGATAGGCGGCGGCGTCCTTCGCGCTGCGCCGCACCCAGGAGCTCTGGCTACGGGTCCACGGGGTGTCGTTGCAGGTGATGGCGAAGAACTCGGCGGTGAATCCCGGGCTGAGGTAGGAGAGGAAGACCTGGGAGACCGCCTGCCGCTCGGCCGGGGTGGCGTCGGCCCAGTGCTCCAGGCCCGCCAGCGCGGTCGCGAGCGGCTCGAAGCCCTGGCCGGCGTTGTACATCGCCAGGATCGCACCGTTGTCGAGCTGGTTGGGCGCGACCACCGCCGACCCGACGGTCACCGGCTGCTCCGCCAGCGACCGGCGCAGCCGCTCCCAGCCGGCCTTCGCCTCGTCGGCGGTCGCGCCCAAGTGGTAGACCGAGTCGTAGCGGGCGACCCAGGGCAGGAAGTCCTGCTCGAACCGGCGCTGGAAACTCATCGGCTCCCAGGCCAGATCCGTCTGCCAGCTGCCGGTGAACTCGATGTTGCTGTCGAGCACGACCCGCTCGACCCGCTGCGGGAACTCGGTCGCGTAGTAGGCCCCGATCATGGTGGCGTAGGACGGGCCGTAGTAGGAGATCTTCGGCGCACCGAGCAAGGCCCGGAACAGGTCCATGTCGTGGACCGTCTGATCCGTGGTCAGATAGGGCAGCAGGTCGCCGGAGCGCTGGAGACACCCGGCCGCCAACTGCCGGGATCGGTCCAGCACCCCGTGGATCGCCGCCGGGCTGCGGTCGCGGAAGTCGCCCGCGAAGAAGTCCTGGAACTCGGCGTCGCTCTGGCACCGCGCCGGTGTGCTCTGCCCCACCCCGCGCTGGTCGAAGCCGACCACGTCGTACGCCGCCGCCACCGCGGTGGAGTAGCGGACGAACTGCGCGGGCCTGGTCAGCCCGCTGCCGCCCGGTCCGCCCGCCGCCATCATCAGCACCCCGCGCCGCTGCGCCGGATCGGCCGCCTGATGGCGCGACACCTCCACCGTGATGTCCCGGCCGCCGTCCGGATGGTGCCAGTCCATCGGCACGGTCATCGCCGCGCACTCCAGCGAGGGCGCCTGCGCACACGGCTGCCACGCCAACTGCTGCTCGGCGTAGCGCGCGGGCACCGGCACCGCGGCCGACGCGGGGCCGACGGCCGGTCCCACGGCGGTGAGGGCGAGCGCCACCGCGCCCGTCACCCCCCATCCGACCGACCGTAACGTCCTTCGCTCGAACATGTTTCCTCCCGGACCGACCGTGCGACAGCACTGGTGGAAGCGGCCGAACCGCCGACTCCGCGAGGATCCTCGCACGCTACGACGAGCACGAACCATACCGGCAGGCCCCCGTCTCCGGGGTGTAGTCAGCACCACCACGACGCTGCTGCCGCGCGCGGCTCCGGTGGTGTGACGATCGGGCTCAGGCGCGGCCGGAGCGGGCCTCGGCGGCGGTCTTGAGGTCGGACAGCCAGGCGTCGAGCCCCGGATAGAGGTACTGGGCGGCGGTGGCCGGGTCGGCGTCGATCTGGCGGCCGGTCCAGCTCTCCTCGGTGCGCACGAGGACCCCGCCCCTGACCCTGGTGAAGTTCCAGACGTGGACGCCGCGATCGATGCTCAGCCCGGTCCCGATCGCGGGCCCGCTCCAGCGGATGCAGCGGCCGGGCTCGATCTGCTGCACGGTGGAGGTGATGACCAGCGTGGTGGCGGGGGTGGAGGCCGTGGCGGGCGCCGGCGTGGTCCACCGGAACTGCGAGCCGCTCCGCAGCGGGCCCGGGTCCAGCCGCTTCATGCTGGTGACGGCCGACTGCCACGCGGGCCACCGGGTCACGTCGGTGTGCAGCCGCCAGACGGTGCTCGGCGGCGCCTTGATGAAGGCCTCGGTCTGGTAGTGGAGTTGGGCGGCGGGGTCGATGCCCTGGCCCAGGCAGCTCAGCGGCGCCGGCGCGGCGGCGTGGGCCGGTGCTGGGGCGGCGCCCAGGAGCCCCGCGAGGGCCAGCGGGATCGCGAGCAGGGCGGAGCGCAGGCGGGCAGGCTTGGGCGAGGCGGGCGGGGTGGTGCTGACCACGGTTCTCTCCTCGTTCGGTGACCATCCGGTATGCCGCGAGTTAGCGCTTCTCGTGACAGATAGAGGGTATAACCGAGCGAGCCTGACGGGCAATAGGAAACGTGAGAGGGTGTAACTAGCGGCTGTGGCCACCCCGGTGGCCACGCCCACGGCGCGCCGAAACGCGCTCAGCTCCGCCGCTCCACGGCAACCGAGGCCCCGGCAGCACGCAGGGTCTCGGCATGCCGTCGGGCAACAGCCCCCTCGATTCCTTCGAGGAGCACGGCCGGCGGCGCCGCGGTCACGGCCTGCTTCGCGTACCACAGCCCGATGCTCATCATGGTGCTGAACACCTTCACGACCTCCAACGGGCTGGGGCCGATGTCATGGAGCACCAGGTCGTATTCGGGGACGTCGTCGCAGACGATCGTGACGTACTCGGTCACCGCTGCTCGTCCTGGATGCCTTCGTACCATAGGCCGCGGATGGGGCCGCGCTTGGTGACCGCCGGGACTCCTGGCGGCAGGGCGGCGGTGCCCAGGTCGCCGCGGATGTGCTGGTAGAGGGTCGGGGCGGGCAGTCCGATGGTCTGGATCCAACCCTGGCCGTGGACGTGACCGGCCGCGATCAGCGCCTCCGCCTGTCCCGGTGGCGCGAGGTCCTCGTTGTAGACCTGGCTGATCGTCTGATTGGTGTCCGCGAACGCGAACCGCGCGGCGTACGCCCATCGGTCGTCGTTCAGCCAGACGTACAGCACGACCGGCTTGCGCAGCACCGCCCGGAACCACTCGGCGGACTGCTGCGCCAGCTCCTCGACCGTTCCGGTCGCCTCCAGATGCCAGCTCGACGGGGAGTCGGTCAGGGTGAGGAGCTGATTGTGCAACCGGTCGCCCCGGACCCGGTCACCGTAGAAGTGGACGCCGATGTCGATCAGGTGCCGAGTCCTGTCGGAGTCGAGGAGAGTGAGGTGGGCGACCAGTGAGTCCCAACTGTCCGAACGGCAGACCAGACCCGACACGTCCGTGCCGGCCCACGGTGCGGTCCGGTCGGACAGCGCATCCACGAACGCGAGCTCAGTGGCGGTGAATTCGAAGAAGTCGTCTTCGTCCGGATCGTCGATCGCGAACCACGGGTGCTCTGGCATGGGTCAAGAGGCTAGGTCCGGAGGCCTTGACGGGCCACCGGATTTCACGCAGCTTCATGAGGCGGTCGCAGGTAGACCTTCTTGTTCATGCCGAACCTGGTCCGCGGCTGTTGCCGACCGCTCAGGCCGGGGCAGGGGGAGTGGAGGCCCGGCCCAGGACCGTCCCCACGAAGTCGTCCTCCGGGCCCGGCAGCACCTCGACCTCCACGTTCGTGAAGCCGTGCCGCACCAGGACGCGCCGCCAGTCCTCGCAGCTGAGCATCCACCGCACCACCGCGAGCCGGTGACCCCGGTAGCCGTTCCCGTACAGGATCTGCGGGCCGAAGCACGGCGCCAGCGGCTCGACGCAGGAGAACGCGAACACACCGCCCGGGTTGAGCCGGGGACGCACCAGTGGGAGCAGGACCTCGGGGTCGATGAACCACGCCGCGCCCCAGTTCGAGAGCACCGCGTCGAAGCGCTCCTCGGTCCGTGCCAGGTAGTCGGGCACATCGTCCTCCACCAGCGTGAGGTTCGGCTCCTCGGCCCACCACTGCCGCGCCCGCTCCATCTGCACCGCGGAGAAGTCGACCGCGGTCACCCGGACACCGGTTCGGGCGAGTGCCACCGAGGCGACACAGGTCGCGCTGCCCAGTTCCAGGGCTGTCCTGGGTGCGCCCAGGAACTCGGCGCCGGGGCCGTGGAACGGGTACTGGGTCCAGTGGACGCGGTCCGCCGCGGGCGCACCGCCGTCACCGGCGCCCGGCCAGAACGTGTCCCAGTACTCTGCCCGGGTCCGGTGCCCGGGCGGTCCGGCGGTCACGGTGCTGCTCTTCGCTCGAACGCCGCCTGCGTCAGCCATCCCCGAGCCCTCTTCCCTCGCGCCGGACGCCTCCGCTCAAGCCTGCCGCCATCGGCCGCGCCGTGTCACCGGTCCTGCACGGAGTGATGGCGCGTCACTGCGGCGTATACGGTGCTGGCGCGCCGTCAGCCTCGGGTGCCGCGCGCCCTGCCTCTCGCTCCGCAGGCAGTTGGTCGACCAGGGCGGCGTAGCCCTGCAGGGCCAGTCGCAGCGACTCGGTGTCGACGCCGGGGCGCTCGACCAGGGCCCGTAGGCGTCGGCGCCGGTCCTCCAGCGTGTGGTTCAGCGCGGTGATGGCGCGGCCGGACAGCTCGTCGGCCCGCCGGACCGCGGCGCGCGGGTCGTCGACGAAGCCGGCTCGCAGCGCGGTCCACTCGGCCGCGAGCACCTCGGCCGGCGGTTGGCCGGGCGAGGTCACGGGCGCAGGCTCGGGTGCTGGTGCTGGTGCTGGTGCTGGTGCTGGTGCGGACGCCGGAGCTGGTGCGTTCGTGGGTGCCTTCGTGGACGGGGCGGGCGGGATGTCCGTCATGACTGCTCCTCCTGGTTCTCGTCTGCGACGCTGTTCGTCCGGGGCCGGCGCCCGGGGCGGCGTCCGGGGGCTGACCCGCGGTCCGCTCAGGCCCTGCGCGCCCGGCCGCCGGTGGTCACCGGCCCGCGGGTGCTCCAGGGGCGGCCGGGGCGGCCCCGCACGGTCGTCTCCCGCGGACCGCGGGCCGGCTCGTGCAGGACCACCGCCAGACCCAGCCCGCGCAGCCCGAGCAGCGCGCCGCGCAGTTCCTCGGTGGTGACCTGACGGGCCCGGGTGCGCTCCACCGTGGCGAGTGCGGAACGGTAGGCGGCCAGCTGCCGGGCGAAGTCCACGGAGAGGGCTTCCTCCCGCTGCTCGCGCGGGTAGCCGGCCCGGTCGACCAGGTCGGTCACCAGCTGGTGCATCTCCTCGACCGCGCGCGGCGGATCCGCCACGAAGAGCACCTGGAGGCCGCGGAACTCGTCCAGCGCCAGTTCCCGCTCGGCCGGGCCGGGCGCGGTGATCGGCAGCCGGCGGTGCCGGGCCAGCCGCTGCTCCAACTCGTCCTCCGTCCGGCTCACGGCGCCGCCGTTGCGGGCGAGTTCACGGTCGTACTCGGAGCCGAAGCGGGTTCGCAGCCGGCTGGTTCGCATCCGCGGAATGGCCAGGGCCACGCCCGCCGTGATGAGCAGAACGGCCATGCAGAGCAGTGCCGCGTACATGGATCTCACGCTCCCTTGCCTTGATCGGGTTCGCGGTGATCAGGCCGCCCGGTCGTGGTGTTCCTCGACGTGTTTCTTGAAGTCGTGCAGGTCGTCGATCACCCGCCGGTCGACGAAGCCGAGCGCTTCGGCGACGCGTTCACGTACGCCGTGCGCCTCGATGTCCAGTTGCAGCATCAGCCGGGTGGTCGACTGGTCGATCCGATGGAACGTCACCACCCCGGTCTCCCGGGACGAGCCGGCCTCCGAGCTCCAGGCCACGCGACGGTCCGTCTCGACCTCGGTGGTGTGCGCCTCGAACTCCCGCCGACCGCCGGCGGTGTCGACCACCCAGGTGCTGGCTCCCGGGCCGGCGCGGTGGGCGCTCACCACGCCGCGCATGAAGCGCGGGAACTCCTCGAACCTGTTCCACTGCGCGTACACCTCGGGCAGCGGCGCGTTGACCTCGACGGACTCCTCGATCCGAGTCATTTCTCCTCCTCCACGAGTCTGCGGCCGCCGGTCCTGACAACCGCCCTGTCGCTCGCCTGCCCCGCCCCCGGCGCCGTATGCACCCGGGCATCCGGGCGTTCAGCCCTCCGGGCGTCCGGTCGGGTTGCGGGCTGCAGGCCCGGGCCCCGGCTCAGGGCTCGTCGTAGTAGCGCCGCTCCTCGACCACCTCGTCCGCTCCCGCGCGCCCCACGAAGCGCCTGCGCCGGTACACGCTTCCGTAGACGACCAGGCCGAGCAGTCCGGCGGCCATCAGGACCCAGCCCACCACGGGCACGTCCACCCCGGACATGTGCCAGTCGACCCCGAACGCCAGCACGGCACCCAGCGCGAACAGCAGAATGCAGCCTCCGATACCCATTGCTCTCTCACTCCTCGTCGGTAGGGACCAGACTGCGGATGCCCGCGATCCGCCGTCCGACACCCGCGTCCGTCACGCGCCCGGCGGGTGAGCTGACGGCACGTCATGCGCAGGCTGCCAGGAATGCCCGACCGAAACCCGGGCAGGCGATGGTCGTCACCAACTCGGAGGTGTTTCACCATGGTTCCTCTTCTGCTCGTGCTGCTTCTGACGCTTCTCCTGTTCGGCATCGGGTTCGCCGTGAAGATCCTCTGGTGGGTCGCCATCGTGCTGCTGGTGGTGTGGCTGCTGGGCTTCGTCGCCCGCGGGACCGGTGCATCGGGCAGTCGGGGCCGCTGGTACCGCTGGTGATCCGTCCCGCCGGCAGCCGGGCCGGACGCCGTAGGACGGAAGGCCGGTCCGGCGAACCGGACCAGGCACCGCCTCATGACATGAGAGGGAGACCCCATGAGCGCCATCGACATCTGGGCCTACCGCACCACCGCCGGGTACGCTCCCGGCGCGGATCTGACCGGCTACCACGTCGAGGCCACGGACGGTCACATCGGCAGGATCGACAAGCACTCCGGGGCGGTTGGTGCCGCCTTCCTGGTGGTGGACACCGGCCCGTGGATCTTCGGCAATCGCGTCCTGCTCCCCGCCGGCACCGTCCTGCGGGTCGACGAAGAGGACAAGAAGGTCTATGTGGACCGCAGCAAGCACGAGATCAAGGCCGGCCCCGAGTTCGACCCGGGCGCTCATGACGTGGACACCGGCTACCGCGAGAAGTACGGCGACTACTACGCCCGGTTCTACGGTGGTCCGATCGTCTGACCACCGGCCGCACATGACGGTGGCGGGCCCACCACCCTCGCGGTGGTGGCCCGCCACCGTCATGTGCGCTCCGAGGGCAACCGCCGGTGGCCGGGTGGACCGGCGTTCCGTCAGCCGGCTGCTCCGCGGTGACCGGCGGAGGTCCTCGCGCCGGGGAACAGCCGGCCGAGGTGGTACTGCAGGACGGCAACGGCGTCGTTCGCCGTGCGCTGCCCGAGCAGGACGCTGAGGCCGAGGCCGGCGGAGGCGGCCAGCAGGACCACGGCCTCCTGGCGCGCGTCCAGGCGAGGGTCGGTGTCACCGGCCCGCTGGGCGGCGGTGAGTTGGCCGATCAGGAAGTCCTCCATCTCGTCTGGCGCCGCGAGGAACGACTGGCCCGCGAGGGCGGGGTCGGTGACGGAGAGCACCGCGTACGCCGTGTAGACGAGGTGGAAGGTCCGGCCTTCCGCGTCGGTCGGTACGGCTTCGAGCAGGACCGCTTCGACGATGTCGCGCGGGGCCGTCGATGATCCGGCCGCCCGGACCCGGTCGCGGACCCGCTCGCCCATGCGCACGGCCAGGCGGGTGAGCGCGGCGAGGAGCAGCTGCTCCTTGGTGTCGAAGTAGTACTGCACGAGCCGCACCGAGACGCCCGCCTCGGTCGCGACGGACCGCAGGGTGACGGCGTGCAGTCCGCTCTCTGCCGCGGTGCGGAGCAGCGCGTCGATGATGTGGGCTCGGCGCTCCTCGTGGTCGACCAGCTTCGGCATCGGATTCTCCGGGATTCCCCTCGAATATTTTTATGGTACAAACATACCATCAAAAGTTGGCTGTTCGGTGCCAGGGGAGGGGCCATGACCAGGACGAGCGTCGGACGCTTCGTCAGCGAGGAAGCGCGGACCAAGTACCTTGCGGCATATGACCGCGCGATGGACCTGTGGCCGGACCCTCGTCGGGAGCTCGATGTCGAGACCGCCTACGGCACGGTCCGCGTCCACCACTACGGGTCGCGGACCGGCGAGCCGATCGTGCTGCTGCACGGCCACGCCGGTCACGCGTCCAACTGGTACCCCCAGATCGCCGCTCTGGGGGAGCACCATCCCGTCTATGCGATCGACACCTTGGACGACCCCGGCCGCAGTGTCCAGCGGGTGGTCGCCGTCGGATCCGAGGAGAACGCCGCCTGGCTGGGCGAGGTCTTCGCGGCTCTCGGTCTGGAGCGGATCCACCTGGCCGGCCTCTCCTACGGCGGCTGGCTGGCCCTCAACCAGGCCATCCACGCGCCCGAGCGCCTCGCGTCGGTCGCGGCGCTCGACCCGGGCGGCATCGAAAAGGTGCCCGCCCGGTTCTACGCGCACATGATCGGCGGTCTCCTCGGCCTGCTCGCCCCGAGGCCGCTGCGTGCGAGGCTGGGACGGCTGCTCGCCAACCCCGCACTCAGCTCGCCGCCCGAGATGATCGCGCCCCTGATGCTGGGGATGCGCTCCTACAAGCCGAACACCCGCCCGGCGGCCAGGCCCTTCACCGACGAGGAGCTGAGCTCCATCAAGCTGCCCGCCCTCGTCCTGCTCGGCAGCCGCAGCGCCCTGGTCCGCCCGCGCCAGGTGCTGGAGCGGGTCAGCGCGCTGATCCCGGGAGTCCGGGCCGAGATCGTGCAACGGGCCGGCCACGGACTCAACCTGGAGCAGCCGGACCTGGTCAACGCCCACCTGCTGCGGTTCCTCGCCGCCCACGGGCAGTAGCCGCAGCTCGGCCCGCAGGCGTGGCTCAGTCCGCCGGCGGCGCCGCTCAGGCCAGGCCGAGCTGGGCGGCGATGACGGAGCCCTCCGCGTAGCAGTCGAAGCGCTTGATCTTGCCGTCGACCAGCTCGAACACGTCGCAGCACGGGGCGTCCATGCGCTTGCCGGTGGGCGGGACGGTGCCCGAGGGCAGTTCGAGCGGGCCGAGGTGGGTGCCCTGCAGGCGCAGCTGGACGACGACCACGTTGTCGACCACGTAGAACCGGCCGAGCTCGCGGTGCATGTCGGGGAACGCCTTCGCGTAGACCTCGACGGTCTTGCCCAGCTCCGCCGCGCCCTGGTAGGTGAACGGGATGGACTCGTCGGTGAAGGTCCCGTCCTCGGTGAAGGCCGCGACCCAGCCGGCGACGTCCTTGTCCTCGGCGGCCTGGTAGGCGTGGCGGATGATCTTCTCGTTGTCCAGTGACATCTCGGTCCTCCTGGTCCCGGCCGCGCAGTGGCGGCGAGGTGGCGCCGATGGCCCCGAAGGGGCGGCGCCCTTCTGGTATTCACTTTAACCTTCAAGTCATGGCTGCGCGCAAGAGCCAGGAAGGACTGGATGAATCGAGCCGCTCGCGGCGGTCAGCGCGCGGGGGAGTCGATGCGCTGCAGGATGCGCTCGGCGTCCTGGCCGAGGCGGCGCAGGCGTTCGCCGGACAGGTTGTCCACCACGAGGCGGCGGACGTGGGCGACGTGACCGGGCGCGGCCGACTCCAGCTTGCCCAGCCCGGCGGGCAGCAGGATGGCGTTGGTGAACCGGCCGTCCGCCGGGTCCGGTTCGCGGCGGACGTAGCCGCGGCCCTCCAGGCGCTTGACCAGGTGCGACAGCCGGGACAGCGAGGTGCTGGTGTGCTCGGCCAGCGTGCTCATCCGCAGGGTCAGCTCGGGGGCGTCGGAGAGCATCGCCAGCGTCATGTACTCGACCATGCTCAGCTCGGCGTCGCGCTGCAGCTGGGCATCGATGGCCCAGGGCAGGCGGGTGATCAGGCGCACCACCGACATCCAGGAGTCCAGTTCGGCCGGGCTGAGCCACGGCTCGGCGGGCTCGTCCGCCTGCGGCGCCTGGTCGGAGGTGGTCATTTCGAGAGCGTATCAGCCCCCTGTCGCGGGTGGCACGGGCTGCTCGGCGCCGCCGCCGTCCCCCGCCCGCACTTGAAGGCTCAGGTGATCCGAAGGGTGATACCGGTGAGGATGAGGGTGATCCCGGCGAGGAACTGCTCGCGGTCGTCGTGCTCGCGCAGCTCGTCCGCGACGGCCCGGGTGAACGGGTACTCCTCGGGGTCGAGCTTCTTCCACGCCTCGGATGCGGCGTCGAGGAACGCGCTGCGGTCCGCGCTGGGCCCGAGAACGCGGCCGTTCGCGGCGTTCTGGCCGGCGGCGCCGAGGATGTAGTGCATCAGGGCGGAGGTCGCCGTGAACCGGCTGCCCGCGGGCACGCCCAGCGCACTGACCTGGCGGCCGATGCTCTCGAAGATCCGCGGCGCCACCGACTGCGCGGGGCTGCGGGAGAACTGGGTGGCCAACTGGGTGGCGAGCCAAGGGTGTTCGTCGATCGCGTCGAAGAGGCCGAGTGCGACGGCGTGGATCTTCTCCTGCGGCGACTGCGTGGGCCCAGTGGGCCCGGTGGGCGCCGTGGCCAGTGCCACGGTGACGACGGCGTCGGTCGCGGCGTCGAGCAGCTCGCCCTTGTTCGCCACGTGCCAGTAGATCGCCCCGGGGCCGGTGGCGAGGCGCTCGGTCAGCGCGCGGAAGGTCAGCCCGCCCTCGCCGGCCGCGTCGAGCAGCTCGACCGCGGCGCCGACGATGCGCTCGCGGGTGAGCGGGTTCTCTCGTCGCTCCGGGCGACGCGTTCTGGTGGCCACCAGGACATCCTGGCACAGCTCTGGAACATTGTTCCAGCTTGACATCTCTGGAACGCCGCTCCAGGCTGATTGTGGAACAGCATTCCAAAGATGGGAGCCCCCATGACCCCGCAGGTCACCACCCCGCAGGTCACGACCCCGCACGTCACGATCATCGGCGCCGGCCTCGGCGGGCTGACCCTCGCCCGCGTCCTGCACGTCCACGGCATCACGGCCACCGTCTACGAAGCGGAGGCCTCGCCGACCGCCCGCACGCAGGGCGGAATGCTCGACATCCACGAGGACAACGGCCAGGCGGCGCTCCGGGCGGCGGACCTGACGGACGAGTTCCGCGCCCTGGTCCTGGAAGGCCGTGAGGCGACACGGGTCCTCGACCCGGACGGCACCGTGCTGCTCGACGAACCCGACGACGGCACCCGGGGGCGCCCCGAGGTGCAGCGCGGCGAGCTGCGACGGATCCTGCTCGACTCGCTGCCCGTCGGCACCGTCCGCTGGGGCCACAAGGTCAGCGGTGTCCGGGCCCTGGACGGCGGCCGCCACGAGGTGGCCTTCGCCGACGGCAGCACCGTCGTCACCAGCCTGCTGGTCGGTGCGGACGGCGCGTGGTCGCGGGTCCGGCCGCTGCTCTCCGACGCCACCCCCGCGTACGTCGGCACCTGCTTCGTCGAGACCTACCTGTTCGACGGCGACACCCGGCACCCGGCCAGCGCGAAGGCCGTCGGCGGCGGGGCGCTGTTCGCACTCGCGCCGGAGAAGGGGATCCAGGCCCACCGGGAGAGCGGCGGGACCCTCCACACCTACGTCACCCTCAACAAGCCGCAGGAGTGGTTCGCCTGCATCGACTTCACCGACCCCGCCGTTGCCACCGCGCGGATCGCGGCGGAGTTCGACGGCTGGGCGCCGGAGCTCACGGCGCTGATCACCGCGGGTGAGACCGCGCCGGTCCTGCGGCCCATCCACTCGCTGCCGCTCGACCACCGGTGGGACCGCGTGCCCGGGGTGACCCTGCTCGGCGACGCCGCCCACCTGATGCCCCCCTCCGGCGAAGGCGCCAACCTCGCGATGTACGACGGCGCCGAGCTCGGCAACGCGATCGCCGCGCATCCCGACGACGCCGAGGCCGCACTGCGCGCGTACGAGCAGGCCCTGTTCCCCCGCAGCGCCGCCGCCGCGGCCGACGCCGTCGACGTCTTCGGGCTCGTCTGCGGCGACGGCACCGCACCCCGCGGCCTGATCGCCCTGCTCACCGGAGCCGCGTAGCCGGCCCCTCGTGACGTCGCGGTCCGTCCTGGTACTGCCGTTCCCAGGAAAACGCGACCACTGGCCGATGCCCTCCGCTCGGCCAACCCTGGAGGCATGACGAACACACTCATCACCGGCGCCAACAAGGGTCTCGGCCACGAGACCGCCCGCCGGCTGATCGCCGCCGGGCACGCCGTCCACCTCGGGGCCCGTGACCCCGAGCGCGGCCGGCGGGCCGCCGAGGAGCTCGGCGCGCACTTCGTGCAGATCGACATCACCGACGACGCCTCCGTCGCCGCCGCGGTCACGACGATCGCGGCGGCGGGCGGCCTGGACGTGCTGGTGAACAACGCCGGCATCGAGCCGCGCCACCCCGACGGCGCCTTCCTCGACCCCGCCGAGGTCACCGCCGACCTGGTGCGGACCGTGTTCGAGACGAACGTCTTCGGCATGGTCCGGGTGCTGCACGCCTTCCTGCCGCTGCTGCGCCGCTCGGCGAACCCGGTCGTGGTCAACGTCAGCAGCGGCCTGTCCGCCACCGCGGCGCTGGCCGACCCGGCGGCGCCGGAGCACTTCTACCCGGACCTCGCCTACCCGGCCTCCAAGGCCGCGGTGAACATGCTCACCGTCCAGTACGCGAAGGCGTACGGCGACGTGCGGATCAACGCCGTCGACCCGGGCTTCACCGCCACCGACCTGAACCACCACGCCGGAACCCAGACCGTGGAGCAGGGCGCCGAGGCCATCGTGCGGATGGCGCGGATCGGCGCCGACGGCCCCACCGCCACGTTCAGCAACGCCGCCGGTCCGCTGCCCTGGTGACCCGGCCTGCGGGCGGCAGGCACTCCCGCGCGGTGGCGCTCCTGCACGGGGGTCGGCCAACTGCTGGGTCGGATGGGGTCGTTGAGAGGGGTAGAGTGCCAGCGGTCGCACCCGCGACGCCGGCACTGGAGGGGGAGGACGTTGTCCGACGAGCATGGTGCGGATGAGCAGTGGTTGGACCTGGCGGACGCCGTCTCGCTGCTGCGGCAGCAGATCGCCGAGGCCCAGCGCCGGGTCGCGGATCCGACGGGTGGCGGTGACCAGGGGGTGCTCTTCACGCTGGGGGAGATCACCGTCGAGCTCGGACTGGAGCTGACCCGCAGTACGGGGGTCGACGGCGGGCTGCGGTGGAGCGTGATCAGCCTCGGGGGGAAGAAGGAGCGCGGGTCGACGGACACCCACAAGCTGACGGTGAAGCTGGCCCCGCACGGGCCCGGGGGCGCTTATGCGGTGGACATCAGCGATGAGGAGTAGCACGTCAGGGCGGTTGCCGAAGTAGCCGGGGGAGTGGGGGAGGTCTGGTGGAGCTGGATCGCCGGGTGCTGATCCGGGTGACGCGACTGGTGGACGGGGTGAAGAGGACCGGATTCGGGTCCGGGTACCTGGTCGCGCCGTGTCTGGTGCTGACGGCCGCTCACGTCCTGGACAACCGGGATCCGGCGGCCGAGGATCCGGTGCGGGTGAGCTGGCCCGACGTCGATGGACGGGAGTACTCCGCGGCCGTGCGCTGGCACCGCAGGGACGACACCATGGACGCCGCGCTGATCGAAGTCCGGGACGGTCAGGACTGGGCTGTCCCGTGGTCGCTCGGGGGTCTGGACACCAAGCCGCCCCAGCGGTACGGCCGGCTCATCGGCGCCCGCCCCCACCCGGTCGGCTCGACCGGCTTCCCCAGCATGCAGAAGGATCCTGACGGCGACCGGCGCCTGGGCGAGCAGCTGACCGGCCGCATCGCCCCGGGAACCGGCGCCCTGGCCGGCCACTACGAGATCACCAGCACCGACCCCACCCCCGGCACCGGCGGGAGCCTGTGGGCGGGCATGTCCGGTGCCGCCGTCCTCGCCGACGCCGGCTCGGGCGACGACCTGCTCTGCGGCGTCGTCCACGGCGACCGCCGCGCCGGGACCGGCGCGCGCCTGACCGCCACCACCGCCGCCGCTCTCCTCACCGACGAGGACTTCTGCACCGTCATCACCGAGGTCACGGGCTGGCGGCCCCTCCTCGAACCCGTCGAGCCGGCCCCGCTGCTCGCCCCCGCCGCCGTCGACCGCGACCTCGGCTCTCCCGCCGCGCTGCTGCGCGCGGGCGCCGAAGCCGTCGCCTTCCACGGCCGCGAGACCGAACTCGCCGAGCTGCAGGCCTGGTGCGAGAACGGGCGCGACACCTTCTCGCTACGGGTCGTCACCGGGCCTGGCGGACAGGGCAAGTCCCGCCTCGCCCGCGAGCTCACCCGCACCATCGGGGAGCTCACCCCGCCTCCTGGCGACCCCACCTGGGTCACCGGACACCTGCGCTCGGACCTCACCGGCGGTCCTGGTCCGGACGGGCAGCCGCCCGACTTCACCACCCTGGACACCTCCCACCACCTGCTCCTGGTCGTCGACTACGCCGAGACCCGCCCTCAGCTGCTTCATCGGCTCGTCACCCAGCTGCACCGCTCCCGCCACCGGGTGCGGCTGCTGCTGCTCGCGCGTGCTGACGGCGACTGGCGCGAGGGCTCCGTTCAGGCGGACGCCGCCGTGCGGGACCTCCTCGGACAGGCCCCCGTCATCCCGCTCAACCCGCTCATCCCCACGGACCGGCGGAACGCCTTCCGCCGCGCCGCCGACGACCTCGCCCGCCTGCTGCCGCGGATCCGCGCCTTGCCCGCGCACGACTGGTTGTCCCTGGCCTACACGCTCCGCCCTCCGGCCGATGTGCACGAGGACGGCTACGGCAACGTCCTCACCCTGCAACTGGCCGCCCTGGTCGAGTTGCTGCAGCACGGACCTCGGCCCGTCGAGGTGGCTGCCGGCACCGAGCCGGAGGAGGTCCTGCGCAGACACGAGCGAGCGTTCTGGGTGCGCAGCGCAGGTTCGCCTGATCACCAGCTCGGCCTCAGGCCCAAGGTCCTGGGTGGCGCCGTCGCCATCGCCGTGCTGTGCGGGGCCGGCAGCCCGGACGAAGCGCTTCAGGTGATCGCCACGCTGCCCGGTCTGTCCGCCGACAAGAGGGAATCGGCTGCGGACTGGCTTGCCTCCCTGTACCCCGCCGATGGAGCGAACCGCTACTGGGGATCCCTCCAACCCGACCGAATCGCCGAGTACCACGCGTCCGAGGCTCTCAGGGAGGGCGCCGTCGCGCTGCCCGCCCTCCTCGCAGCGGGTTCTGCCACCCAGCAGTCCCAGGCCGTCACTGTCCTGGTGCGCGCCGCCATCGCCCATTACAACGCCGCCCGCACCGACAAGAGCGACCGCGTCCTGAAGACCCTCGATGCGGCCCTGGACAGCACCCCACTCGACCACCAGGCCCTGCTGACCGCCACCGACGCGCTCCCGTACCCCTCCCGCGTCACCGCACCCTTCGCCCTCAAACTCACCACCGCCCTCACCCAGGAGCTGCGGGAGCGCGCGGCCGTCGACCCCGCTGCCCACGAGCCCAGCCTCGCCGCGGCGCTGTCCAACCTCGGCAACCGGTGGGGAGAGGTGGGGCGGCGCAAGGAGGGCCTGGCCGCGGAGCAGGAAGCGGTGGCGATCCGGCGCAGGCTGGCGGCCGGCGACCCCGCTGCTTACGAACCCGCTCTCGCCCGTTCCTTGTCGAACCTCGGGGTCCAGCTGGCGGAGCTGGGGCGGAGCAAGGAGGCCTTGGACGCCGCTGTACGAGCGGTGGAGATCTACCGGAGGCTGGCGGACGGCAACGCTGCCGCCCACGAGCCCGAGCTTGCCCACTCGCTGTCGAACCTCGGCGTCCGGTTGTCGGATGCGGGGCGGCGCACGGAGGGCCTGAGCGTCACCGAGCAGGCGGTGGAGATCCGGCGCAGGCTGGTGGCCGATGACCGTGCTGCGTACGAACCCGCTCTCGCCGATTCGTTGTCGAACCTCGGTGCCCGGTTGTCGGAGGTGGGCCGGTACACGGAGGCTCTGGAGGCCGAGGAGGAGGCGGTGGAGATCCACCGGCGACTGGCGATCGGCAATCCCGCTGTCCATGAGCCCGACCTCGCGGCCTCGCTCTCGAACCTCGGTGCCTGGTTGTCGCAGGCGGGGAAGCGCGCGGAGGCACTGACCGCCACCGAGCAGGCGCTGGAGATCCACCGGAGGCTGGCCGGCGACAATCCCGCCGCCTACGAGCGTGACCTGGCCCGCTCGTTGTCGAACCGCGGCGTCCGGTTGGCGGAGGCGGGCAGGCGCGGGGAGGCGTTGGAGGACACCGAGCAGGCGGTGGCGATCTACCGGGGTCTGGCGGCCGGGATCCCCGCCGCCTACCAATCCGACCTGGCCCGCTCGTTGTCGAACCTCGGAGCCTGGTTGTGGGAGGTGGGCAAGCGCAGTGAAGCCTTGGCGGCCACCAGGCAGGCGGTGGGGATCTACCGGGGTCTGGCAGCCGGGGCCCCTGCCGCCTACGAGCCTGCGCTGGCCCGCTCGCTGTCCAATCTCGGTGCGCAGCTCGCGAAGTCGGGGTGGCGTGGGAAGGGTCTGGCGGCCGAACGGAGGGCGGTGGCGATCTACCAGGGCCTGGCGGCCGACAGCCGCGCAGCACACGAGCCCGACCTGGCGCGCTCACTGTCCAACCTCGGCGCTCACCTGGCGGATCTGGGGCAGCAGGCGGAGGCCCTGACCGTCACCGAGCGGGCGGTGGCGATTCGGCGCAGGCTGGCGGAGGGCAGTCCGGCCGTTCACGAGCCCGACCTTGCGACCGCGCTGTCCAATCTCGGCAATCATCTGTCGGCGGTGGGGCGGCACGGGGAGGCGTTGGAGGCCGAGCAGCAGGCGATGGCGATCCGGCGCAGGCTGGCGGAGGGCAGTCCGGCCGTTCACGAGCCGGATCTTGCGCACTCGCTGTCGAACCTCGGCAATCATCTGTCGGCGGTGGGGCAGCGTGGGGCCGCGTTGGAGGCCGAGCAGCAGGCGGTGGAGATCTGGCGCAGGCTGGCGGCCCACAACACTGCCGCCTACGAGCCCGATCTCGCCCGCTCGTTGTCGAACCTCGGTATCCGGCTGTCGGCAGCGGGGCTGCGCAAGGAGGCTCTGGAGGCCACCCAGGAGGCGGCGGGGAGGTACCGGCAGCTGGCAGCCGGCAATCGCGCCGCCCATGAGTCCGACCTGGCGCGCTCGCTGTCCAACCTCAGCGTGCACCTGGCGGACCTGGGGCCGAGCGCGGAGGCCCTGGGTGTCATCGAGCAGGCGGTGAAGATCTACCGCAGGCTGGCTGCCCGGCATCCCGAGGTCTACCAGCACGCCCTGGCGACCTCGCTGTCCAACCTGGGCACCCGGTTGGCGGAAGCGGGGCGCTCTGCGGAGGCCCTGACCGTCACCGAGCAGGCGGTGGACATCCAACGAGGGTTGGCGGCCGGCAACCCCGCCGTCCATGAGCCCGATCTCGCCACCGTGCTGACCAACCTCGGTGTCCGATTGTCGGAGGTGGGGCGACTCAGGGAGGCCTTGGCCGCCGATCAGCAAGCGGTCGAGCTCTGCCGGCCGCTGGCGGCCGACAGTCCCGCTGCCCACGAGCCCAATCTGGCCCGTGCGCTGGCGCACCTCGGCGTTCGGTTCTCGGCGGTGGGGCGGCATGCGGAAGCTCTGGAGACGGTGCAGCAAGCGGTGAGGGTCTACCGCCGGCTGGCGGCCGACGAGCCCGCCGCTTACGAGCCCGCTCTGGCGACCTCGCTGACGAATCTCGGTGTAGGTCTGGCGACCGTGCGACGGCATGCAGAGGCCCTGACCGCCACCGAGCAGGCGGTGCGGATCCAGCGCCGGCTGGCGGCCGACCATCCCGCCGCCCACGAGCCGCAGCTGGCCCGTTCACTTTCCAACCTCGCCCTCCGGTTGTCGGAGGCGGGGCGGCACGAGCAGGCGCTGACCGCCACCCAGCAGGTGGTGGAGCTGTACCGGCAGCTCGCAGCCGGCAACCCCGCAGCCCACGAACCCGGCCTGGCCCACTCGTTGGACAACCTCGGCGGGCACCTGGCTGCGGTGGGGCGACATGCGGAGGCCCTGGAGGCCGAGCAGCAGGCGGTGGAGCTGTACCGCCGGCTGGTCGAGGGCAGCCCCGCCCTCCACGAAGCAGGCCTCGCCTGCTCGCTGTACAACCTCGGCGTCCGGCTGGCACAGGCAAAACGGCGCCCGGAGGCGCTGACCGCCACCGAGCAGGCGGTGGAGATCCACCGGCGACTGGTGGACGGTAATCCCGCCGTCCACCGGCCCGGCCTGGCCCGCTCGTTGCACAACCTGGGCGTCCTGCTGGCGATGGACCGGCGCCCGGAGGCCCTGGAGACGGAGCGTCAGGCGGTGGAGGTCTACCAGCGGCTGGCGGACGACGACCCCGCCGGCTACGAGCCCGACCTCGCCCGCTGCCTCTACACCCTCGGCTCCTGGTGGTCGGTGGTGGGGCGCCGCGCGAAGGCCCTGCCCCTCGCCGAGCAGGCGGTGGCGGTCTACCGCAGGCTGGTCGTCGGTGACCCCGTCCGCCACGAGGCCGACCTCGAAGGCGCGTTGACCCTCCTGGCGAAGGTCGAGGCGATGGCGGAGTGATCCCGGGAGCCGACCCGCGAGGCCGTGGCGACCCGCTGTCGTCGCCGTATGCCCGAACCGATCGTGCCCAGCACGCGCCTGCACGCCGCCTGGCTGGAGACGCGTGACGACTGGGGTCCCGGCCGCCACGAGGACGGCTTCGGGCTGGGACCGTGCGACGACGTCGACTCGGCGGACGGGTTCGCGGCCTGGGTGGCGCAGTTGGCCGACGGGTCGAGGACTGTGGAGGGGGACGTACACGCAGGTGTGACGGTCAGGCACCGCTCGCGTGTCGCGCAGGACCCCACCCGACCGAACCTGCGCCAGGTCCACCTGCTCGGCCTGCCGGTCGGGGTCTGACGCACCAGGCCGGCGAGCCCCAGAGCGGCGAGCCCCCGGCGGAGGTGCGCGCCTGGGCTGAGAGCCGACGCCAATCATGAGAGTGCACTTGCATGAGATCGCTCTGTCGGACTAGTCTCATGAGAGTCAGCTCTCACGAAGGATCGGCCATGACAGCAAACGTGTCCGTCACGACTCCCACCGGCGGCGAGGTGATCGACCTCGGTCAGGCCCGGATCCGCATCCTGGAGGACGGCAGCACGACCGCGCACCGCCTCGGCGTCGCCGAGATCACCATCCCGCCGTACACCGCAGGCCCGCCCCAGCACCGCCACGCCCAGCACGACGAGGGCTTCTACGTGGTCTCCGGCACCGCCAGGTTCACCGTCAGCCACGAGCTGCACGAGGCGCCGGCCGGAACGCTGGTCATGGTCCCGCCGGGTGCCCCGCACACCTTCGCCAACCCGGGGGACCAGCCGCTGGTGATGATCAACACCTTCACGCCCGACCTCTACGTCCAGTACTTCCGGGACCTGGGCGACATGATCGCCGGCGGCGGAGCGATGACCCCGCCGGACATCGCCGAGGTGATGGGCCGCTACGCCACCACGCCGGTCACCGGCCCCGAGTGAGCGGCCCTGAGCGACCAGCCCCGAGTGACCGGCCCGCCGCGCATGCCGCGACCCCGGCACCGGCCCCGCCCGCGGCCGACCGCGAACCCAGCAACCCACCCCGCCCCAAGAGCAGGAAGCCGACGCACATGACTGTCTCCAGCCCCGTCAGCACCACCCGCACCATCGATCTGCGCCACGGTCCGAGCGTCACGATCCAGGAGTTCGGCGAGAGCACGGACGGCACCGGCGTGCTGATGCTGCACGGCGGCGCCGGACCGCGCTCGATGGCCGGCTTCGCCGCCGGCATGTCCCGGCACGCCTACGTCGTCGTCCCGACCCACCCCGGGTTCGACGGCACGCCCCGCCCCGACGGGACCGACTCCGTCGCCGACCTGGCCACCGCCTACCTCGACCTGCTCGACGAGCTCGGGCTGCACGGGGTGATGGTGGCCGGCAGCTCCGTCGGTGGCTGGATCGCCGCCGAGATGGGCCTGCGCGACACCCGCAACCGGATCGCCGGCCTGGTCCTGCTCGGCGCCACCGGCATCACCCCCGAGCCCCCGCTGGTCATCGCGAACCCGGCCGAGATCGGCCCGGTCCGCACCGGCGAACTCGCCTTCCACAACCCCGCCCTGCGCCCCGACCCCGCCGCCCTCAGCGACGAGCAGAAGGCCGTCTTCGCCGCCAACCAGCGCACCCTGGCGCGCTATGCCGGTGATCCGTTCTGCCACGACCCGAAGCTGCGCGGCCGCCTGCACCGCGTCACCGTCCCGGTGCTGGTGCTCGCCGGGGAGCAGGACGGCATCGTTCCGCTCGCGTACGAGCGCGCCCTGGCCGACTCCTTCCCCCGTGCCACCTTCCGGCCGATCGCCGAGGCCGGGCACTTCCCCCACCTCGAGCAGCCGGGCGCGGTCTTCGAGGCCATCGGCGAGTTCGTCGACAGCGAGGTCAAGCCCGAGGACAGCTGAGCAGCTCGGCGAACCCAGGGGCCCCGAGCCCCGCGCGCTGAACCCCGCGCCCCGCGCCCCGAAACCCCGAGCGCGGCGACCACACACGGCCCGGCTTGGCCCTCCCCTCGCGCGGCCAAGCCGGGCCGTGTGCGGTCGCCGCGGCCGAGACCGGGCGGGCCCGGTCTTTCCCTTCCTTCGCGTCAGCGGACGACGGTGAGCCCCACGCTCCGCTCCGCGCCCCGGGTGCCCCCGGTGCCGAGAGTGCCGAGGGTGTTCGTCCACGAGGTGTCGTCCTGCCGGCGCAGGCCGCTGGGCGACAGCCCCGTGCGGCGACGGCTGAGCGTGTCCGGGAGCGTCCTCGGGTTCGGTGCGACCATGCGTGCCATGCGTGCCAACTTCCTTGGTTCCGATCGGGGGCCCGGCGGACTCTCGATCCGCCGCCTCCGCGAGCCGGTCGCCTGCACCGTCGGCGTCGCGCTCTGTGCCGGTGGTCGGGGCGTCCGGTGACCATGCTGACGTTCCGGCAGGTCAGAGCACCAGGCCAAGCACCGGCCAGATATGGCCGGAACCCCAGTACAGTGATCCGACGTCAGCGGAAAGTGCGGTTTGTGGAGCGAGGACGTCGAAGTGAGCAGCCAGTTGGGTCCCCTGCTCCATGGGCTGCGGCGTGAGGCGGGACTGACGCAGGAGCAGTTGGCCCGGCGGTCCGGACTGGGGGTCCGGACCATTCACCGGCTGGAAACCGGCAAGCCCACGGACGCCCGGATGGGGACGGTGAAACAGGTCGCCCAGGCCCTGGCCGATGCCCTGGGACGCGATCGCGACGACGTCTGGCGGGACCTGCTGGCCGCGCGCCGCGACGGGGACGCCGCCGCCGAGGCCACCGGCGCCGCCCCCATGGCGCCGGCCCCCGAGGAAAGCGCAACCCCCGCCCCAGCCCCCGCCCCCGCGCCCGACCCGGTGCGGGTCGGCGTGCTGCCGCCCCGGGGTGCCCTGGCCGAGGTCGCCGAGTCGCTGGCACGCGACGTCCACAGCCGCTGGATACGCGAGGAGGAGCAGCGCCGGATCCACGACCCGTTCCCGCTGCCGCTGCGGTGGCGCTCGGTACCTGAGGGTCTGTTGGACCACTGGGGCAACATCAGCGGGGCGCTGCCCGGTGCCGCGCCGGTGCCGCTCTCCCTGGACGGCGGTCTGGCCCAGGTGACCGAGGTCTACCGGCGGATCGGCTCCGGGCGGCTGGTGGTGCTCGGCCGGGCCGGGTCCGGCAAGACCGTCCTGATGCTGCGCTTCGTCCTCGACTACTTGGCGGGCCGCACCGACAGCGATCCGGTGCCGGTCCTCTTCAGCATCGGATCGTGGGACCCGACCGCCACCGCGCTGCGCGACTGGCTCATCGAACGGCTGCTGCGCGACCACCCGAACCTCGCCGCGCGCACGCCGGGCCGCCTGACCCTGGCGGCCTCGCTGGTGGACGCGGGCTGGATCCTGCCGGTGCTGGACGGCTTCGACGAGATCGCCCACGGCCTGCACGGGGCCGCCCTGCGGGAACTCAACGCGATCTCGCTGCCCCTGCTGCTGACCAGCCGCACCGAGCAGTTCGCCGACGCCGCCGCGACCGAGGTGCTCAGGAAGGCCGCCGGCATCGAACTGACCGACCTGACCACCGACGACCTGGTCCACTACCTGCCGCGGACCGCGCGCCCCACCGCGCCGGGCCCGCGCACGCCGGGCCCGCGCTCGGGACCGGCCGCGACCGTCTGGGATCCCGTGCTGGACGGGCTGAGCAGCAGCCCGGACAGTCGCTCCAGCGCCAACCTCGCCACCGTGCTGAGCACCCCGCTGATGGTGCTGTTGGCCCGGACCCGGTACAGCGACGTCCCGGGACAGGACTCGGCCGACCTGCTGGACAGCGCCCGCTTCCCGACCCCCGAGGCCCTGGAGGAGCACCTGCTGGCCGGCTTCGTGCCGACCGTCTACCGCCGGCGGCCCAAGGCCCCGGCCGGCCCCGGACGCCCGCACCGCGGGTGGGAGCCGGAACGCGCCCGGCACTACCTGGGCTACCTCGCCAGGCACCTCGACCGGCCGGAGCAGCGCGACCGCCAGGACCTGGCGTGGTGGCAGCTCTCCGGTTCGCTGAGCCTGTTCTCGCGCATCCTCGCCGTCGTTCTGGCCTGTTCCCTGGTCACGGCCGCCTCCGGCTTCCTCGTCTCCGCGGCCGTGCACCTGATCAGCGGTCACGGTGCGGCGTCGGTGCTCCGTGCCGACCTGGCGGACGCCCTTCTGTTCGGCCCGACGGTCGGGCTCGCCTTCGGGGTGATCTACGGGACCATGGCCACCCTCAGCGGCAACGCGTTCGAACCCTCCCGCATGCGGCCGAGGCTCCCCGGCCGCGGCCGAGGGGCCGGCGGCGCCCAGCCGCGCAGACTCCGCACCTCGTTCTGCGTCGGACTCCTGGGCGGCTGCACGGTGGGAGCCGGCTACGGCCCGGCCCGCCTGGTGGCGCAGGAGCACTACGGGACCCTGCCGGCCGGCGGGACGGCGATCCGGGCCATGCTGGTCGACTCGCTCCTGTTCGGGCTCCTCTTCGGAGTGGCGGGCGCGCTGGTGCTCACCCTGATGGCCGCGCTGGAGACACCGCTGGATCCCGGCTCCGCCGCCACCCCGGCGGACCTGCTGGCCGTCAACCGCGGCACCGTGGTCCGCCAGGCGCTGCTCTTCCTGCCGCTGCTCACCCTCGCGATCACCTTCGGCGGCCGGCTGATCGCGGACCTGTTCCAGGGTTTCCTGGGCCCGCTCAGCTGGCACCTGCTCCCGGGATTCGTGATCGGCGCCACCGGCGGCCTGGCGGGCGCGCTCTGCTACGCCCTGGCGCTGACCGCCTGGGGCCAGTGGGTGCTCTTCACCCGCATCTGGCTGCCGCTGACCGGCCGGCTGCCCTGGGCGACCGCCGCCTTCCTCGACGACGCCTACCACCGCGGAGTGCTGCGCCAGGTCGGGGCCGTCTACCAGTTCCGCCACGCGCGGCTCCAGAGCCACCTCGGCTCGATCCCCGGATCCGGCCGCCCCGCCCCGGCGCCGCTGCCGCCCGCCCGGGCCCCGGAGCGCGTCCGCTCCCGCTGAGGGAGGCGAGTGCGGGGCCGGGCTTCCTCCGGGACGGGGCTCCACCGGGATGGCATGGCGCAGGGGTGCGGCAGCAGGTGCCGCACCCCTGCGCTGTCGTCGCTCAGCAGATGCAGGAGATCGTCAGGGTGATGCTGGGGGGCGGGGGCGGCGAGTCGAGGTAGGGGGCGATCCAGGCGCTGATGGATTGCGCGCCGGGGCCGACCGTCCACCGCCAGCGCTGGTCGTTGCCGAGCGGGGTGCCGTCGCCGTTGGTGAGGGTCCAGTTGTTGTCCGGGTGCAGGCCGTCGGGGCAGATGGCGGTGACGCCGCTCGGCGAGCCGGTGACGGACACGGTCTCGGGAAGGGCGTCGGCCTGTGCGGGGCCGGCGAGGATGGCTGTCAGTGCCACCGCTGCCAGGCCCGTGCCGGCGAGTCGTCCGGGGCGCATGGATGTCCTCTCGCTGCGCGGCCCCTCGAATGGGGGCCGAGTGGTCAGATGCGTTGCCAGTGGGCTCCAGGCGCACGCCGGCTGCGCCGCACTCCACTCTTCTGCACCGGATGCGGGAGTGCCGGAAGTCGGCGGGGCGGTCGTGGCGGACGCGGCTCAGGGCGTCCGGGTGTGGTGGTCCAGCAGGGTTCCATCCGTTCTTCCTGGTCACGGGCGCGCCCGACAGCCCGCACCGCTCCTTCCCGCAGATCACCGCCCAGGTCCACCTCGGCCTCGCCGAGGGCGACATGACGCCCGAGTCGCTGACGGGGCTCACCCGGGCCCTGGACGGCGCAGGAGTCGACCACACCTGCGAGATCTACCCCGGCACCGTCCACGGCTTCAGCATGGCCGACACCGACGCCTTCAACCCCGCCGCGCTGCAGCGCCACTGGGACCGCCTGCTCGCCCTGCTCGGCCGTACCCTGGCCGCCGAGCGGCCTGGTGATCAGTGCGGCCAGGGCCGGTAGCCGGGACTGTCCATTCGGCCGGCCGGAGCCGCTCACCCCGGCGGCTGGCGGCCGGTGGTGCGGAGCCAGCGGGTCAGCACCGTCACCGTGGCGTGGTCGAGCTTGGCCAGGGTGCGCAGCACCGCGGTGTCGCCGACCTGCAGGGGGACGTCGGCGTCGGCCAGCGCGGTGGCGAGTTCGGCCCAGTTGACCGCGCAACTGTCGATCTGCAGGGTGTCGTCGGCGGCCGCCGGTTCCGCGTGGACGACCGGTGCACTCGCGTCGGCCGGGGGCGGTGCGGCCGGCGCGGACCAGGCGATGCGGGGGTCGGCGGTGCGGGGGAGAGGAGGATGGCTCACACGGTGATCAACGCCGCACGCGCCGGGGCGGCACGGCCGGGGGCGAGTCGACAGCCCCTCCGCGGGTGACATGGTCTTGACAGTGATTGCAGGCCACGGCCAAGCTCGCTTGTCGCCCGCACCTCACGCCAGTCCCGACAACGTTCGACGGGATCCATCATGAGCCCAGACACAGCGCGCGGTTCCGCGCGGCCGGCGGGGCCGCTGCTCGCCCTGCTCGCCGCTCTCCCCTTCCTCGGGATCCTCGGTGGCATCTTCTTCGCCAACCGCATGACGCCCTACGTCCTCGGGATGCCGTTCATCCTCTTCTGGATCGTCCTGTGGGTGGTCCTCAGCTCCGCGATCATGGCGCTGGTCTACCGGCTGGACCCGGCCAACCGGCAGCCCGCCGACCCTGCTGACTCCGCCGACCCCGCCAGCTCTGCCGTCGACCTCGCGGAGGGTGCGTCATGACCGCGCTGCTGGTGATCGCGGCCTTCCTGGTGCTGGCGGTCTTCCTGGGACTGCGGGCCCGGGGCGGCAAGGAGATGACGCTCGAACAGTGGTCGGTCGGCGGCCGGGGGTTCGGGAGCGTCCTGGTCTTCGTGCTGCTGGCCGGCGACATCTACACCACCTTCACCTTCCTGGGCGCCTCGGGCTGGGCGTACGGACAGGGCGGGCCGGCCTTCTACATCCTCGCCTACGCCGCGCCGGCGTACGTGCTCTCCTACTGGCTGCTGCCGGCGGTCTGGCGCTACGCCAAGCAGCACCGGCTGGTCTCCCAGGCCGACTTCTTCGCCAAGAAGTTCGACAGCCCCGCGCTCGGCGCCCTGGTCGCGCTGGTCGGCGTGGTGGCGATGGTCCCGTACCTGGTGCTGCAGCTCACCGGGATGGGCATCATCGTCTCCAGCGCCTCCTACGGCCACCTCTCCCCGCACACCGCACTGGTCATCGGCACGGTCGCGCTCACCGGGTACGTCACCGTCTCCGGCATCCACGGGTCCGCGTGGACCTCGGTGGTGAAGGACGCGATGATCCTGGGCGTCGTCGTCTTCCTCGGCATCTACCTGCCCGTGCACTACTACGGCGGCATCGGCGCGATGTTCCACCGGATCGACACCGTGAAGCCCGGCTTTCTGACGCTGCACCACAGCGGGCAGAGCCCGACCTGGTTCGCCTCGACCGTCCTGCTCTCCGCGCTCGGCTTCTACCTGTGGCCGCACACCTTCAGTGCCTCCTACAGCGCCAGGAACCCGCAGGTGTTCCGCCGCAACGCCGTCGTGCTGCCGCTGTACCAGCTGATCCTGCTCTTCGTCTTCTTCGCCGGATTCGCCGCCATCATCGCCGTGCCGGGCCTGAAGGGCTCCGACGGCGACCTCTCGCTGCTCCGGATCACGGTCAAGACCTTCGACCCCTGGTTCGTGGGCGTGGTCGGCGCCGCCGGACTGCTCACCGCACTCGTCCCCGGCTCGCTGCTGCTGATGGCCTCGGCCACCAGCCTGGCCGACAGCGTCTTCCGCCTGGCCCGGCCGCAGGCCGGTGACGAGACGGTCGCCCGGCTCGCCAAGGCGCTGGTTCCGGTGGTGGCGGCGGTGGCCCTGCTGTTCGCCTTCAACGGCGGCAGCACGCTGGTGAACCTGCTGCTGATGGGCTACGCCCTGGTCACCCAGCTCTTCCCGGCCCTGCTGCTCAGCCTGCCGACCCGGCGGCTGATCACCAAGCAGGGCGCGGCGGCCGGCATCCTGGCCGGTGTCGCCACCGTCGCCGCGGTCACGCTCACCAGCACCACCGTCGGCGGACTGCTGCCCGGCCTGCCGCAGCCGGTGAAGGACCTCAACGTCGGCGTCATCGCCCTGGCGGTCAACCTGGTCGTGCTGGCCGCCGTCTCCGCCCTCACCCGCGCCGGCGCCGCCCGGCCGGCCGTTCAACTCACGAACTCCTCGGCACCGTAACGCAGTGGTCGTCAAGGGGCCTCGGCCGAGGCCGTCACGGCCGCCGTGACCGGGGCTTCCCGGTGGCGGCCTCCCGGCGGCTGATGCAGGGTGATAATCGCTCACGGTCACTGACGGTGAGTATTCGTCACTTGATGTGCGGCCCGTTGGTACCCGTCGAAGGAGAAGATCGTGAACGCTCGCAGGGCAGCCCGCACGGCCGTGGCCGCCGCGATGGTGGTGGGCCTCGGAGCACTGGCGGCTCCGACCACCTCGGCCCTCAGCCCCGCCGGCGGCGGCGACCACTGCAGGCGTCCCGACGACCATGCCGGCTGCCGCGGCCAGCAGGGGCCCACCGGTCCGACCGGTCCGCAGGGGCCGGCCGGCACGAACGGATCACCGGGGCCGACCGGCCCGACCGGTTCACTGGGGCCGACGGGGCCGACCGGGCCTGCGGGCACGATCGGCGCGCTGGGGTCCGCCGGACCGGCCGGTGCGCTGGGGCCGACGGGTGCGACCGGCCCGACCGGTTCGCACGGGCCGACCGGTCCGCACGGCCCGACGGGCCCCACGGGCCCCACGGGCAGCGACGGTGCGACGGGGCCGACCGGTCCGACCGGTGCGCTGGGGCCCACGGGTCCGTCCGGCGTGGTGAAGGCCCCCGTGAAGGTGTTCAGCGCCATCACCCCGGTCCCTCCGGGCGGATCCGGCTACGCCATCGCCGGCTGTCCGACCGGAACGGTGCTCATCGCCGGCGGCTTCCAGTTCAGGAGCACGTCCTCCACTGGTCTGTCCGTGGTGACGTCCCAGGCGGTCGGAGAGACCTGGATCGTCTCGATGAACAACGCGTCGACCGAGGCGCGCTCCTTCCAGTCCCAGGCGATCTGCCTGCCGACCGGCTAGCGTCCTGTGCTGTACCGGCCTCCTCGGCCCGTGGCCGCCGCCCGGTAGGGGCGGAAGAAGGCGCGCAGCTCCTCCGCGTAGCGCTCGGGCTCCTCGAACGGTGCGAAGTGCCCGCCGCGTGCCGGCTCGCTCAGGTGCACGAGGTTCGTGGTGCGCTCGAGCCAGGCCCGCGGCGGGCTGAGGATGTCGCCGCCGAAGAGCGAGAAGCCGGACGGTACTTCGACCCGGCGGGTCAGCTGCGCGGGCGGGATCGCGGCGTTCGCGTGGTACATGCGCATCGAGGAGCCGATCGTCCCCGTGAGCCAGTAGATCATGACGTTCGTCAGGATCTCGTCCTTGGTGAAGCTCCGCTCGACGTCACCGCCGCAGTCGCTCCACGCACGGAGCTTCTCGACGATCCACGCGGCGAGCCCGGCCGGCGAGTCGGTCAGCCCGACGGCGGCGGTCTGCGGCTTCGTCCGGTGCATGGCACCGTAGGCCCCCTCGCCGGCGCCCCAGGCCGCGACCTCGGCGAACCAGGCGCTCTCCTCGGGCGTGGGCTTGGGCGCACCGCCGGCGAGGGCGGGCAGGCCCCCGTCCATGCGGTGGACGGCCACGACCCGCTCGGGGTGGTCGAGCGCGAGGTAGCGGCTCACGTGGCTGCCGATGTCCCCGCCCGCCGCGCCGAACCGCGGGTAGCCGAGGACGTCCATCAGCTCGGCCCACAGACCGGCGACGGCGATGGAGTCGAGCGGCGCTCCGGTGGGGCGGTCGGAGTAGCCGAAGCCCGGCATGTCGGGGACGACGACGTCGAACGCGTCGGCGGGGTCGCCGCCGTGCGCGCCGGGATCGGTCAGCAGCGGGACGACCTTCGAGTAGCGCCAGAACGAGTCCGGCCACCCGTGGTTGAGGACCAGCGGCAGCGCGGGGCCGGCCGGTGCGACCGCCCGGGCGTGCACGAAATGGATGCCCAGGCCGCCGAGTCGGACCCGGAAGCGGGGCAGCCGGGCCAGCGCCTGCTGCTGCGCCGGCCAGTCGAACCCGTCCGCCCAGTAGTCGACGAGCTCGCGCAGATACCCGACGTCCGTGCCGAGCGCCCACCCGGCGTCCTCGGGCGCATCGGGCCAGCGCGTCGCACGCAGCCGCGTGCGGAGGTCCTCGAGCGCGGCGGGCTCGGTCTGCGGGGTGAACGGCTCGAGGCGGTGCGCTGCGTCCGGCATGGCCCTCATGCTAGTGCCGCGTCAGGCAGCCTTCGCGCGACGGGGCGAAGGCTGCCTGACGCGGCACCACGGCTTGTCTGCCGCCCGGGCTGCCTGCAGGGCCGACCTCGCCGACGGGTCAACCGTTCCTCGGTGCCAGGTAATTCGCTGGGGGCCGAGTTCGAGCGTGCCGCCCCGCTGCTGAGCGCCGCCGCGGCCGAGCTGGCGCCGTTCACCGCGCGGCTGGCCGGGGTGCACACCTTCGGCCACCGTGAGGACGCCACCGTCTGACTCGACTCGGCGCCGTTCGGCACGCTGCCGGGTCTTGCCTGGTCGGTGCTGGCGGCCCGCACCGTGCGGCAGGCGGGCGAGCTTCCGGACGAGGCGCTGCTGGAGCGGTTCTTCGCCGACTGGGCGGTCTGGGACTGGCGTCGGCCGGTCGAACTTGTCCCGGGCGGAACGGAGTTCGCCGCCTGGGGCAGCGGTACGGGCCCGCTGACGGTGCTCACCGCGACCCACCCGGTGCGCAGCTGCACCGAGCAGGTCGGTGTCGGGCTCCTCGACCTGCTCGCCGAGGAGCTCTACCGCGGCTGGGAGCTGCTGACGGCCGCTGTGCCCGGCGAGCTGTGCGCCGAGGCGCCGATGCACCGGCGTCACGCGGCCTGGGCCGTGCTGACGGTCCGTCAGTACGACGGCGAGGACTTCGCGGACACGGTCGGCCGGGTCCGCGGGCGCCTGCGCGCGCTGCTCGGCAGCCTCGCCGAGGAGGCGCCGCGGGTGCACGCCTGGCCGCGCCCGTTCGAGTCCGGCCCGCCGGTCACCCGTTACGCGATCGGTCTTGGTCCCGTGCCGCCGGACCGGGAGCGGTTGGCCGAGCTCGCGGAGCGCTGGACCAGGGGGCTCGTGGGGGTGTCCGTGGAGTGGGCCGAGGGCGGTGCGGTACCGACCCTGTCCTGAGGAGCGGGCCGGCGCCGCACCGCCGTTCGCCGGGTGCCGGTCAGCTACGGGCCAGGGCGGGGCCGGTCGCCCGCCCGGGCTCCACGGCCGGCAGCCGCAGCGCCCGCAGGGTCAGGCCGCCGGTGCGCACCGTCAGCATCACGACGGCCATGAAGATCAGCGCGTTGGTGATGGCGGCTCCGGAGACCTGGTGCGCCTGGCACCAGCTCGCCAGCTGGTCGGGGAACCAGTGGGCGGAGCCGTAGGAGAAGGCGGCCCGGACGCCGACCACGGTCGTCCAGAGCAGCGCGTAGCCCCATCCGGCCCGGCTCACCGGCCGGTCGGTCCGCGGGCTGCGGTAGACGTGCAGCAGGGCCAGTGCGCCCAGGCCGGCCAGCAACCCGACCGCGACGCCCGCCAGTTCGACGGCGAGCCCGGCGCCATGGGTGACGATCGGGTCGAGGAAGAGCGGGATCACGCCCGCGGCGATGCCGAGCGGGCGCAGGACGCGCATCGGGCCGATCTTGCGGGCGCGTCCGAGGTCACTGTGCAGGGTGGCGGTCAGGACCGCGCCGTTGATGATCATGGCCTGGGTCAGTTCGCTGAACATCGGGTCCTCCGGCGGATCGGGAGTGGTTCGGGGAGCGGTTCGGAGCGGTTCGAACGGACTCCACGATGGCCGCGCGCACCCCGTCGGCGGATCGCAGCAGGGGGTGACCTCGGGGGTGACCGTGCTCGCGCCGTCCGGTAGCGCCCCAGGGTGAGGGGCACGGCCGCGGATCACCCCGCGGGCCACCTCCTGGGGTGACGCGGTGGTACCGGCGCCGTCCGTAGCTTCGGTGGCATCGCACCAAGGGCCGGACGGGCCCTGGAGTGCGCAACCCGAGAACGCGTAGCCCCAGAACGCGTCGCCCGAGAAGGAGTCCGAGATGTCCGGCATCGAAATCCTGGCGGTGGTCGGGATCATCGCCGTGATCGTCTTCCAACAGGTCAGGGGCCAGTACCTGCGGGGCAAACGCACCGTGCTGCTGCCCGCGGTGCTCACCGTGATCGGCTTCACCGATCTGCACACCGGCGGCGGGCACCTGAAGCCGGTCGACGTCACCTGCCTGGTGGTCGGCGCGGCGGGCTCGGTCGCGATCGGCCTCGCCTTCGGGGCGATGACCCGGCTGGAGTCCCGAGGCGGCGTGCTGTGGGCCCGGCTGCCGCTGCGCGGTCTGTGGCTGTGGGGCGGCCTGGTGGCGTGGCGGGTGCTGGTGGTGGTGCTGGCGGGCGCGATGGGTGCGCACGTCGCCGCCTCCTCCTCGACGCTGCTCTTCGGCCTGGGCCTGAACCGGCTGGCGCAGGCCGCCGTGATCCTGCCGCGGGCCGTCGCGGCCGGGGTGCCGTTCGCCGCCGAGAAGGACGGCTCGACCTTCCTCGCGGGCGCCTTCCGCTCCGGCGGCGCGGGCCGCAGCGGGGGCCGGCGATGACGGACGCGGTGGTCCCCGCGCCACCCGTCCACCTCGCACCCACCCATCCCTCCACCACCTGCCCCTCCGCCACCCATCCCGCCGCCACCCGCCCCGCCGCCACCCCTCCCGCGCCCGCCGTCGTGCCGACCGGCTCCCTCCGGGCCCGGCTGCTCGGCGATACTCGGCTCATGTTGCGAGCAGCTGTCTGGTGCGTCCGGGTCATCGGCTACGTCCTGATCGGCCTGCTCACCTTCCTGGAGCCGCCCGCCGGACACCGGGGCGCCACCGCCCAGACCGTCGCCTACGCGCTGATCGGGGTGGGGGTGGCCGCCTGGGCGGTGATCGACCTGGGTCCTGCCCCGGAGCGCCGCCACCCCCGCGCGCTCGCCGCGGCCCTCACGCTGACCGCCGCGGCGGCCGGCTTCGGGGCCGCCGCGGCGGGCGGCGGTACGAGCCTGATCGCCTACGCCGCGGTGGCCCTGATCGCGGCCGGCACCGACCTGCCGCTCACCCCGGCGCTCACGGTCGGCGCGGTGTCGCTGCTGGCCATCGAGGTCGGCGGGGTGCTCTTCGACCAGGGCATCGGCACCCTGGTCGGGCTGCCGCTGCTGCTCGTGGTCGGGCTGGTCACCGGCCGCAACCGGCTGGCCTACCGGGTGCAGGCCGAGCAGTCCGCCGCCCTTCTGGAGCAGTACCAGCAACTGCGCGCTGAGCAGCGCCGAGCCGACGTGCTGGACGAGCGGACCCGGATCGCACGCGAGATCCACGACGTGCTGGCGCACTCGCTCGGCGCCCTGGGCATCCAGATCCAGGCGGCCCGGGCCCTGCTGAGCGACGGTCAGGATCCGCAGCGCGCCCTGGAGGTGCTGGCCACCGCCCAGCGGATGGCCGGCGACGGCCTGGTGGAGACCCGCCGCGCGGTCCAAGCGCTGCGCACCGACACCCGCCCGCTGGGCGAGGAGCTGGCCGAGTCGGCGGCCGAGCACCGCGAGCGCCACCGCGTCCCGGTGGACTGCCAGGTCACCGGCCCGCCGGTGGCCCTCTCCCCGGAGGCCACGGTCGCCCTGCTGCGCACCGCCCGCGAGGCGCTGGTCAACTGCGCCAAGCACGCCCCGGGGCAGCCGGTCACGATCACGCTCGTGCACCGCCCCGAGCGGCTGCGGCTGAGCGTCGCCAATCCGGTCGGCCCGGCGGCCGGGGGCGGCGCTGCCGCGGCCCCGCTGAGCACCGCCGACATGGGATACGGTCTGACCGGCATGCGGGAGCGACTGCTGCTGGCCCACGGCACTCTGACGGCCGGTCGGGACTCCGACGGCTGGACCGTGACGGCCGAGGTACCCGTCGGCCCGAACCAGGGTCCGTCCACCCGAGCAGATACGGAGCGCCCCACCCGATGAGCACCGACGCCACCCCACCGGTCCCGCTGCGGGTCGTCGTCGCCGACGACCAGGCCAGCATCCGCGAGGGGTTGGTCCTGCTGCTCGGCACCCTGCCCGACATCGACGTGGTGGGCTCGGCCGCCGACGGCGCCCAGGCCCTGGAGCTGGTGGCCGAGCACCGGCCCGACGCCATCCTGCTGGACCTCGGCATGCCGGTGCTGGACGGCATCGCGGCCACCCGCCGGCTGACCGCCGAGCACCCGGGCACCGCAGTGGTGATCCTGACCACCTACGCCGACGACACCTCGATCCTGGACGCGCTGCGCGCCGGCGCCCGCAGCTACCTGACCAAGGACGCGGACCGCACCGACATCGCCCGCGCCCTGCACGCCGCCGCCGGCGGTCTGGCCGTCCTCGACCCGCGCGCCCAGGCCACCCTGCTCGCCGCCAGCGGGGCGCGCGTCGCCGACCCGGCGCCGGAGCACGGCCGCCCCGAGGAGCCGCTGCCCGACGGCCTCACCCAGCGCGAGGCGGAGATCCTGCGGCTGATCGCCCAGGGCCTCACCAACCCGGAGATCGCCACCCGCCTCTACCTGAGCAGCAACACCGTGAAGACCCACATCAACCGGATCTTCACCAAGACCTCCTCGCGCGACCGCGCCGCCGCGATCGGCTACGCCCACCACCACGGCCTCGCCTGACGGGACCTGACCTGACCTGACCGGGCACGGCGATCGGCGGGATCCCGGTCAGCCCACCGAGTCGTGCCGGGGTGCGGACGAGGTGGAGGACGACGGCGCGCCGGCCCATCGGTGCAGGGCGGCTTCGAGGCCGCTGACGGCGGCGCCGTCGGCGGTGTCGCAGGCCCAGGCGACCACCCCGTCCGGGCGGACCAGCACCCCGGCAGGCGTCGCGTGGCCGTCGGTCACGCTGGTCACCCGGCCGTCCCAGGCGGTGGCGAGGCGGGCGAAGGCGCCGTCCGTGGTGCGGTCGAGCAGCAGGAATCCGCCGCCGTGGCCGTGGTCGGCCAGCCGGGAGCCGTCCCGCAGCCACAGGTCGGGCACCAGGCGCCCGATCAGCGGGTGGTCGCCGGGCAGGTCGATGCGCTGCGTGACACCGGAGATCTTCTTGACGGCGTAGGTCGTGCCCGCCCGGGTGCCCAGCAGCTCGGCGACGACCTCCCGCAGCGCGGCCGACTTGGCGTCCCCGCGCAGCACCCCGATCTGGGCCCGCGTCCAGTCCAGCACCCAGGCGCCCAGCGGGCGGCGCTCGGCGTCGTAGCTGTCGAGCAGTCCTTCGGGCGCCCAGCCGGCGATCACGGCAGCGAGCTTCCACCCGAGGTTCATCGCGTCGCCGACCCCGAGGTTGAGCCCCTGGCCGCCGAACGGCGAGTGCACGTGCGCGGCGTCGCCGGCCAGCAGCACCCGCCCGGACCGGTAGGAGGCGGCCTGGCGGGCGTTGTCGCTCCAGCGGGTCGCCGGGGCGCGCAGTGCGGTCAGTGTGACGTCCGTGCCCGAGACCCGGCGCAGACTGCTCTGCACCTCCTCCAGGGTGACCGGTGCCGAGCGGTCGGCGGGCGCCCTGCCGAACTCCACGGTGACCACCCGTCCGGGCTGTGGCCCGTAGCGGTAGGCACCCAGCGGCGACCACGTCCAGCCGTCCGCGAGCTTCTCCGGATCGGCGATCCCGGCGACCGCCAGGTGCCCGGTCAGCTCGGGGTCGGTGCCGGGGAAGTCGATGCCCGCCAGGCGGCGCACGGTGCTGCGCCCGCCGTCGCACCCGACCAGCCACCCGGTGCGCACCGGGCCGGCCGTGGTGCCGACGAGCACGCCCTCGCCGGTGTCCTGGAGCGCGGTGACCTCCACCCCGCGGTGCACCGGGACGCCGAGCCGCGCGAGGTGGCCGGCCAGCAGCTCCTCCAGCTCGCGCTGCGGCACCAGCCGCGCGCCGTCGACCGCGGTGTGGGCGGCGAGGTCGGGGTCGGACCAGTCCACCAGGTCGGCATCGAGGACCATCCCCGCGAAGTGGCCGGTGAAGCGCGTGTCGGGTGCTCGCCGTCCGTCGCCGGACGGCTGGTCGCCGCGCTGCTGGTCGGCGGGTACGCGGGTGAACGACCCCATCCGTTCGAGCAGCTCGCGCTGCACCTGCTCGGCGGCCGGCAGCAGGCCGCGGCGGTCGAGCGCCTCGGCCGTCGGCACGTTGATCGCCCCGGCCTTCATCCCCTCGCTCGGCTCGGCGAGCCGTTCGAGCACCTGCACCGTCGCCCCGGCGATCGCCAGCTCCGCGGCGAGCACGAGGCCCACCGGCCCGGCTCCCACCACGGTCACGTCCATGTTCTGCATGTCCTGGTTCACAGAAATCGTCACGAACACTGTTCTATAAACGAACGGCGTTCGTGTCAAGTCGAGGGGGGCGATAGGCTCGCGCCATGACCGATCTGCTGCGCCCCCCGTTCGGGAACTTCACCGCGGCCCACCGCGCGCTCGACGTCGCCGACCAGCTCGCCCGCCCGGTGGCCGAGGCACTGCGAGGGTGGCGCGAGCAGGAGGCGGCGCAAGCGGTGCTGTACGTGGACACCGAGCCCGACAAGGCCGACACGGCGGTCTTCTGCCAGGCCTACGACGTGGCGGCGGACGTCTCCGCCAACTGCGTCGTGGTCGCGGCCAAGCGGGCCGGGACGACCACGTTCGCCGCCTGCCTCGTGCTGGCCGACTCGCAGGTCGACGTGAACACGGTGGTGCGCAAGCGCCTTGAGGCCCGGAAGGCCTCGTTCGCGCCCATGGACACCGCCGTCACCGAGAGCGGCATGGAGTACGGCGGCATCACCCCGGTCGGACTTCCGTGCGGCTGGCCGCTGTTGATCGACGCGGCGGTCGCCGCCGCCCCGCACGTGCTGGTCGGCAGCGGCCGGCGCCGGGGCAAGCTGATCCTGCCGGGCGCGGCGCTCGCCCTCCTGCCGGGCGCCGAGGTCGTCACGGGCCTGGCGAAGTCCTGAGGCGCCCGCCTTCTGGGCGGGCGGCGCGCAACGGCGGTCCCGGCACACCCTCCTGACGTAGAGTCATCAGTCGACAGCGGAGCGACAGAGGGAGCAGGTCATGGCCGAGGGCGGTACCGCGGACGCGGTCGAGACGGCGCGCCGGTACTACGGAAGCGCCGAGGTCGACGGCTTCTACCGCACGGTGTGGGGCGGGCAGGACATCCACACCGGCAGCTACCTCGACGCGGGCGAGCCGATCGCGACGGCCTCCCGACGCACCGTGGAGCGGGCGGCCTCGAAGATCGCCGAGCGGCTCGGCCGTCCCGGGACCACGGTGCTGGATCTCGGGTCCGGCTACGGTGGCGCGACCCGCTACCTGGTCGAGCGGTTCGGGTGCCGGGTGGTCGCGCTCAACATCAGCGAGTCGCAGAACGAGCGCCACCGGGCGGCCAATGCGCAGCAGGGGCTCGACCGGTCGATCGAGGTCGTCACCGGCTCCTTCCAGGACATCCCCTTCCCCGACGGCCACTTCGACGTCGTCTGGTCGCAGGAGGCCTTCTGCCACAGCCCCGACCGCGACCGGCTGCTCGGCGAGGTGGCCCGGGTGCTGCGGCCCGGGGGAGAAGTGGTCTTCACCGATGTGATGGCCGCCGACGGCGTCGCACCCGAGTCGCTGCGGTCGGTGATCGCGCGCCTGGAGGTCACCGGCCTGGCCACGCCCGGGTACTACCTGAAGCAGTTCGCCGAAGCCGGGCCGATCCGGGTCGACTTCGACGACCATAGCGAGCAACTGCTCACCCACTACGTCCGGTTGGTGGAGGAGACCAGGCGAAGCGCCGACCAGCTGCGCGAACTCGTCGGACCGGCCTACCTGGAGGGCCTGCTGGAGAACCTGCCGCTGTGGGTGGCGGCCTGCCGGCAGGGCCGGCTGAGCTGGGGGATCTTCCACGGCCGCGACGACCGGTGAAGGGCGGGACCGGCCGTCGGCGGCCGGTCACCAGCGCGGGTCTCCGTCGAGCCCTTCTATCGGTCTGAAAATCGGACTATCGTTAGTTGACGAGAGCTATCGAAGTACTCCGGACAGCGGCCACGGCCGACCCCTCTCCAGGAGGCAGCGATGACGGTCGGAGCGGCGCACGGTGGCAGGACCGGGCGCACGGGACCCTCCCGGTGGACCGCGGGCCCTGACCACCCCCATTACAAGTGGGTCGCACTCTCCAACACGACCCTCGGCACGCTGATCGCCACCGTCAACGCCTCGATCGTCCTCATCTCGCTGCCCGCGATCTTCAACGGCATCGGCCTGGACCCGCTGAAGCCCGGCAACGTCAGCTACCTGCTGTGGATGCTGATGGGCTACATGCTGATCACCGCCGTCCTGGTCGTCACCCTCGGCCGGCTGGGCGACATCCGCGGGCGGGTACGGATCTACAACGCGGGCTTCCTGATCTTCACGCTCACCTCGGTGGCCCTCGCGCTCGACCCGCTGCACGGCGGTGCCGGCGCGCTGTGGCTGATCGGCTGGCGGGTGGTGCAGGCCGTGGGAGGCTCGATGCTGATGGCCAACTCCGCGGCGATCATCACCGACGCCTTCCCGGCCGAGCGGCGCGGCATGGCGCTGGGGGTGAACGTCGTCGCGGGCATCGCCGGTTCGTTCATCGGCCTGGTCCTGGGCGGGTTGCTCGCCCAGGTCGCCTGGCGGTCGATCTTCTGGGTCAACGTGCCGATCGGCCTGCTCGGCACCGTCTGGGCGTACCGCTCGCTTCACGACACCGGGGTGCGGCGCCCGGCCCGGATCGACTGGTGGGGCAACGCCACCTTCGCCGTCGGCCTCACCGCGCTGCTGGCCGCGATCACCTACGGCATTCAGCCGTACGGCGGTCACACCATGGGCTGGACCAACCCGTGGGTGCTGGCCGGGCTGGGCGGCGGAGTGGCCCTGCTGGCCGTCTTCTGCCTGGTCGAGTCACGGGTGGCCGAGCCGATGTTCCCGCTGCGGCTCTTCCGCGACCCGGTCTTCGCCGGCGGGAACGCGGCCACCCTGCTGGGCTCGATCGCCCGGGGCGGCCTGCAGTTCATGCTGATCATCTGGCTGCAGGGCATCTGGCTGCCGCTGCACGGCTACGACTATGCCGACACCCCGCTCTGGGCCGGCATCTACCTGACCCCGCTGACCTTCGGCTTCCTGGCCGCCGGGCCGATCTCGGGCTACCTCTCGGACCGCGCCGGTGCGCGGCTGTTCGCCTCCGGCGGGCTGCTGGTGATGGCGGCCTCCTTCGGCGGGCTCCTCCTGCTGCCGACCGACTTCAGCTACCTGTGGTTCGCCCTCCTGGTGTTCGTCAACGGCCTGGGAGGCGGCCTGTTCGCTGCTCCGAACACCTCGCTGATCATGTCCAGCGTGCCCGCCGAGGCCCGCGGCGCCGCCTCGGGGATGCGCGCCACCTTCCAGAACGCCGGGATGGTGCTCTCGATCGGCGTCTTCTTCTCGCTGATGGTGGCGGGCCTGTCCGGCTCGCTGCCGCACACGCTCAGCGCCGGGCTCACCGCACAGGGCGTGCCCGCGGGCGACGCGCACGCCATCGCCGCGCTGCCGCCGGTCGGCACGCTCTTCGCGGCCTTCCTCGGGTACAACCCCGTCCAGCACCTGCTCGGCCCGCACGTGCTCGGTCAGCTGCCGGCGGCCAACGCGCAGACGCTGACCGGCCGGCAGTTCTTCCCGCAGCTGATCTCGGGGCCCTTCCACGACGGCCTGCTGGTGGTCTTCTGGCTGGCGATCGCGATGGCCCTGGTCGCGGCGGCCGCCTCGCTGATGCGGGAGCGGCGCAAGCCCGCGGGCACCGGGCCGCGCGCGGGCGCGCCGTCCACGGGCACCGGTGCACCATGACCGGGGCCATGACCGGGGCCGGGGACGAAGGCGGAGCCGGGGCCGAAGGCGCGCTGTCCGAGGAGGCCGTCGTGCGGCTGCGCCTGGTCATCGCGCGGCTCAACCGGCAGATGTCCCAGGCCGCGAGCGGCAAGGACCTCACCTTCGCCCAGCTCTCGGCGCTGGCCCGGGTCGAGCAGCACGGACCGCTGCGCCTGGGCGAACTCGCGGCACGCGAACGGGTGGCCGTCCCGTCCATGGTCCGCACCATCGCCCCGCTGGCCGACGACGGACTGATCGCCAAGACCCCCGACCCGCTGGACGGCCGCTCCCACCTGCTCGCGCTCACCCCGGCCGGCGAGGCGGCGCTGACCCGGATCCGGCAGGAGCGTTCGGCCCTGCTGGCCCGTCGCAGCGGGCGGCTCACCCCGCGGCAGTGCCGGGAGCTGGAGGCGGCGCTCCCGCTGCTGGAACTGCTGCTCGACGACTCCGAGACCGGCCCACCGCACAGGTGACCGCCCGCGATGCTCCGTCAGGCGTCGCCCTGGGCCGGTCGCCAGTGCCGCGTCAGGCAGCCTTTGCGACGGGGTGAAGGTTGCCTGACACGGCACTAGCATGAGAGCCGCCGAACGAACGGCAGGAACCGTGCCCGCTTCCCCCCGGGACGGGCCCGCCCCACAGGTGATCCGCCGCCGGCCGGCGGCGGGTGCACCCCGGAGGGAAGAGCGAACCGTGAGCACTGCTCCCGCCACTGGATCCTCGCGCTACCTGGTGCTGGCGGCGATGATCTTCGCCGTCGCGATGACCTTCATCGACCAGACCATCGTGTCGATCGCCGTCCCGAACATCCAGCACGAGTTGAAGCTGACGAGCACCGGGGTGCAGTGGGCGGTCAACTCCTACCTGCTCACCCTGGCGGCCTTCTTCGCCTTCGGCGGCCGGCTCGCCGACACCGTCGGTCACCGCAAGATGGTGGTGCTCGGGGTGCTGATCTTCGCGGGCGCCTCGGCCTGCTGCGGCTTCACCCCCACCGGGAGCCTGGCCGAGGCGTGGCTGGTCGCCTTCCGCGCCGTCCAGGGCTTCGGTGGCGCCATCATGTTCCCGGCGGCGCTGGCGATCGTGGTGCAGAACTTCGCGCTGCGCGAGCGCGGGCGGGCGCTCGCCCTGTTCTTCGGCATCGCGGGCGGGCTGACCGCGATCGGACCGGTGCTCGGCGGCTATCTGACCGAATGGACCTGGCGGGCCATCTTCTGGGTGAACCTGCCGGTGGCGGCGATCGCCCTGCTGCTGATCGCGATCTCCAAGCCGGTCACGGAGAGCCGGCCGGCGCCCATGGACTACCGGGGCCTGGCCCTGATCGCCAGCGGTGTCGCGCTGAGCGTCTTCGGGTTCCAGCAGTCGCAGGTCTGGGGCTGGTCGAACCCCGCGATCGGGCTCTGCATCGCGGCCGGTGTCCTGCTGCTGGTCGTCTTCGCGCTCGTCGAGAAGCGCACCGCCTCACCGCTGATCCAGGTGGACATCTTCCGCATCCGCGCGTTCTCCGTGCAGAACCTGGTGCTGGGCATCTCGATGCTGGTCTTCGTCCCGGTGTTCTTCTTCTCCAGTGAGTACGCGCAGATCGCGCTGGGCGACTCCTCCTCGAACGCCGGCATCTTCCTGCTCTACTTCTTCATCGGCTTCGTGATCGCCTCGCAGATCGGTGGCCGGATGCTGGACCGGGACGGCGCGAAGCGGCCGGTGGTGATCGGCTGCGTCCTGGCCGCGGTCGGGTTCTACCTGTGGGCGGGCGACGCCACCACGCTGCGCTTCAGCGCGCAGCAGTGGGACATCGTGCTGGCCGGCGCGGGCATGGGCTTCATGCTGACCCCGGCCAGCACGGACGCGGTCAACCGCGCCTCGCGGCTGTCCTACGGCGAGGCGACCGGCATCACCCAGACGGTCCGCAACTACGCCGCGAGTCTGGGACTGGCCGTGCTGGGCACCGTCCTGGTCACCGAACTGCGCTCGCGGCTGACCGACTCCCTGGTCGCCCAGGGCGTGCCGCACGCGCAGGCGGTCTCCACCGCCGCCCACCTCTCCCAGGTCCAGGCGCAGAGCGGCGGGAGCGGGAGCGGGGGTGCCGCGAACATCCCGCAGTTCTTCCGGGTCGACTTCGCCCATGCCACCCAGACGGTCTTCTACTGGATGGCGGTCATCATGGCCGTGGCCGCCGTGGTGGCGATCGTCGGCCTGCGTGCGGGCGTGCAGGCCGAGACCGCCGCCGAGCAGCAGGCGGACCTGTCGGCCGGGCGCGAGCCGGACAAATCCTAGGCCGGGGCAGGGACCGGTCGACGACCCGATGGCCGGCAGCCGCGTGTCCGGATGTGTGGCTGTGATGGCCGGCTGGACATGGCAGGGCTCCGGCGGCCGGGGGAAGCTGGGAGTGTCGCCGAGGCGACGTGATGGGTTGGCGACTACCTGGGACGGGTGCCATGGATGCGTTGTCCGTCGGTCCGGTGAGCGTGCCGGACACCAAGCTCGCCCGTGAGGCGACCGAACTGGTGCGGGAGGCGACGAGTGATCTGATCTACCACCACTCGCGCCGGGTGTACTGCTTCGGAGCCCTGCAGGGCCACAACAGGGACCTGAGCTACGATCCCGAACTGCTGTACATCGCCGCGATGTTCCACGACCTCGGGCTCGGCGAGCGGTTCCGCACCGACGGGCGGCGGTTCGAGGTGGACGGCGCGGACGAGGCGCGCCGGTTCCTCCAGGGGCACGGGGTCCCCGAGGACAGCGTGCGCCGGGTGTGGACCGCGATCGCGCTGCACACCACGCCCGGGATCCCGCAGTTCATGGAGCCCGAGGTCGCGCTGGTGACCGCCGGCGTCGAGTACGACGTGCTGGGCATCGGCTACACGGACATCGGCGAGGCCGACCGCGCGGCCGTCACCGCGCTGCACCCGCGGCCGGGCTTCAAGGAGCAGATCCTCGCGGCCTTCACCGAAGGAGTGCGGCACAAGCCGGAGACCACCTTCGGCAACGTCAAGGCGGACGTGCTGGCGCACCGGGTGCCCGGCTTCGAGCGCGGCGACTTCGTGCGCACCATCCTCGACTCGCCGTGGCCGGAGTGAGCGGCGGGCGGGACGGCTTCACCCGATCGGCGGCCCGGCACCGGCCGGGCCGCCGGTGACCGGGGGCCGATGACTCAGGAGGCTGCCGCGCTCACGCCTCCCGGCCGCCGGGCAGCGGCAGTTGGCGCGGCACCTCGGCGGTCTCGTCGCCGGCCTTGCGGGCGTGCAGCACGCTGGCGTCCAGCGGCAGCGGCGACCGGCCCACCAGGGTGAGCCCCGCCTCGGCGAGCAGCCGGGCGTAGTGGTCGGTGCGGCGTTCGCGGCCTCCGACGTTGCACATCATGTGCAGGTCCCACGGGACGGCCAGTGAGGGCGAGTCGTCGGCGGGCAGCACGCGCTCGACGATGAGCAGGTCGGCGTGGGCCGGCATCGCACGGGCGAGGTGGCGCAGGATCTCGCGGCAGCGGTCGTCGTCCCAGTCGTGCAGCACCCGGGAGAGGAGGTACAGATCGCCGCCCGCCGGCACGTCGGCGAAGTCGCCGACCAGGTACTCGCACCGCTCGCCGCAGCCGGCCGCCGCCAGGGAGCGGCGAGCGGCCTCGACCACGTGCGGGCGTTCGAGCAGCACACCGTTCAGACGCGGGTGCGCGGTCAGCAGGCGGGCGAGCAGTTCGCCGTTGCCGCCCGCGACGTCGACCACGGTCCCGGGAGCGGGCGCCGCGCTAGCGGCCGTGACCACCGGGTGGGTGGTCAGCGGCTCGAACATCCGCGAACTCGCGGCCATGGACTGGTCGAAGAGCGGGGCGAGTTCGGGGTCGCGGGCGAAGTGGTCGAAGTGGTTCTCGCCGAAGAGGTGGTCGAAGGCCGTCTCCCCGGTGCGCACGGTGTGTGCGAGGTGGGCGAAGGACCGGTAGAACGGCCCGCCGTACATCAGGGCCAGCGGGCGCATCGAACCGGCGGAGTCCGCGCGGAGCAGCGCGCCCAGCTCGGTGAGCCGGAAGCCGTCGTGGTCCGCGGTCACCGCCCCCAGCATGGTGAGGTAGCGCAGCAGGCGCGCCAGGCTCTCCGGGTCGGCGCCGACCTCCCGGGCCAGCGCCTCGGCGCCGGTCGCGGTGCGGGTGTCCAAGGCGTCGGGGACCCGCAGTTCGGCGAAGACGGCCAGCGCCTGGGTCGCCCACGCCCCGGTCAGCAGGCGAAGAAGCGTTTCGGCGGGCTGGGTCGCGCGGAACTCCGCCAGATGGGAGGCGAGGACGTCGCGGTGGTCGCCGTGCAGGTAGAGCTCGACCCGCCGGTACCCGGCCTTCGAGTCGGCGGGTGCGGTGAAGTAGAGCACCGTGCCGTCCTCGTGCCGGTTGTAGCCGCCGCCGTCGGGGCGCGCGCCGTGCCGCGCCAGGATCGCGCACAGGCCGCGGAGCACCAGCGGATCCGGCTGCTCGATGTCGAAGGCGAGGTGCGCCTCGTGCTGCCACCGGCGCTCCTGCTCGGCGATCGGGGTCAGCGGCGATCCCGGCGGCACGGTCAGCGTGAAGATCTCGACCGTGCGCTGCACCCCGTCCAGGCCGAGCACCGGGGGCCGCAGGATGTGGACGTCGAGCTCGGCGGCGTCGCGCCGGTGCCGGGCGGCCAGCCGCTCCCGGACGACGACGCTGGGCTGCGGTTGCACCGCCGGATCCAGTCCGCAGTCGGCCAGTCGGGTGCGCAGCTCCTGCGGGTCGGCGGGGAAGAGGAGCAGGGCCGCGTGCGAGAAGCGGCAGCGCTCCACCAGGGCCCGCAGCTCCGGGCCGTCGAGTCCGGGCAGCAGGAGCGGCAGCAGCGTGGCGGTGTCCTGCTCCCGGACGAAGTCCACGGCCGAAGTTAAGCGCGCCGCGTCACCGGGGATCGTCGTCGGCTCGCTCGGGATCGTCGTCACCATCGTGGGGGATCCTCAATTCATTGGCGGGGTAGCATAGTTCGCATGCGGTAGCTGGGTGGCAGGGCTCTCATGGGTCGACGGTTCCCACCTGCCGGTGGTTCAGCCGCCGACGGTTCTCACACGCCGACGTACTGTTCGGCGAACCAGTCCTGCTGGCTGCGCGAGGTGCGCAGGGAGGCGAGGCGGGAGCGCCGCAGGGAGTTGTCGAACGACGCCGCCTCGTGCGCCTCGGGTGCGGTGTGCAGCAGCCGGATCATCCAGTGCGAGAACTCCTGCGCGCGCCAGATGTGGGCCAGGCAGCGTGCCGAGTAGTGGGCGAGCCCTGCGTAGTCGCCGTGGCGGAGGGCGTCGATCAGGGCGTCGGCCAGGAGTTCGGCCTCCAGCACGGCGAGGTTCGCCCCCTTGGCGGCGGAGGGGCTGAGCAGGCTGGCGGCGTCCCCCGCGAGGAACAGCGCACCGTGGCACAGCGGTTCGAGGACGTCGGACTCCAGGTCGACGACGGTGCGCTGGATGATCGGGCCCTGGTGCAGCGGGCCGTAGTCCGCGCTGCGCAGGCGTATCGCCAGCTCGTCCCAGATCCGCTCCTCGGGCCACGCGTCGGCCGAACTCCCGCGCTCGCACTGCAGGTAGTAGCGCGTGACCTCGGAGGTGCGGGCCATGTGTCCGGCGAATCCGCGCTCGTGCACCGCATAGCCCACCGCGTCCAGGCTCGGCGGCGCCTCGGCGAGCAGGCCGAGCCAGGAGACCTGGTGGTCGCGGTGGTAGCGGCGGACCGCCCCGGGCGGCAGCGACCGCCGCGCGGCACCGTGCCGCCCGTCGCAGCCGGCCACGTACCTGGCCCGCCACGTCACCGGTCGACCGTCGGCCGTGCGGGCCGTGACGGTGGGCCGTGTGCTGTCCGCGTCCTGCACGGCCAGCGCCTCGGTCCCGAAGCACACCCGTCCGCCGTCGGCCAGGTACCGGGTCAGCAGATCCGTCACCAGGTCCTGTTGCGGATAGACGGTGTGCGGCTCCTGGCGGCCGAGGCCGCCGTAGTCGAGCCGGAACCGGCCGTCCTCGGTGCGGAACTCGCAACTGGCGTGCTCCCGGCCGCGTAAGCGCAGCCCCTCGGCCAGCCCGTGCCGCTCCAGGACCCGCACCGTGTTCGCCGCCAGGAACCCCGCGCGCGCCCGCGCCGCGAGGTGCGCGCGGTCGGCCCGTTCCAGGACGACGCAGTCGACTCCGCCTGCCCGCAGCAGGTTTGCGAGCACCAGCCCGGCCGGTCCGGCACCCAGGATCACCACGTCGGCCGTGTGCTCGGCCGCTGCACTGCTTCGACTTTCTGTCATAGCAGTCGATCGTAAGCGCTGATAAATGCACGAAATGCCGAGATTCACCCGTATGGATGTGACATGGTCGGAATGGTCGGTCAGGATCGAACTGGGCTTCCCGGGACGGAGGTTAGCCCGGGCGGCTGCTGTTGATCTCAGCCGGGGCAGCTGGCAGGCTCACGTCCCATGATCGACCAGTCCGCACGCCGGCCAGGCAGACGTTCAGGACAGTGCGGCGTGCTGGGGCCGGGTGGCGACCACGAGGACGGTCGTGGTGCGGGAGGTGAGGGCCCGGGTGAACTCGCGTTCCAGGTCCTCGGTGGTGTCGATGTCGACGGCGTGGCAGCCGAAGCCGCGTGCCACGGAGGCGATGTCGATGCCGGGCAGGTCGAGGCCGGGCACCCCGGGGGTCTCCTCCAGCTCTGCGAAGGACTTGAGGATGGAGTACTCCTTGTTCCGCATGACCACGTAGACGATCGGCAGTTCGTGCTGGGCGGCGGTCCAGACGGCCTGGACGGAGTACTGGAACGAGCCGTCGCCGATGAGGCCGACGACGGGCCGGGAGACGCCGTTTGCCCGGTCGCCCAGAGCCACGCCCACCGCCGCCGGAGTGGCCCAGCCGATGCCGCCGCTCGCGGTGGCGAAGAAGGAGCCGGGCCTGGTGGTCGGCAGCCACTCCAGCTGCTGGGCCATCGTGGAGGTCGACTCGTTCACGATCACGGCGTCCGGCGGCCTGACCCTGCTGAGCGCGGCGTAGACCTCCGGCGGGGTGAGCGGCCGGCTCGGGGTCGGCGGCAGCGTCCGGGGCCGCGCCATCGGCTCGGGGGCGGTGCGCGCGGATCCGTCGGCGACCAGGTCCACGAGCCGGTCGATCGCGATCTTCGGGTCGCCCAGCAGGCTGTCGCCCATCCGCGCCGCCGCGGCGACCTCGGGGTCGGCGGTGATGTGCAGCAGCCGGGTGCCGGCCGGGAGGTACTCGCCGGGGACGTACGGGTAGTAGCGGAAGACCTCGGCACCGATCACGACGACCAGGTCGTGCTCGGCCAGCCGGTCGCCGACGGCCTTGATGGAGATGCCCAGGGGGCCGCGGAAGAGCGGGTGGTCCTCGGGGAAGGAGGCGCGGTCCAGCAGCGGGGCCCCGTAGACGGCGGCCCGCAGCCGCTCCGCCAGGGCCACCGCCGACTCCCAGCCGCCGCTGCGGTCCACCTCCGGTCCGAAGACCAGGGCGGGGCGGCGGCTGGCCGAGATCCGGTCGGCGAACAGCCGCAGGCGCTGCTCGTCGGGGGTGACCCGGTCGCTCACGGTGCGCAGCCGGGCGGGGCCGGCCAGCGGCTGGTTCCAGTCGTCGAGGGGGATCGACAGGTGGACCGGCCCCGCCGGCGGCTGCAGGGCCGTCGCGTAGGCCCGCATGAACGCGTCGGGTACGTCCTGGGCCCGCGCGGGCTCGTAGGACCACTTCACCCACGGCCTGGGCAGCGTGGTGGCCTCGCGGTTGCACAGGTAGGGATCGCCGATGACCATCTCGCGGTGCTGCTGACCGGAGGTGACGATCAGTGGGGTGTTGGCGTGGTAGGCGGTGACCAGGTTGCCCATCGCGTTACCCAGGCCCGCCGAGGAGTGCACGTTGACCAGCGCCGGGCGGCCGGTGACCTGGGCGAAGGCGTCGGCCATCGCGACGACCGAGGCCTCCTGGAGGGCCAGCACATAGCGGAAGTCGGCGGGGAACTCCTGGAGGAAGGTCTGTTCCGTCGAACCGGGGTTGCCGAAGACGGTGGTCAGTCCGAGGGTGCGCAGCAGGTCGTAGGTCACGCTGCGGACGGTCGACTTCGAAGCCACTGGTTCCATCGCTTCTCCCATCGTGAGGTCGATGGCCCAAGGGTCCCGCGCGGTGCTCCCGGTCCGCCAGAGGGCCCGCCGTGGGCGGACGGGCGGGATCGGGCATGCGGGTGAAGTAAGGAAGAAATAAGTCATATAAGCGGATCAGATGGAAACGACTGAAGCTCCCGGCCCGGCGTCCGGCCCGGCTCCCGTTGAAGGAAGAAGACCCATGCCATGCCTCGCGCGCGTCCGCCGCTCAGCCGCCCGCCGGGCGCTCGTGACCACGCCGGGCGGGCGACTGGGGGCCGCGGCGCTGCCGACGCTGGTCTGCCTGTGCGCGGCCCTGCTGGCCCCGGCCCAGGAACCGGCCGGCGCCGCGCCACCGGCTCCGGACTGCGCGCGGCTCGCCTGCGTGGCGCTGACCTTCGACGACGGGCCGTCGGCCGCGACCGGCGCCCTGCTCGACGACCTCGCCGCCGCCCACACCAAGGCGACCTTCTTCCTGGTCGGCCAGGAGGCCGCCTACCGGCCCCAGTTGGTCAAGCGCGAGGTCGCCGAGGGCCACGCACTCGGCAACCACACCTACACGCACCCCTACCTCGGGGCGCTGACACCCGATCAGGTGCACGACCAACTGGCCGCCACCGAGAAGACGATCGCCGACATCACCGGCACCCGTCCCACCCTGGTGCGCCCGCCCTACGGCAACCAGAGCGCGCAGGTCGCGGCCTACGGCCACCCCCTGATGCTCTGGGACCTGGACAGCCTCGACTGGTACCACCACGATCCCGCCCAGGTGCTCAGCCGCGCCGAGGCCGGGGTGCGCGCCGGGTCGGTCGTGCTGATGCACGACACCGACAACCAGCGCGACACCCTGGCCGCCGTCCCGCAGCTCATCCGCAACCTGCGCCGGGCCGGCTACACCCCGGTCACCGTCCCGGAGCTCTTCGGATCGACCGAGTTCAAGCCCGGCATGTCCTACCGCAACCGGGACAGCGCGGCCCGCCCCGCCGCGCAGCCCCGCCCCTGGGCCGACCCGCTGCCCAGCGCCGCCCAGGACACCGACACCGCGATCGCCGGCAGCGTGCTGCTGCGCTACCACAGCGCCGCCGCCACCGGCCCGGCGGAACTCGCGCAGACGGTGGACGGCCTGCGGACCGGCGAGTGCCGCAACGTCGTGGCACCGCTGGACGCCCGGGCGGGCGCGCCCGCGTTCGCGCTGCGCGACGACACCGGGCACGGCATCCAGCTCTACGACCGGGCCGACTGCGCCCACCGGGTGGCCGAGAACACGCTGACCCCGGGCAGCGAGCAGGACGACGAGGTGCGCAGCTTCAAGGTCGGCTGATCCAAGGTCGGCTGACCGGTGCGGGGGCGGTCGTGAAGCGGCTGTCGGGCGGTCGTCGGACGGCTGTCGGGCGCTGTCAGAACAGGCGCATGGCAGCCACCGCCGCGGGCTCCTCCAGGTCGAGCAGCGTGCGCTTGCGGCCGATCCCGCCCGCGAAGCCGGTGAGCGAGCCGTTCGCCCCGACGACCCGGTGGCACGGGATGACGATGCTCACCGGGTTGTGCCCCACGGCCTGTCCCACGCGCTGCGCCATCAGCCTGTTCCCGAGCTGCTGGGCGATGGCGCCGTAGGTCGTCGTCGCGCCGTACGGGATCCGCGTGAGGATCTGCCACACCTGCTGCGAGAAGTCGTCACCGTGCGGGTGCACCGGGACCTCGAAGTCGCGCCGCTCACCGGCGAGATACTCCCGCATCTCGTCGGCGGCCCGGGCGATGACCGGGTCCTCGCGCTCGCCGACCCGCGCACCGATCCGGTCGGCGGCCGGCGGGTACCGGTGGCCCTCGAAGTAGAGGCCGGTCAGGGCCGTTCCGTCCGAGACCATCAGGAGCTCGCCCAGACTCGTGCTCACCATGGCGTGCTGGTAGGCCACCACTGTCCCTCCTCTGTCCGGTCCCATTCTCCGCGAGATCCAGGATGCCTCGTTCCACCGCGGAGGACTGGCGGAAATCGGACCTCGTCGGGACGTCCCAGCCGGTACTGCGTTGCTGTGCGGAGAAGGCAGGATTCGAACCTGCGTGGGCGTACACCCGACCGGACCTCGCGGTCCAGGTCCCCGATAAGCCGCTCCGGGCACCTCTCCCCGTGCCCCCTCGGCCGGCTCCCGCCGCCCCCTGGGCACACGACCACTGTGCCCTGACCCGCTGACCGCGCGCTGACCCAGGGCTGACGCGGGTGCGCAGTTCCCCGGTCGCCCGTGCCGGGGCCGCCGGCCATGGGGGTGCCGACGGCCCCGGCTGCCCTTCTTACAGGCGCCGCCAGAGGGCCGGGACGGCGGATGGTTCCCAGCCCGTGGCGGAGGTGTGCGCCTGCAGGCACTGGTAGGTCGCGCCGCCGTAGGTCACCAGGTCGCCCGGGCGGTAGGCGGTGTCCGCTGCCCAGGGCCGGTCGGCGGGGGCCGCAGGGCTGGCGGGGGTGCCAGGATCAGCGGGATCGGCGGGGGTGCCGGGATCAGCGGGGCGTGCAGGGCGTGCGGGGTCGGTGCTCATGGTCGGTCGGTGCTCCCTGGACTCGGGGACGGGCGGGGTGGCACAGGGAGTGGCTGGGGCATGACAAGCAAGGTAGGCGGGCACCGCCGCCCCGGCGATGGACCGGACTCGGAGAAGAGGGTGATTTCACGGTCACTCGTGCACCGCGCGCGCCGCTCTGCGGAACGCCCCCGGGCTCATCCCGCTCTCGCGCCGGAAGAATCTGCTGAAGTACGAGGGGTCGCCGAAGCCGATCCGCTCGGCGATCTGACGTATCGTCAAATCACTTCCGAGCAGCAGCCGTTTCGCCTCCAGCGTCTGCTGCGCGCGGACCAGCCGGCCGGGCGTTCGGCCGGTGCTCTGCTTCACCGCCTCGTGCAGGTGCCCCGCCGAGACGCCCAACTCCCGGGCCAGCGCCCCGACCGACCCTCCCCGGGCCCCGGGCTGCGCGATCAGCCGGGTGAAGCGTGCCGTCAACTCCACCGCCCAGTCGGCTGGTGTGCCGCCCGGGGTATGGGCGCCCGGCAGCCGCTGCGCGTGGAGCAGCAGGATGTGCAGATAGCAGGAGAGCGCGCCCACGAAGCCGGGCTCGGCGCGCTGGTACTCCTCGTCCATCGCGGCCAGCAGCGCCTCGAAGCCGTCCTGGCGGTCGCGGCACAGCTGGAGCCGGCGCCGGTCGGCGAGGGCGCGCAGCGCCGCGCCGTCCTGCGGGTGGGTGAGCAGGAAGTCCTCGTTGAAGATCAGCACCCAGCCGGCCACGTCCTCCGCCTCCCAGTGGTGCACCTGTCCGGGAGCGATCACGTACAGCTGCGGCGGGGTCAGCGGGATCCGTTCCAGATCGACGACGTGCGTCCCGCGGCCGGCGGCGACGAGCGCGATCTCGTAGAAGCTGTGCCGGTGCGGGGAGGTTGCGCGGGACAGTGGCCCGATGCTCTCGAACGAGCCGATCGCGAAGGGGAGCACGGAGGGCTCCGCGGCTTGCAACTCATGGAGCTCCATGGGGAGTCGGGGCTCTGCCGGGTTCTTGCGGCAGCGCGGCGCGGTTGGGGCGGGGGAGTGCGGTGGGGGTTGGTCGGCCATGATTCAGTGCTGCCCGGTGCGCGGGCGGACATGCCGGTGCGTCGGCCCGGGCACCGGGCACGGGCCGTGCGGCGGTCACCGGCTCCCGGTCAGGCTTCGAGGCGCCAGGTGGCTTCGAGCCGGGTCGTACCGTCCTCGCGGGTGACGGCCCGCCAGTGGGCCCGCAGGGCCGTCCGCTCGACGGGCGTGCGTCGCGGTGCGCCCACGGCCTGGAGCACGGAGCTGTCCAGCGGGCTGGCCGCCAGCCGGTCCAGCACCGAGGAGAAGGCGGCGCGCAGGGCGTGGCCGCGGCGGCCGATGTCGGGGACCACGGAGTGGAACGCAGCGAAGACGGACATGCGGCTCACCTCCAGAGGGGCCTGCGGACCTGCAGGTCGAGCCAGTCTGCAGCAGCCGCACGGCGGTTGGTCCGCGGTTGACGTGGTTCTGACGCGTTGCTGACGGGATGGGTACGCCCGGTGCGCGGACGCGGCGGTGGGCACCACGGGCACGGCGGCGGTCACCGGCTCCTCGATGATGGCCGAAAGCGGAGCGTGCCGACGGGGACACGGGGCGCATACTTTCCCTGAGCAGTGACTCACCTGACTGGGACAACTCCCCTGGAAGGATGCGCCATGCCCGAGTCCTCCGGTTCCACGACCCTGAGCCCGCTGGAGATCTTCGAACGCTTCCGGGCGAACGTCCTGGCCGGCGAGGTCGGCCTCACCGAGGACCTCCTCGCCGAGGATGTCGTCATCGAACTGCCCCTGTCCCCGCCCGAGAGCCCGCGGTACTTCAAGGACCGCGCGCAGTACACCGCCTTCACCACCGCCACCCGGGCCGCGCTGCCGGTGCGGTTCGACGAGTTCCGGACCATCGCCGTCCACCAGAGCGCCGATCCGGAAGTGATCGTCGCGGAATACGAGTTGAGCGGGACCCTGTCGACCACCGGCAAGAGCGAGACGGCCGCGTTCGTGGTCGTGCTGACGGCCCGCGACGGTCGGGTGGTGCAGTGGCGCGAGTACCAGGACGTCTCCGCCCTGGTTCGTGCGCTCGGCCCGCAGGAGGGCTGACCGCCACTCGGCCTGTCCGGCGCAGCATCACCAGCACGGCAGAGCGCCGGCCCGCGTCACGTCACGCGGGCCGGCGCTCTGCTGCGCGCGGAGCCCGTTCAACGCGCATAGACAGGGCCTACCGGCCTTGTGTCCCCTGCCGGTTGGCGCAGGTGGGTGCCGGGACCGCGCTGCCCGGGGCGGTGCGCTGACTGTCGGTCAGGGCGGCTTCTTGGGGATCACGTCCTTTGTCCCTTTTCTTCCCTGTGTCGGACTATCTGGGTGAAGCGACGCTATGGGAGGAACATCCTGATCATCCTGTTGGGGATGATTCGGTGGGGCACTCGGTGGGGTGTGGTGGCGCCTCAGGGTGCGTCTGCGAATGATCGGTGTGGATGGCGTGGTCGCCCGTGGTGATGGGGTGGGTTTTCCGGTGCTCCGGTTGGTGTTCGTGGGGATTATGGGGCTGATGGTGTGGGTGGGATTGATGGTGGACTGCCGATCGGAGCGGCGGCGGCACCCCCGCCGTTCGGCGGGTTGCGGCCCGTGGGGTGCAAGGTGTTACGGAGGGGGTTCCGGGCGGTCGGGGCGGCCAATTTGCAGAGCTGATGAACCGTCAAGAAGCAGCCACACGGGCAGAGTTGCCTGAACCTGCCGTCACCGCGGCGAAGCGAGTGGAATATTACGCTCCGGTAACCGCCGAGGTAGTCGAGCGGCCGGGTGGTGTGTGCCCGGACGGTTGCGCGGCCGGCTTGTGGTTCGGCGGCCGCACAGGGCGGTCCGGTGTGCTGGTTCGTGCGCCCGATGCCGTCGCGATGGTGTCGGAATATCGCCGCAATCGCCTCCGCGCACCCCTTTCCCTTTTCCCGGGACATGGAATGCGATATGCGTTCTCCCCTCGCACGGCGCCCAGTTGATGGTGTGTGAGGTGTGCAGGGGCTGTCGGGATCCGCTGGATGTTGATCTTGACGGCCCCTGATCGCTGTGCCAGAGTCGGCGACGTCGCGTCAGGGGGAGCTTCGCTGGTCCGCGAGACGCACATCCGCTGTCTGTTTCACCGCTTCCGTCTCTCTGAGTTTTTCGCAACTCGCTGTCACAGGCTTCTGGTTTACCTCTGCTTTATCTCCGCATTGCCTTCTGCTGCCCGCTTCCGCCTGCCCGCCTGCCGCCAGGCCGCTGTCCGCTGCCCGCGTCGGCGCGCTGTGCGCTGCTTGCCGGGAGGCCGTGCGTGCTGGGGCAGTGGGCTCTGCTGCACCTTCCCGTGTTTCCACCACTTCTCAAGGAACCCGAGAACCGTCATGGGCAAGATCGCCGTACTCACCAACGACCTCCAGGCCGACGTCGTCCACAAGACCCCCGAGCGCACCGCGGCCATGGCCGAGGCGCAGCCGCGGTTCACTGCCTTCCTCGACGAGATGCGCCGTCGCGGCCACGCGATCTACCACCTGCAGCTGGTGAATCTGGCCGACGACCCCAACGTCGAGCGCGACCTCGACGGCACCCTGCCGCTGCAGCGCGGCTCGCAGGGCGCGGCGATCCTCGCCGACTTCCTCGCCGACGAGGACCAGGTCGTCGAGAAGAACAAGGACAGCGGCTTCTACGAGACCGAGCTGCACGACCGCCTGCAGGCGGCCGGCATCGACACCGTCCTGGTCACCGGGCTGCAGACGCAGATCTGCGTGCAGACCACCGCCGCCGACGCCTTCTTCCGCGGCTACAACGTCTGGGTCCCCTCGGACTGCGTGGTCTCCGGCAACGCCGAGGACCGCGACCGCGCCCTGGAGTGGCTCGGCGGCTACTGCGCCACGGTGGCCGACTCCAAGGAGATCTTCGACGTCCTCGACACCGAGGGCGAGCTGCCCCGCAAGGTCGTCAAGATCCTTCCCTGAGGAGCCCCGTGCCTGCCCGGGGCCTGTCCGACAAGCCCCGGCCGAGGCACCCGCACCCCAGCCGTTGCCCCACCCGACGCCCTTGAAGGAACAGCAGATGACAAGCCAGGTGACCGACCTCGGCGAGGTCGTTCTCGACCACGGCAGTGGAGCGCAGCTCAGCCACGAGCTGATCTCCCTGATCGTCGACACGCTCGGCGACGTGTACATCGGTGAGATGGAGGACAGCGCCATGCTGCCCATCTCGTCCGGGCAGATCGCGATGACCACCGACTCGTTCGTCGTGGACCCGCCGTTCTTCGGCAACGGCGACATCGGCAAGATCGCCGTCTGCGGCACCGTCAACGACCTCGCCGTGGTCGGTGCCCGGCCGCTCTACCTGACGCTCGGGATGATCCTGGAGACCGGGCTGCCGATCGCCCGGCTCGTCCAGGTGCTCACCTCGATCCGCGAGACGGCGCGCGAGGCCGGCGTGCAGATCGTCTGCGGCGACACCAAGGTCGTCCGCAAGGGCGAGGCCGACCAGATCTACCTCAACACCGCGGGCGTGGGCGTCTTCGAGCGCACCCCGCTGCGGATGCGCGACGTGCGCCCCGGCGACCGGGTGATCCTCAGCGGTCCGATCGGCAACCACACCGTGCACCTGCTCTCGATCCGCGAGGGTCTGGGCTTCGAGCAGCGCGTGCTCAGCGACTGCGCGCCGCTGAACGGGATGCTCGACGAGCTGCTCGGCACGGTCGGCGAGGGGCGGGTGCACTCGGTGCGCGACGTCACCCGCGGCGGCCTGGCGGCCGTGCTGCACGAGTACGCGGCCTCCAGCGGGCGCACCATCCGGATCGACCAGGAGCTGCTGCCGATCCAGTTCGAGACCGTGATGGCCACCGACATGCTGGGCGTCAACCCGATCCACGCGGCGAACGAGGGCTGCGTCTGCCTGTTCGTCGCCCCCGAGGCCGAGCAGGAGGTGCTCGCGGCGCTGCGGGCGCACCGCTACGGCGCCGACGCCGTGGTGATCGGCGAGGTCACCGAGGAGGCCGAGCCCGTGGTGCTCATGCGCGGCGCCGACGGCCGGGAGTCGGTGGTCGAAGAGCTCCAGGGCGCCGAACTGCCCCGGCTCTGCTGAGGACGGGCGACGGACGATGAAGAACAGCGAACCGCCGCTGCGGCGGCTGATCCGGGTCACCGGCGTGGTGCAGGGGGTGGGCTTCCGCCCGTTCGTCTACAAGCTCGCGCTGACGCACGAGTTGGCGGGCTGGGTGCTCAACGACCCCGAGGGCGTGCTCACCGAGGTGAGCGGGCCGGCCCCGGCCGTGCACCGCTTCACCGCGGAGCTGCGCACCCAGGCGCCGCCGCAGGCCCGCGTCCACGAGGTGCGGGTGGAGCGGGAGGACGGCGCGGGCGGGTACGGCGCGGCGGACTTCGAGATCCGTGAGAGCGCGCACGGGGGCCGCAAGGTCACCGTGGTGCCGGCCGACGCCCACGTCTGCGCCGACTGCCTGGCCGAGCTGCGCGACCCGGCCGACCGGCGGTTCCGCTACCCCTTCATCAACTGCACCAACTGCGGCCCGCGGTACTCCATCGTGCGGGCCCTGCCCTACGACCGGGCGACCACCACGATGGCCGCGTTCACCATGTGCGGCCCGTGCGCGGCGGAGTACCGCGATCCGCTGGACCGGCGCTACCACGCGCAGCCCAACGCCTGCCCGCAGTGCGGGCCGCGGCTGCTGCTGGCCGGTCCGGCGGGCGAGGCGGCCGAGGGCGAGCAGGCGCTGGCGCTGGCCGCCGCCGCGCTCGCCGCCGGCCGGATCGTGGCGGTCAAGAGCGTCGGCGGCTTCCACCTGGCCGCCAACGCCCGTGACGCCGCGGCGGTGGCACTGCTGCGCGCGCGCAAGCGGCGTGACTCCAAGCCGTTCGCGGTGCTCGCCCGGGACCTGGAGACCGTCCGGCGGATCGCCGAAGTGCGCCCGCCCGAGGCCGAGTTGCTGGACTCGGCGGCCCGGCCGATCGTGCTGCTGCGCAAGCTGGCCGGTGCGCTGCCCGAGGAGATCGCGCCGCGCAACCCCAACCTCGGCGTGATGCTGCCCTCCGCTCCCCAGCACCACCTGCTGGTGGACCACGAGGGCCTGGAGACGCTGGTGATGACCAGCGGCAACATCTCCGGCTACCCGATCGTGCACCGCAACGAGGACGCGCTCGCACAGCTCTTCGAGGTCGCCGACCTCGTCCTGTACAACGACCGGGACATCGAGATCCGGGTCGACGACTCGCTGGTGCGCTACTCCGAGCACCCCGGACTCGCCGAGCCGGTGGTCTCCTTCCTGCGTCGGGCCCGCGGTTACGCGCCCTACCCGGTGGAGGTGGGGCGCGAGTTGGCGCCGCTGGTCGCGTACGGCGCCGAGCTGAAGACCACCGTCGCGCTCAGCGGCGGCAGCCGGGTCTACCTCAGCCAGCACATCGGCGACCTGAAGAACGACGAGACCTTCGAGTCGCACCGGGAGACGGTCCGGCACCTCGCCGCGCTGCACGAGCTGACGCCCCGTCATGCCGCCGTCGACCTGCACCCGCAGTTCCGGGCCACCCGGTTCGCGCTCAAGGAGCAGGGGCAGGCGTTCGAGACGGTGACGCAGGTCCAGCACCACCACGCGCACATGGCCTCCTGCATGGCCGAGCACCAGCTGGACGGCGAGACCATCGGCGTGCTCTTCGACGGCGCCGGCTACGGCGAGGACGGCACCACCTGGGGCGGGGAGGTGCTGCTCGGCGACTTCCTCGCGGTGCGGCGCCTGGCGCACCTGCGCACCGTGCCGCTGCTGGGCGGCGACCGGGCGGTCAAGGAGCCGATCCGGACCGGCTTCGCGCTCGCCCTGGACGCCTTCGGCGACGGCGAGGCGGCGCTGGCGGCCTTCCCGGTGCTGGGCGAACTGGACGAGCAGCAGCGCCACGTCTACGCCACCATGGCGCAGCGCGGCATCAACTCGCCGCTCGCCTCCAGCATGGGCCGGCTCTTCGACGGTGTCGCGGCGCTGCTCGCGGTCACCACACGGGCGGAGTACGAGGCGCAGGGGCCGATCGAGCTGGAGGGCCTGCTGGGCCGCGACCTCGCGATGGCCGCGCCGGGCGAGCGGTACCGGTTCGGCGCGAGCGAGCGCGAGGGTGTCACCGAACTCGACCCGCGCCCGGTGGTGCGGGCGCTCGCCGCCGACCTGGCGGCCGGGGTGGCGCCTGCGGAGCTCAGCCGGCGCTTCCACTCCGCGGTGGTCGACCTGGTGGTCGCCCGGTGCCTGGCGGCCGGTTCGGCCACGCGCCAGGTGGTGCTCTCCGGCGGGGTGTTCCTGAACGAGTTCCTGCTGGTGAACTGCCTGGTCGAGCTGGGCCGGGCGGGCTTCGCCGCCTACTGCCAGCAGCAGGTGCCCACCAACGACGGCGGCATCGCGCTGGGCCAGATCATGGTGGCCGACGCCCGGCTCCGAGGCGGGCAGCGGTGAGCGCGGCGCCGGAGCACATCGTGGTGCTGCACCGCTGGCGCGACCAGTACGCCCGCTACGAGGACTACCTCGACCACGGCGCCGCGCACATCAGCTATGTCACCACCGAGCTGGCCCGCTCCTCGGTGCCGGCGCAGGCCGCCGCCGTGGCCGTGGTGGCGGCCACCGACCAGGTGGACGCGGTGCGGGCGGCGATGGCCGGGCTGGCCGGGCGGTTCGGGCCCGTCGGCCGGCTGGTGGCGCTGAACGAGGGCGACCTGGACACGGCGGCGCTGCTGCGCACCGAGCTCGGCCTGCCCGGTCAGCAGAGCGCCGACCTGGAGCGGTTCCGGGACAAGCTCGCCATGGTGGTGGCCGCCGAGCGCGGCGGGGTGCCGGTGCCCGCCTACGCGGACGCGCCCGACGCCGGCGCCGTGCGGGCCTTCGCCGCCCGCAACGGCTGGCCGGTGGTGGTCAAGCCGCGGCGCGGCACTGCCAGCCGGGGCGTGTCCGTGCTGCACGGCGAGGGCGACGCGCACAGCGCGCCGGACCTGGGCCAGGAGCCGTACCTGGTCCAGCGCTTCGTGGCCGACCCGGTCCTGCACATCGACGGCCTGTGGACCGGCGAGCGGCTGGGGCCCTGGCGGGCCTCGCGCTACGTCAACAGCTGCCGGGAGTTCACCGACGGGGCCTTCCTCGGCTCGGTGGAGCTGGACGACCCCGAACTGCTCGCCGCCGTCGAGCAGTTCACCGCCGAGGTCGGTGCGGCACTGGGCGGCGGCGAGCCCTGGGTGTTCCACCTGGAGGCGTTCGCCGGCACCGACGGGCGGGGCGCGCCGCGGCTCACCTTCCTGGAGGCCGGCGCCCGGGTCGGCGGCGGGGAGATCCCCTTCGTGTGGCGCGAGGTGCACGGGATCGACCTGATGGCCGCCGCCGTGGACATCCAGCTCGGCCGCACCCCGGCCGCACCGGTCGTGCCGGGTGGCCGCACCGCGGGCTGGCTGCTGCTGCCGCTGCCGGTGGCGCCGCCCTGCACGGTGGTGGAGGCCGCGGCGCCGGTGGGTGAGCCCGGCCCGTACGCGAGCCGGCTGCCGCAGCCGGGCACGACGATCCCCAAGGTCGGCGGCTATGAGCACGTGGCCGCCCGGTTCCGCTTCCGCGGCACCAGCAGCCGTGAGGTGGAGGACGCCATCGTCCGGGCCGCCGGCACGGTCCGGGTGCGCTGCCGGGCGGTCACCGGCTGACCGGCCGAGCGCCGCGGGCAGGCCCTCGGGGCCCGTCCGGCGGGGGACGCACGACGACGTGCCCGACCGGCCGTACGACCGGTCAGGGCCGTGGCACCAGCACGACGAACGACGAAACGAAGCGGAGGGCGCCAGATGCGTGACCGGGACCGACTGATAGTGGTGGGCAGCAGACTGCGGACCTACCGCGAGTACGCGATGGCTTCGCTGGCCGGCGCCTACGACCTCGCGCTGGTCTCTGCCGCCCCGCTGACCTGGGAGCGGGAGTACGTCGGCGACCACCGCGGCGCCGACACCACCGATCCGGTCGCACTGCGCGCCGCCGTCGAGGACCTGCTCGCCGCCGCCACCGCCGACGGCTTCCCGCGCACCGGGATCTACACCTGGGACGAGCTGTCGCTGGTCGCCACCGCCGAGGTGGCCGGGCAGCTGGGCCTGCCCCACATGTCGCCGGCCGCCGCGCGCGCCTGCCGGGACAAGTTCACCACCCGCACCCTGCTGGACGCGGCCGGCCTGCCCGGCGTCCGGCACCGCCTGGTGCACAGCGCCGCCGAGGCCGCCGCGGCGGCCGAGGAGATCGGCTTCCCGCTGGTCCTCAAGCCCCGCGCGCTGGCGGGCAGCCTGGGGGTGACCGTGGTCCGCGAGCCGGGCGACTTCGCGCCCGCCTACGCGCTGGCCGCGGCCAGCGTGATGGGCCCGCTGGACGCCTCCGGCGGGGTGCTCGTCGAGGAGTTCCTGGACGGCCCCGAGATCAGCGTCGACAGCCTCGTGGCGGACGGCCGGGCGCAGCCGCTCTTCGTGGCGCGCAAGCGGCTGGGCTTCGACCCGTTCTGCGAGGAGGTCGGCCACCTGGTCGGCCCCTGGCGCCACGAGCCGTGGGCGGGCGCGGTCGAGGAACTGGTGGTCGGCGCACACCGGGCGCTCGGCATCGAACAGGGCACCACCCACACCGAGCTGCGGCTCACCGCACGCGGCCCGCGCCTGATCGAGCTGAACGGGCGCCTGGGCGGCGACCTGATCCCGCGGGTCGGCACCCTCGCCACCGGGATCGACCTGGCGCTGCTGGGCGCGGCGCTCGCCTTCGGCGAGCGGCCCGAGGCGGCCGTGCCCGCCGAGCAGTGGGCCGAGATCCGCTTCCTCTACCCGCCGCACGACGGCACCCTCGCCTCGCTCGACCTCGGCGCCGCCGCCCAGCAGCCCGGCGTGGTCGAGGTGATCGCGCTGGCCGAGCCCGGCACCGAGTTGCTGCTGCCGCCCAAGGCGCTCACCCCGCGCACCGCCGCCGTGCTCGCGCTGGCCGAGGACCCGTCGGGCTGCGCCGCGGCGCTGGACGCGGCCGAGGCCGAGGTCCGCCCGGTGCTCGGCGGCTCCCCGCTGGACGGGCTCGGCGCGCTGCTGGAGAACCCGGTCACCCGTCGCTACCTGGCCGCCGAGCGGGCGCCGGCCGACATGACCGTCCCCGGGGTGCGCAACGACTGGATCCGCTACGGCGCGGGCGGCGGCCAGTCGCTCAACCGGCCGGTGCTGCTGGACGCGGCCGACCGCCGGCGTCTGACGTCCGACCTCAACGGGCTGTTCGAGCTGCTCACCACGATCCCCGAGCGGCTGTTCGCCGGTGACAAGCGGGCCTTCGCCAAGGCGGTGGGCATGACGCCCACCCAGATCGACCTGGTGATGCGCGGGGCCGGCCGCACGCTGCCCGCGATGTCGCGCGCCGACATGTACCGCGAGCCGGCGGGCTTCAAGCTGATGGAGCTCAACACCGGCAGCTCGCTCGGTGGTTGGCAGATGGGCGAGTTCGCCCGCACGGTCCGCGAGAACGAGGCCTTCCGCACCTTCGCGGCGGCCGAGCGCCTGGTGCACCCGGACCCGATCGCCCGGATCGCCGAGGTGCTGCGCGAGCAGGCCGAGGCGGCCGGCTTCGCGCTGCCCGAGCGCCCGGTGCTGGCCCTGACCGAGTGGCCCGACGGCTACGCCAAGACCAAGCCCTGGCTGGACTTCGTGGTCCCGGACTGGCTGCGCAACGGCTTCGACACCGTCGTCTGCCACCTGGGCGAGTTCGAGTACCGCAACGGCGTGCCGCACATCCACGGCCGCAAGGTCGACGTGGTCTACCGGATCTTCCTGCCCGGCGAGATGGCCGACGAGCAGCGCAGCTACGATCTGGTCGACCCGCTGCTGGCGGCCGTCGAGCGCGGGGAGACCTTCCTGTTCGCGGGCCTGGACTGCGAGTTGTACGGCAACAAGGGCAGCCTGGCGATGCTCAGCGACGAGCGCAACCGCCCGGCCCTGTCGGCGGCCGAGCACGAGCTGGTGGACCGGATCCTGCCGTGGACCCGGTTCCTGCGCGAGGAGCGGGTCGAGCGGGCCGGCGAGCGGATCGACCTGCTGCCCTTCGCACTGGCCAACAAGGACCGGCTCGCCCTCAAGCCCACCCTGCTGTACGGCGGCGTCGGCGTCATCCCCGGCTGGTCGGTGGGCCAGGAGGAGTGGGAGGCGCACCTGCGCGGGGCCGTCGACGGGCCCTACGTGGTGCAGGAGCGGGTGCTGCCGGTGGCCGAGCGGTTCGTGCGCGACGACGGGCGCGGCTTCGAGCAGATGGTGGTCGCCTACGGCGTCCTGATGGTCGGCTCGGACTACGCCGGGATGCTGGTGCGCGGCACCCCCGATCCGCAGGTCGGCATCGTCAGCATGTCCAACGGCGCGCAGATCGGCTGCTGCTTCCACGTCGAGGACCGCCCCGGGAGCCAGGCGTGAACCGTCCGCGTTTCGGCGGTCTGTGGCAGGACCGGGACTTCCTCAGGCTCTGGGCAGGGGAGAGCGTCTCGCTGCTCGGCGCCCAGGTCACCCAGCTGGCCCTGCCGCTGGCCGCGGTCTACCAGCTGCACGCCAGCTCCACCCAGCTCGGCCTGCTGAACGCCGCCAACTACGCGCCGTTCCTGGGCCTGACCCTGTTCATCGGGGTCTGGGCGGACCGCCGCCGGCGCCGCCCGCTGATGATCGGCGCCAACCTGGGCCGGGCGGTGCTGGTGGGCACCGTGCCGCTGTGCGCGGCGCTGGGCGCGCTGAACATCTGGTACCTGTACCTGGCCGCGCTCGCCATCGGCGTGCTCACCGTGGTGTTCGACGTCTCCTACCAGTCCTACCTGCCCTCGCTGATCGACCACGACCACCTGGTGGAGGGCAACAGCAAGCTCTCCGCGAGCAGTTCGGTCGCGCAGATCGGCGGCCCCGCGCTGGGCGGCCTGCTGATCAGCTGGATGAGCGCGCCGATCGCGCTGCTGGTCAACTGCGTCTCCTACCTGGTCTCGGTCGGCTCGCTCAGCACGATCCGCCGCGCCGAGCCGCTGCCCGAGCAGCCCGCCGAGCGCGTCTCCACCGCCCGCAGCATCGCCGAGGGCCTGCGGATGGTGCTGCGCAACGCCTCGATCCGGGCGATCGCACTGGAGGCGGGCACCTACAACCTGTGCTGGATGTCGCTGCAGACCGTCTTCGTGCTGTACGCGGCCCGCCACCTCGGGATGAGCCCGGGGACCATCGGCCTGGTGCTCGGCGCGGGCGCGATCGGCTCGCTGCTCGGCGCGCTCGGTGCCGGGTGGCTCAAGGAGCGGCTCGGTCTGGGGCGGGCGGTGATGCTGGAGCTCGCGCTGTGCTGCTGCGCGCCGGTGCTGATCCCGCTGGCCCCGGGCCGGGGAGCGCTCTCCTACGCGCTCTACATCACGGCGTTCGCGCTGTGCGGCCTGGGCTCCACCATGTCGACCATCCACGTGGTGAGCCTGCGTCAGGTCATCACCCCGCCGCACCTGCTGGGCCGGGTCAACGCGGGCTGCCGCTTCATCGCCTGGGGGCCGCTGCCGCTCGGTGCGCTGATCGGCGGCTGGCTCGGTGACGAGGTCGGGCTGCGGCCCACGCTGTGGATCACCGCCGCCACCTTCGTGCTGGCGCTGCTCTGGGTGGCGTTCTCGCCGGTGCGGGGGCTCAAGGACTTCCCGACCGACCTGCCGCACCAGCGCACGAGCGCGTCCGGGTCCGCGCCCGCGTCCGGGTCCGCGTCCGCATCCGCGTCCGAGGACGTCGATGTCGAGGCCGCTGCCGCTGCCGCTGCGCCCAGCCCGTCCTGACCACGGCCTGTCCGGCGGACGCCCCTCGTGGCGTCCGCACCCCACCCAAGAGGAGAACAGCCTTGAGCCGCACCGCATCCGCTGCGCTCTACCAGCCCGCGGGCACCGCCGAGGGCCTGGAAAGCGTGCGCAGCCTGGTCAACACCGCGCTGGACATCCTGAGCGAGGTCGCCGCCGCGCGCAGCGGACCGGTCGCGCCCGGCGGCCCCGCCGCCGCGCGGGCCGCGGCCGCGGCGGCGCTCAGCGCCCCGCTGCTGCCCGAGGAGCGCACGGCACCCGAGCAGGCGCTGGCCGAGCTGGTGCGGCCCTTCGCCCAGTGGTCGGTGGACATCACCCACCCGGCCGCCGTGGCCCGGATGCAGCCGCCGCCCACCGACGTGGCCGCCGCCGCCGAGCTGGTGGGCGCCGTCCTCAACCAGTCCCTGCACGCCTGGGAGAGCGGACCGTTCGCCCTGGAGCTGGACCGCTGGGTGATCGCCCAGCTCGCCGAGCTGGTCGGCTACGACCCGGTGACGGCCGGCGGCACCCTCACCTCCGGCGGCAGCGTCTCCAACCTGATGGCCATGACCATGGCCCGTGACACCGTGCTGGCCGACAAGATCGGCCGGCACGCCTTCCAGGAGGGCCTGCTGCGCCTGGGCGTGCAGCCGGTCGTGCTGGCCCCGCAGGGCGTGCACTTCTCGATCGAGCGCGCGGTGCGCCTGCTGGGCATCGGCGAGGAGAACATCCGCACCGTCCCGATCGACGCACACGGCCGGATGATCCCCGCCGAGGCCGAGCGGATCCTGGCCGAACTGCCCGAGCACGAGGTCGCCGTGGCGCTGGTGGCCGTCGCCGGCTCCACCGACCTGGGCATCGTCGACCCGCTGCCGGAGCTGGCCGCCATCGCCCGCGCGCACGGCCTCTGGCTGCACGCGGACGCCGCCTACGGGGCCGGCGCGCTCTTCTCGCCGCGGCTGCGCCCGATGCTGCGGGGCATCGAGGAGGCCGACTCGGTCACCATGGACCTGCACAAGTTCGGCTGGACCCCGGCCTCCTCGGCCGCGCTGCTGGTGCGCCGGGCCGAGACCATGGTCTCGTTCGGCCTGCAGCCCACCACCTGCCTGAGCGCCGACGACGACACCTGCGCCGGCTACATCGGCTCGCAGAACACCTCGCTGCAGACCACCCGCCGGGTCGACGCGCTGAAGATCGCCGTCTCCATGCGCACCCTGGGCCGGGAGGCCGTGGCGCAGATGGTGGACACCTGCCACGACCTGGCCCGGCACGCCGCCGCCCGGATCAGCGCCGAGCCCCGCCTGGAGCTGGGCACCGAGCCGCCGCTGACCGCCGTGCTCTTCCGCTACCTGCCCGGCCACGGCCTGGACGCCGACGCGTTCAACGGCCTGCTGCGCCGCCGGGTGATGGAGGACGGCCGTGCGCTGCTCGCCCGCACCCACATCGCGCAGCCGGACGGCGGCAGCCGGGTCTTCCTCAAGCTGATGCTGCTCAACCCGCAGACCGGCACCGAGCAGCTGGACCAGCTGCTCGACGACCTGCTCGCGCTGGCCGCCGAGCTGGAGGCCACTCCCTGAGGCATGACCGGCCCTGGAGCCGCCTTTTCCACCGCACAACCACGCCCGGGAAGAGAGATTCGGTGAGATCCGAGGTGTACCGCCCGTTTGCGCCGGCCGCCGGGCACGAGGCGGCGGACGACCCCGTCCGCGAGTCGATGCGGCGGCTGCCCGCCGCGTTCGCCCTGCCGCTGACCCTGCTGACGGGCCGTCCGCTCGCCGACCAGCCCCGCACCGCGTACACCCCGACCAGGCACCTGGTCAACGCCTCGGTGTCGGTCACCGCGGGCCTGGCCGCCGGCGCGCTCGCGCTGGCGGCCGGGCGCTGGTGGCTGCTGCTGGTGCCGGTGGGCTGGGCGATGACCCTGCACGGCGCCCGCAACCTGCGCATGATGGTCTACCACCAGTGCGCCCACCTCAACATGTGGGGCCACAAGCGCCGCGACGTGCTGCTCGGCCGCACGATCGCCGCGCTGCTGGTGATCCAGGACTTCGGCCGCTACAGCACCGAGCACGTCTCCGACCACCACGCCGTGCACCACATGACGCTGCGCGATCCCACCGTGCAGGCGTTCCTGGTCAGCCTAGGACTGCGCCCGGGGATGAGCCGGCGCGAGATGTGGCGCCGCACGCTGCTCAAGACCGTCTCCCCGGTCTTCCACGCGCGCTTCCTGACCGCCAGGATCCGCTCCTACTTCCACTCCGCCGAGCCGGCCTGGCGCACCGGCACCGCCCTCGGGTGGGTCGCGGTGGCGGGGCTGGCGACCCTGCTGCACCTGTGGGTCCTCCTGCTGGTCGCCTGGGTCGTCCCGATGACCGTGCTCTACCAGGTCAGCAACACCTTCCGGCTCTGCGTCAAGCACACCTTCCCCGCCCCCGACGAGCCGGTGCGCCGCGGCCGGGACTACTTCGCCGCCCTGACCAACGCGATCTTCATCGGCGAGGCGGCCCCGCCGCCCGGCCTGCCGCCGGTGCGCCGGGCGGCGGCCTGGGCCCGGTGGGGCGGCCGGATGCTGCTGGTGCACTTCCCCGCCCGCTACCTGGTGCTCACCGGCGACACCGTGGTGCACGACTTCCACCACCGCGCCCCGATGAGCCGGGACTGGGCCAACTACCTGTTCGCCCGCGAGGACGACCACCGGCGCGGGCACCCCGGGTGGCCGGCCTACCACCACGTCTGGGGCCTGGTGGCCGCCATCGACCTGGTCTTCGACTCGCTGCGCCACGCCGACCCCGAGGAGTACCACCCCGACCGCCTGGCCGAGGTCAACCACCGCGAACTGTTCGCCGCCTTCGAGGACTGACCGCCGCCTTGGCGGACCGAGCGCCGCCGCACCCGGACCGTTCCCACCGAAAGGGCACTCCTGATGAACACCGCTGACGGGTCGATGGACCGCCTGGTCATCCTGGGCGTGGCCGAGAGCGACGCGCACGCCGTGGCCAACCAGCTGATCGCCATGCAGTTGCGGGCCCACGGCTTCACCGTGGTCAACCTCGGCGTGTGCACCCCGCTGGCCGACTTCGCCGACGCCCACGACCGCCACCCCGAGGCCGAGGCCGTGCTGATCGGCACCCTCAACGGCCACGCCCACCAGGACCTGCGCACCCTGCCCGGGCTGCGCGCCGCCGGGCGGCTGCGCTGCCCGGTCGTCGTCGGCGGCAACCTGTCGGTCGGCAGCCGCAAGGCCGACACCGACCGGCAGCGCCTGCTCGACCTGGGCGTGGACCACCTGCTGGACGACGCGAGCGGCCTGATCCTGCTGCTCGACATGGTGCACGCCGCCCGGGCGGCCGAGTTGCAGCATGGCTGACCTGCACGGCCTGCACCTCGACGACCAGGTCGCCGCCGAACTGCCCGACTGGGCCGAAACGGTGGCGCACCTGCGCACCCGGCGCCCGGTGGTGGAGGTGCTGCGCGCCGCCCGGGCGGCCGGGCGCCCGGTGGTGCAGCCGCGCTGCGGCGTCGGCGGCCACCAGCAGATGCTGGACCTGCTGCGCGCCCTGGAGCCGGCCGGACCGGGCGTGCTGTCGGTCACCATCGACTCGCACACCCGGCTGCGGCACTTCGACACCGCCGCCGAGACGCTCGCCCGCGACCCCGGCGACCTCAACGGCTACCCGCTGGTGGCGCACGGCTGGCAGCGCGGGCGCGAACTGGCCGACGCCGTGGGCGTCCCGCTGGAGGTCCGGCACGGCTCGCCGGACGGGCGCGAGCTGTTCGCCGTCGCCCTCGCCGCCGGCCTCACCTCCTACGAGGGCGGCGGGATCGGCTACAACCTGCCCTACTCCAAGAACGTCCCGCTCGGCCACTCGCTGCGCGCCTGGCAGCAGGTCGACGCGCTGTGCGGGGTGCTCGCCGAGGCGGGCGTGGTGATCGACCGCGAGCTCTTCGGCACCCTGACCGCGGTGCTGGTGCCACCCTCGGTCAGCCTGGCCGTCACCGTGCTGGAGGCGGTGGCCGCGGCCCGCGAGGGCGTGCGCTGCCTGTCGATCGCCTACCCGCAGGGCGGCGAGACCCACCAGGACGTGGCCGCGCTGCGCGCCGTGCGCACACTGGCCGCCCGCTACCTGGACCCGGCCGTCGAGGTCTACCCGGTGCTGCACGAGTTCATGGGCGTCTTCCCGCGCACCCGCTCCTACGCCGAGCTGCTGATCCTGCACGGCGGCCTGCTCGCCCGGCTCGGCGGCGCCGCCAAGGTGATCAACAAGACCCACCAGGAGGCCTACGGCATCCCCGAGGCCGAGGCGAACGCCGACGGCATCCGGGGCGCCGCGCTCGGCGCCGGCGAGCTGCTCGACTTCGTGCGGATCGACGAGGACCGGGTGGCCGAGGAGCAGCACTGGATCGAACGCGAGGTCGCCGAACTCGTCGACCCGGTGCTCGCCGAGGGCGAGTTGATCCCCGCGATCGAGGCCGCCTTCGCCGCCGGGCGCCTGGACATCCCCTTCAGCGCCAGCATCCACGCCCACGCGCAGGTCGTGCCGCGCCGCGACCGCTCCGGCGCCATCCGCTACGCCGACGCCGGCGCGCTGCCGTTCTCCACGGCCGTGCTGCGCCGGCACGCCGCGCTGCTGAGCGAGCCGCCCGGGACGCCCGAGCGCTCCCCGTTCGAGGCGGCCACCGCCGACATCCGCTACTTCCTCGACCACGAGGACCGTTTCCACACCCGTACACCGCACTACACGCGGTCCGAGAACTCGCAGAGGTTTTGATGACCACTCACGAGCCCGCCGTGCAGCTTCCCGCCCCCGACCCGGAGGAGGGCCGCCGGGTCTTCGCCGACGACCGCGCGCACCTGTTCCACAACTGGGCCGCCCAGGGCGCCGTCAACCCGATCCCGGTGGCGGGCGCCGCCGGGCGGCACTTCTGGGACTACGAGGGCAAGCGCTACCTCGACTTCTCCTCCCAGTTCATCAACCTCAACATCGGCCACGCGCACCCCAAGGTGGTCGCGGCGATCAAGGAGCAGGCCGACCGGATCTGCATGATCGCCTCCACCTTCGCCAACGACAAGCGCGGCGAGGCGGCCCGCCTGATCACCGAGCTGGCCCCCGGCGACCTCGGCCACGTCTTCTTCACCAACGGCGGCGCCGACGCCAACGAGCACGCCGTGCGGATGGCCCGGATGCACACCGGCCGCCCCAAGGTGCTCTCCGCCTACCGCTCGTACCACGGCGGCACCTCCACCGCGATCAGCCTCACCGGCGACCCGCGCCGCTGGCCCAACGAGCGCTCGGGCAGTGCCGCCGGCAACGTCGCGCACTTCTTCGGCCCCTACCTGTACCGCTCGCACTTCCACGCCACCACCGAGGCCGAGGAGAGCGCCCGCGCGCTGGCGCACCTGGCGCAGGTGATCGAGTTCGAGGGCCCCACGACGATCGCCGCGATCATGCTGGAGAGCGTCGTGGGCACCGCCGGCATCCTGGTCCCGCCGCCCGGCTACCTGGCCGGCGTGCGCGCGCTGTGCGACAAGTACGGCATCGTGATGATCGCCGACGAGGTGATGTCCGGCTTCGGGCGCACCGGCGCGTGGTTCGCCATCGACCACTGGGGCGTCACCCCCGACCTGATCACCTTCGCCAAGGGCGTCAACTCCGGCTACGTGCCGCTCGGTGGCGTGCTCGTCTCCGACGCGATCCACGAGACGTTCCGCGAGGTCGTCTACCCCGGCGGCCTGACCTACTCAGGCCACCCGCTGGCCTGTGCCGCCGCCGTCGCCGCCATCACGGCGATGAAGGAGGAGGGCATCGTCGAGAACGCCGCCCGGATCGGCGAGGACGTGCTCGGTCCCGGCCTGCGCGAGCTGGCCGAGCGCCACCCCAGCATCGGCGAGGTGCGCGGGCTCGGCGTCTTCTGGGCCGTCGAGCTGGTCCGCAACCGCGAGACCCGCGAGATGCTGGTGCCCTACGCCGCCGGGGCGGGCCAGACCGGCCCGGTCGACGAGGTCGTCGCCGCGTGCAAGGAGCGCGGCATGTGGCCGGTGTACAACTACAACCGGATCCACCTGGTGCCGCCGTGCACCATCACCGACGACGAGGCGCGCCAGGGGCTGGAGATCCTGGACGAGGCGCTGAACGCGGCCGACAAGCACGTGGAATAACGCCGGGTCAGCTGCCGTTTCCCACACGCTCAACCATCTTCCGATCCATCTTCCGAACCGTCTTCTGAACTGTCCGACGAGAGGTCGACATGCGAGCAGTCGTCGTCGAGGAATTCGGCGGCCCCGAGGTCCTGGCCCTGGCCGAGCGCCCGGACCCGCAGCCCGGGCCGGGCGAGCTGGTGGTCCGGCTCACCGCCGCCGGGGTCAACTACAAGGACGTCTACGAGCGCGAGGGCCGCAGCCCGCTGAAGGCCCCGCTCGTGGCCGGCTGCGAGGGCGCCGGCACGGTGCTGTCGGTCGGCCCCGAGGTGACCGGCACCGCCCCCGGCGACCGGGTCGCCTGGTGGGCCGCGCCCGGCAGCTACGCCGAGCAGGTCGTGGTGCCCGCGCGCGCCGCCGTCCGGCTGCCCGCGGACATCAGCGAGGAGGCGGCCGCCGCCGTCCTGCTCCAGGGTCTGACGGCGCACTACCTGGTCACCAGCACCTTCCGTGCCGAGGCCGGCCAGAGCGCCCTGATCCCGGCGGCGGCCGGCGGCCTGGGCCAGCAGTTGGCCCGGGTGCTCTCGCGGCGCGGCGTGCACGTGATCGGCACCGTCTCCAGCGAGGCCAAGGCCGCCGCCGCCACCGCGGCGGGGGTGCGCGACGTGCTGGTGGTGCCGCCGGGCGGCTTCGAGGAGGCCGACAAGATCGCCTCCCAGGTGCGGGAGCTGACCGGTGGCCGGGGCGTGGACGTGGTCTACGACGGCGTGGGCCGCGACACCTTCCGCACTGGCCTGGCCGCGCTGCGCCCGCGCGGCACCTTCGTCCTGGTCGGCGCGGCCTCCGGCCCCGTGCCCCCGTTCGACCCGCAGCACCTGGGCTCCGGCGGCTCGCTCTTCCTGACCCGCCCGACGCTGGTCGACCACGCCACCGATCCCGCCGAACTCGCCGAGCGCGCCCACGAGGTGTTCGCCTGGCTGCGCGACGGAACCCTCTCGGCCGACGTCGCCCAGCGCTACCCCCTGGCCGAGGCCGCACGCGCCCACGCCGACCTGCAGAGCCGCCGCACCACGGGCAAGCTCCTCCTGCTGCCCTGACCCGCGCCGATCGAACGCCCTGGTGCCCGCAGCCCCTGGCTCCGGGCACCAGGGCGTTTCCACACGGCCTTGCGGCCGCCGGCTCCTCGGCACCCGGCAGGCCGGGCTCCTGCGAAGCGGGGGAGGCCTGCGGCGGATCCGAGCTCGTCCCACGATGTGGGCAGTCGAGTGATTCACCCGCGACTCGCCGGTGGATCGGCTATAGGCTGACCGGTGCAACTGGTTCGCCCTGTCCGCCAGGCAGGGTGTCGCAAGAGGGAACCCGGTGGGAATCCGGGACTGCCCCGCAGCGGTGAGTGGGAACGACCGCCGTCATACGCACTGGGTCCGGGAGTTCGGGCCTGGGAAGCGACGGCCAGTAGGTGTCCGCCCTTCAAGGGTGGGCGTGCCCGCGAGTCCGAAGACCTGCCCGTTGTGCGCACGCGACCGTTCGCGCGCGGAAATCCCGGTGACCTCGTGGGCGGGTCGGCGTGCACAACCAGGCGGGTCCGGCGCATTCTGGCGTCTGCGGCCCCGCCCGGTTCGGCACCTCTTCGCGTCCCGTGACATCGCCGGGAACCCTGAGACAGGCTCGCGAAGGAGAGTCCCTTGACCACGAAGTCCGCAGCCGCGGCAACCCGCTCCACCGTCCACGGCTACCCCCGCCAGGGCCGTAACCGGGAGCTCAAGAAGGCGATCGAGGGCTACTGGAAGGGCACGGTCACCGCCGAAGCCCTGCTGGCCACCGCCGCCGACCTGCGCCGGGAGAACTGGCGGCAGCTCACCGAGGCCGGTATCGCCCAGGTGCCCACCGGTGATTTCTCGCTCTACGACCACGTGCTGGACACCACCGTCGCCGTCGGGGCGATCCCGGCCCGCCACCGCGCCGCCGTCGACGCCGACCCGCTGGACGGGTACTTCGCGATGGCCCGCGGCACCCAGGACGTCGCGCCGCTGGAGATGACCAAGTGGTTCGACACCAACTACCACTACCTGGTGCCCGAACTCGGCCCCGACACCACCTTCGCGGCGAACCCCGCCAAGGCCGTCGCCGAGTTGCGCGAGGCGCTGGCGCTCGGCCACGACGCCCGCCCGGTGCTGGTCGGCCCGGTCACCTACCTGCTGCTGGCCAAGCCGGCGCCCGGGGTGGCCGAGAACTTCCAGCCGATCACCCTGCTGGACCGGCTGTTGCCGGTCTACACCGACCTGCTGGCGCAGCTGCGCGCCGCCGGTGCCGCGTGGGTGCAACTGGACGAGCCCGCGCTGGTGCAGGACCGCACCCCGGCCGAGCTGAACGCCGCCGCCCGCGCCTACCGTGACCTCGGTGCCCTGACCGACCGGCCGAAGCTGCTGGTCGCCAGCTACTTCGACCGCCTGGGCGAGGCGCTGCCGGTGCTCGCCAAGGCCCCGGTGGAGGGCCTGGCCCTGGACTTCACCGGGCCCGCCGCCGCCAACCTGGACGGCCTCGCCGCCGTCGGCGGGCTGCCCGGCAAGCGGCTGGTCGCCGGTGTGGTCGACGGCCGCAACATCTGGATCAACGACCTGGGGAAGTCGCTGGCCACCCTGGCGACCCTGCTCGGGCTGGCCGGTACCGTGGACGTCGCACCGTCCTGCTCGCTGCTGCACGTCCCGCTGGACGCCGCCGCCGAACGCGAGGTCGACCCGCAGATCCTGCGCTGGCTGGCCTTCGCCAAGCAGAAGGCCACCGAGGTGGCGCTGCTGGCCCGCGGTCTGCGCGAGGGCACCGGCTCGATCAGCGCCGAACTGTCCGCCAACCGCGCCGATCTGGCCTCGCGCGCCGCCTCGCCGATCACCCGGGACCCGGCCGTGCGCGCCCGCACCGCGGCCGTCACCGAGGCCGACGCCCGCCGGGCCCAGGCGTACCCGCAGCGGGCCGCCGCCCAGCGCGCCCGGCTCGGCCTGCCGCTGCTGCCGACCACCACCATCGGCTCGTTCCCGCAGACCACCGAGCTGCGGGTCGCCCGCGCGGACCTGACCGCGCGGCGGATCGACGAGGCCGCCTACCGCGAGCGTATCGAGGCCGAGGTGCGCGAGGTGATCGCCTACCAGGAGAAGGCGGGCCTGGACGTGCTGGTGCACGGCGAGCCCGAACGCAACGACATGGTGCAGTACTTCGCCGAGCAGCTCACCGGCTACCTGGCCACCCGGCACGGCTGGGTGCAGTCCTACGGCACCCGCTACGTGCGCCCGCCGGTGCTGGCCGGCGACATCTCCCGCCCGCACCCGATGACCACCGACTGGTTCGGCTACGCGCAGAGCCTGACGGACCGTCCGGTCAAGGGCATGCTCACCGGCCCGGTCACCATGCTCGCCTGGTCCTTCGTCCGCGACGACCAGCCGCTCGCGGACACCGCGTTCCAGGTGGCACTCGCCCTGCGCGACGAGGTGCGCGACCTGGAGGCCGCCGGTGCGGCCGTGGTCCAGGTCGACGAGCCGGCGCTGCGCGAGAAGCTGCCGCTGCGCGCCGCCGACCGCCCCGCCTACCTGGACTGGGCCACGGCCGCGTTCCGGCTCGCGACCTCCGGGGTGCGGGCCGACACCCAGATCCACACCCACATGTGCTACGCCGAGTTCGGCGCGATCATGACGGCCATCGACGAGCTGGACGCCGACGTCATCTCGCTGGAGGCGGCCCGCTCGCACATGGAGGTGGCCGGAGAGCTGGCCGGGGCCGGCTACCCGCGCGAGGTCGGCCCGGGCGTGTGGGACATCCACTCGCCTCGGGTGCCGAGCACCGAGGAGGCCGTCGAGCTGCTGCGCGCCGGGCTCGCGGCGATCCCCGCCGAGCGGCTCTGGGTCAACCCCGACTGCGGCCTGAAGACCCGCGGTTGGCCCGAGACCCGGGCCTCGCTGGAGAGCCTGGTCGGCGCCGCCCGCCGCCTGCGGGAGGAACTCGCCGGCTGAGGTGCCGGCGTGGGATGAGAGGGGTGGGCGCAGACCACCTGCTGCGCCCACCCCGGTGGCCGACGCCGGCCACGTGACCTTGCCCGCATTGTGCCCCGGGAGCATCGGCGGCCATTGACGGCCCCTTTCCCGGGCCTTTACCCTACGGTGAGTAGTGATGGCGTAAGGAAGCTGGTGGAACTCCAGCACGGTCGCGCCACTGTGAGCGAGGCGCCTGCGGGCGGCTCGTGAGTCAGATACGACGCCATCACGGTCTGCCCCATCGAAGAGCGGGACGCACGATCCCCTGAAGGAGGCTCAACTGTGAGCACCAGTCTGCCCGGGCCCACCGCCCTGCCCGTCCCGGTCGTCGTTCCTGCGGCCAGGGCCGCCGCCTGGCTCGTCGTCAGCGCGCTGATCGCGCTGGCCGTCTACTACTTCATCGGCGTCGACCAGGGCGCCTACTCCGTGTTCGGCAAGGACATGCACATCCACGAGTTCGTGCACGACTCCCGCCATTTCCTCGGCTTCCCCTGTCACTGACCACCGGAAGCAGCGAACAACCCGACATGGAAAAAAGACTCGTCCTGCGCGGCGTCATCGCCGGCGCAGTGGCCGGCCTGCTCGCGTTCGTCTTCGCCCGGATCTTCGCCGAGCCGCAGATCCGGACGGCGATCGACTACGAGAGCGGGCGCGACGCCGCCCAAGGGGCCCTCGACAAGGCTGCCGGACTGCCCATGGACATGGGCGGCCCGGACATCTTCAGCCGCACCGTTCAGGCCAACATCGGCATCGGTGTCGGCATGATCCTCTTCGGCGCGGCGATGGGCGCGCTCTTCGCCGTCGCCTACGCCATCTGTCTGGGACGCACCGGCCGGCTCCGGCCGCGCCCGCTCGCGATGCTGGTGGCGCTGGGCGGATTCCTCGGCATCTACTTCGTGCCGTTCATCAAGTACCCGGCCAACCCGCCCTCGATCGGTCACCCCGACACCATCCGTGACCGCGGCAACCTCTACCTGGCGATGGTGGCCTGCTCGGTGCTCTTCCTGGTGCTCGCGGTCGTTCTCGGCAAGCGCCTCCAGGCCCGGTTCGGCAACTGGAACGCCACCCTGCTGGCGGCCGGCGCCTACGTCGTGGTGATCGGCACGATCATGGCCGTCCTCCCGTCGCTCGGCGAACTGGCCGACAATGTGCAGGAGTTCGGTCACCATGCGACCGAGACCCCGCTGCCGCTGACCGACCCGCAGGGCGCCATCGTCTACCCGGGCTTCCCGGCGGACACCCTCTTCGACTTCCGCTTCCTGTCCGTGGCCGCCCAGCTCCTGCTGTGGGCCACCCTCGGACTGGTCTTCGGACCGATGGCCGAGCGGCTGCTCGACCCCGAGGCGCGCAAGGCCGCTTCGGGTGCGGGTGCGGGTGCGGGGGCCGGGACCGCGCCGGTCGTCGCCGCATGACCCGGCAGCTCCCCGGGGCCGCGATGCCGCAACGGCTCGCGGCCCTCGGGCCGTTCTTCGCCATCGACTGCCACGACGACGGACCGGTCCTGCCGCCGTGGCGGCCGATGGCCGAACTGCTCGACGATACAGCCGTGTTGCGGGAGCGCGTGGCCGGCGTCCGCACCTACCTGGCGGCGGCCGGCGGCCAGCCGCTGGAAGCGGTGGAGGAGCGGGTGGCCGCCTCGGTGACCCACCTCGGCCTGGCCGCCAGACTCGTCTCGCCGGCCTTCGCCGTCGCCGTCCTCGACGGGGCGGTGCTCCGGTACGGCCTGCGCGAGGCCCGCTGGCAGCCGGTGCCCGGCGGCATGTTCCCGCTCTCGTTGCCGCAGCAGGTCCTTGAACCCGTCGCCGACCGGGTCGAACTCGCCGACCGGTTGGGCGCGGACCTGCTCGACGGCCCGGTCCGGGAGTTGAGCGAGGCGCTCGGCGCCGGGTTCGGCGTCTCGGCGCGGATCCTGCACGGCAACGTGGCCTCCGCCGTCAACGGCGCCGCCGCGGCCATCGCCCGCTCGGCCCCTCAACTGGCTCCGGGCGCGCGCGAACTGGTCGCTCAGCTGCTCGCCCGTGCGCCCCTGCAGGGCGCGGGCACCGCGGCCGACGACGGCACCGGGTTCCGCCGCCGCAGCTGCTGCCTGATCTACCGGGCCGCCCCCGACCACGCGGGCGCCCTGTGCGGGGACTGCGTCCTCACCGCACCCCCGGGCCGCCGGGGATAGCAAGAGAGTGCCTTGCCAAGAAACGATATGACGATCCGTCGGACTGCGGCGGCGCGCGAAGCCGTCCGGTGCAGAGTTTCCCGGGTCTTGACCTGTGTGGACTTGAGTCCGGTGGGAGCGGCTCACTAGCCTGGCAAGGTTGCAGCCGCCTGCTGTGACGGTGTGCCAGCAGCGAAGTCCGGTGTGAACCCGGCACTGTCCCGCAACGGTGATGTCCCCCTCGGGGGGCGAGTCCGGTCGCCTGCTGCCGTGCCACGGATTCCCGCCTCGACGGAAGGACGGCCCGCCCGGCCCGCCGTGGCCGACTCGGGTGTGCCGCCCTGTCCGCGAGCATCCCGAGGAGGATGCCTTGCCCGCTCCGGCAACCCGGTTCAGAACGATGCGCGACGCGCTGCAGCCCTCCGAGTGGGGACGCCTGAGCCTGATGGCCCTGGTGATCCTGGCCCTCAACGGCCTCGGCTGGGGCATCTTCGTGTTCGCGGTCCTGCCGCACCACTTCCACTACGACGGGCTCGGCATCGGGATGGGCGTCGCGTTCACCGCGTGGACGCTGGGTGCCCGTCATGCTTTCGACGCCGACCACATCTCCGCGATCGACAACGTCACCCGCAAGTTCATGGCGGAGGAGAAGCGCCCGCTGGGCACCGGCTTCTTCTTCGCGCTGGGCCACTCCACCATCATCTGCGTGGTGGGCATCGGCCTCACCATCGCCGCCAAGGCCGTCTTCGGCGCGGTGGTCGACCCGAACTCCAGCTACGAGACCGTCGGCGGCGTCATCGGCACGGTCACCTCGGCGAGCTTCCTCTACCTCATCGCGCTGCTCAACCTCGTCGTGCTGGCGGGCATCGCCAAGGTGTTCCGGGCCATGCGGCGCGGCACCTTCGACGAGGCCGAGCTCGAACGCCAGCTCCAGGCACGCGGGTTGATGTACCGCTTCTTCGGCCGCTTCATGCGCACGATCAAGCACACCTGGCAGATGTTCTTCGTCGGCCTGATCTTCGGCATCGGCTTCGACACCGCCACCGAGGTCGTGCTGCTCGCCGCGACGGCCTACGCCGCCACCTCCGGCCTGCCGTTCTACGCCGTCCTCGCGCTGCCGCTGCTCTTCGCCGGCGGCATGACGCTGTTCGACACCCTGGACGGCTGCTTCATGAACTTCGCCTACGGCTGGGCCTTCGCCAACCCCGTCCGCAAGGTCTACTACAACCTGGTCATCACCGGCCTGTCGATCGCCGCGGCCTTCCTGATCGGCACCATCGAGCTGCTCGGCGTGCTCACCTCCGAGCTGCACCTCAAGGGCGCCTTCTGGGACTTCATGGCGAACTTCGACATCAACAAGGCGGGCTTCGCGATCGCCGCACTGTTCGCGCTGACCTGGATCGTCGCGCTGGTCTACTGGCGCTACGGCAAGGTCGAGGCCCGTTGGAGCACCCCGGCCGGCACACCGTCGGTGGACGCCAAGGAACTGGCCTGACGGGCGCTCGCAGCGGTCAGGTGAGCACAGGAAGCTCCGCACGCCCTCGCCCCGGCCGGGCACATGGGCGCGTAGGGGAGTGGGGGAATGCCACAATGCCCGGAGTGGATATCCACTCCGGGCATTCAGCGCTGGTGGGCCTAACAGGACTTGAACCTGTGGCCTCTTCCTTATCAGGGAAGCGCTCTAACCGTCTGAGCTATAGGCCCGTGCCGCACGGAAACTTTAGCTGATCAGCTGCTGAACTCAAAAACCGTTTCCTCGATGGTGGGGCCAGGGGCCAGGCGAACGCGCAGATCGCGCAGCGGATGTACCTCACCGAAGGGGCCTGGCATACTTCGCCCCGCTGGGTACTGGCGAGTAGCAAACTCGGCAGGGCGGTGCTGCTCGCCACGAAGGGCGCTACAGTTCCTCCCACTCTGACCCCGACGTCGTTCCCCTCACAAAAGCTCGGAGCCCGAGATGCACCCCTTCCTCGACCACCGGGGGCCGCTGGCCTTCGCTCACCGGGGAGGTGTGATCGGCCATCCCGAGAACTCGCTCGCCGCGTTCTCGGCGGCCGTCGCCCTCGGCTACCGCTACCTGGAGACGGACGTCCACGCCACCGCCGACGGTGTGCTGGTGGCCTTCCACGACTCCCGCCTGGACCGGGTCACCGACCGGGCCGGCGCGGTGGGCGAACTGCCCTGGAGCACGGTCGGCGAGGCCCGGATAGGCGGCACCGAGCCCATCCCGCTGCTGGAGGACCTGCTCGGTGAGTTCCCCCGGGCCCGTTTCAACATCGACGTCAAGGCGGCCCCCGCCGTCGGGCCGCTGGTCGAGGTGATCCGCCGCACCAATGCGTGGGACCGGGTCTGCGTCGGCGGATTCTCCGACACCCGCCTCGCCGCCGTGCGTGCCGCCGCCGGACCCCGGCTGGCCACCTCGCTCGGCCCGCGCGAGGTGGCACGGCTGCGGCTGCGCTCACTGGCCGGACCGCTGCTCCCGGGGCGAGGGGCGTCGTGGGCGGGGGTGTGCGCGCAGGTTCCCGAGCGGCACCGGGGCGTGCGGGTGGTCGACCGGGCCTTCGTGCGCGCCGCCCACCGCGCCGGCCTGCAGGTTCACGTCTGGACCGTGGACGACGCCACACGGATCAGGGCTCTCCTGGACCTGGGCGTGGATGGCATCATGGCCGATCGCATCGACGTCCTGCGGGACGTGTTCACGGAGCGCGGCTGCTGGACCGACGGAAACACGCTGATGGGAACCTCATGAACACCGCGACCCACCTGCCTGACCACTCGTCGGCGGCCACCGACACCCGCGCCCTGCGCCGGACGCAGTTCGGCTGGTACATGAACGACTGGGCCAATGCCGCTTTCTCGGCCACGGTCCTGACGGTGTTTCTCGGGCCGTACCTCACCACGCTCGCCAAGAACGCCGCCGACGCGGGCGGCGACGTCCACCCGCTGGGCCTCTCGGTGCGTGCGGGGTCGTTCTTCCCCTACACCGTCTCCTTCTCCGTGCTGCTCTCGGTCGCGGTGATGCTGGTGATCGGCACGATCGCCGACCGCACCGGGCGTCACAAGGAGCTGATGTGCGGCTTCGCGTACGTCGGCGCGGTCGCCACCATGGGGATGTTCTTCCTCGGCGGGAGCCGCTACCTGCTCGGCGCCGGACTGCTGGTGATCGCCAACATCGCGTACGCGGTGTCGGTCGCGCTCTCCTACGCCTTCCTGCCGGGCCTGGCGGCCCCCGACGAGCGCGACGCGGTCTCCTCCAAGGGCTGGGCATACGGCTACGCGGGCGGCGGACTGCTGCTGATCGCCAACCTGGCGCTGTTCGAGGGCCACGACGCGCTCGGTCTCTCCTCCGGCACCGCGGTGCGGATCTGCCTGGCCTCGGCCGGTCTGTGGTGGGCACTGTTCACCCTCGTCCCGCTGACCCGGCTGCCCTCCCGCGCCGGCGTCGCCCCCGCCCGCACCGAGCCCGCCCGCAGCGACTCCGCCTCCACCGCGGCCGACGGCGAGCCCGCCGCCGGCAGCCTGCGCGAACTCGCCCGCACCCTGCGCGGCATGCGCCGCTACCCGCTCACCCTGCTCTTCCTGGGTGCCTTCCTCTGCTACAACGACGGTATCCAGACGGTGGTCTCCCAGGCCTCCCTCTACGGCAGCGAGCAGCTCGGCATGGGCCAGACCTCGCTGGTCATCGCCGTCCTGCTGGTTCAGATCGTGGCGATCGGCGGCGCGCTGCTGCTGGGCCGCATCGCCCGCCGGTACGGCGCCAAGCGGACCGTCCTCGGCTCCCTGGTCGGCTGGGTGGTCACCCTCGCTCTGGGGTACGTCATGCCCGCCCACCAGCCGGTCTGGTTCTACGCGCTGGCCTGCATGATCGGGCTGGTGCTCGGCGGCAGCCAGGCGCTCTCCCGCTCGCTCTTCTCGCACCTCATCCCGGCCGGCCGTGAGGCCGAGTACTTCAGCGTCTACAAGATCAGCGACCGCGGCACCAGTTGGATGGGACCGCTGGTCTTCGGCCTCGCCTACCAGGTCACCGGCAGCTACCGCTCGGCGATCATCTCGTTGCTGGTGTTCTTCGTGATCGGCTTCGCCGTGCTGGTGAAGGTTCCGGTCCGCCGCGCCATCGAGGCCGTCGGCAACCCGGTCCCCGAGCGCCTCTGACGAGTCCGACGAACCAGAACCGTCCGGACACCGGCCTCGCGGCGGTGTCCGGACGGTTCTGTTCCGTGTCGGCCGGAGCTTCGCTTCAGCCGTCCAGCAGGGCGCAGACGAAGTCCTCCTCGACGCCGCGCAGCTGCTCCAGCAGGTCGGGGTCGACCTTCTGGTTGACCTGCGAGGTGACGGAGACGGTGAGGCTGCGGCGGCCGTCCGGGGTGCCGGCGCCGAACTGGGTGTAGCCCGCGGTGTTGCCCGTGTGCCCGTAGACCACGCCGCAGCGGGTGGTGTACTCGAAGATCGCCAGCCCGGCGCGGTTGGCTCCCGGGCCGGCCGGCTCGGAGGCGCCCGCGACGAAGGCCCGTTGCTGCTGACGGGTCGCTTCGCTGATCAGCGGGCCGCCCGCGTACCCGGCCGCGAACGCGCTGAAGTCCTTCGGCGTGGACACCACGCCGCCCGATGCCCAGGCTCCCGACGCGCCGAACAGCGTGCTGACGTCCTGCGGCGGTTCGTTCCGCTGGACGGCGTAGCCGTGCAGGTAGGGCTCGGGCAGCTCATAGCCGGACGGGAGGCTGGTCCCGGTGAGCCCCAGCGGCTGGTAGACCTCAGTGGCCAGCAGGTCCTCGTAGCGCTGACCGGTCGCGGCCTCGGCCATCAGGGCGACGGCGATGTTGTCGGAGTTGGAGTAGTGGTAGCGGGAGCCGGGGGTGAACTCGAGGTCCTCGCCGGCGACGTAGTCGAGCAGGTGCCGGGAGTCGAACACGTGGTGCGGATCGGCGCGGATCTGCTCGACGAACGCGGGCGCGGCGCTGTAGTCCGGCAGCCCACTGGTGTGGTTGAGCAGCTGGCGCAGCGTCACCGCACCCCAGGCGGCCGGCAGCGAGGGCAGGCGGCCGGCGATGGTGTCGTCCAGGCCGAGCAGCCCGCAGTCGACCAGCCGGAGCGCCACCGCGCCGCTGAACGCCTTCGCGGCACTGGCCAGGCGCATGTGGTCGGTGGACCGGGGCGCACGGTCGGTGCCGACCTCGGCCACTCCGGCCCGGTAGACCCGGACACGGTCGCCGTCACGGAGCACCGCGATGGCACCGGGCGGGCCGTCGGGTCGGTCGACCAGCTCCTGCAGCCGCGCCCGCAGCGCCCCGTCGCCGTCCTCTCCGGCCGACCCCGGACCCGACCCTGCCGCCGCAGGGCCCGCGGCGGTCAGCACCAGCGAGGCGGTGAGCAGAGCGGTGACCGCCCGCCCGTGGCGACGGGGCACGGCGGAAAGCAGGGAGCGAACGGACACGGCAGGGCCTTTCGGAGCGTGACGCGGCGACGCGGACGGCCGCCGTTCTGGCCGCAAGGGATCACCCGTCGGGGCCCTGGGGAAACATCCGGACACCCACCGTGACCCGGCCAGCGGAGCGCCGGACCGGCGGGAGCTTCACGTCGACGCGGCCGAGGTGGGCGAGGAGACTGGCGGAAGGGAGACACGCCAGGGAGCAACCGGACGATGGGGTGATGATCATGCAGAAGGTACGGCTTGCCGTGCTGTCGACCGTAGCGGCCGGGGTGTTGGCGGCGGGTGTGGGTGCGGTGCCCGCGCAGGCCGCCACGCCGACGACGAGTGCCGCCACGACGATTGCCGCCGCGACGAGTACTGGCACGGCGAGTGCCGGCAGCACGGCGCCGGCCAACGCGGTGCTGCCGCTGAGCTCGGTCGCAGGGCTCTTCTCCGAGGTCACGCAACTGGTCAGCGTGGGCCCCGACCCGACCGCCGTCGGTCACCCGACGAGCACGGTGAGCCTGGTGTTCGCCGACCCGAGCGGCACCAAGCGGGTGACCCTCTCCGTCGACCTGTACGCGAGTGCGGCGGACAGCGCGGCGGCCTTCCAGCAGTCCGCGCAGGCCAGCACCGCGGTCCCGGGCTTCACCCCGCTGCAGACGCCCGCGCTCGGCGACGCCAGCACGGCGGGCATCGTCACCATGGGCACCGAGACCCATGTCGGCATCGGTGTCCTGGACGGCCAGCTGATCGTGGGCGCGACCACCGCGGGCTTCAGCCTCACGCAGGCCAACACCGACCGGCTCGTCACGGTGGCGCAGCTCGAGTCGACCATTGCCAAGGCCGTGATGGGCGCCGCCGGGTCCTAGCGTGATGGGCGCCGCCGGGTCCTGGCGAGTGTCCGGGTGCACCCGGACGGTGCCGCACGGGCGGCCGACCAGGGCGTCAGGGTGGTGCGGACGTCAGGAGAGGATCTCGACGTACCCGTCGCTCCCGTGCACCCGGATCCGCTGCCCGTCGCGGATCAGCCGGGTGGCCTGCTCCACGCCCACCACGGCCGGCAGGCCGTACTCGCGGGCGATCACCGCGCCGTGGGTCATCAGGCCGCCCACCTCCGTCACCAGGCCCGCGACCGCGACGAACAGCGGCGACCAGCTGGGGTCCGTGAAGGTCGTGACCAGGATGTCGCCCGCTTCGAGATCGGCCTTCGCCAGGTCGAGGATCACGCGGGCCCTGCCCTCGACGGTCCCGGCGGAGACCGGCAGGCCGGTCAGCGCCCCGGCCGGCACGTCGTCGCGCCGGTAGGCCCCGGTGAGGGCCTCGCCGTCCGAGGTGAGCACCCGGGGCGGGGTGAGCGCGTGGTACGAACGGAACGCGTCCTTGCGCTGCTCGATGAGCCGGTCGTCCACCTGGTTCGAGCGCACGACCTCGTGGAACTCCTGGAACGTGAGGTAGAAGGCGTCCTCCTGCTCGGCGAGCACGCCCGCCCGCACGAGGCGCTCGGCCTGCGCCACCAGAGCCTGCTTGTAGAGGAAGTAGCGGCTGACGATGCCGTACTTCGGGTACTCCCGGTACCCGATGAAGGTCCGGACCCGGTCGATCATCCGCTTGGTCTCGTCGGCCTTCTGCTCGCCGTCCGGCAGGGCCCGCAGGCGTGACAGCACCTCCTGTTCCTTCTGCCGGGCCTTCTGCCGCCCTTGCTCGAAACGCCGCTCGGCGGCGCCCGGTTCGAAGTTCCTGACGTTGTCCAGGATCACGGGCACGAGCGTGCCGGGCCGCTCGCGCCAGCGCGGCCGCGTGATGTCGATCTCGCCGACGCAGCGCATGCCGTACCGGTCGAGGTAGGCCTCCAGGGCGTCGCGTGCTTCGCTCCCGCCCGGCAGTTTCGCCAGCTCGTCCAGGAAGCCGTCGTCCTCGACACCCTGCAGGAACGCCACCACCTGCGGGTGCGCGCGGATCACGTCCGCGACGTCGAGCAGCTCCAGTCCCATCTCCGAGGTGATGTTGCCGGGGGCGGAGAGCGTCAGCGTGTCAGCGGCGTTCTTCTCGCCCAGCCACTCCTGCAGCTTGTCGTTGAGCCACCAGGTGGCCTCCATCCCCGCCATGATCGCCTGGAGGTTCAGCGGATCACCCAGGACCCGCTTGTGCTCCTCGAAGGCCACCTCCAGCAGGAAGTCGAACAGCGCCGGTCCGGTCTTCGTCCGGATGTCGCGCTCCAGGGCGGCGATGGATGCCCGGCTGCGTTCGACCAGGTCGGTGACGATGGCCGGATCGGTCGCGATCGGGGCGGGCGCACCGCCGGCCGGCCGCCCACCGGGGGCCGGGTCCGGGAGGGAGGGGACGAAGCCGTCGTGGTCGAGGACGGTTTCCAGCGCGTCCCTGGTCAGCGGGTCGCTCCTGCCCATGACGTCCAGCAGGGCGGCGCGGCTCGCGGGCGAGGCCAGGCGCCGGGTGGCGTCGACCCACAGCCTCCCGCCGGCCTCGTGCATCGGCACCATGGCCGTCAGCTGCCACATGGAGAGCCCCAGCGGCCGCATGGCGTCGGTCATCATCTGCCCGTGACCGACGGAGATGTAGACGTGGTTCTCCTGGTCGCCGCTCTCGGGGACGGGGAAGAGCGTGGTGATCGGCCGGCTCTGGACGATCACGAAGTCGTCGTCGACCAGGCACCATTCGATGTCCTGCGGGCGGCCGAAGTGTGCCTCGATCCGCCGCCCGAGCCGCACGAGCCGCAGGACCTGATCATCCGTCAGGGCGGGCTGCTCCTGCCGCTGCGCGTCGATCGCGACCTCCTGCACACCACCGTTCGGCAGGGCATGGACGGCACGCTGCTTGGCGGCGATCGCCCTGGCGACGACTTCGTCGTTGCGCACCGTGAAGACATCCGGGTTCACCAGGCCGGAGACCAGGGCCTCGCCGAGGCCGAAGCCCGCGTCCACCGTGGCGACCTTCCGGTTGCCCGTGACCGGGTCGGCGGTGAACAGGATGCCGGCCGCCTGCGGGAGGACCATCCGCTGCACGACCACGGCCATCTGCACCGCACGGTGGTCGATGCCGTTGCGCTGGCGGTAGGTCACGGCCCGCTCGGTGAAGAGCGAGGCCCAGCAACGGCTGACGTGCCCGAGGATTGCCGTCGGCCCCACGACGTTCAGATAGGTGTCCTGCTGACCGGCGAAGGAGGCCGTCGGCAGGTCCTCGGCCGTCGCGCTCGATCGGACGGCGCAGGCGGCCTGCTCGCCGAGCCGGGCGAGCGCGCCGGTGACGGCCGCCGCGAGATCGCCCGGGACGGGGGCGGCCTCGATGGCCTGACGGATCCGCGCGCTGAGCGTGCGGACCGCCTCCCGGTCGTCCGGCGTCACGTGTGACAACCGATCGAGCAACTCGTCGATCGACGGCACCTGCGCCATGACCCGTCGGAAGGCGTCCGTCGTCACGCAGAAGCCGTCCGGCACCCGGACACCCTCGATCCGCACCAGCCCGCCCAGGTTCGCGCCCTTGCCGCCGACGGTCGCGATCCGCGTCTCGTCGACCTCGTGAAGACCCACCACGTACTGCTCAGTCACTGTGACTCTCCTCCGAGGTATTTCCGCAGGTTGGGGGATGAGGCGACGATTCTGCGGCATGACCGGGGCCTTGCGGCAAGCCCCCCGGCGCGCTATAAGTTGAGAGTGGCAAGGAGAGACAGCGCTCCTTGCCTTTTCCCTTTCTCACGCGCCGGACGGCTCACGCGGCGGGTGCGCCCGCCTGGTGGGCGCCGGTCTCCCGGACGAGGAATCGGGCGAGTCGAGATCCTCGGCGGCGGTTGACGGTGCGTCGGTTCACCCGACTTCACCCGTTCGTGGAAGCCTCTGACCAGGCTGGTTCCCCTACGATGGGGGCCGCAACGGTCCGAGGGCAGGAGGCTGGTATCCATGACGGATCGCACCACCGAGGATGACCAGTCGAAGCCGAGCATCGCCCGCATCTACGACTATCTGCTCGGCGGCAAGGACAACTACCCCGTCGACCGCCAGATCGCCGACATCTTCATCAAGGACCTGCCCGGCTCGCCGTCGATCGCGCGGGCCAACCGCCAGGCCCTGATCCGCGCCGTGGGCGCCATGGCCGACGAGGGCATCGCCCAGTTCGTCGACCTGGGCAGCGGCCTGCCCACCGCCGACAACGTGCACCAGGTCGCCCGGCGGCACAATCCCGAGGCACGCGTCGCCTACGTCGACCACGACCCGAGCGCAGTGGCCCGCAGCCGCGCCCTGTTGGCCGACGACGAGCGCACCACGGTGGTCCAGGCGGACCTGCGCGACACCGAAAAGATCCACGACCACCCCGACGTGCAGGGCCTGATCGACTTCACCGAGCCGGTGGGCGTCATCTTCAGCGGCGTCCTGCACCACCTCAACGACGACGAGCGGCCCGCCGATCCCGTGCGCTGGTGGGCGGACCGGGTGTCCCCGGGCAGCCTGTTCTACATCTCCCACTTCCGCTCCGGCGACAACGGGGAGACCCGGGTCGTGGAGGAGAAACTGCAGAGCAGTCTCGGCCGTGGCCGCTGGCGCACCGACGAGGAGATCATCGGCCTGTTCGGCGACCTCGAACTGCTCGAACCGGGCCTGGTCAACTGCTCGCTGTGGCGCCCGGACCCCACCCCGGGCGCCGGCGCCGACAACGGCACCGGCGCTCGCGAGCTGACGGTGTGGGAGCAGCTGATCTCCTGCGCGCTGGCCCGCAAACCGTGAGCGGGTGCCCAGGATCGCCGGCATGGCACTGCGACCCGTCCAGGTGAACGTCAAGGCCCTCGACCATGCGGCTCTCGGCCGGTTCTGGGCCGCGGCGCTCGGCTGGCGCGCCGGCAGCGGGGAGTCCGGCGCGACCACCTACGCGGGCCCGGACGGCGGCCTCGTCTGGCCGGACCCGGTCACCCTCGGCATCGAGGTCGTTCCCGTCCCGGACCCCAAGACACCGACGAAGAACCGCGTGCACCTCGATCTCGCCACCACCTCCGCGGCCCACCAGTCGGAGCTGGTCGCGCGCTTGCGGGCCCTCGGCGCTACGCCCGCCGACGTGGGCCAGGGCGACGTGCCGTGGACGGTCCTCGCCGACCCCGAGGGCAACGAGTTCTGCGTGCTGGAGCCTCGGGAGATCTACCGTGGCACCGGGCCGATCGCCGCGGTGGTGGTCGACTGCGCGGATCCGCGGGCGATGGCCCGGTTCTGGGGCGTGGCGCTGGACTGGACCCTGCACGAGGTGGCCGACGACGCCGCGGTGTTGCGGTCCGCCCAGGGCGTCGGCCCGTATCTGGAGTTCCTCCGCAGCCCCGACGCGAAGACCGTGCCGGACCGCGTCCACCTCGATCTGCTGCCGTACCCCGGTGACGACAAGGCCGCGGAGGTGGCCCGGCTGCGGGCCCTCGGCGCCACCGACCTCGACCTCGGCCAGGGCGACGTGCCGTGGACGGTCCTCGCCGACCCTGAGGGCCACGAGTTCTGCGTCCTCGCCCGGGCCTGACGCGGAGGATGCGCGGTCGCCGCCCGCGTGCGAGGCTTCGCTCCACCAGTGCCCGGAGCGGCGCACGCCCGAATACCGCACAGGAGCAGAGCCCGCATGCCACCGTCGACACCGACCGACAGCCCCCGACCCGTGAGTGGCAGCTGGGGGCAGATCCACGCCGAGCGGGCCGCGCTGGCCGCCGACCTGGCGGGGCTGGCCGAGGAGCAGTGGGCCACCCCCTCCCTCTGCGACCGGTTCACCGTCCGCGAGGTGCTCGCGCACCTGACCGCGGGGGCGAGTCTCACCCCGGTGCGCTGGATGGTGGGTGTGATCCGCTGCCGCTTCGACTTCGACCGGCAGGTCGCCCTGCGGCTGGCCGAGCAGCTGGGCGCTACGCCGGCCGAGACGCTCGCGCGGTTTCGCCAGGTGGTCACCAGCACGACCAAGCCGCCCCTGCCGAGAGTGGCGATGCTCGGGGAGACCGTCGTGCACGCGGAGGACATCCGCCGCCCGCTCGGCATCGCGCGCGACTACCCGATCGACGCCCTGACCGCCCTGGCCGCCCACTACCAGGGCTCCGACCTGCCCGTCCTCTCCAAGAAGCGCGCCGCGGGCCTGCACCTGACGGCCACCGACGGTCCCTTCACCGCCGGTGACGGCCCACGGGTGTCCGGTCCCACCCTGGCCCTGGTCATGGCGATGGCCGGCCGGGCGCCCTACTGCGACCAGCTCGACGGCGAAGGCGCCGCCACCCTGCGCGAGCGCCAGGCGATGACCTGACCGTCCGACGAGCGATCTTGTGCTTCGCCGCAGCCTCGGCCAGCATGTGATCACGGTGGTGCGGCCATGGGGCGGAGCGCACGCCGCGAGAGGGGTGGGCCGGGTGGCAGGCGCGCACGAGGGGGACTCCGACGTCGTCTGGTCGGAACAGGTCGGGCGAGAGCTCGTGGAGGTGCGAAGGACCGAAGGCCGGTGCGTGCTGCGGATCGGTGGCTGGTCCACCGTGCTGAACCCGGAGACCCGGGTGCACCACGAGAGCAAGATGATCACGAGGCGCATCACCGTCGGTGATCCGGGCCGACCTCCGTTCGTCTACCGCTACCGGCTCCCGTGGCGGGGCGTTCTGGCGCCGGCCCTGGAAGCCACCTACGACCGGTGGTCGGCCGAGGCCGATGACCCGGGGCTGCGGCTGGTCGACTACCTCGGCGGAACGGACGACTGGGTGCCGCGGACACCGTCGAAGCGCGAGAGGGCCCTGCTGAAGACGATGTCCACCGACGGATCCTGAGCGCGTCCGGAAGGGCCTGACGGTCGAACGGCCCCCAGCGTGCGTGGGGCTGTCGGGCGCTCTCGGTGTGCTCTGCTTCGCTCCGGGTGGGGCGCGAGGGGAGGGAACGTTCACTCGTCATGACAGCGGGTAGTTACTCACTCTCAGAGAGTAATAAAACCGTGTCGGTGTCGTGCGGACGTCAAGGAGCGGTGGTGTCGGACGATGGTCAGCTCGGCGCGCACGCCGAGGCGAGCGGGCGGCCGGGGCCCGGGAGGGTGCCGCCGCGGGTGCCGGGTCCGCGGCATGCCGCCGATGCCGTTCATGACGATCTGTCACCCGCGGTCGTGGTGCCCTGGCCGGACCGGATGCTGCCGCTGCTGCGCACGCCGACGGCCGACCGGCCGCTCGTGCCGGACCTCGCCGAGGCGGACCGGCCCGAGCCGGCCGAGGCGGCGGCCGTGCTGGACCTCGCGCTGTCGGTCGGTGAACTGCTGCTCGCCAGTGGGGAGGCCGCCGAGGACGTGGAGGCGGCGATGCTCGCCGTCGCGCGTTCCTACGGGCTGCGCCCGTGCGATCCCCAGGTGACCTTCACCCGGGTGAGGATCTCCTACCAGCCGGGCCCGGCCGACCCGCCGTTGACGGCCGAGGGCTCGGTGCGCCGCCCCGCCGGGGACTACGCGCGGCTGGCGGCTGTCTTCCGGCTGGTGACCGAGGTCGCGGCGGGCACCGTCGAGGTGGTGGACGCCCACCGACGGCTCGCGGTCCTGAGCCGTCATCATCACCGGTTCCCCGGCTGGCTGCTGGTGTTCTCCTCCGGGCTGCTGGCCGGTTCCGCGACGCTGCTGGTCGGCGGGCGGGTCGACGCGCGGGCGTGGCTGGTGTTCGCCCTTGCCTTCGTCACGGCGCTGGTGGGGGACCGGCTGGCGGCGCTGGTGGCGCGCCACGACCTCCCGGCGTTCTACCAGTTCGTCCTCGCCGCGACGCCGGCCGCGGCGATCGGGATCCTGCTGTCGTTCAACGGCCTGCAGCTGCGCGGTTCGGTGGTCATCACCGGCGGGCTCTACGCGCTGCTACCGGGCTGGCCGATGGTGGCGGCGGTCCAGGACGGTCTGGCCGGCTTCTACCTCACCGCTGCCGCCCGCCTGCTGGAGGCGGTCTTCCTGATGGCGGGCGTGGTGATCGGCGTGATGACCGTGCTCTACGTGGGCGTCAGCAACGGTGCGGCGCTGGCGGCCCGGGACGCCCCGGCCGGGGAGCCGTACCCGCCGGTGCAGCTGGCGGCGGCGATGGTGCTCACCCTGGCCTTCGCGGTGCTGCTGAACACCGAGCCGGGCACGCTGCCGCTGGTGCTGCTCAACAGTGCGGTCGGCTGGACGACGTACGGCGTGCTGGTCAACGCCGGCGGGGAGTCGATCGTGGCCACCGGGGTGGCCGCCGGAATCGTCGGGCTCTTCGGCCAGCTGATGGCCCGCTACCGGGGCAACTCCGCGCTGCCGCACATCACCGCCGCGCTCGGGCCGCTGCTGCCCGGCTCGGCGCTCTACTTCGGGATGCTCGCCTTCGTCCGGGGCGAGTCGGAGGCCGGGCTGAGCCGGGTCGGGCGCGCGGTCGCGATGGCGATGGCCCTGGCGATCGGCATGAGCCTGGGCAGGGAGGTGGCCCGGCTGTTCCTCCCGGTGCGGGTGACCCCGGTGTTCGCCCGCAGGGGCGGCCGGCACCGCCGCTGACGCCCGTCAGCGGCGGTGCCGATGCGCCGCAGGTGGGCCCGAGCGGTCCGAGCGGTCAGAGCAGGTTGGACAGGAAGCGGCGCAGCCGGGGGCTGCGGGGCGCCTCGAAGAGCGACTCGGGCGCCCCGGACTCCACCACCGTTCCGGCGTCCATGAAGGCGACGCGGTCGGCGGCCTCGCGTGCGAACCCCATCTCGTGGGTGACGACGACCATGGTCATCCCGGCGCGGCCCAGGTCGGCCATCAGCGCCAGCACCTCCTTGACCAGCTCGGGGTCCAGGGCGGAGGTCGCCTCGTCGAAGAGCATCACCCGGGGTTCCATCACCAGCGCGCGGGCGATGGCCACCCGCTGCTGCTGGCCCCCGGAGAGCCGGCCCGGGCGCGCGCCGGCCTTGTGGCGCAGGCCGACCAGGTCGAGCTGGCGGAGGGCCGTCGCGTCCGCCTCCTCGCGGGACAGGCCGCGCAGCTTGCGCAGCGGCAGGGTCAGGTTCTGTCGCACGGTCATGTGCGGGAAGAGGTTGAACTGCTGGAACACCATGCCGACCTGACGGCGCAGCTGGTCCGGGTGGCGGTGCAGGACGCTCTCGCCGTCCAGCAGCACCTCGCCCCCGTCGGGCTCCACCAGCCGGTTGATCGCCCGCAGCAGGGTGGACTTGCCCGAGCCGGAGGGGCCGATGACGCACAGTGTTTCGCCGCGCGGGACGTCGATGTCCACGCCGCGCAGGATCGCGGTGCCGCCCAGCGAGAGCCGCAGGTCGCGGGTGGCCAGGCTGACGGCGGCGAACCGCGCGTCGCCGGAACCGGTGGCGGTCGGTTCGTCAGGCATGCGACGCTCCCTCGGGCGTGGTGTCCGGCGTGGTGTCCGGTGCGGTGTCCGGTGCGGTGTCGGACACGGGTTCGGGTCGGGCGGCAGGGACCGGGGCGCCGTCGGCGACGCCGTCGGCGTCCGTCGGTTCGGCGCTGGTGCGCCCGTTGCGCAGCCGTCGGTCGATCACGTTGACCAGGTGGGTCAGCGGCACGGTCAGCAGCAGGTAGAAGAGGCCGGCCAGGAGCAGGGCCGACTCGTTGCCGGAGGTGGCCGCGGCGTCCTGGCCGATCCGGAACAGGTCGCGCTGATCGGCGGTCAGCCCGAGGAAGTAGATCAGGCTGGAGTCCTTGATCAGCCCGATGAGCTGGTTGACCCAGGCCGGCAGCACCCGCCGGATCCCCAGCGGGATGATCACCAGCCGCATCGCCGAGGCGTGCGAGAAGCCGAGTGCCCGTGCGGCTTCGAGCTGGCCGGCCTCGACGCTCTGGATCCCGGAACGGAAGATCTCGCCGAAGTAGGCGGCCGCGATCAGCGAGAGCGCGAGGATCCCGAGCGGGTAGGGGTTCGGCCCCCAGATCTGGAGTCCCTCGGGGGCCAGGCCGACACCGATCAGCAGGATGGTGACCGCGGACGGCAGCCCGCGGAACAGGTCGGTGTAGACCCGGGCCGGCCAGCGCAGCCACCTCGTCCGGGCGGTGCCCGCCACCGCCAGCGGCAGCCCGACCAGGGTGCCGATGGCGGCGGAGGTCACCGAGAGGATCAGCGTGTTGGGCACGCCGGTGGTGAGCAGGTCGGAGATCGCCGAGCGCATCGATCCCCAGTCGAAGAACGTGTCTGCCAGTGTGCCGAGTTGGTCCACAGCACTCTCCTGTTCGGTCGGGTGCGGCCGTCGTCGCGAAGCGGGTCGCGACGACGGCCGCGGAGTCGGTTCGGCGCGATCAGGAGGTCGCGGAGGCACCCGGCGACGGCGCGGTGCTCGCGGTCGTCACCTTCGGGTAGTCGACGGTGCCGCTGCCGGGCTTGAAGTCGCCCGGCACGGCACGGCCCGGGTAGTACTGCTCCTCCAGGCGGGTCCAGGTGCCGTCCTGGATCACCTCGTCGAGGCCCTTGTTGAGCGCGGCGAGCAGCTTGGGCCGGTCGTGCGCGACGGCGAAGGCGGTGGGCTCCGAGCTCAGCTTGGTCTGGGCGAGCACCACCTTGCCGCCGCTGTCCTTGGCGCTCTGCTCGCCGATCTCGGCGGGCGATATCCAGCCCTGCACCGTCCCGGCCTTGAGCTGGTTGAGCGCGCTGTTGTAGTCGGGGACGCGCACGGGGTTCAGCCCGTTCTTCGTGGCGTAGTCGTCCTGGACGGTGCCCTGCACCACCACGACGCGCTTGCCGGCCAGCTGGTCGAAGCTGGTGACCGAGGAGCCCGCGGGCACGTCGAGCCCGAAGTAGCCGAAGTCGTAGCCGTTGGTGAAGTCCACCGTCTTCCTGCGGGCGTCGGTGATCGTGATGGACGAACTGCCCGCGTCGAACTTGTGGTTGGCCACCTCGGCGAGCAGGGCGGAGAAGTCGGTCGCGGCGAACTCCACCTTGAGGCCGGCCTTGGCCGCGACGGCGGTGAACAGGTCGTTGTCGAAGCCGGTGAACTTGCCGTCCTTGAGGAACACGTTCGGTGGGGCGTCGGAGAGCGTGCCGACCCGGATCGTGCCGGGCACCGCCAACTGGTACGGGTTGTCGGCCGCGGAGCTCTTGCCGGAGCCGCTGCCGCAGGCGGTGAGCGAGAGCAGGGCGGCGACGGTGCTGACGGTGGCGGCGAGGACGAGACGCGGACGCATGGGAACTCCTGGGCAGGTGAGGGCAGGCCGGGAACGCGCGCCGCGGCTGCCCGGGGTCGGGGACCACGGACCGGGCGGCAGCGGACGGCCGGAGGACGGATCGGTGCGAGGGAAGGGTCGTGCGGGGCACGGCGTACAGCCGGAAACCACGGGGAACCCGCTCGGCAGCGGGAGGCCTCGGTGGGAAACGGACCGGCGCGGCGAGCGTCAGATGACGTCAGCGGGGCCGGTGGACGGCGTGGAAAAAGGGGTCAGCAGCCGACGCGACAGCTTGTCGCCGTCACGCGGCGCAGGTCGATGTGCCTGCGCGACACCAGATATCCAGCCATGCGGGCACTATGTGTGATGATCGCCAGCGGAGTCAAATCCGGACGGCCGGGACCGCAGCTGGCGCCGGTTCCCCGCTGCGGTGCTGGTCAGAGCCGTGCCGGGCTCCTCTCCCGGGCACTCGACTGCGCCAGGCGGATGAAGAACGGTGCCCGGTCGCGTGGCGCCTCGCGCGGTGATCGGGCTGGGCCGCGGCGTCAACTACCGTGTGTGCCCTGCCCGAAAGCCCACTTCGACCCGGAACGGGGAGTACGTGACCGACGCCACGGCAGCGGCCGGTGCCAGCAGCGATCTGCCCACCCACGCGCAGGTGGTCGAGCGGATCAGACGCCGGCGCGAGGAGCTGGGACTGAGCCGCGAGGAGGTCGCGCACCGCGCCGGCATGTCGCTGGAGTACACCCACCTCCTGCAGCGGCTGGATCTCGACTTCCACCCGGCGGCACTGCGTCGCATCGCGGCGGTGCTCGACCTGAGCTACGACCAACTCATGGGGGAGCGGGAGGAGTCGGGGTCGGTGCCCGCGGATGCCCGGCTGATGATCACCCGCCTGACCGAGCAGGAGTGCTGGGACGCCCTCGGGGTCCGCAACGTCGGCTACCTCGGCTACCTGGACCGCTCGGACGCGTGGGCGATCCCGATGGACTACCTGGTCGACGGGCGCCAGCTGGTCTACCGCATCACGCCGACCGGCCCGCTGGCCACCGCCCCGGGCGTCCCGGCGCTGCTGGAGAGCGAGGGGACCAGCGGTGACCTGAGGCGCTGCTGGAACGTCCTGGCGGCGGGCCTGACCACCAGCCTCGCCGACGCGGACGTGAGCGCCGACCTGCGCACCCGGGTGGCCGCGGAATCGGAGAGGGGCGAGGGCGAGGGCGAGAGGTGGATGTGCCTGGCCGTCACCCGGATCGCGGGCCGCAGGATCGGGCTGCGCCAGGTCTGAGGGGCCGGGCCTTTCGGCTGTTCGTGACGCCTGCTCAGGGCCGGTCCGGCCCGCGGTAGGGCAGCGTCCGGCTGTAGACGACGCTCGTGGTCGTGCTGCCGAACCCGGCCAGCTCGTCCATGAGCGTCTCCAGGTGCTCCATCGAGGTCGCGGTCACCTTCAGGGTGTAGCAGTCGTCGCCCGTGGTGCGCAGGCACTCCAGGATCTCGCGGCGCTCGGCGAGCAGCCGGCGCAGCGGCTCGTGGCGGTTGCCCGGGTACTTCAGCCGGACGACGGCGAGCACGGGATAGCCGACCTTGGTCAGGTCCACCACGGCGTGGTAGCCGGTGATGACGCCCTGCGACTCCAGGTTCCGCACGCGTTCCGTGGTGGCCGACGGGCTGAGCCGCACCCGCCGGCCCAGTTCGCTGAGGGAGAGGCGGGCCTCCTGCTGCAGGTGCGCGATGATCGCCCAGTCTATGTCGTCAAGGTTCACGGTCACATTGGGAATCTACCGGAAGAACCACGGGAAACACCCGCCACGACCAGGAACTCTCCGTTCCGTGCGCCATGATCGCCGGGATAGCCTCGAGCCATGCAACTTGGCGTCAACGTACCGAACTTCGGGCCCGGCACCGACCCCGGCGTGCTGCGCGACTGGGCCCGGATCACCGAGGGGCTCGGCTACGACCTCCTCACGGTCTCCGACCACGTGGTCGTCACCCCGGATGTGGCCGAGCGGTATCCGGAGCCGTTCTACGAGCCCTTCACCACGCTGGCCTGGCTGGCCGGGGTCACCACCGCCGTGCGACTGGGCACCACCGTGCTGATCCTCCCGTACCGCAATCCGCTGGTGGTGGCGCGGATGGCCACCACGCTCGACCGGCTCAGCGGCGGCCGGTTCGTGCTCGGGGCGGGAGTCGGCTGGGCGCGGCAGGAGTTCGACGCGCTCGGGGTGCCGTTCGCCGAGCGCGGCCGGCTGACCGACGAGTACCTGGCCACCCTGCGGGAGGCCTGGCGCGCCGGGAGCGAGGACGGCCTCGCCCCGGTCCCGCTGTGGATCGGCGGCCACAGTCCGGCGGCGCTGCGGCGCGCCGCGCGGTTCGGGGACGCCTGGCACCCGCTGCGGCTGTCCGTGGCCCGGATGCGTGCGGTCCTGGCGGACCACTCGGTGGGCGGATTCGCGCCCCGCATCGCGCTTCGGCTGACCACCGCCCCGGTCGACGACCCCGAGCGGCCCGCCGGTGTGGGGACCATCGAGCAGATCCTCGACGATCTCCACCAACTCCGGCTGCTCGGAGCCGAGACCGTCGTGCTCGACCCCTACCACGGGGATCCACGGGACATCCGTCGACCCCACACGGCCTGGCAGGCACTCACCGAGGTGGCCGGCCGCTGGAGGAGCGCATCATGATCACCGCCGACGACGAAGTCCTCCTGCGACGCGCCATCGCCGTCGCGGCCCGCGCCGTTGCCGTGGGCGACGCCCCGTACGGCTCGCTGCTGGCCGGCAGCGACGGCACGGTCCTGGCCGAAGCCCACAACACGGTGCGGCGCGACAACGACATCACGGCCCACCCGGAGCTGAAGCTCGCACGCTGGGCGGCCCGCGAACTCGATCCGCGCACGGCCGCGCGCACCACCCTGTACACCAGCTGCGAGCCGTGCGGCATGTGTGCCGGCGGCATCGTCCGCTCCGGCCTCGGCCGGGTCGTCCATGCGCTCTCCACCGGACAACTCGTGCAGCTCAACCCGCAGTCGGGAGAGTGGCCGACGGTGGCGCAGGACGGCCCGGCCCTGTTCGACGAGGCACGCGTGCCCATCGACCGCTACTACCGGCCGCGTTGACGGAGTGTCCGGTCAGAGCGCCGGAACGGGCAGCAGCCGGTAGGCGTCCTGGTGCCTGACCACGCGCCCGGCGGTGGGCGGCGCGAAGTGGGTGCCGAGGACGAGGGCGTCGGTGCCGGCGAGGGAGTCGAGCAGGCCGCGGCGCGAGGCCTCGGACTGCTGGGGGTCGATGTCGACGCAGGCGCCGATGCCGGGGTGGGCGAGCTGGACCGGGTGGTGGATGCAGTCGCCGGTGATCAGCGCCCGCTCGCCCTGGCCGGTCAGTTCGACGGCGACGTGGCCGGGGGTGTGGCCGGGGGTGGGCAGCAGGCGCAGGCCCGGGACGATCTCGGCGCCCTCGGCGGGGACGTCGACGAGGTCCAGCAGCCCGGCCTGCTCGACCGGTATCACGGAGTCCTCGAACATCTGCCGGCGTGCGTCCTCCATGGCGTAGCCGGCCCAGAACTCCCGCTCGGTGCGGGAGGTGAGGTAGCGGGCGTTGCGGAAGGTCGGGACCCACTCGCCGTCCACCTGCCGGGTGTTCCAGCCGACGTGGTCGGCGTGCAGGTGGGTGATGACGACCAGGTCGACGGAGTCCGGCGGGTAGCCGGCGGCGGTCAGGCGCTCCAGGTAGTCGGTGCGCAGGTCGTGCCAGGCCGGGTTGGCCCGCTCCTTGCCGTTGCCGATGCCGGTGTCGACGAGGACGCGCAGCCCGCCCACGGTGACGGCGAAGCTGTGGCTGTCGAGGTGCAGGATGCCCTCGTGGTCGGCGAAGTGGGGGTGCAGCCAGTCCTGACCGGTCACCACCTCGGGGGTGGCGTCGGGCAGCAGCCACGGTCCGGTCGCCGGCGGCAGCAGCACCTCGTCGATGCGGTGGACGGTGAGCCCGCCCACGGTCCAGGAGGGGATGGCGGCGGTGCGGGAAGTCGTCATGGTCGGTCGTTTCCTCTGTTCTCGTCTGCTGGTCTGTTCTTGTCAGTGCAGGTGATCGGGTGTGGTGCGGGGTGCCGCGTGCCGTGACCGGGCGAGCGCCGCCAGGGCTGCCACCGCGAGGAGGGCGGCGATCACGGCGTAGGCGTGGGCGGCGGTGCCGAGCCCGTAGCGCTGGGTGGCGGCACCGGCGGCGATGGCGGGCAGGCTCATCGAGAGGTAGCTGAGGACGTAGTAGGCGGCCAGCGAGGCGGCGCGGTCGCGCTCGTCGAGGGAGTCGAGGATCAGGCGCAGCGCCCCCTGGGAGACGGCGCCGAAGGCGATGCCGGCCAGCGCCGCGCCGCCGTAGACGGCGGGCAGTCCGGCGCCGTGCAGACCGCTCAGGGTCAGCAGCGCGGCGGGCAGCACGGACAGGCAGCCGCCGATCGCGGTGGCGAGCGGCGCCGCGCCCCGCAGCGTCCACACGGCGAGGGCCGCGGCGGCGCTGAGGGTGAAGAAGACCAGGCCGCGGGCGGCTTGGGGAGCGTCGGGGGCCACCAGGCGTACCAGGGCCGGCCCGAGGGAGGAGTAGAAGCCGCCCAGCGCCCAGACGGCGACGACCCCGGTGCCGACGGTCGACAGCGCGCGGCGGACGGTGGGCGGGAGGCTGAGCTGCGGGCGCAGTGACCGCAGGGCGCCGGGGTGGCGGTGGGCGGTCTCCGCGGTGGCGGTGACCGCGAGCGCCTGGGCGAGGAACAGGCCCGCCAGGACGGCGTAGACGGTGATGGTGGGGGCGGGGGCGAAGCGGACCAGCAGGGTCGCGGCGAGCACGCCCGCGGCCATGCCCGCGATCGGGGCGATGGTGTTGGCCAGGGCCGAGCGGCCCGGACGTCGGGCGTCCGCCAGGTCGAGCAGGGCCGCGCCCGCCGCGCTGGTGGCCGCGCCGGTGGCCGCGCCCTGCACGACCCGAGCGGCCGTCAGGGAGCCTGCGCCGTGCGCCGTGGCCAGCAGGACCATGGCGCCGGCCTCCGCGAGCAGGGCGCCGACCAGGACGGGGCGCCGTCCCAGGTGGTCGGAGAGGGAACCGGTGGTGAGCAGGGCCAGCAGCAGCGCCAGGGAGTAGGCGCTGAAGACCACGGTGACGGCGAGGGGTGTCAGGCCCCACCGGTCCTGGTAGACGGGATACAGCGGCGTCGGGGCGCTGGATGCCGCCAGCAGGGCCACCAGGATCGAGGAGTTGAGGGCGAAGGAGGTGGTGCGGGCACGGGCGGGCCGGAGGGGACGGTGCGCGGGTGCGTCGGACAGGACGCTGGGCATGGGGCTCCCTTTGCGGGTAAACGCAATCTATTTGCTTTAAGGAACCCTAGGCTCTACTGTCGGCTAAAGCAAACCGTTAGCTTTTGGTGTGGGAGTGCTCCGTGTGCCCACCCCGATCAGGAAGAACGCCCATGTCAGCGTCCGCGTCACCATCCGTGTCCACCTCCGCACCAACACCCCTGCCGGCGTCCGTCCCTGACGCCGACCTCACGCCGTCGGAGGCGGCCCGCTGGGCCGCCCGTGGCGGGCTCGTACTGCCCGCCGAGCGTCACGCCGCGGTCGCGGCCACCGTCAACCACATCCATTCCATCGTCGCGATCCTGCGGGAGCTGGACTTCGGGGAGACCCCGCCCGCCGGTGCCTACCGCGCCGGAGAGGAGAAGCACGATGCAGCCGTATGAGCTCTCCCTCGCTGCCGCCGCGGATGCGATCCGGGACCGGCAGCTGTCCCCGGTCGAGCTGGTGGACTCCGTCCTGACCCGCATCGAGCAGGTCGAGCCGCTCCTCGGCGCCTACGTCGCCTTCGATGCGGAGCAGGCGCGCCGGGCGGCGCGCGAGGCCGAGGCTGAGGTGGCGCAGGGCCGCCACCGCGGGCCGTTGCACGGCGTCCCGATGGGGCTCAAGGACCTGATCGACGTCGCCGGCTGGGCCACCACGGCCAGCTCCCAGGTGCGCGCCGACCACCGCGCGCAGGCCGACAGCACGGTCGCCGCGCGCCTGACGGCGGCCGGCGCCGTCCTGCTCGGCAAGACGCACACCCACGAGTTCGCCTACGGCCTGACCACCCCGCAGACCAGGAACGCCTGGGACCGCGGCCGGGTCGCGGGCGGTTCGAGCGGCGGGTCCGCCGTCGCCGTCGCCGCGGGCACGGCGACCTTCGCCCTGGGCACCGACACCGGCGGATCGATCCGGGTGCCCGCCGCGCTCAACGGGGTCGTCGGCCTCAAGCCGACCTACGGCCTCGTTCCCCGGCACGGCGTCACGTCCCTGTCCTGGGCGCTGGACCACGTCGGCCCGATCACCCGGACCGTGGAGGACGCGGCCCTGGTGCTGACCGCGCTGGCCGGACACGACGCGCGTGACCCCGCTTCGCTGCACACCTCCGCCCTGGACTACCGGCCGGGGCAGGACACGGATCTGACGGGGCTGCGGGTCGGCGTGCCGCGCACCTACTACTTCGACCACGTGGACGCCGAGGTGGCGGCTGCCGTCCGGCGCGCCATCGGGCAGTTGGCGGCGCTCGGTGCGCAGCTCGTCGAGATCGACATCCCGATGACCCGCTACGTCCAACCGATCCTGTGGGGACTGCTGGTGCCGGAGGCCACCGCCTACCACGAGCGCACCCTGCGGGCGGCGCCCGAGCTGTACCAGGCGGACGTCCGCATCCTGCTGGAGGCCGGCGAGCTGATGAGCGCCGTGGACCACGTGCGCGCCCAGCGCGCGCGGACCATGATGCGGGAGCAGTGGGCGCGCCTGCTGGAGACGGTCGACGTGATCGCCGCCCCGGCGGTCCCGATGACGGCGGCAGCCTCCGACCAGGAGACGGTCACCTGGTCGGACGGCACGGTCGAATCCGTCTCCGACGCGCTCGTGCGGCTGTCCGCCCCCGCGAACATCGTCGGGGTGCCCGCCCTGTCCGTCCCGGTCGGCCATGACACGGCGGGCCTGCCGATCGGCATGCAACTGCTCGGCCGGCCGCTCGGCGAGCGCGCGCTCCTGCGCGTCGGCCACGCCTACGAGCAGACCCGGCCTGCCCGAGCGCTCGCCCCGGTGGCCTGAGCACGGCGCGCGGGCCGGACCAGGCCGGGGAGCCGTCGAACGGCACTCGGGCGGTCCGGCCCGCGCCGCCCTAAACGCTAGGATTGTGCTTTAAGGTGGTTGGTATGAGTCGCAAGCAGATGGTGCGCCCGGGCGGGCGCAGCGCCCGGGTCCAGGCATCGGTGCACGCCGCTGTACGTGAACTCCTCGCGGAGGTGGGGCGCGAGGCGCTGACGGTGCCGCTGGTCGCCCAGCGCGCGGAGGTCACGCCGTCGACGATCTACCGCCGCTGGGGCGACCTGCAGGAGCTGCTCTCCGACGTCGCGGTGGAGCGTCTGCGGCCCGACACGGCGCCCGAGGACCACGGTGATCTCCGTTCCGACCTGACGGCCTGGGCCGAACAGTTCCTCGACGAGATGGCCTCGCCCGCGGGCCGCGCCTACACCCGCGACGTCCTGCTCGGCGACCCGGACGGCAGCAACGCCGGCCAGTGCTCGGTCTACGCGGCCGAACAGATCGACCTGGTGCTCGCCCGGGTCCGCGCCCGTGAGCAGGACGCACCCGACGTCGAGACGGTCATGGACCGCGTCGTGGCCCCCCTGATGTACCGCATCCTCTTCCGCCCGGCCGGCCTCGACGCAGCCTACGCACGCCGGCTCGTCACCGACTTCCTCGTCACCGACTTCCTCGTGACCGACGGGGAGGCCGGCCCGGGGAGTCGCTGACGGCCGCTGCGGACACCGGGCCGTGGACGGCGTCGGGGCGGCCGGCCGCGGGCGGGTCAGCGTTCCATCATCCGCATCCCGGCCTCGTTGTGCGTGTCCCCGGCCGCCGGGGGGAGACCGGTGAGCCGGGCGAGTTGGTCGTCGGTGAGGTGGACGGCGTCGGCGGCGGTGTTCTCCTCCAGCCGGGCCACGCGCCGGGTGCCGGGGATGGGCGCGATGTCGTCGCCCTGTGCCAGCAGCCAGGCGAGTGCGACCTGGGCCGGGGAGGCGTCGATCTCGCCGGCGATGGCGGCGACCTGGTCGGCCAGGCGGAGGTTGTGCTGGAAGTTCTCCTCGGTGAAGCGGGGGTTGTCGGCCCGGAAGTCGTTGGCGTCGAACTGGTCGGTGGAGCGGATCGTGCCGGTCAGGAAGCCACGGCCCAGGGGGGAGAAGGGCACGAAGCCGATGTTCAACTCGCGCAGCACCGGCAGCACCCGGGCCTCGGGGTCGCGGGTGAACAGCGAGTACTCGGACTGCACGGCGGTGACCGGGTGGACGGCGTGGGCGCGGCGGATGGTCTCGGGCCCGGCCTCGGAGAGGCCGATGTGCCGGATCTTGCCCTGCGCGACCAGCTCGGCCAGGGCCCCGACCGTCTCCTCGATCGGCGTGCCGGGGTCGACGCGGTGCTGGTAGTACAGGTCGATGTGGTCGGTGCCCAGGCGCTTGAGGGAGCCCTCGACGGCGGCGCGGATGCTGGCGGGGCTGCTGTCGGGCCCGCTCGGGCGGCCGGTGTGGGAGATCAGGCCGAACTTCGTGGCGAGCACGACCTTGTCGCGGCGGCCCTGCAGGGCCCGGCCGACGAGCTCCTCGTTGGTGTAGGGGCCGTAGACCTCGGCGGTGTCGAGCAGGGTGACGCCCAGGTCGATGGCGCGGTGGATGGTGCGCACGGACTGTTCGTCGTCGGTTCCGGCGCCGGTGTAGCCGTGGGACATGCCCATGGCGCCGAGGCCGATCCGGGAGACGTCCAGGTCACGCAGCTTGATGTGCTTCACAGCCGTTCCGTTCGCTCGGGGTCTGTGGGGCTGGCTCCATCTCGGACCCTACCGGCCTCGCGCGGAACTCTCCCAGCGCGGCGGCGTGTTGTGTGATCGTCTTCCGATGAATATCCAGCGCCTGCCCCACCCCCTGCGTGCTCCGCGGCTCAGGAGTGGCGTGGACGGCGGAGGGGCGAGCCCGGGAGCCGGTCGCAGGGCGGAGATCGCCGACCGGTAAGATCATCCTGCAACACGACGCGAAGGGGAGCCTCAGTGGCGCGGGTTGCGGTGGTCGGCGGGGGTATCAGCGGGCTGGGAACGGCGCTCATGCTCGGCAGGCGGGGCCACCGGGTCACGCTGTTCGAGCAGGAGGCGCGGGCGGCCGGCGCGGACCTGGACCAGGACTTCTTCCACTGGAACCGGCCCCGGACACCGCAGGCCGTCCAGCCCCACTCGCTCCTCGCGCATGTGCGCACGGTGCTGCGCACCGAGACCCCCGACGTCTACGCGGACGTACTGGCCCGTGGAGCCCGGGAGTACCACGAGTTCGACTGGTTCGGCGAGCACCCGCCGTACCGGGCCGGCGACGAGGACCTGGTGACCCTGCGCACCCGCCGCATCGTGGTGGAGGCCGCTCTGACCGCGGCCGTGCGGCGGGAGGGCACCGTTGACGTCCGGCGAGGCCGCCCGGTGCGCGGCCTCGCGATCGAGACGGGCCGAGCCGCCCGCCCCGCCCGCGTCACCGGCGTGCTGGTGGGCGCGGACACCCACCCGGCGGACCTCGTCGTCGACGCCGGCGGCCGCCGCTCGCCCGTCCCCGCCTGGCTGACCGCGGCCGGCTGCCGCCCACCCGTGGTGGAGAGCCACCGCGTCGGGATCGCCTACCTGTGCCGCTGGTTCCGCCTGCGCGCCGACGGCCCGCGGGACCCCGGGGTGAAGAACGGCTCGGCCGCGGCGTTCGCGCTCGCCGGCGTCTTCCCGTCCGACAACGACACCTTCGCGGTGAACCTGGTGCTCTCCACGGGTGATCCGACCCGCGGCGCGCTCACCGACCCCGCCGTCTTCGAGGCCGCCGCCCGTCGCTTCCCCGCCTGCGCCGCCTGGCTCGACCTGGCCGCCGAACCGGAGTCGGCCGTCCTGGCGATGGCCGGCCTGGACAACCGCTGGACCTCCCTCGTCGACGATGAGGGGCCCGTCGTCACGGGCCTGGTCAACGCCGGGGACAGCCTCGTCCACACCAACCCCACCATGGGCCACGGCGTGGCCCTCGGCCTGCTCACCGCCCAGCACCTCGCCGCCCACGCCGACGAGATCGCCGCTGACCCCACCGTCCACCACACCTGGACGGCCCAGGCCCTGCGCCCCTGGTTCGACGCCCAGGTGGCGTCCGACCGCGCCAACGCCCAACGCCTCGCCGAGAGTTCACCCGTCCCGGAGCGACGGGCCGCCGCCGTGGCCGCCTGCGCCTTCGAGGACCCCGTCGTCATGCGGGCCCGGGCGAAGGTGCGCCACCTCCTGCAGACCGCCGAGGAGGCCTACGGCACCGACGAGGTGGACCGCCACGTCACCGCCTGGCTGGCCGCCCACCCGGACTTCGTGCCACGGTACGACGGTCCGACCCGGGAGGAGTGGGAGGCCCTCGTCCGGCGTTGAACGTCAGGCGGGCGTCAGCACCGGGTCAGGGCGAGGGTGCATCGTTGTTCTCAACAGGGAACGGGCCGCAGCGAATCGGTGGGCCGGACCCTGGGGGAGAGGTGCCCGGAGTGGTTGATCGGGGACCGGGGCGCTGGTCCCGGTCGGGCTCAGGCCCACGCAGGTTCGAATCCTGCCTTCTCCGCTCGACAGGGGCAGAGTCAGCCGCCTGCCTTGCCGCCCGCGTGCCGGTCCGCGGTGGCGGGTCGGGGGCCGACGGTGTTGGTGAGGGTGCCGATGCCCTCGACGGTCACCGTCACCTGCTGCCCGGGCTGGAGGTAGGCGCCGGTCTCATGACCGACCCCGGCCGTGGTGCCGGTGAAGAAGAGGTCGCCGCTGTGCAGGCTGGTGCGTGCGTCGGCGTAGGTGAGGAGGTCGCCGGTGCCCCAGATCATGCTCGACGTGCGGTCGCGCTGGCGCTCTTCACCGTCCACCGTGAGGGTGATGGCGAGGTCGGGATGGGTGTCGCCGAATTCGTCGCGGGTGACGATCCACGGTCCGACGGCGGTGGTGCGGTCGAGGACCTTGCCGGAGAACAGGTCGATTCCGCCCAAGGCGCCGCCGAACTGGAGGTCACGGGCGGAGACGTCGTTGCCCACGGTGTACCCGAGGACGTCGCGCAGCGGGTCGCGGGGATCCGCGATGCGGGTGGAGCCGACGACGGCGACGAGTTCGGCCTCGTAGTCCAGCGCGTTGGTCACGGCGGGGTAGGCGATGTCCTCGCCGGGACCGATCATCGCCTGGTAGGGCTTGAGGAAGGCGGTGGGCTCGTCCGGCACCTTCAGCCCGAGCCGTAGGAGGTGGGACGCGTAGGTGGCTCCCGCGCAGACGATCTTCGTGGTCGGTTCGACCGGGGCGAGGAGGCGCAGACCGTTCAGGGGACGCCGGGCGCCGTTCCAGGGCGGGGTGCTGGTGGGGTCGGCGGTCAGGGCGGGGGCCCAGTCGGCGAACGTGCCCATGAGCGGGCGGGCGGTGTCGTCCCCGGGGTGGATCACGGCCAGAAGGTGGCGGTTCCGTCGGTGCAGCGTGCGATCTTCATGAGGTTTCCTCGATTCCGGTGGCCCTGGTGCTCAGTAGGCGTTCTGGGAGGTCAGGCGCCGGCACACGGCGTCGAGGAGCTGCGGGGTGTCCTCGCGGTCGAGGACGGCTTCGACGAGGGCAACGCGGCCTGCCCGGTGCGCGGCGGCCGCCCGGCTGAGCGCGGTGCTCAACTCGTCTCCGGTGGTGGCCCGTTCGGTCAGGGCGTGGTCGCCGGCCCCGAAGGCGGCGGGGAGGGCGGTGTAGTTCCAGGCGGCGACGTCGTTGTAGCGGGCCGTGGCACCGTGGATGGCGCGCTCCACGGTGTAGCCGTCGTTGTTCAGGACCACGATCACGGGGGCGGCCCCGTAGCGGGCTGCGGTGCCGATGGCCTGGGCGGTCAGCTGGAGGGCGCCGTCGCCGATGACGAGCAGGCAACGGCGGTCGGGCGCGGCGAGTTGGGCCCCCAGGGCGGCCGGGAGCGCGTAGCCGATCGAGCACCACAGGGACTGGCAGATGAACCGCGCCCCGGCGGGCAGGCGCAGTTCCTGGGCGCCGAAGGAAGCAGTGCCGAGGTCGGAGACGAGGATGTCGCCGGGCTCCAGACGGCTGGCGAGGCGGTCCCACAGCTCTTCCTGGGTGAGGCGGTCGGTGCCTGCCGCGGTCGGGGCGGGGGCGGCTTCGCCGGGTTCGGGGCGCGGTTCGGGGCGCAGCGAGGGCTGCTCGCGCAGGAGGCCTGCCAGGGCCTCCAGCGCCGGGGCGAGGCCGAGGGTGTCGTAGCGCGTGGGGCCGACGATCGCGTGGTCGGGGTGGAGGGTGATGGTGGGCGTCGCGTCCAGGTGGTGGCTGAAGCCGCCGGTGTCGAGGTCGGTGAGCTCGGCACCGGCCAGGATCAGGCAGTCGGCCTCCTCCACCGCCCGGCGGGTGCTCTCGCTGCTCAGGGCGCCGGTGTAGATGCCGGCGAAGGCCGGGCTGGTCTCGTCGAGGGTGCCCTTGCCCAGACAGAAGGCCGCCGTCCGGATGCCGCTGCCGCCCGCTTCGACGAGGTCGGCGAGGGTGTCGTGCAGGTGGTGGCGGTCGATGTGGTGGCCGGTGAGCACGGTGACCGTGCGGGCCGGTGCGAGCAGACGCGCGCAGTGTGCGACGAAGGCCTTCAGGATCACGGGATCCGTGCCGGGGTCCTCGGTGGCGGTCAGCGGGGCGGTGGGTGGCGGGCAGGGGGCCGTGACCACGTCCGTGGGCAGGTTGATGTGGACGGGCCGCCTGTGCCGCAGCAGCCGGCCGAGGACGCGGTCGATCTCGGCGGCGGCGTTGTGGGCACAGAGCGTGGTGCGGGCCACGGTGATCTCGGCGAACATCCGGGAGAAGTGCTGGTAGTCGCCGTCACCGAGGGTGTGGTGCAGCACCGCGCCGGCGGCTGCGACATCGGTGGCGGGCATGCCGGTGATCGCGACCACGGGCACGGATTCGGCGTAGCTGCCCGCCACGGCGTTGATCGCCGACAGCTCCCCGACGCCGAAGGTGGTGACCACGGCTCCCGCGCCGCGCACCCGGGCGTAGCCGTCGGCGGCGTATCCGGCGTTGAGCTCGTTGCAGGCCCCGACCCAGGTGATCGTGTCGTCCGCCGCTACGTCGTCCAGGAAGCCCAGGTTGAAATCACCCGGTACACCGAAGACATGGTCGATGCCCAGTTCGTTCAGGCGCCCGAGGAGGTAGCGGGCAACGGTGGTGGATGCCATGAGCAGGGGTTCCTTTCCGGTCTGCCGGCCGAGCCCGGGGCCGGTCTTCTCCATTGCACCGTCGGCAGCCGCCTGGGACAGTCCACCGATCGCACGACATCCGGGGGGACAGCGGCCGGGACCGGGGCAGGCCCGCGTCGTCGGCGCCCGGGCGCGCGAAGACCCCGGGCGGCGTGGGGCCGCCCGGGGTGGGGTGTCACGGGTGGATCACTTGTCGTACAGGGACCAGATCTGGTTGGGCGCCTTGTTCGCCGGGACCAGCGTCACGGGGGTGTCGACTCCGTTGCCCTGGAGGACCTCGTCGAGGTTCTTGTAGCTGGCGATGGTGGTCTGCTCCTGGCCGAAGTCGACGACCCAGCGCTGCGGGTCCGTCAGATCGGCCTCCTGGTCCGGGCGCTGGTGGCGCCCGGCCCCGGAGCGGGGTGCGGCCGTCAGCGCCTGGAGCCGGTGAGGGCGTACAGCACGGTGCCGGTCGCCAGCAGCACGCACGCGGTCCAGGTCGCCGGTGGCGTGCCGGCGGGTTCGAGCATCCAGTGGCACGCCTTTCCCGCGTCGCCGCTCAGCGGCGGGGTGAAGAAGGAGAGCGCGAGCCAGCCGGTCGGCAGGGTCCACGCGTGCGCCGCCCCGACCACCGCGGCCCCGAGTGCGGCCAGGCCGGCCAGGCCGGCGCTGTCCCGGAGCACGACGGCGGCAGGGGGGAGCGCCGGCCCCGTCACCTGCACCGCCAGCAGCGCCACGGCGGCGACCGCGCCGAGCAGCAGCACGTGCGCCGTGCGGCGGGGCGCCCACCGGATCGCGGCCGTCCGGTCGAGTGCGAGGTCCTGCCCACCGAGCCCGACGGAAGCGGCCGTCACGTTGGTGGTGAGGATCAGGGTCGCGATCCCCAGGTCCATCGGCTCCCTGCCGCCCTGCTCGAAGACACACGCTGCCAGCGTGGTGAGCGCCACCGCGGCGGCCCAGACCGGCACCTGCCGTGAACGCGCGTACAGCATCAGCCACTTCATCATGACGCGCCCCCTGCCAGGGCCTGGAGCTGGTCGTCCTTCGCGCAGGAGAGGGCCGAGGCGTGCACCTCGGCGATCCGCGAGCGCTGGTCGGCCGGTGACAGCGCGGTCAGCTTCTGCCAGGCGGTGTCGGCCTGCGCCCAGATGTCGAGCGAGTAGCGGTCGGTGGCCTTCTGCTCCAGCGGTTCGAGGTGCGGATCGCCGAGGGCCCAGCTCGCGACGATGCTCTGCAGGGCGACGTCCTGGAGCGGGCCGCTCTCCCGGGAGTTGTGCCCGAAGCAGCTCGGGGCCAGGCCCTGCGCGACGAGTGCGCGGGTCAGCGCCGTGCCGGTCGTACCGGCGAACAGGTGCTCGTCGAAGTCGACCAGCACCGCGTCGGCGGAGAGTTGGCGTTGGTCGCCGAGCGCGTGCAGCCTGGTGTCCTCCCGCACCGAGGCCGGCGCCTGGTCGCCCAGGGCGTCGTGCAGCACCCGCAGCGCCTCCTTGCCGCGCGGCGCGAGTGCGGGCAGGTGCGAGCGGTTCGCCTCGGTGACGCAGACCGGGCCGTCGCAGACCAGGGCCGCGGCGGCCTTGTCGACGACGTAGGTGTCGCGCGGGTCGGCCGGGAGGATCAGCAGGGCCAGGGCCGCGCCGGCCAGCACGGGAGCCACCGCGAGCAGCCGGGCGCGGCGCGTGGTGGCGGCCAGCAGGGCGAAGCCGGTGGCGAGCAGGCCGAGCAGCCAGAGCGTCTGGCCCAGGTGCTCGGCGGCGGACAGGGTCAGCAGCATCTCCCGCGGCTCCACGGTGGCGGGCGCCAGTTGGGCGAGCCGGTTCGGCGCGAGGCCCGAGGGCAGCTCCCCGTCCGTGTTCTGCCGCAGGAGCAGGCTCGTCAGCAGGAGGAAGAGCACCAGCAGGGCCGGCGGGGTGAGCGCGGACGGCAGGGCCCGTGCGACGCCCATGCCGAACACGGCCCCCGCGACCAGGGCCAGTGCCGCGACCAGCGAGATCGGCAGCCACCCCAGGGGCAGGTAGCTGGTGGCACCGAAGGCCACCTGGACTCCGCCCACCAGGACGAGCAGCCCGAAGCCCGCGGCCAGGACGAGCGCCATCGCGCCGGCGGGCAGCGCGGCCCGGCGCCAGGCCGGGCGTGGTGTGGTCGCCAGCAGCTCGGTCATCCGCGCGCGGGAGTCGCGCAGCCCGTACACCGCCCCCATGCCCACCACCAGCGGCCACCAGAGGGCCAGCCAGTACCGGGTCCACATCGCCATCGAGGTCCACTGGGCCGTCCAGCCGTCCGTGCCGTGCCACCAGATCCCGTCGATCAGGAAGAAGATCGCCAGGCTGCCGGCCAGCACGACCGCGCCGGCCCAGGGGGCGATGGAGCGCCTCAGTTCGGTGCGCAGCACCCGCCCGTTCACCAGGTACCCCGCTGCGGCTCGGAGTTCTGCAGCAGCGCCGAGTAGCCGCGCTCCAGCGGGCTGTCGCCCGGGTGCTCGGCGGTGCCCGCCGCGGCCAGATCCGCGGGGGTGCCCTGGAAGACGAGGCGGCCCTGGTCGAAGAGGACCACGTCGGTGCAGGCGGCGGCGACGTCCTCGACCAGGTGGGTGGAGACCACCACGCAGGCGTCGCGGCCCAGTTGGTGCAGCAGTTCGCGAAAGCGCAGCCGCTGCGTCGGGTCCAGGCCGACGGTCGGCTCGTCCAGCAGCAGCACGGTGGGGTCGTTGACGATGGCCTGGGCGATGCCGGCGCGGCGCACCATGCCGCCGGAGAGGGTCTTCATCCGCTGGTCGGCCTGGTCGGCCAGGCCCACCCGCTCCACCGCGCGCTGGACGGCGGCGGGGATCTCCGCCTGCGGGACCTCCTTCAGCCAGGCCATGTACTCGACGAACTCGCGCACCGTGAAGCGCGTGTAGTAGCCGAACTCCTGGGGCAGGTAGCCGATCCGGCGGCGCACGGACCGCAGGTCGACCGTCGCGTCCACCCGGGTGCCCAGCAGCTGCAGTTCGCCCTCGGCGGGGCGCAGCACGGTGGACAGGGCCCGGATCAGGGTGGTCTTGCCGGCTCCGTTGGGCCCCAGCAGGCCGTGGGTGCCGGTGCCGAGCGAGAGGTCGAGTCCGTCGACGGCCAGCTTCTTCCCGGCGCGTACCTTCAGGCCGGTGGCCTGGATCTCCCAGGCGTAGGTCTGCGGCGCGATGTCGGCCGGGGCCGTGCTTGTCGCGGGTGTCATGGGGTGCTCCCTTTCGAGGGTCGGGGATGCTTTCACAGCGCCGAGTACGCGTGCCTGCGGGCGATCACGGCGCCGCAGCCGAGCGCCAGGAGCAGTCCCCACAGGGGCAGGTGGTCCGACAGCAGGGCGAGGGGGGCTCGGCTGCTGGCGAGGGCGGGGGTGGCGACGGCGACACCCCACAGGGCCACCACCGCGGTGGCGGCGCGGGTCACGCCGATGACGCTGCCCAGCGCCAGCGCGGTGGAGGTGAAGGCCAGCGAGGGCAGCAGCCACTGGGCGGCCGTCATGGCCCCGGTCAGCCAGCCCTCCAGCAGGAGCCCGGGCAGGACCACCACGAGGACCGCGGCGGTGCGTCGCAGCAGCAGCGGCAGGCCGGCCCGGGCGGTCGAGGCGGTCAGTTCGTACGCCGGGTCCATGGCTCGCGACCACGAGGCGGCCACCGCGCACAGCGGCAGCACGGGTGCGACCAGCGTCATCAGCGAGGAGCCGTCGAAGGCCACCGACGGCATGAGCGCGCCCAGCAGCAGCGCCAGCAGGCCGACGGCGACGGTCATGGCGAGCCACGGAGCGCCGGCCGGTGTCAGCCAGGCCGACACCCAGCGCGGGCGCCTGCGCCGTGCGGGCGCCTGGACGGCCGCGTCCAGGAGCGGCTCCAGACCGGCCCGGACGGTGTGGACCAGCGCGGCGACACCGGGCGCCTCGTCGGCCACACACGTCGCCAGTCGGCTGCGGCAGGGCGCGCACGTCTCCAGATGGGCCTCCAACGCCCACACCCGGTCCGCGTCCAACTGCATGTCACCGCGCGCGTAGTCCTCGATCAACCGCGTCGAGGCGTGTTCCCCACTCATGTCAGTGCCTTCCGCATCGCGATCCGGGCCCGGCGGGCACGGGTCTTGACCGTGCCCTCGGGCAGTCTCAGCAGGACGGCGGTCTCCCGGACGGACAGCCCGTCGAGGACCATGGCCTGCAGTACCTGCTGCAGTTCCGGCGCCAGCTGCCGCAGGGCGTCGCCCACCTCGCCGCCCACCGTCGCGGCGAGCGCCTCCTCCTCGGCCGCGGGCACGGCTGCCCGCTCGGCGGCGGCGGGCGGTGGTTCGGCGTGGTGGGCGCGCCGCCGGAACGCGTCGACCAGGCGGCGCGCCGCGATCGTCCACAGCCACCCGACGGCCGTGCCGCCGACGGCGCTTCCGGCGAACGCCCCGGCCGCGCGCCACACCGCGAGAAAGGTCTCCTGCATGACCTCGGCGACGATCTGCTCGTCCGCGCAGCGCCGGCGCAGCCGCACCGCCAGCCACGGCGAGGTGCGCCGGTACAACTCGTCGAACGCCGCGCGGTCACCGCGGGCGACCAGCCGGAGGAGGTGTTCCTCGTCCAGCTCATCCAGTGCTTTCCTGCGTGATCTCACACCAGCCAGACGGCCGCTGCGGCCTGCAGGTTCTGTCTGCGGCGTGAGCTGCGTCACAGTGCCCCCGCGTCGGCCTGCCCAGGCGTCGACCGCCGGTGTGCCCGCCGGTGTACCCGCCGGGCCGGGCCGCCCGGAGCCGCCGCGGTCAGGAGCCGCCCACGGCCGACGCGGCGAGGGCCGCCACCCCGCTGAGCACGAGCACCGCAGCGAGGCCCAGCGCCGCGACTGTGGCCACCCGTCGCACCCGTCGCACCCACCACGCCCGGTCGAGCCGCTGCCCGAGCCGGGGCGAGGCGGCGGTGGTGCCCGAGAGCAGCACGGCCGCGCCGCCCAGGACGGCCAGCAGTGCCGCCGCGAGCCCGCACAGGCGTCCTGCCACCGGGACCACTCCGACGGAGGAGACATCACCACCGTGGTACTGCACCGGGATGGTGCTGCCCGGCGGCCGCCTGGAGTGCTCGAAGGAGGCGGTGCCGGTGGTCCGGCCGTCGTCCGAGCGGAAGACGCCGTCGCAGGTGGTGGTGTGGCTCCGGCTGCCGCGGCTGCTCGTGGTGGTGTGGTCGAGGCAGAAGGTGACGGTGAGCAGCCCCGGGGTCCCGGCCGCCCGTGCCGCGTATCCGATGGTGTCCGCCGCGGCCAGGCCGCCCTGCACGCCCACGCCGATCATCATCAGCCCTACGAGGAAGCGGAAGGCCGCGGTGCCAGGGCGGCTGCGCTCGGCCCGCGGCCGGCCGGGCTGCGGCGGGCGGCTGCCGGGCCGCGGTGAGCGGCTCGCCGTCGCCCGGGACTTGGTCCGGTCGTGGCCGGGTCCGGCCGCTCCGCCGGCCCGGGCCGCCTTGCCCGCCCTCGCTCCGCCACCGCGCCTGGTCATCCCCACACCCCGTCGTCCCGCCCCGCGGACCTCCGCGCCGCGTCTGCGCCAGCGCATCATGCCAGGTCAGCAGGCAGGGCCCGGCAGGGGGGTGGGGTCGGCAGCAGCCGGATCGCGGTGCTCGCACGCTGCCGCCCCACCGGTGTGGCGCACCGTCACCGCCCGGCGCCGGGAGGGGAGAGGGCGGGCAGGCCCGACCCGGCCTGGCGGCAGCGCGGCGGGCCGCGCGGAACGGGCGTGAATCGGCCTGTTTTTGGTGCTGTCCGAGCGGTTCGAACGGGCTGTCTGCTCGGTATAACCCTTGGGCGAGGTTCAGCTGTTCGTCTCCCGAACTCGAGGACCTCGGGCCGGAGTCCAGGACCACCCGCGGGCTCGACGGCCGAACCACGGGCAGCGGCTGCGCGCCGCGGACCGAGAGGGACCTCAATGAAGCGCCGAAGCTCGATTCCGCATGCCTTCCCCCGTCTCGTCTCCCTCGGGGTGGCACTCTCCCTGGCCGTCGCCGGACTGACCGCGCTGACGCCGTCGCCCGCGCAGGCCGTCACCACGACCGCCACCGGCCACATCGCATCCGCGTCGGCGGGCAAGTGCCTTGAGGACGCCGGAGGTTCCACGGCCAACGGCACGGCGGTCGTGCTGGACGACTGCGCCGGATCGGCCGCGCAGAACGTGCAGATCCAGGACGACGGCACGGTCCTGGTCAACGGGGAGTGCCTGGCCGCAGCCGGCGGCGGCACCACGGACGGCACCGCGCTGGTGGTCGCGGCCTGCGACGGCAGCGCGGGCCAGCAGTGGGAGCAGGACGGTGCCGAGCTGCGCAACCCGGCCTCCGGCCGGTGCCTCGACGACCCGAACGCCGCCACCGCCGACGGCACGGCCCAGGTGCTGTGGGACTGCAACGCCACCGGCACCGCAGAGAAGTGGGCGTTCCCGGAACCGGGCGGCGACCTCAGTCTCAGCGTCGGCGTGCCCGACCTCGACCCGGCCGTCCTGCAGACCTTCGTCAACGGGATCAACAGCCAGTACGGCACCGCCCCGTTGAGCACCGACATCAAGAACTACGGTGCCACGTACGAGAAGTACTTCGTCCCGGCGGGCGCCGTCGATCCCGTCGCCGGCTGGCCCGGCTTCACCGGCGGCAGCATGACGGTGGCCTCCACCGGCTCCGGCGCGACCGCCACCAGCGACCTGACGGCCGACATACCCGCCGCGGACGTGCAGGCGAACGCCGAGGTCCCCGGCTGGACCGCGGACACCGTCGCGGGGACCGTCGCGACCCTCACCGGCTTCGCCGCGGGCGCGCTCTGCACGCTGGCGTTCGCTCCGGGCTCCCCGGCCGCGCTCACCGACTGCGGCCCGGTCTTCGCCTTCGTCCAGGGTTTCAGCTGGTCGGTCCTCGACGCGGCCCTCGTCAACGGGGACCTGGGTTCCGGCGACGACTGGGCGAAGATCATCGGGGCCGGCCTGATCGCCGCGACCGGTGCGACCGGTGCGACCGCGGTCGGCGGCTTCCTCGGGTGGGCCTCGGCCGACCTCGCCGGGATCCTCACGACGTCCGGTCAGAGCGCCGGCGGCGGGCTCGCGGGCGCCGCGAAGTGGTTCGGCATGCTCCCGAGCAGAGCGCAGACGCTCAGCACCGGGATCGGCGCGTTCGTCGGCCAGACCGGCGCCGGCGCCTGGAAGTCCCTGGCCCAGGCCTTCCAGCAGGCCTACGGCCGCGCGCCGCAGGTCGGGATCCCGCTGCGGCCACTGGCTTTCGGCGACTCGATCACCTACGGCGTCCAGAGCTCGACCGGTTCGAGCTACCGGTGCGACCTCGAGAACGATCTGAGCACGGTGGGGGACTCCTACCAGTTCACCGGTGCGCTCGAAGCGGGCAGCGGGTGCGCGCAGTTCGCCAACGAGGGCCTCAGCGGCTGGACGATATCCCAGCTCGCGGGCATCGAGCACTGCACCGTCACGGCCTTCCAGCCGAACGTCGTCCTGCTGGACATCGGCACCAACGACATCAACCGCGGCGGTGCCCCGGCCACGGCCGCCGCCGCCCTGGAGAACCTCGTCGACAGCATCCTGGCCGACGATCCCACGACCACCGTCCTGGTCTCCGCGCTGATCCCCACACCCGACCCGACCGTCGCGGCCAACATGGCGGCGTTCAACACCCAGGTGTCCGCGTGGGTGGCCCAGCAGCAGGGCGCCGGTGAGCGCATCGGCTGGGTCGACCAGGGCGCGGTGCGGCTGTCCGACCTCGCCGACGGCCTGCACCCCAACGACACCGGCTACGCCAAGATGGCCGTCGACTGGAACCAGGCCATCGCCGCGGCGGACATCGGCCACCACTGGTTCCAGCCCGCACCGTCCGCGAACGGCGCCGTGTGCGGCCAACCGCTCTGGGGCTCCCGGGGCCAGGTCGCCGGGGACTGGGGTGTGGGCGCGGCCTCCGACCAGCCCGGCGCCAAACCGCTGCCGGCCGGGGCGCACGTCCAGTTCGCCGACCTCGACGGCGACGGCCGGGCCGACTACCTGCAGATCAACGCCGACGGCAGCGTGGACGCCTGGCTGAACGAAGGCTGGAGCCCGTCGGGAAACATCGCCTGGAAGTTCCTCGGCGAGATCGCCGGTGCCGCGGAGGGCGTCGGCCACGGCGACCCGGGCAGCCGGATCCAGTTCGCGGATCTGACCGGTGACGGCCGGGCCGACTACCTCGACGTCAACCCGGTCACCGGCGAGGTCGACATGTGGCAGAACAACGGCCCGGGCACCTCCGGCCACTACAGCTGGACGTCGGTGCCCGGTGTCGCCGTGGGCGTCGGACCGCCGAGCACCAGCCGCGTCGTGTTCGCCGACCTCAACGGCGACGGCAAGGCGGACTACCTGGTGGTCAACTCCGACGGGTCGGTGCAGGAGTGGCAGAACGGCGGTGACAGCGGCAACGGCTGGGTCTGGCCCCCGCAGGGCACCGTCGCCACCGGCGTCGGCGACCCGGGCAGCCGGATCCAGTTCGCGGATCTGACCGGTGACGGCCGGGCCGACTACCTCGACGTCAACCCCGCCAACGGCTCGGTGCAAGCCTGGTTCAACGCCGGGACCGGCCCCTCGGGCGTCACCTGGAACCAGGTTGGAACGGTCGCCACTGGAGTCGGCAGCCCCGGCACGGACATCCAGTTCGCCCCGGTGACGGCCACCGGTCGGGCCGACTACCTGGACGTCGACCCCGCCGACGGCACGGTGCAGGCTTGGATGAGCAACGGGTCGCTCAACGGCGGCTGGTGGTGGGCGCCGCAGGGCGCGGTCGTCGACGGCGTCGCCTCCCAGATCCAGTTCGCCAACCTCTACGGCACCGGCCGTGCGGACTACCTCAAGGTCAACTCCGACGGCTCCGTGCAGGCCTGGGCCAACACCGGGGTGCCCTCGGGAGCCCCGTCCTGGAGCGGCCCCACCACCGTGGCCACCGGCGTCGGCGCCCCCGGCAGCGACATCGTCCTCGCGTCGGTCTTCGGCACCGGCCGGGCGGACTACCTCGCCGTCGACCCGGCCAACGGCGCGGTCACCGCATGGATGAACGGCGGACCGGACGGCAAGGGCGGCATCGTGTGGATCCCCAAGGGTGAGATCGCCACGGGCGCCGCACCCGGCAGCGAGGTCCGCTTCGCCGACGTCTGGGGCAGCGGACGCGCGGACTACCTCATCCTCGACCCCGTCACTGGCGCGATCACCGACTACATCAACGCCGGAACCAACCCCAGCGGGAACATCGTCTGGATCCCGTACGGCCAGATCGCCAGCGGCGTCGGCGCCCCCGGCAGCCAGATCCGCCTCGCACCGCTCTACGGAAGCGACCGGGCCGACTACCTGGTCGTCAACCCGGACACCTCGGTGCAGGCCTGGAAGAACGGCGGCGGGACGGCACAGAGCGGCTGGTCCTGGGGCCAGCAGGGCACGGCCGCCTCCGGCGTCGGCTCGGCCAACCGCGTCGAGTTCGCCGATCTCTGGGGCGGCGGCCTCGCCGCGTACCTCGTCGTCGGATCCGACGGCTCGGTCGCCGCCTGGGTCAGCAGCGGATTCGCCTGACGGGTGCTGCGCCGGTCCCAGGCGCTCGGGCACCAGCGCTGCACCCACGGTCCGCAGGAAGGTAGGCGGGCGTCACCCTCGCCCGGCTACCGCAGCTCGATGCTGAGCTGCGCCCCCACCTCCTCGAAGCCCAGGGCGACCGCAACCCGCCGCGACGCCGGAACCCGGGCCCGCCACTGCGGCAGCAGGCCGGCCGCGAGCGCGTGTGCGGCCGCCGCCGAGCCCGTCACCCGGGCCAGCCCGCGCCCGCGCCACGCGGGTGCCGTCAGCACGCTGATGTGCGCGGTCCGGCTCGGCCACGACCGGTAGCCGGCCGCGGCGACCACCTCGCCGGCGTCACGCACCACGAACGCGGGCGAGGTGATCTCCCACAGTCCGGCCTCGCGGCTGTCCTCCTCGCCCGCCCGCTCCTCCAGGCCGCGCAGCTCCCGGTGCTCGCCCGGGAGCTGCTCCACCGTCAGGGAGCCTGACGGGGCGGGACGGAACCGGTCCTCGGACACATAGGCCAACGCCGCCGGCCCGAGCACCCGCGCCACCGGCAGCACCCCACGCACCGCCTCGGCCTGCGTGACCGCCGCCACCGGCAGCATCGCCAGAGCCTCCCGCACCAGCGCGGCCGCCCCCTCGCCGGGCGCGGTCACGATCGCCGACCCTCCCACCGACACCACGCCGACCCAACCGGCCGGGCAGATCCGCGACGTCGGCGAGACACCCACGCTCACCCCGCCCGCCGACCCGAACGACACCGGCACCGACGCCAGTTCCTCCCACAGCCCGCGGGCCCTGACCACCAAGGGATCCATCGACATGCCCCTATCCTGCCAACACCCGCACCCTGTCGACCTCTGAATTGATCCGGCCAGAACCCTCAGCCGGACTGCGGGGCATCGAAGGTGATGGCCGGTGTCCCGGCGTTCCGGGCGAGGAAGTGCAGCAGGTTGGCGAAGCCGCGCGCGTCGTCGATCGCCCGGTGGGTGTGCTGCACATCGCCGAGCCAGTGCGGGGGCAGCGCCGGTGCCGGGAGGTCGGCGGCCGGCCGGCCGGTCAGGGCCGCCGTGTACGAGCGCAGGCAGAGCGCCGGGCCGTGAAAGAGGAGGTCCTGCTCGTAGGGGCCCTGGTGCAGTCCGTACGGGGTGAACCGGCGCAGGTAGTAGTCGATCCAGGTTCCGTCGAAGGACAACGGTGCTGCGGCGAAGGCCCGTTGGCCGGGCAATGACTGGATCCACCCGACGTACCTGCTCATCACGGAGACGACGGGCTCCGGATCGGTCGTCGCGGCCTCCCATGCGCCGGGCTCGGAATCGAACCACTCCTTGGTGTGCGGGTTCGGTGCCGACCCGGGAAGTGGTTCGAGGACGGCCTCGAACTCGCCGAAGGTCCGTCCGTCCGTGGTCGTGGCAACGGAGGCGAAGGACCGCATCGAGTTCGGGCCGGCCCACGGGCCGTCCACCTCGATGTCGGTCACCACGTAGGTCCAGTCGCTCGGTTCAGTCATGCGCTCGACGGTACCCGTCAAAGCCACCCTGCGCAGCAGTCCCTGCCGCTCCCAGGGCTGCCGTGCTCCCGAGGGCTCAACTGGGCCTCGAAGGAACGAGGTTCGACATCGCATCGGTGCCCTGACCGGGCACACGCCCGCTCTGATGCTCCTCCCCCTCTCCGCCTCTCCGGCGCCCAGGGCCGCGCTCGTGTGCTGCGTCCGTCGTGCTGGGTCAGTCGTGGCGCCGTAGACGGGGGAGGCGCAGCCGCCACCGGCTGCCGCTGCCCGGCGCGGGCCGGACCCCGTGCGGGGAGCCCGCCGCTGCCGCGTGCTGCGACCGGGCGCCGTCCCCGCTGCTGCGGGCCTGCCGCCACTGGGACACGAACGCGTCGATGTCGATCGGTGTGTAGCCGAGCGGTGGGCCGGGCGGCGGCATGCGCAGGTTGGCGGCGATCTTCTCGTTCACCGGCTCCAGGAGTTCACGCACGCGCGACTCGGCCGCGGCTCTCGCGGCCTCGGCCAGGGTGTCCTCGATCTCCTTGCGCAGCGCGAGGGTCGGCTGCAGGATCGCCCCGTGGCCCTCCTGGACCATCTTCTGTTTGAGCCACCACATCTCGTCGTAGGGCACGTTCGCACCGGGCAGCGGCTTTCCCAGGCCGGGCAGCTCGGCGAACTCGCCGCGCTCCTCCGCCTCGCGGATCTGCCGGTCGATCCAGGACTCGAAACTGAGGCCTGCGGGCTTTCGCTCAGTCATGGGGTGATTCTCCCACCCTGGTAGTCCGCCGGGCCAGTGCCTTTGTGGCTGCGCGGTTGTGCGGATGTATGGCTGTGCGGTTGTGCGGTGGGCGTCAGCCGACCGCAGGGCTGCGGCGCTCGACGAGGACGACGTCGCGCCAGCGGCCGTGGTGGCGCCCCAGGCGCTCGCGGGTGCCGACCACGCGGAAGCCGGCCCGGGCGTGCAGGGCGAGGCTGGCGGTGTTCTCCGGGAAGATGCCGGACTGCACGGTCCAGATCCCGGCGGCGTCGGTGGAGGCCAGCAGTGCGCGCAGCAGGGCCAGGCCCACGCCGCGGCCTCGGGCGCCGGGGTGGACGTAGACGGAGTGCTCGACCACGCCGGCGTAGGCGCACCGGTCGGAGACCGGCGACACCGCGGCCCAACCGAGCACCCGGCCGTGCTTGTCGCCGTCGCCACGGCCGTCCCCGGCCTCGTCCCCGTCGATGGCGACCAGGCGGTGCCCCGGAAGCCGGGCGGCATCGAACGCCTCCCAGGACGGCGCGGCGGTCTCGAAGGTTGAGTCGCCGCTGTCGATGCCCAGCTGGTAGAGGGCCAGCACCTGCTCGGCGTGCTCGGTGCGCATCGCCGAGACGGTCACGGCGCCGGTGCCCACCCGGCGGCCTCGATGCCGAGCTCGGTCAGCAGGGCGCGGACGCGCTGCTCGATCCGGTCGCGGATCGGGCGGACGGCGTCCACGCCCTGGCCGGCCGGGTCCTCCAACGCCCAGTCCAGGTAGCGCTTGCCGGGGAAGTACGGGCAGGCGTCCCCGCAGCCCATGGTGACCACCACGTCGGAGGCCTGCACCGCCTCGACGGTCAGCACCTTGGGCACCTCGGCCGAGAGGTCGATGCCGACCTCGCGCATCGCCTCGACCACGGCCGGGTTCACCGCGTCCGCCGGGGCGGAACCGGCCGAGCGCACCTCGACCCCGTCCCGGCCGAGGTGGGTGAGGAAGGCGGCGGCCATCTGCGAGCGGCCCGCGTTGTGCACGCAGACGAACAGCACGGACGGTACGGACACCACGGACAGCTCGGACGCCACGGACGGCTCGGCAGCACTGCTCATGAACGGGTTCCTCCGGGAGGGAAGCGAGGGAGCGCGGGGCGGGCGGGGTCAGTGGCCGGAGGCGGCGGGCTGGTCCTCGGCGTGCGGCACGACGGCGTCCTGCGCAGCGGCGGGTGCGGCGGCGGGTGCGGCGCGGCCGAACAGCACGGCGGCCAGGGCGACGCCCACCACCAGGCCCACCAACTGGGCGGCGACGAACGGCAGGACGGAGGCGGGGGCGATCCCGGGGGCGGTGTCGGTGAAGGCCCGGCCGATCGTGAGGGCGGGGTTGGCGAAGCTGGTCGAGGAGGTGAACCAGTACGCCGCGCCGATGTAGCAGGCGACGGCGACCGGGGCGAGGTGCGCGCGGCCGGTGCGGGTCAGGCCGAAGGCCAGCAGGACCAGTCCCGCGGTCGCCACGGCCTCACCCAGCCACAGGTGCGGGGCCGACCGGTCGTGGGTCGACCAACGCACCAGCGGCTGCGCGAACATCGCGTTCGCCAGCACCGCGCCGCCGATCGCACCGGCGACCTGCGCCGGGATGTAGGCGGCGGCCTCACGTGCACCCGGCCCCGCGCCTTCGCGGCGACCGTGCCACCAGGCGGCCAGCGTGACGACCGGGTTGAGGTGGGCGCCGGATATCGGGCCGAACAGGGCGAGCAGCACGCCCAGGCCGAAGACCGTGGCCAGGGAGCAGGCGAGCAACTGCACGCCGGCGTCCCGGGAGAGCGCGGTGGCCTGGACGCCGGCGCCGACCGCCACCGCGACCAGCGCGCCGGTCCCGACGCACTCGACGGCGGCCCGGCGCCCCAGCGATGCCGTCTGCGTCATCCGATGCTCCCCGCGGCCGCGGCGGCGGTGCCGGCCGGAGTCTGGAGCAGGGCGGACAGCTGGGCCAGCGCCGCGGGCAGCACCCAGTAGTAGACCCAGGTCCCGCGACGCTCGGAGTCGACCAGGCCGGCCTCGCGCAGCACCTTCAGGTGGTGCGAGATGGTCGGCTGGGAGACGTCGAACGGGCCGGTCAGGTCACAGACGCACGCCTCGCCGCCCTCGTGCGAGGCGATCAGCGACAGCAGCCGCAGCCGGACCGGGTCCGACAGCGCCTTGAACATCCGGGCCAGGTCGACGGCCGCCTCCTCGCCCAGCGGCTCGCGGACCATCGGCGAGCAGCACGCCACGGCGTCGTCCCGCCGGAGAACAGTCAGCTCTGACTTCGACTTCGACATGCGTCTATGTTGACAGCCGTCAAAGCAGAGGCGCAAGGTGGCTGTATCGACAACTGTCGATACAAGACCCCAGGCTCCTGGAGGCCACCATGTCCCGTGTCCAACTCGCCCTGCGCGTCGCCGACCTCGAAGGCTCGATCGCCTTCTATGCCAAGCTCTTCAACACCGAGCCGGCCAAGCGGCGCCCCGGCTACGCGAACTTCGCCATCACCGAGCCCCCGCTCAAGCTCGTCCTCATCGAGGGGGCGAGCGGCGAGGACACCCGCCTGGACCACCTCGGCGTCGAAGTCGCCTCCACCGAACAGGTCGTCGCCGCCACCACCCGCCTGGAGGGCGTCGGCCTGGCCACCGTCGCGGAGAACGACACCTCCTGCTGCTACGCGCTCCAGGACAAGGTCTGGGTCACCGGTCCCGGCCGGGAGCCCTGGGAGGTCTACGTGGTCAAGGCCGACGCCGACACCCTCGGCAAGAGCGCCGTGGCACCGGACGCCGAGTGCGACACCGTTGCCTGCTGCACCCCGCAGGAGCGGTGCGCCGGCTGACGCGGGCCGGACCGGCGCACCTTCGGGGCGGCAGCGGTGTGTCTACTCCGCCGGCTCCCAGGCGCGGAGCAGGTCGATCAGGCCCCGGTCTCCCTCGACCCGCAGGGAGTCCAGCGGGATGCGGTCGTACATGAACAGGACCAGCTCGCTCGCCGTGCCGTGGACGCAGGCGCCGGCCGGCTCGAGGGTCTCGCCGGCGGCGGGCGTGCTGCCGGGCGCGGGGATGCGGGTGTAGCGTGCGCCGTCACCGTCGACCGTCAGGCGCCAGGAGCGGCCCTCGGCGGCGTGGAAGTCGAAGGCTGTGGGCTCGTGCGGCCAGGCGCTCGGCGTCGCGCAGCAGGTGGACAGGAAGTCCTCGGCGCCGTCGAGCGCCACCTCGGCCGGCAGCGGCTGCGGGGCGCCCACGGTGAGCTGGGCGTCGTAGGTGTGCACCGAGATCTCCTGGAGCTGGTGCCGGGCGACGGCACCGCAGGTCGGCGGCGACTGCGAGCCGCCCCACCACGTCCAGCAGCCGCGCTCCGGGCCGGCCTCCCACAGTGCGTCCACGAGTTGCTGCGTCGATGCGGCCAGCCAGGCCAGCAGCGCCTCGCGCTCCTGGGGCCCGACCGGAGCGGCGTGCGAGGCGGACCTGACCCGGCCGGCGGCGTCGGGCCCGGCGGCGATGGTGTCGGCCCAGGAGCGACGTCCCCCGCCCAGGTGCTGCACCAGATCGAACAGCGTCCACTCGGGGCAGGTCGGCACCTGCACGTCGAGGCCGGGCGCGGCGGCGATCGCGGCGCGGAAGGCGGTCGATCGCTCGTCGATCAGTCGCAGCAGGTCGGGGAACTCGATGATCTTTTGCACGCCGGATGTCTATCACCGTGCTGCGGGAGCGCGACAGCGATTTTGCGCGCGCCCCTGCAAGCTCGGATCCGAGTAGTAGGATCCGAGTAAAGGTGACCCCGAGCCTGACGTTGGAGTGAGATGACCGTCAAACGACCGGCCAACCCGCTGGCCCTCGCCGTGATGGGCCTGCTGCTGGAGCAGCCCATGCACCCCCACGCGATGGCGACCGCACTGCGGGACCGTCAGCTGGACCGGGCCTTCAAGCTGACCACCGGGTCGCTGTACGACACGGTGCGGGCGCTGGCCCGGGACGGGTGGATCGAGGCGACCGACACCGAGCAGGTGGGCGGCCGACCGGCGCGCACCGTCTACCGGCACACCCGTGAGGGGCAGCGGTGCTTCACCGAGTGGCTGGACGAGATCGTCCGCGAGCCGTCCCGGGAGTACCCCAGGTTCCTGTCCGCCGTCAGCTACCTGGGCGCACTGGGGCGGCAGCGGGCCGCGCAGGCGCTGCGCGAGCGGGCGGCGGCCCTGCAGACCCGGATCGCGGAGGGCGAGCAGGCCTACCGGGCCGCGGTGGAGGAGCACAAGGCGCCACGGCTGTTCGTGATCGAGGCGGAGTACGCCCAGGCGATGCTGCGGGCGGAGACGGAGTGGGTGCTGCGCACCGCCGAGGAGATCGAAGAGGGCACCCTGGCGTGGCCGGAGGCATCCCCCGATGCCTGAGGCCATGGTGTCCGCGCCGGCACAGGTGGACGTCGCGGTGGTGGGAGCCGGGCCCGCCGGGCTGATGCTGGCCTGCGAGTTGGGGCTGCGCAAGGTACGCACGGTGGTGCTGGAGCGCGACCCCGCACCGCCCGGCCACTGCCGTGGTTTCAACCTCAACGCCCGCAGCCTGGAGCTGCTCGACCGCCGCGGCCTCGCCGATCGCTTCCTGGCCGAGGGCCCCACCGTGCCGAGCACCGTCTTCGTCGGGGCGGCCCAGCTCGACCTGGCCGCCATGCGCACCGGACACCCCTACGTGCTGGGGATCGCGCAGACCAGGGTGGCGGAGATCCTCGCCGAGCGGGCCGTCGAGCTGGGCGTGCGCATCCTGCGCGGTCACCGCCTGGCCGGACTGCGCCAGGACGACGGCGGGGTGTGCGCCGAGGTCGACTCCCCGGACGGGCGGACGCTGCTGCGCCCGGGCCGGCTGGTCGGCTGCGACGGAGGCCGCAGCACGGTGCGCAAGCTGGCGGGCATCGGCTTCCCCGGCACGCCCGCGGACCGCTTCACGCTGCTCGGGGACGTGGTCCTGGCGGACCCGCAGGCGATCGCGTTCGGAGTGACGGCCGGTGCGAACGGCACGGTGTTCGCCGTCCCGCGGCCCGGCTACGTGCGGCTGATCACCAACGACCCGCAGCCGCCGGACGACCGGGACGAGCCGGTGACGCTGCCCGGCTTCCAGGACGTGCTGGACCGGGCGCTGGGGCGGCACGTGGAGATCGCCGAAGCCCGCTGGCTCACCCGGTTCGGCAACGCGGCGCGGCTGGCCGAACGACTGCGGGACGGCCGGGTGCTGCTGGCGGGCGACGCCGCGCACATCCATCCCCCGGCCGGGGCCATCGGCGTCAACGCGGCGATCGACGATGCCATGAACCTCGGCTGGAAGCTCGCCCTGGTGGTGCGCGGACAGGCTCCCGAGAGCCTGCTGGACACCTACCACGCCGAGCGGCACGCGGCAGGCGCCAGGCTGCTGCGCAACACCCGGGCGCAGATGCTGGTCGCCGCGGAGGGCGAGCGGCTGGCACCGGTGCGCGAACTGCTCGCCGAGCTGGCGCGGGCTCAGGAGACGGCCGGCTACCTGGCCGAGGAGATCACCGGCGTCGGCACCCGCTACCCGGTTCAGTACGGCTCCGGCCACCCCTGGGAGGGGAGGATGGTGCCGGACGTCCCGCTGGAACGGGGCAGCCTGCTAGCGCTGCTCGCCCGCACCGCAGGCGGCGCACTGCTGGTGGACGGGAGTACCGGAACGGACGCGCTGCGCGAGGCGGCCGAGCCGTGGGCGGACCGGGTGACGGTGGTGGCGGCGCAGCCGGCGGGCCTGCCGGACGCGGTCGCGGTGCTCGTCCGCCCGGACGGTCACGCCGCCTGGGCGGGAACGCCCTCGGCGCCGCTTGACACCAACGTCCAGCAGGTGCACGGGGCCCTGCAGCACTGGTTCGGGCCGCCGACGGTGGTTCTGTGACGCACGGACGGGCCGGGCGCCCGGCTCGTTGGTGCCGGCCGCGCCCGGCGGGGCGTGGCCGGCACCGGCCGTTGCGTCGCTCGCAGTCGGTGCTGGGGCCTGTCCGGCAGGATCCGCCGGACAGGCCCTGGGTCAGGACTGCAGCCAGTTGATGGTGTAACCGCTCCCACTGGGCTGGGAGTTGCTGGTCAGCGGGGTGTCGCCGCGGGACAGGTCGGTCGAGTTGAGGGTGCCGGCGCTCGCCAGCGGGGAGCCGTTGACGGTCACGTTGCTGAACGCGATGGACCCGAAGTCGGCGACGGGGCCGACGCCGTCGCCGAGGTCCTCGACGATCGCCTCGGCCGAGGAGAGCTGGTACGAGCCGGACTCGTGGTAGGTCTTGGTCCAGTGCTGCGTGGTGTCGCTCTCGGTGAGCGTGAACGAGGTGCCCTTCACCGTGACGGAGGCGGTGATCTGGTCCCCGGCCTGGACAGGCTTGTTGAAGTAGATCGAGTCCGCCGGGTACATCTCGACCCACGGGTAGTAGCCCGCGGCGCCGTTGCTGCAGTCCTGGTCGAAGCCGATCTGCTCGACGGTCTGCGAGGTGAAGCCGTCGATGCCGATCCAGGGCGAGACCGAACTGTCCGGGGTGTCCGCGCAGTCGAGCGTCGGGACGGTCCAGCTGCCGCTGACCGAGGTGTAGGTGCCGCCCGTGACGGCGTAGCCGCCCCAGGTCTGGTCGTCGTGCAGGTAGTGGCTGTGGTGCGGGAACGCCCGGGTGGGCGCTGCGGCTGCGGCGGGGGTGCCGGTGGACGCTGCGACCGTGAGCAGGGCAGGGGTGAGCGCGGCCAGAGCGGCGAGCGCGCGGAGCCGGTGGATCGTCACGCGGGGACCTCCGACGGGTGTGGGGGTTCGCGTTGCCATCCGGGCGTGGCGGAGCCGCCATGGGGGCAGTGGGCACGGGTGGCGCGGCGAAGGCGGGGGTTGCACCTGAACTGGCGGTTGCGAGCCGTTTCTTGCGGTGACTACGGGACCGGTGGCGCTGATCAGCGACGGTTCGTGTTCCTCGGTGCGCCTCGAAAGCGTAAGGACTGGACCACCGGCCGCACAAGGGTGGCAACCGGACCTCTTTGTCCGTCACCTGTCAGAGAGTTGACCCCTGGCGCGGCGGAGAAAGCGACCTGCAGGCCTGCCTGATGCTCCGTCAGGCAGGCCTGCGGCCGTTCGCTCAGGTGCCGGGTCGGGCGGCCCGGCGCAGGAGGGCGGCGGTGACCAGTCCGCCGGCCAGGACCGCTGCCGCGCCGATGAGTTGGGTGGCCTCGACGGCCCGGCCGAAGGCGTGCAGCGTGTCGGCGCGCAGCGAGTCGGTGGGCGCCTCGGCAAGGGCGCGCGGGAGGGAGTCGGCTCCGGTGAGCGCGGTGAACCGGGTGCTGAGCACGGCGCCCAGCACGGCGACGCCGAGGCTGGAGCCGAGTTCGGCCATCGCCCCGTCCATCCCGGCGCCGACACCCGCCCGTTCCGGTGGGATCGAGCTGAGCACCGCCTCCGCGATGGCGGGGTTGGCCAGTGCGCAGCCGGCGCCCATCAGCAGCAGGCCCGGCAGCAGCGTGCCGTAGCCGTCGTCCGGTCGGCAGGCGATGACCCCGAATCCTGCCGCGAGCAGGCCCATGCCGAGCGCGATGGCCTGCGGGCGGCCGAGGCGGGCCAGCAGCCGGGCGGCGACGCCGGTGAAGTTGAGCAGGACGATGCCGAGCGCGAACGGCGCCATCCGCAGGCCGGCCTCCAGGGCGCTGTAGCCGCGGACGAACTGCAGTTGCTGGGTGAGCAGGAAGAGGCCGCCGCTGCTGCCGAAGGTCATCAGCAGGACTCCGGTGACGGCGCCGACGAACCGGCGGTCGCGGAAGAGCACGGGGTCGAGCATCGGGTGCCGGGTCCGGCGCTCCCAGCGGACGAAGCCGGTGAGGGCCGCCAGGCCCAGGGTGGTCGGCAGCAGGACGGCGGCCGAGGCCCAGGCGTGGCCGGGAGCGGTGGTGATCGCGTAGACCAGGCAGGCCGCGGCGATGGTGGACAGCGCCGCACCGGGCAGGTCGGGTCGGCCCTCGCCCCCGTTGCGTGTCCCGGGCACCAGCGAGCGGACGGCCACCAGACCGATCGCCACCACCGGCAGATTCACCAGGAAGAGCGCGCCCCACCAGAAGTGGGCCAGCAGCAGACCGCCGATCGGCGGTCCGGCCGCGAAGCCGAGCGCGCTCACCGCGGCCCACACCCCGATCGCGCGGGAGCGCTCGGTGGCGTCGAAGACCTGCATGACCACGGCCAGGGTGCTGGTGACCAGCAGTGCGCCGCCCACCCCCATGCCGGCCCGGGCGGCGATCAGCTGCCCGCTGGAGTGCGCGAGGGCGGCTGCCAGCGAACCGGCGCCGAAGAGCGCGAGGCCGGTGAGCAGCAGCCGGCGGCGCCCGTAGCGGTCGGCTGCCGCGCCGGCCGCCAGCAGCAGGCCCACCTGGGCGAGCGAGTAGGCGTTGACCATCCACTGCACGGCGGCGGTGTCGGCGTCCAGCGCGCGGCCCAGGGAGGGGATCGCCACGCCGAGCACGGTGTTGTCGAGCACCACGGCGAACTGCACCAGGCAGACGACGGCGAGGATCGGCCAACGGGCGGGGTGCGGGCCTGCGACCGCCCCCGCCGCGTCGGTGTGCTCGCGCTGAAGGGCCGTCACCGAACCGTCAGCGGCTGTGCCGGGCGCGCCGCCGGGAGTACCGAGGGGGCGAACGGGGCGATCGGGTTGGTCAGTTCGCCGACCAGTTGGAGGGCCCCCGAGGGATCGGCCAGGTCCACCATCTGCTGGTTGTCGCGCAGCTGGAGGCGGTTGAGGCAGGAGAGCGGGAACCCGGTGGCGAACAGGTCGAAGCGGGCGAACTTGTCGGCCAGCTGCGGCACTTGCCGCTGGTAGGCAGTGACGCAGTCGGCCACCGTGCGCCAGAAGTCCTCCTCGTCGAGCGTGCCCGCCTCGTCCAGGGCGGCGGACAGGTAGCGGAAGAAGCAGTCGAAGACATCGGTGAAGATGGACAGCAGCCGCATGTGTTCCGGGACTTCGGCGCGCACCCGCTGGACCTCGGGCGGCAGCTCGGCGGTCGGGTCCATCACCACGATCTCCTCGGCGATGTCCTTGAAGATCGCCCGCCGGACCGTGCCGGCCTCGTCGAGGACCAGGATGACGTTCTCGCCGTGCGGCATGAAGGCCAGGTCGTGGGCGTAGAAGCTGTGCAGCAGCGGGGTGAGGTAGGCGTCCAGGTAGCCGCGCAGCCAGACGGTGGGCGCCAGGCCCGAGCGTTCGATCAGTGCGGCGGCCAGCGAGTGGCCCGCCCGGTCGGTGTGCAGCAGGGCGGCCATGGTGGCCAGCCGTTCGCCGGGGGCGAGCGAGGGCACCGGGCTCTCCCGCCAGAGTGCGGCCAGCATCTTGCGGTAGGGGGAGTGGCGATCGGTGGCGGCCTCGTACTGGCGGTGCCGGTAGCCGATCGCGGCGTGCTCGCGGATGATCGACAGGCCGGTGCCGCGCAGCACCTCGTCACCGGCGATCAGTTCGGCCAGCCAGTCGTTGATGGCCGGGGTGGCCTCCATGTAGGCGGCCGAAAGTCCGCGCATGAAGCCCATGTTGAGCACCGAGACGGCGGTCTTGACGTAGTGCCGTTCGGGGTGGGCGGCGTTGAAGAAGGTCCGGATCGACTGCTGCGGGAGGTAGGCGTCGGTGCCCTCGCCGAGCAGGACCAGGCGCTGGGCGGCGAGTTCGCCGGCGAAGGTCACCGAGAGCCTGTTGGACCACTGCCAGGGGTGCACCGGCAGCAGGTGGTAGTCGGCCGCGTCCAGGCCGCGCGCGGTGAGGGCCGACTCCAGACGGGCGCGCTCGTCCGGTCCCAACTCCCCGGCCAGCAGCTGCTCGTAGTCGGTGTCGGTGCAGGCCGTGAAGGTCGAGTGGGCGCGGTGCGCGGCCAGCCAGATCAGCCGGACGGGGTGGCCCGCCTCGGGTGCGTAGCGGTGGTACTCCTCACCGTCGAAGCCGATCCGGCCGTTGTTGGCCACGAAGCCGGGGTGCCCCTCGGTCATGCCGCTCTCGATGGCCTGGAAGTCGGCGCCGGCCAGCTCGGCAGCGGTGACCGCGGGCTTGTCGAGCTTGTAGGCGGTGCCGGCCAGGGTGGAGCTGATCTCCTCCAGGTAGACCGGCAGCACCTGGTCGGACAGGCCCAGGGTGGTGCGCAGCTCCAAGAGGAAGTCGACGGCGTCCAAGGGGAGTTCGCGGCCGTCCCGGTGCCGGGTGATCGAGTCGGCGGGGATCTGCCAGTGGTCGAGGGCCAGCAGCCGGGCGGTGAAGCGGTACTCCACCGACCGGTCGTCGCTGTGCACGGCGTAGTGACCGGTGCCCAGCGGTTCAGGGGCCAGCAGCCGCTCGTGGGCGAACTCGGCGAGGGCCTTGCGGACCAGCAGCCGGTTCGCGGTGGCCCAGGTGTCCGGCCTCAGATGGGCGACGGGGTTCACGCGCGTGCTCCTCGGGTAGCGGCGGCGAACTGCTCGCGGGTGCAGAAGCTGAGCAGTGCCTCCTTCTCGGGCTTGGTGATCGGACCGGCGGGCCGGAAGCCGACGGCGGCGTTGAGCGCGTGCACGGCGGTGTTGCGCACATCGGGTTCGACCACGACGCGTCGCACGGCGGGATCGTCCAGGACGAACGCCATGACGCTGGTGATCACCGCACGGGTGAAGCCGTGCACGGGGGTGTCGGTGGGGGCGCAGAGGAAGTGCATGCCGATGTCGCCCGGCTGCGGCGGGTAGAGGCCGACGAGTTCGACGCGGGCCGGGTCGTAGCGCTCGACCAGGAAGGCCGGCCGGCCCTCGACCGTGCCGATGCAGGCGTCGTGGTGAGGGTGTTCGGCGATCCTCCGGTACTCGGCGACCACCTCGGCCTCGGTCAGGCCCTGCATCATCCAGAAGGCGGCCTTAGGGTGGGTGACCCAGCCGTGCAGCAGCTCGGCGTCGGTGGCCAGGTTCAGCGGACGGACGGCGAACCGGCCGAGGGCCGGGTCGGTGCGGGAGAACAGGACGGTGGTGCGGTCCGGGTGGTGCTCGTTCACGGGGTGCTCTTCTGTGCGGTGGGCGGTCGTGCGGTGCTCTTCTGCGCGGTGGCCGGTCGTCGGGTGGGCGGTCATGCGACGGCGCCTTCGGGTGCGCCGAACTCCTGGAAGGCGATGGCCTTCTCGATCGGGTAGACCTCGCGGCCGGCCAGCTCGCGGATGATCCACGAGTTGCGGTAGGGGCCCATGCCGAGGTCGGGGGAGGTGACGCTGTGGGCGTGGGTGGCGCCGTTCTGCAGGAAGATCCCGCGCCCGGTGGTGTCGATGCTGTAGTTGCGCGCCACCTCGAACCGGCCGCGGCCGTCCGAGCGGATCCGGTCGCGCACGGGTGCGAGGAAGTCCGGGGTGCGGTAGCGGTAGCCGGTGGCGAGCACCAGGCCCTCGGTGGTCAGGGCGAAGTCGCGCTGCTGCTCGGTGTGGTGCAGATCGAGCCGGTAGCTTCCGGTCGTCTCCTCCCAGGAGGCGCTGTGCAGTGCGGCGTTGGTGAACAGCCGGGTGTTCACCGGGCCGCTGACGCTCTTCTGGTAGAGCAGGTCGTAGATGTTGTTGATCAGGTCGGCGTCGATGCCTTTGAACAGGCCCTTCTGCTCGCCCTCCAGGCGGTAGCGGGTCTCCTCCGGCAGCGCGTGGAAGTAGTCCACGTACTCCGGCGAGGTCATCTCCAGGGTCAGCTTGGTGTACTCGAGGGGGAAGAACCGCGGGGAGCGGGTGACCCAGTTGAGCTGGTAGCCGTGCGGGTCGGCCTCGGCCAGCAGGTCGTAGTAGATCTCGGCGGCGCTCTGGCCACTGCCGACCACGGTGATGCTCCGCTTGGCCTGCAGCGCCGTCTTGGCCTGCAGGTAGCCGGAGTTGTGCACCAGGTCGCCGCCCAGGCCCCGGCAGGCCTCGGGCAGGTAGGGCGGGGTGCCGGTGCCGAGCACCAGGTGGCGGGCCCGGTGCCGCACGGTCCGCCCGCCGGCCTGGGCGGTGACGGTGTAGAGCCCGTCCGCCTCGTCGTACTCGACCAGCGTGACCTGGTGGCCGAAGCGGATGCTGGAGAGCCGGCCGGCGGCCCAGCGGCAGTAGTCGTTGTACTCGGAGCGCACCGGGTAGAACATCTCGCGGATGTAGAAGGGGTAGAGGCGTCCGCGCTCCTTGAGGTAGCTCAGGAAGGAGTGCGGCGAGGTCGGGTCGGCCAGGGTGACGAGGTCGGCCATGAAGGGGGTCTGCAGGGTGGCGAAATCCAGCAGCATGCCCGGGTGCCAGTCGAACTCCGGCCTGCTTTCGAGGAAGAGGCCGTCGAGGTCCTCGATCGGGTCGGTCAGGCAGGCCAGGCCCAGGTTGTAGGGGCCGAGCCCGATCGCGATGAAGTCATGGGTGGACATACGGGGTCTCCGGGGTGCGGGGGAGGGGTTGGCGGGGTTCAGCGGCGGACAAGCCGGCGCTCGTCGGCGGCGAGGTGGTGCTCGGCGTGGGCGGCCAACAGGTCGAGCACCTGGGCGATGTCGGCGAGCGTGGTCTCCGGGTTGAGGAGGGTGAACTTGAGGTAGTGCCGGCCGTCGACCTTGGTGCCGGCCACCACGGCCTCGCCGGATGCGGCCAGCGCCTCGCGGGCGTACAGGTTGGCGCCGTCGGCCCGCTCGTGGTCCTGGCCGGCGGCCGGGAGGTAGCGGAAGACCACGGTGGACAGGTGCGAGCGGGTGACCACCTCGAAGCGCGGGTCGGCGGCGAGCAGGTCGTGGGCGGCGGCGGCCCGGTCGACCACCTCGTCGAAGAGCGCGCCCACCGCGTCGGCGCCCATGATGCGCAGGGTCAGCCAGAGCTTGAGGGCGTCGAAGCGGCGGGTGGTCTGGAGCGACTTGTCCACCTGGTTGGGGATCCGCTGTTCGACCATCCTGGCCGGGTTGAGGTAGTCGGCGTGGTAGGTCGCGTGCCGCAGCGACGCCGCGTCGGCGACGATCAGGGCACTCGAACTGACCGGCTGGAAGAAGGACTTGTGGTAGTCGACGGTCACCGACCGGGCCCGCTCGATGCCCTCCAGCAGGTGCCGGCGGGTCGGCGAGACCAGGAGCCCGCAGCCATAGGCCGCGTCCACGTGGAACCAGGCACCGGCCTGCTCGCACAGGTCGGCGATGGCCGGCAGCGGGTCGATGGTGCCGAAGTCGGTGGTGCCCGCGGTGGCCACCACCGCCATCACCGGCAGGCCCTCGCGCCGGCAGCGGGCCAGCTCGCGCTCCAGGGCCTCGGGGCGCATCCGGCGGTCGGCGCCGGTCTCGACGGTGATCACGGCGTCGGGGGCGAGGCCCAGCAGCTTGGCGGACTTCTGGACGCTGAAGTGGCCGGCCGCGGAGGCGAAAATGCGCAGCTTGGGCAGCAACTCGGTTCGGTCGGAGGGCAGCTGGGAGCCGGCCGGAGCGGCGGTCAGCGCCTCCTCGCGGGCCAGCAGCAGCGCCTGGAGGTTGGACTGGCTGCCGCCGCTGGTGAAGACACCGTCGGCGTCGACGCCGAAGCCGATCCGGCCGGCGGTCCAGTCGATCAGCCGGCGCTCGATCAGCGTGCCGCCGGCGCTCTGGTCCCAGGTGTCCAGCGAGGAGTTGACGGCGCTGAGCACGGCCTCGCCGAGCAGGGCCGGGATCACCACCGGGCAGTTGAGGTGGGCCAGGTAGCGCGGGTGGTGGAAGTAGACGGCGTCGCGCAGGTAGACGGTCTCCAGCTCGTCCAGCGCGGCACTCGGATCGCCCAGCGGCTGGTCCAGGTCGATGGCGGCGATCTCGGGTGCGAGCCGCTGCGGCGACATGCCGGTGAAGGGGCGGTCGGCGCCGGATATCCGCTCGGCCACCCGGTCGACGCCCTCGCTCAGCGAGTGGCGGTAGCGCGCCACCGTCCGGTCGTTGAACAGGTGCCTGCGTGCGCCGTCGGTCATCACCGTGGGGCGGGCCGACCGGGCCGTGACAACGGGTCCTTGCATGCTCATGGGCAGTCCTCAGCTGGGACGGAAGGGGGAGAGGGGAGGAACTTAGGTTAGCCTAACCTAAGTCGCATCGAAGATCGCCACCGCTCGGCCGGCGACCTGCATGAACGCGACACCACGCGACACCACGCGACACCACGCGACACCACCACCCGGCGGACTCCGCCGCACACCTGAGGGGCAGACATGAAGCAGCACACCGCACGACCGGTGGGCGGCGGGCGCCCGTGAGCATCGAGGTCTTCCGCGACGCCTGGGGCATCCCGCACCTGCGGGCCGGCGACCCCCTCGAACTCGCCTACGCCCAGGGCCACAACGCTGCCATCGACCGTGCCTGGCAACTGGAGGTCGAGCGTCACCGCGCGCAGGGCACCTCGGCCGCCTTCCTGGGCGCCGGCAGCCTCGACTGGGACCGCTTCGCCCGGCAGGCCCGGCTCGCCGACACCGCCCGGCGCTGCTACGCCCGCCTGGACGAACCCACGGCCGCCTGGCTCGACCGGTACGTCGCCGGGGTCGCCGACGGCCTGCGCGAAGGCGCCGACCGCGCACCGCAGTTCGCCGCCACCGGGCTGTCGCCCGGCCGCTGGGAGCCGTGGACACCGATGGCCCTGTGGCTCTCCCACCACATCCTCTTCGCCGGATTCCCGAGCAAGCTGTGGCGCCGGCGCGTCATGGACCTGCTCGGCGAGCGCGCCGTCGCCCTGTTCGCCACCGACGGCATCGCCACCTCCGGCAGCAACGGCTGGCTCCTCGCCCCCGGGCGCACCGCGAATGGTGCCGCGCTGATTGCCGGCGATCCGCACCGGTTCATCGAGGACCCGGGCATCTACCAGCAGATCCACCTGGCCTGCCCCGAGTTCGACGTGGTCGGCCTCGCGGTCCCCGGCGTCCCCGGCATCGCGCACTTCGGGCACACCGGCAGCGTCGCCTGGGCGATCACCAACGCCATGGCGGACTACCAGGACCTCTACCACGAGCGGTTGCGGCGCACCGCCCGCGGCGGCGTCGAGGCGCTCGGGCCCGACGGCTGGCGCAGCGCCGCCGCGCACACCGAGACCATCGAGGTGGCCGGGAGCGAGCCGGTCACCGTCGAGATCGTCGAGACCGACCGCGGACCGGTGGTGATCGGCGGACCCGACGGCACCGACGGCGCGCTCAGCCTGCGCTACCCGCCCAGGGTCCGCGAGGAGTTGGGGTTCGCCGCGCTGCCCGCGCTGCTGCGCGCCCGGACCGTGGCCGACGTCGACCGGGCGCTCGAGAAGTGGGCCGAGCCGGTCAACGTGGTACTGGCCGCCGACACCGCGGGCGGCCTGCTGCACCGCGTGGCCGGCGCCGTGCCACGCCGGGACGCGCGCAACCTGCTGCGCCCGGTGCCCGCCTGGGACGCCGCGCACGCCTGGCGCGGCTGGCACGCCCCGCTGCCGCGCGCCGAGGTGACGGACCACGCGGTGATGGCCAATCAGCGCGGCCTCGCCGCACCGCTGGGCGTCGAGTTCTCCGCACCGCACCGGGCCGACCGGATCGCCGAACTGCTGGCCGGCTCCGGGCGGTGGACGGGCGAGTCCATGGCCGCGGTGCACACCGACACCTACCTGGGGTCCACCGCCACGCTGCTCGGCCTGCTGGCCGGCCTGCCCCGGCTGAGCCCTGCCGCCGACCGGCTGCGAACCCAATTGCTGGGCTGGGACCGGAGAATGGACCGCGACTCGGTGGCGGCCGGTCACTACGCCGCACTGCGCTCGGCAGTCGTCCGCCTGCTGGCCGCCGAGCCCGTGCTCGCCCCGTTGGCGGAACCGTCCGGCCTGCCGGAGCTCTTCGCCCCCTGGCTCTCGCTCACCGCGCGGATCGCCTTCGCCCTGGAGCGCCTGCTGGCCGCCGACCTGCTGGCCGCCGACCTGCCGGCCGCCGACCTGCTGGCCGCCGACCTGCCGGCCGCCGACCTGCCGGCCGCCGACCTGGCGGCCGCCGACCTGCCGGCCGCCGACCTGCCGGCGGACGACCGTGCGGCCGACGACCTTGCGGGCGATGGCCTCCTCCCCGGCCTCCTCACCGGCATCGACCGCGCCGAACTCGTCCGCACCGCCCTCGAACAGCTGGCCGCGACCCAGGCGAGGGACGGCACCGCACCGCCGACCTGGGGCGACACCCACCGGCTCGCCCCCTGGCAGGCGCTGCCGGACCCCGCCCCGACCCCCGACCCGACCTCCGACCCGCCCCCCGGGCCCGCGCTCGGCGGCGACCATGACTGCGTGCTGGCCACCTCGTGCATCCCCGGCCTCACCGATCTGAGCGCCCGCGCCTCGGCCGCCCGCTACGTCTGGGACCTCGGCCGACGGGAGGACAGCCGCTGGGTGGTTCCGTTCGGCGCGCACGCGGTGCCCGGCCACCCGCACCACCGCGACCAGCTGCCGCTGTGGCTCAGCGGCGCGCTGGTGCCGGTGATCACCGACTGGAACAGGCTCACCAAGGAGACCGGCGATGACCACTGACCACCGCACCCCGACCGGGCGCACCCACACCCAGGACGTCCCCGGCCTCGGCACTCTGTCGATCCGACCGCTGGACCCGGTGGACGACGCCGACACCGTCCACGCCTGGGTGAACCAGGAGCGCGCGAGATTCTGGGGCATGGTCGGCCACAGCCGCGACCAGGTCCGGGAGATCTACGCCTACGTCGACTCGCTGACCACCCACCACGCCTACCTCGCCCTGCACGACGGCACACCGGTCGCGCTGTTCCAGACGTACCAGCCCGAGCACGATCCCCTTGGCGCGCACTACCCGGTCCGGCCCGGCGACCTCGGCATCCACCTGCTGGTCGCCCCCGCGCACGGCCCCGTGCAGCCCGGCCACACCGGGGTGCTCGTCGGCTTCTTCCTGGACTTCGTCCTGTCCGACCCGGCCGTCCGGCGCATCGTGGCCGAACCGGACGCCCGCAACGAGAAGTCGATCGCCCGGCTGCTGCGCAGCGGCTTCACCCTCGGCCCGCAGGTCGACCTGGCCGACAAGCGGGCCCAACTCGTCTTCCTGCACAGGGAGAAGGCCGAACTGGTCCGCCGCTCGATCACCACCGCCGGCGGCCGGGCGTAGCGAGGGGCCTCAGCTGCGCAGGCCGGCCAGCGCCTCGGCCGCGGCCACCCCGGAGGCGGTGGTCGCGCCGTGGGTGACGATGTGCACGGCGCCGGGAGCGGTGTCGCCGGGCAGGCCCATCTCCACCACGACGGCGTCGGGGCGGGCGCCGACCAGCTCGGTCAGCGCGGCGCTCATCCAGTCGTGCCGGGCGGCATCGCGGACGACCACCACCAGCGGGCGGCCCGCGGCCGGCCGCAGCGCCAGCTCGTCCAGGACCGCGGCCCGGTCGCCCAGGTGCCCGGGGTGCAGCCGGACGAAGGTCGTTCCGGGCAGCCGCTCGCGCAGCGGCGCGGCCACACCCCAGGGGGTCTCGGGGCCGATGGCGAGGTTGGTGGTCGGCACCAGCTCGACCACGTGCGGGGCGGCGGCGAGCGGCAGCAGCTCCGCGCCGCGGCCACGGATCCGCACCGCGCGGCGGGCGGCCGCGAAGCCGACGTCGCCACGGATCGGGCTGGTCGGCACGGCGCGGCCGAGCTGTGTCGACCAGGTGGCGAACTCCCGTACCCGGTCCGCGGCTTCGCGCAGTCGCTGCTCCGCCAGCCGGCCCGAGGCGACGGCCGAGACCAGCGCACCCGCGAGCAGGGCGACGGTGCCCTCGTCGGCGCTCTCCCCGCCGACGCACACGGCATCGGCGCCGGCCGCGAGCGCGCCGACGGCGGCGCCGTCGATGCCGTAGCGGTCGGCGACCGCGCCCATCTCGATCCCGTCCGTCACCACCAGTCCGTCGAAGCCGAGTTCGGTGCGCAGCAGGTCGTTGATGATGGTGCGGCTCAGGGTCGCCGGGTGTTCCCGGTCGTAGGCGGGCACCAGCAGGTGCCCGGTCATCACGACCCGCACGCCGGCCTCCAGCGCCGCCCGGAACGGCGGAAGGGCGGTGGCGGCGATCTTCTCGGCGGTGGAGTCGTCCGTGGGCAGACCGTGGTGGGAATCGACGGAGGTGTCGCCGTGGCCGGGGAAGTGCTTGGCGCAGGCGGCCACGCCCGCCGCCTGCAGGCCGCGGGTCCAACCGGCGGTGTGACGGGCCACCAGCTCGGTGGTGGTACCGAAGGAGCGCAGCCCGATGACGGGGTTGCGCGGGTTGGAGTTGACGTCGGCGCTCGGCGCGTAGTCGAGGCTCACTCCGGCGGCGTGCAGCTCCCGCCCGATGTCGCGGGCGACCGCCTCGGTGAGCTCGACGTCGTCGACGGCGCCGAGCGCGAAGTTGCCGGGGCGGGTGGAGCCGGTCCAGCCCTCGAGGCGGGTGACGTCGCCCGCCTCCTCGTCGATCGCGATGATCAACTCCGGATTCTCGGCGCGCAGTTGGGCGGAGAGGCGGGTCACCTGCTCGGGCGCGCCGATGTTGCGGGAGAACAGCACCACGGATGACAGACCGTCACCGATGGCCCGCAGCAGCCAGTCCGGCGCCTCGGTGCCGACGAATCCCGGCTGGAGGACCGAGAGGGCGAGGCGCCGCAGCTCGGGGTCGCTCCGGGTGGTCCTGCTGGAGGTCATCGACGGGGCCTTCCGGGATCGGGGCGGCGGTGCCGGTCGCAACGTTCGTCATGCGTGGACGAATGGATGTTGGTATAGACCAACTGGGGTGTCAAGGGTTTCGCAGCCTCGTGGGCCACGGATCGCGAGCCACCCACCCGGGGCCGACGGTGCGGTGACGGGAAGTCAGCGGCCGGTCACCGGCGCGTCAGGGACGGGTGCTTGGGTGGTCCGGTCGGGGGCACCCGCCGCCGGAGCGGCCGGGCGGGTCAGGCATTCATACGCGATGAAGGGGGACGACCATGCCCGGTACAGACTCCGGTGTGCTCGGCTGGCCGCTGGCCCGCGGCTGTCCGATGTCGCCGCCGCCAACACTCGGTGCGGTCCGTGACGACGGCCCGCCGACACTGGTCCGGCTGCCGGCCGGCGCCGGCGAGGAGCAACTGGTCTGGCTGGTCACCCGCTACGAGGACGTGCGGTCCGCCCTCAAGGACCCCAGGCTGAGCGCCGACGAGACCCGGCCCGGCTTTCCGGTGCGCTTCCCCGTGGCCGTCGACGAGCGGCCGAGCGGGTTCCTGCGGATGGACGATCCGCAGCACGGCCGGCTGCGCAGGATGGTCGCCCCGGAGTTCACCGTCCGCCGGGTGCGCGCGCTGCGCCCCCGGGTCCAGGAACTGACCGAACGGGCGGCCGACGACCTGGCAGCCGGACCGCAACCAGCAGACCTGGCAAGGGACTTCGCCACCAAGGTGTCGGCGCTGGTGATCGCCCGGCTGCTGGGCATCCCGGACGAGCAGACCGGGTTCTTCCTGGAGCAGACCCAGACCATGCTGACGGACGGCGACCCGGCCGGCTCACTGGCGGCGCACCACCGGATCATCGCCTTCCTCGACCAGCACGCGCGCGCCAAGCAGCACGACCCGGGCGACGACCTGGTCAGCCGACTGGTGCACAACCACGTGGCCACCGGCGAACTCGAGCGCGCCGATCTCCTGGGCATCCTCAAGCTGCTGCTCGTCGCCGGCCACGAGTCGACCGCCACCCAGATCGCGTTCAGCACGCTGAGCCTGCTGACCGACGAGCGGCTGCGCGCCGAGGTCCTGGCCGACGGCGGAGCGCTCCTGCCGCAGTTCGTGGAGGAGTCGATGCGGTTCTGGTCGATCGTCCAGGACGGCGTGGTGCGCCAGGCCACCGAGGACCTGCGGATCGGCGAAACCCCGGTCCGGCAGGGCGAGTCGGTGATGATCAGCCTGCTCGCCGCCAACCACGACCCCGCCGTCTTCCCCGACCCCGAGCGGCTGGACATCCACCGCGACGCCTCCGGCCACCTCCTGTGGGGCCACGGCGCCCATTTCTGCCTCGGCGCGTCGCTGGGCCGACTGGAGGTGACGCTCGCCCTCGCCTCCCTCCTGACCCGGCTGCCGACCCTCCGCCTGGCCTGCGAGCCGTCCCGGCTCCGCCTGCGCGAGCACCCCGTCTTCCACTCCCTGGCCGAGCTGCCCGTCACCTGGTGATCCGGCGCTTCCGCTCAGCCGGGGATCTGATGGCGTGCCACCCAGGCGTCGACCCGGTCCCACTGGGCCAGCAGCCAGGCCTGCCGGGCCTCGTCCCCCGTCGGCACGGCCCGGGCCGGGACTCGCCACCAGTGCGCGCGGACCGGGTGGGTCAGGGGCAGTCCCCGCCAGAGGGAGCCGGCCGAGTCCATGGTGTCGAGCCCGGTGTGGGTCACGAAGACCACGTCCGCGGTCGGTGCGGCTGCCAGCGCGGCCAGGCTGCCGGTCATCCTCGGGGGCAGCACGTGGCGGTCCTGCTCGGCGTGCGCGGCCTGGACCCGCTCACCGCGCCGGCGCAGTCGGCGGATCGCCCGCTCCCGGCGGTGCTCGGTGAAGTTCCCGCCCTCGGGGAAGACCACCAGAGCGTCCCCGTCCCGCAGCCCGGCGGCCAGTTCGGTGATCCGCTCGACGGTCGCGGCGGAGTCGCCGTGGCCCGCGGGGACGAAGCAGGAGGGCAGGCGGGTGAGCAGCACGTCCAGGCAGGGGTCCAGGCGCAGTTGCTGCTTGAGCACGACCCGCGGCCGGTAGTGGGCGACCGAGATCAGCCGCTCGACCAGGAGGAACGAGTCGCCGGGTCCGGCGTGCCGGGCCAGGACGATCAACGGGCCGCCGGGGCCCGCGGGTTCGGGGCTCACCTGCAGCCGCAGATGGAACAGGCGCGCACCCGCGCGGTGGACGAAGCGCAGCAGCCGGCCAAGGAGGCGGTGGTCCAGCTCCGCGCGCCGTGCGCCGCCCTCGCGCCGCCCGAGGCAGCGCAGCCAGTTGGCGGTAGCGGCCAGCAGGCCGCCGAGATCCGCGAGGACGTACAGCAGCAGCAGGGTCGCGAGCCGGACGGGCCGGGCGCGGCGGCGGCCGAGCAGCAGCAGCGGCAACTGGCAGACCAGCGCGAGGGCGAGCAGCAGGACGGCTGCCGGGAGGCCGACGAGCAGCAGCGGGACGGTGACGCACCGTCGCAGCAGACATCGGAGCCGGGTCATCGCGTCGAGCCCCTCAGGCCTGCGCGGGGCGCAGGCCCGCCAGGTAGCGGGTGGTGGCCCGGTGGGCGCGGTCGATCCGTTCGGCGACCCGGCGGGCGTCGCGGTAGCGCAGCTGGCCCACCGGCCCGGGCGGGGGTTCGTCGGCGGCACCGGTGGGCAGCAGGTGGACGGTGACGCCCGGCGGCAGGTTGCTCATGTCGTGGGCGAAGCGGTGCCGTCGCGCGATCTCGAAGGCGACCAGCGGCACCTCCCACGGCCGCTGGGCCGGCCGCAGCGGCTGCTCGATCCGTCCGACCTGCAGGACGAACACCTCGCGCGCGCCGAGGGCGACGGCCCGGCCCACCGGGATGCTGTTGACCAGGCCGCCGTCCAGGTAGTGGCGCTCGCCGATCCGCGCCGCCGGCAGCAGCCCGGGGACGGCGCAGGAGGCGAGCAGCGCGTCCACCACCGGTCCCTCGGTGAACCAGTGCTCGGCGGCCGTCTCCACCTCCGCGGCCACGCACTGGAACGGCACGGCCAGGTCCTCGATCAGCCGACCGTGCAGCTCGTGCTCCAGCAGCGCCCGCAGCCGTGTGTCGGAGTGCAGGTGGGTGCGGCTGCGCACGGCGGTGCGGGTGCGTTGGAGGACCGAGCCGGAGAAGACCGCCGAGCCGGTCAGGCCCGCCCACACCTCGGCCAGCCGCTGCACGGCGGCGGGCGTGGGGTCGGCGGCCAGCACCGCGCCGTTCAGTGCGCCGACCGAGGTGCCGACGAGCAGATCCGGGCGGATGCCCGCCGCCAGCAGGGCGCGCAGCATGCCGACCTCGTGGGCGCCGAGGTAGCCGCCGCCGCCCAGCACGAAGGCGCATCGGTAGGTGCCCGCGGCAGCACGGGGCGGACCGGTGACTGGTGTCGTCATACCGGGGCGAATGCCCGGGTGAGGCGGCTTCATGCCACCGGGCTCCGGGCGAGGGCCGCCGTGCGGAGAGCCCGCTCGCCCCGGCTATTGCGCGCTGCGCGGCGGCAGCTGCCGGGTGATTCGGTCGAACAGCTCCGCGAGCGGCTCACCGACCTCCCGGCCGAACCCGGTCAGCCCGTAGCTGACCTGGGGCGGCGTGGCCGGCTCGACCTTGCGCCAGATGAGGCCGTCCTCGACCAGCGCGCGCAGGGTCTGGGCGAGCATCTTCTCGCTGATGCCGTGGATGCTCTCGCGCAGCTCGTAGAACCGCAGGTCGTTGCTCCGCAAGGAGATCAGCACCCAGACGCCCCACCGGCTGGTCACGTGGTCGAGCACGTTGCGCGCGGGGCAGTCGGTGTGAAACACGTCATACCGCTGCCCTGCGTCGGCCCTGATGATCTGCGCACCTTCCACCATGTACTGAGCTTACCTCCAGGTATGCCCTTACCAAGAGTTAGTTCCTTCTCCTAGCGTCGGAGACACCAGAGCACATCGCACAAGGAGCTGAAGATGATCGTGGTGACCGGGGCTACCGGGAACGTGGGCCGGCCGTTGACGCAGGCGCTGGCCGAGGCGGGCCGGCAGGTGACGGCGGTGTCGCGGCACGCGGCGGCGGTGCCGCAGGGTGTCCGCCACGTGGTGGCCGATCTGGCCGAGCCGGCCGGCCTGGAGCCCGCGCTGGCCGGGGCGAAGGCGCTGTTCCTGCTGCTCTCCGGCGACCTGCACGCCGCCGGGGCCGATCCGGCCGACATCATCCGCCGGGCCCGGGCCGCCGGGGTCCGCCGGGTCGTGCTGCTCTCCTCGCAGGGCGTGACGACCAGGCCCTTCGGCCCGACGCGGATCGCGATGCGCGAGCTGGAGGACGTGCTGCGGGAGTCCGGGCTGGAGTGGGCCGTCCTGCGGCCGGGCGGCTTCGCCTCCAACGCGCTGTGGTGGGCCGAGTCCGTCCGCACGCAGCGGGCCGTGGCCGCGCCCTTCGGCGACGTCGGGGTGCCGGTCGTCGACCCGGCGGACATCGCCGACGTGGCGGCGGCCTGCCTGCTGGAGGACCGGTACACCGGCGGCGTGTACGACCTGACCGGCCCGGCGGTGATCACGCCGCGCCAGCAGGCGCAGGCCATCGCCGACGCGCTGGGCTCGCCGGTGCGCTTCCACGACCTCACCCGGGACGAGGCCAGGGCCGCGATGGCCCGGAGCATGCCGGTGGAGCTCGCCGAGGACACCCTGGACATCCTCGGCTCCCCGAACGAGGCCGAGCTGCTCGTCAGCCCGGACGTGCAGCGGGTCCTCGGCCGGGCCCCGCGCCCCTTCGCCGACTGGGCCGCGCGCAACATCGCCGCGTTCCGCTGAGACCGCAGACTCTCCGGGAACGCCTGAGGGGCCCGGCGCGCGGGTCGCGTGCTGGGCCCCTAGGGGTTGACCCGCTGGGGGTCGCTGATCGGGGTGATCAGTAGTTGTGGTGGACCTGCCAGTAGGCCCAGGCCTGGTTCGGGCTGCCGTAGCGGCTGTTCATGTAGTCGTACGTCCACTTGATCTGGGTGGACGCGTTGGTCTGCCAGTCGGCGCCGGCGGAGGCCATCTTGTTGCCCGGCAGGGCCTGGCCCAGGCCGTAGGCGCCCGAGGACGGGTTGGTGGCGGTGACGTTCCAGCCGCTCTCGTGCGAGACGATCTGGTCGAAGGAGGCCAGCTGGTCGGCGGGGACGATGCTGGCGGCGATCTGCTGCGGGGTGGCGGCAGAGGCGGCGGTGGGGGCCACGGCGGCGCCGATGGCGACGATGCCGGCGGCGGAGGCGAGAAGGGCGGCGGACTTGCGCATGCGGGTGGAGATCACGGGCACGTGGAGTTCGACCTCACATCAGTTGGGCGCCTCGCCCCCAGAGGGTTCCGCAGGCACGACGAAGCGGCCTCGCGGTCAGGGGTGTCGGCACCGGGGCGGTCTCGCTGTGGAGAGACCACCGTTCGGGAGCTGCGGCGGTGGACGGGCCTCCGCCGCATCTGGCGACTTCGCCATTGTTAGCGGGGTCGGGGGCGCGATCCAAGGGGCCTTGATACGACGGTGGGTCGTAGTCGCGGGCCTCCCCGACCGACGCCCGGCCGGGCCCGGTACCCGTGCCCCAGGGGTTCAAACCACGTACCCGGCTGGGTTTTTCCGCCGAGGATCACCGCGCTGAGCTGCACGGACGCCGACCGGCGGGGTGATCGCGGCGATCGGCGGCGCGGACGGCGAGCACGGCCGCGATCCGCGCGGCGATGCTCCCGAAGCGGGCTACTAGGAAGCGTAGTGGGCTCCCCAGGCGCGTGAGTACCGTCACGGAGTAGCCTGACGTGAAATCCCTCCCCGCCGTCGAAACAGGACCACTCCACCGGGAGTTCATCCCTCCCGGACAGACCCGCAAGGAAGTCGAAAGGGGTCTCGCGCATGCTGACGAAGCGCAATCGCCTGGGTGTCACCGCAGCCGCCGCAGTCACCGTCGCCGCTGCCGTCGTTTCCACCGGACCGGCGATGGCGGCGGCGCCGCCGACCGCTGTGGCCTCCGCCGCCTCCGACCGGTTCCCCGTCGCACCGACGGACTTCGTGAACCTGCCTGCAAGCCCGCTGGCGACCGGCCACCAGACGCTCGGGTACACGGTCACCTACCGCAACACCACGTCGACCGACCAGATCGTCGCGCCGCAGCTGCTCGTGCTGTCGCCGGATGCGGGGCCGTTCCTCCAGCCCTCGGACGTCCAGGTTCAGCAGCTCACCGGCAGTGGCCAGTGGCGGACCGTGCAGCTCGGCACGCAGACCGGGACGTTGTACACGAACCTGACCCGGGCGAAGGAGCGGTTGCACAGCGGCGAGACCCTCGTCCAGCACTACCGGCTCACCGTGATCACGACGGGGGCTGTGGGCACCGTCGCGCCGCGGGTCGCGCTCTACAGCTGAGCGAGCCGAGGGGCCCCGGCGACGGGGCCCCTCGCACGGTCGAACCGACCGGCTGTCGTCAGCGCCCCGCGGTGGCCAGGTCGCCGTGGTGGGCGGGCCTGGCATCGCGCCGCAGGCGGTGCAGGGTGAAGCGGTCGAAGAGCACCGGGGCGGGGACCGGGACCGCCGCCGTGGCGGCGGGCGTGTGGTAGTAGCTGACGGTGATCGTGGTGCGCCCGCCGGCCAGCGCACCGGGGTCGACGTCGAACACCGCGACCCCGTAGGGGAAGGCCGTGTCGGGGTCGCGGACCGCCGACCAGGTGGCCTTCTCCTTCGCGTCCGGGTCCGCCTTGAAGGTCAGGCGCTGGGTGCGCACGAAGGCCTCGGGCACGCCCCCGGCGGTGGGGCCGGTGAGGTAGGTGTCGTCGCTCGACGCGGTGCCGCCGCCGCCCAGGATCAGGTGGACGGTGCCCTGGGAGGTGTCGATGTCGTGGATCTCGTCGCTGACCACGCTCGGGCGCAGCAGGCTGCCGGGGTCGGTGCCGCGCACGGCGTAGGTGCGCTCGTAGTCGTGGTCGTGCCCGCAGAGCACCAGGTCGACCTGGTAGCGGTCGAAGACGGGCAGCAGTTGTTCGCGGATGCCCATGTCGCCGCCGTGGCTGGTGGCGGAGGAGGACATCGCGAACTGGTGCATCGACGCCACGATCCAGTCGATGTCGTGGCCGGCCCGGGCGCGGGACAGGGTGCGCTCGAGCCAGCGCAGCTGGGCGCCCTCGCTGTAGCCGCTGATGTAGATGGACCGGCCGGTGGCCGGGTCGATGCTGGCATCGTCCTCGACGGCGAGGTCGTTGCCGTCGAGGGAGAGGAAGAGCACGGAGCCGACCCGGAAGCTGTACCAGTTGCCGCAGTAGTCGCGGCTGTGGTTGTCGGGCAGGTCGAAGCGGGTGTGGTACGAGGCGTAGCCGAGGTCGCCGCCGCCGGCCTCCACCTCGTGGTTGCCGGGGGCGGGCATCCAGGGGCGGTTCGCGGCGGAGACGGACATGTTGTTCATGAACGCGTCCCACGCCTGCGGCTGCACGGTCGGATTGTTGTTGGCGTACGCCAGGTCGCCGTTGAGCAGGTGGAACAGCGGCGCGAACTGCTCGACGTGCCGCACGGCCGCCGCGCCGTGGATGGAGGACTTGCTGAAGGCGGCGGAGCCGGTGCCCAGGTCGCCGAAGCTGGTGAAGCGGAACGCGGTGCGGCCCGGCTCGGGGGCGGTGCGGAAGGTGCCGCGCCGGGGGGTCGCGCCGTCGTGCGACACCTCGTAGACGTACGGGGTGTCGGGCTGCAGGCCGTGCAGGCGGACCCGGTGGGTGTAGGTCTCGACCTTGTTCAGGCCGTCGACGTAGGTGCGGGTCTCCGCATCGAGGACCCGCCCGAACCCGCCCTTCGCCGTGCCCAGGCGCAGCCGGGGACGGCTCACGGAGGCGGCGGTGGCCCAGGAGACGGTCATTTCGCGCGAGGGCTCGTTGCCGAAGCCGAGGTGCACCTGTTCGGGACCGGGGGTGTCCGCGACGGCGGGCCGGCTCCACAGCAGGGTGGAGCCGGGCGCGGCCGCGAGCGACGCGGCCGCGGCCGTGGTGCGGAGAACGGTCCTGCGCGAGGGATGTGCCACTACTGCCTCCTGAGCCGGCGGGGGATCGCCCGGAGGCTCGCAGGCACAGGCCGACCCCGGCCCAGCAGCGGGGGAACAGCCGGCGACGGTGGAGGGAACGACGGGCCGGTATGGGGCAAACCGGCCGGCCGCGCGACCGCGGGGCCCGCGCCGGCCCGCCCCGGGGCTACCTCCGGACGGCCTCGATGTCGTGCGGCCACCGCGGGTCGATCTCGTAGTGGTCGTCGAACCGGCTGCTGAAGCCGGTCACCCGGACGGCATCGCCCAGCGCCAGGCGCGAGACGTCGATGCCCGTCTGCACGTTGACGAAGATCAGCACCGGGCCCGAACCGTCGTCGACGGAGAGCATGTACCGTCGCGCGCCGGATCGGTTCGTCGACGCCCGGGTGACGGCGCGGGGGCGGTCATGCCAACGGAATTCTCATGCGGGCGACGCAGGATGGGGCCTCGACCCGGGCTTTGCCATGGAACCTCGGACAGGACGCGCATGGTTGACCATCGAATATCCCCCGAGCCGGCCGAGCGCCGGCGCGCCGCACACGGCCGCGACGCCTCCCCGGCGGCCACGGATGCGGCGGCCGGTGGACGGGCCGGGCGGCGCAAGGCGCGCCGGAAGCGGGGACGGGCCAGGCGCGTCGTCCTGCTGTCGCTGGCGGTCGTGCTGGTCCTGCTGGTCGGTGGCGGCAGCTATGTGTACTTCCAGCTCGACGGCAACATCAAGAGCAGCGCGCTGTTCACCGGCACCGGGACCCAGGCCCCTGAAAAGAAGGACGCCGCGGGCAACAGCCCGGAGAACATCCTGGTGATCGGCTCGGACACCCGCTCCTCCGCGACGGACTGCCAGATCGGCGGCGACTGCGGCGGCGGTGGCGCCGGTGCCAATGCGGACGTCGAGATGGTCGTCCACCTGTCCGCCAACCGCACCAATGCCACCGTGCTCAGCATTCCGCGCGACACGGTGACGGACCTGCCCGACTGCAAGGACCCGACGACCGGGGCGGTCCACTCGGGGGACCGGCAGGTGCTGATCAACAGCAGCCTGCAGTACGGTCCCGGCTGCACGGTGGCGGCCGTCCACCAGCTGACCGGGATCACCGTCGACCACTTCATGATGATCGACTTCGGCGGCGTGGTGAACATGTCGGACGCGGTCGGCGGCGTGAACGTCTGCGTCGACAACAACGTCTACGACCCCTACTCGCACCTCAAGCTGACCTCCGGGAGCCACACCCTGCAGGGCCTGTCGGCGCTGGAGTTCCTGCGCACCCGGCACGGCTTCGGCAACGGCAGCGACCTCGGACGCGAGGGGGCCCAGCACCTCTTCCTCTCCGCGATGATCCAGAAGCTCAAGAGCGCCAACACGCTGACCAACCCGGCCGCGCTCTACTCGCTGGCCAACGCCGCGACCAAGGCGCTCACCGTGGACACCGCCCTGGACGGCATCACCAATCTCACCTCGCTGGCCGGCCAGTTGAACGACGTGCCGACCAACAAGATCACCTTCCTGACCACCCCCAACCTGCCGTACCAGGGGCCCGTGGTGGGCCTCAAGGACGACGTGGTGCTGGGCCCCGACGCCCAGCAGGTCTTCACCGCGATCCAGAACGACCAGTCCTTCTCCGGCGGCACCCCCTCCGCCTCGCCCTCGGCGCCCTCGGCCGACGGCCGGACGGCGCCGGCCCCCGCCACCAGCGCGGCCGCGCCGGCGGCGCCCGCCATCGACACCGCCGCCGTGCACCTGGACGTCTCCAACGCCAGCGCCACCTCCGGGCGCGCGCTCGCGGTGGCCACCGTGTTGCAGCAGAAGGGCTATACGGACGCGGTGGAGAGCGGCAACGCGGCCCCGGTCGAGGCGACCGAACTGGTCTATGCGCCGAGCCACGCCGCCGACGCCCAGGCCGTCGCCAGCACCCTCGGACTGCCGTCCTCGGCGCTGCGCGCGACCGGTACGTCGGCCACCCTGCACCTGTACATCGGTTCTGACTGGCCGAGCGGCACCAGCTTCGGCGGCACCACGACGGCCGCGTCCGGCAGCGCCGCCGGCGCCCAGGCACCCGCGCCCACCGCACCGGTCGCCGCACCGAGCGACGCGAGCGCGGACAACGCCGGCGGATCGCAGAGCTGCGCCCACGTCAGCACCGAGGACACCACGCCGTTCGGCTCCCCGACCAAGGCCTTCGCGGAGAACCCGAAGGTGCCCAACTCGGCGCCGTAGCAGCCGGCCCGAGCCGACGTCAGCAGGTGACCTGCCGCCTCCGCGAGGGAGACGCAGGTCACCTGCCTGGCTGTCACAGACCACCGGAGTGTGCTGTCTCACAGGGGCAGCAGGGACAACGGAGCCCTGCGCATGGACAACCCTGAGAGGAACGGGACCGTGAACCTCGCTCTGTGGACCGTCGCCGGAATCCTGGCCGCCGCCTACCTGCTCGGTGGCGCCTTCAAGGTGATCACGCCGAAGGAGAGGATCGCCGCCGTCGGGCACAGCGGACGCTGGGTCGAGGACTTCAGCGCCGGTGGCGTCAAGGCCATCGGCGCCCTTGAGGTGCTGGCCGCGGCGGGTCTGGTGCTGCCGGCCGTGCTCGGCATCGCGCCGGTCCTGGTGCCGCTGGCCGCCCTCGGCCTGGTGGTGATCATGGCCGGAGCGGCGATCACCCGCATTCGGCGGCACGAGTGGAAGCTCGTGCTGGTGGACCTGACCTACCTCGCCCTGGCCGCCTTCGTGGTGTGGGGCCGCCTCGGCCCCGCATCCTTCGCCGGCTGAACCGCACGGGGCGCCCGGGCCCGCGCGCGGTCGGCGCGGTCAGCACGTGGGAGTCGATCACCGGACGGGCTCCTCGTTCTCGCGCACCGACTTCTCCCGCACCGACTTCTCCCGCGCCGAGGGGTTCCGCCGGCCGGGGATGCCGGTGCGGTCGTGCTGGAGGTCCCACAACTCCCGGAACCGGCCGCCCTGCTCGGCCACCAGCTCGGGGAAGGTGCCGTGCTGGATCACCCGGCCGCGTTCCATGACGACGATCCGGTCCGCCACCTCCACGTTGGTGAGCCGGTGGGTCACCAGGATCACCGCCTTGTCGCGGGCGAGGCTGCGCAGGTTGGCGAAGATCCGGTGCTCGGCGCGCGGATCGAGGGCGGCGGTGGGCTCGTCCAGGATCAGCAGCCCGGCGGGCCGGTGGAAGGCACGGGCGATCGCGAGGCGCTGCCACTGCCCGCCCGAGAGTTCCTCGCCGCCCATCCACTCCACGGCGAGCAGGGTGCCCAGGCCGTTGCGCAGTTGGCCGATCACCTCGTCCGCGCCGGAGGCCTCGGCCGCGCGCCACACCGCGGCCTCGCCTTCGGCCGTGGGCTGGCCCAGGGTGATGTTCTCGCGGGCGGTGAGCATCCAGTGCGCGTAGTCCTGCGGGACGACGGCGACCTGCCGCCACAGGGCGTGCGGGTCCATGGCGCGGGTGTCGGTCCCGTCCCACTCCACCGTGCCCTGGCCGGGTGCGGGCACGTACAGCCCGGCGAGCACCTTGGCCAGGGTGGTCTTGCCGGAGCCGTTCTCGCCGACCAGGGCCACGATCTCCCCGCGCCGCACGGTCAGGCTCACCGAGTCCAGCGCGGTGCGCTCGGAGCTGGGGTAGGCGTAGCTGAGCTCCTGCACCGTGATCCGCTCGGGGGCGGTGGGGGCGATGGCGCCGCGCTGCAGGGCGTAGCCGCCGGCGGTGTCGAGGAAGCCCGCCCAGTCGTCCAGGTACATGCCGGTGCGGAAGAGGTCGGCCCCGTACCCGACGATCCCGGTCATGGCGCTGGAGACCGCGGTGAGGGCGACGACCGCGGCAGAGCCGTGCGACAGGCTCATCCGCCCGCTGACGACCAGCCACAGCATCACCAGCCACACCGTCCCGGACCCGAGACCGGAGGCGAGCGCCCCGAGGACCGACACCCGGGCGGCCTGGGAGGCGGCGCGACGGGCGTTGGCGTCCAGCCGGCGGCCCACCGCGTCGTACTTGTCCATCAGGAAGTCGCCCATGGTGTCGGAGCGCACCTGGTCCGCGTGCCGCTTGAGGTGGATGTACCAGCGCAGGTTGGCCATGATCCGCCGGTCGCCCACCGCGTCCCGGCCGGCCAGGTAGTGCACCCGGGCCGCGCGGACCGAAGCGATGCCCTGCGGCAGCGCGGCGACCACCAGCAGCGGCAGCAGCAGCGGGTGCAGGACGGTCAGCACGCCGGCCGCACCGACCAGCGAGCCGGCCGAGGAGAGGAGGTTCTGCGCCTCGCCGAGGATGTCGGCACAGGTGTCCGCGCCGCGGTCGGCGGCCTCCAGGTCGTCGCTGTAGCCGGCGGTGTCGTAGGCGGCCAGTTCGGTGGCGATCGTGGCGCGCAGCACGGTCGCCTCGGCCTCGCGCCCGATGCGGGGGGACAGGCGCACGGTGATCGTCTGGATGGTGATCCCCAGCAGCCTGCGGACCCCGAGCGCGCAGGCGATCACCGCGATCGACGGCAGCGCCGCGACGACGCGCTGCGACACCTGTCCGGAGGCGAACAGCGAGCCGATCGTGCCGGTCGTGGCGGCCAGTCCGGCCGCGCCGAGGACGGCGGAGGCGACCTGACAGGCCAGCAGCACCGCAACCGAGCGCGGCTCGACGCTCCAGGCCAGCCGGAACGCCCGTACCACCAGCTGGGGCAGGCGCCTGGCCATCGCGCCGACGCTGATCGCGGCGGCGGCCTCGACCTTGCGGGCGTCGGCCTTCCACACGAGTTCCTCGTCCTGGCCCGCGGCGGGCCTCGTGTCGGTACTCATGCCGGGGTGCCTCCGTCCGCCGACCGGAGGAAGTAGGAAGAAAGAACTCTGGCAAGGGAGTTGATCGTCTCCCGGGTCTCGTCCATGGCCGGGGATCCTGCCGGTGTTCGAACGCGTCGATCAAGCGGACACGGTCCGGGCGAGCCCGGGTCGAACGGGGTGTTTTCGAGCAGCCTCCCGGCCTCGGCGAGGGTCCCTCCAGGGGTTCGAGACCGGCGGTCCGGTGGGATTCGCGGTGGCTGCGGACGCCGGTACGGGCGAGGAGGCCGGGCAGTGCGCAGCCGTCGCCGGATTCACTCGTTCGACTGGTCGGCCGAAGGTGAAGGAGTAGGCGCTCAAGCCCGGGGAGAGGGTCACCTGGAGTGAACCCCGTTCGGGTGTCGCGCGGTTGAGCAGGGTGTAGATGTCCGGTGCGCCGGAGACGGGGTAGGTCGTGGTCCGCCCGTCGGCCGTCGCGGTGATGGTGCCGGTGCCGCCGACGTCGAGGTAGATGTCGGCGGCCTGGTAGGTGAGGGTGATCCCGGCGTTCGCCTTTGCCGTCAGGGACTCGTCCTTGGTGCAGGAGTAGGCCCAGAAGTCGATCAGGACGGCTTTCCCCTTCAGTCCGGCCACGGTCAGCGGCGCGCCCTGCGGGGTGTTCAGCCGCTGGCCGATCCCCGAGATCGCCGGCGCGGCACCGCAGTTCTGCAGCACCCCCGAGCCCGCGTTCTGGGTGCACGCGGCGAGGGCGGCGCTCTGCGCGGGCGGTGCCAGGGCCTTGCCGGACGCTGCCCGAGTGGTCCACCACCTGGTCCAGCGCCGCGGTCCAGTCCGGGATGTCGCGTTGGCCCTACTCCTCGCCCGGGCCTCCGGACGGCGTGCCGGTGTCCCGGCCGTCGTGCCGGGCGGTGCGCTGGAGTTCGGCCACGCGGTGGAGGGCGGTCTTGAAGGCGGCGTACTCCTGGGCGCCCAGCGCCTTGGCATGGCGGTCCTCGATCGCGCGCATGATGGCGGTGGCGGCTGCCATCTGGAGCAGCCCGCGGTCGGTGGGGCAGACCAGCTTGGCGCGGCGGTCCGCCGGGTCGGGCCTGCGCTCGACGTAGCCCAGGCGTTCGAGGTCGTCGACGAGGGTGCCGATGACCTGCTTGTGCTGTCCGGAGACGCGGGCCAGTTCGCTGGCCCGGATGCCGTCGGCCCGCAGGTAGGCGAGGACGGCGCCGGCCCGGGGCTGGATGTCGTCGAAGCCCTGCTCGGCGAGTGCGCCGAACAGTTCGCGCTGCACGGAGAAGAGCACCTGGGCCGTGAGCACGCCGAGGTCCGGTTCCGCGCTCTGGTGCCCGGTCAACGCCGCTCCCGTTCCGGTGGTCGTCGTACTGGTCGTCGTGCTGGTCGTCCGCCGCTCTGCCATCTGACCAGCGAGTTTAGTCGGTGCTTGCGCACCGGGGGGCCGGGGTATAGCGTCAGAAGTAGTCACTGAACTTGACTATCAAGATTGGTGACTAATACGCCCATGGCTCGACCGAAGGAGCGGACGATGACCGAGCGCAGCAAGTTCCTGGAATCGATCACGCGGGAGAACGCCGCCGTGGTGCTCGTCGACCACCAGGTCGGCCTGCTGTCCGGCGTCCGGGACATCCCGCTCGGCGAGCTCAAGCACAACGCGGTGGCGCTGGCCCGGGCGGCGACGGTGTTGGGCATCCCCTTGGTCGTCACCACCACCGCGGCCGACAGCATGTGGGGGCCGACCGCTCCCGAACTGGTCGCGGCCCTGCCGGCCGGCCAGAAGATCATCGACCGCAGCACGGTCAACGCCTGGCACGACGACCGGGTCCGTGAGGCCATCGAGGCGACCGGCCGCCAGAAGCTGATCATCGCCGGCGTGTCGCTGGAGGTGTGCGCGGCGCTGCCCGCGCTCGCCGCGACGGCCGCCGGGTACGACGCGTACGTCGCCGTGGACGCCTCCGGCACCTTCAGCCAGGCCAAGCGGGAGGCCGGACTGCTGCGCATGCAGCAGGCGGGCGTCATCGTCTCCGACTACGCGACCCTCATGGTCGAGGCGCTGGCCGACAACGCCGCCCCCGAGGCCGGCGACCTCTACGCCGCGCTCGACATGCCGTTCGCCGTCCTGGTCGGCCAGATCTCCGCGGCCTACCAGGCCTGACGGGCCACCAGCGGCACGCGGTCATGGCGGCGGGCCGCGCGACCCTGGCAGGATCGCGCGGCCCGACGTGGTGGTGCTGTTCAGCTGTCGCGGCCCCGGCGACGGCTCCTGGTGGTGCGGGCGAGGACGGTCACCTCGGCCAGATAGCGGGCCAGGTCCTCCGTTCGGGGCGGGGCCTGGACGTAGGTCCAGCGGTGGAAGAACTTCTCGGTCTCCTCCTGGAGCCGGCCGGGGTCGGCGGGGCCGTCGACCTGCGGGACGATCCGTCCGTCGTGGACGGTGAGCCGCAGGGGGCGGGCCAGGGCGTCGAAGGCGCCGGCGACGTCCTCGTCGAGGAAGTCCGGTTCGACGAGGCGCTGGAGCTCATCGTCGGACCGGCAGGAGTCGAGCCACTGGTCGTCGTCGAGGACGATGATCGGATACTGCGGATCGGTCATGGCGCTACCACTTTCCCTGCCACGGACGGTGGTTCTTGATGCCGCCGCTGCCGCGGTGGTGGTAGTGCACGGCCTTCCAGCGGGACATGCCCTTGATCTGGTGGCTGTGGATCCGGAAGTTGTTGCCGTACTTCTTGGCGCCGTTGATCGTGGTGTTCCAGTGGAAGTTCGACCCGCGCGCCGAGCTGTTCTTGGTGAAGCTTACGCCGAAGCGCCGCACACCCTTGAAGGCCACGTGCACGCCCTCCTTGCCGGCCCAGCGGGCTGCACCGCCGAAGGCCAGACCGGAGGCGGCGCCGAAGGCCGTGTTGGTCGCCAGCCCCTTCCAGCTCCAGTTGCTGGTACCGGCGTTGCCGACCGTGTAGCTGACGGCTGCCGCGGTGGCCGCGACCGCGACACCGCAGACGATGGAGGCACCGCAGGCCAGCGCCCCGGCGACGGCTCCCACCGTCACGGCGGCCTTGAGCAGCCCGCGCCAGCCCCAGCGTCCGGTCAGGTCGTAGCAGGTGAGCGGATCGCCGCTGCAGTAGTCGTACGGGTTGGCGTTGCCGCCGTAGACCGGGTCGGTGGACAGGAACCGGCCGCTGGCCGGGTTGTAGAGCCGGGCGCCCATCAGGGCCAGCGAGGTCAGGGTCTCGCTGGAGCGCTGCTTGCTGCCGATCCACCCGTAGCGGGTGTTCGGCTGCCCGGCGCGGGCCTGGCCGTACTCGTCGAAGTCGAGAACGGTGGGTGCCACCGCGCCGTCCAGCGGCAGCTGGAGGGTGATGTCGCCGTGCAGGTTGGCGAGTTGGAGCACGGTGTTGCCGGTCCTGGAGGTGGTGGCGGCCAGGCCTCCGTTCAGACCGTCCACGTTGCGGGTGAGGTTGCCGGCGGCGTCCTCGGTGATCCAGCGCGGGTTGTCGCCGTCACCGTCGTAGTGGTTGGTCTTGGCCGCGGTCACGGCCCAGGCCGCGCCCTGGTTGGCCTCCACGGTCCAGGAGCGGAAGCGCATCGCGGAGTCCAGCGCCCAGGTCTGCCGGTTGCCGCCGCTGACCTGCTGCTGCACCAGGTCGGTGCTGTAGTGGCCCAGCGTGCTGCCGGGCAGTGCGGTGGTGCGGCCGAACGCGTCGTAGGCGTAGCCGGCGTTGGTGATCCGGTCCGCGCTGTCGTAGCTGCTGGTCTGGGTGGTGGCCCCGTCGGTGCCGCACTCCTGGCCGCGCGGCGCGGTGGCGGTGGCCAGCGCGGTGCGGTTGCTGTTGCGGTCGAAGGCGTACGAGCGGGTGGTGCAGACGGCGTCCACCGAGGTGTCCTGCACCCGGGTGAGCCGGCCGGCCTGGTCGTAGCCGAACACCTGGGAGGCCGTGATCCCGGGGGTGCCGGTGTGGGTGGCCCACTGGCCCTGGACGGTCTCGGTGATGTGGTCGGCGACCACCACCGCGCCGTCGCTGCCGCGGGTGTAGCTGCGCGAGGTGGGGGTGCCGTTGGGGTCCTGCTGGTCGGTCATGGTGTAACCGCCGGGCAGGGTCTGGGTGACGAGGTCCCCGTCGGCGTCGTAGCGGGCGCCGAAGGTGCCGGCCACCGAGTCGGTCGCCGAGGTCAGCAGGCCGCGCGGGTCCACCGAGGTGTCGTAGCCGAAGGTGGTCGTCGAGGGGCTGCTGTCGGTGACCTTGGTCGGGCGGTCGAGCGCGTCGTACTCGGTGGTGGTGGTGCCGCCGTCCGCGTCGGTGTAGGAGATCAGCCGGCCGAGGCTGTCGTAGCCCTTGGTGATGGTCCCGCCGGTGGCGGACTCCTGACGGGTCACCGTGCCGGTGGCGGGGTGGTAGGTGTTGGTGGTGGTGGGGACGGCGGCGCCGACGCCGCCCGAGACGGTGGTGGTCAGCGGCCGGCCGGCGGCGTCGCTGGTGATGGTGGTGGTGCGGGTGACGCCGTTCGCGCTCTCCTCGCTCTTCGCCAGCTGGCCGAACAGGCCGTACTCGACGGTCTTGGTGGTCTGCTGGGCGGGGTTGGCGCCGCCGCCGGTGATGTCGCCGGCCGGTGCGCTGCGGCACACCAGGTCGGCCCACTCGGGCCGGCCCGCGCAGGGACCGGTGCCGGTGGCGGTGTAGAAGGTGGTGTTGACCGTGCCGGCGTCCGAGCCGTTGGACGCGGGCAGCGAGGTGGAGACGGACCGGCCCTGGCTGTCGTGGCCGACCTTGGTGGTCAGCGCGAGGCCGCCGGCGTCCTTGATCTGCTCGGTCGCCACGCCGAGCGTCCAGTCGAAGACGCTCCGGTCGGTGCGGGTCTCGACGAACAGCTCCGGCCAGGACCGCAGCCAGCCGCCGGAGACGGTGGTGGTGACCTGGTCCTTCACCTTGGCGGAGCCGTCGGTGGGCCGGCCCTCGTCGTAGCTGCGGGCGACGTGCGTGCGGGAGACCACCTGGGTGCCGGCCTTGGCCACCGCGGTGCCGCCCACGACGGCGTCGGCCGTCAGGGTCACCCGGTGCAGCGGGCCGTAGGAGTCGGTCTCGCGCTGCCCGTCGGCGCTGTAGACGGTGCTCTGCGAGAGCAGCTGGGCCCGCTCGCCCGGGGCGAGGCCGTTCAGCCCGAGGTCGGCGAGCTGGGCCTTGGCGGCATCGCTCGCACCGAGCGCGAGCTCGCGGTTGGCGGCGCCGAGCGAACGCGTCTGGTGGCCGTAGCGGTCGTACTCGGAGGTGGTGATCCGGTGGCCGGGGGAGGCCTCGTTGACCAGCAGGCCCGAGGCATTGAGGTAGCTGACGGTGGCGCGGGCGTAGTCGGCCGCGGTCAGGTCCGCGCCGTTGTTGGAGACGGGGATCCGGTCGGCGGGGAAGACCGCGGTCGCGTCGGTCGGCAGGTCGCTCTGGCCCCAGGTGCCGGCCGCGGCGGCCGACAGGTCCTCAGGTGCCTTGTCCCCACTGGTGGGGACGTTGTAGACCACGGTGCTGGTGGCCGTGCCGTCGACCTTGTCGGCGCTGCCGGGGGCCAGCGTGTCGTGCCAGACCTTGGTCAGCATGCCGGGCCCGGCCGCCGCGGTGCCGGTGACGGTGCCGTAGGCGAGGTTGCTCGCGATCTGCCCGTTCTTCTGCACGGAGGTGAGCAGGCCCTCCTCGCCGGCCTGCTGGGAGTAGGTGTACTGGGTCTGCGCGGCCTGTCCCAGGCGCGGGTCCCAGGTCTGGCGCAGCCAGCCGTTGGCGTCGTAGCGGTAGGTGGCGACGTCGGTGGCGGTCGCGGCGCCCGCGCCCGGGGCGGTGGCCCAGAGCTTGATGGTGCTCAACTGGCCCGCGTAGTCGCCGAACTGGTCGCCGGTGGCGGTGCCGGTGGCCGTGGTGGCGCCGGCGTAGCCGAACTGCAGGACGCGGCAGCCCTTGGTGCCCGGGTCCGCCGCGCAGGCGGCGGCGGAGACCGCCGAGGTGGGGGCGATCACCAGCTTCGGCCGGGCCAGCGTCCTGCCGCCGGTCGTGACCTTCTCCGAGACCACCGTGGTCGTGGTGTTCGCCAGGCCGTGCAGCAGGCTGGAGGAGACGGTCCAGGTGGCCGCGCTCGGGTCCACCTTGGCGAAGGTGGTCACGGTGCCGTTGGTGTCGGAGAGGGTGAACTCCCCGGCGGCGAAGGCACCGCGCAGGGTGAGCTGCTCGTTGCCGGGCTCGGGGGTCCAGCTGTCGGGCGCGGCGCCGGCGGTGAACGAGACGGCCTCGCCGTCGGAGGAGACCACGTCGAGCGAGCTGGCGGAGGTCTGCCGGACCTCGGTGTAGTCCGACTCGGCGGCGTCGGCGGAGATCCCGGAGACCCAGTGCGGGCCGAAGATCGGTGCCTGGCCCTCCCGGTTCCTGGCCGCGTTCGGATCGCGCGAGGAGTGGGTGCGGCCCACGCTCATCTCGAACATCGAGACGTCGGTGGCGGAGACCGTCAGGTCACCGGTGAGCAGGTTGAGCGTGCCGGGGCCGATGTCCCGGGTGGCCGCACCCTGCGCCTTGCGGTCGACGATCACCTTGACGGCCTCGGAGGAGGTGGCCGCGCCGCCCGGGCCGGTGAAGTCCGCCCGGAGCTGCACCGTGCCGTCGGGGCTGACGGTGGCCGCGGCGTTCCAGCTCAGCGCGGGACTCTTGCCGTTCGTCAGCGGGAGGGGCCAACTGCTCACCGGTGAACCGTTGTTGCTGACGTCAGCGACGGGCAGCGGCGTCCAGGGGTCGGCGTCCGAGCGGCGCCAGGAGTAGCCGACCGCGTTGTACGCGCCCGGGTCGGTCTCGGCGGCGAGCGGGACGCGGGCGGCGGTGCGGGTGCCGTCGTTCGGCACGGTCACCGCGCCGGCGCCGACCTGGAAGGCGTAGCTGATCGGCTCCGACTTGTTCTCCGCCCGGTCGGTGGCCCGCACCCGCAGGGTGTTGCCGCCGCCCTTGGCGGGGGTGACGGTGAGGTTGACCGGCGCGGTCGAGCCGCCGGTCGCGACCTTGGTCCAGGTGGTGCCGTCCAGCGACCACTCCAGGGCGTTCTGGTCGCCCGTCGGAGGTACGACGGTGAAGACCCCGCTCTGACCGGCGCCCTTCACCCAGCGGCCCGACGGGTAGTCGGTGGAGGTGATCGAGGCGGGTGCGGAGGGGGCGGAGGCGTCGACGGTGAACGTCGCCCAGGGGGACCAGGCGTTGTTGTAGTTGGTGCCGTCGTACGGCGAGGTGCGGAACCGGTAGGTCCTGCCGTTGGCCAGCACCCCGGCCGGCACGGTCACCGAGGCCGGTTGGCCGCTGGGCACGTACGGCGAGACCAGCACGTTGCCGACCTGCGTGTCGCTCGCGGCGTCGAAGATCTGGAAGGTGCCGTCGACCTTGTCGTTGTTCGGGTCGATGAAGGTGTCGCGCAGCGTGGGCGTGGTCGAGTTGACCCACCAGGTGCCCTGCTGGTCCTTGTAGAACGGGGAGCCGGCCTGCTGGTCGGTGCCGGTGCGCGGCCGGTAGTTGTAGGTGACCGTCAGCTTGGGCACGTTCGTCGCGGCGTTGGCGGAGTTCACCTCCTTCCAGTACTTCGTGCTGCTCTCGTCCGGGGCCCGCAGGCCCATGCCGGAGGTCGCGTTCTTGGCCGAGGCCCAGGTCTGCACCAGGTTGGTGACGTCGGCGTTGATCCAGCCGTCGCCCCCGCAGGCGTCACGGCCCTTGGTCTCGGTGGAGGTGGCCTTCTTGGCGTTCCAACTCGGCTGCGCCGTCCACCGGGAGGCGGTGGAGGCAAGGCCGGTGTCGTAGATGTCCCAGGGGTAGGCGAGGCAGTCGCTGTTGCCGGAGTGGAAGTTGTAGAGCGACAGGGTCGCCTTGGAGACCAGCGCGTCCGAGATCGGCGCGGTGTTCCAGTTGATGAACGAGCGGGCCTGGCGGGTGGAGCCGTCGGCGTTCTTGGTGCCGGAGTTGCCCCAGTAGAGCTCGGTGTCGGCGGACCAGTCCACCTTCTCGCCCTGCTGCACGCGGGTGTCGAAGACGTTGCCCAGCGCCGCGGTCGAGGGGTCGACGGTCACCGGGTACTGGGTCGCGGGGTCGGCGAGGAAGGCGGTGTCGGGGGTGAAGCGCAGGTCGATCAGGTCGCCGTGCTGGACGACCTTCAGGTCCACCTTCGCCTGGTGCGGGTGCTCGCTGGAGCCCGCCACCGTGCTCGCGTCCCACATCACCGGCGCGGGCAGCACGGCCCGCCCGGCACCGGTGACCGCGTCGGTGAAGAGCACCGAACCGTCCGGCTGGGCCTCGGCCTTGAGCCCCTTGGCCCGCAGCGGCATGGTGTACGCGTAGCCGGCGGCCGCGGGGCGCTGCTTGAGCGTCACGAACTGCTCGAAGCCGGTCCGGGTGGCCTCCACCACCAGGTCGGCCGAGCCGTCACCGATCGCGTCCGGGTAGGTCGCCCTGGTCCCGTCGAGCACGGGCTTGGGCAGGCCGCCCTGCCACTGGAGCTCGACCCGCTGCTCGCCCGAGCCGAGCGTGACCAGCGTGTGCGGCTCGGCCCCGCCCGCCTGCGACTGGGCGAGCGAGTCGGCCAGCACGCCGCCGGGGCCGGCGAGTTTGAGGCCACCGGGGTGCGCCTGCGGTGCCACCGTGCCGTCGGCGGCGGTCTTCAGATCGAGGTCGACGTCGACCCAGGCGCCGTCGCGCTGGAAGCGGACGGGACCGGCGGCGAAGTCCGTGGTCAGCGAGCCGTCCGGATTCGCCCAGGTGGTGGACGACTCGGTGCGCTCGGACAGGGCCTCGACCCGCTGCTTTCCCAGCCGTGCGGCGATCCTGGCGGACGGCAGGTCGGCGGCGGTGCCGGCCGTCGGCCGGGCCGCGCGGTCGGCGCCGGGCGCGGTCGGTGCGGCGAAGGCGTCCCCGGCCCCCGCGAGCAGCGAGGTCGTCACTGCGAAGGCCAGTACCGCGCCCAGTGGTCGCGCGCCGGTGACCCGGCCCCGGCGGCGGGGCACGGGTATCTGCTCGTGCATTCATACTCCTTGACACATCGCCTGATTGGCGACTGAACGGTTGGAGCCTAAGCAGCACGGGCATGCGACGTAACCTGACAAATGCGGACAAGTGACAGTAAAGAGCTGGTAAAGAGAAGCACTTGGTTACGTTATTGTTATCCCTGGCAATGGTCATGGATCGGGTACGTACACTCCGTTCGGGCGAGGCGAAAACGAGCCCTGCCGCAGGCGGCTGAATACCCGTCCGGACGGTCGGTCAGGGCCCGACGCACCGTCACCGTGGCCGTGGCCGTGGCCGTGGCCGTGGCCGTGGCCGTGGCCGTCGCCGTCACCGGCGTGCGGCACCTACCGCGACGGCTCCCGGGGGAGTTCGGCGATGAAGCGGGCGCCGGGGGAGACGGTGCCGTCGAGACGCAGGGTGCCGCCGTGGCGGTGGGCGATCTCGCGGGCGATGGCCAGGCCGAGACCGGTGCCGCCGTCGTCGCGGGTGCGGGAGGAGTCGAGGCGGGCGAACCGCTCGAAGATCCGCTCGTGCTCTTCGGGCGGCACGCCCGTGCCGTCGTCGCGGACCTCCAGCAGGACAGCGGACCCGCGCGCGCCGACGGTCAGGGTGACGCTGCTGCGGGCGTGGCGCACGGCGTTGTCGAGGAGGTTGCGCAGCAGGCGTTCCAGCTGCCGCGCATCGCCGTGGACGGCGATGTCCTCGCCCGTGCGGCAGTCGACCCGGACCGCGGCGGGAGCGTGCCGGCGTGCCCGGGTGGCCGCGTTGTGGGCCAGGGCGTTCAGCTCCACGCGTTGAGCGGGCGGTGCGCCGTGGTTGTCGAGCCCGGCGAGCAGCAGCAGGTCCTCGGTGAGCTGCTGGAGGCGTTCGGCGTCGGCGAGGGTGTCGCGGACGACGCTGGGCCAGTCGGTGTGGTCGGGGTAGTGCAGGGCCACTTCGAGATCGGCGCGCAGGGCGGCGAGGGGCGTGCGCAGTTCGTGGGACGCGTCGGCGGTGAACCGCCGTTGCTGTTCGACGGCCTGCTCCAGCCGGTCCAGGGTGTCGTTGGTGGTGGCGGCCAGCCGGGCTATCTCGTCGCGGCGGGGCGGGACGGGCACCCGCAGGCTCAAGTCGCGGGCGGTGATGGCGCGAAGGCGCTGCTGGATGCCCTCCACCGGGCGCAGGGCCCGGGCGGTGGTGGCCCAGACGATCAGGGCGACCAGCAGGACGGCTGCGGGGATGCCGCCGTACAGCACGCGGTCGACGTCCGCGACGGCCTGTTCGGCCTCCCAGGGGGTGACCAGGAGGTGCAGGGTCAGGGTCACGGTGGGGGCGGGGCCGCCGTCGTCAGCCTGGCCGGGGCCCTCGAAGGAGCCGGTGAACAGGGTGAAGTCGTGGCCCGCCAGGCGCCGGCTGCCGGGCGGGGCGCTGTCGGCGACGGGGCCCAGGTGCACGGTCGTCCGTGCGACCGGCGGAGTGTTCGGCAGGGACGGGCACAGGGGATCGGGCACGAAGGGGGTCAGCTCCGGTGCGCCTGCGACGAGGCGTCCCTCGGGGTCGACGATCACCCAGGTCTCGCGGTCCTGGAAGTAGCTGGGGACGCCGCGGCCGCTGTAGCGGGACTCGATCGTGTTCAGGTCCGCCTCCGCCTGGTTGAGGGCAGCGGCCAGCTTCGAGGCGTACAGCTCGTGGCGCAGCCACCACGCGCCGGCGCTGAAGGCCAGCGCGGCGGCGAGGGCTGCGGCCAGGGCGGCGCGCAGCCGGATCGGCAGGCGGCTACTGGTCATCGTCGGCCAGTCGGTACCCGGCGCCGCGCACGGTCTGGATGGTGGACCGGCCGAACGGTGTGTCGATCTTGCGGCGCAGGGCGCTGATGTGGACGTCGACCACGTTGCTGCCGCCCTGCTGATTGGCGTCCCAGACCTGCTCCAGCAACTCGGTGCGGCTCACCACGTCGCCCGCCCGCAGCCCGAGGTGGGCGAGGAGGGCGAACTCCTTGGCCGTCAGCTCGATGTCGCTGCCGCCTCGGCGGCAGCGACGGGTGGCCGGGTCGAGGTGGAGGTCGCCGATCCGGACGGCGGCCTGGCGCACCGGGCCGCCGCGGCGGATCAGGGCCCGCAGCCGGGCCAGCAGGACGACGTACGAGAACGGCTTGGCCAGGAAGTCGTCCGCGCCCGTGTCCAGTGCCTCGGCCTCGTCGTACTCCCCGCTCTTGGCGGTGAGCATCAGGATCGGGGTGCGGTTGTCCTCCCGGCGCAGTTGGTCGCAGACCCGGTAGCCGTCCAGGCCGGGGAGCATGATGTCCAGAATGATCGCCTGATAGGGCTGCTGCCGGGCCATCCACAGACCGTCCCGGCCGTCGTGGCACACGTCGACCGCGTAGCCCTCGGCCTCCAGCCCGCGGCGGAGCACCGCGGAGATCCGCTTGTCGTCCTCGACCACCAGTACGCGCATGCCGGTCATCCTGCCTTGTGGCCGTGGTTCGGCGGATGAAGATCACTTCATCCGGATTCATCATCGCTTAATCCTTCGCGCCCGATGGTGGGCACTCCCTTCGTCCCCGCCCGGCTGGAGTGCCCGTGTCCCTCGTCCTGTCCCGTCCGCGTCCGCACCGGCAGCGGGAACCCGCGCCGCCGAACGCCCCGACGAGCCGCAGGTACCGCAGCGGGGCCCCGTACCTGCTGGCCGCGCTCTTCTTCGCGGCCTACGCCGCGCTGTCCGTCACCAAGCACCTCCAGCTCCGCTCCACCGGCTACGACCTGGGCATCTTCGAGCAGGCCGTGCGGGCCTACAGCGAACTGCGCGCCCCCGTCTCGGAACTGAAGGGTGCGGGCGACAACCTGCTGGGCGACCACTTCCACCCGATCCTGGTCACCCTCGCCCCGTTCTACCGGCTCTTCCCGTCCCCGCTGACCCTGCTCATCGCCCAGGCCGCGCTCTTCGCGGTCTCCGTCGTGCCGGTGACCCGGCTGGCGATCCGCACCACCACACCCCTGCTCGGCGCCGGGATCGGCCTCGCCTACGGGCTGTCCTGGGGACTGCAGAAGGCTGTTGCCTTCGACTTCCACGAAATCGCCTTCGCGGTCCCGCTGCTGGCCTTCTGCCTGGAACGCCTGGCACGACGGCAGTGGCGCGCCGCCACCGCGTACGCGCTCCCGCTGGTCCTGGTCAAGGAGGATCTGCCGCTGACCGTGGTCGCGATCGGCCTGTACATCCTGCTGAACGGCCGCCGCAGGCTGGGGGCGGGGGTGGTGTGCTTCGGGATCCTGTCGGGGCTGCTGATCGTGCTGGTCCTCATCCCGGCCCTCAACCCCCATGGCCGGTACGACTACTTCGGCTCCGCCTCCCCGGACGCGGACGGCCCGCTCGCGCGGCTGCTGCTTCCGCAGGTGAAGGGCGAGACGCTGATCGCCCTGTTCGCCCCGACCGCGTTCCTGGCGCTGCGCTCGCCGCTGGTCCTGCTCGTGCTCCCCACGCTGGCCTGGCGGTTCTGGTCGACCAACCCGGCGTTCTGGGGGCAGGAGTTCCACTACAGCGCGGTCCTGATGCCGATCGTCTTCCTGGCCTTCGCGGACGCACTGGGCAGGCTGCGCGAGCGCCGGCTGGTGCAGCCGCGGCTGATCGGGAACGCGGTCGCGGTGAGCGTGGCCGTGAGCCTCCTTTCGGCCCCGGGCCTGCCGTTGAGCGATCTGACCGGTCCCGCCTGGAAGCCCAGCCCGTGGGCCGCCCCGGCCCGCGAGGTGATGGCCGCCGTCCCCGACGGCGCGCGGATCGCCGTCATCAACTTCCTGGCACCCCAGCTCACCGACCGTGCCACCGTCTACCGGTTCCCGACGGCCCTGGACAGCGGGACCAGGCCCGAGTGGCTGCTGGTCAGCGACCCTGCGCACGGCGGCATCCCCGTCTTCGCCTGGGAGATCTCCCGCCTGCCCCAACTGCCGTCGCTGGGCTACCGCCTGGTCAAGGAGTGCAGCGGCATCCAGCTCTACCGGCTCGCCGACGCCGCCGGACCGGGCCGGTCGGGGCTGGGCGCGTGACCGTTCGTCAGGGGCGGGTGTGCACGCCGATGCCGCCGGAGACGGTGAGGTTGTCGCCGGTGATGTAGCCGGCGGCAGTGCGGACGCGAAGGTCCGCGCAGTGATCGCGACGGCCTTCGCCTGCCTGGACGCCGCGTCGATGACCTGGGTCGACCAGGACGACCAGGGCGACATCATGGACCTGTACGACGAGTGCCTCGCTGCCGTGCGCGGCTGCTGAGGCGTGGAGCCGGTCGGCGGGAGTGGCCGGCGGCGGGTTCGTCCTGGTCGACGAACCCGCCGCCGATGAGCATCGGAGCGGTCGGAGCAGTCGGCGCGGGTTGAGCGGTCAGAGCGGGTTGAGGCGGGCCCTGAGCAGGCAGAACTCATTGCCCTCGGGGTCGACCAGGACGTGCCACTGCTCGTCCCCGGTCTGGCCGATCTCGGCCGGGCGCGCACCGAGCGCCAGGAGGCGTTCGAGCTCGGCGTCCTGGTCGCGGTCGGTGGGGTTGACGTCGATGTGCAGCCGGGACTTCCCCTTCTCCGGCTCGTCCCTGCGGCTGAGGAAGATCGTCGGCTGCGGACCGCCGAACCCTTCGCGCGGGCCGATCTCCATGGAGCCGTCGTCCTCGCGACCGAGGACGACGAAGTCCAGGACCTCGCACCAGAACCGCGCCAGCACCTCGGGTTCGCGGCAACCGAGGACGAGCTCACCGATACGACACGCCATGGAGAAACCTGCTCTCAGCCTGGGAACTGCCGGGCGCACCAACGCGAACTCGCAGGCTCCCCGGCACTGAAGACAATCCCTCGACCGTACCGAACGAGGCGAGCACGGGTGAAGCGATTTTCCGGACCGCCCGCCGGAGCGGTGACTCCGCCCGCCGTCGGAGCGGCCGGCCCGCACCTGCGACGGCACGGCGGCCCGGTCGGCAGACGCTATAAGGGTTCCGTGATCTTCCACATCGCTGCTCCGGCCGACTGGGCCGCCATGCCGCCACCGCCGTGCTGGACGTCGTGCGTGACGACGAAGGGCGGGCCCTGCAGCTGGTGCCGCGCGCCTGATGCCCTGAAGGAGTGACAGGAGGCCGACGGGCGCCATCGCTCGTCCGAGTGATCACGCGAGTCGGCGTCGTCCGGTCGCGATCGCCGTTCCCTCGAAGAGACCCGAAGAGAGAAGACCACGCAATGACCGTCGAGGACACGGTCCTCACGTGCCCGGTCCGGCACGACGAGGCCTTGGAGCCCGATCCCTTCCTGGCCCGGATGCGGGAGGAAGCACCTGTCGCGCGAGTCCGGATGCCGTACGGCGAAGGTGTCTGCTGGCTGGTCACCCGCTACGCGGACGTGCAGTTCGTGACCTCCGACCGGCGCTTCAGCCGTGCGGCGCTGGTGGGCAGGGACTTCCCGCGGATCACCCCGGCGCCCATCGCCCAGCCCGAGGCCATCAACCTCATGGACCCGCCGCAGCTCAACCGGGTGCGCAAGCTCGCCATCAAGGCGTTCACCACCCGGCAGGTGGAGGCGTTGCGGCCGTGGACCCAGCAGGCGGTGGACGGGCTGGTGGACGCGATGACCGAAGCCGCCGCCCCCGATGTCGTCGCGCACCTCGCCGAGCGGATCCCGCTGATGACGATCTGCCAGCTCATGGACGTGCCGGAAGCGGACCGTCCCCAACTGCGGCAGTGGGCGACGGCGATGATGTCGATGCGTCCGGCCGACCGGGCCGGCGCCGTCGACGCCAAGGCGAGCCTGCGGGCCTACTTCAGCGAGCTGACGCAGGAACGGCGACGCGCCCCGGGCGCCGACCTGATCAGCGCCCTGGCCACGGCGCGGGTGGGCGCGGACATGCTCGAGGACGGCGAACTCGCCGTCCTGGCCATGCTGCTGGTCGTCACCGGGCACGACACCACGACGTACGACATCGGCAACGTCGTCTACACCCTGCTGACCCACCCGGCTCAGTTGGAGCAGTTGCGTGCCGGTCCGGACCTCCTGCCGCAGGCGCTGGAGGAACTGCTGCGGTTCATTCCGTTCCGCCAGAGTGTCGGCATCCCCCGGGTGGCGCTGGAGGACGTCGAAGTCGGCGGAACGCTCATCAAGGCCGGCGACACCGTGCACGTCTCCTACCTGACGGCCAACCGTGACGGGCTGGTCTACGACCGCGCCGACGAGTTGGACTTCGACCGGCGTGAGCCGGTGGCCCACATGGCCTTCGGGTACGGCAGCCACCACTGCCTGGGCTCCCACCTCGCCCGCATGGTGCTCCAGCTCTCCGTCGGAACGCTCCTGCGCCGCTTCCCGGGGCTACGGCTGGCCGTCCCCGCCGACCAGGTGCGGTGGAACACCGTGTCGATCTGGCGCCACCCCCTCGCACTGCCTGTCACCTGGTAAGGAACCCGAACGACATGGCCACTCTCTGCCGGCCCGCCATCAGCCTCCCCGAGCACGTGATCACCTTAGAGCAGACCCTGGACCTGGCACGCAGCCTGCATGCCGGTCACCCCCAACTCGACCTCGCACTCCGGCTCATCTCCCGCACCGGTGTCGCGACCCGGCACCTGGTGCAGCCGATCGACGTCACCCTGAAGCACCCCGGCTTCACCGCTCGCAACGCGGTCTACGAGTCCGAGGCGAAGGCCCGGGTCCCCTCGACGGTGCGCCGGGCCCTGGCTCACGCCGAACTCGGGCCCGAGGACATCGACATGATCATCTATGTGTCGTGCACCGGCTTCATGATGCCCTCCCTCACCGCCTGGCTCATCAACACCATGGGGTTCAGGCCGCAGACCCGGCAGCTTCCGATCGCGCAGCTGGGCTGCGCCGCCGGCGGCGCAGCCGTCAACCGCGCCCACGACTTCTGCACCGCCTACCCGGAGTCGAACGTCCTCATCGTGGCCTGCGAGTTCTGCTCGCTGTGCTACCAGCCCGACGACCTCGCCGTGGGCAACCTGCTCTCGAACGGCCTCTTCGGCGACGCCGTCGCCGCGGTGGTGGTCCGCGCGGACGGAGGCACCGGGGTACGGCTGGAACACAACGGCTCCCACCTCGTCCCGCACACCGAGGAATGGATCTCCTACGCGGTCCGCGACACCGGCTTCCACTTCATGCTCGACAAGCGTGTTCCCCACTCGATGGAACACCTCGCGCCGGCCATGAACGCGATCGGCGCCTCCCACGGATGGGACGTCTCCGCACTGGACTTCTACCTCGTCCATGCAGGCGGCCCCCGCATTCTCGACGACCTGTCCACCCACCTCCGGCTGCCCGCCACGGTGTTCCGCTACAGCAGGGCCACCCTTACCGAACGGGGGAACATCGCCAGCGCGGTCATCTTCGACGCCCTGGACCGGCTCTTCGACGACGGCGGAGCCACGCCCGCCGCGCGCGGCGTCATCGCGGGCTTCGGCCCCGGCATCACGGCCGAGGTCACCCTCGGCAGCTGGACCGGCACCCAGCCCACCGGGCACGACCGGACACCCCGCCGCGAGCCCGCACTCCTGTCGGCGGGCCTCTTCTGAGGGTGCACGGTCTGCGCCGATCGGTGCGGCAGGAGCTCGCGCGGACGGCCCGTCAGGTCAGGTGAAGCGCGAGCTGCGCACCGGGCCCGAGGAGCGGATCCGGTCGCGCGGGCCGCTCGCCCACGAGCCGGCGGCGCGGGCGGCGAAGGCGGCCAGGACGTCGTCCGGGTCGGCCGGGGTCTGCCCGTCACCGTCGCTTGGGGCCGGCTCGGCCGTCAGGATCGCCTCGGCCAGCTCCTCGGCCGAGCGTTCGTCGGGCTCCGAGCGCTGCGCCTCGCCGTCCCCGGTGATCTGCAGGCCCGGCTCCCAGGGCGCGCTGACGCTCTGCACCAGCAGGGTGGAGACATCGGCGGTCACGCCGGGGGTCTCGGTCCAGCAGGTGGCGTGCTCGTAGAGGAGTTCGTCCGCCGCCCGCTCGCGCAGGTCGGCCACCACGACGGGGTCGCACGCGTTCAGGTCGTAGGCGACCACCAGCGCGCCGCGGCTGCCCGGCTGGTGCGGGGCGGCCGGGATGTCGAACAGGCGGGCCGCAGCCAGGCCGAGGGCCTGGCTGCCCCGGTCCGGCAGCAGGCCGATGGACGCGGGCTTGCGACCGGTGGCCTCCAGCACGGTCCGCAGCCGCTCCAGGCCGTACCGGCAGGAGTCGAAGTCGTCCTGCAGATAGGCCCAGCGACCCGTCATGCCCTGGCTGAAACCGTACGGCGAGAGCGTGGTGAGCAGCCCGCCGGTCAGCACGTAGTGCCAGCCGCGCAGGTCGTACTCGTCGGCCGGCGGGAGGGCGGCGGCCCGTTCGAGCATCCGCTCGACACGCTGGCCGGGCTCCACCCAGACTCCCTCGGGCGCACAGAGAGCGTCGAACACCTCGCGGGCGAGGGCGATCCGGCCGCTCATCAGGGCGTTGTAGACCGTCAGGTAGCGGTCCGGCCAGTCGCCCAGCAGGGCATCGTGCTCGCGCAGCACGGCCAAGGCCTCGGCGTGCCGTTCGCCGCGCTCCAGCGACGTCACCAGCTCCAGCACCACCTGGCGAGGGGGGACCGTCGGGTCGGGCTGCTGCTTGGACTTGCGACGGAACAGCCCGGTGCGCTGTGGTGCAGGCGCTGCGGGCGGCGCCAGGGTCAGCCGCAGCGCCTCCCGCATGGCGGGCACGGCCAGGGCGGGGACGCCGCGCTCGATGCAGGCGTAGCCGAACCGGTAGAGCCGGTCGGCCTCCCCGGGCCGGGCCACCAGTGCTGTCGAGGCCTCGGCGAGGTCCGTGAAACCGGCGCCCGCGGCCAACCTGGCCACCAGTGGAGCGATTTCGGCGGACGTGTGCTCGTCGGCGGCGAGCCGCAGCGTCCGCATCGACCCTTGCGGGTCGCCGGACTCGAAGAGCGCCAGGGCCTTGGACAGTTCGGTGGTCATGTGTCTCCGGTGATCGGGGGAGGTCGGTTCCTGAGCATGATCGCCGGTGCCCCGGCGACGGGGCAAACCGGTTTTGCCGGGAGCGCCGGTTGATCGGGGACCGGGGCGCCGCCCAGGAGGCAGATCCTGTCGTAACTGTTATGGTTACTTCAAGGAGGTGATGCAGCGCATGGGCGCCAACAGCAGACTGACGATCGCCGTACACGCTCTGACCTGGATCGGGCTCTACCAGCGCCGTGGCCACGAGGTCGCGACCTCGGAGCAGATCGCCACGAGCGTCAACACGAATCCCGTGGTGATCCGTCGTCTGCTGGCCGAACTGCGCAAGGCCGGTCTGGCCGATTCGCGCAGGGGTGCCGGTGCCGGCTGGACGCTGTCGCGGGATCTGTCGGCGATCACTCTGCTCGATGTCTACGAGGCGGTGGAGTCGGGGCCGATCTTCGCCCTGCACCGGTCCGTGCCGGACTCCGAGTGCGTCGTGGGCCACGGCATCGCACCCGCGATGACCGCCGTCTACGACGGGATCGAAGCCACGCTCCGCAGCGAACTGGCCCGAACCACCCTCGAAGACGTGCTGCGGGACGTACTGAGAACCGCCTAGCCCGACCGCTGTACTCCCCGGCCGCGGGGTCCTTCCTGCGGTCATAAATGTAACCAACATGGTTACGTCAAGGATCGGAGAATCCCATGGGACAGCTGGACAGCAAGACCGCCCTGGTGACCGGAGCCTCCACCGGCATCGGCCTGGCCATCGCCCGCCGGTTCGCCGCCGAAGGAGCGACCGTCTACCTGACCGGCCGCCGCAAGGCCGAACTGGACGCAGCCGTCGAGCAGATCGGCGACCGCGCCATCGGCATCCAGAGCGACGCGTCGAAGCTCGACGACCTGGACCGGCTCTTCGCCGAGATCGCCGAGCGCAGCGGCCGTCTCGACATCGTCGTCGCCAACGCCGGCCTCGGGGGCTTCGCCCCGCTCGGCGCGATCACCGAAGAGGAGTACGACCGGACCGCCTCCACCAACTTCAAGGGCACCGTCTTCACCGTCCAGAAGGCGCTCCCGCTGCTGTCGCCCGGAGCCTCGGTGATCCTGCTCTCCTCCAGCGCGGCCCTGCGCGGCGTCCCGGGCCTGGGCGTCTACGCCGCCACCAAGGCCGCGATCCGCAGCCTCGCCCGCACCTGGGCCGCTGAACTCGCCGGCCGCGGCATCCGCGTCAACGCCCTCACGCCTGGCCCTGTCGCCACCCCCGGCGGCGACGAGGTGCGGGCCGCGTTCCCGCAGAGCGATCAGGCCGCAGCACCCGGGGAGTCCACCGGACCGACCCCGCTCGGCCGCATCGGCCACCCCGACGAGGTCGCCGCCACCGCCCTCTACCTGGCCGGGGACCAGAGTTCCTTCACCACCGGCGCGGAACTGCTCGTCGACGGCGGCGCCACCCAGCTGTAGGCGGAGGGAGTGGGCGTCGCGGCGCCCTACGAGCACGTCGCCGACCTCTGAGCGGACCCGGAAGATCACGCGCCAGCCGTTCTTGTCGAAGGTCACCGTCCAGAGGTCGGCGAACGTGCCCAGTTCCTTGTAGCGGCCGGCGGCTGAGCCCCTCTCGGGAACCGTTCCAGCCCGTAGGGCGTTATCGCCGACGCAGACCGATGCACGCGCGAGGGCGCTGGAGGAGGAATTCATGGGCGTGGTCCTGACAAGGGGCGGCAACGTGTCCCTGGGCGAGGTGGCGCCCGGTCTGGGCACCGTGCTCGTGGGGCTGGGGTGGACCGCCCTCGACGGGTGCGAGCTCGATGCCAGCGCGCTGCTCTGCGACCAGGCGGGCAGGGCCAGCGACCAGAACTTCGTCTTCTTCAACAACCGGCGCAGCCCGGACGGTTCGGTGCGCCACCTCGGCGCTGCCCCGGCCGGGTCGGTGGACCGGGAGCAGATCGAGGTCGAGCTGGGTGCCGTCTCCGGCGAGGTGGAGAAGATCGCCTTCGCGGTCGCCATCTATGAGGCGGCGCAGCGTCGGCAGACCTTCGGTCAGGTCCGCAGCGCCCACATCCGGCTGACCGACCCTGCCACCGGCGCGGAGCTCGCCCGCTACGAGCTGCCGCAGGCGGGCTCCGGTGAGAGCGCGATGGTCTTCGGCGAGCTCTACCGCCACCGCGGCGGGTGGAAGTTCCGCGCGGTCGGCCAGGGCTACGCCTCGGGGCTGGCCGGGATCGCGGCCGACTTCGGCGTGCGGGTCCTCCAGCCGGCCGCCGCGCCGAGCACCCCTGCCCCGGCGCCCGCCGCGCCCGCGCCTGCCCCGGCGCCCGCGTACGTGCCTGCGCCCGCGCCCGCTCCGGTCCACGCGTCCGCCGCGGTGGCCTGCTTCTTCGATCCCGTGCACGGCGCCGGCAGCACGCGCGTCGTCTGGTCGCCGCAGTGGGGCGCCGCGCGCGAGGTCCACGCGTGCGGCGCCTGCGCGCAGCGGGTGCTGACCACGGCGCCGCCCTTCTACACCCCGCCCCAGCCGGTCGAAGCCGTCCACCCCCAGCCCGTCTACTCCCAGCCGGTCCAGCCCGCCTACCCGCAGCCCGTGCAGCCCGCCTACCCGCAGTCGGTCCAGCCCGGGTATCCGCCCGCCGGCGGCCACTCCCACCAGACCGGCCCGGACCAGGGCCGCCGGTTCGGCACCGGCGCACTGATCGGCGCGGGCGCGGCCGGCATCCTCGGCGGCATCCTGCTGGACGAGGCGCTGAGCGATGACGAGCCCGACGTGGTGGTCAACAACTACTACGAGGACGACGGCTTCTTCTAAGCGGAGCCGGCACAAGGCTCCGACGCGGCTTGAGGGTGCGCAGGAAGCGCTTGCTGTCGGGCAAGGCGGCCTCCGCCCAACTCGACTACTGTGGCTCGGCATGATCGAATCCGAGATCGAGATCAGCGAGGATCTGGTCCGCGACCTGCTTCGGGAACAGCATCCGGACCTGGCCGGGCTGCCCATCCGCGAAGTGGCGGGCGGCTGGGGCAACCAGATGTGGCGCCTCGGGAACGAGTTGGCCGTCCGGATGCAGCGGATGGACAAGAGCCCCGATCTGCAGCTCAAGGAGCGCCGGTGGCTGCCGACACTGGCGCCGCGCCTGCCGCTGCCGATTCCTGTCCCGCTACGGGACGGTGCGCCGTCCGAGCGCTTTCCCAAGATCTGGACCGTGATGACATGGGTTGACGGCACGCCGCTGGACCACGGCTCGATCACGTGCGGCGACCACGCGGCCGAGACGCTGGCGGGCTTCCTCAGGGCGCTGCACGTGGAGGCGCCCGCCGACGCACCGACCGCTTCGGACTTCGGCGCTCACCCCGAGCACTGCACGGACGGCTTCGAGCACTTCTTCCAGGCCGCTGCCCCTGCCGACCTCGCCGCCGAGATCCGTGCGGTCTGGGGAGAAGCGGTGGCGGCCCCGGGGTGGGAGGGCCCACCGGTGTGGGTGCACGGCGACCTGCATCCCGCGAACGTCGTCGTCGCGGACGGGACACTGGCAGGTGTCGTCGACTTCGGCGCACTCTTCGCCGGCGACCCCGCGTGGGACCTCGCGGCCGCCTGGCTGCTGCTCCCTGCGGGCGGCGCCGCACGGTTCTTCGACAGCTACGCGCAGGCGGACGAGGCGGCGGTGCGACGGGCGCGCGGGCTGGCCGCGATGAAGAGCCTGTTCCTGATGTCGATGGGCCGGGCCGGGGACCGTGGCCTGCCCGGCGGCAAGTCGAACTGGGGGCCCGCAGGCCGGTCCGCACTTGATCGTGTCCTGGCGGGCCCTTGACGTCGGCCTGGATCGACCGGGCCTGCTCACCTGTCAGGTGACGACCAAGCGCTGCCTGCCGTCGATGAGTTCGCGCACGGCGTCCAGATGGCCGGCGTGGGTGGCGGTCTCGGTGATCACGTGCAGGACGACCTCGCGCAGGTTGTCGTACCGCCAGTCGCCGAAGAACTCCGGCCACCAGCCCGGGGCCGCGTCCAGGTCGGCGCCGGTCAGGAAGGCGTCCGCGAGCTCGCATTCCCGGCGATAGAGGGCGAAGACCTCCTTGGCCGTCTTCTCCGGGGCGGGCTGCCACGCGTTCTCCTCGGACCCGAGGATCTCCTCGATCGCCGGCTTCTCCCCAGCCGCGACCGCGCGGAACCAGAACTTCTCGTCGTCCAGGGCAAGATGGTGCACCAGTCCGAGGCACGTCCAGCCGGACGGCAGCACCGGGCGCCGCAGCGCCTCCTCGTCCAGTCCCTCCAGGATGCTCAGGACATGCGTGCGCTTGCTGTTCAGGACGCCGAGCAGCGTGGTCAGTTCCGTGTCAGCCATGGGCCGGAACGTATCCTGCCGCACTGACACTGAGGACAGACGCAGCCCTCGGTCCGGTCCCGCGCCCCCGGACCGGCTCGGCTCAGGCCGGTGCGTCCATCAGGGCGGTGACATAGGCGTCCAGCCGCTCCTCCACGACTCGCGTCGTCAGCTCGGTCCTCCCTGCCTCCCGCCATGGCTGCGCCACCAACCGCACCTCCTCGGAGAACACCAGCCCGCTCCGCACCCGCCAGTACCGCCGCTCGTCCGCGGTCGCGGCCAGCACGCCGCCGGCCTCCTCGTACGCCGCGGCGAACCGCAGGCCCCACGCCGGGCCGTGCAGCAGTGCGAGGTTGGTGGAGCAGTGCGCCACATCGAGATCGGCCGGGCCCCAGGAGGTCTGTGCCCAGTCGACGACGCCGGTGATCCGGGCGGCTGCCGGGCTTGGCGGCGCCACGTCGAACAGCACGTTGCCGGGCTGGAAGTCCCGGTGCAGGAACCGTCCTGCACAGGGCGGTGCGGGCTCGCGGATCACCTCGATCGCCCCGGCCCATGCCACCGCATCGGCGCCGCTCGGCGTCACGACGGTGTCGGCGGTCGTCCGCGCCACGTACCGCCGGGGCCGCACGGCGGGTCGCAACGCGTGGATCGCCACGAGTTGACGGGCCAGCAACGGGACGCGCGTCTCCACTCCCTCATCGTCGAGGACGGTCCGGCCCGCCAGGTGGGTCATCAGGAGCGACGGGTACTCGCAGTGCGCGGCGGTCGGATCGGCCGCGACGAGCCCGGGTGCCGGCACGCCGGTGTCCGTGAGCAGGGTCAGGGCGCCGGCCTCCCTGGTCAGCCAGTCCTCGGCGTGCTCCACGGAGAACGGGTCGACGAAGGTCCGCAGCACCAGGTCACGGGTGTCTCCGTCCCGCGTGCCGATGGTCAGCCGCCGCATTTCGGCAGTGATGCCGCCGTGCAGCGCTTCGGTTCTGACGACCCGTTCGCCGGCCTCCAGGTGCCGGTTCACCCAAGCCAGCGTCAACGGTCGGACAGCCGCCGCCTCATCGTGGTTGGTCACCGTGCCACCTCATCATCCGGACGGCAGTACGCGCGACCGCTTTGCCGGGGGAGCGGTGCGCGACCCTACGGTGACCGCGGCGCCCCCCGGCTGGTGGATCAGCAGCGCGCAGGCCGGGCAGGTGGCGGCGTCGGTAACGACGATCCACCGTCAGGTCGGACCGGCGCGGTCGGTGAAGTGCGGCAGCACCATCGCGACCAGGGCGTCGACGTCGGCATCGACCATCGGTGCGCCGGTCATGCCCATCCGGTGGAGCAGGGTGCCGACGACGACGTCGATGAAGAACAGGACCCTGTCCGTCGGCTCGTCGAGCGCGTCCTGGAGGGCGAGGCGGTAGGGGTCCTGCAACCGTGTCGAGAGGATCTCGCGCAGGGCCGGGTCGCTGACGGCGTCGCTGAACACGCCCGCGAACGCGTCACCCACCCCGGGCTCGCCGATCGTCGCTGCGATCCAGCGGATGGTCGACTCCATGAGCTCGGCCTGGTCGGCGCCCTCCTTCAGCGGCACCGGGCCGAACGCGTCGAGGAGGCAGTCCACGATCAGTGCGCCCTTCGACGGCCAGCGGCGGTAGACCGTCGTCTTCGCGATGCCGGCCGCGGCGGCGATCCGCTCGACCGTGGCGCGCGCGTAGCCGAGTTCGCGGACCGTGCTCAGCGTGGCGCTGAAGACCTCGGCGTCGACGCCGGTGCGCGGGCGTCCCGGCGGCCGGGCGGAAGAAGCAGGCGGTCGGGTCATTCCCTCAGCATAGCTAGTTCCGCTACCTTAGGTATCGATACCTGAGGTAGCGAAACCATGCGGGTGAAAACCATGCGAGCGAAAACCATGCGGGTGAAATCCGTGCGGGTGAAGGGGAAGACATGAACGGGGACAGCACCACACGGCAGCCGTCGGCGGGCAGCAGCGGGTTGCGGCAGCAGGCGTTGGGGGGCGAGCCGGACTGGCCGGCGATGACCGCCGAGGAACTGGCCGCCTACAGCGCGAGGGAGAACCACCGGCGGGCCTCGCCCGCGATGCGGGCGATCACCGGGATGCCGGATCCCGGCGCCGCGATCGACTGGCAGGTGCTGGCGCTGCCCGGCCGCCGTCTGCCGGTCCGGGTCCACCGGCCGGTGCGCGCACCCGGCGCCGGTGGCGACGACCGGGCGACGGCCCTGCCCCTCGTGCTCCACGTCCACGGCGGCGGGTTCGTGGGGACGGCGGTGCAGAGCGACTGGGTCAACAGCCATCTCGCCGCCAGGCTGCCGGCTCTCGTCGTCTCGGTCGAGCACCGCCTGCTCGCCCCAGGCACTGCGCTGTCGGCCGCCGCCGACGACGGCTGGGACGCGCTCGACCACCTGGTGCGACACGCCGCCGACTGGGGCATCGACCCGGCGCGCATCGCCGTCTTCGGCGAGAGCTGCGGCGGGTTGATCACCGCCCTGGCCGCCATCCGCGCCGAACGGGCCGGCCTGCGGCTGCGCGCGCAGGTACTGGTCAACCCCCTCACCGACGTGACCGGGACGATGTTCGACCACCCCTCGGTCACCCGGCATGCCGACAGCCCGACCTTGACCCTGCCCCAACTGCGGCTGCTCGAACGGCTCGCCGTCCCCGCGGGAACCGATCCGCGTGCGCTGTCGCCGCTGTACGCCGGCGATCTCAGCGGGCTCGCCCCGGCGCTGGTGGTGGTGCCGACCCACGACCCGTTGGCCGATCACGGCCGCCGCTACGCCGAGCGCCTGCGCGGCGCCGGGACGCCCGCGCGGCTGACCGAGTACCCCGAGGCCACGCACGCCTTCCTCAGCATGCCGGCCGTGGTGCCGCAGGCCGAGGCGGCCCGGGCGGAGATCACCGGGTTCCTCCGCGACGCCCTCGCGCTCCCCGGTGGCCACTGACCACGTGCGTGCGACAGGCGGGCCGCGGCGCCCGCGGGCGAGCCGCGGCCCGGACCGGGCTCCCGCTCGTGCCGCCCTCGCGGCACGACCGACCCCGACGGACTACCGGAGCCGACCGCTCAGCCCTTGGGCGAAGGCCTGAGCGGTCGCCAGGTCGCCGGTGTCGGGCCGCGTCCTGTTGATGCCGCCGACGAGCTTGAACGGAAGCCAGGTGTCGAAGCCGCGGCACGAGAAGACGTCACCCACCTCGAAGCCCTTCTGCTCGAGAAGCCCGACGAGGGGGCGGGAGAAGGGCCGCCACCGCGGTTCGGGCAGTCCGCTGGTGGCGAAGACGAACGCCCTGCGTCGTTCCCCCTCCGGGAGTGAGCGGACGAACTGGAGCAGCCGCGGGTGGAACTTCCCCGAGAAGATGCCCGAGCCGAATCCCACCAGGTCACAGGCGGAGAGCTCGGCCGGATCGAGCTGCTCGGGCTCCACGACCGGGGCCGACAGGACCCGGCCCATGACATCGGCGATCCGCTTCGTGTTCCCGTGCGACACGGAGGCGCACACGATGACGGCCTTCATGATGATTCCCCTTCCACCGCAGAACTCCTTCAAGGCGCCGGTGGGATCGGGCCACGCCCCGGACCACTCACCGGAACGCGCCACGCTCACCGGCTGCGGCGCGGCATCGCGCCGCGGTCGCACCTGAGGAGTGGACCGGACACCGCCGACGGATGTGACATCGCCGCCTGTGACACCGGTCACCCCGCCCGGGGTCGGTGCTGATGGACCGTCAGGGGTGCTTCTCCCACGGGGCCGCCCGCGATCGGGTCCGGAAACCAGGCCCGGGTACGTCGCGGACGGGGGCGGGGCGGGGCGGCGGCAGTGGCCGGTGGCGTACCACGCCGTGTCAGGTGCCGTCCGGCAGCTCGTGGTCGGCCCGGACCCGGCGGTCCAGCAGGAGTGCGGCGACCGCCTCCGGGGCCTCGTGCATGGCGTCGTGGCCGGTGGGGAGGTCGTGGACCTGCCACTCGGGATCGGCTTGGAGCCGGGTGCGGAGGTCGGCGAACGGTGTCCGGTCCTCCCAGCCCGAGCAGTAGACGAACTCCCGGCGGGGGACCTGGTCGAACGCGCCGGTGAGCCGGACCGTCTGCAGGAACGCGGCGAGCGGATGGGGACGGCGGCGCGGATCGCCGACGCCCGGCGGTCGCACGGCGTAGCCGGTGGCCGCGGCGCCGGTCGCGAACACCTCCCGGAAGTGCTCGTTCGTCGACGACCAGCACGACTCGCCATCGCGCGGGACGTAGGCGTCGAGGTGCACCAGTCGTGAGATCCGGCCGCCGGCGCGGTCGGCGGCGGCGGTGATCACCATCCCGGCGTAGCTGTGGCCGACCAGTGTCACGTTGTCGAGGTGGTGGCGATCGAGGTGCCGCAGGACGTCCTCGGCGTGTGTGTCGAGATTGGCGGCCGCCACCGCCGCGTTGTCGTCGTCCGGCCGCAGACCGGTCAGGGTCAGGGCGTGAACGGTGTGACCGGCACGCTCCAGCAGCGGGACCACCGCCTCGAACGACCAGGACCCCTTCCAAGCACCGGGCACGAGGACGAACGTCGCCATGGGCCTCTCCTTCTCTCTCGAGCCGCGGCATCGAGGCACGCTGCCTCGATGCCCGGTGGCCCGGTCGGGCGCTCTGCGCGACCGGGAACCACTTCGTATGCAGGTAGTGTCACCGGACCACGGTGTGGCTCGTTACCGATAGGACGCCAACTGATGCCCGTTCACGGCCAACCTCGCCGGACCACTGATGCGACGTCACAGGTGTGGCCGTCCGCCGGGCGCCACCTCTGGCCGTCCGGCGGAACGAGCGCGGTGCAGTCGCACGCACAGGGGCACCTGGTGTACGCGGCCAGCGGCGTCCTGGCGGTCCACACCGAGCGCGGCACGTCGGTCGTTCCCGCCAACCGGGTCGCCTGGACCCCCGCCGCGTTCACGCACCACCACCGCGCCCACGGCGACACCGACATGCGGATCGTCTTCCTCGCGCCGTCCCTCGCCCGGCTCATACCGGCACATCCCGCCGTGTTCCTGGCCTCCGGCCTCGCCCGCGAGGTCCTGCTCGCCCTGACCAGCCCCGGCAACCACGAGGACGCCGCGCCCGGCCACAGCCGCGCCGCGCGCGCCCGCCTGCTGCGCGTCCTCGTCGATGAACTCCGCGAAGCACCCGAACAGCCGCTGCACCTGCCGGAGCCACAGGACGACCGACTGCGAGCCATTGCCCGGATCCTGCACGAGACGCCGGCGGAGGGTGCCACGCTGGCCGAGCTCGGGAAGACGATCGGAGCCAGCACCCGCACCCTCAGCCGACTGTTCCGCAGCGAACTCGGCATGACGTTCTACGAGTGGCGCACGCAGCTGCGCATCTGCCACGCGCTCGTGCTCCTCGCCGACGGCCACGACACCACCCGGACCGCCTACGCCTGCGGCTGGGCCAACCCCAGCAGCTTCATCGCAGCGTTCACCGACGTCATCGGAACGACCCCCGGCCGGTACCGCATCGACTCGCGCGGCTACCAGGGAACGGTCCGGCCCTGGTAGTCGAGGAACTGCACGCCGGGCGTGCCGCACTGGGCGAGCATGACGTTCACCAGGCGGGGGATGCTGTCCTCGATGCCGAGCGGGGCCTCGGCGCCTCCCAGGTCCGTGCGGACCCAGCCGGGCGCCATGACCAGCAGCGTGCGGGCCCGTTCGGGCTGGCGGACGGCGAAGCTCCGCATGAACTGGTTCAAGGCCGCCTTGCTGCCGCGGTAGACCTCCCGCAGCCCCGTCGCGTTGTTGGCGATGCTGCCCTGCCCGGACGACATCGCACCGATCAGGCCGGTCGGGGTCACGAGGTCCTGCAGCGCTTCGATGACGCGCATCGGGCTCAGCGCGTTGGTGAGCATGACGTCGTTGAACTCCTCGGTCGTCACCTCGCCGATGGGGATGTGCTCGTCCCGTGTGGTGATTCCCGCGTTGACGAACAGGACGTCCAGCGCACGGCCGTCCAGGCGCCTGCGCAGCGCCGCGACCTGCTCCGGCTCGTTGATGTCCGCCGTCTCGATCTCCACCCTGCCGCCGGCGGTCCCGGCGAGATCGTGGAGCCTGGTTCGCGGGCTGCCCGGTCGGACGGTGCCGATCACCTGCCATCCCTTGGCGAGGAACTGCTCGGCGATGGCATGGCCCAAGCCGCGTCCGGCGGCAACGATCAGGACGGTGGGGGGCGTTTGGTTCGGGGTGGGAGCAGACACAGGCCGGAGTCCTTCACTGGTTCGTCGGTTCGCCGCCGCTCAGCGGGCGGGGGCACCGGAGCCGAGCCTGCTCGGCCCGCGACTCCGGGCTGCTTTCGTCGTACTCCTGCAAGCCTCGGCCACGCGCCGTGCAGAACGGCCTGGAAGCGGTCCTCTCTGTAGCATTGCCACCATGTCGCGTCCCGAAATCGTTGATTCCGACGTTCTGGAACCAGATGACGTGCGAATCCTCCGCAGTCTGCAGATCGATCCACGGGTCGCCTTCGCGACCGTGGCGACGGTCCTCGGGATCTCCGAGCCGACCGTCGCCCGCCGGTACCGCCGCCTGCGGCGCGCGGGGATGATCCGGGTGATCGGCGTCGTCGATCCGGGAGCGCTCGGGCAGAGCCGCTGGATGGTGCGCCTGCGCTGCCGGCCCGGCAGCGCCGCGGCCATCGCCGAGGCACTCGCCCAACGCGACGACGTCAGCTGGGTCGCCCTGAACGCCGCCGGCTCCGAGGTCACCTTCGCCGTGCGCTCGCGATCCCAGGAACAACGCGACGACCTGCTCGGCCGCCGGCTTCCCCGCACCGCCGCGGTGCTCGACCTGCAGGCATCGGTGATCCTCCGTCAGTTCGTCGGCGGACGCGGGCACTACTGGGCCGCACTCGCCGGAGCCCTGACCCCCGAGCAGGAGCGCGCCCTGGGCGCCGGCGGCAACCCGTTCACCGAACGGCCGGTCGTACGCAGTCAGCCGTCGCAGCTCAGCGCCCAGGACGAGAAGCTGCTCACGGCCCTCGCCGCGGACGGCCGGGCCAGCCTCGTCGACCTCGCCGCTGCGGCCGAGCTCACCCCGGGCCGGGTGTCACGACGGCTGCAGGCGCTGGTCGCCGGCGGGGTGGTCCACATCGACGTGGAGATCGCACCGGTCGCGCTGGGATACCGGGCCCGGGCGAACCTGTGGCTGCGAGCCCACCCGGGCAGGATCAAGGAGGTCGGGCGGACGATGGCGCAGATGCCCGAGGTGGGCTTCGCCGCCGCGGTGTCCGGACCGTACAACCTCCACGCCGTCGTCCAGTGCCGCGATCTGGACGAGCTGTTCGAGTTCACCACCGACCGCGTCGGCACGCTGCCCGGTGTCGAAGGCATGGAGATCAGTCCCGTCTTTCGCCAGGTCAAGCAGGCCGGAACCCGCGTCGACGGCGACCGCCTGTCCGACCCGCCGAGCGAGCACGGCCCCCGCTGACCCGCCGGCTCGGCGACTGCGCGTCGACGTCACCCCGAGCGGGCGGCGCCGATACGGTGGCGACGCATCACCACCGCGAGCAGCGAGGAGCGTTACATGCCTGTCGACCCGAGCGACCCGGACGTCTTCCAGGAGGACGACGACGCGGCGGAGCTCCCCCAGGAGACGCCCGAGGCGGATGCCGCCGAGCAGCACACCGACCTCCGCCAGGACAGCGACGACCCACTCACGCGCATCGATCCGGACGCGGCCAACGAGGCCGACGCCGCCGAGCAGGCCCGGGTCGTCGAGCTGGACGAGGACGACTACAGGTAGCCGTCGCCCGACCCACGGGCGCGACCCGTGGGCCTCGCGCCCGCGCCCGGCGGTTCAAGGCCCGGGGGAGGCCGCGACGGTGCGACACGCGGTGGCCGCCGAGACGGGGAAGACCAGGCCGTTGGTGCTGCGCGGAGTGTCAACTGCGATGAAGCCCAGGAGCTTTCCGGCGGTGCTGGTGACCCGCCAGGACGTCATCTGCGAGCCCGAGGCCCCGCACGCGGCATGGACCGGATACCGCTCGCCGTGACCTCGGGGACGCCCTTTCGGGGTGCTGTGGTTGCGTTGTTCTCGGGTTCTTCCCCGCGCTCGTGGAAATCGCACTCCGGGGCTCGACAACCAAGCAGAGACCGGCGATCCTGCGTGCGCCGGCGGTGCCCTTTCGGCCCCTGTTTGCGACGCCGAGGGTACCGGCGGGCAGGGGAATCCATGCCTCGGGCGGCGCCGGTGGCCCAGCCGTCGTCACGCGTGTGACCTGCATGGTTGGCGGCGACCATCGCGAAGTGCCCTGGGATGACCGGCCGTCCGGGCGGTGCGTCAGCGTGACCGTCGGGGTGAGCCGAGCCGTGATCGGTCGTTCAAGGGTCGGTTATCGTGAACGGACCCAGACGCCGATGACGGAAACGATCTGGCCTATCTCAACGGGGTGTCATCGCGGTGCGTGAGTTCGTTCCGAAACGGTGGGCACGGCAGGCAGTTGTGGACGAACGTATCGACACCTCCAGGCCCGCACCCGCCGGATCGGCACCGTGGACCGTGGCAGCGGCCTGCATCGCGGTGGTGTTGCTCGCGGCGTTCGCCGTCGTGCGTCACCTCCACGGCTCGACCATGATCGACATGCTCGTCTACCGGGCCGAGGGCGCCGCAGTCGTGCACGGTGAGGACCTGTACGCCATGCGCGAGTGGGACCTGCCGGCCACCTACCCGCCCTTCGCCGCGATGCTCTTCGTGCCGAGCTTCTGGTTCGACGTGAGCACGCTGCGGGTTCTGGTGGTGCTCCTCAACATCGGCCTGCTCGCCCTGGCCGTCCACCTCTCCCTCCGCCTGATCGGGTGGCCCCGGGCGCGTCACCGTCCGGCCGCCGTCCTGCTCGCGACGGGCCTCGGTGTCTGGCTGGAACCGGTGTACACCACCTTCCAGTACGGCCAGGTCAACCTCGCCATCCTCTGCCTGGTCCTGTGGGACCTGACCCGGCCGGACCGGAACCGGTTCAAGGGTGTGGGCATCGGTCTGGCCACCGCTATCAAGATCACCCCGGGCCTGTTCGCCGTCTACCTCCTCCTCACCGGCCGCATCCGAGCCGCGCTGGTCTCCGCAGGAACGTTCCTGGCGGCCGGTCTGATCGGCTGGCTCGTGCTGCCCGACGCCTCCTTCGGCTTCTGGACCAGGTACCTGTGGGACCCGAGCCGGGTGGGCGTCACGGTCCTGATGGACAACCAGTCCCTCCGGGGCGCCGTCTGCCGCCTCCTCGACGTCAACGACCCGGGCCTGATCGGGCTCGCCACCTGCGCGCTCGTCGGGGCACTCGGCCTCACGGTGGCCGTCCTGGCCGGCCGCTCCACCCGGTTCCTGCGCCGGGCCGACGCATGGGGCGCCGTCTGTACCGCGTTCACCGCGCTGCTGGTCTCGCCGATCAGCTGGACCCACCACTGGGTCTGGTGCATCCCTCTCATCGCGCTGCTGGCCGTGGAGGCCAGGACCACGGCGCGCCGGTTGCTGCTCGGCACCACGCTGGTGGTGTTCTTCTGCCACGCCATGTGGACAGCCCCCCACCGCTGGGGGCGCGGCGTCGCCTGGTACTGGCAGCTGCCCGGCTCGATCTACCCGCCCCTGGGCATCGCCGTCCTCGCCGTCGTGGGGCTGCGCCTGTACCGCGCACAGCGCCCGGGCGACAACGGCGCAGGGGGAGACCGCGGCCTCCTGGCCAGGACCGATCACGATGCCGCCCTGACACACCAGCGCTGATACGACCACCCGAACGGGCCTGCCGAAAAAGTACGTTGAGCCCGTGCTGCCCGGCGGACAGACCTCCTCTTCCGCAGTCCCGCCGACCTGCTCACCGCCCCGCAGCCGACCGACTCGGCTCACTCGATTGGGTGAACCGCCTGCGCGAGGCCTGTTGTACGTGGACGAATCCTGCTCTTCTGATGCTGCTCCCGAAGCAAGGGAGTTCACAGGGAAGGGGAAGTCATGCGTCGGAGCGTGCGGGCGGCAGGGCGTAGGTCGATCGTCGTGGCGGTTCTGAGTGCTGCTGTGCTGACGGTCTCCCAAGGGGCGGCGTCTGCAGACAACATCGGCTGGTCGTTCAGTACTGATTCCCCGGTTGCAGCGGGGAGCAAATTCCTCTTCAAGCCGCAGGCCTTCTGCGATGTGCCGAGTTGCGATTACAGCAGCTCCTGGGGCCTCACCTTCCAGGCGGTGAACGGCAGCCAGTTCCTCAACGATGTCGGGTCGTCCTTCGCGTTGGTGCAGGGCAGCACGGGTGGCGAGGTGGGGACGTGTACGGTGGCCGACGCCACCGACGTCATGTGCCAGCCCAGCGCCGACGGCTCGATCGCCTACAACGACGATCTGACCCTCGACCAAGGCATCGCTGTCCTGGCGGCCGCTGAGTCGTGCACGCCGGTCGTCCAGGGTTCCTGGTACGGCGAGGACAGTCCCGATGCCACTTTGGAGGTCACTACCCTTGGTAACTGCGACAGTTGATGCTGGCTCCTGATGAGCACTCAGCCCCGGCGCAGACCTCTCGGAGCCCGTGCCGGGGCGAAGTGGCTCCGGCTACGAAGAAGGTGCTGACCGGGGGCCTTCTCTCGTTTCAGGACCCGTCCACCCCGGGCTGCTCGTGCCTCTCCTCCTTCGGTCCGGACCGAAGGGAGCGATGCAGGCCTCGGGGCGTTGATGGCTGATAATCCTGGGGTGACCCGACCCAGAATCCGTTGAAACAACCGCTGGCCGATGATCAGGATGCCTGGCTGGGCCGTATCGACCCGCGCTGGGCCACCGTCAGGGGTCGGCCGTCGGTCGGGTATGCGAGGGCGTGGGCATGGTGATCGCGATGGCGGGGCTGCCCGGTGCGGGGAAGAGCTCGGTCGCCGAGGCGTTGGGGTTCCTGGCCACCGCGTAGCGGCGGTGAGCACACGCCGTCAGGCGGGAGTCAGCGCCGGGTCAGGGCGGCGGTGCATCGTTGGTGTCACAGGGAACGGGCCGCGGCGAGCGAGGCAGCCGGAGCGGGTCGGTCCCGGGGAGAGGTGCCCGGAGTGGTTGATCGGGGGCCGGGGCTCTGGTCCCGGTCGGGCGCAAGCCCACGCAGGTTCGAATCCTGCCTTCTCCGCCCCCCGCTCGGACCTGCCCGGCGGCGTGCAGGGCGCAAGGACGGGCCGGGCGGACGGCCGCCACCCGCACAGCCCCGTCCGGCTGGTCGCGGTGCTCGGAGCGCCCGACTCCCTCCCCGACGCCGTGGTCGACGAGCAGACCACGGTGGCGGGCGCCTATGCGATGGCGCAGTTCACCGAGGACGGCCGGATCGGCGGCAACCCGATCGGGGTGCGCGACGCCGCCGCCGTCTCGCACAACCTGGCCGATGTCCGCACCGGCGGGGTGGCGCCCCTGCTGGCGGCTGCACCCAACGGGGACCAGACGTCGACCCTGCCGACGTTCAATGCGCTGGCGAATGCCCTGGCCGGCTGCGTCGGCGGCCCGACCTGCGACGAGCTGTTGGCTGCGGCGGCGCGGCCGGGCCGTCCGGCGCCCACCGACACCTTCCAGGCGCTGGTGGAGATCGCCAGGGCGCCGGGGGTGAACGTGCCGCAGCTGTTCGCGCTCGCCGCCGTCCGGCCGCTCTTCGCGCCCGCGCTGGGCGCCGCGCCGACGGCCTGGACCCTGGCGCTGCGCTACCAGGGCAACGGCCGTGAGCTGGACGGCCCGGGCAACATCGCCTTCGACGCGCAGGGCGACGCCTGGGTGGTCAACAACTACCGCTTCGACCCGGACCCCCACCAGGCGGTCTGCGGCGGACGGGCGCTGCTGCGCTTCACCCCCGACGGCCGTACGGTGCCCGGCTCCCCGTACCGGGGCGGCGGTGTGTACGGCGCGGGCTTCGGTGTGGCGATCGACCCGACCGGCGACGTGTGGGCCGGCAACTTCGGCTTCCAGGGCCGTGGTTGCCCGCTGGACCCGTCCCCGCTCTACCGCAGCGTCTCGCAGTTCACCCCGGACGGTGCACCGTCTCGCCGCGCACCGGTTGGCAGGTGGGCGGGATCGTCCAGCCGCAGGGCATGGCCACCGACCACGACGGCACGGTCTGGGTCGCCAACTGCGGCGGGCGCAGCGTGACCCGCATCCCGCACGGCGACCCGGCCCGCGCGCAGCAGCTCACGGCGGGCGGTGCGCTGGTCAAGCCGTTCGGCATCACGGTGGACGCCGGCGGGCGGGTCTGGGCGAGCGGCAACGGCAGCGACTCCGTGGTCGCGCTGAACCCCGACGGCAGCCCGGACCGGGTGGTCACCGGCGGCGGGCTGGACAAGCCGATGGGCGTGGCCGCCTGCCCGCCGGGCGTGCACACCGGCGAGCCGATCTCACCCGCGGACACCGGTTACACCAGCGACGCCCTGGTGCGGAACACCGGCGTGCAGGTCGACCCCTCCGGCAACGTCTGGCTCACCAACAACTGGCAGACGGTGCCGCTCCAGACCAACCCCGGCGGCCATGAACTCGTGGTCTTCGTCGGCCTCGCCGCCCCGGTGCGCACCCCGCTGATCGGCGCGCCCCAGCGGCCGTGACCCTGGCACCCCGCGGCTCCCGTGGCACCCCGAGGCACTCCGCCATAGGGGACGCCTATACCCGCTGCTGACATTTCGTCTTTGCCGCGCGTTCTCCTCCGGACCTACCGTGGAATCCGTTCGACGAGGTGCTCTCTTTCCGTCGAGCGGACCAATACATCATCGAGGGGAATCAGTGGCATGACCACAAGGGCGAATGCATCGGGAACGCAGGAACTCGCGGGAAAGCGGGCCCTGGTCACGGGCGGTACCCGCGGAATCGGCGCGGCCGTCGTGCGCCAGCTCCTGGCAGCGGGCGCCGAGGTGCTCACCACCGCCAGGTCGGCGACGGGAGCGGTGCCGCAGGGGGCCTCCTTCGTGGCGGCCGACGTGCGGACCCGGGCCGGGGCGCAGGCGCTCGCCACGGCTGCGCAGCAGGTGCTCGGCGGGGTGGACGTGCTGGTCCACAACGCGGGCGGGGCGCGCCCGCACAAGGACGCCTCGGCCATTCCCGACGAGGAGTGGCAGGACGCGCTGGACCTGAACTACCTGGCGTCGGTGCGGCTGGACGCGCTGCTGGCACCGGGGATGCGGGAGCGGCGGTCGGGGGTGATCGTGCACGTCTCCACGGCCGCGGTCGCCACGCCCATCGGACAGTTCCTGCACTACACGGCCGCGAAGGCGGCGCTGGAGAACTACAGCCGGGGACTGGCCCTGGAGCTGGCCCCGTTCGGGGTCCGGGTCAACACCGTGACCCCCGGCAGGGTCGCCACTCCCGGCGGCGAGGCCACCCGGGAGCAGTGGGCGAGCCTGGACGCGGCGCCGAGCCGGACCAACGCCGGTGACACCGCACCGCTGGGGCGCGACGGTCAGCCCGACGACATCGCCAACGCGGTGCTGTTCCTCGCCTCCGACCGGGCGAACTGGCTGACCGGGAGCAAGCTCGTCGTGGACGGCGGTGAATTCCCCAGGGGCTGACGCCGGCGGAATTCCCGAAGCGCCGGTTTCGGCACAAGGAATGCCGGTTTCGGCACAGGGAATTCAGGGGCGCCCGTTCCAGCTCTCCTGCCGCAGGAGTTCGAGCAGGGCCGTCTCCGCCGGGCCCGCGCCCTGCCGGAGCACGGCGATGACGGGCTGGGACACGGCCGGGGAGACCGGGCGCGCCAGGTGCTCGTGATCGTGGGGCACCGCGGAGGCCGGGACGAGCGTCACGCCCAGCCCGTGGGCGGCCCAGCGCACGGCCGTCGCCGTCTGGGAGGCGCGGGCGGCCGTGGCCGGGGCCGGCTCGTTCTCCTGCAGCACGTTCTCCCGCAGCACGTTCAGCAGTACGCCGTCGAGCGCGCTGCCGCGGTCGAACCGCACCCATGGCTCGCCCGCCAACGCGCGCAGCTCGACCCGGTCCGCGGCGAGCCGCCGGTGCCCCTCGCCCAGCACCACGACGAACTCCTCGTCGCCCAGGTGGTGGGCGTCCTCGGGGCTCTCGTCGCACGCCGCCATCAGGGCGAGGTCCAGCAGGCCGCGGCGGCAGAGCCGGTCCAGCTCGGCGGAGCTGGGCTCCTCGAAGACGGTGACCTCCAGCCGCGGGAAGCGGCGCCGCAGCGCACCGAGCGCGCCCGGCAGCTGCCGCGTGCCGAAGCCCAGTTGCACCGCGACCACCAGCTCGCCCGCCACCTCGTCCGCACCGGCCCGCGCCGTTGCCCTCGCCCGCCGTGCCGCGCTCACCGCGACCTCCGCCTCCCGCAGGAACGCGCGGCCGACCGCGGTGGGCACCAGCCCGCTCGGCGTGCGGTCGAACAGCTCCACACCGAGCTCCCGCTCCAGGCCGCGGATCTGCTGGGACACCGACGGTTGAGCCACCCGCAGCAGCTCCGCCGCCGCCGTCACCGAGCCCTCCTCGGCAACGGCCAGGGCGTACTCGAACTGACGCAGACTCATCGGACCCCGTCCCTCCCCGCGGCGGACCGCGGCCCACCCGATGCCATCGTCGTCATGATAGTTGGAAGGAGCAGAGCCGACGGTCGGCCCGATCCCCCCGTCACGTGCGCGCGACCACGAGGAACTCCCCATCTCCCGCACCGACGGCTTCGCGGTTCCAGCCCCCGTAGACGTGCTCGACCGCGTAGCCCGCGTCCCGGAGGGAGGAGCGGAGGGCTGCCTCGGTCCGAAACCGGAGGGTCGCGGTGCTGACCAGTTCCTCGCCGTCGGAGAACTCGTAGTGGTGGGTGAAGCTGACCGCGCCGCCCTGGACGGCGGTCACCTCGGTCCACGCCGTGACGGGACGGCCGTCCGGCAGCACGATCCGGCGTCGCGAGTCGACCGGATTCCACCGCTCCCACCGGCGGGCCCGCGGATCGCGCGCATCGAACACCAGCCGACCACCCGGCACCAGAGAGTGCCTGAGGTCGGCAAGGGCGCCTGCCCAGTGGTCGTCCGCCACGAAGAACTGGGCGACGTGGCTGGTCATGACCGCCACCTCGAACGCTGCCGCAGGAAGGGCCGACGAGGTGCCCTCGATCCAGGTCACCTGCTCGGAGCCGGGCTTGGCGCGAGCCGCGTCCAGTGAGGCCGATGCCGGATCGACCCCGGTCACCATGTGGCCGGCCGCCGCCATGCCGAGGGCGAGTCGGCCCGTGCCACAGCCAAGGTCGAGCACCCGGGCGGCCGGGGTCTCCCGGACGACGGAGAGAAAGAAGTCGTCTTCTCGCGACCACGGGCACTCGGCGTCGTAGACCGCCACGAGGCGGGAGTCGCGGAACTCGGCGTGTCGCACGGGCGGATCGTAGCCCTTGCTCAGCTCGGGTCGCCGGCGGTCAGCTCGGCGCGGAGCATGGAGAAGATCACCTGGTCGTGCCACTGCCCGCCGCGCCACTGCGCGGAGCGCAGTACGCCCTCGCGCACGAAGCCGGCCTTCTCCAGGGCACGCTGCTCGGCGAGGTTGGCGCAGTCGGTCCAGGCCTGGATGCGCTCGGCCCTGGTGTGGTCGAAGAGGTACTCGGCCAGCAGCCGCTGGGCCCGGGTTCCGGTGCCGCGGCCGTGTGCGGCGGGTATCAGGCCGATCGCCAGGGTCCAGCAGGCGGAGGTGTCGGGCCGCCCCCAGCTGCCGGGGAACCACTCGACCCGGCCCACCGTCACCTCCTTCTCGGCGACGCTGAGCACCCCGCCCTCGGGGCCGAGCAGGCCGGTCTCGGCGAAGCGGCGGCGCAGGCCGGCCGGCGAGTGGAAGCCGAACCACTGGTAGGGGCCGGCACCCTGCGGTCCGCTGAACTCCTGCTCGAACAGATCGAGATCGTCGGCGGTGACGGGGCGCAGCGTGATCTCATCGGGCATGCAACGGCTCCTGATCCTCCGGCCACACGGCTCGATGCCGCATGACCGGTGTGGGCAACGGGCTCTGACCCTCCCACACCTCGAACCGCACCCGGGCGGCCGGGGTGTCGCTGCCCGCTTCCACGGGCGAGCGCTCCGCCCGGCGCCCCCGCACGGAGCGAGGTCGAGGGGCCCGGCCGTACCCGGACCCGGGCCGGGTGCGCGCGCTCGCAGGCTGAGCCTGCGAGCGGCGGCGACCGGGGCCCGGGCGGTGTTCAGTCGGCGAGGGCGCCCATCGGGTCCCACGCGGGCAGCACGATCGGCGGCTGGTCGAGGGCGGCGACCAGCTCCGGGGGCAGCGCGGAGCGGCGCACGGCGATCTCGAAGACGTGCTCGCCGAACCACGAATCGTTCATGGTCCAGAAGCCCTTGTCGGCCTTCTCCTCGCCCCAGCTGTTCTCCACCCGCCAGCGGCGCGGGCTGCCGTCCAGCACGTCGACGCCGGTGAGCAGCATCGCGTGGGTCATGCTCGTCTCGTGGTGGAGCAGCCGGGCGGCCTTGTCCATGGTGAAGGCGGTGTCGTAGACGGCCGCGTAGTCGAAGAGGGCGGCGTCCCAGACGCCGGCGTCCGCGCGCATCATCTTCGTCACGTCGCAGCCGAACCAGACCGGTTCGCCGCCGACGATCGACTCCATGGCCAGCCGCTTCAGCAGCTCCATCCGCACGTTGAGGTAGACCACCGGCGGGGCGTCGACGACGTTGCCCAGGTACTCGACGGTGAAGGTGCGGCCCACCGGGCTCGACTCGCGCGGGTCGTGCACCAGGCAGACGTACTCCTCCAGCGGGAGCTGCACGTACGAGGCGGCGAACTCCGCCGGGGTGAGCCAGCCGTCGCGGTGGAACTCCTTGTCCTTGTCCTCCCACTGCCACAGGAAGCGCTGCGGCGGCGTGCCGAGGTGGATGCTGATCACCCGGTGGACGGCGGCCAGGATCTCCCGCTTGGTCTTGCGCTGCGCCTCGACCCCTTCGCCGGCCTGCCCGCGCAGGTCACGGGCGCCCTGGCGGAGCAGGGTGCGCAGCGCGCGGTTCATCGCCCGGGTCGAGGAGGAGCTGATGCTCTCCGGCATCGCCGACTTGGGCACCAGGCCGTGCTTGGCGACCAGCGCCACGAACATGTTCCACTGGCCCCCGTCGCTGATCGGCTCCTCCAGCAGGTGCGCCACGGTGCGGTCGTCCACGTCGCGGTCCGTGGTCTCGATGACCGCCTCGAGGAAGTGGTTCGCCCGCTCGAACTTGTCCCACCAGAGCAGGTGGTTCTGGGAGAACTCGAAGTCCTTCACGCCCAGCTTCTGCGCGGCCCCGACGCGCAGCAGGTTGAGCCCGGCGAACATCCAGCAGCGCCCGCTCTGCTTCTGGTTGGTGGCCTTCCAGTCGTCCAGGTGGTGGGAGACCGAGTGGTCGATGGCGGTGAGGATCCGCCGGTCCAGCGCCACGTCGTCCACCGGTGTCTGCGTGACGGCGTTCTGCATCAGCCGGTTCGCCGGGCGGCCGGCGAACTCCTCCTCGAACGCGTGGAGCTGAGCGGGCGTCAAACTGCGGTCCATCGCCTCGTGAGAGCGATCGTTTCCTATGGTCACAGCGGTCTTCCTCCGGTTCCCGGTGGTTCGTTCGAGGAGCGCTCCCTCACCGTTGCACGACCGTTCGGCCGTAGTCAACGGAGTTGGACGGGGGCAGTGGGGCTGCCCGTCGACCATGCGGCCGGTGCCTGTCCCCGGCAGCGCACGGAGGTGGTCGCGTCCGCTGCGGACCGTGACGGCGAGCGTCCCGGTCCCCGCGGGGATGGCGGGGCCGGGACGGGGGCGGAGTGTGCCGGCGGGCTCAGCTGTTGCGCAGCACCTCCGCCAGGTACATCCCGCAGCCGGCGTTCTGGATGCCGGTGGCAGCGACCCAGTAGCCGGGCGGGGTGGGCGAGTCGGCGCAGGCGGTGATGCCGTTGTAGACGGTGCTCAGCCGGCCGCCCAGGTACATGCCGCAGGAGCTGATCTGGTAGTTCGCGGTGATCACGTAGCCGGCGGGAACGGGCGAGTTGCCGCAGAACTGCATGCCGTTGGAGGCGGCGTTGATGTTGGCGGCCAGGTAGATGCCGCAGGCCGCGTTCTGGTAGTTCGCGGTGATCGCGTAACCGGCCGGGATGGGCGAGTTGCCGCAGATCTGCATGCCGTTGGAGATGGTGTGCAGCACCTCGGCGTAGTCCTGGGCGCAGGCGCTGTTCGGCCCCTCGCTGGTGATCGCGAAGCCCGTCGGGATGGGCGAGTTGCCGCAGATCTGGATGCCGTTGGTGGCGGTGGTGATCCGTCCGGCCTGGTAGGGGCCGCAGCTGCTGGTGGTGAAGTTGGAGGTGATCACGTAGGGGCTGGGGACCGGGCCGTTCTCGCAGATCTGCAGCCCGTTGGACGGGGGCTGGATGGTCTCGGTCAGGTAGCCGCCGGTACAGCTGCTGGTCAGGGTCTCCGAGACGATCACGTAGCCGGGCGGCACCGGGACGCTGCCGCACACCGAGGCGGCCTGGGCGGCGCCGGCGAAGAAGACCACCCCACCGGCCAGCAGGGTGAGAGCGGACAGCAGTCGGCCCAGCCACATGCCGATGGATTTCAGGGACTTCACGGACCTTATGGATTGCATGGGAACCCTCGTTCTCGCGTTCGCTTGGCTGTGCGCGACGCTAGCGACCGTGCCCGGGGGCGCGCCGCCACCTGTTCGGGGGGCTTGAGCCGGGCCGGCGCGCCACCGGGCGTTTCGCAGGGCAGAGGCTCAGCGGTGCAGCGCGTCCAGCCCGTCCTCGCGGACCCGGTGGGCCAGGTCGGTCTTGGTGTACGTGGGTCGCCCCGCCTGCTGGTACTTGGCCTTGACCCGGTCCAGGTAGTCCTTGGCGGTGTTGGGGGTGATGCCGGCCCGGCGGGCGGCGGACTTGAGGGTGAGTCCGGAGGCGTAGTCGAGCAGCACCTGGAGTTCGCGCGGGGCGAGCCGGGGGCGGTCGGGGCGGTCGTCGTGGGCGCAGGCGAAGGCGAGCTCGGGGGAGTGGGCGCTGCCGCCGGCGGCGATCTGCTCGATCGCGGCGACCAGGGCGGGCAGGTCGTTGTCCTTGGTCAGGTAGCCGTCGGCGCCGGCGGTGAGGGCGGCCAGGATCCGGTGGCGGTCCGGCACCGTGCTGATCACCAGGACCCGGCTGCCCGCCGCGCGCAGCCGGCGGATGTTCTGAGCCGGCAGCGAGCCGTCCCGCAGCACGAGGTCGAGCAGCACCACGTCGGCGGGAGGCGCCGGCGGCGCCGGCGGCGCCGGTCGCGCCGGGGCCTGGTCCAGCAGCCCGGAGACCGTGGCGGCGACCGCGGTCACTTGCAGGCCCGGCGCCTGGCGCAGCCAGCAGCGCATGCCGTCCAGCAGCATCCGGTCGTCGTCCACCACCGCGACCGTGATCACGCGGGCCACCGCAGCTCCACGCAGGTGCCCTCGCCCGGTGCGCTGTCGACGGCGGCCATGCCGCCGGCCTCGCGCAGCCGGGCGTGCACCGAGCGGCGCAGTCCGAAGCCGGCGCCGGTGCGCGACGGGTCGAAGCCGCTGCCCTGGTCGGCCACGGTGATCCGGACCCCGCCGCCCGTTGCTCCGGTGGCGGTGAGGTAGGCGCGGCGGGTCCCGGCGTGGCGGATCACGTTGGTGAGCGCCTCGCCGGTCGCGGCGGCCAGTGCGGTGGCCACCTCGCCGGGCAGTTCGGGCAGCGCCCGGTACTGGGTGGTGACGGTCAGTCCCAGGTCCTCGGCGGAGCGGACCGTCCGTTCGAGGGCGGCGCCGATCCCGGGGTCCTCCCGGAGGCCGGGCAGCGGGCCCTCGGGCTCCTCTCCGCGCTGGATCAGCCGGCGCAGGTAGGCGGCGTCCCGGGCGCAGCGCTCCCGCACCCCGGTGGCGTTGGCGTCCACCCCGCCGGTGGCGATCACGGTGAGGGTGGCGAGCACGGTGTCGTGCAGGGCGCGGTGGTGGTCCAGGCGCTCGGCGTACCGGGCGCGTTCGGCCTCGGCGGCCAGCGCCCGCCGGGTGGCGGCGTCGAGCAGCCGGCCCTCGCGGCGCAGGTACCACCAGAAGACCAGGGCGAGTGCGGCGGAGGAGGCGAGCGCGTTGAGGTCGCCGCCGAGGATCGCCGGTGTGGAGTGGGCCAGGTGATGCCAGCTCAGGTGAACGAAGCTCAGCAACAGCAGCGCGCCGACCAGTCGGCGCCCCGAACAGGCGACGGCCGCGGTGGCGCCCGCGGAGCCGCCGAGCAGCAGGACCCAGGCGGCCCGGTCGCGTGCGCCGCCCGTGCCGCCCAGCGCGAGCGCCGCGAGCGGGAGCAGGCAGCCGCTGACCACGACGTCCAGCCAGACCAGCCGCTGGTCCAGGGCGCCGGTGCGCAGCGCCCCGCCGTGCACCATAACGGTGCAGGTCACGGCGGTGGCGAGGATGGCCCAGGCGGCGGGCTGGGTCCGCTGGTGCTGGGCCACGACGAGGAAGCCGCCGGTCAGATGGCTGACCCGGTAGAGGCCGGTGGCCAGGATCATGAACGACCGGGCCCGGTGGAGCCCTGATTCGGAGTAAGGCAACCGCTGCACGTTCATACCTTACGGCGAGCATCAGCCAGAATGAATCGTCTGCGTGCGATCGCCGGCCGGCAGCGATGCCGCCGCGCGCGACCGACCCCGGACCGGTGTGCCGTGGTGCGGATCGGTCCGGGGCCAGTGGTGCGCGGGTCTGTCCGAGGCGGGGGCCGAGGCGGTGCCTCGGACGGTGGCTCAGGCGGTGGCGAGCTGCTGGAGCTTGCTGATGTCGATCACGTTGTCGGCCGGCGGTGCCTGGACGTTGACGGGGACGCCGAAGTTGCTGAAGACCATGTGGTCACCGGAGTCGGAGATCGCCTGGAGCGGGTAGGGCTGGCCCTGGGCGGCGACCCAGACGTCGGTCTTGCTGCCGTCGCTGCTGTCGGTGACGTGCAGGACGAGGGTGGGCTGCCCGTTCAGGGTGTCGGAGCTGCCCTTGGTGACCGAGGAGTTGCCCGTCGTCATCTCACTGGTGAGCTGGGTGAGATCGCAGAAGTCCGCCATGTCCTTGAGGTCGGAGTCGCTCGTCACACCGGTGAGCCAGCGGCCCTTGAAGAGCTCGGCCGCCTGGGCGCCGTGGGCTCCGCCGATGGTGGTCCAGAACTTCGTGTCCGGCTTCATCCAGACCGTCTGCCCGGCACGGACGATGTCGCTGGAGCCCTTGGAGCCCAGGCTGATGTTGCCGGTGCAGTTTCCCTGGGTGTCGAGCGACAGGCTCATGGCGAGGGCCTCGCCGGCGTCGGTGCCCTTCATGTCGATCTTGACCGCCTTGGCCGCCTTCAGGGCCGTGGTGGCCTGCTGGAGGACCTGGGTGCCGGACAACGCCGACAGGTCGGCGGGCCCGGACGGCGACGGCGAAGCGGAAGCGGACGGTGCAGCCGAACTGGCGATCGCAGGTGTCGAGGCCGGTGCCGGCGCGGCGGACTTGGCGGCGCCCTTGTCGGAACCGCAGGCCGTGAGGCCGAGTGTGAGCGCCGTGCAGGCGAGAGCGATCTTGAAGGAGGGGCTGGTACGCACGAGTCTACTTTCAAGCAGGTGGTGGCCGAGGGAGCCACACAAACTGGCTGGAAAGCTACCAGGGCGGGCCGAGGAAATTCTCATCGGACCATCCGTCACGTCGCCGGTAGGCCGACATCACCGGGCCCGGACTCAGCCCCCGGCCAGTGAGCCGGCCGCTGCCTGGGCCACCGACTGCACCAGGGAGATCCCGTCCGACTCGCTCTGATTGCCGTCCGAGAGCGCCGCGATCAGCAGTTCGTGCCCGTTCCGCTGGACCGTCCCGATGCTGTTGATCACCCACAGGCCGGTGTCCGACCGCGGCAGCCAGCCGTTCTTCACCGCGTAGTCGCTGCCGCTCGCCGCCGCGCTCACGCCCCACCGCTGGTCGCTCTCCACCTGGTCGAGCAGCCCCTGGAGGTAGCTGCGCGAGGCGGCCGAGAGGAGGGAGTCGCCGGTGAAGACCTGGCGCAGCAGCCGCACCTGGTCGTCGGCGGTGGTCGAGGTGAGGCCCCAGTAGCCGTCCGTGCCGCCCGAGGTGGCGGTCAGCCCGAACCGGGCGTTCGCCGCGTTCAGGCCGCTGTCCTGGCCGATCTCGTTCCACAGGGCGGTCGCGGAGTCGTTGTCGCTGTTCTCGATCATCGCGGTGGCGAGGCTCTGCTGCGCGGCGGTCAGCGTGGCGCCCTGGTCCTGGGCCTGGAGCAGCAGCGTGGCCAGGATGTCCACCTTGACGATGCTGGCGGTGGCGAAGCCGTGCCCGGGTGCGCCGTAGCTGAGCGACTGTCCGGTGCTCAGGTCGGTGACCGAGACCGAGACGGCGCCGCCGGCCTGGGCGACGGCGCTGCTCAGCGCGGCGTCGGCGACCGGGGCGACCGGGGCGACCGGGGCGACCGGGGCGGCGGGTGTGGTGGGTGTGGTGGGTGAGGCGGGGGTGGTCGCGCTGACCGGAGCGGTGGGGGCGGTCGGGCCGGCCGGGGCGCTCGGCGAGGGCTGCGCCGACGGTGGCGTCGAAGGCCCGGCGGAGGGCTTCGCAGGCACGGACGCGGGCACCGACGGGCGCGCGGAGGCGGGGGAGGAGGTCGAGTCGGCCACGGCGGACATTCTCGGGCGACTCTCGGCAGAACGGAAATGCCCTTGCAACGGCGCGGAGATGAGCGCCGCGGCGGCGAGGACGCTGACCGGGCTCAGCCACCTCGGCAGGGAGACACTTCGCATCGACATGCCCACGACGCTAGGCAGCGCCGCTTTGAGCAGTCTGAGGGCAGCATGGGCATTTCCTCACACTTGGACCTGACCGGCCGCCAGAAGGATCAGGTTCCGGGCCTCCTCGCAACTCCTGGGCGGTATCGCCATAATCGGCTGACCGGATCCTGACGGGACCCGTCGAGCTCCACGACCGCCCGAGGAGGACGGATGACGTTACGCGACGAGCTCGTGGCCCGCGCGGTCGCGCTGCAGCCGCTGCTGCGCGAGCACGCCGCCAGGACCGAGGCCGACCGGCGGGTGCCGCAGGAGGTGGTCGAGGCGATCACCCGGGCAGGCCTGTTCCGGCTCGGTACCCCCCGTCGCTACGGCGGCCACGAGGCGGGAATGCGCACCCTGCTGGAAGTCTCCGCGGCTCTGGCGGAGGGCGACGGGTCCATCTCCTGGGTGGTCAGCCTGGTCAACGCCTGCACCTGGGTGGCCGGCCTGTTCCCGGTCCAGGCCCAGGACGACGTCTTCGGGGCGGATCCGGACGCCCGGGTGACCGGGGTGCTCGCCCCCACCGCCACCGCGCTCGCGGTCGACGGCGGCGGTTGGCGGGTCAGCGGCCGCTGGTACTACAACTCCGGCTCCTGGCAGGCGACCTGGGCCGTGCTCGGGGTCCCGTTGACCGACGCCGCCGGCGAGGTCGTCGACCAGGCCGTGGTCCTGGTGCCGCGCGAGGACCTCCAGGTGGAGGACACCTGGTTCGTCGCGGGCATGAAGGGGACGGCGAGCAACTGCCTGGTGGCGTCGGAGGTCTTCGTGCCGGCGCACCGGGTGCTGTCGGTGCCCGCGGCGGTCGCGGGCGAGTTCGCCACCGAGCAGAAGGACGAGCCGTTCTACCGCTCCGGCTTCGTGCCGGTCCTCGCGCTCACCCTGGTCGGCCCCCAACTGGGCCTGGGCAAGGCGGCACTGGACCACGTGGTGGCGAACGCCGCCCGCAAGCCCGTCGCGAACACGGTCTACGGGACGCAGGCCGAGTCGGTCGCCCTCCAGCTGAAGCTCGCCGAGGCGGCGCTGAAGGTCGAGACCGCGCGGCTGCACGCCGAGCGGACCGCCGACGCGATCGACCGGGCCGCCGCGCAGGGCGGCTACCCGGACCCGGCCGAGCGCGCCCACTTCCGCGCAGCCACTGCCTGGGCGGTGCAGAACACCCTGGAGGCCATCACCATCCTGCTCGACGTCCACGGCGCCGGCGCCTTCGCCGAGACCAGCCCCCTGCAGCGGATCTGGCGCGACGCCAACACCGCGGGCCGCCACGCGCTCGCCGTCCCCACCGTCGGCTACGAGGTCTACGGCAAGTCCCTGCTCGGCATCGACGACACCATCACCCCCCTCGTGTGACCCCACTCTCCTCAGGAGCCCCCGCCATGCGCATCGCCAACCTCGACAACCGCCTGGTCCTGCTGACCGACGACGCCTCGGCCGTCGACGTCGAACGGGCCAGCGAAGGCCGCTTCTCCAGCGACCCGCAGCAGGTCTACGCCCAGTGGGCCGCGTTCCGCGCCTGGGCCGCGCAGGCCCGGTTGCCCGAGGGCACCCCGTTCGACGCCGCCGCGCTGGGCTCCCCGGCCCCGCGTCCCGGACAGCTCCTCGGCATCGGCCTCAACTACCGCGCCCACGCCGACGAGACGGGCTTCACCGTTCCGGACACGCTGCCGCCGGTGTTCACCAAGTTCGTCTCCAGCATCACCGGACCGGTCACCCGGGTCCGGCTGCCCGAGGGCGGCCACACGGACTGGGAGGTCGAACTCGTCGTCGTCATCGGCGCCCAGGCCCGCCAGGTCGGCGCCGAGTCCGCCTGGCAGCACGTCGCGGGCCTGACCGCCGGTCAGGACCTGTCCGAGCGCATTACCCAGATGGCCGGCCCCGTACCGCAGTTCAGCCTCGGGAAGTCCTTCCCCGGCTTCACCCCGATGGGTCCGTGCCTGGTCACCCCGGACGAGTTCGCCGACCCCGACGACCTGGAGCTCGGCTGCGCCGTCAACGGGGAGAGCGTCCAGAAGGGCCGCACCCGGGACCTGATCTTCTCCGTGCCCGCGCTCGTCGCCAAGCTCTCCGCCATCCTCACGCTCCAGCCCGGCGACGTCATCTTCACCGGCACCCCGGCCGGTGTCGGCCTCGGCCGCACCCCGCAGCGGTTCCTGGCCGACGGCGACGAACTCGTCAGCCGGATCAAGGGCATCGGCGAGCTGCGGCAGACCTTCCACCACTGAACGCGGCACCGCACCAGCACCGTTACAGGAAGCACCGTTCAGCAGCATCTTGCGAGGAACCCCGGGCGTTTACGCCCGGGAGGAATCGCATCCTTGGACCGGGAGGCGCGGAGCGCCGGAGTTCTCTCTGTGTCTCTCTCGTGACGGTCAGTCTGGCCGTTTCTGGTTCTCGATGTATTCCTTGACGATGCTGAGCGGTGCGCCGGCGCATGATGCGGCGAAGTAGGACGGTGACCAGAAGTGCGCGCCCCACAGGTACGTGCGGATGTGGTCGGGGAACTCCTGGCGCAGGCGTCGGGCGGAGACCCCCTTGAGTGATCCGACCAGCTTGGACAGGGCGACCTTCGGCGGGTAGTGCACCAGGAGGTGCACGTGGTCACGTTCTCCGTTGAACTCGACCAGCTCGGTCTCGAAGTCGGCGCAGACGCTGCGCATCACCTCTTCGCAGCGCCTGAGGATCTCGTCGGTGAACGGGCCGCGTCGATACTTGGGGGTGAAGACCAAGTGGGCATGGAGGGTATGCACGACGGTACGGCCCCTGCGAATGTTGGGGTTTGGCTCCCAGCGTGGTGACATGGGCCAACTGTAGTACGCTGTCCGTCATGAAGATCGTGACGCAGGTCAAACTGATGCCGGAGGCCGACCAGGCCGCCGCGTTGTCAGCGACCCTGGGCACGGTCAACGAGGCCGCCAACTGGGTGTCCGCAGTGGCATTCGAGCGTGGGGTGCCGCGTGAGTACGAGCTGCGCAAGCACACCTACCCGGAGTTGAAGGCGCGGGGGCTGGGGGCGCAGGCAGCACAGCATGTGATCAAGAAGACCCGCGACGCCTACACCACGTTGAAGGCGAACATCGAGGCCGGGAATCTGGGCAAGCCGGGTTCGAAGCGACGGGCCAGGGCGCAGTGCAAGCCCATCGTCTTCCGGCCGCAGGCCGCGCAGCCGTATGACGACCGGTGCCTGTCGTGGCAGTACGACGCGGGGACGGTGTCGATCTGGACCACCGCCGGGCGGCTCAAGAACGTCCGTTTCGCCTGTTCGCCGGACACTCTCAAGATGCTCCGCGAGCACCGCAGGGGCGAGTCCGATCTGATCCGGCGTGATGGCGTGTTCTATCTGCTCGCCGTATGCGATATTCCCGAGGCCCCGTTGAACGAGGACCCCGCCGGGTTCGTCGGCGTAGACCTGGGAATCGTCAACATCGCCACCACGTCCACCGGCTATCGGGCTGCCGGGCGTGGACTGAATCGGTACCGCAAGCGGCAGCTCGATCTGCGGAAGAAGTTGCAGGCCAAGGGCACCAAGTCTGCCAAGTGCCTGCTCAAGAAGCGGAACCGGCGCGAGCAGCGCCACACCGCGAACGTCAACCACATCGTCTCGAAGACCATCGTCACCACCGCTGAACGCACCGGCCACGGCATCGCCCTCGAAGACCTGGGCGGCATCCGGGGCCGGGTACGGCTCCGCAAGGACCAGCGGACACAACTTCACTCGTGGAGCTTTCATCAGCTCGGCCAGTTCATCGCCTACAAGGCGAAGCGGGCCGGATTGCCGCTGGTCCACGTCGATCCGGCGTACACCAGCCGGCAATGCTCCGAGTGCGGTCACATCGACCGGAAGAACCGGGTCGATCAAGCAGCATTCGCGTGCCGGGCCTGCGGGATCGTGCTCAACGCGGACGACAACGCGTCCCACAACATCGCCCGCAAGGGCGAGACCGTGTGGACCGCGGGGCGTGAGTCACGCGTCCCAGCGCCCGTGTAGGCGCTCAGACGGAGGAGGCCACGCGACAGCCAGCCGCGCTCTACCTCCAAGCCCGGTCCTTCAGGGCCGGGTCAAGTTGACTGAGTACTACGCCGACCTGGACTGCATCCCCGAGGACCAGCTGTGGACGCCGGAGGTCTTCGAGGGGGCCCGGAGCATGTACAGCTGGGGTCCGCCGCCCCCGCCCTCCTTCCTCGCCCCCGAGGACCTGGCCGACCTGATGACCGGCTCGCACACCTGACCCCCGGCCCCGTCCCCGCCCGCAGTCGGCCCCCGACCGGCCTGCGGCGTGCGCGAGTACGCCGAGGAGCATCCCGAGCTGTTCACCGCGTGACGCCTTCCGCACGAGGGGCTCAGCCCGGGAGTTCGCCGCTGGTCCGCCTCGGCCAGATGCTGCCCCACGCGCCGGCCCCGCCCGTGTCCCGGCCCAGGCGCCGGTAGCCGGCGCCCACCGCCAGGGCGGCGGCGACCGATACCAGCCCGCCGACGGCGAGTCCGGCTCGGGCGCCGGAGTGCTGGGAGAGCCAGCCGATGAACGGCGCCACCAGCGGGGTCGTGCCGAGCGAGGCGAGTGCGTAGCCGCTCATCACGCGCCCGCGCATCGCGTCAGCGCTGCCGAGCTGGAGACGGGTCCTGGCGGCGTTCATCAGCAGGAGCATGGTCGCCCCGGTCGGCACGAGCAGGAGCAGGAAGGACGGGTAGGAGGGCATCAGGGCGGTCGCCGTCTCCAGCAGACCGAAGGCGATCCCGAAGGCCACCAGATCGTGCCGGGTGGCCGGCCGTCGCGAGGCCGCGGCCAGCGAACCGGCGACCGCGCCCAGGGCCAGTGCGGTGGGGCCCAGGCCGAAGGTTCCGGCCCGGGCGTGGAACGCCTTGGTCGCCATCAGCGCGGTGGTGATCTGGAAGTTCATGCCGAAGCCGGCGGCGAAGGCGACGAGGAGCAGCGGCAGGCCGAGGTCCGGGCGGTCGCGGACGTAGCGCAGCCCCTCCCGCAGCCCGCCGCCGCCGGCTCCGGGGGCGGTGCGGGTGTGCAGGGTGCCGGCCTTCGTGCGCAGCAGGACGGCGAGGACGACGGCGTAGGACAGGGCGTTGAGGAGGAAGGCGGGGCCGATGCCGAAGAGCCCGATGACCGGCCCGGCCAGCGCCGGGCCGGTCATCCGGGCGAGGTTGAAGGCGGTGCTGTTCAGCGCCAGCGCGTTGGGCAGGTCGTCCGCGCCGACGGCTTCGGCGATGAACACCTGCTGGGTCGGCTGGTCGACGGCCAGGGTCAGGCCCACGGCCAGGGCCAGGGCGTAGACGCTGCCCAGCGTCACGGTGCCGCTGACGGTGAGCAGTCCCAGGGTCAGCGCCAGCGAGCCCAGGGTGGCCTGGGTGATGAGCAGGATCCGGCGTCTGGGGTAGCGGTCGGCGAGGACCCCGCCGTAGGCGCCGAGCAGCAGCAGCGGCAGGAACTGCAGGGCCGTGGTGATGCCGAGGACCGTCCCGTCGCCGTGGGTCAGCTTGAGGACGAGCCAGTCCTGGGCGACCCGCTGTATCCACGTACCGGTGTTCGACACCGCCTGGCCGGTCGCGTAGCGCCGGAAGTTCGGATTGCGCAGGGCTCCGTGCAGCAGTCCGGGCCGTCGCGTGCCGGAGTGCGGTCGTGCTGGTGCGTTGCGGCCGATGGGCCGTCCCCATGTGGGCAAGTCCCCGTCCTCCACTGAGGGCCATGGCGAACACGAGTCTCCCGGCCGGGGCGTGCCTGACCTGGGCAGTGACGTGACGATGGCAGTGGCGGGTGTCCTTCGTCGTCCCGTCGACACCCGGGTCCTCCGTGTTGTATCAGGCCCTCCGGTAGCACCATGGGATCTTCATACTTACGCGGCGTGCCGCTGCGGCACTCGCGACGTCCGACGCCGCGTCGGCCGCCGAGCGGCGTGTCGCCCACTGGTGCCGCGCCGGCCCCCGGCTGACACTGGGTCGGCCCGGCGCCGATCGCGCCCCGGGCCCGACCGGCGGATCGACGGACGGCGACGGACAAGCGACGGACAGGTGGTGCACAGTGGCGAGCAGTGTGGCCGAGCAGATGGTCGAGGTGCTCCGGCAGGCGGGCGTGGAACGCGTCTACGGCGTGGTGGGCGACAGCCTGAACCCCGTGGTGGACGCGATCCGCCGCACCGAGGGGATCTCCTGGGTGCACGTGCGCAACGAGGAGGCGGGCGCCTTCGCAGCCGCGGCGGAGGCCGAACTGACCGGGCGGCTCGCCGTCTGCGCCGGATCCTGCGGCCCCGGGAACACGCACCTGATCCAGGGCCTCTACGACGCCCAGCGCAGCGGCCTGCCCGTGCTCGCGCTCGCCTCGCACATCCCGTCCGCGCAGATCGGCACCGGGTTCTTCCAGGAGACCCACCCCGAACGGGTCTTCGTCGACTGCAGCGGGTTCTGCGAGATGGTCTCCAGCCCGGCGCAGCTGCCCCGGATCCTGCGGGTGGCGGTGCAGCACGCGCTCGGCGCGCGCGGCGTCTCCGTCCTGGTCTTCCCCGGCGACGTGGCCGCGCTGCCCGCGGCCCGCCCCACCGGCAGCGGCGCGTTCCTGACCGAGCGCGGCGTGCTGACCCCGCCACCGGCGCAAGTGGCCGAGCTGGCCGGCCTGCTGAACGGCGCCGACAAGGTCGCGCTGTTCGCCGGCGCGGGCGTGCGCGGGGCGCACCCCGAGGTGATGGAGCTGGCCGGCGCCCTGCTCGCCCCGGTGGGGCACTCGCTGCGCGGCAAGGAGTGGATCCAGTTCGACAACCCCTACGACGTCGGGATGAGCGGGCTGCTCGGCTACGGCGCCTGCCACGAGGCGCTGCACGAAGCGGACCTGGTGCTGCTGCTCGGCACCGACTTCCCGTACGACTCCTTCCTGCCGCAGGCCCGCACCGTGCAGATCGACCACGACGCGACCAGGCTCGGACGCCGCACGCCGCTGGAGCTCGCGGTGCACGGCGACGTGGCCGCCACGCTGCGGGCGGTGCTGCCCGCGCTGCGGCCCAGGTCCGACCGGAACTTCCTGGACGGGCTGCTGGCCAAGCACCTCAAGGCGCTGGAGTCGGTGGTCGGCGCGTACACCAAGGACATCGCCGAACACCTGCCGATCCACCCGGAGTACGTGGCCTCGGTCCTGGACGAAGTGGCCGCCGAGGACGCGGTCTTCACCGTCGACACCGGCATGAACAACGTCTGGGCGGCCCGCTACCTGACCCCGAACGGGCGCCGCCGGGTGATCGGCTCCTTCCTGCACGGCTCGATGGCCAACGCGCTGCCGCACGCCATCGGCGCCCAACTCGCCGAACCCGGGCGTCAGGTGGTCTCGATGTCCGGCGACGGCGGGATCGGGATGCTGCTGGGCGAGCTGCTGACGCTGAGCAAGTACCAGCTGCCGGTGAAGACCGTGGTCTTCAACAACGGCGCGCTCGGCATGATCAAGCTGGAGATGCTGGTGAGCGGCTACCCCGAGGCGGAGATCGACAACGGCGCGGTCGACTACGCGGCCATCGCCCAGGCGGCCGGGGTGCGCGGCTGGCGGGTCACCGAGCCGCGGCGGGTGCGCGAGGTACTGGCGCAGGCCCTGGCACACCCCGGGCCGGCCCTGGTGGACGTGGTGACCGACCCGAACGCGCTCTCCATCCCGCCGCACATCACAGCCGCCCAACTGAAGGGATTCGCGCTCGCGGCGGGGCGCACCGTACTGGCGGGCGGGGTGGGCCGGATGGTCGACCTGGCGCGCAGCAACCTGCGCAACATCCCGCGCCCCTGAGCGGGGGTGCCGGGCCGCCTGCCGGGCGGGGGAGGGGCGGTCAACCGCCACGGGGGCCGAACGGTGGACGCCGCCGGGCGGGCGGAGCGCCAGGCTGGGAGTCGACGGAGCTGGTCGTGGTCGCGGACCGCGAACCGGATCCGCCTTCCTTCACCGACTCCGCGCGGTGCTGCCCGCCGCCCCGGGCCCGGCCGTGCCGTGACACGGCCGTCCGGGACGCGGGGCACCACCGCCCCCCCGAGAGGAGTTCACCCATGCGCAACACGCACAGGACGACGCGGTTCGCCGCCGCGGGCGTGGCCGGCGTTGCGGCGGCAGCCACCCTGGGCCTGGCCGGCACCGCATCCGCGACGACCAGCGCCCAGACCAGGTACGTGCAGACCGCCAACGGGCAGGACCAACCCGCGGGCCAGGCCGGCAGCACCTCCGGGCCCACCAACGCCCAGACCAGGTACGTGCAGCTGCCCGACGGGCGCTACGTGGCCGTGGGCCAGGGCGGCAACCAGGCCCCGGCCGCCAACGGGGTGCACTGCGCACCGCGCCCGCACCCCGGCCCGCACGGGCACCCCTGCCCGGGCCCGCACGGCCTGCCGCGGTGGATGCACGGCGCCCCGGCGGTGCCGAAGAGCTCCGCCGCCAAGCCGGCCCCGAAGCCCGCTGCGCACGCCGCCGCCGTCACGCACGCCGCGGTCACGCACGCTGCCATCACGGCCAAGCCGTCCGTGAAGTCGGTCCAGGCCTGGCACCAGTTCCACGTCACCGGGACCACCAGCGGCATCGCACCGGGCAGCACGATCACCCTGCAGCAGAAGCAGCACGGCAGGTTCGTGCCCCTGCCCGCCTCGATGCACACCAACCACCACGGCGCCTACCAGCTGAGGGTGGAGCTGGGCATCAAGGGGATCAACGACCTGCGCATCGTCAGCGGCCACGTCGCCTCCCCGGTCTTCACCGTGTTCGTGCGCTGATTCCCCCCACCCGACACCCCCGCACGCGGTGTCCGGCCCGCACGGGCCGGACACCGCACGTCGACGGAGGCCTGCGTCCGGGACCCCGACCTTCGCATCGGCGCCGCCGAGTCCCGACGCCCACCGCCTGCCTCTGCCCGACCACCGAGGCAGCCACCTGCGGCCGCCCGTCAGCCCGATGCCGTCAGGTAGCCGCGGGAGAACCCGGCGGCGACGGCGGCCGCCCGGTCGCTGACGCCGAGTTTCGCGTACACGTGCAGCAGGTGCGTCTTGACCGTCGCCTCGCTGATGAACAGCTTCTGCGCCGCCTCGCGGTTCGTCGAGCCCCTGGCGACCAGCCCGAGGACCTCCAGCTCACGCTGCGACAGCGGCGCGGAGGCGGGCCTGCGCAGCTGCCCCATGAGGCGGGTCGCGACAGTGGGGGAGAGCACCGCCCGCCCCTGCGAGGCCGCCTCCACCGCGCGGAACAGCTCCTCCCTCGGCGCGTCCTTCAGCAGGTAGCCGGTGGCGCCCGCCTCGATGGCCGGCACCACATCGCTGTCGGTGTCGTACGTGGTGAGGACCAGCACCCGCGCCGGTACACCGCGTTCTGCCAGTTCCTTGATGGCGGCGACCCCGTCGGTCCTCGGCATCCGCAGATCCATCAGGATCACGTCGGGCCGCAGGCGCTCCCCGGCGGCGACAGCCTCCGCGCCGTCAGCGGCCTCGCCGAGCACCTCGAAGCGAGGGTCGGCACTGAACATGCCCCGCAGCCCGTCCCGTACCACCGGGTGATCATCGACGATCAACAGCCTGATCAATTCCCACCTCCCGCGGGGATGGCCGGTACGGTCGCTGAGATCGCCGTGCCGCCCCCTGGTTCCGACTCGACGGCCAACCGCCCCGCGAGGCGCTGCACCCGCTGCCGCATACCGGCGAGTCCGAAGCCCCCGTTCGTGGAACCGTTGGCCCGCTTGGTGTTCGGCTCGAAGCCCACCCCGTCGTCCCGCACGTCGAGGGTGACCAGGTCCTCCATGTAGGACAGGGTCAGGCCGACCCGGCCGGCTCGCGCGTGCTTGGCCACGTTGGCGAGTGCCTCCTGCGCGGTCCGCAGCAGCGCCACCTCGATGTCGGGGTGCATCGGCCGGGCGTCGCCGGTGGTGGTCAGCACGGCGTCGATCCGGTGGAGCGCCGACCAGCGCCTGGTCACCTCGCCGATCGCGTCCGGGAGCCGGGCCTCGGCGAGCACCGTCGGCTCGACCGCGTGGACCGTCCGGCGGGCCTCGGCGAGGCTCTCGCGGGCCAGGTTCGTCGCGTTCGTCATGTGCCGGTGCAACCTTGACGGCTCGTCCAGCGCCTGCTCGCCGGCCTGCAGCTGGGTGAGGATGCCGGCCAGGCCCTGGGCGAGCGTGTCGTGGATCTCCCGTGCCATCCGCTGCCGCTCGTCCAGCACCCCGGCCTCGCGGGCCCGGACCATCAGCTGGGCGTGCAGGCCGGCGTTCTCCGCCAATGCGGCCTCCAGCTTGAGGTTGGCCTCGCGCAACTCGACGAGCGCCTGCTTCTGCTTGCCGTTGCGGTGGTCGGCCATCTCGACGAAGTAGGAGAGCACCCCGGCCAGCAGCGAGGAGATCAGGCCGACGGCCAACCACGCCCACCACAGGTGGGCGTGGTCGATCCCGGCCACCCCGCCCATGAAGGCCACCGCCGAGATCATCGCCGTGACGGCGACGCCGACGTAGCGCCGGCGGCCCGTCAGACGCTGGAACGCCTGGGGGTAGCCGACGAAGGCGAACAGGCCGTACCAGGGCGCGATCGCCACCAGGCCTGCGGCCAGCGCCATCAGTCCGGCGTAGTACAGACCCGTCGGTGAACTCACCGAGCCCGGTGAGCGGTTCCGGCGCCACTCCGGGCGGAGCGGGTGGAACCAGAGCATCCAGAGCGCGGCCGCGATCGACAGCCCCAGCACCGTCGAGAAGTGCTCCGGCGTCCTCCGGATCAGCTGCAGCAGCGTGATCGTGACGCTGATCGCCAGCAGGACGTACGGCAGGACCTTGAAGGTCGCCGCCTCCTTGCGCTCCCAGCGGTCGAACTCCTCACGCAGCTCGGCCTCGATGCTCACCAGCTACTCCCAGCGGAAGTATCGTGCAGCCAGCCCGCCGGCCACGATCGTCCACCCCAGCAGGACGGCCAGGTACGGCAGTTGCGGCCAGTGACCAGCGGTGGTGTCCTGCAATGATTGCACGCCGGCGCCGAGCGGCGTCAAGTCGCTGATCGTCCGCAGGGCGTCGTTCATCCTGGCGCGCGGCAGCCAGAGGCCGGCGAAGAACACGAGAGGGAAGAACACGAGGGAACCGATCGCGCCGGCGCTCCTGCCGGTCGGCGCGAGCGAGGCGACGAGCAGACCGATCGCGAACATCGCCAGCGCCACCAGCAGGAAGGTGACCAGGAAGCCCGGCAGTTGCCGGGGCAGGCCCACGTCGAACGCCAGCCGGCCGATGACGAGCATGACGACCGTCGTCACCGTGGACAGGACGGTGGCCATCAGCAGCTGCGCGCCGATCATGACCCCCGGCCTGACCGGAGTGGTCCGCATGCGCCGTAGCACGCCCTTCTCCCGGTAGGTGGCGAACAGCTGGGACAGACCGCTCAGCGCGAACAGCGAGATGCCCATCGCGACGATGACCGGCAGGTACACGTCGATCGGTCGCATGGTGCCGAAGGCCGCGCTGGGTTGCCGCATCGACGGGACGCAACCGAGGACGACGAGCAGGATCGGGGCGAACGCGAGCGCGAAGAACACCACGATCGGCTCGCGGAGGAACAGTCGGGTCTCGGTCGCGGCGAGCCGGAGCAGGGGGGACATGGCGGACTCCTCAGGACTCGATGGGGCGGCCGGTGAGCGCGACGAACGCGTCGTCCAGCGAGGTCTGCTCGACCCGCAGGTCGGCCGCGGTGATCTGGTGGCGGGCTAGCACGCTGGTCACGGCGAGCAGCAGGTCTCCCGTGCCCGTCACGACGAGCTGGCTGCCGGCCCGCTCGACGCAGGTGACCTCGGGCAGCACGGTCAGCAGGGCCTGGTCCAGCGGCCCGGACGGCCGGAACCGGACCCGCTGCCGGTCGTCGACCCGGGAGACCAGCCCGGCCGGGGTGTCGATCGCGACGACGCGGCCGGAGTCGATCACGGCCAGCCGGTCGCAGAGCCGTTCCGCCTCCTCCATGAAGTGTGTGACCAGCAGGATCGTCACGCCCCGGTCGCGGATGTGCTCGATGAGACCCCACACGTCGCGGCGCGCCTGCGGATCGAGGCCGGTGGTGAGCTCGTCGAGCACCGCCACCTTCGGGTTGCCGACCAGCGCGAGCGCGATCGACAGCCGCTGCTTCTGCCCGCCGGACAGCCGCCGGAACTGCGTGCCGAGCTTGCTGGTGAGGTCCAGGACCTCGACCAGCTCCCGCCAGTTCGCCGGGCGCCGGTAGAAGGAGCTGTACAGCTCCAGCGCCTCCCCGACCCTGAGCTTGTCGGGCAGCTCGCTCTCCTGGAGCTGCGCGCCGAGCACCTGCCGCAGCTCGCCGTTGTCGCGCTGCGGGTCGATGCCGCAGACCCGGACGACTCCGCCGTCCGGGCTGCGCAACCCCTCGATGCACTCGACGGTCGTGGTCTTGCCGGCCCCGTTGGGGCCCAGGATGCCGAAGATCTCGCCCGGCTCGACGGCGAAGCCGACCCCGTTCAGCACGGTGCTGTCGTCGTAGCGCTTGACGAGGTTCTCCACCTCGATGATTGCCATACGAGGAGCGTGTCAGTGGGCACGGGTGTGCCGAATCGACTGTACGGCTGGGGTTGGGGCGCAGCCCGGTGGATGCCTGCATCAACCGATCGGTGGATAGGGGGTCAGCAGGCGGTCATCGGTCGGTCCCCGCCGTCAGCGGTTGACGAAGGAGTGGCTGTGGCCGAGCCGGGTGAAGCCGCGGCGGGCGTACCACGCGCGCGGCCAGTCGTTCGCGTCCGCGAGGAGGAAGAGCTGCGGGATCCCGGCAGCGGCGGCCAGCGCCAGGCCGGTGGCGAGCAGGGTGTCACCGTGGCCCTGTCCACGGTGCGGCGTGGCCGTGACCAGGTCCTCCAGCTGGGCCAGCCCGGTGGTCCGGTCGAGGTAGAGGTCGGCCCAGGCCGCGATCTGGCCGTCCGGTGCCCGGGCGGCCAGGAAGAGCACCGTGTCGGCGCCGCGCAGCCGGGCGGTGCGGCGCTCGGTGAGCTGCTGGGCGAGGTCCTCGTCCGGGGTCCACTCCTGCTGCTGGCGGAACACCGCCGCTCGCAGCTCGGCCAGCTCGACCGGGTGCGCGGCGCGTGCGGGCAGCGCGCAGCCGGCCGTCTCCCGGGCCATGACCAGCTCGGTGTCCCGCTCGTAGCCGGCGGCCGCCAGCACCGGGGTGGCTCGCGTGCCGAACGCCTCGTCGAGCACGGTGATCCGGTACTGCCGACGCGGCCCGAGGCCCTGCACGGCCAGCCCCGGCAGCGCCGCCGGGTCGGCGTCCGAGGCCTCGACGATCAGTTGGTTGTGCTCCTGAGAGCGGGAGAAGCCAGGGTCGCGAACCGCGAAGGCCCCGGACAGCTCGACGAGTTCAGCGGCCTGACGGCGGGCGAAGGCGGCGCGGAAGGCGGTCACGCGCTCAGGCAGATCCGACACCCCGTCATGGTTCACCCGCCCGCTGCCGCAGGCAACAGCTTTTCGCGGCTGCCGCCGGCCGTCTCCCTGACCGGCGGGAACCCGGTGTGCAGGCCACTCGACCGAGCACGGCCCGGCACCGCCCCGGCGGCGCCGCCGGGGCCTGGCGGCACCCCCCACCGCCGGCCGGGGAATCCCGGCGCCGCCCCGGCCGTGGGGACATGCTCGCGCCCCGAGCGCCCCGAGCGCCTCGAGCGCCCCGAGGGCTGCGGGCGGACCGCGGCCGTCGGGGGTTCCGTCACGTCACCCGGTGGTCGGCAGGCCGATCGGGTTGACCGAGGGGAGTTCGGCCCGGCAGCGGGTGGCGATCGGGCGCAGCGCGGCGGCGAGTTGGTCCAGTTCCCGTCGCTGGAAGCCGGCCCAGATGCGGGAGGCGCAGAGGTCGGTGGCGGCCTCCAGGGTGGCGTGCCGGGCCCGGCCCTGGGCACTGATCGTGCCGTCGGGGTTCAGCCACCCGCGCTCGACCAGCCGTGCCGTGGCGGCCTCCCACTCCTCGTCGCTCCAGCCCCTGATCGGCTGGAGCGTCTCGCGCGGGATGTCGAGCGAACAGCGCACGACCAGGGCCTCGCAGCCGTCGAGGCCCTCGGCCACCAGCGCCGCCACGTGGCCGTCGCCCCGGTGCTCGCGCAGCACCGTGGTGGCGTGCCACAGCCGGGCGAGGTGGCCGTCCGGGCGTGGCAGGGCCGCGTTGGCGGCGGCCAGTACCCGCCCGCCGCAGTCGAGTTGGTCGAGCGCGCGCTCCAGCAGGTCGACCGAGCGCTCGATGGACTCCGGGTCGACCGTCTCCAGGAGCCGCTCCAGCGCCGCCGTCGAGCCCGACAGCCGGGCCTTGAGGGCGGTGTCCGGGTCCACCGACTCCCAGATCGCGGGCAGTGCCCGTTCGACCATGACCGGGGCGAAGTTGAAGAACGCGGCGATCACCGGTGGCGCGTCCACCGGGCCCAGGGGAGCGGAGCGTCCTGCGAAGTAGCCGCGCCAGAAGCCGCGCAGACCGGCGGACTCGAAGGCCTCGCGGCCCTCGGGCGTGAAGTAGGTCACGGCGTGGATCGGCTCGAACAGCCACCACAGGGCGCGGGCGGGGTGCACAACCTCGGACATCGGAAGCCTTCCGTCGGAGCGGGCCGCGACGGTCACGGCCCCGGGGCGCGGGTGGCCGACGACCGCGCCGCTCGCGCCAAGGGGGTTGATTACCCCGGCCGGCGGCGGACAATCGGCCGCGCCGGCGGTGGCGTGGGCGATGCACCGCCGGCGCGCGCCGGGGCTCGGGCCGGAGCTGGGGCCGGGGGGTGGGGCTGGGGCCCGGGCCGGGGTGGCTGGTGCCAGGTCCCACCACCGTCACGGAAAGGGGAATTGACGGGTGGTCGGCGCCGGGGAATCCCGGGTCGGAACGCGCTGTCAGTGCCCCACCATAGTGTGGAACCAACGTCGGAGGGGGCGCCGGAAAGGCGTCGAAAAGTGCGTTGGGAAAAGGGGTACAACCATGTCTGCGAAGAGGATCAAGCACAAGGTCAACCACGTCTCGCTCGTGGTCGACAATTCCGGCTCGATGCACCGTCACGAATCGCAGCTCATTCGCGTGGTGGACGAGTTCGTGAAGGGCCTTCAGGAGGAGTCCGACCGGCTCGGCCACGAGACCCGCATCAGCCTCTACGCATTCGACCACGAGGTCAAGAATCTGGTCTGGGACATGGACGTCAAGCACCTGCCGTCGCTGCGCGGCCTTTACGAGGTCAACAATGGTGCGACGGCGCTGATCGAGGCCGCCGTGAAATCCATCGACGACCTGAAGAACATCTGGGAGGAGTACGGGGAGCACTCCTTCCTCCAGGTCGTCGTCACCGACGGCGAGGAGAACGCGTCCGGTTTCTCGGAGAGCGGCCAGATGCACATCCGGATGGCCGGCAACCGGGGCACCAGCGTCCTGCGCACGTGGATAGGCCGCATCAAGGGCGCCATGGACAGTCTCCCCGACCACTGGACCTCGGCGATCCTGGTCCCGAACTCCCTGGCCAAGCGCACCGCTCAGGAGTACGGATTCCCGGCGGGCAACATCGCGATCTGGGACGCGGACTCCAGCAAGGGCGTCGAGGAGGCCATCGGCACCGTCAAGGCGGCGGCCACGAGTTTCCTGCGCGGCCGGGAGAAGGGCGTGCGCGGCACCAAGAACCTGTTCGCCATGGGGCAGGATCTGAGCACGGCCGAGGTGAAGGCCAATCTCGATGCCCTGGACACCGGCACGTACATCCTGATCCCGGTCGACCAGCAGTCGCCGATCCGCGATTTCGTCACCCGCGCCGGGCACACGTACCGGACCGGCTGCGCCTTCTACGAGCTGTCCAAGCGCGAGAAGATCCAGGGCAGCAAGCAACTCGCCGTCGCGGAGAAGGACCTGACCACCGGTCGGATGACCGGCAGGGTGTTCTCGGGCCCGGCCGCCCGCCGGCTCCTCGGCCTGCCGGAGTCGGAGGTCACGGTGAAGCCGGGCGACAATCCGGCGTACACGGTGTTCGTCCAGTCGACCTCCGTCAACCGCAAGCTGGTGCCGGACACCAAGCTGCTCGTCCTGCTGTAGCCGAGAGCTGGTGCTGCCCGCGCGGCCGCCCCCGGAGCGTCCCAAGGGGGCGGTCTTCAGGCGGCGCAGCCTGTGCCGACGCCGGATGCGTTGCTGAAGCGCCGGATCACGCGTCGGGACACGCCAGGCGCGGGCCTACAGCCAGCGGTCGAACCAGGCGCGGATTCGCCGGAGGGCGTCGAGCTGATGGGCGCGCTCGTCGAGCCCATGGCCCTCGCGGGGATAGACGACGAACTCGTGCTCGACCCCGAAGTGGCGCAGGGCGCGATGGAAGTGGATCGCCTGGCCGAGCGGAACATTGGTGTCCTCTTCGCCGTGCAGGATCAGCACCGGGGTGCGGATCCTGGAGGCGTAGGAGATTGGACTGTGCCGGTCGTGGACGTGTGGTCCCGGGCCCTCCCATCCGGTGCTGCCGCCGAGCGCCGCGTCGAGGATCCCCCAGTCGCCGGTCCCGGCCTGCATGCCCCAGTCGCTGATGCCCGCACCCATGATGGCGGCCCTGAACCTGTCCGTACGCGCCGTCGCCCAGGCCGCGACAAAGCCCCCGTGGCTCCACCCGGAGATTCCCAGGCGCTCGGGGTCGGCGACTCCCTCTGCCACCAGCAGGTCGATTCCGCTGAGAATGTCGGTCCACTCGTCGCCGCCGACCGCGCCCGCGACCATGGCGGCGAACGCGTGGCCGTGCCCCGAGCCGCCTCGGGGGTTGGGCAGGAAGACCGCGTACCCGGCGGTCGCCAGCCACTGGCCGCAATCGACCGGATTGAGGGTGAATTCGTCGGCATGGCGGAAGTAGGGGCCGCCATGGACCAGGGTGACGAGCGGAAAGGGACCGTTGTCCCTGGTCCGGCCGGCCGGCAGGATCAGCAGGCCGTCCAACTGGATTCCGTCGGCGGCCTGGTAGCCGAGGCGCTGCTGGACGCCCCAGCGGATCCTGCGCAGTTCCGGCGCGGTGTCGCTGAGCCGGACCAATGGTCCGCCGGTGGGTCCCGCATGGACGTTCTTGGGCTCGTACGCCGTGCTCGCCAGCAGGGCGACGGTTTCCCCGGAGCGACTCGCGGTGAGCCCGGCGAGCATGCCGGGGACGGCGGACACCTGGTGGAACCGCAGGGACTCCGGGTCGAGCCGGTACAGCGCGGTGTCCAGCCCGTCGGCGCACAGCGCGAGCGGGGGCCCGTCCGCGACCTGCACCAGCTCGGTCGGGCAGACGGACATGCCGACGGTGAGGTTGCGGTGTTCGACGGCCGGGCCGGTCGGCGGCGGCACGGTGTCGATCACGGCGAGCCCGCCGATCAGGTGCGCAGGAGGCTCTGCCAGGGGCGCAGGAGTCACTGCCAAGTAGGCCAGATGCCAGAGACCGTTCTGGTTCCACCAGGCCGGGGACTGAGCCTCGGCCCCGACCGGACCCAGGTCGCGGACGCCTGCCGAGCCCGGGTCGACCAGGTGCAGTTCCGCCGTCCTGGCGCCCGGGTCGAGCTCAGGGCTGGACCAGCTCAGCACCGCCAGCGGGCCGCCGTCCGGCCGCTGGGCCAGCTCGACCACGTGCCGGTCGCCGAGGCCGTCCACGGTGCGGAGTGCGCCGGTCTCCAGGTCGAGCAGGCGCAGCCGGGTGGCGGGAAGGTGCCGGCCCCAGACCTTGGCGTCGTCGCGCTCGGCCTCCCGGCGTTCGTCCTCGGCGGTGGGTTCGTCCTCGGCGAGCAGGGCGACGGTGCGGCCGTCGAGGAGCGGGCAGTGGTCGGAGATGCCGCCGCGCCAACTGGTCAGGGCCTCGGCCTTGGTGGTGTCCTCGCTGCCATGAAGGCGGATCCGCTGGAGTTGGGCGGTGCCCTGCTCCTCGCGGTCGGAGGTGAAGAAGAGGGCGGCCGAGTCCGGCGCCCACTTCGGGGCGAGGTCGCGGGCCGTGCCGTCGGTCAGCCTGCGCGGGGATGTGCTGCCGTCGGCGGCGGTGACCCGGACGGACCCGTGCGGACGCCCGTCCCGTCCGCCGTTCGCGACCACTGCGTGGGCGACCAGGCGGCCGTCCGGCGAGATGGCCGGTGCCACGGCGGCGGCAACGTCCACCACCAGGTCGGCGGTGAGCGGATCGGTCGGTTCGGGAGTCGGCTGCGGTGCGAGGTGCGGCATGCGGGCTGCCTTTCGCTCGTGAGGACGACAGGCGGACATCGTGTCGCACGACCGGGTCGGCGTCAGTCGGAATGCGGAGAACGGTCCGCCTGAGTTCGGCATCGACCGCTCGGCGGGCGATCACCGTCGCCGTGCGCGCGGGGAGCCGGACTACGTGCGCCGCCGCTGCTGCGCCTGGGCGTGAACGCCGACCCGACGACCGAGCCGGTCAGGCTCCGCCAGGCAGGGCCCAGCACCGCGGCATCGCTGCTGACCACGTGGACCACCGAACGGACGACTCGGTTTTGCGGCAGGGCCACGTCGTTTCCTCGACGTGTCTCGACAGGTACAACAGCTGGGCGGTGGTGGATCGTTCCCGATGCGGATGTGACATTTTGCCCAGCCTGTCGACCTGTCACAGCACCCCGCGAACGCTCCATACTCCAGAGCCTGACGAACCGACGAGTGAAGGAGCAGCAATGAGCGCAGCGGCAGCAGCAGGGACCTGGAAGCTCGGGGACCTGGAGGTGAACCGCGTCGGATACGGCGCGATGCGGCTGACCGGCAACGGCGTGAAGGGGAACTCCGACGGCACACCGATCGACCGCGACGTCGCCGTCCGCCTGCTGCACAGCGCGTTCGAGCAGGGCGTCAACCACATCGACACGGCCGCCTTCTACTTCTCGCCCCTGCGGTCCGCGAACGAGCTCGTCAACCGCGCCCTGGCCTCCTGGCGCGGGGACGTGGTCGTGGTGACCAAGGTCGGCCCGGGGCGCGACCCCTCCGGCGAGTGGCTCACCATGGCCCGTCCCGACCAACTGCGCGGCCAGGTCGAGGAGAACCTGCGCCAGCTCGGCCGGGACCACCTGGACGTGGTGAACCTGCGCCGCAACGGCCCCGGGACGGCCTCGATCGCCGAGCACTTCGGCGCCCTCGCCGAGCTGCGCGAAGCGGGCCTGGTCCGGCACCTCGGGCTCTCCAACGTCAAGCCGGAGCACGTGGCCGAGGCGCAGGCGATCGCGCCGGTGGTCTGCGTGCAGAACTCCTACGGCCTGGACTGGCGTCGCGCCGACGAGAGCGGAATGGTGGACCTGTGCCGGGAGCAGGGCATCGCCTTCGTCCCGTTCTTCGCCATCTCGGGGCTGCGACGCGAGGCGGTCCCGGCGCAGGAGCAGGACGCGCGTGTTCACACCGTCGCCCGCGCCCACGGTGCGACGCCCGCCCAGGTCCGGCTTGCCTGGACCCTCCACCGCGGTCCGCACGTGCTGGCCATTCCCGGCACCGCGAACCCGGCGCATCTCAGCGAGAACATCGCCGCCGGCGCCCTGCGCCTGACGGAGGAGGAGCTGACCCTCCTCGACAAGCCGGCCGGGACCGACGCCTGAGGCGGCGATGTGACGGACCGTTGTACCGCGCGGGATTTCAGCCGGACGGCGTGACCGGGGACCACATGCCGAGCCACTGCTCGGCGCCCCAGGCCTCGAACCGCTCCACCTCGGTGAACCCCAGCTTCGCCGCGAGACGCATCGAGCCGAGGTTGGCGCTCTGGGTGGCGAGCACCACCGGTTCGCCGGGAAGTGCGTCGGCGAGCCAGCCGAGTGCCGCCGCGCACGCCTCGGTGGCGTACCCGGATCCCCACGCCCGCGGCAGGAACAGGTAGCCGAGACTGGCCTTCCCCGCGGCAGCCGGGCGACGGGCCTCCACTGCTCGCCTGAGCAGGATCTGGCCGATCATCGACCCGTCGAGCTCGACGACGAAGCTCCCGGGCCACGGCTCGGGCACCGCGGGCATTTCGCGCTCCAGCTCGTCCCGCGGCCGGGGGCCGCCGAGAAAGGTGTGCACCTCCGGCGAGGCGAGCAGCTCGATGAATGCCGCACGGTCCCGGGCCTCGGGCGCACGGAGCACGAGCCGCTCGGTCGTGATCGGCTCGGGCGGCCACGTTATGGATCCCAGATCTCCCATCCGCGCACGCTAACACGTGGTCGAACCAACCGAACGCGACAGCTACTGGGCGACCGGCGGGCTCATCCGGACCTCGTCGCCGCAGATGGTGATCTGGGCCGGCTTGCCGCTCCGGTCCACCACCGGGACCCGGACCACGGTGGCGTCACCCGGGGCGGCGACATCGGCGGATCCGGCGGTGACCAGGCAGTTGCCGCTGTCCGGGCCCTTGCCGTTCAGCTCGGAGTAGCGCAGGGCGATCACCGCCTTCCGGCCCGCGCCCAGCGTCACCGCAGCAGGGGTGCCCTTGCCGACTCCGAGGGCCTGCGGCCCCTTGCCCACGTGGAATTCGAGCTTCGGGTAGCCGGCCAGGGTGCAGCTGTCGGAGCCGGAGTTGAGGGCGACGAGTTCGGCGTTCGCCGGGTCCTTGGCGTCGGTGCTCGCATCGGCGAGGTTGGTGAGGGTCCACTTCAGGTTCTGCGCGGAGCACTTGGCGGCCTGCGGGCCGCCCGAGCGCGTCGGAGCCGTGGCACCGGCCGGTGTGGCGGAGCCCGGAGCCGTGGCCCGGGCGGGCGTGGCCGACTGGCCCGCGACCGGCGTGACGGCCGCCGGTGCAGGGGCCGCCGGTGCCGCGGACTGGCCCGCGATCGGTGCGGCGGACACGGGTGCGGCGGATGCCGGCGCGGCCCCGGCGGCCTTCGCCGGGCCGGCCGTCGAGCTGGAACCGCAGGCCGTCAGGCCGAGACCGGCCAGCAGCGCGGAGGCGGAAACCGTCAACAGGAAACGCGAGCGCATGGGGATCCCCCCGGATCATCGGAACAGCTGAGGGGCCACCTCTGCCCGGGGCCCGGCTGTGCGTACTCGGAGGAGAGGACACGGCGCAGGGCTCGTCCGGTTGCGCCTGGATGAGAATTTCCTGAGAGAGATTCAGAAGTCGTTCGGCCCACCGTCATCGGCCGGTCCCCGGCCCAACCGGTGTGTACGGGCATCCACCGCGGAACCTGGGGGCGCAGCACCCATGTGATCTTCGCACCCGGCTGAGATCGTTGCGGGGGCCGCACGTTGGCCGGCCGCCATGATCGGTTCGCGGGGACGCGTGAAGAAGGGCCGCAGATGAGCAGTGACATCGGTTCCACCGTCGGGGCCGTGGGCTCCCTGGCGGCGGTCGCCGAGCTGTTGGTGGGACTCTCCGGCCAGCTGGAGCGGTGGCAGGCCGAGTTGGCGCTGGCACAGGCGCAGGTGAGGTCCCTGACCGAGCAGAACGAGCGTCGCCGCCGCGAGGAGGGCCGCCCGGCGGTGCTGACGTGCGAGGAGGCTGTCCGCCTGGTGGCGGCTGTGCTCGCCGAGGGTGCGCAGTGCGTCTGGCACGTCCGCACGTCCGACACGACGTTCCTGGACCGTCTGAGAACGCGGGGTGCGGTCTGGCCGTCGCCCCGGCTGGCCGTGCGGGAGTTGCTCAGCTGCCCGGCGAGCCTGGCGGGGACGATGGTGCCGGGGGAGGACGGTTGCCTGGTCAGGACGGTCTGGACCGAGCTGGACGAGGTCCTCATCATCGACGAGGCCATCGCGCTGATCCCCGCACCGGGCGCGGTCCAGGTCACCGTGGTCCAGCAGCCGCCCTTGGTACGGCAGTTGGCGTTGTTCTTCGAGGCCACCTGGGCGCAGGCGGTGCACCCGCAGGAGTCGGTGCCGATCCCGGGCACCGAGGTGGAGCTCAAGCAGCGGATCGTCCGGATGCTCGCGGAGGGGGCCAAGGACGAAGCGGTGGCCCGGCGGCTGGGGATCTCCCTGCGGACGTGCCGACGCCATATCGCGGAGATCCTGCACCAACTGGGCGCCTCGAGCCGGTTCCAGGCCGGAGTCCGAGCGGCCACGCTCGGCGCCGTCCCGGCCCTGGGCCGAGGCTAGGCCAGTCCTTGCCTCGGCTGACAACGCGCTCGAAGGGCGAAAACCCCTGGATGTGTTCCGCGCCGTACGAGATGCTGCCGGGCATGATCGAGCGTGACTTCGCGATCCGGGTGGCCCAGGAAGACCTCGACCGCAGGTACTCGCCAGAAGACCAAGACCTGGCGTGGCGTGGCCGCCCGCCACGACCAGGCTCACGAGAGCTGGGGAGGGTGGATCATGGAGGACCCGGAGTTCAGTGTGCTGCTGACCGGGGTCGGCGACAGGAGGTTGGACCTTGTCCGGGTCGTCCGGTCCGTGTCGGGCCTGAGTCTCTGGGACAGCAAGCTCCTGCTCGATGCAGTCCCGGCCGTAGTCGTGAAGGACACCTGGTACGAGGCCGCGGACGAGGTGGCGAGGCGTTTGGAAGCGGCCGGTGCCCGTGCTGCTCTGTCGTGCGGGTGGTGCTCGCGCACCATTCCGTGTGGAACTGGGCCGGTGGATCCAGGTCCCTGTGAAGCACCGTACTGGCCGGCGGAGAACTGCCGCGCGAGCTCGCCGAAGCACTGAACTCGGCGACGTGAAGCGACTGGTCGGCACCGCCTGAACGGCTCGGCCTGCTCGGCTATCGCCGTTCGCGCCACCGAACCCAGTAGTCGACCCCGTCGACCCGGTACCGGTCCCCGTCGTCGTAGCGCCACTCGGCGACCAGCAACCGTGCGCCTGCGGGCGCTTGCCGGTGCGGGGTGAGCAAGGCCGTCAGCTCGTCGTACCGGGCGTCGACGCCGCCGTGGCCGGGGTGCCGCTCAAAGCCAGCGGTGCCGTCCTCGTACCGCTGGTTCCACTCGACGAAGAGTGCCCACTGCTCCCGCTCCAGCCCGGCCAGCGCCGCGTCCGCCGGCCACACGACGTACTCGTCCGGTGCAACGGCGAGGTCGATGTCATGGCACCGGAAGTAGTGGGGCACTCCGCCCACGCCGACGAGCCCGCCGCGGGGACCGTCGTACCAGTCCAACTCGCTGGACACATGCTCGAACCCGTCGGCGGCCAACTGCCGCTCGTCCCAAACCTCAGCCACCGGGGCAGGCTACCGGCAGCCGCATGTCACCGCGTCGGCGGGCTCGGCCCAGGTGCACACCGCCGTCGCCCACGGTGGTGTCCCGCTCGGGGCCGGATTGTCGCCCAGCCCGCCGGTGAACAGGTAGCGGTGGCTGACCGTGGTGAGATGCCCCAGGACGCCGAGGCAGTCGTCGACGAAGTGCGTGAGGCCCAACCGCGTGCAGATCGGGGCCTTGTCGGCACGCTCGCGAACGAAGTGCAGGTTCGCGGTGGGGATGCCGGTGCGACGGAAGAACTCGTGGTGGTGCAGCCACGCCCGGGTGTTCGCGGCCACCTTCGGGCCGGCCTTCGAGATCAGGTGCACCCGTCCCTCGAAGGGCTCCGCCGTCAGCCGGGCCAGGACTTCGAACACGCCCTCCACCGCCGGAGTCAGCAAGGGCTGCGAGCCGAAGAACGAGGTGTCCTCGCCGGCGGCGACGCGGTCGACGATCACCCCGCCCACGTCCACCCCGAGCATCGACAGCACGTACGCGCCGGGCGCCTCGGCCGGCGACCCTGGCCTTCGGCGGAGCAGCACCTCATCCCCAGGTCGCACACGGACGCCCGCCGCTGCCCCCGACAATGGGCCGATGGCCACCATCTCCCGAACTCCGTTCACGGCCCCTGGCAGACAGGGCCGGGGACCGTGGCGCGCGCTCGCAGAAGTGAGCGGCGGCGCGCTGCTGATGGTCCTGACCGATCAGATCGTGCGGAGATCGGGCTCGTTGGGCGGCATCCAGCTGCTCCTCGCCGTCGCCGCCCTTGCCCTGCTCGCCGGCCGCCGTCGCTTTCCCACGACGAGCCTGCTGGGCATCTCCGTCGTCGTGGGCCTGCTGCCCACCGCCGCCGGGCTGCCGGCCGCCGTGATCGCGTACACCACGGCCAGGCACCTGGTGACTCCTCGGCGCCGCATCGTCGTGCTGCCCGCCTCGGCCGTGCTGGCGATGCTGGCGTGTGCGGCGTTCGCCCCGGTCATCGGGATCGGGCGCCATGCGTTCGGGCTCGCGCTCGGTGCCGTACTCGCCGCAACCACCCTGGTGGTGCCGGGACTTCTCGGCATCTCGAGCGGACAGGAGGAGCGGCTGCTGCGGGCGCTTCGGGAGAGGGCCGCCGCCGCGGAGGGGGCCCGCCTGCTCGCGGAGAGCGAGTCCCGGATCCAGGAACGGTCCCGGATCGCCGCCGAGATGCACGACCTGATCGGCCACCGGCTCAGCGTGATCTCGCTGCACACGGGTGGCCTGGAGATGGCCCTGCAGAAGGAGTCGCCCGAACTGCGCGACGAGGCGGTCCTGGTGCGCCGGGCCGTCGCGGAGGCGATGCGGGAGCTGCGTGAAGTGCTCGGTGTCCTGGGCCCGTTGGGACGGGACACCGGGACCGACGCGCTGACCGACACGACGGGGACCAGGTCAGACGTCGAGGCGCTGGCCGAGGAGTCGCGCAGCGGCGGCATACCCGTCGAGCTCACCTGGGACGGCCCGGACCTGAACGACCGCGCGGCCCAGGTGCGGCGTGCGGTGCACCGTGTGGTGCGCGAGTCGCTGACCAACGTGCACCGGTACGCGGCCGGGGCCCAGGTCACCGTGGCGGTCACCCACACCGACCGCCGGGTGGACGTGCGGGTGCGCAACGAGCCGCCGCCCGTGGCCCCGCAGGCGGGGACCGGCCTGGGCTCGGGGCGCGGCCATGTCGGGCTGCGGGAACGGGTCGCACTGCTCGGCGGCACCCTGGAGGCGGGCCCGACGCCGTCCGGCGGCTTCGCGGTGACGGCACGGATCCCGGCGCGGCCGGACCCGGGAGCGCGCCGGGCCGTCACGGGCGCTCCGTCGCCCGAACCGATGCGTGAACCGTCGCCCGAACCGATGCCCGAATCGTCGCCCGGACTGCCGTCCGCGCCGCGCCCCGGCCTCTCGCCCACCGCTGTCCAACGCCGTGCCGTCAACGCCCTCAGCGGGCTCCTCGGCCTCATGGGCGTGGGTGTGATGATGCTGTGCGGCCTCCTGCTGGTCGCTCACGCGTTCCCGGCACCCGATCCCGTTCCCGGCGCTCGCGATCAGCAGCCGCCCCGGATCGGGATGCCGCGCACGACGGTGCAGCAGGCCGTGTACGACAGCTCGGAGGCGCGCGCGGCGGCGACGGGTCACGAGCCGGCCCACGCGCAGTCCGTGACGAGCTGCATGTACTCGGCGGCGTCGTTCGGCGACTCCACGCCGCCGGCCGGGGACAGCGGCCGTGCGGACTCCGCCGCCGCGGGCACCGGGCAGGATCCCGACCGCCTCGGCATCACCCGCTACTGCTTCCGTGGCGATACGTTGGCCACGATCGACCGCTTCACCGTGCCCATGGTGTCGCGCACAGCACCCTGGGAGTCCCCGTGACCGACCTGCCCGCTCGCGACCACCGCCCGATCCGGGTCCTGCTCGCCGACGACGAGGAGCTGATCCGGCACGGCGTGCGGCTGATCCTGCGTCATGCCGAGGGCATCGAGGTGGTCGGCGAGGCGGTGAACGGCGAGGAGGCCGTGCGGGTCGCCGCTGAGACCCGTCCCGACGTGGCCCTGATCGACATCCGGATGCCCGTGCTCGACGGGCTCGCCACGATCGAGCGCCTGCTGGCCCTGCGCCCCCGGCCGCAGGTCGTCATGCTCACCACCTTCGGCGACGAGAGGAACGTGACGCGGGCGCTGCGGTCCGGCGCCACCGGCTTCCTCCTCAAGGACGAGGGCCCGCAGGAGCTGATCAGCGCGGTCCGGGCCGCCGCCGCGGGCGACGCCGTCCTCTCGCCCAAGGTCACCCGCGCCGTCATCGGGCGCATGCTCGACGCGGATCCCACCCGGCCGGGACCTGAGGGGGCGTCAGCACCGCTCTCCGCCTCGGTGCCCGAGCAGCGGCTGGCGGCGCTCACCGGCCGGGAGCGCGACGTCCTGACGCTGCTGGGCCAGGGCCTCGCCAACGCGGAGATCGGGCGTCACCTGGGCATCGGCGTGGGCACGGTGAAGACCCACGTCAGCGCCGTCCTGGTGAAGACGGGCACCGACAGCCGGGTCCAGGCGGCGGTCCTCGCCTACCGGACGGGGCTGCTGGACTGAGCGGGGCGGCTGCCGGACCGAGCAGCCGTCCCCGCACGCCGTCTCTGCCGGAGGACAGAGACGGCCGTCCGCCCTGAGGACTACGCACGCCCCCGGCCCCGACCTTCGACAGACGCCTCATCCACACCCTGAGGCCGACGGTTCGACAGCACGGCGCTCCGAGGATGAGAGGAAGCCACCGAACCTCCTCCCCCTCCTCCCCGCGACTCCGGAGCCGACATGTCACCCGAGGCCACCCGCGCCCGCTCGCTCCTGCGCCCACGAGGTGTGCGTGCGACGGCCATCGCTCCCGCCGCGCCGGGACCGCGGACCGCCGCACCAGGGCAAGAGCGCATGGTCGTGCTGCCCCCGATCCTGCTCACCCTCGCCCTGGGGCTGTGGGGGATACGCCGCCGGAACAGCATGTGGGGCGACGAGGCCGTCACCTGTGAAGTGGCCCACCGGAGTGCCGCTCAGATCTGGCGCACCATCCAGCACGTGGACCTGGTGCACGGCGTCTACTACCTGCTCATGCACGGGCTCTTCGCCGTCTGGGACGGCGGCCTGCTCACCCTGCGACTGCCCTCGGTGGTCGCCATGTCGCTGGCGGCGGGCGGCGTCGCGCTCCTGGGCCGGCGCCTGGCCGGCCCCCGCGCCGGCCTGCTGGCCGGCCTGGCCCTCCCGGCGATCCCGCTGGTGCAGCAGTACACGCAGGAAGGGCGCTCCTATGCGATCGTCTGCGCCCTGGTGACCTGGTCCACCTGCCTGCTGCTCGATGCCGCCGACCGGTCGTCATGGCGGCGGTGGGCCGGCTACGCGGTGCTGCTCTGGGGCGCGGTCATGGTCCACGAACTCGCCGCCCTGGTGATACCCGCCCACGGGACGGCCCTCGTGCTCGCCGAGCGTCCACGGGCGCTGATCCGCGCCTGGGCCACGGCCGCGGGGTGCGTGGTGGCCGGTGCGCTGCCGCTCATCGTCCTGAGCGAGCGCCAGGCCGGACAGGTGGCGTGGATCGGCTGGCCGGACGCCCTGCAGCTGCTGGGCCTGACGGCCATGGCGCTGGCGGGCCTGTGGTGCGCCCGCCACCAGGTCCGGGCCGGGGAGCTGTCGCGCCTGTCCGCTCTCGCACTGCCGCTGCTGCTCCTGCCGGGCCTGCTCCTGCTCGCGGCGGCCGTCGTCAAGCCGCTCTTCGTCGACCGCTACGTCCTCTACTGCGCCGTCGGGTTCGCGCTGCTGCTCGGCGCCGAACTCGACCGCCTCTGGGGCTCGCGACCACTGCCCCGCTGGGCCGGGTGGGTTGCGCTGGCGGCGGTGCTGGCGGCGCTGGCACCGGTCAGCCTCTACCTGCGCACTCCCCAGAGCCGGCACGACGACGCCACCGCCGTGGGCCGCGCCGTTCGGCAGGCCGCCCGCCCGGGCGACGGCCTGCTGTTCATCCCGACGGGGCACCGCGTGTGGGTCTCGGCCCACCTCCAGGACACCCGGGGCCTGACCGACCTCGCCCTCGCCCGGGACCCGGTCTCCTCCGACACCCTGGACGGCGTCGAACTCCCCGCCCAGGACATCCCCGCCCGGATGCGCGCCTTCCCTCGCATCGTCGTCGTCCACGACGCCGCCGACGAGCCCCCCGACGACGACCCGAGGGAGACGGCCAAGAGCTCGACGCTGCGCGACGACTTCCACGCCTGCGACCGCACCGCCGAGGTCACCGGGGCACGCATCACCGCCTACTGCCGCAACAGTTGACGACGGGCCGGGTCAACTCGACGGAGTGCTCGGGCGGGTCTCGGTCCAGTCGACCATCAGCCGTCGTTCGGCGAAGAACCACGCGCCCTCGCGCCTGACGAACCGGTCCAGGTAGCGGATGGACGCGATCATGACCGTCCGCTCGGCATCCGTGCCGTACGAGAGGTGGTGGGCCAGGCAGTAGCTCTCGCCGCTCGCGCGGTCGCCCTCCAGCGTCACGGTGCTCTGGCCGTTGAAGTGGGTGGTGGCCCGGTAGGTGTTCAGGTTGTCGAAGACCGGCGCGAGGGCCTCGCGCCCGTGCAGTTCCTGGGTCGGCTCGGAGGCGGTGGCGTCCATGAAGACCAGGAAGCGACAGTCCTCGGTGAACAGGGCCAGCTGTCCCTCGGCATCGCGGCGGTCGGCGCAGTGGGCGTAGGCGTCGATGAGCTCCCTGATGGCCAGCCGGTCGGCGGCCTCCTGCGGCGGGACCGATTCGTGAGCGGACACGGCGACTCCCTCGTGATGTGAGTGACACCTGTATCAGAGCACCGCCGGCGGAGCCGCTCAACCGGTCGACGCCCGCCGCAACCGCTCCGGCGCGAGCGGACCACCGCCCGGTCCTGCCGTCGGCGTGGGCGGCGGGCAGGACCGGGACAGCGTGCGGGCCGGTCGGCCGGGGGAGCGGTGAGGGCGGGTCAGATGGTCTTGGTGCGCTGGTCGCGCTGCTGGCGCCAGGCGGCCATGCCGCCGTAGATGTGCATCCGGGCGCGCGCGACCGCGCCGATCGGGCGGTGGTCCTTCAGGGCGTGGGCGATGCTGAAGGTGAGTTCCTCGGCGAGCCGGTTGCGCTCGGCGGTACGGAAGTCCTGCTGGGCGATGGTCACGGTGGCGACCTTCACGAGCGGTGCCTTCTCCTCGTCCCACCGGACGGCGATGTCCTCGACGGGCATGGTGTCGGGGTCGGTGCGGACCTGGACCATGAAGTCGAAGGTGGCCTCGGTCTGGGAGAGGTGCTCCTGGAGGTGGTCGCTCAGGTAGTAGTCGTCGTGCTTCTCGCGCTTGGGGCTGGTGTAGGCCGAGGTGGGCAGCAGGACGTACTTGACGACCAGGTCGGGGCCCAGCAGGGAGGCGGTGTTGCTCCAGTAGGGGATGTCGGCGGGGGAGGTGGGGGTGATGACCGCCTTGGCCAGGCCGGCCACGACGTGCGGGTGGGTGGGGAGCATCTTGGCGGCGAACTTGGCCTGGCCGAGCGTGATGACGCCGTGGAAGAGCTTGACCGTGCCGAGCGGGATGGCCGGGGTGTTGAGCAGGATGAAGTCCTGGGTGGTCGGCTCGTCGCTCTCGGGGATGCGGTCGCCGGGCACGTCGTGCAGCTTGATCGCCGCCCCGCGCAGGTCCTTCACGCCGTCCGACTGCGGCTTGCCGTTGCCGCTGGAGAAGCGCAGCCAGCCCTCGTAGGTCCTGGGCTCGGCGAAGACGCCGATGCGCAGGTGGTCGGGCAGGCTGGGCTCCACGGCGAAGGCGATCTTCACCAGGCCGGTGTGCTTGGCGTGGGCGGCGCGGCCCGTGGCGCCGGGCGGGAAGTCCTGCTCCTGCTGGTGGTGCATCGCCTCGATCATCTCGGCCACGAGTCTGTCCTCGTCCGGCTCGAGCGTCTCGTACTGGGTGAGCGTGCTCATGGGCGTCCTCGCAGGGGAGAGGGGTGGGGGTCGCGCGGGCGGCCGGGCAGGCCGCTGGGTGCCGCCCGCCTAGCGATACCAGGCTGCGGGCCGTGGAGTTGGGGGCGCCACGCGAAGGGGCCCGCCAGGCGGCCAGGTGGCCCACAAGCGGCGATGGTGGCGCGGAGCCGGTCGGAATGGCGCCGCTCTCTGATCACATTAGCTACTTATAGTGCTTTTACAATCACTCACTGTAGTGCTGTGGTGGCGTGGGGCTCCGGCTGTGATCACGCCCGACTGGAACGGAGACGGTATGGCACGCAGCAGACGCTGCCGGTCGCGCGGCGGGTTCGCCGCGGCGATCGGGCTGGCGCTCGTCGGAATGGCGGCAGGCTGGGGAGGGGGCACGGCCCAGGCCTCCCCGATGCGGGACGTGGCGTCCCTCGGGCCCACCGCCGTGCTGTCGGCGGACCACGCGGGCAAGAAGTCCGCTTCGGGCGATGACGCGGACAAGAGGTCCGAGAAGTCCGGGACCCGAGCGCTGACCTGTCAGCCGGTGCCGCTGTGGGCGAACAGCGGCGGCGGCAACGACCACCTCTTCGAGTACAGCCCGACCGGCACCCAGCTGGCCAGTGTGCCGTTGGTGCGCGACTACGGCGACATCGCCTGGAGTGCGGACGGCACCACGCTGTATGCGGTGAGCTGGAACACCCTGCCGCCGGTGCTGTACACGATCAACCCGGCGACCGGCGCGGAGACGAGTTCGGTGACGATCACCGGCCCGGCTGCTGGTTTCGCGGGGTACGCGACGAACGCGCTGAGCGCCCGGCCGGACGGCAGCCTGCTCGTCGGGTCGTTCTACTCGAACGAGATCTGGACACTCGACCCGACCACCGGGGTGAGCACACTGTTCCCCGCCTCGTTCCCGGCCGGGCTCGTCTCTGCGGGCGACTTCATCACCCTGCCCGACGGTGACGTCCTGGCAGCCGCGTTCGATCCGGGCACGCTTCACCCGACCGACTTCTTCCGCATCCACCCGGACGACACGATCACTGAGATCGGCAACGTGCCGGGCTCCGTCTACGGTCTGGCCCAGTCCGGCGGCAGCATCTACGCCTTCCGAGCGAACGGCACCATCGAGACGCTGAACTCGGTCCCGACCGGCTCCTCGACCGCGGAGATCCCCACCACCGTCGTCGTCAACACGGGGGTCCCCTTCTTCGGCGCCTCCGCCACCCAGGACAGCGGGAACTGCAACCTGCCGGCCGGCACCTCCTACACCGTGGCGAAGTCCGTCTCCCCGGCCGGCCCGGTGAACCAGGGCGCCACCTTGACCTACACCGAGACCGTCACCAACACCGGCACCAACCCGGCCACGGCGGCCGGGTTCAGTGACGACCTGTCGGCCGTGCTCACCGACGGCACGATCGTGCCCGGCTCCGTGACCGCCAGCTCGGGAACCGCGAGCGTCACCGGCACCACCTTGACCTGGTCGGGCACGCTCACCGCGCCGCCCGCTACCGGCTCCACCGTCACGGTGACCTACCAGGTGAAGGTCAACGACCCCGACACCGGCACCTTCGCGCTGACCAACACCGTCGCCCCGACCATCGCGGGCGGGACCTGCGCGAGCGCCACCGGCTGCACCACCACCGTGCTGGTCACCGTCCCCGCCCCCACGGTCACCAAGAAGGCGGCCGAGGCCTCGTTCGTCGCCGGGCAGACGATCCACTACACCTACACCGTGACGAACAACGCCCCGGTGGCGCTGACGAACATCGCGCTCACCGACACCGGCCCCGGCGCCCCGAGCGTCATGTGCCCCGAGAGCACCCTCGCGGCCGGCGCCTCGGAGAACTGCACCGCCAGCTACACCGCGACCGCCGCCGACGCCACGGCCGGCAAGATCGTCGACGCCGCGAACCTGACCGCCACCGTCGGCACCCAGAACGTGACGGCCACCAGCAACACGGTCACCGTCCCGCTGCGCGCGCTGACCATCACCAAGTCGGCCGTCCAACCGGACTTCACGGCCCCGGGCGAGACGATCAACTACACCTACACCGTCACCAACACCGGCCAGGCCCCGCTGACCAACGTCACGGTGACGGACCTGACGCCCGGCGTCACCGTCTCGGGCTGCGGGACCAACCAGCTCGCGCCCGGCCAGTCCACCACCTGCCAGGCCACCTACGTCACCACCGCGGCCGACGTCGCCGCCAAGAGCATCCCCGACCAGGGCCAGGCCACCGGCACCGACACCGGCGGCCAGACGGTCACGACCACCAGCAACCAGGTCGTCACGCCGCTGGACGCCGTCTCGGTGACCAAGAAGGCCGCTCAGGACCAGTTCACCGCCGCCGGACAGACCATCACCTACACCTACACGGTGACCAACAACGGCGCCCAGCCGCTGACCGGCATCACCGTGGTGGACAACGGCCCCGGCACCCCGACCGTCAGCTGCCCGCAGACCACCCTGGCCGCCGGCGCCTCGGAGAACTGCACCGCCGGCTACGCCACCACCGACGCCGACGTCGCCGCCGGCAAGGTCGTGGACACCGCGCAGGTCACCGGCACCACCCCCAGCGGACAGAACCTCACCTCCGCCAGCAACACCGTGACCGTCCCGTACGCCGGCCTGAAGATCGTCAAGGCCGTCCAGGAGACCGCCTACTCCGCCGCCGGACAGGCCCTGCACTACACCTTCACCGTCACCAACACCGGCAACGTGGCACTGAGTTCGCTCGCCGTCACGGACTCCGGCCCGGGCACGCCGGTCGTCTCCTGCCCGGTGGCCACCCTGGCGCCGGGCGCCTCCACCACCTGCACCGCGACCTACAGCACCACCGAGGCCGATGTGAAGGCGGGGAAGATCACCGACACCGCCACCGTCACCGGTACCACCCCTGACGGCGCCTCCGTCACCGCCACCAGCAACACCCTGACCGTCATCGCCTGCACCCCGTGCAAGGACGACGACCACGGCGGCTGCGACGGCCACAACTCCGGCGGCACGGGCGGCTGGGGCGACCACAAGCCCGGCCGTCCCGGCCAGTGGGACGTCCACCCCGACGGCGCCACCGCGGGCACCGCTCCCGCCACCGGCCACGACGGCGGGAACCGTCCGGTGCCCCCGCAGGCCCACACCCAGGACCACGGGGGCTCCCTCGCCCACTCCGGTGCGCAGGTGGCGTCGGCCGGCATCGCCGGAGTCGGGCTCCTGGGTCTGGGAACCGTCCTGACCCGTATCGCCAAGGCCCGCAGGCGCCTGGACGGCGGCACCAGGTAGTCGAGGCACCGCCGGCTGAACACCGAGAGCCGGCGGGAATGGAGCGGCCCGGGAACCACCTGGTTCCCGGGCCGCTCCAGTTGCTGCGGCGGGCACCTGGACCGCGCGGACGTACCCTCCCCGCACCCGGTCAGGGCGCGCCGGCTCCCGGACCGGCCCCGCCCAGCACGGTGGCCACCGCCCCGGCCAGCGCGCTGCGGACGCGCCGGGGCGGGGCGAAGCGGCTCTGGTTCATCGCGCCGTGGCGCAGGATCAGCAGCGTGTCGGCCGCGCCCTGCGGGTCCGGATGGCCGGCGGCGGTGAGAAGTTCGAGCAACCGGGCGCGGAACCAGTCCATGTGCTCCTGGATCGCCCGGCTGACCGGATGGTCGGGGTCGGGGTAGTCGGCGGCGGCGTTGATGAACGGGCAGCCGCGAAAGCCCGGCTCGCAGAACTGCGCCGCGATCCCCTCGAAGACGGCCTTGACGGCTTCCTGCGGGGAACGCCCGGTCACCGCCGCTGCGGCGGCCTCGCGGAACACCCGGTCGTGCTCCCGGACGTAGGCGAGCACCACCTCGTCCTTGGACGGGAAGTGCCGGTAGAAGGTCGCGTTCGCGACCGCCGACTCGCGGATCAGCTGGTCGATGCCCACACCCCGCACGCCCTGGGCGTAGAAGAGCCTCATCGCCGCGGCCAGGATGCGCTCGCGCGGTGGGCTGGAGTCGTTCGTCGTCATGACTTGACGCTAGCAGAAGGAGCGTTCTACCTTGAAGAGAGAGAACGGTCCTTCTACTTCGTTGGTACCGCTTCCCACGACTGCCGCCCGCAGGCGGCCCCAGCATGCCCGAACCCACCAAGGAGTCACCCCGCATGCCCGCCAACCGCACCCCCGTCATGTTCATCCACGGCCTCTGGCTCCACTCCACGAGCTGGCAGCCGTGGGCCGACCGGTTCCGCGAGGCCGGCTACGAGCCGATCCTCCCCGAGTGGCCCGGGGTGCCCGCCACCGTCGCCCAGGCCCGCAGGAACCCCGACCCGCAGGCCGGCATCGGCCTCGCCGAGATCTCCGCCCACCATGCCCGCATCATCCGCGAGCTGGACACCCCGCCCATCCTGATCGGCCACTCGGTGGGCGGCTTCATCGCCCAGCACCTCCTGGGCCAGAACCTCGCACGCGCGGCCGTCGCCGTCTGCCCCGGCCAGATCAAGGGCGTCAAAGCCGTCGGACCCGCCCAGGCGAAGTCCGCCTTCGCCTTCCTGCGCAACCCCGCCAACACCAAGCGCGCCGTCTCGCTCAACCCCGCGCAGTTCCGCTACGCCTTCGCCAACGCCGTCGAACAGGCGGAATCCGACCAGCTCTTCAACGACTGGACCATCCCCAGCCCCGCCCGCCCCCTCTTCCAGCTCGCCCTGAGCAACTTCGCCCCCGGCTCACCCGCCAAAGTCGACACCGCCAACCGCACCCGCGGCCCCCTGCTGCTCCTGTCCGGCAAGCTCGACCACACCGTCCCCGACGTCCTGACCCGTTCCACCCACAAGCAGTACCGCAAGTCCCCGGCCGTCACCGACTACCACCGTTTCGAGGACCGCGGCCACTCCCTCGTCGTCGACCACGGCTGGCGCGAACTCGCCGACCACTCCCTGACCTGGCTCGACCGGCACCCGCACTGAGCACCTTGCCGGTCGCCCCTCCCTGGACCTTCGCTGTCCGCCGCTGGTCGGCCGGCCTGTCCGGCGGCGGACCACAATCGGGAAGCCGTGGACCCGGTGGCCCTGCGCAGCACGATGGGGCGGCGGTCGGCTACTTGAGGGCGGCGGTGGCGAGGCGCAGTTCGCGGAAGGCCTGGTCGAGCTGGTCGTGGACGGTGGCCGCGCCGCTCAGGAACCCCTCCTGCGCGCCGGCCGCGCCACCGACGTGGCCGGCCTGCCGGACACCTCCACGGGTAGCGCACCCCGGCGAGCGGGCGTGAGCGGCCGGCGCATGGGTTTCGTCAAATCGGCTGTCGGGGGATGCGGGTCACTCGCTCTTCTCCCGTAGTGTCCGAGCGCGGTCAGATGTTTCGTCCGTGTGAACCGGGTGCCTTCCGCTCGTCGTTGACAAGGGGCTCATCATGAAGACCTCGCACCTGTGCGCAGCACCGCCCGTGCCATCCGCCCAGCCCAGCGCTCCGGTGGCGGCCGAGGCCGCCGACCTGGTGCGACAGCTCGGCGCGGAGGGGCTCCGGCCGGCCGAGGAGGTGGAGTGCCGGGTCGGGGAGATCGTGGCGGAGCTTGCTGCCACGGGGAGTTACCGACAGAGCGTGCGGGAGCTGTTGGCGGGGACCAGGATCGCCTGGCGCAACAACCCGCAGTGCGTCGGCAAGTTCTACTGGAAGGCACTGGAGGTCCGGGACTGCCGCGAGGTCGGTGTCGGCGGCGGTGTCGGCGGTGATGAGGGCGACGTGTTCGAGGCGTTGGTCGAGCACCTCCGACTGGCGTGGAACGGTGGGAGGATCCGCCTGCTGCTCAGCGCGTTCGCTCCGGCCGAGCCCGGCAGGCCCGGGCCCAGGGTGTGGAACGGCCAGCTCATCCGCTACGCCGGCTACCGGCGGCACGACGGGTCGGTGCTGGGTGACCCGGGGACGGTCGAACTCACCGAAGCCGCAGTGCGGTTGGGGTGGCGCGGGCGGGGGACCGAGTACGACGTGCTGCCGCTGGTGGTCCAGTGGCCCGGGCGCGAGCCGAGGTGGTTCGAGCTGCCGCCGGACGCGGTGCCCGAGGTGCGGATCAGCCACCCCGAGTACCCGTGGTTCGAGGATCTCGGCCTGCGCTGGCACGCGTTCCCGACGATCTCCGACCAGGTCCTGCACCTGGGCGGCCTGCGCTACACGCTGGCGCCGTTCAGCGCCTGGTACACGTGCACCGAGATCGGTGCCCGCAACCTGTCCGACACCAACCGCTACGACAAGCTCCCCGCGGTCGCCCGCGGCATGGGCCTGGACACCAGCCGCGACCGCACGCTCTGGCGCGACCGCGCACTGCTGGAGCTCACCGCGGCCGTGCTGCACTCCTACGACCGGGCGGGGGTGTCCATCATCGACCACCACTTCGCCACCAAGCAGTTCGTGCGGCACGAGGAGCGCGAGCTCAAGCACGGCCGCCGCTGCCCCGCCGACTGGTCGGCCATCGTGCCGGCCACCAGCGGCTCGGCCACCCCGGTCTGGCAGCGCCGCTACGAGCCGACCAGGGAGCGGCCCAACTTCTTTCCGCACCAGCTGCCGTGGGCGGCCGACAGCTCAGCCCAGGTCGCGGGCGCCGACCAGGAGGTGTGAGGGGCCCTCGGCCTGCGCGAGCCGCCACTCGCGCTCGCGGGCCCTGCCGTGCGGATCCGCGTCGAGGATGCGCAGCGCGTCCCCGGAGGCGGTCGGTTCGGGCCGCAGTTCGGCCCCGACGCGGTGCGGCAGGGTGGAGCGCACGATCTCCCAGCGGCCGTCACGGATCCGGCCGAGCGACACCTCGCAGTCCAGGAGCGCGGCGGCCTCGGCCCGCCCGGCGCAGCCGAGCACCTGCTCGGCGAGCGGTGCCGAACGCGGTCCGGAGGTGTGCAGTGCGGTGGTCCGGTCCCGGGCGTAGCCGAACCAGGCGCCCACTCTGACGAGTTGACCCGCGCAGCCCTCCGCCGGATCCTCCAGTACCGCGCCCGCCAGGTAGTCCGACGGCTGGCCGTCGCGTTCCCAGTGCTCCAGGTAGTCCTCGTGCACGCCGTGCTCGATCAGCACGCCGTCCTCGAAGCGCAGGGTGCCGGCGTCGGCCAGCGGGGCCGGCGGATGCAGGTCGATCAGCCGGGCCCAACCGAACACCTCGCCCTCCTGTTCCAGGACGCCGGCGAACGCCTTCTGGGTGCTCAGCGCCAGGAGTTGCGGGCGGTCCAGCTCGGCCGGCGGCCTGCCGCGGACCGTCTCGGCGAGGCCGGGCGGCTGGCGCAGATCCGTGAACAGCGCCAGGCCCTGCAGCCAGGTCGTGCGGGTGGTGGTGTCCGTCGAGCCGTCCGCCTCGCGTGCCAGGGTGCGCCGCCACACGCCGTGCAGGTCCGCGAGGGCGGGGTGGTGAACGCGCATCGGGGCTCCGATCCTTGGGTTTCCGACGATGGGGGGCGGGACACGCCGCAGCGTGGCTCACCCTCTCATGTGCTGCCCCGCACTCGCGGGCCGTAGACCGCGTCCGGGCCCACGGGAGGTCCGACATGGGGTTCTGTCAAGGATTCATCAGGGCGAGTGACGCCGACTTGCCCCGGGGTGCGTGGCGGGCTTGAATCATCGTCATGACCCGTCCGGCACGCCACCACGACCGTCCGCCTCATCCGCGGACGCCGGCTGCCGCCATGGTCGCCCGCGCCGTCGGTTAGCGCCGGTACCCTCCCGCGGCAGGCCGTGCGTCGATCGCGCACCGCGGGCGGGCGGTAGCAGCAGCCCGCCCGCACATCTCAACACCTCCCGGGAGCAAGGCCGACGGCCCTCCCGGACGTTCTCCCACCTCAATCGCACCCCGGCACCCGGTCGGCGCGCGTCCGCGCGCCGGCCGGTACCCCGGGTGTGCCCATACACCCATGGATGGACCATGTCCGCTGTCCTGTCCGCTCGCGTTGCCCTCGTCACCGGAGCCTCCTCCGGGATCGGCTGGGAGACCGCCCGACTGCTCGCCGAGCTCGGCGCCACCGTCATCGTCCACGCCCGGACGGCGGAGGAGGGGGAGGGCGCCGTCGAGCGCCTGGTGAAGCTGGGCGCCAGTCGCGATCAACTCCACATGTTCGCAGCGGATTTCGCCCGTCTCGCCGAGGTCGCCGAGCTGGCGGAGACGGTTGCGCGAGCGTTTCCGAAGCTGGACCTGCTGGTCAACAACGCCGCCGTGATGGCCCCCGAGCGGTGTACGCTCACCGAGGACGGGGTGGAGATCTCCTTCCAGGTCAACTTCCTTGCCGCGCACCGGCTCGCCAAGCTGCTGCAGGCGCCGCTGACCGCCGCCGGCAGCGCGCGGATCGTCAACGTCTCCTCCTCGCTGCACCGCACGGCCTCGATGAACTGGGCCGACCCCAACCGCGTCAAGAAGTACTCCCGCGTCGCGGCGTACGCGCAGTCGCAGTTGGCGCTCTCCATGGCGGCCGGCGACATGGCGCCCGAGGACAGCGGGATCACCTCGGTGAGCGTGAACCCGGGGCTGTGCGACACCGCGCTGCTGCCGTTGTACGGCCGGGTCGGCGCGCCGGCGGCCGAGGGGGCGGCGGCGGTCGTGCGGCTCTGCCTGCCCGAGATCCGCCTCGCCAACGGCGAGTACTACGACGGCGGCGACATCGCACCGACCGCCGCCACGGTGCACGAGGCGCGCTCCCAGCGCCGCCTGGGCAAGCTCGCCGACTCGCTCGCGACCAAGGCCTGACACAACCAGGGCCTGACACCACCAGGGCCTGACAGCACCGCTACCAGCACAGACACCACGGAGAACGATGTCCAAGCGCGCCCGCAAGAAGAGGTCCCGTCGCAAGAAGAAGGCGAACCACGGCAGGAAGGCCTGCCTGTAGCCGCCAGCTGGCCCACCCGACCCGCCCGGCGCCGAGTGCCACCGGCGCCGGGCGTCCACCTGCCGAAGCCCTGGGAGTCCGCCGACCCCCAGGGCTTCGGCCTGTGCGCGGTCAGCTGCGTGTGCGCGCCCGCTCCGCCGCGCTGCGTTCCACGCAGAACTCATTGCCCTCGGGGTCGTGCATCGTCACCCAGCCGGTTCCGTCGGGCCTCCGGTGGTCGCCCTGAACGGTGGCGCCGAGCGAGAGCAGGCGCTCGACCTCCTCGTCCCGGGAGCGGTCCTGGGGCTGGAGGTCAAGGTGCACACGGTTCTTGGCCAGTTTGCGGTCGGCGACCGTGACGAACAGCAGGGTGGTGCCGGCAGCCGTGACCACGGCCTCCGGATCCCCCGGCAGGTCGTCGTTGGCGAGCGAGCCGTCCAGCGCCTGGGCCCAGAAGCCCGCAAGCGCATAGGGATCGGTCGAGTCGATGGTGACATGGCGGATCAGAGAGCTCATGCCCGCGATCCGATCATGAACGCCTGCTGCCGTCCAGAGGCGGACTGCAGCGGGACCTGCGGGAGCTGAGGGAGCTGCGGGATCTTCGGGAGCAGGCTCTCGCGCGGCTGCCCGACGTAGTAGCAGACCTCGGTGCGGACCGGCCGGAAGCCGGCGGTGCGGGCGAGCGCCAGGCTCGCCTCGTTGCTGCGCGGGGCCGACCAGGTGGGCACGCGGCCCCGGGCGCGGACGGCCAGGGTGAGGCCGTTGACGCAGGCCAGCGCCAGGCCCGAGCGGCGGAAGGCGGGCAGCGTCAGCACGGCGACGTCCTCGTGGGCCCGGCCCTGCCAGTAGGTGCAGGCGACGGCGGCGAGCCGGTGGCCGTCCGTGAAGGCGCCCCAGGCCCGGCCGCTCGCCGCGAGGCCGTGCGCGCCGCCCCAGGTCTCGGTGATCCAGCGGAGCGACGGTGGCAGCGTCGCCACCTGCGAGGCATCGCCGGGCGTGAGCGCCCGGACCTGGACGCCCTGCGGGGCGCGCGGCCGGTGCGGGCGGTACTGCTGGACGCTGAGCGTCCGCTCCCAGGGGCTCACCAGGGCGAAGGTGCGTCCGAGCAGCGGCAGGAAGCGCTCGGGCGCGGTGAACTGACCGTGCGCCAGCGACGCGAGCCGTTCCGGGGCGAGCCGTCGCGGGTCCCCGCGCAGCAGGCGGTGGCCTGCGCAGTGGATCGCCTCGACGCGCGGACACCTCGGCCGGTCGGTCAGCCGACCGCCGAGGCCGGTGGTGCGGACGTGGGCATCCATCGCGTCGAATCCGGGTCGTTCCGGCAGGGACCAGTGCACGGTTCCCAGCTCAGCAGAGGCGGCCGGTGAACCGGGTGGCCTTGACGCCGGGCTGATGCCCGCGGCGGGATTACTGACGGGTCCTTCGCACCTCACGGTGCGGACCGGCTGCCCCGCCGGAAGCTGCGGTGCCTGCTCCCAATGGACCACGCATGGTGAGCGGGCCGTCGCACCCCGGCACAGAATCGTGGGGACCGACGACACGTTGGGCGGAGCCCCCATGACCGACCTTGCCTTCATCGGCGTCACGATCCTCGTGTTCGCCGTCCTCGCCCTGATCGCCAAGGGGGTGGAGCGGCTGTGACCACGCCTGCGCAGTGCTGCGCCGCTTGGGGGGCGCGATGACGGCCGACAACATCGTGGGCCTGGTCGTGGCCGCCGCGATCGTCGTCTACCTCGTCCTCGCCCTGGTCCGCCCCGAGAGGTTCTGAGGTGACCCCGACCCTCGCGGGCTTTCTGCAGGCGCTGGCACTGGTGGCGGCGCTCGCTCTCTCGCACCGCCCGCTGGGGGACTACCTGGCGCACGTGCTGAGCAGCGCCAAGCACCTGCGTGCCGAACGCGGTGTCCACCGGCTGATCGGCGTCAACGGGGACTTCGACCAGACCTGGATGGCGTACCTGCGCAGTGTGCTCGCCTTCTCCGCCGTCTCGGTGCTGTTCCTCTACGCCTTCCAGCGGTTGCAGAACCACCTCTGGCTCTCGCTCGGGTTCCCCGCGGTCCACCCGGCGACGGCCTGGAACACCGCGGCCTCGTTCGTCACCAACACCAACTGGCAGTCGTACTCCGGCGAGTCGACGATGGGTCACCTGGTGCAGATGGCGGGGCTCGCCGTCCAGAACTTCCTGTCGGCCGCGGTCGGCATCGCCGTGGTGGCCGCACTGATCCGCGGTTTCCGGCGCACCGGCACGGACCGGGTCGGCAACTTCTGGGTGGACCTGGTGCGGGTGACGGTGCGGCTGCTGCTGCCGGTCTCGGTGGTCCTGGCGATCGTCTTCGTGGCGTCGGGCATGGTCGAGAACCTGCACGCGGCAGCCCAGGTCAGCACGGTGGGCGGGGGCAGCCAGAGCATCACCGGCGGTCCGGTGGCCTCGCAGGAGGTCATCAAGCTGCTGGGCACCAACGGCGGCGGCTTCTACAACGCCAACTCGGCGCACCCGTTCGAGAACCCGAATCCGTTCACCAACTGGCTGGAGATCTACCTGCTGCTGGTGATCTCCTTCTCGCTGCCGCGCACCTTCGGCACGATGGTGGGCGACCGGCGCCAGGGCTACGCGATCGTGGCCGTGATGGCGCTGTTCTGGGTGGCCTCGGCCGCCCTCCTGACGTTCTTCGAGTGGCAGCACACCGGCACCGCGCTGCACGCGGCCGGAGCCGCGATGGAGGGCAAGGAGGTGCGCTTCGGCATCGCCTCCTCCGCGCTCTTCGCCTCCTCCACCACCCTGACCTCCACCGGCGCGGTCGACTCCTTCCACGACTCCTTCTCGCCGCTGGGCGGCGGGGTGACGATCTTCGACATGATGCTGGGTGAGATCGCGCCCGGCGGGACCGGCTCCGGGCTCTACGGGATCCTGGTGCTGGCCGTGGTCGCGGTCTTCGTGGCGGGCCTGATGGTCGGGCGCACGCCCGAGTACCTGGGCAAGAAGCTCGGCGGCCGGGAGATGAAGTTCGCCTCCCTCTACATCCTGACCACGCCGGCGATCGTGCTGATCGGCACCGGCACGGCGATGACCTTCAAGGCCGAGCGGGCCGCCATCCTGAACAGCGGTCCGCACGGATTCTCCGAGGTGCTGTACGCCTTCACCTCGGCGGCCAACAACAACGGCTCCGCGTTCGCCGGCCTGACCGCCACCAGCACCTGGTGGAACACCGCGCTCGGCCTGGTGATGCTCTTCGGCCGCCTGCTGCCGATGGTCTTCGTGCTGGGGCTGGCCGGCTCGCTGGCCCGCCAGCAGCCCGTCCCGGTCACCGCGGGCACGCTGCCGACCCACCGGCCGCTGTTCGTGGGGATGCTCTGCGGTGTGGTGCTGATCGTGGTCGGCCTCACCTACTTCCCCGCCCTGGCTCTGGGGCCGCTCGCGGAAGGCCTGCACCGATGACCGTTCCCAGCGCCCGGACCGGCGGCGAAGCGCCGGGCGAGCCGCACGACGCGCACCGGGTCTCCGGCGGACTGATGGACCCGGCGCAGCTGCTGCGCTCGCTGCCCGACGCCGCCCGCAAGCTCGACCCCCGGGTGATGTGGCGCAACCCGGTGATGTTCGTGGTCGAGGTCGGCTCGCTGCTCACCACCTACGCGGCGATCCGCCACACCAGCGCCTTCGCCTGGGTGATCACCGTCTGGCTCTGGCTGACCGTCGTCTTCGCCAACCTGGCCGAGGCGGTGGCCGAGGGGCGCGGCAAGGCACAGGCCGCCACGCTGCGCCGGGCCAAGTCCGAGACGACGGCCCGTCGCCTGGCCGGCTGGCCCGCCTCGCAGACCGAGGAGGAGGTCCCCGGCACCGCGCTGAAGCTCGGCGACCACGTCGTCGTCGAGGCCGGTCAGGTCATCCCGGGCGATGGCGACGTGGTCGAAGGGGTGGCCAGTGTCGACGAGTCGGCGATCACCGGCGAGTCCGCGCCGGTGATCCGCGAGTCGGGGGGTGACCGCAGCGCGGTGACCGGCGGCACCAAGGTGCTCTCCGACCGGATCGTCGTGAAGATCACCTCCAAGCCCGGCGAGACGTTCATCGACCGGATGATCGCGTTGGTCGAGGGCGCCGCCCGGCAGAAGACGCCGAACGAGATCGCGCTCAACATCCTGCTGGCCGCGCTGACCATCGTCTTCCTGCTCGCGGTCGTGACGCTGCAGCCGATGGCGGCCTATGCCGGAGCCGAGCAGACGATCGTCGTGCTGGTCGCCCTGCTGGTGGCGCTGATCCCGACCACCATCGGTGCGCTGCTCTCGGCGATCGGCATCGCGGGCATGGACCGCCTGGTGCAGCGCAACGTGCTCGCCATGTCCGGCCGTGCGGTCGAGGCGGCCGGCGACGTCTCGACGCTGCTGCTGGACAAGACCGGCACGATCACCTTCGGCAACCGCCAGGCGGCCGGGTTCACCCCGGTCACCGGCGTCGAGGTGGGCCAGCTGGCGGATGCCGCGCAGCTGTCCAGCCTCGCGGACGAGACGCCCGAGGGCCGCTCCATCGTGGTGCTGGCCAAGGAGAAGTACGGGCTGCGGGCCCGCACCCAGGCCGAGATCGGCCAGGCCGAGTGGATCGAGTTCACGGCCCAGACCCGGATGAGCGGCGCCGACCTGCACGAGGACGAGGGCGAGCGGCGGATCCGCAAGGGCGCGGCCGGCTCCGTCGTCGCCTGGGTGCAGGAGAACGGTGGCCGTTCCGGCGAGGAGATCGGCACGCTGGTCGAGGCGATCTCCTCGGCCGGCGGCACTCCTCTGGTGGTCGCGGACCACCACGTCGGTGGGGCCGCCCGGGTCCTCGGGGTCATCGAGCTCAAGGACGTGGTCAAGCACGGCATCCGGGAACGCTTCGAGGATCTGCGCCTGATGGGCATCAGGACCGTCATGATCACCGGTGACAACCCGCTGACCGCCCAGGCCATCGCGGGTGAGTCCGGCGTGGACGACTTCCTCGCCGAGGCCACCCCCGAGGACAAGATGGCCCTGATCCGCCAGGAGCAGGGCGGCGGGAAGCTGGTCGCCATGACCGGTGACGGCACCAACGACGCCCCCGCCCTCGCTCAGGCGGATGTCGGGGTGGCGATGAACACCGGCACCTCGGCCGCCAAGGAGGCCGGGAACATGGTGGACCTGGACTCCGACCCCACCAAGCTGATCGAGATCGTCGAGATCGGCAAGCAGCTGCTGATCACCCGCGGCGCCCTGACCACCTTCTCGATCGCCAACGACGTCGCGAAGTACTTCGCGATCATCCCGGCGATGTTCGCCAGCGTCTACCCGGGCCTGCGGCACCTCAACATCATGCACCTGCACAGCCCGACCTCGGCGATCACCTCGGCGATCGTCTTCAACGCGCTGGTCATCATCGGCCTGATCCCGCTCGCGCTGCGCGGGGTGCGCTACCGGCCCTCCTCGGCCTCCGCCCTGCTGCGCCGCAACCTCGGCGTCTACGGCGTCGGCGGGCTGATCATGCCGTTCGTCGGGATCAAACTCATCGACCTGGTCGTCCAGTTCATCCCCGGTCTGCACTGAGCGAAGGAGCCCGCGCGTGGCACGTCCCCTGCCGGCCCTGGTCCGGCTGCACCTCACCGGCCTGCGCCTGCTGCTGGTCTTCACCGTGGTCTGCGGCCTGGCGTACCCCCTGCTGATCACCGGCATCGCCGAGCTCGCCTTCTCCCACCAGGCCAACGGCTCGCAGCTGAAGCAGAACGGCCAGGTGGTCGGCTCCAGCCTGCTGGGGCAGAACTTCGACCTGCCGAAGCAGAACCCCGCGGATCCGAACGAGGCGGCCCGGCCCGACCCGAAGTGGTTCCAGCCGCGTCCTTCGGCGGCCGGCCCCACCGGCTACGACCCGCTGGCCTCGGGCGCCTCCAACCTCGGCCCCAACGACGCGGGCCTGACCCGGACCGTGCGCGAACGCCGCGCCGCGGCCGCCGCGTTCGACGGCGTTCCGCCCGGCCAGGTGCCCCCGGACGCGCTCACCGCGAGCGGCTCCGGGCTCGACCCGGACATCTCGCCCGCCTACGCTGATGAACAGGTCGACCGAGTGGCGAAGGCGCGCGGTCTCGACCCGGCCAGGGTCCGTCAGCTGGTGAAGGACCACACCCAGGGCCGCGACCTGGGCTTCCTCGGCGAACGGCGGGTGGACGTCGTCACGCTCAACCTCGCGCTCGCGCGGCTCGGCTGACCCCGGCCGGCAAGGAGGCGCGCGGTGGTCGAGCAGAAGGCGACCCGGGCCGGGCCCGGCCGGCTGAAGGTGTACCTCGGCGCCGCGCCGGGCGTCGGAAAGACCTACCGCATGCTCGACGAGGCGCTGCGCCGCCGGGCCCGCGGCACCGACGTCGTCGTCGCCTTCGTCGAATGCCACGGCCGGGAGCGCACCGAGTCGCTGCTCGACGGCCTGGAGTGCCTGCCGCGCGCACACCGCACCTACCGGGGAGCCGAGTTCACCGAGCTCGACGTCGACGCGGCGCTCGCCCGCCGCCCCCAGGTGGCGCTGGTCGACGAACTCGCCCACACCAACGTCCCCGGCGGGCGCCATCCCAAGCGCTGGCAGGACGTCGAGGAACTGCTGGCCGCCGGCATCGAGGTCATCACCACGCTCAACATCCAGCACCTCGAATCCCTCACCGACGTCGTCCTCAAGGTCACCGGAGTCCCGCAGCACGAGACCGTCCCCGACGAGCTGGTGCGCCGCGCCTGGCAGATCGAGCTGGTCGACATGGCACCGGAGGCGCTGCGCCGCCGGATGGTGCACGGGAACGTCTACGCCACGGAGAAGGTCGACACCGCGCTCGGCAACTACTTCCGGACCGGCAACCTCACCGCGCTGCGCCAGCTCGCCCTGCTCTGGCTGGCCGGCCGGGTGGACGAGCGGCTGCAGGACTACCGCGTGGAGCAGGGCATCAGCGGAATATGGGAGACCAGCGAGCGGGTCGTGGTCGCCCTCACCGGCGGGCCCGAGGACGACACACTGATCCGCCGCGCCGCTCGGATCGCCGCCCGCACCGGCGGTGGCGACCTGCTCGCCGTCCACGTCGCGCACGGCGACGGGCTCGCCGATGCCCGCCCCGAGGCCCTCAGCGCCCAGCGCGGCCTGGTCGAGAGCCTGGGCGGAAGCTTCCACTGGGTGGTCGGCGAGGACATCCCCACCACCCTGCTGGCCTTCGCCCGCTCGCAGAACGCCACCCAGCTGGTGCTCGGCACCAGTCGCCACGGCCGGCTCGCCCGCGCACTGGGCGGCCGCGGCATCGGGGAGACCACCATCGCGCTCTCCGGCGACATCGACGTCCACATGGTCACCCACGAGGCCGCCGCAGGGCGGGGGCACGGACGCTTCGGCGGGACCAGGCAGCACGGCCCGGGCGGTCACGAGGCCACCGTCGAACCGGCACCTCGCGGCACCGCCCCGGAGCTGTGACCACTGCCCCTGACCGGGCCGACGTCAGGGGTTCGTCAGGAAGCGGCGACGGCGCGTCTCGGACGCGTTAAGAGCCGGCGATGGCGCGCATCGCCAGGGTTCCATGGATCAGCGGGACGGCCGACCACGAGTCGACTGTTTCGAAGGTCCAGTCCGTATCGCGGCTGGAAAGCGAAGGCCCTCTGCGGGGCCTGAGGATCGAGGAAGTGCAGCACCATGGCCGAGACCAGCCGGGTCGTCGTCGGAGTCAGCGGATCGAAGCGGAGCGCGGCGGTCCTGCGGCGCGCGGTGGACGAGGCGACCAGGCGCGGTGCCGTCCTCGTCCCGGTGATCGCCTGGACCCCGGTCGGCGGGGAGCGGGCCCACCCCTGCCCGTCGCTGGCGGCGCTCTGGGAGCAGGCGGCCCGTACCCGACTGGACGACGCGTTCGCGGACGCCCTCGGCGGCTACCCGACGAACCTGCGGATCGACCCCGTGGTGATCCGCGGCGAGGCCGGCCGCGCCCTCGTCCGGATCGCCGACCGCCCGGGCGACGTGCTCGTGGTGGGCACCGGCCGCCGCGGCCCGCTGCAGCGGCTGGTGCACGGGACGGTCAGCCGCCACTGCGTGGCCCGGGCCCTGTGCACCGTGATCGCCGTGCCCTCCGGAGCGGTCGTCGCGAGCACGGCCCGTGCGGCGGACGACGCGCCGCGGCTGATCGCGGCGTAGTGCGGTTGGCGGCGGGCACCTGCCGGCGCGGGCCGGTGAGCGCCGAGCAGTGTCGCTGCCGGTCGGCACACCAGGCTGACGCCGACCACGATCGCAGCAGGACCGGTCGGCGAGGTCCGCGACGCGTGGTCCGGGTGGGCCGCCGCCCGGGTGCTGCTCGGTCAGCGGGCGGCGGAGGTGCCGCGCGCGGGCCGGGCGGGAACGGTCCGTGCTGTTCGGGTCGCGGCCAGCAGGACCGTGGCGGCCGTGATCAGGAGGGCGCCCTCCACGGCGACGCTGATGAGGGCCAGGGGTTCGGTCCAGTTGCCCCTGTCGTCGCTGTAGTCGGGCAGGCCGGGTCCCCGGGAGAGGACGAAGCCGACGAGCGGGCCGAGCGCCACGGCGGCGGCGAGCAGCCAGTCGAGCGGGTAGGCGCTGGCGCGGGCGGTGCGTGGTCGGGTGCCGGCCAGCAGCAGGACCGCACAGAGCACGCCGGTCACCTCCAGCAGGTAGTAGCCGACGCCGACGTAGTGCGGCGTCTTGTCGCCGGGAAAGCCGCCCTGGTCCTGGACGTGGATCCAGGACACCGCCAGGCAGAGCAGTGCTGCCGCCGTGCGGGCGAGCACGCGGGCAGGGGGGACAGCGGTCAGGGGCATCGGAGCCTCCGGGGCAGGGGAGAGGAACGGGGCGCGGGCGGGGAACGGCGGGCCGGGTGCGGTGCTGGACCCGGAGAGCCGGACGGGCAGGCCGAAGTGTCGCCGAGGGAAAGCGACTTGACGTTGCCCGGTCAATGCTGGCGTCCGGCCGGCACGATCGCCATGTTCCTGCCTGCTGAGATTCCTCTGAATCGTGGCCCGCTCAGCGCTCCCCGGGCGCATGGCCCGCGACGTCACCCGGGCCACCGAACGCGCCGAGCACCTCATCGAGGCGTTGCTCGTTGCCTGCTCGGCCTGCTGCCCGGATCACCCTGACGGCCGAGGGCCACCTCGCTCCGCTCCCGCTGACCCAGGCCGAGGCCGTCCCCGCGCCCGCGCGGAAGCCGCGCCGCCCGGGCCGGCTGCTCGCGGTGGAGCGCGCTGCGCGACGGCGGACCGAGTGCACCGCTTACCCCCTCAGCGTAGGAAGCCGTGCCCGGACCGTGCGCCGGACCGGAAGGTGATGGAGGCTGGAGAGGCAGGCCGAGCAGATCCTGGACGGGAGCGGCCGACGAAGGAGGGCCGCGTTCCTGTCCGGACCTGAAACGCCACGACGTGCGGCGGCCACCAGCGCACACGAGGAGGCATCGTGCACCCGGACCCCGCTCCCACGTCCGCCGCGCTCGCCCGTCGGATCGCCGACCGGTCCGCCGAACTCGGTCTGACCGAGGCCAGGTTGGCCGCCAAGGCCGGGATGTCCCCGCAGTACCTGACGCTGCTGATCGAGGCCGGTACCGCATTCGACCCGTCCGGGTTCCTGCGCCTTGCCGCCGCCCTCGAACTCACCTACCAGGAGCTGCTGGAGGGACGCCGGGACGCCGCTCCCGGCAGCGGTGGGCCGGCCCCGCATCCGGTGCTGTCCCGCCTGACCGGGACGGAGTGCTGGGAGCGCCTCGGCACCCACGGTGTCGGTCGCGTGGTGGTGCCGGCCGAGCCCGCGCCGCAGGTGTTCCCGGTCAACTACACCGTCGACGCGCACACGGTCGTCTACCGCACCGCACCGCACAGCGCGCCGGCCGCCGCGCCCGGCAGCACCCTCTCCTTCCAGGTCGACCGGATCAACGACCACCTGAGCCAGGGCTGGAGCGTCCTGATCGCCGGTACCGCCCAGCCCATCGAGGACGCCGCCACCATCGGGCGACTGGCCCTCCTGCCCGGGACCGAGCCCTGGGCGGGTGGCAACCGCCCGCTGTGGATCCGCATCACTCCGGACCGGATCAGCGGGCGCCGGGTGGGGCCGGGGTGAGCCGTCGGCGGGGCGGCGGCAGTGGACCTCCGGCGGGGTTTCGCGAGAACCGGCCATGCACTGGACAGGCCCGCTCGGCCCAGCCGTGGGCTCGCTGCCCCGGGCGGGCCGGGGATCGGCACGGTAGCGCTGGACGGTGGGGGCGAGGAGGTCGGCGCCGTTCGCCTCGTCGCACGGCCCGGGCGCCGTTTGCGGGCCGACGACCGCGACGGCCCTGCTCCGGGCCGGCTGTGCAGGCGTAAGCGCCCGGTCACCGCGCCATCAGCACGGCGACGCCGGTGACGCGCCCCGCCGCGAGGTCGGCCAGCGCGGTGTCGGCGTGGCTCATCGGGTAGCGCTGCACATGGACCGTGGGGCGGTGCCGGGCGGCCTCTGCGAGGTAGGCCCGGCCGTCCTCGCGGGTGTTGGCGGTGACGCTGCGCAGCGAGCGCTCCCGGAACAGGTGCTGCTGGTAATCGAGTGGGGGGATGTCGGAGAGGTGGATCCCGGCCACCGCGAGGGTGCCGCCGCGGTCCAGCGCGGCGAGCGCGACCGGCACCAGATCGCCCACCGGGGCGAAGAGGAGGGCCGCGTCCAGCGGTTCGGGCGGCGTCTCGTAGGCGTCGCGCGCGGAGGCCGCGCCCAGCTCCAGGGCCAGGCGCCTGGCCTCCGCCGCCCGGGTGAGGACGTGCACGCTCGCGCCCCGGGAGAGCGCGAGCTGGGCGGTGAGGTGTCCGGAGGCGCCGTACCCGTAGATGCCCAGCCGGCCGCCCGGCGGCAGCTGGGCGCGTTCCAGGGCGCGGTAGCCGATGATGCCCGCGCACAGCAGGGGAGCGATCTCCTCGTCGGGGCGCTCGTCGGGGAGCGGGTAGGCGTAGCGGGCGTCGACCAGGGCCTGTCCGGCGTAACCGCCGTGGGTGTCCCACCCGGTGTACCGGGAGCGGGGGCAGAGGTTCTCGTGGCCCGCCCGGCAGTACCGGCAGGTGCCGCAGGTGCCCGCGAGCCAGGCCGCGCCCACCCGGTCACCGGGCCCGAACTCCCGTACCTGGGAGCCCGTGTGCAGGACGCGGCCCACGATCTCGTGCCCGGGCGTGCAGGCCGGCAGATGCGGTGCGAGGTCGCCCTCGGCCAGGTGCAGATCCGTGCGGCAGACCCCGCAGGCGCCGACGTCGATCAGCAGCTCCCACGGCCCGGGCTCCTCCAGCACCCGCTCCACCCGGCGCAGCGGGGCGGAGCCGATCGGGCCGGGGCGTTCCACCACCCAGGCCGTCGTGCGCTGGTGCGGATATCCGGACGCGGTCATGGCCGACTCCTCCGGTAGAGGTGCGCTGCTGCGCCGTCGTTCCATTCTGGGGCGCGGCCGGCCGCGACGCGGGTGGGGCGACGGTCGACCACCCACCGTCACTGCCGACTACGGAACGGCGCCGTCGGCCGGCTCGGCGCGGTGCAGCGGGTTCGGCTGGGGGAGGTAGATGTCGCCGCGGCCGGGAAACAGCCGCATCGTGAGCAGCGCCTTCTGCGGCAGGCCAGGGCCCAGCAGCGCCGCGGTGTCCTGGGCCACTCGCCCGGCCAGCCGGGGCGTCGCGCTGCGCAACACGTCCGCGCGGGTCTCCTCGACGGCGGCCCGGACCACGTCCCACAGGGCCTGTGCGGGCAGCCCGTGGTCCAGCCGCAGCCGGTCGATCAGGATGCCCAGATTGGCGTGGAACACCGCGTGGCAGAGCTTGGCGCGGACCTCCCCGATGTCCTCGGTGGCCGTCAACGAGTGCGGATACGGGGTGAAGTCGGACCCGGTCGCGCGGAAGCGGCCCAGGTGCAGGCGCAGCCCGGCGCTGTCGCGCAGCACGAGCCGGGTCGGACGCGGGTGGCGCAGCACCAGCAGGGTGTTCTGCAGATGCGCCTCGATCGCGATCCCGTGGCGCCACAGCAGGGGCAACGCGGCCGAGCAGAGCAGGTCGCTGTACTCGCGCAGGAAGACCAGCGCGGCGGCGCGAGGTGCGATGCCCTCCGCGATGGCCCGGGCGTTGACCACCTCGGTCAGCAGGGGGCGTCCGGTCACCGGTGAGCGGGCCAGCAGGGCGACGCAGCTGACCATGGTCTCGCCCGGGCGGAGCCCTTCCGCCGGGTCCGGGCGCAGCAGGGCGGACAGTCCCCGGTGGCGGGCGTCCGGAGCCGACGCGCCTTCCGGTGGGCTGAAGGCGACGCCGGCCAGCTCCGGGACGAAGTCCACCCGTCCGGTGGCCCGGGGCTCGGCGGCCAGCAGTTGCTGCAGGAGCGGGCCAAGGCGTGGGCTGTTGCGGGTCGTTGCGGGCGAGATGGTTCGGCGTCCCCCGGTGAGTCGTATGTCCAGGGCGAGTTTGAGGGTGACTCGCTTCCCGTCCTGGCCCGGCTCGGTGGTGACCACGGTGCGGATGCTGGACGTCGGGCGGCACTCCAGGGCGGCCTCGGGCAGTCGCACGATCCGACCGGCGTCGAGGTCGGCGCCGTAGACGGACGGGAGCGCGTTCCGTGCCTGCCAGGGGTGCACCGGGACCAGCACGTAGGCGTCCGGGTCGTGCCCGCGTTCCTTCAGACCGCGCACGGCCCGGGCGGCCGTGGCGGGGTAGGCCGCTGCGAGCAGGTCGCCCACGGTGCGCCCGTCCTCGTCCGGTGTCTGCAGAACGGAGTCGCGGTGGACGGCGGCCAGTTCCACGGTCACCGTCGCGCCGGATTCCGGGGTGTGGGCGAGCACGTCGGCGGTGGAGAACCCGAGCCGGGTGCGGCGGCACGGGTGCAGGGCGTGGCCCTCGGTCTCCAGGCCGTCCAGCAGAAGGGTGACGTCGGAGGGTGAAAGTCCGGCGGGAACCGACGTGAGCAGGCCGGCAGCCCCCGTGGCCTGGAGTGCTTCTCTCCGGCGCCCGGCCATGGCCCGGCTCAGGGCCAGGTTGGCGGCGGAGTCGACCAGTTCCTCCCGTACGGCCTCCCAGTTGCCGCTCGCGGTCCGCAGCTTGTCGACCACCTGCTCGGGCCGGTCCGCGTCGCACGGTCGGCCGGTGGCGACGCCATTCACAACGCCACTGACAGGGCCACCGACAGCGCCACTGACAGGGCCACCGACAGCGCCGTCGACGATTCCTTCGCGTTGCAGTGCCGCGAGGAGGTCCTGCGCTGTGTCCCGTCGCGCGCCGTCGAGTTCGGTCAGCCATCGGATGGCCAACTCCGGTTCGCGGGAGCGAAGTTCGGCCAGGACACCGGCCGCCGCCTCGCCGTCTGCTCGGCGCAGCGGGTTCGGGCCGCTGAAGTGGGGCTGCTGCGCCACCTGCCCGGCCAGGCGCAGCCGCAGCAGGGCCTTGAGCGGCCAGGGATCTTCGAGCAGGGCCAGGGCGTCGGCACAGGCGTCCGCTGCCTCGGCCGTGTTGGGCGCCCGGGCGATCAGGTGGCGGAAGGCCTGCAGACAGACATCCCGGACGACCGGCCACAGCTCCTGCTCCCGGCAGTCGGCTGCCTCGGCCAGGGCAGGCACCAGCTCGCCGAGTTGGTGCGTGAAGAGCGCGAAGTACAGCTTGGACCGCAGCGGGTCGGTGCCCGAGGCGTGCAGCGCTGAGCCGGGCGCCAGCGTGACCGTGTGCCCCCGAGCGGCCAGGCGCGAGGACAGGATGCGGATGCTGCCGAGATCCCGGACCAGGACCCGGCTGGGCAGCCCGCCGCGCAGGGCGAGCAGGGTGTTCTGCGCATGGGCCTCCAGCGCGATCCCGTACTGGGTCAGCAGGGTCAGCGTGGGCGGCACGATCAGCTCCAGGTACCGGCGGAGCCAGCTGTGCACCGCGTCGGCGCGGGACGTCTCCCGGCCCGCCAGTTCGGTGACCACATCGTGAACCACCGTCCGGCCGGTGAGCGGTGACCGGGCGAGCAGCGCCGCGACCGGCAACGCCACCTCGTCCGGCGCAAGGAGGGTTTCCGGGTCCTCGCGCAGGATCGCTCCCAGGGACCGGCGGCGGGCGCTGTGGTCGGCCCCGGCCTGCTCGACGGGCACGAAGCAGACCCCGGCCAGCTCCCGGCAGATGGTGAGGGTCCGCAGGCCCGGTTCTTGCGCGGCGATGTCCGCCAGAAGCGCCGAGAGCCGCGGGCCGTTGTGCGCGGCCTGGAAGGAGACACCGCGGACCGCGTTGGTGATCTGCACCTCCAGGGCCGTCTTGATGTGCAGGCCGGCCGCAGCGCCCGGCTCGCGGACGGCCAGGGTGCGGGTGGACAGCAGCGGACACGCCGGGAGCGTGGCGGACAGCGGCACGACGAGTCCAGCCGTCAGGGCGTCACCGTGCAGTCGCGGGAGGGCGTGGTCGCGCTGGTGCGGGTGGACCGGCAGGAGCACGTACCGATCGGGGGCGTGCCCGGCCTGCGCCAGTTCGGCCCGGGCCGCCGAGACCGCGGCGGGAAAGGCCTGTGCCAGCACCGCCTCGGCCGCCGCCAGGCCGGCACCGCGGTCGCCGGACTTTGTCCTGCCCCGGCCGTCCGCCCCGGAGGCCCCGCCCCGGCCGTCCGCCCCCGAGGCTGCCTCGCGTGCCACCGCGACCAGGGCGAGCGGGAAGGCGGCGCCGGATTCGGGAGCGTAGCGCAGCGCGTCGGCGGCGGACATCCCGAGCCGTCCCTTGGCCGCCGGGTGCAGGGGATGACCGTCCACGACCAGCTGCTCGAACCCCACCAGCGGCGAGTCGGCGGGCAGCCGCTCCAGCAGAGCGGTGAAGGGGCGCAGCGGATCCCACGGACCGTCGGCTCGCGCCTTGCCCGCCTGCCGAGCCGCCCCGTCCAGCGCGAGCGCATGTCCCTCGACGCTGGCCGCGACCTCGCTGCGGACCCGTGCCCACTCCAGTCCGCTCGCCGGCACCAGCCCGCGGCGGAGCAACACGTCGATGAGGCGGACCGGTTCGGTGATCGGCTCCCGCGCGTCGGCGCCGGTCCGCAGGGCGACGACACCGTCGACCACCAGCCGCCCGGCCGAGGTGACGTGCCGCACCGGAATGGTCAAGCCCTGCTGCTCGGCCTCGTCGAGGTCCAGCAACTCCTCCCGGACCAGGGCCGAGACCAGCCGGTCGAGGCCTCGCGCACAGGCGGCCTGCCTGGATTCGTCGGAGACGGCATGCGCCTGCGTCTGCTGCGGCGCCGAGCGCGGGACCTCAGCCATCCGTTGTCCCCCCAAGGTTCGATTCCCTGCGACGGTGCAACGGGCTGCTGCGAGGCGGACACATCAGCGCGGTGCGGTGAGTTCGTCCGTCAGCTCTCGCTGAGAGGCCGCCCGGCGACCGCTGTCGACGGGGTGCCGTCCACCCCGACCGGGACATCGCCGGCGACCATGACCCGGTGCAGGACGCGCGGGGAGCCGAGCTGCTCACGGTCCTGGGCGCCCAGGTGGATGGTGGCCCGGTTGTCCCAGAACGCGACGCTCCCGGGCTCCCACCGGAACCGGACGGTGTACTCGGGCCGGGTGGCCTGGTCCACGAACATGTCGAGCACGGCGCGGCTCTCGGCCCGGGAGAGCTCGACGAACCGCTCGAGGTAGTACGGGTTGACGAGCAGCAGCCGCTCCCGGGTCTCCGGATGGACCCGCACGAGCGGGTGGATCGAGACCACCGGCTGCTCCTGCAGATCCTTCAGGTAGGAGTCGGGGCCCGGCTTCGGCAGATACCCGACACCTCGCCGGTGCTCGGCCCGCAGGCTCTCGGCGAGGCGCTGCAGTGGTTCGGACAGGCCGGCGTAGGCGGTGGCCAGGTTGGCCCAGGTCGTGTCGCCACCGTAGGGCGGGGTGGCCTCCGCCCGCAGGATGGTGGCAGCCGGGGGATCGATCCAGGGAGTCAGGTCACTGTGCCAGTCGTGGAGCAGTGAGTTCCGCCGCCGGTCCCGCCATTGCGCGCGGTCCTGCCCGTAGCGTCCGGCCAGTTCGAGCCGGTCGACCATCGTCTGCACCTGCGGGAACTCCGCCGGGGAGGCGTCGCCGCGCGAGGGCGAGACGATGGGTTCGCCGAACCGGCGGGCGAAGGCGAGATGCCCGGCGTGGTCGAGGTGCTGCTCACGGAAGAAGACCACCTTCCACCGCAGCACCGCGGACCGGATCGCGTCGACGACCTCGTCCTCCAGCGGGCCGGAGAGATCCACACCGGAGATCTCGGCTCCGATGTGGGTGGCCATCGGTCGCACGTCCAACCCAGCGATGGCTGGATCCGTCACCGCATGCCTCCTCGGACGCAGTGCCACCTGCTTCGTGGCTCCGATCTTCGCCGCACCGGGTGGCAGCATGCCCCGGTGAAAGTCGGGTGAAACGCTGCCCGCATACGCACCGGAGCGGAACGCGGTCGAGGACCTGGGGGCTCGCACACATGACGCCGCGTCAGACAGCACCCGCTCCCGCAAGGCAGCGCGGGCAACCGGGACTTGCCGGTGCGGGGTGGGGCTGCCCCCATCGCGGGCGCGGGTGGTAGCTCCATCGTGGGTCGCCCGGCTCCTCCCTAGCGTGGCTGTCGCACCGCTGTCGTGGTGCGTTCGTCATTCCGCGAGGAGGCAACTCATGCGTAACAGACACCCGCGTCGCATCGGTGCCGCGGTGCTCGTCGCCGCGCTGGCCGCGCTGGCGTGCGCGCCGGCGGCCGGCGCGGCCGCCGCCCGACCAAGCTCGCTGCAGGGCGAGGTGAACGCGATCAAGGCCACCGGCAACGAGGGCGTCGTGGCCGAGGCGACCGGCGCGCGCGGCCACCGTTTCGCCACCGCGGGACAGGCCGACACCAGCACCGGCGCGCCCGCCGTGCGAAACGACGCCTTCCGGATCGCCAGCCTCACCAAGACCTTCACGGCCACCGTGCTGCTCCAACTGGCCGGCGAGGGACGGCTGTCGCTGGACGACAGCGTCGATCACTGGCTGCCGGGCGTGGTCTCCGGCAACGGCAACGACGGCAGCAGGATCACCGTGCGCCAACTGCTGCAGCACACCAGCGGGATCTACGACTACACCCACGACCTGCCCGTGCTCGCCTCGACGTCGGGCTTCCTGGCCAACCGGTTCACCAGCTACACCCCGGCGCAACTGGTCGCCATCGCCATGCGGCACGCCCCGTCCTTCGCCCCCGGCACCGACTGGCAGTACTCGAACACCAACTACATCCTGGCCGGCATGATCATCAACCGGGTCACCGGGCACACCTGGCAGGACGAGGTCACCGCGCGCATCATCCGGCCCCTGGGGCTGCGGCACACCAGCGCACCGGTCGCCGACCCCTTCATCCCCGGCCCGCACCTGCACGGCTACTCCACCTTCGGGTCCGGCCCGACGATCGACGTCACCGCGCTCAACCCGACCCTGGGCGACGCCGCCGCGGAGATCATCAGCACCACCGCGGACCTCACCACGTTCTACACCGCGCTGATGCGCGGTCAGCTGCTCGCCCCGGCCCAACTGGCCCAGATGGAGTCCACCGTGCCGGCCCCCCTCTGGCCCGGCGCGCGCTACGGCCTCGGCCTCTGGTGGGTACCGCTCTCCTGCGGCGGCGGCTACTACGGCCACTCCGGCGGCGCCCCCGGCTACAACACCCTCGTCGGCGCGACCCCCGACGGCCAGCGGGCAGCCGTGGTCGCGAGCACCGGCGACGGCGACGCGGACAGCCAGGCCGCCCTGGACACCCTGGTCGACCAGCAACTGTGCCAGGCGGGCCCCGCGTAGCCACCGGACGGGGCACGTGCCGCTGGACTGCATCCAGGGGGCGACACCCCGATGGGCGAGGGAGGTACGGGTTTCCGTACCAAGCACTCGGGGGTGAGCACGATCGATTCCCTGACCTCGTCCGCCGAGGATGACGTCATGGATGACGTCATGGTCGACAGGACAGAGAACACCTGCTCGTCGAGCCCCCACGCCGCTGTGCGGGCCGAGGAGCTGAGCCGGCAGTACGGCCGGGGCGCCGGGAGCGTACGCGCGTTGCACGCGGTGACGCTGGAGCTGTGGCCGGGCACCTTCACCGCGGTGATGGGGCCGTCGGGTTCGGGCAAGACCACGCTGATGCACTGCCTGGCCGGCATGGACCGACCGACCGGCGGGGCGGTCTGGTGGGGGGACACGGAGGTGTCGCGGCTGGCGGAGCGGCGGCTCGCCGTGCTGCGGCGGAGCCGGGTCGGCTTCGTGTTCCAGGCGTTCAACCTGATGCCGGCCATGACGGTGGCGCAGAACGTCGAGCTGCCCGGGCGGCTGGCCGGCGAGCGGGTCGACCGGGCAGCGGTGCGGGCGGCCCTGGAACAGGTGGGCCTGGCCGGCCGCGAGCGGCATCGGCCCGGCCGGCTCTCCGGAGGCCAGCAGCAGCGGGTGGCCATCGCCCGGGCGCTGGTCTGCCGGCCCTCGGTGCTGTTCGCGGACGAGCCAACCGGGGCGCTGGACCGCCGTACCGGGCACGAGATTCTTGCGCTGCTGCGCGACGGGGTGGACCGGCGGGGGCAGACCTGCGTCATGGTGACCCATGACCCGGTCGCGGCGGGCTACGCGGACCGGGTGGTGGTGCTGGCCGACGGTCGGGTGGTCGACGACCTCGACCGGCCGTCGGTGCCAGCGGTCGCCGACCGGCTGAGCCGGCTGGGTGGTTGACCGTGCTGAGCTTCGCCTTCGGGCAGATCAGGCTGCGGCCCGCAGCGTTCGCCGGTCTCGCGGCGGCGCTGTTCCTCGCGGTCGCCACCCTCACGCTGTTCGGCTCCCTGCTGGCCGCCGGTATCGCCGCTCCCGCCGCGCCGGGACGGGCGGTGGCCGGGCCCGGCCTGACCGTGATCGCCGCCGGGTTCGGGGAGATCGCCGTGCTGGTGTCGTTCTTCGTGGTGGTCAACACCCTCGGCTTCGCGATCCGCCAGCAGCACTGGGAACTGGCCCTGTTGCGCACCGTGGCGGCCACGCCCGGCCAGGTCCGGCGGCTGGTTCGATGGCAGGTGCTGGTGACGGTGCTGCTGGTCGCCCCGGCGGCCCTGGCCACGGGGGCGGCGGGAGCCCGCTGGTTCCTGCACGCGCTGGTGGTACGCACCATGGCCGCCCCCACGGTCCACGTCCCCGCTTCACCCGTGCCGCTGCTGGTGGCGGTCGTGGCCGCGCTGGCCGTGGGCCTGCTGTCGGCCTCGGTCGCCGCCCGTCGGATCACCCGGATCGCGCCGGCCGAGGCCATGGCGGCGAGCACGACCGAGCACCACCGGACGGGCTGGTTCCGGGTGGTCGCAGGGCTGGGCTGGCTGGGCGGCGGGGGTCTGCTGCTCCGTCTGGTCGCCACGCAGCCGGCCGACAAGGCGGGCCAGGCGGCGCTGTTGGCGGCGCTGGTCCTGCTGGTGGCGGTCGCGCTGCTGGGGCCCTTGCTCGCCAGGGCCGTCGTGACGGTGCTGGGCGCCCCGGTCCGGGCCTCGGCCAGGTGCTGCGGCTGGTTGGCCGACGCCAATCTGCGGGGCTACGCCCACCGGCTGTCGGCCGCGGTGGTGCCGGTGTCCCTCCTGGTGGGGCTGTCCTGCACCATGGTGTTCATGACCACCACCGTCGAACACGCGACCGGGCGGCCTGCGGACGCGAGCCTGTCGACGGTGAACTCGGCCAGTGACGTCTGGTTGCGGCAGGCCGAGCTGGCCATGCTGGTCTGCTTCGCCGCCGTCTCGACGGTCAACACCCTGGCCGCCCTGACCGCCGACCGCCGCCGCGAGTTCGCCCTGCTCACCCTGCTCGGGGCGACACGTCGTCAGCTGGCGCGCACGCTCTGCGTCGAGATGCTCCTGACCGCGGCGGTGGGCGTGCTGCTGGGCACCGCGGTCGCGGGCACCACCGCGGCGGCGTTCAGCCTGTCCGTGACGGGCTCCGCGCTGCCGTCCGTGCCGTGGCGGGCGTACGCCTGGATCGTGCTCGGTGCCCTTGCCCTGACCGCACCGGGCATCCTCGGCGCCGGTCTGCGCGCCACCTCGGGCCGCGCGACGGAGCTGGTCGGAGGGCAGCGTGGCTGACCGCGGGCGCGGCCTGCTCCGGCGCTCGCGGCCTGCCGTACGCGCCGGGGACATCGCCTTCGCCGTGGTCGGGCTGCCGCCGGCGATCATCGGCTTCGGCTATGTGCTCGCGGTCCTCTACGCGGGCACGCTGCTGTCCCTCACCGTGCTCGGGCTGCCCCTGGTGGCGGCCGCGGTCCGCGGGGCCCGCGCCCTGGGCACACTGCACCGGCACCTGGCGGGCCGGTTGCTCGGGGAGGCCGTCGAGCCGCCGGCGCCCCTGCCCGCGGCCCACGGCGTGATCGCCCGGGTCCGGACACTGCTGACCGACCCGGTGGGCTGGCGGGCTCTGCTCTACCTGGGCCTGCGCCTGCCGGTCGGCGTGCTGACGTTCGCCGCCGCCGTCGTCCTGCCGCTCGCCGCCGGATGGTTGATCGGCTTTCCCCTCTGGGTGCGCCTGCTGGCCCCACCGGACCGGCCCGCGTGGTGGCTCGACCCGGTCGGCCTGCTGCTCGGCGCTGCGCTGCTCGTCGCCGTGCCCGCCGCGGTCCGCGCCATGAGTGGGCTCAACCGCCGTCTCGCCCGGCAGTTGCTCGGTCCCGCCCGTGCGCACCGGCGCCTGCGGGCACTCGAACAGGCCCGCAGCACACTGGCCGCGGAGAACACCGAGAACCTGCGTCGGCTGGAGCGCGATCTGCACGACGGCACCCAGGCGCAGCTGGTCGCCATCGCCATCACCCTGTCGCTGGCCGACGACGCGCTCACCCCCGAGGGCGGCGCCGACCTCGCGCGCCTGCGCACGCTGCTCACCCGCGCGCGTGAGCAGACCGATGGCACCATCGCGGGCCTGCGCAGGCTCACCCGGGGCATCCACCCGGTGGCCCTGGACGCAGGCCTCGGCGAGGCGTTGCCCACGCTGACCGACGCCGGCCCCGTCCCCGTCACCACGCGTCTGGACCTGCGGGAGCGCCCGGACCCGGCGATCGAGCGGGCCGTCTACTTCTGCATCGCCGAACTCCTGACGAACATGGCCAAGCACAGCGGAGCGCAGGCGGCCACCGTCGAGGTCCGCTCCGCGCAGGGACGGGTCCGCGCGGTGGTGAGCGACAACGGCCGGGGCGGGGCTCTCCCGGGTGCCGGAAGCGGCCTGACCGGCCTGCGCGAACGGCTGGCCGCGGTGGACGGCACGCTGCGGATCGCCAGCCCGGTCGGCGGGCCGACCGTCATCACCGCCGAACTCCCCACCCGCATCTGATCAGCCAGCATCTGATCAGCCCGCGGGGGATCAGCCCGCATCCGATCAGCCTGCATCCGAAAAGCCCGCGGGGGATCAGTGCGCGGGTGGTGCCGAGCCCGCCTCGGCCAGATACGCCAGCACCACCTTCACCCGGCGGTTCTCGGCCTCACGGGCCGGCAGGTCGAACTTGACGAAGATCGCGGCCACGTGCTTCTCCACCGCCCGCTCCGACACCACCAGCCGCGCGGCAATGGAACGGTTGGAATGGCCCTGTGCCATCAGCTCCAAGGTCTCCCGCTCCCGTGGCGTGAGCGACTCGATCCGACTGCGGCGCCGCCCGCCGCGGATCAGCCGGGTGACGATCTCCGGGTCGAGCGCGGTACCACCCGCGGCCACCCGATGCAGCGCCTCGACCAGTTCCGAGGTGCGGGCGATGCGCTCCTTCAGCAGATAGCCGACCCCGGCCGCACTTCCCTCCAACAGCCGCTGGGCCCAGACGGTCTCCACATGCTGGGAGAAGACCAGGACACCGAGCCCCGGCCGGGCGGCCCGTAGCTCGACGGCGGCACGGATGCCCTCGTCGGTGTACGTGGGCGGCATCCGTACGTCCACCACCGCCACGTCGGGGCGGCGGTCGGCCGCCGCCGCCAGCAGCTCTTCCGCAGTCCCGGCCGTGGCGACGACCTGGCACCCTCTCGCGTTGAGCAGCTCCACCATGCCGTCGCGCAGGATGACGGAGTCCTCGGCCAGTACCACGCGTAGGAGACGGTCAGTCATGATCCCATTGTCGACCGGCCGGGCAGGGCCGGTGACACCGCCCCCCCGCTGCCCGACCTCCAGGTCATGGCGGGTCCGTGGCAGAGCCCGATCGCGCCACTGCGTCCGGACGGGTGGCAGGTGGCGCGGCCATGCCCCGTCGGTTCGTGTACCGGGCTATGTTGCTGTGCCATCAAGGACCACCACCTGCGCAACTACCTGGCGGCGTTCGAGAAGAACCTCGCCACGTCCGGCGCGCGGGGCTGAGCCCGACCGCCGCGGGCACGGACCGGCCTACGGTCGGCTCTCACCCGCCCCCTCAGCCGGGCGCGCCCATGCGCTGCGTGCCGACGACGGACAGCAGGCGCAGTGCCTCCGCCGACGGCGAGCCCGGAGCGGCGGTGTAGATGATGAGGTGCTGGTCCCGGTCGGTGATGTCCAGGACGTCGCAGCTGACGCTCACGGGGCCGACGAGGGGGTGCTCGAAGGTCTTGCAGAGAGTGGGGCGGGCGGTCACATCGTGGGTGGCCCAGAGGCGGGTGAACTCCTCGCTGCCGGCGAGGAGTTCCTCGACCAGACCGGCCACCTCCGGGTCGTCCGGGTAGCGGGCCGCGGCCGCTCGCAGGTGCTGGGCCGACGTCCGGGCGAACTCGTCGGCGTCCGAGACGCCGTACAGCCGTCGGCCGTGCCGGTGCGGGCCGAGGAAGGCGCGTCGCAGGAGGTTGCGGTCCCGACGGGACAGCGCGGAGAAGTCCTCCATCAGGGCGGTGGCCAGTCCGTTCCAGGCAATGACCTCGTACGTCGCGGAGATCACGATCGCCGCGGTCTCCGGCAGCCGCGGCAGCAGATCGGTGATGCTCTGCCGCACCTCCCGCGACGGCCCCGGCGGCGGTCCGGGCGGGGCACCGCCGAGGTGGTGGAGGTGATCGCGCTCGGCGTCCGACAGACGCAGCGCGCGGGCAAGTTGGGCCAGAACCGCGCGCGAGGGGTGCGGGGCGCGGGCCTGCTCCAGACGCGCGTAGTACTCGGTCGAGATGAACGCCAGTTGTGCCACCTCCTCACGGCGCAGTCCCGGGGTGCGGCGGCGCGCCCCTGCGGGCAGCCCCACGTCGGCGGGGGTGATGCGCTCGCGCCTGCTGCGCAGGAAGTCACCAAGCTCTCGTCGTACTCGTCGATCCACCTCTCCAGTGTGCCCGGGCGCCGAGGCACCCAGCCAGGTACTGCCGGTGCCTGGATGAGCGCGTCGGCCGGGCACAGGCTCGTCGGCATGAACAACACACCGACCACCTCGCCCATCACGACCTCGGGCCTGCTCACCGACAAGGTCGCCTTCATCACGGGTGCCGGTCGCGGCATCGGCGCCGCGGCAGCGCGGCTGTTCGCCCGGGAGGGTGCCCGGGTGCTCCTCGCGGCACGCACGGAGGCCCAACTCAAGGCGGTGACCGAGGAGATCCGGACGGCCGGCGGCACCGCGGACTACGCGGTGTGCGACCTGGCCGACCCGGCAGCCGTCCGTGCCGCCGTCGACCGGGCCGTGGAGCTGTACGGCCGGCTCGACGTGGCCTTCAACAACGGTGCGACGGGTCAGCCGCCCGGCCCGATGGACCAGCTGTCCGAGGCCGACTTCGACCACGTCTACGCCGTCGATCTCAAGGGCCCGTGGCTGGCCATGACCGCCGAGGTCGCGGCGATCCGCGCCACCGCGAAGCGCGGAGCCATCGTCAACACCTCCAGTGTCGGCAGCCTGATGGCCAATCCCGAGCTGCCCGTGTACGGCGCGGCGAAGCGGGCGGTCAACAGCCTCACCGCATCGGCAGCCGTCACGTACGGACCGGAGGGCATCCGCGTCAACGCCGTCGCGCCCGGCGTCATGGACCGGCCCGCGATCGCGCAGACCCTGTCGATGAGGGTGTGGAGATCGCTGAACATGTCGGTGTCCCACAGCCGTACCGTGCCGTCGTCGCTGCTGGTGGCCAGGGTCTTTCCGTCGGGGCTGAAGGCCACCGACGAGACGATGCCGGTGTGGCCGGTGAGGATGGCCAGTTCACGGTGGGTCCGCACGTCCCAGAGGCGGGCCGTGCGGTCGTCGCTGCTGGTGGCCAGGGTGTTTCCGTCGGGGCTGAAGGTCACCGACGAGACGATGCCGGTGTGGCCGGTGAGGATGGCCAGTTGACGGTGGGTCCGGACGTCCCACAGCCGCGCGGTATCGTCCCTGCCGCTGCTTGCGAGGGTGGTGCCGTCCGGGCTGAAGGCCACCGATTGCACCATGTCGGTGTGGCCGGTGAGGGTGGCCAGGGCGTGGTGGGTCTGCACGTCCCACAGCCGGACCGTACCGTCCCAGCCACCGGTGGCCAGGGTCTTTCCGTCCGGACTGAAGACCATCGAGCTCACCCAGCCACCCTGGTCGGCGAGGGGGGCCAGCGCACGGTGGGTCCGTACGTCCCACAGCTGCACCGTCTGGTCGGCGTAGCCTCCGCCGGTGGTGGCCAGGGTTGCTCCATCAGGGCTGAAGACCACGTGCTCTGGTGAGCTGGTGAGGGTGGCCAGCGCGCGGTGGGTCTGCACATCCCACAGCCGCACCGTCTGGTCGACGTAACTTCCGGTGGCCAGGGTCCTACCGTCCGGGCTGAAAGCCATCGAGCTCACCTCGCCCCGGTGGCCGGTGAGGGTGGCCAGGGTGTGGTGGGTCCGGGCGTCCCACAACTCGACCTGCCCGTCGTCGCTTCCGGTGGCCAGGGTCTGCCCGTCGGGGCTGAAGGCCATCACGTCCATCGAGCCGCCCTGTCCGGTGAGGGTGGCCAGCGCGCGGTGGGTCCGGGCGTCCCACAACTCGACCTGCCCGTCGTCGCTTCCGGTGGCCAGGGTCTGCCCGTCGGGGCTGAAGGCCATCACGTCCATCGAGCCGCCCTGTTCGGTGAGGGTGGTCAGCGGACGGCTGGCCCGCATGTCCCACAGCCGCGCCGTGGCATCTTCAGCGCCGGTGGCCAGGGTGTTTCCGTCCGGGCTGAAGGCCACCGAGCGCACCGAGCCGGTGTGGCCGGTGAAGCTTGCCAGCGCACGTCGGGCCTTCACGTCCCACAGCCACACCGTGTGATCGTCGCTGCCGGTGGCCAGGATCTGCCCGTTCGGGCTGAAGGCCACCGAAAACACCGTACCGCCCTGTCCCGTGAGGGCGGCCAGCTGACGGTGGGTCCGAACATCCCACAGCCGCGCGGTGCGGTCGTTGCTGCCGCTGGCGAGGGTGCTTCCGTCGGGGCTGAAGGCCACCGACTGCACCAAGGCACCGTTGTCGGCGGTGAGGGTGGCCAGCAGGCGCTGGGTCGGTACGTCCCACAGCTGCACGAGCGCGTCGCTGCTGCCGCCGGTGGCGAGGGTCTTTCCGTCCGGGCTGAAGGCGACGGACAGCGTCGAGGAGTCCTTGTGGCCCGTGAGAGTGGTCAGCAGATGCTGGGTCCGCACGTCCCACAACCGCACCGTCCCCTGCTTGCCGCCGGTGGCCAGGGTCTGCCCGTCGGGGCTGAATACCACCGGGGTCGCCGTGTCGTCGAGGGTGCTGAGAAGGTGTCGGGTCTTCACGTCCCACAGCCGCACCGTCCCGTCCTCACTGCTGGTGGCCAGGGTCCTTCCGTCCGGGCTGAACGTCACCGAATCCACCGAGCCGCTCTGTCCGGTGAGGGTGGCCAGTTGACGGCGGGTCTGCACGTCCCACAGTCGCACCGTCCGATCTCGACTGCCGGTGGCGAGGGTGTTTCCGTCCGGGCTGAAGGCCACCGAGGCCACCGGCCCGGTGGAGCCGGTGAGGGTGGCGCGTGCGGGTGAGGCGAGGGTGGTCAGGAGTCGGGTTCGGGTGTCGGCGGTGGGGTGGATGCGCTGAGCGGCCAGAGCGAGGCGGGCGGCGAGGGCGGGGTCGGCTGCGGCCTGGAGCTGGCTCTGGGAGGTCAGTTGCTGGGTGGCGGCCAGGTCGCGGTGGTCGTCGCTGCTCCGGGCGTTGATGGACGCGAGGCCGGAGGCGACGAGGACGAGGGCGGTCAGCAGGACGAAGCCGGCCAGGACGAGGCGCCGCCGGCGGGTGCGCCGGCGCTGGGCCTGGACGCTGGCATCGACGAACCCGGCTTCCTCGGCGGATATTTCGGCGGCTCTGAGGCCGAGCCACCGCTGTGCCTCGGCGATTCGTCTGCGGTCGAGGGCGAGTTCGGGCGGTTGGTCCTGTTCCTGCCAGGCCCGCAGGGCGCGCCGAAGCTCCTCCTGCCAGCTGCGGAACCCACGGTTGCGCTCGACCCAGCGCTGAAGTCGCGGCCAGCTCTCCACCAGTGCCTGGTGCGCGAGTTCGGCCGTGTCCAGCTGCGAGGGTCGGCGGGTCACGACCACCAACCGGGTGCTGGCGAGGCGGTGGATCAACGACCAGTCGTGCTCGGAGAACTGTGTGCGGTCGGCGACCCTTCGTGTGTCGGGGCCGCGTTCGCCGGCGTCCAACTGTTCGGCGGGGCGGACCAGCTGGATGAAGATCCGCTCCAGTGCCGCCTGCTCGGAGTCGTCCGCCCACTCCCACAGGGTGCGTTCCGCGTTGCCGACCAGGGCTCCTTCGACCCCGCCGAGCGCCTGGTAGGCGGAGCTGGTGAGGAAGCCGCGTTCCTGCCGTGCCCACAGCTGGCTCAGGGTGTACTCCAGCATGGGCAGTGCGGCGGCACCGCGCGGGGTGTCGTGCAGCAGCTGCTCGACCAGACCGTCGGCGAAGCGGATGCCCGCGTGCCCCTCCAACGGGCGGGTGATGGCCAGGAGCAGCTGATCCCGCGTCATCGGCGGTACCACGATGTTGGTCGCTTCCCACGCCGCACGAAGGACGGGCAGCTTCTCGATCTGCGGCAGGAAGTCGATCCGGGCGACGACCACCGCCTGAGCCGGCCGGCTGCCATCGGTTCGACGCGCGGTCAGGACGCCGATCATCGTGTCCAGCTTGCGCGCGGTCTCCGGCGCGTCCGCGAGCAGGGTCTCGAACTGGTCGACGACGAGCAGGAGTCTGGACCGCCTGCCCTGTCGGGCCAGTGTCTGCTCGAGCGCGGCGCGCAGTCCGTGCTCGTCGCCCAGCCGGCGGGTCAGGTCGGTCCAGCGTTCGTGCCAGTCGGCCGTGGTCGTGTCCGGGTCGCCCGCAGCCGCCAGCGCCCAGGCGAGCAGTTCCTCGGCGGTCAGCCGTAGGCCGTGGGGGAGTTGAGCGATCAGGTAGCTGCCGTCGTCGACCCGTGCCAGCAGGCCGGCGCCGGTCAGCGAGGACTTGCCGACGCCGGAGGCGCCGAGGACCGGCAGGACCGGGACCTGCTGTTCCACGAGGAGGTCGAGCAGTTGACGCGTCTCGTGGTCGCGCCCGTGGAACACCGCGCTGTCCTGCTCGGTGAAGGGCAGGAGCTCGCGAAAGGGACTGTCGGCGAGCAACCGCTGGCGCAACTGCGGCCATTCGCGGGCGAGCGACTCCACCGTCAGCGCGTAGCCGGTCCGGCGCCGCTGGTCGCCTTCGACGGCGACGACGACACCGACCACCCCTTGGTACTCCTCGTCCCACACGGGCGCCCCGCTGAAGCCGCCGGCCAGTGGAAAGCCCGCGTCCTCGTCGCAGGTCAGCTGCCACCAGCCGGTGCCCTCCCGGCCCTCGATGGTGCCGCGGGTCCAGATCCCGGCGTCCTTGCCGCCGTTCGGGCCCGGGTATCGCGGGAACCCGAACGCCCGCCAGCGGTGCCCGGCCAGGTCGTCCGCCTCCAGGATCCGCAGCGGGACGGCGCCGGCCGGTGGCTGATCGGTCAACTCCAGCACGGCGACGTCACCGCTGTTGTCCGCGGCCACCGGCACGCTGAAGTGCACCGTGGCTGCTGCCACCGGGTGGCCGGGCAACAGCGGGAAGTCGACGGTCACGGGGAGGTTCGCGGGCAACGGCTGGTCGTCCCGAAGACCGGCGATCGCGGAGATGACATGGGAGCAGGTGAGCAGGAGCCCACCGGGGATCAGGAAGGCGCCCCCGACCGGGCGTCCGCCGTCCAGGACACGTGCCGTACCCCGCTCCCAGGCCATGCTGCCCGGTCTGTCCGGCGACCGGCTCACTCCTCGCCCTCTTGGCGGCTCCACTCCAGTTCCAGGGTGATGTGCGCATCGCCCGACGCCTTGGCCACGACGAGCCCCGCCTCGGCCGTGACCTTGATCCCGAACTCGGCCCGTATGTGATCGGGGCTCCTGGGCAGGTCCTTCAGCCGCTCCAGCAGTGCCGTGGCGAGGTGTCGCACCCGGACCAGGCCCGCCTCGAAGGTCTCGGTGGAGGACTCGACCAGCCCCTCGCCGCGGCTCGCCCGGATGACTCCGGAGCCCTCTCCCTCGGAGAGTTCCACGACAAACGTCTCACCGTTGTCGAAGGGCACACTCAGGTACATACGACTGCCTCTCCTCGATTCCGGCAAGTCGCCGAATTCGCCCACACGTTGAACGGCACTCCGCTGCTGTGCGGCCATGCTAGGCCGTGTCTCACCATTCCCGCCAGGCGCGCGACGCCGGCCCGCAGCGTCAGCTGCTGATGTCGCTGCCCGCCTGGACGCACCGGCGAATCATCCACGTACGACCCAGTACGAGGATGCTTCGCCGGCACGCCCAGCCGGGCGCCACCCAGCCGCCAGGCTGGGTGGCGGGGGTACCTCCCGGCCGAAGGCTGGGGGAGCCGCGCGCTGATCCGACGCGAATTGTGAGACACGGCCCAGGGGAGCGGGCGCCACCGGACGAGGGAACGGCGAGGACGGTCTGCCTTTTCGCAGTCCGGGGCGGACGGCGGAAGCGCCCGGTCGGCGCGTCCGGAGGCCGCCCCGGCGGCACTCCGCCGGCCGCGGGTGCGGGAACCGCTCAGCCGTGGGCCTCCACCAGGCGGGCGAGGACGGCACGGCCGCGGTCGATGAGCATGGCGTTGTCCACGGTGAGGCCGGTGGTCAGGTAGGAGACGGCCAGTCGCGTGGTGAGGAGGGGAAGCGCCCGCCGTTCGGCGTCGGTGAGGTCGCGGGCGAAGCCGGTGAAGAAGGCGTCCTTGAGGTCGGGGCGGATCGGCCACAGCGCTCCGTGCAGCCAGATCAGGTCGCCCACCGCGCTGCCGTGGGCGGACAGCTGGAAGTCGATCAGGCCCAGGGACTCGGCCGACTCGTCCCAGAGCCAGTTGCGCGGCGAGAAGTCACCGTGCTGGTAGACGATCGGAAGCTGCTCGGCCAGAGCGGGAAGCTCGTGGACCACCTGCTCGACCAAGGCGTACTGGTCGTCGGTGAGTTGTCCGGCCGTGCGCTCCAAGCACCGGGAGGCTTCGTCCGCCTGGGCGGTGGCCGACGCGACGATCCGGCCGCGGACCTGGTCGGGGTCGGTGACAGGGTGGTCGTGCCAGCGGCGGAGCAGCTGGCCGGCGAGCTCGTGCGCCCGCTGCTCGGCCCGCGGCTCCAGGGGCAGATCACGCACGACGCGGCCCGGCAGCGGGGTGGTCAGCAGCGCGCGCAGGTGCGGGTCCGCCGAGAGCAGGCGCGGCGCCTCGTGGTCGGCGAGAACGCCGGCCACGTGCTCGTAGGCGTACACCTCGCGCTGGTAGTCCTCCACGGACGGGCTGATCTTCGCGAACGCCGCACCTGCAGGCGTGGAGAGCCGCCAGACCCGGGAGCTGTCGCGGGGCCAGGACACGTCCGTGACGGCCTCCAGCTCCGGCAGGCGGTCGGCGAGCCAGCGCTGGAGCGGGGGCGGCAGCAGCGGCGTGTCGGCGGTGGCGTCGATCATGGTGTGGGCGTCTCGCAATCGCGGTTGTAGGCAGCCTAGGAGGCTCGTGAAGATCTTGGGTTCTGGCCTCGCCGCGCGAGCGGCGGGGCCAGACTGTTTCTTGTGGCGATGGGTGAGTGGTCCGGGGAGACGGTCGGGCCGGATGTCTGGGAGACGTGCCGGGGGTTGATCCCGGTGGGCAGCGTGTTCGCGTTCCTGGCCGAGCACCGTGGTGAGTTGTTCCCGGCGGTGATGTTCGCGGACATGTACCCGTCGGCGAACGGGCGGCCGAGCATGCCGCCGCAGATCCTGGCCGCGGCGATCGCGCTGCAGGCCCTGCACGGCCTGTCGGACTTCGAGACGGTCCAGGAACTGCGGTGCGACCTGCGGTGGAAGGCCGCGTGCGGACTGGGCCTGAACGACACCGCGTTCGACCCGTCGCTGCTGGCCTACTTCCGCCGCCGGCTGGCCCGCTCTCCCCGGCCCAACCGGATCTTCGAGGCCGTGCGTGAGGTCGTGCGGGCCACCGGCGTCCTCAAGGGCAAGCACCGGCGGGCGCTGGACTCCACCGTGCTGGACGACGCGGTCGCCACCCAGGACACCGTCACCCAGATCATCGCCTCCGTCCGGGCGGTGATCCGCGAAGTCCCCGGCGCGGATGCGGTCGCGGCCGTGCACTGCACCGCCCACGACTACACCGACCCGGGCAAACCCCGCATCGCGTGGAACGACGAGCAGGCCCGAGCCGACCTCGTCGACGCCCTGGTCGGCGACGCGCTGCGGCTGCTCGGGCACCTGCCCGAGCAACAACTCGGCGAGAAGGCCGCGAACGCGGTCGGCCTGCTGGCCCTGGTCGCGGGACAGGACGTCGAGCCCGCCGAGGACTCCGACGGACGCGACGGACGCTGGCGCATCACCCGGGGCACCGCCCACGACCGGATGGTCTCCACCGTCGACCCCGAGGCCCGGCACGTGCACAAGACCCGCACCCACCGGCAGGACGGCTTCAAGGCCCACCTCGCCATCGAGCCCGAGACAGGGTTATACACCGCGGTCGCCCTGCGGCCCGGCGCTGGAGCAGAACACCACGAGGCCGCCGTCGGACTCGACCTGCTCGCCGACGAGGACGCCCCGGTGGACGCCTTCGCAGACACCGCCTACTCCACCGGCGACGCCCGCCAGGCCCTGGAACAGCAAGGGCACCGACTGTTCCTCAAACCCGCCCCACTGCGGGCAGCCGTCCCCGGCGGCTTCACCCTCGACGACTTCACCATCGACACCACCGCCGCCACCGTGACCTGCCCCGCCGGACACACCGTCCCGCTCTCCGATCCCGGCGGCCGCCACCAGCAGCGCAAGGCCACCTTCGCCGGCCTGTGCACCGGGTGCCCCCTGCGCGAGCGGTGCACCAAGGCCAGGGCCGGACGCACCCTGACCATCCGCCCGCACCACGACCTCCTCACCGCCGCCCGCCGCCAGGCCGCCACCGACCCCGACTGGCAAGCCGACTACCGCCGCTGGCGACCACCCGTCGAACGCGCAGTCGCCTGGATCGTCCACCGGGGCAACCGCAGACTCCGCTACCGCGGCACCATCAAGAACGACACCTGGCTCCACACCCGAGCCGCCGCCCTCAACCTCCGCCGCCTGATCAACCTCGGACTCACCCACACCGGCAGCACCTGGCAACTCACCCCGGCAACCAACGCATAACCAGAGGGGCAGCCCGGCCTACGGCCGGACAGCCCCTCAACAAGATCTTCACGAGCCTCCTAGGCCGTGTCTCACAATTCGCGTCGGATCAGCGCGCGGCTCCCCCAGCCTTCGGCCGGGAGGTACCCCCGCCACCCAGCCTGGCGGCTGGGTGGCGCCCGGCTGGGCGTGCCGGCGAAGCATCCTCGTACTGGGTCGTACGTGGATGATTCGCCGGTGCGTCCAGGCGGGCAGCGACATCAGCAGCTGACGCTGCGGGCCGGCGTCGCGCGCCTGGCGGGAATTGTGAGACACGGCCTGAGCCGCTCGACCGGATAGCACCGCATCGCGGCCGACCTCGCCCCGCCGCAACACCCGCTCGGGTGCACGGAATGTGCCCGCAGAGTGCGCCTGCGGCGCGTGCCGGCTCGTACGTGCGCCGGGCGCAACTTTGTTCATCATATGAGTATTCGTCTTCCGTTTTTCAAATAGGCCGAATTGTGGAAATCCGAGGAGTGAAGCGGAAAACACGAGGAAGGCGAGGTGACGTGGTGAAGGTCGAACGTCTGCTGGCCGACTGTCTCGAGGACGTGCGCGACAATCCTCTGGGCGTGGTGCCGGTTGATTCCACCGGCCCCGGATACGACGCCGCGCGCCACACATTTCTGACGGCCGGTCTGGCCGCCCTGCGCGACGACGTGCCGGAGAGCGGCTGGGTCCAGATCAACCTCGCACCGGGGCCCGCGGCCTGGCACCGGACGTACCAGGTCGTCGCGGACACGGCCCGCAAGCTGATCGCCGCCGGGGAGGCGCGTTCCTTCTTCTTCATGCACAAGCCACCGGGCCTGCGCGTCCGCTTCGATGCCGGCCGACCGGAGGTCGAACCGCTGCGCCGTGAACTGACGCACTGCTTGCAGGATTTGGACGGACAACAGCGCCCGCCGATCTGCGGACGGTACGAGCCGGAGACGTATCTCTTCGGCGGCCCGCAGTCCATGAAATACGTGCACGATCTGTTCACGGCGGACTCCTTCGCCTGGCTCGATCACCACGACGCCATCGCCGCGGCAGCAGAGGAGGGCGGGCCGGAGCCGATTGCGGACTGGCGGTTCTCGCTCCACCTCCTCGGTGAACTCCTGCACGGCCTCGGCGTCGTCGGCTGGGAGCACCGCGGGGTCTGGCAGGTGGTCCGGGACGACACCGGGCGCAGGCTGGGCACCGAGCTGGACGACGACGCCCGGCGTGCCGCCGCCGGCATCCTCGCGGCCTGGCAGGCCGGCGGGCCGGCCCTGCTCGCTTCGGCGCCGCCGGAGCGGCGAGCGGCGATCCAGGCGCACGGGGAGGCCGTGCGCCTGGCCGCCGAGCAGTGGCGCACCGGGTACTTCGAGTCCGGTGAGGCGCTGATCGGCCCGCGCCGCGCCGCCGCCTACCACGTCATCTTCCACTGGAACCGGGGACGGCTCTCCGGGGCCCGGCAGAGCCTGCTGACCCACGCGCTCCTCGGTGACGGGAGGTCATGACGTGCATGAGGAACGGAAGCCGGGCCCAGCGGCACTGCTCCGGGTGGCCGGCGTGCCCTTGGCGGCATGGGCATCGGCAGGAAACCCGGAGCTGTTCGCCCAGGTCGCCGAGCACGCCCGGCAGGACGACGAGCGAGGCGGGCAAGCCCGCGCGCTGGCCGAGCGGTTGGGCGCCACCGTCGTGCCGCACGACGGCCTCACGCCCGCCGACCGCCGCGCCGTGCTGGCCCTGCGCCGTCGGCTGCACGCCGGCGCCGTGCCGGGACCGGCCGACTGCCGGCTGCTGGACCGGTTGCCCGTCGCCGGTGGCCTCGCCGCGGACGCCGCGCGGCTTTCCCGCCAGGGGGAGTCCGCGACAGCGGCCCTGCGGCGACTGGAGTGCGCGGTGGCGGCCGAGCGCGAGCGCGTGGGCGCTCTGGGCTGGTCCCTGGTGTGCGGGTCTCCCGTCATGCGGGCCTTCCTGGACGAGGCCGACCCGGGAGCCGCCGCGGACGTGGCCGCGCGGCTGGCGGCGGGCGAGCCCTGGGGCGGGAAGCGGCTGCGCAAACGCGGGGCGTACCTGTGGCGGGCGCTCGGCCGGGCCGCGGCGAAGACCACCCCGCGCGGCTGGGTCGGTCAAGTCGGCCTCCTGCCGGTCACGGTCACGGTGACGGACGACGCAGGCGACGAGGTCGACGCTGCCGCCCCGCGCCTCCTCCCACCCGGCTCGGCCCTCGGCGAGTTGGCAGCCGACGCCGTCGAGAACGTCCACGCGATGCGCGCCCGGCTCGGCGCCCTGGACCTGCGGGTGGCGGACCCGGCCACCCTGCTGGCCCCGGCACCGCTGCACTTCCTCCAGCCGGCGGGCACCGGATCCGACACCGGCGTGCTGCGCTGCTGGGTGATCGACCCGCACGAACGCGCCCGGATGCGGCAGGTCGTCCTGCGCCGCGTCCGCCCGCTGGAGGCCGTGCTGGCTCTTCTGGCCGACGGCCCACGCCCGTTGGGCGACCTCGAAGCGGCCCTGCTGGGCCCGGCGGCGACCGGCACCGCGGCGAGCGGCGCGGCGCCCCCTGACCCCGCGGTGCTCCGCGGCCTCCTCGCGCACCTGCACGGGCTCGGCGTGCTCCAGGCCTGCGCGGCCCCGCGCCGCAGCGCCACCGGCTGGCACGCCGCCGAGGCCGTCCGCACACTCGGCACCCTTCCGCAACGGATACCGACACCGACACCGACACGGATACCGGGCGACGATCCCGCCGCACCCGCACCCGCACCCGCACCCGCGCCCGCACCCGCACCCGCGCCCGCATCCGCGTCCGCACTGGAGTCGGCACCCCACGCCACCGACGCCGACGCCCCCGCCGACCGCTCCCACCCCTGGTTCACCGACTCCTACCGCACCACCGTCTCCGCCGTACCCGCAGCCGCCGCCCGCCAGGTGCAACGGGGCCTCGCCATCGCGGCGCGCGTGGCCTGGCTGCGCGAAGCCGATCGGATCACGCCGCCAGGCACGCCCCGGCTGCCCGCGGAGCTGGCGCAGCTCACCGAAGAACCGTGTCCGCTCGGCGAGATCCTCGCGCGCCACCTGCCCGACGGCTCCACCCCGCCATCGCAGACAGCGCAGACCCTGCGCCGCTCCACCGGCTGGCACCCCGCCGAGACCCCCGGCTCCGGTTACGCCAGGCTGCTGACCCACCTGTCCGCCCGGACCGGCAGCGCCCAGGCCGACGGCAGCGCCCGGACCGGCAGTTCCCAGGCCGGCAGCGCCCAGGCCGGCACCGCGCAGGTCGACCTGGACGACGACCTGCTCGACGCCCTCGGCGCGCCACCGGCTCGAACGGCACTGCCGCCCTGGCCCCTGGACTGCCTGCTGCGTCCACTGGCAGGCCCCGGACCGGTCGCCGTCCTGGAGAGCGCCTCGGCGGCAGGCATGCTGGACGCGCGCTTCGCCGACGCACTCCACACCCTGTACGGCGGATACGACAACCTCCGGCGCTACCAGGACTTCCTCACCGCCGTGGAGCGCCTGTCCGGGGCCCGCTTCGTCGAGGTACTGGTCCCGCCGCTGGCCGAGCGCGCCGCCAACGCCGTCCGACGCCCCGTCATCACCGGCTGGTGGACAGGCGACCCGGACCCGACGCCGTACCAGGGCCCGGCCGGCCTGACGGCCCGCTACCTGCCGCTGGACCGCATCACCCTGCGACGGGACGGCGCGCAGATCATCGCCGAGGCCGACGGGTGCCGGATCCTGCCCGTCCACCACGCCACCCGCACGCCGCTGCCCCCGTACGACCTCCTGCTCCGGCTGCTGTTCTCCGCCGGCCACCCGGCGGTCGCGAAGGTCATCTGCCTGGACGGTCTCGCCGAAGCGTTCCCCGACACGGACCACCTGCCCCGGGTGACCGTCGGCGGCACCCTGGTCGTCAGCCCCGCGGCCTGGCGGGTGCCCCGGTCCCGGCTGTGGCAGCCGGGGGAGAGCGACCTGGCCAAGGTGCGCGCCCTCGCCGACCTCGGGCGCTCCGCCGCACTGCCGCGCTTCGCCTTCGTCCGGGCCGTGCCCCACGCGAAGCCGGTGCCCGTGGACTTCAAGGCACTGACCGCCGTACCCCTGCTGGAGCGCATCTGCGCCCAGCAACCCGGCGAGGACCTGTTGGTCGAGGAGATGCTGCCCGCCCCCGGCGACCTGCTGCTCCAGGACCCCCTGCACGGCGGCGCCGCCGTCGCCGCCCAACTGCTGCTGCGACTTCCGCACGACCAGAGCGCCGAGCACCTCGCGGCGCTCGCCGCCGCCGCACTGCGCGGCGAACCCGACGTCCCCGGGGCACTCGCTCCCAGTGGGCGGGCCACCGGGGCGGCCCACACCGATCACCAGTCCTGAAGGAGGACAACCATGCCCGACACCATGGCGCTCACCGACCTCGACGCCCTGATCAGCGACCTGGACGAGCGCATCACCGAGACCACCCTGCCGACCCCCGAGGCCTCCTCCGGGGAGTGCAGCGGCCTCTGCACGGTGGCCTGCGCCACGGTCCTCATCTGCAGCGGGATCATCGGCGTCTGTTGATGTTCCCTCAGGTACTCCGAGGGCTCCTCGGAGTACCTGACCGCACCACCCGCACCACCCGGCAGCGGCCTCTGACGGCCGCACCACCGGCGTCCCGCCCGGCCTGTTCGGCCGCAAGGGCGGGGCGCCGGCCCGTCACGCCCGAGGAGGTACCGTGCCGCAGCACACCCAGAAGGCCGAAAGAGCCGAGCAGACCGAGCACACCACCGCCGGCACCGCCGTCACCGAACTCGCGGCCCGGCTCCTCGACGCCTGGTCCGCCCGGCCCCGCGACGGCCGGCCAGGAGCCGAGCCCCCCTCCGACCCGGGCGTTCCCGTCCTGGCGTCCCTGCTGCACGCCGCAGGGACGCCGGAGGCCGCAGCCACCGCGGCGCGTGCCGTGGCGGTCTGGGCCCGCACCGCCGGTCGGGGGCCGGGCCACTGCGGGCTGTACAACGGCGGCCTGGCCGGAACGCTGGTGGGCCTGCGCCTGGGCGCCCGGGCCCAACCCGGGCTGCAGCCCGTCGGCGACCGGCTCCGCGACCACCTGGTCCGCACCGCGCCGGCCCTCGGCTGGCGACGCGAGCAACTCGCCTTCGAGGACTACGACCTGATCACCGGACCGTCCGGCATGCTGCTCGCCCTGAGCGCGGGCACCCGCCCGACGCCGGCCGAACTCGGCCCCTTCGCCGACCAGCTGACGCAGCTGTGCGACGCCGACGAGCTGCCACGGCTGCGGACGGCGGGCTACGCCGGCCATCCCCACCTCGCCTGGATCGACGGACGGATCAACACCGGCATGGGCCACGGCACCGCCGGCGTCGTCGCCGCGCTCACCGCCGCGGTCCGCCGCCTCGGCCCGCACCCCGACCTGACAGCCGCCCTGCACCGCGCGACCCGCTGGCTGATGCGGCAGTCCTTCGACGACGCCCGCTCCATCCGCACCTGGGACGGCGCCGGACTCGACGCCCCGCCGCCCGCCGGGCCGCGCGCCCGCCAGGCCTGGTGCTACGGCACCCCCGCAGTGTCCTGGGCGCTGTGGGACGCGGCGGACGCGCTGGGTGACCAGGAGACCGCCGCCTGGGCCGCGGCAGCCTTCAGCACGCTCGCCGAACACTACGACGAGGACTTCCACCTCTTCGGCGACCAGCCGGCCGATCCGCTGGCCCTGTGCCACGGCGCCGCGGGCGTCCTGGCGGTGGCCGACGCCTTCGCCCGCCACGCCCGCCTGCCCGCCGCGGACACCCTGAAGGCCCGCCTGTTCGCGCACCTGATGGACCGCCTGCCCGCGGTGCAGACCCTCGGCGGGAGCGGCATGGGACTGCTCGGGGGAGCAGCAGGCCCGCTGTGCGCCCTGCTCACCGCGGGCCACGGCGCCTCCCGAGCCTGGCTGCCCTGCCTCGGCCTGCGCTGAGTCGGCCGCACAGCGCGATCGCCCAGCTGCCGACCGGCCCCGTCGAACCGGTGGAGTACCGCGCCCCAACGCGGTACTAGGCCGTGTCTCACAATTCGCGTCGGATCGGCGCGCGGTTCCCCCAGCCTTCGGCCGGGAGGTACCCCCGCCACCCAGCCTGGCGGCTGGGTGGCGCCCGGCTGGGCGTGCCGGCGAAGCGTCCTCGTACTGGGTCGTACGTGGATGATTCGCCGGTGCGTCCAGGCGGGCAGCGACATCAGCAGCTGACGCTGCGGGCCGGCGTCGCGCGCCCGGCGGGAATGGTGAGACACGGCCTAGCCGCCCCGGGTGCTCCGCACCAGGTCGGCGGCGGCCTCGGGCCAGCGGGTGTACGCGAAGTCGAAGCCGGCCTCCAGTAGCCGGCCGGGGACCACCCGACGGCTCTTCAGCAGCAGTTCGGTGTCCGATCGCAGCGCGAACGCGCCGAGCTCGGCCATCCACCTGGTCGCCGGCAGGCCCAGCGGGACGCCCCATGCCGCCCGGACGCCCTGCATGAAGTCGCGGTACGGCAAGGGGGTGGGAGCCGCAAGGTTCACCGGTCCGCTGAGGTCCTCCCGGCCGACCAGGAAGTCGAGGGACCGGACGAGGTCACGGCCGTGGATCCAGGACATGTACTGGGCGCCGCCCGCGACCGGACCGCCGAGCCCCAGCCGTGCCAGCCACAGCAGTTGGTCGAAGGCGCCGCCTCGCCCGGGGCTCATCACCATGGCGGTGCGCAGCGCCACCCTGCGCGTCCGCGGGGTGTCCGCCTGCGCCTGCGCCTGCTCCCAGGCCTTGGCAATCTCGACGCTGTAGGCCCAGTACGGCGGGACACCCGGTTCGGCGCCGCCGAGCAGGCCGGTGGTCTCGTCGTTGGCCGCGTCGAAGCGGTGGGCGTAGATGGTGGCGGTGCTCATCTGGAGCCAGACCTTGGGAGGCCGGGCGGCCGCCGCGATCGCCTCGCCCACGACCCGGGCGGAGTGCACGCGCGAGTCCATCATGGCCCGGAGATTGGCCGGCGTGTAGCGGCAGCTGACACTCCGTCCGGCGAGATTGACCACGAGGTCGCTGCCATCGATCTCCGCGGCCCAGGGGCCGATGCTCCGGCCGTCCCAGTGGACCTCCCGGCCACCGCCCGACTGCCTGGTCAATATGACGACCTCGTGGCCGGCAGCGGTCCACGCGCGTTCCAGCAGCCTGCCCACGTGCCCGGAGCCCCCGGGCAGCACGATCTTCATCGGATCCCCCTTGGATGGTGCCTGGGGGAACTCTAGCCAGAATCTGAACGCGTTCAAAACATGGCCGCTCCGCGCGGCCGGCCGGCAGCCGGGCCGGAAGACCCCGGCTGCCCCTCCGCCCGGAGGGCGTGTCAGATCGCGGCGAGCCGGTCCACCAGCAGGTCCACCCGCCGCTCGGCTTCCGCCGGTGGCAGCCGTCCCGCCCGGGTCAGGGTGGCCAGTCCGTGCAGGGACGCCCAGAACACCTCGGTGAACAGTCCCGGGTGGACGCCGTCCCCGGCGACGTCGCCGAGGCTCTCCAGCAGGGCGGCGAAGGCGTCCTTCAGCGGCTCCGGGGTGTCCTCGACCGCGAAGGCCAGGCCGCCGTCGAGCTGGAACATGGCGTCGTAGACCGCCGGGTTGCGTTCGGCGTAGTCGAGGTAGGCGAGGGCGAGGGCGGTGACCCGGGTGCGCGGGCCGTTCGCGCCGCAGGCCGCGGCACGCACCGCCGCGGCCATCTCGGCGGCGCCTTCGAGGGCGACGGCGCCGATGATCTCGCGCTTGCCGCGGAAGTGGCTGTAGAGGACGGGCTGGCTGTATTCGATGCGCTCGGCGAGCCGGCGGGTGGTGACCGCGTCCCAGCCCTGCTGCTCGGCGAGTTCGCGGGCCGTCGCCACGATGAGGCGCTCGCGGGCCGCCCGATCGCGTTCCTTGCGTTCCTGTACCGACATGATTCGATCCTAGCATCGCTAGACAAGTGAGCGGCAGCAGTACTAGCGTTATCTCATTACCTAGCAGCGCTAGATCCCAGGAGGGGTCGTCATGCTCGACGTACTCGAGGTCGTCACCATCGTGGTCTTCGGCGTGATGGTGGGGGTGGAGTTCGCCGTCGCCTTCGTCATCAACCCGATCCTCGACGCACTTCCCGGTGACAGCGGCCAACTCGGCCGCGCCCACGGGGGCCGGATGCTCGGCGCCGTGATGCCGGTCTGGTACATCGGCTCGCTCGTCCTCGTCGCGGCCCGGGCCGTCGCTGGATGGCACCAGCACGGCACCGGCCTTGTCGTCACCGCCGGAGCACTGCTGATCACCAGCGTGATCATGTCGCTCCTGCTGCTCGTCCCGATCAACAACCAGAGCAAGACGTGGACCCCCGAGAACCGGCCCGAGGACTGGAAGGAACAGGCGAAGCGCTGGGACCGCTTCCACTACGTCCGCGTCGCCGTCCTCATCGCCGCCTTCGCCCTGCTGGCCGCCGCCCTCGCCTGAGCCCGCGGGTACCCGATGGGCGCCGGACAGGTCCTGGCGTTCGCAGACGCCGGCGGTGCGGCCGCGTGCGAGGACCGGGGAGTCGATGGCGGCGAGGAGGGCGCGGGGCCGGGACTTGATGAGCGCCGCACGGTCCGGGCGGTCCAGGAGACGGGTGCCGAGTGCGTAGATCTGGAAGACGTAGCGGTGCGGCCCGTGGCCCTTGAGGGATTCCGGTCCGTAGTATCCGCGGCCGATGAGGGATCGCAGGAGGGTGACGCCCGGGGCGGGACTCTTCTTGGCGAGTGCGCCGGGGAGCAGTTCGTGTGGCGTCCGGAGGCCGGAGGCTTGCGGCGGGCGTTCTCGGGGTGCGCCCGTCGCTGAGGCCGCGCGCGGCAGGATTGTTGCACATCAACTGTTGTCGTCCCAGCCTCGTGCCCGAACAGCACGGCGCGGCCGGCTGACGGAGCCTCTGCCGGGGGCGCAGAGGCTTCTCGTCATGGTCGGCCGAGAGGAACGCTGCCGAGAGGAACGCTGGCGAAGGTCTCCCACTCGTACATCCGGCGGTCGCGGTGCAGGACGATCAGCTCGGCGCCGGCCACGCGGACGACGGCGCGGCGGTCGGCCAGGGGCTCGAGGGCCCGCAGAGCCGGGGCGGCCGGGCCGACGGCGTTGGAGTAGGCGACCGAGACGTGGGGGTGGAAGCCGTCCGCGGACTCGGGGACCTCGGGGCGCACGTGGGCGATGGCCGCGCGGATGGCACCTCGGACCTGGCGAACGGCGTCGGCCGGCTCGGCCGGCAGGAGCAGGGCCTCGGGGACGACGATCGCCGGGCCCAGGGTCATCGTGAACGCGGGGACGGTCGCGAGGGTGTGGGCTGCGGCCCGTACGACGGCACGCGCGTCGTCCTCGCCCACCTCGGTCGTGAAGCCGAGCCCCTGCATGGTCAGGTGCAGCCACGGGTCGGGGATGAGGTCCAGGCCGGGCACCTCGGCGAGCGCGGCCCGGTGCTCCGCGGCGAACCGGTGCACCTCGGGGCTGCTCTGAAAGGTGAGGTGCCAGGCGTAGCAGCGCGTGCCCGGCTGCCACCCGGGGCGCCACCACCAGTGGTCGGTCATCTCGGGCAGCTCGGCCGTCTTGCTGTTGTCATCGGTCATGGTCGTGGAATCCCCTCAGCAGGCGGCCTGGTCGCGGGCAAAGGCGCAGCCCAGCACCGGCAGAACTCCCGGACCTGGGACGACCCGGGCCGCAGGCCCCCATACCCGCCGAAGCCCTCGGGAACCGTGCCGCTGAAGGTCGGAGGGTAGGGCGCGGGGCATGAGCGAGGGTGGGGAACCGCGCGTCTTTCAAGTACCGCCCGCACTTCCCGCCACCCGCACTTCCCGCCGCTCGCACCGGCGCCGACCGCACCGACCGGGCCCGACCCCGACCAGCCGGATCCCGGCTGGTGACATCGGTACGTGCGGTGTCATACCGCTGACGGCACCTGGTGGAGTGCGGCGGGGGTGAAGTTGCCGGTGCGGGCGACGCTCTGGGCGATGGTGCGGACGGCGCCCACGAAGCGGGCGATGTTGGTGGCGGCGAGGGCGGTGTCGGGGTAGCGGGCGAACAGGTAGAGGCCGTCGGGGGAGCACATGGCCCACAGGCACGCCTTGCCGCTGTCGGAGATCCGGGTCAGCAGCCGGGCGTTCCACCGGGTCCAGTCCTGGGCGCCGGGAAGGTTGCGCAGATCCATGTACGAGAGCAGCGAGAACGGATCGGGCGCGGCCTTCCTGAAGTCCACCCCCAGGAGCTCGGAGACCCGGAAGAACGGGACCCGGGCCGCCTGCCTCGCCTCGCGGGCCGACCCCTGGGCCAGGGGGAGGGCGGCGCGGAAGTCGCACTCGGGCGGCAGGTCGACCTCCACCGGGCCGACACCCACGAACCAGCCGACCGAGGAGGTCCACTCCGGTCGCGAACGGGTGTGGAAGGGCATCACCGTGCGGTAGGGCCCTGGCGCGCCGAGCTCCCGTGCTGCCAGGGCTGCTGCCGCGAGCACCCCGGAGGGCAGGGTGGTGTGTTCGGACTGGCAGACCTGCGCGAAGGCATCGGTCTCGGCGGGATCCAGCAGCCACTCGAACAGCGACTTCTGGGGCAGGAGTTCGCCCTCCTCCTGGGTGCCCAGCGGCAGCGGGAAGCGCGGTGGCCGGCCGCCGCTGTCCGCGATGAACCGCTCCCACTTCAGGACGGTCGGATGCTCGCGGCTGATCAGCAGTGCCTCCCGGCGTTCCACATCGCAGTAGCTGACGTGGCTGCCGGCCGCCGCCACCGCGGGAGTCCGCCTTTCGAGGGCGGCCAGGTAGAACTCGCGGACCTCCTGCACCATCCCGAACAGCGTGTAGCCGTCGAAGTGCATGTGGTCGAAGGCCAGCACCACCGTCACCGAGTCGGCCCGCTGAACCGTTTCCCCCACGAAGCTCGGCCAGCGCAGCGTGTGGGTGCCGGCGTCGAGCCGGTCGCGCAGAAAGCGGCTCAGCGTCGCGGGATCACGAAAGGTCCCGAGGACTTCGCTGCTCACCTCGATCGCCTCCGCGGGCAGCGTGAAGCGGTGCAGCTGCCCAGCCGACCTGCGGAATCCGCTGCGCAGCGTCTCGTGCCAGCCCATCCAGTCCACCAGGGCCCTGCCGAACGCCGCCACGTCGAGCTCGCCCGGCAGCTCGAACGCCACACCCGCCCAGTCGGCGGTCCGCGCCCCGCGCTCCTCCAACCGGGCCATGGTGAGGATGTGGGACTCCTGGTTGTACGAGGGTGGCGTCGAAGCCCGCTGCGCCTGATGGGCGGCCGAGATCACGGACGGGTGCAGCGTCCACTCCCGTACCTGCCCAGGCCGCACCGGATAGTCGTCCAGCTCGGTCATCTTCATGCACGAGACAACGAACCAGCACCGCAACGGGCACTGGCCCACGGACAGGGATCGGCGTGCGCGCCGCTCCAGGCTGCCGGGGCGGCTGTACGGCACTGATCCGCCACCCGGCCCGGCCCGGCCCGCACGCATCCGCCCGAGGCGCGGGGCACCATGGGAAGAGCACCCCAACGCCGCGCAGGAGCCGGCACGTCTGCAAGCCCCAGCGCGCGGCGCACCCGATCGGCCCACCCTCTGGGAGGACGTGCAATGTCTGCCCGACCCCTGGCGGAGCCACTGAGCGTCTACCTGAACGACCACCTGACCGGTGCGTTCGGCGGCGCCGCGCTCGCCCACCGCATGGCCGACACCCACCCGGACAGCCGGCGCGCAGCCGAACTGCGCCGCCTGGCCCGCGACGTGGAGCAGGACCGCGACGACCTCGTACGGATCATGAACAGCCTCGCCGTACCCGTGCGCCACTACCGCACCTGGCTGGGTCTCGCGGGTGAACGGATCGCACGCCTCAAGCCCAACGGGACGCTGGTGCGCCGCTCCCCGCTGAGCGACCTGATCGAACTGGAGGCGATGCGCGTGGGCGTCGAAGGCAAGACCGCGCTGTGGCAGGCGCTGCGTGCCATCGCCGACGACGACCTGCGACTGAATCCGGACGAGCTGGATCGGCTCATCCAGCGTGCAGCCGAACAGACACGCACACTGAACGGCTGGCACCAGGTGGTCAGCGCCGAGGTCCTCACCGGAGAGGGCGGCACAGCGGGCGCGGACAGCGGCACGCTGCCTCGCTGAACCCCGGTGTCGGCCGGGCCGCTTCCTCCGTCCGAGCCCGCCGGCGCCTGGCCGTGGGAGCAGGACACGGTCCTGCTCCCACGGCCAGGCGCCGGGTTGTGCCGCGGTCGCGCGGTGGCCGGAGCCGAGCAGGATCGGGCCACCGCGGCCGGGCGGTCAGTGTTTGAACGCGTCCTTGATCTTGGCGCCGGCCTGCTTGGTGTTGCCCTTGACCTGGTCGCCGCGGCCCTCGGCCTCAAGGGTGCGGTCGCCGGTGGCGCGTCCGACGGTCTTCTTCACGCCGCCCTTGACTGCTTCGGCCTTGTGGGCGGCCTTCTTACCGATACCCATGACGGGTTCCTTTCGTGAGTGCATCAGACGGGGCGGGTACGGCGGCCGGCCTACTGGAGGCCGGAGCGGTGCCCGAGCAGATGCGGCCTGCGGTGCCCGGTGTCGGGCGCAGGCTCGTCCTCGGCCTGCGGTGTGCTGCTCTCGGCCGGCGCCATCGGCGTGGCGCGCGTGCCGGCCGTCTGCTCGCGGGATGCCTCGCTCTGTCGAGTGATCGCGTCGTCGCGCTGGCCGGCCAGGTCGTTCCGCTGCCGGGCGAGGTCGTCGCGCTGCGCGGCCAGCGCATCACGCTCCTGGGCGAGGCTGTCGCGGTCGTCGGCGACCGAGGCCGCCTCCGCGCGGGCGTCGTCGCGCTGTTCCACCACGTCGTCGCGGCGCTTGCGGGCGGCGGCCGTCTCACGGCGCGAGTGCCGCAGCCCGTGGCGGGCTTCGGTGGCGCGGCGCGAGGTCCGACGCGCGCCGGTCAGCAGGAGGCCGAGCCCCAGCATGGCCACGGCTCCGACGATGATCCCGTAGAGGAACAGCGTGCCGGTGGAGCCGGTCATGTGGTGCCCGAACACCGAGAACGCGTTGGTGAGCGCGTGGGCGCTACCGGTATTGCCGAAGATTCCGGCTATCGCGACGACGGCCGCGACGACCAGGAGGATGAGTCCTAGGATAATGATCATGACGCGCTCCTCAGGGATCTGCGTCGTATGCCTGAAGCCGACTCGCGCCCTCGGTCGGCGCCTTTCACCTCTGATGGTCGGCGGGCGGCCGTGGACGGCGAGCCGGGCTTCCTGGGATGCGCATGTCCGGTTCCGGGTGGACCAAACGCGGTTCACCGAACGGGCGGGCTGCTGCGCGGTTCGTGCGCGCGCGGGTTCGGGTGCGGGTGCGGGCGCGGTGCTACTTCGCCGATGCGGGGCGGCCGATGTGTGCGGGCTCGCCTCCCAGTGCCTGGTAGAGGTCCATCCAGCGCACGTCCGTCGGGGTGGGCGGATGTCCGTCACAGAAGGTCTTGGTGCCGTTGGCCGTGTAGTAGCGCATCATCATCAGGATCGACTCGGTGTCGGCGCCGGGGCCGGCGGTGTAGCGGTGGCCGGGTTGCTGGGTCTGATGGGCCTGGCAGGTGCGGGAGGCGGTGGTGGCCCGGGCGTCGAAGACACCGTCGCTGGACGGCGAGCATCCGCTGGCCAGGCCGCAGGCGAGCAGGAGGGCCAGGGCGGCTGGGGTGTGGCGCTTCACGGTGATTCGGCTCCCTCGGGGGGTGTTCGGGAGGGCGGTTCAGATGAGGGGGTAGAGGCTGCGCAGCGTCAGGCCCAGTCCCACCAGGACGACCAGTGCTGCGGTGAGGGCGGCCGCGTGCGGGGCGATGCGGCGGACGGTGGCGAGCAGGCGCGGGTTGGTCATGGCGGAGAGCCGGTCGCCGAAGCGGACGAGGGCAAGGCCGACGGCGGTGAGGGTGGCCGCCATGCCCAAGCCGTAGGCGAGGACCAGGGTCGCGCCGAAGACGGTGCGGCCGAGCGCGATGGCGCCCAGCAGGACGACCAGTGCCGAGGGGCTGGGGACGAGGCCGCCGGCGATGCCGAGGCCGATCAGCCCCCGAGTGGTGAACGGCTGACCTGCTTCGACGGCGCTGTGGTCGTGGTGGAGGGTGTGGCGGTGACCGAACAGGCCGTGGCGGTGGGGCCGGTCGTGGGGGTAGAGGTGGAGGTGGAGGTCGGTCCGGTGTTCGTGCTGGTGCGGAACCCCTTCGCGGTCGTGATCATCGGCGTGGTCGTGGTCGTGGGTCAGCGTGTCGGCGTGCTGGTGCTCGCGCCGGCCTGCCGTGGTCTCGTGCTGGTCCGCAGCGTGGTCCCCGGCGTGGCCGGCGGCGGGTGCCGCCACGGCAGCGAGCAACTGGTGGGGGTGTTCGCCCGTCGGAGCGCCCGCTCGGGGCGTGCGTGACCGACGGGCCTGCCGGACCGCGTCGATCAGCAGGCCGGCGCCGACCAGGGCGACCAGGGTGCCGCTGGCCACGCCGAGCCAGCCGAGCAGTGTGTCGCCGGCCAGGCCGGTGAACACCGTCAGGAGCATGCCGATGACCAGGACGCCGGCCGTGTGCGTGAGCGTCACGGTCGCGCCCACGGTCAGCGCGTCACGGGGCCGGCCCCGGCGCCCGGCGAGGTAGGCGGCCATCACGGTCTTGCCGTGACCGGGCAGCAGCGCGTGGCCCGCGCCCAGGGCGATGGAGAGCAGGACGGCCAGCAGACCGAGCGGCACGGTCAGGTGCCGGGCCGCGGTGAGAGCGCTCAGGTGCTTGGCGATCTGCTCCACGCGGGCGGTGGGCCCGTCCGCGCTGCCGAGTGCGGGCAGCATCCCGAGCGGGGCGGAGGCGCCGCCGCCTGCTTGCGCGGTGAGCTCGGCGCTGGTGTCGCCACGGGGGGAGTCGAGCAGGTCGCGGGGGTAGTCCCGCAGCTCTCGGGAGGGCGAGGTGTCGGGCACCGTGCTGTGGGTGAGGCGGACCTGCTCGCCACGGGCGGTGATCTCGTTCCAGCCGACCCGGCCGCGGTCGACGCCGGTGTCCACCCGCAGGGTCAGCGGGGCCGCGGTCAGGTCGGCGGGGGCCTCCAGTCGGCATTCGAGGCGGCTGGTGCGAAGCCCCGCCTGCCCGTTCTGGTAGTCGAAGGTGGCGGAACGCACGGTCAGGTGCAGTGGCGCGGGGGTGGTGATCCGGAGGCGGTCGGCGCTCTGGGCGCACCGTGCCCGTGCCCAGGCGGCTCGTTCGGCGTCGCTGGCCGTCCCGGCGCCGGGGTGGACTTCGGGGGCTTCCTGCAGGGTGGGGATCTCGGCGCTGTCGGTCACGGCCAGGACCTCGACGCGGTCGGGGTGCAGGGTCAGTCCCGTGTAGTGGTTGACCGAGAAGTTGCCCAGCGGGTGGGCGACGGCGCTGGGGGCGAGGGCGAGCAGGGCCGCCGCGCCGCCGGCCGCCGCGGCTGCTCGCCACAGGTGATGACGGTAGGTCATGGGGACTCCGGATGGGCAGGGCAGCCGCGCGCCCGGGGAAGGCTGCCGGGACCCGTCCGGCGGGCTGATGGTCTACCTGGCACGATGACCGCGCCGGTTGCCGCGCGGACGCATTGGACGCGGCGCGACGGGCCTGCTCACCTGCTTGGCGTACCCGGCTCACTCGTGCGGCGGGCCGGGCCCGCGCGGGCAGGCGGCGGCCCCTTCCAGGACGGCGCCTTGCGCGGCCGGCGGAGTGAGCGGCCGGCGCCGATCGGCTCAGTGCGGTGGCAGCGCTGTGCCGGTTGGTGCTGACTGGGGAGCAGCTCAGGTGTCTGGCAGAGGTGCCCGCTGAATCCCGTGGACGCGCAGCGACGCGGAGACGGCGCTGTCCGTCTGGGCCGGGAGCGTTCACCGCTCTCCCCGATTCCACCGCCGGCAGGGCTGTCGGCGGTGTTCCCCCCATCGGAAACGGATGGCTCATGCAGCACCCTCGTTTGCTCCGCCGCAGCGGTGGATCCGCAGGCCCCGCCGAACGCTCGATCGCCTCCCTCGGCGTCCTCGCACTGGCGGCCGCCGCCTCGATGGCCGGGCTGGCGCCCGGCGTCAGCTCCGCCTCCAGCCACCGCGAGGCACCGCTGATCTCCGGCGACCCCAAGGCGGACAACACCGACGTCTACGCCTTCACCAGCCCGGACAAGCCGGACACGGTCACCCTGGTGGCGAACTGGATCCCGTTCGAGGAACCCAACGGCGGGCCGAACTTCTACCCCTTCGCCAACGACGCCCGGTACAACATCAAGATCGACAGTCAGGGCACCGGCAAGCCCGACACCACCTACACGTGGACGTTCAGCGACCACATCCGCGACGACGCCAACCAGTTCCTCTACAACACCGGTGTGGTCAAGGCGCTGGACGACCCCAACCTGAACTTCCGCCAGACCTACACGCTGACGGTGACCGGCCCGGACGGGACCACCAAGACCCTGGTCAAGGACGCGCCGGCGGCGCCGTCCAACGTCGGCAAGGCCTCGATGCCCGACTACGCCTCGCTGCGCCAGCAGGCGATGGTGTCGCTGCCGGGCGGCGGGCAGAGCTTCGCCGGGCAGGCCGCCGACCCGTTCTTCCTGGACCTGCGGGTCTTCGACCTGCTCTACGGCGGCAACCTGTCCGAGACCGGCCACAACACGCTCGCCGGCTACAACGTCAACACCATCGCGCTCCAGGTGCCGAAGAAGGACCTGGCACTCAAGGGCGATGCGACCCGCAACCCGGTCATCGGCGTGTGGGCCACCACCGACCGCAAGGGCGCCGTCGTCACCGCCGACAAGGGTGGCGAGAGCAAGGGCGGCGAGGGGACGAACGCCGGGGACGGCGGCTGGCACCAGGTCTCCCGCCTCGGCAACCCGCTGGTCAACGAGGTCGTGGTGCCGCTGAAGTACAAGGACGCGTTCAACGCCCTGGCCCCGGAGAACGACCACACCGTCACCCCGGTCGTCGACAAGGTCAAGGACCCGATCGTCCCCAAGCTCATCCAGAGCATCTACGGCATCCCCGCCCCCGCGACGCCGCGCAACGACCTGACCGAGATCTTCCTCACCGGCATCTCGAAGAACTCCGGCGGCCCGATCCAGGCCGACCTCAACTCCCAGCTGCTCAACGCCGACGTGAGCAAGGACAAGTTCACCCCGGCCGAGGAGCTGCGCCTGAACATGGCGGTCCCGCCGAGCGCCAAGCCGAACACCTTCGGTGTCCTCGGCCAGGACCTGGCCGGCTTCCCCAACGGCCGCCGGCTGACCGACGACGTCGTCAACATCGAGCTGCAGGCCCTGGAAGGTGCCGCGCAGACCGGCAAGATCGTGCCTGCCCTGGCCAACGGGGACGGTGTCCACACCCCCTACCGCCAGCCCGGCACCACGTTCCCCTACGTCGCGCTGCCCAACACCGCCGCGGTCGACCAGGCCGACACCGCCAAGCCCGACGGCGGCGTGCACGCGGGCCTCGGCGGCGCATTGACGAACAGCGGCTTCCCGGTCATTCCGGCGACCGCGTTCGGCGGTGGCGTGCTGCTGGCCGGCGCCGGATTCATCGCCCTGCGCCGCCGGCGCGCGAACCAGGCGTGAGCACCGCCTCCCCATTGGGCCGCCCGCCCCGCACCAGCGTGGGCGGGCGGCTGCGCCGCCGGATGCGCACGGCGCGGCTCGCCCGCCCGGCCGCGGCCCTGATCACGGCCGTCGGGGTGGCCCTGGCCGGATCCGGCGCCACCGCCTACTTCCTGGCCGCGCCGCCCGGGGCCGTGCGCAGCGCGGCCCGCACGGACGTCGGGGCACTGCCGGTGTCACCGGACGCATCCGCCCCAGCTGCCGCTGCCGCAACGTCCGCGGCCCCGCCGGTGCGGCTGCGAATACCCGTGATCGGCGTGGACAGCTCACTGGCCGACCTGCACGTGCAGCAGGACGGCCACCTCGCCGCGCCGGACGATCCCGACCAGGTCGGCTGGTGGAGCGAAGGGCCCCGCCCCGGCGACCAGGGCGCCACCGTCCTGGTCGGGCACGTCGACTCCCGCACCGGGCCCGCCGTCTTCTCCAACCTCTCGGCCCTGCACCCGGGCGACTCCATCACGGTCGAGCGCGCCGACCGCAGCAGGCTCGGCTTCACCGTCAAAGCGCTGCGCCAGTACGCCAAGGACGACTTCCCCGACGACCAGGTCTACCCGACCACCGGACCCCCGCAGCTGCACCTGATCACCTGCGGCGGCGACTACGACCGCACCCACCACGACTACACCGACAACCTCGTCGTCTACGCGACCCTCAGCGACAAGGCCTGACACCGTCGAGGCCGCCCCGCGTCGGCACCCTGAACTCCGGAGCACCCGTGACCCCTCGCCCCGCACCGCGCTCGAGGTGGCGGCGCGCCACGCTGGCCGCCGCCGCAAGCACCGTCCTGGGGGCGGGCCTCTTCCTCGCGGGCGGGCTCGGCCTCGCACCCGCCGACACCTCCGGAGCCCCCGTGGACGCGGGCACCGGTCGGGCGGGCAGCAGGTCCGGTGACACGCTCACCGGTGAGATCGGGGCCATGCAGGAGCGCCTGCGCGCCGCCCCGGACGACGCCCAGGCACTGGCCACCCTCGGCATGGACTACGTCCAGCAGGCGAAGGCCACCGCCGATCCCGCCTACTACCCCAAGGCCGAGGACGCGCTGCACCGCTCGCTGACGGTCCAGGGCGAGGACAACTTCACCGCGATGGGCGGCATGGCCGCCCTCGAGGCCGGCCGCCACCACTTCCGCGAGGCTCTCGACTGGTCCCGCAAGGCGATCGACGTCAACCCGTACAACGCCACGCTGTACGGAACCCTCGCCGACGCGTACACCCAGCTCGGCCAGTACCCCGAAGCCGCACAGGCCGTCCAGCACATGGTGGACCTGCGCCCCGGCACCCCCTCGCTCTCGCGGGCCTCGTACGTCGCCGAACTGCGTGGCGACACCGCCACCGCGCGCGAGGACATGCGGCGCGCACTGCAGGACGCCGGTGCCCCGGCCGACCAGGCCTTCGCCCGCTACTACCTGGGCGAAATCGAATCCAACAGCGGTGACCCGGCCGCCGCCCTCGCCCAGGCCAGGGCAGGCCTGACGACGGCGCCCGGCCAGGCCGCCCTGCTCCAGGCCAAGGCGAGGGCGGAGGCGGCCCTCGGCGACACCGAGGCGGCCGTCAACGACTACCGCCAGGCCGTCCAGCGCGTCCCGCAGCCCGACTACGTGCTCCAACTCGGCGAGCTCTACCAGTCCCTGGGCCGCAGTCAGGAGGCCGAGGAGCAGTACCGGGTCTTCCGTGCCGAGGAGAAGCTCCTCACCGACAACGGGGTCACCCTGGATTCGGACGCCGCGCTGTTCGAAGCCGACCACGGGAACCCCGAACAGGCCCTCACCCTCGCCCGCCAAGCGCTGCTCTCCCGCCCCTTCCTGGAGACCCACGACGCCCTGGCCTGGGCCCTGCACGCCTGCGGTCGCGACCGCGAGGCACTCGCCGAGGCCGACCAGGCCCTGACCCTGGGCACCCGCAACGCCCTCTTCCACTACCACCGCGGCGTGATCGAGAAGGCGCTCGGGGCCTCCGCCGAGGCCCGCACCGACCTCGGCCGGGCCCTGGCGATCAACCCCCACTTCAGCCCGCTGCACGCACCGAAGGCCACCGCTGCCCTGGCCGAGCCGGCGCCCGCCGACGGCAGGGCGCACTGAGGTCAGCGGGCGGTGCCGGTCCCGGCGGTGCCTGGGGTGCTTGCGGTGCCGGCGCTGCTTGCGGCGAAGATCTCCTGGGGAAAGGCGCCGTTCGCCGCGGAAGTCGCGCTCAACCGCGCGGCGATCTCGCTGAGCCGGCCGAGCGCCTCCTCGCCCAGCTGGCGGTAGGGGGCGCCGGCCAGGCGGTCGGTGCGGTCCTCGATGTCCTGGCGCAGCTGGCGGCCCGCCGCGGTGAGGGCGTCGTCCGCGTCCAGCAGACCGCGCTCGCGCAGCCGCTCCTGCGCTGCGCTCCACTCGTCGTCGCTCCAGCCGCGGGTGTGCTTGGCCATGGCGGGGACGAAGCCCTTGCCCGTGGTGGTGTGGGTCACCAGCGCTTCGAGGCCGTCGAGTTCGGCGTCGAGCAGCGCGGCGATGTGCCCGTCGCCGCGGTGCTCGCGCAGCAGGGTGGCGGCGTGCCAGAGCGCGAGGTGCGGCTCCTGCGGCACCGGCAGGTCGGCGTGCGCCGCGAAGAGCGGCCGGCCGGCGGGGGAGCAGGCCTCGACGGCGCGCAGCGCCAGCTCGGCCGCCTCGCGGACCTCGGCACCGGCCACGGTCTCCGCCCCGAGCGTGCGCAGCTGCGCGGCCTCGACCGCCCGCAGCCGGGCGGCCAGCACCGCCTGGGGCGAGGCGATCTCCCACGCGCGCGGCAGGTGGCGGGCGACCAGCGCCGGGTTGAAGTTGTAGAACGTGGCGGCCACCGCGCCGGCGCCCACCGCGCCCATGGCCGCCGAGCGGCCCGCGAAGTAGCTCATGGAGCCTCGCGAGAGACCGAGGGCATGGAACTGCTCCTCGGCCTCGGGCGCGAAATAGACCATCGAGTGCAGGGAGTTGAGCGCTTGGTAGCAGCGCCTACCGGCGAGTAGCGTCATGACGGCACCGTACGCGATCACCTGTGGCGGCGGCCAGCCTCACGGTGGCGATCGGCCAGCGCCTCGGGCAGGCTCTCGGCCCGCTCGGCGCCAGGGCCTGCCCGGCGGATCCTGCCGGGCGCACGCCCACCCGGGTCCCACGCCTCGGTGCGCCCGAAATCCGCCCGGCAGGCCCGTACCTCGTCGGCCTCACGGTCCGGGCGCGAGCGCCACGTCCATCCCCCGGGCGGCGACGATCCGCGCCGTGCCGTCGGAGAGCCGGTAGCAGAGGCCGACGACCGCGGTACGCCCAGCGGCGACCTGCTCGGCGAGCACCCGGGACCGGTCCAGCATCAGGTCCACGGTGTGCTGTATGTGCGCCTCGATGAGCTCCTCGGGCGCCTCCAGCCCGGCCGCGCGCGCAGCGAGGACGCTCGGAGTGACCCGCTCCACGACGTCGCGCACGTACCCCGCCGGCGGCAGCCCGTTCTCCAGCGCGGCGCTGGCCGCTGCCACGGCGCCGCAGGAGTCGTGGCCGAGCACCACGACCAGCCGGCAGTCCAGCACGCTCACGCCGTACTCGATGCTGCCCAGGACCTCCGAGCCGATGACATGACCGGCGGTCCGCACGACGAACAGGTCACCGAGCCCGCGGTCGAAGATGATCTCGGCGGCCAGGCGGGAGTCCGAGCACCCGAAGAGGACCGCGAAGGGGTTCTGCACGGGGGCGAGCGCGGCGCGGCGCGCGGCATCCTGGTTCGGATGCTCCGGTGCGCCCGACACGAATCGCTGGTTGCCGCTGAGCAGCATTTCGAGCGCGTCACCGGGGGTGAGTGGAACAGAGCTGGACATGATCACAGCCTAGACGAGAAGGTTCGCCGTCACAGCGGGCGATCAATGGCGGGGTCCGGGCCGTGAAGTGGAGTACGGCTGGGGGCCGCCCCCGCAGGGTGGCCTCCAGCCGTACCTCCGCCAATCGGTCAGGCGGCAGACCGATCAGAAGATCTTCATAGCGTCGAGTTCCACCCCGCCGGGGTGGTTCGGGAAGGTGAAGTAGGTGTACTTCCCGACCGGGTTGTCGGGTTGCCACCTGTTGTCCGACTCGTACTGCACGACGTTGTTGCCCGTCGAGAATGCGTCGAGCCAGCAGGGGCCGCCGGTGCACTGCTGATTGTCCGGGAACGAGTAGGTCCCGGCGTTGGCGAAGCAGATCTCCTCGGCGCGCGGGCTCTGGTTCTCCTGATGGAACCAGACCTGCAGGTAGTCGTTGCTGTTGCAGAGGACGGCGTCGATAGCCGGTTTGGCGGTTTCCGCCGACGCGATTCCGGTGGGGGTGATGGCCAGCCCGGCCGTGGCCAGGACGGCGACGAGAGCGGCCACGGTCTTGTTCTTCAGGTGCGCCACGGGGGTCTCCCTACAGTCGAGTACGAATGCGATGTCGGAGTTGGCGGGGGTACGGCTGGCCGGACGAGCGCCGGACAGCCGGACAGCCGTACCCCCGCCGACCGGTCGGGCGGCAGACCGGATCAGAAGATCTTCATGGCGTCGAGGTCCACCCCACCGGGATGGTTCGGGAAGCCGAAGTAGGTGTACTTCCCGACCGGGTTGTCGGGTTGCCACCTGTTGTCCGACTCGTACTGCACGACGTTGTTGCCCGTCGAGAATGCGTCGAGCCAGCAGGGGCCGCCGCTGCACTGCGGGAACTGGAACGTGTACGTCCCGGCGTTGGCGAAGCAGATCTCCTCGGCGCGCGGGTTTTCGTACTCCTGATGGAACCAGACCTGCAGGTAGTCGTTGCTGTTGCAGGGGACGGTGCTGATTGCCGGTTTGGCGGTTTCCGCCGACGCGAATCCGGTGGGGGTGATGGCCAGCCCGACGGTCGCCAAGCCGGCGGCGAGAGCGGCCACGATCTTGTTCTTCAGGTGTGCCACGGAAGTCTCCCTCTGGTCCAGCACGAACGCGATGCCGTTGCCTCGGACATGGGCGGCCGGACGAGCGCCGGCCGCCGGTCGCGCGAGGATCGGCCTGCCGACGGGCCCGGGTGCCGCCCCGCCGACGGTCCTACTGTGCGACCACGGAGCATCTCATGTCTATTGACCATTCCGTATGGGCCAATACGCTGCGTGTATCGCCCTGCTCACAGGGGTATTTGAGGCACTGTCAGAGCGCCAGCAAGGGACCCGTCCGAAATAATGTCCGAATTCCCGTCGCCTCAGGTGCTCTTCGACCTGCGCCTGGTGTGGTATTTCACCGTCGTGGCCGAGTACCGGCATTTCCGCCGCGCCGCCGAGGCGCTGCACACCACCCAGCCGTCCTTGAGCCGGCAGATCCGCCGCCTTGAACAGCAGCTCGGCACCCGCCTGTTCGAGCGCACGCCGCACGGCAACCACCTCACCCAGGCGGGCGAGGTCTTCCTGCCTCTCGCCACCGCGCTGCTGCACCGCGCCGACCAGGCCGCGGCACACACCCGCGCCGCCGCACAGCCGGACCGCATCACCGTCGGCTACACGCCGGGCTTCATCATCACCGCGGCCGTGCGCGCCCTGCGCCGGCAGCACCCCGGCGCCGAGGTGGCGACCCGGCACCTGGCCGTGCCCGACCGGCCCCGGGCGCTGCTGGACCACCGCGTGGACGCCTTGGTCACCCGGCTGCCGTTCGCGACCGACGGCCTGGAGGTGACCCCCCTCTACGACGAACCCCGCGTCCTGCTGGTGCCGTTGGAGCACCGGCTGGCCGGCCGGGAATCGGTCACCCTGGACGACATCGCCGACGAACCCCTGCCCAAGGTGCGCGGTTGCGACCCGATGGTGAGCGCCTTCTGGCGCATCGACCCCAGACCCGACGGACGCCCGGCCCCGGACGGCCCCCTCGCCGAAACCACCGAGGACCTGATCGAACTCGCCGCCACCGGGCAGGCCGTGTTCATCACCGTCGCCGCCGGCCCCGTGCGCCCGGACCTCACCGCCATCCCACTGGAGGGCGTCGAGCCCAGCCGCGTCGTGCTCGCCACCCGGGCCCGCGACCGCAACCCCCTGGTGGCGGCCTTCCGCGCCCACGCCCGCGCCCATCTCACCGGCCGGGACCCGACCGGGCCTCCCCGGAGTCTCCAGCGAAGGACCGACGGATGATCGAGGTCGAGGTCGAGGACGGCGCCACCCTGGCCACGTCACTGAACCTGGACCCGCGCGAGAGCCTGCAGCCCGCCGACGCCGACAAGAAGGATGACCACCACCACCGACTACTCCGCCGCTCGTGCAGCCACCCTCCAGGCGGCCGCCGATCTCTTCGGCCCGGGCAGCGACACGGTCGCCACCGTCGCCGCCGCCTGGAACGCCGTCAACGTCACCAGCTGACCACCACCCGCCGGGCGCACCGCGCGCCCGGTACCACCCCGCCGGAGGCGACGTCCGTGCACGGCGCGATCAGCCGGTGCCGCTGGAACGGGTCGTCCGCTGACGGAAGGCGCCGGCCTGCTGCTGGCAGTGGTCGCGCTGGACCGGGGGCCGACCGCGCGGGTATCCAGGCCGGCCCCGGGAGCACCGGGAACCGGCCGCGTCGCTCCACTGCTGCCGCGCGATCGGCAGCGCCGAGGGCTACAGGTGGACACGCCCGCCTCACGGCGAGGGCAGCGGGACGGCGTGCGGGGCCTCGTGACGTTGCGGGGTCAGGGTGCGGGCGGAGGCGGGGAAGGCCTGCTCGGCCCAGATGACCTTGCCGTGCGGCGTGTAGCGGGTGCCCCAGTGCTCGGTGAGCTGGGCCACCAGGAACAGCCCGCGGCCGCCCTCGTCGGTGCTCGCCGCGTAGGTCAGGTGCGGCGAGGTGTTGCTGCCGTCGGAGACCTCCAGGATCAGGCTGCGGTCGCGCAGCAGCCTGACCCGCACCGGGGCCGAGCCGTAGCGGATGGCGTTGGTGACCAGTTCGCTCAGGGCGAGCTCGGTGGCGAACGACAGCTCGCCCAGGCCCCATGCGTCCAGCGTCGCCGCGCTCCACGCCCGGATGTCGGCGACGGCGGCCGGGTCGCCCGGCACGTCGCGCTCGGCGACCCGGTCGGGGCCGAGCACCCTGGTCCTGGCGATCAGCAGTGCCACGTCGTCCTGCGGGCGCTCCGGCAGCAACGCCTCCAGCACTGCCCGGCAGTGCTCCTCCGGCTCCCGGCCGCGCTGCGACAGCGCCGCGCGGAGCAGGTCCATGCCGACGTCGAAGTCCCGGGTGCGCTCCTCGATCAGGCCGTCGGTGTAGAGCACGATCTGGGTGCCCTCGGCCAGCTGCACCTGGGTCGTCTCGTACGGCATCCCGCCCGCGCCGAGCGGCGGGCCGGTCGGCAGGTCCGGGAAGACGACCCTGCCGTCGGGATCGACCAGCGCGGGCGGCGGGTGGCCGGCGGTCGCGATGGTGCAGAGCCGGGAGGTCGGGTCGTAGATCGCGTACAGGCAGGTGGCGCCGGTGACGCCGATGCCGGTACCGCTGTCGCTCTCCTCCTGGTCGATCCGGTTGACCAGCTCGTCGAGGTGGCCGAGCACCTCGTCGGGCGGCACGTCGAGCGCGGAGAAGTTGTGGACGGCGGTGCGCAGCCGGCCCATGGTGGCGGCGGCGTGCAGCCCGTGGCCGACCACGTCGCCCACCACCAGGGCGACCCGGCTGCCGGGCAGCGGGATCACGTCGAACCAGTCGCCGCTGACGCCGGACTGCGCCGGCAGGTAGCGGTGGGCGACCTCCAGCGCGCTCTGGTCGGGCAGGGCGCGCGGCAGCAGGCTGCGCTGCAGGGTCACGGCCATGGCGTGCTCGCGGGTGTAGCGGCGGGCGTTGTCGATGCTGACGGCGGCCCGCGCGACCAGCTCCTCGGCCAGCGAGCGGTCGTCCTCGTCGAACGGCTCGGGCTTCTGCGACCGCCAGAAGTTGACGACGCCCAGGATGATGCCGCGGGCCTTCAGCGGGATGGTGACCAGCGTGTGGACGCCGTAGTCGAGGATGTGCCCGGTCCACTCGGGGTCCTGGGCCTGCCAGCCGGGCGCGACCCGCAGATCGGGGACGACCTGCGAGCGGCCGCTGTCGAAGCCGCGGGCCATCGGGGTGGACGGGATGAAGGCGGTCAGTCGGCCGCAGGGGTAGAACGGGTGGTCGTCGCGGATGCCGTGGACAGCGGTGCGGCGCAGGTTGACGGCGCCGCCGGTGGGCTCCTCGCCCTGCAGCACCGGGTCGGCGAGGTCGACGGTGACGAAGTCCGCGAAGCCGGGCACCGCGACCCGGGCCAGCTCCTCGGCGGTGCGCTCGACGTCGAGCGTGGTCCCGATGCCGACACCCGCCTCGTACAGCAGGGCGAGGCGCTGGCCGGCCACCTCGGCCTTGCCGGAGAGCGCGAGCAGCTCGGTGGAGTCGCGAAGAGTGGCGACCGTGCCCATGGCGCGGCTGTGCGGGGCGGTCGGCCGCTGGTTGACCGCGACGAGCCGGCTGCCGACGTGGAGCAGTTCGTCGGTGACCGTCCGGCCCGACAGCAGCAGGTCGGTGGTCTCGGGGGTGAGGCCCTCGATGTCGCCCAGGTGCCGGCCCTCGGCCCGGGCGGGCAGACCCAGCAGCTCGCGCGCCTCGTCGTTGGCCAGCAGCAGTTGCCCGTCCTGTCCGACGATGACCACGCCCTCGCGGACCGCGTGCAGGACGGCGTTGTGGTGCTCGTACATCCGGGCCAGCTCGCCCGGGTCCATGCCGTGGGTCTGGCGCTTGAGCCTGCGGGCGATCAGCGCGGTGCCGGTGGTGGCGATCACGACGGCGACGGCGCCGGTGCCGAGGATCAGTGGCAGCTGCCGGTTGTCGGCGGCGGTGACGTTGTTGACCTTGAGCCCGGCCGACACCAGGGCGGGTATCGATCCGTCCGGGGCGGTCACCGGGACGGTCGCCTGGACTTCGTGGCCCAGCGGGCCGTGCACGCTCTCGGTGTAGATCTGCCCGTGCAGGGAGGGGCCGATGGTGCCGACGAACCGGTGGCCGATCTCGCTCGGCATCGGGTGCGTGTAGCGGATTCCCTGGTCGTTCATGACGACGATGAAGTCGACGCCGGCGACTTTGCGGGTGGCCTCGGTGATCGGCTGGAGAATCGCCGAGGGATCGGGCGACTTGAGTGCGGCGAGCAGGCCGGGAGAATGCGCGAAGGTCTCCGCGACCGCGACCGACCTGTTCTTCGCCTCGGTATCGCTGCTCCGCCGCGACTGCAGGACCTGCGCCAGGATCGCCCCGAGCACGAGGAGGACCACGACCACGAGTTCCAGCGCGAATACCTGAGTGGCTACGCTGCGTCGGTTTCTCGCTGTCGGTGGCTTTCTGAATACGACCCGCGATCGGTCGGTATGTTCGACCATGTTGTCATGTTTAGCACCATGCCCGGATTTTCCTGCCAGGTTCTTCTCGTTGTCTCGTTCCTCGGATTTCTGCCATTCGCATTCTCGGCCCCGGACAGTCACTCCCGGTGACTGCGTTCGGCCCGCCCGGCGGGCCGTCGTGCTGCGGTTGCACCACCGTGCGCGGGTGCCGCGCCGGGATCCGGGGACACCCCGAAGCCTCCGCGAACCACCAGTAGGCTGATGTGCCGGCCCAGGTGATGTCAGCAGGCCTTGGCCGCACCGCCCCGAGGAGACACGTCATGGCCGATCACCCCCACGCCCACCTGCTCACGGCCATCGAGCTGGCAGCCTCCGCGCGAGCGCACGGCAACCATCCCTTCGGCGCCCTGCTCGCCGACTCCGGCGGGGGCGTCCTGCTCACGGCCGAGAACACCGTGCTGACCGACCACGACGTCACCGCCCACGCGGAGACCAACCTGGTCCGGCAGGCCTCCCGCGCCCTGGCCCCGGCCCAGCTCACCGAGGCCACCCTGTACACGAGCACCGAGCCGTGCGCGATGTGTGCCGGCGCGATCTACTGGAGCGGCATCCGGCGGGTCGTGTACGCGCTCGCCGCGACCGAGCTGAACGCCATCGCGGGAGTGGACCCGGACGAGCCGGTGCTCGACCTGCCGTGCCGCCAGGTCTTCGCAGCCGGCGGGAACAGCGTGGAGGTCTCCGGGCCGCACCTCTTCGAGGAGGCCGCAGCGGTGCACACGGGGTACTGGGGGTAGCCGCCCGGCCTGGACGCGGTCCGTCGGGTGGCGGGGCGGCCCGGGCTGCTGGTGGTCCCGCGCGGGCGCGGCCGAACCCGCCTTCCGATCCCCGACGGGCTCTCTCCCGATCGGGCCGCCGTCGCCGGTGGTCCGATTCGGCTCGTCCGGCCGCAGCCGGTTCCGGCCTGGTCGGCGCAGCGAAAGCCGGGTGCCTGCCGATTGCGCCGCCGGACGTGCGAGGGCCTGGCGGTGCGGCACACGATGGCGGGTGTGGGCGGTGTCCGCCGTCCACCGGGGACGTGCCGCAGTGCACAGTCCATCGCCCAGCGGGTGGGCCGACGGAAAGGGATGACGCGTGGACGGGCCTGGAACTGGTGTGGTGGTGACCGGCTTGGGCGCGACGACTCCGCTGGGAGGCTCGGTCGCGGACACCTGGGAGTCGCTGCTGGCGGGCCGCTGCGGGGTGCAGGCGCTGGAGGAGGAGTGGGCGGCGGCGCTGCCGGTGCGGATCGCGGCGCGGGCGAGGGTCGAGCCGCGGGAGGTGCTGGGGCGGGTGGAGGCCCGCCGACTGGACCGCTCCGGGCAGTTCGCACTGGTCGCCGCCCGGGAGGCGTGGGCGGATGCGGGGACGCCGGTGGTGGAGGGGGCGCGGCTGGGCGTGGCGGTGGCCACCGGCATGGGCGGGGTGACGACGCTGCTCGCCGCGCACGACCTGATGCGTGAGCGGGGGCCGCGTCAGGTGTCGCCGCTGTCCGTGCCGATGCTGATGCCCAACGGGCCCGCGGTGGCCCTGGGGGTCGAGTTCGGCGCGCGGGCCGGGGTGCATGCGCCGACGTCGGCGTGCGCGTCCGGGGCGGAGGCGATCGCCCAGGGCTTCGAGATGATCCGCGCCGGTCGCGCGGACGTGGTCATCGCCGGCGGCGCGGAGGCCGCGGTGCATCCGCTGCCGATCGCGGCGTTCGGCAACATGATGGCGCTCTCCAGGCGCAACGACGATCCCGCGCGGGCCTCACGTCCCTACGACCGCGACCGGGACGGTTTCGTGCTGGGCGAGGGCGCGGGCATCCTGGTCCTGGAGTCGGCCCGGCACGCCGCCGCCCGTGGCGCGCGGCACTACGGCCGGCTGGCGGGGGCGGGTCTGACCAGCGACGGCTACCACGTGGCCGAGCCGGCCCCGGGCGGCGGGTCGCTCGCCGAAGCCGTCACGCAGGCCCTGGCCGCCGGTGGCATCGATCCCTCGCAGGTCGCGCACGTGAACGCGCACGCCACCGCCACCCCGAAGGGCGACCTCGCCGAACTCGCCGCCCTCAAGGCCGCGTTCGGCCCGCTCGCCACCGGGCTCGCGATCTGCGCCACCAAGTCCATGACGGGCCACCTGCTGGGCGCGGCGGGCGCGGTGGAGGCCATCGCCACCGTGCTGGCCCTGCACCACCGCACGGTGCCCGCCACCGTCAACATCGAGGAACTCGACCAGGCCGTGGACCTCGACATCGTCCGGGACAAGCCGCGCGACCTGCCGCTCGGTCCGGTCGCCGCGCTCAGCAACTCCATCGGCTTCGGCGGGCACAACGTCGTCCTGGCCTTCCGCGTCGACTGAGCCGTCCCGGGCGCCCGCCCTCCGGAACACCGCACGCACCAGCACCAGAAGGGACCCGCGTGCCCACCAGCACCAGCCTCGGACCTGACAGCCTGCTGCGCCGGATGTTCTCGCCCACCGGCCGCACGGACCCCTACCCCTGGTACGCGCAGCTGCGCGAGTGCGCCCCCGTGCACCGCACCGCGACCGGGACGTACGTGTTCAGCCGCTACGCCGACGCGGCCTCGATCGCCCGCGACCCCGCCTTCGCCGTGAAGGACGCGGCCTGGTTCGACGCGCACACTCCCCACTGGCGCTCCAGCGCCGGGATGCGCCTGTTCGGTGCCGCCATGCTGTTCTGCAACGGGTCGGACCACCTGCGCGTCCGCAAGGTCATGTCGGCCGCCTTCACCCCCCAGCGCCTCCATGAGTTGGAGCACCTGGTGCGCGGTATCACCGGGCAGCGGCTCGAGGCCCTGGGCCGGCTCGCTGCCGACGGCCGCTGCGTCGACCTGCACGCGCTGCTCACCCTGCCGCTGCCCCTGGCGGTCGCCTGCACTCTCACCGGCGTGCCCGCCCAGGACAGTGGCTGGGTCTACGAGTTGGTCCAACCGCTGCTCGCGCTGCTCGACCCGTACGTCGACACCCGCGCCCTGGAACGCTGCGACACGGCCGCCGCGGCTCTTCGCCCCTACCTCTCCGCGCTGCTGGCCGAGCGCCGCCGACGCCCCGGGGACGACCTCGCCTCCCAGCTGGCCCGGGCCCAGGCAGCCGGCCGGCTGACGCAGGACGAGTCCGAAGCAGCACTGACCCTCGCGATGGCCGCGGGCTTCGAGACCACGACCGTCCTGCTCGACCATGCGATCAGCGCCCTGATGGCCGACCCCGGACAGTCCGCCGCCGTCGCCGAGGATCCGCGCGCCGCCGCTGCCGCGGTGGAGGAGACCCTGCGCCACGACCCGCCGGTGCAGTTGTTCACCCGGATCGCCCGCCGGGACACCGCCGTCGGCGACCTGCCGGTGAAGGCCGGTCAGGAGGTCCTGGTGCTGCTCGCGGCCGCTCACCGCGACCCGGAGCGCTTCCCCGAACCCGACGCCTTCGACCTGCGGCGCGACACCGGCCAACTGCTCTCCTTCGGCGGCGGCGCCCACTACTGTCTGGGCGCCGTGCTGGCCAGGATGGAGGCACGGGTCATCCTGCCGGCCCTGTTCCGCCGCTTCCCGGGGCTGCGGGCGGCCGGCCCGCCCCAGAGCAACCACCGCATCACCATGCGCGGTTGGACCACCCTGCCCGTCACGCTCGGCCCCTGACCGGGACTGCTCGGGCCGGCGGCACCCGCACAGGGTCCGTTCGGGCCTTCACGGTTGCCGAGGGCGGGAGTGCACCGATCTACTGAGGACAGAACGGTGCGTAGTCGAATCAATGCGTACCGGCAACGGCGCTGTCCCCAGCGCGACCTCCCGAAACGGACGGACCCCATGCTCCTGCTCGCCCCCAAGTCCGCGGCCCGCGTGTCCCGGCTGCTCGCCGCTGCCAGCGCGGCCGGTCTGCTCACCGGTGGACTGGCGCTCGCGGCCCCCACCACCGCCTCCGCCGCGACCCTCGTCGCCACCTGCAGCTCCACCTCCACCGACTCCTTCGCCCAGCCCCTTGACCCGGGCAGTACCGACAACCCGCAGTCCGAGACGTACCGCGGCACCGGGACCATCACCTGCCTCGACGTCGGCGGCAAGCTCCTCGCCCGCGGCACGACCAAGTTCAGCGGCTCGATCGCCGCAGCCGAGTGCACGGGCGACGAGACATCGGGCAGCTACACCGTCGAGGTCGACTGGTCCGACGGCACCAGGACCACGGGCACCTACACCAAGTTCGACGAACTCGACGCCGACGGCACCGGCGCCGTGACGATCAGCGGCACCACGGACGTCGGCAGCACCAAGTTCGCCGGCTACGCCTCGACCATCACCGGGACCTCCAGCGGCACCGGCTGCGGAACCCAGGCCGGCGAGAGCAGCAAGTCGCAGACCTCGGTCGTCACCTTCTCCAAGCTCTGACCCTGACCGGAAATCTGGCAGCACCGCGAAGGCGCGGGCCGGTGCGGGCGGACACGACCCGAGGGCCGTCTCCGCCCGCACCGGCCCGCGCCAGTAGTCACCCCACCCGGCCACGGGCCCGGACGACGACTCGAACCAGGGGACACACCCGCCCATGACCCAGACCATCCAGAGCCTCCCCACCGGCCGGGAGCGGTACTTCGACCCCTTCGACCCCGCCCTGCACGCCGACCCCTACAGCCGCTACGCCCTGGCCAGGGAGTCGGCGCCACTGTGCCAGGGCCCGCACGGCCTGACCGTGGTCACCCGCCACCGCGACGTCTCCGCCGCACTGCGCGACACCCGCCTGGGCCACGGGCCGACCACCGCACCCAACCGGATCTTCTCCTTCCTGGGCCTCGATCCGCCCGAGCACGGTCCGCTGCGCCGGGTGGCCGCCCAGTTCTTCGGCCCCCGGACGATCAGCGCGCTCGCACCCCGCATCAGCGGATTCGTCGACGACCTGCTCGACACCGCGCTGCAGAAGCAACACGTCGACCTGCTCGGCGAGTTCGCCTACCCGCTGTCGCTGCGCGTCATCTGCAGCCTCTTCGACCTGCCCGAGCAGGACCAGCCCTGGATCCGGGCCCAGACCCCGCCGATCGGCCGGCTGCTCGATCCGCCCTACTCCATCAGCGGGCCCGACCTCGCCGCCGCCCGACAGGCCGCCGCCGTCTTCGTCGCCTACCTGCGTGAGCAGATCACCCACCGGCGCCGACACCCCGGCCCCGACCTGCTCAGCCGGTTGATCTCCCATGCCGACTCGGGCCCGACCCTCACCCCGCGCGGCCTGATCCCCATGTGCGCGCTGCTGCTGATGGCCGGTTACGAGACCACCGCCAACATCATCGCCAACGGCGCCCTCGCCCTGCTGCGGCACCCCGCCCAACTCGAAGCAGCCCGCGCCCGTACCACCGACGGCCTGCTCGACCCCGCCGCCATGGACGAACTCCTGCGCTACGACTCGCCGATCCAGATCACCTTCCGCACCGTCCAGCAGGAGACCGCCGTGGCCGGCACCGCCCTGTCGCCGGGCACCCCCGTCGCGCTGCTCATCGGATCCGCCAACCGCGATCCGCGCGCCTTCGCCCGGCCCGAGCGACTCGACCTGCAACGCGCGCCCAACCCGCACCTGTCGTTCGGAGCGGGCATCCACTTCTGCCTCGGCGCACCACTGGCCCGCCTGGAGGCCGGCCTCGCCCTGGGACACCTGCTGGCCCGCACCCGCCACCTGGAGCTGGCCGGGGACCCGTCCCACAAGGACATCACCGCCGCCGTCCGCGGCCTGAACGACCTCCCCCTCGCGCTCACCCCTCGCTGAGGGGGCGCTCCCGTCGGTCCCACCGCTCCTGCACGTCCGGGTAGATCAGCTCCAGGTCGTTCGGCAGGGCAGCCTTGATCCGCCGGGTGCGCTCATCGGCCAGGACCTCCTCCCGGCCCTCCTCCACGGCATCCAGCGCCCGGGCGGCCACCGTCTCGGGACCGATCTTGAATCCGCCCACCGCGGCGGCCATCTCCGTGTCGATGAACCCGGAATGAACCGCGACCACCAGCGTGCCCTGAGCGCGCAGCTCGACGCGGGCGCCGTTGGTCAGCGCCCAGGCGGCTGCCTTGGACGCGCAGTACGAGCCCATGCTCGGCAAGGTGATCCAGCTGGCCGCGGACAGCACGTTGACCAGCGCTCCTCCGCTGTTGCGCCCGAGAACGGGGGCGAAGGCCCGGCACATGGACAGCGTGCCGAAGTAGTTCACCCCCATCTCCGTCTCGGCGGCTCCGTTACGGTCGACCGCCAGGAACGGACTGCTCATCAGCACACCGGCGTTGTTGATCAACAACGTCACGTCGGAGCACGTGGCCGCTGCCGCCGCCACGTGCTCGGGCACGGTGATGTCGAGCCGGACCGGAACGCCACCGGATTCACCGACCCCGCGAGGATCACGCGCAGCGCAGTAGACGGTCCGCGCGCCACGCTCCAACAGTGCACGGACGAACGCCCGCCCGAGCCCCCGATTCGCACCGGTGACCAGCGCGACCGAGCCTCTCACCCGCACGCTCGCCTCCCGAACGCCTCGTCACCGAAAAGCCACCGACCAGTGATCATCCGGGGTCGGGCGCCCGGTGATCCCCGGGCGGCACGCCGCCTCACCCGTTCGAGCGGCCCGTCTGGGCCGAGGGGGCTACCGCACGGCGTCGCCCGACACCGCGGGGGACAGGGTGGGAACACGAAACGACCGCTCTCCCTGCCACCGCGATGGAGCCCTCGTGTCCCAACAACAGCCGCCGGGAGGCGCCTTCGCCACCTCGGCCTGCCCCCACGCCCAGCTGGTCACCGGCGAACCCGAACGCTGGGACGCACACCGCGACTACCGGGCGCTGCGTGAGCAGGCCCGGGTCCAACAAGTCGTCGTTCCCGGCGGACTCGTGGCATGGCTGGTCACCGGCCACGCCGAGGCGCAGCAGGCCCTGACGGAACCACGGTTGGCCCATGACATGCGCCGACTGCCCACGGCCGACCAGGGCTTCGGCGGCAGGCGCTACCCCGACGACATCTTCGCCGTCGAGGGCCGCCACCTGCTCAACAGCGACGGCCCTGACCACGCACGCCTGCGCGCCGTCCTGGGGCCGCTGCTTTCACGCAGCGCCACGCTGCGCTGGCGGCCACTCGTCGACCGGGTCTGCGCGGAACTGCTGGACGAGCTGGCCGAGGCGGACACCGCCGATCTGGTGGCCGACTACGCCCGGCCGCTGCCCGCCCGCGTGACGGCGCAGATCCTCGGCGTCGGAGCCGGGCACGTCCCCCGGCTGACCGAGCTGACGATCTCCATGGTCACCGCCCGCGACCCCGACCTGCCGGCCGTGCACCGGGACCGCGAGGAGCTGTTCCGGCTCTGGGCACGCATCATCGGGGCCAAACGGCGGGAACCGGGCGATGACCTGCTCACCCGGCTCCTGCGGAGCTGTGACCGCGGCGACCTGTCCCCGCAGGAGCTGGCGTCCGTCGCCTGGGGCGTCTTCTCGGGCGGCATCGCCTCGACCACCACCGCGATCACCGCCGGGGCGATCGAGCTGATGCGCACCACCGATCCGCTCGGCGCTTTGGCGCACGAGCCGGACGCGAGCCGTCTCGTCGAGGAGATCCTGCGCCTCACCAGCCCGTTCGCCTTCGCCGCCTGGCGCTTCGCCACCGAGTCCGTCACGATCGGCGCGACCACGATCCCGCAGGGCTCGGTCGTCCTGGTCGGCCTGGCCGCCGCCAACCGCGACCCCCGGGTCTTTCCCGTCCCGGACGCCCTCGCCGGCCGCGGACACGGCCGACGTGCCCACCTCGCGTTCGGCCGCGGCGCCCACTACTGCCCCGGAGCGCAGCTGGCCCGGATGGAAGTGGCCACTGCTCTGACCTCGCTGTTCGAACGCCTCCCCACGCTGCGGCTCGCCGTCCCGGAAAGCGCACTGCGCTGGCGAGGCGTCCTGCTGGAACGCTGCTACGAAGCCGTCCCGGTGCGGACCGGCGCGATCCGCGTCGCATGCTCCGCCCGGTAGCCGGCACTCCACCGAACCGTGCGGGTCGGGGCGACCGGCCCAGGACGCGGCCCGCTGGACCCTGGGGGCGCCAGCGCGCGGCGCGGCGGACCGGGATCCGTCAGCTCCCCGGACCGCGGACCACCACCACCGGGCAGCTGGCGTGCTGGACGCACTGCTGGCTCACCGACCCGAGCAGCGCCTCGGCGAAGCCGCCGTGCCCGCGGTTGCCGACGACCAGGAGCGTCGCCCCGTGGGCGGCGTCCAGCAGTGCGGCCGCGGCGTGGCCGCGCACCACCAGCGGGCGGATCTCAACCGGATGACCGGTACCCACCGCTGTGCGGATGGTCTCGGCGAGGGCTTGGCCCGCGTCCTTCTCGTAGTCGGGGACCTCGGCCGAGAGGGAGGGCCAGCCGTAGGTCTTGGGCAGCTCCCAGGAGGTCAGCGCCTCGACCGCGCTGCCGGTCAGCTCCGCCTGCCGCACGGCCCACCGCAGTGCGGCCTTGGACGAGTCCGAACCGTCGACACCGACCACGATCCGAGGCGCTTCGATCGCTTCCTCGGTCATCGTCGCTCACCTCCGTCCGCCCCTGGGTGCCCTTTCCACCATCCCCGGAAACGGCTCGACCGGCCACCGTACGCCGGTGGCGCGTCAGGAGCCTTGGAGCCCTCACGAGGGGATCGCCACCGGTCACTGCGCTCGTTCCGGTCACTCCGGGACGGTGAACGCCTGCGAGATGCCGCCGTCGAGCGGCAGTGCGGCTCCGGTGATGAAGCCCGAATCATCCCCGGCGAGGAAGGCGATCGCCCCGGCAGCCTCCTCCAGCGTGCCGAACCGCCCCATCGGCGTCCGCATCGTGCGGTCAGGGTGCGGATGCCGCTACCGGAGGCGGGCGGGTGAGCAGCGGCTTCCCGTGCCCGCGCGGGTGGGCAGGTGGTCAGGGGCGCAGGATCAGGCGGATCGGGTCGCCTTCCTTGGTGTGCAGGCGCCGGACGGCCTCGGCGGCGTCGGCCAGCGGCAGCACGTCGGTGATGGAGCGTGAGAAGTCCAGCCGGCCGCCTTCGGCCAGGGCGATCAGCTGCGGGACGGCGTTGTCCTCGGAGCCGTAGTGGCCGAGGATCTGGTGCTGCAGGTAGCTGAAGCGGGTGCCGTCGGTGACGGTCAGTGGCTTGTCGGTCAGTCCGACCAGGACCAGGCGCCCCTTGGGGGCGAGGACGGTCAGGGCCTGTTCGCGGACGGCCGCGACGCCGGCGAAGTCGAACGCGGCCTCCAGCGCCCGGTTGCCGGTGGCGGCCAGGACCTGCTCGCGCAGCCGGGGGTCGGCGGGGTCCAGGGCCAGGTCGGCGCCGAACTCCAGGGCCCGCCGGCGGGCGGCCGGTGCCGGGTCGACCGCGACGATCGGGCAGGCCCCGACGGCGCGCAGCAGCTGGACGGCGTGGGCGCCGAGCCCGCCGACGCCCCACACGCCCACGGCCTGCGCCGGGCGGACCCCGGCGGTGGTGGTGATGGCTCCCCAGGGGGTGGAGACCGCGTCCGGGATGATCGCGGCCTGCTCGAACGGGATCGCGTCGGGCAGCGCGAACAGTGTCCCGATGCCGGCCAGCGTGTACTCGGCCCAGCCGCCGTCGTAGTCGACACCTCGCGTCAGGAGACGGCCGTCGCGCGCCTCGCCCGCCTGCAGCACGACCCGCTGCCCGGCCGTCCAGCCGGTCACGTCCGGTCCGAGTTCGGCGATGGTCCCGGCGACCTCGTGTCCGAGGGTGACGGAGTCGCCCGGCGGGTAGGTCGGCGTGAGGGTGCCGTCGATCAGGTGGACGTCGGACAGGCACACGCCCGCTGCCTCGACCTTCACCAGCACCTGCCCGGCGCCGGGCACGGGCCTGGGCACGTCCTCGATCGCCAGGGTGTGGGAGGGGAGGTGCAGCCGCGCGGCGCGCATGAGGTCCATGGCGGGTCCGTCCGTTCGTCTCGGCGGCCTGCGTCTTATCGCAAGTCGTCTTGCTTTCCAACGTACGTCCGTGGGTTTCGTATCGCAAGAGAGCTTGCGTTAGGCTCGATGGTGTGACGGACGACAGAGAGGCACCGCCGCTGCGGCGCCGCGGTGAACGGATGCGGCAGGCCGTCCTGGCCGCCACTGTCGACCTGCTCACCACGCAGGGCCTGGCCGCGACCACGGTGGCCGCCGTCGCCCGCGCGGCCGGCGTCCACGAGACCTCCGTCTACCGGCGCTGGAGGACCCGCGAGAACCTCATCTTCGACGCGCTGGCCACCCACTCGGACACCGCGCTCCCGGCACCGGACACGGGCGACGTGCGCACCGACCTGTCGCTGCTGTTCGCAGCGCTGGCCCGGTACCTGGCGACGCCGGCCGGCAGCGCACTGCTGCACCTCGGCACGGTGCGCGGCGAGAGCGACCTGGAGGAGGGGCGGCGCTCCTACTGGCAGGCCCGCCTGGAACGCGCCGAAACCCTCGTCCGGCGCGGCATCGACCGAGCAGAGCTGCCGGCCGACACCGACCCCCACCTCCTGGTGGAAGCCATCGCGGGCCCCCTGCTCGCCCGGGTCCTGCTCACCGGTGAACCGCTGGAGGCGACCCTGGTGCCGCGCCTGGTCGACCTGGTCCTGGACGGCGCGCGCGCCTGACCCGGCAGCCGCGGCGCGCCTGCCGCAGCGTCCGTGCCGCTTGCGCCGCTTCCGCCGCGGCAACCGCGAATCTGGTGTCGTGGCTGGTGTCGATTTCGCCGAGGGCTGTTCGTCCAGAGGGTGAGTCGAGCCGCACAGGAGCGGTCCGCGGATGGAAGGAGCAGGTCATGCGGTCTGTCACGGCCACGATGTCGGTCACCCTCGATGGGGTGGTCCAGGGCCTCGGACGCGCGGATGAGGACACCCGCGGCGGATTCGCCCACGGGGGCTGGGGCGGGCCGTACAACGACCAGGTCATGGGCCGGGAGATGAGCCAGAGCATGGCCAGGCCCGGCGACATGCTCTTCGGCCACCGGACCTGGCAGGACTTCATCACCGTGTGGGCGGGCGCGACCGACGGCAACCCGTTCACCGCGCACATGAACGCCGCCACGAAGTACGTCGTGTCCCGGACCCTCGAGGACGCCGACGCCTGGCAGAACTCGATCCTGCTGAGCGGGGAGGCCGCCGAGACGGTGGCCGACCTCAAAACCCGGCCCGGCAACGACCTGTCGATCATCGGCAGCGCCTCGCTGGTCCACGCCCTGCACGCCGCCGGCCTGATCGACCACTACCAGCTGCTGATCCACCCGCTGACCCTGGGCGGCGGCACGCGCCTGTTCGAGGGCCCCGCGCCGCTGACCGAGTTCGAGCTCACCGACTCCGTCCCCACCACCACGGGCGTGATCATCGCCCGCTACACCCGCCGATAAGGGAGGGACCATGCCGCAGTACCTGCTCTCGATCTACCAGCCGGACGGCCCGGCGCCCGACGCCGAGACCATGGCCCGGATCACCGCCGACCTGCACCGGCTGAACGAGGAGCTGCGCGAGAGCGGCTCGTGGGTGTTCACCGGCGGCCTGCACGCGCCCGGCACCGCCACGGTGGTGCGGGCCGACGGCATGATGACCGATGGTCCGTACGTCGAGGGCAAGGAGTGCATCGGCGGCATCTGGGTGATCACCGCGCCCGATCTGGACGCGGCGCTCTCCTGGGGCCGCAAGGCGGCAGCCGCCACGACGCTGCCGATCGAGGTCCGCCCGTTCCAGGACGTCGAACCGTTTTGAGCCGCAGTCCGATGACGCCCCAACAGATCGCGGCCGTCTTCCGCGCCGAGTACGGCAGAGCCGTCTCCGTCCTCGTGCGCGGGCTCGGCGACATCGACCTGGCCGAGGACGCGGTGGCCGACGCCTTCGCGACCGCGCTGCTCAAGTGGCCGGTCGACGGCGCCCCGCCCAGCCCGGCCGGCTGGATCATCACCACCGCCCGCAACCGGGCCATCGACCACCTGCGCCGCGAAGCCGTTCGCGCGCACAAGTACGCCGAGGCCGCACGTATCGGCACCCCGGCGGCCGAACCCGTCGAAGGGGGCGCCGTGCCCGACGACCGGCTGCGGCTCGTGTTCACCTGCTGCCACCCCGCGCTGGCCCGCCCCGCCCAGGTGGCGCTCACCCTGCGGCTGCTCGGCGGGCTCACCACGGCCGAGACCGCCCGCGCCTTCTTCGTGTCCGAAGCCACGATGGCGCAGCGGCTCGTGCGGGCGAAGGCGAAGATCCGCGACGCGCACATCCCCTACCGGGTGCCGTACGAGGCCGACCTGCCCGAACGGCTCGACGCGGTGCTCGCGGTGCTCTACCTGATCTTCAACGAGGGCTACGTCGCCACCTCCGGCGCAGAGCTCGCCCGCGGCGACCTGTGCATCGAAGCGATCCGGCTCGCCCGGCTGCTGGTCGAGCTGATGCCGGACGAGCCGGAGGCCGCGGGACTGCTCGGGCTGATGCTGCTGACCGAGGCGCGTCGCCCCGCGCGCACCGACGCCGACGGCGCTCTGGTGCGGCTCGCCGACCAGGACCGCTCGCGGTGGGACGCCGGCCTGATCGCCGAGGGCAGGGCGATCGTCCGCGCCTGCCTGCGCCGAAACCGGCCCGGCCGCTACCAGTTGCTCGCCGCGATCAACGCCGTGCACACCGACCCGGTCACCGACTGGACGCAGATCCTCGCGCTCTACGACCACCTCGCGCGGCTCGACCCCGGTCCGATGGTCGCCCTCAACCGCGCGGTCGCCCTCGCCGAGGTCGAGGGTCCCGCGGCGGCACTGCGGCTGGTGGACGACCTGGACCACGGCACCTCCCACCTGTTCCACGCGATCCGCGGCGACCTCCTCGCCCGCCTCGGGCGGGGAGGCGAGGCCCGGCAGGCCTTCGAGGCCGCAGCCCGGCTCACCGACAACCAGGCGGAACACGCCTACCTGATCGCCCGGCGCGACCGGCTCGGCGAAGCACCCGGGTGACCGCCCCGGTGCAGCACGGCAGGCACATCTCCGGCAGGATCCGCCGGGCAGGCGTGCTGGGCCGTGTCTCACAATTCGCGCGCCTGGCGGGAATTGTGAGACACGGCCCAGCGTGGGCGCACGGCGTAGGTCAGGTGTGTCACCCGCGGCGACGGCTCCGAACGGATCGGCTCCAGCGCGATCCTGGACGCGTCCACGCCCTCGAACAGGCGGGTTCCGGAGCCGAACAGCACGGGTGACAGGGTGATCGAGAACTCGTCGACCAGGCCGGCGTTCAGGTGCTCCAGGATCGCCGCGCCGCCGCCGGCGATGCGCACGTCGCGCTCGCCGGCGGCCTCGCGGGCCTGCTCCAGGGCGTGCTCGATGCCGTCGTTGACGAAGTGGAAGGTGGTGCCGCCGGGCCGCACCCACGGGTCGCGCTCGGTGTGCGTCACGACGAACACCGGGGTGTGGAAGGGCGCCTCCTCCGGCCACGACTGCTCGCCGAGGTCGAACATGCGCTTGCCCATGACGCTCGCGCCGGTGCGCTCGTACGTCTGCCGCGCGATGTCGTTGTCGAGTCCTTCCTCGCCGCCCTCGCCGAGCCGCAGGTTCTCCCGGAAGAACCGCTGCGGGAAGATCCACTGCTGCAGTTCCATCCACTGTGCCATCCAGCGCCGGACCTGCGGGTCGTCCTGCTTCTCGGGCGCGAAGAAGTTCGCGACGGACGGGGACTCGGGGGCGATGAACCCGTCCAGCGACATCGACACGCTGAAGAACACCTTGCCGGCCATCAGCGCTCAGCTCCCTTCCGGAGGGTCTCGGTGACGTAGGCAGCCAGGTTGCCCAGGGTCTGCCGACCGCCCTCGACGGCGTGGTACTTCTCGACCGCCTCGTCGCGCAGTTCCTTGGTGGGGAACAGCGTGCGCATCTCGATCCGGGTCGCCGCGCCGTCCGGTGCGAAGGTCAGGACCGACTCGAAGGCGTTCGGGTCGTCGCAGGACTCACCGTGCAGCAGCACGATCCGCTCCGGCGGGGCGATCCGCTGCCAGCGGATCCACTCGGAGTAGTCGGTTCCGTCCGGCCCGTGCAGCACGAAGACCCACTCCCCGCCCTCGCGGAACTCGAAGGACCGCGTGGTGGTGGTGAACCCCTGCGGACCCCACCACTGCGAGAGGTGCCGGACCTCGGTGAACGCCTCGAACACCAGCTCCCGTGGGGCGTCGACGACCCGGGAGACCACGATCTCCCGGTCCGCCGTCGCCGGCTCCGCCCGCGTTTCCTGGCTTGCCCCTGCCATCGGTCATTCCTCCTGCCGTGTCTGCTTGAGGTCCTGCACGTAGCTGTCCAGCCGGTCGAAGCTCTCGTTCCAGAACCGCTCGAACCCGCCGGCCCAGTCGTGGACCGGTCGCAGCCCACGGGCGTCCAGGCCGTAGAGGCGCTGCTTGCCCGCCTTGCGGTCCCGCACCAGCCCGACCTCCCGGAGCACCCGCAGGTGTTTGGACGCCCGCGGCTGGGTCATCCCCAGCTCCTGAGCCAGCTCGGTCACCGGCCGCTCGCCCGCCCGCAGCAGCGCCAGGATCTCCCGGCGCTGCGGCTCGGCGATCGCGTTGAAGACGTCCGATGTCGTCGCTGCTCGTGCCATAGCACCGATCATATGCCCATATCGGCATGCGTCAAGCGGAGAGGAATCCAGTGGGTCCGGTCGGGTGACGGTGGCGGCACGATCAGGCCGTCACCGGTTCTTGAACTCCTCGATGGCCGTCCGGGACGCCTGGTGCATCGCCTGGCTTCCGGCGTGCCCGCAGTCCTCGATGATGTGCAGTCGCGAATCCGGCCACGCCTTCGCCAGCTCCCACGGCGCCTGGACCGGGCAGCTCATGTCATGTCGGCCGTGGACCATCACCCCGGGGATCCCGGCCAGCTTGTGGGCGTTGCGCAGCAGTTGACCGTCCTCCAGCCATGCGTTGTTGCCGAGGATGTTGGCGCAGATCCGGACGAACGCGATCTGCGCGTCGACCTCGCGATCGCTGTACAGGCCGGACACGCCGTTGGGCTCGGTCGAGATGACCGCGTCCTCCCAGGCGAGCCAGGTGGCTGCGGCCTTCTCCCGAACGGCCCGGTCAGGGTTCTCCATCAGCCGCGCGTACGCCGCCGGCAGGTCGCCGTCCCGCTCATCCTCGGGAACGCCGTCGCGGAAGCGGTCCCACGCCTCGGGATGGAACCGCCCGGCGCCCCGGTAGAGCCAGTCGACCCCGGAGCGGTCGGCGATCATCACCGCTGAGACGACGATCTCGCTGACTCGCTCGGGGTGCTGCTGTGCATAGGCCAGCACGAGTGTCGAGCCCCAGGAGCCGCCGCAGAGCAGCCACTTCTCGATGCCGAGGTGCTCGCGCAGCCGCTCCATGTCGTCGATCAGGTGCTGCGTGGTGTTCAGACTCATGTCCGCCGCCGGGTCGCCGGCGTGCGGGGTGCTGCGACCGCAGTTGCGCTGGTCGAAGCGGATCAGGCGGTAGCGCTCGGGGTCCCAGGCCCTCGTCGGCCGCTGCGGCGCGCCCGACCCCGGGCCGCCGTGGACGTTCAGGGCGGGCTTGCCGTCGGGGTTGCCGAGCTGCTCGTAGTAGATGCGGTTGCCGTCCCCGGCGTCGAGGAAGCCAGTGTCGTAGGGACTCGTCGGAGGGTAGAGATCAACCATAAGCGTCGACCCTAGGGGAGTGGTCGTCACCGCGCTGCGAAACCGGGAATCCTGGTGATCAACTGACCCTCACCGCACGGCCCCTACAGCGGCAGCCCCAGTTGCTCCGCGAAGAAGGCGAGCAGGTCCGCGTAGAGGTCGGCCAGGCGGGAGGTGGAGCGGGCGCCGTGGCCGGTGCCGCGTTCGAGGCGGAGCAGGACGGGGCGGGCGCTGGTGGTGGCGTGTTGCAGGGCCGCGCACATCTTGCGGGCGTGCAGGGGGTCGACCCGGCTGTCGCCGTCGAAGACGGCGAGCAGGACGGCGGGGTAGGCGGTGTCGGGGCGGACGTGGTGGTAGGGGGAGTAGGAGAGCAGGGCGGCGAGTTGCCCGGGGTCGGCCGCGCTGCCGTACTCGCCGACCCAGCTGGGCCCGAGTCCGGAGAGCTCGTAGCGGGCCATGTCCAGCAGCGGCGCCACGCAGGCCGCCGCCGCGCAGCCCGCCGGGCGCTGGGTGAGCGCGGCGCCCACCAGCAGGCCGCCGTTGGAGGAGCCCCAGAGGCCGAGGCGCTCGGGGGTGGTCCAGCCGGCGTCGACCAGGTGGTCGGCGGCGGCGTGGAAGTCGTCGAAGGTGTTCTGCTTGCGGTCGAGGGTTCCGGCGCGGTGCCACTCCTCGCCCTCCTCGCCGCCGCCGCGCAGGTTGGCCACCGCGTAGACACCGCCGGCCTGGACCCAGGCGAGGGCCTCGGGGGAGTAGACGGGGGTGAGCGACTGGCCGAAGCCGCCGTAGCCGGTGAGCAGGGTGGGGCGGGGGCGGTCGGGGGCGCCGGTGGGGGAGAGGACGAACATCCGCACCGGGGTGCCGTCGCGGGAGGTGAAGGTGGTCTGGACGGTGACGGTGCCCGCGGTGCCCGCGGTGCCGGCGGAAGGAGCGGCGACGGCGCCGGAGGGCTCCTGCCACGGCGTCAACTCGCCCGTCCGTGCGTCGTAGCGCAGCACCGTGGTCGGGGTGGCGAAGCCGGTGCAGGTGAACCAGGCCTCGTGCGCGTCCTGGGCGGCGACGCGCAGGCGGCCGACCGTGCTGCAGGGCGGGAGCGGCAGGCGGGTGAGCTCGCGCCCGTCGGCGAGGTCGTGGACGGTGGCCTCGGAGACGGCGTGCCGGGTCCGGACGACCAGCAGCAGCGGGCGGTCCAGGTCGGCGCCGTCGAGGACGGCGAAGTCCTCCAGCACGGCGTGCGGGTCCTGCGGGATCAGGTCCCGCCAGGTGTCGGGGGTGGGCCGGTCGGCGGTGGTGGTGACCAGCCGGCCGCGCGGGGCGTCGAGGTCGGTGACGAGGTGGCACAGGGGGCCGCGGCGCGGGCGCAGCACCGTGCGGGCGTCCAGGTCCTGCTGCACCGGGCGCCAGCGCGGCGCCTCGGGCGGTGCGCCGGTCAGGTCGGCGAGCCAGAGGTCGCGCCGGCGCGCGGTGCCCGCACCGGCGCTGACGGCGAGCAGGCGTCCGTCGGGGCTGATCCGCACGGTGTAGTGCTGGGTGCTCTCCCGGCCCGCACCGAACACCACCGGGTCGGTGTCGGGATCGGTGCCGAGAAGGTGCAGCCGGACCCGCCGGTGGTACTGGTCCTCGGCGCGCAGCCGGCGCACGTAGTAGAAGCCGCTGCTGTCGGGCAGCCAGGCGACCGTGCTGCGGCGGACCCGGTCGATCGGCGGGTCGAGCAGTCGGCCCGAGTCGACGTCCAGCACCAGGAGCACGGCGTTCTCGGTGCCGCCGGGGGCCAGTTGGTAGCTGAGCAGCCGCCCGTCCCAGGAGGGTTCGAACTCCTCCAGGGTGGTGCTGCCGCTCGGGTCGACCAGGGCCGGATCGACCAGGACCCGCTCGGTGCCGTCGGGTTCGACCACCACCAGCTCCGGCAGCTCGCCGCCGGGGCGGCAGCGGGCCAGGAAGAGCCGGTCGCCGGCCGGCCGCGGCGCCGAGGGCGTGCCGACCCGGTCGAGGAGGACGCGCAGCCGCTCCCGCGCGCCCGCCCGCGAACGCCAGCCGTCGGCCGCGGCGCGATAGGCGGCCTCCTGCTTCTCGGTCCACTCGCGCACCGCGGGATCGTCGGCGTTCTCCAGCCAGCGGTACGGATCCGCGGGTTGGCCCGGCTGGCCCGGCTGCTGGGCGGGTGGGTCGGCGGCGCGGGTGTCGCTCACGGGCGGTCTCCCTCGGCGTGGGCGAGAACGGCGCTGTCGGCGACGGCTCGCGCCCTGGTGGCCGTCAGGGCCAGCCAGCCGCCCAAGGTGGCCGCGCCGGTCAGCAGGGCGAGCACCAGCCAGGTCCGGGTGCCGCCGATCGCCTGGTACGCCGCGCCGGCCGCCACCGGGCCGAGCGCGGCCAGGCCGTTCAGCAACAGGCTGGTGGCCGCGCTGACCCGGCCGACCAGGTGCCGCGGCGTCTTGCCGAGCAGGGCCTGGAAGACCGCCACCCCGGCTGCCGGGGAGAGCAGCATCATCACGGCGAGCAGCGCCCCGACCAGCACCGGCTGGAACGCCACCGTGAACACCGCCAGCTCGGCGGTCCAGATCACGCCGATGGCCAGCACCATGGCCGGGATGCTCAGCCGCCGCACCAGCCACGGCGCGAACAGTGCGCCGACGATCCCGCCGGCCCCGATGCAGGCGATGACCGCCCCGATCACGGTGCCGGAGGCGCCGCGTTCGCGCAGCTCCAGGATGACCACCACGTCGACGGCGGCTGCGACCAGGTTGACCACGGCCGCGTAGAACAGGACCACCAGCAGCTCGCGGTGGGCCGCGAGCCAGCGCAGGCCCGCGGTCGCGCCGCGCTCCGCCGGCTCCGTGGGCTCCGCGGCGCCGGGCGCGGCCGCGGGGCGGACGGTGATGCGCAGGATCAGCAGCGCGGAGGCGGCGTAGCTGACGGCGTCGACGGCGAACGGCAGCATCCGGTCCACGGCGAACAGCACGCCGCCGAGCGCGGGCCCGGCCAGCGAGACCGTGTTCAGCATCGCCTGGTCCGCGCCGAGTGCCTGGGAGAGCTGCTCCTCGCTGACGACGTCGCGGGTGAGCACCGAGTTGGCGGGTCCGAACAGCGCGGAGGCCAGCCCCTCCACCACGGCGACCAGCAGCAGCTGCCAGTACTGCGGGGTGGACCAGAGCGCGGCCAGCGGGATGCTCGCCAGCGTGGCGCAGCGCACCAGGTCGGTGGCCATCATCACCACCCGCCGGTTCCAGCGGTCGACCAGGGCGCCGGCGGGCAGCCGGAAGCCGAGCCGGGTGACCAGCGAGACGGTGGCCACCAGGCCCGCCTGGACCGCGCTGCCGCCCAGGCTCAGCACCAGCAGCGGGAAGGCCAGGCCGGAGATCGCGGAGCCGAGGTTGGAGGTGAGGTTGCCGAGGAAGGACCGGCGCAGGTCCGGGTTGCTCCAGAGCACGTGATCACGCAGCGCCGCCACGGCCGTCCTCCCCTTCACAGCCGGCCGCTGGCGAGCAGGTAGTCCAGGACCCGGCCGTCGACCTCGTCCTGGAAGCGGTCCATCACCCCGGTGTCGGCCTGGGCGTACTCGTAGCCGCAGCTGACCCAGCGTTCGGGCACGCTCGTCGGGTCCAGGTAGCCGTGGTCGATGTGGCCGACCTCCATGCCGGGCTTGCCCGCCGACTGCCAGCTGCTGAACAGGGTCCCGTCGGCGTTGACCACCGCGCCCTGGGCGCCGCCGGGCGTCGAGCAGATCTGGCAGGTGGTGTGCATCGAGGGGCGCACCACCCGGTAGCCGCGCTCCAGGCTCTCGATGCTCCACTCGACGAAGCGGTCCGCGACGGAGGCGGTGCGGCCCAGGTCGTTCTGGTAGCCGATGCCGGAGTCGCCGACCCAGGCGAAGGTGACGGTGCAGCGGCTGGGGTCGGTGCGGCCCTCCAGCTGGGCGAAGAGCTCCCCGACCCGGTCGGCGTTGTGGTGCGAGACGTTGACCCGGAAGTTCCAGCGCAGGCCGGTCCGTTCGGTGGCGCTCGCCACGTTGGCCACGATCCGGTCGAAGGTGCCGCCGCCGGTGTGGGTGACCCGGGTGGCGTCGTGGTCCGTCCGGCTGCCGTCGAAGGTGATCTGCACCGCCTGCAGCCCGGCGTCGTGGAGCTGGACCGCCCGGCGCGGGTGCAGCAGCACGCCGTTGCTGGTCATCGCCGCCCGGTGCAGGCCGATCGACCGGCAGCGCCGCAGCAGCTCCAGGCACCCGGCCGGGTTGAGCAGCGGCTCGCCGCCGAACAGCAGCAGGAAGAGGCGTTCGAGGCCGGCGTCCGCCATCCGCGGGGCGGTGAAGCCGACGATCCGGTCGATCGTGCGGGTGTCCAGCAGTTGCCGCTCGATCCGCGGTGGCCGGTGGCCGCCTTCAGGGTCCTGGCCGGTGTTCTGGAAGCAGTAGCCGCAGCCGAGGTTGCAGGCGGTGCTGGTGAGCACGGTGAGCGAGAAGGACTTGGTGGTGCGTTCGCGGAAGGCGCCCTCGTCGCGCAGGAATGTGTCGATGTCCGCGCGCAACGAACCGTCGGGAAGGACGTGTTCGGGTTTCAGCAGGGTCCAGGTGCCGTTGCCGATGAACCACCAGCCGCGCTCGGTCCTGATCATCCGCGGCGCGTCGACGTCGTCCAGCCGGGTGCCGATCACTGATACCTCCGGAGGTCACGGGCGGTCGCCGTCCTGGCGTGCGCGGTACGGCGGGGAGGCTAGGAGCGCGCGGTTTGGCCTCGGTATGCGCAGAGTTGACCGCTGGGCGGACGCCGGCGGCATACCGGACGCAAACCGGGGGCCAGGCGCTCCGCCCTAGCCTCGAACCCTACCGGGAGCCCGCCCGGCGTCAGCGAAGGGGCCTGATCGAGGTGACCGAACCGACACCCGCGGGGCCGACACCCGCGGGGCCGACACCTGCTGGGCCGACGCCTGCTGGACCGACACCCGCCGGGCCGACGCCTGCTGGGTCCACACCCGCAGGTTCGCCGCTCGACGACCGTGCTGCTCCCGCGCGGAGCGCGCCGGCTGCGGGGGCCGCCGGGGTCGCGGGGGTCGTGGGGGCTGCCGAGGCCGCCGACGAGCCGACCGAACCCGACGTCGTACTGCACGCACTGGACGAGGAGTTTGGCGAAATGCCTTGGTGCATCGGCGATCTGACGGTCTGACAGATGACCATCCAGCCGGGCGGCTGCACGTCCTGCGGTGTGGACCTGCCCGCGGGGGCGAGGTTCTGCGCCCACTGCGGCCTCCCGGTCGACGGCGCGCAGGCGGCCGAGGAGCGCCGGGTGGTCACCGTGCTCTTCTGCGATCTGGTCGACTCCACCCAGCTGTCCGGACTGCTCGACGTCGAGCTGCTGCGCACCATCCTGCTGCGCTACTACGCGCTGATGCGCGAGCGGATCGAGGCGCACGGCGGGATCGTGGAGAAGTTCATCGGGGACGCCGTGATGGCCGTCTTCGGCCTCACCGCGACCCGGGAGGACGACGCCCACCGGGCGCTGGCCGCCGCACTGGAGCTGCCCGCCGCGCTGGAGGGGCTCAACACGGAGCTGGAACGCGAGCACCGTGTCCGGCTGCGGATCCGGATCGGGGTGCACACCGGCGAAGCGGTCACCACCGTCGACCCGGCCCGCCGGCAGGCGCTGGTCTCCGGCGAAGTCGTCAACATCGCCGCCCGGTTGCAGGCGGCGGCCGAACCGGGCGCGGTGCTGCTCAGCGACCGGACCTGGCGCGCGGCCGGGCCCGGACCCGCCGTCGAGCGGGTCGGCGCGCTGCACCTCAAAGGCGTGGCCCACCAGGTCGAGGCCGGGCGACTGCTGGGGATGAGCGCCCCCGACCCGGAGCGGGCGCGCCGCTTCGACGTGCCGTTCCTGGGGCGCGACCGGTACCTGAACGAACTCGACCTGGCCTGGCGCAGGGTGGCGGAGGGCTGCGACGTGCACGTGCTGACGCTGCTCGGCGAGGCGGGCATCGGCAAGTCCCGGCTGGTGGAGGAGTGGCTGCGCCGCACCGCCCCGGGCACCGGTCCGGTCGGCACCGGGCGCTGCCGGGCGGGCGGGACCGAGGGTCCGCTGCAGGCGCTGGCCGGCTGCCTGGAACCGCTGGTCGCCGAGCCGGCCGCGGACGAGCGGACCACCGCGGCGGTCGCCCTGCTGCGCGGCGGGCTGCTGCTGGACGGCGCCCCGGCCCCGTCGGTCGACGCCACCTGCGCGGCGATCGCCCAGGTGCTGACCGAGCGCAGCCGCGCCCACCCGGTCGTGCTGGTCCTGGACGACCTGCAGCACGCCGAGCCGCCGCTGATCGACCTGCTGGAGCGCCTGGTCGACGAGGTGCGCGGGCTGCCGATCCTGCTGCTCTGCCTGGCCCGTCCCGAGCTGGTCGACACCTGCCCCGGCTGGGGCAGCGGCCTGGCCAACACCAGCACCGTGACCCTCACCGGCCTGTCCGCGGCCGATTCGGCGGTGCTGGCCGCCCACCTGGTCGACCTCGCGCTGCACGACGGCGCCGCCACCGAGCAGATCGTCGCCCAGGCCGACGGCAACCCGCTCTACCTGGAGCAACTGGCGGCCACCGTCGAGGAGACCGGCTCGGTGCAGCAGCTGCCGCCCACCCTGCAGGCGCTGCTGGCGGCCCGGATCGACCGGCTGGCCGAGGCCGAGCGGCGCACGCTGCGCCACGCGGCCGTGGTGGGGCGCGAGTTCGACGCCGCGGACCTGGCCGAGCTGACCGAGGGCGACGAGGCCGAACGCACCGCCGTGCTGCGCACCCTCACCCGGCGCGGGCTGGTCCAGCCGGTCCGCCGTACCGCGGGGTCGGTCCACTGCTTCGTCAACGGCATCACCCAACGGGTCGCCTACGAGGGGCTGACCAAGCTGCGGCGCGGCGAACTGCACCAGTGCTACGCCGAGTTCCTGCTGGCCACCGGACGGCCCGATGCCCTGGTCGGCACCCACCTGGAGCAGGCGCACCGCTACCTGAGCGCGGTCGGGCGACTCGACCAGGCGACCGCGACGCTGCGCCGCCGGGCGGTGCGGCACCTGGTCCGGGCCGGCACCGGCGCGCTGGGCCGGGTCGACCTGCCCCGGGCGCTGGCGCTGCTCCAGCGGGCCTCGGAGCTGACCGAGCCCGGCGACGCGGGCCGCCCCGAACTGCTGCAGCGCCTGGGCGAGGTGCACCTGACCATGGGCAGCGCGGCCGAGGCCCGTGCGGCGCTCACCCGGGCGGTGGCCGAGGCGGAGGCCGTCGGCGCGCCGGGCGTGGCCGCCCACGCCCGGCTGCACCTGGCCGCCGCCGCCCGCGACCAGCGCGAGCTGGAGCGGGCCGCGGCCGAAGCCCTGCCGGTCTTCGTGCGCACCGGCGACCGGCTGGGGCTGGCCCGCGGCGCGCTGGTGCTGGCCGGCGGCCACCGGCAGCGCGGCCGCCACGCGCGGGCGCTGCACGAGCTGGACCGGGCGCTGAGCCACGCGCTGGCCGCCGCGGCCGACCGGGAGGTGGCCAACACCCTGGGCACCATGGGCCTCTCGCTCTGGCGCGGCCCGGAGCCGGCCGACACCGCCGTGGCCCGCTGCCGGGACCTGCTGGCGGCGCACGGCGCCGATCGGCCGGCGGTGCGCAGCACGCTCGGCTTCCCGCTCGCCGTGCTGCACGCGGTGCGCGGCCACGCCGACCTGGCGGCCCAGAGCCTGGCCGCCACCCGGCAGGCGATGGACACCCTCGCGCACGCCGAGGGCCGCGCCTTCGGGCCGCTGCTGGAGGGGATGCTGGCCCAACTGGCCGACGAGCCCGCCCGGGCCGCGCGGGCGCTGACCGAGGCACTGGCAGCGGCCCGCGCCATGCAGGCCCAGCCGCTGGCGCGCAGCTGCGCGCTGGAGCTGGCCCGGCTGCGACTGGCGGACGGCGACTGCGCGGCTGCCACGGCGCTCCTCGGCGGCCTGACGGTGCCGCAGGACCAGCCGAGCACGGCGGCCGACTGGTGCGGGGTGCGGGCGCGGATCCACGCACTGCGCGGCGAGCACGCCCAGGCGCTGGCGCTGGCCCGCCGTGCGGTCCGCCTCGCGCACCGCACCGACTCGCCCGCCGACCGCGGCACCGCGGCGCTGGACCTGGCTCACGCCCGGCGGGCCGCCGGCCTGCCCGAGCAGGCCCGCGCCGCCCTGCTGGCGGCCCGCCGCCAGTTCGCCGCCAAGGGGCACCTGGTGGCCCTGGCGCGCACCGACCGCCTGCTGGCCGAGTGGGCCGCCCCGTGACGACCCCCGCTGCCGCCCTCACCTGGAACCTGCTGGACCGCCGCCCGCAGGACATCGCGATCGCCGCCGCGGGAGCCGAACGGATCACCCCCGCATGGGCGTTCGGCGGGGCGGACGGCGCCGGGGTGCGGGTCTGCCTGGTGGACAGCGGCGTCGAGGCCGGCCACCCGCTGATCGGCGGCCTGGCCGGCAGCCACGCGGTGGTGCTGCGCGGCGGCGAGGCCACGGTGGTACCGGTGCCCGCCGAGGACATCTGCGGCCACGGCACGGCCTGCGCCGGGATCGTGCGCCAGGTCGCACCGGCCTGCGAGCTGCACAGCGTGCGGATCCTGGGCGGGAACGGCAGCGGCAGCGGCGAGGCCCTGCTGGCCGGGCTCGGCTGGGCGATCGACCAGGGCTTCGACGTGATCAACCTCAGCCTGTCCACCTCCCGCCCGCAGTTCAGCCAGGGGCTGAGGGAGCTGGCCGACCGGGCCTACTTCCGCCGCTCGGTGATCGTCGCCTCCGCGCACAACGCCCGGGTCGAGAGCTTTCCGTGGCGGTTCTCCTCGGTGGTCTCGGTCGGCAGCCACGCCGAGGACGACTCCAGCCTGGTGCTCTACAACCCCACCCCGCCGGTGGAGTTCTTCGCCCGCGGGCAGGCCGTGCCGGTCGCCGCGCTGAACGGCGGCAGCACCCGCAACACCGGCAACAGCTTCGCCGCCCCGCACGTGGCCGGGCTCAGCGCGCTGATCCTCTCCAAACACCGGGACCTGACCACCTTCGAGCTGAAGACCATCCTCTACCTGACGGCAGCCAACGTGCGAGGAGCCCGATGATGACCGAGCAGCCTGCGGGCGACCCGTTGGACCCCGCGGCGCTGGCCGCGGTGATCTCCGGCGTGCTGGCCGACCCCGGCCCCGACGACCGCGAACTGCTGTCCTCCGTCGTACAGGTGGCGCGCTCCATCTTCGGTGCGGCGGCCAGCTCGATCTTCCTGTTCGACCGCGAGGGCGACGAGCTGGTCTTCGAGGCGGTCTCCGGCGAGGGCGAGGAGTTCCTGGTCGGCACCCGCTTCCCGGCCCACCGCGGCATCGCCGGCTGGGTGGTGGACACCGGGGAGCCGATGACGGTCAACGGCCTGTCCGGCAACCGGCTCTTCGCCCAGGACCTGGCGGAGCGCACCGGCTACGTGCCCGACGCGATCATGGCGGCCCCCGTGCTGCACCGCGAGGAGGTGCTCGGCGTTCTCCAGGTCCTCGACCCGCACCCGCAGTCCCGCTCCACCCTGGCCGACCTGGACCTGCTGTGTGCCTTCGCCGGCCAGGCCGGCCTGGCGCTGGCCGGGCTGCTGCGCGCCCGCGCCGCGCGCGGTGCACTGGCCAGGGGCGGCGGGGAGTTCGAGCAGCTGGCCGGGATCGTCAAGCTGCTCGCCGAGCTGCCGGCGGACCGGCGGGCCAGCGGACTGCGGCTGGTGGAGTCGTTGCACGAGGTGCTGGCGGGGATGGCGCGGTAGCGCTCACCACCGGGGGGAACCTGACGTTCGATCGATCTGACTCACCGTCAAAATTCTGTCAGCGCGCGGGTGGTGTGGCGGCCCGGTGCAGCGCGGCGGCGTAGCGGTGGGCGAGTGGCGCGATCCGGTAGCGGACGGTGTGCGCCACCACCTCCGCCTCGTCGCCGGCGTCCGCGATGCTCACCAGGTGCGCCTCCAGCAGCTCCTCGGCCACCCGCTGGGCCGGACCGCTCAGACCGTCCACCCCGTCGATCACCGCCTGCAGGCGCGCCAGGTCGAAGGGGGCCGCAGGCAGCGCGCCCAGCGCCCCGAAGGCCGCCCGCTGCGCCGGGGCCAGCCCCTGGTGGAAGCGGCGGTAGCCGTCGTGCAGGCAGGCCTCGCCGACCCGCAGTTCGTCCAGCGCGGCCGGCAGGCGCACCAGCTGGTCGGCGTACTCGCGCAGGGACAGGTGGCCGAGCACGGTCAGCTTCGCGGCCAGCGCCCGGACCACCGCGGGCGACAGCCCGTAGAGCTCCCGGACCCGGTCCAGCGACTGCTCGTGGCCCGCCACCCGCGGCCCGCCCAGCACCCGGGCCAGCAGCTCCCCGGCCTCGGCGGAGCTGAACTCGTCCAGCTCCACGCGGTGCACGCACTCCAGCGCGCCGAACCGGCGGGCGGTGGTCACCAGGGTCCGGCTGCGGCTGCGCCCGGGCAGCAGCCGGCGCACGTCCGCCTCACTGGTCGCGCCGTCCAGCACCAGCAGGAACTGCCGCTCGGCGAGCCAGGAGCGCCACAGCGCCAGCGCGGCGGCCTCCCCGGCCGGCGGGTCGATCTCCAGCCCGGTACTGCGCAGCAGTTCGGCGAGCACCTCGGGCCAGGGCCGGGGAGTCCCGTCCGGGTGGCTGAGCGAGCAGACCACCTGGCCGTCCGCGAAGTGGTCCGCCACCAGGTGGCCGGCGTGCACCGCCAACGCCGTCTTGCCGGACCCGGCCGGCCCGCTGACCAGCACCACGCCCGGACACGGCCCCGCGCCGGTCAGTGCCGCCCGCAACTCCGCCACCACCTTGTCCCGGCCGACGAAGTCGGACAGGTCGCAGGGGAGTTGGGCTGGTCTTATCCGCACCCCGACCGGCGCCGCAGCGGTCGGCGCCGAGGCCGGCCGGGAAGCGGGCGACTCGCCGAGCAGGATCTCCCGGTAGAGGCGGCGCAGGTACGGACTCGGGTCCAGGCCCAGCTCCCGGGCGATGAACTGGCGGTGCGCCTCGAAGCAGGCCAGCGCCTTGCGCCGGCCGCCGACCTGGTCCAGCGCCGTCATGTGCAGCGCCACCAGCCGCTCCCGGAAGGGGTGGTGGCCCGCCAGCTCGCCCAGCTGGTCGAGCAGCCCGTGCGCCCGTCCGGTCTCCACCTCCAGCTCCGCCCAGTCCTCGTAGGCGGCCAGGAAGCGCTCGGTCAGCCGCTGGGACTCCTCGGCCGCGAACGGGCTGTCGAGCAGGTCCACCAGGGGCCGGTCCCGCCAGAGCCGCACCGCCCGGCCGAGCAGCTCCGCGGCACCCGCCCGGTCGCCCTGGTGCTGCGCGTGCCGGCCGGCGGCGGTCAGCTCCTCGAAGCGCAGCAGGTCGGACTCCTCCGCATCCGCCACGAGGGTGTAGCCGTAGGGGAGGTGGTCGATGTGGTCGGGCATGATCTTGCGCAGCGCGGAGACGTACACCTGGAGGTTCTTGCGTGCGGTGCGCGGTTGGCCGTCGGGCCAGAGTGCCTCGATCAACTGGTCCACCGAGAGTACCGTGTTGGCCCGACAGAGGAGTGCGGCCAACAGCAACCGCTGCTTGTAGGGCCCGAGTTCGAGCGGGCGCGAATCGCGGCTGACCCGCAGCGGACCGAGCAGCGTACAGCACAGCCGACCGGGCGGAACGACGTCACCGCGCATGCGGTCCCCCTCGCAGTCGGTTCGGGCCGTTCCGTCAGCTTCGGCGAAGCAGCCCTGACCCGCAAGAGTGCGGGCAGGAAGTGATGGACCGGCAAAGGTCCCGTGCGTCGTGCCCAAGCCCCCAGGCAGCCGCGCGCATACCGCGGCCCAACCGGGCGCCCCTAGCGTCGCCGGTGGTGTCGGACGCGGGTTCGACCCGGACGGAGGAGGTCCCCATGAGCAACCCCGACGTGCAGGCACACTTCAGCGACGATGACGAGGACGGCGCCGCAAACGGCTGCGTCATCCAGTTCAACGCCGTCCCGGACGACGTGGAGGCGCACAGCGCCGGTGGGGATGACGAGGACGCGGCGCCGTGTGGTGTTCAGTTCGGCGTGGCGGCTGTGCCGGGTGATGTGGTGGCGCACAGCGCTGGTGGGGATGACGAGGACGCCGCGCCCTGCGGCATCCAGTCCGGCGCGTCCTGACCACCCCGTCACCGCGTCCCACCCCGATCGCCAGTCCGGGCCGGCAGCTCTCGCCGACCCGGACCGCCTCGTACCCGGAGGTACCATGGACAGCCTGCGCAGGCTCACGGAGGATCCCGTCGGGCTCGAACGCGCTTGGGACCGCGAGCCGTTCGTCAGCTCGGGGCTGGATGATCTCGGCGACGTGTTCTCGCTCGCCGCCGCCGAGCGGATGATCCACACCGGCCTCCCGCTGACCGCCGTGCGGCTCTTCCGCGACGGGAAGCTGCTGCCCGACGAGCACTACCGGCGCTACCGCGGCACCAACCCGCGCAGCCGCGAGCAACTGGCCGACGGCGGCCGGATCGCCGAACTGGTCGGACAGGGCGCCACCCTGGTGCTGGAGGAACTGCAGACGCACGCCCCGGAGGTGGCCGCGTTCGCCGCCGAACTCGCCCGCGAGACCGACTACGAGGTGGACTGCGCCGCGTTCCTCACCCCGCCCCGGGGCCGCGGCGCCGCGCCCCACTACGACCTCGTCGGCGTCTTCCTGCGCCAGCTGCAAGGCTCGAAGCGCTGGCGGGTCGGCCGCCCGGTGCGGCCTCTGCCCAGCCGCGTGCTGACGGTCGACCCGAAGGCGGTCGAGCCGGTGCTGGACGCGGTGCTCAAGGAGGGCCAGAGCCTCTACATCCCGCGCGGCTTCGTGCACGCGGGCGAGACCGGCGACGAACCCTCCCTGCACATCACCATCGGCTTCAAGGGCGTCAGTTGGGAGAGCGTCCTGCGCACGGTGGTCGCCGGGGCCGCCGAGCGGATCGAGGAACTGCGCGAGTTCCTGCCACCGGCGTTCGCCACCCTGGACCGCGAGGCACTGCTGCGCGAACGCGTCACCCAGCTGACCGCGCACCTCGCGGACCTCACCTGGGCCGCCCTGCCGCCCGCCGCCCTGCACCCGCGCCAGCCCTCGGCCGACCCCGTGGCCGGCTCCCTCACCGCCGCCCTGCGCCGGGCCGGCGAGCAGCCGCGTCGGTCCGGCTGACCGTCCCCTCGGCCACTGGCGTCGAAAGCGCATCGCCGGAGGAAACCGGTCACCGATCTGACGCGTCCTTACTTCACGGTGCTGAACGGGCACTTGATGCGGCGTAAGGTGCTGTGCAGGCGCGTACCGGAAGGGGCACGGGGATGTTGGCTCAGGAACTGGCGGTGTTGGCCGCAGCAGGCGGGACCGCGGTGGTGCAGGCGGCGGGGACGGACGTGTGGGCCGGATTGCGGCAGGCGGTGGCTCGTTGGTTCGGCCGCGGTGACGAGCTGCGCGAACGGGCGGAGCTGGAGCGCCTGGACCAGGCCGCCGGCGAGCTGGAGTCCGCCGGGGTAGCCGGGGCCGAGCGGGTGCGGATCCGCCAGGAGGCCGCATGGCAGACCCGGATCGAAGCCGTGTTGGAGAGCCTGGACGGGGCCGAGCAGACCCGCGCCGCCGAGGAGCTGCGCGCCCTGCTGGCCCAGTACGCCCCCTTCGCGGTATCGGTCGGTGACGGCGGTCAAGCGGTGGTCGGGGATGTGCGGATCCGCGCCGACCACGGCTCCGCAGCGGCGTGGACCATGGGGAACGTGACCTTGGGAAACCCTTCGCAGCCGGGTCCGCAGCAGGGCTGAGCGTACCCGGAGACATCTCGGCCACTCCTGCTCGGCTCTTCGACGTCTTCGCCGATCACGGCAGCGTTGCCGTCGGCTACGCCGAGCAGGTCCACCACCACGCCCCACCTCGAACTCCGGCCGCCTGGCCGCATCAGGTCGGGGTGATCCCCCCTCGGGCCGGATCCTTCCAGCACCGGGCCGAAGTCCACCAGTTGCGGGACGCGGCCGACGGCGGAGGCACCACGGTGGTCAGCCAGGTGCTGACCGGCAGCGGCGGGGTGGGCAAGACGCAGCTGGCCGCCGACTACACCCGCACCGCCTGGGAGCAGGACGGGGTGGACGTGCTGGTGTGGATCAGCGCGAGCAGCCGCCAGGCGATCAAGGACGGGTACGCGCAGGCCGGCATCGAGGTGCTGGCGGCGGACCCCAGGAAGCCGGAGCAGGCCGAGCGGGCGTTCCTGGCCTGGCTGGAGCCCAAGGCCGGTCAGCAGCCGTGCCGGTGGCTGGTGGTCCTCGACGACCTCGCCGAGCTGTCCGATGTGCGCGGGCTGTGGCCGCCGGACAGTCCGCACGGGCGGACGCTGGTCACCACCCGCCGTCGCGATGCCGCCCTGGCCGGCCCGGGCCGGCGTTTCGTACAGGTGGGGGTGTTCGCACCCTGCGACGCCGCGGCCTACCTCACCACCGCACTCCGGACCCACGGCCGCCACGAGCCCGCCGAGGAGATCGACGGCCTGGGCGCCGATCTGGGCCACCTGCCGCTCGCCCTCGCCCAAGCCGTCGCCTACATCGTCGACGCCGCCATCACCTGCGCCGACTACCGACGGCTGCTGGCCGACCGGAAGCGGAACCTGGCCGACCTGGTGCCCGAGGCCGACAGCCTGCCCGACGACCAGGCGGCCACCGTGGCCGCCACCTGGTCACTGTCCATCGAACGGGCCGACCAGCTCCGCCCCGGCGGCCTCGCCCGGCCCATGCTCCGATTAGCCGCGATGCTCGACCCCAACGGCATCCCCGGCCACGTCCTGGCCGGCGCGCCCGCCCTGGCCCACCTCGGCGAAGACCGTGCCACCGGCGAACAGGAACCCGCCCCGGTGGCGGCCGAGGAAGCGAGAGGCGCATTGCGTGCTCTGCACCGCCTCAACCTGATCGACCACACCCCCGACACCCCCCACCACGCCGTTCGCGTCCACCGGCTCGTCCAGCGCGCCACCCGCGACACGTTCACCACCACCCAGCACGACCGGGTCGCCCGTACCGCCGCCGACGCGCTCGTCGCCGGATGGCCCGACGTCGAGCGCGACACCGCCCTCGTGCAGGCCCTGCGCGCCAATTCCGGCGCCCTGACCGGCCACGCCGAAGACGCCTTGTACGATCCCCGCGCCCACCCGGTGCTGCAACGCGCGGGCCGGAGCCTCGGCGACGGCGGCCGGGCCGGTGCCGCCCGCGAGTACTTCGAGCGCTACGTCGTGGAAACAAGGCGTCGCCTCGGCCCCGACCATTCCGACACCCTCTCCGCCCTCAACAGCCTCGCCTACGCTCGGGGGCTCTCGGGAGACGCAGCCGGAGCCGCCGCCGCGTTCACGGAACTGCTGGCGCTCGTCACGCAGTTGTTCGGCCGCGACCACCGCCACACCCACATGGTCCGCCAGAACCTCGCCCACGTCCGGGGGGAATCGGGGGATGCGGCCGGCGCCGTCGTCGCCTACCGCGCCCTGCTGGCCGACCGTGAGCGGGTGCTGGGCCCCGACCACCTCCACACGCTCGTCACCCGCCACTACCTCGCCTCCGCCCGGGTTCAGTCGGGGGATACGGCTGGGGGCGCGGCCGCGCTCGCGGAACTGCTGCCGGACCTGGTGCGGGTGCTCGGCCCCGACCACCCCACGACCCTCGCCACCCGCCACGGCCTCGCCCACGCCCGGGGGGAGTCGGGGGACACGGCCGGAGGCAGGGCCGCGTTCGCGGAGCTGTTGGCGGACCAGGAGCGAGGGCTCGGCCCCGACCACCCTCACACGCTCACCACCCGCCACAATCTCATTGCCCTGCAGGGGAAGTCGGGTGATGCGGCCGGCGCCGTCGTCGCCTACCGCGCCCTGCTGGCCGACCGTGAGCGGGTGCTGGGCCCTGACCACCCCGACACCCTCGCCACCCGCCACGGCCTCGCCAACTCCCGCGGGGAGTCGGGGGATCCGGCCGGCGCCGCGGCCGCGTTCGCGGAACTGCTGGGCGACCGTGAGCGGGTGCACGGCCCCGACCACCCCCACACCTTGACCACCCGTTCCGCGCTGGCCCACTGGCGCGGGACGGTGGGGGATCCGGCCGCAGCCGCGACCGCCTACGCGGAGCTGCTGCCGGACCTGGCGCGGGTGTTCGGCCCCGACCACCCGACAACCCTCAGCACCCGCCACGGCCTCGCCCACGCGCGGTGGAAGGCGGGGGACCCGCGCGAAGCCGGCGCCGCGTTCGCGGAGCTGCTGCCGGACCTGGCGCGGGTGTTCGGCCCTGACCACCCCATAACCCTCAGCACCCGCCGCGGCCTTGCCCATGCTCAGGGGGAGGCGGGGCATGCGGCCGCGGCCGTGGCCGCGTACACGGAACTGCTGGAGCACCTGCTGCCGGTGCTGGGCCCGGACCACCCGGACACCCTCACTGTCCGCGCCAGTCTCGCCCACTTTCAGGGCGAGTCCGGGGACACAGCCGGTGCTGCCGCCGCGTTCGCGGAGCTGCTGCCGGACCTGGTGCGGGTGCTCGGCCCCGACCACCCCGAGACGCTCACCGTCCGCTCCCATCAAGCTCGTTGGCGCAGCGAGGCAGGAGATGCGCGGGCCGGTGCCACCGACTACGCCGCACTGCTGGCCGACCGTGAGCGGGTGCTGGGCTCCGACCACCGCGACACCCTCTCCGCCCGGCTCCACCTCGCTCGGCTCCGTGGACGAGAGGGTGATGCGGCCGGAGCAGTGGCCGCGTTCGCCGAACTGCTGCCGGACACCGTGCGCCATTTCGGTCCCGACCACCCCCAGACCCTCGCCGTCCGCGCCAACCTCGCGGACTTCCGGTCCATGGCGGGGGACGTGGCCGGAGCTGCCGCCGACTACGCCGACCTGCTGCCGCAAGCGGTGCGGACACTGGGCCTCGACCACCCCCACACCCTCATGATCCGCAACAACCACGCCCATCTTCGCGGGCGAGGAGGTGACGCGGCCGGAGCCGCCGCGGAGTTCGCGGAACTGGTGTCGGCCATGGAGCGGGTGCTCGGCCCGGGCCACCCCCAAACCCTCAACGCCCGTCACTCCCTCGGGCACTGGAGTCGGGCCGCGGCGGGGCACGGCAGGGGACCGGGACGTTGGTGGCGGCGCTGAGAGTGCTCAGTCGATACAGAACTCGTTGCCCTCGACGTCCTGCATCACGATGCACGAATCATGGCCGTCGTACAGCAGTTGAACCCGGACCGCACCGAGCGCGAGCAGTCGTGTGCACTCGGCCTCGAGCACGGCGAGGCGCTCCTCACCCACGAGCCCGGTGCCGACCCTCACATCGAGGTGCAGCCGGTTCTTGGCGGCCTTTCCTTCGGGAACGCGCTGGAAGTACAGTCGCGGGCCCACACCTGAGGGATCACTGCAGGCGAACCACGAACCCCGATCCTCAGGGGCTCGGGAGTCGTCGTACTCGTCCCAGGTGGCGGACCCCTTCGGTGGCGGCGGTGCGACGTACCCCAACACCTCGCACCAGAAGCGAGCGACGCGCTCGGGTTCCGCGCAGTCAAAGGTGACCTGGAACTGCTTGATCGATGACATGCGCGCACGATAGCAGGGGGGCTCTCGCCGGCCAAAGATCAATAAAGGGCCAACCCTGAGGCACCAAGCAGCTGTTGACGCTGGAAGAGTCCCTCCGGGCGGTCCCTCCGGCCGCACCGCCCTCAGGCACGCAGAGCGGCGTCGAGCTCGCGGATGAACTCTCCCGTGCGACCGCCCCCGGCAGGCGCGGCGGGCAGACGGCCGAGTACCGCGGTGACCGCCGGCGGGGCATGATGCCGCGCCCATGCAAGGGTGCCCGCGCCGACACGCGGGTCTTCTCCGGACACCAACTCCTCTGCCCGTGCCGCATGCGCTGCCGCGCCGAGGATGTGCTTCACCTGATGGGCATCCGCCAGGGGATGAAGGTACGCCGCGCCCGCCGCATGGCTGGCCGCCCGCGCCGCGTCGACCGCGGCGGGCGAACCGGCCTCCCGTGCCGCTCTGAACGCCGCCCACGCGCTCTGCCGCAGGGCGGCCGTGCGCCGCCCGCCCTCGGCGAAAGCGCGTGCCGCATCGATGGCGTCGCGAGGGCGCGGGTCGGCAGGGAGATCCCGTTCGAAGATCGACAGCGCCCTGCGCGCACAGTCCGCCGCGAAGCCTGTGATCTCACGGAGTTCGCGTTCGCTCAGCTCGATCCTGTCCGACTCCATGCCCCCAAGGATAGGGGCCGGGTCCGACGCCACCACGCGCCCCGACCCGCACAACGGTGACAGCGAACGACGGCTGACGCTCCGATAAGTCCTGCGCATTCGAACGGATCGTTGGATACTGTTCGCCCGTGACTGATCAGCAGGGGACAGGGCTGTCGGCGGAGCCCGGCAGCGAGCCGGGCAAGGAACCGGACATACGGGTGGGCGCCCAGGTGGTGGCGGCGCTGGCGATGGGCGGGGTGCTGGTCGCCGGGCTGCTGGTGCTGCAGCACCGGCAGGACGCCGCGGGCAAGCCCGCCGCGGCGGCGACCTGCCAGGCCGCAACCGCCGACGATTCCCCCAGGTACCCGGCGCTCTGCGCCGCGTTGAACCGGCCCGACCTGCCGGTCCTCGTCGGGGCACCCATGGACCGGGTCACCGTCGCCGGGCCCGGTCCCACCCACTGGACCAGCTCGGACGGCACCAAGGAGGTCGTCCACGGCGCCGAGGTCCAGATCGGCCAGATCTCCCTGCGCCTGACGGACGACGACGACCTGGACGTGACCGATGCCGAGATCATGGGCACCGCGGCACACCACCGCGCTCAGGTGCTCGGCCACCTCAGCACCACCTACGAGATGAACACCTTCGGCTTCAGCTTCTCGCTCGGCGGCGGCCCCGCCTCGTCCGAGCCGGGCGGGGTCGCGCACAACCTCGTGATCGGCAAGCACCCGGACGGGCACGGCGGTTCCTACGAGCTCGCGATCTGGCGCCAGGACGCCGGAACCCCGGACGAGGCAAGCCTGTACCGGATCGCCGAGGCGGTGCTGCCGAGCCTGCCGGGATGGGACACGGGCACCATGGCCCCGAGCGCTCCGCCTGCCACCCCGTCACCGGCGGCGGAGACGGTCCAGTAGCCCGGCAGACTCTCAGGGCTGTGGTTGTCACAGACGTGGGCGGCGGGGGCGTGGGACGCGGCCGATGCGGAGGACGTCCTGCAGGAGACCTGGCTGAGGTGGGCCGACATCGACCGCTCCCAGGTCCACGAGCCGCGCGCCTACCTCGTTCGGGCCGTCACCCGCCAGGCGCTCAACCGCCTGCGGACGCTCTCCCGCCGCCGCGAGGAGTACGTGGGCGAGTGGCTGCCGGAACCCCTGCTGACCCACCCCGATGTCGCCGACGACGTGGAACTCGCGGAGAGCGTCTCGATTGCGATGCTGGCCGTCCTGGAGACGCTGCGCCCCACCGAGCGGGCGGTGTTCGTGCTCCGCGAGGTGTTCGGCGTCCCGTTCGAGGAGGTCGCCGAGGCCGTGGGCAAGAGCCCCGCCGCGGTCCGGCAGATCGCACGGCGGGCCCGCAGCCACGTCGCCGGCACCGACCGCAGCGTCATCGGGACGACGGCGGTGTGGCTCGACGGCGCTCCCGCGCTCCGGATCGGATCCGCCACCGCAGGGGCCGCGGTCAGCCTCACGGTCGAGAACGGGCGCATCACCCGGATCTACGCGACGGCCAACCCGCAGAAGCTCACCCGACTCGACACACCGGTCGACCTCATCCGGTAGACCGCCGCACGGCCCCAGGCGGTGCGTGCCTACCGGCGCCTGCGTCGGCGCGGATGCCAGTGCGTGGCGGGAACAGCCGTGCGGCCCCGGGGAGCGCAGCTCGGCGACCATGGCGCGCCGTGCCCGACCTCCTGGGCGTTCCACCGCAAAAAAATTTCGGCGGCGATGTCGAGAACCCGCGTCCGGCTCCGTCCCCGGGGTGAACGCGACCACAATGGGTCGCACGATCACCGAGGAGAACCACGATGGCCAAGTACCTGCTGCTCAAGCACTACCGCGGCGCCCCGGCGCCGGCCAACGACGTGCCCATGGACCGGTGGAGCCCGGAGGAGATCTCGGCCCACATGCAGTACATGAACGACTTCGCCGCCCGGCTGGAGAAGACCGGCGAGTTCGTCGACGGTCAGGCGCTCGCCCCCGAGGGAGCGTGGGTCCGCTACGACGGCGAGGGGCGCCCGCCGGTCACCGACGGACCGTTCGCGGAGACCAAGGACCTCATCGCCGGCTGGATGGTGATCGACGTCGACAGCTACGAGCGCGCCGTCGAGCTGGCCGGGGAGCTGTCGGCCGCCCCCGGGGCGGGCGGCAGGCCGATCCACGAGTGGCTCGAGGTGCGCCCGTTCCTGGGCGCGGCACCCTGCATCACGGAGTGACCTCAGCGATGAACGAGGCCCTGCTGAGGAGCCTCACCCCGAGCGTGCTCGGGATCCTCGTCCGCCGCGGAGCCGACTTCGCGGCGGCCGAGGACGCTGTGCAGGACGCGCTCGTCGAGGCGCTGCGCGTCTGGCCGGCCGACCAGCCGCGGGATCCGAAGGGCTGGCTGGTCACCGTGGCCTGGCGCCGGTTCCTCGACCAGGCGCGGGCGGACGCCGCCCGCCGCCGGCGCGAGGACCGCGTCGACGAGGAGCCGCCGCCCGGGCCCGCGCCGGCGCTGGACGACACGCTCCAGCTCTACTTCCTGTGCGCCCACCCGTCGCTGACGCCCGCGTCGGCCGTCGCGCTCACGCTGCGCGCCGTCGGCGGGCTGACCACCCGCCAGATCGCCCAGGCCTATCTGGTGCCCGAGGCGACCATGGCACAGCGCATCAGCCGGGCCAAGCGCACCGTCTCCGGCGTGCGGTTCGACCGGCCCGGCGACGTCGCCACCGTGCTGCGCGTCCTCTACCTGGTCTTCAACGAGGGCTACTCCGGCGACGTCGATCTCGCTGCCGAGGCCATCCGGCTCACCCGGCAGCTCGCGGCCCACGTCGAGCATCCCGAGGTGGCGGGGCTGCTCGCCCTCATGCTCCTCCACCATGCCCGGCGGGCCGCGCGGATCGCGCCTGACGGCAGCCTGGTCCCGCTCGCCCAGCAGGACCGCGGCCGCTGGGACACCGGGTCGATCGCCGAGGGGGTCGCGATCCTGCAGACGGCGCTCGCCCGCGACAAGCTGGGCGAGTTCCAGGCCCAAGCCGCCATCGCGGCGCTCCACGCCGATGCGCCCACCGCGGAGGAGACCGACTGGGTGCAGATCGTCGAGTGGTACGACGAGCTCGCAGGCCTGACCGACAGCCCGATCGTCCGGCTCAACCGCGCGGTCGCCGTCGGAGAGGCGGACGGACCGCGCGCCGGCCTGGCGGCGCTCGCCGCGCTGGACGCCGCACTGCCCCGCCACGCCGCGGTGGCGGCCTACCTCCACGAGCGTGACGGTGACCTGGCGACGGCGGCCCGGCTGTACGCCGAGGCGGCCCGCAAGGCCCCCAACCTCGCCGAGCGCGACCACCTGACGCGCCAGGCCGCCCGGCTCAACGCCGACGGTGGCCACTGACGGGCCGGTCACCCCACGGTGTCGTCCGGAGTCATGCACAGTGCTGCCCGACTGCCCGACTGCCCGACTGCCCGACTGCCCGGCGTCAGTGGATGCGGGGGCCGCTCGGCCGGAGTTCCTCCTCGCGCGTCGACTCCCGTTCTCGCCAGGCGCCGGGCGGTTCGCCGTGGTGGCGGCGGAATGCGGCCGCGAAGGCGTAGGGCGAGCCGTAGCCGACACTGCGGGCGATGCCCGCCAGGCCGAGTCGGCCCGTGCGCAGCTGCTCCCTGGCCAGCGCCGCCTCCAGCAGCCCGTTGCCGATGTCGCCGGAGAACCGGTAGGCGCCGCAGAGGCCGCAGGCGTCCGCCACGTCACCTGCCTGAGCACCTACGGCGCCGACACCGCCCCACCGGGGATCGACATCAAGGCCGTCGAAGCCGACCTCGCCGCCCGAACGGGCATCACCCACTGCGTGGTCCGCCCCGCCTGGGTGATGCAGAACGTCACCGACAGCCACCTGCCCCTCATCGGCGGCGCGATCACCGTCCCCGCCGGCAGCGGAACCGAGGCCTTCGTCGACGCGGCCGACATCGCCGCCGTCGCGGCCGAGACGCTGCTCGCCCCCGAGGCCCACGCCGGCGCCGTGTACGCGCCCACCGGTCCGCAGGCCCTCACGGTCGGCGACGTCGCCGACCTGATCGCCGCCGTGACCGGACGGCCCGTCGCACACCAGGACCTCGACCCGGAGGCCTGGATCGGCGGCGCCGTCGCCGCCGGGATCGTCCCCGCCGACTACGCGATGATGCTCCGTTGGCTGACCGCCACCGTCATCAGCGCTGACCGTGCAGCGGGACACGCTGCTCCGGCTTGCCGACGGCGACCGGGCGCTGCTGCCCGACCGCGCCGTGGTGCTGCTGGAGCGGATGGCCAGCCTCGGCTTCACCGCAGACGAGGTGGCGGCCACCAGGGAGGGCTGGGTGCTGGCCAGGGCCCTGGTCCCGGAGAGCTTCGACGACTACCTCGACCACGGCGAACAAGCCCTGCGGGACACCCGGTTCGTCGCCCTGGTCAGGCGCGGTGCCGAAGCCGTGGCCTGGGATCCGGACGACCCGCGCATCGACGAGCTCGCCACCGCCATGGCCGACCACTACCTCGCCAACCCCGCACAGCTGAAGACCGTGACCAGCTTCCAGGCCCGCACCGAGACCGCGACCCGGTACCGGCTCATCAGCCGCTTCGGCAACCAGTCACCGGCCGGGGCCCGGATGGCCGATCTGATCGAGGCCAAGCTCCGCGCCGCGGGCGTCCCCATCCCGCGCCCCTGACGGCGGCCGGGCGGCCGGGCGGTCCGGCGGTCAGGCGGCCCGGCGCCGGTCGGCGGCATGCGCCCCGTGCTCTACCAGACCCGGTAGGGCCGGAACTGCACGCTGATCCGGGGGCCGGTGGGCCGGGCGGTCTTCGGGACGGCGTGCTCGAAGGTTCGCTGGCAGGAACCGCCCATCACCAGCAGGTCGCCGTGGCCCAGGGTGTGGCGCCGGGTGGGACCGGTGCCACCGTGCGGGCGCAGCAGCAGGGCGCGGGGTTCGCCGACGGAGAGGATCGCGATCATCGTGTCCTGGTCGGCCGCTCGTCCGCCGCGGTCGCCGTGCCAGGCCACGCTGTCGCGCCCGTCGCGGTAGTAGCAGAGCCCGGCGGTCAGGAACGGCTCGCCGAGTTCGGCCGCGTAGTGCTCGCTCAGCCTCCGGCGGGCCCGGGTCAGCACCGGGTGCGGCAGCTCGGCCCCGGGACCGTAGTGCGCGAGCAGCCGCGGGACGTCGACCACCCGCTCGTACATCGGCCGCCGCTCGGCCCGCCACGGGACCTCGGCGGCGAGGTGTTCGAACAGTTCGTCCGCCCCGGTGAGCCACCCCGGCAGCAGGTCGACCCAGGCGCCGTGTCCGAGCTCGACGCGGCGGACGGCGGTGAGCGGGCCGAGCCCGAGGGCGTCGGCGCTGCCGAACAGGGTGCTCTGGAGGTGCTGCATGGGGACAGGGTAACGCGATAATCGCTCGCATGTTCGATTAATTGGAGGCTGCGGTGCCTCGCACAATGCCGTTGGCGGACCATGGCGACACCTGCTACCTTTCCGGAGGCCGTGCGAGAGAACGAGGAGGTGGTACCCGTGAACGCAGTATCGACATGGGTGCTCCCCTCCGGGGTCACGGTCGGGCGATAGGTCGTCCGGGAGCGCCTTCATGAGCACTCCCGAAAGGCACGACCATGCAGTTCACTTCCGAGCAGCGCCTCGACAACGGCGTCCTCGAGCGCGAGTTCACCCTCGGCGAGATCCCCGGCACCCTGTGGACGCCTGAATCCGCCGCACCCGTCCCGCTGATCCTGATGGCCCACAACAACGGCCTCCCCAAGCGGGAACCCCGACTGGTGGCCCGGGCCCGGCAGACCGCCGGGTACGGCTACGCGGTGGCCACCATCGACGCCGCCGGGTGCGGTGACCGGCTCCGTTCCGCCGCCGACGAGCAGGCCCGCGCCGAGCTCCGCCGGGCGATGCAGGCCGGCGAGCCGGTCGATGAGATCTTCGAGTCCTTCGTCGGCCCGCTGGTCGAAAAGGTGGTCCCGGAATGGCGGACCGCCTTGGACGCCCTCCTCGCACTGCCCGAAATCGGCGGCCCGGTCGGGTACTCGGGGTGGACCGCCGTCGGCATCCGCCTCGCGGTGGTCGAGCCGCGCATCGAGGCCGCCGGCTTCTTCGCCGGGGGCTACGTGCCCCACGCCCAGCGCGAGGAGGCCCGGCAGGTCACCATTCCGCTGCTGTTCCTGCTGCAGTGGGACGACGAAGGCAACCCCCGACAGCGGTCCCTGGACCTGTTCGACGCCTTCGGCTCCAAGGAGAAGACGATGCACGCCAATCTGGGCGGGCACGCCGGTACCCCGTGGTTCGAGGTGGAGGAGGGGGACCGCTTCTTCGGCCGGCACCTGAAGTGAGGCCGGGCCGTCAGGCCCGCAGCACACGGTAGGCGCTGCCGTCCGGGCTGCCGCCCATCGAGGACAGGTCCCGGCCCTCCTCGATGGCGGTGGCCGGCAGCTGCCCCCCGCTTCTCAGTTCCTGCCCGACCCGGACCCGCGCCGCCCCGAGGTCGACATCTCCTTCAAGGCCCACCTGCCCTACGCCGACTTCCGCCGCCCCCATCGCGGGCCTGTCTGACCGTTCGCGTCGAATCGGCGGGTGCAGGTCGCGCCGGCCTGGGGGGCGCGTCGACCGCACGGCGGACATGGTCGGACAGGACCTACGAACGGCGGGCCAGCAGGTGGGCGTCGAGGAAGCCCCGTTCGGAGGCCGGGTCGTGGAGCAGCCGGGCGAAGGGAACGAGCCCGGCGTCGGCCAGCAGGTCGGCGAGGCGGTCCACCGGCCAGCTGTAGGCAGGCGTCACCTTGTGGTCGAATCGGACCGGCTCCGGTCCGTCGGTCCCGAAGCAGGAGACCAGGAGCAGGCCGCCCGGTGCCAGGACGCGTGCCTGCTCGGCGAGCAGCTCCGGCAGTTCCTCCGGCGGGGTGTGGATCATCGAGTAGTGGGCCAGGACGCCGCCGAGCGCGCCGTCCTCGACCGGCAGGGACTCCATCCGGGCCTCCTGGAAGCGCAGGGCCGGATGGGCCCGCCGGGCGTGGTCGACCATGCCCGGGGAGAGGTCCAGTCCGAAGGCGTCCAGGCCCAGTTCGTGCAGCATGGCCGTCAGGTGTCCGGGCCCGCACCCGACGTCCGCGGCCCGCGGGTTGCCCGTCGCGCGCACCAGCTCGGCGGTCTGCGAACAGCGACGCGTACCGCTCGACGACCCCGTCGTAGGCCGCCCTGGTCTCGTTCTGATGATCCGCCACGGGAAGGATTCTAAAGCTGGCCTGATTAAGTGATCTTGTGGCAGGTCGAGGTGAGGCGACGGTCGCGGCGTGGGAGCGGATCGAGCCCTTGTTGCCGCAGGTGGACGGGCGTCGCCGTCCACGATCAAGCACGCCCACCAAGCGCGCGGCCGGCGCCGGCCGCATGGCTTCGACAGCGTCCTCTACCGCGACCGCTCCCGTCCGGCCCGCGCGGGGCCGGACGGGCCGGTGGGAAACCCTTGGGGTGTCAGCTCTCCGCCCAGTACAGGGTGGGGACAAGCGTCGGGTTGCTCTGGTAAAGCAGTTCCATCACCGGGTCGTAGTCAAAATCGCCCTGCTTGAAGTTGCTGGTGATGCTCCGGGCGTCCTTGCAGAACTTGGCGTCCTTCGAGTTGAACCTGGTGAGCCACCAGTCCTCGTCCAGGATGAGCGGGCGATAGTTCTCCTTGCTGACCGGGTCGGTGATCGCTTCGATGAACTTCGAGGCGTTGCTGTAGCTCTTGTCGGGCAGCAGCCAGAAGACCAGACCCCGCTCTTTCTTCTGCAGGACGAGAGACTTGAAATCATCATCGAATTCGAGGTACTTGGACGGCTGCGACCGTGCTTCGAGCATCTCCTCCCTGTTCGTCGGGAACAGCCAGCTCCTCTTTGCGCCGAAGAAGAAGATCGCGTTGTCGAGCGTTTCGTCAGGGATGGACTTGTACTGCTTCGAGAGGAATGTTGCACTGAGAAAGGCGTAGCGCCGATTGTCCTGGTCGACCATCGTTGGCCCCCTTCTTGTCTTTCTTGTCCCGATGAACTGCCAACGCCCAGTTCTCCCCAGGGCAGCAGCGGGGAAACACCCGGACTCCGGCTTCACCCGAACGGGTGCGGCCGACGGAAGCCCGTCAGCGGGACGGGCTTCCGGACGCCCTTCGGGCCGCGAGCCGGTGTCCTGTCGCAACTGCAACGCGGCAGAGCTTGGGCAAGCCTCGTCGTTCCAGCCCAGCCGAGGGTGCCGTGGAATCGGTGATGGTGATTCACGGTCCCACCGGGGAACGGTGGAAGCCATGAGCGATGCATCGGAGCTGGTCCCGGTCACGCCGGGCGGCAGGCTCGGTCCTGTCGCCCGGCACCCCGGTCTGCGCGACCCCCGCTATCTGGCGCGGCGAGGCGCGCTCGTCGCGTTGGCGCGCGGCCACCGGGTCGGCGATCCCTCGCCGTCGGTCGCGTACCGCACTGCGGAGCACGCGACGTGGCGCACGGTGCACGCGGCACTGGAGCCCGCCCTGCGGGCCCACGCGTGCCGCGCGGTGCTGGCCGCCCGCGAGGACGCGTGCATTCCCGCAGACCGCATCCCGCAGCACGACGAGGTCGGGGCGCACCTGCGGGCCCGGACCGGATTCGCCTTCACCCTGGCCGGTGGCTTCGTGCCGAACCGGCGGTTCCTGGGGGCGCTGCGGCACGGCTACTTCCACGCGGTGCAGTTCGTCCGGCACCCCGCAGCGCCGCTGTACACGCCCGAACCCGACGTGATCCACGACGTGTTCGGCCACGGTGTCCACCTGGCCTCGACCCGGTTCGCCGAGCTGTACCGCCTGATCGGCAGGGCAGCCGCACAAGTGCGCACCGAGCAAGCCCTCGGCCTGCTCAGCCGGGTGTACTGGTACACCCTCGAATGCGGCGTGGTCGCCGAGGCCGGGGCGGTCAAGGCGTACGGCGCGGCGCTGCTCTCCTCACCCGGCGAGCTGCGCCGACTGCCCCGGTGCGAGATCCGCGACTGGGACCTGCGCGCGATGGCAGGCACCGCGTACCGGGTCGATGCCTACCAGCCCGTCCTGTTCGCCGTACGCTCGATGGATCATCTCACCGATGCCCTCGCCGCGTTCTGCGCGGACTTCGACGACGACACCGGGGCCCGGCTGAGGACCGCTGGGAGTGCCCGCCGGTAGGGGGCCTCCACAAGACCCATCACACCAGGTCAGGAGCACCCTGCCCACGTCTGCCTCCAAGGAACGCACCCCAGGGGAAGCCACCGGGTTGACGCTTCGACAAGTGGGCCGCTGCGCGCGGTCGTTCCGGCCCGCCGGTGGCTCCGGCCCTGCCACAGCGCTCACCTGACGGCGGGGCCGGCTGGTCGGCGTGCCACCGCCTTCGGCCCGGACCGCCGGACGGTTGTGGCCGCCGCAGCGCCGGTGTGAAAGCCCCGGGGGAGGGTAGCCGAGCAGAGCAGGGGTGGGACCGGGACGGGCGCAGGCGGAGAGCGCCGGGATGAGTGGACGAGGAGGCGTGCGATGGGCGAGACGTCGATGAGGGCCACCGGGTGGGCGCGGTCCTTCCCGGTCAGTGGCGGAGTGCGAGCCGGCCGACGGTGGGCGCGCGTGCACCTGGACGCCCTGGGGTGGACGGTCCACGCGCCGGACACGGCCGACGATGTGCTGCTCACGGTGTCGGAGCTGATCACCAACGCCCACCTGCACGCGCACAGCGACGCCCAGCTCGTCCTGCTCTGGGACCGGCGTTGCCTCCACGTCAGCGTCCACGACGCCTCCACCGAGCTGCCGCAGCTACGATCGCCGGACCCGGTGCGGCCCAACGGGCGCGGCCTCGCGATCGTCGACACCCTCGCCGACAGCTGGCGCGCGCACCCGCAGGGGGGCGGAAAGACCATTACCGCGTGCTTCCACGCGCCGGGCAGACCCGGTCCCGCGCCCGCGCCGCTGACCGACGGAACGGCCGACCGCGCCCCGGGGTAGCCACCGGGCGGTGTGGTCACTTGCCCGGAGACGGCGGGCGCGACGAGGATGGTGGTGCCGCCTCGCGGCGCACAGACCTCACTGGAGCCGGGCCGTCGCGACGGGGACCAGATCCGGTGAAGGAGCGTCCATGCTGACCGAGCCGACGGCATCCGCCGAGCTGATGGCACCCGGCCGGGCCGGGCAGGGCCCTGAGCGGCGCCGCGCCGTCGCGGCGGCCCCGAGAGGCGAGCGGCGGAGGGGTGGTGCGACCCAGTGACCCCGCCGCCCCTTCCGGGCCCCCTCGCCCACCTCGCCCCTCTGCTGGACCACTACGGCTACCTGGCGCTCGCCACGCTGGTCTTCCTGGACAACGTCCTGGTCCCGGTTCCGGGGCAGACGGTCCTGATCGCCGCAGCGGTGTACGCCGGCGCCGGGCGGCTGAACATCGTGGCCGTGATGTGCGTCGCCGCCCTGGCAGCGGTCCTGGGGAGCTGCCTCGGCTATGTCATCGGCCGCCGTGGCGGGCGGCCCTTCGTCCACCGCTACGGCCGCTACGTGCTCCTGACCCCGGAGCGCTTCGCCAAGGCCGAGGGCTTCTTCCAGCGCAACGGCGGCAAGGTCGTCACGGTGGCCCGGTTCATCGACGGACTGCGCCAGACCAGCGGCGTCCTCGCCGGAACCACCGACATGCCGTGGCGCCCCTTCCTCCTCTTCAACACCCTCGGAGCCGCCCTGTGGGTCGGGCTGTGGGGCGGTCTCGGCTACGCGGCCGGCGCCGACATCAACCCCCTCTACCACGAGGCCGTCCGCTACCAGACCTACCTGCTCATCGCCCTCGCGGTCGCAGCCGCGGCGCTGCTCGTCCGCTTCCTCCTGCGCCGACGCCGCTCCTCGGACGGCGACAGCTGAGCAGCCGGCCCTCGGCCGCCCAGGTACCCGGCACGGGGCGTGGGGGGTTCAGCGGGAAAGGTGCGTGAGTCGCCTGCGACCGGGGGCGATACGACTCACGCGGCCCGCAGCTCGTCCGCCCCGCGCTTGGACAGCCTGACGCGCACGAGGGCGGCCGCGAGCCGGGCCAGGTCCTTGGGCGGTACGAGCTTCGCGAGGCCGTCCGGGGTGTGCGGAAGACCGAGTCCGGCGGCGGTCGCGCAGGCCCGCTCGTCGAAGAACGGACGCAGGTCCGGCCACACGGCCTGGACCTCCCGGCAGAAGATGTCGGCGCCCACCGGCCCGATTCTCGGCACCTCCTGCAGCAGCTCCCGGAGCCTTCCCAGGTCGCCCCCGGCCTGTGCGCGCATCTTCCGCAGGTCGCCGCGGTAGCGGTCGAGCAGCAGCTCGGCGCCGTCGCCGAGTGCGGTCGCGGTGCTCTCGTCGTACCGGACGTAGTGTGCCCGCCCGAGTGCGTCCACCCGCTCCTGCCAGCCGGCGCTCGCCATCGCCTGCGGTGTGCGCAGCCCGGCGGTGAACAGTTCCCTGGCGGCGGCCGTGGCGATCTCCGCCTTGATCCGGATCGAACACAGGACGGTGAGGACCAGCAGTTGGTACAGCGGTGCGGGCTTGTCACGAAGGGTGATGCCGGCTTCGTCGGCATAGGTCCGCCCGTGCGCGCGCAGCAGCCGGGCGACCATCTCGGCGGTTTCCATCGGAGTGCTCCTTCCCGCCGCCGTCCCGCGGGCCCGGACCGGACATCCGGCCCCTGACAAGGCAGCTACCCGTGCCGCCCGCGATGACACAGGATGCCGCTCCCACCGGGGAAGGCCTCTTCGTCCCGCGGCACCTGGTCACCTCCGGGCAGACACGGCATCAAGGCGGTGATACCGCCCCGTCACTGTTCTCGGTGGTCCCGCCGCCCCGTTCGCACGGGCGCGGGACGCCGTCGTCGCGTCATGCCGACCGCCTCAGGACCGGGCGCGCTGCGCCGCCTCGTCGAGCGCGCTCACGGCAGCCCGGTGGGGCGCGAGCGCGAGGCAGGTGAGGACGGCGCCGAGGGTGGAGAGGGCCGCGAGGGCGAGGCCGAGGGTGTGGATGGCGCTGGTGAAGCCTGCTGCCAGGGCTGCGTGGTGCGCCTCGGCCACCTCACCGTGGACGGCCTGCCCGGCGATGCGGGTGGCGGAGTCGGGGGAGAGGCCGCTGCCGTCCAGCCGGGCGGCGGTGAGCGTGGTGAGCAGGGCCGCGGCGCCCGCGACGGCAACGGACTCGCCGGTGATGCGCATGGTGTTGAAGATGCCTGCTGCGGCTCCGGCGTTCTCGACCGGAACGGTGCTGACCGCGGCGTTGTCCATGACCCCGAACGCCAGGCCGACCCCGGCGCCGAAGGGCAGCAGCGGAAGAGCCAGCGCCGGCCAAGATCCGTCGCTGCGCAGGGTCACCAGGAGCAGGGCGCCGGCCACGATCAGCGCGGACGCACCCGTCAGCACCGCCCGCACGGAGGTGCGCGCGGCCAGTCGGCCGGCGGCGAGCGGCAGGAGCAGGACCGGGGCGGTCATCGGCAGCAGGAGCAGACCGCTCGCCACGGTGCTGCGGCCGCCGACACCCTGGAGATAGGCGGGCAGGTAGACCAGCAGGACGACGAAGCCCAGGGTGACCGTGAAGGGCTGGCAGACCACGGCGACGAACTCGGGCCTGCGGAACAGGCGGACGTCGAACATCGCACGGTCGGCCAGCCGGATCTCCACCGCGGCGAACAGCGCCACCAGCCCCACGGCGGCGGCGAGCAGCAGCAGGGTGCCCGGCGCGCTCCAGCCCGCGGCGCCGGCCCGGACGAAGGCGAAGGACAGACAGGTCAGCCCGGCGGTGAAGGTGACCAGCCCGGCCACGTCGAGCGCGGGCTGCTCGGGGTTGCGGGACTCCGGGGCCCGCAGCGCGCACCGCCAGGCGAGCACGGACATGGCCGCCACCAGGAGGAACACCGGGCGCCAGCCGGCCGCCTCGACCAGGGCCCCGGCGACCAGCGGTCCGATCGCCAGGCCCGTGCCGAAGGAGGTGCCGAGGATCCCGAAGGCCAGCTGTCGGCGCCGCCCGGAGGTGGAGTGGGCCAGCACCGCCGCGCCCGAGGCCAGTACGGCTGCGGCTCCGCAGCCCTGGACCACCCGGGCCGCGTCGGCGACGGCCATCGAGGGCGCCAGCGCGACCAGCAGGGACAGCGCGCCGACCAGGGCGATGCCGGTCAGCAGCACGCGGCGCCTGCCGAGCCGGTCCGCGAGGCTGCCGGCGGCGAGCGGCAGGGCGGCGAAGGTGATGTTGAAGCCGTTCAGCATCCACTGCGCGGTGCCGACCGAGGAGCCCAGGTGCGCCGACATGTTCGGCAGGGCCACCGCCGCCCCGGTCACGGAGAACGGCAGCATCATGCTGGCGGACCCGACCGCGACCACCGTGGGCCAGTAGCCGCGCCCGGGGCAGGGAGCAGGGGGAGAGGAGAGGGAGGGAGGAGCGGAAGCAGTGGACATGCCCTCGATCGTTCGCGATGGCCGGCGGCCGATGAAGAGACTGCGGTTCCCTGGGTCCCACAGGGCCACCTTCCGGCCACCGCACCCCTGGCCGCGCCCGCCATACTGGGGCGCATGGCCGACACGATCATGATCGCCAACAGCCTCGGCGACTACCTCCGAGCCCGGCGGGCCCTGGTGGCACCGGCGGAGGCGGGCCTGCCGACCACCGGCCGGCGCCGGGTGCCCGGCCTGCGCCGCGAGGAGGTCGCGGAACTGGTCGGGCTCAGCACCGACTACTACGTACGTCTGGAGCAGGGGCGCGCCGAGCACCCCTCGGACGAGGTCCTTGACGCGCTCAGCAGGGCACTGCGGCTGGGCTCCGCCGAGCGCGCCCACCTCCACGACCTGGCCCGACCACCCCGCCGCGCCGGCGCGGCGGCAGCGGTCACCGGACGGGGCGAGGCGCTGCGTCCTGCCCTGCGGCAGGTGGTCGAGGCCGTCCCGAACGCCCCCGCCGTGATCATGAACGACCGCAACGACGTCCTGGCCTGGAACCGGCTGGCAGCCGCGCTGATCGCCGACTTCCCCAACCTCGCGCCGCGCGAGCGGAACATGGCCCGCCGGATCTTCCTGGACCCGGACGCGCGCGACATCCACCTCGACTGGGACGAAGCCGCCCGCACCACCGTCGGCATGCTGCGCATGGCTGCCGGACGCCGTCCGCACGACCCGGAACTCGTGCGCCTGATCGGCGAACTGTCCCTGGGCAGCGACACCTTCCGCAAGCTGTGGGCCGGCCACCACGTCCACGAGAAGACCCACGGACCCAAGCACTTCCGCCACCCCGCCGTCGGCGAGGTCATGCTGAACTACGAGACCTTCCAGGTCCCCGGCGCCGCCCACCACCTGCTGGTGATCTACACGGCCCAGCCCGGCAGCGCCGCCGAGGAGGCCCTGAACTTCCTCGCGAGCTTCGCCTGCCGGTGAGGTGCGGCCCGGTGACGCCTGCCGGTCCGGTGGCGCCTGTCGGGCTGCTCAGCCACGGGTGATGCCGGGGTTGGCGGCGATGATCTCCTCCGCCGTCCGCCACACCAGGGGCAGCGCGGCGACGGTCTCCTGTGCCCGGGTCAGGAGGTCGCCCGTGGAGGTGATGCCGAGGTCTGCCAGGAGCTCGGCGAAGGCGGGCCGGAGGGCGCGTTCGCGGTGCGGGGCGTCGGTGGCCAGGATCTTGTGGCAGCGCGCGAAGGTCGCGGTGATCCAGAACCCCGCTTCCCGGTGGTCGCCCCGGCGCGCGAGCTCGTGGCAGGCGTCGACGGCGATGGGCCTGGCCGCCGCGGTGATGTCGGAGCTGAAGAGGAACGGTGTCCGGGCGCACGCCGCCGCCTCGTCGAAGGTCCGCGCCAGGGCGTCGACATGCTGGTCGACCCGCTCGGCCGTCAGGTCCTGGCACCCCGTCAACCGCAGCAGGCCCGGGTACCGCTCGGCGAGGCCGTACTCGTCAAGGACCTCGCGTGCCCGCAGGTAGCGCAGCCGGACCGTCGGGTTCCGCAGGGCGGCGACGAGCAGGAGATGGGTGGTGACGCCGGTCGGGAAGAGCCAGCCCGTCACCTGGTCGTGCCAGGGCGCCGTGGTGTCGAAGGACGTCAGGGAAGTCTCGATCCTCCGGCGGACGTTCTCGCAGCGGCGCCGCACCCATGCCTCGTCGGCGAAGGAACGCGCGACCTGCGCCTGCAGCTCGCGCAGGTCGCCGGTCGGATCGTCGATGACGGTGTCGCGGCTGAGCCCCGCGGCGAGGTGGTAGTCCGCGAGCACCGAGGGGGCCGACCGGAGCTGCTCCCAGGAAAGGTACGTGACCTCCAGCAGTGCGCCCCGGTGCTCGAACTTGCCGAGCTTGGGCCCCGCGACGGGCCTGCCGGTGACCACCACGAGGTCCACGTCGGTGCCGACGGGCAGCGCCGCGTCCGGAGCCAGGGCCACCGTCGAGCCGGTGAAGTACGCGCCGCGGTAGTCCTCGTGGCGCCGGACTTCGCCCATGACCCAGTGCGCTGCCGTATCACGTGCCGTCGCGATGTCCACGGGCGCCATTGTGCCGTGGGCCGGGGCCGGCGGACCGAAGGCCGGCGGATCGAAGGCTCGCGGACGGGCGTCGGCGGACCGGGTCGGCGGCCCGCGTGCTCCGTTCGGGTGATAGCGGGGTTCGGTGGTGCGGTGGGGCGGGCAGAGCCTTCGGCATGACCTCTCCCTCGGCCAGACACCACCACCAGCACCGCCGCCCGGCCGCCGCGCCCGGCTCAGCCGCCTCAGCGCACCTCCAGCCGCCGTCGGCCGCCGCCCGGCCACGCGGCGCGGGCGGGTGCTGCCGGACCTGGTCCAGCGAGCACCGCACCCGGGGCGGGGAGGTGGTCCGCACGACCTGGCACGAGCCCGCGTGCACGACCTGGAGCCGTCCGTGACCGGCTCCGGCCACTCCGGGCGCCTTGCAGCCCGCCTGCCCCTGCGGGGCCGACGCCAGGCGCTCAGGGCCCGGTCGTCCGTGGCGGCCGGGCCGTCGCGGACGTCGCCCGGAGTGACGAACCCGTGATCGCCCGGGCGAGCAGCGTGGACGACTCCTGACCGGTCGCGCGGACGTACCGCCTCTTGCCCGGCATCCACCGTCCGGTTCACCGGCCGATCGGCCGGTCAGCCCGTGGGTGGAGACCGGGGGAGGGGCGAACTCCACCTTCGGATCCACCCGTAGGTGCAGGTGCCCGCAGCCTCGTCACAGCAGGCTGGAGCACATGACAACGACCGAATGGATCACCGACCTCGCCCTCATCCTCGTCGTCTTCCGGCAGCTGCGGGAAGGTCGGCTCGACCTCAGGTCCTTCCTGATCCCGCTGGGGATCGTGACCTTCGTGGCCTACTCGTACCTGGACAGCATTCCGACTGCGGGCAATGACCTGGTGCTGATCGGGGTGCTGATGGGCGTGGGTGCGGTGCTCGGCATCGCCGGCGGCATCTACACCCGGATCCGCACGGCCGGCGGGCACATCCTGATCAAGGCCGGTGCGGTGTCGGCGATCCTGTGGGTCGTGGGCATGGGCGCGCGGATGGGGTTCCAGATGTGGGTCGAGCACGCCGGCGGGGCCGCCGATGTCGCCCGGTTCAGCCTCACCCACCACATCACCAGCGACCAGGCGTGGGTGGCGGCGTTCGTGCTGATGGCGCTCACCGAGGTGGTCACGCGGCTGGCCACGATCTTCATCCGGAGCCGCACCCTGACGGTGGCCCGCCCCGTGCGCGTCTACGACCGCACCGCCTGACCATCCGTCGGTTCCGCCCCCGCGCGAAGGCCGCGGGCCCGCTCTCCGGGCCCGCGGCCTTCGCGCACCAACGTCCTCTGGTGCAACGTCCGACCGCTGGCCCGGCGGGCCGTCGCTGGTTCGCAGTGTGCCGCCAATACCTCCGACGGCTGGGGCATGTGCAGCGTGGGCCGGCGCTCGACCGTGCGGATCACGGTGACCGACAGCTTCGGTGCCACCGCGTCCGCGCGGGCGAGCCTCATCTGCCTGGACCAGTAAACTGCCGCAACCGGCCGGGCACTTGGGCCGGACATCTCGGCGGCGCCCCTGGCTCCACAAGGCGCGAGCGGCCGGCGTTGCACGCCGTCCGCTCGCTGCCAGGCTCTCGCGGCCTTCCGCCGCCGTTGCCGGCGCTCCCTACTGCCGTGCGGCACCCGGTTCTTGCGCGGGCAGGCCGCGCAGCAGTGTGTCCAGGAACAGCTCGAAGCGCGGGGTGCTGTCGCCGAGGTCGAGCGGGTGCTCCTGGACGGCGAGCCAGCTGACGATGGACGTGATGAAGATGTACCAGCTCTGCTCGGCCAGGTGCGGGGAGACCCCGGCGCCGGTGAACGCGGTGGTGACGCTGCTGCGCAGGCGTCCGAAGGTCTCGGTGGTGTGGCGGTGCGGCCGCGAGAGGCGGGTGGCGTAGCCGGGCAGGGCCAGGAAGTGGTCGTGCATGCCCCAGGCGAGGTCCGCGAGCCAGGGCCGCCAGTCGGCGCCCCGGGGGCCCTCGGCGGGAAGGATGCGTTCGACCATGACCTCGTTGATGAGGTCGGACAGCTGGTCGCGGTTCTTGACCCAGCGGTAGAGCGCGGCGTGGGTGACCCCGAGGCGGGTGGCGAGCTCCCGCATGGTCAGGGTGTCGAGGTTCCCGGTCGAGACGGCGGCGTCGACGATCAGCTCGCGGCTGATCTGCGCGGGGCGTCCCCGGCGTGATCGGGTTGTCGGGGTATCGGCCATGGCCAGGACTATACGAGACCGCGGTCGGCGGGTGCCCGTGATCAGCGGGCTTCCCATCAGGACTGGACCAGCGCGGCGTAATAAGTAACCATTGGTAGCTAAGTGGGCTGTGCCTCGTCGGACGCCCGCCGACAACCCATGTCGTGACAGAGCTGGGAGGAAGCGCAGATGCACGCAAACGTGGTGCAGGGTACGGTCGCCGACGGGTTCGAGCCGGTCCGGGAGGAGCTCGCCGCGGTCGCGACGGGGGAGGGCGGCGACCATGCCGCGCAGCTCGTGGCCTACCGGCACGGGGAACGGGTCGTCGACCTGTGGACGGGCCCGGAGATCACCGGGGATTCACTGTTCGGCGCGTACTCCGCGTCCAAGGGCGCCGCGCACCTGGTCGTCGCCTCACTCGTCCAGGAAGGCGTGCTGGACCTGGAGCAGAAGGTGAGTCACTACTGGCCGCAGTTCGCGGTGGAGGGCAAGGCGGAGGTGACCCTGCGCGAGCTGCTGGCGCACCGGGCCGGCCTGGTCGGCGCGGATGCGGGGTTCACGATCGAGGAACTTGCCGACGACCGGCAGGTCGCCGAGCGTCTGGGCGCACAGCGCCCGTACTGGCGGCCGGGCACCGCCTTCGGCTACCACGCGCTGGTCATGGGGGCGCTCAGCGGCGAGGTGGTGCGCCGCGCCACCGGGTGCAGCGTCCAGGAGTTGTTCGCCGAGCGCGTGCGCGATGCGTACGGAGTCGACTTCCACCTCGGACTGCCGCAGGAACAGGAGTCACGATTCCTCCGTGCCCGACCGATGGTGACGACCCCCGAGCGGCTGGCCGCGCCGGCCGCGTCCGCGAGCGGTCCGAACAGCCTGTCCGGCATCGCCTTCAACCGCAATCACCCGCAGAACCCGGGGGTGTGGGAGCTGCCGAACTTCCAGGTGGTCCGCAGCTCGGGGACGGCCTCGTTCGGCGGGGTGGCCTCGGCGCGCGGCCTGGCCCGGATGTACGCGGCCACGATCGGCTCGGTCGACGGCTCGGTCCCCCTGCTCAAGCCCGAGACGCTCGCGATGGTCAGGCAGATTCAGTCCATCGGCCACGACGTGGTCCTCGGTGCGCAGAAGGCGTTCACCATCGGGTTCCACGCCACCTCCGAGTACTACCCGCAGCTCGGCCAGGGCTCGTTCGGCCACAGCGGCGCGGGCGGTCAGCAGGCCTTCGCCGACCCGCGCAACGGCATCGCCTACGGCTACACCCGTCGGCGCACCCCCTTCCCCGCTGCCGCCGCCCCGGAGAACGACCGCCTGATCCGCGCCCTGTACGGAGCCGCCGTCGGACGGTGACCGCCCGACGGGGGCAGTGGTCACCCGGGTCGCACACTTCTCCTCGTCCGTCGGGCAGGCGGCGCCGGTCGGCCCCGACGGCGGAAATCCGATGTGCCGGGGATGATCTTCGTGGCAGGCTCCGCCTGACCGACCGTCATCCCGTAGGGAGCCGCTCCACCGTGCGCCGTAGTCTCGTCCAGGTCGCTGCCGCGACCGCCACCACCCTCGCCGTGCTCACGGGGTGCGACAGCGCCGGCCACTCCGCACCGGCCGCCGCACCGGGCTCCTTCGACCCGGCCCAGGCCGTGGCGAACGCGAGCAAGGAACCGTATGCGGTGTCGGTGAAGGTGACCGGCGGGCCCGACGCGATGGTTCTCACCGCGCGGCAGAACGTCAACACCCTGCAGACCGGCCACCGGGAGCAGAAGGACCCCGACGGCAGCACCATGGAGTTCATCACCACCGCCGACGCCGAGTACATGCGCGGCTACGACGCCAGCGGCCGGTGGAAGAAGATCCCGAAGTCCAACGACGCCTGGGAGCTCGACTTCACGGGCTACGCCCCGCTGCTGCTCGCCCAGGGGAACGCCACCCGCAAGGGCATGGAGAGCCGGGACGGCGTCCCGGTCTACCACCTCGCCGGCCACCTGGGCATCGAGCAGGTCGCCGGCGTGACCCCGGAGTTCTACCGGGCCACGAAGTCCAGCGGCGTCACGGGCTTCGACCTGGACCAGTGGATCGACGCCCAGGGCCGCACCCGCTACGTCGAGGAAGCCATGGTCGTCGACGGCGCCATGAGGGTCATCAAGGCGACCTACAGCGACTTCGGCCCCGCCGAGACCTTCACCGCCCCACCCACGGACGCCGCCTGACCCTGCGCCGGGCCCACCGTGCGGTCCCGTCGGCCGGTCACCCCGGCCGCCGGCTGCTCCCGCCACCTCGGTGCCCGGCCGCGCCGGGGCCCGGGTCAGCCCTCGTGGACCGGCCGGCCGGCGCCGTCGCTCGGGGGAGCGGCCGCTCATGCCTCCTGGTGCGTGCCGGGCGCGGCGGAACGGGGGCCGAGGACGGTGTCGACGTGGGCCATGAGCGAGGAGCGCAGGCCGTCGGGTGTCATCCCCTGGTCGTCGAGCAGGTGGGCCACGAGGTCGGCGCGGATGGTGGCCAGCAGCGCGTGGGCGGTGAACGCCGCGTCGTGGACCCCGGGCACCTGATCCAGTGCCGCCCGCAGCACGGCGTGCCACCAGCCGTAGTGCTCGGCCTGGTAGGGGCTGCTGAGTCCGGCGTCCTCGGCGGCCGCCATCAGGTTCCGGTTTTCGATCTTGAAGCGCAGCGAGGCGTCGAGGAGGTCCAGCACCCGCTGCCGCGGCGAGGACCCGGCAGCGTCCTGCGCCTCCTGCACGGCCTGCTGCACGGGTTCGAGACGGGCGGCGATCACGGCACCGACCAGGCCGGCGCGGTCGCCGAACCGGCGGAAGAGGGTGCCCTTGCCCACGCCCGCGGCCGTCGCGATGTCGTCCATCGACACGCTGAGGGGGCTGCTGCTGGCGGCGAACAGGGCGTCGGCGGCAGCCAGGACGACTTCGCGGTTGCGCAGGGCATCCGCGCGCTCGGGGCGCTGGGTCACAGGTCCTCCTCGGTCTTCGGCCTGTCCCGGCCCCGGGGAATGATATGCGGCTGCCTCGCGCGGGCGGCGGCTCGCGCCCGGCTTCCCCGGCGGCGATGCGATGCGGTGCGGTGCGGGCCGAACGGCGACCGCCGGCGCCGGACGGCCGTGGCGCATCAGCTGCCCTGCGACAGCTCCCGTTCGACGAAGGCGCGGAAGGTGCCCGCGGGGCGGCCGGTGAGGCGCTCGACGGTGTCCGAGGTGCGGTCCTCGGCGCCGGCGGCGATGGCGCGGTCCATGCCGGCCAGCATGGTGGCGAACTCCAGCGGGATCTCGGCCGCCCAGCGATCGCGCAGTCGCTCGAAGGTCAGGTGGCGGTGTTCGACGAGCCGGCCGGTGGCCTCGGTGATGATCGCGGCGACCTCGTCGTAGCTCAGGGTCTGCGGCCCGGTGAGGACCAGGTCGGTGTTGGGCGCCCGGTCGTCGAGCAGGGCGTGGACCGCGACGGCGGCGATGTCCTCCGCGTCGACGAACCCGACGCGCCCGTGTCCCGCGGCCGTGAGGATGGCGCCGTTCTCGCGGATGCTGCGTGCGTGCGGGCTGGAGCCGGCGAAGTTCTGCATGAACCAGGAGGGCCGCAGCACCGCCCACTCCTCGAACAGGTCGGGCAGGTGCGCGTGGACCCGGCCCACCGCCGGACCACCCGCGGGGATCGCCGAGGAGCTGAGCAGCACGGCGCGGCGCAGCCCTGCCGCGCGGGCCCTGCGGAGGAAGGGCAGCATGACCGTGGCCGGCTCGGAGGAGCCGACGGGCGGGACGAGGTAGGCACGGTCGACGCCGTCCAGGGCCGCGTCCCAGGTCGCGGGCTCGTTCCAGTCGAAGCGGACGGCCTGCGCGCCTGCCAGCGGGGTGGCGGACCGGCCGGCGGCCTTGGCGCGCCGGCCCTTGCCGACCAGGCCGGCGGTGACGCGGCGACCGGTGGTGCCGGTGGCCCCGGTGACCAGGGTGCTGCTGGTCGGGGTCGTCATCGGTGTGCTCCGGTGAAGTCGGCGCCGGGCCGGGAGACGGCGAGGGGGTTCCAGTAGTCGCGGTAGGAGGTGATGAGACCGTCCTTGACCGTGACGACGGCGATGTAGGTCAGGTCGAAGGGGCTGCCGGTCTCCACCAGGCGGCCGACCCCGCGCATCTCCACCACGATGGTCGCGGGGGTGGTGGTCTGGTGGATCGTCACGTCGGGGAAGTCGTGCAGGTCGATGTGGTCGGGGTAGTGGCGCATGTAGGCGGCGACCGCGGCCTTGCCTTCGAGGCGAGGGGGCCAGCCTTCGGGTGCGAAGGGGAATTCGAGGACGCCGTCGTCGTCCCACAGGTCCACCCAGGCGGAGATGTCCTTCTGAAGCAGCAGGTGCAGGCCGTGGCGGTACAGCTCTGCGGGGGTCATGGGGGGCGTCATGGTCAGGGCTTCCATTCGCTTCGAAGTCTCGAAGTGTCGAAGTGTCGAAGTCTCGGGGTGTCGGCGGTTGCGGCCCGTCGGGGCGGCGCATCCGCAGGAGACGTGAAAGCGGACCGGCGGTCCGCATGGCATGGAGCATACGGACTGCCGGTCCGCTTAACAAGGCCGGGCCCAGGGGGAAAGCTCGCCGCCGGACCGTTCGATCGCCGTGCTGGCAGGATGGCGGCATGGAACGTGTGCTTGGAATCGGTGGGTACTTCATGAGGGCTGCCGACCCGGAGGCCCTGGGCGCCTGGTATCGCGAATGCCTGGGCCTGGAGGCCGACGAGAACGGCCTGTGGAGCCAGGGAGCGGGGCCGACGGTGTTCGCGACCTTCGGGTCCGAGACCGACTACTTCGGGTCCCGCACCCAGCAGACCATGCTCAACTTCCGGGTCCGCGACCTGGACGCGATGCTCGCGCAACTGCGCGCCAAGGGAGCGGAGGTGGCCGAGGGGACGCAGGAGATGGCGGGCGTCGGTCGATTCGGCTGGGTCACCGATCCCGCGGGCAACCGGATCGAGCTGTGGCAGCCCGCGTGACGGCGCTCTCACGCAGGCGTGGGGGCCGGCCCGAGCCCGGGCCGGCCCCCACGGGACGCCGGTGGTGGTGACCGGTCAGGCCTGCTGGCCGGTGGCGGCGAGCACGATTTCGCGGATGGTGACGTTCGGCGGCTGCTGGTAGGCGTAGACGATGGCCTCGGCGACCGTCTGCGGGTCCAGGGCGCCGCCGGCGGACTTCTTCCACGCCTCGTAGTCGCTCTTGATCCGCTCGTCGGTGGTGTGGGAGAGCAACTCGGTCTCCACGGCGCCGGGGGCGATGGTCACCACCCGCACACCCGAGGAGGCGACCTCCTCGCGCAGGTTCTCGGACAAGGCGTGGACGGCGAACTTGGTGCCCACGTAGGCGCTGTGGTTCGGGTAGGTCTTGCGGCCGGCGACGGAGCTGACGTTGATGATCGTGCCGGTGCCGCGGGCGACCATGCCGGGCAGGACGGCGCGGATGCCGTAGAGCACGCCCTTGATGTTCAGGTCGATCATGCGCTCCCACTCGTCGGCGTCCTGGTCGGCGATGCGTCCCAGGAGCATGACCCCGGCGTTGTTGACGATCGCGTCGGCCGGTCCGAACCGCTCCTCGGCCTCGCGTACCGCGGCCTGCAGCGCGTCCCGGTCGGTGACGTCGACCCCGCGGCACAGGGTCTCGGGCAGGCCGAGCTCCTCCAGCTTCTGCAGCCGCCGCGCGAGCAGGAGCAGCGGGTGCCCCTGGGCGGACAGGAGGCGGGCGGTGGCCGCGCCGATGCCGGAGCTGGCGCCGGTGATGACGATCAGGGGCTTGGACAAGGCGATCCCTCTTCAGACAGGTGCGGACGGTGTGCCGTTCTCCAGTTCACCACCCGTGCGGCGGCGCCGCCGGACATTCGGGTGGCCGACACCCTCCGCGCCGGGTTCGGCGCGACTCATGGCCCGACGGCTCGTTGATCAGTGGGTGGGACAGAGGCAGTGGTCGCGTGCCTGGATCGTCCCGGACGAACTGCGAGGTTCGGTCGCGCGGTTGCCGCCGGCAGCCGGTCCACCGTTCGCGGGAATCGTTCGGCCGATCAGGGGCAGGAGGTGCGGTACAGCGCACGAGACACACCACTACCACGACCACCCGGAACCGACTGGAGGCTGAGATGGACACCCGTGGGCTGATCGAACAGACCGGTGAGATGGTCAAGGGCGTGATCAAGGAGTACGCCGGCATGGTGACCGGTGACGAACAACTGCTGGCCGAGGGCCGGGCCGACCGCGAGGGGGCCGACACCGGCGCCGGTGCCGACGCCGACAGCGGCGCCGACGCGAGCAGCGAGCGGACCGAGGCTCCGGCAGGGCCTGCGGGAACGGGACGACCGACGTAGGGAACCCGTCGGGGCCGGCTACGACTCCCGGTCGATGTGTCACCAGGGCGCGGGCGCATACCGTCGTCCTCGTGACCCTTGACCTTGATGCCTACTTCGCCCGGATCGGCTGGAACGGCCCGGCGCCGCAGCCCTCCGCTGCCGCGCTGCGCTCGCTCAACCTGGCCCACGTCCGCGGCATCCCCTTCGAGAACCTGGACCCGGTCCTCGGCACGGTGCCCTCGCTGGCGCTCGACGACATCCAGCGCAAGCTGGTGCACGGCGGCCGGGGCGGGTACTGCTACGAACAGAACACGCTCTTCGCGGCCGTCCTGGAAGCGCTGGGCTTCGGCGTGACCCGGCTGGCCGCACGGGTGCGCAGGGGCGTGCAGCCGGGGGAGACCAGGCCCAGGGCGCACATGCTGCTGCTCGTCGACGTCCATGGTCTGCCGGGTCCCTACCTCGCGGACGTCGGATTCGGCAGCGACGGCGGGCTGCTGGAGGCGGTTCCGCTGGTCGCGGGGAGCGAGTTCGGCGGGGAGCGGCGGCACCGCCTGCTGCGCGAACGGGGGCAGGGACGGGAGCCGCTGGAGTACTGGGTCCTGCAGTCCCGTCAGGAGGACGTCTGGTGCGACCAGTACGCCTTCACCCTGGAGCCGTACGAGACGGCGGACTACGAGATGTTCAACTGGCACATCGCCACCGGCCCGCGGTCCCCGTTCCGCAAGACCCTCTACGTCCAGCGCACCCTCCCCGGCCGCCACCTGTTCCTGACGGGCCGGCGGTTCACCGACACCCGCGCCGACGGCACGGTGCTGCAGCGCGACCTCGCGGACGGCGAGGAGGTGCTCCGTGTGCTCGCCGAGGAGTTCGCGATAACCCTGCCCGAGGGCGTCGTCCTGCCGCAGTGACGCCGGCGCGGGGCAGCGGCCGGCCCTCCTCGCACGGGAACCCTCAGGACAGCTCGCCGGACCGGCTGCCGTCCGGGGCGGGCGGCAGCCGGAAGCCGACCTCGGCGCCGCCGCTGGGGGCGGCGGTGGCGAAGACGGTGCCGTGGTCGGCGGCGACGAGGTCGTGGACGATGGCCAGGCCGAGCCCCGAGCCCGGGGTGGACTGGGTGGCGGCGGCGCGGTAGAAGCGCTCGAAGACGGCCTGCCGGTCACCGGGGGCGATGCCCGGCCCGTGGTCGCGCACGGCCAGCCGGGTGCCGGTGATGTGGACCTCCACCGGCGCGCCGTCGGGGCTGAACCTCACCGCGTTGCCCACCAGGTTGTCCACGCAGCGCTGCAATGCACGCGGGCGGGCCAGCACCGCCACGGGCTCTTCGGCGCGGACGCTGATCTCGCGCCCGGTGCGGCGGCGGAAGCGCCGGGCACTGTCCTCGGCGGCGGGCGGCAGGTCGACCGGCTCCGGGTCCTCCGCGGTCTGCTGGTCGGTGGCCAGCTCGACCAGCTCGCGCACGAGTTCGTCGAGTGCGACGGTCTCGGTGACCAGCGTGGCGAGGATCTGCTCCTCGTCCTCGGGGGCGAGCCGGCCGCGGGCGCGCTGGAGGAGTTCGGCGCAGCCGCGCACCGAGGTCAGCGGGGTGCGCAGCTCGTGACTGGCGTCCTGGACCAGGCGCTGCTGCTGCTCACGCGAGTGGCGCAGCGCGCCGACCATCGACTCGAAGGCGCGGGTGAGGCGGCCGACCTCGTCGCGTCCGGCGGCGGGCAGGGACGGGGTCAGATCGCGGGTGGTGGTGATGTGTTCGGCGGCGCGGGCCAGGCGCTGCACCGGGCGCCGGTCAGGCCGCTGGCAGAGCGGTGACAAAGGTGTGTAAGAACTCCGGCGTGGTGGGCGGCGCAGGGGGAGTGGGCACGCTGTCGAGGGTGGACGCGAGGGCCGGCCGCTCGCGGCCGGCGGCATCTCCGACTCCGGGCGGCGGCTGTTCAGCGGCCCAGGGGCGCGGCTGCGGCCCGGGCGGGCACCGCAGCCGCGAGCGGGCACAGGCGTCAGGCGCCCATGCCGTTCCACTCCGCGGGCTGCACAGCGGAACCGGTGGAGCTCCACTCGGCCGGAACGATGTCCGAGGTGGAGCTGTTCCAGTCGGTGGGCTGGACGCCGGCGCCGGTGTTGTTCCATCCGGCGGGCTGTGCGGCGGAGCCGGTGTTGTTCCAGACGGTCTGCTGGATGCCGGAGCCGGTGTTGTTCCAGACGGTGGGCTGGACGCTGGCGCCGGTGTTGTTCCAACCAGCGGGCTGCACAGCGGCGCCGGTGTTGTTCCAGCCCGACGGCGCCGCTGCCGCGTCGCTCTGCGCGAAGGTGGTCACCGCCGCCACCATGCCCGCGGCGCCGAGCAGCAGAGCCGCCAGGCCCAGCCCGGCCACCTTCGGGCGCAGCCCGCCCGCACGGCTCGGCGCTGCGGTCTTCGTCACTCCTGCGATCGTCATCTTGATCCCCCGTTTGTCTGGTCACGCAGCTGGCGTGGGCACGGCCGACGTTCGGCCGTGCGAAGGGGATTGTGCCAGTTGATGATCAAGAGCGACAGCGATTTACCGTCACCTGAACATGCGGTCGCCGCTGGTGGCCATCCGGTGGGTGCCGCCGTGGTGGTCGACCCAGTCGCGGACGAGCTTGATGGCATTGGCGCACTGCCAGCTGTCGTCGTACTCGCGCACCCCGGTGAAGTCGCCGTAGCCCGCGATGATGCCGTCCACCCGTGCATCGCCCAGCAGCTTGTCGACGTACCACGGGTCGTTGTAGGTGGCCGTCCAGGACAGGGTGGCCGCGAGCTGCCCGGCCGCACGGTCGGCGGCGCCCTTCTTCAGCTCCGCGCACGTGTTGTAGGTGGCCTCCGTGCAGTTGCCGAAGCCCTTGGTGATGTTGGTGTCGCCGTAGTCCATCGCCCGGTGACCGACCGGGATCCCGGCACCGGACCGGTCGAACGCGCCGCGGACCTGGTCGCGGGTCCCGGTCGTCGTCATGCCCTCCAGGCGGCCGAGCTTGCCTTCCAGGCTCTGCCAGCCCCGGCCGCCCACGTCCGGGGTGCTGCCGCCGTGGTATTCGTAGAAGCCGTAGAGGACCTGGATCCCGGCGGCCGTCAGCCGCTGCGCCTTGTCGTGCAGTCCGGTGACGCTGCAGCCGCGGTTCGGCTGTTCCCCGCAGTAGTTCGGGTCCTTGATGTCCAGCCAGACCAGCGACAGCCGGCGACCCGCGTTGGCGTTCGACACAATGCGGTCGATCATGCTGTCGAAGCTCGGCCCCAAGCGATTGTCACCCGCCGAGGAACAGTCGTGGTAGGCACGCCATTCATTGGGGTTCCACCAGGCGCAGACATCGATCTCGATTCCGTTCGCGCCGTGTTTGAGCGCTGCGTCCACGCCGTCCACGGTGTCGACCCGGTGCGCGATGGCGTAGATCGCCTGCCGCTGGTCGGCGGCCGCCGCCGGCGTCGCGCCGAGTGCGGTGACGCCGGTGATCGCGCACAGCGCCGCCATCAGGGCCGGCACCATGCGCGCGCCGACACGACGCCTGAGGTGAGAAGTCAAGATCAGGTACTCCTTAGGAGCTTCAGAGGGCGGGGTCGACGCCGTGGCCGGCGGCGAGCCGTCGGATCCGCGGCGGAATCTGTCAGGCTGCTCGGCCGGATCGCACCCGGGCGCGAGCGTGCCGCCGGGTTCCGATCGAATGCCCACGGCGGCTCGCCCAGCTGTCGGCGCGGCGGATCCGTGAGCAGAGCTTCGATGTTCCCTGCGGCCACGCGTTATTGACCTGGACTTTGCTGGGAATCATCTGTTGCTTTGCCAAGCCGCGATGGCTCAAGCGTGGAGTTGGGGAGGGCGAGTGCGCCAGAAAGATCTGATGTTCTGTCTGGAAACGGTCAATTCGTGTCCGAAACGGATTCGCTTCCCCGTGTCGGGGCCGGCTGCCATCATGGGTCGGACGTGGCGCTGTCGCTGCCGCTGTCTCCGGGCGGTCGGTGGCGACAGCGCCGTTGCCGGCCGCTGTCCTGGTGAATCGCCCAGTGTCAGGCGACGGTTACTCCGCCTTCGGTCGAGTCGGTGGAGCGGCTGAGGTCCTCCCAGGCGTCGAAGTCGTCCTGGACGCGCTGGCGCCCGGCGGCGACCAGGCGTAGCGCGTCCGAGCCGAGCAGGATGTGCACGGGAGGCTTCTCCACGTCCAGGAGGGCGAGGATGGCGTCGCCCGCGCGATCGGGGTCACCGATGCCCTGACCCGCGAGGGCCTGGCGGCGGGTGCGGATCGGGTCGAACAGTGCGTCGTAGTCGGCGATGCTGCGTGGTGCGCGGACCAGTGACCTGCCTGCCCAGTCGGTCTTGAACGCGCCGGGAGCCACGGCGGTGACCCGCACGCCGAACTGGCCGACCTCCTGGGCGAGGGTGTCGGTGATGCCTTCCAGGGCGTGCTTGCTGCCTTCGTAGAACGCCAGTCCGGGGAAGGTGGTGAGCCCACCCATCGAGGTGATGACGAAGATGTGGCCGCCGCGCCGCTCCCGCATGCCGGGCAGGACCGCCTTCACGGTCGCTACCGTGCCGAAGACGTTGACCTCGAACTGGCGGCGCAGGTCGGCCATCGATGACTCCTCGAAGGTGCCTTCGAGCCCGTAGCCGGCGTTGGCCACGAGCACGTCGATCGGGCCCAGTTCCGCTTCGGCGGACCGCACCACGGGGTCGATCCGGTCGGCGTCGGTCAGGTCGAGGACGAAGGCACGGGCGCGGTCGGGGTCCAGCGCCCGGAAGGCGGCCGCGTGCTGCTCGGTGCGCACGGTGCCCGCGACCCGGTGCCCGGCCGCCAGGGCTCGTCGGGCGATGGCCAGTCCGAGGCCGGTGCTGACGCCGGTGATCAGGAATGTCTTGCTCACTACGGGTGTCCCTTCGTGAATGAGTGTCAGGCCGCAGGCGTGCGTGGGCACGGCGGCATCGACCCCGCGCGTACGGCGGGGCCGTGTCTGGGTGGTGCTGGTGCTGGTGCTGGCGCCGGATCGCCCGGTTCGGGCGGTGGTGAGGACCCGTCGGGCGGTGGTCAGGACTCGGCGGTGGTGCCCCGGGCGGTCGCGGCGGCGGGTTCGCTGCCCCAACTGGCCAGCAGTCGCAGGCGCTCCTGGGACGGCGAGCCGGACGGCGCGCTGTAGACGACGAGCGATTGGCCCGGGTCGGCGACCGAGGTGAAGATCTCGTACTGCAGTTCCAGGTCACCGACGACGGGGTGGCGCAGGCGCTTGACGCCGGTGCTGCGTTCCTGGACGCGGTGTTCCGACCACCACGCCGGGAACTCGGGTGAACGCATCATCAGCTCACCGATCAGGGTGGCGATGCGCTGATTGCGCGGCTGGGCGGCGGCGGCCAGCCGCAACCCGTGCACGTAGTCGCGGGCGACGCGTTCCCAGTCGCACCACACCAGCCGGGCCCGCGGATCCAGCAGCGTCCAGCGCGCCATGCTGCGTTCCCGGCGCGGCAGCTCGGCCACACCGGGAAACAGCAGCGCCCACATCGTGTTCCCGCCGACGACAGTGAGGTCCCGGTCGCTGACGAAGGCGGGAGCCAGATCCATCGACTCCAACACCTGGCGCAGCGCCGGTCGGAGCCGTGACGCCTGCTCGGCCCGGTCCTTGTGCCCGGCTGCGATGCCCGCGAGGGCGAACAGGTGCCGCCGCTCGATGTCGTCGAACCGCAGCGCCTCGCAGAGGGCATCCAGCACCTGCTCGGACGGCTGCCGGGCGCGGCCCTGTTCCAGCCGGGTGTAGTACTCGGTGCTCACCCCGGCCAGCTGCGCGACCTCACCGCGCCGCAGACCGGCGACCCGGCGACCGGCGCCGAACTCGGCCGGCAGACCGATCTCGTCCGGCGTGAGTCCAGCACGGCGGGCCCGCAGGAAGTCGCCCAAGTCGTTGTTGCCCATGCCCTCAGTCTGCTCGTCACCCCGCCGATCACCAAGGGCCTGGCTGGCCCTGCCAGTACTACACAGCGGGTCGTGCGAGGCCGCGTCCGGACGGGACGTGGCGGGTGGTCATCCCCTCCATCCGGTGTGGTGCAGCCAGCCCTCGAAGGTCATCAGGTTTGCTGACCGACGTGGGCCGGACGCTGGTGGAGCCGATCGCCGTGCTGACCGAGTGGGCTCACGAGCACGGCGCGGCCGTGGTGGAATTCCAGCAGCCCACAACGGACGACGGACGTCGGCTCGTCAGGCGGAAGTCTCCGAGAGACCGTCAGTCTGTGGTCCGCTCCCAGGAGAAGCAGTGAGGTCGGCCACCACCAGCTCGGCCGCCCGCACCGGGTCCCCGCCGGCGCGGGCTAGCAGCGCGGCCGCGGCGTAGCTCGCGCCGACCGTCTCCCGGTGGGTCACTCGCATCCTGTGCACCGAGTCGTAGCGCGGCGAGCTGAGCGCCGCGCCGATCCCGGGGCGCAGCCGCTCCAACTCCACGACGACCGCCCAGGCGTCGTCCTCCAACCGGGCCCGCCGCACCGGGTCGCAGGCCGCGATGGCCCGGTCGGTCTGGGACGCGTCGAACTCGTAGGCGGCCAGAGACGGCAGGAGCTCGGGAACGCCCAGGATCTCCGCTGCGTCCAGGGTGAAGATCTGGGACCCGTCATCGGAGTCCAGCAGGTGCGCGATCAGTGGGACGGCCCGTGGGTCGTGCCGCCTGGCCAGCCCACGCGCGCCCTCCTGCCGGACCTCGTCGTCCTCATCGGTGGTGCACTTCCACAGCGCGTCCCTGATGGCGGTCGTGTCCTGCTCCAGTTGGAACCCCAAGGCGAAGGCCGCCCAGTTGCGGACCTCGGAGTCCTGGTCCTGGGCGAGCCGGATCAGCGCCCGGACATCGGGCCCGTCGGGCAGTCCGCTGTTGAGGGTGCCGAATACCAGGGCGACCCCATGTCGCACCTCGGTGTCCTCGTGGCCGGAAAGCCCTACCAGGACGGGAACGGCGCGCGGGTCCTGCGCCGCGCCCAGGCCGATGACGAGGGCATGCAACACGCAGGCCTCGGTCTCCACCTCGGCCAGCGCCATCAGGGCGGTTGCCGCCTCGCCACGCAGGCACTCGTGCGTGGCGGCCACGTCGCGCACCAGATTGCAGCCCACCTTCCGCTCCAGGACCTCGGCCGACGCCAGCAACCCCAACCCGCAGCGCAACGCGGTCTCCCCGCTCTCCCCCTCCGCCGCCTCCCGGACCAGGTTCCAGTAGGCGTGCCCGTCCTGGTCCTCCTCCGAGGTCTGCTCCAGTCGCGCCGCAGCCATCAAGCGCCCCGCCAGACCCACCGCGTTGTCCATGCGCGCATTCTTACCCGAACGGCTTGCTGCCGGGTACTGAATTCCTACGCCGGCCGGTCCCCGACCTCCAGCTGCCGCCTCGGGCCGGCACCTGCTGCCCGCCGCCGGTCACCACCGCGCCGCCCACGCAGCGTCGCCGGGCAGGAGGCACTGGCCCGGGTCTGACGGTGCATCACTTCTCGCTCGCGGGAGTCCAGGAGGGACACCACAGTTCTGTGGTGTCGGTGGCTCACGGTAGCGTGCCGGGATGGAGAAGACCGTCACCTATCTCGAGATGACCGCTCGCGAAGAGCTGAAGCCCGGACGGGTCGTGCCTGCGTTGGAACTTCGACGCGAGGAGGGGCTGACGGCGCTGGCGCGCTCGGTGCAGGCCCGGGTCGGTGCGGCCCACGGGTGGCGCAGTTCGACGCGCTCCGACCAGGAATGGCACGACTTGGCGACGGCGCACCCGCGCCGCCAGTACTGGTTGATCAGGCTGGCGGGCGAGACAGCCGGGATCGTCGCGCTGGAGCCCCAGCCCGGCGGCGACGTGGAGATCCGCACCTTCGGACTCCTGCCCCAGTACGTCGGCCAGGGGCTCGGCGGGCATGCCCTCACGCTGGCGCTGCGGCAGGCCTGGGCGACCGAACCGTTGGAGGCTGCGGCCGTCCGCAGGGTGTGGCTGCACACCAGCTCCAACGATCACCCGGGCGCGCTCCTCAACTATCAGCGCCGAGGACTTCGCGTCTACCGCACCGAGGTTGAGGAGTAGCCGCGCAAGCCCGGGCCGCTCATGCGTGAGTTGGGGTTCGGTCTCGATCAGTGTGAGCCAGGAGGGTCACGTCGTGTGTGGTGTGCCCGGTGCTGCTGGGCGTCCTCGGCGACGAACACCGACCAGACCATCTGGATGGTCCTGGTGCGGGAGATAAACCGCAGTCCGTATCGGTCGGCGGCGGGTTCGGTGGTCAAGGCCAGGTCGGCTGTCCGCTCGCGGACAGCTCGGGCGGCCGCGCTGGTCGAGGGCGTCAGGGTGATCTTCCGGCCCGTGTACCGGGCGGGGAGTAGCTGGTCGACGAGCGGCACCGGAGCGGGGTGGGTGGCCACCACCGGGACGGCGGGGACCTTGTGGTCGAGATCTCGGGCGATGCCGTACAGGGGAGTCTCAAGGACGAACGCGGCAGCCAGCGCGATCCGGGTGTCCATGTAGAACTCGTTGATTCTCGCGTAGGCGTTGGCGATCACCACATGGCTGATCTCGCCCGAGCGCAGGGCGTTGCCGGCCTGCTCGTACGTGTCGTACAGCCCCACCTGTGGTTCGCACTTGGGCGCGCCGCCGTGGAGTCGGTCCCAGAGGAAGCCGGCGGCTTCCTCACTGCTGGTGCCCTGGGGGCCGAGTGTGCCGACCAGTCGGGCAGGGCGGTGCCGGATGATCTCCCGGGTGAGCAGATCTCCTGCTCCACCGGGAAGGTCGACCCCGCCCGCCGGCCATGCTCCATGGCCGGCGGGCACCCGGTGTTCTGCGGCGAGGTGGTCGGAAGCTGCGGTGGTCACCATGGGTTCAGCCTTGGTCGATCCGGACGGAGGTGAGCCAGTGGTGGTGTCGAACGTCTCCGCCGCCGCGGATGGTCCGGGCGTAGTGGTGGGCGAGGCTTCGGGCGATCGGGCCGGGTTCGCCGACGCCGATCGGGTGCCCGGAAACCTCGTTGACCGGGGTGATTCCGATGCCGGTGCCGGTGAGAAAGACCTCGTCGGCACAGCGTAGATCGGACACGTCCAACTCGTGTTCGGCAGTCTCGATGCCGAGATCGGCGGCGAGGGCCAGCACGGTGTCCCGAGTGATGCCGGGCAACAGGTCCGCGGTGGCGGGCGGGGTGAGCAGTCGGCCGGAACGAGCTGCGAAGACGTTCGCGGTGCTGGCCTCGCAGACCCGGCCACGGTCGTCGAGCAGGATCGCGTCGTCGTATCCGGCCGCCCTGGCCTCGTCGGCGGCAAGCGCGTTGTTGACGTACCCTCCGGTGACCTTGGCGTGGATCGGGATCGCAGCACTGCGCGGCCGTACCCAGGAGCTGACCGTGCAGCGGATGCCGCCAGGCGGGGTGTAGGCGCCCATCGGGAAGCCGGTGATCGACAGGGCGTCGGAGACGCCGCTCAGGCCGACGCCGGGCCGCGTGCCGGGTAGCAGAGCGAGCTTGTAACCGAGTGGCCGCAGGTAGGTGTCGGCGGTGGTGCCGTTGCGCCGGAGCAGCTCACAGGTGATCTCGACCAGTTCGTCGACGGTGTGCCCGGTCTCGATGCGCAGGAGGCGGCAGGAGCGCAGGAAGCGCTCGTAATGGTCGCGGACCCGGAAGAGCACCAGTTTCCCGCCATCGGCGCAGCTGTGCGCACGGATGCCCTCGAAGACCCCGGTGCCGTACTGCAGGGCCTGGGTGGTGAGCGGCAGACCGGCCTCGGCGAACGGGACGAACGCACCCTGGTGGTAGGCCATGGCGGCGATGGCGGGCCTCGCCCGGGTGGTCATCGAGTCCTCCCGGCCGCGATCTTGGCGGCGGCCGACGCCTCGGCGTCCTGGCCGCCCGCACGCAGGTCGATGACCCGGGCGGCCTTCCAGCTGACCATCGCGCCGGTGGTGGTGATGCTGCCGAGGGTGCCGGTGCCGACCTCCAGCTCGGTGCCGAGTTCGTCGCGGCACTGCTCGACCGCGCGGGCGGCGCCCTGGGCGACGGCGGCCGCGCCCGCACGGCCTGGCAGCTGGAGGGTCAGGGAGAGCCGGTCGGTACCGTCCACGCGGTCGATGGTGATCTGGTAGTCCAGGTAGCCGCGCAGATGACGCAGCAGCAGGTGCTCCAGGTCGTAGCCGGTGATCAGGTGCCCGTTGAGGGCGAGTCGGTCACGGACCCGGCCGAGGGCGGCGATCGACGGAGCCGGAACGCTCTGCCCCGGACGCGGATCGGTGATCCTGACCAGGTCGCCGGTACGGTACCGGACCAGCGGCTTGGCACCCTGGTACAGGTGGGTGACGACCAGTTCTCCTTCCCGGGTGCCGTCCGCGTCGGGCTGCACCCAGCGGTCGGTCTCCGGGTCGACAACTTCGTTGTACGAGATGAGCGGAGCGGTGTACAGCCGCCCGTCGGTGGCGGCGGCGCCCATCACCGAGGCCTCCTGCGAGGCGTACAGGGCGTTGTAGGCGTGAGCCCCCCAGATCTCGCCGAGGTTGGCGATCAGGCTGGGCGAGGCGAGTTCGCCGGTGGTCATCAGGACGTCGAGGCGGAAGTCCCGGCGCGGGTCGAGCCCGGCGGCGACGGCCCGTTTGGCGAGCATCAGTGCCATGCCAGGGGTGCAGAACAGGCCAGTGATCGGGAAGGACCGCATCACCTCCAGAGCCCGGTCGAAGCCGACCATCGGGGAGTGCGGCCACATCTTCGCCACGGCCAGGCCGAGGTTGCGGCAGACGTCGCCGAAGGTGTCCGAGAAAGCGTGCAGCTCGGTCGGCCCTGCCACCCCGATGACCTGGTCATCACCGTACTGGCGGAAGACTGTCCCGTAGTAGTGCGTGAGGACGGTGTTGTTGGCGAGCGAGTCGATATCGTCGCGCGGGCAGGGAGTGGAGCAGCCGGTGGTGCCCGTGGTCTCGTAGAAGATCCAGGCGTCGGCGAGCGGCCGGGACAGCAGGCCGTGCTGGGCGGCGCGCAGGTCGTCCTTGGTGGTGAACGGGATGCCTGCGAGGGCGCGCTCGTCCAAGGCGGTGATGGTGGACGGGTCGACTGCGGCGAGGTGGGCACGGTAGAAGGAGGAGTTCTCCTTGACATAGCGGAGTGTCCGGCGCACCGACGTGAGCTGGTGCTCTGCCAGACCGGTCCGGTCCCACTGGCCGGCGAGGAACGAGCGGTGCTGGTCGCGGAGTTCGACGGCCGGGCCGGCCAGCTCGGGACGGTAGATCGTGAACATGGGCGTCCTGTGCGGTTGGGGGAGCGGGGTGGGCTCAGACGAGGGCGGGTTCCGGCTCGACGAGGTCGGCCACCACCCAGTCGCTGATCGGCCGCCACTTCTCGATGGCCTGTCGGTGGAACGGGTGGACGAGGTAGCGCTCCAGCGCTTCCTGGTCCGCGAGCAGGCCGATCACCGCGAAGTCGTAGGCGATCGGCCGGGCCGAGGTGTTCCGGCCGGTCTGCCAGTGCAGCAGTTCGGGGACTTCGGCGCCGATGCGGGCGGCGATCCGCTCGGCCTCGGCCACGGCCGGGTCGTCCCAGCTGTAGTCCGGTTTGAGCTTGAACAAGGCGATGTGGCGGATCATCGGTTCCTCTGGAGGGCGGGCGTCACGGCGGCGGAGGCCGACCGCCGCGACGGTCCGAGGTCAGTGCGCGCGGGCGGCGAGCAGCCCGCCGGCGTGCAGGTGGTGGACGTAGTGGTCGAGGAGCGCGGTGTCGACGGCCGGGCAGGACCGCTTCCAGTTCGGCCAGATCTGCTGGATGCGGGTCTGGTCCATGCGGGGGAAGACGGATTCCAGGAACAGCTCCTTGACGCTGATGTCCGCGTGGTTGGCGCGGGTGGCGAACAGCGGCGCGAACGGGGCGACCAACGTGTCAGGGTGTTCGCGGACGTGTTCCAGCACCAACTGCACCCAGTCGCGGTAGGGCAGCTCCCGGATGGTGTGCCCGGCGGCGCGCAGCCGGCCGACCATGTCGCAGAGCAGTGCGGGGCGCGGATTGGTCAGGTGGAACACCCCTGCGACGTGCGGGTAGGTGGTCGCCACGCCGACGATCGCATCAGCGACGGAATCGACGGGAACCAGGTCGAACGGCAGCCGGATGGCCGGGGCGGCCCCGAGCCGGGTGATCGCGTCCAGGAGAGCGCACAGCGCGGTGTCGGTGTTCCACGCGCCGGTACGGCTGTGCCCGGTGATCTCGTACGGCCGGTAGACGGTGACCGGCAGTCCGGCCCGGGCGGCGTGTTGCAGCAGGCGTTCGGCGACCCACTTCGACTCGCCGTACCCCAGGCTGATCAGTTCGGGATGGCTCAGCGGGCTGGTCTCGGTGAACTGCCGGACGCCCGCGGCACCGCTGCCCGCCAGCACGGCGACGCTGGAGACGTGGTGCAGCGGGATGCGCCGGGCCGCGGCCAGGCCGATCAGCTCGCGGACCGCGGTCACGTTGGGGCCGCGCAGCGCGCTGTACGGGTAGATGAAGTTGACGTGGGCGGCGTTGTGCAGGACGAGGTCGATCGAGTCCGCGAGCCGTCGCCGGACCGCCGTCGCCAGGCCCAGCCCGGCGCGGGACAGGTCGGCCGGGTGGACCTCGATCCGTTGCGGATCGGGCTGCTCGATCCCGTACCGCAGCAGGTTGGCGCGGACGCGGTCGCGCGCGTGGTCCGGGTCACCGGCCCGCACCAGGCAGTGAACGACGATGTCGGGGTGGCGCATCAGGCGCTCCAGCAGGAAGGCGCCCAGGAAGCCGGTGGCCCCGGTGAGGAGAACGCGACGCACTGGGCCGCTACCGACCGCCGGCCGGTCGAGCGGAGGCAGCGTCAGATCGAGCGAAGCCTCGGCCTCGAAATAGGCGTGCTCGGCCGGGTCGGGCACCGGAGCGGAACCGGACTCGCGGAATCCGGCCAGCGCGGCACGGTGGGCCGAGAAGGCGGGCTGGGCCAGCAGGCTGCGCAGCAGCGGTCGGAACCGGTCCGGGGGCAGACCGAGTGCGGTGAGCGTGCGGTTCACGACGTGTGCCGCAAGCAGGGAGTTCCCGCCGGCTTCGAAGAAGTGGGTGTCCGGGTGGACCGACACACCCAGGCTGTCGGCCCAGATGCGGCGCACGGGGTCGTCGTCCGCCGGTGCGCCGTCCTGCCCCGGCCTGTCGTTCGCGGGTGCCTGGAGGTCGGCCCGCAGGGCGGCGTAGTCGATCTTTCCGTTGTCGGTGAGCGGGAACCGGTCCACGGGTCTGATCGGAGTGGGGATGCTGTGCGCTGGCAGCCGCTCGGCCAGGAACATGCGCACCTGCTCCGGGTGAACGGGACGGTCCGGGCGAGCGGAGGTGACGAAGGCACTCAGCGTCCTGCTCATGTCGTCCTCCCCCCGAAGCAGGACGGCTGCCTCGGCGACGTCCGGGTGCGCTCGCATCTGCGCCTCCAGGGCGTCCAGTTCGATCCGGCATCCGCGGATCTTCACCTGGCGGTCGGACCGTCCGAGGAATTCCAGGGTTCCGTTGGGGTTCCACCGGGCCCGGTCGCCGCTGTGGTACAGCCGGACGCCGGCCCGGCCGCCGACGGCCATGGTGACGAACGCCCTCCTGGTCTCCTCCGCACGCCCCAGATAGCCCAGCGCCAGCCCGTCACCGCCGATGTACAGCTCGCCTTCCTGGCCGGGGAGCGCCGGGCTGCCGTCCTCCAGCAGGACGTGGCACTCGCTGCCCGCCACCGGCTGCCCGATGGGAACGGAAGCCGCATCCCGCGCGATGCTGCGGAGGTCATGCGTGGTGACCAGGATGCCCGCCTCGGTCACGCCGTAGCCGTGGATGAGCTGGCGCGGCGCACCGCTGTCGAGGACCGCACGGGCGAGCCCGACGGCCATGGCCTCACCACCCGTCAGCACCATCTCCAACCCTGCGAAGATGCCGGGTCGGAAGCGGACCGCGTGGTGGAACAGGCTCATGGTCAGGAATGCGTGGCTGACCTGCTCGCGGTCCATCAGGGCCTGCAGCGCACTGGGATCGAGCAGCTCGTTGGGCCCCGCCACCACCAGGCAGCCGCCGTTGAGCAGTGTCGACCACACCTCCATCAGTGACCCGTCGAACGACAGGCCGAAGGTCTGCAGGACCCGCTTGCCCGGCCCCGCGCACCACGGAAGACCGTCGAGACCGAGCCGCGCCACCGCCTTGTGGGGCACCACCACCGCCTTCGGCCGTCCCGTGGTACCCGAGGTGAACAGGATGTACGCGGCATCCTGTGCCTGGCGCGTCCGGTCGCCCGGAGCGGGCTGCGCAAGCCCGGTCGGCCGGTGCTCAACTGCTTCGGCGAAGGGCAGCCATCGCACCGGCAGCGACTCGCAGACGGATCGGTGACCGGTCAGCAGCACAACCACGTCCGCCCCGGAGTCGACCATCATGTCGCTCATCCGTGCGGACGGGTGATGGGCATCCAGCGGGACGGCGACGGAACCCGCCTTCAGCACGCCGCACAGCGCGACCGTGGACTCCCAGGATCGGGTACCGAGCACCCCGACCGTCATCCCGGGGCGCACACCGCGGTCCGTCAGCGCGCCGGCGACAGCGGCAGCCATGTCGTCGAGTTCCCGGTACGACAGCTCCCGCCCTCCGTCCCGTACCGCCGGCGCCCCGGGGGTCCGGGCTGCCTGCCGGGTGAGCAGCTCAGAGAGCGAGAGGTCCCCCGAATCCGGTGCGGCCGGCCGAAGAGGGGCAGCGGCTTCCACGACATTTCCCATGATGATCACCTCGGTTGACCCTGTGAGATTCCGCGCCCTTCGATGCCGGGACCGTCAGTCGATCCGCTTCCACGAGATCCAGGCGATTCTCATGATCCCGCCGCGCACCGCCGCGGTTGTTCCGCGCACCGTCTCGCAGGTGGCCTGGTAGAGGCGGTCGCCGCCGATGGCCCGAGCCTCCTGCTCGCGCTCCGAGAGCCGGGAACCGGCCGCCTCCAGGGTGCGCAGCATGTCCTCGTGCTGGGTCACGATGCTGACCGGCTCCCACAGGCCGGAGCCGGCGTTGAGGAGGTCACCCAGGCGCGGCATGATGGCCTGCCGGGAGTTCCTGAGCACCTCCGCGTCGAGTTGCTCGTGCAGGTCGTCCCGGGTCTCGGCCGGTCCGGCAACGCATACCTCGGCGGCGAACCGGCCGCCCGGCACCGTCCACGCGTGAATGCGCCGGAGCATCTCCCGCATGGCCTTCGGATCGCTCCCGCAGTCGGCCGGAGCGCCTGCCAGCACGTGCTCCAACGACTGCACCGCGACCACGGAGTCGAAGCCGGCCGTCTCGACGGGAAGGTCCCAGAAGTCGCAGTCGCTGACCTCGACGGCGGGATTGCCCAACGATTTGACATGCCCCGCCTGGGACGCTGACGTGGTGATCCCGAGAGCGTGGCCGACCTTGCGCTCGTCGACGGCGAAGGTCAGGAGACCGCCGTATCCGCAACCGATGTCGAGGACCTTTCCACCGGGCTTGAAATCCGCAAGATCGGCCATCAGGTTGAGCTTCTGCTCCTGGGCCCGGTCGAGGTCCAGGTCCGGGCAGCCCTGCCACAGCGCGGAGCTGATGGTCAGTCTCGAATCCGCCCAGACCCGGACGAATTCCGGACTGCTCTCATAGAAGTCGACGTTCGTGTCACCGGACATGGTGAACCATCCTCACTCTCGGGATGCTGGCTACGGAAAACAGCCGATCAGGACAGAAATCAGAAGAACCGCGGACTGTGCCCGACGGCGGAAAGAATGGGCGAGGAGATCCGAGGTGTGCCCGCGGCCGGGCCGCGAGCACACCTTCTCCCGGTGCTCGGATAAGGGGAGCGGCCCGGGTTCAGTGCCAGAACTCGAAGGTTCCCACGACGTCGTTGGACGTCAGGCCCGCCTCCTCGCAGGGCTTGGGGTGGGTGGTCATGACGATGCTGGTCTCCTCGAGGCTGTCACCCTGGTACGGGCCGGACAGCACCTTGCCGACGGCCCTGGTCAGGACCTCGTCACCGTCGTGGTTGTCGAAGGCGAAGGCACCCTCGATGTGGCTCTTCTCGCCGGTGGACCAGATGATGTCCTGCGCCCACCTCGCGCTGTGGAAGTCCGCGGCGGTGCAGCTGGCCATCTCGTGGCCGACCTCGTGCACGGCACCGTCACCCGTCGGGGCCTCCTGGTCGTCCCCGGTGTTGCAGTTGGTCAGTACGCCGTCCACGGTCCAGTGGATCAGCTGCGGGTCATCGGTCACCTTGTCCATGACCTTGGCCTTGGCAGTTCCCCGGCAGGCAAGGTCGATGGTGCGGCTGTCGGCCTTGGGCTTCGCCTCCGCCAGGGCCGGGCCGGCGGTGAGCAGCAGCGCGATGCCGGCGGCAACCGCGACCGTACGGCCACGCAGCGTCGAACGACGCGAGCCGCCCGTACGAATTCTCGATGAGGTCTGCACCTCTCAGTTCCTTCCACTTGTCAGCTGATCGGGAAACAGGCCGCATGCGGAACGCATCGGCAACGATGCGCAACCGGTCGGACATCTGTTCGGGTGCAGTAAATCCGAACGAACAGAAAAATGTCACGCACCAAAGATCGTGTTCACTCGAATGCGGGCACGGACAAGGAAGAGTCGCCAGAGAGAGGCGACAGTATTTACGTGTATATGACGATATGAATTCTCTTGAGCCGCGGGAAAGCGCCGACTCGGACGATTCGCAACCAATCCGGTCTCTCTCAATTCATCGGCTCGGCCGCATGCTGTCGATACCATCGCGGTGACTGGCCAGCCACACGTCACATGGGCGGTCGCGGGGTCCTCAACGAGAAGAGTTCACGATGCTCCTGATCGACCGCGCCACCGTGCGCAAGGTCTACCCGATCCGGGAGGCCACACAGGTCATGGCGGAGGCGATGCGCCGGTACAGCAAAAAGATGGTGGACCTGCCCCTGCGCACCATTCTTCGCCCGGAGAAGGACACCGGCCTGCTCGGCACCATGCCGGGCTTCGTTTCGGGAGAGGGGTGGGCGGGGTACGGGGTGAAGGCCATGGTGCTCAAGCCCGAGAATCCGGGCCGCGGTCTGGAACTGCACATCGGCGTCGTCCTCGTCTTCGACCCCGACACCGGCGCTCCGCTCGCGCTGATGGATGCCGGAGCAGTGACCGCCATCCGCACCGCCTCGGTCTCCGCCGCCGCCACCGATGCCCTGGCACGGCGGGATGCCGGGGATCTCGCCGTCCTCGGCTCGGGTGTCCAGGCCCGCAGCCATCTGGAGGCCATGCAGGTGGTCAGGCCACTTCGGAGAGTTCGAGTCTGGAGCCGCACCCGTGCCAACGCCGACGTGTACCGCGCATGGGCGGCCACCGAGCTCGGCATCGAGGTGGAGGTCACGGACAGCCCCGCGGAGGCCCTGGCCGGGGCGGATCTGGTGTGCACAGCGACAGCGGCCAAGGAACCCCTCGTCGAGGCCGCAGACCTTGCCCCCGGAGTGCACGTCAATGCTGTCGGTGCTTCCTTCCTGGACCACCGCGAGCTCTCCTCCGCGGCAGTGGCCAAGGCGTCCTTCTTCGTGGACAGTCGGGAATCCGCCGCAGCGGAGTCCGGTGACCTGCGAGCGCCGATCACGGAGGGGCTGATCGGACTTGACCACATTCAGGCGGAACTGGGCGAGGTGCTGCTGGGAGCCCATCCGGGACGCCGCGAGGAACGCGAGGTCACCGTCTTCAAGTCGCTCGGGCTCGGCGTGCAGGACATCATGTCCGGCTTCGCCATCGCCGAGGCAGCGGCGGCTCAGGGACTGGGCCAGTGCATCAAGCTCGACTGACTCGACGGCACCGGAATCTACGCCCCTCCGGGCAGGCCCCTGCCACCGCCCGCACTGAGCGCAACGCTCAACAACCGTGCGCGGGCACCGCGTTTTGATAGCGGCCAGTTGGGCTCGATCTGGCCGCTGTCGTTCACGCCGCACGCACTTTTGACGCTCCGGCTCACGCCGCTACCGGCACGCACTCGGCGAGCAGGCCGACGATGTCGCGCCAGGCTCGCTGCGCGTGCTGCGGGTGGTGGCCGACGCCGGGGAGCACGGTGTGGTCGACCGGCGGGTGGTGGAAGGCGTGCAGAGCTCCGCCGTAGACCACGAGGCGCCAGTCGACGCCCGCGGCCTGCAGTTCGGCGGTGAAGGCGTCCCGCTGCTCGGCGGGCATGATCGGGTCCTCCGATCCCACCCCGGCCCACACGGGGCAGCGGATGCGCGCGGCCTCGCCCGGCCGCCCCGTGGTCAGTGCGTTGACCGTCCCGATCGCGCGCAGGTCGACGCCGTCCCGCCCGAGCTCCAACGCGATGGCGCCCCCGGTGCCGTAGCCGATGGCGGCGATCCGGTCGGGGTCGGTCCGGGGCTCGGCGAGCAGTACGTCGAGCCCCGCGTGGCCGATGCCCCGCATCCGGTCGGGGTCCGCGAGCAGCGGGGTCACGTACGCCAGCATCTCCTGGGGATCGGTGAACCAGCGCCCGCCGTTGATGTCGAAGGCCAGCGCCACATAGCCCAGTTCGGCGAGGGCGTCGGCTCGGCGGCGCTGGAAGTCGTTCAGGCCCGGACCCTCGGGCCCGATCAGGACCGCGGGCCGGCGGCCGGCCCCGGCGGGGAGCGCAAGGTGCCCGATCATCGTCAGTCCGTCGGCCGGGTATTCGACCGTGCGTGTGGTGACAGTCGTCATGAGACCAGACTGTAGCGACCGTCGAGCCCGATCGGGCCGGTCTTCACCGTGGGCAGAACGGCGCGGTCGCGCACGGATGCTGGTCGGGCCGCGAGCCGGTCCGCGAGGCCCATCAGGACACGCGCGGGGCCGCCTCCACGGAGTCCAGCAGCAGCTGCGCGACGTCGACCACCTTCAGGTGCTCCTTGGCCGCGCCTTCGTTCTTCTTGCCGTTCACCGAGTCGGAGAGCATCACCAGGCAGAACGGGCAGGCGGTGGAGACGATGTCGGGGTTGAGCGACAGCGCCTCGTCCACCCGCTCGGTGTTGATCCGCTTGCCGATCCGCTCCTCCATCCACATCCGCGCGCCACCGGCGCCGCAGCAGAAGCCGCGTTCCTTGTGACGGTGCATCTCCTGCTGGCGCAGCCCCGGGACCTTGTCCATGATCTCGCGCGGCGGGCTGTAGACCTTGTTGTGCCGACCCAGGTAGCAGGGGTCGTGATACGTGATCAGGCCCTCCACCGGGTTGACCGGGACCAGCTTGCCCTCGTCGATCAGGTGCTGCAGCAGCTGGGTGTGGTGGATGACCTCGAAGTGGCCGCCGAGCTGCGGGTATTCGTTCGCGATGGTGTTGAAGCAGTGCGGGCAGGTGGCCACGATCCGCTTCTTCGGGGCGTCCTCCAGCGCGGCGTTGAGCGTCTCGACGTTCTGCGCGCCGAGCATCTGGAACAGGAACTCGTTGCCCAGGCGGCGGGCCGAGTCGCCGGTGCAGGACTCCTCCTTGCCCAGGATGGCGAACCGGACCCCGGCGGTGTGCAGCAGTTCGGCGAAGGCCTTGGTGGTCTTCTTCGCCCGGTCCTCCAACGCACCGGCGCAACCGACCCAGTAGAGGTACTCGACCTCGGCCGGCTCGATGTCCTGGCCGATCACCGGCACCTCGATGCCGGTCTCCTTCTTCAGCTCCTTGACCCAGTCCAGGCGCGCCTTGGTGGCCATGCCCCACGGGTTGCCCTTGTTCTCCAGGTTCTTGAGCATCGTCCCGGCCTCGGTCGGGAACGAGGACTCGATCATCACCTGGTAGCGGCGCATGTCGACGATGTGGTCGATGTGCTCGATGTCCACCGGGCACTGCTCGACGCAGGCACCGCAGGTGGTGCAGGACCACAGCACGTCGGGGTCGATCACCCCGTTCTCCTCGGCGGTGCCGATCAGCGGACGCTCCGCCTCGGCCAGTGCCGCCGCCGGCACGTCCTTCAACTGCTCCGCGGTCGCCTTCTCGCTGCCCGAGCCCTGCCCTCCCTCCGGAGCGGTCTTGCCGCCGCCGGCCAGCAGGTACGGCGCCTTGGCGTAGGTGTGCTCGCGCAGGCTCATGATCAGCAGCTTCGGCGACAGCGGCTTGCCGGTGTTCCAGGCCGGGCACTGCGACTGGCAGCGGCCGCACTCGGTGCAGGTGGAGAAGTCGAGGATGCCCTTCCAGGAGAAGTGCTCGACCTGCGAGACGCCGAAGACGGCGTCCTCGGCCGGGTCCTCGAAGTCGATCGGCCGCCCGCCCGAGTGCATGGGCTGCAGCGCGCCGAGCGCGACCCCGCCATCCGCCTCGCGCTTGAACCAGATGTTCGGGAAGCCCAGGAAGCGGTGCCAGGCGACGCCCATGTCGGTCTTGAGCGAGACCGTGATCATCCAGATGAAGGACGTCGCGATCTTGATCGTCGAGGTCAGGAGGACCAGGTTCTGCAGGGTGCCGGTGCTCATTCCCCTGAAGGCGAGGACCAGGGGGTAGGACGCGAAGTGCGCGGCGTCGTAGTGGCCGATGCGGACGAGGGCTCCCTCCAGGCCGCCCAGCGTCATGTCGCAGATGCCGATGATGAGGATGACGGCCTCGACGAAGTACGCCTGGCCGAGGTTCGAGCCGGCGAAGCGTGACTTGCGGCCGGCCCGCCTCGGGTGGCTGAGCTGGCGGATGGCGATGAGCACGAGAATGCCGAGCGTCATCGTCGTGACGAGGAACTCGAGGAACATCTCGTACGGCACCCAGTGGCCGATGATCGGAAGCGTCCAGTCGGCGCTGAAGAGTTGGCCGAAGGCGTTCGCCAAGGTCAGTACGAGCGAGAGGAAGGCGATGGCGATGAACCAGTGTGCTGCACCGACCACCTTCCACCGGTTCATCCGGGTGTGGCCGAGGAACTCCCGGAGCACCGTGACCGTCCGCGCGACCCGGTTGTCGGTGCGGGTGCCCGCGGGGACGTCCTGGCCGAGTCGGACGACCCGGTAGACCTGCGCGAAGGCTCGGCCGAACAGTGCCACGCCGACCACGGCGAGGACCAGCGACACGGTGATCGCGGCGAGTTGCATGAGGGCTCCTCCAACCTGCGCGAGCGGAAGCTCGATCCTACTGGCGGGTAACCTTGTGCTGATGAGCAGTCAGATTACCGAGCATGGAAGGCTTCCTGAAGATGTGCGGCTGGTGATCTGCGTCGCCGGGACCACCACGGCGCGAGGCACGGTGTGCGGGCAAGATGGTGTGCGGACTTCGGGGCATCCTCGTCCGGCCACTGGTGGCGGGCCGTCGTCTACGCTCGACCTGTTCACGTATTCCACGGGAAGGGGGGTGAGGTCCGTGCTGCACACAGACCTGGTCGAGGTGACGTCACCGGAGGAACTGGGGGAGCTGCTCGGCGAGCCGACACCGGGCGCGCTGGTCAAGGTGCGGCCGAGCCTGCACGAGCACGACCGCCAGTGGCTGGCCGCCTCGCCGCTGTGCGTGGTGGCGACTTCGGGGGCCGACGGAAGCTGCGACGCGTCACCGAAGGGCGACCCGGCCGGGTTCACGCTCGTGCTGGACGACACGACGATCGCGATCCCCGAACGTCCCGGGAACCGCCGGGCCGACGGGTTCCGCAACATCCTGGCCAATCCCCACGTGGGGCTGCTCTACCTGATCCCCGGCCGCCCCGACACGCTGCGCATCAACGGCCGCGCGCAGCTCGTGCGCGACGCGCCGTTCTTCGACGACATGGTGGTCAAGGGGAATCGTCCGCAGCTGGCCCTGCTGGTCGAGATCGACCAGGTCTTCTACCACTGCCCGAGGGCCCTGCTGCGGGGCGGAGTCTGGCAGCCGGAGACCTGGGAGCCGGACGCGGCGCCCTCCCGTGCGGTGCTCGCGAAGGCCCACGATCGCCGTCCGGAGAGCGTGGCGGAACTGGAGGCGTACTACGGCCCGCAGTACCTGGAGCGCCTGTACCAGTAAGGGCCTCCTGCACAGCTTCCCTGCATGCTGCCGAGTCGACGAGGCAACAGGAGGCCCTGGTTCCCGCCAGGAGCGGCCGAACCAGCGGCGCTTGGCCCGGGGTTGCTGCTGGGGCTGGGGCGTTGCGCCGTTCGCCGGGGCCACCGACGGGTCGTCGTACTCGCGGGAGATCACCTGGACCCGGCCCGACTCGGAAAAATCAGTTGGTGGGGTAACTGCGTTGCAAGACCATGGCCGCATGCGCATCCTCGGCCTCGTCTTCGCCGGCACGTCCACGCCCTATCGCTCGCAGATGGCCGGCTTCCTTGGCGACACCCTGTTGTTGCCCCGTGCCCAGGTGGACGGCGTTGAGGCTGACTTGTTCGAGCTGCCCGACGGATCCAGCTTCGCGGTGTCCTCGCCCGGCGGGATGGGGGATGCGCCCCGTTCTGTCGGCTTTCTCGTCGACGATCTCGCTGCTGCCGCGGTGGTCCTGCGTGAAGCAGGCGTCGAGGTGGGCCCGGTCGGCGAGAACGAGCGCGATCGGTACCTGCACTTTCGCGCTCCGGACGGCGAGCTCTACGAACTGGTGGAACGCAAGGGCGGAACCGTGTGACCTTCAGGGGGGTCGATCTCGGGGCAGGTCGCCGGTGGCCGGGCCTCAGCAGTAGCCGTGGAGCTTGGCGCTGCCCTTGGGGGCGAGGCTGGGCCAGGGCCGGCCGGCGCCGGCCGCGGCGGCAGAGCGCAGAAGGTCGACGAGGGTGCAACCCGGGTAGCCCTGGAAGCTCTGGTAGGCGTTGCGGTAGTAGCAGCTCCAGTAGCTCACGACCCGCCGTTGCGTGCGGGCGAAGAAGGCCGGGTTGGCCACGATGAACTCACCGTAGGCGTGGCGGAAACCGTCCCCGGGGACGCCGAGGCCGCGAAGTCCATGGGTGATGTCGACCAGGATCTCCAGGACGTACTCGCCGACGAGTTGAACGACGAACGGGATGACCCACGGGTCCGCAGAACCGAGGACCTGCGCCAAGTGGCGTTGCCTGACCCGGCCGTCGCAGTGCCGCGAATACAGGCAGTGCAGAACTCGTCGCTGACGCAACGAGAGGGCAGCAACGGCTTCCGGCGGCGGCTCGTCGTTGTAGATGCGCTCGGGGATGGCGAGTTGCTCTCCCCACACCAGGACCGAAAACTGCCCGACCGGCCGGTGCAGAGGCGCAGGTGCGACCGCCAGAACTGCTTGAACGTCATCGGCCAGATCGGCTGGGAACGCCGCGGTCAACAGTTCACCGGGGGTGGGGAGTGGTTGCACGGTCCGAGCATACGTGCAGCCCTGTGGGCAGTCCCGGCGACCGTGAAGCGGCTGACTGCGTGGTGGGCCCGGCCCGGCCCCGCGCCGCGGCGGCCGCTCTCGGCCGCCTACAGCGCCAGGAACTCCTCGGCCGCACGCTTCGGGGCAGGCGGCACGTCGGTCGACTCCGAGACGATCGAGTGGACTTCACGCCTGAGCCCGGGGGACTCGCCCCAGGAAGCAGTTGTTGATCCTAGGCCGTGTCTCACAATTCGCGTCGGATCAGCGCGCGGCGTTGGGCGCCCGGCTGGGCGTGCCGGCGAAGCGTCCTCGTACTGGGTCGTACTTGGATGATTCGCCGGTGCGTCCAGGCGGGATGCCCGGCGTCGCGCGCCTGGCGGGAATTGTGAGACACGGCCTAGGCAGGGCGTCCGAGGCCGCCGCCTCGGACGCCCTGCCGCTCGCGCATCCCCCGCCGTGAACGCGCGCGGCGTGTCACCGGGCGGGCCGGGGGTGCTTGTTCTTGCTCGGCCTTACTCGGCCTTACTCGACGACGAGGGTGACCGGGATGTTGCCGCGGGTGGCCTTGGAGTACGGGCAGTACGCGTGCGCCTGCTCGACCAGGGCCTGGCCCTCCTCGCCCTGCAGGCTGTCGGGGAGCTCGACGCGCAGCGTGACGGCGAGGCCGAAGCCGCCGTCGGTGTCCTTGCCGATGCCGACCTCGGCGGTGACCGAGGCGTCCTTGGTGTCGATCTTCGCGGCCCGGCCGACCGCGCCCAGGGCGCTGGCGAAGCAGGCCGCGTAGCCGGCGGCGAAGAGCTGCTCGGGGTTGGTGCCCTCGCCGTTGCCGCCCAGGGCCGCGGGGAACGCGAGCTGGAGATCGAGTCGGCCGTCGGAGCTGACCGTGCGGCCCTCGCGGCCGTTGGCGGTGGCGACAGCGGTGTACAGGGCATCCATGAGGAATCGTCCTTCGTGCGTCGTCGACCACCCGGTGGGGTGCCCGGGTGGGCCGGCCGAGTGGTTCGGCCGCTCCACCAGCATGGCACACAATTAAATTGTGCGCAATCAAATGATGTGCGATCGAGTTGTATCCTTGGGGCATGGCCACTGCGAACCCGAGCACCCAGCCGCCGAACGGCGAGGATCTGCCCCCCGACCTCGACCTGTTCCAGCTCGACCTCCAGGTCTGCTTCGCCGTCCACGCAGCCGCCCGCTCCTTCGACCGGGTCTACCGCCGCCTGCTCCAGGACCTCGGCCTGACCTATCCGCAGTACCTGGTGATGCTGACGCTCTGGGAGCACGGCGACCTGCCGGTCAAGCGGCTGGGTGAACTGCTCCGGCTGGACTCCGGCACGCTCTCCCCGCTGCTGAAGCGCCTGGACGCGGCCGGCCTGGTGCAGCGCGAGCGCAGCCCCGAGGACGAGCGCTCGGTGATCGTGCGCCTCACCGCGGAGGGCACCGCGATGCGCGCCGCCGCCCAGCGGGTGCCCCGGCAGATCGCGGTCGCGAGCGGGATGACCGCGGAGCAGGGCCGCGAGCTGCGCACCCGGCTCGAGCAGCTGACCGCCACCCTGGACCTGTTCGGCACCGAGGCGGCGGTCGGCGAGGCACTCGGTGAGGGCTTCGGCGAGGCCTGAGTGGGTCCGCCGCCCCGGCGCATCCCGCGGGTGTCGGGCCGCCACGGAGTCGGGCCGCTTGCGTCCGGCGACGGGGGCCGCCGCGTGCGCCTGGTGACCAGTGGCCTCCGGCGCCACGCGCGCAGCCCTGTTCGCCATATGCCCCAGCAGCCGCAGTGCAGTTGGGCGCTCCCTGCCGGGCGACGGCGTTTTTCGGACGGGTTGCGCTGCCCCCGTTGACCGTCGTCGGCGTCCGGCGATTGGCTCTCCCCGAACCCACCGGCGGGGGAGCAGAGGTGGGCCGGGGACAGCCATCCGGGGAGGACCGGTCAGCGTGAAATCGATCAGCCGAACGGCACACACAAGAGGCAGACTCGCCCTCGGCGCCTGCGTGTTGGCGACTGCTGCGGCCGTCGCCGGCACTGCGGTGCCTGCCAGGGCCGCGGCTCCGGCCTGGGGCCCCACCGCCCAGGTCGACCTCGGCGCGAACGGCGTCCAGGCGGACCAGGCGTCGACCGGCCTCGGAGTCAGCGCGGACGGCCGCTACGCCCTGTTCAGCTCGTCGGCGACGAACCTGGTGCCGGACGGGGCGAACATCGGCTTCGGCCTGTACGTTCGCGACCTGCGCACCGGGCGCACCGAGCTGGTCAGCCGGGCCGACGACGGCACTGCGCTGACCGCGCTCGACGAGGTCGCGGGGATCAGCGGCGACGGCCGGTACGTCGTGTTCTCCAGCGGCGCGGCCCAGGTGGCGCCCGGGCAGCCCGCGGACGGTGCGTACAACGTCTACGTCCGCGACCGCGTCAGCGGCCGCACCCGACTCGTCAGCGCCGGGACCCCCAGCGGCGGAGCCCAGGACGACCTCGGCGCCTACCACCCGGCCATCAGCGCCGACGGTCGGAGCATCGTCTACATGTCGGTGCGCACCGACCTCGTGCCCGGTGCTCCCGTCAAGCCGGACACGCGCAACATCTACGTCACCGACCGCATCACCGGCCGCACCCGCCTGGCCTCGGTCGGCGTGGACGGGCAGGCGGCCGACAATAACTCGGACAACCCGACGATCAGTGCGGACGGCGGTACCGTCGGCTTCACCTCGAGCGCCTCGAACCTGCTCCCGCCGTCGGCCCGGACGCCGAACGCCGCCGCCTCCCCGGCCATCGGGCGTTACACCACCCTCTACACCCGCGACCTGAACCGGGGCACCACCACCCTCGCCGGCCTCGCCGCCGACGGCACGGCCGGGTCGGCATCCCCGACCATCCGGCTCAGCCCCGACGCCCGCTACGCCGCCTACGCGCTCGGCGCGGCCCCGCTGCCGGGCGGCAAGGCCCGCACCGAGCTGTTCGTCCAGGACCTGCGGACGGGCCAGGTGAGGAGCATCCGCACCTCGACCAACCCGGCGGCGATCTGCTGGGCGGACCCCTCGGCGGCCATCAGCGCCGACGACCGGTGGGTCTACTTCTCCGGCGGCTGCTCCGACACGGTCATCCACGCCTCGCAGGCCCGTTTCGACCTCTACCGCCAGAACCTGGCGACCGGCCGCACCGAGGCCGTCAGCACGGCCCCGGACGGGTCGCAGCAGGACGGCGCCGCCTACGGGCCCTACCTCTCCGACAGCGGCAGGACGGTGGTGTTCACCGACGACAGCACCGACCTGCTCCCCACCGGCACCACCTCCAACGACTGGCACGTCTACGCCCGCACACGCGGCGAGGACTGAACAGACCTCAGGTGGGCCCGATGCGAAGGTCGGGCCCCACCGGCCTGCCGGCTCCGGCGGATCTGGCCGGGAAGCTGCCGACGTCGCCCGGTTCGGCGCTGCTCACCGGATCGTCTGTGACGTCGACACCGAGGCACACCGGAGGCGGCCGGGCTGCGGTGCCGCCCGCTCGCCGAGACGGTGCGCGACACCTGGGCCTGGCTGCAGGAGCGCGGCCCGCGCGAGGAGCCCTACACCCAGGGCCTGCAGGGCGACGTGCTCGGTATCGACCCGCAGAAGGAGCGCCGGATCCTGGCGGGCGAACTCTGACGACGATCAGGGCAGCATCCAGGACGGGGCCCGGCGGTCGAGCAGCTCTGCGCGCCCACGGGACAGCTCCCGCTTCGATGTGTACGATACGAGTACCGTACACATGGGAGATGGTCATGGTTCGAGGACAACCACGCGTGGACGCGATCCTCGCGGCTGCGACGGAGCTGCTCGCCGAGGTGGGCTACCACGCGTTGACGATGGACGCCGTCGCGGCCAGGGCGCATGCCAGCAAGACGACCATCTACCGGCGCTGGCGCAACAAGGCCGAGCTGGTCAAGGCCGCGCTCGACGCGCAGGACCAGGACTTCAACGACAGCGTCGCCGACACCGGCTCGCTGCGCGGCGATCTCGTCGCCGTCCTGCGGATGCTGCGCGTCAAGGCCGCCCAGCTGCCGCCGAAGGCGTACCACGAACTCGCCGAGGCCATGCGCGAGGACGAGGAGCTGGCCGCGTTGATCGAGGCGCACCTGGCGGACGGTGACCTCTCGCCCTGGCACGAGCCCCTGCACCGGGCGGTGGGCCGCGGCGAGGTGCCGGCCGGTGTCGACGAGGACCTCGTGCACGACGTCGCCGAGGCGATGATCCTGCGCCAACTGCAACTCGGCGAGGCCCTTGACGAGGCCTTCGTCGATCGGCTCGTGGACGACGTGCTGCTCGTCCTGCTCACCCGTGGAGGAAAGCGATCATGACTGTCGTGATAGCCGGCGCCGGCCCGACCGGGATCACGCTGGCCTGCGAACTCGCCCGTCGCGGCATTGCCTGCCGGGTGCTGGACCAGGCGCCCCGGCTGTTCGAGGGCTCGCGCGGCAAGGGCATCTCGCCGCGCACGCAAGAGGTCTTCAGCGACCTCGGCGTGCTCGACCGGATGCTCGCCGACGGCATGCCGTTCCCGAAGTTCCGCCTGTACGCCGGGCACGATGTCGTCTCCGAGCAGACCGTGAGCGAGCTGCTCGGCGTCCAACCGCTGCGGCGCAGCCCCGAGCTCCCCTATCCCGAGACCCTGCTGCTGCCGCAGTGGCGCACCGACGAGATCCTGTACGAGCGGCTGCGCGAACTCGGCGGTCAGGTCGAGTTCGGCACCGAGGTGACCGGCTTCGACCAGGACGAGGACGGCGTCACGGTGCACACCTCGGCCGGCCCGATCCGGGCCAGCCACCTGATCGGTTGCGACGGCGGTCGCAGCCGGCTGCGCAAGGCGCTCGGCGTCGGCTTCGCGGGCGAGACGCTGGAGACCGAGCGCACGATCATCGGGGACGCCCGCGTGGACGGCCTCGAAGGCGTGTTCTGCCACATGTTCACCAAGGCCGGCGACATCGGCGAGCGGTTCTCGCTGTGGAGCATGCCCGGTGGTGAGTACTACCAGTTCGTGGCCACCATGCCGACCGAGCGGACGCCGGAGCTGACGCTGGACGCGATGAACCGGCTGCTGCGCGAGCGGTCCGGCCGCGACGACCTGCACCTGCACGGGCTGCGCTGGATCTCGCTCTACCGGGTCAACGTGCGGATGGTCGACCGGTACCGGGTCGGCCGGGTGCTGCTGGCCGGCGACGCGGCGCACGTCCACTCCGGGGCCAGCGGCCAGGGGATGAACACCAGCGTGCAGGACGCCTACAACCTCGGCTGGAAGCTGGCCGCGGTGCTCTGCGGAGCGCCCGAGGAGCTGTTGGACACCTACGAGACGGAGCGGATGCCGGTGGCCGCGAACGTGCTCGGCGTCAGCACCCGGCTGCACCGGCTGAACTTCCAGCGCTCGACCGAGCCGGTCGCGGTGCACCAGCTCGACGTCAGCTACCGCGGTGGCCCGCTCGCCGTGGACGACCGGCGCACGCCCGGTCGACTGCGGGCCGGCGACCGCGCGCCGGACGGGCTGCTCGACGACGGCACCCGGCTGTTCGACGTGTTCCGCGGTACGCACTTCACGCTGCTGGCCTTCGGCCGCCGCCCCGACGCCGATTTCGGCAGCGGCGTCCGGGTGCACCGGGCCGCCAAGTCCGAGGGCTACGACGTGGACGGCGACGCCCTGGTCCTGGTCCGGCCGGACGGGTACGTCGGCGTGATCTGCGACCGGGTCGAGACCGTGCGCGAGTACTTGGAGCGGGTCTCCGGCACCGCGTGAGCCGCACGGACGCCTCGCCAGGCCGCAGTTGTCGCCGCGGGACGGACAACTACCCGGTAACCCGGTTCGAGGTCGCGTGGAGGGAGCCGAGCAGGGCGAGGGCCTGGGCGCTGGAACTGCCGGGCTCCGCCTGGTAGACGATCAACTGCTGGCCGGGAGCGTCGCGGACGTCGAAGGCCTGGTAGGTGAGGATCAGCGGGCCGACCTCCGGGTGGCGCAGGTGCTTGGCCTCCTGGGTCTTGCCGCGCACGGCATGGGCGCTCCACAGACGGGTGAAGTCCGTGCTGTGCCCGGTGAGGGTGCGGACGAGTTCCCGCAGCCGGGGGCTGTCGGGGTCGAGCCCGGCCGCCTGCCGCAGGTGGCCCACGACGGCCTGGGCGGTGTGGCCCCAGCGTTCGTAGAACTGCCGGCCCGCCGGGTCGAGGAAGGCCATCCGCGCGAGGTTGTCCACCTGGTCGAAGGGGGAGTGCAGCGCCTGGGCGAGGGCGTTGGCCGCCAGCACGTCCAGGGTCCGGTTGATGACGAACGCCGGTGCGCCCGGGTAGCCGTCGAGGAGTTGGCGCAGTGCGGGGCCGACCTGGTCCGTGGTGTGGGCGAAGCGCTCGCTCGGTACCGTCCCCGCCACCTGGTGCAGGTGCGCGTGCTCGTCCGGGTCCAGCTGCAGGGCACGGGCGAGCGCGTCGAGCACCTGGGCCGACGGGTGGCGTTCGCGGCCCTGTTCCAGGCGGGTGTAGTAGTCCGCGTTCACCCCGGCCAGGACGGCGACCTCCTCCCGGCGCAGTCCGGCGACCCGGCGTACCCCGTGGCTCGCCATGCCCGCGTCCTCGGGCCGCAGCGCTGCCCGGCGTGCGCGCAGGAACTCTCCCAGCTGATTGTCACTCACGGGTTCACCCTAGGCGGCCCGGGCGGCACCGTGCCTGGGTGCACCGCACCCGGGCAGGGCACGGCCTGGTCGTTCGTCCCCGTCCCGCCCAGACTCGGTCGGGCGCAGCGGATCCGGAGCTGGATCCGGGGCCGCGTCCGTATCCGGATCCGCATCCGCGGAACGGGGTCCGCCACCACGAACACCCGGTGCTCCACCGGGGGGAGAAGTCGTCATGACGCAGACAAGCAAGGTCGTCCTGGTCACCGGAGCGAGCAGCGGGATCGGCGAGGCCACCGCCCGCCGGCTCGCCGCCGATGGTCACCGGCTGTTCCTCGGGGCGCGGCGCACCGATCGTCTCGAGGCGCTCGCCGGGGAGCTCACCGCTGCGGGCGGCACCGCGGCGTTCCGGCGCCTGGACGTCACGGACGCCGCCGACGTCCAGGCCTTCGTGGCCGCCGCCCGTGCGTGCCACGGCAGGGTGGACGTGCTGGTCAACAACGCCGGGGTGATGCCGCTCTCGCCGCTGGAGGCGCTGAGGACCGAGGAGTGGGACCGCATGATCGACGTGAACGTGCGGGGAGTCCTGCACGGCATCGCCGCGGCGCTGCCGGTGATGCGGGCGCAGGGCGGTGGGCACTTCGTGAACATCGCGTCCGTCGGCGCGTACGAGGTCTCGCCCACCGCTGCCGTCTACTGCGCCACCAAGTTCGCGGTCCGGGCGATCTCCGAAGGGCTGCGCCAGGAGTCCACGGGGGACATCCGGGTCACTCTCGTCTCTCCCGGCGTGACCGAGTCCGAACTGGCCGAGGGGATTTCGGACCCCGTCGCCAGGGAGGCGATGAAGGCCTACCGCGCGGTGGCACTGCCCGCCGCCGCCGTCGCGCAGGCCATCGCCTACGCCGTCGCCCAGCCCCCGCAGGTCGACGTCAACGAGCTCGTGGTCCGCCCGGCGGGGAGTGCCCAGTGACCGCCGCCGATCTCCCGCCGGTCGTGGTGGTGGGCTCGGCGCCCGCGTCGGCCGGGGCCGGGCGCTGAGGCCGGCCGCGGGGAGGCCGCGGTGCCTCCCCGCGGTGGCCTGAGGACGGCTCAAAGCTGCACTGTGACTCTACTGTTACAAGCTGGAGAAAATATTCTTACTCTTTTCCCAGTGTGAGAACGTACGGTCAGCGCCATGGTGTCGAAGCCCCCTTCCAGCGCTTCTCGTCCGCTGGTGTTGCTCTCCTCAACTGTCCGCCTGGTCGGCGCGAGCGGCGTAGCCGGCGTCCTGGTGGCCGGAATGGCTCTTCCGTTCGTAGGCGGAATCGGCCTAGGCGCGAAGGACTCGGTCGACAGTTTCAACAGTCTGCCGAGCGACTTCAAGACGCCGCCGCTCTCGCAGGCCTCCACGATCTACGACGCGGACAACGGTGTGATCGCCACCGTCTACGACCGCGACCGCACGGTGGTCCCGAGCGACCAGATAGCCCCGCTGATGAAGTCGGCGCTGGTGGACATCGAGGACAACCGCTTCTACCAGCACGGTGCGATCGACCCGAAGGGCCTGCTGCGGGCGCTGGACAGCAACGCGAGCGGTGGCGGCACCCAGGGCGCGTCCACGCTGACCCAGCAGTACGTCAAGAACGTCTTCGTCGACGAGGCGGGCAACAACGCGGCGGCCGTGCAGGAGGCGCAGCGCCAGACCGTGGGCCGCAAGATCCAGGAGATGAAGTACGCGATCAGTGTCGAGCAGACCCTGACCAAGGACCAGATCCTCACCAACTACCTCAACATCACCTTCTTCGGCGAGAACGCCTACGGGGTCCAGGCGGCGGCCCAGCGGTACTTCAGTACCGACGCGAAGGACCTGACGCTCCCCGAGGCCGCCCTGCTGGCCGGTATCGAGCAGTCGCCCACCAACTACGACCCGATCGTGCACCCGGACAACGCGAAGGCCCGGCGCGACACGGTGCTGAAGAAGATGGCCCAGTACGGGACCATCACCGAGGCCGAGGCCAAGCAGGCGATCGCCACGCCGATCCAGCTGCACGTCACCTCGCCGCAGCAGGGGTGCATCACGGCCAAGGCGGGCGAGGGCTTCTTCTGCGACTACGTGAAGCAGATCATGCTCTCCGACCCGGCCTTCGGTCCCAGCGCCGCGGCGCGGCAGGCGCTGTGGAGCCGGGGCGGGCTGCAGATCCACACCACCCTCGACCCGAAGGACCAGAACGCCGTCAACCAGTCGATGGCGGACAACGCGAACGCCTCCGACAAGCCGGCGGCCGTGATGAGCGTCGTGCAGCCGGGCACCGGCAAGATCCTGGCGATGGGGCAGAGCCGGCCCTACGGGCTGGGGACCAACCAGACCACGATCAACCTGAACGTCAACAAGGCGCTGGGCGGCGGCCAGGGCTTCCCGACCGGGTCGACCTTCAAGCCGATCGTGGCGGCGGCCGCGATGGAGAGCGGCATGGGCGCCGACACGAACTTCAACGTGCCGTACAGCATGCCCTGGCCCACGATGAAGGACTGTCAGGGCAACGTGTACAAGGCGAAGGGCCAGACGGTCCACAACGACTCCACCTCGGAGGCCGGCAACATGGGCATGCCGCAGGCCCTGGCCGAGTCGATCAACACCTACTTCGCCATGCTGGAGGGCCAGACCGGTCTCTGCTCGGTGGACCAGATGGCCAACCGGCTCGGCATCACCCAGCAGGCCGGCGGCGACAAGCTGCAGGTGGTCCCCTCGATGACGCTGGGCGTCAACTCCCTGACGCCGCTGCAGATGGCCGGCGTGTACGCCACCTTCGCCGCCCACGGCACCTTCTGCGCGCCGACCGCGATCAGCTCGGTGACCGGCCCGGACGGCAAGGACGTGTCGGTCCCGTCGGGCAACTGCTCCCAGGTCATGTCGCCGACCACCGCCGACACGATCACCGCGATGCTGCAGGGCGTGGTGCAGGACGGCGGCACCGCCAGCGGTCAGGGCCTGGCCGGCCGCCCCTCCGCCGGCAAGACCGGTACCACCAACCAGGCCGAGCAGGCCTGGTTCATCGGCTACACCCCGGACCTGGTGGGTGCCACCGTGGTCGCCGACACCGGCAACCAGGAGCCGCTGCAGGGGCAGAACTTCGGCAGCGGCCCGATCGAGACCGCGTTCGGCGCCCAGGTGGCGGGCCCGGTCTGGCACGAGGCGATGCAGGCCATCACGGCCGGCACCCCGGTCAACGACTTCCCCGACATCCAGCTGCCCAGCGCACCGCCGCAGGACAACTCCAACGGTCCGACCGACGGCGCCTCGCCCACCGACGGTGCCTCCCCGACCGACGGGGCCGCCGGCGGCCAGTGACGCGGTCGAGCGGCACCGCCGCCGTGCTGCGCCGATCCCCCGGCCCCGGCCGGGGGATCGGCGGATGCGGCCGATCCGCCAGGATCCGCGAGAGGGGCCCGGGTCGCCCGGTCGTGCAACTCCTGCGGGAGAGGTGACCGTTCGGGCAGCGCGCGTGGCCCGCTGTCCGCCCTCCCCGCCCTTCCCCCGCGGCGGTCGCCGGGGCAGAGTCGTGTGTCGAGGCGATGCAGCAGGTCTCATGCGAGGGGATCTTCCATGCGGCGCACCACCGTGTCCCGATCGAACACCGGCTCCGACCGTGAACGGGTCGGGCCGGGTGCGCCCGTGCGCGGTTCCGGAACGCGCTCCTCCGGCGCGGCCCCGGTCGCAGGCGGCAGGCCGCTGCCGGGTTCGCCGGCCGCCCTGCAGCGGGCGGTCGGGAACGCCGCCGTCGCACGGATGATCGAGCGCGAGCGGGGCCGGGAGGGCGCCGGCCACGCCGCCGTGCAGGCCTTCGGGGGCGGCGGCGCGAGCGGGCCCGACGTCGTGCGGGAGGCCGCGGCAACGGCCGGGCGCGGCGGCAGCCGACTGCCGGCCGGCGTGCGGACGACGATGGAGAACGCCTTCGGCACCAGGCTCGACCACATCAGGGTCTCGGTCGACGAGCAGGCCACCGCGAGCATCGACGCCAGGGCGTACACCGTCGGCGACAACATCGTCGTGCAGAGCGCGAGCGTCCTGCGCGACGTGGAGACGATGGCCCACGAGATCCACCACACCACCCAGCACGACGCCCCCACCGGCCTCAGCGATCCCGACGACCGGTGGGAGCGCGAGGCGTCCGCCGTCGGGGCCCGGGTCGCCCGCGGCGAGCGCGTCCACCGCTGCGCCGACGACGAGGAGCACCGGGGCGGCGCCGTGCACCGCAGCGCGGTCCAGCGCCGCGTCGGCTTCGAGTTCGAGTCGCAGTGGCGGGTGCGCGACCACAACAACCTGACCGCGGAGGACGACCAGCGGCACCTCGACGAGGTCGCCCAGCGCGACGCCCAGATCGGCGTGCAGGTCCTGGTGCGGATGGCCGACCGGCGGCAGAACAGCGACCTCCTGGACGAGACGGAACGGGCCAAGGCCGGCGAGGAGTTGCAGAACGCCTGGCTCACCGCCCTGCCGGGCAGCCCGGTGCGGTACCAGGCCACGGAGGAGGGCAGGGCCCGGCTCGCCCGGGCGCGGCAGGACGACCCCGGCTCGTACGCGCGGCACGTGGATCTCGCGACCCTGTCACTGCTCCAGAACGGCCGGATCCGGGAGACCCCCATCCCCGGCCGCGACGTCCCCAAGATGGGCACGGTCGGTGGCGGCGCGGGCTACCGGCTCACCTCGGACGTCAGCCCGACGGGCGGCTCGGCCCTGGAATGGGTGACCGATCCGCTCACGACGAAGGACGAACTCCTGCAGGTGATGGCCGAGATCACCCAGGTGTCGGGCGCGCTGGACGCCCGCAAGGACCAGGCGTCCTTCCCGCTCCAGGAGGTGGACCTGGGCGGTTTCAGGGCGGCCCCCGGGATCATGGTCTTCCCGCTGGACGGCGCGCTCGTCTACGCGCCGCAGATGACCGGCGGGTTCAAGCTGGACGAGCTGCCCCGGCTGGTGGAGTACCTCCAAGCGCCGGACAAGCGCCCCACGTTCACCACCCCCGCCGCCTTCGAGCAGCGCAAGGAGGCCAAGCAGGATCTGCACCAGGACAGCATCCGGCTGGCCGACGGCATCCGTCGGGCGGCCGAGGCCCGGGCCAAGCGCCTGCCCGAGGAGATCACCGGCGGCGCGGACACGGACGGGCTGGTCGGCCTGGCCACCCTGATCGGCAGCTACCTGACGTACGGTGCCGAGCTGGGGAACCGGGCGAACTCGAAGTCGATCGCGGGCGGTCTGATGTCCCGCACCTCCTTCGCCCACAACTTCACGCTGCTGCCCCGCCCGATGCGGGTCTACTACCGCGAACACCCGGACGAGTTCGCCGCGTTCGTCCTGGAGGCGGCCGGTCTCAGCCCGACCGACGAGCAGGCCCTGGTGTACCCGAGGAGCGTCGAGCACGGGGACGCCGGTCACCGCGTCGAGCGGCAGATCCCGCTGACCCGCCATCAGTGGCTCAAGGGCATGCCGGCCGGCAAGGACCTGCTGCGGAACTACAAGCACCTGAACGAGGCGGAGAAGATCCAGGCCAACGAGGCGGACTGGAGCCACATCCACGGCTCGCTGGGCGCCCTGGGCTCGGTGGACGACAAGGTGGGCACGCCCGGCAGGGAGGAGGTGGCCCTGGTGGCCGAGCTGCGCCGGATGAAGGACGGCCTGCGCACCGCCGACCTCACGCCCCTGGCCGTCGCCGCCTTCGAGCTGGTCCAGCGCCTGAACGAGGGAAGGAGCCTCAAGTACGAGAAGAAGAAGCGATAGCGGCCCGCCCGCTGGGTCGGTGACGTCTCGTCAGCTCGCCTGCTGGGGCCAGGGGTTGAGGGCCAGGATCAGCCGATTGCGGGTGAAACCGGGTGATCCCGGCGTCCCCACGAGCACCTTGTCCGTCCGGCGTCGGGCCCTGGGCCGGTGGAAGGCCGACCTGACCGCGCCCAGGCCCCTCGGCTCGTAGAGCACGGCCGGCGGATCGGAGGGTGGCCGTCCGGGGCGATGGGTGGTCGTCGCGGCACGGCCGCCCTGGCGGTGCGGGCTGTCGGCAACGGCCGGGCCGGTCATGCGCTTTGCGTGCGTGACGAGTGCGGAGCTGTTCACGGGTGTGGCCTTCCTTCTCCTGGCGAGCGCAACTCGGCTCGGGCGACTGGTGTCATGGCTTCGGGACGCCCTCCTGGAGTTCGGGAGGCGTCGGCGGAGTAAAGTGTTCGGGCAACGCCTTGAGGTGACACCCGTTCCGGGCGCAGGCGGTGGTCACGTCGGCAGGTGGTGCGCACTGCAGGTTCCGCTGGATGTGCAGTCGACCAGTCCCCGTTGTCTGGCCGCTCGCCCAGTCGGCGCCACCGGTCGGGTCGCCGTCCGGTTGCGGTGAGTCTCGATCGTGCATACCCCAGGCGGACCTTGTCAAGGATATTTGACGCCGGCGAACGCCTTGGTGATCGACCGTCAAGTATTCTGGATGTGTACGCTGCGCGCCCCACATCCGTGAAGGAGACACAAGACAGATGGCCGAGGACAGCATGGCCTACCAGACGACCATCGCGGAGCGGCTGGACCACCTCATGCGGACCGGCCATCCCGAGGGGACCGGGCCGCAGAGCTACGAGGCCGTCGCGCTGGCGAGCCAGGAGCACGCGAGGCTCCACGGCGGTCCGACCGTCAGTCGTCAGACGGTCTTCAACCTTCGCAACGGCAAGCTCGCGAATCCGAGCATCAACAGTCTCCAGGCCCTCGCCAACGTCTACGGCGTCTCGGTCGAGCACTTCCTCAAGAACGGTCCCCTCACGGACGACACCCGCAGCCGGGCCGCCGACCTGGACCCGCCGGCGCCCGGCGCACCGGCCGTCCTCGGGCGGTTGGACACCCTGCTCGGCGCACTGCAGCCCGAAGACCCCACCGCGCCACGCACCGACCAGGACCGCGCCGCCATCATCGCCACCTGGGGCGGCCGCATCACCGGCGAGCACCTCGCCGTGCTGCGCTCCGGCCGGTGGGACGAACGGCTCCGCGCACCCCTGCGCGACTTCGCCGAGCACATCGGCATCCCGTCCGACTACTTCGTCGACGACGAGACGGCCGCCGCCGCCTCGCCCGACCTGGGCGTCCTGACCGCCCTCAAGCAGTTCGGCGCCCGGAGCATCGCGATGCGCCGCGTCGCCGAACTCCCGGACGACGCACTGCAGGCACTGGTCCCGGTGCTCGAGCACCTCAGCCGACAGGGGCCCCGTCAGCGGATGTGACGGACCGCCCGGCGCCGGGCACAGGGGTTCGCATAGGCTCCGTGCTGCGCCCCGGATCCCGCGGTCGGCTGTGCCGGGCCGCGCCAACGGCCGGGGGTCGGTATGGAGTTTGTTCGCTGGACGGACGCTGACGGTTTAAGGGGACCGGAGATGGACGGCACGGAGCTGCGAAGGCGCTGCACCGAGGCAGTGGCTCAGATCAGGATCCCGAGCCCGTTCGACATCAACGCGTTGGTCGACGCCGTCGAGGGCCGGCGCGAGCGGGAGATCTCCCTCGTGGCCATGCCGCTGCCCGTGCAGCCGGGCAGCCCCTGCGGGCTGTGGGTGGCCACCGACCAGGTCGACTACATCCTGTACCACCGGGACACCAGCAAGGCCCACCAGGAGCACATCGTCATGCACGAGCTCGGGCACATGCTGCTGGGGCACGGATCCACCGACGCCGATCAGGACGAGGCCGCGAAGCTGCTGATGCCCAACCTCAAGCCGGAGTTCGTCCGGGCCGTGCTCGCCCGCTCCCTCTACACCAGCGAGGAGGAGCAGGCCGCCGAGCTCGTCGCCTCGCTGCTTCCCCTCCAGGCCCGCCGCAGCGGCGGGCCCGCACCGCAGCGGCCGGTCAGCCCCGGCGTGGCGAACCTCGTCCACCACCTCGGCGCTGCCCTGGAGCGCAACTCACGAAGGACCTGACCCTGTGCTGCTGCTCACCGTCGTCTACGGCGTCCTGTCGGTCATCACCTGGGCGGCCTTCGTCTACAAGGTCCGCGACCTGATCGGCAATTGGCGCAACCGCGAACTGCAACTGCTGTGCCTGGCGATCGCCACCTTCGCCGCACCGTTCGTCCTGGCCTCGCCGCACGTCTACATCCTGATCGACCGCGTGATCGGGACGCCCAACATCGCCTCGCTGATCATCTACATCTGCGTGGCGATCTGCCTGACCTCCTTCGTCGCCCTGCTGGTCTCCTGGTCCTCCGCCCAGGCCAGGCTCCGGGCCCGGCACTGGGTCGGACTGGGCTACGCGCTGGCGACGCTCGCCGTCATGACGATCTTCTTCTTCCTGGGGGACACCGGCTCCGTCGAACACCCCATCGACTTCGACGTCACCTTCGAAGCAGTCCGCTACGTCGACGTGTTCCTGCTCAGCTACCAGCTGCTGTTCACCCTCGCGATGGGCATGCTCGTCGTGCTGTGCCGACGCTACGCCGCCATGGTCGACCGCCCCTGGACACGACGCGGCCTCAGGATCGTCACCGCCGGCGCCTGGTTCGGCCTCGGCTACTGCGTGCCCAAGGTCGTCAACATGGTCTGGGACCTGTTCGGCTCCTCCCCGCTGCACGTCGTCAGCAGCATCGTCGCACCGCTCTCCGCCAGCGTCTCCGCGGCGCTCTTCAGCCTGGGCTTCACCATGCCCGCCTGGGGCGCCGGCGTCAGCCAACTGCGGGACCTCACCGCCGTCTACCGCTCCTACCAGCGCCTCTACCCGCTGTGGCGGGACCTCGCGGTCGCCTTCCCCGAACTCGTGCTGATGTTCGCACCGACCGAGCGCACGAACCGCTGGTCGCTGCGCACCGCGCACCGCATCTTCGGCCGCCAGGTCATCGAGCTGCGCGACGGCAGCATCGCGCTGCGGCCGCACAACGGCCCCGAGGACGGCCTCGACTCGGTCCCCACCCTCAGGGACCTGGAACTCCTCGTCACCCGCCAGCAGGTGGAGATCCGCGACATCCAGCTCCGGCTGCGCCCGCACTACACCGAAGCGGTCGCCGCCGCGGCCCGCGAGCAGGCACAGCTCCACCGACTCGCGGCGAAGGACATCGAAGCCGTCGTCGAGGCGACCCAACTGGCCGTCGCCCTCCATGCGCACAACGCCGGCATCCCGCTGCCGGCCCTCGCCGTCCAGGGGATCGACGACCCGGCCGGCGGAGACCGCGCCGAAGAACTCGCCTGGCTCGTCAAGGTCGCCGCGGCCTATGGCAGCTCGCCCGTGGTGGCCGACGTCAGGACACGCTTCGCCGGCTCCGACACCGGGGTGTCGGCATGACGGGGCCCGGGCCGGGTGCCGAGGCGCCCGAGCTCTTCGACACCGCGCTGCTGCACGACCCGCACGGCGGCTACGGCCGGCTGCGTGCCCAGGGCCCGGCCCTGCGCACGACGACACCCGACGGGGCCCCGGTCTGGCTGGTCACCCGCCACGCGGACGTGCGGGCCGGGCTCACCGACCCGCGGCTGTCCCTGAACAAGGCCACGGCCACCAGCAGCGGGCAGCACGGCGCCTCCATGCCCGCCGAACTCGACGCGCACCTGCTGAACATGGACCCGCCCGACCACAACCGGCTGCGCCGCCTGGTCGCCCCCGCCTTCACCCCGCGCAACATCGCCCGGCTGCGCCCGGCCGTCCAACAGCGCACCGACGCACTCCTCGACACCTTCCACCACGGCTCGGCCGACGTCATGGCGGACCTGGCGACACCGCTGGCACTCGCGGTCATCTGCGACGTGCTGGGCATCGCCGAGCAGGACCGACGCGACTTCCGTACCTGGACGAACGCGCTGCGCTCCCCGGCCCCGGACGCGGCACGCGCCTCCCGCCAGGCGCTCAAGGACATGCACACCTTCCTGGTCGCGCTGATCACCCACAAGCGCTCCCACCCGGGCGACGACCTGCTCACCCAGATGATCTCCGCGCGCGACCACGACGACCGGCTCTCGGAAGCGGAACTGGTCGCGATGTCCTTCCTGCTGCTGTTCGCCGGCTACGACAACAGCGCCAACCTGATCGGCACCACCGTCCTGGCCCTGCTCACCCACCCCGACCAACTGGACTCCCTGCGCTCCGGCACCCTCGACATCGCCCGGGTGGTGGAGGAGGTCCTGCGCTGGAACGGCCCGTCCATGCTGGCCTCCAGGCGGTTCGCCCGTGAACCCGTCCAGATCGGTGACGCCCGGATCGCCGCCGGAGAACGCATCTGGATGTCCCTGGCGTCCGCGAACCGGGACCCGCAGGCCTTCGGCGACCCCGAGCAGTTCAACGCCGACCGACCGGAGAACAGCCACCTCGGCTTCGGCCACGGCATCCACTTCTGCCTGGGCGCCGCCCTCGCCCGCCTGGAGGTCGAAACCGCCGTCCTCACCCTCCTGCGCCGCTACCCCTCGCTGCGCCTGGCCGGCCCCGCCACCGAGCCCACCTGGTGCGACTCCTTCCGGAACCGGGGCCTGCTCCACCTACCGGTCACCTGGGCGTAGGGGGAGCGATCCGGGCAGCGGAACCCGGTGATTTGCGTAGTCGGAGCCCGTAGTTCTACCGATGCCCCCGTGCCCCGCCGCGGGGGAGAATCGCCCGCGGCGACAGGAGCCGAGGCCGATGCGAGAGGAACCGTGTGATGGGCTGTGTGGGTCGTGCGATCGGCTTCGTCCTGCTGGTCACGGTCGTCGGCACGGTAGCCATGATCGTGTGGTGGAAGTCGGGCGACCAGTCGGGCATGCTGAGCCACGCTCAGCTCCAGGCGCTGAGACTGTCCGGCACCTGGAGGAACAAGGACGGCGCAACCATCACCTTCACCAGCCAGCCGACCGCCGCCGACGGTGCCCAGGGCAGCGCCACCTTCAGCAACGTCCTGCACTTCTTCACCTACGGGCAGGGCACACCACCGATGTCGGGCACGGGACACTGGCAGCTGGGCAAGGTGTGGTACGGGCCCACCGGCGTGCTCATCAGCTTCAAGGACAGCGCATCGCAGCAGAACTCCCCGACCTCGGTGGTCCTGCTCGCCGAAGGCAGTCCGACCTCTCCCACGCTGATCTGCGACAGCAGGAAGTCGACTCCCGCCTGCGATTTCACCAAGGTCTCCTGAACCTTGGCCCCGGCAGAGCGCCCCGTGCCCGCCGGTCCGCGGACGGGCGCCGCACGTAGCCTGACGATCGCGACGCTGAACACGCGCGGGACCCCGCTGCTGGGCACCCACCGGGCCGAGCGGTCCGCGGCCGTCGGCGCGGAGTTCGAGCACTCGCCCGTCGAGGTCGTCGGCTTCCCAGAGGTCCACACCTACCAGCATGTGCGGCAGCCCAGGGCCGCTCTGCCCGCGTTCCCGCACGTGGCGTACGCCCGCACGCCGGTCGGGCCCGCCGGCGGGTTGGCGATTTTCTCACCGCACTGCATCGACTTCATCCTGGCCCGGCGAGGACATCGTGGCCGAGCACGCGGAGCTGATCCTCGACCAGCAGATCGCGATGCCCTCCGGCCGCGGCTTCGTCTCCGACCACCTCGGCCTGCGCGCGGACCTGCTGGTCCGCGGTGGGTGAGGTCCGGCGCCACCTCTCCAGCTGAGGCCGGGCGGCTTGACCTTCCTTGTCGGTGCTGACGAGTAGGGTGCGATCGCAACGTCGGCCATCGCTATGGGGAGGATTCTTGGGAGCCAGGACCGGTCTGCTCGTGTACTCCGATGGAGCGGCGCCGGACCTACTGAAACGGGTCGGTGCGCCGGATCTGGAGCGGACGACCGCGATGATGCGATGCCTTTACCCGGGCTGGGGCATCGAAGCGACCTCCGGCTCGACCTTGGCGGACGGGGCCCATCCTCCGGACGGTCGGGTCTACGCGGGAAGTTGGCCGGGGGTGGACCTGGTATGCGATGGACGTGTCATGGTCGACCTCCCGTCCCGACTCCCGGACGAGCTGGTGGCGGCAAGTGCGGGCCGGCGCATGGTGCTGCACGCCATGCACAGCGTGGTGGACTGGCTGGCATTCGGAGTCTGGGAGGATGGGCGTCTCATCCGGTCGCTGAGTCTGTCCCCGGACAGTGGGATCGCCGAGGACATCGGCGATCCCCTTGCCTTCGAGCAGCCCTACTGGGCCGGGGACCGCGCAGCGGGGGCCATCGCATGGCCGGGCGAGGACGAAAGGCCGTACCCGCTGCCATTTCACCCACTGGACATGGGCGAGGATGCGCTGCGCGCGCTCTGTGGGTTCGTCCTGGAAGGCCGCCCGGAGCCCAGGGACGTGGAGGCGGACGCCGTCGACCTTCACGGCTTCCTTGTGCGGGATCCGAACGCCCCGGATCCCGCGGAGAAGGAGGCGGCACTCAGGGCAGCCGTGGCGGCCATGGGCCCGCCGCGTGCCTACCTGCTCGGCGCCGACGGCACGTTGGTCGAACGAGAAGCACCTGGGGGTGGGTTCTCGGCGGCTTGACGAGGGCCCACCCCTTGTTCGCGCTCCCGGTTACTGGATCTTCGCGGGCCCGAGCGGCCTCCAGGCGCACCCGGCGACTGCGAGCATGACCACAGCGGCCACCCAGAACGGAGTGGTGAGTCCCAGGCTCTGGGCGAGAAACCCGCCGGCGATGGTCCCGATGGCGGCTCCGCCGAGGTCACACAGGATCCGGACGCTGCCGACGCGTCCACGCAACTGGTCCGGGACGGTCTGCTGGTAGAGCGTCGAGGCGACCGAGCCCCACACCATGGTGTGGATGCCGAAGAGGATGAGTACGGGGGCGGCGATCCACACATGCGTCGTCGCGGCGAGCGCGGCATGCGTGAACGCCTCGATGAACAGCCCTGCGCGCAGCAAGGTGGCGGCTCGGTAGCGCTGTTTGAGGTAGCGGACCGAGAGGGTGCCGAGGGTGCCGCCGATGGCGAAGGTGGTCAGCAGCAGGCCGTACCCGAGGCCGGTCACACCCAGACGTTCGCGAACGTAGAGGACGAACACCGAGAATGCGGCGCAGAAGACCGCGTTGCCGATGCCCATGCTGAGCGAGACGGTTCGCAGTACGCGGTGGCGGGCGAGCCAGCGTGCCCCGGTCGTCACATCCCTGCGAAGCGGGCTGCGAGCTGAGCTGGTGGCCGGAGGCGGGGTGGTCCGGACAGGGCGGAGAGTCGCTGTGAGCGCGGCGGCGACAGCGAAGGTCAACGCGTCGGTGGCGAACGGCGCCCCCACGGCGAGGGCGAAGAGCCAGGCGCCGAGCGGTTTGGCCATGAACTGGTTGCCGATGGTGAAGGTGAGCGAGAGTCGGGCGTTGGCTTCGGCAAGCCTGTCCTGGGCGACGACGGCCGGCAGCAGCGCTCCGCTGGCGGTGTCGGCGAGGGTGTCGGCTGTGCCGAGAGCGAAGAAGACGGCGTAGATGAGCGGGAGACTCACCGCGCCGAGTGCCGCGGCGGCGGCCAGCGCGCCGAGCGAGACCGCGCGCGCCAGGTTGACGGCGACGATCAGCCTGCGTCGGTCCAGCCGGTCGACGAAGACTCCGCTGACCAGGCCGAACAGTAGCCAGGGCACCTGCTGGCTGAACGCCGCGACGGCGACGGGCACAGGCTCACGGGTGATCGAGGCGACAATCATCGGGCCGGCAGCGAGGGTGATGCCGTCGCCGACGGTGGAGATGGCTGATGCGGCCCAGAGCGTGCGGAATCCCGCGCCGAGCGGCGCGGTGTTTCGGGCAGACAAGGATGGCTCCTCGGTGGGAGAGAACGGTCGGAAGGTCCGAACCCGTCTCGCCGAAGGAGCTACGGCGCAGATCGATGGTCTGCGAACGGGCGCGATCAGCGCGCCCGCAGCTCCCGGGACGAGGCGGTAACCGTGTCCAAGCCGAGGCGCATGCCACATCCCCATCTCTCGATCGGTATCTGCAGGCACGTTACCGGGCCGCGTAGCCACGACGCCATGGGTTTTTGCGCCGTGCGCGGCCCGAATGGTCGTCAGGAGGCCTCAGGGGCACCGCCGGGGCCGACGATGATCTAGTGTCCGCCACCGCCGCCTGAGCGCGGAGGTCACCCCCCGCCGGGATGACCCCGAGTCAGGGAGGGTTGTGTGCTGATCGCTTCCGCGCTGCCTTGGCGGGTCCAGGTGGGTCGAGTGCGTGGAGAGGACCACGTCCGCGAGCACGTCGTCCACCACTTCGGCGACGAGCTAAGCGCCGAGCAGTTCGCCGGCGCGCTGTCGAACGCCGAGGCGGCGTAGGTGTCTTGAGGTCCGGCCCGTGTCGTGGCCTTCGCAGCTGCCCGGCCTCGCCCCTCCTGCGCCCGAGGGCGCGGCAGCCTGCGCCGGTCGGTCGGTCGGTCGGTCGGTCGATCGGTCGGCCCGGCCCGGCGCTCAGCGTCGAGGCGTGAGTGCGGCAGGCCCGGTGGCCGCGTTCTGTGACGCCGTATCGATCACTTCGTCAAGGACGTCGCGCGAGCGGACCAGTTCGACGATCATGCGGTCGATGCGGTCGCGCTCCGCCGCCAGCTCGTCGACCAGCTGCGGGGTGGCGGCCTCGTTCGGGCGACCGTCCGTATCCCTCATGCAGGGCAGCAGTTGGGCGATCTTCTTGCTGTTCAGGCCCGCGGCGTAGAGCGTCTGGATGCGTACGACGCGGTCGACCGCCCACTCGCCGTAGTTCCGGTGGCCGCCGGGGGTGCGCTCCGCCCGCAGCAGTCCTTGCGCCTCGTAGTACCGCAGCGAACGCTCGCTCACCCCGCTGCGCCGCGCCAGCTCACCGATCCGCATTCCCATCCCCACCCCGTGTGACGACGACTTGAACCTGACACCGATGGCAACTTCTACCATGCCGGCATGACGAGCACACCGTTTCGGGAGGAGACGTCGATGAGTGAGCTGACCGGCAAGGTGGCGCTGGTGACCGGGGGCAGCCGCGGCATCGGCGCGGCGACAGCCAAGCGGCTGGCCGACGCGGGGGCAGCGGTGGCGCTGACCTATGTCGAGGCCGCGGACCAGGCGCGCGAGGTCGCCGAGCAGATCGAGGCGGCCGGCGGCCGGGCCGCGATCATCCAGGCCGACCTGACCCGGCCGGAGGCCGCAGCGCAGGCGGTGGAGCAGACGGTCCGGGAGCTGGGCCGCATCGACATCCTGGTGAACAACGCGGGCTTCCTCACCTACGGTCCGCTGGCCGAGGTGTCCGCCACGGAACTGGACCGGGTGCTCGCCGTGGACGTCCGGTCGGTGTTCCTGGCGGCTCAGGCCGCCGCCCGTCACATGGGGGACGGCGGGCGGATCATCAGCATCGGGTCGTGCTTCAACGGGCGGGTTCCCGGCTCGAACTTCGTCCTGCAGGCGATGGCCAAGTCCGCGCTCGTCGGGCTGACCAAGGGCCTCGCCCGGGAACTGGGGCCGCGCGGGATCACCGCCACCATCGTGGATCCGGGCCCGATCGACACCGACATGAACCGGGCCGACGGCGGGACCGCCGATTTCCAGCGCTCCCTCACCGCGCTGGGGCGTTACGGCGAGGCCGAGGACATCGCCGCCGCGGTGACCTACCTGGCAGGCCCCGGGGGCCGCTACGTCACCGGCACCGCCCTCGCCGTGGACGGCGGGTACACGGTCTGACGGCGCCTCGTCCCTGCCCCCGTCCCCGTCCCTGTGCCCTCGCACCCGACCGGCCGCGAGGGGACGGGGACATCGTCGTGCTCCTGGCCCACTGGATGGAGCCGCACCCCGCGGCCTCACCTCCGCCGCACCGGATGCCCGAACCGTCAGGCGGCAGCGGCCAACCACGCCCGGGGCGCGCGCTGGTGGCCCCACCTGGCCCGGAACACCGCGCGCAGTCGCTCGGTCCCCGGCTCGACGCCATCGCCGCGTTCCGTAGGGTGGGCCGTTCGGAGGATCAGACGGCACGAGGGGTGGGCACGCGTTCGATGAGGTTTTCCAGGACGTGGGACGGTTGGCGAGTCCCGGCGCGGTCGCTGCGGCGGGCGTGGCGGGCGTGGCGGGCGTTGTACCGACGGTGGCCGCGGCGGCGGATCCTGCTCCTGATCGCGCTGGCCCTGGTGGCCGCGCTGCTGCTGCCGGTGGCCGGGATCGGCATCGCCCTGCGCCTGGAGGCCGGCGGCACCCCGGCGCCGCAGGCCCGCACCCGCGGGCAGGACGCCGCCTGGCTCGGTCACGCCTGGGTGGACGGCAGCAAGGGCCCGGCCGACCTGGCCGGCCTGCCGCAGCTGGTCCGCGGCGGGATGCGCGACCTCTACGTGCACGCGGGGCCGCTGAACGACGACGGTACGCTGCCCGCTTCCCGCTACCCCCGGGCGGGCGAACTGCTGGACGCCACACACCGCGTGCTGCCCGGGGTGCGGGTGCAGGCCTGGCTGGGCGACTTGGTGGAGCCGGAGGAGCACGGGCTGCACCTGGACGACCCTGCGGTGCGCCGGCGGATCACCGACTCGGCCGCACAGGTACTGGACGCGGGCTTCGCCGGGGTGCACCTGGACCTGGAGCCGGTGCACTCGGGCGACGCCGGCTACCTCGCGCTGCTCGGCCAGGTGCACACGCTGACTGCCGCCCGGGGCGCGCTGCTGTCGGTGGCCACCCCGCAACTGGACCCGCTGCCCGCGCTGCACACCGTGGCGGGCGTGTTGGCCGGGCACCCCAAGTGGTGGTCGCAGGACTACTTCGGGCAGGTGGCCCGCCGGGTGGACCAGGTGGCGGTGATGTCCTACGACACGGCGATGCCGCTGCCCTCGCTCTACACCGGCTACGTCGCCCAGCAGACCGCGCTGGCTCTGGAAGCCACCCCGGACCCGGTCGAGCTGCTGATGGGCCTGCCCGCCTACGATGCCGAGGAGATGGGCCACCACGGCTCCGCCGAAACGGTCCCGGCCGCGATCCGCGGGGTGCGCCTGGCACTCGGCCGCCACGCGCCGACCCGCGCGGCCTTCGGGGTCGCGGTGTACGCGGACTTTACCGCCACGCCGGCCGACTGGGCGTCCTACCGGCAGGACTGGTGCGGCGTGGAGTGAACCCCGCGCGGCAGAGGAGCCCCTGCGGCACCCTGCTGCGCGCCGCAGCCGCATCGGTGCCTTGTCCGCAACTCGTGCGGGTGAGATGCCGTGTTATCGCCCCGGGGGCGCCGATCAGCCTGCAGAATATCCGGGTCCGTAGATCGTGCACACCGAAGGATCACCATGGCGGAAGAGCTGTACGCGACACTGAAGACCAACAAGGGGGACATCGTGATCCGGCTGCTGCCGAACCACGCCCCGAAGACGGTGAAGAACTTCGTGGAGCTGGCGAAGGGCGACCGCGAATGGGTCGACCCGAGCACCGGGCAGCGGAGCACCGAGCCGCTGTACGACGGGACGGTGTTCCACCGGGTCATCGAGGGTTTCATGATCCAGGGCGGCGACCCCCTGGGCAACGGGACGGGCGGCCCCGGGTACAAGTTCGCCGACGAGTTCCACCCGGACCTGGCGTTCACCAAGCCCTACCTGCTGGCGATGGCCAACGCCGGGCCGGGGACCAACGGGTCCCAGTTCTTCATCACGCTCGGGGCGACCACGTGGCTCACCGGCAAGCACACCATCTTCGGTGAAGTGGCCGACGAGGCCAGCAAGAAGGTCGTCGACGCCATCGGCACGACGGAGACCAACCCCCGCAACGACCGCCCGGTGCAGGATGCGGTCATCGAGAAGGTCGTCATCGAGACCCGCTGACCACCGACAGCAGTCCGGGCCCGGGGGTTCGCGACACCACTCTCCCGTACTGAGCCCACCCCCGACCTGGCCCGCTCGAGGACTGCCCCACACCGGTCTCGGTGTGGGGCAGTCCTATGAGGCCGCAGGCCCGTCAGGCCCCTCGCAGGGATGTCCTGGAAGCCCCCGCCGGACTGGCTGGGCGCGCTCACGTCACGCCCGCCCCCGAACGATCACGTACAGCCTTCCGCGCGCCCGGTCGGCTTCCAGTACCCAGGGCAACCGCTGGGATTGGGCGTGATGATGGATCGATCGGCCCACGACCCGCCACGCATCCCCTCAGGGGGCCGGGGAGTTCGCTCCCGCCTCCCGGCGGCAGGATCCCCGTCAGGAACTCGCCACACCCTGGGGCAGGTTGGCGATCGCCTGCCGCAGACTCCCTGCCCTCCCCGTCCGCTGCGCACCCGCGGACAAGGCTGCCGCGGGGCGCCCGCTCGAAGCCGACAACCGCCGTTCGGCAGGATCGGCAATAATCACAGGGCTTTGACCATTCTTTACCTGTGCCATAATCCTTGATGGGAGAGCCGGCCGGCGGACGTCACGGTGGCTCTCGCCGGCCTCGCGCACCGATGTCAGCGGCCGCGCGGGAGCTGCTCGGCCAGTACCGTCGGCAGGCCCGTCCAGTCGCAGGAGACGAACGAGGCGTGTGCGGCGGCGAGTTGGGCCACCCGGGCAGCTGCGTCGGCTGCGGTCGGGGCGGTGTCGGACAGGGCGGGGGTCACGTTCTGGGCGTCGGTCATGACCAGCAGGTAGTGGTTGGTGTCGTACCAGGAGGTGTCGATGCCACCGTCGACGTAGGCGTGGGCGTCGCCGTCGAAGACGACGAACCACGGGCGCAGCGAGGCGTCGGGGTAGCGGGTGCGCGGGTCGCCGGGGGCGGCGTTGAGCACGGAGGGGAAGACCTGTGCCTGGCCGAGCGTGCCGGCTGCCTGGAGTGCGGCCAGGTGCTGGGCGTACTCGGTGTCGGTCCACAGGTGGTCGAAGGGGTTGCTCTGCTCGAACGTCCCCGGGATCGCCTCCAGGATCACCTTGCCGGCCAGTGCCGAGCGGGTGGGCCAGTTGCCGGCCCGCGCTGCCGCGTCGAGTGTCGGGTAGCTGCCCAGCAGGTCCGCCGGGCGGTAGACGTCGGCGCCCAGGTGCGCCTGGACGAGCGCGTCGAGCTCGGTCGGGCCGAGGCCGACCGTGGCGTCGAATCCCGCCTTCATCTCCAGTTTGACCATGATCGGTGAGTGGCCGGGGTGGGCCGCGAGCCAGATGCGCAGGTCGTCGAGGCAGCTGCCGAGGTCCTTGTTGGCGCCGCCGCGGTAGAGGTCGGCGGCGGTGGTGGCGTCGACGCAGTTGTTCTGGTTGCCGAGCGGGTTGGAGTGGCTGACCTTCCACTCGTGGGTGAACGGATCCACCCAGGTGTCCAGCTCGATGAGCGAGGTCCCGGTGTCCAGGGCGTCGGCCAGGTGGGGGAACTGGCTGGTGTCGTCGTAGGTGTTGTGGATGCCGACCGAGGTGGCGGCCGCGAGCGAGAGGCCGCCGGTGTCGGCGGCGGTGGACGTCCCGGTGGCGAGTGGGAGCGCGCAGGCGACGGCGGCGAGCAGGACGGCCGCACGGCGGACCGGGCGAGCCAGGGCGGCTGGGAAGGACATGGGACCTCCGCGGGTGGGGGCGGACCTTCTGGCATGTACGCGGTCAGGCTAGCGGGCGCCGGTGGAGTTCATATGGCGATACGTCAAATACCGTCGAACACATGGACGGCGGCGTGGACCTTCTCCGGGGGGCGCGCCGGGGCCCTGCTCGTGGATGGAGGGTCCGTCAGCGGTCCGGGTCCTGCTGGGCGCCGGAGACGGCTTCGGCCCGCCGCTGCGCACGGTCGTAGCGCCCCGCCAACGGGCCGTAGGTCAGCCCGTGCAGAACCAGGCTCATCAGCACGGTCATCACCATCACCTGGCCCACCAGGTCCGCGGCGTGCGGGTCCGCGGGGGCCAGGCTGATGAAGGCGAGCAGGCCGAAGACGATGGAGGCCAGGCCGCGCGGTCCGAGCCAGGCGAGCAACAGCCGGTCGGCCCGGCTCAGGCCGCTGCCCACCAGGCAGAGCAGCACGGGCGCGATCCGCACCACCGTCAGGGTCAGGAACGCGTAGGCCACCACCCGGGCGTCGAAGGCGCCGGTGAACGCCTGGGTGACCAACTGTCCGAAGACGAACCAGAGCGCGAGCGAGAGGAGCGTCCCGATGTCCTCCAGCAGGTGCGGTGCTTCGGGCGGCAGCGCGCGGGAGGCCGGGGTGAAGAGCAGGCCGGCCACGAAGGCGGCGACGAAGCCGTTGCCGTGCAGCTCGGTGGCCAGTGCGTACGCCATCAGCGGGAGCGCGACGATCCCCAGGCGCAGTGCGGCCGGCCGGGTCCACTCGGCCAGCCAGGCGCGGCGCAGCAGCCAGCCGCCGGGCTTGCCGACCAGGGCGCCCGCGACCACTGCCCACAGCAGCGCGTCGAGGGCGTCGCCGAGGTCGTCCGAGGGGGTGTGCGCGGCACCGTGTGCGACGCCGCCGTGGGCCTCGAAGCCGGCGAGGCAGAGCAGGAAGAGCGGGGCGACGATCCCGTCGTTCAGTCCGCTCTCGACGGTGAGCACCCCGCGCAGCCAGGAGGGCAGCCGGACGTCGCGGATCAGCTCGACCGCGGGGGCCAGGTCGACGGGTACGGTGATCGCGGCGAACAGTGCGGCCAGCCACCAGTTGTGGGCGGGGAAGAGCAGGACGCCCGCCAGTACGGCGACACCGAAGGTGAGGGGCAGGGCGAGGACCAGCAGCCTTACCAGCAGACCCCGTTGGCGGTGCATCACCTGGCTCGGCACCGCGGTGGCGTCGACGAAGAGGAGGACGGCGAGGATGATCTCGACCGCGTGCTCGGCGTCCGAGGTGGTCAGCGTGATCCGGACCAGCGGGTGTGGTCCCACGGTCAGCGCCACGCCCGCGGCCGTCATCGCGACCGGCGCCGTGATGCTCCACCGGGTCAGCCGGCCGGCCACCAGGGACCAGGCGAACAGCGTGCCCATGCTGACGACCAGCGCGATCACGGATGCACCTGCCTTCCCTGGTTCTGTGGTCCCCGGTTCTGTTCGTCCCCGGTTCGTGATCATGACGGCGGCACAGCCGTCATGATCATAGGGCGCGCCACCGCACCGGACGCGGGCTCCGCCGTTCCCGCGTGTCCCGTTGGCGTGTCCCGTTCGTGGGTCCCGGCGTCGAGTGCCGGCGCTCACGGGGTCGGGCGTTGGGGCGGGGTGGCGGTTGTCCGGTCAGCGGTCGTGCGAGGCCAGGTCCAGCACGACGATGTCGCTCTCGTGCAGACTGCCCGCCACGACGGTCCCGTTGTGCTCGGCGACGCTGGTCACGAGTCCGTAGGATCCGTCGCTCGCCCGCAGGTCGTGGACGAGGCGGCCGTCGAGGTCGAAGGCCATCACCTGGGCCAGCGGCGCCGGCTTGGGGCGGACGGCCTCGGGGAGGTTCCACACCAGGATCCGCCAGAGCCCTGCGAGCGGCAGCAGCTTGTCGAGCAGGGCGTTGCGCGGGGCGGCGATCGAGACCCACAGGAGGCCGTCGCTGCCCAGACTCATGTTGTCCGGGAGCCCGGGCAGGTTGTCGGCGAACGGCTCCACGGTTGCGGCCCGGGCGCCGGTGAGCCAGTAGCGGCTCACCCGGTATCCGCCGGTCTCGGCGAACAGCAGGTGCGAGGCGTCGGGAGCGAGCACGAGGCCGTTGGCGAACTTGAGGTCGTCGAGCAGCACGGTCACGGTGCCGTCCACGTCGCGGCGTACCAGCATGCCGGTGCAGGAGTGTTCGATGATGTCGCCGAGGTAGTGCTCGAGGTCCCAGCGTCGCGTGGAGACGGTGAACCAGATCGTTCCGTCAGGACCTTCGACCACATTGCTGGTGAAGGTGAGCGGGCTGCCGTCGACCTCGTCGACGAGGACCTGGACCGACCCGTCGGGGCCGACGCGCAGCAACCCGCGGTCGTGGTCGCAGACCAGCACGCTTGCGTCGGCGCAGGGCTCGAGTCCCAGCGGGCGGCCTCCGGTGGTGCCCAGCACGGTGCGGGCCCCGGTCGCGGGGTCGAGGCGGACGATGCTCCCGTCGGCGAGCCCGGTGAGCAGACCACCCTGCCGGTCGAAGATCACGTCCTCGGGCCCGTGCCCGCCGGTCGCCAGGCGGCGGGCGATCCGGAAGCGGCTCGTGCCGTCCGTGCCGCCGTGCCCGGGGGCGGCCGGCGGTGGGGTCCAGCGGCGGGGGGAGATCAGGCGGCGGTGCGGTTTCACGGCGGCGTTCCTGCCTGCAGATGGGGCGATGTCGGGGCTCAAGTGTGCAGCAGCGGAGGTGATACGGCGTCATCGCGAGTGCTGCGGCGGGCTGATCGGTGTCCGTCCGCAGCCGGAGGCGGGGGAGCGGATCGTCTGTCGGGAGCAGGGCCCGATGGGGCTCTCCGCCTACCCGCCCGCAGGTACTGCTGTTGCGTGGGTCTACCTCGTCGGCCGTGCTCAACCCCTGGGGTTGGCGCGGGCGTTGGAATTCTCCAACCACGGCTCGACGCGCGGTGGGCTGCGGCGGCGGCAGAGTTCTCGCTGTCGCCCCTGGCCAAAGGGTCGGATGGGGGACATCATGAAGCTGGCTCGGACCGCCGTTGTCGCAGCAACGGTGTTCGCAGCGCTCGTTCCGTCGGCCGTCGCGTTCGGCGCGGACTCGACCACGGACCCGGTCGCGGACCCGTCGAGCGTGACGGACATATCCGGTGCGTCCGACTCGTCCGATGCGCCGGCCACCGCCGCGCGGCCGCACCAGGACTGGGCCACGCCGACCGGCGCCCTGCACACCCCCGGCAGCACCAAGCACGACTGCAGCGGCAGCGTGGTGCGGAGCGGATCTGGTGTGGAGTACAGCCCCTGGTTCGCGGACACCTTCGCCGCCGCCTACGACTCGGTGAAGTAGGCCATCGCCGGGTGCTGTTCACGCCGTTCACGCCGTTCGTGCCGAGATAGCCGCGATGGCTGCGACGGCTGCGACGGCTGCGACGGCCGATTTGTGCACGGCTTCGGGCGGCATCAGGGCCCATGGCGGCGTCCGAAGTGTCCAGGAGTCGAGGCAGCGCCATGTGCGGCCTGGGCCCGGTTCGCTTCAGTAGGGCGGTGGTGGGGGATCCCGGGGAGTCAGTGGCCGAGTTCGTCGATGCGGGAGAGGACGGCACCGGCGCCGTCCTCTGCCGCTATGCGCCGGGCGATGTCGGCCGCGCGGCGTCGGACGGTCTCGGCACTGGCGGCCGTGATCGCGGCGGCGAGGTGCTCGGCGGTGAGGTCCGGGAACGGGAGCGGCTGAGGGGCGACTCCCAGCCGGTGCAGGCGTGCCGCCCAGAACGGTTGGTCGGCCATGACGGGGACCGGCACGGCGGGGATCCCCGCGCGCAGTCCGGCTCCGGTGGTGCCCGCTCCGGCATGGTGGACGACGGTGGCCGTGCGGGGGAGCAGCCAGTCGTGGGGCAGGTCGCCGACGGCCAGGAGGTCGTCACCCGTCCCTCCCAGTCCGGCCCAGCCTGCCTGCACCACCGCGCGCACACCCGCCCGCCTCACCGCGGCGGCCACCAGCTCGCTGAGCCGCTCGCCCTCTCCGGGTGCCATGCTGCCGAAGCCGATGAACACCGGGGCCGGACCGGCTTGGAGGAGGTCGACCAGTTCGCCCGGGGGCTGCCAGCCCTGCGGTCGAGCGGGCCACCAGTAGCCCGTCACCTCGGCCCCGGACGGCCAGTCGGCCGGACGCGGCACCACCAGCGGACTGAAGCCGTGGAGGACCGAACCGGTACGCCCGGGCGGTGCCGGGGGCGTTGCGGCGGGCAGTCCCAGGCGGTGGCGCAGCCGGGTCGCAACGCCGGTGAGGAGCGCCTCGCCGCCTCGGAGCACCGCTTGGCCGGCCGCGAGATTGCCGTCCGGCCCCAGGTCGTCGACGCCCCGGGCGCCGGGCAGCGGGAACTCCCTGGTGGCGAAGGCGGGCGCGAGGTACGTGCCGATGACCGGCGTGCCGAACGCCTCCCTGGCCGCCCGGCTGAGCGCCGACGGGCCGAAGGCGGTGAGCAGCAGGTCGGCACCGCCCGCCACAGCCTCCACCACCCCATCGGCGAGTCCGTCCAGAAACGCCGCCATCACTGCCCGGGCCTCCTGCGGGGACGCCGCCTGGCCCCTGGAGCGGATGAGTGCCCGCGGGTCTCCCGGCAGCGGCCGGTACTCCAGATCGCACGCCTCGACCAGCGTCGCGAAGGGCGGGTGAGCGGCCACGGCAACGTGGTGCCCCGCCTCCAGCAGACGCCGGCCCAAGCCCGTGAACGGCGCGACGTCCCCTCGTGAGCCGGCCGTGATGATCACAATCCGCATGGAGCGATTCTCCACCACGGCGGTTCGCGCCCGAACGCCCCTGACCGCCAGCGGGACCGCTCCGCTGCGGAACGAGCCGGAGCGGGGCCGGTGCGACTCCGGTGCCACTCCCGTGCCCGGCGCTGTTCGCGCCGAAGGCCCGGCCGGGGCCCCGCACCCGGCTGTCCGCTGTCGCGCTGCCCCCGGGCGCCGGTGGCCGGTGCTGGTGCCGGTGGCCCGGGGTGTTGGTGAGGTGCTAGAAATCCCTGGTGGACGATCACCCCGAGCCCCTGACCCTGCGTGTCTTCGTGGCACTGGCTCCGCCGGACGCCGCGAAGGACGAGCTGGCCCAGGTCCTGCGGCCCGCTTACGCCAGGTATCCGCGGCTGAGGTGGAACCGGATCGAGGACTGGCACATCACGCTGGCCTTCCTCGGCGAACTCCCCTCCACGACCGTACCGTTGCTGCGGTCGGTGCTGGCCGGCCGGGCGGCGTCGCACCCCGCCCTGCAGCTGGGCCTGCGCGGTGGCGGCCACTTCGACGAGCGACTGCTGTGGAGCGGGATCGACGGGGACCTGGAGGGACTGCAGCTGCTCGCCGCCGATGTCCGGGAGCTGGTCAGATCCTGCGGGATCGAGTTCAGGGACCGCGCGCTGCGCCCCCATCTGACGCTGGCACGGTCGCGCCGCGACGATCCCACCAGCGTGCCGCAGGCTGCGGCCGAGCTCAGCGGGTTCGTGGGCCGACCGTGGCAGGCCGAGCGCCTCCACCTGGTCGGCAGCAACATCGGCCGTGGGCCTGGGCCGATCCGGTACCGCGACATCGAGGCGTGGCGATTCGGCGACGCGATCCCGGCCGAGGACAGCAGCGCCCCCGCCGAGCCGTAGGCGGTCCGGGGGCAGCAGAGGAGCTCGTCGTCCGAGCGGCGGTCGATCGGTAGACGGCCCTCGACCTCGCCGGCGGGCCGACGGTGGTCACACCGGCGCCGCGTCGGGCAGGGACCACCCGAACGGCCACAGCGCGTAGCCGGTCGGGTGTTCGTCTCCCTTGGTCGGGCGGGTCCGCTGGGCACATGACCATGGTGCGGCACCGGGCTGACGGCCTGCTGACGCGAGCCTGACGCTCCGTCGTCGCTGATTCGGCGCAGGCGTTCAGGCGCGGAGCAGCCGTCAGGCGTGCTGCCCGGCCGCCGAATTCACGGGAAACTCGAAGCTTCCAGGCTCTTGCCCAGCGCATGACAATAGGTCACTCTGTACTGCCCCCCAAGCCCCCCACACGGCTCGGGCGGGCTCGCGAGCATCCTGTTCGTCCCCCCACGGAGGAGCCAGCATGCGCAAGTTCCTGATACGCGTCGCCACCCTCGCGGCAGCGGCCACCGCTCTCGCCCCCGTCGCGCCGACCACTGCGGCGGCAGCCCAGCACCTGGCGTTCCGCCCCCTGAGCTACAACATCAACGGCTACAACTGGGGCGGCTACGCCGCTACCGGCAGCGGCTTCACCTCGGTCTCGGCCACCTGGACCGAGGCGCGCGCGACCTGCAACTCGACCAACGACCTCTACGCCCCCTGGGTCGGCATCGACGGGTACGGATCGTCCAGTGTCGAGCAGACCGGCGTGGCGACCGACTGCTCCAGCGGCAGCCCCGTCGACCAGGCCTGGTACGAGATGTACCCGGCGAACCCGGTCTACCTGAGCACCAGTTCGTACCCGGTGTCGGCCGGGGACGTCATCAACGCCTCGGTGACCTACGCCGGGAGCAACAAGTACAACCTGAAGCTGACCGACTCCTCGCGGGGTTGGACCTACAGCACCAGCAAGACCCTCTCCGCGCAGCGGGCCAGCGCCGAGGTGATCATCGAGTCGCCGAGCGGGGCCTACCCCAACTTCGGTACGCTGAACTTCAGTTCCGCCACCGTCAACGGCAAGTCCCTCGGTTCGTCGAACCCGGTCGCGATGGACCCCTCGAACGGCGCCTACGAGGCCCGCACCAGCGCGCTCGGCTCCGGCGGCACCAGCTTCAGCGAGACCTACCTGCAGGAGTAGTCGCACCGGCGCTGGGGCGGCCACCCGCCCCAGCGCACGCGGTTCGTCGGTTCGTCGGTTCATCGGGCCGTCTGGTGCAGGAGTTGATCCGCTCCACATCCTTCGATGTGCGCGGTCAACGACGCTGTGGCGCACCGGACTTCACGGCGGAGGACGCCGGTCGGGGATCAACCGGCCGGTCCGAGTCTGCGGTTGGTGCCGGAGCGGGCGATGTCGAGGTCGAGGAACGAGGTCAGCGGGGTGCCGTTGTTCCAGAAGCCGAGCAGGTCGACGTCGATGAGGGTGAGCCGGTGTTTGGCGGCGAACGTCCGGGCCGGCTTGGTGAACACGCAGGAGGCGACGAACAACGGGACGTCGGCGTGGTGTTCCAGCCGGGCGGTGCCGTTGAAGAGCTGGATGTCGCGGCTACCGACCGAGCGGTGCGGGGCGTAGCGCTTGCACTGGATGACGAGGCGGCGACCGTCGGGCAGCGTGGCGGTCACGTCCGCGCCCAGGTCGCCGGCGCCGCCGACGCGCTGGACGGAGCTGCAGCCGTCGCGGCGGCACAGCGCGGCGACGTGGTCCTCGAACTGGCGGTCGTCCATGGCCCAGACGGTGTCCATGGACCGGCGCGCCGCCAGGGCGGCCTCGCCGGCGAGGCGGGCCCGCTCGGCTGCGGACTCCCGCCGCCCGGCCCGCACCAGACCGGTCAGCAGCACCCCTGCGGCCAGCGCCCCCAAGACGATCACCAAGACCACCACGCCGGGTCCCCCCTCGTCGCCCACCTGACTGCCGTCCTTCTTGCTGCCCACGCAGTCAGGTGTCTACGCGCTGCTTCAGCTGATCCGGTCCCGGATGCACGGATCCACGGGTGCCCGATGCCGGCCCAGGCCACCTGGTCGTGATCCACCGACGGATCGCCCTGGGCGCGGATCAGCCCCGGTTGTGGTCACCGGTCGAGCCGTCGACGAGCTCGCGCAGGATGTCCATGTGGCCCGCGTGCCGTGCGGTTTCTGTCGTCATGTGGATGAGCACCCAGCGCAGCGACACGGCGTTGCCGGCGTAGGACGTGCCGAGGTCGTCGAGGCCGAGCTCGTCGATCACCTGGTCGGCGGCGGCCCGGGCACGACCGTAGAACTCCAGGATGTCCGCGGTGGACTCGTGCGGTTCCACCCGCATGTCGGAGGTCTCGTCCCGATCGAAGTCGAAGGGCAAGGGCCCCGTTTCGCGGCCGAAGGTCTCGCGGAACCAACCGAGCTCAGCGCCCCCGAGGTGCTTGACCAGCCCCAGCAGGTTCGTCCCCGACGGCGTCATCGGCCGCCGCAGCTGCTCGTCGTCGAGGCCTTCGAGCTTCCACAGCACCGCATCGCGATGCCGGTCGAGGGCGGCGTACAGACTGTCCTTCTCGTCACCGGTAAAGGGCACGCTCTTTGTCATGCGCGGACGGTAGCAGCCGCGGGGCACCCCAGCTTCGGGAGCCCCGGAGCACTGCCCGGCGACACTGCCCCCGAGGGCCCGACGCCTCGGTCGAGGCCCAATGGGACCATCACGAACAGTAACTTCCCGGGTACTCGACGTAGGGTGGCGTCATGGCGTGACAGCTACGAAGGAGGACGTCATGGCAGGCAAGGCCAGCATCGTTTTCGCGCACGGACTCTGGGCCGACGGGTCGTGCTTCAGCAAGCTCATCCCCGTGCTGCAGGCCGAGGGCCACCAGGTCTACAGCTCGCAGCACGGCCTGGACTCCCTCGAAGGCGACGTCGCGTGCGTCACCCGGGCCATCAACCACGTGCCAGGCCCGGTCGTGCTCGTCGGGCACTCCTACGGCGGGACGCTGATCACCAAGGCGGGCATGCACGACCGGGTGGGCGCGCTGGTCTACATCGCCGCGCTCGCGCCCGACGAGGACGAGACCTCGCAGAGCCAGCAGGAGAAGTTCCCCAGCATGCCGGTCTTCAAGCACCTCGACGTCGCCGACGGCCGCCTGTGGCTGCTCGAGTCGGGCATCGGCGACTTCTGCGGCGATCTGCCCGCGTCCGAGCAGCAGCTGGCCCTGGCGACGGGCGCGGTGCCGGTCGCCGACCTGTTCACTCAGCAGGTCCCCGGCACCGCCTGGCGTACGAAGCCGAGCTGGTACATCGTCGCGAACAACGACCGCACCGTGAACCCGGAGCTGGAGCGGGCCGCCGCCGAGCGCATGGGCGCGAAGACCTACAGCGTGGACAGCAGCCACGTGCCCATGCTGTCGCACCCCGACTTCGTCCTCGACGTCATCCGCGACGCCGCGAAGGCCCTGGAGGCGTAGCCAGGGCTCTCCTACGGATCGGCGGGCCGACCAAGCTTCGTGGTCGGCCCGCCGCGCGAGCGTCCGATGGCGTGGTGGACGGGTTCGCCGAGGGCTCCTGCACCTGCTCGAACTGGAGCGAGATGACGCGGATGCCCTCGGGGCGAAGCCGGTGGGAGAGGATGTCGGCGAAGCTGGCCTGAGCGGCTTTGGCAGCGTAGAACGCGGGGTGTGCCTGGGCGCGGTGGTTCCGGGGTTCCTGCCCGGCGGGGCTTTCCGGTCTTTCCGGGTGCACGCAACTGGCACCGCGTCGGAGCGCGTCCTGCTGCGTGGCGACGTCAGAAGTCGTTGCCCGCCATGGCCGTACGAGCGAACCGTGTGGCCGAGAGGATCAGGAGCCGTTCCATGCCGGACGAGACCACCGTGAACCCCGTCGCCTGGCCGCCTGCCCCGATCAAGACCGGGCGGCTCGTGCTCCGTGAGGCCGAGGCCCGGGACCGTGCGGCGCTGATCGAGCTGGCCGCCTCACCGGAGGTGGGCACCTACGTCGGCGGCGCTCGACCGCGTGACGAGCTCGAGCGCGCGATGCCCGAGGTGCCCGGACAGCGCTTCGGCTTCTTCGTGGCCGAGCTCGACGCGACAGCGATCGGCATGATCACGCTCGATCGGCGCGACCCGGAGCGCAAGGGCCACATCCGTTCGGAAGGCGGGGAGCCCGAGCTCGGCTACCTGTTCCTGCCGCAGGCGTGGGGGCGCGGGTACGCCACCGAGGCATGCGCGGCGGCGCTCGACTGGTTCGCCGACGCGCATCCCGGCGAGCCGGTGGTGCTCTCCACCCAGACCGCCAACGCGGCCTCGATGCGCGTCGCGGCGAAGCTGGGGTTCACCGAGGTGGAGCGGTTCGAGGACTACGGCGCCGAGCAGTGGCTCGGCGTGTGGTCGCGGGGCACGACGTCCGACTGACCTTGCCCGACAGAGGGTTCGCGCCGAGCGGGTGGGTGCGGCAGGGCCACCTTCCTCGCGGTGCCTGCCCCTACCGTGGTGGGCATGCACACGAAACGGCTGAGCGAGTTCCTGCGGGCCCGGCGCGCGCTGGTGCGTCCCGAGGACCACGGGATGCCTGCGGGGGCGCGCCGTACTCCCGGTCTGCGACGCGAGGAGATCGCGGTCCTCGCCGGGGTGAGCACCGACTACTACGTGCGGCTGGAACAAGGGCGTGAACGCAACTCCTCGCCCCAGGTCCTGCGGGCCCTGGCGGCAGCCCTGCTGTTGAGAGGCGAGGAAGCCGCCTACCTGCGCGCGCTGGTCGATCCGCCGCAACCAGGGCGCCCCAAGCCGGCCCGGGAGTACGCGGGCCCGCAACTGGTGTCCTTGCTGGACACCTGGGCGGACACACCGGCTCTGGTCTACGGCCGGTACCTCGACCTCCTGGCCCTCAACCCCCTGGGTGAGGCGCTGTTCTGCTGGCTGGGCAGCGAGACCAGTCTGATCACGGCGATGTTCCTCGATCCGGCCGCCCGGGACTTCTACCGCGACTGGGCCGTCGTCGCGCAGGGCTGCGTGGCCGCGCTGCGAGCCGCCAACCCCACGGCGGACGATCAGCGGCTGCAGGAGCTGGTGGGCGAACTGTCCGTGCGCAGCCACGACTTCGCACGGATGTGGGCGCGCCATGAGGTACGGGCCAAGACGGCCTCGGTGAAACGCTTCCACCATCGGCTGGTCGGAGACCTCACCCTGGGCTTCGAGACCTTCTCCGTCAACAGTGCCCCCGGCCAGCACCTCGTCGTCTACCGGGCCGAACCCGGCACCGCCGCCGAGCGGTCACTGGCCCTGCTCGCCGGCCCCACCCTCACCCATTTCCACGATACTTCGAGCGAAGGGCACCTCCCGCATGACCTCCCCTGACGTACCGGTCTGGTTCATCACCGGCTGCTCCTCCGGCCTGGGCCGGGCACTGGCCACCGCCGTGCTGGAGCGCGGATGGCGGGCAGTGGTCACCGCCCGAGACCCCCGCGCGGTCGCCGATGTGATCCGTGGACACGAAGAACGCGCCCTCGCACTGCCGCTGGATGTCACCGACTCCGGGCAGATCGCGACGGCGGTCGCCCGGGCGCAGACCGCCTTCGGAAAGATCGACGTCCTGGTCAACAACGCCGGCTACGGCTACCTCGCCGCCGTCGAGGAGGGCGAGGACGACGAGATCCGCTCCCTGTTCGACACCAACGTCTTCGGCCTGGCCGACACCACCAAAGCCGTCCTGCCGGGCATGCGCGCCCGCCGCGCCGGCCACATCGTGAACGTCTCCTCACTCGGCGGCCTGGTCGGCTTCGGCGCCACCGGCTACTACCACGCCACCAAGTTCGCCGTGGAGGGCCTGTCCGAGTCGCTCGCCGCCGAAGTCGCCCCCCCTGGGCATCAAGGTGACGATCGTCGAACCCGCCGCATTCCGCACCAACTGGTCCGGGCCCTCCATGCGCCAGTCCGCCACCACCATCGACGACTACGCCCCCACCGCGGGCACCCGGCGCGCCGGCACGCTGGCCACCTACGGCCACCAGCCCGGGGACCCGGCACGCGCCGCCCGGGCCGTCATCGACGCCGTCACGGCCGAACAGCCACCGCTGCGCCTGCTGCTGGGCAAGGCCGCCTACGACATCGCCACCGCCAAGCTCGACACCCTCAAGGCCACCTTCGACGACTGGCGGGAGGTCACCCTCAGCACCGACTTCCCGGCGACGCAGGCCGCAGACTGACGGCGTGCCTCACCGATCCCGAGGCTGACCACGGGCGCGCGCGGCCGGCGTTGGACAGGCTGCCGCCGGTCGGTCACCGCTCGGAAGGCACCGGGCGCAGGGCCGCTGCTGGCATCATGGGTCCCGGCCGCGCTGTTTGTGGCGGCGGCCGGCCTCAGGCCCGGGCTCAGGTCGCCAGATCCGCCAGCAGGCTGCGGCGTGCGGAGTCCACGTGCTCCGCTGCCCGGCGGTCCAGTGTCCGACGGTCGCCGGAGCGCAGCAGTACGGCCAGTTCGCGGTGCTCGTCGACCACGCGTGCCCGGTAGTGGCCGTAGCCGGCGTCCACGCGGCGCAACTGGAAGAGGTGCAGCTGGGAGCGGATGGCCTGCCAGGCGGTGACATCCGGTCATCGTTCGCACCAGTCAATCCTGTACGGACGGCTGCCTGGCCCCTCCGTGGATTCCCAATGTTGACATCAAGACATTGCCCTGGGCAGGCTGATCCGGTCAGCGAGTCCGCTGGAGAGGAGCCCCAATGCTGTGCGACGAGTCGATGGTGTCCGCCCGATGAGGGGCGTCCTGGTGACCGGCGGCTCGCGCGGCATCGGCCGTGCGGTCGCGCTGGCCTTCGCCCGCGGCGGCGACCGCGTCGCGGTGCAGTACGCCGGCAGCCGCGCGGATGCCGAGGAGACGCTGCGGCAGTTGCCGGGGGAGGGGCACACGCTGCTCCAGGCCGATCTGGGGGAGCCCGGCGCGGCCGAGCGCGCGGTGGCCGAGGCGCTCGCCGCCCTGGGCACGCTGGACGTCCTGGTGAACAACGCAGCCGTCGCTCCCACGGCCGAGACCCGGCACCCGATCGCGCACACCCCGCTGGCCGACTGGCAGCGGATCTGGCGGCGCATGGTCGAGGTCAACCTGCTCGGTGCCGCCGACCTGAGCTGGGCCGTGGCCCGCCATCTCGTGGAGCGCGGTGCCGGCGGCGCCATCGTGAACATCGGCTCACGCGGAGCGTTCCGGGGCGAACCCGACTTCCCCGCGTACGGAGCGACGAAAGCTGCGCTCCACGCGCTCGGCCAATCGCTGGCCGTGGCACTGGCTCCGCACGGCATCGCGGTCACTTCCGTCGCCCCCGGATTCGTCGCCACCGAGCGACAGGCGGCGAAGCTGTCCGGCCCGCAGGGCGAACGCCTGCGAGCGGAAAGCCCGTTCGGCAGGGTCGGCACCCCGGAGGAGATCGCCGCCACTGTGCACTTCCTGGCCTCTCCCGCGGCGGTCTGGGCCTCCGGAACCGTCGTCGACCTCAACGGTGCGTCCCACCTGCGTACATGAGCCCAACGGCGGCAGCGGGCGAACAGCCAAGCTGACGAACACCCCGGACGCATCACCGAACCGGACGCCTCACCGAGCCGGACGCAGACCCTGGGCCGGACAACTCAACTCCGCCGTCCGCCAGCTGGATTCGATCCTCAGCCCGCACGGCTGGAACCGCCAGGCCGGTGTCGGCAATCAGGAACGTCGAAGGTGGCGGGCCTTCATCGAGCGAGACCGGCCTCTCGGTCCGCGGCAGCGATCTGGTCGAAGAAGCGCTTGTGAACCCAGTGACGCTCGCCAAGGATGCTCACCTGCCCCCAACGGCCGGAGACCGGGCCGAGCCGGGTCTGCCGTGGCATCGTGCCCGCCAGACGCCGTGGGCCGGCGCCGCCGGAGAGCTTGCCACTCTCCAACACGGGGATGGCGCCCCAGATGAACCCCTGCCGTACCTCGCTGCCGGCGGGAAGAAACGGTGCCGCACGCCGCGCCAGATCCGGTCGCGGCTCGGGGACTCGTGGACCGCTCTCATCAGTTCCGTCGATCAAGGCGACCCCTTCCCCCTGCCGCGCATCCCCAGCGCACGAAGCTACCGTACCGCCCTGGCACGGCGTTTCGTCTGCGGGCGGGCGTGACGGTACCTCCAGGAGGGTTCACTGACGGATGATCAGAACCACAGACCCGCCCGCGGCCAGCACGAGCACCCCGGCCGAGCACGCAGGAGTGCGGTGGCGTGCTGGGCGCTCATGCGAACCTCGACGAGGGTGCGCCAGTGCCGTTCCGCCCGGAGAACCTTCCGCGCCGTGCCTGCGTCCTACCTCGCGACCGCCCCCACACATCCAGGAGAACAGAGCATGGCCGACCGAGACGTTGAGCAGACCGAGGAGCAGGATGGCTCCCACGGCGCCTGGTGGGCGGAACTCGGGACGTGGGGAGCCGTCGCACTGATCGTCTTTGGGGGACTCGCGGCCGCGTGGGTCTCTTTCAGGCTGCCCGGCACACCGGAGGAGCCGGCGTCCGGCTACTACCAGGCCGCCAGGGTCGTCGCCATCGGCCTGGTGACGGTGGGATTCACCGTGTTGGGCCGCCGCCGCGCCCGGGCCGCAGCAGTCGAGGACGTGAGCGAGCAGGAACGCGCCTGATCCCCACCGGCCGGTAGCAGGCGCTCGGGCAGGGCAGACTGCTTGGACCGGACGTATCCATGCCCGGTGCGGGGGAACTGAGCACGACAGCACGACAGCACGGCAGTGGCCGGTCGTCCGGAGGCCGCGCTCATGCGCCGGCTCCGTGCACCGACCACAACGACCGCGCTCGCTCTGTGGTTGGCCCCGCGGCAGTACCTGCCCAGGAATTGAGCGACGGGGGTTCGATGACCACGCACACGGACGGTGAGCCGTACGGCCCGTACGGCTCACCCGAGTCGAACGGGGCGGCGCAGCCGCACCTGGCGGCACCGACGCAGGGTGAAGCGGATCCAACCGGGCAGCAGCAGTCGACGGCGTACGGGGAGCCGGTGTACCCCTACCCGCCGGTCCACGAGCAGCAGCAGCCGTACGGACAGCCGCAGGGCGACGGGTCGGCCGACGGCTTCGGGCCGGTGCAGGCCTACGGCCGGACAGGGGGATACAGCCGGCTGCCAGGGCAAGGCGGGCAGTCGGGCGCCGAGCAGTACTCCGCGGGGTACTACCGGACCGAGCCGGAGCCGTACGCGGTCTCCCAGCCGTACGTCCTGCCTGCGGACTACGGCATGCCGATGGCCTTCAACGACCCACCGACGATGTCCCTTCGCACCGTCTCCGTCCAGGACGCCTACCCGCCGCAGGCCCCCGCCCGACTGCCACAGCAGCGGGAGACCGGTGAGGCGTCGGCGAAGCCCGCGGGGGAGGAGACGGCCGGGCGCCATGGTCTGATCATGGCCCTCGGCACGCTGGCGTCCCGGGCGCTGGGCTTCGTGCGCAGCGCGACGGTGGCCGCGGCGATCAGCGTCGGCGCTGTGGCCGGCTCCTACACCATCGGCAACACGATCCCCACCGTCATCTTCGTGATGCTCGTCGGCGGCGCGCTCAACTCGGTCTTCGTGCCCGAGCTGGTCAAGGTCGCCAAGACGCACAAGGACGGCGGCGCCGCCTACACGGACCGTCTGCTCACCCTGTGCGGCGTGGCCCTGGTGGCGCTGACCCTGGTGGCGGTGTTCGCCGCCCCGTGGATCGTCAGCGTGTACGCACCGAGCTACACCGGGGCGCAGCGCGATCTGACGGTCACCTTTGCTCGCTACTGCCTGCCCGAGATCCTCTTCTACGGCATGTTCACCCTGCTGGGGCAGGTGCTCAACGCGCGCGGCAGGTTCGGCGCGATGATGTGGACCCCGGTGCTGAACAACCTGGTGGTCATCGCGGTCTTCGGGCTCTACATCGTGATGGGCGGCCACGCCAAGGCGGCCGGTGACGTGACCTCGGGCCAGGCGATGCTCCTGGGCGTCGGCACCACGCTGGGCGTGGTGGTCCAGGCGCTGGGCATGCTGCCCTCGCTGCGGGCGGCGCAGTACCGCTTCCGGCCCCGGTTCGACTGGCGCGGCGCGGGCCTGGGCCGGCCACTACGGGCCGCGAGCTGGGCGCTGCTGCTGATGATCGCCACCCAGGTGGCCTTCACCGAGCTCACCGCGCTGACCACCGCCGCCGACGCGCTCGGCGCCAAGGTCCACCTGGACGGGGTCGGCAATGCCGCCTACTCCAACGCCTACCAGCTGTTCGTGGTGCCGCAGGGCGTGATCACCGTCTCGCTGGTGACCGCGCTCCTGCCCCGGATGTCGCGGTCCGCGACCGAGGGCAACCTGACCGGGATCGGCGAGGACCTGGCCGGTGTCCTGCGCACCTCGGCCGCGATGATCGTCCCGGCGACCGTGCTGTTCGCTGCCTTCGCCGGTCAGATCTCCGGCCTCGCCTATGGATACGGCGCCGCCGCCAGGAACGGGACGGGTCTGACCGTCATCTCCGAAACGCTGCTGGCGTTCGCGATCGGCATCCCGTTCCTCTGCGCCCAGTACACGCTGGCCCGCGGCTTCTACGCGATGGGCGACGCGCGCACCCCGTTCTGGCTGACCGTGGTCTCCTCCGGCACCAACGTGCTGCTCTCCTACCTGGCCTACCTGCTGCTCGGCCCGCGCTGGATCGTGGTGGGAATGGCCAGTGCGCAGACCGTGGCCGGTGTGATCAGCATGGTGATCACCGGGCAGGCGCTGGCCCGCCGGCTGCGCTCGCTTCCCGCCGCTCCCGACGACCCCGAGGCTCGCACCCGGGTGCTGCGCGCCGCGCTGAGCGCACCGATGCGCAGCGGCCTGGACGGGCGGTGGGTCTACGGGCTGCACCTGGGGCTGCTGCTCGCCTGCCTGCCCGGGGCGCTGGTGGGGCACTTCGTGGCGGGCCGGATCGGCGGGATGTTCGGCACGGCCAGCACTGTGAACATGTTCCTCGGCAACGCGACAGGGCTCGCCGTCGGGTCGCTCTGCGTACTGCTCTCGCTCTTCGTGCTGGCCAAGCCGGCCGGCGCCGCCTCGGCGGTCGCGCCGCTGGCCCGCAAGCTGCGGCTGCCCTACCCGCAGGCGCCCAAGCCCGGCGGACGGCGGCGGCGTGGCCGGGGCTGAGCGGCCGTCAGACGGGCACGGCGTCCGTCGTGGAACTTCTTGACGCTCTGCGACCACATGCAGGACTGTGCCTGCCTGCGGCTCGCTGTAGGGCGGGCCGCAGGCAGGCCCGGGGTCAGCTGAGGGCCTTGGCCAGCCGGGTCAGGCCGTCCGCGATCTCGGCGGGGGTGTGGGTGGTGAACGACAGGCGCAGCGTGGCCGGGTCCGGGTGGCCGGCGAAGAAGGGAGCGCCGGGCACGTAGGCCACGTTGTGGGCGACCGCCTGCGGGAGCAGGGCGGTCGCGTCGTAGCCGGAAGGCAGGCTGGCCCAGAGGAACATGCCGCCGTCCGGACGGTTCCAACTGCTCCCGTCCGGCAACGCGTCGGCCAGTCCGGCGAGCAGGGCGTCGCGGCGCTCGCGGTAGGCGTCGCGGACGGTGACGAGGTGGGCGTCCAGGTCGCAGTCGGCGAGGTAACGGGCCGCAGCGGCCTGGTCGACCGTCGAGGTGTGCAGATCGGCGGCCTGCTTGGCGATCACGCAGGCGCGCCGGATGGCGGCAGGTCCGCGCAGCCAGCCGAGCCGCAGGCCGGGAGCCATCACCTTGGAGAAGCTGCTCAGCAGCACCGTCCGGTCCTCTGCCCCGGCGCAGCCCGAGATCCACTGCACCGGCTCGCCGCTGAAGCGCAACTCGCCGTACGGGTCGTCCTCGACGATCCACAGCCCGCGCCGCGCCGCGACCTCCGCGATAGCCCTGCGGCGCGCGAGCGGGAGGGTCCGGCCCGTCGGGTTCTGGAAGTTGGGCACCAGGTACAGCAGCTTGGGCCGCTCCGCCGCGATGAGCGCGTCCAGCGCCTCCACCATGATGCCGTCACCATCGGTGGGGACCGGGACAATCCGCGCGCCCGCGAGTCCGAAGCACTGCAACGCGGCAAGATAGGTCGGGTCCTCGACCAGAACGGTGTCGCCGGGCTCCAGCAGGGCCGAGGCCAGCAGCGACAGTCCCTGCTGCGAGCCGCCGGTGATCAGCAGATCCTCGGGATCGGTCGGCAGTCCGCGCGTGCTGAGCCGGGCGGCGACGGACGCGCGCAGCAACGGGTCGCCCTCGGTGGTCGAGTACTGGAGCACCTGCCGCGGCGACTCGCGCAACACCGCGTCGTAGGCCGCACGGATGCCCTCGGCGTCGAAGAGCTCGGGAGCGGGCAGGCCGCCCGCGAACGAGATGACCTCGGGGCGAGCGGTCAGCGCCAGAATCTCCCGGACCGGGGACCCGGCCACGGCGGTGGTGCGGGCGGCAAGAGCAGGGGCAGGGGCAACGCCGAGATTAAGTGTTGTCGTCATACTGGCCCACCTTACGAAGACTCAGTCGTTCGTCCAGCAAGATTCCATGATCCGGTCGCCGTGCGGCCGGCCGGGTGCGACGCGGTGACGGTGCTGGTCGCCGGGATCAACGAGCGGCCTTGACCAGCACCTTCGCGCAAACCCTGGGCCGTGTCTCACAATTCGCGTCGGATCAGCGCGCGGCGTTGGGCGCCCGGCTGGGCGTGCCGGCGAAGCGTCCTCGTACTGGGTCGTACTTGGATGATTCGCCGGTGCGTCCAGGCGGGATGCCCGGCGTCGCGCGCCTGGCGGGAATTGTGAGACACGGCCTAGGTCCAGACCTCGGCGAGCAGGCGGTTCACGGATGCGGGCTGATCCTGGTGCGGTGCGTGGTCGGCCCCCATGATCCGGGCGTGGCGGGCGCCGATCCGGTCCGCGATGAACTCGCCGCACGCCATCAGGGCCTCGCCGATGAACGCGCGGTACTCCGGGTGCGCCCCCTCCCAGGTGCCGTTGACCACCAGCTTCGGAAAGCCGGCCAGCAGGAGCGGGGCCAACGGGATCTCGGCGTCCCAGGCGACGCGCTCCGCCATCGCCGACGCGGTGGCACGCAGCAGCTGCGGCGTGAACTCGGGCACCGGGAGGCCGTAGCCCTCCGTCGAGTAGCGCAGGTACTCCTCGGGGCTCATCGGCGCGCGCTGCTCGCCGAAAGCCGCCCGGATCCGGACCAACGCAGCCCCCACCGCCGGGTGCTCCTCGGCGACGCGCAGCGCGGAGGGCTCGATCAGCGTCAGCGACTGAACGGCCTCTGGACGGCGCGCCGCCGCGATCATCGCACCGGCAGCGCCGTAGGAGTGCCCCACCAGGTGCGCGCCGGCGCCGAGCAGCTCCACGATGTCCTCGGCGTCCACCTCGTAGTCGCTGCGCTCGATGTCCGGACTCTCCCCGAAGCCGCGCCGGTCCATCAGCTCCAGCCGGAACCGGTCGGCGAGCGGGCGCTGGCCCCGGAAGGAGTCGGTCCCCCAGCTCATCGTGCCGTGCACGAGAAGCACGCGGGGAACGGTCGCCGCCGATGCCTCGTCCTGCCACAGCGTCACATGCACTGATTCGCGTTCCATGCGGTTCATCCTACGAACCGTCAGCCCTGGTGAAGGGAGCCGAGTGCGAGCGAAGGCGTTCGGACGGTTGGGCTCAGCAGCCGCCCGCGCAGAGCGTTCGGCTGGGCCTCAGGGCCGCGTCGTTGAGTGGATCTTCCCGATGTGGCGGGTCAGTACGGCAGCTGTAGATCGTGATCTTGTCCTCGAGCGGCCCTCTGCGGCCCTCTATCCTGCCGACCCGCCTGCTGGGTCCTCTGTGCCGTCGACGACCGAACGAACGCACCTCATCCAGTCCTCCCACGCAGCGGGGTCCGTCGTCCCGCCGTCCGCCTCGATGCCGATGTCGCCGAGGAGCGTGAGAAGGTCGTCCCCGGCGCGGTTCGCGAACTGCCACACGAACCGCGACATGGCGACGAAGGCTTCGCGCTCGTTCAACTCGTAGCGACTCATCAGGGCTTTCCATCCTCGGGCGGCGCCCGGGAGTCCAGGGCCGTGGGCCGTGACCTTGCTCGCCTGGGCAACAGCGCGGCCACTGAAGACCATCGTGGTTTGTGAAGACAGTGAAGGATCAGGCAGTGGCCGCAGGTCACAGCGTAGACGTTGAACGATGGCAGGCGATGTTCGAGGGCTTGATGGGCCGTGTCGCAGGTCGGTTCGCCCGGGTGGAACCCCGACGCCGGGCCCGCTCACTGGTACTTGGGCCGCTGTGTCGGACCTGCCGTGCAAGCACTGCTGGACGATCGCCGAGCACGCCGGGGACACCAGCCCGCACGGGATGCAGCACCTACTGGGCCGTGCCAAGTGGGACGCCGACGCGCTGATCCTGCGGCCCGCCCACACCGCAGCGCACCGCCTCCGCTGGTCCCACTGGCGACGACGCCACCAAGCCCGAGCCCGCGACAGCCACCACCTGCGACAAGCAGCAGCTCAACCATGATCACGATCTACAGCTGCCGTATTGGGCCGAGCCGTGCAGCCCAACCCGCCATGTCGGGAGAGACGTCCTCCACCTCGGATGAGTGGCCGTACGGGCCCCGGGTAAACCATGAGCCGGTGGCCCACAGCACTCGTCACACGGTCTTGCTGCTCGTCGCTCTGGTGAGGCGTCGCCGATGTGAGGATTCGTCCGGTCGTGGTGACGCGAGCATCACGCCGTGCGGCAGGGGCGGTCCCTTGTAAAGGAATCCGCTCTTCGCGCATATCACCCTCACATGCTCCAGGTGCTCCCCGAGTGTCGCCCCGACGACCGGGACGCTGAGGGCATCCAGCCGCAGCCCACGGCATGGCGTATGCGAACGGTCCCTCTGGGTGCAGGTCTTCGGCGGGAGTCGGGCGGATCGTCGGCAGATCGAACCGGGTGCTGCCCGCCGAACGACCGATCTCCGCCGCGGGGGCTGATGTGAGCTTCGCCACGTAGGCGGGAATTGCGTACCCATGTGCGGTTGCGGCATGGTGAGGCTTCTGTCAGGCCCCGCGTACGGCCCGTTTGTTGGGCGTCAACTGAATACCGATGGTCCGTACGCCGCCCGAACTCCTTGCCCGCACCGGCTCGTCCGGTACCCGGGCTCCGGGCCAGCGTCTCCCGTGACCAGCTACAGGTGGAGGCCAGTGACCAGGGCACATTGCGTCCTCAAGGTCACGCGGGGGGCGACGCTGGAAGGAAACCATGTGACTCGGATCTCGGTCCGGGGAGTTGCTGTGGTCTCTGCCACCGCCGTCACCGCCGTCGGTGCCGTCGTGGGTGTGGCCTCGAGCAGCGAGGGCGCTACGCCCCAGTCGGTCGACGTCGCGGGAGCCACGCTCCTCGCGGACGTGCCGTCAGCCGCCCAGGCGCAGATCGTCAGCGACAACTTCGCTGTCCAGTCCTCGGCTCAGCAGCAGTCGGCCGACCTCGCGGCGCAGACGGCCGCTCAGGAGGCCGCCCGGCTGAAGGCCGCCGCTGACGCGCAGGCGAAGGCCGACGCCGACAAGGCGGCCGCCGATGCCGCCGCAGCTCAGAAGGCCGCTGCTGACGCGAAGGCCAAGGCCGACGCCGCCGCGCAGCAGGCTGCCGCCCGCGCCGCGGCCAGGTCGCAGCTCGCCACCACCACGGACTCCGCCTCGCCCGGCGACTCGTCCTCCGGGGGCTCGCCGCAGTCGATCGCGGCCAGCTTGATGGACAGCACCCAGTTCCAGTGCTTCAGCAACATCGTCACGCGTGAGAGCGGCTGGGACGTCACCGCCCGCAACCCCTCCTCCGGCGCGTACGGCCTGGTGCAGGCACTGCCCGGTTCGAAGATGGCCTCCGTCGGCTCGGACTGGCAGACCAACCCCGCGACCCAGATCAAGTGGGGCCTGGGCTACATGAACAGCACCTACGGCAGCCCGTGTGACGCCTGGTCGTTCTGGCAGGTCCACCACGCGTACTAGCGTGATCGTCGGGCAGCCGCGCCTTCCGTGAATCCCTGACGTCGGCGCCGCTGTGACGAAGAGCCGTCGGGGCGTCTCCCTCGCACACACGGGGGAGGCGCCCCGGCAGGCGTGGACAGGTTCAGCTTGCACTGGCAGACAAGGGAGACGCCCTCGGCGGGCGTGTTGTTTTTGGTCACACAATCTCAACAGCCACCGGGGGCGCCTCAGTTACGCCCGCCCTCCACTGCGGGCCCGGTCACAGGCGTGCGGCCGAGCGGCCGTCGGGCAGCTTGCGCATCCAGCCCCGCCCGGCGAGCTTGGACAACTTCCCCCGCAGCGGCTCCAGCTTGCCCCGCACCGCCACCTGAAGCCCCAGCACCTCGCCGACCTGCCGGGTCGGCACCGGGCCGCCGCTCGCGCACGATAGCGAGGATGCACGCCGGCAGTCCGGCGGCAGCGCGTCCTCGGCCACGGCGGGCCCCCGGGTGCGGGACAGCAGCACCGCTCGGCCCGCCACCTCCACCGGTGCCGGTTCGGCCGCCGCCTCCGCGGCCAACTGTTCAGCCATCCGCCGCCAGACCCGTTCGGCGACGGCGAGTTCGTCACGCTCGACCCGCAGCTCCTCCACCTGCTTGACCAACTGGTCTTCCAGTTCGTCCAGCCCCGCGCGGCGCGCCGCGATCCGTGCAGTGATTTCGGACTCCACCATGAATCGGACCGTAGGCGGCACAGGGCCGACGACGCGGAGGAACCCGCGAAACCGCCCCGGGCCGCCCCGTCAGACGATCAAGACGGCAGACAGCCACCCGCGACCGGCCCGAGCACCCCCACCGAGCGCCATACCAGACCCTCCGACCAGCACGTTCGAGGATGGCGAAGCTACAAGACCGCAGAGTCCCGCCCGCGATCAGCACGGGCGCCCGGAGAACCGCCACGTCAGCCCCTCCGAACAGCACGTTTCGAAGGTGGCGAAGCCTCACCGCTGGTATCGGCTGGCCATGGCGCGGAAAACCTGCTTCGGTTCCCATCGTGATTCGTCGAGCATGCGTACGACGCCGTAGGAGGCGATGTCGCGTGCGCCGGGCTTGTCGCAGTTGGCGAAGCTGAACCAGAAGGCGGTGTCGACTCCCTCGGTCTCGAAGATGTCGAGGAGTTCTTCCAGGTAGCGGACCTGTTCGTACTCGTCGGGGACGGCGTCGGCGGGTGGCTGCCAGGCCATGCCGCCGAGGTCGCCTGCGCCGCGGTAGGCGCAGGTTCCGTACTCGGTGACGGCGACGGGCTTGCCACGGGTGACGAGCTCGCGCACGTGTTCGCGGAACCCGTCGGCGTTGTGGGCGGCCCGGTAGGCGTCGACGCCGATGAGGTCGAACGGGGCCCAGTCGACGTCCTCCCAGGGGCCGGCGGCGTAGCTCACGCGTCCGCCGAAGCGGGACCTGACCGTGGTGCAGGCCTGATTGAGGAACTCGTTGAGGCGCTGCTGTACCGGGCCCAGTGAGGTCCACCATTCAAGGCCGCCGGATACCATGCCCTGCAGCCGGTCGAGGTAGGTGGCACCGGGCAGGAAACCCTGGCCGAACGCGCTGAGCTCGCATCCGGCGACGAATACGACTTGAGCGCCGGTGCTCCGCACTGCCTCCGCGCGTTGGGCGCTGTCGTCCAACACGGCCAGCGTGTCCTCGGGTGACAGGTCGACGGGGAAGGGCGAAAACCACACCTCCAGCCCGGCGGCCGCAGCGGCCGTCGCAGCGACCTCCAGCCGCTCCGGTTCACCTCCGGTGACGCGGACGGCGTCGCAGTGGAGGTCGCCGGCGAGCACGGCCATCTCCTGGTGAACCGCCTGGGCATCCAACAGGGTCCGGGTGAGTCGGCCGCCGAGGAAGGTGCCGGTGTCGTAGGTGATGCCCCTTGCGCGCATATCACGGCCTTTCGTTCTTTGTCGTGCTTGCGCCTGTACCGGTCACCGCTGTGCGGGCCAGTCCGTGTTCCAGCAGGTCGAAGGCGAGCTCCACCTGGTCCGCCAAAGCCTCGCTGGCGGCTTCGCCGGAGGATCCGTCGAGGAGCAACTGGAAGAACGACTCCTGGAGCACCAGCAGTGACGCGGTGACCTGTGCGGCCATCAGGGCCGCAACGTTCGCGTCGTACTCCAGGGCCAGGGCCCGCGTCAGCTGCTGCCGCTGCTCGTACAGGAGCGCTTCGGCGCTGGCACGCAGCGCAGGGCTGCCGTGGATGACCCGCACCTGCGTGACGAGCGAGTCCAGCTCCGCCTGCCCGAGCCGCCTTGCGGCGATCGCACGGTGATGATCGCGCAGCGCCGCCAGGAACGAAATGCCCGGCGGCCGGGCGGTCACCACCTCGGACAGGTCGTCGCCCGCCACGTCCGCCAGAACCAGCGACTCCTTGGTGGGGAAGTACACGAAGAGCGTCGCCCTGGCGACCTCCGCCGCCTCGGCGATCTCGTTGACCGTCACCGAGTCGAAACCGTGATCGATGAACAGCCGTAACGCGACCGCGGCGATCCGCTGGCGCGTCTGCTCCTTCTTGCGCTCCCTGAGTCCTGCCATGCCATCAGGATAATCAGACTAAGTCTGAAAACAACCCCAGTCTGATAATTGCCCCGCTCGCCGGACCGCGTGGGCCGCAGCGCGCTCCAGTAGGACCGATGGATCGGGATCCTGATCAGACGCAGGGACCGGCGAAACCGCCCCGGCCCTCCCCGTCAGACGATCAAGACCGCAGACTCCCGCCCGCGACCAGCCTGAGCACACCGGAGAATCGTCACGCCAGACCCTCCGACCAGCACGTTCGAAGATGGCGAAGCCTCACTGTTCGGTGCATCGGAGGCGGAGGGGAAGCGCGACGTGCTGGAAGGGCGGATGCTCTGGCTCGCCCTGGAGGCGGTGAGGCTCGGCACCAACGTCGTGGTGGACCACGGTTGTTGGTCCCCGACCGGCCGCCCGGGGCCACGTGACTGGCCCGCGCCCTTTCGCTGGGCGCGGGCGGCTTCGCCCCGAGGGGCCTGTGCGCTGTGATGCCTGCGGGCCGGCGTCGGGGGACGCATCAGCGACGACGAAGATCCGTACGCCGGACTGAGGCACGCGGTACCGGTGGATCTCCGTGGCCGAGGGGTCGTTGTCCGGTTCGACCGAGACGCCCGGGGCGGCCACTGCCGCGCTCAGCTCCTCGAACGTCGTCCGGGGCGGGAACGCACCGTACGAGTCTCGAAGGGGCCCGGACACCGCGGAGGGGCCGTCCAGGCGTAGGCGGTGGACCTGCACGCTGATGCCGAAACAGGACCACCCGTTCCCGCCCGGTTGGAAGTCGACCTCGACGAGTCCGTAGTCCCGTCGGATGAAGCCCGGCGAACCGACGTCCAGATAGTGGGGGCGGGCTCCCGCTGCTCCGTGTTCTACGGGCCGGCGAGGATGTGTACGACTCGGATCTCCGTGTCCAGGATCCGGTGGACGATCGTCATACCGGGAACCGCGCGGTCGCCCGGGGCGACCACCAGACGGCCCGACAGATCACCGCCGGGGGTGTACGGCCTGCCGATCTCCGGGTCCCGCTGGATGCTCCGGAGCGTGTGCAGCAGTTTGCGACGCTGGTCCGGGGTCAGGGTGACGGCGACGGTGCGGGCGGAGTCGTCGAGGTAGACGTCGGGCAGGTCAGACACCGGTCTCCTCCCACTCGGGGAAGATCTCGCCGATCGGGGTGCCAGGGCGATCGCCGGCGCTGCGCAGTGCGTCGCCGATCTCGGGGATCGCCCGCAGGCGCAGGACGTGCTGCCAGGCCTCCAGGTACCGGTCGATCTCGTGCAGCGGCACGTCCTCGACCTCGCTGTTGAAGACTTGCAGGTCGCCGGCGGGGAGGACCGCCCGGAACTCCCTGATGGTCTGCGGGAGTCGGCTCTGAGGCAGGTGCTGCCCGATCGGCTGTGCGGTCATGGCGAAGAGTCCGTTCGCTGTGGCGAGGGCGGCTGCGCCCTGTCGGGACGGGCCTACGCTACCCGGTGGCGCGGCTCGTGCAGGCACGGTCGGTCGACCTTGTTCACCTTGGACCAGCCCCGGAGGCCGGGTTCCGTTTCCGCACCTCGCATCGTCGTCCGCTGGCACACCCTTTCGGCCGGGCGTCGTCAGCCGTGGGTTCGCGGCTGGTTGCCGGGTCGGTGCCTTCCGGCTCGGTTCAGTGCGTCCCCGACCTGGGCTGCCAACCTGGTGACGAGGTCGGCTGCGGACGGCAGGTCCGTGATGAGGTCGGCCGCCTCACCGTGCCCTGCCCCGCACCCACGCCGCTCACCGACGTGCCGAAGGGCGGGGCGCGGTCAGCGCGCCGGTCGGCAGCGGCCCGTGTCGCGCACCCTGGGCCGGCCCCGCCGGGGGTGTGACGGCCCGGGGTGCCCGGCGTTCAATCATGGAGCCCGGGGGAGCCGCCGAGCCATGTCCGTGCGACGTCTTCCAGCGATCCGAGCAGCGGGTTGGGGTCGTCAGTGCGCGTGACGAGCACGACCTCGCAGGGAGCGATGTCGATGACGGGCACCAGGGCGATGTCCTCGCGCACGGCAGCGCGTCGATCGCCGGCAGGGAAGATGGCGACACAGTGGCCGGTGGCGATGAGTTCCAGCTTGTCCTCGTAACTGTCGTCGATCGCGGGCGGGGGCGGTGCCGGGCGGTTGCCGACGGGCTTGGGCGTGCCCCAGAGGACCGGAGTGCTGGCGCAGGCGACCAGTCCCTCGTCCGACAGGGCCCGCAGGCTGACGGCCTCTTCGTTCGCCAGATGATGACTCGCCGAGGTGACCAGCACCCGCGGCTCCTCGTGGAGCTTGGTCACCCGGAAGCCGTCCGTGGGCAAGGGCAGGGGCCGGTACGCGACGAGGGCGTCGACCCGCCCCTCGGCGAGGGCGCGCGTGTCCCGCCAGTCGAGGTGCCTGGTGCGGACCCGGCCGTCCGGGTGCCGGCGGCGCAGCTCCTGTACCCAGGCGGTGATGACCAGTCCTTCGGCGCAGCCGACGGTGATGGCGGGGGACTGGACGGCGGCTCTGGCCGTGTGAGCGGCTTGCTCGGCCTCGTGGAGCAGTCTCCGGGCCCTGGGAAGGAAGGCCTGACCGGCGTCGGTGAGGCTGCTGCCCTGCGGCGTGCGGTCGAGGAGCCGGACACCGAGCTGGGCCTCCAGCCGCTGGATCTGACGGCTCAGCGACGGCTGCGCCAGGTGGAGGCTGGTGGCGGCCCGGCCGAAGTTGCCGTACTCCGCCACGACCGTGAAGTAGCGCACGAGCCGCAGGTCGAGGTCCATCCGCCCAGGGTACGTCCCGCGCCGTCATGCGCCTGGGGCATGACGGCATGCGGAACGGGTCTTGGACAGGGTGTGCGGGTGGACGTTTGGCTTGAGGGCATGACCACTTATGACGGCAAGAAGATCGTGATCACGGGCGGAAGCAGCGGTATCGGCCTGGCTACGGCCCGGTTGTTCGCCGACGGTGGGGCACAGGTACTGATCACCGGCCGGACCCGGTCCACCCTGGACGCCGCGCTGGAGCAGTTGGGGGACAAGGCGATCGCCGTGCGCAGCGACGCCGCGTCCCTGGAGGACGTCAAGGCGCTGGCCGGCACGGTCCAGGAGCGGCTCGGCGCGGTGGACGCGCTGTTCGTCAACGCCGGCGTCACCGCGTCCGCGCCGTTCGACTCGACGACGGAGGAGATGTACGACGCGCTGTTCGGCGTCAACGCCAAGGGCCCGTACTTCACGGTGCAGGCGTTGGCGCCGCTGTTGCGCGAGGGAAGCGGCGTGGTCCTCACCACGTCGGTGGTGAACGTCCTTGGCCTGGACGCGCTCAGTGTCTACTCGGCGAGCAAGGCAGCCCTGCGGTCGATGACGCGCACCCTGGCCCGCGAGCTGCTGCCGCGCGGGGTGCGCGTCAATGCCGTGAGCCCCGGGCCGATCGACACGGGCATCCTGGACCGCTCCTTGCCGGCCGACGTCGTCGAGACGATGAGGGACACCTTCCGGAGCGGCAACCCGATGCAGCGGCTGGGGTCGTCCGAGGAAGTGGCCGCCGCGGTGGCGTACTTGGCGTTCGGTGCGACCTTCTCGACCGGAGCGGAGTTCCCCGTCGACGGAGGAGCCACGCAACTCTAGCCCGGGAGGACACTGGCGCCGTTGCGGGTGGCGCGGGTGATGGTGCGGTGGTGCCCGGACCGGTCAGCGGTCAGCGGTCAGTGCTCGGACAGTCCGGGCACCGGAAGCCGTGGCGATGGACGACGGAACCGTCGTGGCCGGTCAGGACGGACCGTTGTGGCCGGTCAGGACGGCGGACCAGCTCAGCCACACGGCGTCACCGTCCTTCCGCGGCAGGCCTCCGGCCGCCCGGGGATTCGCTGCTCCCGCGGGAGTACGCCCGAAGCCGTCCGCCGGAGGACGCCGGCAGCAGCGCCGATCCGGTGGACTGAACGGCGCCGGACCTGGGCCTCCCAACCGGCACCGTCCCGACAACCAGAGGCTGTTGACCGTGTCGCCCTTCACCCCGCCTGCCCGACGGTCTGCAGGAGCAGTCAGCGGCGTACTGTACGCCGTCCTCTTCGTGGCCGGCCTCGTCGCCGGCGGTGTCACCGCGCCGTCCGGGCCGTTTGCGACCCCGTACTCGGGCGACGACGTGGTGCGGCGCTACCTGGCCGCCGATCCCGCTGCGCTGCACCGCTCGCTGCAGCTGACGGCTCTGTTCCAGATGCTCTCGGCCTTGGCGCTGCTGGCCTTCGTCCCGTGGCTCACGGACTTCGTTGGACGCCACGGCACCGCGGTGCGGGCGGGCGTGGTCCGGGCGGCGGGCACTGCGTCCGGGGTCCTGCTGGTGTTGTCCGCGAGCGCGGGTTGGGTCCTGTCGCTCCTGGGCTCCGCCACGGACCTGTCGGTGTCCCGCGCCCTCATGGACCTCGCCTTCATCACCGGCGCCGCCCCCGCCATCGGCACGCTCGGCCTGGCCCTGTGGCAGGTGTCGCGCACCGCACGGGGGAGTCGGGCGCTGCCCGCGTGGCTGTCCTGGACCGGGCTGGTCCTGGCCGACACGCGCGTTCCGTCCCGGATCAGGGAGCGGAGTTCGGCACGTCCGGGTTCTGCGCGAACGCCTGGACCGGGGAGCCGAACGCGGTGGTGTCCTCGGTGCTGACCTTGGCGCAGCCCGGTGCGGCGGCGGCGTTGAGCGCGTTGGTGTCGCCGGGCGCGGTGGTCGGGGCGGTAGCGGGGGGAGCGCTCTGCGGGGCGGTGGTGTGGACGGCGTCCGCGGCCTTCCCGGCGTTCGGTGGCGTGCTCGGGGGAGCCGCCGCGGGGCTGCCGGTTCCGGAGAACGACCGGTCGGCCAGGATCGCCCGGAAGACGGCCGACGCCCCGGGGGCCGGTACGAGGTCCTGCGCGAAGACCGGATCGGCGCCGGTGTAGGGCGAGTTGGGGGTGGTCAGGAAGGTGATCCGATTGGTGGGCACGTCGTTGAGCTGGTTCGCGAGGTCGGCGAGGTCGGCGAGCCCGTTGAGGGCGGGGTCCACGGTCAGGGCCTTGGTCGCGGCGCTGGCCAGCGAGTAGAGCGTGACCGGGTTGGTCAGCGTGCCGGCGCTCTTCAGCTTCTGGACCATCGCGGACAGGAAGATGTGCTGGGCGTCCTCACGGCCGAGGTCGCTGCCGTCGCCGAAGCCGTGCCGGGTGCGCAGGAACTCCAGCGCCGCCAGGCCCTGCAGGGTGTGGGTTCCGGCAGTCAGCTTGAGGTGCGAGTCCGGGTCGTAGACGTTGTTGTCGACGCAGACCCGGACTCCGCCGACGGCATCGGACATGTTCACCACCCCGGAGAAGTCGATCATCATGAAGTGGTCGACGGTGATCCCGGTCAGCTGGTGGACGGCGGCCACCGTGCAGCCGGGGCCGTACTGCAGGCTGCTGGTGATGACGGCCTGGCCGGCGCCGGGGTGGACCTGCCCGGTCGTCGGGTCCGTGCAGCCGGGCAGACTCATCACGACGTCGCGCGGGATGCTCAGCACCGTCGCGTTGGTGCGGTCGGCGGCCAGGTGGACGAGCATCTCGACGTCGGCGTTGGCCCCAGGGCCGCAGTCCCCGCCGATCGCGCAGTCGGCGGCGGAGTCGCGGGTGTCCGAGCCGATCACCAGGATGTTCTCCGGGCTGCGGCCGGCCGCGTCCTTCGTCTCCGGGGCCTGACCGCCGGTCCCACTGAACAGCGCGCTGCTCCTGATGTTGCCGTCCAGGTCCACGTACACGTACGCGCCGGCGCCCAGTAGCAGGGCCAGGGGGACGCCGAGCCACAGCACGATCCGGCGCCTGCGCCGCCGCTGCTTCGTCACCTGGTCCGCGCCGTCGCGGGAGGGCTGGTGGTCACCCATGCGTGTGTTCGTTCCCCGTCCGTGCCGACGGCAGGTCCTCGGCCGAGTCGTCGCCGCGCCGCCTTCGCGCCGCCTTCGCAAGGCGCAAGGCCCCGCCTCTGATGAACCATCAGTGTGCCTCCGATCGGTCCCCGGTGCCGCGCGACGCACCCTGAACCGTCGGGCGTCCGCCCGTCCGGAGGCTCCGCCTGCGCACGTCGCCGTCCGGTCCACCGGCGACCCGGTGGAGTGCGGCGCGGGCCGACCCGGAGAGCGGGCGTCGCACGGGCCCGGCCGGCCGGGCGCTGCCGTCAGGTCTGTTCGACGACCGGCTCCAGGAGCCCGGAGCGGGCGGCGATGGCGCCGGCCTGGAAGCGGCTGTCGGCGTCGAGGGCGTCCAGCAGCTCGGAGATGTGGCGGCGGCAGGCGCGCACGGACAGGCCCAGGCGCTTGGCGATGGCTTCGTCCTTGAGACCGTTGGCCATCAGGGTCAGGATCGCGGCCCTGATCTCGGTGGCCGCCGTCCGGGTTGCCGAGGGGCCGATCCGGTAGGGCGAACCGAGGCTCCAGGCCTGTTCGAAGGCCGAGCAGAGGTAGTCGAGGATCGACGGTTCGCGCACGACGATGGCCCCGGCGGGATGGTCGCGGTGCGGCAGGAAGGCGATCTGACGGTCCAGGATGATCATCCGCCCCGGGATCTCGGCGACGGTGCGAATCTGCGAGCCGGCCGCGAGGGCCTCCTCGGCGTAGGCCTGGGTCGCGGGGTGGAAGCGGGCCGTGTGCTGGTAGAGGCTGCGCAGGACGATCCCGCGGTCGAGCAGCTCCAGGTCCCTCGGCAGGGCTTCGGCCAGGGCCGCCGGCGGGCGGCCGCCGCCGGGCTGGCAGGCCATGATCTCCCTCTCGCAGGTCGCGGTCAGGTCCGCGATCAGCGCCCGGACCGCGAACATGTCCGTCAGCACGTCCACTCCGCCCGACCGCTCCAGGTGCAGCGGATCGGCATAGGTGGGCTTCAGCGCCGCCAGGCGGGAGCGCAGCCGCACGGTGCGTTCCCGCTCGGCCGCGAGATCGGCCTCGGCCCGACGGTGCGCGCTCTCCCGCGGGCCCACCAGGGCCGCGATGGCGACCTCCGGGCTCGCGGCGACCACGCCCTGCGCGCCCACCACCAGCACGTGCCGCTCCACCAGTGCCGCCACGGCCGCCCTGGCCGCCTCGTCCCCGCACCCCACCTCACGCCCCACCCGGGTGAGGTCCTGCTCCGAGGGGCGGCGCTGTGCCACCACCCACGCGTAGACGTCCGACACGACGTCCTCGTCGATCAACTCCACTGACGAGCCCCCGAACTTCGCTACGGCTTCACCCGGTTCGGGCGTTTTTGGCAGCCGTCCTGTTGTGCCCCCGTCACATGATGATCCCCCAAGTCCATGGCGGCCGATACCCGTTGCACGGCACTGTGGGGCCGGCCGATCGGTGCGGCCTCCGGGGGCCGGAACGACCGCTCGACCTCACCAAGTCTCAAAGGGGGATCTTCGTCATGCGCAAGCTCGTGTTCCTGGGTCTGGCGGCCGTCGCGCTCTTCGGCGTGACGGCCGGGGCGCAGGGCGGTACCGTCACGGCGTCCCACGCGCACACCGTCCTGGCGGACACCGGCTGGGGCCACCCGTGCACCCGTTCGGGTTCACCGGAGATCAGCTGCGGCGGTCCCCGCGTCAACCACTGAGCGACCGGTGTCCGCACCCGGGCTCGCTGATCGGCGGGGGCCGACGGGGCCCGGGGGAGTTCGACAGAACCACCAGGATCCACAGCCGGCGGCACACGCCGCCACAGCCGAGGTGCCCGGCCGCGAACGCGGCCGGGTCGGCTGACCTCACGACCCACACGAAGGAGAAGATGACCATGGGCAAGAAGACGATCGGGACCGCGGTCGCGGCGGCAGGCATCGTGGCGGCGCTGACGATGGGCGGCGGCACGGCGTTCGCCAACGGCCAGACCGTGGGCACCCCGGGCGACAACGTGCCGAGCCCCACCATCGCCTCCAACACCAGCACCCACTGCCTGAGCTACACCGCCAACGAGCACGACGGCTGGAACTGGGGCGGATTCCGCGTCGTCGACAACGACACCCACGTCCAGGTCGGCGGCGGCAACATCGAGGCGTTCAGCCTGGATGTGACCGGCAACATCTGCGGCCTGTACGGCAAGCACTACTACATCCAGGTCTGGGGCGGCAGCGGCTTCGGCAGCCTCTCCAACTGACTGTCCCACCGGACCGACGCCGGGGCCACCGAGGTCCCGGTGCGGGGCGCGCCTGCCACCGCGGGGCAGGCGCGCCCCTCCCGCATGCCGTGCCGCGCGTGACGGCCCGGCCCGGCAGCAGCCGCCCGCACCCCGATCGCCGCCTGGCCGACCGGTGCCGCAACCGGAACCGCAAACCCGCCCCGCGCCCCTTCGCCGACTGGGCCGTGCGCAACATCGCCGCGTTCCGCTGAGACCGGAGACTCTCCGGGAACGCCTGAGGGGCCCGGCGCGCGGGTCGCGTGCTGGGCCCCTCGGGGGTGACCCGCTGGGGGTCGCTGATCGGGTGATCAGTAGTTGTGGTGGACCTGCCAGTAAGCCCAGGCCTGGTTGGGGCTGCCGTAGCGGCTGTTCATGTAGTCGTAGGTCCACTTGATCTGGGTGGAGGCGTTGGTCTGCCAGTCGGCGCCGGCGGAGGCCATCTTGTTGCCCGGCAGGGCCTGGCCCAGGCCGTAGGCGCCCGAGGAGGGGTTGGTGGCGGTGATGTTCCAGCCGCTCTCGTGGGAGACGATCTGGTCGAAGGAGGCCAGCTGGTCGGCGGGGACGATGCTGGCGGCGATCTGCTGCGGGGTGGCGGCAGAGGCGGCGGTGGGGGCCACGGCGGCGCCGATGGCGACGATGCCGGCGGCGGAGGCGAGCAGGGCGGCGGACTTGCGCATGCGGGTGGAGATCACGGGCATGTGGAGTTCGACCTCAGATCACTTGGGCACCTGTCCCGTGGCTCGGCGGACCCGGTGGGGCCCGGCGGGCGGGTGTCGGTGCCGGGGCGGTCGGTCTCACAGTGAGCGACCGCCGGACGGGAGTGCGGCAGCGGATCGAACCGCCGCCGCAGCTGGCGACTCAGCCATTGTTAGCGGGCCGGTCGGCCGGCTCCAAGGGGTGCCCGCTACGACGGTGCGTCGTAGCGGTGCCGGGTGAACGCGCCGGTGGGGCGCGGGCGGCTGGGTGTGGTTCGGGCGGTTAAACCTGCTCTGGCGCGGCTTTTTGGGCGATTTGCAACGTTTTGACCTGCGGAAACGGTGCGGACCAGGCCGCAGGCACGGGAGCGCGGCCATGGTGGCGGCCGGCCGGGCGGGCCCGGTGGACGGGAGTGGTGAACGGTCTACGAGGAAGGGTAGGAGGTGCCCCCAGCGCGTGAGGACCATCACGGCCCACCCCCGTCCGGCACCCGCCCCAAGGGGACCCAGCTCACATCATGGTGACTGTCGGCAACCGCTCGATGGCGGCGGTCCGTACCCGGGGGGCTCAAGGAGGTCGGGCCCGCCGGGGTGCGCCGGTGGTTGCGGCTTCGTACAGGGCCCGGGTGGCGGAGCCGACGTAGGCGCTGTAGGACACCTGGGGGTGTTGCCACGGCTTGGTCAGGCATCGAGTTTCAGGTCGACGGAGCGGCCGGTCCGATGCCGGACGATCAGGATCACGATGCCGATGACCAGCCAGCAGGCCCCGCCGATCTGGGCATGGGGGCTGGCCTTGGCCAGCACGTAGCCGATGATCAGGAAACCCAGCAGCGGTACCACCAGGTGCATGCCGTACGTGCGTTGACGCTTGCGGAGCAGGAAGTGGCACGCGACCGACAGGTGCAGCAGCAGGAAGGAGAACAGTGCGCCGAAGTTCACCAGCGACGAGAGCAGCGCTACCTGGCCGACCAGGCTGAGCCCGAGTGCCAGGCTGATCAACGAGACCAGGAGGATGGCCCGTTCGGGGACCTGGCGGTCGGCGTCGACGTGGGACAGGAAGCGCGGCAGGAAGCCGTCCCGGGCCATCGAGAACAGGAGGCGGGAGGTGGCGGCCTGGGCGACGAGCGCGTTGGCCACGGCGGAGGCCAACGCGCTGGTGAGTGCGACGACGTTCTTGAGCCAGACTCCGCCGGCCGTTCTGGCGACGTCGTAGAACGCGGTGTTCTCCGCCGCCTGGTCCGGTAGCGAGGTGCGCCCCGGCAACAGCAGCGCGGCCAGGTAGGACTGCACCACGAAGAGCGCCGCGACGATGCACAGCGAGAGCAGGGTGGCCCTGCCCACCACCCGGGCGCCGCCCTTGACCTCCTCCGCCAGGGTGGAGATGGCGTCGAAGCCGAGGAACGAGAGTACGGCCACCGACAGCGCCGAGAACACCACCGGGATCGAGAAGACCTGTGGGTTGTACAGCGGGTCGAGGCTCCAGTGCGCCCCGTTCACCCCTCGGACGACGGCTGCGGTGCTCAGGGCGACGAACAGCGCCAGCACGATCAGCTCGGCCAGCAGGAACAGCTTGTTCATCCAGGCCGTGGTCCGGATGCCGAGCAGGTTCACCACCGTGTTGAACACCACGAAGACGGTGATCCACAACCACTGGGGGACGCCGTCACCCACCACCGCCTGAAGGGCCACCGCACCCGTCACGTACAGCAGGGTGGGGACCAGCAGGTAGTCCAGCAGGATGGCCCACCCCGCCAGGAATCCGACCTCCGGGCGGATCCCGCGCGCCGCGTAGGCGTAGACCGAACCGGAGATCGGGAACTCGCGGGACATCTCGCGGTAGCCCAGCGCGGTGAAGAGCATGGCGACCAGGCCGACGAGGTAGGTCAGCGCCACCATGCCCCGGGACAGGTCGAAGACCACGCCGAAGATCGCGAACGGGGCGATCGGCACCATGAAGACCAGGCCGTAGACCAGCAGGTCGCGCAGGCGCAGGGTACGACGGAGCTGTGACCGGTATCCGAACCGGGACAACGGGTCCGTGGTGCCGGATTCGTCCGGGGCCGCACCGGGTTGATCGGACATGGACGTTCCCTCCGGACTGCCGGCGGCCGAGGCGGTATCCCGTTCGGTCAGTATGCGACATCCGTGGGCTGCTGAGGCCGCAAGGAAGGGGTGCGGGGCCCGGCGGGTCCGCCCGACGGCGACGTTGTCACATGCCACGGTGGGCCCGGGTGCGAAGGGCAGGCGAGGGTCGCACCTCATGCGTGCGTGGCGCACGCTATTCGCCGTGCGAGAGCGGTGGTCACGGGCGTCGCTTTCGTCATATTGACGATAAGTGAGAGGTGCAGTTATCGTCAGCGAGACGAGAAGGTGTCTCGGAAATGAGGACCCATGGCTGACATCACGAAGCGCTTCGGTCTGCTGCACCTGCGGGCCGCCCCCACCGCCCACATCCGCCACCTGCGCGGCGGCACCGTGGCCCACGAGGGCACGGGACTGGCGTTCTGGTTCCGGCCGTTGGCCGCGGCGATCTCCGAAGTGCCGGCCGACGACCGGGAGCTGTCGTTGCTCTGCCACGCGAGGACCGCCGAGTTCCAGGACCTGGCCATCCAGGTGACCCTGACCTACCGCATCACCGATCCCGAACTGGCCGCGACCCGGCTGGACTTCAGCATCGACCCGGAGACCGGGGCATGGCGGGCCGAACCGCTGGAGCAGCTCGGCACGCTGCTGACCGAGACCGCCCAGCAGCACGCCTTGGAACTGATCGCCCGTACCACGCTGGCGGTGGCGCTGGCCGAGGGCGTGCGCACGGTGCGTCGGGCGATCGCCGAGGGGCTGGCGGACGACGCGCGGCTGGCGGAACTCGGCCTGGTGGTGCTCGCGGTCCGGGTGACCGCGCTACGGCCCGAGCCGGAGCTGGAGCGGGCGCTGCGCACCCCGGCCAGGGAGCAGGTGCAGCAGGAGGCCGACCGGGCCACCTACGAGCGGCGAGCGGTCGCGGTCGAGCGGGAACGCAAGATCGCCGAGAACGAACTGGCCAACAGGATCGAACTCGCCCGCCGGGAGGAGGAGCTGATCGCCCATCAGGGCGTCAACGCCTACCGCGAGGCGGAGCAGCAGGCTGCCGCCGACCAGGTCCGGGCCGAGGCGGAGGCGCAGCGCCGTACCCGGTTGGCCACCGCGGAGGCCGAGGCCGCCGTACTCCTGGCCGACGCCCAGGCCGCGGCCGAGCGGGCCCTGAGCGAGGCCAAGGCGGCCGGCCAGGCCGCCTGGCTGGCCGCACACCAGCAGGCCAGCCCCGAGGTGTTGCAGGCCCTCGCGCTCGGCCGGCTGGCCGAGAACCTGCCGAAGATCGACAGCCTCACGCTCAGCCCGGACCTGCTGACCGGTCTGCTCGCCCAGCTGGGCCGCCCGGCACCGGCCGGCGGTGCCCGGTGACCTTGGTCCCGCGCGTGGTGCTGGTCCACCGGCACACCGAGTACCAGGAGTTGCTCGCCCGGCACGGCTCGCGGGGCCAGGCCGCCTTCTTCCTGGCCCGTCGCGGCCGGTCGCTGGACGAGGTGGAGCAGCGCCACCGGCGGCTGCAGGCCGCGTTGACGGCGGTGGCCGCCGCAGTGCCGCCGGACTGGCGGCGCAGCCGGATCGAGCGCGGTGATCTGGACCGGTTCCTCTTCGGCCCGGAAGACCTGGTGGTGGTCGTCGGTCAGGACGGACTGGTGGCGAACGTCGCCAAGTACCTGGCCGGCCAGCCGGTGATCGGGATCGACGCCGAGCCGGGCCGTAACCCGGGTGTCCTGGTCCGTCATCACGCCGAGGACGCCGCCGAGTTGCTGCGGCTGGCCGCCTCCACCGCGGTGGACCTGCGGTCGGCCGAGTGCACCATGGTGGAGGCGGTCGCCGACGACACCCAGCGGCTGCTCGCCCTCAACGAGATCTACCTGGGCCAGCGCGGTCACCAGACCGCCCGCTACCGCCTCACTCCGCCCGGCGGCGGCCCCGACGAGGCGCAGGCCTCTTCCGGCGTCCTGGTCGGCACCGGCACCGGGGCCACGGGCTGGTGCCGCTCGGCCTGGCTGGAACGCCGCAGCGAGGTCCCGCTGCCCGCCCCGGGCGCGCCTGCCCTGAGCTGGTTCGTCCGGGAGGCCTGGCCCTCGCCGGTCACCGGGACCACCCAGGTCCAGGGCTGCTGCGGCGTCGGCCAGGAGCTGACGCTGACCGTGGAGTCGGACCAACTGGTCGCCTTCGGCGACGGTGTGGAGTCGGACGCCCTGCAGCTGAGCTGGGGTCAGACCGTGCGGGTGCGAGTGGCACCGGAACGACTGCGGCTGGTGGGGTGAGCGGTCGACTCGCGCTCGGCGTGCGCCGGAGAACCCTTGGACCACTCATCCGCCGCCACCGCCTTGAAGCGCCGAGCTCAGTGACCGTGTCAGGACGGACAGATGAGTGACCCGAGCGGCGGACAGGGAATGACCAGCGTGCTGACGCCAGGGCGCCCGACGAAGGCGCGGGCAGCGGCGGCCTGGCGGCGCTGGGACTCCAGGTCGTCGGCGCGCCAGGCGTCCCGCCGGGCGCGGGCGTTGTCCCAGTTGTAGGAGACGGCGCTGATGGAGGCGTTGGCGGCGGCGCGGCTGATGTCCGCCTTCATGATGGCGCGTTGGAGCGCGGTCTGGGTGGCGGCGAGGTCGATCCGGGCGATCAGGACCCCGGGGGTGTTCGGCACCCGGGTCGGAACGAGGGCCTGGGGGAGCAGGGAGATCCCGGTGTCGTGGCGGCCGATGTTCTCGGTGGAGGCCCTCGCGGCGTCCCGGGACATGATGTGCATCTCCTGGTGTATCCAGACGAGTTCGTCGAGGTCGGCCATGGTGATGCGGATCCGCTGGTAGATCGCGCGGAAGCGGGGGTCCTCGTGCAGCGGCCGGAGCGCGGCGGCGTGGAGGGCGACGCAGTCGTTGAAGCCGGCCGTGACGGCGGCGTCGAGGTGGAAGAGTGCCTGGTCGATCTCGCGGTGCAGGAAGGCCAGGGCGGCGAGCCCGCTGTGCCCGGCGCCGACCAGCCAGGCCGCGTCCGGGCCGAGCGCGGTGGCGCGCGCGATGACGTCGTGGAAGCCCGTGGCGACGTGGGCGGCCGAGGCCGCTGGACTGGTCAGGTTCGCCACCAGCAGTTCCTGGACACGGGACGCGAGCGAGTTGATGGTGTCGGCCATGGATCTCCTCAGGCAGGGGTGGCGCACACGGTCGGCACGAACCTACGGCACTGGCCCGACAAGGCCTGGTGCTCCGAACCGCCACCCGTGGTACCGCAGGATCCCGTTTCCGGCCGGCCCGTGAACGCGAGCACCTCGTACGGAGACGCGCTGAAGCACCGGATGCTCCGGGGCGACCGCCAACGCGGCGCGAGAGCCGGGCCAGGGATCGGCGGTCCCCGGATGAACGCTCCGCTCCCGCACGTCGCGGTGCGGGCGCAAGCTGGGTGGTAGAGCGACGACGACGGAGGAGAACGCGATGCAGACACGAACCCTGGGCACCACCGGCCCCACCGTCTCCGCGATGGGTCTGGGCGCGATGGGCATGTCGGGCGTCTACGGGGAGGCCGACCGCGCGGAGAGCATCGCCACCGTGCACGCCGCGTTGGAGCGGGGCGTCACACTGATCGACACCGGCGACTTCTACGCGATGGGCCACAACGAGCTGCTGATCGCCGAGGCGCTGCGCGGCCGGGACCGGGACGGCTACCAGCTGAGCGTCAAGTTCGGCATGCTGCGGGCGCCCGGCCCGGGGTTCGGCGGGATGGACGGCCGGCCCGAGGCGGTGAAGAACTTCCTCGCCTACTCGCTGACCCGCCTGGGCACCGACCACATCGACATCTACCGCCCCGCCCGGCTGGATCCGGCGGTACCGATCGAGGAGACGGTGGGCGCGATCAAGGAGATGATCGACGCCGGGTACGTGCGGCACCTCGGCCTCTCGGAGGTCGACGCGGCCACGATCCGCCGCGCGCACGCCGTGCACCCGGTCGCCGACCTCCAGATCGAGTACTCGCTGATCTCCCGCGCGGTGGAGGCGGACATCCTGCCCACGCTGCGGGAGCTCGGGATCGGCCTGACGGCGTACGGCGTCCTCAGCCGCGGTCTCATCTCCGGCCACTGGTCCGCCGGCCGCACCGCCGGCCCCGGTGACAGCCGCGGCTTCAACCCGCGGTTCTCGAGCGGGAACGTGGAACACAACCTCGCCCTCGTGGAGGCACTGCGCCGGGTCGCCGACGCGAAGAGGTGCACGGTCGCCCAACTGGCCATCGCCTGGGTGGCCGCCCAGGGCGAGGACATCGTGCCGCTGGTCGGCGCCCGCACCCGCGAGCGGTTGGTCGAGGCACTGCCCGCGATGAAGCTGACCCTCACCGCGCAGGACCTCGCGGAGATCGAGAAGGCGGTGCCGGCGGGTTCGGCGCGCGGCGACCGGTACCCGTCCGCATTCATGTCCGGCCTCGGCACCGGCAACTGAGCCCCCCCGCACCGCACCCCAGCACCGCACCGCACCGCACCCCAGCACCGCCGCGCAGGGCAGGGCGGCACGACCGAACGGACCCGTGGCAGCGTGGTCCGCCGCTGCGGCGGCGCCGTGCTGGAACAATCTCGACCGTGACCGATGAGACAGCCGTCCCAGGTCCCGCGGAGTCGGTGCGGCCGCTGGAGCTCTTCTTCGACCTGGTCTTCGTCTTCACGATCACCCAGGTCGCCTCGCCCCTCACCGTCGCGCCCACGCTGCTCGGCGTGGGCCGGATGGCGGTGCTCCTGATGCTCGTCTGGTGGATGTACGCCGGCTACGCCTGGCTGACCAACGCGCTCGATCTCGACCGCACCGGCCCTCGCCTGCTCCTGCTGACCGCCATGGCGGGGTTCTTCCTGATGTCGATGGCCGTCCCGAAGGCGCCTGGGCACGGTCCCTGGGCGCTCATCCTCGGCGCCGGCTACCTCCTGGTCGTCACGGTCCACCTGGTCGGATTCATCGGGACCTCCGGCCACCGCGGGATCATGCGCATCGGTCCGCTGAACCTGGCCAGCGCCCTTGTGGTGCTGGCGGCGGCGGCCGCACCGCCGCACGCACGACTGTGGTTGTGGACGCTGGCGGCCGCCATGGAGGTGATGACACCGCTGGTCACCAGGGCCAGCGGGTTCGCGGTCGGTGCCGGGCACTTCGTCGAGCGCCACGGACTCGCGGTGATCATCGTGCTGGGCGAGTCGATCACCGAGGTCGGAGCCGTGACCTCGCGGGAGAACAGCGTCACCACGTCCATCCTGGGCGCTTTGCTGGCGCTGGTGCTGAGCGCCGAGATGTGGTGGCTCTACTTCGGGCGGGAAGAACGCGAGAGCGAGGCTCGGCTGGATCGGGTCCCGGCCGGGCACCGATCGCGCGTCGCTGTCTACTCCTTCGGTTACGCCTACTACGTGATCATCTTCGGCATCGTGGTCGCGGCGGTCGGCATGCAGAAGGCCATCGACGAGTTCCTCCGTCCCTCCCACCACCTCGCCGCCCTCCTGCTGCCCCTCGGCACCGCCCTCTACCTGTCCGGCCTCGCCTGTTTCCACCGCGCCCTCGCGGGCAGCTGGCCCCTGCCCCGCATCCTGGCCGCACTCGCCACCGCCGCACTCGTGACGCCCGCCGCGCTCTGGAACAGTGGCGCCGCCGCGCTCGCGACGGCGGTCCTGGCCCTGCTCGCCCTGATCGCGTGGGAGGCCGCCGAGCCCGCGCAGCCGAAACTGGAGGAGGCCCCGCACACCTGACGTTCCCCCAGGAATCCGCCGGTCGGTCCGCCGAGTCCTTGCCCCGCTCTGCTGCTTCTCCTGGAACACGGAAGCGCGGGCGGGCCGCCGCCGCAGGCACCACGGGCGGGTGTGCTCAGGGGGTCGCCGCGGGGACGAGGTGGTCGAGGCCCTGAGCGCTGCCCGTCGCGGCCTCGGCCGAGCGCGGCAGCATGATGCTCTCGTAGGCACGGACGGCGTCGCTGATGCTGGGCTCGGCCACCAGGGCGTGGGCGAGGTCGGAGCCGTCGAGCATGGCGAGGTTGGCGCCCAGCCCGACCGGGGGCATCAGGTGCGCGGCATCGCCGAGCAGCGTGACGCCGGTAACGTGCTCCCAGGTGTGCGGGGCGGGCAGCACGAACAGGGACCGGTTGACGAACCCGCTGTCGCCGTTGCGCAGGATGTTGCGCAGGCTCTCGTCCCAGCCCTCGAACATCCTCAACAGCTGCGTCCGCACGGCCTGATGGTCGCCGAGGTCGACACCGGCGGCCACGTGCCAGTCCTCCGGCTCGCGGAGCGCGATGTAGGCACGGATGTGGCCGTTGCTGTTGCGCTGGGCGACCAAGGTCCGTCCGGCGCCCTTCGCCAGCATCGATCCGTTGCCGACCAGCCGGGCGAGGTCGGGGTGGCGGGTGTCGCAGTGGTCGAATCCGGTCTCCATGAAGGTGACACCGGTGTAGCTGGGGGCGGCGTGCGACAGGGCCGGCCGGACGCGCGACCAGGCGCCGTCGGCGCCGACCACCAGGTCGAAGTGTTCGGCGGTGCCGTCGGTGAAGAGCAGTCGGCAGGTGCCGTCCGCCAGCGGGGTGACGGCGCTCACGGCTCGGTTCCATCGCACCGTGCCCTCGGCGATGGACTCCAGGAGCAGACCGCGCAGTTGGCCCCGGTCGATCTCCGGCCGTCCGTCGGCGTCGGGGGAAGGCACCTGGTGCGCCAGGACGCCCGCGGTGGCGAAGTCGAGCACGCGCCACTCGTCCCCTTCGGGGCGGGCGAGGGCGTGGAAGTGGTCGAGGAGCCCCGCCGCGCGCAGCGCGGCCTGGCCGGTGTCGGCGTGCATGTCGAGGCTGCCGCCCTGCGGGCGGGCGTCGGCGGATGCCTCGCGTTCGAAGACGGTGACAGAGCGGCCGTGTCGCTGCAGGACTCGGGCGCAGGTGAGGCCGCCGAGGCCGGCGCCGACGATCGCGATGCGGGGATGACGAGCGGAGTTCATGGAGTGCCCTTCGGGAGGTGGGTGGGTCACCGGGAGGCCCGGCATCACCACGAAAGCACACTCGCTCAATAAGTGCAATGACTACACTTTTGAAGTGAATGCAGTTCGCGATAGAGTGTGCGCGTGACCGAACCGACCGGGCGCCGCGAGCGCAAGAAGGCCCAGACCCGCCAGTCCCTGGCCGACGCCGCACTTGAGCTCTTCCTCGGGCGTGGCTACGACCAGGTCGGCGTCAAGGACGTCGCCGACCTCGCCGACGTCTCGGTGACCACCCTGTTCAAGCACTTCCCCGTCAAGGAGGCCCTGGTCTTCGATCAGGAGGACGACCTGGAAGCCGCACTCGTGGCCGCCGTGCGCGATCGCCCCCCGGGCCAGTCGATCCCGCAGGCGTTGCGCGAGCACCTCCTGCTGAAGCAGACCCAGCTCGCCATCCATGCCGCGGACCCGCGGTTCGCCGACTTCACCCGCCTGGTGCAGGAGACCCCTGCTCTGCGCGACTACGCCCACCACATGTGGACACGCCACGAAGCGGCCCTGGCGAGGGCCGTCGCCGCAGCCGTGGGCGCGCCCGAGGGCGACGTCAGCTGCGCCGCCCTGGCCCACTTCGCCCTGGAGGCCCGCAGCCTCGTCCTGCGGCACCCCGAACCGCGCCGGGCCGCCGAGGAGGCCTTCGCGCTGCTCGAACACGGCTGGGCGGCCACCCACCCGGGCAACTGACCAGGCCCGCAAGGAATCCCGGCGGGCGCGGATGCAGTGCGGGCTCTCGGTCCTGTCCTCGTAAGGCTACGGCAACGGACATGCAGCGCGGAGCACGGCACAGGGACGGGGGCGCAGAGTCCGGACCCGCTGGAGGGCGGGGCCGCGGGAGCCGGCCCGGCTGCAGTACGGCCCGTCAGGGCGTCCCAGCCGCTCCGAGGATGGAGACGATTTCACTTCGTGCCTCTGGACCATGGGAAAGTCGCGGGGCAAGGTCACGGGCAGAGCAGCGGAATCGGGCACGCCAACCGAATGGCATGGCCGCAGCCTTGCACGAAGAGGTCCGGCATGATGATGCGCTGCTCGCACTCGTGATGGGGACTGGAAGTCCGGACGGCGCCTCGTCGCTCGTACGGTGCCCTCGGGGCACCTCTCCGGTGCGTCCCTTCCTCGCTGCACGATCGAGGAAGGGACCCTGCCGGTGTCAGTCCGTCAGCATCCGCAGGAGGCGCTGCTCCTCCTGCTCGCCGAGCCCTTCGCGGTCCTGGGGCAGCGCGCCGCGTGCGGTGTCCCAGGCGAGCGTGTCCACCAGGGTCCGCGCGAGCGGACGGAGCGTCAGCCCGGCGGCCAGCGCGCGCGAGACGTCGACCCGGTTGATGGCCTCGCACGCAGGGTCGGCGATCCACATGGGAACGCCCATCCAGGGGTCGACCCCGGCCGCGAGCAGCCGCTCGCTCGGCACCCAGACCGTCTCGGCGCGAGCGCCGGCGAGCGCGCGGCACGCCTCGAAGAACGCGCCGAAGGCGAGCGTCGGGCCGGTCACGTTGAAGACGCCGCTCCGCTCCTCGCCCACGCAGCCGACGATCCAGTCGGCCACATCCCGGACGTCGATGAACTGGGCGGCATCCGCCGGGTCACCGGGAAGCAGCACACGCCCGCCACGGGCGAAGCGGCGCGGCCAGTACGCGAAGCGGTCCGTCGGGTCGTGCGGCCCGACGATCATGCCAGGGCGGACGATGGACGCCCGCTGCGCGAACGCGTCGAGCACCACGCGCTCGCAGGCGGCCTTGCGGGCCCCGTACGCCTCCTCGGGCGGCATGTCCTCACGCAGCACGAGCAGTTCGCCGTCCTCGTTCTGCGGCGTGCTCTGGTCGGCGAGGACGGACAGGGAGGAGACGAAGACGTACCGCCCCACCCGGCCGCGCAGGGCGTCGACCGACAGGCCGACCACCTGCGGGTCGTAGCCGGCCACGTCGACGACCGCGTCCCAGCGCCGGTGGGACAGGGCGGACAGGTCACCGGTGCGGTCGCCGATGACGGTCTCGACCCCGGGGAACAGGCCGGGGTTGGTGCGGCCGCGGTTGAACAGTGTCACCTGGTGACCGTCGGCCAGTACGGCCTCGACGACGGCGCGGCCCAGGAAACGGGTACCGCCGAGAACGAGAAGACTCAGCGGGCGGAAGGTACTGCTGCGCATGGTGTGCGACTCCGGAAAGGGATGCTGGGGTCCGGGCCGCGGCGGCATGACGCCGACTCAGTCGGCGACCCGGATGAGGACATGGCGAAGCTCGCTCACGGCACCCATAACCCCACCTCCCTCGGTCGCGTTCGACACCGGGCACTGTAGCGGCAGGCGTCCACCGCGACCAGGGATTTTCCGTCATCGGCGCAGGCGGGCTACGAGCCAGGGCGAGGGCACCGACCTGGTACCGGGCGATGAGTCGTCGCCCGTTGGGCGCGGGCGAGGGGCCTTCGATGTTCAACCACGTAGGGCACCTGACTGTTTCCCGGGGCCGAAGCTGGTGAAGGGGGCATCCATGTGGCGGGGGCCGAGGCCCGGGGCAGCCCGGCGAGAGTGTGGACGTCCGGTCCGTCCGGTGTGGTGAATCGCCCACGAAACTGGCTAGCTTGACACCGGACCGCCCGGTGTCGAACGAAGGAGCGGCAGCCATGAGCCAGCAGAGGATGACCTTCAGCGCGATCAGGGTCGGTGACGGTGGCGATGGGCAGTGGGCAGCCCACGCGCAGGCGCTGTGGCCGGTGGCGCAGGGGTGGTTGACCGAGGAGGGCCGGTCCCCGCAGGGGGCGGACCGTGCGCGGAGGCTTTTCGAGTCGCACATGCCGGAGCTGGTCCCGGTGCTCGACCGGCTCGGCCGCCAACTCGACCGGCCCGCAGGGGAGACCCTTCTCACCCACGCTGCCCTACGGCCGTTCTTCTCGGGCTGCACCCAGATCGGCGGTGCGGGCACCCTGTTGCGCAACTATGACTTCAATCCCGACGAGTGTGAGGGGGGCCATCGTCTCGTCCCATTTCCTGCGCCCGGTGATCGGGACGCAGGAGGCGCTCTGGGGCCTGCTGGACGGGATGAACGACGCCGGCCTCGCGGTCTCGTTGACCTTCGGTGGACGGTTCGTCCACGGCCCCGGCTTCTCCATCCTCATCGTGCTCCGCTACCTGTTGGAGACGTGTGACACCGTGGGGGAGGCGATCGGCAGGCTCCGGTCCCTCCCGATCGCGATTCCGCAGAACGTCACGCTCGTCGACTCCCAGCGCGCGGTGACGGTGTTCGTGGGGCCGGACATGCCGTTGACCGTGGCTGCGGACGCGTGCGCGGCCAACCATCAGCACCTGCCGGTGCCCGAGGAGCAGGAGCGGTTCTCCCGGACCGGGGAGCGGCTGAGCGCCGTACGGGCAGCGGGGACGGATGCGGCGGCGATGCTGAAGCCGCCGCTGTATCAATCTGCTTACGAGGAGGGGCTGGGAACGGTGTACACCGCCCACTACCGGTCCGGCGAGGGCCGTGTGACCTACTACTGGCCCGGCGAGTCCTGGGAGCAGTCCTTCGGTGACTTCGCCGCGGGGTCGCGCACCGTGACCATGGGCGAGGCCAACTGAGCCTGTTCCTCATCGGCCCTGCGGCCCGCTGAACGCCTCGCGGGCGGCCCGCAGGTCTCCCGCGAGGAGTTCGGCCCAGGCTCAGACGGTCGCCTTGAGGGTGACGGGGATGTTCCCTCGGGTGGCGTTGGAGGACGGGCGCACCTGGTGGGTGGTCTCCACCAACTGGTCGGCGGTGGCCTGGTGCGGGCCGGGCAGATGTGCCGACAGTGCGACCTCCCGTGAGAAGCCCCCGTTGTCGAGGGCGATCAGGTTCACCGTGGACCTGACGGTCGACTCGGCCAGCTTCACGCCCTGCTGACCTGCTATCAGGCACAGCCCGTGGTGGAAGCAGACGGCGTGGTCGGCGGCGAAGAGCTGCTCCTGTCGCCGCCGGGGCCGCCCATCTCCTCCGGGACCGCGAGGAGTTCGTCGAGCGCGCCGTCGGCGGTGCGGACCTCTCCGTCTCCACGCCGTCAACCGCGGCAACGCCGAAGCCCTCTTCCCCCGCCTCGCCCGCGCATGACGCCAGGGACCACGCGTGACGCCAGGAGCACAGCGACGGACCGGTCCGTCGATTCCCGGCGTGCGCACCTGGATGTGCCCGGTCGGGCCGGTTCGGTCGGCCCCACCCCGCCTACCGCTCCGTCAGGCACCGACGTGCATACTTGCCGGACGATCAGCGGGACGTAGAGGTGATGACGCGGTGAAACTGGCTGAAGCGCTCGCGCAGCGCGCGGCTGCGGTGCGGCGGGTGGAGCAGTTGCGGGCGCGCGTCGTCGGCAGCGCCCGCTACCAGGAGGGCGAGGAGCCGGCCGAGAACGCGGCGGAGGTCCTGGCCCAGGCCGGAGAGGTGCTGGACGAGCTGGAGCGGCTGATCCGTCAGATCAACCGGACCAACTCCACCGCGGTCATCGAGGGCGGCGGCACCCTCACCGACGCCCTCGCCCGCCGGGACGTCCTGCGGCTGCGCCACTCGGTGACCACCGCGGCCGCCGACGCGGCCTCCGGACGCGACCAGCGCGGAGCCGTGCGGCAGTTGAGGTCCGAACTCAGGATCCTCTCCGCCCTGCCGGTCGCCGAGCTCCGCGCCCAGGCGGACGTCCTGGCCAAGGAGATCCGCGAGGTGGACACCCTGATCCAGCGCACCAACTGGGAGATCGACCTGATCGAGGACTGACCCCACAAGCTGGGTGTGGGAAGCAGGTAGTCGTCACGGAGGCGTGCACACACCGCGGGTCGGCGGTCTATCCGGCCCATGGCGCGTGAAGAGCAACGCAGGGGGTTCGATTCCCCACCAAACAAGGCAGCTCAGCATCGCGTACAGGTGACAGAGCACACCGCACAGCTCACCACCACGTGCAGATCCGGACGACGAGGGCGGGAACGGGGCGCCCCACACCCGGAGCGAGGGCCGTGCAACACCAGCACGGTCCTCGCACCGTCTCCGCCCCGGCACCACTCGCGGACACCATCGGTGCTTGCCCGTGGACGACGTACGTTGTGACGACGTACGTCGTCCTGACCGCGCACGGCTCAGGTCACGCCGGCCCACAGGCAGACGGCGAGGCCGAGACCGATGCAGGCACTGGTGATCCGGGCCGCGGCGGGGGGCACCCGGCGGGTCACCGCCGGGCCGAGCGCGCTGCCGAGCAGGATGCCGAGACCCAGCGGGACGGCCGCCGCCCAGTCCACCGGCCAGAACACCAGGAAGACCGCGCAACAGGCCGCGTCGGCTATGCCGAGCACCATGTTCTTGAGCGCGTTGGCCTGGGCGAACCGCAGGCCGGTGGTGATCATCAGCACGCTGAGGGTCATGATGCCCGCCCCGGCGCCCCAGTAGCCGTCGTACAGCGCGCACAGGCCCAGGCTGATCGGCAGTACGCCCCTCGGCGCGCCCGTGCCGTCGCCGCGGGCCAGCCAGGCCGAGATCCTCGGTTGCGCGAGCAGCGCCACCGCCGCCAGGGCCAGCAGGAAGGGGGCGATCCGGTTGAAGGCGGTGGCCGGGGTGACCAGCAGCAGCCCGGCACCGAGCGCGCTGGCCAGGCCGGCCAGCGGCGACCAGCGGCGCAGCCACGGCCCCTGGCCGCTCAGCTCCGGCCGCCCCCCGAGCGCCGAGCCCGGCCAGTTGGCCAGGAACGCCACCGCGCTGGTGACATTCGCGGCCAGCGGTGTGAGCCCGGCCGCCAGCATGGCCGGGTAGGCGATCAGCGAAGTGGTACCGCCCGCCGACCCCACCATGCCGCTGACCGCCCCCGCGACCAGCAGCAGCACGACGCGAAGCACGTCTCCCCCCCCTCACGGCAGCCAGCAGCATATCCCCAGGACTTCCCCGGGGACGATCAGTTGATGATGTGACCCTGGTGATCGCGTGCAGCACGGGCTCCGTGCACCTTGGGCAGGGGTTCGTCGGCGATGTTGTCCAGCGCGACCCGCTCCCGGCCGGCCAGCCGGTGGTCCAACGACACCAGGAGGAGGCGGGGTTCGTCGTAGACCGGGTGATCCGGAGCGCCACCGGCCGGCTCCCCGCCTGGCTTCCCGTGTCGCGCCGGCTCGGTTCGACGGAGGCCCGGGGCGGGGGAGGACGCCTCGCCGGCGAGAGAGCTGACCGGTGGTGTCATCGTGCCCTCGATCGTCGCTCCCGGAGCGTCCGTAATCGTCCGCTTCACCGTATGGCCACGAGGCGGCTGATGTCCTTGAGGCGTCGATGCATGGGTCGGCTTTCTGTGGTTGCCCGATGATTCGTCAGTCGCGTGATCTCGTCGGTCGCGTCGCGCGGGCCTGGGCACGATCCGGGCAGGTCCGCGGCCCTCTGCCGGTCCTCCTCGGGGCACGGGTGCCGGGGTCAGAGCGCGCAGTAGGCGTTGGCGAGGGCGGTGCCGGTGTCGATCTGGCCACTCGTGTGAGGGAGCAGGTGGAACTCGTTGTTGGCGTGTGCGACCTGCTTGGTGCCGTCCTCGCTGCTCAACCAGGTGCTGTAGTAGCCGAGTATCTCGCCGTTGTGCCCCCAGGCCCACTGGCCGCAGGGCAGTTGGACGTGCTCGATGCCGAGGCCGTAGGTCGTGGTCCCGGCGCTGTCCACGGGCACCGTGGTCTTGAGCTCGGCCTCCTGGGCAGGCGGCAGCAGCTTGCCGGTCAGCAGCGCCTTGCCGAAGGCGGTGAGGTCGTCCAGGGTCGAGACCATGGCCCCGGCCGAGCCGTAGAGCTGCACGTTGGAGACCGTGACGTCGTTGGTGTAGAAGGTCACGGGGTGCACGTAGCCGTGCAGGTAGTTGCCGTACAGGTTCGGGTCGCTGGTCGGGAAGGTGGTGTTGGTCAGGCCGAGCGGCGCGATGATCCGGTGCTGGATCTCGGTGGCCGGGCTGTTTCCGGTCACCGCGGTGATCACCATGCCCGCCAGTACGTAGTTGGTGTTGGCGTAGCTCCACGTCTGACCGGGTGCGCTGGCCGGCTGCCGCGAGGCCAGGGCGATGTCCACCAGTGACTGCGGCGCAAAGGCCTGGTTCGGGTTGAGGTCGAGGACGTAGGGGCCGGCCACCCCCGCGGTGCCGGCGTAGTCGGGCAGGCCGGAGGTGTGGTTGAGCAACTCCCGGATGGTGATCTTCGTGCCGTCGTAGCCGTTGGCGTCGACCGCTCCAGGCAGCCACTTGGCGACCGTGTCGTCGAGCGAGAGCCGGTGCTCGGCCTCCAGTTGGAGCAGCACGGTGGAGGTGAACGCCTTGGTGTTGCTGCCGATCCGGAACTGCGCCTTCGGGTCGGCGGGCGCGTTGGTGGCGAGGTTGCCCGTGCCGGCCTCGACGTACTGGGTGGTGTCGCCCTGGCGGACCAGGCCGATCACCCCGGGGTACCCGTCGGCGACACCCTCCTGAGCGCCGGCCTGCAGGATGCCGGCAGCGGTCGGCGTGTCCGCATGCGCTGTGCCGGCACCGGCGAGGGCGGCGAGCAGCAGTGTCGTGCTGACCGCGGTCAGGCGTAGGGACTTCATCGGACTCCTTCGTCCACGGGTGGTCTGGTTCGTTCCCGCGGGGGCGTCGGGCCCCCTCGGGCGCGGTGGTCAGCGCTCCCGCGCGGGTTGACGCGGCGTCGGGAGCTGCCGACCAGGCACCTCGATGCTGGTCCACGGGCCCGGCAGACGCCCAGGCCAGCACACCGGCCATCCATGGCCGGTCGTCCTGGCCCGGGCATGGCGGGTTCACGGAGCCGCGGACCATCGATCGGGACGTGGCCGACGGCGAGCGCACGTACGCCCCCGGCGGCAGGCGCTTCCCGCTGATCGCCTTCCACCAACGGAAGGGTTACTTCCCCAAGGCGTACCAGGGGCCCCAGTTGCCGGACGTGTCGTGGACACGGTTCCACCACTGGCCGTCCGTACCCTTCGCCATGATGGCGAAGTTCTCCCCGCTTGCCGGGTTGCCCTGGACCTGAACCTGACTCAACACGTAGCCGCCCAGGGAGTTCCAGTCGCTCATCTGGCTGCCGGAGTCAACCGTCCAGCGTTGCCACACGGCGTGGTCGGTACCGACGACGAAGACCTCTTGGTTCCCGCCCGGCAGGTTGGCGAAGGTCTGCCCGTCGCGGCCGTAGTCTCCCCCGCAGAGAAACTGGCCGCCCCATTGCTTGCTGCCGCAGTTCGCGGGGCTGGCCTCGGCGGGAGCCGCGGTCAGCCCCACGCCGGCGAGGACGCCCGCGATGGCAACGGCGGCCTTGATCTTCTTCACACGCACTCCTGACGTCGTCGATACACCCCCGGCGCTTCCCGAGCGGCCGGCCGGATACCGGACAGCGCCTGGCCGCCGGGCCCGGCAGAGGGTCCAACCCTCGTGACGTCCCGTCATCTCGGAAAGGTTCATCCCCACCCCCCACCCCCCACCCCGACCGGGCAGCATCCGGCCGGGTACGGGAAGAGGAATGCGGGGCTCAGCTTCCCGCCGGCCCGCGGCGCAGTGAACGGACCGCCACCCCCACCACCCGGTCCTGCGCCACGTAGCCGAAGTGGCGGGAGTCGAGGCTGAGACCCGGGTTGTCGCCCAGGACCAGGAGCTGGCCCGGTGGCACGGTCGAACCCGGTGGGCAGCCGAGCCGGGTGGCCAGGGGCGGCGGGACCAGGTCACCCGGAGCGGCCGCTATCCGCTTGATGAGCAGTCCGCGCGGCCCCGCGCCCGGGACGCGCCTGGCACCGTCCGGTCCGAGCACCACGATGTGGCCGCGGGACAGGCGGCGCGGGTGCCGGCGCATCACCAGGACGCGGTCGCCGTTGCGCAGGGAGGGCTCCATGCTGGGGCCGGTCACGGTGACGGCGAGCAGGCGGGTGCGCAGCAGGCGGCGGACGAGCCGTTCGATCACGACGCCGTCCGGTGCTCGCCGAGGGCGACCCGCACGGCCGGTGCGTCGGGTGACCGCGCTCCGTCGTCCTCGGCGGGTGCGTAGCCGCTGGCCTGGAGGCGGAAGAGCCGGGCGTAGGAGCCGTCGCGACGGACCAGCTCCTGGTGCGGTCCCGCCTCGGTGATCCGACCGTCCTCCAGGACGGCGACGGTGTCCGCGTCGCGCAGGGTGCTGAGGCGGTGTGAGATGAGCAGCCCGGCGCGGCCGGCGCGGTGCCGGCGCAGGCGCCGGTGGACGGCGTACTCGGCTTCCGGGTCCAGGCCGGAGCTGGGTTCGTCGAGGATGAGCAGGTCCGCGTCGGTGCGGACGAGCGAGCGGGCCAGGGCCAGCCGTTGCCACTGGCCGCCGGAGAGCACCAGGCCGGTGTCGGCGTCCTGCTTGTCCTGCTCGCTGAAGAAGATGCGGCTGAGCAGGGTGTCGTAGCCGTTCGGCAGGCGCGCGAGCCGGCCGTGCACGCCGGCGAGCTCGGCCGCCCGTTCGATCCGGGGATCGTCCGCCAGCGCCGTGAGGTCGCCGAGAGCGATGTTCTCGCGTGCCGTGAGGTCGTACTCCATGTAGTCCTGGAAGGTCGCTCCGATCCGTCGGCGCAGTTCGCGCGGGCACAGTTCGCGCAGGTCCGTGCCGTCCCAGAGGATCTGGCCGCGGGTGGGGTCGTAGAACCGGCAGAGCAGCTTCACCAGGGTGGACTTGCCGGCGCCGTTGAGGCCGGCCAGGCCCACGGACCGCCCCGCGGGGATCACCAGGTCGACGCCCTGGAGCACCCAGGGCTGCCCGTCGCCGTAGCGGAACCACACGTCCCGGAACTCCACCGCGTGACGTAGCGGAGGCACGTGGACGGGCCGTGCGGGCAGCGGGAGGTCGGGCGGCGCGCCGGTGACGGCGATGAAGTGGCGGAACATCAGCACGGCCTGGTGGGTGCGGGCCAGTTCGAGCGCGAGGTTGGCGAGTGCCGCCTGTACCGCGGGCAGGGCGGCCACCAGCAGTGTGACGTCCCCGACGGTGACGCGGCCGTAGCGGGCCGCCGTCACGGCCCACAGCAGGCCGGCGCCGGCCACCACGGCCGACAGCAGGGCGAGTGCGGCCTGGACGGTGAGCTCCTGACGGTCCATCCGCGCTTTGGCGGTGTCGGAGGTACGGCGCTCCACCAGCATCCGCTCGCGCAGGAACCGCCCCACGCCGAAGAGCCTGATCTCCTTCGCGGCCCGCAGGTTCGTCAGCAGGGCGCTGTAGAACAGCTCCCTGCGTTCCACCGGGCCGACGGCCCAGGCCACCGCCGCCCGGCGGCGGCTGAGTGCGATCTCGGCGCACAGGACCGGTATGCCGGACGCCAGGACCGCCGCCGCCATCCAGGGCCCGAGCAGGGTGAGTGTCCCGAGGAACCCGGTGAGGGTCACCAGCGCTCCGATGAGCCCGATCCCGCTGCCGGCCGCGTCCACGGGGGCGGAGCCGCCGAACTGCTGGGCCAGCCGCAGCCGGTCCAGGAAGCGCGGGTCCTCGAAGCGGCGCAGTCCCACGAACCGGTCGACCGCCGTGTGCAGTTCCAGCTGGGCCCGCAGCCCCACCGCCCGGCGCAGCCGCGCCTGGACGTACTGCAGCAGTTGGGGGACGACCGCTGCGGCGACGCCGCAGCCGACCAGCGGCAGGGCCAGAGCGGTGAGCTCCGCGGCGCCGGGGCCGGCCCCGATCCCGCTGCCGGCCCCGCTGCCGGCTCCGCTTCCGGCTCCGGCGACGAGGCGGTCGAGCAGGGTCCGCAGGATCCAGGCCGCGGCCACCGGTAGCGCCGAGGCGGCGAGGGTGAGCAGCAGCCAGGTGGTCAGGCCGACCGGCGCGGCGCGGTGCACCAGGCGGATCGCGGCGGCCAGGACGCGCGGCGCTCCGCGGGGGTCCTGCGCATCGCCGTTCGGCACCGGCGCGCTCACAGCGCGGTGGCGACGGCCGCCTGCGGCCAGACGTCGGCCTCGGTCACCACGAGCCGCCCGTCCGCTGTGCGTCCCACCCGCGCACAGGTGGGGAAGGCGCGGACGGCGAACGCCGTGGACACGGGCCCGTCCTGGTCCTCCTGGACGGCGGGCACCGCGGCGGCCAGTGAGGCGAGCATCGGCGCGCAGGCCTCGGCCTCTCCGACGACGACGGCAAGGACGCGGTCCCGCTCCTGCGGCCGGTCCGCGAACCGTGCGACGAAACCGGGCAGCTTGTCCCGGCAGGGCTTGCAGGTGGGGGAGAAGAACGCGACCAGGGTTCCGTCCGCCAGGTCCTCGTGGCCGAGCGCGTCGTCGGCCGTCCCGGTGCTCCCGGTGCTCCCGGTGCTCCCGGTGCGGAAGGTTCCGACCGGGGTTCCGACCGGCGCAACGGCCCGCCCGGGTGCCCCGGCCACGGGCCTGGCGGCGTTCGCCAGCTGTTCGGAGTGCTCGCGCAGCCGCCTGACGATGCCGAGGGCGAAGACGAGGTTGAGCAGGGACAGGGCGCCGACAGCGGCAACGGCGACGGTGAGCGGGCTCACGGTGGGTGTTCCTTTCAGGGCAGCGGCCGGAAGAGTGCGACGAGGTCGTCGAGCACCGAGGCGAGCAGGCCGAGGACACCGCCCGCCAGGAAGGCGGTCGCAGCTGTCGCAGCCGTCGCGGTCGTCGCCGGTGCGGCGTGTCCCGGCCCGGACAGGACCGTGGCGGTCAGGCCGGCCCCGGCCAGGGCGAGCAGTGCGGCGTTGCGCACGGCGTGGACGGTGCCCAGGGGAGTCGACGAGCGGCCGAAGCAGCGGCACGGGGTGCTGCTCCCGGCGCGTGACGCGGTGACGGCCAGCACGGTGAAGGCGGCCAGCAGGACAGCGCAGAGGGCGAGCCCGGCCACGGCGGAGCCCGGCACCGCGAGCGTCACCACGATCGTGGCCTCCGCGGCCACGACCAGGGCGGCGAGCGGCCGCGCCCGGTCGGCGAAGGCCGGGACCAGGGCTCGCACGGACTCGGTGAACTCCTCGAAGGCGCGCCGGCCGCGCACCTTTCCGTGGACGGACAGGGCGAACACCAGCAGCAGGCAGCCCCGGCTGACCCAGGTGACAACGTCCATCGCGTGAAATCCTCTTGGTGCTCGGAGATCCGGCGGGAGGCGGTGCCGGCACTGCCTCCCGCCGGGCTTCTCACCGGCTCGGCGGCTCTGTCAGCGGGCCCTGCCGTCAGCAGTTGGCGCAGTGGGAACTGACGAAACTCGTCGAGCCGTCGGCGCAGTGCAGGTAGGTGAACAGCATCTTGCGGTTGGTGCTGCTGCACGCCTCGGGAGGACCAAAGCTGCACCGCTGCTCGGTCCAGCAGTTGGTGGCGGCGGCGGCCTCCGCCTTCGGGACCAGGCGGTCGACCAGGGAGTCGGAAAGGTTCTGGAGCCACTTGCGCATGGGTCGTCCATTCGTCTCGTTGCGGTACGGGCCGCGCCCGGGGCGTACCCGATCGGGAACGGCACCGCCAGCATGTGGGAACGACCTTGCAGGATTCGTGATCAAACCTAGAATCGGCCGACAGGGCGGCATCCCACGGGGACTCAGCGCGAGACGGGCGGGACACATTGACGATCGGGTTCGCGATGCTCGGAGAGATCCAGGCACACCGGGACGGCATCACCGTGAGCCTGGGGCCGACCCGGCAGCGCACCGTGCTCGCGGCCCTGCTGATGGACGTCAACCGTGTGGTGCCGATCGAGGGGCTGGCCGACCGGGTGTGGGGCGCTCAGGTGCCGCAGCGCGTCGGGCCGGCGCTGTACAGCTATCTGTCCCGGCTCCGGCAGGTGCTGGACGCCGCGCCGGGTGACGCTTCGAGAGGCGCGGCCGCCACGGAGCAGCCGTCCATCGCCCGGCGCCCCGGCGGGTACGCGTTGCTCGCCGACCCGGGCGCCGTGGACGTGCACGTCTTCCACGACCTGGTCACCCGGGCGCGGGCGGCCGACGACGACCGCGCCATCGCCCTGTTCGACCGGGCACTGGGGTTGTGGCGGGGCGAACCGTTCGCCGGCGTGGACAAGCCGTGGTTCAACTCGGCGCGGGGACTGCTGTCCGAGATGCGGCACGCGTGCCGACTCGACCGCAACGACCTGGAGTTGCGCCGCGGTCGCCATGCCGTGCTGCTGGCCGAACTGGCCAACTGCCACGAGGCGCACCCGCTGGACGAACGCCTGGCCGCTCAGTTCATGCTGGCGCTCTACCGCAGCGGTCGCACGGCCGAGGCCCTGCGCTGCTTCGAGCGGGTCCGGTGCGCGCTCGTGGAGGAGCTGGGGAGCGATCCGGGCCCCGAGCTACGGCAGTTGCACCAGCGCGTGCTGGCCGGGGATCCGCTGGTCGACGTGTCGGGCTGGCCGGGCGCGGCGGACGGCGCGACCGCGGTCTGCCTGATGGCCGCCGCGGGTGGTGCGGCGGCAGGTGGTGCGGCGGGTGCGGTGCCGGCCGCCAGTGGTGCGGCGGGTGCGGTGCCCGCCGTCAGCGGTACCGCCGGTGCGGTGCCCGCCGCCAGTGGTACCACGGGTGCCGTGCCCGCCACCGGCCTCGCCATGCTGCGGGAGAGTACGGTCCCTCGCCAACTGCCCGCCACACCGGGCTGGTTCACCGGGCGGTGGCGTGAACTCGCGATACTCGACCAGGCCCTGCAGCAGGCCGGCCGCGGTGGCGGGGCGGTGCCGGTGTGTGTGGTCAGCGGCGGTGGCGGCATCGGGAAGACCTCGCTCGCCCTGCACTGGGCGCACCGGAACACCGACCGCTTCCCCCAGGGGCAGCTCTATGTGGACCTTCGCGGCTTCGACCTCCGGGGGGAGCCGCTGGCGCCCGCCGCCGCGATCCGGGGCTTCCTCGACGCTCTGGGAGTGGACCCGGGCTCGGCACCGGTGGACCCGCAGGCGCTGACCGGGCTGTACCGCAGCCTGGTCGCGGACCGGCGCATGCTGATCGTGCTGGACAACGCCGCGAACGCCGAGCAGGTGGCCGCGCTGCTGCCGGGCGGCGCCGGATCCGCGGTCCTGGTCACCAGCCGCCGGCGGCTCACCGAGCTCGCCGTCACCCACGGGGCGCACCTGCTGCCCCTGGACGTGTTCTCCGCGTCCGAGTCCCGCGATCTGCTCGGCCGTCACCTGGGCGAGGACCGGGTCTGCACCGATCCCGAGGCGGTGGCCGCGATGCTGGAGCACTGCGCGGGCCTGCCGCTGGCGATCAGCATCGCAGCAGCCCGCGCGACGGCCAGGACCGGCTTCCCGCTGGCGGCCTTCGCCGCGGAACTCCAGGACGAGTCGGCGCGGCTGGACGCGCTGGACGCGGGCAGCCCGTCGGCCGACGTACGGGCGGCCTGCCTGCTGTCGTACCGGACCCTCGGCGCGGGGGCCGCCGAGGCGTTCCGGTTCCTCGCAGTGGCCCCGGGCCCGGAGATCGGGCTCGCCGCGGCCGCGAGCCTGCTGGGCCGTTCACCGGCCGCGACCCGGGCGGCACTGCGGGAGCTGGAGGCGGTCCACCTGCTGGAGCAGCACGCGCCCGGCCGGTACCGCATGAACGACCTGATCCGCCTGTACGCGGCCGAGTACCGCACGGCGGAGCCGTGCGAGCGCGCGGTGCGGCGGGTCCTGGACTTCTACCTGCAGACCGCGGCCGCCGGTGACCGCGCGCTCGGCCCGTACCGGCGCCGGCAGCTGGAACTCGAACCGCCGCTGGCCGGAGTGACCCCGCAGCCGCTGGCCGACCGCAGGGCCGCCAGGTCGTGGTTCCGCGCCGAGCGCACCTGCCTGCTCGCCGCCCAGCAGCTGGCCGACCGGCAGGGGTGGGACACCCTGGTGTGGCAGCTGGCCCGGGCGCTGGACGGCTTCCTCGAATGGCAGGAGCAGCCGCACGACCAGGCGGCCGTGTGGCGTCGGGGCCTCGCCGCGGCCGAACGCCTCGGCGCCGTCGCCGACCGCGCCTGGGCCCACCGCCGCCTGGCCGATGCCTGCACCCGCACCGGCGACCGGACCGGTGCCCGCCGCCACACCCGCCTGGCTCACATCGCGTCGGCGGAGAGCGCCGGCCTCGCCCGGGGCGGCTGGATCCACGACGTCCTCGCGTGGTCGCCGACCGGGCGGGGGCGCTCCGCCCCGCCCCGGCACCTGCCGTGCCTGGCCTGAGCCCGACCCTGTCGGTCGCTGCTCGACGAACCGGACATCTGCTCAGGACGCGGGGCCTGCACGATCAGGGCGCGGATCGCGAAGACCCCTCGGCACTTCCCGGCTCAGCTCAGCGTCTTGAGCGCCGCCGCGTCGTAGGGCCGCATCTCCTCGAACCGCCCGCCCAGGACCTTCGCCGCCCACTGCGGGTCCTGGAGCAGGGCGCGGCCGACGGCGACCAGGTCGAACTCGTCGCGCTCCATGCGCTCCAGGAGGTTGTCGATGCCCCGGACCGGCGCGCCCTCGCCACTGAAGCCGCGGAGGAAGTCCCCGTCGAGGCCGACCGAGCCGACGGTGATGGCGGGCCGCCCGGTGAGCTTCTTGGTCCAGCCCGCCAGGTTCAGTTCCGAGCCCTCGAACTCCGGGAGCCAGTAGCGGCGGGTGGAGGCGTGGAAGGCGTCGACGCCGGCCGCGGCGAGCGGGGCCAGGATCGCCTCCAGCTCCTGCGGGGTCTCGGCGAGCCGCGCGTCGTAGGCCTCCTGCTTCCACTGCGAGTAGCGGAAGATCACCGGGAAGCCGGGCGAGACGCGCTCGCGCACGGCGGCCACGATCTCGGCGGCGAACGTCGTGCGGGCCACCGGGTCTCCGCCGTAGGCGTCGGTGCGGCGGTTCGTCCCCGCCCACAGGAACTGGTCGACGAGGTAGCCGTGGGCGCCGTGCAGTTCCACGCCGTCGAAGCCGATGCGCTCGGCGGCTGCGGCGGCCTCGGCGAAGGCGCCGATGACATCGTCCAGGTCGCGCCGGGTCATCGCCTTGCCGGTGCCCTCGGTGCCGTCCACGCGGATGCCGGAGGGGCCGACGGCGGGGGCGTCGGCATAGGGCGGCTCACCCTGCTTGCGCACCATGCCGATGTGCCACAGCTGCGGCACGATCGTGCCGCCGGCCGCGTGCACGGCCTCGGCGACCTTCGCCCACCCCGCCAGCTGCTCCTCGCCGTGGAACCGCGGCACGCGGTCACTCTGCCCGGCCGACTCGTGGCCGACGTAGGTGCCCTCGGTGACGATCAGGCCCACGCCGGCGCCGGCACGACGGGCGTAGTACGAGCGCACGTCCTCGCCGGGGACGCCGCCCGGGGAGAACATGCGCGTCATCGGTGCCATCACGATGCGGTTCGGGACGGTCAGGCCGTTGATCGCGAGGGGCCGGGACAGGATCTCGGCCGCGCGGGAGGGGGAAGACGCAGTGACGGTCATAGGGGTGTTCCTCGTAGCTGCCAGACGGTATGTGCACGTGCATTGAAATACATGGAGACCCTACCCCTGAAATATTCAGTTGTCGATGTTTGACAGGCCAAAGCATTTCTCGGCAGAGTCGCTTCCAGCGCGGGCGACAAGCCAGGGTCCGCCCTGCCGTAGTCGCCCCGTGCCCACGCGGGCACCGCGGGCGGAGTCTCACCCCCTCGGGGGCAAGGACTCCGCCCGCGTGACGCTCGTCCCGGCAGGGTCTGAACCCGGCTGACATCCCGGTCGCCGCGACGCCGTCCCCGTGCCGCTCGTCCTGCAGGGCTCGTCCGCCGTGGCCGACGAAGTCACCAGCCTGCTGGGTGTGTTGAAAGCCGGCGTGAGGATGGTGCCGTCCCGGCGGTCAGTTGGTGACGTGGTTGGCCCAGAGCGAGGGATCGTTCACGTTGTCCTTGGTGACGAGAACTGAGGGGAGTTGGTCCTCCATGCCGTTGGGCAGCAGCACGATGGTGGAGCCGTGGTCGGTAGGACCGGCGTGGAAGATCCTGTTCTCGGAGGCGGCCTGGGCGTAGAAGAGGGCGTACTTCGCGTACAGGTCGGCCGGCTGGCTGGCCGTGGCGTCGATCTGGCCCTGGCGGATCGCGTCGAGTTCCTGCGGGATGCCGTCGTTGGAGACGATCGCGATGTGGCCGGGCTGCCCGACCGGCTTGAGCAGGCCCTTCTGCTGCAGCAGTGCGAGGGTGGGCTGCAGGAAGACGCCGCCGGCCTGCATGTAGATGCCGTTCAGGTCGGGGTTGGCGGCCAGCGTGGACTGCAGCTTGGCGGAGGCCACGTCGCCCTTCCAGTCGGTGGCCAGTTCGATCACCTGGATGCCGGGAAACTCGCTGCGCATGCAGAAGGCGAAGGCTTGGGACCGGTCGTAGCCGTTGATCGAGCCGAGCGAGCCCTGGAGCTCGGCCACCTTGCCCTTTCCGCCGAGCTGTTTGCCCAGGTACTCGCAGGACTTGGTGCCGTACGCGCGGTTGTCGGCGCGGACCACCATGTAGGTCTCGCCGCTCTCCGGCACGGTGTCCACGCTGATGGCGCCGATGTGCCGGGCCAGCAGGTCGTCCAGCACCGCCGAGGTGTCCGTGGTGTTCTGTGGGGCCATCACGATCGCCGTGGGCCGCTTGGCGGCGAGCGCTTTGACGTTGGCGGCGAGCTTGGTGTCGTCACCGTCCGACTCGGTGATCGGCAGGACGTTCAGATTCTGCTCGGCGATGTCTGCTCTCAGGTACTGCGCGTACGCCTTCCAGAAGGCGGAGTCGGTCCGCGGGATGTCGATCCCGATGCCCGCCGACGCACTGCGAGTGGTGGGGGAGGCCCCTCCGCAGCCGGTGAGTGATCCGGTCAGCAGCAGGATGGCGCCGCTGACCGCCGCGGAAGGTGCGATGGTTGACTTCACTTGTCAGACCGTTCTGGAGATGGGGTTATCCCGCCGTGTGGCGGACAGGGGCGGGGCCGAGGCCCTGGCAGGTGGCCAGGGGGTGAGCGTGTCCAGGGCGACGGAGCCGATGGTGGTCCCGGCGGCCAGCCACTCCTCCACCGCGGCGACGTGGACCGCGCTGGCGGCGGCCGCGAGCCCCGCATCGCGGGCGGCCAGGGCTCGCCAGATGGCCTCGTGCTCGCGATGTGCCTGCGCACGGGCGGTCGAGTGACTGGTGCCGCGGACGATGCGCAGCCGCTGGGTGTGGGTGGAGAGGATGCCCAGCAGGGTGGAGAGGACCGGGTTGCCGACCGAGTCGGCGATGGTGCGGTGGAACTCGATGTCGAGCTCGACGAACTCCTCGATCTCGACATCGCCGGCGCACCGGTCGAGGATGCTCCGCAGCGCTTCGAGCTGCTCCCCGGTCAGCCGGCCGGCGGCGAGGGCGGCGGCCGGCGGTTCCAGCAGGCTTCTGACCTGCAGGAGTTGGCGGGCACTGTGGCCGTGGGAGACGTCGGCGGCGAAGGTCATCGCCTCCAGCAGGAGGTGTGGTTCCAGGCCGGAGACATAGGTGCCGTCGCCCTGCCTGGCGACCAGGATCCGCATGGCGGTGAGGGCTCGGACGGCCTCGCGCAGCGAGCTGCGGGACAGTCCGAGCTGCTCGGAGAGGTCGGCCTCGTTGGGCAGCCGCGTGCCTGGTGGCAGGAGGCCGGAGACGATCATCTCCTTGATCCGCTCGATGGCCTGGTCGGTCACCGCCATGCTGCTCGCACCTCCGTGGTGGATCGGACTTCGAGGGGCCTCTCCCTCCACGACGGATCCCCGGAGGGCCTCAGCGGGCCTCAGTGGGTTCGTGCGGGTTCTCGAAGCGGCGCGACCGGGTGCCCGACCTGTGCGACAGCGCCGCGGTGGCGGCTATCGTGCCTGACCCTTCGTCACTCCTGCTTCTCGCCGGAGGCGAAGCGGGAGATGATCAGGGCGACGATGATGATCGCGCCGTTGAGGAACTGGTTCCACAGCGGCGGTACGCCTGCCAACGTCATCACGTTGACCACCAGTTGCAGGGTCAGCACGCCGGTGAGGGCGCCGAAGAGGGTACCGCGGCCGCCGTTGAGGCTGACCCCGCCGATGACGGTGGCGGCGAAGACCTGGAAGATCCAGCCGTTGCCCTGGTCGGCGGAGATGGAGCCGTAGTGGCCGGTGTAGAGGATGCCGGCGAAGGCGGCCAGCACGCCGCCGAGGATCAGCACGGTCCAGGTGATCCGGTCGACCCGGATCCCGGCGGCCCGCGCCGCCTCGGCGTTGCCGCCGATCGCGTACAGCGCCCGGCCGTGCCGCAGCCAGGCCAGCGCCGCGCCGCCGACGGCGTACAGGAGCGCGCAGATCCAGATCGCGGCGGGTGCGCCGAACCAGGAGGCGCTGCCGAGGTAGCTGAAGGAGCCGGGCAGGTTGACGATGGACTGGCCCTGGGAGATGGCTACTTGGAGTCCGCGCAGCAGGGTGAGCGCGCCGAGGGTGACGATGAATCCGTTGAGCCGCAGTTTGAGGATGAGGAAGCCGTTGATCGCGCCGATCAGCGCGCCGACCGCCAGGCAGAGCGGGATCGCGGTCCAGCCCGGGAAGAGGCCGATGCCGTTGAATCGGGCGCCGTGGTCGGGCAGGACCAGCCAGACCGCGATCACGGGGGCGACACCGATGGTGGACTCCAGCGAGAGGTCCATCCGGCCGCTGATCAGGATCAGGGCCTCGCCCAGGACCAGCAGGCTGAGCTCGGTGGCCTGTTGGCCGACACCGAGCAGGTTGTCGCTGGTCAGGAAGGCCGGTGAGACGGCGAAGCCGATCACGCCGAGGACCAGCAGGACCGGCAGCAGCGACAGGTCGCGGTAGCGGGCGAGGTCGAAGCGGCGGCCCGCCGCGGTGGCGGCGGCCGGGGGTGCGGCGAGCTCAGTGGTGGGGGCCATGGTCTTCCTTCGTGTCAGTCGTGCCGGCCATGCCCTCCATGGCTGCGACCAGCTGTTCGTCACTCCAACCCGAGGGGAACTGCGCGACGACGCGGCCGTGGAACATGGCCACGACCCGGTCGCAGGCCCGCAGGTCGTCGAGTTCGTCGGAGACGATGACGGCGCTCCGGCCGCTGTCGGCGACCTCCCGGATGGTGCCGAGCAAGGAGTCCTTGGACTTGATGTCCACGCCGTTGGTGGGGCGGATCGCGACCAGCACGTGCGGCTGGGTGGCCAGCGCCCGGGCGATCACCACCTTCTGCTGGTTGCCGCCGGACAGGGCGGAGACTGGCGTCGCCGGTCCGGGGGTCTTGATGTCCAGATCGGTGATCATGCGCTGGGCGAACTCCCGGATGCGGGAGGGCAGTACGGTGCCGAACGGGCCCAACTGGTCGGTCACCGTCAGGGTGGCGTTCTCGGCGACGCTGCGCTGCGGGACCAGGCCCTGGAGGTGCCGGTCCTCGGGGACGAACCCGATCCCCGCGGCCAGCGCCGCCGGCACCCGGCCCGGGCGTACCGGGCGGTCGGCGACCGTGATGGTCCCGGCCTTGGGACGGTGCAGTCCGGCCAGGGTCTCGCCGAGTTGGACGTTGCCGCTGGCCGCGGCCCCGGCGAGGCCGACGACTTCGCCGGCCCGGGCGGTCAGCGAGATCCCCTGGTAGGCCCCGGGCAGGTCGAGGTCCGTGACCTTGAGCAGCACGTCGCCCGCGGCGCGGGTTCCTGCGGTGGCCGACCAGGACGGCTCTGCGCCCCGCGAGGCCTCACCGGTCATCGCCTCGACCAGCTCGTGCTGGTCGAGTCCGGCGACCGGGGCGGTGAGGATGTGCCGCGCGTCGCGGTAGACGGTGACGGTGTCGCAGAGATCGTAGACCTCCTGGAGGTGGTGCGAGATGAAGAGGAACGCCACGCCCTGGCACTGGAGTTCGCGCAGCTTGGCGAAGAGCCGCTCGATGCCGCGGGCGTCCAGCCTGGCGGTCGGCTCATCCAGGATGATGAACCGGGCGCCGAACGAGAGTGCCCGGGCGATCTCCACGAACTGGCGCTGTTCGACGGTGAGTTCCTCGGCGCGAGTGCTCGGGTCGACGTCCACGCCGTACTCGGCGAGCAGTTCGGCGGCACGTAGGCGCAGCTGCCGCCAGCTGATCGGACGCAGCGCCCGCGCACCGTGCCGGTCGAGGCCGTGCCTGTTCAGGAACAGGTTCTCCGCGACGGTGAGTGCCCCGATGACCGTGGAGCGCTGGTAGACGCAGGCGACCCGGGAGCGCCAGGCGTCGGTGTCCCCGGGGGCCGGGGCCGGGTCGCCGTTGAAGCGCAGGGTGCCGGTGTCGGCGTTCTGCAGTCCGGTGAGGATGGAGACGAGAGTGGATTTGCCTGCGCCGTTGCGACCCACCAGGGCGTGCGACTCGCCGGGGGCGACCGAGATGCGGGCGTCGCGCAGCGCGACGGTGGCGCCGAAGCGCTTGCTGATCCCGTCGGCCTCGACAACGGGGCCCCGGATGGGGCTGGAGTCCGCCATGGCGGGGATGTCCTTTCCGCAGAAGACCCGAGGGCGGCGGCTTCGAGGGTGGTCGGGTGCCGCCGCACCCGGGGGCATGGGATGACCTGGTCGGGCTACTTAGCGATGTTGTTGGCCCAGAGGGTCTTGTCGTCCACGTTGTCCTTGGTGATCAGCGGGGCGGGCAGTTGGTCCTCCAGTCCGTTGGGCAGCGTGATGATGGTGGACTGGTGGTCGGTGGGGCCGGCCTGGAAGGTCTTGCCCTCGGCGGCGGCCTCGGCGTAGAAGAGCGCGTACTTGGCGTACAGGTCGGCCGGCTGGGAGATCGTGGCGTCGATCTGGCCCTTGCGGATCGCGTCGAACTCCTGCGGGATGCCGTCGTTGGAGACGATCGCGATGTGGCCGGGCTGCCCGACCGGCTTGAGCAGGCCCTTCTGCTGCAGCAGTGCGAGGGTGGGCTGCAGGAAGACGCCGCCGGCCTGCATGTAGATGCCGTTCAGGTCGGGGTTGGCGGCCAGCGTGGACTGCAGCTTGGCGGAGGCCACGTCGCCCTTCCAGTCGGTGGCCAGCTCGATCACCTGGATGCCGGGGAACTCGCTCTTCATGCAGGCGGCGAAGGCCTCCGAGCGGTCGCGGCCGTTGATCGAGTCGAGTGCGCCCTGGAGTTCGGCGACCTTGCCCTTACCGCCGAGCTGCTTGCCCAGGAACTCGCAGGCCTTGGTGCCGTACGCCTTGTTGTCCGCGCGGACCACCATGTACACCTGCCCCTTGTCGGGGCGGGTGTCGACGCTGACCACGGGGATCTTCTTGGCGGCGAGCGCGTCCAGCGTGGAGGTGATCGCGCCGGTGTCCTGCGGGGCCATCACCACGGCCTTGGCGCCGGTGCTCTCGAACACCTGAACGTTGGAGACCAGCTTGGTGACGTCGTTCTGCGAGTTGCTGACCGGCAGCGCGTGCAGGCCCTGGTCGGACACGTCGGACTTGATGTACTGCGCGTAGGAGTTCCAGAAGTCGGAGTCGGCCCGCGGCAGGTCGATCCCGATCGCCGGTTTGCCGCCGGCGGCGCTGCTGCTGCTCCGGTTGCAGGCCGTGGCGAACCCCGCCAGCACGACGAGGGTGGCGGCGGTCGCCGCGATTCTGGTGGGGACGCGAGGCTTCATGGTGCTGATCTCCTTGGCTGGGATGCCGGGTGCCCGAAGGGGCAGGGTGGGGACTGGTGTTGTGCGAGACCGCGGGAACCGGCGGCCGTTGTGGTGAGCTTGTTTCCGGAGTTCGACACGTGACCGCCCCCCTCGGCCCTCTTCCGAGAGGGGCGGCTGGTGTCGATCTGCGGCGCTCCGCTGGGGCGACGGTGTGCGTCTCCCGCAGTCATCGGATGGATCACGGTACCGAGGACCCTATGAGCCGACAACCTGGCTGGCAAGAGAAGGCCTCTGACGATTCTCAACCGTTATGTCCAGGCTTCCAGCATGTGCCGTGAGATGCGAATGTCCTACCTGGGGTGCGGTGTTGTCGAACGCCGTGCTCAGTCGAGAAGAGTCATCGGAGGACTTCTTGCAGTCCCGGGCTCTCTGCTCGTATGGTCTGACGGCAGCACAGAGATCCGATGTATTCGGTTGCGCTCGATGGCGGAGGTTCCCACCTCCAGAACGACGGGAGACGAGAGATGAGGCTGCTGCGGCTCGGAAATCCGGGAGCGGAGGCTCCTGCGGTCCGGACCGGGGACGGCCGGACGTTCGCGCTGTCGGGCCTGACCGGCGACATCGACGGGGCGTTCCTCGCTTCGGGCGGGATCGAGCGGGTCCGGCGCGCGCTGGCCGAGGAGGCACTGCCGCTGCTCGATCCGGCCGGGCTGCGCGTCGGCGCCCCGGTCGCCCGCCCGGGCAAGGTGGTCTGCGTCGGGCTCAACTACCGCGACCACGCCGAGGAGACCGGCGCCGCGATCCCGCCGCGCCCGGTGGTCTTCATGAAGGACCCGGCCACCGTGGTCGGCCCCTACGACCGGGTGCTGATCCCCCGGAACTCGGTGAAGACGGACTGGGAGGTGGAGCTCGCCGTGGTGATCGGCCGCAAGGCCCGATACCTCGGATCCCCCGCCGACGCAGCCGGTGTGATCGCCGGCTACGCGATCAGCAACGACGTCTCCGAGCGGGAGTTCCAGCTCGAATTCTCCGCCCAGTGGGATCTCGGCAAGTCCTGCGAGACCTTCAACCCGCTGGGCCCCTGGCTGGTCACCCCCGACGAGGCCGGCGACCCGCAGCTGCTGGGCCTGCGCCTGGCCGTCAACGGCACCGCACGCCAGGACGGCAACACCAAGAACATGATCTTCGACGTCACCTACCTGGTGTGGTACCTGAGCCAGTACATGGTGCTGAACCCGGGCGACGTCATCAACACCGGCACCCCGGCCGGAGTCGCGCTGGGCCTGCCCGGCACCCCGTACCTGCGCGACGGCGACACCGTCGAGCTGTCCATCGACGCTCTCGGTACCCAGTGCCAGACCTTCGCCAACGCCTGAGAGGCACCGAGTTGTCCGCCCACACCGCACGGATCACCGCCGTCGACACCTACGACATCCGTTTTCCCACCTCGCGCGAGCTGGACGGGTCCGACGCGATGAACCCGGACCCCGACTACTCCGCCGCCTACGTCGTCCTGCGCACCTCCGCGGGCGGCCACGAGGGCCACGGCTTCACCTTCACCATCGGCCGGGGCAACGACGTCCAGGTGGCCGCGATCGACGCTCTGCGCGAGCACATCGTCGGACGTCCGGTCGCCGAGCTGTGCGCGGACCCCGGATCGCTCAGCCGCGACCTGATCGGCGACAGCCAACTGCGCTGGCTGGGGCCCGAGAAGGGCGTGATGCACATGGCGATCGGCGCCGTCGTCAACGCCGTGTGGGATCTGGCGGCCAAATGCGAGGGAAAGCCGCTGTGGCAGCTGCTCGCGGACGCCGACCCCGCCTGGCTGGTCTCCCAGGTCGACTTCCGCTACATCAGCGACGCCCTGACCCCCGAGGAGGCGCTGGATCTGCTGCGCCGGGGCAAGCAGGGCGCCGACGACCGCGAGGCCGAGCTGCGCCGGCGCGGCTACCCCGGCTACACCACCTCCCCCGGCTGGCTCGGCTACAGCGACGAGAAGCTGACCCACCTGGCCAAGGAGGCCGTGGCCGCCGGCTTCACCCAGATCAAGCTCAAGGTCGGCGCCGACCTGGCCGACGACATCCGCCGCTGCCGCACCGCCCGCGCGGCGATCGGCCCGGACATCCGGATGGCGATCGACGCCAACCAGCGCTGGAACGTCGCCCAGGCCATCGAGTGGACCAACGCGCTGGCCGGGTTCGACCCGTACTGGATCGAGGAGCCCACCAGCCCCGACGACGTGCTCGGCCACGCCGCCGTCCGTCGCGGCGTCCAGCCGGTCAAGGTCGCCACCGGCGAACACGTCCAGAACCGGGTCGTCTTCAAACAGCTGCTCCAGGCCGGAGCCATCGACGTCCTCCAGCTGGATGCCGCCCGGGTCGGCGGCGTGAACGAGAACCTCGCCATCCTGCTGCTGGCCGCCAAGTTCGGCGTTCCCGTCTGCCCGCACGCCGGCGGCGTGGGCCTGTGCGAACTGGTCCAGCACCTGTCGATGTTCGACTACGTCGCGCTCTGCGGCACCACCGAGAACCGCGTCATCGAGTACGTCGACCATCTCCACCAGCACTTCGTGGACCCCGTGGTGATCCACGACGGCCACTACCAGGCGCCCACCGCCCCCGGTTTCTCCGCCACCATGCACCAGGCCAGCATCGACACCTACACCTACCGCGACGGCGTCTTCTGGGCCGCCGACCGGCTCACCGAGACGGAGCTCAGCGCATGACGAACGATCTGTTAGGTCTGCGCGCCCTGATCACCGGCGGCGCCTCCGGCATCGGACTGGCCACGGCCCGGCTGCTGAGCGAGCGCGGCGCACGGGTGGCGGTGCTCGACCTCGACCCGCGCGGCGCCCGGCCGCCGCTGCTCGGCTTCACCGCCGACCTCGGTGACGACGCGTCGGTGCGCGCGGCCGTCGAGGCGGCCGTCGACGCGCTGGGCGGCCTGGACATCCTGGTCAACAACGCGGGGATCGGCGCGGCCGGCACCGTGGCGGACAACCCGGACGAGCAGTGGCACCAGGTGCTGGACATCAACGTGGTCGGCCTGGTCCGCACCACCCGCGCCGCCCTCCCGCACCTGCGCCGCTCCGCCAACGCGGCCATCGTCAACACCTGTTCGATCGCCGCCACCGCCGGTCTGCCGCAGCGCGCGCTGTACTCGGCGAGCAAGGGCGCCGTCCTCTCGCTGACCCTGGCGATGGCGGCCGACCACGTGCGCGAGGGAATCCGGGTGAACTGCGTCAACCCCGGTACGGTGGACACGCCCTGGGTCGGCCGGCTGCTGGACGCGGCGCCCGACCCGGCAGCCGAGCGGGCCGCACTGAACGGCCGTCAGCCCACCGGTCGGCTGGTCAGCGCGCCGGAGGTGGCCGCCGCGATCGCCTACCTGGCCTCCCCGGCCGCCGGCAGCGTCACCGGAACGGCGCTCGCGGTGGACGGCGGGATGGCCGGCCTGCGGCTGCGACCGGAGCCGCCGCGATGAAGCTCGGATCCAGCCGGGTCGACGTCGGCCCGTTCGCCTTCGGCGCCGCCGCGATCGGCAACCTGTTCACGCCGGTCACCGACGCCCAGGCGGAACAGGCGCTGCAGGCCGCTTGGGAGGTGGGCGTGCGGTACTTCGACACCGCACCGCACTACGGGCTGGGCCTGTCGGAGCGCCGGCTGGGAGCGGCGCTGCGCGGGCGGCCGCGCTCGGAGTTCACCATCTCCACCAAGGTCGGCCGACTGCTGGAACCGCTGCCCGCCCCGGCCGGGGACGACCTGGCCGACGGCTTCGCCGTGCCGGCGACCCACCGGCGGGTCTGGGACTTCAGCGCCGACGGGGTGCGCCGCTCGATCGAGGCCAGCCTGCAGCGCCTGGGCCTGGACCGGATCGACCTCGTCTACCTGCACGACCCGGACGACCACGTCGAGCAGGCCCTGACCGATGCCTACCCCGAGCTGGAGCGGCTACGTGCCGAAGGCGTCGTCGGCGCGATCGGTGTCGGCATGAACCAGGCCGCCGTCCCTGCCCGGTTCGTCCGCGAGACCGACATCGACGCCGTCCTGCTGGCCGGCCGCTACACCCTGCTGGACCAGAGCGGACTGGCCGAACTGCTGCCGCTGGCCGCCGAGCACCGGGTGGCGGTGGTGGTCGGCGGGGTCTTCAACTCCGGCCTGCTCGCGGACCCCAGGCCCGGTGCCACCTTCGACTACACCGCCGCTCCGCCGGAGGTCCTGGCCCGGGCGCTGGGCTTCAAAGCCGTCTGCGAGCGGCACGGCGTGCCGCTACGCGCCGCCGCGCTGCGCTTCCCCTTCGGGCACCCGGCGGTCGCCGGCGTGCTGGTCGGCGTCCGCAGCGCGGCAGAGGTGAGCGACGCCGCCGCCATGCTGCGGCTCACCGTGCCGGCAGCGCTCTGGCAGGACCTGAAGGCGCACGGCCTGCTGGCCCCCGGTGTACCGATGCCCGAGGAGGCGAGCTGAGTGCGCATCGCCCTGTTCATCACCTGCTTCAACGACACCCTCTACCCCGGCACCGGCCGGGCGGTCCTGACCGTGCTGGAACGCCTGGGCCACACCGTGGACTTCCCGCAGGAGCAGACCTGCTGCGGTCAGATGCACTTCAACACCGGCTACCGGCCGGACGCCGTCCCGCTGGTCACCCGGCTCGCCCGCGCCTTCGCCGGCTACGACGCGGTGGTCACCCCCTCGGCCTCCTGCGCCGGCATGGTACGGGAGAACCACCCGGTGCTCGCCGAGCGGTACGGGTCCGCCTCCCTGCAGCAGCAGGTCGCCGAACTCGTCCCAAGGGTCTACGAGTTCACCGAGTTCCTGACCGACGTCCTCGAGGTCACCGAGGTCGGCGCCCGGTTCCCGCACAAGGTCGCCTACCACCCCACCTGCCACTCGCTGCGCGGCCTGCGCCTGGGCGACCGGCCGCTGCGGCTGCTGCGTGCGGTCCAGGACCTCGACCTGGTGGAACTGCCCAGCGCCGACTCCTGCTGCGGCTTCGGCGGCACCTTCGCGGTGAAGAACGCCGACACCTCCAGCGCGATGCTCGCCGACAAGGCGGCCGGGGTGCTGGCGAGCGGTGCCGAGGTGCTCTGCGCCGCCGACAACTCCTGTCTGATGCACATCGGCGGCGGCCTCTCCCGCCAGGGCAGCGGCGTGCGGACCATGCACCTGGCCGAGATCCTGGCCGGCGCCGAAGGGGAGGAGCGATGAGCGACCGCGGTGTGGTCTGGCTCGGCTCGCCGTCCTTTCCCGAGGCGGCCCGCACCGCGCTCGCCGACCAGCAGCTGCGTACCAACCTGCGGCGCGCCACCACCACCATCCGCGACAAGCGCCTGGCCGTCGCCGCGGAACTCGACGACTGGGAGGAGCTGCGCACCGCGGCCGAGGCGATCAAGCGCCGCACGGCCCGTCACCTCGACCGGTACCTGCTGCAGCTGGAGGAGGCGGTCATCGCCGCCGGCGGATCCGTGCACTGGGCGGGCGACGCCGCCGAGGCCAACCGGATCGTCGCCGCTCTCATTCAGGCCACCGGAGAGCGCGAGGTGGTCAAGATCAAGTCGATGGCCACCCAGGAGATCGGCCTCAACGAGGCGCTCGCGCGCGAAGGGATCACCGCCTACGAGACCGATCTGGCCGAACTGATCGTGCAGTTGGGCGAGGACCGCCCCTCGCACATCCTGGTACCGGCGATCCACAAGAACCGCACCGAGATCCGCGACCTGTTCGCCGCCGAGATGGCGCACTGGGGCGAGCCGGCCCCCGAGGGCCTGAGCGACGATCCCCGCGAACTCGCCGAGGCGGCCCGGCGCCACCTGCGCAAGAAGTTCCTGGCCGCCAAGGTCGCCGTCTCGGGCGCCAACTTCGCGGTGGCCGACACCGGTACGGTCACGGTGGTGGAGTCGGAGGGGAACGGGCGGATGTGCCTGAGCCTGCCCGAGACGCTGATCACCGTGATGGGCATCGAGAAGGTCGTCCCCACCTGGTCGGACCTGGAGGTCTTCCTGCAGCTGCTGCCGCGTTCCTCCACCGGCGAGCGGATGAACCCGTACACCTCGACCTGGACCGGGGTGACCGAAGGCGACGGCCCGTCGCAGTTCCACCTGGTGCTGCTGGACAACGGACGCACCGACACCCTGGCCGACACCGTCGGACGGCAGGTGCTGGCCTGCATCCGCTGCTCCGCCTGCCTGAACGTCTGCCCCGTCTTCGAGCGCACCGGTGGCCACGCCTACGGCTCGGTCTACCCGGGGCCGATCGGCGCGGTGCTCACCCCGCAGCTGGTAGGAGTCGAGCAGGCCGCCTCACTGCCGTTCGCCTCCACCCTCTGCGGGGCCTGCTACGACGCCTGCCCCGTGAAGATCGACATCCCCGAGGTGCTGGCCCACCTGAGAGCCGAGGTGGTCGAGGCCAAGCGCCACGCGCTGAGCCCGGAAGCCCTCGCGATGAAGGCCGCCGCCACCGTGCTGGACTCACCCCGGCTGCTCTCCGCCGCGCAGAAGGCGGCCTCGCTCGGCGGGCGGGTGCTGGCCCGCGAGGGCAGGATCGGCCGGCTGCCCGGACCGCTGCACGGCTGGTCCGACACCCGCGACAGCCCCGCGCCCCCGGCCGAGTCGTTCCGGACCTGGTGGCGCAAGAACCGAGAGGGAACGCCGTGAGCAGCCGTGAGACCGTCCTGGCCCGGATCCGGGGCGCGCTGGCCGACGTCCCCGCCGAGGAGGGACCTGAGCACGTCGCGGTGGAACGTGCGTACCGGCGCAGCCACCTGGAGCCGGGGCAGGACCCGGTGGAGCTCTTCGCCGAGCGGGTCGCCGACTACCGGGCCACCGTTCACCGGGCCGCCCCCGAGGACGTGCCCGCGGTGATCGCCCGGGCGCTGACCGAGCGCGGCGTCAGCCGGCTGGCACTGCCATCCGGGTTCCCCGCCGAGCTGCTGCCGAGCGGGAGCCGGCAGTGGCAGCCGGAACCCCTGACGGTGCCGGAACTGGACGCGCTGGACGGCTCGGTGACCCTGGCGGCCGTCGGCATCGCGGTGACCGGCACGATCGTGCTGGACGCGGGCCCCGGCCAGGGCCGGCGGGCGCTGAGCCTGGTGCCCGACTACCACCTGTGCGTGATCCGCGCCGAGCAGATCGCCGACGACCTGCCCGACGCGCTCGCCCGGCTCGACCCCGCCCGACCCCTCACCTTCATCTCCGGACCGTCGGCCACCAGCGACATCGAACTCGACCGCGTCGAAGGTGTGCACGGCCCGCGCACCCTGGACGTCGTCATCGTGGAGCAGTCGGTGGAGCAGTCATGAGAATCGCCCTGCACACCCGCGTCCGCCCCGACCGGATCGAGGAGTACGAGGCCGCTCACCGCGCCGTCCCCGCCGAACTCGCCATCGCCATCCGGGCCGCCGGGGTCTCCTCGTGGACCATCTGGCGCAGCGGCACCGAGCTGTTCCACCTGCTGGACTGCGAGGACTACGGCCGACTGCTGGCGCAGTTGGAGCAGCTGCCGGTCAACATCGCGTGGCAGGCCCGGATGGGCGACCTGCTGGACGTGGTGCACGACTACTCCGCCGAGGGCGCCTCGGCCGGACTCCCGGTGGTGTGGAACCTGTGACGCACCACAAGATCGTTGACTCGCACCACCACGTCTGGGACCTGGCAGTCCGTCCGCAGCCATGGATCTCGGGCCCGGCGCTGGCCCCGCTGGCGCGCTCCTTCTCCCTCGCCGACCTGGCACCCGAGGCCCGCGCGGCCGGGGTGAGTGCGGCCGTGGTCGTGCAGACCGTCTGCGTACCCGAGGAGACACCCGAACTGCTCAGACTGGCCGCCGAGGACGCGCTGGTGGCGGGCGTGGTGGGCTGGACGGAGCTGACCGCCCCCGACATCGCGGACAGGCTCGCCGAGCTGCATGAACTTCCCGGTGGGGAGCGACTGGTGAGTATCCGTCACCAAGTACAGGAGGAGCCGGACCCGAACTGGCTGCTGCGCCCCGAGGTCCGGCGCGGTCTGCTCGCCGTCGCCGCCGCCGGGCTCGCCTACGACCTGGTCGTCACGCCGGAGCAACTGCGGGCCGCCACCGCCGCCGCGGCCGCCCTGCCCGGACTCACCTTCGTCCTCGACCATCTGGGCAAACCGCCGATCGCCAGCGGAGCCCTGGGAGCCTGGGCCACCCGGCTGCGCGACTTCGCCGCCCTGCCCAACACGGTCGCCAAGCTCTCCGGCCTGCTCACCGAGGCCACCCGCGGCGGCTGGACCCTCGACGACCTGCGGCCCGCCGTCGACACCGCCGTCGAGGCCTTCGGCCCGCAGCGCCTGCTGTACGGCTCCGACTGGCCGGTCTCCACCTTGGAGGCGCCCTACAGCCGGGTGCTGGCCGTCACCGAGGAGCTCACCGCCGGCCTCGCCCCCGGCGAGCGGCAAGCCCTCTTCGCGGGCAACGCGATCCGGGTCTACCGGCTCGCCGGGCACTGACGGGGGAGTGGGGGCAGTGCTGCCGCCACTGGCGGTCCCCTCCTACTCCAGGGCGTTCCGCAGCCACTGCTCCACTCCCGCGACGTGCACCGTCGCCCAGGAGCGGGCGACCTCGGGCTGGCGGGCGGCGATCGCGGTGTAGATCGCGCGGTGCTCCTCGGTGGTGCGGGTGACCGCGCCCTCCTCGGTGATGCCGCGCCAGACGCGGGCCCGGGCCGTGGGACCGGAGATGCCCTCGATCAGCGAGCAGAGCACGGTGTTCCCGGCGCCGGCCGCGATCCGGCGGTGGAACTCCAGGTCGTTGGCGATCAACTCCTCGAGCGAGGGCTCGGCGGGCAGGCGCTCCAGGACCTGGGCCAGCTCGGCGACGGCCTCCTCGGACATCGCCGTGGCGGCCATCGCGGCGGCGGCCGGTTCCAGGATGCGGCGCACCTCCAGGAATTCCAGCACCGTGTCGTCCTGGTGGAAGTCGACCACGAAGCCGAGCGCGTCCAGAAGCAGGTGGGGTTCCAGGCTGGTGACGTAGGTGCCGTCGCCCTGGCGCACGTCGAGCACCCGGATCAGCGAGAGCGCCTTGACCGCCTCGCGCAGCGAGTTGCGGGACAGACCCAGCCGCTCGGCGAGGTCGGCCTCCTTCGGCAGGCGGGCCCCGGGGTACAGCTCGCCGCCGACGATCATCGCTTTGATCTTCTCGATCGCCTCGTCAGTGACCGGCACTGGCCCCACCCTCCAACGTCATATGGTCCCTTCCGCTGCCCGCAGACTAGACCACCTCGTAAGAGGTCCCATGTTATCCGCCTTCGGGGCGGACAGGCGCCGGATTCCCTGGGGTATCCCTGGGGCTCTTGTCCGACACATCCGATGTATGGGTGGTTCGTGCCCGCGGCCGCGAACGTTGGTCTTCGCAGCGGGTGCTGGTGCCCGGTGCGCGTGTCCGGTGCGGTGGGATTCCTGTGGGGGATCTGGTGTCACGGGGTGACGATGTCGAATTCCACGTCGCGCAGAGGGCTGATGGCGTCGTCGGCGCTGCTGAGGTGGACCCAGCCGCCGGTCAGCTGGCTGTGCGGGGCGGCCGTCGTCGCGATCCGCACCGGAAGCAGGACGGTGGCCGTTCGCAACGCGCGCAGGCCTGGGGGGAATGTGCAGGTGACGACGGTGCCCTGGGCGCTGGTCGTGCAGGTCGAGGGGAAGGTTGCGCCTGGGGTGGTGGCGCCGCCGGGCAGGGTGATCCGCACGCTGTGGGGCGATGCGCTGGTGTCGGGGCCGTTGTTGACGACGAGGACGTTGACGGTCGTCGTCCCGCCCGGGGAAGTGGGTGGGGCGGTGACGCTGACCACGGAGTAGTGCGAGTTGGAGGGTGTGGCGGCCAGGGCCGGTGTTGCGCCGACCGCGCATGCGGCGGCGACCGCCCACAGTGCCGGCTGTCGGCGCGGGTGTGGAGCGCGGGTCATGGACATCACCTTCCTGTCGGAGATTTCAGCTGGGGGTGTGTGCGTGCTGCTGCGGGCAGTACCGGGCCCGCCGCCTTGAGGGGGTGCGCTCAGCGGTACACGCGCACGTAGTCGGCGGCCGATGTGATCGGTGTGGTGTTCTGCGGCGCGGGGTGGTAGGTCCCGGCGTCCACCGACAGGTTCAGGATGAGGTAGGCGGAGAACGACGTGCCTACGCCGGTGTTGTCGGAGAAGACCTTGACGCCGTTCACGTACCAGTCGACCGAGCTCGCGCCGTAGACCAGCCCGATCACCACCCAGTCGCCGGGGGCGACCCCGGCGGCGTCGGTGTAGTAGTCCTGGGAGTTCTTGATGTGGTTGGTCAGTTCCAGCAGGTTGGGGTTGTCGGGGTGGTACTCGTACTTGTCGACCTCGGTGTCCCCGTTGCGCCAGCTCCACAGCGCGGGCCAGGCGCCCAGGCCGGAGGGCATCTGGACCCGGGTCTCGATGTAGTCGTTCGTCCGGACCTGGAATCCCTCGGACGAGCCCTCGGTGGTGAGCAGCCCGGTGTCCCACGCCCGCTTGCCGTTCTCCAGGGTGTGGGAGCCGGGCTGGGCGGTGAAGGTGGCGACCCCGCCTGCGACGTTCACCGCGGACTGCTGCAGCCAGTCGAGTTTGTCGTCGTTCGGGTTGTGGTTCCCGTACTGGTAGGCGCTGGTGGTGGTGCGGATCCAGCGTGTTCCGTAGGCGATGGGCTGGTTGAACTCCTCGTCGAAGGTGAGGGTCTTTCCCTGGGCCGGGTTCGAGGGAGCCCCCGATGGCGGAGCCACCGTCAGGGACTGCGAGGACAGGTTGTGGTAGCCGGTGCTGTCCAGGTAGTAGCCGAACTCCGTGTAGGTGCCGGCGAGGAAGGTGCGTGCGCCCGAGGTGTACGTGAACCCGGACGGGCAGATGGTCACGTTGCTGAGCGAGTTCGGGAAGTCGAAATTGCGCCCGGCCGAGTCGCGTACGGCGATCCCGAGTTGTTGCACCGTGGTGCAACTGGTCGAATGCACCTTCAGGGTGGCGGTGGTGGAGATCCCGGGCGAGGCGCTGGTCGGTGCGAGGCTGTCCTGCGTGATCGTGGTGGCCGCGTGAGCCGGCCCGGGGACGGCGAGGACGATCACGAGGGCTGCCGAGGCGGCTGTCGCGGCAGACCTGATACGGGCGAGTGTGCGCAAGAGGGGCGATCCTTCTTCGGGGAGGCGGGCGCAGGCGCGGTGCGAAACGAGCGCCCCGGGAGGAAGCGCAGTGTGTTCCAGTAGCCGTGCACGGGATACGGAGGCTCCGCCACCGGCACAGGAGGTGACGCACATGCGACGATCGGCTGTATGCGAACTCTAGTCGGATGCCGACTCGGCGTCGGGTAGGCGCGCCAGCGAACCGGCGCGCCCCACGGCAGCGCACTCTCGCCCTGCGGCGCTCTCGGCGCCTACGCCGCCTCCGTCCGTACGTCCGACGCCTGGTGGAGTGCGAGCAGGGCCGTGTAGCGGCGCAGGACGTCCTCACGATCGGCCGGCTCGGGTACGGACGCCTCGCAGGCGCGCCAGATCATGGCGCCCTGGTCGGCCAGGACCTGGCGGCGGCGGGGGATCGTGGTCTGCTCCATGACGCGGCACAGTGCGTCCAGTTGGCGGATCATCACGGCCGGCATGCCGGCCGAGCACTGGCGGATCTTCTCGAAGGCGCGTTGGACCAGGCGGTCGTAGTCCGCCTGACAGGCGATGACGCGGATCCGGCCGGAGCCGTCGCGGTGGACGCGTTGCGGGTGCCAGCCGTGGGTGATCCGGCACAGGCAGTGGCTCAGCCAGTCGATGCAGGTCAGTGCCGTGAACGTGTCGTTGACGGCGGGGGACAGGGCGCGGATGGCGATCTCCACCAGCTGGTCGAAGCCGAAGGAGACGTCCTGGGTCAGGGCGCGGTAGGGGCCGGTCACCTGGACCCGGACAGTTGGGCGGCCAGGCGGGGCGCGGCGGCGGGCGGCCAGACCACGGCCAGCGGTTGCCCCTGGACCAGGAAGTGCCCCGGTCGGTACGGGAGGTGGAGCACTGCGTCCGCCGTCGTGGCGAGCCGGACCAGCTCGTCGTGCTTGAGGAACTGCAGGTAGCCGGTGGCCGGGGTCGGGATGACCGTCCCCGAGTCGCCGATCCGGCGGAGCAGGTCGTCGGTGTCGGGACCGCAGCCGGAGCGCGCCGACGGGAGCTGGTCGGTGCCGCTCTGGGCCTCGATGGCCGAGGCCAGGTCGTCGGCGATCATGGCGATGACCTGCGGCAGCTGGATCATGGTGGCGATGTGGTGGATGAAGTAGATCAGCACGCCGAGGTCGAGGGTGATGATCCGGCTGTCATGACCTGGATTCCCGGGGCGCGGGCCGGAGCTCGAAAAGGTGCTCGGTGCTGCTGGAGAGGCCGTGAGGAGGCTTGCGCTGCTCCGCGTCGTAGCGAGGTGACGCTCGGTCGGGGCCTCCTGGCCAGGGCCCTCCGGCCGGCGCCGGGCCGTCAGGGGCCGTGCCCGCTGGCTGGTGCGTGCGGTCCGGCAGTGACGGGCAGCCCGGGCTGTCAGAGGTGCGTGAGAGTCTTCGGGGAGCCGTAGGGCGAATCGGGTTGGATCTCTCCCGGACGAGGCGGAATCCCCGCTCTTCGGAGGGGGAGCAGTCAAGCTTGGAGGCACCATGAAGCTTCTTCTCACTTCCGCGGGCGTCAAGAACGCGAGCATCCATGACGCGTTGGTCGATCTCCTGGGCAAACCGATCGCCGAGTCCAACGCCCTGTGCATCCCCACCGCGGGCTACGGGCACCCCGCCGGCAGCCCGGCCGGGGCCTGGCGCTTCATCACCGGGCAATCCTCCACCCCGATGTGCGAGTTGGGGTGGAAGTCGCTGGGCGTGCTGGAGCTCACGGCGCTGCCCAGCATCGGTGCCGAGCGCTGGGTGCCCTGGGTCCAGGAGGCGGACGTGCTGCTGGTGAACGGTGGCGATGCGCTGTACCTGTGTCACTGGATGCGGCAGTCCGGGCTGGCGGACCTGCTGCCGTCGCTGCGCGAGTTGGTCTGGGTGGGGCTCAGCGCGGGGAGCATGGTGATGACTCCCCGGATCGGGGCGGACTTCGTGGGGTGGCAGTCGCCCACCGGGAGTGACGGCACGCTGGGGGTTGTCGACTTCTCGATCTTCCCGCATCTGGACCACCCGGCCCTGCCGGAGAACACCATGGCCGATGCGGAGACCTGGGCGGCAGGCCTCTCGAACCCGGCGTACGCGATCGACGACGACACCGCCATCAAGGTGAGCGACGGGGTCGTCGAGATTGTCTCCGAGGGACGCTGGCGGCTGTTCTCCACCTGACCTCTGGTGTGCGGCAGGAACGTGGTGGCAGACCATTCTCGGCATCCGGATGCGGCCACCTGCACGCCGACGACGAGCAGTTCGCCGGCAGTTCGCCGTGCAAGCCTCTCGCTCTTCACCCGTAGTGGTGAATCACCCCCGAGGGGACCGGCAGTCGGCCGGGTCCGGTTCCCGGCACTGCTACGTTCTGTGTGCTGATCGCTACGGGGGGAGAGGGACGTGTTCGACGCTGCTGTGCCCGAGTTCCGGCACGAGGCGGAGGTGGTCGTCGTCGGCGCAGGCCTGTCAGGGCTGGCCGCCGCTGTCACGCTGCGCCGCTCGGGCTTCGAGGACGTCGTTGTACTGGAGAAGTCCGACCGGCTCGGCGGCACTTGGCGCGACAACACCTACCCGGGGTGCGGGTGTGACGTGCCGTCACTGCTGTACGAGTACTCGTTCGCGCCTGGCCCCTGGAAGCGAACCTTCGCCACCCAGCCGGAGATCCTCGCCTACCTCCGCGCCACCACCGCCGAGACCGGCACCGACCGGTCGGTCCGCTACAACGTCGAAGTGCACGGAGCGCGTTGGGACCGGACGAGCGGCCGCTGGCTGCTGGCCACCTCCGCGGGCGGGTATGCCGCCCGTGTCCTCGTCATGGCCACCGGCCCCTGGAACCGGCCCCGTTACCCCGAGTTGACCGGTCTCGCGGACTTCCCCGGCACCGTCTTCCACTCCGCCCGCTGGGACCACACCGCGGACCTGTCCGGCCGCCGCATCGCTGTCATCGGCAACGCCGCCTCCACCGTGCAGTTCCTGCCCGCCCTCCAGCGCCACGCCGCCCGCGTCGACATCTTCCAGAGCACCGCCCCCTGGGTGCTCCCCAAGCCGGACTACGCCCTCCCGGGAGGCCTGCGCCGGCTCCTGCTGCGCCGGCCCGCAGCGCGCCGCGCCGCCCGCGCCGCACACGCAGGGACTCAGGAGGCCATCGGCTTTGCCATGCGCCACCCGCGGCTTCTGCCGCCGCTGGAAGCCATGGCGCGCCAGTACCGGCGCCGCTGTGTCCCCGACCCCGTCCTGCGCCAGGCCCTCACGCCCGACCACCGGCTCGGCGCGCGTCGCATGCTGACCTCCGACACCTACTACCAGGCTGTCAGCCAGTCCAACGTTCACTTGCACCCCACCCGGGCCACCCACATCGACGGGAACGACGTCGTGGGCGCGGACGCTCGACGGGTCGGCGCGGACATCGTCGTTCTGGCCACCGGCTTCCACATCGGCGAACTGGCCATCGCCCCACACCTGTACGGCAGCAACGGTCGGAGCCTTGCCGACACGTGGCGCAGTGGTCGCGACGCCTACCTCGGGACCAGCGTCAGTGGGTACCCCAATCTCTTCCTCCTCCTCGGGCCGAACATCCTCAGCGGCACCAGCGCCGTCCCCGCCGTCCTGGAGGCTCAACTGCGCTATCTCACCGACGCACTCACCCACCTGCGTGCGGGCAACCACACGGCGCTCGATGTGCGCCCGGAGGTGGCCGACACGTACAACCACGCCGTGCAGGAAGCCCTGAAGTCGACCGTGTACGCGGACGACGACTCCGGCTACTACTTCGGCACACCCGGCCGGAACACCTTCTGCTGGCCCTGGTCCACCCGCCGACTCCGTCGCCGGCTCCACGCCTTCGACCCGAACTCCTACGACTGGCAGCCGTCTCGGCCCATCATCGGCCGCCCGCGCGGCGAAGCGGCCATCGGCCGACCGCACGGCACCGCCGGTGGTGCCGCCGTGCCCGCACCGGTTCAGCCGACGGGCCTCCTTCCGGTTCCACCAGGCAGCAGCGGTCATCCTCGCTGATACCGGGATGCCTGGGACCCGCGACGGGCCGCGTCAGCCGCAGGCGTGCCGCCGCGGGGCACGGCCACCAGGTCGCGTCCACGGCCCGCCCCGGAACCGGATTACCGAGGAGCCGTCGGTACGCCACTCCAGCGGATGTGGCCCTACCGATCACCAGGCCCGCGCGGTGGCTCCGGTGCCCTGGTCAATGGTCGTGCGCCTCGCATCGGTACCGTGCGGGCAGAGGAGAACCTGCAAGGTGGGCTCCCTTCGCCGGCATTGTCCGGATCAGGTGGTGGAGGTCGCCTTCCGGTCTCACAGACCTTCCGGCCTCTCAGCCCGACCGTCGACCAACGTCCCGCGCGGAGCCTCCGCCCATCGCTCAGGACCATCCGGTCGAACTCCCTCGCTCGCCCTGCAGGCTGAATTCCACGATACTCCCGCCGCCGTTCAAGGCGCCCGTCCCGGCGCCCACGGTGCCCTGCCGCTCCGGGCCGCCGGCAGCCGCGTCCATCGCCAACCGGACCGCGGCCGGACACGGGCCGCCGCCATCGAGCGGTTGCCGACAGTCACCATGATGTGAGCTGGGTCCCCTTGGGGCGGGTGCCGGACGGGGGTGGGCCGTGATGGTCCTCACGCGCTGGGGGCACCTCCTACCCTTCCTCGTAGACCGTTCACCACTCCCGTCCACCGGGCCCGCCGGGCCGGACATCGTCATGGCCGCGCTCCCGTGCCTGCGGCCTGGTCCGCACCGTTTCCGCAGGTCAAAACGTTGCAAATCGCCCAAAAAGCCGCGCCCGACCAGGTTTAACCGCCCGAACGACACCCAGCCGCCCGCGCCCCACCGGCGCGTTCACCCGGCACCGCTACGACGCACCGTCGTAGCGGGCACCCCTTGGAGCCGGCCGACCGGCCCGCTAACAATGGCTGAGTCGCCAGCTGCGGCGGCGGTTCGATCCGCTGCCGCACTCCCGTCCGGCGGTCGCTCACTGTGAGAGCGACCGCCCCGGCACCGACACCCGCCCGCCGGGCCCCACCGGGTCCGCCGAGCCACGGGACAGGTGCCCAAGTGATCTGAGGTCGAACTCCACATGCCCGTGATCTCCACCCGCATGCGCAAGTCCGCCGCCCTGCTCGCCTCCGCCGCCGGCATCGTCGCCATCGGCGCCGCCGTGGCCCCCACCGCCGCCTCTGCCGCCACCCCGCAGCAGATCGCCGCCAGCATCGTCCCCGCCGACCAGCTGGCCTCCTTCGACCAGATCGTCTCCCACGAGAGCGGCTGGAACATCACCGCCACCAACCCCTCCTCGGGCGCCTACGGCCTGGGCCAGGCCCTGCCGGGCAACAAGATGGCCTCCGCCGGCGCCGACTGGCAGACCAACGCCTCCACCCAGATCAAGTGGACCTACGACTACATGAACAGCCGCTACGGCAGCCCCAACCAGGCCTGGGCCTACTGGCAGGTCCACCACAACTACTGATCACCCGACCAGCGACCCCCAGCGGGTCACCCCCGAGGGACCCAGCACGCGACCCGCGCGCCGGGCCCCTCGGCCGCGTCCATGATCAACCTCATGACCCGCCGACCCACCAGCGAAGCCACCCCCACCTGGCGGGGCACTAGATGATGAAGCGGTGGATGGCCTCGTTGGCGTGGTCCTGAAACGACGGGTTGGCCAGGTCAGGGAAGATGTCCGCTTGGTCGACCAAGGGGCCCTTCAGCTTGTTGGCCGCGCTGGCGTAGAACACGCCGCTGGACAGGGTCGGGTCGGTGACACCGTCGACCAGTCGCTTCGCGCCGACCTCAAGCTTGTGGGAGATCCCTAGGGACTGTTCTGAATTCGGATCATGAGTTCGTGGATTCGGGTGCTTCGGCGGTGCTGCTGCTGGTAGAAGAAGGCCATGACACGCGGAGATCTGACGGACGGTGAGTGGGAGCTGGTCGAGCCGTTTCTGCCGATGGCGGCGACAGGGCCGATCCCGGACCTGCGGCGGCAGTTCGATGCGATCATGTGGCGGTTCCGGGTGGGCAGTCCCTGGCGGGACGTCCCCGAGCGGTACGGCAACTGGTCCACGATCTACGGCCAGTTCCACTCCTGGGCGCTCAAGGGCGTCTTCCAGGCCCTGATGGACGGGATGATCGCTGAGGCCGCCGCGCGCGGCCAGGTCGACTTGTCGCTGGTCAGCGTGGACTCCACCGTCGCCCGAGCGCACCACCACGCGGCCGGGATGGTCGTGGACGCCGAGTTGCTGGAGGAGTTGGAGAAGGCAGTCGCTGAGGAAAAGGGGATCCTGCGAAGGGACAAACCGGGCCGGTAGCCGACCAGGGCAGTGCTGCGGACGAGGCCGCGCGGGAAGGAAAGCGCCGCATGCGTCGGCGCCGCCGGGCGCGGCTCAAGGCAGCCGCGCTGGGGCGTTCGCGGGGCGGGCTGACCACGAAGACCCATCTGGCGGCCGAGCGGCGCTGCCGTCCGCTGTCCTTCGTGGTCACGCCGGGCCAGAGCGCGGACAATCCGCAGTTCGCCGCCGTCATGGACAAGATCAAGGTCCGCGGCCCGGTCGGCCGGCCCCGCACCCGCCCCGACGCGGTCTCCGCCGACAAGGCGTACTCCGCCCGCGGTACCCGCACCTACCTGCGCAGACGCCGCATCAAGGCGGTGATCCCGGAGAAGGACGACCAGGCCGCCAACCGCAAGAAGAAGGGCAGTAGCGGCGGACGGCCCGTCAGCCACGACGCGGACCTCTACCGCGACCGCAACACCGTCGAGCGCGCCATCAACAAGATCAAGAACTGGCGGGGCCTAGCGACCCGCTACGACAAGACCCCGGCCAGCTACGAAGCCGGCCTGCACCTGTGCGGTGCCGTCATCTGGCTCCGCAGCCTGAGACCCGCATCATGATCCGAACTCAGAACACTCCCTAGGGCGGGCATGACGTACTTGGCCGCCATACGCAGCGGTAGGGCAATGTCGTTGGAGGCTTGGGTGCCGGTGGTGGCGCCGGGGCTCACGGTGATGAAGCGGCGGTCGGGGTGTTGGCGGGCCAGGTAGGCCATCCATAGGGCCCCGATGTACTTGGCCTGCCCGAAGGCGAGGTTGAAGTCAGTCTTTCCGTCGGCGAAGAATCTGCCGTCGATGACGGTGGCGAGTTCATCGGCAGAGGTTGAGGCAAAGGACGGCCGTTTCATCCGCAACATCGGAAGTCCCCTGGCTGCTTCACTTCCGGCGAGGACCGCGACCTCGCCAAGCCGCCCTTCGGCCAAGAGCCCTTCGAGGAGGACGACGTGGCCGAGAACATTTGTCGCGAACACCTTGGTGACCCCGTCGGCGGTCAACTCCATCGACTGCGGGCCAATGACACCAGCGTTCATGACCAACGCGTCGACGGATCCGTCGATGGCCGCAAGGCCGGCTCGGACCGAGCCCGGATCGGCGACATCCATGACGACGATGTCAAAGATGCGCCGACCGGTAGCGGCTTCGAGCTCGGCCTTTGCCGTTGTCGCCCGATCTCGGTTGCGGCATGCCAAGTAGATGCGGGCCGTCTCCGGTCGCAGAGCCAGTTGGCGGGCCACGTCCTTGCCGATCCCGACGTTGGCGCCCGTAATCATCACGGTCTTTCCTGGGAGTGTGCTCATCGGGATTCCCTCTCATCTTCTGTGGGGCTGTTCAGGTTGGACGACTCTTGCTGCGTCGCGGGGCCGGTGCTCCGTTGACGAGCCATCCGTTCTTGGTCGAGGGCTCTGCTGCCACTGCTGCACCCCTGACTTTGGACGTCAGGTTCCACCCGAAACGAAGGGGGGTCAGGCACTCAGACGCCGCGACCGGCGTCAGGTCGATACTCGGCCCCCATCAACGGGAACAGTGACGCCATGGATAAAGCTGGCATCCTCGCTGGCCAGGAAGACGATCACGGAGGCAAGTTCCTCGGCCTCAGCTACGCGACCAGCTGGTGCTAGGGCGGCGAGCTGGTCCACCATCTCGTCGGGAATACCTTCGGTCATCCGGGTGCGCGTCGGGCCGGGCGCAACGGCGTTCACGCGAACACCACGCGGGCCGTATTCGGCGGCCCATGCCTTCGTCAAGAGTTCGAGGGCCGCTCGGCTCGCGCCGTACATCGCCATGCCGGGCTGTCCGAAACTGGCGACCATCGTGCTGACATTGACGATCGAGCCCCATCCGCGCTCGGCCATCGCAGGTGCCAGGGCCGCGACGAGGAAAAACGGAACCTTGACGTTAAGTGCGAAGGTCTCGTCGAACTCTGTTTCGGTCGCAGCGTCGCTCGGCCCCAGCAAGGCGACTCCAGCATTGTTGACGAGAATGTCGACGTGACCATCGCCGGCCTCAGTGGCCCATCGCGCCAGGTCTTGTGCCGATTCCAGGTCTCCCAGCGTGGTGAGCCTGAACGACGCTCTACCTCCGCCGCCTTCGATCTCGGCCACGACCCGCTCGGCTCTTTCCGCGTTGCGTCCGACAACCAGGACATGAGCGCCGCGGGCAGCGAGAGCCATGGCCGTCGCCTTGCCGATCCCGCTCGTAGACCCGGTGACCAGTGCAGTTCTGTCCTTCAAGTCAGCAGGCATGCGTTGCTTCCTCCTCCTGCTTAAAGTGGGTTGTGCAACTCAGTCTGGCCTGGCTGGACTGGGCTGTCAAACCCAGAATCGCTACTATGGGTGGATGGTGAAGAAGACGAACGATCGGCCGCGGCTGACCCCGAAGGGTGAACGTGTCCGGGCTCGGATCGTGGAAGGGGCTGCGGCCTTGATCCACGAGCGCGGGGTCGCGGGTACCACCTTGGAAGACGTCAAGGTGGCAGCGGAGGTCAGCGGTTCGCAGCTCTACCACTACTTTCCCGACAAGAACGAGCTCCTGCAGGCGGTCATCGGCTACCAAGCCGACACCCTCGTCAATCACAATCGGCAGGCGCTCGGCAGCGAGGACGGAGTCGCAGCCTGGCGGAACATGCTGATCGCCGGGGTGAAGCATGGAGAGGCACAGGGCGGCTGCCCACTCGGTTCGCTCGGCGGTCAACTCGCCGAGAGCGACCCCGAGGCCCGAGCCCTCATCGCCGCCGGATTCGAGCGATGGTCAACCGCCATCAGCGAAGGACTCAGGTCGCTTCATGCCGAGGGGAAGCTCGCACCCGGCATTGACCCGGACGCCCTCGCCACCACGATGCTCGCCACCCTGCAAGGGGGACTTCTACTCGCCCAGGTGCAACGGAGTACGCGTCCCTTCGAGGTCGCGGTCGATACCCTCCTCGCCCTTGCCATCCAGCCTTGAGACTCAAAGGCCGGTTCCGATATGGGGGGACAACCTCCGGACAGTCCCCGAAGCCACCGGCCGGGGGCCGTCAGTGACACCTCGGACAAGTCACGCGTGGGCGTCCCCACGGCTGCCCCGGCGGCGTCCCTCCCCGGAGGGTGCCGGGCGGAACTGCCCGGCAAAGTCGTGAGGACGGGTGTTCGGCCCGCGGCCATCGGGCTGTACCAGTCCGTGATGCGCCCGCGGTGTATCGGTGGAGTGCTGATCACCGACGGCGACGACTCCTGCGGCCTGCTGCGCATGGTCGACGGCGGGACCGGCGCCTTCGCGGGGCCCGACCTGCGCCGGCGGCTCTCACCCGATGGCGATGCGCCGGCTCGTGTTCGAGGCTCCGGCGCCCGTCAGTGGCGCAGGGCGGCCGCGATCTCGGCGGAGACACTCCCGGACAGGGTGCGGTTGGAGCGGGCCGTGGCGGTCCTGCTCGCACCGGAGTTCACGGCATCGACCGACACCACGACGGCGTCGAGGAGGTTGCCACCCGGATCGCGGAAGCTGACCGCGACCGTGTAGTCCGCGGTGCCGGAACCGTGGTTGGTGACGGTGACCACGGCCGTGGCCCGACCGTCGGCGTCCGTGGCCGCGGCGCCCACCGAGACATCGGACCTGGCATCGACGCCGTTCTTGACCGCGGCCAGTTGGGAGGCCGCCGCCGAACTCGCGGCGGCCACGGCGCTCTGCAGGGCCGAGACCGCGGAGGTGGCCGCGGAACCCGCCGCGGAGATCCCGGCTGACCGCGCTGCAGAGCCGACCGCGGCCGGGACACCACTGCCGCTGCTCGAACACGCCGTCAGCAGCGCTGCGGTGAGGACGCCGCCGAGCACCTGGAACGAGCGGCGCGCCACGGTTCGCCGTCCCGAAGGCCCCGCCAGGCCCGATGCCTGGTGTGGGCGGTGGGCGGGAGCGGTCTTCGCCTCAGTGCCGACGGCCCTGTGCTCATCGGCTTCCACGGTGGTCATCACTGTCTCCCGACTCACGACGCTCGGGTCCCACCCTTGAGCCCGAACGTCGTTCCGGCAACTCGGAGAGGTCTCCGAGGAGGGCGCTCGGCCCTCTCCGGGCGGCTGATCCGGCCGGCATCGAGAAGCGGACAACGGCCGTCGTGGCAGTGGTGGGCCGTGCGTCCGGCACACCTCGGTTGCCGGTCGCCGGCGAGCGCTGCTCCGCCAGCCGGGGGTCTTGCCACGCGGGTGGCGACCGGAACGCCGCCGACCGGCGGAACCCACCTCGACGAGGACACGGACACCACGGAGCCGACGCGCGTCACGCAGCGGTGAGCCGTCACCGCCACGTACGCTCGACCGGATCAGTGGCTCGGAAAGGCCCGGAGGACCGCACGGCACGCTTCGACCGCGAACACGTCATCAGGGTGCTGACCTTCTGGCTGCGCCCGGCCTTCGCGCTGCGCGTCGTCAACCGGTTCCAGAAGACGGTGGGCTTCGACCGCGCGATGTCCCTGGCCTCCAGCGGACTCACCGCACTGATCCCGCTGGCGATCCTGCTCTCCTCCTTCCTGGACCGGTTCGGGCAGGGCGACCTGGCGGACCGCATCGTCAAACGCTACGGGCTCACCGGCGGCGGTGCCGAGGCGGTCAGGCATCTCTTCTCGTTCCCGGCCGCCGACCCCGGCACCAGCGTGCTGGGCCTCCTGTTCCTGCTGATCTCCGCGCTGAGCTTCTCCCGCGCCGCGCAGCGGCTGTTCGAAACGGCGTGGGACCTCACCCCGCTCAGCGTGCGCAACACCAAGAACGGGCTGCTGTGGAGCCTGTCGCTGGCGGCCTACCTGGTCGTCGTCGGCTGGCTGCACGCGCTGCTCGGCCGTGGGCGCCTGGACCTGGCCGCCGTACTCTGCCAGGTCCCGGTCACCGTGCTCTTCCTGCTGTGGAGCGGGCGGCTGCTGTCCGCACGGCGGATCGACCGGTGGGACCTGGCACCGTTCACGCTCCTCGCGGCCGGCGCGAGTGCGGCCTACTCGGTGGCCGCCACGGTCTACCTGCCCCGCCTGTTCAGTTCCTACGCGACCCGGTTCGGTGCCGTCGGGGCCGTGTTCGCGATGCTCACCGCCCTGTTCGGCCTGATGTTCGTCCTGGTGGGCTCCTGCGCGGTCGGGCGCGAGGTGCGGGACGAAATGGGCCGCATCAAACGCGGCCTGCGACCACCGGACGACGAGGTCCGGCGCCAGTGGGCCGAGCTCGTCGCCCGCATGCGCGAGGGCTGGCAGGCCGCCCGTATGGAGCACCTGGGCCGCCGACCGCCCGGTGACCGTGGCCGATCCTGAGGCGGTCATTGAGGACCGGCTCGGAGTTCTCGCACAGGTCGACCCCGGCTGGGGAGTTCGGTCCGACGGAGCCCCGGGCCACGGCGGCCTCGCCCGCCGGCCGTCTCTGCGGGCCTTCGTGGCCGCGCCACGCGGCTGTGTGCGGCCGCGGCAGGCACGTGCGTGACCCGCCTGATCCGGCAGGCCCGGTTCGTCGCGAGGGATCTTGGCCGGTGTTTCGGATGGGTCGTGTTCGGATGCCGAGCCGCCGCCATGCCGTCTTCCGGTCTGCCTTCCGGCGCCGGTAGAGGTGGTTGGGGGCCGGACGGCCTTCGGGTCTTCATGGTGCTGTCTGCAGGAGCGTCCGGAGGGTGTTGAGGCAGACGGCGATCGCGGGTTCGTGTGCCGTGTCGTGGCGGACGGCGATCTCGATGGTGCGGGCGAGGGTGGTGTCGGTGATCGGTCGCGCGGTGAGTGTGGGCGGGAGGTGAGCGGTGGCCATGCGGGGGATGAGGGTGGCGTGTCCGGTGCTCTCGGTGAGAGCGATCATGGCGGCGAAGTCGGTGCAGGTGTTTCTCACCTGGGGGGTGAAACCGGCGGCGCGGCAGGCTTGGAGGACGGCGTCGCCGCAGGCGGTGTGGGGCGGCGCGATGGTCCACGGGGTGTCTGCGAGGTCGCGCAGGGCGATGGGGGAGTGGGCGGTCAGCGCCGCGGGGTGGTCGCGGGGCAGGACGGCGAGGAGGGGGTCGGTTCGCAGGGTTCGGGTTTCCACCTCGGTGAGTGGGGGTGCGGCGAGGTTGTCGTACCGGTAGACGAGGGCCAGGTCGGCGCGCCGTTGGAGCAGCAGCCGGACCGCGGCCTCGGGTTCGGCCTCGGTGATGTGGAGCTGCACATCCGGGTGGCTGTCCTCCAGGGCTTTGCCGAGGGGTGCGGCCACCGGGGTGAGGGCGCTGGGGAAGCAGGCGAATCGTAGGGGGCCCTGGGGGGTGCCGGTCCGGGTGTGCAGCCGGATGCGGGCGCGCTCGAGTGCGGCGAGTACGTGCTCGGTGTCGCTGTTGAGGCGACGGCCTGCGGGCGTGAGGTGGACCGAGCGCCCGGTGCGTTCCAGGAGGCGGGTGCGGGTCTCCTCTTCCAGCAGGCGCAGTTGCTGGGAGACGGCGGAGGGTGTGACGCCGTGGAGCTCGGCGACGGCGGTTACCGTGCCGTGCACTTCCAGGTCGCGGAGCAGGACAAGTCGTCGCACATCGAGCATCAGTCCATCTTAAGCATCTGCTGTAGCAGATGTAGCTGGACGCTGGGGCCCTCGGGCGGTGACTCTGGTTGCCGTCAGCCCCGCGTCCTGCGAGAAGTGCCAGGAGTTACTTGTGCGTGCCACCGTGATCCACGGCCCCCGTGACATCCGGATCGAGGAGGTCCCCGACCCGGTGGTCCAGCGGCCGACCGATGCCGTGGTGCGGGTGGTCAACGCCTGCATCTGTGGCAGTGACCTGTGGGCCTACCGCGGGGTGGCCGCCCGTGAGCCGGGGCAGCGTATCGGGCACGAGTTCCTCGGCATCGTCGAGGAGGTGGGCTCCGAGGTCGGCCGGTTCGAGGCCGGGGACTTCGTGGTCGCACCGTTCGTCTGGTCGGACGGCACCTGTGACTTCTGTCGCGACGGGCTGCAGACGTCCTGTCCGCACGGCGGCTTCTGGGGCAGTGTCGGCTCGGACGGCGGGCAGGGCGAGGCGGTGCGGGTTCCGTTCGCCGACGGCACCCTGGTCAAGCTGCCCAGGGACGCGGCCACCGACCAGGCGCTGCTGCCCAGCCTGCTCGCGCTCTCCGACGTGATGGCCACCGGGCACCACGCGGCGGTCTCGGCCAGGGTCCGCCCGGGGTCGACGGTGGCGGTGGTGGGCGACGGCGCGGTGGGCCTGTGCGGGGTGCTGGCCGCGCACCGGCTCGGCGCCGGCCGGATCATCGCGCTGGGCCGCCACGAGATGCGCACCGGGATCGCGCGCAGGTTCGGCGCCACCGACGTGGTGCCGGACCGCGGTGAGGCGGCGGTCGAGAAGGTGCGCGAGCTGACCGGTGGTCAGGGCGCGCACGCGGTGCTGGAGGCGGTGGGCACCGAGGAGTCGATGCGCACCGCGATCTCGATCGCCCGGGACGGCGGTGCCGTCGGCTACGTCGGGGTGCCGCACGGCGGCAGCGCGGGCGTGGACATCGGCCAGATGTTCGACCGGAATGTGACACTGGCGGGCGGCGTGGCACCGGCCCGCGCGTACATCCCCGAACTGCTGCCGGACGTGCTCCGCGGTGCGATCGAGCCCGGCCTGGTCTTCGACCGCACCGTCGACCTCGCCGGAGTGCCGGACGGCTACCGCGCCATGCACGAGCGCGAGGCGCTGAAGGTCCGCATCGCCTTCTGACGGTGCCTCCGGCAGCCTCCCGCTCCGATGGGCGAGATCAGCCTTTCGCGATGCGGGGCGGGATCAGGGGAGCCTCCGTCGAACCAGGGCGGGGTCCTCGGCGAGGTCCGCGAGGAGTGCGTCGAGCTTCGTCCGGTCCACCGAGGGCATCACGAACACGTGGACGTAGGCGCGGCGGGTGGACTCGTCGCCCGGGACCATGACAACGTCCTGCGAGGAGAGCGACCACTTCGCGACGAGCTCCGCGCTGGGCTTGCGGAACCGGACGGTGACGGCGCCCGGGGTGCGTGCCGGCCAGAGTTCGACGCCCGACTCCCGTTCCATCGCCAGCAGGCGCCGCTCCAGGTAGTGGGCCAGCTCCTGGGCGCCGCGGATCCGGTCCACCTGGTCCTGGTAGGAGTACCGGGACAGGTGGTCCCAGAGGACGAGGGGGGAGAACCCGTTGCGGGAGCCCGCGAAGGTGGTGTCGGGCGCGCCTATGTACTCCGGCTGGGACGGCGGCGAGATCTGGTACTTGACCTTCGTCATGTAGATGCCGCACGGCCACGGCGCGCCGGCCCACTTGTGGCCGCTCATCGCAATCGAGGAGACCATGTCGACCTCGCCGAACTCCCTTGTGGGAAGCGTGAGTCCGAAGTCGTACTCGGGCAGCTCGACCTCGGGGGCCCAGCCGTACGCCGGGTCCTGGGCGGCCATCCGCACGAACGGCGCGTAGCCCGCGCCGAGGGCGCCGTCCACGTGGATCCAGAACCCGCGGCGCACGTCGACCAGCGGCTCACCGGTGGCCGGGTCGGTGCCGTGGACCACCTCGCGGTGGACCAGGCCGTGCTCCTCGAAGATCGGCAGCAGCCGTTCGCACACCTGCCGGACGTCGTCGTGGGCTCCCTTGAAGGTGCTGCCGAGGTTGAGGTTGACGAAGATCGGGTGCCCCTTCGCGGCGAAGAACTCGACCAGCGCCGCGAGCGCGTCGATGTCGATCTCGCCCGGGCCGTCCCAGGACAGGCCCGAGGGGCCGGCGGCGGAGGGGACCTCGGTGGGCCATTGGCGACGCCCGGTGACGGGGTCGGGCAGCGGGCACTCGTCCGGGTACAGCTCGGTGCCGACGGCGTGGAAGGTCTCCACGTTGAGCACCCGGACGGCCTTGGCGAAGGAGTAGTGGGTGTCCTCGGAGTAGAACGCCACCGGGCGGTGGGCGTTGGGGTTGGTGCAGTCGGGCCGGGCCCCGACGTAGCGCAGGGCGTCGAACGGCACCGCCGGGGGCTGGATCAGCGCCTTGCCGCTCAGGTAGTCCCGGGCGTTCCAGAGCGCGTACATGTTGCCCTCGGTCGAGCCCATGGACAGCATGTAGCCCCAGTACGACTCGGGGTCGGCCGGGTCGTGCGGTCGCCCGGCGTTCCACAGCGCCGCGTAGTAGTCGAGCACCGCCCGTTCCACGACCTTGGTGTTGGGCTTGTAGCCGCCGCTCTGGAACGGGTCGCCGAGGTTGTTGATGTTGTTCGGCATGAACCGGGCCAGGTCCAGCGCGCAGCCCTGCATGTCCTGGGTGGCCTGGTAGCCGACCAGGTGCCGGCGCTTGCGGGTCAGGTACTCGTCCACCGTGTCCAGTGCGCGCAGCCGCTGTGTGTCGTCCAGCCCGGTGGTGGGCAGTGCGAAGTCGCGACCGTCCAGCTCGGATCCCGGATCCACAACCGGCGCCGCCGCCGGCTCGGCGTCGGCTGCGGCGAGCGTGGCGTCCGCATCGTCCGCGGTTGCGGCTGCTGCGGCGGCGAGGGTGGCGGTCGGGCTCATGGGCGGGGCACTCCGGGATCACTGGATGACCGCTTCGCGGGGCGGTGCGCGGCGCAGGGGTGGTCGCTGCTCGCGGAAAGAATGGAACTTTGCGACGCAGGAGGGAAGAGACGCTGAAGAAAATTCGATGATCCGGCCATCAGCTATTGGAATCGTCGCCCACCGGAGCGATCGTGGAGAGCATGCCGAACAATCCGCAGCCCCGCAGAGCGCCCATCGACGAGGTGGACCGGGCGATCATCCGCGCCCTCGCCGACAACGCCCGGATGCCGAACAACGCCCTCGCCGAAGCGGTGGGCATCGCCCCCTCGACCTGCCTGGCCCGCACCCGTGCGCTCCAGCAGCAGGGCGTGATCCGTGGCTTCCGGGCCGAGGTCGACCCCGCTGCGATCGGCCTGCCGCTCCAGGCGATGATTTCGGTGCGCCTGCGTGCCCACACCCGCGAGCAGAACGAGAGTTTCCGCAGCACCGCCCCCGACCTGCCCGGCGTCCTCGCGGTCTTCCACATGGCGGGCTCCGACGACTACCTCCTGCACGTCGGCGTCGCCGGCCCCGAAGCCCTGCGCGACTTCGTGGTGGACCACCTCACCACCCACCCGGCGGTTGCCCAGACCCGCACCAACCTGATCTTCGAGCAGATACCCGGCCGCCGCTACCTGGCCGCGGTGGTGTGACGAAGCCGTGCCCGTTGCGGCGAGGGGGTCTGCTCGCAGGCGCCGCGCCGGCCAGTCGAGTGCGAGGCCGGCGAGCTTGCAGACCCTGTCATGAGCCCGGGAGGCTTGGCCCGGGCAGGGCGCGAGTGTTTGAATTCGCGTCAGTTGTGCTTGCCACAGGGGTGAGTCATGAACACGACGGGCATGATCATGAAATCTGGACGAGCTGGTGGGTTCACCAACGCCGTCGCCGCCGCCGGCCTCGCGGCGGCGGCAGTCCTCGCAGCAGGCGCAGCGACTGCCGGTCACGGGTCCCGGCACGCCGAGGCAGGCCCGCACCCCTTCATCCACGCGGTGCACGTGAGTGCCGGGGTCAGGCCGGCCGACGCTGCCGGGACCGTGTGGCCCAGCGTCGAATCGTGACCTGAGCCGCGGACTTGGAACTCCTGCTCGGGCCCTCTCAGGCCAACCCGACAGAGCGGGATGTCCCGTCCAAGGCTGACAGCGAGGGCCTTCGCCCTGCTCGGGCCGGCTCTACTCCGCGGCCGGGTTGCTCTCGGCCGGTCGGACCACGTAGATCGCCCTGCCGACGACCATGACACTGCCGTGGGGTCGCAGCCTGCCGTCACGCCATGGTGTGCGCGGCAGTTGTCGGACGGCGGCGACAGCCTCCGTGTACGTGGGGTTCACCCATCCCTGCACGGGTCACCTCGCCCTTACCGGATTGCCGGGGCGGTCGAGCCAGGGCCGTCCGCCATCCTGATCGACGGTCAGCCCGAATCTCTCGAAGCCCGGGCGCCCCGCACCCGTCCACCACTGGTACGCCGTCTCGATCTCGTCCCACAGCCGGCGTGGGCCGGACTGGCGGACATCGAACTCCGCGTCACCGGGAGTGGAGTCGACCGTCGCCCAGGACGTGACGCCGGTGTCGAACAGCCACCACGTCCAGCCGTCGCCGTTCGGGGTCCGACGGTAGTAGACGTCCGGCAGTTGGAGGCCGATGACGAACTGTGCCAGCCAGTCGTCGCCGATGGCCTCCGGGTCGAGGCTCGTCAGGGAGGCGCCCGCGTCGCCGGGCCACTCGCCGGGCAGGTAGTCGTCCACCGGCGGCGCCTGGTAGCGCTGCTGACGGAGGAGCATGAACGCGGACGAGCCGACGAACGGCCCGCTGGCCGTGCCGTCCGGGCCGACGGTGAGCTTGGCCAGGGCGCCGCCGCCGAAGAGCGTTCCGACCGGGGTGACGATGATCCCTCCGGGTCTGGTCTGTGCGATCCACGCCTGCGGAATGTCGATGACGGAGCACGTCGCCAGGACCCGGTCGTATGGTGCGTCGCCCGGCCAGCCGTGTGCCCCGTCGCCGGTGATGACCTGCGGGTGCAGGTCGGCTTCGGCGAGGGCTTTGCGGGCCTGGTCGGCGACGTCGGGGTCGACCTCGACGGTGACGACGTTCGTTCCGCCCAGACGGTGGGCGAGGAGGCCGGCGTTGTATCCGGTGCCGGTGCCGATCTCCAAGACGGTTCCGCCGGGCTGGACTTCGAGGTGGCGGAGCATCGTGGCGACCATCGTCGGCATGGACGCGGACGAGGTCGGGACCTGTTCCCCGGTGCAGGCGCCGTCGTCCCACTGGGTGACTATGGGCACGTCCTGGTAGGCGTAGCCCATCCAGCCGTCCGGGGTGCTGGTGCGGTCGACCTTGACGTACTCGGTGGTGGTTGCCCAGTACACGTCGGGAAGGAAGAGGTGCCGCGGTACGGCGAGGATCGCGTCGCGCCACTGGGCGTCGAGGGCACCGGCCGCTTCGAGGGTCGCGGCGAGCCGCCGGCGGCCGGTTGACGCGTCGGTCATCACTTGTGCTTCGGGTCGGGGGTCGGGCCCTGGCCGTCCGGGTTGGGCTTGGGCCCGATCGACGGTCCGCCGGGCTTCGCGTGGCCGCCGCCCTTGCCGTCGCTGGCGCCGCCCTTGCTCTGGTCGCCCATGACTGTCCTCCTCGATTGTCACTGACCGGCTACGGTTCGTAGTGAGTCAATCGCAAGCTGGTCGGTGCCGGTAGGGCGCGCAGGGTGCGCACGGGGGCGCGTCAGGCCCGGTGCTGCCCTCGCCCATCCGGGGCGTGGCCGCGAGATGCGCGCCCTGGCCGACGGGTCGACGCTCGCTCACGCGGCAGGTCGGGAAGTGTCCGCCCCACACACGTGGGGACACACCCCGGTCAGCCCGCACCACCCCCTGGGCCAGTGAGCCGGAGCCTCCGAGGGCCTTTCGGCCTCGGTCACGGGAGTGAACCAGCGCAGGTCCCAGTCGCTCTGCGAGTCGACCGGAGCCGGCTTGACGAACGCGGTCTCGGAAAGGTCCATCTCTGTGGCCACGGCCCGTAGCCAACTCTCCTGCGGCCAGGGGCCTTCCGGAAGCACACAGACGGCGGCCGGATTGCCCGTGCACGGTTGGTCAGTGAACGCGTCGACGATCCAGATCTTCATCCGTCGACCGTGGACAGCACCCGTTCACGGCAGAAAGTGCCAATGCCGAAGACGTGGACCGTCCGCGGTCCGGTACCGACATACGTCCCGTACATGTCTGGTCGGCCGGTACACTCGACGGCTGTGGCAGACACCCAGTACGAAGACCTCTTGCGCCTGGTGCTCGCCTCCGGGACGGCCAAGGCCGACCGGACGGGCACTGGTACCCGAAGTGTCTTCGGGCACCAACTGCGCTACGACCTCGCGCAGGGATTCCCGCTGGTCACCACCAAGAAGGTGCATCTCAGGTCCGTCGTGTGCGAGTTGCTGTGGTTCCTGCGCGGCGACTCGAACGTCGGCTGGCTGCACGAGCACGGCGTCACCATCTGGGACGAGTGGGCCGATGCGAACGGCGAGCTCGGCCCGGTCTACGGCGTCCAGTGGCGCTCCTGGCCCACCCCCGACGGCCGGCACATCGACCAGATCAGCGAGGTTCTCGACACGCTGCGCCGCGATCCGGACTCCCGCCGGATGATCGTCTCCGCGTGGAACGTCGCCGAGCTGGCCCAGATGGCGCTCGCGCCGTGTCACGCCTTCTTCCAGTTCTACGTCGCCGACGGCAGGCTCTCCTGCCAGCTGTACCAGCGCAGCGCGGACCTGTTCCTCGGTGTCCCGTTCAACATCGCCAGCTACGCCCTGCTCACGCACATGGTGGCGCAGCAAGTCGGCCTCGAGCCGGGCGATTTCATCTGGACCGGTGGTGACTGCCACATCTACGACAACCACGTCGAGCAGGTGACCGAGCAGCTCTCGCGCACCCCGTTCGAGTTCCCCGGGCTGCGTCTGCGCAGGGCCGACTCGCTCTTCGACTACGCCTACTCCGATGTGGAGGTGCTGGGTTACCAGCACCATCCGGCGATCAAGGCACCGGTGGCGGTGTGAACGTCGGGCTGATCTGGGCACAGGCCCTTGATGGTGTGATCGGCGCGGACAACACCATTCCGTGGCGCCTGCCGGAGGACATGGCGCATTTCAAGGCGACAACCCTCGGCCATCCGGTGGTCATGGGGCGAAAGACGTGGGACTCGCTGCCGACGCGGTTCCGGCCGCTGCCGGGCAGGCGCAATATCGTGGTGACTCGCGATCCGGGTTGGGCGGCCGAAGGCACCGAGCGTGCCGGTTCCATCGCTGAGGCGCTGAAACTCGCGGCCCGGTCGCCGGAGCCGACCACTCCTGTTGCCGCATGGGTGATCGGTGGCGGTGAGATCTACCGTGCCGCCTTGCCGTACGCCACGATGCTCTCGGTGACCGACATCGACACGGTGGTGGATGGCGACACCTACGCCCCGGCGCCGGGCCCGACGTGGAAAGTCGCCGAGGACCAGGGCTGGCAGTCCTCGGCGCTCGGGTTGCGCTACCGCATCCGCAGGTACACCCGTGACAGTCCGTCCGTTCTGATCGACTTCTGAACAGGCGCTGGCCGGCGGTGTGTTGCCCCGGCAGGCCGACGCGCTCCTGTCGCACCTGCCCGAGTTCGGACGTGCTGTGCAGCGCTGCCGCCACGGTTCGGCTCATGTGGACCTCGTCGAGCCAGGCCGATCGGAGCAGCTCATGCCTGACCCCGGACCGGCCCCGTCATCCCGCTGCCGCCGCATGGATCACGTGATCGGCCAGGCGCCCCGCCAGGCGCCCCGCCGGGCGCGCCCCGGCGGGTATGGGCGTACCCGGACAGCTGCCCGGCCGCGCCCATGAGCGGGGAAGGGGTGGCGCTGCGACGCCTCGGCGTGCCTGGAGTTGTCCGGGCTGGCGCACCACGGGCCGGTCCCGGCGGCTGAGCGCGGCGGGGAGGTCAGGCGTCTGCTGGGGGTCGTGGGTCGCCGGCGCTCTGGCGGAGTTGTTCGTTGATGCGCAGGGCTTCTTCGAGTTGGTCTTCGAGGATGATGATGCGGCAGGCGGCGTCGATGGCGGTGCCCTGGTCGACGAGGTCGCGGGCGCGCATCGCGATGCGCAGTTGGTAGCGGGAGTAGCGGCGGTGGCCGCCCTCGGAGCGAAGTGGGGTGATGAGGCCCTGTTCGCCCAGGGAGCGTAGGAAGCCGGGGGTGGTGCCGGTCATCTCGGCGGCGCGGCCCATGGTGTAGGCGGGGTAGTCGTCGTCGTCGAGATTGTCGGGGGTGTGCGGTCGCATGGTTGCCGTGGTCACTGCACCTCTTCTGTGTTGGTTCGGGGACGCGTCGAGGGGCCCCGGCGCCATAGCGGCTCCGGGGCCCCGAAGGGGAACAACACCATCTACCGGCCTGGGCCGGGTTCCTTGTTCCGCAACTCCCCGGGGGTGGGGATGTGCGGGGATCGCGTATGCGTGACCGGAAACCACCGTCCTCGTACTCAAAAGGGGGTCTGCGGTGTCCGCCCGGGTGAATTCCTCACGGGCCGGGCGATCCTGATGGCGCTCTGTCCCTCCGTTCATCCTCTGTACTGACTGGAACTGCGAACTGCGGTACTGCCAACTACCTGTTTCCTGCTACGACCCTCCCGGGTCGCCTTGGTCCGACAGCCAGCCCCGTCGCCCGTCCTGCTCACCTGCTTGGCTTGGAACCCCACTGCCGAACTCCCAGCACGCGCGCCCGCAGTCCTGGCGCCTTTGCTGAGATACCGCGTACTGCGACTGCTGGTACCGCTCAACTCAACTTCACCTGCTCGAACTGCACTTTCACGTACCGCGGTACCACTCGGTGGCGGCCCCTGATACCTACGGGCCGCCGGCCCGGCCGCCGATTCCGTCGCCGTCCTGCAACTGCCCTGGCTTCGGGATCCCGCGACCGTGCTCACCTGCGAACTTCTGCACTGCTGCCCACCAGTTCGTGTCTGGTGGGTACTGCTTGACCGCGTTTACGAGAGAAACACTAACCACGGCACCGCCCGATGTCTACTCCGGGCAGCATAGATTTTTGCGCGCCCGCGAGGGAGGCAGTCGGTCTCCGCGCTGCACGTGACCTCCGCCGGGCCCCGCGGGCACAGTCCTGCAACGCGGGCACAGTCCTGCAACAAGGAGCCGCATCGGCGGTGAGAGGGCGGAGAGGGGTCCGTGCGGCGCCGACCGGGTGCCCCCGACGGTGTTCCTCTGCGCCAGGTCCATGTTGCCCGCGTGGCCGGGCCACGAGGTGCAGATCCGCCGACACCTGCCCCAGCCCGCCTCGCCACCTGCACGGGAGGTCGGAGGCGGTGCTGCCGCCGAGGTGGTGCGGGAGGAGGATTCCCCTCCCGCCTTCTGTCCGCCCCGGCCTCTCGCCGCGGTCGGGGCTGGGGTGCGCGGGGTCCCGTTGGCGGGCCAGGCGGGAGGGCCGTCCGCTCAGGCGGCCAGGCAAAAATCTATCGTGGCGGCAGTAGACATGTGCGCACAGGGTGGTTAATCTTTCTCCTGCTTCTGGGAGGCTTCAATGTGAGGAGCACCGGCGTGACGTCCCTAACCCCAGGGTTCCGGTGATGCTGATGCGAGAGACCTTCGATGGTCATGAAGAGGTATCGGCTCCTGGCCACCGCCGCGCCCGTACTCCTCGGCGGGCGTCATGCCCGCTCGGCGGCGGCCGGGGAGCTGAGCGGCCGTGACCCTCACCGTGTCCGCCGTGCTGTTCGTCGGCATCCTCCTGGTGGTCCTCGTCCGCAACCGGCAGTCCACCTGGTCCACCGCCTGTGTCGCGGTCACCTTCGGATTCCTCCTCGCCTCCACCAACCTGGCTCCCGACATTCATGACCTCCTGTTCAGCGTCGCCGCCACGCTGAATCAGCTCGGCTGACCGGCCTCTGCCAACCGCCACCCTTGTCAGTTGTCGGTGGTTCGCCGCCGAGCAACGCCATTGGAAAGCTGGCGAGTTGCGTCGGCCGATGGTGTCGTGACCCTTCGCGAGCACGGGCCCTTCGACGGGCAGCTGACCGACGTCGCCACTGAAGTCCGGGGGAGCGGGCGCCCGCACTCCTGCCCCGGTGTTCTAACCTGGGGTCCATGTCGAACCCTGACGGGTTGCTCGTCGACATCGCCGCAATGGTCGAGTCCGAGCACAGCAACCAGATGTCCTTGACCGTGGTGGTCCCCGGCGCGGTGATCACCGGCAGGCTCGCGCCGGTGTCCCTGTGGTGGGAACGGGTGGCGGAGGTCCTCCAGGCCTCGGATCACCTGAAGCCGTTCGCCGCCCTCTTCGCTCCGCCCGACGAGGGCACGCCCGTGCGGCCCACTCACCTCCACCTGCACCGCGCTCGCATCCTGCAGGGCGACTTCGGACTGCCCCACACGGGCGGCATGTACCGCATCGCCATCGAGGACGTCAGCAGCTGGACGATCGGGGACCTCAGCTACTCCGACAGCTGATCCGACAGCTGAACGGCGCGTGGGGGCCAGGTCCGTTCCGGGTTGGCGCCGGGGTGCGCCCAACTGGAGCGCGCGGCCCGGCGTCGCCGGCACGCTCCTTGCGATCAGAGTGTCGTGGGGCTGGGGGTGGTGGCTGCCGAGATGTCGGGGTGGAGGGTGAAGACCCGGTCCAGTCCGACGATGTGCAGGATCCTGATGGTGTTGGCCGGGACCGCGGCCAGGGCCATGTCGGCGCCCTGTTCGGCGGCCAGGTTGCGGGCGGCCAACAGGGCGGTGATGCCGCTGGAGTCGCAGAACTCCAGCTGCGTCAGGTCCAGGACCAGCCGTTGTCCGGTTGTCAGGGTGAGGTTCTCCACGGCCTTGCGAAGTCCGGGTGCGGTCGCGTAGTCGAGGTCGCCGGTGATCTCCAGTACGGGACCGGTCGCGGCGTCTCGGCAGGTGATGGTCAGCGGATTCATCTCAGGTCTTCACTCGCGGGACTGGTGAGCGCGGCGGGCGCGCCGAGGGCAAGCAGTGCCGTGTCATCGTCGAGGCCGTCGCCGAAGCCGGCGAGCAGCCCGGCCAGGGCGGTGATCAGGGCCTTCGGGCCTGCTGGGGGTTGGGCCGTGGTGAAGGCCTGCAGGGCCTCCTCTCCGTACAACTGGCGCCCGGGCCCGGTGCGGGCCTCGGTCAGGCCGTCGGTGTAGAGGAGGAGGGTGTCACCGGGCAGCAGCCGGGTGCGGGCCGCGGTGAACTCGGCCTGGGGCAGGACGCCGATGAGCATCCCGCCGGGGGTCGGCAGGTAGTGCACGGTGCCGTCCGCGCGCTGGATCAGCGCGGACGGGTGGCCACCGGAGGCCAGCTGCAGGTGGACGGGGCCGCCGTCAGGCTGCAGAACACCGAAGATGGCGGTGCAGTAGCGGGTGTCGCCGCTGGTGTACCGCTCGTGCAGCACGGTGTTCAAGGTGGTGAGCACGGTGACGGGGTCGGGGTCGTGCAGGGCCGCTGCCCGCAGGGTGTAGCGGGTGAGTGAGGTGATCGCGGCAGCCTGGGGGCCTTTGCCGCACACGTCGCCGAGGAAGAACGCCCACCGATTCGTGCCGAGGGGGAACAGATCGTAGAAGTCTCCGCCGAGCAGGTCGGGGGAGGCGGTGTGGTAGTAGGAACTGGCTTCGAGGCCGGGGACCTGGGGCAGCTCGGCAGGCAGCAGGCTCTGCTGGAGCACGGCAAGGGCTTCCTGCAGCCGTTCGCGGTCGGCCTCGGCCTGCCGGCGCGCTTCCTCGGCCACCTGGCGGCTTCGCAGCAGCTCCTTCTCGTAGGCGCGGCGGTCGCGGGCGTCGAAGACGGACGTACGGATCAGCAACGGTTCACCGTGGTCGCTGGTCTTCACCCTGGAGGTGACCAGGACCGGCATCCGCGTCCCGTCGACACTCTTGATGTCCAGGGCGATGCCGCCGATCTCGCCCTTCATCTGCAACAACGGGGCGAAGTGCGTCTCGTGGTAGAGCTTGCCGCCCACGGTGAGCAGGTCGGTGAACCGCATCCGGCCCACGACCCGGGAGCGGTCCAGTCCCAGCCAGTTCAGCAGAGTGGTGTTGATCTTGGCGATGGTGCCGTCCATCAGCGTCGACAGGTAACCGCACGGAGCGTGCTCGTACAGTTCCTCCGCGCTGTCCTCCAGCAGGGCGGTGAAGGCCGCGGCGGTTGCGTCCTGCTCCCGGTCCGGGTCCTGCTCGGTGCGGCACATCACCGCAGCGTTCCCAGGAAGTCGAGGATCGCGCCGCTGGTGGCCTGCGGGGCGCTCAGCTGCGGGCAGTGCCCCGTCGCCTCCAGGGTGACCAGGCGGCTGCCGGGGATCGCGGCGTGCACGTAGGCGCCGACCTCGCGGGGCGCGATCACGTCCTGCCTGCACTCCAGGACCAGAGTCGGTACCGCCACCGTCTTGAGGTCTTCGCGGCTGTCGGACAGGAACGTCGTACGGGCGAAGACCCGGGCCATGTCCGGGTCGGTGGCACAGAACGAGGTCGTCAGCTCCTGGCCGAGTTCCGGGCGGTCCTCGTTGCCCATGATCACTGGAGCCATCGCCGCCGACCAGCCGAGGTAGTTCGACTCCAGCGACTCCAGCAGTTCAGTGATGTCCTCGGCGCTGAATCCGCCACGGTAGCCGTCATCGTCGATGTAACGGGGCGAGGGTGCCACCATCACCAGGTGGGAGAACCGCTGTGGAGCCCGGGCCGCCGCCAGCACCCCGACCATCGCGCTGACCGAGTGCCCGATGAAGGTCACGTCCCGCAGGTCCAGCTCCTCGCAGACCTCCAGGACGTCCAGGGCGTAGCCCTCCAGTGAGCTGTAGCGCTTCTCGTTCCAGGCCGAGTGGTCGGAGCGGCCGGAGCCCACGTAGTCGAAAAGCACCACCTGGAAGTCCTCGGCCAGGCTGGGGAGTGCCAGACGCCACATGTTCTGGTCGCATCCGAACCCGTGGGCCAGCAGGAGCACCGGTCCGTCCGCGCGGCCGGTGACGGTGACGTTGTTCCTGCGACGGATATCCATGCCCACAGTCTGCCATCCCCGTTCCGCCCCCGACGGTAGAGCTTTGCCCGGCCCCGGGCCACGGTACGGCGGGGCTCGGGCCTGAAGGGTCGCCTGGGTGAGCCTTCGCGCCGGAGGAACGGCTTCCAAGCCGGGTCGCTGACATCCTGTCACGGACCTGCCGCCACGTTCGCTGCCACCGGGACCAGGAGGAGGGAGCGGCCGTGGGACAGCCTGGCGGGGTCGCCTTCGTCTGCCCCGACCACGCGGAGCCATGCCTACGCCTTCGGTCGGATCGGCAACACCGGCGCACCGCTGCGCTGGTGTGAAGCTCCCGGAGCGGGGAAGCCGAGCAGCCTGACCCGAAGACCAGGGTCCAGGGCGTCATGGACGCGAGAACGGCGGCCGGCCGGGTGCCGGACGAAGCCCAGCCCCCGGCGGCGGATTCCGTGGCCCGATGAGTCTGCAAGTCTTCAGCCACCAGGAAAGGGCGGACTACATGAACCGCACACATTCGTTGCACCACCTCGCGGCGGAGACCGGCAGGTCCCTGGCCGTGGACGCGGCACGCGCCAAGCGGGCCACGACTCGATCCGGCGAGCAGGCACTGCGCCGCCTGTCACCTCGGGTCGAGGCAGCAGCGGCCGACTGGAGTTCCGCTGCCCGGCATGTGACGGACCGTGCGCGGCGCCCTCGTCGACGCATGCCGTGGCACGGGACACTCACGGCTGCGCCCGCCAGGGCAAGTCGACTCCGCGCGGTGGTGATCGCCTGCGCGGGTCTCCTCGGGTTGACCGCACTGGCCTGGCGGTGGCGGGTGGCCGGCGGGGCCGAGCGATGGTTCCCGACGCCGGTCGACCGTTCCGAGGCGGCGCAGCAGCCGAGCGAGGCGGTGGCTGCGGTTTCCGCCCGAGGCATCGAGGCTGCGGAAGCCGTCGAGGAGAGCACCTTGACGACAGGGACCACCGGGGCGGAGTGAGCGAGGCGGTGCACATGCCCGCGCGTTGTCGGTGCGCGCCCCACCGAGGGCCGGGGGACGGCAGCGGGCGGGCAGCCTCCCGGTCCTTGTGATGTCCGCCACAGGTGAGCCACGTACTGATCGGCCTTGGTGCATCTCTTGCGGCGGGCAGCTCTGACGCCGGTTTCCGCTGGTGATGGGAACCGTTTCGGCTCAGTGGTCTGTGCCTGCCCAAGCCGTGGGGTAGCCTCCTGGCGGTGTGTTGACGTGCCGGGAGGCGCGGGGGCGGCCGTCGCGACGATGCGATGGGCGCCGCACGGGGTGACCTGTCAGACAGCCGAAGGGCCCAGGCGTTCTACGGAGGCGACTCTCGATGGCAGGCTCGACGAAGTCCAGCACTGTTCCTCAGCGGCGCGGCGCGCCCGGTTCCGGTCCGGCGCAGGTCGGTGAGCCGGAGCTGCGCCAGTTGCTGGCGGGTCTGACAGCGGTGCGCGACGGCGACTTCGGTACCCGGCTGCCGGGTGACGCGGACGGCCTGTTGGGTGAGATCGCCACCGTCTTCAACGGGATGGTGGATCAGCTGTCGCTGTTCACCTCCGAGGTGACGCGGGTGGCCCGGGAGGTCGGCACCGAGGGCCAGCTGGGCGGCCAGGCGGAGGTGCCGGGGGTCTCGGGCACCTGGAAGGACCTGACCGACTCGGTCAACGCCATGGCGGGCAACCTCACCAGCCAGGTTCGGGACATCGCCCAGGTGGCCACGGCGGTCGCCAAGGGCGACCTGTCCCAGAAGATCGATGTCGCGGCCCGGGGCGAGATCCTGGAGCTGAAGAACACCGTCAACACGATGGTCGACCAGCTCTCGTCGTTCGCCGACGAGGTGACCCGGGTGGCCCGCGAGGTCGGCAGCGAGGGACGTCTGGGCGGGCAGGCGCAGGTCCCCGGCGTCGGCGGCACCTGGCGGGACCTGACCGACTCGGTCAACTTCATGGCCGGCAACCTGACCGACCAGGTCCGCAACATCGCCCAGGTCACCACCGCCGTCGCCAAGGGCGACCTGTCCCAGAAGATCACCGTGGACGCGCGCGGGGAGATCCTGGAGCTGAAGAACACCGTCAACACGATGGTCGACCAGCTGAGCGCGTTCGCCGACGAAGTCACGCGGATGGCCCGCGAGGTGGGCACCGAGGGCATCCTGGGTGGTCAGGCCGACGTCAAGGGCGTCTCGGGGACCTGGCGGGATCTGACCGACTCGGTCAACTTCATGGCCGGCAACCTCACCGCGCAGGTCCGCTCGATCGCCCAGGTGGCCACCGCGGTCGCCAAGGGGGACCTCTCCCAGAAGATCAACGTCACCGCGCGCGGGGAGATCCTGGAGCTGAAGGACACCATCAACACGATGGTCGACCAGCTGGGCGCGTTCGCCGGCGAGGTGACGAGGGTGGCCCGCGAGGTGGGCACCGAGGGACGTCTCGGCGGACAGGCCGACGTCCGCGACGTCTCGGGGACCTGGCGCGACCTGACCGAATCGGTCAACGTCATGGCCGACAACCTCACCGCCCAGGTCCGCTCGATCGCGGAAGTGACGACCGCGGTCGCCAAGGGCGACCTGTCGCAGAAGATCCGGGTGGACGCCCGCGGCGAGATCCTGGAGTTGAAGGAGACCATCAACACGATGGTCGACCAACTCTCCGCGTTCGCCGACGAGGTGACGAGGGTGGCCCGCGAGGTCGGCACCGAGGGCAACCTCGGTGGGCAGGCCACCGTCCGCGGCGCCTCCGGCACCTGGAAGGACCTGACCGACAACGTCAACGTGATGGCCTCCAACCTCACCGGCCAGGTCCGCTCGATCGCCCAGGTCGCCACCGCGGTCGCCAAGGGCGACCTCTCCCAGAAGATCAACGTCGAGGCCAAGGGCGAGGTCGCCGCGCTGGCCGGTGTCATCAACACGATGGTCGACACGCTCTCCGCCTTCGCGGACGAGGTGACCCGGGTGGCCCGCGAGGTGGGCACCGAGGGCACGCTCGGCGGTCAGGCCCGGGTGCCGAACGTGGCCGGCACCTGGAAGGACCTCACCGACAACGTCAACTTCATGGCGCACAACCTGACCAGCCAGGTCCGCAACATCGCCCAGGTCACCACCGCGGTCGCCAACGGCGACCTCACCCGCAAGATCGACGTGGATGCGCGCGGCGAGATCCTGGAACTCAAGACCACCATCAACACCATGGTCGACCAGCTCAGTTCGTTCGCCGCCGAGGTCACCCGGGTGGCCCGCGAGGTCGGCAGCGAGGGCCGACTCGGTGGTCAGGCCGAGGTCGAGGGCGTCTCCGGCACCTGGAAGCGGCTGACCGAGAACGTCAACGAACTCGCGGGCAACCTCACCCGCCAGGTCCGTGCGATCGCCGAGGTCACCGGCGCCGTCGCCGAGGGCGACCTGACCCGCTCGATCACCGTGGACGCCTCCGGCGAGGTCGCCGACCTCAAGGACAACATCAACTTCATGGTGGAGTCGCTGCGCGAGACCACCCGCGCCAACGAGGAGCAGGACTGGCTCAAGTCCAACCTGGCCAGGATCTCCGGCCTGATGCAGGGCCGCCGCGACCTTCCGGTGGTCGCCGAGCTGATCATGGACGAGCTCACGCCGCTCGTCTCGGCGCAGTACGGGGCCTTCTACCTCGCCGAAGAGACCAATGAGGCGACCTACCTCAACCTCGTCGGCTCCTACGCCCATCCGGACGAGGCCACGGGAACCCGCTTCAAGCTGGGCCAGTCCTTCGTCGGCCAGGCAGCGCGCAGCAAGCGCACCATCGCCGTCGACGACCTGCCGCCCGGCTACGTCACCGTCACCTCGGGGCTGGGGCGCACCGAGCCGGTCTCCCTGCTCGTTCTGCCGATCGTGGTGGAGGAGCAGGTGCTGGGCGTCATCGAACTCGCCACCGTGCACGCCTTCACACCAGTGCACCGCGCGTTCCTGGAACAGCTGATGGAAACTGTCGGCGTCAACGTCAACACCATCATCGCCAACGCCCGCACCGACGAGCTGCTCGGCGAGTCCCAGCGCCTGACCGCCGAACTCCAGACCCGTTCCGAGGAACTCCAGGCCCGCCAGGAGGAGCTGCAGTCCTCCAACGCCGAACTGGAGGACAAGGCCGAGCTGCTGGCCGCGCAGAACCGGGACATCGAGACCAAGAACCTGGAGATCGAGCAGGCCCGGCAGGAGCTGGAGGACCGCGCCCACCAGCTCTCGCTCGCCTCGAAGTACAAGTCGGAGTTCCTGGCCAACATGAGCCACGAGCTGCGCACCCCGCTCAACAGTCTGCTCATCCTGGCCCAGTTGCTCGCCCAGAACCCCACCCGCAACCTGACGGCCAAGCAGGTCGAGTACGCCGGCATCATCCACTCGGCCGGCTCCGACCTGCTCCAGCTGATCAACGACATCCTCGACCTGTCCAAGGTCGAGGCCGGCAAGATGGACGTCAACCCCGAGCGGATCCAACTGCGCAAGCTGCTGGACTACGTCGAAGCGACCTTCCAGCCGCTGACCAGCCAGAAGAGCCTGGCCTTCACGGTCAAGACGGCCCCTTCGGTGCCGGCGGAGCTGCTCACCGACGACTACCGGCTGCGCCAGGTGCTGCGCAACCTGCTCTCCAACGCGGTCAAGTTCACCGAGAAGGGCAGCGTCGAACTGCGGATCGAGATGATCGAGGAGTCGCGGGCGCCCGAGGTGGCCAGGCGCGGCGGCCCGGTCATCGCCTTCCACGTGGTGGACACCGGCATCGGTATCGCCCCCCAGCACCTGGAGACCGTCTTCGGCGCCTTCCAGCAGGCCGACGGCACGACCAGCCGCAAGTACGGCGGCACCGGCCTGGGCCTGTCGATCAGCCGTGAGATCGCCTACCTGCTCGGCGGCGTCATCACCGCCGAGAGCGCCCCGGGCCAGGGCAGCACCTTCACCCTCTACCTGCCCGCCGCCAGGCCCGACTTCGCTGAGATGAGCGCCCACAGCGCGCAAGGGGCACTGGAGCCCGCCCTGTCCGAAGCGCTCTCGGCCGCCCCCGCCGAGCGCGACCCGCACCTTGCCTCAGCAACCGCACCCGAGCCGGTGCAGCCCAAGCGGCTGCTCGTCATCGAGGAGCGGCCACGCGGCCTGCTCTCGCTGGTCGCGGAGAGCGCCGTGGCGGACCTGGCCGGCCACCCGAACCTCGGAGACCCGCGCGAGCTGGTCGAAATCATCACCACCATCGGCGCGCAGGAGGCGGCCACCGCCCTGGCCACCACCCCCTGCCACTGCGTGGTGCTGGAGATCGACCTGCCGGACGGCGCCGCTCTCAGCTTTCTGGAGGAGATGGCGCGCGACGCAGCGCTGCACGGCGTGCCGGTCCTGGCGCACAACAACCGCCGCCTGGGTACCGAGCAGGAACAGCAACTGCAGCAACGCGCCGCCACCCAGCCGCTGGAGCTCATCTCCAGCCTCGACGAACTGCGCGAACGCATCGCCCTGCACCTGAGCGCCGAACAGCCCGGCGACGTGCTCCCGCTGGTCCGCACCGAGGAGCAGGCCACGCCCCTGAGCCCGGACGTCGACGGCACGCTCGGGGGGCGCACCGTGCTGGTCGTCGACGACGACGACCGCAACCTCTACGCCATCACCGGCATCCTCGAACTCCACGGGATGCGCGTGCTCCAGGCGGAGAACGGCCGCGCGGCCATCGACGCCCTCGCCGGGCACCCCGAGATCGACGTGATCCTGATGGACGTCATGATGCCCGAGATGGACGGGTACGCGGCCACCTCGGCGATCCGCGCGATGCCCGCCCACACCGCCCTGCCGATCATCGCCGTCACGGCCAAGGCGATGATCGGGGACCGGGAGAAGAGCCTGGCCTCCGGAGCCTCCGACTACGTCACCAAGCCGGTGGATGCGCACGATCTGATCGCCCGGATCAAGCGGCAACTGGCCTCCTAGCCGCCGCCCGAGGTCCACCAGCCGCCACCAGCGTGAGGAGCCACCATGGTGCCCAGCCCCCAACAGCCCGGGGAAACGGAACGCCAGACCATGCGTGAGGTGAGCGGGCGGGTCCTCTCCACGCAACCGGTCTCCTCGACGGCGCAGGCGGGAGCGCCGGCCACCGAAGAGTGGCAGTACCCCGGTGAGGCGGCTGCCGCCACCGCGCCGGCCGAGGCCGCCACGGCGCAGCGGGGCACCTTGCCCGCCTCCGCGGCCGTGGGACGGTTGGCGGACGCCGTCGATCGGCTGCGCCGCGAACTCCGGCAGGCGCACGCCGAGGCGGACGGCCGGGCGCTGATCGACCTGGCCAAGGGGATCCTGGTCGAACGGCTGGGCTGCAGCCCGACGGAGGCGGCCGGGCAGCTGAGGGGCCTGGCCGACCAGGCGGGCGTGGTGCCCCTCGAGCTGGCCGCCGACCTGGTCAACCAGGCCTCGCGCGACCGGATCGCCGACATCGCCCGGGATTTCGTCGCCGCGACGTCCGACGCCTCGTCCCTCTCGGTGGGAGTGCGGCTGCGCAGTGCCGAGGCGGGCGCCGCGTCGGGCGGTGACGCCCGGGCCGTGGCGCATTCGATCCTGGAACACGCGTTGAGGCCGCTCGACGCCAAGGCCGTCGCCATCTGGGCCGCCCACGCCGACCAGTCCCTGACGCTGGTCGGCAGCGCAGGCTTCGGCGAGGAGGAACCGAACCGGTGGCGGCACGTGCCACCGGGCGTCCCCACTCCGGCTCGCCAGGCCCTGGACAACCGGACCACCACGGCCTACGACGTCCTCGCGGACGCCGGCCTGCCCTCGATCGGGCAGCGTGAGGTGACCGGTGGCCGCCTCGCCGTCCCCACCGGCACCGGTGGGCGGATCACGGGCGTGCTGGAGATCTGCTGGGCCGGCCCACTTCCCCCTCAACCGCAGTCGCTGCAGAGGCAGTTCGAGGCACTCGCCACCCTGTGCGCCACCACGCTGGAGGCCGTGCCCACGTCCGCCGGCGCCGCGGCGGATCCGGTCGCGGATCCCCGACTCGCCGAACTGCTCGAACTCATCGACGGGATCGACGACCCGTGCCTGGTGCTGCAGGCAGTCCTCGACGAGTCGCAGATCCCGGTCGACTTCGTGATCCGACACGTCAATCCCAGGTTCGTGGACTTCGCCGGACGCCCGCGCAACACCATCGCCGGCGCCCGCCTGTTGAACGCCTACCCGCTGGCCGCCGAACCCGGCGGTCTGTACGAGAAGGTCGAACACGTCCTCGCCAGCGGTGAGCCGTTCCGGGCGGACCGGATGCGGCTCGCGGCGCTGGTCGACGGCGTAGCGCTGACGACCCAGGCCAAGGTGAGCATCAGCCGGTCGGGCAACGACGTCGTGGTGATCTGGAAACTGGAGGACGGCATGCCCAAGGTGGCCAGCCTCCTGCAGCACGCCCAACGCCTGGGCCGGATCGGCGGCTTCGAGGAGAACCTGCTCACCCAGGAGATCGCCTGGAACGACACCCTCTTCGAGCTGCACGGCCTGCCGCCCACGGCCAAGCCCATCGCCTTGGAGCAACTGCCCGCCTGCGCCCACCCGGACGACGAACACGCGATCGGCCGCTTCCTGCGCACCCTGCTGCACCATCAGCGCCCCGCCTCGACCGCGTTCCGGCTCCAGCGCCCCGACGGCATAGCCCGCCACATCCGGGTCGTCGCCGAACCGGTCCTGGACGACGACTCCCGGATCACCTCCGTCCGCGGCGCCTACCAGGATGTCTCCGCGCAGCACTGGACCGAGGTTGCCCTCGCCGCCACCCGCGACCAGCTCGCGCAGAGCGAGCAGCAGGCCGCCGAGCGCACCCGCCTCGCCCTCCAGCTCCAGCACGCCATCATGCCGCCCAGCCGCGGCCCGCTGGACCTGCACGACCTGCGCGTCGCCGTCCGCTACCGTCCCGCGGAGAAGGACCACCTGGTCGGCGGCGACTGGTACGACACGGTGGCGCTCCCCAACGGCCAGGTGCTGCTGTGCGTCGGCGACGTGGCCGGCCACGGCATCCAGGCGGCCACCGGCATGGTCGCCCTGCGCAACGCCCTGCGCGGCCTGGCCGCCACCGGCGCGGGCCCGGCCCAACTGCTGGCGTGGCTCAACACCGTCACCCACCACCTGACCGACAGCGTCACCGCCACCGCCATCTGCGGACTCTACGAACCCCGGACTCGCCGGCTCCGGTGGGCCCGGGCCGGCCACCTCCCACCCGTCCTGCTGCGCGACGGCCACGCGACCACGCTGCCCGACCTCCGCGGCATCCTGCTCGGCGCCATCGACCAGGCCGACTACGAAGAGGGCCAGGCCCAGCTGAAGGCCGGCGACACACTGATGATGTACACCGACGGCCTGATCGAGCGCCGGGACCGCTCGGTGGGGGAGTCCCTCGACGACCTGCTCGCCGTCGCAGGCGCCCCGCTGCCCGGCCCCGTCGGCGAGCCGACCGACCTCGAGCACCGCCTCGACCACCTGCTGCGGTACACCAACGCGGACACCGACGACGACACCTGCCTCATCGGGGTCAGGGTCTGCTGACCGCGCGTGCCGAGGCGGGGTGCACGCTGTCGCGTGCACCCCGCCTCGGGTCCGGCCCCGGCCGCTCCTACCAGCGGTACCAGCGGTGGCGGCGGCCGGAGGGGTGCGTGCCGCGAGCGATGAACCCCGCGAGCCAGACCACCAGCACGACGACGGCGACCCACCAGAGGATCTTCACCGCGAACCCGATACCGAAGAGAAGCAGCGCCAGCAGCAGTACGAGCAGAAGGGGAACCATGGTGACCTCCAGTGTCAGTGTCGAGAGACCGGATGCCCTGGCCTGGCGACCATATTCGTAGGAATCTTCCAGCGGAGGGCGGGCAAGCGACCCGACGTCAGGTAGCACGGCGCGCCGACGGTGAGGAGAGTGCGATGAGCTTGGGCGACAAGATCGAGAACACCGGCGAGAAGATCAAGGGCATGGTCGAGGAGACCGTCGGCAAGGCGCTCGGTAACGAGCGGCTTGAGGCCGAGGGCAAGGCCGACCGGGTCAAGGGTGATGTCAAGCAGGCCGGCGAGCACGTCAAGGACGCCTTCCGACGCTGACCGTCAGAGGACGGCCGAGCCGGCTGCTGCGGCGCGGCTGTGACGGATGCCGGTTGTCGTGACCGCACGAGGTCCGACAGCCGGCATCGCCGTATTCGGCCCCGGAAGCACGGGCGACGGGGTGTCGCGGGGCGCCGCCCCGCACTGAGCTGGAGCGATTTTTCCTGGTGGACGCGGGCCGGGAGCTCATCGAGTCCAAGAGGCGGCCCCACAACCGGCTCGGCTTCGCGGTGCAGCCGACCACAGCGCCGAAGGTGGCCACCCTGGACGCGATGTGGGAGCAGATCGAGGCGGTCGTCCCCCGCGAGGAGCCGGCCGCCGCGATCTCCGCGCTGTTCGAGCTGACACCGCCGCTGGACTCGGACGCGGACTCGGACGAGGCGTGGCGGGCGATGGCCTGCCGGAAGGTGCGGGTGAGCACCTGTCGGCGTATGCCGCGCTGCTGGACGGCACATACCAGGAGGTCGCCTCCCGGCTGCCGGCGAACGCGCCGAGCCGGCAGCAGCGATGGACCCCGGCACCGTGAACCGCAGGTGCCGGCCGGCCGGGGTCGGCCTTCCCGCCGTCGCCCCGGGGCGGTGACGTCAATCGACCTGAGTGCCCTGCGCGTTCACGAGAGCCCAGTCCGTTCCCTGCCGAACCGGCTCGGAGACGAATACATGGGTATAGCGGCTGGCGCTGGACAGCGCGCTCGTCGGGTGAATGTCAGGTGCTGTCCGTGCGAGGGAAGACGTACGCATCGAGGACGAGGCCGAGCGCGATCGCGGCCGGGACCGCGACCAGCGCGCCGACCAGGCCGAGCAGTGCGCCTCCGAGCAGGACCGCGACCACGGTGACGATCGGATGGACGTCCACCGCGAACTTCATGGCCCTGGGCATGATCAGGTAGTCCTCGAGGAGGCGGAAGGCGATGTAGAAGCCGGCGGTGGCGATGGCGGTCGGCAGTGAGACCGACAGGGCGACGAGGCTGACGACGATTCCTCCGATCGTCGAGCCGACCATGGGGACCAGGTCCATCAAGGCGACGAAGACCCCGAGGGCACCCGCGTAGGGAACCCCGGTGGCAAGGCACCAGACGAAGGTCGCCAGCCCGGCGATCGCGGAGGTCAGCACGTTGCCGAGCATGTACCGGCCGGTCCGGTTGAGGATCTCCTCGGTGATCACCTCGACACGGTTGCGGCGGCTGCGCGGGACGAAGCGGTAGCAGAACGCCTTGATGTCCGGCAGAGCGGCCATGACGTAGAGGGAGACGCTCATGACGATCACGGTCGCTGTCACGGTGTTCAGCAGGAGCTGACCCGCGCCGAGGACGCCGCCCAGCACTCCGGAGGACGAGCCGGCGGAGCCGAGCTGCGCCTTCACCCTCTCGACCACGTGATAGTGGTCCTCGAGTCGCCCGAGCGTCGACTGGTGGTCGTGCAACTGTTGCAACCAGCCCGGGACCGCGTTGACCAGTGCGGTCGTTTCGTCACTGACCGGCGGGATGACGATCGCGAGAAGGCCGGTCAGGCCGACGACCAGGGCAGACACGACCACCGCTACCGACCAGGCCCGCCGCAGGCCCCGGCGGACCAGCCACGCGACCACCGGCTCCAGGCTGACCGCGATGAACACGGCGAGCAGCAGAAGCGTCAGGAGCGAGGTGAGTTGGACGACCGCGTCCACCACGTGCCAGGCGAGCAGCGCTCCCACACTGAGTGCGAAACCCGCGCCGAACCAGGACCTCACCAGGGGCGGCCGGCGCTGCGGGTTCGGAATCCGGGTGCGCGGTCCGCCGCCGCGCCTGGCCGGTGGCAGATCATGCGTGGCTTTCGCCGCGGGCGCGTCCGGCTCCACAGCCCCTCCTCGACCTTCGACCTTCGACCGTCGGCAGCCGTGCGGGCCGCCGGTGACCGTCTTCCCCGCGAACCCCCTGCCGAACGCCCGAACGCGGCGCCGGTTCCCCCGGCGCATCGGAGGGCGGCCGACGGGAGGGCCGACCGCTCCCGCGCTCCGGAGGCCGGTCGTCGACGGTTCAGCCTGCCGGGAGGTCGATCTCGATCCAGACGGACTTGCCGGGGCCGTCGCTGCGCGCCGTGGTGCCCCAGCGGCTGGCGAGGAGGGCGACGGTGTGCAGGCCGTGCCCGCCCGGCTGGCCCGGGCGGTGCGGCACACGGCGCTGCGGGGGCGCGGCCACTCCGTCCAGCACGTCGATCCGCAGCTGCCGCCCGGTGGCGTGCAGGATCAGCTGGTCGGGGCCGTTGGCGTGGCGGCAGGCGTTGGTGACCAGTTCGGAGACGAGCAGCAGGATGTCGTCCGCACGCGCCTGCTGGTCCGGGTCGTCGGTGGGCAGCCAGCCCCAGTCGAGCAGCGCCTGGCGGGTGTGGTCGCGGCAGCGGCCCACGACGCCGGCGGTGCCGGTCAGAGCGAGTCGGCGCACCTGGCCGTGAGCGGGCAGCGAGGGCAGCACCGGCCGGCCGGTGGTCCGGGAATCGGTCGCGCTCATCTTTCCTCACTCTGACGATGCGAATAGGCGATGTGAACAGCGGGATTCGAGTGCGTTGCTGGGTACTCGGCTGCCCGCCGGACAGGGTGGCACACCTGGCGTCTACGTCAGGGCGGAGTCCACGTCGGGCCGGATGTCGAACACGGCGTCGGTGCCGGTGACCTGGAAGACCCGGGCCACCGCCGGCCGCAGACCGACGACGATCAGCGGGCGGCCGGCCTCCTGCGCCGCGCGACGGGCCGCCAGCAGGGAGTTGAGGCCGGTGGAGTCGCAGAATCCCAGCTCCCGGCAGTCCACCACGACGCGGTCCGCGGCGGGCTGGGCCAGTGCTTCCTGCAGTCGCTCGCGCAGCAGACCGACGCTGTCCAGGTCCAACTCGCCGTTCATCGCGACGATGACGCTCCGATCGCGGGTCTGTGCCCGCACCGTCAGGCGAGTTGTCGCGTCGCCGCTCCCGTCGACGGCACTGCTGTGCATGGTGCTCCTTCGAACAAGCCGGGGGTGCTCTGGCGACAGTCTGCCACGGGGACGCCGCCGGGTCACCGAGGAGGTCGGGACCCTGGGAAGTCCCGGGGGACCACCCGGCATGAAGGTGAAGGTTTCCTGGAGAAAATGGAGATCTGGTGTGGAACGGGATTGCGCGGGCGGATCGCGGGCAGCCGGTTCGCGGTTAGTCTGCCTGGAGCACCAGGTTCGAACAGCAACGACGAGGAGCGAGAGAGATGCCGGCCACAGTGTCAGTTGAGGCGCCCACCACCGCACGGATCGCGAGTGCTCCCGAGCTCCGGTCGGTGGCGGCAGGGCTGGGCGTCGATCTTGAGGACCCGGCGAAGGTCTGCCCGGCGGACGCGCGCGAGCTGTCCAGGATCCTCTTCGCCCGGCTGCGCGCGGTAGCAGAGGAGAGCGCGGAGTACTCCTACATCCGCAGCACCCTGATCGAGCTGAACATGACGCTGGTGCGGTTCGCCGCGAGCCGGTTCGGACACCGGCGCGAGCCGGTGGAGGACATCCTCCAGGTGGGCACCGTCGGCCTGATCAAGGCGATCGACCGCTTCGACCCCTCCTACGAGGTGGAGTTCTCCACCTTCGCGATCCCCACCATCACCGGCGAGATCAAGCGGTTCTTCCGCGACACCACCTGGATGGTGCACGTGCCGCGCCGCCTGCAGGAGCTGCGGCTGACCCTCGCCAAGGCCTCGGATGCGATGGAACAGGTCCTCGACCGGGCTCCCACCGCCGCCGAGCTGGCGGCACACCTGGAACTGACCGAGGCGGAGGTGCTGGAGGGCCTGACCGCCTCCCAGGCCCAGAGCGCCCGCTCGCTCGACGCCCCGGCTTCCGAGGAGGACAGCAGCACCGCCCCGGCCCTCGCCGCCAGCCTGGCCTTCGAGGAGCCCGCCTACGAGCGACTGCTGGCCCTGGAGGCCATCAAGCCCCTGATCGCGGAGCTCCCCGCACGCGAGAGGCGCATCCTCGCGCTCCGCTTCTCCGCCGACCTGACCCAGGCCCAGATCGGCCAGGAACTCGGCATCTCCCAGATGCACGTCTCCCGGCTTCTCAACCGCACGCTGAGCAAGCTACGCACCGCCCTGACCGCGTAGCGCCGCGCGCTTCCCGCCACGGTGTGGGGCCGTGTTCCTGGGGCCGGCCCCACACCTGCGACGCCCCATCTGTTGTCCTCCGCCCCGGCCTGCCCTGTGGCCGGCAAGTCCGTCTCTCCTGCGCTGCCCGGCCGCGTCGGTGTGGTCGACCGCCTGAAGCGGGGCGCTTCGCTGGTGCAGCGCCGCGTTGATCCTTCGGTGGTTCATGCGGCTTTGAGCGGGCTGCTGGGTCGTAGGTCCAGCGGTAGGGCTTGGCGTCGTGTTCGTCGTAGGCCAGGACGAAGGTGGCGCTCGACGATGCCGGTGAAGGGAACCCCGCGCCGCACGACGTACTCCCGGCGGGTTACTCCGGTACCTCGCGGAGGCTACGAACGACACCAGAATGCTTACATCGACGGGCTGATTCGATACGGAGCTGCGGAACCTAGCGTCGATCCCATGAAACGCAATCGCCGTATCAGCGCTGTCGCGGCGCTGGCGCTCGCCGCCCTCGTCACCGGAACCGGCGCCGGGTTCGCCGCCACGACCACACCGTCGGCCACACCGGTGGCCACGCACGCGTCCGACACCGCACCGGCCACGGCCACGGCCACCACGCCCACGCCGTCCTTCCAAGGCACGCTCCCCGCGCCGACCGGCCCCTACGCCGCCGGTGAGGACGTCATCCACCTCACCGACGCGAGCCGTCCCGACCCGTGGGTGCCGTCATCCGGCCCCCGCCAACTGACCGTCACGATGGTCTACCCGGCCGTCCCCGGGACCGGGACGCCGGCCCCTTATATGACCCTCGCCGAGGCAGCCGGACACATCCAGCAAGGGAAGATACCGGCGAGTTCCGGCATCACCCCGCAGAACCTTTCCAGCGTCACCACGCACGCCTTCGACGGCGCGCGGCCGCAGAGGGGCAAGTATCCGCTGGTGGTCCTCTCACCCGGGTTCGGGGACCCGCGCATGGTGCTCACCTCGCTCGCGACCGACCTGGCCAGTCACGGCTACGTCGTCGCGCTCGTCGGCCACACCTACGAGGACAGCGGCGAGACGCTGGCGAACGGCCAGACGCCGCCGTGCGCGATCTGCGACGACCCGGCGTTCGACTTCGACTCCGTCACTGCCAGCCGCGCGCTGGACGTGTCCTTCGTGATCGACCAGTTGACGCATGGCACTACCGCGTGGCGCCTGGCACACCTCATCGACAAGCACGAGATCGGCATGGCCGGACACTCCATCGGCGGAGCGGCGGCCGCCACCACGATGATCGCCGACCCGCGAGTACGGGCCGGAGTGAACATGGACGGCACCTTCCACCCGGCCCCGATGCCCGGCCAGATCAACCGGCCGTTCCTCATGCTGGGTGCGGCCGCCTACCACTCGGCCGGCGGCGACAACTGGGGGCAGGCCTGGGCCGCCCTCGGCGGCTACAAGAAGTGGCTGGCGGTCACCGGCGCCAACCACCCCAGCTTCACCGACGTGGACCTGCTCGAGGAGGAGGCCGGGTTCCCGACGCCGCCCCTCGACCCCGAACGTGGAATCGTGATCACGCGTGAGTACGTGACGGCGTTCTTCGACCAGACGCTGAAGGGGATCCACAGTCCGCTGCTGGACGGCCCCTCGCCGAACAATCCGGAAGTACTCTTCCAGCCCTGATGCAGCGCCGCGTTGATCCTTCGGGGGTTCATGCGGCTTTGAGCGGGCTGCCGTCGCAGGTCCAGCGGTAGGGCTTGGCGTCGTGTTCGTCGTAGGCCAGGACGAAGGTGTCGATGGCCGCGGCCAGTTCGTCGCGGGAGGCGAACTGGCCGCGGCGTAGGAGACGTCGGGTCAGGGTGGAGAAGAACAGCTCGACTTGGTTGAGCCAGCTGGCGTGATCGGGTGTGTGGTGGATGTGAAGCGGGGACGGGTGGCCGGCCAGGCCTCGGCGACCCCGCCGGCTGACCGGCAACCCCGAAGGATCAACGCGGCCCGCTGCACTGGTTCCGCCGTGCCTGTCAGCGGCTGAGGCCACGCACGACCAGAACGATGATCACGATAAGGACGATGGTGCCGAGTCCTATGTACATGTGAGTTGTTCCTCTCCAGCCTGTACTGCGACGGCAAGTTGTCGGATTGCAGAGCGGCTTCCCCGATTCCGTCGCGTCATGCCGGAGACGGACGAGACCTGTCGTCCGGGCGCCCGTTGTCCTCACTCGTGTCACGGCGGGAGGTGTTGAACCGCCGGCGGAGGGCAGACGGGCGGCGACCGGGTCCGCTGAACACGAACCCGCAGAACGACAGGAGGAACCCAGGTGAGTGCACCAGTGCAGTACGCGATCGGCGCCGATGTCCACTGCCCGGACGGCACCTACGGCCACCTGAAGCGGGTGGTGATCGAACCGCAGTCGGCGCGGGTCACCCACCTGGTGATCGGTGGCCGTGACGCCACCGACCGGCTGGTTCCCGTCGACATCGTCGATGAGACGGCCGGCGACGCCGAGAACATCAGGCTCTTTCGCGACACGGCGGCCGTCGCCCAGCTCGACGCAGCCGAGGAGACGGAGTTCCTGCCCGGCAGCGAGGAGCACCTGGGCTACGAGCCGGGGCAGTGGCTCACCGTACCGGCCGCCGGCCTCAGCGGGGGCGGCGCCGTCCCCATGCCACTGCTTCTCGACGCGGGTGCGCCGCACGCGGTCGTCCACGAGCGGGTCCCGGGTGACGAGGTCCAGATCCGCCACGGTGACCGCGTCGAGGCCACCGACGGCGAGATCGGCCACGTCCAGGGGCTGCTCGTCGACCCGCGCGACCACGGCACTACCCACGTGCTCCTCAAGGAGGGCCACCTGTGGGGCAGGAAGACCGTCGCCATCCCGATCAACGAGGTGTCCTGGCAGGGCGGGACCGTCACCACACGGCTCAGCAAGGCACAGCTGGGCGAGCTACCGCCGGTCCGGATCGACAGCCGCCCCTGACCCCCGGCCGGCAGTCCAGCAGCCTGCCGGGTGCGGACCGATCAAGCATCGCCCCGAGGCGGGATGCCGGTGCGGGAGCGAAAGAGGAGCACGACCCTCAGGAACCCTTGACGGCGGTTGTGCGGTCGGGACGTCCTGACGGTCCATCGGCCCCTCGGGGAAGCCGCCCGGTGCGTGAGCCGGGCGAGGGCGAGGGGCCGATGGACTCGGTCTGCCGGCGGGTGCTCTGCGGCGCTCGGCTGTCGGGTCGTGCAGGAACGGGGCGTGGGTCGTTACTGCGCGGGGCGCACGCCGACCTGGTCGACGTAGGCCTGCTGCAGCACCGACTCCTCACTGATGACGGTGCCCTTCGGGCCGATCCGGGAGTCCGAGGTGGTCTCCCAGTTGAGCCCGAGGTACTGCAGGCTGTCCTTGTCGAAGACCCACAGGTTCTGCGCCCCGCCGTCCACCAGCCGTTCGCGCTGCCTTCCGTCGAGATCAGCCCGGTCTTGCTGCCGTCGACCGACTCCCAGATGCCGGCCCTCGGTGTCCGTGGTGAATCGGACGACATCGCCCTCGGCCACCCCCTCCTGGAGCAGCGGGACGTTCTGCACCCGCGCGGTGTCCTCGCTGAGCAAGGCGGCCCACAGTCCCTCGGTGTCCTGAGGGAGCCAGCCTTCGCGCGGCACGAACCGGAACCGCCCACCGGCGTGACGTCGTCACCGGCCTCAACGACAACGAGCACTTTCTCGCTTCCAGCGGATGGTCCTGGCCGCGCCGAGCCTGCGGCTGCGGGTCCTGGAGCAGACGACCCGCACGGTGGACGCACTCGCCGCCCGCCCGCCGATCCTGTCCTGGCTTGGGGGCTTCTGACTCCCCGTTTGATGGTCTCTGGTCAAGATGCCCGCGCGGGTGTGGGTCCGCCGTGGTCATGTTGGCATCGGGGTTGGGTGGGGCGACGGGAAATGACGTCGATCGAGCGGACGGCGTATCCGCGGTTCAAGCGACTGATCACCGCGCGTGAGCTGCATCTGTTCTTCTCGCCGAGCCGTGAGGAGGTGCTGTGGTCCCGGGAGCGGGCGGACAGCGAGGACCGTCAGCTGTCGCTTCTGCTGCTCAAGTCCTACCAGCGGATGGCTCGGTTCCCGAAGCGGGACGAGGTGCCCGAGATGGTGGTCGACTTCGTCCGCAAGGCGGTGGAGTTGCCGGAGGGGGACCGTGGCGGGGCGGTACGCCTCGGCCCGCACGGCGGGGTCGACGGGCTCGGCGCCACCGGCGCGTGGCTGGAGGGCCTGGCGGTGGCGAAGATCGCGGACTTCGCCGGCGAGGCGGAGGCGGCGGACGTGGGCGTGATGCAGGACTACGCCGAGGCCAAGCGGATCACGCTGATGGCGTGTCTGGTCCACAAGGCCCGGATGCGGGTGCGCGACGACCTGACGACGATGTTCTGCAAGCGGGTGGCCATCAAGGTGAAGAGGGCCCGCAGCGAGCTGGAGGAGGTCCGCCTCCAGCAGCAGTCCAAGGACCTCGACGCTCGACTGCTCAGCGGGCCGGGTGGTGGGCGCAACCGGCCGGCGCTCCACCGGGAGTGGTCCTCGCGGGACCACCCCCGATCGTTTGCAGCCGGCATCGGCCAGATCCGCGACGCATGATGCCCTGCCGACTCGGCCGGCGGGGCATCGGCTGATGCTGGGGCAACTCTGCTGTGCTGTCGGGCTTCGGCGGCCCGGGTGCCGGCGGCTTGGCTCTGGCCCACCGCCTCCGCCTGCGTGCTGCTGGTCCCGCCGACGCCGCTTTCACGCCCAGGCCGGCCGCTACGAGCGGCTGCCCGAACACCTCCGAGGCCCACCTGGACCGGGTCCGGCGGCCTCGCGGGTGTTCTCCGGCTGTCCGGTTGCCGACTCCCTCGACGGGTACGGGCCGGTCCTGATCACCCGGCGGCCGGGGGACCCGGGACGGCCGGCGCGGGGGCGAGAGCGCTCAGGACCGCGGCGCTGTAGGCGTAGAACGCGGGAGTTCGAAAGCGCGGGTCGTTGATCCGATCGCGCCCGAGGTCGCCGTCCTTGAGGAACTTCCGACGCTGTCCCTCGCTGATCTCCAGCTGGACGCCTTCTCCCCGCTGGTCGCGGTTGGCGATGTTGCAGGGCTGGACGCCGGCGAGGGCGCCGGGATTGCGGGCCGCGACGGCGAAGCCTCGGGTGCGAAGGGCGGCGGCCACCCGCCGGGCCGCGTGGATGTCCAGGCCACCCACATATGTGAGCGGTTCGACGCCGGCCGCGCCGTGCCAGGACACGCTGTACCGCGCCGTCTCGGCCAGCGCGAGGGCCCGGGGGTCGTCGAAGTGCGTGGCCGTGACGTGGAGATCACGTTCGTCCCCGTTCCCGAGGCCCTCGAGGGAGTAGAACGAGCTGCCGGTCATCCTCGCGCTGTAGTCGGCGAGCTGGGTGGTGGGAGGCTCGATCCCGCCCCCGTGAATCGCCAGTTGAACCACCCGCGCCTCCTCGCCGACACCGCGACGTGCGGTGACCCGGTAGTCGGTTCCCTCCCTCTCGTGTGCGGCCAGATCGGCGAAGTCGACGTAGCGGTCCCTACCGGCGGAGCCGGCCGGGGTGCAATCGCGGGCTGGCGCCACGGGAGTGACCGTGCGGTGCGCAGCCGCCGCGGCGGCCGGCTGCGGGAACAGGACGAGCAAGGCTGATGCGAGCGCGAGTCGCACCTGTCGAGCGGTCAACCTGGGCTCCTCGATGGGGGTGGGAGTGGGAGTGCGGGCGTGACGAGCCCGGCTCTCCCGCAGTGTCGGAGTGCCGCGGCGAAGCAGCGCCTCGGGCCGACGACAGCCGGCGCGGAGATCAGTGGCCCGCGCCGGGGTACGAGCGCGGTGCGGAAGTGGGGGATGCGGCCCAGGCGGTGTTCGCGTTGGTACCGAGGGTGTAGTCGAGTGTTCCGCCGCTGCTGATCGCCTCGGCGGGGGCGTAGGCGTTGTTCCACGGGATGCCGTTCCAGCGGGCCTTCTGGACGTAGGGGGCGTTGTCGGCGGCGCCGTCGGCCTTGATGGTCAGGGTGTGGCCGGAGGGGAGGGTGACGAGCGCGCGGGTGAACAGGGGGCTGCCCAGTGCCAGGTCCGCGGTGCCCGGCGTTTCGGGGTACATGCCCAGGGCGGACCACACGTACCACGAGCTCATCTCGCCCAGGTCGTCGTTGCCGGCCAGTCCGGAGGGGCTGTCGGTCCAGATCTGGTCCTGGATGCGGCGCACGGTCTGCTGGGTCTGGTAGGGCCGGCCGATGTAGTCGTACTCCCACGGGACGTCCAGGCTCGGCTCGTTGCCGAGGTCGGTGTGGCCGCCCGCGCCGGTGAACGAGGACAGGTCGGTGTCCAGGAAGGCGGCCATCGCCGCGTTGCCGCCCATCGCGGTGGCCAGCCCGTGCAGGTTGAACGGCACCATCGGCGTGTACTTCCACGAGTCGCCCTCGACGAAGTTCTTGCCCGACGTCGGGTCGAATCCGCGTGTCCATGAGCCCGAGGTGTCACGGGGTTGGATGAAGCCGCTGGCGGGGTTGAAGAGGTTGCGCCAGTCCTGGGCCCGGTCGGCGAACGAGGCCTGGTGCGTGGTGTCGCCCAGGGCGCCTGCCAGGGCGGAAATGGCGAAGTCGGCGGTGTCGTATTCCAGGGTGGTGGCGGCCGGACCGTAGAAGTTGCAGCAGCCGTAGGTCCCGTCGCTGGGCAGGTAGCCGAGCTGTCGGAGGTAGTTCAGGCCCGGACGGTTGCTGTTGGCGTCGGTGCCCTCCTCGATCATGCCGGCCAGGGCCGCTGCGCTGTCGAAGTGTGTGGCGCCGAACGCGTAGTAGTCGGCGAGGATCGCGTCGGCCGGGTCACCGACCATGATGTGGCTCTCGCCGTTGTTCTCGGACCACTTGGGGAACTGGCCGGTCTGGTCGTAGTCGTCGAGCATCGACTGCGCGGTGTCCGAGGCGGCCTGCGGGTCGACCAGGGCTTCGAGCTGGGCCTGGGAGCGGTAGATGTCCCAGCCCGAGTAGTTCGCGTAGGCGGCGCGGTGGCCCCGGTCCACGGTATGGGTGGTTCCGTCGAAGCCGGGATACTGGCGGTTGCTGTCGCTGATCAGGTTGGGGTGCAGCAAGGAGTGGTAGAGCGCGGTGTAGAAGACCGTCCGCCTGGCGGGGGTTCCGCCGGCGATGCGGACGCGACCCAGTGCGGAGTCCCACGCGTGCAGCGCGGCGTTGCGCACGCTCGTGAGGTTCCAGCCGGGGTTCTCGGTGGCGCGGTTCACCGCCGCGTTGGCGACGGACACGTAGGAGAGGCCGACCTTGGCCTGTACGACGTGGGACCTGGTGGTGTCGAAGGTGACGTGGCCGTCGTTCAGCGCGCCTCGCGCGGCGGGGGCGGACTGGGAGGGGGTGGGCTCGGTGCCGTGGAGCCTGGGGGGATTCGCCGCGTCGGGGGCGCCGGGCGGTGTGCTTGGCGCGGGCATTGCCGGTCGGTGTGCTGCCGTGGCGGCGTCGGTGCCGAGGGAGGTGAACGGCCGGTCGAAGACCATGTCGAAGTACACCGTGTAGGTGTTGCTCGCCTTGCAGAACCCGCCGCTGGTGACCTGCCCGCTGACCTCGGTGTCGCTGACGGCGGTGAACGCGGTCCGGCTGTCACCCGCTTGGCTGCCGGACAGCTTGAAGAGCAGGTTGGCCGCAGTGGTGGAGGGGAAGGTGAACCGGGCCATGCCGCTGCGGGGTGTGGCGGTCAGTTCGGTCGTCACTCCGTTGTCCAGGGTCACCGCGTAGGAGCCCGGTGAGGCGGACTCGTGGGTGTGGGAGAAACCCTCGGTCGCGCTGGTGTCCACGGCGCCGATGGTCGGCAGGACCGGGATGTCGCCTGCGCCGTCGCAGCCCGGGCCGGAGAGGTGGGTCAGGCTGAACCCGGTGATCGCGGAGTCGCGGTACTCGTAGCCGCCGCCGTGCGGCCGGGACGGGGTGTCGGGGCTCCACTGCACCATGCCGAAGGGCAGGTCGGCACCGGGGAAGTCGTTCGCCCAGTTGGAGGTCCCGATGAACGGGTCGACCAGCGAGGCCGGTGCGGTGACCAAGGCGGCTTCGGAAGTCCTGGCAGACCCGGGGGCCGCCCCGACGCACGCCGCCAGCAGGCCGGCGAGCACAGTCACCCGCCGGACGAATCCACGCCCACGACCCCGCCGGACCAGCCACGCGCACTTCCCTCGTGGCACAGGTGACCGGAGCGGAACAGCCGAGGGAGCGCCGGACCGTGACTCATCGTCCGTTCCAGCCCGCCCGACAGCCAGGGGCGCAGCGGCTGTCGCCGACCTCGCTCCGGACCGAGGTACGCGGCCGGGCACCAGGACACGCAGGGTGCCCACCGCCGACGCGAGCGGAGCTCGAAGCCTCGATGAGGTCACTCCTGCCCGTGCCCGGTCATCACGGCGCAGACGACGGCGACGGCACACGATGCCGGACCAGAGGGAGCTGATCGAGAGAAGAAAGGTAGGCACCCCTCCATCCCATCTCACCCGGGCAGTGACAGAGCGTCATGCACCCGACCCAGGGCGCGTCGCGGTGGCGGAGCACAGGGACCCGGCTCGGCCGCGCATCGACGGCTCCGTGCCCGCAGAGGAGCCGCGCGTACTTGACGCTCCCTCGCTCAGCCATCGAGCCTTCGAGCGCAGCGGCCAAGGACTCCGATCTCAGGGCGACCACGGCGAGGTCGGCGATCCTGCGTTTGACGTGTGCCCAGACCCGTTCGACGGGGTTGAGGTCGGGTGAGTGGGCGGGGAGGAGGAAGACCGTCAGCTACCCGGGGGCGCGATGCACGTGCCGAGCTCGCTGGCTATCCGCCGGCGTGGGTCGGTGGTGTGCAGAAGCGGATAGCGGCGCGATCGCCGTTCCAGGGAGGCTGTACCGCGATGCGAGGAGCTGCCGTGTCGCAGCGGGCGCCACGCGACGCCCACCGCCCGAGCGCCAGGCTCCGAGCGGCACAAGCCGCGGGCCCGCGGTCCGCGGCCGATTCCGCACTGACCGATGAAAGGAAGAACATGTCGCTCAAGAAGATCTCCAAGGTCGCCGGAGCCCTCTCCGCTGCCGCAGCTCTCGCTTTCACCGCCGCGCCTTCGGCGTCGGCCGCCTCTGGCAACCAGCTGCAGAACCAGAACGGCGTGTGCCTCGGCAGCCAGAACGGTGCCAACGATACCCACGCGATCGTATGGGGCTGCAACGGCAACCCCGACCAGACCTGGCACGCGGTCTTCAAGGGGTATGACTACACCATCGTCAACGGGAATGGCCAGTGCCTCGGAGTCAACTCCGGGGGCCAGGCCATGGTCTGGGACTGCAACGGAAATCTGGACCAGCAGTGGGGTGTGAGGGCGGGAAGCAACGGCTGGAACGCCTTGGTCAACGCGAACGACGGCACCTGCCTGGGCACCCAGGGCGGTCTGTCGGCCCCGGGCACGTACGCGATCACTTGGGGCTGCAACGGCAACTCTGACCAGCAATGGTCCTCTCTCTGACACCACTGCTGACGCTCATTGGTGCTCAGCGTCGGGACAGACCTGTTTACTGACTTCGGGCTCGTCGGGGTGATCCCTCTTGAGGCGCCTGATAGGGCCGGGGCGTGGGCTGTATCCCGTGTTGTATGAGACAGGCGGACGGGGGCGGGCTGACCGCCGCGGGACGACTGCGCCGTGAGTCGGTGCGGGTGCAGGGAGCCGAGTTGCTCGAGGAGGTTGTCAAGCTGCCGGAGGTGGCTCGGCGTCTGCGAGTGAGTCCGAAGTCGGCTTACCGGTGGCACCAGTTGTGGCGCGAGGGCGGGGCCGAGGCGTTGGCGTCGCGCGGCCCGAGTGGGTCGCGGTGCCGGCTGTCGCCGCGCTGCCTGGAGAAGCTGGCCGTGTACCTGGAGCAGGGCCCGGCCGCGCACGGCTGGGACCAGGACCAGGTGTGGACCGCTGCGCGGGTGGCCACCCTGATCGGGCGGAAGTCCCACGTCTCGTACAGCGTCTCGGACGCCACGAGGATGATGCACCGGCTCGGGTTCTCCCCGCAGATCCCCGCACGTAGGGCGGCCGAACGCGACGAGCAGGCTGTGAAGGTATGGAAGGAGGCAACCCGGGCGGAGGTAGAAGCGCCCGGGCGGCCTGCGGGGGCTGCATCTGCTTCGAGGACGAGGCAGGCTCCACCCGGCGGTCGGACATTCAGCAAGACCGCCGTCGTCGTCATCACCGCGAAGTCCGCCGGGCGCAGGGTCTTCGGCCTCGCCATCGCAGGCGTCCGTCCCGCTCGACCTCTTGCGCGTCAGTCCGGCAGCCAGTGCAGCTCGTGCGCCAGGGCTTTGGCGACGGCACGGATACGGCGGTGCAGTGGTGACTGCTCGCGTGGGAGGACCAGGTGGATCGTCAGGCTGGGCGCGCCTCGCAGTGGTCGCCAGGTGAGACCAGCCGGTTGTGCCGTGGCCGCGGCTTCTCCGGCCGGGGCCACGGTGACCCCGTCGCGCAGGTCGCGCTGAGACATGTCGAAAGAGACTGCGGGCGTGTGGAATCGGGGGTGTGGTCGGATGTCTCGGAACAGTGCGGACAGCTGATCGTGGATCACGGGGTTGGCCGCACGGTCCGGGAGTCGCAGCGGATACGCGGCCGCGTCGGCGATCTCGATCTCCGGGTGTCCGGCCAGCGGATGGTGCTGCGCCAGCTGGACCCCGATGCGCGCACGCCGCAGCAGGAACCGGCGCACGCCACGGCCCGGCTGTTCACCGCGGGTGATCCCGGCATCGATGCGGCCGTCGGCGACCGCGGGGGAGATCTCCGGTGTCGCCATCGGGACCGCGCCGACCTCAAGTCCGCCGTTGCCGCGAACCAGCCTGTCCACCAGGGCCGGTGCCGTCTCGGCCCCGGTGCTGAGGCTGTATCCGATGCGCAGCGTGCCCAGTTCACCGGCCGCCGCGCTCCGGGCGGTGTCCCATGCCCGGTCCAGCGCCGCCAGCGCGGGCGGCGCGGACTCCGCCAAAGCCGCACCGGCCGCGGTCAATACGACGCTACGCGTGTTGCGGACCAGCAGGGCCGTACCGAGTTCCGCCTCCAATCGGCGCATCCGGGCGCTGAGTGCGGGCTGTGCGACACCGATCCGTGCGGCCGCGCGGGTGAAGTTCAACTCCTGCGCCAGCACCAGGAAGTACCGCAGGCTCACCGTATCCGGCGCCACGTGCCCTCCCCGCCGATTGATAACGATCCGTTCTGAGCCTATCCCGTACCGGTCTTTCCCTTGACCGCACATCAAGCCCTAACCTGCGCATATGACGATCCCACTGACCGCAGTACCCGTGACCGGGATCGATCGATCTGAGTGTCAATTCGACGTCGGACGTGTCCGGCCGAACACAGGAGGTTTCCATGGCCAAGGGCTACTGGGCCAGTGTCTACCCCGCCATTTCCGACCCTGAGAGACTGACTGCCTACGAGAAGCTGGCCGGTCCGGCTGTCCGGGCTGGGGGCGGGCGCCTCCTGTCCCGTGGCGGTCGAGTCGTCGCCCACGAGGCCGGAATCACGCAACGCGTCGTTCTGATCGAGTTCGACAGCTTTGAACAGGCCGTCGCGGCATACGAGAGCGAGGCATACCAGAAGGCGTTGGTGGCCCTCCCCGACGGCGTCGAGCGCGACTTCCGCATCATCGAAGGCATCGACTGACCGGCGGGCCCAGCCATCGCTGAGCATCCGTCACCTGATACGCACACGGTGCTGAACAACGACTCACGAGACGAGTTCGAAGCGATGCCTCACGGACCTCGTCCGCAGCCGCCGAGGCCAACTGCTGCCCGCCTGGATCCGCCAGGCCGAACAGTCCGACGTTCTCCCGGTCGCCAAGTTCGCCTCGCTCCTCCGCCAGGACTTCGACGCTGTCACCGCCGGACCCACCCACGAATGGAGCTCAGGCAAGGCCGAGGGCCATGTCAATCGCGTGAAAACGATCAGGAGAGTCATGTGCGGCCGAGCCGGCTCCCGGCTACTACGGACCCGAATCCTCACCCGCACATCGTCGTGGACCGGTCACAAAATCCAGCCGGCCACCACCCGCTCGGCCACCGAGAAGTCGGTCCCGCAGTCCGGGCAGGCGGCCCGCCCGGACAGGGAACGGACGCCATGCGCCAGACCCTCCTGACCGTCCGCCAAGGCCCGCGTGAACAGCCTCCGCGGCAGCCCTTCCAGCTCCTGCGTTCGCGCTGGTTGGAGGGGTGACTTCCGCACTTCCTGCAGCGCGTAGTCGTCAGTGCGGCAGAAGGAGTCGTCCTGCCCGATGACGACGAACATGTCGACGCCGCAGTAGGGGCAGTCGACCTCGTACTCCCCGGTCTGCAGGCCGTCCAGGCAGCGATCCCAGATCGCGACGCCCTCGAAGGAGAGCAGGGCCTGCAGCAGGTTCACGTACTCCTCGGCGTCGGCCGGCTGGCTCAGGCGGCGATCGGTGAGGTTACGCAGAACCGCAATCGGAGCCGAGAAGACCGTCAGAGGGCTGTCGGCATCGGACAACCCGGGCGAACAGGAAGCGATTGCTCCCGCCGCCAGAAGCACCCAGCCCAGGGTCTCCGGCCTGCCCGCAGTCGCGATCTCGGCCAAGCGCGGAAGTGCTGCGAAGCTGGCGGTGAAGGCGATGTCCAGCTGCGGACACAGATGGTCCATCAGCTCGGACCACACACCGCTCGGATCGGCCTCGAACCGGTCCAGGAGAGCAGGCACATGCTCTGCCGAACCGTGAACAGTGCCTGCGCCTGTGGCGGGAACTGCTCGACGCAGGAGTCTTCACCGCCCCCATGACCCACCCCGCCGTCCGGGCAGGCCACGAGGTCCTGCGCATCACCCTGACGGCCGCCCACACGGACCGGCACCTGACCCGGGTGCTGGCCGCATTCGAGGAAACGGGCCGCAAGGCGGGCCTCATCCCGTGACCATCCCTCGGCCGGGCAACCTGGACGACGAAAGTCCGGTGCATCGATGAAGCGCCACCCCTAGCATGCACGGGTGAACCTCTCGCATCTCGGCGCGCCGATCAGGCCGATGATCCGCGTCCACGGCGGGTTCGCCAACCGGATGTACCGGCTCGACACCGACCAAGGGTCCTTCGCGGTGAAGGAGTTGAACCTCCTCGACCGCCGCTGGACCTACCACGCCGAGGACGTGTTCAGGTTCGAGCAGTCGGCCTTCGCCGCCGGCATCCCGATGCCGGAGCCGATCTCGGCCGGCCACCACATGCTCGTCCACCGATGGGTCGAGGGAGAAACGCTGCCCGAAGCACCGGTGTCGGCGGCGTACGCGTTCGAGATCGGTGAGATCCTCGCGCGCATCCACGCGCTCGACGTCGCGTGGACCCACGTGCCGATCGAGGAGCCGACGCCACGGGACTGGCCCGAGCTGGCCGAGCGGGCGGCGGCGACCGGACAGCCGTGGGCCGGCGAACTCGCCTCCCACGTCGGGGCGTTCCTCGCGATGGCCCACTTCGTCGACACCTGCGAACGGCCGGGCCCCGTCGTGCTGACCCACAAGGACATCCAACCGTGGAACCTGCTCGCTCGAGAGGGCCGGCCGGTGCTGCTCGACTGGGAGCTCTCGGGGATGCTCGACCTGGCCGGTGAGCTCGGCTCGACCGCGCTGAGCCTCGCGAAGGGACCCGGCTTCGACGACATCAGGCCCGCCGTCTTCCGCTCGGTCCTCGACGGCTACGTCGCCGGGGGCGGAGCGCTGCCGCCCTCGGGTCCGAGTTGGTTCGTGTTCATGATCGGCGGCTGGCTGGGGCACACGAGGTGGAACATCCTCCGCTGCCTCGCCGGCGTCGAGGCGAGCACCGGCCCCGACCTCGCGCTGTCGCACGAGTCCGTGCGCAACGGCCTGCGCGGCCTCCCCGACCTGTTCGGCCGACTTCCCGAGCTCGAGGCGCTGCTCGTGTGACAGCGACCCGCGTCCGTGCCCGCAGAAGACCGGACCCCGTGGGATCCCCGGCTCCACCCCTCCCGGGCCCGGCGCGGCGGACGCCGCCGGATCACACTGCTGAGCCGTGCACCGGTCGGGGTGATTGAAGCCGGGGTGGGCGGGCAGGCGCCCGTCGGTCCGGATCGTCCGGATCGGCCAGACGAAGGGAGTGCCCTGATGAGCAGGGTTCAGGAAACGATCGACGTCGATGTCCCGGTGCACAGCGCGTACAACCAGTGGACGCAGTTCGAGGAGTTCCCGAGGTTCATGGACGGCGTGGAGGAGATCCGGCAGATCGACGACCGCCGCTCCCACTGGCGCACGAAGGTGGGCGGTGCCCACCGCGAGTTCGACACCGAGATCGTCGACCAGCTGCCGGACGAGCGGATCTCGTGGCGCACGGTGAGCGGCGAGGTCCGGCAGATGGGCGTCGTGACGTTCCGGTCGCTGGACGAGCGCCACACCCGGGTCAGTCTCGCGATGGAGTTCGAGCCGCAGGGCATCGGTGAGAAGGCCGGTGCGATGCTCGGCGTCCTGGACCGTCAGGTCAAGGGCGACCTCAAGCGCTTCAAGGGCTTCATCGAGGAGCGCGGGCACGAGAGCGGCGGCTGGCGCGGCCGGATCACCCCGGGCGGCACAGCCGCCGCGGGAACCGCCGGCCACCCCGCCGACGCGCCGCCCCGCGAGACCCCGCAGGCCCGGATGACCGGCGAAGGGGCGCCCCCGGCCGACCAGGGGCTGTCCGAGGGGATGCAGGGCGGCACCGGTCCGGCCTCCGCCATGCCGCCGGACCCGGACGACATGCGGCACGGCTGACCCCGCGACTCGCGCTGTCCACCGCCCGGGCCCCGACCACCCCACCGGTCGGGGCCCGGGCCTGGGCGACTGACGCGGCCCGACTCCCCCCTGCGGGGGACCGGCGGCGTGCCAGCCAGGGGTTCGGCCGGCCGGGCACCGGGTTTCGAAGCCGGCCGGCCGAACCCTCGGCCGACGAGACCCCGCCGCTCGACCTCGGCGAGCAACATCCTGGCCACTCCCTGGAGCGGGCCCCGCCCGCCATCCGCCGCGTCTTCCCGTCGGTGGCCGGCGCGACCGCATGGGACCACCACGACCACGACCACGGCCTCGCACCCAAGTACCCGCTTCGCACGCGAGATCTCCGACCACGCGGGACCAGAGGCCCCCGCGCTGAACGACGTCCCGCGCACCCGCGCGGCGCCTTCCAACGGCCCGTGAAGCACACCATCCCAAGGCGTGCTCCGGCGCAATCCGCGGGCGTCCGTGGGGGAGGATCGCTCCGGCCGAAGGGATGATCTGTGTCCGTTCAATTGACGGTCCCTTGGCCGAGCCAGGAATCTGGGAGACAGGACTTCAAGGGGATTTCGATCGCACTCGGGAGGGCACGATGAGAAATGACCACCGATCACGTGAGCGCCGGATGGTTGTGGCTGTGGCCAGTGCCGGCGCGCTGCTCCTCGGCGGTGCGGTGGCCCTTCCCGCCGGTGCTGCTGCCCCCATGTCGGCAGCCAGCCGTTGCACCGGAAGCTACAAGGACGTGTACAGCGCGGAATCCTTCAATTCCTCCCGCACCCAATCGGTGGCCGTCTGGCTCCAGTACAACCCGACGTGCAGGAGTGTGCGTGCCCAGGTCGCCAGATGGTCGGACACGGGCTGGGAGATCTGGGTGTACAACGAGGACACCAAGGAATCGGCCACCCAGTACAGTCCGGGTCAGACCACGAGCTGGCTCGACGACGCGGGAACGCACTCCCACGCCTGCGTCCAGCAGTACGGCTCCGCGAAGGCGTGTACGCCCTCCTACTGATGGCGTTCCTTCCAGAAGGAGAGGCCCCGTCCTGTGACGGGGCCTCCGGGCGGTGCCCGGCCGACCGTTCCGTCGCCGGCCCCGCGGTACACGGGCCTGCGGCGGTTTCATCGCGGCTCCGGCGGACGAACTGAGTCCGTACGTGGACGAGGCCCAGCGCCCGGTGCGGATGTCAGCTTCTCGGCACGCTCGTCCGGACCGGTGGCTGCAGGCGGCCGAAGTCGTCATGGTCAGGTGAGTTGGTTGACCAGCGCGGTGAACACCGCAGGAGCGCGGGCGGCCAGCGGGACGATCCCCGGGGCCAGCAAGGAGCTGGCGCGGATGCGGACCAGCGTGTCGGTGAGCAGGCGGTGGCGCCGGGTGGCACGCCGCCAGGCCTGCTCGTACTCCTGAGGCCGGCCGGCGCGCAGGCAGCGCACCAGGTGGGCGGCGCCGGTGAGGGCGAGGGAGATGCCTTCGCCGGTGAGGGCGTCGATGTAGCCGGCCGCATCGCCGACCAGCAGGACCCGCCCGGCCACCCGCGCCCGGACCTGCCGGCGCATCGGTCCGGCGCCGCGCACGCTGGTGGCGGACCGCAGGGGCAGGCGGTGGCGGAGGGCGGGGAACGCGGTCAGCAACTCGTCGAACGGCAGGCGCTCGCCGGTGAGGACGGCCACGCCGATCAACTCGGGGGCCAGCGGGGTGACGTATGCCTCGCCGAGCGCGGACCAGTGGACCTCCACGCAGGTGGTCCAGGGCGCCACGGCGAAGTGCCGCCGCAGCCCGAACCGTGCCCGTCGGGGGTCGGGGCGTTCCAGGCCCAGCTGCCGCCTGATGGGGGAGTGCAGGCCGTCGGCTGCGACCAGGTAGCGGGCGGTGAGGCCGGCGGCGGTGACGCTGTCGCCGTCCTGGCGGATCCCGGTGGCCTTCCTGGCCAGCATGGGCACGCCGAGGTCGGCCGCCCGGCGGAACAGTGCGGCGTGCAGGACGGTGCGCCGCACGCCCATGCCCGCCTCCTGCCGGAACCTGCCCTCGGCGAGGCAGCGCCCGTCCAGGTAGCGGATGCCGTGGATCGGGTGCCCGTCGAGCGTGACGCCCAGCTCGGCCAGGGCGCGGACGGCCCCGGGCATCAGGCCCTCGCCGCACGCCTTGTCGATCGGTGCCGGCCGTGGTTCGAGGACCACCGCGTCAAGCCCGGCCCGGGCGGCGTGGATCGCGGTGGCCAGACCGGCGGGTCCGCCGCCGGCGATCAGCAGGTCGATCACGCCGGCACCGGCGCGCAGCGGGTCAGGGCGGCGTTCTCGCAGCGCAGTCGGGTGGCGAGCAGGGGCAGGTTGAGCAGGGTGAAGCCGGCCGCGGTGAGCCAGGCGCCGTGGACGAGGGGCAGTGCGGCGCCTTCGAGGACGACGGCGAGGTAGTTGGGGTGGCTGAGCAGCCGGTACGGTCCGGCGGTGACCAGGGGCAGATCGGGCACCACGATGACCCGGGTGTTCCAGCGCGGCCCGAGCGTGCGGATGCACCACCAGCGCAGCGCCTGGGCGGCGAGCACGAGGGCGAGCATCGGCCAGCCGAGGGCGGGCAGGAACGGGCGGGCGGCGAGCTGGACCTCGGCCAGGCACCCGGCCAGCAGCCCGGTGTGCAGCAGGACCATCACGGGGTAGTGGCCGCGGCCGTACTCGACGCCGCCGCGCGCCATGCTCCAGGCGGCGTTGCGGCGCGCGACGGCGAGTTCGGCGAGGCGTTCGGCGGCCACCAGCACGATCAGCAGGGTGTAGGGAGACACGTGGACCTACCAGCGCAGCAGGACGAGTTCGGAGCAGAAGCCGGGCCCCATGGCGAGCATCAGGCCCGGCGTGCCGGGCGGCGGCGGGCGCAGGGCGAGGGTGTCGCGCAGGATGTGCAGCACCGAGGCGGAGGAGAGGTTGCCGACCCGGGCCAGCGAACGCCGCGTCAACTCCAGTGCTTGGGAGGGCAGTCCGAGCGACTCGGCCAGCGCGTCCAGGACCTTGGGGCCGCCCGGGTGGGCGACCCAGCCGGCGATGTCCGGTGGTTTCAGGTCGTGTTCGGCGAGGAAGGAGCGGACGTCCTCGCCGACGTGCAGGCGGACCAGTTCGGGCAGTTCGGCGCCGAGCACGATCTTGAAGCCGCTGTCGCCGATGTCCCAGCCCAGCGCCCGTTCGGTGCCGGGGTACAGCCGGCTGTGGGTGGCCACCACCTGCGGGCCCGGGAACTCCCCGCACCGGGGATGCTCCCGGCCGACGGCCACCAGGGCCGCGGCGCCGTCGCCGAAGAGCGCGCCGGCCACCATGTTCTGCACCGACGGGTCGGTGCGCTGCAGGGTGAGCGAGCACAGTTCGACCGAGAGCAGGACCGCGACCTGCCCGGGATGGCCCTCAAGGTAGTCGTGCAACCGGGCGAGGCCCGCGGCCCCGGCGACGCAGCCGAGACCGAAGACCGGCACCCGCTTCACGTCCGGCCGCAGGCCCACGCGCCTGGCCAGCCGCGCCTCCAGCGAGGGCGCCGCGATGCCCGTCACGGAGGTGGAGATCACCAGGTCCACGTCCTCGGCCGCCAGCCCGGCCGCCGCCAGGGCGCCGGTCAGCGCCTGCTCGGCCAGTCGCACCCCGGCTTCGATGAACAGGTCGTTGGCCTGCCCGAAGCCGCTCAACTCGCGGTAGCGATCCAGCGGCAGGGCCAGGTGGCGGGAGCCGACCGTGGAGGTGGCGTGCAGCCGCTCCAGGACCCCGCGCTCGGCGTCCTGCTGCGGGCACATCACCGCGAGCGCCTCGGTGATCTCGCCTTGCTCGTACCGGTGCGGCGCGAGCACACCGTGGACAGCCGCGACTGTGGTCATCGGGCCAGAATAGGTTCCAGCTGACCATTCATCACCACATGACCGGTATTCGGCGGTTCGACCGATCTAGTGCCGCGTCAGGCAACTGTCGCGACGGGGCGAAGGTTGCCTGACGCGGCACTAGCATGAGGGCGTGCACACCGCCGGAGCCCAGCCCGCGCCCGCAGCCACCGCCGGAGCGTCACCTCCCGGCGCGGGCAGGCCTCTGCGGGGGCTGCTGGCCGCCTCTCACGCCGCCCCTTCGGTCGCCGTCACCGCTGTGATCACCGCGCTGGCCGCCGCCTCGGGGCGGGGAGCTGCGGGAAGCGCGCTGGTGGCCTCGGCGGTGCTGGCGGGACAGCTCTCGGTGGGCTGGTGCAACGACCGGCTCGATCTGCGCCGGGACCTCGCCACCGGCCGGAGCGACAAGCCCCTGGCGGCAGGTGCGGTGCGCCCGCACACCGTGGCGATCGCCGCCGGGTGCGCGCTCGCGCTCTGCGTTCCGCTGTCGCTGGCCAACGGGCTTGCGGCCGGTACGGCCCACCTGGTCGGGGTCGCCGCGGCCTGGTCGTACAACCTGGGCGTCAAGCGCACCGTGCTCTCCTGGCTGCCCTACGCCGTGGCCTTCGGACTGCTGCCCGCCTTCGTCACCCTCGCACTGCCCGGCCACCCCTGGCCGGCCGGATGGGTGATGGCCGCCGGCGCACTGCTCGGCACCGGCGCCCACGCCACCAACGTCCTGCCCGACATCGATGGCGACCTGCGAACGGGCGTGCGCGGCCTGCCCCAGCGGCTCGGCCCGCGACGCGCGCGTATCCTGGCCGCCGCCCTGCTGCTCGCCGGGGCGATCGTCCTCGTCCTGGGACCGCCCGGGCGGATCACCGTCGCCGGCTGGGTGTCGCTCGCCGTCACCGGCGCGCTGGCCCTCGGCATCGCGCTGCCGACCCGCGCCGACCCGCGAAGCCGGTTGCCGTTCCTGGCCACCCTCGCCCTGGCGGCCCTCGACGTCGCCCTGCTCCTGCTGCGCGGTGCCGCCCTGGCCTGACAGGGTGTGCACAGACGTCTGGGAGCAGGGCCCGGCTGCGCAGGCGAGTACCGGGAGAGCTGCAGCTCGATCTTCTGGTCGGCGGTGCGGTTGGCGGAGTTGAGCCAGTGATCGCCTTCGTTGGCGGCGAAGTCCGGTACGAAGCCGATCCGCGACCGCTGGAGCGCATGAGGCAGTGGATGGACACGCTCGCCACTGCCTGGGAACACCGCCTCAGCGCGATCAAGGACCTGGCGGAAGGAAGCAGCACGCCCTGAACCGGTGACGGTGCTTCACGAGGTCCGCACAGAGCGCAGCCCCCTCCAGCAGATGAGTACGCACCCGAGGGGGAGGAGAACCTCGCGGGTGTCGTCGCGGATCTCCCAGCAGGTACGTAGGCGACGAACGGTCGGGGGCGGCATCCGCTCGCCAGTCGATCACCGGTGTGGCGGCGGGCGCGTGCCGGTCAGCGGGGCAGGCTCTGGGTGACGCGCCACAGGCGCCGCGGCAGGCCGCCCTCTTCGAAGGGGTGGACCTCGGCGGGGGACCAGCCGTCGGCGAGGGCATCGACCAGGTCTGGGGGGAAGAAGTGGACGGCGAAGCCGCCGTGCTCCCAGATGTCGTCGCCGTGCCCGGTGCCGGCTCCATAATGGGCGTCGCCGGTGTGGCGGACGGTGTAGACGAAGGTGCCGCCGGGCCGCAGGACCCGGCGGACCTCGGCGACCAGGGCGTGGATCTCCCCGGTGGACAGGGCCATGCACAGCAGCATGTGGGCGAAGACGGCGTCCACGCGGGCGTCACCGAGCGGCAGCGGGTCGCGCACGTCGTGCACAGCGGTGGCGACCCGCCCGGCCAGTCCCTCGGCCGTCGCCGCTTCGCGCAGTTGGTCCAGGCCCACCGGGCTGAAGTCAGCGGCCAGCACGGTGAATCCCGAGCGGGCGAAGTACAGCGCATCACGGCCGTGGCCGGCGCCGAGCTCCAGCACATTGCCGGCGCCGGCGGCGCGGAAGATCGCGGCGGCGTGGACGGCCGCGTCGGAAGGCCGGGCGCCGTACATGCCGGGGTGGGTTCCGTACGTCTGCTGCCAGTGCTCGCGCTGCACCGCGGCCAGGTCCTGGTCCTCGCGCATCGCAACTCCTCCCGCTGTCCCGGCCCGCCCAGGCTGCTGCCAGCGTAGGCCGGGCTCACCCGGGGTGCTGATCGTCCGGCGAGTCGTGCAAGGAGGGGGCGTAGGAGATCCCGACGATCAAGCCGTCCGCGGTGAGAAGTCTGGCCACCGTCTGACCCCACGGCTCGGTGCGGGCCTGGTGCACCAGTTGGAAGCCCAGGCGCTGAAGCTCGGCACCGGCGGCAGTGACGGCTTCCGCGTCCGCCACCTCGAACTCGATCGATGCCTGCGGAACCACCCGGTCGGCGGGCCACTGGGTGGTGCCGAAGCATGCCTCGGCTGCCTGCGAGAGCGGCCACAGGCCGAAGTGCTTGCTACCGGGGACGCTACCGCTGGAGTAGTAGCCGTTGCCCTCCCCCTGCAGGGGGAGCCCAAGAGCCTCGATGAACAGCTTGCGGCTCAGCGGGGGGTCGGCGACGACGACCGCCACGCTCGTGATGAAGAGAACGTCCATGCTGATGCACTCCTGCTGCGATGGACCGCGAGGGCCGGAGATCCAGCTCGAAGCCGTTGGGCGGGAGGGGATGTGGCCGGCTTCCGGTGTCAGTAGCCGCCGCCTGACGTGCTGCTCGATGTGGAGGCAGGGGTGGTGGCCGCGGTGGTGATCGCATCGCCGCTGGGGCTGATGACGTACCACTTCCCGCCGAACGCCGTGACACCCTGACCATTGATCTCACCGGCCTTGGAGTCGTCGGTGAAGGTGTACAGCGGGTGGCCCTTGTACGTGACCTGGGTCGTGTGGTCCGTCCTCACGCTGGTGCCGACCAGGGAGGCCGTGAGTCCGCTGGAGTTCGGCGTTCCGCTCGTGACGACCGGCGGCCACGCCGCAGCGCACGCACCGTTGCAGGTCGAGGTCGAGCTGGTGTCCGACTCGAACACGTACAGTGTCCGGCCGGCCCCGTCGACCAGGATCTTCCCTTCGGGCGAACCGGCGGTCTTCAGAGTGGCAGCCCCACCGGCCGGCGCGGAGGCGGAGCTTGATGCGGACGCGGAGCCGGAGCCGGTGCTCGATCCTGAGCTGCTGGAACAGCCGACCAGCAGGGCCGCCAGGGCGGCAGCCCCCGCAGTTGCGGCGAGAACAGGCTTCATGACGGACTTCCTCCGCTGGAATCGTCGCAGCGCCTGATGCACCACGGCCGGTCCGCAGACCCACCGAAAGCGGGCCCGCAAAAAAATGCCGGCTCCGCGGGCACACCGGCAGCGGTCCACCCAGGGTGACGGGCACACGACCAGTGTCAGCGTCCACGTCCACACCCACCACCCGATGCGGTGCCCGGCGCCGCCGGGCGGAGCACCGGGAAGGCTGGTGGCGCTGTACAAGCGGCCGCTGGACGGGCCGGAACCACGATCCCGGGACGGCGCACCGGCTTTGGGGCATCCGGGTGTCGGAGGCGCCGGCGAGGGCGACGGGCAGCCGGCGGTGGTGGGCGACGGGTGGCGCCGGGGCCTCGAGCTGGGGATACCAGTCGTCGGAGCCCTCGGAGCCGGCGCCGACGGTCTCGCCGGGGTCGAAGGGCAGCTCGCCGGTGGCAGCCTCGTAGAGGGTGACGCCGATGCCCCGGACGTCGGTGGCCGCAGTGCGGCTGACGGGGACGTCCTCGCGGCTCGGGAACTCGCCGACCACCGTGTGATCGAGGTGTTGCTGCGCGGCCTGGAGAAGCGGTCGTCGGCGGAGCCCGGCTTCAACCGGGGCGCAGGGCGCCTGGTCGAAGAGGTGACCAAAGACCTTGGGGAGGGGGGCTTCGGGTGAACGTGATGACCGGGCGGCGGTGGAACCCGGACGACGGGGGGAGGAGCGGGGCCGCTGGCGATCACCGGGTGGTCGGCGCTCTGCGTGGTCGTCCTTCTGCTCGCCCGCACCTTCGCATGGTGAGGCAGGCCGGTCAGAGGCTGGTCAGCTTCCGTCGTGCCGAGCGTCGGCGCAGCCTTGGCAGGCGACGCACAGCGCGTTCGGCGGCCTGTCGCTGACCTTCGTGCAGGACGCCGTAGGCGAAGGCATCGTGCTTGGCCCGGTCGGTGCTCTCCGTGCTCCCGGCGTCCAGCGTGAGCAGCGCCTGCCGGGTCACCACGCTGTCCTGGTGGACGCCGAGGACCTTGTGGAGCCTCTTCATCCGCGCGCCGTACTTCGCCGTCCGCTTCGCTGCGTGCCGCGGGAGCCCCGAGCCTGCCGCCTCCGCGGTGTAGCGGGCGCGCTTGGCCGCCTTGCGGGCGCGGTGCAGCGCGCCGTCGCGCTGTGGGCCCCGCGCCGTGCGAAGCGCGCGGTCGAGCCGCTTCAGCATCCGGCGCTGCTCCTGCCGCAGCACGTCGGCGCAGTAGCCGACGGCGGCCGCGCCGGCCCGGCCGCGCAGCGGAGGGCGGGCCGCGAAGTCGTCCAGCCGGTCGAGCAGCGTGAAGTAGCGGGGACTGGCGAGTTCGCGGACCGCCTGCCGCCAGGCGCGCCGGTAGGCGTGAGCGTACCGCTCGGTGATCCGGCCGCGGAGCGCGTGCCGGCGCACCTGCGCGGGCACCGCGTCCAGACCGGCCACCAGGTGCTCACCAAGGACCTCCTGGTCCCGGGCCTCGCCCAACACCCGCCCGATCCACTGGAGTTCGGCGGCCAGCGGATCGGACCGGCGACGGTCGAAGAGCCGGTGGTGGGCCTTGAGCAGGCTCCGCAGGCGCCGCGCGGTCACCCGCATCCGGTGCACCGAGTCCGCCTCCCCGCGGCGCACGGCTGCGTCGAGCGTCAGCAGTTCCCCGACCAGTGCCCGGTAGGCCGTCATGACGACGGCGCCGGCGGTTCCGGGCTGTTCGGCGCGAGCGGCGGTCAGCTGCCCGTCCGCGGGCCCCAGCTTCCTGTCTGCGGGCCCCTGCTCCCCGTCTGCGGGCCCGGCGGTGGTGCCGACGGCCCGGGCGAGCTTCGAGGGCCACGCGGAGCGGGCCAGGCCCGCCTCGGTGAAGGCGGTGTCGATCCGGTCGAGCAGCTTCGGCGTCCCGTCTGCCAGCTCGACCTCGAATTCGGTCCAACCGCTGATCTCGGTGCTCGTGCCGCTGCTCGCCTGCCCGGGGTCGAGGAGCTGGGCTGCCACGCGGTCCTCGGTGACCTCCGCGAGGGTGGCGCCTTCCTCGTCCTGGAGCAGTCGACGGGCCCGGTGGGTGCGCAGGTGCGCCACCGGCAGCAGGGTGGCGTCCCGGGTGAAGGCCGCCACCCGAGCGGTGAGTTCCGCCGGGACTCTGCGCTTGCTCCCGGCCGCCAGCGGCAGCTGGATCTCCGCTCGCGCGTCGTCCGCGAGCGGCAGTTTGAGATGCCAGCCGGCGTCGTCGCCGCCGGTCCGCCGGCGTAGCGTGATCCGGCGGCGCAACAGGCGCAGGTCCGGCGAGTCGTAGTAGACGGCGTCGAGGTCCTGCTGGTCCACCCACTGCGCTGTCGCCACGCCCGGCACGCTGTCGAGGCTGCTCGGCAGCGCGGTTCCCTCGTACTTCCGCTCGGTCTCCACATGCTTCCTGGCCATGCTCGGCGCCTGCCCGGCCTCGTCCTCGTCATGCATTCGCGCTCCTGTCCGCCACGCACAGCCGCGCGGGGAGCCCTGCGGTGCGCATGAACCGTGGAAACCGGGACAGCCGGTGGATGTCCCGGTCACCGCTCGAAGAAAGATGAGGCAACCATGGCCGCCCTCTTGCTGGTTCTGCTCCTCGCTGTTGTGCTCTTCGGTCTCGGTTTCGCCGTGAAGGTGCTCTGGTGGGTGGCGCTCGTCGTTCTCGCCCTGTGGCTGATCGGCTTCGTCGCGCGTGCCACGGACGGCGCCGGCGGGCGGAGCCGCTGGTACCGCTGGTGAGGCGCGCCGCCGTCCGTCCGGACACTGCCCGGCGGAACACCGGCCGGCCGAACTCCGTCCGGCGTTCGGCCGGCCATGATCGTGGAGGTTCGCATGACGTCAGCTGTGCGGCTGATCGCCGCCGACGTGAGCCAGGCGCTGCTGGTGATGGTGGTGCCGACGCTGATCATCTTCGGGGCCCTGATCGGTGCGTTCGTTTGGGGGAGCCGTCGTCGCGCTCGCCACCAGCCCCCGCCGACCCGGCCGGTTGACGCCGCGGGGCCGGAGCCCGGCTCCTGGCAGACGCCGGGGGCGGGCCCCGACCCGGCGGTCCGCGGCGGGGGACCGGGCAGGCCGAGTGCCCGCGGCGGAAGCCACCGACGCCGACCGCGGTGACCTCGCCATCTCGCGAGACGGTCGAGCGGGACAGCCGATTTTCGACCATCACGGCGACACCCGCACAGTGGTCGCGTCCCGGAGCCGTTACCCGCCGGCTCCGGGACGCGACCACTGTGCGTTGGGGGGTAACACGCAGGCGGTGCCTGCCCGGTGCGCGAGCCGCTCTCGCGCACCGGGCAGGCACCGCCCGTTCCCCGGGGCCCTCAGGCAGCCGGTCCGACCTCCTGGCCCCGTCCCCGGGGCAGCGCGCGGGCCGGCCGGTCCCGCCGCGCCCACCGTCGCCGAACCGCTGAGCAGGCGCAGCCGGGGCCGGCCCCGAAGGCGGCGCGCCCAGCCCCCGTTCCTCGAAGCGGCCGAGCAGCGGCACTCCGAGCAGCAGGGCCGGGGCACGAGGAGTGCGCAGACGATCACGAGGCCTTCCCGAGGGGCCGTCTGGTCAGGCTCCGGCCACCCCGTGCCCGCCGGGTCAGGACTCTGCTTCGAGGAAGGTGAGCATGTCCTCGGCGTGCTCCTCCTCCCGCGCCAGGATCTCCTCCAGGACGCGCCTCGTCGTCGGGTCGGCGTCGCCGAGCCAGCCGATCATCTCGGTGTAGGAGGCGACCGCGATCCGCTCCGCTACCAGGTTCTCCTGGATCATCTGCTTCAGGTCGGCGGCCGGGACGTACTCGGAGTGGGCGCGGCCCACCACCCGGCCCGGGTCCAGGTCGGGTGTGCCGCCGAGCTGCGCGATGCGGGCGGCCAGCAGGTCGGCGTGGCCCTGCTCCTCGTTGGAGTGGGCGAGGAACTCCTGGGCCACCGGCTCGGAGTTGAGGCCCTTCGCCATGAAGTGGTGCTGCCGGTAGCGCAGCGTGCAGACGATCTCGGTGGCGAGTGCGGTGTTGAGCAGCTCGATCACCTTCGGGAGGTCGGCCGCGTAGGCATCGGTGACCGGGCCCTGCATGAGGTGTGCGCGAGCCTTGTCGCGCAGGGTCTGGATGTCGGTGAGGAAGTCAGCCATGGGGGTGTCCTCCGGGGAGTCGGATGGGTGTCGAAAGCCGGCCTGGCGGCCGATGCGGTGTCAGGCGGTCGGCTGGGCCAGGCGCAGTCCGCGCGCGAGCAGCCGGTGGCGTTCGTCTTCGGTCAGGCCGCCCCACACGCCGTAGGGTTCACGGGCGGTGAGGGCGTGGCGCAGGCAGTCGAGCCGCACGGGGCAGTCGGTGCAGATGGCCTTCGCCGCCGCTTCGCGCTCGTCGTGGGCCGCGCCGCGTTCCCCGGGCGGGTGGAAGAAGAGGCTGTTCTCGGTGGCACGGCAAGAGCCGTGCAACTGCCAGTTCCAGTGGTGCTCGTAGGCGCCGGGCAACCGGGAGACGTTCACCATCGCAGAGTCCCTTGCGTTGTCGCGGAAGGTGGCCGCACGCTCGTCTGTCCGGCTTCCCCCGGAACAATCCTCCGTGTTCGGGCTTCGGCGACCACACTCCCGCTCGGTCCGTGGCCATCCCCGAAGGCGCCCGGCCCGGCGCCGACGACCACTCGTGGTACCCACGCCGGGGCATTCGGCCTGCCTGCTTTTCGGCAGCCGTGCACGAGGTGATACCGCCGAGGTCCCCGGGGTGGTGCCACCTGTGGCCGTTTCATCGCCTTTCCAGCGGTTAGCCGTGCCTCGTGGGGCCTCTCCGGTGATCGAGAGGCCAAAGCTGTGCTGTGGAGGAGCGGGCGATGAAGGTTTCCGACCATGTCCTGGAGCGGCTGCGCGCGTGGGAGGTGGAGTACGTCTTCGCCTACCCGGGTGACGGGATCAACGGCCTGCTGGCCGCCTGGGGGCGCGCCGAGGACCGGCCGCGGTTCATCCAGGCCCGGCACGAGGAGATGGCGGCCTTCCAGGCCGTCGGCTACGCGAAGTACTCCGGTCGCACCGGGGTGTGCGCGGCGACCTCCGGGCCGGGGGCGATCCACCTGCTGAACGGCCTGTACGACGCGAAGCTCGACCACGTGCCGGTGGTGGCGATCGTCGGGCAGACCGACCGCAGCGCGATGGGCGGCTCCTACCAGCAGGAGGTGGACCTGCTCAGCCTGTACAAGGACGTGGCCTCGGAGTACTGCGAGATGGTCACCGTCCCCGCCCAGCTGCCGAACGTGCTGGACCGGGCGATGCGCATCGCGGCGACCCGCCGCACGGTGACCGCGGTGATCATCCCGGCCGATGTGCAGGAGCTCGACTACGAGCCGCCCGCGCACGCGTTCAAGCAGGTCCCCTCCAGCCTCGGCGTTCCGCACTACGCGCCGGTCCCGGCCGAGGAGGACCTCGCAAAGGCCGCGGAGATCCTCAACGCCGGCGAGAAGGTGGCGATGCTGATCGGGCAGGGCGCCCGGCATGCCCGTCCCGAGGTCGAGCAGGTCGCCGAACTCCTGGGCGCCGGCGTGGCGAAGGCGCTGCTGGGCAAGGACGCGCTGCCCGACACGCTGCCGTACGTGACCGGGTCGATCGGTCTGCTCGGCACCAGGCCGTCGTACGAGATGATGCGGGACTGCGACACCCTGCTCGTGGTCGGGTCCAGCTTCCCGTACACCCAGTTCCTGCCCGAGTTCGGGCAGGCCAGGGCTGTGCAGATCGACCTCGACCCGTCCATGGTGGGCCTGCGCTACCCGTTCGAGGTCAACCTCGTCGGGGACGCGGGCGGGACGCTGCGCCGGCTGATCCCGATGCTGGAGGCGAAGCAGGACCGGGCGTGGCGCAAGACGATCGAGGACAACGCCGCCCGCTGGTGGGAGGTCATGCAGCGCCGCGCCGAGGTGCCCGCGGACCCGGTCAACCCCGAGTACGTCGTCCACACCCTCGACGCGCTGCTGCCCGAGAACGCGATGGTGGCGGCGGACTCCGGGTCGGCGGCCAACTGGTACGCCCGCCACCTGCGGTTCCGCGGCGAGATGCGCGGTTCGCTGTCAGGGACGCTGGCGACGATGGGGCCGGGCGTGCCGTATGCGATCGGCGCGAAGTTCGCCCACCCCGACCGGCCGGCGATCGCGATCGTCGGTGACGGCGCGATGCAGATGAACGGCCTCGCCGAGCTGATCACCGCCGCGAAGTACTACCAGGAGTGGTCCGACCCGCGCCTGGTAATCGCGGTGCTGAACAACCACGACCTGAACCAGGTCACCTGGGAGATGCGCGCGATGCAGGGCGCACCGCAGTTCGAGCCCTCGCAGAGCCTGCCCGACGTCCGGTACGCCGATATCGCCCAGCTGCTCGGCCTGTACGGCAGGCGGGTCGAGCAGCCCGAGGACGTGGAGACGGCCTGGCGCCAGGCACTCGCCGCGGACCGGCCGTTCGTCATCGACTTCCGTACCGACCCGGCGGTGCCGCCGATCCCGCCGCACGCCACCTGGGACCAGATCAAGGCCGCCGCCCTGTCGGTCCTCAAGGGCGACAGCGACCGGCGATCGGTGGTCCAGCAGGGCGTGAAGGCGAAGATCCAGGAGTTCCTGCCCGGCAACGGAGGGAGCTGACCGGTGACCGGCAGCGAGAGTGTGGATCAGACCGCGCTCGAGCGGGCGCTGCGGGCCGAGGTGGACGGCGAGGTCCGCTTCGACGCGGGCAGCCGCTGGGCGTACGCGACCGACGGTTCCAACTACCGGCAGGTCCCGCTCGGCGTGGTGGTGCCGCGCACGGTGGAGGCTGGAGCAGCGGCGGAGTCCGTGAGCACCCCGGGGAACGGGCGCCACGACAGCGCGCCCCGGACCGTCGGGTACGTATTCGGGGGATTCATCCCTTCTGGCGGGGGCAGGCGGTGGGCCAACGCAGCTTCGATGCTGTGCCGACCCAGAACCGGAGGCTCGACATGAGTGCCAGCGACAAGATCGAGAACGCCGCGGACAAGGCCAAGGGCGCGGTCAAGGAAGGCGCCGGCAAGGCCACCGGCAACGAGCGTCTGAAGGCCGAGGGCAAGGCCGACCAGGCGAAGGGCGACATCAAGCAGGCAGGCGAGCACCTCAAGGACGCCCTGGACCACTGACCCCCCTCACGCCGTGCAGCGGTGGCCCCACGGGAAACGGCGGGGCCACCGCTGCACGTGCGTGGTCGACCCCCAGCCCCGCAACAGCGCGGCCTCCAGGCCTGCGACGCCACCACGAGGACTGCTCCACGGTTCGGACCCACGAGGCCAAGCCCACCCGTGACGGGACCGCGGTCTGCGACCAGGACGGGCTGCCCCGCACCCCGGCTCCCGCGGTGAACGCCGACTCGCCGGACCGACCCGACCGGCGAGGTTACGGTGCCGTACGGCCGTGCGGGGCCGCCGAGGCGGCCTGGACGGGAAACCGGGGGAGGAGCACGGACTGGTCCGGGAGAACCGTCAGGTGGCGACGGCCGGGTGTGGATCCGCCGAACCGGGTTACCCGTCAGTCGTGAAGACGACTGGCGACTGCGTGAATGCACGGGGAATCAGCGTGCACGGGCCCCGGGGCCCGGTGTTCGAGAACGTCGACCTCGACGTGCCCGCCGGCGGCCTGCTGGTCGCCCACGGCCCGGCAGGGTCGGGCCGTACGGCACTCCTGCTGGCGCTGGCCGCACGGATGCGGCTGACCACCGGGGTGGTGCGGGTGGGCGGAGCCACCGCGCCCGGGCGCGGTGCGCACCGGATCCGCCGACGGGTCGCCATCGCCAGGGCCGACGCCGCGCTCGAGCTGGAAGGGCGGCTGAGCGTTGCCGAGTTGGTGGCCGAGCGCCGCTGGACCGACCGCGCGGTCACGGTGCGCGGCGTGGTGACGGCGGCCCGCCTGCTGGGCCTGCGGCTACGCGGCTCGACCCTGGCCGAGGACTTGGATCCACTGGAGGCACTGCTGTTCGCAACGGCCCTCGCGTTGGCCGCCGGGCCCGCGGCACTGGTGGTGGACAACGTCGGCCGGGGCTGTCCCGATCCGGACCGCCACCGCGCCTGGCAGGCGCTGCAGGCCGTGTGCGCCACCGGGTGCACGGTGCTCTCCTCGGCCACCCAACCGCCGGAGGACCCCGCACCGGGCACCGTTCTGCTCGACCTGCCCCGGCGCAGTGCGACGCGACTGCCCGCCCCGCGCCCGGCCCGCCGCCCCCGCGATCTGGCGGCCCGCGGATGACCGCGCTCAGGCTGGCCTTCCTGGAACTGCGCCGCTTCCGCGGACCGTTGCGCCGCCTGGTGCCGCTGGTCCTCTGCCTGGTCCCGCTGCTGTACGGCGCGATGTACCTGTGGGCCAACTGGGACCCGTACGGCAAGACCGACCGGATCCCGGTGGCCGTGGTCAATCTGGACCACCCCGCGACGAGTTCCCGCGGCCAGGTGGTCGATGCGGGAGACGAGCTGGTGCAGCAGCTCAAGGCCTCCGGAACCTTCGCCTGGCGCTTCGTCGACCGGCCCACCGCCGCCGCCGGACTGCGCTCGGGCCGGTACGCCTTCACCATCGAGATCCCCACCGATTTCAGTACCCGGCTGGCCAGCGCGGGCGATTCCCAGCCTCAACCGGCCGGCTTGCGGATGGAACTCGACGACGCCAACAACTACATCGCCGGTGTGATGACCGAGACCGTCCAGTCCAAACTGGAGGCGCAGATCGACGCGGCCACCCACCAGGCCTACGTCCGCAGCCTCTACGGCCAACTGTCCGAGGTCCGGCAAAAGTTGACCACCGCCTCGACAGCCGCCCACCAGCTGGCCGGCGCCACCACCACGGCCCAGCAGGGCAGCTCGGCCCTCGCCGCCGCCAGCAGCACCACCGGCACCGCGGCGGGCCAGGTGGCCACCGGCAGTCAGCAGATCAGCCAGGCCATCAGCCAGGTCGACACTGCGGCCACCACACTGAACTCTGCTGCCACCGGCCAACTCCCCACCGTCGCCGCCTCCCTGGCGACCGCCGCCCAACTCGCCGAACAGGGCACCGGCGCGGTGCACACCGGGACCAGCCAGATCCACCGCACGACCTCGCAAGCCGTCGCCGACCTCCAGCAGTTCGCCACCGCCAACCCCCAACTCGCCCAGGACCCGGGCTTCCAGAAGGTCCTGGACGGCATCCGGCAGGCCGACGCCACCGCCGGGCAGGTGGACGGCCAGGCAGCGGCCACCGCGGACGCGGCACCGCAGGCGGTGACGGACGCCCAGCAACTCCAGAGCCAGGTCGCCACCCTCCAGCAGCGCATCGCCGCCCTCAACACCCCCCTGCGCCTGGTCGACTCCGGCAGTCGGAGCGTGGCCGCCGGTGCCGCCACCCTCACCACCGGCCTGAACAGCGCGCAACAGGCGGCGGATGCGGCCAAGAGCGCGGCCGACCAGGCCAACAGCGGCGCCACCCAGCTCTCGCAGACCGTCGACGCCGGCCTCGCCGACATCCCCGACCTCGACGACCAGCAGATCTCCGCCGCCTCCCAGGTGCTCGGCACGCCCGTCCACATCGACCGCGAGAACCTGCACCCCGCCGGGGTCTACGGGCGCGGCATGGCACCGTTCTTCTTCGGCATCGCCCTGTGGGTGTTCGGCCTCTTCGCCTACCTGCTGCTCCGGCCGACCAACCGCCGTGCACTGGCGGGACCGGCCCGCGCCCGCAGCATCGCGCTGGCGGGCTGGCTGCCGGCAGCCGCCCTGGGGGCGGTGGCCGCCCTGGTCCTCTATGGCGTGGTCGACCTGGCGCTCGGCCTCCATCCGCTCCACCCGCTGGCCACGATCGCCCTGCTGGTTCTCGCGGTGGGCTCCTTCGTGACGATCGACCACTTCCTGCGCACCACACTGGGGATCGCGGGCGACGTCCTCTCCCTGGTCCTGCTCATCCTCCAGCTCACCGCCTCGGGCGGTCTCTATCCGGTGGCCACCACGCCCGCCTTCTTCCAGGCACTGCACCCGCTGCTGCCGATGACCTACCTCATCGACGGCCTGCGGGTGACCGTCTCCGGTGGCCTGACCTCGCACCTGGTGCGCGACGCCGCCGTCCTGGCCGCCTGCGGTGTCGCCTTCCTCGCCCTCACCACCCTGGTGACCCGCCGCCGGCGCCTGTGGACCATGGCCCGCCTCCACCCGGACATCGAGCTGTGACCACACCCCAACCGGCACCGGCGTGTCGATGCAGAGTGGCGCCTCGCGCCGGCGCGTCACCCGGGCGATGCGGCGGGCCGGGCCTCCGGGACGCCCCTACCAGGACAGCCCACAGTCCTGGATGACCGCCGAAGGCGCTCCGCCGCCGCTTGCCGCCACCCCGCCGGGCACCTCCCAGGGTCGGCCGGCCTCCTCGCTCATCGGTCCGGGCGACATGCGGCACGGCTGACCGGCCCGGGGCCCGGGGTGTCTGGCCAGGGTGGCGCTGCCGGCGTCCAGCAGCTCCAGGAGGCCGGTCCGGTGAAGATGCGCGATGCCTTCGAGAGGGTCCGGGTGGCGCAGCAGGGCGCTCACCCGTTCGGCCCAGTCCGTCGCACGGCCGACGAGGTCGTCGATCTCACCGTTCTTCTCACCGGTCTCCTGCCACGGGCGACTGCGGCGCTGAAGGGCTCGCCTCGGGCTGTGGTGCTGTCGCCGGATGCTCGAAGGATCTTCGGATTAGCGTGATGGTCAAGCGCTGCCTGGGGTAGCCGCCGTTCAGAAGTCAGGGAGACGTTTGGAGAGGAGCAGGTTCGATGACCGAGTACGGCTACTTCCTGTCGTGTGAGGAGTTCACCCCGGCGGAGCTGATCGACCAGGCCCGGCGGGCGCAGCAGGCGGGGTTCACCCGGCTGGCGATCTCCGACCACTTCCATCCGTGGAACGACGCGCAGGGCAACAGCGCGTTCGTGTGGTCGATGATCGGTGCGCTGTCGCAGGCCGTGAGCCTGCCGGTCACCACCCTGGTGACCTGTCCGACGGTGCGGCTGCACCCGGCGGTCACCGCACAGGCCGCCGCCACCTCCAGCGTCCTGCTCGGCGGACGCTTCGCCCTGGGCGTCGGCTCCGGGGAGGCACTGAACGAGCACATTCACGGCGACCGCTGGCCCTCCTTCGAGCTGCGGGCGGAGATGCTGGAAGAGGCGGTCGAGGTGATGCGCGAGCTGTTCACCGGCCGCCTGGTCAGCCACCACGGCCGGCACTACACCGTCGACAACGCCCGTCTGTACACCGCGCCCGAGCAGCCGCTGCCGGTCCTGGTGTCCGGATTCGGGCCGAAGGCCGCCGGGCTGGCCGGGCGGATCGGGGACGGCTTCGTCACCATGACCCCGGACGCCGACCTGGTGGGCGCCTTCCGGGAGGGCGGCGGCACCGGCAAGAGGGTCGTGGGCGGGGTGAAGGTGTGCTGGAGCAGCAACCGGGACCAGGCCGTCGACGTCGTGCACCGCCTGTGGCCGACCGAGCTGCTGCCCGGGGAGCTCGCCCAGATCCTGCCGACCCCGGCCCACTTCGAGCAGGCCAGCCGGCTCGTCACCCGCGACATGGTGGCCGAGGCCGTCACCTGCGGCGACAAGGTGGAGGAGCACGTCGAGACGGTGCGCGCCTATGCGCGAGCCGGCTTCGACGAGGTGTACGTCGGACAGATCGGGCCGGATCAGGAGGTGTTCTTCGACGCCTACCGCGAACTGGTCCTGCCGGCCCTGCGGTCCTGACCAGGCCGAGGAGCCGGTCACCGCCGATCCCGATCGCTGCGTGGCTGCGGGCCATCCCCGGGAAGCGGCCGACGGTGAGTGAGCCCGCCAGGCCCGGTGCCGGTGCGGAGGACCACCGCCGGTGCGGCGCCAAGGCGTTCACACGGATGGCGGCCTGCGGGGAGCTGGACCTGCCGCTGCCCGGCGCGGGGGCGGACCCGTGCCCGTTGGGAGGCGCTCACCCGCTGGGCTCAGTGGGACCTGTCTCTGACCCGGCTTGCCGAGGGCCGCACGGACGCCGTCGCGATCCTCGCCGAGCTCGACGCCCCGAACGGGGAATTCCTGCCCTCAGGTGCGGACAGCGCCCGCTGGGGGGTGTGGGCGGCCGAACCGCCCGGCTGCACCCTGGAGGCACGCCGGGTACCGGGCGGACCGCGGATCGCGCCACGAGATGCGGCGGGCGCCGTCTCGCTGCCCGTTCCGGTGCCCGCACACCGAGCCGGCCCGAACACGGGATGTATTCGGGCCGGACGGTTGCCATGCTGGGGGCCGGCGCTCCACGGCCCGCCGCGTTGGTCAGTCCTCCGTCTCGCCAGGTGCGCTCAGCGCCTTGGCGATTCGCCTTCCTGCTCCGACGGCCACGTTGACGCAGGTGACAGCGGCCAGAGCGGCGAGGAGGTAGGACTGCCGCAGCAGGGCGAGGACGGTCAGCGCGAGGCTGACGGCGGCCATGCCGACGCAGAGGGCAGCCACGAGCTGCTCACGGTGCTCCCTGAGTCTCAGCACCGTTCGGGCCAGATCAGCGGGAAGCAGGCGGATTTGGGGTTGTAGCGCCCGCCATGACGAGGGCCACGACCGCGGCTGTGGACCTGCGTGATCTGCCGAGCCTGGTTGCCGTGGGCGGGAGGGCTGCCGATGAGCTGCGCCAGCTCTCTCGCGCTCTGCCAAGTGGGCCGTCTCTGGGAGGAACACGTCCTGGACGACGGTGAACAGCCGCTCCTGGTCGAGGACGGAGCCGAAACGGAGATCTGACGCTGTCGCAGTTCCTCCCGATAGCTTCTCGACGGTTTCCCGACAGCGTCAAGCCCCGGCGTCGTCGCGGCGGCGCCGGACCGTCGTGGCCGAGCGGGAGGGCTGGGCCCGCATGTGGTCGCGGACCCGCGCCATGATCTCGGCCAGCTGCGGCAGGTCGTCGCCGGTCAGCGAATCGAAGAGCAGGCGCCGGGCCAGTTCCACGTACGGGGGCAGGACCTGGTCCAGCAGCGCGCGGCCGGCGTCGGTGAGGGTGACGGCGGTCGCGCGGTCGTCGTCCGGGTCCGGGCCGCGGGTGATCAGCCCGGCCTTCTCCAGCAGCCCGGCCTGATAGGTGATCCCGCTGCGGCTGTAGACCACGCCGTCCGCCATCTGGGTCATGGTCTGCGTCCCGCCCGCGTCGCGCAGCCGGACCAGGAGCTGGAACTGCACGAAACTGACGCCGGCGATCTCCCGCTCGCCGGTACCCGCGGCGACGCCACGCATACGGACCTGGTCGTGCGAGGCGGGCTCGCGCACATGGGAGAACCCGGTGCCGGGCCGATCGCCTTCGCGTGGCTCGATCAGGCGCTGGCGTCCCGGTCCTGAGACGACGGCAGCCACGTTCCCCACGCGGTGATCGCCCTGACAGGCACGCACGATCTGACACCACTTGGCTTGATGTTCAAGGTTCAAGCTCAGCCGGTGGCCAGCCGGTCCGAAGACCAGCCGGCCGCCGTCATACCCACACGGCAGCGCACGGCCCGCACCGCCGCACCCGCACCGCTCGCGTCAGACAGTGCCCTGGTAATACCTGGTTTCCGACAACTTCTTGACAAGGATTGGAACATGACCCTCATCGCCATCGAAGAGCACTGGCTCACCCCCGATCTGACCGCCGCCCTCAAAGCAGTGCCGCGCCCCGACGAAAGTCTCGTCCTCAACGAGATGGGCGATAACCTTCAGCGCCTGGAAGACCTGGGCGCAGGGCGGATCGCCGCCATGGACGCCCAGGGGATCGACGTGTCGGTTCTCGCTCTGACGCCTCCCGGCACCCAGCCGTTGCCCCCGGAGCAGGCCGTGCGGCTCAGCCGTGCCGCGAACGACCTGGCCGCCGCGGCTGTGGCCGGCCACCCGAGGCGGTTCCGCGCGCTGTCGACGTTGCCCATGTCCGCACCGGAGCACGTCGCCGACGAGCTCGCCCGGGCCGCGGGAGCCGGGCATGTCGGCACCATGGTCTACGGCCGCTCCGGCGACCGCTTCCTGGACGACCCGGCGTACGAGGACTTCTTCGCCGCCGCGGCGGAGCTGGGACAGCCGGTGTTCATCCACCCGCAGATCCCCTCCGACGCGCTGCGTGACGCCTCCTACCGCGGCTTCGGCGCTATGACCGATCTGGCGCTGGCCACGTTCGGCTGGGGCTGGCACATGGACGCCGGCACCGCGGCGCTGCGCCTGATCCTGCGCGGCACGTTCGACCGGCACCCGAAGCTCCAGGTGGTGCTCGGGCACTGGGGCGAGATGCTGCTGTTCTGGCTGGACCGGGCCAACAGCCTGTCTCGCATCGCCGGCCTCCAGCGTTCGGTGTCGGACTACATCCGGTCGAACTTCTACATCACCGCCTCCGGCATGCTGAACCCGGCGCTGTTGCGGCACGCCCTGACGGTCACCACTGTCGACCGGCTGATCTTCTCGACTGACTACCCGTTCCAGCGCCCGACCCACGACGACATCACCGCCTTCGTCGGACACTTCACCTCGGAGGAGGACCGGCGGAAGTTCAGCTGCGGCAACGCGGCGGCGCTTTACGGCATCGAGCTCTGATCAACCTCAGGCAAGGTCCGCGGCAGGCAAGGACCGTGACCGCCTGAAGTGCCCCATGATGTTGGTACTGATCGCCTGCCGTCGCTGGGCCGTTCGCCGGCTTCGGGTGTCATCGGCATCTGTCCGCACCGGGACCGCACGCGATCAGCGTTCCGTCTCCTGGCGCTGACGGGCGGCCGTTCGGCGCAGCACGACCTGGGGCAGGACCAGCCAGGCGGTGGTGAACCAGAGCAGGACGGCGGCGCTGAGGAGCCACGCCACCGTCGCGTTGCCGGTGGCGGTGCGCAGCAGGAGCAGGAGCGCGGCGGCGATGGTCAGGGCCAGGGTGACGAGGCCGGTGGCGATGAGCCGGCCGGCGATGTGGACCAGTTCCGGTTTCATGCCGTGGCCGGCGAGGAAGCGGTGGAAGGCGACGGGTGCCACGAGCGCGCCGGTGGCGATGGCGCCCAGGACGACGGTGGCGTCGTAGAGGTTCTTGTCGAAGTCGGGCAGGCTCGCGAACCGGGGGGTGAAGGCGACGCTGAGGAGGAAGCCGAAGAGGATTTGTGCGCCGGTCTGGCACACGCGTACCTCTTGGAGCATTTCGCTCCACAGCCGGTCCGCCCGTTCCTGAGGTGTCTCCTGCCGGCCGGTCCCGGCCGCGTCTTCGCCGCTGGCCTGTGCCACCGTGCACCTCCCTTGTCCTGTGCCACCCCGACAGCCCGACTCGCTCTATGCGGGGTGTCCGGCGTCGATGTCCTTGGCGTCGTGGAACGTCAGCGGCCTGCCGTTCGATGCGGTCGCGGTGTCGAGAGGTTCGAGGAGGAGGCCCAGGTGGTCGCCCCAGTCGGCCCGGTCCAGCACACGGCCGGCGAACCAGGCCATGGCGCCCGCCAGTACCGGAACTCCGTACGGACCGGCCTCCCACGACGTGGCCGCGAACTTGTCGACCTCGTCGCCCGTACGGCCGCCGAAGAGCTCGGCGAGCTCGTGTCGGTCTGCCGGGAGCAGGTGGACCACCAGCACCTGCGAGCGTGATGCGACGGCGTGGGTGCGGTTCGCCTTGGAGATCCACACAGCGAACCGGGGTGGCTCGATCGAGCACTGGCCGGCGAAGCCGACCAGGCACCCCGCGCGCTCCTGTCCGGCCGCCGCGGTGACGACGTACACCGGGTAGTCCAACAAGGCGGTGAAGGATTCGAATCGACCCATGATGCTGTTTCTTCCCTCGGATCTGGCAGCTATGGCCGGGGGCTCCGAAGCCCGTCGCCGGCTGCGGGGGACGGGTGGAGGGCGCGTCGCTGGAAGCCGCCGTGCCTACGGTGTGCGGGCCTCTGCCGTCGCCCTGCACGCCCCCGGGTGGACAACCCGGCCGGCGGCTCTCCTCTCGACCCGGTGCCAGGACGCGGATCGGCGAGCGGCCCTGGCTCCTCACGGCCGGTCGTCGTGGAGACCGCAGAGCCAGGCGAGCGCCTGGTAGGAGCCGAGGACGTAGCCGGCGTCGGTGCCATCGCGCAGGGCCGTGCGCAGCTTCACGGCGGCGCTCCGGCACTCGGCGAGGAGTTGATGGCGGCAGGGCCCCAAGGTCCCGGGTGACGGGACAGCGGTCAGGGGTGCTTCGGGCTGGGCTCCGGTGGCCCACTGGTAGGACGCCAGCACGCCGTGCTCGAAACCGGTGCACGGCGAAGGCCGCCGGCTGACCCCCTTGATCGCCTCGAACACCTCGTCCTGCCCGTGCGCCCCTACGGCGGGCGCAGTCGTCTCGTCTGTGGTCATGTCAGCAAAGTACGTCCGCGAGCCATCGGCCGCCTCCCCGCCCGGCCGGGCCCCGCGCGCCCCGCCCATGTCAGGCAACCGTGATCAGGCGACCGTGCCGGACGGCACCCGCCAGCGGCGCAGGCACCATGGAGGAGGACCTCCACGCCGTGCACCCCCGGCAACCGCTGCCCGCCCCGGCCCCGCGGTGCTGTGGGCCATTCCCTCGGAGGACAGGCGATGCCTCCCCAACTTCTGGCGGAACCCCTCAGCGTCTACCTGAACGACCACCTGACCGGTGCGTTCGGTGGCGCCGTACTCGCCCGCCGCATGGCCGGCACCCACCCGGACAGCCGGTGCGCGGCCGAGCTTCGCCGCCTGGCCCGCGAGGTGGAGCAGGACCGCGACGATCTGGTTCGGATCATGAACAGCCTCGCCGTGCCCGTCCGCCACTACCGCACCTGGCTGGGCCTGGCGGGTGAACGGATCGCGCGCCTCAAGCCGAACGGGACGCTGGTGGGCCGCTCCCCGCTGAGCGGCCTTCCTCTCGACCGGCGAACACGATGAGCGACCAAGGGGCGGAAGACAGGACTGGGACCAGTCGACCGCAGCGCCGGGCCGTGACGCGGGCGCTTCTGGCGGTCAGCCGGCTCCGGCCTCATGGCGGGCCGGGGCCGCGAGAGCGCTGCCATCGAGGCGGGCGAGGAGCTCGCCGACATCGGCGTGGACTTCGAGGGCGCCGGCTTCACGTAGGGCCGGTTCGCCGAAGCCGCCCGTCAGTACCGCCACGCACGGCACGTGGGCCCGGGCGGCGGCCTGCACGTCCCACGGGGTGTCGCCGATGAACAGCGCCTCACCCGGCCCGGCACCCGACTTGGCCAGGGCGGCCCGGACGATGTCGGGGGCCGGTTTGCTGGCGTCCACGTCGTCGGAGCCGGTGGCGTGATCGATCGCGTCGTCGGCACCCAGGGCGCGGCGCATTGCGGCAAGGTCGCGTCCGGAAGCCGAGGAGGCGAGGGTGATCGTCCAGCCGCGCCGCTTCAACTGCCGCAGGAGGTCGCCGGCACCGTCGAAAGCGCGCAGGCGGGGCCAGAACCGGGCGAACAGCGCCTGGTGCGCCGTGCTGATCGCCTCGTCGAGGTCGTGGTCGCGGCCCTCGCCGAGCAGGTGGTCCAGGAGCTGGTCGCTGCCCATGCCGATCGCGCCGTGGATGCGGGCCATCGCCGGGGTGTGGCCGAACTGGGTGAGCGCCTCCGTCCACGCGATCGTGTGCCAGTAGTTGGTGTCGAGCAGTGTGCCGTCGACATCGAACAGCGCTGCGGCCGGCATCACAACCTCCCTCACTCACGCCCGGGACCGGGGATCCCCATCGGTTCGACGCTACGACTCGCCCCGGCGCCCCGCACGGCCACCCGTTTGCCGCACCGGATCGCGGACAGGCGGACGGCATGGACGATCGGGAAACCACACCACGCACCGTCGTGATCACCGGGGCCAGCGGCGGCATCGGCCGCGCCTGCGCGGTCGCGTTCGCCGCCCGCGGGGACCGGCTCGCACTGATCGCCCGGGGCCGGGCCGGCCTGGAGCGGGCGGTGCACGAGGCCGAGCGGGCAGGCGCCGCCAAGGTGATCGCCATCGAGACGGACGTCGCCGACGCCCAAGCGGTGGAGGCCGCCGCCGAGCAGGCCGAGGCGCAGCTCGGGCCGATCGACGTGTGGGTCAACGACGCGTTCGCCTCCGTCTTCGCGCCCTTCACCGAGATCGCCCCCGAGGAGTTCCGGCGCGTCACCGAGGCCGCCTACCTCGGCTACGTGTACGGCACCCGCGCCGCCCTGAAGCGGATGCTGCCGCGCGACGCGGGTGTGATCGTGCAGGTCGGTTCGGCGATCGCCTACCGCGGCATCCCGCTGCAGAGCGCGTACAGCGGCGCCAAGCACGCGATCCAGGGCTTCAACGAGGCGCTGCGCTGTGAACTCCTGGCCTCCGGCACCGGGGTGCGCACCACGATGGTGCAGATGCCGGCGGTCAACCCCCCGCAGTTCGACCGGGTCCGCTCCCGCCTGCCCGAGCGGGCGCAGCCGGTACCGCCGATCTACCAGCCCGAGGTCGCCGCCCGCGCCGTGCTGCACGCGGCCGGTCGTCCTCGCCGGCGCGAGTACTGGGTCGGCGCCAGCACGGTGGCGACCCTGGTGGCGAACGCGATCGTGCCCGGGCTGCTGGACCGCTACCTGGCCAGGACGGGGTTCGACTCCCAGCAGGACGGCCACCGGCGCCGCGTCGGCGAGCCGGACAACCTGTTCGAACCGGTGGACGCCGGAAAGGACTTCGGGGCGCACGGCCGCTTCGACGACCGGGCCCACGCGCGAAGCCTGCAGCAGCAGGCGGCGCACGCGCCCGCCGCCGTCGCCGCCGGGCTGCGGCGGGCCGCCGGACGGGTGGGAGCGGGTTTGCCCGCCGCCGCGACCGGGTTTCTTACACGGATGCGGGGCAGAGGAGCCCTGCTGTCGTCGGAAAGGAGGGCGTGACGTGCCCAGCGGATCGAGCCCCAAGCGGGAGCGGCAGTACGAGCACATCAAGGACAGCGCACTGGACCGCGGTGCGAGCGAGAAGCGCGCGAAGGAGATCGCCGCCCGCACGGTGAACAAGGAACGCGCCCGGCACGGTGAATCGAAGACCGCCAGCCGCAGCTCGCTGCAGGACATCTCGTCCTCCCGGCGTGGCGGCCAGCGCTCGCACAGCGGCGCCCAGGGCCCCACGAAGGACCAGCTGTACAACGAGGCCAAGCAGCGCAACATCCACGGCCGCTCGAAGATGAACAAGAAGGAACTCGAAGATGCCCTCGGCCGATAGGATCCCCACCATCATGGGCACCGTTCCCGTGCCGCCCGACCCTGATACCAGCCCGGTCCCGCCGCCCCAGCCCCCGCAACCGCCGCTACCGCCGGAACCCGTGAGGCCCCCGGGCCCGCCCGCGCCGGTGGAGCCGCCGGTGCCACCGGACCCGCCGGCGCCACCCGGCTCACCCGTACCACCGCCCGAGCCGTACCGCCCGCCCGAGCCCGGCCCGGAGCCGGCGGCCCTACCGCAGCCGGGCAGCCCCCGCCCGCCGGAGCCGCCCGACTGAACCCGGGCCGCGGCGACGCAGGCCGGTGACGCCTGGACGCGCCAGCCGTCGCCGGGCTTGGGCTGGCGGCGCGGGCGTCGACGCCGACCGCCCGTCGCCGGGCCCGGAGCGACCAAGGCGGGTGTGCCCCAGCCGTCCCGGGCCCGGCGGCGATGCTGTCTCGAGGTGTGCAGCCGACCGGTGTTCACCAGTAGTGGCGGCGACCACCGACCTCGTGGCCCACTGCGCCCATGACCCACAGAAGTAGGCCGATGAGGGCCAGGACGATGCCGATGGTCCACAGGATGGAAATACCGGTGACGAATCCGATGACGAGGAGGATGACTCCGAGAGCGATCATGATGAACTCCGTTGTTGGCTCCCCCCGCCGATGCACTTCTCCGCCGGTGCGGAGAAGGATTCACTCCCTTCGCTGCCGGACCTGACTGCGCGCGGACCGCTTGCAGGCACTCGCGCTCGCGGCATGACGCGCGAACGCCCCGCTCCGCCCCGCCGCTCTTGCCATCGGGCGGCTCGACTTCGGTTGATCAGTCGGCCGGGGGTTGCTGCGGCCGCCCGGCAGCATCCTGCTCAGGGGCAGGACGGTCGGCTCCAGCCTGGTCGTGCCGGGCGTGCTCGATGTGTTCCTCGTTCTTCTCGTCGACCTCGTCCTTGAGATGCGAGAGGTCCTTGGACTTCCGGTGGGCTTGCTCACGGTCGAACTCCGTCAACGGACTTGCCTTCCTGCGTCGCCGGTGGATACCTGCCGGGGCCGGGGCGTCAGTCGGGCCATGTGCCGGTCAGGCGATGGGTTCCGACCGCGCCACTGCGGTCGATCGCGGCCCTGACCAGCGCGAACACCGCCCCCTGCAGGGCGGCGGCGGTCAGGACTTCCTTCCAGGTGCGGTCCTGGTCAGTGGCTTGGGGTGCTTCCGCCTCATGTCCGAGCAGAGCCCACAGGCGCTTGAAGACCGCACCCGCGATGACCCCACCGAGGGCGCCGAACAGCAATCCGAGCGGCTTGTAAAAGATCTTCACCATAACGATCTCCCGGTACATGCGACCGCCGTGAGGACGCGGCTGCCTGGCGTCTGTCCGAAAATGGCGCGGCCAACCGCCGCCAGGGACGCAGGTTGCCTGGGGGATCAGATGGCGGGCAGGTCGGTGAGGTCGTCCACGTGCTCTTCCGCCCCGGATTAGCGTGCGCTGCGCACGCATATGGTGATAGGGTCAATGCGAAGCGTGCGCAGCGCACGCAGTTGCTGCGATGGCACGAAGTACGCAGACCGGACCATCGGCACCGCCCGCTGACCTCCGCCACTCCCCGCCGCCACTCCCCGCCGCCACGGCCGGCAGCCAGGGCATCGCGGCCGCGCAAGGCCTGACGGGTCTGGCTGGCACTGCCACAACGCCGGGCGATCAGAATGTCTACGGCGAGTAAGCCTGGCCTATCGGCGGTCAACTCCCCTCCGCCACAGGTCAACCAGGCGGGGCGGGGTTGTCTCCGGCAGCGTTTGCCGAGCGGCATTCGCAGTCCCGCGTACCGGGCCCCAGGATCGGGCCGCTCCCCGCGGTCGGCCGGATCAGCTCGGCGTTGAACTTGGCTCCGATCAGGAGCACCAGGTTGCAGATCCACAGCCAGACGAGGAACACCACCAGGCCCGCAAGCGAGCCGTACAGGCGGCGGTACGTTCCCGTCTGAGATGCGTACAGAGCGAATCCGGCCGACGATGCCAGCCACAGGCCCACCGCCAACGCGCCGCCCGGCGCCATGCGCCGTACCGGCCTCGAGACTGCCGGGCCCGAGCGGTACAGGACCAGTACCAGCGTGACGGCGATGATCAGGAGAACCGGCCACCGCAGGGCATCCCAGACAGCAATCGGAGCGTTCCCCCACTCGAACAGCCGGCCCACCCGGCGGGCCAGAGTCCCGGTGAACACCAGGGCCAGCGCGCTGACCACCAGCAACAGCACCAGCACCAACGCCGTGAGGACGATCCGTGGAGCCGTTCGTCGAACGGGTCGGTCACTGTCCAATCCCTCTATGGCGTACAGAGCTCGACGGAAGACCCCGAGGTAGCTGGATCCCGACCACAGGGCCCCGACCGTGCCGAAGAAGGTCAGCAGCCAGGCGGCCGACCGTTGCTGGGTCATCTCCTGCAGAGCGCTGCTCAGCAGCTCCCGCGACTGGACCGGCGCGGCCCCCGCGATGTGCCCGATCACGCCGGCAGTGGACGCCGGCTGGGACAGACCGAATACCGACAGGACGACGAGAAGCACCGGAAAAAGGGCCAACACGGTGTAGTACGTCAGCGCGGCTGCCCAGTCGGTGAGGTTCTCCTCCCACACAGCTACCGGTGTACGTCGCAATGCCGCCCAGTAGACGGCGGGCCAGGCGGGGGCCTCGCGGGAAGCAGACGCGGAGGCGTCTTCGCCCGGACCGTCGATCCCCGCGACCACCCCCCGCTCCGCCGCCTTCCCGCTGAGCCCGCCGACGGCGTGCGCCATGGGCTTTGGTCGTCGGTCCCACAAAGCAACTCACATCCCAGCGGTAGAGCCATCGGGCGGCAACGGACCAGCGCACGGGGTGTTTTTGGTGGCGGCATCAGAGTTGCCGCGCGTCACCGGGCCGGTCCTGGCCCCTGCCCATCCGCGCGTGCTGCGACTCAGAACGTGAGGCCGCCGTAAAACGGGCCGTAGTAGCTGCCGTACGCTTCCCGGGACCCGGCGTCGGCGTCCTGGTGCTTGTCCTTGTCGAACTCCGGGCCGTTCTTGATCTCGTCCTTCGTCCGGTCCACGTAGATCCTCTTGTCCTCCTGGTCGACCCGCACGACGGTTCCGGCGGGCAGCAGGACGTGCTTGCCGAAGATCCACGGGCCGGTGTCGACGACGAGGTACTGGGAACCGACCTCGTCGGAGTGCTTGTCGACCTTGCCGATCGGCCCGTCGGTCGCCTCGACGTGGAAGTCCACCAGGTCGGTGCCGGGGACCTGGCCGGAGGTCGAGCGGAACTCCCAGATGTCGATGCTGCTCATGCTTGTTCCCCTTCTCATAGGTGCCCACCGAGCTGTTCTCGGCCGACGCGTCCTTGGCTGCCCCGAATGCCGCGCCTCACACCTGACGGGTCGTGAGCCGTTGCGTTGCCGGTCGGCTGGCGGGGACGGGCGCAGCCGACCGGGGGATTGAACGCCGCGCCACGACGGACGTGTCACCCTCGTCCGGCCGCCCCAACCGCGCCAACCGCCTCAACCGCACCAACCGCACCAACCGCACCAACCGCGCCAACCGCGCCATCCGCGCCGACGCGAGCGGCCCGCGGATCAGCAGCGGACCCACTCTCGGCACGAGGAGCAGCGCAGTGCGGGAGAAGGCGCCGAACGGGCTTCCGAGTGTTTGGCGCCGTCAAGAACGGTCAGGTGCTTGTACAACCTCAGGTGCCTGTACAACCGGCGTCCCGGTCCGTGTGCCGGGCGCCGCAATGGTCGCCGACCCGACGGGAGAACAGCATGCCCATCAATCCCGGCCCCCCGGAACCAGGGCCCGAGCGCACTGCCGACGACGAACCGCACGTCAACCCTGGTCCCCCCGAGCTGCAGCCGACGGACAGCGGCGACCGGCGGAACCGCAACCCGGGGCCGCCCGAATGCCGTTCGCACGATTCGGCCCAAGGCCCGGACGCCGGTCCCCCGCACGCCAACCCGGGGCCGGCCTGAGTGCGGCTGCTCGGGAAAGGGCCGGTCCCACAGAGTCGGCGCCGTCCTCCGTCGGCCGGTAGAACGTTCACAGGATCCCTTGAATGACCGCATACCTCCTGGCTGTACTGTTCCTCGCGCTCTTCGGTCTCCGTGTCCGTCGCGACCGGCGCCGCTTCGGCAACGGGGTTCTCCTCGGCCTCGCGTTCGCGCTCCTGACCGTCGGCCTGCTGGGCGAACTCGACCGGCTTCCGACCGCCCTGACGCGCATGGCAAGCGGCGCGCTTCCGGTCGTCGCCACGGTGGCCAGCGTGGTGACCGCGACGATCCTGGTGGCCAACGGCATCACGATGATCCGCAAGGAGGGCGGCCAGCCGGCCAATCTGCTCTCGTTGTTGGCCGGCGTGGGCGTCTTCACCCTCATCGCTCTGGTTCTGGTTGCCGTACGAGCCCACAGCCGTCCACTGCACATTGCCACGGCAGTCGTGCTGCTGCCGGTCGGCTACCTCTCGTTCCTCCTGCTGTGCTTCGTGGGCTACTCCCTCCTCTACGGACGGCTGACCGTCCGTCGCTCGGTCGACTTCGTGGTCGTCCTGGGCTCGGGGCTGATCAACGGCTCCGAGGTACCGCCGTTGCTGGCCAGCCGACTTGACCGCGGACTCGCCGTCCACCGGTCGCAGAGCGCGCGCGCAAGCTCGCCGACGATGGTCGTCTCCGGTGGCAAAGGGTCCGACGAGCGGAGCCCGGAGTCGCAGGCGATGGCCGACTATCTGATCTCACGAGGAGTGCCGCTCAAGCAGATCGTGCAGGAGGACCGGTCGACCAGCACGGAGGAGAACCTGGAGTTCAGCCGGTCCCTGATGGAACAGGTCCGGCCGGGTTACCGGTGCGTGATCGTCACCAACAACTTCCACGTGCTGCGGTCAGCACTGACCGCCCGTAGAGCAGGCGTGCGCGGTCAGGTCCTCGGCGCGCCCACGGCGGCGTACTACTGGCCCAGCGCGATGCTCCGCGAGTTCGCGGCCGTCATCCTGTCGTACCGGATGGTCAACGTCGGCATGTGTGCGCTGCTCGTCCTGCTCGGCGCGGCCGACAGCTGGCGGGCCTGAGGCGCTCCCGGGCACACGCGTCGGACCCAGGCGCGTGCCCGGGAGCGCCTCAGGCGGCGCCGAGCGCACTCACCGGTCCGGGGGTGTACCACGGCCAGTCGGCCAGGCGGGCCGGGACAGAACACAGTTCGCGTTCCGGCCGCTGATTCGATGATGCTGCCACCACCATGTAGGGAGAACACGTGCTGCACGAGAGCGACACCCGGCCCACCGACCAGCCTTCGGAGGATCTCGCCACACGGAAGCAGGCCCTGCGGCGGCGCCTGGAGCGGCTGATAGGAATCGCCGCGACCGAGGGCAACGAGCTCGTGCCGTTGCGCAACGGGGACGAGATCTTCCCCGCGATGCTCCAGGCCATTCACGAAGCCCAGTACACCGTGGACATGACGACGTTCGTCTACTGGCGCGGCGACATCGCCCACCACTTCGCCCACGCGCTGGCCAGCAAGGCACAGCAGGGCATCCGGGTGCGACTGCTTCTGGACGGCTTCGGCAGCCGCCTGATCGAACGGGACCTCCTGGACCTGATGGACGCCGCCGGCGTCCAGGTGGCCTGGTTCCGCAGGCCGGCCTGGCTCTCCCCGTTGAAGCAGAACCACCGCTGCCACCGCAAGGTCCTCGTCATCGACGCCCGAACGGCATTCACCGGCGGCGTCGGCATCGCCGAGGAATGGTGCGGCGACGCACGCAACCCGCAGGCGTGGCGCGACACCCATGTCCAGGTCCGCGGGCCGGCGGTGGACGGCATCGCAGCCGCCTTCGCCCAGAACTGGGCCGAATGCCGCGAGGACGCGCTCTACGACGCGGCGGACCGGTTCGGCGAACACGAACAGCCGGGCGACGCCGTCGTCCAGGTCGTCCGCGGGTCGGCCAGCGTGGGCTGGCAGGACATGCAGACCCTGCTACGCGTCGTCATCACCTCCGCCCAGGAGCGGCTGCGTCTCGCAACCGCCTACTTCGCCCCCGACCACTACTTCATCGACCTGCTCTGCACAGCGGCCTCCCGGGGCGTGCAGGTGGAGATCCTGCTGCCCGGGCCGCACACCGACAAGCGCGTGTGCCAGCTCGCCGGCGAGCGCTTCTTCGAGGAACTCACCGCGTGCGGCGTGAAGATCTGGCAGTTCCAGCCAACGATGATGCACGCGAAAGTACTGACCGTGGACGGTATCGCCACCCTGGTCGGGTCGACCAACTTCAACCGCCGTTCCCTCGACCACGACGAGGAGATCATGCTCGCCGCCGTCGACGAGAGGTTCACCGCGCGCTTGGACCAGCACTTCGACGAGGACCTCGCCCGCAGTGAACCCCTCGACCCGGCGCGCTGGCGTCGCCGCTCCGCAGGCCGACGCGTGCTCGAGGCCTCCACGGCACCGATCCGACATTTCCTGTAAGAGATCCCGCTGGTAGGGGCGCCGTCGCGAGCGCCGCGACCCTCACCGGGCGGATGCACGACGTGGTCAAGTCCGGGAAGGTCCGCTACATCGGAGCCTCCTCCATGTACGCCTGGCAGTTCGCCAAGGCCCTGTACCTGGCTGACCTGAACGGCTGGACCCGGGCCGTGTCGATGCAGGACCACTACAACCTCATCCACCGGGAAGCAGAGCGGGAGATGCTCCCGCTCTGCGCCGGCCACGCGCAACGGAACGTGCCCGTGGGCGCCGAAGAAGCTGACGTCCACCGACCGCTCCTGAGCTGGGTCGATTGGTTGACTTGACGGCCCTCCTGCCGTACTGATCCGTGTCGCGATCTGGCTGAAGCTGGGCATGCCGAGATCGATCACTTGGTGGTCGACGACGCCGGAAGTCCTTCGGGGGTTGACGTGAGGTCAGGGCGCAGGCGGAGTGAGGATCGCAGGGTCGGTCCGGCGAGGTGGAGGCCGCAGGTGCAGTCAGGGGGCACCTGGAAATAATCGGTTGCCAGTTGGCGATGGTGGTGGATGCAATGTCCGGCGTGATCATTTAGGTGCGCCCGCCACGGCGAGATGAGATGAACGCGTACCACCGGGCCTTGCCGCTCTGCGCACCGGGCGGACTGCACCGACTCGTCACAAGGGAGACGCCACGCATGAGTACGTCGCCATCGCCGGCTGGGGCGGAGCGGACTGACGGATCGTCCATCCGGATCGGCGCTCTCGTTCCGCTGACTCGGCCCGGCTGGGTCGAGGCGGGCCAGCACTTGCTCGCCGGACTGGAGCTGGGCGTTCGCGAAGTCAACGAAGTCGGCGGGATCGGCGGAAGACCACTTGAGCTGGTGGTCCGAGACACCGCGGCTGATCCACAGAGGGCCGCGGCGGCCGTGGACGAATTGGCCGGCCTGGGGGTGGCCGCCTTGGCGGGGGAGTATCACAGCGTCGTCGCGCGCGCCGCTGCCGGCAGGGCCGACGCCCTCGGCCTGCCGTTCCTCTGCTCTTCAGCGGTTCTCGACGCGCTCACCGAACAGCCGACGGAATGGGTCGCGCGCCTCTCCCCGCCGCAGTCCCGCGGCTGGCAGGTCTACGCGGACTTCCTCCTCGGCACGGGCCACCGTCGCATCGCCGTAGCGGCCCAGCCGAGTGTCTACTGGGCAACCGGTACCCGCATTGTGCGGGACCACCTCGCTGCACGCGGCGGCACCGTCGTCGAACTCGACATGAGTGCGCTCACCCCCGCGGACGTGTGCGACGAACTCGCCGACAATCGGGCGACGGCCCTTCTTCTGCTGGTCGGCCACCCGGATCCGGCAGTGCCGATCGTCAAGTCCGTCCGCGGCGACCAGCGCCTCGCCGAGATCTTGATCGGTGCTCCGGCCGGGCAACCGGAGTTCGCCGAATGGGCGACATCGCTGGGCGACGACGGCGCCGGGGTCCCGTTCTTGCGCTACTTGCCGCCCGAGGGCCTCAGCCCACTCGGTGCACGAGTCGAGAAGGCCCTGCGCGAGCAATTGGGCGAAGCGCTCTCCTTCGTCGCCTTCGAGGGCTACGACACGGTCACCGTCCTCGCCGATGTGCTGCGTTCTCACGGCGCGGACCGGGCACGCATCGCCGCAGCCTGGCCGCGCGTCGCGGTCGTAGGCACCCGCGGGCAGATCCAGTTCTCCCGCGCGCCGGGCACCAGCGTCTGGCAATGGGCTGGGACGCCGATCCAAGTCGTTGATCGAGATCCGGCGGAACCCGATCGCTTCCGGATCCTTCACGCCGGCTGAGCCGAGGAGAGCACGGAGGTCCGACTACCCGGATCTGTCCAAACTCGACTCGCCAAGGCGCTGGCCTGCCAGTTGCCCGCCGAGACCGGCGTGCCGCTGTCGCGCTGGTCCTGCCCGGAGTTGGCTGCCGAGCTGACCGCGCGCGGGATCACCGACACCGCCTCCGCGTCCACGGTGCGCCGCTGGTTGCGCGAGGACGCGCTCAAGCCCTGGCAGTACCGGTCCTGGTTCGGCAACGGGACCGCAGCGGGGGAGGAGTGCTGGTGGATGGGCCGGGCCCGGCTCGTCGCCGAGACCTGAGCCATCTGCGTGTCAATCAGGCGGGCTCGTGTCGCCGGTACTTGTCGGCGCGTGCATGCGGAGCGCTCAGAGGGGTAGCCGAGCAGTCATGGGACGGATCGCGGAACTCGACAGCAGGCTTTTCACGCGGGTGGCGCGCGCACGACTGCGCGGCGTCGATGTCTGGTTGCCCCGGCTGAGCCGGTCTGCGAACCACGGCGTCCTGTGGACGGCCTCGGCGGGGCTGCTGGCGGCCAGTGGTGACCGCGCCGCTCGCAGGGCCGCGCTGCGCGGCGTGGGATCGCTTCTCCTGGCCTCGGCGGCGGCCAACCTGGTGGCGAAGTCCGTCACGAGACGTCAACGGCCGCTGCTCAACGACGTACCGCTGGTTCGCAGGCTAGCCCGGCAGCCCTTCACCACGTCCTTCCCGTCGGGGCACTCGGCGTCGGCCGCCGCCTTCGCCACTGGTCTCGCGTTGGAGTCACCGGCGCTGGGCGCGATCGCGGCGCCCGTGGCGGGCGCGGTGATGGCCTCCCGGGTCTACGTCGGCGCGCACTATCCCAGCGACGTGATCGCGGGGGCTGCTCTCGGCGCCTCGATGGCCGCACTCACGCTGCGCTGGTGGCCTCGTCGGGCCGACAGCCCGGCCAGCGCCGCACGGCCGGGCGTCGCCGTCCCGGCGCTACCACGTGGCGAAGGACTGAGTGTGGTGGTGAACAGCAGATCGGGCAGCTCGCTCCTGCCAGGCTTTGACGCCGACCCCGACGGCGTGGTCGCCGAGCTGCGCGAGCTGTTGCCGGCGGCCGACATCCGGGTGTGCGGCCACGAGGATGACCTGGCGAAGGTGATGGCCGAAGCCGCTGAAGGCTGCCGGGCGCTGGGCGTGTGTGGCGGGGACGGGACGGTCCACCTGGCCGCCTCGATGGCGTCCGAGCGGGGCCTGCCGCTGGCGGTGTTCCCCGGGGGCACCCTCAACCACTTCGCGGTCGACCTCGGGACGCACAGTCTGCGCTCGACGGCCGAGGCGGTTGAGGCCGGCAGCGGCGCCGCCGTGGACGTGGGCCGGGTATCCCTTTCCGGGGACAACCACCTGTTCCTCAATACCTTCAGCCTGGGCGTCTATCCTGAACTCGTCTGCATCAGAGAGAAGTTGGAGAAGCGTCTCGGCAAGTGGCCGGCGTTGGCCGTGGCACTGGTCCGCGTGCTCGCCACTGCCGAGCCTGTCCGGATGGAGGTCGCGGGAGAGCCCCGACAGGTGTGGCTGCTCTTCGCGGGCAACGGATCCTACGACCCGCCGGGCCTCGCCCCCAGCCACCGCAGCGCGCTGGACGAGGGGAAGCTCGACATCCGAGTGGTGGACGGCAGTCACCCGTTCGCCCGGACCAGGCTCGTCGCCGCCTTCCTCTCCGGCACTCTCGCCCGCTCCCGGGTCTACCGCGCGGCGCGACTGTCCGCACTCGACCTCACGAGTCTTCACGACGTCACCCACATGTCACTGGACGGCGAGATCGTGGAGGCCCCCGACCGCTTGCGGCTGAGTAACGCCGCCAGGGGCCTGACCGTCTACCGACCCGAGCGACCCGCCATTCCGTGACCCGGGACGGGGCCCGAACCGGGTCAGGATTCGCGAGGTCGTTCGACGAGCTTTGATCTGCACCCGGGCGATCTGTCGTACCAGGGGTGTGAGCTGACCGCCCGCCTGGTCGGCGGGGTTCTGCCCGATCGCGGGGCCGGGAGGTCATCGTGCCTCCAACGGCCGTGCTGGGCAACGTGCTGACCTCGGCGATCGCGGTCCTCGTCGGAGGCGCGCTGCCAGGCCTCGCCGGCGCGCTCGTCGCGGTGCCGGCCACGGTCGCGCTCGGCCTGGTCCTTGACGAGTACGTCTTCCCCCGCACGGACAACGCCTGACCCGACGGGCCAGGCCCGGGCCGCTTCCGGGGGGTCTGCGGCGCCGAAGGTGGCTTGGCCGCCGTGATTCGGGTTAGACGGTGGCTGTGCTGAAAACAATGTGGGTTGCTCTGCTGGGCTGCGTGGCCGTCGTCGCTGTCGTGGCGGCTGCGCTGGTGTCGCCGTGGTGGTGGCTGGCGGCCGGTCCGCTGGTGGCCGTGCTGCTGTTGGCGGGATGGGACCTGCTGCAACGCAGGCACGCGATCCTGCGGAACTACCCGGTGCTGGGCCATCTGCGGTTCGCCCTGGAGGGCATCCGTCCGGAGGTGCAGCAGTACTTCGTCGAGCGCAACGTCGACGGGCGTCCCTTCGACCGTGACACCCGCAGCATCGTCTACGAGCGGGCCAAAGGAACCGACGCGGAGGAGCCGTTCGGCACCGAACTCGATCTGTACGAGAGCGGCCGCGAGTTCCTCCTCCCCTCCATGGCCCCGCGCGCGGTGCGCTCGGACCCGCCGCGCGTGCGGATCGGCGGCCCGCACTGCTCCCAGCCCTACGACATGGCGCTGCTCAATGTCTCGGCCATGAGCTTCGGGTCGCTGTCCGCCAACGCCGTGCTGGCCCTCAACACCGGTGCTGCGCTGGGCGGATTCGCCCACGACACCGGCGAAGGCGGGCTCTCCGAGTACCACCTGCGGCCCGGCGGCGACCTGGTGTGGGAGATCGGCACGGGCTACTTCGGCTGCCGGACCAAGGACGGCGCCTTCGACGAGAAGCAGTTCGCCGAGAAGGCCGCCCACCCGCAGGTCAAGTGCGTGTCACTGAAGCTCAGCCAGGGCGCCAAGCCCGGCATCGGCGGAGTCCTGCCCGGCGCGAAGGTCAATGCCGAGATCGCCGAGGTCCGCGGCGTCCCGCAGGGCAGGACGGTCGTCTCGCCGCCGTACCACAAGGCCTTCTCGACACCGCGCGAGCTGGTCCGCTTCATCGCGCGGATGCGCGAACTGGCCGAGGGCAAGCCGACCGGCTTCAAGCTCTGCATCGGCTCCCGCCGCCAGTTCCTCGCCGTCTGCAAGGCCATGCTGGAGGAGGACGTCACCCCGGACTTCATCATCGTCGACGGCGCCGAGGGCGGCACCGGCGCGGCCCCGCTGGAGTTCGCCGACCACATGGGCATGCCCCTGACCGAGGGCCTGATGACCGTCCACAATGCTCTGCTGGGGGCCGGACTGCGGGACCGGATCCGGATCGGCGCCAGCGGCAAGGTCGCCACCGGCGGCGACGTGGTCAAGCGGCTGCTCCAAGGCGCCGACTACACCAACGCCGCCCGGGCCATGATGTTCGCCGTCGGCTGCATCCAGGCCCAGCGCTGCCACACCAACACCTGCCCGACCGGCGTGACCACGCAGGACCCGCGCCGGGCCCGGGCGCTGGACGTCGGCGACAAGTCGCAGCGCGTCGAGCGCTTCCAGGCGGCGACGGTCAAGAGCGCCCTGCAGATCATGGCGGCCATGGGCGTGGACGAACCGTCCCAGCTGCGCCCGCACATGCTTCAGCGCAGGATCGACCCGCAGACCATCCGCTCCTACGCCGAGCTGTACCCGCAGCTCGCCCCAGGGCAACTCATCAACGACGCCCCCGAAGCCTGGGCCCAGGACTGGCACGCCGCGCACCCCGACCACTTCACCGCGTGACTGGGCGACCTGCCCGAATGAGAAGCGTGAACACGAGGCCGTGCTTCACCGAATGAACCGGAGGACCCGCCCATGGCACGCACCGTTGCCCAAGTGATCGTCGACGCCCTGCAGGAACTGGGCGTTCGCCATGTGTTCGGCGTCGTCGGCGACGCGCTGAACCCGCTCACCGACGCCATCCGCACCACCGACGGCGTCGCCTGGGTCGGCTGCCGCCACGAGGAGGCCGCCGCGTTCGCGGCCGGCGCGCAGTCCCAACTGTCCGGACGCCTGGGCGTGTGCATGGGCACCGTCGGCCCGGGCTCCGTGCACCTGCTCAACGGCCTCTACGACGCGGCCAAGAGCCGCACCCCGGTCCTCGCCATCGCCGGACAGGTGCCCCTGGCCGAGCTGGGCAGCGACTACTTCCAGGAGGTCGACAACGACCTGCTCTTCCGCGACGTCGCCGTCTACCGCAACACCGTCACCTCCCCGGACCAGATGCCGCGCATGCTGGAGGCCGCCGTCCGCGCCGCGATCAGCGAAGGCGGCGTGGCCGTCCTGACGGTGCCCGGGGACCTCGGCGACCAGGAGCTGACCGACGACCGCCCCGCACGGTTCCCCTGTACCCGTCCCGTCACCCGCCCGGATGAGCCGGGTATCCGCGAGGCGGCCGAGATCGTCAATGCGGGCTCCAAGGCCACCCTGCTGGTCGGGCGCGGCGCCCGCGACGCACGCGAGGAGGTCCTGGCGCTGGCCGAACGGCTGGCCGCGCCGATGGTCCTCACCCTCAAGGCCAAGGAGGGCTTCGAGGGCGAGAACCCGTACCAGGTCGGCCAGACCGGACTGATCGGCAATCCCGCCGCCGCTTACGCCCTCGACACCTGCGACACCCTGATCATGCTCGGCACCGACTTCCCCTACCGCGACTGGTACCCCACCGACTGCAAAGTCGTCCAGATCGACCTTCAGGAAAGCAACCTGGGACGACGGATCCCGGTCGACGCGGGCCAGGCCGGCGACGTCGGCGCCACCCTGCGGGCACTGCTCCCGCACCTGGACGCCGCCAAGGACCGCTCCCACCTGGAGTCCACCCGGGAGCGATTCGACAGCTGGCGCGCCTCGCAGCAGCGCCTCGCCGACCCCGGCCACGACAGGCACCTGCTCGGACGGCTGCGCAGCGCGCTGGACAACCGCAGCCACGAGATCCGTCCCGAGGCGCTGGCCGCCGCCGTGGACGCCTGCGCGAGCGCGGACGCGATCTTCACCTCCGACACCGGCATGGCCACCGTCTGGCTCTCCCGGTTCGTCACGATGCACGGGCAGCGGCGCCTGCTGGGTTCCTTCAATCTCGGCTCGATGGCCAACGCCATGCCGCAGGCCCTCGGGGCCCAGCTGTGGGCGCCGGACCGCCAGGTCGTCGCGTTCTGCGGGGACGGCGGCCTGAGCATGCTGCTCGGCGACCTCATGACGATCAGGACCTACCAGCTGCCGGTGAAGCTCGTGGTCTTCGACAACCGCCGCCTGGGCATGGTCAAACTCGAGCAGGAACAGGCCGGACTGACCGAGTTCGGCACCGAGCTGGACAACCCGGACTTCGCCGCGGTCGCCACCGCCCTGGGGCTCACCGGCATTCGCGTCACCGACCCCGCCGAACTCCAGGACAGCGTCCGCCGGGCCTTCGACACCCCAGGGCCGGTCCTGCTGGACGTCCTGACCAATCCTCAGGAGCTGGCCGTCCCCGGAAAGCCGACGGTGCAGCAGGGCTGGGGCTTCGCCATCGCCAAGGTCAAGGAGATGCTGCAGAGCAACGAGGACTGAGCGGACCAGGCGCATCGACGCCTCGACCACGGCGGCGTCCAGGAACGGCATTGCCTCGCGGACCGTGCGGCCCAGGTGCATCTCGATATCCGTCGACGCGCTCCACCGAGCAACTGCCGGTGGCCATAGCCCTCCGGCCGCCCACCGCGTCCCTCCAGCCACCCAGGGACCGGCATCGCCTCAGAGCGATCTCAATAGCGTCTCGCATGCGTGGCAGCGTCGGTCGGACAGTCCTGGCGGATACCAGGGCTCGCCCGGTCGAGCCGGCCGGTAGTGGGCGTGCTCCATCGGCTCGGTTTCGAGCCCGCAGAGAGTGCGCGGAAGCGGATCCTCGGGCACGTCCGGGTCGGCACCCGCTGCGTGCACTGCGATCACCACCGGCTCCACACCATCCGGACCAAGAGCCTGATCCTGCTCCAGCTCAAGCAGCACGACGATTGTTGCCATGCTTCGAGAGTCGAGCACACCGACGATGCCCACACTCGGGGTGAGCTTTCCGTGGCGCGGCCGAGGAGGGGCGGCATCGAACTCGAAGGAAGCGACCGGGCCGAGCGAACGCAAGGCCGAGCACTTCCTCGCCTTCGCCGGTATCGCGGCGATGTGCATCTGTATCCGCAGGCCGGCCGGCTGGACCGGGCCCGGCGTGTTGTAGCGGTCCAGGACGATGGCGTACTCGTGATCGTCCTGCGCGTACCGCTTCGACTCGGGAAGGCTGTGAAAACGCACCCACACCTCCCGGTACGGGCCGCGGAGCTGGTGAGCCACGGGGGGACAGTCGGCCCACCGCCGCTGCCACAGCTCCGTCAGCGGGGTTCGCCCGATCTCGGACACCTGCAGAACACGTTCTCGCCTTGCCCTGCGACCGTCGACCATGATGCCCGATGCATCCAGCCAGAAGGAACGTCGTCATGAACCCGCCGACAGCCGCCACTCCCGCCTGATCAGCCCGTAGACCCACGAGTCGGAGACGTCGCCGTTGACGACGCAGTCCTCCCGCAACGTCCCTTCCCGCACGAAACCGAGTTTCTCCAGCACGCGGGCAGATGCCACGTTGCGCGTATCGGCCTCGGCTTGGACGCGATTGAGGTCCAGCGTGTCGAATGCCCACCGCAGTAGGGCGCGCGCGGCCTCGGTCGCGTAGCCGTGGCCCCAGGCCGCATCGTCGAAGCAGTAGCCGAGCGACGCGCTGCGGTAGTCCGGATTCCACCTGCTCAGGCTGCACCAGCCGATGAACGCCCCGTCGGAGACACGATCCACGGCCAGCCGCGCCCCGGTGCCCTCCTGTGCCATCTGCCGGCAAGCCGTGATGAACTGCTCGGCGCGCACGCGTTCGCTCCACGGTGGCGCGTCCCAGTAGCGCAGCACGTAGGCGCTGCTGTGCAGTGCGAAGAGGTCGTTCGCATCCGCGTCTTCGAAGGCACGCAGTCGGAGGCGAGCGGTGTGCAACGAAGGGGCGGGAAGCGACCTACGCATGTTCAGTCTCCTGATCGGTGGCCGACCAATCAGACATCCGATACGGGGCACTCGCAAGGGGTTTTCTCGGCGGGCCGGCAGAACGCCGTGTCCGCTCATCGTGCGACCGAGAGTGCGCAAAGGGTGATGGGCGAGGACACGCATGATTGTGTCGCAATACGCGATTTCACGCGCGAATCTCTCTCGAGCCGACTTCATCGCAAGCGTCGTTCGGCGGGCTCGCCCACCTCACCAGGCGAAGATGCGAGCGACCAGGAAGACGACCACGCAGAGCACCAGCAAGCCGATGACCACCAGCGGCCACGGCCCCCACGCCTGCCGCAGCTCCACCGGCTCGGGCACCGAGATCCCGGCCGTGGTGCTCCCCTCCGCCGGCGGGGTCTCGGTCGGTGCAGGCCCGGCCCGCCGCCCTCGCCCGCCTGCCGCCTGCCCGCTGTCGGTCCCGGCCGCCGTGCCGTCCTCCTCCAACGCGTCCAGTACCTCTGCCAGCAGCAGCTCCAGCCGGCCGCTGCCTGCGCCCAGTGCCCGCCCGTAGGCGAACTCCCCGTCGTGGGAGAAGAGCGCGACCAGGGTTCGTCCTGGCCGGGTCAGCCGCAGCCGGCCGCCCGCACCGCCGTTCCGGCCTTCGGGCTCCCACACCATGTGCCAGCCCCGCGCTGCTGCTCGGCTCCTGACCAGGGTCTGATCAGTGCTCCACCGTGGCTCCATCCCCGCACCGTGCGGGGCCGGTATCCCGTTCTCTGCCATGACTGCTCCTGCGGCCGGACCGGAGGGTGCAGCGCCGCACCCTCATGGCGCGTGGACTCACCCGCCGTGGACCCTGCGCATACCCGGCGATCGCGCTTCACACGCGCCGCGAGCAGCTGTCATCGCCCCGGCCTGCGCAGCGGCCGATACCGCGACTGACGGCCGCAATCGCCAGGCGCCCGAAACAAGCGAGCACGGGACAGCACGGAGCGGCGGCGACGCGGCCGCTGCAGCTCCACGGGGTGGTCGGGGCGGACCGGGCGAGCGGGACCTCGGGGAGATCGCGACGCCGCCGCCCAACCCCGACGCGGCAGGCGTCGCCGCTATGCCGCACTGCCCGACGGTGTTGGCCGGTTGCGGCCCACGCCGCCGCATGCGGCGAACGCGACCATGGCGATCCACCTCATCAGCAGCGCGCCACCCGGGGAATGGGCGTCGCCCTGTCGCATCGTCACCACGCCCGCCGCGGTCGGCGTGCAGCGGCCGAGCCCGAGTGCCGGTTTGCCAATCCTACTGGACCAGCTGAACCGGCCCCGGGCCCGGCCCACCCTCTAGCGTGGCCGTCAGTGGGGGAGACCACTGACTCTTCTGGAGGTGGGCCGTGCGCCCCGAGTTGACATGGCGTCAATCCGATCCGGTGTCCGAGGACGGCCCGGCGGAGCGCTGTCTCCCGCGACCGGGCGCCGTGCTCTCGCTGGCCGCGGCGGCCGTCCTGCTGTTCGCCGGTGCCGGGAGTGCCGCAGCCAAGCCGACGGGCGGTCCCGCCGTGTCGTCGGTGAGCAGCTCCGCGTCGGCCGCCCGGCAGAGCGCGACCACCAGCAGCAGTTCCCCGGCGAGGCTGTCCGACGGGACCATCGTCGACTCGCCGGCCGCCGCGGGCAAGGTGCAGGACTACTGGACGTCCGAACGGATAGAACGCGATCCCGCGCGACGTGCCGGAGCCCGGCACACCTCCCGCCGCCAGCGCCGCCCCCGCTGCCGTGCCGACCGGCGAGGCGGGCAGGATCGAACCGGTCGCGCCGACCGTCCCGAGCCAGGCCGGGACGAGGGCCCCGCTGATCACCGAGTCCGCCGAGGTCGGCAAGGTGTTCTTCACCGACCCGAGTGACGGGAAGGACTATGTCTGCAGCGGCAGCGCGCTCAACAGCCCCTCCAAGCAGATGGTGATCACGGCCGGCTCCTGCGTGCACGGCGGCCAGGGCAGGACCTGGATGACCAACTGGACCTACGCACCCCGATACCGCTCCGGGGACCGTCCGTTCGGCACGTTCGCGGCCAAGCAGTTCCGCACTTTCAACGCCTGGATGGACAGCAGTGCCCCCGGCCGCGACGTGGGCCTGGTGACCACCTGGCCGCTGAACGGCACCCGCCTGGTGGACGCCACCGGCGGCCAGGGCCTTTCCTGGAACTACCCGCAGAAGGTGGACGTCACCATCCTCGACTACTCGACCGACCGAAGCGGCGGCGAGATCCAGCAGTGGTGCACCGGCCCCACCGCGCAGGGCTACTTCAGCGGGACCATCGGGATCTACTGCATGTTCGGCGGCAGGGCGAGCGGCGGACCCTGGCTGCAGCAGTTCGACGACTCCAGTGGCATCGGCTATGTCAACGGTGTGATGTCCGCCATCGACTGCTCCGGCTGGAACCAGAGCCCGTACTTCGACAGCGCGGTGAAGTCGATGGTCGACGCGCAGGGCAGCGTCACCTGACGCCGCACCGGCCACCCGCACCGCGGCCGCCCGGCGCAGCCTCGCGCCCGGGCGGCCCGTGCGTATCCTCACTGCCGCGAGGAGCACCGAGTCGAGTACGAATGCCAGCGCGCCCCGGCAGACCGCCGCTGAATCGCCCGGTTGCGCAGCAGCAAGGCCCCGGCGTTGCCGACCGGCTGATCTTCCGCTGGGCACGCCGACCGACGTCCGAAGCCTGAGACCCCGACGTCACAGGACAGCCCTCAGGAGGGGAGTCATGTCAGGCGGTTGACGCGCTGCCCGCGCGCGTGCGCAGCCAGGCGTCGACGGGGTCGGCGGCTCCGAGGAGCGCTCGGCGAGCGCGGCCCAGGCCCTGCGGATGTGTCCCCGCGCCACAGCGGCCCAGACCCCGGTCACGGCCAGGGTGGCCGCGCCGAGGAACGGGGCCAGCGTCACCGCCTGGTGGGCGCTGTCGAGGAGCGCCTGGATCCCGGGCAGCGGGGCGGTACTCATGCCGGCACCGGCTGGAGCCAGAGGCGGTCGGGGATGTGGAGCATGGTGACCTCCTGGTCGAGGACGGCGGAAGACCTCTTCACCCACGCCAAGCCGGAGCGCGGGGCCGGTTCGGACATCGCCGACCAAGGCTTTGCCAATCCGTCACCCAATCGCGTGTGGTGACGGCGAATCAGCAGGTGAAGTCCAGCCAGCTCTGTCCGGTCTCGGCGACCGGGCCCATCGGCGGCCAAGGCGGCGGACACAACGCCTCTGAGAAGGGAGAGCGGACGGCTACAGCACCGCCCTGGTCGCGACGGCCCGAGTCCGGGGGGCTATCGGCCGCGGCGGGGCTTGAACTACCTTGATCCGTAGTCGAATCAGGGGGTCACCACATGGACGAGGTCTTCTCCGAGCAGCCGAGCACGTCTGCCGCCGTGCTCGCCGGGCGCCGCGGTCTGGGCGAATGGGTCAGGACGTTCGCTTCGAAGCAGGGCTGGAAGCAGCGCAAGTGGCAGGCGTGGCGGCTCTACGTCTACACCGGTGGCTTGGTGGTGAGCAGCTTCGACGGCTTCGAGGCCGCGTACGACTGGGGGACGACACGGGCACTGCGGTACTACCGCAGCGTCAACGGCGGCCTGGTGGACGCCCGCTACACCCTGATCGACCCGAGCGGCAACGCGCTGAACATCGGGCTGGGCACCCGGACCCTCCTCAAACGGCACAAGGAGCAGTTCGGCATCACCGAACTGGTGAGCGGCGCGCCGTTCCAGTACCCGGGCGACTGGGGTGACTACCTGCTGCGCGGCATCACCCGGGCGCAGCTGCCCGGGGTGCTCACCCGCATCGCGCGGGGCGAGACCGTGGACTTCGGCCCTTTCACAGCCGACCGCCACGGCCTGACGGACCACAAGCGCACGGTGGCGTGGTCGGACATCGTCAAGATCAGGACCAACGACGGCCGCGTGTCGTTCGACGGCATCAACAAGCTGCTCGCCGTGGGGCCCGGCGCGGCGGCGGACATCCCCAACGTCGATCTCTTCCTCAACCTGTGCCACGAGCTGAAGGGCTGAGCCCTACCCGCGTGATGCTCCGAGCGACACGACACGCTCCCTCGGCGGCGGGGAACCCGGCCGGCCGTCCCTGCGGTAGCGCGCCGAGAGGCAGGATCTGATCTGACCTGTCATCTGGGACGGCCGCGACCCGCGGTGATGAGCGCGTGTCCGGGCGACTTGTCGGCGGGCTCGTCCGGTCGATCTGTCAGATCCCTTCATGTTCCTGACCGGACGGCCGTGCTGACGGTGACTTTCCAGAAGCCGTTGCTGTACCGATCTCGCTGTACATGAGTTCAGTTGTGGCGGCTCGAAGAGGTGATCCTTCGACACCGCAAACCCGTGACATGCGGGTTCGACCGGGAAGTGCCGTTGACCAGGCGAAACCACTTTCGGTGGTTCGCGCCGGTCGGTGGCACTTCTGGCTCTCGAGTGCCCCCCAGGTGTGCCCTGCAACGCGCTCATGCTGGTCAAGGACTCGTATCACTGTGGACATCGTCCGACCGGGCGGCCGGTCCGACAACAACGGCTGTCCCCGCGCCCACCGCGGTTCAGACAACAGCAGTGAGGACCCGAAAGTATGGACGCCCGCCACTTGGCGGATTCGGCGTGGCCCAAACGAGCGACAGAGCAACGTACGGGCTCTGAGAGCTCGCCGAACAGGACACCTTGGGAGGAAAGCCCCACTCCCAACTCCAAGGATGCCTCCATGCGTTTCCGTACTTCTCTCGCCGTTGCCCTGGGCGCGCTCACGCTCGCCGTCAGCCTGCCGACCTCGGCCCACGCCGCGACCGGCCAGTTCTTCTTCACGTACAACCGCGACGGCAAGACCCTCGAAGGCTACCTGCGCGACCCGAGGGCGCGTTATTGCATCACTCTGGAAGAGGCCGCCAAGCCGGACTCGACGCCCGCATACTCCCCTCGCAACCGGACCAACTCGATCGCGACGGTGTACACCGACGTCGACTGCGAGGGCGAGTCCTTCCCCCTGAAGTCGGGCGGCGGCCACGGCGGCGCAAATGTGAAGTTCCGCTCCGTCGTCTTCAACCAGTAGGCGGCGCCTGACCGCGTGCGTTCGCAGCACGGTCCACCACACGCCAACTCCTTCGAAGGGGTAGCGCCGGCCGGACGGGAGTCTCGATCGGGTGAGTGTGGCGACAACCGTGCATGAGAGCAGGGCCTCTTGGTAGCTCGAATGGTGTCGAAGCCGACGAGCCCTCCAGGAGGCCCTGGTGTCGCACGCGTACGGCATCACCGGGGTGGAGTCCACTTCGGCAACTCTCGCGTGTGACTCCGGTTCGGGAACGCCGGCGACCACGGGGTGGGTGGGCGCCGCTGTCCGACGGACATGTCGGATGCGGAGTGGGCGATGGTCCGGCCCCTGCCCGGCCACGACCAACTCGGCCTGGAAACGGTCTGCCTCCTTCCGCAGTGCTGCGACACGCCGGCGAGCGGTCAGCTCATGCTCTTCCAGCAGCCCCACGACCGCCGGCATCTCCGGCCTCCACCAGAGCGACGACACGACACGTCACCACTCCCCGGGGTCGGCCGGGGTGTTCGCCCCGGCGTTGCCCGGTCGCAGGATGCCGGCGAGGGCCTCGCCGGTGCTGTCGAGGAAGCAGAGCATCGGGTGATAGCCGAAGCCGCGTTTGTAGACGGCGGCGCACTGCTCCCCCTCGGAGTGGCAGGTGACCAGGGTGCCATTGATGTCCACGACCAGGCCTGGTCGTTCACGCCCTCCGGTGCGCGATGCGGGTGTGCGGCCTCTGGTCTCGTCGGCTTGCAGCCAGGCGGTCGGGGCGGAGGGAGACGGGGCCGAACACGTCGCGCTGGTCGCGCACACGGCCCGGTCTGCGGTCGCTTCGCTGTGGCACGCCTCGTCGACCTGGGGTGGGAACAGGTCGACGGGCAGCCGGGGTTCGAGGAGGTCACGGACCGCCCGCTGTGCCGGGTGGGCTGCGGGCGCCGCGGCGCTTGACGGGGACGCGGTGGGAGCGACGATGGCCGTCAGGAACAGGGGGCGGCGGCCAGGCGCCGCAGACTTCTGTGTCCGGTCATGTGAGGTGAACGAGGGGGGTGGACCTTTCAGATACGCGAAATACACCTGCACGGTGCAGCGTGAGGGCCGGAAGTCGGCGCCCGGTCCGCCGCCGCGGCCGCAGGTCAGCGCAGTTGGAGGGCGCTGGGGGCGTGGTCCTCGATGATCTGGACCAGCCAGTCGAATACGGTCGGGCCTTGTCCGGCCCTGGCGGCCCGCAGTTCGTCGGCGACCTGCGGGCGGTTCGAGGGATGACAGCGGGCCAGGCGCAGTTCCAGCTGGCGGGCCGTCTCCGCGTACCCCAGGGCACCTCGGGAGACCTGGTGGTCACGCCACTCGATGCGGAAGTCACCGTCATCGGGGGTGCCGAACCCCCCGAAGAGGCAGTCCGCGAACGCATCGAGGTTTCGCCCGAAGTAGCCGCCCGGCCCGTTCACGGCCGCACCGATCTCGGACCAGAAGTCTTCGAGGGTGTGGATCCGGGTCCCGTCCAGCAGATAGGTCGTTGTCACGGAGCCGAGCCTAGACCGACCGGCACATGATGGGCGGAGGAAGAAGCGGCGTCCGGGCCGAGTCTGGGCAGTGCTGACGAAGAAGTCCATGCATGTGGTCGGTGACCGACCAGCCGAGCACCCTGCGGCTGAAGCCGGCCGGCACCGTGGCCAGGCGGAGGAACTGTCCACCTGGCCACGGCGCCGGCCGGCTTCATCACCACGCTGCACGTCGTCGGCTGGTTCACCCCTCTCGGGGTGACCGCCTGCATCCCGGGTGTGCGGCACGCCGGGGAACTTCAGCGGCCCGCTTCACCCGGGAACCCGCGGGTCTGTCCCACCGCGTGGGTGGTGGGGCAGACCCGCGGGTGCGTCAGGCGACGAGCTTGCCCATGGCGTGGGCCTCGTCGACCACGCCCGCGTTGAAGAAGCTCCACGGGAGGTTGGCGAAGCCGCCGTTGCCCCAGCTGCTGGTGCCCCAGCTGTTCTCGATCGTCACACCCTGGTCGTTGTAGGCGACGATGGTGATCTCGTGGCCGCCGACCACCGGGTCGCTGCTGGTGTCGCCGGGCGTGTAGCTGTAGTCCGACGCCGTCTGGGAGTTGAGGTCCATGAAGCTCTGCTGGACCGAGAAGCCGATCGGCACCGGCTCGCCCTGGGAGATCGCGTCCTCGATCGCGGTGCGTGCCGCGTCGCCACTGGTGGGCAGCTCGACGAAGCCCGAGAGCTTGTAATTGGCCGCGTTGGCCGTCTCGTTGGCATCCGGCTGGGTGGTGAAGTCGGTGGTGCCCTGCCAGTAGTCGGACTGGGTGTCGATGCCCTGCTGCTGCTCCATCGGCAGCGCGACGCTCGCGTAGGTACCGGTGTCGTTGCCCTGGGCGATCTGCGAGTAGATGTACATCGGGGCCATCGGTGCGCCACTGATGCCCTGCTCGTTCATCAGGACGCCGTAGCCGGTGTAGCCGGTGGCCCAGGTGACGCAGGAGCCGACCTGGCCCTGGTCGCCGGGGGAGAGCGCGTACTGGGTCAGGTCGGCGCTGGCGGGCGCGGCGCCCGAGCGGGCGAACGGCGCGATCGCGCTCAGGCTCTGGGCGGTGGCCGTAGCGGGGCGCATCATGTGCTGGTGGGCCTTGAGAGCCGTCAGGTCGAGGCCGGTGGCGAAGTGCTTGTGGTGGACGTGGTGTCCGGCCGGCCGCGCGTTGGGGGTCACGGCGGTGGCGGTGCCGGCCAGGGCCAGGCAGGACGACAGTGCCAGGGTGCCGGCGATGCCGATGGCTATGCGGGAACGCATTGATGAGCTCCTTGTGGGGGCGCCGGCTGTTGGATTGCCGGCATGCCGCACCGCGCCGCGTGTGGGGGCGGCTCGGTACGGTGAGCGAAAAGTGGGGGTTCGTTCGCTCCGGTTGACGCGACGTCAGTCGGAGCGCTGCTCACCGTAGGGCCCGGAGCCCCTGCCTGTCATGGGCAGAACATGAAAATGGCGGGAAGTGGACAGGATTCTCTCAGGGTTTGACAGCAAACTCACAGGAAGTTAGATTCCGGTTCTGGCCGTCCGCCCGCGACAGTGACGAAGCGTCAGCTCAGGGCTGGTCGGGAGCCTTGCGGCCGGTCCCAGGGGCGCCCGCTCCACACGCCGCATCGGGTGCGCCGCTCGGGTGCCGGTCGGTATCGCGTCGGCGTCGGAGAAGAAAGCGCTGACTGCGCCATCGAATTGGTGCGTCAACCGGCCACGAGGGGCTTCAAGAAGAGCGGTGCGGCAAGGATCTGACGACCCGGATCTCTGCCACTCCTGCTCCTGTTGCCCGCGCCCGGTGGCGAGAATGCGCCGGCGGACGCAGTCCGTGATCGCCGGGGCGCCGTCCAGCTGATGCGAGACGGTGGGAGGCCGGCCCGTACGGGTCGGCCTCCCACCGTGCTCCGCGATTCCGGTGGCGGACCGCCGGGGATGCCCGGGTGGGGCTCAGGAGGTCGGGCCCGCCGGGGGTGCGCCGGTGGTCGCGGCTTCGTACAGGGCCCGGGTGGCAGAGCCGAAGTAGGCGCTGTAGGACACCTGGGGGGTGTTGCCGCCGGTGTGGTAGCCGCCGATGAGTCCGACCACCGCCCATCCGCCCGGCCACGGCACCAGCATGGGGCCGCCCGAAGTCCCGCCCACGAAGCCGTCGCACGCGATGCGTTCGAAGGTGCCGGGATCCGCGGGGTCGTCGCTGACCCACCGGGTGGTCCAGCTCAGGCACTCCAGGGGCTTCTGCGCGCCGGCCGGGTACCCGATCATCCGTACCGGAGCGTGCTGGTAGCCGGTGCCGGTGAGCAACTCGACTGAGCCGGCCGCGTCCTGGATGCGTACGCCGTCCTGGTTGGGCTCGGTCACCGCGAAGGCGAAGTCGTACGCGGCCCCGGCGTGCTCACCCTGGTCGTAGTACTCCTGCGAGATGTAGACGCCGTCGTCCTTGACCGGGAAGATGCCGAGCGGCGTGAGCCCGTCGTGGTACTGCGGAACGAATCCCAGGTGCCGCTTGGGGGAGGCGCCGGAGGATCCCGTGAGGCAGTGTCCGGCGCTCAGCACCAGGTCGTGTCCGGGGCTGCGGACCACGGAGCCGCTGCAGGTGCGGCCGGTGCCGCCGGCGTCGGTCCAGAAGAACGTGCCGGCTTGCGGGATGCCGTCGAAGCTCCTGCTCGGAGGGATGAACTCGCCGGGCTGCGGCCCGTCCGATGCGGGCGCCGCGGCCACTGCGGCGGGTTCGGTCCGGTCGGGCAGCGCGGCCGTCATCCGGGCCGCGGTCCAGTACGTGCTGAGCTGCTCCGCATCCGAGCTGCCCGCGCTGGGCGTTGCGGCGGAGGCCGCCGGCGCGAGCCCGGCGCCCAGCAGCAGGGCGGACGCGACTGCCGCGGCACGCCTGACGGCTCGCGTCCTCTTCGGTGACGGGGTGACATGACGGGCGGGAAACTTTGTCATGTCCGCAGTATCGGGTCCGGGCACGGTCCGGCGGGCGTCTTTCGCGATCGCCACGCGAATTCCTGAACGGCATGGGTGAGTGCGGCCGTTGCCGTACACCCCGCCCGGCCCGGGGGCCGGGATCCGCCGGCCGGTGACCGGGGCTTCGGCCGGGAACTCCGCCGCCGGCTGACGGCCGCTCAGCACGGCCGCCCGGCGGATAGCCTGGGGCCCGCGGGCCGTGCGGCCCCTCGACGACGAAGGACGGACACCCCGTGGCCTCTCCCGCCGGTTTCTCCGTCGCGTCGCTGTCCCCGCTGGGGCAGCGGCTGCGTGTGCTGCTCGGCGCCGATCGCGTCGTGGACGACCTGCGCCGGTACTTCGGGGTCGGCCTGCCACCGGGCGCGGCACCGTTCACGGGCAGCCGGTTCGAGCACCTGGGCGGCGGGGGAGACCGGCCCGGGACCGCCGACCGGATCACGGCGGAGGACCTGGTCGCGGTGCAGACCCTGTCCGTCACCGTTCCGGCGCCGGTCGCGCTCGACCTCCTGGAGGGTTCCCTCGGCGTGCGGCTGTCCGCTCTGCTGCGGGCCATTCCAAGGGAGCAGGAGATGACCGGAACCGATCCGTCCGACCTGGCCCCCGGTTCACCGGCGGACCGGGCCTGGCACCTGCTTCGTGACCGGCCCGATGTCGGATGGGTCATCGCAGGGAAGCTGCTGGCCCGGAAGCGTCCGCGCCTGCTCCCGGTCTACGACCGAGTGGTGCGGTGCGCGCTGGGCCGCCCGCCGTCCTTCTGGCTGTCCCTTCGGACCGCGTTGTCCGAGGACGACGGTTCGCTGTACCAGAGCCTGCTCGACCTGAGGCAGGCCGCGGGTCTGCCACGGACGGTCAGCGCGCTGCGCGTGTGCGACGTGGCGGTGTGGAGGAGCCACCGCGCCCTCGGCCACGCCTGCCGCTGACGGTCCGTCAACGGATCACTGCGCGCCGGCCCCGGGCCGGGTCCCTCGCCGCCACCGATCGATCTGCCGGGCGGCTCAGGCGCCGATGGTCCCCAGGTCGTCGAGCGCCGGGCTGCCGGGCAGTTGCTTGTCGTAGCGGGGGTGGCGCCTGTCGTGGCGCTGGTGGCGCCGGGAGGAGTGCAGCCGGCTCAGGCCCGGCTGGCTCAGGCCCAGCCGCTTGAGGAAGCGGTGGACGGCGGAGCAGGCGATGCCCTCCTCGTGGTGGCGCCGCTGCCACCGGTAGGTGTCGGTCCTCTTGGTACGGCCTCGGCGGCCTCGGCCCTTGACCTCGTACATCTTCTGGTCCGCCCGGCCCAGTGCCGCGGACAGGTCGTGGGATCGTGTCACCCGGGCCGTTCCCAGCGACGCCCCGACCGTGAGGGACACGCCCTGGTGGGTGACGGGAGCGCAGATGGTGGTGCGCAGCGCGGTCAGCCGGTCCTGCAGGTGTGGGTCCCGCCGTGCGAGGACCACGAACTCGTCGCCGCCGAGCCGTGCGGCCACCTCCTCGGGTGCGGTCCAGAGGGCGATCCGCTGCCCCACTGCGGTCGTGGAGCTCACGTAGGCCATGGTTGGTTGTTCCACCTCTCCTGACATGGAGTGAGGGTGTGTCCGGGGGTCGACGTCCGGCCGGATGCGCAGCCGCTCCCCGGGGTGCGGCCCGGGGCATCGGCCTCACCTGCGCGACCTGCGTGCCTGCCGCGCCCGACGGCAACTCGCGCCGCTGCCAACGGCGCGGGGCGGACGGCTCACGAGCGTGCACGGCAGCCGAACCGCTCCGGGCAGCGGTGAGCGACGCCGGGTCGACCTGCGGCCTCGGTTGTGGCGCTGCACGGTGGACGGCCGCTCTGCAGGGTTGACGTCCGGGTGCGGCGGTCCGGTAGCTCGCCTGTACGCGGATGCGGTTCCCGGGTGCATTGATCGGCGGCGTTCAGCGCGCCCGGGACGCTGCCGGTGTGTCCACCTGCGGGGTCCCGGTCCCGGGCGGCGCGCGCCGGGTGCCGCTGGGCGCCGGGGCTCAGGCCGCCGAGGCGGCGGAGCGCAGCCGGGCGGCGGAGCGGGCGAGGCGGAGCGCGGCGATGAGGGTCGGGCGGCATGGGGTCACTGCGGGTCGGCACCGGGGCCCACGCCCGTGTCGGCGTCGTCGTCGGGGTGGTTCGCGGCGGCCTGCTCGGCGCGGTCTGCTATCTGCTGGAGCGCGGCCACGTGTGCGCGCAGCCGGTCCCGGCCGCCGGCGGTGGCCCGCACCCAGGTGCAGCGCCGCTTTCCGACGTAGCCCTTGCGGATCTCGACGAGGTCGGCGCCGCTGAGCGTGGTGAGCTGCTTGGACAGCGCCGAGTCGCTCAGCCCGGCATGGTCGCGGACGAAGGCGAACTCGCACCAGGTGGTCGCGGACACCAGCGAGACGATGGTCAACCTGGTCGGATCCAGGAGGAGCTGATCCAAGCCGGGGACGATGCCGGCGGCCGGTCCGGTCGCGCTCATCGGGTCGCCGCGCGGCGGGCCAGCCGCCGCAGTACCGCGCTGATCAGCAGGCCCACGGCAACGCTGAGGAGGGCGTACGGAAGCGCCACGGTGGTGTACGGGTGCTCGCGGATCCAGGCGGGCATGCCGGAGCCGGTCAGCATGCGGTAGACGGCGGGGCCGGCGAAGTGCTCGACGACGACAACGATGAGGCCCACCAGTACGACGGGCAGCCAGGCGTACCCGGGAAGGGCACTGCGGTGCAGGGTGCCGGAGGCAGCGGCCACGCGCGGGCTGCGCCGCCCGGCGACGACCCAGGCGACGGCCAGGGCACCGAAGCCGAGATTTGCGACCACCACGGCGGCGGAGCCGAAGTCGTTGGCGGCGAGGACCGGGGCCACGACAGCGCCGGCCGCCGCCCACAGCCACCAGGGCGTGCGCAGCGATTGGGCGGCGTCGAGTCGGACCTCGCGGACACGGGCCAGCGCTTCGCGGGCCTCGGCGGGGCTGGGCGTACTCATGCTCTTCTCCCCTCGGCGATGACTTTCCTATGGGGAAAGTAGCGCTCACTTTCCCCTCAGGCAAGTAGGCGGTGAAGGACACGCCCGCTGGCGCTGCAGGTGCTACCCCCCGTGGCAGGTCGGTTTCAGTGGGCGGTGAAGGGCGCAGGCCGCCGTGAGGGGTGCAGGCCCGGCCGGGCACAGGTGGCTGACGGTGGCCCCGGCGACCCCTCGGTCGTGCCTCGTCGACCGGCCCGCCATGGGCCCGCAAGCAGTGCGCCGCCCGTCAGGGGGCGCGCGCCGTGCACCACGCGCCCTGCTGTCGGCGAACGCGGCCTTCGCGGCGGTGTGTCCGATCCGGCGCCGGTGCCCGCCTCGGCACGGGCCGCAGCGGCAGAACGCCGGGTGGGCGGGGCCCGCCGCGCCCGGGCGCTACTGCACCTGCGCGAGGGCGCGCAGGTAGGTCTCGGTGAAGAGTTCGCAGACCTCCTCCACCGGCGGCAGGTCGCTGCCCATGGTGGGTCCGATGACGGGCCGCAGCAGCAGGTGGGCGAGGATCGGTCCCAGCAGCAGGTGCGTCAGGAGCGGCAGCGGCATCTCGCGCAGCCGGCCCGCCGTCACGTGGGGGAGCAGCAGCCGGTCGAGGCAGTGGTACAGGCGCGGGTAGTAGCCCCGCATGGCGTGGGCGGCGGGTCCGTCCGGCCGGCTGAAGAGGTCCGCGAAGAGGGCCGGGATGACCCGGGGCTCACGCTGGAACGCCGTGACCACCGCGCGGCAGAGCTCCCGCACGGTGTCCTCCAGCTGCTCGGGCGGGTCGGCGGCGAGCGCTTCCAGCTCGGTCAGGGGGCCGAACCGCTCGTAGACCGCCGCGAGCAGGCCGTCCCGGCCCTCGAACACCGTGTGCAGGCTGGGCAGTGAGCACCCGGCCCGCTCCGCGACGGCGTCCAGGGTCACCGCGCCCAGGCCGAGCTCGGCCGCCAGGTGGGCCGTCGCCTCGATCGCGCGCTCGCGCACCGGCGGCCGGCCGCCAGGATCGACGCCGGACTGTCGCACCGCCTCGTCCAGCGCGCCCCGGGAGCCGCCGAGCCTGCGCAGCAGCGTGCTGCGCGAGACTCCGGCGGCCGTGGCGATCGCCGTCAGCGGGAGGTCCGCGACGTCCGTGCCGCGCTTGCGCGCCTCCGCGAGGGCGGCGGCCACCAGGTCCTGCAGCTGATCATGCTTCGACATGTGGACCATGGTACTGCTTGACGCCTGACACTGTTCCAGAGACACTGTCTAAGAAAGTTCCAGGCGGAATCCCGCTCCTGGACCGATGCACTCGCAAACGATGGGAGGGAGCCATGACTGTCGTCATCTCGGGGGGTGGACCGGCCGGCATGATGCTGGGCCTGCTGCTGGCACGGGCCCACGTCGAGGTCACGGTGCTGGAGAAGCACGCCGACTTCCTGCGCGACTTCCGCGGCGACACCGTCCACGCCTCCACCGTGCGCTTAATGGACGAACTCGGCCTGGGCCGGGAGTTCGCCGCGCTGCCGCAGAGCAGGCTCGGCGACATGGAGCTGCCCGTCTCGGACGGCCGACGCGTGCGGATGACCGACTTCGCGCGCCTGCCCGCGCCGTACAACTACATCGCGATGGTCCCGCAGTGGGACCTGCTCAACCTCCTCGCCGAAACGGCCCGCCGCGAACCCGCCTTCACCCTGCGGATGAACACCGAGGCGACCGGACTGCTCCGGCAGGGCGGCAAGGTCGTCGGCGTCCGCTACCGCACCCGCGACGGAGAGGAGGGCGAGCTCCGGGCCGACCTCACCGTCGCCGCCGACGGCCGCCACTCCGCGCTGCGGCAGGACGCCGGCCTGGTGCCGGAGGAGCTCCCGGTCCCCTTCGACACCTGGTGGCTGCGGCTGCCCAGGCACCCCGAGGAGCAGGCCGAGGAGAGCAGGCTGATCCCCTCCTTCGGGACCGGAGCCTTCGCGCTGAGCCTCACCAGGAACGACTACTTCCAGATCTCCTACTCCACCGCGAAGGGCTCCGACGCCCGCCTGCGCGCCGAAGGCATCGAACGGTTCCGGGCGCGGATCGCCGAGTTGATGCCCCGCTTCGCGGACCGGGTCGACCACCTGTCGAGCATGGACGACGTCCACCTGCTGGAGGTCCGGCTCAACCGGCTGCGCCGCTGGTACACCGACGGCCTGCTGCTCATCGGCGACGCCGCGCACGCGATGTCCCCGGCCGGCGGAGTGGGGATCAACCTCGCGATCCAGGACGCCGTTGCAACGGCCGCCCTGCTCGCCGAGCCGCTGCGACGCGGCCGGCTGACCACCGCCGACCTGGCCAGGGTCCAGCGCCGGCGCCGGGGACCGATGATGATCATGCAGCGGCTGCAGCTGATGCTGCAGCAGTCCTTCTTCGTCCCGGTGCTGCGGGGCAGCCGTACTACCGCGCCCGGCCCGGTGGTCCTGGCCGCCCGCCACCTGCCCGCCTTCCGCCACCTCGTCTCGCGGCTGATCGCCGTGGGGCCGCGACCGGAACACGCCCCGGCCTTCGCCCGACGCTCCCCGGTGGGGGCGGAGGCGGCGCAGTAGCCGATGCGGTGGCCGGGCGGCGTTCGCCGGGGAGGGCCGCTGCTGCGGCCTGGTTCCTGCCGCCCCCACTCCCGCCCCCCGCCTACGAGCCGGACTCGGCCAACCGCGCGACGATCCCGGTGGGTTGTCGGTGTGCTCCCTCGGGGTCAGGAGGAGAGTGTGTCGCGCACGCGGGTCCGTTCGGCTCGCGAGACGGCGGCGGGGCGCCCGGCCGTCATGCCACCGTCGACCGCGAGGTCCTGCCCGGTGACCAGACGGCTGGCGTCGCCGGCGAACCACAGTGCCGCAGCGGCCACGTCGTCGGTCCGGACGGTGCCGGGGATCGGTTGGCTGGAGTCCAGCAGTGGCTTGAACGCCTCGGCTACCGAAGCGGCCGTGGCGTCAGCAGCCGATGCGTCGGCTCCGGCGCCCTTGGCGAAGATGCCGGTCGGCACGAAACCGGGGGACACGCTGTTCACGCGAACCTCGTGCTCACCCAGGTCCACCGCCGCGCACCGGGTCAGGTGGAGCACCGCGGCCTTGGCGGTCGAGTAGTCCAGGCCGGACCAGCCGGCGATCTTTCCCGCCAGGCTCGCCACATTGATGATGCTTCCCGAGCGCTGGGCGGCCATCTGCCGTCCGGCGTGCTTGATGCCCAGCATGACGCCCGTGACATGGACCGCCAGCGTCCGTGCGAACACGGCCGGGTCGAAGTCGGTGACCGACGCCATGTTCCCTGGCCCGCCTGCATTGTTGACCATGATGTCGAGCCGCCCGTAGCGCTCGACGGCGTGGGCGACCAGTGCCTCCACGTCCGCCTCCACCGACACGTCGCAGCGCACGAAGGTCGCCGACTCGCCCAGTGCCGCGGCCCGCTGCTGTCCCTCCCGCTCGCGGCGCCCGGCGAGGACGACGTGGGCGCCCTCGGCGGCGAACACCTCCGCAATACGGGCTCCAATGCCGCTTGTCGCCCCGGTGACGATGGCGACCTTGCGGTGCAGACTCTTCAAAACGCAACTCCGGTGTCGGGTCCGAGGCGCAGGCAACAGGACCGGGTAACGGCAAGGGTTGATCATCATGATCGGCCATCAGGGATCCCTGAACAAGTCAGCGCCATCCGGCGATCGGGATCGGTCGCCGGATGGCGCCGCCGCCCCTGCTCGCCGGACCCGGTCGCTGATCACCCGGTCGCTCGGGTCGGACCCGCCCGTCGGCCCCTGCGGATCGGGCCGGTGAGAACCGGTGGCGGCGGCGGCGACGGTTGCTGGTGGGCCCTACTGGCTCACGGGGGCCGGCGTCAGGTGGGACCCGGAAGGACCCGCGCCGTCTGTCACGGAGTCAGGAAGAGAATCGCCGTCATGGTGCCGCGCGGTGTGGGTGGGGAGCCCGCCGCGCTGATCCACTTCTCCATGCGGGCAGTGAGGCCGCCCGAGGCACGCGCACCACCGGGGCAACCGCGCAGCCAGAGGTTGCCCTCGCCGCATGAGTTTGCCCCCCGGTGGCAGCGGTGCGTGCACCTGCTGCTCTCTCGCCGAGCACGAGGAGGAGCACTCAGAGCATGGGGGGCCAGTGCATGGTGTTGAGGTTCCGCGTCAGGAGGCGTTCCTGTGCGTCGATGTCGTCGAGGATGGCCCGTCCGGCGGCGACCAGGGCGGGGAAGGCGGGCTCGTCGGAGTGCAGATGGGGAGCCACTTCGCTGACGGGGATGCGCTGGAAGGCGAGCAGTGCCGCGCCCTGGAGGGCGGCGATGAGGTGCGTGTCCTTGCTGTGGGCGAGGATCCATCCGTCCGGGCAGCTGGAGAGCCAGAACGTGCGGCCGCTGTGATGGACGGACACGCCGTGGGGACGGTCGCCGTCGACGACCTGGTCAACGAGTTCGAGGGGTCGTTCGGCGGCGAGCTCCGCGAGGGTGCGAGGGTGTTCGAGGCCGGCGTCGATGAGGGTGCGGATGGTGTCGGCACGGGACTTGCCAGCAGCTCCGGCCCGGTCGTCGAGGCGCCGGAGAGTGTCGAGCGGGAGGCGAACATCGATCTTGGGGCCGACTTCGGGGCGGCCGCCGGGATTTGTCGGCGGGATGGGGCCCATCGTGTCCCTCGGGATAGGTTTCCGCATGCGTCAACCATACGGGGGTTTCCGCATGCGTCAACCCCCGTGAGTGACGATGCGCCACTCAGCACCACCCGAACACATCGATCCCAAGCCGTTGACCCGCAGAAGAAGATGGGAAGCAGCGTCTGAGCGAGGCAGAGCCGGTGGAGGTGACCAGGGGTCAGCCGCGTTCGCTGTCGCAGCCCTCCAGGTGCGCCCGGATCCGGGCGGCATCGGGCGTGCCCAGCGGTTCGGCGAGCCGCAGGGCCTCGCGCAGCCGGGCGTGACCGCGGTCGGCGTCGCCGAGGTGGCACAGGCAAGCACCGATGCCCTCCAGCGCGAGCACCTGCTGCAGCGGAAAGGCCATGGGCCGGACGATCTCCAGCGCCCGCTCGTGGTGAGCCAACGCCTGCTCGGCGGCCCCGGCCGCTGCCCCGGCCCCTTCCCCGGCCTGCCCACCGGCCGGCGCACCGACGATCGTCGGCCCGCCGTCCGTCGGCCTGCCGTCGAGGGCCATCAGCAGCGCCACCCGGCCGATCTGGTTGAGGACCTCCGCCTCGGCCGGACCGGCCAGCTCGCGGGAGACCGGCAGCGCCCGGTCCAGCGCGTCCGCGGCACCCGCGTGGTCACCCGTCGCGTGCCGCGCGAGGGCCAGGCAGGCCAGTGCCCGGGCGTGGCCGAGGTTGTGCTCGCTCTCCTCGAAACCGGTCACCGCCTTCTCCGCGTACTCGACGGCGGTCCCGGCGCGTCCGGTCTCCAGCAGGAGATGGCCCAGCTGCAGCAGTGCGTTCAACTCCCCGCGGACCAGGCCGTGTTCCCGGTCGAGGTGCAGCGCCTCGCGCAACGCGGCCTCGGCCTGCTCGTAACGCCCCGTCACGCGCAGGACGTAGCCCAGGTTGATGAGCGTGTTCGCCAACCCGTTCTGGTAGCCCATTTCGCGGTAGATCTCCCCGGCCGCCTGCTGATGCTCGGCGGACAGCGCGTACTGCCCCGTGAACTGTTCCACCGTGCCGAGGCTGAACAGCGTGTTCGCCTGGCCGAAGCGGTTGCCCAGCCCCTGGAAGAGGGCGAACGCCGCACGGTGGCCGGCGGCGGACTCCTTGTACTGACCGAGGATCTCCTGGACCGCCGACAGGGCGCTGAGGCTGTTGGCCTCCCCGAGCCGGTAGCCGAGGACACGGAACAGCTCCAGCGCGGGTCGCAGGTGCGTCACCGCCTGGTCGTACTGGGTCAGCAGGTAGTGGACGTACCCCAGGTTCAGACCGGCGGTGGCCTCACCCCGCCGGTTGCCGAGCGCCCGGTAGCGTTCGAGCGACTGCTCGTTGCTGCGTGCGGACTCCTCGCACCGGTTCTGGAGGTACAGCACGTCGCCGAGGAGGCCGAGCACGCGCGCCTCGCCGAGCCCCTCGCCCGTCTCCAGGTACAGCGCGAGGGCCTCCCGGTAGCGCTCCTCCGCCAGCGTCAACTCGCAGGACAGTGAGTCCAGTACGCCCAGATTGGTGAGCGCGTCCGCCCGCCCGGTCCGGTCGCCGGTGCGGTCGGCGACCTCGAGGGCGATGCCGTGCAGCACGCGCGACTGGTGCCAGCGGCCCTGACCGCGCAGGAACTCGTGCATCGCCACTGGCAGGGCGATGGCGTGCTCGGGGCGCCCGTGGGCGGCGGCGTACTCGACGGCCGCGTGCAGGTTGACGCGCTCCGCCCGGAGCCAGGCGTCCGCCTGCGCCAGGTCCGCGAAGTCCGGGACGGTGTCCGGGCGGGCGCCCAGGGAGCCCCGCGGCACCGGGTGGTGGCGGGCGATGTGCTGGTCGGCGGCCTGCGCGCCGGCCAGGTAGTGGTCCAGCAGCCGGTCCACGGCCGCCGCGCGTGCGCCCGGCCCCTCGCCTCCGCTTCCGCTCCCGTGCCCGTCCCCGTCCCGGCCCCCGTTCTCGGCGAGGTCGCGGGCGTGCTCGCGGATCAGGTCGTGCATCCGGTAGCGGCCGCGCACCGGCTCCTCGATCAGGTGGTGGTCCTCCAACTCCTCCAGCAGCCGGCGGGCCGTACGCAGATCGGTGCCGGCGAGGGCGGCCGCGGCCCGGGCGTCGATGTCGTCGCCGACGTGCAGGCCAAGGCTCCGGAGCAGGCCACGCTGATCGGGGGCCAGGTCGCGGTAGGAGAGGTCGAAGGCGGCGGCCACCGACAGGCCCTCGGCGCGCAGGACGGACAGCCTGCCGCTGGTCGCCCCCAGGTCCGCGAGCAGGTCGGCCACCGTCCAGCTCTGGTGGTGGCGCAGCCGGGCCGCGGTCAGGGCCAGCGCCAGCGGCAGGTACCCGCACAGGCGCACCAGCTCACGGACCGCCGCGTCCTGGGCCGTCAGCTCGGGGCGCCCGGCCTTCGCGATGAACAGGGCGGCGGCCTCGTCCGCCGGCAGCACGTCGAGGGTGACGGGCACGGCGTCCGGCAGCGCGGGCAGCCGCCGTCGGCTGGTGACCAGCACCAGACTCCCGGGGGTGCCGGGCAGCAACGGAGCGACCTGCCTGCTGCTGCGGGCGTCGTCGAGGACCAGCAGGATCCGCTTGCCGGCCAGTCGGCTGCGCCACAGGCTCGCCCGGGCGTCCAGACCGGCGGGTATCTGCCCGGGCCCGATGCCCATCGACAGCAGCAGGCCGAGCAGCGCGTCGGCGGGTTCGACGGCCGGAGTCCCGGGCGTGTGGGCGTGCAGCGGCAGGAAGATCTGGCCGTCCGGGAACCCGGCGGCCAGCCGGTGCGCGGCGTGCACCGCCAGGGCGCTCTTGCCGACGCCGGGCATGCCGTCCACCGCGTGGATCCCGATGACGCCGGCCTCGTGGGTGATGCTGGCCTGGCAGGCCTCGAGCAGGTGGTGCAGCTCGGCCGAGCGGCCGGTGAAGGAGGCCACGTCCCGGGGGAGCCCCGAGATCGCCGTGGCGGAGGTCGCCGGTGCTCCACCGGCCGCTCGACCGAGAGGACCGCCGCGTTGCGGGGCGGCACCGCCGAGGACTTCCTGGTGGGCGGCCTGCACGGCCCGGCCCGGTTCCAGCCCCAGCTCCTCGACCAGGGCCTCGCGCAGTCGGCGGTGGACGTCCAGGGCTTCCGCCGTCCGCGCGCTGCGGTGCAGGGCGAGCATGAGCTGGCGGTGGAACGCCTCGCGCAGCGGGTGCTCGGCGGCCGCCCGGGTCAGTTCGGGGATCAGGCCCTGGTGGCGGCCGAGCTGCAGTTCCGCCTCGAAGTGCCACTCCAGGGCCTGCTGGTGCGACAGGGTGAGCTCGTGGATCCGCGCCGTCGACGCGTCGGCCAGTGTGGGCAGGTCGACGAGCGGGGTGCCCCGCCAGAGCGCGAGCGCCGCGGCCGCCTCCGCGCCGGCCCTCGCCCAGTCCCCGTCGGCCGCTGCGGCCCCGGCCGTGTCGAGCCGGCGGGTGAAGACCTCGGCGTCCAGCTCGCCCTCCCGCACCTCCAGCAGGTAGCCGGGCGCGGCGGTGCGCAGCCGCGACGGCTCGCCGGGTGCGCAGGCCGCCGCCAGGACCCGGCGCACCTGCACGACCTGGTTGTTCAGCGCGGTGCTCGCCGTCGCGGGCGGATCCTCTCCCCACAGCGCCGCCACCAACCGGTCCCGGGACACCGCCTCGTTGGGCTGCAGGAGGAGCATCGCGAGCAGCAGCCGAGCCTTCGGCGAGGAGAGCGGGAGCGCCAGGCCGGCGCTGTCCTGGACGGTGAGCGGGCCCAGCAGGCTGAAGTGCATCCGAGCATCCTAGGCACGCTGCCGGCACCGTCCTCGCCCACCCCACCGGTGGCAGCGCAGCGTCGAAGGTGATGTCGACGCTGCGGTGGCGTCCGAGGCGCTACACCGGCACCGGACCCTCCCTCGACCTCCCACCACCGACATGTGAAGCGCCGATGTCAGTAGTCCTGGCCGGCCTCGCGCAGCAACTCGCGGAAGCCCGCCGTGGTCCGGTCGCGGAAGCCGATGAAGAACTTGTTCGCCAAGGGGACGGCCCACCTGCTGCCCCGACCGGCCACGTTGAAGACTCGATGCGTGACCCGGGTGCGCCCGGCCTCCTCGGTGACCTCGTACTCCCCGCGATACCACCAGCCGCCCTGACAGGCGAAGCGCCCGTGCTCCCGGTCGATCTCGATCCGGGCCGGATCCAGCCCCACGACTCCGCCGAACCGGCGTGCAACGAGGTCCAACACACGGTCGGCCGAAGCGTCCACAGTGTCGGTGAGCACGATCATCAGCTTCCCCGTCATGGTGCCAGTCTGCCAGGACCGCCTCTCCACGCGTGGTGCCGCTGGTGGACCGGTGGAGATGCCCGCACGTCCCGGCATACCGACACGAGCTCCTGCACCTCAGTGACGACCGTGCCGGGTTCAGTTCGCCCACCGCCACCGCCACCGGGTATCAGGCGGACGAGACGATTGCCCGGGTGACGGCGGTGATCGCCGGGGCCGGGCGGCCGGGGAGCCGTGCCACCAGAACCCGGCGGATCTCGGGAGCTGCGCCTTCGACGTGCAGCAGGCTCACCCCGGGCGGCAGCACCGGCGAGAGCCGGGTGGGCACCGTTGTCACCCCGAAGCCGCCGGCGACCAGCTGAAGCTTCGTCAGCCAGTCACGCGCACTGTGGACGATGCGCGGCCGTCCGGGCAGGCCGGGCCAGACGCCGAGCAGCGGCTCGGAGTTCGACGCCGGGGTGGCGATCCACGGCGCGTCGACCAGTTCGTCGACGTGCACCGCGGTGCGGCCGGCGAACTCTCCGGTCGAAGGCACCGCCACGACGAGTTCGGTGTCCACCACGGTCTCGACGTGCAGGCGCGGCGACTCGCCGTCCAGGGGCCGGTGGGGCGGGCGGGACGTCAGGACGGCGAGGTCGATCGAACCCGCGCGAAGCGCCCGGACCAGGGCGGGCGTGGTGCCCTCGCTGGTCGTGACCGTGATCTGCGGGTCGGTCGCCGCAAGGCGGGCGAGCGAGGGAGGCAGGATGGCCGCGCCCGCGCTAAGGAACAGTCCGAGCCGCACCAGTTCGGTCCGCGGGACGGCGCCGGTGAGGTCGCGCTCGGCCTCCGTCAGGCAGTCCAGGATCGTGCGGGCGTGGCGCAGCAGGGTCAGACCCGCGGGGGTGAGCCGCACACCGTCGGGGCGGCGCTCGAACAGGGCGGTGCCCGCGCTTCGTTCGAGGGAGGCGGCCTGGCGTGAGACCGCCGACTGGGTGTAGCCGAGCCGGGTGGCCGCCGCGGTGAAGCTGCCGGACTCGGCGATCTGCCGCAGGACCCGCAGGCCTGTGCTGGAGATGTCCATGCGGTATACGCATACCACAGATGCTTGATCGTCGCTTCCCGCATGCCTGCCGGACTCCTAGTGTCGATGGCGACGAACACGGACGAACACGGAGGCCAGCACGTGCGAGCAGCAGTTCTGACGCAGTTCGGCGCCCCGCTCACGGTGCGGGAGGTGCCCGACCCCGAGGCCGGCGGCGGCGAGGTGGTGGTCGAGGTGCTCGCCACCTGCGTGGCCCCGTACGCGGCCGAGGTCTTCAGCGGCAAGCGGAACTACCCCCTGGTCCCTCCCGTCGTGCCCGGGATCGGCGGCGTGGGACGGATCGTCCACGTGGGCCCGGACGCCACCCGGCTGCGCCCCGGCGACCTGGTGTGGTGCGACTGCACCGTGCGCTCGCGCGACGACGCCCTGACGCCCGACATCACGCTCCAGGGCTGGAGCTCCCGCGGCGAGGGCGGCGCGCGGCTCGCCCGCCACCTGCACGACGGATCGTTCGCCGAGCTCATGCGGGTCCCGACGGAGAACGTCTTCCCGCTGCCCGCAGCAGCGGGGGAGGACCCGGCCCGCTGGGCCGCGCTCGGCGTGCACGTCATCCCGTACGGCGGGCTGCTGGCCGGCGTGCTCGCCGCCGGTGAGACGCTGCTCGTCAGCGGGGCCACCGGCAACCTCGGCAGCAGCGCGGTCGCGGTCGCGCTCGCCATGGGAGCGGGCCGCGTGGTGGCCCCGGGCCGCAACCGGGCCGCGCTCGACCTCCTCGCCGACCGATTCGGCCCACGCGTGCGCCCGGTCCCGCTGACCGGGGACGAGGCCGGCGACCGCGCGGCGATGTCCGCGGCGGGCGACGGCCCGATCGACCTGGTGATCGACCTGCTCCCGCCGAGCGCGCCCAGCTCGGCGACGCGCACGGCGGCCATGACCGTGCGCGAGTACGGCCGCATCGTTCTCATGGGCGGCGTCGGCATGCTCGGCGGCGACGACCTCGCACTCCCGTACCCATGGATCATGCGCAACTCGATCACGGTGCGCGGCCAGTGGATGTACCCCCGTACGGCGAACGTCGGCATCATCCGGCTCCTCGCCTCGGGCGCGCTGGACCTCGCCCCCGAACGGGTCCGGTCGTTCGGCCTCACCGCCGTGAACGACGCCGTCACCTACGCCGCCTCGCATGCTGGCCCGTTCGACCGCACCATCCTCACCCCACCGGCTCGCTGACAGGACCCAGCGATCTCCCCGGTTCAGCGGCCGCGGCCCACCGCCCCCAGGCGTGCAGGCCCACTGGGTGCGAACCGATCGGACACGCCGGGCCAGATCACCGGACGGGTGGGGAGATCCCCCGTCCCGGGGGCATCCGCCTGAAGGGCGCGCGCACCTGTTCCGATGCCGGACCGGACGAGGCGAGGCACTGATATGCAGTCAGATGTGACGCTCACCAAGGCTGGTCAGTGGTAGATCCGCGCTGCCCGCACCGGATCCTGAGCAATGTTGGCGATGAAGAGGCCGAAGTCGAAGTCTTCGGCCTCGGCGAACGGGGTCAGGTCGTTCCCCAGGTCATCCCACTCCTGCGGGGCAGGGTGGTGAAGCTTCAGCCCGTGACTGATGGTCAGGAGGCATGTGGTGGCGACGACCCGATGCTCGATCTTCGTGGAGCCATCGAGTTCGACCCGCAGGGCGCCCGTCCGTAGCCAGAGCACATCCGCTGCCCGGTACAGCACTGTTCGATGGCCACTCAAGGTGCCGTAGTGGCCCTGGGGCATCTCCCCGGACCCGAGGGCTCGCTCGGGGCCGAGCTCACCGGTCTCCGGGTCGAACCGGGCTCCCCACCCGAAGTCGTCGTAACGGGCGACCAGCATCGTTACCTCTTTCCTGGACGTGACCCGAGGCCCTGGCCACCAGTCCGTGTCGCACTGATCATTTCCAGATTCGGTTGCCGTTGTCGCGGACGCAGGCGAGCCGGTCGGGCTCGATCAGGGTGCCGTCCGGGATCACGTGGGTCATGGCCTCGCGTCGGCACCGGTCCAGGGCCTCGTGCAGGTCCGGGGCTTGGCAGGCGAGATGTCGATGCCCTCGTGGAGGTAGCGGTAGCCGGCGGCCTGGGAGATGCCGGGCGTGGCGACACAGGTGACCGATGTGAAGCCGCTGGTGGTTGCGGGCGTCACCGGCCGGCCCGTTCTTCCGAGGCTCGGCGGGCTCGGCGGGCTCGGTGGGCGAGCCGGCTAACGCGCCACGCGGTGGCGGAGGTAGACGACTCTCGAGCTGAAGGTGCGGGTCTCGACGAGTTCGAGATCCACCCGGCGCTGGCCCTGGGGAAAGAACGGAATGCCACCGCCGACCAGCACCGGGTGGACCATGGCCCGGTACTCGTCGATCAGATCCGACGCAGCCGCCTCGGCGGCGAGAGTCGCGCCGCCGATCGCGATGTCACCCTCTCCCGGCTCGGCCCGCAACCGCTCGACCTCCTCCGCCACGCTGCCGGAGGCCAGGCGGGCACGGCCCTGCACCGCCGACAGCGTGGTCGAGAACACCACCTTCGGGAGCGGCTTCCAGAGCGCGGCCCACTCGCGCATCGAGTCGTCGAGCGATGGATCCTGGTCGGCGGTCTCCCAGTACAGCATCGTCTCGTACAGCCGTCGCCCCAACAGGTGGACGCCGACCTCTCGAATCTCGTCGATCCAGAAGCGGAAGACCTCCTCGTCGGGCGGCGACCAGTCGAAGCCGCCGTCCGGCCCGACGATGTAGCCGTCAAGTGAGACGCCCATCGAATAGGTCACACTGCGCATCAGAAGTCCTCCTCGGTAACGGGTTCGACTGTACGACCGCCGGACGTCGCAGCCGCATCGCGGCTCGCGGGACCTCCCTGGGCCGAGTCACCTCACGGGATCATTTCGTTGGGAAAACCTCAGTCGACACTCGAACCCAGGAGATGCTGCGCTGCCGGGTACGGGAGCGGGCCCGACGATCAGAGGACCCGTCCCCTGCTGATCATCGACACCTGGTCCGTCCGCATGGCGGCCGGTGATCGAAGATCAGTGGCGAACGAAGATCAAAACGGAACCGGCAGCCCCGCCTCGCGCAGCTTGGACAGGGCGGCGGACATGCACTGCTGCACACTCCTCCCATCAGCACGCAGGCCATGCGCCAAGGGGCCCCCACTGGCGGCGAACGTCCATGCCGGCGCGTTGTCGGCCACCCTCTCGGCGTCCACCCTGATCAGGGCATTCACGCCCTGCTCACCCAGCCATTCCAGGATGAGTAGCGTCACGTCCTCGACGCCACGATCCTGGTCGGTCATTGGCCAGCGGCCCCGGTTGCCCGTCATTGCCCAGACTCTACCGAGGGCCCCGCAGCAGTCGGCGCGACCAGTGGCCAAGGCCGGAGGATCAGTGCCCGACTTCCAGCATGACGAAGACCTGCGGTGGCTGGAGTGCCCGTGACTGGGAAGGCGAGTGGGCCCAGGAGGCCATCCAGCGGATCACCACCGAGAACGCCACCCTCAAGCAGCGCATCCGCCAACTCACCGCCGACAAGCGGTCCTTAGCGGTGCGGCGTGCTGCCCCGGGCGCCGAAGCGTTGGCCGGGACGGCCCGCCGAAGTCGAGGGACCTGTTCAGGCCCGCAGGTGAACCCGCCTCACCCGGTGGGTGATCGCCGCCGTGCAGATCACCAGGGAACGACGCCGGCGTCGTCGAAGAACTGGCCGGTCGGGCCGTCGTCGGGCAGGGTCGCGAGCTTGATGGCGATCGCCGCGCCCTGTTCGGGGGTGCGCACGCCGCGGAAGCCGTTGAGGTCGGTGGCGACGTAGCCGGGGCAGCCGACGTTGATCAGGATGTTCGTACCACTCAACTCCCGGACGTACTGGAGGGTGACGGCGTTCAGGAACGTCTTTGACGGTGCGTACGCAACGGACACCGGACCTGCCGTCTGCTCGGCAGCGGGTCCTGACTGCCGGGTGAGGGAGCCGACGCTGCTGGACATGTTCACGATCCGCGGTGAGGCGGAGCGGCGGAGCAGCGGCAGCATCGCGTTGGTGACGCGGATGACGCCGATCACGTTGGTCTCCACGACCGTTCGGATGGTGGCGGGATCGACCCGGGTGGGTTCCTGGGGCATGCCGCCGGTGATGGCGGCGTTGTTGACGAGCACGTCGAGGCGTCCGGCCTGTTCCTCGATCAGCCGTGCGGCGGCGGTCGCGCTCGCGTCGTCGGTCACGTCCAGGGGGACGCCGAACGCGTCGGCGCCGGCTGCGCGCAGTCGCTCCACCGCGGCCTTACGGCGCTCATCGTCGCGGGCGCCGACGCCGACGCTCCAGCCGAGGGCGCCCAGACCCGCGGCGATCTCGTAGCCGATTCCCTTGTTGGCGCCGGTGACCAGCGCAATCGTTCGTTCGCTCATGGGGACCATGCTGCTCTCCGGCCCCGGCGGAGTCCAAGACCGATCGGGTGGGCAACGATACCGTCCAGGTATTGATCCGGGATACCGTGGCGGTATGGAGACCCGGGAACTGCGATATTTCGTCGCTGTCGCTGAAGAGCTGCACTTCGGGCGCGCCGCGCAGCGGCTCGGGATCGCGCAGCCGCCCTTGTCGCGGGCGATCCAGCAGCTCGAACGCCGGCTCGGGGCAGCGCTGCTGGATCGGACCAGTCGCACGGTCACGCTGACCGAGGCCGGCGCGGTGCTGTTGGTCGAGGGCCGGGCGGCGCTCGACGCGGTCGACGCCGCCGAGCGCCGGACCCGCCGCGCCGCCCTCTCCGTGACCGGCCCTCCCGGCTTGGTCCTCGTCACGAAGGCCAGCGCGTCCAGAGAACTGCTGGCGAGACTGCTCGACGCGTACGCCGCCGAACCCGGCGCGGTTCCCGTCGACGTCATCCTGTGCGGTCCGGCCGAACAGGAACGACTCCTGCGCGAAGGCCGGGCCGATGTGGCGCTGCTGCACCGGCCGTTCGACTCGACGGCCGGTTTCGACACCGAGGTGCTCGGCACGGAGGGCCAGGTCGCGGTCCTGCCGGCCGGGCACCCGCTCACCGTCCGGGCCCACGTGCAGATGGCCGACATCACCGGGCTGCCGGACCTGCCCCTGCCACGCTGGCCCGACCCCGACGGCACCTACCCGCCCGGCCCCGGCCCGCAGGTCCGCGACCACGCACAGTTGTTGCAGCTTGTCGCGCTCGGCCGCGCGTGCGCGGTCTCACCGGAGTCGTGCCGAGCACAACTGCCCGGTGACCTCGCCGCCGTGCCCGTGCTGGACGCGCCGACAGTCACCACCGTGATCGCCTGGCCACCGCACAGCCGGTCCAGAGCCGTCGCCGACCTTGTCCGGACTGCGACACGTCTCTAGCTCGTGCGTTGACCACGAACGTTGCCGGGGTTGTTCAGCCGGCGCTCGTGGGCGGATCCAGCGCCTGGCCCGGGGCACCGTCCAGGACACGGCAGTGCCCGGGCGCCCGGGCCCGCCGAAACCCCGCTCCGCTCCGCTCCGCGGGAGGGCGGCGGCTGGAGCGGGGCTGGTCGAGGGGCCGGTCGGACCCGGGCGGTGCGGTTCAGCCGGTGGCTGCCGTCGTCACGCTCACGAGTCCTGGCCCGACGGGTGGCTGTGGTCGTGGTCGTGGCCGTGCTCGCAGTCGATGCGCAGGGTCAGGGACTGGTCGGCCTCCTGGTTCTGCGCGAAGTCGATCGAGCGGTACAGCAGTTCGTGCCGGCCGTCCGTGGTCAGCGCGATCGGGCCGGTGTAGTCCGTCCAGCCGGCGCCGTCGAGGTTGTACTCGGTCCGGCTCACGCCCGAGATGTCGTCCGTGGCGCTGAGGGTGACGGTCACGTCCGTCGTGAAGTAGTCCTTTCGGCCGTCGGCCGGGTCGGTGGTGGCGGTGGTGACCGGCGGCGTGGTGTCCAGCGGCAGGACGCCCTCCTCCTGCTCCATGGTCGGCTCGTTGTTCGGGGTCGGCGGGTCCGGGAGAAGGGGGGCGCCGGGCAGGCCGATCCCGCCGGCGCGCAGCCGCAGGGCGCTCCAGTCGTCGTGGCCGGAGAGCCGGGTCTTCTGCCCGTCACCGTTGACGTCGGCAGTGACCACGCCGCGGTTCTGGACGCCGTTGCAGTTCCAGTCCACCCAGCCCTTGCTCCGCGGTGTGGTGATGTACGGGCCCTTCGGGTCGTTCTGGCAGTAGTGGACGACGTCGTAGTCCTTGCTGCTGAACGGGTAGGTGTTCTCGTCGATGAACACCTCGTTCAGGCTTCGGGCGTCGCGGGAGTAGTCGGCGATGCCGGTGGTCGTTCCGGCGGTCAGGCCTCGAACGGAGTACGAGTAGTTCATCACGCTGAAGTACTGCGGCTTGTTGTTCGGGAGGTCCGCGTCACCACCGTGCCGCAGGTCCAGGTTGTGGCCCAGTTCGTGCATGAAGTCGACAGCCTGTGCGGCGATCTGGGGGACGTCGGGGGAGAGGGCACCCAGGCTGAGGATGAAGTCACTGCCCGGGAGCTCGGCGATGCCGAGGGTGGTCGAGCCGGGCGCCAGGTGGTCGGCCGAGATCGCGTAGTGGAAGATCGGGACCCGGCCGGAGCTGACGAAGCCGCCCTTCTCCGCCTTGATCGTGTCGAAGGCGTCCCACAGGTAGTTGCCGTTGCCGTCCACGGTGCCGAGGTTGGTCGTCTCGGTCAGTTGCCGCGCCTTGCTGAGCTCGCCCCAGGTGGCGTTGGTGTCGAAGTTGAGGATGCTGTCCGGCCCGGCGTCGATGTGCAGGTTGATGCCGGTGGTCGGCGAGTGCTTGTTGTACGGGGAGTTCTTGAACGCCTCGACCACCTGGCGGATGGCCTGCGGGTCGAGTGCGTGGCTGTGGGTCTCGTCGGCCATCCAGTCGAGCTGGACGAAGATGTCCGGCTTGTTCACGGTGGCGCCCATCTTGGGCAGGTCGATGAACTGCGGGGCGCTGCCGTCGCTGGGAGTGATGGTGACGCCGTTGCGCTTCCAGTCGTCGGGGATCCCGTCGCAGGTGGTCGAGTTGCAGTCGAAGGTGAACTGGACCGTCGGGTTCGAGCCCCCGCCGCCGCTGTGGCTGATGACGTAGCCGCCCGGTGCCGTCTGGGTGTAGCTGTTCGCGCCGGTGGTCGGGCTGTCCCAGCTCACCTGCACCGTGCCGACGGTCTCCCCGGCGACCCGGAAGGAGGCGTTGCCCGCGCTGCCGTTCGAGCCGAGGCAGGGCTCGGACGACCAGCTGGCTGAGGTGCCCGCGGCGATCTCGCTCGGCTGACTGCCGATCAGGCAGCCCCTGGTCATGGTGAACGTCGCGAGTGACAGGGCGCGGTCGCTGTTGTTGGTGAAGTTCACCGTCACGCTGCCGCCCTCGCGCCGCGTGGCGGCGGCCGGCGAGATGACGGCGGCGAAGGTGAGCATGGCCAGCGCCATCACCAGCACGGCAGAGAGCCTGGTCCGCGGTGCGCGGCCGGGTCTGCCTGCCCTGCCCGGTTCCCCGGCTACGGAGCGTGCATATTCTGTATCCATACCGTCACGCTAGGGTGCGCGCTGACAGCGGACTGGCACGACCTGACGGGTTGTCACCCTCTCGGACGCGCTCCGCTTGCCATCCGGGCCGGGTGAGAGCACACCGGGTGGCGCTCTGCTCGATAGGGATCAAGGCGGGGATCGCGACGGCGGCGACCCGCGAACCGACTGCGGCCGGCCGACGCATTCCGCGCGTGACGGCGGCCGACCGCCGCGAGCAACGGACCGCCGCCGGCAACGGACCGCTCGACGGGCCGGTTGCCGGGCCGGAGCGCGGGTGGGCGCGCCACATCGGAATCCGACCGACGCGAGGTGATCGACATGACCGGGCTGGACGGCCTGACCGTCGCGTTCCTGGTGGCCGCCTCCAGAGCCGGCTCGCTCTGGAGGCGGGCCGGTCCGTCCGCCGCTGCGCCCTGGCCGTCGCCCGGTTCGCTACCCGGCGGGCCGCAACATCGTGCACGCTACGAGGATGGAGGCGATGAGCGCGGCATCAACGGTCGGGGGCAGCCCGGCCTTCGGCCGCGAGGCTTGACGGCTCCGCTCGTGCGAGTCGTTTCTTCCGCCGACGGGTGCGTGCCCGACAATCAGGTACCACTCCGGTGCGCACGACTGAGCAGGGGATACGACATGAACAGGGCCGATCTCGCCGCGAAGTACACCTTCCTGGAGACCGCGGACCTCGACCACCTCGACGGTAAATCAGACAGTGAGCAGGATGCGTACGCGTTTGCCCGGCTACAAGCGATGCTCAGCAGGCCGCAATACTGCCTGGGTCCCGGCGGGGCACACATGCCCATCGGCACGCTGCGCTTGGACGACCTCGCCGGCAAGACCTACGTCTACCGGTGCGGCCCGGGACTGCTTGGGACGGTCGACTGGATCAACACCGGAGAGAAGGCCGGGCAGGGGCCGTATCGTGGTGTCCGTGATCCGGCATCGGACTTCACCATCCACAAGGGCGACAACGGCAATTTCTCCCGCGTGAAAGCGGCACTCACGGGCCAGGTCGGCTGGGACGGGCAGTACCAGAAGCTGACTGTCACCTTCGAGGCGATTCCGCAGTACTGGAACGAACTCCTGTGGGAGGAAGAGGGCCACAAGGGGATTGTCACTGCGCTGAGCATCACCCTCTCCATCACCGGGCCGGGCGGCTCCGTCGTCACGTCCGAACCAATCACCCACAACCAGAGCGGCACGGGCGATCCGATCAAGTTCACCATCACCCGCGAATTCAAGAATCTCCCAGTGGGTGACTATCGACTCGCCGTGTCAGGCCAGAAGACCGGCGGGCGGCGGACCAGAGTCAACAGCAAGGAGACCGGTCGGGTGGCGATCCAGGAGCACGTGGTGTCGTGCACCATCGGGCGTGAGTAGCGCGGCACCAGCGGAACGCCGGGGTGCTACGGGCTCGGTGGGCCCGCAGCTCCCCGGTCGGGGTGCCGGTCATGGCGTCGGCAAGCGGGGCCGCGCGCGGGATGGTGCGTCGGCCCGGCGGTGCGTTGCGGTGCCGGGATTGCGATCACGGTAGGGGCTCCCAGGCGGATCGGCTGCAGGGGGCGGCGCTGGGCGGACGCCCGGCGCCGTGTGCCGGAGCGTCCGAGGCCGGCCCGGGCGCGGCGGGTGCTGCCGTTCCGTTCAGCTGTCCAGGCGGCGCTTGCTGAGCCAGGCGACCATCTCGGGGTCGTGGTGGTCGAAGAACAGGGTCTTGCCGGTGTCGAGGGCGGCGATGGCGGCCATCTGGTCATCGGTCAGTTCGAAGTCGAGGACGTCGATGTTCTGTGCCATCCGCTCGGGGTCGACCGACTTGGGAATGGTGACGATGTCGCGTCGGATCAGCCGGCGCAGCACGACCTGGGCCACGGACTTGCCGTGGGCGTCGCCGACCCTGCTGAGGACGGGGTGGGTGAACAGCTCGTTCCTGCCTTCGGCGAAGCCGCCCCACGCCTGGTGCTGGACGCCGTGCTCGCGCATCAGGTCGTGGTCGGCGGTGCGCTGGAAGAAGGGGTGGGTCTCGATCTGGTTGACCTGCGGGGTGATCTCGTTGTTGAGGATCAGGTCCAGGAGGCGGTCGGGGTAGAAGTTGGCGACGCCGATCGCCTTGGCCAGGCCCTCGCGGTTGGCGGCCTCCATGGCGCGCCACTGGCCGTACACGTCACCGAAGGGCTGGTGCATCAGGTACAGGTCGACGTGGTCGAGGCCGAGCTTGGCCAGGGAGGTCTCCAGAGCGCGCCGGGTGTTGTCCTGGGCGGGCGCGTCCTGGACCCAGAGCTTGGTGGTGACGAACAGCTCCTCGCGGGGGATGCCGCTGTTCTTGACGGCGTGGCCGACAGCCTCCTCGTTGCCGTAGGCGGCGGCGGTGTCCAGCAGCCGGTAGCCGGCGGCGAGGGCGTCGGCGACGGCCTGCTCGGTCTTCTCCGCCGGGATCTGGTAGACGCCGAAGCCGAGGATCGGCATCCGGACGCCGTTGTTCAAGGTGACGTGCTGCACGGGACTCTCCTGGGTGGGCTGGTGGCGGGAGGTGACGGTCGGTCAGCCGATGGGTTCGGTGACCGTGGCCAGGAAGCCGGTGGCGCTCATGGCGGCGGGCCAGCCGGCGTAGCAGGCCGGGTGGGTGATCGCCTCGGCGAGTTCGTCCGGGGCGAGGCCGTTGTCGAGGGCGCGGCGCAGGTGGCCGGTCGGCCGGGCGTCGCGGCCGAGGGCGACCGTCGGCCGAGACGCTGTCGGCGGTGATCACGCCATTGCCCACACCGCCCATTACTCACCGGAAGGAACGGCCGCACCCGCTCCCCGTCCGACGGATCGCCGCGTTCCCAACGCCCCATGCCCGGAACAGCGAGCTGATCAGCGACGGTCACATGATCGGCCGGGCAACTCCTGGGCGCGGCCACACTCACCAGGCAGGGAACCCGATCTCAGAAGCGTCACGTACTGTCGGATGCGCAGCGCGTCATCGGGGAAGCAGCTGTCCCAGCCCTGGTCCAGCCGCATCCAGGCCGCGGGCTGCCCGTCCTCCGCGATCAGTGGCTGTTCCGGGTCGCCGATCGCGGCATAGGAGAGGGACAGCGTCTCCGGCAGATCCGGGCCGAATGACCGCACCGCCACCGCGGCGGGCCGCTCCAACAAGCGCGGCCGTAGCCCAGTCTCCTCGGCCAGTTCCCGGGCCGCGCCATCACGCGGACACTCTCCGGGCTCAACCTTGCCACCTGGCGGGACCAGCCCGCGCCACGGATGCCTGACCAGCACGATCTGCTCCAGGGCTGTATCCAGGACCCACACCTCGGCGCCCAACGGCTCCACGGCGCCAACCAGCGCAGAGCGCAACCAGGCCCTGGCCCGGTCGAACTCCAGCGTCGCGCTCCCGGCGTCAGCGACGGCAGCATCAAGCGGACGCTGCTCAAACACGCTACGGATCATTGCGACAGGCTATAGACCGTCACCGACACCACCGGGCTGCCGCGGTGGGCCGCAGCAACGGCCGTCGCCGCGGCGGCCGCGCAGACCGCCACGCCACATCGAACAGTCTCCGGCACCGATCACAACTCCGGACCAGACCCTAGGAGGGCGGTTCGCCGGTCCCGTCCGGATCGGCCGCCAGTGCCTCCCAGAACGTCACATAGCTCTGCTCGTGAGCGATTCCGAGTGTGATCAGCCGGGTGCGGGCCGGGGTGTCCGGGGCGTGGGGGTCGAGGTGGTCGCGGAGTTCCTGGTACGTGTCGCGCCACTGCCGGTGCTGCGCTGCCTGGGCCGCCGCCAGCTCTGCGACCTGGCCGGGCGCGCCCAGGTCGGCGAAGGTCAGCTTGAGCAGGGCGGGGTTGCGGGTCTCGGGCTCGGGTGTCGCGGGGTCGGCGAGCCAGTGCCGCAGGGCATGCCGGCCGGCGTCGGTGAGGTGGAACACCCGGCGCCTGCGGCCGTGCTCCTCCGCCTCCTCGCGCAGCAGCCCCAGCTCGGCCAGGCGGGGTGGGTCGCGGTAGAGCTGGGCGTGCGGGAGCGGCCAGTAGTGGCCGACGGAGCTCTCGGCCTTGGCTTTCAGGTCGTACGGCGTCATCGGCCCGTTCCGGGCGATCAGCCCGAGCACGACGAGCTGCGACGGCGTCAGATCCTTCGCCACGGCGGTTCCTCTCTCATTTTTATCCATTGACACCGTATCAATGAGATCATTACCTTCATCGTGCTGCAACCATATCAATGAGACCATGGAGCCTCGATGCGCCTGCACCCCGAGATAGCCGGTGTCCTGGACGGTGTCCCGCCCTTCGACCCGCTGGCCGACCCGCCGGCCACCCGGGCGTACCTGCGGTCGCTGCTGGCCGCGAAGCCCCCGGCGGACGACCCGCGCATCGCCGTGCGCCACACCGTGATTCCGGGCCCGGCAGGCGACCTCACCGTCCGCATCTACCGCCCGACCGGGGCGAGGGGCGCGTGCCCCGGCGTCCTCTACTTCCACGGCGGCGCCTTCATCGCCGGCGACCTCGACACCGGCGACGGCAACTGCCGCGACCTCTGCCTGGCGGCCGGGGCCGTGGTCGTCTCCGTCGACTACCGGCTGGCCCCGGAACACCCGTACCCCGCCGCCTTCGACGACTGCTACGCGGCCCTGTGCTGGACCGCCGACAACGCCGCTCGCCTGGACGTTGACCCCACCCGCCTCGCCGTCGCCGGCCGCTCCGCCGGCGGCGCCCTTGCGGCGGCCCTCGCCCTCGCCGCCCGCGACCGAGGCGGCCCGACCCTCGCGTTCCAGCTCCTGCTCGTCCCGGCCCTGGACGACCGCTGCGCCCTCCCGTCCATCGACGAGTGCGCTGACAACCGGATCGTCGACGGCCGCGTCGTACGCGGCATGTGGAAGCCCTACCTGGCCTCCACCGAAGCCGACCCCTACGCCGCCCCCGCCCGCGCCGAGGACCTCAGCGCCCTGCCACCTGCCTACCTGGAGATCTGCCAGGCCGACGCCCTCCGCGACGAGGCCCTCAGCTACGCGAACCGCCTGATCGCGGCCGGCGTCCACACCGAACTCCACGTGGTCCCCGGCGCCTTCCACCTCTTCGAGGGCTACGCCCCGACCAGCCGCCTGGCCCGCCGCGCCACAGCCACGTGGACGTCGGCGGTAGCGGCAGCGCTGACCTGAACCATCGACGCCGGCTGCCCCGCACGCACGCACGACCTGGCCCGAGCACGGCCGCACGTGGCCACCGCGGCCCTCGCCCAGGCGCCGGGGCCCGGCGGAAGCAGCACGACTTCGTCGAACGGCGGGCGGCCCCGGGCAGGCAGGGCGGTGCGACCAGGGCCTGTGGCGACCCGACGATGGCCTCCCCGGTCGCCGCCGCCGCATTCGACATGGCCGACCGCTTCTCCCTGGGCCCCGTGGCGGCGCCGGGTGAAGGCCGGATACCGGCGAAGGGGATGAGGAGCAGGGGAGCCGGCGCGCGGACGGGATCCCGGCAACCTGATGCTGCGCGCCGACGTGGCGGGTCATCCGCGGCCCGGCGGCCCGGCGGCCCCGCTGCGCGGTGCGACGGCCTCGTCGCCCTGCTGGCGGCCTCGCAGATCTCCCTGCGCGAGCACGTCGTGGCCTGTGAACTACCCCGCGCACTGGACGAGTTCGCAGCCGATGCGGGGCTGCGGCACGACATCGGACGCTGACGCTCCAGCTCGAACGCATCATGGCGGGCAGCCTGCGCCGGCATCAGCAGACGCACCGCTACCACGATGTCGAGCTGTGGCGCCCGTCCTCCTGAGGCTCCCGGGCCTCCGATCCTCGCCGGCCGGAGCCCAGTGGCCGCGCCGCGCCGCGGACTTGTCCATTACCGAAGTGGTCGAGCCCGCACGCGGAATGCCTCGACGTACCTGCGGGGGTCACGGCGCAGGTCGCTCTCCCAGCGCGCCGTGCACTGCTCGGCGAACGTCCGCCCGGTGGCGAGGACTTCGTCGAGCGGGTCGAGGTAGGCCAGCACCCGCCGGGGCTCAAGTCCGGCCTGAACGCGGGCGGTCAGGCCGGCGCGGGCGAGGCGGAGCAGCTCGGTGGCGAGGTCGCTGACGCGGTCGCCGCCGAGCGTGGTGCGCAGGCCCTGGCTCGGCAGGGCGTCGAGGGCGCCGCGACGCTCACGCAGGGTGTAGCGGCCGAGCAGGTCCCAGGCGGCTTCGCGTGACGGGGGGTGGTAGCTGAGGCCCACCCACAGCGCCGGGATCGAGGGAATGTGCTCGTAGGGCGGCCCGTCGGCGCTGCGCAGTTCGAGGGTCCGGCGCACCCGGACGTCCGTCCAGATCTGCGACATGTGGGAGGCCCAGTGGTCGAACGTCGCCATCGTGCCGTCGTCGAAACCCTGTTCCAGGAGCGCGGCGAACGGCCGGTCGGGGGCGGGCCGGTAGCGTCCGTCCGCGGTCCGGTAGTAGATCATGGGGATCCGCAGGGCCCAGTCGATGACGTCGTCGGCGCCGACGTCGGGCCGCAGCGCGGGTGGCAGGATGCCGCAGCGGTGCGGGTCCATCCGCAGCCAGGCGCGCGAGCGGTGCGACAGCAGTCCGTTCGCACGTCCGCCCTGTAGCGGTGAGTTGACGAGCAGTGCGGCGACGACCGGGGAGGCGGCCACCTGCATCCGCAGCTTCTGGGTGAAGTCCTCGGGGGAGAGGTAGTCCAGGTGCACCTGGGTGGAGAGGGACATCGACATGATCTCCGTGCCCCGGCTGCCGGCTTCGCCGATGCGGGCGAAGAAGTCCCGCATGATGGCGCCGCGGGTCATCGGGACCCAGGAGACGGTGTCCAGGCGGTCGAAGGGGAGGGCGGAGCCCGGCAGCAGGGCCAGGCCGAAGCGGCCCACGAGTTCGGCCAGGCGCTGCAAGGCGGCGCCCGCGTCGTCCACGGCGAGGGCCAGACCGTCGGCGGGCGCGGACGAGTACTCGAGCTGGCCGCCGTGTTCGAGGGTGATCTGGCTCCCGTCCGCCAGCAGGACGCCGGTCAGCCGGCCGGCGTCCTGCTGGCGCTCGCCGCCCCACTCGGCGAGCACCGCCTCCAGGACGGCCAGCACGCCGTTCTCGCCCAGGTAAGGGGCGGCGCGCCCGGTCTGCGGGTCGACCAGGCCACTCTCGATCTCCAGCCCGACCCGCTCGCGGGCCCCGGCGCGCGGGACGAATAGCGACCGCAGGTCCTCGCGCTCCAGCCGGGAGGCCCCGCTCGCGCGGCTCCCGTTCACGCGGCTCCCACCCGCGCGGCGACCTCGGCGTGCCGGCTGCGGTCGAGCAGCAGGCCGACCGCGCCGAGGGCGGACTGGGCGGCGCCCTGGCACCACGCGTGCGCCCCGGAGAGGTGCTCGCCGGCGAAGAAGATCCGCGGGTCGCCGACCGGGTGCGGGGAGCCGAGCACGGTCAGGTAGCGGGTGTGCTCGCCGGGCGGCAGGTGCGCGAAGGCGCCGCCGCCCATGCCGACCTGTTCGTCCCAGTTCCAGTGCACGATGTCGTCCACGTCGTCGCCGATGCCGGGGTGGAGCTGTTCCAGGCAGGCCAGCACCAGCCGGTCGCGGTCGGCCGGCGGCAGCGCGGCGGCGCGGCGGGCGTTGGCCCCCCAGAGGTAGGCGCCGAGCAGCACCGACGGCTCCTCGGACCGCCGCGGGTCCTGGGCGACCCACCGGAGGGTGGCGCTGCCGTCGGCCCCGTCCCGGACGGGACGGGCGTTGTCCGACGGGTACCAGCACTGCTGGATCGGCAGGTCGGTGAAGCTGCCGCCGCCGAAGATCCCGTCCTGCGACTCCCACCTGCGGCGCGTCAGGTGCAGCAGCGACTTTGAGCTGCTGGCGTAGCTGATGCCGCGAACGGCGTGGCGCTGGGGGTGGGGCAGACCGGGCAGGAAGGTGATCTGGTCCAGCGCGGGCGCCGGCACGCAGCAGACCACGAAGTCGACCTGCTCGGTGGTCGGATGGTCCATCCGCCTGCCCCGGACCAGCACTCCCTCGCCGGTCAGCACGAGTTCGCTGATGTTCGTGGAGAGTTGCAGGGTCCTGGGCCGCAGCGCGCGGACGAAGGCGCGGGTCAGGGAGTCCATCCCGTCGACCAGCTCCAGCTGGCCGGCGTGGAACAGGCCGAAGTAGTCGACCAGGACCTCCAGCAGGGAGGACTGCTCGTAGTGGGCCAAGCCGCTGGCATGGCCCACCAGGTCCCAGGCGTCCTGCGACAGGTTCTCGTGGACGAACTGCCACAGCGACACCGAGATCAGCCGGTCGAGCGCCGGGTCGTCCCAATGGCCCTCCAGCACGCGGCGCTTCTGCCCGGTGGTCAGCGTCTCCCACACCGCGCCCAGGAGGCGGTCCAGCAGCCGGGTCGGAGCCTGTTTCTCCGCGTCCCGAAGCGCGAACTCCGGGAACAGCGCATGCACGTCCCGGGCTCGCACCCGGTGGCCGCGCAGGTGGTAGTAGGCACTCGGATTGGCGTTGACGAACGGCCGGGTCCGCAGGCCGAACCGGGAGACGTAGTGCAGGACGCAGTGGTGGTTGCCCGGGATGCGCATGGCGCCCAGGTCCGCGTGCGTGCCGTCCCAGAAGCGGTGGGTCCGCACCCGCCCGCCCGGCTGGCGCGAGCGCTCGTACAGGACCACCTGGAAGCCGCAGCGCTGGAGCTCGTACGCGCAGACGAGGCCCGCGACACCGGCCCCGATCACGGCGACCCGTCCGGAGGAGCCGCCGACCCGGTTCACCAGGGCGGGCGGAAAGGCAAAGCTCTCGTCGAACATCTGCGCCCTTCCCGTCGGCTCGGTGCTGGGTCACGGCTCAGCCTGGACCAGCCCGCTGCCGCGAGCCAGCGGACCGCACCCGTCCGGAGAACGGCACGGCGTCGGGCGGTCCCACCGGGCGGCCTGCGGCGCGGCGGCAGCCCTTGAGCGGCTGGTGCGTGTACGACGGGGGCGAGCGCCGCACGCGACCTGCCTGCACCGGGCGCGACCCGTCGAAGACCGGAGAGGTTCCTCCATGCCCGTACCGTCCACGATCGACCATGGCGCCAAGGGGTACAGCGTTCCCCATGCCTACTGGCTGGCCAGGGCCTGCGACCTGGCCTACAAGGACCGGGCCACCATCGAGGAGCAGGCGGCGTCCTGGGGCTTCGGCCAGGTACGCCACCACGAGACCCGCTTCACGCCGCCGTTCCCGCTGCAGGACACCCAGGCGTACACCATGGCCGGCGACCGCATGATCATCACCGCGTTCCGCGGCACCCAGCCGGCGGAGATCCGCGACTGGCTCTCGGACGCCGAGACGCCGCCGTGGGCCGGCCCGGCGAAGACCGGATACGTGCACTACGGCTTCGCCGAAGCACTGGAGTCGATCTTCCCGTCCGTCCGGGACGCCCTGGCGGAGCTGCGCACCGAAGGGCAGAGCGTGTGGTTCACCGGCCACAGCCTCGGCGGCGCGCTGGCCATGCTCGCCGGCGCCCGGATGTCCCTGGGGGAGCCCCGCCTGCAGGCGGACGGCGTCTACACCTTCGGCCAGCCCCGCACCTGCGACCGGATCCTCGCCGCCGCCTTCAACAAGGGCTTCAAGGACCGCATGTACCGCTTCGTCAACAACAACGACATCGTGCCGCAGCTGCCACCCGAGCCCGTCTACACCCACGTGGACAACCTGCGCTACATCGACTCGGCCGGCCGGATCCACGACTCCATGACCCTGCAGGCCGGCCTGGCGGACCGGGCCAAGGGCCTGACCGCGGACGCCTTCGCCCCCGCCAGCGCCGGCATCCGCGACCACTTCATGCACAACTACCTCGCCGCGCTGGAGAAGAACCTCCCCTGACCGACACCCCCCACTGCCCCCCACCGCCCTCGGCCGCGCGAAACCTCGGTCCCCGGGTGCTGCGAGGACGACAGGCCCGGCCTGGCCGCGGACCTGGTCGGACCTGCCCGTCGTCCCGCGTCTGGGCATCGGCACTGCCGCCTCAGCCGCGCAGGGTGACAATATCGGTCACGTCGATTGGAACAACCATGCGGCCGTCACCGGCGACGGAGGCGGCAGGGCCTTCCAGGGTGGCTCGCAGTTCTCCGCCGAGGGCGCCGTGGGCTGCTGCGGCTGACAGCCGCTCCGGCCCCCGGCCCCCGGCCGGGGGCAGAGTCCACGTTGAGCTCCTCGCGCCACCGCAAGCAGTTCCTGCCCGTCTCGAACGCCCTTGGTCGTCCGCTTAGGTGAATTCTCCTCCGCAGCCCCCTCTTCGGTAAAGCGGGGGCCTTGTGGCGGGCCCCTGCGACGCGGGCAACGCCAATTGGCGTTCGTACGCGCGCCCTGCGCCAGGAGCAACAGCCACGTTCGACAGGGAAAGCTCCGTGAAGGGCGGTCCAGATGCCTGCATCGACAGCGACCAGCAAGGAAGAACAAACCTCCAGTCGGGCTTGCAACGGGGGCGACGCTCAGCGATGGCTACTGCAACCTGATGCGGCGGTGTCGGGTCCAGCGGACTGCATACAGCGTTTGGGGCGGTGCGCTCAGTTCTGGGTCGCCGCGCCGGAATGCCCGCCCTGGGGGGACCAGTGAGCATCACTGAATGTAGTCGAGTTCGCGGCTAGGGACTGATCTGAATTCAGATCATGATTGGGCCGGTTCGGGTTCCTCGGCGGCGTGGCGGCTGGTAGAACGAGTGCATGACGCGCGGGATCTGACGGGCAGTGAGTGGGAGTTGGTCGAGCCGTTCCTGCCGATGGCGGCGACGGGGCCGATCCCGGACCTGCGGCGGCAGTTCGATGCGATCATGTGGCGGTTCCGGGTGGGCAGTCCCTGGCGGGACGTCCCCGAGCGGTACGGCAACTGGTCGACGTCATCCTCGTCGGGATACCCGATTCCGGGCACGCGCCGCACATGACCGGCCAGCGGTGATCGGTGTCGCCGTCCGGGGCGGGGGTGTGCGGTGTGCGGTTCACCGGGGAAGGTGGCCAGGAACGATGTGGCCGTGGTAGGGCGGGTCGGCGACCGCTTCGGGGAAATCTCGTCATAGGCTGTGGCATTGTGCATGAACAGTCGAAGAAGCGTGAGGCCGCGATGCGGCTCAGGCTTCGTGGGACATTCGATGCCGATGCCGGCGCCTACCATCGCGGACGCCCCGGTTATCCGGCGCGGGTCTATGAGATTCTCTCTGAACGTTGCGGCTTGGGGCCGGGCTGTCACGTACTGGAAGTCGGACCGGGAACCGGCCAGGCGACTGGGGAGCTCTTGGCCCGGGGCGCCCGAATCCACGCGGTGGAATTCGGTGAACAAATGGCCCGTCAGCTGCGAGGGGCTTTCCATGGGAAGCCGTTGAGCATTGCCGAAGGCGACTTCGACCTTGTGCCGATTCAGCCCGCCACCTATGACCTCGCCGTGGCGGCAACGTCCCTGCACTGGCTCGATCCCTGTACTGCGGTACCCAAGATCGCGGATGCGCTCAAGCCGGAGGGCTGGCTGGCCGCCTGGTGGACGGCCTTCGGCGATCCTGAGCGCCCGACGGCATTTCGTGCCCACGTGGAACGCATCCATGCCCGGCACCTGCCGGAGAAGGACCGCGGGACCGGTCACCTTCCCTATGCCCTGCGTATCCAGGACCGCGTCGCGGACCTTCGCGCCGCCGACAGATTCGGCCCCGTGGAGGTGACGACCCTCAGGTGGGAGGCAGTGTTCAACCCCGCACAGATTCGCCGGTTGTTCGCGACCTTCTCCCACCTCCTCGATCTGCCGCCCCATCGACGGGAGATGGTCCTGGACAAGATCGCACAGGCTGCGGAGAGCCTCGGCGAACCTGTCGTCGAGCCCTACGTCACGACTCTCTTCTTGACCCGTCGGACCGTTTAGCTCGGTTGGGGAGTGCCATCCTCGACCCTGCTGAACCCACCCTGCTGAACCCACCCTGCTGAACCCACCCTGCTGAACCCGCACACCCGGCACTGCGGCCGGCATGTTGCCTCGGCGGCATGCCCGTCCCGCGCACCCAGGACGCCCACGCCCTGACGGGTCGCCATACCGGATGTGCTGCGAGGGCTGGCCGCCGCGGAGGACTACCCGGAGGCTCGCCACTGGGGCGACCGCCTGTTCGACCTGGTCTTCCACAGCCACTCCGGCAGCTACCTGCTCCCGGCCGCGCCGGTGGTGCCGCTCTTGGTGCGGCTCAGCTGCTCGGAACGGGCGGGGGGGTGCAGGCGGTGGCTCTGGGGTTCCTGGTGCACCTGGGCACCAGCGAGAGGTCCCGGGCGGAGCGCTGCCCGGCGGGCGAGGACCTCGAACGGCGTGTCTCGGCCGCGGTCCAGGCGGGCATGCCCACGTACTACGCGCAGTTGGAGGCACACGACGCGAGGGTGCGTTCGGCGGCGTTCGTGCTGATCACCGTCCTGGAGCACGCGGCCCTGCAGCGGTTCACCCTCGCCGCCGTCAGCGCCGGCCTGACACTGCCGTGGAGCTCCGGCGTCGTCGAGGGCCACGTCGACCGAATCAACATGATCAACGCCAGATGTACGGCCGGGCCGGTTTTGGGTCTGTTGCGGAAACGGGTCCTGCTGGCGTCCTGACCACCTTCCGGGTCGTATGGTGGCGCTGTCAGGAGTCTCGTGCAGGCTGCTCGGACGACGTCCGGAGCAGGTCGGCGGGGATCCGGCCGACGGCGATGGCGATGGCTTCGGCGGCTGTGGCGGCATGGTGGAGGTCGGGGCCGTTCCACCACTCTCTGATGGTGTAGTCGCCGGTTCCCCAGGGTGAGCCGATCGAGACGAAGGACGGGGTGGAGTACGGGACGTCGGGCTTCTCGGTGAAACCCAGTGCCCAGTGGCTGGTGTAGGGGTAGAGCCTGCGGAGCTTCGGTTCGGCATGGGCGGACTCGATGAGCGCCTGGTACTGCGGCCAGTCGGCGCGATCGGCGTCCTTCAGCAGCCACTGCCACTCCGAGGCGATGACGTCGGCGGGGTTGTTGTCGGGGACCTCGAAACGGCCGGTCAGAAGGTCGAAGGTCGCGGTCCTCCTGATCTCGTCGAGGCCGGCCCCCTCGGCCCAGCCGCGGATCACTTGGGGAAGCTCGCGTATGTCCTTGGTGCTGCCGCAGATCATGAGCCTGTTGTTGGACGAGCCCCAGAAGGTCCAGTTCCGCTCGTGATGCCACGCCGCGACGTAGGACGAGTGGCGATGCCGCACGACACTGGTGATCGTGGCATGACGCAGCGGATCGGACGAGGTGACGGCCAGGGGAAGGGACATGCCTTGGGCCGCGGCTTCGCTACGGAGTGCTGCAGCGAGGCTGCCGTGGGCGGCCACATCCGGGTAGAGGACGGCTGGGTCCGGTTCGCGACTCATGATGTTCCGATCCTCATGCCGGTGTGGTGCGCGGGGTCGGCCGTCAGAGGTGGCCAGAGGGGAAGGCGGAAGGCGGGATCTGCCAGTCACCGTCTGCCCCGCACCGCCCCCGCGCGATTCGCCCAGGTGGTGCTCAGCGCGTGGGTTCGTCGCCGAGGCCGTGGACGGTGGTCAGTTGCGTCAGACCGGAGATGGCGAGCAGGGGTGCCAGGAGCGGACCGGTGATCAGGTGGATCTGGTGCGCACGGGCGAACAGGACGGTCAGGCCGGCGCTGTCCAGGTACTCGACCGCACGGAGGTCGACGACGAGCGGGGTGGCGGCTGCGACCTGCTCGTCGATGGCGGCGGCAAGTGTGTCGACGTTGCTCATGTCGATCTCGCCGACGGCGCGCAGCACGGTCGAGCCGTCGGGGCGACGGCCGGGGGTCAGGGTGAGTGCGGTGGTCATCAGGAGATCCTCGTGTGCATGTCGACGACGGTGCCGGCGATGCCGGGGGTGATGGTGACCTGCTGCATCAGGGCGTTCATCAGGGCAACGCCGCGGCCGCGGTGGGCGTTGGCTTCGGGCTGGGGCACTTTCCAGGTGCCGGTGTCGGCGACGGTCAGCCGCAGATCGGCGGCGGTGGCGGCGGCGCGCAGGTGGATCCGGGCGCCGGGAGCATGGCGGTGGCCGTGCTCGATGGCGTTGGCGCAGGCCTCGCCGGCCGCGACCAGGACGTTCTGCACGGTGTGGGTGGGCAGCCCGCACTGGTCCAGCCAGGTCCGCAGCGCCTTGCGCACGGGGGCGAGTTGCCCGGACTCGGCCGGGAAGGAGACGTCCAGGGGGGCCGGGTGCCGGTACAGCAGCAGAGCGACGTCGTCGTCGAATCCGCCGGCGGGGGCGAGGGTGCTCATGATGGCGGTGGCGAGGTCCTCCACCGGGGTGGCACGCCCCTCCTGGACGGCGGTGCTCGCCTGATCGATGCCCTCGTTCAGGGGGCGGCGGCGCCGCTCCACCAGGCCGTCGGTGTAGAGCAGCAGGGTGGAGCGGGGCGGCATGGCGCAGTGGGCCTCGGGCCGGTTCTGGCCGACCCTGACGGCCAGCGGAAGGGCCCGGCCGTCCTGCAGGAGCCGGGTGGTGCCGTCGGGGTGGGCGAGGATGCCGGGCGGGTGGCCGGCGCTGGAGTAGACCAGGTGGCCGGTCGCGGGGTCGAGGATGCCGCAGAAGATGGTGGTGCAGATGGCGCCGGGGACGTCGGCGGCGAAGCGGTCCAGGGCGGTGAGGGTCCGTGCGGGTGAGGGGTCCTGGAGCAGCAGGGCGCGGCAGGCGCTGCGGAGTTGGCCCATGACGGTGGCGGCCTTCAGGCCGCGGCCGACGCAGTCGCCGACCACGATGCCGATGCGGCCCCCCGGAAGGGCGACGGTGTCGTACCAGTCGCCGCCGACCTCCAGCGGGCGGGCGGCCGGCTCGTAGCGTACGGCGAAGCCCTGGGGCAGGAGGGAGGGGCCGAGGATCGAGCGTTGCAGGGCGATCGCGGTCTCACGCTGCTGGTCGATCTGGTGGGCCCGGGTGAGTCCCTGAGCGAGCCGTCCGGCCAGCAGGGAGAGCAGCAGCAGGTCCTGCTCGGTGAAGGACCGCCGTTCGCCCTGATCGATCCACAGCACCAGCGGCCCCTGCGGGTGTTCGAGGACGATTCCGGCGCCGCCCGCCGGGCCGGCGCTCGGGGCGAGCGGGGGTTGCTCGCGCAGTGCGGCCAGGGTGTCGCGGCGTGCCGCCGACAGGTCGCGCCATGCCAGTTGCGGGTCGGTCGCGGTCAGGACCGGCTCGCCGCCCTCGGGGAAGACCGCGGCGAGGACCTCGTCGGCCTGCCACACGTGCCGCAGTTCGGCCAGGGCCGCGTCGAGGGCGTCGGGCAGGTTGGCGGCTTCCGCCAGTCGCGTGCTGAGTGCGGCGAGGGCCAGCTCCCGCCGGGTCGCCTGGCGCTCGGAGGTGACGTCGCGGAAGGTTCCGACGATGACGCGGCGGCTCGTGTCGGGGTCCTGGACCTGGTTGAAGGCGGCCGTCACCCACAGCCGACGGCCGTCGCGGTGGGTGACGGGGATGGTGCAGCTGCCGCGTTCCTGGCCGACGAGTCGGGCGAACGCGTCCTCCACCTGCCGATGGCCCTCGGGGTCGACGCCGGGGTCGGGCCACCAGGGGTGGCGCCGGCGGTAGGGCAGCCCCTGGGGTCCGTAACCGAGGATGTCGGTGAACGCGGAGTTGATCTCGATGACGTCGCCCCGCTCGTCGCAGACGAAGAACGCCTCCTGCAGGGAGTCGACCAGGGCCGTGCGCCAGCGCGCGTGGCGGTTGCGCAGCCTGGCCATGTCGATGTTGGTGCGCACCCGGGCCAGCAGTTCCGCGGCGCTGAACGGCTTGACGAGGTAGTCGTCGGCGCCGGCGTCGAGGCCCTCGATGGAGGACTCCTGGCCGGCGCGGGCAGACAGCAGCAGGACGGGCACGGCCGCGGTGCGGGTGTCCGCGCGCAGGGCCGCGACCAGTTGCAGGCCGTCCAGCCGGGGCATCATGACGTCGCTGATCAGGAGGTCGGGCGCCCGGGTGCGGATGGCCTCCAGGGCGGCCTGGCCGTCCGGGACGGGCTCGACGTGGTAGCCGGCGCCCCGCAGGAGGCGGCCGAGGTACTCGCGCATGTCGGCGTTGTCGTCGGCCACCAGCACGCGCGCGGGGGCGGCCGGTTCGGACGGCTGTCCGCCCGGTGCGTCGGTCGTGCCCTCGGTGGCGCCGGCAGAATCGTCCCCCGGCAGCCAGCGCAGAGCCTCGGCGATGTACGGGGCGGCGGCCGACCCCTCGGAGCGCCCGGCCGGGACGAGCGCGTCGGCGGGCAGGTGGGCGTGGCCCAGCGCCAGACGGATGGTGAAGGCCGTGCCCTGTCCCTCCGTGCTGCGGGCGGTGATCGTCCCGCCGTGCAGCTCGACGAGTTCCTGCACCAGGGCCAGCCCGATGCCGCTGCCCTCGTTGGAGCGCGAGCGCGCGTTCTCGATGCGGTGGAAGCGCTCGAACAGGCGCGGCATCTCGCCTTCGGACACTCCGACGCCGGTGTCGGCGATCGTGACGACCGCGTGCTCCCCCTCGCGGCGCAGGGCGACGCGGATCGAGCCTTCGAAGGTGAACTTGAGGGCGTTGCTGAGCAGGTTGAGGACGATCTTCTCCCACATACCCCGGTCGATGTGCACCGGCTCGGCCAGGGGCGGGCAGTCCACCTCGAAGGCCAGGCCGGCCCTGGTGACGGCGGAGCGGAAGACGCTGGCCAGCTCGGCGGTCACCGCGGCCAGGTCGACGGGCTCGAAGGCGGCCTGCATCCGGCCGGCCTCGATGCGGGAGAAGTCCAGCAGCGTGTTGACGAGCTTGCCCAGGCGCAGGCCGTTGCGGTGCATCGCGTCCAACTCGGCCCGCAGCTGCGGGTCGACCGGGGAGAGCCGGCCACGCAGTTCCTCCAGCGGACCCATCATCAGGGTCAGCGGCGTGCGGAACTCATGGCTGATGTTGGAGAAGAACGCGGTCTTGGCCCGGTCGAGCTCGGCGAGTTCGTCGGCACGCTTCTGCTGGGCCTGGTAGCTGCGGGCGCTGCCGATACCGGCCGCGACGTGCCCGGCGGCGAGTTCGAGGAATCCGCGGTACCCCTCGTCCAGCGCCCGGTAACGGTTGAGTGCGGCCACCAGGAAGCCGTACGGCGCGCCGCCCTGCTGCAGCAAGGGCAGGACAAGCGCCTGGGTGGGCGCCTCCGTCCAGCCGCCGGTGGGCAGGTCGGCGAACGCGGGGCCGCCGAGCGTCAGCAGGACCGGCTCTCCGCGGCGTACCGCCGCCAAGGGCCACAGCGTCGCCGGGCCGTCGGCCGGCAGGACCGCAGGGGCGATGGTGTGGCCCGCTGGGATTCCCGTCGTACTGGAGAGGCGGGCGGAGCCGTCGCCCTGGGACAGGTAGGTCAGGGTGAAGGGAAGGTCGTACGGGTTGCGGTCCAGCTGCCGGGCGGTGAAGGCGAGCATCTGCTGCTCGGTGCGAACGACGCTGGGGTCGGACCCGAGGTCGCGCAGGGTCGCCATGCGCCGCTCGCCGATGACCCGTTCGGTGTCCTCGCTGACCACGCACAGCATGCCGACCACGCGGTCGTCGTCGTTGCGCAGCGGACTGTAGGAGAACGTGTGGTAGCTCTCCTCCGGATATCCCGAGCGTTCCAGGAACAGCCGCAGTGCCTCGTCCCAGGTCGCCTGTCCCGTGGTCAGAACGGTGTCGATGCGCGGACCGATGTCGCTCCAGATCTCCGCCCACACCTGGCTGGCCGGCCGGCCCAGCGCCCAGGGGTACTTGTGGCCCAGGGTGTCGCGCCGGTAGGCGCTGTTGCAGAAGAACGTCAGCTCCTCTCCCCAGGCCATCCACATCGGGAACCGGGAGGAGAGCAGGATGCTGACCGCCGTGCGCAGGCTCTGCGGCCAGCCGGACGGGACGCCCAGCGCGGTCGCGGCCCAGTCCACCCTGGCGAGATCACGGCCGACCTCGTGGTCACCGTCGAACACATCGACCCCGGCCACCGCCGGTGCTCGGTGCTCCGCGCCCTCAGGCTGCCCCATCCGATCCCGTCCTCTCCCTCGAGCGGCCACTGCCCATCGGCACCTGAAGCACACCCGTTCGAACTCTACGGTGCCGACGTCGGACGCACCGCGATCCCTGTGACGCACGGACCCCGCCGGCTGCGGCCGACGGGGCGCCCCTCACTCGGCGGTGATGACGAGCACCGCCTGGTCGTCGTCCTCGGCTGCGGTGTCGCTGAAGGCCCGCATCGCCGAGACCAGGCTCTCCAGGACGACGTCGGCGCCGGCGCCGGGAGGGGCGGCGGCCACCGCGGCGGCGAGGCGTTGCTCGCCGAAGAGCACCCCGTGCTCGGAGCGGGCCTCGGTGATCCCGTCGGTGACCGTCACGAGGCTCTCGCCCGGCTGCAGGCGCAACTGCGCGGCCTGGAGCCGCAGGCCGGCATCGACTCCGAGGAGCATCCCCTCGCTCTGGACCTCCTCGACCCGGGCGCCGGTGCGCAGATGGAGTGGGGCGACGTGACCGGCACGGACGAGGCTGACGGCGAGGCCGTCGCCGGCCGGCCGCAGCTCGCCGTAGACCAGGGTCACGAAGCCGGTGCCATGGCTGCGGGGGCGCTCCAGGAGGGCGGTGTTCACCGCGGACACCACAGCGGGCGGGTCCGGCACGAGGCGGGCGACGGCACGGGCGGTGTTGCGAACCAGCGCGGTCGTGGTGGCGGCCAGCGCCCCGCGCCCGCAGACGTCGCCGATCATGAAGGCCCACCGGCCGTCGGCGATCGGGAAGACGTCGTAGAAGTCCCCGCCCACGTCGAGGCCCTCGCCGGCGGGACGGTAGTGGGTGGCGATCCGGGCGCCCGGCACGTCCGGCGGGTCGGGCAGCAGGAGTCCGGCCTGCAGGTCGCGCGAGAGCTGCACCCGGGCGGTGTACTGGCGGGCGTTGCGGGCTGCCAGGGAGGCGCGGCGGGTGAGCTCCTCGGCGAGGGCCACCGTGTGTCCGTCGAGGGTGTAGTGGTTGTTCGTCAGCAGGGTGAGGGCGCCGAAGGGGCGCCCGCGGTCCAGCAGCGGGACGCACAGGTAGCCGGTGACCGCGAGATCGCTCCAGGGACCAGGGCCGGTCGGCGGACGACGGGCGACCTCGGTGGTGCCCGAGGCCAGGACCCGCGCCACGGTGTTCTCGGCGTCGTACACGGGCGTGTGCGAGGCCAGGACCCGCTCGCCGGCTGCGTCCACGCCGGCGGTGGCGATCCGCCGCAGCCGCCCCTGGTCGACCACGTCGATCGCGCAGAGCGGGGCGAGCACCGGGACGCACAAGCGCGCCAGCCGCTGCAGGCTCTGGGTGAAGTCGAGGTCCTGGGACACGGCGGTGCCGGCGTCGAGCAGGAAGGCGAGACCGTCGCGGGCCGCCTTCTCGCTGGCTTCCGCCGCCGAGCGGGCCACCTCGGCGCGATGGCGCTCCACGGCCAGAGCCGCGGTGCCCGCGAACACGGCGCTCAGTGCCAGGTCCGCCTCCTGAGGAGCGCGCGGCGAGCGGTGGTACATGGCGAAGGTGCCGAGCAGTTCGCCGTCGCGCCCCATGATCGGGGTCGACCAGCAGGCCGCGAGGCAGGCCTTGGCCGCCAGGTCCCGGAAGTCGTCCCAGAACGGGTGGGTGGCGATGTCGGTCACGATGACCGGCTCGCGCCGGTGCGCGGCCGTTCCGCACGACCCGACGCCCTCACCGGTGGCGATACCGTCGATGGCCTCGTTGTAGAAGGCCGGCAGGCTGGGCGCGGCACCGTGCCGCAGGCGGCGGCCGTCCGGATCCGCGAGGAGCACGGAGACCAGGACACCCGGCGTCGACTCCTCGATCGCCCGGGCCATGCCGTCCAGGACCTGCTCCACCGGAGCGTCCCGGGCGATCTGCTCCAGCAGGGCCCGGTGCTCGGCGGCCAGCCGCTGCGCATGCTTGACCTGGGTGATGTCCACACCGACGACGGTGACTCCGACGACGTTGCCGCCACTGTCGCGGCGCGGCTCGTAGGTGAAGTCGAAATACCGTTCCCGGACTTCTCCTTCGGGCCCCAGGAGGATGCGGGCATCGCGCTCGGTATGGGCCCTGCCGGTGCGGTAGACGGAGTTGAGCAAGGCGATCAAGCCCTGGTCGGCGAGCTCCGGCACCAGGTCAGCGATGGCGATGCCGGTGCGGCGGCGCGCGTCGCCCCCGATCGCGTCGAAGAAGGCGGCATTCGCGCTCTCCAGCACGTGGGCCGGACCGGCGAGGGAGGCGAAGGCGGCAATCGACTCGCCGAACAGCCCTCGGAGATCCCGCTGCCCTCCCGCAGGACCCCCGCGGTGGTGGACCGCCGAACGATGGGGTGCCTCGTCGCTCGCGGTCATCGCCACTGCCCTTCCTCGGTCAGCTCCGACGGCACGGCGGCGCCGGCCTCGTCCGACCCGTCCCCGGCCTGCGCGGCGACGTCCTTCAGCGCGGCGGCGACGGTGTCATGGCAGGTGAAGAGCGAGCTCAGGCCGGTGATCTCGAACATCCGGCCCAAGTTCGCGGGAATCTCGGCGATGCGGAACGACCCGCCGGCCCCCTGGACCGCCGTATAGCACCGGATCAGGGCCGAGACGCCGGTGGAGTCGCAGTAGTCCAGCGCGGCGCAGTCGGCGATGAGCACGTTGACCGGGCCGTCCTCCTGCACCGCGGCAAGGGCCTCGTCGACCTGCACGACACTGTGGTAGTCCAACTCGCCCTCCAGCGCCAGCACGACGACGCCCGGCCCGACCCTGCCCATGTGCGCGTTGAACACCGACACTCTCCTTCTCGTTCCGTGACCGGCCGCGCGGGCGGCCTGCACTCATCGTAGAAGCACCGGAGGCGCCGGCGGAGACGAGCAGGGATTTCAGGACCAGGTCTGCTCGTTGAGGCGTGGTCGCGCCAGTCCGAAGGCTGCCAGGTCCGCCGGAGGAGGTCGGGATCGAGCCTCACGTCCGGCACCTTGAGGAGGGCAAGCTCCTCCGCGCTGCCCCAGTGGCACTCGCAGTTGGCCTCCTCGGGGTGAGCGGTCACCCCGCGGAAGACTGCGAGGCCCTCCATCGCCGCGTCGAGGCGAGCCTTCGCACGTAGAGCGTGCATGTCGGTCATCGGCGTCTGCCTTCGAGGACTCCGCAGGAGCGCACCCGGCGAAGATCCCCACGCTACCGGCCACCGGACCGGTGCGATCCAGCGGGGACGCCCTCTTCTGCAGTCGGCTCACCGCCGCTGCTTGCGGCAGACAGCGTCAGTCAGTGGTGGCGCGTCGGGGGCCTCGGCCCGCGGGGCCGGCTGTGTCTGCCGTCAGGCCCCGGACGAGGAGATCACGGTCAGGCTGATCGAACGGCCCAGACGGAAGCGCGAATCCCGCAGGCCGACGCTCCGTGCCAGCAGCTGGTGGCGACTGCCGGGCGGCACGTCGAGGACCAGCGGGGCGCTGCCGATCCCGCCCCACCAGGAGAGTCGCACCAGGTGGGTCCCGGGCGCGACCGGGAATTCCACCCGTGTTCCGACGCGGATCCTGCCCGCGACCGCGCCGTCGATCAGCACCCTGAGGGCGGACATCGATCCTTCCAGCTGCTCCACCATGCGGTAGAGGCTGATGATCCCGTAGGTGGACACGAGCCGACTCCTCGCTGCGGACCTCTTCCCCGGCGACATACCGGGCATGACTTTATCCGCCCTGCCGCGCCGTCATCCAGCAGCTTGTTCGTTGCCGCGCCAGCAGCTGGCGCGTGCTGTGCCCTGGAGGGGATGGGTGCCTTCCCCTGCGCGTGGCGGGGCTGCTGCCGCTGAGCGTGAGAGGAAGCCGTCGTCACCGTTTCGTCGCGCGGTGACCTGCGACGTTTTGCTGTCGCAGGTCACGAGACGGCCCAGTACCGGTTGTGACGCAACCGCCGCTGCGGGCGGGCGCCGCCTGCCTGCGTTGCTCCATCGTGCCCGGCTGTTGTCGGCCATGAGAGCAGAGGCGCGGGCGGACCAGGAAGGAAGCGCTGACACCATGTCAGTGGGGGAGCCGCTGTTCGAACCACACGATTTTGCCGCCGCCCAGGCGGGTGGAGCCCCAGGAGTCGGCGCATTTGGCAACCAGTTCGAGGCCGCGCCCGCGTTCCTCGTCCGGGCCGATCCTGCGGCGGCGGGGCAGTTGGGGGCTGTCGTCGCCGATTTCGCAGCGCAGCACCAAGGTGCGGACCAGACGCAGGGTGATGGGCTTCTTGGCGTGCTGGACGGCGTTGGTGACCAGCTCGCTGATCATCAGCTCGGTGTCCGCGGCCAGCTCGTCGAGCCCCCAGCGGCGCAGCGCGCGGCCAGCCAGCCGGCGGGCCCGGCCCGGGGTCTCGTTGCGCGGCTGGAGGTACCAGTAGGCGACGTCGTTGGCCGGGATCCCGTCGAAGGCTGCGGCGAGCAGGGCGATGTCGTCGCCGCGGTCGCTGGACTGCAGGATCTGCAGCGCCTCGTGGCAGAGTCGCTCGGGAGTGAGCTGATTCGCCCCGGAGAGCCGGTCCCGTAACCGCTTCAGACCGACCGAGAGCGGCTGATCTTGGGTCTCCACCAGCCCGTCGGTGTAAAGCAGCAGCGCCGAGCCGGGCGGTGTCTCCAGCTCCTGGGAGACGAAGTCCACCCCGCCGACCCCGATCGGCGCGCCCGCAGGGAGCTGTTCGAGCAACTCGGCCCGTCCGTCGGGATGGATCAGCACGGGCGGCATGTGCCCGGCGTTGGCCAACACGATCCGGTTGGCGATCGGGTCGTAGACGGCGAACACGCAGGTGGCCAGGTGCTGCTCCCGGCCGAGACTCTGGGCCAGCTCATCCAGGTGGTAGAGCACTTCGTGTGGCGGCAGGTCGAGGGCGGCCAGGGTCCTCGCGCTGGTCCGCAGCTGGCCCATTACAGCCACCGAGGTCAGCGAGTGACCCATCACGTCGCCGACGAAGAGTGCCACCCGGTTGCCGGGCAGCGGGACCGCGTCGTACCAGTCGCCGCCCACAATCTCTTCTGACTGGCCAGGAAGGTACTGGTGAGCCAAACGCACGCCGCTGGGCTGGGGCAGCCACAAGGGCAATAGCGCGCGCTGGTATTCACCGATGATCTGCCCCCGCTGCTCCGCAGCGCGGAATTCTGCAGAGCCGGCGAGGTAGAGCCGAGCATTGTCCAACGAGAGCGCGGCACGATCCGCCGCTTCCCGCAGGAGCGAGACATCCGGCTGTGCGAAGGGAGCCTTGCCAGGAAGCCGCAGGAGATGCACGACGCCGAGCATGATGCCGCGGGCGGAAAGCGGCAGCGCCACGACCGAGCAGCCAGCCACAAGGGGGACCAGACTGGTGTCGCCGCCGAGCGCGACCGCGTAATCCTCCGCCAGGTCCTCGCTGATCACTGGGACCAGCGCCTCCTGGCCGCTCCGCAGGGCCAGACCGATCGCCGTACTCGCGGGAACCAAGGGAAGCGTGCCGTTCTGCAGGACCTCGCCCCAGTTTCCGGACTTGGTATCCCAGGTATAGGACATCCGCCTCAGCAGCGAGTCGCTGTCCGGCGGGTCGGTGGGCAGGTTCGACTCCCAGAAGAGCCGTTCCAGCAGGTCGACGCAGACGAGGTCAGCGAGGGAGAGCAGCATCTCGCTCAGCTCACGGGCAGTGGCACCCAGATCCAAGGTGGTGCCGACCCTGCCGCCCACATCGCTGAGCAGTGCCAGACGAGTCAGTGCGGCGTCAGAGATCTGACCTTCGGCCCAACTCGCACGCTGCGCATCAAATTCAGCCTCCAGCCCCAGCAACTGCTCCTCGAGGCGCAGGCACCTGTCCTCGCTCTGGCCCTTCAGGTCCCGGGCACGCGCCAGCTCCTCACGGAGCCCCTCCACCTCGGACAGCAGCCCAGACAACTCGTCGCGCAGCCCGCCGGCTGCCCCTGACAGCTGGACGCGCTCGATGACAACCAGGCTGTCGGGCTGACCAACGGCCAGGTCAGCCTCCAACTGCCGGTACCGCTGCTCCGCTCGGTAGGCCTGCTGCTCCGCGTCCTGCAACGCCTTCAACAACGTCCGCTCCCGCAGGCCCGCCCGGGCAAGCTCGCGCTCAGCCGCACCCAGCCGCTCGCGGAGCACCTCAACCTCGTGTCCCGACTTGCTCCGAACGGACAGAGCCGCCATCCGCAGTCGGTACGCCTGTTCCTGAACCTCGGGCGTCACCGGTCGCCCGTATTTCTCGGCGACATGGCGCAGGAGATCATCGACGAAATCCCGAGGCGCGATGCGTTGGCCACTCAGATAGCGCGAGACCGAGCCCTTGTCGCGGTTGCAGCGCGCTGCGTACCGGGTGATCGATGTCGGCGCGAGGGCTCGCAACAGCTCGCTCAGGAACTGGGTGAACGCCTCGACTGCCGGTTCGAGAGCTTGCCCCGGCTCCACCGGTTCCGGTGGCGGTAGCCACTTCTCTAACAAGATCACTCCCTGTGGCTGCCCACGCGTTGCCGCCACTTGGCAACGCGTGCCGCCACTCGGCAACCCGTACCACCGTGCGCAACGCCACGCCCTACTGGGAGCCTAGGGGAAGGCCCAACGACCCCGCAGCGAAAGGCAGAAGATGTACCACGCACTCACCCGCCACCTGGCGGCCTGTCAGCGGACCGTTCTCGTCGCACTCGCCCTGTGCCCGATGATCCTGGTCACCATGGCTGTCGTGCCCGCCCTCATGGTCCTGCCGTTTTTGGCCAACGGTCACCAGCGCGCCACCGAGATCATCTTCCAGCTTCGGCGATGGACCCGCATCGCCCTCGACCACAGCCGCACCTCCCCGACGACCAATGAGACTCAGTAGTGGATCCGCACCGACGCCGGCCTCAGCCAAGGGGGGCTTCTCGTTCATTCCGCTCGCACAGCGGGCCTTGGAACGGTCCATCGCCCTTCCCGTCAGGTAGACACCCGATCCGACCCGTGGGCCCGGGGCCGGAAGTTCTTACCCCGGGGGACGTGGGGCCCGGGCCGCCCGGCTGCGCCCGCGTGCTCTTGACGGTGCGTCAGCCGAGCGGAACGGTGGAGGCGCAAGGATCCGCAACCGGCTTGGCACAAGGAGCGGTCATGGCACTACGGTTCAGGGGCATCGACCCGGACACGCCCAACGGTGGGTCTCCGACCGTGTGGTTGGAGGACGAGAAGGCGGAGATCGTCATTCAGGGCTGGCTGCCCGAGATGGAGATGTACCGCGTGATCAGCGAAACCGAGTGGGTGGAGGGCCACCCCACCGGCGTCCCGGACTACGAAGGCGTCATCCGGATCCCGGTCCGAATGATCCCGTTCCTGCGAAAGGTGCGCGATGAAGCCGAGCGTTCCGGACTTTGGCGCCCTGCTGAGGAGCGCTGAGCGCTCCGCCTGCCACCTGGAGATGCGCGACACCTACATGGACGACCCGGTGTTCGCCGACTGGCGAGCCGGCCTCCCGGTGGACCGGCCCGAGGCGTATGACCTGCCGGAGGAGTACACCTCCTGGGCTGCCCTGGTGCAGGAGACGGTCGGCCGCGGGGTGGTGATGCGCCGGGCTCGGATCGTCTCGGAGCCGGTGACCGCCTACATCCGGTGGGAGCACGCGATCACCGAGCGGCACAACGTCGCGCTCGGTGAACAGGTCCGCTGGCTGCCCAGGTCGAAGGCCTCCGACCTCGCGCTGCCGGGCAACGACCTGTGGCTGGTCGACGGGGGCCTGGTTCTGTTCCACTGGTTCACCGGTGACGGCCAGTGGGCCGGTCACGAGGTCACCGCGGATCCGGCCGTGGTGAAGATGGTGACCGGCGCCTTCGAGGCGGTCTGGGACCGGGCTGTCCCGCACGCCCGGTACGCCGTCTGATCAACCCGTCCACCACCACCCCCCGGGCAGCCAGCACCATGTCGTCGTCCCCGTCGTCCAGCGTCATCGAGGCGCGCAAGGCGCTCGCCAACCGCCTGGTCGGCCTGCGCAAGGACGCAGGCCTGACCGGTGACGAGCTGTCCGCCCGCTGCGGGTGGCACCCGGCCAAGACCTCCCGGATCCAGAGCGGCAAGTCCGCCCCGTCCGAGGACGACCTGCGCGCCTGGTGCATCGCCTGCGGCGCCGGCGACCAGGTCCCCGACCTGATCGCCGCCGCCCGCGCGGTCGACTCCATGTACACCGAGTGGCGCCGCATGGAGAGCAGCGGGCTGCGCGCTGCCCAGGAGTTCGTGGCCGCCCTCTACCGCCGCACCGGCTTGTTCCGCGTCTACGCCAGCCGCGTCATGCCGGGCATGGTGCAGACCCCCGAATACACCACCGCAGTCCTGCGCTCGATCCTTCGCGCCCGCGTCGAAGTCGACGACGTCGCCGACGCGATGGAGGCCCGGCTGGAGCGCCAGCGGATGCTGTTCTCCGGCCGGCACCGCTTCGGCCTGCTGATCGAGGAGTGGGTGCTGCGCGCCGCGGTGTGCGACTCGGAGACGATGGCGGCTCAGCTCGGCCAGCTGCTAGCCGTCTCTTCCAGCCCGTTCGTCAGCGTCGGCGTCATCCCGACCGGGCCCGACCGGCCGCACCTGCCGGTCGAGGACTTCTACCTGTTCGACGAGGCGGAGGCGGCCGTCGAGCTGACCTCCGGCTATCTGCGGATCACCCAGCCGCGCGAGATCGCCGACTACGTGCGCACCTTCACCGACCTGGCGTCCATGGCCGTCCACGGAGCCGGGGCCCGTCATCTGATCACAGCGGCGATAGCCACTCTCGGGTGACTTCGCGCAAGATGGCGCAACCTCGTTGAAGGCCCCCGCCGCTACTCCCTACCGTCGAACCGTCGCCCGCCGTGACGGACCGGACCCCCGGACCCCGGCGGGCGAGTTGGGGCCGCTGCGCCCGCCTGCCCCCCGTCGGGTGGGCGCAGCCGTCACCGCCGACGAGAGAGCGGAGTACCCGCCGTGGCCGCGCACCCCATACCTCGCCCACCGGTTCCGGCTGCGGCCGCGCCGGGGCGGCGCCGGCGGGTGCGAGGCGCCCGGTGACCACGACCGTCGAGACCCCGACGCGGCCGCCGGTCGCCGACGCCGCCAGGGCGCTGCTGCTGTACGAGCCGCAGTCCGCTTCGGCTGCCCGGCGCCTGGTGCGCACCGCGCTGCGCGGGTGGGGGCTGGAGGACCGCGGCCCGACCGTCACCCGCGAACCGGGGCCCGGCGGAGTGGACCCGTGAGCGGCTCCTTCGCCGTCGAAGAGCCGGCCCCTGTCGGCCCGGTCGTTGAGGCCGATCTGCAGCACCGTCGGCGGTTGGAGGAGAGCGACGAGGCCCGCCGCCGCCGGCAGCAGGAGCAGGAGCAGGGGGAGGGGGAGGGGAAGGAGCGGGCCGCCCTGGACCGTGCCCGGGAGGAAGGGCAGCCCGCCGCTGAGGCGGTCGGCCTGTCGCTGGACCTCGGTGTGCGTGACGGCGAGCGAGTGCGGCGCGGTCTGCCCCGTGCTGCTGGCCGTCGAGCAGTCCTACGCCGAGCTGGACACTGGAGCGCCCGGGCACGGGGGAGCCTGGACCTCCTTGCTGGAGAAGTTCGGCGGGGTGTACCGGCTGCTGCCCCAGGGGCCCACCCACCGCCGGACCGATCGGCTGACCCCGTCCCGCCCCAGGGGCCCGCGCCTTCGTCTCCGGGGGTGCGGGCCCCTGTCATGTGCGAACACTTGTCCAAATGTGCAGGTCAGGGTCCAACTCACTTCAAAGCAGCCGTAGTTGTCAGTGGTGGGTGCTGTACTCGGCGGTTGTGCGGGGAGCACTCAACAACCCTCCTGGGGGAGTCATGACCAAGACCGTTCCTGTTCGCGGCCACCGCAGGGCCGATGGCACGTACGTGCGGGCCCATACCCGGAAGGTCAACGGCAGGACCGCTGCAGTCGGTGGCCGCGCCACTGCCGCCGACGGCGCCTTCACCGTTCCCGTTCGCAGCCACACCCGGGCCGATGGCACGTACGTGCGGGCCCACACCCGGCAGATCAGCGGCACGACGGTCGCCGTTGCCGGCGGTGGCGGCGGGGTGGCCCTGTTGATCCTGTTGCTGCTGTTCGGCGTCGGCAGCCACGGCTCCGGTACCACTACCAGCAATCCCAGCCCCGTGATGACCAGCACCGTCCAGAGTGTCCGGGTCGGAGCCGCCCACACGCCCTGACCCCTCCGCTTTCAGGCCTGGGTCCGGACCGTCCGCACGGTCCGGACCCAGGCCGTTTGCGCCGCCCGGCACAGGCCGGCGCTACTGTGCCGGTATGACGATCACCGGGGAGGACCAGGAAGTGCGGGGTCAGGTGCTGCTGCTGGCCGCAGCCCCCCAGCGCAGCCGCCGACGGCTGCTCGACCCCGAACCGGGCGCGATCGCGATGGCGAACGTGCCCGTGCGCGGCCTGCTGCCCCACTGGCGCGGGCCCGCCGACCTGGTCCAACTCCTCGACCCGGCCGAGCCGCAGGCCGTCCTGGCCCGCCTGCGAAGCGCTGCCGCCGTCCGGGGCCCGCTGCTGCTCTACATCTGCGGCCAGCTCACCCGCGACCACCGCCAGCATCTGGTGCACCTTGCCCTGGCCCGCACCACCGAGACCACGATCCGCTGCACCGCCCTGCCCTGGGCCTGGATCGCCCGCGAGCTCGCCGACCGCCGGCCCGCCACCACCACGGTGATCCTCGACCTGGTGGCCGATCCCTCCTGCCTGCCGATGTGCGACGCCGACCTCGCCCTGCCTGCACACGTCGCCCGATGGGGGGCCGTCGCCCCGCCGATCAAACGCGGCCCGCGCCAGGCGCCCGCCTACACCCGAGCCCTGAGCGAGCTGCTTCGCAACACCCCCGACCGCCAGCACCTGGCCCACCTGCACCCGCTGGCTGCGGGCCAGGCCCGGCTGGAACGCGGCACCGTGCTGCTCACCCCGGCCGAGCCCGTCGCCGTCGAACTGCCCCGGCCCCGGCCGGCCGCGGCGGCGCCCACCGCGCCGCCCGCACCGAGCGGCGAGCCGGTGGACGATCCGCGGCCCGCGATCGCCCGCGCGCTGCGCGCCGGCCACCACCACACCGCCGCCGAGCTCGCGGCCCACTGGGAACACGCCGTTCTGCGCTCGCAGGGGCGCGCCACCCCGTCGATGGGGGACGTGCTGGAGGTCCAGGCCACTGTCGCGACTGCCGCCGGTGGCGGCGCCCGCGCCGCCGACCGGTGGCTGGCCACCTGCGAGCACCGCCTGCAGTGGACAAGCCCGCGCCAGGAGACGGTCAGACTCGCCGCCCGCAACGCACTGGCCTGCTGGCAGGCCCTGGAGGACGGCGAGCCGCACCTGGGCGAACTGGGCCGGCGCCTGGCCATCGTCCTGCGCACGGTCGGCGCCCAGCACCCGGCCGGTGCTGTCGAAGCCCGCCTGGCCGAACTGCAGGAAACCGTCGTCTACAGCCCGCCACCAGGATGGAACCGGTAGCTCGGGCCGACACGGCCGTCCGCCGCCGACGGGTGCGGGAACCCGCGGGGTCTGCGACCGTGTCACAGGCCGCAGACCCCGCGGGGCGCTCGGTGCCGTCAGGTCGTGAGCCGGGCGGTGTCCCTGACGGCGGCGTAGTCGAGCACGGCCTGTGCGGGCACCCGTAACGCCCGGCCGACCCGGACGGCCGGCAGCTCACCGCTGTGGATGAGGCGGTACACCGTCATCTGGACCACGTCCCGCGTGCTGTCCCGGTCGCCGGTCAGCACCGCGGTGTGGGCCAGCACCTCCGTGTACGTGGCCCTGAACAGCACCGAGACCGCCTCGCTGACGTCCGCCGCAATACGCCTGGTCACTGTCACTCGTGCGCCCCCTCACCCGCAGCCGGTGTGCCGTTGGCCTGCTCTGTGCCGACCTGGACCCGCATTCCGGGCCCGCCCATCCCGCTCTCCTGTTCCACGACGGTGCCGAGCGTCGACCGTTCGACCAGCGCGACCAGGGTGCGGCGGCGCTGCCATTCGGCCAACTGCCGCACCACCACGGCCAGTACCCCGGCAAGGACCAGCATGATCCACGACGGGTGGCCCAGTGCCACGAACGGCACTGCCGGGGTCCACCCGGGGAGTTGGGATTGATGCCTCATGCCCAGAAGTCGAATGGCGGCGCCAAACGTCTACATCGGAGAGAAAAATGTCACGAGCCGTCAGAATCCCGGTATGCACGCTGGTCAGGCAGCTGCCAACCGGGGCTGCTCGCTTGCCGGCAGTCCGCGGTTGTCCAGCAGCCAGGCCCGGTGGGCCGAAGACGAGGACCGTGCGCCGGCCGAGTGGAAGCAGGATCTCCTCGGTGGCAAGGATCCCTCCGGCCGGGCTCTGGATCTGGATCAGCTGGTCCCGGCGGAGGGGGGCCGGACACCCTTACGGCGTCGGCTGCGCAACCGCGGCGAAGGGGGGCCGGGAAGCAACGGGCCGAGTGCTCTCCCGGGCTGCACCATCGGGACGTCAGCTGGCCTTGAGTTCTTTCGCCATCTGCTGGGACCCGTAGATGATGCTGCGTGAGAAGGGCCAGCTCATCGGAGTGAGGGTTTGCACCCCTCCTGGAGGGCTGTCTGGGTGTGTTGCAGTGGGCGCGTTGCACTCTGAACGGCCCGGTGTCCAGCGCGGGGTGGATCCGGGTTGCGGCCCCTTACCAGTTCAGGGCCGCTGCCGCACGGCACGGAAGCGTCGGATAACCGTTCGATCAACTTTATGGACTGAACGCCCTGTCGATCACCAGGATTCCTACTGGCCCGCAACCCAGCAGAGGCTCATTCATACCCAAGGGGGACCTTCTATGCGAATTCGCACCATCGCCACCGCCGCAGCGGCAGCCCTGACCATGGGCGTCGGAACGGCAGGCACCGCCAACGCCGCGGCTCTTGCCACCACCTCCTGCAACGCAGAGCAGGTCGGCGACTCCCAGAACTACACGGCTTACGGCATGACGGCCGGAAACATCTCCCAGATCTACAACGGCTGCGGGGACGTGTTGGCGGAGTGGATCTGGAACTACTCGTTCGTCAAGGCGCACCCCAACTCGGTCGTCCGGGTCGCGATCGCCTCCGCGGGGTACCAAGGTGGCGCTCCGGTCGACCCGCTCAGCTTCTCGACTGCGTACACCACCGCCACCCAGGGCTACGTGGTGGACTCAATCCTGGTGCCCATTCACAATGCCAGCCCGGACTCGTGGCGTGCGGGTGCTGAGCTCGACTACAGCGGATGCGCCGCGTGGTCTTCGCAGCATTACTACGGCAATGGCTCGGAGACTGCTGGTCCCTACGCTGGGTGCAACGACTGGCCGAACGTGAACCAGATCCCGTGGACCCGGCCGTAAGGGTTCAACACGCAGCACACGGGACCTGATCGGGGCCAGCGGCGACACCGGAGTACTCGCTTGAGGCGCCCCGGGCCGGACCGGCGGCCTTACACCGGCCCGGCCCGGGGCAACGTCGTGCCGCTTCGCTTCCGCTCGGGTTCAGGAGGCGTGGCGGCAGGCCAGGACGGCGTTGTGGCCACCGGAGCCGTAGGAGCCGCTCAGTGCGATCTGTCCGGTGACGGGCAGGGGCGGGGGTGCCGGTGACGACAGTCCAGAGCGGGTTCCTGGTCCGGGGCGGCCCGATCGCCGGCGGCGGCGCGCACGCGTGCCGATCAGCGGCGGGCTTCTGGCTGAATGGCCACTACTTCGGTGACGACCGATCAAGTCGGCCCAGGCACGCTGTCCCTAGAAGTCGACGAAGCCAATGAGCAGACCGCTCCGCCGCCACCGCCGACAGAACTCGCGGGTGGGTCCTCCGGGAGCTCTGAAAATGGCACACCAGGCGATCTGCCTGCGACTATCGTGCCTCCGTGACGCTGACCGACACCGAGATAGCCGCCCTGATCGCACCCGCCGGGCTTCACTTCGTGCAACGGCGCCGGGACGAGGTCCCGCTGCCGCCACTGCCCGCGGGGTGCTCGCCAGCGAGTGCCCGCCCCGAGCACGGGCGATTCGACTCATACCCGGACGAGATCGCCGACATCGATGCCCCGGACACGGCTGACAAGGTCAACGCGAGTTGGTATCGCATGGCAACGCAATACGGACTCTTCGACCAGGACCGCGAGTTCCTCCTCGGCATCGACGACAACACGCACCCTACGGTCGGAGAGCCCGAAGATGACGGCTGGGCCTGGATCCAGGTCCGCCTCCTCGACGACTGGGACCTGGTCACGAGCGAGGTGACCCAGCTACGGAGCGGGTTCGCGACACTGTTCACTACGCGCTTCGTGCCGGAATTTACCGCGGTGTCGCTGGACGGACGCATGATGATGAACACCACCGTCTGGGGCAACGGCACCGTCAGCACCATCGCCATCCGCCCCTAGCGATCAACTACGGAGCTCCACTCCTGCTGACGATGAACTCAGTCGTCGCAGGTCAGAGCGTCGTCGTCGACTAACTTCGCTGTCCAAGGACAGAACCCATCGACAAGCGCTCTCGGTTCTCACCTACGCAGCCACCTGACGGACCGTGCCCGCTCACAGGTGTTGACCTTGCTGTTCGGCCGGGCGTTGGATGGGCGCTCCAGGTCGGGCCCCACTCTTGGCCCGCAGCACAGGAAGGAGCTGGTGCCCTGTTGGCCGACTCCCACGCCGAGCAGCCGAGCACCCGCTGCCTTATCGACTGTCAGGACTGCCAGGCCGGGCCGGACGGCGGCGACGTCCGCACCATCTCCATCGGCCGGGACATGGCCGTCACGGAGATCTGGCACACCGGCAAGTGCCTCGCCTGCACGATCGAGCGGATCCTGCTGGAGGCCGGCGCCGCGAAGGTCAAGGAAGCAGGACGCGAGGTCCAAGGATGCCTTCCCCGCCGCCCACCAGCGGCTCCGCGAGGCCGCCGCCACCATCCCGGCCGACAGTGCTGCAGCACCGTTCGTCGCGGCCCTTCTGGAACTCGTCCAGGCCCAGGCCGACGACACTGGCCGCTTCGTCACCCTGCCGACCTGGACCGAGAACCTCGACCGGAACTTCCCGCTGCAAGACCCAACCTGAGCGGTACCGCCGCACCCAGCTGGCGACGATATGCCGAAGGCGCTGGCCCCCAAGATCTGATCGATCAACCGAAGTGGTGCGGTGGACTCTCGAGTTCGCCTTCCATCACGGTTGTGGACGGTTCGGTGCCGGGGTCCGTCTACCAGTTGGTGGGGAGGCTGGGCCACTGGTTGTGGATCTTGCGAATGCCGGACGAGTCGCTGATATAGGCCTCGTCGCCCTGGATGACGCCGTAGGCGCCGCTGTTCTGCCAGTGGAACACACAGTCGGGGTCGGCCCAGGGCAGCCCGTTGATCAGGTCGTCGAGCGCCTTGACGGTCCCCTGGCCCCAGTCGGTGACGTGTACCTCGGTGCCGCGCCTGAACCCCACTGCACCGCTCTCGTACACCCACGCGTCCGTGATGCCGTCAGACCAGTTGGTGGGGAGGCTGGGCCACTGGTTGTGGATCTTGCGAATGCCGGACGAGTCGCTGATGTACGCCTCGTCGCCCTGGATGACGCCGTAGGCGCCGCTGTTGTGCCAGTGGAACACACAGTCGGGGTCGGCCCAGGGCAGCCCGTTGATCAGGTCGTCGAGCGCTTTGACGGTCCCCTGGCCCCAGTCGGTGACGTGTACCTCGGTGTCGCGTCTGAACCCCACTGCGCCGCTCTTGTATACCCATGCGCCTGCGATGGCGGTCATTCGATCCTGCCTCTTGTTCTCGAATGCGGTTCTGGTACGGCCCTATTCCGGGAGGGGGTCAAGGGGAGACCGCCGTCGATCCGGGCCTTGTGGTGGGCGGGCCTGTCGTCGCACTACAAGCCGACGGTCCCACTCACGTGAAGGACCGTTGGCAGAGAGCGATGTGCGCTCCACCGCTGAGGCCAGCCTCGCGGAAAGGGGATGGTCAGTGCAAGGACAGTCGTCTGAATGGCCCAGCGGTGAGCGGTGGCGAGGCGTGAGTGACGCCCTGTCAGGTCAGTGAGCGCTTCGAGTCCTCTCCCATCGGGGAGAGGACTCGAAGCGCTCAATACGTCGTTCAGGCTGCCGGGCTGCTTTTCTTCGCCTTCGCCGGCTACGTGCGGATCGCGACTCTCGGGGAGGAGGTGCGCGATCCGGGCCGCACCATCCCCCGCGCGATCCCGCTGGCGCTGGGCATGGCACTGGTCGTCCACGCGGCCGTCGCGGTCGCGGTGCTGGCAGCAGCGAGCCCAGGGCGGCGACGGCGGCACCGACCCACGTCCCACGCCGTGCCGAAATCGCAGTGGGCGCAGTGGTCGCCGTCCTCGCCGCGACGACGGACGTACGCGGTGCGATCGGCTTCTCCTCGTTCGGTGTCCTGGCCTACTGCGCCGTGGCCAACGCCGCCGCCTGGATCCTCACCCCCGCCGAAGGACGGCCGCTCCGCGTCATCCCCGTCCTCGGCGCGGCCGGCTGTCTCGCCCTGGCCCTCGCCCTGCCGGTCGGCTCGATGCTCTGGGGATCCCTCGTGCTCGCCCTGGGTGCCGCAGCCTACGGCTTGCGCCAGGCGGTCACCCGCAGCTGACCCGAGCAGGTCGAGCACACGTCAGCCGGGCGACCCGAGCCGCATCACCGGCAGCCACTCAGCTGGCCGGCCCCGCCCGAGCAGTCCGCTGGGGACACACGCGGGGCCGGTGGCTCACGCGGCGATCCACCACGCGCGGTGCCCCGTCGCGGTCGTCCCGTCCCGCTGAGCCGCCGACATCGCAACGCAGCAGATGGAGCAGTGGGTTGGCACCCGAACGGGACGTGGACAAACAATCTCGATGGGAGCCGACACCACGCACTTTCCCCCCAGTGCTGGAGGACAGCGCTCCGTGTCGCCGTGCGACAGCCATCCCATCTGCTCAGGAGGTCCCCGCCTTGAACCCCACGTCCCTGCGCCGAAGAATCGCGACCGGTGCGGCAACACTTCTCCTCACAGCCTCGTTCATCGCCCTGACCGCACCCGATGCCAGCGCCGGAGATGTCACGTACACCCGTTGCGGCGGCACGGGCACGACCCAGGCCGTCAGGATCGACGGCGTGAGCGGCAGCGACCCGACGCTGAACCCCGGCAAGCCCTACCCCGTCGAGGTCGACCTCATCCCGTCCTCTGCGGCCCCCGCACTCCACCTGAACGTGACGGCGGACTACCTCGGGTTCCCTGTGGAGATCATCAACACGAACCTTGCGGACTCCTCGGTCCAGGCCGGCGTCCAGTACACCGTGAGGTTCACGGTCACGCCCAACGACATCCTCGTGGGAAACCGCGTCCCCCTGCGCATCACGGTCTCCCACGAGAACACCGGACTCGTCGAGATCTGTGACAGCGTGCCGGTTCGCATCGAGCGGTAGCAGGGTCTGCCGGCTCGGCGTTCCCGCTTCCCGCAGCACGGGCGCAGCGGCCGGAATCCGCCCACGAGGCCGACCTGGTGGACGCCCCGGCAAGGATGAGGTGACAGCCGCCACCACGGTGGCGGAGCCCGTCTCCGGGTAGCGGCTGCGGCGGACCGGCTCACGCATGTGCGGCGCGGCCCGGCGCACCGCTGGGCCGCGCCGGGCTCGGCGAAGGAGTCGGTGGAGGTGCGTCGGGCACACTGCGGTTCATGACTCTCGCTCCGGCTCCTGGCCGGGCAGCACTGCCGCCACGGGTATCCGGTACCGGGCGGGGCCGTCCAGCAGGGCACGCAGCGGGTCGAGGCCGCTGCCCAGCGCGGTCGGCGCGATCGGGACGATCGGGACGATCAGTGTGTCAGCTGTCTGACTGTCAGTCAATACTCCTATACAGCGGGTGAGTTCATCGGGTCGACGGCCGCGATGGTGTCCACCGGGCTGCTCACCGCAGCGCCGTCCGGCAGCAGCTCCCGCAGCGCGGCGGCCGAGCGCCCGGCGTCGACGGTGAGCACCGGCAGGCGGCGGGTGACCCGGCGGGCCGTGCGGGAGAATACGCGCGGATTGCCGAAGGACTCCAAGTGGAGCAGCGCCAGGTCGGTATTCAGCTGCCGGGCCCGGCAGGCGTCGAGCCCGGCCGCGAGGACCACCAGAGTACGGACCCCGGCGACCCCGTACTCCTCGGCCGCATCGGGCACGACCGCGGCGGGTACCGCCAGCAAGGCGAGTTCGGGGGCGCGCGGCAGGGCGGCCGGCGAGCGGAAGGCGGGCTCGCCCGCCGCCTCGTCGGCGTAGGGATTCCTGGCCGCCGGTCAGGTGCCGGGGGCGTCGTGGGTGAGGCGGACCGGGGGTTCGTGGCTGTTGCGGTGTTTGCGCACACTGCAGTGGTAGCTGGTGCTGGTGCTGGCGCCGGTGAGCGTCTGGAGTCGTAAGGCGGCCTCGATCGTGTCTAGGTGCTCGGCGTTGGCGGGTACCACCCAGTGATTGCCTGGGGTTCCGGGCATGGCATGGGCCAGGGCGTCGGCGAGTGCCTGGGTCCGGGCGCTGGGCAGCAGGGGCGCGAGCGCGACGATGCGTCGCAGGACGTCGACCTCCGACCCGGTGAGGTCGATCCCGGCGGGCACGGGCGGCCGGGGTGGCAGTTCGCCGGTGGCCGAGGCGATGTGCAGCTCGCGGTAGCGCAGAACCGGTTGTCCGTCGGGCAGGATCCGGGCGGCCCACGCGGGCCGGCGGCCGTCGTGGTCGCGCAGCTTCTGCAGGAGCTGGTCGGAGGCGAGCTCGCACAGGCCCTCGGGGGCGAGTTCGCGGACCGCGGTGGCGCGTCGGCGCCGGCCCTCGTCGGTGGGGCCTTCTGCGACCCAGCCGCTGGGTGTCTGGGCGAGGGTGGTGAGCAGGTCCCACTGGTCAGGTCGCAGGGTCATCGGGTGGCTCCGTCTCGGCGTGCGGTGGTGCGGCGGTCGAGGACCAGGCGGCGCCAGCGGGTACGGACCATGTCCTGGCTGTCCAGCCACGCGGTCCCGGACCAGGCGGTGGGTTCCTGGTCGGCCATGGACGCCGCGATGTCGAGGTAGTAGGCGTAGTCGCCGCCGGCGGTGAGAGCGCGCAGTCGCTCGGCCGAGGCCTCCAGTTGGGCGTTGTCGCCGGTAACGGTGTGCTGGAAGGCGAGCGCCAGTTCGAGAGTGGGCGCGGTGGTCGCGGTGTGGCCGGCCGCGGTGATCTCGGCGCGCAGCGCGTCGGCCCGCTGCTCGATGCAGGGGGTGCCGGCGTCGCGGACCAGGTGACACCTGACCCTGCCGCGCATACCGCGCCGAGCGTGGGCCGAAGCCGTCGTACTACCTGGACGCGCTGCGCGAGCAGGAGAAGCGACGGCGTTGCATGAACGCCAAGCACCCTTGCTTTCACTGCCAGTTGACTGGCCGCCCGTGCCGGTCCTTCCTGGAAGGCCACCCTGGCGTCTGACCCTGCTGGCCGTCCACGCCGCCATCCGTCTCGGGCAGCGCGACGCGCTCACCCCCACCGCCATTCTCTACACCCATACCAGCTGCTGGCCATCGAGCTGCAGACCGGTTCACCACCGAGCTCCAACGCGCGGTCCCCAGCCGCTGGTTGCGGAAAGCCGGGGATCACCTCTTGGTGGCTGGCCCGCTCGATCGCCTCGGCCGCGTGCTGGCGGACCAGGGCGTGGTGCTCGTGCTCCTGGCGGCCGGCGAGCGAGCGCAGCCACGCGACCGCTGCCTCCCCGGTGTCGCGGGCCCGGTGCAGCGTGGCCGGCACGTCCGGGTCGAGCGCCTGGCTCTGTTCACAAGGGCGGGCAGCACGTCGACGTCGGTTCGTGTCCTCGGACAGCGATGCTTGTCCGGGCCTCGACGTCCGCCTCGTTGACACGCACGTTGGTCCGCGCAGGTCGGGTCACCCCTGACCGGTCAAAACGGCGCGGTCCGCGTTCAGCTCTTGCGCCCACTCAGGATGCAGAACTCGTTGCCCTCCGGGTCGAGGAGGGTCACCCAGTGCTGCCCGTCCTGTGCGGTGTCGGCGCGCCGGGCGCCGAGGGAGAGCAGCCGGGCGACCTCGGCCTCCTGGTCGTCGGGGCGGAAGTCGGGGTGGAGCCTGTTCTTCGACGTCTTGCCCTCGGGGACGGGTACGAAGAGCAGGCCCGGCATCCGGTCCGGCTCGGGCCGGATCTCGATGGTCTCCTCGGATTCGTCGACCACGACCCAGCCGAGAGCCTCGGCCCACCAGTGCCCGAGAGCGACGGGGTCGGCGCAGTCGACGATGATCTGTTCCCATTCCAGTGCCATGGCCCTGAGCATAGGCGGACCGGCGACCCACCCCGCGAAGCGGCCACTCTTCCCACCCCAGCAGCCCCAGCGCGTTCGCCTCGCATGGCTGGGTTCACTGGCCAAGAGAGGTGCCTCCCGTTCTCGTGAACATCGACCGCGGCCCGGGCGAGGCGCCTCCTGCGTGCGCGGGCACCCGGCCGTCGCACAGCGGAACCGCCGGACGCGCAGCTGCACGACGACGCGGCGGCCACCCACCGCCGAGTCGGTGAGTTGACGTTCGTAGCCGCTGTGGACCCGCAGCGTCAGCGCGCCGCAGGTCGGACATCGCGCCCCGGTCGCACGGGCCCGTGCCACCACCCGCACTTCGCCCCCGACGAGATCGACGTCCTGCACCAACAGGCCGGCCCGGTCAGGGAACAGCACGTCCTCCATGTCGCTCATGGCGGTTGATCGTCACAGCAGCGGGGATGCCCCGTCAGCCGGGGACCGAAAGTGATCGCAAGAGGTTGCAGTCGTTTGTGGTGGGGGTCAGGTCTGATCTTGGGGCGGTGACGGCGGGGTTGACGTCGCCGTTCAGTTCGGGGGCGGTGGAGGGACAGGTGAACCGGATCAAGATGCTGAAGCGGCAGATGTTCGGCCGGGCCGGTGTGGACCTCCTGCGCAAGCGCAATCTCCTCGCCCGCTGACCCGCTTGCCGCCAACCCCGCGACGGTGACCCTCCGTCAGCCCTGCACCAGAAGTGACCCAGAACCTCAATAGTGAGCCGCCAGCTGTGCACGGAACTTGATCACTGGACTACTGTGGCGGGCATGAACGCGGACGGCTGGTTGGCAGACACCCGGACCTCCTACGACACCGTCGCAGTCAGCTATGCCGACTACATTCGCGACGCTCTGGCTGGGGCGCCGTACCTTCGAGCGGCTCTGGCGTTGTTCGCCGACCTGGTGCACGCCACCGGAGGCGGACCAGTGGCGGACGTGGGTTGCGGCCCGGGACACATCACCGCCCACCTGGACGAGTTGAGTCTCGACGCCTTTGGTATCGACCTTTCACCCGCGATGATCGACGTGGCCCGGCGTGACCATCCCGGCCTGCGGTTCGAGGTGGGCTCGATGACAGACCTCGATCTTGCCGACGAGTCGGTCGCCGGCTTGCTCGCCTTTTGGTCGCTGATTCACATCCCCGACGATGCGGTCCCCGCGGTCTTCGGTCACTTCCGGCGGGTGTTGCGTCCCGGCGGACCGCTGCTGCTCGGCTTTCACGTCGGCACCGAGTCGCGGCTGAAGACGCAGGGCTACGGCGGTCACCCGATGAAGGTCCACGTCCGCCGCCGCCAACCTGACCAAGTGGCGGCCTGGCTACGCGATGCCGGGTTTACGGTTGAGGCCCATATGCTGACCGACCCCGACGAGAGCACACCGGGGGCGCTCCTTTTCGCGCGCCGCCCGCCTCGCAGTAGCGAACCGCAGGCGGGTCGTCACACGGTCCGAACACAGCTGTAGCCGGGGCCGATGGCCCGGTGCCTGGCCTTCACGCGGCCAGGCACTCTCGGTAGCAACCCCGGTTTGGCGGATCAGAGCGGTTTGCTCGGCTGGTCGGTGGGGTTCTCGGGTCGGATGAGGACGTCGGGCGGATCGGCTCGCGCATCCGCTTTGTCCCAGGTGCGGTCCGCGTGGCCGCCGGCCAGGTCTGCCAGGACACGGCCGGTCTGGGTGAGCAGGCCGCGCAGTCGGTTCTTGATCCTCGTGGACTCACCCGCGAGGTCGTCGTCGAAGCGGTCGGGCCGGGCCCGACCGGGCCGCGGCGGTGCTTTTGCCAGCGGGCTGACAGCGGCCCGGCAGCGGGTCGGGCGAGGGTGTGCCGCACGGGAACGGCGAGGTGTGGCCAACGACGCCACGGCCGTCCCGGCTGAGACACCGAGAAGGCACTGATGATTCCCGTACTCCCGCCCGGAAGCCCGGCCGCACGCCTGCGCCGCCCGCTGCCCTTGTCGCCCTCCGCATCCCGCACAACCGTCCGGGCGCAGCACACCGCCACGGCCCGGCGCAGCGGCCGCGCCGCCGTGGTCGTTGCCGTACTGGTCGCAGCGGCCCTGCCGGCCTCCGCCGGAGCCGCGACCGCGCTGCCGTCCGCCGGGACGGCCGCGGCGGTCTCGACGGCCGGGGCGCCGGTGCCCCGGCTCGACTGGCAGGCGTGCGGCGCGGGCTTCGAATGCTCCACCGCTCGGGTGCCGCTGGACTACCGGGCACCGCACGGCGCCACGATCGACGTCGCGGTCATCAAGCATCCGGCGACCGACCCGGCGCACCGGATCGGGTCGCTGTTCTACAACCCGGGCGGCCCCGGTGTCCCGGGCACCCAGGCACTGCCCGCTGTCCTCACGCTCTTCCCCGAGCAGGTGCGCGCCCGGTTCGATCTCGTCAGCTTCGATCCGAGGGGCATCGGCGCGAGCACCCTGACGCGCTGCTTCGCCGACGGCACCGCCGAGCAGAAGTTCCTCGCCGACGTTCCGACGGGCTTTCCGGTGGGTCCGCAGGAGGAGCAGACCTGGACGGACGCCTACGCACGCCTGGGCCAGGAGTGCCTTCGGACCAACCCTGACCTGCTACCGCACCTGTCGACGGCGAACGTTGCCCGGGACATGGACCTACTGCGCCGCGCTGTGGGGGACGCCCAGCTCACCTACTACGGCACCTCCTACGGCAGCTACCTCGGCGCCACCTACGCCAACCTGTTCCCCGGCCAGGTCCGCTCGATGGTCCTGGACAGTGCCATGGACCCGGTGGCCTGGTCCACCGGCCGCGGCGGTCAGGCGGACCGGTTGGGCTCCTTCCTACGGGTCGGAACCGACGTGGCCGCGGAGCGCACCCTGAACGCCTTCCTCGACCAGTGCGGCGAGGCCGGCCCGCAGGCCTGTGCCTTCTCCGCCGGCGACGCGGCCGCGACCCGCGCCAAGTTCGCCACCCTGCTCCAGCGACTGCGGCAGCGGCCGGCCGTCCTCGGACACCCGCCTCTGACGGCCACCTTCACCTACGCGTCCACGCTGGAGAGCACACAGTTCCAGCTCTACACGGCGGTTGCGCTGCCGGGCGGTCTGGCGTCCGGCTGGGCCGGGCTCGCAGGGCAGCTCCAGCAGCTCTGGACGGCTTCCGCCGGCGCTGCCTCCGCCACTCCTGCTCCCGCCGCTGCCCCGGCCGCTGCTGACAGCGGTGCAGGTGCCGGTGAGGGTGACGGCGCCGCGCCCGCAGTGGTGTCCGAGCCCTACCAGGGGCAGGAGCAGGCCCTCGGAGTGATGTGTGCGGACAGCGCCAACCCGCGCGCCGCCTCCGGCTACCCTGCGCAGGCCGCGCTCGCCGAGGCCAGGTCCGGTGGCATCGGCCGGTACTTCGCCTGGGCGACGGAGCCCTGCGCCACCTGGCCGGTCACCGACCCCGACCGCTACGACGGCCCGTGGAACCGCCCGACCGCCCACTCGGTCCTGGTCGTCGCCAACACCGGGGATCCGGCCTGGCCCTACCAGGGCTCGCGGGTCATGTCCCAGTCCCTGGCGCACGCACGCCTGCTCACCGTCGACGGCTACGGCCACACCGTCCTCACCAATCCCAGCAGTTGTGCCGTCGCGCACGAGGTCGACTACCTCGTCGACGGCACCCTGCCCCCGCCCGGCACGGTCTGCCGGCCGGACCAGCAGCCCTTCGCCGCCGCCCACTGACCGGTGTCCCGCAACCCCGGGGCGCTCCTCCGCCGGGCGTTCACCCGGCGGCGAGCGACTCGGGCCGGGGCAGTGCACGGCCCCGGTTCCAGGCGGCGGTGTAGGCGGTCGCGTCCAGCGCCGCGGCACAGCCGTCCAACAGCCTCCGCAGCTCAGGGTCACCCGCGTCGTGCGTCCCGCGCAGTGCGTGCGCGGCCCCGAGTGCCGCCACCGCCCGCTCGGCCTCGCCGCGCGCCAGGCAGTACTCGGCGAACCCCTCCAAGGCCGTGGCCCTGACCGGGTGGTCGTCACAGTCGGCAGCCAGTTCCAGGGCCCGCAGGTGCCACCGGAGGGCCTGGTGCGGGCCGTCCCGCCGCAGCCGGATCCGCCCCAGGCTGGTGTGCAGCAGCGCCGAGAGCTGGACCTGCTGCGCAGCGCCGGTCCCGACGGCGGTCAACTGCGGCAGTGATTCCACGGCCGCCTGCTGGCACTTCAGTGCATCCTCGAAGTCACCCGCACGCCGGGCGAGTTCACCGATCGCATACTGCGATGCCAGCAGCAGCTGCGTGTCCCGTCGGCCCGTAGCGACCTCACGCGCCTGTTCCAGGTCGGCCCGTGCTCCGGACAAGTCTCCGCCGCGCGCACGGAGTTGTCCCGACAAGACCAGCAGCACGGGGGAGTCCCCCAAGCCACCGGCCGCCGCGTCGTGGCCACGGGCCTCCTCCAGTGCCGCCATCGCCTCGGCCGCCTCCCCGGTGACGGACAGCAGGCCGGCCAGCGTGACCAGCGCCAGCGCCAGACCCCACCGGTCACCGATGCCGCGGAACCTCAGCAGCGAGCTCCGCAGGCAGCGCTCGGCCCGCTCGATCCGGCCACCACTGAGCTCGATCCGGCCGAGGACCAGGTGCGCGAGGGCCGCGGTCCACGGGTCGCGGTGCGTGCAGAACCGCCGGGCCGCCTCGGCCACCTCGTTCGGTGGGCCGCTCGCCGCGAGGAAGAGGGCCGCACCCAGCGCGACGGGGTGCTCGAACCGCTGCGCCGCCACCAGCGCCTGCCCGAAAGCCCGTGCCGCATCGGCCCCGGTGCCGCCGGCGTCGCCGCCATCGACTCGGCCACCGGTGTCGCTGCCGTCATCGCGCGACGGCAGGGTGAGCTGTGCGACGATCACGCAGATCGCGTGGGCTCGCTCGGAACCGGGCGGCGGCGTGTACCCGCAGGCGCGCAGGGCCTCGGCCGCCCGTTCCCCGGCACGATGTCCCTGACCACGCATCAGCCACGGCCATACCAGCGCCGCGGTCAGCCGCAGCGCCCGCTCGGCCGCCCCGATCCCGATCCCGTTCCCGGCCCCGGCCCCTGCAGCGGCGGCCGCGCGCATCGCGCGGCCCAGCGCGGCGTCCAGGTTGCCCTGTTCGGCGTCGAGCCGGGCGAGCCGGGCCAGTTGGTCCGCAGTGCGCAGCCGGGGCTCGGCGGCCTCGGCGAGCTCGAGGAAGCAGTCGGTGTGCGCCTGCCCGGCGCTCCCGTCCTCGCCGGCCTCCGCGAGCCGGTCGGCGGCGTACTCACGAACCGTTTCCAGCAGCCGGTACCGCACGTCGCCCGCCGTGCCCGTGCCCGTGCCCGTGCCCGTGCCCGTGCCTGGGCCCGCGGCTGTGCCTGGGCCCGCGGCCGTGCCTCGGCCCGTGGCCGCGGCCGTGCCCGTGGTACCCGTACCGATCAGGCCCGCGCCGTCGGCCGTGACCACCACCAGCGACTTGTCCACCAGCGCGGCCAGCAGGTCCTGCACCGCGGCCTCGTCAGGGCGGCCGTCCTGCGGCCAGTGCCGCGCGCACACCCGGTGCACCTCGCCGGGCCCCGCCCCGCCCGAGAACACGGACAGCCGCCGTAGCAGCACCTGCTCGTCCGGCGTCAGCAGCGCCCAGCTCCAGTCGATGACGGCGCGCAGCGTACGGTGCCTGGGGAGCGCGGTGCGAGTGCCCTGGGCGAGCAGCCGCAGGCGGTCGTCGAGCCGGTCCGCCAGCTGCGCGGTGGTCAGCGAACGCAGCCGGGCCGCCGCCAGCTCGATGGCGAGCGGAAGGCCGTCCAGTTCACGGCAGAGCCTCACCACGTGCCGAGCGCTCTCGTGATCGATCACGAAGCCGGGGCTGACGGCCGACGCACGGTCGGCGAACAGGATCACGGCGGCATGGGTACCGGCCTTCTCGGGCCCGGCGTCGGGCCCGGGGACGGAGAGCGGGCGAACGTGGCACAGCGCCTCTCCGATGACGCCCAGCGGCTCCCGGCTGGTGGCCAGCACCCGGACCCGCGGCGCGGCGCTCAGCAGCCGCTGGACGAAGCCGGCGGCCTCCTCCACCACGTGCTCGCAGTTGTCCAGCAGCAGGACCGGGCCTGCCGTCAGGGCTTGGACGATCCGTTCGAGCGGGTCCCCCGCGCTGTCCGCGGCCGCCAGCCCGCCGGCCAGCACTCCGGCCGCCGGGCGGCAGACTGCGCTCAGCACCGCCGCCGCGAGTCCACCGGGCCCGGTGACGGACGCCAGGTCGGCCACCCGCACCCCGCCGCGGATACCCGTCCCACCTGCCTCCTTGGCCTCCTTGGCCTCCAGGGCCTCCAGGGCCTCCAGGGCAAGCCTGGTCTTGCCCACGCCGCCCGGTCCCGTCAGGGTGACCAGCCGGTGCTCGCCGAGCAGTCGCCGGACCTCGCGCACCTCCTCCTCCCGGCCGACGAAGCTGGTCAACCGGGCCGGCAGCCGGGTCGGGGGGTCGGTCCGCCCGCCGCCCGCCTCCGGCCGGCGGGCGGGGCGACCGTCCGCGGCCGGGGCGCCGCTGTGCCCCCTGCTGTTCGTCAGCAGGCCGCGCAGCACGCCCAGGTGGACATCACGCAACTCAGGACCCGGGTCCGTGCCGAGCTGCTCCGCGAGCTCGCGACGGGTGCGGTCGTGGACCGCCAGCGCGGCGGCCCGCTGCCCGTCCGCGTGCAGCGCCCGCATCAGTCGCACCGCCAGCCGCTCCCGTAGCGGATGGGCCGCGCGCAGCTCGGTCAACTCGGCGATCAGCCCGGGCATCGTTGCGGCCTCGCCGGCGTCCGGGCCCGGCGACCCGGCCGACGCGAGTACGGCATCCGCCCGGTCCTCGACCGCGGCCAGCCGCATCTCGTGCAGCCGGGCCACCGGGCCCAGGGTGAACCCCGCGCCGCCGGCATCCGCTAGCGGGTCCCCGCGCCAGAGCGAGAGCGCTGCGTGGAGCACCTGTGCGGCCCGTGCGAATTCCCCGGCCTCGAGCGCGGTGCGCCCGTGCGTCACCTCCCGCTCGAACGTCCAGGCATCCACGCATTCCGGTGGGAGGTCGAGCCGGTAGCCCAGAGGGTGCGAACCGATCGCCGCCCGGCCGGTCTGCGGGTCGGCGTCCAGGACGCGCCGCAGTCGGGAGACCAGGGACTGCAGTGCCCCTGCGGGGTCGGCCGGCGGCCGCTGCTCCCAGAGGTCCTCGACCAGCCGGTCGCCGAGCACCAGCCGCCCCGGGTCGAGTGCGAGCCGGATCAGCAGTGCACGCAGCCGGGCTCCGCCGACCTCGATCGCCTGGCCGTGCGTACCGCACAGGACCTGAAGCGGACCCAGCACCCCGATGCGCACAGCCCGCGCCCCTCTCCACCGTCCGAACCGATGATCATTGTGCCTTCTTCGGGGCCGAGGCACATAGCCGTCGCCGGGCGGGGGCAGGCGGGCGCCGGGCAGCAGGCCCGCCCGGTCCTGCCGGGTGCGTTCCTGGCCGGGCTTCGAGAATCCTCCCGGTCGCCACCCCACGAGGCGGTGACCGGGAGGGTGGAACGGGCGGTGGGCAACCGGTCGGTCACATCACGGGGCGCCAGGGGGTTCCAGCTGCCGGCAGCATCGCGGTCACGGGCCCACGGCCGACCGTCGCTGCCCCTGGCCGCGATGGTGAGCACCGATGTCCCCGGGCGGCTCGGCGAGAGCCATGTTCGACAACTGGCAGGCCTGGGGCGCCCGAGACCTGGCGGTGATCGGCGACAGCCTCACCGGAGACGAGATCGCCGCCACCTTCGCCCGGGTCACGGGCACCCCGAGCACCTACGTCCCGGTGCCGCACGAGGAACTGCGCTCCGCGGTGCCCGACTTCGGCCACGACTACGCGGCGATGTTCCGGTTCTTCGCCGACCGTGACCTCTACACCCGGGACCGGGACATCGGCCTCCTGCGCCGCCTGCACCCCGGCCTGATGACCTTCGAGGACTGGCTGCGCCGCACCGGATGGACCGGGCTGGCCCCCGCCACCTCGCGTCCGGAGGCGGGCTCGCGCGGCAGGGCTCCCCGCTTCGGAGCGGGGCCGGCGCCGGCCCGGGGGCCGGCTGACGCGGCGTGGCCCGTACGAAGGGTGCGCTGGGGAGGGGCGGGTCACGGGGGATCGGGGTGTCGTGGGGCGGCAGGTCGGGGCTCCCGGGCTCGGGGTGGCCCGGCGGCTGCTACGGTCCGCGCATGACGAAGAGTGTGCCGTTCACCGGTGATGAGAAGGACAGTCTGTATGCCGCTCTGGACCGGCATCGTGAGGTGGTGCTGTGGAAGCTGGAGGGCCTTGACGACGAGCAGCTGCGGCGGCCGATGACCCCCTCGGGGACGAACCTGCTGGGTCTGGTCAAGCATCTGGGAGGTGCCGAGCTCGGGTGGTTCTGTCAGACGTTCGGCCGTGAGACGGGGCCCTTGCCCTTCGATTTCGAGGTGGACGAGTCCGACATGCGGGTGGAGCCGCACGAGTCCACCGCGGACATCCTGCGGTTCTACGCCCGCGCCCGGGCCGCCGCCGACCGGACCATCGCCGAGCTCGCCCTGGAGGACCTGGGGACGTCCTACTCCGGCAGGGCCGTCTCGTTGCGCTGGGTGCTCATCCACATGACGACGGAGACCACACGCCACGCGGGCCACATGGACATCCTGCGCGAGCTCATCGACGGTTCGACCGGCGACCACGACCGGAGCTGATCCGCGCGCGCCGGCGTCGCCCGGGCGGGGCGCCTCCCGGAGTGGGCTGGTGGTGGATCCTCCAGGACAGTCCCTCGTCCGGACTCCCACGGTCCAGGCCACCGGGACACCCGCCACGACGGGGCGGTCCGCCGCGGTGGCAGCCCGCTGCCCCGAGGGCCACCCTGGAGAAGGGGACGGATCCGGGGGCGCATCAGGAGTCTTCAGTGGCACGCACCGGCACAACGGACGTACTCGTCGTGGGCGCCGGCCCGGTTGGGCTGACGGCTGCCGTGGAGCTGCGGCGGCGCGGGATCGACTGCCGCGTCGTCGACCGGCTGACGGCCAGGGTGCCGTTCGCGAAGGCCGTGGGTATCCAACCGCGCACCCTGGAGATCTGGGACCGGTCGGGTCTGGTGCGCCAGGCGCTGGAGGCTGCCGTACCGATGCGCGGGCAGCTGACCTACCTCGACGGCGTCGAGCAGGCCCGGCTCGAGCTCGTGCTGCCGCCCGAGGTGCCGTACGGCTTCGCTATGTGGCCTCAGTGGACCTGAAACGCAGTGGGGCATCTGATGGTCTCTGACCTGCTCTGTTTCACAAACTGAGAGACCAGGTAGGCGTACTGCAACAGGGTGTTGACCTGGCTCTTTGATGTACGGTGCGTCAGAGAGTGCTCCGTGTAGGGCATCTGAGCTGGAGTGTTTCAGGAGATGCAACTACGTTCCAAGGCCTATGAGAACGCCGTAAGGGGCTCTGGCTCTTGGGGCTGCCAGTCAGCCTACCGGCGAGGGGGCGGGTGTCAGAGCGGTACCGGCCCGGCGGTCCTGTCCGGGTTTCTGTTGGCGCTGGTGCTGCCAAGGATTCGGGACCACAGGGGGCGTGGCCCTGGTGGTTGCATGTGCCCAGGGCTTGCTCAACCAGTGCCACCGCGCTCTGTCGGGTGGGGCGCGGCTTCGGGGCCGCGCTGGCGACAGCGAAGGGAGGAAAGACACTCCCGGGTGCTCATGCGGAACGTATGGAGAAGGCCCCGGGGATGACTGTTTCCGCCTCCGGCGGCCTGCCCATGTTCACGGGCAGGACAGACCCTCCGGGCCGGCGTGTGGGCGGCCAGCATGCGAGCGGGCTGCGATGTCCGCTTCTACGACCCGCAGTGAATGCTGCCGCTGCTTCCTTCCGTTGAAGCTCTGGGGGTGAGTGGACTGTGCGCTGCGGACACGGTCCGCTGTCCGACGGCGCTTCGGCGACCGGACAGCGGTCGGGTGGGTGGGGCCAGGCGGGGGAGCTACCCGGCCGGGTCGTTGCGGCCGGCGCGGATCGTGTCGAGGAGTTCCTTGGTGATGGCCTCGCAGGTTGGGTCGTCCATGGCGGCTTGGGCTGCCTGGCAGATGAGGAAGGTGAGGGTTTCCATGTAGCCGCCGGTGCGCTTGTGGAGGTAGAGAGCCATCTCCTTGGTGGTGAGCGTGCCCGGCTTGTGCCGGTACAGGCGCAGGTCCCCCTCGATGCGCTGCAGGACGTTGATCCAGTCGCTTCCCTCGCTCTTGCCGAGGGAGACCGGGCCCACCCAGAGCACGGGGATGTCGCTGTCGAAGGAGGCACGTTGGTGCGGCATCCGGCTGCGGTACTTCTGGTAGGCCGAGCGGACGGTCTCCTGGGCGCTGACACCGCAGAAGACGAAGGTGGCCGGAACGTGTTCTTGCAGGGTGAAGAAGTACTGGAAAGCGATGTGGCGCTCGGCTTCGGTGAGCCGGTGGATGCTGTCGATGAGGATCAGCTCGGTCTGGGCCGCTTCCATGACGCGGGTGATCGGCCCCGTCATGTCGAAGCTGCGGTCCTCGCGAGCACCGCCCTGAGCACTGGTGCGGGCGGGCTGGACCAGGTGGTTGAGACCGAGGAAGTCGGCGAACGGCAGTGACCAGTGCAGGTTGCTGTCGCGTTCGAGGGGGACGTCGATGTAGACGACCGGGATGCGCTCGGGGTCGACGCCGTGGGCTTCCTCGACTTGCCCTTGGTGGGCCCGGCCGATGAGGCGCAGCAGCGTGGTCTTGCCGGTGCCGCGGTCCCCGTCGATGGCGATGTTCACCCGGCGGCCTCTGCGTGAGCGGTTGGCCCGCAGGATCCGCCGGGCGTCGACCAGGCCCCGCCACAGGTCGTCGGTGTCCACGGGCAGCATCTCGCCGTGGTGGAGCATCCGCGGGTCGTTGTCGCGGACGGGTGTGCCGAGCGGAGCGCAGTCCTGCAGGTCGGGCGCGGCCAGGATGTGGTGGGCGAACTCGTTCCAGCCTTCCTTGGTGGTGAGCCGGGCGGGCCGGTAGGCGCCGGTGACCGCGATGCCGTGGGGGAGCGGAGTGGACCGGATCAGGTCCAGGCGGTTCATGCGGGCTCCTTCGACGGGTCATCAGGGAGAGGATTGCCAGTGGCCGGCCGGCTCTCGGCCCGGGGCAGAGCGGTGAGGTTTCGGAACAGGTCCGCGGCGCTGGCGGCCAGTCGAGGCCGGGAAACTCTGGCCCGTTTGTCGGGGGAGCCGAGTCCAGGGGTTTCGTCGTCCGGGGTGTCCGCGGCTGCGGCGGGTGCGGGCGTTTGCCCGGAGGCGGGTGCGGCGGCCGTGGAGACCGTCGGCGGCGTCGCGGGCGACCACTGGCCGGGGAACAGGTTCTTCACCGACGCGTCCAGCACGCGTGCGGCTGCCACGGTCTCCGGAGTGGGGAGTGTGATGCCCTCGTAGGGGTCGACCTCAGGCACTCGCACCGGCAGGTCGGGACCGGTGAACGGGGCAGCGGGCCGTGGGCGTCGCCCTGTCCTGTCCAGGGCGGGCTGGTCCTTGGGGCCGCGGCGGGCGCGCTCGCGCAGTTCCCGCACCGCCTGGGCGATGGCCTGCTGCTGCTCCTTGGTGCTGCCCCGGGCCAGGTGGTGGGCGGTTGCGACCTCCCACTCATACTGGGTCCACTCGTCGCCGATCTGCTTCTGGTGGATGAACTCGGCCTCGGCCCACTGCCCGTCCCGGTGGTCGTACAGCCACACGTACCGCGGCACGTAGGGGTGATGGCGGATCTCCCAGCGGTGTCCCTGCCCGGCGATGCCGGTGTGCAGCCGTGCGTAGGCCTGCAGGGCATCGCTGTTGTAGGTGCGGTTGTTGATGGTGACGCCCTTCTCGGTGATCACCCGGCGCTCGCACAGCAGCAGCTTGCGGTTCTGCTCTGCGCTCAGCGGCAGCGGCACCTGTCCCTCGCAGGCCACCAGCACCGAATACATCTGGTTCGGGGTCAGCTTCATGCCCGGCAGCAGGGGGCTGCGGAGCCCGTCGTGCGGGGTCTGCTGCCAGCGCAGGGCGATCCACTCGTCCAGCAGGTCCTGCAACTCGTTGATGCTCCACAGTGGCTGCTGCGCGACCAGCTTGCCGCGCTTGGCCAGGCTGGAGCCGGTGTAGCCGGACACGTACTGGCAGAACATCTTCTTGATCGCCGAGAACGTCGACTCGATGACCGCCTTGTCGGTGGGGGTGCGCTCCCGCGCGGGCCTGACCGAGATCTGCAGAGAGGTGCACACGTCCACGAAGTGCTCGCTGCGGTAGATCGACCCGTGGTCGACGACGACCATCTTGGGGCGGATCACCGGGCGAGCGGCCGCGCCGGTCATCCGCGGATCGCAGGCCACCAGGTCCGCGTAGGGCAGGTCGGACCGCTCGGCCAGGGCCAGGGGCGACCAGCCGGCCCGGCCTGGCATCGGGGCAAGGGCCTGCGCGAGCAGGAGCGTCGCGTCGAACGTCCGGGTGGCGCGCCCGCCGAGCCTGCGGCCGCGCGGCCCCCGGCCCGGGCTCTTGGGCACGATCATCGCGCCGATGATGCTGCGGGTGGCTACGTCGATGGCGCAGGTCAGCTCCGCGCTCACGGTGAATCCGTCGTCGCCGACCGCCAGGATGTCCAGGCCGGTGGAGTCGATCTGCACCTGCTCGCCCAGCATCGTCGCCGTGGTCGGTGTGAACGGCGACGCGGGGGAGTTCTCCTGGTCGAGTCGGTTCTGTACCGGGGCCTGCAGATAGGCGGCGGAGATCCCCAGACGCTTGATCAGCCGGTAGAACGTCGCCGGTGAGATTGCCAACTTCTTGTACTCGGAAGGGTGTTCTGCGTGGAGAGCGGTCAGCAGCCGCTCGTAGACCCGGTTCGCCCATCCCGAGGACTCGCCGACCGCGAGCTTGACTTCGCGCAGCAGCAGCTGGATCACCCGCTCGTCGGTGCGGACCTGCCCGATGGCGAGCCGCGCGAGCCCGGCCACGCCTTGGTCCTGGTAGGCCAGGAACTTGCGCCGGATGGTGCTGTTCGACACGCCGCGCCAGCCCAGTGCCGTCAGCTCCGCCGCTTTGGCGGCGAACCGCTCCCGCTGCGACCTCGTCGTCTCGTAGGCGGAGCGCGGCTTCGTGCCTGCTGCTGAGTCGGGCGGGACTCCGTCGCGCAGCTCGACCAGATGCCACTCCCACGCGCGGATCCGCTCGCGCCTGCCCTGATCAAGCACGTCGAGGATGTCCACGTCCGGGACCTGCTGCAGCGGCCTGGGCGCGCTGACCGCGTCGAGGACCGCGAAGTCCGCAGCACCGGTCAGCACCTGGAGGAGCACGGCGGCCGACCTGCAGGGCTCCTGTTTGCACAGCAACTGCACGCTGGGGCCCCGGACACCGGCGACCACGTACTCCTCGCCGTCGAACCGGACCCGCTGGCCGGGCTCGAGAGCGCACACGGCCGCCGAGCTCTCGGCAAGTGGCGGTGTGCTGTCCTGGGTGACGGTCACGTGTCCTCCGTACTGGTCCACACGGTCGATGTCGGCAGTAGCGGCCGGCTCCAGTCGGTCATCAGGTCACCGGTCCAGAGCAGGTGGTAGGCACGGGAGTTGCTGCCCGGCAGTAGGCCTGCGGCTGCCACGCCGTCCTGGAGTGGGCGCGGCACGCTGAAGGTCTTCCGTAGTGCAGTCCGTACCTGGGGGTCGTCGAACTCGGGGAACCTGAACGCTGCGGCGCGTTCCAGGCTGGCGATCCGGATCCCGTCAGGCGGCCCGAGCTCGCGCAGGGCCCACCCCGCGGCTTCGGCAGCCACGTGTAGCGCCTCGCGTTCGTGTCGGCCCCGGGTCCCGGGCCGTGGCGGGTGGACGACCGCCAGGCGCTGCCCGGCGCAGGTGCGGGCGAAGAACACCGGTGCCACCGTGCCCCGTTGGTCCTCATGCTGCCATCGCAGCCGCACCCGGGACGCGGCGAAACCCGCAACCGACGGATCGAAGTCGAGGAACACGGCGCCGCGGCGCTCCACCTCCGTACCGCACTCCACGAGAGCGCCGGTGGTGGATGCCCACCACCCCGTCGCGATGCCCTGCCGCCCCGGATAGGTCGCAGGGATCGACGACGGCGCCTCCTCCAGCACCTCCCCGCGCAGGACTCGCGGATCAACCCACGACGCCCCGTCCTCGCCGGAGCTCACCGAGGCCCAGACATCCACCCTGCACTCCTCTCCGCCGGCTCTGCGCCGGAGCCCGGCGCATCAGCCTTGAGTACTGCCGACTCCGGCTGCTGGTACCCATGGCCGACGACCGCATCGGGCTGCTGGCCCGCTTTCTGTGCACTGCGGCTCCCTTCACAGGAAGGGCCGGTCGAATGGGCTGGCCGCCGGGCCGGAGGGCAGGCAGCTGAGCTGCTGCGCCGAATCCAGCGGTGCGATCCGTGTGTGCGGTGAGACCAGCACGGCCCGCCCCAACTCACCTCTGCGCCTCGGCTCCGGGCCCGGCACCGGCTTGTGGCACTCCATCCACCGCCTCAGCACTCCCCGGTACCTGGGGCCCAACTCCTGCGAACTGCGCGCGAACCAGCCCTCGTAGGAGTCCGCCGTCAGCTCCCGGCCGAGCCGGCGACGCTCGACCCGAGCCAAGAGGCGGGCGATGCGCACGGTGTGCGGGTAGAACAACAAGGAGGCAGCACGGGCCTCCCCGAGACGGTCGGCCATCACCCGGAGCCTGTCCGGCGCGCTCGGGTCGGCTCTGCTCATCGTGCGCGCGTCGGCGAACAGCGCGCGTGCGGTGCGGCCCAGGCGCCGCTCCATGGCCACCCGCTGGCGTTCCGCCGCCAGGATCTGCGGCCAGTCAGCCACATTGATCCAAGGGGTCTGCGGATCACGGGAGTTGTCCGACCATCGTGCGTGCCGGGCGCACAGGTGCCAGGGGTCCGCCACCATCATCCAGGTCGGCTCGCCGATGCCGCGGCGGGCCGCGCACAATGCGCAGGCCCGCACGAGATAGCCGTCCCGCACTGCCCACGGGAACGACCAAGCGGGAGTTCCGTCACCTTCGTCGAGCAGGTATGCCGCGTCCAGGCTCGCGAGCGCCCGCCGCATCACCTCCAGCGGACGGCCGGCCAGGGCGGCCAAGCGCTCGGCGGCAGGACGGTTGAGGTAGAGCTCGGTCAGGTGCGGCGCGACAGCCCTCGTGCTGCCCTGCCCGACCTCGTCCAGCAACTGCTGGACCTCAAGCCCGTTTCGGCCGGCGAGGCGGGTCACATAGGAACCGGTCGACTCGCCCGCCATGAACCGGACGTGCAATGGCAGCTCGCGCACCCGTACCCGATCCAAGCCCGCCACCGAATCCATGACCCTCCCTCGCCTCTGCGGCCATGGCTACCACACCGAGCGGCACGAGGAGCGGGAATAAGGAAAAGAATCCGGCAAAGCGTGCCAATTCTTGACAGCGATCTGCCGAATATGAGAATGGTCGCCCTGGTGGCCGAATGGGAGAAGCGTTTCCTCGCGTCCGAAGGGCCGCCGCCGCAGAGGGCGGCTGAAGCGGTCGGCCACCGCACTGCGGGGCGTGGGACACGTCACCTTCGGCCACCTGGCGGGGCGACTCCTGCCCTACCTGCTGAAACCCGGCTGAGGATACTGGCTCGGTGAGCCGACGAGGCAGCTCCTCGGCGCCCGCGGCTCAGCCGATTCACGCGGAACAGCGGCCTCAAGGCGAACCGAACGAATCAGAATGACATTTACGGTCCTGAAGGCGCCACCCCGGCAGTCAAATCGACGAGAATTCCGAAGCCTGCTTGACAAGGAACACCGGAAAGACGATCGAATTGGTGTCCGGAGCGGGGCACGAGCCATGCAGGCACGGCGATCGCCCCGCCGATCCAGCTGCCGGTCGCCGAGGACGCCCACGTGCCCCACCAGCCCATCCGACTACGCCCGCACCAACAACGCGCCGTCAGCGCCATCACCGCAGGCCTCCAACGTCACCCACGAGTGACCGTGGTCGCGGCCTGCGGCACCGGCAAGACCATCATCGCCCGGGTCAGCGCCGACACCTACACCTCCCACGGCAACATCCTCGTGCTCGCCCCCAGCCAGGATCTGGTGGCGCAGACAGCACGCGAGTGGGACCGCGGCCATCCGGACGAGAAGCACATCGCGGTCTGCGCCCTGCCCCCGTCCGGCCGAGGCGCCCTGTGCATCCCCTTCACCACCAGCCCGGCCGAACTCGCCCGCCACGTCGCCGACCACAGCGGCCCCACCATCGTCTTCTCCACCTACCAGTCCCTGCCCGCGATCGTCGAGGCCCACCGCCGCCACGGCCTGCCGGAGTGGGCCCTCGCCGTCGCCGACGAGGCCCACCACACCACCGGCAGCCTCGACAAGAGCTGGGGCGACATCCACGACGATGCCCAGATCCCCGCGCAGCGCCGCCTCTACATGACGGCGACGCCACGCCGCTGGAGCCACCCGAAGTCCAGAAAACCCGGCGCGTACAAGCAACCACTGGCATCGATGGACAACCCCGCAGTGTTCGGACCCGTCGTCTTCCGCCTCGAACTGGCCGAAGCCATCGCCCAGGGCATCCTCGCCGACTACCGCGTCGTCGTCCCCGTCATCAGCGCGGAGGACCTGCACGACATCCTCACCACGGCCGAGGCAACCCCTCACCTGGACGGACTGCGCCTGGCAGCCATGCAAGTGGGACTGCTGCGCGCCATACAGGACTACCGCCTCAGCCGCGTCCTGACGTTCCACCGCCTGATCGCGGCCGCTCGCACCTTCGCCCGGACCCTGCCACGCACCGCCACGGCTTTCACCCAGGGCGGCCAGCCGATGCAACTGTGGGCCGCCGCTGTCGACAGCCGCCAGCCCCGCTCCGAGCGCAACACCAAACTCTGGCGCTTCGCGGGAAGTTCCTGGCAGAGCCGCACCGCCCTCCTGCCCGGACAGACCCACACGCACATTCTCAGCAGCGTCAGATGCCTGGGCGAAGGCGTCGACATGCCCGAAGCCGACGCGGTGCTGTTCGCCGACCCCAAACGCAGCGTCGTCGACATCATCCAGACCCTCGGCCGCGCCCTGCGCCAGCCGCCAGGCAGCGGCAAGATCGCCACACTGATCATCCCCGTGTACATCCGCCCGGGACAAACCACCCGCGAGGCCATGGAGTCCTCCGACTTCCGCGACCTGTGGGCCATCCTGGACGGGCTGCGCACCGCCGACAGCAAGTTCTACACCCGCCTGCGCCGCGGCTCCGGCCGCCGCTCCGAGGACCCGGTCCTGACCGAGCCCGAGCGCCCCGACGAGATCGCCGGCGTACTCTCCCTACGAGCCCACCAATTCCAGGGCGACGGCTGGAACAGCGGCTACGAGGCTGCCATGCGCTTCTACGAGGAGCACGGCCATCTCGAAGTCCCCACCGACCACCGGGACTCCGCCGGCGTCCACCTCGGCTCCTGGATCGGCGAGCAGCGCAACCGCTATGCCGAGGGCACCCTCGACCCCGACCAGGCCTTCGCCCTGTACGCGCTGCGCATCTCCTGGCCTCACCCACCCGGCAGCTTTGAGCACTACCTCGCCGTGGCCCGCGACTTCGCGACCGCCCACCACACCCTCGCAGTCCACGCCGGTACCCCCGACGTGGACGCCGGCCTGGCCCAGTGGCTCGATCAGATGCGAGCCATGACCCGCGAGGACGAGCTGCCCCCCGAACGCCTCGAGGCGCTGAACTCCATCGACCCTTGCTGGAACCCGGCCTGGAGCGTCGACTGGCAGTACAACTGCGCCCGGCTGCGGCGCTGCCTCGCCACCGGCGACTGGCGGCCCACGTACCAGGTCGCTGCCGAGACGGACCTCTCACTGGAGGCGTGGCTGGACCACCAGATCGATCAAAAGCCCGTCCTGGAGCCGGGGCAGCTCGCCCAACTCACCCTCCTGGCACGCCAGTACCCGGACCTTCACCCCCATGCCCTGCTGCTGTTGTGGCAGACCAGCGGCCCGGCGATGACCTTCGCGCGCGGACTGCGCGCCGCGCGCAGGTTCCTCCGACGTGAAGGCCACCTCCAGGTTCCCGACGGACATGTCGAGGCCGTCGACACCGACCACGTCAGGCTGGACACCTGGATCGACCAGCGCCGGTACGACGCCGCCCAGCTCACCCCACAACAGGCCGCAGCACTCGACGCGCTCGGCCTGCCAGTTGCGCCTCGGTTCCTGGAACCGGAGCTCCCCGAAGTCGCCTGACGGTGTGGGTGTTCGTGTGCGCCATCGGTCGGGGTCTGGCTCACCGTCTGACAGCGGCCGCCCTCGCAACTCACCAGCTTCGCAGCTGCGCAGTCTTGGGATCCCGCAATCTCAACGTCCCGCTCGTACCGGCGGGCGGTGCCACCGAGGGATGCCAGAGTCAGTAGCTCCAGTCCACCGACAACTCGTGCTGCCGTCGACCAGTTCATGGACCGCCAGGATGATGGCGGGAACGTCCTCATCGCGCGCGGGCCGACGCCCTGGGAACCTTGGGCAACTTCCGCACCTACGCGCAGATCACCGCACACATTTGACACGGTGCTGACCGACCGGCTCGCCTGCTCCGGCGGCGCCATGCTCGCCAGGGCATAAAGAGCGCTGGCGCCCGGGGTGCAGCGACTGAAGTCCGCCGGCCATCAAAGCGAACCCTGGAGGCCCGTGCCCGTGCCGTGCGCTGACAGTGGTCGTGCGGAGGCCGGCCCGTGCTGCCGTCAGCGCCGGGTTCGTGGAGGGCCGGGAGTGCGGACGGCGGGGAGGTCGTCACGGTGGGAGTCACCGGTGAGCGCGTCGGTGCGCAAGAGACGGTATGCCCGCAGGATTGCGGCCAGGTGCTGGGGGTCGGTGCCGGCTGCGGTGACGAGGGCGGCGAGGATCTGCGAGCGGGATGTGTTCTCGCCTGCGGCGGTGGCAGAGCGGACGAGGATGTCGAGTCTGCGGTCGACGTCCTCGGGCCAGGTGATCAGCGTGTTGCGGCGGGCCTGCTGCCACAGCAGTTCCACGGGTACCCCACTCCCTGTGACAGGTTACCTACGGTCAATATATATTCACCCTATGGTGATGATGCTGCAAGGTCCTGAGGGTGTGCGCGGGGCGCACCCGGGGCCTGGGACGGTGCGGGTGGCGGGCCGTGTGCTGCGCCCGACGGCGGTTTTCGACACCTACTGGCGTTTTGCCGCGGCGCGGCAGGAGGTGTACCTGGGGCGGCTCGAGGGGCGCGGTGCGCCGTGGACGCAGGATCCGATCCTGGCGCAGCACCGGTTCACCAACTGTTTCCGAGCGGCGGACCGGGTCAGCCAGGCGTTGATTGCGGAGGTTTCCTACCGCGGATCCCAGGCGTGGGAGGAGGTGTTCTTCCGTACCCTGCTGTTCAAGATCTTCAATAAGGTGTCGACCTGGAGGCTGCTGACGCGGTCGCTGGGGGAGGTGCGGTGGGACGCCTACGACTACGGCCTCTACGACAAGGTGCTGTCGGAGCGCTTCGACCGTGGCGAGCGGCTGTACTCGGCGGCGTATATCGTGCCGCCCCCTCAGCTGGGGGAGGGGCGCAAGCACCGCAACCATCTGCGGTTGCTGGAGTTGATGATGAGCAGGTCGGCTCCGGAGCGTGTGCTGGCCGCGCCGACGATGCGTGACGCATACGAGGTGCTGCTCGGCTTCCCCGCGATCGGCCCCTTCCTGGCGTACCAGTACTTGATCGACCTGAACTACGCGGAGCAGATGCCGTTCTCGGAGATGGACTTCGTGGTGCCGGGGCCTGGGGCGCGGGACGGGATCCGCAAGTGCTTCGGACGGTCTGCGGACGGCATCGAGTCCGAGGTCATCCGGTACATGGCCCGGAGCCAGGACGAGCATTTCGCCCGTCTGGGCCTGGTGTTCGGCGGTTTGAAGGGCCGGCCGTTGCAACTGATCGACTGCCAGAACCTCTTCTGCGAGGTGGACAAGTACGCCCGGGTGGCCCATCCGGAAGTCCAGGGGATCAGCGGGCGCAGCCGGATCAAGCAGGTCTACCGCAGCGACGCAGCACCGATGACGGCATGGTTCCCGCCCAAGTGGGGGCTGAACGGGACCGTGCCGCCGCCGGCCGGTCCGCTTGCGCCGCGCTGAGGGACATTCCAGGGGCCTGGGGGCGTCTATGCGGTGATCAGCGGCTGCGCACCCGTCAGGAGAGGCCTGATCTGGGTGATGGGACCGTCGAGCTGGGCGTAGCCGGCGATGACCGTGAGGACGCCGGGCCGCAGGCCCGCCTGCCGGGCGACGTACTGGGTGAGCCTGCCGAGACCCAGGTAGTTGCCGTAGGCGCGTTCGAACATGAAGTGACTGCGGTAGAAGGCGGCGCAGTGCAGGACGCCGTTCCGGTCGAGCTGGAACGAGCAGTGGCTCAGGCAGGGGAAGCCGCGTAGGGAGTTGTCGTGGTCGGGGGCGTGCACGAGTGCGCCGGTGGTGACGGTGTCGTCGGGGTGGGCGATGTCGGTCTCGTAGGCTGCGGTCATGGCACCCGCCTTGGAGCTCTGCTGAGTGAGCCGGTCGATCACTTTCCCGATCTGGTCGATGCGGCTGCCCTTGGCGCCCGGGTAGTCGACCAGGCGGCCGAAGTAGGTGCCGCGATTGTTGCCTGGGAACCGCCGGGCCGCTTCGTACAGCTTCCGGTAGCGGCTGGCCAGTTCGTCGTGGCTCTTGCAGCGGTCGGCCAGTGCGGCGGGGAAGATGGTGCTCGCCACCGTCTCAGTGGGGTGATGGCCTTTGCCGAGGCGGACGCGGTCGAGGTCTTCGCGGAACCGCAGGTCGTCCTTGGTGGCGTCGCTGATCCTCACCACCGTGTGGTAGCCGGTGCGTGCCGTGTTGTCTTTGCGGTCAAGTGCCCTGCACGCCGCGATCCAGGCGCTCGTGACATCGGGCTCTTCCACGGTGAACGTGTGCATGGTGCTCCTTACGGGTCTGGTGCCGGGAGCGGTGCAGGTTAGGTCGGCCAGATGTCGTCCGACCCGGTGCGCGGGGACTGGCGGGTGACGGCCAGGCCGAAGGGGTCGTCACTGTCGGCGATGTTGACGGTCACCGTTGCCGAACCGTCGAGGTCCTCCGTCACCTGAAGGGTCTGCCACTTGTGGGGGAGGCCTTTGCCCTGGCCGTCTCCCGGTGCACCACCGGTCCAGAGGGCCAGCCCGGGCGGGGGCGGATCGAAGTGGGCGCCGGGCATCAGCAGCACCAGGAGGTCGCCTGTGTCTGCGTAGACCCGGCGACCGTGGCAGGGGGTGCCGACGGCGTGGACGTGGGAACCAGAGGGCACGTTCCGCCCGCCGCACAGCGAGCTCTTCAGAGCTGAGGGCGCTATCCCGTGCCAGCGGTCGGCCTGTTCGTGTGTGAGCAGGCGAAGCCGGGCCAGGTGCCGCACCGTCCCCGCGTACGACGTCCCGAGCGCCCGGGCGACCAGATAGACATGCTCCGGTCGGCTCGGGCCGGCACCGCCCGCGACCTGCTTCACCGCCCGCAGCACCGCCGGGCGAGGCATCAGGAACCACGCCGCGAAGGCCTCGGCGACCTTCTCGTGATCGGGCCAGCTCCGGTCTCCCCAGCGAGCGGACGGGTCCAGGTTGTCGTCCGCCGCGCTGCGGTGCCCGAGCCGGTGATGCCCCAGCTCGTGCGCTGCGGTATGCCGCTGTGTGATCACATCCAGGTCCGCGTTCAGCAGGACTGCCGGCCCGTCGTCGTCCTCGTCCATGTAGAGACCGAAGAGCCTGGGCATCGGCTGCGCCATCCCGATCAGGCCGGCGGTCCGCAGCGCGGCATGGACGTGAACGTAGTCCTCCCGGTCCACTGCAAGGTCACGGTGGGCCTGCGTGGCCGCGATGCTCGCGATCCGGTGTGCGACGTCCCAGTTCACTGCGGCGGCTGCCCCGGCTCCGGGGATGCGGCCTCGGCGTTCTCCGCGTCCGCAGCGCGGCGGAACCGGAGGTACTCGGCGAAGTCGAGAACCGCCTGCTTGTCGCCGTTGGTGAGTCCGGACAGGGCACGGGGAAGGCCGGCGAGGACGTGCTCGCCGATGTCGGCGTCGTCCTCTTCCGCGAGGAAGTAGGAGACCGGCCGCCGGTACAGGCGCGCGAGCTTCTTGAGTTCCAGGCTGTCGACCCGGCGTCCGCCGCGCTCGATGTCGCTGATGGCGGAGCGGGGGATGCCGGTGCTGTCGGAGACGAACTGCTGGGACATGCCCAGGTAGTCGCGGGTGCTCTTGAGCCGCTCGCCGAGCCTTTCCAGCTCCGGGTCGCGGGAGCGGAGCTCCGATGACGGTGGAGTCATGACTGCTGCCTTTCGATGATGGCTTCCAGTACTGCGTCGGCGAAGGCATGGACCGACCGGGTCGCCCGGGCGGCTTCGGCGTCGGCCGGGATGCCGATGCCGTAGTGCCCTTCGACACGGGTGAGGATTTCGACGATCAGGATGGAGTCCACCGGGAGGTCCGTGCCGGCCTTCTCCAGCTCGGCCCGGACCTCCTCTGCATCCTGCTGCTCCAGTTCCGCGAGGAACTCGATGATCACGGTGACGATGTCGTCGACCGTGGGCCGGTTCGTGTCCAGCGCTCTTCCCCAATCGTCTGAATTCCCGACGCCCATGTCCTATTCTACGACAGTGTCGGGGATTCCGACAGGCCTGTCACAAGATCAGACAGAAGGAGAGAGGCGTGGACTTCCAGCGCTACCAGCAAGCCGCCGTCAAGACCCTCCAAGCCGCGACGCCCGGAACGGACCCGGTCCTGATCCCGCTGCTCGGCCTTGTCGGCGAAGTCGGCTCCTTCGCCACCGTCTACAAGAAGCGCCTGCGCGACGGCACCGCCTTCGAGCCGGGCAAGCAGCAACTCCGCGAAGAACTCGGCGATGTCCTCTGGTACATCGCAACCCTCGCCCACCGATTCGACCTCTCACTGGAGGACATCGCCGCAGCCAGCCTGGAGAAGACCAAGGACCGTTGGCGCCCCACCCCTGCCGGTGAGCGGACCGCCTTCGACGACGGCTACCCCGACCACGAGCAGCTCCCCCGCAAGACCACCCTCACCTTCACCCCCACCCCTAACGCCGACGGCCGCACCGTCATCGTCCTCACCCGCGCCGACGGCACCCCTGCAGGCGACCCGCTCACCAGCGCCTCCCGCATCGAGGACGACTACCGATTCCACGACGCCTTCCACCTCGCGCACGCAGCCGTCCTTGGCTGGTCCCCTGTCACCCGATTTCTCCTCGGCTGCAAGCGCCGAAGCCGCCCCGAAACCGACGAGGCCGAAGACGGCGGCCGCGCCATCGCCATCGAAGAAGGAATCTCGGCCCTCGTCTTCTCTTACGCCGCCCGGCACGGCTATTTCAAAGACGTCCAGCACGTCGATCAGGAACTGCTCACCACCATCAGCCAGATGACCGCTCACCTCGAAGCCGGCGCCTGCCGGGCTGCGGACTGGGAGCGCGCCATCCTCACCGGCTATGCAGCCTGGGCGAAGCTCCGGGCGCAGGGTGGCGGGACTGTCGAACTGAACCTGGACCAGCAGAGCCTGATCGTGCTGGAGAGCTGAGCCAGCCCGGCGTCCGACCTGCTGTCGCTGTGAGGCGGCTTCAGCGCCAGCAGCGTCGGCCGGGAGGCGTAGAGTCGAGTGCCATAGCGTTTTAAGTTAGATGGAGAGGCGTGGAGGTTGTGGGTGTGTTCGTGACGACGGGTCAGGCCGGGGCGGCGTTGGGGTGTTCGATCCCGACGGTGAAGAAGTTGCTGGCCACCGGCGTGGTCCCGGGCGTGCGAGAGACTGGCCGGCAGGTGTTCCCGCTCGCTGCCCTCCAGCAGCTGCAAGCCCGGTCTGCCGCCGACCTGACCGCGTTTGGCACGGCCGAGGTGGCGGTGCTGCGCTCGGACGCCCCCGCCAGGGTGGACGAGGTGGACCGGGAGTGGATCGGCTTCGGCACCGGCCTGGACCAGGTGCAGCTGCTGGCCGCGCTGTCGGGCTGGTGGCGGTGCGACCCGGCCCGGGTCGCGGCCGGCGACGTGCTGCCGGTGACGGTGGCCGGGTTCGTGGTCGCGGTGCTGACCGGCCTGGCCGAGTGGGAGGCCGACGGCACCATCGGCACCGCGGCCCGCTTCCGCTTCCCGAAGGCGCGCCTGGCCGGCTACCTGACCGACCTCGCCGCTCCCGCGAACGCAGCCGACCCGGCCGACCCCGAGGACGCCCGTTTGGCGGGCCTGCTGCTCGGCAAGCGCCTGCCGTCGGTCTCGGGCGGCCCGATCGCCTACGTCCCCACCCGCCCGACCACCGACCAGCCCGCCACCGAGGGGGAGTGACCCGCTGATGGACCGTAAGACGTACACCGCCGAGCTCGCCGGTCTGCGCGAGCTGCGCACCGAGATCACGGTCGCCGAGAAGACGGTCGCGGCTGCGCAGAAGGAGTTGGACAAGCTCACCGCCCAGCGTGCGCGACGGGTTGCCGGCCTGGCGGGGTACGAGGGCGCCGGGGCGTCGGCCATCGCGAAGGCCTCCGGGTTGTCGGTGGGTGACGTGGTGCGGATCGCGCCGCTGCTGGACCCGACCCCGGCCGCCGTCCGCGCCGCCAAGACCGACGACCAGGCCGCCGCCGTCGCTGCGCCCGCCCCGGCGTCCGTGGCCGAGCCGGTCGCCGGGCCCGCCGTCGCGGTCGCCCCGGCGCTGACCCGCCCGGCCCCCGTACTCGAGCAGCCGGCTCCGGCCGCCCCGGTGACCGAGGCGCCGACCGAGGTTGAGGACCAGGCCGGCGCCGAGCAGTCCGCCGTGCTGCAGGCAGGGTCGGCCACATCGGCCCCCGGGGAGACAGAACCCGGCGTACAAGCCGCCTCGGACCGCACCACTGCGTCGATCCCGGGCGCTACTGGGCAGCATGCGGTCACTCCGGTCGCGGCCGCGCCGCGTCCGGTGGTCGAGGCCGGGCCGCGTGAGCTGCCCACCCTCTCCGAAGGCCCGGCCGGTGCCCGGTTCGAGGCCGTGGCGACCGGTCTGGTGTCCAAGCGCCCCAACTTCACGCAGCAGGCCCGCGCCACGGTGTTCCTGGACGCGGCGGCCGGGACGCTCGCGGTGCGCGACCAGGTCATCCGGGTGGACCTCGGCGCTCGCACCCCGGGCGAGATCCTGGACGCGGTCCTGCACGCCGCGCCGGGTACGGAGCGGGTCTACATCACGGCCGGCGCCCCCTGGCACGACGGCGCCGAGCGCTACTCCACGCTCAAGGACGCGGTCGCCGCCTGGCTGAACACGCAGTCCGAGCGGTGGACCACCGCCGTCGGCTCCGGCCGGGACAAGCTGGCCGGACACTTCGTCCACCAGCGCCAGCCGGTCGGCCGCTACGCCCCCGCCGCCGCCCCGGACAGCGGCAGCACCGAGATCCGGTCGATGGGGGAGTGGTTCGACCCGGACGGCGCGGACGTGGTGACGTGCCGTCAGGCGCTCACGCTGCTGTGGCAGGCGCTGCGCCGGCACTGGGACGACGCGGTGCTGATGGGCTCGCCGTCGCAGACGGGCCGGGACCTGTGGTCACGTACGATCCCGACCACGGGCAAGTGGGCGGGTGGCTATCCGGTGCTGTCCGAGGAGCTGCGGGGGCTGCTGCACGCGACCGGCGGCCAGGGCCGTACCGAGCTGATCCTGCCCCCGCGCGTGCCGGAGCAGCTGCCCGCGCTGGTCGAGTACGACCGCACCTTCGCCTACGCCAAGCACCTCTGGAAGTCCCCGGTCGGCACCCCGCGCCGGATCACCGCGGCCGGGTTCGCCGCGATGACCGAGCAGGAGCAGGTCAAGGCGCTGATGTCTTGCTCGCACTGGAACGTCAAGGTGACGGTCCCTCAGGGCTGGGACCACGTCGGCCTGCTGCCCGCCCCGGTGACCGGGGACCGCGCCTGGGTCTACCCCTCGGAGCCGGGCACCACCTTCACCACCTGGGCGGGCGGCGCGGAGGTTCACCTCGCCCTGTCGAACCACCTGATGCCGTGGAAGGTCGAGATCCTGGGCGGCCTGCTGTTCGAGGACGGCAAGCCGCTGGACGAGTGGGGCAAGCGCCTCAAGTCGGCGTGGGCGGACCTCACGAACCTGTCGAAGCTGCACGGCGACGAGCGGCAGCGGCAGGCGGCCTACCTCGCCTCCCGGGCGGTGCGTTCGGTGCTGCTGTTCGGCCTGGGCGGCTTCGCGCAGCGCCCGCGCCTGGTCTCCGGCACCACCCCGGTCGGCGAGGCGCTCCCCGCCGGGGTGGAGATCCTCGGCCAGGACAGCGAGGTGGTGACCTGGCAGCGGCAGGCCGGCTTCTCCCGCGACCCGTACGCGCACCCCGAGTGGGCGGCCTACGTGTGGTCGGGGGCGCGGGCGGCGCTGCTGGACATGCGGTACCGCCAGGGCAAGGAGGTCATCGGCTACGCCGGGGCACTGCACGCCAAGCCTGGCACGGTCGTCTACTTCGGCACGGACGGCATCGCCCTGACGGAGCGCCAGCCGTGGCCGTACCGAGGGGAGCCGGGCGACTACCTCCTCAAGGGCCACCTGACAGGCCCGGTGGAGCACCCGGTCAGCCAGGAGCAGTACCTCAAGCTGCGTGGCCTGGGCCGCGCCGAACTCGCCGCCGCCGTTGAGAAGGGAGCTGACCAGTGAGCCCGGCCGATCCGAACAACCCCAACGAGGCCGCGAGGCTGACGCAGGAGCTGATCGACCAGGGTTACACCAAGCGCCAGGTCGCCAAGATGCTCGGCCGCGACGCCTCCCTGGTCTCCCAGTTCTTCACCAAGGGCAAGGGCGCGAGCATGGTCAACGCGCTGCGCCAGCTGGTCCGTGCGGTGCGCGGTGGCGAGCGCGACGAGGAGGCCCTGTCCGGGATCGCCGAGGCCAACACCGCCCGGCGCCGCACCAAGACCGGGCAGAAGGTGCGGGTGCGGGGCAAGGACACGGTCGGCGAGGCGGGCGGGTCGATGGCCGGCCGCGCGGGAAAGCAGGCCATCAAGTCCGGCGCCTCCCACCTCGCCCCGGTGGTGCACGAGACCGGCCAGGCCGGCGGCCGCCTCGCCTTCACCGTCCGGATGAAGGCCGATCAGTACGTCTACAGCGCCGGGTCGGAGAAGGACTCTGGCGGTATCCGGCGTGGGTTCATCCCGCGCGCGGACGGCACGGAGGAGCGCACTTACGGCTCCGCCTCGACCGGCGGATTCGAAGCCGCCGAGTGGTCCCAGCGGGTCGCGGACCACCACGGCGACGTGACCGAGGCTATGCGGGAGTGGCTGGTGGAGACCGGCCGCGCGGTCGAGGACGCCGACATTGCCTACCTGGAGGTGAGGGGTTGGATCCCCGAGGACCAGCAGTAGGTCTGGTCGGCTGTGACTGAGCGTTTCAGTCGGCCGGTGAGAAGTTGAACTGGCCAGTTGAGCAAACGGCCCGCAGAGAGGACGGCGTGTGAAGACGCTGGTCGAAGAGGACGTCGTGGAGGAACTTCAGACCGGGGGAGACGAGGCGGTCCGCCTGTATGTCGCGGCCTGCGCCGAGCGGATGGCTCCGCTGTTCCTCGGTCTGCGCACGGGTGAGGCGGGCCGGGAAGCCGACGTGGAGCTCTTTACGGAGTCCGTGCTCGACCTCTGGGGGACTGACCGGCCGCTGTCCGACGCCGCCGACCGGGCACGCCTGCTGGAGGGGTTCCCCGAGCTGCAGCTCACCGAGGACGGCATCACCGACATCGTCGGCACCTACACGTTCTTCGCGTGCCTGGTCCTGCGGTACGCCCTGCTGGCCAACGGCTCCGGGAGCGCCGACCATGCGCTGTCGTGCGGCCACGCGGCGCTCACCGCGATGGGCATGCTGGACCAGAACATCGCGGGTGCCGGGTTTAGAGCCGAGGAGCAGCGACTTCAGAGCCTCTCGGCGTCCGGCAATGCCGCGGGTGTGCGGGACGCGAGCGTGAGAGCCGGCCGGGAGTGCCTTCGGGCGGTGGTGAGCCGCATGGGGAGACAAGCCCGCTGAAACGGCTGCTCAACTGGCCATCTGAAGTGCTCAGTCACAGGTCGGCCTCTTCCCATCCATGACCTGGTCCCGGGGAGAGGCCGCCCGCCCCGACCCTCCCACAGCCCCGCCCGCACCGGCCCCGCCGTCTCAGCCTGCGAAGGAGAAGCACCGTCGTGGAGACCACCACCGTCACTGAGGCCGGCGTGCCGGTCGCGTTCCGCGCCGGAGCCGCTCAGCCGGTCCCGGCGCAGCCGTCCGGCACTACCGCGGTGAACCCGCTGCCGCTGCACTGGTTCCAGAAGGACGCGGTGGCGGCCGCGGTGCGCGAGGTGAAGGACGGCGGCCGCGCAACCGTCGTCGCGGCGACCGGATCCGGCAAGACCCTCATCGCGGCCGGCTGCGCCCGACGTCTGGCCGCTCGGGGCCGGGTGCTGGTGCTGGTGCCGACGATCGAGCTGCTGGAGCAGACCGCCGAGGCCTGGTCGCTGCGCGGCGGGCGTCGGGGCCTGGCGGTCGCGGCGTGCTCGCGGGAGGAGGCGCTGGAGAGCGCGGAAGCCGGCGGCCGGATCCACGCCAAGGTGACCACGCAGGCCGTCCGGATCACCGACCTCGTCAACGGCGCCCCGGACGACCAGCCGGTCACCGTCTACGCCACCTACGCCTCGCTGGAGCGCATCGTCCAGGCCCACCAGGGCTGGGGTTTGGCCCGGTGGGACCTCGTGATCATCGACGAGGCCCACCGTACGGCGGGCGCCGAGGGGAAGGCGTGGGCGGCGGTCCACGACGACGCCAAGGTCCCGGCGAAGCGCCGGTTGTACTTCACCGCGACCCCGCGGATCGCGGACGACCGGCGGGCGAAGGACGGCCTGGCCGACCTCGCCGACGCCGATGGCCAGGCGCTGCCCGTCCTCTGCTCCATGGACGACGAGACGATCTACGGCAAGACCTGTTTCAGCTGGACCCTCAGCCAGGGCATCGAGCACGGCTACCTCGCCGACTACCGGGTGCTCGTGCCGGTGGTGACGGACGAGGACCTGCGCGAGCTGCTGAACCTGCCGGCCGTCGCCGACCTGCGCTCCCAGCGCAGCAACGAGGAACTCCTGCGCCTGGCCCTGCAGATCGCGGTCCTGCGCGCGATCGCCGACCTCGACCTGCGCCGCGTCATCACCTTCCACTCCCGGGTCACGGCAGCCCGCGAGTTCGCGAGCACCCTGCTGGGGGCCTCCGAGTTGCTGCCCGACGCGGAGCGCCCGGAGCGGCTGACCGCCCTCGCGGTGGCCGGCACCGACCGGCTCAAGGACCGCCGGGCCGCGTTCGCCACCTTCAAGGCCTCCACCGGCGACGACGGCGAGGAGTGCTGCATCATCTGCAACGCTCGCCTCCTGTCAGAAGGAATCGACGTCCGAGCCGTGGATGCGGTGTGCTTCGCGGACCCGAAGTCGAGCGTGATCGACATCGTCCAGGCCGTCGGGAGGGCGCTGCGCCAGTCCTACCAGCAGGGCAAGGTGTCCTGGGTCATCATCCCGGTGTACCTGCCGACGCCGGAGGTCGGCGACGACACGGCGGCCGCCGACCCGGCCGAGGTCCACGACGCCGCAGAGGCCGTGAAGGCCGAGGCCGACGCCGAGATCGAGGCCAGCAGCTTCCGGACGATCTGGCGGGTCCTGCGCGCCCTGGCCGCGCACGACGCCCGGGTGGTCGGCCGGATCACCGAACTGCGCGCCAGCCGCTCCCAGGGCACCGCCCACACCACGGCGGCCAAGCCGGCCGAGAGCGAGGCCGGCGAGCCCGGCGGCGAGGGGGAGCAGCCGCCAGCTCCGGTGGAGTCGCCGATCGAGTGGCTGCGGATCAACGCCCGCCAGCACGCCGCCCGGATCCTCCAGACCGTCAAGCTGCGCGCGTTCAACCCGCGCGCGGTCGAGTGGCAGCGCATGCACGCCGTCGCCGCCATCTTCCACCTCCAGCACGGCCACCTCGACCCCACCGACAAGACCAAGCACGCCGAGCTGATCTCCTGGCTCACCCGCCAACGCCACCTCCACGGCCAGGGCCTGCTCGACGCCGCCCGGATCAGCGAGCTGGACGCCCTCGGCATGATCTGGTCGAAGAACGCCAACGCCTGGGAACGCGGGGCCGCCTACGCCGCCGCGTTCCACCACCAGCACGGCCACCTGGCGATCCCGGCGACCGCGAAGCTGGACGACTACGCGGTGGGCGCGTGGATGCGCCGCCAGCGCAAGGCCGACAACCTCACCACCGACCAGGTCGCGAAGCTCGACGCCCTGGACGAGCTGTGGCGCCTGGAGCCGGACTGGAACCGCTCCTACCGCCGCCTGCTCGCCTACCTCGCCGCCGGCGGCACCCTGGACGGCCCGGTGAACCGCACCGGCCTCGGCGACGACACCGCGTTCCGCCCCGGCACGTGGCTGCGCAAGCAGGACAAGGCCCGCACCGAAGGCAAGCTGACCGACCACCAGGCCGCGCTCCTGGACGCGCTCACCCGGCACGCCGAGACCGTCACCGGCTGACCCTTCCCGCAAGATCCCGCCGTCCCGGCCCACCCAGGCCGGGACGGCCGTCGCACCTCGTTCCCGACTTCCGGAGGCACCGCGCGATGACCGACACCACCCGCCCCGACCCCGCCGCCGCCCCCGATCGGCTGGAGCTGGCCCTGTACAGCAGCCGGCCCGCGCCCGCCGACCGAGACCTGGGCCGTCCGATCCTCGACTCGCCGCCGATGCGCGGCTCGATTGGCGGCGAGTCGTTGGAGGTGATCACGAAGAGCTTGTCCTGAGGGTGACGGGAGATGTGCCTCCTGTGAAAAGATCGTCGCCACCCGAAGTAGACGCTGCTGAACACGGGGGTCACATGGCAGACAAGACGGCGCCCTTCGAGGCATCGGCCTCCGCAGTCGGCTATGTCTACCAGCTGCGCAAGGCGCTCCATGCCTGCCTCGAACGTCATGTCCGAGGACTTGAGTGGGGGATCGCGATCGAAGCCGGCGACGATGTCGAGGAGGTCACCGAAGGCGGCCGGGTCTATTACCAGCTCAAACACCGCGCCCCGGGCACCAAGATGTCGGACGCCAGCACGGACCTGTGGAAGACGCTGCGGATCTGGGCATATGCGGTCACCACCGAGCTTGTGGAACTGGAGGAGACTGACCTGCTGCTGCTGACGACTGCCGAGCTGTCGCCCGGCTCCGCTGGCTTCATGCTGCAGCCTGCAGCCTCAGGAGTCAGGAACGAGGAGCAGGCCCTGCAGGCGCTGGAGGCGGCCAGGAAGACCTCCATCAGTAAGGACAACAAGAAGGCGTACGAGGAGTTCGACAAGCTCGGCGCCGAGCAGCGGCGCGCCATGCTCGCCCGGGTGCAGGTCATCGGCAATGCCCCCGACGTGGACGCCATGGAGGCCCTGCTTCTGGAGAGGGTCGTGCCGGCGGTCGGCCACCGCTACGCCGGGCCGTTCCTGGAACGCCTGGAGGGTTGGTTCTACCAGCGCACCATTCGGCAACTGCGCACCGAGGACATGGACGCGGTCACTGGCGAGGAGTTCGACCAGGTCTTCACCGATTTGCGTGACCAGTTCCGCCCAGGAAACCTTCCGATCGACGAGGACATCGCCACCCTCGAACCGGACCCCTCCGAGTACACGGACATGACCTTCGTCCGCCAGCTGGGGCTGATCAACGCAGGCGGCGCCCAGGTCAGGATCGCGGTGCGCGACTACATCCGCGCCTTCACCCAACGCTCCCGCTGGTCCCACGACAACCTGCTGCTCACCGGGGAGATCGGCCGCTACGAGCGCCGACTCGTCGAGGAATGGGAGGACCTGTTCGCTGACATGGAGGGCAACCTCGGCCCCAATGCGGCGGAGACCGAGAAGGTGGCCGCGGCCAAGGAGGTCTACCGGTGGGTGACGAAGGAAGCACGACGTCCCATCCGCCCCGACTGCGACGAGCCGTTCGTCTCCAAGGGCTCCTTCCACATCCTCGCCGATGACCTGCGCATCGGCTGGCACATCGACTTCCTCGCCCGGCTCATTGCCGTACTGGAGCCGGCGGCGGTGTCGCACAGATGACGGACTTCGCAGAGTTCAGCCGCGAGGAGCGGGCCCTGTACAACCCGGCGTTCACCGCAGTGCTCACCGCCCGGGCGGTTCAGGGCCACCAAGTGCAGTACGGCAGGTCATGCCCGCCCGCAGTGGCCGTGTTGTCCTCGGTCATGGCGCTTCAGCCCTCCATCCGCCAGCTTCTACCGAAGACCATCGGGAGCGGCCTGACCCGCTGGTTGGAGGAGAACAAGTCCGTCAAGGCGGCCATGGCCCAGAACGCCACCGCGCTCGCCGCAGTGGTCCGGCCCGGTCTCCTGCTGGCGCTGCAGAACCGCCTTCTGGAATACGGAGACGACGGGCATCTCAGCGTGCGCCCCAAGGCGCTGCCCACGGCGCCCACCGGCAGCACGCCGGAGGTCGTCGCCATCCAGAAGGCATCCCACATGCTGGGCCGCTGGCTACCCAGCACCGGCAGCTTCAGCACCGTCATGACCCTGCTAGGAGTCCGGCCGTGACCTTCCAGATCAGTGCCATCTCGATCTATAACAACGACGGCCACATCCGCACCGTCCCCCTTGAGACCGGCAAGCTCAACATCATCACCGGCGACTCAAGGCGAGGTAAGAGCGCCCTGCTCAATATCGTCGACTACTGCCTTGCCAGCACCGACTACGTCATCAAGGGCGCGGCGCTGCGCAACTTCGTCCACGTCTTTGCCGTCACCCTGGTCAAGGACCGGCAGCAGTTGTTTGTCGCCCGCCCCGCCCCCACCGGGAAGGCCGCCACGACGGCCAACCTCTGCGTGACTGTCCAGGCTCTCGGCGATCAGCCCCTTCCGTACGCGCAGATCAAGTTCTCCACTCCGCTTGATATCGCCAAGGGCCTGCTGTCAGAGTTCGCCGGCATCGACCGCGCCACCCGGATCCCCGCCGTACGCAGCAGCAGCCCGATCCCACCCTCCATCCGCCACGCCCTCTTCTTCTGCCTGCAAAAGCAGAACGAGATCGCCAACCCCGACCTGCTCTTCCACTCTCAAGGCCAGGACTTCCGCCCTGCCACTATCCGGGCGATGATCCCTTATTTCCTCGGCGCCATGGACCCCGCGCAGGCCCTGCGCGAGCACCGACTGCGGCTGCTGCGCCGGGAACTGGCCGACATGGAGACTCAGCTCGCCGCGGTCCACAGCCTGTCAGTCGCTTCCGGTCAGGCGCTGGCCCTGTTGACCGAAGCCGTTGAGGCCGGCCTGCTGGAACCAGTGCCCACGGAGCAGATGACAACTGAGACTGCCCTCGACCATCTACGCCGTGCTGCGGACGTCACCGCACCTGGTCACCTTCCAGAGACAGGAGACGATCCGGTCGCCGTGCTGATAGAGGGGCGCCGTGCGCTTCGCGCACAGTTCACCCGGACCCGTGCCGGGATCACCAACCTCAAGCGGGCCGTCCAGGAGAACGACGACTTCCTGGGCCAAGCCACCGAGCAGCACGCCCGCCTTGCCACCCTCGGCCTGCTCGGCCCTGCTGGCGATGGCCAGAGGCGGTGCCCAGTGTGCGACAACCCCACCCCCCACATCGGTCAAGCCGTTGAGGTCATGACCAGCGACCTCGCACGCCTGGATGCCGAGATGACCGTCATCGGCAATGACACCCCCGAGATCAACGCCCTCATCGCAGCCGAAGAACGCACCCTGCAGGAGCTCCGCGAGGCCCTGGCTCGCAATCAGGACCATCTGGACACCCTCACCGCCGGCCAGCGCGTCGTCCAAGACCACCCGGAGACCTCCCGGCGCGCGGCCATCGTCCAAGGCCGCATCAGCCTCTTCCTGGAGACTGCGGCCCGCCACATCCACGTTCCCCAGATCGTCGACCGCCGCGACGAGCTCACCGAAAAGATTGCCGAACTCGAAGACGAGATCGGCGTGGGTGCACGCGACGACCGGCTCAGCAGCTACATCTCCCTGATCAACCAAAAGATCAAGGACAAGGCAGTAGCACTGGAACTGGAGCACAGTGAGTCGCCCATCCGTCTGGACCCGCGTGCACTGACTGTGGTGGCCGACACCCGCCGCGGGCCGGAACGCCTGTCCGACATGGGCGGTGGTGAGAACTGGATGGGCTACCACGTTGCCACGCTGCTCAGCCTGCACGAGTGGTTCTGCGAGCAGGACAACCCAGTGCCCCGCTTCCTCATCCTCGATCAGCCTTCCCAGGTGTACTTCCCTGAAGACGCCACCGACGACAGCGTCCTCGTGGGACAGGACCGTGCCTCGCTGCTGAACTTCTACCAGACCGTCCAACGGACCATCGACGCCCTCGACGGGGCCCTCCAGGTCATCGTGATGGAGCATGCCGACCTCGACGACGAGCCGTTCCGCAGCGCGGTCCGGGACCGGTGGCGGCGCAGCAACGGCAAGGCACTCGTACCCGATGCCTGGATCACAGAAGAGATCCCAGACCGATGATCCAACGGCTCCGGGCACACCTGGTCGTGCCGGACAACCGCGTCGCCCGCGAAGCAGCCGCCGTGCTGGACGTGCAAGGGGCTGCCGGGCGGGCTCTACGACTCCGAGGGTGAGCTGCATGTCGAGGCGGAGCCGCAGTACC